>BPJV01000017.1 GCA_026004795.1 Pirellulaceae bacterium | reverse complement strand
TGTCGAAGGCCCTGTATTCGATGCCCGGCAGATCGTGTGGTGACCGCGCGTGGTGAGCGGAGTTTTTTCCGGCTGCGTCGCGCTCTCTTGACCAGCGGTTGGCTTGGGGGGGCGCGGCGGCAACAATCGCAAAAGCGGGCACCAACATTCGTTCCTAAACGTGGGACGCCGCGTGTGGCCGGGTCGAGCAGACGAGAGTCCCTAGCGTAGTAGTGGGTAACCGCCGGTAGCCGTGTTCGGAGGCAGGCTGGATTGACTGCCGCCGCCGGCACCAGAGCCAGAAAAATCGTACTTCGTGGCACGACCGGTGGTCCCGGGGGCATATCCCTTCGGCAGGTTCCCTTCCGGTAGCGGTGGAAGGCCAACCGATGATGCGTTGGAAGTGGGATGGCTATTGATCGCCGGGTAAGTCGGGGTGGTTGCCGGCGCGATTGGGCTGCCATTCGCATGCGGCGTCGATCCGGGATGGGGTACGTCGGCAGTGGCGGTCGCTTGGTTGCTGGCGTTGACATTCGGGACAGCACCGCTGGCCGCATCAGGGGTCTTGGTAGTGGGCAAAGGAGGCAAACCACTAGCCACGCCCGTCGGCGAGGTGGTGGACGGGACGGTGGGCGTGCCGTAGCCGCTGGCGCCAACAACACCGATGTTCGTCGGAGACGCAGGTAAGGCGGCATGGGAACCGGTGGCAGCGGCGGACGCGCCGACCGGTGGGACTGCCACAGAGGGAAGAGAGCCATTGGCGGCATGCCCGCCGACGGCGGTATTGGCTCCGGGCGCCGACGGGGCCGGAGGGACGGTGGGCGTTGCCGTGTTAGGCGCTAGAGCTTGCGTGACGCTGCTGGGCAGCGGGATGTCAGCTGTGGAGTTGTTAGCAGGGGCTGGTGCTGTTCCGTTTGCCCCTGGCGTGGTAGCGGTCGGTGGATATGTGCCGCCATACGGACTGGGTAGCGGCGCCGTGGGGGATGTATTGGTCGACGTGGCCATCGGTGACGATGCATAGGAAGGGGGCGCCGAGGCGACCGATGAAGGCATGGTAGCGGCGCCGTTGGGGCCGTAGTTGACGTTTGGACCTGTAGGACCGCTAGCCATCTTGTAGGGGCCCGTCTGATATCCGTTGGCTGCCGCGGCCGTTCCCATGGCCGGCGGGGTGGCACTGGCCGGACCGCCCGAGGGCTGGTATCCGTAAGCACTGGCCGCTTCCTGGGTCGCCTGAGCTACCGCATCGGCGGTGGGCGAGCCGGCGGCGGTGGAAGCGATTGCGTTCGGCGTGTACTTGCTGGCTGGCCCTTCCGGCAATGCCAATTCGCTATCTGCCGATTTGCCTGCCAGCGTCGCCGCGTCCGGTTCTCGGTTCCACGAGAATAGGCCCGCGCCCGGCATCTTCCAGCCACTACTGCGGCATCCGGTACACGAAATGGTAAGTGCGACACTCACTACCGCGACCGTGCGGGCTAGTTGGATACGCTGTTTCATGATCCTCGGTCCTTCGACTTTCCCATGATCACCCGTCCGATGGGTGCTACTCATTGATCGTTGTTCGGCATCCGATGGCGACAATCTCCAGCCAACCGTCAAAGTTTCTCATGTTTCCGTGCTAGTTGAAACGAACGGCCAAGCGCTGAGAGGCATGCCCTCGACAAATCGCGACGGGGGCTTCCCAGCCCGATACTAGGAATGGAAGGCAAGTGAACTCAAGAGCGGTTCCTTCATACATTGACCGATTCGCGAATCGCCATATTCAGCGTCTGAAACTGAGAACGCATCAGGGCGACAGCCATATCGTGCATCGCCTGGTTCTTGGAGATTTCTGCTACTTGCTCTTCCAGGCTGACGTCACTACCGTCGTGGTACAGGACCTGCTTGGTCACGTCACGCGTCCGTTCCACGGCTTCGGGAAGCGTGTGGTGAGGGGACGAAGCGGAACCGGGCATCGAGGAACGCGCTTGCTGTGCCTCCACGACTTCTTTCAACGCGTTCTGAAACTCGGCTACTGAGAGGTCACGGGTTTGATAGCCAGGAGTGTCTAGGTTGGCGATATTTCCCGCCAACAGCAAATGGCGACGTTGGGCAAAAACGGTCGTCTGCTCTAAGGCCGGTAGAGCCGTTTGGTTCAGCCAACCATTCCACATCGTCTCCCTCCCGCAATGAATTGTGCTGCGTTCCGTTGTCGGAGTTCACCCATGCCGCGCCAGGTGATGACCAGTTGCCGCCCGGTCGCTGGCGATCGACTCGAGGCTGCTCGCCGTCTGGTGTCGACACCGAAGGCGACCACTTGTGTTGCGCCGTCACCCCTCGGTAATGTCCAATTGGGGCGATTCCAAAGTGTTAGCGGCTGCGTAGGCCGACGAAACATCGCTCGAACTGGCCACCGTCTGAAGTTGGGTCGCCAAGATGCCGCGTGCCGATTCCATCTGGGCGAGCATCTGGGAATCGAAGTCGAGAATCCGTCGCATCAGTTCCTCGGATCGTGCCAGCATCCGCCGGCACTCGGCCCGTTTCGAAGCGTCACGCCAATGACGTTGTTGAGGATCGTCATAGCGATACGGATTGAGCTGTTGCTCCAGTTCCATCAGACGATCGAACAACCCTTGACGGCGGGCCAGCAAGCGAACCGCGGCCGACGGATCCGATGTCCCTTCGCAACCTGCCTGCAGGCTGTGGTCGAGCATCGCTTGCAAGACTTCCAATCGCTGTGCCACCAATTCATACAGACGGTCGGTATAGTCCCAGGCGGAATTCTGCGAGCGGTTTTCCATTGCGGCGACCCCTAATCCGTCCATGATTGCCATTCGTTTGCCCGGCTGGTACCTCCCCCAGCGAAGTCATGCAATCTCTCTGCGCACCGGCCTGGCTGCGACCATGGCTAGTAGCGCCCGGCGGGAGCTACGTCCTCCGCGGCGGGACACACCATTCCCTCCGGGGGACTGGATGGCCATAGCGGTGATCCGAAAAACCGTGGGGCACGCAGAGAAAGGTAGATCCTGCCCAAGGTACTTTGTCCTATAGCAAAAACCGCTCCCCTACCCCAAGATCGATCTGCCACTATTCACCGGCTTACCGACTCGCATTCCCTCAATTCGGTTTCCCCAAAGGAGTGGTGGGCGATCTCTGTGTGGCGAAGTCGGGGAGTTATAATGGGCTTATCGCATGGCTTATCTACCTTATCGCGAGCAGTAGAGGAAAGAATGATGCGGCGATTTCGCCCCACGATGGAGCTACTGGAGCACCGCCGAGTCCTGGCGACCATTGCTGGTGGCGTGGCGGTCGATACCAACGGCAATCACGTCCACGACGCGGCCGATCTACCGGTGGCCAGTGCCCTGGTCTGGCAGGATGCCAATCGGAACGGGCAATTCGATGCGGGCGAATCGTTCGCGTTTACTGATGCCAACGGAGAATATTTGTTGGAAAATGTCGCTCCGGGAGAATCATGGATCCGAGTGAGGCTCCCCTTGGGGATGGTCCAAACGTTCCCCTACGAACATGTGACGATGCAATATGATGAGGTGGCAGACAGTTATCGATTGGTCACACTCGACTCGGTTACCGGGCAAGTCTTTCCGTTAGGCAGTGCGGCGGGAGTCAATCGTTCAGGGGTGATCAAGACGGTCGCTGGCGAATACTTTGCCACCGGGCACTTGAGCGATTCGCTGTACAGGATTGATCCAGAAACCGGTCAACAGACGCCCATCGGGGAGTTTGACCAGCAAGTTGTTGCTGGATTGGCTTACGACCCGCTGATGGATGAGATCTACACCTTGGCGCGGCCGACCGATGACGGAGAACCTGTGGCTCCTTTGCGATTGTACAAGGTCGATCGTTTGACAGCAGCGCTGGTGCCCGTGTCGGACATCGAGCCGAGCATCGATGGTATCGAGTTTACCACGTCCCTGGCATTCGACTGGGTGAATAGGCAAATTGTGCTGTTTGACAACGGAACTGACACGGCCTACGCCTACGATTTGCAGGGCGAGATTCACCAGTTGGGGACATTTGCTCCCCAAGACTTCTTTTTTAACCTCGTCTTCGACGGATTTCGGTTCTTGACCCATCGCACGGCGAACGGTCAAACCACGTTATTCGAAGTTGATCCAGTGCAAGGTACGCTGACCGAGGTGGTTCCCTTGCAGCAGCGGCTGGATACCAACTCGGCGGATCGGCTGGCGGTGGGCGAGCCCCATCGAGTGGAGGTGCCCGATGCGGATGCGGCGTTGTCAGGAGTCGATTTCTTATCGACCAAGTTGGTGGTCGACACCGCGGAGCTTGTTCTTTCGGCAGATAAGGCACAGCTACTGTCAGTGA
Organism: Pirellulaceae bacterium; assembly: GCA_026004795.1. Lineage (GTDB taxonomy): Bacteria > Planctomycetota > Planctomycetia > Pirellulales > Pirellulaceae > Aureliella. Next base: position 12,252 of record BPJV01000017.1, on the reverse strand, counting down.
CCAAGAACCTTGACCTCACCACCGATGCTGTCGATGCGGCGGTCGAGTCTCGGTTCTGTGTCGCCGGCTCAAGCCACATCGATCTGGAACTGGCTGGTAGCGCGACGCGCTCGTATCAAGTTGATCTGGGAGATGCGACCGATACGTTGGCATTGCCGCAACACGCATTTGTCAATTGGCCGAATCTGCACGTCGACATGGGGGAGGGACACGATACGCTTGCTATCGAAGCCGAGGAGGTGCTCTCGCTACCTGCCCTCGTAGGGCGAATCCGAGATGTGGACGAGGTCCAGTTAGTTGGGCCCCAGGCAACGACGGTGGAATTGGATGCGGCTTCCATTTCCGCGATCTCCGATGCCAATACGCTCACGGTGCGCATGGCGCCGGAGGATACCATTTCGTTGGCCGATGGCCCGTGGTCGGCGGAGGGAGCCGAAGTGCAAAATGGTCAACGGATGCACGTACTGGCCACCGATCAAGTGATTCTGTCCATCCGCAACGGCACTCCGTGGCAGAACCCAGTGAACCGTTTCGATGTCAACGCGGACGGTTCCGTAACACCCCTGGATGTCTTGCTGGTAGTGAACCTCATCAATCGTCGGTCCGCCTCGGTATTAGATGAGGATGAGCCGTTCTTTCGTCAGGCTCCCTACGTGGATTCCAACGGGGACAATACGCTATCTCCGATCGACGTTTTGCTGCTGGTTAATCGAGTCAATCGAGGTGAGGATTAGTGCCGGCCATCGAGTTGGCTACGTGCCGACCGGTGGATTTCCAACGGCACGCGTCACCCAGCACGCGCGAGAGCGTTTCCATTTCAAAACCGCCCGATTCGCGTGCTCGGGTGGACGCGATGGGTACGCCCGGCATGGGCGTGATTGTCATGGGGTGCAAGTCCCCTGTACGAGTTTGAGAGTCTCAAGGAGATCAGTATACCAAATGATGGCTCCGATTGACAAAGTACTAGACGAGGGCGGGCACCGACGCGCAGCGTTGGTCGGCGGAAGGGTGACCGACCGTGGGGAGGAAGCCTGCGAATGTGTGCGTAAGTGCCGGCCTGATTTCGCCGCCGGCCACATTCTCGTCAAAGCTGCAAGATTACGAACAGAAACGCCAGTGCACGCACGCGGTGCGCTGGCCCGCGATCCGGCAGGCACGGAGTCGGAAATGCCGCTGACAAATGGCCAGGTCCACTGCCACGGGAGTCGGCCTGACAAACGCCCGGCAGTGAGCCCAAGGACTGTCATCGCTGAGGAAACTCTGGGCACAGCTTGCTCCGCTTCGCAAAAACGCCTGATGCGGACCCGCATGTCCGGTGGTGTGGGCCGGGTCATCCGCAAGGATGGCCCTTACCCGATTTCTGCTGCTCCGATTTCCATTGGGATTAGGCGAGGCAACAGGAAGGCGAGTCCGTGATTGCAGACCATTCGCCTACGCCCAAGACGGACGTGAGGGTAAAATTCAATTGACGATGAATCAACATGCGAGGGCACGGGCTTGGCCGGTCATCCAAACAAACACATCCGGGAAGCGATTCGGTATGCGGAATCCAACGGGTGGACGGTCGTGAAAGCAGGGCCACGAGCACACATTTGGGGACTGTTGTATTGTGCACACAGCGATCGCGATGGATGTCGAATCCGGGTGATGTCAACGCCACGAAACCCTGAAGCCCATGCCCGCGACATTCGCCGTGATGTGGATCGTTGTCCGCATTAACTTGAACGACCAGAGGACTAAACCATGAAGCAACATGAATTCACGCTTGTTCTGACGACCGATCCCGATGACAAGCAGGCGGATCGGATGTACGGAACATTTGATGACGGTACGATCGCGACTGTTGCTGGAGTACCGCAGATTCATTTCCATCGCCACGCCGAATCATTGGAGGAAGCGATTCGATCTGCGATTGGTGACGTTCGTTCCTTGGGATTTGATGTCGCACGTGTCGAGATAGAGCCAAATGCAGTCGTGCAGGCGTCTTGACACCGACGTCCAGTCGCATCTCCGGCACAACGACGGAGGTAACGCCGCCGCCAAAAAACTATGATCTCAAAACCCGCGTCATCGGCGGCTCCGGTTCACCGCTTGTATACGCCCGACATGGGCGTGATTGCAATTGGGTGCAAGTCCCCTGTACGAGTTTGAGAGTCTCAAGGAGATCAGTATACCAAATGATGGCTCCGCTTCGCGGAACCCGTTGGTACGAACCCGCATGTCAGGTGGTCCGGGGAGGGGCATCCGCAAGGATGGCCCTTACCCGATTCGTCCGTATCAGGTCTCAACCTCAGTCACGTGTTGAATGACCCATTCAGTAAAAGGTATCCGTTCAAGTTCGCCTGCCGCAAGACGGAGAATGACGGATTCAGAGTCATCAACGTCAGCAGTCAGTTCAAATCCGTTCATCACCAGAAACGTTTCCATCGCTGCATGGCCGATCCGTTTATTGCCGTCGACGAAAGGATGATTCATGACCAACGAGAAGCATAAAGCGGCCGCTTTTTCGGCGAGTGTCGGATACAATTCTGTGCTACCAAAAGTCGTCCGTGGCTGCGCGAGCGCTGATTCGGCCAGCCCAGATCACGGATTCCGCCGGCACCACCTGATTGCTCGATGATGCGGCGGTGCAGTTCGATCAGTTCCCCGAGCGTCAGATAGCGCATCAGGCCAATCGCTTGTAAAGCTCGGCGTTCTTCTTGAGTACGCGCGCCGCAGCCCGCTCGAAATCACTATCGACCTCGGCTAGCAGATCATTGATTGCAGCCTTAGCCAAGTCGTTTACGGAGACGTTCAGTCTGCGCGCGACCTCTTGCAGTCGCTTTGCCTGCTGCTCGTCAAGTTCGAGATTCAGAGTCATTGTGAATCGAGCCCTCATTTGAAGGACGAACGGCTGCGATAACGGGGCCGCCGCCAATAGAGTGTGTTTTCAAAACCCGCGTCATCGGCGGCTCCGGTTCACCGCTTGTGTACGCCCGGCATGGGCGTGATTGTCATGGGGTGCAAGTCCCCTGTACCAGTTTGAGAGCCTCAAGGAGATCAGTATACCAAATGATGGCTCCGATTGACAAAGTACTAGACGAGGGCAACTGCGGAAGGGTGACCGACCGTGGGGAGGAAGCCTGCGAATGTGTGCGTAAGTGCCGGCCTGATTTCGCCGCCGGTCACATTCTCGTCAAAGCTGCGAGGTTACGAACAGAAACGCCAGGGCACCGACGCGCAGCGTTGGTCTGGCCGGTTCGGGTCGGCGAGTGAGCACAACATCACGAAGCCGTTCTCAAACGCCCGCTCAGGTAAATGGCGAGCTTGTGCAGCGAAACATCACGCGCTTATCCGGGGAGACCTGCCAGGCGGCTTGCGAGCCGTCGTTCGCTCCAACGAGTAGGGCTTGCCCGAAAGGTTGGAACGCCACGAGGCAACTCATGGCGGGCGAGGCAGGAGTCAGCAGAGGTCGTAGTACCGAATCTCGAAGACCAATCGAGACGGGAAGGACCGAACCATGAAGAACAAGGAGGAGCCATCAGCCAACTCGCAGCGAGGGACCACCTCCGGGCAAGTCGGCCTGAATCGTTCAGGCGGCGACGGTCCGGAGACCACAGGGTCATTGTCCCGACCGGGATCGACCGCCGCGGCGCGGGCCGAGCAGCCAGCCTTGAGCTTATTCCCGATGTCTTTGATGGAGGCCGTTGTCGACCAAGCCAACATGGAACGAGCCTGGAAGAACGTGAAGGCGAACCGCGGGGCCCCTGGCCCGGACGGGATCACCATTGCGGAATTCCCTGAATGGCTCCGACCTCGCTGGCCCACGATCAGGCAACAGCTTCTCGATGGCACGTACCAGCCTGGGCCGGTACGACGCAAGACCATCGACAAACCCGATGGCGGTCAGCGTTTGCTCGGTATCCCAAACGTACTCGAACGCTTGATCCAACAAGCCATCGTCCAGGTCCTGACGCCGATCTTCGACCCGCACTTCAGCCAGTCGAGCTTCGGTTTTCGACCCAAGCGTTCTGCTCACGGAGCAGCCAGGCAGGTGCAACGCATCATTCGATGCGGACACCGATTCGCAGCGGACATTGATTTGTCGAAGTTCTTCGACCGAGTCCAACACGACGTCCTGATGGCGCGGGTGGCTCGTCGAGTCGACGACAAACGGTTGCTGCGCTTGATCGGTCGCTACCTGCGAGCGGGCGTGATGGTCGAAGGAGTTCTGCAACCCACCGACGTGGGCACACCGCAGGGCGGTCCGCTCAGTCCGTTGTTAAGCAACATATTGCTTGACGATCTGGACAAGGAGCTGGAGCGCCGCGGTTTGCCCTTCGTGAGGTATGCCGATGATTTCGCGATCTTTGCGAAATCGCAGCGTGCTGCCGAGCGGATCATGGCGTCGGTGTCCCGCTACCTGACCGAAACACTTCGACTGGTGGTGAACCAGGAGAAGAGCCGCGTGGTGACGAGCAAGGAGTTCGAGTTTCTCGGCTTTGCGTTCGTGAAGTCACGGGCGACGATCAACGTAGCGGCGAAATCCCTCCGCAAGTTCAAGCAACGTATCCGCCAGATCACCGGCCGCAGCCGGGGCATCTCGATGGATCGTCGCATGAGCGAACTGCGATCGTATGTTCGCGGCTGGATGGGATATTTCGGCCTGGCGTCGCAGTTGAAACTGTTCGATCGACTCGACCAGTGGATGCGTCGTCGAATCCGGATGTGCTACTGGAAGCAGTGGCGTCGACCCAAACGTCGACGTGAGATGCTCATCCGACTCGGCGTCCCCCGACGTCAGGCCATCCGCCACGCTCGCAGCCGACAAAGCTACTGGCACATGTCCAGGACAATCGCCAGCGGCGTCGGGCTGACCAATGCCTGGCTTGCCGAACAAGGACTGATCAGCATGAAGACTTTATGGGCACAGCTTGCTCCACTTCGTGGAACCGCCTGATGCGGACCCGCATGTCAGGTGGTGTGGGGAGGGTCATCCGCAAGGATGGCCCTTACCCGATTTACCCTTTTTATCGGACTTTGGCGATCTCGGTTTTCCGTTCCACGTTACAGGAATCTTAATTGATTGGTGGTATCGTGTGTCCGTTACCGATCCCTTGTCGACGATGAACTCGATTACGTACTGGGAAGCTTGAGCGTCGTAATCAAATTCGCCTACGGGCACGAATATGGAGCCGGTGTACCACCTCGCCACAACAGGAAGTCGTTTCTTGAGCAGGTCACGACCTGTTGCCGGTTTTCCATCGATTTGAGCCTCGATATCGAGGAGAATCAGCTTGTCATCTGATATCGAGAAGGTCGCGACATAGCCGCGCCAGTTGGCGGAAGAGGTAACTTCAAATTCAGGCATGGGCTGATCGCCTTCCGATTTCCAATCTTCACTGTGCCATAGCCCAAGCATTGGCTGTTGCTCAATGCCGTATTCGTGCCCGCTCAGCACGAGCCGATCTAGGGCCTGCTCAGTTGCGTTGACGGTGGAGGCTGCGACTACGGCGACGATTAAGGCGAGAAACGTTTTCATTCTTCAAAGGGTAACGATAGTGATAACGGGGTTGCGGCCAAACGACTTGAACTCAGGAAAGACGACGCCCGCAACTCCCGTTCATCACATGGTTCGCCCGGTAGTCTTCAGTGAATCAATGTGAGATACGAGATCCGACCAGGATGTTGCAACGCGTCGTTGTTCTGATTCGTCGCAGCCAAATCGGCTAATATTGTCGTGGATGAATTTAGCCAAATCAACGATCGCAGGAATCAACCGCTGTAGTCGATCGATCGTTTCAGGCTCAAATTGTGCTCGAATACATTGCGAGATGATCCACGATTCGTAGTCATCATCGTTTTCTTTGTCGGGAGCACTGCGCAGATAGTGATCCAATACGGGGAAATAGAAGAGAAACGCATTTGTCCCCATGAACATGAAGTCTTCTTGGTAGCAAAGTGCGTTCTCGGCAAACCTCGCTTTTGCTTCTTCGAGCGTCAAACCGCCAAAATGTTCCCAAGCGCATACTTCGTCGAGATCCGGCGGGTGCGGAACAAAGTCGTCCTTCGTGGGTAAGCGTTCTGCCATCAATCTCCGCGTACGTTTAGACATGCTTGAAACGCTAACGTATTGGAATCTATCCAGTGACAGGATGTCGATGGATAGATTTGGCGTTGAACTTGCCGCTGTCGCGGTATGCGGATTGCACTGCAACGGCGGCCTCCTTTGCCTAAAACATCGTAGCAAATCGTCACTGCCGGTCAAACAATTTCGCGCCCAAGGAAAGTGCCACAGCTTCAGCGGATGGATGATGTTGTCCGAACAGAAAGGCAGTATGGGCGGCCCAAGCGCATCGGCGGCGGGCTCGCCCGGAGACGAGTTGAATGGAAGGCGGCCCGGTGGAGAAAAGTTTCATGGTCAACGCGGTCTCCGAGGTGGGGCGCGAGAGAGCACGTGGAACATCGGACTGTATAAGCCCGCGACCTGGTAGATGTCGCGGTCGAAGATTTGCCGCCAACTGGGGCGCTTGCTGCTTTGAATGCAGTCAAGCTCGCCCTCACAACGCGGACAACGAAGTTCGGGTTGTGAACTGGCAATGACTGGATTTGTCATCTCGTCGACGGGTTCTTCGGCTGGCTTCGGGCACTGCAGTTCACGGCATCGATTGAGATAACTTTTTCGGTTGCGGGAATGGTAGCCGCCATAGGAACGGGACCGGGTAAAGCCTTTGGGCAGGATGTGAGTTGTCCATCGCGTCATAAACTGATCCGCGGCGAGGCGGAATGGCCGCGGCTTGTGCATGCCTCGTCGCTTTTTGCCCGAAGCTCGTTTGGGCCGGGCCCAGAACCAGACTTCGTCCTGGTTGGCACGAATGATGCGGCTGTCGGCGATCGGACCGCCGGTCAGGTAACGGGCCAAGTACTTGATGACATTCGCCGGGTCGCTGTGGCCGCTGGGAGGGCCTTCGATGAACACGTTCCAGTCAGTCGCTTCGAGCTCGTTGAGCCAGGCGTCGCGTTGAGCTGGACCGTTCAGAAACTCCACGCTTCCGCCGAGCTTGAGCGTTCCCTTGCGAAGCAGTCGTCTCAGACCGCGAACGAAGCACTTGCGAAAGGCCCGGCCAAGTTCGACATGATCGGTCAGGTACGGCTTCTTGCGACGGCGGTGCCTTGGATGTTTCGCCACGACCCACCGGTCCTCGTCGAGCGACGGTCCGGCTCCGGGAACCACCGCGTGAATATGCGGATGGTGTTCCAACTGTTGGTTTCATGTGTGGAGAATCATCAGTGCCGCCGGGTGGAACTTGCCCGTGCGGCGAAGTTCACTATCGAGAGCCCGCCAAGCACTTTGAAACAACAAGCTGTAAAGCTCGCTCCGATTTCCGAGAATCAACGACGAAAGTTTGTCGGGCAGCGTGAAGACGACTTGAAAGTACGGCACGCCGGGCAGCAGGACTTCGGCGCTCTTGTCCATCCAGTCCGCCCGCCTGGCTCCCCCACACTGCGGACAGTGCCGGTCGGTGCACGAGTTGTACACGTTGATCCGCGACCGACAACGGTTGCACTCATAGACGTGTCCTTTCAGGACCGCCGTGCGGCAGAGCAGAATCTTCGACAGGACGCTCTTGACTTGGGGATGCGTACGATTCCGCATCATGAACCGCGGAGTGAACTGCCGCAATAAATCGATCACCCGCGGCCGTTGCTCTTGGTCGGCGGATCGTCCTGTCGTGGCTCGGCCCATCGCGGACATTGCCTCACCGGCAACCAGTCGATCGGGCTGGGCGACCGGTCCAGATGCTGACGCCGGACGTGCAGGTAGACCATCGTGGTGACGAAGCTGGAATGTCCCATCAGTTTGCTGATGGTCAGCAAGTCCACGCCCGCTTCGAGCATTCCGGTGGCCCAACTGTGCCGCAACGTGTGTGGGGTGACGGCCGGCTTGGTGATTGCCGCCTTGGCCACCGCCAGCTTGCATGCTTTCTGGACCGTCGCCGAAGAGAGCGGGCTGTCGGGCGTCTTGCCGGGAAACAGAAAGTCCCGCGGCCGGTCGATCTTCCAATACGTTCGCAGTGCCTCGAGCAGTCGCGGGGATGCTGGGACAACTCGGGCCTTGCGCCCCTTGCCGTGGCGGATCGTCAGTTGCGAACGGTCGCCGTCGATGTCGGCCACCCTCAGGTGCGTCGCCTCGCTGAGTCTCAGGCCGGCTGCATAGCAAGTCAGCAGGACGGCATGGTGTTTGGGGTTGTGAAGGCATTCGAATAACCGGCAAGCTTCTTCGTTGGAGAGCACAGTCGGCAGTTTTTTGGGTCGTTTGCCGAATGGAATGTGTTTGATGGCCCAGTCCTTGCCGAGCGTCACGGTGTACAGAAACCTTAGGCCACAAACGGCTTGGTTGAAGCTGCTCCAGGAAACTTTCTTCTCATTGACCAGGTGCAACTGATACAACCGGATCTCTTCGGGGCCCAGCCGGTCTGCGGTCTTGCCGAAGTGCTGGCAGAACTTGTCGACGTGGTAGGTGTAGGAGTCGATGGTACTGGGCGAGAAGTTCCGTAGTTGCATGTCCTCGGCCATCCGCTTGATATAACCATTCATTCGTTTCTTAAAGGGCGTCAAGGCTGCCTCGCTTGGTAGAGTTGCTGGATCGGCAATTGGCCATTCGGCCTGACTACCGGAAGCATGCTTCAGAACAAGGCATCGCGCAAGTAGAAACTTGACGGGCGGGGCAAGAATGCCAGATATCATCCTCAGAGAGACATTACAGCGCGGACGACTCTCATCGCGCGGACGACCCTCATCGCGCGGACGATTGTTCCAGCGCGGACATTCCCTACAGCGCGGACGACCCGAATGAGTGGTCGAAGAAAATGACTTCCGCGAAGCGGCTTAGTTCAACGCCTGCCGTAACCGGGCACGAATGGAAGACTTTGATTTCAGTTGCCGCGTGATTGAGTGCTCCGGTTCACGGCTTTGTTATGCAGCCCGTCACGCGGCTTCGGGATCTTCAATTGAGCTACGAGCCTGCGAGCTGCGAGAAGTTAAGAACAAGCAAACGACAGGAATTACAGCGGACGCAAACCCCAGCAACGCACCGATACCGAGTGTGGCCTTCCCCGAGCCGATCGCGATTAGAACTGCCAAGCCAACCCATAATGTTGCGACAATAGCGGTAGCCCACTGTGCAACCTTTGGGATAGCGAAAGACTGGGAACTGGCCATTAGTTGCAGCACGTTCGCCGAAATTGCGACGCATACGATAAACCAAATAGGAGTCTTGATAAGGAAAGTGAGGTGACCATTCAGCCCGGTCACATTGATCGTCATGCCACCGAGCGAGTTAAACATGTTGCCGAAACCGCCTTGGATCTGCGCATTCTGTATTGTCATCCATGTGAGCGGGAGAGACAGAACGGCGGCAACGATCCCACACACAAGAGCGGTGTTCTTTTGGGGCTGTGTCATAGGAAGGTGCCTTGGCAGTGCAACCGTGGAAGTTGCTGCATAACGTATTGGAATCTATCCAGTGACAGGATGTCGATGGATAGATTTGGCGTTGAACTTGCCGCTGTCGCGGTATGCGGATTGCACTGCAACGGCGGCCTCCTTTGCCTAACATCGTAGCAAATCGTCACTGCCGGTCAAACAATTTCGCGCCCAAGGAAAGTGCCACAGCTTCAGCGGATGGATGATGTTGTCCGAACAGAAAGGCAGTATGGGCGGCCCAAGCGCATCGGCGGCGGGCTCGCCCGGAGACGAGTTGAATGGAAGGCGGCCCGGTGGCGATAAGTTTCATGGTCAACGCGGTCTCCGAGGCGGGGCGCGAGAGAGCACGTGGAACATCGGACTGTATAAGCCCGCGACCTGGTAGATGTCGCGGTCGAAGATTTGCCGCCAACTGGGGCGCTTGCTGCTTTGAATGCAGGCAACCTCGCCCTCACAACGCGGACAACGGAGTTCGGGTTGTGAACTGGCAATGACTGGATTTGTCATCTCGTCGACGGGTTCTTCGGCTGGCTTCGGGCACTGCAGTTCACGACATCGATTGAGATAACTTTTTCGCTTGCGGGAATGGTAGCCACCATAGGAACGGGACCTGGTAAAGCCTTTGGGTAAGATGTGAGTTGTCCATCGCGTCATAAACTGATCCGCGGCGAGGCGGAATGGCCGCGGCTTGTGCATGCCGCGTCGCTTTTTGCCCGAAGCTCGTTTGGGCCGGGCCCAGAACCAGACTTCGTCCTGGTTGGCACGAATGATGCGGCTGTCGGCGATCGGACCGCCGGTCAGGTAACGGGCCAAGTACTTGATGACATTCGCCGGGTCGCTGTGGCCGCTGGGAGGGCCTTCGATGAACACGTTCCAGTCAGTCGCTTCGAGCTCGTTGAGCCAGGCGTCGCGTTGAGCTGGACCGTTCAGAAACTCCACGCTTCCGCCGAGCTTGAGCGTTCCCTTGCGAAGCAGTCGTCTCAGACCGCGAACGAAGCACTTGCGAAAGGCCCGGCCAAGTTCGACATGATCGGTCAGGTACGGCTTCTTGCGACGGCGGTGCCTTGGATGTTTCGCCACGACCCACCGGTCCTCGTCGAGCGACGGTCCGGCTCCGGGAACCACCGCGTGAATATGCGGATGGTGTTCCAACTGTTGGTTTCATGTGTGGAGAATCATCAGTGCCGCCGGGTGGAACTTGCCCGTGCGGCGAAGTTCACTATCGAGAGCCCGCCAAGCACTTTGAAACAACAAGCTGTAAAGCTCGCTCCGATTTCCGAGAATCAACGACGAAAGTTTGTCGGGCAGCGTGAAGACGACTTGAAAGTACGGCACGCCGGGCAGCAGGACTTCGGCGCTCTTGTCCATCCAGTCCGCCCGCCTGGCTCCCCCACACTGCGGACAGTGCCGGTCGGTGCACGAGTTGTACACGTTGATCCGCGACCGACAACGGTTGCACTCATAGACGTGTCCTTTCAGGACCGCCGTGCGGCAGAGCAGAATCTTCGACAGGACGCTCTTGACTTGGGGATGCGTACGATTCCGCATCATGAACCGCGGAGTGAACTGCCGCAATAAATCGATCACCCGCGGCCGTTGCTCTTGGTCGGCGGATCGTCCTGTCGTGGCTCGGCCCATCGCGGACATTGCCTCACCGGCAACCAGTCGATCGGGCTGGGCGACCGGTCCAGATGCTGACGCCGGACGTGCAGGTAGACCATCGTGGTGACGAAGCTGGAATGTCCCATCAGTTTGCTGATGGTCAGCAAGTCCACGCCCGCTTCGAGCATTCCGGTGGCCCAACTGTGCCGCAACGTGTGTGGGGTGACGGCCGGCTTGGTGATTGCCGCCTTGGCCACCGCCAGCTTGCATGCTTTCTGGACCGTCGCCGAAGAGAGCGGGCTGTCGGGCGTCTTGCCGGGAAACAGAAAGTCCCGCGGCCGGTCGATCTTCCAATACGTTCGCAGTGCCTCGAGCAGTCGCGGGGATGCTGGGACAACTCGGGCCTTGCGCCCCTTGCCGTGGCGGATCGTCAGTTGCGAACGGTCGCCGTCGATGTCGGCCACCCTCAGGTGCGTCGCCTCGCTGAGTCTCAGGCCGGCTGCATAGCAAGTCAGCAGGACGGCATGGTGTTTGGGGTTGTGAAGGCATTCGAATAACCGGCAAGCTTCTTCGTTGGAGAGCACAGTCGGCAGTTTTTTGGGTCGTTTGCCGAATGGAATGTGTTTGATGGCCCAGTCCTTGCCGAGCGTCACGGTGTACAGAAACCTTAGGCCACAAACGGCTTGGTTGAAGCTGCTCCAGGAAACTTTCTTCTCATTGACCAGGTGCAACTGATACAACCGGATCTCTTCGGGGCCCAGCCGGTCTGCGGTCTTGCCGAAGTGCTGGCAGAACTTGTCGACGTGGTAGGTGTAGGAGTCGATGGTACTGGGCGAGAAGTTCCGTAGTTGCATGTCCTCGGCCATCCGCTTGATATAACCATTCATTCGTTTCTTAAAGGGCGTCAAGGCTGCCTCGCTTGGTAGAGTTGCTGGATCGGCAATTGGCCATTCGGCCTGACTACCGGAAGCATGCTTCAGAACAAGGCATCGCGCAAGTAGAAACTTGACGGGCGGGGCAAGAATGCCAGATATCATCCTCAGAGAGACATTACAGCGCGGACGACTCTCATCGCGCGGACGACCCTCATCGCGCGGACGATTGTTCCAGCGCGGACATTCCCTACAGCGCGGACGACCCGAATGAGTGGTCGAAGAAAATGACTTCCGCGAAGCGGCTTAGTTC
>BPJV01000016.1 GCA_026004795.1 Pirellulaceae bacterium | reverse complement strand
TCAAGGTAACCGGGTTGGCAGACCAACACGAGTCACGTAGAAACACCAAAGAACGCGAACGACGGAAGCGACGTTGAAAAACCGAAAGGCGAGCCAACTCCGGTTCACCGATTTGTTAGGTGCGTAGTATCCTATACGGCCACTGCACTGCGCCACTAGCTGCAATCGATGGCAAACGTGCAGCTAGCGGCGGACGGATGCAACAGGTAGAGAAACGTATCATTCGAGCTGCTTAGGGTTCTTTAATCTAGCTGCTTCACGACGGGATATCAGCCGACGGGAAAAAAGGTCGCCGATTTGCTGGGCATCAAGCATCCATTTCTTTGGAGGTTTGTCGCGAGATGTTCTACCAAACGTCGGTTTTCTTGCGTGATCCTGATGCTCGGTCGCAACTCGGTAGAGGATTAGATCGCTGACGTATGCTTTACCACCGAAAGCAACCGAAAGTGTAATCTGGCGGTCGCCTAGGACATGCAAGTGAAAGCGGCTCTCATTCCCCCCATCGGGCTTTAGCGCGGCTGCATCGAAATGTTCTGTTTCGCGAAGTGCAGCCCATTTCTTCTTTTCCTTGCTTCCTTGCTCGAGTAATCTCCACACCTCATCTGCATCGCGGCTACCATCGTCGCTCATTGATCCTTCGAGAATCACTTGACCGTCAACGTAAACACGTATCTTTATGAGTCGTGCTCCCATCGACGTCTCACAATTGAATGTCGCCAAGAGTGCCAACACAAGTGGCACCACACAGATTGTTTGTCTGAACATGGCATACTCCCAAATAGCTGAATCATCCCCAGTTTGGCGCGGCGTTTTGAGTGGCGCGGATGAGGGCGTTGATAATCTGTTGGATGGTCAGGTCGACATGGTGGCGCATCCGCTTTCCGATCGTAAACACACTGCATTCAGACTGACGCGTGTTCGAGCACCAGTTTTGCGGACAGTACAACTGCCGTGCACGCAGGCCAATTCCCAACAGGAGAATGTAGGCCAATACCAGAATCAGCAACAAACGATCAAAACGATCGGCGCGGCGAATCTGGGTGTTTCGCAGAGCGAATCCATTCCGACGGCTCTTGTAGTCACGAAACATCTCTTCGATCGTCATCCGCTTGGCAAACAACTCTGAGATCCGTACCGCATTTCCTTGGAGATTGGTCATCAAGAACCAGCATTCGTCACGCTTCTTGGCCAGTCCCTTTTTCCAGCGGATGACAATGTGGTGATCAACCGGATTTCGCTTGCGGTAGGCCACATTCCGTAGGCATCGACAGATCCCTTTTTTCACTGGGAAGTCCCGGAGATTGCCTTCGTAATCAGTCGCTTGCACCCACACATCGGGCACGATACGGATGACGTACTGAAACCGAAGTTCTTGGCACAGACGGGCCATCTCGGTGCGTCCGAAGCCTCGATCGGCCAGCAAGATTACCCGCACTCCATCAGGAAGCATGGTCCGGAATTGCCGCAAGATGGCTTCCTCCAGTTGGTGTTGACGCTGGTGAAATTCCTCCTCCGGATAACTGGCCCACAGCAGCGGAATGGCTCGCCCATCGATGGCCGCGCACAGAGCGATCGTACGAAACTGTCGCACCTGGACCCAGTCGATGCTTACCACCAATGGCTTCTTTCGCTTGGGGCGGACCAACTGCCGAATCACTCCCTGCATGGCCGAACTTACCTGCACACGATGGTTATTGGTAAACCGCCACGCACGCTTGATCCTATGCTTGGCGGTAGTCCCTGTCAAGCGGCGGCCCAGTTCGGCAAGGCTGACCCTGCCGACGTCCAGAGCACCGGCCACCAAATCGCCGAGCGTTTTCGCTTGACTCAGACGCAAACCGGCACATACAGTAAGGACCCAGCTAAAGGCTTCCATACGATCCATGGCGGTTCCCTCCGTGTTCTTGGGTTGGAATCAGGACTGTTGATACCCAACTTCATACCCAATAACGCGCTGCGTGACACCGCCAATTTTTATGCGCCCACGCACACCTCGCCCGGAAAACTGGGGATGGCTCAGCCCAAATAGTGGATGATCAACGCTGGCCGGTGAGTGACCTACTCATCGTCATTCGGAAGGTACGGATCGACATCATCGATTCCAGCATCCTCCAGTGCTTCCTCAAATTGCTCAAGAATGTCTGGATCTTCATAAAACGGCCCAATGTCGGCATCGGCACCAGCGAGGTCTTCGGATGGATTGAGAACGACATCATCGTCCTCATCGTAATTATAGTGGTCATCGAGAATCTCACGAACACCGTCCTCAGCTTCGTCGATAGAATTAAACGGACCAACAACTTCGCCAGTTTGAGGGTCGACAACAAAGTACACACCATCCTGCTCAATTAGCACCATGGAATGCCCGAACCCGCCCCAGTACACGTGCAGGTATGAGATCTCGGCATCGGGATACTCGTCCAGCCATTCGTTCTCCAAATAGTTAATCATGGCTGTGGCATAGTCGTCACAATCAAAACCCGGACGACCATCAGTATTGTCGAAAGGCCAAAAGGGGATTCCTGGATCGGGCATAGTGTCGGGGATGTAGATGTCGATATCAGCTAATCCTGAGTCATCGACGGCGTCGTTTAAGTCTTCCCAGAACTCTTCCCATTCATCGGGGACCCCATCGCCGTCGCCATCTGGGACAGAGTCGCCGTCGTCATTTTCCTCCTTCTTCTTTTTGTCGATCTTCGATACGACGTAGTCGCCAGTGACAGCCGTCGTGAAGACCTCCGGCAAAGCTGCAGCAAGCAGAAGATGATCGACCGCAACGGTTGCGTCCAAATGAGTTACCAATCTTCCCGTCATAGTGTAGTGGCGAAACGCATCATAGGAATGGACGTCCTGTGACAGCAGGTTCCAGATGTCGGACTCATTCACCGCGGTGTTGCCGGTGAGATCGTCGAAAAGATCCAATCCGTCCTTGATTGGATTCCGGGTTGGACCGTCCGGGTCCATCAAGCGAAACCGGATCGCATCGTTCGTGATTTGCCCGGTTTCGTACCAGACCCAGAAGTGTCTGGCCCAAGTAGAGGATTCGATTTCAATGACTGTTTCGGCGACGGTTGGTTGCGTCTGCCCGATCGCAGGCTGCGTTCCGATGAGCGCGAAAGACACGCAGACAGCAAAGCTCAATAACTTGGACATCGGTAACTCCTCTCAAAAAGGTTTGTTGCGAAAGGTACGTCCCTTCCGCATCATGTAGCACCTAACGACCAAGGTCACCCAGCGGCGATGAGTGATTGTCCATTTCAAAAACGCGCCCAATCGCCGCTTGGGTGCACCGATTTGTTCGTCGACCGATTGCGGTGGTGGTATGGTCGCCATCCCCATCGACGGTATCCTCCTATTCTACCGCCTGGCGTCAGTCCAGGGAATTTCGAGCAAGAACATTTCACGCAGACACGCAACGGCGCAGAGTCCGACATCATCGGCGAATGTTCACATCGGCAGGGATTGATGATTCAGCCGGTCAGCCCATTGCTGCGGCAAGTCGTTCCGAAGCGCGAACCGGGATTGGCGAAAACGGTTCGGCCTGAATCACGCATTCACGTTCCAACCGCGATCGTGAATCATTGCAGTACGCTAACACGCAACCGAAGCAAATTGGCGTGAACCGCCGAACAATGTTTCAACGCAAGACCGCGCACCCATTGCGACAGCCGGATAAACATTCCATCCCAAAGCAGGCCGCCAAACGAACAGTCATTCAGGGCGACGAACTATTATTAGACAGATTCGGCCACAGTGGGTGGCCGTCTATTAGTGCTGTATAAAATGGTAGCAGACTTGGGGCAGGCGGTCAATCTTTTGGTCACCGGCTTCCCGGCTTCTTGCCGCGAGGGGTTATACAGACTGGTTGAGAATTATGCAGATGAATGTTATACAGAATGCTGAAGTCAAAACACCGAGGCTGATGGACCAGGTTCGAGGCAAAATGCGGCTGCTCCACCTCGCCAAACGAACCGAAGAAGCCTACGCCGGCTGGATTTCCGGTGTCCGAAAGTACGCCAAGAACTAGACGGGGAAGTGAGGCCATGGGGATGAGTTGAGGCCGCGATGTGATGGAGTACCTGGACTACCCGGCCGTCGATCGGAAGGTGGCAGCCAGTAACCAGAAAAAAAGCCCTGTCGGCTCGGCTGTTGTGGAGCCCTGGATGGCAAGGGAATTGTGGCGGTGAGGTTATGACATGGGAATTCTGGGGAGTGCCACTACGTGTTGAGGGAACTCTGGCGAGTTCCACTACCGGGAGAGAGGATTTTGGCGAGCCCCTACAATAGGGGGTGAGCTAGGGCATCGGGGTTCTGGTGAGTTCCGCCGTGGGGCACGGGATTTTGGGGAGTGCCACTACGTGTTGAGAGAACTCTGGCGAGTTCCACTACGGGGGAAGGGAGTTGGTGGTGAGGCGGGGCAGAGTGATCAGCGGTCGTTGGAAGTGGAAGGAGAACTAGCCAGGCGAATTCCGCTGAACTGCCAACGTGCATGGGGTGGAAAAAAGTTGCGGTAGGTGGCTCGCAGATGTTCGCTGGGGCTGGCGCAAGAACCGCCGCGCAGCACGAACTGATTGCACTGGAACTTGCCGTTGTATTCCCCTAAGGCACCGGCGGGAGGCCGATAGCCGGGGTATGCCGTGTAGGGGCTCGACGTCCATTCCCAAACGCTGCCAAAGAGCTGGCTTAGCACCTGGTCGCCCTCGCCTTGATACACCGGATGGATGGCCTTGTCATCGGCCAGCAAGCGATCGGCAAACAATCCGCTGACTGGAAGCGGTGCGGCGGCGACCTCCCATTCTGCTTCGGTCGGCAACCGGCATCCGGCCCAGCGGGCGTAGGCGTCGGCTTCAAAGTAACTCACATGGCACACCGGTTGATTCAAGTCCAACGGCATGCGGCCGGCGAGGGTGAATGTCTGCCACTGGCCATCTTCGTGGATCCAGTACAGGGGAGCGTTCCAACCCTCTTGCTGTACGGTCTGCCAACCTAGCGACAGCCACAATTCTGGGCGGCGATAGCCTCCATCCTCAATGAATTGCAAGAACTCGCCACACGTGATCGGCCGGTTGGCGATCGCGAAAGAATCGCAGAAAACGCGGTGCCTGGGGCGTTCATGGTCGAAAGCAAACCCGTCGCCGTCGTAGCCGATGTGGTAGATGCCCTCTTCGAAGTCGACAAACTTCAGCGGCGGGAGCGGAGTCGCGTCGGCGAGCGGCGCGCGGCGATAGGCGGGGCAGGTCGGATTGCAGGCCAGGACGTGTTTGATATCGGTGAGCATCAGTTCCTGGTGCTGCTGCTCGTGTTGCAAGCCGATTTCGATGATCGGCAAAAGTTCCGCCGGAATTTCCTGGCTCTGCAACCGTTGCTCGATGGCCGAATCGACGTGCCGGCGGTAGTTCAGAATGTCGGCCAGGCCGGGGCGCGAGATCAAGCCACGCTGGGGACGCGGAAACTGTTTGCCCACGGTGTTGTAATAGGAATTGAACAAGAATCCGTACGCCTGGTCGAACACCCGATACTCGGGATCGCGGCTCAAGACGAATTGTTCGAAGAACCAGGTGGTATGAGCCAGGTGCCAGCGCGTGGGGCTGACATCGGGCATCGATTGGACCATGCAGTCCTCGGGCGACAAGGGTTGGCGGATCCGTTCCGAGAAATCGCGCACCTGACGATACCGCTTGAGCAGTCCAGAGGTCGCGTCCAATGACGTTTGGTGATCGATCGTTGTCATGGTAGGGTGTCGTGGTTCCGCTGGTGTATCTGTTTGCATCGGGGAAGTCGGGATTCTTGGCCGTAGTGGCGTTTTCGGCGCTTTGTCGGAGATTCTTGATTGTTACGAGGATGGTTTCAATCGCAACCCGCGGGGAACGACCGCGCGCTCCAGAGCGTCGAATGCTAACTGGCAGGCCAGTGCCAGCAGGGCCGCGGGTACCGCGCCGAGCAGAATCTCTGCGGTATCGAATCTCCGGATGCCGGTGAGTACTGGCACGCCGTAGCCGCCGGCACCGATCAATGCGCCCAGCGTGGCGAAGCCGATGTTCATGACGGCTGCCGTCTTGATGCCCGCCATCATGCTGCGCGATGCCAGAGGCAGTTCGATGCGCAGTAGCCTGGTGCGAGGAGGCATCCCCAGCGCTTCGGCCGTCTCGGAATACTCTGGGTCGATATCGGCCAACCCCGTATAGGTGCCGCGTACGATGGGCAGCAGGCTGTAGAGGAACAGGGCCACTACGGCGGTGAGGGTGTTCGATGTAACGCCTGCCGCGGCCATCACGGGCAGTAGCAGGACCAGCAGGGCCAGCGCGGGAATGGTCTGAATAATGCCGACGGCGGCCAGAATGGTCGCACCGATTCTGCGGCGGTAAAACGCCAAGGTGCCCAGGGGGATGCCGACCAAGATGGCGGGGATCAACGACAGGCGGACCAACTGGAGATGCTCGACCGTGTATTTGCCCAGACGCTGCCATCTGGACGGTTGAGAGACTTGCATCGGGATGCCCAACGACTTTTCAAGGAATTGCGCTGCGATGACAGCCTCGGGCAAGGAGCTGTCCTCGGCCTGGGCGTTGAGTGCGATCATCTGCTGCGGGTCGATCCATCCTTCGAGCCGCAGCAAACCGCGGTAAGCCGCCGGATAGCGTCGTTGCAAATCGCTGCGGATGAGCATTACCGCCTCATATCGCGGGAAGTAGTTGCGATCGTCCTGCAGTATCCTCAGGCCCAACGCAGCGATTTTGGCATCGGTCGTGTAAACGTCCATGACATCGATCAGCCCCATTTCCAACTGGCGGTAGGCGATATCGTGATCGAGGGCGATCACCTCGTGCGGCAGGCCGTAATGTTGCTTGAGACGCGGCCATCCGTCACTGCGGCTGACGAACTCGTTTGTAAGTCCCAGCCGTAAATCCGGGTGAGCGAGGAGGTCGGAAATCGTTTCGATGCCCAGCTCCCGGGCTCGCTGTTCGAGCATGCCCAGCGCGTACCCGTTATGGAATCCGAGAGGGCGGCTCATCACGATGCCCATGTTCGCCAGATGGTCGCGCACGGCCTGGTCGTCCGCCAGGTTGTGGCGCGACAGGAGTTCGAGGCGGACGGTACCCGTGTAGTCGGGGTAGGCATCGATGGTTCCGGTCTGTAGGGCCTGGAACAGCAGGCTGGAACCGCCCATCTGCGCTTGGTGCCGGGCCGGGACTCCGGTGCTGCGAACCAGTTGCATCATCATCTCACCCAGGATGACGTTCTCCGTGAACTTCTTGGAGCCGATTTGCACGCCGCGGAACGGGCTTTCTACGGGGATGAGGGCCAGTGCCAACAGGATCGCCAGGAGAATCCACCAGCGGGCCATCACGCTTTCTCCACCAGAGAGAGCTGCGCCGAAACAAACTCCTGCGCGAAGGGAGTGGCAGGGTTGCGGATCAACTCTTCCGGCGATCCTCGTTGTTCCACCCGCCCGCCATGGATCAAAATGACCTCGTCGGCGAAGTACCGCGCTTCGTACAGGTCGTGCGTTACCCACACGACCGTCTTGTGGAGGGTCGCAAACATGTGTTTAAGCTGCTGACGCAATTCAGCGCGAATCATGGGATCCAAGGCGGAAAGAGGTTCGTCGAACAGGAGGAATTCGGGGTCGAGCATCAGGGCGCGCATGAGACTGACCCGCTGTCGTTGGCCGCCGGACAGTTGGATTGGATAACGCGTCAACGTTTCCTCGTTCATGTCCGCCAACTGGGCGAGTTCGGCCACGCGTTGGCGAATCTTGTCCGGCGGTCGCTTGAGGACCTCTGCCATCAAGGTGACGTTTTTCCATGCGGTCAGGTGCGGGAAGAGCCCGCCCTGCTGGATGACGTATCCAAATCGCATCCGCCACTGCCGCACGTTTTCGCGATTGAGAGTCATGCCATCGAGCGAAATGGTCCCGCGGTCCGGCCATGTGAGCCCGATCATTAGCTTGAGCAGAGTTGTTTTGCCACAACCGCTGGGGCCGATCAGAGCGTAGGTTTTTCCTCGTTGCAGGTGCAGGTCGATCGCCTGCACGACTTGCCGCTGACCAAATGATTTCCACACGTCATTGAGGATCATCGATCCGGCTCGGATGCTTGCAACGGGGGGTCGGATTCGACAACCATGTGCACGACGGCGAACAACCGTTGCCGGTCCGTCCACACCTTGTGGATGGCCCAACCGGCAGGTGACGCTAGATTGGCGAACCCATCGATGGTGTACTTGTGCGAGTATTCGGTGAGTATCGGTTCGCCCGCGTCGAAGATAAACTGTTCTCCGGCAACGGTTACCGATTGCCGACTATTGCTGATCAAAAAACTTTCCACGCGTTGTTGTTCGATGTTGTAGCGGGCCCGGTAGTCGAATTGGTCGATATCGAAGTCCGCGTCGAGTTCCCGGTTGATGCGCACCAACAAGTTTTTGTTGAAGGCCGCGGTGATTCCAGCCGCATCATTGTACGCCCGCTCGATGGTTTCGTTTGACTTGTGCAGGTCGATCCCGATAAGCAGCCCGCCGCCGGGACCGACCTGCCCAGCGATCTGCCGGAGAATTCGCCGAGCAGCGGATGCGGTGAAATTGCCGATCGTCGAGCCAGGGAAGTAGACGGCGATGTGCGAGTAGGCCGCTGCCACGGGTGGGAGGTCAAAGGGCTGCGAAAAATCTGCGCAAACTGGGGCGATTTCGATATCCGGATACGCGCGGGCCAGTTCCTCGGCAGTTTGAAGCAGGTGGTCTTCCGAAATATCGACAGGCACATAGCACGCCGGATCGATGAGGACGTCGAGCAGTTGCCGCGTCTTGACGCTGCTGCCGCTGCCGTACTCGACGAGCATCACCCGCCGACCGATCTGGATCGCCATTTCGTCGGCGTACGTCTCCATGATTTCCGATTCGGCTCGCGTCAGATAGTATTCGTCGAGCCCGCAGATGGCATCGAACAGTTGCGAACCGCGATGGTCATAAAAATACTTGCTCGCCAGCCGCTTCGGTTTCTGTCGCAAGCCATCAAGCACATCCTCCAAGAAATGTGCGGTGCCGGAGAGATCGACGGTTGGGATCCTGCCGATAGAGAACGGTGGTACGTTCGAATCCATGATCACGGTTGGCTACGAGACGCGAAGTGGGGCCAGTTGTCGAGTCTAGTGGTTTCCCCCAGCTGGCTCAACCGTGCAGCGACGAAAGCAGTGCTAATGATGGAGAAATGACGCATCGCGCCTGCGCTGTGGCGGTTTATGGTGCCGGTAGGGGCATCGTTGCCAGGTTTCCTCTCGGCGTTGCCCAACTAACAAGGTTACCGGAGAACGAAAAATAGTCCTGAACGCTGTGAATCAGGCGTTACGAAACGCGCAGATCGGCTATGATCACTACCTCGACGGCATCAAAAAGGGAAACTAAGGAACTGGAACGCGCGGGCGAAAAGGGGGATCTACACGCTGCCTGGCTAGGGGGCGTTGGAGAAGTATGTGGATTTTATGAAGGAGGGTGTCGGCAGTCTTGTCAATCCGATCTTGGCCAGACATGCTAGGGACATGAATCTCGCACGAGTGAACCCGATGAATCAAGAGATGAAGAGTGATCGCCGAGGAGAGTCGCGATTAGAGGCCATTGCTGCGGGGAAACCTGTCGAAGCCGTTATCCATGAACGCGTTCTCCAAGCAGAACCGGCGGTCGAGATCCAGGATTTTAGCTTGTGGTACGGCAAGAAGCAGGCCCTGCATGGCGTCACCATGCCGATTCCCAAGGGCGAAGTAACGGCTCTGGTGGGACCGAGCGGCTGTGGTAAGTCAACGCTGCTGCGCAGTGTCAACCGCATGAATGACCTGATCGACGGGCTCACCGTGTCCGGGGATATTCTCTTGGGGGGAGAATCGATCCTAGCGCCGGGGGTCGACGTCATCGCTCTGCGCAAGCGGATGGGGATGGTGTTTCAGAAACCCAATCCGTTTCCCATGAGCATCTTCGAGAACGTCGTCTATCCTCTTCGCATCGATGGCGTGCGCGATCGCCAGACGTTGCGCGAGGTGTGTGAACATTCGTTGCGTGGAGCCGCCTTGTGGGATGAAGTACGCGATCGGCTGCACGAGAGCGGATTGAGTCTGTCGGGAGGGCAACAGCAACGGTTGTGCATCGCGCGGGCGATCGCTAGCGATCCGGAGGTGTTGCTGCTGGATGAGCCCTGTTCGGCGCTGGATCCGCTGGCAACGAACAAAATCGAGGACTTGATCCAAGACCTTCGTGGCGAATACACGATACTGATCGTTACGCACAACATGCAGCAGGCGGCTCGGATCAGCGACTATACGGCATTCATGTACCTGGGCCGTCTGATCGAGTACGGGGAGACTAGCCAAATCTTTACCAAGCCCCATCTGAAAGAGACGGAAGATTACGTCACCGGGCGGTTCGGGTAATGTAGAATCCACTGCTCAGATCAGCGGAGTGGGGTGATGCTGGAGCGAGTGCTTGAACCAGAATGGATGGACGATCCCGACGAAGCCCTATGCTATGACGAGATGGATCACGATGAGGTGAACCGCCAGTTCGTGCGTGATTTATTGGCGGCAGGACTGCCAGGTCCCGATGTCTTGGACGTGGGTATCGGCACCGCTCGGATTCCCGTCGAGTTGTGCCAGCAGCATACTGATTGCCGCGTCATGGGCGCCGATGCCGCACTAGCGATGCTCGAGGTGGCGCGAATCAATGTGGCCACTGCTGGCTTCGAACACCGAATCGAACTTTGTCACTGCAACTGTCGCCAGATGCCGATGGCCGATGCCATGTTCGATGTGGTGATGTCCAACAGTCTGCTGCACCATTTACCCGATCCGGAAGCAGCGGTGGCGGAGATGCTGCGAGTGCTACGCCCTGGTGGTCGAATCTTCGTCCGGGATCTGGTTCGTCCGGCTGACCAAGATACGGTGGAACAATTGGTACAACGGTACACCGGCGCCGAACCGCCAGCGGCCCAGCAGTTGTTCCGACAATCGCTTTTGGCGGCACTGACGGTGGCCGAAATTCGGGACATCGTGACCGGCTTTGGCTTTTCCCCGGCAGGGGTGAGTGTGACCAGTGATCGGCATTGGACATGGAGTTCCCTGGTGCCGCCCTCCTCGTGACCGTGGTCTTTTTCTTCCGACTCGCTATTGCTGCCTGCCCCTGTTTCCCTGGAGTGAGGTGGGGGTGTAGGGGCCTATTGGTGGTGCATACGCCGCCCGCTACGGAAACTGTTGACACGTTGATTTTTTTCAGGGATAGCACCGTGTGGCCACCGTTCACGATAACGCGGCCAGGAGTTGACGTGAGCGAGCCAGCCGGCCTGCTCCGTCTCGCGTGCATCCGCTTGTTCATCAGGCTTTCCGCGTTGGCTACGACGGAGGCCCCCTTCACGCGGCGCGTGGGGACGGCTACCGACAGGGGGCACAGCATTGAATGGAAGATGCCTTCCGTGTGATCCTCGCCGCCGCGGTTGCGCCTCGTCAGGCCATGGAAGTCGAGTAGAATAAGCACCGCGATACGGCGTTTGAATCTTTGTAGCCATCCGATGAGCGATCATGAAACAGTACTTGGATCTGTTGCGGGAAATCGTTGAACGCGGGGTACCAAAAGAGGATCGGACGGGCGTGGGGACGCGGAGCCTGTTCGGTCGTCAATTGCACTTCGACCTGTCCCAAGGTTTCCCGCTGGTGACGACCAAACGAGTTCACTTCAAGAGCGTGTTGGTGGAGCTGTTGTGGTTCTTGCGCGGCGATACCAACGTGAAGTTTCTCCATGACCACGCAGTGACCATCTGGGATGAGTGGGCCGATGAGAAGGGGGATCTCGGTCCGGTGTATGGCAAGCAATGGCGAAGCTGGGAAGCCGCCGATGGTCGGGTGATTGACCAAATGGTAGAGGTGGAGAACCAAATCCGCACCAATCCCGATTCCCGACGTTTGATCGTCAGTGCTTGGAACGTAGGTCAGTTGGATCAAATGGCTTTGCCGCCGTGCCATGCTTTGTTTCAGTTCTACGTGGCCGAGGGAAAGCTCAGTTGCCAACTCTATCAACGTAGTGCTGATGTCTTTTTGGGAGTCCCCTTCAACATCGCCTCCTATGCCGCACTAACGATGATGATGGCGGCCACGACTGGTCTCCAGCCAGGCCAGTTCGTGCACACCTTCGGCGATGTGCACTTGTACAACAATCATCTGGAACAAGCGAGGGTGCAGTTGCAGCGCGAACCGCGGCCCCTGCCGCGGCTGGTGATCCGACGAGTTCCCGATAGCGTGGTCGATTTTCAGTACGAGGATTTTCAGTTGGAAGATTATCATCCGCATCCAAAAATTCCTGCCCCAGTGGCGGTATGAGGTTGGTGCGGGGGGTGGGGCGACACCTGCGGCTTGTTCCCTGTTGCCCGCTCCCTGCTCCCTGCTCGATCCCTTCCCGCTCGATCCCTCCCCGCTCGCATTACTCGCGACCCTCCCGCGGTGCGGGAGGGTGGGAAAGCGGTGTGGGAGGGTGGGAAAGCGGTGCGGGAGGGTGGGAAAGCGGTGCGGGAGGGTGGGAAATAGGTCACCGCGTGCAAGGACGAGAAGTCAGCTCGGAGAGAACGATGATTTGAAGCCAACGAGAGTTTGTAGCGAACGGAACTTTGTAGCGAACAGAAGTATGAAGTGAACGGGAGTTTGATGCGAAGGGAGTTTGATGCGAAGGGTGTTTGATGCGAGGGGTGTTTGATGCGAGGGGAAGCGAGGAGAAGTTGGGCGTGGATGGGAGACGCGGGCTAGGTGAGGATCATGATGAGAGAAGGTGCTGATGCTCCGCGGTCTACGGCGGCCAGGCATCGGCGGTGGATTTTGGTAGCTGCTGTGGCCCAGAACGGAGTCATCGGGCGAAACAATGAATTGCCTTGGCGATTGAGTAGTGATCTGCGACGGTTCAAGCGAATGACGATGGGCCACTGCCTGCTGATGGGACGGCGTACGTTCGAGTCGATCGGCAAGCCCTTACCTGGTAGGCAGACGGTGGTGCTGACCCATCACCCGCCTCCCGGTCATTGGCCGGAGGAAATCGACGTGGTGCATGATCTACGCCAGGTGGAGCAGGTCGTGGAAGATGGGCGGGACATCATGGTGGTGGGTGGTGCACGGCTCTACGACCAGGTGTGGCGGCGGTGCGACGAGTTCTGGATCACGCGAGTGCTTGCCGATGTTGAAGGAGACGTGCATTTTCCGGATGTGAATTGGGCCGATTGGCGGCTAGTTCATCGAGAAACAACGGACGCTGGTCCGCAAGATCAATGGCCAACCGAGTTCCAGATATGGCAGCCGCAACAGAAGAGCGCCCGGCAGTAATCGGGCGTTTGGCTCCTTCTCCGACCGGTGCCCTGCACGTCGGCAACGCCCGATCATTTCTGCTGGCCTGGTTGTCGGCGCGCCAGCAGGGTGGTCAGGTCTTGCTGCGGATCGAGGACATCGATTCCCCCCGCGTCAAGCCGTGGGCCGTGGCCGAGACGTTGCGAGACTTCGAGTGGTTAGGGCTCGACTGGGACCTAACCCCTGAACAATCGGGCCCGGACGCCGCGGAGGCGAGCGAGGCGGGGGAACCTCGTGGCCTTATCCACACAGACAAGGGATCGATTGATGAACGAGTCGTCGCCGGCAAGGGCACGCCCACTGGCGTCGTGGTGCAAACGAATCGTTTGCACCGTTATGCGCAAGTATTGCAGGTATTGACTTCTAAGCGATGGCTCTACCCCTGCACCTGCACACGGTCGGACATTGCCGCGGCCGCCAGCGCTCCTCATGAGCAAGGGATGGTGCCCTTGGAGGGGGTAATCTACCCAGGAACTTGTCGCCAGCGGTCCGGCAAGGAGTCGACCGCCGCTGAGTGCGCCTGGCGATTTTCGATGCCCGATCGCCACTGCGTGTGGCATGATGGGGTGTACGGACGGCAGGAGGCCCAGTTGGCTCAGCAACTTGGCGATTTTGTGGTAGCCAAACGTGACCATACTCCCGCCTATCAGTTGGCGGTGGTCGTTGACGATCACGATTTTGGTATTACCGAGGTCGTGCGAGGGGCCGATTTGATACCTAGTACGTTTCGGCAATTGATGCTGTTGGAGGCATTGGAGTGGCGGGCACCGAAGTATTTTCATGTACCCTTGATCGTTGGCTCGGATGGTCGCCGCCTGGCGAAGAGACATGGGGATACTCGCTTGAGCACCCTGCGGGAGCAGGGAGTTGCGCCTGAGGCGCTAGTGGGCTATCTGGCGTGGACGTTGGGCATGGTGCCTACCCGTGCTCCCTGTCATCCGTGGGAGTTGGTTGGCAAATTGAATTGGGCGGAGATTCCCCGTGAGCCGACCGTCTTTGCCGTGAAAGAGGAGCTGCCTTTGTTGAAGCGAGCTTCGCGCAGGCGGCGATCGCGGGGCTAAAAGGCGTCGGAGCCGAGGCGGTCGTCGCCTGATGGAAGTGATGGCCGGGTTGTCGGCTCGTTCCCGACGCCGGGGGGAAATGCGCATTTACCGCCGCGAGGAACGGGGCGTGGAGGCGAGCGACCGTGGCCCGCCGATCGCCAGCACGCCACGTGAATGATAGCGCCACTTGTACCGAGCTGTGTTCCGGCGATGACAGGGCTACTGATTGCTGGTCGACGGCGGCGGGTCGGTGGTCTGGGACGACTGAGATCCCGATCGCGGCTGCGAGCCCTGCTGAGCTTTCTCCTCCAGCACGATCATCGGCGGGATGGGTTTGCCGTCGGGGATGAATCGCAAGGAAATCGAATTCACGCAGTGTCGCGTATTCTTCGGGGTAAAACCTTCTCCAATGAACACGTGGCCTAGATGGCCACCGCAGTTGGCACACACGATTTCCGTGCGCACACCGTCCGGGTCGGGGACCCGTTTGACGGCCCCTTTGACCTCATCGTCGAAGCTGGGCCAGCCACAACCGCTCTCGAACTTGTCGTCGCTCCGATACAGCACGGCATTGCATTGGCGGCAAATGTAGGTTCCCTTCCGTTTGTTATGTTCATACTCTCCCGTTCCTGGAAACTCGGTGCCCTTGTACCAGATGATCCGTTTCTCTTCGGGAGACAGCGGGTTGTACTGCTTGGCTATTCGAACCGTAGGGTTTGCCGCTGAAGAAGACTTCGCACTGGGTTCTGTAGAGTTGGACATGGCTGTGCTTAGGTCTTTTGAGGAAGGAGGTGATGGGGATGCTTCCTTGCTGGCAACGGAGTTTTCCACTTCCAGATTGCTTTCACCCGCCGCGGAATTGCGGTGCGAGGTTGATGCACGTTGGGACGCTTCTGCGATGGGGAAGTTCTGGCTCTCGCCGGTCTCAGCCTCAGTGGGGCCGTTATCGCCGTCCAGGTCGGCTGCCACCATGACGAGAGGATCGGTGCGGGGGGAAAGTCGTTGGTCGTCATCCGTTTCGGATGGACCGGTTGCAACGTCCTCGGCTTTGCTTGACGTCACTACTTCGTCGGCTATTGGCGGTTGGTCACCGCTTTCGAAGCCCGCCGCAGCAGCGGAATCGGGATTCTGCGTGTCGTCCTTGAAGGCGGGGATCCGCATCCAGACAGAGTAAACGATCAATGCGACTACGATAGCCAGGACGATGCGATTCATGGCATATTTCCTGAAAAAACGGAAGGACATGTCTGGCAACTCGACTTCCATTATAGCCGAAATGGGCAAGGCGATACCCGGCGGCCTTCCTGCCTTGCCGTCTGGCCGCGTCAGGTGGGAGGCGGTGATTTGGAAAGGGAGGGTTTGAACAGTTTCCTGCCGAGAATGGGGACGAAGGCAGTCCAGTTGCTATCGCTATTGCGATCGGCGGCGATGATGTCGGTGGCGGCATTCAATTTTGCGTCGAGGTCGTCGATGTACGCCAAGGCGATCGCCTCTATTGTCATGGGGACTTTGGGGCTGCCGTGTTCCAATTGGCCATGGTGGCTGAGGATCATGTGTTGCAAACGCCACAGCACCTGGGCGTCGAGAGGCCGACCTCGCTGTTGGCCAAGGCGCAACGCACGGACCTGCAAGTCCGCCGCTCCTTGAACCAGGTGGCCGATAAGTTGGCCGCTGTCGGTGTAGGTCATGTCACCGTCGTAGCTGAGCTCGTCAAGCTTTCCCAAGTCGTGCAAGAACACTCCGACCAGCAGCATTTCTTGGTCCAACTGCGGGTACAACGGCGCGATGGCTTGGGCCACACGCAGCAAATCGAGTACGTGGCGCAACAGCCCCCCTTCGAAGGCATGGTGTGTCTTGATACCTGCCGGTGCGCGGCGCAACCGCTCGAGCAAATCGGTATCCTGCAGGTAATCGTCGAGGATGGCCCGCAAGTCCTCCTGCTGCACGTGGGCGAGAATGGAGTGTAGTTCGTTCATCCAGGCATCGATTTGTTCTGGATGGGTCTTGGAAAAATCGGCCGGGTCGACGCTGTCGGGAGGTACGACCTCCAGGTCTTGAACAAGGATCTGCATCGTCCCATTGTGCAATTGCGCATTGCCGACGATTCTCAGAAAGTCTCCTTTTTGAAAAGTTTCGTACAGCGATTGGCCAGCGTTCCATTTCAGTCCACTGATGTTCCCCGTGCGATCGGTCAATTGCAACAGCAGGTAGTCGTTGCCTTGGCGGTTGGCTCGGACTTGTTTGTCCGCGACTCGGTAAACCTCATCCACTTGCTCACGAGGTTGCAAATCGGCAATGTTTTGTCGTTTCATCGGTGCACCAAGCTAGAGTTGCCGAGGGGGGGAACGCCTGCATTGTTTCCAACGGGCCGTCTGCTCAACCATCGAGAGATGGTGTCGTTGATCGGCCGGGCTCACGGCCTGAAGCAGTACCGGTGGTACTGGAAGAACATGGTAGTCCGTCTCTTTCACTGGCCTGCAATCTTTGCACAACTTGGGCCTCGGCGGAAGGCGTCGCGGAGGCGAATGTCGGGCCAACGGCAGCGGCGATTCGCGCCCCTGGATTAATCTGTACAATACAACGGTACGCACCACTGGAACTCATTGACGGCTCCGACGGCCGCATGCGAGTTGGGCCACGCGATCAGTTGTAATGCGGATATTGGAACACAAATTGCCGATCAGGGGTTGCCCCAGGTGCCCCCGTCAAGCCGCGGCGGCATGGAACGCTGAACGGTCCCCTTCCTTCCTCGCCTCGATCTACGATATGGCTGGTGGTGGTTTTTCGCCGTCACGGTGGTCGCCCGACGATCACCGGGCCCGGGGGCATGCTGTTTTGCCTGGAAGGAAGTGCCGGTGTTTTCATCCCTCAACGGTTGCCCCATGGACGGCGTTTATGATCCTGGTGTCCCTGGGGTTCGCAACGCCAGGGCAGCCGACAAGTGGCTTCCGGCGGGGCGTTGATGGTACAGATTAAGGAGTTGCATAATGGTACAAGGGTTCTCCATGGCGACGGAAGATGAAGTTCAAGCGTCGACAAACGAAGCGCATGAACAGATTCCCTACACGCGGTCACGCAACCTGAAGATTACGCTGATCAGCCTCCATGGATTGATCCGAGCGCGAGAGCCTGAGTTGGGTTACGACGCCGATACCGGTGGTCAGGTAAAGTATGTGCTTGAACTGGCGCGGGAGTTGGCAACCCAGCCCAATGTGGCGGAGGTGGAGCTGTTGACGCGGCAGATTATCGATCCCCGGGTCGCCGACGACTACGCGCAGGTCGAAGAGCCGATCTCGGAGAACGCACGCATCGTCCGCATCCCCTTCGGTCCCAAACGATACTTGCGCAAGGAATCGTTGTGGCCGTACATCGAGATGTTCATCGATCAAGCCTTGACGCATTTTCGCCGCCACGGCTTGCCGGACATTATCCATGGGCACTACGCCGATGCGGGGTTGGCCGGGGCCCAGTTGGCTCGACTGCTGCACGTGCCGTTTGTGTTTACCGGGCATTCTTTGGGGCGCGTGAAGCGGCAGCGGCTGTTGGCCAGCGGGCAACAACCCGAAGCGCTGGAGCGGAAGTACCGTTTCCGCACCCGTATCGAAGCTGAGGAAATCGCCTTGGAGACGGCGTCGATGGTCGTCACCAGCACCAATCAAGAGGTTGTGGACCAGTACCAGCTCTATAGCCACTACCAACCGGACCGCATGGAGGTCATTCCACCGGGGGTCGACTTGAGCGAGTTTTATCCAGCCGATTCCAATTGGCAAGCTCCGCCGATCGCCAACGAAGTTGCGCGTTTCCTGCGAGATCCTCACAAGCCGATGATCCTGGCCATTGCCCGGCCGGATGAGCGTAAGAATCTGGACATGCTGGTGCGGGTCTACGGTGAGAGCGAGCAATTGCGGCGAATCGCCAATCTCGTGCTGGTGCTCGGGACCCGCGAATCGATCGAGGAGTTGCCCAAGTCGCAGCAGAAAGTTATTACCCAGATCCTGTATCTGATCGATCGCTACGATCTCTATGGCAGCGTGGCCTACCCCAAGTCGCACGCCCCGTCGGACATCGCCGATCTATATCGTCTGGCCGCTTCTACCAAAGGCGTGTTCATCAATCCTGCGCTCACCGAGCCGTTTGGCCTGACGCTGCTGGAGGCCAGTGCCACAGGGTTGCCGATCGTAGCCACCAATGACGGTGGTCCGCGCGACATCGTGGCTAACTGTCGCAGCGGATTGTTGGTCGATCCATTGGATGCGGAAGCAATCGAGCATGCGCTATTGCGTGTGCTCACCGAGCCCGAACAGTGGGCTGAGTGGTCGGAGAATGGAATTCGTGGTACGCGGGAGCACTATTCGTGGGCGAACCATGCCAAGCGGTACCTGCGGGATCTGCGCGACATCTTGCGCCACTCCCCTGCCCCGGTCCTGGCCAACAAGACGACCAATCGCCGTCTGCCCGACTTCGATCGTCTCATCATGACGGACCTGGACAATACGTTGGTGGGGGACGACGAATCGTTGCATCGATTCGTCGATTTGATTCGCGCCAATAAGCATGTCGGTTTCGGTATCGCCACTGGTCGTTGCCTGGATAGCGCCCTGGAGCTGATCCAGCAGCTCGATCTGCCGCGTCCGGACGTGTTGTCGACCGATGCCGGCACGCAGCTGCATTACGGGGAGTCGTTGACACCGGACTTGAGCTGGCGAAAAGCGATTGGCCATGCCTGGAAACCCGACCAAATTCGAGAGGTGCTGTCGGGGGTCGAGGGGGTGTATCCGCAGGATGAATCGCATCAATCGGAGTTCAAAATCAGCTACACTTACGATCCGGAGTGTTATCCTGGTCTGGCGAAAGTAAAGAAAATCCTTCGGGAAGCGGGATTGCGTGCTAAGGTTATTACATCGTTGGGCATGTACCTGGACGTGATTCCGGTACGCGGTGGCAGCGATTTGGCGATTCGGCACCTGTTGTGGAAATGGGGGTTCCCGGCCGAACGCGTGCTGGTGGCGGGCGACTCGGGCAACGATGCTGGCATGCTATTGGGGCGTACCCTCGGGGTAGTGGTGGCGAACTACAGTCCGGAATTGGACAAGTTGCGCAAGCGGCCGCGCATCTATTTCGCCCAGGCAGGGCATGCCGCCGGTATCTTGGAGGGAATCGACTATTACAACTTCTTAGACCAGATCGTCATACCGAACGACTCCGAATGATCGAGTGGATGCACAATCGACTTCAACTGCAGAAAATGGGCGAGCAAGAGTTTCAAGCCCATCTGAGCTTGCAGCGGCTGCGCCCTCGACTGGAGCAGTTCTGGGACGCGCAAGGGGCCGACGCAGCCACCCGACACGTATTCGAGTTGCGATTGGAGCAGCATTGGCCAGCCTTATTCGCCATTATGCTCCAGTTGTACGGCTCACGATACGACTTTTTTTACCATCTCGAACAAGTGCTGCTCACCGCTGCGGCCGGTTGGCTGGCACGCCCAGAGCCATTGCGCGAGGTCGACGAGCACCGCATCCATGATCCCGATTGGTTTTTGTCCGAGAAGATGGCCGGGGGGGCTCTATATGTCGACCTGTTTGCCGAAAATCTGCACCGATTGCGAGAGCACGTCGATTACTTCAAACGCCTAGGGCTGACCTACCTCCATCTGATGCCGCTGTTCGCCGTGCGGCCTGGGAACAATGACGGTGGGTATGCGATCAGCAATTATCGGTCGGTCGACCCGCGGTTGGGAACCTTCGAGGACCTGCAAACGCTCGCTTCGGACCTGCGTGCAGCGGGTATCTCTCTGGTGCTCGATTTTGTGTTGAACCACACCTCGGATGATCATCAGTGGGCCAAGCTGGCGCAGGCCGGGGATCGCGAGTATCAGGAGTTCTATTACATTTTTCCCGATCGCACGATGCCGGATCAGTACGAACGGACGTTGCGCGAGATCTTTCCCACCGTGCGCCGCGGCAATTTCACCTGGCATGATGGGATGCAACGTTGGGTGTGGACCACGTTCAACAGCTTCCAGTGGGACTTGAACTACACCAATCCCGCGGTGTTTCGGGCGATGGCCGAAGAGATGCTGTTCTTGGCCAACACGGGGGTGGACATCTTGCGGTTGGATGCGGTGGCGTTCATCTGGAAGAAACTGGGGACGCCTTGTGAGAACCTTCCGGAGGCCCATTTGGTGATCCAAGCCTTCAATCGCATCGCCCGCATCGCCGCCCCCGGCTTGCTTTTCAAATCGGAAGCCATCGTGCATCCGGATGATGTGGTGCGGTATATCTCGTCTCAGGAATGCCAGATTTCCTACAATCCGACGTTGATGGCCCTGTTGTGGGAATCGCTGGCGACGCGCAAGGTATCGCTGCTGGCGCGGACGCTCAGCCATCGGCATCGCTTGCCCCCGCATACCGCCTGGGTCAATTATTTGCGGTGCCACGATGATATCGGTTGGACGTTTGACGATAATGATGCCGCGGCCATCGGCATCAATGCCTACGACCATCGTCGTTTTCTCAACCAATTCTACACCGGGCAGTTTCCCGGTTCGTTCGCCCGAGGCGTGCCGTTCCAGGAGAATCGGGAGACCGGCGACATGCGCATCTCCGGAACAATGGCGTCGCTGGCCGGTTTGGAGCAAGCGATTGAAGAGAATGACGAACAGAAGAAAGAGCTTGCCATCCGCCGCATGTTGCTATTGCATGGGATCTCGTTGAGCATCGGCGGTATTCCCCTACTCTACCTGGGAGAAGAATGGGGGATGCTCAACGATTACGATTTCGTGCGCGATCCGGCTAAGGCGGGAGATACGCGGTGGATTCACCGTCCCAGAATGCGCTGGGAATACTTGCAGTCCCTGGATGACCATATCGATTCGGGGGAAGGGTCGATTCGCAAGCGGATTTTCTTATCGACGCAGCGGTTGATTCAGTTGCGCAAAGAGCTACCGGCGTTGGCCGGTCAGGACATGGAACTGATTTCCACCGGTAACGAGCACCTGTTGGGCTACGTGCGCTTGCACGATGGGCACCGCTTGGTCGTGTTGGCGAATTTTTCGCCGGATCCGCAGGGCATCGAAGGCAACATCTTGCGCACCGCCGGCTTGGGCCGATTCTTCGAGGATGCGATCAGCAAACGCACCTATGGCACGGCCGAGCCCGTGGTGCTCGAACCTTACCAGATTCTGTGGCTGAACCGTGTATAGAGCGCGGATAGAAACGCAGCCCATTCGACGACGGTCGTTTACTTTCCCCTGGATACGAAAAGTTTGACGGTGAAGATTCTGGCAACTGACCTGGATGGTACGTTGATTCCTCTTCCGCATAACGCGCAAAACCACGCCGATTTGAAACGCTTGCACGAGGAGTTGCCAGTGCATGGCATCGAACCGGTGTACGTTACCGGACGGCACTTGGAATCCGTCTTGCGAGCGATCGAGGAATATGGTCTGCCACAGCCCGATTGGATCGTGTGCGATGTAGGAACATCGATTTACCGTCGGCAGCCGCAGGGGACGTACGAAAAGGACTCGGCCTACCGCCATTTTTTACAGAATCGCATCGTCGCCATGTCGGTGGAGGCGTTGCGGGAAAGCTTGGGGGGATTTGGTGAGTTGCAGCTGCAGGAGGCGGAAAAACAAGGAGAGTTCAAGCTCAGCTACTATGCGCCGTCGGCCGCACTGCACGAGCTCGTGCAGCGCCTTCACAACCATCTCATCTCGGTCGACGCGCCGTTTTCCATGGTACATAGCGTCGATCCGTTCAACGGCCGCGGGTTGATCGACTTCTTGCCTCAAGGGATCTCCAAAGCCGCTGCCGTGCAGTGGTGGGTGGAGGCTCGCGGGGTGGCGCCGGAAAAAGTGGTATTCGCAGGCGATTCGGGAAATGATTTGGCGGCTCTTACGGCTGGGTATCGCTCTATTGTTGTTGCCAACGCTCCAGCAACGTTGGTCGAGGCCGTGCGCCGGGCGCACCGGCGGGCCGGATGGGAGGACCGGCTGTTTGTTGCCGATCAGCCGGCGACCAGTGGCGTCCGCCAGGGCTGCATCCACTTCGGATGGATTCCCGCGACCACCGCTACAGAATGATGGTTCGCTATCATGAATCCGGGTGATCAGTCGTCCTCAGGTGGGCAAGGAACCGAATGGTGAATCGCAAGCGGACCGTGAGGTGGCATCGGTTGTTAACTATTCCCTGGTTGCTGGCAGGGGTGGTCAGTTGGCAAGCCGGGCGGAGTGAGCGCCAGGGGCATGCGGGCGAAGGGCTGTTCCGTGATGTCACCGATCAGTCGGGCATCGACTTCGTGCATGAGGATGGGGCGACCGGTCAGCAGTTCCTAGTCGAATTCATGGGCGCTGGCGTGGCCAGCCTCGATTACGACCTCGACGGACTCATGGATGTCTATTTCTGCAACGGCCATCCTCTGCAGAGCGGGGAAGTTGCCGGCCAATCGATCCCGGGCAATGCGATGTTCCGCAACATCAGTCGCTCGGGGCTGGCGTTTTCTCGAGTTTCGGCGATGTCCCGAGCCGATGTCCGCGCCTATTCGCTGGGGGTGACCGCGGCGGACTACGACAACGATGGATTCCCGGATCTCGCCATCAGCAATTACGGTAAGAATACCTTGTTGCACAACAACGGGGATGGAACGTTCACTGAGGTGACCGGCACGGCGGGGATAGACGACGAGCAGAGGTTCAGTGCTGGCATCAATTTTGCCGATGTCGATGGGGATGGCGATCTGGATCTGTTTATCGCCAACTACGTTGATTTCACCTTGGAACGCCATCGAGAAGTGGCGCCCGGAGCGTTCCCCTATCCCCCTGGTCCGAAGGATTTTCCGCATCTTGCCGACTCGCTGTATGTGAATCAAGGAGACGGTACGTTTCGCAATGCCAGTCGAGAGTCGGGGATTGGGCTGGTGGCGGGGCCCAGTATGGGGTCGATTGCTGGGGATTTCGACCGCGATGGTGACGTCGACCTGTTCGTATGCTGCGATGGGATGCCGAATCATCTTTTTGAAAACGACGGATCGGGGCGGTTCGTCGAATCGGCCTTCGTGTGGGGAGTGGCATTGGATGCTACCGGGGCGGCCAATGGAAGCATGGGCGTCGACGCTGCCGACTTGAACGGCGATGGATACGACGACTTTCTCGTTACCGATTACACGCGGCAATGGCCCATGCTGTTCCTCAGTTTGGACCGAGGGGTTTACGAGGATGCGGCACGGCGAACGCAAATCGGTGCCATGGTCGCTCCTCATGTGAATTGGACGGCTGCTCTGTTTGATGTGGACAACGATGGTGATCTAGATGCGTTGATTTGCAATGGTCATTTCTTGCGGCAGGCGAAGCAGCTTGAGCCGGGAACGGATTTCGCCGTTGAGGATGTGGTGATGATCGATCAGGGGGGCCTGCGATTTGCACCGGGGCGCCTTTCTCGAGGAGGGAGGTGCAATGGTGGGGAGCTCTCGCGGTGCTGCGTGCGAGGATTTCGATTTGGATGGCGATGTGGACGTGGTCGTCCTGCAGTGTGGTGCTCGGGCGCGAGTTTTGGAAAATCGTCACTGCCCCTGGCCGTCGTTCGATAGGCATCGATCTGATAGGGACACTGGGTCAACCGCTCGGCCGTCGGCGCCCGCGTAACGCTGCGTCATGGCCCGTGGGTTTACTCGACCGAGGTGCGTTCGGGACGAGGATATCAGAGCCATTTCGGTTCTCGGCTGTCCATTGGGTTGGGCGACGCGTCCATGCCGGATAGGATCGAGGTGCATTGGGGGGATGGTCGGTACAGTAGTTGGTCCAGTGCGGATCTGCCGCAGCAGATGGTCCAGCCGGGAAACGTGTTGCGGCTCGTGCAGCCTGTCGAGGTCGAATGAAAAGGATGTACGGGGATGTTTCGAGGGCACCGGTTGCTACAATGCGTCGATAGCAGCGTGAACGAGCTCGCCGACGAGGAGCGATCGACGCATCCAGTTGCCCCCGACCAATCCGCGGGTAAGATGCCTGCTCAGTTTTAGGCGTTGAATTTCAGTAGTCTTTCCGTGTTGGAGAATCGTATCCATGGCAAAGAATGGCAAGGTTCTGTCCATCGTGAGTGGCGTTTTGTTGTTAGCGGCAATCGGAATGGGAGCTACGATGCAGCAGGGAGAGCAGCAGAAGGATAAGGTATTGCGGCATGTGGTCTTGTTCAAATTCAAGGAAGCTTCGTCGGCAGAAGACATTCAAAAGGTCGTCGATGCGTTTCGGCAATTGCCGGCGAAAATCCCTCAAATCGCTCGACTTCGAATATGGGACGAATAACAGCCCGGAAGGCCTCGATCGCGGGTTCACCCATTGTTTCTTAGTGACGTTCCGCAGCGAAGCGGATCGCGCTGCTTATCTTCCGCATCCTGCCCATCAAGCGTTCGTTGAGGTATTGCGCCCTCATCTGGCGGAAGATGGGGTGTTGGTGATCGATTATTGGGCAGAGCGTTAGCCGAAGCCAGATAGCGGTAGCGGTGAACCTGCCGACAACAGACCCGCTGCACCATCTTCTACCAGCGGTCTGATTTTAAAAAAATGCTGTCGCAGCGAACTTTCGATCTTGAAGTGGAGTCTGAGTTTGTGCAGACTGAGAAGTGGTTGCTGAAAGCAATCGCTACTTTCCTGGCATCGCGAGGACGCATCGCGATGGGACGATTCAGACTCGAAGCCGCAGCCCTCTTGGCTGACTTGGTGGCATGCGGCTCGGGCGGGCACTCATTGGAAAGGAGGTGATCAAGTGGAGTATTGCTGTACCAGCCATCGGGGTGATTCCCCGTAGGTGGCCGGCGGGCTGCCGAAGGCAGTCACCCCCTCGTGTTGATCACCTTACTGTATCGCACGAGACAACTCAGGCGGGCGTGGATTTTACCTTGTGGTCCACGCCCGCTTTTTTTGTTTCGTTGTGACGTTCGCTGAAGACTGAAACGGGCGTGGGGATCAGAGGAGTGGACCGCACGGGACGCCGTGAGCGTCCCGTGGTTGCCAGCAG
This sequence comes from Pirellulaceae bacterium, assembly GCA_026004795.1. Lineage (GTDB taxonomy): Bacteria > Planctomycetota > Planctomycetia > Pirellulales > Pirellulaceae > Aureliella. The sequence goes on along the minus strand of BPJV01000016.1, from coordinate 8,730 downwards.
GACGCATCACCGGTCGACTATCAATTGGATTGGAGTTCGGGAGCGAAGCGTTCGGCGATTTTTTCCAACGCGTAAGTAGCGACGCCAGCGATCACCGCTAGGCCGACAAGCTGCAGCGCTTCACCGCCGTCGGCGGGCCAGTGATGCTCGAACGCTCGCTGTTTGAAGGGTAACGACGCCGTTTCAGGTGTGGCCATTTGAAAAGGCCATATGCGATACAGCGAACCAAGCATTAGGCCAATGAGGACCGCCAGGGTAGCATCATGACGGTGTTCGAGTAACCATCGCAACAGACGGCTGAAAAGGAGCAATCCGGTCGCACATCCTGTTGCGAAGAGGACTATTAAAACGCCGCCTTCCAACGTCACCTCCCCGTGTGGCAAGCCCTTGATCAGCTCGGTCACCGGGTGGTAAACGCCTAGCAGTAGGAGCACAAACGCGCCGCTGATTCCCGGTAGAATCATGGCGCAAATGGCTACCATCGCCGCTAGGAAGGCGGTCCAAGGGGTCAAGGGAGTGTGCATGGGAGTGAGCGAACAGAGTCGCCATGCCAGCAGCGCCCCTACGGCGAGTAACAGCATGCGACGGCTGTTCCATCCGTGCATACGGCGGGCGACAAGCATAGCCGACGCCAGTACCAGGCCGGAGAAGACGGCATAGGTGCCTGGCAAGTGATGCTCCAAGAGGTAATGCATCAGCGACGCCAACGCTACGATTCCCGTGCCGATGCCTAGGGCTAAGGCGATCAGGAACCGTAAATCGAGGTACTCGGCCGCCGCGCGCCATCTCCGCGTCCGTAATAACCGCAACAATCGCGCATCGACATGGCTGATCGCCGTCACCAACCGCTCGTAGTGCCCCAAAAGAAGTGCTATGGTTCCTCCAGAGACGCCGGGGACGATATCGGCCGCACCCATGCACAAGCCGCGGAACCAGTTGAGCAAGTCGTATCGAATCGGCGACCGTTGCGGGTTTTGTTGGCTGTTCATACTTGCTGATTTTGGTGTTGAAATACTTGATTGGGACCATCGTTGAAAGATACCACGGTGAACGATTACGTGTCGGCGGTAATTCTGGGAATCGTCGAAGGATTGACCGAGTTTCTGCCGGTTAGCTCCACCGCCCACCTGCGGCTCACTCAAGAGTGGTTGCGGCAACCGCTCGAAGATGCCTATTGGAAGATGTTCGCCATCGTCATTCAACTGGGAGCCATCTTGGCGGTGGTTGTCTTTTTTCGCCGCCGATTGACCGCCTTTTGTTTCACTTTTTCTCGCCCTGATACTCCGCAGACTCGGTGGCGGCACCCGCTGGTGCTGGTGTTGCTCAGTTTTGTGGTCACCGCCGTGCCCTGTTTCTTGATGGACGAACTGATCGGAGAGAATCTTGAAAACCTCTTTGTCATGGGATGGGCATTGATCATTGGTGGGATCGCCATGTGGATCGTCGACCTGGCCTGTCGCCATCCGCGCACGGAACGTATCGAAGAGATGACGGTGGCCCAAGCAGTGATGATTGGCCTGTTTCAGATCTTGGCCGCTGCGTTTCCTGGAGTCAGCCGGTCGATGGCGACGATTGCCGGAGGACAGTTGGCGGGCTTGAGCCGGCCGGCGGCGCTGGAATTCAGTTTCTTTCTATCGATCCCCGTGATGGTAGCGGCCACGGGATTCAAGCTGTTGCAGTTCGCCTGGCGGAATCCCACCTCGATGGACGCGCACGGCATCGCCGTGCTCGCCGTCGGCTTCGTCGTCAGCTTTATCGTGGCCTGGGGAGTCATCGCCTGGTTCATGCACTGGGTCCGCCGTCATGGTTTCGCACCGTTTGCCGTATACCGCATTGTCATGGGGACCGCCCTCCTCTACTACCTGGCCGGCTCCTCCTGACAGGTTGTCCCCTAGGGAAAGCAGCCAGATGCCACGCAGGGCGCCCTGCTGGGGAGGGACCGTCTGCACGCAGTCAGCCGGGGAGGCTAGAGGCTCTAGCCCGTCGCAGAAGATCGCTGCCGGGTTTAACGCCACGAACCGGGAGGTGCCATGGGCAGGTAATTCGCTGAGCGCGCCGATGGCAGATGAACAAGTGATGGGCAGCGGGGCGTAACGTACGGGGCAGCGAGAAAGCGAGGCGGTTGCCGTGTTGCGGCTGATTCCTCACAAACAGGTTGATGCACTGGGGACGCGAGGATCGGAGGCTGCCTCGAACTGAGAATGCTGCCGGGCGATGCCTTGGGCGACGGCAGCCGTCTTGACCGTGCGCACTCGGTGCCCCATCGCTTCCAGTTCCTTCACGAGGGACGCTGGCAGCGAGGATTCGCAAACTAATTCGTCGGGTGACCACTGATGGTGGATGCGTGGGGCCGCAATGGCATCGCCGATCGTCTGGTCCAAGTCCAGCATGCGAGTGAGGATTTGCAGGACAGTGGTGATGATTCGGGGGCCGCCTGCCGCGCCGCAAGTCAGGTGAAACTGGTCCTGGGCATGACATACGATCGTGGGGCTCATGCTCGACAACGGACGCTTTCCAGGCACAATGGCATTGGCCTGGGAGCCTACCAGGCCGAAGGCATTGGGGACGCCAGGTGCCAAGCTGAAATCGTCCATTTCGTTGTTCAGAACGATTCCGGTTCCAGGGACCGTCATCTTGGATCCGAACGTCGTATTGATCGTCTGTGTCAGCGCCACCACGTTTCCTGCGTCGTCCGCCGTGGTTAGGTGCGTGGTATGTGACGAGCGGTCGAAAAAGAGGTGGTCGGCGGCGGGAGGCGATCCGTGCCTCTTTACCGGCGTGGCGCGCATCAGATCGATGTCGGAGGCTCTAGTCTGTAAATAGCTCGGATCAAGCAAACCGAGCGGAACTTGCACAAAATCGGCATCGCCCAACCAATGGGCCCGGTCGGCCATGGCGCGTTTCATGCATTCGGCCAATACGTGCAGCCAAGTTGCTTCCGATCGCCGATAGAGCTCCCGCACGTCGAAGTGAGAGAGCATGCCGAGCATCTGGGCGATGTGGATTCCTCCGGAACTTGGTGGCGGGAATCCATAGACCAGGGCATGGCCATAGGAACCGACGATGGGCGAACGCTCTTTGACGCGATAGTTGGCCAGATCCTCGGCAGTCATCACGCCACCCGTTTCTTTCATCAGCGTTTCCAGTCGCTGGGCGAACGGACCGCGATAAAACCAGTCGACTCCTTCCGATGCAATTTGGCGTAAACTGCTGGCCAGGTCGTGTTGGATCAGGCGGTGACCTACTGGCCATGGTCGGCCCTGGGCGTCGAGAAAGATGGATGAAGAAGCGGCGAAGCGGCGCAGCGAGCGGGCGGCGCTACCAAGCCGACTGGCGTAATAGGCATCCAGCTCGAAGCCTTCTGCCGCTACCTGAGCCGCGTGCTCGAGTGCCCATTTCCAGTCCAAACGGCCCCACCGAGACTGCATTTCTTCTAGCAAGGCAAGCAGACCGGGGACGGCGACCGCCAGGGGGCCCGTCTGGCTGAGTTCTGGAGCCGGTTTTCCGTCGCGAAGGTACAGCTCCGGTCTGGCGCCGGACGGGGCGGTTTCTCGGCCGTCGATGGCATGGATGGCGTTGCCAGCGCGAACAAGTGCCAGTCCACCACCACCGAGTCCGGAATTGAATCCATCAACGACTGCCAGCATCAGACTGGCTGCCACCGCCGCATCGATGGCATTGCCCCCGCGCTGTAGTGCTTCGATCCCCGCCGCGGTCGCCAGTGGATGCACTGTGGCCACCGCAGCTCGGCTTCCTCGAGCTACTGTGCCTGCGGTAGTAGGGCCAGAGGGGGCTTGGGCAAACACCTGTCCGGCACCACGAGCGAGAATCGCTGCCGCCGAGAGGGCCGCGCTTCCGATCAAGAAGTTGCGACGACTCTTTTCACCACCAACCAGGGGCACAAAGGTGAATTTTCCCAGGTCCTCGACATGCCATACGTCCCCTCGGCGAGTATACCGCTTCATGGTCTGCACTCCATGGGTCGAGCCGACCGGCAGCACGATCTTGCCGCCGTCGACGAGCTGTTCTTGAAGTGCTACGGGGAGCTGCTCGGCGGCCGCGGCGGCAATGATACGATCGTAGGGGGCATGTTCGGGCAGGCCGCGACTACCGTCGCCTGGGTAGACGAAGACGTTGGTGTATCCCAGCTCGGCCAGGCGTCGACGCGCCGCTTCGGCTAACTCCGCAATGCGTTCCACCGTATGCACTTCTCGGCACAGGCGGCTTAGTACCGCCGCTGCATAACCACAACCAGTCCCGATTTCCAGGATGCGCTCATTCCCGTTCAATTGCAGCGCGTCGGCCATAAAAGCGACGGTGAAGGGCTGGGAAATCGTCTGGCCATAGCCGATCGGAAGGGGGCGGTCGTCGTAGGCGTGAGGACGATCTTGCGGTGCTACGAAGCATTCACGCGGCACGATGCGCATGGCATCGAGAATCGGTGGATTGGTTATGCCTCGTGCGACGATTTGTTCTTCTACCATTTGCTCGCGGGCCTTCTGCCACGAATCTTGAGACGCTGCGGGACGTTCTTGTTCGGATGTCATGCTCTGTCCTCTTGGTGAAACCGAGGCATCGTCGCAAGTGCACGAGCTTCTTCGTGCTGCGAGCTTTCTCCCACTATTGAAAAGGTGCAAAGCTGGCAGACCCCTGCCTGACGAATCATTATGAACGAATGGCCGATGCTATGGGGCGAGGAGCAGGAAAGGAGGTATTCCGCCTAGTCAATCTCCATGTCGGATAGTAGGCTTAGCGTTTTCTTGCCGATGCGGTGCTCGCCGGGAGGCTCGTCCGCCGTGGCCTGGCACTCCCAGAGAAAGTGGCAATCGAGGCCACCGCGAACAAATTCATCCTGAATCACGGCGACGTACCGCGCATTCCATCCTTCCCGATAGGACGAGGTTGATCCATGCGATTACCCCTGGTGCTGGCGTTTACGGCATTGACGTTTCTTTCGTGGGGAGCCTACGGTCCGGTATTGCATCGAGGCTCCGAGGCGTTGCACCACGATACACTGCGCGCTTTCGTCGGGGTGGGATTGGCTTACTTCCTGATCGCCGTGCTGTTGCCCCTGGCCCTGCTACGGAAACTGCGCGAAGGTGGGCGGTGGACGATTCGTGGAAGCGTCTTTTCTTTCCTCGCCGGCGCTGTCGGGGCAATCGGCGCGCTAGGTGTTATTCTAGCCCTGGTTTATGGAGGCAAGCCCGTCTATGTCATGCCGTTGGTATTCGGGTTTGCCCCTGTGGTGAACACGCTCGTTACGGCGACCTTGAGCGGCACATTCAATCAGATTCGGCCGATATTCGTGGCCGGTATCCTTGCGGCGGCGGTAGGAGCGGCGGGGGTGTTGTATTTCAAACCTGCTCCGGCCGCGGCATCGGCCAAGGTCTCTAGTCAGCCTTCGTCGGTCACCGAGCACCAAGATGAGGAGGATGTCTCTGGTGAATCCCACGACGGTCAGGTGGAAGAAGACGCTAACGCTTCGGCCGCTGGTGTCCAAGCGTCAGCCAGCGCGGATGCCGAGCCGGTGGCCGAGCCGACGCAGTCTGCGACGGGCGATTTTGCTCGGGTGGTGATTTCAATCGCCTTGGCCGCCCTGTGCTGGGGATCTTACGGCCCCCTATTGCATATCGGTCAGGCGCGCATGGCCGGCAGCCGCTTGCGACCGTTTATTTGTGTCGGGGTAGCCTATTTCATCATTGCGGTCGCAGCGCCGTTGGTCATCATCGCCATGGACGGTGGTTTCGGCGCCGTCACGCAGAACTGGACGACGGCGGGATTGTTTTGGTCGTTCATGGCTGGTGCCGCTGGAGCGATTGGGGCCTTGGGGGTCGTATTGGCATTCAACGCAGGAGGCAAACCCTACTACGTGATGCCGTTGATCTTTGGGTTTGCCCCGGTGGTGAATACGTCGATTTCCTTGACGCTCAGCGGTGCGTGGGGTCTGGTAGCTTGGCCCTTTTGGCTGTGCCTGGCAACCGTAATCGTAGGCGCGGTAACCGTGTTGATCACTGCACCGCGGGCCAAACCCAAACCGTCGTTGGTGTAAGCCTTGGTAGTCGTCCTACCACACCGGACTGGCGTGTTACGATGGCCTCGAATTCAAGCTCTGGCCGCGGCGCACTGGACGCTCAGCGTCGGCAGCACGAGCACAACCACGAGCGACTACACCCGTCTGTGTGGATCCCCCGTGCTGTGGGCAAATAATCGTCGGCTTTACGAGCACACTCACGAGCGACCGCACTGCAGTTTCGGCTACCGGCACTCTGCGAAGTCGCCGCCTACCGTACCGCGGCCTCTCCGCCGCCTGGAAGTGGTTTCATTATTCGTGAGTTTGCGGTAAGCGTGCAGGCTGGAAGAATCTTGGATTGAATCGGGCGGGTGATTGGTGGCCTGAGCGACCTAGATGGTGATGGTGTTGGTACTTGTGGTGTTGGTGCTTGTGGGAGGGGGTGATAGCCCGGAACTAGCGGGTTGCCGGGGCTGGCGGCTGGCTGGATTCAGACGCTTCGGGATACACGCCCGCCTCGGTAAGCTCGGTTGGACACCTACCAGTAGAGGAATTCGCCAGAATTCCCAAATGCCACAATTCGCCCCAAAGGGGCAGCGCCATGAAAGCCCAGGGCAGAGCGCCAGCGCCGCCCTGGGAACACGAACGACCAACCATCCAAGCCCTGAAAGGGCGATCCAATTCTGCCCCAGGATGGAGGTGCACATCGAGGTTGTTGGCTGTAAGCCGAATTCACCGCCGCCGCCACCGACGCGTCGAAGCTGGGGTGTTGTCATGGATCTGGGGCGTTGTCAAGGATTCTTCGACGTGCATCGGGGGCGAGCGGACCACCGCGCCAGTGAATTTGGCCTTCGGCCAAAACGGACTTATAGCGATTTCGATTCCTGGGGCGTTGCCGCCAGGCTACGGTGCCGCCAGGGCTTCGCCCAAACTCCAAACTCGCCTGGACCTGTGTGGCGAGCAACTCCGACATCCGCTCACACGACTCGAACAACCGACGAACCGTCCCGCAGGGACAGCAGTCCGAATCCACGACTCGCCGACCAACGTATCCTAACTTCTTATCGCATAAACACTTGTGTCAACCCAATGGATGGGTGGCACCAAACTGCCAGATCAACAGACGGCAGATTGCCAAGCTGGTGGGGGTGGCTCCTCTGGCTCGCGACAGCGGCACGGTGCAGCGTCGCCGCAGCACATCGGCTGGCCGCGCCAACATCCGCAAGGTCCTCTACATGGCGGCCATCGTCGCCGTACGCCACAACGAAACCATGAAAGCGTTCTACCAACGCCTACTGGCCAAAGGAAAGCCCAAGAAGGTTGCCTTGGTCGCCGTCATGCGCAAACTCCTCCTGATCCTCAACGCCATGGAGAAAAACAAACAAAAGTATCGCGAGCCCTCACTCGCTCTTGACAATCCCCAAGACAGCCGATTGCACCAAAGTCCTTTTTGTGGGTGGCATCAAAGGCCTTCATGCGATGCGGTTGGGGGCTCTAAGTTCCTTCGGTGGATTTGTGTCAAGCCGCTTGCAGCGTCGGTGAATATGACCTTCGGCCCTAAACGGGTTTGTGTCGTTTTCAGTTCCTGGGGCGTTGCCGCCAGGCTACGGTGACAAGAGGGCTTCGCTCATACGCTGGCAGTCGCTCATTCCCAAAAACAAATACGACCGATTTGCACTGCGTAGAGCCTCTCTACAAAAGCAGTTTCCGCTGGCACTGGGCGGGTCGCTGCCAGCGGCGCTGTTGAAATCGCTTCCCCGACCGACGCGGCGGGCGTTGCTGACATCCGACGCCGTCCTCTCCCGGGCCGAGACCGACGCTCTATTCGCCTTGGTCGCCTGATACCGCGAAGCCCAACCACCGTAGATCGCACAACCACACCTTTGCTCGATCCCCCCGTCTGCCACTCGCTCGCCAAGCCGCACCCCACACACCACGTGCTTGCCAAGCCCCAATCCACAAGCGACATTTCATTCGGCACGGCGTGTCTCAAACAACGCGGTGCACCGTAGCGGGATCAGTCGCGCCAGGGCTGCCAGCCGGGTGGCAAGGACTCTTGATGGCGCCAACGGCCAGGCGGGTGGCCGATGTAGTAACAACACGATTTGCCGTTACCAAAACAACGGCTCACCGGCCGCCTTCGCTGCCTTCGTGCGGCGACCTCGAAAAAACAGCACGAAAGGAACCAAACGACACGCATTCCGGCGATTCGATGCCGCAAATGGCCTGGAAACCTTCTCGCTGCGTAGCCCGTTGCCAAGCGACTCAATACTCCTTCTAACCTGCTCTGTAGAAAAGCTAGCCTCGGCATGAGTTTTGGCACGCAATTTCCGCATTGACTCCTGCATGAGGATGACAAAATCGCCACGCACGATCCTGAATTTCGCGTACGTCATCGGGCAGATTGTATTGGCGCCGTATTACCACCAGTTCGGTCCAAAGAGATTTATCCAGCCACAGTTGTTTGCCTGTCTGGTCTTCAAGGAATTCATGCAGTTGGACTATCGAAAGCTGGCCTAGGCATACATTGGCCGTGGCCAATCGCCACTACTTGCAGGTGACTGATGAGCACTGGCAGCGGGCAACAAGTTTTCGTCCCCCCATATGTCCCCCCATCACGGACGATTTCGGCCCCATCAGCAAACATCACGAATGTCGAAAACCCAATAAAAATAAGGCTGGAGATGGCTCCAGCCTTTTGCAGATAGTTGCACAAATAG
>BPJV01000015.1 GCA_026004795.1 Pirellulaceae bacterium | reverse complement strand
AGAGGATCGTCAGGTGAGCGAGCGGATTCCGTCTTCCGACAGGGCGGCTGTCCGGTATAATGCCAGCAAGGTCGTCGCGCAGTTTACGTCGTTAGTAAGTTCGCGTAACTGTAAGTGAACAAGGAAGATGGCCGCTGCGGCCAACCTGCGTTGTCTGCAGAGACTCCGCGCCGCACCTCCCTCCTCTTTTCCTGCGTGGGGTGGTAGACGGCGGTGTCGCGGAGAACTTTTCGAGCGAAATCTTCAGAATTTCAATCCTGCCTTGAGTTTCATTGGACAAGATTAGCCGCTATGTCAGATCATTGGAAACAACTGGCCAAAATGCTTGGGGCGCCGGTTCCTGAAGATGTAGAGCCGAGCGAACAAGCCTCGTCGTCGACGGACGGCGAAGAGAACTCGACCAGGGCGGAAGCCCCATCGCAGCAACCATTCACCTCGGCACCGCCGACGGCCGTGGAAGCCAGTGCATCCGGTGATCAGCCGGGGACATCGGCGGGAGCCAAGTCAACGCTGGCGGCCAGTTTCCTCCTCCGCCGCGGCGGGCACTTCAGGAAAAAGGAAGAAAGTGAAACCAAAACGCTCGAACAAACGGTCGACGTGGGATTTTCTGGCATCGATGCTGGGGGTGTCTTCGGACGCTCCATCGGGGCAGGAGTCGGGGGGACCATCCGCTGCGGCTGACCAGCCATCGTCGGTCGCGGCCGTGGAGATCGAGCAGGCGGGAGCGGACACGGCGACCGAGAGCGGTGGCACTACGCCAGTGCCCGAGTCCACGGTTCCCGCACCGGTCGCGGAACTCTTCGAGCGCGCATCGGAGCCGGTCAATCCGGCCCTCGAGTCGATGTTTGCTGAGGTTCCCAAACGGAGTTTGGATGAAGCCTCTAGCCCACAACGCATCATCGACGATGTGGGGGATGAGGAGTCGAATTGGGGGGAAGGCGATATCACCGATGAGTTGGAGGACGACGCGGGAGGTCCCGGCCGGCGTCGGGGTCGGCGCGGTAGGAGACGGCGACGCGGTGAGATCGTGGAGCGAGAGAGTCGGGACGAAGCGTTGGCCAACGCCAGCAAGTCGAGCGATGAAGTGGACGATGCCGATTCGTTGCTGGAGAGCGCGGCGGAGGACGAAGACGCGATGCCACTGCGCCGATCGGACCGTCGCCGTCGCCGGCGGGGATCCCGTTGGTCGCCGGAGGTTGCTGAGGGAACATCGGCGGAGGAGCGAGGCGATGACGAGGTGGCCATGGAAGTGGAGATCGAGCAATCGGCAGAGGTCGAAGTGGCCTGGTCGGAAGGTGACCCCTCAGAGCCCGAGGCTCCAACCAAACGTCGCCGTCGTCGGCGCCGCGGCCGTCGCCGGGAGGAGGAGGAAGGATCTGCGTCGAGTACCGGCCACGTGGGCGAGACGGAGGGAGACGCTGACGACGAGCTTCATTCCTCCGAAGAGGACTCGCACGCTGCGACGCCTCGCCACAAGAACATTCCCTCTTGGGAGGAAGCCCTGCAGCCAATTATCGCGACCAACTTGGACAACCACAGCAAGCAGGAAAACCGTGGGGGACGTGGTCGCGGTCGTGGCCGGAGATAACGTACTGCCGGCATTGTTGTTCGTCTTGCCCGGCAGTATGCTTGGCTGATCGCAGACAAACATCTATAACTTAAGACATAAGATGACTCGCGACGCCTGTGTGGCAGTGGCTCTCGCGAGGGGGAACCGTGAACCTGGTCAGGCCTTAATTGGAGCAGCCATAAGCGGGGTACCCTTGTGCGAGGGCCGCTGTTGCACAGGCGTTTCTTATCGTCCTCATGATCCATCGGGGTACATTGGGCGATGTACTCTCCGCAACTTCGGTGGTATCTGCCATGGATTCTTCCGTTCGTTCAAGCGAACCTGCCAACTATACCGTCGTCGCGCGGCGATACCGCCCGAAAAGTTTTGATCAACTGATCGGGCAGGACCACATTGCTCAGGCATTGAGCAAGGCGATAGAGACGGGACGCGTGGGCCACGCTTATCTTTTCACTGGGGCACGAGGAGTCGGCAAGACGTCGACGGCACGAATCTTCGCCAAGGCACTCAACATCCCCCCGGGGACGTCTCCCGAATTGGCCGCGGAAATTGCCGCGGCCATCGACGCGGGCGAGGATATCGACGTGATCGAGATCGACGGCGCCAGCAACCGCGGGATCGAGGAGATTCGGCAACTGCGCTCCAACGTCAACATTCGCCCCAGTCGATCGCCTTATCGAATCTACATTATCGACGAGGTGCACATGCTCACCACGGCGGCGTTCAATGCCTTGCTCAAGACCTTGGAGGAGCCACCGGCGCATGTGAAGTTCATCTTTTGCACGACGGATCCGGACAAAGTGCCGATCACGGTACTTTCGCGATGCCAACGGTTCGACTTTGCCTCGGTCAAGGCAACCGATATCCAGAAGCGGTTGCAGGAGATTTGCCAGCAGGAGGGATTCGAAGCCGATGAGGCAGCGCTGGCACTGCTGGCGCGGCGCGCCAATGGTTCGATGCGCGATAGCCAATCGTTGCTCGAGCAAGTGATGAGTTTCTCCTCGGGGACGATCGATGTCGAGACGGTAAACACCATCTTGGGGACGGCCAATGAAAGCCGCGTGTTGGAATTGGTCGAGCGGTTGGTGCAGCAGGATGCCTTGGCGGCATTGAAGATCATCGGCCAGTCGCAACAGGAGGGAGCCGATGCTGGGCAGTTAGCCGAACAACTGCTTGGGTTCCTTCGCGATACGATGGCCTTGGCCGTTGGCGGAGGGGAGGAACTGCTGCGCAACGCCAGTCCCGCAGCGGTCGAGGGCCTGCGCCACGCGGCACAGCATTGGGGATTGCAAACGCTCTTGGCGGCGATTCAGATCGTGGATGAAGCGATCGTACGCATGCGTTCCAGCGTCGCTGCGGTAACGCTCCTGGAGGTTGCTGTCGTGGAGATCTGCAACTTGGAGCAGTTCAGCTCGCTGCCAGAATTGGTGGAACGACTGACGGCCCGTGGAATTCCGTCCGCTGGGCAAAAAAAAAACGTTGAATCCGCCTCGATGAATTCCAGTCAGCGCGTTCCACGCCCGACGTTCACGCCGCCGCAGCGTAGTGCCTCGTCCACCTTGGCCGAAAGTGCGGCTGGTGAGGACGCCGAGAGCGGTCACCGGGGCGACGCCGTCGCAACCGATGCTGGTGTTGATCACGCGGCTCCGGTCCAGGACAATCCAGTTGAGCCAGTGCGGCCAGATAAAGAAATGGTCCGCGAAGCGACGAACGCCCCACCAGCCGCGGTTTCACCCTCGGGCAGGAATCCGCAACTTTCCGCCGGTTCCACTGCCGCTCGTGACCTATGGCACCGGGCAGCGGCTCGGCTCGAGGGGATGGTCGCCGACCTGGCCATGGCGGCCGACGCGATTGAACCGATCGACACGGATCATTGGCGGATCGTTTTTCCGCCGGGCGCCGACCACGCTTGCCAAATGTGCAGTCAGCCCGAGCGGAAGCAGGCCCTCTTGCAAGCGCTGGCGGCAGAATGTGGCAGAACGGTACGCCTGACGTTTTCCGTGCGCGAAGGGCAGCCGGTCCAAGAGCCAGTTCGCGAATCCTACTCAGCGCAGGTAGCGCGGCGCATGCGGGAACTGCACGAACATCCGTATATCAAACGATTGTGTGAAGAGCTTGATGGCGAAGTACTGCGGATCGATCTTCCCCAGCCGACAGCACGCAGTGAATCGTCCTCCGAACCGGCCGCTTCTTGAGCGGTGATGCAACCTTGACGTCGCGGCTGGCGGCGGCGTCCAACTGGCTCCGTCCTGCTCATCACGTTCGATGACCGACTTAGCTGGCAACTGTTTTGAATACCAGGGAAAGGAAATCAGGAATGTTTAAGAATCTGACCGACATGGCCAATCTACTCAAGCAGTCCACGTCGATCGCCAAGCGGGTACAAGAGATTCGCTCTCAACTGGCCGCCGAAGTCGTCACGGGGTCTGCCGGTGCCGACCTGATCCGTGTCGAAGTCAACGGCATCGGCGAGGTGTTGCGTCTGTGTATCGCCGATGAGCTGTTTCAGAAGCATGACAAAGAGTTGCTCGAAGAACTTATCCCGGTGGCGTTGAACGATGCTTTGAGCAAGGTGCGATCGTTGCATGTAGAGAAAGTCAAAGAGGTCACCGGCGGCATTTCCGTTCCGGGACTCGACGAAGCACTGGGAGGCCTGTAGGACAATCATGGCGACTGGCATGGATGGTAATTCCTCGGCAGTACGCGAGCTGATTGAGCAACTGGCGCGCCTGCCCGGTATTGGGCGTAAGTCGGCCGAGCGTTTGGCCTTTCATCTGTTGCGCGTCAGTGAGTCCGAGGCGCTCGCGCTGGCAGAAGCCATCCGCAGAGTGCGCGAAAGCGTCGGGTACTGCCAACAATGCTTCAACCTTGCCGAACAGGAGCGGTGTGAAATCTGTCTCGATCCGACGCGGGACCGGAGCCGCATCTGCGTCGTTGAACAACCACGCGACTTGATGGCCATCGAGCAAGCCGGCGTCTACCGTGGCTTGTACCATGTCCTGTTGGGACGCATAGCACCTTTGGAAGGAATCGGACCGGAACAATTGACCATCGAAGCCCTGGTCGATCGAGTGCGGAACGGCGCGTTTCAGGAGGTGATCATGGCCACCAATCCAACGGTTGAAGGGGATGGTACAGCGCTTTACCTGTCCAACCGACTGGCCGAATGCTCCGTAGAGATCACTCGCCTGGCGCGGGGCATCACGGCTGGTAGCATCCTCGAGCATACCAATCGTGAGATTCTGGTCGACGCTCTCAGCGGACGGCAACGCATGTGACGTGCCGTGGACCGCGTGCCGCCAGCGAAGCTTTGGGGGAGTGCGAAAAGGACGCCTGTTGCGGTCATCGGCACCTTCCAGCGTATTGGCGGCCGTTTTCTGGCGACGAGGGAGTGGAACCAAGGGAACCGGTCGGGGGCGAGGGAAATCATTTTCAGCGGTGGGCGATGACCTCTCTTGCGACGTTCGGTTGGTCTGCGTCGAAAAGCAGCCGTTCATGCTCGCCTGTTCAGTGGCATCCGGGACGTAATCACTGGGGGGACGGGTAGCGGTAGGAACTAGCAACCGAAATCGGTTACAATGGGGAATCGGGGAGCCTTAGCTTCGCGATCAAGCCACCTGTCCGTGGTGTGGCTAACCGGATTCCTCCGCCGTCTCTCCTACCCTCCGTTCCCGCCAAGGGTGCTTTCCGATGATGTCGCCCACGTTTGACCTGCGAACTATATTGCTGCGCCTGATTGGAATGGTCGCGACCTGCGGATGGATGTCAATCGCCGTAGGTCAAGCACCATCAGGGGTGGAGCTGTTCGAAGCCAGGATTCGTCCGGCGCTCATCGAATACTGTTTGGATTGTCATAGTACCGAGACGGAGGCCAGTGGTGGATTGGCCTTGGATTCTCGAGTTGGCTGGCAACGCGGGGGGGATTCCGGGCCGGCGATTCGCCCGGGCAATCTGGAGGATAGCCTGCTATGGCGGGCTATCAGTTATCGTGACCCCCATTTGCAGATGCCTCCTGACGGAAAGCTTCCGGCAACGGTGTTGCGGGACTTCGCCCGCTGGATCGAGGAAGGAGCGACCGATCCGAGAGCTATGGCCAAGGAGCCAGCAGATCGTCCATCTCGCGGATTGCCGGTGGAACGCGCGGCGGAACACTGGGCTTACCGCCCGCTGACGCGCCCCCAAGTACCCGGAGGAGCAGCAAACCCGATCGACGCATTCGTTTACGCCAAGTTGCGTGAGCTGGAGATTCCGGCTGCCGGTCCCGCCGCTCCCCACGTACTGGTTCGTCGGCTGTACTTCGACCTGACTGGCTTACCGCCAACACCGGGCGAGATTCGTCGTGGTGTGGCGATGATTAGCGATGGGCGCATCGAGGAATTGGTAGATCGCTTGTTGGCTTCCCCTCGCTTCGGCGAGCATGTGGGGCGGCGGTGGTTGGATGTGGTTCGGTTTGCGGAATCGATCACTTTGCGCGGATTTGTGCTACCAGAGGCGTGGCGATATCGAGACTACGTCATCGAGGCGTTTAATGAAGATCGTCCCTTCGACGTCATGATCTGCGAGCAAGTAGCAGGCGATCTGATGACGGCAACGTCGGTCGCCCAGCGGCAGCGGCAACTGATCGCTACGGCGCTGCTGGCGATGGGCAACACGAACTTGGAGCGTCAGGACAAGGCGCAATTGGAGATGGACTATATCGATGAGCAGCTCGAGGTGATCGGTCGGGCGTTCCTCGCTCAAACGCTCGGTTGCGCGCGGTGCCATGATCACAAATTCGATCCGATTCCGACGAAGGATTATTATGCTCTGGCCGGCATTCTGAGGTCGGCCGTGGGTTTGGAACATGACAACGTTTCGCGGTGGATCGAACGCCCGCTTCCCTTGCCTCCGGAGGAGGAACAGCGGTATGCCGAACTGCAGGAACGGCACGACCGGTTGGAGCAGGAATTGAAGCGGCTGGAGAAACGTTTGGCTGCCTGGGGACGTCCGACCACCTCGTCGATTGATCCCGCCACGCTTGCTGGCGTCGTGGTCGACAGTTCCCAAGCGCGACTGGTTGGGCAATGGACCGCGTCGACGTTTACCAAACCGTTCATCGCAGACGGCTATTTGCATGATGGCAATGCGGAGAAAGGGCGTAAGACGGCGACGTTCGAACCGCTCGGTCTGCGGCCGGGGGAGTATGAAGTGCGATTGGCCTATACGGCGGGGAGCAATCGTGCCTCGCGCGTGCCGGTGCGTGTTTTCAGCGCCAATGAGCAGCAGACGGTCTACGTTGACCAACGTCGACCAGGAGCTATCGGCGACCTGTGGGTTTCTTTAGGAGAATTCTTCTTCGAAAAAGACGGCTTGGCCTACGTGATGGTGTCCAACGAGGGAACCGATGGTTATGTGGTCGTCGACGCTGTGCAGTTCTTACCCGTCGACCGTGACGAAGCGGCCCACGGCGAGGCTAAAGGATCGGGAAGAACGGATAGCGCGCAGCAACAGGAACTCGCTTCGCTGACAGAGCGGCAGAAGGTGCTGCAAAAGGAGCTGAAGGAACTCCAAAACAAGTTGTCGTCCCGTCCGAAGTGCTTAACCATCGAAGAGAAGCGTCCGCCGCAGGACATTCCGATCCATATTCGCGGGGATGTGCATAATCTAGGGCAAACGGTACCGAGAGGATTCTTGACCGCCTTGGGACCGGCCCAGCCGCAGATTCCTGCGCACTCGAGCGGCCGATGGGAACTGGCGCAATGGATTGCCAGTGAAAAGAATCCGTTAACGGCTCGTGTCTATGCGAATCGCCTATGGTTGTGGCTAATCGGTTCTTCATTGGCCGGAGATCCCAATAATTTTGGGACCACCGTAGAACCTCCGTCTCACCCCGAATTGCTCGACTGGCTGGCAAGCCAATTGGTAGATCATGGGTGGTCGACCAAGTGGTTAGTGCGTCAGATCGTGTTATCCGAGACCTACGCGCGGAGTCTGCAGGCGAACACGGCGAGAACCCTGGAGCAGGATCCTGCCAATCGTTTTTTGTGGCGCGCCAATTACAAACGGTTGCCCGTAGAAGCGGTTCGCGATGCGATGCTGGCGGTCAGCGGAGAACTCGATTTGACCATGTATGGGAGCTTGATCCGTCCGGGCACGCGTGCCGATTACAACTATGTGCATGAAGGGACGCGCCGCACCGTTTATCATCCGGTGTTTCGCAACGCCTTGCCGCCCCTGCTCGAGGCATTCGATTTCGCCGACCCGAGTGTTTCGGTCGGCATGCGTGCCCGCAGTACGGTGGCCACCCAAGCGTTGGTGTTGCTCAATGATCCCTGGGTGCACCAGCGAGTCGAGGCGGCGGCGACGCGTTTCCACGAGCAGCTTGGAAGGCAATTTGGCGCGGGGAACAATGCGGCCGGCCACTGGGTAGATGCTATCTATTGGCATTTGCTCGGCCGTGCCCCCCTGGAGGAAGAATCACGTGTGGCAGTGGAGTTTCTCACCGGAGGTGATCGGCCGATGAGCAAGCAGCGCGTGCAGCGGCTGGTGCATTCTTTGGTGGCCTCCATCGATTTCCGCTATTTGGATTAACCGCACCTTGTCAACAGGAGTCAATCGGATGCGCAGCCATAAGCAAGCTTCGAGGTGCCGAGAGGAACAGGGCCAGTTCGTCGAGGAGCAGGCGTCTGCTCTGCAGCTATTGCGGCGTAATTGGTTGATGCAATCGGCCTGTGGATTCGCCGGAGTGGCGGCAACTGCGTTGGGGGCCGGCCCTGCCGGCGCCGCCGAAACCGGCTTTGCTGCGGCGCTCTCCCGTCCCCATCATCGACCGCGGGCCAAGCGGGTCATTTTCTTATTCATGCAGGGAGGTGTCAGTCAGGTGGATTCGTTTGACTACAAACCTCTGTTAGCCCGTCGCCACGGCGAAGAGATGGAGTTTGATGATGCGCGGCAGTTGGCCAAAACGGGCCAGCGGACGCGGCAGCGGCTCATGCAATCGCCGTGGAAGTTCCGTCCGTACGGGGAATGTGGGCGGATGGTGTCCGATCTGTTTCCGGAAACGGCGCGGCATGTCGATGACCTATGTTTTTTGCACGGCATGCACACCGAGGGAGTGGCCCATGGTCCGGCGACCTTGTTTCTTCACTGTGGAGCGACGAACTTTGTGCGGCCGTCGGTAGGCTCCTGGATCTACTACGGCTTGGGGACTGAGAATGCTGATCTGCCCGGTTTCGTTACCATCGCTCCCTCGTTAGGCAACGGGGGCCCACGCAACTACGGTGCTGCCTTTCTTCCGCCGCGGTACCAAGGAACAAAGATCGGAAGTGCCGGGGCACGCCAATTGACGATGGCAGGGTTGGGGGAAACGCAGACCGTCGGCCAGACGGAAACCGTGGAATTGCTGCGCGCGCTCAACGTGGCCCAGCGTCGACGTCGGGACCCCGCAGTCGACGAATTCGACGCGGCGTTGCAATCGGTCGACCTGGCCTGGCGTACTCAAAGAGTGGCACCGGAGATCCTCGATTTGGAACGGGAGACAGCGGCGACATGGCGGCTGTATGGGATGGATGATCCGCACACGCGCAGTTTTGGCGAAAAGTGCCTATTGGCTCGACGGCTATGCGAGCAGGGCGTGCGTTTCATCCAAGTCAACTATGGCGACAACTCTGCCAATCCCGCCTGGGACCAGCATTCGAACTTGCCGAAGCATGCTGAGCATGCACGTGCGGTCGACCGTCCCATAGCCGGGTTGCTTACCGACCTCAAGCAGCGGGGTTTGTTGGACGACACGATCGTGTGGTGGGGGGGAGAATTCGGACGCACACCTTATTCTCAAGACAACGGTACCGGTCGGGATCACAACCCTGGTGGTTTCACGGTGTGGTTGGCCGGTGGGGGGTTTAAACCTGGATTCGCTTTCGGTAGAACCGATGAATTCGGCTTTCAGGGGATTGAGGGCAAGGTGCACATGCACGATTTGCATGCCACGCTCCTCTACCAATTAGGACTGGATCACGAGCGGCTGACGTACCGATATGCAGGACGCGACTTTAGGTTGACCGATGTTTACGGTCGGGTGATCAAGGAAGTACTTGCCTGATTGGAAAATTACATCTTGGACGAACTGCTACCTGAACTTGGTGACAATCCACCATTCCAGATCCGGATTCCGGGCGAAGTGAATGTGGGGGTGACGCGACGCGTGCTCCGGCTGTTGGATACGCCCGCCATGCAGCGGTTGAAACGAATCAGTCAGCTGGGACTGGTGACACACGTCTATCCGGGGGCCACGCATACGCGGTTTGAACACAGTCTGGGGGTTTACCGCCTGGCATGCATGGTCCTCCGCCGCTTGCAGACATCGTGGCGACGATGGCGTGAGATGGTGACGGGGCAGCAGGAGCGTCTGTTTCTACTGGCGGCACTGATGCACGACATTGGCCATTGGCCCTATTGCCATCCGATCGAAGATCTAGGATTGGCATGGGCGCCGCGACATGAAGAGTTGGCTCGTCGCTGGCTCTGTCACGGAGAGGTGGCTGATCTGTTGCGGCGTGATTGGGAGGTGGAGCCAGATGCGGTGGCGGATTTTCTGGCGTCTCCACGCCAGAACGTCTCTCTGGGGGAATCAATTCTACGGTCGATGCTTAACGGTCCCGTGGATATCGACAAAATGGATTACCTTCAGCGGGACAGTCTCCATGCCGGTGTTCCCTATGGTCAGAATTTCGATCTGCTGCGCTTGATCGGCGCCCTTACTGTCGACGAACAGCGGCGTAGTTTGGCGATCACGGAGAAGGGAAAAACGGCGGCGGAGATGCTCGTCTTCGGGCGCTATGTGATGTTCAGCGAGGTTTACTGGCACCACGCCGTACGCAGTGCCACGGCCATGTTGCAGCGTCTGGTTTACCACCTTGGGCCTCACTGCGATACGACCGCGTGGAGGGAATGGAGCGATGTCGATTTTGTCTCTCGGTTAGGAGCGTTGGCTGCCGAGCGTCGGCCGGAACTGCTCCCCTTGCATCAAGGGATTTTCTCTATTCACCGCCGCCTTTACAAAAGAGTGCTGCAGTTCAACCATGCCGCCGCACCAGATTTGTACCACAGCCTTGCCAGATGCGAGTACTCCCAGTTGGACGGTTGGATGGTGAAGCTGGCCGAGCGGCTCGCGCAGTTGACGGGTCGTCCGTGGTCCGCATGGGAGGTGTTGATCGATGCTCCGCCAGCGAAACTCGAAGTTCAATTCGATGTCCGGGTAGCCCTCACCGGCGGGCAGGGCGATCGTTTTGTCTCTCTGGCGCAGGTTTCCCCGGTGGTGCAAACGCTGGCCACGGAGCAATTCGATCAACATGTCAAACGAGTTCGCGTATTCGTCGCTCCGGATCGCGTTGCGGAACTAGCCGGCCGAGAAGAGCAGTTGATGAAGACGTTGGACGAACTGATTCAGTCGACGTCGTGATTTCTGCCTGAGAGTGGCAGCAGGTGGCTGGGCGAATTTCGTGCGTGGCGCCGCATCGGGGGTGTGGTCTATCGCGTAATCCAGCAACAGGTGATGCTTGTGCCTGGGACGCGATCGGGGTTGGACGAGTAGGTCGGCCGAGGCCTCGTTTGCTGCCCGGCATCCTGCCTTGACGTTGATCACCGGTCGCCTGGCAACCTAGGACGAGAGGAGAAGACCTTGGTCAAAACTGCCATCATCGAAATAATCAGGTGCGAGGCAGTCACCAACAGCTTGCGACATGATCGGTGAGACGATGGACGAGAGACAGGATGCGGGCGAGAAGTCACAGATCATGATTGCCGACTGGGCGTGGCAGGTGCTCTGTTGCCCACTGACAGGCAGTCAACTCCGCTGGGTCACCGAAGCCGAGCTCCAGCGACTGAGTCAGCGGCAGCAGCGCGGCGAATTGCGTGATCGGCTCGGCCGAGCGGTGAAAGAGCCTATTGAAGGAGGAGTCGTCAGCGACGGGGGACGATTCTTTTATCCACTGGTCGATGGTATCCTCAGTTTGATCGAGGCAGAGGCGATTGAGATGTGACGAATCGCCGTGCCATCGGGGAGGGACGCTGAGATAAAAAAAAACGACCGCACCACGGCCGAGGTTGTCCCCGCTCATTCACTTCTGCCCCAATGAGTGAATGCCGTGCCGTGATGCGATCGTGATGCCTGTCTACATTTTCGTCCACGCGAGACGGCGACGCCGCCAGCGACCGGACAATTGGCGGAAATCCCCCAATGGATTTCGAATCTCGTAACCGCACAACTTGTATAGTTGATCCATCCGTCCGTGGCGGAAAAATCAGCGAGCGGTCCAACCTCCGTCGACCACCAGCATACTACCGGTGGTGTAGGAGCTGGCGGGGCTGGCCAAATAGATCGCGGCACCTTGGATCTCTTGCAACCGCCCCCACCGCTCTAAAGCCACCGCGCCGACGATGAACCGTTTGGCTTCCTCTGTGTCGGCGATGGGACGGTTCATGTCGGTCAAGAAAGGGCCTGGGCAAATGGCATTGCA
The DNA here is from genome assembly GCA_026004795.1 of Pirellulaceae bacterium. Lineage (GTDB taxonomy): Bacteria > Planctomycetota > Planctomycetia > Pirellulales > Pirellulaceae > Aureliella. The sequence continues at coordinate 27,920 of BPJV01000015.1, read as the reverse complement.
GGTAATTTCCCACGGGGCCAACTCGAGAGCAAGCGCGCGGGTCATCTGCACGACGGCCCCTTTACTGCTGGCGTACGGCGTACGATTGGCTAAACCGACCAGCCCCAAAGTGCTAGCCACGTTGATGATCCGCCCATAACGCGCGGCTTTCATCGGTGGCACGGCGCAGCGACAGACGTTCCATGTTCCGCGAACATTCACGCGCATCACCTCATCAAACTGTTCGGGCGTCAGTTCGTCGATCGGACCGCGGTGATTGATCCCAGCGCTGTTGATCACGATGTCTAGCCGGCCCCACCGGTGCAGCAAAGTATCGACCGCCTGCTGCACGTGGTCGCTCTGAGTTACATCGACGGAGGTGCCAAAGGCTGCTATGCCGAATTGTGCCTCGAGAGCTCTGGCTGCCCATTGCGCCTGATCACCATTGCGTGCTGCCAAGCAGACTTTGGCGCCGGCCGAGGCCAAGCCCGCTGCCATGGCCAACCCCAGCCCACGGGAACCACCCGTTACGAGGGCGGTAGCCCCATCCAGTCGGAACTGTTGGATTCCTGGAAGATTGATCTCCGTGTGCATACCTGCTCCAAAGCGACTCGCGAACTCCTAATTCCGAATTGCAAAGATCCCTCCATGCGATACGATGAGCACCACACTCAACCGTCTGCAAGAGGAATCCGACCACGATGGCGCAATGTTCGATTCGACCCGTAAAAGTGAAACGCCGGTTCACGCGCTCCAGCCCGGGAAGCGTCCTGTATCAGAGTGGAGAAACCATCGTACTCTGCACGGCCAGTTTGAGCGATACGGTCCCTCCATGGCTCGTCGGATCCGGGAAAGGCTGGGTCACTGCGGAGTACAACATGCTGCCCCACAGTACGCCCACGCGAAAACCGCGTGATCGCGCCAAGGTAGATGGTCGAACGACGGAGATTCAACGATTGATCGGCCGCAGCTTGCGCGCGGTGGTGGACTTGCAAAAGCTGGGGGAACGAATGGTAACGGTCGATTGCGACGTTCTCCAGGCAGACGGAGGAACACGTACGGCCAGCATTACCGGCGCGTTCATCGCGCTTTGCGATGCCTTGCATGCGGAGTTTTCCCGTGTTGACGAAGCAGCGCATCCGATTCGCGACAGCGTGGCGGCGATCAGTGTAGGAATAGTGGCAGGCAAACCGGTTGTGGATTTGAACTACGAGCAGGATGTGGCGGCGGAGGTCGACATGAACGTCGTCATGACCGGCCAGGGACGCTTTGTGGAAATCCAGGGCACGGGCGAGGAGGCGACGTTTGACGATCAGCAGCTTGCCGCGATGTTGAAATTGGCCCGACAAGGGATAGCCCAACTGACCGAGATTCAACGGAAGGCGTTGGGCAAACGCTGGATATTCGACTGAGGACTTCCCCCGCCCCACAGCCGCTCGGTATAATGCGCCTAGACAGAGTTCGATTTTAGGCTGCTCCACAGGGATGCATCGCCGCGGCAACGGTGCTGGTACCAACCTGACCATCCATCGGATGACCGTACGGAGGTTGGCCAAAGCGGTTGGGCGGAGACGTTCCTGTTGCTCGTGGGGATGTGGCCTGCGCGAGGGCATTGTCCCGACGACCGCTGACCGGTGGGGCTACAGCAAGCGAACGCCGGCCGTTTCGGCCCGGAAGGGGACGTGCACGCGTGTGGGCAACTTGATTGGCGACAAAGTCAATCGCTGTGCATGCCCCCAGCATGGTGCGGCAGCGCCTGCGATCGAGCCTCTGTTCTTACCACCACTTTGTTGACCCTCCTTCCTGCCAACCCGGTGGGGGCGTCCCTGCACGCTCCGACCGCCATGTTCCCACCCTCCACGGACCAGCATGCGCATCGATTCGAACACCAAGTCGGTAGCGAAGCGTGTAATCTGCACGCTGTTGATGATGATTTGGGCAGTCGTGACGTTGCCTCAGGCACGTGCAGCCGACCCTGCGGCGGAGCTGGTTGAGCATCTAGCGAAGCACTGCTTCGACTGCCACAGCGGGAGTTCGTCCGAGGCCGGATTGGATTTAGCCGAGTTGAACTGGGACCTGCGCGATGCGGCGACTTTTGCTACTTGGGTCCAAGTGCATGACCGCGTGGCTGCAGGTGAAATGCCACCACCGGATGCCACCACGATGGATCAATCCCAGCGCACTGCGCTGGTGGCCCAGCTTGGGCAAGCGCTGCGGACCTACCAGCGCCAGATCCAACAGGAACAAGGGCGCGTGGTGGCACGCCGGCTCACTCATTCGCAATTGGAGGCGACTCTGCAGGATCTATTGGGGATCGATGTTCCTCTAACACGCCATCTGCCTCAGCCTCCGCGAACAGGCGAGTACACCACGTTGGCCGAATTGCAGACCTTGTCGCACTTCGATTTGGAGAACCATGTCCAGGTGGTCGACATGGCCTTGGACGAAGCGATGCGTCGGGCGCTGACTCCGACGACACCGTGGAAGCGGAGATTCTCGGCCAAGGAACTATCACGGACGCGGACCCGAACACGAGAGCCGGAGTACATCGATGGAGCGGCCGTCGTGTGGTCTGGACGACTTATTTTTTACGGGCGTCTACCGGCGACGACGGCGCGAGAAGATGGATGGTACCGGATCCGCTTTGAGGCATCCGCGCTGAAGAAACCCGCCGACCGCGGGGTATGGTGTACGGTGCGTAGTGGTAAATGCGTTTCCAGTGCTCCCCTGATGAGCTGGGTAGGGGCCTTCGAGGTTGATGAAGAGAAGAAAACTGTCGACATGGTCACGTGGTTGCCACAGGGCCACATGCTGGAGATCCGACCGAACGACGTGACCCTGAAGCGGGCTCGGTTCCAGGGAGGGCAGGCAGCTAACGGAGAAGGGGGAGCGCAGGACGTTCCCGGCCTGGCGATTCACTGGTTGGAGATGGAGCGTATCCACCCGATCGCCGACGATGCGTTTGTGCGCCAGCGCTTGTTTGGCCGCATTAAGGTCACCCCGCATGACGATCCACTGCAGGCAAAGTGCGAATGCGACCATCCGCTGGCGGCCGGCGAGGAATTGATCTGCCGGATGGCTGGGCTGGCTTGGCGGCGGCCCGTGGAGCGTGCCGAACTTGAGCCGTATCTCGCCCTTTACCGTAAGACTTGGGAGGGGACGCAGTCGATTCCCGAGTCGCTGCGGGTGGCCTATACGGCAATCCTCTGTTCCCCGCGCTTCCTTTACTTCGAGGAGTCCCCCGGGCGATTGGATCCGTATGCGATCGCGACGCGTTTGAGCTATTTCCTGTGCCATAGTCTGCCGGATGAGGCTTTGTTCCAAGCGGCTCGGCAAGGAGAGTTGCGAGCCGATCAGCCTGAGGCGATCCTCTCCCACGCACATCGTTTGCTCCGCACGCCGAGGGGTGAACAATTCATGGCGCGCTTTGCCGGCGAATGGTTAGAGTTGCGTGATATCGAGTTCACTGAGCCCGATGCTCGGCTCCACCCGGACTTCGACCTCATCGTCCAAGACGCGATGCTGCAAGAGACCCACGCGTTTCTGCAGCACTTGCTGGAGCGAAACGCCCCAATCGGTGAGTTGGTTGCAGCGCCTTATACGTTCTTGAACAGCCGGTTGGCGCGCTATTACGGAGTGAGCGGAGTCCGTGGAGATACGCTGCGATGCGTGGACCTACCGCCGGATTCCCATCGAGGTGGGATTTTGTCTCATGGATCGGTGTTGAAGGTCACCGCCAATGGTACCAACACCTCGCCCGTACTGCGCGGTGTTTGGGTGGCTCGGCGCATCCTGGGAGAGGATATTCCTCCGCCGCCAGCCAATGTTCCGGCCATCGAACCGGATATTCGCGGTGCTAAGACAATACGCGAGCAGTTAGAGAAACATCGCCAGGACGAACAGTGCGCAAGTTGTCACCGCAAAATCGATCCCCCCGGTTTCGCGCTGGAGAATTTCGACGCCGCAGGGCGATGGCGCGAGTTTTACCCGGTGGTACGAGGGGGAAAGGTTCAGAAGGGACCACGCATCGATCCGAGTTATGTATGGGAATCGGGGGGATCCTTCGAAGATTTCGAGTCTTTTCGGGAATTGGTACAACGTCGTGAGGAAGATTTGGCGCGAAACTTGATCGAGCAGATGTTGGTCTATGGAACGGGCGCTCGTATTTCCTTCGCCGATCGAAGTGAAGTGGAGCGACTGACACGTCAGGTAGCCGCCCAGGGCTACGGCATTCGGGCAATTCTTGACGCGGTAGTTACCAGTTCGATTTTCCTGAGTAAGTAGACGAGGCAGCAGTTAACAACGAAAGGTAGAATCCCCATGGCCATGGAACGATCGATCAACGTAATAACCGGCCGCCACATCGACCGGCGAACGGTGCTGCGTGGGGCGGGAGTCGCCTTGTCATTACCCTGGTTGAGTGCCATGCAACGGCCATTGGCGGCTGCGAGCCAGCGCCCACCCCGACGGTTCGTAGCGGTGACACTCAGCCTCGGGTTGTACGCTCCGAACTGGATTCCCAAGCAAGCGGGCAAATCGTACCAGCCGCCAATGTACTTGCAAGCGCTGGAAGATCTGCGGGAGCGGTTGACCGTCGTCTCCGGCAGTTCGCACCCGGAGGTTACCGGCGGGCATCGCGCTGAAGCCAGCATTCTGACGGCCAATCCGGTGGGAAGTGAAGGACGCGCCCGCAACACGATTTCCCTGGACCAGTTGTTGGCGAAGCATTTAGGGGACGAGACGCGCTTCTCTTCGCTCGTCCTGGGCATTGATGGGACCAATAGCCCGTCTTACACGGAGAACGGATCGATGATTCCTGCGGAATCGTCGCCATCGCGTTTGTTTGCCAAGCTGTTCGTCGACGATTCGCCAAGAGAGCGAGAATTGCAACGGCGGCGCATCCTGGAAGGCCGCAGTATCATGGATTTGGTAGCCGAGGATGCTCGTGCTCTTCAGCGTCACTTGGGGGCAGCGGATCGGCAGCGATTGGATGCCTACTTCAGCAGCGTACGTGAGCTCGAAGTACGCATGACGAAGGCCGAGCGTTGGGCGCAGATGCCCAAACCCCGGGTTGATGTTCCACCGCCACGCGACATCGAAGACCGCAACGATTTGATCGCTCGGCAAAAGACCATGCACGATGTGATCCGGTTGGCCCTGAAGACCGACTCCTGCCGCTTTATCACTTTGCATACCGGCGGCGGTGCGGGGGTGTTGCCGATCGAGGGGGTTCGCGAGGGATACCACACGTTGAGCCACCACGGAATGGATGAGACCAAGCTGCAACAGTTGGCGAAGGTGGAGACGGCCATGGTCGCCCAATGGGGCGCTTTCCTGCGCGACTTGGCCCAAACAGAAGAGCAGGACGGAACGTTGCTGGACAACACCATGGTGCTATTGACCAGCAACCTCGGGAACGCCTCCAATCATAGCAACAAGAACATGCCTGTCTTGTTTGCTGGAGGTCCCCTGCGTCATGCGGGACATTTGGCATTCGATCAGCGTGACAATTATCCGTTACCGAATCTGTTCGTCACCATTCTTCAAGCGTGTGGCTTGCCCTTCGACAAGTTCATGACGAGCACGGGCACGATGACGGGAATTGATATCGTCGGCTGATCGCTCACCGGCTAGCGTGGTGCGCGAAGCAGCGGCATCGAGGGTAGGCGGGCGATGAAAGTTGGTACCTTTCCTTCATCCGCTGGGCAGGCCCTCCGCGCTTAGTTCGCGGCCCCTACAGCAGCCACGTGCCGGCAGCCTAGCCAGCGGGCGTCATCCTCCGAATGGCCGATCGCGGCCTTGGACTGCGCGTTAGTGCTTGAAGTGACGCACACCGGTAAACACCATCGGGATGCGATGCTTGTTGCACGCCGCGATGACTTCCTCATCTCGGCGAGAGCCTCCCGGCTGGATGATGGCCACAATTCCTGCCTCGGCCGCTGCGTCGATCGAATCGGGGAACGGGAAAAATGCGTCGGAGGCCATGACGCTTCCGGCTGCCCGCTCGCCAGCTTTGCGAATCGCCAACTCCACCGCATCGACGCGGCTCATTTGCCCGGCCCCTACGCCAACCAATGAGGTGTCACGGCCCAACACGATCGCGTTACTCTTGACATGCCTGGCCATCTCCCAAGCAAAATGGATATCGTCCCACAGCGCGTCATTGACCGGCACTTCGGTAACGGTGCGCCACTGGCTGTGCAACGGCGGAAGCACGTCTGCCTCTTGGACCAGCGCGCCGCCGGCGATAAATCGGATGTGCATTTCCGGTTCGGGAGGATCGATCCGCCCCACTTGAACCAAACGCACCGAGTTCCGCCACTTAGGCTTGGTCGTCAACACACCGACCGCCGCTGCTTCGAAGTCGGGGGCGATGATCGCTTCGATGAACCGACCTGGTTCAACGAGCACTTCCGCCGTCTCTACATCGACCGTGCGATTGAATCCGAGGACACTGCCAAAGGCGCTGACAGGATCACCGTCCAACGCTTTCCGTGCCGCCAACGATAGTTTGGCACAAGTGGCCGTGCCACAGGGATTATTGTGCTTGATCACCGATACCGTCGCTTGGGGAAAACTCCGCGCAATGGCCAGCGCGCTGTCCAGGTCGAGCAGGTTGTTGTAGGAAAGCTCTTTCCCGTGAATCTGCCGCGCATTGACCACGCTGGCTTTGCTGCTCCGCGGCAACCGGTAAACCGCCGCTTTTTGATGGGGGTTTTCGCCGTAGCGCAGGAGGCTCTTGCGTTCCAATCGAATAGTGATGTGGGGTGGAAGATCCTCGATGCCATCGTCCCGACGGAAATACTCGGCGATTGCTTGATCGTACTGGCATGTCATGGCGAACGCTTCACTGGCCAAACGTCGTCGTAAGGCCATGCTCGTCGCCCCCGTAGCCTCAATCTCCGAAAGGATAGCCGAGTACTGTTCGGGGCGCGTCGCCACGGTCACCCATTGGTGGTTCTTGGCCGCCGCCCGGATCAAGCTGGGGCCGCCGATGTCGATTTGCTCGATAGCCTGCTCTCGCGTGACTCCGGGGCGGGCCACCGTCGCTTCGAAAGGATAAAGATTGACGACCACCAGATCGAAAGTCTTGATATCCTCCTCTTGCAGGGATCGCAAATCGCCGACGTGATCGCGTCGGGCGAGGATGCCGGCAAAAATCTTCGGATGCAAGGTTTTCACCCGGCCGTCCATCATTTCCGGAAAGCCCGTGTATTCGGCGATGTCGACGGCCTCAATGCCATGATCGGCTAAATGGCGGCGGGTACCACCGGTCGAATAAATCTGAACGCCGCAGGCAACCAACCCCGCAGCAAAATCGACCAGCCCTAGCTTGTCACTACAGCTTATCAACGCACGTTTGATCGGTGGATTGTCGCTCACCCTGTCAATTGCCCTGTCCAAGAGAATCGAGATACCATATTTCGCCCGAACCTCGAGGCGGCTCCGCGAAATTGGCTACTACCCATGCACGACCGAAGGATCAATCCCATGTTTTAAGGGAGTAATAGGGTTGGTCAAGCCACCTGTTTTGCCGCCCTCTGGTTTGCCTTGTGTGGAGGAGCAGTTGGGCCAGCATCACCAGCCCGTGGGCTGATCGTCGGCCGGTGGCATGGTTAAGGCGTCCGATGGTACCGGACCGACAAGGCGGTGCGCCAAGCGTTGTTGCACCGAGGCCCCCAGTCGTTGGCCGACGAGAATCTCTTCGTCGACGACCTCGTGGGCCCCCGCATTCAACAAGGCCCAATGAAGAATGTGGTACCGACAACGAACGAGGATGTAGGCGTGGGGAGCCAAATCGCGCACCATAAAGATCAGGTGTCGTGCCTGACCGGTATCGGGAATGGTAAGCACGACGACTTCCACGCTGGCGATTTCTGCATGTTCCAGGACATCGCGGCGGGTAGCATCGCCCAGCACCGCATGCACCCCGTAGCGGCGCGCGATCTCGATATTGTCCGGATTCAAATCGATGACGAGTACGGAATAGATGTTCAATGACAACAGTCCCTCCACCACCCGCTGGCCGGCCGGGCCGAATCCGATGACGAGCACCTGAGGCACCGACTCCTCGGCCGACGGCGGGGCGGTGGCGTGGCTCGCTGATGATTCGAACTGCGCTGCCTCGCTACCTGTGCCGAATGCTTTCGCCTGGCGTGCGATCTTACCAAGCAGTCGTTCCCACCCTGTTGCCAGGTGCGGCGAAACTGCAATGAGGTAGGGCGTGAACATCATGCTGGCGATAGTAACCGAAACCATCGTGCGAAACGTGGTCTCGGTAATCAACGCGTCGCCGACCGACGTGTCGACTCCGATGGTGGCGAGGACAAAAGAGAATTCCCCTACTTGGGCCAATGTGCATCCGACGGTGATCGCGTAGTTCCACGAGCGCCGCAAGGCGCGGGCCAACACGGCAATCACCACTGCCTTTCCAAGCAGGATGGCGAACAAGACACCGACTACCAACGGTAGATGCTGGACGACCCATGCGGGATCGCCGTACATGCCGATAGCAGCGAAGAAAAGAGCCACCATGACGGTGGCTAACGGTCGCGTGTCAGCACGAATCTGCACGGCAAACGGAGACAACGCCAGCAAGAGTCCCGCCGTAAATGCCCCCAGCGCGGGGCTCAGTCCCACACGGTGCGCCGTCCAGGCCGAACCGGCGGCTAACAGGACAGCCAGCAACACCGGCAAGTCTCGGTTGCGCCGCATACTCCGCATCTGCAGCAGACGAGGAACGATGCGATTGAAAACCAGGAAGAAGATCACCACCAGCACCAGGCACAGCACGGCCGTGATGATCAAATCCCGTGCCACGGCCAACCAACTTCCCCCACCGCGCATGGCACTGCTCAACACAATCATAGGTATGACGGCGACATCCTGTAGCAGCAGGACACCGACTGCCGAGCGGCCATAAAGACTATCCAGTTCTCCTCGATCGGTCAGTACGCGCAGCACCGTCGCTGTACTGCTGACCGAGACCATCATGCCCACGATCAGAGCTTCACGGCCCGACAAGCCGCACCACAGAGCAGCTCCCCATCCCAGAACCGCCGTGAGCAGGATTTGCAGAATCCCAATCCGCAATACCGTTCTTCCCAAAGCGAACAGGCGATGGGGGGAGAATTCCAGCCCAATGGCGAACAGGAGCAGAGCGACTCCAAGTTCGGCCACCGGCATCAACGTGCTCTGCATCTGCACGCCGCCGAGCACATTGGGACCGACCAACATGCCGGCGATGAGGTAGCCTACGACAACACTCTGCTTGAGTTGCTCGGCGATCGCGCCGACGACGATCGCGGCCAAGAGCAGTGTCAGGATCTCTTGCAGCAGCGACCAGTCCGCTGCAGCCCCTGCAGCGAACAGCAGAACACCATCGATATCGGGCGCCATTCAGCGAATCCTTTCGTGCCACTTTAGTTACCGCAAACACCTCGATGGTGGTTCCGCACCTAATCCTTTGGAGGTTGATCCCACAAACGGTACGGATCATCCAGTCGCTTCATCTCCTCCCACAGCAAACGCTCCAACTCCTGACGCTTCGCAGCGAACCGCGGATCTTCTGCCAAATCGCGTTGATGAGGGCCGGGGGCGTAGCCGGTAAGTCGCACTACTCGATCATCATGGTGCTCCTCGAGCAGTTCGTGCGGGTTTTCATGCAAGTTGAACAATTGCGTTTCGCGGACCTGCCCGTCGAGGACGTCGTACTTGATTAGCTTCCATCCGTCGGCCGTCTTGACACTACGCATCCCCGGCTTGGTACCACCGCAGTAGACACCATAAAGGACATCGCGCATGCGATCCTGCTTCCCTTCCAAGACGGGTCGAAAACTGATCCCCTCGATTGCCTCGGGAATCTCGATCCCCGCCAGATCCAACATCGTAGGCAGCACGTCCAGCAGATAAACGAATCCAGATGCCCGGCTCCCGGGCTTGATTCCTGGGCCACGCACGATCAATGGGACTCGCCAGGTGTGTTCATACAAGTTCTGTTTTCCAGTCAGCCCGTGCCGCCCTACGGCGATTCCGTGATCGGATGTGAAGAAAATATAAGTGTTGTCCAGTTCCCCCATGGCTTCGAGCTGGTCGAGGATTCTGCCGATTTGCCGATCAATATTCTCGATGCACGCGTATTCTCGCCCCAATTCGTTGCGGATGGTCGCTTCAGAACGGTCCTCTAACACCCCCTCGACCTTCGTCTCGTCGCGCAATCCAGGATGGCCGTGGGGGAATGGATGAGCGGGCAGATAATTCACCGGCAAGGGAGGAGCCAATGGATTGATCCTGGTCGGCGGCTCCTTCCGGTTCTCGGCGCCATACTTCTCCAGCAATTCGGGCTTGCCGTTGCGAGGATCATGGGGATGGGAGAATCCCAGGAACATCAAGAATGGATCTTTGTCCCCCGATTGTTGACGTGCCTGAAGGTAATCCAAAGCATGCTGGGCATGCCACGCGCTACCCCGCTGGTCATTCCCTTCGCGCATGTCCTGCTCGAATCGAATGTCGAAATGCTCATTGGCCGGCCCAAAGGTATTTCCCCGCTTGCAGGTTCGGAAGGTGTCGTAACCGGCCGCTTTGAACAGCACCGCCATGCTATGCGCGACGACTTGTTCGGTCAGCCGACGATTTCCCTCTTGGTCTTCCTCGCCAGTGGGCAGCCGGTTGCCTCGAGCCGGAATATGCCAAACGGTACTACCGGTCATGATCATCGTTCGTGAGGGCAAACAAACGGCTCCCGACCACGAACCCATGTGGTGGGCATCTTCGAGCGTCATGCCTTCTCGAGCCAGGCGATCGATATTCGGTGCCTGACAGACGGAGTTTCCATAAGTCCGCAAGGTAAACGGAGCCTGGTCGTCGGTCAGGATGAACAGGATATTCGGCCGCTGCTTGCTTTCATCTGCAGGAGCTAAGGTGGCATTGCCAAGAATCCAAGCGCAGGTGGCTACCCAGCCGATAAGCAGTCCGGCAACGCGAGCGATTAAAGCCGTCATATTGGATGGTCCCTTTCACTTAGCCGGTTAAACTGGACTTCTACGTCACGCGAATCTGAATCACGTGTACGCTTGCACGGGGTGTTCCGACGCATGGCACCCTGGCAATTGCAATTCTAATCGTCAGTCGTGCCGTCGCAATGCAAGGTGCCATGGTGGCTGCCTGGGAAACCTGTTACCGTCTGGAGAGTTCGTCAACCTGAGGAATCGGCCCAGCCGGATTGGTGACCGCGCCGGAGCAAGAGTCAGGCAACGTGCCGGTGGGAGGCCTGGTCGATGACCGGGGACACGAACCAGGATGTCGGACGCCCGGAGATTACTAGGCGTACGATCGCCACCAGAACATTGCGTTTTACCGGAGGTGATTTAGCCAGTGCCGGCAAGCCCGAGGCTGTACCGTGAATGCACGGCGGGGAGCGTACAATGAAAGCAACGTAGTGCTGGCGGGCAACAGGGAGTGTCCGTGGCGGTTGGGGGTGATCGTTGATGAGCCGACAGTAGCAAAGCTGCTGCGGCTCGTCGTGGCACTCAAGTCGTTCGGAAACTAAGGAACGGAGCATGAATGGGGAACGGCATCAGCAGTGGAAGGTGGTGATTCTGGGGACGGGAGCCGTGGGCGGTCTGTACGGGGCGAAACTGGCCGTGGCAGGCGACGATGTCACGTTCCTTGCTCGCAGCGATTACCATGCGCTGCGGACCAGCGGATTGCACGTGGAAACGCCGGAGGGCAATCTCGTTCTAAAGCGACCGCAGGTCACCCGAAACCCACAACAACTTCCCCAGGCGGATCTGGTGCTGGTGTGCTGGAAAGCGACTGCCAATGCCGCACTGGAGCCAGCTCTCCACGCCTGTTGCGGACCGCATACGTGCGTGCTTGTGCTGCAAAACGGTTGGGAGATAGAACGCGATGTTGCGCAAGTCATCGGTCCGGATCGTGTGTTGGGTGGTTGTTGCTTCCTGTGCGCGAATCGAGTCGCTCCCGGACGCATCCATCACCTCGATTACGGCGGGATCACCTTCGGCGAATACGCTTCTTCGACAAGAGGGACGATTACCGAGCGTGTGCAGCGCATCGCCCGCCACCTGCACACCGCGGGAATCGATGCGCAGCCTTGTGCGGATTTGCACCTAGCGCGGTGGAAGAAATTGGCCTGGAACATTCCGTTCAACGGTCTGTCGGTCGTGCTGAAAGCGGACACGCGCCAGTTGATTTCTCAACCGGAAACGCGCGCGCTGGCAGAAGCTCTCATGCGGGAAGTACAGCAGTGTGCGCGATCGGTCAGCGGGGTTGAAGTGTACGATGCACACGTAGCCAAGATGCTGGCCGATACGGAGGCGATGGTCCCTTATGCTTCGAGCATGCTTTTGGATTATCGTCATCGCCGGCCGATGGAGGTGGAACCTATCTTCGGCAACCCGTTGCGCGCAGCCATCGCCGCGGGGTATCACCCGCCGCGCATCGACATGCTGTACCAGCTTTTGAAATTCATCGACCGACGAAATCAATCGGGCGCCGCTGGTTAGCGGCTACATCTGGTTCGCGGCTACTTCGAGTCGCCAGCCTCCAAAACCGCCATGAATGCTTTTTGCGGAATGTCGACCGAGCCGATCGATTTCATTCGCTTCTTTCCCTCGCGTTGTTTGGCCCACAGCTTCCTTTTGCGGGTGATGTCTCCACCGTAACATTTGGCGGTGACGTTTTTCCGTAACGCGGGTTTGGTTTCCCGAGCGATGATGCGCGAACCGATGGCCGCTTGGACGGCAACTTCGAACATGTGGCGGTCGATTTCGTCCTTCAGTTTCTTGACGACGGCTCTTCCTCGTCGTTCCGCGTCGCGGCGGTCACAGATGACGCTCAGAGCATCGACTCGCTTGCCGTTGACCAGGATGTCTAGCCGCACGAGGTCGGCCGGCTCATACCCCAGAAGCTCGTAATCCATCGTCCCGTAACCGCGCGTCGCGCTCTTCAGTTTGTCATGCAGGTCGTAGATCACTTCGGCCAGCGGCAAATCGTAGGTCAGCATGGCCCGCGTGGCGGACAGGTATTCCGTCGAGCGCTGGATACCGCGACGATCCTGACACAACTTCATGACCTGGCCGATGCATTCGGTGGGGACGACGAAGTTGACACGCACAATGGGTTGCCGGAACTCGGCGATATCTCCTTGATCAGGTACATCCTGCGGTTTGTGAATCTCCAGCGTCTCTCCCTTCTTGGTGACTACCTCATAGGTCACGTTCGGAGCGGTTTGCACCAGATCGACATCGCATTCATCCTCCAAACGTTGTTGGATGATTTCCATGTGCAGCAAACCAAGAAAACCGCAGCGGAATCCAAAGCCGAGTGCATCACTGGTTTCCGGCGTGAACTCGAAGCTCGGATCATTGATGCTCAGTTTCTCCAACGCATCGCGCAGTTCGCTAAAATCCTGGCCATCGCTGGGATACAAACCGCAGTAAACCATCCGCTTGGGCTCTTGGTAGCCTGGCAATGGCGGAGCAGCCTGCGGGCCGGCCTCAACCACCGTGTCGCCGATGTGCACTTCGCGCAGCGATTTGATATTGCAGATAAGATAGCCGACTTGTCCGGCATGCAACGACTCGGTGGGACGCCGCTTGGGCGAAAACTGACCCAACTCCACAACTTCGTGCGTCGTTCCCGCGCGAGCAAAGGTTACTTTTTGACCTCGCCGCACCGTTCCGGACATCAATCGCACGTAGGTGATGGCGCCGCGATACTCGTCATAATGGGAATCGAAAACCATAGCTTGCAGTGCCCCTTGGGGGTCCCCCTGGGGCGGCGGGATGCGCTCGACGATCGCCTGCAGCAACTCATCGATACCGATGCCGGCTTTGGCGCTGCACTTGATAACCGTATCCGGATCGATGCCTAGCACCTGATGCATCTCCTCGATCACTTCGTCGACGCGAGCGTAATTCAAGTCGATCTTGTTGATCACCGGGATGATGGTCAGGTCGTGTTCCAGGGCGGCATAGGCATTGGCCACGGTTTGCGCTTCGACCCCCTGGAAGGCGTCGACCAGCAGCAACGCACCCTCACAGCACGATAAACTCCGCGATACCTCGTATTGAAAATCGACGTGCCCGGGCGTATCGATCAAGTTGAGTTCGTACTGTTCTTTGCCGCGCTGGTAATTCAAAGTAACCGCTTTGGCCTTGATGGTAATGCCTCGTTGCCGTTCCAGCTCCATTTCATCGAGCAACTGTTCGCGCATCTCCCGCGTGGAGACCGTTCCCGTGACCTCGAGCAACCGGTCGGCCAAAGTGCTCTTGCCATGGTCGATGTGGGCTATGATGCAGAAATTGCGAATACGATCGATCGATACCACAGTAATGGCTACTCCATCCAGTTTTCAGGGATCACTCCGTAACGGGAGCTTTCTTTTCATCATAATATTTGCAGCGCGCGAACCCGGCGGCTCCAACGTAGCCGGCCGCCGCACCCAACGTTGCGAACTGTACGGTCGTACCAGCAGCCACGTTGGGAAACGTGCGTCGTCGGAATTCAGCCACCACGCCCTCGAGGAATCGACGGCCAATGGGCGACTCCGCGCCGCCGAAGTTCATCGCGCCTCCCAATACGACCAGGCCCGGATCGATAGCGTGCACGGCATCCGCCACACCGATTCCCAAATAGAAGGCGGTCTCATCGATCAGTTCCAGCGAGAATTGGTCCCCCGCCTTCGCCGCTTCATAGACATCTTTTGCCGTCAACTTACCGTTGCTCCGATAGGTGTCCGCCAACGAGGTCGGCAGTCCGGCCGTCACCGCTTCGGTCGCTCGAGCCGCCACCGCACTGGCACTCGCATACGCCTCCAATTGGCCTCTTCCGCCTCCCCATACGCATAACCGCGCGTCAGGACGGCTGTCGACGATGAAATGGCCACACTCACTTCCGAAACTATTGGCCCCATTGATCAGCATACCTTCGTAGATCAATCCCCCGCCGACGCCGGTTCCCAAGGTGAACATCGCCAGGCTCGGGTGATCTTTCCCCACTCCGATCCAGAATTCACCATAGGCTGCCGCATTGGCGTCGTTGAGAAAGCGGACAGGGATCCCCAAGGCCTGGGAGACGGCATCCCGAATGGCAAAGTGGTGCCACTTGGGAAAGTGCGAAGGATCGAGAAGCATGCCTCGCGTCAAGCACAACGGGCCCGGGGTCCCAAGACCAGCAGCCGGGATCTCCCCCATTGGTACACCAGCCGACGTGGACAATTGGCGGCAGGTGGCAGCGATACGCTCAACTGCTTGCTGCGGTCCCTCGTCGGCCCGCGTGGGGATGCTTTCGAACAGCCAGGGTTTGCCCCCTGTCGTCAACCAGCCCGATCTTGATGTTCGTTCCGCCGACGTCGATGCCGAAAAAGTACGGGGCTGTTGCTCGTTCGATTGGTATAACGTCGACCGCTGCCTGCATGGTTGCTCCGTACCGCCTTAGGTTCGCCGAGGTGGCCACCAAAATTCACTTACCGCCGAGAAAACTGAACACACTCACTGTCGAGGGAATGCATCGTGGAGGAGGGAATCCTCCAGCGAGGATGTTCGATCGGCGTGAAGTATAAACCTGGAGCCTGACTGGTGAAATGCCAGGCTGGCCGATCGTGGAGCCAGCCGCGAATGTTGGAGGGGGCCTTTGGGCATTACCTCTGGCACGCGGCGATATTCAAGGACCAGGCCTACCTATGCGGCCGCCGTAAACAACACTTTGACGCACGCCGCCGCGGCGAGGGACCGAACGTTGAGTCCGTCATGCTGGTCAGCGGCGATGGGCTGCCTCGGCGCATCGGCCCCATTTTTCAATCGGCAAATGGGGATGAGACCACCTTTCTGTTCGCCCCCCGCGGCACCTTTCTGTTTGCCCCCCGCGGCACCTTGCGGGCCGTCGGTCGAGGCGGAAGGAACCTTACCGAATAGATCGAAGGCCCGACCCCGTGCGACAACTGGAAACACGCGGATCTGGGCACCTTCATCGGCGGCCCGCTGCTTAAGTACCGGGGATCTCGATTGCTCGTTGGCGGGCGGCGAATGACCGAGCGAGACTGCACGACGACGCTGTACTGGTAGCACGATGGTAACGTACATCGGTGCGCTGATCTGCTCAGCGATGGCGATTGCTCCTATCCGGGATTCGTTCCCTTAAGCGACACGCGGGCGGTCGTCTCCTGGGATTGCAGTCATGAGACCGACGCCGAGGACCGCCCGAGGACCGCCATCTACTTGGCCGATCTAGAACCGGTGCCGCCGACTCCCACGGTCGAACGGACCAAGATCGATTTTGCCAGCACTTGGGATGGCACTGAAGTGCAAAAAGAAAGATGGCACGATCCCGATGGCACCAACTTGCAGCCGCGAAGCGGCCGAATGATCTAGCTTCAGGCGTGAGCCCGGAGTTGGATGGCGCATTGTTTCCCAACAGTCCCGCAGGGACGGCATGAGCAGTTGCGAGTTTCAACGAGATCAGTATGTCAAGTGATAGCTCCGATTGAAAAGGGACTGGACGAGGGCAACTGCATTCGCACGAGCCCGCCCAATGGCCGGTCGACAAGACTTCTATGGGCGCAGCTTGCTCCGCTTCGCGGAACCACCTGATGCGCCCCCGCACGTCCGGTGATGTGGGGTGAGTCAACCGCAGGGATGGCTCTTACCCGATTATCTGGGGCCCGCGCCATCTACTGCGGTGCGTTCGCCCTTTGCTTCTTCAGCGACTCATTGAGTCTGTCGAGCAATTGTTTATTGGCAATTGCAAAGAACTCTCGCATTCGTCGCGACGGTTCGGTGTCGGAGTATCCAAGGCCAACCACGGTGACTTTGGTGCGAGAGGACGGAAGTTCTGAAAAGTAGAAAACGGACCATGTGGCCTTCGCGGTTTCTTCAAAAGGAAAGCCTTCCGGGAATTTCGTTGCCTTGAGAGACAGCATGCGTTTCGGATCAAACGACAGGATGGTGTTTTCGATCGTCGTGGAGTCGCCGATTTCCCCTTCTGCGTTGTAATTGGCTTTCATCTTGCCGCCCACAACAAGCTCAATCTCGGCAAGCGGCGCCATCCATGATTGGAGGCCCGCACCTGTTGTGAACGCCTTCCATACGGCGTCAATGTCGGCATCGATCTCAGCTTGGTATTCGACACGGCCGTCTTCAGCTGCCGTTTGCGCACTCACCAAGAAGGCCAACGCCACAGCGAGCGTGACAGAAATGTTTTGACGCATGTGACGACCTTTTCGATATGGATTGCCAGCTAACGTATTGGAATCTATCCAGTGACAGGATGTCGATGGATAGATTTGGCGTTGAACTTGCCGCTGTCGCGGTATGCGGATTGCACTGCAACGGCGGCCTCCTTTGCCTAACATCGTAGCAAATCGTCACTGCCGGTCAAACAATTTCGCGCCCAAGGAAAGTGCCACAGCTTCAGCGGATGGATGATGTTGTCCGAACAGAAAGGCAGTATGGGCGGCCCAAGCGCATCGGCGGCGGGCTCGCCCGGAGACGAGTTGAATGGAAGGCGGCCCGGTGGCGATAAGTTTCATGGTCAACGCGGTCTCCGAGGCGGGGCGCGAGAGAGCACGTGGAACATCGGACTGTATAAGCCCGCGACCTGGTAGATGTCGCGGTCGAAGATTTGCCGCCAACTGGGGCGCTTGCTGCTTTGAATGCAGGCAAGCTCGCCCTCACAACGCGGACAACGGAGTTCGGGTTGTGAACTGGCAATGACTGGATTTGTCATCTCGTCGACGGGTTCTTCGGCTGGCTTCGGGCACTGCAGTTCACGACATCGATTGAGATAACTTTTTCGCTTGCGGGAATGGTAGCCGCCATAGGAACGGGACCTGGTAAAGCCTTTGGGTAAGATGTGAGTTGTCCATCGCGTCATAAACTGATCCGCGGCGAGGCGGAATGGCCGCGGCTTGTGCATGCCGCGTCGCTTTTTGCCCGAAGCTCGTTTGGGCCGGGCCCAGAACCAGACTTCGTCCTGGTTGGCACGAATGATGCGGCTGTCGGCGATCGGACCGCCGGTCAGGTAACGGGCCAAGTACTTGATGACATTCGCCGGGTCGCTGTGGCCGCTGGGAGGGCCTTCGATGAACACGTTCCAGTCAGTCGCTTCGAGCTCGTTGAGCCAGGCGTCGCGTTGAGCTGGACCGTTCAGAAACTCCACGCTTCCGCCGAGCTTGAGCGTTCCCTTGCGAAGCAGTCGTCTCAGACCGCGAACGAAGCACTTGCGAAAGGCCCGGCCAAGTTCGACATGATCGGTCAGGTACGGCTTCTTGCGACGGCGGTGCCTTGGATGTTTCGCCACGACCCACCGGTCCTCGTCGAGCGACGGTCCGGCTCCGGGAACCACCGCGTGAATATGCGGATGGTGTTCCAACTGTTGGTTTCATGTGTGGAGAATCATCAGTGCCGCCGGGTGGAACTTGCCCGTGCGGCGAAGTTCACTATCGAGAGCCCGCCAAGCACTTTGAAACAACAAGCTGTAAAGCTCGCTCCGATTTCCGAGAATCAACGACGAAAGTTTGTCGGGCAGCGTGAAGACGACTTGAAAGTACGGCACGCCGGGCAGCAGGACTTCGGCGCTCTTGTCCATCCAGTCCGCCCGCCTGGCTCCCCCACACTGCGGACAGTGCCGGTCGGTGCACGAGTTGTACACGTTGA
Source organism: Pirellulaceae bacterium (assembly GCA_026004795.1). Lineage (GTDB taxonomy): Bacteria > Planctomycetota > Planctomycetia > Pirellulales > Pirellulaceae > Aureliella. The sequence continues at coordinate 9,267 of BPJV01000015.1, read as the reverse complement.
TCCGCGACCGACAACGGTTGCACTCATAGACGTGTCCTTTCAGGACCGCCGTGCGGCAGAGCAGAATCTTCGACAGGACGCTCTTGACTTGGGGATGCGTACGATTCCGCATCATGAACCGCGGAGTGAACTGCCGCAATAAATCGATCACCCGCGGCCGTTGCTCTTGGTCGGCGGATCGTCCTGTCGTGGCTCGGCCCATCGCGGACATTGCCTCACCGGCAACCAGTCGATCGGGCTGGGCGACCGGTCCAGATGCTGACGCCGGACGTGCAGGTAGACCATCGTGGTGACGAAGCTGGAATGTCCCATCAGTTTGCTGATGGTCAGCAAGTCCACGCCCGCTTCGAGCATTCCGGTGGCCCAACTGTGCCGCAACGTGTGTGGGGTGACGGCCGGCTTGGTGATTGCCGCCTTGGCCACCGCCAGCTTGCATGCTTTCTGGACCGTCGCCGAAGAGAGCGGGCTGTCGGGCGTCTTGCCGGGAAACAGAAAGTCCCGCGGCCGGTCGATCTTCCAATACGTTCGCAGTGCCTCGAGCAGTCGCGGGGATGCTGGGACAACTCGGGCCTTGCGCCCCTTGCCGTGGCGGATCGTCAGTTGCGAACGGTCGCCGTCGATGTCGGCCACCCTCAGGTGCGTCGCCTCGCTGAGTCTCAGGCCGGCTGCATAGCAAGTCAGCAGGACGGCATGGTGTTTGGGGTTGTGAAGGCATTCGAATAACCGGCAAGCTTCTTCGTTGGAGAGCACAGTCGGCAGTTTTTTGGGTCGTTTGCCGAATGGAATGTGTTTGATGGCCCAGTCCTTGCCGAGCGTCACGGTGTACAGAAACCTTAGGCCACAAACGGCTTGGTTGAAGCTGCTCCAGGAAACTTTCTTCTCATTGACCAGGTGCAACTGATACAACCGGATCTCTTCGGGGCCCAGCCGGTCTGCGGTCTTGCCGAAGTGCTGGCAGAACTTGTCGACGTGGTAGGTGTAGGAGTCGATGGTACTGGGCGAGAAGTTCCGCAGTTGCATGTCCTCGGCCATCCGCTTGATATAACCATTCATTCGTTTCTTAAAGGGCGTCAAGGCTGCCTCGCTAGGTAGAGTTGCTGGATCGGCAATTGGCCATTCGGCCTGACTACCGGAAGCATGCTTCAGAACAAGGCATCGCGCAAGTAGAAACTTGACGGGCGGGGCAAGAATGCCAGATATCATCCTCAGAGAGACATTACAGCGCGGACGACTCTCATCGCGCGGACGACCCTCATCGCGCGGACGATTGTTCCAGCGCGGACATTCCCTACAGCGCGGACGACCCGAATGAGTGGTCGAAGAAAATGACTTCCGCGAAGCGGCTTAGTTCAACGTCCGCAATCACCGGGCCGCGACGAGTGATTGTCCATTTGAAAACGCCCGTCTTCGCGGCTCCGGTGCATTGCATTGTGTACGCCCGGCATGGGCGTGATTGTCATGGGGTGCAAGTCCCCTGTACGAGTTTGAGAGTCTCAAGGAGATCAGTATACCAAATGATGGCTCCGATTGACAAAGTACTAGACGAGGGCAACTGCGGAAGGGTGACCGACCGTGGGGAGGAAGCCTGCGAATGTGTGCGTAAGTGCCGGCCTGATTTCGCCGCCGGTCACATTCTCGTCAAAGCTGCGAGGTTACGAACAGAAACGCCATATAAGGCCGGTTCGGGTCGGCGAGTGAGCACAACATCACGAAGCCGTTCTCAAACGCCCGCTCAGTCCGTTGTTAAGCAACATATTGCTTGACGATCTGGACAAGGAGCTGGAGCGCCGCGGTTTGCCCTTCGTGAGGTATGCCGATGATTTCGCGATCTTTGCGAAATCGCAGCGTGCTGCCGAGCGGATCATGGCGTCGGTGTCCCGCTACCTGACCGAAACACTTCGACTGGTGGTGAACCAGGAGAAGAGCCGCGTGGTGCCGAGCAAGGAGTTCGAGTTTCTCGGCTTTGCGTTCGTGAAGTCACGGGCGACGATCAACGTAGCGGCGAAATCCCTCCGCAAGTTCAAGCAACGTATCCGCCAGATCACCGGCCGCAGCCGGGGCATCTCGATGGATCGTCGCCTGAGCGAACTGCGATCGTATATTCGCGGCTGGATGGGATATTTCGGCCTGGCGTCGCAGCTGAAGCAGTTCGATCGACTCGACCAGTGGATGCGTCGCCGCATCCGGATGTGCTACTGGAAACAGTGGCGCCGCCCCAACCGTCGACGTGACACGCTCATCCGACTCGGCGTCCCCCGACGTCAGGCAATCCGCCACGCTCGCAGCCGACAAAGCTACTGGCACATGTCAAGGACAATCGCCAGCGGCGTCGGGCTGACCAATGCATGGCTTGCCGAACAAGGACTGATCCGCATGAAGACTTTATGGGCACAGCTTGCTCCACTTCGCGGAACCGCCTGATGCGGACCCGCATGTCAGGTGGTGTGGGGAGGGTCATCCGCAAGGATGGCCCTTACCCGATTAGCGTTGATCAATCGCAGTTTGGTGTTGCGATTGTGACGACTTGGACTTCCTGAAATTGAAGTACTGAAGCGTTGCAAATGCTGCTAAAGCGATGCTTGCTGCTATCCACTCTAGTTTTGGCAATGTAATGCAAATGGCAATCATTGCTAGCGCCGCAACAGCGGAGAGCAAACTACTTGCGAGAATGAACAGTCTCATCACTCCACTCCAATCGGCTCTTCCAGGGCTGGCCGTGGTGCTGGAATCAATGGGTGAGAAATTGCCATGTCTATTGCAGCATTGGTGCATGTATCCGCCGCTTGCCTTAACATGCCTGACACCGTTACACCGCCAAGATCCGTAACGTCCACTACTAGGTGCATTTCCGTAAACATGTCAACGTAATCTTGATCGAGCCCGGCGGATGTAAGGAAGTCAATCTCCCATTGGGGAAGGCCATTTGTCAATATTGATGCCTGCGCCGAGTCAATCTGGGATTGATTGAAAGACATCGTCCCGTAGCCAAGGGTGTCCATCTCATCCGCAATCGAATCGATGCAGTTCCCCATCAATGCCAAATCAGTTGCTAAAGTTAGAGCGTCCGAACCATTGGCGGCATGGGACAGGTATGCATTGAGACTGTCGATGTATTCATTTGTTGCTGTCGCCAACGCGTTCAAGCTCGGATCACTCGCGGTGATATGCTGAAACTGCGCTCCAAGAAGTTGGGCACCAACATCTGCATCGGCAACCAGAATCGGGTCGGGTGCTTCGACTGATGCAAATGAAAGTATCGGTCGGTCAATCACGGTCGTAACAACATCGGTTGCAACGCAACCGATTTCCACGATGGCCAAGACACCCCCGGCAACAGCACCGGGAGGTCCACCGAGGACTGCTGCCCCGATGGCCACGATCGTACACCCTACTCCAATAACGGAAAGCCAGCCAGCATACGCAGAACTGGCAAAACTACTGACACCACAAACCAAAGCGGCAATCAAACCTTTACTCTTCATCTCATTCTCCTTGGATAAAAAACAGGACACACGAAACGCTAACGTCGGCCGTAACCGGGCGGCGACGAAAGATTGTCCATGTCAAATGCGTCCGACTTCGCCGCTCCGGTTCACGGCTTTGTGTACGCCCGGCATGGGCGTGATTGTAATGGGGTGCAAGTCCCCTGTACGAGTTTGAGAGTCTCAAGGAGATCAGTATACCAAATGATGGCTCCGATTGACAAAGTACTAGACGAGGGCAACTGCGGAAGGGTGACCGACCGTGGGGAGGAAGCCTGCGAGTGTGGGATTAAGTGCCGGCCTCATTTCGCCGCCGGCCACATTCTCGTCAAAGCGGCGAGGTTACGAACAGAAACGTTCCATAAGGCCGGAGTCAGCATCGGTCCTGATGCCAAGATTTTGCCTGCCAATCGAGACGGAGATGGGATATTTCGGCCTGGCGTCGCAGTTGAAACTGTTCGATCGACTCGACCAGTGGATGCGTCGCCGAATCCGGATGTGCTACTGGAAACAGTGGCGTCGACCCAAACGTCGACGTGAGATGCTCATCCGACTCGGCGTCCCCCGACGTCAGGCCATCCGCCACGCTCGCAGCCGACAAAGCTACTGGCACATGTCCAGGACAATCGCCAGCGGCGTCGGGCTGACCAATGCCTGGCTTGCCGAACAAGGACTGATCAGCATGAAGACTTTATGGGCACAGCTTGCTCCACTTCGCGGAATCGCCTGATGCGGACCCGCATGTCAGGTGGTGTGGGGCGGGTCATCCGCAAGGATGGCCCTTACCCGATTTCGTCCGCTATTTGGATTTCTGCAAACGTTCGATAGTCCGTTTAATCGTTGACTGGTATTTCTTTACCTGGTGCTCGAAGATCTGAATTTTACGCGATTCTTTGATATCGGCTGACCGGAGCGAAAGTTTTTGATCCCAACACAATTCGTTTTCGCGTATCTCCTTTCGCCCATCGTATCCAACGACCACGTTTTCGATTCGCGGTCCAAGGAAATCAATGATGATTGTTTGCTGTTCCAATCTAACCCCGTCACATTCTAATATGTCCACAGTCACGTTGCGACCAGACGAATACGCGATGACAAAATGGTCATGCTCATCGGCAGCGGATTGCCATTTTTTGAATTCCCGCTTGAGTGGCGCTGGCAATTGTTCCCATTGTTCCGCCGCCTGCTTCTCGCTTCTCTTGCGTCGTGCGGAAACCTTGAACTTCAGTTTCGGGTCAGCAACGAAAGCCGCGTCAATTGCGCGCGACACGGCTTCGCGATCCATGTCCGGCTGAACTGTAACGCCACACAGTTTTGCGTACTCGACCTGCTTTTCGGTTGGCGGTACGAACGGCTTGCCAGATGCGAATAGGCCAAGCAGCTTGCGTAGCATAGTGGTTCCTGCGCTTGGTTTTGCGGACGAACGTCCCAAGGTCACCGAGCCGCCGCCAAAAAGCTCGGCCATCAATTACAGCACCGCCGGCGGCTTCGGTGCACCGATTTGTGTACGCCCGGCATGGGCGTGATTGTAATCGGGTGCAAGTCCCCTGTACGAGTTCGAGAGTCTCAAGGAGATCAGTATACCAAATGATGGCTCCGATTGACAAAGTACTAGACGAGGGCAACTGCGGAAGGGTGACCGACCGTGGGGAGGAAGCCTGCGAATGTGTGCGTAAGTGCCGGCCTGATTTCGCCGCCGGTCACATTCTCGTCAAAGCTGCGAGGTTACGAACAGAAACGCCATATAAGGCCGGTTCGGGTCGGCGAGTGAGCACAACATCACGAAGCCGTTCTCAAACGCCCGCTCAGGCGGGCACCGACGCGCAGCGTTGGTCGTGCGAGCCTGTGCAGCGAAACATCACGCGCTTATCCGGGGAGACCTGTCAGGCGGCTTGCGAGCCGCTGCACGGCTGTTCAGCCGTGGTCGCTCCAGCGAGTAGGGCTTGCCCGAAAGGTTGGAACGCCACGAGGCAACTCGTGGCGGGCGAGGCAGGAGTCAGCAGAGGTCGTAGTACCGAATCTCGAAGACCAATCGAGACGGGAAGGACCGAACCATGAAGAACAAGGAGGAGCCAACAGCCAACTCGCAGCGAGGGACCACCTCCGGGCAAGTCGACCTGAATCGTTCAGGCGGCGACGGTCCGGAGACCACAGGGTCATTGTCCCGACCGGGATCGACCGCCGCGGCGCGGGCTGAGCAGCCAGCCTTGAGCTTATTTCCGATGTCTTTGATGGAGGCCGTTGTCGACCAAGCCAACATGGAACGAGCCTGGAAGAACGTGAAGGCGAACCGCGGGGCCCCTGGCCCGGACGGGATCACCATTGCGGAATTCCCTGCATGGCTCCGACCTCGCTGGCCCACGATCAGGCAACAGCTTCTCGATGGCACGTACCAGCCTGGGCCGGTACGACGCAAGACCATCGACAAACCCGATGGCGGTCAGCGTTTGCTCGGTATCCCAAACGTACTCGAACGCTTGATCCAACAAGCCATCGTCCAGGTCCTGACGCCGATCTTCGACCCGCACTTCAGCCAGTCGAGCTTCGGTTTTCGACCCAAACGCTCTGCTCACGGAGCAGCCAGGCAGGTGCAACGCATCATCCGATGCGGACACCGATTCGCAGCGGACATTGATTTGTCGAAGTTTTTCGACCGAGTCCAACACGACGTCCTGATGGCGCGGGTGGCTCGTCGAGTCGACGACAAACGGCTGCTGCGCTTGATCGGTCGCTACCTTCGAGCGGGCGTGATGGTCGAAGGAGTTCTGCAATCCACCGACGTGGGCACACCCCAGGGCGGTCCGCTCAGTCCGTTGTTAAGCAACATACTGCTCGACGATCTGGACAAGGAGCTGGAGCGCCGCGGTTTGCCCTTCGTGAGGTATGCCGATGATTTCGCGATCTTTGCGAAATCGCAGCGTGCTGCCGAGCGGATCATGGCGTCGGTGTCCCGCTACCTGACCGAGACACTTCGACTGGTGGTGAACCAGGAGAAGAGCCGCGTGGTGCCGAGCAAGGAGTTCGAGTTTCTCGGCTTTGCGTTCGTGAAGTCACGGGCGACGATCAACGTAGCGGCGAAATCCCTCCGCAAGTTCAAGCAACGTATCCGCCAGATCACCGGCCGCAGCCGGGGCATCTCGATGGATCGTCGCCTGAGCGAACTGCGATCGTATGTTCGCGGCTGGATGGGATATTTCGGCCTGGCGTCGCAGTTGAAACTGTTCGATCGACTCGACCAGTGGATGCGTCGCCGAATCCGGATGTGCTACTGGAAGCAGTGGCGTCGACCCAAACGTCGACGTGAGATGCTCATCCGACTCGGCGTCCCCCGACGTCAGGCCATCCGCCACGCTCGCAGCCGACAAAGCTACTGGCACATGTGCAGGACAATCGCCAGCGGCGTCGGGCTGACCAATGCATGGCTTGCCGAACAAGGACTGGTCAGCATGAAGACTTTATGGGCACAGCTTGCTCCACTTCGCGGAACCGCCTGATGCGGACCCGCATGTCAGGTGGTGTGGGGAGGGTCATCCGCAAGGATGGCCCTTACCCGATTCGCCACAATGACTCACAGAAGGTTATTGAACTCTTCAACTGTCAATCCAGCCTGTCGAATGATCGCACGCAATGTTCCCTTGGCAACTTCCTTGTGATCGGGAACGGTCAAACGTCGGTGTGGTGGGTTCGACTGCCGCAGAATCATGTGGCTACCTCGCTGTCTGTCCAGGTCATAGCCGATCTTCTCAAGGGCCTTAACCGCTTCGCGACCTGAAACGGCCGGCAAGGCACTCACGGTTTAACCTCCACGACCTCTTCGGTAATCGACGGTGGAATCGGTTCACCATGCGCTTGGAGGCTCTCCAGATAACCGGCGATTGCCTCTTTGATGTTGTCGAGCACTTCGCTGCGGGTTTTCCCTTGTGAAATACATCCAGGAAGCGCAGGGACTTCGGCGACATAAACACCGTCTTCATCCTGCTCGATAAGAACGCGATATCGCACAGCACATTCCTCCCAGAATCGAATTGTTGCGGTTATGGCCAGCGCCCACCATGATTTAGCATACCAGAATCATCAATGGCATGCGATTCCGGGTATTAGCTGCGCCCACGCTTTCCGGTGCTTGGTCTCTACGTCGACGTTGGCGACCCGGCCGTTCCTTGAGGCGATTCTCGTGGAGTGCTTCCCAAAAACAGGCCCATGAGTCATGAGAGTCTAACTAGCATGAATTCGGTCAGGAGGACTCTCATGAGCAGAAAGCGGCACAGCTCCGGAGCAGATCATCAGGAAGCTTCGGGAGGCGGATGCGATGTTGTCGTCTGGGCAGACGATCGGCCAGGTATGCCAAGCGTTGGAGATCAGCGAGGCGACGTTCCATCGCTGGCGGAACGGGCACCGACGCGCAGCGTTGGTTGCGGCGGGATGAAAGCCGAGGAGGCTCGGCGACTGAAGGAACTGGAGGAGGAGAACAAGCGGCTGAAGCGACTGCTGGCCGAAGCGGAACTGGACAAGCTGATCTTGAAGGAAGCCTGGGAGGGAAACTTTTTCGTGTTGCCATAGCTCTCCGGTACCCCAGCCGACAATGTCATGTCCTGCGTTTGACCGCTGGCTCGACAACTGAAAAAGCCCAACGCGGCGTCGTCAGGCGGTCGCTCATGTGCAACAGCGGGTGAACGTTTCGCAGCGTCGGGCGTGTCGGGTGCTGGGTCAAGCTCGGAGCACTCAGCGTTACCAGGCAAAGGAAGATTCCCCAGAGGAGAAGGAGATGGTGTCGCGCATACACGAACTAGTGCGGCAGTATCCGCGTTATGGTTATCGGATGATCACCGCGAAATTGCGTCAGGAAGGTTGGTCAGTGAAGCTTCAAGAAGGGGCAATCGCCTGTGGCGACGGGAAGGCCTGAAAGTGCCGCAAAAGACGCGGAAAAAGCGGCGTTTGGGGCATAGCGGCAACAGCCTGCGTGCGTCGGCGTGCCGAGCATAAAGATCACGTTTGGGCATGGGACTTCATCCAGGACCGTACGGCCAACGGTCGTCCGCTGAAGTGGTTGGCGATCACCGACGAGTCCACGCGCGAGTGCCTGGCGTTGGAGGTCGATCGCAGCATCACGGCCGATCGGGTGTTGGACGTGGTGACGAATTTGTTTTTGACGCGTGGCGTACCGCGGCACATCCGCAGCGACAACGGCCCGGAGTTCATCGCCCGCGCGATACGCCGCCACAGCGAGCGAGGCGGGCCTGGAGATGCTGTACATCGAACCGGGCGCGCCGTGGGAGAACGGCTTCGCCGAATCGTTCTTCAGCCGCCTGCGCGACGAGCTGCTGAACGTCGAGGAGTTCACGAACTTGGCCGAGGCTCGTTGGTTTGCCCGGCGTCGGCAGCACGAGCACAACCACGAGCGGCCGCACAGCAGCTTGGGCTACCGGACCCCCTCGGAGTTCGCGGCCGGCTGTGCCGCGGCTTCCGCTCCGGCTGCGCCTCCGCTCCAGCCGCGGCACAGCCGAGAAGAGGAACCACTACCCGTTACTTAACCGAGACTCTCATAACCCCTGGTACAAAAAAACGGGGCATCCCGCTGTTCGACCGTCGCTGTCGGACGGACACCGCACTGGAGAAGCTGGCTAAGCTCCGACGCCGGGTTCGTCGCTTCAAAAAGCTTGGTAAGACACTGCAAAAACTGTTCTCGCCCAACCTGGAGAAGTCACTGACATTCCTTGACGACAAACTGCTGCCGTCAACATCCAACGCCGTGGAGCGAGGCTACCGCCGTCACCGCAAAAGTAAG
>BPJV01000014.1 GCA_026004795.1 Pirellulaceae bacterium | reverse complement strand
GTCCCATGCCGTTGGAACCAGAACAGGCCGAATAAAATGGCCAGCGTGATGGGGACAACAAACCTGTCCAAAGCGGAGGTCGCCACATGAACGCCCTCGACAGCGCTCAGGACGGATATCGCCGGAGTGATGATGCCGTCGCCGTACAGCAAGCCGGCACCAAACAAACCCATAAGGGCAATCGTGGAAATCCTCGCTCTTGGTTTCCCGTCTCGGTTGGCCAGCATCATCAGCGCGAAAATGCCGCCTTCCCCCTCATTGTCGGCACGCATGACGAAGATCAGATACTTGACGGAAACGACAATGATCAATGCCCAAAGAATCAGTGACATGACTCCGAAGACGTTGACCTCATTGATTGCCAGTCGCCCTTCACCCGCAAAACATTCGCGAACGGCATACAGCGGGCTGGTGCCGATGTCTCCGTAGACAATTCCTAGCGCCGCCAGCGTAGCGGCGAGCAGTCTCTTGTTTTGCGCGTTGTGGTGGTTTCCGATGTCGTCCATAACGGAAGATTCTACCAAGCATCGTGCAGATTGCTTGCACGCGCTCGCAAAGCAGTAGTGGATGAGGCAACGAATCCTTCGAGCAGAGAACAGAGTTTCGGGGCCTCGTCCCCTCTTCCACTACGACAAACAAAAAGCTCGCCCGATGAAAGTGATCTCACCGGACGAGCAGGCGCGACAAGACTTCCCGGAGACACAAATTGCCCCGACAACTTCGCGGCTGATAGCAAGCGAAAGGTGATCGGATAGAATGGCCTGCGAATGGAAAACGCATTTGCGTCAAGCCAGAAGTACTGGCCCCTCGCTCGCAGGAATCTGTTTTTGAGTCAAAGTTAGTGATGCCCAATTCAAACAAACAACAGCGACATGTCGTCATCATTGGCGGCGGATTCGGCGGACTGGAGACTGCTCGTCGGCTTCGTAAGTCGAATGTCCGCGTCACACTGGTGGATCGGCATAACTTTCATCTGTTTCAGCCGTTGCTCTATCAGGTGGCGACCGGGTGGGTTGTCTCCGTCGAACATCGCAACACCGTTGCGATACATCGTGCGGCGGCAAGCAAATTGTGAAGTGCTGTTAGCCGAAGTGCAGGCGATTGATGTCGTCGCTCAGAAAGTCGTTTTTGCCGATGACGAACTCCGCTATGACGAGCTGGTCGTTGCGGCCGGTGCGACGCACAGCTACTTCGGACACGATGAGTGGGAGCCGAATGCGCCCGGACTTAAGACCATTGCAGATGCGACCAAGATTCGCCGCCGAATCTATCTCGCTTTTGAAGCAGCCGAGCGTGAATCCGACCTGCAAACTCGTCAGGCTTTGATGACCTTCGTCGTCGTCGGAGGCGGACCAACGGGCGTAGAACTTGCCGGTGCGCTGTCTGAAATCGCCAAGCATACGCTCAAACATGATTTCCGGCACATCAATCCCGAAGACTCCCGCATTCTGATCGTCGAAGCAGCCGAACACGTTCTCGCTCACTACCCGGAAGAACTCTGCAACCGAGCTGCCGAGAAGATTCGATCGCTGGGGATTGAAGTTCGCACGCACACCAAGGTCACAAGGATCACTGAAGACTGCGTTGAGTTATCCACGGCCGACGGTGAGGAGACGATCGCGACTCGAACGGTGCTATGGGCCGCTGGTGTTCAGGCCAGCCCACTGGGCAGGATGCTTGCCGAGCAGTGCGGAGTCGAACCCGATCGTGCGGGTCGAGTGCCCGTGTCACGCAATTTGACGGTTGGCAACTTTGACAATGTATTTGCCATTGGTGACATCGCGTCGTGCAGCGATGCGTCAGGACGTCCTTTTCCCGGCCTCGCCCCCGTGGCGATGCAGCAAGGCGCCTACGTCGCTGGAAGCATCACTGCGAAGGTAAATGGGAAAGCCGTCAACGATCCGTTTCGCTACAAAGACCGTGGCACGATGGCAACGATCGGTCGTGCGGCCGCGGTGGCCCAAGTCGGCAAGCGTCAATTTTGTGGATTCTTCGCTTGGCTTCTGTGGCTCGTCGTGCATTTGATGCAGATCGTTCAGTTCCAGAATCGCGTCTTGATCCTCTTTCAATGGGGCTGGAATTACCTGACCTTCAATCGCAGCTCTCGGATCATTACCGGTGAGGACCACGTCGTACTCGTTCATCACAAACAACAAACCGAAGACAAAAACGAAGAATCATTTCCATGAATGTTCATTGCGCCATCTGCAAAAAAGAACTCCCCATCACGGACGTCACGCCGGCTCGGTTCGTTCGCCCCGCCGTCGTGTCTTTGATCGAGGCTTCTGCCCCGGACTGGAACGCCGAAAGCTTCATTTGTCACGACGACCTGAATCAATTTCGCAGTCAATACGTTCAGGATGTTTTGACTGAGGAGAAGGGTGAACTGACTGCGTTGGAACAGGAGGTTGTCGAGAGCCTGCGGCAACACGACATCCTCGCAGAGAATGTCAACAACACACTCGACCAAGAATCGACGTTCGGTGAGCGCGTCGCAGACCGTGTCGCGACCTTTGGCGGAAGCTGGACGTTCATCCTGTTGTTTGGCGGCGTGTTGCTGGTGTGGATCGTAATCAACTCGCTAACACTGCTCGGCAAACCGTTTGACCCGTTCCCGTTCATCCTGCTCAACTTGGTGCTTTCCTGTCTGGCAGCCGTGCAGGCACCGGTGATCATGATGAGCCAGAACCGGCAAGAGGCCAAAGACCGATTGCGAGCCGAGAATGATTACCGCGTCAATCTCAAAGCAGAACTCGAAATCCGTCATCTCCACTCGAAGCTTGATCTGTTGCTCACTCACCAATGGCATCGTCTGCTGGAAATCCAACAAGTTCAGACGGACCTGCTGGAAGAACTGGGGAGGAAACAATGAGCGACGCCGGAGCGGCAAAGGATGCATCGGTGCCGATCGCTCCCGCAAGTCAGCCGGAGTCAACGCCGGTTGCCGTGAGTGAATCTCGCCTGTCACAGTTCGTTGCGCGATACGGCCATGTGATTCGCGACGTGGCGTCGGTAATTGTTTTCGGTTTCGCACTTTGGTTGCTCCATCACGAATTCAAGTCGGTTCACCTTGCGGATATCGAGGCCAGCTTTCGCGCTTTGCCGTGGTGGTCGATCGGCTTGGCTTTGCTGTTCACAGCCTGTAACTACGTCGTTTTGATCGGATACGACTGGCTCGGAGTGCGGTTGGTCCACCACCCGCTGAGTTTTCGGCAGGTTACGATCGCTTCGTTACTCTACTACGCGTTCAGCAATTCACTCGGTGCGGTCTTTGGTGGGACTCCCGTCCGTGTTCGGCTGTATTCCGGATGGGGCATGTCGTCACAGGAAATCGTGCGGATGATTGTCTTCATCGCAGCGGCATTTTGGGTCGGGCTCTTTACGCTAAGCGGGACGCTGTTTCTCGTCACGCCGTTTTGATATACCGGCAAAATTTAATCTTCCGCTGGCCAGCAGCCGGCCTCTTGGAATCATCCTGTTGACGATTCCAGCGTTGTACTTTGTAGCCTGTCTATTCCGAAAGCAGCCTCTTCACTTCTTCAGTGTCAACTTCCAGCCACCGCCCCTGCGAATCGCCATCAGTCAGACGGGAGTGGCCGCCGCCGACTTTCTGTGTGCATCGGCTGCGTTGTATGTCCTGCTTCCCAGCGATGTCTCGATCAGCTTCCTGTCATTCACCGCGATCTTTCTGCTGGCAATCATTGTCGCATTGATCAGCCATGTGCCCGGAGGTCTCGGCGTTCTCGAACTGGTCCTGATCACGATGCTGCCGCATTCGACGCATGGTCTTGTAGCAACGCTGCTGGCTTACCGAGTCATCTATTACCTGTTTCCCTTGGTGTTAGCCGTCGTTTCCGTTGCGATTGCAACGCTGCGGCATCACAGTGCAAGAGTTGCGGCGTACTCCGGCCAAGCAGTCAAATGGACGAGTATCGTCAGTCCACGAATCATCACCGGGGGCCGTATTCGTCGCCGGGATCATTCTGTTGATTTCCGGAGCGCTTCCTGCGGCGGACGGTCGAATGCAAATCGTCCGGCGGATGATGCCATTGCCGGTGGTGGAACTCTCCCATTTCCTCGGCAGCGTGATCGGCGCTTTGCTCTTGATCCTCGCTCGTGCGTTGTATCGCCGAATTGATGCGGCGTGGAGCGTCACCGTCGGGTTGCTCGGGGGTGGGCATTGTAGTCTCGCTGCTCAAAGGCTTCGACTACGAAGAAGCGACGATCCTGCTCGTTCTGCTACTCGCATTGCTTCCGTGCCGCAAGCACTTCTATCGTCGCGGACAACTCCTCGCACCGAAGCTTACGGTCGGCTGGATCGCAACCATCGTGATTTCACTTGGTTTGATACTGTGGGTGGTCCTCTTCGCGTATCGGCACGTCGAATACCGCGACAGTCTGTGGTGGGATTTTGCTTACCACGGCGACGCGCCGCGTTCGCTGCGAGGGTTGGTTTCCTGGTGCTGCAGTGACAATTGCTCTGGTTGCCGTCGCTCGCGTGTTGCGGTCTCACCCCAACGTGCCTGATCTTGCGAGTGACGAAGAACTGGCGGAAGTCACCAACATTGTTGCGGGCACAGAAGCCACGCACGCGAACCTCGCACTTCTAGGCGACAAGCGATTTGTTTTCAGCGACGACCGAAAAGCCGCGGTCATGTTTGGCTGCGAAGGCAATAGCTGGATCGCCATGGGTGACCCCATCGGTCCGAAAGAATCCACCGATGACGCCGCGTGGAACTTTCGAGAAGCCTGCGATGCAGCCGGAGTGTGGCCGGTCTTCTATCAGGTCGATGAATCGTCGCTGGGTCGCTACGTCGAGATGGGATTGTCCATGCTGAAACTCGGTGAGGAGGCGCGCGTGCCGCTGGAAGACTTCTCGCTGGAAGGCAGTTCGCGCAAAGACCTGCGTCGCACCAAGAAGAAGTCGGGCGAGGCTGGCCTGCGGTTCGAGATCGTTCCTCAAGCCGACGTTCCGAACATAATGCCAAGGCTAAAAGAGATTTCCGATGCGTGGCTGGGAGACAAATCGACGGCAGAGAAAGGATTTTCACTCGGTTTCTTCGATGAACTGTATCTCGCCAGATATGACATCGCCCTCATCCGCAATGAACAGAATGACGCGATCGCATTCGCAAACATCTGGAGGGGTGCCAACAAAGAAGAACTGTCCATCGATCTGATGCGTTACCTTCCCGATTCACCCCACGGAGTCATGGAGTACCTGTTCATTGAGCTAATGCTCGACGGTCACGAGCAGGGTTACCAATGGTTCAACCTCGGCATGGCTCCGCTTTCCGGCGTGGAATCGCATCGCCTCGGCCCGCTCTGGAACCGAGTCTCGAATTTGCTCTTCCGCCACGGCGAGCACTTCTACAACTTTCAAGGCCTGCGAAACTACAAAGACAAATTCGATCCCGAGTGGTTTCCCAAATACCTCGCCAGCCCCGGCGGCCTCGCCACACCCCAAATCCTCGCCAACGTCGCCACGCTCATCTCTGGCGGCGCGGGAAGATTGCTTCACCGGTGACACAAGAACCTGCTCCGCCTGTTGCCTGAAAGTGATGCCATTGCGTTTGCTGATGGTGACCGAGGGACCTAGGTAAACCCGCTAGACACGTGAGTGGCAAAGATAGTCGGCGATTGGCCAGATCCGAGAGTGTTCATGAAGACCGTTGCTTCCGCTGTGCTTTCGCACGCACTCGCGAGGCGTCGCATAGCATCGCCCAAGTCGCCAACTAGCAAGGACTTATCCTTTTTCTCTGGTGCTGGATGCACTGATTCGCTTTTGCGCCCAGGCGCACCGAAAAGCGTCGTCTCGTATCCTTAATGCTGCGCCAACTGCTGCGCGCTGCAATCGTGCTCAGCGGTTGCAACTGCGTCCTCGGTGGCGGTTGCCGCCGGGCTGCGCGGTTCGTCGTCAGAATTATTTAGCATCCCCCGCATATGTTCCACCACGTCGGCCCCTTGTCCAGGGAATAGGTGGCCGTAGGTGTCCAGCGTTAGCTTGGGTGTGTCATCTTGCATCACCTCACGCGCCGATTTGTTGTCTGCCGGACCGAGTTCGGGGTTGTAGGTCCGCTGCCAGCCGACTTTCTGAAATCAGTCAATCGCCGGCTCCCTCGCTTACCGGGAACCGGAAGCTCGCTGGAGATCAGTTTGGGACGTCGCGGAGAGGGTAGAAACACAGAGGCACGGAGCACACAGAGCCTACCACGCGTCCGCTTCTCCGTGCCCTCTGTGCCTCTGTGTTTCCCATCATCCGGCTACCCGCCTTAGCCCAGCCCCTCCAGATTCACCTTGATCTGCGCGGCGAGTGATTCCGATTCGGACAGGCACTCGTACAACTCGGCCGGCCGCGGTGTTTTTCTGAAACACAGAGACACAGAGAACACAGAGCCGATCGTGCGGCCGTTTCTCCGTGCCCTCTGTGCCTCTGTGTTTTCAATCGTCCGGTCTTCCATCTCAATACCCGTTCACAATCCGATGAACGCCGTCCACCAGTTTGACCTCATGAAAATTGATCAACAGCCCGAAGCGCAGCCCCATCAGTCTCAGGTGGGACAGCGTTTGTGCCTTGTCCACCGGATGAATGGCTGACTTTGCTTTCAATTCCACCACGACCTGTCTGTTCACAATCAGGTCCGCCCGGAATCCGCATTCGAGTTTGACGTCGTCATAAACCACCGGAATAGGTTGTTCCTCAATCACCTCGAAGCCTTGTTTCCGCAGTTCGTACGCCAGACAAACGCGGTAGGCCGATTCGAGAAGTCCCGGGCCGAGCCGTTGGTGAACGTCGATGGCCGCACCGATGATCGCACTGGTCAGGTCGTTGGTATTCATGATGTGCTCGCAATGGAATTGAAACACAGAGGCACGGAGAACACAGGGCCTACCACGCGTCCACTTCTCCGTGCCCTCTGTGCCTCTGTGTTTTCAATCGTCCGACTACCCGCCATAACCCAGCCCTTCCAGATTCGCCTTGATCTGCGCGGCGAGCGATTCCGATGTGGACAGGCACTTGGACAGCTCGGTCGCGCGCCGGGAGGTTTTGAAACACAGAGGCACGGAGAACACAGAGCTTACCACACGTCCGCTTCTCCGTGCTCTCTGTGCCTCTGTGTTTTCAATCGTCCGACTACCCGCCATAACCCAGCCCTTCCAGATTTGCCTTGATCTGCGCGGCGAGCGATTCCGATTCGGACAGGCACTTGGACAGCTCGGACGTCAGCCGCTGTATCGTTTCCTCGAACGGTTCGCCGTCGTCTTCGACATCGGCCGCTACATCGGCGCGGCCGACGTAGCGGCCGGGGCGCAGGACGGAATCGTGTTTCGCGATGACCTCCAGCGTAGCCTTAGTTCTGAGTTCTCATTGGATTAAGTGTTTCTTCTCGCGGCAGTTACGGGGAATTGATTGCTTAATCCGTCGCATCGTCAAGTACTGTTTCGCGGCCTATTTGATGCATCAACTGCGGCGGGCTGGTAGGGGGGTGTCAGCAGGAGTTGTCATCGCATAAGTTAGGTTGATCAGAGCCATTAGGTCCATCGACCTGCGAATTACCAGACCGCAGGCGGGAGATTCTAAGCCTGGTGAGGGGACGGTTGCTTCCCTCAATCGTTTTGGGGATCAATCGGAGGGTGTGCTTCGCGCCGTAGTAGTTGAACAGGGGGGCTGCCGTGGAGAGTTGCCGAAGTGGATGGTGTGCAATCGTATTCTTTCCCGGTTGGGTTTGTTTCGCCACTGTCGTGTTGCCAGTTGCCAACTACGGAAACGAGCCGGCGGCCGACTCTATCTCTCGATGCAACGTATTGATGATTTGCATCGATGATCTTAACGATTGGACCGGGTTTCTCGGTGGTCATCCGCAAGCCGCTACGCCTCATATGGACGCCTTGGCTCGGCGCGGTCGGGTATTTGCCAACGCTCATTGTGCCGTTCCCGTCTGCTCGGCATCGCGCATCAGTGTGCTCTCCGGGGTGGCTCCTACCACGCACGGGAGCTACGAATTGGGGCCCCGTTATGAAGAGCTTCCCTCGTTGCTTGAAGTGCCGACGATGCACGGCTATTTTCGGCAGCATGGGTATACTACGATCAGCGGTGGTAAGGTGTTGCACCACGGGTTTCAGGGACGTCTGGCTGCTGACATCGATCAGTCGCTGGGAAGACCGATGAACCCTTCCCCACCGCGACCGTTGCATCGGCCATCCCATTGGCATCGGGCATGGGACTGGGGCCCCTTCCCCGTTGACGATGAGGCGATGGGAGATTATCAGCTGGCCGTCCAAGCAGCGCGGTTGTTACGCGAGGAGGGGTTCGATTCACCGTTCTTGATGTCGGTTGGTTTTTATCGTCCGCATGTGCCGCTCTGCGTGCCTGCTCATTGGTTTGATGACTATCCCATCGAGCACGTACGACTTGCTCGCATCGTCGAGGATGATTTGAGTGACGTGCCGCCGAATTTTCGCGATCTGAATCGCTTCCTTGCCGCTCCGACCCATGCGGAAGTGCTTGCCGCGGACTGCGAGCGGGAATTGACTCAAGCCTACCTGGCATCGATCCGTTTCGTGGATCATTGTGTCGGTAAGCTGGTGGAAGCATTGGATAGCGGTCCCTATGCCGACCATACCTACATTGTCTTGTGGAGCGACCATGGCTTTCATCTGGGAGAAAAATGGCATTGGGGAAAGAGGACCTTGTGGGAGGAATCGACGCGTGTTCCCCTGTTGATCGTTGGTCCAGAGATTGTGCCCGGAGAACCTTGTATTGAGCCGGTGAGTCTGCTGGACATCTATCCCACGCTGGTGGAGCTCTGCCAACTGTCGCCGAACCATTGGTTAGAAGGAGAATCGTTGGTGCCGCAGCTGCGCGATCCTCATGCGGTTCGCCATCGTCCGGCCATCATTTCTTCCTATTATGGCAATCACGCGGTTCGTGATCGTGATTGGCGGTTGATCGTCTACGAGGATGGCGGCGAGGAGCTTTACGATCATCGGAGCGATCCACAGGAATTGCATAATGTGGTGCACGATCCGTTGTTTCGTGCGGTGCGCGAGCGCCTCATGGCATGGTTGCCGCGAGAAGCGGCACCGGAGTTCAAGGCCGAGTCGGAACGAAAAGGCTCCGGTGCAGAATTCTGAACGCTGGGAAAAATCGATGTTTGCCCGCTGAGCCAGATGCGTATAATTGAGCCGTTCACCTGAGGAGATGAACTCCACGGGATCAGGTGACCAGTCACGCGTACATGGAAGTTCATAGCTCGTTATCTTTTTCGCTTTGGGCAAGGAGGCCAACGATGTCGGATCACGGAACTGGTGCGCAGGCAAGCAACGGGGTTCGCCTCCGTTCTTTCTTGTCGGAAGCGGTCTTTGTCGGCGCGGAAGACATCACCGTGCATTCCTGTTGTGATCGTGCTGATAGGTGCCGTCCGGGCGACGTTTTCGTCCCTCGTCATGCCGCCGACCGGGATGAACACGAGCAGGTGGCAGAGGCTGTGCAACGAGGGGCCGTAGCGGTGATCGCCGAGCGGTTGCTGCCGGTCGATGTCCCGCAATGCTTGGTTCCGAACAACGCGCGGGTCTATGCGCAACTATGCCAGCAATTGGCAGGAAATCCGACGCGCCGCATGTTGACCGTGGGTATTGTGGGGACGCATGGCAAGACGACCACGGCACTGTTTGTCGCCGCCATGTTGAAACGGCTGGGAGGGGCCGTCGCCTATCGTACCTCGTTGGGAACGAGCGATTCGCGGGAGTGCGATCGACTGGCAACTAAGTGTCCAGGCCCTCAGCGATTGGCCGGGTGGTTGGCGGCCGCCGAGCGCGCCGGAGCGCCAGCGGCGGTGATCGAGCTATCGGATGCGATGCTGAGACGACACGTGGCCGCCGGCATCGATTTCGACGTGGTGATTGTCACCAGCATGCGGCCCGGTCAGCGAACCGGAGGCCGCGCGACGCGTACCTCCGGTAACCTGGTCCGGCAGTTGGTGCAGGAATGCTCGACCGAGCCGCTCGTTCTGTACAATGCCGACGACGCGTGTGCGTCCCTGTGGGCGGCGCGCAACCGCTTTCCGGCTGCCACCTATGGCCTGGATGCCGCCGAACACGTGCGAGGCAAGCGACTAGGCCATGCCGGTGGGGAGCAGCAGTTGCTCGTTGCCGCGGGGCGAGTGCTGATGCCGCTAACGTTAAAGTTGCCAGGTGATCACATCGCCCGCAGTGCCTTGGCCGCCGTCGCCACCGCTTGGCTGTTCGATTTTTCGATTCCCGATGCCATCGCCGGTGTGGAGACGCTCACCAAGATTCCGGGGCGCATGCAACGTCTGGCACCAGCCGTGGAATTCCCGATTCATATCGACGCTGCGGTCACCCCAGACCAACTCGCGGTGGTCTTGCACGCTCTCCGGCGGCATCAGATGGGGAGGACGACGGTAGTGCACGATTTGCAGCCCCGCCTTCATCCGCAGTGGCGGCATCGTTTGGGAGAAGTGTTCCAAGCCAACGAGTGCCGTGTGGTGTTGACCGGTGCGGAGTTATCTCCTCAACACCTACAGAGCATGGCGATGGACGTGCTGGGCGGTGTGAAAGCCCCGGGCCGCGTGCAGATCATCCCCGACCGTGAGGCCGCCATTCGGTGGGCAGTGGCCAATACCAGTTCCGGCAATGTGCTCCTCAGCGGACGGGGAATTGCCAGTTGGGTGACGCGCGACGGCGAACTATGCACCGACGAAGAAGTCGCTCTGGCCGCCGTCCAACAGATGCAACCCTGTCCGATTCCTCCCACACTGAACGTTTTTCCCTCTGCCGATTCCGATTCCATTTTTTCGCATTGACATGAAAGATGGTCAGGCGATAAACCAAAGACATTGGCCTGCATCGGACGAGGGCATGTTCAAGTTGGACGTCCCCTGGTGCGAATCCCGAGGATCATCGCCACGATAGGAAGCAAAAAGCGTGTGGATCATGAGGATCCAACCGACGGGTGCTGGCACGGATGCTGAATCATGGGAAGTCCTGTCGTTGGCTATGCTTTTGCGGGAAATCATAGCTGGCCTCCCTCCTGGGTCGGAGCATTCATCCGATCGGCTACGGTTTCTGGGTCAGCCGTAAAAGATCGGAGCTTCGCGACAGGGCTTAAGTCTGAGCACCGGAGTGGCAGGTAGCCGCTTGCTGCTCCGGTGCCAGGGAACATGCGGACCGATGCCTGGGGTGATCCCATGCATCGGTCCGTTTTTTATGCGCCGGATGTCCGTCATGGTGATGTAATATGCTGCCCACCCAAGACGCGACCGATCGGAAGCCTTTCTGTTGGCAGCAAGTTGGAATGACCAGGAACCTGCCCAACAGTATCGGAGGTCGATCGATAGAGGGATACGGTCGGGCGCTAATCGAGGCTACGGTACACGAGCAAAAATCGTCAACGGATCGTTGCCTGCCATTGCCTCAATGGTTCCCACGAGCTGCCGGTAATGACAGAATAGCCTCCAGGATCAGTGCTGCGACCATCCCACCCAAAAAGATGCGCCATACCTCGCGTACGACGCCGCCCAGGCTTCCCGTGACCTGTTCCAGGCGCGTCAGGGGAATGTCAGCAAAAAGTCGGTCGATCTCGTCGTCGCTAACACGGTCGATCTCATCTTCACCGGGGGGCCGATTGATGGCCATCAGTTGACTGCCCACTTCGTAGATTCCCGCGGTGGCTTCGAATTCGCTGGACCATCCCGGGCGATGACTAATGACGCGCCGCCAATTGGTGACCTCGACTTGCGGACTACGTGCCTCGCGCTGCGCAGCACCGTGAAAAGCTTGATAGCCTTGGGCGATAATTCGCTGGACGACCACATACAACACAACTCCATCGGACGCCAGGTTCGAATGCTTCGGGTCAGGTGAGACGGCCCAGAAATAGACGTTTCCCCGTTCACGTGGAAGGCGTGCCAGCAAGGGAGCTCCGTTGGGCAGGCTAGCCAGCACGCTCCATCGCTGCGCGGATTGCATGGAGGCATACCCTTGCACGGTCACTTCTCCGACGGGCAACCCGCGACCACTTTCGGTCGCAGCCAACACGTCCTGATCCGACCGCCAGTGATTGGCGACTACGGGTTCGACGTCGTGCCATCCTTGCCAGGTGACCCCGGCAAAGCTACCAGAGGGGACTCCTTCCGCGGCGATTAACTGCCGCGAAGGGAAGAAAACGATCTGCCCACCCCGCTCCACGTACCTGTTCAGCCACGTGGACGCCGCGGCCTCCGGTTGCGGCAGCGGCGCGCACCAAAAAACGGCAGCAGCATCTCGCAGCATCTGTTCTTGCAAGGTATGCGGAGCGACGCGGAGTACTTCGCTGGCGGTTTCCCCGTCTGGGGTTACCGAGGCGGCGATCTCGATCGGGCGGCTACTCTTGGCATCCGTGGTGACCAACACCACGTGGCGTTCCTGTCGCGTTCCATAGATGAAGTAACTGACATCGTCGGCCGGTTGGGTATCGGCAGGCAGGGTGATCGATCCCCATCCCGCGTCGGCGTGAGCGACAAGTGGCAATTCGTGATGATGAAACTCCGCTCGCGGTCCGTGCAATTCGACCGGGACCGTGGTAGTCGCTCCATCAAGCGTGATCTTCACAGGCACCGTTTCGGGAGCAGAGGATGCCGGCCCTGTCCGCTCGATGGTGAACGATAGACGCAGCGTGGTCCGCTTTCGTCCTGCGTCTTCCTCCGTGTGAGGCTTGGCAGCTACCACACGCACGCAGCGATTGGTTCTGGGGGTATCGGGGTAGGCCAGCAAGTGGAAGCGGACGCGTTGTCGTAGTTGCTGGATTCTCTGGTGCAACAGGTTCCACAAGCCATCCTCTGGTCGCCAACTGGAGCGTTGCAAGTCGGAGCACAGCCATACTTCGACGGTGCCGGGCTGATGGTCTCGGATATACGCCACGGCCTGTTCAACCAGTTGAGGGATGTTGGCGGGAGCATCCACCGGCCGGAAGATCTCCGCCTGTCGCACGTCGTCCACCCGGTCGAATTCCTGCGGAACCGACTGAACATTGTCGATGACAACGTACCGGCGGGAGGGAAGCTTTTCCAATGCATCGAGCAACTGGAATTCGGCGGTGGCCAGTTTCGTTCTCTCCCCCACCCCGCTGGCCTCCATGCTCGGAGAACGATCGATGATCAAGACCGTGGTATCGGTCGAGCTGGCGGCCCACCCGAGCAGATTACTGGCCAGAGGTCGGCAGGCGGCCAGCAGCAGTGCGGCGACGGCCAGCGTGCGCAAGGCCAGGATCAACCACCGGCGAATCTTGGCCATGCGTCGCTGCAGCCGCTCCGCTTGCAGCAGAAACATCATCGCCCCCCATGGCCGCGTCTGAAATCGCCGCCGACTAACCAGATGGATCAGCACCGGGAGAGCGACCAGTGGTGAAGCATACAGCATCCAGGGTTGCAGGAAGCTCATCTTCGTCGCCTCCGATGCACTCGTTGCAGCAAGAATCGTGTCAGCGTCTGTTCGTAGGGTTGATCGACCTGGACGCGATGGTAATCGATAGCGGTCTCCCGCATCATGGTTTCCATACTGTCAAGATAGGCTCGCACGGCCGCTCGATAGCGATCACCCATTTCCGCGGGATCGGAGAAGACGGCTTCACCCCCTTCGAGGTCGAGGAATCGTGTCGGTTGGTTCACGGTGAAGTCGACTTCCTCGGGATCGAGCAAATGGAACACCGCCACGTCGTGTTGGCAAAAACGAAAATGCTCCATGCAGGATCGCAACGATTCTGGTTCGGTGAACAGGTCAGACAATAGGATCACCAGGGCACGTTGGCGAAGGGTGGCGGCAAGTTCGTGCAGCGACTTGATTAAGGCGGTGGTGCCGTGGGGACGCAGGGTTTCCAGCATGTCGAACAGGAGCGATAGATGCCCCGGGTGTCGGCGTGGCGGCAACTGGTGAATCACTCGATCGGCAATGCACGTCAGACCGACGGCATCGCCTTGCGCCACCGCCAGGTAGGCCAACGTGGCTACCAACCGCTCGGCATACTGCAACTTTGTCAGGCCCGTCGATCCGTAGGCCATCGATCCGCTGGTGTCGAGGATGAAGACCAGGCGGAGGTTGGTGTCTGCCTCGAACTCTTTGATGTAAAAACGATCGGTGCGTCCGAAGGCACGCCAGTCCAGACGCCGGAGGTCATCGCCGGCAACGTACCGGCGATACTCGGCAAATTCGACACTCGCCCCACGGTGGGGACTGACGTGCATACCAGAGACGCTGCCCAACATCGGTTTGCGGGAGCACAACGGCAAGCTTCTCAAGCGAGCGACCACACCAGGGTCGAGAAAACGACGATGTCGGTGGTAAGCGGTCATCGCCTATCAGCCTGTGCGGGAAACTGATAACCATTCTTCGGCCTCGCCTCGGGGGGCGACTGGCCAGCATCGAGCATGAGGATGCTAAGCAATCGGCGTTTCGTCAATCAGTCGGCGGATGATCTCTTTGGCCGTCACCTGCTCGGCCTGGGCGGCAAAGGTGGTGATCACTCGATGGTTGAGCACCGGCGGGGCGACCGCCTGAACATCCTCGATGCGTACCATATAACTGCCGTGCAGGGCGGCGCGAGCCTTGGCGCCTAGAATCAAGTTCTGCACGGCACGCGGACCGCCTCCCCACGCGACCAACGGACGCAGCCAGGCGGGGGCCGTGGGGTCGGTAGGCCGTGTGCGACGTACCAGCCGAGCGGCGTAGGTGTAGAGATGATCGGGAACAGGGACGCGGCGAACGAGGTCTTGGAGGGCGATGATGTCGCGAGCCGTCAAGAGATGGTTCAGCTCTGGAAGGCTATCGCCGGTCGTCGTCCGGGCGATAAGAATCTCTTCTTCCTCGGTCGGATAATCCAGTTCGATCAAGGACATGAAGCGATCGAGCTGCGCTTCCGGCAGTGGGTAGGTACCCTCCTGCTCGACCGGGTTCTGAGTGGCCAGCACCATGAAGGGAGGTTCCAACAGGAATTCATTCCCCAGGACCGTTACCCGCTGCTCCTGCATCGCCTCCAACATGGCCGCTTGCGTCTTGGGCGGCGCGCGATTGATCTCATCGGCCAGGACAATGTTGGCGAACACCGGTCCGCGCACGAACTGGAATTCGCGACGCCCATGGTCGGTTTCCTGCAAGATGTCCGTCCCCGTAATGTCCATGGGCATCAAGTCCGGAGTGAACTGGATACGACTGAACTTCAGCGACATCGTCTCGGCCAGCTTGCTGACCAACAGTGTCTTGGCCAAGCCCGGCACCCCCATCAACAGCGCGTGCCGCCGCGAGAATAAGCAAATCGCCAGTTGTTCGATCGTCTCCCGCTGACCGACGATTACTCGACTCAACTCGTCGATCAAAGCCCGATAGGTATTGCGGAAGCGGTCGATCGCCTGGACGTCGTCGTCGGCAAGTTCCGGTTCGGGGGGCGGCTGAGTCGGCGCGCTCATGATGCTCTTTGGATTCAGTCAGGACAGACGCGGCAAGGAGTGGCCACATGCGGTGGTAGGAACGACAATCGGCGACGGTCCGCCGCAGGCCGCCACACGCGGGTCGTCATTCGGATCACCCATCCCTCGCACGGCACCAGCGAGCTTCAGGGCGAGGAGTCGACCACAGGGAAAACTTCTGCTTTCCCTGCGGTCGCCGAGAGCGCCAAACCAGACTACTGGTCGACTTGCAGCAATTCGACGTCGAAGATCAACGGTTCATTAGGACCGATCACCGGCGGGGAACCGCGTTCGCCATAGGCAAGATTGGGCGGGATCACCAATCGCCACTTATCACCGACTTTCATCCGCAACAGGGCTTCGGTCCATCCCGGAATCACCTGGCTGACGCCAAACGTCGCCGGTTGGCCACGCTGAATCGAGCTATCGAAAACCTCGCCATTGGTCAATCGACCTTCGTAATGCACCGTCACCCGACTGGTGACATTGGGTGATGCACCATTACCCTGCTTCAATACTTGGTACTGCAAGCCGCTATCGGTGACCTGCACGCCGTCCTTCTTCTTGTTTTCCTCAAGGAACTTCGTAGCGGCCGCGTTCTTGCGAGCCAATATCTTCTGCAGCAATTGCTCCATTGCTTGCTGCACCACCTCTGGTGAAACGGCGGGTTCTTTTTGAGATACCGCATCCACGATCCCAGCCACCAAATCGCTGGTGTTCAAGTCAGCGGCCGTCAGGCCACCGCTGGCAATGTTCTGTCCAATATCGTAACCGATCCCATAGCTGGCAGGATCGCTGACCTTGGTTGGGGCCGGTTGAGCTGCTCCGGGAACTGCCTGTTGGGCAAGCGCCGCAGTGAACGGAAAGAAGCACCACAGGGTACATACGAGAAATCGCATTCGAAAATCCTTAACACAAAACGGAAAGTTTGATGTCGGCAAGCGTACGGGGTGAGAACATGGCATGGCGAGGACTGCCGACGGTGGGACTCGCCAAGAATCCGCGTAGGCCCTGTTCTCGCTTTCCACGGCCGCCGGGGCGTTGGGCGTCTAAGCCGTGGGGGATACTTTTCAGCAGCACCAGCCACTGGTGCCGGCGGGCTGAGCGTTCTCGGAACAGGTCCTGACCAACGTCATTCTAAGCAGTCGAGGCGGGCTTGAATACGTGCATTCACGCCGAATCCCCATTTTCAGCGGACGGGGACGACGCCCCACGGCCTCGCTGACGCTCGACATAGTCCCTCAGCAGTCCGACCAGGTAGCTTTCCTTCTGTCGCATCAGTCGTACCAATAGCGAGAGGCTCAGATAGGCAACAGCCAATCCCATTATTAGATCGAACCCCATGAGATGTCCTCTCGATCGATGACACGCACTCAACGAATCTTTATGGTCCACGGCAACTCAGAAGCGCCAGTGACAAGTATCGTTCGCCGACACGTGGCAGGCTCGACCTTGGACAGCAGTTGGGGCGAGGGTGGCGGCAACGACGGCGGATTGTAGTGTCTGCAGAGAGAAGACAGGGGGATAGCAACGGTTGGCCGCCGGAGGAGGCCGGCGAGGCTAGTTGCGTTCCGCCGACCGATTCTCCCCGCCAGAAAGGGTGCGGCTGAGTGGGAGACGGAGAAGGTGAAGGTGCCGTGTCGGCTCCACGACGACAACGTCTCCGACGGCTAGCCCCGATTCGATGGCCGCGAACTGATCGTCGGTGGCGTGCAAGGTTACCTCCACAGTCTCCCAGCGGCCGCCCTCCGTCCTCCGGAGGCAATACAACGCGTCGTCATGCTCGTACAACGCCGACAATGGGATGGTGGGTGCGTCATCCAAGTGGTCCACGAAGATGCGCACCTCGGCCGTCATTCCCGCGCGGACACTCGGCAATGGGTTGAGGATATCGACCCACAGCTCGTACTCGCGTACTGATGAGAACCAATTTCCCGGCACAGCATAACGGGCGACGCGAGTCACCTTGCCGATCATCTCTCCGGTAACCCCTTCAACTTGCACGATCGCCTGCAGCCCAGTTTCAAGATAGCGGATCCTCGATTCGTTCACCAAAGCACGCACACGAACTTTGTTCAAATCAGGAAGTCGAATGATCACCTGCCGCTCGCGCACGAGCGCCCCTTCTTCGACCACGAATCCGCCTCCGTTGGGTCCCGGACGCGACGAAGTGTTATTGTAGACGACGATGCCGTCACGAGGTGCGGTGAGCGTGCAGTTGGCGATCTGCTGTTGGATCTCCTCCAAGGCGTTTTGTTCTTCACTCAGTCTCAGTCGCGCTGATTCCAGTTGGGCTTTGGCGGCATCGATTCCGCTGGCCAGCAGGATTTCATTCTTCTTCTTGACCAGGGCATCAAGGATCTGCAGTTCCATTCTTGATTTTTCCAACTTGTCCAGCGCCGTCGATTTGGTGAACTCCACGGATTCGATTTGCAGGTCCTCCATCAGCCCTCGTTCACGGAGGCGACGCGCGTTGATCAGCGCCACCTCGGCATTGCGCAGTTCTTGTTCGGCCACCGCGATCTGGCTTAACAGGTCCTTGCGCGCGACAAGATGATCTCCCTCCAGATACTGCCGCAGCGAAATCTTCGCCGTCTCCACATCGGCCTGGGCACGGATGGCATCAGCCTCAGCACTGGCGACGCGCAGCAACTGCTGTTTGTACTCCTCCTCGAATTGCGAGGCGTCGAGTTCCACCAGCAGGTCGCCGGCTTTCACCTCTGTCCCCTCCTCGATCACCCACAAAATGGGAATCCCGTCCCGTCCCGCGGATTTCACTTTGCAGGTGATCTCGATGCCACTGCTGCTTTCGATCTCCCCTTGTTCCAGCACCACGTGATCCAACGGGCGAGGTGCCACTTCTACCGTGGCCCAAGAGGCGGATTCTCTACCCGAGAACCACAACCTCAGGTCGCTGTGATCACAGCCGACCAACGAGAACGCACCCACCAGCGCCGCCAATCGCCCTGCCAGTAGCAACGGGGCGGCGAGTTTGGTTGACGTTGGTTGCCGTCCGAGCCAAGAAGTCACCATCGTCGGATCGCTTGTACAAATGGCTTACGGAGAAGGACAAAGAGCAGAGGACAAGGTGCACCCGGGAACGCACAGGGTGCCTCGCTGCATTATAGGCTGCACGATGGCCGGAAAGGTATGGCGGCAGGGGAAGGGGCAGCCGATGTTCCTTTTCGCACGACCGGTCTGGTCTCCTCGGACCAAGGAAAAAAACGAGGAAACCTAAAGAAGCGGTGGCTGTCGGCTAGCGGCCGGTCCATCGGGCAGCTAGCGGCCCCGGGCGTCGTCTGCTTGCGGCCCCTGACCGGTCGAGCGTCACCGCCGGCGTGAAATGGCCGGCGTGAAATGGCCGACGAATTGCGAATTTTGATGAGCAGGCCTGGCCGGGAACCATGCTCGACGCGGAACGGTGCAATTACCATTCGGTGGAATCACGGCCGGCGCTCCGACGTTAACTGGGGCGGTAAACAACTCGACCACAGGTACTGCACAGCACCGGCTGCCCCACGCGCAGTTGTTCTAGCAGTTGCGGGGTGAGCGTTTGATAACATCCGGAACAGGAATTGCCATCCAGTTCCGCCAGAGCGTCCTCGCCGCGGGCTTCCACCAGCCGGAAATACTCCCGCCGAATGATTCCCTCCAGGCCTTTTTCGGCTTCGGCGAGCTCTTTCTCAACCCGCGCCAGTTCCTTCTCCAGAGCTGCTCGCTTTTCAATAATCCGCGCTTCGGTTTCTTGGCTCTCCTGGCGAATCTTTTCCAACGCCACGAGCTGTTGTTGTTCCTGTTCGGCCAGCGAATCGAGCGATTCCAGAAGTTCGAGGATCTCGTCGGAGAGCACCGCGTTGGCTTGTGTTTCCGCGGCGATTTGGTCCTTCAACGCCTGGTATTCGCGGTTTTCCTTGACGGTATTCAGCTGGCCCTGCCAATGTCGAATCTTGGCTTCCCTTTCCTCCATCTGCAACTGTTTCTGATCCACCTCCATGCGCGTCTGGCGAATCGTCTGCCGGAGCGCGTCCAGCTCGCTTTCCGCTTCCTTGACGCGTCCTCGTGCTGCGGCGATGATCCGTGGACCTCGCTCCAACTGTCCTTGCAAATCCGCCTTCTGCCGATTCATGCGGTGCAGTGTTTGAATCAACGCGGCTGTAACGGCCATAATCTTCCTGTGGCTAAAGCGAACAACGACTGACATCACTTTGTCGACGCTAGGTGCGGTTCGGGCTCCGTAAAACCAGTTCATGGTCCGTTGGGTTTTCCTGCTCTTCCTGCCGAAGGTTCCCCTTGTTGGCCAGAAACGACGGCATGACGGTCGCGCCTGGGTACTCCACCGGCACCCCCGCACCTGGGCCCTCTACGCCCTGGCAAGGAATCGCCCCTTCCGCCGTTCACGTTGTAGGACGCAGGGGTTACCTGAACCGCCTCCCATGCTAACCTACATTGCAGATGATGACTATCGGCAGACAATAGGCCATGTGCGAGTGCCCCGATTTTTGAAGAGGTAAGATACGGTGCTGGATAAGCAAACGCTACAGAGTCGTTTACAGAGCTACAGTCATGAGCACCTGTTGCAGTTTTGGGACGAACTGACCGACGAGCAGCGTGCGGCGCTGGTCGCAGATATCGAGAGTGTTGATTTCGATTTGCTCCGCGATCTAACCGTGCGGGAGCAAGCTGCGACGGACTGGGCCGCGCTGGCCGCCCGCGCTGAACCTCCGCCAGCGATACGTTTAGAGGATCCGCGTCCTGAGCCATCTCGCCCGGAGGCGATCGAAGCGGGCGAAGAGGCGCTCAGACAGGGCAAGGTAGGAATGATTCTCGTTGCCGGCGGCCAAGGTACGCGGCTGGGTTTTGCGCCGCCCAAGGGGATGTTCCCCATTGGACCGCTCAGTGGGCGCACCCTTTATCAAATGCACGCCGATCGACTCCGCGCCGTGATGCGTCGTTATGGGAAAACGATCCCTCTGTTCGTGATGACTAGCCCGGCGACCGATGCGGAAACCCGCGCCTACTTCAGGGACCATCATTGGTTGGGACTCGATCCCCAACACGTCCATATCTTTTGTCAAGGAACCATGCCGGCCGTCGATGATCAACACGGGCGACTGCTCCTGGCCGAAAAGCATCGTCTGGCCCTCAGCCCCGATGGACACGGCGGCGTCGTCGCCGCGCTGCACAAGAACCGGTGCCTCCAAGCGGCCGCCGAGGCGGGAATCGATTATTTCTATTATGCCCAAGTCGATAATCCGATGGCTCGTTTGTGTGAACCGGAATTGATTGGCTACCACATTCTGGCCCGCAGTCAAATGACCACGCAGGTCGTCAAGAAGCGCTTTCCTACCGAGAAGGTGGGCAACGTGGTGATGGTGGATGGGAAGGTGCAGATCATCGAGTACAGCGACCTGCCGGAGCAGTTCGCCGAACAGACCAATCCTGATGGGTCCCTGCGATTGTGGGCTGGGAATATCGCCATCCACGTATTCGACCGCAGTTTCTTGGAAGCGGCCGTCGATGCGGCTGATGCGTTACCCTTTCATCGCGCCCATAAAAAGGTCTCCTATGTCGATGCGCAGGGGAACCGTGTCGAACCGACGGAACCGAATGCCATCAAGTTTGAACGATTCGTGTTCGATTTACTGCCGTTGGCGGACAACGCGATCGTCGTCGAAGCCGATGCGGCCGAAGTGTTTGCGCCGGTCAAAAACGCTAATGGTGCGGCCGTGGACACCCCCGAACAAGCCCAACAAGCAATGCTCCACCTACATCGCCGTTGGCTAGAGACAGCTGGGGCTAACGTTCCGTCGGACATTCGCGTGGAAATCAATCCCTTGTGGGCACTTGACGCAGACGAAGTCCAACAAAAACTTCCGCAAGGCATTGATTTTGTGGCCGATACCTATTTGCGCTAAGGTAGCGGCGTCGCCCGCCGCCGGGCGAGATTAAGTGGCCGTGGGACGTGAGGAAGCGTTGGTTGAAATCTCGGTGAAAAATTTCCTCGAGAGAGGGCTACAAAGGGCTTGCAGCCAGGGACGCCAATCGGTAACTGCGGCTGGTCGGCCCCCCTGCCCTACTGCAGCGCTGAGATATCGGAAATTTTCATCAAGCGGTTGTTGGTCCGCCTCCTGAGCCTTGGGATCCGGCTAATCACTGAGTTTTCTTGCCCGCTTCACTCGTGTAGGGAGGATGTCTCCGCCCCGCCGGCCGCTGCCTCCAGCCCCCCGGGGCGCCTCGAAAACAAGCATACCGGCGATCACCGGCGCAGTAATCTATCCATACCGCGCCGAACGGGAGCCAAGCCGAGCCATCGGTCGGCGGTCCTACTTCCGACCCCCAGACGCGACGAAAAGACCAGCTAGTTGGCCGATCCGGCTGGATTGAAATACTCCGGTTCGTTCCCCGGCTTCCATTTGATGTTGCATCCCAAACTCGGCTTCTGGTGCTCGGGAGGGTTTTCGCCATGGAGCAAGGCATCGAGGGCGGCGCGTAAGTCACGCCCATCCGGCTGGCCTTGACCGGGACGGGAGTCGTCCATCTGTCCGCGGTAAAACAAACGGAACTGATCGTCGAACAGGAAGAAATCGGGCGTACATGCGGCGCCATACGCTTTGGCCACTTCCTGCGTTTCATCGTACAGGTAGGGGAAATGGTAACCGCGCTGCTGGGCCTCTTCCTTCATTTTCTCTGGCGAGTCGTCGGGATAGCTAGCCACGTCATTGCTATTGATCCCTACCACGGCGATCCCTTTCGCCTGGTACTCGTCGGCTAGGCGTGCTAGCTCGTCGGCGACGTGCTTCACATACGGGCAATGATTGCACATGAAGACGACCAATAATCCCTTCTTGCCGCGGAAATCATCGCGGGATACGGTTGTCCCATCGATATTCGGCAGCGAGAAAGGTGGGGCTTCTGTCCCCAAAGGCATCATCGTACTCGCGGTACGTACCATCTGTCATCCTCCTACTTGAACGATTCAATCCACAGCTAGCTGCTGGTCGAACTACTCACTGCGACTGGTGATTTCCACCAAGTGGTACCCGAATTGCGTCTTGATGGGCCCATGGACCGTGTTAAGTTCGCCGGTGAAGACCACTTGGTCGAATTCGGGCACCATTTGTCCCTGGCTGAATTGACCGAGCTGGCCGCCACTGCGCCCCGATGGGCATGCGGAGTGAGCTCGGGCGATTTCGGCGAAGTCACCACCGTTCTCGATCTCTTGCTTCAGCCGTTCACACTCGGCTTCGGTGCTGACGAGGATATGTCGTGCGGTTGCAGTCGCCATCGGTTGTTCTCCTAATTTCAGGTGCACGTTGGAATTGGAAGGTCGGCGGCAAGTGGTGCCACACTGTCTGGCTGCGTTTGGCCAGGCAGCTCGTGGAGGAAAAAATCCCAGCCCTGTGCCGCTGGAACTCCGCTAGGACTACTGTACCATGAGACGCGCCGATCAACGAGCCCCACAAGACGACCTGGTATTCGAGGATTGAGAAATTGAGAAATAAGAAACGGGGGGAAGTCCATGCACCTTGCGAAACTGCTTGATTCTGTTGGCGAACCCGCGGTAGGGGTGGTTGAGGGTGATGCCGTCGAAGTTCTTGATCTCCGCGACGCGCCGTTCCGCGATCTCAACGCGTTGCTCACCCTGTCTCCCGCGGAACTTGCCGCCACGGTGCGCGCTCTGCCGCGACGAGGCGAGCGATTTCCCGTCGATCGCGCCGGATTGCTCCCGCCGATCGATCGCCAGGAGGTGTGGGCCGCGGGAGTGACCTACAAACGATCGCAGACGGCGCGGATGGAAGAGTCGGAAGCGGCGAAAGATTGCTACGATCGAGTTTACCAATCGCCGCGACCGGAATTGTTCTTCAAGGCGACGCCCTATCGCGTGCGGGGGACCGGGCAGGCGCTGCGTATTCGCCAGGACGCCACGTGGAACGTGCCCGAACCGGAGTTGGCGCTGGTCCTCAACCCTCGTCTGGAAATCGTGGGATATACCATCGGTAACGACATGAGTTCACGGGATATCGAGGGGGAGAATCCTTTGTATTTGCCGCAGGCGAAGGTGTACGACCAATGTTGTGGTCTCGGCCCCTGGATCACGCTTGCCGAGGCGATGCCTCCACACGACCAGATCGGCATCTCGCTTCGCGTTCTGCGCCACGCGGAGGTGGCCTTTGAAGGAGCGACCAGCGTGGCCGAGATGGCACGCAAGTTCGATGAGCTAGTGGGTTGGTTGGGGCGTGACAATACATTTCCTCATGGCGCGTTTCTGCTCACCGGGACCGGGATCGTACCCGACAGTGACTTCACCCTGGCCGCCGGTGATCGGATTGAAATCCGCATCGACGGGATTGGTGCGCTGATCAATGAGGTCGTGCAGGCTTGACGCTGTGCCGCCAGGGGGCCCCCGCCACACAGCAGGCGAGGGACGAGGAGCCAGGGCGACTGGTGCGATCGCGGCGTTTCCTCTCCGCGCACTCCGGCATGTCGACGGGCAGACGTCCGCGACGTGCAGTTGGACGCTTCCTAGGATAAATACAGTATGGCACTCCCAGGGGGTTCCCCAGCAGCCAGCACCGCTTTCCACATGAGGTAGTAAAACAGTGCCCAGTACGCTCATCGTTGCCGGCGAAATCGTCAGCGGCTTCGTCCTTCTGGTCATGGGGGGCGAGCTGTTGGTGCGCGGCGCGGCCGCTTTGGCTGCTGCCGTACGCATCTCACCATTGGTCATCGGCCTGACGGTCGTGGCCTTCGGTACCAGTGCACCGGAACTAGGCGTCAGTCTCGTTTCCGCCTACGCAGGGGCCCCCGATTTGGCGATCGGCAATGTGGTGGGCAGCAACATCTGCAATGTGTTGCTGATCCTCGGCTTGTCGGCGCTGATCTGCCCCCTGGTGGTCTCCAGTCAGTTGATCCGCCTGGATGTCCCGCTGATGGTTCTGGCCTCGTTAGCCCTATGGGGCTTTGCCCGCGACGGTCAGTTGGGACGGATCGATGGGATGATTCTCTTTACCGCGCTGCTCATCTATATCGTGGTTTCGGTCCGCAAGAGCCGTAATGAGTCACCGGCCATCGTCGCGGAATTCGCTGATGAGGTGCCGCCGCCACCACAAACATGGAAAGGAATCCTCGTCCAATTGGTGTTGATCGGTAGTGGTTTGGTGTGCTTGGGCCTGGGGGCCGACTGGCTGGTTCGAGGTTCGGTGGCCGTGGCTCGCTACTTGGGGGTCAGCGAGCTGATCATCGGCCTGACCATTGTCGCCATCGGCACATCATTGCCGGAGGTCGTTACCTCGGTCGTGGCCAGCATCCGCGGCCAACGCGACATCGCCGTGGGGAATGTCGTGGGGAGCAATATGTTCAATATTATGTGCGTTCTCGGGCTTAGTGCCATCGTTGCTCCCCATGGCATGCCGGTCAGCGCCGATGCGCTGGCGTTCGACATTCCCGTCGCCGTTCTGGTGGCCCTGGTGTGCTTGCCCATCTTCTTTTCGTGGGGAAGCATCTCCCGCATCGAAGGGTTGCTCCTTCTGGCCTACTTTGTGGTGTACATCGCTCTGCTAGTGTTGTCGGAAACCGATCCGTTGTGGCACGCACGCCTAACCTCCGTCGTCCTGTGGGGGGCCTTCCCCTTGACTGGCGTGTTTCTTGTTGTGGCGGTGTGGGATACCATGCGGACGCGACGCGGGGCAACGGGCCAACCCCAACAACAGACCCCAGAAAACGATTGACAAGTTGAACACACACCAGTCAAGATGATGGGGATGAATTCGCATCGCCGAAGTTCACCGCGCCATCCTTTTCCGTCGCCACTTTTCTCAAATCGAAGGAGTAGATCGTGGCTCAGCCCGCCAATGACTTCACCGACCTGTTGCTGCGCAAAGGTATTGTCAGCCTCGATCAGATCAGCGAGGCGGTGACCGTCGCTCGCGATAACGACATGCCCATCGGGGATGCCCTGATCCAGCTCGGATATGCCGAACCTACCGATGTTTACCGCGCACTGGCGGAATTTCACAAATTAAAATTCGTGGATCTGTCGGAGATCACGATTCCCGATGAAGTGATCCAGTTGGTACCCGAATCGGTCGCCCGCGAAAACAGCATCATCCCCTACCGCGACGAGGATGATGTGCTCCACGTACTAGTTGCCGATCCGTTCGACCTGGAAACGGTGGAGAAGCTTCGGTTTATTCTCAACCGCAAGATCGAAACGGCGGTGGCGCCCCGGGAAGCGATCCAGGAAGCGATCAACCGCTACTACGGACAGGTGGAAGGGGAATCGGCGGACTCGATTCTCCAAGAATTCACCGATACGCAAATCGACTTTACGGAAACCGCCGAAGACGGACTCTCCGGCGAGGACGAGGGGGTTGATGAGTCGAGCGCCCCGGTGGTGCGATTGGTACACCTGATGATCCAGGAAGCCGTCCAATTGCGCGCCTCGGACATCCACATCGAACCTTTTGAGGACCGAGTGCGGATTCGCTATCGGATCGATGGGATTCTGGTGGAGCGGGATAGTCCCCCACGCCGTCTGTTGGGGGCCATTCTGTCCCGCATTAAGATCCTGGCCAAGATGGACATCGCCGAACGTCGCCGCCCCCAAGATGGGCGGATCAAAATCACCGTCGGAGAGAAAGAACTCGACCTGCGGGTCAGTGTCATCCCCACCAACCACGGCCAGAGCTGCGTCATGCGGCTGCTCGATAAAGACAACATCAAGGTGGGGATCCGTCAGTTGGGGTTGTCGGAACGGGATTTCAAGATTTTTACTCAAATGATCAAACGCCCCAACGGGATCATTCTGGTCACCGGGCCCACCGGTTCGGGGAAGACCACCACCCTTTATGCCGCCCTCAATGCGATGAACCGCCCGGATCGCAAGATCATCACCGCCGAAGACCCGGTGGAATACTACCTGCCGGGGATCAACCAGGTCGAAGTCCGTCACAATATCGGTCTCGACTTTGCGCGCATTATTCGAGCCATGCTGCGTCAAGCGCCCAACATCATCCTGGTCGGCGAGATGCGCGATACCGAGACGGCATCGATGGGTATCCAGGCGTCTTTGACTGGACACTTGGTATTTAGTACACTACATACGAACGATGCGCCCAGTGCTGTTACACGTATGGTCGACATGGGAGTCCCCAACTATCTGGTGGCTAGCTCCGTCGTGGCGGTGTTGGGCCAACGGTTGGTACGGACGGTTTGCCGCCGTTGCAAGACGGCATTCAAGCCCAGCGAGAGCGTGTTGGCAGATGCCGGTATTCCCCCCGAAGTGGCGGAGAAGGCGACGTTTGTCCGTGGCAAAGGCTGTAGTTACTGCCAAAAGTCCGGATACCGCGGTCGGATGGGTATTTACGAGCTCATGGTGGTATCCAGCAAGATTCGCGAGATGATGTTCCAGAACAAATCAACAGTGGAGATAGCGAAACAAGCTATTAATGAGGGGATGACGACACTGTATTGTGATGGCATTCGCAAGGTGTTACGCGGCTTCACGACGTTAGAAGAAGTCTATCGAGTGGCCAAACGTACAGAACAAGACTCACTCGCCTTGCAGCATGTCTTCCGTGAGGTCCTCGGCGAGGAGGCGCGGCCAACGGTCGTGGCGTCCTAATCGTTAATGGCTGCTTTTCTCCCGTTCCTTCGTCCACCCGCGACTTGCTCCGGTGGTGGTTCAGCAGGGGGCCGGGGACGATGGCGCGGTTTCCCTTATCCAATGACGAGGGCAGTTTTCGTGACCGAAGCTGGAGCCTCGCTTGGATGGGGGATAGAATGGGGCAATCATTCCTGTTGATTTCCTTGTCCACATCGTCATGGGATGCGAATGCCCCTCAGGTCGCGGCGGCGAGCCATCCTCGGGGGCGACCGTCGCGGCGCACGGTGGCACTGCGAGGATTCCCCGCATGCCGGTTGGGAGGCTGCCGCATCGTACGTGATAGGACGGTAGGCCGCCGTGCGGACCGATGGGGGATCAGGGACGGGGGCTGTAAGTGTGCACGCCCTGCGGCAAGCGATGCCGCTTTGTAGGTTTTTCCTGTTTATCGACTTAAAAGATACCTAATCGCCTAATTTCTTCTTGTTCGAATTACAATCATCCTCGTCGTTTGTTGGTATCGGTTTTTTCAGCAATTGGGTGACTCTTGAGCAGCGGTGCTGATCTTCATAATCCCACGGAATTCATTGTGGTCGCTGAGCGCCCTTGGTGGTGCACTGGCGATGCATACCGCGGCGCTTGGGCAGGAAGTGGCAGTGCCCGGGGCAGAGGATCGCTGCGAGTAGTTACCGGTGTTCAACCCTCGTAGACGTGGAATGGACCATCCATGGCAACGGTTTTAATTGACAAGCTTTTGCAAGCATGCGTTAAGCAGGGGGCCAGCGACATCCATATCGTCGTGGGGCAACCGCCAGTATTTCGCTTGCATGGACGTATGCGCAAGCTGGATACCAAGGTGTTGGAGCCCGATGACACGGTGGCGTTGATGAAGAGTATCACGCCGGAGCGGTGTCAGCGCGAATTGCAGGAATCGGGAAGTTCGGACTTCGGGTTTGCGTTTGGAGATCAGGCGCGGTTCCGCGTTTCGGTGTTCAAACAGCGTGGCTACATTTCCATGGTCCTGCGTCAGATTCCTAATGAGAAGTTGACGCCGGAGCAGCTTGGTTTGGCCAAGTCGGTGGTGGAGATGGTGCAACGGCCGCGGGGACTGGTCCTCGTCACCGGGCCTACCGGCTCGGGGAAGAGTACGACGTTGGCCAGCCTAGTCAATTTCCTCAATGAAAACCATGACTTGCACATCATCACCATCGAGGACCCCATCGAGTTCTATCATGACCACAAGAAGTCGACGATTAACCAGCGCGAGGTGGGTGTCGACGTCCCCAGTTTTGCCGAGGCGATCAAGCGGGCGCTACGACAAGACCCCGATGTGATCTTGGTCGGTGAGCTGCGGGACCTGGAAACCATCGCGGCCGCGATCACGGCCGCCGAGACCGGACACATCGTCTTCGGGACGTTGCACACCAACAGCGCCCAAGGAACGGTGAACCGCATCATCGATGCCTTCCCCGGCAACCTGCAGGACCAGATCCGCACCCAGTTGAGTACAGCCCTGTTGGGGGTGGTGGCGCAAACGTTGCTGCCGCGCATCGGCGGTGGGCGTGTGGCGGCCTACGAGGTTTTGGTGGTCACTCCGGGGATTGCCAATTTGATCCGCGAAAACAAGACCTTCCGTATCAATTCGGCTATTCAGACCGGGGCCAAGTACGGGATGAACTTGATGGACGATGCGCTGTTCAAGCTGTGGAGGGACGGGATCTGTACCGTCGAGGACGTGTTGGCGAAGGCCCACCGCCCCGACGATTTGGCTAAACGCATCGTCAATGCGCGTCGCGGCATGGCCGATGGGGCCGAGGAGGACGAAGAGGAGGTGTGAACGGGCGCGACCGCCAACGCCGCGGTTCGTGGAAGTATCTGAATGGTCGATAGCCCCACCGTGGGGCCCGGCCGTTGCGGTGACAAGGAAAGCAGGCAGGTAGAGCATTACCCGAAGAGGTTGAGGTAAACGTGGTAGTTCGGAAGATCGGTCAGATCCTGGTGGACCTCGGTTTTATCACCGACGAGCAGTTGGAGGTGATCCTCGACGAGCAGCAGCAGCGTCCCGGCGCCCTGCTTGGCCGCATCGCTGAGGATATGGGGTTGATCACCGATGAACAACTGGCAACTGCCTTGGCCGAGCAGTTGAACATGAAGACGGTGAACCTGGCCGAGGTCACCTTGCCGCCGGACGTATTGGATAAGATCACCGAGACGATGGCGCAGATGTATCGCATCGTCCCGGTCAAGTTCGATGGCACCAAGTTGACGGTGGCTACGTGCGACCCCCAGAACCTGACGGTGCAGGACGAGTTGCGGACGTTCCTGGGCTACGACATCGAGATGGTGGTAGCGACCGAACGCGATATTCAGGCGGCCATCGACAAGTACTATTCATCCGACGTCGATTCATTGGAAAAGATCATCGCCGATTTGAACTCCGATGAGGAGTTGGCTCAGGCGGCCAGCGCGTTGGAGGAAGGGGCATTCAATCTGACCGATGCCGAAGCGCTGGCCGATAGCGCGCCGGTGCGCAAGTTGCTCAACATGGTGTTGTTGCTGGCGATCAAGGACCACGCCAGCGACATTCACTTCGAGCCGTTCGAGGACGAGTTTCGTATTCGCATCAAGGCCGAGGGGGTGCTCTACGAAATGGTCCCGCCCCCGCGTCACTTGGCGTTCGCCATCACCACTCGCATTAAGGTCATGGCCAACCTGGATATTGCCGAGCGGCGTCTGCCCCAGGACGGGCGCATCGAATTGATGGTCGGCGGTCACCCGGTAGACCTGCGCGTCAGTGTGTTGCCGACGATGTTCGGTGAGAGCACGGTGATGCGGATTCTCGATCGCTCGGTGGTGTCCCTCGACTTGGACAACGTCGGCATGGACGAGGATACGTTGAACAAGTTTCGCACGGTGATCAAACGGCCCAATGGCATCATTCTGGTCACCGGACCGACCGGGTCGGGCAAGACGACCACCCTCTACTCGGCCCTCTCGGAGATGAATGACATCAAGGACAAGATCATCACCACGGAGGATCCAGTAGAGTACGACATCGATGGCATCGTGCAGATTCCCATCGACCACTCGATTGGCGTTACCTTCGCGTCGTGCTTGCGGGCCATCCTACGGCAGGACCCCGACATTATTCTGGTGGGAGAGATTCGCGATATCGAAACGGCCGAGATCGCCGTGCAGGCGTCGCTGACCGGTCACTTGGTGTTCAGCACGTTGCATACCAATGATGCTCCCAGCACGATCACGCGTTTGAAGGACATGGGCATCCCCACGTTCTTGATCACCGCGTGCGTCGAGGCGATTCTCGCCCAGCGGTTGGTGCGACGCATCTGCACCAATTGTCGCGAGGAGATCGAACCGCAACGGGAAGTGCTCCTCGATTTGGGGATCGACCCGGATACGATCGGCGACAGGAAATTCTATCGCGGGCGGGGATGTGAGAAGTGCAACAACACCGGCTACAAAGGCCGTGTGGGGTTGTTCGAATTGTTGATCATGAACGATGATTTGCGCGAGATGGTCATGCGCAACGCCACGACCGACGAACTGCGGGACAAGGCGGAAAGCTACGGTATGATCCCGCTGCGCAAGTACGGTATCAACTATGTGTTCCAGGGCATCACCACGGCCGATGAGGTGTTGCGCGAGACGATCAACGAATAGCCGACGAGAGATAAATAGTTTCCCACGGGTTAATGCATTAGAGGACACTTCGCCATGCCTACCTTCCAATTCGAGGCGATGGACGCAACTGGCCAAGAGATCAAAGATGTGATCGAGGCGGCCAGCGAGGAAGAAGCGCAGACGACGATACGCCAGATGGGCTACTTCGTCACCAAGATTCAGGTGAAGAAGGGGGCGGCGAAGGCGGCGGCCGGTCCGCGCAAGAAACGCCCGTTCGCGCTCGGTGGGGCGAAGACCAAGCATATTTGCACGTTTACCCGCCAGCTTTCGATCCTCCAAGATGCCGGTCTGCCGATTTTGCGCAGCTTGAAAATCCTGGAGAACAATACCAAGCCGGGCAAGCTAAAAAATGCCTTGATGGATATTTGCGATGAGATCGAGGCCGGGGCCACCCTGTCGGAGGCGATGAGCAAGTGTCCCAAGGTGTTCAGTCGCCTGTACGTCAACATGATCAAGGCGGGGGAAGCCGGTGGGGCGTTGGAGACGATCCTGCAACGGTTGGCCGACTTCTTGGAAAGCGCCGAGTCGCTCAAGCGGAAGGTCAAAGGAGCCCTCATCTACCCCATCGCGGTGGTGGTTATCGCCGGGTTGATTCTCGCGTTGATCATGGCCTACATCGTCCCCGTGTTCAAAGAGATGTTCGAGGAATTCGAAATCGACTTGCCGGCACCTACCCAGTTGCTGATCGCCATGAGCGATTACATCGTGCAGTACTGGTTCCTCATGCTGCTCATCCCCTTCTGCTATTGGTTGTTGACCAAGCTGATTCGCAAGTTCCGTCACGGGCGGATGGGATTTGACATGTACATGCTCAAGCTGCCAGTGTTCGGCGCGCTGGTGGAGAAGAATATCCTCGCCCGCACCACGCGAACGCTCGGTACGCTGATCTCCTCCGGGGTACCCATCCTCGAAGCGCTGAACATCACCCGGGAAACCGCCGGCAACGCCCTGTTCGAGCGGATCTTCACTCGAATCATCGAGGCGATCCGCGAGGGGGAGGTGATCGCCAAACCGATGCGAGAGTATTCCACGCCCGGCTTCCATCCCCTGGCCCTGTTCTTCTGGGTGCTGATGGGAACCTTTCCCGGCGTCATGATCATTTCCGTAGCTCTGACGGCCGGACGTGGGGTCAGCGGCGATTCGCAGTCGATGCAAAACTTGCTGGTCGTCGGCGGGATTACCACCGGCGTCGGCGCCTTGTTGTGTGCCCTGTTTTACATGCTCAAGATGCGCACCCGCGTCATCGACGAATTGGTGGTCAACATGGTCGACGTCGGTGAGGAGACGGGGGAATTGGATACGATGCTCTACAAGGTTGCCGACACGTACGATGAAGAAGTTTCCGTGATGACCGAGGGCTTGACGCGGTTGATCGAGCCGCTGTTGATCGTGTTCCTCGGTGTGGCGGTGGGCTTCATCGTCATCTCCTTGTTCTTGCCGTTGGTGAAGTTGATTTCGGAGTTGGCATAACATTTGCAAAACTGGGTCGCGACATGGTTGGGCCGGCACACCGATTGCCAGGATTTTTAAAAGGGAGAAGGCTGATGCTTACTGCATATGAACTTGAACACCGGAGCAGTTTCCGGGAGTGGGAGCTCGCTACCCGTCGATCACGTGGGCCCG
Source organism: Pirellulaceae bacterium (assembly GCA_026004795.1). Taxonomy (GTDB): domain Bacteria; phylum Planctomycetota; class Planctomycetia; order Pirellulales; family Pirellulaceae; genus Aureliella. Next base: position 15,042 of record BPJV01000014.1, on the reverse strand, counting down.
CCAGGCGACAAGCTCGTGCTGGGTTCACCCTGATCGAAGTCCTCACGGTGATCGCCATCATCGCTATCTTGGCAGGATTGCTGGTGCCCACGGTCAATTACGCTCGCAAGACGATTCAGCAGCGGGCCATCGCCCTGGAGACGCAAGGCCTGGCCGATGCGGTGGAGAAGTACCGGCAAAAGTACAACGATTACCCGCCCGACGGTTCCAATTCCCAGGTTGTTATCAATCATTTGCGCAAGGTTTTTCCGCAGATCGCGGCCACGGAAATCGCCTTGTTGACTACCGATAGCTTTCCGGGGACCAGCGTGCCGCTGGTGGGAGCGACCAACAGCGCGCCGGCAGGCATGATGGATCCAGCCGAAGCGCTCGTCTTTTTCCTCGGCGGTTTCAGCAGCGATCCCATTTACCCACTTTCCGGCGTCGGCGGACCATTCTTCATCACCGATTCTGGCGGCAATCAGGTTACTTCCGCCACGCCTGCGGGAAGTCGCGGTAGCGTCCAATACAATACCGATCGCAATGAACCGCTGTATGAGTTCAAGCAGGAGCAACTGACGTTACAGATCACGCCGATTAACAACGTCCAGGTGACGATCTCCAGCGATGAGACGGATTACGGTCTGGGAGCGGCCAATGACTGTATCCCCGTCTATCGGCCGCGGGGTAAACAAGCCCCGTTCGTTTACTTCGATTCGCGGACGTATTCGTACCCCAGCAATGGAGCCACGTACTTTAACTACTACGGCAGTGCGACCGCTCCCTTCGGCATCGCCCGCCCCTACCGTTCCGATCAGGTACGTACCAATGTCCCGGCCACCGATTACGAGCGACAGTATCGCTACATGGAAGATGATTCATTTCAACTCCTGTCCGCCGGCTTGGACGACATTTTTGGCGGCGTTCCGTTTACCAGCGGTAGTGGTCCGCGATTCTATGCCTATCCTTCCGGCAACAGTATTGATTTCAGCTCGCTGCCGCCCACCGTGGGGGCGTTTGGAAGCTACCAAGATGGCTCAGGCGTGGCTACGCAATTGGACAATGTCGCGAATTTCTCAGAAGGGACTTTCGGTGACAACCTGCCTGAATAATGCTCGCCGTTGCTGGACGGGAACGACAACAGGAGAAGGGTGATTTCAACGGCATGGAACTACCTGGGGATGTCGCCACGCTGCGTGAATTGTATGGCGCCGCAGACCGTATCTGCAGGGCAAAACTCGTCTCTCTTCTGGTGCATGGAGAAGTTTTTGTGGCCGGTCGAGTCGCGGGCACCAGGGCGACGTTTCCTAGGCGGTCGGCGGCACTGGTTGGTCCTGTCACCTCGCCTCTGGTGAACCTCACTTGAAGTGCAACGCTTTTCGATGAACCCAATTCCGAACGACAATAGCCAACTGGGGATGTTATCACTTCGTTTCCCCTGGAGTAACTCGCCTGGGCGCACCATCGATCCATGGTGTGGCGCGATAATTGCAACTTCCTCCTTTGCCACTTCGTCATGAAAGGCATCGTGTTGCAGATTGAGATCTTCTGTCGCATCACGAGACGCCTGAGTTGTCCTTAACCGATAGCGCCGACCAAATAATCTCGGACTGAGTCATGAAACAAACGCCATTCCTGTTTCACCGCAATCGTCCCAGCTTTACGTTGGTGGAGCTGCTGGTGGCGATTGCCATTTTGGGCTCGATGGCCGGATTGGTGCTGTTCGCACTGGCCGGTGCCCGGCAAGATGCCAACATCGCTCGCACGCGACATACGATCGAGAAGATCAATGCCGTGATCCTGCAAGAGTGGGAGGAGTTTCGGTATCGGGCGGTACGGATCGATGTGGATTCGACCTGGTTGCGGCCCGATCGCGGTTTGGGTGGTCAGCCTCTGCTCAGCCCGCGCGAGGGAGCGCGATTGCGGATGATGGTGCTGCGCGATTGGATGCGGATGGAACTGCCGGATCGTGTTACCGATGTCTGGTACCCACCCACGGCGTACAAAACGGTGTTGCGCACCGCCAACAACAATCCGAATGACGATGTTCCTTTCTATGTCGGGCAGAGTACCGCGGCTCCCCTGGGGCAGCGTCATGTTCCGCCGCGGTGGAACATCTATCGATCTCGCGTGGGGCTGGCGTCGATTGCTTCGCCTTTCAGTGGTTCCGTAGCGCCGCAGCCGGCGACCTTGCCGCCAAATATCAATGGCATCAATCAAGGAGCCGAGTGGTTGTACCAGATCGTCGCCACGTCGACGTATCAAGGCGGTTCGGCGCTGGAAGCATTTCGGCCGCAGGAGATCGGCGACACGGACGACGACGGCCTGCCCGAGTTCATCGACGCGTGGGGCAATCCGATTCGGTGGCTGCGGTGGCCGGCAGGTTTTCCCAGCGAGTTGAATCGAGCCCGTGGTGTTGCCAACCCCGATGCCATGGATCCGTTGCGGACCGATTGGCGGTGGATCGATGCCAACGTCAATGCCAATGGAAAGCCCTGGTTGCTGGTGCCCTTGATCATCTCGGCCGGACCGGATGGAGTGTTCGACGTGGCGTTCGATTTGGACATGGATCCCAACACGGCAGGTGATCAGCCGCTCGCGTACGCTGCCATGGTGTGGTCTGGCACCACTACTTCGCCTGCCTACGGGCAGGCCGGCCCCTACTATTATCCCGACCCATACTTTGGTGTTTACGGAGGAAATGGCGGTCTGGGGGCGTTGTTCGATGAAGACCAAGATGGGACGACGAATGGCGCAGCAGACAATATCACGAACCACAGCTTGTTGTTGGAGTAAAGAATGTTGGTTGCCGGGCATCACACGACTTCTCCCCGTAATCGCCATGGTTTCACCCTGGTAGAATTGTTGGTCGTCATGGGCGTCCTGGTGTTGCTGGCGGCCATCACGCTGCCGACGGTCAAGGGGATGTTGGCCGATCAGAAGGTCAGCCAGGCGGCGACGATCGTCCAGCAATATTGCGAAGCGGCCAAGGCTCGCGCCGTTGCCACGGGCCGTCCGGTGGCCGTGATTTTCAATCGCTTGCGCTATGACTCCGCGGGCGGTGTCAGCCCGCAAGACGCATTGGTCGCCGCCAACACCTGCATCCGGATCTCGACCGGCGAGGTCTTCCCGCCCTACACCGGCGATTGGGCCGGCGCACGAGGAACGTTGGGAGATAGCAATGCCGATGGCTATGCGGATCAACTTGCCATCCCCACTTCGATGGCGGCCAGCCTGATTGACCCGTCTCAAAACCCGCCGGTACCTTCCGGTTTGGCGTTAGCCGGGGATTTTATTCAACTCGGGTCACGTCGTGAGATGTTCATGCTCACTGCGGACCCCCAAGTCACGGGCACCAATGTGGTATTGGCCTTCAGCAATCCGCCCCTGCTGACGGGAAGGCGGGCCGTGGTTGTCCGAGCCGGCGTGGCAGAACGCCAACGGGACGGAGGTGACTTTTCGCATCTTCCGCCGTCCCAGCAAATCGTTGGCCGGGGGAACGACGCTGCCCCGGGGGACGTGCATCGATTTGCACTTTTCCGGTTTCGGGCTGACGGGGCGAGAATTCAGCAGCGATGCGATTCATGCAACGGCTGCCGACCCGAGTCAAGGTTACCCGCCGACTCCGCCCTACCAATCGGCGAGCGATGGTAACCCGGACTTTGGTCCTATCTATATCGTCTTCAGTCCCGATGGCACGGTCGAGGCGTGGTATTACCAGGACCGGTCTGCTATCCGTCACTGCGCCGGTTTTGCAACGTGCTTCCCCGACGACCTTGATCCATCTGCTGATTGGTAGGACGAACCGATGGAGTGCCACGGTCACCGTTGCTCGATCCCAACCAATCGCTCCAATTCGACGATTTGTTTCGGTCGAACCTCATGGACACCTTGAACAGTTGGGTCACGATCAACCCGTTTACGGGACATGTTTTCACGTCGCCGGTCAATCGGGACGACGGTTCCCGCCCCCGGTGTGACGGATCAAGTTCTCAACCGTCTGGCACAAGCGCGGACCAGCGCGACGTATGGCATTGCCGAGGTGAATCCATGATGGGCATCGAGTTGTTACCAGTCCGCAAGCATCTTCGGCACCGAGGGGATCGGCCGATATCCCCCTCGCTGTCCCCTGCCGCGCTCGGCAGCGGGGGCGGCCAGGGCGTCGTGGGGTAAGCGTGATGGAGGTGCTGTTCGCCACCGGCATCGCTGTGGCGGGGCTCTTGGGAATCGCTTCACTCCTGCTGATGTCCGGCCGCGACGCTTCCGTGGCCAATCGCGCCACCGAGTCCCAAGCGCTGGCCCGGGCATGGTACGAGGATTTTCTCGCCCGGCAATTCCACTATCAGGCGCAGTGGTTGCGGTACGAGGATGTGCTGGCAGGTTCACCGTGGACCGGTGTGAGTAAAGCGTTCCCCGGAGGGAATCGCTTGACCGGTTCGGTAGGATCGCTGGGGGCGCAGCATGTGTTGCCTCCCGGCAAAGTGTCCTTGTGCATCGATCCCTATTTCTATTCCAGCCGCGATTGGGTCAGCTCGTCATGGGGGACTTACAAACAAGCCAGTCGGCCCAACAATTCCTGGTATCGTCCGGCCGTATTTCCCTATTACCAAGACGGCTACAACCCGTTGATCGATCCCCGCCTCGACATCGGATCCTCCTCGGGATTGGCCTGGGAGGACCAGCCGCGGATGCAGCGTCTGTCGATCCGCCGGACTCCCGGTGCGTTTGAACCCATGATCGAAGCTATGGTGCGACGCGTTTTTGTGTCGCAGGACGAGGTGATCGAGATCGGTGAGGAGGAAGCCGAACAAGCAGGGTTCGAGAGTCCGGTCCCGTCGTTGCGCCGTTTTCAACCGGTCAGCGGCAATGTGCCGGGGAGGGCGAGCGCCGGAAACAAATACTCGTGGTTGGCGACGCTCAGTCCGCTCGAGGCCACGCGGATAGGCACCGAACAGCAATACGTCTTATCGCTAGTGGTCTTGTTCGAGCGCGATCGGTTGTTCAATCCGACGCTGCGCACCGGCGGCGTGCCCGACCCTCGTTCCACCCCGCAGGGTGAGCGGCTGATGTGGGTGGTGCCGCAGAGCGGCAATTTCGTTGGCGGAAACGGTGGACGGGTCCAGTTGCTTTTCTCCTCGGCCATGGAAGAGGAAATCCGCGTCGGTGATTGGGTGATGCTGGCCAAGCATGTTGCGGCGGAGCAAGTTCCCGGAGTAGGTGTTCGTCCCTATTCGGTGTTTCGTTGGTATCGCGTCGTCTCGGTCGATAGTGAACCAACATTGTTGGATGTAGGCGCGGTGGTGGCTGATCCTTACGGCAACGCGAATGCTGAACCCGTGTGGTCGGTTCATGTTGGATTAGCCGGTCCTGACTGGGTTTTCGGCACGTATACCGGCGCTGGACTTCAAGCCGCCCCCACCACAGCCACCTTGGTCAAAGGTGCGGTAGCGGTTTACGAACGCGTGGTCGAGATACCGGATTGATGATCCGCGTTCCCCCCTGGGGGCGAGGCCAGCGCTAGGGGGAAGCTGACCTCGCCAAGGCGAATGATGAAATGAGAAGTGGAAAAGTCAGTTGCGAACTTTGAGAAATGAAGTGTTAGAGGCAATGTCGGATCTGCAAAAAAGGAGCGGCCGTTTCGCCAATGGCGCCGAACTGTGGCCAAGGCGGTCGTACGCTGCCTTCGGCTCCTCGAAGGCGTTGTCCTAACGGAACGTAGGCGGAGGCAATCGTGACGATTGCCTCCGCGGCAGGTGGCCGTCCGCCGATGAGCGATCGACGATTCCTGCATTCCGATTGCCGCATCGCTGAACCCAGCGAGAATCGATAACCATGCACAACTTAAACGGAGCAAGCCTCATGTCTGAACGATCCACACGTTACCCTCGTCGTGAGGGTTTGATCTTGTTGGTGGTTCTCGGCATGTTGTCGTTGTTCAGCCTGTTGGCGGTCACCTATGTCGTCGTTTCCAGTCAATCGCGAGCCGCCAACACCGCGATGGTGCGCCGAGACTTTCGGGGCACGCCCCCAGCCAAGTTGCTCGATTCGGCCCTGCGCATCGCTTTGCGGGGTACGACCGATCCCGCCTCCTCGCTGTGGCATCATGACTTGCTGGGCGACTTGTACGGTTCGATCGAACCACCGGTGCAATTGCGGGTGCGCCGGACCGAGTGGTCGGGAAATACCGGGGCCGGTTTGAACACCGCCATCCCTCCGAATCCACCACCCCCTGCGGGCTGGGCTCCACCCTTGACGCCGGTTCACCCCGAGCGACCGTTGCTGTTAGAAGGACGATTTTTGCGCATCCCCATAGTGCGCAATGCGCTCGCTGCCAACCAAGAATTTCCCAGTTCCAATCCTGCGAATGCCAACGCGTACTTGCCGGTAGAACATGACGTATGGACGGGCCGCATCGTTACGTTCCTCGATGGTCCCTTGCGCGGCCACTCCTTGCGGGTAATTCGTTACGTCGGGGACACACGCAACGCGGTCGATGGCAGCGGCAATCCGAACATGGACCAGCGCATCCAAACGTTCAGCATCGTCATCGATTTGCAGGACCTGCCGAATGAAGTGGTGCACGTGGGAGGCACGACTCGCTCCTTGCGCGAATGGATCGAGGCGACGCCGGCCGGGCCGGACCAGCGTGGGTTGTATCTGTGTTATCAATTCGACGCGCAGAACAGTATTCAAGCAGGTTACCGAGTACTGCTCAACGCCGCTCCGTTCAATGCGCACGGCGTGGGGATTCGTAGCGACCTCAGCAACGTCAGCCAGAATCATAGTTTGCCCACTCCGCTGGATACAGCCGGCATTTCCACGTTTCCCGTAAACCTGCAACCGAATTATGGCAGGTTGGGGGCTGGCGGGTTGGAAGGCGACACAGACGAATCGTACGACGCGGCTGACTACAACAACTTCTGGCTGAGCCATCGAGCCAGTGGGGCGACCAGCAGCGAGGACATCATTCCTAGTTTCCATCGGCCGGCGTTGATCAACTATATCGCCAACTGGAAGGACCCCAGCACCTTCGTCAACTTCGAGGAATTAGCGGCTACAGTACTGAGGATCGAGCGGGCGGCGGCCCGTCCACTTGCGTATCGCGTCATCAATGGGACGAATTCGGGTACACCCGACTTGGTTTCCAATTTGAGTTTCAGCGGGAGCAACCTGGGGGACTACGCCAATGGCCGCGAACCGATCCTCGACTGCGTGTTCGATAACAACTGGGCTTCCTCACCGAACGGTGTGCAGGCGTTTCAAAACTGGGTCAGGTGGCTGACGCTGGGGCCGTGGGATGTGGACAGCGATGCCGACGGCATCTTCGATGGCATCTGGGTCGATCCCAACATGCCGTTGATCACCTCGCCGGAAGGCAAGCTGCTCAAGGTGCTCGTCTCCTACACGATTGAGAGCCTCGATTCGCGACTGGATGTGAACGCCGCAGGAAACCTAACCCAAGCGGACGCTAATTTTACCACCCAAACGAATGCGTCCTACGTTGTAGGCGCGGGGAACTATCTCCCGCAGGGGCTGGGTTTGGGGCCGGCCGACATCGCATTGCGCCATCTCTTCCCTAACGATAATGCGTACCTGCAATTCCTTTTCGAGCGTTACGGTGGCGTCAATTTTCATGCGGGGGCGGAGGGCAATGATTTGCGCAGTCGCTTGAACGAACGCGAGTTTCTCAAGAACACAATGGCCTCTTCGTTACCGCGGCATCCGCTACTGCCGGCGTTTAGTCTATCCGTCAACGGTCGCCAGGCGATTGGATTGGATCACCTAGGAAACCCCCTGGTACTCAACGCGAATCCCCTCAACATCGGAGGGCCGATGACGCAGTTCGACGACGAGGCGTATGAAGCGCGGTGGATGCGCGGCGCGTACCGCGACGCTCCTTTCACCTTGGCGGAGTGGGAGCGACTGTTGAGACGGAACGATTGGGATCGCAGCAATCTGCCGCGACGGCTTGACGGCTTGGCACTTGTTCACCGGTCGATCGTCCCTCGTTCTCGTCATTTGCGCCTGCCTTCAATGGCCGTCCCTCAGAACAATGATCGGTCGAATTCGTTGTACGAGCTGCTGGCCGATATCTACGCGTTTCGGGATCTAGCCAATCATGGAGTTGCGGCGGACAACGCCATGAGTTTTGCCATGTTTGCCGAGCTGTTTCCTATCGAACTGCATCGCGGCCAGTTGATGAATCTGAACCGGCCTTTGGGCAATGGGGTGGACGACGACGGAGATGGTAATGTCGATGAACCGGAAGAAATGCTGCAGAACCGAATCGATGACGACGGCGACGGCACAATCGATGAATTGACCGTCGCCGAGCGTCAGCCGCCTGTAAATTCCACGGCAGGCTTTACGAGTCGTCAACGCACGCAAGTGATCAGTGGCAACACCATGCAGTACTCGAATCCCCAAATGGTTGAAGACTACACCTTCGGACAGGGGATCGACTCGGGCAATCTCGATCCAGCCTACGAATCGCTCACTTCTGTGGCCGACAGGGCCTTTCACTTCGGCCAGCAGAGCCGTCAATTGGCTGCTCGCAATCTTTATTGCTTGGCGATGTTAATTTTGCCCGAAGAATTGTACCTATCCAATCGTCCCAACAGTAGTCCATTGACCGGGGATTTGCGCGCGCGGGCCATCGCCCAATGGGCGGTCAATGTCATCGATTTCCGCGATGCCGACTCGGCCATGACACGCTTTCCTTATGATCCCGATCCGTTCGTCAGTACGGGGGGCACCTACTATTGGGAACCTGAATTGAACAAGGGCGAAGTGGTATGGGGACATGAGAACGTCGATGTGGTCCTGACCGAGTCATTGGCGACTCACGACCTGCGGGTGAAGGATACCGATCGCGATTCGACGGGCAGACGCACAACGGCCACCACCAACCCGGATGATGATTTCGATCAGTATCGCATGCCCGAAGGCTCGCTATTCCTGGAACTGATGGCCACGCGGACGACATCCGATGCCAATGATACCTCGGTCCCGGGCGTCGCTGCGTCCACGTTCCCTTGGTCCTTATATACACGGGTAGGGAGTAATGTCGTGTTGAACCTGGGAGCAATCACGCCTCCCAATGAAAATGGCATACAATTCCCGGTGTTTCGAATTGTTATTTCGGCGCCCCATCCGAATTCCTCCGCCAGTCCGCTAGCTCTCCAACAACCGGGCCGTGAAGTCGAAAGGTCGGTTACGACCTATCAGTTTTCGCAGACGTCGGCCAGCGGTTTGGTGTGGGATGTCACGAATCCCACCGCACCACCGCCGCTGGACATTGACCGCGTCATTCTGTTTACGCAGCCAGGGCTATTAGCCATCAATGGTCAATCGATTCCAGACCTGCCGACTGGCTTGACGGCAGCTCAGGTGCAAGGGCGCGTTTTCGAAAACCGTAGTGGTCGGCCGATGGTATTGGCCGGAGGACAGTACCTGGTAGTTGGACCGCGGCAGGTCACTTACTTTGGTTCGCGCAATGTTGGCGGCACGAATCATCGGCCGAATCACCACCGGATCGTGCTCGAGGACGCCTTCACGCCGTACCAGCCGAGCAACACGCAGGGCAACAATGCGGGACCCTACCGGAATTGGGTCACCTACTTCGACGGGAACAATGATCGAGTAAACAACCGTCGCACTGATTCCATGGGGAACCCAGCCACACGGGATTGTCTGACCATGATCGCGGGTATTCCTCCTATGACTTGGAATCCAAACCCGGGAGGAAATTCCCCTCCGTTGTTGGATATGATCGGGGTAAATGTTTCGGCGCCGCATGTGAACCAGTATTATCCGCCGCCGACCGAACAATTGGACAGCAACGACAACATGCCGGATCCGGTTAACAATGCGCCCGGCTTTGCGCTGATGCCCGGAGATGCTTTTTATGATTTCTCCGGAGGAGGTACGACGCCGTCCCTACCGGACGAGCCGTTCGACAGCACGGATCGGAACCTCTCCCCGATTGCCCGTTTTTGGCCCCTCAACGGTGCCAGTGGGACACCGGGAACGTCGGACTTGCCCGCTCCGGGAACGGTCGAGGACTGGTGCACGGCGTTCCTACAGCGGTTGGCTGATCCTGAACGGCCATGGCACGCAGTCTTCAATCCGTACATCACGGTGGATTGGATCCCCATCGACCTGACGGTTTTCTCTGGGGAAGACAACATTGATGCCGGAAGCAGTTATCGATTCACTACACGGCAAAAGTCGGGGGCGATGGTCGACGTTACGGCGGGAGGTTTCGCGCCGCAGACCGGACGCACCTTCCTTTCCTACGCCGTGACCAACACGGGGGCTTACACCTCGCCTACGGGCGCAGTGACGGGAACCTATTTCGACCGCCAACTGCCGCTGGATACCTCGTTGGCCAATCCACCTCAGCCTGATCGCGTGCGGCCGACGACCGACACTGGCGCCTCGCAGCACTTCGTGACGCTTGGCTACTTGAACTCACCGTTCCGTATGTTGGGGCAGGATACGCCACAGGTGGTCAATGGGTATATCGGTGCCCCGGCGGATATGCCGGCGTCGCTGTTCTGGTTAGACCGACCGTTCGCCAATCCGCTGGAGCTGATGATGGTGCCGCTGTCAGCGCCTGGGCAACTGTTTCAGGAGTTTTCCACGCCCGCACCACCCGGTTCGACCAATCTCTACAGTTCACCTCAAGACGTGAACGACATGACGCACTTACCCAATTTCTTCCAGGCAATCGACGCGTCCGCCGGCAATCAATTGTCCCCGGCAACCTTGTTCGAGCTGGTGGAAACACCGTCTCCATGGACTGATGCCGAGGATTGGCTCCCACCCGATGTCGTCGTGAGACCGTCAGCGACTACCTTGCAGGACGTCAGCGTCCGCGAACTTTTCGCCCCCTTGAGGCCTCCTTACAATCGAATTTCCTGCTTCACCGAACCGGGACGGGTAAATATCAATGACATTTCCGAACCGGCGGTGTGGCAAGGGATCATCTGGGGGACATTGTCTCCGTCGCAACGGACCAGCATATTGACTGGGGGGGCCTTGCCGTATTGGAATCCGTTGGTCGTCAGCCGTCGAGGTTACGATGTGGGGCAACCCGGTTTCTACGGCAGCAATCCCGCTAGTTTGCCGTTGAGTCCAGACTACCCCACTCGCTTTGCCGGCGTATTCAAATCGCCTTTCGAAGCAGGGTTCGTCCCAGACACTTTTGGCGGTGTTTTGGATCAGCAGGCAATTAGTAACCCTGTACAAACGACCCTGCTGCGGTCGGTACTCAATGGTAACCAACCGCTCTTTTCGCCCTCCAGCCCCTATCCGGTTAAACATCCATTCGCCGAATACTTGCCGATCACGCGGTTGGCCAATTTGGTGACGACGCGGTCGAACGTGTTTAGCGTGCGGGTAACGATCGGCTTCTTCGAGGTCGACGCTAGCGGCAGTCTGGGGCAGGAGTATTTGGCCGACGAAGGACGAAGCCAACGCCATACCGCCTTTTACATCATCGATCGCTCGATACCGGTCGGCTACCAACAGGGACGCGACTTGAACACCGAGAAGTGCATCCTGATGCGGCGAATGATCGAATAGGGCGAAGGAATCCTCCGCCCAACCGATGGCACGGCGCCGTCATTCAGCTTCCCGGGTCCTGCATGCGGGGCGAGCTTTATGGGGAGCATACCGCGCAATGCCTCTGGCGTTCGCGTGCCGCGGAGCGCGATTTTCCTCCACGTGCTCTCCACCGATCCTAGAACGGGGACCGTGGGAGTTGTTGAGGTGGGGGCGCGCCGTGGACTTGTTTCGGCACGCGCTTTTTCTGTTTGTTCTGGTACCAAGTGTTTTCTGGTTCCCAGGCTTTTCTAGTTCCCAGGCTTTTCTAGTTCCCAGGCTTTTCTGGTTCCCAGGCTCTGCCTGGGAACCCAATGTTCTCCAGGCTCCGCCTGGGAACCTGTGTTTTTGGTGGTTTCTGGTTCTCCAGGCTCCTCCTGGCCCCCGCGTGTTCTCCGGGCTCCGCCTGCCCAGCGCGAGGCAAAGCTCCCGTGCGGGGCCGGTACTTCGCGTCCGCTGCGTTTCCTGGGAAATCGGTCTGAGGATATCGATAATCTGCGGCGGCGGCCGCTGAAACAGGAGAGATTCTTCGGGCGACCGAATTCTTGAGGCCCGTTCGCTTTCGGGACGAACCGTTTATAATCCGCTTCGTGCCCCATCCGTTTTCGCAGTCGCCAGGCGATGGCTCTGTCCTCTCAATGGCGTCATTCCAGCCTGTTGCTCCTCTTGCAGGGCACATGGCCGATACCTGTCTACTTTGTCCCTTGTGGCCTATTATCCATGGCATCGAAGCGTATTTTTCCGCTCCACCTCAGTCCTTTCGAACACTACATGTTTCTGGACGATAGTCCGCAATATCCCATGACGTTCGTGGAGCGGTATGTATTCTCGGGAGACCTGGATCGCTCCGCCTTCGAGCGTGCGTTCGAGGAGGCCTTGGCGCGGCATCCACTCCTGACGGCAAGGATTCAGCCAGCCAAAGCCGGGCGCGATTGTTGGGTCGCGGGAGATACCTTTCCCGAGATCGATTGGGGAAACTACGACGAGCCGATTACGTTGCCTACGGCGGGAGAGTTCATCGATCTGCGCCAGGAACCGGGGCTGCGCGCTTGGGTGAGGCATGATACGCAGCAGGCGGTGTTGACGTTGCAATTCCATCACGCCAGTTGCGATGGCATTGGTTCCTACCAGTTCCTCGGTGATCTGTTGCAAGGATACGCGCTGCGTACTGGCGGCGAGGTGGCACCGCTGGCCGAATTGGACCGCCGGACCTTGAAAGATCGCAACCGCAGCGGTTTCGAACCCTTATTGACCAATGACCAGATGGAACATGGCTGGCGGGAGTTGCGCAAGTTCATGTTGCGGAGGATCCTACCGGTGGCGCCACCACGAAATCGAAGCGATCGACAGCCACCGCCCCCCTTTCCGGGAATTCAATCGCACGTGTTCGACAAAGATGCGTACAAGGCTTTTCGCCTTGCATGCCAACGGGATGGATTGACGGTCAACGATGCCTTGGTGACCGATCTGTTCTTGACGATGCGTGACTGGAACCGCTCTCATGGTCGGTATGTTGTTCCTGGCGGATTGTGCGTCATGGTTCCCATGGACTTACGCCAGCCCCACGAACCGCTTCGCACGGCCTGCAATTGTGTGACCTACGCTTTGTTGCGGCGCCGCAGCGGGGAACTGCAGGACGAGCGCGGCGTGGCGGATTTTGTCCGTGCCGAGATGACACGACTGAAAAGCCAGCGGTATTTTACCGGATTCGCGAAACTGATGGTAATGGCACGCTACAACCCGCGGGCCGCTCGGTGGGTGTTGCGCAGCAATAAGTGTCTGGCCTCAGCGATTCTCTCCAACACGGGTGATCCGACGAAGAGTTTTTACCTACCGCTGCCCCGAAAGAGTGGTTTGGTGCAATGCGGCAACCTGCAGTTGGAGACGATCGAGGGAGTCCCGCCGCTACGTAAACTGACACACGTCACGATGTCGATCTTTACCTATCGCCGCGATTTACGAATCTGCCTCCGGTGCAGTCCTCATTATTTTTCCGAAACCGACACTCAACAATTTCTAGATGCGTACGTCAATAGGCTGCGGCGACGGATCGACCATGGAGGGAGTCCCACCAACGCGGAAGAAACTAGCCCGGCGGCGGCACTGGGCTAGCGAGCCTGAGTGGCTGCTCCCGGCCATTGGTCCCACCACCGGCGGAATTGTTCCCATTGTTGCCGGAGGAAATTCTGTTGGGTGGGTGATAGTCGATCGTCGGCCTGGACCGGATGCTGGTACGCCATATGGCCTTCGAGCACCATCAGCTCTTTGTAGTACAGCACCAAGTCCGGTCCCTCGTCGAAGCGCGCCAGGACGGCCAGTGCTTCGTCGAGTTGTTGAGCCAAGAGACGCGATTGCGGGTCCCCCTGCTGGGCTTGTTGGCACAGCTGGACCAAACGAAGCACGGGCTGAGGGAGTGCGTTGCCGACACCGGTAATCGCTCCGGCTGCGCCACAGCGGACGAACCCATGGAACACTTGGGTGTCCACTCCCACCATCAGCGTCAGTTCGGGATCGCCACTGGTGATATGTTCAGCGGCATAAGTCAGTGCCTCACGCCCGCCGAATTCCTTGAAGCCCACGAGATTCGAGTGTTTTTCGCGCAGCGCAAAGAATAGCTCGGCGCGAGTTTCGAATCCGTAATAGGGGCTGTTGTAAATCACCGCGGGCAGATCGGGAGCAGCCGCCAAGACAGCGGAAAAGTGAGCGGCTTGTGCCGCAACAGAAGTTCCTCGGGAAAGGACACGAGGGATGACCATCAAACCGGCTGCTCCTACTTCGGCAGCATGGCGCGCATGCCCCACTGCTGCCGCCGTATTCTGGGCTCCAGTCCCCACGACGACAGGAATCCCGGCGGATGCTAATCGTGCCACACCTTCTTGCCGTTGTGCATCGGACAACAATGGCCACTCGCCCATTGAGCCGCAATAGACGACCGCTCGCATGCCGCAGTCGATGAGCCGCCGCGCCGTATGAACCAGTTCGTCATAATCTGGCCGCCCCTGCCCATCACAAGGAGTCATCAGCGCAGGAATGCAACCAGTGAAAACCGTGCTAGAAGTCGAAGTCATCCTTCTTCTCACAAAACATGAGTACGAAATCCTGTGATAATGGTCGGGCGTTTGACCACCGATCGCCTGAATCTCGGGCGTTTGGCCTCCCATCGTCAAACGGTCAGGCGTTTAGCCTCCCATCGTCTAACAAGATAGCCTTCCCCGTCGAAGTTGACCATCCGCGCACTTCAGTGCCATCGGCGATATGGCGAGCCACCCAGAGCGCGGGATCGCCACACACCTCCCCTTGTTACCACGTCGTAGTATCCGCCAGAATTCCCCTGCCTAACCAAGTAGTAGAATTCGCCAAAATTCCCTTGCTTGACTATTCTTTAGTGCCACCCACCTTCATATCACTCGCGAACTTCGGCATCTTTGGCCAATTCAGTGCCAGTCACTTTATTGC
>BPJV01000013.1 GCA_026004795.1 Pirellulaceae bacterium | reverse complement strand
CTTCATCGAGCACGTCCTTGCACAACCGCGCCAACCCGTCGATGCCCTTGCGAAAATCCAGCCGGCTCGACCGCCACCAGAATGCGCAGGTGCGGGGTGATCTGCAGCATGGCCGCTACTCCTGGCGGACCAGTTGGCTGAGCGCAGCCAGGTCGGGCGGTGTGCTTCCCTTCCAACGCAGGGTCAGCTTGGTACCGCGGCCGTTCTCGAATTCCAATTCGCACTCCGCCTGCGGACTGATGTTCGTTACCGGAGCCAGCTCCACGAACGCCCCCGCACCACCAGGATGACGCTTTTTCCGAGCGTCAGCGGCCTTACCCCGTGTTCCACCACGACCGTCCATCCGTCGTTGCAGGGTATAGTAATCGAGCTTCAGCGACCCGGCGGTCTTCGCGACGCCGTGCCTGCGAGCTACCTGACACGCCAAATCCCATAGTTCATCTGGAATCCGCCCGCGTCCCGACTTCGCCCCCCTCCACTGCCTGAACGCCTCCGCCGCCCGCTCGAAAAGCCGATCGTTCGTTGCAGTAGAATCGTTCGTCGCAGTAAGACGCTCGTTCGTTGCAGTAAGAGAATCGCTGCTTGTAGTAGAATCGTTCGTTGCGGTGAGACAATCGTTCGATGCAGTAAGCTGTTCCATGGAACGGAGCTCCTTTCGGCTAGAGGATCAAACCCACCTCCAGCCTACCCGTTCCCCCAAAAATCCTCACACACGCTTACCGCAAACTCACTCATCAACTCGCTGCGACGTGCGAAATTGGAATGGCGATCCGTTGCCCGCTGTTATCAACTCACCGGCGGGCCCTCTTGACCAGCAGTCCACCCACGACGGCCAGGACGATGGCCAATGCGATCCACACCCACCAATTCGGCTTATCCAATCCCTCCGGCTCCGTAAGCCCGTAATAGGATAAATAGCAGCGCTTGGTATCGAAACTACCCGTTGGGTCAGCAATTAACTTGAATCGTTCGTATTCAATCGGTTTTTGACCCGCTAGGTAGTGCTTTTCTCGTAAAGACCGAAACATCCAGTCATCGCCGACCGGGTGCCACCCTTCGATGTGCCTGATCATTTTAAAATCAGGCGCCAGCCCGCCACCGTAAACGTACTCGACTCGCACCGGCAGATGCGGATAATCGGAGCGCACTTCAACTATCGCACTTTTCACATAGTTTTTCCCCTCAGGCAACGAGTCCACGAAGGTCTTCGATGCTTGTCCGTGCAATGTATGAGTTTGCTCGTCGTATTCCCACTCCAGATTCGCACGGTGAATAGTGTCGAGAACATAGGTCTTGAATCCGACATCCGGGCTGTCCGATTCGACAACTTCCGCTGTGGAACGCAAGGCAACTTCTTCCAGTATCCATATGCCGTCAGAGGATTTCTCGAGCGACGCTGAGTAGTCCGGATTGGCGATTTTAGCATGATCCCACTCCGCATTCGAATCTTCCAACTTGAAGACGTAACACTCGTACAAGCCATTCTGAAAAAAACTGCCGCGCCATTGCTGCCTCGCACCGCCTTTGCCGGAAGGGTGCGCAACCACAAATTCGAATGGCCCGTCCAGCTTCCACGGATTGGTGACCCATTGCACCCATTCATCCACGATTTCTGGAGCCGATGCAGCTTCGGTTACTCCTGCGGCACGCGGTACAACCCACGCCAGCGCCAGTGCCACCAACACAGTGAAGACTTGCGACGAATACACCGAATGCACCCTCCTCTTAAAATGCCCAGCGATGGAAGCTACCCACGCTACGCTCCACACCAGCCGGGTGTCGAAAAACGCCCGGCTGATGCGTTGCTACCATGACGCTGTGTGGCTAGATGCAAAACTAACCAATCTTGCAATAACACCACGGGCCGGCCGGTTCCGGAGTGGGGATGGGCACGCAACCGACGCAATCCGCTCCACGGCACAATACATCATAACAAAGCGCATGCGGTAGCCGTTGGGGCGCCCCTGCATCCATCGATAAAATCTTCGCAATCGTAAATTGACTGGCTCAGCGCAATGCTTTGAACCAAAAACAACAGCGACATCACCAAACAAAACTGACCGAGAAACACACGTAGAAATCGCATAACGCGAACTCCTGGCGGGCCAGCGCCAGTGTGGACTCAGCCAGCTCCCAGCCCTTGCTCGAATCGGTGCAGATCACGCAGGTAGACAGCCAACTCGGACTCGAACGTCGACAACTGCACATGCCATACCGGGTCTGTTTGCGTATGAGCATTGCAATGCGCGACGAGCAAGCGATAGCAGAACTTGAACAGATGACGGGGGACACGCAGCTCGCGCAAGGCGTCTTTCACTCGCTCTGGACGAATATCTTCGCTCAATAGCGAAAACAGTGTGACTGAACGATCGCCATCGGCACAGCAAGCAATGCGGGCATTGGCTACATCAAGGAGTGCTTCCGGTGTCCATTCGAAGCTGGAAATCATGTTCTGCTTGTCCAATCTAGCGCGTTCGTAGAATGCGGCGTCTTCACGATCAACGAAACGCTTCAGCTCCTCGGGCAACATCATCTTTACCCCCAACCCGGGATGCTTGAGAAACTTATTGTCCAGCAGGGGCCAGACCAACGCCTTTATGCGTTGCGGATCGCCGTTGATCAGTTCCGGTTCATCGACGCGGTCGACCAGCACGATCACGCCACGAAACGCCAATTCAGCCAGAACGGCTTGCAGCTTCGCCAACAGCTCGTACCGATCTTCGCAGCTGCTCTTGTTCGGCAACGGCTGATTCATCAGATCGCGTGGGGAGAATCGCAGCAAGCGATGTCGCAGCATGTTCGTTTCCAGCGTCAACGAGCGCGTATGCTTTCGGATACGACTGGCGCGCCAAGTCCACAACACGAACCGTTGCAACCACCATCCCCACACTGCCATCAGGGCACCGAGCCACACGTACCAATAGGTAGACACCCAGCGACCATTTCCCTGGGAGACCGCGGCGATAGCCGCGGTGAGGACTCCTAGCGAGCCGACCACCCCCACGGCCATCGGCAGATAAGCTCGCCAGTGCGCATAGCGCAGTTTCTTGCGCAACATGTGCCAGCGATTCAACACTGGTTCGGCACTTGACTGGTCATAGCACGTTTGCAAGAGGAGCAAATCACGAACCGTGTGGGGAGGAAGATCGCGCAGACGATCGGCGGCCACCGTCTCCTCAGGGGCTCCATGGCCGACAATCGCATCGATCAGCTTGGTAACACCCAACGATAGAATGGCATCCATGTGGTCGGATAATCGCCAACGTTGGAGCAGCTTCAGGGGATCCCCGCGATGGAAGTGCTGCGACATGCGGAAGCGATCGAGGAACGGATTGAAGTCGTTGTAAGTGATCGTAAAAATGCGCTCGTCCGGATGCTCTCGATTGAATTTGCTCAGGTGCCGGGCGATTTGCAACAGCATCGCAGTCTTGCCCGAACCTTTACACCCAAATACGATCGCCGTTGCTGGTTCGCGCGGATCCCCATAGACCTTATCCCAGGCGGGATGAAAGGTCTCGTCGATGCATCCCTCCTTGAAAACGGTATCCGTTTGGGCATCTTCATCCACGAACGGGTTGCGCTGAATGCCATGATGTTGCAGGAATTGCTGAATATTCATGCTCGTGATCCCGATGCCTTCCTGTTTACGATGCTTTTCCAATGATAGCGGATCGGCCGCGCAAGTATAGCTTGCCAAATTCGTGGCTCCCCGAGATCGAATCCGCTAGACCAACAAATCAGGGCGAGAGTTGCGGCGAGCGATGACGAAGCGATCGACCTGCCGCAGAGGCTTCGGTGGCGTGAGATCGACGAACCGAGGGACTGACCCGAGTCCGTGCCGACCGGCAGAACAAGAAACGTGCGTCCATCCCTCGATCGTGCGGGGGGGGCTGACCGCGGTAGACCTTAGCGCGCAGTGGCCTGTTGGAGAAACTTTGTCCGCATCGCCTCCCACTGGGCGGCCATGGCTGCCACCCGCTGAGGAAACTTCTCCGCCAGATCGTGTTGCTCGGCACGATCATCGGCCAGATTGTACAAACTCCAGGGAATCTCGGATGCCGGGCGGCGGTCCAAGCGGCCGCTGCGATCCGCCCCAGTCGAGCGCGTGTCATCGGCATAGACGATCTTCCAATCCCCTTGCCGCAGTGCTCGATTGCCCTCATGGTAAAACCACAGGGCATCGTGCAACTCCACGCCGTCCCGCTCCAGCGCCGGTCGCAGGCTTACGCCGCTCATAGGCGGCCCGCTTTGCTGGTCGAGTTTTACACCGGCCAGGTCGAGCAGCGTGGGCGTGATGTCGATCACGTGGGCGACGGTAGTGCGCAAGGAATTGTTCTCTAGGATTCCTGCCGGCCAGTGTACGATGAAGGGAGTCGAAATACCTCCCTCGTGCACCCATGTCTTGTGGCGACGAAACGGAGTGTTCGCGGCACTGGAAAACCCTGGTCCCAGGCACAAGTAGGTGGCCGCCGAGCCTAGCGGTGCCTGCGGGTCGTGGCCGTCACCGCGCACCATGATCTCCGCGCTGGCACCGTTATCGGACAGGAAGCAGATGAACGTGTTGTCCCAGGCTCCCATTCGTTCCACCTGCGCCAGAATCCGCCCTATCTCACGATCGAGGCGATCGATCATGGCCGCGTGAATCGCCATTTTTGTCGCTTGGAACTGTTGCTGGACCGGCGACAACTCGTGCCATGGCAGGGGGCGGTTGACTTCCCCTGGACCTAGCAAGGCAAGGTGTTCTGGAAAGTCGTACGGCGGACCGATAGTCGGCTCAAGTCTTGAAAGCTCCCCTACTTTCAATCCCAACTGCTGCTGCCGCCGATGCCGCTGACGACGCAACTCCTCCCATCCCTCGACATAGCGATCCTGGTAACGGGCGATGTCTTCCGGCAAGGCGTGCAGCGGGAAGTGCGGCGCATGGAAGGCGACGTAGGAAAAGAAGGGGCGATCGGTAAACCGGGCTGCATGCTCCTGCAAGCACTCGATCGCATGATCTGCCGTATCGATGGTGCGGTAGTACCGGGGGTCACGATTCGGTTTGTGCACCGGTTCGAAAAAACCATGGCCGCGGCTGGTGGGATCCGATCGATCGAAACCCTGGTCGGTCGGTTCTCCGTCGACGTGCCATTTCCCCGAGTGGTAACTCCGATAGCCGGCATCCTGCAAGTAGGCGGCGACTGTTCGCGCCCACGCTGGTCGTTCCCCGCGCGCGCCAAATCCAGCCGGCGCACTGGGCATGCTATCCCGTCGAACCTGTTGGGGATAGTACCCGGTCAGCAGGGCAGCACGCGTCGGCCAGCACCGTGCCGTGTTGTAAAACTGCGTGAATCGTAGTCCGCCGGCTGCTAACCGATCCAGATTCGGTGTGGCGATCTCTCCGCCGTAACACCCGGCATCCGAATACCCCATGTCATCGGCGATGATCACCAGGAAATTTGGGCGCTCCTCGGCCCCCAAGCTGGACCCTAGGGACATCACTATTAGAACCGCCGATAAGGCCGCGCCGACCAGCTTACCACGCCGTGTGCTAATCATGATCCACTCCGATCACCATGAGATACTGAAATCGCTTGCCATGCCAAAGCATTGTAGTCCATCCGGTGCGTTGCCATGTTGCCGCAGCGAGTTCGGTAGGGCCCGTAGGCAAAGGGACACATCGGGTGTTGCAACCCGGACGCCAGATCGGGGAGGCAAGGCGGTCGGTGCTGGCGAAACCTGTCCCGATGGCGAGTCCCCACAGGTCGTTCGGTAAGCTTCACCCCCGCTGGAAGTTGCTTCTGCCAATCGACCCGGTCAGCACCGTGCCTCAATGCAGGCCTGCATGTCGCTCCTATGAGACGTTTCATCCAGTCACGGGTTGCCCCCCATCGCCACGTCCTAAAGCTGCACCAAAACGGCTCGCCCCCTTGATTTCAGTCCGCGGTATAGGGGGCGGCAGAACGGATTTTGTTGGCGCGGCCCTGCGTCCACAAACGCAGTCCTTCGAGGCGCTGTCGAGCACGGTGAAAATAGGATTCATCAAGTTGCAAAAGAAGGTCACGGAAGCGTTCGTCCACCTCTTGTGCCCAATTCGACTCCGGAGCGTCCACCATCCCGTTGTTGATGCATGCCCGAGCGATTTCGTGTCCCAAAAGCTGATGGCCTTCGATCGAGGGATGGATATGATCCACCAGCCATTGGTTGCCCACGATCTGCAGGTGGGAGCGGACGGCAAAAAGCTGCTCGGCGTCCACGAAGACGCACTGGTACCGGCGGGCAAGTCGATCGATGACTTCCAAAACGGGCGTCGTCGCCCGGAGCGGACATACGTCGAAGTCGCGGGCTAGCACCAGATGGCGATCGGCCTCCGCTGCATCATTACGTTCATACGCCAAGCGCCCAAGCAGGTAATGCGCGCCGGCATGTTCTGGGTCAAGAGCGAGGACCTGGTTGGCCAGCGCTGCCGCGCGACTGGGATCCGCTTCACCGCGGGCGGCATCCCACAACGACTGAAATGCCTCGAGGCGATCCGGCGGCAGGTTCGGAGGCGGCTCGATCTTAAACGGTGGGCAATCGGCCAGGTTACTCACCGGACGAATCAGAATGAGTGGCACTCTCGCCTGGCGGCAGAGACGCAGCATTTGTTCCAAGTTCCAGGCAAAATGAGGCACCACGCCTTGCATCCACGGGTCGCCTCGATGGTACGCGTCCAACCCGCCACGGTAGTCGAGGAGGGCGTCAACCTCGGATTGGATGACCGTGAGAGGTTTAGTGGAACGGTCGCCTGCTGGTCGTGCACCTCGAAAAAGTTCGCCCAGCGCTCGGACGGTGTGCAGGCGGCGCGTGCGACTGAGGAGTTGGTTCTTCCAGTTCTTTTCCTGCAGGTGGTCATAGGTCCGTCGTTCGAGAAACTCATTATGGCCAGTGTAGACGAGGATCCAGTCGGGCTCATACTGCATTACTTCGCGCAGCACCGCCAGGACGCGGTAGCTGGCATACGACAGACCGCCACAGTTGATTACCTCGTAGCGATGCGTCGGATCGGCAAGCTGCATGGCCTCGCCGAACCAACGAGGGAAGGCGGTTTCTGTGCTGTAGGGTTCGCCCTGAGTGGTGGAGCCCCCCAAGGCGAACACGCGAATGGTGTCCGGAGGTTTATGGCGAGTAAAAGAAACGGGGCGGAAAAGGTGCAGACGTTCCGGCGCGATGTGGACTCGTTGCGGATCGCCAGGAACCGGTTCGAAAAGCGGGCGGAGCTGGTGCAGGTCGACGTAGGGGTCAATCGCCGCAGGTGGTGGGTAGTCTGCCCAACGCAACGCCAACTCGGCTACGATCAACGGCAGCAGCCCGGTAGCCACCGCCAAACCGCGTAGTAACCATCTCCGCCACAGGCGGCGCCTACCATTCGGATGCGGGAGGTTAACCTTCGTCATCGTCAACGAGGGGAACAACAGGTGGTTCGGGAAGCAAGAAATGGGCCTCATCGAGGGCATGTCCGCGGGCAAACTCGGCAGCGGTCATCGTCCGCTTACCAGCAGGCTGCACCTCCAGGATGTAGAAACTCCCGCGACCGGTCGCCACGGCCAACGCGCTCTTCCAGCGTTCATCGGCGCCCCATGGCAACTGCTCCCCCGTCAACAGCCGAACGGTTCCTGGTGCGCCCTCGAGGGCGTGCTCGGACCAGCGGGAACGACGCACGATCACGCGCAGTTGTTTGTGCGGTGCAAGCCGCAGTTCGGCGTAGGCTCCCGGCCAGGGTTGCACCGCCTGGACCAGCCGGCTCAGGTAGCGCGCCGGCAGGCGAAAATCGAGTTGGCCATGGCGTTTCTCGAATCGTGGTGCCCGACTGACCAGCAGTGAATCTTGAGGCGTGCCGATCGGCAGCCGGCCATCCCAATCAGCGAGCAATTCGATGGCCGGCAACGTGATGTCCGCTCCCAACTGCGCGAGGCGCGGTTCCAACTCCGCTGCCGTTTCATCTGGTTGTACAGGCGTACTGGCCGTCGCCAAGATCGGCCCTGCATCTAGACGAGGAGTCATGTGAATCACGCTGACACCGGCCACAGGGTCGCCGCGCAGTAGCGTCCATTGGACTGGCGCGGCACCGCGATGCCGCGGCAGGAGCGAACCGTGCAAGTTGACCCCCCCCCAGTCGTGCCGCCTCCAGACATGCTGTACTGAGAATCTGCCCGTAATCGCAGACGAACAGCAGGTCGGCGGCAGTTGAGCGCAGGCGATCGATGGCCTCAGGAGCATTGATCGATGGCGGTTCGAACAATTCGGTTCCCCGCCTGGTGGCCCATTCCCACACGGGACGCGGTGGCAGTTTCTTCAGGAGTGGTTCGGGCACCGGACGGGTAACGCATAAAACAATGCGATGCCCTGACGCAGCCAATTTTTCCAGTGCCGGGACGGCAAATGGGCCGGTACCCATCACCACAATATTCATCGTGTTCATCGAATTCCCATCGACAGAGTTCGTGTCGCACTCAGGAGTTTGGCGAGGACAATTCCTTGCTTCGTCGAGCCGCCTGGCATACGGCATCGATCAAGGCGCTACGTATCGCTCGCTGTTCCAAGACCTGCAGGCCGGCGATGGTCGTGCCTCCCGGGCTAGTGACCTGATCTTTCAACTCCCCCGGATGGCGTCCGGACTGCATTACCATCTGCGCCGCCCCCCAGACGGTTTGTGCAGCCAATTGCAAAGCCGTAGCGCGGGGCAAGCCGCTGGCCACGCCCCCATCGCTCAACGCCTCAATGACGAGATACAGATAGGCAGGTCCGGAACCGGAAAGACCAGTGACTGCATGCATCAAGGAATCGGGCACACGGACTACCATACCCATCGATTGCAACAATTGTTCCGTCCATTGAAGGTCGTCGGCGTTTACCTCCGCGGTGGCGGCCATCGCGCTGGCCCCGGCTCCCACCAGGCAGGGTGTGTTCGGCATGACGCGAATTACTTGCCTGGTTTTCAATAGATTGCACAATTCATCCAGGGACACCCCGGCAGCGATGGAAATCACAAGCCTCTCGGGAGGCAACCACCGGCCGATGTCGCTGCCAATCGCCCTTAGCACCTGCGGCTTCACCGCCAGCAGCAAGCGGGCACATCGCTCGGCCAACTTCTCAGCATCATCGACGGTTTGGAGGCCAGGAAACTGCTCCTGCAGGACCGTGCGGCGCGACGCATCGGGCTCCGCGACCAACACGTCGGCGACCTTGAGGATCCCCGATTTCACTGCTCCGCCCAACAGGGCCTGGGCCATTTGGCCACCGCCGACGATACCTAGTTGTTTCAACTCCGACAACGTTCCACCTCCACTCAAGGTTGCGTCCTTCTACGGTCAGGCGGTCCAGACGCCCGACGATCGCTTACCGTGGTACTCGGCACCAAACGCCTACGTCCGCTGCATCGCCGGCGGTGAGACGGTCGATGGCCGATGCTATCTTCTCTCCACCCTGGCTGGACGGTTCGATCGGTGAGCAGTCGGCATAATCGTCCGGCTCTTGGCACAGCAGACGCAGGTCCAAGAGATCGACACCAGCCGCGAAGGCAAGGCGGAGAATGAGACCGTTGATGGCCGAAAGCCCCACCTTCTCTGCCTCGTCCAGTCCGGGAACTGAATCGTAAATCGTGCAAGCCGTCAGCGGTAGGCGTCGCCGCCCCAATTCGCTCAATAACCTCGCATAGTCAGCAGCGAACAAGGCAATCTGCTGCCCCAGCGCCGCCAAGGCCTCCCGCACCGTAGAACAACTCGTCGACAGCGTAGTCCCCGCAATAGCCAACGCGTTGTTGCCTCCCACACTGAGTACGAGATGGGTGGCATCCTCCGGGATCTGCACAAGCTGATCGAACACCGAAGCGACGACCGCACCATCGACCGCCAGCAGCGTGACGCGATCGCCGGCGGATAACCTCCGCTGCACATGCTCCACAACGCTGTGACCAGCCGGCACGTAGGCCGCATTGTCCAAGACCGAATCACCAAGCAAGACGATGTGCCGCATATCGCCCCCAGGGAATAGATGCCACGTAGCCAACAGGATCTTTTCCATACCGCGCGCCGCGAGCGTCGCCTCGTCACCCTGTGGGTGCTGAGCGAGGCTCGGCGACAGAGTATAACCATAAGAGTAGCCGAGTCACCGAATCTGGACGCCGCGTAATGGGCGAGCAATTCCATGGATCTGATTGCCGAGACCGGAACCCCATTGTTGACCGATTTGTATCAGTTGACCATGGCCTACGCCTATTGGCACGAGGGACGTGCCGAGGAGGAAGCGGTATTTCACCAATTCTTCCGCTCCCTCCCCTTTCGCGGCGGCTATGCGATCGCAGCCGGGATCGGTCCGGCGGCCCAGTGGATGGCCAATTTCCGGTTTCGCGACCACGAGTTGGAATACTTGAGTCGATTGCGGGGCAATGACCAACGACCGCTGTTTGCGGAAAAGTTCCTCCACTACTTGCGCGACCTCCGCTTGACCTGCGACGTGGACGCCGTTCCTGAGGGCACTGCCGTTTTTCCCCTTGCTCCCATGGTGCGGGTCCAAGGGCCGATCTTGCAATGTCAACTGTTGGAAACCGGCCTGCTCAACCTGATCAACTTCCCCACCTTGGTGGCCACGAAGGCAGCACGGATTCGCGAGGTGGCAGGGAAAGACGACCAGGTTCTAGAGTTCGGCCTGCGCCGCGCGCAAGGGCCCGATGGGGCAGTCACGGCAAGTCGTGCGGCATTCGTCGGCGGGTGCGATGCCACGAGCAATGTGCTGGCGGGAATGAAGTACGACATCCCGGTAAAAGGAACGCATGCTCACAGTTGGGTGATGGCCCACGACGATGAATTGGAAGCATTCCGTCACTATGCGGCAGCTTTACCCAACAACTGCGTCTTCCTGGTCGACACTTACGACACGCTCGAGGGCGTGCGCCACGCCTGCATCGTGGGAGAGGAACTGCGTGCACGCGGCCATCGCATGGTGGGAATCCGCCTCGATTCGGGCGATCTGGATTATCTGAGCAAAGCCGCGCGGGAGATTCTCGATGCGCACGGTTTCCATGATGCCGTCATTGTCGCTTCCAATGAATTGGACGAAGCGACGATCGAGAGTCTGAAGCATCAAGGGGCACCGATCACCGTGTGGGGTGTGGGGACGCGATTGGCTACCAGTTTCGATCAACCGGCTCTGGGAGGGGTCTACAAGCTGGGGGCCACGCGAGGGGCCGAGGGGCAATGGCGACGGCGGATCAAGATCTCCGAGCAAACGATGAAGACGACGATCCCTGGCGTTCTGGGTGTCCGCCGCTTCACCAGAAACGGCATGGCAGTGGCGGACATGATCTACGATCTCGACGACCCGGAGGCAAACCGCGTCATCTACGATCCAGGAGATCCGACGCGGCGCCGGGTCATTGAAGCGGATGCGGAAGCGAGCGAACTGTTGCAACCACTGCTGCGCGACGGCAAGTTGGTCGGCCCGTGGCCATCGCTGGAGCAGATTCAACAGTACGCGCGACGTCAAGTCGAACAGCTGCATCCTTCCCTGCGTCGCCTATTGAATCCCCATGGCTATCCTGTAGGGTTGTCCGAGCCGCTGTATCGCCGCCGTCTCGAGATGATCGAAGCGCACCAATCGACTTCCTAGCGGTGGTCAAGAAAGCCCTCAGGGGCTTAGAACTTCCAACGCAATTCGATGCGCGATCCGCGAATATCGTTGTCGTTGCGCAGCCACCCTACCATGTGATCGGTGCGGAACAGCCAGGCATTGCTCAAGGCCCGCTGGTAGCGTAGGCCCACGGCGTATTGATCGCCGCGCGCCGCCCGGAACTGGGGGCTTCCCACCGCCGCCAGTCCAGCCACCTCAACGACCAGTTGTTGCCGGAAGTCGGCGCTGAGCAGATTGAAACCAAGCGCCGCTCCGGCTGTATTGTTGGCTGTAAAATCCAACGTCGGATAGCCGGTCAATCCGTCCGTCTCGAAATGGATTCCCGTGTTGTTCAGCACGCCTCCGGCACCCGCCGCACGGGCCAGACTCTGCGGCCGGCCCTGCCCATAGAACGCATTGAAGTAGGGGACGAAGGTGTTGGGAGCGTGCGAGATCAACGAGTTCTCTAGCAAGAACAGCACACCATCGGCGGTTCGCTGGTCGGCGGGAAGCGATTGGCCTACGTTGGCGATGATGCGCACCGAGTTGGATAGCCGTTGCAGATAACGCCGCGTGAAGGCGACCGAGATGTTGTGGTAGCTTCTGTCACCGATGGCTTTATCGTGAACGTATGCGTAATCGGCCTCGATATAGCCGTCGTAGGCGTCGATAAACCACGCGGTGCCAAAAAACTCGGCGGCCTGTTGGTCGCCAGGAAAGGCATCGCTATCGACTTGGTCCGTGGCCCAAAAGAAGGTCACGTCGTAATTCGACCATAACAGCCGCGGACTGTTGCGCGACGGAATCGATACGGCCGCCCCGATCACGTTGTCAGCCGCCCAGATTCCGTTCTGATAGAACAGTGGCAAGAAGCCTACGGCGAAGGGAAGATCAAACGGCGCATAAGTCCCCTGCAGGCCTCCCCAAATCTGGCCCAGGTCTCCTTCGAAAAACAGGTTGTCCAGTCGCAGGTCGGTCCGATCGACCAGCCGTGGATGACTGCCCAGCTCCAGGCGCGTAAAATCGCCCCCCCGATCCAAGGGGCCGATGAAGGCATGAAGACGTTCGGTAGCCGTCAGTTGCAGGTCCATGTCCAGATTGGCGCGGAACGCCCAGATGCTGCGATCATCTCCGCGTGCGTCATTGACACCGATGCCGGTACGAAAGTCTCCATAAACATAAAAGTGCGGTTTCGAAAGGTTGGTGGGGCCGAAGAATGGTCGCGGCGGCGGCAATATGCCGCTGGCATAAAGCGGCCGCCACCATTCGATCAACGGTCGCTGGACCGGAACTTCGAACTTGCCTCGGTAGACGGCGATCTCTTGTTCAGGAGTGCTGGGGCAAGGATGCAGCGGATTCGGGGCAAAGGCACGAGCGTCATAAGGAACAGGACTCGCCTGCTGATCGCTGGCCACCGGCATCTGCGGAGGTGGAATAAAGAAAGGGAGTGTGTCGGATGGAGACGCCTGCGACGGCTCGTTCCCACCGGCACCTGGTCGAACGTTCGAGGCGAGTTGAGTCGCCACGCCAGACCGGATGTCGCGCGGAGTGAACGAAACCGGCGGTGGCCGTCGCGGCGCGGGGGCTGCCGTCGACGGTACGCTTGCCGTGGCGGGAAGGGCAAGCAACGATGGTGAGCAGCTCGATGGGGATGCCGGGGTAGTCTCGGTGCGTTCCGGTTCGAGGTGAGGAATCGGTTGCGGAAGTCCAAGCACGGCCTGCGCGCGACTTGCAGTGACGGTCGTTTGACGGGGAAGGTCGAGAGGAAAATAACAGTCTGGAGGAGCGATGACCGGCAACTGCAGGACGGCATCCGGAGGGGCCTCGACCGGTGGGGGCGGAAGATCGGCAAGCCCCGCACGACGGCGATTTCCACCCGGCAGGGGCGAGGAACCATGATCTGGGTCCATCGACCTCTGGTGCCAGCGGGCCTGGGAGCGTCCTTCGACGTACGGGGCGATGGGGGACGATGCCATGTCGGTCTGCGCACCGGCCGGCACGGCAGTCGCTGCCAGCAAGGCAAGCCACACGGCTCGCAGGCGACGTTTTGTCCGGTAGGCGACCATGGGGAATGTGACTTGTCCGTGCTTCGTTTTGAATAATAGCGAATGAAAAACCTGAACCACCTGGCAGGGCGGATACCGGGCGGCCACCTCAAGGAACGACGAACTGGACTGCCTGGGGATGGATGTCGATGGTCTGCTCGATCATCCGCCGCTGCATCTCGGGAGTGGCTCCACAAAAACGCATGAAATATATCGGTTCCATACGGCTGCGCAGGCGAACGCTGAGCCGATAGGTTCCTGGCATCTGCAGCAATTCGCCGGGGACGGTATAGCGGGCTTTCTTGGACGACAGCGGCGGTAGCGACTTCTGCTCCATACGGATCAGCGGCGGATGGTTCAGCACCGAAACGGGAATGTTGCCCGGTCGAAGGAAAGGAAGGGGATCGACATCCACGTTGATCGGCAGATACATTTCGCGATCGGTCCCCTTGACCCCAGTAATCAAAAACTGCGTTTGCAGGTTGAACAACTGGCGGTCCGAGGGAATGCGCCCGGACGTGACATCCAGGGAGTGTTGATTGGCCAAGTCACCGTGGCGATCCAAATAACCCGACTCCCATAGGTGACGCCCGTCGGGACCAGTCAAGGCGACGTTCAGCCACAATTGCGGTTGGGCCCCCAATGATCCTGAGGGATTGTTATGCCCTTCGCTGATATTGCGCACCTCATAGTAAAAAGAAAGCGGTTGGCCGCGGCGCGGAGGAGCCTCAAAGAAAGGTCCATCGATGTGAGAACCGGCTTCCATGACAGCGATGGCCGACGCTTTTTTCAGATCGAGCAACTGCAGGTTTTCGTCGATGATCCGTCGCGCAGCGCGTCGTTCATCCACCGAATCCCAGGGTGGGGGAAAGTCGACATGGAGCTGACCGGCAGCGACGGCCTGTTCAAACGCCTCGGTACCCCACCCGCTTTTCCAGTCGAAATGCAGCCATGCGGCGGCGCTCCAGCGGAATGCGTTCTCATTGTGAGGAAAGATTCCCGGATGCGCAATGGAATTGCCTGGTCCATAGAACAAGTGGTTCGATTGTTTGCGCATCGGATGCACGACCTGCCCATTCACCTCGGCGACGGGGCCGTAGGCGTATCCGAGCGGCTTGCCGGGGACTAAACCCATATGGCAGTCCTGACACTGAATGCCTTTCTTGGCCGCGGGACCTGCCCGATATTGGGCCCACACCACTTCCAACGCGATGCCAGGATGGACGGCAACCTGGTGGCACGGGGCACAATACTCGCTGTGCGACAGTTGCTCAAAGCGGATCCCTTGGAGATGGATCGTCTGACCCGGACGCTTATCGTTGACGTCCGTCTTGATCTTCAACGGATCTTTGTTGGCGATCGCCGCGGCGACTCCTTCTCCGCCGATGCCACCGTACACCGGGTCGGTAATCGGCCCAGGTTCGATTCGGCGTTCGCCGTTGACTTTCCCGAACGGGTACTTTACCCGGTGGCAGGCGACGCAGGTGATGCCCTCGCGCACCGGGGCTGGCGCATCGATCATCGAGGCGGATCGCGGATAATTCAACTGCATGGCGATCGGCGCATGGCAGCGCACACAAAACGTACCGACGGTGCCGCGGGTCAGTTCGGTCATTTTCTGTTCGAAGCACTGAAACATAGGGCTGACCGCCGCATAGGCATGCGCACTGACCCGCCACTGGTCGTAGATCCGGCGATGGCATTTCGCGCACGTCACGGCCGATGGATACTGCGATTCCGCGAAAACCTCGGCATGGGGATCGACACCACGGATCGTCGGTCGCCCTAGAGGCTCGTCTGGACCATGGCCTGCTCCCGGCAATTGTCCTTCCCGCGGTCGGATGGGCGCCACCGGCCCGAGCCCTCCGAGGGCATCCTGCAGATCGATGGGGCTGGATGACGGTTCATCAATGGGCTGGGGAAGCCCGATGTGGACTACGGCCGCCTGCGGCGCCGGGGCCATGGTTTGCTGGCCATAAGCTGGCAGCAGCATGGCGAGGAAAACTCCTGCCGCCAAAATGCCGTACCCCACTGCTTGTGGCATCCCATTGCTCCCCCTTCCGTGCACCGAGATTCCCTTTCGGTGAAAACGTCCCTTTTACCGCTGCATCATGCACCTACCCCCTCACAGAACACGCTTTCTTCCTCTGCATCGTCCCCCTGCAACCGGTAGCATGATCCTTCTCGTCGCCAACGGCAGTCTCCTCCCAAGCTGCGCCGTTTTACTCTAGCTGCCTCCCGCCTGGCCCGGCATCAATCGAGCATGGCGGTAGCAGAGGACAGTAGGGGCACGCGATCTGGCATCGTGTCCATCGTGTCCACGGCCAAGGGGGAAGAGGAGCCGGCCCAAAGAACGAGAGTCGTAGACGGCGCTTTCCGTACGATATTCCGGTACGCCCAGCGTGAGACGGCCAGCTTCTGATTTGTTGCTCGCAGCGTCGTGGGTGATTTTCTCTTTCGTCAAGGGACTGCATCTCGCCATCGCACGGTTGCTTTGATGCCGGCAAGAGGATTACGTGCTGCTTGTCGTCTTCGCAAAAAGCGAATCGCCTGCTCGTCGGAAATGGAGATCGCGCGAAAATCGTTCGATCGCATGACTCCGGGCGGGCACCGGAAAGCGAACGAATCGCTGGTATCACGCATTGGAAATCCACCTCCATGAAACAATCAAATGCCACCGGCCCGATGGCTGAGTTGGCCTCGTAGCGCTATTTGCCCCTCCAGATTCCCCTGATCTGTACAGCATCGCGTGTGCTAGCAATCAACCCGCCGGAGCATTTGCCGGACCTGGTGGATGGAGGTGCATCACGAGAGGTAGATTTTCCTCGAGCGGGTGTAAGTGCGACC
The DNA here is from genome assembly GCA_026004795.1 of Pirellulaceae bacterium. Classification (GTDB taxonomy): domain Bacteria; phylum Planctomycetota; class Planctomycetia; order Pirellulales; family Pirellulaceae; genus Aureliella. The sequence continues at coordinate 81,273 of BPJV01000013.1, read as the reverse complement.
GCTAGTCGCAACAACAGTCTTACCGTTGCTAGAATGGCATAAGCAGCGCGACGATGATGCTACGGGTCAGCCACAAGAGCTTGATCAGCTCTGGTGGGATGTTGACGAAGTTTGTGAGGCAGGTCAATCAGTGCAATAATAAGGTGCGCAGGTTGGCGGGCGCGATGCCCACAAGGTGGGGAAGGGTATTTCTGGCTAGACACTTTTTTGCTCGAAAGACAAGAGTGGTACCGTGTTAAAGCGCAACCGTTTTCTTCACATAGCATGTACCGCCCTGTGGATCGCGATCTACGTCCTGGCGAGATTTAGCGCGGCCCAAGAGGAATTGCCGTTGAAAGATTCGTTGCGGCGAATTCATGAAGGACTAGAGCGAATTCGCCACGAGGCGTATGGAAACTGCTATTTGGAAGGAACCTATTCTCTGGGAGGAAACGAAGAGACAAAAAGGTTCCGGTTTTGGTCTCGCGATAACCAATTCTTCCGCGTTGATATTGCCGACGCATCCAACGTTGTAGTGAAGCGGATAATATGCCGTCCCGATGGTTACGTGATTCTGAACTCGAACAACGGGGCGCTCACCATCGCCGATTTTGGGACCAGCGAAAAAGGGAAGGAATCGCTGTTTGGATTGCCGTTTTTCTGCGACGCGACGCGAGTGTTGGGGGTTGGACCGGAAGTCTATTTCGCGAGTTACATCGATCTGGAAGGATTCTCGCCACCGCCGCCAACAGTAAAGAGCGAAGGGCGCCTAAACAAACGCGCCAATGGAAGCATCGAGTTCCGGCATGTCACGTCCTCTGAACAGGCCGCCAGTATTCTTTCGATTGTGTTTCGGTCCATCGAAGTGCCATGTATCGAGTCCTATACGCTGACGGTCAACAAGGATGGGGAACTTCATAACGAGCGGAAGGGCGAGTTTGCGTATTTTGAAGATTCAGCGATTGGCGTTTTCCCGAAGGTTTCACGAGTGACGATCAGACGGTATACGGGGGAAAATGCGAGGGAAGAAACGGGGCCGTATTGTGAAATCAGCGTCGTCGATCCTCAACCTCAACCGCTCGGTCTTTTTTCTTTAGAGGCTCAAGGGATAGACGGGCGCTCGGTATGGCGGAAGCGACTGCTTCCGTTGGCCATTGGGTTGGCAGTGCTGGGCGGCTTTATCGCCTATCGGCGCATGAAAAGACATGGGTGATCTTTCGAGTTAGCCGGCCCGGTTCGCATTTATTTGCATCGTGTGCGAGTGTCTTCCTCGTGGTGGGATAGCAAGGCCAGTGAACTGGAGTACCGATTGGTCTTGGTTCCCAGGCTCTGCCAGGAAACCGGGGAAACATCGAACGAACAGTCTCCGGGGTGGAGCCTGGGAACGAGAAAATCGAACGCGGCGGTAGCAGAGGACAGTAGGGTTACGCGATCTGCTTGCGAAACCGCACCAAGCTCAGCATGAGAATGGCAACGCAACAGAGGCCCAGCCCGCCGATCCACACGGTCAAATCGACCACTTCTGCACCGCGCAACACGATGCCACGCAAAATCTCGATGAAGTAGGTCACGGGGATGGCATAGCTGAGCATATGTACCGGCAGTGGCATTTCCGACCGAGGAAAGACGAATCCGCTGAGCAGCACCGAGGGGAGCATGATCAGAAAGGCAAATTGCATCGCCTCGATCTGGGTGGTCGCCACGGTCGAAACCAACAAGCCCATGGCTAGACTACATACGATGAACAGCAGGGCAAGGCCCAACAGAAGCAGGAGGTCGCCGGCAATGGGTACTTGAAACAGGTAAACCATCACCGTCAGCACCAAGAGAACTTCGATAAATCCCACCGCTGCGTACGGAACCAGTTTTCCTAACAAAAGTCCGGACCGACTCACCGGAGTCACAAACAATTGTTCAAGTGTTCCTTGTTCCCGTTCGCGGACGATGGCGAAGGAGGTTAGAAAAAGAGTCACCAACTGCAAAATAATTCCCACCAATCCAGGCACGAAGAAACGAGTGCTTTCCAGGTTCGGGTTGTACAGCATGCGAGGTCGTATTTCCAATGGGAGTGAGAGCCTACCGAATTCGTCGCGGGCCGGAGCGAACTGGGCTGCTTCGCCCCGCGCTCGGGCATACTGCATGGAAACGGTGATCCCCAATAGGTTGGCAGTATTCAACGCCGTCGTAGCCACTTGAGAGTCGCTGCCATCGATGAGGACTTGAACACGGGCGGTCTCTCCGCGCAATAGGTTGCTGTCGTAATCGGGCGGGATAACGATTGCTACCTTAGCTCGACCAGATTGGAAAAAATGCCTTAGCTGATCGTGGGTCGTAGCGTGTGCTACCAGATCGAACTGCCGCGTGTTGACGAACTGTTCAATGAGTTGACGACTGCTGGGCTGCTGACAAAAGTCCAAGACAGTCATGGGGATGTGCTCCAACTGCAGACGGATGGCCCAACCGAAAATGGACGTCTGTAGCACAGGCACAACAAACATGAAGAACAGCGTGGAACGTTGGCGACGAATGTGAAAAAGCTCCTTGATGAAGATTGCCAGCCAACCGAACATCCAGTGGCTTGGGTGCCGCGACGCCATGTTCGTCTCGAGTGGGGAAGCAGGCGGCGGGAGGACGGACGGCGTAGCCGGTGAAGGAGCAAGTTGTTCCGGGGTGGAGGCGGTGGTAGATGGCGGTGGCTGTTCCTCGGCAATCCGTTGCGTGGAGGTTTGCCGGTCTTGATCTGGTGAAGTCGCTGTACCTGTTCGAAGGTCCCAGGGGGCGGAGGTACCCTCGGGCTCCGTTGCCCCGGAATGGTTCGGCGGCGCCGCCAGATTCTGTGCCCACGCACTGTCAGCGCGACGAGTGAGCGTAACAAAGACGTCTTCCAGGGAGGGGGCGATGGGACGGATGCGAATCGAGTCCTTTTCCATCGTCAGCCCCATTTCCCCCGCGCTGACGGCGATAAGCTGCTGCAGATCGGTAGGGGACAACTGGTCGTCGACCAAAAGGTGGATACGTTCCCCGAACAACGTTGCTTCGTGAATTCCGGGCGCGTGGCGGAGTTGATTCACCAGGCGTGCCGCCTGACGAACCTCGATTTCAAAACGACGCATTCCTGGCGGCGTTACCTGCCGATGGCGTTTCAATTCCTCCGGTGCCCCGTGCACGAGAAGCTTGGAGAGGTACAGGTAGGCCACCTGCGTACATCGCTCGGCCTCGTCCATGTAGTGCGTGGTTACCAACATGGTGACGTTGGCAGCGGACAATTCGTAGAGCAGGTCCCAGAGCTGGCGACGAGCCACTGGATCGATGCCTGCCGTGGGCTCGTCGAGAAAGAGAATCTCCGGCTCATGGATCAGCGCGCACGCCAGTGCAAGGCGTTGTTTCCAGCCTCCGGAAAGGTTGCCGGCAAACTGGGAACGAAAGCGCCCGACGCCGGTCAGATCCGTGACCGCACTCAATCGATGCCTTGCCCGTGAGCGGTTCAGCCCGTAGACGCGAGCATAAAAGTCCAAATTCTCCTGCACGGTCAAATCATTGTACAAACTGAAACGCTGGGACATGTACCCAATACGTTGTTTGATCGCCTCGCTTTGCTTGGCCGTGTCGAAACCGAGTACGCGAGCCGTTCCCGACGTTGGTTGCAGTACTCCACACAGCATGCGTAGGATCGTCGATTTGCCGCTGCCATTGGGCCCCAACAACCCGAAGATGGCTCCTCGTGCTACTTGGAAGCTGACATGATCGACGGCCAGTACGGGACCGAAGCTGCGCGTGAGCTGATGCGCTGCGATAACAATTTCACTCATCAGATTCGTCCTGTTGAGGGCCAGCGGAAAGCCAAACATCCACTGGCAGGCCTGGGCGGAGCGCCATGCCGTCGGGCAGCAAGTCGATTTTGATGCGAAAGACGAGCTTTGTCCGCTGCTCAGGCGTCTGGATGTTGCGCGGCGTAAATTCGGCTTGGGGGGCGATGAAAACGACCTTTCCGGTGAACACTTTTCCCGGGTAGCTATCGGCGGTAATGGGCAAGGCATCGCCGAGTTGCAGACGCATGTAGCGTTCCGGGATATAGGCCCGCACCCACAACCTTCCATGTTCCTGGAGGCTCAGCACCGGTGCACCAGGAGCTACCAGGTCGCCCGGGCGCAGGTCGAGGGCAGCGATCGTCCCCGGAGATGGTGCCACGACCGTAAGTTCGGTTTGCTGTTTGCGCAGGGCTTGAAGTGCGGCTTCGGCTGCGGCAACCGTCGCCTCCGCCTTGGCGACATCCTCCGGGCGGTATCCATCCTTCAGCAAAGCCAGTTGGGCTCGAGCCGCCTCCAACTCCGCCCGCGCCGCACGAATGTCTTCCTCCCGGGAGCCGCGTTGGAGTAGTTGCAGCTGCTCTCGACGCGTTGCCACCAAGGCCTGGGCCGCTTGAAATTCTTCGGTGACGCGGTCGATCTCGTCTTGAGAAATGGTTCCCTCGCCCCGTTCAATCAACAACTGGACGCGCCGGAATGCGCTGCTCGCCCGTTTCAACTGAGCCTCGGCAAGCTGGAGTTGGGCTTCCGCCACGGCGATCTCTTCCGGAAGCGGACCGGCGATTAGCTTGTCCAAACGCGCTTGCAGGGCGGCGACCTGCGCCTCGGCCTGGGCGATTTCTTGGTGGCGAAATCCCGATCGCAGGCGCTCTAAGTCGGCTTGAGCTGCAGCCAACTGGGCTTCCGCTTGAGCGATCTGTTCCTCCAGCGTAAAAGGATCGAATCGCACCAACGCTTGACCTGCTTCCACCTCCTGCCCTTCCTCGACAAGCAATTCGAGGATGCGACCGCCCAAGCGCGACCCGACTCGAATCTCATCCGCCTCGACGAATCCGGAAACGACGACCGGCTCCTCCCGTCGTTGGCTGTAGAACAACGCTGCCAGCAAGGTAAGAACCAACGCAGCCACAATTGCAAACTGACGCATCATGATGGCAAGTAGTTCTCGCTCTGGAGAGGGTTTTCTCGGCACTCTCGACGCCCGCCCGTTCGAGATCGACTCCCAACGAGCCCGCGGAGCCGCGAACGATGGCCCCGCGGAGCGGGGCGTCAGGGCGTCTTTTCAGCGTGTTGGCGCCACCAATCCTGCATGGAAACCCGCAGGCTTTCCGTATTGCGGTGCAGGAGCTTGTTGATCTTTTCGACCAACTTGGCGTTCAGGTCGTCGATCTTCTCGTCGACGATGCCTTTCATGCTTGTTCCCAAGTATTTGGCGAAGTCGCCGCCAACCTGGCTGATGCGACGTACACGGTAATGGGTCAAGGTGAGACGCGCCGCATCGACGTGGGGGTGCAGTTGAATCTCGGGGGGGAGTTGCAAAGGATTGACCCGCACGCGAACTTTCCCGGCCAGATCGAGTCGACAGGCCGCGTCGGCCGCAGCACTGATGCTGACCACTTGCACGTCGCGTACCCAATGACTCAGCCGCCCCCACACGTCCAGTGGCGCTTGCACTGAGAATCGAAAGACGATATCGCCATTTGGTTGGACGGCCAGTTGGTCGATCTCGAGGTGAAGGTTCTCCTGGGGCTGGGGAAGGTCGATCGTGTACCGCGTCCAGGTTCCTGAATTCACTAAGCGAGTACGCCGTTTCGTCTCCAACTTCCATCCCTCGCGACGCCACATCAGCCCGTCCCAGACCTCTCGCTGTTTTCCCCACTGGCGATTGTCTTCATAATGAGCTGGCACATTTTCGTGCACCAAACGCCGGATCCAGGCCACCAGCTCCGGCGTCGCTAGCGATACCGGCGTGGTAACGGAATAGCCAGCCGGCACCACGGTCAACGGGACGCGATCGGCCTGCGTTCCCGCCGACGGCAGCTCCGGTACGGCAGCTGCGTGGGAAGCATTCGACCTCGGAGAGGCCCACAAGTGCGGTGGTTGATCGGCAGGACGAGGAGCGTCGGTTTGAGCCGCCCCAGGTGAGCTCAGACAACTAAGCCCGACGAGTAGACTGGCGCTGAGGCGGCTCAACCGTCCAGCGCATTTACCGAAAATCCTACGAGCACCTAGAGTGGCTTCCATTCGAATCCCAAGCCGGGGCCATCTAACAATTGCGTGGGAACCGTCCCATATCGAATCCGGAACATGGGAGCGTAATCCTCCATGTAGGCTTCATTGCCTGCCGGGCAATACTGACGACCATTACCTTCGATGGCAGGAATATGGGGGAAGTGCGCAGCGATTGCCGCGGAATGCAAAAAGGATCCTCCGACACAGGTGAGGTCTTGCATGCAGGTGAATAAATTGAATTCCGCTCCCGCCGCTCCCATGAACAAGCAGTCAGTGTGTCCCTTGCAGGCCTTCAACGCAATACCGGAGTAGCCGCGTTGCCGGGCGAGTTTCAGGGCTTCCATATCCGTCAATGCTTCATCCAACACCACGGGCCGGATGCGTGATAACCGGTGTACCGTAAACTCGCTCCGTTGCGTCAAGTCTCGCGGGGAAGGTTGCTCGATGTACTGCAGCCGCTCGAACGACAGGCGGCTGAGGCTTTCCAGACGCTCGAGCAAATCGAGTACATAATCCTCGTTCGGGCACTGCTCGTTGAAATCAAAGGACAGTTTCCAGTCGCGCTCCGGTGCCACCCGTTCACAGATACGTGTCACTTCCACGATGCGCCCGACATCCCAATCCATGTCATTGCCGTCGAGTTTGATCTTCAGCCGCTTGATGCCTTCCAGTCGCAGCCACTCCTCGAGCGTCTCGGGCAACCCATCGTTCAACCGAGTGCGCAAATCGGCCTCCGACAGCGGATCCAATGCACCGACTAGGTGATACAACGGCATCGTCGGCTTGGGGGCAGCCGAAACATAGTCGGCAGGGTACTTTCCGGCAAACTGCTCGCCCAGGTACTCTCCCAAGTCGGCATTAAGGAATTCCGAGGAAAGGCATTGAAACGCATTCCGCTGATGAGCCCGCCCCCACGCGTCGTGCACCGCAGCATCGAGCGGACTTGCCGCAACCATGGCCGCCAACTTGGGCATGGGGTCGGACATCTTGAACTCGGTGATCATCTCCTGGCGGATCTGTTCCCGCAGGCCACGAATCTGTTCGCCGACCTGGAGGGCGTCGCCAGAGATCTTGGCTTCATTGACGCGAGCAGCTAAGCGGTCGGCCAGCTCCAACATCAACCGCAAGGTGATTTTATCCGGGATTTTACTCGGCCAGGCCCACGCATTGCCCATGGTCATCTCGCCGACGCCGTGGATCTTCTTGCGCGAACCTTTCCGCGTGACAGCGATTTCGGTCCGCAGCACGGTGACGTCGTTCACCACGCGCCCACCAAACTTCATGGGCTGGCGGTAGGAGAATGAGCGTGTCGAGTTGGTGACCTCCTGGATGGTGATCGAATTCTTATCTGTCATGGTGTTCAAATTAACCCTTTGCGAACTGCCCACACGGCCGCCTGGGTACGATCGGTGACACCGATCTTGCGCAGGATATGCTGCACGTGCTCTTTGACCGTCTCGTAGCTGATCCCCAGTGCCAGCGCGATCTCCTTGTTGGTCAGGCCGTTGGCCATGTGACGCAACACATCACTCTCACGCTGCGTCAACGGCACTTCCACGTCCGACACGATGCGGGGGGTGGCCAGGGCGCCGGTCACTCGACGAAGCTCTTCCCGCGACCAGGCGGGTTGGCCTTGAATGGCCGAATCGAGCGTCTCCAGCAACACATTCCGGGGCTCATTCTTCATCACGTACCCCGACGCGCCTAAAGCGACAGCGCGGGCCACGTACGTCGGATTGTCGTAGGAGGAATACATGACGATGGGAAGATCCGGATAGTCCAGCTTTAAGCGTCCCAGGACGTGCAAGCCATCCCCGCTTGGCAAGCGGACATCGAGCAACACGATATCCGGCCGCCGCTCGGCAACCTTCTTCAACGCTTCTTCCCCACTGGCCGCCTCGTCTACCACTTGATAATTGGAACCCGCCAAGATTTTGCGAATGCCCAATCGGACTACGAGGTGATCGTCGACGATCAAAAGTGCGTACGACATGACGGTGCTCTCAATGGCTTGGTGCAGGTGATCTGGCGAACGAACGTCTCGACGCGCCTTATTGCTTCAGCTGTTCGGTTTCCGGTGGCCCAGGGCGCCGATGCTCAGGAAGGGTAGTTGTCAAATTCCTGTCAGGTGGGCCGACTGTACCAAAAAGTGCTATTTTGACGCCCAAATTTACTGATTGGGCAGCGCGTCGTAAACCTCAGTGGGCTCGATACGCCTGTTTTGATTGCGATCATAACTGCGAAAATCTTCGCTTTCGCCAAGAAATTCTGCCGGCTCCACTACTCCGTCACCATTCATGTCCATGGCGGTGAACCAGTTCGGGAGAGGAGCCTCCACCTCCCTTGGGGAGGAGTTGGCCGAAGGGATGGCAACGCGTCGGGGGGAGCGGCGCACGGCGGCGCGTACCACCATCGGGAGATCGGCGGGCACTAGGCTCCCGTCCTGATCGGTGTCCAGTTCGCTCAACCGACGGCTCCACTCCCTCCTCTCTAGACCGCTTAAGTAGCCATCGCCGTCGAGATCGGCCAGGTAGAACCAACGTGCCGCAGGGGCTTCGAGCACACCTTCCACGCGCAGCGATGCGTCCCAGGTAAGCCAGCGATACGCCATGTGGAATTCTTCGTCGCTGAGCTGCCGATCCCCGTCGCGGTCCACCAGAAAGACATCATCGGCGGAGACCAACCCCAACGCGTCGGCCAATTCGGTTCGCTGCTTGGCGTCGGTCAGCGCGGCTGCCAGACTCGACCGTAGCACTGCCGATAGTGGACTGGATCGTGATAGCGGATCGTCGACCGTAACCAAGAGGATGCCTAGAGGAAGATCGATACGGAGGTGGGGGGGCGTGATCGGGAATGAGCACCGTGTTCGCCTCCGACGAGGACGAAGAATCCTGTTCCTCGGCCTGTGCCTGCTCCGCACCACGGAAAGTATCGTCATCCTTGACGGCGGCAGCCGGGGAAACCGACGACAGCTCAATTCGAATGCGATGATCTGCAGGGCCGACCAGCCAAGCAATCAGTTCCCCAGCATCGAGACTGGCGTCTCCATCGCGATCCGCACCATTCCATTGCTCGTCGTCCCAATCGTCCACCTGAGCGCGCGAAATGGTGTCCGCATACGAATACTGCTGGAGGAGGAGTTGCAGCACGGAGATGACTTCGCGACGCTGTGCCACGTCGAGACGCTTCAACCTTTCTCGCGGCGAATCTTCGGTACTTTTCGGACGGGCCGCCGCTAGCTCTACCTCTTCCTTCCCCCGCTTCTCTGAAGGAACGTCACCGGGCATGGTTCCTTGTCGATCAACCCGTGGTTTGCTGTCGGTCGATCCGGCGCAGTATTGGAGGAGCTCCCACAACGGCGGCGGAACAATCAGAAACGATCGCACCTCGAGCAATTGGGGCGTTCGGTTCATCATCGAATCAGGGGAGTCACCGATCGGGGGGCCTTGAAAATCAGCTAGGCTGAGCCGTGCCGCGTCTGCCGGTTGGAATTGGGGAAGCCGTTCTACGCCAGAGGCCAATTCCGCCTGGCCAAGACGATGATCACCATCGAGATCCAGCGGGCCGAAGGGAGAGTTTTCCCAGGCACCCTCGTCGCGAGGTGACTCCTGGAGGTCGAATCGCGGATCGGCTGCCAGTGCATTCTTCAACCAAGCGGCGAATTCCATCGCATCGACGTGGCGGTTGCCGTTGAAGTCCAAGCGGGTGCTCGTCATTTCGGTAATCGCACTTCCGGGCCTCACCGAACCCAACCACCCGGACTTCAGCAATGGGGATTGCAGCAGCGACTCCCACGCAAGCGGTTCCGGGCCGTACAGGGCGAGAAAATCGTTCCGTAGTCCTTCGGCTGCCTGTGCATAGGCCGCCTCCACGTCGCATCGACCGATGGCGGCGGCAAAGTCGATGCGCTGTGGCCCGCCAGGCAACAGCAGGATCACTCGGCGAACTGTCCAGCTTGGCGAGGCCTGATCGTGGCCCAGATCGGAAGCAGGGAGGTCGTGGGGCTTGGTAGGCACCCTGTCACCCGGCGCCGAAGTTCTGCCTCCATCTCCCCTGGCGCCAGCCGAAGAGTGGGAGATAAGCTCCCCGTTGCGATTGCCAGAAGAGGCAGGCCGCGAAGGGCACCCGGTATTGATGGCAAGAAGGATACCGGCCAGTAACGGTAGGACAACGTTACCGATGCTCGGTCGCGACGCGGTTCGATGCGGCAGGAACCGGTTCAAGGCAAGGCTCCAGGATAATAGCCCGGCTGAATCCACAGCGCGGGAGCGAACAGTCAACCACCTTGGTAACGAAAGCCCTGATAGGTGTTACGGTAGGCAAACGTTTCCTTTAGTCGCTTGATGATTTCCCCTTTTTCCAGGCACCACGCCGGCCCGATCAGGTCGTCCGGGGGAGCGTCCCCCGAGAGCCGTTCGATGACCGTATCCGGTGGCAAGCGTTCGATAAAATCGGCCAGCAGCTCAACGTACTCATCCAATTCTAACAACCGTACCTTTCCGGTGAGTACCTCTTCGGCCAGAGGCGTTCTTTTCACCGCGTACAGGTTGTGGATTTTTACCCCGGCAGGATGCCAGCGAGCGATCTGCTCGGCGGTTTCCATCATCATCGCCCGTGATTCTCCGGGCAGTCCAAGCATGACGTGCAAACTGATTTCGAAACTGCGTCCCTGAGCGCGCCGCATGGCATCGACGGAGGCCTCGTGGCCATGCCCGCGATTCATCCATTGCAGGCTGGCCTCGTGAATGGTTTGCACCCCCAACTCGAGCGATACGTAGGTGCGCTGAGCAAATTCCTCGACCAGATCCAGCACGTCATCCGGCACGCAATCGGGACGCGTACCGATGACCAACCCCAGGATGCGCGGATCGCTGATCGCGGCATCCCACAATTCCCGCAGTTTCTCCAAGGGACCATAGGTATTGGTCGCCGGTTGGAAATAGGCCAAAAAACGTTCGTTTTTATACCGGCGTCGCAAGCGGGAGATGCCTTCTTCGATCTGGCGTTCGATGGCTTGGCGGCGCACACGGCGGCTGGGGCTGAAGGCCCGGTTGCTGCAAAACGTGCAACCACCGATGGCCACTGTCCCATCCACATTGGGGCAGGTGAATCCACCATCCAGACTGATCTTCTGCACCCGACCGCCGAAGCGATGCCGATAGTGGACATTTAGCGGGTAATAGGGCAGTCCTAGCGCTCGCCAATCGGCATGGTGGGTGATGAATTTAGTGGAAGACATGATGCGCCAATGAGGGTTCGTATGGCAGAAGAAAAAGAAATCCTGCAATCAGCCGTGGCATTGAGTACGAAAGGTTTTCTTTGCACGTTAAAATGTATACCAACACGGTGCTTCTTTCACGCCCAAGTAGCCTTATCCGAACAAGACATCAGGTAAAGCCCATGACGACCAGCAAAGACGTTAGCTACGGACAGCTTGTGCCGACCGGCGGCGGTGATAATATTGAGCTGAAGAAAGACAAGTTGATCATTGGGCGTCGCGAGAACTGCGACATCGTGCTCCGCTTTCCCAACGTATCGGGGCAGCATGCGCGGATGACGCTCGAGCAAGGCTACTGGTTCCTCAAAGATCTGGGTAGCCGTAATGGGACCAAGGTCAATGGATTCCGCATCAGTCGCAAGCGGTTGGATCCCGGGGACAAGATTCGTTTTGCCAAGCATGAGTTCATTATCGAGTACTCGCCGGAAGAACTGGGCGCCTTCGGGCCTCCGCCACCGGACGACGACCACATCGAAGAGGTCTTACGACGCGGCTTGATGGATCGTGCCGGTTTGCGACGCCGTGATGACGAGAAAAAGTACAGCAACCGCAACTTAGCAGAAGACGACGATTGATGAGCAAGCGTTTAGCCCACATGGTCTATTTTGAGCTGGAGGATTCCTCGGCGGCCAAGATTCAGGAGTTGATGGACGAATGCAAGAAATACCTGACCGGGCATCCTGGCCAGGAACTGTTTGCCGTTGGGACCTTGAATCCAGATTTGGCCCGGCCGGTCAATGACCGTGCCTTCCACGTGGCCCTCCACACGATCTTTGCCGATCGTGCCGCCCACGATGCCTACCAGACTGCTCCGCGTCATGTGGAATTCATCGAGCGAAACAAGGCGAACTGGAAAACGGTCCGGGTATTCGACTCCGACCTCGAACCGGCAGTGTAGACCGGCCATGCCAGTGATCGGCGGCGACTCCTGCGGCCGCGATTTGATTGCCGAGCAAACATCGTGAAACCTAGCCAGGCTCGACTTGCATCGCCTGGCGACCGGCACCCGGCCCGTTTTGGTTCGCATGAAGGGCTGCGATCACCGCGCTGCGTTGCTGGGAGGTGGCGAAAGCGCCTCTTCCGTTTCGGTATTTCCAGCGGCTAGCGCGCGAATGCGTTGTAGCATACCGCTCAGGCCACTGCGGCGTTGGGTCGACACGAATTCATCCAGTCCAATGCGCTGAAAAAAGCCCTCGGTGTCGAAGTCGAGGATCTCCTCCACCCGTTGGCCCGAGAATAGCTGCTGCAGCAAGCCGATCAGGCCGCGCACGATCTGCGCGTTGGAATCGGCAGCAAACTCGAAGCGATCCGGCGCGTCGGGCACCGCACGGCCAATCAAGTACACTTCGCTCATGCAACCGGGGACCGGCGTGCTCAAGCACTTCAATGCGTCGAACATCGATGGAACCTCGTTCGCCAACTCCATCAGCAATTCAGTCTTGCTTTCGCGATCGTCGAACTCCAGGAATTCTGCTGCCAACCGATCGGCCGCTTCTTGCACCGACGGCGCGGACGGTGGAGCAAACCGGACCTGATCGGCCAATGCCGGCGAGGAGCTCTGGGCATCATCTCGATTGTTTTGCTGGTGGGGACTGCCGGAGGCGGTGCGATATTGCGTGACAAGCCGTTGCAGGGCGTCGACCAAACGATCGACATCTTCGGGCGTGTTGTAGAAAGCCAACGACGCGCGGCACGTTCCCGCGACCTGCAATCGCTGCATCAGCGGCATGCAGCAATGATGGCCCGTGCGAATCGCGATTCCTTCGTTGTCCAACGCTCTGGCCAAGTCGATGATAGCGATCGGTGGCTGTTCGAGGATAAAACTAAAGATGGCGGCCCGCGGCGGCTTCATCCCGAACAGACGGATACCGGGCACTTCTTGCAGTCGTGCGGCTGCGTATTCTCCCAGCCGATGTTCGTAATCGGCAATGCGCTGCCAACCAAGCGATTCCACGTAATCGACCGCGGCACCCAGGCCGATCGCGCCGGCAATGTGCGGAGTGCCCGCCTCGAATTTGTTGGGCAATCCTGCGTAGGTGGTTTTCTCGAAGGTGACCGATTCGATCATATCACCACCGCCGAGGAACGGAGGCATCGCATTGAGCAGCTCACTGCGTCCCCACAGTACGCCAATACCTGTGGGCCCGAACAGCTTGTGTCCGCTGAAGGCATAAAAGTCGCATCCCAGTTCCTGCACATCGGTGGGGTGATGGCTCACCCATTGAGCGCCATCGATCAGAGTGACAATCCCTCGCTCTCGCGCCACGGCAACGCACTCGGCCACCGGATGGATCGTCCCCAGAGCATTGGATACATGTTGCATTGCCAGAAGACGCGTGCGGGCGGTCAATTGTTCTGCTAGGCGATCGACATCGAGATGCCCATCTGCATCGGCTTCCACAACGACCAACTTCGCACCGGTTCGTTCGCAGATCATCTGCCACGGTACGATGTTGGAGTGGTGTTCCAGCGAGGTGATGACGACTTCATCGCCGGACCGTAAGTTGGCCCCTCCCCAGGAGAAGGCCACCAGGTTGATCGCTTCGGTGGTTCCCTTGGTGAAGATGCATTCAGCAGGATTCGGTGCTCCGATGAATGCTGCGATGCGTTTCCTCGCCCCCTCATAGGCATCGGTGGCCTGCTGGCTCAATTCGTACATTCCCCGGTGCACGTTGGCGTTGAGGCGTTGATAGTAGTCGTGGACCACCTCGATGACTGGGCGTGGCTTCTGAGTCGTCGCTCCATTGTCGAGATAGACCAGCGGCTTGCCGCGCATCTGAGTATTCAGCAGCGGAAAGTCTCGCCGGACCTCGAATGCCAAGTCGGTGGAAGGGAATTGGGTCTGTGGATGATTCATGACGTCACGTAGTGCTGGGTCGATAGGGGATGCCATAGGTCACGAGGCATGGCAGACCAAGCGGCAGATGACCGCAGGTCTACCGTGGCACGCCACGCTCTCCGTGGCCACGTACTTTCTGTTCTTCAAATGCGAGCGACCAACCGGAACGGCCGATCTGGTATGCCCTAGTGCTGCGCGGTTCCTCACTGCAGGCTCCCTAAACTTCCTCTCCCAGGCTAGGGCCACCAAAGTGCGGCCAGGCGAGAGGGTCATCGTCTGCTGCCTGTTGTACAATCGCTCCCAACACGAGAAACGGCAAATCGATACAGGGGACCTGGGGCAGACCATCTAAGTCGGAGAGCCCTAAACGACGCAACAGGCTCGCCCGCCGCGAGACGCTCCGTGGGGGATCGTTAAGGCCCTCGATGGCCGCTGCCCACTCCGCCAGCGCCTCTGGTCGTCGCTCCAGATCCTCGACCAGCATCGACGCAATGCCTTCGCACACCTCGCAGCCCTGACCGTCAAACCAGGCTTCCTGGCAGGCATTGGTGGCCGCGTCCAGCAAGACATCCATCGAAATGACACAGCCGGATTCAGGACAATGCTTCTCCGCACTGTGCGTCGGGTGTTCACAAGTACCGCGATGGTAGGGGTCCTCGAAATGCTGGCGTAGCAATGTGGGGATTTCCATGGTCCCAGTTTCCTCGTCAATCATCCACCTAACTCTCGGCCATGGACCGGCCGTTGGCAAGTCAGTGAGGTACAATAGCACAGAGTGTTGCCGTTCACCGTCAGGGTCGCCATTGCTGTTGATCCACTGGACCTGAGCACCCGATGCGTGCGCCAAGTGATGCTCCACGATCCCTGTCGGACTGTCGTTAGTATTGGCTACTTGTATTCTACGCAGTTCGATCAAATCCCCAACGTCATCTGCGCGGACACGGTGAGCCTTTCTCGCCGCGACGTCGATTTTTTCCAGGAGTAGACGGATGCCGCAAGCGATTGTCGACCCCGAACAACTACGGACTTTTGCCATGCTGCTGCGGCGATACAGCCAGCAGGTTCGCGAGGCAACTGCCGCCGTGGTGCAGGCGGAGGCACGACTGGCCGAGTCGTGGCGAGACCAAGAGCATCGAAAGTTTGCCGAGGAGTTCGCCGCGCAGTTGACGACGGTCAACAAGTTGCTCGAGTCCACGGACAGGCATGTCCCTTATTTGCTGAAGAAAGCTGAAATCATCGACCAGTACTTGCAAAAATAGCCCGGGGAATGGCTCGAACGGTTGCCGGGAGAGGAAGATTGCTGCCGCAAGTGCTGCAATCAGACGCCCGCAGCGACCGCCGGGAACCGCATGACGACAAATAGCTGAGCCGGTTATGGGAGGGGAAGGTGCCATGGCCAACCATGCCGAAGTTCGCTCGTTGGCAAGGTTGCAGCGACTGCAGACGCGAATGGGCGAATTACGCCACCAAACCGTTCAAGCGCTGGAGCAACTACAGCTGCAATTGCGGCGATTGACCCAGTGGATCGAAACCGATGCGCCCGCCTACTGGGCCGAGCAGTACCGCCGCAGTCAGTTGGACGTGGTGCAAGCGCAGGAAGCCCTCAGCCGCTGCATGGCAACGGTGCGCGACGAGGAGCGTCGTCCTTGCACCGAGCAGAAGAAACGGTTGATAATCGCTCGTCAGCGGCAGGAGCTGTGCGCGACCAAATTGCGTGCTGCGCGCGCTGCGGCACGGGCATGGCAACAATCGATGACCAAGCAGACGGCGCGGATGCTTCATTGCCGAGATGTCGTCGAAGGAGATCTGTATCAGGGGTTGCAACGTCTCCAACGGTATATCGATATTCTGCATCGCTACACCAATGACACAGTCCCCAGTAGAGACTCCGTCCCCCAGAAATCACTGGCACCTGATCGTCCTCAGCTCGTGGTAGACGAGGATGCCGCAGTGAAGCAGAAACCAGGTGAACAGCTTGGCAGCGAAGATACTTGTTAAGCCGCGGCGGGGAGCAGCGGACCATGCGGTCGCTCCGCTGCCTGTCCGGCTGGCTCGTCCAACACAGCGGTCATTGCATCGAAAAGAGAGTTTCCATGCGACGCGAAAATCACGATTTGCCGGGATGCATGCAACGGCTGGCGAGATTGGGCGAGGCGTTGCATGCGGAGTTTACGGAAGCCCAGGAGCTATGGAAGGATGATGTCGGGCGGCAGTTTTGCACGCAATACCTCCAGATACTCACTCCCGCTTTCAACTCTTTGGTGACCGGATTGGCCGAGCAGATCGAGTTGGCAGAGCGGATGATGGAACAGTTGAAAGAGACCCAAGCTCAATGACACCGTGTTGCCCAGGAGGCTTCCTTATCAGCTCCTGATACCCTTGCAGAGCATTGGTAAGGCGCAATCCAGCGGCCGGCCAAGAGGTGCTATCGGCCGGTGGTGCGGAACGAGATCGATCCGCGGCCGAGCCTGCTGAACTTTGGGGAACACAGCGGAAGTGGTAACGACCATGCGACATGCTGATCACTCACGCCCGATTCCTTACCGACGCTTGCTGCGATTGCTGCAAGGAATCGATGCGCGACAACAGCGATTTGCTCAACAGTTGCGCGCGCATCGCCAGGCCGTTGCCCAGGAGAAGGAGCGTTTGCAAACGGAACTCGCGTCGCTTGTGCAACGCCTGGAGTCGCAATGGCAGGAGCGCCGCCGGGAAGCGATCGAGACGATCGATGCCGAACGAATGCAAGCGTGGGACGAGGCCGAGTTGCGAACCTACAAAGCGATTCGCGATACGGAGGACGAAATCCAACGTTTACGACAAGAGACGCGCCGCGGCATCGAGCTGGCCGAAGAAAAGACGCGGCAAAGAATTGCGGAGCTGGAGCGTCAGGGGCAACAAGAGAAAGAAGCTCATGCGCGCGTCTATCAACAGCTCCGCCAGCAAGTGGCCAGATGCCGCCAGCAACTGGAGGCGATTGTTCGCCAGTGGCATGCGATGCATGCGCAGCTCAACCTCGCACCGCATACGAGCCAAGAAACCAACTGGGTTGGCCATGAGGCGCTCGCCGGGGGCGACGAGACGCGGCGGATGTTGGAGGAGATCGACCGAGAACTTGAGCCAGCGCGACGGTTGGTGCAGCAGGTTTCCCGGCATCCTCTGTTGCGGTTATTCGGCACTGCCTGGTTGTGGGCACTATGCGGCGCCTTGCTGATTGTTTCTTTCTGCGTCGTGTATGGGAGCGGCTGGTTGAAACTGCTGCCGGCGGTAGCTGTTGCCGGCGGAGCGACGATTCTTTTCTTGCTTGTCATCGTCGTCGGCATCCGGCCCTGGTTGCGTACTGTGCTGCGCCGCCGGGCACCGGAACTGCTCGGCGCGATGCAACGGATCGAGGGGCTGTGTCGCGCCGTGGAGGCAGCGGGGCAACAGCACTACCAAGACGCGATCGAGCGGCTCGAGGAAACCAGGCGACGTCGCGGCGAGCGAGCCAATCAATGGTGCGAACAACGGGTATCCGAGTTGCGCTCGCAGTTGACCGCCACCAGAGATCGTTTGCAACAGTACGCGGCGCAACAAAAACGACTGGCAGCGCAGGAGTTGGATCGCCGGCTGGCCGAATTGGAGGCTGCCGAGGAGGCACAATTGAGTGAGCTGGAGTTGCGGTACCGCGCCGACGAACAGGAAGCCATCGAGCAAACCGAGTTGGCGACGAAGCAGCTCGACCAGCAGCTGCAGGCGACCGATGCGCAGATCCGTATCCGTACGCAGCGCGGCCTCGCCACCGGAGAAAGGTTTCTGCAATCCCATCAGCAATGGTGCCAAAAGTGTTTCCCAGATTGGAAGAAGCTGGTTGCCGCCCCGGATAGCTGGCCGCCCCCGGTCGAGGCTCCCGTGGTGCCCATCGGCACGCTGGAGCGATCCCTGGGGGCGGGCGTTTCGGCCTCCAGCCTTTCTGCGGAACTCGCCGCCACGCAATCCTCAGTGGCCCCCGTTCCTGTGCTCTATTCTCCGCTCGACGACGGGGGCCTGGTTCTCCATGCCACTGAGGCTCCCACTGCAGTGGGAAACCTGCTCAAGACCTTGCTGTTGCGAGTGTTGACCTCATCCCCTGCGGGACGCGTGCAGATATGCGTTGTCGATCCTCAGGGGCTGGGGCGAGACTTTGGTTGGTTGATGCACCTGGCCGACTACGATCCGGAGTTGGTGACGCATCGGGTGTGGACCCAGCCACGACACGTAGCGAGGCAACTTGAACGACTGGCACAGGCGGCTGAAGACATCATTCAGCAAGCATTGCGCAACAAATACCGCCACATCGTGGAATACAATCGCGACGCCCAGGCGCTGGCCGAACCCTTTCGCATCCTCATTTGGCGCGGATTCCCGGCCGCCTTGGACGAATCGGCGCAACGGCATTTGCTCAGTCTCATGGAGTCGGGTCCAAAATGTGGCATTTTCCCAATTCTGTGCCTTGAACATCCCACCGGCGACGACGACATTGGCGAGGCGATTCAACAAGCGTGGAGAGACTGGATGCATCTCCATGTAGCGTCGGCTGCCGGGCACTGGCAATTGGCGGTGAACGATCACACCAGGGTTCCCGTCGGGGAATCCGGTTCAGTCGACGATGCGGTCGCTGAAAAACTGGTGATGGAGGTTGGCCGACGCGCCCAACAGGCGGCGCGCATCGAGGTGCCACTACAACAAGTCTTGCCGGACCACCGGGCCTGGCAGCAGCAGGATAGCTCCTTCGCCTTGGAAATACCCATTGGTCAAAGTGGCGTGGGGCGCGTGCACTCGCTGCGCTTAGGCACGGGAACCGCTCAGCATGCGATCATCGCTGGCAAGACGGGATCCGGAAAATCGTCACTCTTGCATGCTCTGATCACCAGCGCGGTGGCCAGGTACAGTCCCGATCGTTTGCGGTTGGTACTGCTCGATTTCAAAAAAGGAGTCGAATTTCAAGTCTACGCCGACGCCGAATTACCGCATGCCGACATCATCGGTATCGAAAGCCACCGCGAGTTCGGGCTGAGCGCATTGACCTACGTGAACGAGTGCTTGCAGCGCCGCGGCGAACTGTTTCGCCGTGAGGGAGTGCAAGATATCACGGCTTGGAACCAGCGTTTTCCCCACCGCGTTCTGCCTCGGGTATTGGTGATCATCGATGAGTTTCAGGAGTTGTTCTGCGAGGATGACAAGATTACCGCGGAGGCCGAGTTGGCGCTGGATCGTATTGTCCGCCAGGGGCGCTCCTTTGGCATCCATGCGGTTCTGGCCAGTCAAACACTGGGTGGATCCTACTCGTTGCCGCGAACAACATTAGGCCAAATCGGCGTGCGCATTGCGCTGCAGTGCGACCCGTCGGATACTCACATCATTTTTGACGAAGACAATCCCGCGGCCAGTCGTTTGAAACATCCTGGACAGGCGATTTACAACGACGCCGGTGGTCGCATCGAGGGGAATCAACCGTTGCAGGTCGGTTGGCTTGCCCATTCCGCGCAACGCGAGGTGTTGGAACGGGTCGGACATGGCTATCACAATACCGACGCGACAACGAACGTACTGGGCACCGCGATCGTTTTTGATGGCAGCAAGCCGGCCAGATGGAATGAGGACGCTGCCGACCAGGCGATCGATCACGCCAGCTCTCAACTCAATCCCCACGCCGTATGGTGCCTTGCCGGAGAGAGCGTGGCGCTCCGGCCCGCCGTAGTATTCCCATTGACCTATCAACCGGGGCGCAACGTTTTGTTGGTAGGGAATCAGGAGGGACCGGCGGCAGCCACGTTGCACGCCATTATGGCGTCGGTGGCGCGAAGGTGCTCGATGGGCAATATTCCCTTCAGTGGTGAAGTGATCCAGGCCGCACGCCCGACCGACCAGCACGTGTCGTCGTTGCCCGATCTGTGGCGGGAGGGGAGGCCGACAGTTGCCATTAGCGATCCACGCAACGCCGCCGAAGCGATCGTCCGGACGTATCAACGACTGGAGGAGAGACAGGCGGAGCAAACCGCGGCATCCACTCTGCCCGTTCATCTGCTGATCATCCTCAATCTCGGTCGCATCCGCGAGCTGCGACGCAGCGATGAATTCGACTTCGGGAACCTCGACACGGAGACGCCATCATTGAGCAAGCAGTTTGAGCAGATTCTTGTCGAGGGTCCCTCCCACGGCATCTTCACGATCGCATGGGCGGACGCAAATTCGTCGGTTCAACGATGGTTGGGGCGATCGCTGCTGAAGGAATTCGAGGTTCGCCTACTGATGCAAATGGGTGCTGCGGACGCCAACAGTCTGGTTGATTCCCTGACGGCGGCTCGGCTTGGGGCCCACGAGATGTTGCTCTACGACGAGGCGACCGGCCACCAACAACGTTTTCGTCCCTATGAAATCGCTGCGATTCCGGCCATCAGCCGTTGGCTGCAACGTTGCGCATCCAGTCCCCTCCCTTGATCCAGGAGCGCCCCGGCGGTCACTTGACGAATGGCGAGCAATGCCTAGACTTGGAATCAGCTAGTCGGCGGCAGGTGGACGCCGCGGGTACCTGTCGACTGGCGATCCGGCGTCAACAGCCGACGGCAAGAGAGAGAGAGAGATGAAAAGCGCCCAGGTGGCGGAATTGGCAGACGCGCAACGTTGAGGTCGTTGTGGGGGAAACCCCTTGCTGGTTCAAATCCAGTCCTGGGCACCTTGAGAAACGGATGCTTCGGCGTCCGTTTTTTGTTGCGCTACGGGTACTTTGAGGTAGCGAACGTCACATGGAACATGGGAGAGTGCGACACCCGGCCGCCTTGCCCGACGAGGAGTTGTGGGAGCAATGCGACGTCGAGTTTTCCCGGCGCCGTGGCCCCGGCGGTCAGCATCGTAATAAGGTCGAAACGGCGGTCCGCTTACGACACCTTCCCACGGGCATCACGGCGGAAGCGGGTGAGCGACGGAGCCAGGCGGAGAATCGACGTCAGGCCCTGAAACGGCTTCGCCTCCGCTTGGCCTTGGAACACCGCGTACCGGTCACGCCTGGCGCGAGTCTAGGGGCCGGTCCGCCATCGGTCACTTGGCAGCAGGCATTTCCGTCAGGGCGTTGTCGCATCGCCACCACCAATCCCGATTATCCGGCCGTGCTGGCCGAAGCCCTCGACTGGCTGGAGGGTAGCCAATGGCAGATCTCGGCGGCCGCCGAGCGCCTGGGGGTGTCCACCTCGCAGCTCGTGCGACTGCTTCGCACGCATCCTCAGGCACTGGTCTTGGTCAACCGGCGGCGCGCGCAGTTGGGTTTGCCCCCTTTGCGATAACGGAAACAACGGAAACTCTCTGGCCCGAATTCCAGGAGACCGATAGCCAGGCCCAAAAAACCACGCCTGATCAGCCCTCCCCGGCGACGGAAAAATCGTCCGTCCGCCGCCACAGGGGCAGCGTGCCCAACAGTACGGAGAGAGGGCGAACCGATAGCCTGAGGGGGCCACGCGGGGTGAGTCCGGTGGAGGATGAGCCAACCGAGGTGCGTTCCTTGGAAGTGCCGGCCCATGCGACGACGCGTCGTTCGGACAATGGGCAACAGGAACCAGGGTAAAGGCTCTCCCGCAGGGATCGACCAGATCGCTCAGCTTACCCGTTCATACGTTCTCGCATCCTCGGGGACGTCGCCATGCTGGTGCTCTAAGGCGATGGAGTACAAGCGCTGACCATGCGGCGTCGGGTACTCCGCGGTAATGCATGCTTGGCACAGTGCCGAGGCCGGCAGACCGATCGCTCGGGAAATGCTCTCCACCGGCAGGTACCGCAACGAATCGCATCCTAACGCGGCCGCCATCCGATCTTGTGCTTCTTTGGTCAGCTTTCCGTCGACCAAGAATTTCGGGGCGAACAATTCGTTGATGGTCGACATGTCGATGCCGTAAAAGCAGGGAGCGATGATCGGTGGGCAAGCGACGCGCACATGAATCTCGCGTGCTCCTCCCAAGTCGCGAATGCGGTCCAGCAAAACTTTCATCGTCGTCGAGCGGACGATGGAATCCTCGACCAAGAAGACGCGTTTCCCCTCCAGTACCTCGCGCAGTGGCGTGTATTTGCTGGCTGCCTTCGAGATCCGCGCCCGCCCTCCTTCGATGAAGGTTCGGCCACTGTAGCGGTTGCGAATCAGCCCCTCGCGACTGGGGATGCCTAAGCGAAAGGCCATGGCATCCGCGGCGGCCTTGCTCGTATCCGGAACAGGTACGACGATCGTATCCTCATCCAAGGGAACCAAGCCTTCGTCCAACTCCGCCTGCGCCAATTCTTCCCCCAATCGTGTGCGGGACAGGTAGACGCTGCGGTCGTCGAGCGTGCTGGCAACGTTGGCGAAGTACACCCATTCGAAGAAACAGTGAGCGGTACGGTCACTGGAGGCGAATTGCTGCAAGTTGATGCCATCGGGGCGGATGACAATCAAGTGCCCCGGCGGTAGCGATTGAATATTCTCCGGACGGAAGCCGAGGTTCAGCAGGGCGACACTTTCGCTGGCGGCGGCAAACAGAGGGCCCTCGATCGCATAGCACAGCGGCTTGATGCCCAGCGGATCGCGAGCCAGCAGCATTTCGCCGCGCGCGTTCAAAAAGGCGAGGCTATAAGCTCCATCAAAGAGCTGCGCCACGGCGGCAAACACCTCCTCCAAGGGCCGACTGGCCGCGCCGACGGAGAGTTCACGACCGAGTTCGTGCATGATGATTTCTGTATCGGTATCGCGAGCCAAGTGGTGCTCGCCTTCATGCAATAGATTGGCCCGCAACTGCGCATAATTGGCCAGCTGCCCGTTGAAGCAGAAACTAAACCACTTGTGCTTGTGGATGTGCTGCCGCTCAAACGGTTGGGCGTAGTTGCGATCGTCCTTGCCGCAGGTGGCATAGCGGACGTGGCCGATGGCTGCCGGCCCGGCGTACTCCCGCATCAAGGACTCGCTCTTGCCGCGATGCGACAAACGGAATACCTCGGCCACGGTACCGATGTCCTTGATCGTCTGCAGAAGATTCGAACGATTCGGGTTGTAGCTGGTCATCCCCGCGGCCAACTGACCTCGATTTTGGATGTCCTGTAACATCCTTGGTAGCAGGCGGGAGGCTTCCATCGGCCCCGGCTCGGGGCACAGCGGACTAGGATCCTCCCCGTCTCCAACAGGAAGGTGATAGATGGCTGCCACGCCGCATTCGTGATACAGTTCGCTCATGCCCGCTCAATGCGTCCGGTGCGTTCCAAAAGTTCATCGAAGGAATCTGTCGACGGTTGCCCATGGCGGTGGACAGGATGGCCGCAGGTGCCCGCCGCCTTCAGTTTAACCGATCCCCCGAAGATGGCCAATTGGCAGGCGGCCGGTGGTTGCCAACCTGCCGAAACCCGGCCGACTGGCCAACAAATAGGCTGAGGGAGGGGAAGAGGCCTCGTTCGTACCAACAACGCCGCGTATGATTTTCGTCGCCATACGGCCATTGAGCCGCAGCAATTTTTCAAACAATCGTAGATCAATCCGAGTATGAGCTCCCGTAGAGACCCCTATTTGAACGAAGCGACCAGCCTCGTGGTAAAAGTCGGCTCGCGCGTACTGTCCGACGCCGAGGGGCGATTGGATCATCAACAAGTTGCCAACCTCTCCCGTCAGATCGCTCAGATCTACGACCGCGGTCTGCCTGTGATCCTCGTCAGCAGTGGGGCGGTGGCGGCAGGTATGGGGAAGCTGGGATTGGTGCAACGCCCTACCGACGTGTCGCATTTGCAAGCGGTGGCGGCCGTCGGCCAAGCCCATTTGATCCAGGCTTACGAACAGTGCTTCCATCGGCACGGCCGTCATGCCGCCCAAGTCCTGCTGACGGCGGACGATCTCGATGACCGCCCACGCTATTTGAATGTCCGCAATACTCTGTTGACGTTGCTCAGTATGGGCGTCGTACCTGTGATCAATGAAAACGATACGGTCGCTGTCGACGAGCTGATTGCCACCTTTGGGGACAATGACCGGTTGGCGGCGATGGTTGCCGGACTGCTCAAGCGGCCCCTGCTCGTGATCCTCAGCGATGTCGCCGGGCTGTACGATCGCCACCCCGACGATCCGCAGGCCACAGTGATCGAGACGGTTGAACAGATTGATAGCAAGACGATGGAGTTGGCCACACCGCATCGTTCGTCCGTATCCAAGGGAGGGATGGCTAGCAAGTTACGAGCGGCACGCTTGGCGGTGCGCAGTGGTTCTCCAGCCATCATTGCCGGCGGTCGGACCCCCGACGTGCTGCTGCGAATCGTGGCGGGCGAGCCGCTGGGGACATTCTTCGTGCCGCAGGCGCGAGGTTTGCCGCCCCGCAAGCGGTGGATCGGTTTTACGGCTCAAGTGGCCGGTACGATCGTCGTCGACGATGGCGCCGCGGCAGCATTGCGGCGAGCGGGGCCAAGCTTGCTGGCAATCGGCATCCGTGAGGTTCGCGGAAGTTTCCACAAAGGCGATGTCGTCGCGGTTTGCGACTCGTCGGGTTGCGAGTGCGCTCGTGGCTTGACCAATTACAGCTCCGACGAGCTCGCGAAAATTCGCGGCCTCCGTTCTCCAGAAATTGCTCAAGTGCTCGGACACTGCCCATACGAAGAGGTCATCCACCGGGACAACATGGTCCTCTCCGATTGAAACGATCAGCCACGCCGCGATTGGGGACGAGCGATCCCCCCTTCCAGACGATCCAACTGCGTTTCGTCCGGCGTCAGCCCCAGTATCAGGTCGAAATCCACCGTCAATTCATCGAGCTTAGAATCCGGCAGCGGTTGGAACGGCCGGATGATCAAGGCTCGCTGCACCGGATCGGTAATCCGTCGCAGCAGACCATCGGTCGCGTTCTGCGGATGCCCTTCGACAAACAGTTGGGTGGTCAACACGCGGCGCCCATGGAGACTGACTGCAAAGTGGATATGTGGTGTCCTTCCCGGGTAAGGAACGGGCTTGATGGTGCGGAAATAGTAACGGCCGGCAGCATCGGTCAGGCAGCGACCATAGCCTTGAAAATTGCTGTCGTACCGGTCGCGATTGCCACTATCGCTGTGCAAGTACGAGCCATTGTTGTCGCACTGCCAAATCTCGACGAACGCCCCTCGCACCGGCTGCCCCGTTCTACTGCGCAGCCGTCCGGCCACATGGGTGATCTGGCCTACCGCTGGAGTTATGGCATCGTTGAGAATCAAGAGATCATTGTCCGTATCCAACGGCAGACGATCAGGATAGAACGGCCCCTCGGTCATCTGCGGTGTCGTCGCCAGCTCTTCCGCGAATGCTCCGGGCACGGCCAGCAGGGCAGCCGCAAAGGCGGAATGGCGCAGGAAGCATCGGCGCGTCGAACGAGGAAGCTCAGGAAAGCGATCTCGGATGTGCTCAACAACTAGGCGCTGATGCCGATTGGACATGGCGATTACCTCTTCGTAAGTGCTTACACGACCTAAGGATGTTGACGCTCCCAACTCCCTTCGAGATGGCGGCGAACTGTCTATACTTTAACCCCGATCCTGGGCAGGAGGTTACGCCCCGGCAGCAAGTTTTTCCGAGACCTGCCAGCGTCGATGCTCCGGGGAAGCGTCGTAGCCGCGAGGTGAACTGCGACAGGCATCGTCGGCCATCACGTTGGCCGCGGATCCAGTGGTCCGCACGATTCGCGACCGCCCCCAGCACCCTACCCGATGACGTTTAGGAACGAGAGAGAGGCCCCATGCAAGCGAAACGTGAGGAGTCTTCCCGGCAGCCACGCGCGGCGTCGCCCTGGCGATTGCCGCCGGTCGCAGAAAGTTGGCAATGGCCGGAGGATCGATTGGCCCAGTGGCAACTGGATGCGCTGAACAAGCAGTTTCGTTGTATTTTGCCCAGCAATGAATTCTATCGCCGAAAGCTCGGCGAGGACTCGCTGCAGTTGAACAGTTTGCACGAACTAAAGGACTTGCCGTTTACCACCAAAGGCGAGTTGGTGGCCGCCGCGCAACAGTCTCCCCACGGAATCAGCCCCCATCATTCTTTTCCGCTCGCTGAATACACGCGTCTGCACCGCACCAGTGGCACCACGGGGGACCCGTTATTGATCCTCGATACGGAGCAGGATTGGGTTGCTTGGTGGTCGGGCACGTGGCAGCATGTGTTGCACGCGGCGGGGGTTGATGCCACCGATCGCGTGTTCCTGGCATTCTCTTTCGGCCCCTTTATCGGTTTCTGGAGTGCGCATCAGGCGTGCATCGAACGCGGCGCTTTGGTCATCTCCGGTGGTGGCATGTCGTCGATGGCGCGC
Organism: Pirellulaceae bacterium; assembly: GCA_026004795.1. Classification (GTDB taxonomy): domain Bacteria; phylum Planctomycetota; class Planctomycetia; order Pirellulales; family Pirellulaceae; genus Aureliella. Next base: position 54,864 of record BPJV01000013.1, on the reverse strand, counting down.
CTAGAGTTCATGCGACGCACGCAAGCAACAGTGGTATGCTGCACTCCGTCCTACGCGCTGCACCTGGCGCAACTTGCGGAAAACGAAGGATTCCCTTTGGGCCAGCTGCCCGTACGAACCATCATTGTCGCCGGAGAGTCTGGGGGCAGCGTGCCCGCCGTGCGTCAGCGCATGGAGACGGCCTGGCAGGCTCACGTCGTCGATCATAGCGGGGCGACCGAAATCGGGCCGTGGGGGTTTGGCTGGCCCGATCGTATCGGATTGCACGTGATCGAAACCAGCTTTATCGCTGAGTTTCTCCCCGTGGACCGCCAGGGAGCGGATGCCGCAACGGGGCTGCATGAGCTGGTGTTGACCTCGATTGGACGCCTCGGGGCTCCGCTGATCCGCTACCGCACGGGAGACGTAGTGGAATTCGCCCGGCCCACCGACGGCCCCTGCCGGTTCGTGTGGTTGCCGCGTGGCGTCGTGGGCCGCGCCGACGACATGGTGACCATCCGCGGCGTCAACGTCTTCCCCAGCAGTATCGACGCCATCGTGCGTCAATTTCCGCAGATCGCTGAGTATCGTGTGCGCATCCACCGCCGTGGCATGCTCGATGAGTTGCGGATCGAGATCGAGGGCACCGAGGCCGACAGATCAGGTTTGGAACGTGCGTTGCTCATGCGCCTCGGCCTGCGGATTCCGGTGCACGTAGTTGCTTCGGGGACATTGCCACGGTTCGAAGCCAAAGCCCGCCGCTGGATCGACGAGCGGCAGTGAGGGCATCGCCGCGCCGCGCATGTTCGTCAACGGTGCTGCCGTTCGTCGAGCCTTAACAAACTGATGCGGTATTTTTCTTCAAGCAGCTTTTTGTTCGCTCGCTCCGGATCCACATGGCTCCAGGTCTCTCGGAACAATCGCGAGCGAACCTCGCGATGCACCATCGTGTCACGATCGAGCCAGCGAACCGCCCAGTCGCCGCTGGCGCCGGGCACCCGGGTCGGCATGCGATGGGTATTGTTCTCCACCAAACACCAAGCGATCACATGAAATCGACAATAGTCCGGCGACCATTCGTAAAAGATCACTTGATCGTAGGCATGCCGTCCGCGTTCATCGTAGAAGTGATTCAGCTCGATGAGGTCGACACGCTCCGAAACTCCGCGATTGGCTCCCGCATTGGTTCCGGAAATTGAACAGAGCAAGGGGAAGAGCAGTCCCTTGACCAGAGGAAGAACGGTACCCGGCATGTCCTGGCCTCCTTTCCGAGAGGCGGGCCTCGCACCGAAAACGTCAACTCGGGCCACCACTGTTGTCACTCGGCAAAAGCGATCGCCCAGAATGCCGCGAGCCCCAGCCCATCCTGCGGTTGGTTTCCTCTGGCGATCGCCATTCATCGTGAACAGCGAGACGCCAGCCGCTATATGTGGGATTCTCGTTCCGAGGACGCGTTCCCCAGGGAACGCTGGCATGATGGAACCTCGCGGTGTGTTCCCCGAAATCGAACCTTTTCCAATTACTCAATATCGGTACCGGGCGGCAACCCCGATTACTCAAAAATGTCGATTTCGTCTGCGCAGTCCGGCGTCCTCTTCTCCGTCGATCAGCATCGACAGCAGGCGGCAGGGACCACAGCTGGCATCCTGAAATCGGGGCGACGCGGCCCGCTGGCCAAGACCGAAAGCATACCGCCAGGAATGGTTGCCGTCGGACAGGCGGCTCGGCAGCATGCGGCATCGTGCTGCTCGCTCCTCACCCCGCGGATGCTTCCCCGCCGCATGCCTTTCCGCGCCAGGCGCTACGGCCTGCGATCAGTCCTCCATGGTGCCGTCATGCCAGCACCACTGGTGCGCGGTCACCAGGCAAGTTTGGTGGATGGATACGACGGGGAGGATCAGCGTGGCATCCAATTGCGGGGAACGCAGGTCCACCTGCCAAGACACGTGAGGTTGGTGGGGGAGATCTTGTTTCTTGGCGTGATACGTGCCACCTGCCACGCGCTGCACGTGGCCCCGTTGTCCTGACAAGGGCCCCTCATACTCCAGGTACTTTCGCCGATGCGTCGGCAATCGCACCGCGGTCACCCGGTGGCCCTGCCGCGGGTCACTGGGCACGGGTAACGCCAGCAGCCGAAAGGTCAGCAAGCCATCTGGCTGGTCGAACATCAAGTCCCAATGATTGTTCCCGGTTTGGGAAGGAAGGAACGTGTGATGCAGCAACGCAAATCGTCCGCTAGTGCCACCTACCCCACAGTCAAACATTGGTCCATCGGTTAGAATTACTTGTTTTGCCCGCATTCTCAGTCAATTACGGATGGATAAGTCCCAAGATGGATGGCAGTGCAATCGACGTGCGCGGGGCTCGGGAACACAACCTGCGCAACGTTAGTCTATCGATTCCTCGCAACCAGTTGATCGTCGTTACCGGAGTGAGCGGCAGCGGGAAAAGCTCCTTGGCGTTCGATACGCTCTATGCCGAAGGGCAGCGACGGTACCTGGAAAGCCTTTCCAGTTACGCCCGGCAGTTCATCGGTCAATTGCCAAAGCCGAATGTCGATTATATCGGCGGCCTCAGCCCAGCCATCTCGATCAGTCAAAAATCGACCAGTGCCAATCCCCGTTCGACCGTCGGCACGATCACCGAGATCTACGATTTCCTGCGTCTACTTTACGCCCGCGTTGGCCAAGGTTTCTGTCCTATTTGCGACGTGCCGATCACCGCCCAGACACGGGATCAGATCATCGCTCGGTTGCAAGCGCTCGCGGCCAACCAGGAATACCTGATTCTCGCTTCGGTGATTCGCGGCAGCCGTGGTCAACATCGCGACCTGTTCGACTCACTGCGACGGCGGGGTTATGCACGAGTGCGCATCGACGGCACCCTATGTCGGCTCGCTGACGTTCCCCCGCTCAGTCGCCAGCAGAAGCATGACGTGGAAGTGGTGGTGGGAAAGTTTGTTCCCGGGCAGACTCCGCGCACCGAGATCGCTCAGGCTGTCGAGGAGGCATTGCGGTTGGGGGAGGGGACGATGATCGTCGTGCCGGCAATCGACGAAATAGAGGCCTCCTCGGCGCAGGAAGCGGCAGAACTACTGCAGAGAACGTCGAGCAGACCACCTATCGAAGACCTTATTTTCAGCAGCGAGTATAGTTGCCCCCAGTGTGGCGAGTCGTTTCTACCGCCGACGCCCCAAAGCCTCAGTTTCAACAGCCCGGCGGGTATGTGTCGTACCTGTGAAGGATTGGGTCATACCTTCACGTTCGTTCCCGAGCGGATTATTCCCGATCCGCAGCTGTCGTTAAAAAACGGAGCCGTCGAACCGCTGGGACGCTGGCAGGATCTTCCTCGTTGGAACCGCCAAATTCTGCTGGGCGTCGCCGCCGTGTTGGAGGAAGACTACGGCTTGCAGCCGGGAATGGCCTTGGCGGCTCCGTGGAATCGGCTGCCGGCTCCACTACAGCGCGACTGGTTGTTCGGACTGGGCGAGCGCCATATCACCTTTACCTGGCGCGGGGGCCAGAACCCGGTGAAGTTTGGCGGCAAGTTTCCCGGCATCATCGGCCAACTGGAAGAGAAGTATCGCGAGTCTGGCTCCAAGTCGTTGCGCAAGCGACTGGAAAAGTACATGGAACAATGCGCTTGCTATGCTTGCGGGGGAACTCGTCTGGGAGAGCTGGCGCGGCATTTGAAACTGGCCTCCTCTGCTCCGGCCGCCGGTGAGCGGCAATGGTTGAATATCGCCGAGTTGTGCCACTTGCCGATCGACAAGACGCTCGAGTTCCTCAAATCGCTGGAACTCGATCCGCTGCGGCGGACGATCGGCGAGGAGGTCATTCGGGAAGTCTGCCAGCGGCTGCAGTTCTTGATCGATGTCGGTCTCGACTATCTCAGTCTCGATCGTCCGGCCCCAACGCTCTCCGGCGGGGAGGCCCAGCGCATTCGGCTGGCCAGCCAAATCGGCGCCGGTCTGGTCGGTGTCCTCTACGTGCTTGACGAACCGTCGATCGGGTTGCATCCTCGCGATAACGACCGGCTCATCGATTCGTTAAAGGCCTTGCGTGACCAAGGCAACACGCTCCTCGTCGTGGAGCACGACGAGGACACCATGCGCGCTGCGGATATGGTTCTCGACTTCGGTCCGGGAGCCGGTGTGCGGGGAGGGGAGATCGTCGGCGCAGGAACCTTGGCAGAGGTGGCCGCCGCGCCGCGCAGCCTCACGGGCAAGTATCTGTCGGGTGCCGAGCAGATTGCCGTGCCCGCCAGTCGCCGCCGTGGCAACGGTCAGGTACTCCGCGTGCGCGGGGCTCGGCACAACAACCTCAAGAACATCGACGTCGATATTCCCCTGGGAAAACTGGTGTGCGTCACCGGTGTGAGTGGTTCCGGGAAAAGCTCCTTGGTCAACGAGATCATCGTCCCCGTGTTGCGACGCCATTTCCATCGGGCCGAAGATGTACCTGGCAAGCACGACCGTGTAGAAGGGCTCGAGCATCTCGACAAAGTGATCCCCATCGACCAATCTCCTATCGGGCGGACGCCGCGCAGCAATCCGGCCACGTACATCAAAGCGTTTGATGAAATACGACGTCTGTTTGCCAGTTTGCCGGAGGCCAAGCGGCGGGGATTTGCCCCAGGACGCTTCTCCTTCAACGTCGCTGGTGGCCGCTGTGAACCGTGCGAGGGGAACGGGGCCAACAAATTGGAGATGGATTTCTTGGCCGACATCTGGGTTACTTGCCCGGTGTGCAATGGTCAGCGTTACAACTACGAGACGCTACAGGTCAAGTTCAAGGAGCACTCGATCGCCGACGTTCTCGACCTGGATGTGCGCGCGGCCTTGGAATTGTTTGAGAACGTGCCGAAAATCGCCGACCGGCTGCAGACGTTGGTCGATGTCGGCATGGACTACATCAAACTCGGCCAGCCTTCTCCCACGCTCTCTGGCGGCGAAGCCCAGCGGATCAAGTTGGCCAGGGAGCTTTCGCGCCGCGCTACTGGCCGGACGCTCTACTTGCTTGATGAGCCGACCACCGGACTCCACTTCCATGACATCCGGTTGCTGATCAACGTGCTTCAGGATCTGGTGGAGCGGGGGAACACGGTGTTGGTCATCGAACATAATCTCGATGTCATCAAGGTAGCCGACTGGATCATCGACATCGGTCCGGAGGCCGGCGTTCGGGGAGGAGAGCTTGTCTTTGCTGGAACGCCCGAAGAGCTTCTGGCATGCGCGCAGTCGCATACCGGACGCAGTCTGGCCCGCCACTTGGAAATGCCACCGGTAGCCCCCATGGTCCACGACAGCAAACAGAAGGCGAAGAAAACAAGACGGACAAAGAGCCGCATGGTCAGCCGGCAGATTCGCGTCGTAGGAGCGACGGAACATAATCTCAAGGACGTATCGCTGACCATTCCTCATCACGCTCTGAACGTGTTTTGTGGTCCCAGCGGTAGTGGCAAGAGCTCGATGGCCATGGATACCATCTACGCCGAGGGCCAACGGCGGTATGTGGAAAGCCTCTCCTCCTATGCTCGCCAGTTCGTCGGCCAGATGCCCAAACCGCACGTGCATCGTATCGAGGGACTGGCACCAGCCGTGGCGATCGAACAAAAGACGGTTGCCCACAATCCGCGCAGTACGGTAGGCACGGTCACCGAGATTTACGATTACTTGCGCGTTCTAATGGCGCGGCTGGGCATTCCTCACTGCCCCCATTGTGACCTTCCCGTCTCCACGCAGACCGCGGACGATATCACGCGGCATCTGCTGGAGTTTCCCGATGGAACGCGGTTGGTGATCACCGCGCCCCTGCGGTGGGAAGCAAAGATGGATCCAGAGCGGATGTGGGAGGATCTCAAGACTTCTGGACTGGTGCGCGTGCGCGTCAATGGCCGCACCTACCACCTTGATGAACCACCCGTGTTGTCGAGCACCGTGAGCTATCAGATCGAAGCGGTCGTCGATCGGGTGACTGTCGGCCCGGCCGCCGCAAGCAGGATTGCCGAAAGCGTCGAGTTGGCACTCTCGTTGGGTGGCGGCGAGCTGTTCGTGCTGCATCCTCGCGATGATGTTGAAGAGCATTACTGGGAGGCGACACGCCATAGTCAACATCTGGCCTGTCGGCAGTGTGGGCACAGCCTCACGGCCCTTACGCCGCATTCCTTCTCCTTCAACTCTCCCTTGGGATGGTGCCCAGGTTGTGATGGGCTGGGCGTGCAAACCGGTACGTCCCCCGAACTGCTGCTCGATCCCGACAAGACGCTCGCCGCGGGCGCCTTGCGGTGCTGGCCGCCCATGCATGCGGATGCAGCTGACTGGGAGCCCCCTGAGCTGGCTGGACCATTGTTGACCGCCTTTTGCCAAGCCGCCGGTATTCCCATGGACGTGCCTGCCGGGGAACTCTCCGCGGCCCAGCGACGCCTCCTATTCCACGGGGCAGCAGACCGATGGTTCAAGGTCAAGAATGCCAAGGGGATCGAATTCGAGTTCCAGTGGCGAGGCCTGTTCCCAGCCGTCGAACAAGCCGCCCGACTCAACTACCGTCTGCGCGCTGCACTCAATCAGTTTGTGGGAGAGATTACCTGTACCGAGTGCGAGGGGAGTCGGCTGAATCGTGATGCCGCCGCCGTGCGTTTTCGCGGCAAGACCATGGCCGATTATGTGCATGCGGACCTGGCATCGTTGTTCGCCATGGTGTGTGACTGGAGGCTCGACCAGCGCGAGCAGGAAATCGCCGGTGAACTGGTGCGCGAGATCCGCGAACGATTGCAATTCTTGCTCGATGTCGGGCTGGAGTATCTCACCCTGGGACGATCGGCGGCAACGCTCAGCGGCGGAGAAAGCCAGCGTATTCGATTGTCTAGCCAGCTGGGAAGCGGCCTGTGCGGCGTCCTCTACGTCTTGGACGAGCCGACCATTGGATTGCACCCCCGGGACAACCATCGGCTGATCGGCGCGCTGCGGAAACTGCGCGACCTGGGAAACACATTGATCGTGGTTGAGCATGATCGTGATGTGATCGAAGCTTCCGATCGCGTCTTCGACTTCGGCCCCGCAGCCGGACGGTATGGCGGAAGGTTGGTTGCCGAGGGGACGCCCAAGCAGCTGGCGCGACGACGCCGCACGCCGACGGGGCCCTACCTGGGCGACAAACAACACATTCCCATTCCTCGCAACCGGAGAACGACCGATCTCGGTGAACTGGTGGTCCGTGGCGCGCGGGCCAACAACTTGAAACGCCTCGACGTGGCGATTCCCTTGCAGCGGTTTTGCGTGGTGACCGGTCCCAGTGGTAGCGGCAAGAGCTCCCTCGTGCACGACGTGCTGCTGCCCGCCCTGGCCCGTCGCCCGGCAGCCGCGGCCCCCAGTCGCCCCCTGTGGGATGCCATCGAAGGAGCGGCAGCGATCAACAAAGTCATCTGTGTGGACCAAAGCCCCATCGGTTCGAATCCAAGTTCGACTCCGGCAACCTATACGGGGGTCTACGACCTGATCCGCCAACTCTTCGCCAGCCTCCCCGAGTCACGTACCCTCGGATTGACCGCGCGCCACTTCTCGTTCAATGTTCCCGGTGGGCGCTGTGAACAGTGTGAGGGACATGGACAACGCCGAATCGAAATGCACTTCTTGCCCGACATATGGGTCGAGTGCGACAGCTGCCATGGACGTCGGTTCACCGAAGAGGTGCTGAGCATCACCTACCATGGTTATTCGATCCACGACGTCCTGGAAATGCCGATCAGCCAAGCCATCGAGGTGTTCGACAACATCGCCAAAATACGGCGTATTCTGCAAACACTGATCGATGTGGGGCTGGATTATGTCGCTTTGGGGCAATCCGCTCCCACGCTCTCTGGTGGTGAAGCGCAGCGCGTCAAATTGGCCGCCGAATTATCGCGTCCCGATACCGGGCGCACACTCTACTTGCTGGACGAGCCAACCACGGGGCTCCATTTTCAGGATGTGGCCAAACTTCTAGACGTCTTGCATCGACTGGTCGACTTGGGCAATACCGTGGTGGTCATCGAGCACAACCTGGACGTCATCAAGTCGGCCGATTGGGTCATCGACATGGGCCCCGAAGCCGGCGATCGTGGCGGGCGGCTCGTGTTTGCCGGGACGCCCGAGCAACTGGTTGATTATGCGGCTGGCTGGCAACAGCGAGAACCATGCGACCCGCACCATGGTACCAGCGATGCCGGTCCTTGGCGCAGCTATACCGGGGAAGCCTTGATTCCAGTGATGGCACGCGCCGATTACGCTACTCGCCAGACCTTCCAGCCCACCGCGGTCGACGATACCCGTGAGGGAGATATCACCATTCGCGCCATCGCTCAAGCGACTTCAGCGCCGTGGCAAGCCGATGGACGAAAATGGCACCTGGAAACCAGCGTCAGTCGCGATGGATCACCCATCCGCTGGGACCGTCGCCTACTGGCCCGGATGGTCGCAGAGATCGAACAAATCGAAGGCTTCGCTCCCACCCGCTGGAGCCATCGCAGTGTCGTCGAGATAACGGGATCGGTGAAAAGCCGAGGCTGGTTTTTCCATGCAATCACCGCCGAACCTTGGCTACTGAAACTCAAGTTTCGTGTGCCGCGACGAAATTTCACCAAAGCCGAGTTGTTGCGCATCGTGGAACTTCCCACGCTCAATGAAGTCGACGAGATTGAGCTTTATGGCAATCAACCCCGGGTCAAAGCGAAAGCCAGTGGTAAATACCTCGAATTGGAAATTCGGGCATTTCGTTTGGAGGAAATCGATACGCCGAAATTCTGGAAATGGCTGCACCATGCTGCCAACGCCTTTCTGGGACGGGCGGGGCATCAAGAAGAAGCGTCGGAGTCTTCGGCGAAACTGGCACCTCAAGAGCATACGCCGTGGAAGCTGCTCAAACAGCGGTGGCATATGCTGCGCAAGGGATTCCCGGACGGCCAGGAACCTCAGTGGCCGGCCGAAACACTGAGCGTCTTGGTACAGTCGGTCCATGTGGCGGCTCCTGCCGGTCGCTGGCGGTGGGACCAGCGGGATCACGCGTGCTACTTCTTGGAAGGAGCTACCGATCCTTGGTTGATCGTGTTTACCAAGCAACCGGAGGCACTGGTAGTCACCCTTCGCGGAGCACCCGGGTTCGCCGAACGGTACGATCGCCCCTTGCCCGCGTGCGCGGAAGTCCATCAACTCGACCCCACCACCGAAGAAATCCGCTTGCCGTTTCGGGAGATCAATCAGCCACGATCACCGAGTGTGATCCATTTGCTCAAAGAGCACGCCCAACAAGCCCACATCGCCGCCGCAGACAAGTCGTGACCGGCAGTACAAAACTTGGCTGCCATCCGGCCGATGGCGGGGGCAGGGAGGAAACCAATCAGGGCGAACATCTGACGTTGCCGCTATCCGCTGCTCGTGATGCCCACGTTCCCGTCTCCACGAGGCGACTCAGGTCAACCTGTTGGGTTGCCAGTACGATCCCCACCGCGTCCCTGCTGCAGACGTACGACCCCACAAGAAAAGCACTCCCTCGTGACCATTCCTGTTCGCAGGAGGGGTGGCCGATGCGGTGGAGCACGCACAAGCGAGGTGGGACGATCCGGACGATGACCCACATGCCATGGCAGCAACCGAGACCGATGGAGCCGGTTCGACCCTGGATGGCGACTGCTGCGCGCTGCAGTTGGCGCAGCAGTAGGGACGCGAAACGTTGCGAATGGCGGCAGAGCGGTGCGATGAAACCGATGCACGGAGAGCGGAAGAGAAAACGCCTAAGCTCCTGCAATCTACGAACTTAGGCGTTCACTTGTAGTGGGATGCGAGAACGTGCAAAAGTAGCGGAGGAGGGACTCGAACCCCCGACACGCGGATTATGATTCCGCTGCTCTAACCGGCTGAGCTACTCCGCCTTGGATTCCCAGCCACCTGCACGATGGCCCGCCACGCGGCCGGTGAAACTGCTCCAAGTTTGTTCCCATTTGCCGATGCTGTAAAGGGGAGAAGTACGCTTCCGACGAAGATTACTGGCCACTGGCGGCCGGGTGGAGAGGCCGATGAGGATACAAACAGCAGTCGGGAGGGCAGGTGTCGGGCGAAATAGGAAGCTGGCCCACGTATTGACGCGGTCGGCTAGGGTCCAGCCGTTCCTCGACGAGCAGCCGAATCATCCGTACAAAATCCGGATGCGTGCCCACGGTGGGGGCACGCACCATGGCGATGTTCCATTCCTCACAACGGTCGCGCAGCTCGGTGTCCAAATCGAACAGAACCTCGATGTGATCGGAAATGAACCCCAAAGGACACACGATCAGTTGACGTAGCCCGTCGGCGGCGAGCTGTTCGACGCGATCGACGACATCGGGTTCCAACCAAGACTGAGTTGGCGGACCACTGCGGCTTTGGTACACCAATTCCCAGTCGGCGATGGCCAGCTCGGCGGCGACCAGGCGGGCTGCTTCTCGCAACTGGCGTTCATAAGCACTGAACTGGGCCATCACCATCGGAATGCTATGGGCGGTGAACAGCAGCTTAGTCGGTGCCTCCCGATCAGGAAGTTGGTCAACCACTTCGCGCACCCGTGCGGCGACGGCAGAGATAAACAGAGGGTGATTGAAGGCATTGCGCAATTTATCAACTTGTGGTGCCCCGGGCCCAACTTGCTCCTGGGCCGCCTGAATGTTTTCCCGATACTGGCGGCATCCAGAATACGAACTGAACATGCTCGTGAAGAAGGCCAGCGCCCGCCGACACCCTTGATCACGCATGTGACTCAGGGTGTCCGGGAGCAGCGGATGCCAATTGCGGTTTCCCCAATACATGGGCAATTCGATTCCCGCGGCACGAAATTCTTCTTCCAGAGCGCGTAACAATTGACGATTTTGCTCATTGATCGGACTGCGGCCCTCGAAATGGTAATAGTGTTCGGCGACCTCGAGCATGCGTTGGCGGGGAACGTTTTTGCCCCGCAATACATTTTCCAAGAATGGCATCACGTCGTCGCGCCCCTCGGGACCGCCGAAGGAAACCAGGAGGAAAGAATCGTAAGGAAGTTGCTCCGACATCGGCCGTGGGTTCTCAATCGGGGAATACTCTAGTGACCAGGTGGATCGATGTACCGCGGATGCGACTTGCACCCGCCTTTCCACCGTCACTCTGGCATCTTAGGAGAGATCGTCGGGATCGCAAAGTCTCCTGTCTGTAGATTGAACAAGTTGGCCGAGGAGTGTGACAACCGAATCGGTGGGGGAGCGAACGGGCAACGAGAACCGAGAAATAGAAGATTGGCACCGGCGCTAAGCCACACGAGAACGCGTGAGAACTGGTTCGCCCTTTCAGGGCTCGGATGGTTGGGCATTCGTGTTCCCAGGGCTTTCATGGCCCTGCCCCGGCGGGGCCAATTGCTGCCCTGACGATTGTGGGACGCCCCGCAGGCGGATCAGCAAGGATCACCATTGCAGCTGGGGCGTGCTCATGCCGTCCCTGCGATCCTATTGAGTATAGGGGAATTCTGGCGAATTCCACTACTGGTAGGCGTACGCAAATCCAACTTCCGGCTTGCGCCCGCAGTTATATCATCCCGCCGCTTCGCGGCTAATATGAGACTCGAAACTCAACTCCGGGCTCAGGTCCGGAGTTAGATCATTGTGCCGCTCCACAGCAGTTTGGCACCAATTGGGAAGATGGAAGGTGTGGCTAGAACCATCATTAGCCAGACTCGGATGAACTGGGGGGAGGGTGAGGCGGAGGGGCGGTGATAGGGAGCAGTCAAAGTCGGGCGGGACTGCTATAATCGGGGCTTCACAGCAATAATCGGGGCACCCCCATCCCTCGTCTTACCGAAGAGGCGGGATGCCCCACGATGCGGCACTGGTAGTAGGTTGGGAGAGCGCATGGTCAACGAAGAAGATAGCCAGCACCAGGACGACGAAATCGCCTTTCAGGGTTCCGATTATGATGCCGACGCATTGAAGCACTTGAGCGACCGGGATCATGTCCGCGAGCGGCCCAGCATGTATATCGGTGACACGACCTTGAAGGGGCTGCATCACCTGGTCTACGAAGTCGTCGACAATTCGATCGACGAAGCGATGGCGGGCTATGCCAAGCACATTTCGGTGCGGATCAATGCCGATGGTTCGGTTACCGTCGAGGATGATGGGCGAGGCATTCCTGTGGCCCGTCACGAGCAGCTATCGCAAGAGCTTGGCCGCGAGGTCAGCACGCTGGAAGGCGTGATGACGGTACTCAAATTCGGTGGCAAGTTCGAGAAGAAGGCTTACGAAACCTCCGGCGGATTGCACGGGGTGGGGGTGACGGTGGTCAACTTCCTGTCCCAATGGTGTGAAGTGGAGGTGTACCGTGACGGGTACGTATGGTCGCAGAGTTACGAGTACGGGATCCCCACCGGGCCGGTGATCAAGGGGCACCCCACCAAGAAACATGGAACGAAGACCACCTTCAAGCCGGATGGGAGTATCTTCCCGAATACCAAGTTCGATTTCGACACCCTATACAAACGACTGCAGGAGTTGGCCTTCCTCAATGCGGGCGTGCACATCTCGTTCTACGATGAACGCATCGGCGAGGGGGGTGAGTTCTGTTATCAACGGGGGATTGTCGAATTCGTCGAACACCTGAACCGCGCCAGCGAACCGTTGCACCCGGATGTCATTTTGATCGAAGGAAAACGGGATGGCGTGCGGTACGAGATCGCCATGCAATATTGCAACGAATACACGGAGAATGTGCATTCGTATGTAAACAACATCAATACTATCGAGGGGGGAACGCATGTCTCTGGTTTCCGTTCCGCCCTCACCCGGGTGATGAATGCTTACGGAAGGAAGGAAGGCATTTTCAAGGACCTTACGCCAGCCGGTGACGACTTCCGCGAGGGATTGACTGCGGTTGTTAGCCTGCGGGTACCGCACCCCCAGTTCGAAGGCCAGACCAAAACCAAACTGGGCAACAGCGAGGTCGAGGGAATCGTCAACGCAGCCGTGGGCGACGCGCTGCAGAAGTACCTGGAAGAGAATCCCCGCACGGCCAAGACCATTTTGCGCAAAGCATTGTTGGCTTGCGAAGCCCGGGAAGCTGCACGCAAGGCCAAGGACTTGTTGCGCAAGCGCAAAGATGCGCTCAGCGGCGGAGGTTTGCCCGGCAAGCTTCGCGACTGCATCAGCAATAAGATGGAAGAATGTGAATTGTACCTGGTGGAGGGAGATTCGGCCGGTGGCAGTGCCGAGGGGGGACGCTTTCGAGAGTTTCAGGCCATCCTGCCACTGCGGGGGAAAATCATCAACGCCTACAAGAGTCGTGAAGATAAAGTGCTCAACAATGAAGAAGTGCAGAGCATGATTCAGGCGATCGGCTGCGGGATCGGCGAAGATCTGGATATCTCCAAGCGACGCTACAACAAAGTCGTCATCATGACCGACGCCGACGTCGACGGCTCCCATATCCGCACGCTGCTGCTCTGCTTCTTCTATCGGCAGATGTATCAATTGGTCGCTTCCGGGCATGTCTACCTGGCGCAGCCGCCGTTGTTTCGCGTGGTGCAAGGCAAGTCGACTCGTTACTACGTCCAGACCGAGGAGGATATGAAACGGCAGTTGCTGGAGCGTGGTCTCAGCGACTGCCGGTTGGAGATCGAAGGGGGCCGGATCATCGAAGGTGACTTGATGCGCGCGCTGTGCGATTGCCTAGCCAACATGGAAGATGCGATGGTCGCCTTGGAAAAGCGTGGTATCAGTCTCAAAGCCCACGCCGAACGCATCTCAGCCGAGAACAAGCTGCCTGTGTTCATGCTCACCGTGGGCAATGATACCCATTGGTTTTTTACACGTGAGTCGCTCGAAGCGTTCATCGAGCAAAACAATCTGCACACCGAATCGGTCGATGAGCCTTCGTCGGACAGTGAGGATGTCGCCGATACGCTACCGGCCGTGGTCACCGAGCTGCATGAAGTAAAGACGATCAATGCTGGCTTGAGTCGCTTGGCGGAATTCGGGTTTACGGTTCGTGATTTGATCCCCGAGGTACGCACTGGAAGTACGGAATCGAAGTTCTATTTGTATCGCGATGAAAATCGCATCGGTATGGACGATCTGCGCGCCCTGCTTCCGGCGGTACGCAAGGCCGGTGAGAAAGGCATGCAGGTCACGCGGTTCAAAGGATTGGGAGAAATGAATCCTGAAGAACTGCGGGAGACGACGCTCGATCCCAACAATCGAACTTTGTTGCAGGTCTCGCTAAACGATGCGGCTGCGGCGGATGAGATGTTCCGCGTGCTGATGGGAGACAAGGTGGAGCCGCGCCGTGAGTTCATCGAGAAACATGCCTTAGAGGTGCGCAATCTGGATGTCTAAGCCAGCGCGGAACATCTCACCCTGCTGGGGCGAGGGAAGAGTCTCACTCCCGTTGGGGCGAACCAATGGGAGTAGCGATCATCGATTGATCCCCTGATGGCCAGACGCACTGTTGCTGGAGGTTTTGAATTGTTTCAGACGTTCTTTCGCGGAAGCCACCGTCTGCCAGGTGGTCGCAGTACAGATTGTGCCCCTCTTCCGCATCAACTTCCACGTCGTCGAACAGTTCTCGGGGGCTGGAAGATGCTGCCCGACAGGGCATACTCGCGCAGCATTGACGGGACGTCGTGGTTGCCCCGGGCCCCGCGATGATGCAGGCATGGGCGGGGGCCAAGAATCGCATCCTTTCGCTGGTCAGCTAATCAAGAAGGGGAGCGTCACCTTCGCCTCCGGGGTGCCGTACTGTAGCTCGCCATCGCCCAGGGCATCCGCCCAAGTCAGGAGCACATTCGGCGGCCTTCCACCCGAGTTGTTCGCTACACTGCATAATGTTCGTGGAAACGTCCGGTACATGGTCAACAAGCTGGTACGTTGCCAGCCTCAGGATCATCGTGGAATTGGTGTTCCTTCCACGTTTCGCCGTGGTGCTACGTTTTCCTATGTCAGTCGGCGTTGGAGACGCCTGAGTCGTGCTGTCACGCATGCTGAGTCTCATCGTCGGGGGCGTCTCGCGCTAGACCAAACGATTTGGTAGTGCTGATGTATAACCTAAGGACGCTGCTTTATAGTTGCATTATATTGGTGGTTTACCACGCTACCGTACGGTGTTCACCTGTTCTCAACCACCTTCGATGGAAGTGAGCTATCGTGTTTTTCTCGTCGAACCAAAGGATCCGATCAATGTGGCGTTCCTATTCCTTTGCACTTGGCTTCGTTGCTTTGGCGTTGTTGATTAGCGGTTGCAAAAATTCGAACCCCACCTCTTCGGCAGGAAATTCGGAGAGCGGGAGGCCGCAGGTTGCCTTTGTCACCAATGGAGTCGCCTCCTTTTGGGTAATTGCGGAAGCAGGGGTCCGAAAGGGGGGCGAGGAATTCGACGCGGAGGTTGAGGTTCACATGCCCGCCGAAGGGATATCCGATCAGAAACGTATTGTCGAAGATTTGCTTACCAAGGGCATTGATGGAATCGCTATCAGCCCCATCGATCCGGACAATCAGACAGACTTGCTGAACAAAGCGGCTCGCTATTGCAAGCTGATCACGCACGATTCGGATGCCCCCAAGTCCAACCGGCTGTGCTATATCGGCATGGACAATTACACGGCAGGAAGGATGTGCGGAGAGTTGGTGCGAGAGGCGATTCCGTCCGGCGGGAAGGTCGCCATCTTCGTCGGACGCTTGGAACAGGACAATGCGCGACGACGTTGGCAAGGAACCGTGGATGCAATTCTGGGAAGGCCAGCCGATCCCGATCGCCGGGACTCGTTCGAAAGTGAGATTCAGGAAGGGGACTGGCACATCGTAGGAACGTACACCGATCAATTCGATCGTGCGAAGGGGAAGGCCAATGCCGAGGATGCGTTGTCGCGGCATCCTGATCTGGCCGCTATGGTAGGCCTGTTCGCCTACAACCCGCCTCTGTTGTTGGAAGCGCTCAAACAAGCCGGGAAGTTGGGGCAGGTAAAAGTGATCGCCTTCGATGAAGCGGAGGAAACGTTGCAAGGGATTGTGGATGGCACGGTGCACGGAACGGTCGTGCAGAATCCTTATGAATATGGCCGCCAAAGCGTCCGTATCTTGGCCGGGCTCTGCCGCGGCAAGACGTTGGTCGAATTAGGGGTACCCGAGTCGAAGGTACTCGATATCCCTGCCCGTCAAATACGCCAAGACAATGTGGAAGCCTTCTGGGCCGAACTGAAGCAGCGGGTGGGAAATGAGTGACGCACAGCCCACGTCCTCTGCCCCCGTGCTGGAAGTGGAGGATGTCACCAAGCGATTCGGGGGAGTGCAAGCCCTGCGCGGAGTTTCGCTGGCCATACGGCCGGGGCGAGTCCACGCCGTGATCGGGGAGAATGGCGCGGGGAAAAGCACCTTGATGAAGATCATGGCCGGTGTGCTGGCTCCTGACAGCGGACGATTGCTGGTCGACGGACGCCCGGTCGAGCTGAGGTCGGTGCAAGCTGCATTAGGACATGGCATCGCGCTAATTCACCAAGAACTGAATCTGTGCGACAACCTCGATGTGGGAGCCAACATTTTTCTGGGGCGCGAGCCGCGACGGTGGGGGACGATCGACTTTGCCGCCATCGGCCAAGATGCCAAGAAATACTTGGATGCGGTTGGCCTGAATGTCCCTCCCGATACGCTTGTCGGCGAACTGACCATCGCTCAGCAACAATTGGTCGAGATCGCCAAGGCGCTGTCGGTGGGCGGACGGGTGCTGATCATGGACGAACCGACAAGCAGCCTTTCGCAGCGGGAAGTCGATGCTCTGTTTGCCATTATCGACAAGTTGCGCGATGAGGGAGCCGCTATCGTCTACATCTCGCACCGCCTGGCGGAGGTGCAGCGATTGGCAGACGAGGTAACCGTACTGCGTGACGGAGAGATTGCCGGGCGACTTCAACGGCATGAGATCAACCACGACTCTTTGGTGCAACTTATGGTTGGTAGGGACATCAGTCAGTTTTATGCCCGCCGCCCTCATGAGGTGGGAGAACCTGTGCTGGAGGTCCGTGGGTTGCGCACGCAGGCCTGGCCGCAGCACGCGGTCGATCTTACCGTCCGTCGCGGTGAGATGGTCGGTCTGGCGGGGTTGGTAGGTGCCGGGCGCAGTGAGTTGTTGCGGGCGATCTTCGGAGTCGATGTCCCCGTTGCCGGCCACGTGCGGCTGCATGGAAAGCTGCTGCCTACCGGACGCTGCCGTGCGGCTATCGAGGCGGGATTGGCTTTGGTCCCCGAGGACCGCAAGCAGCAGGGATTGATCTTGCCGATGGCTGTACGTACCAATATTGGGCTGCCGGGCTTGGCACGCCACAAGATCGCTGGTGCCATCCTCAATCGACGTCGTGAGGCCGAGGATACGCGGCGCATGATCGATGCCATGCGGATCAAGACCAGCAGTCCTCGGCAAGCGGTGCAGAACCTATCGGGAGGAAATCAACAAAAAGTGGTTATCGGAAAATGGCTGGCCATGGATCCCTGGTGCCTGCTCCTGGATGAACCGACGCGAGGGGTCGATATTGGCGCCAAGCAGGAGATCTACCGATTGATGGAAGAGCTGGCCGAGCGTGGTGTGGCCATCTTATTTGCTTCCAGCGAAATGGAAGAGGTGATCAGCATGTCGGACTTAGTGGTGGTGATGCATGAAGGACAGGTGATGGGGGAGCTGGTGGGAGAGCAGATCACGGAAGAAGCGATCATGCATTTGGCCACCGGAAACACCGCGGCCACCACGGGGGTATAGACGTCCATGAAGAAGATTCTCGGCATCCTCGGCTTATTGGTTTTCGTTTGCGTCGCTACGGCACTGCTGAGCGACCGGTTCTTGACCGAGTTCAACATCGAGAACTTGATCCGGCGCAGTGCTTTGTTCGGAATCATCTCCATCGGCGCCGCCTTCGTGATCATCACGGGGGGGATCGACTTGTCGATCGGTTCGGTGGTTTGCCTGGTCGGCTGTTTGTTTCCATGGATGCTCGTCGAGCAGGGGCTATCCCCCCCTACAGCTTTGGCAATCGTGGCCATCATGTCTTTGGGTATCGGCTTGAGCCATGGCCTGCTGATCACCAAATTGCGACTGCAACCTTTCGTCGTCACCCTTTGCGGTCTGTTGATCTATCGCGGTTTGACACGCGGTATCGTTAACGATCAGACGCAAGGTTTTCGAGGTGGTTACACCATGTTGCGCAATCTGTCACAAGGTCAGATACCGTTGCCGGGAACGGAATTCGGCATACCCAACCCATGCCTCATCCTGGCGGTGGTCACCGTTGCGGCAGCCTTCTTTCTGAACTATACCGTCTACGGTCGCTACCTGTTAGCATTGGGGCGCAACGAAGAAGCGACACGATTCAGCGGTATCAATACCCAGCGCATGGTCATCGTAGCCTACGTCATCTGCGCGGCACTCAGTGGGCTGGGCGGCCTGCTGTTCGTGCTCGATGTGGGCAGCGCACAGCCGGTCGATTTCGGTAGCTTCTATGAACTGTATGCCATCGCGGCAGCCGTCCTCGGCGGGTGCAGTCTGCGCGGCGGCGAAGGCACGGTGCTAGGGGTGGTGATTGGTGCGGCGGTCATGCAAGTGCTTCGCAATTCGATCACCCTCATCGATTGGATTCCCACCAACATCGAGTATGCGGTAATTGGTGCCGTCATTCTTGGTGGTACCATCGTCGACGAAGTAGTACGCCGCCTCGCCGCTGCGCGCAAGGCCCCCCGAGCGGATGCAAAGGATAAGCGCGAGGATTCGTAGGGCAGGGGCATGAGGGCCATGACTACTGCCACACGAAGAACCGGTGCTCAGTCACCTCTTCAAACTGCGTTCCTGGATCTAGCCGCGTCGACGGGAACTCAGGGTGATTGGGCGAATCGGGATAATGTTGAGTTTCCAAACAGAATCCTGAGTAGGGCTCGTAGCCCCCCCCTAGATTTTGACCTGTGTACAGCTGCACCCCGGGCTGAGTCGTCCGTACTTCCATCGCTCGACCTGTTTGGGGATGCCAGGCCGTTGCACAACGCCGCAGCGTTCCCGGTTGGCCATCGATCACGTAGCAATGGTCGTAGCCCTTGGTTTGCGGCAACTGCTCGATCCGTTCTCCAATGGCATGGAAATCGAGAAAGTCGAGCGGTGTGCCCGCGACATCGAGAATGCGTCCCGTGGGGATCAGTGTCGGGTCGACCTCCAGGTAGCGATGGCAGTCGAGCCGCAATTGGTGGTCGAAAACATTACCCGAGCCAACGCCTGCGAGATTCCAATAAGCGTGGTTGGTGATGTTGATCACCGTGGGCTTGTCGGTCGTCGCGCGATAAATGGTGGTCAACCGACCGTCGTCGCTGAGCCAATACTCGGTGGTCAGATTCAACGTGCCGGGATAGCCCTCTTGACCGTCGGGGCTTTCGAGGCTCAACCGCACGCCACAGCGGTCTTCCTCGCTGACAGGCTCGGCCGACCACATTAACTTGTCAAACCCTACCGTGCCACCGTGCAGGTGGTTGGGCCCATTGTTGGTCACCAAGCGGTACTCGTGCCCATCCAACGTGAATTTTCCTCCGGCGATGCGATTGCAGAACCGCCCGACGGTGGCCCCCAAGTAAGAATGCTTGCCCAAGTAGGGCGTCAGCTCGTCGTACCCCAAGTTGATATTGGCACGATGGCCTTCTCGGTCCGGCGTCTCCACCGCCACCAATATCGCTCCGTAATCCATCACACGCACGAGAACCCCTGCTGAACTGCTCAATTCGAACAGCGTCACCGTTTCGCCGTCGCGCGTTTTACCGAACTGCCTCGTCTCAATACCCATGTCGTAACCTGTTCGCTACTAGGAATCGAAATCGGTTGGATACCATCGGCGGATTGCCGGCAATCCCTCCCAGACAATGCCACGGTTCCTGATGCTGGAACGGCTGCCGCCCGGAACATTGGTCGGATTGGGTATCTCAGCCTAAACCGCTGGCCGTATCGTAGCGTTTTTTTTCGTCTTCGAAAGCCATTGGTCCACAGGGTTTCTGCGCCGCGGGGAGCGAAGGCGTTGCTGGCCGGGCGGCCTAAGCACCATCAGCTCCGAAAAACGGAAAAACGAGTGGCTGGTAATCCCGCAGAGGCGGTCCGGCTGGCTCGGCGCACCACAGGGGATCAGGTGGCTCGCCAGTGGGAAGGGGCTCTCGTAGAGGAGGGGCGGCGGAGCCATAGCGTGTGGCGTCTCTTCGGCGGCAGGTGATGTTGTGCGATTACCGTTTGCCCAATTGTTCCCGACGCCACCTGGCCGTAGCGTTCTTGGTGCGAGTTGCGTGGGCAAGGCCATCGGATGGACTGCAAGGGCACCTGTGCCGGTGGATCGATGGCATGGCGTCGGCCGCCTTTGCGTCCTCGGCCAGCCAGTCTGACGCGCCCAGTAGACCGACACGGTGAGGGATCGGTCCCGCCCTCGTAGACTTCCCGCTGAGGGGCGTTTGTCACGACAGGCAGCTGCCGACTACACTGAACGGAAGAGGAGTACGAGGTCTCCGATGTTGGGCGAGCTGGCGGAGAACCATACCTTGAATTGCAACAAGACATCTCGTACGGCAACGGTACAGATGGCCATGAACCAAGACAATGGTTCTCCGGTTCCGTTGTCGAGGATCCCTACCAAGAAGGGAAAGGCCCTTGCATGACGCCCCGTTCCACTTCCCAACCACCCTCGCCCTTGGAAGCGCTAGAAGAGCATGAACCGCGGTTACGTGCTCGACTACTGGCGCGGTTGGGCAATCGGGAGGAAGTGGACGAGGTGATGCAAGAGGTCGCCGTGGCAGCCGCGCAGCAGGCCCAGCGGCCTGAGCCGGTACGGGACGTGGGCGCGTGGCTCTATCAGGTGGCCATGCGGCAGATGATGCAGTTGCGACGCAAAGCCGGGAGGCGGCGGAAACTGGCGCAGCGCGCGGCAGCCTGGGCAGAGAGCCAGGAGTTCGGCGCGGAGAATGATCCGCTTCGATTCCTCCTTGCTGCCGAACGCCAGGAGAAAGTCCGCAATGCACTGGAGCAATTGGACCCCCGAGATCAGCAATCATTGATGTTGAAGTATGCGGAAGGGCTGTCCTATGGCCAGATCGCTGAGCGACTGGGGATGACTCCCAGCGCCGTGCAAAGTCGTCTTCATCGGGCGCGTCGCGCCCTGCGTGAGGTTTTGACCAAGAAGGATGAGAGTGATGAATCCACTGATCGATCCGCATGAGAATCCCCAGGCAGCGATCGATGCCTTGGTGCTCGGGGAATTGCGGGATGCCTCCTATCGGCAGATGCTCGAGTGGTTGGAGGCGCACCCTGAGTTTTGGCGCGATTGCGCGTTGGCATTTCTCGAAGAGCAAGCACTCGCGCAGGAGTTGCAAGCGATCGCGGCGCTCCAGCAGGACGCCACGAAGCCAACCATCACAGAAGACGTTCCGGAGACCAAGCCCGCGGTGTCTCCCGCGGCGAATACCCAGACGGTCTCGCCAGTCTCTGCGGTTCCCCTTCGGACGGTGGAACGATGGACCGTGTTGGCGGCCACGCTATTGATTGGCCTAACGGCCGGATGGAAGGTTCCGGTATGGTTTTCTCAGCTGGCACCGGAGCGCTCCGCCAAGGCATCACCCGCGCGCAGCGAGCTGGTGGCCAACCTGAGCGAATCACCGAGGCCTGATGCTCAGCTGACGAGTGAAGCAGTACGCGGGGGTGAGCGCCGTTCGCCTCGTCGCGCCCCCGCGGCAACCATCGCCGGCCATTCATCGGAGGCGTCAAGCGACAATCTCGATGCCCCTCTGGAAGCCCCCCTGCAGCGGTATGCCAGCAGCGATCAAATCGTTCCCCTGCCGTCAGCCCCTCCACAGATTCTCCGTGCGTTGGAAGAGCAGGGATTGATCGGCATGGAGTGCGAGCAGTCATTGATGTTGATGGAGTTGGAGGAGGGCGACAAAGCATTGGTCCCCGTGCAGCGTCTGCGGATCGAACCGAACATTTTCTCGTATTAACCACGCTGGTGAAAGGACCGAGTGCCATGTGGGCAAGCTTTGTTCCACGCCGAAGGCGGGGAGAAATCCCTGGCATCACAGTGCCCGTGCTCAGTGCGATACTGACGTGTTGGCCGGCACTGGCAGGTCCCCCGGATGCGGCTCCGGATCACTCCCGCCGGCCTCAGGTATCCAACAGCCGCTCCACGCCCCCCTCTGCCGAGACCGAGCAGGGCAAGTCGCAACACGCACCGGCTGCGGCTGGCCAGGAGGTGGGCGGTCCCCGAGAAGGTTCTCCCACCAAATCACCTTCGCCTCCCGCGCCGTCAAAGTGGCTGGGCGTCTATATCAAATCTTTGCACCCTGAATTGGCGACATTCCTGGGAGGGTCCGACGGGGTGTTTGTCGTCGCCGTATCGCCTGGTAGTCCAGCAGACAAAGCAGGTTTGCGCCCGGGCGACGTGTTGCTGGAGGCCGACGGCGTGCCTTTGAAACAGCCTCAGGACCTGGTCGCCGTACTCCGCTCCGATGATGCTGATACACACCGAGCCGTTAGCACTATCGTCCGCCGCCGTGACCAGGTATTGCAACTGGCGATCCTACCGTCCACGCGACCGGTGGTGGAACACACCGGGCACGCGCTTCCACCTCCGTACAAGCGTTTTATCGAGCAGCTTCGCCCTCACGTCCCACCGGATCAACTGGCGCGCCTCATCGACATGTTGCATCAGACGGCGGCAGGATTTCCGTCATCAACCGATTTCCCGATGATCGAATTCTTCGAAGTAGGGCCGCCGGCGGTATTGAGCCCTGCTCCGGTTGCACGGGCTGAAGAATCCGATACAGGCGGGGCCCAAGCCGAGCCATCGGGCGGGCTTGGTCAGCAGCGGGAAGCTTGGTCCCATCTCGAGGAGCGACTGCGGCAGCGAGCGCTGGAGCGGCTGCAAGAACTGCGGCAGCACGACACGCACAGCGGTGATTCATCCGCTGGCACGGAGGTTTCCGCCGCTGAACAGGGGGAAGCAGATCCGCCGCGTTCGGCAGTCGAGCTGGAAGCCGAAATCGCCAGGCTCGAGCGCCGCTTGGAACAGCTACGCGGTCAGCTCGAGCAATTGCGTGGACGCCGGTAATTCGTGCGCTAAGCCTGTTTTCTGCAGCGAACCATTTCGTCGTCGAAGGCAGGTCAGTACAATGGCTCCTGGGCCGACCAGTCGCCCCGCTTCTGTTTTTTCGTTGAACGCCCGGAGCATTGCAATGCAAAACGAGAATCCATTCGGTGAAACGCCGCACGAGCAGGTGCCGCCGCCCCCTGTCAGCAAGAGTAATAGCACGTTGCTGGTTGTTTTGGTGCTCGGTGGGAGTGCGTTTGCGTTGCTGGTCTGCAGCGGCATCTTGGTAGCGCTGCTGTTGCCAGCGATCCAGGCAGCGCGTGAGGCGGCGCGACGCACCATGTGTCAAAATAATCTCAAGCAAATCGGTCTCGCCCTGCATAACTACGCCAGCGCTTATGGGACCTTTCCGCCCGCCTATACCGTCGACGAGAATGGCAATAAGCTGCACAGTTGGCGGACGCTGATTCTCCCCTATTTGGGCCAGCAAGCGCTCTACAATCAAATCGACCTTTCGAAGCCCTGGAACGATCCAGCGAACCTCTCCCTCAGCGAGACAGTGCTCCCGATTTACAACTGCCCATCGATTCCCGCGTCGAACCTTACCACCTACCAGGTCATCGTCGATCCCCAAGGAGTCTTTCCCGGAGGAGGCAAAAGCGTGTCGATTCAAGAAATCACCGACGGCACTTCGGGAACGCTGCTGGTGGTCGAGGTGGCGCCAGCGCATGCCGTCCCGTGGATGGCGATCGACGACTTGGACTTGGATACCTTTCTGGATGCCATGGCGGGGACACCTCACCGAGGCATTGTCAACAGCGTCAGCGCCGACGGCGCGGTGCACGCCATCGCGGTGGGAGTCGATCGGCAGATGCTCTCCGCCCTATTAACGAAAGACGGTCAAGATTGAGTCGTCGGCGTAAGGCCTACCAGCCGAGGAGCATCAACGCCTGCGGGGAATGCTCCATGGATGTGGGCGGGCGGCCGCATTCTGGGGCAACCTACCTGGCCGAGGAACATCGATTCCCTGGGCACGGGTTCATTGCGAACCGACTTTCAATTCAGGCGCTGTGCTCCCTTTTCCTGGTGGCAGCGATGGAAACCGAGGTCCGGTGAGCTTGGCAGCGGTTGACGAGATGGCGGGCCACGATCGACAATCCTGCGTGGAAACGGCCCGTCGCCAAAGGATGGTGACGCGAGCCACGTTGACTCTGGAACAGACGAGTAGCCACGCAGGGATTACCGACGGACCATGAGCAAGAACCCTTTATCTGAGAATATCAAGTTTCTTGGCCATCGCTTGGGGGAGACCATCCAGGAACAGGCAGGGCGGGAAGTCTTCGATATCGAAGAATCCATTCGCCTGGAGGCCAAGAATTGGCGAGAGGGGGACGAGTCGGCGGCAGAACGTATCCTGCAGCAGGTCAAGGCGATTGCCGACCATCCGCGGATGACTTCCGATATCATCACGGCCTTTGCCACCTATTTCTCGCTGGTGAACCTGGCGGAGGAGCATCAGCGGATCGACATCTTGCGAGATCGGCGCGAACAGGCGGTGCGCGATCATCGGCCCATGGACGAGTCGATCGATGAGGCGCTGCAGTTGTTGGTTAGCCACGGCGTGACCGCCACGCAAATGCGCGATTGGCTGCAACATGTGCGGGTGGAACCCGTGTTTACCGCGCATCCTACCGAGGCCAAGCGGCATACGATTCGTCGCATTCTACACGCCTTGTCCGAGGCATTGTGGAAGTTCCGCAGTCGAGATACTCGTATTTACGAGCACCCGCGGTTGGTGGACCGAATTCGCGCGGGAATCACTCTTTTGTGGCAGAGTGATACGCGGAGAAAACGCAAACCTACGGTCATGGACGAGGTTCGCAATACGGCGCTGTACTTCTTCGAAAACACGCTGTACGACGTGGTGCCAGAGGTCTACGCGCAACTGGAGGCATCTTTGGCTGCGAGTTTTCCGGATTCCACTATTGCGGTACCGAACCTGTTGACGTTCGGGTCTTGGATTGGGGGAGATCGCGATGGCAACCCGTTCGTGACCACGGAAGTCACCGAGGATGCGCTGCGCGCCCAGGTCGGCTCGGTCTTGAATCGGTATCTGCATGACGTGCACCATCTGTACGAGATGCTCAGTCCGTCCAAAAGCCGTGCCTCCTTCTCACCCGCTTTCCTACATGAGCTCGAACAGGAGTTGAGCAGCGTCTCGCGGGAAGGACGCGCCGTGCTGGACCGATTCGATCAAGAACCTTATCGCCAAAAACTGTTGATCATGTCGGCACGTCTTCGAGCCACACTGCAATGGCACTCGCAACCATGGAATCGACGTCGCCATCGCCAGGCGACGAGCTTGGCCTACGAGACCCCTGATCAGTTCTTGGACGACCTGCGCAAGATCGAACAGAGTTTATTGGAGAATCGCGGTGAGATTCTCACCCACGGACCGTTACGTAACCTGATGCGTCGGGTCCAAGTATTTGGGTTCCATCTGGCGACGTTGGATATCCGCCAGCATTCCCAACGGCATGAAGCGGCTGTCACCGCCTGGCTGAAACAGACAGGGGAGTGTGAAGACTATAGCCGTTTGGAGGAAAACGAACGCATCGAATTGCTAGGCCGTCTGATCCGACAACCTGCCATCGTTCCGGCACCGCGGTTACGCGGCGACAATCGGCAGGTGGCGGATCTGTTTCCGTTGATTCGCACAGCGCATGAACGGCTCGGCCCGAAGTGTATCCAAACCTACATCATCAGCATGACGCACGGGTTGTCCGACATGCTGGAGATTCTGTTCTTCTTGCATCAATTTGATCTAGTGGGCAGAGTCAATATCGTGCCGTTGTTCGAGACGATCGATGATCTACGGCGGTCCGCAGAGATCATGCAACAGCTATTCGGAAATCCGGTGTATCGGGAACATCTCCGACAGCGGGATAACCAGCAACAAGTCATGATCGGTTATAGCGACAGCAACAAGGACGGCGGCTATCTGACTGCGACCTGGATGCTCTACCAAGCCCAACGTGAGTTGGCAGCGGTTTGTACCGCCTCCGGAGTGGAATTGATGTTGTTTCACGGCCGGGGCGGCTCGATTGGCCGCGGAGGAGGCCCAGCCAATCGCTCCATCCTGGCCGCTCCGCCAGAGTCGGTGCAAGGACGCGTCAGGTTTACCGAACAGGGAGAGGTCGTATCGTCGAGGTACACCCACTACGAGATCGCCTTTCGCCACCTGCAGCAATTGCTGAACGCGATCTTTCAATCGCTGCCCGATCGAGAAGACCCGGGGAGGGAACCAGAGAACCGGCAGATCATGGACGAGCTTTCCCGGCTAGCCATGGCCAAGTATCGCTCGTTGGTGGAACGGCCTGGCTTTGTGAGTTACTTCCAGACGACCACTCCCATTGACCAGATCGACGAACTGAACCTCGGTTCCCGTCCGGCGCGACGCAAAAAGACCGAGAGCATTGCCGATCTGAGGGCGATTCCTTGGGTATTTGCGTGGACGCAGTCACGCGCTGGTATCCCCAGTTGGTATGGCGTGGGAACCGCCCTCGATACGTGGATCTCGCAGCATGGAGCCGAGGCGCTGCGCCAGCTTTATCGACATTGGCGGTTTTTCAATACCTTAATGAACAACGTCCACGTCGGCTTGGGACGTGCCGACATGAACATCGCGCGACTCTACTCGCAATTGTGCGACCAAGATGGGGAGAGTGAGATATTCGCCGACATCGAGGCCGAGTACCAGCTGACGTGTCGTCGGGTGCTGGAGGTGACCGAGTGTGAGCGGATTCTCGATACCGAACCGTGGTTGCAACATAGTATCCAACGGCGCAATCCGTACGTCGATCCGATGAATTTCATTCAGGTCGAACTGTTACGGCGCCTGCGTCGGGAATCCGACCCGCAAGCACGCGAGTGGATGCGGGATGCAATTCTGCAGTCTATCCAAGGAATCGCAGCTGGTTTGCAAAATGTCGGCTGATTAGCGAACCGATAGCAACCCACCAGCTGGAGACATCTCGCGGCGGAAGTGGCCGATGGCTGGGAAGGACACTCGTCCGGAAAAGCCACTACGAATCTGCAGCCCAAAGTCCTCTCCTGCCGGTAGTCCATTGACCATCGGCAGGCCGTCGGCAAGCGGTCGGCGTTCCTTGATCCCCAGCGGATGCCGGCCAGTCGGCAGTCGACCGCTGCGCAACTCGGTCTCACCTGACGTGCCAACCAGGTGGCGAAAAAACACTCGCTGCCTAGCCGATCGGCAATCCGGGTTGGAGAAGGAGTCGACGACTTGGGAATATCGTGCCGGCGGCGGGAAGGGCCAGGACCGTGCGCCGTGGATGGGAACGAGTTACTCGTGCCGCAGGGCTTCGATGGGATTCATCTGAGCTGCGCGAACAGCGGGGAACAGGCCAAAAATGATGCCCACCGCAATCGAGATGAAAAAGGCGATGGGAATCGAGATGGGAACGATGGTAGGAGTCACATTGCGCACCACCTCCGGAAGGGCGGCAATGGTCTCCGGATAGGCAGAAGAAATCAAGTCGCGGGCCAAGACGATTACCGGACGGCACGCCAGGCCGGCTAAGATGCCGGTGATTCCTCCCACGACACTCAACACCGCCGATTCGACCAAAAATTGCCAGATGATGTCACGGCGCTTCGCCCCCAACGCCCTGCGGATGCCGATCTCACGGGTGCGTTCGGTTACCGTGGCCAGCATGATGTTCATGATGCCAATTCCACCGACGAGCAAGGAAATTGCCGCTACCAATCCCATGAAGACCATGAACATCATCCGTGTCGTTTGTGCTTGCTCGAGCAGTTCGAGGGGAACGATGACGCGAATATCTTCCATAGCATCATGATGGCTCAAAGCCGCCTGAACCAGCTCGGCCGTTGGTTTGACATCATCGATCGATTGCACGGTGAGCGTGATCTGATTGAGTTCGATCTGCTCTCCACTGAAAGACGCACCGGCGCGCCGTACGACGGTATCTCCGATACGCTGTTGCAGCGTTTTGATGGGAATGTAGATATCATCACGGAAACTTTGGGCTTCCATCGAGCCACCGATGGCGGCGGAGTCATTGCGGAACTTGAGCACTCCCACCACGCGGTAATAATCGGTGTGTTCGGGGAGATAAACCCGTTTGCCGATCGGATCTTCGTAGGGAAACAGACGCGCTGCGACATCCGAAGCCAAGACGCACACGGGTTCTCGCAGAAAATTCTCCGCATCGGTGATGAAATGCCCGCGGTCTACTTGCAAGCGAGTCACTTCAGCGTAGTCGGGGGTGCTGCCCACCAAGCGTCCTTCGATTTGACGGTCTTTGTACTTGAAGGTCCGTTTGATTTCACGAATGGGCACCGCGGTGCGCAGGGTGGGAATGGTTCGCACCAGCATGTCAAATTCTTCACGGGTCAATCCGTAAGGCGTCACTCCCGAGGGGGCCATTTTCTCGCTGGGGGGTTCCACCGAGCGGATCATGATCGTGTCGGCTCCCAAGCTTTCGATCTGACGTTGCGCTTCACGACTGATGCCTTCGCTGATGGCGAGCAACCAGATCACGCTTGCCACGCCGATGAAGATCCCCAGCACCGTCAACAGGGAACGGAGCGGGTGGAGCATCAAGCTCTTAACACCAAGTTTCAACGTGCGAAGAAACAGCATGGCGGAATCCGACACTGTGGGAAAGAGATACCAGAAAAGCAAGGTGGACGGCGCATCTATGCTACCTCAGTTGCCAACTGCATGGCCCGCTCTGCCGCTGCTTTACGATCTTCGGGGGCATTCTGCTCATCGGACTGCAACAAACCATCGCGCAACCGAATAACTCGCTTGGCCCGTTCCGCCACTTCATCCTCGTGGGTCACCATAATGATCGTGCGCCCTTCCTCGTTGAGTTCATCAAACAAGGCGAGGATCTCGGCGGTGGTCTTGGAGTCCAAGTTCCCGGTTGCCTCGTCCGCTAAGATAAAGTACGGGTCATTGACCAAGCTGCGGGCGATGGCCACCCGCTGCTGCTGCCCACCAGACAACTGCGTGGGGCGATGGTCCAAACGGTTTCCTAACCCTACCCGCTTGGCCAGTTCGATGCATCGTTGGCGGTCCTTGGCACCCAACCTTCCTTGGTAGTAGAGCGGTACCTGGATATTCTCTACGACGGTCAATTGCTGTATGAGGTTGTAGGATTGAAAGACAAAGCCGATGCGTCGCGAGCGAATCTCTGCCAGTTCATCATCGGTCATCAACGACACATTGTCCTCTCCCAGATACAGCTCGCCGGAGGTTGCCTGATCGAGGCAGCCGAGGAGGTTCAACAGTGTGCTTTTGCCAGAACCCGATGGCCCCATGATCGCCACGTAATCGCCCTCGGGAACATCAAACGAAACGCCGCGCAGGGCGCGCACCGTTTCGCTCTTCAGCACGTATTCCTTGGTCAGATTGCGAATACTACAGGCGTTCTTGACGGTCGTTCCAGCCATGCAAAATCCGTGAGCCGTGGTAACTTGGTAAGGGTTATCCTGCAACAGAGGGCCTCTGTTCGTGAGGAGCGAAAAGAATCATTCACCACCCGGCGGTCCGCGTCGAGGGCCACCACCGGGGCCGCCCCCAGGCCCACCTCCCATTTGCATGCGGCGGCGCAGGCCAGACAGCACTTCACCCCGACTAAGCGCTCCGTCTCCATTGGTATCGTATTCGGCGACCCTGTCTTTCATTCGTTCGTCCAACGCCCCCACCTCATCGCTGCCGATGGTACCGTCCCCATTGGCATCGGCGTTGGCGAAGATTCGATCCACGATTGCCGTGGGGTCCATGGCTCCGCGACTTGGTCCCCCAGGTCCACTGGGGCTGCCGGCATCTCCCTCCGCGGCAGGCGGACCACCAGCTCGATTTCGGCCGCTTGGCCCGTCCTGGGCATTGCCGTTGCCGGGCCGAGTACCCGACTGGCTGATCGCCAAGATTTTTTCTCGATCAGTCACTTCCTCGACATCGGGAAGATTCATCAGGTGAAGGAAGCTACGGGGGTTTAAGGCGACCTGATCCCCCTCCTGCAATCCTTCCTCGATCGTCACCATCTTGTCATTGGTAGCGCCGATCTTGATCTCCACCGTCTCCCATCCCCCCTCAGGTTTTTTTTTCAGGCAGAAGTGGTGCCCACGATACTCATAAACGCCATGGACTGGGATTTGTAGAGCATCAGGAATCTGGTTGACGAAAATCTGAACCTCTGCCGTCATTCCCGTCCGCAGCGCGGGGGGCGGGTCGATAATCTCGATGAACGTGGCGTATTCCTTGATCGACGAACTGAACCAACTCCCGGGCTCGGCATACTTGTTCACGCGTTTCACGCGGGCGAGCATTTCTCCAGGAACTGCGGAGCAGCGTACTTTGGCGGGCATTCCCTCGGAGATAAGAGTTACCCGTGACTCGTTGACGTTCGCCTTGACCTGCATCTTGGAGGGGTCTGGCAGTTTGATGATCACTTGGCGTTCGCGGACCACAGCACCTTCTTCCACGACGAACTCTGCACCGCCACGGCTGCTGTACTTATTGGCATAGACGACCACCCCGTCGGCAGGCGAGAGGATCACGCACTTGGCGATCTGATCCTCGATCTCCCGTAGCTTGTCCATCTCTTCCGCCAACACGCTTTGGTCCGACTTCCACTTGGCCTTCGCCGCTTCGATATCGCTCTCCAACTGGACGCGATTCTTTTCTTTGGTCAGTTCGTCCAGTACTTTCAATCGAGCTTGAGCTGCCTCGAGCTTATTGCGGGCATTCTCGACCGCGAATTGTTCGGCCTCGATCTGCAGCCCCTTGATGACGCCTTTGGCGGCCAACCGTTGCGCGCTGGCCAAATTGAGTTCTGCCTTGCGCAGCTCCTGCTCTGCCAATGCTACCTCCGAAAGAATGGTCTTGCGCTCGGACAAGTAGGTGCCCTCGAGGTACTCTTGCAAAGCAATTTCAGCGGTGCGTACCGTCGCTTCAGAACTGATGACGGCGGCCTCGGCACTGGCGACGGCGATCTTCTGCGTCTTTAACTGATTCTCCAACGCCGACGCATCAAGCTCGACCAGCTTGTCCCCTTTCTTGACATAAGTTCCTTCCTCGATCACCCATAGGATGGGGATCCCGCCACCACCGCCGCCGCCAGTTGACTTGACCTCGCAAATGACGTCGATGTTGCTGCTGCTCTCCACCTCCCCCTGCTCGAGGACAATATGATCAAAAGGGCCACGAGTCGCCGTTGCGGTGATGATGTCCTCCTGGCGATTGCTGCTGCCCAATCCTAGCAGTCCATAGCTCAACCAAGCGACGCCGCCTCCGACGGCCAACAATGCGGCCGCAATCAACAAGATGCGACCGCCGCGACGCACACGGTTTGTTCGTGCCGGCATGAATAGGTTCTCCGAAGAATCAATGATGAAAACGATTGTTTCCAGAGCACCTTGAACTGCGTTCCCGTCCGTTCTGGATCAACGGCAGCCCTGATCGTGGCATCCGATTTCTCGGCAGAGGGAACAAAGTCAACTGGCAAGGTCAACTGGTAAGATAAAATGCATGGGTGACTCAGGGGGAGGGCGGATAAACCGCGACGAAAGGGGAAGCCTACAACTCGACCTCCGCTTTAGTCTAGTTTCCTTCGGCCTGTCCGTCAGCAGTAACGCCTACTGGCCGCCAGAAAAACAGGATTTCTGGCCACTCCGGACCTCGGTTCCAGCGGCCACCGCTGCAGATCGGAAAATCCAACGCGCAGACGGTCCCTCTACCTCGTTCTAACCCCCGAGGGTGGCAGAAAGTTTCCCAAACGAAGCCAGTTTTTTCCCGCTCCGAGCACCAGATCATCGAGGATAAACCAAAATTGGTTGGTTGCCTGGGACCAAAGTTGTCCACCGCCCAGCGATGATACAACTGTCGGAGGCGAGGAAGCTCAGTCCAACCGGCCTGTCGCTCAGACAATCCTGACGATCCGTCGCTACCGCCCGTGTCGGGGGCAGCATAGGAGCTCAATAGGAATCGCAAGTCATCAAGGGAGTTACCAATGGCGAAATATTATGTCCAATCTGGAAATGTGCGGATGGTCGTCGACGCCGACGAAGCCGACAAGGCGGCGCTGTGGGTGATCCATCGTACGATGCAGCAAGTCGTGCCCGTGTACGAAGAGGATGAGTTAACCCCGCAAGAAAAGTCGGAACTCGGCGTCCTCCAAGGAATCATGGTCCTGGGAAATACGCTCCACATTAGTGAAATCGGCTTTGACCGGCCCGATGCCGCGCAATTCGATACGTTCGAATTGCTGGTGGAATGGAACCAATTGATGGTCGCATTGGATCGCCTGGCGAGCATGCTCGAGTAGAGGACGCTCGCCCATTTGCTCCCTAGCATGGGGACTGAGATCGAGCCCTGGGCACCGATGGAACCGATTCAAGCGATGAAGCGGTACGTGAGATTACCTCGATGTCAGTCGTCCCCTTCTCCTTCGTCCTCGTCGTCGAAGGAGCGACGACTGCGCCGGGAAGCTTTGGGGAGTTCGATGACGAAATTGTTTTCACCGTCGATGACCTCCACTTGCATCACGTCCTTGTTGGAATCCATCTCGCATGGGCAAGTCCATCCGGGGGAATTTTTTCCTGGGGGTGGTGGGTCCACACGGACGCGATGGCGGCCGATGACTGCCCCATCATCCAGAGAGTAGGTTCCCAGCACGAAGTTGCCATTTTCATCAGCCATGGCAAAGGCGGGCTTGCCCACGAGGGCCGATTTCCCTGTCCGCAACGGTTCAAAATACACCATCGCGTGCGGAACGGGTTGCCCTTGGCACAGCACTTGGCCGGTCACTGGGGCCGTGGGGAAATCGCCGTCGCCGGCGCACCCCGTCAGCCCCATCAGCAGAAGACCTCCACACGCGAAAATAATTCGACGATACATGACCGGATACACTCCTTCTTCAGCTCGCGAAACGATGCCTCCTAGCGGTTTCCCACGTGGCGCTCGGCTGCCACGCCCCCTGCTCAGCTGGCCTGCTCCTCCACCCACCTCCATCGCCACGAAGGTGAGCGGGCGGATATGTGCCGGTCCTCCGTTTACTGCCACTCACCGAGTACTTGGCCATCGCGCATAGAGTTCATGTTGCACCAAGTTTGGGAATCGAGATTCTCACTCAGGAAGTGCACCGAACCATCGGCCATTGCAATGGTGCATCCACCGGCATGCCAACTGAAGGCGCAGTCGTCATTGATGGCCCGGACCATCTGGGTGGGTGAGCAACGGCAGTTGATCGGCGAATTGGTGCGGCCATTGATGCGCACTCCCTCGTCAGTTCCCGCGCCACCGATCCACACCGGCCAGTCCTCTGGCTCCGGGTCCCCAAAAGCATCAAAAGGGACAGGGAGATCGCCGTTGTAGCCGCGCGCTCCGCTAGAAAAGGTGACGTAATCTGACTCGGCAACCAGCAGCGTGTTGCTCAGCCCGTCGGTGACCATGCCAAAAGTGCGACCGATACCGGGATCCTCCCACAGTTTGTGCATCATGCCGTCGTCGCCGTAGCAACTTCCGCCAGCCGCCTTGTAACTGGTTGTCGCGTAACCTGCTGCCCACTCGTGCTCGATCGGCGGCGGTCCACCCACCGTACCGGGGATGTTGAACGTTTGTGGAACCCTTTCTGGCATCCCCGATGAGGGACAACGATAAAACGAGATCACCGTTTCGCCACCGGGGATGGGTGGAGCCCAGTCACCGCTGCGATGGGCCTCCCAGTAGAGCTGAATGGCTCCCGGAGTCCCCAGAGCCCAGTTCGTCCCCTGGCCTTGACTGGCAAGTTGATTGTAAAGATTGTTCTGTTCGACAAAGGGCAAGATGGAGACCATCCAGCCGTAACCATCATCGTCGAACGAACTGCTGCCGCCGTTGAAGTTGTTTCTGGGGTTCTCTCCCCAGATCGCCACCGGCAGCCGCTTGTAGGTTGCTTCGTAATTGTGCAGGGCCAACCCCAACTGCTTGACGTTGTTACTGCATTGCATGCGTCGCGCGGCTTCTCTGGCCGCTTGGACTGCCGGCAGCAGTAGCCCCACGAGGATGCCAATGATGGCAATCACCACCAATAATTCGACCAACGTGAAGCCACGCTGTGCTGTCTGCGCTCTTCTCATCATCTTCCTCCTGATCACTTGAGATCTACCAACTCACGCGGAGGCGACGGCCTGCCGGAACGACTGGCTTCCCACACTTGCTTCGCACCGCTGAGCAACTGATCAGGATTCTAACGCGGCACTCAAGAACCCAGGAGTCTTTTCAGGAAAATATTTCATTAAGAAAAATACTCCATAAATGAAGAGTGAATTCGACAAAAAGCTCTTCATCTATTCTTAGCGCAGTATTTAGAAGCCCTTCATTAGCGGATGCTGCTCGACGCTACAATAGCCGCCAGGCGCAGGAAACGCAGATCGAGATGGAAATCCAGAGGGCGTCGCATCCGTGGCTCCGGCGAGTGCTGGCGGCTGGTCCAACGTGTGGTGAGTGGCCTGCGTCGCGATTTGTGCGGACAAGCGTTCTCCCGTTCCCTGAGGTCGGTGCGGAATCAGAACCGCTCAGTGTGGCCCCCTGGAATGGAATTGGGGATAGTGGGAATAAAGGCCACGAGGCAGACCAAAGAGTTGTCCTTTCGACTCGGCGGTCGGATGCGTTCGTAAGCATGCCAAGTGTGCTTCACCGTGTTACGACGGGGATCCACCATGACAACAGCCGGCGAGCGCCGCCGTCGAAATGCTTCGCTCGGGGAGAAGGTTTTGGCGCGATGGTGCTCCTACGCCTACACCTTGCGGCCAGCCTATAGCGGCGTTTTTTTCCGTATCGCTTTTGGGCTGCTGATGGCGAAATGGGCTGCCGATTACCTGGTGTCAGGACGCGTGCATGCGTGGTACATCGTGCCAGAATTCCATTTCACCTATCCGGGATTCGGGTGGGTGCAGCCATGGCCAGGAGAGGCCATGGTAGGGCATTTTGCCGGGTTGCTTGTCCTGTCACTGATGGTAGCCCTGGGGTTAGCTTACCGCGTGGCCGCCGCCCTTCTGGCCGTGGGATTCACCTATGTCTTTTTGCTGGACCGAGCCAACTATCAGAACCACTACTACCTGATTCTGCTGATAAGTTGGTGGTTGCCCTGGATGCCCTTGAACAACTGTTGGGCCGTCGATGCCTGGTGGCGTGGCGGCACGGAGGCCGGCATACCGAATTGGACATTGTGGATGCTGCGCTTCCATGTCGGCTTGCCGTATTTTTTCGGTGGAGTCGCGAAGATCGACGGCGAATGGTTGCTGGGGTTTCCCTTATCGATGATGCTGGCAACGAAATCGCATCTGCCTGTGGTTGGGGCCTGGCTTGCCAGTCCCACCACCGCCATGGTTCTTGCCTGGGTGAGTATGCTTTTCGATCTGCTGATAGTGCCTGCCCTGCTCAGCAAGGCAATGCGCAAGCCTGCCTTCATGGCAGCCATCATCTTTCATTGCGCCAATGCCTATTTATTCAACATTCACATTTTTCCCTGGATGATGATTTTGGCGACCACGATATTTTTTGCACCAGACTGGCCAGTGAGAACGTTATCTCTAGCATTTCGGCTCGTGGGAAAGCCCACGGCTCCCATCACCGACAGATGGCGGCAGGAGAGACAGCCCGAACAAGTTCCGCTCTGTCGCAGACTGGCGGTTGGTTTGATGTCTACTTATGTCGCATTTCATTGTGTTTGGCCATTGCGACACCACTTGTATCCGGGGGATGCCTCGTGGACCGAGCAAGGACACTACTTTGCGTGGCGGATGATGTTGCGGGGTAAAAAGGTGGCTATCGGTTATGCGATTGAAGATAAGGTCAATGGTAGAGTCATCGATGCGCCATTGATGAAGTACCTGTCTCCGATGCAGGCCGAGCGTTTTGCTCGCGATCCGGAACTTATCCGTCAGTTGGCTCATTTCCTGGGGAAGGAATATGAGCGGAACAGCGGCCATGCGGCGGCCGTCTATGCCTTGGTGCTCACCTCTCTGAACGGCAGAAAGCCCGAGTTGTTCGTCGATCCCAATGTCGATTTATCGCGGCAGCAGGCTGGTGTAGACACCAGGACATGGGTGTTATCCCAGCGTGAACCTCTCCGATGGCCACCGTGGGACGTTCCCCAGTCTCAATGGCGGTGGTACGTTGAGATCCCTGAGTTGCATTACCTGCCGTCAGCACGCCTGGCCGCAGCGCCATCTCCTTGAAGGATGCTGGGATCATGACGACGTTGGGACTGCCACAGAAGAAGTAGGCTGGTATTGGTTCGAGAAGGAATCGGAAACTGAACGTAAGGTCGTAACCATGAAAACATGCGTCAGCAAACTATGTTGTTTAGTGTTCCTGGCCACCCTCGCCCACGGCACGTGCGGTTCGTGTCATGATGGACATGAACATCCAGTGCCCAAAGTGCAAGCCGCGGAGATGTATCGGCCAACCGCGATGCCCGATCGCATCGTGCTGACCTGGACCGGTGACCCGCGAACCACCCAGGCGGTGACCTGGCGCACATCGACTGAGGTCCCGGTAGGTAAGGCCGAAATCGCGGTGGCTAGCGCGAATCCCAACTTCACCCAAGATGCTCGCCAGGTCGTCGCCAACACGCAGGTGCTGCAGACCGACATCAACTCGGCCCACTTCCATACCGTCGAGTTTACCGGTTTGACGCCGGGTACCGTCTACGCCTACCGCGTGGGAGATGGCACCAATTGGAGCGAGTGGTTTCATTTCCGTACGGCCGATGATCAGCCACGTCCGTTTTCCTTTATTTACTTCGGGGACGCCCAGAATAACATCCGATCCATGTGGTCACGGGTTATTCGCGAAGCCCACCGCGATGCCCCCACCGCCGCCTTCATCATCCACGCCGGCGATTTGATCAATCGCGCTGAAGCCGATGCGGAGTGGGGAGAATGGTTCGGCGCAGGAGGCTGGTTGAACGCGATGATTCCCAGCGTCGCCGTACCTGGCAACCACGAGTATCAGAAGCACTTGCTTGGCCCGCGTACCCTCTCGCAGCATTGGCGTCCGACGTTCGCCTTTCCACAACATGGACCACCGGGTACCGAGGAAACCTGCTACACCTTGGTTTACCACAACTTGCGCATCATTTGCCTCAATAGCAATGAATTGCTCGAAGAACAGGCTTCCTGGATGGAGCAGGTACTGGCGGAGAACGACAGCCCGTGGGTGGTCTGCACCTTCCACCATCCCATTTTTTCGGCGGCCAAGGACCGTGACAATCCGCACCTGCGCGCCCTGTGGAAACCGATCTTCGATAAGTACCGAGTCGATTTGGTACTCCAAGGCCATGACCATACCTACGCCCGCACGGGGTTCGATGTGCCCGGCATCCGTGAGAAGGACCAAGACACGTCAGCGGAAGCAGGGGTGACGGCAGATTCCGCTGCGGATAAGAACAAGGAGCCACTTCGTCTGGAAACTGTTGCCAATGTGGCAACTGGCGTGCAGACCATCGACGCGCAAGCAGGTACCGTCTACGTGGTGTCGGTCAGCGGACCTAAGATGTACAACAACCAGCGTCTTCCCTACATGAGACGCATCGCCGAGGACACGCAGCTTTACCAAATCATTCACGTCGATGGAGACACCTTGAGATTCGAAGCACGCACCGCCATCGGCCAGTTGTACGATGCCTTCGAGCTGCATAAACAAGACGGCACCATCAACCGCTTAGTCGAGATCGACGTCGACACACCGCCGCAATTGCGCACGACGACGAGCAGCCGGTGAGTTCAGGCGGGACAGTGGTGAAGCGGCAGGTCATGCTTCTCCTGCCCCACCAACCGATCCGAGGAAGGTAAAGCCAATCAGCTGCATGGTGCGAGCCCCCATGGTAGGGAACAAAAGCGGGGAACGGAGCAAGTTGTTCCCGAGGACGGAGCTAGAGCCAAACTCCGGTCCACTTGCTCGCTGTACCTGTCCTAGGGACAAACGTCTGGACGGTGCGATGCAGCAGTCGCATCGATCCGAGAGCAACGGGCGACGTTTCAGGCGGCAGCGTCCGGGTGATGCTTCTTCCAGTGCTTGATGGCTGGCTTGATGTCGCGCATCGCCACCCAGTGGCCATGGGTTTTCGAAGTGCTGGACAGCAAGGTATCCGGGCGCACCTCGCCTTTTTCAATCAGCTTCATCAACTCCAACTCGGAGATGGGGCCGACCCGTTTATGCCTGCCAAAAAACCTACTCTTGATGTAATACCAATCTGCCGACATGTGCTTCTCCCCGTAAAAGCAGATCCGATCGTAAGTTCTGCAAGTGTTTCGTCATGTCGCACTATGTTTCTTGTTTGCGAATGCCTGCCTTAGGTAATGAACCCTCCAGAGGAACCCTTGTTCTCTCGGGAAAATAGCAACTAGACGTTGTTAACCGCATATTAATGGGGATTACCCCACCGCAAGCTGCCAGTTTCATTCTGGCCGTTGGTGCGCAGTGGAATCAAGGCATGCCGCACCGATTTGGCAAAAATGCTACTTAGTGGGTATTCGCAACCCGCCTCCGGAAGGGTTCTGTCGATGCTGCAAATCGTCTGATCCATGGGGGCGAGCAAGCGAGCGCTACTAGCCGTCGTGAAGGTCTGCGACAGGAATGCCGCGGGGAGCAGGTCGCCGGCTTGGGGGTGGATCAAGGTAAGGTTGACCACCCCGCACTTCCGCACCTATGGCCAGCGTTCAACAGCAGCGCGCCCCATGCCGGCTGAGGACGATTGGGTTGAGTTCGGTTCGGCATCGGGTGATAGGGAAAGCCTCGCCTGGTAAGCCACGGTCAGGGCAAGTTGCGTGCATGGCGCGTCGGCATACATTCCAGGGAACAGTTTGGGCAACACGGCGCGGCACGGTCTGGCTCCGGCGCATTGGCCTGCTAGGCGACGTGCTTGCACCACCGGGGGCGCTGGGCGGCAGCGTTGCGGCTACGTCGCCAGCCTGTCCATGTTCCAGCATCCGCAAAATCCCCCCGGCACGCCAATTCAGCTCCTCTCCTACGAACGGCAGGAACCGCAACGGCGCACCACCAGCATCCTTCCTAGGTGCTACAGGCAAGCGATTCTAGCAGCGCCATGCCAATCCGCATGCTACGATTCCGTCGGTATTCCCAACCTGTATCGGTTTGCTGCCTCTCCAGTTCCTGAGGAACACTCCGTTCCCAGCAACGGCAGGGAGCGAACAACGTGTGCTGGCGAGACCGCCGCGGTCATCCGTGCCGATAGGGAGATGCCACCACGGGGTGGGGCATCCACCACGGCCGACCAGGCGGACAGACAGCCGTCAGGTGTTTTTTTCAAGGAGACGGTTCCCATGCAAGCCCCACTGGGTGCGGATCATTCACCGGCCTTTGGCTTTTCTCCCGCGATCGCTCCTCAACTCACCGCTCAACCGAGCTCGGTACGTCCCCAACGCGTATTGGTGTTGGAGGATGATGCGCTGCAATTGGAATTGCTCGAAGCCCACCTGGCGGAGGTGCAGTTGCAGGTGGCAACGGCCCGCACCGTGGCCGAGGCCAGGAAACGCCTGCAGCAGGAACGCGTCGATTTGGCTATTCTCGATATTCAACTGCCCGATGGTTGCGGACTCGATTTGTGTGACGCCATCGACGCTGATCCTTGTCGGCGGGGGTTGCCGATCATGGTGCTCAGTAGCGTGCGAGAACGGGACGTGATTCGGCGCACGCGAGCGGCGGGGGGAGCCTACTTTCTTGCCAAACCCTACGACCCGAAAGTGTTGCTTAGCTTGGTGGAAGCTTTGCTGAGCGAGGGTTGACCAGAGCAGCACCAGGGGGAAGGTCCTGCTGGCGGAATCCTCACCACAACATCGATGGCGGGGTTGCTCAGACAGGAGGAACGTGCTCGTTTCATCTCGCCTTGCCCGAGCGACGTTCCACGGCTTGAGCGAGAACCTCGAGGGCTTGCCGAATCTCTGCCATCGCTGCCGTCGAGAGGGTACCCTCGGGAGTGAAACGGCTGTAGTAATAGTAGGCAGTGAGGCGTTCCAACGCCGATTTCGCCGGTGCGTTTCCTTCTTGAGCCAGCCGTTCCGCGACCATGCGCGTGAACTCGCGCGGCGTTTGCTGTGGTTGGCGTTGCCATCCCGCGCGGGCCAACAGACGCATGCAGCGGAGGAAGAAGGCCTGTTGGATCGTTGCGTGCCGTGATTGCATCCCTAAACGGCTGGCAAGGCGTGGGGAGATCCGCGGCAACCAGCGCGTCACATGGAAAATGCCGATGACCATCGTTCCTAGCAAGATGATGGTGAGCGCCAAAGACCAGTGAAACGTCATGTTTTCGGTCCACAGAGATCCGGTCTGGATGGCCACCTTCAATTTGGCCAACCACGATTTGAAGTGCGACCATGGATTGCCGTTCTCGCCAGAGACAGGCGCGTAGATGCCTTCGGCCGTTGTTAACTTGGTTCCCTCCACGACATAATCTTTCCAGATCTTTTCCGCGAAATCGATGGCCTGGTCCTCAGCGATCTGGATCGCGTTGGACGATTCATCGCCGGGAGTCGGATCAAAACGCACCCAATAGAAGGGAGCATCGGTCAGCCAGCGGGCATAGGGGGATTGTTCCAGGTCGGTGCGACGGAACAAGGCTTCTACCCATGCGTGGGCATCACTTTGACGCACCGAAAAATACTCACCCAGTGCATTGAACTCGCGCGGTCGGTAGCCGACCACCAGTCGTGCCGGGATGCCCGATTGTCGTAGCATCGCCACCATGGCGGAGGCGAAATACTGACAATGTCCGCGTTTGGTGTGGAGCACAAAATCCTCGATCGGGTCCAATTCCGATTCGAACGGAGGAGGTAGGTCGAGGGTGTACCGAAACGGGCCAGCGGCGAGATGCTGTTCCAGCGCCGCCGCCACCGCCCACAAGTCGTTTTCCTGGACGCCCTGCTGCTGCAGCAATTCGCGACGATAGGCATCGAGGCGCGACAGGTGCCCGAATCCGCGGGTGAGTCGGACCAGATACTGGAAATCGAAGGCATCGATACGCTGGTCGTCACGAACGGTCAACCGGGCCGGCAGTATCGGTACCTGTTGCCCACGCGAAAATCCGTAACTACCCACGCGGTAG
The DNA here is from genome assembly GCA_026004795.1 of Pirellulaceae bacterium. Lineage (GTDB taxonomy): Bacteria > Planctomycetota > Planctomycetia > Pirellulales > Pirellulaceae > Aureliella. The sequence goes on along the minus strand of BPJV01000013.1, from coordinate 13,631 downwards.
CGCACGGATTTACCTTTGCTGATTTCCGATTCATCCAGCGGTTGCAAGATCATGTTCAACGGATCGTTCCGCAGCGGAATGGACGCCTCCTGATCAACCAAATACGCTGGAGGAATCAAGTAGAGCTGTTGAGAAGCATAGGATTCGAGGGTGAACTCGACTTCCACACGATCACGCTGGGTCAGAAAGTCGGGGGGAAATGCCGGTCGGGCTGGCAATCTGGTCAATCTCGAGTAGGCGCGAAAATACCATTCTCCGCGACCATGGTCGTCGCGCCGAAACCGCGACAGCGGACCGTAGCTGTCGAAAACTCTGGCGCGTAGGTAAGGAGGTGATGCGAGTTGATAGGTGGTGTTGGTCGCCGCGTGGCGGAGGGTCACCCGCATCACCGGCGTGCGATTCTGCAAGATCCTTCCCACACTGCCAAAGGTCAAGCGATTGGGGAGGCCGACGGTGGTGGGATTGCGCAGACCGGCGGTCATGCTGCCCGGCCGAGTGCGCGGCGTCAGGATGAAGAAGAGGCCGGCGAAGACCAAGGCCCCCACCCCCAGCGGAATCGCTTGCCACCAGTTGCCGCGAGCATTCCCCGTCCGCGCGATCGCGTCCCCCGGCGCGGGGACAGTGGCGACGGCCGCAGACGGACGGTCACCCATTACCGATCGCACCAGTTTGCGATAAAGTAGCTCCACCAATTTGGGCATGGGAGTGTCCAGGCTCGGTTCCCAGGCGACCACGGTGGCATACCGGGAGAAGAGGAACAGGGCGGATATCCACAGCAGCAAAATGGGAGCAAGCATGATGCCGAACAACAGGTTGCTATTGACCAGAGCGGCGACCACCATCTCCAACAGCAAGAAGACGGCCAGCTGTTCGTAGACGCGCAGATTCTTTCGTTGGAAAAACAAAACGGCCATCGGATAGACTAGCAGTCCTGCCACGGCCATCAGCTGCCCCGTTTCCGAAGGGTAAATGAATTGGCTGTGGAGGTAGCTGGCGATCGCGATCCCTGAGGCGACCGTCATGCCCAGACAGCTGCCAATAACCCCCAAGTGAAACCAAGCCAGGACGTCTACGAGCACATAGGCCACCGCGCAGACAATGAGAATAAACAACGGCAGAAACACACTCTGAGTTTCGGTGGCCAGCAACCAGGTCGTCAAATTGGCGATGACAGCGAAATGCAATGTCAAGCGACGGCGCAGCCGCTGTACAGCATCCACATTCATGAGCTTTCCTCCGTGCAAACAAATGCGTCAAGGCAGAACCTGCGAGCCATGGTGATCACCCCTCCGCCGCCAGCTCGATGTGTTGAAAATAGGGCTCCAGGTCACCGTGGCGGGCATCGAGCCATTGGATGCGACTGCGAGCCAACTGGCGGGCCAAGGCAGGCGACTTGCTGGCATGAACATGCAATTGCGCTGTGTTAGCTGGTCGGGTGCTGACGACGATGAGATGGGGTTGCCGCATCAACGGCGCGCTGAGGCTCAACAGTGCCTCGGCGAGATCCGGCGACCGATGCCCCTCGGCTTCTGCCAACCGGTCGAGTAGGTGCACGAGTAAACCAGGGCTTTGGACATCGATAACGGCTGATGGCCGCTGGGCAGCGACACCGACGGAGAGTTTGTCGCGGCCCGATCGTACCAAATGATTCGCTAGGGTGGCAACGAAGCTGATCACCGCCTCCACTGCCTCGGCGCAATCCGCGGTGCCATCGTGATAGAGATCGAGAAGGACGGCGAGCTGGCGTTGTTGACGTCGCTCGAATTGTCGGACGGAAAGTTCCCCCAGACGGGCCGTCGTCCGCCAATGGATCCACCGTTTCGAATCGCCGGTGACCCAGGGACGCAAACCGTAGAATTCACCTTCCTGCACCCCTGCCGTTCCAGTCGATCGATTCTTACCGGTGCGATCCTGATCGACCAGCAGGTTTATCCGCGGTGTCAGTTGGCCACAACGTGGATGCACGACGATTTGATGTTGCGCCTCCAATTCGCGCCAACCTCTTCCCAGGCCCAGCGGATAACGCGTGGACAAGGTGCTACTGCTGATGCGATACCTGCCCCGTTGGTGGAACACCAGACGATACTTTCCGCGGACGTGTCCGCGCGGGGGCACCCCATGGACCACGCACCGTCCTACGACGGCACGCCGATCGGGGCCCGGAACTTCTTTTTCCACCCGTTCCTCGATCATCACCAGCCAAGCGGCGAGCCAGCGCTTAGGGTTGATGACCTGTACCTCGACGTCCAACGGGGCGTCGACCGCCACGAACGGTGGTACGTGCCGTGTAAGAGTCAGGCCATTGAGCGTGCCGACACTGAACCGCCACTGGATGAGGACGATACCAATCATGGCACCGGCCAACAGGATCAACAAGTTGATGTCCCGAAGAACCGCCCCCAGGAAGATGAACAACAAGATGCCCACAAAATGGTAGCCCTCGCGGGTCAGTCGGAAACGAACGAACGCCCGGCGGCGAGCAGCATGATGTCGTCGCCATTGCTTCCACCAACGCCACCATCGGGAGAACGTCGACTGGGGACGTGCTGTCGCCTTAGACTGCAGTAGGTTCGTGGACATGGATGCGAGTTTCGTCTCTAGGAGCAACGGTGTCCGATTCTTCGCCGACGAGGCTTACCCATTCTCCCACATTCTAGCCTTCCTGCCTCCTCAGGCAGTGGCCCGTGGGATTGCTGATGCCCGTCAGCGATTCCCGTCAGCGAGAAAAGTGTACGGGGGTGCTGCCCAGCACGGTCACGCTTGCTCGACGCTGGCCACCAGCGCGCCGGCCGGGTGACACGGTGCCCCGTTGCCATCGAGGTAGGTCTTCCCAGGACCAGCCACCAAGCAGCCTCGGCCACCATCGCCTGGGAAACGGTCACACCGGCACGGCGATCCGATCCACCAATCCGCGCACGAGTCCTTCCACATTGCTGCGATCGGCTCCGGGAAGCGTCCCTCGCGGCACGAGGCGATGCGCCAACACGGGCACCGCCAACTCCTTGATGTCGTCGGGGATCACATGATCGCGACCATCGACGGCAGCTAAGGCCTGGGAGGCACGGTAGTAGGCCAATGCCCCACGCGTGCTGACCCCCACCTGGATCTCTGGTGCCTCACGGGTGGCGTGCACGATATCCAACAAGTAGCCCACAAGGGTCGGATCGAAATGAATCTCGCGGGTACGCTTCTGCCACCGCGTGATCTCGTCGAGCGTAACGACCGGCTGCAAGTCATCGACCGGCTCTCCCTGGCGATGGGAGTGCAGCAGTTCGTGCTCCACCTCTCGCGGCGGGTAGCCCACTTCGATACGCAGCAAGAAACGATCGAGCTGGCTTTCCGGCAACAGGTAAGTCCCCTCGTACTCGAACGGATTCTGCGTGGCGATGACCAGTTGGGGAAATGGCAGCGGATGGGTTTGCCCATCTGCTGAAACCTGATGTTCCCCCATCGCTTCCAACAACGCACTTTGGGTACGAGGCGGAGCACGATTGATTTCGTCGGCCAAGACGACGTTGGCGAAAATCGGCCCTGGATTGAACGTGAAGGTCCCGTCGTTGGAGTGATAGATGCTACTACCGGTGATGTCGCTGGGCAGCAGGTCTGGCGTGAACTGAATGCGGGTAAAACGACCGGCGATACTGCGCGCCAGAGCTTTGGCAATCAATGTCTTCCCCACGCCGGGGACATCCTCCAGAAGGACATGTTCCCCGGCGAGCAGGGCTGCCATGACCAAGCGAATCACCTGAGGTTTGCCCAGCACAGCACGGGCCATGTTGTCGCCCAGGCGATGCAGTCCCTCCCGCATCGACTCGGTATCATCTTGTAGACTGCTCATTAGGTGGCTGCAACGACGAAGAAATGAAGGATGAGGCGTTCTTGCCAGCAAAGACCCCAGGAAATCCTGACTAGTTGTCTTGCCCCGCTCGCGAACGAAACCGACGGTACACCCCGTGAGGGGCCAAAACAGGGTGCCTCCGATGGCCCCCGCGATGACGACCAGGATATTCAGGATTTGCCAATCGGGTACACTCTACCGCAAGGAGCTAGGCCATGCTACCAGAGAGGAACCGCCAGAAGTACGGGGATGAGGATAAGAGGATGAATATCACCGAAATGCCCCCCAGTGATCGCTCCCCGGACACGCCTGCTGGCGCACCGCGTAGAGTATTTCGCCAGCGACGTCTTTTCTTGGCGATCGTGCTGACCGTCTTGATCTCCATTCCGCTGGTCCGGAACATGGCTCCGGACATTGATTTTGCGGTGGCTAACGTCGTGACGTTGATCTTGGCCATTATCGGTTGGTTGGCCAGTGTGGCGGCGCTGAAAACCTATCCCCACAGTCGGCGCTGGGCGCGAGTGGTATTCTGGGTCCCCATCGCTGCCGGAGTTGGCTTTGCGGCTCTATTCCGTTTTGAACGCGTCGATGGTGAACTCCGTCCCATCTTTCTGCCCCGCTGGCAGAAAACGCCTCCACTACCGGACGAATCGGCAGCTCCAGCGCAGGTCCCAGATGAGGCGTTATTTGCTCCTACGAGTTTCGATTTCCCTCAGTTCCTGGGGCCGCACCGCAATGGGGTAATCGAAGCGGTAGCGATCAATCCCGACTGGCAAGCGCATCCCCCGGAGATTCTGTGGAAGCAGCCGATCGGGGATGGCTGGAGCGCCTATGCCACGCAAGGAGAAGTCGCCGTGACGATGGAGCAGCGCGGCGAGGAGGAATGGGTGAGCGCCTACCGTATCGGCGATGGAACGTTGCTGTGGTCGTACGCGATCGCTGCCAAGCATTTCAATATCATGGGGGGGACTGGTCCGCGTAGTACACCGACGATCGACGCGGGACGTGTCTTTGCCTGTTCTGCGGTTGGCGAGCTGGTTTGTCTCGACTTGCGGTCGGGGCAGCGACTGTGGAGTCAAGATCTGTTGCGATTGGCGGAGTGTACTCAGGAGGAGTTTGAGCAACACGTTGCCTGGGGACGAGCCGCTTCTCCCTTGGTCTTCGCCGATCGTGTGGTGATTCCATTGGGCGGGGCCGGCCCCGCCCTCGCGACATTGATCGCCTTTGATGCCCGCACTGGAGAGCCATTGTGGCGAGGCGGCGACGATCAGATCAGTTACTCCTCGCCGACGCTGGCCACCATCGAAGGGCAACCCCAGATTCTGTTGATCTCCGAATCGAAACTGGGAGCCTACGCCCCCGATTCCGGAGAACTGCTGTGGTCCACTCCCTGGCCGGGGAAGAGCAATGCCAGTGCCAGTTGCTCGCAGCCGATTTTCGTCGGTCCCAACCGTATCCTACTTTCCAAGGGATACGGAACCGGGGCCAAGTTGATCGAGGTGCACCGCGAGGGGGAACAATGGATGGTTAACGAGATTTGGGCCGAATCCAGCGTGCTGAAGACCAAGTTTACGTCCGCGGTCGTCCGCGACGGCTTCGCCTACGGGCTGAGTGATGGCATCCTGGAATGCGTCGACCTCTCCACCGGGCGACGCATGTGGAAACGTGGACGTTATCGCCAAGGCCAACTGTTGCTGGTGCGGGACAAACTGTTGATTTCGGCGGAAGACGGCTCCTTGGCCCTCGTGCCCGCCGATCCGCAGGGGTACGTGGAGCTGGGGCGGGTCCCCGTCATCGACGGCGTGACCTGGAATACTCTTTCCTTGTCGAAGAACCGACTGTTGATGCGCAACTCCGACGAAGCGGCCTGTGTGTTGTTGCCCGTGGTCGATGAGCAATCGGGAGATGCTGAGAAAGATCCAGAGGGAGAACCTGGCCGCTCGACGGTAATGAAAGAAGGTGTTTGATGGAAGCACGCCATGGTATGGATATGCTGGTCATTGCCCCGCACCCTGACGATGCGGAATTGGGGGCCGGCGGCACCATCGCCAAAATGATCGCTCTCGGTTGGAAGGTAGGGATCCTGGACTTGACCAGCGGCGAACCGACGCCGCATGGCACGCCTGAGCGACGACGTCAAGAAACCGACGCCGCAAGCCGGCTGTTGAACGTTTCCTGGCGAGAGAATCTCGGGTTGCCTAACCGAAGTCTGGAAGCCACATTGGAAGCGCGGCGGCGATTGGCAGAAGTTTTTCGTCGGGTGCGCCCGCGTTGGTTGTTCGCCCCCTATTGGGAGGATGCGCATCCGGATCATGTCGCGGCGACGCAGTTGATTGAGGCGGCGCGATTCTGGGCGAAGCTAACCAAGACGGACATGGCCGGAGAGCCGTTTCACCCGGAACGCATTTTCTACTACTACTGCGTGCATCTACGGCATGTGGCCCAACCAGCGTTCGTGGTCGACATCAGTGATCAATGGGAGACGAAGGAAGCAGCCATCGCCTGTTATGCGAGTCAATTCCTTGTCGGACGCGAGCACCTCGCCCCGTCGTTTCTCGAGCGCTTGCGGGACGAGGCCGCTTACTGGGGCAAGATGATCGGCACGCGCTACGGGGAACCCTTCGCCTCCCGCGAACCGGTGGCGCTGCGGGATTTGACGCGTCTTTGCTGAAGCGGTCGCCGACCGTTCAACAGCCATCAACGAATCGATGGCGATGTCGGTCCCGGTTGGGCAACTCGAGACGGAGGAGTAAAAGTGGGGCTTCCTTGCCCCTGAACCGCCGCGTCCTGCGGCGGTGTGTACGGCTGTTCAATGACATTCCAGTCCGACGGGAGCTTGGTGTTGATGAACTCTTGCCGGAATAAGGTCTGTTTGACCTGGTCGAGCAGCCCGATGCTGTCCTTGCGATTCTTGAATTCGTACACTTCCCGTGGACGCTTGCCTGTTGCTGGGTCCCAGTTGGGCAGGAATACGATCAGCGCGCTGGGCAAGATGTCCTTGCGATCGAGAACGATTTGCACGCGAGAATAGTTGCCTGCGTCGTCAGCCCGCTTGGGCCATGCCTCCAACCACACACTGTCGTCACCGGCCGGAGGTGTGATCGGACGCATCCAGTAACGCTCCTTCAACTCAGTCGCCTTCACGCCAAACACAAAAGGCAACGGACTGCGATAGATCCCTTGACCGCGCATCGACGGTGGCAACTCAATCCGTTCCGCCTTCTTGTTGTTCCGGTCAAGAATGTGCACCCACTGGCCATCGCAGATCCAGTACTCGCCAAACTGGTTGTTCGGATCGACGCGGTACTCCGGTTGAGGACTGCGCTGGGCGATGGCCAACAATTGATCGACGCGGAACAGGCCTTTATCAGGTTTCATGTACTTGATCACCCCTTTGGCGATGGTCTCTGCTTCCGGCTGGCTGTCGTATTGCCAGCGCACGAACTCGCATTCGTAATGGGTGATCTTGGCCGTCCGCTGTTCCCAGACGTCGAGTACTTGATCGAGAAACTTTTGTTCCGCTTCCGTCAGGGGAGCAAACGGAGGTTCTGGCGTCTGGGCGACACCCGCATTGACCGCTGCCTGAGGGTCGATCACCTCGACCGGCTGTCCCCCCTGCTGCTGCACGCGCTGCTCCACGGCTTGACGTAAGGTCGGAGCACGGCCTGTCGTGCTTGTTGGCTGCCCAGGAGATTGGGCAAAAACTCCGCTAGCCAGCATGCCGCATACACCAAGTGCCATCAATCTTCGGACGTAACCATTCATGAGCATCTTCCATGACGCTGGGGAAAACGATCACCGATTCGTATCAACGGTTCCACCGTTCGTGGCATCGCGAACGTACCTCAGCATCTTAGCAACTTGCCCGGTCGAACCCTAGGCTGATTTTTTTGCTTTCGGTCGGCTGGAATTTGGCAAGCATAACGCAGGTGGAGGAACCACGGGGAGGTGGGGGCCTCCCGCCGATTCCACATCCGATCGCCTGCTCGGCAAGGCCAGTCAGGACCGTGTCGCTTCGGTCGATCGGCCGCATCGCGTCAGCGCCAATCGAAGCGCGTCGCGTCCCATGATCCCCCTTCGCTCCGGGGCGGTTGCCCTGCCAAGCTCCATCCTCCGTACAGCCCCCATCCCGCCGGACCAACCGCCATGAGGTCGCCCACCGATGAGCATCATGAGGGTTGGCTCGGCCCACTCCGAATCCGGTAGTTGAGGAGTTTCCGGCCGCCGGCATACCAACTTGCCTTCCCCACGGTGCCAGACCGTTTACATTGATTAAGAGGGGTTGTATTGATGATGACCATTCGTTCGGCGCACCACGCGACACGACCACCGCATCCACGAAATCCAACCCCCGGGAACGGTGACAACCGTCCATTGGCGGAGGGACAACAGTCTACTCAGGGACAACGCGTAACCCGTCCACCTCAAGGAACATCGCTGAACGTGAGCAACACTTCGCTACTTGCTGACCACCGAAACTGGGCGACCCTACTATGGTGAACCGATCGACCTTGACCATCGCTCCCGACGACAGGTACCGGGGGAACGATTCATCAAGTCTTCCAGCCATTGACGTCCGGCCTCTGAGAATCGGGCCGCTGGTGGTGGATCCTCCCATTTTGCAAGCTCCCATGGCGGGTTTTACCAACTACGCCTACCGACAAGTTGTCCGCGAATACGGCGGCGTCGGTCTACAAGCCACTGAGATGGTGAACGCTCGCGGATTCGTGTGGATGGAATCCCAGAAGGCTGAACACCCGGACCGCCTGTGGGGAGTGCGCGATGAAGCTCGGCCCCTGGCAGTGCAAATCTGGGATAACGATCCAGAAACCATGGCCAAGGTCGGACGCCGCTTGGTAGAGGAATTCAACGTCAGTGTCGTCGATATCAATTTCGGGTGCCCCGTCAAACAAGTCACTGAGCGGGCCCACAGCGGCTCCTACCTGCTGAAAGATCCACCGCGCATGCACGCCATCATTAGCCGCCTGGTGGAAGCATGCCATCCCACGCCAGTGACGGCGAAGATTCGGTTGGGATGCACGCGCAAGAACATCAATGCCTGTGAAATCGCACGCGTCGTCGAGGAGGCGGGAGCTGCCGCCCTGACCGTTCACGGACGCACCGCTGAGGAGTACTTTCGAGGCCACGCGGACTGGGACCGCATTGCCGAGATCAAGTCGCACCTGAAGTCGATCCCCCTGATCGGCAACGGAGATTTGGACAGTCCACAAAAGGTCGTCCACGCCTTCGCGGCTTACGGCGTTGACGGCGTGATGATCGCCCGCGCCGCCCTGGGACGACCGTGGTTGTTTGCCCAAGCCGCAGCTGCGTTGCGCGGGGAGCCAATCCCTCCCGAGCCAACCTTGGAAGAGCAGAAGGAATGCATGATGCGGCACTTCGAACTGGTCGTCGAACGTTTCGGCGAGGAGAAAGGAGTGCAACTGATGCGCAAATACGCCTGTTGCTACGCCCAGGGCAAACACGGTGCACGCCACTTCCGCTCGCACGTTGCGCGCGTCTCCACGCGGCAGGAGTTTTTCGATGTCGTCGCCCAGTACTTCCCTACTGAACCGGACCTCGCAGGCTCGCCACAGTGCTGAAGGGATGGGCACGCCGATTGCGTACAGTCGAAAAACAACCGTCCTAATCAGGCGGAATTGCTCCCGAATCCGATTTCCAACGATTGTAGGGGCTCATGTCGAACCGATGGGAACAATAGGTGTACCCCCCCCCGATCAACCAACGGTGGGGAAGAGAGCCGAAGACAAAATCGGCACACTTCCCCCTGAACGATTATCATGTAGCGTTAGCAGCGACTTTCTTCGGTTTTCCAAACTGGTATTGGCAGCAATGAGCAGTGAAGTAGCGGCACCGCGTTCTCGTTTTTCCATCCGTGAGGCGAAGGCGCTGGTAAAAGACCTATCCAAACCAAATCCGTGGATCTATTGGACCGATTTTCTGCTGACCGTGCTGACTGGTCACGTCGCGTTTCACGTGATGCTGGAACTGGGCCGATTGACCGAGCTGTCAGGCGCGGCATTTTGGGCAGCCAAGATAGGGTTATTCGCCCTGGTGGCCGTGCTCTACATGCGCGCGGTGATGTTCATCCACGAATTGGTGCACCTGCCGAAAGAAGGGTTTCGCGCCTTTCGATTCGTGTGGAACCTGCTCTGTGGGATTCCGTTCCTCGTCCCCTCGTTCCTGTACTACCCGCATGTCGATCACCACCGCCGCAAGCATTACGGCACCGACCGTGATGGCGAGTATTTGGAACTGAGCCACCGACCGCCGTCCCACTCGATTGCATTCATTCTTGCCGCTTGGTTGGTTCCCTTTGCGGCCTTTATTCGGTTCGCGTTGCTCACCCCCATCGGATGGTTCTTTCCCCAAGTTCAAGCATGGGTCGAAAAGCATGCTAGCAGCATGGTTGTCGACATCTTTTACACTCGTGGCGATTTCGGGCCCAAAGCCCGGCGCATCATGCGAATCCAGGAAGTACTGTGCTTCTTATGGTGCATCGTCTTGGTGGCGCGGGCACCGATCGTGAGCGGCCAGTTAATCGATGGTTTCTTGGTCCATGCTTATCTGCTCAGTGTGACTTTGATCACAATTAACAATGTTCGCACCCTGGGCGCCCATCGCTGGATGGGGGATGGACGCGAGCTGAGTTTCGAGGAGCAACTGCTGGACAGCGTCAATTACCCGTACCGACCATGGTTTACGGAACTGTGGGGACCGGTGGGGACACGCTACCATGCCATCCACCATCTTTTTCCCAGCATTCCCTATCACAACTTGGGTAAGGCCCACCGCCGCTTGATGGAAGGACTTCCGCCCGATTCGATCTATCGCGATACCATCCGTGTCTCGCTCATTGGTGCCATTGGGGAGTTGCTTCAGCGGGCCGCGGAGAATTCACGCAACAAGAAGAAACAGGCCACCGAGCCACAAGATAAGAAACCCAACGCCACCGCTGCTTGACCGCGCCGGTGTGTGGACGCCGCTGTCTCGTCCCTCCTTGCTAAAGGGGGACGGCTGGCAGGAGATGTCCCGGTGCCAAAAAAATTTGGCTACTGCAGCGGTGTCGGCACGCGGAATGCCTGGCGCGACTAAGTAACGCTAGAGCGGGCGGATGTCGATGGTGATCGTGCCGCGGTTATCGCTCAGGTCGCCCGTCGCCTCGTTGAGACGGAAGAACAACTCGCCGCCTCGTTCCAGCTTGACCGTCGCCCGCCCTCCAACTGGGATGATCCGCAGCCGTTCAGTGACGGCAGGCTCTTGATCGATCGGCCCGAGCACCACCAGCAGCAACTTGCCCAATGGCTGGCCACGATAGTACTCGAGGGTCACGCCGTCCGGTGTCGCCCACCAGGGACGTGGGGCATCGGCCAAAGTGAATTGTCCCTCGGCCACAATTTCCACCATCGTCTCCGCAGCGACGCAGCATCCGGCCGACTGCCACCCGCCTGCCGCATCGATCGTTGTCCGCTGAGCAGTCGTCAGCGGTGGGCAGGGTGCCAGCGAAATGGCCATGCGTGACAAGTCCGCCCCGTAATCGAGCTCCGTTACCCACGCCGACCATGCGGCGCGGAGTTCGGGCCATCGAGGCTGTAACTGCCGAAACAACTGCCGTGTCGATGCCGTGCCCGGCGGTAGCTCATCGCGCAGTAATCGTTCGAATGCCCCGCGAGTTTGCGGATGGTGGGCGAAAAACAAGACCGCTGCCCAGCTCCAGGCATACGCTTCGACTCGGCGGTGCGCCGACGTGTCGTAGCGCAAGACGGTTTCAAGAGAAGGGGCCTGGCCATCGACCAATTGGTCTTGAATCAGTTTTACTCTGCCCCAATAGGGAACTTCATTCTTGGTGTGAGGGATGATCCCCAAATCCAACGTGGGACCACGGGGATCCCAACGATGCGTGGCCAACCACTCCGCCATGCCTTCCATCAACCAAGGGGGCCCCACCGTGCCATACTTCCGCCACATGAACCAGTGTGTGCCCTCATGCAACAGCAAATGACGGCGGTAGTAAGCGCTCGGTTGCTCGGAAACCCACAACTGATCGCCGTATTGAAATCCATAGGGGAACTCGGGAATGCTGGTGGATATCAGTCCCGCCTGCTCGAATCGCTGCCGCTCGAGCATAATACAGGCAGTGCACTTCCACTGGCCCACTTGAGACGGAGGCACCTGGAATCGGTTCCGCCAATGTTCGACCGCTAGATCAAAGCATTGCACTAGCTCGTGCGCCTCAGCTTCATGGGGTAAGTCGGTGATCAGCCGGATATGAGCTCCCTCGACTTGGAGGAATTCCGAGGGGTCCGCTGGTGACGACTGCGCATAAACAGCCCATGGATTGGTGGCCACCAACATCAGCACGCCGACCATCCAACATCCCGGCAAATTGAAAAACGCCCCACAGCAGAACTCGCCCCCGGACTTCGTCCAATGAAATTGCCGTCCACCATGCCTCAGGCGGGGCGACCATGTTCGGCGGAATCCTTGTTTTGCCATCACCGAATGTCCAGCATCAGAAGGGAGGAGCCGTACTCCGCAATCGCGGTTGGAGCACGATCGATTGGGGATCCCGGCCCACACCCCCGGCCGCCAAACCGCCCCCGCCACTGCGTTCCTCTAGCGGCGAAGCAACGTCTGTTGGCGGAAACAACTCGGCATGGTGCGCGCCGCGGAATGACGGTGTAACGGGCGATTTGGGCAATGCCTCCCCAACCACGCCACTGCCCGTCGCGCCGGAGGCCAATCCGACTCCATCCACGCCAGAGGGCAACACGCAGGTCGCCGTTGCCATGTCCTGTCGGATGCGCGTGAGGGTCAAACGAGGAGCAGGTGCCGATCCCAAGGGCCGGTCCGGATCCGGAATCCATCCTTTCAGTCCTGCCGCTGGCGAACCTCGACCACCCACCTCCTCCAGTGGTGTCAACCTTGCAGCAGGACCGGGCTGGACATCTGGTCCTTTTTCGATCAACAAATCGAGATTGGATTGCCGGAAGCCCCACCGCGGCCTCGATGATGCAGGGGCTGGTAAACCTCCCCCGTCGGCAGCCAAGCGATCTACGGGGGGAAGCTTCGCGGCTAACTGTGCCAGCTCCTCCGTTAACATCGCTTCGTCGGGCGCTTGGCGCTGGGGACTACTCAACCCTTCATCCGCTGGAAACTGCGCCGTCGGCAAGCCATGTGGCACATCGCCTACCTCTTCACTTGTTCTCTCCTCGTGTCCAGCTGGTTGGACAGCCATGCCCACGGATTCGGCATGATGAACCCCGAAAGGCTGAGCCAATACGAGTCCGAGGCTGATAACCGCGACAGCAGCCATCGCCGAGGTGGTAACACGGTACCGTATGGAGCGTTCCATCAACCTGATCCCCAGGCCTGCCGCACCTCCATGTTCGGTCGAGCCAGCACGATTGTCCTCAACTGCTCGCAGCATCCGATGGTTGCTAAGAGCTCTACACCCAATCTTTCCCCCAACAGCCTCCCAAGGCAAGCTTCCTGCAACCGGATTTCCGTAGATACGTTTGGCAGAAACTTTGCGGATTGGCGAACCCTGCGCGAATGGTTCCAAATCGGTTGAGCATTTCCAAGACTTCGTCGTTGCGCGAGTAAGCCGCAATGGTCGTCGCTCGACAGCTCGCGGCCCGAACGCCACTTGCTTGCGCAGCGTGCTGGTATTGAAGAACTACACTTGCTTGCGCAACGTGCTGGTATTGTATGCGTGCTGGTATTGAAAAAGCCACCACTCCTCCGCTCCAGCTACGCCTTCGCCCCAGCCGCG
>BPJV01000012.1 GCA_026004795.1 Pirellulaceae bacterium | reverse complement strand
GAACCGTCCCATCGCCGACACAGAGGAAGCCAAACGGTTCATCGTCGGCGCGGTGGCTTTAGAGCGGTGGGGGCGGTTGCAAGAGATCCAAGGTGCCGCGATCTATTTGGCCAGTCCCGCCAGCTCCTACACCACCGGTAGTATGCTGGTGGTCGACGGAGGTTGGACCGCTCGCTGATTTTTCCGCCACGGACGGATGGATCAACTATACAAGTTATGCGGTTACGAGATTCGAAATCCATTGGGGGATTTCCGCCAATTGTCCGGTCGCTGGCGGCGTCGCCGTCTCGCGTGGACGAAAATGTAGACAGGCATCACGATCGCATCACGGCACGGCATTCACTCATTGGGGCAGAAGTGAATGAGCGGGGACAACCTCGGCCGTGGTGCGGTCGTTTTTTTTTAACCTCAGCGTCCCTCCCCGATGGCACGGCGATTCGTCACATCTCGATCGCCTCTGCCTCGATCAAACTGAGGATACCATCGACCAGTGGATACAAGAATCGTCCCCCGTCGCTGACGACTCCTCCTTCGATAGGCTCTTTCACCGCTCGGCCGAGCCGATCACGCAATTCGCCGCGCTGCTGCCGCTGACTCAGTCGCTGGAGCTCGGCGTCGGTGACCCAGCGGAGTTGACTGCCGGTCAGTGGGCAACAGAGCACCTGCCACGCCCATTCGGCAATCATGATCTGTGACTTCTCGTCCGCATCCTGTCTCTCGTCCATCGTCTCACCGATCATGTCGCAAGCTGTTGGTGACTGCCTCGCACCTGATTATTTCGATGATGGCAGTTTTGACCAAGGTCTTCTCCTCTCGTCCTAGGTTGCCAGGCGACCGGTGATCAACGTCAAGGCAGGATGCCGGGCAGCAAACGAGGCCTCGGCCGACCTACTCGTCCAACCCCGATCGCGTCCCAGGCACAAGCATCACCTGTTGCTGGATTACGCGATAGACCACACCCCCGATGCGGCGCCACGCACGAAATTCGCCCAGCCACCTGCTGCCACTCTCAGGCAGAAATCACGACGTCGACTGAATCAGTTCGTCCAACGTCTTCATCAACTGCTCTTCTCGGCCGGCTAGTTCCGCAACGCGATCCGGAGCGACGAATACGCGAACTCGTTTGACATGTTGATCGAATTGCTCCGTGGCCAGCGTTTGCACCACCGGGGAAACCTGCGCCAGAGAGACAAAACGATCGCCCTGCCCGCCGGTGAGGGCTACCCGGACATCGAATTGAACTTCGAGTTTCGCTGGCGGAGCATCGATCAACACCTCCCATGCGGACCACGGACGACCCGTCAACTGCGCGAGCCGCTCGGCCAGCTTCACCATCCAACCGTCCAACTGGGAGTACTCGCATCTGGCAAGGCTGTGGTACAAATCTGGTGCGGCGGCATGGTTGAACTGCAGCACTCTTTTGTAAAGGCGGCGGTGAATAGAGAAAATCCCTTGATGCAAGGGGAGCAGTTCCGGCCGACGCTCGGCAGCCAACGCTCCTAACCGAGAGACAAAATCGACATCGCTCCATTCCCTCCACGCGGTCGTATCGCAGTGAGGCCCAAGGTGGTAAACCAGACGCTGCAACATGGCCGTGGCACTGCGTACGGCGTGGTGCCAGTAAACCTCGCTGAACATCACATAGCGCCCGAAGACGAGCATCTCCGCCGCCGTTTTTCCCTTCTCCGTGATCGCCAAACTACGCCGCTGTTCGTCGACAGTAAGGGCGCCGATCAAGCGCAGCAGATCGAAATTCTGACCATAGGGAACACCGGCATGGAGACTGTCCCGCTGAAGGTAATCCATTTTGTCGATATCCACGGGACCGTTAAGCATCGACCGTAGAATTGATTCCCCCAGAGAGACGTTCTGGCGTGGAGACGCCAGAAAATCCGCCACCGCATCTGGCTCCACCTCCCAATCACGCCGCAACAGATCAGCCACCTCTCCGTGACAGAGCCAGCGACGAGCCAACTCTTCATGTCGCGGCGCCCATGCCAATCCTAGATCTTCGATCGGATGGCAATAGGGCCAATGGCCAATGTCGTGCATCAGTGCCGCCAGTAGAAACAGACGCTCCTGCTGCCCCGTCACCATCTCACGCCATCGTCGCCACGATGTCTGCAAGCGGCGGAGGACCATGCATGCCAGGCGGTAAACCCCCAGACTGTGTTCAAACCGCGTATGCGTGGCCCCCGGATAGACGTGTGTCACCAGTCCCAGCTGACTGATTCGTTTCAACCGCTGCATGGCGGGCGTATCCAACAGCCGGAGCACGCGTCGCGTCACCCCCACATTCACTTCGCCCGGAATCCGGATCTGGAATGGTGGATTGTCACCAAGTTCAGGTAGCAGTTCGTCCAAGATGTAATTTTCCAATCAGGCAAGTACTTCCTTGATCACCCGACCGTAAACATCGGTCAACCTAAAGTCGCGTCCTGCATATCGGTACGTCAGCCGCTCGTGATCCAGTCCTAATTGGTAGAGGAGCGTGGCATGCAAATCGTGCATGTGCACCTTGCCCTCAATCCCCTGAAAGCCGAATTCATCGGTTCTACCGAAAGCGAATCCAGGTTTAAACCCCCCACCGGCCAACCACACCGTGAAACCACCAGGGTTGTGATCCCGACCGGTACCGTTGTCTTGAGAATAAGGTGTGCGTCCGAATTCTCCCCCCCACCACACGATCGTGTCGTCCAACAAACCCCGCTGCTTGAGGTCGGTAAGCAACCCGGCTATGGGACGGTCGACCGCACGTGCATGCTCAGCATGCTTCGGCAAGTTCGAATGCTGGTCCCAGGCGGGATTGGCAGAGTTGTCGCCATAGTTGACTTGGATGAAACGCACGCCCTGCTCGCATAGCCGTCGAGCCAATAGGCACTTTTCGCCAAAACTGCGCGTGTGCGGATCATCCATCCCATACAGCCGCCATGTCGCCGCTGTCTCCCGTTCCAAATCGAGGATCTCCGGTGCCACTCTTTGAGTACGCCAGGCCAGGTCGACCGATTGCAACGCCGCGTCGAATTCGTCGACTGCGGGGTCCCGACGTCGACGCTGGGCCACGTTGAGCGCGCGCAGCAATTCCACGGTTTCCGTCTGGCCGACGGTCTGCGTTTCCCCCAACCCTGCCATCGTCAATTGGCGTGCCCCGGCACTTCCGATCTTTGTTCCTTGGTACCGCGGCGGAAGAAAGGCAGCACCGTAGTTGCGTGGGCCCCCGTTGCCTAACGAGGGAGCGATGGTAACGAAACCGGGCAGATCAGCATTCTCAGTCCCCAAGCCGTAGTAGATCCAGGAGCCTACCGACGGCCGCACAAAGTTCGTCGCTCCACAGTGAAGAAACAAGGTCGCCGGACCATGGGCCACTCCCTCGGTGTGCATGCCGTGCAAAAAACATAGGTCATCGACATGCCGCGCCGTTTCCGGAAACAGATCGGACACCATCCGCCCACATTCCCCGTACGGACGGAACTTCCACGGCGATTGCATGAGCCGCTGCCGCGTCCGCTGGCCCGTTTTGGCCAACTGCCGCGCATCATCAAACTCCATCTCTTCGCCGTGGCGACGGGCTAACAGAGGTTTGTAGTCAAACGAATCCACCTGACTGACACCTCCCTGCATGAATAAGAAAATGACCCGCTTGGCCCGCGGTCGATGATGGGGACGGGAGAGCGCCGCAGCAAAGCCGGTTTCGGCGGCGCCGGCAGGGCCGGCCCCCAACGCAGTTGCCGCCACTCCGGCGAATCCACAGGCCGATTGCATCAACCAATTACGCCGCAATAGCTGCAGAGCAGACGCCTGCTCCTCGACGAACTGGCCCTGTTCCTCTCGGCACCTCGAAGCTTGCTTATGGCTGCGCATCCGATTGACTCCTGTTGACAAGGTGCGGTTAATCCAAATAGCGGAAATCGATGGAGGCCACCAAAGAATGCACCAGCCGCTGCACGCGCTGCTTGCTCATCGGCCGATCACCTCCGGTGAGAAACTCCACTGCCACACGTGATTCTTCCTCCAGGGGGGCACGGCCGAGCAAATGCCAATAGATAGCATCTACCCAGTGGCCGGCCGCATTGTTCCCCGCGCCAAATTGCCTTCCAAGCTGCTCGTGGAAACGCGTCGCCGCCGCCTCGACTCGCTGGTGCACCCAGGGATCATTGAGCAACACCAACGCTTGGGTGGCCACCGTACTGCGGGCACGCATGCCGACCGAAACACTCGGGTCGGCGAAATCGAATGCCTCGAGCAGGGGCGGCAAGGCGTTGCGAAACACCGGATGATAAACGGTGCGGCGCGTCCCTTCATGCACATAGTTGTAATCGGCACGCGTGCCCGGACGGATCAAGCTCCCATACATGGTCAAATCGAGTTCTCCGCTGACCGCCAGCATCGCATCGCGAACCGCTTCTACGGGCAACCGTTTGTAATTGGCGCGCCACAAAAAACGATTGGCAGGATCCTGCTCCAGGGTTCTCGCCGTGTTCGCCTGCAGACTCCGCGCGTAGGTCTCGGATAACACGATCTGACGCACTAACCACTTGGTCGACCACCCATGATCTACCAATTGGCTTGCCAGCCAGTCGAGCAATTCGGGGTGAGACGGAGGTTCTACGGTGGTCCCAAAATTATTGGGATCTCCGGCCAATGAAGAACCGATTAGCCACAACCATAGGCGATTCGCATAGACACGAGCCGTTAACGGATTCTTTTCACTGGCAATCCATTGCGCCAGTTCCCATCGGCCGCTCGAGTGCGCAGGAATCTGCGGCTGGGCCGGTCCCAAGGCGGTCAAGAATCCTCTCGGTACCGTTTGCCCTAGATTATGCACATCCCCGCGAATATGGATCGGAATGTCCTGCGGCGGACGCTTCTCTTCGATGGTTAAGCACTTCGGACGGGACGACAACTTGTTTTGGAGTTCCTTCAGCTCCTTTTGCAGCACCTTCTGCCGCTCTGTCAGCGAAGCGAGTTCCTGTTGCTGCGCGCTATCCGTTCTTCCCGATCCTTTAGCCTCGCCGTGGGCCGCTTCGTCACGGTCGACGGGTAAGAACTGCACAGCGTCGACGACCACATAACCATCGGTTCCCTCGTTGGACACCATCACGTAGGCCAAGCCGTCTTTTTCGAAGAAGAATTCTCCTAAAGAAACCCACAGGTCGCCGATAGCTCCTGGTCGACGTTGGTCAACGTAGACCGTCTGCTGCTCATTGGCGCTGAAAACACGCACCGGCACGCGCGAGGCACGATTGCTCCCCGCCGTATAGGCCAATCGCACTTCATACTCCCCCGGCCGCAGACCGAGCGGTTCGAACGTCGCCGTCTTACGCCCTTTCTCCGCATTGCCATCATGCAAATAGCCGTCTGCGATGAACGGTTTGGTAAACGTCGACGCGGTCCATTGCCCAACCAGTCGCGCTTGGGAACTGTCGACCACGACGCCAGCAAGCGTGGCGGGATCAATCGACGAGGTGGTCGGACGTCCCCAGGCAGCCAAACGTTTCTCCAGCCGCTTCAATTCCTGCTCCAACCGGTCGTGCCGTTCCTGCAGTTCGGCATACCGCTGTTCCTCCTCCGGAGGCAAGGGAAGCGGGCGTTCGATCCACCGCGAAACGTTGTCATGTTCCAAACCCACGGCCGACCTCAGAATGCCGGCCAGAGCATAATAATCCTTCGTCGGAATCGGATCGAATTTGTGATCATGGCACCGCGCGCAACCGAGCGTTTGAGCGAGGAACGCCCGACCGATCACCTCGAGCTGCTCATCGATATAGTCCATCTCCAATTGCGCCTTGTCCTGACGCTCCAAGTTCGTGTTGCCCATCGCCAGCAGCGCCGTAGCGATCAGTTGCCGCTGCCGCTGGGCGACCGACGTTGCCGTCATCAGATCGCCTGCTACTTGCTCGCAGATCATGACGTCGAAGGGACGATCTTCATTAAACGCCTCGATGACGTAGTCTCGATATCGCCACGCCTCTGGTAGCACAAATCCGCGCAAAGTGATCGATTCCGCAAACCGAACCACATCCAACCACCGCCGCCCCACATGCTCGCCGAAGCGAGGGGAAGCCAACAAGCGATCTACCAATTCCTCGATGCGCCCATCGCTAATCATCGCCACACCACGACGAATCTCGCCCGGTGTTGGCGGTAAGCCAGTCAGGTCGAAGTACAGCCGACGAACCAGTACGTGGGGAGCGGCGGGACCGGCAGCCGGAATCTCCAGCTCACGCAACTTGGCGTAAACGAATGCGTCGATCGGGTTTGCTGCTCCTCCGGGTACTTGGGGGCGCGTCAGCGGGCGGTAAGCCCAGTGTTCCGCCGCGCGTTCCACCGGCAATCCGCGAGATGGACGATCTGCTGGCTCCTTGGCCATAGCTCTCGGATCGGTCGCTCCTTCCTCGATCCAGCGGGCGAAGTCCCGCAACACCGTTGCCGGAAGCTTTCCGTCAGGAGGCATCTGCAAATGGGGGTCACGATAACTGATAGCCCGCCATAGCAGGCTATCCTCCAGATTGCCCGGGCGAATCGCCGGCCCGGAATCCCCCCCGCGTTGCCAGCCAACTCGAGAATCCAAGGCCAATCCACCACTGGCCTCCGTCTCGGTACTATGACAATCCAAACAGTATTCGATGAGCGCCGGACGAATCCTGGCTTCGAACAGCTCCACCCCTGATGGTGCTTGACCTACGGCGATTGACATCCATCCGCAGGTCGCGACCATTCCAATCAGGCGCAGCAATATAGTTCGCAGGTCAAACGTGGGCGACATCATCGGAAAGCACCCTTGGCGGGAACGGAGGGTAGGAGAGACGGCGGAGGAATCCGGTTAGCCACACCACGGACAGGTGGCTTGATCGCGAAGCTAAGGCTCCCCGATTCCCCATTGTAACCGATTTCGGTTGCTAGTTCCTACCGCTACCCGTCCCCCCAGTGATTACGTCCCGGATGCCACTGAACAGGCGAGCATGAACGGCTGCTTTTCGACGCAGACCAACCGAACGTCGCAAGAGAGGTCATCGCCCACCGCTGAAAATGATTTCCCTCGCCCCCGACCGGTTCCCTTGGTTCCACTCCCTCGTCGCCAGAAAACGGCCGCCAATACGCTGGAAGGTGCCGATGACCGCAACAGGCGTCCTTTTCGCACTCCCCCAAAGCTTCGCTGGCGGCACGCGGTCCACGGCACGTCACATGCGTTGCCGTCCGCTGAGAGCGTCGACCAGAATCTCACGATTGGTATGCTCGAGGATGCTACCAGCCGTGATGCCCCGCGCCAGGCGAGTGATCTCTACGGAGCATTCGGCCAGTCGGTTGGACAGGTAAAGCGCTGTACCATCCCCTTCAACCGTTGGATTGGTGGCCATGATCACCTCCTGAAACGCGCCGTTCCGCACTCGATCGACCAGGGCTTCGATGGTCAATTGTTCCGGTCCGATTCCTTCCAAAGGTGCTATGCGTCCCAACAGGACATGGTACAAGCCACGGTAGACGCCGGCTTGCTCGATGGCCATCAAGTCGCGTGGTTGTTCAACGACGCAGATGCGGCTCCGGTCCCGCGTCGGATCGAGACAGATTTCACACCGCTCCTGTTCGGCAAGGTTGAAGCATTGTTGGCAGTACCCGACGCTTTCGCGCACTCTGCGGATGGCTTCTGCCAGCGCGAGCGCCTCGGACTCACTGACGCGCAACAGATGAAAGGCCAAACGCTCGGCCGACTTACGCCCAATACCGGGCAGGCGCGCCAGTTGCTCAATCAGCTCGCGTACTGCCGAGGAATTACCATCCATGCCAGTCGCCATGATTGTCCTACAGGCCTCCCAGTGCTTCGTCGAGTCCCGGAACGGAAATGCCGCCGGTGACCTCTTTGACTTTCTCTACATGCAACGATCGCACCTTGCTCAAAGCATCGTTCAACGCCACCGGGATAAGTTCTTCGAGCAACTCTTTGTCATGCTTCTGAAACAGCTCATCGGCGATACACAGACGCAACACCTCGCCGATGCCGTTGACTTCGACACGGATCAGGTCGGCACCGGCAGACCCCGTGACGACTTCGGCGGCCAGTTGAGAGCGAATCTCTTGTACCCGCTTGGCGATCGACGTGGACTGCTTGAGTAGATTGGCCATGTCGGTCAGATTCTTAAACATTCCTGATTTCCTTTCCCTGGTATTCAAAACAGTTGCCAGCTAAGTCGGTCATCGAACGTGATGAGCAGGACGGAGCCAGTTGGACGCCGCCGCCAGCCGCGACGTCAAGGTTGCATCACCGCTCAAGAAGCGGCCGGTTCGGAGGACGATTCACTGCGTGCTGTCGGCTGGGGAAGATCGATCCGCAGTACTTCGCCATCAAGCTCTTCACACAATCGTTTGATATACGGATGTTCGTGCAGTTCCCGCATGCGCCGCGCTACCTGCGCTGAGTAGGATTCGCGAACTGGCTCTTGGACCGGCTGCCCTTCGCGCACGGAAAACGTCAGGCGTACCGTTCTGCCACATTCTGCCGCCAGCGCTTGCAAGAGGGCCTGCTTCCGCTCGGGCTGACTGCACATTTGGCAAGCGTGGTCGGCGCCCGGCGGAAAAACGATCCGCCAATGATCCGTGTCGATCGGTTCAATCGCGTCGGCCGCCATGGCCAGGTCGGCGACCATCCCCTCGAGCCGAGCCGCTGCCCGGTGCCATAGGTCACGAGCGGCAGTGGAACCGGCGGAAAGTTGCGGATTCCTGCCCGAGGGTGAAACCGCGGCTGGTGGGGCGTTCGTCGCTTCGCGGACCATTTCTTTATCTGGCCGCACTGGCTCAACTGGATTGTCCTGGACCGGAGCCGCGTGATCAACACCAGCATCGGTTGCGACGGCGTCGCCCCGGTGACCGCTCTCGGCGTCCTCACCAGCCGCACTTTCGGCCAAGGTGGACGAGGCACTACGCTGCGGCGGCGTGAACGTCGGGCGTGGAACGCGCTGACTGGAATTCATCGAGGCGGATTCAACGTTTTTTTTTTGCCCAGCGGACGGAATTCCACGGGCCGTCAGTCGTTCCACCAATTCTGGCAGCGAGCTGAACTGCTCCAAGTTGCAGATCTCCACGACAGCAACCTCCAGGAGCGTTACCGCAGCGACGCTGGAACGCATGCGTACGATCGCTTCATCCACGATCTGAATCGCCGCCAAGAGCGTTTGCAATCCCCAATGCTGTGCCGCGTGGCGCAGGCCCTCGACCGCTGCGGGACTGGCGTTGCGCAGCAGTTCCTCCCCTCCGCCAACGGCCAAGGCCATCGTATCGCGAAGGAACCCAAGCAGTTGTTCGGCTAACTGCCCAGCATCGGCTCCCTCCTGTTGCGACTGGCCGATGATCTTCAATGCCGCCAAGGCATCCTGCTGCACCAACCGCTCGACCAATTCCAACACGCGGCTTTCATTGGCCGTCCCCAAGATGGTGTTTACCGTCTCGACATCGATCGTCCCCGAGGAGAAACTCATCACTTGCTCGAGCAACGATTGGCTATCGCGCATCGAACCATTGGCGCGCCGCGCCAGCAGTGCCAGCGCTGCCTCATCGGCTTCGAATCCCTCCTGCTGGCAAATCTCCTGCAACCGCTTCTGGATATCGGTTGCCTTGACCGAGGCAAAGTCGAAACGTTGGCATCGCGAAAGTACCGTGATCGGCACTTTGTCCGGATCCGTCGTGCAAAAGATGAACTTCACATGCGCCGGTGGCTCCTCCAAGGTCTTTAGCAAGGCATTGAACGCCGCCGTGGTGAGCATGTGCACCTCGTCGATAATGTAGATTCGATAAGGCGATCGACTGGGACGAATGTTGACGTTGGAGCGCAGTTGCCGAATCTCCTCGATCCCGCGGTTGCTGGCGCCGTCGATCTCGATCACGTCGATATCCTCGCCCGCGTCGATGGCCGCGGCAATTTCCGCGGCCAATTCGGGAGACGTCCCCGGGGGGATGTTGAGTGCCTTGGCGAAGATTCGTGCCGTCGACGTCTTGCCGACTCCTCGTGCCCCAGTGAAAAGATAAGCGTGGCCCACGCGTCCCGTCTCTATCGCCTTGCTCAATGCCTGAGCAATGTGGTCCTGCCCGATCAGTTGATCAAAACTTTTCGGGCGGTATCGCCGCGCGACGACGGTATAGTTGGCAGGTTCGCTTGAACGAACGGAAGAATCCATGGCAGATACCACCGAAGTTGCGGAGAGTACATCGCCCAATGTACCCCGATGGATCATGAGGACGATAAGAAACGCCTGTGCAACAGCGGCCCTCGCACAAGGGTACCCCGCTTATGGCTGCTCCAATTAAGGCCTGACCAGGTTCACGGTTCCCCCTCGCGAGAGCCACTGCCACACAGGCGTCGCGAGTCATCTTATGTCTTAAGTTATAGATGTTTGTCTGCGATCAGCCAAGCATACTGCCGGGCAAGACGAACAACAATGTCGGCAGAACGTTATCTCCGGCCACGACCGCGACCACGTCCCCCACGGTTTTCCTGCTTGCTGTGGTTGTCCAAGTTGGTCGCGATAATTGGCTGCAGGGCTTCCTCCCAAGAGGGAATGTTCTTGTGGCGAGGCGTCGCAGCGTGCGAGTCCTCTTCGGAGGAATGAAGCTCGTCGTCAGCGTCTCCCTCCGTCTCGCCCACGTGGCCGGTACTCGACGCAGATCCTTCCTCCTCCCGGCGACGGCCGCGGCGCCGACGACGGCGACGTTTGGTTGGAGCCTCGGGCTCTG
Source organism: Pirellulaceae bacterium (assembly GCA_026004795.1). Lineage (GTDB taxonomy): Bacteria > Planctomycetota > Planctomycetia > Pirellulales > Pirellulaceae > Aureliella. Next base: position 116,292 of record BPJV01000012.1, on the reverse strand, counting down.
AGGGGTCACCTTCCGACCAGGCCACTTCGACCTCTGCCGATTGCTCGATCTCCACTTCCATGGCCACCTCGTCATCGCCTCGCTCCTCCGCCGATGTTCCCTCAGCAACCTCCGGCGACCAACGGGATCCCCGCCGGCGACGGCGACGGTCCGATCGGCGCAGTGGCATCGCGTCTTCGTCCTCCGCCGCGCTCTCCAGCAACGAATCGGCATCGTCCACTTCATCGCTCGACTTGCTGGCGTTGGCCAACGCTTCGTCCCGACTCTCTCGCTCCACGATCTCACCGCGTCGCCGTCTCCTACCGCGCCGACCCCGACGCCGGCCGGGACCTCCCGCGTCGTCCTCCAACTCATCGGTGATATCGCTTTCCCCCCAATTCGACTCCTCATCCCCCACATCGTCGATGATGCGTTGTGGGCTAGAGGCTTCATCCAAACTCCGTTTGGGAACCTCAGCAAACATCGACTCGAGGGCCGGATTGACCGGCTCCGATGCGCGCTCGAAGAGTTCCGCGACCGGTGCGGGAACCGTGGACTCGGGCACTGGCGTAGTGCCACCGCTCTCGGTCGCCGTGTCCGCTCCCGCCTGCTCGATCTCCACGGCCGCGACCGACGATGGCTGGTCAGCCGCAGCGGATGGTGCCCCCGACTCCTGCCCCGATGGAGCGTCCGAAGACACCCCCAGCATCGATGCCAGAAAATCCCACGTCGACCGTTTGTTCGAGCGTTTTGGTTTCACTTTCTTCCTTTTTCCTGAAGTGCCCGCCGTGGCGGAGGAGGAAATGGCCGCCAGCGTTGACTTGGTTCCCGCCGATGTCCCCGGCTGATCACCGGATGCACTGGCTTCCACGGCCGTCGGCGGTGCCGAGGTGAATGGTTGCTGCGATGGGGCTTCCGCCCTGGTCGAGTTCTCTTCGCCGTCCGTCGACGACGAGGCTTGTTCGCTCGGCTCTACATCTTCAGGAACCGGCGCCCCAAGCATTTTGGCCAGTTGTTTCCAATGATCTGACATAGCGGCTAATCTTGTCCAATGAAACTCAAGGCAGGATTGAAATTCTGAAGATTTCGCTCGAAAAGTTCTCCGCGACACCGCCGTCTACCACCCCACGCAGGAAAAGAGGAGGGAGGTGCGGCGCGGAGTCTCTGCAGACAACGCAGGTTGGCCGCAGCGGCCATCTTCCTTGTTCACTTACAGTTACGCGAACTTACTAACGACGTAAACTGCGCGACGACCTTGCTGGCATTATACCGGACAGCCGCCCTGTCGGAAGACGGAATCCGCTCGCTCACCTGACGATCCTCTTGCACTCGAGCGTGATCCCGGCGCCAGTCGCGTCACGGTTGCGACTGGTGGCTTGCCGCCCAAACGCCGCTATCGAACTTCTCCAAAGAGGCTCCTACATCGGCATCGGCAATGTAGAAATCGATCCCGTGCATCCGGGGTTAGGCGGAGGTTTTTTGATCGTAGGTGATTGCGAAAATGGTCTCGGTGAGCCACCGCCGGAACCCTTCATTGTCCGCAAACTGTTTGAACAGCTCGGTGTCGTCTTGGAGAATCGCGGTCATGACGCGGCGAAGCGCTTTGTCGTGCTCGACGCGGGCATTTTGCGCGTCGGAATTTCTTACAGCGTTCTGGTAGGCCGGGTCGGCCGCCACGCGACTTGGAATTTCTTCGGTGATCAACCGATGAACTCGGTCGCGATCTGTCCATTCAATATTGCCGAATTGGTCGTTAAACGTCTTGATGATATTGGATAAACGATCCAGTTCCGGTTCGGGCTTATGGCCACCACCGGCGGCCGGGATCGGTTCGATCTCCGCATCCTGATCGGCCAGGGCGATCTTCATTTCGGCCTGCTTCTCCACGCGGTAGCTGTCCATATCGATCGCGTCCAAAATCCCCTGCGACAGGTCCTCTTCCACCGGCGCGGGCAGTTTGGGAACGAGGAAATTCAGAAAGATCGACAGCTTCTCCCATTCCGGCGTTCGCGTACGGGAGGACCTGAGACCAGGAAGCCGTAGGTGCGCAGAAACGCCTTGGCCTTTCCCTTGAAGTCGACCTGGCCGTCTTCGTCCAGTTCCTTGCAGTACGTCGCCACGCACGGCGTCCAGGATCGGGTCGAGCCGATCGCGGTCGGCGCCCCCCAGGTACAACCGCACCAGCTCATCGACCTGCTGCGGCGAATAGACCTGGTAGCCGTCCAGACGCCGCTTTCAAGTCATGTGCAGCTTGTCCGGGTCGGTCTCGTCGGCCAAGATTGTCGTGCGATAGTACGGCTCAAACGCCCGGCGGATCGATTCGACATCGTTCTGGAAGTCAAGCACAAAGACATCGTGCTTCTTCGGATGCGCGCGATTCAGCCGAGAGAGCGTCTGCACGGCCTTCACACCCGAAAGCGGCTTGTCCACGTACATCGTGTGCAGTAGCGGCTCGTCGTACCCCGTCTGAAACTTGTCGGCGCAGATCAGAAACCGGTACGGATCCTCGCGGATCTTATCGGCGATCTGGCCGGACGGAAAGCCGTTCAGCGAAGCCTCGGTCACCTTCTCACCGCCGAATTCAGGTTCGCCGGAGAAGGCGACGATTGCTTGATAAGGGCTCTTGCGTTCGCGCAGATAATCGCGAAAGGCATGGTAGTACCGGATCGCGCGCTCGATGCTGCTGGTGACCACCATCGCCCGCGCCTCGCCGCCGATCTTACGTTTGGCAATTACCTGTTCGTGAAAGTGGTCCACCATGATCTCGGCCTTCAGCCGGATGGCATGGTCGTGATTCTCGACGTACCGCCGCAGCTTCTTTTGCGCCTTCTTTACATCGAACTCGGGATCGTCCTCGATCTTCTTGACCAATCGGTAGTAGCTCTCGACCGGCGTGTAGTGCGCGAGTACATCGAGGATGAACCCCTCGTCGATGGCCTGCTTCATCGTGTAGCTGTGAAACGGCCGGTGCTTGACCGTACCGTCCGGCTGCGGATCCGGTTCGCCAAACAGCTCGAGCGTCTTGTTCTTCGGCGTGGCCGTGAAGGCGAAGTAGCTCGCGTTGGGCAGCAGCTTTTTCGCCTCGATCAACCGGTTAATCCGGTCCTCGAGCGTTTCTTCTTCATCCACGTCGTCACTGCCGGCCAGCGCCTGATGCATTTTGGCCGTCGTGCGTCCACCCTGGCTGGAGTGCGCCTCGTCGATGATGATCGCGAACCGCCGCCCCGCGTGCTCGCTGCCGATCTCGTCCAAAATGAACGGGAACTTCTGGACCGTCGAGATGATGATCTTCTTGCCCTGCGACAGAAAGCGCCGCAGGTCGCCCGAGCGTTCCGCATGCCCCACCGTGGCGCCGACCTGAGCGAACTGCTTGATCGTGTCGCGGATTTGCTGGTCCAGGATGCGGCGGTCGGTGACGACGATGATCGAGTCGAAGACCGGGGCGTCGTCCTTGGAAAGTCCGATGAGCTGATGGGCGAGCCAGGCGATCGAGTTCGACTTGCCGCTGCCCGCCGAGTGTTGGATCAGGTACCGCCGGCCGGCGCCGTGCTTGGCGGCGTCGGTCAGCAGCTTGCGCACGACGCCGAGCTGGTGGTAGCGCGGCCAGACTTGCTTGGCGCTCTTCTTCCCCGTCCGCGGGTCCTTCTCGACGACGACCTGCGCGTAGTTCTCCAGGATGTCGGTCAGGCTCTGGCGCGTGAGGAGCCGTTTCCAGAGGTAGTCGGTCTTGAGTCCGTTCGGGTTTGGCGGATTGCCCGCCCCGTCGTTCCAGCCCTGGTTGAAGGGCAGAAACCAAGACGCCTTGCCTTTCAGGTGCGTGCAGAAGCGCACCTCGTGATCGTCCACGGCAAAGTGCACGATGCAGCGGCCGAATTCGAACAGCTTCTCGCGTGGGTCGCGGTCGCGCTTGTATTGCTCGACCGCATCGGCCACCGTCTGCTTGGTCAGACTGTTCTTCAGCTCGAAGGTCGCGATGGGCAGGCCGTTGATGAACAGCCCCAGGTCGAGCGCTCGCTGCGTCTCGTCGCGCGAATAGCGAAGTTGGCGGGTGACGCTGAAGCGGTTTTTCTCGAACAACTCGCGGGCCTTCGGGTTCCCCGGCGACGGCGTGCCGTAGAACAAGTCGAGGTGGTGCGGCCCGTGCTTGATCCCGCGGTGCAGCACGTCGATCGTGCCGCGCCGGCTGATTTCCCCCTGCAACCGCGCCAGAAATTTCCGCCGGGTCGGACCGTCCTCATCGAGCCCCAGCGACTCGGCTACCTCCGGCTGCGTCTCGCGCAGGAAGGCCGAGAGCTGCGCGAGATCGACGCAGTATTCGCGGTCGTAATCGGCCGGCGTTCCCGGAATCCAGCCCACACCGTAGGCCGCCGGCCGTTCGCGGACCCTGTCATCGACGGGCCCCGAGCCCGGATCGCAAGGGCTGCCGGTCAGCGCCGTGCAGATCAGTTTTTCCAAACCGGCTTCGCTGGTGTCGGCGGGGCTCATTTTGCGTCATCCCTCCGGGCCTTCGGTTCGACGGCCTCGTGAATGGCATCACGGAAACACTGAAAACTCTTTGAGCGGCAACGGCCAGGTTCGAGAATGCACCCAAGAGTGCGAGCCACTTCGATTTTCGGAAGTCCGCCCCTAAAGTACCCGCGGCGTTTCAGAAGCCGTTCAAAGGCCTCCCACGTGCCTCCGGCGATTGCATCCGAATTCCGAAATCCCCTTTGGTTTGGCACGTTTGGCGACAGCTTCGGAAAAGCGGCTATGACGGCGTCCCAATCACCGAAATACCAAGCTTCCAATTCTTCGACGGCAATGCGGTTCACGACTTGCCACGATCCCGGCGAATGGCTGCGACTCCGAAGGCCAGCCTTTAATGAAAACTTCTCCAACTGCCGCTTTAACTCGTGGCAATCGTCGTCATCCCGATCCACGACTATGACGACCCGCCACTCGTCAGGCAACCAAGCCGCGTACCCTTTCAGTCGCGATGGCAACTTCGCCAGTAGATCCGTTTTGCCTTGGAAAGGATATACACTGAACGATCGGTCCTGCGGCAACAACCGCGGAAGCAGACCGCGAAGAAAGGCCTCCATGGACGGTTCTTCGACAAGTATTTCGAGATGTCTGGCTGTCACCGCTTCGCCTCCTGCGATCGCCCGGTGGGCATGCCTTCGTTGACCAGCGGGTCGCCGACCCCTAGATGGCCCTCCATCCAAAGATGCCCCAACAATGCCCCATGCTTGACGAATTCGGTCACTCCCTGGAGCTTCGAGAGTTGCTTGGCTTGCGTGTAGCCGCGTTCGTTACGCCATAACACCCACACTTCTTCCGTACGCAGGGGGTTTAGAAAGAAAGGCGAATGCGTGGTAACCAGCAACTGTGTCCGATCGGTGGCCCGCCGGCATTCCTCCGCAAGTTCGGGCAAGAGCCGAGGATGCAAGAAGTTCTCCGGTTCCTCGATGCCAATGAAGGGTGGTGGATCCGGGTCGTATAGCAGCACCAGATACGCCAGCATTTTCAACGTGCCGTCCGAAGCAAAGCGCGCAAACACAGGATGTGAGAACGGTGCATCCTTAATTTGCAGCAACAAACGGCCATCCGGCATGGTTTCCGCCACCACTTTTTCGATCCGCGGAACCCGTTGCCGCAACACTGTGAAGATCTTCTCCAGGCGTTCCGGGTGCTGCTCTGCCAGATACTGGATCACGTTGGCCAAGTTGTGGCCGGTTCGAGACAACCGTTCTTGAGGCCCCGCTTCGGGTTGCCCCCTCGCGCTGTCCGCGGACAAATACGAAACGTACCACCCAGTGATGAATTCGCGCAATGCAGCCACACGAGGATGTTCTGCGAATTGACCGAGCGCGTTGACGGCCAATAGGTCGGCGCTTTTTAGGGGAATCTCAATGCGCTCGTCTTCGGCGTCGGGCAAATCGCCGCTTATCGCGCGGCCTTTGCCTTCGCGGTACTCAAGAAACCGAAAGGGCTTTCCATGCGAGCCTCGGCGCCATTGCAACCACTCTTCCGCGACAAACGGACTGCCATCTTTCTCGTCGACACTGAGGTGATAGGTGACCAAAGGGTAATCAGGTTCGCGGTATTTAATCTCGATCACAACGGGCCCTTCGGCATCCCGCGATCGCAACTCCTTAGCGCGCCCGCGTTTGTCCCAGGCTCTCCGCAACCCGCTTTCAAAACACTCGGCAAGAAAGGCAAAAACATCGAATACCGTCGATTTACCGCTTCCGTTTGGGCCCAGCAGCACCGTGAGCGGCCTAAGCCTTTCAAATTCCACGTTCCTCAGCACGCGGAAGTTCTGAACTTTTAGGTATTCAATCCGCGGCGGAATTACACTTTGATCTACACGTCTATTCATTTTATTTCCTTCTTTTTGATGCACATCACTCTTCCAACTGCATACCCCGCCATACCGCGAATTCTGAGCCGATCGTGGCGTTTATGTCTCAACCTCTTCGGAAGACTCATCGAATTCGGCGCTGCAGGGGGTGTCGTCAAGCAGATCGACCGTACATGGTTCGGTTTCGTCACACGCCACTTGTTCCACGTGCTCCTCCGGCAGCCGTGCGGCGACCTCACGAACGTCCAGCTTGCCCGTGACCACGTCCGCGATAAGACGGGTGCGGAATTCCTTGAGGAGTTCGATCTCACGGCGGGCGGCGTCGACGGCGCGGTCGAGCTTACCGGTCTGCTCGTCGAGGTACTCGACGATGGCGGTTTGTTCGGGGAGGGGGGGGAAAGGCGATTCTATGCGCTTAAAGTCTTCCCAATAAAGCCGATTGCGATCTTTAACGATCCCGCGCGAATTGCGGTCTATTTCATCTTTGTACTCCGGGATCCTGAACAAAAGCGCATAGTAGCGGCTATCAACCCCCTGACGTGGGACGGCAACAATATAAGCTGGGCTTACTAAGCCATCTACCGGCGCGACACCAACAGCTCCTTGCCACATACGCATCATGTTGTAAGCGATTTCACCCTTCAGTACACGTTTGTAACCATCGCGATCCGACAGCTCCTGCTTGCGCGATCCGTCCAAGACATCACGAATCTGAATGCCTGTCTTCAGCGAAACTTCAAGGACTGGTAGCGCTGCATGGCCTGTTTCATTACGCTGTCGAAACAGTTGCGCATTGCGCCGCACCTCCCAATGCGCCGGCACCTGGCCCAGCCACGCGACGCCGGAGTCTTTATATTCAGGATAGGGCTGGCCGGTGCGGACGTCGATGCGGCCGGTGACGGCCTGGTGGATGAGCGCCTGCTTGTACTCCTCCAGCAGCCCCACCAACCGCTGCCGCCCCCGAATCACCCGCCCCACCCGCCGGTCCACGTAGTCCAGAAACCGCACGATGGCGGTTTGTTCGGCGAGGGGTGGGAGGGGCAGGAGACACGATTTGATGCCCTGATGCGAGAGCCCGTATCGCGTCACGCCCTTGGCTTCGACATGAAATTGGTAGCTTACCGGCCGACTTTGCAGGGCACGTAGCAAATAGGCTCCTTCGATGATTCCGCACCTTGGGCGCAGGAGCGCCAAGTGGTAGCCGCTGATCAGGTCAAGCGCGGCGGATTCCACTAGCGCAGGAACTCCAATGTCATCCCACGCCTCGGAGTCCTTCGTGATGAGTACATCATTCTCTTTGAGCCGGAACCGCTCGATCTCGTCCGCGGTGGCTGTTGCCGTCATAAACTGCATCGCGGCCCGGATTCGCTCCTGCTTGTACACGTCCACATAGTTGCATAGTCGAACCGGCTGCTCGCCCTCCTTCGAATGCTTGTCCACATTGCTCACGCGCATATCGACTACATTTCGAAGTCGCCGCACCTCCCAATGCGCCGGCACCTCGCCCAGCCACTCGACGCCGGAGTCCTTGTACTCGGGATAGGGTTTTAGGTCGCGGATCATTGGGGCTCCTCTACGTCGTCCCGGAACAACTGAATGTAGGGCTGGTACGAGAAACGGCGGTTTCGGCGGTATCCGGTGATTTCGGTGAGGATGCCCAGCTCCGCCAGTCGGTGAACGAGCCGGTTGGCTGCTGCATAGGTCGTGTTGGTGATCTCCAACTGGACGCGGGACGCCGGCACCGCATCGCGCAGCGATAGCAGGCACTGCAGGCTGCAAACAAGGTGTCGTTCGCTGCGACTGGATCGGTCGAGAGTCGGTCCGATTTGCTGTTTCATCGCAGGTGGTCGCTTCGCGGGGTTTGTCGAGATCGCGCTTGCACGCGGGCGCGGGTCATCCGCTCGCGGATGCCGCCTTCCTGAACGAAAGCCTGTTCCAGACGGCGAATCTGCTGGTCCAGCAGATAATTCGCCTGATGAATTAGGCAAATGATGATGTTCGCCACGACTTCGGCCGGGCGCGTTTCGATAAACATCCGCCAGGTTTCGTACGACTCGCCGGGCTGCGCGCCCAACCGACGGACGAACAACGCCTCTTTGGACCCTTTTTCCCAGAGTCGCAGGTCGCGGGTGCGGAGGAAATCGCGGTAGTCCTCCAACAGTTCCTCCAGGCTGGCCCGCGCGACGCTGGTCAGTTTGATTTCCATCTCTTTCGACGTGCCCGACGCCATGCTGCCTTCGACGATGTTTTGCTTGCCCGACCGCGCCGCCTGCACCATTTGATCCACCGTCCGATCCCGCGCATCCAGAAACCGGTTGCAAAACCGCACCGTCGCGTCGTACACGATCAAGGCCTTGCGATACGACAACAGGTTTTCGTAGCCACCGTGCGCCGGAATGAACTTGTCGGTCATTGCGGTGGGCTCCTTGTTGGGGTTTGAGTGTGGGGTTTGGGTGCTTGTTCTATAGGTCGGATATGTCCTATAGGACCTATAGTACCAATCGCCGTGCGTCACGGTCCGCCGCCGCCCAGGATCTCGGCCAGCAACCCCTCGGTCTCCTTTTCCGCGGCGAGGATGTCGGCGCGGATATCTTCCAAGCTGCGCAGGGGTTTGGGTTGGTAAAAGTACCGCGTGAAACTGATCTCGTAACCGATCTTGACGTTGTCCGGGTCGTACCAGGCGTCGGGGGCGTAGGGCAACACCTCACGTTCAAGGAACGCGTCGATGCCGCCTTCCTCGAGCAGCGGCACTTGCTCGCTGTCACGCAGCTCGCTGTCGGGCTCGTACTCGACCACCGCCGGCTTGCCCTTGATCTTGGTCTCGAACAGGCCGTGCAGCGGATCGGGCTGCGTCCCCTTCTTGTGAATCTTTTTGATCACCGGCACGCCGTCCTCGGATCGCTCGTGCGCGTCCTTCAGCCGTTTGATCTCGGCCGCTTTGTAGGCCTTTTCGCCGTCGATGCCGGTCAGCCGCAAAGGACGCTCGACGGTGACCTTCCAGTAACCAAAAGCCGCGTTGGGGAAGATCTTGCTCTGTTCGGTTTCTTCGAAAGCCAAAAACGTGTCGCAGATGCGCTGGATGTCCTCGGGGCCGAGTTCGCAGTTCTTTTTGCCCAGGTTTTTGCGCAGCGGCCGGTACCACTGCGTTGCGTCGATAAGCTGCACTCTGCCCTGGCGGTGTTCGGGTTTGCGGTTCGTCAGCACCCAGATGTAGGTGGCGATGCCCGTGTTGTAGAACATGTTCAGCGGCAGCGCGACGATGGCCTCGAGCCAGTCGTTCTCGATGATCCACCGGCGGATGTTGCTCTCGCCCTGGCCGGCATCGCCCGTGAACAGCGAGCTGCCGTTGTGCACCTCAGCAATGCGGCTGCCGAGTTTGGTGCCGTGCTTCATTTTGCTGAGCATGTTGACCAGGAACAGCATCTGACCGTCGCTGGTGCGTGTAATGAGCGAAAGCTCTTCACCCTGGTGCTGCACGACGAAACGCGGGTCCTTGATCCCCTTCTTGCCGCCCATGCGTTCTAGGTCGCTCTTCCAGCTCTTGCCGTACGGCGGATTGCTGAGCATGAAATCGAACTCGCGCGACGGGAACGCGTCGTTGGACAGCGTGGAGTGTTCCGGTCCGCCGACGATGTTGTCCGCCTCGTCCCCCTCGCCTTTCAGCAGCAGGTCCGCCTTGCAAATGGCGTAGGTTTCGGCGTTGATCTCCTGGCCATAGAGGTGCGTCGAGACTTGCTTGCCGTGCTCTTCGGCAAGCTGCTGGAGCGTCTCTTCCGCCACGGTCAACATGCCGCCGGTACCGCAGGCACCGTCATAGAGCAGGTAGGTGCCCGATTCGATCTGGTCGGCGATGGGCTCGAAGATCAGGCGGGCCATGAGCTTCACCGCGTCGCGCGGCGTCCAGTGCTCGCCCGCCTCCTCGTTGTTCTCCTCGTTGAAGCGGCGCACCAGCTCCTCGAAGATGGTGCCCATGGCGTGGTTGTCCAGTCCGGGCTGGCGGACCGTGCCGTTGGGATCCACGACCGGATAGGGGCTCAGGTTGATGTCGGGGGAGAGAAACTTTTCGATCAGCGTCCCGAGCGCGTCCGCCTTACTGAGCCGTGGGATCTGGTTGCGGAATTCGAAGTTGTCCAAGATTTCCTGGACGTTCGGTGAAAATCCGTCTAGGTAGGCTTCGAAATCCTGGCGAAGCTGTTGCTGGCTAGCTCGTGCCTTGAGGTCCCGCAGGGTGAATTTCGACGTATTGTAAAACGCTTGCCCGGCCGCCTGCCGCAGTGCCGGGTCCTGGTTGGTGATCCCCGCCTCATCGAGTTTCGCCTTCATGTCGAGCACAGCCTGTTTGTTCGGCTCGAGCACGGCATCGAGTCGCCGGAGCACGGTCATCGGCAAAATAACATCGCGATACTTACCACGAACATACAGATCGCGCAGCACGTCGTCCGCAATGCCCCAGATAAAATTGGCAATCCAGTTGAGTTGCGACGATTCCATCTGCCTCGACTCTCCACGGGAAATTGGGATACCTCTGCCGCACAGGATGAAAATACCTGCGAATTTTCTCGAAACAGCACATGATATCACGTAGGCATTTGAGCGTGTACGGCCGTCGGGTGGCTTGGCTGGTGGTCGTTCCGGGGCGACGAGAATTTTTGTGGGTCTTCAGTTGGTCGCGTGAAGGTGTTGCCACATTTGGCGTTGTGTTTGTCAGTTGGGTTGGGTGGTGAGGGGCGGAGTTGGGGTTCGGTGATGGTGGGGCGGCCGCGGGGGATGGGGGAAGCGAATCTGTTCCTGGATGTCGCGGGCCAGAGGAAGCAGGGGGAGGACGGAGGCTGGAGACGAGTGGCACGCGGTTTAGGTCTTGGTATCTTTTGTAGGTGGAGTGCTTCCCAAAACCAGTCCCATGAGTTATGAGAGTCTAACAGCATGAATTCGATCAGGAGGACTCTCATGAGCAGAAAGCGGCACAGTCCGGAACAGATCATCAGGAAGCTTCGTGAGGCGGATGCGATGTTGTCGTCTGGCCAGACGATCGGCCAGATATGCCAAGCGTTGGAGATCAGCGAGGCGACGTTTCATCGTTGGCGGAACGGGCACCGACGCGCAGCGTTGGTCGCGGCGGGATGAAAGCCGTGGAGGCCAAGCGACTGAAGGAGCTTGAGGAGGAGAACAAGCGGTTGCAGCGACTGCTGGCCGAAGCGGAACTGGACAAGCTGATCTTGAAGGAAGCCTGGGAGGGAAACTTTTTCGTGCTGCCATAGCTCTCCGGTACTCCAGCCGACAATGTCATGTCCTGCGTTTGATCGGTGGCACGACAACTGAAAAAGCCCGGCGCGGCGTCGTCAGGCGGTCGCTCATGTGCAACAGCGAGTGAACATTTCGCAGCGTCGGGCGTATCGGGTGCTGGGTCAAGCTCGGAGCACTCAGCGCTACCAGGCGAAAGAAGATTCCCTTGAGGAGAAGAAACTGGTGTCCCGCATACACGAACTGGTGCGGCAGTATCCGCGTTATGGTCATCGCATGATCATCGCGAAATTGCGTCAGGAAGGTTGGTCAGTAAGCTTCAAGAAGGGGCAATCGCCTGTGGCGACGGGAAGGCCTGAAAGTACCGCAAAAGACGCGGAAAAAGCGGCGTTTGGGGCATAGTGGCAACAGCCAGCGTGCGTCGGCGTGCCGAGCATAAAGATGACGTCTGGGCATGGGACTTCATCCAGGACCGTACGGCCAACGGTCGTCCGCTGAAGTGGTTGGCGATCACCGACGAGTACACGCGCGAGTGCCTGGCGTTAAAAGTCGATCGCAGCATCACGGCCGATCGGGTATTGGACGTGCTGACGAATTTGTTTTTGACGCGCGGCGTTCCGCGTCACATCCGCAGCGACAACGGCCCGGAGTTCATTGCTCGCGCGATTCGTCGCCACAGCGAGCGAGCGGGTTTGGAGATGCTGTATATCGAACCGGGCTCACCGTGGGAGACCAGCTTCGCCGAATCGTTTTTCAGCCGTCTGCGCGACACGTCGTTCAACATCGAGGAATTCACGAGCCTGGCCGAGGCCCGTTGGTTTGCCCAGCGTCGGCAGCATGAGCACAACTACGAGCGGCCGCACAGCAGCTTGGGCTACCGGACCCCCCTCGGAGTTCGCGGCCGGCTGTGCCGCGGCTTCCGCTCCGGCTACGTCTCCGCTCCAGCCGCGGCACAGCCGAGAAGAGGAACCATTACCCGTTACTTAACCGAGACTCTCATAACTCCTGGTACAAAAAAACGGGGCATCCCAGGACCACCTCCGGGCAAGTCGGCCTGAATCGTTCAGGCGGCGACGGTCCGGAGACCACTGGGGCATTGTCCCGACCGGGATCGACCGCCGCGGCGCGGGCTGAGCAGCCAGCCTTGAGCTTATTTCCGATGTCTTTGATGGAGGCCGTTGTCGACCAAGCCAACATGGAACGAGCCTGGAAGAACGTGAAGGCGAACCGCGGGGCCCCTGGCCCGGACGGGATCACCATTGCGGAATTCCCTGCATGGCTCCGACCTCGCTGGCCCACGATCAGGCAACAGCTTCTCGATGGCACGTACCAGCCTGGGCCGGTACGACGCAAGACCATCGACAAACCCGATGGCGGTCAGCGTTTGCTCGGTATCCCAAACGTACTCGAACGCTTGATCCAACAAGCCATCGTCCAGGTCCTGACGCCGATCTTCGACCCGCACTTCAGCCAGTCGAGCTTCGGTTTTCGACCCAAACGTTCTGCTCACGGAGCAGCCAGGCAGGTGCAACGCATCATCCGATGCGGACACCGATTCGCAGCGGACATTGATTTGTCGAAGTTTTTCGACCGAGTCCAACACGACGTCCTGATGGCGCGGGTGGCTCGTCGAGTCGACGACAAACGGCTGCTGCGCTTGATCGGTCGCTACCTGCGAGCGGGCGTGATGGTCGAAGGAGTTCTGCAACCCACCGACGTCGGCACACCGCAGGGCGGTCCGCTCAGTCCGTTGTTAAGCAACATATTGCTTGACGATCTGGACAAGGAGCTGGAGCGCCGCGGTTTGCCCTTCGTGAGGTATGCCGATGATTTCGCGATCTTTGCGAAATCGCAGCGTGCTGCCGAGCGGATCATGGCGTCGGTGTCCCGCTACCTGACCGAGACACTTCGACTGGTGGTGAACCAGGAGAAGAGCCGCGTGGTGACGAGCAAGGAGTTCGAGTTTCTCGGCTTTGCGTTCGTGAAGTCACGGGCGACGATCAACGTAGCGGCGAAATCCCTCCGCAAGTTCAAGCAACGTATCCGCCAGATCACCGGCCGCAGCCGGGGCATCTCGATGGATCGTCGCCTGAGCGAACTGCGATCGTATGTTCGCGGCTGGATGGGATATTTCGGCCTGGCGTCGCAGTTGAAACTGTTCGATCGACTCGACCAGTGGATGCGTCGTCGAATCCGGATGTGCTACTGGAAGCAGTGGCGTCGACCCAAACGTCGACGTGAGATGCTCATCCGACTCGGCGTCCCCCGACGTCAGGCCATCCGCCACGCTCGCAGCCGACAAAGCTACTGGCACATGTCAAGGACAATCGCCAGCGGCGTCGGGCTGACCAATGCCTGGCTTGCCGAACAAGGACTGATCAGCATGAAGACTTTATGGGCACAGCTTGCTCCACTTCGTGGAACCGCCTGATGCGGACCCGCATGTCAGGTGGTGTGGGGAGGGTCATCCGCAAGGATGGCCCTTACCCGATTTACCCTTTTTATCGGACTTTGGCGATCTCGGTTTTCCGTTCCACGTTACAGGAATCTTAATTGATTGGTGGTATCGTGTGTCCGTTACCGATCCCTTGTCGACGATGAACTCGATTACGTACTGGGAAGCTTGAGCGTCGTAATCAAATTCGCCTACGGGCACGAATATGGAGCCGGTGTACCACCTCGCCACAACAGGAAGTCGTTTCTTGAGCAGGTCACGACCTGTTGCCGGTTTTCCATCGATTTGAGCCTCGATATCGAGGAGAATCAGCTTGTCATCTGATATCGAGAAGGTCGCGACATAGCCGCGCCAGTTGGCGGAAGAGGTAACTTCAAATTCAGGCATGGGCTGATCGCCTTCCGATTTCCAATCTTCACTGTGCCATAGCCCAAGCATTGGCTGTTGCTCAATGCCGTATTCGTGCCCGCTCAGCACGAGCCGATCTAGGGCCTGCTCAGTTGCGTTGACGGTGGAGGCTGCGACTACGGCGACGATTAAGGCGAGAAACGTTTTCATTCTTCAAAGGGTAACGATAGTGATAACGGGGTTGCGGCCAAACGACTTGAACTCAGGAAAGACGACGCCCGCAACTCCCGTTCATCACATGGTTCGCCCGGTAGTCTTCAGTGAATCAATGTGAGATACGAGATCCGACCAGGATGTTGCAACGCGTCGTTGTTCTGATTCGTCGCAGCCAAATCGGCTAATATTGTCGTGGATGAATTTAGCCAAATCAACGATCGCAGGAATCAACCGCTGTAGTCGATCGATCGTTTCAGGCTCAAATTGTGCTCGAATACATTGCGAGATGATCCACGATTCGTAGTCATCATCGTTTTCTTTGTCGGGAGCACTGCGCAGATAGTGATCCAATACGGGGAAATAGAAGAGAAACGCATTTGTCCCCATGAACATGAAGTCTTCTTGGTAGCAAAGTGCGTTCTCGGCAAACCTCGCTTTTGCTTCTTCGAGCGTCAAACCGCCAAAATGTTCCCAAGCGCATACTTCGTCGAGATCCGGCGGGTGCGGAACAAAGTCGTCCTTCGTGGGTAAGCGTTCTGCCATCAATCTCCGCGTACGTTTAGACATGCTTGAAACGCTAACGTATTGGAATCTATCCAGTGACAGGATGTCGATGGATAGATTTGGCGTTGAACTTGCCGCTGTCGCGGTATGCGGATTGCACTGCAACGGCGGCCTCCTTTGCCTAACATCGTAGCAAATCGTCACTGCCGGTCAAACAATTTCGCGCCCAAGGAAAGTGCCACAGCTTCAGCGGATGGATGATGTTGTCCGAACAGAAAGGCAGTATGGGCGGCCCAAGCGCATCGGCGGCGGGCTCGCCCGGAGACGAGTTGAATGGAAGGCGGCCCGGTGGCGAAAAGTTTCATGGTCAACGCGGTCTCCGAGGTGGGGCGCGAGAGAGCACGTGGAACATCGGACTGTATAAGCCCGCGACCTGGTAGATGTCGCGGTCGAAGATTTGCCGCCAACTGGGGCGCTTGCTGCTTTGAATGCAGGCAAGCTCGCCCTCACAACGCGGACAACGGAGTTCGGGTTGTGAACTGGCAATGACTGGATTTGTCATCTCGTCGACGGGTTCTTCGGCTGGCTTCGGGCACTGCAGTTCACGACATCGATTGAGATAACTTTTTCGCTTGCGGGAATGGTAGCCACCATAGGAACGGGACCTGGTAAAGCCTTTGGGTAAGATGTGAGTTGTCCATCGCGTCATAAACTGATCCGCGGCGAGGCGGAATGGCCGCGGCTTGTGCATGCCGCGTCGCTTTTTGCCCGAAGCTCGTTTGGGCCGGGCCCAGAACCAGACTTCGTCCTGGTTGGCACGAATGATGCGGCTGTCGGCGATCGGACCGCCGGTCAGGTAACGGGCCAAGTACTTGATGACATTCGCCGGGTCGCTGTGGCCGCTGGGAGGGCCTTCGATGAACACGTTCCAGTCAGTCGCTTCGAGCTCGTTGAGCCAGGCGTCGCGTTGAGCTGGACCGTTCAGAAACTCCACGCTTCCGCCGAGCTTGAGCGTTCCCTTGCGAAGCAGTCGTCTCAGACCGCGAACGAAGCACTTGCGAAAGGCCCGGCCAAGTTCGACATGATCGGTCAGGTACGGCTTCTTGCGACGGCGGTGCCTTGGATGTTTCGCCACGACCCACCGGTCCTCGTCGAGCGACGGTCCGGCTCCGGGAACCACCGCGTGAATATGCGGATGGTGTTCCAACTGTTGGTTTCATGTGTGGAGAATCATCAGTGCCGCCGGGTGGAACTTGCCCGTGCGGCGAAGTTCACTATCGAGAGCCCGCCAAGCACTTTGAAACAACAAGCTGTAAAGCTCGCTCCGATTTCCGAGAATCAACGACGAAAGTTTGTCGGGCAGCGTGAAGACGACTTGAAAGTACGGCACGCCGGGCAGCAGGACTTCGGCGCTCTTGTCCATCCAGTCCGCCCGCCTGGCTCCCCCACACTGCGGACAGTGCCGGTCGGTGCACGAGTTGTACACGTTGATCCGCGACCGACAACGGTTGCACTCATAGACGTGTCCTTTCAGGACCGCCGTGCGGCAGAGCAGAATCTTCGACAGGACGCTCTTGACTTGGGGATGCGTACGATTCCGCATCATGAACCGCGGAGTGAACTGCCGCAATAAATCGATCACCCGCGGCCGTTGCTCTTGGTCGGCGGATCGTCCTGTCGTGGCTCGGCCCATCGCGGACATTGCCTCACCGGCAACCAGTCGATCGGGCTGGGCGACCGGTCCAGATGCTGACGCCGGACGTGCAGGTAGACCATCGTGGTGACGAAGCTGGAATGTCCCATCAGTTTGCTGATGGTCAGCAAGTCCACGCCCGCTTCGAGCATTCCGGTGGCCCAACTGTGCCGCAACGTGTGTGGGGTGACGGCCGGCTTGGTGATTGCCGCCTTGGCCACCGCCAGCTTGCATGCTTTCTGGACCGTCGCCGAAGAGAGCGGGCTGTCGGGCGTCTTGCCGGGAAACAGAAAGTCCCGCGGCCGGTCGATCTTCCAATACGTTCGCAGTGCCTCGAGCAGTCGCGGGGATGCTGGGACAACTCGGGCCTTGCGCCCCTTGCCGTGGCGGATCGTCAGTTGCGAACGGTCGCCGTCGATGTCGGCCACCCTCAGGTGCGTCGCCTCGCTGAGTCTCAGGCCGGCTGCATAGCAAGTCAGCAGGACGGCATGGTGTTTGGGGTTGTGAAGGCATTCGAATAACCGGCAAGCTTCTTCGTTGGAGAGCACAGTCGGCAGTTTTTTGGGTCGTTTGCCGAATGGAATGTGTTTGATGGCCCAGTCCTTGCCGAGCGTCACGGTGTACAGAAACCTTAGGCCACAAACGGCTTGGTTGAAGCTGCTCCAGGAAACTTTCTTCTCATTGACCAGGTGCAACTGATACAACCGGATCTCTTCGGGGCCCAGCCGGTCTGCGGTCTTGCCGAAGTGCTGGCAGAACTTGTCGACGTGGTAGGTGTAGGAGTCGATGGTACTGGGCGAGAAGTTCCGTAGTTGCATGTCCTCGGCCATCCGCTTGATATAACCATTCATTCGTTTCTTAAAGGGCGTCAAGGCTGCCTCGCTTGGTAGAGTTGCTGGATCGGCAATTGGCCATTCGGCCTGACTACCGGAAGCATGCTTCAGAACAAGGCATCGCGCAAGTAGAAACTTGACGGGCGGGGCAAGAATGCCAGATATCATCCTCAGAGAGACATTACAGCGCGGACGACTCTCATCGCGCGGACGACCCTCATCGCGCGGACGATTGTTCCAGCGCGGACATTCCCTACAGCGCGGACGACCCGAATGAGTGGTCGAAGAAAATGACTTCCGCGAAGCGGCTTAGTTCAACGACCGCGATCACCGGGCGATGAGTTGACTATCCATTGTCAAAACACGTTTTATCGCTCCGGTTCATCGCCTGGTTATCCCGCGTTTCCAAGTTCCGACGTTGTGCATGACGCCGAACGATCTCGGAAGTCAGCGGCAACGATGGTATCACAAACTAAGCCAAGAACGGCACCAAGAGCGACTCCAAGCATTGAGCATGACATCAAAGGGAAAAAGACTGCCATCGTGAGGAGGGAGTTAAGCGGTATTGGAAACGGCGTAAGCCACGTCGTCAATCCGGCGATGAGAACGGGGAATCCAAATTGCAGGCCAACGATGATGCCAGCAACAATGCCATTGCGAATGGCGACGAAGATTACGCCCGTGCGGGCAGTTTGGTTTCGAAATCTGTTTGTCGTGCGACCTATGGTAAAGGTCGCGATCGCTATTGCGGCAACCACCACACCACCTCCATACATTATTGCAGACGATGGAGTCGTCCATGCGGCGGAACATTTGAGTAACAGCATCCAGTTGGCACAAACCACAAGCGGAAGAAAAAACAAAACTTGTGGTTGCCGGAGTACGAATGCTACTCCCGCCATTACTGCACCGCCAAGAAACAGCCATCCGATGTTCGGCGAAACTGCGAATGCAGCGCACAGACAGGCTGTAATCAACGTAATGCCCATCAACTCGCGAATAGTGATTTGATGCCGTCCGGGCATAAGCCGTGCCTCTAAGCCTGAGCGGGATAACGACCAAGGTCACCCAGCGGCGATGAGTGATTGTCCATTTCAAAAACGCGCCCAATCGCCGCTTGGGTGCACCGATTTGTTCGTCGACCGATTGCGGTGGTGGTATGGTCGCCATCCCCATCGACGGTATCCTCCTATTCTACCGCCTGGCGTCAGTCCAGGGAATTTCGAGCAAGAACATTTCACGCAGACACGCAACGGCGCAGAGTCCGACATCATCGGCGAATGTTCACATCGGCAGGGATTGATGATTCAGCCGGTCAGCCCATTGCTGCGGCAAGTCGTTCCGAAGCGCGAACCGGGATTGGCGAAAACGGTTCGGCCTGAATCACGCATTCACGTTCCAACCGCGATCGTGAATCATTGCAGTACGCTAACACGCAACCGAAGCAAATTGGCGTGAACCGCCGAACAATGTTTCAACGCAAGACCGCGCACCCATTGCGACAGCCGGATAAACATTCCATCCCAAAGCAGGCCGCCAAACGAACAGTCATTCAGGGCGACGAACGACCGCGATAACCGAGTCGCGGCCAAAAAAATCTGTTCACAGAACCGACGCCGCCCGCGACTTCGGTTCATCGCATTGTTCGGCCAGCGCCGTGTTGTTTTTTCACAAGCCAAGTGCCTAAATGATGCCCCCTCGCAATAGATGACGCAAGGCGCTCACACCGTCCGCACCGACGTGCCACATGAAATATGCCGCGACCGTGGCCGCCAAAAGCACCTCAAAACGCCATGCCCAATTCAGCCATGATACCTGTGGATTCCCGGAAAAAAATAATAGCGTGCCGGTCACGAAAACCGGAAACGCCAGGCACAAGGAACCAAGCGCCGCAGCGTGGACGGCGAATCCCCATTCTTGCAAGTTATTTAGGACAACTACAACAACTTCGAATATTGCCAGCGTGCAGAGAATAATCCCCCCGAAGCCAGGTTTCCACCAATCGAATAGAGTGCACGGGAGCACGGCGACCGGCCCAAAAAGCAACACCAGCAGAAGCGTTGCATTGAAATACGTGTCGCCGGCAAACGGCGATCCGTAGATTCCAGCCCCGGCAACAGCGAAGAGGCCAGCCCCCAATAGTGCGATCGTGCCAATGATTATCGAGGAGGTAAGGATCACCTTGCGACTTTTCATGAACATCCTCAGCGCTCGCTGAAAATTATGTTACTCCTAAGCGTGGCCGAACTATTATTAGACAGATTCGGCCCCGGTGGCCGGCTGTCTTCCGGTGCTGTATAAAGAGCTTAGCAAAGTCCGGACGGGCCGTCAATCTTCGGGTAACTCGCTCTCTCCGCGAGCTATTATACAGACTGAATATGGATTATGCAGAGTGGACGTTATACAGAATGCCGAAGCCAGAAAACCGAGGCTGATGGACCAGGTTCGAGGCAAAATGCGATTGCTCCATCTCGCGAAGCGAACCGAAGAAGCCTATATCGGTTGGATTACTGATTTCCTCAAATTCGCGAAAAATCAGGCGGGCCGATGGATCCATCCTGAAAATCTGGGCGATCGCGACATCGAGGAGTACTTGACCTACCTGGCCGTCGATCGAAAAGTAGCGGCCAGCACGCAAAACCAGGCCTTGTCCGCTTTGCTATTCCTCTACGCAAAAGTGCTGGAAAAACCGTTCAAGGTGGACGCGGTCCGGGCCAAACCGTCTAAGCGATTGCCGGTCGTCCTCACTCCTGGTGAAATCCGCGCCATTTTCGAACATCTCCCCAGTGGCCCCGTCTCGATGATTTGCCGTTTGATGTACGGCGCCGGCCTGCGGCTGATGGAAGCCTGCCGGTTGCGCGTCAAGGATATCGACTTCGGCCGAAAACAGGTGGTCGTTCGCGAAGGCAAAGGGGACAAGGATCGGTACGTGCCGCTGCCCGAATCGCTGATCGCGGAGTTGCGAGACCAAATCGATTACGTTTCACGGCTGCATGAGCAAGACCTGGAGATCGGCGCGGGCTGGGTGTGGTTGCCGTACGCGTTGGCGGTCAAATTTCCGGCGGCCGGTCGGGAGTTGCAGTGGCAGTACCTGTTCTCGGGGAAGAAGCTGACCCGCGACACCCATCCGCGAGAAGCGATGTCCGATGCCAACGTCGATCAGGCCATCGCCGACGGCGATCGGACCCAATTGCGGCGGCATCACATCCACGAGACGACGGTGCAACAGCGGTTTGCCAAAGCGGTTCGGGCAAGCGGGATCACCAAGCGAGCGACCTGCCATACACTGCGCCACAGCTTTGCCACGCACCTGCTGGAGGACGGCAAGGACATTCGCACGATTCAAGAGTTGCTGGGACACGCCGACGTCAGCACGACGATGATCTACACCCACGTCAGCACGAGTCGGTGCCACCGGAGTCCGAAGTCCACTGGACCAACTGTGATCGGACTGGACAAGTTTTTCCGATGGTGGCATGGCGAATGGCATGGGAGCCGTATCGAATTGCCATCGACACAAGCCAGGCCAGCGGTTTGCCATTCGCCCATGAAAGCTACCAGGTGGCTGTGCATGGCATCTTTCCGGTGATCTGATCGCGTCGCTTCTAAATTCGATATCAAAGTTTCGACGCTTGAATTCTGTTCGGGCTGATCGGTTGTTCGCGATGGCCCAAGTTTGAATTAACCGGTTACCAGTTCCTCAATTTTCGCTGCATCCATATCTGCCGGCCACTTGAAGCTCGTTTTTTCAAAGAGCGTCCCGAATTTCGCGGCAGCGTCGCGGTCGAGAGCGATCGGACCGACGCGGCAATCGGCAAGTTCGAATCGGTGGGGTACGACAAACCCACAGCGACCGGATCGCCGAGGCAGCGGGAGTCTCCCAGCGGACCGTTTACCACCACTTCGCCAGCCAAGAAGCATGCATACGAATGCCCATGTTGTCCCATGAGGCTACCTACCGCCTCTGTGCGATTGAGAACCGTTCCGAGCAGCCCGAAGGTGCCAGGCGTGAACGGCAACTACCTGCGCCCCGGATGCGGTGAGGTCCTGCTTCTTTGGCGGGGCAGCAAGTTCGACCGCAGCGTCTGGCCTGTTACAATTCTAGCGCGTGGCAAATGGTCTCCCTACACGTCACTGGGCAAATAGTCGGATGGCATCCTTTGTTGAGCCGCAAGATTACTCGCGCATCGATTCGTTGGCTCCTGCGGAGCGAATGGCGCCATGTTCGGCCATGTTGAAATGGGCTCGGGGTCTGATCGCGCGACAGATCACTGTCGAGCTTGGCGAGATGCCCCGGGAGCAATTGCCGTGAGAAGTCGCTCAGCGGATGTACGCCTCCGATCCGATTACAACATCCCTCATCGAGCGAAAGCTGGAAGATGTTTTCCGTTGACGCTTTTCAAACGACGCCCGCGAAGAGAACAAAGCTCTTTTGCGATCTGGACATCCGCTTCTATCTCACCGCCGTACCATGCTAGTTGCACAAAGGATTGATCTCATGGGGTTAGCCTACTGGAAAACCGCGTTCCACACTGGCCTCCGTTGGTGGAACATGACACTGGTGGCAATTGGGACGGCGTTGATTTCTTCGGCGATGGCAGGGGAATTGCCCGAAGTGCGGGTCAGCAACGTGCGTCGGGTGTTTGCCAACGGCGAGCATAACGCGTTTACCGACCTGATCCGTTTCAAGGGGCGATACTACCTGACCTTTCGCAGTTGCCCAGATGGTCACCTGGTGCACCCCTCGTCGTCGATCCGGGTATTGGCCAGCGACGATCTGCAGTCGTGGACTCCGGTGCATCGCTTTAGCGTCCCACTGCGCGATACCCGCGACCCGCATTTTCTTTGCTTCCGGGACCGCCTGTTCGTGCTGACAGGTACTTGGTATTGCGGCCAAACCAGTCCCGATCCGTCGACCTACGACTTGAACTTGCACCTGGGATACGCATGTGATAGCCAGGATGGCCGATCGTGGAGCCAGCCGCGAATGCTGGAGGGGACGTTTGGGCATTACATCTGGCGCGCGGCGATGTTCAAGGACACGGCCTACCTGTGCGGTCGCCGCAAGCACCATTTTGACGTACGCCCCCGCGGCGAGGGCCCGAACGTCGAGTCCGCCATGCTGGTCAGCGGCGATGGGCTGACTTGGCGCACCGGCCCCACTTTTCAATCGGCTAATGGTGATGAAACTGCGTTTCTGTTCGATCCCCGCGGCAGCTTGCGGGCCGTCGGTCGGCGCGGAAGGAACCCTGCAGAATGGATCGAAGGACCAGCTCCGTGGGGCAACTTGAAACACGCGGATCTGGGCACCTACATCGGTGGCCCGCTGCTCAAGTACTGGGGAGCTCG
The DNA here is from genome assembly GCA_026004795.1 of Pirellulaceae bacterium. Classification (GTDB taxonomy): domain Bacteria; phylum Planctomycetota; class Planctomycetia; order Pirellulales; family Pirellulaceae; genus Aureliella. The sequence goes on along the minus strand of BPJV01000012.1, from coordinate 93,331 downwards.
GTTGCTCGTTGGCGGTCGGCGAATGGCTGAGCAGGGCCCCACGACGACGCTGTACTGGTGGCACGACGGCAGCCTGCACCGGTGCGCTGACCTGCCCAGTGGGGGCGATTGCTCCTACCCGGGCTTCATCCCGCTGAGCGAGACTCGTGCCGTCGTCTCCTGGTATTCCAGCCACGAGACCGACGCGGAAGGCCGCACGGTGACAGCCATCTACCTGGCGGACCTGGAACTGGTACCGCCGACTCCCAAAGTCGTGCGTTCGAAGATCGCCTTTCGCAGCACTTGGGATGGCACGCCACAACCCGCTTACTTGACAGTGCCTGAAGCGATCGCCGACCAAGGGGCGGCAGGCCATGTACAACGACGTTTACCAATGGTCGTCAGTCTGCACAGTTGGAGCGCTGACTTGGAACAGCGGCAACCCGATCTGGAGCAACTCGTGGCGGAGCGCGGTTGGGTGTTGCTGCAGCCCCATTTTCGCGGGGTCAACGATCGTCCCGCCGCCTGCGGATCACCGGCCGCGCAGCAGGACATTCTGGATGCGATTTCGTGGGTGATCGAGCGCTATCCGGTCGACCCCGCAGCCGTATTCCTGACGGGCGTTTCGGGAGGAGGCCACATGACGATGTTGATGGCAGGGCGTTATCCCGAGCGGTTTCGTGCCGCCAGCGCCTGGGTGGGAATCAGCGATCTGGCTTCGTGGCATGATCGGCATGCCGATGATCGTTACGGCAGCATGCTGCGCGCCGTATGCGGGGGACCTCCAGGTAGCTCCTTCGTGGTCGACGAGCAATACCGGTTGCGTTCACCGTTGCACTATTTGGCAGGCATAGGGACATTGCCCCTCGATTTGTATACGGGAATCGACGATGGACACAGCGGCTCGGTGCCCGTACGGCAGTCGTTGGATGCCTTCAACACCATCGCCGATTCGGGTGGCGCCGAGCGAATTACGGAGGATGAAACTGAACAACTCTCGCGCCGCGGCGGACGGTTGCACGCGCCACGGCCCGGAGACACCGGTTTCGACGATTGCCTGGCAAGAGAATTCTTCTTGCGGCGGTATGCCGGAAACTCGCGCATCACCGTGTTCGACGGCGGCCATGAGGGAATCGCCGCTGAAACGATCGCCTGGTTCGATTCCCATCTCGATGCCCTGGAGACAGCCGAGCGCCTGCCCGCGGCTAGCAACGCAGGCAGTTCAGCCAATTCGGACAGCCCCTGAGCCACGATTTACCTGCGGAGAATCGCCATGCCAGATCGAGAGTCCAACAAATACGAAACCTTGCATGGTCTGCCCCCTTTGGCCGGATTGTGCAGCATGGAACGGGCCATCCAGGCCGGTTGGAGCGTCGAGCACAGCGTGACGCGTCTGTTGCGTCTGCACTACGTTCTCAAGCGATTGATGGAGATCCTCGTCGAACGGATCACGTCCGAACCGATCTATGAGCTGAAGATGGCGTACAGCTACCACGCTTATTTGCTGAGCGAGCAGATTCAGCTTATTCGCGCACGGGTGGCCGAGATGCGGGAACCGCCACTGGGACTGGACAAGGTTCCCCATCCAGTGCTTGAGCAACTGATGGATCAGGTTCGTGATTGCCCCGCTGCGATCCATTTGTTTGCCGGTGGTTACGATGTCGTCTTACGGCAAGCGATCGAGGCATGTCGACGAATCGCCGCTCAAGCTCATCCATTGGCGGATGCTCCCACCGTGCGCATCGTCCGCCTGATCGATTTCGAACTATCTCCCCTGCTCGATTATGCGGATCAAGCTATCGACCGCCTGGACCAGGCCCGCACCGGTCGCGGCACGGAGGAAGAAGAATGCATGACGCCGCTCGAACAATGGAAATCCTATGCGTGGGAACTGTGGCAAGCCGCCGGTGGCCTCACCGGAGAAGGAGCTTCACAGCCCCCGTGGCCGCCGCCGTTGTGGACAAGCGGACCACGGCAGTACGATCCGGTGCCTCAACGCGACCAGCGTTTCCGCGACCCTTACAACGCGGGGGTCAATCCAGAAGCTTTTCTTTATGATCCGCGTTATCGCGCCCGTGACAAGACGCTCATGCTCTATTACAAGCGTCTGCGCGAGCTCGACGTGCCGGAGATGATGGCAAGTATTCTGGCAGACTTGAAGACGGAGGAGCCCTGGGAGTTTTATTACTCCATGTTGCGCCAACTGTGGGACGAGGCGCGTCATGCCATGATGGGCGAGGTCGGCTTTGCCGCTCAAGGCATCGACTGGACTCAGATTCCGATCAATTTCACATGGTCGTTGAACCTGAACACGCAACTGACGGCCCGGGAGCGCCATGGCGTGCTGTATTTTATCGAACAGGGGCTGATGCCTCGTACCGGCAAGCGGTACGAATGGGAAGTGGCAACGCACAGCGGCGATCCGTTGGCCCGCTTGTTTCAGGACTTCGATTGGGCCGATGAAGTGTTGCATGCTCACATCGGTCGGCGGTGGTACGTTCCCCGCTACGCGTCGCCGCAAGAGGCGTTGCGATATGGCGACCAGTGCTGGAGCCTGGTCCTGAGCCACTGGCATGAATACCGCGACCAGGGCTTGACCGAACACCGCAATTGGTGGCCCGATCTCTACCGGCAGGCATGTGCGATCTGGGGAGTCGAACCGGATCCCACGGCGTTGGCCTTCGACGTCTCCTATGAAAACTCGCGCGCGGATCTCAAGAACATCCGTGAATAACGGCAGGAAGATGCGTCGCCATAGGTGGCACAAAGGCGAGCGACATTCTCGGAGCGTTCTGGTCGCTGACATTCGATTCCACCGATGAGAATTCATCAGCCACAGGAGGCTGGACGAGTTTTAAGTACAACCCCGCGATGCACGATACAACGGAAGGGAGAGTGGGACGGGTAAGACGATGCCAGGGGGGAGCGGAGACTGGAAAACGGCTTGTCGATCATGGAGTGGATTACTAGGATGAGCCTTATGTAGCCTGCCTAGAACATCTCAAGTTACAATTGATAGAGATAGGCCAGTCGCGCTGTGTTGCGCTGGTTCTCGCCCTGGAGAACCGAAAGCGTGCTGCCAGAGCGCCCCTTCCCGCCATCCTCGCCAGCGACGAAGCGATTATCGATGTCCATACGTTCGTGCTTTAGTGTTGTTCTCTCTGTGCATTGCCTCCTTGGAGTGCTCACAGATGCTAGCGCCCAGCGAGGTTGGGCGCAGGAGATCGATTTCAACCAAGAGATCCAACCTCTTTTGGCCCGCCGCTGCTATGCGTGCCACGGTCCGGACCAGCAGGAGGGGGGATTTCGCATGGACGACCGCGATTCGCTGTTGCGGGAAGCGGACACGGGGGAGGTTCCCATCGTTCCTGGCGAGCCGGAACGCAGTGAAATGATTCGGCGCGTGCGCAGTGCCGAGGAATGGGAACGCATGCCTCCGGAGGGAGAGCCGCTGAAGCCGGAAGAGATTGCGTTGCTGGAGAAATGGATTGCCGGTGGAGCAGAGTTTGCACCGCACTGGGCGTTTCAGCCGATTCGTCAACCGCCAGCACCTCAGGTGGTCAACGAAGCCTGGGCGACCAACGCCATCGACCGGTTTATTCTGGCGAGGTTGGAAGAAAAGGGCCTGGTGCCGAACCCGGTTGCTCCTCCGGAAGTTCTCGTCCGACGGGTCTTTTTGGATATTACGGGGTTGCCGCCTTCTCCGGAGGAGTTGCAAGACTGGACAAGGGATTGGAGCGACGAGAAGTACGAGAGGCTGGTCGATAGCTTGTTGAGCAGTGCCGCATTCGGGGAACACTGGTCACGAATGTGGCTCGACGTCGTCCGATATGCCGAAACCAATAGTTTTGAGCGAGACGGAGTAAAACCCAACGCATGGAAATATCGCGACTACGTCATCCGCAGCTTCAATCAAGACAAACCCTACGACCGCTTTCTTCAGGAGCAACTGGCTGGGGACGAATTGGACGACATTACTGCCGACTCTCTCACGGCCACGGGCTTTTACCGATTGGGAACTTGGGATGATGAACCGGCGGACCCATTGCAGGCTGAGTTTGACGGGTACGATGACATTGTGACGACGATCAGCCAAGCCATGCTGGGGCTTACCCTGAACTGCGCACGATGCCACGATCACAAAATCGATCCGTTGACGCAACGGGACTACTACAGCATGCTCGCGTGCGTTCGCGACGTTACTCCCTATGGAACACGCAGCGATCAGCGGACCAACAATCAAGTCGACCTGAATCCTGACGTCGCTCGTCAACACGAACGCTTGGAGAAGCGGCGGAAGCACCTGCAACGTCGGATGCATCAGATTGAGCAAGAAGCGATCGTCAAGATGCCGGCACCGGACCAACGGGCAACCGAAGGGCCCGAGCGCCAGCAGGTGTTGGACGCGAAGCTGCGTTTGTACACCGACGAAGCCACGTTCGCCGAGTACAACCAATTGAAGGTGCAGTTGGCGGAAGTCATTGCCGAACAGCAATCGCTTCCTCCGCGGGAAACGGTACTTGGGCTCGGGGTTGTCGACAAGGTGCCCAAACCGACCTATGTGCTTCTGCGCGGCAGCCCGCACGCCCCTGGCGAAGAGGTCCAGCCGGCGTTTCCCGAATTGCTGGGCGGGGGAAGCCCCGTGGTGCCGCCTGCCGATGCGCCGCCGCGGTCCAGCGGTCGGCGGCGGGCGCTGGCCGAATGGATTACCGACGATGCCAACTGGATGACCCCGCGGGTGATCGTCAATCGTCTATGGTTGCACTATTTCGGGCGCGGAATCGTACGCTCCCCCAATAATTTCGGCTTGATGGGGGATCCTCCCACGCATCCGCAGTTGATCGACTATTTGGCGACGGAATTGTTGCGCGGGGACTGGCATCTGAAACGCATCCACCGCATGATTCTGTTGTCCACGACCTACCGCATGGCTTCGGATTACCGAGCGGAAGCGGCGGAGGTGGATCCGCAGAACAATCTCTTCTGGCGACAGAACCTGCGCCGCCTCAGTGCGGAGCAGATACGTGACGGAGTTCTGAAGATCACCGGCCAGTTGAATCGCCAAGTGGGCGGCCCCAGCATGTACCCGCTTCTTTCGGCCGAGGTGTTGGCCAGCCAGTCGCGGCCCGGTAGCGGTTGGGGCAATTCGTCGCCGGCCGAGCAAGCACGGCGCAGTGTTTATATCCACGTGAAGCGGTCATTGCCCATCCCGTTGCTGCAAGCATTTGATTTTCCGGAAACAGACATCAGTTGCGAGGCCAGATTTTTAACGACCCAACCTGGCCAGGCACTCACGATGCTCAATAGCCAGTGGATGCAGCAACAAGCCGCTGCGCTGCAGCAACGCGTGCGTCGAGAGGTCGGACCGGAGTTGCGAGCGCAAGCGCAGCGCTGCTTGGAATTGGTCACTGGTTTGCCTGCCGACCCGACTGATGTCGAAGAGCTGGTTTCCTTGGTCATTCGATTGCGCGAGAAACATCATTTGAACGTCGAGGAAGCCCGCAGGGCAATGTGTCTGGTGGCATTGAACCTGAACAGCTTCTTGTATGTCGACTGACCCCACTCCCAAGCGAGTCGAAACGATGCAACAAAAATCGAATAAGCGAAACTTCTGTGGCCGCACGCGACGCGAGTTTCTGTGGCAGACCGGGGCCGGATTCGGTGCCGTCGCGCTAACTTCGCTCTTGGAGGAAGACGGCTTCTTTTCACGCACGGCCGCAGCGGTAGAATCGACGCGGACCAATCCTTTGGCGGAGAAGCCACCCCATTTCGCTCCCAAAGCGAAGAGTGTGATCTTTCTTTTCATGTACGGTGGCCCCAGTCACATCGACACGTTCGATTACAAGCCGTCGATGGTGGGCATGGACGGGAAGACGGTCGAAGTAAAGACCTTCGGCCGCGGGGGGCATCGGAATGAAGGACGCATCGTTGAACCGCGATGGAAGTTCAAGCAATACGGAGAATGCGGGAAGTGGGTCAGTGATTTGTTCCCGCATCTTGCCACCTGCGTCGATGATATTGCGTTCCTGCATTCGATGACCGCGGATTCCCCGATCCACGGTTCGGCCATGTTGATGATGAATTCCGGAAGGATTCTTTCGGGATCTCCGGCTCTGGGAGCATGGGTCAACTACGGGTTGGGTACGGTGAATCAGAACCTGCCCGGATTTGTCGTCATGCTGGATCCCACGGGGGGGCCGATCAGCGGTGCGAAGAACTGGTCCAGCGGCTACATGCCCGCGACCTACCAGGGAACCGTGCTTCGGTCCGAGGGGAGTCCGATTCTCGATCTGCAGCCGCCCGCGGGTACCTCGCGAGCCGTCCAGCGGGAAATGCTCGATACGATCAAGCAGATCAATGAGCGGCACATGCTGGCGCGGCACGATGATGACGCTTTGGCAGCACGCATTGCTAGTTATGAACTGGCCTACAAAATGCAGCAGCACGCGCCCGAAGCCGTCGATCTGGGGGCGGAGGATCAAGAGACGCTCGACCTGTACGGCGTCAACAATCCCCGTACGCGAGATTTTGGGCGGCGATGCCTCATCGCCCGCCGCTTGGTAGAACGGGGAGTACGATGCATCCAATTGTACAGTGGCGGCGCGCACAACGACGATAATTGGGATGCCCACGGCGATTTGGTCGCCAACCATACCAAACATGCCGGAGCGACGGACCAGCCGGTAGCCGCGCTGCTGAAAGACCTCAAACGGCGAGGGCTTCTCGATACGACCTTGGTCATCTGGGGTGGCGAATTCGGGCGGCAACCGACGGCAGAGTACGCCGAGGGAACGGGCCGCGACCACAATTCTTATGGATTCACCATGTGGATGGCCGGCGGTGGGATCAAAGGAGGCATTAGTGTGGGGGCCACCGATGAGCTTGGTTCGGCCGCCGTCGAACGGCCGCTGCATGTCAAACACCTCCATGCCACGATTCTGCATCAGTTGGGGCTCGACCCGAATCGCCTCAGTTACTTCTTTTCCGGTTTGGATCAAAAGCTCGTTGGTGTCGAGCACGTCGAGCCGATCCACGAAATCATCGCCTAGACGTTTCGCCGCCGGTAGCATCAAGCCAACCGGCGGTCGAAGCGCCCTAACATGGTGGCGTGGCGTGGGCGGGCCAGCGCAGCTTGCGCAATCGCCGTAGACCGGTCCGCAGGCGTACCGATCGTTTCGCTGCCGGCCATCGGTTACTGACTGGATTGGGTACAGCGCGTATAATTCAATCGGTCAGACGCTTTGGCAGATATCATTTGGGAAAAGATGAGGTGCGGCGATGATGGGGCGAGAAACCGGTTCGTTGACGAAGTGGTTGTGTGCACTTGCCGGCGGCGGTTTAGTATTGGCGGCAGTGGTGGTCGGATTTTTGCTCGGCAATCGTGCTCCTTCACCGCCGGTGTTGGAATTGCCACCAGCATGGGCGGCAACTGCCGCCTCGTCGGACAATATGGCAGTAGCCACGGGGCCGGTGAGTGAAGATGCAGAGGGAGTTTTTTTCCTTGATTTCCTGACTGGCGAGCTGCAGTGCCTGTTGTACTATCCTCGTGTAGGCGCTTTCGGTGGACGTTACTTTACCAACGTCCTACCGCATCTGGGCAATGCGGGAAAGAATTCCAAGTATCTCCTGGTTACGGGAAACATGAATGTTCCTGCCGTTTCGGGTAGGCCGCGCCCCGGCGGTTGCCTGGTCTACGTAACCAATCTCAACACAGGCATGTTCGCCGCCTATGCTGTTCCCTGGGACCGTACGGCAGAGGCAGCCAATCAGGTCCAATCGGGGCCGCTGGTGTACGTCGGTGGTGGCCCGATTCGGAATTTCCAGATCCAGGCGAACAACAACAATCAGCCGGCGGCGATCGTCGACCCGAATCAGAAGCCGAACCCGGCCGCACCAAATAAGAACTAAGATTCGCCCACCGCGGTCGAGCGGCCAGCGCATCGACTTTGTTAGAAGTTGCCGCCTGGTGGTGGTAAGAGGAGCGTCCGTCCTGTGGCAAGCAGCGAGGAAAGGCGTGAGGAGGCTCTGGGAGATCGGCCTGATGATCCTTGGCGATCGACGGTGATGGTGACGCCTGCCCGACGGCGGCTGTGTACTGTTTTTGTCCTCGGTTGGTGTCTGGTCCTATTCGTCGATACCTCGCCCTGGGGAGCGGCGTGGTGGGATCGCGTCAAACTACCCCTAAACACGCTTTTGCATCACGTCGGCTTATGGCAAGGGCAATGGGGCATGTTTGCTCCCGGCCCCTCGGTCAACAACTGGTGGTTGTCGGCTGAGATGCATACCGACGGTGGCGTGGAAGCGTGGCAGAGCCCCTTCTGGATGGAAGTCTCTGCGGTGGAGAAATTTCGTCGCTACCGGTACATGAACTACTACAACCGCATACAACTTCCTCAGTATCACCGGGCGGCCGCTGATTTTGCACGCTTTCTGCTGCGCCACCGCATGCTCGATGCGTATCGCTACGAGCGCCGCACGATATTGGCCAAACGCGTTGATCTATTTACCAACGGGCTTGATTTGGCGCCTCCCCCTGGTTCGCATCTCCCTGCTCCGGAAGAGATCGTGTGGGTTAGCTTTAGTCGTCGGATTGCGGAGGTGCCGTAGATGCATCGGCACCTGACGCGTCTGGCCCGGTGGTGGGACCGATTCCTTTTCCACTCCTGTTCTCCGGGGACGTGTGTGGTGCTGCGGATCGGTTATGCCATCCTCTTGTTGATTTGCACTTATTCGTGGTGGCTCGATGGCCCCTTCTGGTTTTCCAATGAGGGGGTGATGAGCCCGCAGACGGCACGTGCACTTACCGGCGGCCGAACTTGGTCCCTTCTCGGAGCCATCGATGCTTCACCCGCGGTGGTTCAAGTCGGTCTGTCGGCGCTGCTGGCACACGGACTGGCGCTGCTGCTGGGAATTGGCTCCAGATTCCAAGCGTTGATGATTTTCTTGTGGCTCGTAACCTTTCATCATCGCAATCCGCTGATTCTCGATGGACAAGACACCTTGTTTCGCCTGTTCGCGTTCTATCTGATGTGGATGCCACTTGACGCACGGTGGTCCGTCGGCCGCTGGTGGTTCTCCGGCACCGTGACCGACGATCCCGACCAACTGCGGCCGGCGGCTTGGGGGCTGCGTCTGCTGCAGATGCAGATGGTCTGGCTGTATATCTCTGCCGCGTGGAGCAAACTGCTTGGTGAGCCGTGGCGTGATGGGACGGCGCTGTTCTACGTCGCGCAGATGGGCGACCTGTACGGACGCGGTTGGTGGCCCGAACTCCTCTTGCGCAATGAAATGATATTGCGATATGGGACGTGGGCAGTGGTTCTCGCCGAAGCGATCCTACCACTGCTGCTGATGGTTCGACGCACGCGTGGCGTGGGGGTCGCGGTGGGGATCTTGTTGCATCTGAGTATGGAATACTCGATGCACCTGTTCCTATTCCAATGGATGATGATCCTGGGGTTGTTGTCGTTCCTCAACTTCGATCGACTCGTCTTTGGAACGGCGCGCCTAACCTGCTTTGCGAGCCGATAGGTCGACCTTGGCTTCCGCACGCTGCAGGACGACCGGTTCATCTCGGCCGTCCCCATCGAAGTCTCCCACCACGATCAAGTTGCCGCCATGGTCCACTTCGAATACTTGATCGGTCGAATCGAATCGGCCATCGCCGTCAGAGTCCACGAGGATTTGATTCCCACGAAGAATGGCTACTTCGTCGATCCCGTCGCCATCGAAGTCTCCAACCAGTGGCAGATCTCCGGCCTCGCCAAGTTCGAATACCCGATCGTGCTCTTCTCGGATCGCCCCATCGCCATCCACATCGAGCATCCAGTGCCCGTCCCGGAACAACCCCGTGGTAGCAACCCCATCACCGTTGAAATCACCGGCCACCGCCACATCGTCCTCGCCGCCCATTTCAAAGACGTGGTCGATCAGATCGGCGCGTGCCGGACCACGTCGCGACGATTGCAACAGGCGCGGCACTTCCGGTGCGTGTGCCGCATCTGGAGGCACGTTCTTAGGACGCCACCGGTGGCGGTTCTCCGCTTCCGGCAGTCCCGGTTCTGCCGCCAGAGCCCGTTCATCACCCGGCCAACGATGGCCAAAAACGCCGATGTCCGCTTTACCATCGCCATCCCAATCACCGATCACCGGTTGGTCGCCGCGATCGCCCAGCCGAGCCCACAAATCCGCATCATCCCATCGGCCATTGCCATTGATGTCGACGAACCACTCGCCGTCAACGAAGAGGACCAATTCATCGTATCCATCACCATTGAAGTCGCCGGCGAGAAGCCTGCCGCCGTCGACGTAAAACACACTGTTGGACGGCAGGCGGTTGGTCTGGTCCATGGTGCTGGCCACGTACCAGGTGGCGGTATCGAGGCCTGCCACTCGCCAATCCGCCACATGCAAATAGCGTGCTGCCCGATCGATCACCGCGGTGTCAACTCCTTCCCCCTCGGGCAGGCCGCGGGGAAATCCCGCGTTGATGACGCTCAAGTGCCATGTCCGGCCGGGAATGCGCCCCACTCCAATGTACAAGGGCGGGGGAGTCCAAGTCGGATAGGTGGCTAGTAACGGAGGGAGTGAGCTAAAAAGCTGAGGGGTGACCACCGGCGGCTCTGGCGGCAACGGAGGATTCGGCGGAAGCGGTGGTACTGGTGGGTCCTGTTTGCGAACGACCACCTCACTGAAATTGTTCTCCTCCGACACCTGGCCAGGCTCGACGGCAACCGCCAGGATCGCATCGGTTCCTGGATTGGCAGCGGGATCGGAAAGTTGAATCAAGCTCAAAATCGCCTGCGGTACTGGATCCCCTACATTGATCGCAAAACCGGTCGTCGTTCCCGGGGTATCGATGCCGTCGACGAAATCGCTCGGATGCATTTCATAGATATGGTAGGATCCGGCGCGGATGCCGCGGAAGCTGAAGAAGCCATGCGCATCGGTTGTCACTTCGATGTAAGGCCCCGCATACACTCCAGGCAGCGCGCGCGAACTGGGCAACGGCTGTCCGTTCAACGCCCGCAGTTGGATGCGTACGCCAGCGAGCGGACGATCGTCGGCGGTCCGTCGTCCGTCTCTTAGTTGACGCAGCTGTTCGGGAGTCAAGTCGCTTTCCAGGACTAGTTCGTCACCATCTTGAAACACGAATCCAGAGATTTCCGCGGGCGGAACCTCGCAAAAATCGGCATGCACCACTGCTTGCGCCGGCCCGACTTGAATCTCCGAGATCCAGTCTTCTACCGAATCATCGCCACCGGTAGGCGGAGCCTTCTGGCCTCCCTGAAAGAACCCCGACGGTTGCGTCTCATGAACGGCATATACGCCTGGGCGCAGCCCATCGAAACGGTAAGCGCCTTGGGCATCCGTTCGAGTTCGTGCCACGACCATACCGCGATCGTCGTACAGAGTCACCTCGACGTTCGCAATCGGCTGCTCGCCTGCGTCGAAAATGCAATCGAAGTCGAGGTCCGCAAACACGACTCCGGCGATACTGCCGGGATCAAGTTCGCAGAAGTTGTAATCGACCAGGTCCACTCCTGGTTGAATCACAATACTTTGAATCAGATCTTGGATACTGTCATCGCCTCCCCCGGAACCGGCGCGCTGATCTCCATGGAACACACCAGATGGCTGAATCTCGCGCACGGCGTACGTCCCGGCGATCAATCCCTCGAACCGGTAGCTGCCGTCGGCGGCGGTTCTGGTAGTGGCTACCAATCGCCCAGAGGCATCGAGCAGTTCGATTTGCACCCCGGCAAGGGGCCGTTCGCCCTCTGCATCGAGCAGGCAGTTACCATTGTTGTCGACGATAACTCGTCCGGAGATGGAACTGTACAATGTTTCGCCGAAGTCGTAATCAACGCCCTGCTCACCAGCACGTAGCAAGATGGCGTCGATGCGGTCTCCCGAACTATCCGCGATTCCTCGCGGTTGGCCGTTCACCCGGCCAACGACCGCAGCCCCCGGGGAATAACCCGCAGGAGTAATTTCACTGATACGGTACGTTCCAGGAGCCAGAAAGGAAAAGCGGTACGTTCCGTTCTCATCGGTCGTGGTCTGGGCAATCTGTTGGCCCTGATCATCCCACAGGGTTACGGTCACCCCGGGCAAAAATGGTTCGCCCGGTTCTCGTTGTCCATCGGCGTCCCGATCAAACCATGTGTGGCCGCCAATTTCAGCCGGTTCGAGTTCGCAGAACGCATAATCGACGGCTGAGACGCCCCCGTTGAGAACGATACCGGAGATGCGGTCGGCAGATTCGACTTGTCCGCCGTCACTACCCGCCCTGGCGCCACCGTTGATCAGATTCGTGGGAGTGTGCTCGACCAAAACGTATTCGCCGGCACGCAGCCCGCTAAAGCGGAACGTTCCATCGACCGCTGTCCGTTGCGAGGCGACCAGTGTTCCGGCAGAATCGAACAATTCAACCAGCACGTCCGCCAATGGCCGTTTCGTCGCCGAACTGTCAAAGCAATCCAACGTACCGGAGGCGACACAAACATGGCCCGAGATTTCGACGGGAAGGTTTTCAGCGAAATCCAAGCCCACGACATGCGAATCCCCCAACGGCACTTCGATGCGCGAGATCACATCTGGTTGCGTGGCCGAGACAACCCCCACGGATGCTCCACCGAGGCGGCCGGGACGTGCACCGACGCTGTAATAACCATCCGGTTGCACTTCCCGAATCTCGTATTCGCCGGGCATCAGGCCCAGGGATGCCGGGAACACGTAGTGCCCATTGGCGTCCGTGGTCGTTGTCAGGCCGGTTGACTGGAAAAGTCCCCCGACTTTTTGAAATAGCTCCAAGGTGACGCCCGCAATGGGAACCTCCCCAGGCTGTTGCACTAAATCCTCGTTGGCATCGACAAAGACCGTGCCTGCCAGCGAGATCGGCTTAGGAGTCTGCTGCACCGAAAAAACGGCCCCAGCCGTACGATCCCGCTTGCCATCATGATTGTCTGCCGGCAGTGGGAGCCCCGAAGCCGAAAGTAGAGCATCGTATTGATTGTAGAATCGTACAGTATCCGCAGCGTTCTCGTAGGCAGGTGCCGTGAACGTGGCGGTGAACAAACTCGTTTGAAACTCGATCCCAGAGGTTACGGGGTCGAAGTTCTCGTTCTGCTTGTCGACATCGGTTTCGTTCGGGTCGTAGAACTGGACTTCATCGACATCGATCGAAAAGACCAGTTCGTCGCCGGCGTAAAAGTTTTCAAACTGCAGCACCAGTCGCGTCCCACCATCATCGACGATCGCCTGAACGCGCGCTGCCGGGTGGGAAGCAACTAGTCTTTCGATTGTGAAGGGAAAGGCATGATCGGCCCCTAGGCCAGTGGGAGCGGTATCGAAGAACACGTCGCCCAGCCCGAAACCGTTACCATCGCGGTCCCCGTCGATCACCAACTCGCGCAGCTGGGTCTCGGGGGCTCCTCCTTGAAACGTCACGTAGAAAAGGTCTCCGTGGAGATCACTTCCCAGGTCTTCTTCCACATAGACCACCCCCACTTCAATCGGGTCGGCCGCCATCATCTGCCGAGGTTCGAGCAATTCGACAATGCTGCGGCGCCTGGTACGGCCTGCCGGTGTGCTTCGCCGCAAAGAAGGGGAAGCCACACGGGAGTTCACCGTACGCTGGGCGATGACCGACTGAGGATGCCCAGTGGTGGCCCGCTCGATCAAGCACTCACGGAGACGGCCAGTCCATTGGGCGAATCGTCGAGAAATTCCCACTTGCTCCCTCCTTGGCCTTCAACGGTTGGGCCGTACACCGATGGTGGGCGTCACCTTGGTCGGCTTAACGTACATCGACATTTTCTGGCTCGATCCGACTAACCGGTCGCGTCAGATGCTTTCGTTCCTGCAGCATCTGATGGACGCCATCCCAAAAGCGAACCGTCGCATCGAAGCTGCAACTGGCCAAGCGATCACCGTGAGTCTCCAGGTCCACCACGCTCCCCACATGACCATGGAGAACCGCCATCTCTTGCCCAGTTGAGGCATCGATCAAGTGGATGGCATTGTCGGCCCCACCTGCCGCCAATAACTCTCCATCGATCCATACTAAACTTTGCAACCGCGCCGCCAGTCGATTTGATTGCCAAATGGGGTTGGCATCCGCCAGAGACCACTGCACGACTCGCCCGTCCTCCCCGGCCGTAGAAAACCGTGCCCCTCCAGGCCCCATCGCCACGGCACGCACGCGGCGGGAATGCCCGGAAAGGCGATGCAGTCGCTTCTCCATAGCCACATCCCAGATCTCGACGTTACCAAGTTGATCGCCGATGACGAGCACCTTGCCACTTGGATCGAAGGCCAGGCAGGCCGTGTCGCGACGGTCCCGTTTGATTGTTCGTCGCACGGCCCCGCTGGTCCCATCGACGAAGCTCACCTCGGTCGAAAAGCCTACGACGGCTAGTTCGTCGCTTCCCGGACGTGGTACCACCGACGAAATGCGGTAAGGAAATTGGCAAATCTCAGTCGCTTGCCAGCGCTTATCTCCTGCGGCGACTCCCCACCTTAAGATTCGGCCATCGTCGCCAGCGGAGACCAGCCCATTGCTATCATTTCTCCACACCAGCGATCTCACCCAGTCTTGGTGACCGATTAAGCATGCGATCTGCGTTGCCGAATCTGTAGCGACGATGCGGATCGTATGATCATCTCCGGCAACTCCCAACAACGTACCGTCGCCATTGAAGGCCACGGACACGGCGACCGGTTCGGCGACCGTGGGACGCAGCGGTGGCAGGTCCACCCGACGGCTGCGAACCGATGTGACGGGCGATGTTGCCGTGGGATAGAAGACACATGGCACGCCCAAGGGGATCGCAGATGGGTGCGACGGTGCACTATGATGCGGGGACTGTGCAGACGCCTGATTAAACGGCCCAGCGCTGGAGCAGATGGCCCACAGAGCCAGGCCCGCACGGCCTAAGAGGAGCATGGGGCGCATCCCCCGCCCAGTGCAGGAGGGAACGTCACCTGGTCGCAGGTTGAATTTCATCGAATGCCAATCCTAGCTTCGTGGAGCGTCTGCTTAAGAGCACGATCGCCACTGCCCGACGGGGTAGCCAGTGAAAACCTGGAGGCCTTGGGTAAACTTTGACGGCCATCCGCGGCGCAGGATCGTAGCGCACTTACTCTCGTTGTATCGACTAGCGCCGAGCCCGATCTGCAGTTTCGATTGCTACTGAGCAGGGACGTGGGGGCGAGAGAATAGCTCCCCTACCAGTGGACGATTTCCGCCGATTGCAAACGATGGAGCTGGTTCGTTCCTTGCAGAAGCAGGCAGCCGAGTTCATCGATCCCCAAGCAGGTGCCCTCGAGTTGCTTGCCGGCCGCCGTGCGCGCCGTGATGCAGCGACCGGTTAGCATGCAATGGCGACGCCACAGCACACGCCAATCCAGCGTGTCATCTCGCCATGCTTTGAGGGTGGCGTGAAGCCGGTCTACGAGTTCCAGCAGCACCTGGCCAACTTCCAACGGCGCGTGGGCATGAGATCGCAGGCAGGTGGCTGAAGTACGGATCTCCTGCGGGGCAGTTGTCCAGTCGATCGCCACGTTGAGCCCGATGCCGATCAGCCAAGCGAGGGGCCCGCGATCAGGGGAGAGCCCGGTATGGCGCCGCTGCTCGGCAGGAGCAAACACCGATTCGATCAGGATACCACCACATTTTCTGCCGGCCACGTAGAGGTCGTTGGGCCACTTCAGTTGCACTTGGGCGGGGTCCACCCAGCAGCTGGCTACCGAGGCGACAGCCAGCCCCGAGATGAGGGCAAGGGTACCGAGACGGCGCGCATCGGCCAACAGCTCGGACGGTCCGATGGCGAAGGTGCACATCAAGCAACCATGGGGGGAAAACCATCGCTTGTTCCCTCTTCCCCGCCCCGCCGTTTGGCGATCAGCAACCCGTAGGGCGGGCAACGGCGTGCCAGGATCAGCGCGCAGCTGCCGCTGTAGCCAGCTGCTGGTCGAATCGATCTCCTCCACCCACTGGCAACTGCGGATCCATCCCGCGGACAGGATTTCGTGCCTGGCTGCTTCCCGCGCACGCCAGTCGATCCCCAACGGTTCGTTTTCCACGCGAGCCTACATCTTCACAGCGAAAGGGGTCAGCCTTAAACAGCCACAGGACGCACGAAATGCTCAGGATAGCCACCGTGCTAAAAGAATCAACGTGGCGATCAATCCACCGATCAGCAGGAACTGTTGCCACGTCACTTGGGGCTGTTGACGATCGAGGATACGTTGGGCCAGGAGCCGCTTGCCGGGATCCAACGCGTCGATATCGCGAGCGGGATCCACTGGAGGGCTGATTTCGTTATCCGCCGCATTTTCCGGAGGCTCTGCGGCGGATACCGCTGGTGCCCCCAGGCTCACCAGCATCCGCGACAAAGTATTCTGGACCGATCGCGCATTGAAGGGTCGCCGTTCGGGCGATTTGTCTAGCATCTGGTGAATCAGCCGTTCCAATTCCTCTGGGCACTGCCTCCCCTGACATTCCACGCGGGGTGGAGGCGTATGCAGATGTTGACGCAAAACTTCCTGGGCATCGTCAGCGCGGAAGGGTGGATGACCAGACAATGTCTCAAACAGAACGCAGCCTAAGGCATACAAGTCGGCTTTTGGTCCCACTGAAGACTGCCCCCTGATCTGCTCCGGTGCCATGTAAGCATGAGTCCCCACGGTGACCCCCGGTGCAGCCAAATCCCCGGCCAGCGTGTCCCGCGCGATGCCGAAATCTCCCAACTTCACGGTGCCGTCGGCCTGCAAGAAAATATTGCTCGGCTTTACATCGCGGTGCACAATCCCTTGGTTATGGATGCACTGCAGGGCGCTGGCGATCTGTCGTCCAATCGACGCAGTCTCCTCCCATCGCAAACGTGGATATCGTTGCAGCAACTCGCGCAGGTTCCCATGGGGCATGCGTTCCATGGCATAGAAGAGTTGACCATTGGATTCACCGCCGCCGAAATACCGGATGATATGGGGATGGTCCAGCCGGCGGAGGATATCCATTTCGCGGCGAAATCGCGCACGAATCAGCGGATCGTCACTCCACTGCGAGTGCAGGATCTTGACGGCAACCGGGCGACCGTCGGGCAAGCGCCCTGCCCGCACCACCCCCACTGTTCCAGCCCCCAGCACAGCGCCCAGACGCAGTTGCCGCAGGTCAAGGCGCCGGCCGTGGTCCGTGGCGTCTTTGGTTCGAGATGTTTTGATCACAGCACTCTCAGTTCCACACGGATCGGACTTAGGTTGAATTGCGGATTGTATTGTACGTCATCCACCGCTTGCTGAGGCGTTACCTGCCTTCCGTCTTCTCGCTCAACCTTGACGGCACGCGCCCCACTTCGCTGGCCACGACGAGGGTAGATTGTCGGTAGGCCACCGGTCCGATTACAATGGCCAACTCCGGTGGTTATCGTTTCCAGTAGTTGGCAGTTTAGGGGTTGCGACTTGCCTTTGCATGTGACTAGCGCCCTAGAGAGGTGAAAAATGAGAGGACTGTGTCGGCTGTACCTACCTGTGGTTCTTCAAGGCTTCGTTTCAGCGGCAATCGCTGCCGAGCCGACGGTACAACCCTTTGGGAAGACGAAGGATGGAACGCCCGTCGAGTTGTACACGCTGAGCAATGAGGCGGGAATGGTGGTAAAGGTCATGACGCGTGGGGCGACACTGGTCGAGCTGCATGTGCCGGACGCCGAAGGGAATACGGCAGATGTAGTCCTGGGATTTGACAGTATCGAGGGCTATGAGAGCGAAGACAACCAGTATTTTGGCTGCACCACCGGCCGCGTGTGCAATCGCATTGCCAAAGGGAAGTTTACGCTCAATGGCCAGGAGTACTCGCTCGCTACCAACGACGGTCCCAATCATCTCCATGGAGGAGCCGAGCGCAGTCTCGATAAGGTCGTTTGGAAAGCGCGCCCTTACAGCAACGAACGAGGGCAGGGAGTCACCTTTTCCTACCTGAGTCCGGATGGGGAGGAGGGATATCCGGGGAATCTGACGATTCAAGCGACGTATTTCTTGGCGAAGAACCAGAACAATCTGACGCTGCGTTACACAGCGACGACGGACAAACCGACGCCAGTCAACCTGACCAATCACGCCTACTTCAATTTGGCCGGTCACGGCAGTCCCACTGTCCTCGACCATCGTCTGCGCATCAATGCGGACCACTACACGCCGGTCGACGAGACGCTGATTCCAACTGGTGATATTGCCTCGGTGGAGGGAACTCCCCTTGATTTCCGTAAGCCCCGTCGGATTGGCGCTCGCATCAAGCAATTGGTGAACACGCCGACATTGGGGTACGACCACAATTTCGTCCTCAACAAGCCTGCTGAGGGGAAGGAAATGCGATTGGCGGCAGTGCTTACCGACTTGGATTCGGGTAGAGTCCTGCGGGTGATGACGACCGAACCGGGCATTCAGTTCTACTCGGGGAACTTTTTGAAAGGCCAACGGGGCAAGCAGGGAAAAACGTACGCCCACCAAAGTGCTTGTTGCCTGGAAACGCAGCACTTCCCCGACTCGGTTCATCACCCAGAGTTTCCTAGTGTGATCCTGAACCCAGGTGATACGTATCGTTCACAGACGGTGTGGATGTTTCGAACGCTCGATCGCTCCGCCAACGCTTCGGCTACGGCGGACCGCTAGGCGCGACGGAAGAGCCCGAGTGGTGGTTTGGGGAGCGAGCACTTGCTGGTCGGCGCTACCCACCGACTGCGGGGATGACGCGGCAGAATCGTCTTACTACTCGCAGGAGTATTGATGAACACGGATGAGTCACGGTCGGAGGAGCTGCCTTGGGAGATCGAGGCTCCTGAGGTAGCTCGACTGATGCAACAGCGGCAAGTGGTTTTAGTCGACTGCCGCGAACCTGAGGAGTACGAATTGGCCCACATCGCGGGGGCGGTGCTTATTCCAATGAGCCAGTGGGAGCAGCAGGCTGGCCGGTTGGATGCCATGCGAGGACAGCACGTTGTGGTGCATTGCCACCATGGAGTACGGAGCAGGCGTGTGGTGCACTGGTTGCGCTCCGCTGGATTCGCCATGGCACAGAGCATGGCTGGTGGCATTGAGGCGTGGAGCCAATTGGTGGACCCGACCGTACCCACTTATTGATTCGGCGCTGGGGTTAACCTCTTGCCGATCCAATGCTAGGCTTGGGGACGCGCCGAGGTAACCGCGTGGCAGATCTGCCGGTTTCCGCTTCACTATCCGGTTTCTCTACTGCTACTGGCGTCGGTGAGGAGTTGCCGATGGCGCAGCGATGGGGGCGATTCTCGTCTATTACGGTATCTCCCGACGGTCACCGGGCGTACCGACAGGCTGTCCACCTGCTGCGCTGGCCCCATGTTTCCTAGCAAGATAGCGTGTTCCAGGAGATTGCAACGGAGAGGTATTGCGACATGGCAGGAATTCTGGGCCGTATCATTGAGCACAAGCGACGGGAGGTCGAGCAAGCGATCCGGCAGCGCCCTCTCCGAGATCTTATGCACCAGGCCGATCAGGCAGGCCCGCCCCGTGACTTCTTGTCGGCGCTGCGCGGGGATGGCGAGATCCGCTTGATTGCGGAGGTGAAGAAGGCGAGTCCGTCGAAAGGTGTGCTGCGGGAAGACTTCGATCCCGTGGCCATTGCTCAGGGATACCAGCGAGGCGGGGCAAGCTGCATCAGTGTCCTTACCGACGTGGACTTCTTTCAGGGCTCGTTGGAGAATCTGAGCGCCGTGCATCAGGCTGTTGGTTTGCCGGTGCTGCGGAAAGACTTCATTATTCACCCCTACCAGGTGTTTGAAGCGCGCGTTGCGGGCGCGGATGCCATTCTGTTGATTGCCGAGTGCCTGAGCCGCCAGGAATTGCGCGGGCTCTATAATCTGGCCCGCGATCTGGGAATGGCCGTTCTCATCGAGCTGTACGAAGCTTCCAATCTTGAGCATGTGCTGAACACCGGGACCGACTTGGTAGGAATCAATAACCGCAATTTGGATACGTTCGAAGTCGATCTGGAGCACACTATTCGGTTGCGCGAACAGATTCCTGCCGAGACGATCGTTGTCGGCGAGAGCGGAATCTTTCATCGCCGCGACGCGCTTCGTCTGCAAGCCAGCGGAGTGCAAGCGATGTTGGTCGGCGAGTCGCTGGTGCGTCAGCCGGACGTTGAATTAGCAGTTCGACAACTGCTGGGCAAAGTACCCACGCCGTGACTCTCGGTCATCGGGAGGCGTGGGCTGCGCAACCCAGCGGGACTTGGTCCGCCGCGACGGCAGTTGTTGACCAGGGGAGCCGAGCGGGAAGACAGCTCAATCGGCATCGAGCAGCCGGCGGAGGTGTGGTGATGTGGCCTCGGGAATCGCTAGATGAGGGTCACGTTTCAATGCGTTAACGACGACCTGCAGTTGTTCTTGAGCCGTTAAGGAAAGGTCGACGAAGAGCAGGCGTTGCGTGCCGATACGGCAGGCACCGCCGCCCCGCTCCCCCAACCACTCCTGCCGGATCGTGTAGCCGTGACGTTGGGCAAGATGCAAGGCCTCTTCCAGCAGGCTAACCGAATGCACTACCACTATTTGCGGTCCTCCTTCCTCCCCACAGTATTGCTAGTTATCTCTGTTTTTCGTAGCATAGGTCACATCCACGCGGCAAGACTGCTTGGGCCTACTTGTTCTTCATGGTCTATTGACTCTTAATACGATGAGCCTCCTATGTCGCAGCAACGACGAACCAATGTCAGCTTGAAAGGCGAAGTCGCCGTCGTTCGTTTCAATGACAAGAAGATCGTTGACGGCGCTAGTATCGAGCAGATGGGAGACGAGCTTCTCTCTTTAGTCAAAGACCAACGAATCCATCATATCTTGCTTAATTTCGAGGGAGTTGACCTGCTCTCCTCTTCCGCCCTGAACAAATTCATCGCGCTGTACAAAGCATTGGATGATGTGGGAGGGACGCTGCGACTGTGCAATCTTCACCCGGACATGCGACGCGTGTTCTCCTTGACCGGCTTGGATACGCGGTTGGACATTCGCAATACCGAGGCAGAGGCCCTCAAGGCGTTCGGCATCTCCTAGTTTCTTCCAATAGGGGCTGCTTGCGGTCGGAGGATTTGGCGGACAGGAAGCGGTGACGGCAGCATGGCCGATTCTTTGGCGATTCAGTAGCAAGGCAAGAGGTCATCGGTGGCAAGCCACACCTGGGTTGAAACGATCGACGTGCGGATCCCCAGTACTCGGGAGGCAGCGCATGAGCTGATCGATCGCTGCATGGCCACCGTGGAGCAATACGACTGGAAAAACCACGACCTGTTCGACTTGCGACTGGCACTGGAGGAGGCGCTGATCAACGCCGTGGTCCATGGCAATGGAGACGATCCCAGCAAGTCGATCTCGTTTCAAATGCAGATTTCACGCACCGCCGTGCGCGTGGTGATTGCTGACCAAGGCCAAGGGTTCGACCCGGAGCGTGTTCCCGATCCTCGCTGTGAGGAGCTGCTGTTGTGCGAACACGGCCGCGGGCTACTCCTGATGCGCGAACTGATGACGGACGTCACCTTCGAAGGGACCGGCAATTGCGTGGTAATGGTTAAGGAGAAATCTTCTCCGTCCCCTTCCCCGGACAACCGTGCGGGACAATAACGTGCGGGACAATAAATTCCACCGGAGGCGGTACCCGCATCCTGAGAATGCCGCTATACTGACCCAGATTTTGTTCAGGACCGGTAGATTCGGGCCAGAGAGGCATATTTCTCACCCATGAGGACTGCAGAGGATCTTATGCAACGCAAACCAACGGCTGCATTGGCACTCGAAGATGGCACCTTTTTCTTGGGACGCTCCATCGGTGCGGAGGGAGAATCAGCCGGAGAAGTGGTGTTCAACACGTCGATGACGGGGTACCAGGAGATCACGACCGATCCCAGTTACACCGGCCAAATCGTGACCATGACCTACCCGGAGATCGGCAACACCGGGACGAACACGGAGGATGTGGAGAGCGCCAAGGCACGCGTGGCTGGTTTTGTCGTGCGGAACGACAGCCGTATTCGCAGCAACTATCGCTCCGAGAAAGATCTCCAGGAGTACTTACGGGAAAACGGCATCGTGGCGATCGCGGGGATCGATACGCGGGCGTTAGTGCGTCACATACGGAGCCAAGGAGCGATGAAAGGCATCCTGTCGACGACGGATCTTGATCGTGATTCCTTGGTGAAGAAGGCACAAGAGAGCCCTGGCTTGGTGGGACGCGACCTGGTCCGGGAAGTCGTCCCACAGCAGGCTCGGACATGGAACGAAGTGCTGCATCGCCTGGAGGGGGACCCGCCCCGGCAGAGCGATGGTTCCTCCGCGCAGCCTCACGTGGTCTGTCTCGATTTCGGCATGAAATGGAACATCGCGCGACATTTGGCAGAATTGGGCAATCGTGTCACCATTCTGCCGGGGACGGCGACTGCCGAAGAGGTGTTGGCCCTGCAGCCGGATGGCATCTTTCTTTCCAACGGCCCTGGTGATCCCGAGCCGTTGGATTATGCCATTGGCACCATCGCTTCCCTGCTAGGAAAGCGCCCCATCTTCGGCATCTGCTTGGGGCATCAATTGCTGAGTTTGGCCTGTGGGGCAAAAACGTTCAAACTGAAGTTCGGTCACCGCGGTAGCAACCAACCCGTGCTGCATTTGGAAAGCGGGCGTGTGGAAATCACCTCTCAAAACCACGGCTTTGCCGTGGATGAACAGACGTTGCCCGACGAACTGCTCGTCACTCATCGGAACTTGAACGATGATACGATCGCCGGCGTTCGCCATCGTGAGTATCCCGCTTTCAGCGTGCAATATCACCCTGAAGCTTCCGCCGGGCCGCACGACAGTCGCTACTTGTTTGAAGAATTTCAGGCCATGATTATGCAGCACACGCCGGTATCGTCTTGATATCCGCAGTGATAGTTGACGCTAGTGGCGATAAGGCGCGGAGGCACCTGGCTGGCTTCGGCGCTGGTGCAACCAATCGGAGCGGTGGAGTGGGCCGCGTAGAACGATCCGTCGGCCTCGGTGCCCGGGACATCGCCGATCGGCAGCGGTCGCGCCAACTGCTCAGGTGATGCTGAAGTTAGATTAGACCGACGGTTTGGAATCCAGGAAGCAGGGTCGGGTACCCTGCTTATGTGGCTGCAACCTGTCACTCCAGCTTGACGGCCAGTCGTCGGCATCGATGCTGCTCTTGGCTAGTTTTGCCGCCGCAAGCGAAATGCCCATTGCGTGGTGGCGCTATCGCTGATTTCTGCCGGGCAGATCGTCAGCATGTTTTCCTCGGCGGCAAGCTGCGAGCGAGGGGCAATCGGTTCCAGCAGAATGCGGCAATCTTCCAGTTGCCAACTGGCAGCCGCCACACGCTCGTCGATTTCCCAAGGGCAGGTCAAGGCATAGCTGCTGCCCAACCACATCGGCTTGATCGGGCAACGGCACGCCAGCTCGACCACCCAGCAGTCAAGATCAGGGACCAGGGTGAAACTTGCGGACCAATGGCCGCGTCCCGCCATCCCCACGCCGAAGGCGACACGACGTCCATCACCGAAATCCTGCAAGTGAATCTGCTGCAACGGTGGACTGGCGCAGGTGTTTCTCTGTTCATCAAACCGATCGATCGATGCCAGCTCTACCACACCATCAGAAGTGGGGAACACCCACCGGTGGGCGTACCGATCTCCCAGCCAACGGAAGGTAAGAGCCCCCAGTTCACCGCCATCCAGCAAGGTCGTCTGACTACTCGGCTGCGGGTTCATGAATCTCTACCCCTTCCTCGTGCTGAGCCATGCGCCACCGCAGGTACGCGTCGAGAAACCCTTGGATGTCGCCGTCCATAACACCGTGGAAGCTCCCCTGCATGTATTCGGTGCGTGCATCTTTGACCCGTTGATCAGGGTGCAAGAAATAGTTCCGTATCTGCGACCCGAAGCCTTTTTGCCGCACTTTGTTCTTGTACTTCGCCAACTGCTCAGCCTCGCGCCGTTCCTCCTCCAGGCGGGCCAGGCGGGCGCGCAACATCTTCCATGCTTGCGCGCGGTTCTTATGTTGACTTCGCTCGCTCTGACATTGGACCACCACACCGGTGGGCAAGTGGGTCAGCCTCACCGCGCTGTCCGTCTTGTTGACATGCTGGCCGCCGGCACCGCTGGCCCGGTAGGTATCTTCCCGGACGTCGCTCTCGTCGATTTCGACCTCGACGGAATCGCTGATTTCCGGTGACACATCGACCGCCGCGAAGCTGGTCTGGCGTTTCCCTTCCGCGTTGAAGGGGCTGATACGCACTAGCCGATGCATCCCCTCTTCGCCTTTGAGATAGCCGTACGCCATTGGGCCGCGAATGGCGATGGTGGCTTGCGTAATGCCCGCCTCTTCGTTCTCTTGCCGATCGATTAGTTCGACGTCATAGTCGTGACGCCGCGCCCAATTGATATACATCTGCAGCAACATATCGGCCCAGTCATTCGCATCGACGCCACCATCGCGCGCATAGACGCTGAGGATGGCGCCGGCCGCATCATGCGGCCCGTTGAGTAGGGCTTTCAGCTCTAACTCCTCGACGGCACCTTCCAGCCGGGCAACTTCCGCCTCCACTTCGGCGCGAACTGCCTCGTCCTCTTCCAAAAAGGCGAGAAGGCCGTCTAGATCCTCGGCCGCTTGCAGGGTTTCTTGCAACGGTTTGACGACGGCGCGCAAAGCCTTCATCTCACTGACCGTCGCTTGCGCCTTCTCTTGGTTATCCCAAAACCCGGGCGCCGCCATTTGTTGTTCAATCGCCTCGATTCGCGCCTGCTTGCGATCGTAGTCAAAGACTGTCCCGGAGTTGCGTCAGGCGCTGGCGAATCGCAGCCGCGCGATCGACCAATTCGCTGTCGCTCATCGGGGACACCTCGCTGTTCTCTCAGAAAAATCCAAACTCATTTGCTGTAATTCCGATCCGTGGACGTGGTCCGAAGAACGAATGATTGTATCACTGACCGTCGTGTTGAAAAACCGCATCTATCGAAATCTTTATCGCTCGGGGCGTCTCTGTTCCACCAGTGCCCGTACCACCGCACAGACGACGTTGCTGGGGTGCCCCATCCGTCGCCTTTGCTCAACGAGAGCGGAATTCCAAGGGCCAATCGCACGGAGAGGACACGGACTGGCCAACTGTTGCAAACAGTGCTGCAGACACTGTTGCCAACAGACGAAACGCGACTAAAAGATCGTCAGGCTGGCCGACTCCGGTGCACCAACATGCCAGGTGAGCGAGTGGCTCGTCGACTCACGCATCCATCGTGCCCGGTGGCATCTGCGAGAACCCGTCACGGGTATACTTTGCAAATGCGATACAGATCAAGGTATAGAACACGACCAACGCCAATACGATGACTATCGAATGGATGCTAGTTCCTCCCTGACCAAGGATTCGCAGCAGGTTTACGGTCAGGCCGATCAGCGCTAGGGCGGTAAAGGTCAAGATCGACGGTTTGATGCAGGCAGCAGGGTTTGGAACGATCGCCACCTTGCGGATATACGACAGGGAATAGAACACCCCGCCGATGTAGCCGACAGCTTGGGCCGCCAAAAGGATTAGGAAAGATACAAGCGGTGACGGTTGAATGGACAAAACCACTGCACCGGCCACCAAGCTGGCCACGAATGGCATGGCAAACCCCGTGGTTAGTACATGGGTCGATACGACCCAAAACACGGAACGCTCCTTTCGTTTTGGCATGACGAGAAGCCTCCTTGGACCACTCAATTAGTCTTCACTAGGTGGGCGGAACTTCGGAGTAGCTGGTTCCATACGATCGTCCTCTTCCTCGACGATCGGCTTGGGTGGGGGCGGAGTGTCCATCCGTTCCCACTCCCGAAACTCGCGCTGGAATTCGTCAACTTTATTGCGCAGTTGCCGATAGGTCTGCCCAAAATTCCTGGCCACTTCCGGCAGACGACTTCCAAACAGCATCAAAGCGATGATCCCCAACAGGATCATCTCTGTGTAACCAAGCGATGAGAACATTTACGGAAACCTCCACGCCTCGTACCGCAATGCAAACTCCGGGGCGCAACCGCACGGATGTTTGCATCGACAGTGTTTACAACCCAAAGCAGCAATTACTGGAGGGAGGCTTCACTGAGATTCGTCCGCTTTCGATTCATCCTCGGAATCGAGACGACGCGGCGGCGTGTCATCCACCGGTTCACGCATGCCCGCTTTGAATTCGTTGGCGCTACGGCCAAGATTCCGCATCAGCGTAGGTAATCGCGAGCTGCCGAAAATCAGCAGCACGATCACCATAAAGATCAGCAGTTCCTGCATTCCAAGTCCGAACATAGCAACCCATCTCTATAGAACTAGGCAAGTCGCGTGGCAGGGCCGTCACCCACGATACGCCTGTCAGCGCAGCGATGAATGTTTCCATGCCGTCGGGCATGGCATCCCCACACCACGTGCCTTGCGTAGCGAAAGCGGGTCAGTCGGGCTCACCGCGAGCGCGCTGCCGGAACTACGCTAAGGCCTAACGTGACAACGCTTTCTATTCTAAAGCAGGCTTGTTACCTGTCAAACCGTTCCGGGCGATGCGGTGCAAAGATGCTCCCCAATTCTTGAATAAAAGGCGAGCCGAAATAATAAGGAGGTCGACGCCTGCGATCACGCTGACGGGGTCGGCAAGCTCCGCTAAACAATGGCGATGGGCAACCAAGGCCCAACAGCGGGATGGTAGGAAAGGAAGCCGCTGAAGGAGACCAGGCCATACTCCGGAGCACATCACCAGCAACCTTCATCACGCGGCTGCACTTTATTGAGTGCTGGCCAATCGATCGGCCAGGATGGGACAGGCACTGGAAATCAGGGCCCCGACATGCCATCGCTGGCGGAGCGGAAACCGACACGCAGGGGTGATCACGCTGAGATGCAGACCGAGGAAGCATGGCGACTGAGGGAGCTGGGGGACAAGAAAGGAAGCGGGGAGGGACAGCAAGCCTTGACGTCACCTGGTGTAAGTCCCTACCGTACGAGAGGTTTCTTCGAATTCAGCAGAAGAAGGCCACGACGTTGTTTCGACCAGCGCATGTCACTCAAGGTAACGACTGCTGTGAGAATGCTTTTGTCTCGCCGAAAGAGGTCAAGCACCGTATCGTCTTGTTGCCCGAGGCTGGCGGCAGGTCGCGATGGACGCTCCTGTCCTGGGGTCCTTGCTGGCAGCAAGGGGGCGGGCCGTAGTCCCGTACCTGGCTCATGCAACCGGGCCACGGCAATCGATGGGCCGATTGTTACGGGTTTGCTTCGTGTGTGCTGGGGGGTTAGCTTGATCGTCGTGGTGGGGCCCATTGCGCAAGCCCAGTCGGCGACCGCACCTGGAAAGGAATCCGAAGGGTTCGTCCCGCCGCTGGTCTGGGACGAGCCTCTCAGTCCAGCAGCCGCGGCGGATAGCGCAACAGCCGCAACGGAACACTCCCAGGACAAGGGCCTTGGTGCCGCCCCCGCTAGCGAACGCAAGCAAGTGGTATTGTTGACCAACGACCGTGTGCTGGAAGGAAAAGTTTCTCGTAACGGGCGGTTCTACACTATTGAGCTGGCCGACTTGGCACGGGTGGCGATCCCTGAAAGCCAGGTGGTGTTCGTGGGTGAGTCGATGCAAGCGGTTTACGCTTACAAGCGCAGTTTGATTCGCGAAACACATCCTGGTGATCACTATCAGTTGGCTCGCTGGTGCCTCAGTCAGGACTTGTGTGACGAAGCGATTGTTCATTATCAGCGGGTTGCGCAGAAGGCCGGTACGCATCCACGAGTTCGACAACTAGGCGAGCAAATCAAGCTGAAGTTACTGAACAAACCTGACTTCCGAGCCTATCTCGGCTTGGCACCGCTGGCCCAACCGGAGGCTCCGTCCCTGGCGTCAGTCAGTAGTCAACGCGACGATGGCTCCGAGACGATTCTGGCAAGTGCGTCAGGCGGTGGTGACGGCCACCCTCGCGCCGGTGAGGGGGTGATGCCGGCTGGCGGAGTTCGGATGGCTCATGGCGTGGGCAGCCACTCCCCGGCAGCAGGGCTTCCGCGGTCGAAATTGTCAGCGGTACCCGCGGGAACTGCCATGCGGCTTCAGCCCCCTCCCACGCATCTGGAATCCGCCGCACCAGTGCGGCACGGGGCATCGCCGGATTCCTCGGCGGCGTTGGTGTCGCCACGGGAACTCGACATGTTGGAGGCTGAAGTCCGGCGATTGGAGCGCCAGGCAGGCGGTTCCCCAGTCGCCCCTTCTCCTGCTCTGGCCAGCGATGAAGCTGCTCTGGCCAGCGACAAAGCGGAGGATCCCTTCGACCCCGAGGCATTCAATCGTCGCCATCGCGTCGGGAATGAGGACCGCTGAGATTTGCTCCATCGCCGCGGCAGGGGTGAGCCGGCTTCGTAGAGCTGATGCGGAAAGACGAGATGCGGCGTCGGCGGCAACATTTCAAGCTGATGCTGGCAGCGAAATCGGGGCAGAGCCACCGAACGTTGAAGAAGTCACCCTGGCAGGTTCCGACGTTGGCAATACAATCTCCCGACAAGTATTCGGTAGCGACAAACGCGTGACCACCACGCGGTCGGCTGCCAATCGTTGGTAAAAAAGAAAGAAGAAAGGGAGTGCAGTGCTTCGGACACACACCTGTGGCGAACTGCGAACCGACCACATTGGCCAAGAAGTCACTCTGAGCGGTTGGGTAGAGAATATACGCGATCACGGCGGCACCGTATTTATCGACGTGCGCGATCGGTATGGGCGAACGCAGGTGGTGACCAGCCCGGAAGAAGGGCAGGAGGTGCTCGCCGTTGCCGAGAGTTTGCGTGGCGAGGATGTGGTGCAGATTCGTGGTGTGGTGGCACGTCGGTTGGAAGGGAAGGACAATCCCAAGCTGGCAACCGGGCAAATCGAGGTACGAGCGACGAACATTCACATCCTCAATCGTGCCGATACGCCGCCGTTCTACCCCCACCAAGAGGAGATGGCGGGCGAAGATTTACGGCTGAAGTACCGCTACATCGACTTGAGGCGCGAAGCGATGCAGCGCACCTTGCTGCTGCGCAGTCGTTTGATCAAAGCGATGCGCGACTACTTTGCCGAACACGATTTCATCGACGTGGAGACTCCTATTCTGGGGCGCAGTACTCCGGAGGGGGCCCGAGATTACCTGGTTCCCAGTCGCGTGCATTGGGGCAAATTCTTTGCGCTTCCTCAGTCGCCGCAACTGTACAAGCAGATCTTGATGATTGCCGGTTACGACCGCTATGTGCAGATCGCACGGTGTTTTCGCGACGAGGACTTGCGTGCCGATCGCCAGCCCGAGTTCACCCAATTGGACTTGGAAATGTCGTTCGTCGACGCCGACGATGTGATGGGGATCATCGACGGATTGATGGTTCGGTTGGCCCGAGATTTTTTGGGGATCGAACTGTCAGCGCCTTTGCCCCGGATGAGTTACGACGAGGCGATGCGGCGGTTCGGCAGTGACGCGCCGGATTTGCGCTACGGCATGGAGATCGTCGACTGCACCGAGCTAGCCAGACAAACCGCCTTCCGCGTCTTTCGCGGCGCTGTCGACGCCGGCGGGCACGTACGGGGGATCAAAGTCGAAGGACGAGCCGGTGAGTTTTCCCGCAAGCGTATCGATGAATTGACCGACTTTGTAAAGAACGATTTCGGCGCTAAGGGATTGGCGTGGTTTCGTGTCGAGCCTGATGGGGCGTTATGGTCGCCGATCAGTAAAAACTTGGAGGAAGCCACCCTGGCGGGCCTGAAGCAAGCTTTTGCCGCCCAACCGGGTGATCTGCTGCTGTTGTTAGCCGACTCATGGGAAGTAACGTGCAAGGGCCTCAACGGCCTGCGGCGACGTCTGGCTGGCGAGCTACAGCTCTACAATCCCTCGGACATGCATTTTTCGTGGGTCGTCGACTTCCCCATGTTCGAGTTCGATCACGATTTGGGACGCTGGGTGGCTATGCACCATCCATTTACGGCCCCGTTGGATGAAGACCTTTCGTATCTGAGCGCGGCGCCGCAGCGGTGCCGAGCCAAGGCTTACGACCTGGTCATCAACGGTTACGAAGCAGGCGGAGGCACCATCCGAATCCATGATGCGCAGGTGCAACAGACCGTGTTTCAGTTGCTGGGATTGTCCCCCGAGATGGCCAAGGAACGTTTCGGGTTCCTGCTCGATGCGCTGCGGTACGGCGCGCCGCCGCATGGAGGAATCGCCTTGGGGGTGGACCGTTTGGTCATGTTGTTTGCCGGCCTGGACAATATTCGCGATTGCATCGCGTTTCCGAAGACGCAGCGTGCCATGGACCTGATGACGGAAGCCCCCGGCGAGGTCGATCCGGCGCAACTTCATGAATTGCACATTCAGATCGAACCGAAACCGATCACCAAGTAGGTCCTGCGATCGCGCCATTGGGGGCGATCGATGTTGGCATCGAGTAAGAACGGCGGTAAGTTGAACAAGACGGAAATGCAGCCCTTTGCTTAAGGATTCAACTTGCCGTGGCAGGTCACGAGATGAACACGAGCTTGCCCACCTCGCAGTCGAACGAGAGTTGTGCGTGGCAGAACTGCTTGTGGGCGGAGCGGGAGGAAAAGACGCTAGCCAGCTATGCGATGCATTCGCGGGATTCGGCGGGTAGACGTTACGCCGAACCGTTGCACCGCTATCGCAGTCCCTACCAACGTGATCGTGACCGGGTATTGCACAGTGCTGCATTTCGTCGCCTCAGCGGCAAAATGCAGGTATTCACTGGAGATATGGGGGACTACCACCGCACGCGGCTCACGCACACCCATGAAGTAGCCACCATCGCCCGAACGATCGCTCGCGTCCTGCACTTGAATGAAGACCTCGTCGAAGCGCTAGCGCTGCTACACGATATCGGCCACCCCCCCTTCGGCCACAGTGGCGAAGAGGCGCTGGACGAATGCCTGTCGGCGCACGGTGGCTTCAGCCACAATGCCTTTGCCATGGTTTTGGCGGAAGAGCTGGAAACACGGTACACCCCCTATCCGGGATTGAATTTGACCCGCGAAGTCTTGGCGGGGCAGGACTATCGCATCACTCACGGCGAGGAAGGTGGGGCGTTGCCGCCACTTCTAGAAGTCCAGTTGGTCGATCTGTGCGACAGTATCACCTACACGGCTCACGACGTGGACGATGCGCTAACGTTGGGTTTGTTGCGCATCGAGCAGTTAAGCGGGTTGGAGCTGGTGCGCCGCGCTTTGCATTGGAATTCGGGGCCCGTAGGAGGGGATGCGACGGCTCGCCGCAAAGCGCTCGTGCACAGTTTGATCGATGTGCAAGTTGCCGATGTGATCGACCGCTCGCAAAGCATTCTGGAACCGCTGCGCGGGCTGGATGGACTGGCCGTGCGTCAATTGGGGACCACGCTGGACCTATCGCCGCCGCTGGCTTCCGAGAAAGAACAGTTGTCCCATTTCCTCTTTGAGAACGTTTATCGCCATCCGCAATTGATCACCATCCGTGAACGGGCCAAACAACGGGTGCGTGATTTGTTCGATGCGCTGGTAGCACAGCCGCAGCGTCTTCCCCCGCGGTTCATCGATCGTGCCCACAGTGTGGGAGTTCCTTCCTCAGCCGCGCATTACATCGCCGGCATGACGGATCGATTCTGCGATACGGTTTATAACACCATCGTGGAGAGCGGCCACTGGCAAGCGCCCGATTGGCAATGAGGCATAGGCCGCCATCCTGTCTTCCGTGATGATTTTTTCGGTGCCATCCCTGCGGTCAGCGCAACCGGCTCAGCACCATCTCGGCAGTCCGCAAAGCTGCATTTGATGCCGAAGGTTCGAGTCTTTTCACCAATCGCGGGGTTAAACAAGGCAGCGCCCGCCTCTACATCGCTATGCGGATGCTCCACGGCAGACATCGCCACGAGAGGCGATGCGAGCTGAGCAACGGCAGTCCCCTCGCGAAGTGCCAGTTGGATTCACTGCAGGTTCGTTGCTCGCCGATGAAGGTGCAACGCGACTGCGGGCCGACCGGCCAAAGGTGGTCGATTATCAGTGAAACTCTAAAGCGAGCATAGGCGATGCCACGTTGTTCAAGCTTCTCCACGGCACTCTCGTTGGTGGTTATCGGTTTTCTGGATGGGGCATCGTTATTATGGGCGACGGATTACTACCTGACGCTCGGTGGTGGTTACGCCCCTCACGGCAATCAGGCTTCCCTGGAAGCGAATGTCTTGTTTCTGGAACAGGTGCTTGTCGAACATGGCGTCGCTAAGCAGTGGCATACGATTCTTTTTGCCGACGGTGATGACCCGGAGCCTGATCTGCAGTACTCGGTTCCGGAGAACGGTGCAACGGGGCCGGCAACGCAGGTTCTGCAGCGAATCTTCCGTCCCCGCAGTCGGTCTCAGGGGGCGGTGGCCTACCGGAATCATCACATCGATCCAGTCGCCGGAAAACTTCACCCGCGCGCGGTGCGCGAACAACTAGCAGCTCTGCGTGAGGCCATCCGGGAAGGAGACCGCTTGGTGATTTACGTAACGGCGCACGGAAGCCGCGGAAGTCGGGAACAACCGTTGAACACCACCATCGATTGTTGGTCCGATCGCCGCATCGAGGCGCAGGAGTTGGAGCGCTGGTTGCGCGATTTGCCTTCCACCTGTTCGGTGGTGATGGTGATGGCTCAATGCTATTGTGGCGGCTTCGCATACACGATGTTTCGTGACCTCGAGCCGGCCAATGGGCTGGCCCAACCGCTGCGGGTTGGTTTTTTTGCCCAGCGATACGATCGTCCTGCTGCAGGTTGCCGCCCAGACATCGGTAACGATCAGGAATTCAGTAGTTTTTTCTGGGGAGCAATGGTTGGCCGAACCCGCAACGGCACGGTCCTTCCCCACGCCGATTTGAATGATGACGGTCGCGTGAGCTTTGCGGAAGCGTATGCCATCGCCGTGGTCCATGCCGATACAATCGACGTCCCCTTACGCACTTCCGATGTATTTCTACGCTCATTCAGCTTCATCCCTGGATACTTCGTCGATTGGGAGCGAACATGGCGTCCCGATGCCATGGCCGAGGATGTCGCAGGGAGCTCCAACGAGCAGGATACGAACAACGAAGACCGGGGAAGATGCCATGTGGGCGAGAACCGCGAACCGTTCAACATGTCAGGACCGTTGAGCGCGCTATTGCAGCACACGTCCACCGTCAATGCCCAAGCGATCGAAGGGTTATGCCAGCGGTTGGGGATCGATTCTCAGCATGCAACCATCGAGAGTATCTTGGAGGCGGAGGCAAACCTTCGAGATCGCTTCGAACAACAACGTGCTGCGGCGATGCGCCGGGGGCGAGGACGTAGTGCGTGGAGGATACGGCGCACACTGCGTCAAGAAATCCTGGACAGGTGGCCGGAGTTGGCGGATGCCGACACCTGGCCCGAAAACCCCTTGCTGTCGGAAGCGGATCAGCCGAAGCTCCTGTCAGAGATCGAGAATCTACCCTCGTGGGAAGAATTTCACGATCTGGAACTGCGCCGCGATAGGGAACGCGAAGAACGCGTGAGCAGCGAATTGCAGTTGGTGAAGTTTGAGCGGTTACGGTTTCTTATCGAATCGGTAGTCCTGGAAAGGAATTTTCTTCAAACGGCTCAAGGCGAGCAGATGGATTGGTTCCAACGGATCGTGGCGCTGGAGAACTCGACCTTATAAGCGTCATCTTTTCCTCTTTGCAAGAATTTCTGATCTCACGAGTACTTCCGCCTCCACCCTTCGCTCCTTTCAGAGAGGCCACTACCGAGACATCCGCCGGTGCCGTTCGCTTCAGGGAACTTAAGCGGGCTGATGGATATCCGAAAGTGGCCAGAGCTGTGTTGCGTCCGCAGCTTGCTCCGTGCGGTGAGGAGCGTTACCTTGACGCGGTAATAGGAGGTAGGAGGTTCATGGCATCTATCCCGATGGCCAACCCCGATCCGCGCGATGGGGAGAGTTTATTCGGGGGCAGTTTAAGTGTAAGCAGTGCAACCACACCGCCTCTGACCGCTGCTTCAACTACTGCCAGGACCGACGTAGCTCCACGCTCTGACGCAGGACCCCATTCTGCTCCTTCAGGGGGTGTCGCATCGCCAATCCCGGAAACGTCCAAGGCGGCCGATGCAAGTGAACACGAAAGGACGGTCCGCACGCCCGAACCGTCCTCGCGGGAGGCTGGTAACGACTCGACGCCCGACCAGCCACCCATTTTTCACCGCGCACGTCAAGTCCGCCAGCAGCAGGGAATCAGTCTACGCACTTTAGCTCGTCGAATGGGGATCGATCTGCGCACCTGCCGACAATGGGAAGATCCGCATACAAACTTGACCCTGTCCCAGTTGCAAAGCCTTCAACGAGCGCTCGACGTCCCCCTCGAAGATCTCTTGATCGACCGCGAGTCCTTATCGCGCCCCATTGAAGAAAGGGCCAAGTTGGTGAGGATCATGAAGACGACCGTAGCGCTGCGTAAGATGAAGACTTCGGCGCGCGTACAGCGTCTTGCGGAAACTCTTTACGAGCAGTTAATCGACCTGATGCCAGAATTGGCAGAAGTCGGCGGTTGGCCGCAGTACGGAAGCCGTCGCGGGAACGCGCGACTAGGGCAAGTTGCGTGCCAGCCCATCGATCTGTCGCAACTGTCGTGGGACGATATCGACTAGAATCATCGACTGGAATCTCGGGGGATTAACAACGCCCGCGGGGCATGGCTTAGTCGGTACTCCCATGGGTGGCCGGCCACGAAATCAACGGTTTGTTAGGGGCGTTTTCGGTAAAGGTCCACGGGATCCACAGGAGGCCTACCAGAGTCGATACGCATGTCCCCTTTTCGGCAGGCGATGGAAACTTTTTTGACCGGCAGATTGTGCAACGCAAATCGTTGGGCCAGGTCATCCAGTTCCTCTTGGCACTGCTGGTCCAATTCCAGCAATTCCGCTTGCAGTTGTTCCAACGATTCCGCAGCATGGCGAACATCGACTTTTTGCTGCGATGTTCGGCCCAACCCACGAGTGGCCGTGGCCGCCCGCGAGCGGACTTGGTTGCCCCAACAAGGTGGGATGCCCCCATGTTTTGTGCCATGAGTTATGAGAGTATCGGTTAGGTAACGGGTAATGGTTCCTCTTCTCGGCTATGCCGCGAATTCCGCAGGGGGCCGGAAGCCCAAGCTGCTGTGCGGCCGCTCGTAGTTGTGCTCATGCTGCCGACGCTGGGCAAACCAACGGGCCTCGGCCAGGCTCGTGAATTCCTCGATGTTGAACGACGTGTCGCGCAGGCGGCTGAAGAATGATTCAGCGAAACCGTTCTCCCACGGTGCGCCCGGTTCGATGTACAGCATCTCCAAGCCCGCTCGCTCGCTGTGACGGCGTTTTGCGCGGGCAATGAACTCCGGGCCGTTGTCGCTGCCAATGTGCCGCGGTACGCCACGTGTCAAGAACAAATTCGTTAGCACATCCAGCACCCGATCGGCTGTGATGCTGCGATCGACCTCCAACGCCAGGCACTCGCGCGGGTACTCGTCGGTGATCGCCAACCACTTCAGCGGACGACCGTTGGCCGTGCGGTCCTGGATGAAGTTCCACGCCCAAACGTGATCTTTATGCTCGGCACGCCGACGCACGCAGGCTGTTGCCACTATGCCCCACACGCCGCTTTTTCCACGTCTTTTGCGGCACTTTCAGCCCTTCACGTCGCCACAGGCGATTGGCTCTTCTTGAAGTTTACCAACCAACCCTCCTGACGCAATTTCGCGGTGATCATGCGATGACCATAACGCGGATACTGCCGCACCAGTTCGTGTATGCGGGACACCAGTTTCTTCTCCTCAAGGAAATCTTCTTTCGCCTGGTAACGCTGAGTGCCCCGAGCTTGACGCAGCACCCGACATGCCCGACGCTGCGAAATGTTCATCCATTGTTGCACATGAGCGACCGCCTGCCGACGCCGCGCCGGGCTTTTTCAGTTGTCGAGCCAACGGTCAAACGCAGGACATGACATTGTCGGCTGGGGTACCGGAGAACTTTGGCCACACGAAAAAGTTTCCCTCCAAGGCTTCTTTCAAGATTAGCTTATCCAGTTCCGCGTCGGCCAGTAGTCGCTTCAGCCGCTTGTTCTCCTCTTCAAGCTCTATCAACCGCTTGGCCTCCTCGGCTTTCATCCCGCCGCGACCAACGCTGCGCGTCGGTGCCCGTTCCGCCAGCGATGGAGCGTCGCCTCACTCATTCTCCAACACTTGGCAAACCTGCCCGATCGTCTTCCCAGCCGACAGCATCCCATCCGCCTCCCGAAGCTACCTGATGATCTGCGCCGGACGGTGCCGCTTTCTGCTCATGAGAGTCCTCCTACCCGAATTCATGCAGTTAGCTCCTCGCAACTATCGGTCCTGTTTTTGGGAACCAACCCAACCGTTACCGAATCCAGTAACGCGACCACGTGGCACCCGAGCGTGGTGCGAAGAAGCCGGGTGGTGCCGCGGCGGTTCCCATCGTTGCGGTGGGAGGCTCCGCACGCTTGGAAGAGCCACCGATCAAGCGACGCAGGCTCGCGATTACCGGGTTACTGATTTGCTTGAACCTTGGCGAGATACTTCTGCGGATCGGCTTCCAGGTCTTTCTTGCATCCGTCGCAGCACAACCAAACGTCTTGGCCCTCGACGGTGACTTTGATCGGAGTGCCCATCGTACCCAGCATCTCGTCGGAAACCGGACAGAAATGCTGTTTCATCGCCGATTCGCGATCCGCTTCCGCCAGTCCTGCCAGTCCCTGCATCATCTTTTCCATGTCCGTGGCAGCACCACTGTCCGTGTCATGGTCGTGATGTCCATGTTGGTGACCGTCCATCGAATCGGCATCGGTGTGAGCATCAGCACCTTGCTCGCCAGCGGTGTCCGACGCGGCGGAGGCATCAGTTGCCGGCGTGCTGGATGAATCCGTCTTGTCATTGCAACCGGCAGCGGCGATGAGGAGAACCAGCAGGCCAACGAATGACAAGTGGTGATACAGGCTCTTCATTTCTTGGGACTCCACGAGAGAAACACAAACATCATCTGGAAAGCGCAGGGCGCATGCGGCCCTAACGACGAACGACCTAAAAGATTCGATGCATCCGGTACCAAGTTTCTTCGCGGCCCGGGATTGCGAAATTGGACGTATGGCGTCAAGTTACGTTAGCCTGGATATCCGGCTCGCCCGGCCATTTCTCGCAGCCTCACCGCGATTCCCACCCATGTCACGTGAAGAAACTCAGCCCGATACGCATCAAAATGCCATAAACGGATCGGCCGGTGGACCAACCGGCGAAGAGGTGCCCTGGGACCGGTGGGTGCGCGACAGCCTGCTTGGTGATGACCAGGCACAGGCGGCGCTGTATTCCCATTGCCACCCGATGGTCTACCGATTGGTACGTCGGATGGCGGGAAGTGAATGTGCAGACGATTTGACTCAACAAGTTTTCCTGCAGGCCTTCCGAAAACTCGACCAGTACCGAGGGCAAGCGAAGTTCCATACCTGGTTGTATCGACTGGCGGTAAACGAAGTCTTGCAGTGGGTGCGTCGGCGCCGATCGCCGGTCGGCCCCTTGTTGGCGGATCCTCCAGAGCCGAAGGCGGGTGTCGCGGCGCGAGTGGAACAGCGTGACATGTTGGATTGGGCGTTGAAGCAACTCGACCCTGAATTGCGTGCCGTGTTCTTGCTCAAAGAGCAGCACGGTCAGTCCTACCGCGAGATTGCCGAAGCCGTGGGAATACCTGAAGGCACGGTGGGCTCGCGGATGAATCGGGCTCGGCAACAACTGCGCAATCTGCTGACTCTGGCTGGTTGGGAGGGTTGAAATGAAAGACTGTGCACACATCGAACCACGGCTCTCGGCCTATTACGACGGCGAGCTGGATGGGGAATCGCGCGAGCAGGTTGCGCAACATCTGGAGGCCTGTGAATCGTGCCGTGAAATCCTGTCCGGTTACCAGAAGTTGACTCGGTATGTTGCGGCGAACGTACCTGAACCGTCCGAGCAATCAGGGCAAGCAGGGTGGCTGGCGCTGCGAAGTCGGCTGCAGAAGCATCCGCCTTCGCCTGCCTTCGGTTCGCCCGCATCCGGGGTGAGCGGACGGCCAGCGAAGCTGCCTACCTCCGCTGGGCGGCGGGCGGTTGCCCGGTGGCTGCTGGCGGCCGCAGCCGCGGTAGCCATGGTCGCACTGTCGCTCGACTATTTCTGGGATTCGCACGACCGACACGAGTTGATGCGCCGGGAGATTGCGTGGATCGCGACTCACCTTGGCTCCGACTCGCTCGATACGTACATGGCAAGCAAGTACGCCGGCCAGCCGGTGGATCCGGAGGCGTTCGAACGGCAATTCGGCTACCGGCCCGTTGCGTTCCGCGGTCTGCCATCTGGGCTGAGCATGGAACGAGCTTACGCCCTGGACATGCCGTGCTGCCGATGCATCCAGACGATTTGTCGCAGACCGGATGGATCCAAGATCGTCGTTCTCGAACACGTGGATCAAGACCACGGTTGGCTGGCCGGTAGCCGGACGATGGTATGCCGAGGCGTCGAGTGTCGTTGCTCCGAAATCGACGGCAAACTGATCGCCTCGTTCCGCCTGGATGATCGCGCGGTGACGATTATCGGCAGCCTGCGACCGGAAGACATCGACGCCATGGTTGCTGCCTGGACCGAAGCGCAACAAACCCGTTCATGAACCGGGCGGTGGAATCGAGAAACGTGGCTAGCTTGGAGGATCGATCGATGCGGAGGCTGTTCCACCATGCATGATTTTTTCGACGGAGAAGCCTGGTCGGCATGGTTGCATCGTTACCGCTGGCGGATACGCGTGGCTGGATGCGTGGCCATTTTCTTGTCAGGTGCTGTCTTTGCTTGGAGCTTGATGCCGGCGGGGCGATCGACGCCGTCGCCACCGGACGGCGGGCAGGCATCTCCTCAATCGGCGGCAACCGTCTCGGAGGCATCCACCAAACCGGCCGCTCAGTGGTACACGTGCGCGATGCACCCGCAGATCCGCCAGCGAAAGCCGGGCAAGTGCCCGATTTGCCGGATGGACCTGGTACCGGTCGAACCATCGGCGGGTGGTTTGAGGACGTTGGTGATGCGTCCCGAAGTCAAGGAGTTGCTGAAGATTCAGACGGTCCCGGTAGAACGTCGCTACGTCACGGCAAAGGTGCGCATGGTCGGCAAACTCGATTACGACGAAACCCGACTGGCGCATATTACGGCCTGGGTCGCCGGTCGCCTGGACCGCTTGTTCGTCAATTACACGGGCGTGCAGGTTCGCCAAGGCGATCATATGGTGTACATGTACAGCGAGGAGCTCTACACGGCGCAGGAAGAACTGATCCAGGCGCTTCGATTCCAGCGCGAGAATCCAAATGCCGGCCGAGTCAATCTGGTCGAATCGGCTCGGGAAAAACTGCGGCTGTTGGGGTTGACCGAACAGCAGATTCGCGAGATCGAGGAACGTGGCCGCGCCGAGGACCACGTCACGATCTATGCCCCCACCTCGGGTATCGTCATCCAGAAGCTCCGCCAGGAAGGCGATCGCGTGAACGTCGGGGACCGCATCTACACGGTTGCCGATCTGTCGCATTTGTGGCTTCGCTTGGATGCCTACGAATCGGATTTGCCATGGATCCGGTATGGGCAGCAAGTCACGTTCACCACCGCCGCTTACCCCGGCGAGATCTTCACGGGACGCATCTCATTCATCGACCCGGTGCTCAATGCGCAGACGCGGACGGTCAAGGTCCGAGTCAACGTCGACAATGCGTCGGGACGGCTTAAACCGGAAATGTTCGTGCATGCCGTGATCGAATCCAAGGTTGCGGCAGGCGGCCGCGTCCTCGATCCCGAATTGGCTGGCAAGTGGATTAGCCCGATGCATCCAGAAATCGTCAAGGACGGTCCCGGCTTCTGCGACATCTGCGGTATGCCATTGGTGCGCGCCGAAGCGTTGGGATTTGTCGCTGCAGAAACCGATCCCCAGGAAATGCCATTGGTGATTCCAGTTTCGGCAGCCTTGGTCACGGGGACACGCGCGATCGTGTACGTGGAACTTGAAGGCACGGACAAACCCACCTTCGAAGGCCGAGAGGTGCTGTTGGGGCCGAGAGCCGGCGATCACTACATCGTCCGCCACGGACTGTTTGAAGGCGAACGTGTCGTCATCAATGGCAATTTCAAGATCGACAGCGAACTGCAGATCCAGGCGAAACCGACCATGATGACGCCCGATGGCGGCGGGGGAGGCGGACACGATCACGGCGGCGGTCCCCAGCCGAAGTCCGGTGGGACATCGTCGACGATGGTCATGAATCTCCCGGACTCGTTCGTCCAGCAAGTGCGCGAGATGCTTGCAGTCGCCTCGCAAGTGGAACTCGAACTCAAGACGGAAGACATCGAAGCGGTGCGTGCGGCGTTCCAGCACTTTCGCCGCAAACTCGACTTGATCCATGCTGAAAAGTTGGCGGGTCACCCGGCGATGGTTTGGCGCGAATTCCTGATGCGGTTGAGCAACGATGCGATCGAAGGATCGGAAGCTCCGGATATGGACACGGCCCGGCGGGTGGTGCAGTCGCTTCGCCATAACTTGAACCGACTGCAGCAGCAATTGATGCTGGACCACGCATCGCATTCCGCTCACGCTGACCATGCGAGCCAGCCAGCCGTGCGGCCGGCAACGATCGAACTGCCCGACTGGTTCCGCCAACAGTTGGCGACGGTGTACGCGGGCTACTTTGCCATGCGCAAGGCGTTGGCCGCCGATGACCTGGTCGCAGCCCAGGCGGCCGCCAGCCAGTTGTCAGCCACTTTCGCGCAGTTGTCAGGCGACCGATTCGAGCCCGATCAGAGGGCGGCCTGGGAACAGGAAAGTCGGCAATTGGCGGCCATTCTAACCGCCTTGCAGCAAGCGCCGGATATAGCCGCCGTGCGGACGCAATTCTCCCTGCTATCCGATCAGCTCCTGGCCATGGCGCTGCGTTTCCGACCGATGCTGGAACACGACGTGTTCGAGCTGCATTGCCCCATGGCATTCGAGGGCCGCGGCGCCACCTGGCTGCAAGAAAACGACCAGGCAGGCAATCCCTACTACGGAAGCAAGATGCTGTCCTGTGCGGACAAAATCCAGCGCATCGAATTGCTTCAATCGGTCGATCCGTCCGCCACAGATCCTGCGGAGGAGGTGCAGCCTCATGACTGATGCGACCTCACCAGCCGATCGAGTTGAACCACCGAGCGGCCCGTCGCAAGCCAAGGCGGACGCTGAACCCACAACACTGCTCGACCGAGTCATGTATTTCTGCCTGAAGCAGAAGGTCGTGGTGGTGCTGTTGACGCTGGCCATCGTCGCCGCAGGAATCTACACGGCCCCTTTCGACTGGGATGTAGCGGGAATGCTGCGAAGCCCCGTGCCCGTGGATGCAATCCCCGACATCGGCGAAAACCAGCAGATCGTATTCACCGAGTGGATGGGCCGTTCGCCGCAGGATGTCGAGGATCAGATCACCTATCCACTGACCGTGGCGCTGCTGGGCATCCCTGAGGTCAAGACGATTCGCAGCTATTCGTTCTTCGGGTTCTCCTCGATCTACGTCATCTTCAACGAACGGGCCGAGTTCTACTGGTCGCGTTCGCGCGTGTTGGAAAAACTCAATAGCCTGCCCGCCGGAACGCTCCCCGAAGGTGTCCAGCCAGCTCTCGGTCCAGACGCCACGGCTCTCGGACAGATTTTCTGGTACACGTTGGAAGGCCGCGATCCGGATGGCCAACCGATTGGCGGATTCGATCTGCATGAACTGCGATCGATCCAGGACTGGACGGTGCGCTACGCCCTCGCCTCGGCGGAGGGAATCAGCGAAGTCGCGTCGGTTGGCGGTTTCGTGCTGGAATACCAGATCGACGTCGATCCCGACGCCATGCGGGCTCACGGCGTGACGCTCAATCAGATCTACAACGCGGTCCGGATGTCGAACGTCGATGTCGGCGCCCGGACCATCGAAGTCAATCGAGCCGAATACATCGTTCGGGGACTGGGGTTCATCAAGCGACTGGAAGACATCGAAAAGATCGTCTTGAAATCGTCCGACAACGTGCCCATCGCGATCAAGGACGTCGCCCATGTGACGATAGGCCCCGCCTTGCGCCGTGGGGCGCTCGACAAGGGCGGGGCAGAATCGGTCGGCGGCGTGGTAGTCGTGCGTTATGGATACAACCCGCTGCAGGCGATCAAGAACGTCAAAGCGAAGATCGCCGAAATCGAACCCGGCCTGCCAACGCACGTCGTGTTCGACTGGGATCGCGTATCGCGCACGGAAATCGAACAATACGCCACGCGACATGGCTTTGAAGCGTTCGACGAGTCGCTGCCCAATCACGACGCATGGACGCAGCACCTGCGCAGCATCGCCCGCGACCAGTGGCCCGCCTGGGCCAACCTCAGCCAGGTCAAGGTCGTCCCTTTCTACGATCGTACCGGCCTGATCTATGAGACACTCGGCACGCTGAACAAAGCGCTGCTTGAGGAAATTCTGGTAACCATCCTGGTAATCATCATTTCCGTTTGGCACTTGCGCAGCTCCTTGCTCATCAGCAGCTTGCTTCCATTGGCCGTGCTGATGTGCTTCATCGCCATGAAATTGTTTGGCGTGGACGCGAATATCGTGGCCCTGTCCGGCATTGCCATTGCCATCGGAACGATGGTGGATATGGGCATCGTGCTGTGCGAAAACATTCTGAAACATCTCGATGAGGCGGCCGAAGACGAAAACCGGCTGCATGTCGTCTATCGCGCGTCCAGCGAAGTCGGTAGTGCGGTGTTGACGGCCGTGTCGACCACCGTGGTCGGTTTCCTGCCCGTGTTCACCATGACCGGACCGGAAGGCAAACTGTTTCGACCACTGGCGTTCACCAAGACTTTCGCCCTGATTGCGTCGGTGATCGTGGCGCTGACCATCATTCCGCCCGCGGCCCACTTGTTGTTCACCACCCGCTTGCGTCCGGGGCGGGGCAAGCGGGTGCTGTCCGGCGCCTTGGCCATTCTGGGCGCGGTCGCCGCTGTGGCCATTGGCTGGTACTGGATGGCTGGCCTGGCACTGGGCTGGGCCGCCTACCTGTGGGTGGCCGACTCGCTGTCTCCGCGTTGGCGGCGTCTGGGGCCTGTAGTTGCGAATGCCGCAGCGTTCGCGCTGGTGATCGTTATGCTCAGCGATGAATGGTCCCCGCTGGGGCCGGATAAGGGCGTTTGGAGAAACCTGGTATTCGTGTTCGTGTTGATCGGCGGGCTGCTGGCCTTCTTTCAAGTCTTCCAGTATTTCATCTACGCCCCAGTGTTGCGTTGGGCCTTGCGTCACAAGTTGTTATTCCTTTCCGCTCCGCTTCTGCTGCTGGTCGCTGGCCTCTGCGCGTGGCTCGGTTTCGCCAACGTGTTCTCGTTCGTTCCGGCGGTAGCAACGCGCATCGGAATCGGTGCGGAGAAGGTAACCCAATCCGTCGTGTGGCAGTGGACCAGCCAGAAGTTCCCGGGACTCGGCCGCGAATTCATGCCGCCTCTGGACGAAGGCTCGTTCTTGTACATGCCGACCACCATGCCTCATGCTTCGATCGGCGAAGCGCTCGACGTGCTGCAGTTGCAGAACCAGGCCATTTCCGCCATCCCTGAAGTCGATCTGGTGGTCGGTAAGCTGGGGCGAGTCGAAAGTCCCCTCGACCCCGCTCCCATCTCGATGATCGAAACAGTCATCTCGTACAAACCCGAGTATGCCGTCGACAAAGATGGCCATCGGATCAAGTACCGCTTTGACGTCGATGCGGGACAGTTCGTGCGGGACGAAAGCGGCAACTTGATCGAAGACCCGCATGGCCGCCCGTTTCGGTTGTGGCGCGATCACATCCGTTCCCCCGACGACATTTGGAAAGAAATCACCCGCACCGCTCAGGTGCCCGGCACGACTTCCGCCCCGAAGCTGCAACCGATTGCCGCACGAATCGTCATGCTGCAGAGCGGCATGCGGGCACCCATGGGCATCAAGGTGCGCGGCCCCGATCT
This sequence comes from Pirellulaceae bacterium, assembly GCA_026004795.1. Lineage (GTDB taxonomy): Bacteria > Planctomycetota > Planctomycetia > Pirellulales > Pirellulaceae > Aureliella. The sequence continues at coordinate 49,259 of BPJV01000012.1, read as the reverse complement.
GGAAACTATCGAGCGGGTGTCGTTGGAGCTGGAACGATTCTTGAAACAGGTGCCCAGTGTGGAAGCCTCGGCGGTCATCGCCGATCGTATCGTTGGTAAACCCTACATTGAAATCGATATCGATCGCGATGAAATCCAACGCTACGGGCTGCACATTCGCAGCGTCCAAGATGTGATCGAGGTCGCCATAGGCGGCAAACGGATCACCACGACTGTCGAAGGCCGCGAGCGCTATCCCGTCCGTGTCCGGTACATGCGCGAGCTGCGTAACCAAATCGAAACGTTGGGCCGTATCCTCGTGCCCACTCCCGACGGCGTGCAGATTCCTTTGGAGCAGCTAGCCAGGATCCGTTATGTTCGCGGACCACAAGTTCTCAAGAGTGAAGACACCTTCCTGCTCGGCTACGTCCTGTTCGACAAGAAGCCGGAATACGCTGAGGTCGACGTTGTCGAAGATTGCCAACAATTTCTCCAGCAAAAGATTGAAAGCGGAGAACTGGTGCTGCCGGCCGGCGTTTCCTACCGCTTTGCCGGCAATTATGAAAACCAGATCCGTTCCCAAAAAACGCTGGCGCTCATCCTGCCCATCGCACTATTTGTCATCTTCATGATCCTGTATTTGAATTTTCGATCTGTCATGACCGCAGGGATCGTATTCAGTGGCATTGGCGTCGCCTGGGCTGGCGGCTTTCTGATGATCTGGCTCTACGCTCAACCTTGGTTTCTGAACTTCAGTGTGTTCGACACCGACATCCGAGAGCTGTTTCAGATCCATGCTATCAACCTGAGTGTCGCAGTCTGGGTCGGCTTCCTGGCCCTGTTCGGCATCGCTTCCGATGACGGCGTGGTGATCGGCACGTATTTGGACCAGAGTTTCCGAAGGCTGAAGATCGAAACGGCTGAGGACGCGCGGCACGCCACCTTGCTGGCCGGCCGCCGTCGTGTGCGCCCGGCGCTCATGACCACGGCGACCACGGTTCTCGCGCTGATCCCCGTGCTCACCTCGACCGGACGCGGATCGGACATCATGGTGCCCATGGCCATTCCCAGTTTCGGCGGAATGACCGTAGAGGTATTGACCATGTTCGTCGTCCCGGTCCTGTTTTGCGCGATCCAAGAGTGGAAACTGCGGCTTGGGATCCGAGACGAACGATTCGCCGAACATGCGGACTGAATTCACGCCGCGAACTCTTCCCGGTTGGCAATGGCACAACGTTCACCGAGAAGCCCGCCGCACCAGCGGGCCTTACCTTTCTTCCGTCCCCGATTTTTTATCTTCTCCCGCCGCTTTCTGTGACTATCTGTGTCCTCTGCGTTTTGTCGGCTCGGCCGCGAGTTTGCGGAAAGCGAGCGTGAGGGTGCATGGGAATTCTGGCGAATTCCACTACTGGTAGGTGTGATCGCCCCTTCTGGAAGTTTACGGACCAACCTTTCTGACGTAATTTCACGGTGATCATGCGATAACCATCACGCGGATACTGCCGCCTCAATTCCTGTATGCGGGGCACCAGTTCTTCTCCTCTGGGGAGTCTTCTTTCGCCTGAAAGCGCTGAGTGCTCCGAGGTTGAACAAGCACACGACATGCCCAAAGCTGCGAAAAGTTCGCTCACATCTACACATGCGCGACCGTCTGACCACGCCGCGCCGGGCTTTTCTTCAGTTGTCGGGCCACCAGTCCAGCGCCGGACCGTACCTTGTCGGATGCTGAGCCGGCGAGCTACAGTCACACGTAAGAGTTTCTTTCCCAGGCTTCTTTCAAAAACAGCTTGTCCAATTCCGTGTAGGCCAGCAGTCGCTTCAGCTGCTTGTTCTCCTCCTCAAGCTCCTTCAGCGGCTTGACCTCCTCGGCTTTCCTTTGCACCGCGACTAACGCGGCGCGTTGCTGCCCATTCGTGCCGCGTTGCCACTTCCCCCTTGCTCTTCTCCAACGTTTGGCCTATCTGGCCGATCGTCTTCCCAGCCGTCAACATCGCATCCGCCTCCCGCAGCTACATGATGATCTGCTCCGGAGTGTGCCGCTTTCTACTCATGAGAGTCCTCCTACCCGAATTCATGCAGTTAGACCCTCGCAACTCTCGGTCCTGTTTTTGGGAACCAACCCTAGGGCAAGTTGCGTGCCAGCCCATCGATCTGTCGCAACTGTCGTGGGACGATATCGACTAGAATCATCGATTGGACTCTCGGGGGATTAACAACGCCCGCGGGGCATGGCTTAATCGGTACTCCCATGGGTGGTCGGCCACGAAATCAACGGTTTGTTAGGACCGTTGGCGGTAAAGGTCCACGGGAGCCACAGGAGGCCTACCAGATCGATACGCATGTCCCCTTTGCGGCAGGCGATGGAAACTTTTTTGACCGGCAGATTGTGCAACGCAAATCGTTGGGCCAGGTCATCCAGTTCCTGTTGGCACTGCTGGTCCAATTCCAGCAATTCCGCTTGCAGTTGTTCCAACGATTCCGCAGCATGGCGAACATCGACTTTTTGCTGCGATGTGCGGCCCAACCCACGAGTGGCCGTGGCCGCCCGCGAGCGGACTTTGTTGCCCAACAAAGCACCGAGAACCGTCTGGCCAATGCTTAGGACCGTAGACAACTGAGCCTGCTTATACTGCGCTCGTTCGCGTTCCAACCGTTGCTCGGCTGCCCGAATGCGCCGCCGCAGTGCCTCCAGCTTGTTCGCGTAGCGGTCCAGGATCCGTTCACGTTCGGTATCGCGGTGTTCCCGCATTTTCTGTTGCCAGTGCAACCTCGCTTCCCATTCGCTCTGGAACGGGGCACTCCACGCGTCAAGTTCTGGGCAGTAATACAGCTCCAACGGCAAGTTGCGGTAAATATAATCCCGCAACTCACTCTTCCAGCGTCGGTAGTGGCGGGCGTTGAGAAGTTCAGCAGGCGGCGATTCAAAGCTCGCCCCTGGCATGGGGTTTTTATCTAGTGAAATCTGCTGAGATGCGCATACCTTCGCCTTTTCCCAGGGGCGTTCTGGCACTTCGGGAGAGGCCGGTGTGATGAGCAGGCGGTCGAGCCACGTATCCAGCGCGGCAGATTGTCGTACGTAATGGCAGCAAGCCATGCCTACCAGAGCCGGGCGATAGACAACGGGGGTGCCCTCGACGGTCGTCAGCGTCGGTCGACAAAAGCGCTGTGGCACGTCTCCGGGAATCACCGGACGGGCTGCCAACAACTCATTCTCCTTTTTCTCCGTGCCATCCGCCGCAACGAAGGAAGGAATTGCACCACTGGTGTTGCTGGCCGTCGACAAAGTTGGGGCATGCGGTTGGCCACCGCCGGCTGGCGGCGATATAGCACCGCTTTCGCTGCCGGATGAATGCATCAGACGGCGAATCTCCTCCCGATTGAGTGGTCCGCGCAGATAGGACATCGCCCAACGCGAGTGAAAGATCGTTTGTCCTACCTCATGCACATTGTTCATCAGAAAAACGCGACTACCGAGCCCTGCCAAGAGGCGTTCCATTTCTGGCCGCGAAAACTGCTCCCCAGCGTGAGCGGCCACGCCCTCCAAACCTTCCATCACTCGCGCCTTGTCGCGCTCGGTTTGCAGTCGCCCGATGAACCAGGTTCCAATGTTGGAAAGCCCTTTGTAGTCGAGGTCCACAGGGTTTTGCGTGGCCAGCAAAATCCCCAGCCCGAACGCTCGTGCTTGCTTCAGCAACGTCATCATCAGCGGCTTGCACGGCGGTTTGGCAGTGGGCGGGAAGTAGCCGTACACTTCGTCCATGTAGAAGATGGCTCGGAGAGTACTGGTCCCCGCCTGAGAACGCATCCACGCCAATAACTCGGTCAGCAGCAACGTGACGAAAAACATCCGTTGCGTATCATCCAGGTGAGCGATGGAGATCACCGACACTCGCGGCTTTCCGTCCGCCGTGTACAGCAACTTGCCGACGTCCAGCGACTGGCCTTCCAGCCATCCGGCAAGCGCGGGGCTGGCCAACAAGTTGTTCATGCGCATCGCCAACTCCACCCGCTGAGTCGTCGGGTAGAAGCTTTCCAGATCGAATACCCCGACACGGTCCAGCGGCGGGTGATGGATCGCAGCGATCAATTGCGGCAGATCCAGGTCCCGGCCTTTCTTCCACGCTGCGTCGAGAATGTTCGTCAACAAAATATGCTCGCGACTGGTGACCGGATCAGCATCAATCCCCAAGATGCTGAGGATCCCCGCGGCGGTCCCGGATAGTCGGTCGCGATAGCTATCGCTGTCAGCCAGGACTTTGGGGTGCGGCGCCGCAAAGCCTTTGAGGACGGTTAGGGGAACCCCCGCGGAACTCCCGGGGGTATAAATGGTCACCTCCGCCGCTTCGCGCAGCTTGCTGATCCGCCGTCCATCCTGATCATAGCGGGCCAATCCAGCGCGCCATTTTCTCGCCTCTTGAGCGGCGAATTCTTCCACGGATTGGCCGGCCGCGGTCGCCTGTCCCGGATCAATCCAGGGGGCGAAATCCTCTGGTCGCAATCGTGGAAACGTCAGCGCTAGGTTACCGATGTCCCCTTTGGGATCGACTGCGATTACGGGAACGCCATCCAATGCCGCTTCTTCGAGCAATGAAATGCAAAGTCCTGTTTTGCCACTTCCCGTCATTCCCACACACATGCCGTGGGTCGTCAGGTCATGAGCGTCGTACAGAAGTTTTTCCGGTAGTTCGGTACCTGTGGTGAGGTCAAACTTTTTTCCCAGATAAAAGGAGGCGGGTTTTTCGTAATCGTAGCGCACGGACATGGTGATTCCTGGAGTTCGCGGGCCAGAGTGCGGTGGTCAATGGCATGTGGAGGACCGAACGCAGACGGCGCACCCACCGGAAGTGGTTCCGCAGCCTGCCGCGTCGCTGGTACCGCATCCTGGTCCGCACCCCACCTCCAGCTGCTGTGTCAGACCGCTCTTGGCAACCTGTTGTTCGAAGATGTCGGTCAGCTTCTGCAGTTCGATCTGAACGGCATCCGGCACGTCGCTCAGGAAATGGAAGTAGAGGGTGCGTCCATCCAGCAAGGGTTCTACTTCGATCAGCACGGCATCGCTGTTCTCCTGAGCCAGCCATCGGCGGCCAGCCTCCAACGTTGCAATTGCCAGACGCTGCAATTCGTCCCATAGCAGACGGTCTGCAGCATCGAGTTTTCGCAGCAATTGTCCGTCGACACGCGCACCATCTTGATGGTCCAAATCGGAGTTTAGAACCTGCCCTACTTCCAAACCGCGCGCGGTCCGACATGCAACGCGATCCCCGCGACGCAAATACAAGGAGGGATCCACCACCCGAAACCGACCGACCTGCCCATAGCAACCGACGCGGACCAGGCAGTTGTGTGCCGTCGGCTGGGGCACGTGGCGGCGAGCAACCTTGCTGCCAACCAAGCGGTCTGTTTCCTCAAAGGTACTCATCAACATGCCTCCCACTACAGAGCGGAATCGAGTAGGATTGTGTCGACCTGTGCCCCGCTCAACGGCGCGGAGCGAATGGGTCTCGGTGCGACGTGCGACCAACCTTATCGAAGGAGCTGCTCCCAAGGATAGCCGGATGGCCGGAGTGGGATCCAGCGCATCGGCCTTCCCCATAAGGTTTATCATACTCGCCACCGCAAATAGGGGTGGCGGACAACGGTTCTCAATTCTGACTAAGATGGTGACCATGATCGTGAGTGAAGGAATGGCGTCGCCGGCGCCATCGCGATGGATGCAGTGGGCGGAAGATGTTCTCCGTGGCGAGCCGCTGGGGGCGGACCAGGCGGAAGAGATTCTACGTAGCAGCGACGAAGAACTGTTGGACGTCATTGCTGCCGCTTATCGTCTCCGACGGCACTATTTCGGCAATGATGTGCAGCTTTATTTTCTCGTTAATGCCAAAAGCGGATTGTGTCCTGAGGATTGCAATTATTGCTCGCAAAGCAAGATCTCCAAGGCGCCGATTCCCAAGTATAAGATGCTGTCCACCGAGCAGTTGCTGGCTGGTGCCCAGGCGGCTGCCGAGCGGCAGAGCAAGACCTATTGTTTAGTCATCAGCGGGCGGGCACCTACGGAACGCGAATTGCAGTGCGTCGAGGAGATCGTTCCCAAGATCAAGGCGCAGTACGACCTGAAAGTATGCGCCTGCCTGGGGCTGTTGAATGTCGAGCAAGCGCAGAGATTGAAGCAATGCGGCGTCGACCGCGTCAACCATAACTTGAACACCAGCGATCAGCATTACGAGAAAATCTGCACCACCCATGGCTACCAGGATCGTGTTGCTACCTTGCAGGCAGTGCGGGAAGCAGGCTTGGAGTTGTGCAGCGGTGGCATCATGGGTATGGGCGAATCGCCCACGGATCTGGTCGCCATGGCCATGGAACTGCGCAGACTACAGGTGGAATCCATCCCACTTAACTTCCTCCATCAAATCCCAGGCACGCCTCTGGAAGAAGTGCCCTCGTTGCGCCCGCAGGACTGTTTACGGGGACTGTGCATGATGCGGTTTGTCAACCCGTCGTCGGAACTGCGCATCGCCGGGGGAAGGGAAAAGCACTTGCGATCGCTGCAGCCCCTTGGCTTGTACGTAGCCAACAGCATCTTCGTGGGTGACTACTTGACGACGAAAGGACAATTGCCTGAAGCCGACTACCAGATGATCGAAGATCTCGGTTTCCGCATCGTTCGTCAAGAAACGCCGGTGGAAGCCTCGTGAGGCGAAGGAAGCGGCCGGGGGGTTATTCCGTCGAACCGCTCGCACCGCCGAACAGGTTGAATGACGGCATGGAGGAGGTGACAGGCGGTTGCTGGGGAGTCGAGGGCGAGGGAACCGTGGCGGCAGCAAGTGCTAAAGCCAATTCCTTGACGTGGCGAACGACTGCTAAGAACTTCTCCTCATGGAAGGGCTTGCGAATGTAGCTGTTGACTCCCAGTGCCTCGCACTTTTCCTGATCAGCCTCCGCCTCACTGCTGGTTAAGACGACAACTGGGATTTCCGCTAGCGCCTCGTCATCGCGGACGTGGCGGAGGAACTCGACTCCTGTCATGTCCGGCAACAGCAGGTCAAGCAAGATCAAGTCCGGGCGCGGAGCGTGTTTGAAAACTCCCTCGCGATGTAAAAAACGAATCGCCTCCGCACCATCGCGAAACAGCGTCAACCGGTGATGGATGGCACACCGTTTCAACGCCTCGATGGTTACCCTGGCGTCGAGGAGGCTGTCCTCCACCAACATGATCTCCATCGTCGCTGCTTTTGCATCCGGGGAGATGATTACCACGACCCGTGCCCTTCAATCGGTTCTGCTTTGATGCTGGCAAGAAAATGACCTGCGGCGGGCGATCTATTGATAGTATACAACGTATACCGAATTGCGGGCGAGGTGAACCGTGGTCGCGAACGAATTAAATCGCCTCAAATCAGCCGTCCCATTCCCAATCCGTCAGCGATCAATTCCTGCTCTAGAGCCTCGTGGTCCTGCCATCGTGATTCGAAACAGTCCACGGCTCCACCGAGTAGAGGAAGGTCGCGACTGAGCGTCCCACGGTACTGGGCTTCTTCCGCCTGCTCAGCAATCTCATGCACCATGATGAAAAGTTCCCGGTGCTGGATGCGCGCTTGATCGGCGCGATCATCAACTGGCCGATAGATGCTGCGCGACGTGGTGATGTAGCCGTAGGTCTCCTCCAACTCAAACGATTGACGTAGCGAATCACGAAGTTGCTGGAGACCATCGACAAATGCCACTGCGGCACATTCGTCGTTACCGCCGTTCTCCCCGTTCCTACGAACCTGTTGAATAAGCACACGCAAATCGGGTAACGACTCTTTGATCTCTTGGAGAAAGGCAGAGTTGACCAAGGTCACACATTGCGTTGGCGTCGATCTGCGAGCTTTCAGTCGTGTCATGGCCACTCTCCCGAATACCGCCCAAGAAGATGCGTTGGCTCGAGGACGATGCCAGCGGCCCGTCGCTGAGCTGACATCTACGATTGTATCCGGCAGCCAGTCCAGAATCCACCGATTGACGCCCCTTCGCCACTCCCTTTCTCTCCCCCCATTTGGGCGTGTGAAGCTTACTTGATCCCTACTACCCAATGGTAACAGTTCGATACCCTGCCCTCTGCTAGCACCGCGGAATCAACCACGTTCAGCAAATCGTGTAGAATCGTAGTCGATGCCCTGTCTTGATCTACCGACCATGTGTGGCCCAGGCCACCGTGAGGGAATTCAATTCGAGCGATTTCTATGACTGTGTTTTGGTGGGTGTTGGTGATCGTTGTCGTGTGTCTGCTGTTCGTGGTCCATTATCGGACGGGCATGCGAATCACTGACCGAATGAACATTGCTTTGGAACTCCTGCGTACCGCTCGCTTTCAGCGCGCCGAAGCGTTGGAGGATGCCCAACGCGAGGATCCGGAGCTGGTAGGATGGATCAAGTCCGGTGGGGAGTGCGTGATGCTGTTTCGACGCCGCTCGGGTGGGGATACCATCGAAATCGTCGATTTTGCCTCTCCGAGTTTTCACCCCGGTTTAGTGATCCATTACCGTAATGGCGTAGCCACGCGAGGAGACGGCCAGGAGATCTCGGATCCGTATATCAGGAAGTTGGCCAACGAACTGCTGCAGGAGACGCGCCGGCATGTGCTGGCTGTCTGCCAATCGGAGGTCGAGATCTGGGACGGATGTCGGTATTGATTTGACTTCGAGCGTCGGTAGGCGACACAGCAGGTAAACCGCCCCCTAGAACAACCATTTGCGCCATCAAACGGCTCTTGCTTTTTCCTTCCACTTACCTTCCTTCCACTTTTCGTTGTGAGGACGAGCCAGCATGATACGATATCCGACAGGCACACGTGGTCGTTACTGCTTTTTGCTGATGTGGGGTGCGGTCTTTGCGTCTCTACCGGGTCAAACCGATGCCCAGCATCCGATTCGTTTTGAGGTCCGCGTGTTGTGCGTCGATGCGAATGAAGGTTGCGATATTGCCGATATCGATGGTGATGGACGGCTGGATATCGTGGCCGGGCGCAACTGGTATCAGAACGATGGTTGGGTGCCGCGTCCCCTCCGCCTGATCGAGGATCGGGGGGGTTACGTACGGTCCAATGGTGAGTGGGCCTTCGATGTCGATCAAGACGGCGATCCTGATGTGCTCTCCATAGATTTCTTCGACGGTCATTTGTATTGGTATGAGAATGTCGGCGGTACGGACCTGCTACAAGGTATGCTCTGGCCCAAGCATCTCTTGGCTGATACTGGCTTGAGCGCCAACGAAGCCAGCTTTCTCATCGATCTGGATCGTGATGGCACTCCCGAGTGGGTATCCGATCAGTGGGTTCCCACCAATCCATTGGTGGCCTGGCGATTTCATCGGGCGGATCCCACGGGTGGGAAAGAAAGACCACCGATCGAGATGAAGCCCTACCGTGTTGGTGAGTCGACCGGCCACGGCTTCGGCGTGGGCGATGTCAACAACGATGGCCGTGACGACATTTTGGTGGGAACCGGATGGTACGAATGCCCACCAGACCGATCGCTGGAGTCGCCGTGGAAATTTCATCCGGCATGGAATCGGCAGGCCCCCTGCCCAATGATCGTCACCGATGTCGACGGCGATGGGATCAACGATGTGTTGATGAGCCAAGCCCATGGTTTCGGGCTCTACATGTGGCGAGGACGCGGCAATAGTGAAGACGGAGAGCCGCAGTTCGATGAGGTGCTGGTCGACGACTCCTTTTCTCAAGCTCACTGCTTGCACTGGGCCGATTTAGATGGCGACGATCAACCAGAGCTGATCACCGGCAAGCGGGTGCGAGCGCACAATGGCAAGGATCCCGGTGGCATGGAGCCGCCGGTGATGAAGTACTACGTCTGGAACAAGCAGCGGCAGCAGTTCAGCGATTACCTCATCAACCGGGGAGACGTGGGTACGGGCTTGCAGATTCGAACGGCAGACCTTGATGGCGACGGCGATGTCGACATCGTCGTTGCCGGAAAAGAGGGAACGCAGATTCTCTTCAGTCGACTCGTCCAATAAGTGCACACCACCATCGCCCGCGTGCGCGGTAGATGGACCGCCTAGTTCCACAACGTCGCAGCGATTGCCGTAGGTCCAGCGCGGTAATTGCTCCGCGCTGTCCCCCGCAATCGGCCGCAGCTATGCAACCGGCAGGAAAATGCCTATTGCCTGACGCTTGGTGGTGGTGGTGGTGGTAGTGGTAGTGGTGGCCATGGGACAGCCCTCCACGAGCGGCTGGGGGCCACGCAACCACGTGAACTTCTGAAAATGTTGGGCACGATTGACGAGGCAGCCCTCCGCTGGGAACGAAGCACCCTGGAAAATTTCCACTACGACCAAAACGAATAGGCGACTCTAAGGGGGCGCCCCGGGGAGAAGGGGGCGAAACCGGAGGGCATGCCGCGGGCCGACTGATAGGACAACACCGCCACCACGCGTCACCCTAGCGCTTGAAATGAAATTCGACCGTGACATCCACATCCTTGTTGATCTGGCCTTCGCCGTAGGTCATGCCCCACTTGAACCGATCGAGCTTGAAATTGCTGCGCAAAATAACGGAGGAGTCCGAGGTCTCCACCATCGCCGGAACTACTAACTCTTCCGTTTTATCTAACAGCTTAAGTTTGCCAGTGATCGTCACCTTGGTCTCCTCGGGGGCTTCGATCTTTGTCGACTCAAAGACGATTTTCGGATACTTGCGCACGTTGAAAAAGTCAGGGTTCTTCAAATGGCCTTCCAAGCGTGGATCGTCAGCCCACAGACTCGTCGCATCGATTTCTATCCGCAGAGAGCTATTCTCTGGATTCTCGAAATCAGCCCGCGCGTCGACGGTGAATTTCTTGAAACCACCTTCATGACGCGTGCCATCTGGCTTGCTACCGACGAAACTGATCTTGCTCTTGTCGAGTTCCAGTTTGAGCGGTTCTACGCCCCAAGCACTACCTGCAAAGAGTAAACCTGCGATAAAGCCAATCACTACGGAGAACTTGGTCACCATTTTGCCTACCTCAAAGAACTGATGTGCTACCCATTCCGACTTCTTGCCGACGTTCTCAGCTTATGGTACTCAACGAACCGTCATTTCGAAACAGGCAGGGAGGACTGGTCCCCGCCTGCACGGCACGGCGGCGTCCCTGGCGGCGCCCTCCCAGCGACAGAACCTACCGGCCATGCTACTGGGTACTGACTTTCCGTGTTCCATTGTATAGAATACCGCAACGATCTGGAAATTACGCGTTCCGACAACGGCGGGCAGAGGGCATGATTGGGCCCAGCCCCTCACCGCGCTCAGTCTGGGCGAACCAGCCACGGGCAGGGTCGACAGATCCTTGTAGCTCGTCAGTGACTGGGCAATGGCAATGGCGATAACCCGTGATACTTTCGCCTGACCGATCGGCGTAGTCGGACGGTTGCGGCAATCGAAGAAAATACAGACGGCCTGTTCCTCGGCTACCGGTGAACAGGTCGTCTTTTTTGTGCCCCGATGAATGAGTCTTACATCGACAGCTAATCAAGGAAGCAAGGGAGAGTGTCATGAGCGAATCATTTCCGATGACTCGCGAGCGTTTCGAGGAATTGCGGAAGGAGATCGAATACCTGGAAACGGTCGAGATGCCCAAGATTGCTGAGAAAATCGCTCAGGCGCGCGCCGAAGGCGACCTCAAGGAGAATGCCGAGTATCACGCACAACGCGAGAATCAGGGATTGCTCCAAGCGAAGATCAACGACAAGAAATACAAACTGGCCAACGCATTCATCATCGACCCCAGCAAAGTCTCCAAGGACACCGTCGGCATCCTGGCTACGGTAACGGTCAAGGATCTTGACTACGGCGACGAAGAGGAGTTTACGCTGGTAGGAGTTGGAGATGAAGACTTCGATGCGGGAAAGATTCAGACGACCAGCCCGGTCGGGTCAGCATTGCTGGGGAAAAAGGTTGGAGACACAGTCGAAATTGACGTACCTCGCGGAAAACTGCGGTTCGAGATACTGAAGATCGAGTACCGTCTATGACAGAGGAGACAGCCGCGACGACCAGGGCGCCCCGGAGCAGGAGGCTGCTCGATCTGTTTATCTAACGTGATACGGTGCCACGGGGAAGAGCCACCAACCCGGCCGGCCGACTCGACTTACGGGTTGCCGGCCATGAGGTTAACCATGGCGACGTAACCCAACCACAGCAGCCAGACGCCGTACACCACGATCGACAGGATCAGCTCTTTGGAAAACTTTGGCGGCGCAGGATGTCCAGCACTCAATGTTCCCGCTCCATGACCGCGAATTGCGGCTCAAACGCAGTTTCGAAGTCATACACGTTATGGAAATCCTCGCGACGATCGGATTCCGATTTCCGCATGTGGCCGATGCGAATCAAGTTGTACACGATTTCGCCAAAATCATTGGTGGAGAAAATCCCCCAATTGTTGAGCACGGTTTTTGCCATGAAACCGAACTGTTCCAGTGCGTAAAGCCGCAGGGCTTCGCACAACTCTTGCCCCGTTATGTGCCGATCGCTCGGATGGGCAGCCTGCCCCATGCGTAACACTTCATGGGCATAGACGAGCCCTTCACGAATGAATTGATAAGCCGGCAGAGGATAACGCTGGTCTTCTTCAAGCAACTGTTGTAGCGAAAAAGTTCGTTCCGACACGGTTATTCCTCGGCATATAAAGAAAGGTATAGGTTGAAAAGCAACAGGTTCGATCGTGGAGGCCATTAGCTTCGGGCGGACGGTTTTTTTCTGATCGTGGACAACACGTCGTCCGCAGAGATCATCACGCGTCGGCCATCCTCCATTTGTACCAACACTTGCATCGAGAGCAATTCCTGCGCCAATACGCGTGCTCTGCCATCTCGCGTAACGACCTCTGCCCCCACGCGAGGCAATGCTCGTTGATTCTCTTGGTAGGTGTCAAACTCGTACCTCAAGCAACATTTTAATCGACCACAACGCCCGGAAATCTTGTTCGGATCGAGCGTTGCCTTCTGCAATTTGGCCATCTTCATGGATACCGGTGGCATGCTCGACAGATGCGTGTTGCAGCACACGGGCTTGCCACAATCGCCGTAGTCGGCCAGCAGTTTCGCTTCGTCGCGCACGCCAATTTGCCGCATTTCGACACGGGTTTGGAACTCGGCGTTGAGCCGTCGCACGAGTTCACGAAAGTCGACGCGCCCCTCTGCTAGATAATACACGACAATGCGTTCGCCGCCGAACAGATGTTCGACGTCGACCAGATCCATCTTCAAGCCCAAGTCTCGAATCGCACGCAAACATCGTTCGGCCTCCTGCTCAGCACAGGATTCGATTCTCCGCAACTCATGCTCGTCAGATGCCGTGAGCTCCCGCTGAATTGTTCCCGCAGGGGGATCAACCATCTGAGCCAACACGCGTTGATCCGCTTCGCACAAGACTTCCCCCACCTCCAAACCACGGCCGGTCCGGGCAATCACCTTCGTTCCACGCCGAAACTCGGCTTTTGATTGCATTACGTGGAGTGTCCGCATCACTCCACAACGAACCACGTAATCAGGCATCTGTGCATGTTTTCCTCAGAAGAACTTCAGTTCGTCCCACCGATCGCGGTGGGCCATCGCCCACGATGCTGCGTCTAGGCCAAACTATTGCCGCCTTGGTCCGGAATCGAGGGGGCAATCGATCCACCTGATGACGCCGCATTCCATCCCTTACGCTGCCCCTCACAGCCCACGACCGAAAGGGACGCCGTTAACCGGTGCATCGCAAGGTTACCTAGCACGCCGCCGTAACGCAACATCCCGTCGCACCACCAAGCTAGGGCAAAAACCAAGATCCACGCTTTCCCGCGGCAGCCGCTGATCTTAGTTCCAGTCTCAGGTCCGGACCAGCATGCCGCGACGTGCCAGCTCGATGTATCCGGCGAGTTCCCCGGCAGCACGCGACCACCATCGGCGGCCTTCACCCCCTAGCAGCGGCTTTCTACTTGGCGACAATTGAGCTTCGTGCGATCGTGATCGACCGTTGATACGACCGGCTCCCGGTCAGGCGGAGGGCCATTGTCGACAGAGATGCTCGGTTTGTTCCTTGCCGCTTTGTGGTACTTGATTCTGTCAGCATGCCATCGAATGAACCTTTCCAGCGGAGAATCGATCCTAACGTGAACCATCGATCTTCAGCACAGCAAGACACCCTACCGGCGATGTTAAGCACGCGCGCTCAGTGGGCTGCTGGCCAGCCGATCGGTGAACTCATGGCGCAGGCACTCCAATATCCCGAGCTTGTATCGCTGGCAGCAGGATTTGTCGACAACGCGACGCTTCCGTGCGCCGAGGTGGTCGCCTGTTTTGAGCAGTTAAGTGCTGATGCCAGTCGACTACGAGCAAGTTTGCAGTACGATACCACAGCCGGCTCGCGCAGCTTTCGCGAAGTCTTAGCGCAGTGGGCTTACCACCCCTGGCCACAGGCTCGCCCTGCGGTGGAGCAACTGATTGCAACGGCGGGAAGCAACCAGCTGCTCCATCTCATTACGGAGGCTTTGATCGATCCAGGGGATATCGTCGTTGCGGCTGCTCCTACCTACTTCGTATTCATGGGGACGCTCAAGGGCGCGGGCGCTCGAGTATTCGGTGTCTCGTCCGACGAAGACGGGATGCAGATCGAGGCGCTGAAGGAAACACTCGAGCAACTCGATGGACAAGGTTTGGCCAAGCGAGTTAAGGCCATTTATCTGGTGCCCGATTACGATAACCCTGCAGGAAGTACGCTGTCGATGCAGCGACGGCAAGAGCTGCTCGAACTCGTGGAACGGTGGAATCGCGAGAAAGGGGCTCTGGTGGTCCTCTGGGACAATGCTTATCAGTTGCTGCGTTACGATGGCGAGGAACTGCCTCCTCTGAGCGCCATCGAACCATCCTGTCGTCGCTTTGTGGTCGAGTTGGGGACATTCTCCAAATCGTTTGCACCTGGTATCCGTGTGGGATGGGGCGTTGTACCGTCTTGGCTGCTAGCCCCTGTCCTGGAAATCAAAGCCAATATCGATTTCGGGTCGGCTCATTTCAATCAAGTGCTCATGGAAATCGCCCTTCGTGATGGTTTAGTCGATGCCCACCTTCCTGCGATCGTGGCGACATATCGATCGAAGCGAGATACGATGCTGACGGCTTTGGAGGAGTCGATGGGTGACCTGCCGGGCGTGCAGTGGCGACATCCTCGCGGTGGTTTGTATGTCTGGTTGACTTTGCCGAATGCTGTTGATGCGGCAGAATCGGGCCTACTGTGGCGGATTGCTACAAAGCTGGGTGTCCTCTACGTTCCCGGAGTTTACTGCTTCCCCACAGAGGGGTACCCGCCTCAACGCAATTCCATCCGCCTCAGCTTTGGCGTCCAATCCCATGAAGGAATTCGACGTGGAGTCCAGATGCTGTCCCAAGCGATTCGGCAAACGTTGACCGCGACAGTGTAGATTCTTGGCTGTTGCAAGCATCAACGCTGTGAACCAACTTCTGGCGCCTTGGCGATCGCCGACATGGTGGGGGAATAGAAAACGACGGAGCGGATTGCCCCGAGCAACCTAGTGGACGGCAATCCAGGTTCGGAAACCCGCACTTCAATGGTGGTTTTCGCAACTGTTTTCGCCTATACTACGCTCAAACGCGACAATGGAGGCAGGGGTCACCTTAACCATGCCTTGTTGGCGCGAATTGCTACACTGGATTCCTTGCGGACCGATTTGGGTAAAACTTGTTGGCTACCTCCTACCACCTGCGATGCTCCATGGCCAGAAGCATGCCCCCCCACGCCGGTAAACGATGTTCTTTACAGAGACAACGCCTCCATTGGCACGAAGAGCCGCGACCGATTGGCGTAGCCAGCCATCATCGTCAGGCGATTCGTACGCTATTTCTCCATCGCTGGTTACCCATAGGCTCGCCTCTGCGCATCGTTAAGTGTTTTGTGCCATCGGCGGTAATTTCATCGTCGATGAAGGTCGAGACAATGTTCCTGTGCCGGGCAGATCAATTCGCCTCTTCGGAGCCGGGAAGGACGGTTGCACTATTGCTGAAAGTCTACCTACCTGACGGTATGCTTAGGGCGTGTAGGTCTCGGCGAAGGGGCCGGCAGCCGCTGCATGGGCAGCCGTTTGCTCCCGGCACTGGAGACACGGCTACGGTATTTCCCACTCCTGCCCCCGCGTTCGGTGTTCTTTCCTCATCCACGCCCACCACTTTTTCCTTTTGTTTCTTGTTAACCTTCGTTTTTCATTAAGAAGGGATAGGTATCGTTATGTCAAAGGCGTACTGGCACATTCGCAATTGTTCGTTGTTTCAGCAGTTGACTGAAGACGAGATCTCGGCACTCGAGACCCATGCCAAGGTCAAGAAATTCGCTAAGGGAGAAAGCATTTACAAACCGACCGATGCAGCGGACGGGACGTTTTTGCTTGCCGAAGGACGCATTCGGTTGTGCTCCCTTACTCCCGATGGTCGGCAAAGCATTCTCGGATTCGTCGAACCGGGCGAACTATTCGGAGAGCTAGGGTTGGTCGATCCCGGATATCGAGAGGAACGCGCCGTGGCCGTTGTTCCTTCGGTGGTTACCTATATCCCCAACCAGGCGTTGTGGGATCTCATGGAAAAATCGCCCGATCTGACCGTCGGGGTCACCAAGTTGATCGGCATGCGTCGCCGGCGCATCGAGCGTCGATTACGCGGACTGTTGTTTCGCACCAACCGTGATCGCCTCAAGTCACTGCTCGTCGAACTGGCGGAACAATACGGTGCCCCAAGTGCCGATGGGGTCGAGCTGACGATTCGGCTCTCCCATTTGGATCTTGCCAACATCATTGGCGCTACGCGGGAAACGGTCACCAATTTGCTCGGTGAAATGCAGGAGCGTGGTGAATTGTTGGTCAAGCGTCAACGGTTGATCATCCACGATGTGCGCCGGATGGCAGAGTCGGTGCGTCCGGCAGACCATCCAGCCATGGAGCCTCCGAAACCTTCGTTGAAGGCTTCCTCTAGCAGCCATTAGGCTCCGTGAGGGAATCTTGTCGCTTCAATCATGTCTTCGGTCGTCCCTCATTGTTCTGCCCATAACAGGAGGGATGACCTGTCGTTGCCAGCCGTTACCCTGTTGATGAGCGTTCGCTCAAAGTAGGTTCCATGTCCAAGCCCCAGAAAGGATACGAACCATGGCGTTCTGGATCTCCTGGCATGCTCCGCCGCTTCGCTCGGCGGCATCAGCGGCAAGAGCGCACGCGTGCTGGACAGCGCATCTTGGGAACCATCTTCACGGTTTCTCTTTTCGCCGTGGGGGTGTACTTTACTCTTACCATCGGCGGCGGGAACAATCAGGATCCTGCTGGTGCCGCTCCCAATTATGGGAATGTTGGTACTACCGACGAGCAATGCGCACCATGCCATGCTACCGATGGCGACGTTGAAAACCATTCCCAAGAGTTGGTCGAGAGTGATGCTCCGCGAGGACTGACCGTTGTCGAGGATGGGTTGTGACTAACTCCGCCAACCGACGGTGCAGTTTGCACTTTGGCCCCTGGCTGCCGAAATCGGGATGACGTATCGGGCAAGGGTTGCCTCGGCCTGGCACTCGGTTAGCCTCGGTGAAAACGGTTCAGGCGATACGGATAGGTATCAAGATGCGTTTCTTGGCCGGATATCATTTCGGCGATGAGGCGCCCCGTGGCGGGAGCCATACTTAAACCAAGCATATTGTGCCCCGTGGCAATCCAAGCGTTCTTCCACCTCGGGCTGCGATCGATGATCGGTACGCTGTCCGGGGTCATCGGTCGCCATCCAAACCAACGTTCCTGCACCTCACGTCCGATCTCGCACCGCAGGTACTCACGTGCCACGCGACGCAGATAGGTCATCCGCCATGCTGGGATCTGGGAATCAAAACCCACAAATTCCATGACCGATCCCAATCGAATTCCATTATCGAAGGGGGTAACCGCCACCCGCTGTTCGGGAAAAATCATCGGAATGCTTGGCCCGTCTATCGGTTCCGGTAAGGTTACGGAATATCCCTTGCCCGGTTCCACAAGCAGATGCGTTCCCAATTGCCCTTCCAACGCAACGCTTTGGGCCCCGGCAGCAATCACCACTTCCGCGATCTCAATACGGCGTCCATCGTGCAGGACAACAGCTTGCAATCGACGCTCACTCCCTTCCAGCCGCTGTACGTGGGCTCCTTCCCAAAACTCCACTCGCCCCTGCCGTTCGAGGTGTCGGCGCAGAGACTGGATCAGCAGGTCGGGCCGCAGATGCGCATCCCCGTGGTAATACCATCCTCCGGCGACGGTGGATACCAGCGTCGGGACCAGTTCCCATAACTGTCGGTCCGAAAGCTTCTCCGCTCCCTCGCCAAAGTGCTCTTGCAGTAAATCATTGGTCGTCTGGAACCTCTCCCACTGGCGACGATTGCGGTACACGAACAGCAATCCACGCTGGTGCCATTGGCATTCGATTCTCTCGTCGTGTACCCAGGTCAAGTACTCGCGCATCGAGGATTGGAGCAATGGTTGGATGGCGCGAGCCGAGGCCATCATCGGCTCGAGACGGCAACGTCGGGCAAACTGCCACATCCATACCCAAAAGCGACGACTGCATTGTGGCCGAATGCGCAGCGGGCCACGTGGTCGAAAGATCGCTTTAAAGGCTTGACGCACCGCTCCCGGTTCCGCCAATGGCAATACGTGACTGGGACAAATCAGACCACAATTGCCATGTGAGCACCCATGCCCGATACGATCACGATCGAGGACCAACACACGCTTGCCGGCTCGTGCCAGGTACCACGCGGAAGCCAAACCGATGATTCCGCCCCCCACAATAGCAATGCGTTCACTCATGAGCGATCCCCAAGCAAAATGGATCCTCTGGGTCGAACACCAACTTGCCTTCCGCGGTTAGGTAAGCTTCGCCCTCGATCGTGGGCACGATGGCGTGGGGATTGTCGTCGCAGGGACGATACGAGGCAGTGAAGATGCTGCCAATGATGCTTTCTTGTCGCATGGGAGTATGAGGGGGCAGCAGGCCGGAGGCAGCCATCCAAGCCAGTTTGGCACTGGTCCCCGTGCCGCAGGGCGACCGATCGAACTCTCCTCCTGGACAAAGCACAAAATTGCGCGAGTCCGCCCGCGCTGGATCGGAAGGTGGACCGAGCAGTTCAATGTGATCGATCCACGCGTTCCCCTCGCCAGTGATCCCGGACCGACGCAGCTCTTCAGCAATGCGCTGACAGAGCGCCGTCAACCGCGGGATGCGAGCGGGTTCAAGCTCCTCACCGTGCTGTTCAACAAGGAAAAACCAGTTCCCACCCCAGGCTATGTGCCCAGTGATTTCCCTTCCCTCGATACGCAAGGTCACATCGGTCTGGTACAACCTTGCCGGTACGTTCTCAAAACTGGCTCGTGCGGCCGAGAGCAGCTCACCACGAACCATCCCGACAGGAGTATCGAACTGGAATGGCCCCAGTGGCAGACGACCGATGCCGTGGAGGGCCACCGCTACGCCAATCGTGCCATGCCCGCACATGCCCAAGTATCCTACGTTATTGAAGAAAACGACACCGGCGTCGCTGCTGGGACGCCATGCCGGTGTGACGATCGCCCCCACGATAATCTCATTACCGCGGGGCGGGAGGATACAGGCTTGGCGAAGCCAATCCTGCTGATCGGCCAACCGCTGCCGTACTTCTTCAGGGGATCCTGAACAAAGCTCCGTCGGAGCATCGATCAGTACGCGCGTCGGCTCGCCTCCCGTGTGCGTGTCGATGAATCGCAATTGGCGACAGTTAACGTCCAACATGAGAAACCTTCAGGCGTTCGTTGGCTACTCGACGCTCCTTCACCGCTCCGTCATGCCGACCAGTTGGCGGCTTCCCATCTGCCACTTCCCATCGCTGGCAGTCCATGGAGAATGACGCATCACGCTCATCCTTTCTCCTGCAAGCCGAGGTCACAAGATGGCCAACGGGTTGCGCGGATGTTCCAAAGTTCCCCGCGTGACTCCGATACGATTGTCTGCTCTCAGCTCCTTCCACACCTCTGTGCCGGAGATGCTGCCGGCCAGCAGGAGGCGGTACAGCTCGATCAACCGGTGGGTCACCTCACGCGGCGCGTCCTGCAATAATTCAATGCGGAAATAGCGCAGACCGCGTTGCAAAAGCTCAGCTACCGCTTCCGCCCCACTCTGCGCGGTGGCATTGTATAACGTGTTTCGGCAACCGATGTCGGCATGCAACGGATGCTCCGCCCCCGTCCGATCGCGCAAGCGTACCGAATGAGTGTCGCAAGGTCGCCCACAATCCGACTTGTTGCGTCCCGGACTCAACACGGTACAAAACACGCAGTGCTCCATATGAAACATGGGCATGTGCTGATGGATGACTACTTCCAACCAATGCGTTGGCAACTTCTCCGCCAACTCCCACAGTTGATCACGGTTCATATCGTACGACGCAGTGACACGAACGGCCCCCCACTGACGCACTATCCCGGCGGAGATAGGGTTGGTCACGTTCAGCGAAAAATCGGCTACGGCGGGAATTCCTTCCCGGCGGCAGAACTCCAACGCCGCATAGTTGCGCGCCAACCAACTATCAGCTGCGTGCTTGCGCATGGCCACAAACAATCCATCCTCCCCCGGTTTGTGCACCCGCAGTGTAGCCAGTGCGATGGTGGCACCAGCAGCATGAGCCAGGGAGACGGCCGATCGATACTGCCGCAAATCATGGAAATCGGCGATGACGTCGTCGATCCCCGCATCGAGCACATCCTGCAACTGCGCCAACGATCGACACAGGACCCGCAACCGAGGCGTTGGATCGGATGACTCCCCGCCGCTGAGTGCCGCCTCCGCAGCAATCTGATGGCATAGCCGAGCGGTGACCTCATCCTGCACACACACCTTCGCTTGCGGTCGACGCCGCGTCTCCAGCTCCTCGAGCATTCGCCGCCGCAACTTCCCCCATATGCTCAACGGCACCATCGCTTGACCATCGACGTGGCACTGGACCGTTCCCAGCCGGTAGACGGTTCCGCCAAGACGTCCTAGTTGCTGTTGCACAACCTCGGCAGTGGCCGCATGCTTTCTGGCCTGAGGTGGCACAAAGTCCGTTTCGATGGGGAACCAGCTGATTTCTGGCGTCCGCACCTCCAAGTGTAACGCTTCGTTGGCGGCCACGCGCACGCGGATGTCGATCGGCACTCGGCGGCCAATTCCTGGCTCGGCGAAGGTCGCTCGGAGGCGCTTGCGCAACTGAGGATCGTCGGTCTTGTATACCCTGCGACCACGCAGGGACTCCGATCGGTTATCCAGTGCGCCGTGTTGCAATCCCAGCCACACGGTTCCCTGATCGACGTGGCGTACTCGACGCTTGCCCACCCGCAGCTGATAAACGCGTCCGCCGACTTCGGCGCCTTCGAATCGGTCTCCTTCGACGACGATTCCGTCCCCCAAGGCAAGCGGTGACGTTAGTTGCACTTGCAACGCATCGCGTCCCTGATCGACAACTTGACCAACATACGTTCCTCGTTTGGCACTACTCAGCCCAGGAGTCAACCGTTTGTGGTCGCAACCTTCCAACCAGCCGGGAGCAAATCCACGGGTGAAGGACAACTCGAGTTCACGGCGGTCCTCCTCCGATAGCGGCGTGAATCGTCGTTCCAAAGCGGAATCGATGGCCCGACGGTACTGTCGACAAGTACTGGCAACATATTCCGGCGACTTGAGCCTGCCCTCGATTTTGAACGCCGTAACGCCTGCGTCGATCAATTCTGGAATGTGATCGTATCCGGCCAGGTCGAGGGGACTGAGCAGGTACTTGACTTCGCCCAACTCTCGAGGAACGTCATCGCAAATCAACTCGTACGGCAAGCGGCACGCCTGCGCACACTGTCCACGGTTGGCACTGCGGCCCCCCAACGATTCGCTGGTCAAGCATTGCCCACTGTACGCCACACATAACGCGCCATGCACAAACACTTCAACCGGCGTATTGGTCGCTTGGGTGATGGCAGCGATTTGGCGAATCGATAGCTCGCGTGCTAACACGACGCGAGCCACTCCCAACTGGGCCACCATGTCGATCCCCGATGCGTCGGTGAGCGTCATTTGGGTACTGGCATGGATCCTCAGTTCCGGACACAACTCGCGGATGAGGCGAATGACTCCCAAATCTTGGACTATGACCGCATCCACTCCGGCAGCAGCAAGTGCCCGGACGTGCGCTTCGACACGCGGCAACTCATCGGTAAACACCAACGTGTTGAGGGTTACGTAACCGCGAACGTTTTGCCTACGCAACGCCAGCATGAGTTCAGGCAGCTCGTCGATCGAAAAGTTCTTCGCTCTGGCCCGCGCATTGAACCCGGTCTGCAATCCAAAGTAGATCGCGTCGGCGCCATTCTCGATCGCCGCTCGCGCGCATTGCCAGTCACCCGCCGGGGCCAGCAGTTCGACTTGTCGATCTTGCCAACTCATATTCTCTTTCTTCACGACCATCTCTAATCGGGACCGGGCTGATGCGGATGTTGTGCCGCCTGATCGCACGGAAGGATAGCGGCTCTGCGAAGCCGCCTCGAGAGCCACCGGCGGCACAACGCTGACTCGCTATCGAGAATCTAAGGTCCGCCTGGCGGATCGTCCAGGCCATGATGGTGCTGCCCCTGGATGGTAGGCTTCTCGATGCGACCAGAAACGGGCTGACCACTCAATCGGCAAGGGAAGCTAAAACGGGCTGAACTCAAGCTCGTCCCACCGAGCGATGCGCTATTGCTGGGGCAGAACCACCAACCACATCCCATCCAAGCGCACTTCCGGACGAAGCGGCACGTAGGCAGCGCGCACTCCGTCGGCCAGCGTACGGAACGCATCGACAGTTTGTCCATCCTCGTCGTTGCTCACCGTGCTGGCACCGACCGCGCGGGACCGCGGCGACGTTTCGCCGACCTCCGCCGCGGCAGATTCCTTCCTCTCTCCGCCAACTCCCTTCCCCCGCAATCGCACCCACCCGGCGAACGGCTTCACTTCGTCCACCGCCGTGAACACCAGTTCGACGTCTTGCGTGGCTCCCTTCTCCGCCACGACCTCGGTGGGCTCCATCGTCACTCCTGAGGGCAAACCGATGGGGGTCAACGCGATGGACTCGGAGAATCCGTGCAGTCGGGTGATGCGCAGTTTCACCTTGCCTTGCCCTCCTGCCACGACGACCAATGAGGAAGCGTCCAGCTGCAGTTCGAAATCCGGACGTGCCTCGGCAATCACCAAAGCGTAGGCGTGCTGCGGTCCACCATGTCCGATCGCATCCCGCACTTCGATCTGCAGTTCTTGGTCTTCGTCGCTCGAAAACTCGACGGAGGCATCACGCGACTGGCGGCTGATATCATCGGCATCGGCAATCGATTGACCGTCAACGGTGACGATACGCACCTGAGGATCGGTCGGGAGTCCCCAGCGAGACGATTCGACCACTGCTTGGTAACGCATCCCTTTCTGCGCGAGCATGCGGAAACGATCGACCTCGCCTTCTTCACTGAGGATTCCGCATACGGCCTGAGGCAAATTCGTGAAAACAGTGTTTTCCACCTCGTTTTCCACGGCAACGGAGATCGGTTGCGTCCCCAAGCCCCTGCCCAACGTTGGTGGCGTGACCAGCCACTGCCAAGCCCATGGTTGCGCTGGATCAACGGCCACGGGCGGAGAGACGGCCGTTGGTGCTACCAACCTGCCCGTGGCAACTCTACGGCCGCGCGGGTCGATCGCCATCAAGGTGCCTATGTCCGCTGCCGCGCTCGGAGCGATCAGCGGTAAAAAATACTCCACGTACGGATTCTCTTCGACCATTAGACAGTAAGCAAAGTCAGCTCCTCCCGCGAAGCCGATCGTACTGTTCGGTGTTTCGGGGAAGGCAAACAACCGAATTTGATACCGCCCCGGCTCCTTCACATTCACGATGATTTCAGGATCCAGCCCCCACGTATCGTCGTTTTGGCACAACACGTGCCCCTGCGCATCGCATAATTGCAGGACGGCATCCATGGGGGATTGCAGCACTCGGTGACCGAATACCCGCACGCGCAGCGCGCCTGGCTGCGCCACCTTGATATCGAACACGTCGACCTCCCCGGAATGCTGCAGCTTACCGACCATCGCCGCCGGCAGGGGCACGCCCTCTCGGGCCAACGTGCCATCGTGCGCTTCATCTTCTGCCATCACCGGAGCATTGATGATTAGCAATGGCAGCAACCTGCTCGTCACCTCCCCTGCTCGTAGCCATACCCAAGCGATACCTGGCAAGGCATCGGAGGTGCAACGCACCGTCAACTGACCTTTCTCCAGCGCCGGCTCGACCTGGAGGTCAGCGCGATCCGTCCACACCTCCACGGGCCACTGCTCGATCTCTCCTTCCACATGAATTGTCCCCGGAACACCTAGGCGAATGGCGTGGGGATAGAGCCGATCGAAACGCGACTGGGCGCACACGCGCTCGACCACGCAGTACCAACGGCACACCACGACGAGGAAGGCCAGGACGGGAAGCGGTAGGCGTATCATCACGTCAGGCCATCAATTCGGCTATAGGAGTAGCGTCACTTACCAGGTGCGTTGGTCGTCCCTCGGGCGTGTACAGAATTTGCCCTGGATCAATTCCAAGTTTTCGATAGACGGTGGAGACAAAATTCTCTGGTGCAAGAATTCGCTCCACAGGGGCATAACCTTGCCGATCCGTTGCCCCGACGACCAATCCCCCCGGCGTCCCTCCGCCAGCAAACAGTACACTCATCGCATTGGACCAGTGATCGCGCCCGCCGCGAGCATTGATTTTGGGTGTTCGACCAAACTCGCCCAGTGCGACGACCAACGTGCGCTCGAGCATGCCTTGCGCATCCAAGTCTTCGATCAGAGCAGCCACTGTGCTCTCGAACCGTGGAACTTTCTCTTCGAAGCGATCGAACAGATTCTCGTGATGATCCCATCCGCCCTCGTAAAGCGTGATGAAGGGCACGCCGGCTGCCACCAGGCGGCGGGCCAGCAATGCTCGTTGGCCGAACGGATGCCTTCCATAACGTTCACGCACCGAATCGGGTTCGCGATGAATATCGAACGCCGCCTGCGCTTCGGGACTGGTGATCAACTGCAAGCCCTGCTGGTAAAACTCGTCCACCGCGGCCACCGGATCTCCAGCGGCTGCGTGGGCGAGACGTTGCAGGCGATCTACCTCGCGGCGGAGTTGCTGGCGATCGCTGAAGCGACCTTCAGCGATGCTCGCCGGCAACGTCACATCGGGCACACGAAAGGATTTGCTATTCGGATCATCGGAGACGACAAAGGGAGCATACTTCGCCCCCAGAAAATTCGGCCCACCACTGCGGCTCATCCGCGGCAGCGAAAAGTAAGGCGGAATGCCGTGCGGAGCACCGAGGAGCTTGGCTGCCACACTTCCCAGGCTCGGGTGAAAGCTCACGTAGGCCCCACATCCGACCGGAATTCGCGGCGGCGCACCGGTCATCATATAGTGATTGCCCGCACCGTGATTACCCTGGTTGTGGCAGATCGATCGCACCACAGCCAGCTTGTTCGAGATGCGGGATAACGAAGTCATCAATTGCGAAAAGTGGACCCCCGGAGTCTTAGTCGGCAAGCTGCGAAACTGGCCGCGGATCTCCAATGGTGCTTCCGGCTTGGGATCGAACGTCTCGTAGTGACTCGGCCCCCCATCCATCCAGATCAAAATGCACGCATCCGCTTGACGGTCCGTGGTATTGGCGGTCGCCGTTTGCCGAGCACGCAGACCACCCGCCAATCCGCCGGCGAGAAGTCCAGTGAGCCCTAGTTGCAAGCAGTCGCGCCGCGAGACTCGGTCAACTTGGCGATTCTTCATCGTCTTCGCTCCTGGATATCGATGCGGTTCTACGTCAACAACCATCCGAGCTGCGCCCTTCGCTCAATTCTGGATAAAAAACTCCGGGGCATTGAGCAACGCCCACATCAAGTCCTCGATGGCTTCGCGCCGCCTGTCCCCTGCGCGCCGAATCCACTGGACACCGTTGCTTTGTTCCTCAGGTGTGGGAAAACGGCTGAATGCCGCCAGATACAAATCCTCCACGATCGCCTCTTCCGACAACGGGCTTGCCGCCAACCGTGCCGCGCGTCCCCCCGAGGCGCGTGTTCTTTGGTCGATTTCTGGTGAGTTCATCAAATGCAAGGTCTGACGCACGGTTGATTCACCACTTCGCTCACACGGTGGATCCTGATTCGCATCCGGGCGGCCGAAGGTATCCAAGAATTGTGATCCGATACGGTGGGTCCATATCTCGGTCGCCCGACTTCCCTCTGGCATCCCGGAAAACCGATGCGGTGTTTCCGTAAAGTCGGCGATGGCATCCAACAGCACTTCCCCCCGCAGGCGGTGCCGGTAATGGCGACTATAGTTGATGCGGTCGGCGATGTTGTCGGTAGTTGGTGCCGACGACAAACTGTAGACCTGGGATGCGGCGATCGCCCGCAGCAATTCCTTCTGACGAAAATCGTGCTCGCGCAGATAATCCCCCAATGCTGCTAGCAGCTCCGGATTGCTCGGCGGATTGGTCGCCCTCAAGTCGTCCACCGGCTCGACCAGTCCACGCTGCATCAACGCCGCCCACAGCCGGTTTGCATGCACTTGCGCAAAATACGGATTGGCAGCATCTGTCATCCACTCCCACAATCGCTCCCTCAGGTCTCCTTCCTCACTGGATGCTGTGGCGGAACGATCGCCGGTCATTGGACCAAACAAGGGGCGTGCCACGAGCGTTTCTCCCGTCCGCGGATGCTGCACCTTTCCTCCTCGACGCACGACCACTATTTCTTCGCCGCCTGATATGGGAGGCGAAAGGCCCGTCCCTTTGTACCCCACATCGGCAAAGAAGGCGGCGAACTGATAGAAGTCCGTTTGGCTCCATCGCTCAAACGGATGGTGATGGCACTTGGCACATTCCAACCGAATCCCCAAGAACAGTTGACTGACCAGCGTCGCCTGCTCGTCAGCCGACCGACGGTCGCGAAAAAGAGTCACCGCCCCATTACGCCACGTCGACCCACGGGCAGTGATCAAGCGACGAACGAACTCGTCATACGGAACGTCGTCACGGAACTGCTGGCGGATCCATTGGTCATAATTGAGCACTGCTTTGATGCCCACCCGGTACGGATTGGGGCGCAACAGATCAGCCCACTGGTTGGCCCAGTATTCGGCATACTCCGGTCGCTCAAGCAAATCATCGATGAGTCGTTGTTTCTTGTCCTGGCTCGGATCGGACAAGAAACGTCGCGCCTCTTCAACGGACGGGTTGCGGCCAATGAGATCTTGGTACACACGACGCAGAAAAACATGATCGGGAGCCGGCGGCGAAGGGCTTACTCCTGCCCGCTGCATCTTGGCCAACACCAACTCATCGATGAAATTATTCCGCGGCAATGCATTGTAGACCTCCGGATCTTGCCGGGTGCGGAAAGGGATCACGACCTGGGCGACATCGATCTGATTGCGGAACCGTGCCATGACGGCTGTTTCGCCTGGCAAGGGCCCAGCGATCAGCTTTCCATGCTCGTCTACAGCCACCACGACTGCATCGTTGGAAAGGTAGTCGGCTAAATGGGTAACGTCGCGCCGCGAACCATCGTCATACTCCGCTTCCACCCTCAACCGGGCGGTTTCCCCAGCAGCGAGGATGAACTGGCCCTGCGCAAGACGAATGCCTACCAGCCGCGGCTCATTGGGGCGGCGTCGAGGTGCTCCCGCAGCAATCCACTGCCGCAATTGTTGATAGAACGGCGAATCGATATCGAACCGCTTTCCACCACCATGCGGCACGGCCGCCACGGCCTTTTGCAACAACAAACTGGAGTCCGGCGAGCCGGGGAAGACTCGCCTTCCCCGACCACCCTCGATAATCTGCTGATAATCAAAATCGGAGTCGAACCCTAACAGCGAGAGTTGGAATCCATTCTGCCCGCGTTGTTTGCCATGGCACGGTCCCGTGTTGCAGCCAGCCTTGGTGAGAATCGGTTGGATGTCGAGTTCGAAACTCGGCACTTCCGATGTTACCACGCGACCTGCCGGCGCTGCGGGACCCGCCGCACTATCGGCAGCCGTCAACACGGACGTGAGCAGAAATAACGGCAACAGAAAGAACCACGACGGCCGAAGAACGGTCGCTGCACAACTTGATGGACGAACTAAACGCATGGCTTCGTCCGGTACGCTGGAGGTGGGAAATGGTGGAGGGAGAGTCGGGAAACTAGCGGCAACCGGATGCTCGGCCGCCGTGTCAGCACGTGGGAATCAGCATAGGTGCACTTCCAAACCCGTGCGCATTCGTCGCCGCCGTCGCCGCCGCGCTGGCCGCTAACCGCAGTATACACGATCGGTTACCAGACACGCTACTGCGGCCCGCTGCCCATTAGTCGCTCCCGGTGTAGTGTCCCGGTGTTGCGAGTGCTCGGCATTCCCGCCGGAAGGCGGAGCGTCGCCAAGCGTCCTACGAATCGCCACCCGTTGCCGCACAGGGACCAGCAGCAGGGTCCGATAGGTCGCGGTCGATCGTCCGACGACAACGCCATCGGCAAAGCGATGGACTTACGTGGCGGTGGCCACGAAAAACAGCCTTCTCCCAAGGTGACGGCCGCGAGCGAGCGGTCGTCGCCCGACGGACCTGCCCACCTGGGCTGCGAAAGCCCTGCCACTACGGAGCAGAGCATGCACGACTAGGCAGATTGATGCGAGCTGGGCTGACATTCCGGTTGGCACCATCGATGGCTCTTCTGTGTAGTGACGAGTTGCTGATCGAGGTGCTCGCCCGGTTATTAGTCGTACAGCGACGTTCTGCCGCTCTGGCCCGACATCGCGTTTGGACTCGACAGAGAGCAGCGCGGCATTGCCCAGCCCCTCGCCACCGGCCGAACGTAGGATTCGCCACTAGCAAAGCGACCAACGGCCACCACGCCACTACGCCTTCCAGGCCTGGGAACTGGCGCGCACCGCATGGCGGCAGGCCCCTCCATCCGTTACGAGGAACCGCATGCACCTCCCCCCATCTTCTCTGCTTTAACAACCTGGACACCCTGAAGGGCATTTTTGAAAAGGGGAAAAGGGCCTGAGAAGGCGAAATGCGAATATTGGTGTTGGGGAAATCGTTGGGATTATGATAAGTTGCTTGCACTCGGGCTCCGCCAGGGATGCTGCGCAGAAGCCGACGAGCGTTCACCGACCCAGCGAATTAACCATGGCGAACAGGGAGGAAGCCAGATGCAATTAGTCCAATTGAAACTTAATTCCGCGACCGGAAAGCCAGCGGTGGTCGGCCCTTTGGGAGCTGGAGTCAACGTATTGCGAGGTGCGAAGGGGAGCGGGAAATCAACACTTCTGCTGTGGATTCGCGATCAGATCCGAGGTCACGATGAGGCTGGTGTGGCGCCGACAGTGGAGCAGCGCGGCTATCCGTGGACGGGAGAAGTGACGCTGGAGATCACGTCGACGAGTGCCACCAAAATCCGCACGGTCGGTAGGGAATGCCATGGGCGGCTCAGTCGTCGTCAGTGGCACGCCTTTACGGAACTGGTGACGTGTGATTATGCCGTCGATACCGTGGCGGCTTTGCAAAATCTCGCATCAGATCTTGGGTTGACCGGCCGGCGCGGCGATCGGTGGGAAGCGCGTGGAGAATTGCTGCTGCGTCAACGAGAATTGGAAGAAACGCGACGCAGTCTTCAGCAGGCGACACGGTCGGTCGAGGAGCTGACGATTCTTCGCGACCGTCTGATATCCGACCTGCAGGCGGCAGAAAGGTTCAAGGGAGATCCCACGACCGCTTCGCTGTCCTTCGAGCAGCGGCGTCTGGAAGCGCGGTTAGCGGCCGTCGAGCGGGATTTGTTAACCGCCCAACAGCGACTCGCCGAAATCGATGAACAATTGCGGACAAGCAACAGCGCGGTCGACGACCGTGGGTTGCCAGGTGACCTCAACATCCAGCCAGGTTTGCGCAAGCAATTGCGCGACATCGACGAGCGACTGCGGCGTTGGCGACGAACGCTGCTTGACGTGCGTGAGCAGCGACGAGCAATGGAGGAGAAGATCACCGACGCGCGGCTCGAGGGTCAAGTGGGCGAACAATTGGCCAGTACGCGCCACCCCGATCCGCGCGCCGCGATGCGGTCGCTTGAATCGCAAATCCTGGCCACTCAGCAGCAGCTTAACGAATTAGTGCGAGAGTATTACATCGTTCCTGCCAACGGGGCGCCATCGGGAAACTCGTCTGGCGGCATCCAGCGTGGACGGGAGATTCCCAGCGCCGTAGCGCATGGCGTCTTTCGTACGGAAGATGGTCGCGTGCATGCTGGCCCGGCGATGTATGTTCCTCGCGTGGCCGAGCTTCCCGAAGCGCTGGCGCGGATGCATCGCGACCTTAACGAGATCTGCCAGCAGTTGACGCGATTCGAGTCCAAAGCAACGTCGAATACTCTGCGCGATCAATGTGAACAGTTGGCCCGCTGCGAACGCGAACTGCTCATGGCTATCGAGCGGTTGATCGACCAGCGCGGCGAATTGTTGCGGACGATAGCGTCCAATCACCAGCTGTCCATTGATGAGCTCACCATGGCATTCGGCCGGTGGTGCCGCTGTCAAGATCACCAGCACATCGACGAATGGCTGAAAGCACATGACGAGCAAACGGCGCTCTGCCACGATGAATCACCGATTGGCGGAAGCGGCGCAGTGAATGCTGCTGCCGTCGAGCAGCTCAAGCTGGAACGCCAAGCGGTGGAGCAACGAATCGCCACTTGCCGCCAAGAGATTCGCGATCTGCAGACGCACAGGGCAACCTTGTTGTACACGCGAACCTCGCCGGACAAGCAAGACGAACAGGAACTGCGTCGTCAGCTTGATGAGGTAAGTGCCGAGCTGGCCAACGTTCGCCGACGCGAGCAATTGAGCGGCGAACTCGATGAGGTGCGGCGAAAGCTGGCGGCGTTGGAAGAGCGATCGGCCAGTCGATTCGAAGAGGCCGTCGATCGTCATCTCGCGGCGCTGACCCGGTCTGGCTGGCACGGCCATGCCACCGCGGCAGTAGCCAATACGATTCCCGAAGGAGTGTTGGTATTGGCGACTCGGCTAGCGATAGCCGAACTTTTGCGTCAGGAGGGTGACCCGGTAACGCTGCTGTTGGATGAGCCGGTCGATGAGTTGCCCCACACCATGCGACGCAACGCGATTGCCCATCTGATCGAAGTCGGCCACACCGGCCAACAGATCATCATGACCAGCGGCGATCGAGCAGTGGCCGAAGCGATTGCCCAGCAAGGTGGATCGGTATTCGACATTCCTTCCATTGGTGGGCAACAGTCCTGGGAGATCCGCCCCCCGGCAGCTCCATTCGTTGCCGATGCAGAGGAGACAGTGAATCGGGCCCTTCTGGAAGCAGCCAGCGAGGCCGAAGAGTCGGCGTGGTATGAGTGTGCGAATACAACTGCGTCGCGGATGACGCACGACGATTTCTACCTCCAGGAATCCGATCCCATCGACGCGATTCCCGACATGGATTCCGCCGTTGCCGCCCGCTGTCGCGCGTATGGCATCGATACGATTGGCGATTTCGTCGCCGTCGACGCAGGATGGCTTGCGGACAAAGTCGGGATTGACGCGATAAGTCCCGCGGCGATCAAACGTTGGCAGGCGTTGGCCGAGTTGCTGAGTACAGTCCGCTTCGTGCGACCATTCGATGCCCGGGTTCTGATCGGCGCTGGCGTGCGGCGCAAACGGGATATCGAGCGGTTGGGGCCCAGTGGCCTGCTGGAGAAAGTTGAGCTGTTTCTGGACACTCCCCGCGGCCAGCGGCTGATGCGCACCGCCAGTCGCCGGGAACTCACCCGCCTCACCCATTGGTTGGCTTCGGCCCGGCGTCGGCAAAAAGCGGTACAGCGTCGCCGGTCCGAAAACGGTGGTCGTTGGGCGGACGTGCAGGCCGCCGCGGATGACTACTCCGCCACTGACTACTCAGCCACGATCCCCACCTACGCAAGCGAAGACCAGGAATACTCCAGGCGGCCAAAACAGGCGCGCCGACGTCGGCGACGCGGCGTGCCACGCGCGACGATGCAAGCAGGCGGTGACCAGGATGCCCGCTCTTCCCAACACGACCAAGCTGGTACGGAAGGCAAGGAACTTCGGTTTTATTTGGAGCTGGGCAGCCCGATCGTGGACGCTCCTAGTATCGGTCCGAAAATGGCGGAGCGTCTCCATCGCCTGAGCATCCATACGGTGCGGGATTTCTTGAACGCATCGCCGCAGACACTGGCAGAAAAACTAAAGATTCGACGCATCGATGCGTCATGTATCGAGCGCTGGCAGCATCAAGCACGGTTGGTGTGCCAGGTCCCCTTCTTACGTGGACACGATGCCCAGCTTCTCGTCGCCTGTGGAGTCACCACCGCCGAACGGCTGGCGGCCAGCGTTCCTGAACAATTGTATGACCAGGTGACGCGTTTGGTGAACACCAAACGTGGCCAACGCATTCTGCGGGGAAGCAAGGAGCCCGATCTGGCCGAGGTGCGATATTGGATCGAGTCGGCCCGAAGTCGCCGACCTGCCCAAGCCGCTTAATGAACGGACCGTTCTGCGGCTACTTGGATTTGCCGCGCCGCTGACATGGTTGCGCCATACGATAGGGACGGATGGTTCACCGGCTACATTCGATCTCGACCGTCGCTCCGCCATCGAGAGCGGTGGTCGAGAACACCCGCCACTGGGTAGTTTCAGCGAGCCGTTGAACAGCCTCTTGGGCGGAGGATTGATCGCTGGTAAAGCCGAACACCGCTGGCCCCCAGCTGCTTTGCCCCACGCCTGCCAAGCCCACTTCACGCGCGGCATCGACCGCCGCGTGAACTTCCGGGCCATTGTAAATGCCTCCCTGCATCGGAGAGAACAGTTGCCCAGCAAGCAGCATGTAGTCATCCAACTGCTGACAAAACGCCGGGAAATCCTCGTTCCTGGCAGCCTCCAAGATGTTTTCGGCAAGCTCCTGCATAACTTGACGCCGGGGATTCGGGTTGTGACCTAACTGGCGGAACAATCGACGCTCTACATCACCATGGATCGGTCGACGATTCGGCGGGAGGATAATCACCGCGCGCCAAACGGAAGGAAAGCGGATCGCCGTGAAGCGTGGTTCCGCGAGACCCGTCAGACCAACCGTTTCCGCCGCGGGGCTTTGCCTCGAACCGCTGGTCGAGTCTCCGTGGTCCAAGATGAGGCCGCCATGAAGAAAGCCAGTGCAGCCAATCTTCGAACGCTTTCCACGTCCGGTCAAATCGATGAGAGAGCGCACCGAACCGCAGCCAGGGATGTTATGAGGTCCGGTGCGACGGCCAGCAGCTAAGTCCTCCGCAGCCATTGTTGCAACTGATTGCAATCCCGAGACTAGGGCACAGGTCAATTGCGTCCCTGTGCCCAATCCACTGTGAAGTGTCGCTGCAGTTCGTACCGTGATCTGGGAAACGGGAACGCCTTCGTGGCCAGGTTCTGATAGCCAGCGCTCGAAGATGTCACCACAGCGGACACGGAGACTGGTAGGGCAATCGAATCGCGGCGCGGAGCCGCGGGGACCAACGGCGACCATGACCTCTAAGGAGGGGTGAGCCGTCATCAGCCCCAACCCTCCGTACGCCCCCGCAGCCCTGGGACAGATCTCCCACAAACCGAAGTGCAGCCGAGATCCTGTGCGGACACGAACTACTGCTTCGGTTGCCGCAGGGACGTCCAGCACTTGCCGCTTGACATGCTTCCTCATGGTAGCCATCTGGTGCGAATGGTTGCATCAATTGAACGAAAGTAGAAAAGGCATCACTGCCGGGACGGCATGCCCATGCCCTCGGGGCTCACGTGCCAGCACACGGCTGATGCGGTGGACCGGAAGGCTGCCACTGCTCCACCAATCGACACAGATGCTGCCATGCCAAATGTTCTCGGTCGCCGCCGGTTTTATCGACCAGTGGTTGCAGTCGATTCAATTCTGTCCAGACGACATCGGGGCCCAGTAGGTGGAGCCGGGAACAAAGAATCGCCCCCTCTAAGACCGCATGCGCGGCTCGGTTCCAACCCCAAAACGGACGAAGTTCGCCTTGCCCTACCAATCGACAGGATACTTCAGCAGGAGTACCTTCCCGACACTCCACAACCTCCAAAGCAAACCATCGGCAGGCGTCGCGAAGTACCCAGTGACCGTCCCTTTGCTCCCATTCTACATCGCACGGCAATTTGCACACGATATGGGAAATCAACAGAGCATCATCGATCACATGGAACGTGCAGCGAGGCTCTTGCCGCAGCAGGCGATAGGTCGTCGATGTGGGATAGGGGCGCAAGATCCATTCCGTCAACTCCCGGTTAACGCGTGGCCCCATCATGGCCACATGGGGACGGCCCCCCTGGTCGCTGGTCAAGACGCCCTCAATGATCATCATTTGGCTCATCAGGAATACTACTCTGAAGAAAGTCGATGTAACGCTGAACAACCCGGGGGCGAACGGAACAGCGGAAAGGATCGTGAAGCACGCCGGGCAACAGCTCCAGTTGACAGTAGGCGCCGGCACGCGCGGCAAATTGGATCGAGGCTTCGCAACTGGTGATGCGATCCGCCGTACCGTGGGTCAGTAACGCAGGGGTGCGTAGGAGATGAGCGTGGTGCAGCGCCCAGCGTCCACTGTCGACCAGTGCCGCAGCAAGTCGGAGCGACAATCGCGTGTGAAAGAGCGGGTCCCGCTGGAACTCTTCGATCTCGACCGGATCGTCCATTAGGCGTTGCGGCGTTACCCGGGACTGCAAGCAGAGGTTGGGAACGATGAACCGCAACAACCTCAACACCAATTCGATGGGACGAGACGGTTGGCGAACGGCACGCAGCATTGGACTGGAGGCGATCAGGGACGCCACCCCCGGACGACTTCGCAAGACGTAGTTTAGTACCAAGTTGCCTCCCATGCTGTGGCCGAACAAAGCAATGCGTGAGGCCGCTTGCTTTTCCGTCCAGCGAACGATTGCTTCGACATCGTCCAGAAGGCTGGTATACGAGGCGATGCAGCCGCGGGGTTCGGGGCTCCGGCCATGCCCCTGCTGGTCAAATGCAACCACTTGATACCCGGCGGCGGCGAACATCGATGCCAGGCGACGATAGCGCCCACCATGCTCTCCCAATCCATGCACGATGATGACGGCAGAACGGCGGCGTTGTTCTGTTGCCCACCAACGGTACACATACTTCTTTCGATGCCCGCCAAGATCGACCCACCCCTCGTCGGATTGGATTGATACATCAACTGTTTGCATCGAATAACACCTGGGGAAAACGTGAAAGGGTGGGACAGCACCAACGTCCGGGGCCGGTTGCGCGGTGGTCAATAGCGCCAGGCCGGCCAGCAATACCCAAACGGCATTATGGACATCTGCGGCCCATGTCAAGTGTCGGGGGCGCTGGGTGGCTGCGCTGTCCGATTCCAATTCTCTCTTTCGCGGCACCGGCACAGGTACGGAGGCTACCGCGGGGATCGGCGGTTGGTCAGCCCCAAAGGGAGCCCCCCTCCCCATCGTCTTACGATGCGGGAGGCTGGGACAACTCATCGCGCCGCTCTTTAAATTCCCTTGCCATCGTCGCACCATCGGCTACCAGCGCGCCGAGTTTCTTCTTGATTGCGTCGCTATCGTCTCGATACCAAGGGGCGTCCGGAAACGAGAACTCTGGAAGGCGGTACAGAAAATGCCCGAGGCGGTCGACGTTCAAATCGCGAGCTGCCATGCCAGCACCGATCTGTTGCAACTGGTAGGCATTGAGTTCCTGTTCAAACTGCCCGGCCATCGGACAGGCCAGGTAAGGCTTACCGAGATAAAGCGACTCGCTGATCAACGTAAATCCCGCTGTGGCAATCACTCCTCGCGCGGATGCCAGATGACGCAAGAAACCATGGCGGCTGGAGCGAAAAAAATGCAGGTTCCGGTCTTTGTCGTCGCGATCATAACCGTAAACATAAAAGGTCTGTCGCGGGAATTGTTGGAGGAGATCCAACAAACTCGGAAACCCCTGAGTGGCGTATACCAACACGTGCTCCTCCCAGGCGATCGATTGTTGCCGAACCTCATCACGCACGATGGGAGGATACACGAAGGTGCGTCGGTTTGTGGGACGGCCGGGAACCAAAGCGGTGACCAACGAAACGCTCGGCCAAGGGACCATCAGCCGCACCAAATTGCGAGTCATCGCTCGCTCGGTTTCCAATTCCCACGGCGTATCGAACTCGACGTACCGCAAGCGATGTTGATTGTCCAGCGAGATCAAAGGCAGTTGATAGTATTCAGCGAGATAGGCGGTCATCGGCTCGAAGTCGCTGATTACTACCTGCGGCTGAAACGTGTGGAACAACTCTCGCAAACGGCTCAAAGCCCGGCTGCCTGCCGGAAGTTTCTTGAGGTTATCCACCATCGTGTGAAAAGCCTGCACGCGATTCTCTTTGGTGGAAATGGACAACCCCTCAATCTCAGTGACCGGAAAGTCATCCTTCAGGTTCTCGTACCCGCGGGCATAGCTAACCAAGCGTATTTCATGCCCGCCGCGCTGCAGGAAAGAAGCCATTTCGCGAGCACGACTGGAGTGTCCACTCCCCTCACCGGCTACACCGTAAACAATACGCGTCATCGTGTCGGCCATGGTTCATCCGCGATGGAGGGCATCGACTGATCACCCCAAACAGGATCACAAAAAAAAAAACGGCCCAACACCGTCCGCACGGTTTGGGCCGTTGACAACTGGAAGTAACCGTTCGCGTTGAGGGTGAAAGGCAGCGAGCCGCGTTGAGGGTGAAAGGCAGCGAGCCACCTCAACCGCGGCCGACAGGCGGCAGAACGTCAACGATCTTCCGCTGAGGCTTGGTCGCCGCCTTCTTCCTCTGGGGATGTCGTTTCCTGTGGCGCTGCCGAAGCCGGCTCCTCACTCACCAACGAAGGGCTGATGAGCGGTCCTTCGGCGCCCAAGCCACCCTTGAGTTCCTGGGCGGCCAGCTTCTGCGCCTCGGCTTGCTGGCGCTGGCGGTCCTCTTCACGGGCCGCTTGCTGCTCTTGCTCCTCCGCCCAATGGACCCGTTTACGAGATAGCCCGATCTTGCGCTCGTCGGTGTCGACCTTCAGCACTTTGACCTCGATCTCTTCACCGACTTTGACGATGTCCTCGGGGTTGTCCACCTTCTCGTCGGCCAACTCGGAAATATGAAGCAACCCTTCGAGGCCTTCTTCAAGCCCCACAAAGACTCCGAAATTGGTGATCTTGGTTACCGTTCCCGTGACCACTTGCCCCGGGCGGTATTTCTCAGGGATCGTGGAAACCCACGGGTCTTCCTCGAGTTGTTTCAATCCGAGAGCAATTCGGCGACGCTCCTGATCGACCGACAGAATGCGACAGCGAATCTCCTGTCCTTTTTCCACGATCTCACTGGGATGGCTTACCTTGCGTGTCCAGGACATATCGGAGACATGCAACAGACCATCGATGCCTTCTTCCAGTTCGATGAATGCCCCATAGTTGGTCAGGTTTCGCACCCTTCCGGTCACCTCGCTGCCAACAGGATACTTGATGTGCACTTCGTCCCACGGATTGGCCGTCGTCTGCTTCATTCCCAAGGAGAGCTGCTGTCCTTCGGGGTCGACGCCCAGAATCTTCACATCGATCACATCGCCAACCTGCACCAACTCGCTGGGGTGGTTGATGCGACGCGTCCAAGACATCTCGCTGATGTGCACTAGCCCCTCGATCCCCGGTTCCAGCTTGACAAACGCGCCATAGGACATGACGTTGACCACCTCGCCTTTGACGACCGTGCCAACTGGATACTTCTCTTCGATGTTGTCCCACGGATTGCGTTCTTTCTGCTTCAGCCCCAACGCAATCTTCTGCTTCTCACGATCGATCTGCAGTACCTTGACTTCGATCTCCTGGTCGATCGAGACCATTTCCGAGGGATGTCCGATGCGCTCCCAGCTCATATCGGTGATATGCAACAGGCCATCGATGCCCCCCAAGTCGACGAAGGCACCGAAATCGGCGATATTCTTGACCACGCCCTTCCGGATTTGGCCAACCTCCAGCTCGTTCAGCAGATGTTCGCGGTCTTCCTCGCGTTGCTTCTCAATCAACGAACGACGCGATACGACGATATTGCGACGTGCTTCATCGATTTTCAAAACTTCGCACTGAACGACGCGGCCAATATAATCTGCGATGTCGTTGGGACGACGGATATCGACCTGACTGGCCGGCAAGAACACGTTGACACCGATATCGACCAGTAGACCACCTTTGATCTTGCGAGTGACCGTACCGGTCACTACCTGGCCTTCCTTGACCTCCGACATCATCTTTTCCCACTCCAAGATCTTCTCAGCTTTGCGCTTGCTGAGTGCGATCATGCCGTGGATGTCGTTGGCCGGTCCCAGCGAGTCTTCCATCTCCTCGATCAAGACCTTGACCTTTTGGCCTACTTGAGGCGGCTCCTCGTCCCCCTCCCATTCATTGATATTGATCGCCCCTTCGCTCTTAAAGCCCACGTCGACGATAACATAGTCGCCGTCGATGTCGACGATCTCTCCCTCCACGATCTGATTGACGTCGAACTGTTGCCCCAGCTCGTCGATGTTCTCCAACAGAAAGTCATCAAACTCTTCCTCGGGCAGAAGCGTTTCGACTTGGTCGAGAATTTGGTCGTCTTCCAAAGAGCGAATAAGATTGCGGTTTACCATGCTAATCCTGAAAAAGCCTCGGCGTGATCCCTGAGACCGCCCCACTGACGATCTCTCCAGAGGCACCCGTTAGTGTCGATGAAACCGGCACCCAGCGGCACCCTACCGCTGCATCTACCCCATGCACCAGTCTCTCAAATTGACAAATCTAGCATTCTCTCGTCGAAGCGACAATATCAGACCCTGCCTTTATGACAGGGGTCCCACAAGTTAACCGTGCGTTTTAACCGTGCATTTGCAACCGCCACCCGCAGCAATTTCACCCCCCCACCCTCCCGTGGAAAGGCCGCGAGCAATGCAAGGAATGGTTCCCCCAAATCCCCCCACCCTCCCGATTCCGATCGGGGGCGCGAGCAATGCAAGGATTGGTTCACCCAAATCCTCACCCTCCCCCTCGGAGGGTCGCGAGCAAGTGCAAGGAGCGAGCCCGCAGCAATCTCGCCCCCACCCTCCCGATTCCGAGCGGGGCGCGACTAATGCAAGGATTGGCCCACCCAAATTCCCCTACCCTCCCGGCCCGCGGGAGGGTCGCGAGTAATGCAGGGATTGGTTCACCCAAATCCCCACCCTCCCCCTGGGAGGGTCGCGAGTAATGCGAGCGGGGAGGGCCCAAGCCGGGAGGGCCCAAGCCAGAGAGGGCTCGCCCCGGATCGCCCACCCCAGGAGCGCTCTACCGGCAAAAGCCAGCATGACAACACCGCCGCTTCTACACCAGGATTGCCATCAACAAACTACCGCCTGCCCCATCCCTCCGCTCCCCAAAAAAACCACCTCCCAGACTTTCTTGAAAAAAATCCGACAAAAAGCTCGACCTGAAGGCGCCGATCTGCACAATAAACGGGTGGCTTCGTTGGTGGGAACTGCCTCGTCTCTCGTCGAACCAGCCAACGACTCAGTGATCGCATTAGGAGGGCCGACCATGCCTCCCCCCGCTCGACTCGCTACTCTGGGATCGCCTACCACGAGTGGTCTCTTCCTTGCCCGTGGCGGTGAGACGAACGCCTTAGGGCTTTCTTTGCCCAGCGCTCAAGGGCACCACTCCCATTGCATGGCCGATGGCCACGATTCGTCAGTTGAATCCCGCTCGAGCTCTCCCCGCTCAAGCGGGGAGGGCCGCTCCAACAGGGCCTACCGGGCCACAAAAGCACGAAACGCCCCACGGTTAAACCAGCGTAGCTGCCAAGCGGCGTGGATGAAACTTCTAATGAATCGTCGACCATGGTAACGCACATGAGCACGTCCACCCAACAATCGCCCGCACCGCACCGCGCCGCGTCCGATTCGATGGTGGACCGCTCGCCCGTCGAGCCGGTGCGCATCGATCCGCCGCACGGTACGGCCAACGCCGACGCACACGCCACCAACCAGCCGGCCTCCGGGGACGGCCCCCAGACCAGTGTGCTGCTGACCGTCCTGATGCCCTGCTTGAACGAATCGCGCACGTTGGACGTGTGCATCGCTGAAGCCCACCAGGCCTGTCGCGCTGCGGGATTGCGCGATGTGCTTGCCGCCAACGCTCGAGAGTTGGGGGCTGACGCGAAAAAGGGAAGCGAACACGACGCCGAACCACGCTCGGCGGACGTCGATCTGCCCAGCGAGTTGCCAGCGTACGAAATCCTGATCGCCGACAATGGCAGCACGGACGACTCGGTTGCGGTGGCCGAGGCGGCTGGAGCGCGGGTGGTGCACGTAAAAGAGAAAGGCTACGGCGCCGCGTTGCGAGGCGGAATCGCCGCGGCGCGGGGCAAGTACGTCGTGATGGCTGACAGCGATTGCAGTTACAACTTTGGCGACATTCCCCGCTTCCTGGCCAAACTGCAGGAAGGATTCGACTTGGTGGTCGGCAATAGGTTTGCCGGCGGGATCGAGCCGGGTGCGATGCCCTGGCATCATCGTTGGATCGGCAACCCGGTGCTATCCGGACTTGGGCGGCTGCTGTACCGCACGCCCATCCGCGACTGGCACTGCGGGCTGCGCGCCTTCGATCGGCAGAAGGTATTGGGGCTGGGCTTAGAATCTTCTGGTATGGAGTTCGCCAGCGAGATGATCTTGCGCGCCTCGCAGGCACGTTTAGCCATGGCCGAACTCCCCACCACCCTCCGCCCCGACGGCAGAGACCGACGACCGCACCTCAGGTCCATACGCGATGGACTGAGGCATGCAGCCGCCCTGTTTTCCGCCAGACTGAGATTCCGCGGAAGCGGAAACGCGTCGCTTTTTTTGCCTGGAGAGCCCATGTTTCGTACGATTCTTTCGCAGAACAGTTTGTATCTCGTTCTCTGTGGGATGATTTTGATTGCGCTTGGTTTCGGCATGCACCTAGCGCACAAGGTGGGCGAAAGACAACTCGTTGGAAGTGATTTGAGAAACAGGGCAGAACCACTTTCCAGCCGAGCGGTGACGCCAACGCAGTCTCATGATTTTGGAGTGGTCCATTCGCAGGCATTGCTGACCCACACGTTTGAAGTGCTTAACAATAGTGATATTGCTTGGACCGTGAAGCGCGTGCAAACGACCTGCAATTGCACGGTGGGGAATATCAGTCGCACTGTTATCCCTCCTGGGGAGACCGCACAATTTGACGTGCAATACCGCGCTCCGACGAGAGACGGAAACGACACGCGACGCGTACGTTTGACCTTTGCCGAGTCGCGGGCACCTACACTGGTGTTCGAGATCAAAGCAAGCGTTCGCCTGAGCATGGACCCTCAGCCACGGTCCATTCAGGCGAACGCTGTGCCCGCGACAGAATCGGTGACACGGCGAGTGTTGGTACTCAATTTTGGGCCCGACGATTGGCATGATATCGGGATCCGGGAGTCGCCTTCCTGGTTGTCGATTCAGCCTGTCAAGCTGAGTCGACGCCCATCTCACGAAAACTGTCGGCAAACCTGGGCCGTCGATTTCCACATTGACGGTGCCGCATTGCAAGAGGCGCCCCGAACCAACCCTACCGGCATTCAGTCGCACACATGCGAGTTGGTTGCCTATGATGCCGAAGGCAAAGCGTTAGACGAGTGCGTCGTTGGTGTCACCGCGAGTCCTTACCTGCTTGTTCGCGTCGTCCCGCGAACCGCTCGTCTCCTTCCGCGTGGCGATGGCACGTACGCAACGCGGCTTTCCGTGCGTTTCCCAGGGGATTACCAACTTCCGACGGGTCAAACTCCGGTACTCGAACACAGTTTGGACGATGGATTGAATGTTGAATGGTATCGTATTGCGGGCTACCACTGGGATCTCCATTTGACGTGTAGTAAGGAGCCTGGCTTCACCAAGAGTGTTGTAAGAGTGGGGCCAGACGAGAACACTTTGGTAGAGATTCCGATCGAAGTTGTCCGGCCGGAGTGAACGATAGTCGTCTCCTGTCTTGCAAGGCATCACACCACCCCGCGTTGGATCATGCACAACCTGTTTACGACGCTCCTATTAAAGAGAAACGGAATGCATTCGAGGCACAAGCTGCTTGCCATTGCCCTCGCGATAATCGTAACGACATTCGGTACGATGAATTTCCGCGTCGCGGCAAGCGAGGTCCGGCTCAATCTTCTGTGCGGCCCACGCTGCGTAGCGTCCGTCTTGGAGCACTATGGCATGGAGCGACCGGACATTATGCACATGGCGACTGAATTGAGTGATTTTGACGGTGACCGAGGAACTACCCTAGCTTCACTGGCGCAGTATCTCGAATCAAGGGGATTAAGAACCAAAATCATCCAGCTCCCACCAGCTGCGGATGTCTGTTGGGAATTCCCCGTGATTGCGCATTTACAAAAACTTGATACGACCACAGGGCATTTCATCGTGTTGATGCCAGAAGCGGAAACTCCGGGCATGCAAGGTTTCCTTATATTCGATGGAATAGCAGAAATTGTTCGAATCGACAGATCTCTGTGGCATCAATGGCGAAGTGGCGTTGTTCTACTCACCTCGCCACGCGAGATCGTCGATGACGACATTCAGTTGATCAGACCGTCCTTCTCGGCAACTGTTTTATCGTCACGGCGATTGTTCATCGTGATCGCGCTTTGCGGTTTGTTAACGTTTGTGTTCAGTTTACTGTACTTTAGAAAGAGGATGTATCAATGAAAAGCTTGTTAGTTGTCCCTGCCTTGTTCGCAACGATTTTGCTGGCTGCAATCGTGACCTCCGATTCGTCAACCCTTGACTGGCGCCCGGATAGTGGTCTGGTTTGGGGAGGTCAGGACTCGGTGGAATGCGACGACCCCTATTT
Source organism: Pirellulaceae bacterium (assembly GCA_026004795.1). Taxonomy (GTDB): domain Bacteria; phylum Planctomycetota; class Planctomycetia; order Pirellulales; family Pirellulaceae; genus Aureliella. Next base: position 6,237 of record BPJV01000012.1, on the reverse strand, counting down.
CTTTTTTTCGTGCTACATGGAAGCGGACTCCGAGCTTGTATGTACTCTTTACCCAGGAGAAGAAGAGGCACAGTGCGAGGATATACCCTGCGAATACGATTCCAACCAAGGTTATCGCTGCCCACACACAAGCACACGCAAGTTAAACACCATAGAAGAGCGCACGCGCGTAACGCAACAACAGGCCGCCGGAATTAGTCGTTGTTACTACGTGGACAGCGAGGGAAATCGCACGTTATATTATTGTGACTATATTGGTCCAAATGATACGACAAGCAAGCAAACTACACGCATCCAAGAGGATTGCTTCATCGAATACACGTGTCACACCGGCTGGGGAAACTGTGCCGTAAAAACGAGTGGAGCACGCATTTGTGCGACGGCCTCTCAGCAGACTACTGGGACGGAGTTTCACGAGAAGTTGCACCCTGGTTTCCCGTGCCCAACGGACGACGAAATTCGCGAAAAGCTGTTGGAATGCGAGGGACAGGATTGAGGAGTCTCGACATGAAAACAGAACGTCCCCTCGCGCGTGAATACATCCGTATTCTGCGTGTAATATCCATGTGTCTCGCCATTGGGGCAGCACAACCTTCCTTAGGCCAAAAGCCTAATGATGGCCGAGAATTGGTGAAACGTATGTTCGAAGCGCGAGAAGCACTTGTGAGTGGAGAGTGCATCATACGTGCAGAAGAGGTAAACGACAAACTTGATGAACCGCGTATGCACGCCCTCAGACTGGTATTCGATTTTGAGAAACCTGCGTGGCGAGCTACACCACTCGAGAATCCGGTTGGTCATGAGACGTTGTTTCTTGTGGATTCGTATTATCAACCGTACCCAGGTTTTGAGCCAGGGACGATTCGATCTGTAACAAAACTCTCCCCACGGCGATTGGTGCGCGACGGCGGCTGGGTCATGGACTTCCGATTACTCGGACTCGCCTCACAGCCAACTGAATTTGAACGCAATTGGACGAACGACTATGCCGGGCTGAAACGCAGGTTTTTGAATGGAATCGACTATCGCGTCGTCGACGAAGCAGATTTAAAGAAAGTTTCTTTCAATGACAATCGATTTAAAGAAGACCCGTCGTATTCCAGTACGGAATGGACGCTTTGGATCGATCCGGCGAAAGGATATGTGAATGTGAAGACGCGGGCCGTCAGCCTGCCTGTCCCGCCGGTCGAGGAGACGCCCAAATTGCGCTACACGGCCGAAATGCAATGGCAGCAAATCAAAGGCTATTGGGTACCGGTCGCGATGCAGGAGGAATCTGCTCCCGGTTTTCCACTGTGGAGATTTCAGTGCACGCTTGAATGGAAGCGGGTGAACGAACCCATTGATCCTAAGTTGTTCGAGGTCGAGGATCTCGTGCCAGAGGGCCAAAGTGCTTGGCTGATCGCGGAAGATCCGACCACCGGAGTATCGGCACTAGTCAAAAAAATCGGGGCATCCAACCAGCGACGAGAACCGGCTAGGCTTGCCACCGTTCCACGGAAGGCTCCAGAGCCGGAACCCGTCTCCCTGGTCATCCCTTCGGTGCTGATCGCTGTTGGAATCTTCGTCTTAGCTGTCGGTGTCGTCGCTTACGCGCGACGCAAACGGAAAATGGACAGGTGACGTTCGCCGCGTTCATTTGAGTGGAGCATTATCGCCGTTGTCCGCTAGTCTTCGACTCCGTTTCCCAGCGGTGGTATTCGCAATCTAAGGATAGAAGCGTTTGAGATCGCTCCAACGAATCGCAGATGCAATGACGATGAAGTTAAGAGGGAATCTACTGGATGCAAGCCCTTGTCTGATCGCGATTTCGCTCGCCCGTCCCCTGAAGAGTTTAAAACGCACCTCAAGCAGGTTGAATGTGAGTGGGCCCCTGGAAATAATGGGCCACGGTCATTTAAACTGTATGCGACAAATAGTAACCTACGAAACGGACCGATTCGAGGAAGCCCCTGATCCGAGGGTTGGGTGCGCAACAGCAAATACCATTCAACGGCTGAAAGCCAATATCGAGGCTGCTCATGCGGTCGGATGAATGGAATCTTCTGTTTCGGCTGATCGGGACTGAATTTGGACCGATTGGTGATTTACGCAAATGGACAAATGTTGATGAGGGTATCGAGCGACGTTCTGTAAAGGCATTGCAATTCCGGGTAAAATCGGGCGCGTCAGCGCAAACAGTAGTTATTGTGCATTGTTGGGTGTCCTGCTGATTGGACACATGATCCTGGCACACAGACGAATCGAACGGGCTTTTCCGGTTATCGATGAGATCGGCCACCTGGCGGCGGGCGTTTCCCACTGGAGGTTCCACCACTTTGATTTGTATCGGGTTAATCCCCCATTGGCCCGTTTACTCGTCACTTACCCTGTCGCCGTGTCCGATGAGGAATTCCAGTGGACTGATCACAAAGTTACTTCGAACACGCGGCCCGAGTTCCAAATCGGGATTCAGAAGCTGTGGGACGAGAAGTTGGAGATCGCCGATCTTTTTTATTGGCCACGGTGGCTGAACCTCGTTTTTTACGGTCTTTTGATTTTGTTTTGCTTTCGGGTTGGTGCGCAAGCGGGATTGCCGGCTTGTGTCGCTTGGTCCGCAATCTGCCCAAACGCAATCGCTTTCTCAATCACGGTTTTGCCAGATGTACCTGCCGTCGCGATGGGGTTGTTGGCAATCTTGGCTTGCTGGCGGTACCTCGGGTTGCCTGATTGCACATCGGCTGCCTGGGCTGGCGTAGCGCTCGGTTTAGCTCTTCTGTCGAAGTTGACCTGGATCACAGCATTCGTCACGATACCGCTCGCTGCTCTAGTCTGTCTGGCATTTCATCAGACCGCATTTCCGCAGCGGTCTTGGCTACGCCGAATCGGCGACCTGGTGATCTACTGGTTGGCCGCTCTACTGACGCTGAATGTCGGATACTTGTTCGAAGACAGTTTCATGCCGCTCCATCAGTTCGAGTTTTCCAGCCAGATGCTGGGCGGGGAAGGTGCGAGTATCCAACGGCCGGGAAATCGAGTCGAAGATACGTGGCTGGGGCAAGTGCCGGTACCGGTTCCGCGGAACTACTTGTTAGGAATCGATTACTTGCGGATGGAAGTGGAGCAGAAGTATTGGTCGTTTCTCAATGGCGAGTGGAAGAAGGGGGCGTGGCCGCATTATTACGTGATGACGACGCTGTATAAAACGCCTGAGCCAACGTTGCTCGCGGCGGGGCTGGGGTTCGTCGTGTTTCTCATCGGGTGCTGGCGGAGGATGGTGTCACCGGAGTTGTTCTCGATGGTAATCCTGCTGGCTGTGCCCGCCGCCGCGTGCTTTGCGGCGGTCAGCCTCCAAGGGGGCTTCAATCATCACCACCGGTACGTGCTGATGATCTATCCGCCCATGTTCTTGTTCGCCGCCTTGGTGGCCCACCCGTTGACACGCGAGGTATGGAGGAAACGGGAGGCCGGAGGTCGAAGGCTGGAGGAGGGTGAGGAATGGAGTGAGCCGGCAGGGGCGAGCGTAGCATTGGGCGGTGGGGAACAGGAGGAAACAGAGAGAACGGAGTGGGGGATGGGTGAAACACAGAGGGCACGGAGGGCACAGAGAGGAACAGCTGGCGACTATTGCGACGTGGCGAGCGGACGGGGGTTGAAGGAGGGTGAGGAATGCAGGGAGCTGGGAGGAGCGAGTGTAGCAGCGGGCGGTGGGGAGCAGGAGGGAATGGAGAGAACGGAGGAGGAAGGGGGTGAAACACAGAGGGCACGGAGGGCACAGAGAGGAACAGCTGGCGATAATTGCGACGTGGCGAGCGGACGGGGGTTGAAGGAGGGTGAGGAATGCAGGGAGCTGGGAGCGGCGAGTGTAGCATTGGGCGGTGGGGAACAGGAGGGAACGGAGAGAACGGAGGGGGGGATGGGTGAAACACAGAGGGCACGGAGGGCACAGAGAGGAGAGAGGAGAGGGGAAGTTGGTTTGGGGCGAGGTTGGGTGGCGGGCGTCGGTGGGTGGGTGCGTGGGTTGCACTGGAATGAGTGGCTGGCCATCGTGTTGGTGACGCTGTCGGCCGCGTCCAGCTTGCGGGTGCATCCGCACTACACCAGCTACTTCAATACGCTCTCCGGTGGCCCGGAAAACGGATGGCGGTTGCTGAACCATTCGAACATCGATTGGGGCCAAGACATGCTGGAGGTGGACGAGTGGATCAAGGAGCATCCGCAGTGCCGGCCGCTAAGGTTTGAACTCGATTATTGGGATTTTGGTGGCGAGCTATTTGGGTTGGAGCCGCGCCGTCCGCCGCATTTGCCGAGCGGTGCGTCGGTGGACGAAGCGCGGCGGATGGTCGACCAGACCGAGTGGTGGATCATCAGCGTGAAGACGTTGTACAACAAGCCCGGCCAGAGTGGGCTGGAGTACCTGCAGCAGCTCGAGCCGGTCGATCGCATCGCCTACGCCTACCACGTCTACCGCATCGATCCGCTGCCCGAGTCGAGCGTGGAGGTATCGGAATAAGCTTCGACATTCGGAATAAGCTTCGACATTGGTGAATAAGCGTCGAGGTACTGACGTGAGAATATCAGAAACCCCACCCTCCCCTTGGGAGGGTCGCGAGTAATGCGAGCGGGGAGGGCTCGAGCCGAGAGGGCCCGGGCGGTCGATGCGCGGGGGAGGTGGGTACAAGGACGCGTAGTGGAGGTTGCCCCGCATTATCATCAAGAGGCTGCCCCGCATCATCATGAATTGGTGACTGCTGATGCCTTGGGGGAGCGGGTAGGGCTGAGGACAGTTTGCACTACAGAGGACATGCCCCCAACGACGACTCACGTTTCGTACCTTTGGCCCCCCAGAAACCTAAACCTACCGGCAAGTTCTTACGTCGAGCTCACTTCATTGGCCATGGATGGGTTGTCTGCGCCGGGGACCGCAACGGGCAACAGCCGTGCACAGAAATCAGGCAGTCCGCCCCAAACGGTGCCTAGACCTTGAGCTTTTCCGGCAGGTTTTGTCTGGATCACTGGCGGACCATCTTTGCGACTTACTAGCCTCCGAGTGGTTCCTCATAATGACCTTATGCGGACATCTAGGGGCGAAAAACTACATGTAAGGTTGTGCGGTAGAAGCGATGCACGGTGCGTCCGCAGCCGCGCTGACTGGTACTTACAAGCAAATGGCACAGATCTTGCGACAAGTTTTTTTGCTGTTTGAGGGAAGGGGCGATTTTTACTGGAAGTCCGCTCATCCATTGGGTTCGTGGCTGAGAGGTCGATTGCTTGGGTACTGAGGAGTTTCAACAGTGTCGTATTTGGAGCCGAGTGAGTTTGTCACCAAGATGGTCGATCAAGGCGAGTCTAAAGTCTACATGTCCACGAAGGACACGTTCATTCGCGCCTTCATGGCGGGGGCACTGTTGGGTTTAGCAGCCATTTTCGCGATTACCGTGTCCGTGAACACCGGCGCTCCACTGTTAGGTGCCATACTATTTCCAGTCGGCTTCATCATGCTATACCTGATGAAGTTCGATCTGCTGACGGGAGTGTTTACGCTCGTACCACTAGCCCTACTGGACAAGCGTCCGGGAGTTACTGTGCGGGAGGTGTTGCGCAATTGGGGCTTGGTGTTCCTTGGAAATTTCGCGGGAGCACTGGTCACCGCATTCATGATGTCCTTCATTCTCACCTACGGCTACACCATCGACGGAGGTGCGATTGCGGAGAAGGTGGGGAGCATTGGCGAAGGCCGCACGCTTGGCTACAAAGCGCATGGTCTTCCAGGATGGTTCACAATCTTCATCCGCGGAATTTTGTGCAATTGGATGGTATCCATGGGGGTCGTCGGTGCCATCATCTCCACTTCTGCGACCGGCAAGATGGCGGCCATGTGGATGCCCATCATGCTCTTCTTTTATATGGGATTTGAGCATTCCATTGTCAACATGTTCTTGTTTCCATTCTCGATGATCATGGGAGGCGGTTTTACCATCACGGATTACTTCCTATGGAATGAGATTCCCACGGTACTGGGCAACCTGATCGGCGGATTCTTACTGGTGGGATTGCCGCTGTATTTTACCCACGTGCGTACCAGTCCCGAGCGTATCTTGAAGAACCGTCCTAGCGCCAGAGCTACCGCGGCATCAGAACTGGAAACAGCGGCGGGCGGAGAGCCGTCAGCCACCTTGAAGGCCAGCCTCTGACATGTCCGATGACCTGAAGTGCCTTTATGGATTGCAGCCCCGCATGCTTCTTATGTCTTGCGGT
>BPJV01000011.1 GCA_026004795.1 Pirellulaceae bacterium | reverse complement strand
GGCTCCCTCGAGCCATGGAGGGGCCCACGCCATCGAGCGCGATATTTTATGGCGCTTTGTCGGTGCATTTGGGTGTGTACCTGCTGTTGCGCGTCAGCCCCGTTTTGGACGCGTCCCCGGCGCTGCGCTCCCTCGTCGTGCTCGTCGGCATCGTCTCCGCCGTTTCCGCTGCACTCATGGCTCGGACGCAAGCAGATGTGAAGAACTCGCTGGCCTATGCCTCGCTGGCGCAGGTATCGATCATCGTGGTGGAAATCGGCCTGGGCCTGCGATACCTCGCGTTGGTTCACCTTATTGGTCATGCCTGCTTGAGGACATTGCAGTTGCTCCGCGCTCCCAATCTATTGAAGGATTATCACGAACTGGAAAATGCGATTGGCGCAAGGCTGGCACGCACTCCATCCGGTTGGTCTGGCACATTGCCTTCTGCGGTACGCGTTTGGCTCTATCGGTTCGGGTTCGACCGGGGTTTTTTTGACACCTGGTTGGATCGTACGTTTGTCGCTCCCTTCTTGCGCGTTTTTCGCTGGGCCGATCGCATGGAACGCCGCTGGTTGCAATGGCTGGGAGGCGACGCCGGCGCGCCGGAACCGATCGATGAAGATCTACTACCACAGGAAAAGGCTGCCTGATGTCAGAATTGCATTACCCCTGGTTGGAGCTCAGTATCCTGGTGCCGCTGTTGGGAGCGGCGTGGGTGTACTGGCTCGAGGACCGAGAGCTTGCGCGCAAACACACCATGGCGATTTGCTCGCTGGCGCTGGTTTTTGCAACGGCTGAGTGGCTGGATTTTCGAACGTTGCATAGCTTCGAGGCACACGATCATTGGGACGTGTTTTCGTTCTGGTTTCATTCCAGCCCCCTGGTGGTCGATGAGCTGAGTGCGCCGCTCTTGCCTTTGGTGGCCTTGATCCATCTCGTTGTGATCCTGTCAACGCCGCGAACGAAGGTGGGACGCATCTCGTTCTCTTGGATGCTATTCGGCGAAGCGGTCGCCCTGGCCATCTTCAGTTGTCGAGGTGGATGGCCATTGGTGGTTTTGACGCTGGCCGCCAGTATTCCGCCCTGGGTAGAGATACGTCGCCGCGGAGCTTCCCCCCGTGTCTATGCAGTGCACATGCTTCTGTTCGCGGTACTTCTGACGAGCGGGTTTCTGTTGCACCGCTTATTCCCGGGACATTCAACGGTGACGCTGGTCGCCGGCGCGCTGATGGCAGGAGCGGGATTGCTGCGAAGCGGAGCCGTGCCGCTGCACTGCTGGATGCCTGACCTGTTCGAAAAGGCCAGCTTTGGTACCAGCATCCTGTTTTGCCACTCCCCTGACCGGGGCCTACCTGATTATGCGGCTGGTCTTGCCGCTGGCGCCGAACTGGGGATTGCAAAGCATCGCCATCATTTCACTTGTTACGGCAGTGTACGCCGCGGGCATGGCATTGGTACAACGTGAATCGCGACGGTTCTTCTGCTATTTGTTTCTCAGCAATGCGTCGTTGGTCCTGGTGGGCTTGGAAATGGGGACCGCCGTGGGATTGACCGGCGCCCTGTGCGTATGGTTGTCGGTAGGGCTCGCACTGACCGGCTTTGGAGTCACGCTGCGCAGTGTCGAGGCCAGAATCGGCCGGTTCTCGTTGAACAAATATCATGGGCTGTATGAGCAAATGCCGATGCTCGCCGGGTTCTTCCTCCTCACCGGCCTGGCCTCCATCGGCTTTCCCGCCACGATTGGTTTTGTCGGTATGGAGCTGTTGGTGGAGGGCGTGGTGGAAGTTTACCCGCTCATCGGCATGGCAGTCGTCGTCTCGGCCGCACTTAACGGCATCGCCATCATGTACGCGTATTTTCGGGTATTCACGGGCCGACGGCACGTCGCGCCGGTCTCATTGCGCATTCGCCCCACCGAACGGGTCGCCGTCCTGTTGTTGTCCTTTCTGATTCTGGGCGGCGGCATCGTGCCCCAGCCTGGAGTCAGCTCCCGATACCACGCTGCGACGGCGATCAGCAAACGCAGAGCAAATATCGCTCACCCGCCGATGGAACACGGGAGCGGGGCTGCCGCGCAGGAATCGTCCAATCCAGCACCATAAGTCGTATGACGCACTAGAGGAATCGAGAAGACCTGCAGACCATCCAAGACGTCGAGACGATCAGGATGCAGCATGCAGGGCTCGGCAAGACCAAGCTGAATCACACAACCCTCGTAACGCTAGAGGAACGCAACTATGGCGAATGACCAACAGTTGGACCAGCCTTCTGCCCCCCGCGAAGTTCCGCGCGGAAACCTGGAAGGGTTTATCAAGTACTGGAAGTACGACATGTTGTCGGGATTTCTAGTGTTCTTGATTGCTCTGCCGCTGTGCTTGGGAATCTCGCTCGCATGCGGTTATCCACCCATCGCCGGAATCTTCACGGCCATCATCGGAGCGATCCTCACGACGTTCATCAGCAACAGCGAGCTGACGATCAAGGGACCGGCCGCGGGCCTGATCGTCATTGCCATCGGTTGCATCGAGGAATTCGGCGGCAATGGCATGCCCGACGGCGTGTGGGATGTCGCGGACACGAACGCTTATCGCGCCGCATTGGCGGTTGGTGTGGCAGCCGCGGTGCTACAGGTCCTATTTGGGCTGTTCCGAGCGGGCATCTTGGGCGAGTTCTTCCCGGTGACCGCCGTCCATGGCATGTTGGCTGCCATCGGCGTGATCATCATCATCAAGCAATTCCCCGTCGCGCTGGGCGTTTCCGCATCGGGCGAACCGTTGGAGATGCTGCAAGAGTTTCCCAACTACATTGCCGAAGCCAATCCGGCGATCGCCGCTATTGGAATAGCCAGCTTGCTGATCATGTTCCTATGGCCGGTGGTGGGAAATCGCCTCGGATGGCTCAAGGTGATCCCGGCACCAATGGTGGTTCTGGCGGTCGCCATCCCGATGGGAATGGGATTCGATTTGTTGCACGAACATTCCTACCATTTGCAGAACCATGAATACCAGCTCGGCGAGCAATACTTGGTACGTATGCCGGATCGCCCCTTCGGGATGTTCGACGAACTTACCTTTCCGAATTTCGAAGCTCTTCGCGAAATCAAAGCCTGGAAGTGGGTGCTGATGTTTTTCATCATCGGAAGCCTCGAGTCGTTGCTCAGCGCCAAGGCGATCGACTTGCTCGATCCATGGAAGCGTAAAACCAACCTCGATCGCGACATGGTCGCCGTCGGTGTGGGCAACCTCGCCTCGGCCATGGTCGGCGGATTGCCCATGATCTCGGAGATCGTGCGTAGCAAGGCGAATATCGACAATGGCGCGCGAACTCGATTCGCCGACATGTGGCATGGCATCTTTCTGTTGTTGTGCGTGGCGTTGATTCCTACGGCATTGCATCGGATTCCACTGGCCGCGTTGGCCGCGATGCTAGTCTACACCGGCTACCGATTGGCGCACCCGAATGAGTTCGTTCATGTCTACCGCATTGGCCGCGAACAATTGGCGATTTTCGTGACCACGATGGTGGCCGTGCTGGCGACCGACCTGTTGATCGGGATCGCCATCGGTATCGCCTTGAAGATGATCATCCACGTAGTCAATGGCGTGCCGCTGAAGTCGCTGTTCAAGCCGTACATCGAAGTCGAGGAGATCGATGACCACACCGCTAGAATCGTGGCCCGGGAATCGGCCGTGTTCTCCAACTGGATCCCGCTGCGACGTCAGATCGAGCAAATCGGCCTGGTGCAACATCGGAACTTGGTCGTCGATGTTTCCAATGCCAACCTGGTCGACCACACGACCATCGAAAAATTGGAGGAGATGGAGCGCGACTTCGAGCAGGAAGGCTTGAAGCTAACCATCGAAGGTCTGGACACCCTGGTGCCGCTTTCCGAAAACCAGCACGCCGCCCGCAAACGCGGCCTGGCATCGGTGCGGCGGTTGACCCTGGTCGCCGATCCGCAACTAGAGGACTGGCTGGAGAAGGAAATGACGGCTCGCGGCGCGACCGGCTTCACCTCGATTCGCTGTACCGGAGCCGGGCGAAGCGATCTTCAAGGCGACCAAATCGACCGGCACGAGAAGGTGAGGATCGAAATCATCGTGACACCGCGAATCTGCCAGCAGATCATCGAATTCCTGAACGAGCAGGTAAAACCGCAACATCGGGTCACGATCTGCGTCGAGACGGTGGAGGTAGTGCGAGTCGGAGAATTCGAACCGGACAACGGCGATTCCCAGCATTGATTCTTACCAAACTTGTCCCCAGCGGTTAAACTCGAAGCGGCGTGAATGTGTGATCGCTAACCGTGGCTGCTGCATTTCAATCACACCGTTCCAGGGACGAGTTCGAGGGGATGGCATGAGCAGTCCTTATACGCCGCCCAAAACTAACCATGAAGAGGTTCGTCCATCGACTCTGGGAACGATCCTGCAACGACTTGCTGCAGCAGTTCTTTGCCTTGTAGGCTGGCTCGTTCTAGTGAACGTGACGGTGTGGACCATAGGGGGCTGGCTTGGGAATATTCCGTCCGTTCGAACACCAGAATCCGAGCTGTCCTCGCTGGAGTCCTTCTCACGGTTCTGCTTGCATTACTGGTTCTTAGCATTCCTGCTCTTTACCCCACCCGTCTGTTTGGTTGCCTGGATGCTGTTGAAACTCCGGGGCGTCAGAAAGACACGCTGGCTATTGCTGGCAATCAGTCTTGCCATGGCGCCCGTCCTTCTCGTGATTGCTTGGCTGCTCTTCCGGTCCCTATTGTTTCCGCCCTGATAAGACCGAAAACCATGAAAACATCAAGATGCACCATGTGTGGAGCGATGAGCGAGGAGGGCTTGAGCCTGCTCGGTCAGCATTTTCGACATCGGTGCAGACGTTGCAGGAATCTGTCCGATGGGGAGGTGCGTGGGCATCCGCGTTGACCACCGGTTGGGAGTTCGCAGGTCAGGCGAGAGCAGGTGGCAGTGTTATGCGACGCCAAACGGAAACAATGCTCGAATTCCACTTCGTTCGCAAGCACAAAACGATTCGTCGGATCCAATTCGAGTTTGTCGTAGTAGCCGAACCAATAGAATTTGGGACCATGGGTGATCGTGCGCACTGGGATGTCCAGGGTGCTCGACGCAAGCCCTTTTCGCGCAGTCCCCAAGCTCGTAACAAGACCTCCAGCAACAAACAGGCGTCGACTGAACCTTCCCATTGATGTTTACCTCCAACTTCGACTTGAAGACTCGCAACTGACCGGCCGCGCCGGGACGACAAGATGCCTCCAGAAGTGCAGCCATTCCTGGAACCCGCGACCAAAGCAATGGGAACGGGACGGGGGCGAGCGTCGGACCAGATCCGATAATACTCCCATTGCACCGCGTCAGCAAATCCTAGCACGCCCGTCCGTATCAAGGCTCCACGTCAGGCCGGCAGCGATCACCCTGCTCCATCTATTCCGGCCAGGTGACGGGTGATAGTCCGGATAATGCCTACACGGATTGTTGAGTTGGCGAGTGGGTGCGGACGAAGGAGCCGCCCCCGTTGTTTGCGTCAGGGTTGATGAGCGCATCGGTTAAGTAACGGGTCATGGTTCCTCTTCTTGGCTGGGTTGCGGCTGCAGCGGAGGAGCAGAGGCAGTTTCGATACCAGCACGCTTTCAATACCAGCACGCTGCGCAAGCAAGTGTGGTTCGGGCCGCGGTTCGACTACGGTTTGGCTCACTCGCTGGTGCATCGTTCGGGTACTGGTTCACTTACTGGCGCGTCGTGCTGGTATTCGTCTGCTCGCCGGCGCGTGGTGGTGGAATTCATGAACGCGCTGGCGGTGGGGAACAGCTGGCGAGATCATACGCTAGGCCAGCGGAGGCACGATGCAACCTGTGACCACTCTAGTTCGCCAACGGCAGTGCTTCGTCGAAGCGAGGCTAGTCCAGTTGCGCGCCGAGCGGAGTGGGAATCGGTCGCGAATACGCCAGCTCCACCGGCCCCGCCATGCGGTCGGGGCCGGCGCCGGCTGTTGCCACCATCGAAACAGCGCTGCAACCACTTCGCACTCTCAGTTCGAACCACCACCAACAACAAATCCACCCCGAGCCCCAGCACCAAGTCCGATCGTGGAACGTGACGCTTGGTCGCGATCGCTCGGTGTGGCATGGCGATGGCGAGCCAGTTTGGCCAATAGCGACTGGATTTTCAATTGCACGTCATCGGGAGCAGCGACAACCAATTGCGTCCTAAAGAGCACCATCGTGTTGACACCACCGTTACGTAACCAGCTGTCGGATTCGCACGTTTGCTGGATCACTTCGTACAAACTTGCAAAATCCGACGAATCCTCGAGCACCAGGCCCAAGTCGTAATCGATTACCGTTGGATCCGCCTCGGCGCCCTCCACGGAGGTGATTTCGATCCCCCAGGAATGCACGCGGTAGGTCAGATCGAGTGGATCGAGCAACCATCGCAATGCTTGGTACAACCGCATCCGCGGGATGCTGGCGCCGTCGATCGGCATTTCCGGATCGACTCCCAACATGTCCAATTCCTGCTTGTTGACAGTAATGCCAACGCCCGCCGATTCGCTCAGATTCTGCAACACTTGCTGGAGAGTCAGGCCTTTGGCGCCCAGGTTCAGAGAAACCTCTTCAAACAACACTGCCCAGGCTTCTTCCTGCGATTGGTTCTCGGCAGCCGCAAAGTTCATCCAAGCGGGAGTGGCTTTCGGTGGCGGGAAACGGCGGACCCGATGCCTTCCAGATCCCATGTCCGGTAACGCTCCATAGCCACCCATGCCATAGCCACCGTAGCCAGCACCTCCATACCCCTCACCGCCGTAGGCCGCCACGCCAGGAGCTAGTCCCATGCCTGATCCACCGTAGTCACCAAACCCATAGCCTGCTCCATAGCCCTCGGCGCCGTAGCCCTTCGCTCCATAACCCTCGTCACCGTAGCCCTTTGTGCCGTGGCCGTCGGGACCAGTTCCTAATTGCGCTTGGTTGTCTTCGCCGACTTGCCCTGGCTCCTGGGCCTGGCCGAGCAGTGCCATGCAGAAGATGGCGGTCCCTACCACACTCGCCTGCCAAAAATGGTGCTTGCAACTCATCATTCGCTCTCCTTGTGGGTAACAGAAAAGAAACGTACAAGCCCTTCGATCGGAGGGAGAGACGTTGCATGAGATGAGCTTGCGGGTGACCGTCACCAACGTTTTCGGAACCGTGCGATGATGCAGGAACATTTGTCTGCTGTCACCACGGTTTTGATCAGGGGATCGTGTCGTTCCGCCATGGATCGTTTATAGCAAATCGATATTCCCGTGTCAAAAAAATCATTCTGACGGATCTACCGCCTGTTCTAGCTTTTCGGCATCGTTGCGGCGGGCGACTTGCCATCGCACCGCGGATCATCGGCATCTACGGATGTTGCGACGTTCATGGCTGAAGAGCGAACGCGCATTGGTTTATTTTTACCTTTGGGGCGGGTGACGTTTCGAAAGTGCTGCGCCAGTCTTTCCCCGGAGGTGGAGAACTGACCATGTCATTTGGTATTTGGTAAGGGTATATATTGTGCTGGTGACGCTTTTCGGCGGCAAGCGGAAGTGGTGATGGCCAGCCGACGCCACCTCTTGGCTGGCGAGCCACCGGCGCTGGCTGAGTTGCTGGCGATCTCCCATCTACCGGGGATCGGTTCTTCCGCAAAGGCATGCGTGTATCCGTGCCGGCGATCGTCGGCACTGGTGCACGACACGGGCGGAATAGCAATGCGATGTGCGCGAAGATGAAAGGGCAATGAAGTAGCTATTTCCGCGAGAGGGCTGCCGGTTCGACGTGGGGCGCTCAGGCGGCCTCTTTACGATTCGAGCGAGGGATGTTGAGGTTGAACAGGCCGAACACCTCTTCCCGGCTCAATCCAGCATGCTTGGGCACCCCGGTCGAATCGGCGAACAGTTCGTTGAATAGCTGGCGTTTCTCTTCCAAGACTTCGTGGATGCGCTGTTCGATCGTTTCGGCGGCCATCATGCGGGTAACGGTGACCGGCCCAGCGGCTCCGATCCGATGCGCGCGATTGATCGCTTGATCCTCGACGGCCGGATTCCACCAGCGGTCGAACAGGAACACATACTCGCAGAATTGCAGGTTCAAGCCGACACTTCCGGCACCATAGCTCATCAGGATGACGTGTTTGCTGGGATCTTCGCGGAACTGTTGAATCACTGCATCCCGTTGCTTGCTGGGCACTCGTCCGTGATACTGCATCGGTCCGAAGCGATCGAGATGCAATGCCAGACGTTCGAGCGTCTCCACCCATTGGCTGAAGACGATCGCCTTTTTGCCACTGGCGGCGATTTCTTCCAAGTCGGCTTCCAGACGCTCCAGCTTGCAACTGGCGCCGGTCGACGGATCGAAGTTACAGATTTGTTTCAGCCGCAGGACCAGCTCGAACACATGCTGGATCGTCAACGTCTCGCCCATTTCCTCCAATTGCACCACCCCTTCTTTCTCGGCCATGTGATAGGTGCCTTGTTGTTCAGGAGTAAGCGCTAGCTCCTCATCGCGGAATAACTTGGGAGGCATTTCGGTCAGCACTTGATCTTTGGTGCGACGAATGATGTGATCGCGTGTCGCCTGACGAATGCTTTTCAGCTTCATGCCGGTATGTAGATACCCTGGGTGCAAAAATTCAAAGATATGCACCAGGTCGTCTACGGAGTTTTCGATTGGAGTACCGGTCAAAGCCCAGCTTCGCGAGCGCGGTAGACTACGGGCGATTTGCGCCGTCGTGCTGTTGCGATTCTTGATGCGCTGGGCTTCATCGAGCACGACAAGGTCGAAATGGGCGCCGCTGGATTCGATGATTTCATGGTCGCGCATCAACAATTCATAGTTGGCGATTCGCACCGGCGCATTGGCTTGTTGCCAAATCCAATTTCTGCGGGCGGCATCTCCCTCGATGACCGTCACGGGAATCTCCGGTGCCCACAGGCGGAATTCGCGGACCCAGTTGGTGACCAGCGGTTTGGGGCATACGAGCAATACGTTGCGCAATTGGCGGGAAAGGAGGAGCATGCGGATGGCGGTGATGGCCTGCATGGTCTTGCCCAAGCCCATTTCGTCGGCCAGTATGGCCGTCTCGCGGGGAAACAAGAAAGCGATGCCGTCGAGTTGGTAGGGGAATGGTTCAAAGGGGAAATCGAGGCGATTGGCTGCTGCCATCACCTCCAAAGGAGGTTGCAGGATGAAGAATAGGCGATCCTCGAGTTTGACCACATCCGCGGGAGGACGGATCCGAGTACGTCGACGGGGACGCTGTTCCTGCTGATCGCCTGGCCGCCGCTGCTGGCAAGCTTGCTGGGCCGACGAAGCCACACATGGTTCCACCTCGGTTGTCGGTGGTTTGTCCGCAGGCTGAAAAGCGTCCCCCTCGGGAAAGGGAACGCTCACCACTTTGGGGCGCGGCGATTGAAAACGAACGGAGACGACTTTCGCTGCCTCGTCGGATCCGGGAAGTTGCAGGGGCGAAAAGAACTCGATTTCGGTTCGCGCCAACTGATGTTGCCAACCGGTGGCAAACATGCCGACGGACAGCGACGCTTCCCCTTCGTCCCAACGGCTGTGAAAGGCAACCCCGTCACTGCTCACCAAAAAAAACTCCTTGTCGTGGATCCATGCCCATGGATGGTTGTCGGGACTTGGGGTTCCAATTGACGCCAGACGATGCGGTGACCGACCGACGTGTGGTACGCGCTCACGCCGCTCTGGTCACCGGATGGGCCTCTCGGAGGGCGTCTAACACCCGCTGGAACGGCTCGGTCAATTCAAAGTATTTGGCCAATCCGGCGAGGCACGCTTCCAGATCCTCCGGCGTCGCTGGGCTGTCGGCCAGTACGTGCAGTTTGTGCTGGCCCACTCGCAGTGGTCGCATGGGCAACCGACCCCCCGGGCTGGCCAGCACCCCCGCCGATTCGGCCAGTTCCGACGAGGTGTCCAGGTAGACGAAGCGCGTATTGGCCAAGGCGGCTTCTCCAGCCAGGGCCGCGTGGCAGTCGGTAAACACCCAAGTGGGCTTCAGCTTCGCCTTGTGGTACATCGCGACGGCAATCTGTTCCCCACACAGAAAGTCGTCCAGCGTGTGGCCATAGAGGAGCTGTTGAGCACGAGTTGGCCGTACGGGCATCGTACAATGGAACTCCAGCGGGCGGGCCAACGCGTTGACAATCAGGTAGCCGCCAAAGTAACCATGCTCCGGATGACGCCGCACGGAGAGAAAACCAATCGGATCGGACATGGGCCCCCACTACGGTGCGAATAGGCAAAATACCAAGCCTGTGGCTGTAGGTTTTCAATCGCTGCAACTCTCTTTTCGGGCCCATGGGCGTAACGACTTTAACGGAGAGGCCGGTTCTGCGCCCTTCCGATTTGGATCCTCCCTCCCAAACCGCGCGCTCGCTACAAATTCCTCGACGCCAGCCGTCTATCGACTATACTGACTGTTGCCGGACAGCATGCCGCAGCGAAGGATTTTGTCCGCATAGATCGCAGTAAAGTAGCGTGCCTCATACTACTTGCGCGTCTACGCTAACAATGCTAAGAAGTGTCAAACTCGAGCAGCTACTGGAGATTATCGTGAGCGATTCGCAAGACTACACCTCAGTATTTCGAATCGACGTTTCCGCTGACCCGGCTCCTGCGGTCAATGCTAGCAATCCGATGGAGTCGATGGTGACGTTGCTCCACCAAATCGCTGTGATGCAACGCAAGCAGAACGAAATGTTGGAGCAGCTGGTCCAAGCGACGGTCTCCGTGCAAAAGCAGCGGAATGCGGAACTCCAGCAATGGAAGGAAGCCAACCCACGATTGGCGCGAGCCTGTCGGCGCGCTGCCGAGGCGTTGTCGAAAGTGCAAGCCGAGTTCTTGGAAACGCTGACTCGCGAGGTGGAAGACAACGAGGAGTACTTAATGGAGGGCGATTTCATGCTCAATGAATTCGTCGATCGGTTTGGCCCTCGGTTGGCCCATCTCAATGGCGTCCTACAGGTACTGGCCCAATTGGGAAGCGGCGTACCCACTGCTCAATAACACCCCTCCGTTCTCGTCGCCTTTCCTGCGCCACGGCATCTCTCCCCCCATTTTTCACGCCAGCGGTAGGTAGGCGAGGGGCAGTGGCGATGCATGTAGCGACATTCGCGCGGACGGCACCGGGTTGCCGCGCGGGGGGCCAACCGTAGCTAGTGATGCTTGACCCACTATCCTTCGTGCCATTGGGGCCGTCCACGGACTCGAACGAGCCGCCGATGCCCAATAGTCGATGCTAGCGTCTGCCGGGGAGAAGTCGTTCGGCGAAGTGATCGCCGCTTGCTTCAAACGGCTTGTCCAGTCGAGCTCGCGTGTCGATCTGCTACCTTTTTTCCGTGTACCTACGGCCCATCGCCCCCACTTAGCTTGGCGTCCCTTGCGGGAGACCGCTAGACTACAATGACGACAGATGAGCGTTTATTGCAGGCGAACCGGATAGGCACTTTAGTGAGCTGTAACCAGTTGGCTCAACCAGGCTGTCCGAGGGAAGAACGAGGGACGAGCTGATCGCCTCCGGATACCGGATTGTTTGCATCGTTTAAGTTGCCGTCAACGGAGCCGAATTCGGTTCGTAGCCAACAGCCTGTTGGGGCGGGGCCGGTGGTTGTGGGAGTTTCAGCAGCGAGGAGAGGACGTGATCCGTATCAAGCGTGATTCGGCGATGTGGCAACTGGGGTTTTGCGCCTTGACGGCAGGCCTGGTCTGCGGTGCCCACTCCGCGTGGGGACAAGCACCGTCTACCGCCGCTAGCGCGGTGGCTCCCAACTCGGTCGACGACGGTTCTGATCAACCGGAGCTCGATTCCCACGAGTCGGACGTGGACGCCTCATCCTCTGAGCCCCAGAGCTCGGCCGATGACGGAGGGACGGCCAGCGCCAAGTTGGGGAAGGACCGCGAAACTTCCCTGCCGGACGACGCTCTATCACTGGCAGCACCACGGCGCGAGGAATTGGCGCGGCAAGCAGTGGCTCGTGCCCGCGACATGTCGCTCGCCTTTCGCTTGGCCGCCGAGAAGGCCATGCCTTCGGTGGTGAAAATCCTCTGTCGCACGCGTGAACAATCCGATTCACCAATTCTCGATGTTATCGGCGGTTCCGACGAACAAGTTTTCGACAGTGTGGGATCGGGAGTCATCGTTTCCGAGGACGGAATCGTACTGACCAATCACCATGTGATCGAGGAGGCGACGCGAATTGAAGTGCGCCTGCCTGACGGGCGTGAATTTGGAGTTCGCGAGACGAAGTCCGATCCGCGAAGCGACCTGGCCATCATCCGCTTGGATACCGAGGAGCGATTACCGATGGCCGATCTCGGCAGTTCCCGCGATTTGCACGTGGGGGATTGGGTGTTGGCGATCGGTAGCCCGTTTACTTTGGATTCTTCGGTCAGCGCCGGCATCATCAGTGGAACTGGGCGCTATCGGCAGCTTTCCAGCGTCGTCACCGGCCAGTTCATCCAGACCGATGCGGCCATCAATCCCGGTAATTCGGGTGGCCCGTTGTTGGATTTAGACGGACGAGTGATTGGTATCAACACGGCCATCTCCACTCGTACCGGGGCGTTCCAGGGGATCGGGTTCGCCATTCCCATCGACCGGGCAAAGTGGATTATGAGCGAGTTGTTGGAGTACGGAGAAGTACGCCGCGCATTTATCGGGGTAGGAACAGCTAAGGTCCCTTATGCGGTGGCCCGTCAAATCGGGTTAGGGCGAACGCGCGGAGCGATGGTCAATCGTTTGGTTCCAGGGTATCCAGGAGAGAAAGCCGGGCTGCAAGTCGGTGATCTGATCGTCGAATTCAATGGACAACCGATCGACGGCCCGGCGGAGTTTGCCGAGATCGTCCAGCAATCTCCGATCGGTGAACCCTTGCCGATCGTCGTTTTCCGCGGCGGTGAGCGGGTGGAGATGGAAGTGGAGTTGACCTCACGGCGTTGAGAGGTGATTGGTAATTAGGGATTTTGAATATGCACAGGGCGTACTGCAGGGGCACAGCCAGAAGGTGTGGGTGTCAACTGGATGGAGCGGTAAGGTGGTTGATGGTCGTGGCGCTTCCCTTGCTGGCGGCGCTTCTAGGAGGGGCACACCCTGCGCAGGCGCAAAACATCTTCGGCGCCCCCACGGTCGATCGAGATGACGCCATTTTCCTTACCGCGCCGCGCCCCCTGGTACGCTTGCTTAGCGAAGGCGAACAAGCGCTGCGCGAGGGGCGATTCAGCGAAGCGATCGAGGCCTTGGGGACTTTATTGGATGAGACCAACGAGGATCTGCCTCCCGACTTGCGCGGCCAGGATTTTTTTCTACAACCCCACCGACGTGGTTACTACAACCAGTCGATCAAGGGCCGGGCTCGCCAACTGTTGGGGGAATTGCCCCCGCCCGGACGCGAGGTCTTGGAGTTGCAGTTTGGAGTGACCGCCAAACAGGTGTTAGCGCAAGCAATCGAGAAACGCTCGGTGGTCGATTTGGAAGCGGTGGTGCGGCAGTTCCCGCACACATCGGCCGCTTATGAAGCGATGATTCTGTTGGCCGAGGAGAGGCTGCAGCGGGGCCATCCTCTGGCCGCGGCCGTGCTGTTGACTCGCTTGTGGGAGACGCCAACGGCACGGCAGCGTTGGGGAGCCGATTTAGGATTGGCGACCAGTCAATGTTGGGTGCTGGCCAACGATTTGTCTCGGGCGGCGGCCATCGTGGAGCAGACGCGGGAAGCGTTTCCGGGGGCCCGTTGGACCATCGCGGGGCGACGTATCGAATTGTCGGCCGAGGTTGACCGTGCCACGATCGTGGACGCCTTGCGGCGATTGACCGAACCGGTGCTCGACGATCGCTCGGTCGATGACTGGCTGGTCCAAGGTGGCAACGCCCGACGCAATGCAGTGGTCGATACCAGCATGCCCCTGCCGAACGTGCGGTGGGAAAAGGTGCTGCATGGTAGTTTGCCCGAACAGGAGCGATTGATGCAGATCGCCGAGCGGGAAACGCAGGCCGATCGCGTCCTCCTGACGCGGTTGGAACCCCGAGTGGTGGGCAAGACCGTGTTGGCCAAAACGACCGACGGTGAAGTCATGGCGGTCGATCTGGAGACGGGGCTCACCCAATGGGCTTTTTATCAATATGCTGCACCGGTAAAACTGGGGGGCATCACGCCGTCGGCGGGGTATGGACTGGAGGCCGACCCAGCGGAAACCCTCGCGGAGAGGGTGTGGAGTGATTCCGCCTTCGGTCGCTTCAGCGCCGATGGTGAGCGGCTCTATTACATCACGACCGAGACGGCGGCAGAGGCGGGGATGCCCACCGGTTTGGCCATGCACAATCGATTGCAGGCGATTAGCATCAGCGAGGAGGGGAAAATACTGTGGCAAGTGGGAGGGCCTCCTGACGAGGAAGGGGAGGATCCATTGGCGGGGATCTATTTCTTGGGGCCGCCTCTGCCCTACGGTGGCCAGCTGTTCGTCATCGGGGAGTCCAATGGAGAGACGCGCTTGGTCGTGTTACGTGCGCGCGACGGGAGATTAGCCTGGTCGCAGCAGCTGGTGCATCCGCTGTATCGCCAATTGCGATTCGATAACTCACGACGCAGTCAATCGTTATCGCCCACGATCGCCGATGGTGTGGTGATTTGCCCTACCGGGGCTGGTGCCATCGTGGCGGTCGACCTGCCTACACGGCGATTGTTGTGGGGGCTGGCGTATGATGCGGACGCCACGGCCACCAATCCATTGCAGTTTCCCCGTGGAGCCTTCGGTGGTTACGATACGCGCGATCACCATCCCTTGGTTCCCACCTGGATCGATGTGGGGGCGATCGCCGCGGATGGTCTGGTCGCCTTCAGTCCTCCCGAGTCGAATGTGTTCTTCGTTGTCGACGCGCTCACCGGGGAAATGGTACTTCCGCCTCAACGGCGCGAGGATGGCCGGTATCTGGCAGGAATCCAGGACGGAGCCCTGATCGTGGTCGGGGATCAACGCGCCTTTGCCGTGGATCTGTCAACACAAACGCTTGCGTGGGAAGTAGCCTATCCCGAGCGGGCGCGGTTAGCAGGCCGAGGAGTAAGCCTGCCCGATGGGATCCTGGTTCCGCTCCGAGGTGGCCTGTTGATCAAGATTGACGGGAAGCGTGGTCGGGTCGTCGATCAGGTGGTCGTCGACCGGGAGTTGGGAAACCTTGTCGTCCATCGTGGGTCGCTTCTTTCGCTGGCCGGTGCACGGTTGGCCGCCTTCTACACGCGCGATCATTTGGCCGAGGAAGTTGCCCAGCGATTGGCGGCCAATCCGCAGGACACGTGGGGACTGAACCAAAAAGCCCAGTTGGCCCTGGCCGATGGCAGGATCGATGAAGCGTTCGCGCTATTGCGTCAATCGATGGCGATCGATGCGGAAGACATCGATACGCGGTTTCTATTGATCGAAACGTTGATGCAGGGGCTGAAGAAAGATTTCGACGTTTATCGTCAGGCCGCCGCACAGTACCGTGGTTTGGCCATCGACGGCCCGCAGCGGTCTGAATTCTTGCAGTGGTTGGCGGTAGGAAACATTCGCGCCGGGCAGCACTGGGATGCCTTCTTGCACCTGATGGAGTTGGTCGACCATCGCACCATGGCCATGCCTGGGAGCATCCGCCGGCGCACGGCGGAGATGGAGATCGAAGCGGATTACTCGGTGGATACGGACCGTTGGCTGGCTACCCAATTGGCTCAAGCGTATCAGGCAGCCAGTCCAGCACAGCGCCGGGCGATGGACGCGATCGTCGACGAAGCGCTGGGACGAGGCCAGCGCTTGATGGGACCGCTGCGGCAACAATTGCTGCAGTACTTCAACTGGCACCCTTATGCTCAGACGCAGATCATTGCCATGGCGGAAGGGTTGTGGCCGCCGACTGCCGGCGATGCGATGGCGGCCTACGGAGATCCTGTGGGAGCGGAGAGACTGTTGGTTCCCTTGGTGGCCGGGGGGAATTCTCCTATTCGTGAGCGGGCGCAGAGACTGCTAGGGCGACCAACTTTTTGGGATCAAACCTTGCTGGGGGTCCGTGGGCGGACCGGGCAACGCAATCGAGGGATTGACGATGGGGCGGCGACTACGCCAACGACGGGGGACAGCAGCGCTGGCGATGCCAAGTCGCTGACGTGGCCCAGCGGGCGCGTCGTCCAGCTGAGTATCGTGCAAGACCGCCCTTCCTTTTCTCCGGGCATCAGCGTGCCGGTCGTCCACCAACGCTATGGGCGCCCCGAATTTCAGCTGCGTATCGCCGGCGACGTGCTAGTGGTGATCAATCAAAACGGTGAAGACGTCGCTCATATTCCCATCGACCGCGCTTCTGCGGACAACAATGATGTGTTCACCAGAGCATGGGTACGCGGCGGATTGCTCTTGCTGGAAACCAGCTCCGAAATTCTCGGCATCAATTTGTACCACGGATTCCAGACGGGGCAGGAAGCACTGCTGTGGCGTCAATCGTTGGTGCACCCGGCAGCAGGGCCGCGCACGCCGTTCGGGATGCCCAATCCCACTCCCGTCAACACCTCCTTCGGGGTGCAGATTTACCGCCGCGAGTCCAATGGTCGCCGCATCGAGGTAGGGCCGTTGACACCGCACGCGCTGATGTTGTACACCGCCGGTACCTTGATGGGGCTGGATCCCTATACGGGCAAACAACTGTGGAGACGATCGGGCTTTGACGACCGGATTCGTGTATCCCACCGGGGAGACGAGTTGGCGGTCGTCGATCCCTCGATGGCGCGGGTGCTGGTACTTGATGCCCGGGATGGAACCAAGCTGCGCGAGTTCAAGCACGCCGGTTTCTGGGAGCACTGGTTCTCTGCCGGGCCGTGGATGATCGATTATCGTGAACAGCAGGCGGCCGCCGCCAGTGGCCCCAGCATCCAATCCACGGCTACCCTGCGGCCCACGTTGCGCCTATGGAATCCCTTTGACACGAACGCTGAGCCGAAAATCATCGCATTGCAGCGCGGTGCCCGCGCGGCCACGCTCGAGGAGCGGTTTCTCGTCGTCCTGGAGCCTACTGGCACGCTGCACTATTGGGATTTGGTTACCGGTGTTTACCAGGCTCATCACACTGAGGTGGATGCTGATTTGAACGATATCGCGTTACAGCGATTCGGCGATCGCTTGCTGGTGCTCAGTCGAGCCACCTACGACAATCCGCCGCCGCGAGTGTTGAATATGGATTCCATTTCCCGTGATTTTCATCCCGTCAATGGCTGGATTCACGCGATGCATATCGCGGATGGTCGACTACTGTGGGCGCGAGCCCGCCGCGCTGTTCTGGATGTATTTCCCGAAAGGGCAAGCCCGCAATTCGCCGTTCATGTTGGCATTTCGGATCGAGAGTTCTACATCCAATGTTCCCTACTTGACTCTCGCTCTTGTCGATCTTCGTACCGGCGAACTGGCTTATACGTTGCGAAAGGTTCCCATTCGCGGGCCGAACCGACTGTAGTATGGAGGTAGATCCTACGTCGCAGACCATCGCTATCGGCATGGGTGGACGAACGATCCTCCTGCAGGCGACGTCAGAGCCGACGCCGCCGCAACCGGTCGCGTACTTCGGGATGCTGGGACGTTCCACGGTACCCGCACGCCAGATCCATTCGTTCGACCTGTTCCGGTGAGCAGGCTGAGGGGGACGGCTGGTGGGCGATCCGCCACCGCTGGCGGAAGAACCGCCACCGCGCTGCCGCAGCCTCGCGGATACCCCCAGGTAGCTGACGCGGTAATCGCTTCCTACGGGAGCGAGAAGCACGAGGGTGATGGGAGATATTACCCAAAGCTTGAAATATGGCATCGCAATTGCTCCGGTAAAGATAACTGGAAAGCAAGCGTGCCTGTCCGCTGGATTCTTTGCGGCATGGGGCATGGAAATCGGAGCGGTGGGCTTTTTTCCGGCGAGCCCGCGGGCAGTAAGCGGTGGGATTGTCCCGATAGTGGAGCCCAAAGGAGAGGTGCCGCCGACGTGACAACCCTGACAAGTCGTCCATTGGAACCCTACCTAAGGAGAAGAGTTTTATGACGCAGTTGCTACGCCGTCCAATCGCAGTCGTACCCGTGTTGTGGATGGCCGGGGCCGTGTTGGTGGGCAGCCCGCGGCACACCTATGGTGAGGAGCAGTCGAGGGAACAGCAGCAGTGGCAGCAGATGGTGGATCGGGCCATCGAGTATCTTCGCGTGCGGGGCCAGCGTGCTGATGGTTCGTTCTCGCCGCAGACGGGTATCGGTCCCACCGGGCTTGGTAGCGGCGGGGCTGCTAGCGGTCGGTGTGCCGCCCGAGGATCCCATGGTGAAGAAGGCGTTGGGACTACTTGACGCAGCATGTTCAGGCCGATGGTGGCATCTACAAGTCCGACTCGCTACATCGCAATTACGACACTTGCATTGCCATTATGGCGTTGGCCAAGGCCAATACGGATGGGCGATACGACGAGATCCTGGAGCGGGCCGAGAGCTTTGTCAAACACCTGCAATGGGATGAGAGTGAAGGGGTGGATCCGAGCGATGTGCGATACGGGGGAGCAGGTTATGGCAGCAAGTCCCGCCCCGATCTTTCGAACACCAGTTTCTTGGTCGATGCCCTCAAGTCGTTGGGACGTGGAGAGGACGATCCAGCGATTCGAAAAGCATTGATCTTTGTGTCGCGCTGTCAGAATCTGGAGTCGCCGTACAACGACACGGAGTTTGCGGCCAAGATCAATGATGGTGGCTTCTACTACACGGTTGCTGCAGGAGGAGAGACGAAGGCAGAGACGACTCCAGAGGGGGGCTTGCGCAGCTACGGTTCGATGACCTATGCCGGCCTGAAGAGCATGATCTACGCTGGAGTTGAGAAGGATGATCCACGGGTGAAAGCAGCGGTCGATTTCCTGCGCCGGCACTACGACTTGGAGTCCAACCCTGGCGTCGGGAAACAGGGGCTCTATTACTATTACCAGACGATGGCCAAAGCGCTGGATGCTTTCGGCGATCCGTCGTTCGAGGATGCGCAAGGGACGTCGCACGACTGGAAGGCCGAGTTGCGGCAGAAGCTGGCGGAGTTGCAGCAAGAGGACGGTAGCTGGGTCAATTCCACCACGCGGTGGATGGAAGGGGACCCGAACCTGGTCACCGCCTATGCTTTGCTCGCCCTGTCTCATTGCCGTCCTTGACCGGTTGGCTACCTGCTACCTGACCTTCCTCGCGCGTGGCTGACCGCGGCTGAGCAAGGGAAGCCACCGAGGCTTGCCAGCCGAGGGAGGCGGCATGCTGCCGTGCCGGCGATGCCGTCTCCGAGAGGCAACTGACCGCCGGAGGGCGCTGGCCGTTGCGTGGCGCTCCACCAGAGCTATCGTCATGGCGCTCGGCTCTGCGCGGCGATGATCGGCCTCCCATCAGCCCATCAGCTCGCCGCGATGGGCCGTGGAGGCGGGATACTCGCACTGGCACCGGCGGCAGGTTCCCCCACTGGCGGTATGGTTTGCGCCGTCCGACTTGACGGGCGATCCGTGGGAAACGATCGAACGGGTGTCAGCTTCCCACCTGGTAAATACTTGCCAGTTGTTGTGTCCCAACAGCGATTGCTCGCTAGTTCGACTATGGCAGCGATTGCGAGCAAAGCTTTCTCCTTCGGCCGAGCGATACCTGGAAAGACAGTAAAGTGCTTTCCTGCCTCGGTGTCAGCGACTCGTTGCTCCCTCAGGTACCGCTCCACGATCGGTCGCACGAAGCGCCTAGGGGCACTTTCCAACCGATCACTCTCACTAGCCGAAGGTACAACTCCATGAATCCGAAACGCCAATTGCTCGCCAGCTTCGTATTGTTCGCCGTATGGATTGGTGTCGGGGGCCGCCAGGCGCTTGCCCAGGAGGAAAGCGGTCCGGCGATCTCTCCGGCTCCCATGCCCCTGAGCGCTGCCGAGTCGCTAGCCGAATCGAAGCCGCTGACCTTCGCCCAGCAAATGGCGCGCATGCAAGCGGAACAGCGCGCGCTGCGCATGGAGTGGTATCGTTGGATCGGGCATTCACCATTGCGCCCCACGATCAATGCCACGCATCTATCCACCACCACGCCAACCTATTACATCCCGTCGCGCGGGGTGATGATCAAGTATCCCGGGGGAGCGATGTGGTATTGGTAGGCTCTCTCATGGGCAAGCCATTGGCCGACTGCACCCCGGGGGTGCAGTCAGGCTTCCTGGCCCTCGGGGGGGTGGTCGCTGCTGGTGCTCCTTAGGCGACGTCGCTCGTCATGGAACAGGGAAGGTAGTGACGACAAGAAGGCATACAGCACGGCGGTGACGCCCACGATACCGATGACGCCTGGCCACGGAAAGGACCATCGGCCGAGCCGGAGAGTGCCGTGGTCGGACAGCCCGAATTGCTCGGCAGTCACCCATAGAGTCACGCCGAGTCCCAAGGAGGCAAGCGCTGCGCCGCTGGTGCCGCGCCGGCTCCATATCCCTCCTAGAAAAGGGACGAGTAGACCAACCAGCGTCAGCGAATAGGCGCTTTCTAGAAGTTCATAAGCGTCCTGTCCTGCGTAGGCGATTGCTAAGGACAAACCGGCGACGAGAACCACGCAGCAGCGGTTGACGGCCAGGCTACTCCATCGTTGATGCCAGGACCGAGGAGCAAGATTCTGCGCCATCACGCTGGCGGGCGCGAGGATGGCACTGTCGATCGTGGACAGCACTGCGGACACCCACCGCGACCACGAAGACGATCAACGCCGCGGGATGCATCAAATGTTCGGCCAGCGACATAACCACCGAACCGTCGCGCATGCCGTGGGCGGCCCCCACGGCGCCGAGGAAGATCGGAATCAGACCAAAAACAAGGTAGGCGATGGTCGCCATCTGACAGGCACGCCGCGCGTCTTGCGGCGAGCGGGCGGACAAGATCCGTTGAATAAGATCCTGACCGCACAGGTTGCCTAACGCCCCGATGACCAGGGCATCGAGGATGACGGTGAGCCGTGCAGGATCCTCCCCTTCTGCGGGGACAAACTGCAGCCCTTCCAGCAGGTCGGCAGCGGTCGTCATGTCCACTGCCAGCCAGCCCAGCATGCCGACACCTGCTAAAACACAACCGAGCTGCACGGCGTCGGTAGCAGCCACCGCCCACATCCCTCCTAGCACGGTATAGCCGGTGCCGACAATGGCCACCGTCAGCAGTCCCAGCGAAAGGGGGATGCTGAAAAAGTGATTCAACAACGCTGCCAATGCCACGAACTGGGCGGCGATCCAGCCAAAATAGCTTGGTATCAACACCAAGGCCGCCGCGATTTCCACCGAGCGATGGTAACGCTGCTTAAAAAAGTCGCCCACGGTGAGCAAATTCATGCGCCACAGAGGGGCCGCGATCCACCAGCCGGCCAGGGCCAGGCACAGACCGGCTCCCACCGGATCCATGAGGGCAGCCGTCCAACCCACTTCGCGCACCTCATCGGCGACTGTCAACAAGGTTCCCGCACCGTACCAAGTGGCTATCAGAGAAAACGTCGTCAACCAGCACGGCAGACGTCTTCCCGCCACGAGAAAGTCTTCCGCCGTGTGCTCACGTTGGCTGAACCACCATCCCAGCCCCAACAGTCCGATGACGTAGAACGCCAGGACAATGGCTAGAATCACCAGCCAAATTCCATGCATTGTGCCTATCCTTTGCTATGGCCTGTCGATGCGCATGAACCATGGACAAGGTTCTGTTTATAATCACCACAGATGCGGTCGACCATGAGATGACAGGTATAGCGGAACGGATCCTAGGATATGGGAAGTGGATGTTGGACATACTCCGTCGCGGCGATTGGCTTGGTCCCATTGTTGGTGGCGGCAGTTCTGGGGGGCGAGGAGGTCGACTTTATACGCGACGTTCGTCCCATCCTCTCGAACCATTGTTTTCAATGTCATGGGCCCGATGAACATACTCGCGAGGCGGACCTTCGGCTGGATCAGCCGGCCGGCCTATACGGTACCGACGGCAACTCAGGAGTGGTGGTGCCGGGGGATCCCGATCAGAGTCTGCTGTGGCAACGGATTACTGATGCCGATGATGACTCCCGCATGCCGCCCCGTCATGCCAACAAACCGTTGAGCAAAGAGCAGATCGAAGTGGTGCGCCGCTGGATTGTCCACGGCGCCCAGTGGCGCCAACACTGGGCGTTCGTCCCTCCACGCTGGCCGGAGGTCCCCGCCGTGCACCGCGCCGCGTGGTGCCGCACTCCCGTGGATCGTTTTGTGCTGAGCAAGCTGGAGGAGGCGGGCATTGAACCAGCCGCGGATGCATCGCCTGCTGCCCTGTTGCGACGTTTATACTTCGACCTCCTGGGCCTGCCTCCCACGCTTGCCGAGGTCGAGCGATGGACCGCTGAGTTGGTATCTCCCGCAGGAGAGATCGACGAGGAAGCCCTTGGTCGGCTGGTGGATCGGTTGATGGCCTCACCCCATTATGGAGAGAGATGGGGCCAGCGGTGGCTGGACCTGGCGCGTTATGCCGACACCAACGGCTACGAAAAAGACCGCGATCGATCGATATGGCCGTATCGCGATTGGGTAATCGATGTTCTCAATGAAGACTTGCCGTTCGACCAGTTCACCATCGAACAGCTCGCCGGCGATCTGCTTCCCGACGCTACGCTTCGACAGCGCGTCGCCACCGGCTTTCACTGCAATACGATGCTCAACGAAGAGGGCGGGATCGACCCGCTGGAATTCCGCTTTCATGCCATGACCGATCGCGTGGCCACGACGGGTGCCGTGTGGTTGGGGCTCACGATCGGCTGTGCCCAATGCCATACTCACAAGTTCGATCCGATCACGCACACGGAGTACTACCAACTGATGGCGCTGATGAACAACACCGATCAGCGACAGTTGGAATTGATCGATGACGCGTGGCGCCAGCGGTGGGAGGCCAATCGGCGGGAAGCCGATCGCCTGCTGGCCGAGTTGCCGGCTCATTGGCCCGAGACTGGAAGCCGGGAGTCCGGCCAAGAGCAAGCCCCGGCGCGTTCCGCCAGGGGGGACGCCAGTGAGGAACCAGCGGCTGGCTTTTACGAATCGTTGCGAGCAGCCGGGAGAGAGCAATTAGCCAAGAGCCTGTTGGCTCTACCTCCTGAGCAGCGGCGGGCTTTGTGGACCGCTTTTACCAAGTGGTTGGAGTTGCAGCGGCAAGGAACGGTCGCTTGGGAGGTGTTGCGTCCGGTCGCGGCGCGAAGTTCCTTACCGATCCTGACCATTCAATCCGATGCGTCGATCTTTGCCTCGGGGGATACGGCCAAACGCGACGATTACTACGTGGACTTCGCCCCGGTCGATCGCCCGGTACGTGCGATTCGCCTGGAAGCGTTGCCAGACGAGCGATTGCCGGCCCGCGGGCCGGGATCGACCTACTACGAAGGGACGTTGGGGGATTTCTTTTTGACCGAGTTCCAGTTGCAGGCCGATGGCGAGCCGGTGCCCATCCAGGCGGCCCACGAGTCCTTCGCAGCCAACCGCTTCGGCAACCATCCGGTATCGGCGGCCCTTACCATCGATGGGGATGTGCAAACGGGATGGTCCGTGCATGGGCGGCAGGGAGAGCGGCACGTGGCGGTGTATCTTCTTGCCTCCCCCATCCCGGCGGGGAAAGCCTTGCAGGTGCACATGGTCTTCGGGCGTCATTTTGCTAGCTCGCTGGGGCGATTTCGGTTGAGTTTCAGCGACACGGAGCAGACTGTCCAGGCACGGGCTTATCCTGACGAGGTGGAACAGGCTTTGTTGGTTGCGCCCGAGACGCTCAGTGACCGCCAATGGGCAATTCTCCTGGAGCAGTTCCTGCTCCAGGCCCCTCAGTTGCAGCCGCACAACGATCGCCTTCGTCAGCTTCGCCGACGCCCCCCGGCCACGACGACGCTGGTTATGGTCGAATGGCCGGAGGGGCATCGTCGACCGACCTTTCGTCATCATCGCGGAGAGTACTTGCAACCTCGGGAAGAGGTCGAGCCGGCAACGCCCGAGATACTGAATCCCTGGGATCCGCAGTGGCCGAAAAACCGGCTTGGCTTGGCTCGCTGGTTGGTCGACTCCCGCCATCCCTTGACGGCGCGGGTTGTGGTCAATCGTGCGTGGGCGGACTTTTTCGGCGAGGGGCTGGTGCGCACGCTGGAAGATTTTGGTTTGCAGGGAGATGCGCCAACCCACCCCGAGCTGCTCGACTGGTTGGCCATGCACTGGATGCACAGAGACGGATGGTCGATGAAGAGGCTCCATCGCCTGATCGTCACCAGTCGCGTTTACCGCTTGGACGTTCGTCGTTCCCCCATGGCCCAGCGGGTCGATCCGTCCAACCGATTGCTCAGCAGCATGCCTTACCGGAGGTTGTCCGCCGAGCAGATTCGTGACGCGATGTTGACCTGCGCCGGCTGTGTGGATCGCCGATTCGGTGGGCCGCCGGTGCGACCTCCTCAACAACCGGGAATCTCCGAGGTCGCCTACGGCAGCCCCCAGTGGGTGGCGAGCCAAGGGGGAGATCGTTTTCGACGAAGCATCTACACCTACAAAAAACGCACTGCTCCCTTCGCCTTTTTCAGCTCCTTCGATGCGCCCAGCGGCGAATCGTGCACCGTGCGCCGGGTGCAGAGCAATACGCCGCTGCAAGCGTTGTCCTTATTGAACGACGTGATGGTGACCGAATTGGCAGTGGTGGCCGCGCTGCACCAACACTGGCAGGAACAACCGCCAGGGGGTGGGCGCCGTGGCGAGGGGGACGAGCCGACCGACGAACAACTGCGGCAGGTCCTACGGCGGGTGCTGACGCGCCAGCCACAGGCCGACGAAGTCGACCAATTGCGCTCCCTCTATGCTGCGGCTCAGCGATATTATGCCGAGCATGGCCAGGAGGCAGCGGCCGTGTTGGCCATCTTGCCTCCCAGCCTGCAGGAGCAGTTCGATCAGCAATTGGATTCGCGGCGGCACCCCCAGCTGGCCGCTTGGGCGCTAGTGTGGCGGGCGGCCTGGGCGTTGGATGAAGCGCTCCGCCGCTAAAACGGTTCGTCGCTTTGGTCGCCGCGGACCGGGTGCTCGACACAGCGGCTATTGCGCAAGAAGTTGTCTGGAGCGTTCCGCTACCCTCGCTGCTTCCGGCGACGTATCGGGAGAGACGGCCAAGGCAAACCAACCGTCGCGAAGTTCCAGTTGAGACACCGCCAATCCCTCGGCCCGCGGGTCTTGCTGCCAGGCCGGATTGATCAACGGGATCTCGGGGCGAGAGACGAACACTTTGGCGAAAATAAATCGCAGCGCCAGCCGATCGCGGCGGGAGAGGATCTCGATCACGCCATCCCTGACCAACTCTGCACTCAGTCCGTTGGCAACAGGTACATAGCTGCTGGTGACCACGAATCGCTCGATGTGCAACTTTCCGGGTTGGCTCAGCTCCGCGATCCGCAACGTCAATCGCAGTTTGTTATCCACGATTTGAATCGTAATCGGTCGAGTGGGAGCGAAGCGGAGCGTCAAGTCGTGCGGCACGTCTTCCGGCACACGCCATGGTCGGCCCGTGAGCGTATTGCCCAAATGGGCGTACAGTTCAGGTAGCGTCCAGTCGCGCCTTCCCAAGCCCAGTCGATCGATGGCGTTGTTGAATGCCGATTCATGCAATTGCAAGCTCACCAAGGCGTCGGCCGGAGCGCGGGGGCGGGGCGAAAACGAAGCCATCTGCGACTCGTCGGCGATCCGATAACGCACGGCCAAACGGTCTTCCGTCGTGTGCATGTCGACGATGGTGGGGTAGAGTTGCAAACGTTCCAGCGGTCCGAGCACCTTCTCCTCGAATCGCTGCTCGACGGAACTGAGGGTTTCGCTGAGACGCGCATCGAGTTCCGCGTCGGTTTCCCGGGCGATCAACCTTTGGGTAAGACGCTTGGCCACGCCTCGCCGCTGATCGAATTGTTCCCGGGCGATCGTCCGCACCAGGTCGCCGAGGAGAGGCAAACCATCGAAGTCGGTCCGCAGCCCGCGCAGGTAATCGCGACTGGCCACCCGCGCCGGTTGCGAGGTGACTTCGTATCCTTCCGGACTCAGTCGCAAATACCGGATGCTTTCCACATCCGCATGCGATGTGTTGAAAAAGACTGCCGGGCCTTTGCTCGAGTGCGTATCGGCATTGATCTTGCCGCGCACGAACAAGCCGACATTCCATGCCGTTTGATCCGGAATCAGTTGGAGCCCGAGTTCGGTCCGGACGATACTTCTGCCACTGGTTTCAGCGCCCAAGATGTTGCGTCGCACCGGTCGCGCTTCTTCACTGGGTTCAGGCAAGAACCGTTCTAAGAATTCGCCCGACAACGCGACACGCAAATTGGCATTGCGGTAATAGGTATCGATGGTTTGAGCCAGTTCCCGATGCGCGTGGTGCGGCGATGAGCGCAGCACCTGTTGTTTTTGGGCCACGTCGAAGCGGGCGCGGCTGATCGAATCGGTTTCCAGTTCTTCCACCTCGCGCAACAATTGACGCAGGTCGATCGTTTCCGACCCCATAGCCAACAACTGGGACTGGAACAACTGCAGCGAGTTGCGAGCCAGGAATTTTCGTTGGGCGGCGGAAAGGGATGGATCGTTGTATCGCGACAGCGCCTCGGTCGCCAACTCGGCCCCCTGTTGCCAATCCCCGCGGTCGCACCACCGCATCAGTTCTGGCAAAAGCAAGAACTGTTGCCATGCCAAGCCGGAGGGGGAGTCGCCCAATTCGGTCCGCAGTTGGTCGATGGCGTCGCGCAGTTGTCCACGCACATGATGCACATCACGAACGATGACCATGCCAACGGACGTATTGTCCAAGCATGCTTGAACCGCCTTCCACAGGGCCAAATGGCGATGCAGCGCGTGGCGCACCACATGCAGTTGCACGGCCAGATCTTCCTGTGGCAACGCGTCGGCGATCTGTTGGGCTTCGTGGCTGCGCTGCTCCAACTGGGCGAGCGTCTGGGAGGCCGCGGTGTGCTCCAACCCCTGTTCGTAGATCAGCCGGTGCAGATCGGCCGACACCAGGCGATACCACTGCTCCACCTCGAATAGCGGTACGGTGATTACGGGAGCGCCCTCAGCCACGACCATGTGCGGACGGGAGGGCAGCTGCTCCAGACGCGCGGCCAGTTGGTCGAGCAGGGCCAGCAGACCGACCGGTTCTGGCAGGCGGGGTTGCGAGGCAGCCGGAGGGTCGGGCCAGAGGGGCATGCGTGCTTGCCGTGGCGCCGTCACGGCAGAGGGCGGAAGCTCCACCGCGGTAACGCGGTGCGACACCGCGTGGGTTGGCTGGTCCAAGGCGCTGTCGAGCATGGCCATCAACCGACTAGCTGTTGCTGCCGAACCATGCAACGGCAAGGGAGTCAACGATTGACCTTGGGGAGCGGTCAGACAGACCGATGCCAGCGGTTGCGGGGGAGGCATCAATCGATGCTGTCGATGTGGGGGTTGAATCGGACGATGGAGGGCAGGGATACCAGTAGTAGGGGCTGCGGCTGCCTGTCCCCGGCCAGCGGCTGCTTCATCTTCTGCGCCGGCGAACGAGGGGACGGGAGCCATCGAGGTGGGAGAGAAGCTGCCGAGCAGTTGCTCGACCATCATGGCCAGCCCCTCCCTCGGACGGGACATCATACGGATGTCCTTTTCCATGGCGAGCGATACCAAGGTCAGACAGCAGGCGATGACCATCACGGCCCACCGTCCACGAACGTCTGTTTGCCGATAAACCATGGCAGTCGATTCCCTCCTCGATGAGCCCGGCCGTGGGGACGTGCGGCGCGGTTCCGTCTTCTCGCCTGGGTGGACGGCACGCGGCCTTCGTCCACTTGTGGGGGCAGAATGATATCGCACTATGACCTGATCATCGGCAGCGGCAGGGTATCGACCACAAAGTAGATGGGAGCTTTCGTCAACCCGGCAGGAAATCGATGGCGGAATGGACGTGGTGGGCGGATTCTACGGAACGGCGGCCCGAGCCGGATCGACGGGGCCATCGAGCGTCAGGGTGTGCGCCAGTTCCTGGCGGCGATTGCGGAACCAACTGGCCACCAGCGGCAGCGTTTCCGGGCGGTGTCGCACCGGGAAGGGCACGTTGGCCGATCCGGACAACCAGCGGTGGATCGATTCGAGCAGGCCGGCGCGTCGATGGGCACTGCGTGGTTTGGGCACGCACGCTTCCACGCATCCATGACGAATGAGGTACCAGAACACGGGGGCACGGGGACGGGCGGTCGTCTCCCGGCGAGGGTCCAGCTCGTAGATGAAGGTGTACCGGAGGCGAGCGTCCTCGAGCTCCTCAAGTTTTCTTTGCAGCCAACCGACCGCCAACCAATCCTCCCGCAGGGAGGCGGCCTGTTCGAATTGCAACCGCTCGATTGCTTGTCCCAGCCGCTGGCGAAGTTCGACGACCGGCCAGGGGTCGGCAGCAGAGAGAAAGCGTTGTGCCGCTTCGACTTGAGCTTGATACTCACGGCGCGTGCAGGCGGAGATGCACGGTCCCAGGCAGGTGCCGATTTCGTGACGGATGCACCCCGGACGTAGCTGCAGATCGAACAGTTGGAGCTGTTCGGCGAAGCCGCACGGTTGGGAATTGCTGCAGTCGCGCAGGTGGTACAACCGGTTGAGCACCTCGACGGCACGGGCCGCTTTGCCTGCACCAGCAAGCGGTCCGACACAGCTCAGCGCCGTCGGCTCATGCTTCCGTGAGGTGTAGAACTGTTCGGCCGGCTTGCGCCCCAAGCAGATGTAGACCGGTTGCCTCCGCCGGGTGATTCCTTGGACGTTGAACCGCGGCTGAAAGGTACGGATGAGGTGTTGTTCGCGCAACAGGGCGGCGAATTCGCTTGGTTGCTCTTCCCACACGATGGCCACGGTGGATTGTACGATGCGCCCCGATTTGTCTTCCTCGTTGCTGGGCAAAAAGTAGCTGATCAATCGATTGCGCAGCGCCTTCGACTTGCCCACATAGATCAGCTGCCCGGTCGCATCGAGCATTCCGTAGACGCCAGGGCAGCGGGGGGCGGCGGAGCGGACCAGTTCGCGCAACTGACCAGGAGTATCGGCGGCCACACGGTTCAGATCGGCTTGGCGGCGCGGCAGCAATTCGTCGGGACCAAAGCCGCTGAACTTGTCGTCGTCGAGAATCGCTTCCATGCTCCCCACTCCCTAGGGGCCCGGCGAGCAACGGTGGGCCGGAACGAACTACCATACCGCCGGGCGCAACCTTTTCTCATCCTCACTACTCTCCGCCCATTATGGAGTTACTCCGGGGATGAAGACAACGCGGATTTAACGAAAAAAAGCCCATGTGGCACGTGGTACCACCTGGGCTTCTCGCGGAGATCCGAGCATGCGTGGGGTGATCGACTCCGTTACGGAGCGACACCATACTTTTCTTCTTCTTCCTCTTGGATGATGATCCGTGGGGTGACGGTCATCATGAAGGTGCTAGTTTCTCGACCGATCGACGTGTTTTTGAACAGTCGGTTCAGGTAGGGAATCTTGCTGAGAATCGGTACTCCGCGTTCCAGCCGCCCTTCCCGCATCCGCTTGATGCCACCGAGCAGGATGGTCCCGCCGTCGGGAACGCTGACGGTCGTGGAGATGCTCGTGGTGGCGAAGCTGGGCTGCTGAACCGTCGTTCCTTGACGGACCACCTCTTCATCCTCATTCTGGCTGTTGATGATACCGGCCGGATCGAGAATGTTGGTTCCGTCGGTTTGCGAAGTCGATCGCGTGGTTTCGCTTCCTTCGAAGGTGAACGTATCCACGCGCTCGATTTGCGTAAACGTGGGATTGAGCGTCAGACGCACGAAGCGTTTGTCCTGCGATACCGTGGCCTGCACATTGAGGATGGTTCCTTCGTTGAGGACCGTGATCACCGGCTGCTGGGCTACGGCGAAGTCGCCGACGACCGGAATGAGGCTGGTGACGAACGGACGCGACACCGTGTCATTGATCGAGGCGAATTGCCCATCGAACATCGTCACCCGCGGGGCCTGCAACACTTGCGTGCGCTGGTCGCCCTGGGCAGCATTCATGAAGAAGAACATCTCCAGATCGCTGAGGATCGCGAACCCGATGCTGGCGCCCGTAGCGGCGTCGAATCCACCGAAGGCCGGAATCGCACTGGTGAAGCTATCCTGGCTCAGGCCGATATCGAAGTCTGGCGTGAAGGGAATGGGCGAGGCCGGATCGAAGGCCTGTCCGATACCCACCACCGTGGAGGGGCCCTGATCGTCTTCAGGAAGTTGACGCACGTTGTCGTCGATCCGCAGATCGAAATCGACCCCGATTCGCTCGAAAAAGTTGTCCGTCAGGGTAATGAACTTCACTTCGATGGTCACCTGCAGGTCTTGCAGACGTCGCAGGGATTCCAGTAGGTCGGCGATCTTCTCGTGGGTCGTCTGGGGAGCACTGACCACGATCGACAGGTTCGACGGATAGGGCAGAATCGTGCTGGTCCCTCCGTTGGCCAACCAGGAGTCTGGATCGATGGTCTGGGTAATGAGCGTCATCAGCGTGTCGAAGTCGGCCATGGCAGCACCGCCACCGATGGGCGCGGGGCCCATCGTGCCCATGCCGCCGCCGAGCATTCCGCTGCCCATGACCGGACCGCTGCTGCCCAGGCCGCCCAGGCCCGCCAGGCCGCCCAATTGGCCAGGCAAGTTACCGGGCAAACCATTGTTCAACTGCCCCAGGACGCCTGCCTGTGGGTCCAAGGTGGCCGAGGCCAATTGCACGTTGCCTGCCAATCCTGGTGGTGGTGAGGTGCTAGCGACCAATCCGCGACTGGCGATTTCGTAGGAGTGACGAATCGCGCCACCCATACCACTGTCATAATCGTGGATGAAATTGGGAATCGGAATCACCAAATCCTTCACGCTATAGGTCCGTGTCACATTGGCTTGTTGCGTATTGCGGGCCGAGGTGATCACCAGGACTTCATTGCGCACCTGGAAGTCCAGGTTGTGCGTGTTCAGCAGCAGGTTCAAGGCACTGCGCAGACTGATCTGCGAGGGCAGGCTGAGCGAGACCGTCATCTCGGACGTATAGCCCTCGGCAGCTAGCGCGGCTTCGTCGATATGGATCGGAATTCCCGTCATATCGGAAAGCACTTTGGCGACTTCATTGAGCGGTCGGTTCTTGAAATCGACGAGAATTGGCTGCCGCAAGGTTTCCCAGATGGCTCGTTCGGCAGGAGTCATTCCCTGTTCCGACTCCGGAATCGCATTGAGGCGACGGCGGGAGAGATCTTCCCAGCGCTGGACGTCACCCCAGATCAGCGGTTGATCGTCCGTCACCGCAGCCCCCAAGGCGGCACGATCCACATCGTTCATCGCGTCGATGAAGATATCCTGTCGAGCCCGACGAATCTCTTCGTATTCGCCAATGCGGCGGGCGTTACGAGCGTTCTGCATCAACAGCGCTGCGATGGTCGAATTGCGGTCCAGCTCGCCTACCTGCTTGGCGATCGTTTCCGCGGCGAGGAAATCGCCTTTATCCATCAAGTCGTTGTAGGTCTCGACCAGCGAAGCGATCTGCTGATCGATCTTGTACCGCTGTTCTTGTTCCAGCGTGATTTGCTCGGTAATCTGTTTGTTGCGCATGTTTTGCTCGATGGCCGCGCGGTTCTGCGTCATGAAGATCTGATGCGCTGAAATCGCACGGTCGACGATGGTTAACAATTGCTTGCGCGTGCTGGCGTCTAGGTTCGCCTGCGACACGCGTGTGCGCAAGGTCTGCAGCCGCTCGGCGACGACCTGCGGCTGCGATTCTCGATGCGCCTCGGCAGCGGCGATCTCTCCGGTAACCTCGGCCATCATCCGCTGACGCGTGGCGAGCTCTTCGGCGGTCAAGGGACTTCCTGCGGGCTGTTGCGCCGTGGTGGATACCATCCGCGCTGCCTGCATCGCGCTGAGCTTGTCTTTCAACTGACTACGAATCGCAGGATCGAGTTCGTCCGCGTATTGCCAAGCCTGTTTGAATTGCTCCAGTGCCGCTTCGGAGTTCCCTCGAGCCAACAGCTCCAGTCCACGCTGGTAGAGCTGGTCTCCCGACGGGCCTGGTCGGGCAGCGGCCGGTTCGACCTGATTGCTGGCGGTGCTGGCCGCCTGATTGCTCGTCGTATCCGCCGCAGGAACATACACGCCACTGGCGACCGTTGCTGGTTGATCCGGGGTGGCTGCCGCCGTCTGCACGGTGGCGGCGGGCAAACTGTTCAGTGCCGCCACCACCTGCTCGCGACGCACACCGCGCTGCAACAAGATCGCTTCCACCTCTTTGAGCCGTTTCTCGATCGCCTCATCGCGCGATGGCAACTGCTGTCGCTCACGCAATGCATGGGCAAATGCCGTAGCGGCCTTGTCGTTGTCGCTGGCGCTGACGGCGTAATCCAGCCACGCGGTTACCCGTTCCCCGTGGGGCTTGGCTACCGAATCCCCGACCGATTGGGTCGAGGCTCCCGTCTGCCCATGCCCGGGCTGGGCCAGCGGCGCCGACCATAGTACCGGCGATAGCAAGGCGGGGGCCAGCCACATCGCGTTGGGTACCCCCAAGCTCAAGATCCGTTTAAGCCAACGTCGTTTTTCCTGTGACTTTTCCTGACTCAACGCGACTCTCCTTCTCCGCGATGGTAAGCAACCGGATATCCGGCCATGCGAACTAAACCCTTTGATAGCCGCGTCCCTCACGGCCCAATCCTTTGCTCGGGAAGACACCTCTTACGAAATGCGCTCGATGCCCTTCAGCATTCGCCGAGCTCTTGTTTCTCACGCCATTGCCGGCGTTGGCCACTACGATCTCGCCCTGCTGACTGGCAAGTTCGGGAATAGCCAATCCCGACAACAGCGTCAATGTTCTTTTTCGGCAACCGCTGTTAAAAAATTCGGGTTATTCCGGCAAGTTAACCTTTTTCGGTCCTAGCGGTTGCACCGCCTCTGCTACGGTGCTCCCCAACCGGGGAGGATGACCGGCTCCTGCTGAGCGAAAGCGGGCCGGTGCCGCACCGCCCAGGTTAGGTTCCTCGGTGGCCTTGATACAATAGAAGATGTAGGGCAACGTACGCGGGATCCTTCCCCAAGGAGGAAGCCTTCTTTTTCCGTGTCGCCGAAACCTGCGGACGCCCCCCTATTCACCGTCCTGCGATTGTCCACCGCGATGAGAAAAGAGCTAGCAAACGTGGCCGAATTCACCGATCAACAGCTCAGCCACTATCTCGACGAAGCGCTCCCCAGCGATTTG
Organism: Pirellulaceae bacterium; assembly: GCA_026004795.1. GTDB lineage: Bacteria > Planctomycetota > Planctomycetia > Pirellulales > Pirellulaceae > Aureliella. The sequence goes on along the minus strand of BPJV01000011.1, from coordinate 99,009 downwards.
ATGGCTGCGGTAGAAAACGCCTTACGAAGCGACCGGCCGTTGCGGGAACGGTTGATCGCCATCGCAGAGCGACGTGAAGCGGGGGTGCATACGCTCGGCGATATCTGGAGGCGAAATCGCTTAAGTTGTCCCACGCGGGAGGAGTTAGGTAGCTTTATTCTCGACACTCTGGATGATGATGTTTCCGACTACGTCCGTTTTCACTTGGAAACGATTGGTTGCCGGATTTGCGAAGCCAATTTGGCCGACCTCCGCCAGCAGCAAGCCACCAACGAAGAGGCCAGCCAGACTCGCCGCCAGCGATTCTTTCAGACCAGTGCTGGCCTGCTCAAGCGACACCGATAACCCGCTTCTCAGCGTTCGCCTGGCCTGCCGATGACCGCCGGCCGTCAGCGGCATGCTTCACACTCTTCCTGGCCAGCCCTGAAGAAACGGGACTCCGGTTGCCGACGGCCTAGTGGGGGACGGCTCACCTGGCTCCTCCCATCCAGCTCAACAGCCACAATAAGCCGGTCAACAGCATGCTCAACAAAAGGCTCGTCGTGATCGGAATGTAGATACGAACATTCTCGTTTTCGATACGAATATCACCTGGCAGGCGTCCCAACCAGCCAATGTGTGGAATCAATAGCCACAAAAGACCAACGATGGCGATGGAGAGCCCGATCAGGATCAGGGTCCAAGCAAATTGCTGCTGCATGGGGAGATGCGTCCCTTTGAGTTCGTCGGTGGAAAAGGATCCGGTCGCGGGGGGCGCGTGTCCACCGAAAGTGGTCGCCGGTGGGCTCACCCGGGATTGGTCGGATTGCCATGGAATCATAGTCTACTGGCCGCAGAGCCAGCATGCGCCGTTTATGGTGCGCGAACGGCGTCACCAGTGGGCTGGAGGAGATTGTATTGTAGAGAATGGGTAAAGGCACGACATTTGCTGCGAGATGACCGGCGGTGGCAGGTAATGCCAATTTTCCGTTCAAGAAGTGCCACGACTGGCCGAACTCCTCAAGAACGGTCGACTACGGTACGATCTTCGCGACGGCCAAAGACGTAGGAATGAAAGAGTGCCCTCTGCGGGGTGTGATGTTCGCTCGAGTGAGAGGATAGTTCGCTATGCCGTATTTGTTTGACCCGCTGTACCTGCTGTTTGTCGCTCCTGCCTTCCTCTTGGCCCTCATCGCTCAGGCCATGGTGCGATCGGCGTACAGTCAGATGAGTCGCGTGCGCGCGTCGATGACGGGATACCATGCAGCGCGGCGCATCCTGGATGCCAACGGGCTGCACGACGTCGCCATCGAGCAGGTACCGGGCGAGTTGTCCGATCACTATGACCCGAGCCATCGGGTCCTGAGATTGTCTCCGGGGGTCTATGGAGTCAATTCGATGGCCGCGGTGGGAATTGCTGCGCACGAAGCAGGGCATGCCCTGCAACATGCGCGGAATTATGCCCCCTTAGTGATCCGGAATATGGCGGTTGCCGGAGCGAATTTTGGTAGCAGTCTCGGCGTCATCTTGATCATGATCGGTATGGTGATGACGCTGAGCATGGTGCCGATCGGCCGCTATGTATTTCTCTTAGGGATCGTTCTCTTTAGCGGCGTGGTGGTGTTCCAAGTGGTCAATCTGCCCGTCGAGTTCGACGCCAGTTCGCGGGCCAAATCAGAATTGATCAATCTAGGCATCGTCTCAGGACCAGAGATTCATTACGTCAGCAAGGTGCTCAATGCTGCCGCACTGACCTACGTGGCAGCGACGCTGCAGGCCGTGTTGACCCTGGCCTATTACATATTCCGATACATGCAGGCGACCGACCGGGAGTAGAGAACAATTAAGTAGGGCGGGACCAGCAGCGGCAGCTAATGCGTCCACCTAGGCCGACTCCACTCGCCGGAGGGTGATCATCGCTGGAAGACATCTACGACGCGGTCGCCCAGTACTTCCTCGCGAGGGGTGATCCCTAACCCGGGAAGTTCGCCAGCGCGCAGGCATCCGTCCTCCCGCTGGGGAGCCCCGGTGGCATTGCTCACCGTGACATAGCTGTTGAAATCGGTCGAGGTAAAACGATAACGCTCTGGCGTACTGTGCGCCAAATGGGCGATGGCGGCGGTGGTGATATCACCTCCCCAACTGTCTTCCAGCGTCATGGCAATCCCCATGGCCACGCACCAATCGCGGGCGATGCGCGTTTTGGTGAGTCCTCCCAGCTTGCTGATTTTCAGGTTGACCACGTCCATGGCCAGGTCATTGGTGGCGCGGCGAAGCATGCTGAGAGAGTCGATAACCTCGTCCAAAACGAATGGGTGGGAGGTATTGCGTCGCACGGCCAAGCATTGCTCGTACTCCAGGCAGGGCTGCTCGATGTAGACATCCACGTCGGCCACGGCGCGGACCACGCATTGCGCTTCATGCTGCGTCCAACCGGTGTTGGCGTCAGCCACCAGCCGATCGCCGGGGCGCATCAATTGGGCAACGCTGCGGATGCGAGCAATATCCGTCGTTGGGTCACCTCCCACCTTTAATTGGAAGCGGGTGTATCCTGCTTGTTGATACTCTCGTACGTTCGCCGCCATGGCATCGGGATCCCGCTGAGAGATTGCTCGGTACAGGATGACCGCTTCTCCGAACCGGCCTCCCAACAACGTGCAAACCGGCAGTCCGCTCGCCTTTCCCAACAAATCCCAGCACGCCATGTCGATGCCTGACTTGACGTAGGGGTGCCCCTTCAAGGCCGCATCCATCCGCTCGTTCAACATCGCAAGGTCCAGGGGGCTGAGTCCGAGCAGGTGCGGTGCAAGCTCGCGTAAACCGGCACGCACCCCTTCGGCGTAAGCGGGGAGGTAGAAAGGCCCCAAAGGGCAGACTTCGCCGTAGCCAATCAGTCCACTGTCGGTTTCCACGCCGACTACCGTGCTGTCAAACACGGATACTGATTTTCCGCCAGCCCAATGGTAGGATCCCTCCCGTAGGGGAAGTTCGACGCGATGGGCGAAAATGCGAGTGATCTTCATGGGAAAAGCCTTCTCCTACTTAGCCCCATCAGTGGCCTGCTGTAGACCGTGTTGATCTTTTCCAGCGGTTTGGCGATCGTCGTGGGGCCTAGCCGCGCTGTCAATCCCACCAGCCTTGGGAGCCTCGCCAATACAGCCCAGCGCTGTACACCACGACAGCACCGACGATAGCGATTCCGACATACAACAGGCGACGTGCCGTCGCCTCGTTGTGGCGTGCCACCCACTGCGCCACGACGCAGACGCCGGCCACGACGGTCATCTTGAATACCACCAGGCCGCTGAAATCCCAGCGGTAGAAGAAGTAAGCGGCAATTGGATTGGCTTCGATCGCACCCTGACGTAGCAAGAGGTTGGTCAATACAATATCCAGAACGCTTACTAGTAGAAAAAAGCAGGTCTCGGTTTGCAGTGGTAATTCGCGGCGCAGTTCGTCGGAGGCTCCCATGTTTTGCTCCTGGCAGGCAATGAGTGGTGTGGTAACCATTCTATTACTGTTGTTCTGTGGATCTAAGGTGGGGCGGACGGCGGATCCTGTCGTCCTTCCCACCAGGCAGGCGCAGGTTGCCAAGTGGCATGTGCGGTTGAGCGACGAGGGGTCGTCGATTGCCGATGGAGAGCTACCCGTGCTGAATTACCAACGTGCCACCACATCGCTGGCCGGCCGTTGGCCGCGGGCTCATTACATCCATCCTCTTTACGACCTGGATGGTAACGTGCTCACGGAGGATTTTCCCGACGACCATCGCCACCACCGCGGTGTGTTTTGGGCTTGGCACCAGTTGTTGGTCGATGGACGGCCTGGCGGCGATGGATGGCTCTGTGAAGATTTCCAATGGGATGTCGGCGCCCTCGCGGCGACCATGGAGTCGGGGACTGTGCGCCTGCATGCCGAAGTAACGTGGACGACGAAGCTGCCTGAGGCTACTGGCGACCGGCGCGTTGACGAAGACGAGGCAGAGGTTGCGCTGTCCCCTGCTGCTACCTCTTCCAGCCTCTCGTTCCAGCCGGTTGTTGCGGAGAGTACCGATATTCGCGTCTATCCTGTGCAGGTTGCCGATGGGCATCCGTACCGATGCCTCGACGTCGTGATGCGGCTTGTCGCCCTGCAGCCCAATACCATGATCGGTGGTTCTGATGACGAGAAAGGTTATGGTGGCTTCTCCCTGCGGTTGTCGTTGGATGAAGGAATCGAATTCATCGGTCCGCACGGTGAGGTTGCCGCTCGTGTGACCGCGATCGATGCCGGCCCTTGGTTAGACTTCCGGACGCCACGCGCCGGGGTACTGGTGATCTGCCATCACGAAAACCCCGGACATCCCCAGCGCTGGATACTGCGCCAGGAAAAGAGCATGCAGAACGTCGTGTTCCCGGGCCGCCTACCCGTAGTGCTGCCCACCGCTGCCCCTCTGGTTCTGCGGTACCGTATGGTCATTCATCGTCGTGATTTTCCCGTGGCGCTACTCAATGACTTGCATCTAGACTTTCAGGCCATCACTCCCTGAAGTCCCACGACGAGTGTTTGGGGGCAGGAGGCGAATCACCTCGCCAGCAGGGCAAAGAGCCTGGTCAGATCGTGGCACGCAGTCTCGGGGGTATCGTCTTGAACGAAGATTGGCGATCGGTTTACGATCCGGAGGAATTTCGACGCCAAGGCCACCGATTGATCGATTTGCTGGCAGATTATTGGGAGCGATCCTTATCGGGGGCCGCCACGGATCCCGTCCTACCGTGGCAGGATCCCCAGGAAGCGGTCGAGTTCTGGACGCAGATGCAGGAGCGGCCGGGGACTTTGGTCGAGTTGGTCGAGCAGGTGCTTGCTCGGAGCGTGGCGGTGCTGCATCCGCGTTACCTGGGACACCAAATCGCGGTTCCCACCCCCCTGTCCGCGCTCGCTAGTTTGGTGGTGGACTGCTTGAACAACGGCTGTGGGGTCTACGAGATGGGGATGGTCGGTGCGGCCATGGAACGCATCGCTTGTGCCCAGCTCGCGCTGCGCGTCGGATTTCCAGCGACGGCCGGTGGATTCCTTACCGGTGGTGGGACGTTGGCCAATCTCACGGCCCTGTTGGCGGCACGCGCTCGGCACGTGGAAGAGGTGTGGGAGCGGGGGACGACGGAATCGCTGACCGTGTTGGTTTCTGACCAGGCGCATTACAGTATCGATCGTGCGGTACGCGTGATGGGATGGGGAGCCTCGGGTATCACTCGGGTGCCGGTGGACGAAAAGTTTTGCTTGCGCACCGACATGTTGGGAGAGGCTTATCGCGAAGCCCGGTCGGCAGGTCGGCGCCCGATAGCGGTGGTGGGGACCGCCGCCACCACCGCGACGGGGGCGGTCGATGATTTGGCAGCCATTGCCGACTTCTGTCGAAAACACGAATTGTGGTTCCATGTCGATGCCGCCCATGGCGGCGCCATGGTCTTCTCGCGTCGCCATCGACCTCGGCTAGAGGGCATCGAGCAGGCCGACAGCGTGGTGATCGATTTTCACAAGATGTTGATGACTCCTGCCTTGGCCAGCGCCTTGATCTTTCGCCGCCATGAGGACAGCCGTCGCACGTTCTCAACCCATGCGGAGTACCTGTTCGATTCGGCGGCGCAGGCTCCCCGCTGCGACGACTTCGATACAGGACGCCGCACCTTTGAATGCACGAAAAGCATGATGGCAGTCAAGGTGTTCGTGAACCTGGCCCTGCACGGCTGGGAAGTGCTGGAAGCCAATGTAGACCGACTGCTCGAGATGGCGCAAAGATTTGCCGATATGATCGAAAGCCACCCACGTTTCGAGTTGGCGACGCGTCCCCAGTCCAACATCGTCTGTTTCCGCTTCACCGGGGTCCTGCCCGCACACCGTGATCAATGCAACGCCCTGATTCGTCAGCGTTTGGTAACTGGAGGATCCTTCTATATCGTGCAAACGCGATTGGCTGGTGAGCTGTGGTTGCGGTGTACGATCACCAATCCATTGACCTCGCCTCATCATTTTCGGCAGTTGCTCGCAGAACTGGATCGGCTTGCCGCCGCGGTGCACCTTGACGCCAGCCACATGGCCTAGCCCCCAAAAAAAGGCCGCGCCCAGTTGTTGGCCTATCGAGCGGTCGAGGCGGCGCATCAGCAATTCCGCGTTTCCCTGCCTCGAGGTCGCTGTTGAAGCGGGATGGTTTTCCGGCGATGCTGGGCAGGTTCGATAAGCCAATATCCCTCATGCCGAACTCTGCCTGCGTGCTATCTTGAGGCTATGTTCGCGGTAGTCCAGGTTCAGATCGCGACACCAGGCACGGTATAAGGCGTGGTAGATGTCATTGCCGCGCGCGGCCGGGTAGGTCTGCTCACCAAGTCGGCTGGCATGCCATAAACAACCGATCGATCCACACAGCAGGATGGCATCTGCAGCTTGTGCGCGGGCCAACTCGATCGGTTCTTCCTGCCAGGCAATCCCCAAGGAACGAGCGAGGCGATAGGTGCGTTGGAGGCTGATCCCCGGCAAAATGCGCTCGCTGGGAGGAGAGACGATGCGATCGTGTTCGATGATGAGCAGGTTGGCTACCGAGGTCTCGGTCAGCCGTTGTTGCTCGTCTACCAACACAGCGTTGGCTGCCGAGCCGAAACGGGCGATCGCTTGCCGATCGGCCAGGAAATAGTTCAATCGACTACGGTGCTTCAATGCATGCGGCCAGCAGTGAGCAGGGACGCTGACATAGGTGCTCACCTCCAAGGGGTGCCCCTCTTCATACCACCTCGCCAGTCGCCGATGGTCGATGGGATCAGTATGGACCAACACATGACCTGAGGAGGTTTCGCGCAAGCCCGGAAACCCTAACAAAACGATGGAGAAATCCCGGTCGGGCTCATGCCGTCGATGGCGTTGCGCGCACTGATGAATCACCTCGTCAATCGCGGGCGGAACGTCGATTCCCACCAGGCGACATCCCTCTGCAAATCGCTCCACGTGCGGTTGCACATCGGCCGGTTTACCGTGAACCGTCCGCAATCGATCGGCGATGATCGCACCATATTTGAAGGCGATATGGTTCAGTGGAACCGAGGTGTCGCCGCCGTGACGCCATTGACCGTCTTGCCAAAGACTGGCTTCCATGACATTTCCTGTTTCCGCAACGGTGTGGGCTGGTGGTGATCGCCCCTGCTGCCGGCTATCCGTTCGGTGTTTCTCTGGTGCACCTGCGAGGCCGACCGGGCGCACGCTTCGCGGTGCCGCGGCCGGAACGGGCGTGGCTGTTACCGCTAAAGCGAGGGGATTGTGTTCCACATCGGAAGTGGGTTATGATAGCTTCCGCGCAGTGAACCAACTGCTGTTGTCCTCCACAACTTCAAGTGAGATTCTAGCCCGAGTCCCGCGTTCGGAGTTTTGGCCTCGATGAGGCGATCGGTAATTACCCGCTACTGTCGCTCTTGTTTTCGCATCGAACGTCACCGCCTGGTTGAACTGCCCATGATAATCAAAGTCCCCTTGGTGGTCATCACCATGGGGCTGATCTTGCGGTTTCCCCCTGCGCGCTGCCTGCGTTGCAATCAGTTGCACTGCCTTTGAGCATTAGCGGTGAAGCGAGCGCGGTCTGGTTTCTTCTCTTCGATCGCCTGCTTCTATTCGTTCGGTGTGCGGTGGGGCCAGGCATGAGGGTGGCTGGTGGCGGCGTCCTTGTTGCCGATGGCTGGAGACGGGTACCCGCTCCCGGCTCACGGGCCGCAGCGTGGGGTTCGCGTTTTTTCGGGCGAGGCATTCGTTTGCTGGCTGCGGCACAGTCCACTGGCTGAGGATGCGTCGTGATAAACGCGTCGATCGCTGAAACCGCGCGGCGGGCGGCTGGGTTGTTAGGCCGGGCGGTGGCATCGCCTGGGTGCCAGTCGGGTTTACCTGGCGGAGCAATTCTCCGTAAGCGGCGAGTGGGCAGGATTCCGCGCCCAACTCGGCGGCGCCGCGTGCTAAAATAGCGCCAGCGTGATGCGGCTTGTCCCCGCTGCTCCGTGGAGAGAACATCGGTGTGGGCAGCCGGCAGTGATCGCCGGGCTGTCTTGCCTGCCGTCTTGGTCGCCGCGATTTTTTTGGGTTGACTCCATGATTCATTTCCAGTTCCGCACATTGACTATCTGGGCCATTGGAAGCTGCGTGTTGTTGGTGCCGGCGGGTTGGGCAGAGATTAGTCAGGTGGAGGATGGAGAGCAACCGCGTGGCGCCCGGATGAACTTCGTCTTTCTGTTGGTCGATGACTTGGGGTGGGCGGATGTGGGGGCATTCGGCAGCACCTTTTACGAAACGCCGCACATCGACGCGCTAGCACGTTCCGGTATGCGCTTCACCCAGGCTTATGCCGCCGCTAGCGTTTGTTCTCCGACGCGGGCGAGCATCATGACGGGGAGGCATCCAGTGCGGGTAGACATCACCGACTGGATACCAGGCAAGCGGGCTCGTCCCCAGGAGCGCCCGCGATTTCTTCATGTCGATGATCGCGACCATCTTGCTTTGGAGGAAGTGACGATTGCCGAGCAGTTGCGAGAAGCTGGCTATCAAACCTTCTTTGCGGGCAAATGGCATTTGGGGGACCGTGGGCATTGGCCGACCGATCAAGGGTTTGAGGTAAACATTGGGGGCAACGAGCGAGGCTCCCCGCCCGGAGGTTACTATGCGCCGTGGAATAATCCTACCCTGGAAGCGCGGCATCCTGGCGAGTATTTGACTGAGCGGTTGACGGAAGAGTCCCTGCGATTCTTGGAAACGCGAGATCGTCAGCGACCTTTTCTACTGTTTCTTTCTTATTACAACGTGCACACGCCGATCACGCCTTACAAGAAGCGGATCGCTTATTTCGAAGAGAAAGCAAATCGCTTATTCGACAGTCCTACCCCGACTATTGCCGAGCGGGAGGGAGTTTCTCGGGCGCGGCAGGACTACGCCGACTACGCCTCGATGGTGGCGGCGGTGGACGACAGTGTGGGAGCGTTGTTGAAAGCGTTGGACGCACAGGGGCTCAGCGAGTCGACCGCCATCATCTTCTTCTCGGACAACGGTGGTCTGTGCACGGCGGGCCGCATGGGGCCTACGTGCAACTTGCCGCTGCGCAGTGGCAAAGGGTGGTTGTACGAGGGAGGGATTCGCGAACCGCTAATCATTCGCGTACCGGGAATGACGCCTCCGGCTTCCGTGTGTGATGCGCCGGTGGTGAGCATGGACTTTTTTCCCACGATGCTGGAGTTGGCGCAACTACCGCCTGCACCAGAACTGCACGTCGATGGCCAAAGCCTGGTCTCCTATCTGCGTGGTGAGCCGGCCAGCGGCCCGAGGACGCTCTATTGGCACTATCCGCACTATCATGGGTCGACGTGGAGACCGGGAGCGGCCATTCGCGATGGGGATTGGAAGCTGATCGAATTCTACGAGTGGGACGAGGTTGAACTTTACGACCTGGCCTCCGATCCAGGAGAGCGCCGCAACCTCGCCGAGCAGATGCCGGAAAAGACGGCCGCATTGCGAGCCAAATTGCAGGCGTGGCAAAAGCAGATGCATGCCAAAATGCCCGTCCCTCATCCGGAGTTCCAATCGGCTCGGGATTGAGCGGTGCGATGACGCCGGGGGGCTGCTCTAACTCCCCCGGTCCGTTCGCCCCACCGTTGGCAGCAGCGGAACAGGCTTCTCCGGGGCATGCGATTCTGCCTACCCGCTTTGCAGGATCAACGTGGACACGTACCATGCCGTAAACGTGGCCATTGAGCGATTGGTTACCTCGCATCGCCAAACGGATCGACCATGCCGAGGGCCAATGGGTAAGACTGATTGGACAGGGGGACGGCGTGAGACAGCGAGTGGTGGTAGTCGATTACCAGATGGGCAATCTGCGTAGCGTGCAGAAGGCGGTGGAGCGTGTGGCTCCCGCCGCCGAGGTTCGCGTCTCGTCGATCCCCGAGGACATCGACGCTGCTGACAAGGTTATTTTGCCGGGAGTCGGCGCGTGCGGCGATGCGGTGCGAGAATTGAGATCTCGGGGGTTGGTCGACAGTTTGCGCCGGGCGATGGATCGAGGTCGCCCCTTCCTCGGTATCTGCTTGGGATTGCAGATGTTGTTCGACGTCAGCTACGAAGGGGGAGAGCACGCCGGGTTGGGAATACTGGCCGGTGAGGTGGTCCGGTTTCCCTTTTCGTCTGTGGGGGGCAGCGGTGTGGGCGGGGAGGCTACCGGAGCTGCGTTGCCGGCGGACCACGCGACGGAGCAGCCCATGCTGCCAACCGCCCAGCCGTCGGCAAGCGTAGGAGTCGGTGAGCGGCATAAAGTTCCTCACATGGGATGGAATCAGGTATGGGAAGCCGCGGCAGGATGTCCCTTGATGCGCGGGATCGAGCCGGGGACGTACTTCTATTTCGTCCACAGCTATTTTGTCCAGCCACAGGATGCCTCGGTGGTATGGTTGGAAAGCGAGTACGGAGTGCGTTTTTGCGCGGCAGTATGGCGCGACAATCTGTTTGCTACGCAATTCCATCCGGAAAAGAGTCAGGCCAGCGGCTTGAAGTTACTGCACAATTTCATGAACCTCTGAGGGGCCTGCGGCGGTTGACACCTCTCCCGAGCCGGGCGGGTGTTGATCCTGGCTGGAAGCGAGGAGACGTTCGAGCAGTGCGACCAAGTGGTCGGGTTGGAACGGTTTTTCCAGGCAATCATCCATTCCAGCTTCCAAGCAGGATCGTTGAACCTCGGCCAGTCCATGAGCGGTCATGGCAATGATGATCGGGCGGTAGTCGGCCGTGCATAGTTCCCGAATGCGCCGCGTGGCTTGAAGGCCATCCATTTCCGGCATATCGACATCCATGAGGATGACTGGCGGTCGCTGGTCGAGGCATTGTTGTACTGCTTCTTGCCCGTTGGTCGCCTCCAAGCATTGGTAGCCGAAGAGCTCCAGGATACCGACGGCCACTTCGCGATTGACCGGCGCATCGTCGGCAATCAGGATCGTCGTCGCGTGCGCGGAAGCAGGTGGCAGTGGTCGATCCTCCGACTCGGGAGCGATGGACTCCGGCGGTGGGGTGGGAAGGCCCTGTTCTGGAGCCAGTGCGGCGATGGCATCGAACAGCGACTGCCGGGTAATCGGCTTTACCAACACGCGGTTGGCTGGCAGTGCCCAACTCTCCTCCAGGAGGTTGACGAGGTTGGCGGGGACGGCAACCAACAGCGAGTCGACTATCTCTTGCGTCAAGGATGCGGCAGTCTCGATGACCTCCCTGCCACTTTCTCCTGCAGGCACGTCGACGATCACTAACCCCGCCGACGGCGATTGTTGGCTGGAGTCATGCTGGGACCAGATCGAGGCTAACTCGTCGGTCACGTGGACCTTGATGCCCACAGCCGAGAGCGTTTCTTCGAAGAACGTAGCGGCAGTGCCATTGCGCGTGAAGAGCTTCACGTGTCGCAGCCACGCCACTTCTCTGCCGGTGGATTCCTCGGCGGCACCTGGATGGGCCGCCTTCAGGGGGAATTCCAAGTGGAACGTGCTTCCGAATCCGAGTTCACTTTCCACCCAAATGCGTCCGCCCATGAGCTGCGCGATCTGAGCGCAGATGGCAAGTCCCAGACCGGTGCCGCCATATCGGCGTGTGGTCGATGAATCGGATTGTTCAAAGGCTTCGAAGATGGCCTCTTGCTTGTCTGCCGGGATTCCGGGGCCGGTATCCGTTACCGAGATCCGCAGGCAGTGGCCTTGATCGGAGGCCACCAGGCGCGCGGCCAGCGCGACCTCTCCGTGATCGGTAAACTTGATGGCGTTGCCCACGAGGTTAATGATGGTTTGGCGAAGACGAGCAGGGTCGCCGACAATGAACCGAGGAACATCGGGAGCGATATGGCACAACAATTCGATTCCTTTGTTGGCCGCGGTAACGGCCATCAACTTGGTGGCATCACCGATGGTGGCGTGCACGTCGTATTCGATTTGCTCGAGCACCATCCGCCCCGCTTCGATTTTCGAGAGATCGAGCACGTCGTTGAGCAGTGTCAGTAGCGCTTCACCGGATTGTTGAATCGTTTCCAGGCACCGGCGAGTGTGCGGGTTCAACTGCCCGTGGAGTGCCAACTGGGTCATGCCGAGAATACCGTTCATGGGGGTGCGAATCTCATGGCTCATCGTGGCCAAGAACCGGCTCTTCGCCTGGCTGGCCGCTTCCGCCGCGTCCCGTGCTCGCCTCAGTTCCTTCTGCGCCTGTAGCAACTCATGGGCGATGCGTTCCAGTTCCAGGTTGGAGCGGGATAGCTCCTCGGCTTGGGCTTGCGCCTCGGCGACGCCCTTGGCCACTCGCTGTTCCAAGGTTGCGTTCAACTGGGCCAGTTCCTCGAAGCCGGCGGCATTCTCCAATGCGGCACCCGCCAGGCATGCGATGAAGTCGGCCAGCTTCTCCTCTTCCGTCCCGAACAGGCCTCTGATGCTGTGGTGGGTAACGCACAATACGGCGACCATCGTTTCACGCTCGCGGATGGGGACTGCCAGCAGCGACATCGGCACCTCGGTGCCCCCGGCGAGCACGCCGTCGGTCCGCGAGACGACCGTCGCGCGCCCGGTGGCCAGCGCGCGTTCGCACAAGTAGTTGATCAGCGGATGAGGAGAGTGTACCGCCGCCCCATGTGCAGGGCGTTCTTTGGGCAGCAAGACCAGTTCGCAGTGATCACCGCGCAACAGCTTTTGTGCCGCATCCTTGGCGGCCTCGAAGATCGCCTCGGACGACAAGGCGGCAACGATCTTTCGCCCCGAATCCAGGACGTTTTCGAAGCGGTCGATGAGCGATAGGTTTTGCGTCCCGGTGGTGTTCAGGGTGGTGACGGACGCATCTCCTACCAGCAGCTCTGCCATGATGTTTTGTGCTTCTTCGGCATCTTGCAGCGATGCCACGCTATCGGCACTCGCATGCAGTTGGCTGCGATAGCGCAAGGACTTGGCCAGCTCCAGCCGGGCATGCTGACGCCGAGCTTCCTTGATGGAGCGATCGAGATACGTTTGGCTGCCTTGCCAATCTCCTTCGATAGCGGCGCACAGCGCGTACTCGCGCAGCGCACGGGGGAGGTCATTGCGGGTCAGCCGCGCATGGCGCATGGCTTGTCGTGCGGACTTTTTCGCGCGACGAATCCATTGCCGGGCCACGGCGGTTTGGTAAGGCAAGTACTCCATGGCAACATGGCGATAGGCGGTTGCCAGCCATGAGTAGACGGGAATGGTATAGGCATTATGGATTCCCGCCTTGCGGGCAATGCTCTTCGCCGATTCAAGGTGCCGCACCGCTTGCATCCATTGATGGCGATAGATGGCAGCGATCCCCGCCGCCAACTGCATTTGACACTGTCCTTGCACATCGTGCCGCGGCCGTTCCATCTCCGCTGCCAACAGATCACCGGGCAATTTCTCCCGGGCAGCGCGTGCCCACACATCGAAGATGATCCCGGATGCCTGTTCATCCCCGGCAAGAACTCCCGACTGATGGTTGAGCCGGCATTCTTCGACGGCCCCGCGAAAATCCCCGGTGTGATACAGGGCCGCCGCTACTTGGTAGCGTGCGATGTGCAGACGCCAATAGTCGCCGGTGGTCTGTAGCAGCTCGATCGCTTCGCGTCCCCGGCGAATGCATTCCTCGAATTCAGAGGCATAATAGAGCACGCAACTGTAAAACGTTAGCGCCTGTCCCTGCCCCCACGGATCCTTCAACTGGCGATACAATTCCAGCGACCTTTCCGCGTACCGTTTGGCCCGACGGAACATCGGTATCAGACACATCGCCGGTGCATGGTCGCTGTAGATGTGTGCCAGTTCACTGGAAGGGGTGAAGCATTCGGCATAATTCATGCCGCGCAGATGGGCCCACAAGCAATGCGCTTTGCTACGGCAGAACCAGTAGCATTGAGCCAACTTGCTGAGCAACTGCATGCGCAACTGTTCGCGCTGGTCGGGCGGACGTCGGCGGCGTCCCACGAATTGCTGCGGCAGCAGCGTGTGCAGCACCTGCACCAGAATCTGCCAGGCCAGGCGGAAATGGAGTCCAATGATGGTCCGGGGGACTTGGAGGCCTAACGCCTGCAGCGCTGTTTCGATTCCCGTGGCAGCTACCTGCATGCTACCACGCTTGAAGCTCAGTTCGGCAAGCTTGGCTTGGACACGTGCCTGCAGAACTCCCTCCGGCGCCATGCGTAGGGCTTCTTGAAAGGCTGGTTCGGCCGCGGCGTACTTGCCCTGCAACATCCGCACATCGCCCAGTTGGCAACAGATTTCCAGGCGATCCTCCGGCGACAATCCGGCGGATGCTCGATGGGCAATCTGAAACATCTTTTCCGCGAGTTGCAACTGGAATTCTCGCCGCGCGTTCCGGCCGGCCAATATGGCATAGGGAGCGGCGCGATCGAAGTCCATGGCCAGATCGAGATGTTCGGCGATCGCTGCAAGCTGGTCCGGAGCGTGTTCGATGAAATAGCCTGCGGCTTGCCGGTGCGTTTCTCGTACCACTTCTTCATCCGCCTGCTGCAGGAGCAATTGACGGACGATGTCCTGCTGAAAGCTGAACCGTTGGGAGTCGGCGTCGAGCATTAACAAATGGCGTTCCACCGCCGGTCGCAGTGCCGCCAATAATTCTTTAAGCGACAGGCCGCTCAGCGCGGACAGCTCGCCCGCCGAAAAGGTCGGACCGAGGCAGGCCCCCACCGTCAGCAGCCTACGCGTTCTTTCGTCCAACATGTGGACACGACGCTCGACCAGGGCTGCCAGCTCCCCAGCGGTGGCCAGTTTCTGCAGCCCGTCGGCCTGAAGTTCCCATCCCCCGCGCTTGGAAACGAGTATGCCCGCCTCCTCCATCGTGCGCAACACGGTGATGGCGATCGCCGGTTTGCCGTCGGCCAATAAGCACACCCTTTCCAGCGCCTCGGCAGGCAAGGGGCCGGCCATCGACTGCGCCAACGATACGATCTCGGCGTCGCTCAGCGGTTCGAGTCGTACCTGTAGATCCTCAGGCGTCGCCTCCGCCGCAGTCAGCTCGGGCAGGTCGGCCTCTTCCGGCATGGTGAACAGCACGCTCAAGCGCCGCGCGTCATTGCGGGTTTGTTGACGCCAGCGCGTGAGAACTTTCCAGGCTGGTCCGTCGATGCGATGCGCATCATCGATGGTCAAGATGGCGGGACCAAGAACCAATGGCGCATGCTCCAGCAATCGCGCCAAGGCATCGATCGCGCGGTTCTCACCAAACTCTTCGGGCGCTTCTTTCGGTAATAGTTGGCCATCCCAAATGCATGTCAGTTGGGGAAAGAGGGACAGCAGGGTGGGGGCAACGGGACGCAACTGCAGTTCGAATTCGCTGGGGGAATGCCCTTGGGCGTTCCATTGCTCAACAATCTTTCGTGCCACCGATGCGAATGGAAAGTACCAAGCGCCACGCCTGTCCCATTTCGGCGTCGTCAGCGTGCAGATACCCTTGGCGGTGGCCTGCCCGACGATTTGCTCCAACAGTGCACTCTTGCCAATTCCCCGTTCGCCATAGATACCGCCCGTGCCGCCCATTCCTTGCAAGGTCGCTTCGAGCAGCGACTCGACACGCGCCAACTCCGAGGTGCGGCCGATGAACGCCGGTTGCGTCAAGGTATCGCGTTCATCGACCATGCCGACCGACAGCGTAAAATTCGTCTGCCGTTTCAACCCTTCTTGGATTTGATACAAGTCGTGGACTACCGCCCGGGCAGTCTGGTAGCGAGCACGCGGATCTTTGGTCAGCAAACGCTGGATCACGGCATTCAACGCGATCGGAAACTGGCCGTCGAAACTGCGTATATCGGGAACCGGTTGGGATACGTGCTGCAGCAAGTAATCGCTGACGTCGGGGCCGGCGAACGGCAATTGACCAGTCAGCATCTGAAAGAAAACAATGCCGGCGGAATACAGATCGGTCGGCGCCGCGACCGATGCGTCCATGGTTCCTGCTTCCTCAGGCGCCATGTACGCTGCCTCACGCGGAGATATGTTCGCATCGCCCACGGCGTGGTACCGCCCAAAATAGAAGGGGCCGGCGAGAATGGCGGACCGTGATTCGGGATACTCCACCAAGATGTGGTCCGCATCCAGGCGACGGTGCAGAACGCCCTGCTGGTGCAGTTGATCTAGCGATCGGAAGATGCTGACCGCCAGATGGAGAGCTTGTTCCAGGGGGAGCGGTCCATGGGCGAGGCGATCTTGGAGGGTGGATCCCTCAACCCATCGCGTCACGATGGTGGTGAATCCGCCTTCGTCGATGACGTCAAAGACATCGGCCAGCCCCTCGCGCGGTTGTTGACGCAGCGATTCCATGGCATGACATACGACGGTCAGCAGATGGCTAGGAAAGTCGCGATTGCGCAGTGTGCGCACCAAGACGCGCACTCCACCGCGCTGCAGATCCCGGCATAGCCAGGTATCCTGTCCAGGCATCGATGCGCGGCAGTGGAGGACGTCAAAGCGTCCGTGCAACAGGTCTGTCTTGGATAGGGTTGGCGACTTCTCTCCAGTCATCATGACCATTCTGCAGGCACGTGGTTTACCACTTCGAGACGGCAACGATTTGGGCCAAGCAAGGATAGCTCACGATTCCCTTATATTCCGAAGAATATTCAAACTTTTTCATCTGTCGGTTGTTGTCCCCGCGGCAAACTGAACTCAACCGGTGTATCCGTACCGCCAAGGTGGGTGTTTTTGATTCTGCGCGTACCAAATCATTGCTTGATTTCTCCATTTCCTGAAAATCATCGGTAGTTAGCCCGGGTCCCGAGATGGAACCAGCCGCTGGGCGTTATAGCGCCTCCATCTGGATTGTTGTTGAGGGTCGGATGAATCCGTGGAAGTGAAGGAGAGGGTATGAGCGCCACCCAGGTACCGGTCAATGCAGAGCTGCTAAATCGTCTTTGTCCTCAATTCAAGCAGGGGGTAGAAGAGTTCGTTCGACAGTTGGAGGATTTGCAAACGCGTATTCCCAGCGATGCGATCGCTGAGCCGAACAGCAAGTTGCATGAGCAGACCGCGGAGGCACTGGCCGCCTCGGTCGACCTCTGCCGCGAGTATGAGGAACGCATCCAGGATGACGAGCCGTTCTTGCGCGCTGCCCAAGCCTACTTTCGGTGGGCTACAGAAGGGACGCTAGGTCAGAGTTGGTTCGCCCACCGCGCCCGCACCAAACCTAGCGGTTTTCCTGGCGACTACGATATGTTGCTTAAGATCTACCAACGAGCGACTCCAGCCCGAGGACTTGGCTCCTACCTGGACCTGGTGCTGATGGATGTCGAGCTGGCGCGGGCTGTGCGTGGGCGGCTGAAGGCGGTCCGCGAGTTTCTTATCGACGAATTGCGGCAGCGAGATGGGCAGGGAAGGCTGCTCGACGTTGCCAGCGGTCCCTGTCAGGAATTCCTCGATTGGCCGCTGAAAAACGAATCGATTGAGGTGCTGGCGATGGACAGCGATCCGGCCGCGCTAGAGTATGTCCAGTCCACCATCGCTCCGGCGGTTGAGCCCATGAAGTTTGATGCGGTGCGTTACAACGCCTTGCGTACTCGCAAGGCAGAGGCCACCATTCGCAATTTCGGACGGTTCGATATCATGTACAGCGTGGGCCTGGCGGACTACTTGACCGACGAATTGTTAGTCGATCTGTTGGCGGCCTGGCACGATACACTCCACGACGATGGGGTGATGTACATCGCCTTCAAGGATACGGAGCGGTACGACAAGACGCCTTACCAGTGGCACTTGGATTGGTTCTTCTATCAACGGACCGTAGGCGATGTGTTGCAACTGTACCATCGGGCGGGTTTCGATGTCGATCGCATCCAGACCTGGCGCGACGAATCTGGTATCATCGTCAACTTCGTCACTCGAGTGGCTGAGCATCCTCGTCGTCGTACCGACGCTGCTCACGCGAACGTGCGCCCCAGTCGTCGCTCTGCCGCAGCGCGGGAAACGACGAACTGACCCAGGGGCGGTATGGAGGCGAGGCGCCGTTTCTCGTCGCCACGATGGGCAATAAGAATATGGTGCGCAGAGATCACGGTTTTGGGGTGTTTGCACGAACCCCAAAACCGTGTGCCATTTTCCCGCTGCATGAGGATGCGTCACGAGGGCGGCCATGTGGTGGAAGCTGCCAGTGGCCAGTTAAGCGCCAGCTTGATCGCGGCATCCGATGGTAAGGTACGACGCTACCCCACATCGCTTAAATTCAATCGCTGGCCGTACTGACGCACGATGCGACGGCGCAGCGGGAGTAGGTCCGCACGGGATAAATCGGGATCTGGGCTCAGCAATTCCTCGGCGACTTGACGAGCCAGTTGCAGCAGCGGTTCGTCCTCCACCAGATTCGCCATGCGCAGGGGAGGAAGGCCGCTTTGAGCGGTACCGAGGATATCGCCCGGCCCGCGCAGTTTCAGATCCAGCTCAGCCAGCTCGAATCCATCACAGGACTGCGCAAAGGCCTCCAACCGGCGGTGTTCCGTCGGTTCGCATCCCGGCGACGCCACGGCGCAGACGAACCCTGCATGCTTACCGCGCGCCACGCGACCGCGCAATTGATGCAGTTGCGCCAGCCCCAGACGATCGGCATCGAGAATGGTCATCACCGTAGCATTGGGAACATCGATACCCACTTCTACCACCGTGGTGGCCACCAGCACTTGGATCGTACCGTTGGCGAAGCCTTCCAGCGTGGTCTCTTTTTCTGCACTGCTCATGCGGCCATGGAGCAGGCCGAGAGAGTACTCGGGCAACACCGACTGGGACAATCGCTGATGCCAAGCAATGACGCTGGCCGCCCCTGTCTCCTCGTCAGCTTCAACGCGCGGGGCGATGACGTACGCTTGGCGTCCCTGAGCAAGTTGCTTGCGCACAAAGTCCCACCACGAACCCAGCTTCTCTGAGGCAATGCAGTAGGTGTGTACCGGGGCTCTCCCCGGCGGGGATTGGCGAATGACACTGACATCCAAATCGCCGTACATGGCCAGGCCGATGGTGCGCGGAATGGGGGTGGCGGTCAATACGAGGTAGTGCGGGTGCTGTTCGCCAGTGCGAAGTCGCGCTCGCTGACGCACACCAAACTTATGTTGCTCATCGACGATCACCAAACCCAAGCGGGCGAACTGCACCTCGTCGCTCAACAACGCCTGGGTGCCAATGACCAAGTCAATGCGTCCCTCACGGATTTCGACCAGCAATTCGCGTCGTTGAGCTTCCGCAAGGGAGCCGGTAATCAGTGCCGTGCGCACCCGACTGGCGTGCAGACGTTCGGTCAAGGTTCGGTAATGCTGTTGGGCTAGAACCTCCGTGGGGACCATCAAGGCAGCCTGGCAACCGTGGGCCACGCACAACAGCAAGGCATAAATCGCCACCACGGTTTTCCCGCTGCCGACATCTCCCTGGAGAAGCCGATTCATGGGCACACCGCTGGCCATGTCGCGACCGATATCGGCAATCGCTGCCAATTGATCGTCGGTCAATTCCACACCGAGTCGACGTAGGATGCGATGGTGAATCTTGCCCTCCGGAGGGCAGTGGGGCGCGGACTTCTCATGGACTCGTCGATGACGTTGCAGGAGCAAGGCAAGCTGCAGCGACAACAACTCTTGCAACTTGAATCTCCGTTGCGCCAGGTGAATATCCTCGGTCGATTCAGGAAAGTGGATCTTTTCCAGGGCGGCGTGGATCCCTACCACTGCCAGTCGTTCCCGGAGCCAATCGGGAAGTACCTCGGGAACTTGAGGAATCAACACCGGTAGCGTCCTGCGCAGCAGACGGCGCAGGTGAGCCCCTTTCAGGCCTTCAGTCAAGCGGTAAACAGGGAGCGGACGCGTCTCCACCTCCTCCTCGTCCTCTCCTAATACTACCAACCGTGGCTGGCTGATCTCCCAATTGAAATGAGTGGAGCGCACCGTACCGGTGGCACAAACTCGCAAACCTCGTCGCAGCTCCTGGGTGCGGAACGGTTGGTTGAACCAGACGAGCCGCACGACGGTGCCGGAAGCGAGCTGCAGCAGGGCACCGAGCATGTGTTTGCCACTGGCAGTGACGCGTTGTTCCATCTCCACGATCGTGCCGGATACCGAAATCTGCTGTCCTGGCTCCAAGCCGTCGGTTGATTGCACGGTGGCCGGGGTTTCGTAATCGCGTGGGAAAAAGAAAACAAGATCGACGGCGCGCTCGATGCCCAAACGCCGCAACAGTTCAGCACGCTGAGGACCTACTCCCGGTACAAATTGGATGTCGGCATCCAATCGATACTGAGGCGATTCCGTTGGTGAGCGAGGCACGAGATGCTTCCTTCGGCGAGAATACGGTGTCAGGCCGGCAGCGCGGTTCTCGTCACCGCGGCGTAGGATGTCGAGCCGCGGAGGGGCGTGGCGGCTGCTTCGGTCCGGGGCCGATCGCCCCGGAAAAAAAACGAGATTGGAGATTCTAAATTCTCCCCCCACTCGCAACTTTTGACCACCAGAATGGTTTAACACTATAACCATTTTCGTCCATGTCTTTTCTAGTCCCACCTGGGTTTTTCTCTTGAGGAGAGTTTGGTATGCGAGTTCGAATGTTTGGTGTGTTGAGCCTGATGTTGGCTGTGTGCTTGGCCGGCAGCGTTGTGGGCCAAGACGAGCGAGGCCCGCGGGGAGAGCGAGGCCAACGGGGCGGTCCTGGTTTCCGCGGCGGTCCCGGTTTCGGTCGCGGTGGACCTGGATTTGGCTTTGGTGGTGGCGGCGCGATCGAATTGATCCAGTTGTTGCGAATCGAAGAAGTGCGCAAGGAGATTGGGTTGAGCGATGAAGTCTACCAGGCCATGCAGGGGCAGCTGCGGCCGGACGAATCGTTCCGCGAGGCGAGCCCGGAAGAACGAGCGGAATTGGTCGCGCAGCTGAATCAGAAAGCTCAGGATCTGTTGGACGAAGTCCTCGATCCCTCTCAACAAAAGCGATTGATGGGGCTTTACGTCCAACAGCGTGGTTACGCGGCAGCGGCCAACGAGTTGATTGCCAAAGAGATCGGGCTGAGCGAGGAGGGACGCGAGAAACTACAGGAAAAACTGCAGTCAGCCATGCAAGAAGCTTTTGCTAGCATGCGAGAGCAGTTCCAGCGCGGGCGTCAGCAGGGTGAGAGCGCCGGTGAGGATGGTCGGCGCGGCGGCTTCGATCCAGACGCCTTCCGTCAGGCACGCGAGCGTATGCAAGAAACGGTCGACAAGGCAGTGAAAGAAGTTTTGACCAAGGATCAGATTGCGAAGTTAGAGTCCCTCAAGGGCGAGGAATTTGAATTCCCGCAGCCCAGTTTTGGTGGTCGTGGTGGCCCGGGCGGTTTTCGCGGTCGTGGTGGTCCGGGGGGTGGTCCCGATGGCGCCGGACGACCCGATCGTGGGGGACGCCCCGGCAACGGAAACTGAACCATCGGTTCCCCATCATTGCCAAGCATTTCTCCCGACGGGCAGCGAATCTCGCTGCCCGTTTTCGGGTTAACCATATTGGTCGTGGCGACATTCAGTCCACGACGTCGTTGGGGTACAATCGAACTGGTCGATCGCCATGGCGCCGATAGGCTCGGTCCATGAGCGTACGGTGAATCGTTCGCAAGACGAGTAGGTGGATAATGTTCCGCGCGGTCCTATTGTTGATCTTCCTCTGTGCGGCCTCATCCGCGTCGGCTCAACCACGACGCGGCGGTGGCCCGCGTTCTCATCCTTTCGGCGATGCCTTACGGGAGATCGGTCAGCGCCACCCGGAACGTGAATTGTTCGAACTGCTGCTCTTCCCCCATGTTCGTGCCGAAATCGATCTCAGCGACCAAGAGTATGATGAGTTGTCGGATCAATTACGCCAATTGATGGAGCGTCTACGGGAGATTGGCGAATCCACGAGAGGAACGCACAAAACCAAACAGGAGTGGATCGGTGAGTTGGAGCCGATCGTGGCGGCGGCGCACGAGCAAGCGCTGAAGTACTTGAAGGAGCATGCGGATTACGACCGATTGCTCGAACTGTATGTTCAACAGCGTAATTACTCGGCTGCTTCCAATGAGGAGGTCGCCATGCGGATTGGTCTTACCGGAGAAGACTTAGAGAAATTCCGGGAGGCCAAACGCGAAGTGTGGCATCGCCTGATGGAGGACATTCGGCCCGAGATGGACCGCGTCATTCGTGCTCCCAATTTCCCTCGCGAGCAGATTTCCAAAGAGATGGAACGGTTATTCCGGCATGCGCACCAGCGCTTGGATGAGGAGCTTGCCGAATTGCTGCCTGCCGAGCAGCGCCAGGCGTTGGAACGGATGCGCGATCGCGATCCGTTTAAGGATCTTCCTCCCCCGGGGGCCCGTCCGTGGGGTGGTCCGCCACGAGAACGAGGTCCACGACGGGACTTCGACAATGACGAGCCACCCGATCGACGCTTCTTCCGAGGTTCCCGAGAAGAGTAGAGGGGCGCGTCGTCCCGCGTCCGACCAATCCCGCCCAAGGTCATCGAGCCAAATACCACCCGGCGACCGCAGCCGCGATCAACGCAAAGACGATCAAGCCAATGGGGTAGGCGAACCATATCATGGCCCATGAAGCGCGAGGGGCCACTTCTTCCATCGGTTCGTCCTCTCCCGTCACGGCTTCCTTCAAATGTTCTGCTGCCTCATGTTCCAATTCGATCAGTTTTTCCTCCAAGTGCTCGAGTTTTTCTTTTGTTGATGCCATTTCAATACCCTCCCTCCTCGCTGTGGTAACACTGCCCGTGAAATTTCCCTGAAAGTGCACCTGAGGGACAGGGCTTCGCTTCGGTGCTGCAGGGATTCGGTAGTGTGGACATGTCTTCGGCACTTGACCGCTTTTACGATCCCATCGCTGGCAAGCGGTGTCCCCTCCGAGTCGACGGAACGCCTCGCTAGGGAAGCGTGCCCCTTTCACGAGTTTCGGACGGGGATACGTTGCCTTGCAACCTGTCCCGTGTTAGGAGAATGTCGGTGCAAAGCTCATGCCACAGCTCGCCCGAACATTTCCGCAAGCGGCTGGGGTGACAGTTTTTCCTATCTCTAACTGCCGTCGGACGGGGGAACGCCCTGGTGCAAGGGATACAAAGGTGCCACCACTCGCCAAGTGGAAGTTTACCGATCAGGTTGGAAGGGATGCCGTCAGGCACTTGTCGCGCGACCACGGGGGACCGCCACTGGCTACGGAAGTTGGTGAACCAGCGGGCCCGGTCGCTCAGGGGGGCGATTCAGGCTAGAATAAGCTCGCTGCTGGGCACCGGTTCCTACGCGCACCGCTATTGCTTTTCCAATCTTTAACCCGTCAATTCCAACTTGCTCATGCCCATCATTGAAGCGATCGATGTCAAGAAGATCTATGGTGCGGGAGAGGCTCAGGTCGCCGCGCTGCAGGGGGTTTCGCTCAGTATCAATAAAGGCGAATTTGTCGCCATCATGGGACCCAGCGGTTCTGGAAAAAGCACCCTGCTTACCATCCTGGGTGGCATCGAGGCACCGAGCGATGGGCGGGTGCTGTTGGAGGGAGTCGACGTGGCGAAGATGGGTGACGACGAGCGGACGATTCTGCGACGTCGCCGATTGGGATTTATCTTCCAAGCGTTTAATCTTCTGCCCAATCTGTCGGCGGAAGAGAACGTGCGCCTTCCCATGGAGCTGGATCGCCGCCCCGCCGACCAGATTACCAAGCGATGCGAAGAGACCTTGGCCTTAGTCGACATGACCCATCGTCGCCACCATCTTCCCTCCGCGATGTCTGGCGGCGAGCAGCAACGAGTGGCCATTGCCCGGGCACTAGCGATCCAACCGGCGGTGGTGCTGGCCGATGAGCCTACCGGCAATCTCGATTCTCGGCAATCGCAACGAATCTCCACCCTTTTGCAACGCCTTGCACAAGAAAATGACCAAACCATCGTGATGGTCACCCACGAACCGGCAGTTGCTCGCGTGGCCTCTCGTTTAATTCTGATTCGCGATGGTCGCATCGAGGATGATGGTCCGACGGCGGAAGTTATGTCTCGGGCGGAAATGTTCACCATGGTGAGCGAGTAGCGGCATGGCATTAGGGAAATACAGTTGGCGTGCCGTTCGGCAACGTCCTCTGCGCGTGGTGCTCACCTTCCTCAGCATCGTGATTGGCGTGGGAGGTGTGGTGGCGGTGTTGTTGGCTACAGCCACCACGCGCGCGGCGCAACGGGAAATGCTGCGAGCGGTCTCGGGCAAGGCCGACCTGGAGGTGGTAAGCGATAGCAGCGGTGGCTTTGCCTACCAGTTGCTCGCTCGCATTCGCCAAACGGCCGGAGTGGAGCTTGCCGCTCCCACCATCCGCCGTCTAGGAACGTTGTTTCATGGCGAGAAGAAAGCGCGCACGCAGATCTTGGGAATCGATCCTCGGATTGATCAAGAGATTCGTGATTACAAGATCGTCACCGGCAACCGACCGGCAACACTGAATGAGATCCTGCTTGATCGCAGTTTTGCCGAGTCGCTGGACCTGTCGGTGGGATCGGAAGTCAAGTTGCTAGGCGCCGGGGGCCTGCTGGATTTTCGCATCACCGGTTTGGTGGATCCGAGTGGTAGCACCTCCTTGGGACTTACCGGTGCCGCCTATTTGGTATTGCCCGCGGCGCAGCGGCTTTTTCGACTGGGCAACAACATCGACCTGGTATTGGTAAAGGTGGCTCCCACCGAGGACGTCGATGTCGTTGCCCAACGCTTGCGCGACCTGTTGCAGGGGCACGGCGTTACCGTCCGACGCCCGCGCACCAGTAGCGATATGGCTCGAGAAACGATGTATGCCACCGAGAATGGTTTGTTGTTGGCCGTAGCATTCTCACTCCTGATCGCCAGCTTTTTGATTTACAACACGTTTCAAATGGCGGTAGGGGAGCGCAGGAAGCAGTTAGGGATTCTGCGAGCTGTGGGAGCGACCAGACGCCAGGTGGCCGGTTTGATCCTGGCTGAAGCCCTGGTGTTGAGCGTCCTGGCTGCCGTCGTCGGCTGCGGGTTGGGATACTGGGGAGCGGGTTTGCTCAACGGTGCGACGGAGCGACTGTTGCAGGTAGAACTACCGACGGTTCATTGGACACCCATGCCATTTGTCCTGGGATGTCTGGTTGGCGTGGTTGTGGCCATGGTGGGCGCCTTAGTGCCTGCCAGGAGAGCGGCCCGCGTGCATCCGATGGAGGCTATCCGTGACATCGATACCTCAACCGATGCCCTGCTGATTCGTCGCAGTTGGCCGGCGGCCTTAACGATGCTTCCGCTGGGGGCAGGAATTTTGGTGGCTGCTGTGTATCAATGGCTTCCGGTAGGTGGCGACGTAGTGGGGATCGTGTTGATTCTTCTCGGGTGTGTTTTGATGGTCCCCAGGATACTCCGGCGCGCCACCGGAGCGCTGGTACTTGCCATGGCCCCCTGGATCGCTCCCGAGGCCATGCTCGCCCAGCGCCAACTGCTCCGCCACATTGGCAGAAGCTCACTAACCGTGGGAGTGCTGTTCATCGCCATCAGCGCTTGTACTGGCATGGCGGGGAACATTTTGGATAACGTCGATAATGTGCGCACCTGGTATTCTCGAACGATCATCGGGGATTTCTTCGTCCGTGCCAGCCTACCGGATTTCACTACGGGCTTGTCCGCCGATCTACCGCCCGAACTTGGGCAGCGTCTGCGCCAGATTCCTGGAGTCAAGACCGTGGCTCCACTACGTTTCGTCACCGCCCAATCCGGCGAAGATTCTCTGCTTATCGTGGCTCGGCCCCTGATTGACGGGACGAAGAATTTTTTTGATTTGATCGATCAAGCGCCCGGCGATGTCCTGGATCGCCTGCGCCAGGGGGAGGTGGTCGTCGGCTCTGTATTGGCGGAGCGGCGAAAGCTGAAGGTGGGGGATACTTTGACCATCTCCGCGGATACTGGCAAACTGGAATTGCGCATTGCGGGCATTGCCAACGACTACATGGCCGGAGGGTTGACGGTTTACATGACTACCGAGAAAGCCGAAGAATTGCTCGGCGCCGGTGGCGCTAGTGTCTTCGTCATCACGGCCGAAGACAATCAACGAGCCGAAGTAGAAAAACGCTTGGCGGAGATCTGCAAATCGGAAGGGCTGATTCTGCAGTCCTACGCTGAATTGGTCGAATTCATCGACAGTGTCATCGAAGGGGTTGTCGCTAGCTTGTGGATGCTGCTCGCCTTAGGTTGCATCATTGCCGCGATGGGGTTGGTCAATACGTTGACCATGAACATCCTGGAACAAACGCGGGAAATCGGCATGCTGCGAGTCGTAGCCATGACCCGCCGGCAAGTACGGACGATGGTCGTAGCACAGGCCATGCAGCTTGGCGTTCTGGGGCTGGTGCCCGGCGCGTTGGCCGGCGTTTTTGTCGCCTATGCCATCGGGCAATCGGCGATGGCGGTGCTGGGGCATGATGTGGAGTTTCGTGCCCGCCCCGGATTGGTGTTGGGCTGCCTCGTCCTGGGCTTGTTCATCGTACTCGCCTCGGCCTGGCTGCCGGCCCAGCGCGCGGCTCGCTTAAAACTCTCCGACGCATTGCACTATGAGTAGCAGGTCTCAAGCCGTCGGGTGGGTATCGCCACCGTTGCCGCGCGGATTGCACAACCGACACGACGTGAGGATTACTTGCGTGTACGACGACTGGATTCGGAGGTACGCATCGAGGGGCGTTGACCAAGTGCTGTGGGAGGGCCGCTAGTCGTCTCGGATGAGGAAGGAGGTGGCCTACGCAACCGATGTTCCCAGTCTGCGATGCGCCGCCGGAGATCCTGAGAGAGTTGTTCATCGTCACAGCGACGCAGCGCCTCGCGTGCAGTAACCACGGAATGTTGTAGATCCCCGGTCGCTGCCAACGCTACTGCCAAGGTTTCCAATAGCTCCGCTGATGGTTCTGCAGCGAGCTCGATCGCCTTGCGCGCACTGGCCACTGCCAACTGCGGATTGCGAATGCCTGCGTCGGGGCAGGTAGCCATCAACCATGCCGCATGGTGGTACGCACGAGCGTCCTGAGGGTTCCGTTTCACCGCTTCCCGATATTGCTCCGCCGCTGCCTCCCACTTGCCCAGGTACTGATACATGTCCGCCAAGTCGAGGCGCATGGCTGCGTCTGTCGGAGCCAGTCGCACCGCCTGTTGGTAGTCCTCCAAGGCGTGTTCGAGATCGTCCAGGAGAAAGCGGCAATGCGCACGCCCGTTGAAAGCTTGGGCATCCTCTGGATTCAACTCGAGGGCCCGTTGGTAATCGGATGCGGCGTCGTCAAATCTACCTAGTTCGAAGTAAAACTCCGCACGATTGAAGTAGGCATTGGCGTAGTTCGGATTCAGCTCGAGCGCACGCGAAATGTGCTCAAGGGCCGATGAGAAATCTCCGTCGATCGCCAAGGCGATGGCCAGGTTGTGCCGGCTACGCCAATTCTCCGGTTCTAATTCGACCGCCTCGGCGAAATCCTGGCGTGCTTTCGTATCCCACTCCCGCGCCTCCCCGTACTGACCATCCAACGCCAACTGGTTGGCCATCGTGCTGCGCAACTCGCCCCGGCGGTTGAGGCCCCACGCCAGAAGTTGCTGTGCGTATTCGCGATCGACCGCAGAGCGGTCTGATGCTCGGTGAATGTCGCGACAGCGATCGATAATCTCGGTCACCTCCTCGGGCGTGCGAGCGGACTTGGTCGCTTGATAGATTGATAGCAGATCGGCGGAAACACCCGCTTCAACGCGCTGGGATGAGGGCAACGTTGCCACCGTGGCTCCGCGGCGAGGATGGAACGATCCGGACTCGGTCTGTCCCATGCTCAGGGGAGCAAGTGGAAATAAGACCATGCCGACAGTGACCAAGAGCATCGCAAACCGACGGCGGACCAAATTGGCCCCCTGCTGGAAAAGGCGTCTGGTCGCCGAGGTGGTCTGCCAGTTGCCTCCCTCGCTTGGTCCTGAACCATGCATCGTGCCACCGGTCATCACTCCTCCTTCTCCCACCATATCGTCTTACGTTGTCTTCATCACATCCGCGATGCTACTTTGCTGTCGCTCGGGAACGCGAGGTTTTTTCGTCCGTGGAATTGCTGCTGTAGCTCCGACTAGATTCTCCGGCTGGCAGCTTGACGTTGTGCTTCCTTCAGATCATCTATACGCATTGGTACGGCGACGCTGAAAGAGGGAATTCCTGCTGCATGCAAGGGCGCCGCGCACGTTCAGCCAGCGCAGAGCAGTCCCTCATGTCGCCGGCGATCCGTCCAAACCAGAACACGTCCTCAACAGGGCGATGGTCAGCGAGAAAAACCTTCTCGCTCGACTTGGCTGCCGTGTTCCTCGTGCGTGCCTCTTAATTTAAATAGGGGATGAGAACGGGGAAGCGCGCCACCAATCAGACGACAGGCGACAGAGGTGGCGATCAGCGGAGTTGGCGGAGGTGGACGGCAGTTCGCTTGTGCGGACCGGCTACCCGGTTGCACTGATGCTTGTCTCAGCAAACTCGACGTCGATGGGCAACGGTGCGCATGTGCCGCGTTTTGCCCCCGTGGCACGTGAGGGCCGACTCCCGATTCGTCGAAACGAGATGCCAGGTTGTGGATTCTAGCCAGCCTCGCCCCAAAGAGCGGCCTGGTCTACCTCATGGTTGATCTCCACGGGACGCTACTTCGCAGTCCCGCACGCCGCCTCACAAGAAATCACGGGAAGGGTAGGCCCCACGGATATTCCCTCGTCATGGGGCATCCTGTGAAATCCCTTGCAACCGCGGAAATCGCCCCTATCAGCAAAGGTGCGAAGTAGACCACTTGGCTGGTTCCTATCCATTTCAATAAAAAAGCAATCGCCCTGAATAATGATCAGAACGATTGCTGTGGATGCTGGATATGAGTGCAGCGAGTGCTCGCCCTCTAGCGTTGACGCAATGGGGCGGCTGCGGCGCCGTCCTGGTTGCTTCCATCGCCCGTAGCGTCGCCACTCATGATTTCCAGGTTGGGTTCTTCATCGACTACCGTCTCCGGCAGCGTTGGCTCAGAATTACCGCTGCAGCCAAACAACAGAAGAGCACCAATAAAAGCCGAACATCTCCACATTGGGATTTCTCCTAACGTTCATAAGCGGTTGTCCGTTCGATTGTTTATGAAGCCAACATCCCCACCACTTCGGTGGCCGATGTGGCGCCGCGCCGCCGGCAGGAGCAACTAATCAGGCAATCCGGCCTGTTCTCCATCCGACTTCGCCGACAACCGGACGAAGAGTTCGAAGTCGATATTGGTGCTCACCGCCTGCACAGAGCCGTCGGCCATGCCCCAATTGCCAATTCCCGTGTGCATGCTGGAAAAGCGATAGCCATGTGCCCAACTGGTATTCTGTTCGTACCATGGGTCATGCAATTCCGTAGGCAAACCATTGTGATGCCACAGGAAGCTTCTTTCTCGACCCGACCTGCGGTTGAACGCGTCCCAATCGGTGTACGTGCCCGTCACTTCCCCAAGGGCGAACGTGTTGCTGGTGCCATCGGTGATCTCCGCGAACTTGGTCTTCGTGCGGTTCCCGAAAATGCCGTTGTAACGTGCATAAAACGCACTCGATTTGATGTGACCACCGAGGCGACCGGTGCAGCCCACGTAGTTCGTGCGCCCGTACTGCGTGGGAGTAGACCCAAAGGTCAAATGGCCGATGGCGGGAGAAGGGTTCGTCCAGGTCCCCGTCATCACGATTTCCCCCATCGAGTTCTTGTAAGGATCGTCGGAGGGGCACAGAAATGCAGGAATGCGATACTGCGAGTTGGGGCTGCGAACGTTGACCGCGCCGTTGGCTGTTGACCACCAAGGCGTAAATCGTGGCAGCGTACTCGTCGAAGCGCCGTGATAGGTCTTGTTCACATTCAGCTCGCGGTTGTCGCTAAACGGTTGGTAGATCGCTGCCATCTCGAGATAGGGCATCAAGAACACAAGATGCCCGATATTGGGGCTGTTCGCATAGTCGTCCCACCAACGAAAATCGGTGTTCTTGTTCGACTCGGTTGGTCCGACAATACCTGGCGGAAAACTCTTGAAGGCTGATTCGAAATTATGGCAAGCCAACGCCAGCTGTTTGACGTTGTTCTGGCATTGCATCCGCCGGGCCGCTTCTCGCGCTGCCTGTACTGCCGGCAATAACAATCCCACCAGGATGCCAATGATCGCAATGACAACCAGTAACTCAACGAGCGTGAAGCCCCGTCGCTTCCCCTTCCACAACGACTCATCGTGCATTAGAAAACTCCTCGAAACAGAGAAAGAAAAAAACAAAAACAACTAGGAAGTGGCTCCTAGGTTTTGCGCACTAAATACTTCGTCATGAATGAATGCACTGGCTACGACTGGCTTGCCCGCCTTCAAACCATCTTTGCCCGCAAAAAGCCGATGCGCATCGTAGCAAGACGTGCAACCGATGTCAACAAAAATGCGGGAAAACGATACCCCATCCCGAAATTACCTGCCACGACGCAATATCTTACCGCTGGGTGATATCGGTTGCCCTGGTCGCATTACAGTGGCGTTTTGAAAGCCATTGCACAATTGAGCTGCTAATGGATCTTGGATTCAACTGAGCAAAATTACACCCGATGGCAATGCTTTAGGATGGCTTGCGCTGGCCAGTTTGGGGGTGGTGTTTGTGGGGAAGCTGAGTTTCCGCGGCGAAGGGAATGGTGGTTCTGCCCAATTCGTCCCACGCGCCGGATCACAAGAGGTCGTCGTTCGCAGCGATAGAACAATGGAATAAACCGCCGATTAAATCCCATAAACAGAGGATAATATTCATTCCGAATTAAGTTAGCCTCAGCGGTTTTTCCAGGCCGCAATTCATGGCAGCCTGCCGCGGCGCTGGGGGGAATGATACAAGAAAGCTCCTGGGTAGTGAGACCGACGGCGCCGTGCAGTACGTTGGAGCAGAAGCCGGCAGGGTCGGTTTCCGGCCTTCCGCTTCCTCGCGACGCGGTTCGGTGGCGCCATGCCAACCAGGCGGTAAGAACATGAGGGACGAGGACCGGCCCACTTGGGCTTGGCATCGCGGGCTACCGCAGCATGGGCGTAGCCTCCACGTCGCGATGGGGAGCACAGTGCACCACTGCCTCAGGCGATTGGGGAGGGCTGAAGCAAAGCGCGCAGGTCGAGCAGACTGCACACGAGCAAGATTCGGCCATTGTGCTGCATTGCCGCCACAGACCAACTGTGGGAATTCCGGCCATGGAGTGGCTGCAACTGCTGGGGCACTCCGTGTACCGGTCGGTTCGTCTGGAGTTCGAACACGTAAATCGGCTCGCCGCGCGCCGTTTCGAATTTCCAAATTGCCCCGGTGCCAATGGCGGTCACATCGGCGGAGGGGCGGTAGCCGGTTGGACGGAGAGCGACAGCGAGATGGCGCATCACTTCGGTCGGCTGCTGCTGGTTCTGGCTGGGGGACTCCCAGCCATCCTTCTCGATTTCCTGAATCTGATGGATGGCGATGCGCGCCAACAATTCGGGTGTCAATGGTCGACGCCAGAGTAGCCACCCAGCGCCGATGGCGAGCAATAGCAGCGCCACGCTGGCAACAAGCACGGACAGCCAGCGCCGATTCGTTGCCGGCCGATGATGGCGTGATGGACTCGACCGCGCTTCACTCGCAGCAAGCGGATCCGCAGGCCCGGCCGAGGGGAAGTCGGCACCTGGTGCGAGGTGCCCGGCCCCTGATGGTTTGCTCGCCATTGCCGTTTCTCGGTGCAAGCCAACGGCAGCGACATGGCGCTGTTCCAAATGGCACCGTTCCAAAATGCGACTGGCGAGGCCATCGGGCACCAGAGGTTGACGCAAGGCGTCCACGAGGGCCATTTCCCAGGGCTCCATCCCTGTCTCCCTTCTTTTCGACAAGCTGTTGTCACTCATTCATCGTACCTCGTCAGCGTGTTCGCCCGACGGCCGGTCGGCGTGGAGGGCGGTTGGCGTGGGATCATCGCCGTGCCGGTGCAGGAATTTGCGTTTGAGGTGTGCTTTGGCCCGATTCAAGCGGCTCATCACCGTACCGATGGGAACCTGCAGCTCACGGGCAATCTCCGCGTAGGATAACTCTTCAAAATAGAACATCAGGATTGCCGTGCGAAACTCTTCGGACAGTTCCGCCAAGGCAGCGTGCACCCAATCCCGCTCCTCCAATTGACCCGCGATATCCTGCTCTCGGGACTGGACTTCCGACGTGTCGACTCCGGCAAGCAACCGCTGTTGCCGCTGCTTCATCCGCAAGAATTCATTCCTAGCGATGCGCAGCAACCATCCTTGAGCGGCACCGGGATCCAGCAGTCCTGCGAGCCCACGCATGGCCTTCAGGAACGTCTCCTGAGTCACATCTTCAGCCGTCGCTGGGCAGCCACTGAGCCAATAGGCGTAGCGGTAGACGGTACGATGGTGCGCCGCCACCAATTCGTCGATCGTCACCATGGACTGGCCGAGCGCTGGGGACGGCTGCTCGCCGCTCGGTACTTCCTCGGCTGTGGACCGTATCGGTTCGCCTACCTGCAATTGGTCTACTGCCATCCGATCTCGACGTGCCTTAGGGCCGTGAGGAGTGTCGTTCTTGGTCAATTGGTTCGCCCGCCTCGACAGTAAGGAACCGTGGGAGCCGGTGGATTATTCCCTTGGCGCAAGAAATTTTTGGGGTGCAATCGAGCACCGTGGAAAGGGGCACGTCCGTCGCGGACCACTTTTACAGTCTACCTCCAATTGAAGGGATACCAGGTATCGCAGCTTGCAGGAATAGAGAAACCGGGGTATCTTCGCCACCAAATGAGGGCGATAGCCATATTTTCCATTATGGGCAACACCGGACTGGGTACGAATTAGAAGAGTTTGATGGCATGAGCGTGAGCACCCCCACTATCGAGAAACTGGCAATCGACACGATTCGAACGCTGAGCATGGACGCCGTGCAAGCGGCCAATAGCGGGCACCCAGGGACTCCGATGGCGCTGGCCCCAGTGGCGTTTCAGTTGTGGACCGAGCATTTGCGCTACGACCCCGCGGCTCCGCTGTGGCCCAATCGCGATCGATTCGTGCTCTCTTGTGGTCATGCCTCGATGTTGCTCTATTCGCTGATTCACTTGGCAGGGATTCGAGCGGTCGACCAGTCAGGGCAGGTTCTCGATCGTCCCTCCATCACCTTGGACGATATCAAGCGATTCCGGCAACTGCACAGCCCCTGCGCCGGGCATCCCGAGTATGGAGAGGCAGCGGGGATCGAGACCACTACCGGCCCCCTGGGTCAGGGAGTAGGCAACAGCGTGGGGATGGCCATCGCTGCGAAGTGGTTGGGCGCGCGATACAACCGCCCTGGGTTGGAGTTGTTCGATTTCGATACGTTCGCATTGTGCAGTGATGGGGACTTGATGGAGGGGGTTTCTTGCGAGGTCGCTTCTCTGGCTGGCCATCTCAAGCTCGACAATCTGTGTTGGATTTATGACGACAACAAAATCACCATCGAGGGGGAAACGGATCTAGCCTTTAGTGAAGATGTCGCCCGCCGCTTCGAAGGGCTGGGTTGGAATACGGTCCGTGTCGAAGATGCCAACGACCTGGAGGCGATGGACGCGGCGCTGCAAGCTTTTCGAGCGTGTAAGGATCGTCCGACGCTGATCATCGTACGCAGCGTCATCGGCTACGGCTCGCCGAACAAAGCCAATTCGCATGCCGCTCACGGCGCTCCGTTGGGTGAGGAAGAAATTCGTTTGACCAAGAAGGCCTACGGCTGGCCAGAAGACGCAAAATTCCTCGTGCCCTCGGAAGTGGTTGAGTATTTCCAAAACACCATGGGGCAGCGTGGCGCCCAGAGCCGTGAGGCGTGGGAGAAGCGTTTTGCCGAGTACAAAGAAAAATTCCCGCAAGAGGCGGCGCAGTTGGATGCGATTTTCCGCAAGGAACTGCCTGCCGGCTGGGATGCTGGCATCACCGAATTCCCGGCCGATGCCAAAGGCATGGCCACCCGCGTTAGCAGTGGCAAAGTGCTGAACATGATCGCTCCTCACCTGCCGTGGTTGGTTGGTGGTTCGGCCGACTTGGCTCCCAGTACGATGACGCTGTTGGAGAACGAGGACGATTTCGAGGCCGGTAGTTATCACGGGCGCAACCTTCATTTTGGAATTCGCGAACACGGCATGGCCGCAGCCCTTAACGGTATGGCACTGTGTGGCTTGCGTCCGTACGGAGCGACTTTTTTCGTGTTCACGGACTACATGCGGCCATCGATGCGATTGGCCAGTTTGATGAAACTGCCAGTCCTCTATGTGCTGACGCACGACTCCATCGGTCTGGGGGAAGACGGGCCTACGCATCAGCCGGTAGAGCACTTGGCCGCCTGTCGAGCCATTCCTGGGCTGTATGTTTTTCGCCCCGCTGATGCCAACGAAGTGGCCGCCTGCTACCGCGTGATCATGCAGTTGAAGGAGCACCCGGCGGCCTTGGTCTTGTCTCGCCAAG
Organism: Pirellulaceae bacterium; assembly: GCA_026004795.1. Lineage (GTDB taxonomy): Bacteria > Planctomycetota > Planctomycetia > Pirellulales > Pirellulaceae > Aureliella. Next base: position 64,556 of record BPJV01000011.1, on the reverse strand, counting down.
GCGTACCCACTCTCGACCGCAGCAAGTATGCATCGGCCGAAGGGGCGGCTCGCGGCGGTTATGTGGTAAGCGATTGCGAAGGGGAGCCGCAGTGCCTGCTCCTCGGGACTGGCTCCGAACTGAGCCTGTGCTTGGAAGCCCAACAGCAATTGGCGGCCGACGGGGTGCGAGCGCGCGTGGTCAGCCTTCCCTGCCACGAGCTTTTCGATCAACAGCCCGCCGAGTACCGCGAAAGTGTCCTTCCGTCCTCGTGTCGAGCCCGGGTGGCTTGCGAAGCGGCTGTCAAGCAAGGATGGGAAAAGTATCTGGGGGACGAAGGGCGATTCGTGGGCATGAACTCGTTCGGGGCCTCTGCACCTTATCAAGAGCTGTACCAGTATTTCAACATTACAGCGCAGCGCATTGTCGAAGAGGCCAAAGCGGTAATCGCTTGAGGGCGTTCGGTACCTGCCATTTGTCACGGGCGGCGTCTGTTCGGGGCGACTGGCCACCGTACGCAGTGGCGGCATCTATCGCTTTGCGAGGTTGCGATCCGGGACAATTCCGGTGATCTCTGCCATGGAACGGCGCTGCGGTGGGTTACAATCGAGGTGAAGAACCTCGATCAGGAGCCCAGGTAGTGAGTAGCTCGGACCATGCGTTAGTTGCCAAACTGGAAGTAGAATTCCGCCACCAATGGCGGGGTTTTGATCCGGGACGCATCCAGGCTTACCTGGAACGCGTCGATCCTCGTCTGCGGGGACGATTATTGGGAAGGCTCCTGTGTGCTGAGGTGGAGTTTGTCTACCAGCCGCCGGTGGCGGCCGGTAGTGATCTGGCTGAAGTAACTCCCCATGCCCTGTCGCCTGCTTCCGCTCCTCTCGGCTTTCGTGTCGAGGAGGATGACGAGCGCATTCGTCCGACCGTCGAATTGCTGCTGCTGCGATTTCCGGAGCTGCGAAAAAATCCCGATTCGTTGATCACGCTCTGTGTATTGGAGTTCGCCTGCCGACTGCGTCACGATACCGATTCTCCCACCCCGGAAACCTACCTGCCGCTGCTCGCGGGGGACGAAGTGGCTCAGCAGCGGCTGCACCACCTGCTCGCGCTCACCGATCGGCGTCTAACCAGCCAAGCAACCGAGGATAGCGTCATCGAAGTGGCCGCCGGGGATTCGACGGTGAAGGATGCAGAAGTGCAGGCCTCCATCGCTTCCTTGCCATTGCCAGCGACGTTGAACTGCTTTTTGTTGTTACGGCAGTTGGGGCGCGGCGGCATGGGGTATGTCTACGCGGCCGTAGATTTGCGCAGTGCCGCGCAAGTAGCAGTCAAGGTGATGCGGCGCAATGATGCGTGGAGCGTGTTCCGCTTCACCGAAGAGTTTTTCTGGCTTTCCCGCCTGAACCACCCCAATCTGGTGCGCCTCTACGATGCGTTCCAGGACGGTCGCCACTACTATTTTTCCATGGAGCTGGTTGAGGGGCGGCTGATACGGAGGTGGTTCGACCGTGTACAGCAGAAGCATCCGCAACATGCCTGGAAATATCTCCGCGGCGCTCTGGCACAAATCGCTTCGGCCATCCATTATTTGCACCATCATCGGGTATTGCATTGCGATGTAAAATGCTCCAATGTGATGATCGATCAACGCGGACGCGCTAAACTGCTCGATTTGGGGTTGGCCAGTCGGGAGGGAACCAGCCAGCCCTTGATGGGAACCTTGCAGTATCTGGCTCCCGAAATCGTCAATGGAGAGCCGCCGACGCGGGCCAGCGACTGGTATTCGTTCGGGATGATGATGTACGAACTGATCACCGGCGATCACCTGGTGGCACCATCGGCATCGGCGAACGAGAAGCCACTTTTTTCCACGGCGTCGGAGTTGCAGGACCGGTTGAGTTCTTCCGCCTGCCCGACGGACCTGGCCGAGCTATGCCTGGCCTTGCTGGAAAACGCCCCTCAAGCACGCCCCACCGGCCACACGATTCTCCAACGCCTCGGCAATCCTCCCACGGCCATCACCCCTATGGAGCCGCTGGTCGGCCGAGACGATCTGCTGCACACGTTGCGCGATTTTCTCCTCCGTTCCCCGTCCGCCCCGACCGCATGGGTGCTATTGCAAGGAGATGCTGGATCCGGCAAGACCAGCTTGTTGCAACACTGGTTCCCCACGATCGATACGACCGAGTGGTTACCGGTCATGGTGGGCTGCTCACGGCACGATCATTCGCCCCACCGGCTGCTCAATGGCCTCTTGTTGGAATTGAGCGAGGCAGTGAGGTTGGACGAACGGTTGCGGCAGAGCTTGCAGGGTTGCCTGGGGAAGTGCGAGGCCGTGCCACTGGTTTTTCCGGCGATGGGGCGGATGATCACCGAGGAGTCCTCCTCCAGTCTGGCATCAGGAAGCGGCAGCTATCCCGCCACTTCATGGAGTTCGGTTGAGCAGGAATTGATAGAGTGCTTGATCCAGCTCGCGCAGATCCGACCGTTGCTGTTCATCATCGACGATGCCCATCAGGGAGACGAGCGCAGCCTGCGGTTTTTGCAGAAGTTGACCAGGCAGCAGGCCTTTCGTGGCCTGGTAGTCCTCACGGTGGATAGTGCCCGTGCCGATGCGTTCCAGCAAACGCTTGCCCGGGCGGAACGGTCCGTGTCAGCGCCGGAAGCCGCGTCCGATCCGTTTCACCTTGTGGAGGTTCCGCCCCTCCCACCCTCTGTGGCGTTGCAACTGGCACGGCAAGTGGGGCAACGCACCGGGAAATCGCTCAGCGAAAGTATGATCGAGTTCGTCGCTGCCCAATCGTTGGGCAACCCCTTCCTGATCAAGGAGCTGGTGCGCGCGCGCGTCGCCGAGATGGAGCGAAGGCAGCTTGAGCGGCCAACGTTAGGTGGTAGCAGGTCGCGTTCCACAGAGGAGGTCGAGTTTCTTCCGCTGCCGGCCGAGACCATCTTGCAGTACCTGTCGATAGCCGAGCAGCCACTGACCTTTCAACAATTGCAGATGGTTTCACGGATTCCGCCTAGTGAACTGCAAGATGCGCTAGAATCGCTGGCTCGCCAGGGATGGTTGCGGGCAACGGATGAGGCATGGGATCAAGGTGTCTATTTGTCGCACGACGCCTTTCGGATTCCGATCCTGCAACGGATGCCCGAGAGTCGTCAGCAGCGACGCCATTATCGCCTGGCACGGATGTTATCGTGCCAGTTTCCGCCCCCTTGGGTGTCCATGGCGAAGCATTATTTTGCTGCGCAAAGCTTTCGCGAGGCAGCGGCTTGCTTTTTGGAGGCCGGGCGTCAGCATTACGCGGCGGGCGATTACGCGAGTGCTCTGGAGTTCTTTACTCGCGCCGACCACCCGGCTGCCGTGCGTGATGCTGAGCAACGCAAGCAGCTACAGGTGCTGCGCGCCGCCTGTGCGGCGGGTGCGGGACAAGCAGGGTTGGCGGCCAAGTTGTACGATCGCTTGGCGCAACAAGCGGACGACCCGGGAGAACAGGCCGAGTTCTGGGCGCTGGCTGGTGAGCAATGGATTCGTAGTGGAGAGTTAGAGCGTGGTTTGAGCCGCTTACAGAGCTGTTCGCAAGTGCCAAAGTTCGCCGACCGGACTCGGCGGGGCAATCAGTGGCATGCAACTTCTCTGCGCATCCGCGTCTTATGGCAAGCGTTGAGGCACTGGCGAGGTTGGAAACTGGCCCCTCATCCCTCGCGAGAGTTTACGACGTCCCAGCGTTGTTTGGCCAGAATCCCGCTTCCCACCACGTTTCTCGACAGTCGCTTGGGACCGGAGATCCTACTGCAGCAACTGCGACTCATTCAATCTACGGGGACCGACGCCGATCGCGGCCTGCTGTTGATCAACGCGGGGCTGCTGTTATCGCTTGCCGGGCGCCGCTGGCGCCCGTTGGCCGTGCAATGGTTGCGTCAAGGAGCGAAGTTGGTTCGCTCGACGGAGCCTGGTGATACGCGATGCCAGTACGATTTGACTCGAGCCGTCTGGTCCATCCTCGCCGGTCGGTGGAGTTCGGCTGAACGTGGAGCGGCGCGAGCGATCCAAGGGCTGTCGCGTCCCGGCGGCAACGTGCAGTGGGAACGACGATTCGCCCAGTGGTTGCGCATCGCTGCGTTATGGTATGGGGGCGACATCAAACGGATGCGACAAGTGACGGAGCATCTGCGGCACGAGACTTCCGCCCATGCCGATCGAATTTCGCAATTGTTCGGGAACGTGGGGCCCATCTATTGGGGGGATCTGTTTGTCGGCGATGCAGAACGAATCGATGCAGCGCTGGATGAAGCCGTGGTGGCCATCGCCGATCCAAGCTTCCAGTCGCCCCGCTTCTTCTGGTGGCTGTCCCACATTTTCCGATCCCTGTACCGGCAAGATGTCGCGGCCGCCTGGGAAACGCTCGAGTCGCAGTGGCCGGCGGTGCATCGGGAATACCTCTACCTGTCACCCCACTACCAGTGGCTGAGTTTGTGGGCTCGGTTGAGCACCGAGTTGAACCTGTGGGAGTGGAAAGCTGGCGGACGTCGCCGCGCTTCCGCTCCGCAAAGAACGATCCGGCGATTGCGCCGATCTTCAGCAACAACCTATACGACCTATGCCGACGCGTTTGAATTAGCGGTGGACGGTTGGAAGGGGATGAGCATCAACAGCGACCGCATCGAGTTTGTGGCTGGACGCTTGATGCGGCATCAGCATATGCTCATGGTGCATGCGGTTCGGTTGAACGCCGTGGTGGCCACCGACTGGACTCCAGCAGTCAAGGACCTGTACCGCCAGTCCTTGTGCTGGTTTCATGAGCAGGGTTGTGCCGATATCGTGGCGACGATGCGGTTCCTCCTCCCTCTACCTCGCCGGGTACTCGAACGCGTCCAACAAGATTATCAACAACTGCAGGCATCATGAAACGCTTTGAACATGTACGGCATCGTGCACCACTGCCGTTGCCACAACCGCGACCGCTCATCCTGGCCGTCAGTCCCATGCGCAGCGGTGTCAATCTAAGTCGATTGGTCCGCTTGGCCGGTTGTGCCGGGATTACCCGTATGCTCTATAACGGCCCCCAGCGGATCGATGCCAAGATCGCTCGCGATGCCATCGACGTAGTGCGTGTCGATCGACGACGCAGTTTGGCGCCGCCGATCCAGGAGCTTCGTGACCAGGGCTATCGCTGCGTCGGCCTGGAGCAAACGACCAACTCGACGTGTCTCTACGAGTACCGCTACGAGCGTCGGACGGTACTGTTGATCGGTTCCGAGCGGGAAGGGCTGACCGACAAGCTACTGCGACTGGTCGACGATACCGTGGAGATTCCGGTATACGGCCAACCGGCTAGCTACAACGTCGTCACCGCCACCGCGATGGCTGTGTACGAGTACTGCCGCCAATTTCCCGCCGGTTGACCGTCAAACCATCAACGGCTCGACCCGTGGTGGCCAGAGTTGCCGTTACAGGAATTTCGCCAGCCGTGAGCACAGGTCCGCCGTCCGACAACTGTAGCCCCATTCGTTGTCGTACCAGCTGATGACCTTCACCAATTTGCCGTTGCCTCCCAGTACCTGGGTGAAATCGGCAGCGAATACCGAGCTGTGAGGATCGTGGATGATATCGGAGCTCACGATCGGATCCTCGGTATAAGCAAGGATTCCTTGCAGCGGTCCTTCCGCCGCTTGGCGAACGGCTGCGTTGATCTCCTCGGCCGTGGTTTCTTTGGCCAAATTGGCCGTCAGGTCGACCACGCTACCGGTACCGACGGGAACACGCATGGCGATACCAGTCAGCTTGCCTTGCAATTCCGGAATCACCAACCCCACGGCTTTGGCAGCACCGGTCGAGGTGGGGATGATGTTTTGTGCCGCCGCTCGAGCCCGATAGGGATCCCGGTGCGGCTGGTCCTGCACATTCTGATCATTGGTATAGGCGTGGACGGTTGTCATCAGGCCCGATTCGATGCCGAACGTCTCATGCAGCACCTTGGCTACCGGTGCCAGGCAGTTGGTGGTGCAGGAAGCGTTGGATACGCAGTTCATCTCCGCCGTCAACTTATCGTCGTTGACGCCGATCACGCAGGTCAAATCAGCACCGTCCTTTGCTGGAGCACTCAAGATGACCTTCTTCGCTCCGGCGGCCAAATGGGTGTCGTACCCAGGCTTGGCGTCGGTAGCACGGGCGGTGAAGATGCCAGTGCTCTCGATGACAATGTCTACATTGTGCTCCTTCCACGGCAGCTTGGCAGGATCCCGTTCGCTGAGGGCCAAGATCTTTTTGCCGTTGACCACGATGTGGGAATCGGTGGAGGAAACGTCGCCAGGATAGCGACCATGAATCGTGTCGTACTTCAGTAGCGTGGCCAGCATCTTGTTGTCCGTCAGGTCGTTGATGGCGACCACTTCGAACTCATCGGAACGCTCCATCAAGTTACGAAACGTCAACCGTCCAATGCGGCCAAACCCGTTGATTGCAATTCTCACTGCCACTGTACTGTCTCCCAAGTCCTATCGAGTTTGATGTTGTGGAGCTCTCGTGGGGCTCCTGTACGTGCCTTGTCGTGATCAATCGATCCACAGTGGACCGCCACCTCGTGCTTGTACCCCCCGACGCTCTTGGCTATCGTTTTACTGCTCGGCTGGGGCCTGTAAAGCGGGCAGAAAGAGCCGACAGAGCCGGGAAGCAGGTCGGCGGAAGGCCCATCTTACTCCGGTGTCGATGCTTCTGCCGCCCGGCGGGGCATATCGTGCCGTTGTGTGCTGATAACGGAAGGATCAGCCTCCGTAAAGGAATCGCTATGGTTCGTCGCCCTGTTTGGCAGCTTCCACCGGGAGTCCATGGTGGCACGTGGGACTATGTGAACTCACCGCAGATCGCTAACGATTACGATCAGTACTTCCGCGATCACCCCCTGTTGCAATTGGATGTGGCATTTTTGCAGGAGCATCTGCCGCCGGCCGGAGGTGCCGATCCACCGATCATCGTGGACCTGGGGTGTGGTTCGGCACGATTGGCGGCACATTTCGTCCCCCGTGGCTATCGTTTTGTCAATGTTGATCTGAGCACTGCCATGCTCCGTGTCGCCACGGCGAAACTGGTGGACCACCGCGAAGAGGTATGTTCGTTGCGCGCCAATATGGTCCAGCTAGGCTGTCTGCGCGCGGACTCGGTGGATGGGGTGGCCTGTATGTTCAGTAGCTTGGGGATGATCCGTGGGCGTTCCAATCGCCGAGCGGTGCTTGCTCATTGCCGACGCATTCTTCGTCCCGGCTGTCCGTTGATTGTGCACGTCCATCATCTGCTGCGGGATCTGTGGGAACCTGGTGGGTGGCGGCGGCTCGCCGGGGCGCTGCAAGAGCGATTGCGGGGAGCCGCAACAGAAATCGGCGATATCGTCTATTGCTACCGCGGCATTCCGCGCATGTTCATGCATCGTTTCCTGAGGGGAGAATTAGCCGCCGATCTTCGTGTGGCGGGGTTCGCGTCGGCTGAGTTTTTCCCGATCGACCCTACGGCCTGTCAGGTAGCGTCGTCACGCTCCAGGTGGCGCTGCTGGTTCGCCGGTGGCTTCTTCGTCGTCGCCCGCGCGCCGCAGGCGAGGCTCAAGTGAGCAACTGCAGAATCCGCTTTTCCGATACCTTCATGCGAGTTCCTAAGCGTTGGGCGAATTGAGCAACGCGGTATTCCTCAATCATCCATCGCGCGGTCTCCAGCTCAGTAGGCACTCGCGCCGCGCCGCACTGTGCCACCGCCTCCCGGTAGCGGTCGAGCAACATGGAGACCGAAGCGACGGCGCGACGATCTTTCTCCAACCCGGCCGACTGCAGCCGCTCGAAGCGCAAGCGAATCGCTTGCAGGTAACGGGGGAACTCTTGGAGGTAAGTCCACGCCGTGGTGCGCATCCAGTCGTTGCCGAACAGAGCAGCTAATTGCTGGTGCACATCTTCCTCGACCTCCCGCCAACTGGCCGGAACGGATTCCAGCAGCGCGCGAACGCCGTGCGCATGTTCGCTCAATTTAGGCAGCCATCGGGACACGTCTTGCACCGCGACCGAGATGCGGCGCACCGACTCGGCCGCCAACCGTTCGACGTCCTCGCGTGACTGTGGCATGGCTTGGCCTTCGAGGAAGGCGATTCGCGCGGTGAGCAATTGGACTTCTTCCCGCACGTCTCGTCCCGGCAGCCAGTAGGCCAACTTCAACGCCGCCTGGTCGATGGTTGGTAAATGGTCGATATGGCGACGCAATTGTCGGCGATAGTGTTGAGAAAAGAGACGCACCCATCCTTGGAACGTACGGTGCTCGGCATCGCGCGGGTTATCCAGCCATCGCCATTCGACATGATCTTCACAGTCCACCAGGGCCGGAAACACCTGACTGCGGACCCCAGCTTGCTGCACGATCGCCGGCTGCGGCACGCCAGCAAAGTCGCTGAGAGTGATCGTACCGCCAGCCGCCTGGGCGACGATTCTGGTGTCAGGCAAGTCAATTTCCGCATTGGCCGGGGCACACTGATGCTGCAGGATTTCCAAATTCCGACCGCTGGCTAGCGGTCGACCCTCGGTATCGATCACTTCCATGCGAAATCGCAGATAGTCCGGCACTTTGGACCGGTCGAACATCGAGGGATGAATCGTCTCGCCGGTCAATACGGACATGGCTTTGGCCAACGTGGGAAGAAACGGCGCGGTGTAGGCGTGGGGGCGCACGGCGTCGGCCAGTTGTTGCGCTTTCTCGTTGGCGGGGACCAGCGCCGTACGGACGCTCTTGGGCAGCGCGCGGATCAGGAAGTGGATCTTTTCCACCAGATGACCGGGGACGAACCACTCGAGCAGCTGCTCATCCAGTTGACGCAGCGCGGTCGACGGTACTTGCATCGTAACACCATCTCGCTCTTCCCCCGGTTCGAATCGGTAGCGCAAGGGATAGGAGGCGCCGGCCAGGTCGATCACGTTGGGGAACTCACGATCCACACGATCGAGGCCTGCGTCGGAACGTACCAGATCCTCAGCCCGAAAGTACAGCCTGTTCGGCTCCGGGGACGCTCCACAATGGTGCAGCCAGCGACGGAGGGATTTCATGTCGACGACCTCCGGCGGCAACCGCTGCTGATAGAAAGCTATCAAATCGTAGCGATCGGCGATGCCAGTGGTCTGTCGGGTGCGATGTACCAATTCGACGACATCCGCCAGCATTTCTTGATTGTGGCGATAGAAGGCTTCCTCGCACTGCAATTGTCCGGCGACTAGTCCTTCTTCGATGAACAGGGCCCGCGCGGCAGTGGGATCCACCGGTGCTAAGGGGACGCGGCGACGAGTGACCACCGGCAACCCGAACAACGTGCTACTGCGGTAGACCATGGCCGAGCCAGTTTTCTTGCTCCAGTGCGGATCGGTGTAACGATGCTTGAGCAGCGGGCTTCCCGCCTCTTCGATCCACAGTCGGTCGACGGCCGCCACCGTCCGTAAATAGCGTTGACCCGTTTCGACCAATTCTGCGGCCACCGCCCAAGAGGGAGGGGTGGAGCAGAGGCCGGAACCGGGCCACAGCCTGGCGGTCAATCCGCCAGCGGCCAGATACTCGCCCCCCTCACGCCGCATGGCCACGCCGCGCAGCAGCCCGGCCAAGAGTGAGCGATGAATGGCTTCGTAGCCGCCGGGCCACGGCGGACGGTGTGTGCCGCGTCGATGTCGATGCTTTCCTGCCCCTGCTTTTTCGCTGCCTTCGATCGTTCCGATGCCGTGGTCGGAGGCTCCAAGAGGAGGCAGCTCCATCGTCGCGTCGTCCCCCGGCATTCCGGCCCGGCGCATCAGGTCGCGCAATTGCTGGATCGTCTCCCGCCACTGCCAGTACCCGGGGAGAGACAAGAAATTCTCCTCCATGGCGCGTCGAAACCGACTCCGGCTGAGGCTCTTTTGCAGATGGTTGCAAAAGCGCCACAGGCGCAATAGCCCGAGGAAATCGCTCTGTGGATCTGCGAAGCGGCGATGGGCCTGGTCGGCTTCCGCTTGCCGCGCTTCGGGACGCCGGCGAATGTCGGGACATTCCAACGCGGCGGCGATGATCAACATGTCGTTGAGGCATCTCCGCTCTGCGGCCTCCAGCAGTATCCGCCCGATCCGTGGATCGCATGGCAACCCGCCGAGTTTTCGTCCCAAGGGGGTTAATCGTCCGCCATCGTCCACCGCGCCAAGTTCGCGCAAGGTACGCTGGGCGTCGCGCAAGGCTTCACCGCTGGGCTGGTCCATCAAGGGAAATTCTTCCAGTGGACCTAGAGCCAGCATGAGGCTGTGGAGCAGCACGGCCGCCAGATCACTGCGGCGGATCTCGGGTGTGGTGTACTTGGGACGCTGGTTGAAATCCTCTTCGCTGTACAAGCGGATGCATATCCCTGGTCCCAGGCGTCCGCATCGTCCGGTGCGCTGATTGGCGGACGCCTGCGAAACGGCCTCGATCGGCAAGCGCTGCACTTTGCTGCGGGGAGCATACCGGTTGATGCGCACCTGGCCGCTGTCGATGACATAGCGGATTCTCGGTACCGTGATCGAAGACTCGGCCACATTGGTCGCCAAGATCAGGCGTGTTTGGGAACCAGGATGAAAGATTTTGTTCTGGTCGGCCTCGTTCAACCGTGCGTACAAGGGCAAGATTTCGTAGCGCTGGCTCCATCCGCGCTGGGTCAACATGCCGCGGAGGTATTTGGACGTCTGCCGAATGTGGCGTTCGGTAGGAAGGAAGACCAGCGTATCGCCTGCTCCCTCCGCCTGCAGTTCCTCCACCGCCGAGGCGATCGCTCGCTGCAGTCCCTCGGGCTCGTCGTCAACATCGGTAAGAGGGCGGTAGCGAACCTCGACCGGATAGTTCCTTCCCGATACTTCGATGATCGGTGCGGGACCTGCTTCGTCCGCGAAGTGCTCAGCGAACCGCTGCGGATCGATCGTGGCCGAGGTGATGATGATTTTCAGGTCCCGACGTTGGCTGCGTAAACGTTTCACGTAGCCGAGAAGAAAATCGATATTCAACGAGCGTTCATGCGCTTCGTCGACAATCAGGCAGGAGTACTGCTCGAGAAAACGATCGCTCTGCGTTTCCGCCAACACGATGCCATCGGTCATTACCTTGACCAAGGTGGTCGGGGCGGTCATATCGGAAAAGCGAATTTTGTATCCGACCAATGACCCAACGTCGGTGCCCAATTCTTCCGCCAACCGCGATGCCACGGCGCGGGCGGCCAATCTTCGCGGTTGGGTGTGGCCAATGATGCCTCGTGCGGCCAGTCCCGCCTCCAGGCAAAACTTGGGCAACTGAGTGCTCTTGCCGGACCCCGTTTCGCCACACACGACGATCACCTGTCGCTGTTGGAGAGTCGCCAGGATTTGCTCGCGATGAGCGACGATGGGGAGCTGGGAGTCATAATGCACGGCCGGCACCGATGCAGCGCGTTGTTCACACAGCCGCCGCGATTGCTCGGCACGACGATGCCATTGGGCGATGGCTTCTGGCGCCCCATGGGAGGACAATCTACGCCATTGGCGTAACAGTCGGTGGCGGTCGTGAAGCATCACCGACTGAAGAATGTCGGGATCATCAGCTCGATTCATCTTCGGTGACTACGTTCTCACTGGGTGCGTCCGTTCCCCGACGCCCGATGGACAAACGATGGCGTGGATCATCCACCGCATGGCGCCGAGCATCATCGTACCTGTTCCTCACCGTGAGCCGGTTGGACAACCGGGAGTCGACGTTCGCCCGGTACCTTATCCTGCGGCCGAAGCGTCGCATCGGGATCCACCCAACGTTGGGGCGCAAAATGTTTGCTATAGGTGCCAAAATCGTTGAACACCAAACGTTTGGCCAGGCGGACTGCCCAGCTTCGCTCGGGGATCTCCGTTCCGGGGACGTACTGGGAGCGTCGCGGCTGAGTTGCCCTCAATTCGTTGAACACCTGCTGACGCTGCGTCGTATCACGTGCCCCGTGTTTTTCAGCCAACTGCAACAACAAATCGGGGCGTTCCAACACGACGCAGCCACGGGTGTGCTGAGCCGTCAGCTCGCGAAACTCCCGCAGGAATTGGCTACCATTGAAGACATCTCGCAAAGGGCGCTGATCGTGGATGCTTTCGGTCGCCAATTGGATGATGGGGCACGGTTCGATATCCCCTCCTGGGCCGATATGGTGGGTGAAGCCGGTCACGGCGGGGCATAGCGCCTGACCATCGGCATCATGATAGGCGTCGATGACGATAATGGGTTTGGTTGCCCGAATATCCACCACGAACTGGCGCACCCGGCGCAACTGTTCAGTGCTCAAGGCCAGCTCGGGTTGCGGGTCGGGGCCCATGGGGCGGTAGACGTGAAACCAGCAATAGAAAACGCCCATGTCGATTAGGCGATCGACCCACCGTTCTTGCACCAAGTCGTCGATATTCGTCTTACAAACGCTGGTGCACACGCCGGTGAGGATGTTGTTTTCCAGGCAGTTGTGAAGGCCTTCCATCGTCTTGCTGAGCACACCTGGCTTGCCCCGTCGTTGATCGCTGACAATCTCCGTTCCTTCGACACTGATCAGCGGTGTGACGTTGCCCAGCTGTTTCAAACGTCGGGCGACCTCAGGGGTGATAAAGTGGCCGTTGGTAAAAACCTGAAAATAGGCATCCGGGTGGGTAGCGAGAAAATCCAAAAGCTCTTTATGCAGAAACGGTTCGCCCCCCAAGATGCCGAAGAACGCATTGCCCATCGCCTTGGCCTCGTTGACCGTACGATTGAGGCTATCCAGGTCGATCTTCGTCTGCTTGGCGGTCACGTCGACCCAGCATCCCTGACAACGGAGATTGCAACTGTTGATTATGGAGAGGTAGAGGAAAGGAGGAAAAAACTCCCCCTTTTTCAGACGTCTCTTGTGGGCCTGGACGCTGCGAAATCCCTTCCAGCCGGCCAGATAGACCAGTTTCCATAACAACCGTTTGTCCGTCTCGACGATCAACCGCTTTGCCATCCGGAGATACATGAATCACTCTGCATTATTGAAATGTCACCCGTGCCACGTTGTGTGTGCTCGCCAAGCTGCTGCCCCTCAACGTTAATCAACCTGACTCGTCCATTATAGCCCGGGGCCATTATACCCCCCCGGGCATAGAGCGGAATTTGTTCTCCCGCACGCCATTGGCAGCGCAGGTGCATTGCCCGTCTCTTTCCCGGTGCTTGTCTCGACGACAGCTCGACTACAATGGACGATTGACGACGGTAGCGCTTGTGGCCTGCCTTCCACCTCGACTGCCAGCTTGCTGGCTGGCAGCCAGTAACGCGACGGTGGACCACCGCATCGGTAGGCCAGCGCGGTTCGGCGCGCAGGTAGCGTCGTTTTCTTACATCGAGTTGGGAATTAACGTGTCGACCTCCTCACATCAGCGCTTGCTGGAAGCCGCCCGAAACGGTGATCGTGACGCGCTAGGATCATTGCTTGATCAGTACCGGCCCTACCTCCTGGTGCTCGCTCGCCGCTACTTGGATCCTCGCTTGCGCCAGCGCCTCGATCCCGCCGATGTCGTGCAGACTACCTTCTTGGAAGCACAACGCGACTTTCCTGCGTTTCGCGGCGACAATGTGGCTCAATTGCTGGCATGGTTGCGGAACATTCTCCGCCACAACGTGCTCAGCACCCATCAGCGGCACTTGGGAGCAGAGAAACGCAACGCCGGGCGAGAAGTGACCAACCATGCGGTCGAAGGTTCTCCTGCACTTACCGACATGGTACCTGCCGAGACGACGTCGCCAAGCGGACGGGTGATGCGGCAAGAGGTTGCTCAGATGCTCCATCTGCACCTTGCCCGCCTACCCGACAGCCAAGCCGAAGCGCTGCGACTGCGCTACATCCATGGTTGCTCGCTGAAGGAAATTGCCGAGCGGATGGGTCGCACGGAGCTGGCCGTAGCGGGCCTGCTCAAACGCGGTTTGTATACGCTGCGCAGCCGTTTGAGCAGTGATTCCTCTTCAATTCATCCCCCCCCCGGCCGATGACGATTCGTGGCAGTTAAAAACAGAACGGAATTGTCCTACCTCGGAGTCTCAAGGCGCCGCAGCCTCCACGGCCTCCAGCAGGATACGCTCCATCGCGTCGTTTGGGTACCCATCGATCGTTGGATAGACGCGGTGATACCACCTACTGGGAAGCCATCGCCTGAAAACGTGATCGCCAAGGTTCGGGCATGTCCGGCGCGGTTGCGTGCACCAAACGGGCGTAGGCGACGGCATCGTGCCCTCGTTGTTGCCACCGTAATAGCTGCACCCATTGCCACCGTGCCGCAAAGTTGAGTTGGGAGCCGGCAGGAGTCCCGCTGATCAGCCTTTTCGTCCGCTCCATGGCCTCATCCCACTGCGGTGGCGACAATTCGATCAGGGCATTGATCAACGACAGTTGCAAGGCTCCATGGCGTGGGTGGTCTGCGGCTTGCTGCCGTAGGTGGACGATCGCCTCTTCAGCGGGCGTGTGGGTCAACCATACTTGGGCTCGTAGGCGATCGACGCCGGTGACGATCGTCTCCCAGGAGGCCCCCTCCGCGGAGGCACTGCTTACCGCGAGCAGACGCTCCAGAGGAGCCGCCTTTGCCCATGCGGGACGTTGATGGGGTGAGCGTTGGTCGATGGCCTCCACCCACCGATGCACGAACCCTGCCGCAAGGAGGCTGGGGAATTCCTCCGGTTGTGTCTGCTGATGCGCGACTTGCTGCTGCAGGGAGGATAGTGGCTCATACCGGGCGATTTCCAGCAGGATGGTCTGTTCAAGTAGGCTGCTGAGCGGGGGAAGGTCCGAGGTCTGCAGACGGGTCAGAAGCTCGCCGCGCCGCCGTTGGGATTCTGCCGGTGCATCCCATTGTTGCATGCATTGGGCGACGAAGAGCACGTCGGCCGTAATCGGCGCGAAGCTGCTCCGACCAGAGGCAGAGGAGAGGGCCTGTCGGCCGTCGACATCCTGCCGTGCCGCATCCGAGGGCGAGGTGGTACGCGCGGCAATCAGTTGCTGTGCCTCAGCGACAACCTGCGCGGCAACATCGTCACCGAGGGCTAAGACCGTCGCCAACCACTCGATGAGCAAGTCCCACCGCTGTTGCTCGTCGTCGACGGCCAGCGCTCGCTGAAATACCTCGCGGGCATACGGAGCCCACGTTCCCTGCTGTGCCGACCACGCCTTCAGCCACTGTTGCACTTGGTTGCTGGAGGATTCCTGGGGCCAGGTTTGCAAATGCTCACGCAACATGTGTTCATAACGTTGGCGCACCGCAGATTGATTCGGCTCGGCACGCAGCGACTGGGCCATCGCCACGATGGCGCGGAGGTGTAGAGGAGCAGCAGCCGAGTGTCGCTGCGTGCGGCTGACCACCTCGACCAGGTAATCCGCCGCTTCCAACCATTGCTGCTCGCGTTCGAACAAGGCCGCCACGAGGAGCGCCAGATTGGTGGCAGCGTCGATATTTCCCTCCGTGAGCAGTTGATCGGTCGCTTGCTGCAGCCGCTGCACCGCCGCCTCGACATCATCGGCCGCTAGCAATTGGCGCACCTCCGCCTTGATCAACTGGGTGGAGGCAGATGACGCCGAGGACGTTTGGCTGGGGAAATAGGTGAGCAGAATAGCCTCGGCACGATTCCGCCAGTAGGTGCCGAAACGCGTGGTGATTTGTTGCACTTGCTCGATGAGCTCCCCCAAGGACGTGTCGTCCGGGGACGTACCCTGTTCTCGAGCCAACTGGGCGGCACGCAGCTCAAGATCGCTGAGGGCCGCTTCGGGTGACTCCTCTCCCTGCCGCAACCATTCAACCAACGACCGAGCCCGACTCAGCTGGCCTTGAGCGATCAACCACTCGACGGCGGCTTGGCCAGCCCGCCGGCCGAATGCCGTGTGGGGAAAGTGGCGGAGAATGTCGGTCAGCTCCAGGACCGCTCGGTCGGGATCTGCCAGTTCGAGCCGAGCGATCGCTCGGGCGGTCAGCAGCGCGGGACGGGAACTCCAGCCTGGATCGGTGCGCTGCAACGCTTCGCTTGCCAGTTGGTCGATGGCCGTGGCGGCTGCCACACGGTCGGCAGAGCCGCGGGGGTACAACTGCATGCGGATCATCATCGCCTCGCATTGCAAAAGGTCCGCATCGGCACGTAGTTGCGCCAGTTGATCCACCGGAGCCTGCTGGGGAGAGTCGGCGGGCAATCTGGCCGCCACCGGCTGGCGTTGCTGCACCTGATAGCGCACCTCATCGGCCAATTCCGCCACCTGCCGAATCATTTCCAAGGCGCGATCGCGAAGCGAGCTTTGCTGAGGATTGGCCGCATAGCGGGCGTACGTTCCTTGAATTTGCAACAGAACGCATCGGGCCAGCTGCCATCGAATCCAGGGCAAGCGGCGATGCTGAGGGTAAGCGCGTTCAAATTCCTGAGCGACAGCCTGCAACTGGGACCAGCCATCAGCGGTGTCATGGCGCAGGTAGAGCTGCCGTCGCGCCCAGCATTCCATTTGACGCATCGTCCACCGTGCTCGCAAGTCATCAACGGCTACGTCCGGCAATCGGGCTTCGCGCAGTTGCTCGAGCTGCGCCCGAACGTAGGCCAGTGCCGTATCGGACAACCCATGATCGCACCATTGGCGTAGCATCTCGTCTTCGGATTCGATGGGCTGCCCGTAGGCCAGTTCGTTGGTCGCTAAACGGGTCACAAAAAAGATGAGACAGGCCAGCAGGCGAATCACGAGAAGGCAGCAAGGTAAACACGGCCATTCTTCGCTCGACCGCCAATGTTGCTCGAGGGGAGGTGCTTTGTTCATTCGATAATACCTGCCGACAGTACCTCTGCTTGTCGCGCTGCCTCATACCCTACGATACCCACCGAGGTAGCCAGGTTCAAACTTCGTACCCCTTCGCGCATCGGGATGCGCAAGCATCGATCTGCCAGCCGCGCTCGCAACTCGGCAGGCAAGCCACTCGACTCACTTCCGAAAACCAGCACATCACCAGGCCGATAGGACACCTCGGTGTAACGTTGCGTTGCAAACTTGGTGATCAACCACATCCGCTCTTCCGGCAGGCGGTGCGTTAACTGTTCCCAGTTGGCCACATCCTCCCATGAGAGCCGATCCCAATAGTCCATTCCTGCCCGCCGCAACTGGGAGGAATCCAACCGAAACCCGGCCGGGCGGACGATCCACAGTTTTGCCCCGAGGGCCACACAGGTACGACCGATATTCCCAGTGTTCTGAGGGATTTCGGGTTGATAGAGAACGATGTGCAACCATCCCAGCGGCTGATCGGTAACATCCGTCACAAGGGAATCTCCTACTGCAATGCCATCGACTTGGTTACAATGAACCGCCCTGGTCGACACCCTCCCGTCGTGGAAGCACTATATCTCAATCCTATGCCAATCCAAGTAACCTGTCCCAACTGCCTGAAACGCTTCAAGGTCAGCGACAAATTTGCTGGCAAGACAGGCCCGTGTCCGAACTGCGAAAAGCCGATTAAGATTCCGGACAAGGGTGAGGAGATCGTTATCCATGCGCCCGACGATTCCGGCCCGAAGGATTCCAAAGGCCGCCCGGTTCTCAAGCCACTGAAGCGGCGGGAAACGCGTATCAGCAGGCCGGTGCTGCTGTCATCCATCAGCGGTGCGATCTTGGTACTGTTCGTTGCGGTGGCCATTCGCTTAACAGGACAAACACCCCCGACGGCGCTGCTGGCCGTCAGTTCCCTTGCCCTGGCACCGCCGATCATCATGGTCAGTTACTGGGCGCTGCTCAGTGATGAAATCGAAGGTTTTGGCTGGAGGGAGCTAGTCGTACGCGCGCTGATCTGCTCGGTCGTCTTCGCTGGCTTATGGGCTTTGTATGCCTATCTCCCGCGTTATCTGGCCGATCGCCACAGCATGGCGGAGATCACGGGATTGGAGTTGGCCGTTTACGTACCGTTGATGATCGCCATCGGTGCCGCAACGGCCACCATCGTCATGGAGTTGGAGGCAACTCAGGGCATGCTGTTGTACCTATTCTATTTTGCTATCACTTTCCTGTTGGCCTGGGTCTCTGGGGTTCCCATGGCGCGACCGTTTGCCGATCCTACAACCTTGCCCGAGGAGATTCGGGCTACTCCGGACGTCGGGGGCAGCGAGGGCGAGGGGACGCCGCCACCTAAAGTCCCCAAACTGCTGCAATGAACATGGGGAGGAACATGGAGACGTTTTCTGAGCGCACGATACAGGCTCCCAGCCTCGAAGAGGCCGATGTTGGTCGACTCCAGCAACTGTGTCGCCAACTGGCCAGTGCGGCTACCGAGTTGGATCGTCAGCAGCAATGGCCCTCCCGTCAATTCAATTGGTGCCGCGATGCCGGTCTGTTCGCTTGGTTCATCCCTCAAGAGTACGGGGGGGCAGGGTGGAGCGAGCAACAACTTACCGAGGTTTACCTCAACCTCAGCCAGGCTTGCCTCACAACCACCTTCGTCCTGACTCAGTGGAATGCGGCATGCAAGCGCATCATCGGAAGTGACAACGAGCCGCTGAAACGAGAGTTGTTACCGGCGATGGCCTCCGGGGAGCTTTTTGCTACGGTTGGAATTAGTCATCTTTCGACAAGCCGACAACATCTCCAACGTCCTGTCCTAGAGGCCGAGTGTACCGCTGCTGGCGACTTCCTTCTTGACGGCTTCAGCCCCTGGGTGACCGGGGCCGCGCATGCCGACGTGATCGTAACCGGTGCCACCCTGCCTGACCGCCGTCAGGTAATGCTGGCTGTTCCCACGGCCACGTCAGGAGTCGAACCGCATGCCGGCGTCCCCCTGGTCGCTCTGACAAGCAGTTGCACCGACCGGGTGGAGTTCCATCAAGCGGTGATCGATTCATCGCGTTTATTGGCCGGTCCGGTAGAAAATGTCTTGGCCACGAATGCCGGAGGCGGCGCGGGAGGTCTGCAAACTTCGACCTTGGCTATCGGCCTGGCTCGGGCCGCAACAGGCTATCTGGCCGAACAAGCGCGTACCCGCACCGAGCTGCAACCGATTGCCGATCGCTTTGCTGACGAGTCCTCCGCCCTGACCGAGATGCTTTTGCAGTTGACCACTGCCCCCGACTCTTGTTCCTGGACTGCAGCCGACTTGCGTCAGCGGGCCAATTCCCTCGTGCTACGTGCCACGCAGGCCGCGCTTACGGCTGCCAAAGGGGCGGGATTCGTGGCCACGCATCCCACCGGACGCTGGGCGCGCGAGGCATTGTTCTTCCTGGTGTGGAGTTGTCCACAGCCGGTAGCCAATGCCAATCTATGCGAACTGGCCCAGCTTTCCAGCGACTAAGCGTCATTGGCTCGGCGCGCCGCCCCCCCGCGGTCGTGCCGTTGGCCTCAGGCCTGGTCGCCAACCTGCTCAGTCACCGAGGAGCGGCGTCATTCTTAGGGCTCGACAAGCGGAACGAGGTACCGCGAGTGGCAGTGCTCCGCGTCGACTCAATCCAACGTGATCCGCGCCCCCAACTCCTTGAGGCGAGCTATCTGGGCTTTGGCCTTGTCGTTGTCCAGCGGATTACCGCCGAGGTGAATGCGCCAAAACGGTGCGAATCGTCGTGCCTCGTCTTGTTCGGCCATCTCGACCAGTACCCCCAGGTCGGAGATCTTATTGTTGCGCAAGTTGACGTACTTCAACTCGGTCAATGGGCGCAGGAAGCTCAGATCTTCCACTTGGCAATCGCTGAGGTCCAGCGAGCTGAGCCACTTCAGTTCACTGATCGGTTGGAAATCCTGGACCGGATTGCTGGCCAGGTAGAGCGTCCAAATTTTGGGCATTTTTCGCACGACGGCGATATCCTCGATCTGATTATGGGAAAGATATAGCGATCGCATATTGGACATGTTGGCCAGCGCCGATAGGTTCTTGATCCGATTGCGCGATAGTTCAAGGTACTGGACGCGGTCCAAATCCTTCAACGGTTCGACCGATTCGATTTTGTTGCCGGCCAGATTGATCGACAGCAGCAATTTCAAGCCCGCCAAGGGGCCAATGTCGGCAATCTCGTTGTCTTCGAGGTCGATCTCTTGGACTGCCACGCAGAACTCTAAGCCCGTCAGATCCTTGATGCCCAACCCTTTGCCGTGCACTTGGGAAATGTTTTTGACATCCTCTTTCGTCAACGGCTCGTCGTTGTAGCGCTTAGCAAACACCTCTTTACGGACCGCGGACTCCAACGCCTTATCAGGGAAAATGGAATCGTCGGCCACAGCAGTCAACGACAACATTCCACAGATCGTAACAAACAAGACAGGGCGAACGGCCAGGTAAGTCATGGTCACTCCTCGTTCGGTTCACCAGGAAATGTAGGGGCGGGTCTTAAGCGTCGGTTGCCCGCAGGGGCTGACGGCGGGATCAACATTCTGCCCACTCGGCGACCAGGCGATCGCCATGGCAGACATGCTCGATGGATACACGAAGGGCAGCAATAACACTGCCCAACTGCTCATTATCGTAATCAGCCCCGATCAAGTTGGTAGGGTCCACGAATGTTTTGTGCCCTTATCGTAGCACACCTGGTAGAATAGGATGCCATCGTTGCCCAAAATGCAGGTGGCGAGCGTTTTCTTTCGTCGAACCATGGTGGTCTTTGGTGGTTGTTGCCCGGATGCACAGCGGAGAGTCCGGTGGGGTGCAGGAGGTAGTTTCTGGCTGAGGTAATTCCAACAACAGGCATGCCGTGCAATTCCTGGTAACCGCATTCAAGCCCTACGATCAATGGGAACAGAATTCGAGCTGGCTAGCGCTCCAACGTTGGTTGCATGACTTTGTGGGTGGTGTCGACTTGATCACTCGGCTGTACCCTGTGGACTTGCTGGAGTTGGAATCGCGGTTGCAACAGGATCTCCAATTGCAACCTGACGCCGTGTTGCATGTGGGGCAATCGCCCGGATCGCCGGTGGTGGCTGTGGAGGAAATCGCGCTCAACGCCGCAGGCATGGTAGAGGAAGCTGGCACTTCGTTGCCACCGTTGGTGGCCAACGGTCCGGTGGCCTACCGCACAACTGCCGCTGCCGGGGTATTGGCGAAGCGGCTGGCCGAATCCGGCATCCCCGCATCCGTTTCCTACCATGCGGGCACCTTCTTGTGCAATGCGGTGTTCTATCTCAGTCATCACCTGCTGCGGCAAAGGGGCTCCTCCGCGCCGGTCGTCTTTCTCCATCTGCCGTTGGCCGTCGAACAAGTGGTCGGGCGATCCGGGCACCGCCTCGCGTCGTTGCCTCTACCATTGCTGGCGCAAGCGATTGATGTCGCCTGTGCCCATCTGGTGGAGGTCGTGACGGGCCAGGTTGCATCCCGCGATATGGCGTGAAGCAATGGTGGTCGACTGCCCATAGGATCGACCAGCGCTGCCGATGGAATCCGGCAGCGTCGGACCGCAGTCAACCCTGGCGACGGCCCCCGTTCAGAAGCCCGCGATGCCAGCCAGCGGCTGGCATACGAAGAGAAGAGGATACCCAGTTTCTCCCGCCTGCCGGTCGGTGCGGCAGGCAGCAAATCTCCACGAAACGAAGTGGTCGGCAAGTCGCGTCCCTGCTCACAACCGCCGGTGCACAAAACCATACGGCGACAGAATCGTGAAGAATCTGCCGCCGTGATCGTTCGTTTCCACTTTGCCGCGCACGTGGCTGACGTCACGCGAAATGGTTGAGCATCTCTTAGAAAACGTCGGTCAGGAAGTGATGCCCCCAGTGATAACGACGTGGGCTGGGGTAGTAATTGTGCCAGTGGCGGTTGTAGACCGGGATTTGCATCTCCGGTGGATAGCGGTAATACATGCTGTCACCGCTGCGATAGTATTCGTTTCCACGAAAGTTCTGCGGATAGTAGACGTATGGGTAGTGCATGAAACGATTGCAATCGCGATCGGCTGTAGCACCTCCCCACACGGCACCGAACGCCCCGGAGGGTGGGCCTCCGTAAGGAGCTGCCGATGCGACCCCACCACCGGTGCAGGTGGGGCAGTGGGCTGCGCTGGTGGAGTACTCGACGGTATAGCCGGCCAACTGCCCACTGGTTGCCGTGGATGCCGGTTGAACATCACTTTGTGCCTGCGCCGTTACCGTAGTGGTCAACGCGCCAGCAGCCGCCAGCGCAACGAGAATCGTGAATCGGTGAAACATGTGCGATAACCCCCTGGGACTGAATTTCCAGCATCCTGACACTGGCGAGCCTTGACGCGGAGGCGGTGCGGTGCGCCTCTGCGTTTAACCGAATCGGCAATCGACAAACCCAGAGTTGAAGGATTATTCACTACAAGCCGAATCCACCGAAAACTGGGCAAGATGCCGCGACTTTGCCGCCGTCAGGGCTGGTGGTGACTAGGTCGTGTCTCGAAAGTAGATTTTGAAGTAACGCTGGATCATCGCAAGTTTCAGCATGGCGAGAAAGTTGACGGCTGTTTTTTCAAATCGTGTCGCAATTCGCCGTGCGTGTTTGAGCCAATCGATACAGTGTTCCACGACGTTGCGGCGGCGATATGCTTGTGAATCGAACTTGGGCGGCCGACCCCGCTTTCGGCCGTGCGGCTTCCGCTTTTCGGGGATCACGGTTGCAATATTGTGCTTTTGCAGCCATCGTCGAATGCGCGGAATGTCGTAGCCCTTGTCACCGGCCAACCGAAAGGGGCGGGTTCGCGGACGACCTATCGGCTGACGAACACGAAATGCATCCACAGTATCTTCAAAAGCGGTTGATTCGTGCGCCTGCCCCGGGGTTACGTGGACCGCCAAGGGGAGTCCGTCACCGTCAACAACCACGTGGATTTTCGTCCCAAACCCGCCTCTCGAGCGGCCCAATGCGTGATTTGCGGCTTCTTCGGGCCCCCTTTTTTTCGGCTCCTGCAGCCGCCACGTGAGCACGAACGCTGCTGCCGTCGACGCACCACAGGTCCCAGTCGATTCGCCCCTCCACGTCCAAACGCATCTGCAGTCGTTCCAGGATCTCGTCGGAAAACGCCTTCTTTGCGCCATCGATTAAAGCGATTGTAGGCCGTCTGCCACGGTCCATACCGATCCGGAAGATCCCTCCACGGCGATCCCGTATTGAGAATCCAGAGTATCGCATTGACCATGACACGAGGATCACGACATGGTCGTCCGGTTTTTCTGCGACAAACCAGTAAATCTTCGATCAGTTCCCATTGTTCATCCGGAACTTCGTAGCGGCGCATCCCAGCAGCCTCCCAGTGCTATCAAAAAACTTAGACCCACTGGTAGGATAATCTCTAGGCAATTCAACCGCCTATAGCAGTTTCGAGACAAGACCTAATCCCTAAGACGTGGACGGTCCCATTACTCCGACGTGAACTGTCCCATTACTCAGACGACAATCCGCCCCGAAGGGGCAGCGCCATGAAAGCCCAGGGCAGAGCGAAGCGCCGCCCTGGGTAACGCGGCAACCATTGCCTCCCAGCCCTGAAAGGGCGCCCCCCTCCCCCGTGATCCATCGCATCTCTACGTTCCATCCAACCAATCGGATCACGGGGGAGGTCGGCGCGGCCATTTGCAAATGCATCGGTATTTCGAATCGAATCACCCACCGCTCCGCGCCGGGAGGGGCCTTCGATTTCCAGCGACGGCAACCTTCACCTCCGTGGCCTCTGTGCCTCTGTGTTTTTATCTCCAGCGTGGCGGACAATCCCGACAGCGCGTCCACGGTCGCGGCGGGTAACGCAAAGACGCCAAGACGCAATGGCGCAAAGGACTGAGGGCGGTTGGACATTACCTGCGGATACATCCAGAGAGGGAACGGGCACCCAGCGCCATTGGCTGAAGGCCTGAAGGCACCGCAGCCTGGGGTTGCACGTGGCTCTCAGGCCACGGCCTACCCAAGGATCGAGCTGTGAATGCACGTTTATTGGCTGAAAGCCAAATTCACCGAACCCGATCCGTACGGGGTGCGTGGGGGCCTCGTGAGGTCTTCACCATCGATCACGTCGACGCGATGGCAGCGTTGGTGAGTTTGGCCTTCGGCCAAAACGGGATTGTCGGCGACGGAGTTCCTGGGGCGTTGCCGCCAGGCTGCGGTGACAGAAGGGCTTCGCCCAAACGCTCCCGGTCGCTCCACGCTGCCTGCGGTGACAAGAGGGTATCGCCCATACACTGGTGGCCGCTTATTCCCAAAAACAAATCGACCGATTTGCACTGCGTAGGGCCTCTCTACAGAAGCAGCTTCCGCTGCCGGCGGGCGGGTCGTTGCCGGCGGGGCTGTTGGAATCGCTGCCCCGATCGACGCGGCGAGCGTTGCTGGCAACTGAAGTCGCCTTCGACCCAGCCGAGACCGACGCTCTATTCGCCCTGGTCGCCTGGTACCGCGAAGCCCAACCACCGTAGGTCGCAGAACAACACCTTGCTCCGCGTTGCCCGTAGTGGAATTCGCCAGAATTCCCCTGGCTGACGCAGGCTGCCCCTAGCTGGCCCTGGCTGGCCCTGCCCCTGGCTGCCGCCGTGTGCCACTGGCTCCGTCAGTGCCACTGACTGCGTTGGGACCACCCGAATGCCAGCGGATTCTGCGGCGCACGGTGCCATAACAACACCGTTCACAAACAGCGGCACGTCGACCGCCTACGCTGCCTTCGTGCGGCAACCTCGTAAAAAACAGCCCGAAAGGAACAAATCAACACGTATTTCGGCGATTCGATGCCCCAAACCGCCGCATGGAAACCTTCTCACCGCGACCCCAGTCGCCACCCAGCGACTCAAAACCCCTTCTAAGCTTCTTATGGTCGCCGCCCGTCTCTCCAGTACCACCCGCACCCCATCCGTGCGCCACCCGTTGATTCAGTTCCCTAATCCTCCGTCAAGTCCGCTCAGCCAACCCAATCGCACGCCGACCGATTCATTTCCACTCCACAGGCCTGCCGCAAATTCACGTTAAAACCAAATACGACCGCGAACCATGACCAGATGATTCGAAATCACCCCCGACGTCCTTTTTGAAGTAAAACACAGCCGCAATTACCCCTTATTGAGACCTTCCCCCTTTTCTTCTCCCGACAAAGGATTAACATAGAATGATTAATAATCATTCATGAAAACCAGGAGATAAATTGATACCTGCACTTCGGTACACCTTAGCGTGCTTTTTCGCATTGCTTTCAAGCTTTGCATTGGGAATTTCCCTTATTGTTTCAAACGGTCGATTCGACCTTGCTGGCGTCGTCGGCTGGTTGATTGTTGGAGTGAGTATTGGTCTTCTCACAGGATATACGCACGGGAGAGTACGTGGGGCAGTGATTGGCGCGCTCATCTCGGCATTAGTCACTCTCGCTTTGCTCCCACTTATTTTCAAAGCTATCGATTGTATCAGCATTTAGAGCCCGCAGGTTCCATTAATCTCGTCACAGTCATCTTGTGGGAACCCTGACGACCACCAACGGCTCAGCACTTCACCCAGCGGAGTTGATGGGTAACTACTCGGAGTGCCACCAATCCAATTCGGGTCACAGTTATCGCAACTACCAAAAGCCTTATTTAACAAGTCGTTTGGAATTGTCGGGCTTGTACTATCGTATGCACATGCTAGAGCCAGTAGCTCCGCGCCGACGCAAGCTCCGCACTTCTTATCTTTTCCTGACATTCCGTCGAGCATATCCTCGAGTTTGTCTAAGGAGCCCCCGAGCTTGTTTCCCCAATGGCATAAGGTCAGCGCATGGTAGGCTTCTTCGAGCAGAGTCTCCTCGAGAGCAGCTGATCCCAGAGCGGTACCACATATTCGAATGTACGCGAATGAATAATTGGCCGAGTAGGGATATACATACGCTGCAGATTGACCGGGTGGACAGTTGTTTTCACAACGGATCCTATCTTTACACTTGAGTAAGCAGTTTTGCGTGCCTGCGCATTCAAAGAGTGCTTTGAACCTCGGAAATCTACCAAACAAGTCGTCGACATCGAAATCGTCGCACGGATGCTTTGGCCGATGTTTATCGCAGTTTCTGAGAATCTCACGATCTTTGCAGCGTTGCCGAATCTCTGGCCCTTCAAAAAATCCAAGAGCATCAGTTCCTTTTGGAGCAAAGTAGGCACAGTATAGATTGTGCCCATCCCGATACCCGATCGGATCCCTCCCACAAAACCGCCCCAATTCCGGATCGTACATGCGGGCGCGGAAGTGGTGAAGGTGGAGGGTGCTGTCCCACTCGCGGCCGGTGTAGGTGATTCGATTTAAGATTGATGATTGATGATTTGAGATTGGTGCGCCGGTGGCGTCGAGGAAGGTGGGGGAGCCGTAGGGGGTGTAGGTGGTGCGCTCGACGATCGTACCGGCAGCGTCGGTCAGGGCGATAATGGAATACTGCTGGTTGCGGTGGAAGTAGAGCGTCTGGCCAGCGGCGGGCTCGACGCGCGCGATCGGCTCGTCGATGTAACTGGCGTAGACATATTCATACGTCGGAGAGGCTGGGACAGCGCCGAGCGGATAGTCGGCCAAGGTCTGATGTCCAAGCCCCTCCCGCCCGCGGATTCGGTGGAACGACTGCGCTAGCGAATAACAGATAGTCCAATAGGTTGACCACCGCGGGCGACCTCCCCAACCGTGGGAAGTTCGTTTAGGGCTGTTGGTTGCCAGCGGTTGGGGAGGTGGGGATGATTGCTTGTGATTCTTATCGCCGTCGGTCCGCGCGATGCGGCGGCCAAGGGCGTCGAACTGGTAGGTAACCTCGACCTGACCATCCGCGCCGACGTCGGCGGCGGCCATGCGGTTGTCGAAATCCCAGGAGAGGCTCAGCGCTTGGTTATCGGGACGCGCGACTGCGGGAATCAACGTGATGTTGCCTTTGACATCATGAGCTACACCCTGGGCGTCGATCGTCAGAATCTCGTGCGCCGGGCCGTGCGTGCGGTTCTGCACCACCGACTCGGTCGTCACGCTGTTCCAGTCCCCGACCGGCGACAAGTTCCACGACTGGTCGAAATTCCCGTCGGTCCGCGTACTGCACCAGGCGATCTTCCGAATCGTAGCCACCGGCCGGAATCTGGGGGGCGTTAAATACGTTTCGTCTTGCATGCGAGAGAAGACAAACGCGGCGAGCGCGGCGGCCAGTAAAGTGAAAAAAGCCATAGCCCGACATCACGCCGGAGATCGACTCGGCCGTCTTGTTCTTGTTGGCGTCCCACTGGTACGTCATATCGCCAATCGCCGCTCCGGTAAACTGGATGCTGGCCAGCGTGTTATCCGCATTATACGTCCGCGACTCGCTGACACCATTATTATACGCGCTGGAGACCATGCGGCCGCCGTTGTCGTAGGAGCGGGTAGCGAGCGTCGTGCCCGCGCGGAGGACGGCGGTCAGCTCGCCACGGGCCGAGTACTGGCGCTGGACCAGCACGCCGCTGGGGTAGGTCAGCCCGGTCAATTGGCCTTTGGCGTCGTAGGCCGCGGTGGCCGTGTAGGTCTGGCCGCCGACGGTCAGACTCTCGGTCGCTTTCCGCCCGGCCGCATCGTAGGTGTAGCCGACCGAGTTGCCGTACCGACCGCTGGCCGCCGAGAGCATCCGACCGGCCGGGTCGTAAGTGAACGCATCGCTGTCGGCGATCGGACCGGTAGGACTGTTGGCCGCCGTGCGGTAATCGCGGCTGGTCAAGCGACCGGCCAGGTCGTAATTGTAGGTCACCGTGTCGCCGTTCTGATCCTGCTTGACCGATACCCGTCCGGCCGCATCCAGGGTGAACGACACGATGCCGTAGCCGGCCTGTCCGGTAACCAGCGCGTGGATGGAATCCGCGGTCAAGGAGATCAACTATCGGACCAAGGGGAGCGACATGTTCTGGAATAACCCGCGGGGCGCCGAAGCGATCCTTCACCTACGTGCCGCGTCGTGATGCGACGACGACCGTTTAATCCGTTTCCTACTCCGCCGCCCGGGCTCTCCCACCTTACGAAGGGAAAAATCCCTACCCGCAACCGCCGCTTGAAATACAACAAACCCTGACATGCACCCGCACCCACCTAGCCCTTCTCCACCAACGGCGCGCGGCCACCTCGTCCCTTGAGCCAACACGTCGCCGTAGGCAGTCGGTCGGCCGGCCCACCTTGGCGACGAGGTGAGGCGAGTGTGGAAGGATCAACTGGCCACGTGGCAGGCGATCGGTTCGACGTGGCCACACTATGCATGGGGTAACTTGGCCACCAGGACGCTACCGCTGGGTATTGAAGATACGATCTCCCGCATCTCCTAATCCAGGCACAATGAACTTTTGTTCGTTGAGTTCCGGATCGATGGCGGCAACAAAGAGGTTGAGGTTGGCGAACTGGCGGCATAAGAAATCGATGCCCGGTTGGGATGCAATGAGGCTGAGAATGCGAATGTCTGGGCAACCCCACTGTTGCAGGGCCTCTACCGCCATGGCGATGCTGCCGCCGGTGGCCAACATGGGGTCCAGCACGAACGCGACGTCGGCGGGCTGGTCGTGCGGGAGTTTGCAATAGTATTCCACTGGCCGAGCCGTTTGTTCGTCGCGGTACATGCCCAAGTGCCATACCTGGGCCTCGGGGATCATGTCTTGCAGGGGGTCGACCAGGCCGAGACCGGCGCGGAGAATGGGAATCAAGGCGATGCGGCAGGCTAGCCTGGCTCCTGTCATCGTCGCCAGCGGGGTATGGACGGGAACCGGTTGTGTCGGCAGGTCGCTAGTCGCCATCCCGGCAAGAATGGTCGCCGCGCGGCGAACCTGTTGTCGGAAAAGCCATGGGGGCGTGGTCTTCTCGCGGAGAATCGACAGATGATGCTGTAGTAAGGGGTGTTGAATCACGTGAACTTGAGTCATCGGGAAGCTCCTGGCGAGGTGTCAGCGAAGGTGCTCATAGATGCTGCAAAGGTGAGCCAGCCCCCAGGCTACTGAGGATCATGTTAGGGTAAAAATCGACCGCAACTGCGCACCGCTGCGCGACCGATGGAACGAAGCTTGGGCGATCAGATGCGTGACGGGCTCGCGCCCTACTTTACGGCAATGACCAAATCACCCACTGGGCACGATTGGTATCCGTGGGGCGACGACCACCAAGTAGGTGATTGTAGATGGGGGGACCGGTCACGCGAGTCCCCACAGGAGGTTTGGTGCGTGCCGCGAGCGAGTTTGTTTCGGCCCGTGATTCCGCGCCAATCCGGGGGCGGTGAAGCGGACTTGTGATCGGTGGGATCTGGTCGACGGTCAACCCTGTTGGAGGAGCCGGTACGCGGTTCACCAGTGGCCCGCTTTCACACTGAAGGCCACCTGCCCGGCGGGAAAGGCGGGAGAGGATCGCCTATCCCGAAGTGTTTCCACCTGCCTGGACCTGTTCCCAACGGTCGAAGGTAGGTAATTATTGTTGTGGCACGGCCACATGAGTACGGATGGCGATCGGTGCCAGGGGGCGGCCAACAGGCCGGTGGAACGGGGCCCGTGGTGAGCGCCCCCGGGTTTTGGTAGGTTGAACGTTGATGAGGTGATGAAACGTGTGTTTCTGGGGCCATTTGGCGGCTGGCCCCAGGGACCAACCGCCTGACGGTGAAAGGCGCCTGATTCGATGATGCCCCATGACGAAACAAGAACCGATTGTCGAGTGAAGGTGATCACGCCGGAGAACGTCGCCTTCGATTACATGTTGGCCGGTCCTTTCCAGCGCTTGCCTGCTTTCCTGTTTGACCTGGGCTTGCGAGTGGGGGTGTACCTCGTGTTGGTGGTCTTCTTTTCCCTCGCCTTTGCGTGGCTGAACATCTCGTCGACGCTTGTCATGGTACTGGCCCTGATGTTGTATTTTGCGTTCAGCTGGTTTTACGGCGTGTTCTTTGAATCGCTTTTCGATGGGCGGACACCAGGGAAGATGCTGTTCGGGTTACGCGTCATCGCTACCGACGGGAGGCCTATCAACGCGGTCCAGGCCTTGCTGCGCAATCTTCTTCGGGCGGCGGACATGGCGGTTTTTCTGCCGCTGATGATGTTGGATGCGGAGGCACCGCCGGCCTACGTTATCCCCACCTGTTCGGTGGGACTGATGGCCATGGTGCTCTCGTCACGCCTGCAACGAGTGGGGGATCTGGCCGCTGGAACGATGGTTATCGTGGAGGGACGACGGCGGCGGTTGAGCAAGATTATCCCGGAGGACGTGCGTGCCTTCGGTTTGGCGGAACTGATTCCGCCAACCTTTCGCCCCAGTCAGACGTTGGCCCAATCGATCGGCATGTATATGGAGAATCGTCCTCGGTGGCCGGCGGCGCGTCGTGCGGAGGTGGCGCGTCATCTGGCAACACCGCTCCTTGACCGCTTCCAATTGAAACCCGATACCAGCGCGGATCTGCTGTTGTGTGCCTTGTACGTCAAAATCTATCTCTCGGAGGAGCAGCAGCGGGCCGGGCGAGCTCGATTGCGTCAGGTGCTGCAGTCGCGCCGCACCGGGATGCCGCCCGTCGTCCCGGCAACGGCTTCGTCGAACCTGAGCGGGGATGTTGGCGACTCGGCAGTTGCATCGCGGCACCGCGCGCTGCAGGAGGGAGGATTGGGCGATGGGTAATTTGGCAGGTTTGCTGGAGGAGCGGCAGAAGCAATGGGAGCGATTGGAGTTCTTGCTCAAGCAACTGCAAAGGGTTCGTCGAACGCCCCAAGCCGGGAAACTGGTGTGTGAGTTGAGCGAGCTCTATCGCGCTGCCTGTGCCGATCTGGCGTTGGCCGACCAGTATCGCTTTAGCCAGGAAACGGTGACGTACCTCCACGGGCTGGTCGGCCGGGCTCACAATGCCCTCTATCGATCCCGACGATTCCAATGGCGGCAGTGGTGGGAGGTGGCGTTTCGCCAGGCTCCGCAGCAGATCTTTCGTGATCGCTGTGTGCATCTGTGTGGTGCGCTGTTTTTCGGGCTGTTTTGTCTCTCTGCCTACCTGGCCTTCGATGAAGCACGCTTTCCGGGGGTGGGGGAATGGATTTTGGGGGCAGATCAAATCGATGCCATGGAGCAGAACTTTGAGCATGTCGAGTTCGGTAGAGAGTTGGATACCAATATCGTGATGGTCGCGTTCTACATCCAACACAACACGGGCATCGGCTTGCAATGCTTTGCCACGGGTCCCTTGGTGATCCCGGGGCTGTACACCACCGCCTACAATGCCACCGTGTTGGGAGCGTCTTTCGGCTACATGGCACGCGACGACGCGATCGGAGGAGACAATTTTTTGGAATTCGTTACTGCGCATGGAACGTTTGAATTGACGGCCATCGCCTTGGCGGCTGCCGCGGGTTTGCGTATCGGTATCGGTTGGCTTTTCACCGGCGGCTTGACGCGGATGGCCTCCATGCAGCTGCGCGCCCGAGAGGCAGTGCCGGTGATGGCGGTCTCCGGCGTCCTGTTCGTCTTGGCTGCCTTCACCGAAGGACTGCTCTCCCCAAGCGGGTTGCCGTATGTGTTTAAATCGATGTGGGCGATTTTTTCCAGCAGTTTGTTGATGTTCTACTTCGTCGTCCTCGGCTACCCTGCGGAGAACGGTCGTGCAGCTTGATCGCACCGAAATCACTATCCGCCAACGATCGACCAGCGAGCTGTTCGATTTGACGCTCGTCGTGTTCCGGCGGCATGCCCGCCGCATTCTCGTCAGCGCGATTCTGTTCGGTGGTCCGATCATGCTAGCGATCGTCGCCAGTACTAGTTGGATGTTGGATTCGGAAAGCTTGTTGGCCGCCGAATCGGCCGGTGCTCCGGTTCGGGTAACTCGCTGGCGTCACGCTATGCATGTGTTGCTGGTATGGTACCTGGTGTTCCCTATGGCGTCCCTGCCTATCACGCTCTTGTTGGGCAAGTTGATTTTCCTCGAGCAGATTACCACAGGACAGCTACTACGCGCATTGGCGCGGTCGGCACGTCGTTGGCTCTTGGTGTTGGGAGGGATGCGATTGGGCCTGATCGGTTGGCTGATCCTGTTGTTTTTGCCCCGTTTCGACCCTTTCGCTAATCCGCAAGAGTTGATGTTGTTTTTCCTGTTGCTGCCAACGGTCATGCTCATCCGTTCCGTACGTCCCTTTGCACCGGAGATTCTGGTACTCGAAGAATGTCCGCTGCGGGCGCGGCAGGCGTGGGAGATCCCGTATCGCAGGCGGGTGCGTAGCTTGCATCGATTCGCCACTGGCGACAACATCGGCCGAGGCGCTCTATTGGGCGTGGTGCTCACTCTGCTGGGGCTTTCGCTGGCCGGCAACGCCATGTTTGTCCAAGGTTCCGCGACGGGCAATTGGTCCTGGAATGCGTGGTGGGATCACGTCATTGTCCCAGGACTGTTTTGGTTGTTGGGGATTTATGCGGCCGTGTTTCGCTTTGTCGCCTACCTCGATACGCGAATTCGCACCGAGGGTTGGGAAGTGGAATTGCGGATGCGTGCCGAAGCCCAGCGATTGGCGGCTTCGCAGGGTCCCTCGCTGACTCCGCACCGGGCCGCCGAAGGAGTCGCATCATGAACCGCCGCTTCGCTACCCCAGATGCAGACCGCGGGCATGGGTATCGCACGGGCAACGGCGAACATTCGCAACGGCCAGCCCGGCCATCCTATCATCGGCCGGTCAGGCGTGGCCGACGCCGGCCATGGGGGTGGGTGGGGTTGGTCGTCTGCCTGTACGGCTTGCCTGCCATCGCCGCTGGGGGCCTGGTGGAGGGCATGGCGTCCACGGTTGCCGAGGAGGCGGTCGACGCGTCGGAGGGGGCTACGACAGCCCGGATGGCCGTTGTTCAGGAGTCGCCACTGGATGCCCCATCGGTGGAGCGGCAGCACCTACCTCGTACCCCTTGGTTCGACCCTCGCTCGGGAACGTTCCTCCCCCCGGAACTCGAGCCTGTTTACGATGATCCGCTGCGGTCAAGCGACTGGGTCAAGGTTCCCGCGAAAGATCAATCGGCGCCGATCTCCAAGACGCCCGCGCGCGGCGGAGGGCCCATTACCCGTGGACTGTCCAGCGATACGGTCTCGGCGCTTGTGTTGATCATCCTCGGGGTGTTGTTGTTGATTATCCTCATGCTCCTTGTTTACTATTCGTTGCGCTACCAGTCGGCTGATCCGGCGAAGTCGATCGTTGTGCGCAGCCTGGCTATCGACCCGTCACGAGTAGAGGCGTTGCCGTTCGAAGCGGCGGAGGAAGAGTTTTTCGACCCGTTGACCGAAGCCGAGAGGCTGGCGAAGCAAGGCGCCTTCAACGAGGCGGTGGTCCGTGTCTACGGATACCTACTGTTGGCACTCGATCGTGCTGGCTGCATCGAATTAGAGCGGGGCAAGACCAACCGCATGTATGTGAGGGAGTTGCAGTCCTGGAATCGTTTGCGAGAAGTGGTGGAAACGGCGATGTTGGTATTCGAGGATGCCTTCTTTGGCGAACATGCGATCTCTGCGGCGAGGTTTCAATCCGTATGGCTCCTGCTCGACGAATTTCATCAACTCGTGCCGCAGCATGCTTCTGGTGCCGACGGGAAGGGTACGGCTCCGCAGGAGGTGAGTGCCGTATGATGCGTCCGACGTGGCTGGTCGTTTTATCGTGCCTCCTGCTGGCCGGGTGTTGGCACCGTCCTCCCGCGGAGGAATTCGGAGTCGTCACCGGCCGCGATTCGATCGACAGCGTCAATGGCGTCGGCTTCTTTCGTGAGATGTGGGAAGAAAGGGGAGTGCGCTGTTATGCCGTCAAGAAGTTGTCACCTCGTCTGCAGGAATTCGATGCCATCGTGTTGATCGGAGATACCTATGCTCCGCCCGGGCAAGCGGCGCGGCAGTGGTTGATGGAGTGGGTGTCGGCGGAAGAGGGGCGCAGCATCATCTACTTCGGGCGGGACTACAATGCCGCTATCCATTACTATCGTCAGCTACTCGGCACCACCGATCCATCGTTGCATCCACGAGTTCGCCAAGAGATCGCTTGGCGAGAGGTCAGCGAGCTACGAAAACGGCATGCGGAAATCGACGGGAACGTGTTCGCGGAGTGGTTTTATTTGGATATCCATCGTCCGCTGAAACACTATCAGCAATTCCAAGGGGTGTGGGCTGACGCCCTGAACGGCCTGCCGGGTGCCTGGCCGGTCCGTTCCGTGTTCCATCCGCCCAGCCTGAAATGGAAAACGCGGGTACCGAGTCGGTTGAACAACGCGGCAGTCGAAGAGGGAGCCTCCCCGGCGGCGACGCTCGCTGAAGAGGAGGAGACTCCGACCATCAGGCGGAGTGTCTGGTCGCCCGACGAGTTCGCTACATTGGATGATTGGCATGCGGCGTTTCGGCGCCTGCCCGCCAGCCGTATCCTGCTCAGTGGGGAGGATGGGACACCGCTGATTTATCGGCTGGTCGTCGGCCCGGGGGGAAGCAGTCAGGTTCTCGTCCTGGCCAACGGCGCCCCTCTGCTCAACGCGTCGATCGTCGAGCCGATGCACCAGCGGATCGGCCAGCAATTGATTGCCGCCTGCCTCCCGGCGCGCCGGGTGGCCATGATTCGCTTCGACCAATCGGGGCTGCTGATTACGGATGCCCCCGATGCGGATGGACGAGGAATCGGGTTGGAAATGCTGACCGTATGGCCGCTCTCGGTCATCACCATGACGGCGGCCTTGGTGGGCATCCTGTGTTGCGCTGCCCTGTTCCCGATTCTGGGACGGCCGCAGAGTTTGCCGCAGCGTCGAATCACCGATTTCGGACTTCATGTGGAATCGTTGGGCAAGCTATGGCAGCGCACCGGTGATCAGCGATTCGCCTTGGAGACCCTTCGCGACTACTATTGGCACGTGCGTGGAGAACCACCTCCCGACTGGGGCGACCGCATGTTGCACGACCCGCAACCGACGGAGCAACCCGGGCACGGTCACCATAACCGGGCTACCGACGATCCGCAGGGCATGGCACAATCACCATCGGCCCTGGCGCAGGCGAGTGCACCGTCCGACCCGTCCGCGACGCTTTAGCCTTTCTCCCTTACCGACCCCGTGAGAGCATGAGATCTACGAAAGAATTGTTCGATGCCGTCTCCGGCGAATTGCACAAGATCTTCATCGGCCAAGAAGAGCTGGTCTCGATGACGTTGGTCGCCTTATTCTCCGGCGGTCATGTGTTGATCGAAAGTCTTCCGGGTATGGGCAAGACGTTGTTTGTCCGTTCACTGGGACGTGTCTTGGGATGTCGCTTCGGACGAATCCAGTTTACGGCCGACCTGATGCCCTCGGACATTACGGGAGCGCCGCTGCTGGATATGCGGACGCAGGAGTTTCGCTTTCGACCGGGCCCTGTGTTTACCCAACTGTTGTTGGCCGACGAGATCAATCGGGCGCCGGCCAAGACGCACGCCGCCTTGCTGGAGATCATGCAGGAGTACCGCGTGACGGTCGATGGTGAAACCCATCCGATCGAACGACCATTCTTGGTTCTGGCTACGCAGAACCCGATCGAGAGTGAGGGGACCTATGCGCTGCCCGAGGCCCAACTCGATCGATTCATGTTCAAAGTCGTCGTCGATTATCCGAGTGAGCAAGAGGAAGAGCAGATCCTCGAGTTGCATAGTCGCCAAATCGACGTCAATCGGCATCTGGAGAGTCAATTGCAGACGATCACTTCGCCCGCGGAGATTCTGCACATCATGGCTGCCAATGTGGAGGTGCATGTGGCCCCGGAGCTGGTCAAGTACATTAACCACATCGTGCGCCAGACAAGAGCATGGCCGTCTTTCCATTTAGGAGCCAGCCCACGTGCCGGGCTGGCGCTCATGCAGGGGGCGCGCACCCTGGCGGCGTTCCGCGGACGCGATTATGCGACACCGGATGACGTGGTTGATATTGCCGTACCGGCCTTACGGCATCGCGTGATCATGACGGCCGAAGCGGAGGTAGAGGGATTGAACGTGGACGACGAACTGCGGCAGCTGTTGCGGAGCATCGAGGTACCCCGTGGGGCGGCACGGGGGGCGCCGACGGCGTGAGGCGATGCTCGACGATGTGAAAGGCCACGATGAATCCGACCTATGACATGGGCATCAGTTTACTGGAGTGGGGAATCACACCCTGGACCGTACTGGGCCTCGCCCTGTTCCCGCTGCTCCTGTTGATACGCTGCTATCGGGCCTATCCCACGCTTCGCGCGGTGGCCCTTGCGGTGGTGGTGTTCGTGCTCAGCCTGCCGACCCCGTGGATGCCCGCCTGGTGGTGGGTAATACTGGCCTTGACCGGCGCCCTGTTTGGGCTGGTGGCGGCCATCGATCTGGTCTCCTTGGCCCGGTTGGGAGGGCTGGAGGTTCAGCG
Source organism: Pirellulaceae bacterium (assembly GCA_026004795.1). Taxonomy (GTDB): domain Bacteria; phylum Planctomycetota; class Planctomycetia; order Pirellulales; family Pirellulaceae; genus Aureliella. The sequence goes on along the minus strand of BPJV01000011.1, from coordinate 28,346 downwards.
GGTGATGTCGCGTATCGCCTCTCTGGGCGCGGCACATCCAGTCCATTTGATCGTCGCCAACCACGGTCGCTGGACGTTCCGTGGTCATGTGGCTGAGGATGCTCCGCTGGGAATCCAGGTGGCTCCGGCCCGCCACCAGCTGGTGCTTCCGCCGCACAGCCGGACGGAGCTGCGATTCACACTTTATCCCCGGCGACGTGGTGCCTTTCAACTCGAATATATCTATCTTGCCAATCGTTCACGCCTGGGGTTATGGCAGCAGTTGCACCGTCTCCCTTGCCCCAGCGCGTTGCACGTTTACCCGGATATCAAACAATTGGGTGAGTATGCCTTGCTGGCACGCACCAATCGCCTCAGCCAGATCGGCGTCAAGAGAACGCGACGGATCGGCCAGGATAACAACTTCGAACGCTTGAGAGACTACCAACGCGACGACACCTACAAACACATCGACTGGCGTTCCACCGCACGGCGGCAAAAGCTTACCGTCCGGCAATTCCAGACCGACCAGAGCCAACGAGTCGTCTTTCTGTTGGATTGCGGGCGGATGATGACCAATGAATACGAAGGGCTTAGCCTACTGGACTACGCGCTCAATGCCACGTTGATGCTCAGCTACGTTGCCCTGGAGCAAGGAGACTCGGTGGGGATGTTGTGCTTCTCCGATCGCGTGCATACCTATGTTCCTCCGTCGGGCGGGCGTCGTCACATGAATCGTCTGTTGCATGCGGGGTTCAATCAATTTCCGCAGTTGGTGCAGTCGCGGTACGATGAAGCCTTTTTGTACTTGTCTCGCCATTGCCGGCGCAGGTCGTTGGTGGTGTTGCTCACCAATGTGATCGATCAAGTCAATGCCGATCAGATCCACGATTACATGGGGCATCTCATCGGCTGCCATTTGCCATTGACGGTCCTGCTTCGTGACCACCGATTGTTCGAGGCTGCCGATCATCCGTTACCCGATGACGATGTGTTGTACCGCAGCGCGGCTGCTGCACGACTGCTGCTGTGGCGTCACTCGGTAATTCGTCGCATGGCAGCAACGGGGGCATTGACCCTCGATGTGTTTCCAGAGCAGATGACCAGCTCACTGGTCAACCGGTACCTGGAGATCAAGGCTCGTCATCTCTTATGACCGTTTGCCAATAGGGGGCGCAGGGAAGAAGAATCGTTCGCGCCGCTTGGTCGACCAGCGATGCGATTTCTTCGACCGAGTGGAGGGGCGTCATGCCCAGGCTAGCAACCAGCTCGTCATCCAGCTCCGATACCAAGTAGACCTGCTTGTCGTTGACCAAGGTTTCCAGCAACTGCATGGCCACGGCATCGTCGTGGTCGTCGACCAACGCCGCCGCAGGCGCTTCCGCAGCCAGTTGTAGTCGCGCGGCACGCCAGCGACGCCCGGCTGCACCGAGGCGCGGAGCAGCGCGACTGCAGACCACGATTGCTCCCCCCTCGATCGTGCACCGACTTGCTACGTGCAATGCACGCGCCAGGGCCGTCCAGTCTTGTTGATCGGCGGGAGTTTCCAAGGTGGAGATGGTCAGATCGCCGGGGCGAAGTCGGGCGGTCCAGGCTGCGGACAACGTCTCCAGCGCCTGGGGAGCGGTACGCGCCAGGGATCCGGCGAAAACAGTGGCAATTCTTCCATGCCGAGCGGGGATGACCTGAATGGCCAAATGAATGCCACCCCATTGGGCTGCTTCATCCGATCGCTCGCGTTTGGCTCGCTGCGCTGGATCGGCCGCTTGGAGGGACAGCTTGCTAAACTGTTGTCGTGTTCGTTGGTCGGACACGAGCGGAAAGAGCGTGAAATTCCCGTAGCTATCGATACCGTCTGCTGGGCGTGGCACGGTGATGGGGATGACCACGTCGGCATCGACCATCGATCGATTGAGGTAGATGGGAGCGGCCTGCTTGTCGGCTCCCACGTAAGCAACCTGAGCCGGATCGTCGACTCGATGGAGTTCTAGTTCCACCGCCGTCCCCACCTGCTGTTGAAGCTGCTCGGCCAAACGTTCGCGAAGTACCATTCCTCGCTGGCGGTCGGCGCCGGCCAACACCACGCGAATATGATGGCTGGCTGTTCCATGTGCCGCGAACCAGTTAATGATGGCCACCAACAGCCGGTCGATTTGGGGGATGGAAACGTCGACGGCCAGAACCAGGCGGTCTCCGGCCACTACCGCTTGATCGAAGGGGACGAAATCGATCGGTTGCTGCAATGCCGCGGCAACACACCGATCGACGTCGGAGCATGCCTCAATGCTGGGCTCGTGCACTTCGATCCGCTTCTGCGGCTGGGGCGGTAACTCCCAGAAGGTCGTATCATCCAGATAGATGCGAATTGCCTGCATGGTCATCTCACAGCTCGGCTTGCTCTTTCTCGCCACGTTATGGTACTGAAGCCTGTCAGGGGGTCGTAGAAAAACAATGCCACGGTGCAAGGAGACCCAGTTTGAACGGCGACACATTCGGTCGGGATCACGTCGGTGGTTTCCGCGGGCGGAAATCTACTGCGGCCGCCCTATGTTGTATGGTACTGGTGGGAATTTCCAACACGGGGTGTGACCAAACGCAAGCACAGCGCAATCGGCCCTCCACCGATGGACCGACCGCGACTACCCAGTCCGACCCGGCAGCAGCCGCGTTGCTCGAAGAAGTAGTCCGCTGCTACCGCCAACTGACTCACTATCAAGACAACGGACAGGTCGTGCTGCGCTATCGGTTCGAGGGGCGTTGGGAGCAAGATCGAGCGCCGATGCAGGTTGCTGTCGATCGTCCCCAACGTCGCCTGGCGTTCTCGGTCTACTCCCTCCGCGCCGGTCCTCATGGCGATCGTTTCTACCTGCGATGCGAAGACCAAGACCCGCGGATTCACGGGCAGTTGATCAGTCGCAAGTTGCCCGACCGGCTGACGCTCGACTGGTTGTTATCCGATCCGATCGTGGCAGAGAAACTGGGCGCCGGCTTGGCCGGTTTCCCTTTGCAACTGAATCTACTGCTCGACGATCAGCCACTGCAGCGGTTGATCGACGGTGCCGTCATCAGACTGGTTGGTTCCCAAACCCTCGACGGCACTCGGATGACGGTGATTGTCGTCCAGCGGCCCGAGGGAGAGTATCGGATGTGGATCGACCCGCGGACGTTCCTGGTGCATCGCGTCCGCTTTCCCATGGCGCACTTGGACGCCCAGATGCGGCAGGACCAACGCGTCTCCGAGATCGAATTGGCCCTGGAGATTCCGCAAATCGTCACCGAGAGAGCCGTCGACTGGAAACCGTTGGCACTACAACCGCGCAGTGGAGAAATGCGCGTCGTCCGCTTCGTCCCGCGTCCCGCCGCCGCCCAAGACCCGTGGACCGGGCGCAGTCCGCCGGCCTTCCGACTCGATTCGCCGTTGGGCCGGCCCGCGTTCCGATCCGACCAGGTGACCGGGAAAGACGGTCTGGTGCTTCTGTGGCTCGCCGATCATCCCGCTAGTCGCGCCGCCGCGATGTGGCTCAGTCAACTCGCCGCCGAGCTGCGGGCAGAGGGCCTGGCCGACCGTTTCGAGCTGGTCAGTGTGTGGGCAGAACCTGGACCACCCCCTTCGATGACCTTTCCTCACCTGGTGGAGGCGTGGAAGATGCCGGGTACGGTGGCCATTGATCGCGAGGCGGTGGGGCGCGACCTGTTCGGCATCCTCGCCGCACCGTCCCTGGTCGTTCTCGATCGACGGGGAAAGGTCCAAGCACGAGTGGTGCAATGGGGACAGATCGAGACGTTTCCGCTGGTGGATTTCTTGCGGCAATTGGCCGGTGGACAGGACATGGCCGCGGAGGCTGAGCGCAAGCGTGCGGTGTTGGAGCAGCGGTTCGCGGCCGAAGTGCGTCTGATGGCCTCCGCGGATGCCACGATGGGCAGCGACGACGTGCCTCCCCATCGGCCTGCCTGGATCCAGGCCGAGCCGATCGAGAACCACCCCATCACTCCGCCCGCGACGGTGGCGAGTTGGGATGCTCACGGTGATTTCTATTGGCTGGCTGGCGATGGCCAGCTCTATCGCCGCCGCCATCGTTCGGGGGAGGTGGAGATGCGGCCGACGGCGCCGTGGATATCCTCCGCACCGACCCGCTTAACGATTGCTCCGTCGCAACGGTTTGCATTGCTGATTCGCGACTTGGAGAAGCGCGCGGCGGTCGTCGACTTGCAGGGAGGCGAGGGAGAAAACGCGGTGGCTCCCCTACCCGGCCCCGTGGTCGGAGCGTGCTGGTTGTCGGCGGCGTCGGCATCCGCAGAAAGCGACAGGTTGCTCGTGGTGACCGCCGAGGGCGACATCGGCGTGTGGACGCCGACGACGGGCCATCACCGCCGATACCAGAGCATGTCGACGGTGCGTGCCCTGATCGAACCGTCCTCGGCCACAGCGCTTCCCCGCCTATTGTTGCACAGCGGCGACGTCGTAATGCCGGAGGTAGGGGGCGGGGATACGCCAGCGGCTGTGGCGACTTTAGCGGCGGCCGATCGCCATCAACTCGTCTCCACCGGACAACCGTCCGAACATCCATCCTCGTCGCACGGCCGTCGACTGCTGCCTGTGGGGAAGGTGGGGGTCGAACTGGCTGCTTGGCTCGCCATGCCGTGGCGTGCCGGTAGTCACGATTGGCTGGTCCTCCCGGGGATGCTTGCTCCTGAAGAGATGGCCCTCTATCTTCTCGATCATCAATACCAGCCCCAGTGGCATTATCGCGTGCCGGCGGCAGCATTCGAGCGCGGCCCCATTTTCACCTCCGGATCGGTCGAGGATCCTGCAAGTGGGCTTCCCTGTTGGGCCATTGTCGACCGTTGGGGCGTGATCTACATCGTGCGTCGTGATGGCCTGGTTGATCATTTCAAGCCGGCCGAGAAGGGGGCAGTGCGGGCGGTGCGCTTGGTGTCCGCTAACAAGTCCTTGCGTCTGGAGCTGGCATACGCTGACGGACTGGACGCCTACCGTATCGAGTTGGGCTCGGTTCGCTGATCACGGCGTAGGGTGGTGGGAAAGGTCAGCCCCTGGTTCGCCTAGCGCGTATCAGCACATCTGGCCCGACACGTTCGATGGACTCCCAGCACCACTGGGAGGCTTGCGACAGCCGCTCGATCCCCAGACCGCCCATGGGACTTGGCGCCTCTTGCCCACCGATCAGCAGAGGTGCGATGAAGACCAACAGTTCGTCGAGCGCATCGATCTGCAAAAGAGCGGCGAGCAGTCCACCACCACCTTCGACCAGTACGTTGGTGGCCTGGTGATGATCGACCAAGTAGCGCATGGCTGCCCTCAGCCATGCAGGTCGGTCCGAGGCATCTTGCTGAACGACTTCGACTCCCATTTCCCGCAGAGCGGCCACGTGTTGTGGATCCGCTTCCGGGCTGCTCCACAGCAGGACAGGAACGGCGTTGGCTGTCTGCACCAACCGACTGGTGAGCGGAAGCGCGGCTTTACTGTCGATCACCACGCGGCGCGCAATTCGCGCCGGCGGTTGGGGAAGGTCGCGAGCGGTCAGTAGCGGATCATCGATGATCGCCGTGCGACTGCCGACGACGATGGCATCGACGCGACTGCGTAGCTGATGCACCTGTCGGCGGCTTTCCGCAGACGAAATCCAGCGACTATCACCGGTACGTGTGGCGATCTTGCCATCCAGGCTCATCGCCCATTTCCCGATTATCCATGGTCGTCCCGTGGTCACCCGCATCCAATAGGGGGCATTGAGTTGGCGAGCCTCTTCTTCCAGCACGCCGACGGTGACGTCGACGCCAGCGGCACGCAGTTCCGCCACGCCTTGGCCCGCTACTCGAGGAAAAGGGTCCAGCGTAGCCACGACGACGCGGGGAATACGGGCTTCGATCAGCGCGTGGGTGCAAGGTGGTGTTTTCCCGTGGTGGCAGCACGGTTCGAGCGTAACATAGGCCGTGGCACGGGCCAGGCGATCCGCATGGCCCGCTTGGGCAGCATCCGCCAAGGCGTTGATCTCGGCATGAGGGCCTCCAAACCGCTGGTGGTACCCTTCCCCGATTACCTGGTTGTCGGCGACCAACACACATCCAACCATCGGATTGGGCTCTACCCACCCTTGGCCCTGGCGAGCGAGAGTCAGTGCCCGAGCCATCCATTGGGAATCCGTGGATACGACAGGGCTGTGGTTCATTGTCCGGGCAACCACAAGCCGCTATTGGATCCACCCTCCTCGCCCTTTGGCTCAGCGCCGGGGATTACCAGCCTGCTCGCCTCCCGCTCCGGCGACACGGACGCATTGGATTGTTGAGGGCGGGAAGCGTCGACATCGGTGGATGCCGGTGCGGCCATCGCGCCGGTACCGGCATTCATTTCCATCAAATCACGGACCAGGGACATCAACGCCGGATCATCTGGGCATTCATTAAGGGCCTCCCCGAGAAGTTGTTGAAAATCTTCTACACGCCCCAGCTGAACCAACCGCCGCAGGGAATACACGTAGGCAGGCCCGGGAGACTTGCCCATGGACTTGAGGATCTCCCTCATCTCTCGCAGGTAATCCAACGTCTTCTCGCTATCGTGCACGAAGTCCACTGCCGATTGCAGCACCAACAGTCGCTGTTGCGGTTCCTGGCCAATCGATTCCCGATCCAATGCTTCCGCCACCAGACGTTTGATGGCCCGAATGGCTCCCAGGGACAGGGCGTATGTCAGTGCGTTCATCAGCGTTTGGTCGTCGAGATCGGCGGGCAGGCACCGCTCGATCCCCAAGACGAGCGGACCTTCATGAGCATCGATTTTGTTCGCCTGCGCGCCGGTCGGGCGTTGCAACTCGAATCGCTGGTAGAGCTGGTCGAGCGTTGCGGAATCCACATCGACTTGCTGTTCCCCTTCCAACAACATGAGGATTGCCTGCAGGGAAACACGGCCGTCGGCATCGCTGGCCAGTTGTGCCATGGTGCGTTCCCCGGTGCCTAGCAGGCGCACATCAGGCAGTTCGTCCACAGCGAGGCGCCTCAAGGTTTCCGGCGGCAGTTCCTCGACGGGGGGTAATGGTTGCCGAAAGAGAAAGGCAGTTAGGCTTAAGGCCACGTCGGTGGCTAGCGTTGAGGCGATCTCTTCACCGAGCGGCAATTGCTCCAGAAGCTGGTCCAGTAATTCCCGTGCATGGCGAAAGTCGGCGATGGAGAAGATCAGCCGCGCGGGCTGGTCAACCTGCTTGCCAAATCCGACGATGTATCCTAGGGGGCGCGGCCCGGGCTCCTCGCCCGCCACCGCCTCCTCCTGATCGCTTGGTAGCGGCCGGTCGAGCAACATGTGGACAAACGTGGCAGCCACTTCTTCTTGGAAAATATCGCCGAACCGTTGACGGATTCGTTCTGCGACCTCGGGGACAAACGATGCCACGTAGGGAGAAGCCGCCAGGCGTTCCTTCACCGACTCCATGTCGGGACACTGGAAGGCACGAACGATGGAGTTGACTTTCAGTGCATTGGGGGTCAATAGGAGTTCGAAAGCTCGGTAGTACGCTTTTAGTTCGTCGGGCAATTCCGGATGCACCGAAAGCTGGTGTGCCGTCTGCCTCAAGCCTTCCGATTCGACCAACATCCGCTGGACCTCGAATAGACGCATTAGAGGAACCAGCTCATGGGGATGGTCGCGAAGGATGGAACGCAGTTTTGCTTCCGCTTGGCTGTGGCGAAGGGCCTTGACCAAATTCTCCGCCTCTTCGTAGCGCACCGACCACGGCGCGGTGGGCACCGACTGCGGTACGGGCGAATCCGACTTCAGCAACAAATTGATGAACGGATCGCCAATGGGAGAATCCTCCACACGCTCTCTGCCCATGGATTGCAACGCCAGACTCTCCCAGGGAAGAAAGTGCGGTGCGAGCTTCCCCGCGGACAAGGAACCACTCAAGGTAGCGATCGCGTAGATCGCTTCTTGTGGAATCAAACCGTTCGCCTCTGCCAAGCTGTCCAGCAGGGCTCTCGCCGCCTCCTGAAGCTTGCCTCTGACCATGCAATTGGCCAGGCTCAGCAATGCCAGAGCCAACGGGTTGGTCGGTTTTAATTGGACGAACCGCTCTGCCGTTTGAACGAACCCGTCGCTTTCCGACAACAAAAATTGGATGCGCGCCTTCAATGCCAAGAGCCAGGCGGAATTGGGAGTCTTCTTCAACAGGGAGTTGATTCGATCGAGTGCGGCAATGTTCTGATCCGCGTTCACCAACCGGATGATACGCTCAAATTCCGTTGAGGAGGATTTCAATCCACACGAACAAAACTTGACTTTCTTCCCACTTCCGCAAACACAGGATTGATAAAGATCCAGACTCATGGCATCTATTCCGCCGAAGGCGCTAACATTGAGGACAGGTACTGATCGATCTCACGTGGCGGGCTGTTGCCTGCTTGGGCAGTCTACCAACAGTTGCCAAGTTTACCAACCGCACTACGTCCGCCGCACCGGCGAGCAAGCGCTCCGCGATACCAGCAAGACTTCCAGGTTCTCGCGGCCTGCGCTCCCCGGCCGTCGGGCGCCGACAGCCAGAATCGAGCTGGAACAGCGGCTTCCACCGCGCGCTGACCGCCGCAGCGGAAGCGAGCTTCACGGGCTACATATAGTCAGTCATTCCAGCGGCGCAGCCATGACTCGAGAATGAGAAGGTTCCATAGGCGGTAGCAATGATTCACTTTGCCGCTGAGGTGTTCGTCGAGCAACCGGCGTAGGGTATCGGGGCGGAAAAAATGATGGCAGCGAGCGTCGGTGCCCATCAACCGCTGCTCGGCAAGCGGCCGGAGTTCGTTCTGAAACCACGTTCCCAAGGGGACGCCAAAGCCCATCTTGCGCCGGTTCCAGATTTGTCGCGGGAGCAGTTCGCCGAAAGCACGCCGCAGGAGGTACTTACCCCTGCCCCGCCGGAATTTCAAGCTGCTGGGAAGGGAGGCAGCCCATTCTACCAACCGGTAATCGAGAAAGGGCTGGCGGCATTCGAGGCCATGGGCCATCGAGGCGATATCGACTTTCGTCATCAGGTCACAGGGCAGGTAGGTCATCAGGTCGGTCAAGGAGGCGCGGCTGATCAGGTCACGCGTACCCACGGCCTGCCAGGCGGCTTCCAGAAACTGGCACGGATCCTCCTCGGGCAATTGTTCGACAAACGCATCCTGATACAGTTCGCCGCGCAGGCGTTCAGGGAAAATCTGCAGCCAATTCAGGTAACGTCGTACCATCGGTTGGTTGAGCGCCTCGCCGAATCGTTGCACACGACGAACGAAGGAGCGTTGGCGGGTGCTGCCGGGTAGTCCCTGCACCAACCGACTCCCTAGTAGCGGTTTCAGCGGCAGCACTCGATCCATCCAACGGCTCAGCCACAACGCCCGATAACGGTCATAGCCGGCGAACAGCTCGTCTCCTCCATCTCCGCTGAGCGCTACGGTGACATGTTGCCGCGTCCATCGACAGAGGTACCACGTCGGGATGGCAGAACTGTCTCCGAACGGTTCGTCGTAGTGCCACACGAGCCGGTCGAGAACGTCGACCGCGTCGGGAGTCACTTGGAATTCGTGGTGTTCACTCCGTACCCACCCGGCAACCAAGGCGGCATAACGAGTTTCGTCGAAGTCGGCTTCGCGGAATCCAATGCTGAAAGTATGCAGGGGGTGATCCAAGTGCCGCGAGGCCAGGCTGACGATCAACGAAGAATCGACTCCGCCCGACAGAAAGGCGCCCAGCGGCACGTCGCTGCGCAGACGCAGTCGGACCGCGTCGTCCATCAACTCCCGCACCCTCGCCACCGCTTCAGCCTCGCCCGTGTCGACCTCGTGGGCCAGATCGATGCCCCAATATTTGCGGACTTGCAACCCCTCCGCGTCGATCGTGGCGTAATGGCCAGGCGGAAGCTTGTGCGCCGATTCGTAAATGCAGTGAGGATGCGGAACGTACTGGTAGGTGAGAAACTGATCGATGGCTGCCGGTGAAACCTGACGCGGGAAATCGGCGACTTGGCAGAGAGCCTTCAGTTCGCTGGCAAAGAGCAAGCGGCGGTTCTGGAACTGAAAAAAAAGTGGCTTCTTGCCGAGCCGGTCCCGAGCGAGGACGCAACGACGGCGATTGCGGTCCCAAATGGCCAAGGCGAACATGCCGTTGAGGTGCGCGAAGGCATCTACACCCAAGTCTTCGTACAAGTGGAGAATCGTCTCGGTATCGCTGTGAGTGCGGAATTGATGGCCACTCCCCTCCAATCGTTTGCGAAGCTCAACGTAGTTGTAGATCTCGCCATTGAACACGATCCATACCGAACCATCTTCGTTGGCCATCGGTTGATGGCCACCGGCTAAATCGATGATCGATAGCCGTCGAAAGCCCAAGGCAACGCCGGGAATAGTGCCGGATGCATCTTTTTGCAAGGGCTCGCAATGAGTACCCCGGTCGTCGGGCCCCCGGTGTTGCAGGATGTCCACCATCTTCTCCAGCGTGTCCCTGGCGACCGCCCGCTCTGGGGCCAGCCACATTGCTCCTGCGATTCCACACATCGTCGTTTCCGATCCTCGTTGCGTTGGGGTTAAGCGTGTCGTGACATGGCCGCTGTAACACTGGACTCTACGCCATTGGCGGTCGGGCACAAGGGCCGGGCAGAGTTCATCGTGCTTTTCCTGTTTTCGGCGATTCAGCTCCCCCCGCCATGCCCCACCGCGCCAATCCGCAATGGACAAAGCAGTCCCCATGAAATGATCTGTTCACCGCCGCCAGGTGCCAAGCACTGAGTGGAAGAAAGGGAATCCACCCGTGTGGGATAAAGCCCAGCACCGTTTCGGCAGCAGATGCCACACCACCGGCCCCTTGCCGCGCCGGAGGAGCGATAGGAGCGCGCCCCATCACCGGCACGGTGGCAGCTTACCGCACGACCAGTAGCCGCCTACTGACGACACTAGTGGTGTACACCCTTCCGCAAAATGGTTGCAATGGAAAAGCAATCGCTATAAAAAGATACTAAATGCGTGATCCCCAAAGCCCCATATTCTTCTCTGGATGCGATTCGCATGGACGAATCAGATCGCCAGACTGTGACCCGAAAGACGCTGACGGGACAGTGGGTACCGCGGGGCATGCGGCAGAACCGGTCGTGATATCCAGGAGCGAAGCGGTGCGGCCCGACTTTTCAAACGGGGCGGCGATCAATGGCAAGATTGAACGACCGCACCCCCACGAATCTTCTCACGATCTATCGGCGTCCTTGTCCGTCATCATTCCGCGTTACAACGAGGCGCCGACGGTGGTGACGCTGTTGCGTCGCCATTGTGGATTTGCGTGGGACGACCCCGCCGTGTCGCGACAAGTCAATTCGCAGGCGAGCCTACAAAGTTCGCGCAACTGCCGTCCAGCGGGAGAGGGCAGCGTTGATACTCGAACCAGATGCTGCGTTGTGCATGGTGCTCCACGGTACGATTGTAGCCCGTCCGAGTGGTGACATTGCGGACGACGGTTCTCCTGATGAAGGAGTGCACTGATGAAAGAACGGTTGTTGAGTCTGCTGGCTACGGCACGACTGGTCGTGGGGTTGGTGATGGTGCTCTTGCCGACAAGTCGCGCCCTTGCCTGGTCGAGCGACGGACCCCAAAAAACATGCGGTGGTACAGGTTGCGTCTCGGTAGGAGTCGGCCCGGAGTTGGGCTGTGCTTCAACTCAACCACCCGGCGCCTGCTTCGAGACTTCGGCGACCGGTGACGGTTGCCCCTGCCTTTCCGGCAGAAATCCATTTACTGGGAATGGAACGTGCAATTGCCAGTAACGAGAGCTGATAGAACGAATCAGACTTGTTTCGGTAACGCATGAAGGCAGTGGGCTGTGCGGCGCTAGTGAGTTACCTCAAGAAGGTAGCTCGCTTTCGCCCGAAGTCTCTCAGCGTTTTCACGTTACACAAAGGCGCGGTTTTCGGGTCAAGCTTCTTCACAGGCTCGGCGAGATGTCTCCAAGCCTGGTGACTAGTGACGGATTTTTTGCCAAGTCAGCACGAGCATTTAAACCGAGGTAAAGATGAATCGAATGCCTGAGATTCTCACATGGCTGAGTCTTCAACTCGTTCTTAGCTCCTCCTTTCTCAGTGATTCTCAGGAATTCCGGTCGCTTCTTATTGAAGTGCGGAATTCAATTGCATCGTCCTCTAAGTGCTTCGATAATCTGCAAGCTGAGTGGGAGGAAACACGAGATTCTTCCGAGGGAAGAACGCGACTGCTCCATCGGTTCTGGTCACGCGACGGAAAGTATTTCCGCTTAGATTCATCCTTCGTCGAAGGAAAGCCTTCAAATATTCCGTACACTGGTGAGCGCATCATAGTTCGTCCAGAAGGGTATGTTCGCTTGATCGCCAAGGATGGCAGCAGCTATGCGATCGCTGATTTCGGAAGTGTGGAAGACGGAATGAACCGGTTGTATTCGCACCCGTTCTTCCGTGCAAACATAAGAGGCTACTATGCATATATTGACGATGTGGTTTCCAGATTCCTCAACGATGATAACTTAAGCAATATTGAAGGAATAGAAAAGAATGGTTCGATTCTTGTAATTAATGAAAACCCTTTGTCAGATAGCCGCGGTGTCAGCTACAAGTACACGAGGCAGATTGATGTGGCGCGCGGAATTGTCATTGGCTGGAAAGAAGTGGGGGAAAAGGAGGGGCGCGTAGTGGTGACGACGCAGGTTAATAAGAATTACGAAGAATCGTGCGTACCGAATGAGATGACGGTCTTGATTAACGAGAGCGGTGAAGAATTCAGTACAGTCTTCCGCACTAAGGTAATTAAGGAAGAACCAGCCGATTTGGGGCTCTTCTCGCTGGAAGTGCAGGGCGTAGCTCAAAGAGCCGTCTGGACGCGGCGGCTGATTCTGTTCGTCGTTGGTTTAGCGGTTCTCGGAGGTTTTCTGGCCTTTCGTCGAAGGTACAGGAATGAGTGATTGCCTCGCGTGCTCAGCGAATGCTAGTTGCAGGTGTGGTGGGGCGCTGGGGTCTGGGGGCGGCTGCCGTGGACAGGTGACATGGAGGATTGACCGTATGATGTGGATGATTGACTGTAGCGTTGCGCTGTTTCCGTTGGGGCAAGTGGCTGTTAAGTGAATGAACACCAGAGTTGGATCGTCGCTCCGAAACAGGGCTGCGATGCATTAACTTGCGGGTACGAACTGTGGTGTGGGATTACTAAATCCATATAATCGTCTTAGCCAGCAGTCTGCTCAGTATCGGAGTGCAGTAATGAAAGAACGGTTGTTGAGTCTGCTGGCTACGGCAGGACTGGTCGTGGGGTTGGTGATGGTGCTCTTGCCGACAAGTCGGGCCCTTGCCTGGTCGAGCGGCGGACCGCCGCCGAACTGCACTGAAGCGCCGCCAGGCTGCCGGACGGATCCTATGACATTTTTGTGTGAAACTAGCCTACCGGCCGGAGTGTGCACTGGTGCTACCAGTTGTGGCTGCAAGAGCACGAAGCGTCTAGGCTGCCGGTGTCGCGCCGGCTAGCCGAAAAATGGTGTAGTGCTTTCATCGCCATGGTGCAAGCTCTCCATGGCGATGTTTGGCCGCTCGCAAGGCGGCGGATTTACCAGTGCGATTGGAACTAGGGGGTGTTACGAATAAGAGGGTGCTGCGAATGGGCTGGAACATGTGCGCGCTGGGAATTCTTCTTTTGTTTTCTAATACTACGGCCTTATCTCAAAAAAACACGCCAGAGGTTGAACAACAAGCGATCGATGAGCCTCGTGCCAAAGAACTCCTCGCTGATCTGCATCGCAGATTTCATGAGATCCGCCGCGATATCTATGGCAACATTTTCCTGCACGTCACCGAGACAAAAACACATGCAGAAGATGGAAAACCAGTCCGCCGGCAAGTCACGGACGTCCGATTCTGGTCACGGGATGCACAATACTACCGCATCGATCGTAGAGTCGTCGAGTCTTCGGCCAGGGAATTAAAAGGTAGTAGGACACGTCTGATCGTCCGCCCGGAAGGCTATGTGTACTTGGTCTGTGAGCCGGGAACTGACCAGTTCGCCATTACTGAATTTGGGAGCTGGGAAACGGGTGTTGAGCGTGTCACAAGCGAGCTGTTCTTTGCTGCCTCTACGACTACCGAGGAAATTGCTCAGGCTGAGATAGTTTTCGGTGCACTAGCAAGCGAATTGGAAATTTATCCAATCTTTCAAAAAGTATTGCCATCGTACCGCATTCGCCGCGTTCGCGAATTGCAGGACGGACTCTTCGACGTGGAATCCGTCTTTTTGCAAGGCGCGTTGCGGGGCGTTTTCTCCGTGAAATACGATCTAGATCATGGTGTTGTTCTTGCTTACGAGCGACGAGACGCCGGTGGAGACGCTCCTCGTCGAGAAAGCCATGTGACCTATGAGTACCGATTCGATCAGTATGGTCCAATCCCTGTCGTGAAGAAGATCGTGAGGAGTTCCGCCGGAGGTGGCATTGCATCGACTGATCTTTTGGAGCTCGAAGAACTTAACATGGAACCTGCACCATTGGGAATATTTTCTTTAGATGCCCAAGGAATACCCAAACAATTCGTCTGGACGCGCCGGCTGATTCTGTTAGTCATCGGGCTGGCACTGCTGGGCGGCTTTGTCGCGTATCGGCGCATGAAAAAGCAGAGGTGAACCGCTGAGGTTCCCGACTGTGGTCCTTGGCATGAACTCCTTAGACAGCGTACGGCACGCGTGTTGAACGAATGGGGGCAGTTTCGGCGGGGAAAGAACCCTCTAGATCCTGGATGCGTTCGTCGTGTTGCGATGCGTAGATCGATGGCAATGGGAGCGACTTTCCGAAATTTAGTATTGATGCCGTGATGCTTTAGGAAACGACATGCTTGGCGACGCAAAACGGCAGCGTTTCCCTCCGGCTTTCGGCTTTTTGCGGAGGCCAGTTTGCTGAGCGGCGCGGTGGAGCCGAGGCACCGGTAATTGAAGTGTTGCTGGTTAAGTTGACAGCGTGGACCGAGAAGCGATCGAGATAAGCGGACAAGCGTGGTACCGCGTGTCCGTGCCTTGGATAGAGCGAAGGAGGCTCGTCTTACACCGCCCCCCAAGCACTGAGTAGAGGAAAGGGAATTCGCCCGTGTGGCTAAAGCCCAGCACCGTTTCGGCAGCAGATGCCACACCACCGGCCCCTTGCCGCGCCGGAGAAGCGATGGGAGCGCGCCCCATCACCGGCACGGTGGCAGCTTACCGCACGACCAGTAGAAAGCCCTTAGTGATGAATAAAATTCCATAAAAGCATTGACATCGGCTGAGCAATTGTTATAACTATGCCGCAGAGGCGTGAGCCAATAAAGCCCATAATCATCTCTGGAGGCGATTCGCATGCTAGAATCAGATCGCCAGATCGCCAGACTGTGACCTGAAAGACGCTTGCGGGGCGCTGGGTGCCGCGGGGGATGTGACGGAAGCGGACGTGATTACCGGCGGCGAATCAGTTCAGCTCAACCTGCGCGATCGGGCGGCGCTCGATGGCGAGATCGAACGACCGCACCCCGACGAATCTTCTCGCGATATATCAGCGTCCTTGTCCGTCATCGTTCCGTGTTACAACGAGGCACCGACGGTGGTGGCGCTGTTGCGTCGCGTCCGCCGAGCGGTACCTGAAGCCGAAATCATTGTGGTCGATGACGGATCCACCGACGGCACTGGCGAGTTGATCGATGGGTTAGCTCGGGAGGTCGATCTACATGTGCTGCGGATGGAAGCTAACGCAGGCAAAGGTGCGGCGGTTCGGCGTGGGCTTAAGCTTGCAACCCGTCGGTGGGTGGTTATCCAGGACGCGGATTTGGAGTACGAGCCGGAGGATCTTCGTCGTCTGGCTGAGGAGGCGGACAGCGGTAGCGGAGTTGCCGTTTACGGCTCTCGTTTCAAACGTCGCGGGCATGTAGATGGTGGGCGCTGGCTGAATTATGTCGGCGTCAGAGTTCTAGCACTTCTTCAATGGTTGCTTTACGGCCGCTGGCTGAGCGACCCGCATACCTGTTACAAGATGATTCGTCGCGATGTCTTGCGGGCAATGAATCTTAGGAGTCGTGGCTTCGAATTGTGTGCGGAAATCAACAGCAGGTTGTTGCGGGCGGGATACGAGATCGCAGAAGTGCCGATCCGGTATGAGCCTCGCGGAGTGGCGGAGGGGAAAAAGATTGGAATCCGCGACTTCTTTTCCGCGGCTTGGACTTACGTTCGATATCGATTTTCAGGCTCAGGGTTGACTAGGGATCCCCAGGATGGCCGTTCCTCCCTCTCGGTGCACGATTACGGATACGTCGCTTCGCGCGTGGCTATCGGGTGTCTGTTATTGCTGGCCGGCGCCTCGAAGATCGCGCCGCTCAGCCCGATGGCAATCACGTCATGGTGGATCGTCCCGGCACCGATGGTTCTCGTAGGGTCGGTCATCGAAATTGCGTTGGGATGGGCGTGCTTGACTCTGGTGCCTCATCGGCTGCTGAGAGCAGTGTTTGACCGGGGTGTTTCTGTTCTTCTTGTTTGTCTTGGGGATCAAGTGGATCGACGGTGAGCAGCGGTGCGATTGCCTGGGAAGCCTGTCGCTGCCGTTGGGTGTGATGGCGGCCGTCGATGGGATGGCTCTTGTTTCGCTGCTGCTGTTTCGACGTTCTTGGGAGCGGTTGTGGCGTGGGCATGGACTTGTCTTTGATCAGATCCGCAACCTCCACGTCGTTCTGCCGGCTTTGTTGCTCGGTGGCATTGCCTGGTTTGGTTCTCTCGATGCAGCCCGAAGTTATCTTTCGGGCGATCCACTCGTTGTGGATTCATTTACGAAGTTCGCGGGCGAGGTTAAAGAGGGCGAGTTTGTCGATGTGCCTTTCCGGTTGCACAATCCTACGTCGGCCCCGGTCGATGTCTTAGGGGCCAAGGCATCCTGCAGTTGCGTTGCCATTTTGGACTTGCCCACAACGGTCGCGCCGGGAGGAGACAAGTCGATTCGACTTCGAGTATATGGAGTTCGCGCAAGTACCGTCCAGCGGGAGAGGGCGGAGTTGATATTCGATGCAGATGCTGCGTTGCGCATGGTGCTCAACGTAACGGTTGTGGTTCGTCCGAGCAGCGACATCTCGGACGACGGTTCTCTTGATGAAGGAGTGCAGTGATGAAAGAACGGTTGTTGAGTATGCTGGCCACGGCAGGACTGGTAATTGCGGTGGTGGTAGTCGTACTGCCTTCGTCTCGGGTCATGGCCATGCCTGGGCATACGTGTTCGCCGTCGGCGACAGCTCCTTGTGTTGTCTCTGGGACAACGTGCGAATCCGGTTCACTTCAGACAGGCAAGTGCGTTCCCAGCGTTACGGGCAAGGCATGCTCGTCCTGCCTTCAACGAGCTTCTGGCGGGTGCAAGTGTGAAGCTATGTAGTGCGTGATGGCCCGAGGTGCGTGAGTAGCATCGGCGATCGCCCCACGCCTCACGCGTGGGGCGCTCGCCTTTTTTGGAGAAGGGCAACGTTATGTGTGTTCGTTGGCGACCTGCTTGTGTGCTCACTATTCGAATCGTATTGCTAACCGTACTCGGGGTATCGGTCAAATACTGTAGATCCCAAGACCTCGATGCGGCTGTCATCCATTCGACGGCGATGGAGTTACACAAGAAATTCTCGGACATTCGTAAGAACGACTACGGGAACGTTCATTTGGTTTATCAATTTATCGAGAAAGGATCAAATGGCTATTACGAGGAAAAAGTGGTCCGGTACTGGGCGCGAGATAATCAGTATTTTCGGGTCGACGAACAGACAATTGCCGACGGAAAACCGAGCGAACATTACAAGCTGATCGTCCGTCCAGGACGGTACGTTCGTTTGAAACGAACGGAACAGGGAGATGCAATAACGGCTTTGGGCTCCTTCGAAGACGGCATCGAAGCGTTATCAGTGTACGAGTTCTATGCGGCATCAACTCGATACGATCGAGTTCTGGACGGTGAAGTTCCTTGGGGCTATCAGGATGACGTGGAATACAGTACTGAAGCAAGTTCGTTAACAGCAAAAGTGTGCCGGCCTCTGAAGATGGAGCGGAAAGGTGGTGAGCTAGCCCTGACTTCTCAGTGGGACTGGGGGACTCTGGGAGACGAGAGCGTCACCGGATCGATGGTAGGTCGGATCACGTATGATTTGAGCTCCGCAGTCGTGCTATCGTACGAGCAATTGGAGTCCACGATGCCGAACGGCTACGCCTTCCATACCGTCACCAAAGAGTATGACGTTCCGCGGTCTCGGCATATCCCTACGAAGATTGTTCGCGACATTAAGACCGCGAAAGAAGACGTCTGGAGTAAGGTCGAGTACACGTTAGAAGAGATCGATTGGTCGCCGGTGCCGGACGGGATCTTTGCAGTGGAGGGAATGGAGCTGAGTCGGGGTGGAACGTGGACGCGCAGGCTGGCGATTTTAGGAATAGCCATTGCGTTGGTTGCCGCTTATGGGATTTATCGTCGGCTAAGCGGCCGTTGAGGGTGCAAGATGCCGGGGATCGGCGATACTCTAAACCGGTCCAAGTCCAGTCGGTTTGGCTACCTATTCATATTATGTAGCGTTCAGGCCATCTGCTTGTTGACGGTGGCTTGGGGTACGGGCCCGGGTTGGGACGAGTGGGGGCACTTGCCTAGCGGCTTGTATCAGTTGCAGTACGGAGATCCTACGCCGTATTGTGTCAATCCGCCGCTGACGCGATTGATCGGTGCTGTGCCGGTGTGGCTGGCCGGAGGGGGCATTGACTTCGAACCGTTACCTCGCTCTCCGGGGTTTCGCCCTGAAGGCCCCTTGGGGTGGTTGTACATCGCGCGACACGGGGAACGAGCATTTTCCTGGATGTCCGTTGCGCGCACGGCCGTCATCCCGATCACACTGTTCGGGACGTATCTGATGTGGATGGTAGGAACACGATTGTTCGACGAGCGTACGGGTAGAATCGCGGCGGCGTTGTGGGCTTTTTCGCCCACGGTGCTGACCTTCGGTGCCTCGATTATGCCGGACGCGACGGCGGCCGTGTTCGGTCTGTTGGCCGCCTGGCGGTTCTACGTTTGGCTCCGCATCGGGGCGGTCAACACCGCGTGGTGGTTGGGAATCGCCACGGGATTGGCCATGCTGAGCAAAGCGACCTGGCTAATCCTGCCGCCGATGATGGCGCTGATGACCATCGGTTACGGGGTGGTCTGTCCGCGACGGTGGCAGTGGAGCCGGCGATGGAAGCAAGGCGCGGCCATTGCCGCCGTGTGCTGGTTGGTGATCCATGCGGCGTACGAATTCCAGGGGACGCTGGTACCGCTGGAAAAGTTCGAATTCGTTAGCGATTCGCTGCGCGGTGATGACTCCAGTGCCTCCCCGAGCAGCAGCGGGAACCGCTTTCGCGGTACCTGGTTGGGCCGACTGCCGGCACCGCTGCCGGCCGCGTATATTCGAGGCATTGACATCCAAAAGTCCGATTTTGAAGGCAAGATGACGTCCTATTTTCTTGGCCAGCGGCGAAACGGCGGCTGGTGGTACTATTACCTCGTCGGTCTGTGGCTGAAGGAACCGGTCGCCCTGTGGTTGATGGCGGCGATCGGGCTGGTCGCGTGGGGCAAGCATCGATTTCGCTGCGGGAATAGAACCCGCCTGGTCGCTCGTGCGATCGTGTTTACTCCAGGGATTGCACTGTTCGTGTTTGTCAGCAGCCAAACCGGTTTCAATCACCACTTGCGATACGTACTGCCGTTTCTGCCGTGCTTTTATCTGCTCATCGCCGCCGGTGTAGCGTCGCTGCGCGGTAAGTGGCAGTACCCGATTGTTGCGCTAGTGCTGTGGTACACGCTGAGCAGCCTGTCGGTGTTGCCACGCAGCTACGCTTACTTTACCGAGGCCATCGGCGGACCGAGGGAAGGGTGGAAGTACCTTGAGCATAGTAATCTAGACTGGGGCCAAGACATTTTGACCCTGAAAAAGTGGGTGGAAACCAACCCCGATAAACGCCCAGTCTATTACCTTTACGCCATCCCGAGTATCGACTTCAAGAAGCTAGGCATTGATGCGGATGACGGAATGCATGCGATGACAGTCCATGGCCCGTACCGAGCGGG
The DNA here is from genome assembly GCA_026004795.1 of Pirellulaceae bacterium. Taxonomy (GTDB): domain Bacteria; phylum Planctomycetota; class Planctomycetia; order Pirellulales; family Pirellulaceae; genus Aureliella. The sequence continues at coordinate 8,269 of BPJV01000011.1, read as the reverse complement.
GTGGTGGGTTGTGTCTGCCCGCAATCTGGTCGATCCGGGTTATCGATGGTTTCGCGAGCATGAACCGACGGAACGATTGTCTGTCACGACTAGCGTGTATTATGTCAGTCCGGAAGTGGCCCAGCGCAACCGCGAGGCTGCTTTCGAGGAATCGTCCGAGTGAATCATCCACACGTACACAACAAAGCGGGTCATAACGGTTGCCGGGAAAAAAATGATGTCGCGTAGCAGTAGGCAGGGTTGGGAGCTGATAGATTAGCGGAACGTTACGGGGGTGGAATGATGATTGGGCGTGAGCGATGGCTAGATGGGGAGAATCGGAATCGGCATGAAAGGGCGGTAGGCCATGCTAAGCAGCGGTCGGCTTTCACCCTGGTGGAGCTGTTGGTGGTGATCGCGATTATCGGGGTGCTGGTCGGGTTGTTGCTGCCGGCCGTGCAGGCGGTCCGCGAGGCGGCGCGAAAAACGCAGTGCTCGAACAATGCCAAGCAGATCGGACTGGCGCTGCAGAATTTTCACGGCAACCACCGGTTGCTCCCCGGCAACGGCGGACCGGTCGATGGAAATACGCTGAAGATCCTCGGCGGACCGGACATGCAACCTTCGACGTTCGCCTTTGACGATGACGGAATCGAACGCAAGTGGGGTGTGGGCGATCCGTCGCGGCGGCCGCGACAGCAGCCCGGTCCGTGGTGTTTTTCGATCTTGCCGTTTCTCGAGCAACAGAATGCTTACCAGCAAGGGGCGTGCTACGCGGTGCAGCCGGTGTTCCGCTGCCCGTCGCGGGCTCGCGGCGCTCCGGCCACCACGGTCGATGACAACTACGGCCAGTATCAGTCGGGCGGTCTGGTGTTCGAAAAGACCGATTACGCAGGCAACCTGCGCACCATGCCCAACGTGGGCCGAAATGTGCGGTTCGCCGAGATCGTCGATGGGCTGAGCGAAACGATCCTGGTGGGTGAGAAGGCGTTCGATCCGCACATTCAAGTCGAAACGAGCTGGTTTTGGGATGAACCGATCTGGATCGGCGGATCGCAGGGAACCAGCCGTGAAGGGACGAGGAACGTGCCGTCGCGACCGGGCGCGCCTTTCCGGCTCAACTGGGGATCGGCCCACAGCGGCGGTTCGCACTTCGCCTTCGGCGACGGGCACGTCGAGCTGATCGCGTTCGAGGTGGACCAGGCCGTGTTGACCGCGCGATTGACTCCGGCGGGCCGTGACTGAAGATGGGGCGACGACTGCCGATCAGGCACGTGTTGGATCGGGATGTGCTGGCGGCCGTGTTGATCGTGGGCCTGCTGGCCGGCATCGCGGCGTGGAATCGGGTCGAGCGGCTGGAGTGGTTGGGACCGGACCAGATCGATCACTTGGGGGCGGAGTACGATTCGATCGCACAAGCGATTCGCCAGGGGCGCGGGTTCGCCGACCCGTTTCGCACCGAGTCCGGTCCGACGGCCTGGATGCCGCCGGTGTTGCCCGCCATCACGGCGCTGTTGTACTGGTTGACCGGGGACGATCGCCAACAGGTGGTGTGGATCGTTTACGGATTGCAATTGCTGGTCGTCACCTGGACCGCCTGGTTGGTGCTGCGTTTTGCGCGTTGCCAACGGATTTGGTGGGTCGGTGTGGCAACCGTGATTGCATTTTTTTGCGCCGACTTTCACGCTCTGTTTCAGATAACCCACGACACCTTGTTGATCTTGGCTTGCGTCAACGGATTGTGGTTGGGATTGTGTCGCGAGTGGCTGCCGAGGTGCGACTGGCGCGTCGGCGCCTGGGGCGTATTCGGTGGCTCGGTGGCGCTGGTCAACCCGGTTGTCGGGGCGACTTGGGCGGTCCTGACGACCTGGAAGCTTTGGCCGATCAGGCGTCGGCGGGCGAGTGGCGATCCGGACGATCGATGGTCGCGGCGGACGATCGACAGAAACCGGGCAACCCAACTCGCCTGCGCGGCGGTGCTGTCGATGATCGTGGTCGCTCCGTGGGCGATCAGAAACCGGCTGGTGCTGGGACGATGGGTGCCGATCAAATCCAACGCAATCTATGAAATCTGGCAGTCGCTGTGCCTGGATACCGATGGCGTTTTGGACATGCAATCCATTCGCAAACATCCGTGGCTTTCCGCCGGCGCCCAACGACGTGCGTATGTCGAGAAAGGGGAAATCGGCTTTCTGGACAGTCTGAAACAGCCGGTGTGGGAGAAGGTGACGCGCGACCCATGGTCGGTAATCGAACGGATCTTGAATCGCTGGTCGGCGGCCTGCCTGTGGTACGAACCGTTTTTCGATGATATCGGCGAGACGCCTTGGTTGTTGATCGTCAAGCGCGTCGTCTTCGCACTGCCGCTGCCCAGCCTGTTGGCCATCGTCCTGTTGGGACCTGATCGGCTGCCGCGGCCGGTCTCGGCGGCCATCGGCATCTATGTCGTCTATCTGATACCGTACGTGTTGATCAGCTACTACGAGCGGTATGGCGCGCCATTGGTTGGAATCAAGTGTTTGATAGTGCTCGCGGCTGCCGCAGTGTTCCGCAGTCAGTTGTTCGGCAGTCGGTCGTCGTCTCGTTCAAGAGGAAGTACTGGTTCAGTGACCCCTTGAGCTGCGGAGGGTAGAAGTAAGTCCGTTACCGACGATCATGAAGAGACCAAACTTTTTTTCCGACGTGATTGCACCGGCGGCGCCGCGAGGCCGTTTTCAACGACGATTCAGGCCTTTGCTTACGCGTCACGAATCGCCGTAGCCATCATTTGACGATGATCCCGACTCTCCTCCACATGCCGCTCCGGCTGCTGGGCGAGGTACAGCGAATTGACGATTTAGTTGTATTTGCCTTTGTATTGCGATAAAAACGTCATTAGCGGGATCCGAGCAGGTCTCTTTTTCTGGCGTTTATTGTTCTTAATTGCCGTCTCGTCGAACGAATCGGTGTCGCTATTGTTTCTTGGGAGAACTGGGCATGGGCTGGATATCGATGGCTGTCCCATGCACGGTGGCTGAACTTTCTGTGAAGCCGTCGTGGCGAGCGAGCACGCCTGGGAGGATGCTGCCGCGGCCTGTCCTTGCACGACGCGCGTTGCCTTTCTCGCAATTTGTATGGGCGGCCGCGTTGGGCATGGTATGCATCTGCAACGTGCGTTTGTCTTCGGGCGTTGAAGCGGCGTCACGGGAGGAGTCGCAGGCGGCATTTCGATTCGTGCCCGGCGAGCCTGACGCGACCTGGACGCCGATTCCTGTGCCCGAGGGATTGCCTGAGTCGTTCGATCGCGGCGCTCTGTTGCGAGGGATTGCATCTGATTCGGGTGACCGGCTCTGGGTCGGCGCGATGGTCATCGGCGATCCGGACAGTCGTCGCGTGGCGGTGGCGGTTCGTGGAGGTGATAAGCTGCGACTGTGGGTCGATCTCGACCGGGATCGACGGTTGACTCCGGACGAAGAAGTGGCGAGCGAAGACGGCCGGTGGCTGGTCGATTTGGACGCCGAGTACCTGGTGCTTGGAAAACCGGGAGGTGTTCGTTACGAGCACCGGCCGCTGCGATTCGAGTTGCGTTGGAATGCCGATGCGGGGCAGTTGACGGTGCAGACTGCTGGCGCGATGGAGGGGCGCGCTCGGTTGGGAGACCAAAGCCTGTTGGCCCGGATCGAAGACCGCAACGCCAATGGTCGCTGGTTCGATCCAGAAGATCGGTTGTTCGTCGATCTCAACGGCGACGGTCGGCTGGACCGGCTGGTCGAGCGGTTGCCGGCGTACGGGGTACGCCGCGTCGACGGCAAGCTGCTGATGATCAGCGGCGATGCGCGCGGCGACGCGGTGACGCTGCAAGAAAGCAAGGATACGGGCCGGCTGGCACTGAAAATCAATTTGCGGGCACCGCAAGCGGTTGTCGAGTCGTTCGAAGCCATTTTGGTGTCCCCCATCGGTGTGCGCGTCCGCGTGTCGCGCGTGGGTCAACCCGTCAAGGTACCGGTCGGGGAGTACCAGATAGCCCAGCTCAGTTTTCTCGTCCGCGACGGAGGCGAGCAATTCAGTTACCTATTCTTGCGGGATCGAATCGAGTATCCGCTGCGAGTGGAACCGGATGGAGAGTTGAGTGTTCAGGCGCTGGTGGGGCTATACATAACGGCCGACCTGACACTGGATACTTCGACCGATCGATTGCTGGTTCTACCCAGGATGCGAGCCGAACCGAATCTGTTTCTCTACCAGTGTCGCCGCGGTTCCGGTGGCGCCATGGTCGACAATCGAATGTACGTGACGTGCCGGTACCGCGGCCAGCTTCTGGGCACCGGATCGTCGGGGTTTACGTGAGGCAGCTTCTGTCCGGTCTCGGTTCGAGCACCGAAAGGCATTTCCCTGGCATTTGTTCAAGCACTGTTGGAATACGATAGCGGCCCCGTAGCGGGAAAACTGCGGCGAATCATCCGCGGCCCGATTGCCGTTCCCGAATAGGAGAGAAGACATGATCCGGTTTGGTTGGTTCAGCCGTCTGACGTCGTTCGTGATTGCCGCCACTGTGGGGCTAGTAGGCGCCGGTCCGATGTGGGCTCAAGGCGACGCGCCGGAGACAGATTACTTATTATCGCCCCTGCCGGAGCGGGCGTGGTGTGCGGGGCAAGTCGTTGACGAGCGGCAACAACCGGTTCGAGGCGCTCGATTGCTGCTCGTCCCCCAGCTCCACAGGATGATCGAAGATCATGCGCCGCCTTCCGAATCGACGGCGGTGACCCATGCTGCCCAGACGGACGGCCAGGGCCGCTTCGAATTCGATTTGCCTATCGACCGGGATCCCGAATTCTGGCGCAGCGCCGATCTGGCTCTCATCGTGCAGGCCGATGGTTATGAAACCGTGGTGCGAGATATCAAGGCGGCCAGGTTGCTGGCCAATGCGCCGTTCCAGTTGAACATGAAGGCCGGCAAGTCGACTCGGTTGCTGGTGCGTCACGCCGATGGGGCGCCGGTACCCCGTGCCAAAGTCCGCTTGTCGCGCATCGGAATGTTATCCGTGTTCGAATCGGCCAACGGATTGCCAGAATTCCAGTCAGGATCGCAGGGCGAAGTCGAACTGCCAGGATGGTCGGCTGGGAATCTGCAAGAAATCGCCGTGCAACTGGCCGACGGTGCCGAAGTGCGCGTCGAGGTGAAGCCGAGCGACGGCGAATTGGTCGCCACCTTGCCTCCGCTGGCTCGCGTTTCCGGACGGGTCGCCATCGAGGAGCAAGGCCAGGCGAAGCCCATCGATCCGCTGGTCGGCAAACGGTTGTGGATCCTTAGCGAGAGTGCCGACCGAGGGTCGGTTGGAGTGCCCAAGTCATGGACGCCCGCCATGGTCCAACAGGACGGCTCGTTTCATGCCGGCGGGGCGATCGCCGGCAGGCTGTTGCCTCGATTCCCGCCGAGCCCACAGGTCCCGTATCTTCCGGCAGGTGATACAGGGTACAAATCTTATACGCTGCGTCCCTGGAAGTGATGCGGACGACATTGCCGTAACTGTAGTGCCAGCGCGGTCGATGACGGTTCAGTTTCGTGATGACCGCGGGCGCAGGTGTTGGAGGGTTGCGCGCGACGTTGGTCAGGTCAATTCTCTCAACTCACGATCAGTGATGCCGATGGACGGGCGAGTTTTTGGGTGCCCACTGCACGCGCAGTCATTGATAGGGGGGCAAAGTTACGATCCGCTGGCGCGGTTCGAGTCGGCGACGTTCAGCGTCGAAGTAACGGACGGTGGAGACGTAAGCCCGCTGGTTGTAGAACTCGTGCGAACCGCCGCTGTGGCCGGGCAGATTGTCGATGCAAACGGGCGGCCGGTCGTCGCGGCCAAGGTGGTTGCCCGCTTTACGGACGAGCGAGATACGGTCGAAAGAGCCGCGTGGTCGGACGTAACCGGGGCGTTCCTTCTGCGCGGGTTGCCGAAACATGCCACGGTCGAGCTAACCGCCAGGAAGGAGAATCTGACGACTTCGACCGATCAACCTATTCGAGTGATGGCCGGTCAAACCGAACCGATCGACCTGGTGCTGCAGGAGGTTCCTACAGCCCGATTGACCGGCCGGGTGACCGATGAGGCGGGGCGTCCATTGCCAGGGGGCGCGGGTTAAGATCTCGCGCGTCAAAACCGTCCAGGAGGAGGGTTTCCGAGCCGAAAATGGCGTTCCCAGAACCGTTGGACGATTTACCCCGTCGCGGTCACCGACTCGACCGGACGATTCGAAACGCAGCCGATTGTCGTTTCCAACGATCGTTTCCTATTGGATATCTCGGCCCCCCGGTTACCGGCCTTGGCGGACTCATTTCCTTGACGCTGAGCGTCGTCGTCAAGACGACGGTACGGTCGATCTGGGCACCTGGCGATTGTTCGAGGAGCCGCGGCGTCAAAGGTGCGAGATCGTGGCGCGACGTGACGACGGCGCGCCGGGTCGAAGGTGCGCGAATCGTGTTGCTCGGCCCTCGGACGGGCAAGTTGATCGCGCGGACTGACGCCGACGGTCGCGCGCGACTCGACGGTCGTGACGGACCTCAAGTCGTCGCCGCGCACCGCACCGGGACAACCGCGCTGTACGTCGAATATTTGGCCAGCCTACCCGCCGAGATTGACATTCGGTTTGCGCAGGCAATCGCAGGCCGAAGCGCTGGCACCAGTGAATAGCTGGAAAATGCAGAAGGAAGAACTGCGAAACGTAGCACAGCAGCTTCTGGCTCCGTTGGCGGTACCAGAACCTGGCAAGCATAGTCCCTATTACCAATGGCGGTACTACGGCGCCCTGTTGGCGGCCAACCCAGAACGGTTCATCGAGGAGATTGTCGAGTCGGGATCGAACTCGCCCTATCGAGATATGTTCCTGCAGGTTTTCCAACGAGATCTGTTGCAGGAGTTTGGCGTGGAAGCGATCGATTGGTCCTTCCCGGCCGATGGCAACCAAGCGGCCCGCGCGTATACGTTAGCGCAGTATTCCCTGCTGTTGGATCCAGCGGATGAGGAGTTGCGTGAAGAGTTGCTGGGCGAGGCGCTGCTCACCTGGCAATCGATTGACGGTGCCGAGCGACGCTCCGCGGCTCGAATGCTATTGCCAGCCCTGGCCCTGCAAGGTCGTTTGGACGTGGCGAAACGACTGGCCCAGGAGATGTGGGATGATTGTCCGGAATACGAGGAACTGCTGGCAAAGGGCGAGGCAAAAACAGATATCGCTTTCTCTCGAAGCCTCGTGCCGTTTCTCGGGTGGGTTGAACCGTGAGTTTGCGGTAAGCGTGTGTGAGGGATTTTGGGGGAACGGGTAGGCTGGAGGTGGGTTTGATCCTCTAGCCGAAAGGAGCTCCGTTCTATGGAACAATTGACTGCACATGACGAGCGTCTTGCTGCAACTAATGATTCTACTGCAAGTAGCGATTCGCTTACTGCAACGTACGAGCGTCTTACTGCAACGAACGATCGGCTTTTCGAGCAGGCTGTGGAAGCGTTCAGGCAGTGGAGGGGGGCGAAGTCGGGACGCGGGCGGATTCCAGATGAACTGTGGGATTTGGCGTGCCAGGTCGCTCAAAGGCATGGCGTCGCGAAGACCGCCGGGTCGCTGAAGCTCGATTACTATACCCTGCAAAGACGGATGGACGGTCGCGGTGGGGCACGGGGTAAGGCCGCTGACGCTCGGAAAAAGCGTCGTCGTGGCGGTGCTGGGGCATTCGTGGACCTGGCGCCGATAACGAATGTCAGTCCGCAGGCGGAATGCGAATTGGAATTCGAAAACGGCCGCGGGACCAAGCTGACCCTGCGTTGGAAGGGAAACATGCCGCCCGACCTGGCCACGCTCAGCCAACTGGTCCGCCAGGAGTAGCGGCCATGCTGCAGATTACCCCGCACATGCGCATTTTGGTGGCGGTCGAGCCGGCCGATTTTCGCAAGGGCATCGATGGGTTGGCGCGTCTGTGCAAGGACGTGCTCGATGAAGATCCCTGGGAAGGCGCCGTGTTCGTGTTCCGCAACCGCCGGGGCACGGCCATCAAGGTGCTGATGTACGACGGCCAGGGGTTTTGGCTGTGCCAGAAACGACTGTCGGCCGGACGCTTCCGGCACTGGCCCGTCGGCAGCAACGACGCGGCAGCCGCATCGCTGGCCGCCCATCAATTGTTGGTCCTGTTGGCTGCGGGTAATCCCGAGCGAACCGAAGCTCCGGAGGACTGGCGGCCGGTGCGGCGCGGCGCCTAGCGGCCCGGGGCAGTCCGCGGCGACGGTCAATTTTTTCGAAAATTGACGTTCTACCATTTGGCCGAAATGGGATAAAAC
>BPJV01000010.1 GCA_026004795.1 Pirellulaceae bacterium | reverse complement strand
TCGGCCAGTCTGGCCGCTGATGACACGTCCACGTGGAACGGTTCGGCATCCTCCTCGGCCACTTCGTCGGTCGATTACCAACAGCATCACGAATCGGTCGACCAGGCCATTGTGTTGCTGGGCGAGATGGGTTGGGATTACCAATCACTGCGCGATGCGTCGTTCCAGCGCTCGGCCAACTGGAACGCCCTCTTCGATCCGTCCACTGGCCAGTTCGATATGAGCTACTCCGTCGCCGGCGACGATGAAGTACTTTTGAGCGGTTACGAGTACCATCCGACCAACACCAACCTCTGGAAAACCCCGCTGGAAGAAGCTCTTGAAGAACTTTTCCCGCTCGACTACCTCGATTCCGCCTCTTCTTCCTGTACACCTGACTTCCGCGCATATGACGCCCCGGGCGCGGGAGCCAATGGCGACTCGTCTTTAGGCGACCAGCCATCAGAGTCGATCGCCGCACCGGAGCCTGAAAGTTCACCACAAGAATTGGAGCCCACTCGAATCTATCCCTTAGCAATAGATTCGAGTGGTCAAATTTATGCCGATATGACCCGTTCCTATACTGACTTGCTGGTGTTGCCAGCGCAAGAAGCGAAATATCTTCAATTCACAGGTGGTTTATATCCCTATGTCAAACACTCCTACCTTCAAGAGCTCGCAAGGGAACGTGCACGTAGTGAGGCACATGCCGCTGTGGCCGGAGTTGCAGTGATGGTGGGGGCCGCTGCTGCTATTTATGAAGCTCCTCCTGCCCTGCTTGGTGCCGGCGCTTATCAGATAGCGGACTTTGCCGCTGACGAATTGGTATCGTATGCATCGGGTGGAGCCATCCCATTTCTTCCGACAGGTCCATCAGATATCATTAAGGGAGCATCTCGGCGAGCAGCAAAAGGAGTGGTTGCCCCAAAGTGGACACTGGGCCAAGGTACGTCTGCCACCAAGTGGGCAAACCAAATGAAAAAGCGTGGATGGACCAACCAACAGATTACAGAAGCGTTGCAAGGCGGCAAAAGTTTTCCGGCGGAAAACCTGGTAAACAAGGGCAACTCAGCAACGAGGTACGTCCACCCAGAAACGGGGCGGTCGGTCGTTATTGATGATGTTACGAAGGAGATTATTCATGTCGGCGGCGATGGCTTCAAATACTAGTACGATTTACGTGAACCTTCTCGACGAGGGAGTGGTGGTACTGCGACCAACACAAGGTTTACAATTGGGTGAAGATGAGTACGAAGTCTTGCCTCCTACCGACTACGACCCTGATGACGAAGTTTGGGAGTTTCCGCCTGGGAGTATTGTTCGGTGCATTCGGGAAAAACGAGATGGCGAGATAATACTGGTTGCGAGGGAATTAGTGTCGAAGTAACGGATGTGGCTTTGCCCCAAACAGACCAGTGACGAGGTTCGTCACGAATGCCGAAGGTAAAACGGTTGACTTAGGGCCTACTCTTGATCGAGTGCAGTTTGGTGCCACCCCACCGATTGGATTGACGCAAGTGTCTCTGCGGTAAGAAGTTAGAATCCGTTGGTCGGCGAGCTGTGGATTCGGACTGCTGTCCCTGCGGGACTATTGGGCGGTTGGCCGAGTTGTTCAAGCAGCTGTCGGAATCGCTCGCCAGGCAGGTCCAGGAGAGTCGGGAGTTTGGGCGAAGCCCTGTCGGCACCGTAGCCTGGAGGGAACGCCCCAGGAACTGGAGTCGGAATAAGCCCATTTTGGCCGAAGGCCAAATTCACTGGCGCTGCGATCTGGTTGGCCCCGAGGCACGTCGAAGAATCCTTGACAACACCCCGGCTCCATGACAACACCCCAGCTTCGACGCGTCGGTGGCGGTGGCGGTGAATTCGGCTTACAGCCAACAACCTCGATGTGCACCTCCATCCTGGGGCAGAATTGGATCGCCCTTTCAGGGCTTGGATGGTTGGTCGTTCGTGTTCCCAGGGCGGCGTTTCCAGCGGCTACGCCGCTGTCGCTCGCCCTAGGCTTATATGGCGCTGCCCCTTCGGGGCGAATTGTGGCATTTGGGAATTCTGGCGAATTCCACTACGGGAGGGCGTACGCATGCCGTCCCTACGGGACTGTTGGGAAACAATGTGCCATCCAAACTCCGGGCTCACGCCCGAAGCTAGATCATCACGCCGCTTCGCGGCTGAAAACGAGACTCGAACTAGGAATGCAACTCTCTGGACTCACGCCTGGAGGTGGATCATCGCGCTGCTTCACGGCTTGAATCGGTATCGCAGAGGGGGAGGAGCCTCATCGCATCGCTTCGCGACGAAGATGGATAGACGACGAAGAAAAACAATAAACAACGAATAAGACAAAGTACTTCACGGCTAGAATATTTTGGTGCCACCCACGAATGGCACAGTCGTAGTTACAACTATTTGGTTTCAAAGGAGTTGTCGCCTCGGGCGAGCTTGGATTTGAGCATGTGGCGAGGTTGCATCATCAAGTTGTAATTGCTGGCCCGTTTTTTGCGGACGCGTGGCTCGAAACGGCCCGGACGGTTTCCCACCAAACACTGGGCAATCTGCTTCAGTTGAGCCATGCAATAGGCTTGCAATGCCGCTGGAGGTAAGGAGCCGCTAGCGATCACATCCCAAGCGGCCAGCACGTATTGGCAGGTGGTAACAAAACTGATCTGTCGTGGGCAAACACCGGCAAGTTCGGCACTGCGAGCGGCCGTTATGCGGATCGCATTGTAGGCGATGATGGTCGTCCAGAATTCGCGATGCACCATCGCTGGGCTCTTGCAGCGAAGATGGTGCAGATTCAGATGCGTCTTGATCGATCGCAAGTCCAATTCGGCGTTCCAGCGAAAACTGAATAGCTCGGCGAGATCCTCCACACCGAATTCTTGTTCGCCTTCGTCGGTGATCAGCGTCGTCACGATCACAAACGGTTGCTGCTTTCTTCCGGCGGCGACCACCATGTAGCGAATCTCACGAAGAGTGATCGCTTCGGGCATGCTCTCATACAATCGCTGGTCCATCCACGGGGGACGCGACGGACGACGCCACGTGACCAGATGGTCGTTCTTGCCCAGTCGCCGGCCAACGCGAAAGTCGGTGTGCCGTTTTTGATGCTTTCGGAAGCAGACATCAGCTCCACACCGGATCAGCAACGCGATCATCCAATAGTTGCCATAGAATCGGTCTGCCACGGCAATATCACCCGGTGAAAAGCAATGCAGCAACTGCCTCAGCAATGCGGTCTCTCCGGTCTGCTTGCCCTTGTACTTCGTCATGGCCGCATCGATGACGCAAGCGGTGGCCAACGAAATGACAGTGACGAATCGGGCGATGGGAAAACCAATTCCCGGTTGCTGCGCCGGATTTTGGGGATACGCGGCCTGGTTGGCGGCCGTGTCGGCCATCATGAACGTGGCACCATCGACCAGCTTGGCGTGTCGGCCCCGGAACAGATGCTTCGGATCGACTTGCTGCTGGCACTGCGAGGCAATCGTACCGGCCAGTTCGCGGAGTGCTACGGAACTGAGTTTCGCTCGTGCGCGGCAATAATCCCGTGTGTCCGGATTGATCTTGCCCTGACCGGTCCATTGCAAATAGCTGGCAATTCGGCTGACGGCCGATTGGCAAGCCGCCTCCTTGCCGTCACGAAGTACCTGACTCATAAAGGCCCAGAGCACGATCGAGGTGGTGTAGACCCGTCCGAACATTCCTCCGTGTTTACGGAAGATGCTCTCAATCATCTCGGCGGTGAGGATCTTCGAAAACGGCAATCCCGGCTGAGCGAAAAAGGCACCCAGTGTCTTCCCAAAATCGAAGCTGCGTTTAGGCGGACAAAATGGTATAGAGGCCATGAGAAAGACCCTCCCCGGTCTCAACTGCGAGGCAGACACCAGGAAGGGTCTCAACATCATGAAACCAGGAAGGATTTCATGACAATACCAGTTTTTTCGCATGTGCAGCCCAAAGTTTTAACAAAAAAGTCCGGGCTGCCAACAGTCAGATTCTGCGCTGACAGCAGCAAACAAACAACGACTGTGCCATTCGTGCCACCCATCTATTGCGTTGCCACAAGTGCTTATGCGATTAGAGGTTATGACCCTCGGGTTGGCGAGTCGTGGGTTCGGCAGGCTGTCCCTGCGGGACTGTTGGACGGCTGTCCGAGTTGTGCGCGAGTTTGTCCGAGTTGTGCGAACGGCGGTCGGAATCGGAATTGCTCGCCACGCAGGTCCAGGCGAGTGTGGAGTTTGGGCGAAGCCCTGTCGGCACCGCAGCCTGGCGGCAATGCCCCGCAGGGGCAAGACCAAACTAGCCCGGGGCAAGGCCGTCAAGCGAGCACCGCTCGCACGCGGCCGACGCCCTGGGTGGCAAAAGATCGCCACAATCCCTGATAGCCCTGAAGGGGCGACCTATCGATGCAGGCAAGGTATTTGAATCCATCGCGCCCATGAGTCGCAGCATGACCTATCGCTGTGAGCCGCAGCATGAACTATCGCTGTGAGCCGCAACATCACGTATTGCTCCGTCCCGTACCGGCTCGCTGTCGGCCAGCCTGGCCGCTGATGACACATCCACGTGGAACGGTTCGGCATCCTCGTCGGCCACCTCGTCGGTCGATTACCAACAGCATTACGATTCGGTCGACCAAGCCATTATGTTGCTGGGCGAGATGGGTTGGGATTACCAATCGCTGCGCGATGCTTGGTTCCAGCGCTCGGCCAACTGGAACGCCCTCTTCGATCCATCGACCGGCCAGTTCGACGAGTCGTTCGCGGTCTCCGGCGACGATGAAGTCCACTTGAGCGGTTACGAGTACCATCCGACCAACACCAACCTCTGGAAAACCCCGCTGGAAGAAGCTCTTGAAGAACTTTTCCCGCTCGACTACCTCGACACCACCGGCGATCCACCTAGCAGCACCGATCCCTCCGCAAGTGACCACTCCGGCGATTCATCCGACGGCGGCGATCTCGATGACTACGCCGGGGACTACCAAGGTGATGTGTTCGGCGAGGAAGAAGGCGGCTCGTCCGGCGGCGTCTACTACACCGCTTACTCTGGCTCGGGGCAATCGCAGACGGTTTCCGGGCCGATGGTGTGGCTTTACACCGGCTCGTGGAGAGTGGATCGCAGCGTGTGGGATGCCGCTCTCGGTGCTGCTGCCGAGAGCGTCACGCAGAACTACATGCGCGACCTGCTGGAAAAAGGCGCTTATGTCGATCCCACGCCCATATTCCCGACCGTTAACGAGATTATCAACGGTGGAATCGAAGGTAAGTCCGTTGGTGAAATCGGTGAGGGCATTGTCGTCGGCATGGTGCCCATTCCCGGCATTCCCGCTGGCAAACTCGCCCGCAATGCCGCAAAATACGGCGACGAAGCCGCGGAGGCCGGAAAGCGACTTGTCGACAATGCCCCAAAGGGTGCAGCGGCACCTGTACGACGACTTGGGCGCGCTCCTGAGTTTCCCGCGGGACGACTACATGAGGATGTCGTTCTTGACAGGGCCATCGACTATCTCGGCCCAGGATACCGCGAGTTGTCGCCCGGGCGATACGTCTCGGCAGATGGGCTGAGGCAGTTCCGATATGGAGCGCACGAAATACGGAATCCGGCTAATCACCACGCCCACTTTGAAGCCTTGGACGAATTTGGCCGCGTGATTGAAAACTCAGTTGTGGAGATATTCCGATGAGCAACGCGGGTGAGCACATCCGGTATCGAATACGACTACGACCCGATCATAAACCAACTGGGAATACAACGCACACGGTCGGCGGGATCGTAGTCGAACCTCCATTTGAACTGCGAATCGTACAATTCGACGGCGATCCAGGATTTTACTTGATCCATTTCAACGAGAACGAGGAAGAACTTGCTGACACGTATCACGATTCCTGCGAACAAGCAATGGAGCAAGCTGAATTTGAGTTCGGCATCAAGAGGGAGGATTGGAGGTAGCGACCCGTAGCCTGTTGCCCCAAACAGAGGACTGGTCAACGCTGCCGATGAGGTCTTTGAGCAGGCGCTGCGTAATGGTCCCGAAACCGTTGGTGGATTCAAAATCTACGGCAACAAGGGGCAGTTTGGTGCCACCCACCAGCTAGGTTGCCGCAAGTGGCTCTGCGATAAGAAGTTAGGACCCACGGGTTGGTGAGTCGTGGCTATGGCATGCGGTCCCTTCGGGACTGTTGGGCGGTTGGCCGAGTTGGTCAAGCGGCTGTCGGAGTTGCTCGCCAGGCAGGTCCAGGCGAGTGTGGAGTTTTGGCGAAGCCCAGTCGGCACCGTAGCCTGGCGGCAATGCGCCGCAGTGGCCAGACCAAACTAGCCCGGGGCAAGGCCGTCAAGCGAGCACCGCTCGCACGCGGCCGCCGCCCTGGGGGAAGAAGATCGCCACGATCCCTGACAGCCCTGAAGGGGCGACCTATCGATGGGGTGGCAGTTTGGTGCCACCCACCAATTGGGTTGACGCAAGTGCCTCAGCAATAACGCGTTAGGAACCATGGGGTGGCGCCACGTCGCTTGAGCATGTTGTCCGTGGAGGACGGTTAGGCGGTAGCTCGCGTGGTGCGAACGGCGGTGGCAATGGTGATCACGTCCACGCTGGTCCTGCCGAGACTGTAGTTTGGGACAAGCCCTGGCGGCACGGTGGCTTGGTGGCAACGCCCCAGGAATCGATGCGAGCAATGCGAATCGTTGTCAGTCCGCCGCAGCATGTAAGAGAAACGAACAAGGCCCGCCGGTGAGTTCCGACGGGCCTTGTTGGGTTTGCGACGGGTTGCGGCAACCCGGTTAGTGGAGGCGGCGGGAATCGAACCCGCGTCCCGCGGTGTGTCGGTGAGAGCCTCTACGTGCGTAGCTGATGGTTTAGGTTTCACTTGTCAGGACGCCTATCAGCAAGGCTTCCTGTCAAGTTAGCGAGGAGCGTTGTTTAGTCTCTCACGTGCCTCGCGCGGTGAGAGACGATCCGGAATTGGCGACTGGCTTTCGGACGTCTCCGGCGAACCCCCTCAGCCAGGGCAGTCAGTTAATTAGGCTGCCATTGCGAGATTTGCATCTGCAACTAATTTTTGCGATCAGCTTTTTACGTGGCCTGCTGATCAACCACGGCACGCCACCCTCACTTCCTACCACCCGGTCGAATCCAATTCGCCCCCGGAGTTGAAAGTGATCGATGTTGCAAATCCTGCCACTCGCCAATCGCTCTTGGTGCGGCGGCATGCCAATGGCCACCGCACGACTTGTTCTTCGCTTTGGCGAATGACTGTTTGTGGTAGTGGAATTCTGGCGAATTCCTCTATGGACTACTACTGTATAGGAATTCTGGCGAATTCCACTACCAGTTGGACAGGGATTCTGGCGAATTCCACTACTGATTGATTATCGGACAGAAACGCTCGATTGGCAAGCGCCATGAGGGAAGGAGTGCTGGCGATGCGATCGAACCGCCAGTGCTCCTTCCGTCGATTTGATAGTCATGAGGGAGTTGTGGCAGAGGAATTCTGGCGAATTCCACTGTTTGTGGTATGGGAATTCTGGCGAATTCCACTACGGGTGTAAGGGAATTCGGGCAAATTCCGCTACGGGGGCAGGGGAATTCTGGGGTATTCCGCTACGGGTTGACCTCGATTGCCTTGAGGGACCGTTTGAACTCCTCCGAGAGGCTATCGACGGTCTTTTCGGGGCCAGTAACCTTGAAGAAATAGGTGCCCTGATTGTTGGTCTCCAGGATGACCCCAATCATTTTATAGCCCGGTCGTTCCACTGTTCTGCCGGGAGCAAACGGGCCACCGCCCATCGATTCCTTGAAGGTGCCCGATATCTCTACCCAATGCACGGGCATGTCAGCCACTTTGAACTCTTCGACCTTGGCGCGTTCTTTGGTGGAACTACCATCGGGCTGAGTAAACTGTGAGTACCACCGTTCGATGTTCGCACGGATCGATCCGCCGGCTCGCATAATGGTGATGCGGGCCGTTGCATCGTCTTGCTTCGCGTCGGCTGGCGCCATGAATTCGTATTCGATGATGCGCGATCGTGGGGCCACCTGCTTCCACGAATCCGGAAGTGGCATGACAATCGTCCCTTCACCCAGTTCGAGCTGTTTCTCTGCTGCAGAAACTGGTTGCAGGGCTGCCAACGTCACGACGGAAGCCACTAGAATAAGCCATTTCCTGAGACCGGTTCCGGTGCGAATCGTTGATTGATACATCATTGCTCTCTCCGATTGAGTTCTTTGGTTATGGAACGCTACCTGCCTTCATTGTACTGGCTCGCTCATTTCGCTCTACGGGTCCCTGCTCACCAGGCAACGAGCCCCTTGAGTACCGTTGGGGCAGCTGGCGGTGGACCTGCTGCAAGTAGCGGCTATATTCCTCGCAAACGCTCCTCCCGTCCCGGCACAAGATGCGGTTATCGTTTCTTAGTGGCCACTGCCATCGTACTGTTCGGGCCATCACTTCGAGCCGACCAACGCTCCTTCCGCGAAGGCGATATTGCAGAACGGCAATACGTCGGAGCTGCTGAACCGAATACCCCGGCGACGGAGTACGGCTTGGGAGTGCGGACCACCGAGTGGAGATCTCCGGCGGATGAACAACGGAGTTTCCATTTGCCTCCCGGGTTTCAGATCGAGTTGGTTGCCAGTGAGCCGCAGATCGCCAAGCCGCTGAACATGGCCTGGGACGCACAGGGCCGCTTGTGGATAACCAACACCGTAGAGTATCCCTTTCCGGCCCCGGCGGACCGTCCGCCGCGCGACTCGATTCGTGTGTTGGAAGACACCGACGGCGATGGCAAATTGGACAAGGTAACGACATTTGCCGACGGATTGAACATTCCCATGGGGCTGCTTCCCGTTCCCGGTGGGGTTCTTTGTTTTGAGATTCCCAATTTGGTTCTCCTGACGGACACCGATGGGGATGGTCACGCCGATCGCAAGGAAACGCTGCTGGGGCCGTTCGACACAACCCGTGATACTCATGGTTTGGTCAATGCGTTGCGCCGCGGGCACGATGGGTGGATCTACGCTTGCCATGGTTTCAACAATCAGTCCCACGTGGAGGCTGCTGACGGTTCGAGGGTCCACCTCATCTCCGGCAATACTTTTTGTTTCAGCGACACGGGGGACCACGTAGAGCTGTTTACGCGCGGTCAGGTCAATCCCTTTGGTATGACTGAGGATCAGTATGGCAACTGGTACACGGCCGACTGCCACAGTCGCCCGCTTACCGCACTGATTCCGGGCGCGTGCTACCCGAGTTTCGGTCGTCCCCACGACGGGCTTGGATTTGCTCCCGAGATGATGCAGCACTTGCATGGTAGTACGGCGATTAGCGGTTTAGCGTGGGTCGATGACGAGACGCTGCCGCCACCTTACCGGAATGTGTTCTACAGTGGCAACGTGATGACCAGTCGGATAAACGCCAATCGTTTGGTCAGGACGGGAGGAACGGTAACGGCCAGCGAATTGCCCGACCTCCTCACCAGCGACGATCCGTGGTTCCGACCGGTCGATATCCAATTGGGCCCTGACGGAGCGTTATACGTCGCCGACTTTTACAATCGCATTATTGGGCATTACGAGGTGCCGCTGGATCACCCGGGACGCGACCGCCATTCGGGGCGGATTTGGCGAATCGCCTATGTCGGTGAGGAGTTAGCGGAGCAGGGAAGGCAGCGGCAGCAGCTGGTGCAACAATTTCGCGCATCAGCTCCCCTGGCGTCGGTGGCGTGGCAGGCCGGGCTGGCGTCGACCAACACGACGTTACGACGAATTACCATCGAACGGCTCATCGATCAGCAGCAAAACGATCCCACGCAGCTTGTCAACGTTGTGCACGACATCCATGGCCCGGCGTTGGTTCGCGCCGGTGCGTTGGAAGTGCTGATGCGGTTGGGCATGGCGGATGAAGCGGCGGTGCGGGCGGCCTTGCGTGCGGACGACCAATGCCTTCGCTCCCACGTGTATCGCATGGCGCGGCATGGGACGGGAGCAGTGGCCCAAGTGGTGCTCGATGCGGCGCGGAAGGAGATCACTTCCGAGCGCTTGGAAACGACGCCCCATGAATCCATCAAGGCGGCGGTTGCCTACTTGATGGATCATGCTGGAGACGATGATGTCCCGCCGCTCTGGGCAGCCCTCCTGCGCTGGAACCGCGTCGATCCGACGCTCGCGCACGCCTGCCGCATCGCACTGACCAGGACGTTACGGCGCAGCGGAAATATCGACGCGCTAGTGGCTCAGCTCGATCGCGATGCGGACGGCCAGCCCGATGAGGTGGCGATCGAGGAGCTGCAGAAAGTCTTGACGGCAATCGATGCTCCGGCAGCAGATCGACGTTTGTGGCAGCTCATGGTGGAAACGGGGCATGTTGCTTCGCCAAGAATCGACTTGCTGTTGGAACGCCTGTCACCGCAGTCCGCCACGCCCCAGGATGTCGCCATCTGGGTCTCGCTGCTGGATCAATGGCGTGATCATCCCGATGCCTACGGGCAGCGTTTCCAGCAGATTTGGCAACGGTTTGCGGATCATCCTCCCATAAGGCACGAAATTGTTAACAGCCTTGGCCCGCGCATCGAGCAGTGGTTGACGGACGTGGAGCAGAGCCGACGGGCGGAGCAATCGCCCCACTGGCTATGGCTGGACGTCGCCATGGACAATTGGCCGCTGCAGGAGCGCAGTTCGCAGGACGGTCGCGTGCGTCGACTGCTCTCCAGCCATCCGCGCGGCGAAGTCTATGAAGGGGTCTTGTCCAGCGAGCCGTTTGCTTGTCCTCCACGACTCGAATTCTGGATAGCTGGACACAACGGACCTCCGGGCGAAGCCGATTCGCAGCAGAATCGTGTGCGTTTGATCCATATGGAAAACGGAGCCCTGATTGCCGAAGTCATGCCACCGCGTAGCGACGTGGCGCGTCTGGTCCAGTGGGAACTTTCGGACCATGAGGGGGAGATGGTACGCATCGAATTGGTCGATGGCGAGCGGCGCCCTGCCTACGCCTGGCTGGCGGCGGGAGATTTTTCGCTACCGATGCTTAATCCTCCTGCGCCCAGCACTTTTTTCCTGCTCAATGATTTGTTTGGCAGCATGGGGGCGTTCGTCCCTCAGGATTGGTGGGCACGACTATGGGAGGTGGCTGAGGGGCGCCACGCCCGCGCCTTGGTGGCGCGGAGTTTCTTTCGAGCCAACGGCGATCATGTGATGGCTGTGTTCGTCGAGTCGGCGATTGCGGAAGGGACCTACCAGTGGCTCGACCGTCTGTGCGCCCACTGGGAATCGTCTCTCCAGCCGCTGTCTCGAGAAGCTCGGCAAACGTTGGCCCAAGAATTCGTGCAGTTGCTTGGTCACCAAGGCCAGGAGCGTTTGGCGGACCGATTGGTCATCAGTCGCTCGGGGCAGCGATTCCTGCTGGACTTGATCGACGCTGGCACGCTGTCGTTAACCAGTGCTCGCGCGGCTCTGCGATCGCGTCTTGAACAGCTGGACCAAGCGCTGGCCGACCGGCTGAAGACCGCCGCCATGGACGAAGACCAGGCGGAGGATCTTGCCGAGCAGATTAGACGGGTGGCAGAACGGATCCGGAGATTGCCATGGGAAGATGCCGACCGGCAGTTGGGCCAGGAGGTTTTTCGGCAACACTGTAGCCCTTGCCATCAGCGCCATGGAGTTGGGGCGACCATCGGTCCGCAGCTCGATGGTGTCGTTGGTCGAGGTTACCAGCGATTGGGGGAAGACATCTTGCTTCCCAATCTGAATCTCGATCCGGCGTTCCGCACCGAGGTGTTGGTCCTGGACGATGACCGTGTCTTGCAAGGACTCACTCAACCGCTTGCTGAGGCAAGGTTGCGAATCGTGCAGAGCGACGGGCGGGCACAAGTCATCGAGGTCGATCAAATCGTTGCGCGAAAGAGAACGGATCTGTCGCTAATGCCCAGTAATTTCAGCGAGTTGATCGGAGATCGAGAGCTGGCGTCATTACTGTTGTTCTTGAACGAGCGGTGATGCACGACCACTTGGCGTGGCGGCCGATGCGGTGGACCCGTCACGGGTTGGTGGCCAGCCGTTCGTCGAATGGATACCCTGAGGAGGGCTGCTCCAAATCGAGCGGGTCTGGTGGCGTCCGCGGAAATCGCCAGCGACCGATGTAGTTGCCGATGGAACCAGGAGGATGTCATGAGCGCCGCCGTTGACCTGGACCGTGTCGCCCGTTCCATTGCCAAGGCACGCGGAACAAAGTTTTCCCCCATCGTCCGCCGAGAAACGTGTAGTGGCGGGTGCATCCATCAGGCTGAGATTCTTTTACTCGCCGATGGCAGTCGGTGGTTCATGAAGTCCAATCGTGCGGCGGCTTCGATGTTGGCCTTCGAGAAGCAGGGGTTGGAGTACCTGGGCGCTGCCGCGACGCTGCGCGTACCACAGGTGCTGCTGCAAGAAGATGTCGGCGATTGGTCGGTGCTGATCCTGGAGTGTATCGAGCGTGGTCGACCTGGTGCCACGTTCTTCGAAGAGTTCGGCCATCGCTTAGCTGCGCTGCATCGACGCATGAGCAACGATCGGTTCGGATGGTTTGCCGACGGATACCTTGGTACCACTCCTCAACCGGGTGGCTTCGATTCCGATTGGGTTCGGTTCTTTCGCGACAAGCGGTTGCGCTTTCAATGGCAATTGTTGCAGCGCCGTGGGATCGACTCGACCGAACTCTGGCGACGCCTGGATGTCCTTTCCGGACGCCTGGACGATTATCTGGGTGAGCCGCGGGATCCCCCCAGCCTGCTACATGGTGACTTATGGAGCGGCAACTACCTGTGCGACGCTGACGGAGCCCCAGTGTTGATCGATCCAGCCGTTCATTATGGACATCGCGAATTCGAGTTGGCGATGCCACTACTGTTCGGTGGTTTTCCCAGCAAGTTTTTCGAGGCGTATGCGGAATCGTGGTCGTTGGCGGAAGGATGGGAGGATCGCGTGGAGATTTACCAGCTCTATCATCTACTCAATCACGTCAATCTGTTCGGAGACAGCTATCTGGAGGCGTGCTTGCGAATCTTACGTCGCTTTACGTGATTCTCGGGAGGACCGTTGGACGAGGGAGTCTGCCGGATTGACGGTCGGATAACCGAATTGCTTATGGTACGATGATCGAACGGGGCGGTCGCCAGATGGCCGCTTGAGGACCATGGCTTCGCGAACGGGTGGCGGCGGTAAGGGGCTGCCCAAACACAGCAGAGCTCGCAAGGATAAAATCATTGGGTATGAAGCAAATCATTGCCATCGTACGTCCCCACTTGGCCGAACAGATCGTCGATCACCTGCGTTTGGCGCCTCTCGAAGCGTTGACGGTCCAAGAGGTGAAAGGCTTTGGCCGGCAAAAGCATTACTTACACAGTTATCATCAGACCGAGTACAGCCAAGTGTTTCTTCCCAAGGTGGAGATCATTGCTTGGGTCGACGATCTGCGCGTCGAAGAAGTGCTAACGGCGCTACGTCAGACCGCTCATAGCGGACGCATGGGTGATGGCAAGATTTTCGTCCTGCCGGTCGACGCCATGGTAGAAGGCGAAGTTCGTGATACGCCGCCGGCGAAATGACCAACCGTGCTTATTACTACAGGGGTAGCCATGGCTATGGACGCATCCGGACGCTGGTTCGCAGCGTGGCACCGACACTCAGGTGCCTGACACTTGCGGCTGTGGCCCGCCCCTTACGAAAGCGATGTCGTTCCCTTTCCCTCGCCATAGTAGACATGAAACATCGTCTCGACGCGGGCAGTAATGTCACGGACAGTAAACGGTTTTTCCATCACCGCCGTGGGCTGATAGAATTCGACTTGGCGGAGCACTTCGTCATCCAGTTCAGCGCTCATCAGCACCGCGGGCAACCGCACGGCGACACGTTGACGGATCTCACCGAGTGCTTCCAAGCCGGTCAGACGCGGCATGTTCAGATCCAACATGATTAGGTGCAGTTGGGAGTCGGCAAGCACCATTTCGATGGCTTCGAACCCATCGGCGGCCAAGTGAATAGTAAATCCTCGACGGCGGAAAACCTCCGCCAACGATTCGCGGAAAGCTCGGTCGTCATCCGCGATCAATAAAGTTGGTTGGCTGAGGATCACCACTGCGACTCCCGTTGACAACTATCCCGGAAATGTCGTTTCCATCCGGTTCCCCGAAGATCGTGAGCGATATCCGCCACTAATTCCACGGAATGCCGTTTTGGCAGCCATTGTTCGGCCAGCTTTCATTTATTGCATCAATTGTGCCAAATGCCCAAACCTTCAATCAACTGCTTTATTGCCGGTCCCAGGTCGAGGGCACGAAATTCATTATTGGTCTTCTCTGCCTAAAACGACTACAATCTGCAGTATACTTCCCTGTCGACGTTGCACGAGCCATGCCCGCCGTGGGCCCGCATCGATCGATGTTACTCAGCCATGCCTCTGGATGGCAAGGAGATCGTACGGATGAAGCATGTTCTAGGGATCAGTTCGCACGGAAAGCCGATTGGTGGGGCGAGACGGCGTGGGCCTCTGGCATGGTACCTGCGGCTTATCGGAGGACTTCTGGTTGGATGTGCGGCTTGGTTGGAGTACGCTCCATCGCTTCTCGCGGTCGATACGGGCGGGAGAGTTAGTGGGTTCCAGAAGACGGCGCAATGGCAGTGGCCCGATCCGGCAGTCTATCAAGAGTTGATGCTGAGTTACATGGAACAGCGGCAGACGCCGGAGGCAACCCGTCGGCAGGTTGCGCAACGGTGGGAGACGGCTTCAGGGCCTCTCCGCGGTCCCCTGCTGTTGGACTTGCTGTTGGATTGTGGGGCGATTCTGGATGAACGGGTACGGGCCGTGGTGCAACTGCTTCGCGATCCGCAGCAGGAGGCGATGCGACCGCACGAACTTCCATGGTTGAACAGTGAATTGCCGGGATGGCTCCAAGATGCCATGCGGCTCGCCATGGCCCGCGCGTTGGGACAACGCCAGATGTACGACGAAGCGTTGGAGGCGCTCCGGGGGCTGGAGCCTCAAGGGGTGTGCGATCCGGCAACGTTGTTGTTCTATCGGGCGGTCAGTGAGCATCATTTGTTGATGAAACAGCCGTGCGCCGAGGATCTGGATTTGCTGCTTCAGCGCGAAACGGAACTCCCCATGCGTTACGCTCGGATGGCGCGGATGTTGCGCGCCGATTTGGAGGCGTATGAACCCGATTCTTTAGACGAGGTCGCACGGTTGATGCGCGATGTTCAGCGCCGGTTGGACCTGGGGCGAGCTGGGAAACTGGTACGAGACGAGGAGCAGAAGATCGTCGACAAGTTGGACAAGTTGATCGAGCAACTCGAGCAGCAGTTGCAGCAACAGCAACAGCAGCAACAACAATCCCAAAGCAACGGTTCCTCCCAGCAGGCCCAAAGCCAACCGATGGAGGACAGTCAGATCGCCGGTGGTTCCGGCCCTGGTGATGTCGATAACAAGGATTCGGGAAACCGCGCCGGATGGGGAAACCTGCCGCCAGCCGAACGGCAACAGGCGCTGCAGCGGCTCACCGAGCAATTGCCCAGCCACTATCGAGAAGTCATCGAAGGCTACTTCCGAGAGCTGGCCAAGCGGCAACCGTAGCGTGCCAATACAAGGCCGCTGCCCGGGGGAGCTGTTCCATATCCAACGGCGTCTCTACAATGGGCCACGACGAAAAAAGCAAATGATGCGCGTTCGGCCTCAGCGACGTTCGATGTCATGATGGCTGCCATCGTCGATTCTCTGCCTTGTCTTTTTCTTGAGCTGCAGCGGTCGAAAAGGCCGCATGAGCTTGCTCAATTGCCGTACAGACGCTCTTGTGAAAGTAGTCAACGTTGCCGCGAGTCTTAGTCACAGGATATGGCGGATTTCTCGGCCGTCATGTAGCCAGTCAGTTATTAGCAGCCGGTTTTTCCGTGCGTGGTTTGGCCCGAGGGGGGTATCCCGAACTGGTAGAGCGTGGTGTGGAGCCTGTTCAGGGAAGTATTGCCGACCGCGCCACGGTGATGCGAGCGGTCAGCGGCTGTGATGCGATCGTCCACACCGCTGCCAAGGCTGGCGTGTGGGGGCGCTGGCAAGAGTACTACCAAGCGAATACGTTGGCCACTTCGCATCTTCTGGAGGCGGCAGTTCGGCACCGCGTGCGCGCCTTGGTCTACACCAGCAGCCCATCCGTGACGTTCGATGGGCAGCCGCAGCGAGGAGTCGACGAGCGCGCCCCCTATCCGACCCGCTGGCTGGCACATTATCCGCGTACCAAGGCATTGGCGGAGCAAGCGGTGTTAGGGTTGGCCGTAGAGGGGATCCTTCCCGCCTGCGCCTTGCGCCCTCATCTGATATGGGGAGCTGGAGACCCTCACTTGTTTCCTCGCGTTATCGAACGGGCTGTCGCTGGTAAGCTGCGTCGTGTAGGAGATGGTCGTAACTTGATCGATGTGGTCCACGTAGAATCGGCGGCTCAAGCGCACGTTGCCGCCTTGCAACGGCTGCTCGATGGCGATTCTCAAGTCAATGGCCGCGCGTTTTTCTTGACCGACGGAGCGCCTATCGCTTGCTGGGATTGGATCTCGCAGATTCTACAGGGGGCGGAGGTGCCGGTACCGCAACGCAGTATCTCTTTCGCGGCCGCCTATCGCATCGGCGCCGTCTTCGAGGCGACTTACGCGTTGCTGCGCCGTCGTCAAGAACCGCCGATGACGCGATTCGTCGCCGCTCAACTCGCCTTGGACCACTACTTCTCCATTGATGCCGCGCGTCGAGCGCTCGGCTACAGCCCGTTGGCAAACCGTCCCGA
This sequence comes from Pirellulaceae bacterium, assembly GCA_026004795.1. Classification (GTDB taxonomy): domain Bacteria; phylum Planctomycetota; class Planctomycetia; order Pirellulales; family Pirellulaceae; genus Aureliella. The sequence goes on along the minus strand of BPJV01000010.1, from coordinate 195,107 downwards.
GGTCTTTCGAGACTGCCTTCCGTGGCTAAGGGGGTTAGCCAGTCAGTATTCAAGTACCGTGGGTCGCTAATGCGTACTTGCGACGCACGCGCATATTGATCGCTTCGACGGCCAGCGAGAAGGCCATCGCAAAGTAGATATAACCCTTGTTGATTGGTGTTCCAATTCCTTCGGCGCACAGCATTACACCGATCAGCAACAGGAAGCTCAGGGCCAGCATCTTGACCGTCGGGTGGCGTTGCACGAATTCTCCTACCTGGTCGGCGAATCGAATCATGATCAGAATCGCCAGCACGATCGCCACTACCATGACCCACAGTTGATCGGCCATGCCCACGGCAGTGATGACGCTGTCGAGCGAAAAGATGATGTCCATGACGGCGATTTGCGCAACCACCGACCACATCGTGGCTCGTGATGGTTGTTCTTCTCCCACGGTCGTTGCCTCCGTTCCCACGAGCGTTTCCACCGAGTGCCCATGGTGGCCAGGAAGCTCGACCTCTTCGTGGATTTCCCGCACGCTGGAAAAAATCAAGAACAAACCGCCCGCCAACAGCACCAGATCGCGCCACGTGACCGTGGTGAATTCGATCCACGCATGATGATCGAAGACCCGCACCGTTTCCTCGGCCCGATCGTGTGCCGGTGCACTCGAACCTATCCCCTTTTCGTCAGACAAACCGTCGACGGACTCATGTGCCACGGTCGATCCGTCCTCCACAGTCGCCTCAGCGACGCGGTGGTTGGTGTTACCGTTTTCTGCGCGATGGGAGACGACATCTGCCGGTAGTTCGAGGTAGAAACGTGAGCGGAACTGATCCAGCGGTAGCCAGCGGTTCAGTTCAAGCAAGGGATTGTTAAGCTGCATCACCCAGTAGATGCTGGCCAACAGCGCCACTCGCGTTCCCAACGCGAACAGCAGGCCGTACCGACGGGCGGCGGAACGTTGGTGGGCGACGAGTCGACCGGAGGCCACCGAAATGAAGACGATGTTGTCGATGCCCAACACGATTTCCATCGCGGTTAGGGCGACCAGCGCCATGAATGCTTCCATTTTGGAATGATCCCCTGTTACCAATTCCACCAACTGCGTATCACCGGCCACAGCAGACTATACAGGGCCAGGCAGAGCAGGCCGATGTAGCTCAGCGGACGTACTCTCGCTTCCCCCAACCAGGAGCCCAGCCGCAATCCCCACACTGCCCCCAGCATTACTCCGGGAACGGCCAGCGCAGCGATCATCATCGCCTTCCATACCGACGTACCGTAGCGGGCAGCTAGCAGCAGGATTTGTACGGGGAAGTTGGCGATGTACATGGTGAAGAGGAAGGCACGCGCGCGATCGATCGACATGCGGCGGCCATGAACCCATAAAACCATCGGGGGGCCGCTCATCCCCGTCAATCCTTGCAGCACGCCACTGCCCCCGAAAATCACTGCAATCCAATACCAGCGGTCGGCTGATTTCCACTGGATGCCCACCAGCCCCTGCATCAGGACGGCCAGCAGGAGGATGAAGCCAACGAGTTGGTTGATCTGCGCCGGGGACCACTGAAGAACGTGGGTAAGTCCATAGATCCCGATGGGAAGTCCCGCCAGCCGCAATGCCATCGGTGCCGCCACCTCGCGCATCTCGATATGGCGCCGAAACTTCCACACGGCGAAGAGATTCTGCGGCAGCATGGCGGTGATGATCATTACCTGCGCCGACATGAGATCATTTCCCGCCCACAGCAGTAACGGTAGGCCGAACAGCGCCGCGGCGAAGCCAACCGTTGCCTGGATGAATGACGCCGCGGCCAGAATCAAGATCGATAGCCAGGCCTGCTGGCTGCCAATGGCATCGACGAACAGAGCTATCGCAGCGTCTCCTTCCTCCATCCTCCATTACCGGTATCGAATGACCAGCATACGGTTCCTAGCTTGCCATGTCACCGTGGGGTATCGACCGTGGCCGACGTCCCTCTCGCTCCCCAATCGCACGAACCATGGTTGACGATCCGGTTACGATGGCAAACCGTCGGGGGGACGCGAGTCGCAAACGCCCGAGCGCCCTCGGGCCAGTAGCAACCTCGACATGGTTGATCAATATTCTATCTTGAACCATACCGTCGGCTTCTCTCCGGGGGCGAACTTGAACACCGCTTGGGCGCGTGGATCGACGACGACCAACTGACCATCCTCCGTTGCGGTCAAGCCAACGGGGTTGTCCAGTGGGGGACCGCTGAACAGCAATTCCGGCTTGCCATCTGCCGAGACCTTCCACACCGCCTTCTTGTAGCCATCGGTGACGTACGCCACTCCCGCATCATCGACATACACCTGATGCGGAAAGTCGAATACCCGCGTCTTCACCACCGGCTGGATCTTGCCATCATCGGAAACGATTATCAACTGTTCGGCATTTTGCGATACCACCCAAACTCGATCCTGGTCATCGACGAACACACCGCGCGGATTGACTTGCGCGATCATTTCAGGAGCCGACTGACCAGCCGGAATCTTGTACAATGTGCGCAGCTCCAAATCGGCAACGTACAGGGAACCGTCGGAAGCCAGGGCCAAATCCATGGGAATCCCGATCTTCCCTCCCGTGATCGGCTCTGCCTTGTTCGGTTCGGGCAGTCGATAAACCTCGCGAGTGGCCGAGTCACCCACCAGCACCAGCCCCTCAGGGGTGACGGTGACGCAGCGCGGGGCATTGAGCGGCGTGCGATACTTGGGAGAACCTTGGAAAAAGACGGTCAATTCACCCGCCTTCCATTGCCATACTCCCGGCAGGTTGCGATCGACCACGTAAACCGTTCCATCCGGAGCGACGGCCGCATCCAACGGATAGACCGGCAGTCGCGGCGTGACCTTCACCGGCTCCTGACCGAGGGAACGCAAGGGGAGAATGGCGATCAGTAGTAGGGCGGTAAGGTGAGTTGTTAGCGCCGGCAGGCTGGAGATTCGTGCGGAAGGAACAGGTTGGATCATCGCAAAAGACCTCTACACGTAAGCAGGAAGACTTCGGTACAACAATTTGGTACAGCAAGAATTAGGAAGACGAACGCGATTAGCTTGCGAAACGATCATGATGATAACGTAATGTGCGCTCCGATGGCAGCAGCGCTCCCTCGTCTTGGGTGGCGTTCAAGGTAAAATGAAAAGCCGTCATTGCAGTGCCAATGCCTCGATGGCGGACGGCCGCATGACTTCGAGGTAGCGTACCGGCTAATCGCGGGCAAGAAGCCGCAGGGGGTGGATGATCCTCCGCTTTGGGGTGGTCCACCAGTCGCCGTAAAAGGTGTGGGGTTTCATGAGTATTCAACGCAATCGTACACGCCAAGTGCCCATCGGAAATGTTGTCATCGGCCATGGGCACCCGATCGCCGTGCAGAGCATGACGGCGACGCGTACGCAAGATATTGATGCCACGGTAGCGCAGGTCAATGCCCTCGCCGCCGCTGGCGCCGCAGTTGTACGCATTGCCGTAGATAGTGATCGAGACGCTGAAGCGCTGTCGGAAATCCGCCGACAGACGACGGCCAACCTGTCGGTCGATTTGCAAGAGAACTACCGTTTGGCGGAGAAGGTCGCCCCTTTTGTGGACAAGATTCGCTACAACCCGGGGCACTTGTACCACCACCAGAAGCATCTGTCTTGGCAGGACAAGGTCCGTTACTTGGCTCAGGTCGCCCGCGATCATGATTGCGCCATCCGTGTCGGGGTCAACTGCGGCAGCGTCGATCCGGAAAAGAGGAAACGCTATCCTCCCCACGACGACATCGGTCCGATTTTAGAGAGTGGCTTGGAGCACTGTGCGTTTCTCGACGACATTGGCTTTTCCCGCTACGTCGTCTCGCTGAAGGATTCGGATCCGCAAAAGGTCATCGCCATCAACCAGGCGTTTGCGGCCCGCCGTCCCGATGTGCCGCTTCACTTGGGGGTGACTGAGGCCGGATTACCGCCCGATGGCATCATCAAAACACGCATTGCCTTCGAACAGTTGATCGGTCGCGGCATCGGGGACACGATTCGGGTTTCACTGACGCTGCCCAATGATCGGAAGCCTGAAGAGGTGCGTGCCGGTCAGCAAATCCTGGACGACATTGCCAACGGACGGATGCGCAGCGTCGTGGCCCTTGATCCTAGCAAGCTGAACATCATTTCTTGCCCCAGTTGTTCGCGTGTCGAAAACGAGGCATTCGTGGAGTTGGCGCAGCAGGTCAAGGAAATGACCCAATACGCGCAGGAGCATGCCATTACGATCGCCGTGATGGGATGTCGGGTCAACGGCCCCGGCGAGACCGATGATGCGGACTTAGGATTGTGGTGTGGCCCAAAACGGGTGAACTTGAAACGCGGTACTGAAACAATCGGCGCGTTCACCTACGATGAGATCCTTACCCGGTTGAAATCGGAGCTGGACCGGTTGATCGCCGAGCGTCAACCGGCATGAGGAAACGATACTGCAGGCCCCGCTTGGCGACCGCAACACCGATGTCCTAAGCGACCATTGCCCGCTCGTGGTCCCTAGCGGCGCCCCTGCGCCGCTGACGGTAGAATGTCCCAATTGAGCCCCAGGAATCGTTTCCACTTGGAGATACCATCATGGCCAGAGACTTCAGTATCGTACCGACGGAAGAGGAATTGGCGGCCATCGGCCGGGACCTGCGATTCTACGCCATTCACAATGAGCATCCGCGGGTGCTGACCACTGGCGAGATCGAGGCCTTTAACCGCGACGGCTATTTGTCGGGCTTGGACGTGTTCGACGAAGAGGAGATGGCTCAGATACGCGACTACTTCGATGATCTGCTCCAGCGGACCATGGCGGAGGGGAAAGACAGCTACTCGATCAGTTCCGCCCATCTGAAGTATGGGCCCGTGTATGACATCCTGACCGATTCCCGGATTGTCGATTATGTCAGCGATCTGTTGGGGGAGAACGTGATTGCCTGGGGATCTCATTTCTTCTGCAAGATGCCCGGCGATGGGAAAGCCGTCGCCTGGCATCAGGATGCAAGCTATTGGCCCTTATCGCCATCGAAGGCCGTGACGGTATGGTTGGCGATCGATGATGCCGATCGGGACAACGCGTGCGTCAAATTCGTTGCCGGTTCTCATCAGGTCGGGCATTTGACCTACCGCCCCAGTAGTCCGGAGGATCACAATGTTTTGAACCAGACGATCGACAATCCCGAGCAATACGGCGAGATCATCTACAATGAGCTGACTGCCGGACAGATTTCCATCCACAGTGACTTGCTGCTCCACGGCTCGGAGGAAAACCAGTCGTCCCGCCGCCGTTGTGGACTTACGCTGCGCTATTGCAGTGCCGATGTGCGTGCTGAATTGGGATGGAACGAGAAAGGGGTCCATGTACGGGGGACGGATCCGACTGGACATTGGGCCAACAATCCGCGCCCGCAAGCGCATTGAGGATGCGGTCGTGCCAGTAACTGCGGACAGCCGCGCGGTGGGCGGCGCACTAGGGGCGAGCGGCGATTGGGCACCGTGCTCCGTTGGTGGCCTGTTTGACCATCTCGCGAAGCCCACGTGCCGACGCGAATTATGCCGCCAGATCTAGCCGACGGCTTGACAGTCCTAGTAGGATTTACACAATACCGAGGGTCATCAACGAGACAGACGATGCGGATGTGGCGGAATTGGCAGACGCGCTAGGTTCAGGTCCTAGTGGGAGTTAAATCCCGTGGAGGTTCAAATCCTCTCATCCGCACTGAGGACCACGATTACGAATTCTCGCTTGTCCCTCTTTAGTTCTGCGGGCGTGCCCTGGGGCTGACCACGTCACTTATATCTCCGTGCGCTTGTGGCAGATTGCCAGTGCGGGGTTCACCTTGTGCGACTTCACCTGAACCCTCTGCGGAGCAGTTCCCTTGAGGGAACGTCCTCTTGATCAGGGCGTCTTCCTTCGCCCTGCGAGCTCGTGAGTGCGGGAGTCATCCGGGGAATGCCGTCGTAGCTCCGTGGGCGAGAACTCAATCGCGGCTGCGGCGATGCGCGTAGGATGCACTACATGACGAACGGATTGAATCCTGAACAGCTTGATGCCGTGCAAACGCTTCGTGGTCCGCTTCTCGTGCTGGCCGGGGCAGGCTCTGGCAAGACGCGCGTGGTCACCTACCGCATCGCTAACCTGATCCGCCACGGCACGCCGGCGGAACGAATCCTCGCCGTTACGTTTACCAACAAAGCGGCCAAGGAGATGCGTGAGCGCATCCTAGGATTGCTTGGCGGGAAGCGTGCGACGCGTGGCAAGGAAAAGCGCCCGAGGCCGGTTATTGGGACCTTTCACGCCCACTGCGTGCAGATCTTGCGCCGACATGCCCAAGTACTGGGCTACCCGGCGCGCTTTGCCATCTACGACCGCAGTGATCAGGAGGCCGTGGCTCGCGAGGTGCTTCGCGCTCTGCGAGTACATAGCGGTATGTTGAAGCCGGCGGACTTGCTGTATTTCATCAGTCAGTGGAAAAATGCCGGCGTGCGCCCCGAGCAAGCTGCCGTCGAAGCACGCACCGACAAGGAACACGTCGCGGCCAGCGGATTTCGGCGTTATCAAGAGGCGGTGCGTCTTGCCGGCGCCATGGACTTCGACGATCTCCTGCTACTGACCGAAGCATTGTTCTCCCAGCATCCAGCAATCCGCCAGGAGGAAGCGGGGCGGTTCGATCACATTCTGGTCGACGAGTACCAAGACACGAACCAAACGCAATACGCCATTATCCGGATGCTGGCCGAGGACCATCGCAATTTGTGCGTGGTCGGCGATGATGATCAATCGATCTACGGCTGGCGCGGCGCCGAGGTGCGACATATCCTGAATTTTCAACGCGACTGGCCCGATGCCAAAGTCGTCCGACTGGAAGCCAATTACCGCAGTACGGCAGCGATCATCGAGTACGCCAACCGCTTGATCGCCTTCAATAAAGTTCGCCATGACAAAATCTTGCGCCCGGCGCGGCATGGCGGACGCCCGCCGCGCGTACTGCAGTTCAAAACAGAGGCGGAAGAAGCTCAGAAGATTGCCCAAGAGATCGCTCGTATCATCGATCGCGGCGAACGACAACCGCGCGATATCGCCATCCTGTTCCGGACCAACGAACAACCGCGCGTCTTCGAAACCGAGCTGCGAAAAGTACGCGTTCCCTACTCGTTGGTGGGTACCCAATCGTTTTTCGATCGTAAAGAAGTGCGCGATCTGTTGAGTTACCTGAAACTGATCGACCAACCGCAGGATGAGGTATCCTTGCTGCGCGTCATCAACTTTCCCCCGCGTGGCATCGGCGTGAAGTCCGTGGAGACGCTACTGAAGCGCGCGGTGGCCGCCGGTAAACCGGTGTGGGACATGATGGAAGACCGCGGCCTGATCGGCGAACTGCCCAAGCCCTCGCAAACGGGAATTCATCACCTCCGCAACTTGGTCATCGAATATCAACAAATGTTTGCTCAGGGGACTGAGCCGATGGTCGATGTGGTGCGCCGCCTCATCAACCGGCTTGAGCTTTTCGCTGTGCTAGAACGCGCCTACCCTACTCCGGAGGAAGTTGAGGCCAGGAAGGGAACCATCATCGAGTTGGTCAACGCGATCGGAGAATATGAAACCTCCACCGAGTCGCCCACCTTAGCCGGGTTTCTTGATGAAGTCATGCTGGCCGGTCGTGAATTTGGCAGCAAATCGAAAGATCGCGGTGGCAACAGTGTCACGCTGATGACCTACCACAGTGCGAAAGGATTGGAGTTTCCCGTCGTGTACATGGTCGGCATGGAAGAAGGTATTCTTCCGCATCGCCGGACGCTGCAAGAAAACTATGATGACGTAGAAGAAGAACGCCGCTTGTGTTACGTCGGCGTGACCCGTGCACAGGATGAACTGACCTTGTCCTTTCCCCTGCAGCGCATGAAATGGGGCAAGCTGCGGCCGACGTTCGTCAGCCGATTTCTTTATGAAATGACCGGCCAGGCCGACAATCCGAACCGCCTGCGTGCCATGCGGGCGGCGAGGCAGGAGATCTTAGGAGCGACGCCTTACCGATCCGCCAAGAAAACTTCATCGCCGGGCGGCCAGTCTCAGGCAACTTCCCGCCGTCAAGCTGCTCGACGACGTCATGGGGCGCGTTGAAGCTCCTCCCTCCCCAGGCAATCTCCCAGTAAAAAAACCCCGCTGACTGTATCCACAATCAACGGGGCCGGAACAGAGAAGAGGCCACACGACACCAGCCCTCCAGGGAATCAACGCGGCCAGAGAGCGTCATGGAGAACGCTAGAATAAAGATCCGCGATGCTAGGTGCCGAATAGGCCTATTCTACTCGGCGATGGCTCCCGTTTCCATGTTGGTGCGGTGATGGGGCGAAAAAGGGCGAAAGCCTGGCGGGGAGTAGAAGCAAAGAAGTTGCGTCTGTCGAGTCTTCTTCGTGACTTGCCTGTGGCAAACAGCCACAAGAGGGTTGTGGACCATTGTTCTAACCAGGAATCGGTAGTATATTTTTCAGAGTGAGGAGCGAGCGGCTGTCATGAAACTTTCGACTGTCCGCTATGAATTGTCTAACACGGATTTCCATTCAAGATTGCCCTGCTCGGCGGGCTCTGACGTGGCTACTGCTGCTGATGGTCAGTTTTGCGCTCACCGGCTTCGTGGGCGTTCCATCTTCGGTGCCACATGTCCGCCACGGGGCAGAGCGCTTTCCGTGTGAGCATTGTCCTTGCGGATGTTCCTCCGCCGACTTCTGTTGGGATAAATGTTGTTGCCATTCTGATGAAGAAAAACTGGAATGGGCGGCACGCCATGGGGTGGAGCCGCCGCAGTTTCTTATCGATCGCGTGGTGCGAATAAACACCCCTACGCAGACCTCCACCGCGCGACCAACGTGCTGCCACCGGGGGAGATTTCAATCCGAAAAATGTTCGGAAGCAGCCGGCTCATGCTCCGATTCCGAACCATCTCCGGAAGGGGCATCAACCGATGACCCAACGATAGGGAGTGAGGTCATCCTGATGTGGAAAGCGGCCGAGTGCCGCGGGCTGTCCTATCTATGGACTCTTCTGGCGTTGCTGTGGCTTGCTCCTGAACAACCAGGGATGGATTGCCTGCCGCCGTTGGGAGAGTGGCTTGTCAGTGTCGATGAACACGCCGCTTCCCCCCTCATCGTCCCGACCCTCCCATCCCCTGATCTCGAAGGTGTCCAGGCATCTCTTGGAGCACGATCGTGCTCTAGGCAGTACCGTTGAGCGCCTGCCCAACGAGCCGCTGATTTCCTTGGCGGTACGCATGGCGCGGACCAACGATTCGTAAATCGCTTCCACCGTCAGAGATGGGCGACAGCTCGTTCCTCACACCAACGCGGTTTTCGTCACTTTGACGGGGAAGCGGCCTTGCGCACGATGGCGTGACTATTCTGCAGAACGAACGTTCTGGCGGGAGACGCGATCGGTGCGCGCTATGGAAAACTGAGATGACGATGAGCACGAGGAGTTGTTGATGAATTCCACGGGGAAACGTATGTTCCGTTATGAAATGGCAAACGCGCGTCGGTGGCGCGGAGCGTTTACGCTGGTCGAACTGTTGGTGGTGATCGCCATCATCGGTGTGCTCGTGGGCCTGTTGTTGCCAGCCGTTCAGGCCGCACGGGAGGCCGCGCGGCGTATGAGTTGTAGCAACAATTTGAAACAAATCGCTCTCGCTCTGCACAATTATGAAAGTGCTTTGCGACGGCTGCCCGCCAACTACACCAATGCCAACAGCCTGGCGGGCAATTTTTCAGTCTTCGCGCAACTGGCGCCTTACTACGAACAAGCGAACTTGCAGGCGTTGATCGATTTCGGCACTCCTTTGAGCGTTGGTTGTTGTCCAGGGGTCATGCAACCACCTCATGACCAGGCGGCGGCAACGCCAATACCTTTGTTGACATGTCCCAGTGAAAGCGAACCGATGACCTTCAGCGTAGTCACGCTTTCAGGCAGCGGGCCTGCTCAAACGTTCGCCGGGACAAACTACCATATGAACTTGGGGACGGGCGTCGGGACGTTTTACGATACTCGAGTGCCCACCGATGGCATCCTGTGGATAAACGCGCAAATCGGATTCAGCGCCATCACGGATGGCCTGAGCAATACGGCAGCCTTCTCCGAATCGCTCATCGGCGTCCAGGTGCAGAATCCTGGCGAGCCGACCACCGAGGAAGGACGGCGACGTACGATGCACAACCTCCGCTGCGCCTTCGTCGATCGTTCCATGCCTCCCAGTGTTCCCGGTTTTGCTGGGTACGTCGTCCCCGACGATCCGCACCTGCTGGACGCAGTCACTCGCGGCAGCGGGTTGCATCGTGGATGGTCGGGGCAACGTGGTGCCGGATGGATCAATGGGCGCGAGTATTACACCGGTTACCACCACTACCACCCACCCAATAGTACCATCGCCGATGTGATGAGCTGCGGATGGGGTGTCTTTGCATCCCGCAGTAACCATCATGGTGGAGTTAACCTGGCGCTTGGCGATGGTAGCGTTCGCTTCGTCACCGAATCGATCGACTTGCCAGCCTGGCGACGCGTGGGGGCCCGCAATGACGGACAAGTGCTCGAGCAATGGTGAGCGATGGTCCGGTCGCTTTACGCACCCATGCGCAAGCGGACGGGAAACAAGCCAGGCGAATGCGGCGCAGCGTGACGCTGAGTCTGGACGCCATGCATCTGCGACGCCGTTTGCGGCGGGAAGCAGTCGTTATTGAGCGGCTAAGAGAATCGGCCGATAAGAACTGACCGTAGAACAACTCGATAGGTGGAGAATAAAGATGTTTAGAACAAGAGCGTTGACCGTTGCCTTGATCGTCGTTGGCAGCGCAATCTACGCGCGAGCCCACGATACATGGCTGGAAGTGGGCAGTTTTACCGTTCCGGTTGGCGAGTATACCTATGTGAGTTTGATGCTGGTCAATCATGGCAACGATCACCGCGACTTCAAATTGGCGAGCAAGATTACCGTGGCCCCTTGTACCCTTTCAGTGATCGATCCATCCGGAGAGTCGGCCGATCTCAAACCGTCCCTCATCGATATGGGATACGGTGAACAGGAAGGGTTTTGGACAGCAAAGTATGTTTTTGACAAACCCGGACTGCATCACTTCATTCACACCCTCGACACGCGTCATCGCACAACGCGAGCGATAAAATCGGCGAAGACGTTCGTTTGGGCAACGCAATCAAGTGAACAGCCAGGAAAGCTGGCGGGGGAAGACAAATGCCATGGATTCGGCCTTGAGTTGGTCTTGAAAACTCCGCCGTCAACGATCGAGGCCGGAGAGCCGATCCGATGCCAACTGACGCGTTACGGCAAACCGCTATCCGGTGTAACAGTAAGTTTTGTACCTCGAGGCGTGACTCTGGATCCAGAGTTTGATCCTGACTATCAGCGGGTAACGGATGCCGATGGGACGGTCCAGTTCGTTCCCCAGGAGGGGAACATGCTTCTGATCGTAGCCCATTTTCCAGTCGAAGAGGAGAAGGGAGACGGATATGACCGAACGCATTATTCGGCAGTCATCGTCCTGCCGGTTCCCAATCGATCGGTGGCGGATCGACGGCACAGGTAATGCGTGCTGAGTGATCTTCTGCCGCGGGAGAAGCGACGTCTGGGACGCCCGATCGTCGCTTCTGCCTGCGCCCTTTTCATTTTCCTGAAAAAGGCTCCCGGTGTGCCAGCTACGGTGGAACCTTGACGTGCGACACGCGCTGGCCTCGTCTATTGCCGCGCGCACCGTCGAAGCAATGGGCACCAGCGACCAAAATCGCCGCAGGCTGCCTTGCGGCTGGCGTGGCCCGGCCAGCTTGTCTTCTTCAATCGTCCTCGCGCTTCGTACTGGCCCGTCTCCCGCGGAGTCATACGAGAAACACCACACTGCCCCAGACTGGTTGTTACCGGTGGCTGGACTGGCTAGATTGACATGACTGCGTGAGAGATCGTTGGACAATCATGACGAAGGTGTCGCGGTGCAGTGGCGTGGAGATGCCTCTGCCGCCGCAGCAGCAAAGATCAGTTGGGAGAATCCATGAGCGGCAGGGCTGTTGAGATTGACGGAGTGCGATTGCATCTTTCCGCGGCGATGGAAAACGACGCCGAATGGATTGGTCAGCACGAGGTGCTAAAACAGCTACTAGCTTGTTGGCTGACGGTCGATGACCAAGACCTGCCGCTAACTCCTCGTCTGGTGGGAGTGCCGGGGATAGGCAAGACGGCTTTAGCCATGGCCGCTGCGCGACATCGAGGTCAGGAACTGTATGTCTTCCAATGTACCGCGGATACCCGACCGGAAGATTTGTTGGTCACTCCCGTTCTCAGCAGCGAGGGGAAAATCGCCTACCATGCCTCGCCGTTGGTGACCGCCATGATTCGCGGCGGCGTATGTGTGTTGGATGAAGGCAATCGCATGAACGAGAAGTCTTGGGCCAGTCTCGCCCCGCTTTTCGACCAACGGCGTTATGTCGAATCGATCGTGGCGGGCATCGTCATTCCAGCGCACCCCAATTTTCGGTGTGCAGTGACGATGAACCAAGACGATTCGACCTATGAAATCCCTGATTACATTCTCAGTCGTCTTCAACCGAGTTTGCAGTTGGGCTTTCCCAGCCGGCAAGACGAAATGGCCATCTTGCAGTACCACCTGCCGTTTGCGGAGCCGGAGATGCTGGCCATGACGGTCGATTTTCTCCAGCGCAGTCATGAACTAAAGCTCGATTTCTCTGCCCGCGACGGCCTGAATCTCCTCCGCTACGCGTTGAAGCGGTTGGCGCAGGATCCCGAACATCCGATCAGCAAGGATCAAGCTTGGCGCGAAGCCCTGGAGTTTTGTCTGGGCGACGACGCGCTCGACCTCGATGCCGCCGCCAAACGTCGTCAACGACAAGGTGGAGGTGGCGGAGCGTTTACCCTGGGGGACTTCTTTTTCAATGCCGGTGATCCCTTGCACCCCGATCACGACGACGATGACGACGAATTCTAGTTCCCCCTGCCGATGCCGATGTTCCTGATTTTATCGTTGGTCCGGGGTGGGTACCTGAATCATTCGCCATCCTTGATCGCCTGCGGTGGCGTGGTGGGAACGCGAAGCGACTCTTGGCTAGGCCTCGCCCGGCACGAGGACCAGTAGGACAAAGCGTCTGAGGCGGCACGTGCATCGCCACTTAACCAAGCAAGAACAAGGGTCGCTGAATTGTGAGCGGCAGAGTAGACTAATCAGGCGTGCAACTCCCGCACCGCCGGAGTGAGCGGGGTGAGAAAAAAGCGGACGGCATTGTTCACGAAGTGATCTGCAGCGATATGGCAATCCCTAAGGTCGTAATCGTCGGGCGACCAAATGTCGGAAAGAGCAGTATTTTCAACTGGTTGGCCGGTCGGCGGTTGGCCATCGTAGACGATATGGCGGGGGTTACCCGCGATCGGTTAACGACGCTCATTGAGCACGACGGACGTTACTTCGAGCTGGTCGATACCGGCGGGATGGGAATCGAGGACGCGGATCGCTTGACCCAGGAGGTCGAAGAGCAGATCGCGGCGGGAATCGACGAGGCCGACGTGCTGCTGTTCGTGGTCGACACGCGTTCAGGGCTGGTACCGCTCGACGAAATGGTTGCGGAAAAACTACGTAAGATTGAAAAGCCCGTCTTGTTGTTGGCCAACAAGGCCGACCACCCTTCGTTGGATGCCGCTGCGCTGGAGTTTCACCGATTGGGACGCGGCTGGTTGATTCCGGTCAGTGCGGAGCAGAATCGCAACCGCAGTGATTTGCTCGCTGAGATCACGGCCAGACTGCCCGAGGCGACGACCGAACAGCCTGACGGTGAGCCGAGGATGAAGTTGGCCATCGTGGGCCGCCGCAACGTGGGCAAGAGTACCTTTGTCAATACCTTGGCCAAGGCGAAGCGCGTCATCGTCAGTGAGGTTCCGGGAACGACGCGTGACAGCATCGATGTGCATTTCGAATTGGATGGCCACAGGTTTGTCGCCATCGACACGCCGGGACTACGCCGTCATCGGAGCATTCGCACGGATATCGATTTTTACGGATTGCACCGCGCTCAACGTAGTATCCGACGTGCTGACGTGTCGCTATTGTTCTTCGATTGCAGCCAACGGATCAGCAAGGTCGACAAGCAGTTGGCCCATTACATCGAGCAGCAGTTCAAACCGTGCATTTTTGTCGTCAACAAATGGGACCAGCTAGCCGGGCAAATGCCGACCGAGCGGTGGGTGCGTTACCTGCGGGAGACGTTCCCCACGATGAGCTATTGTCCGATCGCCTTCGTTACTGGACAAACCGGCAAGAACGTCAAAGCGCTACTGAACCATGCGCAAATGCTCTTCAAGCAGGCACAGTCGCGCGTCCCCACTCCGTTGATCAATAAGCTGGTACAGCTGGCGCTGCAGAAACAACAGCCACCGCTGTACCTGAACCGCCGACCGAAAATCTACTTCGCTTCTCAAATCGATACCGCTCCCCCGACGATCATCCTTCGCTGCAACATACCGCAAGGATTTCCGCCAAGTTACCGGCGCTACATGACTAGTGTGCTACGAGATCATCTCCCCTTCGGCGAAGTGCCGATACGGTTGTATTTCGAAAAACGCGAAAGTGACAGTAAAACGGACCGGTCCACGGCGGACCAACCTACTATTCTCGACAATTAGGATGCGAACGAGATTATGGCAACGAAGCGCATTTTGTTCCTGGTCGGCGATTTCGTCGAAGATTACGAGGTGATGGTTCCATTTCAAATGTTGACCATGGTCGGCCACCAATGCGTGGCGGTGTGCCCGGGCAAAAAAGCAGGGGATTACGTCGTCACGGCGGTGCATGACTTCGAAGGGCACCAGACCTATTCGGAGAAGCCGGGCCACCGATTCGCGTTGAATGGAACCTTTGACGAGATCAAGAGCACTGACTTCGATGCACTGGTGATTCCTGGCGGAAGGGCACCGGAATACCTGCGGTTGAATGAGCAGGTCATCGCGCTGGTTCAGGAATTCCACGAGGCTGGTAAGCCGCTGGCAGCGATTTGCCATGGCCCACAAATTCTGGTGGCGGCTGGCATCCTGTCGGGCATGTCGTGCAGTTGCTATCCGGCAGTGGGACCTGAGGTTGTTCAGGCGGGGGGAACGTACGTCGACGCGGCACCCAATTTCGACAACGCCCATACCGACGGCAACCTGGTCACCGCGCCTGCTTGGCCTGCACATCCCGCCTGGATGCGGCAGTTCTTGCAGTTACTGGGCAGCAAAGTGGAGCCCTAACCCCGACCGTCAGCGCGATTGGTTAATCGCGCCGGCGCTTGCTTCCCAAAACAGGAACTAACGACGCTGCCCCTGGCGGAAGCGAGCGTACTCCTCGACGGTCAGCTTTCCATCGCCATCCGCATCGGCACCCTCCGGCTTGATGAGCATTTTGCTCCACTCTTCCGCGGTGAGCACCTTATCTCCGTCGCTGTCGTACTTTTCGATTTGGCGTTGCGCCCAATCGAGGTGAACGGCACTGATGTCCCCACTGGCCCCGGCGGCTGCGGACGAACTGCTCATCGTCGCCCCTGCCTCCCGCCGAGAGGTCTCCTCGCTGCCGGTGCCGGCTGCCCCTTCTCCGGATCTGGAAACGAGCAAACACTCTTGTGCCGTGATCACACCATCATGGTTGAGGTCCCATTTCAGGAAATCGGCCAAGACGGAAGCATCCCATGAACTGCTGAATTCGTTCATCATGATCTGCCCGTCACCGTCGGCGTCTTTGGCGGCAAAGAAATTGGGTAACCCCGATGGCAGCTCCACCGTCGTCGTAAGACGATAGCTCTTGGCGTCCCCGAACCGCTCTTGGCGAGGGGTCACTTGGGCCTCATCCCTCCGCCGCCAGCCGTCGTCCTCTCGACCACCCCAGTCACCGCGACCACGATCCCAGCCACCGCTTCGCCGGTCGCGATCATCGTTTCCCCGCCGTTGTTCTTCGGCAATGCGGCGATTGGCGTAACGCACGGCCAGCTCACTGACCGTCAAACTGCCATCACGATTGCGGTCAAACTGCATCGGGTCATCGGACCACCGCCCCTGGGAAAGCTCTTCCTTGGATAGTTTACCGTCGCGGTTTCGGTCGTAACGACGCATACGCTCCTCGGCCTCTCGCATGTCTCGCTCCTCGACCTGGACGTTGAACAGGTTTCCCGCGTCGACCGCCGAAAATCCGCTGGGAGGAATTGGCTCTTCCGCGAGACTAAAGTCGGGAACCAGCAGCTTCGGTTCGTTGGATTCGGCCGCTGACGACGCCCCACCGCGCTGCGAATCACGGTCTCCCCGAGCACGATCGATCTCCTCCCGTAGTAAATCGATAGGGATGGGGCGGTTGAGATCGATGCGAGGATTGTTTTCGGCCATCCTCCGCAAAAAGAATTGCGCCGGCCCCTGGGCTTCATCCGGCTCAATCATGCCATTGCCATTGCGATCGAAACGAGCGAGGATCGCTGCGGGATCGAAACCTCCGCGTCCCCCTCGATCGTCACCTCCGCGCCAGCCACCCCCTCCCGGTGGTCCGCGAAACCCTCCCGGAGGCCCCCCGAAACCACCTGGGGGGCCACCACGCCCACCAAATCCCCCGCGATCTGGAGGTTGGGCGACCGTCAGAGCACTGAGCCACAGGAGGTTGAGGACACACCCCAATAAAGCTTTTCTCATCGTGCTTGTTCTCTTCATTGCCATCAGACCGTAGCGATTAACGCACCCCATGCACTACGTTTTCAGCATGCATTCCATTCTACTCGGCGGTTAGCAGAACCACCGAATCTTTAGCGGAAGCCTGCAATTTGGCGTCCTGAGGTATCTAACCCACCAACGAAAAGAATGTTACTCTCCGAGTTCCTCCTGCGGCTTCATTCCCAACTGGTTCATCTTGCGGTACAGATTGGATCGATGCATTCCCATTGCTTGTGCTGCCCGCGCCAGGTTACCGCCAGCCGATTCGATGTGTCGGCGGATAAACTGCCTCTGAAACTCCATCGTGGCCTCCGTCAGCGTCAGGTCGTCGGTCAACAAGCTTTCGGAAGAAACGTCGGTGGGGGAGAGCACGAATTCTAAGTCCGCAGCATCGATAGTATCACTGCGGGACAGGTAGCTTACCCGTTCCATCATATTGCGCAGCTCTCGGACGTTGCCGGGCCACCGATGGTTACGCAATCGCGCCTTGGCTGATTCGCTCAGTCGTGGCGGACGCCGGCCAATCTGGTGGGCGAATTGTTCCAAGAAATACTCGGCAAGCACGATCACGTCCTCCCCTCGCTCCCGCAGCGCAGGGACGTTCAGCGTAACGACGGTGAGGCGAAAGTAGAGGTCTTGGCGGAACTTCCGCTGCCGCACCAATTGCACCAAGTCCTGGTTGGTAGCTGCTACGATGCGCACGTCGACGCGAATTGGCCGGGTGCCGCCGACCCGCACCAACGTCTTCTCCTCCAGGACACGAAGAAGCTTCGCCTGCCCACTGAGGCTCATCTCGCCAATCTCGTCAAGCAACAACGTGCCGCCGCTAGCGATTTCAAACTTCCCAGGATGTTGGGTACTTGCATCGGTGAACGCTCCCTTTTCATGCCCGAACAATTCGCTTTCCAACAGTGTTTCGGGGATCGCTGCACAGTTGACGGCGACGAATGGACGATCACGCCGGTCGCTCAACAAATGAATACTCCTGGCGACGACCTCTTTCCCTGTCCCATTCTCTCCCAGGATCAACACCGCCAATTCGGTGGGAGCGATGCGATCGATAGACTGCCGTAATGCCTCGATTGGCGCACAGTGACCGATCAGCCGTACCGAATGTGCCACCGATTGCAACAAATGCTCCCGCGCCGCGGTCAACTCGGCGATATCCCGAATGTTCTCCACCGCCGCCGCGGCATGACGGGCCAGTTCGGTCAAAAACCTTTCGTCGGTGACGGAGAACCGCCCACTGCGATGATTCAACACCTCAAACACGCCGATGATTTTGCCACGCCGGTCGCGGAGGGGAACGGCAATCAGGCTGCGGGTGACATAACCGAGTCGTTGTCCCACCTCTGCGTTGATCAATGCCGGGTCCTCTGCAGCGTGCCAGCGGTACGATGTTCCAGTTCGCAGCACGCTGCCGGCGATTCCCTGATCATCGCGAATACGCAAGGATTCTCCCTCGACGCCCAGGGCAGGATAGCCCACCAACTCGCGTTGCCTCTTGTCCCAGAGAAAAATCGATGCCCGATCGCCGTGCAATGCCTTGGCGGCAGCCGAGGCTATGTCATGCAACAGTTGCTTCGGATCACGTGAGACTTGCCACTTCGCCGCCAAATCCACCAGCGTCTCCAGCTCACCGGCCCGCTGTTCGCTTTCGCAACGTCTCTTGAACAGCTCCCACAGCAAGCGAAGGGCGGGAAGGAGGG
Source organism: Pirellulaceae bacterium (assembly GCA_026004795.1). GTDB lineage: Bacteria > Planctomycetota > Planctomycetia > Pirellulales > Pirellulaceae > Aureliella. The sequence goes on along the minus strand of BPJV01000010.1, from coordinate 176,674 downwards.
CAACGCCGATTTCTCGCGCTGTACCATCGGCCGGGGAAATGAGCAGTAGTTCTACCCCACTTTCAGGCACTTCAATAGGAATCGCCAGCGTACCGTCTTGCTCTACAGGCTCCAGACGATCCGCTGCGGTGGCGATCAGCCCCGAGGGGACACGCTCAAGCAGTCCCTGAGGACCGCGAATGGTCCAGTGACCATCGATTTGGTGCACCCAGGCCAACCGGCTGCTTGCCGGAAACAGTCGTGCGACGATTGTCAGGAGGCGCTGACGAAAATCTTCCCACGTTGCGGCTTCGAGCAAGCACCCCAACAGGTCGTTGAACACGGAGAGCAACTCGAAGGCAGGCATGCTGCACACAAGCCTCACGCTCGCTTAGGAAAGAATTTGCGAACGGTTTCTTCAGGGAGGGGTTTGGTGAGCAAGGAGACGACGACCAAGACTGTCGCCGACACCAGGATCATCAGCGTCACCGGCATAAAATCGTACACCGTGCCACCTACTTTGACCTCCAGAAGGTAGTCCGCCAACGGCTTGCCGGTTTTCCAGGCGCTCAGGAAGAGCCACAACCAGGTGCCGGCTGCCGCGATGATGCTGGCGTAGGCACCGGCGCGCGTCAAACGGGGCCAATACAAGGCAGCGAATACCAACGGAAATAGACTGGAGAAACCGCTAAAACACCACACCCCCAAACCGAACACCCCGCGCGGTTCGAGCAAACTGAACAAGTAGGTAATTAACACCACGAGGACGATAAACGTCCGCGTCCAAAAGACCGTCTGCTTATCGCTCATCGTGCCTTGGGCAAAGTACTCCTTGACGATGTTGTTGGTAAACATCGTTCCCAAGCACAAGAATTGGCTATCGAGCGAACTCATGATGGCGGCCAACACGCCGGCAGCCAAAAAACCACCGAGAATCGGCGAGGAAAGGCCTTTGACGAGCATGGGCAGCACTTTATTGGCCGAGTCGGGAACCTCTGGATCGAGTCGCCCCAGCGGCGGAACGGCGGCGTGCGCCATCTCCGTCGTCGCCCAGATCCCTAACATGATGCACGGAACCCAGACGAGCATGATAAAGATCGGATGGGCCACCACAGGCAACTTGAACGCCTCGGCACTGCGCGCCGTTAGCCAATGTTGGAACAGGTGCGGAAACATGCCGACCGATAGGGGAATAAACATGTAGGTCAAAAAGACCGTTTTGGAGGTACCCGTGCGGGTCTTCCATCGTTCGCCCACCATCTCCGAGGCTTGCCGCATGTTTTCCCAGATTCCGCCGTCGCCCAAGTTGCTGGCGATCACCAGGAAGGTGACGACTCCCAACACCATGAACACGAGCGTTTGAAACGTGTTCGCCCAAGCTGTTCCGCGCATGCCACCGAAAAACACATACAACAGCACGACCACACAAATGATGCCCGATCCCAACCATGTCGGAACGGCGCCAACCGACGGTGGTGATGCTGGATTCCCCGGAAAGAGATTGGGGAAAGCGCCGCTGGTGAACACGTTGACCACGGTGCCTGCCCCCAGGACTCCGGCAAGAATGTAGACGATCACCATCGACACGAGGATGGGGAATAGCAGCAAGCCAATCCGAGGACTGGCCAGTCGGTCCTGAAAGAACTCAATCTGAGTAGCATAGCCGTACTCCTTGCCGAAGCGCCATAGCCGCACGCCGAGCAAGAAGAAGCACAGGGAGTGGATGATCCCACTGGAAGAAGCCATCTTGCCATAAACGCCGATGCCATTCTGCCAAGCTTCTCCCGTTGAACCTATCAGCGCAAAGGCCGTCATGGTCGTCCCGAACAGAGACATCAGCAGCATGAACGGTCCGATGGAGTGCGTGGCTAACTGATAATCCTTACCGCTACCGGAAAACAAGCGATTGGAGGAAAGCCCAAGAGCCAGCAACAATGTCAAGTAGCAAGCAATCACCACGGTGCTAATCATTGATCACCTCCGTTCTTGGCAGAGGTGATGTCGTCCAATGGCCAGGCGTAGAGGGTCGCTAGGTACCAGACAAATCCAGCGGCCATGGACAGGCAGGCGTGATAGAAAAGACCAATCGGCATGATGCCCAACACCAGATAATCGCTTTCCCAAAACCAAACATCTTGGTGGAGAATGATCAGCAGGAGCACCAAGGCCCAAATCAGACGCGCAGCACCAGGTGAATAGTTGCTCATAACCTCTCGATCGCTTTGCAAAGGTACGTCATTGTCTCGACACGCCGTGAGGAAGTGTTTGTCCGCGGCGTGGCAGCCAGTGTAAACCATGGACCGGCGAGGGAACAGGCAGTCTCCGTCGCACCTGGTCACCGTCGTCCGTTCATAGTGTTGAGTTATGGGACTTGGTCGTTGGCCGGCGAGCTACCAGTGAACCGAAATTCGCTCAAGGGTCGACCGTCGACATCGTAGTGGCGGACGATCAGTACCGGTCGACGGTCCTCGCGACGCACTTCTCCGTACAGGAAGCCGCCCTGAACGCGCAGGAATCGATGCTCAGGACGAAAGTCGCCGGGCTTCCACCCCAATTCATGCTCGGCACTACCGGGGCCGCAACCGAATTCCCACAGACCATGCTGAGGATCAACCGAAGCGTATTGCCAATGTCGGTCGCCGCAAAAGAGGATGACTCCGGGCGTGGCCGCGAAGAACTTCCGCAATTCTTCGCCCTCATGAGCGAAAACCTCGTTGGCATGGTTATCCGACTTGTTCGGTCGATCCGGACCAACAATCGGCGTGGGAGTGAAGACGAGTTTGAACGGAGCATCGGAACGAGCCAACGTCTCCCGCAGCCAGCGTTTTTGCTCCGTCCCTAAAATCGTCTTCTCTGGTCCGTCAGGCATGGTGTTGGGACTGCGATAGTCCCGTCCCTCGAGAATCCACATCTGGACGTCAGCCCCCCATCGTACCGTCATGTAACGCGGATCGCGCGACGGAAACTGCTCTTCGTTGAACAGCCTCACTCCTTCCTCGAACGTCACTGCACCATAACGTTGCCCGGGCCAGCAATCATTCTTCAACGTATCGTGGTCGTCTTTGATGAAGTAACTGCTGGTGTTGGCATAGAAATCGCGATTGCGCGGCATGGCGAAAAGCCGCCCCCATTTGAACCGCATCAGATCGATGGTCCACGCGAACGGGCGTGGCTTGTCGTAATACTCGATATCCCCAGCGTGCACCAGGAAGTGCGGCGCCAACTTGGGCATCGATGCGTAAATCCGATGCCCTTGCAATCCATCGTCGCGGCGCAGGAAATCGTGACAGGTGGTCATGCAGAAACGGACATCCGCCGGCGTTGCGACGGCCGGTGCCGTGTGAAAATGCCCGCGAATGACGGCAGTGACCTCCTGGCTGCCAATTGGACGAGCCTCAACAATGGCGGCGTACTTCGTGCCGGGACGCAAACGGTCCACATGCCACTGCATCGTATAATCGTTCTCCGGCGTCGTTCGCTGCCACGCAGTCGTGCTCATCCGATGGCGCTGATCGACCGGAAAATACGTTAAGCGAATCTCGCCCGGGGCGCCGGGACAAGCTCCCAACATGTCGTCAAGCGCGAATCCGGCGGGAATCTGGAGAGCGGTCAGTTCGTCCGCATCCTTCACCTTCTGGGGCGGGTTGGTCTTGGCATCCAAGAAGTCGGGACCCTCGGACACGTACTCTGCGTGGCGTGTAGTGCGCGACCACAGGGTGATTGAATTCTGGTCCACCCAACTGTTGCGCAGGGCGTTGCCCAACTGCGGAGACTGCGCGGGCGGCGGCTGCTCAGCAAACTTGCCACAGGGCGTGGCCGCCACTAGACAAAAGTCGCGAAAGGCGGCACGGCCACCATGGTCGGTGAGCATGATGCGGTCCGCGTCAGCGGGAAGACCAAATCGCTCCAGCCCGAAAAACTTGCTGCGGTACAAGGCGGCTTGCCACGGTGGATCGTCAAGGCGCGAATCCGCCACCAGGACACCATTGAGATAATGGCGAACACGATTACCCACCGCTTCGATGCGCGCCGTATTCCACTCGCCCGGCGGCAACAAAGGCTTGTTCAGCGCTGCCGGAATCAGATCATAGATGGAGGCCGTGGAACCCGTAGAGATCTGCGGCAACGGAATGGGTTCGTCGATGATTTGATACTCGACCCCGAGCCATCGATGATCCCACTGCCGCACACGATATTTTACACCAGAGTTGGTTCCCGGGGCGATTCGCCACTGGAAAGTGAGAATGAAATGAGCAGGGACCGGTGGGCTGAGTAGGCTGCCGTTGCCTCCACGAGGAGCGACCAACCGCAGTTCGCCATCGGAGATCTCCCACGATCGGGCGAACGGTTGGCCATCGATGGTTTCCCAAAAATCGGGGGAATCCCACGACGCGAGCCAGTTGCGCGGCCCCGGCGGTGCGCTGTGGCTCGCCATGGGCGAGTCGACGTTTACCGACTCGACTCCCGTTGCGGCGGGCGCCACCGCCGACTCGGCACAAGCGCTACGGCAGGGGATGCCACCAAGCAAGGCGTAACAAAGCACCAGGCTCTGGGCGACTTGCCGCAAGATTCGCGACGTGAACAGGCTCTTCACCATTCGCAATGCCCTTTAGCGATTCAATACGAGAAAGCCTCGTCGGTTGACCGGTCGTATCGCGATCAGCGTGACCAAACGAGGGACGCGTCGACCAGTCGTCGGTACTCCCGCTCCATCAACTCCCGCAACCGTGGTGACTCCTCCACCTGATCGATCAGGTTGTCCGATTCGTCAATGTCGTCGGTGACATGATACAACTCAAAATCCGTTAAACGAGCAGCGTGGACGCGCTGGACATTTCCGCGATGGACATTCTGAAATCTCGGCAATTGACCATGATCCAATTTCGCCAGCATCTTCCACGGACCGTGCCGCATGGCCACCTGGTGTTCATTCAACGCATTGTAATAGCACCACAGCAACGGTCGCGGGCGTTCGATCGATTGACCGCGCAGCAGTGGGCTAAGGTCGATGCCGTCCAACTCGCGCGTCGCAGGAATGTCGGCGCCGGCCAAACGGCAGAAGGTCGGCAGCAGATCCAACGCAGAAACGACCTCGTCCGACTCGCCACGCCGCTGCAATCCGGCGGGCCATCGCAGGATGCCCGCGACTCGGAATCCTCCATCCGTCGTCCACAACTTCATGCCTCGCAGCGGTCCTGGACGACCGTAGGAGCGACGGGCACGAGCGTACCGCCTGAGCGTCTCCGGGCCATTGTCGGAGGTGAACACCACTACCGTGTTGGAATCGACGTCCAGCCGCTTCAATGCATCAAACAATCGACCAACCGCCACATCGACGTTCGCCACATTGGCGAAGTATTGAGCCTCGTCTTCGTTCCGGGCCACGTCCAGGTACTGCGCCACCAGCTCGGGAGGGCTGGCCACCGGCTCGTGCGGTTCATGGAAAGCGACATAGAGAAAGAACGGTTGGTCACTGCCCACCGTTCGTTGCTGTTCCAACCATCGAATCGCTTCATCGACGACGATCTGACAACTGTATCCTTCGATCGGCCCCACGGGTTCTCCGTTGCGCACGAAATTGTTCGGATTCTCGTGTGACGGCGCGGCGTTGTTCTGGGTAGCAAACCAATAATCGAAGCCGGCATCGTTAGGTTGCGGCTGCGCGTTGGAATTGAATTTAGAATTGCAGTGCCATTTTCCTACCAAACAGGTTGCGTAACCGGCGTCAGACAACAATTGCGGGAGCGTAATCTCCTCGCGGCGCAGGTGCACCAGGTCGCGCAGGTCATCCTGTGGGCGCGTGGCCGGGGGAATCCAGTCGTAGACACCGGCCAGATTCGGGCTGCGCCCTGTCAATAACCCAACGCGAGACGGGGAACATACCGGTGCCGCCGAATAGAAATTGGTCAACCGCAACCCCTCGCCTGCCATGCGATTCAAGTTGGGAGTCTTGATATGCGGATGCCCATAACACTGCAGGTCACCGTACCCCAGGTCGTCGCACAGAACGATAACGAAGTTCGGTCGGGGCGGCTCTTCTTGAGCGCCTACGAGCCGCCCAGGCAACGCCACTAGCCCCACGAATTGGATCAGGAAAGCGATGAACTGCAAGGCTCGACAGCTGTGCTGACGAAACCCACCCCACGCTGCCGGTGAATATCGCATGAATCTACCTCGAGGGAACTCGTTGATGGGAAACTGCCGCTGGGATGATCAGAGGCCGGGAGGGGACTGGAAACGGGCAAGGCGAATCAAGGCGTCCGGGGAAGCCAGTCACTTCACCCGCTTGCGAACGTTGCCATGATAGTCCTTAACCCCATCGGAGTTCCAGTAGTGGTCGGCACAGGGACCGTTTTCCAGCCCACTGTCGCCCACAGAATGGCAGGAGTGGTGGAGCCACACCGGCGAGAATAGATGTCGTGCTGGATCGATGATCGTTGCTTGACCTTGTCGGCAACAATTCGAAACGCAGTTTGTTGCACGACCGGGTGCGCATCGCCTACGATGATGCGTTGGGCCGGCAACTCGGGCCGCATTGCCGCTAAACGCCGCCACCAAGGTTGTCGGTCGACATCGCCCTAGCTTCTCGGCCCCACCACCCCGGAGGCTCGTGCTATCGGTGGCGCCGAGTGAACGAAGGGCGAGCCGTCGGAGAGGTGAATACCTACGATTGCGCAAACGCTGCCGTGGATCAAGGGAGAGGAAATCGCATGTTGACACGACGCCGATGGTTGGGAGCGACGGCGGGGACCGGCTTGTTCCATATCGTGCCCCGCCGTGTCTTGGGTGGACCGGGGTATCAACCGCCCAGTGAGCAGGTTCAGGTTGCGCTCGTCGGTGCCGGGGGCCGAGGACGGCAAGTCCTGCGTTCGATTCTTCAGGAGCCAGACGTGCGCGTCATCGCCGTCGCGGATCCAGCCGCGGAATACAGCCTGCAAGACTTCTACTACCGCGACGTCGGCGGTCGTCAGCCCACGGCGAGGTTGATCGATGAACACTACGCTGCATCGTCCTCCTGCCGTTCGTATGTCGATTTCCGCGACATGCTCGCTTCGTTACCGGAACTCGATGCCGTTCTCTGCGCCACGCCGGACCATCTCCATGCATTTGTCAGCGCCCATTGTTTGTTGGCCGGGAAGCACGTCTACTGTGAAAAACCGCTGACCCATAATATCGCCGAAGCGCGTTACCTCAGTCGGCTTGCTCGGCAGGTAGGCTTGGCGACGCAAATGGGCAATCAAGGGCATGCGACCGAAGGCATGCGCCTCACCTGTGAATGGATCTGGGCGGGGGCCATCGGCCAGCCCACACGGGTCGAGGCTTGGGTTGGGGGCCATCGGTGGAACCCGACGCTTACTGGACGTCCGCCAGAATCCGCGAGCCCTCCCGACGGTCTGGATTGGGATCTGTGGTTGGGGCCGAGAGACGGGTATGGCTTCTCCTCGGCGTACTTTCCTGTAGCTTGGCGTGATTTTTGGGCCTTTGGCAATTCGAACATCGGTGACTTCGGCTGTCATGATCTGGACGCGGCGTGCTGGGCATTGGATTTGCAATCGCCCGAATATATCGAGTTCCATCCGGCTGGGCCGTGCAACGATTCGATCGGTCCGCACGGGTGCCTTGGCTACTTCGTTTTCCCGCCAACCGATCGGCGAGGCCCGATCGAGATCACGTGGTATGACGGAGGACTGAAACCGCGACGGCCGGCAGGGTGGCCAGCAGGAAAGCCGTTGCCGGGACGAGGCGTTCTCTTTCACGGTACCGAAGGTTGCCTCTATTGTGGCGGCGCAGGCGGCCGACCGGAACTGATTCGGGGGCCTAAGGACTGGGAGCCGCCTGCTCCTTCCTTGCCACGCGTCCCTAGCCACTTGCGCGACTGGCTCGACGCCATGCGAACCAACCATGCACCAGGAAGCAACTTCCAATACGGGGCCCAGCTATCGGAAATCGCCCTGTTGGGGGCGCTCAGCCTACGGACGCGTAAGCCAATCCGTTGGGACGGTAGCGGCGGAAAAGCAGTCGGGTTACCCGAGGCGGATCGGATAATCGACGAGCCCGTCAGAGAAGGATGGCAATTGCCGCCGTTACCGGATGCATAAGCGCCGTTGTCCCGTCCCTTTCCGTACCTGCGTCAATGGCGAAAAAAGGAGCACGGAAAGCAAGTTACCTCCCCTGCGCTCCATGGCAGTGGAGGAACAAAACGCACGCGAGCTGCGCGCGGCGTTTCAGCGTTTCAGGCAGCATTTCTTGTACTTTTTTCCACTGCCGCATGGACAGGGATCATTGCGCCCCACACTCGCAGACGAACGGGTGATCGGACGAACCGTGGGCATAACCGAATCAGACGCTTCGTCATCGATGGGGGGAAGCATGTTCGGTTGCGCTGCAGAAGATTAGGGGCCTGCTCGTGATATACTCCCCATCGTTCCAGTTCGCGCAGCGCATCACGAACGCCAGTGGGCGCACATTGTGCCAGCGACTTTCGGACCTCTTCCTCGCCACCCGCCATCGCGCGTTCCACGCTCTCCCAGTTGATGATCCCCGCACCAACGAGACCTTGATCAAAGGCTAGTTTGATGTCGTCGTGAGCTTCGTGAGGCCCTAGATTGGCCAGCTCGTTGATAATCATTTCCGTCATCTCTCCATCCTTGCGTTCCATGGCCTTTCTAAGGTGCCCTTGGAGGCGACGCACGGCGTCCTGGCGAAAGAGACGGCCATCGCGTACGTGATGCAAGTAGGCTTGAGCTGCCGCCCACCGTACAGACGCGTCGAGTGATGGATTGTCGAGGATAGCATCCAGCGTCTCCGGACGATCACTCGAGACCTGCGCGAGAATTCCGGGTAATAGTTCGAATATCAACTCACCGTACAGTTCGTCCAGTATCTCCCCGGGCAGGGTACAGGCATCAACGATGGTGGGAAACGCCTCCTGCGTCTGGAACTCCAAAAGTAGCAGCAAAGACGAGATATGCGCGTTGCCCGTCGGTACATCCCCACGACGGGCGGCCTGAGTAGTCGTGCTCAAGCATTCGATTAGTCGAGGAACCAGCAGTTCACGGTATTTGCGTGCCGCGTGAATCGCTCCCGTGGGAAGCTTGCTGGTATTCGCACCAAGTTGGCGGAGGATACTGTTCATCTCGGCATCTATAACCGCATTGGCGGTAGCCTCGCACAGTTCCCGTATTTCCTCCTCGATTCCCTCCGAAACGCTCGCTTCCTGCTGCTCAGACTCGCTGTCATGGGACGCAAGGATTCCGTTTATCCGTTGCTGTAGCTCGTGGACTTTGTGGACATCCGGTTCACTCCAATTCGTACCGTCGATTCGTACCAGTACCTAACCAGCTTTTCGCAGGCGATGCCAGGTGGGCAGCGACTCGTCGTGAAGGTAGCTTCTGCCCAACTCAACTCGCTCGATCGGTCCGTTCATGCCTACTTGCTCCGTAGTTCGCTCCGTGGGTACGGATGGTGGGTGATCGTTGGCGATGGGGCAACTTAATCCCCGATTCCTAGGCCGTTCGAACCAATTCTTGCGCCTTCCAGGCTGCCTGTCGAGTACCGCTTCAATCGGAGGGGGAAGCTGCCGTGGCGATGCCCCAACTCAAATAATGCCAGGGATGCTCCGGCGGGAGAATTCTGCGGTCGAGCCCCATCAAGAGCACGGCGCGGGAAAAGAAAGTCATGCAATTTCACGGAAACGCCGGCTCCATATATTGCGGCCAGGTAAAGCTCTACGTGTCGCGGCCAGGAAAAGAGCGTGTGCCGTGGCGGTTGACTTCGGTGAGCCAACCAGCAGCGGAAGGTCACCGACCGCTCATAAACGGCGATGGGATTGTGCTCGAGTGAGATAGCCCCACTGCAATTCTTCGTCTTGACGGTATTGTTTGCCCAGTTGGATGGCCATCTCCGCCTTGCTCATCTCAGCTCCCAGGTAGAAGGCATGCGCCGCCGAGATGTGCGGACCGACCGGCGAGTCGAGTAGCTGACGCATCACCTCAAAGGGATCGGTTGCCGAGAAACGATAACCGGCACACAGGGCATGAATGTTTCCGTCGGCAACGACGATACGCACGTTCCTGTCACGGATGGAAGCCGCCAACTGTTCAATCTCTTCGGCGTCAGGTTGGGTGAGACGCGGGTCGCGCAACATCACCAACCGCGGATCGACATGTTTTGGGGGAATCTGATGATGGCACGCAAAACGCACCAAACGTCGGGCGATATCGCATTCACGCACACTGGTGCGCGCCCAATTGATTACCTGCGTCGTTAAGACACTGGAGATGGCCAATTCCTGGCAAATTCCCAACAACAATACATTCACGCCGGCCGAATCGACATCGGTCAACTCCGTAAGATTGCCGATCCCCATCAACATGGGAAGTCGAGGGTATCGATCACGTGTGGAAAAGTACCGTCGTAAACTGGCCGCAAAACCACATCCGATCGGCTCGAGGATCGGATCAGCGCGGAACGGTACGTCCCGTGCAGCGAGAAAGTCGATCGATTCGTAGAAACTCGTCACGTCCTCCGGACGATCTGGAATCACCACCACCTCGCACCCCCAGTCGACGGCCGCTTGCCGGTTGGTCGAGTTGACCGATAGCACCAAACTTGCTCCCGCCTCGACGGCCGTTCGAACATGGTCCCCCTCGAACGAATCAATCGACACCCGATAGCCACGATCGATCAATTCCTTGACTTGACACGCTAGGTCGGGCCACGGCTCTCCAGGCGTGTCCCCCAGATCGATGACATCGGCTCCTGCGTCGCGCAGAATTTCCGCCTGTGCGACGACATCATCGATGGCCAGGCGATTGGCGTGATTGATTTCTGCGAGTATTTCGATATCAAACTCGCCATATTGAAAATCGGCAGGTTGTTGCTTGGCGAGAAACCACGGCAATTCTCGGATTTCACGGGGACCGACCACGATCGGTATCTCGGTGATATCCTTCAATTCATCGGCGCAAGAGCTGAGGTGTCCAGGAACCATGATCATGGTGGCATCGGGATGGGGAACGAGATGACGCTTCAGCCATCGCGGCGACATTAGCGCTGCCACGGTGATGGGAAGCACATCGATCGAAAACGCGAATCCCAGATTCTGCGCAACTTGTTGCACCGTCTTTTGGACGATGGGAGCAGCTAGCTTGCCGGTGATGAACTGGATATGGTGTTGCCGATAATCAGTGGTCATCGTGGCTGGTGTGGCGAGCGAAACGATGGTGTGTGATCAGGGAGAGAACCGGACGGGACGCTTCTTGCTGCTGACAGCTTGCTGAGTACTACTATTTTTTGATTGGAGAGTCTTGACGCGCCAGCCAGCTTCACTAAAACACTTCGATAACGAGGAGCTCGAAAAGGAACGAATGGCGTCCTGTTTGTTCTGTGGCCGGGGCTCCTCGTTTTTTCATGCGCTGATCGCACCAGCCGTAGCATGGTTCGTGCGTTGGACAACCGGTCCGCTGCTGCGGCCTAGTCTTGACGAGGACGTCGGGCAATCCATACCGATGCGTGCGCATGCCGCAACACATACCGGGACGCGCTGCCCATCATGAAACGTTCCAAGGCATTCTTTCCGGTATCACCCATCACCACGACATCAACTTTACGGTCCATGGCGAACTGTGTCAGGGCATTGCCCACATGCACGGCATCGACGACATGCGTATGGACCTCCGCCACCATCGGCCGTAGTTCGTCGGCGATGGCTGCCAGCCTTTCTTTGAGGGTCTCACGCATCTCATTCAAGTCGAAATCGAAGGGCACATCGGTGTAGGCCATTGGCAGTTGGAGGACAGAAACAATATCGCAGATCGTATTCTGACGCCATTCAAACTGCTTGAGCTGCTCCACGGCCCAGCGGCTTGCCTGTGAGTCGTCATACGCAACACATAAATGCAACTTTTCATGATCGCGGGTTCGCAATCCGGTAGGTCGAACCACCAACACAGAGCATTTGGCATGGGTCGCTACCGTATCACTAACACTACCGAGAAAGACTCGCTCCAGTGCCGAATGCCCGCGGGCTCCCATAACGATTAAATCCACCTCTCGTTTGGCTGCCTCTTCCAGGAGCACGTGTGGCACGTGTCCCTCCAGCACGCAGGTCTCCACGTCGGCATCAGCCCCTTCGAACATTTGGGCGATCCGCTGAACGGCCTCCTCGGCCTTCGCCTTCTCCGCCTCTACAGCCGCCCGCATCCACTCGACAACCTCCAACGACCCATGGACGCCGTAGTCGGGAACCACTGAGATGACGGAAAGGTCCAAATGCTCTCGGTGCGGCAGATGCGCGAGAAACCATGCACCTTCTTCTGCACTTGCCGAGCCATCGGTGGCGATCAAGACTTTCATCTTCCGTCTCCTTTATCATGGGTGTGGAGTAGAGGCTGCAAAGAACCGTGCTTCCATCTTGTTCGCTGCCCGTGCGAAAACAAAGTAGGGGCACCGCAAAAGGCCGGGCAAACGCGGCACCAGGTCTCGTTCCCAAGCGTTGCACCGCCAGACGCTTGCCACCATCCTGTTTGGGGATAGAGGCAGTTAGGCCTGGCGGTGTCGCGTCTGGGGATGATGCCTGACATGGTCACCCGGCACTACGGAGCCTCCCACTCTCGGGAGCGACTGCTGGCTGCCATCGACCAGATATCAGTCGCCCAACCACTCCCCCCAATTCTCGAATAGGGCGTTGATGCGATCGAAGAAACCCTTCCCCGCCTGGCCACCGGAGGTCTTCTCTCGGATCTGCTTCAGCTCGCTGCGCAGATCCTTCGTCCGCTCGGCGTCCAAGTATCCCAGGGCCCTGCCAAGCGCGATTTGATGTTCGGTTTCCGCCAGCAGCTTTTCCAAACGTTCGTTCTCTTCGGGACTGCGGTCGGTTTTCTCGGCCAACGTTTCGGCTTCTTCGAGCAACAAATTGGAGCGCAAGACGGGCAACGGGAAGACGGTGTCGGACACTACCAATAGATTCAACGCCGTCTGCAACTGCCGTTTCGCTTCCTCGATTTTCCCAGCATCAATCAGCGGCGCCACCTTCTTGATGGCCAATGGATAGGTGGCGACGGGAAGCTTGGTCGTGCTGACCACAACCTCGCTCGCCAATCCCGAAAGGATTCGTCTGGCGACTTGAACCTGACCTTTGTCCAGCGCCTTGCGGGCTTGCTTGATGTACTCTTCAACCGTCTCCACTTGAGCGATGACATCGTATACCGTCGTCGACACTTCCACCGGCAAGAACGCCACTCCCGGATTGCGAGCGATGGCCAGTTCCAGCTTTCCGGCCACTTTGGCCAAGGTGTCGAACGCTTCGTCGTTCTTACCGGCGTCGAGCTGCTCCAGCGCTTGACGCGTCAGTGCCACCGCCTCCACGGCTTCGTTGATCAGGCTCTCTTTCTCCTCAGCAGCCTGCTGACGCGTCTGTTGCTCCACATCTGCCTGGATCGACTGCGCTGTTTCACTTTGTTGTTCTGCCGCAGGCGGCTGAGCTGCTGCGTCGGCCGAACTTGATGACGCATTCTGGTTCTGAGAATCCGTCGCATCCTCGGTCGCCACCGCTGCTTCGTTCGACTGGGGCTCCTCCGAAGCGGCCTGTTGTCCGACTGCGACCTGGGTTGCGGTGATCGACAAGACGACCGCGGCCGCCGCAATACGCCGCTTCCAACAAGCTATCCGACCATCAATTCGGGTACTCATCTATCAACCTCCTCTACAGGCTTTCTGTTTGAAGATTCCAGTGATTCCAAGTCCATCACGCAAGCTGCGCGTCGTGGCATACGAAGCGCAGCCGACAGACCAACTGGATGCCAACCAACTGCCTCCACGCAATGCCATCAACTTGTGAGTGGCATCGTTTGCGGGAATGCAGCAGAAGACACCCTGCAGGTGATTACGGACATGATCCCGGGACGGAAAGCAACAGAAGCAAGAGGCGTGCCAAGGGGATCGAGGAGCGTATTGGTTCAGGTCGCAGTGACATAACGACGCACAACGTCAGAAAGGCATGACGTCGGTCGAGGCAGCCCAAGGATTCGCTATCGCCACCGCGCGCCACTGGGATGGTCAGCCGCTGGGAGTGCACGTCGACGGTTGAGGCCGAATCGTCTGCTAAGTTTGCCGAACACCGACACTGAGCAGCAAATTGGCCCACAGCGCTTGGTCGGCAGTTTGGATCGTGAGCACATGATCGGCCGAAGATACGGCCTCGTAGAAATCCCACTTTTGAATGGGCACCAATTCGCGCTGCACACCGTGTTTGGCTAAGATCTGCCGGAAATCATTCCACACGGGCGGGTCGCCATCGAAGGCGTACTCATCACTTGGATCGATCCCCATGGTGTTGAATCCATCGATGGGAACCGTACTGAGGATGGCGTCGAGCACCTGCGCTACCGTGGGTATTCCCGGCATCAACTGCAAGGAGATCAGTTCCGCGCGTGGACCGATCTTTGAAGCGGCCGGATAGTTGCCATCGGCAATGAGGATCTTGGAATGATGACCGGCGGTGGCGCAAATTCGTAGTATATCTGGATGCAACAGCGTGGTCCTAAGCATCGCCATACTCCCTTCACATTTCCTGTTCCAACTATTTCAGCTTCAATTCGATCAACAGCGGAAAATGGTCACTCAAGTCAAACTCCTCGACAGGATATTGCAGCCGCCGAGACCAATGTTCCTCTCCATCCGCATCACCGCGAATGATTCCTTGCTGAATAATACTCACCGAGCCGAGTACCCAATCCGGTCCCGGTTCCTCCTCGATCAGGCTGCGCGATCCCATGGCGCGATCGAATTGCCGCGGCAGTACCAGATGGGTGGCAGCATGAGGATCCGACAACTGTTGGAGAAGATCGACCATCATGGGGTTCGAACCTCCTAATAAGGCAGCCAGATCACCTCGCCGGCTCCCCACCGGCTCCTCGGTGTTCAAGTCACCGACGAGCAACACATCCGCACCCGACTCCGCCAGCGGCCGCAACCAAACTCGCGCCAATTCGAGTTGACGGGCGCGAACATCGGCAACTTCGGCCGTGGCCCGCAAATGCACGTTCATCAACACCAAAGGTCTTGCGACGTTGCGCCATCGAAAGTGCGCGACCAGATGCTTCGAGAGGTTGTGGTACTTTCCGCTACGGTACATTGCGTAGGACTGTTCATGGCGGCAGTAGGATACCAGCCCACTGGAGGAAGCAACCAGCAGTCCCACATCCTGTTCGGTAAAAGAATCGGTACCAGGAATAAACGCGTAACGATAGGTCCGCTGATACTGCTGCCGCAAAGTCCGCGCAATGGCTTGCAAAGTGCCGAGGCCTTCGATTTCTTGCAAGGCGACGATGTGCGGGCGATGGTCGGCGATCACCCCCGCCACCCCGGAAAGTTTGGCTTCCCAATACTCCCGCGAGGGAGCGGATTGCTCACGCGCCAGGTCGGAACGATTGTCCCCCGTGTAATTGTCGAACATCCATTCGACATTCCAGCTCATGATGAGTAGCCGCTCCGGAGCCGCATCAAGCTCTTGGGCGACCACTACACCTGAGGGCACGCACCACATGGCGAGGCACCACATCAATTTTCGCCATCCCCGTTGTAAGTTCATACGCTCTCTTTGGTTGGTTGACTTTGATTCTGGCCGCGCACCGCGACGGGCCCATTCCCATAGCTCGTCAAGCCCGCCAACAGCAGTAGGCCGTACAGCGTCTGGTCGGCTACCAGACCAATGGCGGCACAGGACAGGATTCCGGCAAGGATACCCGCTACTCGCCACCTATTAGTCGCTAGCCACCACAGTGCGAGGAGCTGCACTGAGATCATGCCGTGCGTCAAGGCATTGATCAACAGCGGATGGTCAAATAAACCAGGCATCCGCAGCAGCCACGAGTGGCCGGCCGCGGCCAGCCACCATACTCCCTCTCCTCGCCACCACACCAGCCCTGCCAACTGGCTGAGCAATCCGGCAGCCACCAAGATCCACCAGTGAATTCGCGCCGCACGGATCGTCAGGTCACGCCTTAATGCCGTCCGATCGACTGCCGCTGCGGTCCGTGCTGTGGGAAGCAATGGAGGGCCAGGATCGATTAGAAGAAATCCAAGAAAAGCGACCAGCGCCGGCTCCACCGGGCCGGTGATCCATGTTGCACGATGCGCCCAGCCGATGAGCATCAACAATGCCGCCAATACACTCCACCGCCCACCGATTCCTAACAACGTCAATGCCAGACAGACGCCCATGATTGCCAACCATCCGTAATAGGCAGTTAGCGCATCGGTCCACCACAGCGGCGACCAGCTTTGCCATCGCGGAATCTCTTCGTACTCCAACAACAGACTGGCGGTTCCGCGAGTCAAGATGCCATATGGGCCGAACCATCGTGGAAGCTCGTGAACAAAACTTGCTGCCCAAATCAGGGCGGCCAGGGTAATGGCCACGCGATAGATGACGACCGCTCCGGGCCAGTAGCGATAGCCCACCAAACCGACCCCAAACCATTTGACGAACCTATCGGTGAACTTCGTCTTCGGCTGGTATCTCACGACGGCCCTCCCGACTCATGGATCGGTGGAGTCGCAGTTCGCGCGGCATCTTCACGTGGCAGCAATCCCGTTATTCCTCCATGGTCATCGCGAATGACTACGGCTTCGTACACCACCACCGGATCGATGATCTCCGCCAAAGCGGTCGGCCCGGCGTCCGCGACGGCGGCGTATTCGTCGTAGGAGGGGGTGGGCAGTTGCGACAGCCGAATGGCTGCAACTTGGCGACGAGTCTGCGCTTCTTGGTAGCGCACAACGCCCAGCGCGATCTCTGCCAACACCTCCGCATCGGGGGCCAATTGAGCAACCGTGCGAAAATTGCGGGACAATGCAGCCCACCGTGATCGTTGCCAACCGATGGAACCATCCGCGTGGTTTTGCTGCCCCAAGTCGACCGCGTGCCAAGCTCCGTCCTGCCCTTGCACGGTCACGAACAAGGTGAAGTCGATCGGCTGCCCGTGCGTCAATTCGAGTGGAATGGCACCATACGATTGATGCGTACCAAAGAGATAAGGACTGAGCAGCGCGATCAGCTTTCCCTGCAGCATGCTGGGGGCCAGATTCGCCGACAGTGCAATCACGATCGCCAGCCAGTGGAACCAAAGAGCGGCACACACCAGGCTGAGCGAACGTGGTTGCTGCGACTCGTCTGGCCCTGTCGACATGAACGCCTTTACTATTGCTGAAACTCGTGCATTCGACGGAAAAGAATCCTTCGAGGCTGTCGATCAACGCTCGGTCGAAACATAGATTACTGCATCGTTGTTTGGCACCGCTGCTGCCACGCGTTGTACCAACGCCGCGTCCTCAGCGCTTAGACGTCGCATCGGAACGGTACACGTCTTGCCGTTGTCCTTGAGCAAACGTACATACTCTGAGCGAATTTCGATCAGACGCGCGGTAACCGCGTACAACCCCGTATTATCCCGCCAGGTTCGGTGTCGCAATGCACCGTCCAACCATGCGGCATCATCATCACTCGGTGGGACTTCAGCCGGTTCCCCGAACAGACTGTCGAAATCGCTGGTGGGAGAGAAAGACGCTGGTCCATTCTCGACACCGGAGTCGGTATCGGCGCTCGTATCCACCACCGGCACGGTCGCTTCTCCGAAAAGGTCTGCCGTACCAACCGGAGCGCCGAACAGGTCTTCGACCGCATCGGTGGAAGACTGATCATCGTCCGACGACGAGCTGTCACTGCTCGGTCCGAACAGGTCGTCAGCCGACGGCGCGCTCGCCGGGCTGCCGAAGAGATCTTCTACCGAAGAAGCATCACTGTCGGCAGGGCCGAATAGCTCCTCAGCCGAGGGCGACGATTCTCCAGCCGGTCCGAACAGATCATCCCCCGGGGTTGCCGCATCATCCGCTGGTGGCGTTCCAAACAACGCCTCCGCATCCGCAGCCTCGGAATCGGCTGCCGGCGTGGCGGGCGAACCAAACAGATCGGCCGCATCGTCACCACGGCTTTCATCACTTGGAGGTGCCGAGAAGTCCTGGGCGGGTTCTGGCGATTCCGGAACAGGTTGCTCGTCCGCGGGAGTTCCGAACAAATCCTCTCCCGTCGAATTGGACGGCGCGGCACCAAAGGGATCGTCGTTTACACCATTGGGGGTATCACCGATGGGCGCCCCGAACGGATCCTCACTCGGTGCGGACGGATCGTCGGCTGGTGCGGCAGGGGAATCGCCAGCCGGTGTGGAGCGAAATAGATCCGCTCCCGAATCATCCGGAGGTACCGGACGGAACAGATCCTCCACGTCGGCAGGCGCATCGGCGGCGGATGCCTCCGACTGAGCGGGCGATTCCGGCTCGGGGACTGCCGGCTCTGGTTCTTCCGGTCGTTCTGGCGCCTGCTGCGGTTCCGCCGGAGCCTCCGTTGCCGGCTCAGCAGGAACTGCAGGTTCGGGCTCAGGTTCGGGCTCAGGATTGGATTCTGGTTGCGGGGGCGGTTCTGAGCTGGGTTCTGATGGCGGAGCAGCCGCAGAATCCGCTGCAGACTCCGTTACCGGTGGTGCCGTCGCTGGTGGCGGTGGCACCGGAGCAGGCTCTGCTTCCGCGTCCGTTGCTGGAGCAAGCTGCGTTGACGGTGCCTCGGTGGCCTGCGGGGTTGCAGGCGTTTCTGCCTGGGATGGCTGTTCCGCCGGTGGCGCTGCGGAGGCCTCAGCGGCGTTCGGTGGCGCAGCAGGAGAGGTGTCCGATGGACTGGGGGTCGCATCGACGGGGGCAGTTGACAATGGTTCGTTATCCTCTGCGTGCGCGGGAGTCGCTGCGGCAGTTTCTTCGGTAGAGTCCATCACCATCGCATCACACGGCGTGGGTGGGCAAACAATCTCCACCGGGGGACACGGACATGGACAACACACCGGCGCGCAGGCGCGACGATGCATGAGTCGACGAAGCTTGCGACCAGCCCACAACGGATTGATCGTGAGCAACACAGTCAAAGTGCCTATGGTGGTGCAACGCAACCAATAGCGGAAGGGACGTGTCATGGTGCGACTTCCTCGCTACATACGGATTATTCGGGACAGGCAAGCCAACTCGACTAACCATTCTGAAGGATTCACCCAAGCTATGCTAGTTGGGGAGATCGGGCCAAGCAACCGGCGCAATTTGCTAGGTCTTCCCCGCTTTTCTGGAAAACCCACTGCGAGTCGTACGGATTTTCCACCCGCACCGAGTGCGCTAGCGTTGGCAATTACGGCGAGAACACCAGCTCCCCTAAAGAATCCCGATCATCGGCAGTCAACCACGGCACCGCTGCTGCAGGCTACCATGTCGCGTTCCACACTCCGCCCGTCCACCGAGTGGCATGGCTACCGCACCTGAATGCCTGGTCAACAACAACTCCCGGCGTCGAAGTGGAGTTCTTCTACGTGGCTACCAACACGGCCGGACCTACGGTGCTGGCGATCGATCGAGGTGTCAGCCTTCGTGTACTGCCCTCTTTGTCGATGGGCTCTCGGCAGGAGACGCGGATGCATCAACCGCCATGAGATTTTCCAAAAAAAACCCATTGGGATAACCAAAATCACCGGTCTCATGCATCTACCCTGGTAGAGTGTCGACGTGCGGCCCGCTCACCTGCACCGCATCGACGCGCGCGGACGGTCCCATCCCACTACCGGGGGCGGGCAGTTGCGCCGCCAAGGAGAGCAGTCGGGGATCGACGGGCTTGCCGCTTGCTTCTCTTGATTTGATGCTTGTCCATGACCACGAAAGACTCCTTCGTCGAATGCATTCGTCAGTGCGCGGAAGAAATGCCGACCGATAGCACGGCGGGGTTTTCGGCGCTTTATGACCTGGTGGCCCATCGTTTATTCCGATTTGCGGTGGTTATTACCTCCAACCCGCACGATGCGGAGGACGCGGTGCAGCAGGTGATGGTGCGCGTGATGGACCGGCCCGATCTGCTGGCCCGTGCCCAGTTTCCATGGGCGTACCTGTTGACGATTGTCCGCAACGAGGCGTTGGGCATTTTGCGGCGACGCAAGCACGAGGTTCGCGCAGATATTGCCGAGTTCACCACCTATTGCCCGGTCGACGAATTGGAACGCGAGGAGCAGCGACGGGCGGTGTGGCGCGCCCTGCAGCAGTTGCCACCGGCGCAATCAGAAGTCGTGTTGTTGAAGGTTTGGGAGCAGTTGACGTTCGCGGAGATTGCCCAGGTGTTGTCAGTCCATCCGGAGGCGGCGGCCAGTCGCTACCGGTACGCCTTAGCGCGTTTGGCGCGTTTTTTGGGGCCGCGGACAGAGGGAGTGTGCCATGAATGACGATGCCGACCTGGATCCGTTGGCCGTGGACGCGGTGGAGGCGTTGCTCGCCGATGCTGCCGACTACGTAGTCCCCCCACCGGACCTTCGCCTTAGAGTGCTCGAGGTGGTGCGAGAACGGGCGTCAGCGATTCGTTCTGCTCGCCGCTTCGGTGGGTGGGCGCTGGCGACGGTAGCGGTATGGATGGCCGTGGTGGTAGCCCTGCATCGGAGCGTCGATTTGCGCCATATGCCGAACGCGGAACGAACTCAGGCACTGGCCAATCGGTGGAGTGCCAGCCCAGCATACAACGTCGATTGGGCTTTAGTGGACGCCTTTCGATTCGTGCGCTTCTCTTCCCCTTTCACGTGGGACGAATCGATGGGTGCAGTCCCTTCCTCCCGCCATGCTCGGGAGAACGCTAATGTCCGATGAAGTTCGCGTACTGGTGGCTCTACACCAAGAACTGTTGCAGCTCCATCGAGCTGGAATTCGTCTGGATTTTGGTGGGGCGCATGCCTCTTGGGGGCCGGCCGAACTGCAGTACCTCGAGGAAAAGGTGCTGGCCGAGTTGGGGCGCGGCCGCCGATTAGTCGATATCGTGCGACAGGGCGTTCCCGGAGTGCCCGATCTATACCTGACGGTGTTGCGGCATTGGCTCGAAAAGCCGGGGCCATCGGCCACGCACTTGCCCTGCATGTTGGCGCACCTGGCGGCATGCTATGCCCAAGGAGTCAAGCAACATCGTTTGCGAGTGGTCGTGACTTGGGCGCTGGCTAGCCTGGGGGCAGCTTACCTCGCCGCGCGGGTCCTTCCCGACATGGAGCTTGCCCCCGGCTCTCGCCCCCAGCCGCAACGCGTTTTGGATGCCCTGCTGCCGGTGGGCGAGAGTATTGCCATTTGGCTGCCGTTGGTGTGGTGTGGCTTAGGAATCCACCTTGCGCACGGCGGGCGGCGTTTGTGTCGTGCCAGGCAAACGTTCGCCCGTCTGTTGCGCTTGGCTCACGGTCGGCATTCCCACATGGCGTGCGGTGCACCTGCGGCGGACACAGCGGCAGAGAGTGGCATCACCGTCGATGTCAGGCTTCTCAAGAGAAGCTGGATAACGGCGAAGAGGAGACCGCCGAGCAGGCCAACGACGACGCATCTCAAGGCGCTGCGGTAGCAATACCCGCTGTGGGGGCACCGGTTGAAGCGGGCGCTTACGAGGCCCTGGCCCGTATTGCCTGCCACGAGCTGCGATTCGACTGGTCGTCCTGGCGATACGCGCTGGCCGGAGGGGCGGCGGTCGTGTTGGTCGGCGCCCTGATGTACGTCCCATTAGTGGAAATGCTACTGATCCTATTTCGCTCCCGTTAACGCGCAGCCGAACAAGTCATGCGATTCCTCTATTCCGCCAAAGCATCCGAGCGGCGGTCAGGAAAGTCCTCGAACAGGATGACTTGGATCCTCTGGCGGATGGCCACAAGATTCTCCTTGGCCAACCGATTGTGCGGCCCGCTGGTGGCCGGTACCAGTACCGACCTATGGGCTATGGGATGGTCATCGCGAATGCTGAGCGGCTGGATCGCCCTGGGGTTGCCGCTGGAGCTGGCTTTGCAAGCCACTGCCTCCGTCACTGCCGATCGCTATCTGGCAGAGGCCTTTCGTCAATGGGCACAATTCTTCGCATCGGAGATGGAGCTGACGCCACCAGTGGCATCCAGGCTGCGACGCCTGCCACCGTTGGTGCAACGTGCCCTGGCGGACGAACTTAGTCGCGAACAGCGAACGGCCATGCTCGACCGTCTGGGGATCACCTACATCGACCAGGCATCTTGGCGGTGGAAACAATTCGCCGTCATGTTACCGATCCTCGGAACGCTGTTACTGGGAATATTGATTGGCATGACCGTCCTATCGCTGTTTGCCCCCTTGGTCCAGCTAGTTTCCGAGTTAGCCTGAGCCGCGATCGGAAACCGAGAGCCGTCTATGATGACCAATGCCACCAACATCGCCGCGAAAAACACCCATCAGGATCGAACCGTCAGCAACTGGCGATCCACCTATTGGTGGTGTCCACCCCGTCGGGCGGAACTCGAATATTCACTTTTGCAGTTGTTGCAAATGAGTGTTCACCAGCGATTGGATTTGGCGAAACTGGTGCGGGACTTGGCAGGGGAGCATCGGTGGCGGGCGCGGCGGCAGTTGCACCGCTTGGCAAACCACTTGTCGAGCGGGCTGGATATCGCCGAGGCGCTCCAACGCACTCCCGGCGTAGTCACCGATGCAACTCTTTTGCAACTGCAGTGTGCCGTCCGCAGTGGAACCTTGCCGGCCGTGCTGGAGCATCTTGAACAAGTTCTTCGCACCTACCAGACCGGTGCGGTCGCCCCTTGGCCGCACCGGCGGTACCTGATCGGATATGCGGTAGCACTTGTGTTGGCGGTGACTTTCTTGGGATGTGTAATCGCCCCGATAATGCACGCCCTTCTGCAGGACAGTGGCCAGGCGCCGCCAGCATATTCCCAGTCCGTGTTGACGGCTAGCCAGGAGATTGCCAACCGTCTTCCGTTGATCGTGGCGGTGAGTGTTTTGATGGGATGTTTGTGGTGGGGCACCCCTCGCCTGCGCCACCGGGTGCGACGCATGCATTATCGCATGTTCGGTGCCAGTAACAACGAACAGCGCGCGGTGGTACTGGAGACGATTGTGATCGGAGTCCGACAAGGCCGGCCACTGCCTAGCATCCTATCGGCCTTGGCGTATTACCACTATCACCCGATTTGGCGACAACGGTTGTTGGAGGCACGCAACGAAATCGAGCAAGGGGCCGACCAGTGGGACAGCCTCCGCCGCGTTCAACTGCTGACGTCCGACCAAGCAGGCGCTCTGGCAGAGGCCACCGATTCGCCCATGCGGACTTTCCTACTGGAACAGATTGCTTTGCAAGCCCGCCGGCAGGCTGCCCATCTCGGCAACATGCGGAGCATTTTAATACAGCCGCTGGTGGTGGTAGCCGTGGGGTTGGTGGTCGCTGCCATTGTCGCAGGCTTCTTCAACATTATTCCCTTTCTCACTTGGAGTCAGGCTTAGACAATGCGATGCATAGGGAACAGATTGCACGACCGCCGAGCTGGTCATCGGCGTGGTGCCGTAGCGATGGAGTTGCTCGTTGCGGCGACGATCTTTCTGGCAACGGCCACACTGATTGGCCGCCTGACCACCACCTGTTTGCGTCTGGTCGCCCACAGTCGGCAGTATCAGGTTGCTCAGACCGAGATCGACAACCAACTCGCGCGTCTAGTGTCGAGTCCTGTCGAGGATCTGGAGGCGGCCGTCCGCGGTAGCGAACTCTCGGAGTGGGCGAGGGCGAGTTTACCGGGCGCCGAACTGCAAGCCGAGCGCATCGACGATGCCTTCGGCGAGCGAGTGGTCGTGCGTTTGCATTGGGCCGAGAGCCATGGTTCCATTGGATTCCACTTGAGCCGTGTCGCCTGGGTGAGGCCGCCGGCCGCTTTCGGCAACAGGATTGCCACAAGGTAACGGGAGAAGCGATTGCCATGAAACGTGGTTTTTCCCTGGTCGAGGTCATGCAAGTGCTTGTTCTTGGTAGTGGGCTTATGGTGTTGGCCGTGCATCTACTGGAGCGGACCATGCAAGTGCAGGAAACGGCGTTGAGCGGCATGGAACAGGTGCACGATTGGAGCGCGCTGTGCCTGCAACTGCGGCGGGATGCTCATTTGGCGGAAGCGGTAGTGGAGATCGGATCACGGAAATTGACGCTGGCTACCGGCCCAGCCGCTATCGAATACATCCGCGACGAACGAGGACTACTGCGCATCTCTCGGGCTGCAGAAACCATCGAGTATCAGCATTTCTCGTTGCCCGCCGACGCCGTAATTGATTTCCAAGCAATAACTGGTAGTGACCGCGTGCTGCTCACCGTGCATTCCCTCACGCCCAATAATGAGACACGGCAGGTGCTGCAGATCGAAGCCGCGGTGGGACGCTGGGCTAACCATCCCACGAGGGATCCCCAATGACGTACTCGGTAAACTCGTGCCACCGTGACGATCTCCGCCAACCGATTGGCCGACTCGACACTCGACGGCGAGGGGCATTGACCGTGTGCATGCTGATCTGCTTGCTGGTGGCTTTCTCGCTTATCGCTGCAGCCGTGCATTCCGTGCTGCAGCAACGGCGGCATCAGTGGCGACAGGGACGGTTGCATCAAGCGCAATGGTTGATCGATGCAGGACGCCAACAGGCATTGCATTCCCTCCAGGCCGATCCAGCCTACGCAGGCGAGATATGGATGATGCCTGCCGAGGTGATTCAACCCGCCGGGGCGACGATTTCCATCAACGTCACTCCCAGGGCCACTAGTGCCGATGATCCCCAGGATCGGCCGAAGGATGTGTCTACAGGCGGAGAGCCACCACGACCAGCCGTTCAGGAGGTACTGATTGAAATCGAAGTCGCCTTGCCGATCCACGTCGACAATCCCTACGAGACTATCCATCGCTCTGATGCCTTCCCTGTTTCACTGCCGTTAGTCACAGGCCATGCCCTATCTCCAGGAGTTCAATCATGAAACGTCGCCACACAACGGTACTTGCTCTTAGGTCTCGACGCGCTCGGTACCGCCGGCCAATTGGCTTCACCCTAGTGGAACTCTTGGTGGTCATCGCCATCATCGGCATTCTGACCGGCCTGCTGCTGCCCGCTGTGCAGGCGGCCCGCGAGGCGGCGCGGCGCGCTTCCTGCAATAACAATTTGATGCAGTTAGGGCTGGGAATCCATCACTTTGAATTCAACATGGAGCGATTGCCGGCGGGCGTGCTCAATCCCACCGGGCCGATCCGGTCGGAACCGGTGGGGCAACATGTCAGTTGGCTGGTGCAAATCCTACCGTACATCGAGGAACGAAATGCGTTTGCCAAGTTCGACATCGAGGCGGGCGCCTACGCGCCGGTCAACGCCGAGGTGCGAGACTACGGCGTGACGATCTTCATGTGTCCGTCCTTTCCGTACCAGTGGGGTTCTCCGGCCGACACGGTTTACGCTGGATGCCATCATGATCGGGAAGCTCCCATCGATGTCGATAACAACGGCTTGTTGTTCTTGAATTCGCGCATCGCATTTTCTGACATCGAAGACGGATCGACTTATACGTTATTGCTGGGCGAACGCGCCATTGCCGCTCCGCGATTGGGATGGGTATCTGGCACGCGAGCCACGTTGGCCAACATGTCGGAAATCACTGATTGCCGCGACCTCGAGTGGGCTGTGAGCCGCTTGCAATCCACATCTCCCCCCTCCGAACCCGACCCGCTATTCGTCGGCGGATTCGCCAGTGCCCATCATGGCGGCATCAATGCAACGTTTGCCGACGGATCGGTACGATTCCTGTCGCTCACCATCGATGCCACGCTCTTGCAGCGGCTGGGCAATCGAGCCGATGGGGAGTTGGTCGGCGACCATTTCTAATTCGACCGCACAGGAAAGGAACCGAGGTCGAGAACTCGCACCGGTCTGACCTTCTACAGTTTTCGCCGCACAGCGGCAGCGCAGAACCTCGTGTCTTGAGCTATGGCGGCGGACGATGGCCACGTGAGGCGGACCGACTCCCTCGCAAATCCTCCCGCCAACTCCGATAGTCGCTCGGCCTGCTCCACCTACTGATTCCCCGTGCCGTGGGGTTGGGCTGGCTAGCATTATCGTTCCTCGCAACCAGGGTGGGGTTTACGCGCTGCGGGACTATTGAGTATTTCTCGCTGGGGACAGCGGATCCTTGGGGGTACTGCCTGCCCCCACTCGGCTCACCGATCACGATCAAGCAACAGGAGAATTGGTCGGCCGGTGCAGAGGGAGGGAAGGATCGCGCTCGTTCCGACCAGCCGCTTTACTCGTAGAAAAAAAGACCTAGGTTCGCAAAGATGCATAATTTCTTCCGTGCGCTGAGGATGGCCGCGCCGTTTTGGCCCAGCATCGCCCTGGCGGCGTGCTGCTCACTGGCCGTTGCCGCGTTGTGGGGAGCCAACATTGGTGCCTTCTATCCAGTACTGGAAGTCACCATTCATGGCAAATCGATGCATGAGTGGATTGATACGGAAATCGAGAACTACCAGCAGCAATTGAACGCGCATAGCGCGGAGGCGGCACGGATCGAGAGCCAGATCCAATCCGCACCGATGGATGAAGAGCAACGGCGCCAGCTCACTGCCCGGCTGGCCGAGGTGGAGGCGGAGCGGCAGCAGGCGCAGCTCAAGCTGCACAGTTATCAGCGGATGGAACCATGGATCAAGGCTTACGTTCCTAACGATCCGTTTCAAACGATTGCCCTTATCATGGCCGTTCTAATCGTCTCCACGTTGGTCAAGCACTTCTTCTTAATCGCCAATGAGCTGCTGGTCGGTCGAGTCGCCTTGAACATCTCGCGTCACATAAAGATGCGCGTGTTCGAGAAAGCGCTGGCCATGGATCGTGCCAGCTTTGCCAACTACGGCATGAGTGGATTCGCCACGAACATCACGCACACCACCGACATGCTTACCAATGGCTTGATGGCAGCTATGGGAGCCCTGCTGCGCGAACCGTTGAAAATCTTGTCGTGCCTTATTGGGGCCGGCATGATCTGTTGGCGTCTGTTGTTGCTCAGCATCGTCGTCGCGCCGGTGGTCGGTGTGATGCTGTACCTGGTTACCAAGAAGTTGAAAAGCATCTCCCGCGGGCAGCTCGACAAAGCGGCCAATTACAACACCGTCATGCTGGAGGCGCTGAGCAACATCAATACGGTGCAGATATTTCGCATGGAAGAGCGGGAAGCGAAACGTTTCGACCGCGCCACGCAGATGCTTCGTGACTTCGGTTTGAAGTTCGTCTTTTACAGCAGCTTGTCCAAACCGATCATCGAGTTCTTGGGGCTGGCCATGCTGGGAACCACCGTCGTCGGCGGCGCCTATCTGGTGCTCAATCAGGAGACGACGCTGCTGGGACTGCCGATCACCGATGAGCCGCTGAGCGTCTCGGCACTGCTTGTATTCTTCGGCATGCTGATCGGTATCAGTGACCCGCTCCGCAAGCTTTCCGCTGTCTATTCTTCGATTTATGCTGGGGCCATGGCCGCCGATGCGCTGTTTCCAGTGCTCGATACCAAGAACCAGATTCGCGATCCCGAGCAACCGCGCGAGGTTTCCTCACCGCATCGTCGCTTGACGCTGGAGCACGTTGATTTCGCCTACCAGCCGGGGCATCCCATCCTCCGCGATGTCAACCTGGAAGTCCCCTTCGGCTCGACCATCGCCATCATCGGGCACAATGGCAGCGGCAAATCGACGATGATCCATCTGCTGGGACGCTTCTACGATCCGAGCAGTGGACGATTGTGTTTCGATGGAGTCGATTTTCGCGAGATGCGGGTTGAGGACGTGCGCCGACGTATGGCATTGGTCAACCAGAGCACGGAATTGTTCAACGACACGGTGGCGGCCAACATTCGCTACGGTCGACCTGAGGCGAGCGATGAGGAGGTCATACGAGCCGCCCAAGAAGCGCATGCTCACGAGTTCATTACCACGGTGCTCCCCGAAGGCTACGAAACCATCGTCGGTGAGAACGGTTCCCGCCTCAGTGGTGGCCAAAGACAGCGGATTGCCCTGGCCAGAGCTTTGCTGTGTGACCCGGAGATCCTTATCTTGGATGAATCGACCAGCCAGATCGACATGCAGAGCGAAGAGCTTATCCGACAGTCACTGGCCGAACACCGCGGCGAGCGGACGATGTTGATCATTACCCATCGCGAGAAGTTGTTGGAACTGGCTGATCGCGTTTACGAAGTCGTTGACGGAACGTTGGTGGAACGACCGCACCTGGTTCGCGCTGCCGCCTGACTGCGCGGCACTGCGACGGTTGGCGACCTGCCGCTACGATAAGAGGGGCTGTCCAAGCGACTGGACCATGCCACCGTTTCTGGCCAGACTCGCACGCACCCCGTGTTTCCTGGGCAGCAAAGGTAGTTTTGGACAAATAGCTGCTTGGCATGAACCTAGCAGCAGGAACGAAACAGGCATCGTCTTGGCTTACTGCGCCGTGTAGAGGTGCAGCGCCCTCCTGAGGCCGACGCTTCGGGCAGCGAGAAAAGCGACCGCCCCTGATGGTCGCCGGGGGGAGGGACGCGGCGAACGGACAACCAGTCGCGTGGATGGTGGACGCTACAGAGACCGAAGACCGAACGCGTTCCCGGTGATGAGCATGCCATGCAGTAGGAACGCACGGTTGCGTCCGCCGGGAGTGGTGCGTCGGCTGGAAATCTGGAGCTACCGGTCCGAGACCGAAACGCTGCCACCGGTACTGGAGACGGTGCCCAGCTTGCGTCCACCGCGAACTACGGTCAAGGCAATCCGATCATCCAGATTGGGACGGAACATGGTCAGGATGGTGAGCGGCAGGTACCACGCCATGTACAAACCACCGCCAAAGCCATGCCAGAATTGTACGGCCAACATCAACGCGGCGGTGCCCGACATGAGCGTCCCGAGGTTCTTGCGACCTGGCCAAAAAGCGTAGCTGGCGCTTAGCAGAATGCAGGCTACCAGAACAGGCAAGCGGAAATCGGTCGGCACCCTCCCTTCGGCCCATATGCCCTCCAAGCCTTGCATGCGGGGTAGCCAGAGACCGAACATTTGACGTACGTGCTCGCCAAACGCCTCCATGCCCTGCAACAACAACAAGCCGACAAGAAAGAGGATGCTTACCAGTAATCCCGCGGCAAACCGCTTCGCCCCACGATACCAGTAGAAGCTAAACCACAACGGCAGGAGAAATATTGGATAGTAAACCAAACCCGCCGCCATTCCCAACATCGTCCCTGACACCAAGGGTTGGCGGTAAGTCAGCACGGACAGGACAAGGAACGCCGCGGGAACCGTATGCTCGAGGTTACCCGTCATTTGCGCCGTGTACGGAAGCATCAAGTAAAGAACGGCGCAACCGACCCCGGTGCGAATATTGGCGAAATGCCAATAACCAACGCTAACCATGCCGGCCACGATCAAGAAGTTGGACAGAATGGCCAGCGCCCGAGCGAGGTTTGTCAACCAGGCACTCTGAGAGGGACCTTGAGGTGGCCAGCTCCTGGTCTCCCTATCGGGCGTCGTTGGCAGCTCGGGCAACATCGAGAGCAATGGATACCCCGGCCCCAACCTTGGCCCACGCGCCGCATCCTCCGGTGTGCTGGTGATGACGTTCGCCATTAGGAAAAGGAACAGAGCACCGCCGATAAACGTAAGTCCTCCGATCGATAGATTGGGATCCAGCAGCGGTCGCCTCACCAAGGCCGGGTCGCACAACATGCGGATCAACAACAAGGCACATGCCCCCAAAAGGGCCAAGAAGCCGTAGAACTCCAGCCGCTCTCCCTCTTGGCGACGCGAGGTCTCCACAGGATAGCCGTCGCGCCGCACCGTCGGCCCGGGATTTCCAGCGCCTCGTGTATCAGCGGACTGCATATCCACGGCCACTTCGTCACCATTCGGTACTACAGCGGCCGCCAAGCCGGCCCGTGAAGCGGACGCGCCGGCATCGGATGGCACTGCCAGGGTTGCGGTTAACGTTGGGCGATGACCAGCATCGTCGGCCGGAACTATTCCATGGCGTAAGGCCAGCTTCTCCGCCTCGGCCGATACCACCGCAGTTGCTTGCATGCGCCTCCCTTCATATACCATCATCAGGCCAGGCGCCAGCAATAACAGTAATACGATGTCCAGGTTCCGCACGCAGAAAAAGCGGTGGAACACAAAGTAGACGCTAATCATCAGAAACGACGACAGGAATACCCACGTCGCCGGTTCAGGTCGCTGATAGTACAGCAGCAGATGGCTCATAGAGTCGCCGACATCCTTCTCGTTGTACCCGCCTACGCGGATTGCCAGCACTTTCCAAGTGTTCTAAGCATAGGGACTTAGGCGCTCATTGCAATATCTCGGCAGTCTCCGAGTGATCACGCCGCCACCGCATCGGAAGGGTTTCCCCGCCGTATCGCAGCCCGAAGGAGCCCATGCGATCAACCACTTGATGGTTCACCGGCCACAGCTCAGCACCATTGTCCGCCAGTAGCAGTGCGAGTGTGCGGCAATGGTCTCCGGTCGACAGCACGTTTGGAACCGGAAGCCCACGCGTCTCCAGTTCTCCAGGCATCCGCTACCAGTACTCTACCCGAGCCTTGCATCTTTGTTCGCATCGTCAGCCACCCAGAGTCCTCTCCAGAAAGCCGATCATGGACGGCTCCCACCCCTTGCTCAGCCAAGCGTCCTATTGGTGCCGCCCACGAACATGCAGACGCGCCAATCTCCTGTGGCCGGAGATTGGCTACTCAACGGTTGTTTTCGTCGTCAACAGCCGTCGATCGAGACGGAGAGCGGGGCGACGTCGGTTTAGTGGGAATGCTAGAGGCGTGCCGAGGGGAAAGTCGCCGCGACGGTGGCAGCCGTGCTGCTGTGTGACGGTAAACAGCCCACAACCGAATGCCAAGCCAGCCGATCGCAAATACACCTACAGCAAACACAACGATGCGCGACAAAGGCATGATCACACCATCCATCACGGGACGGGCGACTTCTTCTGTTACCGTCTCCGTGGTGCGACCGATCAGCCCCGGTTTGGAGACCAGCACGGGTTTTCCATCGGGCCCAATGACGATCTCGTCCCCGCCCAGGACTCGTTCCGGGTTCGCCAGGATGATGGTCGTCACGCTGGCCGTGAACAACGTTTTGCCAGGATTCTTCTTCGTGAATTCACCGATGAACTGCACGACCCGCTCCGTGTCTTTGTAAATCAGCTCCGACAGTTCTTGGCGCTGCTTCGGGGGCAGCTTGGCGATCTCGTCCGCGCGTCGAGCGATCACCGTGGCCTGCTCGGTGGTCAGCTTTTGGCCCAGACGGATTCCATCATCGCCCAGGTAGCGAACCAATCGCGTGCCAGCTCCCGGGTGCGTTGCCGCGGTGCGCAGGGCGGCGGCGCCGTGGCGCTCGACCAACTCGAACAACTCGCGGCCTGTCCGGCTGGAAGCCAGTTGTCGGACGGCGGCGGCAGCCTGGTCACCGGGCAGCTCATCCAAGGCGTCGAAAACACGGACGGCGGCCTGGCCGCTGGGAGCGTTGTCCAACGCACGCACCACATTCGGGCCGTGCTGCTGGGTCAGCCGCACCGCGCGAGAGACCGCGGCCTCACCCCCCTCGGCGGCCAATCGTGAGGCGGCGCGGCGCACGACGGCTTCGCCGCCATACTCGGCCAGCTCGCTCGCGGCCTCGCGGGCCGTGGTTTTGCCGAAGTAACGCGCCGTAGCATTCATCAATTGTTCAGCGGCTTCACGGGCCACGGATCCGACCTGTGCCGAACAGCGATGCGGCATGGGCGCCATGACGAGAAGGATCGACCAGACCGAGGAACCAACCAGCTTTTCTCATAGTGCTTCTCCCAAAATGTAGTACCCGTAGACGTCCCGCTGGGCCTCCCGCTCCAATTCGATGTAGTCCATTAAAGCCTTCCGCAATCCCGCGGGCCCTTCGACGATGTCTCCTCGCATTCGGTTCAAATAACTGCGAAGTTCGCTCGCTAGCTTGGACCGGAATTTGTCGGTCATCCACCAATCCACCAGGAGGCCGGCGACCAGTCCCACACCAGCCCCGATCGCCGTGCCAACGGGCCCGACAGCCGTACCACCAGCGCCTCCGGCCGCGGTCCCACCCACCGTCGCCCCACCGGCCGACGCCGCACTGGCGGCCGCAGCAGTTCCAATCGAGGTGCCGACGCGGACTGCGATGGCTGTTGCGGCCACGGTTGCTACCTCACTGGCGACCATCGTCACCACACCGTTAACCACCGAATCGACTCCGCGGCTAGTTGCGAACTCCTGCAACCGGCGGTTCAGCTCGGACATGTGAGCTTCATAGTCCGGCAACTTGATTTCCGGAAAGTCGCTTTGCGAGACGTTGGCTTTCACCTGGACCAGCAACTCCTGGCGGTTGTCATGAATCTGGTCCCGGAACGCTACCAGGGCGGCGGACACGTCATTGCGAATCCGTGCATCGCTAAACAGGTGCTTTTCGAATTTCTGTCTCACGTACACGTTGACGCGCTGATCTTCATTCCACCACTGCCCCGGCATTCGACTCAGGATCCCGAATCGGGTTCCCATGCTGGTGACATCCTCGACGAACGGCTCGACCCCTTGATGATACCTGCGGAACGCACTGTCGATGCGAGCGATGCAATCTTGGACGGCCTTCAGGTTGGCTTGATGGATGGCTTCGATTTCCGGCTGCACGGCCTCCTCGAACATTTCCCGACGCCGCTTGGCCTCCCGGGCCTCCCGGTCTTCTTGGGGTGGGATCACCTCGACCGACGGCGGGGTCGGCGGTTCAGGCAGCGGCGTCTCGCGAGACGTCACCACCCACCAGGCGACGATCGACAAGAAAAGCACCATGGATGGAACAGCAACTTGTTTAATTAAATGCATCCGCATGGACGGTGAACGTTTGCTGGCGTTATCGCTCATCCTATACCTCCTCGAACCTGTACCCCTGAGAATCAGCATTTACCCATGTTGGCAGGCAACCAAACCGCTGCCGAAAAGGGAGCTGGTGCCACGCGCCGCTGTCCCTGAAGACCTTTCCCGTTCTTCAGCTTCTGAGCGTGTCGCCCAAATCCGTCGCTTCGCTCCACGCCTCCCTTCACCTATAAAGACGGCATCGCGTTGCACTGGTGACACGCGCGCCGGTTTTGAGCTTGAGATCGCGGCCACTTGACTGATTTCGATGCCGCTACAAATTCTACGGACTGCCGCTCGACGGACTTCCAGATCTCTGGATGCGCACTCTTTCCCTGGTAGGATGTGGAATGCTGACATCGCCATACAACCTGGCCAATATCGCAACGGATTCATATCAGCAAGCGATGGTGCCCCCCACAGAGCAACCTTCAATGCGTGGTCTCTGGCGTGCTACCCCCTAGGCAGGGCCGCTTTGGCAAGTTGCCAGCGGTCGTTCCGCCAAGCGAATCACTAGAAAGCTTTGTGGCCTAGGTTTCCGCTGTGTGCGCATGGGAAATGCTTCCTTGAGAAAAATGCTCCGACCTGTTCCAGTACGGACATGCCGTAGGATTTAACAGCGCTGTCATAACGAGGGCAAATCTTAATCCTGGGCCGACGCAGGGAATCCCATGACAGCGATCCACCAATCACCTTGCTCGAACAGCGGGAGAAAAAGGTAGTCTTCTTCCGCAAGACTTGTCGGCCGCGGTAGGTGTGTCGCCTGGTCAAAGCTTGCAGTGGTGGCGGACACGGATGGGGGAGGAGACACCGTCAACCAGATGCGACTCAACGATGGCGCTCCCACCAAAGTTCCATAAGGACGCCCGCCGCGTTGTCGGTTGAGTGGGTTTCCTGGTTTGGCGGTGGACTCGACCGTAGTGGATAGGGTAACCACGACACCCGGTTCGCCTGGCTGAAACAACCGGTTCGCCCCGGGGTGAGCAAGGTTCGTCCAGCGTTGCGCGTCCTGTCTTACCGCCAGGATGTTGGTAGAGGATGTTCGAGTGCCTGCTGCTGCGGGTGGTCTGCATTGCTTCATCAGGCCACTGAGAGCAGCTACGGCAAGTGATCTAGGTCTCGTTCCGTGAATCATCCAGGATGGTGGAAATCGAGTGCCGCGAGCAAGGAAGACGGCGACCTGTCGGGTGGCTTCTAACGGCATCTTAGTCGACTGTTATAATGACGTCCCGCCCCTGAAAGGACATGGGAAGGACAAATGCCGCGGCAGCGACTCCGTTGGATTTTCTCGAGCGTAGGAAAGAGAGCTAGATCATGTTACAGCTTGGTTTCGCCAGTGCCATTCTGCCCGATTTGGAGTTTCGCCAGTTGTTCGAATTGGCCCACGAGATCGGCTATCAATGCGTCGAAGTCATGTGTTGGCCGGTCAGCAAGGCAGAGCGGCGGTATGCCGGGGTGACACATATCGACGTCAACCAATTGAGCGAAACGAAAATTGCCGAGATTCGCAGTATTGTGGAAACGACGGGCGTCACTATCAGTGCGTTGGGCTACTATCCCAACTACCTTTCGCCCGACGTTCAGGAAGCGACTCAGGCCGTGGAGCATTTGAAACGTGTTTTTGAAGGTGCCGCCAAACTAGGGCTGAACCGCGTCAACACCTTTATCGGGCGAGACCCCAGCAAGAGCGTCGATGCGAATTGGCCTCGGTTGGTCGATACCTGGGGACCATTGATCGAGATGGCCGAGTCGCTGAAAATCAAGATCGGCATCGAAAACTGTCCCATGTCGTTTACCGAGGATGAATGGCCGGGGGGTAAGAACATTGCCGTGTCTCCAGCCATCTGGCGTCGTCTGTTCGAGCAGTTTGACAGTCCCAACTTGGGGCTGAACTACGACCCGTCCCACATGGTTTGGCAACACATGGATTACCTGGCGCCGCTCCGCAATTTTTCGGACCGCCTGTTTCATATCCACGCTAAAGATGTGCGCATCGATCGGCACCGATTGGACGACGTGGGAACACTGGCTTATCCAACACAGTACCATACACCGAAGATTCCGGGGCTGGGAGAGATCGATTGGGGGGCTTTCATCGCCACCCTGTTGGACGTTGGCTATCGCGGACCTGTATGCGTGGAAGTGGAAGATCGTGCCTTCGAGGGCTCCGTAGACGACCGCAAGAAATCCTTGGTGCAAAGTCATCGGTTCCTGCGGAATTTTATCGCGTGAAGGATCGCGTGAAGGCCAGCCGCTGAAATTCCTCACCGAGGGCCAAATCGACGCAGCTGCCCCCCTGACGCTGGCGACAGCAGACCGATGTCATGACCATTCGTTGAATCGACTTTCTTGTTGTTGAAATCCCATTGCTCAAGAGATTGTTTATGTCCGCGACCTATCGTGATTACGCGAAAATGATCGACCATTCGTTGTTGGCTCCCAATCTGACGGAGGCGGAATTGGAGTCCGGGTGTCGACTGGCCATTGCCTACGAGGTGGCCAGCGTGTGCATCATGCCGTATTACCTGCGTCGATGCACCGAACTGCTAGCAGGTACGGATGTCCTGCCCAGCACTACCATCGGCTTTCCTCACGGCGGTCACCGCACCGACGTGAAACGGCAGGAGGCCGAGCGGGCGATCGACGATGGTGGCCAGGAATTGGATATGGTGGTGAACATCAGTCAGGTACTAAGTGGGAATTGGGACTACGTGGCGCGAGACATTGCGGCGGTAATCGAGGTCGCCCATGCCGCCGGCAGGAAGGTAAAAGTGATCTTCGAGAATTGCTTCCTCCAGGATGAACACAAGATTCGATTGTGCGAGATCTGTACGGAACTCGGCGCAGACTGGGTCAAGACGAGCACGGGTTTTGGAACTGGCGGCGCGACGTTGGAGGACCTTCAGTTGATGGTTCGGCACGTTGGTCCACACGTCCAGGTAAAAGCAGCCGGCGGTGTTCGTGACTTTGCTACCCTACAACAAGTGCGGCAAATCGGCGTCACACGCTGTGGAGCCAGCCGGACTCGGGACATTCTCGATGCTGCGCGAAAAGCCCTGGGATTGGAACCGATTGAATTCGCCGAATCCTCCGCCACCACTGGCGGATATTGACAATCCGTTGCGCCAGACGGTTAAACAGCGGTGAGGCAAGCGGCATCCATCCGCTGCCCGGTTCCACTTCACCGAAGCATGGGGAGGCACCACACCGAGTTCGGTGCGTGCACGTGAGGTTCGAGAGTGACGATAATCGAGGCGAACTCGGATGAGGTACTATCCCAGCATTGTATGGACCGTCGGTGCCGCCGTTTGTTGGTGGCTGGTTTTCGCTGCCACTACGACCATCGCCGCCGCAGAGCAACGGCACGTCCCACCCAATGTGGTGTGGATCGTCAGCGATGACCAAGGCTACGGAGATGTGGGTTGTTTTGGTAGCAGTGAAGTGCTCACCCCGAACCTTGATCAACTGGCGGCCCGCGGCGTGCGATTGACGAACTTCTACGTCGCTTGGCCCGCGTGTACCCCCAGTCGCGGCAGTCTGCTAACCGGCCGCTATCCCCAGCGCAACGGCATGTACGACATGCTGCGCAATGAAGCGCCGGACTACGGGTATCGCTACTCACCTGCTGAGTACGCCGTGACATTCGAGCGAATTGGTGGCATGGATGAGCGTGAATTGCTTCTGGCCGAACTGTTGCGCCGTCGAGGTTATCGCACGGCGATTTTCGGTAAATGGGACTTAGGTTCCCTCCGGCGATTCTTGCCTACGTCGCGCGGGTTCGAAAGGTTTTACGGATTCGTCAACACGGGGATCGATTACTTCACCCACGAGCGTTATGGTATCCCCAGCATGTATCGGGGGGCAGCACCGACGGAGGAGGATCGAGGTACTTATTGCACTGATTTGTTCTTGCGGGAAGCGGAGCGGTTCTTGGCCGAGTGCCACGACGAGCCGTTCTTCCTCTACCTGCCGTTCAACGCGCCTCACTCGGCTTCCAATTTGGATCCAGTGATTCGCTCAGCGCCGCAAGCAACGGAGCATTACAAGTCCCTTTATCCGCACTTACAGAAAGAAGCCGGGGTGCAACAAGCCGAGCGCTACGGCAAACCGGCACAGGTGCGCAATCGGGCGGGCAGACGTCTCGAGTATTGCGCGGCGGTTACCCACATGGATGCGGCGATTGGCCGAGTCGTCCAATTGATCGATCAGTACGGCATTGCGGACCGCACCTTTATTTTCTTCTGTTCGGACAACGGCGGCAGCAGTATTGCAGACAATGGCCCTTTGAGAGGGCACAAGGCCCAGTTGTGGGAAGGAGGCATACGGGTTCCCGCGATGGTTGTCTATCCTCCGCGGATTCCAGCCGGTGAAGTGCGAGACCAGTTCCTCAGTTCGTTGGAGCTTTTTCCGACTGTCGCCAATCTCTGCCAGGCCTCTTTGCCGCCGCAGTTGGTGCTCGATGGATACGATGTGATCGACATCCTGAGCGATGACGTCGCCAGCCCGCGAGAAGTCATGTGTTGGCAGCGTCGCGACGATCGAGCAGTTCGCGAGGGCACGTGGAAATGGGTGGATACCAAGGCGGGGAAGGGATTGTACAATCTGAGTGAGGACGTGGGCGAACAGCACGATTTGTCTGCTCAACGGCCCGACGTCGTGGTTCGCCTGCAACGGATCTTCGCAGCTTGGCAGCGGGAGATGGAGGCGGCAGAGCCGCGCGGCCCGTTTCGTGATTTTTGAGAACTTGAATTCTTTTTCCCCCATGCGGCGATGGCAGTGTGTTGATTCAGAAATGTTTCGTATTCCAGGTGCCCAATGAGCGACCGTCCGTTGCCCGATCCCGATGAGCATCCCGACCTGGCCACCGTCATTTGGGATGGCAAGTGCCAGTTTTGTCGTCGGCAAGTTGAGCGGTTGCGTGCCATCGACGGCGGGCGGCTAACGTACATCGACTTGCACGATCCACGCGTGGCTGAGCGCTATCCTCAACTCAGTTACGAGCAATTGATGGAACAGATGTGGTTGATAACCCCCGCGGGAGAGGCTTATGGTGGAGCGGATGCCATGCGGGCGCTATCTCGGCGGCTGCCGCTGCTATGGCCGCTGGCCCCGCTGATGCACCTGCCCGGTATGATGCCTTGCTGGCGCCGTGCTTATCGCTGGATCGCCCAGCGCCGTTATCGTCTTGCTGCTTGTGACGAGGGCACCTGCAAGCTTCATCGATCAGACGCTCGTTGACCGCTTTCAGCCTACGGCGGCAGCACCACCTCCGTTCCGGCCGCTCGACCGACTTGGCGCCATCTCCATGAGGTCTTGACGGATGTTCCGTCGTCGACATGCAAGCAAGCTTCAATGGCACGGTGTGGCAAACAAGCGGGAACGTCCACCTGCTTCAAGAGATAACGTCGATCGCTTGGCCTGGAGGACCGCCGCGGACAAGCAACACAGGCACCGCAGCTTTCCAAAGGCCCCCGAGAAGAATGGGCCCTGCGTCAAACAGGAGCGACACTCGTCCCTGCTCCGGTAGATAACGGTCAGGCAGTGTTGGAAATGGCCGAACGGCGAGCCGGCTTGGGCACGACCTTGAGACGAGGTACCGTGGTGGGCCCGCCATGAAAAGTCCGCCCTGATTCCAAGTAGTGGTCGAAGACGAAAGCGCCGTTCTTCGCATTGCCAGCACGCAAACAGCGTAAGATCGCTGGGCTGCCGCACTCGGTGCACTGAACTCGTAGTCCGTGGGCGTCAAGCATTTGGTGCACCATCTTGGCGAATTCTTGATTCTCGGCGATGGTAGGGAACGACCAACCGTGGAATTGCTGCAAGCGCGCTTCAATCGTCCTCAGAATCTGCTGCTGCAACGCCTGGACATCACTGACCAGTTGTTCCAGTTGCTCGGTAGCATGCCGGAGCGTCGCCGCCGGCAGAGTCATCCGTCGACGGAGACCTTGATAGACCCGATCGGCAAACAGTTGTATTCCCCGCAGGTAGAGCTGTCGCTGGTGGCCGGTCAACGGTTCACCGCGTGTTGCCAGGACGATTTCCAGCAATGCGATCGGTTCGGACAAGTGCAAAATGGGCCCGAACAGCAGCGGATGGGCGGTCGGATTGTGAGAGGACAGCTGGGCGTGCTCGGCGTCCTCGGGGGTGCTTGCCTTCTTCCTCGTCGGCTCTGCCAGCATCGGTTTACGTTGCCGCCAGGCGATCTGGACGAGGCGCTCGTGCTTCTGTTGGCCGGCGAGCGATTGCAAGACTCCGTCCATGAGATAGCGAATACCGAACACGGCTCCCGGAGCACCGGCCGCTTTCAACCAAGTGACCGCGGCCACTCCACCAAACAACTGGCAGGCATGGGGAAGCAGTTGTTCTAGAAATGGCTGCAGCGGCAAATCGCCCTCGATCAGCTGTTGGACCGCCAACAGTTCTTGGGGGCGCCCGGTCGACGATGAGTCGGGCAAGTGCGAGATTGCTTCCTGCCACGCCTTATTATTCATAGCCAACAAAAACGCTCCCGGAGAGTTGCTCGGTGTCCTGATGGTTTAACCCTGTCGCGTGTCTAAGGAGCAGTTGCAACGGCGCGTCCTGCCATTCTCGTACGGCGCCACCACCGCTAGAGCATGTTTCACGCCCCTCCGGCAGAGACAGAGCGTCGCTCCGGTACTGTTCCCGCAACAGGGTTGGCATGCACCGCTGGGGGTTAGGCAGGGTATGTTCGGCCAGCCTTCCACGGTTCGTTTAGGATGCTTCAAAATGGGGCCAATGCAACCGTTCGTAGTCGTCAATGCCCTTGGGACGCAGCACTGCGTCGGCGCGTTCCTTGCAGAATCGATGTTATCGACAAGGAACGAAAAAACTGCCGCTACATTGCTCCGCACGTGTTCACCTTACCCTGCTTCGTCGTTTATACTCTTAGTACGAACGCCGAGCAACATTGGTTGGCGGGGAAGTCAAGTGGAAGCCATGAAGCCTGGTTTTTTCTGGATTCTGGGGAACTTTCTTGACTGCGACTCCCTCCAACGTGGCGTTTCGCCAAGATTTCACTAGGCCGGATCTGAAGACAATTGGTATAACCGTCACGTTCCGTTGCTGGCGAACCGAAGTCACGGTAGTTGCTGCCCCGAAGCGTTTGCGACCGCCGGTGAGGGAATTAGTGTGTCAGTTGGATCCCCGAGCATGTACACGTGTTGGTACATGAGCATTCACGGACCAATAGAAGGTTGCTATGTCGACAACACCATCTCCCGAGACGGTCGAACAGACCAAACAGCAAATCCGGGCGTTGATCAATGAAATCG
This sequence comes from Pirellulaceae bacterium, assembly GCA_026004795.1. GTDB lineage: Bacteria > Planctomycetota > Planctomycetia > Pirellulales > Pirellulaceae > Aureliella. Next base: position 136,594 of record BPJV01000010.1, on the reverse strand, counting down.
CGGAGTTGTCGCGGTCCGACACGCCGGCGGAAGAGTACTACCCGGCCGTCTTGAAACGGATTGTCGATGCGTTAGCGGCAGTCGGCGGGGCGGTATGGTTGCTCGACGATGCGGGGGCGTTGCGTCTAAGCTATCAAATCAACGTCAGTCAAAACCTGCTCGATGCTGAGAACGAAGATGCGGTACGCCACGGTCGATTGTTGACTCGGCTGTTTTCGCGTGGCCAACCCGAGCTAGTGCCGCCCAACTCGATGCTCGGTGAAGACCAGCAGGAAGGGAATCCCACCCAATACCTGTTGGTGGTAGCGCCGTTGTTTTCGGGAAAGCAGCCTGCTGGGGTGATTGAGGTCTTTCAGCGCCCCAATTCGGCGCCCAACATCCAACGAGGTTATCAACGTTTTCTCGAACAGATGGCCGGGTTGATCGGCGAGTGGCTGAAAGGGCGAACACTGCAGAAGGTCGCCGATCGTCAGCAGATGTGGCAGCGCGCCGACCACTTCGCTCGCTTGGTCCACGATAACCTCGACCTCCACGATACGGCTTATACGATTGCCAATGAGGGGCGGCAGCTAATCGGATGCGACCGCGTCAGCGTGGCGATCAAGAAAGGGCGTCACTGCAAGGTGCGAGCGATTTCCGGGCAGGACTCGATCGAAAATCGATCCAACATCGTCACCGCTCTCAACACCTTGGCAACTCGTGTGTGTGCCGCTGGTGAGGCGCTCTGGTACGACGGTTCGACCCTTGACTTGCCACCTCAGTTGGAAGAGGCGATCGAGGACTATGTTGACCTGTCCCACGGTAGGACGATTACCGTACTGCCCATTCGGCGACCGGAGCGGGTTGTCGAGGGAGATGTCAAAGCCAAGGAGAAGGTGCAGCGTGAGGATCCCACGCAGCGAGAAATCATCGGTGCGTTGATCGTGGAACAAATCGAGAGCCAGGTGCCGCAGGAGGAGTTGCGATCGCGGTGTGACTTGGTGTACGAGCATGCAGCACGTGCGTTGAGCAATGCCCTGAGCCATAACGAACTGTTCTTGATGCCGTTGTGGCGCTTCTTGGGGCGCGCCATGTGGCTGTTTCGAGGCTCGGCTCTCCCTAAAACGCTGGCCATCCTGACGCTGATCACGGCTGCCCTGATCGCCATGTTCGTGGTGAAAATCGATTTGGATCTGGAGGCCAACGGTGTGTTGCAGCCAAGGACGCAGCGGCAGGTCTTCGCGCATGTCGATGGGGAGGTCGCGGAGGTTTACGTCGACCACGGCGATGTGGTGCGTGCGGGTGATCCGTTGGTCAAGTTGCGTAATCGAGAACTGGAGATCGAGATAGCCGGTCTCCAAGGCCAGTTGGAAGAAGCGGAAAAGCAGATCGCTACGCTCACCGAACTGATTCGCCGGAGCGTGCGAGATCCGTTGGAACAAAGCCGCTTGATCGGTCAACAAGAGGAGTATCTCACGCGGCGGGACACGCTGGAAGCTCAGTTGGCGTTGCTGCAGGAGAAAGAAGCGCAATTGGTGAGGACATCACCGATCGACGGCATCGTCATGGATTGGGAGCTGAAAAAGCGATTGCGAGCGCGTCCGGTGGTGACGGGGCAGGTGCTCGCCAACATCGCCGATCCATCCGGGGAGTGGGAGCTGGAAGTCTTGATGCCCGAAAAACGCATGCGTTACCTGGACGAAGCGTTGGAGCAGACCGGCGGTCAACCGTTGCCCGTGGAATACATCCTGTCTACGAACCCGGCGGTAACCCACCACGGCCACTTAGCTGCGGAGGCGGTGGCGGCCCGTGCCGAGCTTGATCCGGAAGAAGGCGCCGTCGTGCGCCTTCGCGTGGACCTGGATTCGCTAGAGGGCGTCTCGCGACGACCGGGGGCGGAGGTCATTGCTGACGTCAAGTGCGGGAAGCGCTCCGCCGCATTCGTCTGGTTCCACGAAGTTGTCGAGTGGGTGCGGGCGAATTTGCTTTTCTAAAAAACACCACGAAGCATACTGACCAGACAAGACAGCTGGGACCCGTTTTACATGGATTTGACTAGAAAGATGATCGAAGTGACGAAGCAGATTCGATGGACGGCGTGGCTGCATCGGTGGTGGGCAGTTTCGACCCAGCTCTGGCATGTTGCCTCATGGGGGGACCGCAGGCAGCGGTCGCAGGCGACCACGCGTCGCCGCCTAGGCGCAATAGCGAATTGGTGCCGAGCATTGGGGCTGGTAGCCGGCCTCGTGGGGACTGCCATACCGGTGGCCTGGTCGCAACCACCGGCCAATGGTGGTTTTTCTTCCGCCTCGCCTGTGGGGGATCGCTCGGCCATCCGACTCGATTCGGCGTCCATCAAGTTCATCCACAGCATTCAAGTGGCTGCCCAAGCCGATGGCCTGATCGAAGAGATTCTTGTGGAAGAAGGGGATAGCGTCGGCGAAGGCGACATCCTCCTGCGGATCGATTCGCGCGTCGCCCTGGCTGAGCTGCAAGTTGCCGAAAAGGAAGCTCAGGCCGCGCGGGAGAAAGCGAGCCAGACGGCCAATATCGACTATGCCAAAGCGGCAAGTGCACTGGCCGAAGAGGAGCTGGAATCGGAGCAACGTTTGTGGGAGCAAAACTCGACGACCTGGTCGTCGGTGCGCCGTAAGACGCTGGAACGTGACCGGGCTCGTTTTTCTGTCGACGTGGCCACGGTGGAGCACAACCAGGACGTCCTGGCGGCCGCCATTGCCGAGGAGAAGGTGAAGGCTGCACAGATTCGCTTAGAACTCTATTCGGTCAAGGCTCCGTTCGACGGGGTCGTTGCTGAGCGATTGCGGGATCGTGGGGAATGGATCCGCTCCGGAGACCCAATCTTGAGATTGGTGCACATGAACACGGTCAAGGTGGAAGGGATGGTCGATGTGAAGTCGGTGGCGCTCAGTGCCTTGCAGGGGGCTCCCATGCTCGTGCGGGTGCACATCAATCCGGAACAAATAGTTGAATTCGAAACGAATATCGATTTCGTGGCTCCCGAAATCCGTGTCGGCCGGGTGCGAGTCGCCGGTCGCGTGCAGAATCGTCAGCTCAATGGCCAGTGGTTGCTGCGCGAGGGAATGTCGGCCGAGTGCTTTGTACGGCTACCCTCTGCCGCACAACCCTGAGTGGCTTCACGTCATTCTTTTAATCAATCCCGTATTCACGCAGTTCGGTAATGAACAGGAGATGGCGGTGGCCGTCTCTACGGATCTTGTTCAAGGAAAACGCTCGACATGACGACGATGGCTGACAGTCTAGTCAACAGCGCCAAGCGCCCATTGCGCTTGCGCCGTCGTCCCGACTTGGAAGCGCGGCGTCATCAATATCACGGTCGTGCCTACTGGGTGGTCAAGGAACCGGTAGGCCTGAATTACTTTCGGTTTCACGAGGAGGAATACGCGATCCTTACATGGCTGGATGGACAAACCAGTCTGGAACAAATCAAGGAACGCTTTCAGGCACAGTTCGCTCCCCAGCGTATTACTCTGCAAGACTTGCAGCAGTTCGTCGGCATGTTGCACCGCAGTGGCCTGGTCATATCGGATGCCACGGGCCAAGGACGGCAGCTGCGGCGACGCGGCCAGCAGAAGAAGAAACGCGAACTGCTCAGCAAGCTGTCGAACATCTTTGCACTGCGTTTTCGGGGGATCGATCCAGAACGCATCCTCAATGCCCTCAACCCGTTCACCTGGTGGTTGTTTACCGTCCCGGCCCTCATTTTCTTTTTGCTCTTCGGCTTGAGCGCCATCACGCTGGTATTGGTAAATTTTCAAGAGTTTCGCGGTAAGTTGCCCACCTTTGAACAATTCTTCGCCGCTCACAATTGGTTATGGCTCGGATTGACCATGGCCGTAGTAAAGATTCTGCATGAATTCGGTCACGGATTGAGCTGCAAACGATATGGTGGAGAATGCCACGAAATGGGCGTCATGCTGCTGGTGTTCACCCCTTGCTTGTATTGCAACGTATCGGACTCATGGATGCTGCCTAACAAGTGGCAGCGAGTGTTCATCGGTGCTGCTGGAATGTACGTAGAACTAATCCTGGCATCGATTGCCACCTGGCTGTGGTGGTTTTCCGAACCGGGAATGTTCAACTTCCTTTGTCTGTCGGTGATGTTCATCTGCTCGGTGAGCACGGTCGTATTTAACGGCAATCCGCTGCTACGATTCGACGGGTATTACATCCTGATGGACATTCTAGAAATCCCTAATCTCCGACAGAAAGCGACCGAGATTCTCAAGCGTTGGTTTCAACAATACTGCTTGGGATTGGAATTGCAAGAGAATCCGTTTTTACCACAACGAAAACAGTTCTGGTTCGCGCTTTATACGGTAGCATCGGTGATCTATCGCTGGGTGGTCGTATTCTCCATCATGTTTTTCCTGATGAAAGTGCTCGAACCATACGGTCTGCAGGCCGTGGGAAGGCTGATCGCCGTCGCCGGCGTCACGGGCATGATCGTTCAACCGCTTTATCAGGTCTTCAAGTTCTTTCGTACTCCCGGTCGAGCGAGCAGAATGAAACGCAAAAACATTCTTTGGAGCGCAGCGGTGGGCACCGCGTTGATCGCTGCCTTCTGTTTTGTCCCGTTCCCTTATCATGTCGACTGCGCCGTTTCGATTGAGCCACTGGAAGCGGACCAGGTCTTTGCCATGGTGCCGGGCCGATTGGTCAGTTGGCATAAACGGCCTGGCGATCGCGTGCAGCCAAGTGAAACCATTGCCGAGTTGGATAATGTTGATCTTCGATTGCAACTGGTAAAAGCACAAAGCGAATACGAAATCGCGCGCAGTCGCTTGGCCGTGCTCGAGAACATCATGGTCTTCGATTCCGAAGCGGCCGCGCAGATCGACACGCAACGTCAGATCGTGGCGACCAAGAAGGAGATGGTAGAACGCCTGGTGGATCGTCTGAGCATGTTGCAGATTCGTGCCGCGCGAGAGGGGGTTATTCTCCCTCCTCCGCCCAAGCCGCTGCCGAAACAATATGATGCCGAACAACAATTGCCTGGGTGGAGCGGCAATCCCTTCGACGAAAAAAACAATGACGCATTTTTCAGCGAAGCCGACTTGCTCTGCCTGGTGGGAGACCCGAAGAACATGGAGGCGGTATTGGTCGTCGATCAGCACGATATCGATCTCGTGCAGGAAGGGGACGAGGTCGAGATTATGCTCGATGCTGCCCGGTTGGATTCCTTTGTCGGTCGTATCGAGCGCATTTCGGAGATGGAAATGAAGGAGACACCGGAACACCTGGCGTTGCAGTCGGGCGGACGGTTGGACACGCAACTGGACTCCAGCGGACGGCTGCGCCCGATCAGCACGTCTTACCAAGCGCGGGTGCCGTTAGAGCACGTGGCGATGCCGCTACGGCCTGGATATCGCGGTCAGGCAAAGATTGATGTCGGTTGGAAGTCGTTGGGATGGCGAGTTTATCGTTTTTGTGCCCGCACGTTCCGATTCGAATTGTAGAGTTACGTAGTACGTTTTTGTCGTAAGGGTCGTCGATTCCTAAGGTCGGCGACAAACGTTTGTGGTTACGCCCCGAAGGCGTGAGATTAGTTCGCTGTTTCACAGCAGAAAGAAGAAGGAGATGGACATGGCTAAGACTGACGATGCACCCCAAGCAAACGAAACGAATGACGCGGCTCCGGCTAGCGCGCCGCAGGAAGGTCAACAACCGGCTCAGAATCAACCGCGGCAGGCGCCAGTCCAAGTGCAAGTAAAGGACGATAACGTCACCGCTACCTACGCGAATTTCTGCCGCGTCACCGGATCGCCCGAGGAATTGATCATCGACTTCGGTTTGAACCCGCAGCCGGTCGGGGTTCCCAAGGATCCGATTCAGGTCAACCAACGGGTAGTGATGAACTTCTATACTGCAAAGCGACTGTTGGCAGCGCTGCAAATGTCGGTTCAACGCCACGAGCAGGTGTTTGGTGTTCTCGAGACCGATATTCAGAAGCGACTGAAGATTCAACAAAGCTAAGGCTGGCCGGACGACTCTTGGTCGCAATGCCGCGAGCCGCGATGCCGATCGCGCTTTTTCGAGCATGAAGGCGTGTTGTAGTATGCTGCGACACGCCTTTTTTTGGGCTGACAATCGCTGCCCCCAAATCGAGCCACCAACGGCACCGACTGCGCCGTCGGGGATATTGGAGCACCCACTGTGCCATCGGGGGGGCGGTCGCATGGCGTATTGCCGCCTCCCTGCTGAAGTACCAATCGAGGCCCAAGACCTCGTCCGCCGGTAGTTCCGAAGATGCCGGGATGCCCCCATGATGGGTACCAAGTGTTAGGAGAGTAGCGGTAAAGTAACGGGTAACGGTGCTTCTTCTCGGCTGTGCCGCGGCTGGAGCGAAGGCGCAGAGGCATTTTCAATACCACCTCGCTTTCAATACCAGCGCGTCTAAATACCAGCACAACTTCAATACCAGCACGCTGCGCCAGCAAGTGTGGTCCGGATCGCGTATTGTCGACCGATTTGCTCACTCGCTGGCGCGTCGTGCTTGTAGTTGACGCGCGTCGTGTTTGTATCTGAGGTATGGATCCTACTTCTAGACGGTGGGGAAGCCGTGGTACAACCGAAAGCAATCTCCGCAGACTGCCTGTACGCCAGACTGCGGCGCGGTGGCTCGTGGTTGTGCTCGGGAAGCCGACGCGGGGCATTCGTGGTCGATCGTCTTGCCAGCCGCCAGCGTGCACATCCAGTCTTCTTTGCAGTACTCCGACTGGTTGGCGCTGTGGGGGCTAACTCGGCGTTCTTTCGTGGGCGTTCGCTGTGGCCAGGAGAAAGCGCGTAGAAGGATAGCGGTCCTAAGCCCCCGCACTGCAAAAAAGACCGGCGGCCAGCATCGCATCCGCCTCCCGGCTCTTCCCGATGATCTGCTCCGGCCTGTGTCGCTTGATTCTCATGAAAGTGCTCGCTATCCAAATCAAGGAGTTAAACTCTTGTTTACTCATGGGCCTGTTTTGCGGAAGCACCCCAAATACGGCTCAGCCAGTAGGGCTTGCGTCCTGCCGGGCTGGGGCCTCAGAGGCTTTGGTCGCCAATTCCTACGGTAGTAGCGAAGAGCCCATCGTCGCCGCCAACCCCCGGATGGTCACGTCTGCGCGCGATTCGGTTGTGGACGAAGCCTGCTTCCATCCGCGATAGGTCGAAAACATGCTGCTGGTGACCCGCAGCACCGCCGATTTTTGCCTCGCATCGGTGGCACAATCGGGTTACATTCGTCGCTCGGTCGAGTTGTAGTCTAGCACGTTAACCTCCCCTACCCGCCCGCCGCTGCTGTGTGTGCGCAAGGAGTCGTTTCATGGAAGCCGACAGTTTACAAATCACCCCCGAATTGCTGGAACAGCATCCTGTCTTAGCCGTAGTGGTCGGGACCTTTGGGATGATGATGTTAGGCGGTCTGGCCGGATCGGCTCTGGCTTGGGCCATGGTGCTGAGGCGGTGGTACCAAGGAAAAACGGTGCTTCCCCGCCGACCATGGGAGCCGCGCCGCTGGGGCCTCATCGACTTGATATTGACGGTGGCAGTTTTTTACTGCTTGCAAATGCTGTTCTTCGGTCTAGGGGTCACCTGGCTGGACATCGATGTGAATGCACTTAGAAATGCAGAAGCCACGCCTCCTATTGGTTTTACGGCGCTGGTCAGCCTCAGCAATCTAGGCACGGTGGGCATTATCACCGCGTGGATTGTGGCACGTTATCGTCGTGGAGCGCAGCATGCTGGCTGGACGGCTGACGTGATTCGGGAGGTGGGGATTGGTATGGTGGCAGGATTGTTGGTGATTCCTGTCGTCTACGTGCTCAGTGCCGTCGTCTCGACTGCCTTTGATACCAAGTACGCCCATCCCATTCTGGACTCGATGCGGGCGGAAGCGTCGCTGGTCGGATTCCTGCTCGCCGTCTTCGTGGCGGTCATCACGGCGCCGGTTTCGGAGGAATTTGCCTTCCGTGTGTTGCTGCAGGGGTGGTTGGAAGCGATTCCTGGGCGTGATAAGTCCGCGGTATTGTTCGGCGCGTCCAGCGACACCACTGCCCAAGACGAAGGCGAGGCGGTTGCGGCAAAGCCTTCGTTCCCACCATCGATGCCCGATGTCCTTCTTGGGCAACGATCGGGGAACCTCATCAAGGATGGCGAGGAAACTCCCGTGTTGGTTGCCCAAGTGGTGGAGCCGCTTGGGCCGGAAAGTTCACCGGCCGCGGAGAGAAGCATGGCAATGGCTCCGGCGTCGGTGGACGCCCCCGCCCCGTACTCGAACCTTTCCAGCGTTCCTGCACCTACCGCCAGCCCCCCTTGGTGGCCCGCCTTGGTTAGTGGCACCCTGTTTGGATTGGCGCATTGGGAATATGGCCTAAGTTTCATCCCCCTGATCGTCTTCGGAGTCGCCTTGGGGGTGGTCTATCGTGCCCGCCAATCGATTTGGCCATGTTTAGTCATGCACATGATGCTCAACGCGATCAGCATGGCATCGATGGGCGTTCAATTGCTCGTGTGGCATTACCAACAATAGCAACGACCGCAGGCTCCTTTCGTCGCAATTGGTACGGTGGAAAAACGGCCAACCATAAGCGAACATGCGCTCGGCGGGCCATCTCCATCGGAAGGGCGTTCTGCCGTCGCGGGGGCCGTCGGCCAGCGGCGGCGGCACCGGTCAGCATGTAAAAAAGTGCGGCATCCTGCCGCTTACACTGAGCGATCCATGCCAGCGAAAATACGTGGTGCGCTGATGGCAATTGGACGGGTAGCGCCCCGAAAATGCGCTGTCAGCAGCCCAGCCGCTGCGGACGCGAGCCAACGACAGATGGGAAAAGGCCCTCCCTGGCCTGCTGCAACGCGCTCGCAACCTTGCGGCGCGTGTCTCACCTCTGGGCACAACAAACGCTGCAGTCGGTAGCGAACATTCTTTGCACATCGCCACGACCTCATGAACAATCCATTGCACAACCAAACGGCAACGAATAGGGTTGGCAATGATCGAAAGCGGTACGTCAGTGGTATTGCTGTCCTGTCGAGGAGGACCCTATCGGACTGTTCAATGACCGCTGTCATGTCCACCAATACCGCTGCAAATAGGAGTTCAGAGAAGCGTTAAAAGGAGAAAACTTTGCGGAGCGTTCGGGTGGAAACGGAAGCACTACGATAGGGCTTTCGCTTCATGGAACCCAATGGATTTGCAGGCAACAAAGCCTCCCACCGGGTCATCTCGTAGGCACCGCTGAAGACGTGCATCCCCAGCAGCGATGAGTGAGAATTGTGCGAATGTGGCCTTTGTTTGTCAAGCGTGATCCGCACTTTTTCGATGAGCACTTTTCCTACCCCACAAGCTAGGTAAATGCAGGACCGATTTGCGCGCATTGCCGCTTGAAAGGTCACCGGCGGTTGGCGAAACTAAGGACTCGGTCGTATGCCGCTGCGCAGCACGACGCACCGACTTTTGCATGTGCTTGCACCAACGAAAACGCTCGGCGAGGGGCGGGGTGCAGGTATGCCTAGGCCCACGCCCGGCAGGGTGGTGGATAGTCCGTACATTTCAATGTAAAACACGCGAGCAATGCAAGAACCACAATCGGAAGTGTCGCCTGCACCTCCCGCGACGGATAGGCCGCAGCCTTTGCACGAGTTGATGGGAATGGCGTTAACCGATGACGTCCGGCGGCGTTTGGGGATTTACGCATTGCCATCCGACTTTCGCTTGTCGGTCATCATCCCCGTGTTTAATGAAGTGTCGACGGTCGTACGAGTGATTGAACGTGTGCGCCGTACCCAGTTGCCGTTGGAGATCATCTTGGTCGACGACGGCAGCCGTGATGGCACTCGGGAAAAGTTGGAAAGTTTGCCGCGGGCCGACGACCTGCATGTCATCTATCATGAGCAGAATCGCGGCAAAGGGGCGGCCTTGCGCACCGGGTTCGCACATGCTAGCGGCACTGCCGTGGTGGTACAGGATGCCGATCTGGAGTACGATCCGGACGATTTTCGGTTCTTGATCCAACCGATTGTCGAGGGACACGCCGATGTGGTTTACGGTACCCGATATGGCCACCACGATCGCCCCGTGCCTCCCCTATGGCACGTGCTGGTCAATCGCTGGATCACCCGCTTGGCGAATCTCCGCACCGGGCTCTACTTGAGTGATGTGGAGACTTGTTACAAAGTAATGCGTCGAGAATTGATTCAGCGTATCGCTCCGACGTTGCGTGAGAATCGATTCGGCATCGAAATCGAATTGACGATCAAGCTGGCGCGGTGTGGGGCCAGGTTCTACGAGCGTCCGATACGTTACGATCGCCGCGGCTTCGACGAAGGAAAAAAGATCGGTTGGCGTGATGGAGTGCGGGCGATGTACTGCCTGCTGCGATATTGAGGAGATTATGGAACGATCATCCGTACCGTCGGCGGGAAGCAGCGGGGAGACCGCAACCGTTCCGCAGCAATTGTACACCCCCGCCATGTTGGCTGACCTGTTGGGGATATCTGTCAGCCGGGTGCGGCGGTGGTATCGCGCTGGGCTGCTGCCAGCAGCTTCGGAGGTGTTGCAACTGCCCCATTTCGACTTCTGCGGTCTGGCCACAGCGCGGCAATTGGCACGCTGGTCGGCAGGGGGAATTACCGTCGCCAGCCTGCAACAGCAATTGACGGCATTACGGCAACGATTCGGTCGCGAGGTGCCGCTCACCGAATTGCCCATTCGTGCCGAGGGAAAGCGGTTGGTGCTGATCGACGGGGATGTGACCGTCGAAGCCAACGGACAGATGCGTCTCCCATTGGATCTCGAGGCGAGCGGAGATAAGGCTCCGGAGTCTTGGGAATCCGAGGATGCACCGCGTGCCGTCATTCCGTTCCCGCGCGCCGCGATCGCCGATCAAGTGCCCGACGGACCGTCCCAGACGCTCGACCTGGAGGCGATGGTCGATCGCGCGATGATGGCCGAGGACGAGCTGGAATTGGACGCCGCCTTGGACTGGTATCGAGCGGCCTTGGCCGCGCATGGACCACGGGCCGATGTGTGCTTCCAATTGGCCGAATTGCTCTACCGGATGGGAGATCTCGAGGCGGCCCGAGAGCGTTATTTCATGGCGCTGGAGCTGGACCCCAACTTGGTCGAAGCGCGAGCCAGTCTGGGATGCGTGCTGGCGGAGGAGGGACAGCTCGAGTTGGCCGTGGCAGCTTTCGAAGGGGCTCTGCAACAGTTTCCGCAATATGCCGATGTCCATTTCCACCTGGCCCGGACTTTGGATGACCTCAATGAACCAGGACGGGCCGCCGAGCACTGGAGCCGTTTCCTGGAATTGGCGCCGGACAGCCCGTGGGCACAGGAAGCTCGCCAGCGGTTGCAATCCGATGCTCCCCTATTGGATTTTTGACCTTTCTACTGGCAAGTCGTCACGGCGACGATGTATCGCGTTGAAAAAAGTCGCGGCGTGGGTCAGGGGCCTGACTGGGCGTCGGTAGCTGAGGCGCTAACTGGGACGGTGCGGTTGAGGGAGTATTCGGCCCCACTTGAATCCCACCGGCGGCGATACGCAAATCCTGGATTTCTCCAGTGTGCGGATTGACGGCGGCAGAGTCGATGGCGGCTTGAAACGGACGTCCCTCGGCCAATGGGTCGCTGAACAACATGGCGGGGCTTCTACCCGCGCCTTCTACCAGCAGTCGATTCACCGGCTGGGTATAGACGACGCGTGCAGCGGTGCCACGAAATCTACTCGTCAAGGTAGTTCCAGCGAAGGCGACTTTTCCCGTAACCACGCATTCCCACGATCCGGTCGAGGTTCGATCAGCCGTGTGCGGCGCTGGCCCGAGCGTCGCCAGGTCGTAAACCTGTAGCTGATCGCCGGTCAACAACAGATCGCCGGGGCGCAGATGACGTGCTGTCGCTTGCTCGATGTCCTCTTCCCAGTCGGAAATCGTGCCGATGAGCAGCTCGACCTTGCCGTCGAAGATGGCACGACGCGGGTCGAGAAACATCGTCAGTTGATGTTGGAATCGGAGGTTGGCTCCCCGCAGTTGTTGCGCCTCATCGGATTGCCCCGTAGCGACGAATCGCGAGCGAATGATCCCTGGTCCGTTGGCCAGCAGGCGTTGCTCTGGTACCACAAAGGTTGCCTCGGGAACATCCAATTGATCACGGCGAAGCTTTCCGCCGTAGCGATCCAGCTGGGATGCTCGCCATTGCACGTTCCCCGACCATACGACGCGTTCAATCTTGCCTTGGGATAGCGATACCGTTGCCGCTGGATGGTCGGTAACCAGGTCCAAGGTCAGCGTATCGCTCCGCTGTAGGATAGACCATAAGCTATCCATCTCCGTGCGAAAGGAACCTTGCGTCTGCACCTCGCCGGACAAACGTAGCTGTCGACCATCGTACTCGAGTCCTTGTTGCCAGATGCAGCGAGGTTGCTTGAGCCATTGCATGCCCACGGCCGTCGTCCTGGGCGAGGAGACGGATGCCACGGGCCCTCCGGACGGCGCCGCAGCGGCGGTGGGGGACGTCGGCAACAGGTGAGAGGGAATCAGCAGCTCACCGGGACGATCGATGGATATCCGCCCCGCAGGATGTTCGTAGTGCATCGCGGAGCTGGCGACATAACCGTCCCCGTAGACGATTCGCGCAGGATTGCCGTACAGGGAAACTTCGAACTGGCCCGTAGCTAGCTCGCGCATCTTGATGCGCTGACCATCGACGTGCCATGTGAACGGATCGGAGGATTCCTGCCAGGCGCGTAGCGGACCTTCCAATTGCATGTCCTCCAACCGGTAACTACCTTCGCTGCCGATGGCCCGCACCACCAACGTCTGGCCGGTAAGCATCAGCGGTGCTTGCGGTCCGGAGGTGGCGGGGGGACCGAGGACGACCTGGCTGGCCAACTGACCGGCGGTAGACGGTGCTGGCAAGGTGGTTGGCGGGCGAACCGGAGGGCCGACCAGGTCTGGAGTCGTCGCATGCGGGGCTGCAGATGGTGCCGGATAAGTGGCCAAGATCTCGAGTTCATCAACACGCGTGATGAGTCGAGGGTCGCTGAGAATGGCATCTCCAGTGACCAGCATTCGTGCCGGACGATAGCTTACCTCGCCGCGGGGACGGTCCACCGGCGATCCCGTTGGCGTGGCGGGCAAGGAGGAAGCGACGCGTTCCAACCATAGCTCGATCCGTTCACCCTGCAACGAACGCACGCCCTCGGGCGAACGTTGGCTGGCGCGGCATTTTCCCGTCAACTCTATCCACTGCCTCTCCTCTGTCTCCAACGGTGCCATTCGGAGTTGGTGAGCCCACTCGATGGTGGTTGCCCCGAGTTGTTGGGTCACCGAGTCGATGCGGCCAGCGCCGACGGCGACCAGCCAACCGAGGTGTTCCCACCGGCCCGAGGCATCCGGGGCGGCAGCTTGGTACTCGACACGGGGCGCCTGGATATGATGCCCCTGATACTGAATCTCGACCAGGCCAGGGGCGGCGCCGTCACCGAGGCTGCCGTTCAAGTCGAGACGCTGTTGACGCAAATCCAGAATCAATCGCTTGGCCCGCAACGTGGCCTGGAGCGTCGGCGCGGCGAGGGATACGGGAGTCTCTGCTGCCAAGGCGCCGATCGCCTCGGACCCTACCGCCTCGATGCGTTCTACGACCACATCTCCCAACTGACCGGCGATGCTTCCAGTTGGTTGGGAAGGACGAGCATGCTGGGGAACGACCTTGAGCATCAATTCGTGGCACTCGAATACATCGGCGGGGAGCCCCTGTACCACATGATCCACGCGCACGCCGTGCCGTAGGCGAACTACGGACTGATTGAAATCGAAAGCGAATCGTCCGCCGGCGGTCAGGTAGAGTCGCGCCGGTGCAGAACGCCACGGGGAAGTGGTTGGTGCATCGTCCACGCTCCAATCGGCGAATAGTCCACCAGGAGGCAAGGCGATTTCCGCTTGTTCAATATGATACAACTCCAACGCATCCAACGGTCCCCACGGGCGATCGTGAGTGGAACCATGCGGTTGGTGACTGTGGATGGTTAGCCTCATGTCGCGGCCAACAATTCGACTGTCACCCCATTGAATGGTCACTTCGTGTTGTGTGCTCAGTTGCCCCTCGTCGATGACCACCTCACGAGTCCGGATGGTCCACTGCTTTCCAGGATCCTTGGCCCGTCGCGACACTTCGACCGCTCCCCCTAGCGCCCCATGGGTGACGCGCGGTAAGCGGGGCGAGGTCAGATCCAGCGGTTCATCAAAGTGAATCGTGGCTCCGTCCGATGCGGTAATCACCCACACCTGGTCGCTGGATAGCTTTTCGAACTGTCGCCGTTGCAATGCCTCGCGCCCTATGGAAGCCACCGGCATCACGATGGTCAGCGGCTGTAATTGCCAAGTTTGCGCGTCGATTTGTTCCCACTTCTGGGCTAGTAGCACGCCGCGCGAGGTCAGGATCATTTTGGGATTGGCACGCTGCCATGCCCCGGGAGGAAATAGGTGATGCCACCGTCCCTCAGGCATGATCTCGCCGAGAGCCTCCGGGGGAAGATCGATGGTGGGCGAGGGCACGTTCATCCAGGGGCTGGTGCCCAACCAGCAAAGTAGCATCAGCGTAGTGACGGCCATCAGTGCGCGTAGGTATCGCGTGGCGAACTGCTTCACTCGACTCTGCTCCCCTGCGGCGGAAGGAGTTCTGGCCACCGTCCCTGAACCGTCAGCAACCATTCGATGGCTTCGCGCACTGCACCGCAGCCCCCAGCCCGCTGCGTTATCCAGTGTGCGGCACGTTTCGCCTCATCCGCACCATCGGCGACGGTGACTGCCAGCCCCACCCACCGCATCACGGGAATATCTGGCAAATCGTCGCCGATGTAGCAGACGTGTTGAGGGGTAAGCGATAAAGTGGCCACAATCTCCTGCGCAGCCGGCAGTTTTTCTTCACATCCTTGCCGGACCATGGCGATGCCCAGCTCAGCGGCTCGACGGGTGACGATCGGCGAAGATCTGGCCGTCAGGATGCCGAAGCCGTGGCCCGCGCCTTGCCACAGCTTGATCCCCAAGCCGTCGCGCACATGGAACGACTTGAGTTCTTTTCCGTCTTCGGTCCACTGAAGGCGGCCGTCGGTGAGTACCCCATCGACATCGCACAGGATGTACCGGATTCGCGCCGCACGGCGCAGCTGCTCTGCATCCCCCGGGCCACCGACTTCCTGGTCGTTCACCGATTTTTCCCCTTGCTAGTTGCGTACATGCCTTCCTCCCCGACCGCACATCATCTGCGGCGCCGCGATTGGGCGATGGGATAAATAATCGCCGGTGGCTGGTCGATATCCTCAGCCGCCGACTCCTCGGCCAAAAGGCCCACCAGATCGGTAATGTCCAACAAACCCACGGGACATCCTTCGGCGTCAACCACCGGCAACTCGCTGATTTTCTTCTCCCGCATAATGGCGACTGCCTCGGGCATGCCCGCACGATGGTCAATGGTCAGGAACCGGTGAGTCATCACGGTGGTAATCGGTTGATCGAGATCGCCAGCACGCTCCAGTAGTCGAGCCAAATCGCTGTCGGTGAACAAACCGACCAGATGCCGCGCTGAATCGACGATCATGATGCACCCGGTGCGGCGCCCCGGGCGACTGACGCTGACCAACACCTCCCGCACGGTTTTATCCTGCGTGGCAACACGGCACTGGTCCAGTGGCCGCATGACGTCCAGTACGGGAGCCAGTCGGCGTCCGAGACTGCCGGCGGGATGAAACACGGCAAATTGCTGTTCCGTGAATTCGCGTCTCTCACTGACGATCAATGCCAGCGCATCGCATATGGCCAGCATCAACATCGTCGACGTGGTCGGAGCCAGGCCCAACCTCCCCGCTTCCGCGTGACTCCCTAAACAAATGGTTGCATTCGCAGCTCGCGAGAGCGTACTGTGGCCGGTGGCGGTGATGGCAACAATTCCGCTGGTGGCGCGTTGCAAATAGGGCAGCAGTCGATTGACCTCGGCCGTCTCGCCACTGTAGGAAAGAACCACGATCACGTCCGATGGCTGCACGCACCCAAGGTCCCCATGAACGGCCTCCGCCGGATGGAGGAAATGGCTTGGTGTGCCTGTCGACGAGAGCGACGCCGCGAACTTCTGACCGACAATCCCGGCCTTCCCGATTCCCGTGACCACTACCTTGCCGCGACACTCCAGCAGCATTTCTACCGCTTGCGTAAACTGATGGTCGAGCAAGCCCACCAGCGATCGAACAGCCGATGCCTCGTGCTCGATGATCTCTTTGGCTCGCACCAACCAACTCTCCTCAGTTGCCGCGGCGTTTCGTCGATCCTCTCCACCACGCCGGCCAACCAATTCCTGGTATGGTGGCGCCGCCGGAGCGGTCAATCGGGAGTCACGGGGATTGGGCATTGCCGTCATTTCAAAGCCTCCATGCCATGCGAATCGCTGCCAGCTTTCATCCATCCATGTCCGAATGCCACCTGATCCTGCAGCGTCGGGGGATTCTAACCAAACGATTCGGGAGCGTGTCAATCGCGAGTTCCACCCGTGCTAGCAATGAAAGCGGGGGAACAGCGGGGAAATCGATTTTCGAGATCGAGTTTACTTGTTCGGTATTATCTGCGTGAAGGCTGATGCCGATAAGAGGGATTAGATGGAGCCGGATTCCTGGCCGATTTTCTTGTACGTTGCATGGAGGGGGAGAAATGCGGGTCGAATCTTCACGTTTCGGCATCATCGAAGCGGACGACGACGCAGTGATTACCTTTCCCCATGGGTTGATCGGCTTCGAATCCAGTCGCAGTTGGATCCTTATACCGGACAGCGAAGCTTCGCAGGTCGCATGGCTGCAGTCGGTCACGCGTCCCCAAGTGGCGTTGCCTTTGGTCAGCCCACGTCGAATCGTCCCCGATTACAAAGTCAGCGTTTCCGAACGACAATTGACGAGCCTGGCAATTCGCAGCAGTGACCAGATCTTCATCTTGGCCATCGTCAGCAAATCGGGACATACCCTGACACTCAATCTGCGTAGTCCGATCGTCATCAATGCTACTCGTCGCCTCGGCGCGCAAATTGTCTCCGAGGACAATTTGCCGCTAGCGCTACCGCTGACTCAATCGACCGCCCGCACCTTCCGCATGGCCGCTTAGGTGCATATCCCCTCAGCGTTCCTCAGTGATTCAGCCATCGCTTGGTGGCACCGCGTTTTTCCTTGCGGAGGCGGGGCCAACGCGTTGCCCCGAGGCAGGCCTGCTCGGATGGTTGCCCCATGTGACGTCGCTCTTCCCTTGCTAACGTTGTGGTGCGGGCTATCGCTACTTGGTGTTGTGCACTGTCGGCGGGCCCCCTGACGACCGGACCTGCCGAGAACCCATTTGTCAGCCAATTCTTGTTCTGATGCTCCGGAAAAGGTAATCATTCCCCCCCCTGAGCGAATGCGTGGCCCATGTTGCAGTGGGCGACACGATACTGCAATAATGACGCCTTCAAACGGCCACTAGACCTTGTTCGCAGACGCGTTCACCGAAAGGTAACCGCCGCGTTCCGCCCGCTTTTTCCACCAGGTTCGACGGGGGGCGGCAGGTAGCCATGGGGCGAAGCCTGGCCATGTCTTCAGACACCGCATGTTGGCGAAAGGATGATCCATGCCCATCGATTTCCCCTGTCCGTCATGTGAGAAGCGGCTGCGAGTTCCTGACGAAGCGGCAGGGAAGAAAGCCCAATGTCCCGCATGCGGATCGCTGGTAGATGTTCCTGCAGGCGATTGGGAAGTGGGGGACGCGGTACCGGAGGCTTCCCAATGGCACGCCAGTGGTGGGGCACCTGCCTCCACCAATCCTTATGCTGCCCCGAGTGAGGTTGGTTCCGTCAAGCCAGTCGGAGTACAGGGGAAAATCGTTCCTACTGCCGTCGATCCAGGAGCGGTATTGACTGTCGCATGGGACATTTGGAAGGCCAACCTTGGGTTGCTGGTGGGAGTCACCTTGATCGTAGGCGTGGTAAACATGCTCTTCTCTGGGGTCGCCGTAATGCTCGATGTGGTGGCGGAGCGGGGAAATGCCGAGCTAGAAATGACCATTGACTTGATCAACGCGGGCCTCAGGATCCTCAGTACGCTAGTTGGGGTTTATTTGGGAATCGGACAAGCGCAAATCAATCTGCGTTTGTTACGGGGACAGTCTGCTCAGATCGGCGACCTGTTCGCTGGCGGCGACCGTTTCTTACCAACGTTAGTGGTTTCCATCCTCTATGGTATCGCAGTTGCCGTCGGCACCGCGCTGTGCATCATTCCCGGTATGATCGTCGCCCTGCTCTACTGGCCAGCCTATTATTTGGTCGTGGATGGCAAGTCGACGGCGATAGAGTCTTTCCAGATTGCCCAAACACTCGCCAAACCCAACGTGGGTACGACGATCATCCTGGTCGTGGCTTCGGTGGGAATTACCATTGCCGGAATCTTGGCATGTGGCGTGGGCACGCTGTTTGCCATTCCTCTGTTGAGCATGATGTGGGCAGTCCTTTACCTTGGCATCTCGGGACAGCTACGCTTGCCTGGCTGATGGGGCAGGTCGCCATTGTTTCCTCCCCTCGTGGCCCCCATTTCATCATGATGAAGAAGTCATCACGATAGCGCTTGCTGAATCTGGTGGACCAAGCCATTATCGGGAGCGGCAGCAGCAGGCAGCAAAAAGGTGGCACTTCCCAAATAGGCATCACGGTATTGGGGCGACACGCTGTAGAAATCCTCTAGCACCGCAGCGCTGAACTTGTAGTCGTGGGCGTCATTCCCCTTAGCAAAGACCAATCGCCGCGCCATGTCGATCAGCTCCTCAGCGCGCCCACCTCCGCGCAGGAAGCGGCGCGTGCGGAGTGCGGCCTCATCACGGCTCTGGCTCATCAAATCAAAAATCTCGGCGACTTGCACTTCGCGATCCATCGGCTCTAGCGACGGTTCAATTTCCAGGCGGACGTTGCGCACCTTGCCTCGGCCGTGCATCGATTGACGGAAATGAGGCATGAAAGCGGCATTCTGGAGCAGGAGCTCCAGTCGCGTTCGTGGACGAAATGCCGTCCGGAAGGCATATTGCAATGCATTGGTCGTCGTCGCCGCATGAAGCGATACGATTCCCGGCTGCTGTGGCAACATCTCAGCCGCAGCCAAGAACAGCGCATCGCTAACCGTTTGCGTCGAGCCGCCTTGGCGCAGGGTCTCAGCGACCGCACCGACGGCTTCTTCTGGAGAACCACTGCGAAATACGTCCAGCAAATCCACCACTGCCGCACGGTCGGCGGGTCCCGCTTGCCATTTTCCCTCTAAGTCGACGATCTGTTCCTGCGTCACCCGCCAAGCACGGTCGGCCGGCAAATCGCTCTGGGCGGGGTTGGGTTCGCCGGTATGATTCAGCAACGCGTAGGTAAGTGACCGCAACACGGGCTCCGCAAATCGCCACCCGATGCACTGGAGGGTGCGAAAGCCATTGGCGACATAGATCGCTTTGTGGCCGATACTGCGAAAATCACGGCATCCGTAATGGGCCAGGATGTCGAAGACCTCATCCGCGCCTGCTGCCCGACATAGCCCCACGACTGCCGCATCCGCCGCCTCGACATCCCATGCCTCCATTGCTTGTTGAAATGCTTCCCGTGCGCGATGCGGAGCAGGAATCGAACTTTCCTTCACCGCACGCATCGTCCAATCTCCCTCTTCCACATCCCGCGCTTGGGAAGATTTGAAGTAATCCAGAGCCCAAAAGATGGGCAGCCACCGTTCCGCTTCTGGCGCGGCCAAGCTCGCCAGGTGAGCCGAGTTGACGACCAGGACCGCATGAAACTTGAACCCGACACTGGGACGGGGCTGGACGTTGCGAATTCCCGCTAGAAACAAAGCTGTCAGGACCTCCCGATAGCTCGTCCCGCGGCGCACTCGTTCTGCAAATTCCGTTACTACCTGGGCTCGAGGCGTCTGCTCGAGCAACCGCACCAACGGCTCGATATCCTCGGAAAATCGAACGGCGTCGGCCGGCAGCTGCATTTCCTCGGCCCGCACAGAGGGAAGATGGCGCAACCATGCCATCTGCTCGGTGGCCCAGGCAGCACCAAGCGTACCCAGGCGGACGAATTGGCGACGCGATGTAGGCATGCGGAAGTTCATGGACTTAGCCTCCTTCATTTCAACGGCTTCACGGCACGACGGGGCAGCCTGACATCATTGTAGCAGTTACCAGGGAACGCGGTCGGCGCGCCTGGCCGCGGCATGCCGACCCTGCCGACCACCGCACCGCCGTGGTTATCGCCCGCCATCCGCAGCGGTCTCCGTTCAGATCATGGCAGCACGATGTCGGCAGTCGATTGGCGTTGACGTCGGACCGAGCATGACGTGGCGCCTCAGGGATTAGTAAATGCGGGGACTGACAATGCGTTTCACAGGAGCAATTCTCGCCGGCAGGGGCGAGCGCCGCACATCGTGGGGAAACCACGCCACACCACCACGCCCCTCTGCCCCTACGGATCGACGATGGGTTTGTTGGCCAGGGCAGACGAGCGGCGATGGTTGCCGGTTGCTCGTTACAACGGGCTGAGGCTACGCATCTGGCGAACGCTACGCATCGTCAACGCCTACGTCGTGCGAGCTGCACGGGATAATTGGGTTTACCAGCCAATCGCAATACCTCCTGCGCCCACAGGAGAGTCAGTCGATCTGCCTCGTCGCTGTCGCTGCTGCGCGGCCCGTCTTGCTCGGCTCGTTGGTCCAGTTGCCTGGCTTCTTCCCCAGAGGCAACGTGGTGCGTTTCCGGAGCACCGACGTTAGAGGCTGAGTGCGCTACTTCACCATGGCCTGATGACGAGGGCCAAAGTGGGCGTCCAAAGGTGATGCGCACGTTGGCGGGCATAAAAAAGGGACTCCAGACCTCGCGACGAAAGGGACTTCCTTCAATCCACAGCGGGATCAACGGGGCGCCGGCTTTGATGGCCACCAAAGCCGCGCCGCTGCGCACCGGCAGCAGCGGCGCGGCAGTCTGATTCAACCGTCCCTCGGGAAACATGCCGACGAGCCTACCGGAACGCACCAGGCGAATTGCCGATTTGGTGGCCCGCGTGTCGACGCCAGAACGGTTGGTCGGAATCACTTGCAACGCGCGCAAAACGATACCGAACAGGGGATGATCGCAGTACTCCTTAGCCACCATCCAATGCACGCGTCGTTGGGCCGCCAATTGGACGAAGAATGGGTCGACGGAACTCCGGTGATTCGCCGCTAGCACTGCCCCCAATTTCATCTCAGCGGGCGGAGTATTGAGGAAAGTAACTCTCCACAGGATCCGCCCTAGCAGATAGCAGGGGACATACAGACACGCTTCAACGAACGAGTATGGGCCGCGAAGGAATAAATGCCATCCGTAGAATAGGCTGATCAGCAACAACAGACTTAACCAAAGTGCGGCGTTGGTTTCCGCTCCGGCTCCAAGTACCACGACCGACAACATGTTCACCGCCGTTTCCTTACCAGCAAGTCAGGCGGCGCGAGCGCGGGCGATCTCACATGCCACTTGTTCCACATGTCCCGCCTCGACGCGCGTGCCCTTGTCCACCGCGGCGGCCACCAGGGCGAGTTCGGCGACTTGAATGACGAACCGCGCGATTCCTCCACTGACGGCATGGAGAGCGTCGATGGCCGTTTCGGTGAACAAGTCTCCTTCGATTCCCACACGTTCCATCGACCATTGAAGGAACTGCTGCGTCTGCTCACGCGTCCAGGCAGGTAGATCGATAATCAGGTCGGCGCGGTCACGAAGTTCAGCGATCACCGCGCCGAACGCTTCCTGGCCCACCGCCAATACGACGGTAATCGGCAGCTCGCTCGAAAGCAAGCGACATAGGTCGGTCTGCACCGGCAATGAACCATTCTCCACGTCATCAAACAACAGAATGTATTGTCCGCCATCGGCCCATTGGCCGCGCAAGAAATCATTCAGTTGCCACCAACATGCGCGTGCATCGCCGCCGCGATTTCCTCCCACCAACACACTCGCCAACTCTCGCCATAAGTCACCAGAGGCCATCCCCATCAACGACAAGCGCGCGGCATGGATGACCGTGACATCGTCTCCCCGGGGAGGATTGCCCGCCATGTGGCGCAACACGGCGGTCTTTCCGCAACCGCTGGGACCGATCAACAACCCCAAACGGCGGCGGTTGGACACCAGAAACTCGACTCGGGCAACTGCTTCGTCCACCGTTTCCCCGAGGTGGATCCGTTGGCGAGGAGTATTCGCAAACGGTGGTTCGGACATCTTCCAATACCGCCAGTACGTCACGGATTCAACCTTCCCTTGGAGAATCGTTCTGGAGCTCCCGATACCAGCGTCGGGGGCGACTATAACGTCCCTTTGTCGAAAGCATCGGTCCCGCAGATTGATTTCTTGAGTAGAATCCGCACAACCGTTTCAGTTTACCTCCCACGGGTTAGTAATAGTTCTTAGGTGGTAAGAATCGTCCATGAGTGAGTACCGCCCTGTCCGCCGGGAACAAAATCAAGTTTCCAGCAGCGCCCCACGCTTCTTCGCTCCCGCCCTCCCGGACGCCGGAGAGATTGCCCTAGGTGCCGAGGAAGCCCGCCATGCTTTTCAAGTCTTGCGATTGCGACCGGGCGATCGGGTGCAGCTGTTTGACGGCAAGGGGGCCATGGTGGATGGACAGATTACTGCCGGAAACCGACGGGAGGTGCGTGTGGCCTTGTGCGGGCAGTTGGTGGTCGACGCAGAACCGACTCAAGCGGTGCGTGTCTTCTCTGCCCTACCGAAAGGTGATCGGCAGCGACAGATGGTCGACTGGCTGACCCAATTGGGGACCGCTGCATTCTTTCCTCTGGATACGTCACGAGGAGTGGCACGTCCAACCGCTGGGGCGTTGCAGCGACTGCAGCGGGCGGTTGTGGAAGCATGTAAGCAGTGCGGGCGCAATCGCTTGATGCATGTGGGCACGCCACGAACTGTCGATGAACTATGTGAGCCAGCCGACGGCCAGACCGAAGGGCATTTGCAAATGTTTGGCCACGTGGGAGCCGATTGCCGTCCAGCACTCACCGTCTGCTGCTCCACCGCTTGGAAGTGCCTCGATGTGGCCATCGGACCGGAGGGGGGATTCACGGCCGACGAGGTCAGCCGTCTCCGGCGAGCCGGTTGGCAGGCAGTGTCCCTCGCCCCTCACGTCCTCCGTGTCGAAGTGGCGGCCACGATTGTGCCTGCTTGCATCGCCGCCGGACAAGCACTCGATCAATTCCCACGGACACCCGCCTGACAGACGGTGGTTCCACGGTGCACCCCGTCGAATGGTCGCCCTCGCCGGTGCGGCTGGGTACTGGCGCGCAGGCCCACGACCGGTCAACTACTGAACGCCGCGTCGAACTCTCGTCGATACACCAGTTCGCTGGACGGGAACAGCCGCGTGAACAGGTCGGAGGACGTGGCCCCCTGTTGAAAACGCCGCTTTTCGTAGATCGGTATGCGATGACCGATCAACTGCTCCACTCCGCTTCGCACCACTTCGCCCTTCAAGCGATATAGTCGTTGATGATCCCAATCGGTCAGCTCGACGAAGGGAATGGCCTCGGCCACTTCGATCACCGCGGGAATGCTGTAGGGGCTGAAGCCGCGAAAGCCAAACTGGGCCGCCGGGGCAAAGGTGCGCACATGACCGCGGCTCTGTCCACCGCTGAACACCAGCGAATGCTTGATCGCGTTGACTCCCCAGCCCTCTTGGTAGAGCATCGAATTGTTAAGCACGCTGCGGATTGTCAGCTCTGGGTTGTCTTCGATGGGGTAGTCCTTCAAGTTCTCGTCCCCGCCGTCTCCATCGACGAGCCAGGTCCACGTGGGATAGCGTTGACGAATCTCTCTGCAGATGGCCAACGTCATCGCTGCTGCCTGAACGTCCAACGGCTTGTAATCCTCGATTACCCGCACCGCCTCTTGCCAGCGAATGTGGGAAGGTGGTACCTCGATGAGTTCCAGCAGCATTTCCATTCCCAAGGCTCGGAGGAATTCCCTTGCTTGCCGTGCATCGGTAGCCTCCTCCCCTACGGCCAACGTAAACGCTTTCAGCCGGGCGGGATTTTCTCCACGAGCCAGCAACAGGTGGTGCAGTAGCACCACCAGAGCGCCGGAATCGATGCCCCCGGAGAACAAAACCCCTATCGGTTCACGCGCATCGATTTGATCAAGCCAATCGGCAAGTTGATTGAGGACTGCTCCCACGTAAGCCCGCCCTATCACGTCGATGTCCGGGGGAAGAGTGCCTCGAGGCGGATCGAAGAAGCGTTGTAAGGTCGGGTTGGGATCCGGGCATCCTACCAGATGAAGTTCGAGGATGTGGTGAGCCGGAACCATGCGCGTGTAGGAGGGGTGGAACTGGTCCCCCAACCCTTCTGCTTGTAAAGTCTCCTGGATGGAGGCGATCCGTTCGGCGACAATCAAGCACGGGCCAGCTTCCCGTTTTGCCAGAAAATACCGCATCGGGCGACCAATCGACCGCGCCATACGCACTACCCGGCCCTCGCGAGCCACGATGGCATACTGTCCCTTGATCGACCGCACGGCCGCGGCATCCCCGCCACGGACCGCTTCGATGGCTTCCGTCACCGAACAGTTGAGCAATATGTTGGTCGATGGATCGATCAGATCGATCACTCGTTCGATTGGCCGCAAGTCGTTCATCTTCGCCCTGCCCACAATTCTACAGATGGAAAGGAATGTGAAACTGGCTTTCCTCGTCGGTCGCCTGATGAGCCGGTTCGATCCACAAGTCGTCGTCGGCAGCGCGCCCTTGACGGAGTCGGGCCTTCGCCTGTTCCACCAACTGGCTAAGCGCCTCGCGAATGGTGATTGCAGACACTTCGGACAGTCGCATGTTGGCGGCCCTGGCTTTTACCACCTGGGACGATTCGCAGCGTACCAGGGCGATCAGACTGAACGCCGCTGGAGACGCCGAGATCTCTACCGGAAGAGCGGCTTGCTGGCCTCTGCGATTCGTTCTCACGTGCTCAGCCGTCGTTGCTTCCATGGCCGTACCACTTGTCTCTATCTTTGCGTTGCTGAATGGAGGTAGATTTTACCGAGGATGAGCGCCACCTCGACGTTAAACGCCCCACCCGGCCAAACCTCATCAACCTCACGATGCCGTGTGACGTTGAAATAAGCTCATGAGCGCGTCGACACCCACGCGCTCACCCCAAAAATGTCCCCGTAGGACCCTACCTGTCGCTCATTTTATCCCTTGTCTGCTGGTGATCGAGAAGCGCCGGACCATTTTTGACAAGAATCCCCTCAATGTCGCCACCCGCCCCGCAAACGTGGCTTAGAGTGGGTATTTTCTCCAGTGCCTGCGATCAAAGATGCAGAATATCGAGGGGGATCAATTGTAGGGTTGCGGAACGTGGCGGCGAATCTCCGTGCGAATTTGCTGGATACCCGGTGGCACTCGCCGCGCTTCCTCGATGCGTTCCAGTAGCCGCTTTCTCAGCGTCGCTTCGACCTCGGCCACCTCCTCCTTTCCAGCCAGATTCCGCAACTCACCCGGATCGCTGAGGTGGTCATACAATTCCGCGCCGTCTTTTCCTTGTTCTCCCCACATCGTGTAACGGTAACGCTCGGTGCGCAAACTGTACCCCGACGCGTACTGGGTGAGCGCCGAATCGCGAGGCTGAACCGTAGGATCCTTCAGCGTGGGAACCAAGCTGATGCCCGACAGGTAACCCGGCTTCTCTACACCAGCCAAGACGGCCACGGTGGGATAGATGTCAACCATTTCTACCGGCCCGCGACATACTTGGCCGCGCGCTTCCACCCCGGGACCAGCAATAATCAAGGGAACACGGCAGGCATTCTCGAACAAAGTGGTCTTTTGCCAATGGCCATGCTCACCCATGTGATAGCCATGATCCGAAGTAAACACGACGATCGTAGACTCGGCCAAACCGGTCCGTTGTAGCGCTTCCAAAATCCTGCCCACCTGGGCGTCGGCGAAGGAAATCGAGGCGTAGTATGCTTGCATCACTTGCCTGGCCAGATCCTCCGGTAGCCCTTGCTGAACCTTACGCGTAATGGATTTTACAGCCGGTCGAGGAAGCGTTTCGTAATACCCGTCCGGAAGGGAGGGGACTTCTATATCATCCAAGGAGTAGCGCTCAAAGTATTTCTTTGGGGCAACGTAAGGAGTATGCGGCCGATAGAGACCGACGGCCAGAAAGAAGGGCACGGCACGACGTTCGTACTGCTCGATCAACGCTACCGCTTCACTGGCGGCGATGCCATCGGTCTGCTCGATATCTTCTCCAGCAGCAGCCAACCAACTGAGAGTCCCGCCGTACTGCCCTGGAATCAAGCTGAATACGAGCGGTTCATCCTCTTTGTCTCGCCCGCGGGGGTTGATCGTATAATTCCACGAGTAAGGATCATCATGCCCACTGGTACCGATATGCCGCGGCACATTGTAATGGAAGATCTTGCCAATCCGCGTGGCAAAGTATTCTGCCCCACGAAAGGCTTGGGGAAACGTGGTTACGTCGGGAACGTGCTCCCGCAGGTAGATTGCATTGCGCCGCACCAAGGTTTGATCGGGATAAAGTCCCGTCATGAACGAAGCGCGGCTGGGACCACATAGAGGAAATTGGCAGTAAGCGCGCTCGTACCGCACGCCACGTGCCGCCAACCGATCGATATTGGGGGACTGCACCAGCGGATGGCCGTAGCATCCCAGATCGCAGTTGAGATCATCACATATTAACAACAGCACGTTGCGCGGCTCCGCGGCTGGCAATCCCCGCATCAGCGGCCCGGAAAACAACAGGCCGAGCATCAACAACACCACGAGCAGCCCCCCGCGGAGCAAGGCTTGGAGAAAGCCATGAGCAGCGATTCTCGCCCCCGTCACCGAACATTGCCTGTTTTTGCTCATTGACCTGATGCCCCCTGGTGGAGAAGTTCGTTTTGACGCCGACCGTCACGGCGCCACGCAGGAGTTCACGGTATCGTCCCGCGTTTGCTTTCCTGAACAATCGTCGTACCTAGTGCGACGCGCAACGTGAACTTAGGACGCGAGTACCGGGCGTTGGAAGTCGCAGCTAAGTTTTACCACTTTTTCACCTCCGCTTCATCCATCGCCCCCAAGACTCCCTGTTTATTCCCGCTACTCCCACCTTGACCTACGGTTCGGTGGTTCCAGGTCTCCGCACATTGGATCGTGCGGTGATCGCCTGACCAACCACCGCTCTAGGATGGTGCTATTGGTGTGATTGGCCAAGAATGGGAATCTCGCTTTACAGGAAACGCAGAATTTCCAACAATGCGTGCCAACGACCAACTGATCCACAGGTGCGGTCGTCGCTGCAGGCATGTGTTTGTCCTCTGCAAAAGCAGAATGCACGGTGCTCTGCAGGTGCTGATTGCTTGCTCCAGCCGTACCTCAATTCACGAAAGCTGATGAAGGCAAGGATGTTACGACTCTCGGTGTGTCAACTGTCGACGTTTCGTTGGAATTTTGAAGAAGACGTCCTGCAATACCATGCTGCCGGTTACGATGCGATCGGCGTTTGGCGACCGAAGCTCAGCGATTACGGCGAGGAGAAGGCGGCGGAACTGCTGAACGAACATGGACTGAAAGTCTCTTCCTTGCACTGGATTGGTGGGTTTACGGGCAGCGATGGTCGCAGTGCCCGAGAGGCCATGTACGACGCGTTGGATGCCGTTCAAACAGCAGCCGACATCGGCGCGCAAACCGTGGTGGCGATCGCCGGAGGAAGAGGTGGACACACCCGCCGTCATGCGCATCGCCTGGTACGCCGGGCGCTGACCGAGTTGGCTGAGGCAGCGCAGGCGGTCAACGTGCAACTGGCCATCGAACCGATGCACGTCGGATGTGGAACAGACGTCTCCTGCATCAACTCCATCCCGCAATGCCTCGATCTTATCTGCGAGATCGGCAACCC
Organism: Pirellulaceae bacterium; assembly: GCA_026004795.1. Lineage (GTDB taxonomy): Bacteria > Planctomycetota > Planctomycetia > Pirellulales > Pirellulaceae > Aureliella. The sequence goes on along the minus strand of BPJV01000010.1, from coordinate 108,629 downwards.
CCACTTAGGAATGGTTTTCGATTGCTATCACTTGGCACTCAACTCCGATGTGCTCGTGTGGCTGGAAGCAATTGTCCCTCATGTGCGACTAGTGCAGTTGGGTGATACCAAGCACGCGCCGATCGGGCAACAGAACCGCTGCCTGTTAGGTGCCGGATGTATCCCTTTGCCACAAATCGTGAAGACGTTCCACGAACAGGGGTATGCCGGTTTTTTCGAAATCGAATTATTGGGACAATCGCTGGAATCGATACCTTACGGAGACATGTTGCAGCATTCGCGGCAGGTCGTCGCGCAGTGGATTTAGCGGGACTGCCAACGGCCTGACTTCTGTCCAGCATCGATCAAGGATTGCGCCTCAGGGCTCAACCCGTACTGCAAACCCGCTTGATTCAATTCGATAAAGACGTTGAATCGCGCCTGATGGTTGTCCCGAGTGATGACTGCCGCCGGTGCGGTGTACGCCACGCAGGTGGGACGACCATTCCACGTGAGCACGTACAGTGCCCCCCCTAGCGCCGGTTGCTGTCGCAAGCCGTAGGCGTGTTGCAGTTCAGCCATGAAACGCGTCGGATCGCCGGTGACGGCATGTACGGTAATCCGCTGTACCCGCTGATAAGGATCAAAATAGTAGGTGAGAGTTCCCGCCATATCACTTGGCGTGATTCCGGTCACTAGGGGCACGCGCATGGCGTCCAGTTGGAGTTCGGAAGTGACCGTCGTGACTCGCGGAAACCGCTGCACCACCCACGCTGGAGAAATGTCGAATCGCAGGATCTCCTGGAGGGACTGGATCGGTTGTTGCGTCAACTCATCGGGCGTGAACTGGCCAGTCTTCAACTCCACGCCATTAGCGTTCCAAAACCCGCTGGCGGAATCGGTACTTGCCGTCGCGGGCGGCGCGTCGTTCGAACCGGTGAGGAGCTTGCGTCCCGCATCGCTTTGGTACAAGGCATATGGCCCGCCAGCCGCTCCGGCCAGGAGCAGCAGCCTGGCTACTGGACGCTGAAACCACATCGCTCGGCACCCTCACTCGAAAATCGGACATCCATGGTACCGCCACCGACGGTCCCCCATGTGCCATTGATCGGCGTGCGGGCACGGTGCTTAACAGCTACGTTCCGGTCGCCCATGCAAACGCTACAATCGAAAAACAAGCGGAATCGCCAAGCTCGCTACCCACAAAGGGCACCAACGCAACGTCAATCCGAAACGTTAACATCCTACCATGCAGCACGACCCGAACGTTTCTCCGCAGATACAATGGTTATGCAACGAGGGTTACCGCTGGTTGGATGAACACGAGACGGCCCTGGAATCTGGCGGCAGCGGTGGGGCCTTTGCGGCTAGTGCTGGCTCCAGCAATCGTCCGCAGCGGGGGAGGGGTTATGGTTTGGCTGCCGCAGCCGATAGCCCTGCGGTGGGAAAGCTGAATGCATGGCAACACGCCATGCTCGAAAACCAACGAGCCCTGCGTCGACGAGCAGCCCAGCGTTTTCCCGCCCCTTGGAAATGGTTGTGGACGGAGCGCAGTTTATCGCAAGCCAGTGATTGGTGGATTGCGCACTGGAAGGCAAGCCTCTTCCCGGATGGATGCCGTGTCACGGATGCTTGCTGCGGAGCTGGGGCAGACTTGGTCGCCCTTGCTGCCGGGCGGGAGGCCACAGGTATTGATCTCGATCCAGATGTTCTCGCCTTGGCCCAACACAACTTGGCACAACACCATCGTACTGCCACTTTGCTCTCCGGTCGGTGCGAAGAGCAGCAACTTGACGCTGGCTCATGGCTGCACATCGACCCGGATCGGCGCCCGGACGATCGCCGCACGAATCGCGCCGCAAAGTTCTCCCCCGCTTGGCAGACAGTGACGGACATGGTCACGCGGGTCAACGGAGCGATGATCAAAGTAGGACCGCGGTTGGAAACCCTGCCCTACGAGGATCCGTTCATCGACCGTGAGTGTTTGCGGATATGGATTGGGGGACGAGGCGAGTGCCGCCAACAACTGCTGTTGACCGGGGCATTACGCGAATATGCAGCAGCGATGTTCGGGGGGGAAAGCCGGTTTTGCGTGTTGGTAGAGCCTGATTCGCCAGTGGACGATCAAAGCAAGGTGGAAGTGGCGACGACGCTGGCGCCCACAGCCCTCTCGATTGTCCCGGCACCTCGGGCATTCGTGTTCGATCTCCACCGATGCTTGCATGCAGCGGAATTGGCCGGTCTCTGGGGGGCACATTTCGGTTTGCATCCTCTTACGGACATTGGAGGTTACTACACCGGCGACGTTCCCTTGAGCAGCCCGTGGGTTCAATGTTTCCAGGTCCTCGAGGTGCTACCGCTGGACCATCGGCAGTTACGCAGACGGTTGCGACGCCTGGGGTTTGGCCCGGTGGAAGTCAAATCACGGTTGTGCACTATCGACGCCAACCGTTGGCAAAAGCAACTGGCGACGCCGGACGGAGACTCGGTTACGTTACTAGTGACCCGAATCGAGGGACGCCTACGTGGGATCTTAGCTCGTCGCGTTTTCGCACACTCGTAGTGGAATTCGCCAGAATTCCTCGACACCCCACCTCGACACCCCATCGACACCCAAACACTGGCACTTAACTCGTAGTGGAATTCGCCAGAATTCCGTGAGTTTGCAGTAAGCTGTTCCATGGAACGGAGCTCCTATCGGCTAGAGCATCAGACCCACCTCCAGCCTACCCGTTCCCCCAAAAATCCTCACACACGCTTACCGCAAACTCACCAGCGGACGACCGCTGGACGTGCGATCCTGGATGAAGTCCCACGCCCAAACGTGATCTTTATGCTCGGCACGCCGACGCACTCAGGCAGTTGCCGCTGTGCCCCAAACGCCGCCTCTTCCGCATCTTTTGCGGTACTTTCAGGCCTTCACGACGCCACAGACGATTGCCCCTGTTTGAAGTTTACTAACCAACCCTCCTGACGCAATTTCGCGGTGATCATGCGATGACCATAACGCGGATACTGCCGCACTAGTTCGTGTATGCGCGACACCATCTTCTTCTCCTCTGGGGAATCTTCTTTCGCCTGATAACGCTGAGTGCTCCGAGCTTGACCCAGCACACGACATGCCCGACGCTGCGAAACGTTCACTCGCTGTTGCACGTGAGCGACCGCCTGACGACGCCGCGACGGGCTTTTTCAGTTGTCGAGCCAGCAGCCAAACGCAGGACATGACATTGTCGGCTGGGGTACCGGAGAGCTATGGCAACACGAAAAAGTTTCCCTCCCAGGCTTCTTTCAAAATCAGCTTGTCCAATTCCGCTTCGGCCAGCGGACACTTCAGCCGCTTGTTCTCCGCCTCAAGCTCCTTCAGTCGCCGAGCCTTCTCGGCTTTCATCCCACCGCGACCAACGCTGCGCGTCGGTGCCCGTTCCGCCAGCGATGGAACGTCGGCTCACTGATCTCCAACGCCTGGCAAACCTGCCCGATCGTCTTCCCAGCCGACAACATCGCATCCGCCTCCCGAAGCTTCCTGATGATCTGTTCCGGACTGTGCCGCTTTCTGCTCATGAGAGTCCTCCTTACCTAAAATCAACTAGTTATACTCTCATAACTCATAGACCAGGTTTTCGGGAGCACCCCAAGCATCTTCCCAACTGATTCACTCGGGTTCATTCGATAGCTTTGAAGCAGGTCACAGGTGAGGACAGGCTGTCGGCACGGATCGCAGGGAAGAGAAATCGAGCTTCTAAGGAAGAACTGCGTCACCAGGAGAGATGACATTGAATCCGAAATCCTCGAGACGATGCGCAATGCGTTGTGATGGACGCCGCGGCGCAAAACACGCGTATTTCCCGTGTTCTGTGGCAAACCAAAACAGCGGTTGCGCGATGATCTCACCAGATTTCGTAAACAATGGTTCTTGGGAAATCTTGTAGCGGCGCAGCAGGCCTACCAGCCACTTGCGATGTTCTTCACCAATGATTTCCACCAGGTCGGCAACATCGTCCATCGGACTGGCAGTTTTTTCCACCTTTGGTCGATACTCGAGTATGTCCATGCATTCTCCCAACACATCGTACAACCGTTGGGCGTGCTTGTCGGCTCGGTTTTCCGCAAATAGAACCAACATCGACCTGGCTCGGGTCATCGCCACGTAGAGATTGCTTGCCAGCACACCGACTTTTTCCGAGACATACCAGTCGACGCCGGGCACGATCACGATCTCAGCGTCGTAGCCCTTGAACGAGTGAGGTGTTGTTGCCAGGAGCACGTCGCCACAGCGCTCGAAGCGGCCTGTCTGCACACTGAGAGTAACGCCAATTTCCGCCATGCGCGGAGCGACTTCGCGCTCGAGCCTTCGCTTGATGTTTTGGCCGTTGTAGAGCAGGCAGATGTCTGCCGGATCAACACCCTCAACTTCGATGAGTTGTCGACAGAACTGGCCGATGGCTTGCATCTCCTGGCGAGTGCTGGTGAACTGCCGAAACGTGGGTTTCGGTCCATCGATTTGATTGAAACGTATGGTCCACCATTGCGCATCGCCGCGCGCGGTTCGCTCGACCAAACCGCGGCTGAGCAGTTCTTTATGATCCGGGTCATTCTCCGGTGGCTGCAATCGATAAAGGACGTTCAACGCGAATTCGATGATCGGTTTGGTACTGCGGAAACTCTCGTTCATCACCGTCGAACGCCCGCGCAGGTCCAAGCCGAACTCGGACCACCTGGGCGTACCCCTGCCGTAGATGTTCTGCGCATTGTCGTAGAAAATGTTGACAGCACGACTGTTCGTATCGGAGCCATCTACCTGTCGAACCAGCGCCGACAACAGCTTCAGAGTATTGGGGCCCATATCCTGGGCTTCGTCGATGAACAAGGCGTCGCATGCCGGTTGTATCTCGCGCGCCGGACGTCGCTCCAAGAATGCCGCCGCTGCGTTGTCATATTCGAAGCGGAAATCGCTGGCCCGTAATCCCACCTCGGGCAGCATCCAGTCGAGGATTTCGCGGATGTGAAGCAGGGAAACACGTTCCCACGGAAAGTGCGTTCCTTCCGCCGCTCGGTCCCATGCTGTTTCGATGGAATTCGCGATGAGCGCCTGGAGAGAACGATTGGCAAATACGGCCCAAATCCGCGCGTCCGGCTGATCGGAGAAGCGCTTGACGGTCTTTGCTAACCAGTGAGCCAGAACGATCGTTTTTCCACTCCCGGCGACGCCTCGGACCAAACGCGGCTTGCCGTCCAATGTGAGCCCACACAACCGCTCCTGTTCCCTAGACAGGACCGGCCGGAGCAGTTTCCGCGTGGAAATCTGGTAGCCCAATGAGTTCGTGTTGGTGGCATACTCATTTGCTCCGGTCTCGCGGACGGTCTCTCGATTAGGCGCCGAGTAGATCTCCCTGGCGGGAACTTGTTCCCACACGAGCTTGCGTGCACGCTTCCTCAACACGCGGGGCGAAAGAAAGGACAGCAACGGGTGCAAATAGGGCTCTTGCATTTCAGCGCGACTGGCCAGCACCAGACAGGCTTCGCGTGCTCGACTCAACGCCACATTCACCAGCCGTTTCCATTCATCGTATGGCCAACTGTAGCTTCCCGCGTTGACCGTGTCGAAAATCACTACGTCGGCTTCGGCCCCTTGTTGGCTGTGAACCGTTGAAGCAGACCAGGTGTGCAATTCATTCTGTGCCAGATAGACGGCGATACGATGCGCCTGAGCTTTGAATGGCGATATGAACATACCATTGCATGAACGCAATTCTGTATCGGTGAACAGGCGATCCAAGATGGTCGTTGTAACGCGGCGCACCCAACTTCGATTTCCCGGGCCTCGCTCGGCTCGAATCGATGGCCAATCACTCGTTTCTTCATCCAGCACATACCATATCGCGCGTGGTTGATCTTGGAGCAACATCGGCAGGCGGTATTTCCGGTCTCCTACTTCCGGCGCCGTCTCCAATTGGCCAGCGTACTGGAAATTCGACACGACATGGCATACGTCGCGGTGCATCCGGTGCTGCTGGCGCAGCACGTGAACACCCACTGCCTCGGACCCGAAATGATCCAGATGACTCAAACCGCTCTTGGCTAACCACGTCATCTGATGGGTTGGCAGAACGCGACTGATGCGACTGATCGGGGCAAGCTGCTTCGAATCCCCGACCAATACCACACGGCGAGCCGCCAGCAGAGATAGGGGCGGCTGTGGCGGCGCGAGAAATCAATCCGGCTTCGTCAATGAACACCGTCGTGAACGGAGCCAGCCCATGTTCGATACTATGTTTCACGGCCTCCGTGGTGAGGAATGAGGTCGCGCGAAACGCTGTTGCGACGACACATCGCACCTGGTCGTCCAGAAAGTTGCGGCGCGCAGCATCCCGCATCTGCATCCGCAGTTTCTTGATCTCTACGCGAATCATCGCTTTTTCGACGGAACTGGTCGTTCTCGCCAGGCTCTGGAGGTGGCTTTCGATCCGACGGAGATACTCGGTCTCCGTGCCTCGGAGCATGTCTTCCAATCGGTTTTCGGCAAAGGCCTTGAACGATGCCCCCTTGCCGATTCGCAACAGCGCACCACTTTCTAGGATTTGTGGTGCCACTTCCCTGGCGGCTTTACCCAGAGCGATCGCAGCAGCGTCGGTGGCTCGATTGGTCGTAGAGACGATCAGAATGCGCTCGCTAGGATCCGCCAGGGACCGCACGGCTTGTTGTCCCGTGGTGAACGTCTTCCCGGTACCGGGAGGTCCCCACAGGACACTCCAGGCCTTGGACCACCAACGACTGAGTTCCGGCAGGCCAACATCGCGGTACTCCAGCACGTCCGGGTGGATTCCTCCTTCGCTTGCACAAAGCCGATCGACGACGATTTCTCGGATTCGATCAAAGGCGGGTTCGTTGCAGATGGCATGGAGAAACGCCAGAAACTCGAATGGGCGAACAAAGAATGATCCTGTTGTCGGAGGATGTTCAGGATCCGCCACGATGACAAAAATGCGCCCGGTCGCATCGTCGACTTCGAGAATCTCTCCCATCCACACGATGGAATCGTCGATCTCAACTTCGTCGTTCCCCTCGGGAAATCCTTCCGCCGCATCCGCATCAGAACGCGGTATGGACAAAGGGCGAAAAGCCGTTGCTCCCTCCCACGTCCAATCAAACTCCACACGGTGGCCAACCTGCAGGACGTAGATCGTTCCAATATCACTCTTGGATACCAGGTCTACGCTTCGGCAGCGGAGACGCTTCCACTTGACAGAAGCACGATACTCGCGACGAACCGCCTCCTGTGCATGCTGCAAGACCTCTCGGCCCGTATCCGGAAAATACAACCGAATAGGCCGTTCCGCTTGGATGAAGTCCGACTGCAGTGCTGACAAGTCGTCATCGCGGCTGAGGCTACTCATGTTAAACGCATCGTGCTAGTAGTCGACAGTACATGAACACGTGCCTGCAAACAATACCTACGGGGAGTGCGATAGCCGTGTTCGCTCCGAGCCCTTTGAACGGTCGAGCAAGCTCGCCGGCCGAGGCTCCAGCGATGCATCGAAGCGCGTGAACGGCTCGGTTGTCAGGCAATCGGATTTCAACGTCGTTTTGTTTCATGATTGCAATCCATCATAACGAAGATGCGGGGGCGCATGCCGGGATCGGCTGGAGGTCTGCAGCGTGTGATGGAGCACGAGACTGTGCATTTGGTGGAGCTGCTGGTATGGGGCGAGTCGCGGTGTGGGGCGGAGCGGTTTGGATCGATTGCTGAGCGGTTCTTCGGGCATACGGATCATCGCCATCAACTGCTCACCCGGGCCGGGCGGGTGATGGACGCGCAGGGGATCAGGCCGGGGGATTGGGTGGCGTTCGAACATCGCGGGCGGGAATGGGTCGGGCGGGTCAACCGGCTGACGCGGCGGGTGACCGTGCTGGTCGACGATCCGCAAGGCCGGCGGTACAGCGACGGCCGCCGCTACGCCAAGTTCTACGTCCTGGCCGACCGGCTGCGCCCGGCACCGGCGGCATTGTCAAAAGGGAGGTGAGTGCGGCCGCGTCGTGGCGTAAGCTGCCAGCTTGCGTTGGCCCAGCTCAAAGAGGGGACGGCAAGCAGGATGCTTGCCCCACGCTGCCGATCGGCTGCACGGGGCAGCGGACGTTATTTCAAAAGTGTTTGGAATCCCGCCTGCTCAAAGTGATGGTCGGCTGTCAACGCCTGCTGGAGTTGTTCGTTTTGCATAACGACGAACGAGGTGCAATCGGTCAGCGACCATGCTTTGTCTGCCCGCGATGCAAACAAATCCAACCCGGCCTGCAGCAGCGAAACGGAAAGCGGGACGACCTGGACCTGTTCGCTGGCGCGCAGGTGCTCGACAAACTTGACAAACGTCTGACGACTGCTGGGCAACTTCATCGAGTTGCCGAGTTCCAGCAGGATGAAATCGGTCGTCACCAGCGCGGGCGATTGACTGGCACTCAGCGCCACCGCCGCCTGGTGAAACTGGTCCCTGGGATTCAGCAGCGCGAAGAAGTAGGAGGTATCGGCGAACGCCCGCTTCATGATGGCTTGGGAGTACCGTACAGATAGTGATCATGGTTCGTTGACATGTCAGACGGCCACTCGTCCACGGCCCCGACAAACGGCCGCAGGACATCCAGCAACGTTTTCTCCGACGTTGCCGGCTTGTCCGGCAATTGTCCATGCACAACGACTTCAACCTCGGTGCCGTCAGGCAGCGAAACGTCTGCGTCGAGAACAATGTGGCCGTTGCTGACTTTGCCGCGGTAGATCATGAACCGAATCCTATGCAAATAAGTCACGGGGACGGCGTGTTTTCAGGCCGTTGCCTGCCCCGTGATTATTATAGCCGTCGGTGCATGAGTTCGCGACGGGAACGCGAGGCCGCCACGCAAGTCTCGACATTTCTGGCAATCGCAGAGTCGCAGCGGCGTCGTTCGCGCCGCGAACCAAACAGCCCAATCGCGGAACGATCAACGAAGACGTGGCGTAAGCTTCCAGCTTGCGTCGGCCGAGCACAACGCGGGGGACGGCAAGCAGGATGCTTGCTTCTCCGCTTCGGCGGACAGCATAGCCCGTAGCTGAGTTTGCAAAAACTCAGACCGCGTTGATGCTCGACTGGCCTGAATTCTTGGAATTCAGCTACGGTGGTGCCATCGGCCAGGCCGGACTTTGCGGATCAGTGGCCCCAGATCGAACGGCGTCGCGATCATCGCCTCTGGATGATAAACTTGAAACAGATCCTTTTTCTCCGGTTAAGGTCAATCTATGGCGACGACGCTTGACAAGCTGCTGGTGCAAACGCCCGATGTGTGCGGGGGGCGCATCCGCATTGACGGGACACGGCTTACCGTGCATCGGCTGGCGGTGCTCTACAAACAAGGCCAGTCGCCCGAAGAGATCGCCACCACCTATCCGCAATTGACGCTGGGACAGATCTACGCGGCGCTGACCTATTATCATGCCAACCGCGATCAGATCGAAGCGGAGCTGGCCGCCGATGACGCCGAATATGACCGGTTGAAGCAGCAGTCGGAGCGGGCCGGATGAGCGCCGTCCGCTTGTACGTCGACGAAGACGCCTGCGAACATGCCGTTATCAAGCGTTTGCGGGCACGAGGCATTGATCTGTTGACGACCCTAGATTCCGGTCGCACTGCAACGAGCGACGGACCATAGCATGAACAAGGGCGAAACTCTACCTCAGCCAGTGGCCTGAAAACTGGGGACCACCTCACCCAGGTTACCGCTTCGCCTCGCGGTCTTTTTGAGATTGCTTTTCCAGTTCATCGAGTTGACGGCCAATCTCTTCGGCCTCGGCACGCTTCTGGTCGCTCTTCTGCCGACTCACGGTCGAAAGGTCGTACGCCTCTTGCATGAGCTTGTTATACTTTGCTTGCAGCTTGGCTTTGCGACTTCTTCCGAACATCGGTGTTGGTCTCCGTCAGGAGGTGTTGGAGGGATGGTGGGATTGCGGGCGAGCCCGTGGCGATTCAGTTGACATCACAAGCTCCCTCGCTGCATCGTCCCGTTAATCGGAGTCGGTTCTTCGCAAAGATGCGGTAGCCGAGATCGAGCATGCACGAAACGCCGGGCAGTCGTGTGAGTGCTACGAGCGGACCAAATCCGACGGCTGCATACATACGACGAAAGACTTCTACGCCTCTGATCCAAGATCCATCCGGTAATCTTCCTTGGATCTCCGCCATGAACTCCTGCATCGACTTGCCATAGTCCGCTGGATGAAACGTGGGATCGGCGATGTCCGTGAAACGAATGTTCTTCTGGCGATCCATCCTGCGAAGCATCCTGATTTCACGCAGGCAGAGCGGACATTCCCCGTCAAAGAAGACTTCAACTTGCCAATCGTCGCCTGATGGTTTGCTCATGATTCAGCTTCGGTGGTAGAAGTGGCGATGAGTCGAATCAAAACCTCGTTTCGACGCAGTGGCCTCGGCGTGAAAGGCGGATCGTAGCCAGCCGCTTCCGTTGTCGACTCACCCTCGAGTCCTCGCAACTGCATCCACTCGCGAAGTTTCGCTTCCTGCTCACTAACAACTCGCGAGTCGAGTCGGCCTGAGAACCGAATCACGGCGAAACGCCCACCCTCACGTTTGCGGATCTTCACATCTTTATCCTTCGGTTCGGGCACGCCCTCCGCGGCAACTTCCATTGGCATCACGAAACCCATCGACACGTCCGACTTTCCGACTTCACCTTCCATGAACACCGGCGTCGTCATGGCGATCTTCTGCTCGCCTTCGTTCGCTCCGCTGATGTACTGGAACAATCGCATGAAGCTACCATCGCGACCCTGCGAGTCCATTCTGGAATCGGTGGTAACCAGCATTAGGTCCGGATATTCGCGGACTTCCAACCTGCCGTCGGACTCGATCACTTTATACTGAGCGGACTCGTACCCCGCTCGAGTGGCCATCGTCAAGGCAAACGTCCCTACCAAAGCGCCCCCGAGTAATCCCGTGCGATACATCATTGCTCGTTTCATCCGTCTCGACTCCTTCATGTTCCTGAGCCTCTGGAACATCCTAGAGACGTGGCAAGTGACGCCCGCGCTACCATTGACGGGAGCTGTCTCGCCGCCGATGGCGGTTTGATGTCCCGAGGGCACACGACTAAACCACCAGATACGCCGTACAACCTGTGAATCAGATTACACGACGACGGAGATCGGGTGAGCAGCGGCTTGCATGTGCTGAATGCAATGCTTCGTCGCCGTGCCAATGCCCGTAGCGCTTTGCAGCCGTTCTGCCTGTTCCTCAATCTCGGGGGCTGGGGAGCAGACCTTTGGTGCCCTGATCCACCTCTTTCAACTGCGCGGTGCAACACTCGATGGCTCGGCGGATCAGTTATCGGACTTCTTCAATGATTTCATTGCCGTGGCAGGTATGGCGGCAGCAGATGCTAAGTCAACCGTCGGCGGAGAGGCGGTGTTTACTTGGGCGAACATGTGAACGCCGAGAGCGCGAGAGTTTGAGGGGGTTGGGGGCGTTTTGGGGTGCCAGCGGAGACAATGCTTCTCGGAATCGAAAACTCTCGGCCGATGGGGGGTGGCTGGCCGAGCCAGCGATTTCCAGCGTAAAAAACAAAACGCCGAGAGAATCACCCCTCGGCGTCGTTTGACTACTTCTACTCCCCAAGCCACCTCACGCTCAGGAAGATCAGCTCCCAGTGCAAAACTGTGTTCATAGGATTCTCGGCCATTCGGGACTCAGAAGGCGGGCTTTCCGAGAGGGGCGCGCTGTGACCCTAAGCCTTGCAGCTACTGGCAGAAGGAATGCTATCTGTGAAGGCATACGGCACTGCCGCGACGACGCTTTTGCGGAGTGTCAGTGGCCTTATCCCGTGCTCCACCATTACCGTCCAACCGTCTTTGCAGGCTATCGTAGTCGAGCTTCAGCGACCCGGCGGTTTTCGCGATGCCGTGCCTGCGAGCGACCTGACATGCCAGATTCCAGAGTTCATCTGGACTCCGGCCGCGTCCCGACTTCGCCCCCCTCCACTGCCTGAACGCCTCCACAGCCTGCTCGAAAAGACCATCGTTCGTTGCAGTAGAATTGTTCGTTGCGGTGAGACAATCGTTCGATGCAGTAGAATCGTTCGTCGCAGTAAGACGCTCGTTCGTTGCAGTAGAATCGTTCGTTGCAGTAAGCTGTTCCAGGGAACGGAGCTCCTTTCGGCTAGAGGATCAGACCCACCTCCAGCCTACCCATTCCCCAAAATAGCTTCACACACGCTTACCGCAAACTCACACGCTTTCCAGCCCAGCGCACTTTCCAACCCGGCACGCTTTCAATACCAGCACGCCGCGCAAGCAAGTGTGTTTTTTCAATACCAGCACGCTGCCCAAGCAAGTGTGGTTCAGAACGCGTTTTGTCAGGGAGCGGTACAAATCGGACGTCTGGTGGAGTGAGGGGGGGCTAGATTGTCGGCTTTTGGGAGAAAATTCTGGGAGGCTGACGATGCGAACGAGAAAATCAAGATCAAGTGGCGTTCTTACAGCGGAGTTTGTTGACGTTCACTACCTATCGCCAACCGCACGTGGTCGTCAGGATGATGGTCCCCTAGCAGTGATTGACCGCAGGCACGATCGCACGGTAGTCTGAGGTTAAACGTGGCTTTCCGGCCACGAACTGTCCCACGATGGAAGTGCGAATCGAGGTTGGCGGCTGAAGACCAAACTCACTGAAGCCGACGTGCCCTAGCGGGGACTGTTTCAGAGATTCCTCGTCTTCGTCGTGAATCGGGGCCGACCAGATTGCAGCGCCAGTGAGTTTGGCCCTCGGCCAAAACGGGCATGTTGCGATTCCCATCCCTGAGGAGTTCCGCCTGGCTAAGCTGCCGGCAGGGCTTCCCCCAGACGCATCCTGCCAGCGGCATACTCGTTGGGCTGTTGTGTTAATAGTTCTTTGCGCGAACGAATTCTCCGGAGGTGCACGTGCCTAGCGACGGCATCAAGAGGTTCCCGCAAAAACCCTTTTGGCCGCTCCCCCAATGCAAAGCTCTGCCAATCCTCCTCGCGCATGAGGCTGGGTGCATCCGTTCCCACCTCCTTCCTATCTGTGCCGACCTGCCGACGTGCCGACCAAGACGCAGGCAAATTGCTTGACATTCGCCGCGCCAACGTTAAAATGCGCTCCAGGCTTTCGTGTGAGAGTCCGATCCCAGTCTCGTTAGGAGGAATGGTGAAATGCTGTTAAGAATGAGTTTGCTCGCATCGGTGCTACTGCTTGTTGGAAATTGCGTCGACTTCTTCGGTCTCAACCCTCGTTCAGTGGGGGTCAGGGTTTCGTCGGCGGAACTGGTAAGGGCAGGCGGTGTGTTCGGCGCCGTCTGTAACCAAAGTTTCGATAAAACAGTGACCAAATGTTCGGGCAGTACTTTTAGCGATGGGAGTGCCTGCGGAACGACCTCCTCGAGTGTTTTGAAGTCGAATCCATATACTGGAACAAGGAAATACAGGGACAAGGTCTGCGATACCAAGACCGTCAACGGGCGACAGATCACTTGCGGTTCCGCGAGGTTTGATGAGGGCTGCTCGTAGGACATGCGTACGGTTGCGTTTCGGGCTAAAACGTCGAATGCCGGCCTTCAGGAGATACGTCTCGATGTGTTCTGTGTGGTTGCCGAGTGCGATGTTTCGAATTTGGCAGGTCGGCAGCGGAACACACTCTAAAGTTTCTCCTGCTTTATCACGAGGTTCCGCAGCGAGCAATCCCCAAGCGATTGCTCGCTGGTAACGCCGGCAACCAACGAACAAACGAAGTTATCACCGACATAGGCTTACCCATTCCGCGATTAAAGTGGCGTAGCGTCCCCCTTTCAGTCATCAGCCTGATGCGACGTTGATTTAGAAGTCGACTGGCAGGCGCAGCGTGAATGAGTGGGCCGTTGTTCGGCCCAAAATTTTTGCAGAATAGCGAGGCGATAAGAAATGGGTTCGCAAGCTTGCTCGCGTCGTTTCGCTTCGCGTGCTTCCAAATACTGATAAATCGGTATTAAGAGCCAGGTCACCGATATGAAGCAAGGCACGCCCAGTCAGTGCTGCTCATCGATGCGCAAAGCGCGCAGGCTTTCCCCCAATTCGCGCGACGGTCGTTGCGAGGTGTTTATCGCGGTATTTATCTTTGGGATAATCTGTGGGGCAACTCTTGCCGCCGACACAACGAATTGGTCGGAGCCTGGGCATTGTGGTCTGAACTCACTCTATTGCTTCTTGCGAGTCTCGGGGATTGAGGTTCGTTATGATGAACTCGCATTGCATCTCCCCATTGACCCAGTGAAGGGGTCTTCGATGGAAGACCTCGAACGAGTTGCTGAACAGTTTGGCGTACATGCTGACATTCTTTTAGTCGAGCCTGCGAAAATAGCGGACTTACCCGTGCCATTTATTCTTCATCTGGAGCTTCTTGATCAAGGCGCTGCAGGCCATTTTGTGACGGTTTTACAGGTCGATGAAAGAGATGAAGGCGGTCAACTCGTCCGTTTTTTCGATGGTAACACTGCACGGTTGACGCATCAACAGCTCGACTTGATCGCGAGATTAGCAACGGGGTACGTTTTGATCGATTCCGATCAACTTAACGGCTTTTCTGATGTTGGTGTGATCGTCTACGGCGTGGGAATCGGGTTGGCGAGTGCGATGGTGATGTTTTGGTTAAGCTTTCGGAGGCTCGTCTGATCATGTCCATGATCATGCGAAAATATCTCTCAATTGCGTTTCTCACGGCAGGCTTGATATTTTTAGCGACGCACTTCTATGGCCAGATTTTTGTGTCGCGTCGGCCCATCAGCGAACCTTCGCCGCACGTGCGGTCAGGCTCGAAGGCTCTATTGGATCGACGCTTTAAGCCGGACCCGCTTCGAACCTACCCGTTAGAGGGTCTCCGAATTGATCAAAACTTAAAGCAAAGGTTTTTAAACGACGTCGTCTTGGCCTCTGTTTCGAAAAATATGGGTGATCCTGCCGTAGCTGTACACAGTCTGCGATTACGTGCGCACGGGATGGAAACTCTCGCTCCTCCCGAGCGCAATTATTTCGACGACGTGCTCGAATTGCTCACCGATGATCGCGTTTTTCGCAGATTCGGCAGCGGGTTACCAGTGCTCACCGAAACTGTATACGGCGCTGGCTATCGTACCAGAAGTCGCTCAAGCTTGAGCGTAGCCGGTTCTATCGGCGCGATCGCGGAAGGAGGGATGACTCACGTCGATATAATGCTCTGCGTTTTGGGCGAGCTTGGCGTTGGTCTCGACTATCCATTAGTCACTTCCACCGATCGGGTTGTAACGTTGGCTGATGTACTTGAAGACTCAATGCAGCGTTTCGACTTTGGACGCGAACTCGATTTTACCCTCGTTGGTTACTGCTGCTATCTTCGTCAGCGGGATTGGACAACAATCCATGGAAAGACCTACTCTGTAGATGGAATCGCCGAGGCATTGGTAAGACGATCGCCAGCAAGTGGTGCCTGCAACGGGACACATCGGCTTTACGCCATCGCGAAGTATTGCATGTGGGCCCGCCGGTTCCCCAAGCTTGCAGCACCGCACATTCGAGAGCATTGCGAGAATCACTTGAAGGACATAAGTCGCCATCTGGTCGGCTGCCAAAACGAGGACGGCTCGTGGGATGGGAACTGGTGGGTCGGCACGTCAACGACTGCCAAGCAAGAAAGCACAGACCTCATTGGTCACTACAACGATACGATTCGTGTTACCGGGCATATGCTCGAATGGTTTGCCATCGTGCCACCAGATTTAAGGCCTCCACGCGACGTAATCGCTCGCGCTGCCAATTATCTATTACGCCAGTTTGAGATCAATCGCAATGATTTATATAATGCCAACCTGCTACCTGTGACTCATGCGATACGGGCCTTGTTGAATTTGTCTGAACCGATGGCGAGGGTATGAAATCAATGCTTCATGTAGGAAGTCATGTTGGACATTTCAATCTGACTGACGGCAGCGTCCTCGCCCCAATTGGCGTGAGCTGGCTTCATTCAAGATCTACAATGGTTTGTTGGCTAGCTTATGTGGTGTTGCTCTGCGCTGCGTTATGCCAACCAGTGCTCGCGCAGGGAACTACCGCGCGTATCACCATTCCGGAATACAAAAGACTCCTTGCGGAGCAAAGACGTTCGATTAAGTCAATGCGATTCACGGTTTCGTCGGAGTTAAAATTCGACAAGGCGGTGGAACGCGCTGGACTTCTGCGTGGAGCCGTGCTCTCGTCGAAGATACAAATTTACTGGAGTGGGGAGAAGCATCGATCAGAGCGGCGGGTGAAGTCAATCAACTCAAATGGCATGCCGGCAACTGAGAATACGATCTCGGTGTTCGATGGTGCCATCAACAAAGCCCGGGAAGTCGCTGGGCAAAAATACATCCTTCAAAAGGAACTGTCCAATCTGAGTGTTATCGACGAGTACCGAAATGCTTTGTTGTGGCCGATTTCGCCGTCCGAACTGGACTGGTGTCGGAAAAGCCCATCCGAGACTTATTTTCTTCCCTATTTCTTGAATGAGGAGGAATGGGACGTATTGCCTGAACTTGCTGCTAGAGATTCGATAGATTGTGTTGTTTTCCGGAAGCGGGATGGCACCCGGGAGCTTTGGTTGGATCCGCGCCGGAACTACTGTTTGATTTATTATTGGCAGAAAAAGCCGTTGCGAGATACCTTGCGTTGGTCGAATGCATATTCGGCCCACGAAGAAGTTCTGACGGGAGTATACTTGCCGACCAAAATTGTCATCACGCATGAAATGGCGGATCCGTCTAATTTGAATCATCGATTGGGGAATATCGTCAATGAGATCGAGATAACGAATTTGTCAGTTAATGATGTGCCAGATTCAATCTTTACCCTTGGCCCCGAGCCGGGCGATTGGGTGATCGATAACATTGAAGGAAAGAGCTATCGTTTCTACCCAAACGGTGACACGACACTAGAAGACAGCGTGAATGAAAGCATCTACAATTTTGGGAAGCGCTTCGGGGTTGGCTCCATGCGCTCCATTTTTTTTGCGTTAAACATCATTCTGATGCTCGCGCTCGCGGGGTATTATATCGGTCGTGCTTTTCGCAGAAACAGATAAACATGGTATCGTCGAACGAATAATTGCGTAGAAAATATTGCCGTCAATTAGCGAATTGTTGAATGGAGAGGGCATTGAGTGAATGAGCGATTTGTAAACGAACCGATCAGAACCTCTCTTGGAAATGGGTCAACCAATATGGCCGGAAGTATTTGATCTCATGCGTGAATTTGGGGTCGGTTGAACAATGAAGGTGTTAGGCGTTGTATCGTGCAAGCCAAGAACGACCGGCGCTATATCGAGCTTTTCCTTGTCTTTTCAAAATGGCGATGCAGTGGAAGCCTGAATTGTTATGGGCGATCGCATTCTCAGCCTCCGCTTTCGCTCTCTGCTGGCAAGCGTTCACCCGAGCGCCTGTCGGAGACGAGGTCGCCCATCTTTACTCCTCCGTTGCGATGGTGCGAACAGGCGATCCTGGGTACGATCGCGGCAATCCTCCTCTTCCACAAATTATTAGTGGGGCCTTTGTTGAAGCGTTGTTTCATCCAAGCATACCCAGGTTGTACGATGCATCTGCCATGCCAAGTGGTTCCCGCCTCGAGTACCGCTTGGGCGTCGACGCAATCTTGGAGAATGCGCAGGAATATCGGTGGCATTTCTTTTTAGGTCGCCTTGCAAGAGTTGCCATCGTTGTATTTAGTGGATCGTTTCTCCTTTGGGGGCTACCTAGAGTACTGCGAACGGCTGGCCGAGTTGCGGCGCTCTTGTACCTTTCGAGCCCTCTCGTGCTCGGCCATGGCTGGACACTAATGCCAGATGCTTTGGCGGGCTGCATGATGATCGTACTGATCGTCCTGTCGATCCATTGGTTGAAAATCCGCCGACTGCCGCGATCCATCCTCGTCGGCTTGGCGTGGGGTGCCGCATTTTCCACGAAGTTTACGTTTTTGCCGATCTATCTTTTTTGGCCGATCGGCCTCCTGGCCCATGAAGCTGCAATTTCTCATTTCTCGGCGAAAAAAGTGGTTTGGCTGCTCGGTTCACATATGTTGCATGGCGGCATTGCCTTATTGGTAGTTCATTGGGTTTACGGATTCCATCAGCCGTTTGCAATCCTTGAGCAGCATCATTTTCAAAGCGCCCGTTTCAAGCACTTGACGCAACCGTTCGAAGATTGGAGGTCGCCCTTTCCACAGCAGTTTTTGGTAGGGATCGACGAACAGCAATTGGAGATTGAAAAATGCTATCCCACGTACATTCTGGGACGACACTATGAGGTTGCACCCTGGTGGTACTATTTGATTGGATTACTTTGCAAAGAGCAGATGGCAACCGTGGTCGGATCGATACTGGTCGTCGTGGCTGTAGCTCCAGTTATGCGTTGTGCAATTTTCCAAGGTTGCAAATCGATCCACCCCGCGAAAAGACAGCTCGTTGCGCTTGTTGCGATGTCCGCAATTATCACTCTACTGGTATTGGCCTTGTTTTCCTCTCATAGAACGATGGCACTCAATATAAGGTACCTGTTTCCAATCTTACCGCTCGGATACTTAGCTATCGGCGCCGCGGTTCATCTCGCGACTTGGGGTAGGCGCTATGTTAGATTTTCCGGCTATACGGTTGTAGTTTTTCTGATAACAATCGAGGTCACTTCTACCTTCCCACATTATTATGCGTATATCAATCCTCTATTTGGCGGAAGCTATGCAGCGACGCCGGCACTGCACGACACCAATTTCGATTCTGGTCAGGACCTTTGGTATCTCGAAAAGTGGATTGCGCGAAACCCGCCGCAACCGGGAACGGAGCGGTTTATCTGCATCGATGCGGACATACCGGAGGAGCTAATTCAGCTCGATCAAAGGCTGCCCCCTACCGATCTCATGATGCGACTGTTGCGTCAGGATTTCGGCAAGCCTGACCATCCTGATGCGACGCCATCGGCCGAGTTGATTGTAATGCGTTGTTTGCAGGTTCCAGCTCCTTGGAGTAAGGTCAATCACGCCGGGCCGGAATTCCACACTTGGCTTCGCGAGTCTGCAACCATCGCTCCTCACTTTTTTATAACTCCTACCTTGGCCGTCTATCGATTCTATTAGAGGTGGGAAGCAAATCGATTCTGTGCCGATTCTGTCTAAAAGTGTGAGCGGTAGAAGCTTAGCGTGACAGCGGTGCTGGGCTGCCCAGAGGGAGCGGGAAATGCGCAAGTCCCCGCCTGCCTGTGGTTTGATCGCGGCAACGTATCAGCGCTTCTGAGAAGTGGAAGATGTGCTCTCAGTCGCAAGTGAGTTGCTTTCGCGCCGCACTCTAGCCTCCCCGTGCGGTCGACAGCGTTGCGATTCTCTGGCTTGCCTCAGAGCAGATACCTGGTTCCACCAACTCTGACCGACGGATGGGAATTTCGGCTGGTGCATCGATCCCGATCTGTACTCGATTGCCGTGGATACGCGTGATCGTGACCGAAATTCGATCGCCAATGACGATCGTCTCCTGGGCTTTGCGGCTGAGAACTAGCATGGCGGGCACCTCCTTGATGGCTCGACAGAAACTCAGTATTCTCCCCAACGCTTCAACCGTTCACGTATCGCTGGCCTTTGCCCGCGGTTGGTTCTGTGCACCGAAGGATAACGGGTTGGCGAGGGCTTAACGGTCAATTCGAGGACGCGATTTCCGTCCCTCGAGAACGCGAAGAACGAACTGCGAATCGTGTGCCAATTAGCGAACGATTTTGAGAGAAGAACACGGTGCGGGAGCGGGAGCCGCGGAAACACGCCTTGGTTCGCTGTTTTTCATGCGATTGGAATAGGATTGCGGCCGGCCGCGCATCGCCTGGCTTTTGTCGCAGTCGCCTCTGGGTGGAGGGACAGGAAAAACTTACAACCACTTTGGTAAACGGGCGGTGGCGACGGACGGTAGCTTCACTGCCGAGGTGATTGTCCGGCGATCCGCATGGCGACGCCGAGTTTTTCGATGAGGTGGTTTATCGGGCGAGGATCGTCGTCTCCCTTCTTGTCCGCGGGGGGGGGGGGGCTATCTGTCTGGCAAAACCCATCGGCCACCGGAGTCTTGAGTGGGGCATGAGCGCTCAGGAAGGACGGAGCTGGGAGGCGCGGCAAGTCGTCGGGCAAACGTCCCACCGCGGTGTGGATGGTGAAAGAGCCGGGTTGAGAGAGCCGGATGCGGAGGGCTCAGACGCGTGGAATTTCCGGCCGGTTCGCGGTGGAAGCCGACGGCGATTAGGAAATCGGACGCGCCACCGTCCGCTGCAATATGCCTACCCTGGCGTAGCCGCAGCGTATATCCTGAACGCACAAGTCCGGATCGATGGAATCTAAAGCTCGCACCGTAGGGGCCGGGACGGGGGTGGGCCGCAACAAGACCGCCTCCCAGCGAAGTGCGGCGAGGTCTCTGGCCGCTTCCCCTGTGGCATTTCCGTTTGGCTGGAAGGAGCAACTTTGCGCAGTACACTTTTCGTCATTCCACACGAAATTGGCGGTTATCCATTATTCGGCGTCGGGATCCTCTTGGGGCTGTTGATTGTCAGCTTCATGGCCTGGGCAGCCTACGTCATGGTGAAAATGCCCAAGCCACAAACGATCCTCTGGCACGCCCTGCCGACCTGGTTGATCGCCGGTGCGATCGTGGCGTTTGTCTTGCCAGCGGTCGAGCTGCGCGATGCGCAGGGGATACCGTTGGGTGTTCCCATTCGCGGATACGGCGTCATGGTGCTTACCGGCCTTCTCGCGGGGATTGGCATCACGATCGTCCGCGGGCGGCGGTTGGGGATCCCTCCGGATACGGTGGTGGCGCTTGGTTTCTGGATGATGCTCTCCGGAGTAATCGGCGCTCGACTTTTCTATGTGATTCAGAAGTGGGAGGAGTTTGAGGCGGGGGGGTGGCCCCAACGATTGGTGGCGATCCTTAAGCTGACCGAAGGGGGGCTGGTCATCTATGGCGGAGTGCTCGGCGGCTTGCTAGCCTGTATTCTCTATTGTCGTCGTCATCGCCTGAACCTGTTGGCTACCGGAGATTTGGTAGCCCCAGGATTTCTCGTGGGCTTAGGATTTGGGCGTTTGGGGTGCCTGTTGCACGGATGTTGCTTCGGTGGGGTGTGCACCGCACCATTGCCCGCCATTGAGTTCCCGCCGCAGAGTGCTCCCTACCAAACGCAATTGGTACAAGGCAAACTTTTAGGCATCGAATTGGATCGACTGGAGCTACCGGCTCGAGTCGTGGCCGTGGCGGCTGGTTCCGTAGCGGAGCGTTACGGCATCAAGGTTGGGGACACGGTACATGCGATCTATGTTTCACCGCTCTCTCCGGTGGCTGCCGCCGACACCGGCGGGCGTTCCCGGGGATGGATGGTCGAAGTGGCATTAGCGGATCGCCGTATCGGCATCGACGCGACCGAATTGCCAGCGGCAAGCCTTCCCGTCCACCCCTCTCAAGTCTACGCCTCGATCAACGCGTTTCTGCTGGCCTGGTTGATTTGGAACCTTCAGCCAATACCGCGTCGTGATGGTGTGGTCTTCGCGGTGGCCATCCTGCTGTATAGCGTGTCCCGTTTCCTGTTGGAAGCGATTCGTAGCGACGAACTTGGTCAGTTCGGCACCAGCCTCACCATCGCTCAATGGATCTCCATCGGCGCGCTGCTGATGGCACTAGGCGGGCTGGTCCTGCTGCGCAAGCGACCAGTGGGGCGGGTATGGGCCTGGCATTAAGCGGGGAGATGCGATAGCGGTGGCGCTATCTGTCGCTAGAGGGGCTCTTCTTCCACTGGCTCGAAGGGAGTTTCCTCTGCGGGCAAGGCCATGGGCTCCTCCGCTGCGGGGCTGGCATAGGCCGCCCTAGCAACCGCGCGAGCCTTCCTCTCGCGGATGGCAACAACGATGGTGGCGATTACCAAGCCGAGCATGAAAGCTATCCACAGGTAAGGCCACACGACCATAACGATCATCCTCAGAAAATGGAAAGGAGAGCATTGAGGTTTCGCCATACAGTTGCTCATCTGCAGGACTAGACTAGTTTAGGAAGAGAAGAAAGGCAAGTTTTAACGCACCTGATACCCGTTCACCCTGGTTCAAAGGGAGTAGCATGATCCGTAAATCTTTTCATGGGGGCTTGCTTACCCTCGTCGTCTCGGTCGTCGTGGCCACTACGGCCGCACCTTGTTCTGCTCAATCTGCCGCCGGTGTGTGGCGCGGTCGTTGGTACGCTTGGGCTACCCCTAGCCGTCCGGCGCACAGTGGTACCTTGAACGTCCGGTTGCGGCCGGCTGGGCCATGTGAGTACCGCGGCCTATTCTATGGTCGTTTCGCCGGCGTGATTCCCTATGTCTATCGGGCTCGCGTCCAGCGACAGGGTGATACCCTGGTATCGGTCAAGCGTTTGGGACCGCGCCGCACCTATGCGTTGCGACTACAATTGGCCGGAAACCGCATGTGGGGAACGTGGAATACCGCCGACGGGGCGGGAACAGTGCAGTTGCGTCGGCGCCGGTAGCGGCACGACGACCGCCATCATCCTGTGGAATGAATCGCAACTTGCTGATGAACGGGGCGCAGGCAATTGAACTGGGCGCAGGCAATAGAGCCGACCGAAATCATTGCTGCTCAGCAACGCATCGAGCGTTTTATCTTTCGTACGCCGTTAGTACCTGCAGAAGAGTGGTCCGATGAGTTGGGCATCGAACTGAGGTTCAAGGCGGAAAACTTACAGCATGTCGGGGCATTCAAATCGCGCGGAGCAACTAACGCGGTAATGGCGCTGACTGCGGAGGAAGCGATCCGCGGTGTCGTCACCCATTCTTCGGGCAATCACGCGGCCGCATTGGCAAGAGCCGCAACATTGCGGGGCATTCCTGTCCACGTGGTCATGCCCGAGAATTCCTCGGCAGTGAAGCTGGCGGCTGTTCGCGCGTGGGGAGTCGATCCGGTACTGTGCCCGCCGACGCCAGAGGACCGTCAGCGCGTTGCCGATGAGATCGCCCGAGAAACTGGAGCGACGCTAATCCATCCGTTTGATAATCGGCAGGTCGTGGCTGGACAAGGAACCGTGGGGTTAGAGATTGTGGAGCAGTGGCCCCAGGTGCAGGATATCGTCGTCCCCGTCGGCGGTGGAGGTTTATTAGCCGGAGTCCTGATCGCGGTGAAAACCCGAAATCCTGCAGTGCGCGTGTTTGGGGCAGAGCCGGCATGGGCCGACGACGCGTGGCGCAGTTTGCGCAGCAACCGCCTCGAATCACCGACTCGATTGGACACGGTGGCTGATGGCCTGCGCACCGGGCTTGGGCAACTAACCTTTCCCATCATTCGATCGCTGGTCGATGACATCTTATTGGTTACTGAGGAGGCGATCATTCCCACGGCCACTGAACTGCTGCGCCGTGTACGGCTCCTGGCCGAACCCAGCGGCGCGGTGGCCACCGCAGCCGTCTGCGAGCATGCCGAACGTTTCGCCGGCCGGCGAGTGGCTGTGGTGATCTCTGGTGGCAACACCGACCCGTTCGCCTGGCATGGGCGGTGAGCGGGCCGCTTTTCGTCGGCACCGGGCGCACACGGTGCTCGACCGTGCCGCGGGATCGCTCGTAAAAGGCGCGCGTGCTTCCGTTTCTCCGCAGCGATTGCCGTGGAGAAGGTCAATTGGGTGGCGGGAGGGTCCAACCGACCGGCTGCGTCCAAGCCTGTTGCCGCTGGCCATCGTACGATGGGTTGGGATGGGGGCGGGAACTGGTAACTACCGCGCGCACGTACAACTCTGTCCCGGTTAACGTGTAAGTGGCGACATTACCTTGTTGTTCGGCGACAACGATGCCGATGCGGTCAGCCGCAGGTAGTGCTCCGGCTGCTTCCGGGCTCAGAGTAGCAATAAACTGCGTCGTGTACTCGGTTCCCTCCTCGCTGGGCATTTCCAGGGTGAGGGTGCGGGAGGTTTCGTCAAAGCGCACCGCACGCAGTGAAACGCCGGATGAAGCATAAAAGTGACCGCTGCGCAAGGCGGTGATCAAGTGTTCGGGCGTAAGGAACGCCGCCTGTACCATTACCCAGCCCCGCCCCGGAGAAGCCCCGTTGATGCCATGGTAGTTGTGGCTGTCGTCGGTAGCCAAACCGTAGAGAGGGGGGGCGTTGAGCTGGCTTAAGCGAATCGCATTGGCCAGGTCCCACATCTGCTCGACCGACATGTGTTGTTCATCACCGAGATGATTGACACCGGGATGGCCGTTGTAGACCTCGAAAAACTGTTCCTCGACCACTGCCGCCAGATCCTCTGCCGTGAGGGCGTAACCAAAGTTGGGGTGATTAATGTGGGGCAGGATGAGCCGTCCCAGGCGTCGCTCCTGTTCCAAAACTTGCCGCAAATTGTTGATCAATGCCTCGCGAACCGTAACGCCTCCGACAGGGTCAATCCGCTCTTGCAGATTCGTCGCATTCATGTGCACCGGCTTGCCCTCAGCGCGATCGCTTATCTCTTCGCCAGTCAGCATCAGGAAACGTCCGGCTTCATTCAGCAGAGGACCAAATTCGTGCAGCGGCTTCAATCTCACTTGACGGTGGCCCGTGTCAGGGTTTTTCCGTTCCTCCACCCACCGTTCCCCGAACCGGTCTCGGTACTTGCCGATGGCATCTTCCTGAGTACGTCGGTGGATTTCTTCTTCGTCGATCCATCGCTGCCCCTCGCTCAACACGTTGTGATCCGACAAGGCCAGAAAATGATAGCCATGGTCCTTGTACCAGGCGGCAATCATCTCTGGGAAATCGTTTCCATCGCTCCAAAACGAATGGGTGTGCAGGTTTCCCTTGAACCAATGCAGCCCCTCCGTCGAATCGCTGTGGGCGGCAGTCACGAAGGCCCCTTTTTTACTCTCCGCCGGCGGCGTGGGGGTGGCTGGCGTTTGGGCCAGCGCCGCGTTACTGCCGATGGTCCACAGTAAGAGCCCGATAGTTTTCCACCAATTCCTGCCAACTGTTGGCCGCGATTGAGTGACCATTTCGCGCGTTCCAGTGATACGAGCCATGATCGTAGTCGTTTCTTGTGTCGAGGCGGTGCATGGCAACTCCGTTAGCCAGGTCTCGACAAAGTATCCTTACGGCGTACAACAGCATAACCAATCGCAGAGCGTCATGCAGGTTGAATCGAGACACGGCCAGCCAGATATGGAGAGGGAAATGGTGAAGATCGAGTTAGTAGAAGGTGCTCTCGCCGGACAAGAGGCCGATGCCCTGGTGGTCACCATGGGGGAGGTCAGCCGCGAGGAATCCGGCAGCTTATGGAGCCTGCCTGAAGACACCATCGCCTGGGCACGTCAATGGATTGCTGCCGAGGGCGTCAAGGGGAAGGAACTGGAGCTACACATCTGCTACCGACCTCCGGGAATCGGCGCGCGCAATCTCGTGGTGGTCGGGACAGGAACTCAGACGGACCTGGATGCAAAGCTGGCGTATCGCGTAGCTGCCTCCGCAGCCAAGGGGCTGGCCGTCAGACCGCGTGATAAGGTTCTGTATCACCTGGGACCGCTTGATGGCGATGTGGCGGTCGCTGCCGTTGCCGGTTCGCGCCTGGGGGCGGTGGGACAAGATCTCTTGCGTGCCGACAAAACGTTGTATGCACCGCAGACTATCGCTTGGGTCGGAGTCGCTGCGGAAGCGGTCCGCCGTGGGCAGATACATGCCGATGCGGTGGCGTTGGCACGAGAACTGGTCAATCTTCCCCCCAATTACTTGTACCCTGAAACTTTTGCCTATCGTGCAGCGGATGTCGCGGTACGTTGCGGGTTGGAGGTAGAAGTGTGGGACGAGTTGCGGTTGCGCCGTGAAAACTGTAATGCTTTGTTGGCCGTCAGCGCTGCTTCAGCGCGGCCGCCGCGGTTGTTGGTACTGAAGCACCGCGGCGCATCATCGCGGCCCCCGATCGCCCTGGTAGGAAAGGGAGTTACCTTCGACAGCGGTGGCCTGTCCTTGAAACCGAGCACTAGCATGTTGACCATGAAATGCGATATGGCTGGCGCGGCGACTGTTCTGGCCACCCTGCAAGCGTGCGCGGAATTGAACATCGACCAGCCGGTGTTCGGCTTCATTGGTCTAGTGGAGAACATGGTCAGCGGTGCCAGTTATAAACTCGGCGACGTGCTTACCACCCGCAGCGGGAAAACGGTGGAAATTCACAACACAGATGCAGAAGGACGGTTGGTCCTGGCCGATGTGCTCGATGTAGCTTTGGAGTATGCGCCACAGAAGATCGTGGACATTGCCACCTTGACCGGTGCCTGCGTGGTGGCCTTAGGAACCGACGTGGCGGGATTGATGTCCAATGATGCCCAGTGGGACAGCGCGGTGCGAGCGGCGGCGGATCGGGCAGGCGAATTGGTCTGGCCACTACCCATGTTCCGTGAATTCGACGAACAGATACGCAGTCCTATCGCGGACATCAAGAATGTAGGCGAGGGGCGATGGGGCGGCGCCATCACGGCCGCTAAATTCCTCGAACAATTCGTTGGTAAGACGCCGTGGACCCATCTCGATATTGCCGGTCCCGCCTTTCTGGAAAAGCCCAAGTCGTACCAGGATGCGGGGGGAAGTGGGGTGATGGTGCGATCGTTGATTCATCTGTTGGAAAATCAGGGCTGAACAGGGCTCCTGGGCATACCCCGCCGGGGCCGATGAGCCGAAGATCCAGACTGGTTGCCTTAACTTCCCAGCCTGAATGAAGGCGTGGGGGCACTTTCCCGATGAGGGGGCCCCGCGGCCCATTGGTTTCCCGCACCGCGTCCTACGTGTCATCTGAAGACGGCCAGGGCGCTCACCGACCCTGCGCGGACGGAAAGAAAATCTGGGCGACGATCATTCCTGCTTCGGCGTACCGCTAACTAGTTGATCGTCATGTTGGCGTGGCGACCGCATGGACGTCAGTTCCACGTCGCGCAACTGCAGATGCGCGGACTCTAAGGCAAAGCCGACCACTCCCTGCTGAAAGGTTTGGTCCGCCAGACTGAGAATGATTCGGCCGTCGATGGATAGTTCCAAGTAGCTACCAAAGGCGAGCAACTGAACGTGCGCTTCACCACGCGTATCGGTGTACCAATTCCCCGATTGCAGCTCATGAAACTGCATCATCCGCTCTCCACTGCCCGGTGCACCGGTTTGCCAGCGACGCAGCTGCGCCACACCTTTCATCAAGTCGAGTGACAGGTAATAGCCGTCATGCGTTTGCGGGTCGACGCGGAAGACAAGTCCGCACTTTCCTTTGCCCTTCAACCGCATGTGGGCGCGTAGACGAAAATGGTCCACCGGATGATCAAAAACGAACGCCTGAAACCCCGCCTCGCTCTTCAGCTCCCAGGTATGATCTTCCACCCGACAAAACTGTTGTCCAGTTCCCTCCTTCAAAGAGCATACGCAGCGAGTGTCCAGATGCTGCAAGACCCACGTGTCGAACCCTTCGTAGCTGGTCACCCGCAGCAGCCCTTCCGGAGTACGCACCAAACGTTTGGGAGCAGGAAGTAGATTGTTGGTGGTGCGGTCTTCGGTGTTAGTCGTGTAGAAACACCAAAACAGCCAACCTTTCGCGTCGCGGCACACCCGACCGGCGTAATTGCCCCGCGGCATGAGCACGTTGTCGTAGTAACTTCGCCATGGATTGCCCAGCCGATCGGTGTGCCAATAACGGATTTTGGCATCTTCGCGAATGCTGCCAATAAGGTAGTACTCTCCCTCGATCTGCATCAGATTGGGGACTTCAATATCATCGTACAGCCCTGGATGATGCCATGTCGGACGTGCCTCAAACCGATTCGGTTCGACCTCTTCCATCACCGCCACACACCCTCGCCGGATTACTGGACCATGTTTGACGCGTCCCGAGGCGATCAACCAGCCTCTGCGGCCATCATAATAGTAAAAGGGATCACGAAAGCTTACCCAGGATCGACCTTCATCGAGCGACGATTCGTAATAGCGGCCATCGGCTTCCAGCGGGAAGCAGCTGGTGGAATCATACGGAGCGTGGTGTCGTGAGGCCTTCTGGAACGTGCCTTTTTGCCTCGCTTCCATCACCAGAGGCGGATCGTGGGGCCCTCGGTTATCGACCCAATGGACGGGCGCTTTTCTCCAGTGGTACAGATCCTCACTGACCGCCATCCCGATGCGTTGGATCCTCCCCTGCTCGCGTCGTGATAAACCGGTATAGAACATCCGCCACCTGCCGGGACGATACGGATCGGCCGACACATGCATCGTCCATAACATCAAATCGTCCCAGCTTCCTGGGTCGGCAATAAACAAGGCGTTGTTCACCCGCCGCCAATTGATGCCGTCGGTGCTCACCGCATGGGCAATGTAGTCGTGGTTGGGCAAAACCAGATGGAACAAGTGATACAGCCCACCATGGTAGACAACGTCCACGTCCCCGATTGTTCGTCGACTTCCTTCAAACTCAGCAAACATTGCCTCGCATCCAACTCCTTCCAGTCCTACTCATTCCCCACTGGCCATCCCTGCCGGCGGCAACGCTACGGAGCGCATCGCCTTCGGGAGCCCGCCAAGGACATGTGGCCCTAGCAACACAAAACGTGATCCGTCCGCCGCGGGGGACGAGCGCCTTTCGCTCAACACAACGTGCTGCCAACCGTATACTAAGGAGGGGTTCAAGGCAATCCATCGATGCAGCTGTTCCGTAACGAACGGCACCGCCATGTCGGTGATGCGGCGCTCGTTCGTGACTTTCGTGGGAAGGTAGTAAAAACCATGTTGGCAACTCTTGCTCGGCATCTTTTCCGGCGTCGTCACCAGGCTCGTGGGCTCTCCGCCACGGCCGTACGATTCGTCCCGGACGCGGTGCACGGCATGTTCACCTCGGTCTCCTACTCGTACCTCGCATTATCCCCCTGTCTTGCACCATCGATCACCGCCGCTGCCGCAGTTCAGGGGGGACCATGTGCAGCGACACCAGGTACTCCGCGCGTCGATCGTCGTCGCACCATGGTGACGTTGGTCGGGACGTGGTTGTGGATCCTGATCGGTGCAGGTGCTGCACTCCGGTGTAGTGCCGTGCCGCCTGGCGTGGACGCGACTGATTTCGAGGCCACAGTGGAGGACACGCTAGACTGCCAGCCTGATACGGATGACGACGCGGAACAATGCCTGCACGGCTTGCGTTGGGCGCCCTCGCGATTTCAGATTCGATGGAAGCCACGACAGGGAAGCACCGTCTACGCTGACATCACCTTTCCCTCACCTCGGCCCGTGGGATTCGCGGAAGTCGACCAAGTGCATTGTCGCTGGTACGCGGTAAAAGATGCCGAAGGCCATGCAGTTCCCGCTCCGGCGTATCTCGTCGTGCACGAGTCGGGGTCGAGTATGCAAGTCGGAAGGCTCATCGCCAGTAGTCTTCCGTCCTACGGGGTTCATGGTGTGTTGATCGAACTACCCGGCTATGGTGCGCGCCGCTCCCCAGCGCTAGATCGCGATAATCTACCGGCCATCTTTCGGCAGGCGATTGCGGACGTGCGTCGCGCTCGCGATGCGCTAAGGGCGATACCGGAGATGCGGGCCGTAGGATTGCAGGGAACGAGTTTGGGAGGTTTTGTCGCCACCATGGCCGGCGCCTTGGACAACGGATTCGCCTGCCACGTGCTGTTGCTCTGCGGCGGAGATCTGTACGGGATTCTTTCCCAGGGGCAAAAGGATGCCGCCAAAGTAATGGAGAAGCTCCGCGCCACCGGCGCAACGGAGGAACAACTCCGTTCTGGACTGCGGGAGATCGAACCACTGAGAATTGCGCACCGCTTGTCGCCACAGCGTACGTGGCTGTTCGGCGCCACCTGGGATGAAGTTGTCCCCATCGAGCATGTACGGAGGTTAGCCGATCGCATCGCTCTGCCAAGCGATCATCGCATCGAGCTTCCCGCCAATCACTACTCGGGCATCATCTATTTGCCCAGTGTACTGAGCAACATGGCCCGCTGGATCAACGAGCCGAGGGCCGTGCCAAGCAAGTGATGGCTGCTGTTGAGCAAGGTGGTGATCACGCTGCGCACAAAAGAAGACAGCGGGGCAGCCGCAGCCTCCCCGCTGTCTTTGGTATCCTCGAAACTCTCCGGTCCTGGGCACGTTCCTCAGGACTACTGCCCGGCTTTAGTAGCTGATCTGCATCCCCAGGTCGAGGCCTTGCATCCAATAGCTGCCGATAGCGTTGGTCCTCACCGGTCGGGAGACGGTTTGCGTTGGGTCGACGACAGAATCCATCTGCTCACCTGCCAATGCCACGCTCGACCAGTACATGAAGGTGTAACCGGTCGTCAGCTCGATGCCCGGAGCGATCGAGTAGCCAGCCTTGATACCCAACTCGGGGATGAAGGCAAAACGATCGCGAGCAAACGTTCCGATGTTGCTTGCTTGAGCGAAAATCCCGCCGACGGTAGGAGTCACCGAGCCGCCGAGCTCTTGTTCGCTGAAGCCGTTGATGGCCCCCGTCTGCCGCATGTTGCCGAAACTTACCTTGGCCAAAGTCGAGAGGGTCAGGCGATTGCGAACCACGGAGCTGAGGACTCCCAAATGAGCACCATGGAACTGATTATCCGTTTCGAACAGGTCGACCGTACGGAAAATCGTGCCATCGGGAATCAGGTCTCCGGTGTCGAAGTTCGTGCGTGTGGTTCGCAAATCGATCGAAGATTGGAGGCGATTGAAGGTGTAACCGGCCAACAAATCGACGCGATGATCACGGGAGCGGGCGAGAAGCAAGTGCAGCGAACCGTCGGTACCCACCATATCGAGATCGGCACGCACCCGCGCATCACCTGCCCACGCCAGTTGGTTGCCATCGTGGTAAGCGATGAGCTGTGCCGAATCAGCCATCACGTTGGGATCGGCATTGAAGAAGGGGACGCCAATCGAGGGATCGCCAGTGCCGTTGGCGATGGCGTAGCTATCTTTGTCCGGAAAGATGCCGTACACGCGACCCCCCAGACCGATTTTTTGGCACTCATCCAGGTACATTCCTGCCGACAGGCGGTAACCGGGAATCAAACCGTAATCAATTCCCTCCTGTCCCCCAAACTGGACACTCACCCCCGGATTTCCCAGGATGGGAAGCGTCGTCATCGGAGCCGTGGTGATCAGCGCTGGAGAGCTCTGCCGCTGTCCAAACCACAGTAAAGTCTCCGCTCCGAACCAGACATTGGTGCTGGATGGCGTGGCGCAGGAAACCCAACCGGATGGGCCACTACGATCGCATGAGGTCCCCTTGTCGCACGCCGAGGCGGCGGGAGCCACCAGTTGGCTGTCGCTGATCAGCCGTCCCCGCGCGATCGGCGTGCTCACCAGGTTGGCATCGCCAATCGACTTTACTGGTGAACCGATCTGCTGATTCTCGGCTGGTTGCCTGGCGGCAAGGTCGCCGATCGATCTGGTGGAGGGCTGGGCAACGGCATCACCGGCGAACGCGGGTAAGCCGACGCTACCGCCGGCCAAGGACAAGGCAAGGAGCAAATTCTTTATTTTCATGGTTTGGTTCTCGCTAGACGGAACAAGCGTCATGTTCGTTACCTGTAGATCGGTCGATGTGGCCCCTACGTCGATTAAAAAGAGGACCTTCGGAATACTCCTCCTAGGGTCTCCATGTCGCGTAGTCTTCCTATCCCGACACTGGCATCGGTTACTCTTCTGGTTGGGCCTTGTCCGAGGGCAGCAAACGGTAAACTGTTGGTAGAATGAAACACGCGTTGCAGACGCGAGACGAACCGAGCTAAGCGGGAATGAGGAATTTCACGGTCTGATTTCATGAGTGAAGCCCAAGTACCAACGAGCGCGCCGACCACGTCGGCGGTGCCAGGGGGCGAAGAGCGGGATCGTCCTGCGCCTGGTGACCAACCAATTCCACCGGTGCAGTTGCCCAGTCGCCCGCGCATTGCTGCCGGAACGCCCATTCCCGGGATGGGAAGAGTCATGGTGCGGCGCTGGATCCGTGCCTTGCATGAAGTGGCGGCGTTGGAGAGCCAGATGCGGCAGCTGACCACAGAGCAGATGCGGAAGCAGAGTCTGTCGCTACGATACCGGGCGATGAGCGGCGAATCGTTGCGAAATCTGCTGCCGGAGGCGTTTGCTTTGGTCCGCGAAGCGGGGCGACGAGCGTTGAACATGAGGCACTTCGATGTGCAGATCTTGGGGGGGGCAGCGCTCTTTGACGGATGCATTGCGGAGATGCAAACCGGTGAAGGTAAAACGCTGACCGCGACGCTACCGCTGTACCTGCACTCACTGGCTGGTAAAGGGGCTCACCTAGCCACGGTCAACGATTACTTGGCCGAGCGCGACGCGTCGTGGATGCGTCCCATCTATGAGCTACTGGGCGTGTCAGTGGGGGTTGTCCTCACTGATCACTCACCGGACCAGCGGCGCAAGGCCTACGCCTGCGACATCACCTACGGAACGGCCAAGGAATTCGGCTTCGATTTCCTGCGCGATCGCCTCTTGTTACGCGCTCAAGGACGAATTCTTTCGGATTTTCTCGGTGATGGTAGTGCCGAACGATGGACGGGCCAGGGAGATGAGCCGGTGCAGCGAACGATGCATTTCGCGTTGGTGGATGAAGCGGACAGCATCTTGATCGACGAAGCGCGCACGCCGTTGATCATTGGCTCGCTCGGCGACGAAACGCGGCAGACGGTCATCGCTACTTTCCGCTGGGCTGCCGAACATGCGGCAAAATTCGAGGTGGACGAGCATTTCACGATTGACGAGGACACGCGGAAGATCGAGCTGACAGGTCGGGGCCGGGCTGTGGTCCGTAGCTTGCCTCGCGATGAGGACCTGCGCACCGTAGCGCTCGTTGATCTCTACGAATTCATTGAACGGGCCATCAAGGTACACCGCGACTTTCACCTCGATCAGCAATACGTCGTCCGTGACGGCGAGATTGTCATCGTCGACGAATTCACTGGCCGCTTAGCAGAAGGTCGGAAATGGCGGGACGGAATTCACCAAGCCATCGAGGCGAAGGAAGGAGTCGAGGTGACGGTGCCCACTGGTCAGGCCGCGCGGATCACCGTACAAGACCTTTTCCATCGCTATCGATTCCTTGCCGGCATGACCGGAACCGCCTCCACCAGTGCCCCGGAGCTGCGCAAAATCTACAAGACTCCCGTGGTGCTAGTGCCTACCAATCGTCCCCCCCAACGGCAGCAGTTGCCTGACCGTGTCTACGGCACGATGGAGCAAAAATTCGCCGCCATCGTGGAAGAGGTCAAAGTGATGCATGAGGTGGGGCGGCCAGTGCTCATTGGCACACGGTCGATCGACAAGTCCAATTTGCTGGCGGAGATGCTGCGCGCTGAAGGGATCGAATGCCAGGTACTCAATGCGAACGAGATCGAGCGGGAGGCGGAGATCGTTGCCGAAGCGGGCAAGTACCGACGAGTCACGGTGGCAACCAACATGGCCGGGCGTGGTACGGACATCAAGCTGACAGATGAAACTCGAGCCCTGGGCGGCATGCATGTGATTTGTACGGAATTGCATGACTCGGCCCGCGTCGATCGCCAGTTGATCGGCCGTTGTGGTCGACAGGGAGACCCCGGATCGTATCGGCAGTACCTTTCCTTGGATGACGATATCCTGAAGAATGGTTTCGGGTTGAAGCGAGCCGCGGAGTTGGCGGAGCTGGGAAAAACCAAACCTGGACCGTTCCATCACATGGCTCGCTTGTTTCGCAAGGCCCAACGGCGTGTCGAGCGCAAGCATTTCCGCGACCGCATGATGCTCCTCCATCACGAGCGCGAGCGAACGAAACTCCAGCGCGAGATCGGTCAAGATCCTTACCTGGATACGGCCGAGTGATTGGGTAACTCGATGGCGACGACGTCGGGTGACGAGCTGGTGCGACGCAGCGTGCGCCTGGCTCGCCGCCCTCTAGTAGTTGGGCTACCGCATCGACTTGGTTCCCTCCGCACAGGGAACGCGCAGCGGAGAAGTTGGCCGTGAGGGAAATGGGGTGGCAAGGTCGGCATCGAGCGACTGCCAACTTCCACGCCGCCGCGGCGGGTACCCGGCGGTGCGGTCCGACGATCTCGCCATGCGAACCTCTTTAGCTTTGCCGGCCAACGGCATGGCAGTACCGGCTATCGTGAGCCAGGGGGATGGGGACTATCATGAGGAGCGGCCGATGGCGAGGATTTCCAGGGCATGGCCAGCTGCCGCCTCGAAACCGGTTGTCGTAGCTGCTGGTCGTCCTCCTGCTCTGGTCGAATCGTCGTCGATAACCTACCGTATACCGCCAATATCGGACTTCGTGTGTTGCGCGATGATTCTGTACATGATTCCCACAGCTAAGAATGGACAGTAAGAACGGACATGCCCAAATACAATCCTGCGGAAATAGAGCCGAAGTGGCAGCAGTATTGGGAGCGTCAGAAGACCTTTCGTACTCCCGAGTTTCCGACGAGCGAGAAGCTTTATGTGCTCGATATGTTCCCCTACCCCAGCGGCGCTGGACTTCACGTCGGCCATCCGGAGGGTTATACGGCGACCGATATCGTGAGCCGTTATGCGCGGATGCGTGGCAAAACGGTGCTTCACCCCATGGGGTTCGACGCCTTCGGATTGCCGGCTGAGGAGCATGCCATCAAGACGAACACTCCGCCACGTGTTTCCACCGAACGGAACATAGCGGAGTTTACCCGCCAGTTGAAAATGCTCGGATTCAGCTACGATTGGGACCGAGTATTAGCCACGACGGATGTCGAATACTTTCGCTGGACGCAATGGATCTTTCTGGTGCTCTTCGACACCTGGTTCGACAAAGAGCAACAGAAGGGGCGCCCGATTGCCGAGTTGCCCATTCCTGACGAGATTGCGGCTCAGGGGGAGCAAGCCATTGCGGCCTACCGGGACAAGCACCGTTTGGCCTATCAGGATGATGCGCTTGTCAACTGGTGCCCGGCTTTGGGGACCGTGCTGGCCAACGAGGAAGTGATCGATGGCCGCAGCGAGCGCGGAAACCATCCCGTTCAGCGCATTCCGCTGCGGCAGTGGATGTTGCGCATTACCGCCTACGCCGATCGGTTGCTCAATGATTTGGAATCACTGGATTGGCCGGCTGGGATCAAAAAGCTGCAGGCCGACTGGATCGGTCGTAGCACCGGGGCGGAAGTAGACTTTTTTCTGGGGCCCGCCGAGCAATTCGAGGCGTGGAGGAGTGCCCGCCACCGGACCGGGTTTCCGGCCGAACTGGGGGACGACTTTCTGCGCGTCTATACCACCCGCCCCGACACGCTCTTCGGGGCGACCTACATGGTGATCGCTCCAGAGCACAAGTTTGTTCAGCGGCTAACGACCGCCGAGCAGCGGGAGGCAGTAGAGGCCTATTGTCAGGCGGCTTCTTTCAAGAGCGACCGGGAACGCTTGGAAGATGCCAAGAGAAAGACGGGCGTCTTCACCGGATCCTACGCCATCAATCCAGTCACCGGTCGACCGATCCCCATTTGGATCGCCGACTACGTGCTGGCCAGTTACGGGACCGGGGCCATCATGGCCGTGCCGGCGCACGATGAGCGGGACTATGAGTTCGCGCGGCAGTTTGGTTTGGAAATCGTTCCGGTGGTCGATCCCGGGGAGCAGCAGGAGGTCGATCGCGCGGCTGTGCTCGCCGGCACCGCTTGTTATGCCGGTCCTGGAACAGCGTGCAATTCGGGGCCGTATGATGGCTTGAGCACCGAAGAGGTGAAGCGGCGGATTACGGAGGACCTCGCGCGATCGGGGCTGGGGCGTGAAGCGGTCAATTACAAACTTCGCGATTGGCTCTTCAGCCGTCAGCGTTTTTGGGGAGAACCGTTCCCCATCCTGCACGAACTCGATGAACACGGGAAACCGACCGGCAGGATTCGCCCCGTCGCCCCGGACGACCTGCCGGTCGATCTGCCTGAGTTGGACGACTATAAACCCCATGGCCGCCCCGAGCCGCCGCTGGAGAAAGCGCCCCCAGAGTGGTTGTACGTGGAGATCGACGGCCGACGATATCGCCGAGAAACCAATACCATGCCGCAATGGGCAGGCTCGTGCTGGTACTATCTCCGCTTCATCGATCCTCGCAATGACCAAGCGTTCGTCGATCCTGCCAAAGAGCGGGCGTGGATGCCGGTAGACCTGTACGTCGGCGGTGCCGAGCATGCAGTTCTTCATCTGCTTTATGCCCGTTTCTGGCACAAGGTGCTCTACGATCGCGGATATGTCTCCACGGCCGAACCGTTCCAGAAATTGGTCAACCAAGGAATGATCTTGGGCGAGGTAGAATACACCGCCTTTCGGCAGGCGGATCGTTGGGTAAGTGTTACGGAGGTGGACAAGGATGAACAAGGGCACTGGATCGAACGCTCGACCGGACTGCCGGTAACTCCGGTGAAGCTCTCCGATACCCAGGTGAAGAAACAGGGGGATGGCTTCGTGCTAGCCGAACAGCCCGAGATTCGCGTCGACAGTCGTGCCCACAAGATGTCCAAGAGTCGGGGCAACGTCGTCAACCCCGACGAGATCGTGCGCGAGTACGGTGCCGATGCGCTGCGGTTGTATGAAATGTTCATGGGACCGCTGGAAGCCACGAAACCATGGAGCATGACCGGCGTCAGCGGTGTGCGCAATTTCCTCGATCGTGTGTGGCGGATGCTCATCGACGTAAAAGCCGCGGAGGTGACGTTGCATCCCAGTGTGCAAGATGTCGAACCAACCGCGGAACAAAACCGCGTTTTGCATCGCACCATCGAAGCGGTGACGAAGGATATCGAGTCGATGAGTTTCAATACCGCCATCGCTCGGTTGATGGAGTTTGTCAACTTTTTCAACAAGCAAGAGGTTCGGCCACGCAGTGTCATGGAGGCGTTTATCAAACTGCTCTCTCCCTTTGCACCTCATATCGCGGAAGAATTGTGGCAAAGTCTCGGTCATGCCGAATCGCTGGCCTATGAAACGTGGCCCGCATACAGTGCCGAGTTGACCAAGAGCACGGAACTGGAGATTCCCGTCCAGGTCAACGGAAAACTGCGGGCGAAAATCACCGTTCCGGCGGACATCAGCAACGAACAGTTAGAACGATTGGCTGTGGAGGATGAGCGGATCCGTCCCTGGCTGGAGAATAAACAGGTGGTCAAGAAGATCGTGGTACCCGGTCGCCTGGTGAACATCGTGGTTAAGTAAGGGAAACCGCACCTCCGCATGCCCGACAGGCACACGTTGCATGAACGCGTCCTTAAATACCGGCTCGCAGGGGAGCCAGTCCGATACCGATCGTATCCTGATCCTGCTGTGCACGTACAACGAGGGGGACAACATTGGTCCGATGCTCGATCGGTTACGAGAGGTCGCTCCCCGCTCCGCTATCGTGGTGGTCGACGACCATTCGCCGGACGGGACCGGTGAAATCGTTGCCCAGCGAGCAGAGCATGACCCGGCGATAAAGCTGATCACTCGTTATGAACGGAAAGGGCTCGGTGCGGCCATCCGTCAAGGATTGCAGTACGCCATCGAGAACGGTTACGACCTGGTGATCAACCTCGATGCCGACTTGAGCCATGATCCGGCGGCCATCCCCTCGATGCTGCGCAAATGCAGGGAAGAAGATTACGACGTGGTGGTCGGCTCGCGGTACGAGCCGGGGGGAGGATTCGATGGGCTGCCATGGCACCGTCGATGGATCAGTCGGGCGTTGAATACCTACGCGACCCGCGTGTTGCGACTGCCCATCAGCGATTGTAGTGGTTCCTATCGTTGCTACCGCGTCGACGCACTCCGACGCATCGATCTGAATTCGATCCGGTGCAATGGCTACGGTTTCTTGGAGGAGATTCTAGTCGCCTTGCTCCGCGCAGGCTGCCGTGTGGGACAAGTTCCGATCGTTTTTCATTCACGACGTCACGGACAGAGCAAACTGCGCCTGTCCGATGCGCTCGGAGCGCTGCGGGTTATCCACCGCCTGGCTTGGCAGGGGCCGCGTGCGCACTGAGCCGCGGTGCGGCGTGCCGCGAAGACGTCGACGTTGGCTCGCCCGCACCACCGTCCAGGTGCCCTTGGGTGCAGCGGCCACCGTGAGGTTCTTCTCGCCCCGAGCGAGAACTGGTAACCAGCATACTGCCGGCAACTGGTGCCACTGGCAGGGGCGGACTCGGTCCATCATTGTTGACGGCGAGGAGCGCTGTCTCCGCGGGGACGTCGCTGCTCAGGGAACGCTACCCACGCAATAAGCGCCGTTTGCTTCCCTCCCGGTGGCCGCGTACAATCAATTTCACCGTAATACGATTTGTTGTATCGACGTGCTGCACCCCAACCAAAACGCGCGTTCCCACCGAGCGAATATTACCAGGAGCAAGTTGCATGTACCAAAGTCCTGTATGCCGAGACAGGGGGCAAGGTGCCCAGGTATTTTCGGAGTCCGCCGGCTGTCGTCTCAGGTTGACGATGGCTTGTCCTTGGGGCCTGATGATGATCCTGGCGGTGTCAGGGACCATGCCTCGCGGCGTGGCGGCAGCCTCTCCGGACCTCATCGCGGATTCCACCGAAGCGACAGCGACCGATGTGGTCAGCGATCGCCGCCCAGCGCCGAAGAAAGAACGGCCACCTTACAACATGAAGCACCAGACGACGGAGGAGGCAGCGCCGGCACCGACTCGGAAAGGTCACACGGAGAAGAAACGTCGCCCGGGGCCTGACCATCAGCGATCGGCTCCCCGCCAACCGGCGAAACCTCCCATGGTGCCGCCAGAGAAAAAACAGATGTCCGAGGCCCACAAGCCTGATGTTTCTCCCGTGCCGCCCCCGAATCGGCAGTGGGGAAACCCAGTACCCCCGCCATTTCCTCCGCCTTCTTCTCCTAGTTTTGGCCCGCCAGGCGCGGCGCATGGCGGCGGTCCGGCTTGGAGACCGCCTGTACCTGCTCACCCCCCTGTGCCGGATCACGACGGGGGCAGTTATCACAGCGGTCACCACGCAGTTGGCGACGGGTTTCTCGATGCATGGAAGCGCGTAACGGAGTCACCGGTATTCGAGAAGATGATGGAGTTGATGCGCCAGAACGTGGAATTGCGGGCACAGCTTGAGATTGCCAAACTTGAGAACCAGGCTGCGGAGAAGATTCATTCGTTGCAACTTGAACATTTGCAACAACAGGTGGAACAACTTCACCGCGAACAGGAGGGCGCTGAGCGATTGCGGAATCAGGTTGCTGAAATGATGGAACAACGCCATGCGTTAGAACGTGAGTTGCACGAGATGCGTAGTCGGTTGGAACAGCAAAGCGATATCTTGGAGCAGCGCACTCGACAGTTGCATGAGGCGGAGGCGAGAATTGCAGAAGTGGAGCAACTTGCGCGTCAGCGAGCCAGAGAGGAAATCGAGCGGATGAAGCAGGTTTGGCAGCGCGAGCGATCGGAGTCGCTTCAGAAACCGTAGCCATCCCGTCGATGGACACTATCCGCCGGCCGTGGTGACGCTACTTTGAGGGTGTGCCGGCGTGTTTGCCGGGGTAGGAATGGTCGTACTGCGGCCTTGCCAGCGATCGATCACCCAGGCGGGAGACCTGTCTGTTGCCCCCGAGCACTCCTCCCGGGGGATCGGCACCAGCGGCTCCCGCGAGTTATGGCTTGCCGACGCGCAGCAATCGAGACGTGGTACGGATCAAGAGATAGTTGGGTCGCACCACTGGCGTGGCCCGTGTGGTCTCATGCA
Organism: Pirellulaceae bacterium; assembly: GCA_026004795.1. GTDB lineage: Bacteria > Planctomycetota > Planctomycetia > Pirellulales > Pirellulaceae > Aureliella. The sequence continues at coordinate 68,896 of BPJV01000010.1, read as the reverse complement.
ACTCGATCTCGCCAACAGTCTCCAACTCCGGGCTTGCCGAGAGAAAAGTAACCGTTCCCTCTTCGGGGCAGTTTGGTGTTACCCACCATTTGGGTTAACACAAGTGTCTCCCCAATACGAATTTAGAATCCGCGGGCTGGTGAGTCGTCGTGGCTTCAGCATGCCGTCTCGATATCACTGTTCGGCGGTTGGCCGAGTTGTTCAACCGGCTGTGTGAATGGAAATCGCGCTCCACAATGGTCCTTCCGAGTGTAGAGTTTGAGCGAAGCTCTGTCGGCACCGTAGCCTGGCGGCAACGCCCCGCAGGGGCCAGACCAAACTAGCCCGGGGCAAGGCCGTCAAGCGAGCACCGCTCGCATGCGGCCGACGCCCTGGGTGGCAGAGGATCCCCACGATCCCTGATCGCCCTGAAGGGGCGACCTATCGATGCAGCGAAGGTATTTGAATCCCTCGCGCCCATGAGCCGCAGCATGACCTACCACTCCGTCCCGCAACGGCATCGCATCGGCCAGTCTGGCCGCTGATGACACGTCCACGTGGAACGGTTCGGCATCCTCCTCGACCAGCTTTTCGGTCGATTACCAACAGCATTACGAATCGGTCGACCAGGCCATTATGTTGCTGGGCGAGATGGGCTGGGATTACCAATCGCTGCGCGATGCGTCGTTCCAGCGATTGGCCAACTGGAGCGCCCTCTTCGATCCATTTCTGGTTCCCAAGCTCCGCCTGGGAACTCAATGCCTTGCAGGCTCTGCCTGCACATCGCCAGACAGCGCCACACCGCGTCGCCACGCGACGGATTGGGAAAAATTGCGGGCCCCGACGCCCCGGCCATGAGTGACCGAGCTACCATCACGGCGTCGCTACGCGACGACAACTAGGGCCGACGCGGTGGCGGCGGCTTGATCGTCCTCTGGCGGCGGCTACGGTTTCTATGTAGGTCCAGGACGTAAGGCAGAATTGGGGCGCCCTTTCAGGGCTACGATGGTTGGGCATTTGTTCTCCCAGGGCGGCGCTTCCAGCGGCTACGCCGCTGTCGCTCTGCCCTGGGCTTTCATGGCCCTGCCCCTACGGGGCGAATTGAGGCCCTGACGATTGTGGGACGCCCCGCAAGCGGATCAGTAATGATCACCATTGTAGCTGGGGCGTGCTCATGCCGTCCCTGTGGTCCTATTGAGTATATGGGAATTCTGGCGAATTCCACTACTGGTAGGTGCAGTCCTCCCGGGGGATCGGCACCAGCGGCTCCCGCGAGTTATGGCTTGCCGACGCGCAGCAATCGAGACGTGGTACGGATCAAGAGATAGTTGGGTCGCACCACTGGCGTGGCCCGTGTGGTCTCATGCAACTCGATCTCGCCAACCGTCTCCAACTCCGGGCTTGCCGAGAGAAAAGTAACCGTTCCCTCTTCGGATATTCCGATCAACGTCCGACCAGCGATCACCGGCGAGGAGGAGACATTGCCGCCCACTCGCTTGCGGTTCAGCACCTCTCCGCTGCGCCAATCGACGACCGAGACGATTCCGCGGTCTTCCCATAGATAGAGGTGGTTTCCGAACACAACTGGGCTGGGCACGTAGGGAGCCGAACGGTCGATTTTGAAAGCCACACGATGGTCTCCGTGCAGATGGACCGCAAAGAGAATATTGCCGCCGCCACCGGATCCTTCCGTGCCGATCGCCAACTCACCGGCAATTTGCGGGCACGAGACGCACCTTTTGGAGAAGACCGGCTGGTTCCATAACGGTTTGCCATCTTCCAATCTCAGCGCGAAGATGCCATTACCTGTATTGCTGAGCAGTATGGCCTGTTCCCCTTCTTCGGTCGTGTACAGCAGGGGAATACCGTAACACGCCCTGGTAGTGGTCAACGGCGTTTCCCACAGTGTTTGGCCTGTTCGTGCGTCAAAGCACTGCACACGTGATTGTCCGGGCGTTGCCCCAGGTGGCAACTGTTCCGCTTGCTGGCTGTTGAACAGCACTAACTTGTCGCCGTAGACGACTGGTGAGGCTCCGTATCCGTGTTGACTGACATAGGGGCCTAAGTCCCGACTCCAAATCTCCTCTCCGTCATGGGTCAAAGCTTTGAGTACAACGCTCTCCGGACTCCCCCAAGTGAAATAGACGGCCTGCTCGGTGACGCACGGGGTGCTGGACGCATAGCTGCTCCGCTGGTGGAGATGATGTGGTTGGGACGGATAATCGCGTCGCCACAGCTCCTGTCCGGTTGTGACATCGTACGCTAGCAGAAATCGGTCCGCCGAATCTGGGTCAGCACTCATCAGGAAAACGCGGTCGTGCCACACGACGGGCGAACCGTTGCCGCGTCCCGGCAGAGTGATCTCCCAAGCGACGTCAGCCGGTTTCCACGGCAAGTCGACCGTGCAATTCGGCTCCACGCCCCGGCCTTCGGGGCCGCGAAAGCGCGACCATTGCTCGCCTTGCATAGATGGCTCGGATGCCAGGGCCACTGAAATCGCGCCTACGGCCAATAACATCGATAACGGTGCTGTCCAACGACATCCTAGGGAGTTTTTCATGCAAAAACCTCGACAGGACACAGTAGCAGGTCTTGAGGATAACGTTCAGGCGGGAACAATTCTGATGTTCATGCTGCTTATTCTACTGCGAGCCGCCGAGGAGTTGATACGAGAGCGCAAAAAAGTGGATGAATTCCAGCAGTAACCGTGACCGCGTACCACACTTAACCGGAATCCGACCTTTCTGCAAAAATGGATGTTCGGGAGGGTGCCAGTGGCTTTGATTCCGTGGAATAGCCAGCAGACCGTGACTCCAAACTCATGAGCATAGCTACACAAAGTCCCCAATCCCATGGCTTTGCGCATCGAAGTGCTTGACCAGTGGCCGACCGAGGCCGCGATGCTTCATGCCTGGCATCGGCTGGCCCCCACCCCGATGCAATCCCCCGCGTGGTACGAATCTTGGTGGCAGAGCATGCAAGATGCGCGCAAGCGTTTATGCATCGTCGTCGTGCAGCACGGTGAACACCTGGTAGGAATCGTCCCTTGCTACATCCAGCGCAATTGGTCGGGGTGGCGCTGTTTGCGGTTGCTGGGAGATGAGCACGCCTGTTCGGATTATCAAGGGGTATTGATTTCTGAGGACCATCGTGAGGCGGGATACGCGTTACTGAGCGATTTCTTTCGGACGGAGATCTGGCCGCGACATGCCCAATTCGGGGTCTGGGATGGTTTGAGCTGCGACGATGAGTCAACGCAGCGTTGGTTGCAGGCGTTGCAAGCCTGCGGCCATGAAGTCACGGCCTTGCGGCGGATCAATACGTGGCGGTTGGATTGCACCGGTGGGTGGAAAGCCCTGTTGCAGCGAACGTCTCGCCATGAACGGCGAACGGCACGCCGACTGTTCGACCGCATCCACGAAGGGAACTCACTTCAGTTGGAATTCCTTGACCGGCCGCCAGCGCTTGCCGAAGCCGTTGAGCAATGCTTGAGTCTCCACCGTCAAAACTGGTCGGCACGTCCAGAAAGGGATTCGCTGAACTCGCCGCAGATGGAACGATTCCTCTACTCGATGGCCTCCGCGTTGGGTTCCCAGGGAGCGTGCGAGGCGGTCCGGCTGAAGTATCGTGGAGCAGTCATTGGTGTGTTGCTGTGCCTGGTCGATTCTCGACAGAACCGTTATTTTTATCAGCTAGGTTGGTCTCGCTATCATGCCCGCCTCAGTCCAGGAAGGATGATGTTTATCGCTGCCATCCACCGTACCTGCCAACGTCGCGGAGACTATGTCGACTTTCTCCGCGGCGATGAAGCGTATAAGGCGCGCATGCGAGCCGCCCCGTTGCCGGCCCAACAGGTGCGAGTTATCCCCCCCCAGTTCCGTTCAAGGTGTTATGGCCAAGTGCTCCATTTCGTCGATGCCCTGCGCAAGGGCGCGGCGACTGCTCGGCGAGCGCTTCTCCAGGCTCATACTCATCACTAGGCAATAGGCGATGAAAAAGATTGTTCTCGATGCTGGTGCGGCGTCCGTCCATGGTCGTGGTTGTTATCGGGCCCGTTTCCTTCCCACCCTTCGTCCTGCAATGGCGTTGTCCGTTGTTCTCCTGACGGTATGGCTAGGTGGCATCACCGAAGAGATGCTGGCCTATTCGGCCGACAGGTCCGACCGACCGAATATTATTTTGATTTTGGCCGATGACCTAGGATATGGTGACCTTGGTTGCTACGGACAAAGCGTTTTGAAAACGCCGCATTTGGATTCCCTGGCCTCCGCAGGAGTGCGGTTCACTCAGTTTTATGCCGGCTGCACGGTCTGTGCCCCATCGCGCAGCGTTCTGTTAACCGGCCAGCATACGGGGCATACGCCCGTTCGTGGTAATTCGTTGCAACCGATCGTTCTTCCCTCAGGTTACCCCACGATCGCTTCCATGCTCCAATCCGCAGGGTATGCCACCGGGTGCATTGGTAAATGGGGGGTGGGAACGCCACACGACTTGACCAATCCGCACCAGGTCGGCTTCGACCATTTTTTCGGCTACGTCGACATGTGGCATGCTCACAACTTCTACCCCGAATTCCTGATTCGCAATGCGATGGTGGTACGTTTGGAAAACGAGGTAGCCAAGAAATGGAAACCCTTTCAACAACCGGGCCAACCGCAACACGGTCGAGGTGTTGCCCAAAAGCGCGTGCAGTACGCACCCGACTTATTGGCCGATGCGGCGATCGAATTCGTCAAGCGCCACCGCGATCGACCGTTTTTTCTATACTACGCAATGAACGTTCCGCACGCGAACAATGAAGCTGGCAGCGACGGGATGGAGGTGCCCACCTGGGGGGAATATGCCACTCGCCCATGGCCTGATGCCGAGAAAGGGTTCGCGGCGATGATCAGCAATATCGATCGGGACTGCCATCGGTTGGTGGAAACGGTCCGCCAATTGGGACTGGCCGAGCAGACATTGATTCTCTTTACCTCCGACAATGGCCCTCATCACGAAGGTGGCCACGATGCGGACTTCTTCGATTCCAATGGTCCCCTCACCGGCTACAAACGCGATTTGACCGAAGGCGGGATTCGGGTCCCCATGATCGCGTGCTGGCCCAATCACATTGCTCCCGGTGGGGAAGCAACCGGGCCATGGTACTTCGGTGACTTCTTTCGGACGTTTGCCTCCATCACCGGGGCTCCGTTACCCAACAATCACGAATTGGATAGTGAGGATTTTAGTTCGGTGCTACTCGATGGCAGGCTAGATGCAACGCGCACCACTCCCATCTACTGGGAGTTTCATGAACGTGGTACGGCCCAAGCAGTCCGTTTTGGACGCTGGAAAGCCATTCGGCAGCCGATGTTCGACGGGCCGGTGCGCTTATTTGATCTGGAATCCGACGTGGGCGAAGCGCGTGATGTGGCCGCACAGCATCCAGAGATTGTGCGCCGTGCGGTGGAGATCCTGGACCGCGAACACCGCATGGATCCTAACTGGCCGGTGCGGGGTGAGGCGGAATAGCGAGTTTAACCGCACTCGAAGGATTTTAGTGATTGGCACATAATGGCACCGACGGCGATCGCTGTCGGTGCCTGTCGGAGGAGAGCAAGCTCTGTTCCTGACGGCGCGTGGGAAAACCAATGGCGACCTGTCTGGACCGGATGCCTGTGCGACGGCAAAGCTTTATTGATCATCACCCGTGAAGTAGATGCAAAGGAGTGACGGAATTACCATGTCGAGACCAGTCCCCCCATCGGAATTGCCAGAACCGGGAGTGGAGCCGACCGTAGGGTGGCATTGTCTGCACCTCTTCTACCGCTTCGATAGAAGTAATCTGGCCCACCTCTCTCCTGCGGAAATCTCGGCGGGCACCGAGGTATTCCTTCATCTGCTCGATCCTCAACGCGATCAGGCTCCCGTGCGGATGCAATCGTTTCTCGTCGCCGGTCATAAAGCCGATTTCGGGTTGATTCTTTTCGACCCTGACCCATTGAAACTGCAAGGTTTGCATCAACAACTGATGGCCGGTCCACTGGGGCGTGGATTGTCACCCACTTATTCGTTCGTGTCCCTCACGGAGATCTCCGAATACGTTCCTTCGCCGGAGCAGTATGCGGAGAGATTGAAGCGTGGGGGAGAAGACCCCAATTCTCCTGCGTTTGCGGCCAAAGTGGCGGCCTACGAGAAGCGGTTGCCGATGATGAATGCCCAGCGGCTGACTCCCGATCTACCCGATTGGCCAGCGCTGTGTTTCTACCCGATGAATAAGAGTCGCGTGGTGGGAGCGAACTGGTTTACCACTCCCTTTTCGCGGCGAAATGAAATGATGGCCGAGCACGCGCAGAGCGGGATGCTGTTTGCGGGCCGGGTGACGCAGATCGTTACTGTTTCGGTAGGCTTGGATGACTGGGAATGGGGGGTCACCTTGTGGGCCCGCCGCCCTGACTACCTGAAAGACATCGTTTACCGCATGCGTTTTGATGAGGCCAGCGCGAAGTACGGGGAATTTGGTTCGTTTTACACCGGCTATCGGGCGAGTGCGGCGGACATCTTGCGATTCTGCGGGATTGGGCAGTAGTGTCCTGCCGGGGACGCTCCGGCTGCACATTCCCACGCCGCTCAGGGGGCACGCGATGCGGGCGAATCGTTCGTCGCCTGCCCCGCGGCCTGCGCAATTCGCTGCAAAAGCACGGTGTTGGCTGGGTCCTCGGGGTTGCGCTTGACGGCTTCTCGCGCCCAGTACAACGCGTCGTCCCACTTTTGCAAATGCTCGAACAACAGCGCAGCGGCCTGAGCATAGGCCGCGGCCGTCGGCTCGAGTGTCGCGGCAGCCACCAGATGCTCGGCAGCGGCTTCCGCTTGCCCGTCGAGGTACAACGCCAGTCCGTAGCGGTATCGGATGGCAGCGGCATCTGGAAGCAGCTCGACATCGCGCTGCAACAGCGCCAGTTCCTCTTTGCGCAGTTGGTGGACCCTCTGGTGTATCGCTGCTGCCGTCTCGGTTTCAGCCGACGGATGCTGAAGGGTGCGTTCCAACAGGGCGGCTAAGTTCGTTCGCGGTCCGGTGACGCGTGGTTCGACGGCAATCGCGTTTTCGTAGTGGCGAATTGCTTGTTGCAACCTACCTTGGCTTTCAGCAATCAGGGCCAAGGCCAGGTGAGCGCCAGAACGATCATTGTTGTAACGCAACCCAGCGGCCATTTCCTCCAATGCCTTGCGAAAGTCCGCGGCCCGACTGGGAGAAAGGAGTTGTCGTGGCATGTCCAACAAGCTGCGTGCCGCCTCCACACGGACGCTACGGACGGGATCGGCCAATAGTTGCTCAAGGCGGTGGACACTCCGCGTGGGATTGCCACCCACGGCCAATGCCCGCGCTGCGGCGGCGCGCAGCAACGGATGCTCATCCTCTGCGGCACGGCTCGCCTCCTGCCACGCTGCCGAGGCATCCAACCGTGCCAGCAGTTCCAGGGCAGTGGCTCGCGCAATGGCCGGTCCTTCGCTTCCCCCCGTCCGCAGTAGTTGACGGAGTTTCGGCACCGCATCGGCATCCTGTTCCTGTCCCGCGTCCAAAGCGACACCAAAATGAACGGGCTGCTGCCGCTGCTCACCATACCACTGCTGACAAGCGGCGTCGCACCACTGGTTGGCCCGGTGTAATTCGGCAGCCACCTCTTCGTCCCCCTGACGGGCAGCCGCCATCCAGTCCTGATAGAGTTTGAGCTTGTCTCTCTTCTCCTGGGAGACATTCTCCGGATTCACATGACAACCGGTACAAGCATTCGGCGTCTCCAAAGGCGAACTGAGGTCCGGACGCGGAATGCGAATGGAGTGATCACGCCGCGCGTCGACTTGCATATAGGTCGTGGCCGGCATGTGGCAATTGACGCATTGTGCCCCCGGCGATCCCGGTTGATGAAAATGATGTCCCACCGAGTCGTATTTGGCGGCCGGGTGCTGATGGCATGACGTACACACCGCATTGCCCACAGCCTTCAAGCGGGCGGAGTGGGGATCATGGCAATCGGTACAGCGAATCGATTTGTGATACATCTTGCTTTGAATAAAGGATCCATGGACGTAATCCTCATCGAGAATCTGGCCGTCCGGATAATAGATCGGCTCTAATAACAATTCGTTGCTGTAGTAGTCGTAGTAGTTGTCGCCGGCTTGAAACCCGGGGTGCACGACGTTGCGACGACTATGGCACGGTGCGCAGGACTGAATCTGGTCTTCCGGGGAACGCTTGAGATTGGCCAATCCGTAGCCTCGCTCACGGCTCCAGCCAGGAAACCACTGCTGTGCCAATTCGACATGGACACTGCCCGGGCCGTGGCAGGCTTCGCACGCCACGTTGATCTCGGAAAACGTGCTATGGTACTCGCCTGGCGACCAGCCGATCGAGGAATCTGGTTGCTGTACTTCGCCCGACGCGTGTTCCTCAAGTTCAAAAGAGGGAAGAAAGTTTTTCTGGTAATTCGTGCTGTGGCATTCGGCGCACATCGTGTTCCATCGCTGAGCAATGCCGGTCCAGTGCAGGTCATCATCGGGAGCCAGTTTTTCGGAGACGTCGGGCGGTGCCAAATAGAACCACTGTCGTCGCTCCGTATCCCAGCTCAGCCGCAGTACTTGCAAACGCGGAAGCGTGCCGTCGTCTTTCCTACCCGGTGCAGGAAACTCAACCATGTACTGTTGCAACGGCTCCCATCCGAAGGTGTACTTGATTTCGTAATCGTGTAGCTCTCCGTCCGGTCCTTCGGTACGTATCATGAAACGCTCTCCGTCGCGGTAGGCGGTGCTGACGATGCCGTGGTGTTCCATCTTGACGTTATCGAAGTCCGCCCGCACCGTCTGTTCGGTCGCTCGTTGCATGGCCATGTCGTGATGGGAGCCACGGTACTTCTCCACTTCTTCGCGATGGCAGTCCGCGCATACCTGACTGCCCACATACGTCGCTTGACTCAAGTCGAACGGCGTAGTGTTCGCCGGGCGGCAGCCGACCAGCGCCGTCAGGACTAGCCACACGGCGAGGGGCCAGCCACGCTGGGTGGTGGAAACAACATGCCGCTGTACTGCCGCTGGATCACCAGTTGGTACGGCAACGTGGCCGTCCGCCGCGGGGATTGATGGCCAAGTCAGATTGGATGTGCCTGCTAAATTCATGAAAACCCTGCTATCGAACAATGAACGGATCGCGACCGATGGAGATTGTCGCCGGCGAGCGTCGTCGAACTGCTAGGAGTGTGCGGTTGTTAGGATTGTGCGGCAGGCAATGATCGCGCTATTGCCGATCGTAGCAGATTTCAGGCCGTCCTGGCCGGCCCCGCACGTCACTGCAGTCGCCACTTTCCCTCTACCACATTAGCGAAAAGTATAATGATACAGGTAAAAAGCCGCGCGTAGGCCGATCGAGATTACGACCGCGGTCGTGCCTGCGGTGAACAGATCGTTACTCTAGAATCTACCCTATGCATCGGACTTCGCCCTACACCGACACCGACCTTAGCAGTGGTTGGCGGCGAGCGGCAGTCGGCAGCTCACCGTGCTCGGCTTGCTCGCCATTCGGTCCTTCAGACTCCAGCACGCGAATCGACTATGCACCGTCTGTACTCCTCTGCCGACGATGAAACCAGTCCATGGTGGAAGGCGGTGCGTTGGTGGCGGTTCTTCGTCGCCAGCGTGCTCCTATTCACCCTGGCCAGCTGGCCCGTTTTTGGCGACTCGCCGTCGGTGGCTACCATCCTGCGCGGTGGTAACCCCACGTGGTTCGACGAGGAATTATCGCGGCTGAGGGACATTGCCGACCAGCTACGCGTGGAAGAGGCAATCCAGCAGCTCGACGCATGGATAATTCCGCCCCGTGAGGATTGGACGGTTCTGTATTTGCCCGTTCCGTTGGCCGACGAAACCGTGGCAGCGCCCGCGGCGCGCAGTTTTGCACGTGCCTTCAACGCGACGCGGCGGCAGTTCGCCGACCAGCTTTACGAGATGGCGCAGCAAGCAGCTAGGCAAGGGCGAGAGCATGACGCTTTTCGCTTGCTGTGGCGAACGTTGCGCGAAAACCCCGACCACGCGTTGGCGGCACGCGTTCTGGGAAGCCTGCCGGCCGCGTTGACCAGCCCCTCTCGCGTTGGAATGGGACGGGTGACCGAACCACTTTTTCAGTGGCCGGCGCGTTCTTACCGCACCTCCACTTCGGCACATTTTCGAGTCACCAGCCGTGCCGCAGCGGATATCACGGGGCAAGTGATCGAGGAACTAGAATTATTCCATGCGTTGTGGAGCCAAGTTTTCTATCCCCTGTGGGCTCCACCAGGTTGGCTAAGTGAACAGCTCGAGGGCAACAACCCTCAGCCGCTGAAGCGCCCCCCACGAGCGGAGGTCTATCTATTCGCTGATCGGACCGAGTATCTGCATCTTCTGGGAGGCGAGGAAGCCAATATCGCCGTGTCGGTGGGGTACTACCACCCTGAGCTAAGGAAAAGTTTCTTCTATCCTGGCGAAGGGTTGAGCGAAACGTTGCAGCACGAATTGACGCACCAATTGCTGCAACAGCGCTGCAGCGTGGATGATACGCTTCCGGGCCGCGAAAGCGATATCTGGCTCGTCGAAGGAGTCGCGTTGTACATGGAATCGCTCCGCTCCCGCGGGACTTTTTGGACCGTGGGAGGCATCGATGCTCCGCGCGTGCAGGTGGCCCGTTACCGCGGTGTTCGCGATGGTTTTTGGCCCAGTTGGCCAGCCTACGCATCGGCCGGCCTTCACGACTGGAAGACGAATCCCCAAATCAGCTTGCTCTACGCTCACGCTCTGGGATTGACCCATGCTTTGATGGATTTAGCGGGCGACGAGAAAAAACGCGTGTTGATGGCGACGGTGGCGGATGTCTATCGCGGAAAGGGGGGCTCCACGGGCCTGGTCGATCTACTGGGCCGGCAGGAAGAGGAAGCCAAGGAGCGGTACCAGGACCTGCTGATCGTTACCGAGGATCAGATGGAGCAGCTTGCCGCATCCGCGGCACGGCCGCGCGACCTGGTGTTGTGCGGGAGCAAGTTCCACCCTCAAGGTTGGGCACACATCGGGCGAGTTGCCGAGAATTGCCAGTGGCTCGATCTTAGTTTCACCAATGGCACCGACGACGATTTGCAGTGGATCGGACAGTGCCGCCATCTGCGTCGGTTAAGCTTGGAGGGGACGACGGTTGGCCCGCGAACATTGCGACGGGTTTTCGAACTGGAAGGCCTCGAGGAGCTGGATCTGACAGGCTGTAGGGTCGATGATGAGGCGCTGGAGGGTTTGACGCAGCTTCGCCATCTGCACACGCTGTGGCTGGGGGAAACCCGAGTAACGGCGGCCGTGGTGCCCCAGTTGCGTTTGCTTCCGAAGCTGGAGAGATGCGATTTGAGCGGAACGCTGGTGCCTGACTCCGAGATCGCGGCGCTACAATCGGAGTTGTCTGGGCGAAGTTCGCGGCGGTGATGTTGACCGCTTATGGTACTTTCGGCGATACTCCCACGGCAAACGATCGTTTGGTCCGGAGGATTCACAGAAGGGATGAAATCGTTGGCTACGTCAATCGATGTCCAAGGAGAAGACCTGCAGGAGTACTGCCGAAAGACGGCTGAGCAAGCGCGTCTGGCATCGCGAAAGCTGGTTTCCTTGTCTGCGGCGGCGAAGGACGCTTGGCTGCGCGCCGCCGCCGAGGCTTTGGAGGAGAATGTCGATCCCATCCTTGCCGCCAATACCTTGGATTTGGAGGCCGCGCCCAGTTATGGTCTTACTGAGGCAGCCATCGATCGACTGAAACTCGACGCCAAGCGAGTTGCGGTAATGGCCGACGCCCTCCGCGAAATCGCTGCCTTGCGCGACCCCGTTGGTGAGGTGATCGAAGGTTTCCGCCGACCAAATGGGTTGGAAATTCAGAAGGTACGTGTCCCATTGGGAACCGTATTTTTCATCTATGAATCGCGACCGAATGTCACGGTCGATGCGGCAGCGATTTGCGTCAAAAGCGGAAATGCTGTTATTCTGCGCGGTGGCAAGGAAGCACGGCATTCGTCGTCGGCGCTGGTGGATGTTATGGCTGGCATCGCTCCGCAGTTTGGCATTCCCCGGGAAGCGATCCAGTTGGTTCAAACTGCCGATCGGGAGGCGGTGGGGCATTTTCTCAGCTTGGACGATTACATTGATGTCGCCATTCCGCGCGGCGGGCGGAGCCTGATCGAACGAGTGGTGCGTGAAGCTCGGATGCCTGTCATCAAACACTTTGATGGAAACTGCCACGTCTATCTTGATGAGTCGGCAGAAGTCGATATGGCGGTCGCCATCACAGTGAATGCAAAGTGCCAACGGATGGGAGTCTGCAATGCATGCGAAAGCCTGCTGGTCCATTCGGCGAGCGTGCAGCGGTTGCTTCATCCTGTGTTGAATGCGTTGGCGGACCAGGGAGTCGAGATTCGCGGGGACGAACGTGTCTGTCGCCAATTTCCCTCTGCCGTCCCGGCTACCGAGGCGGACTGGGCCACCGAGTATTTGGGGCCGATCGTCAGTGTTAAGATCGTCGATAGCCTGGACGAGGCCATTGAGCACATTAACCGTTATGGCTCCCATCATACCGATGCGATCGTGACCTCAAGCCTGCAGGCCGCGCGACGCTTCTGCGCAGGGGTCGATTCCAGTGCCGTGATGGTCAACGCTAGCACACGATTCAATGATGGCGGCGAGTTCGGATTGGGGGCGGAGATCGGTATCAGTACGGATAAGTTCCATGCCCGCGGCCCATGCGGACTGCGTGAACTGACGACCTACAAATACTTGGTTCTCGGGGAAGGGCAAATTCGCACGTAATCCAGCGCCGCCGCGCGATCCTCCCGCGCTGGCTCGCATCGGACACCATCATCAGCGGAGAATGCCAGGATGGCAAAAGACGAATTGGAACGCGCCGACGTGGAAGATTTGCTGCGCAGCATGGACGCTGGCCAGATGCGTGAGAATCCCGAAGGAGGGCAGCGCGATAGCACCTCTGGCGGTAGTCCACAACCGCGGCAACGGATCGTCGCCTACGACTTTAAACGTCCTGAGCGCGTCGGCAAAGAACAGATGCGTGCGCTCCAATCGGTACATGAAGGGTTCGCTCGCAATCTCGGTGCCTCCTATTCCGCCCTGTTGCGGACAATCGTGGAAACAAAGCTCATCAGTGTCGACCAGCTTACCTACAGCGAGTTCGTCTACAGCCTGGAGATTCCTACCTGCTTCAGCGTCCTGCGTCCCAAGCCGTTGGAGGGGAACTGGATCCTCGATATCAGCCCGACCATTCTCTATCCGATTATCGACCGTATGCTTGGGGGCCATCCCAGCCCCGAATCGGCCCTGAAGCGTCCCTTGAGCGAAATCGAGCAGCGATTGGCTTCGCGGGTCATCAATACGCTTCTGCGGGAACTGGTCACCGCATGGCGAAATGCTATCGCCATGGAGATCTCTTTGGAGCGCATCGAATCGAATCCCCAGTTGGTACAGATCGTGCCGCCCAACGAAGTGGTGGTGCTCATCAGCTTTGAATTGGTCATGGGGAAGGCGCGAGGTATGGTGAATCTGTGCATCCCCTTCAATACGATCGAGCGGATCGGCTCGCGACTGACGTCGAACAATTGGATCAGCTATGCTTCCGCCAAATCGACACCGGCGACGCAGCGGCAGATTCAGAAACTGCTCTCCGGTGCTGTCGTCGAGCTGATCGTAACGATGGCACGCAGCTCGATCTCCACCGTGGATCTATTGAACCTCCAAGTGGGAGACATCGTCACCACGGAGAAGGACATTCGCGAACCGCTCGAGGTCGAGGTAGCGGGAGTGGGGAAATTTCAAGCGCGCGCCGGTGCTTTCAAAGGCAAAAAAGCCGTGGAGATTCTCGGCCCGATCGTCAAGAGCGATCAGGGAGAGGGGGACGAGCCAGTTGAAACGGCCGCGGCGGAAGAGTCGGCGGAGCTGGCTCACAATGCCAGTTCGTCGCCGTAGCGGTCACGTTCGCTTTGGGTGATGCGATACATGTCGTGGATCAAGCGAATGTCGCACGGGCGCTGCTCCACATTGCGCCGCCGGAACATCCGCTGTTGAGTAGCCACCATGACTTCCGGTGGAAGTGTGGCTAGTTGGCCGAACAAGCGGGCATAGTTGACGAAACTTGGCACATTGCTGGTGACGAAGCCGTACATCATACTGCACACACCGATCACCTTCCCAGTGAAGATTCCGGTGTTGATGGCCGTCTTGCTGTAGTCCCCCATGGCACACCCCAGGAATTGCATGCCGGTCGCCATCTTGCCGCCTGGATACTCCATGTTGACCGTGCCGTAGGTGTTCTTCAAATCGCTGTTGCAGGTTCCCGCGCCCAGATTGATCCAACTGCCTAAATAGCTGTGTCCCAAAAAACCGTGGTGCTGTTTGTTGGTGTAGGCTTCGATCACGGAAGCCTCGACCTCCCCGCCAATCTTCGTCGTGTGCCCCGTGCAGACAGCATCCTTGATTGCTGCATGCTCCAACACGCGACTTCGCGGTCCGATGTACAATGGGCCGCGCAATAAAGTGTAAGGGCCAATCGACACATGTTCATCCAGCACGATGGGACCAGCGGCTGTTTCGGTCAATACGTAGTCACCGAGCCGCACACCTGTTGCCACGAACAGGCCGTCATTCAATTGACGGTAGCGATCGGATGCCAGCCGCAACCGGATGTTCTCATCAAAAGCGTCCATGTTGGCTGCAATCACTTCATGCGGCCACGACATCAGCTCCAGTGGAACTTCCAGTTCCGGCAGGTCGCTCTCCTGCCCAACCAGTTCCTCCAAGGGATCGCCGCTTTGCGCCTCGAGCGTCGACCAGGTCCAGCCCGGACGCACCACGGCGGCGATCTGACCGTCGCAACGGACGACTCCGCGGCACGTATCATCCTGCCACAGCTCCCTCAAAGCGTCGAGGTTTTTTGCACGAGGGGTCAGGCGGGCATTGATCACCAGCGTTGGGCCTTCGTCGTTCGCCGAATCGGCCGACCTGCCCATGAGACGAACGTCGGGAAAGTCATGTGCCAGTACGTCGCGCAGGTAGGTGCGCACAAAGGCCGCTACAGGGGCGCCCAGTTGCTGGACCAGCTGCAGCAGCGAAAACGACGCGACGGTGATGTTGAAGGCCGCTCGTCCGGTAGTGATCGGTGCGAGCTGCGGAGTACGAGCGTCTTCGACCAGCAGAATACTCACGGCTTAGCTAATTCCCAGAAGCGACTTCATTATTGATAGCGCGTGTACGCGATTGAAAGGTGGCGTAGTCGACTTGGGTAAATGCCACCAATCCTTTCTGTGCCTCGGAGATTTTCAGGCGATCGCTTTTCGACAGCAACCAGGTAGGATGCAATCTACTAATGTGCACCAACGTTTTTCCGCCTACCTTCATCGACCGCCTGATCTCGACGGGCAGAGCATTCAGATCGGCGACCGCCTGGTTGAGGGCTAGCCGGGCGAAAGGTGGGGTGCCAGCGGAGGCCCACGCATTCAACCGCGCCATCGAATCGGCAAACTCTTGATATAGGGTGGCGACACCAGGGTGCGATACCCGTTGCGTCGTCGCCTGGTAGTGCAAATGCTCGTCTCCCACCTTCACGACACCATCGACGACCTCCGTCTTGCTAGCACCAATCAGAAACACGGCCAGCGAAGTGCCAGCGGCCTGAGTACGAGCTGACTCGATCAGGTGTTTCATTTCATTGATACTCACTTCCGTCCGCAACTGGTGCTTGCTATTCATCAGTACGATCCGGTCGCGCTGGGGATCGACTAAGACGCAGTTGTCCTCATCACCGCGAGTGAAGTCGTAGGCGATTCCATCCTGGAAAAGCGTGAGCGTTTGTACCACGGGCCGCGCGTGTCCATCTTCCAGGACGTCAGTCTCGATCCGAAAATCTGTCGTCTGAGCGATCACCACGGCCGAATTCCCCAGCAGCACAGCACCCCCCCACAACAGAGTTACGAGCAATGCAGTTGTACGAATCATGCTCAGAATTCCCGAACCGAAAACAAGGTGTTATTAGCGGCGAAGCGTGACAAGAAGGCGATGCGGCCATCGGTCGGTAACGCCTCCAAGCACCCCCGCGGCGAAGCGAAACAAATCCCAGTGGGAACCATAGCAACATTTTCCAGAGCAGGTCCAGGCATATTCTCAGCCAATGCTTTTCCGCTTTTTCATCGCACGTTTTGCGGAGCAGCCATCGCTCGGGTGGTCGGGGGGAGCGCCGCATGTTTCCGCGGTTCCTCAGCCATCAGCATTGAAGGCTTGACCGTGGCTCGCTGGTTCGCCCAGCTCCGGCTCTACGCGTACGACCGACGACTGCACAGCGTTGGGCGACCAGACCGGTGAGAAGCTGCAGCGAAGGAGAGCCATCGTCGTTTGGTTGGCTTAGTGCCTCCTTGCTGCCGGTGCTAAGAGTTTTCAGGCCAGCTTCCGTTTTTCTCTGCTTTCGGCAGCGCCGGAGGCTCATCTCCCAAAGCGTAATCCTCTGAGAAAGCCCATCTGCCGCGCGTCTCCTGTGGCGAGAAAGGGCCAGTAGAATGCCTGTTGCCCGGCAGGGCTCATGGTGCCGCGCTTGAAGTGTTCAGTTGAGCGAGCGGTCGGATTGTTAGCTCCGCATGCCCAACGCAGAATTTTTCATCGCATTGCACGAAGAGACGGATGTCGTACTTGCCGCGCGGCAAGTCGTCGGGAACAATCAACGCGTGCTCCCACCTGCCGCCTGACCATGCTTGATCCACCGCCACGATATGCGGCAGGTTGGCTTGTTCGTACCGGTTTTGGAATTGGCTCCAGTCCTGCGGCACCGAGTAGTCAAGTGAATCGGCAGACAGGTCGGTACGTGCGTCGCGCCGCCGATAGGCAAGTTCTACCAGAATGCGTCCAGGAGGAAGCTGAGCAGACAGGCTCGCCGTACTACCTGGTGCCGCGACCCGAGGAGCCTTCAGGGCAACCTCCTGGGGATACGCTAACGCCATGCATGGATCTCCAATGAGATGCATCTGCCAGGCATGTTCCTGGAGTTCCTGATGCAGGTCATAGCCTTCAGGGGTGAGCGCTGCCGCGATGCCCTGAATCAGTTGCAATTGAGGTTGTAGGCTGTCAGTCGTCGCTTCACTTGGTGCAGTAGAGCCAGCGTCCTGCGTCGATGCTGTGTCTGCTCCGATGGTTTCCTTTCCGCGCGTATTCCCGTCGAGGTGCAGCATGGAACGCTTCGCATGCAACATCGCTTCACCGAGCGTCGCCAGGTGTCGTTGGTAGACTGCTTCGAGCAAGCCGTGGGAAAGCATCGCCAGGCCATAGGGGCCCGAAACGCGACTGGCGGCAATCGCGGCGATGGCCCCACCGGGGTGCAGTACGATGGATTCTGCCAAGGAATCCTCGGCTGCATCGAAGGCTCCGGTATAGCAGGCTAGGAAGACAGCAACCGGTGGGTGGGGGGCGGACAACTGCGGTAGGTGCTTCTCGGTCAAGATAGGCCACCATTGGTTGGCGGCATGGATCCAGTCCAGGCTCTTGACTTGCCCGTGCCCAATGTAGACCCAGAAGCTGCCTCCATCGTTGAACCGATCAACGCAGCATTGAGGAAACCGGTCCGGACTGGGGCAAAAGACGCTGCCAGGACTGGCGTGAGTCAGCGTTAGGCGAGACCAGGCGGGGATCCTTTGCGCTAAAAACTGACGGGTGGTGCCTTCTATCAAGGCATCGGTCAGCGCCCCGAATCCTCCGACGCCAGCCACGACGTGAACATTTCGTCGCCAGGGAGCATAGTCATGGGACTGCTCGTAGGCGATCACGCGCTGAAGGAAACGGGCAACCTGTTCGGAGCTATCTGCAGGGATCCTTCCTACCGCCGCATCCGGCGTCTCGTCCCCATCGAAATCGCCGTACGGTAAGTCGGTGGCAAGCATGTCGTCGCCACCGAATTGCACCAATGCGGTACTGCGGCGATAAAACGTCGGCACGTAGTCGTCGGGATGCTCTGGTAAGGGCCGGGCATCACCAATGAGGACGACAAAGCGTGGCGATCCATGCAGTTGGCAATAATCCATCACCCGCTGACGCGTCGACTCTGCCGTGGCGGCTACATCGATCTCAGCAACTGTCCAACCCTGATCCTGCCGGTAGCGACGCCACTGCTCCAGAGACTGGCTCCACCGTGCCGGGCGAATGACGATGATATCTGCCGCCATCAAACTGGTCGGAGACCACCACAGCGTCCACGCCCCTACTGCCCACCAAACCAAGACGGCCCCTTGAACGCAACGGCCCCGAGGCCAAGGCCATCGGTGTCGTGCCCGCAAAAGACGCAGCGCTCGGAGTCTCACCGCTGTATGGTTGATCATCAGTGACGGTCTTCAGGATCAGGGTAGCGACCGAAAACAAACTTGCCTCTCTTGAGAAAGGATAGACGCTGAGAAGCCTCCCGGACAATAGCCATCCTTCCTGAGGGGGATTTCCCGATCGGCAAATGAATACCCCGCCGCGGGTGGTGGGCGCTGTCGCGCGGTGACGAACGAACGCAATCGTTTTCGCATGCGCGCCGGGAAAAGCGTGGGACAGTATTCAGGTAGAAACACTGCGCTGAGGAGCTACGCATGGAAGGGGCGCATGAATCCACGAGATGAATCTCCCGACCGGTATTCCGGCTGTTAATGTATCCTGGGGCTTCACTCGATTGCCGCTGCGTTTGCAAAGTCAAGGAACGCTCACCTGAAACCCCATTTGCGCTCCACGAAGCGCTCAGGCTAGTCGGCTGCCTAGGTTTCTCGTGACCGGCTACAATCGTCAGGGCCAACTGGCGGTGCTCTTCCCTTTCCCTCGTGGATTTGGGTGCCAGTTAACCGTCATGGTTCATGACAACCCTTGCCGCCGCTCCCCACGACACATCAGCATTCCATGGATGTCCTACGATTTGCCCAGCAACTAGTCGCCATCGATTCGGTCACTACGCATTCCAACGAGGAGTTGGCAGCAGTTCTCGCCCAGTGGCTTGAACAGCAGGGATTTTCAGTAGAAATCGACGCTTACCTGGACCTGCAGGGAACACCGAAGAAGACGGTGGCCGCCGTTCGCTATCCTGACCGAGGCGATCATGCAGCGAGAGCGGTCGGATATTTTGGGCACAGCGATGTGGTTGCCGTGGAGAATTGGGATTGCGTGCATGGGGGCCCCTTCGATGCAGTATGTGCTCAAGGGCGACTGTGGGGGCGGGGAGCATGTGATATGAAGGGATCCATAGCTGCGGTTTTGGCAGCCATATCCCGGATATCGGTGAGGGATCAAAGGGCTCCCATCTATGTGTTCATTACGGGTGATGAAGAATGCGGAATGTTGGGGGCGGAACGACTGGTGACACGCAGTGTTGTGTACCGCGAGTTTGCTGGCCATCAAGGAGTGGCGATCATCGGTGAGCCCACCATGATGCGGTTGGTTGCAGCGCACAAGGGCGGTTGTCGACTGGAAATCGTGGCGACGGGTGTTGCTGCGCATTCCTCGACGGCCGAGGGACAGAATGCGAACTGGGCACTGATTCCTTTTCTTTCTGCCTTGGCAGAAATCAACCGTCACGCTCAAGAAGATCCACGGTGGCAAAACGCGGCATTCGATCCGCCTCATCTGACTTTCAATCCCGTCATCATCAACGAGCCCACTGCGTTGAACATCACCGTCGGTCGCGCCGTGTGCCGTTTGTTCTATCGTCCGATGCCCAATACCCAAATCAGCATGGAAGAGGTAAAAGAGACCATCCTCACCGCGGCGCAGCGAAGTGGATTGACGGTACAGGGCGTGAGGGAACTACCTCCGCTGTACACCCCGTCGGATAGCCCTGCTGTTCGCGTGCTATTAAGAATGCTGAATCAGGAGGCGCCGCTGGCCGTCAGCTATGCGACTGATGGATGCGTTCTCACCGACCTTCGTGACCGCGTGGTGATGGGCCCGGGAAGCATTCAGCAAGCACACCGAGGTGATGAATGGATATCCCTCGACGAACTTCAGCAGGGAACGTTCGTGTTCGAACGCGTTCTACGTCGATTTTGCTGTGCGGAGGACGATGTCGTTAAATAATCCAGGAGACCCCGTTATTGACTCAATGCACCAACCCGTTGGAAACGTTTCATGGGTATGTCATTCGGCCCTCGACCGAGGAGGATTTGGGCGAAGTACGCGCATTCCTGCGCCCGTTTGTGGAAAATCGCCAAATTCTTCATCGCACGCGCGCAGAATTGGCCGTTTTGCTGCACACGGGGTTCGTGGTGGAGTGCGAAGGGCGTATCGTCGGCTTCAGTGCGGTGGAGATTTATTCGAAAAAGCTGGCCGAAATCCAATGCCTGGCAGTGGCTCCCGAACACCGTTGCCGCGGGTTGGGGCATGAATTGGTGCGGCGGTGCGTCGAGTTGGCCCGCCAGCGAGGTGTAATGGAAGTAATGGCCATCAGTTCCTCGGAAAAGCTGCTTCGCGATGTCGGATTCGACTATTCGCTGCCCGACCAAAAGCGAGCTCTGTTCTGCCAATTGCGAAGTCGAGAAGAGGTCTATCGCCAGCTCGAAGGTGAAGATGACTGAGGCGAGGAACTGAGGCCAGAATAAGGGCGCTACTGTTCATGGCACTTGGACGCACCAAGCGCTCGAGCGCAACGCCACAAGTGCGGTCGACGACGAGCCCGTTGCTCGTCGTCGCTCTCTCTGTTCCCCTACGGTGTGATTCGGATACCCCTGCGGTGCCGCGCTTGGGTCTACCAACTCTGCGCGGCGGGAAGGACATCCGCCCTAAAGACGGACCATGAGAGGTCAATCGGATTGGCGAATCGCATAGACCGCATCATAAGTGCGAATGAACAGCGTTCCATTGGCTACGATCGGAGAGGCTGTTATTGGTTCTCCCAGGTTGTTCTGAGCCACAATCTCAAACTTCCGCCCGGCTTTGACCACCGTACACATCCCATCTTTCGCGCACAAATAGAGATGGCCGTCTGCGTATAGCGGGCTTGCTCGATGCTGTACCGAATGCGTTCGCTCGAAATATACCTCTCTACCGGTTTCCAGTTCGATGCACTGGAGTTTCCCGTCCTTGTGCAACAAATAGACCAAGCCGTCAACCACCACGGGGATCGAAACATCTGGCGTAATGGGAACTACCCATTTACGCAAATCGGCGTTATGCGACACATCCCCGGCCAGTTGGTCGTTGACGTGCAAGGCGAGTGTGGGGCCACGCTTGCAGGTGGGAATGATGATGGCTCCGTGGGTAACGGCAGGTGAAGCGACGAAGCGGAAAGTGGGGTCGAAACGCGTCTGATTCACTTCCGAGGTGCCGTTCAGGCCCCCCATGCGCCACAATTCCTTTCCCGTCTCTAAGTCATGCCCCGTGGTGCAATCGGCACCATGCACGACGAGAAAGCGGCGGTGGCCGTCGTCGTAAATCATGGGAGATGCATAGGAGTGTTTGCATTCGAAAATCGCCTCCGTTGGTCGATCGACCACCCACACGGTTTCGCCGGTGCGTTTGTCCAACTTGACGATGATCCCCGTCCTTCGATCGTCGTCCATGCGCATGGGACCGTGAATCAACTGCAGGTAGAGGTAATCGCCGTCGAGGACCGGAGTCGAAGTCATCCCGAATTGGATGTCGAGTTTTCCGTAACGTTGGCCAACGTCGATCTTCCATTGCTCGTTGCCATCCTTGTCGAAACAGGCCAAGACTCCCGTCGAGAAGAAGACCCATACATGATCTCCATCGGTGCAGGGGGACGGGGAGGCCGAATTGCCTTCACCGGCGCGGGCATCCTGATTGCCACTGGTCACCCAACGTTTCCACCGCTGTTTTCCGGTCTGCGCGTCCACACAGATGGCAACCAAATCGTCGCCTTCGGCTGAGGTCACGTATAGGCGATCGTCCCACACGACCGGTGTTGCTCCTCCCTGCCCCGGCATGGGACAGCGCCAGGCGATGTTCTTTCCGCTCTCCTTAGACCAATGAACGGGGATGCCTTTTTCCCGCGAGATGCCGTCGAAGCGCGGGCCCCGCCACTGGGGCCAATTCTCACCACGCGCCGCAGGAGCACACCAACTGCAGCACAGCAGCAGCCCGCCCCAAGCGATAGTCCGACTCCAGAAACTTCGTCTAGTTGTACTCACATCACACCTCTTCATAACTGATATAAGCATTCGATACGTGATCATCGCCGGTAGCGCGGTTTCACTGCCCCAACAATTCTCGGATCTTCTGTTCCAACGCGGCAGCATTGGCTTCACCGCTACCGACGCGGATCATCTTAATGTTACCTAGCTGATCAATCAGCACGGCTTGCGGGATCCCTTCGACGTAAAACTTTTGAGCATAGTCGCTTTCCTGCGGCGAGACGAAAAAACCGTGTTTCAAGTTGTGTTCCTCGCGAAAACGTTCCAACATGGCAAGTTCTTGATCACGGGACACGTCCTCGCCTGGCACGGCGCGTCCGGCCTCGGCATCCCAATGGTAATTGTAGTAACGCGTGGCCCCTAGAATCACCAATCCGTCATCGGCAAACTCCTCATGCCATCGAATCAGATGAGGAAACGTGGCGATGCACGGACCACACCACACGGCCCAGAAATCGAGGAGTACTACCTTGCCCTTCAAGTCCTCCATCGTTACCGGTTCCATGCCGACGAAGGCATCGGCGTCGATCTCTGGGGCTGGGGTTCCGATAAGCGACGCTCGTTTCAACTCGCCGTCCAATCGCTTGCGGTAGGCAGCGACGGTCGCCTCCATTCGTTGCAACATGGCGGAACCTTCCTCGCCGAGACGCTCTTTCCAATCGGCCAAATGTTGCTCCAAATCGGACAGCAGCGCCTCTGCCTGGTGTGGCTCCTCGTACAGGGTGCGGGATATGCCGGACATCTTGAGATTCACATAGGAAGTCGCTGCCCACAGGGCCGGCTTTTCGGTATCCAACTGTTGGCGGAGCAATCGATCGGCTTCGGCAAACAACTTCGCCGCTTCATCGGGAAAGTCGTCGCCGAGCCATGCCATCCATAGCGTTACCAAATGGGTGAAACGCTGAAGTTTTTCTTGATTCGTTCCGGCAGCCGTGGGACGCTCGGCTTCCAGCAACGACCGCAATTCACTGGCTGCCTCCTCCTTTCTGCCACCGCGGGCTAACAGCTCGGCTTTCAACTCGCGCAGGGAGAGGGCCATGGTGCGGGTGCCGGGAGAGGCCAGCAGCTTGTCATGGACCCGGTCGAGTAACTTCAACTGCTCGTCCAAGCCGCCAGTGCCCTCGGCCAAGACCAGGTAACGTACCAGTGCAGGCAACCTCATCAACTGTACGGCCGGAGCCTCCGGAGTATCGATCAATTGTTCGATCGTTTGCTTGATCCGTGCTTGCCCCGCAGCAGCTTTGCTGCGCAGCAAGTAAATGTTCAACATGGTATCCAGGTTGACCCATTGCGGGTCATCGGGGTGAGCCAGCAAGGCTGCGTCGACGGCAGCGATCGCCTCGTCGAACTGCTGTGCCTGAATCATTTGGCGCACGTCATTCGGGCTGAGTTGGTCCGGCGGCACCGCTGGCGACCGAGCCTGTTCTCCGGCCGTCTGGTCTTCCTGCCCCCATGCGGCCCCGGGCCGCAAAGTTACCAAGCACGTGCTCGAGATCGAAAACGCCATGGCAAAGACGACCGAGCGTGGAAAGCGTCGAGACACGAGGATTTCGTTGGTCGAGTTCATGGCCATGGTTTCACCTTTCGAATAATTAGGGACGTTGTCCGGACTCCATGGGCCAGTCGTAATCATCAGCGGGTGAGCCTAGGAGGGTGCTGGCCGGGACAAACGGAAGGTAGCCCGTAGGCTGTCATTGCACGAGGTGCCTACTACCAGCAACAGTCTACCATATTCCCGTCGGCCTCACGCTAGGCCGCCATTGGGGGCTGGCTTGCCAGTTACCGGCAGGCGGTCCGTGGGGGGAAAGGCTCTGGTTCAGTAGGCGAACGGTGGCCCGTAAAAAACGGCAGGCACCAAAGCACGAGCACCGACCCGTGTTTAGGCGTAGCGTTCTAGATGGTGGTTTTCGACGCTGGCGAACGAGTCCAGCGGCGTGCGGGGTCGACGTCGGTTTCAAGAAGACGCCCGGGCCGCGGGCGAATCCAAATCTCGCGCTCGCGCACCGAAATCTCCTCGACAAGATCTAGCCAACGTCGCACATCGTCTCGTTTTTCCAGCCACATCTGCGCCTGCTGCTGAAGCATCTCCTCGACCAACGCGGCTGGTATTTCGCGATCGTTCGCCGTCGCTTTTACTATCTCCAGTTCCCAAGAATCTGCTTTCCAACTGCCCCGCGCGGAGACGCTTCCGTTGATATAACGTCCGCCGGCTCCGGGGATCATGGACGCGGGTAAGCTGATGTCGATGTGAATCACTCCGTCGGCGATTTCCACGAACAGCCGACCGCGCAATCGGGGCTGGTCAGCGATCAATCCATTGATCAAATCCGCATTCAAAACGATCGGCTCTGGTGCCTCCGACGGCGTCTCCGCATGGACCAATACCTGTTCGACTTGCTCCTCGACTTGTTCCAGCGTTCGAGGTGGCAATTCGGCGATGGGTAAGGGGCGAGGAACGTCGGAGGTGTAGGCATGGATCTGTCGGAAGTATATCCAGCCGAGGACGGCAAGGGTCGTCAGTATCAAGAGTCCACCCCACCGCATGACGCCGCACATTAGTTTCAGCGGCGAACGAGGCGGTGCCGACAATTCCGCCGGCACCACCTTCCCGGTCTGAGGTTCCCCATGGGCATGAAGAGAATTGTTCGCTCCACTCCGATCGAAATCAACGCTCCCTCGTTGCTGAAGTTCAACCGGGGCCAGCGCGTGGTCGATTCCGTCGCGGTTCCGTGCATCCATCCTATCGGCTCTCCTCGAGGAACATTATTGGCCATCGAGCAATGCGGTGACGCTGAGTTGAGTCCACGTGACCACCGCCAAACTTCCGACCAACGCCACGCACCACATGCTAACGATGGTTGGTAACGCCTGCTTCGTCGATGGTTCAGGGTTCCCCGCGGATGGTTTTTGCTCGACGCCGCAATACTTGGAAACTCCATACGCCACGCCCGCCACCAATGTCGGCACCGTCATGGCCAACCACGTCAAGGCGTCCGACAAGCCAAGGAACGAATTGAACTGTCCATGCGCCAATGCTGCCATCCCGCCAAAGACGATACCGGTGATCCACATGGAGCCCGACGGTGGTGGAACGGAGCGTCTGGCCAAAGCCACTGCCGCGGCGCCGGTTATACAGCCGATCGTGATCAGCAACTCCGTAACTCGCATGAATGATTGAGCGGTTAAGAAAGCCGCCGCGATCCAGCATGGCAACCAGCTGAACAATAGATGGCGCAGGAACCTGCTAGGGAGCTGCGAGGCGAACCAAGACGCCACGACCGCATTGGCCCCTATGGCGACCAACCATGCCCCACGACGCTCCTCCAGGAACTCCCAGCCACTGCCGACGGGAAATACCATCCAGGCGCCCCAGAGCAAAAGGACGCCACGGAACAGCCAATTCAATGGCGAAGGGATGCCTCCCGCCAACCAACCTGCGCCCCAGAAAATGACCAACGTGATGGCGGGGATGCGCTGCCAATAGTCTTCCCAGTCGACAAGCCACTGATTCCTGAAGGCAAATGCCGCATAGAACGCGGCACTCATCAGCACGGTTACCACCCCGGCAGCCATAAATCGCCTTATCGATTGCTGGCTTGAACGAAGCTCATCCTGGGATTCGGGAACGGGCCCCTGTCGCGAGAGCCGCCGCCAGACGGTCGCTGCCAGCAAGACCAGCAGCGTGGGGATGAAGATGTTGGCGAAAACAATCTCTATCAAGAACATCGATAGGATTCCCCACGCTGTGTAGTTAAGGGCCAACCCCGCTTGGCAGGCTCTCTCTGCGACTCATGGCAACCGAGCCACCGATTCATTGTAGTAACCCAAAGCCTGCGGTATGAAGAGCGTTTTCCGAGCCAAACGCGTATTCTGGTATTCCCAATAAAGATCGAACGAGGATACTGAGCGTTTTGCAGAAACCGATTCGAGCTTCATCATCCGGGAGTAGAAAGCCTTCGCTATGTCGAATCTTGCGGGAACCAAGGTAGTTGTCGTTGGTGGTGGAACGGGGATGGGTCGTGCCGCGGCGCGGGAACTCGACGCAGTGGGGTGTGATGTGGTCATCGGCGGTCGCCGAGAGAGTGTGTTGCAGGAAGCGGCGGACGGCACGTCGATCCGCTGCCACCCTGTAGACGTGGCTGTTCGTGATAGCGTCAACACCTTTTTCGAATGGGCACTGGAAACTCTCGGGCAGATCGATGTCATGATCAACGCCGCAGGAATCAACATCAAAAACCGCAGCATGCAGGAGATGAAACCGGAGCAGTGGGATCAGGTGATGGCGGTTAATGCTACCGGTGCCTACAATTGCTTGCAGGCGGTGCTCCCCACCATGCGGGCTCGCAAGCATGGGTTGATCATCAATGTTTCATCGGTGGCCGGTAAACGAGCCATCGCTCTCGGCGGCATCGCCTACTCGGCCAGCAAGTTTGCGATGACCTCATTGGGAATCTGTGTCTCCAATGAAGTGGCGACCGACGGAATCCGCGTTACCAACGTCTATCCCGGGGAGGTCAATACGCCGCTTCTCGAACAACGTCCCACTCCGGTCTCGGAAGAGCATCGGCGGAACATCCTGCAACCCGATGACGTGGCGAAGGTGATTCGCAGTCTGGTCGAGTTGCCCGCAGCAGTGCACATCCCGGAGATCGTCGTCAAGCCGCTGGGCCAACAGTGGTTCTGAACAAGCGAGCGCATCGGCACTGACCGTTCTGGGGATGCGTTCGCCTGGGCCGATCGGTGCTTGCCGCCGTGCCATCGCTCCACCGTTCGTTCCGTGACTCTATCGCTCCATAGGCCGCGTCGCGATAGCAACTGCGAGCCGAAAAGGGACTGCCTAACTTCGCATCCACAGGTCGCGTCGTTCTCCGCAGGCACCACCAAGTGCCAGCCGGCCGAACTTAGTCATGCGCGGGCAAAGGTTGGAGCGTGTGCAAATGCACGGCAAACGCGTCGGCGAGAAAATCCAGTCTCGAACGAACGGTGCCATTCTCGAACTGCCACCGAACGGTTGCCGTCAACGTGTTGTGTTCGTCATCAACGACGAAATGTTCCACTTGGTACGATTGCCAGGGACCATGAACTCCAATCCATTCGGCCCGTATCTTCTCCAGCTTTTGCAGCGTTTCCGCGTCGCGAAGCTCCGGGACCAGTAGATATTGCAATTCCTCACGGTTCCCGTTGAGAAGCGCTTTCGCCGTTCGCTTCATAACTTGTTCGACGAGCAGAGCCGGATCGATGTGCCGCAACGACCGCAGCGGTTGTGGCGAAACCACTTGAAACCCTTGCAAATGGTCCCACAACAGGGTGGCGCTCAATAACGCTTCGTGGTGCCCGTCCGCCGACTGAATGACTCCCTCCATCGATTCGGTGCGTTGTCCCGACTCATAAATCCGCTCGACGCGCCGACGGTGCGTGGACAAAGCCAAAGAGGGGCCCAAGTTGCCATGCAATTCTCGCAGGAAAGCCTGTGTCAACGGTGGCATGACGCGCTCGCGGTCGGCCGGAGCGAGCATTCCGATAAGCTGATCTCCGCTGGAGTCCTCCAACGCCTTGGCCAACTTTTCGATCGCACCATGATCCCGAACTGGAGTCCTCAGTTGAAATGCAGTGGTAAAGTCGTAAAGCCCAATGGTCTGGTCTTCCGCGATACGATACTCAGCGAGCAGAGTTAGGGGAGGATGACCGTCGAAATACGCCGCCCCCGTGACCGTAATCATCACTGGAAACACACGGTCCAATCGATTGGATAGCCCTACCGGATCGACTTCAATCCGCTGCAGATGCTCCGCGGGAGGCAGCGGCATGGCATCGCGCAACTCCCGCAGCTTCGTCGGCGCAACCTGGTCCTGGAACGAACGCGCCAGCATCGCATGGGCCGCATCCACTTCGCCGCTCAACAACCGCCGCCAGAACTCTTGGAAATGCTGTCGGCAATCACGATCATGGTGCACGTCTAACAAAGTGCTGTCGGCGAGAGTGGGGCCGTGGAAGGAAACCCCCAGGATTCCATCATCGAGCACTTCGACGCGCAGAACGATCGACTGCTCTCCGGCCTTCAGTTCCCCGGCGAGGAACGGATAGCCGCCCAAGGCATCGCCATACCACAGATCCCAGTCCACTTCGGCATCGATCTTGCCCGTGCGATCCAGTACGTTGCAAATCGTCGTCGTGGCGTCGGCACGATCTTGTACGAGGGCCAACTGCCGCGACCAGGGGATGTTCGTCAACAGCGACCGCCGCTCCTGCTGGTCCTCCACTTGGCTGGCCGCGATGATGGCCTCGACCGCCGTTCGCGCCAGCTCAAAACGCTGGGGCGCAGCCGATTGCCAGGTCTCGGCGAAATCGACCGCCGCCAGATGCCCCCGAGCAATGCGATGCGCATGGCAGGGAAACATGAAGGTCACCCGAGCGAGGCAGCGTCGGTCGGATTCGAATTCGACGACGTAGTCCAGCCACAACGGGCGCGATCTAATGTCGAAATCGTACGGGCCTACCACACTGCGTTTGAAACGCAATTGGCGGATATCTCCACCGTACTTGTCCCGCAAACGACCTGCCAGGCTCCGCAGTTCCTCCAGATCGATGTCTTGGCGATAGGATGGCGAGAACAGTTCCATGGCCTTGTTCGTGTCGCCGGTAAGCAGCGAATAAACCATCAGTTCACCCGGCAATCGATAAGGCTCGATCGAGGTAGGGCCTGCAAACCAGTCATCTGGCAAATCGACTTCCTCGGGGATGATGTCGAGCAGCTTTCCGCCGCTGCGGATCAACGTGACACGCAGCGCCTGATGATTGGACAATGGAATACTCCCGTGCAGAACACGAGTTCCCAAGGCCCCGTCCCAACTGAGCCAGCCATCCAGTTCGTAGGCCTCCGGAAGAGGCTGTCCCCAGCGTTGCCGGACCACTTGCGTAAACGCATCGAACGTTGGCCAGTCGACTCGCCCCAGCGGTGGTGCAACCAATAACCCTTCACTGCTTTTGCCTTCCAGGCATTCGATGACTTGCTGCAGCCACCTTACTTCGGTGGCGTTGAGTAAAACGCGTGGAATGCGAAAGGTCGGCTCCTCGGGACAATCACCGACTGCCACCTGCATGGCGGCAGGTCCAGTGGCTGAGGCTTCCGCAGCAACTCGATTGTCAAGCAGCAAACGGCAGTGGACCGGCTGCCTCGATGGATTGACCACCCACACCCTTGCCGCTTCCGTTCCGAACTCCAGCGCAATGCGTGCCGGCGGGGATTCGATCTGGTGGCGAATTCCTACCGTTTTCGCCGTAGTGGGATTATTCCCATCGCGATAGTAACGGATGAACACCATCACCATTTGCTTGGGAGGACCGATGATTTCCACTTCGGGCGCTGCGGACGAAGGTGGCTCGGCCAACTCTTGGGCTTGCCCAGCTCGAGGGCACTGAATGCCGGCCAAGCCGACGAGCAGCCAACCGCAAACTCGCAGTGTCGTCCACATCAGAACCAATAGCGTCCGTTCAATACTCATCGATTTCTGTCTCTCTGGAGCGGCGGTCGCTGCTGAGGTTCACAATCGATGTCCCGCCAGGTGGGCACTTGTGTAGAAACGTAGGCCCGCTGGAGAAAGCTTGATTGCGGTAGCGTGTTCGTCGTCCATCGGATTGGCTGGTATCCCATCGGTTCAGGCTCCTCGTCCAACAGACAACCGCTGCCCTTCGTCCGCCATGGGGCGTCGGTCTGGCACCGCGCTGCGTTGACCGCTGGCCGCGTGAGGAAGCAACACCAACAGCGACCGCAAAGCCGCTGGACAATCAAAAACGGCCCACCATGATCACATGCGGGCCGTTTCGGGAAGATGGCATGAAGCAAGCAGGAGAGGCCTGCTACAGCCAACGCTTACTGCAAATAATCGTCGTCTTTCAACAGGTACTGATTGAAAGGAGCGTCGCTCTGCTTGGTCATCGGCGTCATTAACGCCTGATAGATATGGTACTCGACATTGGTATCGATGTTTTTCACCGAACCATCCAACATCGCTGCCACCACGACGTTGGAATGATTCGACGAGGGGCGTGCGGCATTGAAATCCCCCACGGAGGCGGTTAACTTGTTGCCGTCCAATCGATTGGTGACGGTGAGGTTGTCAGCGGTAATAGTTTGACCATTGACCGTCTTCGTAGTCCGTGATGGGTCGTCGAGCCGGTACAACCAAACCATCCCGATATGCCAGCGAGTGGAGTCATCTGCTCCGTTGACATAACGCCACGAATCTGCCTGCAGGTTTTCTGAAAAGGCAAGCGTGCTGCTCAGGCCATCCCGAATGTCTGAAGCTCGAATCTTCGTGGCATTGTATCCGAATGTTCCCAAGGCCTTGTTGGTGAACACCCCATTTTGCTTCTTCTGAGACAACACAGAATTCTGTGCAGCACTCCCTGTATACCCCAATGGTTGGCCTTGACCGTTCAAAAACACGGGAAGAAAGCCAGCGTTTACGACATAGCTGTTGAGTGCATATTCCTCGGTGTTGGCGATATCGCTAGGGCAGATACTCATGCTAATTGTGGGAAAGAAACGCTGTGCCTGATCTACATTCACTGGGTTCGCTGAAATGCTGGCCTGCGCCCAAAAGTCGTTCTCTGCCGGATCATCCCACACGTCACGCAATGCCTGCTGCTCGATGTACGGCATCAGCGAGACGACCCAACTTCCTATTTTTTGAGGAGTTTGTTGAGATTGGGGGTTGGGAATTCGACCAAACTCGCTTTGGTAACCTGGATATGCTTTTTTCGATGTCTCGAAGTTAGCAGTAGCCATGATCCACTGCCGTTGATTGTTTTGACAAGATGTCCGCCGGGCCGCCTCACGAGCCATTTGTACGGCAGGAACCAATAGTCCCACCAGCACACCAATGATGGCGATCACCACCAACAACTCCACCAAGGTAAACGCGGCGCGCTGCACCTTTCGCATGACGCTCTCCTTTCTGCTTCATCTCTCGAAAAGACTTGGACAAGAACCGATACCATCTCCCCATTTGCATTGTGCCAGAATGACGGCGAAAAGTCCAGCATTCGCCCAGAAAAGATCCGCACTATGAGCTAAGCTTGGAAGGCTGGGAGGTGCCGTGGGCCGGGTAGGCACTGCCGATTAGTCCCCCGAACTGGTCTGCGGATAGAAGTTCCTGTTGTCGGTGTCCTCACGGGAGAGTGCGTTCCATGCACCATCGGTTCTGCTGGCTGTATGTTGAATTACGTATTGTAATGGTAGCGGTAATCGGCGGCAGTCTTTCGCTCTCCCTATGGGGGGACATGGCAGGTTGCCATGCTCAGGCCCCCTTGCCGCGTTCTACTTTTCCATGGGGAACGGCAAGTCGAGCCGCATCCACCTTTCCGGAGTTGCGGCGTCCAGCAACACCAGCCGAAACGCGGCCAGTCTGGCGACTTACCAATCGCGGGACGCACGCTCGAGTTCCCACCACGCCGCCAGATGACCGGATGTCTTCCGTACCGGAAGCACTTGGCGAGCATCTTTCTTCCCCCTCTGCTTTCCCCGAGAGCGCGGTATTGCCTACGAAACCCTGGTTCCCCTATGGTCATTTCGGGAGCGTCCCCCACCCACAATGGGGTAGGCACCTGGGGACTTCTCGTAATTTTATCCAATGGAGCGCTCGATAGGGCTTGTCAAACTAGGGTATGCGATAAACACTTGTTTTAAACGCTTGTTTCATATCCGAGCGTGAATGCGGTGCTCCCGGTGAAAGAGGGGAGCCAGTGGGATGTTGTCGCGTGGTTCGCAGTCCCACTGCAGCATTTTTAACAAGTTGTGAGGCGTTGGTTGGATGGTCCGGCTAGATCCATCTAGACACCTAGGTGATGACGATACATCAGGGGAAACTCAACGAGCGACCCGCGAGCGGCTGTTGGAAGCTGCTGGGCAGGTGTTTGCCCAGCGGGGGCCTCAAGCCACGGTGCGGGAGATCTGCAAGAAGGCGGGATGTTCGGTTGCTGCTATCAATTACTACTTCGGTGATAAGCATCAGCTTTACCTGAAGTGTGTGGCCACGGCCTGCGAGCATAAAAAGAAGTTGGTTCCGCTGCCGAAGTTTCCCGCCGATGCGAGTCCAGAGCAGCGATTGCGAGTTTTCCTGCAGGCACTGTGTCGACGGGTAAGCGCTGAGTCGTCTGTTTCCTGGCACAGCACCTTGATGCTGCGTGAAGTTTTGCAGCCATCGGAAGGGGTTGCCGAGTTGCTTGAGGAACCTTTCCGCGAAGACTTCCATTCGTTATTGCACATCCTTGATCAGTTGCTGCCTCATGGTGCCTACCGCGATCAGTGGCGATTGGACATGGCCACCCAAATCGTGGCCCGCTGCATGTTCCTCCGTACCGGAGCAGGGTTACGGAAGATTGTGGGCTTGAATACTCCGGCTAACGAGGATCCGCAGCAATACGCGGATCGCATCTGCGATACTCTTCTGTGGCAAATCAATTACTTGCGTCAGATGTCGAGCGAGATCGATCATTCGGCGCCGCGTGATGCATTGACTGAGAACATTCTGGAGCGCGGGGATGAACAGGGCGATGAAACGACTTCCTAAGAAACTCCTCTTTGGTGCCATCATTCCACTGGCGTTGGTCATCGCTGGAGTGGGATTTTTTCTCGGCATGAAGGCTCCGCCGCCTCCTAAGTCGGCTTTGCCACGACCGGTGCCTGAGGAATTGCTGCCTTACGTTCCCCGAGTGGATGTGGCCATGGTGCGTGCTCTGTCGGAGGTTAGTCCGACTTTGGATCTTCATGCCCATGGAACGGTGGTGCCGTACCGCGAACTGGAGATCGGTGCACAGGTTGCCGGCAAGATTATCGAAAAGCCACCGGAGTTGCGCAGTGGCAACTACGTGCAACAGGGCCAACTGCTGTACCGCATCGACCCCCGCGATTACCAGTTGGACGTGGAACGGTTGACGCAGCGGCTCGAACAGGAAGCCGCCTCACTGCGCGAATTGGACCAGGATATTGCCAATGCTCAGGATCTGCTCCAGGTAGCCGAACAGGAATTGCAGCTAGCCAACGCCGATGTGGAGCGTTTGGAGAGCCTGAATGCGAATTTTTCCAGTGCGGCGGAATTGGATCAAGCGCGGCGGGCTCGACTTGCCGCACTCAATCAGGTCGTATCCCTGAAGAATCAGCTGCGCACGCTCGACGCCCGCCGTGCGCGCATGCAGTTGAATCTGAAACTGGCAGAAACCGAACTGGAACAAGCGAAGTTGAATCTGGAGCGCACGGTGGTGCGCGCCCCAGTCGATGGTCGGATTGTCAGTGAACAAGTGGAAGTCGATTCCTTTGTCCAGCGCGGCACGCCGCTGGTGGTGCTGGAGGATACCAGCAAAGCGGAGATTGCCTGCAACTTGCGCATGGATCAATTGCTGTGGATTCTCGATCAGCAGATCAACAGCGCCGAAGAGCTCGTTTCGGCGGCTCATGCGGCACGCTTCGAATTGCCCGAGACGGCGGCGGTGATCGAGTTTCGTGTTGGCGGCAGGGAGGAGCAAGTCATGCAGTGGGAGGCGGTGGTAGATCGTTTTGACGGTGCCGGACTGGATCCGCAGAGTCGCACGGTGCCGATTCGCCTGCGAGTCGATCAGCCGTACCAGGTCCACGATGGGCTGGGAAAACGTCTGGAGATGACCGGGCCACCGGTTCTGGTGCGGGGGATGTTCGTCGATGTCATCATCAAGACCCAACCGGGTAAGCAGCTGCTGTTGGTGCCGAAGCTTAGTATCAAACCGTCCAACGATGATTATGTGATTTGGAAGTTCGCCCCTGATGATCGAGCGGTGTTTCAGACCCCGATCGCCAAGCTGGCCGCTGCGGCTGGTAGCAGCGACGCGGAGACACCCGGTGAGCAGATGGACGCAGCGACGGCCGAGCGTGCGGGCCGGCAGAACGTCGATCCGTCCCAGTGGCAAGCCGGTTTTCTCAAGGTGATCGAAGACGTCAATGTCGTATCGGAACTCCGCAATTCGGAGCTTGCTGATGGGTATTGGGTGTGCGAAGTCGACGCGTCGGCACTGCGTCCAGGCGACTTTGTCATCACCTCGCCGATCCCCGGAATCAAGGCGGATGGAACCGACCCGGTACGTACCCCAAAGGCGAAGTTGCAGCCGCGACCGCTGGGGCCCATCGCGACGGTGCCTGATGGCCAGCGAGCGGGAGGTGAATCATGATGCGAGAACTTGTCAAGTGGGCGATTCGAAACACCCCGGGCATCAATGTGCTCGTCTTCGGCCTGATGGCGGTGGGGTTGGGCAGCTTTTTTATGCTGCGCCGCGAGGTGTTTCCCGAATTCGAGCTGGAGATCGTGCTGGTCAGCGTCTTATACCCCGGCGCCTCGCCGGAAGATGCGGAGAAAGGAGTGTGCCAGCCCATCGAAGAAGCGGTCCGTTCCTTGGATGGCATCAAGCGGATTGTAAGCATCGCTCGGGAAGGGGGTGGCTACGTCATCCTGGAGCTGGAGTCCAATGTTCGCAATGTGCAAAAGGTCGTCGCCGAAGTCCGCTCTCACGTCGATCGCATCACCAACTTCCCGGATCTGGCCGAAGATCCTCAAGTCGAGCAGATTACCTTTCGTGAAGCGGCCATCCGCTTGGCAATTGTCGGTCCCGAGTCGCAGGACGAAGATGCGGAATTGCGCCTGCGGCAAGTCGCCGAGGATGTGCGCGAGCGCCTGTTGGATATCGATACCATCTCCCAGGCTACCATCCAAGGCGCCAAGGACTTCCAGATCGACGTGGAGCTGTCCGAAGAAACACTGCGCGAGTATGGATTGACCTTGTCTCGTGTCGCCCAGATCTTGCGGCAAGAGAACATCGAGATGCCCGGCGGACAGTTGAAGGCGGACGGTCAGGAAATCCTGCTCCGCGGTAAGAACCGCCGTGAATGGGGCGCTGAGATTGCCGATCTGCCATTGATCATGCAGGCCAATGGGGTGGTCCTGCGCGTGCGCGACTTGGGCACCGTACGCGACGCGTTTGCCGATACGACGATGATCAACGAGGTCAACGGACGTCCCGCACTGGTCATCAGCGTCGATCGTACCAGTGACGAAGACTTATTGCAGATTGCCGATGCGGTGCATCAATTTGCCGAGCAAGCAGAACTCGAGGGCTTGATTCCTGCCGGTTACGAACTGCAGGTCTGGGGAGACACCAGCGTCGATGTGCGGGATCGCATGCGGTTGTTGCGCGACAATGGCATCCAGGGGCTTGTTTTCGTCTTCCTGCTGTTGACCCTGTTCCTGGAATTCCGGCTTGCCTTTTGGGTATCGCTGGGGATTCCCATCTGTGTGCTCGGCGCTGGTCTGATCCTTTTGGTGACCGGCCAGACGCTGAACATGTTGAGCATGTTCGCCTTTCTGATGGCCCTGGGGATCGTGGTCGATGATGCCATCGTCGTCGGGGAGAACATCTATGCCCACCGCCTGATGGGCAAGGATTTTGTAACGGCGGCGATCGAGGGGACGGCCGAGGTGATGCCGTCGGTGATTACGGCGGTCAGTACTACCATCATCGCCTTCATGCCGTTTTTTTTCGTGGAAGGGGTGATGGGGAAATTCATCGCGGTGATGCCGGTGGCTATTATCGCCATGTTGGCCATCTCGCTGTTCGAGGCGTCGACCGCGTTGCCGTGCCACTTGGCCCATGGTGAACACCGTCGGCCGGCCACCTCTTGGCTGCAGAAGTCGTTACGTGGTTTCGCTGGGCTGTTCCATCCCATTGTCCATGGACTCAATTATGGTAGCCGCGTCTGCGGGCGAGCCATGGACTTGTTTGGAGATCGTGTTTACGTTCCTGCACTTGCTTGGCTCCTCAAGTACCCGTGGATGGGTGTTTCCATCGGTTTGTTCTTGTTGCTGTTTACCTCGGCGGCCATGAAGGCACGCATCGTCAAAGTCGTGCCCTTTCCGAAAACGGATAGCAATCAACTGTTGGCCCAGATCGCATTTCCTGATGGGACGCCGGCGCGGATTACTGATGAAGCTACCTCGCGGATCGAAGAGGCGGTACGACGGGTAAGTTATCGGGTGCATCTCGAAGAGTCTGGCCAGCCTGTCGATGAGGAACAGATCACGCGGGCGGTGGCCGCAGGCGAGATGGCCGGTCCGGTGAAGTTGACGTTCCGTCAAGTGGGACAGTTGACGACACAAGGACCGATGGGCTCTGCTGGCAACGGGTCCGGCAGCGCGGTGGGGCAAGTGTATGTTGAACTACAGGATGCGAGCCTGCGATCGCTCAGCTCGGCCGAATTGGTGAACCGCTGGCGCAAAGAGGTGGGAGAGATCACCGGCGCGGAACGAATATCATTCGACTCGGCGTCGATCGGGCCGGGAGGAAAACCGATCGAGTTCAAGTTGCTGGCTCCCGCATCGGCTCAAGATCAACTCGATCGGGCGGTGGAGGATGTCAAGGGCATGCTGGCCGAGTTCAAGGGAGTGTACGACATCCGTGACGACTCCTCCCCCGGCAAGCTGGAGTTCCAGATTCGCGTTAAAGAACGTGCGAAATCCATGGGGGTAACCGAACAGGAGTTGGCCGAGACGATTCGCAACGCCTATTACGGTGCCGAGGTGATGCGGTTGCAGCGTGGTCGCCACGAGGTCAAGCTCATGGTTCGCTACCCCGAGGAGGAAAGAACGTCGCTGGCCGAGTTCCACGAAATCTATGTACGTGGCAACGATGGCATCGAGCGTCCCATCACCGAATTGGCCGAGATCACCGTCACCCGTGCCTACGCGGAGATCAACCGACTCGACCAGCGCCGCTCGGTCACGATCACCGCCGACGTCGATACCAACGAGGGCAACGCTTATGAGGTAACGCAGCAATTGCAACGCAATATGGACGACCTGTTTCGCGCTGCCTACCCTGCGGTATCGGTAAAATGGGAAGGGCAAGCTCAGCAGACCACCGAGTCGATCAACAGTTTGATGTTGGGCTCGGCGGTTGCCATTCTGGCGATGTACGTCCTGTTGGTGATGGAATTCCGTTCGTACGTGCAACCGGTCCTCATCCTGGCCATCATCCCCTTCGGCATCATCGGAGCAGTTTGGGGGCACTGGTTGATGGGGCTGGACGTTACCCTGTTCAGTTTCTTTGGATTGGTGGCCCTCACCGGCGTCGTGGTCAATGATTCGATCGTCCTCGTCGACTTCATCAACCATCGTATCCGTGACGGCATGGATCAGCGGGCGGCGCTGCTGGAGGCTGGACGGCGGCGACTACGACCGGTGTTCTTAACCAGTTTGACGACCATCGGCGGTTTGGTGCCGATGTTGATGGAAACATCTTTTCAGGCGCAATTTCTTGTTCCGATGGCCACCAGTATCGCCTTCGGTCTGATGTTGTCGACCGTTCTCGTCTTGTTCCAGGTCCCAGTCTTCTTTCGCTTGTACCTTGATTTCCTCGGCCTGCTGGGGATTGATGCGGCGCGCGGTCCGTTGGAGGCAGCCACGGGCAAGGATCACCGCGGAGACGCGGGAGCGGGGCCGGAGACAGGCGAATTGGTGACGGCAGGAGCGTGACCGAATAGGAATTGCCATGTTTGGAGTGTTGCCGATTGACAAGCCGGCCGGCAGGACCAGCCGCGACGTCGTCAATCATGTGCAAAGAATCCTCGGCAAGCGGCGGACGAAGGTCGGGCACACTGGCACTTTAGATCCGCTCGCTACCGGCGTATTGCTCGTGTGCGTGGGACCGGCCACCCGTTTGACCGAATTTGCGCACGCTGCTGAAAAGCAGTATCGAGCCACTTTCGAGCTTGACGTCTTCAGCGATACGCTCGATGCGGATGCCGAGATCAAGAGGGTGCGCGAGCCACGACGGCCGACGCAACAGCAGTGGGAGGACGTCGCGTGCACCATGCTGGGCACGATCGAGCAGACGCCGCCGGCATACTCAGCGGTTCAAGTTGGCGGTCGTCGGGCCTACGCGATGGCACGTGCCGGTAAGACGGTGGAACTGCCGCCGCGGCGAGTCCACATCCATGCGCTGCGCACCACGCGTTTCGATTATCCCTTGGTTGAAGTAGAGATCGTGTGCAGCACCGGTACCTACGTTCGCACCTTGGGAGATGATATGGCGAAGAAGCTCGGCACGCGCTGCCGTCATGCGGTCGCTGCAACGCGTGCGTATTGGTTCGATCGGTGTCCAACAGTGCGCACCTCTCGACGCCATCACCGATGTTGCCGCGATCAAAAAGCATCTTTTTCCCGCCACCGAGTTGCTCGTCGGCATTCCCCGCGTCGAATTGGACGCCGAATTGTTAGCCGCCGTCGCAAACGGGAGGTCGCTCACGGCTGCAGCTCAAGATTACCTCTATCGGAAGGTACAACAGGTAAGCGGATCCGGCCACGCGCCCGCCGTTCGGCCAGCGGATCGCAGGCCCGGCTCGAGCCCGCCGATGCGAGTCGCGGTGACCGATGCTGCGGGACGTTTGGCCGCTGTTGTCGAGCGTCAGGACGACGGAGCATTTCGCCCAATCAAGGTCTTTCCCAGGGCGTAGACAGCAATCCAGCCGAGAAGCACCAACACGCCGCTGAGGCCAGAATCTTGATGCCGCATGCCGAAATGCAACATTTCGAATAATCGCATCGACAGGGTGGTGACACCGGGAGGGAGCACCAGGATGGTACAGCTCAATTCGCCGATACTGAACACTGCCAGAAGGATGCCGATGGCAAGGAATCGGCGCCCCGCTACCGGCAAGATCCACCTCGACCACATTTGCCACCGGGACAATCCGTCCAACCGCGCCTGCTCCCACCCTTGATTACCCAAACTGGAGAGGACCACCAAGGTTCCTAGCCAAGCCAGTGGCAGGAGGCGGAATTGCTGCGCTAAGATGGGAGCGGCCAGCGTGTGATCGTACAACCAACCACACCACGCCGGTTGCGCTCGATTCAGCAGGTGGGTGATCGTAATCCCTACCAATGGCCCTGGTACGGCTAGCAGACCGAGAACCAACGCTCCGACCAACCACTGCCACCGCCGAGCCACGATGCCATGGAGGACGACAGCCAGCCCCAGAGCCAATAAACTGCTGGCGCCAGCCAATTGCATGCTCCATGCATATTCGGGCCCAAAATTGTAACAGGTCTCCCTGAGCGTAGTGACGAAACGATGCAGGTCCCACTGATAATGCATCGCTCCCTCGGGATGCGTGACAGGCTGCCATCCGGCCTTGATCACCAAGCTGACCAGGGGCAGGCCGATCAGCGGTAGGACCACCAACCACATCGCCAGCGACCACCACGGCCGCCACTTTCCCAGGCCGATCGTCTGTCCAGGCGCCCAGCAGAAACGGTGGGTAGCCGGTGCCTTGTCCGGCAAAAACAGTCGACGAACGCCGAGCAGCAGCAACCACAAGCCGCAGGCGGCCACGATGCCTGTCCCGTAAGTGCGGGCACGTAATCCGCCGCGTGTCGCGTCCAGGTAGATCAATTCCGGCAGCGTGGTCACCTGATAAAGATTACTAATCACCATCTCGGTCGTTACCGAGACAGCGCACCACAGTGCGGCCAGGGCAATCCATGGTCTCAGCTGGGGTAGTAACACGTACCGGCAAACATGCCACGGCCCGCCGTCGCACGCGGCTTGCCACTGGGCGGACAACGGTGTCGACAGGCTGCCCAGCCCGATCATCAGCACGGCCCAAGGAATACCTGCCAAGGCGTGAATCGCACCCACGGCAGCGACGCGCTGCCAATCGGCCGTCATGCCGGCTGCAGAAAACCACTCCAGGGGCACCCAGCCCATACCGGTCAACCAGCCTTGGATTCCGAAGCCAGCGTTCCAGCCGGCGGCGATCGCATAGAGGGGGACTGCAATTTGACTGCTCACCATCACCAGAGCCATCAGGCGTCCGACGGCATCGGTACGGAAAATCAACAGCGCCAGAAAAATGCCTGTCGGTAGCGTGACGGCCAGGCAGAGGAACAGGACAAGCAGCGTTTGCCATGTCGCCTGCAGCACCTCTACCGTACTCACCGTTCCCTCGCTTCACCGCAGCTGATTCTTGTTGCGCAAGATGTGATGGTAATGCTGCGCGAATCGATGGGCTTCATCGCGAACATACTGGAGTAACCGTAAGGCGTACGCGTGACGACTCAGCCGCAACGGCTCGCTCTGGCCGGGAAGAAAAATCTCTTCCTCCCGTTTGGCCAGCGATAGCAATGTCGGTGGACTGACACCGATATCGCGAAAGGCTGCTTGGGCAGCGCCGAGCTGCCCTTTACCACCATCGATCAGCAGGATATCGGGAAAAGCCTCCCCTTCATCGCTGAGACGACTAAATCGACGGCGGACCACTTCATGGATGCTGCGGAAATCATCGACACCCCGCACGTCGCGGATTTTGTACCGGCGATATCCCGGTTTGAATGGCAAGCCGTCGATGAACTGTACGAGACTGGCTACCGTGTCGGTACCGCCGAGATGGGCGATATCGACCCCTTCGATGACACGTGGCGCAGCCGGGAGTTTGAGTACTTGTTGCAATCCTTTCAGCCCTTTGCGCGGGTCGATGTAAAAGACTTCAGGCTGCACATGGGTATCCAGATCTCCGCGCTCGTCAAGGCTTTCCAGCATCTGGATCTCATCCCGCAGTCGTGCCGCCTTTTCAAACTCCAGCTTCTTGGCCGCCTCTTTCATCTCTTGGTGCAATTGATTGAGCAGCCTGCGTTTTCCTCCTTCCAAAAAGGTTTGTAGCCGACGAATGTCTTGCCGATACTCCTCTTTGCTAATCCGCAGATTGCAGGGAGCAGTACACTGGTTGATGGATGCTAATAAACAGGGCCGAAACCATTTCCAGCGAGGATCCTCGACCTGGATGTCGAGGCTGCAGGTACGGAAGCGGAAGATGCGCTGGAGCACCTGTAGCGCTCCACGCAAGGCACCGGCACTGGCAAACGGCCCATAAAGTTTAACGCCCTTTTGCTTCGGAGTTCGCGTGATCTCTACCCGTGGAAAATCCTCGCGGGTGGTGATCATCAAGTACGGGAAACTCTTGTCGTCTTTCTGTTCCTTGTTGTATTTGGGTTGCACATCCTTGATCAGACGGCTCTCCATCAGCAGCGCATCGACTTCGCTGTCGCACTCCAAGTAGTCGATATCTGCCACCTCGGGGATCCAATCGGCAGTGCGCGGATCGGTCAAGGCCGCTCGCAAGAAGTAGCTTCCTGCACGGCTGCGCAGGTTCTTCGCCTTGCCGACATAGATAACGACCCCCGCGTGGTCCTTCATCAAGTACACGCCAGGCGTCTGCGGAAATTCCCGCACCTTCGCCGCAGCACGGCGGTAACCCAGCGGCAAATCCGCATCCTCTTCCGGCGCCGCGCTCAACTCGGGAGACGCATCGGCAGCAGCCGAACGATCGGGAAAAGCGGTTGCCTCCTGTTTGAGTTCTGCCGCCGACTCAGAGGTTCGTTCATCGGAGAGAGGGGCTGGCGATTGGTCTTTCTTGCGAACCACAACCTTCCCTGTGCGAGAGCCTAATCAGTTCAGTATCGGATCAAACTAAACACCGGATGAGGGGCAAGGCGGTTCTCTCCTTGCAGGTCCGTCAAGTGGATGCAGAAAGCACACTCCACGATTTCGACTCCCTCGAAATTCTCGAGCAACTTGATGCAAGCCTCCAATGTTCCCCCCGTTGCCAAAAGGTCATCCACCACGACCACGCGAGATCCGGGAGGCAACGCATCCTGGTGGATCTCCAACGCATCACTACCATACTCCAGTTCATAGGCATGGCGGTGAGTATCAAAGGGGAGTTTTCCGGGCTTGCGAACTGGAATAAACGCCGCCCCCAAACGCAAGGCCAGAGGCGCGCCGAAAATGAACCCGCGGGACTCCGCCGCTACCACCGCATCAATCTGCTGGTCCGCGTACCGTTGATGCAAACGATCGATGGCTTCACGAAACGCGTCCGGGTTGGCCAGCAGCGGGGTGATGTCGCGGAACAGGATGCCTGGCTTAGGAAAATCGGGAATGTCGCGAATGAAGCTTTTTAGATCTAGCGTCGTGGTCATCGTACCTCAAGCATTCTCCGAGTGGACCCTGGCCGTCGCGACACCGTGCATCGCCCGATGGGCAACAAGCAACGCTCCTCGAGTGAAAAGGCAACAGGCCGACCGGTGGGCATCGCCACCGCAGCCTGCTTGCCGATTAAGTTCGTACCTTACGCCGCTTCGCCTTGCGGGCCTTCGCGTTCGCAGGTCGTGCACCGTGATTGGCTTTCTTTAACTTGCGATGTGGTTTCGTCATGCAGATGTACTCCCTTGCTGCTTTTCAAAAGGAACAGAATCCGAAAATCACCAATGGCATGAACTCGCTCGCTGCGCAACGCGTCGAGGCCGACAAAGTCCCTGCACGCTCGCCAGCGATATCTCTACTCGACTCTCCAAATCCTAGCGGATGAAACAAAAGTCGAAAAGCCAAGAATAACAGAGGATACCAGAACCAGAATTTCAGGACGCCAGCCGTACCCGGATGGTTAGACTGCTTCGAGTCGCCTCCTGGGGGCATTCGCTCGCTACTCGCAGCACC
The DNA here is from genome assembly GCA_026004795.1 of Pirellulaceae bacterium. Classification (GTDB taxonomy): domain Bacteria; phylum Planctomycetota; class Planctomycetia; order Pirellulales; family Pirellulaceae; genus Aureliella. The sequence continues at coordinate 26,165 of BPJV01000010.1, read as the reverse complement.
ATGGAGGGAGGGGGCCCCGCTTAGGGTGTCCACCCGACTCCGCTGATTATTTTGTGCCGTGTGGTGGGCGGCACTGTGGAGGACGGCATGCCACCTCGAGCGGCGTGGCAGTTTCCAAAGCCCAGAGAGCCAAGGGATTACCGGCGATTTACGGACGCTGTGAGTCTCACCGTGGCAGGCAGAGCAGGCTTGCCTCTCCAACAATTCGGATCTCTCTTTCGGCTCTCTCTCTTACCGCTACGTCCGGGGCACAGTACGGTTGGGCCATGCCCCTCCATGTGGGAACGCACGGTCGTGCGCAGTTTTCGGACGTACCTGCATGGAGGCCCGGGGGATCTTGCCCAAGGGACGCTGTGAGACGGAACGTGATGCGGAGAGCTAGGTACCCGAAGCAATCCGCGCCACCCAGCGCTTGCTTGGACCCATGCCAGCGACTACCATCAAAGAGTTAGCGAAGGAACTGTTTTCTCCCGAAGTCTCGTCTATTGGCCTTGTATTCGCCTTTGACAGCGGTGTCTCCCAGGTGGGCGGGAGGCGTTACCAGCTTAAATTCATGCATGGGTTAGGAGGTTCTTCAGCATGCGTCTTTTAGGATTGCAGTGCGTTGCCATTCTGGTGGCAGGTACATCGCTAATCACCAATTTGCGCGGCCAGGACGCGGTCACCGCTCGATTGTTCGGTGAAGGAGTCCATCGGTATTTCTCGGGAGATTGCCAAGGAGCATTAGCGGTCCTAGCCGATGCGATTGCTGCGGGAAGTGAGGACCCCAGGGTGTATCTGTACCACGGGTTGGCTCAAGAATGCCTGGGTGGAGACGGCAGCGACGATTTTGCCAAAGCGGCTCAGTTGGAAGCGACCGGTCGCTTGGCGGTGAATGTCAATCAGGCGCTGGAGCGAATTCAAGGTCCCGTCCGGTTGGAAATCGAGAAATTGCGCAGGGAAGCCAAACTGCAAGCGCTGTTGGCGCGGAAGAAAGCCGAAGAGGCTCGGCGAGCCAAGGCGGCAGAACTGGCCAAGAAGGCGGCGAGCCTTCCCCAACCGCAGCCCATCGAGAACGACCCGACCGATCCCGCCGTCGCTGGGCTGCGTGCGAACAACGTCGTCGTCGAGGAGGAACAACCCCAACCGGCTGTGGCTGAGATTTCGCCAGGGCCCGCTACCACCGGCGCAGCCGTGGCTCCTGCCGGTGGAAGTGAGCAAGCAGGATCGCCACCGACTGCCGGAGATCCTTTCGGAGGGGGCCAGCCTGTGGGAGGCGATCCGTTCAATGCCCCTGGCGGTAGCAGTAGCGACCCCTTTGGCGGAACAGGTTCCACCCCGGCAGATCCCTTCGGTGGATCGGGAAATAATGCCGATCCGTTTGGCAGCGATCCGTTTGGCTCAGGCAACTAGATTTCCGGGAGAAAACGAAGCGCTCAGGGCAAGGGGCGAAGGCAGCGTTCCTACCTTGCGACCGTACGATTGTGCATGAACTCCGTGCCTGGCGGCGCCGCTCATTGCTGCTGGACAACCGGACGCTTCTACTTGGCGACTATTTGGGCTAGGCTGAAAAGGCTACGGGTGACTCCCTCCGGGCCACCAGCCACATCTCCAGGCCGGCCACCGTCACACGGTAGCGATGAGTTTTATGGTCAGATCCCCTGGTAGCATCGACCTTGCGTCGGTTGCGACTGGTGAGCTGCTACGGGGTCACCACCGTAAGACCAATGCGGGGTTGGTCTGGTAGAAGTCGATGCGGCTAGTGCGTTTTTGGGGTGCAGTTCGATGAGGTAAGCGTATGTGGGACAGGGTGCTGGTCGCGAGTTGCTGGAAGCGGATGGGGTTGACGGGACTCATCCTGATTCTTTTAACCCCCTACCTTTTCGGTCAATCCACGAACTCGCAGCGCGGGGGCGAGCGTGCCTTCGCGGCGAATCAAAGGTTAGGGCGAGGGATCAATCTGGGCAATTTCCTCGAAGCGCCGCGTGGAGCCGACTGGGGAGTGCGGATCGAGGAGGGGCATTTCAAGTTGATACGCGATGCGGGTTTTGACTCCGTGCGGTTGCCGGTGCGGTGGAGCGACTATGCGCTGAATGAGCCCCCGTACACCATCGAATCAGAGCTCCTGGAGCGCGTGACGCAGCTCCTGGATGCAGCGCATCGAGTCGGACTGAATGTTGTTTTGAACAGCCATCATTACCAGGGGCTCGACGAAGCCCCCGAGGCGCATCGGCCACGATTTGTCGCCCTCTGGAAACAGCTTACCAGACACTTTGAGGACGCCGGCGATTGGCTGTACTTCGAGCTTCATAACGAGCCGCATGGCAATTTGACGGCTGATAAATGGAACCGTCTATTCCCAGAGGCGTTGACCGCCGTCCGGCAAGTTTCTCCGGAACGCATGGTGATCGTCGGGCCCGATCGTTGGAACAATGTCCACGCTTTGCGCGATCTTCAGTTGCCTGATGATCCGTTTTTGATTGTCACAGTACACATGTATGAACCGTTCGAGTTTACCCATCAGGGAGCGACGTGGACGAGTTCGGCGGTGCGTGACATCCGGGACCGTTCTTGGGGCACCCCCCAAGAGGTTAAGGCATTGCACGAACACTTGCGCAAAGCGGCGGAGTGGGGTAAGCAGCACGGGCGCCCCATCTTTGTGGGAGAGTTTGGAGCCTACCACATCGCACCGATGGATAGCCGTGTACGATGGACCCGAGAAGTCGCTCGCACGGCAGAATCGCTGGGAATGAGTTGGGCGTATTGGGAATTCGCCGCAGGCTTCGGAATCTACGATCTGGGGACGCGTCAGTGGCGGCAACCGCTGCTGCAGGCTCTCCTTCCATCCGCTGCTGCATCTTCACTGCCTTAGGCTCCCTCGATCCGGTTATGAGGACGGTGGTCGCTGGGGGGACTGCCAGCCGCTGCCGCCATGGGGATCGCGGACCTGTTGCCCAGGTCATCTAGTAACGTCGCCACGAGTGCTGTCCAGCCCGTTTGATGGCTAGCCCCCAAGCCGCGTCCGGTATCGCCGTCGAAATACTCATAGAACAGCGGCAGATCTCCCCAAGGGGCCCCTTGCCGATACATCGGCTCCGTCCCGTGACACGGCCGATTTCCCGTGGCGTCGGGTAGAAACAGCCCCACCAAACGTCGCTCGATCTCATCGGCCACTTCCGCCAGAGTGCACCAGTGCCCCGATCCGGTCGGGCACTCCACTTGAAATCGATCCCCGTAGAATCGGTGGTACTTCCTCAGTGATTCGACGATCAAATAGTTGATCGGCATCCACACAGGCCCGCGCCAGTTGCTGTTTCCACCGAACATGTACGAGTCGCTCTCCCCAGGTACGTAACGCACCTCTTCCCGTGCGCCGTCGAGCTCGAATTGCATCGGCTGATCCCGATGCAGTGCGGAAAGCGAGCGGATTCCATGCGGAGAAAAAAACTCTCGCGGGTCGAGCATGACTTGCAACATCCGCCGCAATCGATCCTCACTGGGAAGGGCCAGCAAACGCATGCCACCGATGGCATGGCGCTCTGTTTCCCCGCTTTCCGTCGTGAGATAGCTCATGAACCGCGCCATCTCGGCACGGTTTTCCAGGTACCACTCCATGCGCTTTCGGAAACCGGGGAGCCGGTTGATGCGCTGCTCATCGATCACCACCGGCGTGCACAAAGGAATCAACCCCACCAAAGAGCGAACCCGCAATGGAATCGACTTCCCGCCGGTGTGTAGATGATCGTAATAGAATCCATCTTCTTCATCCCACAATCCGTTGCCGTGCATACAATTCGTTGCATTAGCAATCGCCAGATAATGCTCGAAGAACTTGCTGGCCATATCGGCATAGGCAACATCATCGACCGCTAACTCCAGAGCCATTTCCAGCATCGTGCCGCAGTAAAAGGCCATCCAGGCTGTCGCGTCTGCCTGCCGCAGCACTCCTCCCGTGGGCAAAGGTTTGCTACGATCGAAAACGCCGATGTTGTCGAGCCCCAGAAATCCACCAGTAAAAATGTTCTTGCCATCCGGGTCCTTGCGGTTGACCCACCAGGTAAAGTTGAGCAGCAGCTTTTGAAAGGTGCGGCTTAAGAACTGGCGGTCGCCCTCGCCATTGTTCCGCGTACGGCAGTAGACGTTCCAACAGGCCCAGGCATGAACCGGTGGATTGACGTCGCTGAGCGCCCATTCGTACGCCGGAATCGCCCCGTTGGGATGCATGTACCACTCGCGCAGAAACAACACCAATTGATCTTTGGCGAATTGGGAGTCGATCGCACAAAAGGGGATCATATGAAACGCCAGGTCCCAGGCGGCGTACCAGGGATACTCCCATTTGTCGGGCATGCTGATGACATCACGATTGAACAAGTGTGGCCAGTCATGATTCCTTCCGTGTTGGCGAGTTCCTTGCGGTGCCGGATAGTTGGGGTCGCCTGCCAACCACACGGGGACCACGTAATGGTAAAACTGCTTGGTCCACAGAAGCCCCGCATACGCCATTCGCGACACGTTTTGCTCTTCGGCTTCCAACTGCTGCGGAATGATCGTGTGGTAGAACTCGTCTGCCTCGCGTTGTCGCTGGTCGAAGACGGCGTCGAATTCGTCGTCGAACCACGAGGCCGATGAGTCCGTCGTCGGGCGCATGCGGGCTCGCACTTGCTTCGCTCCGCCCGCAGGCAACTCCACCCGCAAAACTCCGGCCACTTTGGTCCCTCGCCGATGCGGATTGGTCGCCGCAAGATCTCCTTGAATCAGACGGCGGTGAAAGGCGTCCTTGAAGTAGGCTCCGCTGGTGGGAACACGAGGATGGCGTTGAGGGTTCGTTTCGTTATCGGTGAACCAGTACTCACCTGGCGTAGTGGAAAAATCGACGGCCAACGACCACTGCCCCAACGAGGCATGCTGCGCTTCGATGCGGTCCTCGACCAATGCCATCGTCGGTTTGGCAGTGCATCCCTCGTGGGTGCACTGCCAGGTCCAGGTGTTGCGGAACCACCATTGCGGAAGTACCCACAAAGTTACCGGTGCGGGGCTGCGATTCGTGATGCTGAGCCGGAGCAAGAGGTCGTTCGGCGACTTCTTGGCGTATTCGATCCCACAATCGACGTACGCATCCTCGTCGAAAACTCCGGTATGCAGCAACTCGTACTCGGGGTCGAGCAGCGACCGCCGCGCATTCTGCTCCACCAGCTGTTCGTAGGGAAACGGCTGGAGCGGATATTTGTAAAGGCCCTTCATGTAGGAATGGGTTGGTGTGTTGTCGAGGTAGTAGTAGCACTCCTTCACGTCTTCTCCGTGATTGCCCTCTGGTCCGGACAACCCGAACAGACGTTCCTTGAGAATCGGATCTCGACCATTCCATAGGGCGAAACTGAAGCAGAGGCGACACTGTCGATCGCACAGCCCCAGCAGACCATCCTCGCCCCAACGGTAGGCGCGGCTTCGCGCGTGATCATGGGGGAAGTAACTCCAGGCGTTCTGGTCAACCGAGTAATCCTCCCGCACGGTTCCCCACTGCCGTTCCGAGAGGTAAGGGCCCCACCGCTGCCAGTCCTCCTCTCGACGACGGCATTGTTCCAGTCGCACTCGTTCCGCAACCTTCGATGAGCTAGTCATTTCCCGCTCCCCTTTCGACGGAACCTACCACCACTTGGCGCGAGCTAGTGCAGCAGTGTCTCCTTGACCAACCGCCAGATCCACAGCAGCACGCCCATCAAGGCCACACAACCAATCACAATGGCGATCACGACGGTGCCCAAGCTGGCAAACACCGCCGCCGCCCACGCCGTCCACAGCGCGTTCCAGAATAGCAGCAGTAACGCGGTCGCGGCGCAAAGGTAGGGCCCGTAGGGGGTAGCCGTTTCTCCGGTCAGCAGCCAGCGGACGATGACAAACACGATGGCGACCAATGGTGCCAGAAAGAAAATGAGCAAACTGGGCTGCCAACCAAGGAATGCCCCAATCATGGCCATGAGTGTGACATCACCGAACCCAAGCGCTTCGACGCCCAATCCTACCGATGCGGTGATGCGTACCGCCCAGGTTACACCTCCGGCGAAGGCCAGGCCGAACAAGCCGCTGAGCAAGAAAGTCCACCTGCCCGGTCGAGCCGCCAGCCAGCCGTAGAGGGTCAGCGCCAGCATGATGGCAGCGCCGATAGCCACGGAAAACAATACCGTGCGACTACGCAATATTCTCGCCAAAAAATACACTATCGCGCGTTGTATGCCTTGGCGACCGATCCATCGTCGATCCAGCAAGGCGAAGAACCAGACGGCAATGATGATCAGTCCCCAACGCAAACCGACAACGGTATCCAGTTGCGGATCCCAGCGCCGGGGACTGCAGGCGTGCAGCTCCTGAATGGTACCGAACGCGTCCATCGGGTACCACGATGGCGCGAATAACGCCCCGGCCAACGCGATGCAGGTCCCTGGAATCGTCACATAGTCTGGAATGGATTGCTCGTCGAAGTCGATGAACGTCGCTACCGTCATCAGGCTGAAGAGCACGTAGTGGGCGACAAACTGCCAGTGCAGGGCCTGCATAAAAGGATCGAGCACGACGCCGGGTGGCAAACTGATCCCGTGCGTGTAAGCGAGGTAATAGTAGGTGAGGAACACCGGTAGCAGCAGTTCAAGGCTTAGCGGTCGAAGCCACGTCCAGACACTAAATGCTGCGTACTCCCGACGTAGCAACCACCACCCCACCACCGGCAGATGCTCGCTCCAGCGGCGCGCACCGCTTTGGGGTGGCACCCACGGGCCGATCGCTCGGCGATGATAGGCCCAGTTGTATATCGCCCAGTTAATCCCACGAGCGACGATCAAGGACAGGAGCCCTACGATCGCCGCACGCCATGCCTCCGGCAGTTGAATGAACGCCTCAACCACTGAAATCGCTTATCCTCGAAATGAATTGTTGACGCGGTTCCGTCCTCCTAATCGTTTACGTTAAGCCAATCCATAAGCTCTAACACGATATCATCGGGCGTGCGGTGGTCGACACTGACGGTTTTCTCGGCGAGTTCGGCGTACAACGGTTCCCGCGATTGCAACACCACGGCGATCTCCTTCTCCAGAGTCTGTGAGGTAAGAGCTGGTCGTCTTGTACGGCTTTGTGGATCCGATGTTAGGCGTTCCAGGTGCGTAGCCACCGTGGCTTGTAACCAAACGCAGCGTCCGGACCGGCGGATGGCCTGGCGATTGGCGGCACGCAAGACAGCTCCTCCTCCCAACGCCACGATGGTTGGTTGCGAGAGTTGGGCGCAGCGCGCGATGATCTTTTCCTCGCGATCACGAAACCCACGCTCCCCTTCCACTCGAAAAATCTCGGATATCGACTTGCCTGCCTCTTGTTCGATCAGATCGTCAGTATCGACAAAATCTCGCCCCAGCCGGTCGGCTAGTGCGCGACCGATCGTCGACTTGCCACACCCTCGAAAACCGATCAAATAAACATGTGGGGAAATTGGACACCTCCTACTGAATCATCCATTGCGCTGCCAAGAGCCCGTCTGCGATACCACACAGGCGGGGCCGATGCTATGCGTCCGAAGGCTCGAGATCACGAGGTTTCCAATAGTGCAGTAACTTCCACGCACTTCCTCGTCCCGCGGTCGGCCAGTCTTCGGCGTCGCAACTAAATACAACCACTGCCGCCGTGGGAAGTTCCATCTCCTGTCCGGCCAGTCGCTGGACCAACTGCGCCAACCCCGGATTATGTCCCATCACCATCGCGTTGGACCAATGATTGTCCAAGGCACTGATGCATTCCAAGATCGTCTCTGGCGATGCAAGATAAAGTTGTTTTTCGTTGATCACAATGGCGTCGGGGGCCCAACCTGTGGCACGCATTAACTCGAGCGTTTCCTGGGTCCGACGTGCGGTGCTGGTTAAAATCACTTCCGGCCGCAGGTGGTGTTTCTCCAGTAGGTGGGCCATTGCCGGAGCCGCCCTTCTGCCTCGTCGATTGAGCGGGCGATCGTAATCGGCCAAGCCCGGTTGAGACCAGTCGCTTTTGGCGTGGCGCATCAAGATTAAGGTTCGCATGAGGGATCCCGAGGTACGGTGGCCTGCCACCGTGGTAACGTCCGTGCATCTCGCCAATCATCAGTGAGCAAATAGAAACTCACGACTGGTCATTAGACTCCACAGCAAGTCCTCGTACAACTGCCGTCGCGGAACCTGGGCACGCTCCGCCTGCTCCATTTCGGCTAACACACGGTGGCGTTCCTGGGGATCTGGCCAACGGGAGAGACACCGCACGTAGGCTTGATCGACAACTTGCTCCAATGCGAGATCGTGCTCCAACCATCGAGTGATCCTACACTGAGGGTCAGCCAGTTTTTGATTTAATGTGTCACCGTTGTTCAGATGGAGCGCCTGCACCACGGTCGGTTCGTTGCTGCGTTCGCATTCGCACGTGATGCGACGTTGGTGCCGCCCAAACGTCTGCAAAAAGTAATTGGCGACTGCCGAATCGTACAACTCGATGGCTCGCGTGCCGACCGGATAAAAGTCGATGGCCCGGCGATCGGCACCTGGGTACTCGATGTGGGTAAACTTGGTTGGCACCTCGGTAACACTGACCACCGCATCGTGCAGTACTTCGGCCATCAGGCGGCGGGGGTAGTAGCGGCAATAGAAACGATGATCCGCTTCGTTGCTGGGAAGCGGTTCGCTGGACAACTGATACACGGCCGAATTCATCATCAGCCGCATGAGCGCCTTGAGATCGTAGTCGTGATCGATCAGATAGGCTGCCAGGGCGTCCAGCAAGCGGGGACTGCTCGCCGGATTGCTGGCACGCAGGTCGTCGACGGGTTCCACTAGACCAACGCCGAAAAAGTTGGCCCACACGCGGTTCACAATGGCCCGGGCGAAGTAGGGGTTATCCGGACTAACCAGCCACTCGGCCAGGTACTGGCGGCGATCGCCGGGAGCATCTGGATCGATGGGGGCCGCGTCCAGCGGAGCTGGAAGTGGGGCACGACCGGTGCGTGGTTGAATCAAATCGCCGCGGTCAAGCACCACCAAGGTACGTTTGCCATCGCCATTGCGAGAATCGCCTCCCCAGCCTTTAGCACGCACGCGAGCGAAGAGGTTCGCCATGGCATAGTATTGGTCGTTGGTCCATTTTTCTAGAGGATGATTATGGCATTTCGCGCAACTGATCGATAACCCCATGAACGCTTGGCAAACGTTTTCCGTCATCGCTTCCGGTGTTTGGTGAATGGCATAAAAATTCGTCGCTCCATCAGCCAGGCTATCCCCCCGGGCCAGAATGATCCGCCGTACCATGTGGTCCCAAGGAGTGTTTTGTTCTACCTGCGCACGTACCCAGCCATAAAACGCCTTTACCGCATCGGGGCGGAGCAGGGGTACCATTGATCAACAAGAGGTCGGACCACTTGTAGGACCAATAGTCGACAAAACCTTCGCTAGCCAACAAGTGGTCGACAAGCCGCTGCCGCTTATCCGGCGCCGGATCGGCTAAGAAATCTGCCACCTCCTCGGCGGTGGGCAATCGCCCCGTCGCATCCAGGCAGGCGCGGCGCAAGAAAGTAGCATCGGAGCACGGCGGAGACGGAGAAAGTCGTAGTGTTTTCCATTCTTCCCACAAGATTTCGTCGATCAGGTTTTGCGGTGCGAAGCTCGCATACTCCTCGTCAACCACCTTCTGCTGGTAAGGCACGGTGATCCGCGCCAGCGCAATGCGACTGGCAAACCATGCCACCACCGCGCCCCTGCCGTGGCCGACCACGGATACCTTTCCGTCGGCATCGACTCGCGCTACGGTCTCATCCGCCGAGCTGAATTTGGCCCACTGGGTGACGTCTTCGATACGCCCATCCCCATAATGGGCGCGCACGACTATCTGTTGCCGCTGTCCCACGGCCAACCGCACTTCGGCTGGCAGTACCTCAATCTCCTCCAACACCGCTTGATCGGCCTTGGGGCCGGGAAACCCCTTGGCGATCCACCGAGCGAGCAACTGGAAATCCGATGAATCGGACTCCAAACGAACTCCCCCCTTGTGCGGCACTACCCCCGTGGGTTTCGTAAGCAGTAAACTCCTGCCAGGCTCCGCCGGTTCAATACGCCGGCCGCGATCCTGGCGGGTAATGGCAAAGTGATCCGCCACCGGGTCGTAACCGCGCAAGGAAAGCCGCAATCCTCCTTTGCCCGCCAAGGCGCCATGGCAAGCGCCGCTGTTGCAGCCTCGTTTGGACAAGATCGACTCGACATGTGCCACGAACTCGACATCCATAGGTTGCGACGCACGGTACACTCGCACCGGCATCTGAAACGAAGATGGCGGTCGATCACGGTGCTGGCTCTCCACGGTAACAACCACCTGCGTCTGACCGTTTCCCCGAGCCACGACTTGGCCATCAACGATTTCGGCCACTGCCGGATCGTCGACTTCGACCCGCAGTGGCTGGACCTGCTCGCCCACCCGGCCGTCCTCTACACGTTGCACCAGCAAATTGGCACGTGCGCCATAGCCATCCAAACGCAATTCGGCGGGTAAGACCAGGTACTCGTCCACGGTGGAATCGACCGCGCCGGAGGTCGATGGCGAGCCTGCTGCTGGCGGCTCGCTGCCGGCCACGATACTGTTGCCCCCGATGAGGCAACCACCGAGCAGATGAACGCCCGACATACAAGCCGCGATGGCCGCCACACATGTTGAGCGCTTGATCCGCGCCCCTAGGACTACGATCGCCGCAACGGCATAATTCGATTCAGGTACAGCCATGATGAGCATCGATTGCGTGTGGTGGGAAACTATTGGCGTGATCCATTGGCTATGATAAGCCACTGAATTCCTCTAGCAGTGGTCGAGGGGTGTTGTACAGTATAAACCATTCTCGTGGAGAGCCGAAACATGGCGAAGATGACCAACGTTTGGATCCTGGGAGTAGTGTTCGTGACAGGAGTAAGTGTGTTGAGCAGCGCAGCGGTTGCCCAGAAATACGATATTTGGTTGGGAACAAGTAGCAGCAAACTTAGCCGCGGCATCTACCATTGCCAACTTGACGCGAAGGAAGGCGTGTTGAGCGACTCGCGGTTGGTCGCCGAGATCGTCGGTCCCGGTTTTCTCGCGCTCCATCCCCGCAAATCCCACTTGTACGCGGTGGGCCAGTTGAACGGTGAACCGTGTGTTGCCGCCTACCGCATCGTCAGCACCGGAGCTGAGGCTGCTTTGGAGTTGAGCGACCAAGAGGCCATTGGCGGAGGACGTGGAACGCACCTGTCGGTGCATCCGTCCGCAAAGATGCTGATCACGGCGCAGTATAGTGGCGGCACCGTGGCCACGTTCGCTTTGGAAGAGGATGGCTCCATCGCCCAGCGGACCGGCTTGATTCCACATGAGGGTGGTTCAGGGGTAGTGGCCAATCGTCAAGAAAGTCCTCATCCGCATTGGGCAGGCTTCTCGCCCGATGGCCGTTACGCGTTTGTTCCCGACCTCGGACTCGATCAAGTGGTGATCTACCGCGTTGAATTGGACAAGGCCACGGTAGCACCTCATGGTAAAGCGGATGTGCCTCCTGGCAGTGGGCCACGACACATGAAGTTTCACCCCAATGGCCGATGGGCTTACGTGCTCAACGAGCTTACTTTGACGGTCTCTCTTTTTGATTACAACGCTGAAGAGGGAACGATGACCATGCGAGAAACCGTGCCCACCGTTCCTCCCGAAGAGTTGGCGAAAGAGAAATTTGTTAGCGCCTCGGAGATTCGTATCCACCCCAATGGAAAATTCGTGTACACCGCCAATCGTGGGCACGACACGATTAGCGTGTTCGCCATCCAGAGCGACGGACGGCTGGAACGACTGCAGATTGAACCGGTGCGTGGGGCAACGCCGCGCAATTTCAACCTCTCCCCCGATGGTCATTGGCTAGTAGTCGGTGGACAAGATTCGCATACCTTGACGGCATTCGCAGTCGATGAGGCCACTGGGAGAATCACTTACAACGGAAGCGTCATCTCCACCCCATCGCCGATCTGCGTCCTGTTCCACCAAGAGTAGCGCGCGATGGGTGACACCGGTGGTGTGCTGGAGTTGTTTGCCGGAATCGGTGGTGTGGCCTGTGCCTGGCCGGAGGCCGAGAATGTGGTGGCCGTTGACATCAACCGGCAAGCCGCGGCGGTGTATCGCGCCAATTTTCGGCATCGCTATGAAGTCCTTACCATCGACGAAGGGGCCATCGAGCGACCGCCACTGAGTTCGCTTTTGACGCGCCCAACCTGGTGGCTGTCACCGCCGTGCCAACCGTACACGCAACGAGGAAAACAACGAGATTGGCTGGACCGCCGCGCGGAGGGGTTGCGCGCATGTTTGAGAGCAATCGAGCACTACCGCCCTGCCTGGCTGGTGCTGGAAAACGTGGCCTCCTTCCGCCAATCGCATAGTCGATACCAGTTGCAATCGGTGCTCGAGCGCCGCGGATACCACTACCAGGAAACCCTCTTGTGTCCCGCCGAATTCGGTTGGCCGAATCGTCGGCCCAGATATTACCTTATCGCCGGCCAAGCGTCGTGCCGTCCCTGGCGTCCCAAGCCGTTGTACCACCTCGATGTGGGGCAATTGGTACAATCGCCTTCGGAGTTGGCAAGCGACGGCATGACCGACCTTCGTCTCCCCGAGGACGTCAGCCACCGTTATCGTGATGCTCTGGATCGTTGCGGCCCGGCATCGCTCCGTCCCACCGCGTGCTTCACCGCGGCCTACGGGAAGACAATCCTCAACGCTGGCTCCTATTGGCTCGATGATCGGTCTGGCCGTCCTGGTTGGCGGAGGTTCAGCCCGCGCGAAGTCGCGCGACTGCTCGGATTCCCTGACACCTTCCACCTCGCACCGGGGACTCCGCGGACCATGTGGAAGTTGCTGGGTAACAGCCTGTCCCTTCCCGTCGTCCGCTACGTATTGTCCCACCTGCCGCATGGCCCCGAGCCGATACTTCCTTGGCACAGCGCCACCGGCCGACGGTGGCGACCACCCGCAGGGGCCTGGTGACAAAACGCTCCGCGCCGGCAAATGGTGTTTTGCAAAAGGAAGCGTCTGAGGCGCGACCTCTGCGGTGGAAGATGTCGACGCAGCAATTCCTGCCGACTCGATTGCTCAGTGATGAACCGCCGCAGGATGGCAGCGTAAGAACCAGAGGCTGCCCTTTCTAGCCATCTACCATGGTACCCGCAAAATAACAACTGCTTTTCTTCTCTACCGGAGCTGCGAGGCCCCATGGTCATGCTGACCGGCGCGGGAAAGAAGCCGTTGGTGTGTTTCCGATTACAGGCCTTGCGGGCTTGCCGTCCACGAATGCCCTGCCACTTCTGTCAGGGGAGCAATCCCGGATGAGTATACAGCAACACCAAATTTGCAATAAGTAACACCAGAGAAACCGTTTTCCAAAAAAGCAACGGATGGCGCTCGAGGAATGCCATCCAGCGCTCGGACATGAGGTCTGGATTGGGATGACGCAAGTCATCCAGGAACTCGGACAGGCTATCGTAACGCCACTCTGGTTTCGGGTGCACCGCTTTTTTGATACAGCCGTCGGCCCACAGGGGAATTGGCCGCCCAACTTCTTGCAACGAACGGTAGCGCAAGCAGTTGCGGGAAGCCCGAGTGCTAATCTTGGCAACATCGGTGCCGTATGGCAGAGCCCCACCACTGAGCATTTGATACGTGATTACCCCTAGGGAATACAAGTCGGACTGCATCGTACCTGGTTGTCCGAGAAAACACTCCGGTGCCATGTAGGGGTCAGCGCCTGGCAAGAAGGATTCGTCGGGTGGAAAGGCCAATTCCGCAAGCCCCGCAACGCGTGCCGAGCCGAAATCGATCAGTTTCACGTTCCCGGTGGCATCAATCAGAATGTTCGCCGGACGCAGGTCCTGATGAACAATCTCCTGTCGATGGAGAGCACGCAGCCCCTTGGCAAGTTGCTCAACCAGCCTCCGAACCGTTTCCAGTTCGGGTTGGGGATGATCCCGCATCCATTGTTCCAGCGTCTGTCCGTCGACGTACTCGAAGACAGTGTACAAATGGCTGCGTGGGCGGTCATTGGCCACCGCTTTCACCACACAGGGATGGTCGATGCGGCTAGCGACCCATTCTTCCATCAAGAATCGTTCAAGATAGGCACTATCTTCACGGCGATCAGCCGCAGGAATCTTCAGCACTACTCGTGTGCCGTCAATTCGATCTTGAGCCAAGAACACATGACTGCGCGGACTGTGATGCAGCTCGCGGAGAATGCGATATCCATCCAGCTCGCTCCGCACCTGAACGGGCGGAGGAAGCGGCAGCAGCATGGTGCGGTCGTTGAGGTCATCAAGGCTGGGAGAGGGAACCTCGTCGACGCGCACGATCTGGATCGTAAGGTTGTCACCGCTGCCATTGTTCAGCGCAGTTTGCACGATGCATTGTGCGGCACGATCAAGATCGTTGGCATGCTCCCGTATCATGCGGGCAATCTCATGATCGCTCGCGTGCTCATACACGCCGTCGGTCATCAATACGAGAATCGTCCCCGGTTCGACCATGTATCGGTGATAGTCCAACTCCAGATGCTCGCGCATGCCCATTGCACGAGTCAGATACCGTGTCTCACCGTCCACCCATACCGGATGGACGTCGGTCAAGTCTTGTAACTTCTCGCCAGCCAGGTAGCAGATGCGCACATCACCGACCTGGAACAGGTGAGCCGTGCGTGACTTGATCACCACGGCACTGAATGCGCACACGTAACCGCGGTTGAGGTCAAAGCGATATGGTCCCCTTCGCGACTGCGCGTACAACCAGGAGTTGGTGGCGGTCAACACCCGATGGACGGCCGTTTTTACAGGCCATGCTTCCGAAGTCGCGTAGTAATCGGTGAGCAGACTCTTTACCGCGGTTTCTGCCGCGATCTGACTCACCTCGCTGCTGCTGATGCCGTCGGCCAGAGCGACGGCCACACCCTTCGTAAGCAGCAATCTGTCCCAGGGATGAACACAACCGTGAAAATCCTGGTTGATCGGTTTAACCCCCGCATCGGAGTATTGCCCGATACTGACCCTCAACATAGCCGGCTAACGTATTGGAATCTATCCAGTGACAGGATGTCGATGGATAGATTTGGCGTTGAACTTGCCGCTGTCGCGGTATGCGGATTGCACTGCAACGGCGGCCTCCTTTGCCTAACATCGTAGCAAATCGTCACTGCCGGTCAAACAATTTCGCGCCCAAGGAAAGTGCCACAGCTTCAGCGGATGGATGATGTTGTCCGAACAGAAAGGCAGTATGGGCGGCCCAAGCGCATCGGCGGCGGGCTCGCCCGGAGACGAGTTGAATGGAAGGCGGCCCGGTGGCGATAAGTTTCATGGTCAACGCGGTCTCCGAGGCGGGGCGCGAGAGAGCACGTGGAACATCGGACTGTATAAGCCCGCGACCTGGTAGATGTCGCGGTCGAAGATTTGCCGCCAACTGGGGCGCTTGCTGCTTTGAATGCAGGCAACCTCGCCCTCACAACGCGGACAACGGAGTTCGGGTTGTGAACTGGCAATGACTGGATTTGTCATCTCGTCGACGGGTTCTTCGGCTGGCTTCGGGCACTGCAGTTCACGACATCGATTGAGATAACTTTTTCGCTTGCGGGAATGGTAGCCACCATAGGAACGGGACCTGGTAAAGCCTTTGGGTAAGATGTGAGTTGTCCATCGCGTCATAAACTGATCCGCGGCGAGGCGGAATGGCCGCGGCTTGTGCATGCCGCGTCGCTTTTTGCCCGAAGCTCGTTTGGGCCGGGCCCAGAACCAGACTTCGTCCTGGTTGGCACGAATGATGCGGCTGTCGGCGATCGGACCGCCGGTCAGGTAACGGGCCAAGTACTTGATGACATTCGCCGGGTCGCTGTGGCCGCTGGGAGGGCCTTCGATGAACACGTTCCAGTCAGTCGCTTCGAGCTCGTTGAGCCAGGCGTCGCGTTGAGCTGGACCGTTCAGAAACTCCACGCTTCCGCCGAGCTTGAGCGTTCCCTTGCGAAGCAGTCGTCTCAGACCGCGAACGAAGCACTTGCGAAAGGCCCGGCCAAGTTCGACATGATCGGTCAGGTACGGCTTCTTGCGACGGCGGTGCCTTGGATGTTTCGCCACGACCCACCGGTCCTCGTCGAGCGACGGTCCGGCTCCGGGAACCACCGCGTGAATATGCGGATGGTGTTCCAACTGTTGGTTTCATGTGTGGAGAATCATCAGTGCCGCCGGGTGGAACTTGCCCGTGCGGCGAAGTTCACTATCGAGAGCCCGCCAAGCACTTTGAAACAACAAGCTGTAAAGCTCGCTCCGATTTCCGAGAATCAACGACGAAAGTTTGTCGGGCAGCGTGAAGACGACTTGAAAGTACGGCACGCCGGGCAGCAGGACTTCGGCGCTCTTGTCCATCCAGTCCGCCCGCCTGGCTCCCCCACACTGCGGACAGTGCCGGTCGGTGCACGAGTTGTACACGTTGATCCGCGACCGACAACGGTTGCACTCATAGACGTGTCCTTTCAGGACCGCCGTGCGGCAGAGCAGAATCTTCGACAGGACGCTCTTGACTTGGGGATGCGTACGATTCCGCATCATGAACCGCGGAGTGAACTGCCGCAATAAATCGATC
The DNA here is from genome assembly GCA_026004795.1 of Pirellulaceae bacterium. Taxonomy (GTDB): domain Bacteria; phylum Planctomycetota; class Planctomycetia; order Pirellulales; family Pirellulaceae; genus Aureliella. The sequence goes on along the minus strand of BPJV01000010.1, from coordinate 9,524 downwards.
ACCCGCGGCCGTTGCTCTTGGTCGGCGGATCGTCCTGTCGTGGCTCGGCCCATCGCGGACATTGCCTCACCGGCAACCAGTCGATCGGGCTGGGCGACCGGTCCAGATGCTGACGCCGGACGTGCAGGTAGACCATCGTGGTGACGAAGCTGGAATGTCCCATCAGTTTGCTGATGGTCAGCAAGTCCACGCCCGCTTCGAGCATTCCGGTGGCCCAACTGTGCCGCAACGTGTGTGGGGTGACGGCCGGCTTGGTGATTGCCGCCTTGGCCACCGCCAGCTTGCATGCTTTCTGGACCGTCGCCGAAGAGAGCGGGCTGTCGGGCGTCTTGCCGGGAAACAGAAAGTCCCGCGGCCGGTCGATCTTCCAATACGTTCGCAGTGCCTCGAGCAGTCGCGGGGATGCTGGGACAACTCGGGCCTTGCGCCCCTTGCCGTGGCGGATCGTCAGTTGCGAACGGTCGCCGTCGATGTCGGCCACCCTCAGGTGCGTCGCCTCGCTGAGTCTCAGGCCGGCTGCATAGCAAGTCAGCAGGACGGCATGGTGTTTGGGGTTGTGAAGGCATTCGAATAACCGGCAAGCTTCTTCGTTGGAGAGCACAGTCGGCAGTTTTTTGGGTCGTTTGCCGAATGGAATGTGTTTGATGGCCCAGTCCTTGCCGAGCGTCACGGTGTACAGAAACCTTAGGCCACAAACGGCTTGGTTGAAGCTGCTCCAGGAAACTTTCTTCTCATTGACCAGGTGCAACTGATACAACCGGATCTCTTCGGGGCCCAGCCGGTCTGCGGTCTTGCCGAAGTGCTGGCAGAACTTGTCGACGTGGTAGGTGTAGGAGTCGATGGTACTGGGCGAGAAGTTCCGTAGTTGCATGTCCTCGGCCATCCGCTTGATATAACCATTCATTCGTTTCTTAAAGGGCGTCAAGGCTGCCTCGCTTGGTAGAGTTGCTGGATCGGCAATTGGCCATTCGGCCTGACTACCGGAAGCATGCTTCAGAACAAGGCATCGCGCAAGTAGAAACTTGACGGGCGGGGCAAGAATGCCAGATATCATCCTCAGAGAGACATTACAGCGCGGACGACTCTCATCGCGCGGACGACCCTCATCGCGCGGACGATTGTTCCAGCGCGGACATTCCCTACAGCGCGGACGACCCGAATGAGTGGTCGAAGAAAATGACTTCCGCGAAGCGGCTTAGTTCAACGCAAGACATAAGAAGCATGCGGGGCTGCAATCCATAAAGGCACTTCAGGTCATCGGACATGTCAGAGGCTGGCCTTCAAGGTGGCTGACGGCTCTCCGCCCGCCGCTGTTTCCAGTTCTGATGCCGCGGCAGCTCTGGCGCTAGGACGGTTCTTCAAGATACGCTCGGGACTGGTACGCACGTGGGTAAAATACAGCGGCAATCCCACCAGTAAGAATCCGCCGATCAGGTTGCCCAGTACCGTGGGAATCTCATTCCATAGGAAGTAATCCGTGATGGTAAAACCGCCTCCCATGATCATCGAGAATGGAAACAAGAACATGTTGACAATGGAATGCTCAAATCCCATATAAAAGAAGAGCATGATGGGCATCCACATGGCCGCCATCTTGCCGGTCGCAGAAGTGGAGATGATGGCACCGACGACCCCCATGGATACCATCCAATTGCACAGAATTCCGCGGATAAAGATTGTGAACCATCCTGGGAGACCATGGGCTTTGTAGCCAAGCGTGCGGCCTTCGCCAATACTCCCCACCTTCTCCGCAATCGCACCTCCGTCGATGGTGTAGCCGTAGGTGAGAATGAAGGACATCATGAAGGCGGTGACCAGTGCTCCCGCGAAATTTCCAAGGAACACCAAGCCCCAATTGCGCAACACCTCCCGCACAGTAACTCCGGGACGCTTGTCCAGTAGGGCTAGTGGTACGAGCGTAAACACTCCCGTCAGCAGATCGAACTTCATCAGGTATAGCATGATGAAGCCGACTGGAAAAAGTATGGCACCTAACAGTGGAGCGCCGGTGTTCACGGACACGGTAATCGCGAAAATGGCTGCTAAACCCAACAGTGCCCCCGCCATGAAGGCGCGAATGAATGTGTCCTTCGTGGACATGTAGACTTTAGACTCGCCTTGATCGACCATCTTGGTGACGAACTCACTCGGCTCCAAATACGACACTGTTGAAACTCCTCAGTACCCAAGCAATCGATCTCTCGGCCACGAACCCAATGGATGAGCGGACTTCCAGTAAAGGTCGCCCCTTCCCTCGAACAGCGAAAATCCTTGTCGCAAGATCTGTGCCATTTGCTTGTAAGTACCGGTCAGCGCGGCTGCGGACGCACCGTGCATCGCTTCTACCGAACAACATTACATGTAGTTTTTCGCCCCTAGATGTCCGCATAAGGTCATTATGGGGAACCACTCGGAGGCTAGTAAGTCGCAAAGATGGTCCGCCAGTGATCCAGACAAAACCTGCCGGAAAAGCTCAAGGTCTAGGCACCATTTGGGGCGGACTGCCTGATTTCTGTGCACGGCTGTTGCCCGTTGCGGTCCCCGGCGCGGACAACCCATCGATGGCCAATGAAGTGAGCTCGACGTAGGAACTTGCCGGTAGGTTTAGGTTTCTGGGGGGCCAAAGGTACGAAACGTAAGTCGTCGTTGGGGGCATGTCCTCTGTAGTGCAAACTGTCCTCAGCCCTACCCGCTCCCCCAAGGCATCAGCAGTCACCAATTCATGATGATGCGGGGCAGCCTCTTGATGATAATGCGGGGCAACCTCCACCACGCGTCCTTGTACCCACCTCCCCCGCGCATCGACCGCTCGGGCCCTCTCGGCTCGAGCCCTCCCCGCTCGCATTACTCGCGACCCTCCCAAGCGGAGGGTAGGGTTTCTTGATATGCCCATTGAAATACCTCGACGCTTATTCACCAATTTCGGAGCTTATTCCGATACCTCCACGCTCGCCTCGGGCAGCGGATCGATGCGGTAGACGTGGTAGGCGTAGGCGATGCGATCGACCGGCTCGAGCTGCTGCAGGTACTCCAGCCCGCTATGACCTGGCTTGTTGTACAACGTCTTCACGCTGATGATCCACCACTCGGTCTGGTCAACCATCCGCCGCGCTAGATCCACCGAGGCACCAGTGGGCAAATGCGGCGGGCGCAGCGGCTCCAACCCAAACAGCTCGCCACCGAAATTCCAATAATCGAGTTCGAACCTCAGCGGCCGGCACTCCGGATGCTCCTTGATCCACTCGTCCACCTCCAGCATGTCCTGGCCCCAATCGATGTTCGAATGGTTCAGCAACCGCCATCCGTTTTCCGGGCCACCGGAGAGCGTATTGAAGTAGCTGGTGTAGTGCGGATGCACCCGCAAGCTCGATGCGGCCGACAACGTCACCAGCACGATGGCCAGCCACTCATTCCAGTGCAACCCACGCACCCAGCCGCCGACGCCCGCCACCCAACCTCGCCCCAAACCAACTTCCCCTCTCCTCTCTCCTCTCTGTGCCCTCCGTGCCCTCTGTGTTTCACCCGTCCCCTCCCCCGTTCTCTCTGTTTCCTTGGAATTCCCCAAAAAATGTTGACAGTGGATCTGTTCTAGGTGTTGTTTGAGCAAGTAGTGTTGCTTCCTCTGAATTCACCAACAAAGGCAGGTTTGGGATCTGCTGCTTCTCTGTCACCATTGTCGGTCGCCAGGTATTGGCGAGCGACCGACGAATGGCTCCGACGAAGGCAGATTTCCTGGCCTGCGTTGTTTTCAACTTGCAGTTGTTTTTCGTAATCGGCCGGAGCCCGATAGTCCAAGCTCGAATGCAATCGGACGGTGTTGTAAAAGCGGTCGATGGAATCGGCTGTGGCGCGTACGGCTTGTTCGTGAGATTGGTAGGCGGCGTGGTGGACTTCTTCGATCTTGAAACTTTTGAAGAAGCTTTCCATGGGCGCGTTATCGTAACTGTTTCCTTTGCGACTCATGCTTTGAAGAAACCCGTGCTTTTCCAGTCGCTGTCGGTACGCGGCGCTGGCGAACTGCGATCCCCGGTCACTGTGAACGATCAACCCCTGAGGCGGTTCACGCAGCGCGACGGCCTGGTCGAGAGCTGCCAGCGCGAGATCGGTATCGCATGAACACCCCGCGGCCGCCCCACCATCACCGAACCCCAACTCCGCCCCCTTCACCACCCAACCCAACTGGCAAAAACAACGCCAAATGTGGCAACACCTTCAAGCGACCAACTGAAGGCCAACGAAACGTCTCGTCGCACCGGAACAACGATCAGCCAAGCCACTCGCCGCCCGTACACGCTCGATTGCCTATGTGATATCATGAGCGATCTTGCCCTGCAGGGTGAGTGTTTTTGCGGCTGCGGTCGGTGAACACTCGTGCGTGGAAACGCATCTTTCCAATGGCAAGCTTTCCGGTGGGAATGCGTCTTCCCTATAGCCGGTGCTCCTGCCCGAATCGCTTTGGCCAGTGGAAAGCGGAAACAGGTATCGGGAAAACGCTTCGGCAATCACCCGGCTGAAATGAAGGAACGTAACCATGGGTGCTGTCATCTCGTATAGACAATACTGGAGTTGTACTTGGTGACCACTCCGCATCATGCAAAGTATTTCGCTCACGATTTGACCCGCCGCAGCTCGGCCGGGCTGGATCGACTGTCGATGTCGCTTTTCGATGCGGCCGTTGATCTGAATCCGCACCAGATCGAGGCAGCACTGTTTGCCTTGCAGTCGCCGCTGTCCCAAGGCGTGATTCTGGCCGACGAAGTCGGACTCGGGAAGACAATCGAAGCCGGCATTGTTCTCTGCCAGTTCTGGGCGGAACGCAAGCGGCGTCTGTTAGTGCTAACGCCGGCCTCCATCCGCAAGCAATGGGCTCTCGAACTGTCCGAGAAATTCAACCTGCCCTCGATCGTACTCGACGCTCGAGCCATGCGCGAACTCAAGAAACATGGGCGAAATCCGCTGACGGAGAAAGCGGTCCTGGTGATGTCGTTCCATTTCGCTAACAGGATGCGTGACGAACTCAAGACCATCGCCTGGGATCTGGTCGTTATCGACGAGGCACACAAGCTGCGTAACGCCTATCGGCCCAGTAATAAGATTGGACAAGGTATCCGCTGGGCAACCGAAGATTGTCGCAAGCTCCTGCTTACGGCAACCCCCTTGCAGAATTCGCTGCTCGAACTCTACGGTCTCTCAACCCTCATTGACGAACACCTGTTCGGGGACGTGAATTCATTTCGCAGTCAGTACACCACGGCTGGGGCCAACCTGGAGGCCCTTCGCCAACGGCTCGCCACGTTTTGCAAACGCACGCTTCGCAATCAGGTCACGGAATACATACGCTACACCGAGCGCCGACCGCTCACCTTGCCGTTCCGGCCAACGGATGACGAGCACGCACTCTACGAAGCGGTTTCCGCGTTTCTGCAACGTGAGGACAGCTACGCATTGCCGCAGCGCCAGCGGCACCTGACTGCCTTGATTCTGCGAAAACTCCTTGCATCGTCGTCTCAAGCCATCGCCGCCACGCTCGACACGCTGCGTGAGCGACTGGAGGCACTCCGGGACCAGCAACTGGTCAACGACCCCGAATTTGCGGAACGCCTGGTCGACGGCGAAGAAATCGAAGACGAACTGCTCGACGAGATCCTCGAAGAAGACGCGCAAGAACCAGAAGCAGCAGCCGCAGAGTCGATTGACCGCGCCAAGCTCCGGGAAGAGATTCAGGAACTCGACCGTCTGGCACAGTGGGCTCATAACATCGGCGTCGACACCAAGACACGCACGTTGCTCAAGGCCCTCGAGCTGGGCTTCGATACCCTCAGTTCACTCGGTGCCGCTAAAAAAGCGGTTGTCTTTACCGAATCCCGGCGAACTCAGGAACACTTGAAAGCCTTTCTGGAATCACACGGCTACAAGGACCAGGTCGTTCTCTTCAACGGCACGAACAGCGGTCCTGAGGCCACAGCGATCTACGAGAAATGGGTGGCAGAGAACCGGGAAACCGGTCGAGCCACCGGCTCGCGTGCGGTCGACGTTCGGACCGCGTTGATCGAGCATTTTCGCGACAATGCCTCAATCATGATCGCCACCGAAGCGGCCGCCGAAGGGGTCAACCTCCAGTTCTGCTCGCTGGTGGTCAACTATGACCTGCCTTGGAATCCGCAGCGCATCGAGCAGCGCATCGGACGATGTCATCGCTACGGCCAGAAACACGATGTGGTTGTCATCAACTTTCTGAACGAACGCAACGCTGCCGACCGTCGTGTTCTCGAACTCTTGTCCGAGAAATTCAATCTGTTCAGCGGTGTTTTCGGCGCTTCGGACGAAGTTCTGGGTTCCATCGAATCCGGCGTCGATTTCGAGAAACGGATTCTGGCCATCTATCAGGAGTGTCGCACACCCGAGGAAATCGACGCTGCCTTCAGCCAGTTGCAGGAAGAAATGGACGCCCAAATCCGGACTCGGATCAAGGACACGCAGCGGACGCTGCTCGAACACTTCGATGAAGACGTGCACGAACGTTTGAGAATGCAACTGGCCGACACCAAAGCCCAACTCGACAAGGTCGGCAAGCGATTCTGGACCGTCACACGATTCATTCTCGACGGGCAGGCCGAATTCGATGACGATCGGTTGACCTTCAACTTGAGGCGATCACCAGTCGATGGCGTGCTGCCCGGACGCTATCACCTGATCTCCAAGACGCAGCCGCATACCAGCGAAGATTCGGACGAGGATACGGGACAGTTTCTCTATCGCCTGTCGCATCCGTTGGGAGAATACGTCGTCGACCGAGGCAAACAGGTCGAAACGCCCGCGGTGCATGTCGTCTTCGATATCACGAACCATCCCACGCGGCTGAGCGTCGTCGAACAATTGCGCGGCAAGAGCGGGTTCTTGACGCTGACGCGGCTGACTATCGAATCCTATGACACCGAAGAGTACCTGCTCTTTTCCGGATTCGATGACGACGGACACGCCCTCGATCAGGAGACGATGGAAAAGCTGTTTCACTGCGCCGGGCGCGTTGGAGCGGAAATCGACGTCCCCGAAGTGATCAAATCGCGCCTTGAAGCCGAATCGCGGCGGCATGCCGACGCAACGGTCAGCCGTTCATTGGAAGCCAACAGCCGGCACTTCCAGCAGGCACGCGACAAACTCGAACGGTGGGCGGACGACATGGTGCTGGCCGCTGAAAAGGCCCTGCGCGACACGAAAGAACGGATCAAATCGCTTCAACGTGAAGCTCGCCAGGCGGAATCGCTCGACGAGCAACATCGCATTCAGGCAGAAATCCGCAAGCTGGAAAAGCTCAAACGCCGCCAACGGCAAGAGATTTTCAAGGTGGAAGACGAAATCATCGACAAACGGGACGCACTGATCGACTCGCTGGAAAAGCGGCTCGCACAACAGACCAGCCGCGAAACACTGTTCACGATCCGCTGGGAGGTTGTATGAGTTTTCAGTTTTCAGTGTTCAGTTTTCAGTGTTCCGGGCGGAGGGGTTGCGATTGGCTTTGGACACGGAGGAGGCGCCAGTGGGGCCTTGCCTGGATGCCTTTCCGGATCTCCCTATGGTACGAAAAACTCGCATTATCGGCCATTTTCCACAAAATCTGCAGATTTTCCGATCTCCAACTCACGGCTCCGATTGATTTATTTCGCCAGAGTGACGATAATTCAAGTAACACACTCGCCGCACCACTCCCGGATTTGACCACTGGTCGATCTGGTGACGTGCATCAAGGGCGAGTTCTTTTTTTGCGCCTCTCCGACCGGGAGGCGCACGCATGAGCCAGGCCAATTCTCCTCGTAGACGCTACTCCAAGCCTTGGCTCTCCCACGCCGACCAGGTGCAACGGCTGCAGCAACGCGGCCTCGTCGTTGCAGACACGGCAGCAGCCCAACAGTTCCTCCGGCACGTCGGCTATTATCGCCTCAGCGGCTACTGCCTGGCTTTCGAATCCGCGCGCCACTGCTTCATACCCGGTACAACGTTCGAACAGATCGCGGCGGCCTATCAGTTCGATTTGATTCTGCGAGACCTGGTCACCGAAGCCCTCGAAGTCATCGAACTCGATCTGCGGTCCGGTATCGCGCATCACTTTGGACGGCGGCACGGCCCGTTCGGGCACACTGACGAGGCCAATTTCTTTGACAAGTTCGACCATTCGCGGTGGCTTGAGCGTTTGCGAGACGAAGCCGGGCGTTCGAGTGAACTGTTCGTCGAACACTTCAAAAACAACTATTCCGACTTCCCTGATCTGCCCATCTGGATTGCCACCGAAATTATGTCGTTCGGTGGCCTGTCTACCTTCTTCAAATGGATGACTCGGAATGATCAACAAGCGATAGCCGGGCAATACAATCTTCAATCGCGGATACTGCAAAGCTGGATGCACCATCTGGTCTACATTCGCAACCTGTGCGCCCATCACTCGCGGCTGTGGGACCGAGTCTGGGCGATCAAACCGACGCTGCCTCGCGGCAAAAACTGGCAACCGCCTGCTGTGCGTTCCAACCGCCATCTGCTGGCGACTTTGTTGCTGTTGCGATACTGCCTGAAGCGCATTCCCACCGTCGCCCGCTTCGCGCACAATTGGAAATCTCGCGTCGAAGCCCGTCTGGCGCAGCCTCCCCATGTCGCCAATGCTGATTCACGTATGGGATTGACAAGCAACTGGCAAACCAATCCCATTTGGAGATGAGTATTAAGTATTCAGTGTTCAGTGTTCAGTTTTCAGTGTTCAGTGTTCAGAGCTAACGAGACAAGGCGATGTACCAGTCGTTTGAGGATTTGGATGTTTGGAAGCGGAGTTGCCAGTTGTCTGTGCAAGTGTATGAGATGCTGCGTGATTGCCGCGATTTTGCTTTGCGCGACCAGATGCAACGTGCGGCCGTGTCTATTCCATCCAACATTGCCGAGGGGTGTGAACGCGGTGGGAAAGACTTTATTCGCTTCCTGTCGATTGCCCGCGGCTCCGCCGCGGAACTCAGAACCCAATGCTATATCGCCATGAAAGCAAAAATCATCACGGATTCGCAAATGAAATCCCTGACTTCCGAACTCAAAGAAATATCAAGAATGCTCACCGGCCTGGCCAACTCCATCCACCGAAAACTGAACCCTGAACACCGACAACTGAACACCGAACACTGAAAACTGAACACTTACCCCCCATGTCCCAAAAATTCGAAAAACTGATCGCCCTGCTCAAAGAGTTGTTCCAGCTCGACCAGCCCGATCTGGACTTTGGGCTGTACCGCATCATGCATGCCAAGGCGGATGAGATTATCCAGTTCCTGGATCACGACCTTTTGCCACAGGTTCAAGAAGCGTTCTCGCAGTTCCAGTCGGCCGACAAGGCGATGATCGAGAAAGAGCTGCAGGAACTGCGAGCCTCGATCGAGCGCGCGGGAATGGACCCGGCCCAGTCGCCCAAGGTCCGCGAGCTCGAAGAGGTGTACCAGACAAGCTCGGTCAACGTCGATGCCCTCGAATCGGAGATCTACGACCATCTCTAC
>BPJV01000009.1 GCA_026004795.1 Pirellulaceae bacterium | reverse complement strand
ATCGTCTTTCGACAATATGACCACGCCCAACAAGGTTTGCTTCAATGGGGCCGCGATTGCAATCGCGGAAATGGACGCATTAATCACGGAACGCGTCAACGGCTACACGCAGCTTCAATGGGGCCGCGAATTGAATCGCGGAAATGGAGGCAACCTACACACCAACAGGGGAGAATTAGGCCATGCTTCAATGGGGCCGCGAATTGAATCGCGGAAATGGGCAATGACTAGCGATAGCGGCAGCGCATCTGACCACGCGCTTCAATGGGGCCGCGAATTGAATCGCGGAAATGGCCTGCCTCCCGGTGGTTTCTTCGGTGGGTGGCTACACGCTTCAATGGGGCCGCGAATTGAATCGCGGAAATGGGACATGACCACACTACACAGACTGTCCAATCGGCAAACGCTTCAATGGGGCCGCGAATTGAATCGCGGAAATGGTTGGCGACACGTGGAAGCCCGGACACCGCCGGAACCCGCTTCAATGGGGCCGCGAATTGAATCGCGGAAATGGCTGCCCATCCGATGGGGCCAGCCGGTGCCGGATCCGGCTTCAATGGGGCCGCGAATTGAATCGCGGAAATGGACGCGACCACAGCCGCAGCGACTCGCGCAGCGGCGGGGCGCTTCAATGGGGCCGCGAATTGAATCGCGGAAATGGGTCGCAAATGAGATAATAGTGGATTCAGACCACATAGCTTCAATGGGGCCGCGAATTGAATCGCGGAAATGGACGCCGGCAAAAGAAACTACTGGAAAAGAGGAGAAATGCTTCAATGGGGCCGCGAATTGAATCGCGGAAATGGGCGCGAGCCGACGGCGGCCGAGATCAGCCGACCGGCACAGCTTCAATGGGGCCGCGAATTGAATCGCGGAAATGGTCGTTGGTGGGCATCCTGCGGCATGACAAGCCGAAACAGCTTCAATGGGGCCGCGAATTGAATCGCGGAAATGGAATCGAGAGTCACGTCGCGGACATCGTGCGGCGTGCTTCAATGGGGCCGCGAATTGAATCGCGGAAATGGGCGCACCCGCGTGCTACTTTGCGGTCGGCGATGCGGACGGCTTCAATGGGGCCGCGAATTGAATCGCGGAAATGGGAGGTTACCTGGAAGCCCCCGCAGCCACAGCAGATCCAGCTTCAATGGGGCCGCGAATTGAATCGCGGAAATGGGTGAGTATTTCTTGCGGATTATAGAATATTTGATTCGCTTCAATGGGGCCGCGAATTGAATCGCGGAAATGGGTGGTATCCACAGCCGCTGAAAGGATTTGCAGAATACAGGCTTCAATGGGGCCGCGAATTGAATCGCGGAAATGGCAGGTAGCCTCCCTGGCTGGATGTCGTAAGGTGTGAGAAGCTTCAATGGGGCCGCCTGAATCATCCCCAGTTTGGCGCGGCGTTTTGAGTGGCGCGGATGAGGGCGTTGATAATCTGTTGGATGGTCAGGTCGACATGGTGGCGCATCCGCTTTCCGATCGTAAACACACTGCATTCAGACTGACGCGTGTTCGAGCACCAGTTTTGCGGACAGTACAACTGCCGTGCACGCAGGCCAATTCCCAACAGGAGAATGTAGGCCAATACCAGAATCAGCAACAAACGATCAAAACGATCGGCGCGGCGAATCTGGGTGTTTCGCAGAGCGAATCCATTCCGACGGCTCTTGTAGTCACGAAACATCTCTTCGATCGTCATCCGCTTGGCAAACAACTCTGAGATCCGTACCGCATTTCCTTGGAGATTGGTCATCAAGAACCAGCATTCGTCACGCTTCTTGGCCAGTCCCTTTTTCCAGCGGATGACAATGTGGTGATCAACCGGATTTCGCTTGCGGTAGGCCACATTCCGTAGGCATCGACAGATCCCTTTTTTCACTGGGAAGTCCCGGAGATTGCCTTCGTAATCAGTCGCTTGCACCCACACATCGGGCACGATACGGATGACGTACTGAAACCGAAGTTCTTGGCACAGACGGGCCATCTCGGTGCGTCCGAAGCCTCGATCGGCCAGCAAGATTACCCGCACTCCATCAGGAAGCATGGTCCGGAATTGCCGCAAGATGGCTTCCTCCAGTTGGTGTTGACGCTGGTGAAATTCCTCCTCCGGATAACTGGCCCACAGCAGCGGAATGGCTCGCCCATCGATGGCCGCGCACAGAGCGATCGTACGAAACTGTCGCACCTGGACCCAGTCGATGCTTACCACCAATGGCTTCTTTCGCTTGGGGCGGACCAACTGCCGAATCACTCCCTGCATGGCCGAACTTACCTGCACACGATGGTTATTGGTAAACCGCCACGCACGCTTGATCCTATGCTTGGCGGTAGTCCCTGTCAAGCGGCGGCCCAGTTCGGCAAGGCTGACCCTGCCGACGTCCAGAGCACCGGCCACCAAATCGCCGAGCGTTTTCGCTTGACTCAGACGCAAACCGGCACATACAGTAAGGACCCAGCTAAAGGCTTCCATACGATCCATGGCGGTTCCCTCCGTGTTCTTGGGTTGGAATCAGGACTGTTGATACCCAACTTCATACCCAATAACGCGCTGCGTGACACCGCCAATTTTTATGCGCCCACGCACACCTCGCCCGGAAAACTGGGGATGGCTCAGTGGGGCCGCGAATTGAATCGCGGAAATGGTACGAGCCGGCCGGAGTAGAGGTCGGACCACGGGGAGCTTCAATGGGGCCGCGAATTGAATCGCGGAAATGGTTCTAAAGGAGATTGGTAAAATGACTATTGACGCATCAAGCTTCAATGGGGCCGCGAATTGAATCGCGGAAATGGTGGCACGGCCGCGACGGCGGGACATACAGGATCCACAGCTTCAATGGGGCCGCGAATTGAATCGCGGAAATGGTAGCAGAACTTGTACTCTTTGCAACTATCCTTGCCCGGCTTCAATGGGGCCGCGAATTGAATCGCGGAAATGGGTATCGATCGATAGTCGGGGGTTGCCTGCCGAGTCGGGCTTCAATGGGGCCGCGAATTGAATCGCGGAAATGGTACGTTGTTGCGCCAGTCGATATAGCTACCGTCGCTGGCGCTTCAATGGGGCCGCGAATTGAATCGCGGAAATGGCTCCTCTTTACTCTCGGTCGCCAACAACTGTTTGGCGCTTCAATGGGGCCGCGAATTGAATCGCGGAAATGGGGGCACACAGAATTGCAATTCGTTGTCCACAATGCGGGCTTCAATGGGGCCGCGAATTGAATCGCGGAAATGGTGCTCGGCCCTCGGGACCGAAGGCGACATCGATCCTGTGGCTTCAATGGGGCCGCGAATTGAATCGCGGAAATGGCCAGAGGTCTTGCCAGTCCTGGATGCCCCTAGCTCGCTTCAATGGGGCCGCGAATTGAATCGCGGAAATGGCAAACACGTCTCAGCGATGCATGCGGCTCGGAAGTGGCTTCAATGGGGCCGCGAATTGAATCGCGGAAATGGATGCCGGCCGGCGAGGAACTCCGTACCAGGTGCAGGCTTCAATGGGGCCGCGAATTGAATCGCGGAAATGGCGGACCACGTGGAGGCAGGCGATGGCATCCGGCACCAGGCTTCAATGGGGCCGCGAATTGAATCGCGGAAATGGGTGGACTTCGACTTCAGTATCGGAGAAGATCCTGCGGCTTCAATGGGGCCGCGAATTGAATCGCGGAAATGGAGGCGTATTGGCACCCCGGAACGTCAGCGGCTGCAGCTTCAATGGGGCCGCGAATTGAATCGCGGAAATGGACGCTCCGGAAGTATCTGTCTTGAGCGATTCCTGAAGGCTTCAATGGGGCCGCGAATTGAATCGCGGAAATGGGGCGTGGCTGCGGTGGTGCCAGGCGCAGGAGTGGTGGCTTCAATGGGGCCGCGAATTGAATCGCGGAAATGGATATCGTTAGACGGCGTGAAGCCCTGCGACGGCAAGCTTCAATGGGGCCGCGAATTGAATCGCGGAAATGGCCGCCAACACTAACTATCTGGTAGGTAGTCGGAATGCTTCAATGGGGCCGCGAATTGAATCGCGGAAATGGTGATGTAAGGATTACAAGACCAACAGAAGTCGATAGGCTTCAATGGGGCCGCGAATTGAATCGCGGAAATGGTTGTGCGGTGCCTGCCGCGGCCCGATCGACGCTGTGGCTTCAATGGGGCCGCGAATTGAATCGCGGAAATGGAACCCATCAGGCCGTTGATCTGGCCGACCGGGCCGTTGCTTCAATGGGGCCGCGAATTGAATCGCGGAAATGGGAATCGGTCGGCGGGTCAAATGTCGGATCCGGGATGCCGCTTCAATGGGGCCGCGAATTGAATCGCGGAAATGGAATCGGAAGGCAACGTGACAACGTGCGACGACCGCTTCAATGGGGCCGCGAATTGAATCGCGGAAATGGCCGCGCGCAAGACGCGCCCGCAAGCTCTTCGGGTGCTTCAATGGGGCCGCGAATTGAATCGCGGAAATGGCAGTCGAGAAGTACGTGGATTCGCCAGAGGAGTATCCGGCTTCAATGGGGCCGCGAATTGAATCGCGGAAATGGACATCGGTCGGCGGGTCATTGTCGATCGGGATGCCGCTTCAATGGGGCCGCGAATTGAATCGCGGAAATGGAATCGGAAGGAACGTGACAAGGTGGAAGAGAGAGCCAGCTTCAATGGGGCCGCGAATTGAATCGCGGAAATGGTCCGCTCCTATCCGACGACGAGCGGGCCATCGTCGCGGCTTCAATGGGGCCGCGAATTGAATCGCGGAAATGGATCTGAATGTCAATGTATTGTCCATGCTAAGACGGAAGCTTCAATGGGGCCGCGAATTGAATCGCGGAAATGGTTAGTAGAACAAATAATTAACAACTTCAAAGCATTTGGCTTCAATGGGGCCGCGAATTGAATCGCGGAAATGGCCAGCATTGTACTTCAGAAACCCCAGAGGAGACAATGCTTCAATGGGGCCGCGAATTGAATCGCGGAAATGGTACATACGCAGACAGCGCCCAGCCCGTCCGTGTCTACGCTTCAATGGGGCCGCGAATTGAATCGCGGAAATGGGATAACACTCACCTACCCCAAGGAGACCAAACCGTGGCTTCAATGGGGCCGCGAATTGAATCGCGGAAATGGTCGCCGTATTCGTTCGGCTCGAACGCTAGATCGTCCCGGCTTCAATGGGGCCGCGAATTGAATCGCGGAAATGGGGGATGAAATCTGCAAACTGGTCCCGTCTGCAGTGGCTTCAATGGGGCCGCGAATTGAATCGCGGAAATGGGACGCCGACGACGTGCGTAGCACACCACGGCTCGCGGCTTCAATGGGGCCGCGAATTGAATCGCGGAAATGGATCATCTGGGCGGCGGCGGCCTGCTGGGTGTTCTGCGGCTTCAATGGGGCCGCGAATTGAATCGCGGAAATGGCAGGGGCCATTGACGCCGTAGCCGAGTCCATCCGGGCTTCAATGGGGCCGCGAATTGAATCGCGGAAATGGACGCCCGCCGCGCCAGGGAGGCAGCGCAGAAGGCTAAGCTTCAATGGGGGCCGCGAATTGAATCGCGGAAATGGTCCGAAATCCAGCGCGCAACCCGAACCAGCCCCGCATCGCTTCAATGGGGCCGCGAATTGAATCGCGGAAATGGTTGAGGGTGTCGGCCAGAATGGTGGCCTGCTGGGAAACGCTTCAATGGGGCCGCGAATTGAATCGCGGAAATGGCCGCACTAGCAGAGCTATCCGCCGTGAGATACCCGCTTCAATGGGGCCGCGAATTGAATCGCGGAAATGGGGCGCATAAAGCGCCCCTTTTTTTTTAACACAACTCGCTTCAATGGGGCCGCGAATTGAATCGCGGAAATGGCCAGGGAGGTGACGTGGAGGCCCCAGGGTAGGTCACCGCTTCAATGGGGCCGCGAATTGAATCGCGGAAATGGCCCCCTACGCCACGCCCACCACCCGGACACGGCCGCAGCTTCAATGGGGCCGCGAATTGAATCGCGGAAATGGTTCATCGTCATCGACGACCCGCAGTCGGCCGACCGCTCGCTTCAATGGGGCCGCGAATTGAATCGCGGAAATGGCCGCCCCAATGGATCGAACACGTCGAACTAGCCGACGCTTCAATGGGGCCGCGAATTGAATCGCGGAAATGGGCGTATGCCTACCGCTGTGGCGCCGCGCGAAAGCCGGCTTCAATGGGGCCGCGAATTGAATCGCGGAAATGGATGCCGTACAACGTCGCTGCGGGTAATTCGGCAAGCTAGCTTCAATGGGGCCGCGAATTGAATCGCGGAAATGGTCCAAGGGAACAGCGCCGAGCGCCGGGCCGGGCACCCGCTTCAATGGGGCCGCGAATTGAATCGCGGAAATGGCTAGCGGAGGCCGAAGCAAAGGCGGAACGGCTGCGGGCTTCAATGGGGCCGCGAATTGAATCGCGGAAATGGCCAGCTTTGGCAGGAATGCTTGGATGAAAGCGATCGCGCTTCAATGGGGCCGCGAATTGAATCGCGGAAATGGCTGGGTCCTGCGCCGCCCACCCGTCGCCGGCAACGGCTTCAATGGGGCCGCGAATTGAATCGCGGAAATGGCTACGTGGCCGGGTTTGAGCAAGTGCCCTACGACCTGGCTTCAATGGGGCCGCGAATTGAATCGCGGAAATGGCCTCCTCCAGCACCCGCAGCTAGACGGCCCCGACCGCGCTTCAATGGGGCCGCGAATTGAATCGCGGAAATGGGAGGCGTATTGCTCCCATTTGTTGGCGCGCCAAAGGAGCTTCAATGGGGCCGCGAATTGAATCGCGGAAATGGCAGGCTTAAACGCACCCGGTCTGCGCAACCTAGGCGGCTTCAATGGGGCCGCGAATTGAATCGCGGAAATGGTGGTGGGAAGGTGACGCTCCCGAAGTCGTACCGCGAGCTTCAATGGGGCCGCGAATTGAATCGCGGAAATGGCCCCTGCCAGCAGCGCCAAGTGACACCGCATAAGCAGCGCTTCAATGGGGCCGCGAATTGAATCGCGGAAATGGCAAGCCATTGCCGAGTATGTCAGCGGAAAGCCGATCAAGCTTCAATGGGGCCGCGAATTGAATCGCGGAAATGGCCAGTCGGCGGCCGTCCAGCTAGCTACCGCCGTCCTCGCTTCAATGGGGCCGCGAATTGAATCGCGGAAATGGTAGGCGATATCCAAATGGATAACCTTTTTCCCGTCGTGCTTCAATGGGGCCGCGAATTGAATCGCGGAAATGGGCGTCTTCTAGCTCAGCCTCGGCCGCCTCCAAATGGCTTCAATGGGGCCGCGAATTGAATCGCGGAAATGGAAGACAAACGCCTGGCGGAGGGGGGGTAATGGGCAGCGCTTCAATGGGGCCGCGAATTGAATCGCGGAAATGGCGGCCCCGCGGCGCGGTAGGTTGTAGCACACAGTAGCAGCTTCAATGGGGCCGCGAATTGAATCGCGGAAATGGCCGCGTCCTTTGATACTGCCTCCATCAACGGCGCGGGCTTCAATGGGGCCGCGAATTGAATCGCGGAAATGGACGCGGCGTGAGACGATCCGTGTCATAAGTGCAATCGGCTTCAATGGGGCCGCGAATTGAATCGCGGAAATGGGCGGAGGATGATGGCACGGGGACTGGCGCGGCGACCGGGCTTCAATGGGGCCGCGAATTGAATCGCGGAAATGGGACTCGCTGGACATCCCAGACCTGGCCCCGTCGACGCGCTTCAATGGGGCCGCGAATTGAATCGCGGAAATGGCTGGAGGCGGGCGGGGCCG
This sequence comes from Pirellulaceae bacterium, assembly GCA_026004795.1. Classification (GTDB taxonomy): domain Bacteria; phylum Planctomycetota; class Planctomycetia; order Pirellulales; family Pirellulaceae; genus Aureliella. The sequence goes on along the minus strand of BPJV01000009.1, from coordinate 231,976 downwards.
TTGCAGACGGAACGCCTGTGCTTCAATGGGGCCGCGAATTGAATCGCGGAAATGGCAGGAGGTCTGAGGTGAGTGGCACGCACTTGTACTAGCTTCAATGGGGCCGCGAATTGAATCGCGGAAATGGGTACTCCCGCCGCCGCTCGCCCGATGTCCATTCGAGCTTCAATGGGGCCGCGAATTGAATCGCGGAAATGGCTCAAGAGGATCGGGCAAGTTATCGCACCCGCAAAGCTTCAATGGGGCCGCGAATTGAATCGCGGAAATGGCTCGTGGTTAGCTCGCGCGCGCATGGTCGGCAGATGCGCTTCAATGGGGCCGCGAATTGAATCGCGGAAATGGTTGGGGCAATCCGCGGCTATCCCGGGAGGAAGCGCGCTTCAATGGGGCCGCGAATTGAATCGCGGAAATGGGAGGTGGCCGAGTGGGAGGCCAGCGCCGAGGCGCTGGCTTCAATGGGGCCGCGAATTGAATCGCGGAAATGGGGCGACTCCTTTCAGGATTCCTTTCGATCAACAAATTGGGCTTCAATGGGGCCGCGAATTGAATCGCGGAAATGGATGTACCGATGGGGGTCCGCACCTCGGATTCCCAGCCGCTTCAATGGGGCCGCGAATTGAATCGCGGAAATGGCTTTCTTCGGCTGGCCAGGTTAGGCGGATTTGATAGCCGCTTCAATGGGGCCGCGAATTGAATCGCGGAAATGGATCTGCTTATATATTAGATATGTCGGCAGAATCTGTGCTTCAATGGGGCCGCGAATTGAATCGCGGAAATGGCGTCGCGATTGGCGCGAACGTCCGAGGTAAAGGCCCAAGCTTCAATGGGGCCGCGAATTGAATCGCGGAAATGGTTAGCGACGTTTGCGGACATCGTGGAGTACGACGCGCGGCTTCAATGGGGCCGCGAATTGAATCGCGGAAATGGGCTGCAATGCCGGCAGGACCGCTGACCCACATTGGGGCTTCAATGGGGCCGCGAATTGAATCGCGGAAATGGTACGAGGGTACAGGCACTCCCACAATATCAGCAGGTCGCTTCAATGGGGCCGCGAATTGAATCGCGGAAATGGAAAGCGAAATGGGTGATTGAGAGCGAGAATTATCTGCTTCAATGGGGCCGCGAATTGAATCGCGGAAATGGCCTAAAGCACCTCGAAACCACCCCGCCCAACGTAACGCTTCAATGGGGCCGCGAATTGAATCGCGGAAATGGCTCTCACAAACTTACACAACCTTGACCGAACGTATCGCTTCAATGGGGCCGCGAATTGAATCGCGGAAATGGGCACCCGCCGATCCGCCACCAGCACCGGCAGAGGGCTTCAATGGGGCCGCGAATTGAATCGCGGAAATGGCCAACCATTCGGCGTACCGCCGTTGATCTTCTTCACGCTTCAATGGGGCCGCGAATTGAATCGCGGAAATGGAACAAGCAATTCATTTGCTTGGTGTCCTGAAGGTGGAGCTTCAATGGGGCCGCGAATTGAATCGCGGAAATGGTTTGCCAGGGCTGGAATCCTGGCGGTCGAGGCATGGGCTTCAATGGGGCCGCGAATTGAATCGCGGAAATGGACTTTACTTTTAGGAGAACGAAAATGGAAAATATCAGCTTCAATGGGGCCGCGAATTGAATCGCGGAAATGGGTGATGTAATTTGGGATTCAGAAAACTGTATGATAGCTTCAATGGGGCCGCGAATTGAATCGCGGAAATGGCGCATTGGCACTATTTGAACATATCTAGCGGGTGGACGGCTTCAATGGGGCCGCGAATTGAATCGCGGAAATGGCTGTTGTACGTAATTATTGGGTGCGATCTAGCAACCGCTTCAATGGGGCCGCGAATTGAATCGCGGAAATGGTCGGGTATAACATCGCCTACCACGACATACGGCCTTATGCTTCAATGGGGCCGCGAATTGAATCGCGGAAATGGCTATGGTTTGGTTTGGGCAAAAGTATTTGTAAACGATGGCTTCAATGGGGCCGCGAATTGAATCGCGGAAATGGAGCATCAATGCTCTTCCCCTCTTTTCGCTTTCTAAGCTTCAATGGGGCCGCGAATTGAATCGCGGAAATGGAGGGTTCGTATGGCGAGACAAGGCGGAACGCCAGGCGCTTCAATGGGGCCGCGAATTGAATCGCGGAAATGGTGCCGCAATCGTGGCCCGAATCGACGGACGGCGAAGGGCTTCAATGGGGCCGCGAATTGAATCGCGGAAATGGAGCAGGCACCGCAACCGTGACGCGACCAACACGCTGGGCTTCAATGGGGCCGCGAATTGAATCGCGGAAATGGCATTGATCGAGATGCCCGGTTCGAATCTTTGACTCCCGCTTCAATGGGGCCGCGAATTGAATCGCGGAAATGGATCCGCCCAAGCTCTGAGCGTGTTGCCGGAAACGCCAGCTTCAATGGGGCCGCGAATTGAATCGCGGAAATGGACCGGGCTGACGATCGGGTCGATTACGGGCATCGCCGCTTCAATGGGGCCGCGAATTGAATCGCGGAAATGGTTACTACTATCAAAGATTCCCAGCAACCAGGTACCGGCTTCAATGGGGCCGCGAATTGAATCGCGGAAATGGAAACAGAATACCGAGGGAAGCGTACGAAGAAGCAAAGCTTCAATGGGGCCGCGAATTGAATCGCGGAAATGGCGAAGTACTAGCCGCAGCTAGTCAGATTCCGCAAGAGCTTCAATGGGGCCGCGAATTGAATCGCGGAAATGGGAGATGGGAAAGTTAGTGCAACTAAATTGGTTGACCAGCTTCAATGGGGCCGCGAATTGAATCGCGGAAATGGCTAGTTGTATGTCCGATAGGTTCTCTGTGATCCAACGCTTCAATGGGGCCGCGAATTGAATCGCGGAAATGGCTACAGCAGCAATCGACATTCAACCTTGGTCTGCAAGCTTCAATGGGGCCGCGAATTGAATCGCGGAAATGGATGCTTTGCAGTCCTTGCAAAGAGTCGATTACAAGGCTTCAATGGGGCCGCGAATTGAATCGCGGAAATGGAGCATATATTTGCCCATTATGGGGGAGGGGCAAAATAGCTTCAATGGGGCCGCGAATTGAATCGCGGAAATGGCGCTTGCTCCAACCTAGCAACGTTCGTCGGCTAAGGCTTCAATGGGGCCGCGAATTGAATCGCGGAAATGGGAAAGCTTTAATGTCCGTCTTTGCTCCGTTTACCGTGCTTCAATGGGGCCGCGAATTGAATCGCGGAAATGGCTAAGCCTAGAGCGTCCAAGCCTAGGGCTCGGATCGTGCTTCAATGGGGCCGCGAATTGAATCGCGGAAATGGGTAGATGAGATAGTCAACAAGGTCCATCCCCACCCCAGCTTCAATGGGGCCGCGAATTGAATCGCGGAAATGGTTGTTTTTGTGCAACAATTTGTAAAAGAGTCGCCAAAAGCTTCAATGGGGCCGCGAATTGAATCGCGGAAATGGCAGGCTTTTCGCCTTCTCGATATAACTTGGGGAAACGGCTTCAATGGGGCCGCGAATTGAATCGCGGAAATGGTTATGTATAGGGAGAACAACATGCCATATGCTGGAAGCTTCAATGGGGCCGCGAATTGAATCGCGGAAATGGGCATTGTATTCTTCATATATGTAAAGACCAAGCCCTGCTTCAATGGGGCCGCGAATTGAATCGCGGAAATGGGGGAAAGACGGAGGATGACGAGATGAAAGCGACCAACGGCTTCAATGGGGCCGCGATTGAAATCGCGGAAATGGATGGCGTGTTGTTCATGTGCGGCTGCATTGTTTCAGCTTCAATGGGGCCGCGATTGAAATCGCGGAAATGGCGGTATTTCTCCCGGTTTCGCGTGCAGCAACATGCTTCAATGGGGCCGCGATTGAAATCGCGGAAATGGTCGTGCAATTGAATCAGCCGCATCGCTGGCATTGGCTTCAATGGGGCCGCGATTGAAATCGCGGAAATGGAGCAGGCATCCTAAACCGCTGGTGGACAACAACTTGAGAGGCCCTTTGCGAGCACCCCCTGCCGATGGCCCATTTCCAACTCAATTTTAGCTCAGTTGGCGGCTCCATGACGGCTTATTATATCCTTGCCCTACATGGATTTCAAGCCTTTTGCGAGCACCCCCCGGGTTTTTTTCAGCGCCTCGGTGCTCGCAAATCGATCGACATCCGTCCAGCGCCGCGGCGCGCGTCGGTCTGGCGCCAGACCGACCGCGTCGGTTTCCCTTCCACAAGGAATCCGCTGCCGGGTCCACACCGGTGGAGTGACGCCGCGGCGGTTTTTACTCAATTCCCCACCACAAAAGACTGATCGCAAGCCAGTTTGCAGAGATTCCGGCGGACCGGCTCACGGACAGTCGCCACTCGAAGCGGTCGACCGATGAAGCGAGCATCTGCCGAGCCACCTCCCAGGGTGGGGTGCGTGCGGGAGGTACCATCAGCCCACTAGTTCACGACGGCGACGATCGATTGGTTGCGAAGAGCGCTTCGACCCGTCGCCTGCGCGCGCGAGTCTTCTCATGGGCCGACGACTAGCGGGTCATGAAGACCGGGTAGGTGGCGATTTCGCCCAGGAGTAGACGGGCCAACAATCGGCATTGAATCTCCAGCAACCGCCGGTAGCTCACCTTGTAGCCAAACAGAGGGTGCGTGACGAGCTGATCCATGCGCTGCTCGTAGGCCCGAAAGACCGCCTTGCGCCCCGATTCGGTCAAATTCACTCCTCCTCCGGCGGCCACGAAATCACGCGGCGTCACCATCCGCTGGTTGATCGCGCTGAGGACCATCGAGTCGACGATCAACGGCCGAAAAGGCTCCATCAGGTCCAGCGCAAGCGACATCCGGCCGTGGCGCAGTTGGTGGAAAAAGCCAAGGAACGGATCGAGCCCGATGCTGAACAAGGTACCGCCGAGGTCTTTGGTCAGCAAGCTGTAGCCCAGCGATAACAACGCATTGACCGGGTCCCGCGGGGGCCGCCGATTGCGGTGAGCAAAATCGAACGTGAAGAATCGCCCTTCGTCGGCCGAGTCGTTCGCCGATGCGGCTGCGGCATCAGGTTGATCGTGGGAGGGACGAGCGAACGGGTCGTCATCGACGAACAGCTTGATCATCGAGGAAAAACTTTGAAAATACGCGCGGGCCGCGGTGCCTTCGATGCCCAACAGTTCGTCCAGCGACTCGGCGCGTCGGGCTTCCTCGGCCATGCGCTTCAGAAACCGCAGTACATCGCGAGGCGGATCCAGCGCGTTGCGCATCAATAGCGTGCGCTGGTTACGAATCTTGCCATAGACCAACTCCTTGGCCAGGGCCAGGCAGAAGGCCGGCCGATCGGCCATGCGGAATTGCGCTTGCCTCCAGGTAATGTTCTTCAATGACAACGGCATGGCCACACCATGCAGCCAGCCGCCGAAACTAAAGAATGCGACGGAGATGTCTTCGCCAAGCAAGGCGTGAAGTGCCTGAGTAGTGATCTGAATGTTGCCGAAGAGATTGACTTGGTTGATATCCTTGAGGCGGATGGTGTCGATTTCCTTTCCCTTTTGTTTGATCTTCAGTGTTCGTTGCGAGAGACCGACGTGCAGCCCGTGGGTGGTAAGGTAGAGCGGCTTGCGTTCATCCCGCGCGGAAAACAGTCGGCGAATCGGTTCCGGTGCGATGGGCTCCTCACGCGTGGACAACTGAAACACGGGTCCGATATCGAACAGGGTTGGTTGGGCAACCGCGGGATCGACCACGTCACTGTTTCCCTGGCGGCAGCGTGTCGTTTCATCGGGCATGCAAATGGTAACCAACGAGCAACCTGCACATTTGGGGCTATCGACCAACGGTGGTGGACACACGCCGGCGGCCATCGTCTTCTTCGCTCCCTCGATCGCTTCCAGGACTTGTGCCTCGAGCGCGGCATCGATGGCGACCTCGATGCGCTGGCGAGTTTGCCAGTAGAACAAAACGCCTCGATCACAGCGATAGCCGTTGTCGCGCAGCACGAGGGCTTGGGCAGCCAACTGCACGCGATCAGGATCCCAGGCGGTCAGCGTTCCATCGGCCAACTCACGTGGCGCACCGCGCTTGTAGTCGACCGGCGTCGCCAGGTTCCCTTCCGCTTCGACCAAATCCAATTTGGCGACGATACCATGGGTTGCACTGGACAACGTCACACTGCGCGCATGAATCGTCTCCTGCTCGGCCACCTGATTTCCCTCGACCAACGGATCGGGCTTCTTATCCACGCGACGATGCCGGGCGACACCGTCGAGGGTGTACTCGTTATGGCGGAACAGACCGTCGACATGCTCGAGATAGAACAGCCGTGGACAGAAAACGAACTCATTGATCATCCGTGCAGGCAGAAACTCGGTATCCTCACCCGGTGGCCGTTGGTCAGGACGTACGATCATATGGGAACTCCGGAGATGTCACGTCACAACCCTCCGTGGTTCCGCTAGGGCCTCATGAGCATCAAGCGATATAACAGGGCGCATCGAAAGGGACATACGGTTGGCCCAACGATTCAATCACGCGCTCGCCGCGCGACGCTGCCGGTCCGAGATAGATGAACAACACCTGGTCTTCCTCCAGATGCAGAATCTCCCGTAACCGTTCGCGCATTTCCACGAACTCGGTCGCGGACAACTCGCATTCGAATACGGAGTACTGCAGGTGATTCCCCCAATCCTTCATCGTCTTGAAGACACGACGCAAGCGTTTGTCATCGCGGATATCGTAGGTCACGATATAAGAGTTACGCATCGGGCGGCCTCCGGAGAGCAAGCGGTGGAGCACGAAGTTCTAGGCTAATTGCCCGTGCGGCGCTTTCAAGTCGATTCACAGACTTAGCGTCCCTGCCCGGCAGCAGCCCCGCCAGGTGGCCAGCGCGATCGCGTCGAGGTACCAAGCAACAAGCCAGCGCGACGGCGCGCTCCTTCCCCGCAACGAGGGTTCCTGGATGCAACGGCAGTTTCCCCCACCCATTCAAGGGAGGGCATGAAACAAGCCTAGCCCGAAATGCGATGCGTACCCCAACACGATGGGACCACTTACCGGCGTATCGAATTGCAATACAAGGGAGAAAGCGACCAACTGAGGCGGCGGTGTCTTGTCGCGATGGCGATGCACATGGTACGCACACGCGGCCCCGTGAAAACGGGCCAGCACCTCGATGCGACTGGCCGGCGGCAATTGCCGAGATTGAAGTTCCGCTTGGATCTGCCCGACCAACGAGTTCTTGCCCGTTTTCTTGAGGTATCGCGACGGCACCAGCGGCGTTACGGTGCGCCATCTCCGCGCTCCGGTCAACAATCGGTCGACTCTGGGATGAAGCGATACACGAGAGGGCTCCTCCAGCGGGGCAGCGCTGCGCACCATACGACGCTTGGGCAGCAGGTCACGATCCCTCAGGGGAAGGCCGTATCGGTCCACTTCACAGCGATACCGGACCGGCAGCCGCAGGTCGGGAAACTCTTCGCATCGATGCCAGTGATGGGCGGGCGATGCAGGCAGCGATCGCCAGAACGAGGTGCGCGAAAGTCGCAATTGACGTAACCGGCGCATCGTACGGCGCGCTACCGGTCCAATGCCGGAGGGGACATGGATCAATACGTGGTCGAGCAGACGGTCACCATCCAAATCCAGTGGCAACACGTGAGCATGTTGATGGCCGCCGACCAAAGGTTGACCAAATCGGTTCTGTCCAATCAGCTCGGGGCACTCGATCCGCCGGCCACCAGCCGCCAGACGGACCAGCGCCCGATGCGCTACCTCGCCCACCGGCAACGTCCAACGGATTTCCGGCAGTCGGCCATCACGATCCGGTAACAACTGCAGCAACGCGCCCGTCGCTCGGAGGCCAGGCTCGTGATCAACGATGCGGTCATGCGGATCCAGTTTCTCGTGCATGTCTACCAAGCTCGGGCGTACGATCAATCGTTGGTCCTTAACGGTGGCGACTGACGGCAATACCTGGGCTGCGGCGGCAGGAACCACCGGAGCTATTGTACCCGGGAGAAACAGGCGGCTGACGGCTCTGTCACGGGTCGACGATGGCAGATCGACTTTCTTGGCAGCGACCGCTGGCCGCTCGGACACGAACTGGTGGACAATGCCCAGGGCGCTGTTAGCCAGGTCCTGCCGGGCTACTCTTTTTTTGCCACCATGCCCTTGCAGGCATCGTTTTCTTTGCGTCAGTTGCTGACCTCAGCCATCTACCCTACCGCGTCGCACCAGTCCGCTTCACCGTAGTTCTGATGGCACTTCGCGTCGGCAGGCAACCCTTTTCACCATAGACAATTCCCATGGGCTACCCACGTTGAACCACCCGTGTGAGCGATCAGGCAGGCCGATCGACCTGACAGGCCAGAGCGAACAGGGCGATGTCGATGCACGTCGTCTTGCCGCTGCCGGTTGGCAGAGCCAGAGCGTCCGGCCAGCCAGCAGCGTCGCCGGGAGAACAAACCCGTTCGGCCAGTCGCTGCTGCCACGGAAACGGGTCGAAAGTGCTGCCGGTCGTCTCGTCACGGTGGACTTCGCGAAAGAATTCGGAAAATCGAGTTGCATCGAGCGTCATGGTAGAACCTGTTAACGAAAGTTTTCGGAGACGGATTTCAATCGCTCTCGGATGAGTCGCTCATCGGGCAATGCGGTCTGATAGGTTGCCACGCCAACCTGTTCGGCCGCCGCAGTCAACGCGAGACGGACCTGCACACGATCCGCCGACTTGCACAGCACCAATCCGATCGATGGCTTCTCATGGGCCAGCTTGATCTGCTCATCGAGCGCCGCACAGTAGAACTGAGTCTTGCCAACGTATTCCGGTTTGAACTTCCCCTTTTTCAAATCCACTGCGATCAGGCATTGCAAACGTCGGTGAAAGAAAAGCAGGTCGATGAAGAACGTATCGTTGCCGACGGTCAGCGGGTATTCCTCGCCGACGAACGTCAGGTCGCGGCCGAATTCCAGAAAGAACTCGCGGAGGTTGGACAGTATGGCGCGGCGCAGTTGCTGTTCGGAATGCTCGTCCTGCAGTCCGAGAAACTCCAATACGTAATGGTCTCTGAACGGCAACAGATCACCCGCTTCGGCCTCTTCCGGGAGGCACTTCTCGGGTTGCTCGTTGACCGACACGTAACGCGTGAAGAGATCCGACTCGATCTGCCTGCGCAGCTCGCGCACCGACCAGCGTTCACGGACAGCCATGGATAGGTAGAAGTACCGTTCGGCAGGAGTGTCGCATGCCCCGATGACCTCGCGATGGTGGGACCATGAAACGGCAAGGATCAGGTTTGGAAGTCCGGCGGAACGGAATTGTCGCCACAGCGTGGCGACTTTTTCGCCCCGAGTTTCCGGAAGATCAAATTGTCGCGACAGTGTGGCGACTTTTTTGTTCTCAATGGCCGATTTCGATAATTCAGCGGTCTTAGGATCTCCGGCAGCTAGCCAACGGTCGATTTCCAACCAGGCGCGATGAAACTGTCGCATCCGAAAGAGATTCGATCGCATCAGTCCTTTCATGTCGGGAAATTCGGCCCGCAAATCGGCCGCAAGCTGCTCCACGACGGCGTCACCCCATTTCGCCGTTTCCTGCTGGTGGACAATCACCGCTCCGATCTGCCAGTAGAGCAGTACCAATTCGCGATTGACGGTGGCAGCCGCCCGCCGGCGCGAGTCGGCGATCAACTGCGTCAGATCACCCAGCACACGGCGGTAGTCGGCCGGCCGTGGGGCTTCCCGCTGCTTCCCAGCTTTTCGGTCGGCGGGGGCTGCTGCACTGGATCGTGACTTCGCGGACGACTTGTTCCTGGCCGCGATTTTCTTCGCCATGAAACCTACCTCCGCGCCGAGCGTCCTTCAGCCAATGGCCGACACAGTCCATAGCCCCGATATCGACCGGCACCGACAATCACCGGGCCGCGCACCGGTTCTTCGAACGCGAGGACCGCATGGGTGTGGCGTTCCTCAAGAACCTGTCCTAGGTGTCCTTCCCGAACCTGCGCAACACTTTTCGCACTACTTGACCGTTTCCTTTGTTCATCTGCTTTCTGGCAGGAACTGTGTTGTTATTGCTGTCCCAGCAGGGACTGCGGGAGAACACTTTGTTCCTCGCCAGTTCCTGGCGTGTTCCAACGAACGGACCAGCCACCGCGGTTCTACCAAGTTCTGCATTGCGGGCGGCACTGTTTTTGTTTTTCTGTGCACCATGCGTTGTCCCTGATCGGTGCCGTTATTTGCCGTTTCGCACCGTACCCTCGACCGCTTCAAACACCCCCAAACCAAAATGGCTGGCATACCCAAGCGCGAGCGGTCCAGCGATGGGGTATTCCAGTTCGATTTGGACGCCGAATACCTGTGGCTGTGGTGGTTGCGGTTTTCCCGGTCGACGACGGCGCTCGTATTCGAAGAACTTCCGCTTGACCAGCTCGCGTTTTCCGTCCGGCACGAGTTCCAGAAACGAGCGGACCTCAACCGCCTCCGGCAGCCCGCGCACCGCCAATTCCCGCCGCACATCGTCGTGCAACGTGTAGCGGCCGTTCTTCGGTTTCAGAAATCGAGCCGGAACGTAGGGCGTGTAACTGATCCAGTGCCGCGACGGCTCGCGTGGGATGATGGTCAGCGGCCGGCCGTTGGCATCGGTGAGCTGCCGGCGGAACAGGTCGAGATCGCCGAACCCGGCGCAGGTGACGAAGATGGCGGCCTCTTCACCCTTGGTCCACGTCCGCCGCAACCGCGTGATGGCCCGCTGAGCGGTCGCATCCAGTCCCGCCCGTGCGTAGATCAGCACATGATCAATCCGCCGATCATCGTCCAGATCGAGTGGGAAGAAATGCGCGTGCTGGTGAGCGTCTTGCAGCGGTCGGCCGTCGAGTTGTTTGCCGGTCAGCACAGAGCAGTTCCCCCCGCCCGGCAATTTGCCAACAATGCTGCACAGCGCCTGATGAATGAACTCGATCTGCCGCACCGTGCGAACCATCTTCGGCAACCGATCCCCCCGCACCGAATCGGATGAGAGCGCCAGCAGCGCAGTCTGCGAGCTCGCAGTTTGAGTCGTTGAGCTGGTCGCCACTATCATTGCTCCACGGTCTTACGCGACAGATTGTATACGGCCCGGCTCACTGCCCTGACTGGTGAACAAGGCAGTTGGCATCGTAAAGTTTGGCGTTTTTTCAACCAGGATCCGTCGGACCTGCATGGCGGCTGACACGCCTCGTGCACTTAACTCGTGAACGATTTCTCGGTTTTCGTCCTGGCTCAGCCGATGGAGCGCGGCGGCATTCAATAGTGGCGTGACGTCGCGGATTTGAATCGGCACGTTCCACAGGGGCCACGTCCATCGAATGCCGCGAGCAGGTCGGGTTCCGCGAAATCCGACCGTCTGCAATTCACGGTTGACGGCCACCGATTGGAACAGCGGCCATGCTTCCATCGCCAGACGGTTTGCCCCGACCATTCCGCCACGTAGTTTGCGCGTGGGATCGCCGGTCGGCTTGTGCCACTGGTACGCGTGTCGGCGATCCTCGCGGGGTTCCAGATGGAGAGAGACGCGTTCAATTGGATCCGCGTAGTCCCAGAGCTGGAACAAAGAACGTTGCAAATGCTCTTTCGTGCACTCTTTAATGACTGCCACAATGCTCTTCACAAAGTAATCTCGACGAGCAGTTTGAAGCTGGGAATTGTCCGTTGGTTCGCACAGATCGGATCCGTTACAACTGAGCACGTCAGCCCACTCGCGAGAATAGATGGTGCTCTCTTCTGCTGCTTCCGAATAAGCGCTTGGTCGCTGAAGTGTCAACTTCTCTTCCGGCACTTGATTGACACGGAAAAGACTGTGGGTCGACGGATCGATTTGCAACGATAGAAATAACCAGTCTAAGAATGTTTCCGCCGAGGACAATTCTTTTGCCACGCTAGTAAGAACCGGACAAAAGTGCCCATTCGATATCGCCCATGCCATCCTGCAGTCTTGATCGAGCGCACGAGCGACGTGGCGAAACAGCCCCACGGCCGCTAAGAACCCGAGTGGGTTCGCGCCGTCCAAGCCTATGCAGATGACTTCATGTTCTGCCGTCCGCGGGGGAACATCCAGAACACGAGCAGATAACGCAATCTGCAGCCGAGCGTTCTTGTTCGGCTGAGCGCTTGCAGTCCAGTCGGCCAGCCGAAGTGTTGTCTCCAGCCAGGCCAGTCCCCACCAGCCGAATCGCCTGGTTAAACGCCAAAAACGCTCGCTGATTCCCGAATCCAGACGGTGAGGCGGCACGCATTTGGCGCGCTCCTCGGGTTCTATTCGAAGGCTGCACAGATCCGAGTCGTTTGCTCCAAGTCGCTGGAGTGTTACGGCTGGTGGCTGCTCATCCAGAACGACGGGTGCAAACGGTCGTGCATGTCCGTGGTGAGCGGCCACGACATGGAGCAGTACATCACGGTCGCTGTCGTTGAGGTCATCGGCGATCCGTTGGGCAAACTCCAGCGAGAGCATTTCATGCCGAAATCCCTTGGGCAGATGGTGCGGCGGTTCTTCCCCGGGCTGTCCGTTACCGGATCGGACGGGCGCTATTCCCGCTCGCGGCGACTTGGCCCACAAACGGGGCTGCATCCACGCGATCTCCAGCGGTACGTCGAGCAGCATTGCCTGAAAACGAGGATCGGCTTTACCGAGATCATGACGCTCAGCGGCAGCGACAACGGCTTTCCGAAGCGTTGGGGGCAGGTTGATCTCCTGTGACACTCGCTCTGTTTCCGAAGCGACGTCGGCAAGATGAGATTCCAGCGAGACGAGATCATCGGCGTCGCAGTTGTGTTCATCCTGTTCGTCGTCAAAGTACTCACGGGGAAGCTGTTTGCGCGTCATCTCCCGGGGCCCGATCAACGCTATCCCGCCCGGGTAACGGACGGCTTTGACTTGACGCGGAACCTGGCGAAGCCGAGCGAGGGTCTCTTTGATAGTTTCGACACGGTCCATGTGGGCAGGCGTCGGTTCAGTCGTGTTGTCTTCTGGTTGGGAGGAGGGTTTACCTTCTGGCGTGATGGAAATGACTGGCTCTTCTTCTTCGACAGGTTGAAGAAAATCTGTGCGCCATCCCATGTTTTCGTCAGCCGAAAAGTCCAGCAGAGGCCCGAGTATCCGCCGTTCGATGGCCGTGGTGTTGAGTTGCGGGTGTACGCGCAGAATGGACCTGGCGCGTGCCAATCGGTAGGCCTCCGTCGCGACGTCGATCAAACTGATGTCCTTGCAACGCTGGTCGCTCTGTGCCCGATCCTGGTCGGAGTCGACCTGTTGTGCCGGATCTAGCGGCGCATTGGGGATGTGTCCGAGCGTGCCCCAACCTCCTGCCGACGCCGGAAGGACAATCGTCGCCTGAGGATGAATGCGCCGCCGCAGATCGCGCGGAGATGCGCTTCCTCGAAACGGCTCGCAACCTTTTGCGGTCCAGACGACTCCGAATCGTTGGGCTGCCCGTTCAATCTGCTCAGTCGCTTTCGCCGTCTTCTGTGACGTCGCGTCATCGTTGGATTCGTCCGTATCACTTTGCTCGCTGAGGACATCACTCGTGTCGTCCGATTCGTCCGAAGCCATTAGCCAGCGCACGAAGATCCGCAACGGAACATCCAAACACTCAGCCGACGACGGCGGACAAGCCGCTAACGCCTGCTGGCAATTCGCCGCCCATTTACTTAAGTCATCCGTTGCAGAAAGGCTCGGCAAGTCCGCTCGCCAACAAATGCGAACTTCCGGAATACCGCGTTCCGGTCCGTGTAGATAGGCCGCCACGTCTGGTTCCAGGGCGGGCCGTGGCGAAGTTTGGCAAAGCATGTCGACATGTGCCGGCATCAGCACCGGCGCGTTTGGTGACGGCGCCGAAAGCCTGTCGGTATCGCCGCTGTCGGCCAAGAGTTTCTCTAATGCTCGAATACCAAAGTCGACCTGCTTCCCACTATCATCGGCAGGCGTGGCGGTGGCGTGTTCATTGAGCCATTTCCAGGTCTCCGGCAACGATTCGCCGTAGATTGGATCCGGTTGCCTCGGTTTTTCATCCCCCGCGGCCATCACAATCGATCCGCGGGCATGCGGTGATTTGCCGAGTCGATTGAGCCGTCCAAATCGCTGCCTCAATGCGTCTAGACTCGCACACTGCGTCACCATTCCATCGAAATCGAGGTCCGCGCCAACCTCAAGACATTGAGTCGCTACGACAAAATACGGTTCGTCCAGTTCCTGTTCACTTCCGGACCTGAACGTCTCTTGGAGCTGTTGAGTCAACTTGTCTCGATCGATTGGCCGCATGCGGCCGATCATCAAGTGCACTCGATCGCCGTGTTTGGCTCGTAGAAGTTCATAAGCTGCTCGTGCGCAGGCTACACGATTAACTACAATCGCAATACGGCGACACGCCGGGAGCTCGTTCGCTTCCGTTGCAAGTTTTAGTGCTTCCGCGGCGAGATCTTTGGCCAGCTTTTTGTTCTGATCTTTCCCTGACGCTTTCGATGCAATCAGAGTGATCGGTTTTTCGCACTGGTGCCGCTGCGCTAAGAGTGGATCAGCTTCGTAGTCTTCGTTGGTCAACTCCAGCACCTCGCCCGCGGCAGCGCGGGGCGTGGCGGTCATTTCCACAAACTGAAATGGTGTCCGAATGCGTTCCTCGGCCCAACGAGGTTGATCATCATCGCCGATGTCAGCATCACGGTAGCGAGTCACCGATGCGATCGTTTGACTGAACGGGCGGGAGCAATGAGCTTCGTCCAGAATGATCAGCGAGTCATTGGCCGTCAGCGCTGCGTGGATCGGTAGATTGCGATCGGAAACGCCGTACCCTCGAAACAGAATCCTCGATCCCAATTGGTCCACCGTACTGGTAAGCACGGTCGGCTGAAGGATCGATCGTACCCAGGCATCGTCGCGATAGATCCCGCCGCGCAGCTCAAAGCAATCCAATGGCGGAGCTTGCTCGTTGGCGGCCAGTTTTCGCAGCCAAAATGCTGTGGCATAGAGCGCCGCCCGCTGCTGGTCAGATAACTCATTCCAGCGTTGTTCAGACTGACGCGAAATCAAATATTCTTCGTCAATACTTCGCCCCAGAATCTCCGCGAGGAACGATGCTCGGCGAAACGCTTCATTGACGATTACTCGCCGGTCTACGACAAAGAAAATTCGACGGGGGGCGTCGATCGGGGTCTTGTCGCTGGCACGCCGCCAGGCTTGATGAGCCAATGAGAACACGGCGACGTCGATACAGGCGGTCTTACCGCTGGAGGTCGGCAACTTGATATACCGGGGCCATTGGCCACTACACGTTTCGGCAGCCAATCTGGACTGCCATCGAAATGGGCGATAGCCGTAGACCGCCTCGTAGAATTCGTCAAACAGGTCCACTGGAAGATCAGGAGTTTGAATTTCGTTCATGCTCAACTCGTTGTTGGATCATTTAGCGTTCATGAATTGGGTTTGGGGCCGTCACTGGGGAGGTTGGCGACGGATCGGCAGGCAGAGGCCATAACCCTGGAATCTGCCTGCACCCACGATGACTGGGCCAGCAACCGGACAGTCGAAGCGCAACCAGACGTGTACCTGCGGTTTCACTGGCCGACTTGGTTTCGGCGGTAGATTCGGGAATCCATCACCTAACTGCGTCTCCGTTCGGTCTTTCACAGGTGGGCGTAATCGCCGCGTCTTAGTCCATGCACGGGGAATACCTCGATGCCAGCAAGTCGAGTCGACGTCAACTTCCACTGGTTGAGGCAAGCCGGCCCGCGTGCACGAGACGGCGACAATCTCTTCGACTTCACGTTGCCATTCAGATCGCTCATCGACTCGAGACGCTTTGGGGAATCGGTCAAGGACGACCGGAGTCACGCTGGCCCACGTTGTAGAAGGACGAGTCCAGGTTTCGATCTGCAGCATCCGCGGCGGAGACAGTCGGTCTTCCAGTTGAACGGTCCAGTCTGGAAAGTCGCGAGCCCACAGTGCAATGCGCTTGGGTTCAATCTGGCCGGTCGAGTCGTTGACGAGCAGCGGGCCTAACCAACGACCGCGTTCCTCCAAAGACACGCCGTGAGGTAAAGCAATAGCCAGTCCCATCACATGTCCGTCCGCGTGTTCGTGGCCTGCAAATGGAAGTGCAAGAAAAGCAGCATGGGGCTGCGTCGTGCGTGAATCATCCGGTTCGTGCCCCGATAGCCACGCAGGAGCGGACTTCCCACCCGCGCACTCGATGGCAGTTTTGCGGAGAGCGTTCGTCAGACCAATCGTTCTTTCAACGCTCAACATTGGACCGTCCATTTTGGCCAGGATGATCAAATCGCGATCGAAGTAGCTATTGGAGTGAACGGGGCGTAATTCGGCTGGCTCGACGCGGCGGTATCCTTGCCAGACTCCAATCACCGGCGGGGTTGGTTCCGGCGGTCGCACATTCTTGCCGTACTTAACTCCGATTACTTTCTGGAATTGAGCCTTCGCCTCCCTTTTCGATTTGCCAGTCGTCGATTCAACGAGTTCTTTCAGTGCCGCGAACTGCTCAATTTCGTCGGCACGACAAGCGTCCCGTAGGCGTTGCAGCTCTCCTTCGGTCGCAATTCGAGCTGATGTGTCGGCGCGTTCAGAAGTTGGAACATAAACGCCAATCTCGTCGTCGGCCTCGAAGTCTTCTTCGCCGTTCGCGGACCGGGACAGTTGCTCAGCCCAGACCATGACCAATGACGAAGAATGCCCGATTCGAATCACATTGCTGCACAGTCGCTCAAGGGCCGCGAAGTGATCGATGTCGTCGGAAATATCTTCCCAGAAGAAGGAGACATCCGGCGCCATATCATCGAAGCCAACACGTGACAGCACGACCGTCGGAAAGGTCCGCGATTGGCGCGACCTTGGCATGCCCGGCGCCGATTGTAACATCGCCTTGTTCGGAGCAGGTCGATCGTTGACGGGTACATAACAGGTCACGCCCCGGCGTCGTTCTATCGACCTCGCGCGAAGTCGTGGCGGCGGAAGCCTCTCAAGCCATTCCAACGCGGCGCGTTCAGCGGCTTTTTCTTCATCAGGTCCGTCCGTCTCGAAATGAGCGGCAGCAAGCGCCATGAACAATCGACCGGGATGAGGTGGCCATTCGGGTTGATCACGATCGTTGATGGCAGCAGCAACACAACGATCCGTGATGAATCGAACGTGGATCGCCAGCGCAGTTCGAGCCCGCGTTTTGTCGGTCACACTGGACGACATCATTCACCTCCTTCATCGCCCGCGAAGATTGCCAGTTCCTGACTTCGTCGAACGAGTTCCACCAGCTTAGCCGCCGGTTTCAACACCAACGGTTTTTCCATCCATGTCAGCCCGACAGACTCGGCCCTGTCAACCGCTTCGTTCAGCAGACCGATCGCGGCGTCTCCATCAAGTTCGAACTCCACTGGTTCCTCACCCGGACGGTCAAGCAGTTTCCAGCGGATCGGTTCGGTGGGCCATAAGAGACAGCGGGATCGCAAATCGAGCCCGCGTTCGGCAGCCAGCACGGCGCCGCACAATCCGAGCGCCGCAAGCACAACGCGTCCCGCTTCATTGACTTCCTGCGTTACCTTCCCATCGATCGGGAATTGCAACCTGCGCAGCGCCGGCAACGAAATCACAGTCATTTGCTCAGCAAAGGAAATTGTGACACCGCCAACCGGACGCTTCCACATATTGCGCTGTGGATCGTACACAAGCCCGTCCTGCTCTTTACGGGGGAACCAGACGACGTTGTTGTTTTGATCCTTTTGCCAATCGATGTCTGGCGGAATATTTGAATGGTTGATGGTAGATGGTTTTCCACTTTCGTTACCTTTTTCCACCTTCGTTGGATCAACGTAGACGTACCCTTTCTTAGTTTTCTTGTAGAGAGCCACTTTGCCTGTTGGTTTACCGTTCTTCAGCTCTGGAAGCGCTTCGGCCGGATCGAGAGTCCAATCCATTTCATTTTTGTGTCGGTACACCGGTCCCGCCTCAGCGGCAATTGCCAGTGGGTCGATACGGCTGCTCGTCTTGGTCCCGTAACTCGCATTGACACCAATTATCTCCGAGACCAGTGCCCGTTGCACTTTTGTTCCCAATCCACCCTTCGGGCCCGTGGAATCCCATATCCCAAGAACGAGCGCTGTCGGGCAAATTTCATAGAGCGGAGTCGCATTACGCACGCCGGCATAACCGATCTTCCGTCCTGCCTCAGTTTCGCGAAACGGCACGCGTTTGCCGTCGATTTCCATTTCGCTGTCACGCAGGATCGCATCGGCCACGCGATGCGGCGCCTGAAGACTCGTTACCCGACCAATCGGCTCGTAAAAACCTTCACCCTCCTCACCAGGTTCAATGATCGGAATGTCGGAAAAGTCGACTTCGATCAGTGGGATCTGAATCCGCCCTTCGTCAAGAGCATCCTGCAACGCTTCTTCGATCCGATTCGCCTGGCTTTGCACGGAATCCATCAACACACAGTCGACAGGATCGTCGAATCCGGGAAGCCGCCGCTTTTCCGTCGCGTAGACTGCGCCCGAGTACGTTGGCGGAAACACCTTGTCACCCTCGCCACCTGCTGGCTGAAGTTTCGTCTGGGCTCGAAAAGCCGCGGCAGTGCCCTTGATCGCATTCTGAAGTTTTTCGAATTCAAGCATCTTGGGAGGTCCTTTCTGATTGAGAAAATCTGAGTTAATTCGTTTCTTTACCAAAGTGTTGTTCCGAGCGGTCCTGATCGCGGAAAGCCTGAAGCTGTGCGGACGTGGCCAGGCCGACGTCCATGAGCTGGACTTCGTCCATGACCCACAGGCAGTCCTGATTGAGCAGCGCGTATTCCATGGGCCAGCGGGCGCGGGCGGAGGCGTAGCCGCGGTTGAGGGCCCGGGAGAGCAGCATGTCCTGCGTGCCGACCAGCACCGCGGGCCGCTCAGGCTGGAGCCACCAGCGGTCAGTATCTTCGCCGCCCATGAGGATGTGGACCCGCGGACGGTCGGATTCGTCAATGCTGTTCACCTGGGCCCACCGCTCGATGATCTTCCGACAGCGCTCTGCCGTCTGTTCGACCAGCACCCGCATCGGCAGACACCACACCAGCCGCCGCGGCCATGAGGGCTGTTGTCGCGCCACCGCATGAAACAGCCATGCAGCCAGCACGCCTTCGGTCTTGCCGAGCCCCGTCGGGATGCGAATCAGTCGGTTATCGCATTCGGCAGCAGCTCCTAACTGAGCTTGCCAATCATGCGGTGCCCAGCCGGTGATGCCCTGAAACACTTCGCCGTATTCCATCTCAGTATTCATTCTTCGTTCTCGATGTCCTCGTATACTTAGATTGCCGATTTATCGTGGGTTGACTGCGGGCGCTGGACCAATTCTTGTGGGTTGCGTGGCGGACCGAGTTTGCTTTCTGGTTTCAGGTCCTTTGCCTTCCGGAGGTTCATTGCACTCCAAAGGATCGTGAATTCGTCGTCCGTTCCGCAAACGCCGCGCGCGGCCCGCAAGAACTCGTTTCGAAGTTCGGGGGGCGCAAACCATTCGGTCGACCGAGCAATTGTGTTCACGCCTGAACATCGTCCACAAGTCACGAATCGCGCCCTTGTCAATCATCGAATTCCTCATGCGGCCAACACTCCCTTAACATCGCCATCGACAAAGTAATTGACCAATAGCGCCTTAAGCAACTCGTTGGCTTGACGCAAACGGGTGTAGACGGTCTTGCGGGGCACGCTCAGTGTGGTAGCAATTTCCGCAGGCGACAGCCCTTCAAAAAAACGCAGCGTAACGACCGTTTGGTAAATCTCCGGAAGCCTCGACACCGCTTCCTGAACCACCTTGGATCGTTCGTTCAAGAGGACGACATCGCACGGCTCCTGGGAATAGCCCTTGATGCCCTGGGCAAGCGGCTTCTCTCTGGCCCTCCTCCAACTCAATCGCCTCTGCTGGTCTTTACGGCGTAAGAAAGCTCGCGCTTCAAAGTAGTCTCCGCCACCCGTTTCCACGTATGCTTGATGAACCGCATCCAGATCATCACTCGGGAAACGGGTCCGAAACCGACTGCAGACTTGCCGATATCGCTCGTCGAACGTGCTCACGATCAATCTCCATCGCTCCTCGCCTTGGGGGCACCCACTGTGCTTCTACCTATTAGACGAACACGTTTGCCCAAATTCCTGTTTGAGCTGCGCGAAGCGGTTGCTTTTTCTGCATTCCATGATTATGATTATAATGTCGCGCGAACGCAATCACACGATGAAATGGCATTCCAGTCGATGTTTCCTTGCCCACCTGTCGTCGTGATTCCCGGTCGCTCAAACCGGGCTCCATTGAAGCGAGCTGCGCGACGCGGTGCTTGAAAACACCGCGAAATACTTCCGCGGTCCGTTTTTCGGCCGCGGCCCCATTGAGACTGCGGGCGGCGATGCCTGCCCGTAGCTTTTTCGCTCGACGCGCTAAGGAAATTGTGTTAACATATATGTGAGCGCCATGCCGAACGTGTTTTTCGTCTGGAATGACGAGTTGATCGAGTACATTGGCCAGCACGGGGTGACGCCGGACGAGTTCGAAGAAGTCGTTCTTGACGCCATTTACGTCGACGAAAGTCGCTCGTCCGGCCGCCCGATCGTGTTCGGCCCTACCAGTACCGGAAAGTTTCTGGCATGCGTGTTCGAGTACCTCGACGACGACACTGTAATCCCGGTCACGGCGTACGAAGTCGATTGAGCCGAGGCTAAAACTATACCAACGCAATACCGGGTGGTCGTTTCCGCGTTTTAAAAATGTGGCCCCATTGAAGCGTTTAGCGAACTGATTCCAAAAATGTCGCCCATGAACCGTGAAAGTCGCCCGACCGCCAAGCGTATCTACCGTGAGCTGACTGCCGAAGAGCAGCGACGGGTCGAGCGCGCAAGGGAAGCGGCCGCAGGGGACCGGGAAGCGATCTTGGCCGAAGGGCGGGCGCGGAAACAGGCGTGGGAAGCGATGCGGCGCGATGTGGCGCGGACGATCGCCGCGCTAAAGGCAGAACGCGAACGGCTGGGGCTGTCGCTGGCGGACGTAGAGGCCCGCAGCGGCTTGAAACGCAGCGCGATTTCTCGCCTGGAAAACGATCCCAACGCCAACCCGACTCTGCTGACGCTTTATCGTTATGCCACCGCGCTCGGCGTGCGGTTAGAAACGCATTTGGAACAGGCGTGATTTGCTGCCAATCAATCGACCGGTTTGGCATTGAAGCAATGGGGACTTTGTCCATCACCCACAGCACGTCTCGGTTCAGCAGGGTGTATTCCCTCAGCCAGCGGGCACGGGCGGAGGCGTAGCCATGGTTGAGCGATCGCGAAGGCATCATGTCCTGCATGCCGATCAGCACCGACGGGTTCTTCTGGGGTGTTTGTTCGATACCATGAAGTGATATGGTCGGCTTTCGTGGTGATAACGCGTGTCGCGGTACCTGATGACACCAAGGGCAATCTCGCTGAAGGACTTTCAGCGCGCGTTGTAGAATGCAAAGAGAACGAACCAACGGGTTCGCGTGCTGTTGATTCTTGCGATAGACGTTAGTTAAACGCCCGACGAGCTTGGTCCGCAACTTGGGGAGACCGTGGAGAATACTTCCGTATGCGATTGAAAGTCGTCTTTGAAGCGTCGGACGAAGGTGGATACACGGTTTACGTACCGGCACTGCCCGGATGCATTTCCGAGGGAGACTCGTTGGAAGAGGCGCGCCGAAATATCTTGGAAGCAATCGAACTCTATGTGGAAACGGATGACGGTGACCGCGCCCAAGAACATGGCGGCAAGGAGGTGATTGTCGAGGAAGTGACCGTGTGATGGCCGATGTGGGATGAACTTGAGGCGTTACCCATGAGTTCGCGAGATTAACAGGATCACGCTGTGGCCCCACATGCCGATCGTGGACTGATGGCGGAAGAGCAGCGGCCAGGGTGAATTTTCCTTCTGCCATCGATCGCATCGAGCTGGTGGCGCGTCGTGCACCCGCACCACCTCCCCTCCCAATGATGACCATGTTACCAATCACTGGTACTGCCCCCTGCCCTACAACAAGGACCCTGCTGGCCTGGAACCAGGCCGTTTTCCGCGATTTATTGAGTGCAAGATATCACATTACTGGACACCTTTGGTCCATGGGGCCAGGATTTTTTGACGGCAATGAACACCGATACGCTCGACGTGTCCCCGGCATGCGTCGACGGGTCCGATGGAGGGAAATGGCGGCGCGACCGCGGACGTTCTCTGTCCGTATGCCGTGGTGCGTGATCAAGGACAGGCGTCGTTCGATGGCCTAGCCGGCTGGGATGGTTGTCCGCGGGCAACCTGTGGGTTCACGGCGAATCGGCGGGAGTCGCTCTCGGGGAGCATCGCATGGGGGTTGGCAACGAAGTGCGTTAGCCCATCGCTGCTCCGCAGTTGGGCACCATCGGCAGCTCGACGTACAGCATGGGGGCGGCAGCTTCTGAGTGCACCGACTGATGGGTTGGCATGGTCCGGCGACTGGGGGGAGTCTGGCGGCGTCCACAGCGCCCCACACCGGCGGTTCGTGAAACGCTCGCCGCCCGGCCAGCGCACTTCTTGCCGCATGGGCGGGACGTTAGGAACACCAAGACGCGCTGGAGAGGAGGTTAGACCACCCTGCCGGTTATTGGGGTTTCAGCGACACGAGCAAGTCGCCCGTCTCGACTTGCGTACCCGTATCGACGTGAATCTGTTCGACCACACCATCGACCTCAGCCGCCACCACCGTCTGCATCTTCATGGCTTCGAGCATGAGCAGCTTTTGCCCCTTGCTCACTCGATCACCGACTTGCACCGTGATGCTGACGACCATGCCGGGCATGGTCGCGGCGACGTGCCCCGGATTGTTCGGGTCCGCTTTTACCCGCGGCGCAACCTCTGGCTCCAACGAACGATCGATCACCTCGACTTCGCGTGGTTGGCCGTTGAGCTCGAAAAACACGATGCGCGAACCATCGTCCCGGGGCTCACCGATCGCCAGGTAGCGGATAATGAGCGTCTTGCCGCGTTCGATCTCCACTTCCAACTCTTCGCCTGGCTCGATACCGTGCAGGAAGGCGGGAGTGGGCAGG
Organism: Pirellulaceae bacterium; assembly: GCA_026004795.1. Taxonomy (GTDB): domain Bacteria; phylum Planctomycetota; class Planctomycetia; order Pirellulales; family Pirellulaceae; genus Aureliella. Next base: position 208,916 of record BPJV01000009.1, on the reverse strand, counting down.
ACACTGGTATCGGAATAGTTCGCTTGATGGCGCGCGAATTCCTCGAAGACTTGTGGATAGAGCAGGTAGGAGAGGACGTCCCGTGTCGTTGGTTCCTCTGGCGTAAACTCAGCGATCTTCTCCCGCGTGGACTGGAAATCGGCAGGGGGCAACGATTCTCCGGGTCGTCCGGTCAGCGGCTTTTCGCCGCGCAGTATCCGCTGTACGACCCGATCGGGAAATCCTCCTGGTGCCTGGCCCATCCGTCCGCTTACCAAGTCGACCACCGACTGAGGGAAGGCGATTTCGCGATCGCCATAAAGCACATCCTCGGTGGTCATATCATTGGCGATGAGGAACAGGGCCAGGTCGCCGACGGCTTTGGAGGTGGGCGTTACCTTGACGATATCGCCCAGCATCTTATTTACATCGGCGTACATACGGCAGACATCGGCCCATCGATCGGCCAAGCCGAGGGCCCGTGCTTGTTGATACAAGTTGGTGTACTGGCCGCCGGGCATCTCGTGCTGATACAAATCGGCGCCAGCCGGCAGGATGGGGCTTTCGAATGCCGTGTAGAATTCTCTGGCCGCTCGCCAATAATCGGCCAGGGCGTCGAGGTGCATTCCCTGCAGTCCGGTATCGCGGTCGGAGAACCGGAAGGCTTCGACCAGGGTATTGAGATTCACCTGGGAGGTACCGCCGGACAGTGGTGCCAGGGCGCCATCGGCCGCATCCAAACCGACCTCCGCTGCCTTGATGATCGCCCCGGCCTGAACACCAGCCGTGTCATGGGTATGGAAGTGGATGGGAATGCCGATTTCCTGCTTGAGAGTTTCCACCAATTTGCGGGCAGCCAATGGTTTGCACAGACCGGCCATGTCTTTGATGGCCAAAATGTGCGCTCCCATTCTCTCCAGCTCTTTGGCCATCTCCACGTAGTACTTCAGGTCGTATTTGGGTCGATCCGGGTCGAGGATATCGCCGGTGTAGCAGATGGCCGCTTCGCAGATTCCTCCGGCATCGACGACCGCTTCCATGGCCACGCGCATATTCTCCGTCCAGTTCAGCGCATCGAAGACACGAAAGACATCGATACCGGCATCCACAGCCTCTTTAACAAACTCCCGCACGACATTGTCGGGATAGTTCGTGTAGCCCACGGCGTTGGATGCACGGAGCAGCATTTGGAAGAGGATATTCGGGATCCGCTGCCGCAGTTCGACCAAGCGCTGCCAGGGAGATTCCTTGAGAAAGCGCATGGCCGTATCGAACGTCGCCCCGCCCCACATTTCGATGGAAAAGAGTTGTGGCGCCAGTCGCGCGTAGGCATCGGCGATCTGCACCATGTCGTAGGTGCGCAGTCGCGTCGCCAGCAGCGATTGGTGGGCATCGCGAAACGTGGTGTCGGTGAGCATCAGCGGTTTTTGCTGGCGCAGCCAAGCCGCGAATTTCTCCGCCCCCAGCTCTCGGAAGCGATCCCGAGTTCCCGGCGGTATGGGCGCCGTCTCATCGTACTTGGGCAACGGCGCCGGTCGACGCCGCTGCGCGGGCGGCCGATCCTTGACGATGGGATTGCCGTTTACAATGACTTCCGCCAAGAAGGCAAGCAGTTTGCTGGCCCGGTCGCGAGGCGGCGGGAAGTCGAACAACTCGGGCGTACCGTCAATGAACGTCGTCGTACACTGGCTGGTCACGAACGTCGGATGCGTAATCAGCTTGAGCAAAAACGGGATGTTCGTCTTCACACCCCGGATCCGGAACTCTTGCAAACACCGCTCCATCCGCCGGATGGCATCGGGAAAATGCCGTGCCCAGGCCGTTACCTTGACAAGCATTGAATCGTAAAACGGGTACACCACGGCGCCGGAAAACGCCGATCCGGCGTCGAGACGAATTCCCATCCCGCTACCCGACCGATAGTGCGTGATCCTCCCGTAGTCAGGCATGAAACGGTTGGACGGATCTTCGGTCGTCACGCGACACTGAATGGCAAACCCATGGGGCCTAACAGCCTCTTGCGAGGGAAGATCGATGCTGGGATCGCTGAGCTTGTGACCACTGGCCACCAGAATCTGCGATTTGACGATGTCGATACCTGTGACCTGCTCGGTGACCGTGTGTTCGACTTGAATCCGCGGATTGACCTCGATGAAGTAGAACTGGTTCGTATCCGCATCGACGAGAAACTCGACCGTACCGGCATTGTAGTAATCGACGGCCCGGCCGATGGCTACGGCCGCTTCACACAGGGCGTTGCGCACTTTGCCGTCCAGATTCGGCGCCGGCGCGATTTCCACTACCTTCTGGTGCCGCCGCTGCACCGAGCAATCTCGCTCGAACAAATGGAGCAGGTTGCCGTGCTGATCCCCGAGCAATTGCACCTCGATGTGCCGCGCCCGTTCGATGTACTTTTCGATGAAAATATCGGGACTGCCGAAAGCGTTGAGCGATTCACGTCGCGCCTGCTCGTACGCTGTGTCGAAATCATCCTCGCTGCGCACCACCCGCATGCCGCGGCCACCACCACCATGCGCGGCTTTGAGAATGATGGGAAAGCCGACCTGGCGAGCGAGTTTCAACCCATGCTGGGTATCCTGGATCGCATCACCGCCGCCGCCCAGCACGGGCACGCCGACCGATTGAGCGATCGCGCGAGCGGAAATCTTGTCACCCAGTTTTTCCAACGTATCCACGCGGGGGCCGACAAACAGGATGCCCGCTTTTTCACACGCACGCGCAAATTCCGGATTCTCGGAAAGAAACCCATAACCGGGATGAATCGCATCGATAGCGTGCTTCTTGGCGATCGCGATTATCCCGTCGATATCGAGATAGGCCTTGATCGGTTCCCCCGGACGACCCACTTGATAGGATTCATCCGCCTTGAATCGATGGAGAGCATATCGGTCCTCGTGCGAATAAATGGCGACCGTGCGTATGCCCAGTTCATGAGCGCTGCGAAAGATGCGGATGGCAATTTCACTGCGATTGGCGGCCAACAAGCGACGTATTTCGCGCATGCTTTCTCCTGTCGAAACGATTCAATGGTGAAGCAAAGGCCGAGTCTCCCTACACCGGCGTCGCCTCGAAATGGGACATGAGCACCAGAGCTTTGCCGACAGCATTCGACGCATCGCGTTGCGCCAGCCATGACCATGGCCGTGTCATCTTTCAAGATCGGACTCGCGGGGGAGCTCCTGGGGACAACGTAGCTCGGTTGCACATTGTGCCTGGACCACTAGAAAGGTTCAAGTCGGCAGAATCGAATCCCCTGCTGATCCGCCCGGCATCTGAAATGACTGTCTTACTCACCTCAAACCTTGCCCTTCGACCAACAAACAAGATCGGACGACACCGCTCGGCCACCTGCAACATTTCTGGCGAAAGACTGGGCGACCAGCGGCCAACCAGAACGGAAGACGCTCAATCAGAAATCTACCACCTCAACGCGCTTACGCCATTGGCCTGCCCCGATCGCTGCACGCCAGGTGCGCCCCGTTAGCAGACGTTGGATTAGGAGACGTTGGGAGAGGCGCGCCACCTCCCCTGGGTGCCGCGTTCGGTAGGTGCAGCGTCCGGCAGAAGGCCAAGCCGTGATGCACCAGGATGCAAAGTGGATGAACAGCAACGAACACCAACAGAAGGCCGTCTGCCTGTGCTGCATGCTCCGGCGACGGTAATAGACGGTAATAGAGCTGCGGTGGCGACGCGAAGGAATTGTCTTTCGTTCGCTGAGGCATGTGAAGCAAACGGACCCGTACCTTGCCGCGCAGGTCGAGCCACGCGTGATTCCGTGTGGCTTGGACGTCGGGCTCCGACCGTTTGCGCTACGGCGATCGTTCTGGCTACGGTGAGGACGCGGCAGGCGTTGGTCCCGCCGCGGTGTCCGTACCGATTCCCGTCAACGTATAACCGGGCCACAAGAGAAGCAACAGGATCCCGCCTAACAGGGCGATGCCAAACGTGATTCCTATGTACGCCGCCAGGCGGCGGGTGCCCAGCACGGCTACCGCTCCCGCTTTGAACACCAGATTGGACATCGAGGCGAGCAGAATGACGCGCCATGCCGTCTGCGCATCGACACGTTCTTCGTTGAACATCTTGGCCACGGACAAAGTGATCGCATCCACGTCGGTAAGGCCAGAAACCCCGGCAATCCAGTAGAGCGCCTGGCTGCCGAAAAGGTCCTTGGCTGCCGCGACGATGAAGAGAATGAGGGCGTAGAGCACTCCGAAAAGGATCGCGGGCTTTAATTGGGCTGGATTCTCTTGACGAGGAGGCTCTGCCGTCTGTCGGGAAACTGGCCAATACAAAAGGCCGCACTCGCCTACCATGAGCATCAGCATGAATGCCATGGGGGGTAACGTTACTGGCAGTAATCGCGGTGCAACGATTCCCACTTCAATCAAGACGCGTACATTGACCACCGTGGACGCGATGAGGATCACGAGCGCTGCCATGCCGCTGAGCTGCGGCGCCGATTTTGATTGACGAGCAAAACTGACAGTGGTGGCGGTGCTGGAGATCAACCCACCGAAGACGCCTCCCAAGACGGCTCCCACGCGCGTTCCCAGCAGTCGGTAGGCGACGTACGCCACCACACTGATTCCCACGATGAGCACCACCATGCGCCAGATATCGTAGGGATTGAGCACGCCGTACGGTCCGAAGGTCTTATTGGGCAGAAGTGGAAGGATGATCAAACCGATCAGCGCAAGGTTCATTACGGCGCGCAGCTCACCAACCGACATCGCGCTTACCATACGATGCAAACGATCCTTGTAATGCAATAGAACAGCGGCCACTCCCGTGATCACAATCGCCGGACCGGTCAAGCCAGCCCCGGCGGCCGCCCCCACGATGAACATCAATAGCACGGCTACTTCGGTCGTCACTCCATAGTCAAACGCGCCGGCACGGATCTTTGCCAAATTGGCGATTCCGACGACGATCGTCAGGCCGAGAAGCCCGGCCGCCAACAGCCAACCGGCCGACTCTTGCCCTAGCAGCACCGACAACGTTCCTAGTAACGTAATGAGAGGAAACGTACGAATTCCCGCAATCTCGGAAGCCTTCCACTCGCGCTGCAGACCCACCAAGAATCCCAGTCCCAAAGACAGGAGGATGGCTTGATACGATTGAGCGATTTCCATTAGCCGTCAGCCTAGTTTTGTGGTGAAGGTTGTTGCTTGCGGAAGGTGACGCGCACCTGCCCGGGAAGCGACTCTTGCGGTTGTACTCCGGCAGGAACAACCAATTTCACTTGAAGACTAGCTCCCGGTGTCCATGCTGCCTGCTTGATTGCTTCGGTTTTGATCGAGGAAACTGTTTTGAGCATCGATTCAGGGATTAGCACGTTCACCGTGGCAGGATCCACGTCAACCTGCCATCCGCCGTGACGCAACAATTCTTCGTTTTCTACGGCTACTTCGATAGGCAGCTGCTTGGGGACTAGACGTTCAAAACTGACCTGCACCGTTTCCGGTTCTAGTTTCATTACGCTCAGTCCTCTTGGCAAGGAGAAATGTCGCTCGGTCAACTCGATCCTGTCTCCTCCCCGTTCCACGTTCTCCAGATCGATCACCGCTTTGAGTTTGGCCGGATCGAGCAGGGAGAACGCGCGGTCACTGCCGCTCAACGTCACCGTGACTTTCTCCGGATAGACGTCCTGGAGCACGTGGTGCAGCGGCAGATTACGAAACTCAACCGGCACATCGGCGATCGCCCGCTGCACCGTTTCCCGTTCCAGCGCCAAGAGGAACCACAAGCCGGTGGCCAGCACTACCGCGACGGCTTTCCACATCAGGTTCTGAACCAAGGTGCCCCAGGAGCGTCGTTCAGTGGACGAACCATTCCGCTCACCGTAGAACCGCTCCAAAGTCGATTGTAGCGCTGAGGCGGAATCGATCGCTCTCAACTCTCCCTGCTCGGCGATGGAGATCGTCCCACGTTCCTCGGACACGACGATGGCCAGGGCATCGCACCGCTCCGATAGGCCGACCGCGGCGGCGTGGCGCGTTCCGCCGCGTCCGACTGTCTGCAGATTTCGTGTCAAGGGTAGATGCACCCCGAGACGTTCAATGCGTCCGCGGTCGATGATCACCGCCCCATCGTGGCCCATCGAGGCGTGATGGAAAATGCTGTGCAGCAGTGGAATGCTTATTTGCCCTTCGACCACCACTCCTCCACGAAGGTGAGGCTCGATCGGACGACGTCCAGGAAGGATGATCAGGGCGCCGATCTTCTCGGTAGCGAGGATTCGTACGGCCTCGACCAGCGTGTCGATCTCTGGACGCGTCAACGCCTGTCGCCGATGCCCTACCCGCCATGTACTCAAGCGCTCCACGCCGCGCCGAATGTCGTCTTGGTAAACGACAACGAGCGCGACGAGGACGGCGAATCCGGCCAATCGAAATGCGGCCATGGTCAGGTACATTTCCATTTCGTGCGCGAGCACATAGATTGCCGTCATCCCCATTAGGACCACGGCCACGCTACGCGTGGTACGCTGACGCAACCAATGCAATGCACCGTAAATGAGGACGGCCACGATGGCCACGTCCAACACGTCTGGCACTCGCATCTGGTGCCACACAGTCGTCAGAGTTTCCTGCATAAGAATCCATACCGGTCAACGCGGAAAGAAGCACATCCGTTCCGTCCGTATCGTCGGCGGGCAGCGGAACTTGTCTTATCTTATTCGCAGGCTCATCCCTAGCGACCGGTTCCTCTCCTGCCTCCGTCGAGACACCCCCTGCCCCAGCCCACCCGTCGTTCGCCGTCACGATGGGGTGGTGGATCCAGCAACCATCGGCGACTCAGCCGCTTCATCTCCGACGCCCGACGAAGCACCGTGAGGCAACTCATCGACCGTATCGGCGTGGGTGCTGCGGGGAACCAAGGGGAGCTGACGTAGCTGTTGAAGTACTGCTGTCACGGTCGAGTCGACGCGTGTCGCCCCCGCCGTCACCAAGCGCTGCCGCGTCTTGTCGGACAGTTGCGTATCCGGATAGAGCACAAGGATGGGCAATTCACAATGGTAACTCCGTCGCAGTCGTTTGCACCAATGCCGCGCATCGCGCTGTCCGGCCGGTGGAATGGTGACCAGTACCACGGCGCGGGGGGCCAACTTGTCCACGCGTTCCACCAGTTCGGATGCCAGCATGTCGAGGCTTATCGCTTCCACCTTCACGCTGGCATCGGCGGCCGCCGATGCGATCATCTCTGCCAACACTTCGTCGGCGAAATCGTTGCCCGGAACGAGGACGGCATCCAGCTGATGGGCCGGTATCGGCGTCTGCTTCGATGGGTGGTGCCCAGGTCCGCGCCCAACCACGCTCGGAGGACAAGTCGACTGCTCGGCATCCACCCGCTCGATTCGCCCTCCCTGCTCCGGCGAGGATTCCTGGCTGGCCTTGTCTTCCCACGTGCCCTCCTCGTCACGCGACGCTTTCTCGCCGGCCGATCGCCTCCCATCCGCGAAATCTTCGTCCAGCCAGTCCATGACATCTTGGGCAGCGATATGCAACTGCGCTTCCTGCCCCTCGCTCAACAGATTGGCATGTCGATCGCGCTCGGCCAGCATCAACGCGGGGACGACCAGCTCGTCTAACAACTCAATTCGCGAGCATCGAGGTGAATCGCCAGGCCTGTTCAGTTTTTCCTGCACGTAGCAATCGAGAAATCGGTCGACTCGATCGACATCCCCCCACAGCATGTACTGATACAGTCGCTCTGGCGGCGACATCACCGTTTGATCTCCCAGCATGACAGCAATAAAATGCATCTGAGGGATGTACTTGCTCATCACGATCATGCAGACGGTCAATGGCATAGCCAGCAACAACCCCATCGGACCCCACAACCAGGTCCAAAACACAACTGCCACGATCACACCGAAGATCGACACACCGGCACTCGATCCGTATAGCCATGGTTCCAAGACGTTATTGACGATCAATTCGTAGACGACAAACATCGCTATCACGGTAACCGGGACGGACCAACCGTCCGTGATGGCGAGAGACAAAGCGATGGGCAGAACCGCCGCCACCCACGGTCCGATGTAGGGAAGAAACCGAAAGAGAAAGCCCGTCGTGCCCCATAACAAAGCATTCGGCAAACCGACGAGAGCCAAACCGACCGCCACGGCGATGCCATACAAAGCGTTGATGAAGACTTGTGTTCTGAGGTAGCTTCCCAGCCGGCGAGTAACCTCCTGCATGGCATCGTTCGCCGCACTGAGATTCTGCACACCGAAAAGATAGACGATGCGATCACGCAAATCGTCTCGTTTCAGCAGCATAAAAATCGTCAGCACAAAAACCAGGCCCACCGTGGAAAGGGGTGCAGCGAGCGCCCCCAGCCAGTTTTGCACTTGACTGAGCGGTGAGGGAGGCAGTTCGACCACGCGCACATCGACCGCTTTTCTCTGCTCGGCTTTCTCTCTACCTGGTGCGTCGGATGGCGACGCCGTGCTGCCGAACAGACGGGGGTCGATCTGCATCCATGACCAATCCCACGATGGCAACGGATCACGATCCGGCTCCTGAGGCAACATGTGCTCATCGACCAGCGCTACCTCGTCTTGTGGGGGAAGTCCATGCGGCACGGGAATGAGGTCTTCGACCGAAGCAACGTCAGGCGCAGCCGCGTCGGGCTGGATGCCCGTACCGCCTGGCCGTTTCGGCAGTGCAGACGACTCTCCTCCTTCGCCAGCCCGAGAGTCCGTGTCTGTCGTCTCCGATGCCGCCCCCTGGGGATTGCTTGTGGTCGGATCTCCTGCAGTGGCGGCTGCCCCCTCGATTTCCTTGCCGATTTCCTGCAATGCTTCCTTGGCCGCTCGAAGTTTTCCTGAGGTGTTCCCCCGAATCGTGCGCACTTTGGCGATCAGGTTCTCTTTGTAACGAGGCAACTGGTCGCTCAGCCCTACCAACTGGCTGGCAATCAGCAAGACCAAGCCGGACACGAGCATCAAGCTGAACAACGAGACCGACAGAACGGCCACTGATCGGGGAACCCTTCGGCGTTCCCACCAATCGACCACGGGAGCTAGAACAAAACTGAGCAATGCCGCTAGGGCGATGGGAACGAGCACTTCGCGACCGAAATAGAGAGTGGCTACGGTTAACGCATACCCGAGCATCACCACTAAAGTAGACAACTGGCAGGATGTACGGCTCAAAACGTCAACCTCCTCGCGAAATGCCAGGGAACCGCTAGCCCCTACCCTGTCACCTCGAATCACTTCATCACTTGAGAATCTGAAAAAAGCACCGAGGCCTCCTGGTGGCTACCCACGGTGACGATCATCCACAGCACCTACGCATTCCGCTTTTAGTTTCTCGAACAAACAAGAGCAAATCGTGTACCGACGTGGTCCCTGCGCAGCCCACCACGATTCGACGTTGCTTCTTAGCTCTCCCCATCAGTGGGTTGATCGCCACTCGACCAGCCTGAACCTACTTCGACCAGACGAATCGGCCCCACGCCTCCCTCGGTACGTCGCCGATGGATCGGAAGCAGCCGTTTCAGGTTTGCAGTTTTTTACTTTCGACTGCTCCACAAGGCTCTCTGGTCCCGCCTTCCGTGCTGTCCTCACTAGGTCGAGCGGATGTGGCCACCAACGACGGCAGCGACTGGAACACGTTTCCCTCACCACTCCATGGCCACATTGGCATGGTGTTTGCGGATAGGTACCACCACGGTCGGTCCCGTGACGGCCGAAGCAACGGCGACGCCGCCTCTGGAGCGAGACGGCGAAGCAGCTTCGTCTCGTCCAACCCATCTGCGGATGGACGACCGACCGACTTCGATCCTCCAGGGAGGATAGGAAGCTTAGGCGGGCACGATCGTGGCGCCCGCTGAAAATGTAAGAACGAACCTGTAAGGAGGGAACGATGGTTAATGAGCAGACCGTTCGCGGCGATTGGAATCAGATCAAAGGCGAAATGCGGAACCAATGGGGCCAACTTACCGACGATGAGCTTGATCAGGCGCGAGGCAATGTCGAAAAGTTGATCGGCATTATCCAGCGAAAGACTGGGGAAGCCCGCGAAGCCATCGAACAGAAACTCTCGCAATGGATTGATGAAGAGAGCTTGCGTCAAGCGATGGAGACAGCCCGACAGCGAACCGCGGCCGCCGTCGAGGCGGTGACGCACCAGGCAGAGCAGATTGGCGAGAAGGTACGTGAAGGAGTGGAAACGGTTTCTGACCAGGCACGAGCTGGATACATCCAACTCGAGCGGGGAGTTCGCCGCCGACCGATGCAGTCGGTCGCCACCTCGTTCGGCATCGGTGTGGTGGTGGGCGTGATTACGGGGCTGCTGTTGCGTCGGTAAGCCTCGCACAGCCTGTTACTTGTTTGCGCCCTCAGTTGTTAATACCAAAGGAATGATTCAGATGAACGCATCGCAGACTCAATACGACTCGACCGTCAATCGCGCCGCACCGAATCGGTCGCAGGACGTAGCGACTGACGACTCTCGCACTCACCAACGAACGCACGACATGGTCCACAGTTCCCGAGAGATCATCCGTGAACATGCGGCCACGGCGACGATGCTCGCCTTCGGGATCGGTGTCGGGGCCGGCTTGGCAATTGCCAGCTTACTGGCCAACGATTCGCGACGTGCGACCGCATGGCGATCACAAGACGGCTGGTCGGACATGGCGGACCGCATCAGTCGAAACGTCGTCGACTCCGTGCGTTCATGGATGCCGGGCAACCACTGATGCACCAAGCGAGCGCGCGTGGGTGTGATAAGGAGCAGAACCAAACTCAGCCAGAGTCCTTCTCCCCGGCCATGCTCCCGCTGCTCCATTCCCATTCCAACCAACCAAGCGATTGATTTTGGCCCATGAGTGAGCGAGCGGAAAAGATTCGAGCGGAAATGCGCAGCCTGCGGCGGGACTTTGTCGAATCGGCGGAGGAGCTAACCATTTCCACACGGGAGATGACCGACTGGCGGACCTACGTTCAACGGTACCCGTGGTTATCCATCGGGGCCTGTGCGGCACTAGGTTACTTGTTAGTACCGAAGCGCGTCGAAGTCGTTTCTCCGGATGTGACCACGCTCATGAAAATGGCCAAACGCCACAAACTGGTCGTAGAGCCGCAGCCGAAAGCGGCGGCGAAGACGGGAGTAGCCGCCACCGTGCTGGGGTTGTTGGGCAACGCCGTGTTCCGAGCGGGGCTCTCCTACCTTGGTCAACAGGTGGGTAAAGTGGCCGTCCCCGAGGCGGCCCAAAGTGTGGCGGAAGGTTCACCCCACGCTCCTCATACGGTTCCCCCAGTAAATCGTTGATGTCCGGCACGCATTGGGTTCGCCGATGCCGTGCCACGCGGGGCGCAATACCCCTTCAACGCCAGGTAAAAACCACCGCAAGTTCATTCGACCCCAGGGAGGGCGCAACACTCATGTACAAACGATTTCATCATGATAACGGCGGATCTCCTGCGCTTGCTGAAGACCGCGACCAGCAGTCATCGCACGGAAAGTTCACGGCGTACTCTGAGGAGGTTAGCTCCCCAGGTTTCGGCGATCCCTATCCATACGTCTCTCAACTCAACGAGCATGCCACGAAGTTGATCAAGCGACATCCGGTCACTGCCTTGAGCGCGGCGGTCGTCGCCGGAATCGTTCTGGGCTGGTGGGTGAAGAGGCGTTAGCGGGCTGCCCTTCCTGGAAGTAGCACTTTTTTCAAGTCGTACCATCCGAATTGTTCCAGTTGTACAAGGATGCCGCGTCAACCACCATGACTGTTCACACGTCACATCAACAAGAATCAAGCAACGGCGCCGACTCCTCGTTTCCACCGCGGCAGGCGGCACAACACATCAGCGATCTGCTTCACGACGTCCTGCATTTGGCGGAGTTGCAAATCGAGCTTTTCCAAGTCGACCTGCGGGATGGCGGACGACGCGTCTTGACCCCGGTGGTTACCTTGGGATTGTCTTTGGCGCTGGCGGTGGGAGCCATACCGGTATTGCTGGCGGCCATCGCGGCGGGACTGATGGCGGTGGGCCTGGCCTTGTGGCTGTCCATCTTGCTGGCGGGATTGCTGGGATTGCTGTTGGCCGCCACGGCCGCCTGGCTCGGATTACGCCTGTTGAAACGTTCCTTCACCGTTTTCCAACGTTCGGCAGATGAATTTCGTGAAAATTACCGGTGGATTAAGCATGGCCTCACCGGGCGCTCACCGCGGCCGTCGACGTCGTGCACTACTATCCGCCGTTACTAATATTTTTTACATCAGACTCTAGCTGCCAATTTACGGCAGCGGCAATTTCTGAGGAGAGAACTTTATGAACACTTCAGCGGCAACATCTCCGTATACCGCCCAGGGTCAAGCCTCTCAACAGGTCGGTTCATCGGGACCAACGGAAACGACAGCCTTCCCCGTCGTCCGCGATGAGGATGGCAAACTGTCGGCATCACACACCGCCATGGCTTTCTTCGAGGAGTATGCCCGCGAGAGACCGGAGATGGTGGCCCTGTGGGCGTTCGGCATTGGATTTGTCCTCGGCTGGAAATTGAAGCCGTGGTAATGCATGCCGCGTCGAGCGCCTGATCGGCTAGTGGACGTGCCGTGCGTCCAACATGGTGTATGGGAGCGGTTCGACTCTATCCTGATTCATCGGCCGCCAAACTTGATTATTTTTCGCATGAGGAGATCGAAAAATGCGTTTAGAAACCACATCAGACCTTAATGAACAAACGCTTGAGAAGTTACAACAGCTTGTCCGTGCCAACATCGATTCAGTCGAGTTCTTGCAGGAAGGTGCCGAGAAGGTAGAGGACATCACCGTCGCTCAACTCTTCCGCGACATGGCTAGTCAACGCAATGGATTTGCTGACGAACTTCAACAGTATGTGCAGTGGAACGGAAAAGACGCAGAAGAAGAGGGCACTTTTATCGGATCCGTCCGCCGGACCTGGTTCGCGTTTCGTACTGCATTGAACGGGGGCGATGCCACGGTGGTGTTGATCGAAGCAGAGCGGGCGGAGGATGCTATCAAGGAAGCATACGAGGACGTGTTGATAGAGACGGCCGGAAGTGCTCTGAATGATGTTCTTTCCCGTCAGTATGCCGTTATCAAATCCGGACACGATCGTGTTCGCGACCTGCGCGACGCCTATAAGCAACGACCCTGAGGCAATCGACGATATCGCTCATGAACTCCTGGCCAGTTGCGGTCCAGGCCGATAGGCGTCTGCTAAGCATTGCCATTAGAAAACGGAAGGTACATGATGGTGCTTTCCGTTTTTTCTTTGGCTGCCGTCCAATGGAGCTCGTTCTCCCGCTCCTCATCGGCCAAGGTGTACCCGGTTACCCCGTGACGTTAGGAACTCTATGATTTCGCATCAGGATGATGATCGCCCGCGTTCGCCCCAGGGAATGCAATATGTTTGCTGGATTATCGGCATCACCCTAGTCGTGTTGGTCGCGTGGACCATTCAGATTTGGCTGTTGGGTTTTTTGGGATTGCTGTTTGCCATCTATTTGAACACGTGCGCAACAGGGATTCGGAGGCTTACCTCACTGCCGTACGGCTGGTCCCTGGCCGTGGTATTAACGGTCACGCTGGGAGGGGCGACCTTAGCGATCGGCTGGATGGGGGCTCAGATGGTGGATCAGATTGATCAGGCAGAAGAGAAACTCGGAGACGCTGTCGCGCAACTGCGGCAGCAGATCGAAAAGGAACCCACTCTGCGACGATTGTTTACAACTCTTCCGGGCACCGACCAACTTCTCTCCTCGACCGCAGGCTCGGCCGCGACGGACGACTTCTCATCACCTGCAGCCGATGAGGCGTCTTCGTCGTCCGCCTCAGCCGACCTTTCGCCAGACACGTTCTCGGAACTGGGGGGCATGAAAGCCGGTTTGAGCACGGCCCAGGGTCTTTTGGCTGCATTGGGGCGCGCCTTCGTGGTCTTGCTAGGTTCAGTCGCCAACATGACGCTGGTGCTATTTGTCGGAGTTTTCCTGGCCGCTTCCCCTTCGCTCTACCGGCGTGGATTTATCCAGTTGATTTCTCCCCGCTACCGGCAGCGTGTGACGGCCCTATTGGATGAACTGGGATCCACGCTGTGGCGGTGGCTGGTGGGGCGTGCCTTGGCGATGGCCGTCACCGGTGGTGGGACGGGAGTGATCCTTTGGCTGCTTGGCGTCCCATTACCATTTACCATGGCCTTACTGACGGCCGCGCTCACATTTATTCCCAACATTGGTGCAGCGGTCGCGATGGCGTTGGCCGTGCTGCTGGCCTTGCCCATGGGGCTGGGCGTTGTTGGCAGTGTGGTCGTTGCCTACCTGACGCTGCAATTATTGGAGAGCAATGTGCTGACGCCAATCATCCAACAACAGCAGGTCTCCATTCCGCCAGCCTTGCTGATTCTATTTCAAATGGTGATGGGCATCCTTACGGGAACGCTAGGCATTATGGTCGCCACGCCGATTCTAGCCAGTCTTCTCGTACTGATTCGCCGCCTATATGTGCAACAATGGTTAGGATGGCCAGCCGATGCGGTCGATGTTTCATAGAGTAAAACACGTTTATTCGGATTGAGGATTTACGGCATGTCAATACTCGGCGAGTTTAAGAAATTTGTCCTACGGGGTAGTTTGATCGATATGGCCATTGGATTTACGGTTGGAGCCTCCTTCACCACCGTCGCCAAGTCCCTGGTGAACAACATCATCATGCCCCCCATTGGGCTGCTGCTCGGTGGAATGGACTTTTCGGACATGTACATTGTTCTCCGTGAGGGCTCTGAGGAGCTGCCTCCATTGGCGACGCTGAAAGATGCCCAGGCGTCAGGGGCAGTGACTCTCAATTATGGCATGTTCATCAATGATTTGATCGCTTTGATCCTCGTCGCGTTGGTCATGTTCTTCATCATTCGCGGTGTGAATCGATTGAATGATGCTCTCGATGCTCAGTTTGGCGAACCGCCCACTGCTCCCGATGAACCCACCACCAAGAAGTGCCCATTCTGCCGTGAAACGATCGCTTTCAAAGCGACTCGGTGCCCTCACTGCACTTCAGATTTGACCTCCGTGGAGGGAGGCCCTGTGGCTCACACGACTTCCACGAATTGAGTCGCAATGGGCCGATCCCCTTCATTTCCCGGTTGAATTCTGTCCATCGTGATCGACTCCCGATCACGATGTGGTTGACCATCCGGCGTCCCTCCTTGCCGTATGCCGTGGAAAGCGCATTTTCATTGCTTTGGCACAGGGCATGCACTTCGATCCTCCTGTTCGTCACTTGTGAATCAATCTTTGTGCGACCTAGGCATCGATCGTGTGATCGTCTGCTGCCCAAGGATCTTGATTCACTATTCCATGTACGGGAGAGAAGACATGCGTAGGAGTATTCGACGTGTAGGCGGTGTGGCAGCATGCGGGATGCTATCACTCGCACTGCTAGGTGGCTGCGATGATTCCCTAGGAGACCGCCAAGCAGAACAAGTTCGTGAGCAAACGCAAGAGCAAGCTGAGACCGTCCGTGAAGCGGCCGATGCCCAAGCGGACGCTTTGCGAGAGGCAGACGGGACCACTGTTTTCGGTAACGCGGAGACCGAAGCGGTGGAAGAGGCAGCCGATCGCATCGAACGTCAGGGCGAAGCGCAGGCGGATGCGATCGAACGTCGTGGTGAACAGCGAGCCGACCAACTGGAAGACGACGGCGAATAGCCGCCGACTCGTTCTACGCCCATGTGCATAGTAGCTACATTTGGATTGCCGTGTTTGCCTCCGACTCGCGCGAGTCGGCGGCGGTCCAATCGAGGTTGCGGCATCCACGGTGGGACCTTGGATTTGTGCAGCCTTTCAAACTCAATGGTATGGAGAGAAGTGTGTTATGGAATATCAAGTGAACCATTCACAGTGCCGTTCCCATGCATCATGGTGGAGTCGATGGGGGATATTGCTCACCGCCGGCTCCGTGTTGTACGTGACCTCTGCCGTCGCTCAGCAGGATGAACTTCCCCCGCCTGCACCGGAGGAGGTCAATGCGGAAGTCGGTGCCGACGTCGAGGTGTTGACTCGCGGGCCGCTTCACGAATCTTTTGCCACCGCGTTCACCAAAGACGCCGTGGAGTTTCCGGTAATCAAGCAACAGCCGCCGGAACCCATCAAGGAGACGCCTCCTGATTACAAACCCGTGGGAAGAAACGTGATGTGGATCCCCGGCTATTGGTACTATGACGACGACCAGAACGATTTTCTCTGGATCAGTGGTTATTGGCGCAATGTTCCTCCGGGACGCCAGTGGGTACCCGGTTACTGGGCAGAGGTAGATGGCGGCTACCAATGGCGTCCGGGCATGTGGGCCCGAGCCGGGGCTGAGGTGGGCTACCTACCTCCGCCACCGGAGAGCCGGGAAGCGGGACCGTCGTCGCCGCAACCCTCTCCCGAACATTTCTATGTTCCTGGATATTGGGTCTATGAGGACGGCGATTACCAGTGGCGGCCTGGGTTTTGGGCGCGCCATCAACGCGGCTGGGTATGGGTGCCCGCCCGCTACAACCGCGTTGGCAATCGAGTGGTCTTCGTAGATGGTTACTGGGATTACCGATTGGCAGGTAGAGGACAATTATTCGCTCCGGTTCGCTTTCGTTCCTCCGGGAACGCGGGGACGCGAATCGCTTTTACTCCCCGCGCTATCTGGTCGACCGGGGCGCCATTGTTGTTGCATCTATTTGTCAATCCGCGCACCGGCCTCTACGTCTACGGAGATTATTACGGAGATGCCAATGGGAATCGTTTTCGGCCGTGGTTCCGATATGCTGAGCAACACCGAGATCCGTTGCTAGGCTATTACCAGTGGACTTCCAATGGCCAATTTGTCGACAACGTGCAGCGGTGGTTCGACTTCTTCACTCGCCATCCCGACTACCGTCCGCGAGCCACGTTAGCGGAGCAGCTCGACTTCATCCGTAGCAATCGGGCCGTTGATTACGTCGATCAAATGGTGACTGGAAACTTGCTCTCACGGGTGGTGCGATCGGGCACCGGGCAACGGTTTGAGCAACTTGCCAACGACGTGCGTGACCAGATCGTCGGTGCCGTGGAAACGACTCGGCAAGTTCTGGATCAGCGGTTGTCCGTGGAAAGCAATACGGCGGCCGATGGACGGGTTGATTCTGTGTTGCGCTTACCACAGATTCCTTTCCTATCGGAGGGGACGACCGTTCGCGGGTCGGGGCGAGTCGAAGGGAAGGCTCGCGGCCGAGTTACCTCGCCCGATCTTCCCGAGGTACGAGTTCCGACCGAGGGTTTGCCCGTTCCCACCATCGATCCTGATATCGAGGTTCCCTCCGGTGGGTTGGAGATCCCGCAATTGCCGGTCGAAGTGCCCGGTCTACCCTTCTAAGTCGGAGATCGCACACGTTCGACTAGTCCAACCGCGGCTGCGGAACTGCTGGGTTGTGCCCTGACCTGGCTAGGACCGCAGCCGTCTTTATTATTGCGTCACCAGCGTAGCCAACGTCCTCTGGGCTGATGTTGAGGTGGGTGACCAGCCGTACCCGTTGGGGACCGAAAACCAACCCCAGGACCCCATGTTCCTGCAGACGTTCCACAAACTGTTCAGCAGTGGCCAACGAGGGATCGATCCGAAACACAACGATATTCGTCTGAGGCTCGGGGTCGAGAGCCAATCCAGGGGTGGTAGCGATCGCCTGAGCTAATAGTTGCGCATGCAGGTGATCAGTGGATAGACGGCTGCGGTTGTGGTGCAGAGCATAGAGGGCAGCCGCTGCCATCACTCCCACTTGACGCATGCCGCCACCGAGGACTTTACGAAGGCGGCGCGCTTGCTCGATCCGTTGTCGATCTCCCACCAGGGCGGACCCCACTGGCGCCCCTAATCCTTTAGAAAAACAAATACTGACCGTATCGAACCCCGCGGCCCATCGCTGGACGGGAATGCCGGTGGCGGCCTCGGCATGAAACAGTCGCGCGCCGTCCATATGCGTCGTCAATCCATTTTCATGTGCCCAACAGCACAGGCGATCGACTTCTTGCCACGGTTGGATGGTTCCCCCGCCTCGGTTGTGCGTGTTCTCGATAGTAAGAAGGCGTGTGCGGGCAAAGTGTTCGTTGTGGGGACGCGGGAGGGAAGCTACCTGGTCGAGCCTCAACACGCCATGCGCGCCGTCGACGGGCTGCACGGCGATACCCCACACCTGCGCGTAACCACCTTGCTCGTAGGTGTAGAGGTGACAACCACGTTCACAGATGAATTCATCGCCAGGTTGACAATGCACGCGCAGTGCGATGAGATTGGCCATGGTCCCGCTAGGGACAAACAAGGCGGCTTCTTTGCCCAGCAAAGAAGCCAGTTCTTCTTGTAACCGCTCCACCGTGGGATCTCGATCCAAGACATCGTCCCCGACCACCGCTGAGGCCATGGCGTGGCGCATTCCCGCATCAGGCTGCGTAACCGTATCGCTTCTCAAATCAATCACTGGACCTCTTCCTAGCCAATGCGTGCACCGCCTTTTATGGCTCGCGTGGAGTAACGAAGAACTTCACCAGAATCCGGACCAACTTGTCGGAACCAACGAAGGAAAAAACATTCCCACCGCGCCCTTGACGTACTATCATGGAGCGGAAGCGGTGAGCGCACAACCATCGACACCCTCCGCATCTTGGATCCACCGTTTCTCATGCGAGACACCTAAAGATTTCTACGTCTCAAGAGGGCGAGGCAACCGCTCGCTATTCCCATGAGCTCCGTTCTGCTACTTTCCAAAATGCCAGCATGACCAACGGATTTGGTAAGTGCGAAGCTGTTCCCTATTTCATTTCGTCGGTTAAGCCTCACAGCTACGCGACGCGTCCGGGGGATTGGGGAACGCGACCACCCGGTCAGAAATGACCGATCGATCATCATGGCGTCGCCGCGCGACGAAATGAAGGCGAAGAAGAAGAAGAAGAAGAAGAAGACAAAGACAACAACGAAGACGGACTGAAAGAAAAAGACATAGAACTACGCTCGCCGAAAAATGGAATTCCTTTGTTGGCCACCCGCCACTGAACTGCAAGGTTACGCGTGCGGGCGATGTTCTGCCATTCAGGCCACCGTCTTTTTTGTGAGCGGCAATTGTTCATGCCTCCATCACTCAGGCTACCTGGGCAAGCGTATTGACTGCGAATACCTTCCATTAGATTGCTGTTCACAATCGCTGGTCGATGATACGGCAGGGGAGCGAGGGGGAGCAGACAAGATGGCAAGCTAGTCACTCCGTTGCATGGTCATGTTCTAGTCGCTGTTCCGGTGCCGCTATAGCCTGATGCACCGCACCGCATCGTTGATGCCCTACACGTGGTATGCTTCGACAACCAGGGTCAACTCTACAGCAGCGCGATGTGCCGATGATACCGTTCATACCCTGACAGTCAGCGAACTGAACAGATCGAAAGGCATGCACCAGCGGCTATACTGAATCTTGGGCGACTAGCGATGCAGGCGCAACCACCACGCGAGCACTCTTTTTATCCAGGGAGTGAGCCGTGTGCGATGGTATTGATCACCAAGTCGTCGGATCGCTTCACCCAGCGTTGGATAGGGATGGATGGTACTGCCGATTTGTTTCAATCCCAACTTGTATTGCATCGCCTGAGTCAGTTCCCCGATCATATCGCCAGCATGGGGGCCGACGATGGTGGCACCGATGAGCTTGTCCGTTCCTGATCGAGTAAGGACACGAACGAACCCCTCCGTGGTGTCTTCGAGGATGGCTCGATCCACCTCGCGAAAGTGCTGCGTGTAGCAATCGAACTCGATTTCTTGCTCGGTCGCCTGCTCCCGCGTGAGGCCGACCTGTGCCAGCTCCGGACTGGTATAGGTGCACCACGGAATCGTCAGCTTGCTCGCCTTCGCCCGACTCGGGAAAAGAGCATTTTGCAGGGCAATCCGCGCCAAAAAATCGGCGGCGTGAGTGAATTTATAGGTGGAGCAAACGTCGCCAGCAGCGAAAATGCGGCGGTTGGTGGTCCGCAAGCGATCATCGACCTGTATCCCTTCGCGTTCATCGTATTCGACTTCGGCCGACTCGAGTCCCAACCCTTGTACGTTGGGCGCCCGTCCCACGGCAACGAGCAACTGATCGACGGTTGCGTCGTATTGTTCACCGTGAGACGAGACCTTCAATCGAATGCCATCATCTTCTCTCCTCACTTCAAGCTGCTTTCCACAGCATAACAGCCGCACTCCATCGCTCTCCAGCGCCTGCTGCACGCGCATCGCTGCGTCCCGATCCTCTTTGGGAAGGACGCCGTGGGCAGTCTCGACCAACAGGACGTCGGCACCGAAATTCGCAAATGCTTGCGCCATCTCACAGCCTACGGGACCGGCGCCGATGACGCCCATGCGACGCGGTAACTCGGTCAACGAAAAGAGGGTTTCGTTGGTCAGGTAGGGAACCTCGCTCAACCCCGCAATGGGAGGGGCGGCGGCGCGAGCACCCGTTGCGATCAGCGCTTTGCTGAACCGCAGTTGGCGGCCGTCCACTTCGACCGTTCTGGGACTCGTGAAGCGCGCTTGTCCCAAGAACACATCGACGCCCAAATCACGGAATCTTGCCGCCGAGTCGTGAGGACTGATCGCCGCCCGCAATCGCCGCATCCGCTGCATGACGCGTTCGAAATCTGGATCGACGGAGGTATTCTCCAGATCGATTCCCAACTCCGACGCCCGGTGGAGTTGACGAGCGGCACGAGCAGCGCTGAGCAGCGCTTTCGACGGCACACAGCCGACGTTCAAGCAATCGCCACCCATCAGTCCTCGTTCGATCAACGCGACTTTCGCCCCCAAGCCGGCGGCACCCGCTGCGGCTACCAAGCCGGCTGTTCCCGCGCCGATGACCACTAGATTGTACGGCCCGTCGGGGGTGGGATTCACCCATTGGGGCGGACGTACATTGGCCTCCAATTGCCGATTGAACTCATCGTCGGGCTGAAGAACAATTCGATAATCCATGCGAGGTCCTTAAACTCTACTTGCTTTCTATTGCAGCGGCGGCACGGCGAGGCCCCCAACGATCGGCCACCTTGCGCAGAAGCAGTGGCATCAGCCCCAGTAACGCGAAGGCGAACATCAGCCGCGGGCTGAGAATACCTTCCACACCTTTTGATGCAAGCGTGTGCAAATCCGGCACGGCCGCCCCCGCATAGACGTACACGATGGTCCCCGGCAACATGCCCAACTGACTCACCCACCAAAACGTACGGACACGCATGGGCGTCAAACCCATCACGACGTTAATCACGAAAAAGGGAACGGCAGGGATGAGCCGGAGCATCAAAAGGTAGTACGGCCCTTCGCGTTCCAAAGCACGATCGAAGTCCTTCAAGCGGTCACCGAAACGATGAACAATGGTATCGCGCAGCAGGTAACGGCTGACAAGGAAAGCGACTGTGGCCCCAGTCGTCGAGGCGAAACTGACCAGCACCACGCCCCGCACCCATCCGAAGAACCAGCCACAGGCGAGCGTCAGCACCGTCGCCCCCGGCAGCGACAGACCGGTGATCAACACGTACGCCGCAAACGCCACTCCATAGGCCACCCAGGGATGCTCTCGCTGCCAAGCCCTCAACTCTGCTTCTCTGGCCGCCAGCGATTGCATGGACAGGGTGTCGGCAAACTGCCAGTAGCTCACCAGCATCGCGATAACGACCAGGGCGATCAGCAATAACTTGCGTCTGATTCGACGATTTGCGCGTGCCTCGATCGTCGATTCCTTCCTTTGTTTCTGCTCGTGCTTCGTTCCCATCCGAGGCGGCCTCCTCGAGGACGATTTGATGCGCTAGCGATTCCGGTTAGCGAGACGAGTGCTTGGGGCCTGATGCCATGCAGGCCGTAACTTAGATCTCTCGCTGGCCTGCCGAACTGTTGCCAAACGCCATCGTTACCAAGGCGGTTGCTCCCGGCGTAGTGGGTACGCGAAGCGCACCGAGCGGGCTTCGGCGGGCTATTCCACCGCGCGGCCGAGTCCGGTCGCGCGGCTGTCGTCTTCTCGCATCGTCTGGTTCCATCACTCATATCCTAGACCAGGATCACGAGGGCGAACTTGACGTCAGGCTGCCTTGGCAACTGGAACCACATCCCGCGGTGCAACCGTAGCAATGGCGTCCGGTGACGATGGGACGATGCATTAACTGCTCGAGTTGCTCGTCGGTGCAATCTTGAATGCGCTTCGGGCCTCCCCTGATCGGAAGATCGAGCATCTGGTTGAAATCGCAGTCGAACAAATGGCCCTGCCAATCGACGGACAGCATATGACGACACATCAACCCATCAATTGTGGACGGATTGAACGCCTGAACGAGCTGGTGGAGATACTCATCGAACTGTCCACGCTCGACCAGGTCGACCAGAAAGCGGCTGATCGGCATGTTGGTGATCGTGTACAGATTCGTGAACTGGATGCCGTATCGACGGAGCAGCTCCTGTCGGTACTGCGACTCCAATTCGGCTTGATCGGGCGGCAGCGAAGGACCGAGCGGATTGTAGACGAGGGAAAGCACCAACGGACTTCCCGGCATGCCGTAGCCCAGTGCATTCAACCGCTGCAATGCCGTAATCGATCGTCGAAAAACTCGATCACCACGTTGCCGATCGACGTTTTCTTCCAGATAGCAGGGCAGGGAAGCGATCATGTCTACCTGGTGGTCCGCCAGGAATTCGGCCATATCTTCGTATCCGGGAGCCAATAAGATCGTCAGATTGCAACGGTCGAGGACTCGGCATCCCAATTGGCGTGCGCCTTGCACCAGGTACCGAAAGTGGGGATTCATCTCGGGGGCTCCGCCGGTGATGTCCAGCGTTCCCACCCCGGCTCGATCCAGGAATCGCAAGCACGCGTCGGCCACTTCGCCCGTCATGCTCTCCTTTCGATCGGGGCCTGCGTCGACGTGGCAATGGGTACACGTCTGGTTGCACACCCGGCCGACATTGACTTGCAAGACATCGATGCCGCAAGTGCGCAATTGGTCGCCGGTCGCTTCACTCACCTGGTGAGCGAATGAAGGCAAGTGCGCCTGCCGTTCCAAAAGGGCACGCTGGGCAGAGGGACTGGCCAGCACGTGTCCCTCGCGCTGTAACGTAAGTTTGACCATGATCGAGCTATCCTTTCGTAGGACTCCAACGACGCGGTTCGATTCAACAACAGCTCGGACCACAACCAGGGCCTGAGGTATCTGTCGTGAACCGGTAATCGTCACCTTTCGTTTCTTGAGGAGACCGAACCCGGTGGCTACGACAATCGAATGGTCGCGCCTCGTTCAACGGCACCTCATGCCGTGGTGGAACCGGCTCGAAGTAACCGCGGTAGGGTGGTTGCTGGAGCGCATGGTACGTCTTATCGCATACTGCCGTCCTCACGCCGCGATAAAAGACGTGGCCATCGTCATCGCTGACTTTCTTGAAGGGGCCACGATAGATGACGGCTTGGTGGCGTTCCAAACAAGGACCTTCATCGGGTTTATAAGCGACGACGGTGACCGAGCGGAATTCGATTCCCTCGACGGTTCGCCACGGCGTCTGCTGGCGACTGAACAATTCGATACCCTGAAAACCAGCTTGTTCGAATGCCTCCAGAAATCGATCCTCGCGGAAGGCGCCGGAAATGCACCCCGACCACAACTGTGGATCCCGCTGGAGAACTTCTGGGACATCCTCGTCGGCCACGATATCGCTGATTGCCGCTCGTCCACCAGGCTTGAGCACGCGATAGATCTCCGAGAACAGTTGCCGGCGATCCTGGGCGCGGACCAGATTCAATACGCAGTTGGATACCACACAATCAACGCTGGCACTTTCGATCATCGGCGCCTCACGACGCAACCGGTCCTCGATTTGTCGCAGGCGTATCCAGTCGGCGGGTGATGCAATCGGAGCGCGCTGCAGTTCCTCTCCCAAGCGATCGAGGTCCAACTGCAAATCCTGGATCATCCCGTAGCGGAACTGCACGTTGGCATAACCCAGTCGTTCGGCCATCACGGGCTGGTATTTCCTCGCCAGGGCCAGCATCTGTTGATTGCAGTCGACTCCGATGACTCGCCCTTGGTTGCCGACGACCTGTGCCATCATATAACAGAGTTTGCCACCGCCACTGCCCAGATCCACCACCGTGTCGCCCGGATGCACGTGGACTGTCGGATCGCCACAGCCGTAGTCTTTCTCGATGATCTCCTCGGGAATCAACGCCAACAAATCCTCACGGTACTCGGTCGGACAACACAGCGCCTCTTCTCTAGCCTGGGCCGCCGCCGCGTAACGTTCGTACACCGACAGTTCCACGGTGTCGCCGGCTTGTAGATCTTTCCCACCAGGTTTATCCATCGTTGATCGATCCTCCTACGAGTTCTCAATGCCTGTCTGCTGCTCCAGTGTATCCGCTCGCTCGACAGCGTTCTGTGAATGTGCCCACATTCGGCCTAAAAGTACTTCACCGCCCACGGCACCCAACCACTTGACATGTTCCACCAGCGCGAGAATGTCATGAAAAACCTAGTCCCTCTGATGAACCTCCTGCGCTCAACGCCATTGGGCCGTGGGATGGAGTATCGGATAATGTCGATCGTAAACCCTCCAGCACCCGACGAACATCCAGGCTCGCCGGGCGAATCGCCGGCAGGAGACCGGTGTGGATCGACTAGCGGGAGGTTTGGCAGAGTGGGAAAAGCCTCTAGAATGCTTGCGACGATGGTGAAGACGGGCTTCGGTCACGGTGAGGCTCTCCATCCAACTCGGATGGTAAGACTATTTTCCAGTTGCTGAGAAATAACACGTCAGAAAACCTACTATGGAACGACCTCGAATCGAATTGCGTCGGCTGCGAGCGAACGATGCCCAGTTTGCTGACCAGTTGGCCGAGTTGCGCCGCCAACTCAGTCCCGACGGGGATGTGGTCAGCCCGCGAGGGCGAGAGCTGACCGAACGCGTTTTTGGCCAACCACTCAGCCCCTCGGCGGTGGTCGAGCGCATCTGTAAAGAAGTGGCCAGCCAAGGGCGGGAGGCGGTCGATCGGTACAGTCAGGCGCTCGACGGCCACCGGCTGGGCGACCCACCGCAGGTGCCTCGGCAGCGGTTGGAAGCAGCCCATCGGTCGGTGTCGCCCGAGTTTCTGGCGGCCGTCCGTCAGATTCGCGACAACATCCATGCCTTTCAATCAGCCATCCTGCATGGCACCGTCGTCCATCGACCGCGAGCGGGGGTGTGCCTGGAACAACGCTACACTCCCTTGCGTCGGGTGGGGGTGTGCGTGCCGGGGGGGGCGGCAGCTTATCCCTCCACCGTGTTGATGACTGTGGTACCGGCGCAGGCGGCCGGCGTGGAGGAGATCGCCGTCGTCGCCCCTCCGACTCCTTTCGGTGCTTTCAACGACGACATGCTGGCCGTGTGCCATGAACTGGGAGTTCACGAGGTCTATCCAGTGGGTGGTGCTCAGGCGGTGGCCGCGTTGGCATACGGCATCGATGGCATCCCTGCCGTGGACAAGATCGTCGGTCCGGGGAACCTGTTCGTGGCGTTGGCCAAGAAGTTCGTCTACGGGACCGTCGATATCGATTCGATCGCTGGTCCCTCCGAGGTGGTGGTGATCGCCGACGATTCGACCGACCCGCAATTCGCTGCTGCTGACATGCTGGCTCAAGCAGAGCATTCGCCGGGAGCGAGTTTGCTCGTTACCTGGGACACCGAGGTGGCGGACCGCATCGAGGACGCCATCAACGAGCAGCTCCGCGCGCTCGAGCGGTGCGAATTGACCATCGATAGTCTGCGAGCCTTCGGCGCCGTGCTCATCGTCAACGATAGGGAGCAAGCATGCGCGGTGACCGACTTGATCGCTCCCGAGCACTTGCACGTCGCTTGCCGGGATCCTCGGCAGGTGGCCGATCGGATTCGTCATGCCGGGGCGACCTTTATTGGCCCCTTCACACCGGTGGCGGTGGGCGACTATGCTGCCGGTCCGTCGCACGTGTTACCCACTGGCGGCACTGCCCGGTGGGCTTCGGGGTTGAGTTCAAATTCGTTTCTCCGCAGCAGCAGTTTGCTCGAATTCTCGGCCGATGCGTTGCAGGCCATCGAACCGAGCGTGAGCCTACTGGCGGAGAAAGAGGGTTTGACGGCCCATCGTCAAAGTGTTCGCATCCGCTGCCGCCATGTCGCTGAGAAGTCCAACTGATATGCCAATCGACTCGCTTGAGCTGCTTTTTCGAGAGAACATCCGGAGGATGAAACCTTATGTGCCGGGGGAACAACCGCAGGGAGGCAAGTTCATCAAACTGAACACCAACGAGAATCCCTATCCCCCGTCGCCGTTGGCCGTCCGTGCCATCCAGCAGGCGGCGGAGACGTCGCTGGTGCGCTATCCCGATCCGCTGGCTACGGCCTTCCGCATTCAGGCGGCGGAGGTGTTGGGAATCGATCCGGATTGGATTCTGTGTGGCAATGGCAGTGACGATATCCTGACCATTGTCACGCGCGCCTTTGTCGGCGAAGGAGATGCTCTTCGCTTGCCCTACCCGAGCTACATTCTCTACCGCACGTTGGCGGAGATACAGAACGCGCGGTATGAAGAGATCTTTTTTGACAAGGACTTTCGCCTAGGAGCTTCGTTTGTGGCTGCTGGCGAGCGACTGAAGCTGGCCTTCTTGCCCAATCCCAACAGCCCCAGTGGCACCGTTCTGCCACCGCAAGAGGTGCTGGCCCTGGCCGAACAACTTCCCTGCCCGTTGTTGGTCGATGAAGCCTATGTGGACTTTGCCGAGCATGACTGTATCGATCTGGTGCGCCGAAATCCGCGGGTCATGGTATCGCGCACGTTGAGCAAGTCCTATGGCTTGGCCGGTCTGCGATTCGGATTCCTGATTGCCCATCCCGATATCATCGCCATGTTAAGGAAGGTCAAAGACAGCTACAATTGCGATGCCTTAGCCATTGCAGGGGCCACGGCAGCGATCGGGGATCGTCAGTGGTTTGCGGAGAATCGTGCCCAGGTGTTGGCCACTCGGGAGCGGCTGAGCCGCGGCCTGGCCGAACTGGGCTTCGCCGTAACCCCCAGCCAGGCCAATTTCGTTTGGTGCCGTCATCACGATTATCCGGCGGAAGAACTATACCAACGATTGAAAGCCGATCGGATTCTCGTCCGCTACATGAACTATCCTGGATGGGGAGACGGATTGCGGATCAGTGTGGGAACCGATGCTCAGATCGACGCCTGTTTGAGTTTGTTGAGCAGTTATCTCACCGCCTCGGCACCGCCGGCGGATTGAGCTACCTGTCCGAAGCCCACAGTCGTTCCTCAGTGGCCATCGTTTGGATGATCCTCGTTGGACTGGAAATGCCATGACGCAACGCACCGCGGCGATTCATCGACGCACTCAAGAAACGAACATCGAATTGCAACTCAACCTGGACGGCACCGGCGTGGGGGAGATCAACAGCGGTGTAGGCTTCCTCGATCACATGCTGGAGCTGTTCGCGCGACACGGCCTCTTTGATTTGAAGGTCACTTGCCAAGGGGATACCCACGTCGACGCCCACCACACGACCGAGGACATCGGCATTTGCCTGGGTCAAGCATTTGCTGAAGCCCTGGGTGACAAACAGGGAATATCACGCTATGGCCACGTCATTCTGCCGATGGAAGAATCCCTGGTCACGGTAGCCGTCGATCTGTCCGGGCGAATCTACGTCGTCTTTGATGCGGCCATGCCATCGGCCAAGATCGGTGACTTTGACAGTGAACTGGTGCACGACTTCTGGCTGGCCTTCGCCAGCTCGGCCCGCTGCAATCTGCATGTGTTGCTCCATTACGGACGGAACACGCACCACATCGCCGAAGCGATTTTCAAAGGAACCGCGCGGGCCTTGCGCATGGCGACCACCATCGATTCGCGGCAAACAGGGATCCCCAGCACGAAAGGCGTACTGTGAGTGGGCCCTTCACCCCTTCCCTCCACCGATGAAGTCGATGCCGCGGTCCAACGGCGGCTGCTGGGCACTCCCACGCTGATCTGTCTGGTGGTAGCGAACATGATTGGGGCTGGAGTGTTCACTACCAGCGGCTACGCCATGGCTTCCTTGGAGGCGCCGGGGCGTGTCATGCTCGGTTGGTGGATTTGCGGCGTGTGGGCGATCAGTGGTGCGATCGCCTACGGAGGTCTGGTCCGTCGGTTGAAATTATCGGGCGGAGAGTATTTGTTCCTCAGTCGTCTGGTCCACCCCGCCATTGGTTTTCTTGCCGGATGGATCTCCGTTGTGGCCGGCTTCACCGCCCCGATCGCCGTTACGGCGCTGAGTGCCGCCACCTATGCTGTGGGCACCGATTCTCCCACGGCTCAGTGGATCCCCACCATTGCCATGGGCATTATCGTTATCGCAACCGGTATCCACTTGGTGGGCCTGCATTGGGGTGCCCGAGCCCAGAACATGGTGGTGGGCGTCAAGTTGATCATGATCGTGGTGCTACTCCTGTGGATCTTCGTGGGGACTCCCCGCAGTGCCTGGCACGCTCCCCCTGAGTGGCTTCCCCCATTCTCCGGGATACCGCAGGATGGCCGGCAATGGATGGCGCTCCTTGGTGCCATGTCCTGGATTGCACTTAGTTACACTGGATTCAACGCGGCGATCTACGTGGCTGGTGCGACCAAAGTTTCAGGCGACCGTGTCGCCTGGTCGATGGTCCTGGCGACGATGTTGGTTACCGCCATCTACCTGCTGCTCAACTGTGCATTCGTCTATGGTCCACCTCCGGAACGAATTGCTGGCAAGGCCGATGTCGCCGCGATCGCCGCCGGGGCGCTCGGGGGGCATGCCTTGGCGTTGCTGGTGCGCGTAACGATCGTGTTGGCCATGCTCAGCAGCGTTTTTTCCTTGCTCTTGGCTGGCCCTCAAGTCTACACGCAGATGGCGAAGGATGGAGTCATGCCCGCTGTGCTGGCAGCGGCGGATGGCCATCCGCCACGCGCGGCAACTCTACTGCAAGCGGTCTTGAGTATCGTCTGCGTGTTGCTCGCTACTTTACCGCAGTTGATCAGTTACCTGGGGCTGACCTTGTCGGCCTGCGGGGCGCTGACCGTCGCCTCGCTGTGGTGGATCCGTCACCGATTGCCTCATGCCGCACCGATCCGTTGGGGCGAATCGGTCGCCCTGATGCTTTATCTGGTGATCACGGCATTGATTCTTTACGGAAGCTATGGGGAACATCCAGCCGGGTTTCGTGCTATGCTGGTGACCTTCCTCAGTGGTGGTGTTCTCTATGTGTTAGGAAGTTGGTGGGACGCCCGGCGGCGGAGGTTGAACTGACCGGTTGGCCCACGCCACGCTTGCCGGTGCTACCGAACAGATCAAGATAGTTTCAGGAGCGGTATGGATGACCAGTCCTCCCCCCAAACAACTGGCGGAAGCTTACCGTTACTGCCCGCAGTGCGGAACCGCTAATCCGTCGCCAGGGCAATCTCCACTGCGCTGCCCAGCGTGTGGTTTCACCGTGTTTTTCGGCCCCTACACGGCCGTCGGTGCCGTGTTGGTCAACGATGGCGGCGAGGTCCTGTTCGTTCGTCGGGCACGGGACCCGGGAAAGGGAAAATGGGGATTACCCGGTGGTTTCGTCGATGCGTATGAAACGGCTGAAGATGCCTTGCGTCGAGAAGTGACGGAAGAAACAGGTTTGCAAATCAAACACCTCGAGTTCCTGCTGACGCATCCCAACCGTTATTGCTACCAGGGGGTTGAAGCACCGGTGCTCGACGTCTTCTTTGCCTGCAAGGTCGCTGGTGACAACCGGATCACCTTAGACGAATCCGAACTCGAACACTACCGTTGGCAGCTTCCCGACCCGGCGATGTTGGCTAACTTGGCCTTCGAATCCAATCGCCAAGCCGTTCTCCATTGGATGCACCATGGTGCTGTGTAACCGCACGCCGATGGCCCTCACGGGCTCGTCTCCCGCGACTGATGGGCAATGATTTGCCCGACAATCAACCATACACCGACGAAGAACGTGCCCAATACGGCATGAAACCACTCCAAAGACATAGCAAACCCTGACGCTCGCGTAATGGCTACGGATCGCGTCATCCATGCGCAAGAAGAAGAGCGAGTCCACATCCTGAACTCACTACCCGACGTAGTAGTAGAGATCGTCCGTCAGGTCGCGCCGCGATCAAAGAAAAATCGACAGCAGACAATCTTTGCGCAAGCCGTCTATTTTCCCACGGCTGTCTCCGGCCAGCAGCTCGTGCACCGGCCGTCGATTGGGCGAGATATCAATCTTTCAGTTGGAATAGATGCCGTAGGGCATCCAACAAGGTGGCATGATGATGAGTATCGGCGTGATCGCGAAGTGACTTGAGCGGCGGATGCAAAAGTTTATTGACGAGCCGATCGAAGGCTTGTTCGATCTCCTTGCACGCTTGGCCGTCGACACCGCGAGCTTCCAGACGGCTCAACAGTCGCTTCAATTCTTCGGCCTTGATGGTCTCGGCTTGACGACGCAAACGTTGGATGGTCGGCCCGCTGGCGCGATGAGCCGATTCGGCCAAGAATTTCTTCAACTCTTGCTCGACGATTTGCGTCGCTTTGGGCCACTCTTTTTGGCGTGCTTCCACGTTGCGATCACATACTTGTTGCAGATCATCGAGCGTGTACAGGTAGACATCGGCCAACTGTCCCACCTGGGGGTCGACGTCCCGCGGAACCGCTAAGTCGAGAATTAGAAGCGGTCCTGCGTGATGGGTGGTGCGCGCTTTGCGGAACTCCTCGACTTGGACCACCGGTTCGCTCGCCCCGGTGGTAGAAACCACCAAATCGGCAGAGGCTGCCGCAGCGTAAAGGTCATCCCAACAGAGGGGACGGGCGGCGAACTCGCGGGCCAACTGCTCGGCCTTGCTGAGACTGCGATTGGTAATGTCGATGCGCCGGGCTCCCGCATCGATGAGGTACCGCAACGTCTCGGTTCCCATTTCACCGGCACCGATCAGCAAGATGCGTTTATCATCGAAGCGTTCAAAGAATTCGGCAGCGATTTCGCTGACGGCAACGCTGGGGATACTGACGCGACGTTTTTGGATGTCCGTCTCGTTGGTAACGCGCCGCGCCACCACCGTTGCCCTCTGGAACAATTGGTGCATGAGCGACCGCGCTGAGGCGATCTGGCAGGCATGGTCGTACGCTTGTTTGACCTGGGCGAGAATCTGTGCTTCCCCAATGACCATGCTGTCCAGGGCCGCGGCCACCATGAACAGATGACGAATCGCTTGATCATCCCGAAGTACGCGCAACTGTTTTCCCAATTCCTCGAACGACTCCTCATGGAATTCCACGAGAAAGCGGGCAACCGATTCCAGCGGCGGGAATTGCTCGGGAGACTCGGCGGCCACATACATTTCCACCCGGTTGCAAGTACTCAACAGCACTGCTTCCGTTTCGGGATACAACTGCCCGAACTGCTCCAGCGCCTGCTGAGCCTGGTCCTTGGAAAAGGCCAAGCGTTCGCGCACTTCGACCGGCGCGTGATGATGACTCCAGCCAACCATTCCCCAAGGCATCAGCGCGGCACCTCCCCTGCTTGCTGACCTCCCGTTGGCGAATCCTGGCGACCTTCCTGGAGTCCATGAGAGCTGACCATCAACGCCGTCAACACGACGACCAACAGCAGGAAATTGGCGACCACCAGGCGAGCCACGCGGCGTCCTCCCATCGAACCAGTAGAGAACACCTCCCACATGGCCGCCAGGGAGGACCACAGGAAGAGGGCGGCCGTGGCGACGATCCCTCCCTCCCACCAGCGAAAGGGTTGATCGGTCTGTAGCTGCAGCAGAATGCCGCTGACGAAACCCACGGCTAACGCCACGGCCGTGGCGAACAGACACCACCGATTCATGCGCTGCAGGAATTCTAGTGCCGGCAAGCGTAGCTTGCGTTGCCCCCCTGGTCGCCGCTTCAGACGTCCCGATTGCACCAGATACATCGCCCCGAATGCCGCGCCCAAACTGATGAACACCGTGGCGATCAACAGACTGATTCCATGGATCCACCGCCACGCCGCCGCCGAGCCACCGGCACCAAAACTGCCCGATCCGCCAAAAACGAGAGCGATTCCAGTCACCGACAACACCACCGGTAGCAAAAACAGACTTACCGACGTTTGCGGATTGCGGAGAATGAGCAGAAAACAGAGGATCGCCAAGATGAAGGAGCCAGCCATCGACCACTGGAACCAATTATTGATCGCCAACGGAGCCCCAGCAGCATCGGGGAGACGCAAATGGTAGTACAAGAACGATGCGTGGGCGACCAAACCAGCGATGAGCAAGAAAACAGTGATCCACGTGCGACCGGTCCGCTTCCCGATCAACCTCACCGCTTCCCAAACCAGCGCCAGCAGGTAACTGAATAGAAAGCAGGAGACGGTGACTCCGGATAGCACGGAAACCTCCTGATATCGCCAAGGCAAGATCTAAGAGCGTATGTTTCACCAACGCCCAAGCGTAAGCAAAAAAGAAGCCAGCCTCCACGGCCGGCCTCCCATGAACACAGTAGGAACGGGCAACACGACGACGCACGCTTGACGGGGAGGGTATTCAGCATCGGCTTTCCGCCCCGCCGTGGGGACCGTTCACCGGTCAATCCCACTCATCATCATCCTCGTCCTCCTCATCCCAGTCATCGTCGTCATAATCATCATCGTAATCATCCTCGTCGTCGAAGTCTTCATCATCCCACTCCGACTCCTCGTCATCGTCATCTTCGTCTTCCTCGTCGTCGTCGACGTCTTCATCCTCTTCGTCATCGTCGACTTCGTCCCAGTCGGCATCTTCTAGATCTTCGTCGTCCACATCTTCATCGTCGTAATCGTCCTCGTCGTCCTCGAAGTCATCATCCTCGAAATCTTCGTCGTCGTCGAGATAATCGTCATCGTCGTCGATGGCACGAACGATGAACTCTTGCTGATTTTCGCTATCGGACGGCAGTTCGTCCCCGAACGTTGCTACGCTGCCAGTTAAGCTTGTTTGCGTCACCATTGACTCCTTTTCATCCGAAGTTGCTGCGTCGGTTTGTGGAGACGAATTTACCATATTCTGTAATTCGTTTACCCACTCTTTGCGTGGTAATCGATCGGTCGATCGCAAGCCAAACATCTGCAAAAATCGACGTGTTGTCCCGTAGAGGTACGGTCGCCCCAATTCCTCGCTGCGTCCGCTGATACGAACCAGGTCGAGTTCCATCAATTGTTTGAGTACCTCACTGCAACCAACCCCACGAATAGCTTCAATTTCGGCTCGCAGTACCGGTTGGCGGTAGGCTACGATGGCCAAGGTTTCCATCGCGGATTGGCTGAGTCGCTTCTCTGCGGGTACGTATTGTAACTTCCGCAGCCAGGGAGCAAATTCGGGACGCGTCAGCAAGACATATCCACCGGCGATCTCCTCTACGCGAAACGCCCGTCCGATCTGATCGTACTTCGCGTTGAGGCGCTTGATCAGTGTACGAGCTTCGGTGGCGTCCGCCAAGGCTGCCAACTTGGCTATCTTGCGTGTATTCAGCTCCTCCCGCGCCAAGAACAAGACGGCTTCGACGCGACGAAGCTTCGCCTGCTCATCATCACCGGCCGCATCGTCGATGGGCGAGGACACGAATGGTCGGTTTCCATCATCCTGCACGCTACCACCACGCCACCAATCAGCGGCGGCTTTCGGGTTGAGCCGGTCACTGATGGACAAAATGGTAGGATATCGCGGCTTAATTGCCTGATTGTTTACTCGCATGGCTGGTTTGTTGCCGCTGAATTCAGGGATACCACTAAGACCGACGCTGCAGGCATCACCGCCTGTTCTAACGGAGCGATGGAAAACGGCGTACAATAATCGCAGGAGTCTTGGTCCGCTTGGCCTGCCTGATCCTTGGCTGGGAGGATCTCCTTTATCCGGCTTCCGCCGCGTCTGCTTTTGCTTCGTTGATTCTCGATTCTATCACCGTGTAACCGATGAGCACCATTGCCAATCCTCCTCGGCCAACTGCGGATTCGCAGCCTTTACGAGGACGTCGATTTGCCTTGCTCAACCGCCTACTTTACGCAATGACGGCCATCGGTTTAGTCGCTATAGCCGTCACTGTCTACGCCTTTTTTGCCAGCGTCTCTGGTATCGAGTTGAATCCGATCACCTTCGAACTTCGCACCTTCACCTACCATCGCGACCCGCTGACCGGGCGTCAACTCACGGCCATCCGCCATGGTTCGACCGGCCGGTTCGATCCCTGGCAAGATAACCAGAGCGAGACGGCCAGTGAGATTAGCCCGTTGATCGCCAAGCACTTACGCTCTGCAGCACCGTTGCCGACCCGCTGGGACTTGGTTCAAATTCGCACCTCCACGCTGCTAGACCACGGCCCGGCCCGGATTCTTCAGCACATGTTGGATACTCGGCGCCCCTCCTATGATGCCTTTTGGCCCCAATGGTCGAAGGATCATCCTGGCTTGGCGTCTTCGTTTTGGCCGGCGGTGCAAGCGCTGGCTTACGCTCATGCCTACACCGATATTCCAGCCTTGTTTGAACTTGTCTCGACAGAAGGCACGGTTGTCGGACCTGAAGAGTTCAAGCAACGACTAGCGGACATCGTGTTCCCCCGCTTGCGCGAGGCGGCGATCGCCGCGGAAAGCCGGGGTGACAGGGGTCTGGCTCATGCCTTGGCGACGTTGGCCATCGAATATGGAAACGATCCGGCCCTGCAACCGATTCTCGAATCGAAGACGGTCCTAGAGAAGCGATGAACGAGATTTACCTCGATAACAATGCCACCACGTTCTTGGACCCGTGGGTCGCCGAGGAGATGACCGCGGCGCTGAGACTGCCGTTGGGCAATCCCGCCAGTCAACATGCCGCCGGACGTCGTGCCTGGCGGATACTCGAGGACGCGCGCGCGCGCATCTTGCGGGACATCGACGCCCCACCGGGAAGTCAAGTGGTCTTCACCAGTGGTGGTACCGAAGCGAACAACCTGGCGATAAGGGGACTCTATGCCCAGCGTCAACGTCCACGCCTGCTCATCGGTGCGACCGAGCACCCCAGCGTCCTGGATGCGGCGGTCGCGGTGGCCGGGGGCGAGAAGGTGACCCTCCTTCCGGTTCACCGCAATGGGCTGATCGACTTAGACTTCCTCGAAGACCAGCTGAAACGGTCGGCATCCCAGATTGCTGCCGTGTCCGTGATGCTGGCCAACAACGAAACGGGTATCGTCCAAGACCTCCAGCCGATCGCGAGCCTATGCCACGAACATGGCGTTCCCTTTCACAGCGATATCATTCAAGGAGCAGGCAAAATCCCCTTCTCCATGCGCGCTACCGGCATCGCTGCCGTGACCATTACCGCCCACAAGATCCATGGTCCGGTCGGTATCGGTGCCCTGGTGGTGGCACCAAGTCTGGCTCTGTCTCCTCTGTTGCACGGTGGTGGCCAGCAATTGGGCCTACGCCCAGGGACCGAGCCGGTGGTCCTTGCTGCCGCCCTAGCCAACTCGCTGCAGGCGACCTGCCGGGCTCGTGAGGAAGGTCGATACGAGCAGACGCGTCAACTGCGGGAAGAATTCGAGCAACGCTTGCTACAATTGGGCAACGTCGAGGTCATAGGCCATGCGGCTCCAAGACTTCCGCATACCAGCAACGTATCCTTTCTAGGGCTCGATCGCCAAGCACTGGTCATGCGGCTGGATCTGCTTGGCCTCGCTTGCAGCACAGGGTCGGCCTGTGCCAGCGGCAGTGCTCGTCCCTCGCGTGTGCTCAGTGCCATGGGATTGCCTGCAGAGGTTATCGCCGGCTCGATTCGCTTCAGTTTGTCGCGTTTCTCCGAGGCTTCGCAGATCGTCCAAGCCGTGGACCGCATCACCCAAGCGGTCGAGCGATTGCCCTCGTCCCGTGCGTTAAACTGAGTTGGATCTACCACGGCTGGAATTCCTTGCTATCGCGAATCGAAGATGTCAACCAGCACTCGCTCTCGGCTCGATGTCCCTCTACGACTCCCCGTCGAACGACCGGCGTCGGTGCGCAAACATCTTCCGGCAGCGGCAACCGATGTGTGGTCGCTGCCGTTTTATCTCATTGGCCCAGAGAATGCTCCCCTATCCTTTCTTTTCTCGGAAGATGCGGTTGGCTCCTTGCCTGACCTATCCCCCTGCCTGCTCTACGGCCCGCCCGGATGTGGCAAAACGGTGTTGGCGGTTACTTTAGCAGTGCAGTGGGCACGAGCCACTAAATCGCGACCCTTGCTGTTTACCACGGCGGCGGAGTACTTGAGCAAGTACCGCGAGGCGCTCGAGATCGACGACGTAGCGACCTTTCATCAAGAACATCGACGTTGCAAACTGATGGTCCTTGATGGTCTGGATTCCTTGGCCTCGCACCATGCTGTCCAGTTCGACTTGATCCACACTCTTGACACGTTGGCCACCTCGGCTACGCCGGTCATCATCACCAGCAACCAACTACCATCGGTTCACGGGACACACTCCCTAGTGGCTCCCTTGGTCAGCCGCTTGCTGGGGGGGTTTAGTCTACCCATCCATCCGCCAAGCGAAGGGACGTTGCGCTTTATCCTGCGTGAATTGCTCCCCGCGAAACTGACGAACCGGGAAGAAATCGAGCACATCGAGTCTTTAGTGTGTCCCCACTTGTCCCGATTGTCGGTTATCCAACTCCAGCGTCTGCTCGACCTGCTGGCCGATCATGTTCATGACACCCGTTCGCTGGACCACGACGCTGTCCTAAGTCTGCTAGCGGCCGTGGAGAACCGCCAACCTCCGTCCCTGGCGGACATCGCCAAAGCGGTCGCGGCGAAGACCAACACCCGACTTTCCGCCCTGCGCGGCGCAAGCCGGGAAGCACGGATCGTTCGGGCTCGAGGGCTGGCCATGTACCTGTGCCGTCAGATGACCTCTGCGACGCTGAAGGAAATCGGCGGCTACTTCGGTGGCCGTGATCATTCCACCGTCCTTCACGCCTGTCGTAAAACGGCCTCGCTACTGGCTGAAGATCCGTCTCTGCATTCCCTCGTGATCGAATTGCGCGATACTTTCTCCTGTCCCCCGCCCGCCACGAGTTGACCGACGATGCGGCCACCGGCCCCGCCCTCTCGTGTGGAAAACCTGTCGAGCAACGGTAACACACCGTCGGTAAAGTGCATCGCACCTGGATGGTGTACCTCGCGCATGTCAATCGTTCCCCCGCGATGAACCGCCAGTCGACAGCTACCAACCGCTTGTCGACGACTTTTCCTCTGTCAACAACTGTCAGTTCCAAGTTCATCGGTCCAGAATTCCATGGCTTTCCTGCGTCAGGAGTTGGATTCGTCGGTGTGGAAAACTCGGCGAGGTCAGCGCTTCTTACTACTACTAATCTTTGTCTATCTATTCTAGGAAGCCTCTGGTTGGCAACGAGGCTCCAAGACAACGTCTCGGTTCTCTCCCCAAGCACACCACCAACACCTTGCCGGGGAGTGGTCACTGGAGATGAAATCCGTTTCGTCCGGTTCCTACCGATCCGGTCGTCAACGGCAGGATTTTTGAGACTACCTAGTTCAAGTATCGGCCTGGGGAGGTTAAAACATGCCCATCACCATGCCGTCCTCAAGCTTGGTGAAAACCGAGATGGCGACACTCTTGTCGCCGATACAACATCAAGGAACGCGGTGGTGTACCTATGGGTATTGAAGCCGCCGAAGGAGGTTCGGGGAATGAAAATCCGATGCGATCGTGAACGCTTGACCAGCGCTTTTCAATTGGCCGCGAGTGTCATTTCCACCCGAAGTCCCAAGGATATTCTCCAAAACGTCAAAGTAGAGGCAGGCGACAAGGGTTTGATCCTCATGGCCAGCGGGCCCGAGGCGGGGGTGCGCATCGAGTTGCCGGACGTCGAAGTCGAAACAGCCGGCAAAGCCTTGTTTCACGTCGATCGTGTGGGGCGCGTGTTGCGAGAAAGCTCTGATGAGCAACTGGACATCGAAACCAAGGACAGCAATCTATTCGTGCGCGGCCGATACGCGGAGATCCGAATACCTACTTCCAATCCGGACGAATATCCGACGATCGCCGGTTTCTCTGAAGAGAGCTACCACGAAATCAATGGTCGCGTCTTTCGAGAAATGGTGCGCCGCACGGCGTTCGCTACTGATCAGGAAAGCGCGCGGTTCGCACTGGGTGGGGTGTTGTTCGAAATGGTGGACGATGTGGTGCAAGCCGTGGCGACCGATGGACGCCGATTGGCGCATGTCGTCGGTTCGGGGGTCAGTGTTGGTGGGCACCGGGTCGAAGGAAACACCACGATCGTTCCCACCAAATCGTTGGTGCTCATGGAACGCAGTGTGCATGACGACGACGAAACCATCAACATGGCCGTGAAGGGGAACGAGGTTCAGCTCCGATCATCGAACTGCACGATCAATGCCCGATTGGTAGAAGGACGATTCCCCAATTGGCGACAGGTGATACCCGAACGTCAAGATTCGACGCGCATCGAGATCAACGCGGGGCCTTTCCTGGCCGCCATCCGTCAGGCCGCAGTGGTCGCTGACAAGGAGACCCGTGGTCTGGACATGGTATTCAGTGATGGCACCCTGCTGATGACGGCCAGCCATGCCGAGCAGGGAGAAAGTCGAGTCGAACTTCCCATCGAATATGCGGGAGAGAAGATTTCGGTGAAGCTCGATTATCGCTTTATCATGGACTTTCTCAAAGTACTGGATCCGGAAACACGTTTCACCCTGGATATCGAATCGCCGAAGGCACCAGCCATCATGCGTACCGATGATGGCTATACCTATCTTGTTATGCCCATGGCTTTGGAATGATTCTCCCGGCCGATATTCGCTGGTAGCCTGTCTAACTCGCAGAAGGAGGAACGTAGCACGATGAGTGTATCTGCGTTCATGGAAAAGCATTTCCGACATTTCAATGCACGAGAAACACTGGCGGCAGCGAAGGCTTATCGTCAATTCATCGACGATGGCGGAAAGATGCTGGTGTCGTTGGCCGGTGCCATGAGCACGGGAGAACTGGGGATTTCCCTGGCAGAGATGATTCGTCAGGACAAGGTGCACGCCATCAGTTGCACGGCCGCCAATTTGGAGGAGGACATCTTCAACCTCTTCGCTCACGACGATTACCGGATCATTCCCGACTGGCGAGCTTTGCGAGCCGAGGATGAAGAGCGGTTGCAGCGAGAAGGTTTCAATCGTGTCACCGATACGTGTATCCCGGAAACGGTGATGAAACATACGCAGCAGCACTTGCTGCGCTACTGGTCGGAGGCTGCCGAGAGGGGAGAGTCGTACTACCCCTACGAGTATTTTTGGAGACTACTCGACGAACCGGAGCTTCAGGACAAGTATCAAATCCCGCTCGAGCATAGTTGGGTCGCGGCGGCCAAAGAGAAGAACCTGTTGATCGTATCCCCTGGCATCGAAGATAGTACCTTGGGGAACATCTTTACCGCACGCGTGATGGAGGGCAAGGTCCGATCGCACCGCGCTTTACGCTCGGGCACCGAGCAGTTGGAATTGCTGGCCAAGTGGTACCAACAGCAATGCCGAGAGCATCCGCTGGGGTTTTTTCAGATCGGTGGTGGTATCGCCGGTGACTTTGCCATTTGCGTCGTCCCCATGTTGATCCAAGACTTGGAGCTCGATGTGCCCTTGTGGAGCTATTTCGCGCAGATCAGCGATGCGGTCACCAGCTACGGTGGCTACTCGGGCGCCGTCCCCAACGAAAAAATCACTTGGACCAAACTCTCCGCGGAGTCGCCGAAGTTCATGATTCAAAGCGATGCCAGTATCGTCGCCCCCTTGATCTTCGCCTACGTCCTGGGGGAATGAGCTAGGCAGCCCGCGTCGACATGTGACCAATAATCGACGCGTTGTCTCTAGTCGTACTGTCTACTCAGCGTCGATAGATGGGTATCAGCCTAATCCGCTAGGATCGGACCCCAAGCGCTCCCTGCGTTCATCCCATTTCGCAACAACAGTAAGTCAGCAGGATACGCCACCTTTTCCCTCATTCCCAGAACACAACTTTCGAGAATGCCTCCCCAGTCGCCCATGTGGTAGAGACGGTGGTGTAGCGCGATTGTTCGCTGGTGCGTCGTCCGGGAGCAGGTTCACTCGCTGGCGCGTCGTGCTGGTATTGGTGAACTGGGCCGCCGTGGGGAAGATCTGGCGAGACCGATCCCGATGGGCGATGCGTTGTCGCGGAACATGACCGATGAGCTGCGAACGATCGTGGCCCAATATCTGGCCCACCCGCGGCGCGACTTCGTGGACCCGGTCGAGGTGTTCCCCAAACCGAACAAGTCTGACGGCCGTAGACGAAAGCCCCATCAGCTAATGGCCCTGATGGGCGGCTACGAAGAGACGGTGCCGGGGGTGTGGTGCTGGGAATTCTGGCGAATTCCACTACTGGTAGGTGTAGGCATGAGAATTCTGGCGAATTCCACTACTGGTAGGTGTATCCAGCCAACCGCCAGCACCGGCAGCTGGCTGAGCGCCCAACCTCCTTCTAGCCCGCTCCGCCCAACCAGCCACCCCCAATTCAATCGATGATTTGTTCAGCCTGCACGCACACCGCAAACTTACGGCTGATGTAGGTGGTAATGGCGAAGAAAACTTCCTAGGAAGTACCTGTGGGGAGGGCGAGTTAGCCTTTCTGTAGTCAAGAAGGTAGGTTGCCAGTCAAGCAATAGCCAGGCGTGCGGGTAGGGCTGTATGGGAATTCTGGCGAATTCCACTACTGGTAGGTGTAGGGCTGCTGGAGAGACGGCAGGAAGGGGAAGCACCGAGCGAAGGGAGTCGGATAGGCGGCAAAGTTTGCGCAGAAAGTATGAAAAGCGGCGATAGCGAGGCGAATCCTGCAGAGAAGGTCGGTAGCGGTATCCGATTGGTTTTTGATCGGGTACATTCTACGCCGCTTGCGCCTGTTGATTACACTCAAGGAGGGGCTGGAACATGGAGTGCGGCGGGATGCGTTCGAGGCTCCCCCTGACGCACGGTAGAGCCGCTGGAGATCCGTAATTTCACTAAACAATACCTTGCAATGAAATCGTGAATAAGAACATCAACGTCGTATCCGTTTCCAGTGAAATGGTACCCCTGGCCAAGAGTGGTGGTTTAGGGGATGTTTGCGGCGCGTTGCCTGGTCAATTGCAACGCATTGGCTGCCCGACCACTTGCTTCTTGCCAGCGTACCGTACGGCGTTGCAGAGCGGTCTGCCGATCCAGCCCACCTCGATTGCTTTTACGATTCCCATCGGCAACAAGGTCATGGCCTGTCGTCTGCTGGAGACGCGGTTGCCGCGGGGAGATGTGTTGGTCTATTTGATCGATCAACCGCACTACTTCGACCGACCCGGCCTGTATCTCGATCAGCACGGTGAGTACCGGGACAACTGCGAGCGGTTTTGCTTCTTCTGCCGCGCGGTGGTGGAAGCGATCCAGCGGCTGGAATTGCCGGTGGACATCGTGCACTGCCACGATTGGCAGACCGGATTG
Source organism: Pirellulaceae bacterium (assembly GCA_026004795.1). Lineage (GTDB taxonomy): Bacteria > Planctomycetota > Planctomycetia > Pirellulales > Pirellulaceae > Aureliella. The sequence goes on along the minus strand of BPJV01000009.1, from coordinate 167,381 downwards.
ATTCCAGCGCTCATCTCCGCTCATTACAACGGTTTGAGCTGGATGCGATCAGCGCGGACCGTGATGACGATTCACAACCTGGCCTATCAGGGACAGTTCTGGCACTACGACATGCCCTTGACTGGATTGGGGTGGGAACATTTTCATTGGCAACGCATGGAATTTCACGGCCATTTGAATTTGTTGAAAACGGGGATCGTTTACGCGGACAAGATAACGACGGTCAGTCCCACCTACGCACGCGAGATCACTACCCCTGAACATGGATGCGGGCTGGATCCCATCTTGCGGCAACGCGAGGCTGATCTGGTGGGGATTGTCAATGGTGTCGATTACGAGCAATGGAATCCCGAAACCGATCCGCACTTGCCGGTACCCTATGGACCGCAGCGATGGCGGGAAGGAAAGGCGCAGTGCAAAGTGGCGCTGCAACAAGAGTTGGGTTTGCGCGTTGACGCCGCCGTTCCCCTGATCGGCATCGTTAGTCGATTGGTCGATCAAAAGGGGTGGGATCTCATCTTGCCCCTGTTGCGCCAGTGGGTGCAACACAGGGAGGTGCAATGGGCCATTTTGGGGACGGGCGAGCAGCGTTATGAACAACCGTTGCGCGAGCTGGCCGACGAGCACCCGCAGTTGCTGGCAGCCCGGTTAGAGTTCTCTGAAGCCTTGGCCCATCGCATCGAAGCGGGCAGCGATATGTTTCTCATGCCCAGTCGATACGAGCCATGCGGCCTCAACCAGCTTTACAGTTTGAAGTACGGCACCGTTCCTATTGTCAATCCGACGGGCGGTCTAGCGGACACCGTGGTGGATGCCACACCGGACGCCATCGCCGAGCATCGCGCGACCGGATTCTATTTGCCGTCGTACTCACTCGAGGGGCTGGAGCAAGCGCTTCGGCGGGCGGTGGACGTGTATCAGCGGCAACCGCCAACATGGGGTAGAATCGTAGAGCAAGGAATGCTTCAGGATTGGTCGTGGCATCGAAGCGCCGAACATTATCGTCAGGTGTATCTTTCTGCCTTGGCACTAGGTAGAGAGACTCCGGCATTGACGGAGGCTAGTGACGCGTATGACCGCTGAACAACGGGATCCGCGCAGCAGTGAAATGCGCTACGACTGGTTAGCCGATCGTTGGGTGATCATGGCTCCCAATCGTACTCGGCGACCGAACGATTTTCGCTGTCCACCCCCCACGGCCTCGGATTCGCAGAGCTGCCCGTTCTGTGCCGGACATGAGGCGGAGACGCCACCGGCATTGAGTGTCTATGGGGCAGGCGATGACGCCGACACGCCATGGTTGGTGCGTGTGGTTCCCAATAAGTTCCCGGCGGTCAATGGCAAGAGCTACGTGTGGCCGGCATCCGACTCCGCCATCCCCAAGAGCTCACCGTGCAGCATCGATTTGTATCACCGAAGGGAGTTGGCCGGTGGGCATGAAGTGATCGTGGAGAGCCCACATCACTTCTCGTCTTTGTCGCAATTGTCGGACCAGGAAACGGCGCTCGTGTTCACCGCTTATCGAGACCGCCTGCGATATTGGTTGCAGGATCGCCTCATATCGTATGCCGTGGTGTTCAAGAATTCGGGGCTCGATGCCGGCGCCTCATTGGCGCACATCCATTCCCAGTTGATAGCCACCGATACGGTACCGGCCGACGTTTTTCGCCTCAACCAACGAATGCATCAGTTTCTCGAGCAGGAAGGCGAATGCGTTTTCTGTCGCATGGTGCACACCGAATTGGAGGCCGAGATGCGCATCGTCGAGGCGACCGAGGACTGGTTGGCGTTTTGTCCCTTCGCCAGTCGTTTGCCTGGATCGGTAACCATTCTGCCGCGCGATCACCAAACATGTTTCGAACAGATCGATGATCGAGCAGTGGCTTCGCTGGCTCGATTCATGCGACGGCTTGTGCAACGCATCGAGCACTGTTATCCCCAAGCGGCCTACAATTACGTGATTCATACGGCACCGGGCGGGAGCCGCGAATCGACCGCTTTTCATTGGCGCATCGAAATGTTTCCCCGGTTGACCAAGGTAGCCGGATTCGAATGGGGCAGCGAGTGTTACATCAACCCGATCTTGCCCGAGCACGCAGCCGCGTGTTACCGCCAAGTGGGAGGCAAGCATTCGCATCATCTGCAGATGCATCTGCCGAGCGTAACGCCACGACGGCGAGCCGCGGAGCGATGAGTTAGTTGCCCGACATCGCCGGAAACATTTCTCGCGCCATTTGGATCCCCGCCGGACCTACCAGGACGACGAAGATTCCGGGGAAGATGAACAATACCAGTGGGAAGATCAGTTTGACGGCCGTCTTGGCTGCTTTTTCTTCAGCAATTTGCTGCCGGCGGACTCGCATCGAGTCGCTTTGAACGCGCAGCGCGTTGGCAATGCTGGAGCCGAAACGGTCGGCTTGGATGAGAATCGAGGCCAGAGATCTCAAATCGTCGACCCCGGTACGTGTTCCCAGGTCGGTGAGTACTTCATGGCGGGGCCGTCCCATTTGCAGTTGCAAGTTGCACACGCCGAACTCATAAGCGATCACTGGATAGCACTTGTTCATCTCTTCGGCCACTCGTCGCATGGCTTGATCCAAGCCCAAGCCGGCCTCTACGCACACCACCAACAGGTCCAAGGCGTCGGGCAATCCCAGGAAGATTTGCGTCTTGCGGCGTTTCACCAGGTACTTCAGACCCAGCGTGGGGAGATAGAAACCCAAGGCGGCGATGAAAAAGGCGCGGAATGCCGCTGCTTGCGTGAATCCGTAGCATAATACCGACACCCCGGAACCGGCGAACAGGAAGAGCAAAGCGCAGATGGACCGCAATGCCAGGTAGCCAGCTACAGCCCCCTCGCCACGAAAGCCGGCTTCGGTCAGTTCCTGCTTGAGTTTCGACATCTCCTGTTCGTTGGTGGGGGGTGAACGGTTTGGCCAGCGTAGGCGAGGCTTTCTCGAGTACACGAGCCAGCGCCTCGGACTTCTTCGCTTCCCGCTCATCGATTACCGGACGTCGCGGCACGCTGAGAGCGCGCAGTCGCCGTGATGTGCGGTCCTGCCGGTTGAACAGCATGTCCATGACCAGCCAAGCAGCAGCGCCGAACGCTACGAAACTGCAGGCGATGATCATGAGCGATTGGGAATCAAGTTGGGGGAATGCCATTGCGAGTTAGACCTTGATGTTGATGATTTTTCGAATTACCAGAGCTCCCAGCAATTGCATGACCAGCGCGCCGGCCATCAACTTGCGCCCGGTTTCATCGCGAAACAGCACCATGGCATAGTCGTAGTTCAGGTAGAGCATAACCAGGAACAGAACCGGAGGCAGGGCCAGCAACACCACGCCGGAGAGACGCCCTTCCCCGGTCAAGGCTTGAATCTGCCCGGCCAGCTTGAATCGGTCGCGGATCAGCTTGCCGATCTTATCCATGATCTCAGCCAGATCCCCTCCGGTTTGACGTTGCAGGACCACGGCAGTGGCGAAAAAGCGGAGGTCCATGTTGGGAACGCGTTGGGTCATGCCCTCCAGTGCTTCCTCCAGGGTGAGACCTAGATTCTGTTCCTCGAATGCTCGCCCAAATTCCTTGCCAATCGGTTCGGGCATCTCCTCGGCGACGAGGCTGAAACCTGAGGCCAACGAGTGACCGGCGCGCAGCGACCGGCTGAGCAATTCGAGCGCCTCGGGCAATTGTTTGTTGAACTGATTGAGCCGTTTCTTGCGTTTAATGAGCACCCACAGCACGGGAGTACTGGCCAATACCAGCGCCACGACCGGTGCCAGGACGTTGGGCACCGGAGTGGCCAGCACGACGACCGCCCCCACCGCCGCCAATCCTACGCAGATGCTGAGGAAACGCGAAGCAGGAATATTTACATCCGCCTGCTCCATAATGTGCAGGAGGTTGCCAAAGTGACTGAGAAACTCCTCAGCAATCGTGCGGGTCTCGTCAAAGGGATTGTTACCCAGCAACGTCGCCTGTTCAGCAGTCGACTCGCGCTTGGTGCCGGCAACCAACACCCGTAGACGATCCTCCGCCAACTCTTCTTGGGGACGTAGCGCGAAGGCCACAGCTCCCACCATGGCAGCCACGCCAACTCCTACGCTGATGACGATGATGATAGGCAGCATACTCGCTCTTCGTTCCTTACCTGAGTTGCGTGTTGAGGATCAAGGTGACACGGCAGCGTCTTGCGGGGTGACGAGGCCTTTAGGCGTCGAGCAGGCGACGCTGGCGGAAGGCGCTGGCCGGCAGTCGCACACCGGCCGCTTCCAATCGTGGCATGAACGTGGGACGCACCCCGGTACATTCGAAGTGGCCGAACGCCTTTCCTTCTGCATCGACGCCGTCTTGGACAAACCGATAGATGTCTTGCATCACCACGGTGTCCTGTTCCATGCCCACGATTTCCGTAATGTGGGTCACCCGTCGGGGTCCTCCTTGCAAGCGGTTGGCTTGAATGATCAAGTGGACGGCACTGGCAATCTGTTGCCGGATCGCTTTTACCGGAAGTTCGAAACCGGACATCATGACGAGCGTTTCCAAGCGGGCGATACCGTCACGAGGATTGTTGGCGTGGATGGTGGTGAGCGAGCCGTCGTGTCCGGTGTTCATCGCCTGCAACATGTCCAGCGTTTCTCCGCCACGACATTCACCGATGATGATACGTTCCGGTCGCATGCGCAGCGCGTTCTTGACCAGGTCGGTAGCGGTTACCGCACCTTTGCCTTCGATGTTCGCCGGGCGCGTTTCCAGTCGTACCACGTGGTCTTGTTGCAATTGCAACTCGGCCGCGTCTTCGATAGTAATGATGCGTTGGTCATTGGGAATGAAACTGGACAGGGTATTCAACAAGGTGGTTTTACCGGAACCCGTCCCCCCGCAGATGATCATGTTCAATCGGGCTTTGATGCAACCCTCGAGCAACATCACCATCTCGGGAGTCAACGCTTTGTAATTGAGCAGATCTTCCAGCCGCAATGGATTGGAGCCGAAACGACGAATCGACACGGCCGCTCCATCGAGCGCCAGCGGTGGAATGATGGCGTTGACACGTGATCCATCCTCCAAACGGGCATCGACCATCGGACAGGTCTCGTCGACACGACGCCCGACCTTGGATACGATCCGATCGATGATCTGCATCAGGTGTTTGTTGTCACGAAACTGGACGTTGGTCCTCTCCAACCGCCCTCGTCGTTCGACGTAGATGTTCTTCGGACCGTTGATCATGATGTCGCTGATCGAATTGTCCTTGAGCAACAGCTCGAGCGGTCCTAGTCCAAAGGTTTCATCCAATACTTCATCGATGAGACGGTCGCGTTCCGAGCGGTTGAGCAGTGTGTTTTCCTGGTCGCACAGATGTTCGACCACCAAGCGGATTTCCCGTCGTAACTGCTCTCCCTTCATGTCGCCGATGCGCGAAAGATCCAGCTTTTCCACCAGTTTATTGTGGATCCGCTGCTTGGTCGCATCGAACTCTGCCGCCTTGGATTGTTCAAGATTGCGTAGAGGTTGATTGAGCGTCTTCATCGTGGGTCAGCTGCTCCCTTTTCGTTTTTCTGTCGGGACATACGCGATCGGCTCGTCGAGGACTGGGAACCTCGCTACCCTCGCCGCCTGATCGCAACAAGGTCGGTGCATGTCCCGTGGGCAAAGATACGAAGATATGTTCGGTGTCGGCTGCAGAAGCGTAGCTTACCCCTTAGGGGAACGTTGACGATTTTTCCCCCGGTTGCTTACAGGACGTTGGCTTTCGAGTTGGAATGATAGCGGTTATAACGACCGTAAGGAGCGAGTGTTGCCGCCCCTGGTCGATAGTCCACGCACCAATTGCGGAACCGATGGCGATGGGAGAGATGCGAATCCTGATCCGAGACGCCAAGGTGGTGTTTCCGGATCAGGTCACCGAAACGAATGTGTTGATCGAAGGTGGTAAGATTCTGGCTGTCGATGCAGCGCGCGACCACTCGGCAGAGGAAGTGGTGGAGGCGGCGGGTAAAGTGCTGATGCCCGGCGTGATCGACGACCAGGTTCACTTTCGCGAACCAGGGTTGACGCACAAAGAGACGATCGAAACCGGCAGTATCGCTTGTGCCGCAGGTGGTATCACCACGTTTCTGGAGATGCCCAATACGAAACCGCCGGCAGTGGATCAGCACTCTCTCCGCTGGAAGTATGACCGCGCAAGTCGAGTCAGCCGCGTGAATTATGGTTTCTATATCGGTGCCACTCCAGATAACATCGAACAGTTGCAACAGCAGCACGATATTCCCGGCATCAAAATCTTCATCGGCTCCAGCACGGGGGATCTGCTAGTCGATCAGCAACAGGCGCTGGAGCGCATCTTTGCGGAAACCCGGTTGCCGATCTGCGCTCACTGTGAAGATGAAGCGACAGTGCGTGCCAATCGCCAACGGTTGGGTGCCGACTTGACTGTCCATGACCACTCGCGCATCCGAGACCATGCCGCAGCGCGGATCGCTACGCAACGGGCGGTCGACTTGGCGATCCGTTATCGCCATCGCTTTCATGTGTTGCACGTCAGTACGGCCGACGAGATTCCCATCGTACGATCAGGAAAACCATGGGTGACCGGGGAGGTCTGTCCGCACCATCTCTTCTTTTCCATCGACGATTACGATCGACTGGGAACGCTGATTCAAATGAATCCGGCGGTGAAGACGCGCGAGGACAATACGGCGTTGTGGAAGGCGTTGTTAGCGGGCGACCTGCAAGTCATTGCCACCGATCACGCACCGCATACATGGGAGGAGAAACAAGCACCCTACCCTCAATCTCCCAGTGGCATGCCCGCGGTGGAAAACAGTCTCGCCTTGTTGCTGAACGAATATGCCCAAGGACGGTGTACGCTGCCGCAGATTGCCCACTGGATGGCCGACGCTCCAGCGCGGGTCTGGGGCCTGGTGGGGAAAGGACGTATTGCTCCCGGCTATGATGCCGATCTCGTGCTGGTCGATCTCGAACTGGAAAAGTCGATCGAGAATCAACAGCAGCATACCAAGTCGGGCTGGAGTGCATGGGCCGGAACGACCCTGCGAGGATGGCCCATTCGCACCTGGGTCCGTGGGCAAACGGTCATGCAGCATGGTCAGGTCGCAGAGAATGTTCGGGGGGCGGCCGTGCGGTGCGATCATCAACGTGGCGGCTACTTCGCTACCGCGGACGGGATCGGGGTGTAGAAGGTCGCCGCGGTCCCACCGAGGAGATGCGGAGAACTTGATATGCCGTGGGTTCGCGCTGGTCGGGGTGATCGAGTACAGTGACAGTTGGTGTGGCCGGGCTCGATGACCGGAGACGATCAACGATACTACGATTTGGTGGCTAGACCTAATGAAGCCAGAAACTATGCAACCGTTGGATCCGACTTCCTTGCAGATTGTGACTTATCCTCACCCCGCCTTGCGCTACGAATCAAAGGCGCTGCGGAGAGTGGATACCACGTTGCGAAGTGTGGTAGAGCGGATGTTTGAGCTGATGTATGCCCATCGTGGGGTGGGTTTGGCGGCCAATCAGGTTAATTTGCCGCTGCGACTGTTCATTATGAATCCAGCGGGAAAGACGGGGGAAGGGGAGGAATGGGTGTTCATCAATCCCGTCCTTTCTCGTCCACGCGGCAATGATGAAGACGAGGAAGGTTGCCTCAGCCTACCCGGGGTTGTGGGCAATGTAGTACGTCCGAAGAAGGTTCGCGTCCACGCCTTCGATCTGCAAGGCAATGAGATCGATCGTGAGTTCTCCGATTATGAAGCCCGCATCGTGCAGCACGAGGCAGACCATCTCAACGGCGTTCTATTCATCGATCGCTTGTCCGAGGGGGCACGCGTGGAAGTCGAGGAACAGTTGCATGCATTCGAACTGGAGTATCAGACGCAGCAGAGGATGGGAACGATTCCAGAGGAAGCAGATATTATGGCGCAGCTCGCGAAAATAGAGTCAGCCTATTGCAGTTAGTCATGGACGATCCCCTCCGCCGTCGATCCCCGCCTGGCCAAGCATCATCGCCCTGACCGACCAGGGATTGGTCCGTTCAAGATGCAACCTGCATGGGGACCGGCATCACGAAATCGGCGGCCGGCCGCAACCGAGCTGCCAGGCAGCGTGTGAGGTAGAACTGCCTTGGTTCGCAGCGGCACAGGCAAAGCCCCAGGAAACGGTCTTTGCCCAAGTAGCGAATCGGGCTGACGACCCGACGGGTTTTCGTTCCCTTGGAGTCGAGATAGATCAACTCGACGACCAGTTCCTCGGGTGCCCCCATGGCACGCGTCAACAGGCGTAGCAGTCCGGCCTGGTTGTCCCTCGCAGCGGCCGAATTGACGGCCGAGGTTGATGCTGGTGGGCGTCGCTGGGCTACCGTTACACTCATCGTCAACATCCTCTCCCTTCGATCCTTCATTCTAGTTCGCCACCAACGGCAGGTGTACGAAATCACTCCGCTCGTGCGGCTACTACTAGGATCGGATACCGGCAGACACCTTAGGTCCCTCGGGGGAAGAAAAATGCTACCGTGCAGTCCCCGGGACGCACGCTGCCGACGACCACGTCCCAAGCTGAAAACTTGGAGACCCGAGAATGGAACAAGATCAGGGACTCGATTCCGCCACCATCGACCGCTCAACGCACAACGGTCATTATCGCAATCCGGTTCGCGGGGAACGTTGAGCCCGTACAAGGAAGAGAAAGTTGCGGCCGTTAAACTCGGTGACTCGCGCCTCGATACTCCACCGGTTGTCCATGGGATCAAGCTGGAGGGCTTCCACAACGCGTTGGGCCATGAGATTCTCCAATGCGATTAGTACGCGATCTTGATCCTGAAGATCGACGACCAAACGTTCACCGTTGAATCGGCACTGAGCATTCGTTGATTTGATCGTGGTCCCTTCGCGCAGCAACAGGGAAGAGACGTCTTGCTGCTGCTGCTGCGCCTGCTCGTTGGCACGATCATCCGGTTTGCCGTGCACGAAATTGACAAACCCTGCGGAAATCAAGGTCAGGCTGATCATCCAAAATCGTGGGGACGCGATCAACGTGCGCATGATGGCCGATCCCGATAAGTAGATTCCGATCGATCGATCGATTAGGAGGCAGTTAGGTTTTAGGTTTCGGTAAGACTAACGCGTGCAAAGACATGATCGCACCGGCAGTCAGCAACACCCATCCAAGCCAATGGGGCGGTTTAATGGTCTTCTTCGCTTTGGGATTGGCGTCCAAATACAACTGGGTGGCGAAATCTTGCGAAGCCAGCTGCGACTCGTGGGCGATCCTGGCTAAGGCACGCGTACTTGACTCATTCAATACGAACGATTCGACCATCCGAAACTGAATTCCCAGCAACAGCAGCAAAACACCGATCATGAAATAGCGATTGCGATCGAATTCCACGGCTTGTGCTCCATGGGTGGAAGAGTCTGCGGGGTGCGCAATAGCAACACTTCATCTTCTCTATCGGCATGGCCGCCGTGGCCACATCAACACCGTGGTAGCGATTCCGAATACCGGGATTGTGCGGACGAAACAGGACAGGAAGGTTTCGTAAAGAAAGCAATCGATTCCGATAATCGTATTCGCTGCTGCGGGAGCTCGGCTACCTTAGGCAGCATGGCGCTGTGGCCGCTGTTCCACTCCCTGGTCGTGTTGACGTTGCTGGGCGAACAGTTCCTCTCGGCGGCGATACCATTCGTCCGCTGCCCGACGATGGGATCCTCCTCTACTGGCTGCCAGTGCATGGGTGACCACCCCGCGCAATAGATGCCAAAAACCGGGGTAATGCGCCTGGTGGTAAGCCGAGTTCGGTGGCAGCTCGTTCATCAATCGTTGGTGAGCGCGTTTCAAATTGTGGTAGGGAAGCGTGGGGAGCAGGTGGTGCAGGGCGTGGTAACGAAGGTACAGCGGAAAAAAGAGTTCCGTAATAATGGGCGTGCCATCGAAATTGATCGAGTCGGTCAACTGTTCCACATGGGACATGGGCCGGCCGTCACTCTCATAGCGGTGGGCGACGATGTTCCGGAGGTAATTCAGGCCCAGCGTCAGTACGGCAAGCAGGTAAAGTGCTGGCATGCGGTCCCAGGTGGTGACTCCCAACACGACACCCAAGGGAATGAGCCAAGCGCGCAAGCAACAGGCCGCTTCCATGGCCGCCCATACCCGCCGGGGGGCATTACGGGGGATTTCATGCCGATACTTCAAATTGATGACGAACGATGAGAAACGTTCCAAAGCCCATTGGCGCACCCGCGGGGAGCAAAACGAAATGGGAGTAACAATCGCGAAACGCAAAAACATGGCGACGGGAAGCAATAGGACCTGCAGGAAGAAGTACAGCAAATCACGCATCGGACCGTTGCCCAACGGCAAGTACTCGCCATCCTGCCCGGTTCCATAATGTTTGGGACTGTGATGATCGATGTGGTTCAGATAGAAGAATGAGGGCATTAGCATGGGAATGCCAGCCAATACGTTCCAGGCAATCTTGAAACTTCGCATCTGCCGTCCCGGCATATGGACGATTTCATGAATGAAGCTGCCCACACGAAAGAGAGCGAAGCCGGCGACCAAGAAGGATACGATCTGCAGCGAACTAAACCAGGGAGCACTCAGGTAGATACTAGCCGCCCCGTAGCCGATGGTCAGACTGCACAAAAAATCAGCCCAATAAAGCGCGGGACGGTGTTCGAACAAATCGCGAACAATATCCCTCGCCTTCGCTACGGAAAACGGTTCACTCGAGATCGATGGCATGACAGTCCTCCATGACCTAGCGGATGGTGCACGGCAAGCTCTACCTGCATCCTGCAGGATCGAACGAAAATGTCGTATCCTGTCCAAAAGTCGGATCTTGAGGTCAGTTCACTTAGAAAACGCCTCCCTTGCCACTCAATCGTTACAATCGCTACAGTTGCCGACGGCAAAACCTCTCGGTCTCTCGCGATTGTGGCAGATGTCGAGGCACTTCGTGCTCAGGCCTGCGGTCTACGCCGGCTCCTGTCCCCGCAGGCAGGAGGGCACGGCAAAACCACCCAAGTCGAAGGGCACATCACGCATGCCGGGATTCTCGAGTCGAAATGCGCTTCTACCCCGCGCCGGCATCCGTCGGCAACACTCGCGTTGGACGACAAAGTGGTGAGGTAGACCGAATAGGCGTTCGCAGCACGATCGCCCGGCATGATCGGCTACTCTCCGGACCGCTGCCATTCGGCTTGCTCCAGAGAGTCTTCATGGTCACGATCCACCATCTGGTTCCCGGCGCCATCGGTGGCCGCGTCGTTCCCCGTCTCGACTTGTCCACTCCGGAGAGTGAGCGATTCTTCGATCGAACAAACTGATACAAACACCAGACCGCAACTTCCTGCGTTGCCGGAGGTTAACAAAACCGAGGTGGTTCTTTTCTCGTGCCAGAGGCACTGAGTAATTCTCGTTGTTCCTACGTATCTTTTCGATGAGGAGGAGTCATGAGCGGTTGGTCGCTTTGTCGTATCCCGGTGCAAGGTGTGCTGCTAGCGTGTTTGTTTTCCATCGTCGGCGTGGCACAACCCCCAGGAAGACGGCCGGTAAGGACGGTGGTTTCCCCCGAAGTGGAGAGCGGCAAAGTCACTTTTCGCCTCTTCGCCCCATCCGCTGACGACGTGCAGGTGTCCAGCTCCGACCTTGGTGCTACCGGTTTTCAGGGGACTGCAATGACCCGTGGGGAGGATGGTATGTGGGAGCTTGAGCTTCAGGTGCCACCGGGCTATTACCGGTACAACTTCATGGTGGATGGAGTCGTCGTTGTCGATCCCGCTAATCAGACGACCAGTGAATCGAACTCGCGTCTGTGGAGCCTCTTAGAGGTGCCCGGGGAGCAATGGATGGATCGGCAACAAGTACCGCAAGGAGCGATTGCGGAAGTGACCTATTGGTCGAATGTGTTAGGTCGTTTTCGCCGTATGCACGTGTACACGCCCCCTGGCTACGAGGCAGGTACAGAACGATACCCTGTTCTCTTTCTGTTGCATGGGGCAACGGATTCTGACGATTCCTGGAGTACCGTCGGACGGGCAGGAGTGATTTTGGACAATCTAATTGCTGCCGGAAAAGCCGAGGCGATGATCGTGGTGATGCCCAACGGACACACGGGCCCCTTTCGTTTTGGTCAAGGTGGAGGAGAGATGTTCGGCAAGTTCGAACAAGAATTCGTAGAGGATATTCTTCCCGCGGTGGATCAACGCTATCGCGTGCACACGGATCGCTCCCATCGCGCTTTGGCCGGATTGTCGATGGGAGGAGCCCATACGCTGTTCATCGGATTGGCAAATCCGGAGCAGTTCGGCTACTTGAGCGTCTTCAGTTCCGGTCTGTTCGGACTGCGAAGCGGTGAGGAAATGAACGAGCCTGCACGCAGCTTTCTTGAGCTTAACAAGGAAAAACTTGATGACGAGAAGATGAGGGCCGGCTTAAAGCACTTCTCCTTCGTTATCGGCAAAGACGATTTCTTGCTCGATACCGCCAAGGCGACGGTGGAGATGCTACGATCACGGGGATTCGAAGTGGAATACACCGAAACCTCGGGGGGACATACTTGGGATAACTGGAGACGGTATTTATACGATCTATTACCGAAGTTGTTCCAGGATTAATCCGGCGAAGAGAAGGTGGGATACTGCCCAAAAACCGTTCCATGTGTTATGCGGGTCCGCTTGCAGGATTGATTTTAGGTTAGCAGGACTCTCATGAGCCGAAAGGGACATACGCCCGAGCAGGTCATCAGGAAGAAGTTTCAGTAGCCGGACAGGCTTGCTGCCGATGGCAAGACTATCGATGAACCATGCGGAGTCACGCCACGGATTGGCGTGGCACCATGGTGGGCTGGCAGCCGCTGTCGGAAACGCCCGCGAGCGGTTGGTTCGCAGAACGACGGATGTTTCCGGGTTGGTTCCCTACGAGCTCTCTCCCCGCTCGCTCCCTCCCCGCTCGCATCACTCGCGACCCTCCCAAGGGGAGGGTGGGGGCATGATTGGTGAGAATGCAGGCCCGTTGGGATGGTTTTCAGCCAGTGGAAGCGGATTGCATGTTGCTTTGTGGATGCGGACTTGGTCAGCTGGATGCCGTAAAGTGGGCGGGAGGAAAACTCGGCAAAGTGGGTGGGAGGAAAATTCGGTAAGGTGGGTGGGAGGAAAATTCGTTGGTTGACTATCGGAATAAAGCAACAGCGGCTGGCGGGCGTTGTGGAGCCGCGGAGCTGGTAGGATTCCGCGGTAGAATCGAGAGACCCAGAAGGGAAAGGGAGACCTGCTGCGTGCCTGGTGGCTGGAGCAGATAAGACGGCCACCGGGCTGAGAAGGGGACGATTCTTTCCTGAAAAGTCGATTAGAACTTGCGGCGGAAGATTTCGCCAGCAACAAAAGCTGCCTTCAGCGACTGGGGGTCACGAAACATGTCGATGAACGGGCTGACTTGTTTCCTCCGATGCTGCACTTGCGATGAGTCGGACGGTTGGTCTGCCGCGGCGGAATTCCTGTCGAGAGGATGCGAGGAGTCGGGTCGGCGAGAGGGGGAATGATCGAGTGCTTCGCGCAAGTGTTCCTCCATGCGTTCGTCGGCCAGGTCAACCTGACTGATCCGTGTCGGACGGGTGTCCAAGGTGCTAAGAGGATCGGGACCGGCGCGCGGATCCTGCCAATCGTCGACGACCTCAGCGGCGAGGATTGGTTCGTCTTCAGGGATTGGATCCGAGCCGGCGGGGTGCCCCCGTTCCCGCTGACGGACCGACTGGTTATCCGCGCGTGGTTGGGGAGGGCGCTCTGGCGAGTTGACTTGCTCAGCCAGACGTTTTGCTGCCTCGCGCAAAAACTGTTCCAAATCACCTGCCATCTATCACATCTCCCTCCATCGCTCTACTCGATCATTGATGATGTTAGGAAGCGACCCGGGGAGTAGAGTCGCGTTCGCTGACATCGGCGATGCTACGTCGCATTTGCGTATCGGCGTCGATGTTTTTCAATCGATAATAATCCATGATCGTTAGGCCGCCGCTCTGTAGAGCCGCAGCGATTGCTTTGGGGATTTCGGCTTCGGCCTCGACCAACTGGGCACGGCTTTCTTCGATCTTAGCAATCATCTCCTGTTCGGCTGCTACGGCGGCGGCACGGCGGCTTTCGGCCCGAGCACGAGCCACGCGCATGTCGGCCTCCGCCTGATCGGCTTGCAATCTCGCGCCGATATTTTCTCCAACGTCGATATCGGCAATATCGATCGACACGATTTGAAAGGCGGTGTTGGAATCGAGTTGTTTTTCGAGAACCGCTTTGGAGATCAGATCCGGATTCTCCAAGACGGCCTTGTGATCGCTCGCCGAACCGATGGCGCTGACGATTCCTTCGCCGACGCGGGCAATGATCGTTTCTTCTGTGGCCCCGCCGATCAACCGTTCGAGGTTGGCACGCACCGTGACCCGTACTTTGACTTTCAACTGAATACCGTCTTTGGCCACGGCATCCAAGGTGGGACGAGCCGCATTGCGCGGCGGGCAATCGATGACTTTGGGATAGACGCTGGTCTGGACGGCTTCCAAAACGTCGCGTCCGGCCAAATCGATCGCTGCCGCCTCGCGAAAGGTCAAGCGGATGATGGCCGACTTTCGTGCGGCGATCAGAGCGCGTATCACCTGAGGGACATTTCCTCGTGCCAGGTAGTGCGCCTCCAATTCCTGGCTGGTCACCTCATCGTCGCCTAGGCCGGCTTGCACCGCCATGATTTTAGAACGCACGATGGTTCGCGCGTCGACACGACGTAGCCACATACCGATCAGATCGAGGAAGCCAATTCCTGCCCCAGTCGTTTTCGACTGAATCCACAGCCAGAAAAAATTGGCTAGGAAAGCGAGAAGTCCGATGACGAGAATGAAAATGCCCACGGCGACGACTAACAAGACCACCGATAGGCCCTCGCCTTGCGCGATCACTGCCCAGTTGTTCATCGCTGACGTCACTCCAAAGGGTGGTGCGTTCATCGCAAACGCCATCGTGCTCAGTTTGCGTTCTCTCTACTTGCCGCAGTGTACCATCAATGGGTTGGTGGTGAAAGCAATCGATGCGGCGGTTGTCGCTCGAAGAAGGGCCGGCATACGATGGCCGACCAGCGGTCGCCGTCGGTAGCAAGCGGGTGAGGGGCCATCGACATCGATTCCGACCGCCAACAGCGATGGGAGGTGGCTGCGCCGTGGGAGATGGCCAAGTAAAGAAGAATCCGCTCGCGTCGTGGTTCCCTGTGAGGGGCTGGTCACCTCACCGGGAAATCGGCGAGCGGATGTCGAGGCGATTGATCGATCTCTGGAGTGATGGGACGCTTGATCGGCAATCACTTCAGGAGTCAAAAATCTAGGTTCGGCCAGTTGAACAATTCTCGCTCAAAAAGTTCCAGATCGGGGAAGAACCAGAAGGTTGGCCGTTCCTGCATGTCGAGCGTTCGCAACAGATGTTGTCGTTCTTCGTCAGGCAGTTCTTTATCGGCGTCGATCGCCTGCTTGATCTCTTCGCGGGTGCCCACGTACTCGCGATGGATCTGCTTTTCGTCAGCATCGACGTAATTGATTTCGACTTTGTAGCGACCGTCTCCCAGCTTGGTCACGGTCATGGATTCAAACTTTTTCCAAGGCGTGCGTCCTGGTTGACCCTCGTCTTGAGGCGCGGTGCCGCGGTCTGGAGTCGTCCCTTCCGGTGAGGAAGCGTCCGCATCAGCGGGAGGCGGAGCAGGTTTTCGCGCATCGCCATTGGGTGCTGGCGCACGTGGACGTTGCGGAATCCGTTCGGGGAAGATGCCTTGCCACGGGGCGGGCCATTGTTGCCACCGTGGGAATCGTTGCGCCAGTTGGCCGCGCACGCTTGGGCGCGTGGGAACCGCGGCCAATTGAGCTTTCAGCTCCAACAGCTTACCGCCGCGCACCAATTCCAAAGTGACTTCGTTGCCAGGACGGTCGTGACGCACTAGCTTGACCAATTGTTCCGGTGCGTAGACGTCCTGGTCATTGTAGCGCACGATGACGTCGTAGGTACGCACGCCAGCTTTTTCCGCAGGAGAGTCCTTCATCACTTGGGCTACCAGAACGCCACGACCATCGCCGACGATCTCCCGGATGTGGGCCACCAGTGGTTCAGGTACCGGGGCGACGCCCAGGCCCAAGTAGGCTTGCTCTGCTACCGAATCCTCAGGTGGAGCGTCTTGAGCGCGCACCATGGTCGCGGCAGAGGCTACCAACATCACCGTAAGCAACCCAGACCAAAAACGATGGAGTACCATAGCTATCCTCCTTTTTGTGAAACACCAACTGGAAACTCGACGGTTGATCACGCCTCCCATGCGCCACGGAATCGAGCCGAGGTAGGAAGTGCTTGTGCAGCACGGTTGCGGGCGGCGGCACGGAGCAGCGGTGACGACAATTTGTCCCCTTCGCCACTGCCCTGCGGTTGCAAATTTCGAACTGGCGCTGGTTCGAGGCGTTTATCAAAGCTGCTAAACTCGAATTGCAACTTGCGCGCCAACGTTGCCCTTCCGTACGCAACGGCATCTGGTAGAGGTTGGCATGGCGGGTGCTGGAAGGGCTGAAGCCATGGCTGCATCGGTACATGCGCTGATGGAAGCAGATTGAAAACGTGAGGCATCGATGAATCTGAAAACCGCCGAGAATTTTTGTCGCCGGATGGGGATTGCCCTGCGTGCAGGTGTTGACCTGTTGAAAGCGTTGGAGGCGGAGACACGAGTCGGTGATGGGCGACATCGGCGGGCCATTGGCCAAGTTATCGAACTGGTGCGCGGGGGACATACTCTGAGCCAAGCTTTGGCCGCTCAGGCGGGCTATTTCCCGCGGTTGCTGGTGCAGTTGGTGGATGCTGCCGAGATGGGAGGGCGGTTGGAGGCGGTCTTCCTCTACATGGCCGATTACTACCACCAGCTACGCGAGACTCGCAGTCAGTTCTTTAGCCAAGTTCGCTGGCCCTTGATTCAGCTGGTGCTGGCCGTGGGTATCATCGGCTTGGTCATTCTCCTCCAAGGTATCCTGTCACCGACGTCGACCTACGACGCGTCGGGGTTGGGACTGCGCGGTGTCGAAGGCTTCCTTTCCTACTGCATGGTCGTCGGCACGGTCGCCGGTCTGGTAGCCCTCGTGATCTATGGGATTTGGAAGAATTGGTTGGGTTGCCATCGCGTCCTGGTGCCGTTGGTGCAACGGATTCCGGTGCTGGGCACCGCCTTCGTTACGCTGGCGTTATCCCGCCTGAGTATGACGCTGTCGATCTTGCTCAATGCCGGAGTCGACGCGCGCACGGCCATCGGCGAGTCGTTTCTTGCCACGGGGAATCATTACTTTATTCGCGGTGCCGGTAGAGCCATGGAGGCAGTGCGTGAGGGCAAGAGTTTTGCAGAGGCATTCGCCGCATCGGGAGTGATGCCTGAGGAATTCATTGAGGCCGTACAAGTCAGCGAGTTGAGTGGGACGGAGACCGAATCGCTCGATCATCTGGCCAAAGAATACCAACGGCGAGCGGCAGCAGCGATGAGCACCATCGCCACGGTGGCCAGCTTGGCAATCTGGCTCTCCATTCTGATGTTGATCGCTTTCATGATCCTGCGCATGGCGCTTAATTACGTCAACATGTTAAACTCGTTCCTGCCCTGAGGGGACGGCGAAGAAGAAGCGAACGATTAAGCGGCCGGGGCGATTGAGGATGCAGGTCGTTGTTCAAGCACCTGGAGGCAACCCTGCAGCACTTCGCTCAGTTCAATAGCCAGCATCGAGTACGGGGGGCCGCGGCGTTTGAATCGCCGCGAAGGAACGGGAACGTTACTCTGGATGGCGTAGTGCAGGTTGCCGTACGGGCCTACTTCATCGCTCCAAGTCGGGCCGTGCAGGCTGACCGCTGGCGCTCCTACGGCGCTGGCTAAATGAAGCGGGCCGGTGTCGCCGCATACCATCAGCGTGCTGCGTCGCAGGAATTCGGTCAGTTCGAGGAGGCAGCAATCGGGGGCTAGTCGGGCAGCCCCTTCACTTTCCTCGACGGCGATTTGGGCCAACAGCCGCTCGTCCTCGGTTCCCCAGAAAACGACCGATCGGATGCGTTGCAATCGATACAGCTCTCGCGCCAGTATTCCGAAACGTTCCGGCGGCCACTGCTTGGTAGGCCATCCGGCGCCGGGGTTCAGCGCCACCCAGCGGTCTCCCAATCGCTGCTGGTGGAGCCATTGTTCGACGGCCGCCGCAGCTTCAGGGAACACTGGCATACGGAACTCACCACCGCCGTTAGGCAACTCTTGCCATGGCCGGAGCAATTCCAGGAAGGTGTCCACCATATGCCGTTTGGTTCGTGCCACGCGGTGGGTATACAGGAACGGAGCGATTTCCCGCGCTTGCGTTCGATTGAAACCAAGACGTACCTGGGCTCTCGTCAGCCATGCGATCAGGGCGCTTTTGGTCAGCCCCTGCGGGTCCAGGACAAGATCGAAGCGTCGAGAACGCAACTGGCGGCGCACGTCCAACCAAGCCTCGGTCGACTTCAGCCAGCGGCGAGGGATCTCCAACACCTCGTCGACCGACTCGTGCTCAGCGAGGATTTGCCGCGCGCCACAGCTTACCGCCCAAGTAAGATGGCATTGCGGCCACAGCTTCTTGACCTCCACCGCCAAGGGCAAGGTCAAAACGCAGTCACCAATGGCACTCAACCGCACGATCAGCACGCGATTGGGAACCAGGTGGCCAAGTTGGTGTTTCCAGTAGAGACCCATGGAAGGACCGTGCGAGAGTTGGAGAAATGTGGGCATGATCGTGGAGGGCAGCCAACAACCTAAGCTCCAGCAGCCAGGATGGCGGCACCCTGCCGGCCAGTGGGCCCCGAGCCATAAAAATACCACGCTACAGTACTGAACGACGCGATGCCGGCTCAATAGGAATCCCCAGTGTGTACAATAGAGCGAGCTTGTGCCTGGGACGCGTGCAACCCAGTGAACTCGACCACCGACAACCATGTGGCCTCCTCCATCCATGAAACGAATCCCTTGGGTTGATTGCCGTTTGGTGCTGCTGGGCATGGTCGTGGCCTGTTCATGGCCGGCCTGTGCCCAATCCCCCTCCCCTCCCCTTACCCGCAGTTGGGAAGGAGAGGAATTCAGTTTGCAACTGTTCGACAACTCCGACAGCTACAGTTGTGTCACTGCCATCAACAATCAGGGACATGTGATTGGCATCCGCGAAGCCGCCAACGAAGACGGAACCATCCTGTCTCAGAAATCGTGGTACAGCGATGGCAAACGAACTCGTGATGTTCCGCTTCTTGAGGGCTTTACCAACATCGTGGCGGAAGCGATCAGCGATAGCGGCCTGGTGGTAGGTTTCGCCAGTCGGAAAATGGGACACCCACAGGGGAGCCTCGTAGGGTTCGTATGGGATCCACAGAGCGAGACTCCAATGAGGTTGAGTCCTGCCCGCGGAGATACGGCTAGTCATGCTTTCGACATCACTGCGGACGGAGCTCGCGTGTGCGGCTACACCACGGGAGCCAACCCAGCACGGTTGCGTCCCTGCGTCTGGGATTGGAACGACCAGGTACAGCGGTGGGAAGTTACCGTGCTGGAAGCAGTTTTCGATTACAATCCTTATCTGATGACCGGACGAGCCGTGATCAGCCCCAATGGGTCGCAAGTGGCAGCCTGTGTGACCGAACGGTTCTTGGGAGAGGGTAGGATCGATAGTTCTTTGTACGTCTGGAAAGCCACCGATTCCGGCTGGCGACGCACGCAGCTCAGTCCATTGCAAATGCGTTTACATGACATCAACAACGCCGGAGTAATGGTTGGCGATCTGGCACAACCAACGGCCCGCGTCCCCTGTCGCATCGACGCCGATGGTCAGGTAATCGAACTCGGCTTTCTGCCCGGGGATCGCTCAGGGGAAGCCCGAGGCATCAACGCGTCTGGGTGGATCGTTGGTTTTAGTGACAACCCGGGCAATCTCGACAGCGGTCCGCGCGCGTTTCTCCTGCGAGGAGAGTCCATCGAGCAGCTGCCGTTGCCGGACGAATCGATATTCAGTGCCGCGTACGCCATCAACGATCGTGGGCAAATCGGAGGCCTGGCCGATGTTTCCCTTCCCGATTCCCAGGCAGTGGATCCGGAATCGGGGAAACCTCAAGAGATTGTCAAAACGGTCGGCTTCGTATGGACGCCTCGAGCCGACGGCACGAAGTCGCGATGAAGCATGGCGGTCCGTAGATGACCGGCATGGGAAGAAGCCTCTTGCAGCGTTTGCCTGCATCCCCCATCCTACTAGGCTCCCACCGAACTTAGATGTGTCCTCCCTACGGTTTACCCAGCGCCTCGACCCCACACGGATGAGCTGGCGACATTTTTGCGATAGGATTCGCCGGAACGCGGTGGCGTCCGATGTGGTGGCACACGGTAGGCTAGCGCCGGCTCGACACCGGCAGGAGATGCGTTCTGGGACCAAGCCAGGTGTTGTCGGTTCCTTCCCAATCGTTCGTCTGGATGAACAATCAGTTGCCTGCAGCAATTCCATTTTGGTAAGTCAGCCGTTTTTTTTTAAAGGTAGTGAACCATGGTAGTTAGACCTTGGAGTCCGTTTTTTTCCGCCTCGGTAGGCATCTCCATTCCGTTTGCCGTTCTGCTCTCGATGGCAGGGCATCTCGGCAACTATGGCGCTCATCGCGTGGTAGCGGCCGAGGGATGGACGCGTTTTCGTGGCCCTACCGGTCAGGGGATTGCCACGGACCATCAGGCACCCGTGCATTTCAGCTTGCATCAGGGCATTGTTTGGAAAACGCCCATCGAGGGAACGGGTTGGTCGTCACCGGTCAGCGACGGTCGACGCATCTGGTTGACCACGGCGATCGCCAGTCCAGCCAGCGAGGAGGAGAAGCAAGCGCGATTGGCAGGTAATCAGGCGGGGGGACCGAAGGAATTGGCTGGCGAGGTTACTTTCAAGGCCGTCTGCGTCGATTTCCAATCGGGGCAGATCGTGCACTCGATCACGCTGGGTGCGGAGACGGATCCGGATCCCATCAATCCTCTCAATTCCTACGCTTCGCCCACTCCCGTTGTCGATGAAGATCGCGTCTATTGCGATTTCGGGAATTATGGCACCTGGTGTCTGGATGCGGAGACTGGTGAGCAGGTTTGGCATCGCCAATATGATGTCGACTACAGCGTCGGCCCGGGCAGTTCGCCCGTCGTGGTGGAAGATACGTTGATTCTCGTATGCGACGGTATTGACCAGCAGTTTGTGGTGGGACTGGACAAGCAGACGGGCCAAGAGCGTTGGCGGACGCCACGACCTCCCAAACGGGCGTCGAACGTCGAGTTCCGCAAGGCTTATTCGACACCATTGGTCCTGCGGTGGCAGGGAGAGTATCAGGTGGTCATACCCACGGCCCAATGGTTGTGCGGCTACGATCCGAGCACCGGCCAGGAATTGTGGCGATTTGACCATGGCGACGGCTTTTCCGTAAGCCCCATGGCCATTCAGGCCGGCGATCTGCTCGTTTTCTCTACTGGCTTCATGCGTCCAGAGTTGGTCGCGGTGCGCTGGGGAGACGACGGTGTGGTATCCGAACATGAGGAAGTGTGGCGGCAATCTCGCGGCGCTCCCACGAAACCGTCTCCCCTGCCGATCGGTCCCTGGATTTACGTCGTGTCCGACCGCGGCATTCTTTCGCAATTGGATGCACAAACCGGAGAGATTCGTTGGCAGCAGCGCCTCGGTGGTAATTACTCCGCGTCGCCCGTGCTGGTAGGCAATCATCTCTACCTCTGCTCGCACGAGGGAGAGGTGATCGTCGTTGGGGTCGGGCCGGAGTACGTCGAGGTGGCTCGCAATGAACTGGAGCCGCGGTTGATGGCCAGTCCGGCCATTGTGGACGAGAATCTGATCATCCGATCAGAAAAGCATCTGTTTCGTATTGGGGAGAAATGACCGGCCGTCGAGGTGCGCGCACGTCTAAGGAGCCGATGGTTGTTTCCCCATGCACTACACCTAAGGATTGTTGTTCTATGAGTTGGTCCGTTATCCGCCTCACGTACGGCGCGATGTTCAACTGGCCGAGGATAGGCTGCTCCTGGTGGCGACTCGTGTTTTGTTGGGGGGCTATCGCTTGGGCGACAGGGGCTTCCCCGATCGACGCGCAACAGATCCCTCCACGCGGTGGCACGGCGTTGGAAGCTGAACTCCGCTCGCAATCAGCGGACGAGCTCTATGATCGGAGTCTGGTGCAGGGAAATGCGGCGCGCGGTGCCATCCTTTTTCATGGCGCCCTGTTGGGATGCGGAAAGTGTCATGCGGTCACCGATACCGGATTGGAATCGATCGGCCCCAATCTGGCTGCCCCGCGTCCTCAGGAGACTCCCCAGCAACTGGTACAGTCCCTTCTCGATCCCTCCGCGCGAATCGAGGAACGCTATCGCACGGTTCAGGTACTCACCGCAGATGGTCAGATATGGCGCGGCATATTGCAAACTCCTGCTACCGCTTCAATCCTAGTGTTACGGACATTGGATACGCAGGAGGAGCAAACGATCGACCGTGAAGAGATCGTCGACTTGCGGTATTCCGATAAGTCGGTGATGCCGGACGGGCTCGTTCGTTCCCTGAGCACCAGGCAGGAGTTTTATGACCTTATCAAATACTTGGTTGAAATCCGCGATGGAGGTGCGAAACGGGCGCGAGAGTTGCAACCCACGTCGGCGCAACTTGCCATTGAGTTGCCGTCCTACGAGGCCGACATCGACCATGCGGGATTCATCCGCGATTGGGGCCCGGAGGCGCGGCAGCGAGGCGAAAAGATTTACCACAGCTTGTGCATCAATTGCCATGGGACATTGACCCAGCGAGGCTCGTTGGATACCGCCTTGCGCTTTGCGGAAGGAAAGTTCAAGTACGGTGCGGATCCGTACTCGATGTACCAGACGCTTACGCGCGGCGGCGGCTTGATGCTGCCTCAACCGTGGATGGTGCCGCAGCAGAAATATGATGTGATCCACTACATCAGAGAAGTCTTTCTCCGCGAACACAACCGGTCGCAGTATTTTGAAATTACGGACGAATACCTCGCGAGCCTTCCCAAAGGCAGCCAACGGGGGCCCGCCCCCCAGCCGTATCGGCCGTGGGCTGAAGCCGACTACGGCCCCCGTCTGGTGGGCACGTATGAAATCGGTAGCGAGGGTCACCGTAATATCGCCCACAAGGGGATTGCCGTGCAACTGGATGAACAGCCCGGCGGCATCGCTCATGGTCGTGCGTGGGCCATTTTCGAGCACGACACGATGCGGTTAGCGGCCGTGTGGGTCGGTACAGGCTTCATCGATTGGCACGGAATTCATTTTGACGGACGGCATGGAACTCACCCTCGTATCGTGGGAAAAGTACTGCTCGCCAATCCCACCGCTCCGGGATGGGGCGATCCCAGAACGGGAAAGCTGGAGGACGAGGTGCGCGTTGTGGGCCGTGATGGCCGTCGCTACGGACCCTTGCCGCGCCAATGGGCGCAATTCGAGGGATGGTACCAACAGGGACACGATACGATCCTTGCCTATCGTGTGGGACAGACCCCCATTCGGGAAACATACCGCTGGTCCGATACTGCGGATCAGAGCACCCCCCTGGACCGCGGTTTCTTCGTCCGACTGCTGCAGCTAGGAAAGCGTCCTGTGCCTTTGCGATTGGTGGCAGCAACGCTTGAGGAGAAGGAAGGAGTCTGGCACGTCGACCGCTTACGAGCCGCCAGTATGAAAACCGGTCATCCCGCTGCAGCGACCGGCACCGCCCTCTCGTTCGACGGCGGACGGTACTACGAAACGAGCGACACCGGTACGGTCGACGTGTATTCGGGCAGTTTCACCATCGCGGCCAAGGTGCGCGTACGCGGAGATGGCACGATCTTCGCCCGGGCGCCTAGCGAAGGAGCGTGGGCCCCCGGAGGCCAAAGCCTGTTCGTGCGCGGTGGACGACTCTGTTACGACGTTGGCTGGGTGGGAGTGGTGCAGTCGGATCGCCGTATCGACGACGGGCAGTGGCATCGCGTGGCCGTGCGTTGGGACGCAGCGGAACGCCAGACCACGTTGTGGGTCGATGGTCGATTGGTGGGCAGCAGGAAGGAACTTCATCCCCCAGATTTGCTCGAAGATGCATGCTTCCGTCTGGGGATGACCTCACCGAACTTTCCCGCCACCAGTTTGTTGCAGGATGGCCAGATGGAGTGGGTGCGCGTCTATCGGTCCGCTTTACCTGCTGCTGCGATGGCCGATCCTGAGCATGCGGCCGATCCCTGTGTGGCTTATTGGCGCGCCACGGATGCCGACTCCCAAGGGGTCGTCGAAGCGATTTCCGGGGCGCTTGCTCGCTTGGTGCTGACAGGGGGAGCATCGTCAGGTTCGCTGATGATTGGAGTTCAGGGGAGTGAGGACGTACGGTGGAGTGTGGAGGGCAGGAAACTGGTGCTGGAGCTTCCGGCGGGAGAAGAGCCTTTGCACCTGGCAGTGTGGAGCGCGCGGGCTACGACCGCCGATCAACAGGCGACCATCGATGCCTTGGCTAGCCGTCCGTGGTGCGATCGCTCCCTGTTCGACGTCGAGGATCTGCAGGATGCCGCGGCAGTGTTTGCGCAGACGATTGTTACCGCGGCCCGCCTGGGTACGGATCAGAACGGATTTGCCGTCGATGAATTGACGGTGCCGGAGGTCAACCCGTGGCGCGCGCGATTCCGGGCAGGGGGCCATGATTTCTTCGCCGATGGGGATCGCGCGGCGGTCTGTACCTGGGACGGGGACGTGTGGATCGTCAGCGGTTTGTCGCAATTGGAGGCGGCGGAGCGCACCCCGCAGCTTGTTTGGCGCCGCTTTGCGTTCGGCTTGTTTCAGCCGTTGGGATTACGCATCGTCGATGATGCGATCTATGTGACCTGCCGAGACCAGTTGCTCAAATTGGAAGATCGCAATGGTGACGGCGAAGCAGATTTCTACCGTTGCATCAACAATGACCATCAGGTCACTGAACACTTCCACGAGTTTGCCTTGGGATTGCAGACAGATGCCGAGGGAAATTTTTATTATGCCAAATCGGCTCGGCACGCCCTGCCAGCGGTCGTCCCCCAACATGGCACGTTGCTCAAAGTTCGGCGCGATGGTTCGCAAACCGAGATTGTAGCCACGGGCTTCCGGGCCGCCAACGGCGTGTGCTTGAATGCGGATGGAACATTTGTCGTCACCGACCAAGAGGGGCATTGGAATCCCAAGAATCGTATCAATTGGGTGCATCGGGGCGGTTTTTATGGCAACATGTTCGGCTACCACGATGTGACCGATCCAGCGGATGACGCGATGGAACAACCGCTGTGCTGGATCACCAACAGCTTCGATCGATCCCCGGCGGAATTGCTGTGGGTCGATTCGCCCCACTGGGGGCCTCTGCATGGAAGCCTGTTGAACCTGTCTTACGGGTACGGGCGATTGTATGTCGTGCCGCATGAGCAGGTCGCTGGACAGATGCAAGGTGGGATGTGCCCGTTACCGATCGCCGACTTTCCCACGGGCATCATTCGCGGGCGGTTTGCACCGTTCGACGGACAATTGTACGTCAGCGGTCTGTCGGCCTGGGCAACCAGCCAGATGATGAAGGAGGGAGGGTTTTATCGGATTCGATACACCGGGCGACCGGTCGGTTTGCCGGTGGGTCTGGCGGCCCATCGCTGGGGCATGGAGATCACGTTCAGTGAACCGCTGGCCGCCGACACGCCGACGGATCCTAGACGGTTTCATATCGAGGCGTGGGATTTGCAGCGAACGGCCAACTATGGATCGAAGCATTACAACCAGCGGGAGTGGTCCGTCGACCGGGTTGAGTTGTCCGACGATCGGCGCGTGTTGCGGTTAGTCGTTCCTCAGATAGCTCCCACCTGGGGAATGGAGATTCGCCTGCCGGTCAAGCTGGCCAGCGGCGTCCAGGTGGAGCGGGTAATCCACAATACGATTCATCGTCTGCAGCCGTAACGCTCATCGAGGACTGGCATCGATGCCCCGCCGGCCGCCAAGGTGACGGGGCGAAGCGGCTGCCGCGCATCAAGGAAACGGTGGCTGCGTAATGGTGGCCGGGTAATAGTGGCTGCGTAATCCTCATAACTGCTACCGTGAGGCTTCAGCGATGCGCCAGAGCGGCTACCGGCAAATTTCTTAGTCGTGGCCGCAATAAGCACGACCTACGGTTTCCATCGAGGGGAACGTTCGAGCGACAACGGGCTCGACCGATCCATGCCGTGCCCCCTGTCGGTGATTATGGAGACCTTGTCGGATGCAGCCACCACCATCTGTTGACGCACCTTGTTCTCGTACGGAACGACCATCATCCTGCCGTTGGCGGGAAGGAATACTGCCGGGACTTGCCATCGGAATCGTGGCACTGCTCATTCTCGCGGGCTGTCAAGCGGACGAGACGACGGTGGCCGATTCGTCGAAAGCGCCGACGGAATTCTCTGCTACGCCGGAGCAGGAGGAAGCGGAGGTTGTCGACGACACCGCCGCGGCAACGATCTTCACGTCGTCGGCCGCTGATGAGGTACTGCACGAAGTCTATGTACCAGAAGAATGGCTGGCACCAATAGCAGAAGACGAAACGTTCTTCGCCCCACCAGAGATTCCGGTGGCCGTTCAGGAGACACCGCGCGGCGATGATTCCCGCCCCCAGGTGCGGCTGTTAGGTTTCGCCGTCCGCATGGAAGAGCCTGACGTGCGCAAAGCGATTCTCAAGATCGAGGGAGATCTGTGTTTTCTGAGCGACGGCGAAGAGCATGCTGGCGTCCGGGTAGTCAGCATGGAACGCCATGCCGTCCATCTGGAACATGAGGGGAATCGGTGGCATCTGGTGCTGCATGAACAACCGTTGGTCAATGTGCCGGAGCAGGTGGTGAAAAAAGAACGCGACAGGAAACGTGGGCACGCTTTCCCTGACGACCGATCACGCACGGGATACTCGTGGCGGAAGCCATCCAAGTTGGAAGCGGCAGCGGAGATTCCTGAGGCGGCTACTTGGCCTGAGAACCTGTCCGCACCGTTGACCATCGAGCCGCCCGTGCCACCTGAATCGACAACCGCAGCCTCGCAGGAAGAACCGGGCACGATCGCTCCGCCCGGTTTGGAGGTAGTCGAACCACAGTTGCCGCCGTTGCCTGCAGCCGAGATCGACTTGCCTGAGCTGCCGGAGGATCCGCCGTTGAATGGCTCGTCATAGTACTGGCGCTTGATGCCCACCAGGGTACCGGCAGGCCGCGGGCAGCATGGTCCCCGCCAGGGGTTCTACCGAGGAGATACATTCATGATGCACCTACTTCCTTTACGCCGGTCAATCGCACTCCTTCCACTATTGCTGGTCGTGACATCCTGCGGGATGCCCACCGCATGGGGGCGGGAGTTCTTTGTGCGCGTCAATGGTCGAGATACCAACACCGGGTTGTCGCCCGGGCAGGCGCTGCGGACCATTCAACGGGCGCTGGACTTGGCAGCCGGTGGGGACACCATCTACGTCGGGGGAGGAACTTACACCGAGAAGCTATCGAAGAACTTTGCCATCGCCGACCCTCGCGAATTTCGATTGATCGGCGATGTCGACGGTAAGAAAACAGGAGATCGAGGCCCGGTGATCGTGCGATCTCCACTGGCGGGAACCTGGACAGCCACCTTCTTGTTCGCGCATCGAATGACCATTGAGCATATCGACTTTCACGGTGCGGCGAACGCTGGCCCCGGGAATTACCTGCACTACGGAGTGCTGATCAGCGCTCCGCTGTCCGACCGTCAAATCCAGCTCGTCAATTGTACGGTCGAAAACTTCCTCTATGGAGTGAAAGTGCACGGAGTAGTTGTTCAGGTCGGACAAGCCGGCTACGTACGGTTCGACCAATGCAGGTTTGCGAACAGCTACCTGGGTGTCGTCGCCTCGCAGCTAAACGAGCTGCAGGTGGAAGCGTGTGTCTTCGCAGATGCATTCTATGGTTGCCACTTGACGACGGTTGCCGCGGCAAGAGTGGTTGGCTGTCAATTCGACGTCCACGTCGATGGTGGTAACCCGCGCGTGCGCGGGATGGGGATCTATGCGAGCGGCAGTGGCATCACGGTCGACAGTTGCCGGTTTCGCAATCTGACTACTGCCGTGTACGGGTTGCTGTGTACCGAATTATCGGTGCGCCAATGTGAGATCGATCAGGCACGTTCGACATCCATCTATGCCACCGGTGGCCATCTGGCGGTGCAGGCTACGACGGTGCGCGCCTTCGTCGCCCCCGATCGTTCGTGGGGCAGTGGTTATGGCATGTATCTGGTGGACACGGAGGGGGGGCGACCAGAGTTGGTGCAGGTCGTCGTGGACGGAGCCTATGCCGGCATTATCGTGCGCAATCGGCCACCCCTCATCCAAGATTGTTCCGCACGCAACTGTTACATGGGAATGTACCTGTACACGGATGCCGATCAGGTGGATTTGTCACCGGCGAATGTCCGCTGCCAGTTGATCGACAATTACTATGGCATCTACAGCATCTGCCGCAATCGCGTGCGGCTAGGCGGGTTGAACATTACCGGCAACACCTATGGCGTCTACCATCGATTTGGACGTATCGAGCTGACCAATTGTACCTTTGCACAGAACTACTACGGCGCGTGGCTGTCGCCAGCCGACAATGACAACGACGCGGTCATCACCGACTGCTCCTTCACTAACAACTACAAAGACGGGAGGGGCGCCTGGGGATTGGCAGTCGATGCCCGGCAGGTGACGATCACCGGAACCAGGGCCACGAATAATCATCACGGTATCTACGTTCATTGCCGCCAGGGAAGCCCGGTGTTGCAGAGCTTGGAGATCGCCGACAACGCGGTCTGCGGGCTTTATCATGAGGGGCCGTTGCTGGAGTTGTCTGATCAGAATCAGGTTCGGGTAAGCAGATGCCAATACGGCGTGGTCGCCTATGGCGAGCAAACACGGCTGAATAACTTCACCGGACCGACGCAGTGTCAGTACGGGCTCTATGGCCGGTTAGGCGAACTATCGATGAATCGAGCATCCTTCAATCAATGTGATTGGGGGGTCTACTACTATCGAGGTCGGAAGTTTACCGCTGCGAACATTCGTGGTGAGGGGAATAAATACGCTGTCCTCTATCCGCATACGGCCGCCCAAGTGCATATTTCGGACGGGGTATTTCGGCACAACGGTTACGGCGGGATCTATGTCGTACAGGGGCAACAACTGGAAATCGAGAATTGCTATTTTGCAGGCAGTACTTCTCGTGATGCCTACCTCCACAGCGCCGGCGATGGTCGCGCCCTGGTTCGCGATTGCGTTTGCGAAGAAAGCAAGAATGGTTTCCAAGCGTCCGGCTGGCACCAGTTGGACCTGCGCGGATGTCGCTTCTCGCTCGCCGAAGACGCGGAATCCTGTCTGGCCACCTCACGCAATCAATCCATCACCATCGACGATTGCCAGTTTGCCAACGCCAGATATGGCATTTACGGCAACCAGGATCAAACCATTCACATCACCAACTGCCGCGGCGAAGATCTGAGAAGCTGGGGTGTGTATTTGACGTCGACGTCCGCAGGGCAGATCGCCGATTGTCGCTTCGATCGCTGCTACGGTGGGATCGCTGTGTCACCTCTCGGTGGCACGTGCGCGGTGACCAACTGTTCCATCACTCAAGCAACTCGTTATGGCATCTACGGCTATCGGCCCACGGAGATGGCAGGTTCAATGACCGTGGCCAATGTGGACATCTCTGGCGTTGATGGTCATGGGGTGTATTTCCGCCAACTACCCATCAATCGGCAAACCGTGCACGATGTAACGATCCGTGGAGCCACCCAGTATGCCTTATTCGGTTATCAAGCGGCCATCGACATCGATGCCAATTGCCGGTTGAATCTGACCAACAACCGCTATGCCATTGTCGGCGAGCAGGCCGATATGCGGTTGACGAAGGTTACAATCGCCGAAAATGACATTGGCGTGTACAACAACCGTGGCACCTTGGAGATAGCCGACTGTCAGATACAAGGAAATGTCAATGGGATCGTAAGTACTGGTCCGCGGTTGCAGGTCAGCGAAACTCAGGTGCAGAGCACCAACTATGGCATCTACCACAACGCGTCTTCGGTAGCAGATGGCGGCCATGCTACCTTGACCGATGTGCAGGTTGCGGGAGCGCGTTATGGAATCTATGCCAATGGATGGTCCAGCGCTCTCGGTACACCGCAGGGTTCGGTAACGGTGCAGAACGCGCGATGTCATGGCAATACCTATGGCTTGCTGCTGTACCACCAGACGCAAGCGAATCTATCGAACCTAACGCTGGAATCGGGCGTCTACGGTGTCTACCTCCACAACTCGCCCTGCACCATGACCAGCGCCCAGATCAGGGAAATGTCCAGTTGGGGCATCGTGACCACGAACGGTGTTCCCATCGATGTTCGTGAGACAGTTTTGGCCAGCACGCAAGGAGTCTACGTGCATAGTTCCCCTGCAGCGCGATTTGCCGATGTTCAAATCGATGCGCCAGTGTACGGATTGCGAGTTCACGATTCCATCGTCAGCGTCGACAGGACTTCGATCACCAATGCGCGCAGCCATGGATTCTACCTTTCCGGGGACGACAGCGAGGTGACCATCAACCGCAGTCAGGTGCTGGCCGCAGCGAGCTGGGCGGTGGCGATGTACGACGAGGGCCAGTTTCAAGCACTTAGCAGTAGGTTCAATTCCAGTAATGGAATCTATGCCCATAATGGGCGAAGTCTGTGGATCAATTGCATCATCGATGGCAGCCAATACGGCATGTACGTCCTGCGGTCCGGTTCCACCCACGACCTGCTTCATTGTACGGTAGCCAACGTCAGCCGGTATGGTTTGGTACTTTACCGCGGAAACGTGACCTTGCGCAACTCGATTCTTGACTCGCGAACCGTGGGGATTTACAAGGCCGACGATACGGGGCGCCTCCAGCATGACCACAACCTAATCACTGCGGCCCGGCCGTACGTCAAGGGAAGCACAAGGGCCGGGGGAGGTGGTGGAGCCGGACCCCGTGTTCGTTGATCCTGCCGCCGGTGATTTTCGGCTGGCGAAGGGGTCACCGGCCATCAATGCGGGGTACGACCTCACCTCGCTAGTCGCTGTCGACTTCCTGGGCAATCATCGCCCCAGCTTCGGCGCGGTGGAAATGGGGGCGTATGAGTACCTCGAATCCTCAGGGTCGATTCGCGTGATCGATTGGGATGAACGACCCAAATAATGGGTTTTCTCACGAACACGTATCTTCTTCGAGCAGGGGGCCGGGCGCGGTAGTCCTTCTCCGCCATAGTCCGCTAGGTTGACTGGCTCGCCTGCACCTTGCCGCTGTTGGCCCATGCGGGAGAAGTTGGTTTTTCCAGCGCCTGGCCGTCAGCGTGTGGTAGGCGAACTGCTGGGGCGCGGTTACGGAATGCTTACGGCGGGCGAGCCAGGCGAGGTGGCACTCCGCGGGGCCGGAGCCGCAGTGGTGGTGATACGAGCAAGGGCGTCTTCCAGGACGGGCCTGACCAGGCTGGTGGGCAAGGCATAGGAGGTGACGCGGCCGCTGCGGGCGATGTTCAGTCCGACGACTTCTCCTTTCAAGTTCACCAAGGGCCCGCCGCATTCGTGGGGTGCCAGTACGGTGTCGTGCATGAAGACTTGTTCAAACCCCGTCGCCCGAGCACTGATCGAACCGTTTACTTCCATCTCGGTGTCGTTGAGCAGCTCGTCGGTCAAGTCCATCAGCGTGGCAGTGAGCTCCACGACGTGCTGGCCCCGCAGGATTTTCAAGTCGATTTCATCTCCACCACGAAGTCCGCGGATGGCCCGACGAAAGCTCCGCAGACTGTCGACTTTCTGGTCGTCGACTTCAAGGATCGTATCGCCGATGCGCAGTCCCGCTCCATCGGCGCCCGTGCCCGGCAACACGTGCACCACGGCTGGTCCGTCAACGGTGTCGGTAAGGTTTACGCCCAAGACGGCCGCCGCTTCTTCCACGCGCACCACGCCCGTACTGACCACTCCGACGGCGCGAGGAGTCGTGCTGGCATCGAGTGTCGCCAACCATGCCCCTCGGACCGGAACCGTATCGCTCCACCTGGCAGTGGGTAGCTCGGTAGCATCGACATGCAACAGGGCCAAGTCGTGATCGGCAATCACCTCAGCGATTTGCGCAGGGAATTCCCGTCCGTCGTAGAGCTGGCAATAAACGTCGCCTTCCGCCGGCAACTGACTGGCCTTGGTCACCAGCCAACCGCCGGGGTCGATGATGAGCCCCAGGGCCACCATATCGCCACCGTGCACCACGCGCACCGTCGCTTTCCATGCATCTCCGATCGCCTCGTGGAAAGCCCGCAGTACAAACAAGTTGTTGCGCTGGTTGGAGACGCGGAGGCGACTGGTAAAACTCGGCCCGTTGCGAGACTCAAGCAGCGGGTCTTGCACAAATCGATCGGCAACCGTGGGCGGAGCGACGATACCTGGGCGTTCGGTACCCTGGAATTCCGACCACTGGCCGGCGCGCGATCGGTGGCTGGAAACCTGGTTCGGTTTCCGTGCCCACCATCCTCCGCCGGCGGCGCCCAGAAGAACCGCCAGGATGATGGTCGCGATGCCCTGCCCGCACAGACGGCTGCAGCAGCGATCGGATTGCTTCGTTGACGAGGTATCGGTCGCACCGTTCAAGAGTGGCTCCTGTTGAGAATTAGCAGTGGACAGCAAGGGGGCTTCAGGCACGGGGATTCCCATCCGTTTTCAGCAGCGCGGCGATGATCAAGGTTCCGCCAGGCCGACGATTACGGGCAGTTGCAATAACTGGTCACCACGCTGCAGCTTCAATCGCATAATGTCGCCCGGCATGTGGCTTTCCACGGCCAATCGCAGCTCCTCGAATGTGGTAATCTCCACGCCGTCGACGGCGAGGATCAAATCGCCAGGTTCAATCCCTGCCCGATGGGCTGGACCACCGGGCACGACCGAGGCGATCAACGGGCGGTCATCGTTCCGTGTTCCGCTGACGCCAATCACCGGTTGGTAGCCAGGGAGAACTCCCCAAGCTTCATTGCGTACCAGGCGATCCCAGCTCTCCGCAAACACATCGATCGGCACGTGCATGTTGTCGATGATTTCCGTGCCGATCCGTGAGTGGATGCCGACCAGTTTGCCATCGAGCGTAAACAAGGGGCCGCCGCTATCGCCGCCGATCAGCGGGCAATCGGTAAACAGCGTGTGGGCCGACCGGTCCGTGCTGCCGCGCCGTACCGGGCCTTTGCCGATCGACAAGATGCGTCCGACCCGAATGACCACGCCGCGCTCCTTCTTCCAACCGCCCGGGTGCCCAGCGGCGATCACCCACTGACCTTCGTGCAAATCATTGCTTCTGCCCAACGAAGCGTGGGGCCAAGGACTCGACCGCTGCTCGACGATCTTCAGCAGCCCGGCGTCCTTGTCCCGATTGACGCCCCGCGATTCGGCCCGCACGCGAGTGCCATCATGCAGCACGATCCACGCTTCCCGTCCGGGGGCACCGGCGACGTGGGCTGCTGTCAGGACGAAGCCGTCACCGGTGATGATTACGCCGCTGCCCTGGGCCGGCCCCTGTTGAACATTGACGGTAACTTTCTCGATGGCCCGAGCGACGGCCGATTGCTGTTGTTCCAGCAACTGCAGTTCTTGCAATGACGTCGGTTCTCGGCCTCGAAACACGTCTTCCAGACCGGGGCGAAGGGCGACGTAGGTGACGCCTTCGTGCGCCGCAGCTTCGGCCGACGCTTTGGGCAGACTGTTGCCCCGTGACAAGGGCTGCGGCAGTACGATCTTGGCCGCTGCCCGCTGGTCGGCCGCGGGGGTAGATTCTTGGCCCAGAAGCTCGCCGCCAGGTACGCCGAACAGGCAGAGGATGAGGATCAGGGTACCCACAAGTGCCGTCATCGCTCGGTCGCAGGTCCAGGTTCGTTGCATAGCACACATCCGAGAAGGAGAGATCGAGTTCTGCAGAAAAAGGTCAAGTTTATTCTATGCACTCGACGGCAATTTGCTCAACTTTCGCGTTGTGTCGATTATCCTCAGATGCCCGGAAGAATTAAAGAATGGCACCGCAGGAATCCGGGCCTAGACCGCTCAGCAGGGAATGATGGCGTGTACAATGCCGACTGTACGGATTGCGCGTGCTGATAAGACACTTCCGCCGGTGCGGCAGAGCAACCGACGCGCGACGTCCGGTGAGCTAAATTACAGAAACCACCCCAGCGGGGATCCGCAGGAGAAAACGGTTCAGGTTCCGCGATAGACCGATCCTCACGGAACCTGCTGGTTGGGGTCCGCCGTGACCTCTTCTCTTGGTTTCCGTTGGTGGACGTCGCTGGGGAGTTGGTGGGGTAGTCTCGAAGTCCACGTACAGCTCGGCCGGTCGCGAGGTTTGCCAGATTTGGCAGGGAATTTGCCGTGGGCATGCGGCAGGACAAGGGAGCGATGGTCCAAGCGGGGTTAGCCAGCGAGGCGGCGCGCTACGTAGACCCACCATCCGATTGATCGATGACGGAGTGCCAGATGTGCGTAGGCTGATCACGATTTCGTTGAAGCTGATCCTCCCCGCAGCCCTCTTCGCTCTATTGCTATGGAACGTCGACGCCGAGGATTATCGAGCATTTTGGGAGCAGCCGAAGCGGTGGCACCTGCTACTGGCAGCCCAGATCGTTGCCCTTGCCGGCGTGATGCTGAGTTTTATCCGTTGGCGATTGTTGGTGCGGGCCTTTCACATACCGTTTTCGCTTCGCGAAGCCTTGCGATTGGGCTTTCTGGGATATCTGCTCAATTTCGTATCCTTTGGCAGTGTGGGGGGCGACCTGTTCAAGGCGATCCTGGTGGCTCGTGACAAGCCACAGCGGCGTCCCGAGGCGGTGGCGTCGGTGTTATTGGATCGAGCGATCGGGTTGTTGGGATTGGTACTCTTGGCCAGTCTCTGTCTCCGGGTGTTCGCCGACGATGGCCTGTCCCCGGTGCTCGTCACCATCCGTCGGGGCGCGGAGTTGGTTGCTGGGGTGGGATTGGTGGGAGTCGTTGTGGGGCTGTATGCCGGCAATTGGTGCGACCGATTGATCGACTGGGTAGGCGGTTGGCCAGTGGCAGGTGAGACGCTGGCCCGAATGGCGCGGGCCGTGCGCCTGTTGCGCAAGTGTCCCTGGTTGCTGGTGGTCATGGTCGGCTGCAGTCTGCTGATCCACTCACTGATGATAACCAGCATGTATTTGATCTCCATTGGCATCTATGCGCAGACGCCCAGTTACCGCGAACACTTCATGATCATTCCCCCGGCCATGGCGGCGGGAACGTTGCCTCTGGCTCCGGGAGGATTGGGGTATCAAGAAGGGGCCATCGCCGGCATGTTTCGACTGCTTCCGAGCCTGCCCGATGGTTTCTCCGGCATTCTGGTCGCTACCATCTATCGATTGATTACGTTGTCGATCGCGGGCATCGGTTTGATATTCTATTGGACCAGTCATGGACGCGAGTTTCGGTTTAGCGGCGAGAAGTCGGTGTTATCGCCGCTACGACCGGAATTATCGGAATCGTTGGCTGTGGGGACGGTCGAAAGCCCGTGCACGGTCCGAACGGATTCCTAAGCGCAGTGGGCCGATGAGCTAGGGTTCCATGTTGCATGAATTGCCGTTCTGAGGAACCCCTTCAACAGGCCCGTCGGCCGCGAGAATACTGATGAGAATTCCCAAGATCACTAACCGACAATTGGTGGAGCTAGCGCGCGTTTATTGGCAGTGGCGGTGGCTGTGGATCGGTTCGACGGTCTTGTTTACCGGATTGGGACTGATCTACGTCTTGTTCCTGAAGACGGACACTTGGGTGGCATCTCAAGGTCTGATCATACGCGATGAGGCCAATGGTTCGGTCGTCCGCTTGGGACGATTCGAGAGTCAGACGGCGATGAAGGCCGCTCAGGAAACGGTGGCGGAGATGGCCCGCAACCCCCAAGTCATTGCAGACGCTCTGAAGACGGTCGGTCCGGAGCCGCCGACTGCTTCCTGGGGGTTGTTCGGCAGCGGGCGGCAGCCGTCGGTATCGAAGAGCAAACAGATCGAGGAATTGGCCAAGCGATGCATCACGGTGCGAGCGCCGCGGGGTGCCGAACTGGGCACGACGGAAGTGATCTACCTGGACGTCAAGCAGAGTTCCCGGAGTCGGGCGTTGGCGTTGAACAAAGCGTTGTGCGACGCCTTGGAACGGCGCATGCAACAGGTTCGTGAAGCACGGGCTCGCGGTGTGATTGCCGAACTGGCCGCCGCACGCGATGCCGCCGAGCGAGATCTGCTGGAGGCTACCGAGCAATTGCGGGCTATGGAAGCCGCCATGGGGGCGGACTTGACCGATCTCCGCAGCCTGACCGACGCCACCGCCGCTGGCAGCTCGACGCGGCAAGCGCTGGACATGGTCAAGGTGGAGATACGCCAGGCAGAACTTCAATTGGCCGAACTGCGGGTCGATCTGCGAACGGCGGTGGAATCGTTTCGCGATCCAGACAAACTGCTGCTTACCCCGAGTAAACTGCTGCAATCCCACCCTGGCCTCAAACAGTTGCGCGAGGGGTTGGCGGCAGCGACCATTGAAACCAGCCAGTTGCGGGGACGCTTCACCGATTCGCATCCCCGGGTGGTGGCCGCATTGGAGGCGGAGAAGCAGATTCGACAGCAGTTGCGCGCCGAACTGCAAGTGGCGGTGCAGACGTTGGAGCGCGAGGTTCAACTGGCGGAGGAACGACTGGCCAAGTTGAACGCTCAGCGGCAAGCCTACGAAGAGCGGCTACAGCGACTGGGGCAGATTCGTGCCGATTATGCCAATCTTTCCAGCGAGGTGCGGGCATGTAGCCAACGGTTGCAAGAAGCCGAACGCGTGCTGGCCGAGGCCGAAGCGGCGCGCGACGCGGCGATGACTTCCAGCCTGATCACCCGCATCGACGATCCTATTATTGGGGAGCGCCCCTTGGGACCAGGACGCTCGACAATCCTCGCTGCGGCTTCGTTCAGCGGATTGTTTTTTGGTCTGGGAGTCGTGTTCCTCCTGTCCCCGGTCGATGGGTCGATCAACTACGGTCGACGTCGCACCGATTATGCGGGTGGGTTTGGCCGCCGTGCCAGCGATCGCATGGCCGCAGAGGCCGCCGACGTCACCCCACGGCCGCTCACCGAGGATCCGGTGGTCTCTGCCTCCGGTGTTGCCGATTCCACCACCAGCCGCACCCCGCCGCATGTGGCCGACTCGACAGCGAGCGGTCAACGCGTTAGTTTTGCCGATCTGGAAGGACAGCTTTCGTAGACGCCACACAGGATGCCACACAGGATGCATGGCGATGAGGCAAGCACGCCCGACCAACGGTCGACAAGCGCCCTGCGGGAAGAGTCCGGCGGACAGCGATAGGACCGGCGGCAGGCATCCTGGCGGGGTGCGGAAACCGTTCGTGGCATGACAATCATTGGTGCAGGATCGAGCGTCGGATGGTCGAAGCAATCGAATTGACGAAAACCTACCCCGATCTGCAGCGGGGGGCGTTTGTCGCCCTCGATCGAGTTTCCTTCGTGGTCGGCGAGGGCGAGGTGTTTGGATTGCTCGGCCCCAACGGCGCCGGGAAAACGACGGCCCTGCGTATCCTGAGCACCGTCTTGCAACCCTCGTCCGGTTCGGCGCGGGTCAACGGCTTCGATGTGCTCACTCATTCCTATGAGGTCCGCCATAGCATCGGTTTCGTCTCCAGCAATACGGCCATCTATGATCGCATGACCGCTTGGGAAATGGTGGCTTATTTCGGCAAACTGTATGGCCTGGAACCGCCGCAACTGGAGGAGCGGATGCATCGAGTTTTTGATCAGTTGCAGATGCATGAAATCCGCGATGTGCCGGGAGCCAAGATGTCGACGGGCATGCGGCAAAAGGTCAACATCGCGCGAGCCATCGTGCATGATCCGCCAGTACTGGTGTTCGACGAGGCCTCGTTGGGATTGGATATCTTGGCGGCGCGTTCCTTGCTCCAGGTTATCGCCAGCCTCCGCGATGCGGGAAAGTGCATTATTTTTTCTACGCACATCATGCGCGAGGTCGAGCGGTTGTGCGATCGGGTGGGAATCCTCTATCGGGGCCGTATGTTAGCGCTGGGGACGTTGCCCGAGTTGTCCGATCGGTACGGCGAAGCGGATTTTGAGGAGCTTTTTTTCAAGCTATTGCTTCAGGCCGACAAGGAGCGGCACACGCTCGATGATGCGGTGATGGGACGCAGATAAGGAGACGCCAGGCGGTGAATTGGCGGCACGTACAATTGATCTTTCAGCGCGAGATGCTGGACCAGCTTCGGGATCGACGAACGCTGTTCACCATTGCCGTGTTGCCCCTGCTGCTGTATCCCCTGATGGGGATGTTGATGATGCAGATGGCGCAGTTCAAGCGCGATTATCCGGTGCGGGTGGAAATCATCGGCATCGATAATTGGCCTAGCGACGTGCCGTTGGTGGATGCCGATGGCAAGCTGGTGCCGGAGTTGGAAAGGGACGAGTTGCGTGGGGGAATCGAGTTCACCGTGCGGTCATGGCCAGCCGAGGCCGCCGATGTCTCCAACCTGATGGAGACTACCCGTCAAGCCATCGCCGCCGACAGGTTCGATGCCGCCTTGTTGGTATTTCCTGATTTCGAACAACAACTTCGTTCCCGTTTGGCCGCCGGTGGTCCGATGTCGTTGTCGGCGCAGGAGCCGGGCCAGGAAGGTGACGGTCGTAGGCCCACGCACGCGAAGGATGAGGAGGCGTCTGCCTCGACGGCAGGTTCCCCCTCGCTGCAATTGATTGCTAACCTGGCCCGAGATCGATCGCAAACGGCACGGCGTCGATTGGAACAGGTGCTCGATCGATGGCGCAGTCGCTGGGTGGCTCGCCAGCTCGATCGGGCGGGATTGAGTCCACAGCTCGTCGAGCCATTGCCCATCCAAGCCACCGATCTGGCGCCGCCCAAAGTGCGCAAGGCCATGTTGTGGTCGAAAGTGCTGCCCTTCGTCATGTTGGTGTGGGCATTGACCGGCGCCTTCTATCCGGCCATTGACCTATGTGCCGGAGAGAAAGAGCGGGGCACGTTGGAGACCCTGCTTTCCAGTCCCGCCCGCAGGCAGGAGATCGTATGGGGAAAACTGGCCACCATTTGCGTATTCAGTATTGCCACCGCGGTGTTGAATCTGCTGAGCATGCACGTCACCGCCGGGATCGTGCTCAAGCAGATGGTGGCTCACGGCGCCCCGGGTGCTGCCGAGTTGCTGGGGCCGATGCCGGTCCATGCCTTTGGCTGGCTGATCCTGCTGCTGCTGCCCTTGTCGGCCTTCTTCAGTGCCTTGGCTCTGGCCGTAGCGGCGCTAGCCCGCAGTACCAAGGAGGGGCAGTACTATTTGATGCCCTTGCTACTGGTCACCCTTCCCTTGGTGGCCCTGCCGATGATGCCCAGCCTGGAACTGAGTGTGAGTACCAGCCTGGTGCCCGTCAGCGGTGCTGTCTTCCTGGTGCGAAGTTTGATCGAGGGGCGGTACGCCGAGGCTGCCATGCATCTTCCCGTCGTGTTGGCTGTCACCGTGGGTTGTTGTTGGTTGGCCATTCGCTGGGCCATCCGCCAGTTCGAAAGCGAAGCGGTCATGTTCCGCGAATCCGAGCGATGGAACCTGCGACTCTGGGTGCACCACCTGTGGCGCGATCGACGTGAAGTGGCGACGCCGACCGAGGCATTGCTCTGCGGAGTGATTATCCTGGTGGCCATGTTTTTCGCGCAAATGCTTGCCGGAGCCTCGATCAACTCCTGGCCCTCCATTGTGACCAGCACGGTGGTGGTGCAGATCGGCATCGTACTCGCCCCGGCCGTGTTGATGGCCACCTTGTTAACCAATAGTTTGCGAGAATCGCTGCGGTTGCGTATACCGCAGTGGTCTCACCTAGCGGCGGCAATCCTCCTGGGAATCGGCTTTCATCCGTGGTACCGCCTCTTGGCTTCTCGCGTAGCCGTCCTGTTCCCTATCGGGGAGGAAACGGCCGCGGCGTTGCAATACTTCGAGCGGATCGTGATGGCGCAGCCATGGTGGGTGTGCGTGGGATTGCTGGCGTTGCTACCGGCGGTTTGCGAAGAACTGACCTTTCGCGGATTCATTTTCAGTGGCTTGGAACGTCACGGGCGCCGATTGGGGGCGATCCTGGTCTCGGCGATCTTCTTTGGTTGGACCCATAACCTGTTGCCACAGTCGATCGCCGCTACCTTGATGGGCGTGCTGCTGGGGGTGGTGGCGTGGCGCACCGGTTCGGTGTGGTGCACGATGATCATGCATGGGATGAACAATGCGATGAGCCTGCTGATGGCATGGCATGGACATCACGGTACGCCGATTCCCGATCGTCTGACGTGGATGCTGCGCTCCTCGGCGGGAACTTGGGAATACACCACCGGTTGGACTGTGGTGGGCTTGGCATGTTCCGTGATCGCGCTCGTTATTCTCTTCCGCCGCCCGGCCACGCCGCCACCGCTCCCCTGCACCGCCGCGACAACGCCCTAGTTTTCGATTCAAGCCCGTATCGAGGCGACCGTCCGATCGTCCCCCGACACTACCACCAGACATCCACGGCCGGTGCCCCATGGCCAATAAGGGGGCTGAGGTTGATGGCGCTGCAGCGAAGCTCTCGGAACAGTCTGGCGATGGGCACCGAAGCTGACTGGCGAGGTGCACCTGGGAGATAAAGAAAGTGGTGAGATGCCGTTAGCGGCGAAGGTAGAGATGCACCTTCCGCGGTGCCACGCGGGGCCACTGCCCTTGCGGGACCGCTTGGGGGAAGGCGGACGAAAACGAGGAAGTGAACTCCGCATCGGCCAGTGCGGGGTTGCCCACCACGGACGTAGAAGATTGCGGTGACGGAGAGGTGCCCGACACAGAGCGCCAGGACTCTCGCTGGGGTGAGGAATTGGTCGGCGGCAGGTCGCCCGAGCGGTGCGAGGCAACGAGGACCACCGTTTGCTCGAATTCCCGACGCACGTCAGGAGTCACTTTGTCGAGTCGCTGGGCCAACAACTGAGCCACCTGGGGATTGTGACGGCACAGTTCGTAAATCTCGCTGATGAACTTGGCGGTTTCCACGAAGTTGTAATCGGCCGTTTTCCCGATAAAAGGGCCTACCGTGCGGGCGATCAGGTCCGCGCCGAATGAGTCGAGTTTGAGAAACACATCCATCGTTCCCGCCACGAACCAGCGTCCTTCGGCGTCTTGTTCGGCCTGAGTGTGCAGCACGCAGACGCAGTCGCCGCGCACCTCCCGCGGCGATAGCGTACCATCGTAGACTCCCGCCCCGTAATAGATGTGCGTCTCTCCCGTGCCGTACACCAATCTGCAACGGCACCGGGTTCCCATGCCATCGTCGGCCAAGAACGTGTCGGGGCTCAACCGCCGGGTGCTAACGTTGGTGATGCCCATCACGTCCCAGATATTGACCATGATCTCCGGCCGGCGAACCAGCAGCGTGAACAATGCTGGATCGCATTCGATGCGCTGGGATGGCATGCGACGGAAGAAGCTGGGGTTGCGGACGATGGCATCGATGCGTTGGCTCAATTCAGGGTTGAGCCGATGGAAAGGAATGGCTGCCACGGCGTCTTGACGCACGCTGCGATGCGAGTTTCCCGATTCGACCGACGCCACCACGGGAGGTTGAGCGCGCGCCGGTGGGAAGGTGGTCGCTAAGGTCCCCAAGCCAGCAACGAGGAGGCCGCAGCCGTGTAGGCAAGCAACCATTGCTAGCATTGCGCGATGAAGTAAGCCCATCGGGATGACCGTAGCTGCCGAGAGTGAGAATCCGCCCCCCGCGGTTGTGCACTGGAATTAGCACGCACCGCTGCCTGTCCGCGCCGGCTGGCAGGCCGAATCCTCCCCGTGATCACCGCGCAGCGCACGCTTGTGGACGCGCCGAAGCCGTGATTAGGGGCGACCGATGTTTGGCTGATTCACCCCGGCACTGGCCGGTGAGGGAGGGAACAGGCGAAATGGCGCACCGCCGATAGTTGTTTTCGGCCATTGGGTGATGGCAACCGCAATGGTTTTGCGGGAATTCGGCTTCATTCTGATCTTGAGTCAAACGGGGCATTCTGCGAGAAATCAGAGGGGAAAAGATCGGGAGGGAGTGATGCACCGCTAGGCTTGAGACCATTCGGCCAATGCAATCTGGTAACAAACAATCGGCGCAAACGATGTCTGAACATCAACGACGCGACTCGGCGATCGAGATTCGATTTCGCGTCGACGCTCCGCGCCCTGCCCCTCCTGGATGGCGAAAGGTGTTGTTGGTGGCGGTCATGGTGGGAAGCAGTGCCGGGTGGCTGCTGTGGGATCATGGCCGACGATGGATGCTCAGGGAACTGCAGCGACAATTGGCGGACCCGCAACATCCGGCTGAAGCTCTGTTAGCTATCGAGGCGGCGCGGCAATTGCCGGCCGACGGAGCGCTGATGCTGGTCGACGCCCTGGCGCATCCCGATCCAGCGGTAGCCTTAGCCGCGCATGACGTGCTGCGGGAAAAAACGGAGGTTTGGCTGCAGAGCGATGCTGCCGAAGCGGTCGACCGAATACGGCTCCTCCTCGACCGTCTATCAGCCCTGCCCGAGGCACTGACCTCCGAGGGAGAAATGCACCTCCGCATGCTGGCCACCAGGGTTGCGGCCGCATGTCAGCAACGCGAGGGGCAGGAGTGGAAGAAGCTGGAAAGCGCCCTCCGCGAACTGGTCCTGCGGCGGGGGGGCCAAGCCACCGCCGCGGCGTTGGAAATCGACTCCGCCATGGTCGATGCTTCGGCCGTGCCCCCCCAAGCCACGCGTTCTTCCTCAGCAGGTCTGCAGACGCCACCGCCACCTCCCACGTCGGAGCTGAGCGATGACCAGCAAGGGGCGACGACGAACAGGCCGCAGGCGGCAGGCGTCCCTGGCGCGGCCGGCGACTTCCCGTCGGCTGTGAGCGCGACGTTGTCCGATGGCAGAGCGAATGATGAGTTCCCTCCCACCGCTTTCTCTGCCCGTGAGGCGTCGGCAGCAGAATCTGGTCCCGCAGGGGAGAGTTCGGCAGGCCATGGGGCAACCCAACAGCCCGTCGTGCAAATGCCTTCCTACAGGCGGGTGGTCGGAGGAACGAAGGAAGATGCTGAAAATGCCGCCGCGTTGGTTTCACTGGCTGCACCACCAGCGGC
Source organism: Pirellulaceae bacterium (assembly GCA_026004795.1). Classification (GTDB taxonomy): domain Bacteria; phylum Planctomycetota; class Planctomycetia; order Pirellulales; family Pirellulaceae; genus Aureliella. The sequence continues at coordinate 124,060 of BPJV01000009.1, read as the reverse complement.
GCCTGCTCCCACTGAAAAGCCGGATTCAAGTGGTGCGATGCCAAGTGCCAGGTATCGCTTGATATCCAACACTGATGGCATGGTCCCCGCCGGGCAGGCAACCAACCTGCAGCCGACGGCCGTTGTTGTGCATCGAATGGCCGATGCTCCGCTAAAACGCATGGTGGTTGATGAGCCGGTCACTCTGGAGGGCATCGATCGGTTACCAGACGACCAGTTGGTGCGGCTGCTCGGCAGTATTCAACCAAAGATCGGCCAAGCTGCCACCTTGGCGCTGAAATCCAGAGGGTGGTCCGACCAGGACTTGGAGTTGGCGGTTACCCTGGCTCGGGGGTCGAAGACGGTACGCCTCGAGTTACTCGACGTAATTCTGCGGCGAGAGGATCTGAATCCTCGGCAATGGCTGTTGTGGATGGCCTCGGATGGACAAGCAGAGGTGCGTGGACGGGCGGTGGCGCTGCTGGGAACGATGATGGATGAGGAGGTGCGACGTCAGTTACGGATGCTCCTCAGCCGCGAAAATGATGAAGCGGTTCGCCAGGCAATTCGCCAGGCCTTGCTGGCGGGGAACCGGCCGTAGTGCCAAGATTCTTTGCTAGCTTTCCCTATTCGGCAGGCAGTCGGTCTTGCCTAATCGGCCTAATCGGAACTTGGCCAGGGGATTCTTTTTCTCTTCTGGCGTTCTTCCTAAACTCCGCCTATGGACTGGAGACTCAGTCACGTACATTGCTAACACAGAGACAGCCTGCCCGTTCTCCGATACCAACTGACCAGGATGGAGAAAATGGCATGCTATTTGCCGAGGAGTTGGTATTGCTTGGCGGGTTGTCGCGATGCGGTGGTGACGATCGTGGAAACGGGTTCCGTGACGTGCCATAATGACACGAGGGATTGCCGCCTGGGCTGCGATTGAAGCGGTGCCAGGGCAAACCCGTCGCACGGGGTGAAGGATCCGCCGCAGAGGAGATGGAGCTTCGCAGGCTTTGTTGGATTACGATCGCACGTGGTGCGAATGCATGACTCCATGGCAGAAAAACGGTGGTAGTATGAAGCTTCGATCTGTGCACATCTCCGTCCTGGCTACCATGGGCGCCGTGATGCCGGTCGCCGCGGTGGCCCAAGTTTGCGGTCCTGTTTATAGCGTCCAGCCCCAAACGGTCTACGAGGAGCAGCTCGAGCAGCGCATGCGGGTGGTCTACGAGACCGTGTACGAGGAGCAAGAGGTTACGACCTACCGCCCGGTTCTCAAAACGCGGCTGGAGAAACGAACGAAGACGGTGCGCAAGCCGGTCGTCGAAACCTCGACGGTTGAAGAACGCTACATCGTCCGTCGTCCTGTCACGCGGCAGACTTTCAAGGAGGAGCGTGTTCTGCAGACGACCTATGTGACGGAAACGGCCGAACGCGAAGAGACGTATACCACCTACCGACCGGTTACGGAGACCACTTACCAAACGCAGCGTCGTGTGGTCCAGCGGCCGGTGGTGGAAACTCAGTTGCAGACTCAGAACTACGTGACCTACCAGCCAGTGACGACCTATGAGCAAACGGTTGTCGACCAAGGGCAATACGTTGCCCAGCCCATGGTGCAGCCAGGCGATACTCGCTATTTGCTGCGCTGGGTCCCCGGGGGCATGCATGTGGCCGCCGATGGCACCGTAGCCTATCGCCGCGGTGGTTTGGGATGGGTACCCTACACGGGGCCGCCGCGAACCTTTGCTCAGATCCAGTACAAGCCCAACCCGGTACCGGTCGTCGTACCCAAGACGACGTTGATGCCGACCACCGTTCAACAACAAGTGCCGGTTCAGGTAACCCGCATGGAGACCGAGGTTATCGAGGAACAAGTGCCGGTGACGGTGACCCGCATGGAGCCAGTTCAGGAGGTGCGCAAGGTTCCCTACACCATTCGCAAACCGGTCACTCAAGAAGTAGTGCGTAAGGTGCCGGTGACGGTCACCGAGTGGGTCGAAGAAGAGATGGTGCGTCCGAAGACCGTGGAGCGAGTTACGTACAAAGTGGAGACGGTCGAAGAAGAGGTCCCGGTGCAGTATTATGAAACCGAGGCGGTGACGACAAAAGTAAAGGTGCCGCGCCGTGTGGCACGGTATGAACCGTACACGGTGCGAAAGCTCGTGCCACGCGTCGTGCACAGTCCCACGGTGCTCAGCTACTACGATCCCTACTCAGCAGCATTGTCGGTTGAACGCAGTTCGCTGATGCCCGTAGCCGGCGATCCGTGTGCCGGAGAGGTGATCGAGCGAGTGATCTATGGAGAGCCTCGACCAGCACCGTCCAGCTCCGCCACTGGCAACCAAGGGGCGGCCGGTTCGAGTACCGATCCTGCCGATGTGCCACCTTCATTGGGTGACCGGTCGATGCAACGAATTGAAATACCCGAGGAGGATGCGCAGGCTTCGTCCAGCTCGTCGAATTCATCGAGTGCGGGAGGGAATGCCGCCGACAACTCGGGGGCTTCGGCGAATAATGGAAACGGCCAGGGCGACATGGCCGCTCCGCAGGCCGAGTCCGTGTTTCCGCCACCGTCGAACAACGAGGCGGGAGGCAGTGGCAGTGATTCACAGAGCGAAAGCGGTAGCGGTGGGGAATCCTTGGAATTGAACCCACCGCGCAACGACCCGCCTACGGCTTGACGGTGGCCTGAGGAACACGTCGTCGGGTCAGTGAGCCAGCTGTTGGATATGAGCCAACACGCTGCGCGGCATATGCTCGAGGTGGTAGCCCCCTTCGAGCATGCTGACGATTCCCTGGATTCCTCGACGTTGAGCAACCGACTGTACGATGGCCGTGAGCGTCGCGAAGTCCTCTTCTTCCAGGCAGAGCCCACCAACTGGATCGCCGCGGTGGGCGTCGAATCCTGCACTGATGAGTAGGTGCTGGGGATCGGTCCGTTCGGCCAGCAGCTGAATGTCCTCGGAAAAAAGCTCGATGTAGGCCTTGGTGGAAATCGTTGCCGGTACCGGGCGGTTGAGAATCCAACCCTCTCCGGCCCCGACGCCCCGTTCGTCTGCGGCTCCCGTGCCGGGATAAAAGGGGCTGCGGTGGATCGAATAGAAGGCCACTCGCCCGTCCGCATAGAAAGCCTCTTGCGTGCCGTTACCATGATGGACGTCCCAATCGATGATCATCACCCGCTCTGCTCCGCACCGCAGAGCAGCATGCGCTGCCAACGCCACGTTGTTCACCAGGCAGAACCCCATGGGCCTGTCAGGGAGGGCATGATGTCCCGGCGGACGAATGGCGCAGAAGGCCGTCGCTGCTTCACCCGCCAGCACCCGCCGCACGGCATCGATGGCGGCACCGGCTGCCCATCGGGCTGCCTCCCACGATCCCGGGCTGACCACCGTGTCGGCTTCGATCTGCCCGGCATTCTCGCGGCACCAGCGCTCCAATTGATCCACATATTCCGGACTATGGTTCCATTGCAACTGTTCTCGCGAAGCTGGATTCCAGGGGGGCACGGTGGCTCTCTCCAGCCAACCGGTCTCTTCCAGCAACCGATTCAGCCGGGTTGTGCGGGCGGGGCATTCGGGATGGTGGCCCGTTTGATGGTTCTCGAACTGTTGACTGACGTACAATAACATGGGCTGCGGCTCCCTAGCTTGTGCCGGCGCGATGTGATGCTCCGCGCAGAAAGTGGCGCGATGCTACGATTGTAGCCATGATGTCCGGACTGCCAGCCCGCGTGATTGGACGACTTCTCCTCTAGGCCCACAACCATGCAACTTGATCTTGAATTCCTTGGCCCCTACCGCGTGGAATCCATACTGGGACGCGGTGGTATGGGGGTGGTGTACAAGGGAGTGCATCAACGTAGCGGAGAACCGGTGGCGATCAAAGTCATCTCGCCGGCGATCGCCGACCAAATGAAATTCCGCCGTCGCTTCGCCGCCGAAGTGGAAGTGCTGAAACGTCTGCGCCATCCGAACATCGTTACTCTGCTCGGCTATGGCGAGGAGCGAGGGTTGCTGTTCTATGCCATGGAGTACGTGGAAGGCAATTCCCTGGAACAGCACCTCCGCAAGCACGGGAGAATCCCGTGGGAAGATGTTCTGGAGGTGGGGATTCAAACCACCGGTGCCCTCAAGCATGCCCATGATTTGGGAATCATTCACCGCGATTTGAAACCTGCCAACCTGCTGGTGGCCTCGGGGGGAACCGTCAAACTAACGGATTTTGGTATCGCCAAATTGTTCGGTGCCAGCGAAGTGACCGCTGCGGGGGCGGTGATCGGCACGGCCGACTACATGCCACCGGAGCAAGCGGAGGGGAAGCCGGTGACGGCGCGGAGCGATTTGTACGCCCTCGGCTGCGTCATGTACGCCCTGTTGGCTGGCAAGCCTCCGTTCGCGGCGCGTAGCGTGCCCGAAGTGCTTTACGCCGTGCGCTACCATTCGGTTCCCAGCCTGAGTGAGAAAGCCCCTGAGGTGCCGCCGGAGTTGGCCCAGATCGTCTATGAGTTGCTCGAAAAAGACCCTTCGCGACGCCCCCCCACCGCACTGGTGGTTCGCAATCGCTTGTTGGCGATGAAGCATGCTACGGTGGGAAAGAAACCATCGCCGAGTGAGAAGTCCGGGGCACCGACGGGGGATGCCTGCGAGGCGATCGGGCCGGAGATGACGTCCCTCGATCTGTCCGATATCGATGATGATGACTTGCGAGTGACCGAAGCGGCCAAGTCGCCGCCTCGCACCGGCGAAACCATCGCCGCTCCAGGGAAGTCGGCGAAGTTCGACGCGAAGGTTGATTCCATCGGGGATGACGAAGTGACCGTGGCGGCTCAAGACCTGCAGCAATTGTTGCCTGACGGACAAAGCGCGTCGGAAACCCAGTCCTCGGTAATCGATGTCGATGACTTCACGCACAGTCCCTCGGTCGAAGCCTCTGCGGCACCGGGCGGTCATAGCGCCGTGACGGGAACGGGGCCAAGTCGCTACCACGCCGTGGACGACGATCAGGACGAGGAGCCGGAATCATTCCTATGGTTGGAACAGGAGCGGGGTACCGAGCCAGGGCGAGATTGGCTGCATATGGCGTCGATTTTGGGTATCGTCGTCCTGCTGTTGGTTGCCGTGGGGGTAATCGTCAAGACGCTGCAACCTCCCACCGCCGACGAGCTGTACGCTCAGGTGATGCAGGCCGTTGATTCCGGGGACGACGGTCAATTGCTTGACGTACGTGACGAGATCGAACAGTTCCTGGCCAGATTTCCCGACGACGCACGGGCCGAGGAATTGCAAGCGCTGGTCAATGAACTGGAGCTTACTCGGTGGACGCGATCGTTGCGCCGAAGGGTGTCGCGAGGCGGTGAAGAGGCACTGAGCGCACTGGAGCAAGCCTTCCTGGATAGTATGACCGCGCGGGAGGAGAATCCGCTCCGCGCGCGAGAAAAGCTAGCTGCCTTCCTCGACGTCTTCGGTCAAATCGACAACCTTGCCCGCGACGAACAACGTCTGGTGGAACTGGCGCGGTACGCGCAGACGACGCAGCGCCCCATCTCCAAGGAGGTGCCACCAGCGGCCGTGGAACTGGAGGCATTGATCCAATCTGCCGAGCAGTCGTTGTCGGGAGCCGCGTTAAAATCCTTCTACCGCGATATTCTGACGTTGTACGCCGATAAACCATGGGCGCAGCCACAGATCGTTCGCATTCGCAGTTTTCTGGAATCGGAGTCCTGATGACGTGACGATCCGCGTCTTGGCATGTGGTAGCTCCTTGGAGGCAGGCGGCAGCGAACGCCAATTGGTCCAGTTGGTTCGCGTGTTGCCCGCAGAGCATTTCCTGCGGGAAATCTATCTCTTGCATCGTCGGGGAACGCTGATGGAGCGCGTCCCTGCTGGGGTGCCGATCCACGATTTCTTTTCCCACTACCACGCTCGGCTGTGGTGGCCGGGACGTATTCGTCGTGCGCAGATTGCGCATATGACGGAAATCTTGCGGCGTCGCGCCATCGATGTGGTATACGATCGCACCTACCATATGACGCTGGTTACCGGGGCCGCGTGTCGACGTCTGGCGATCCCGCGCATCTCGGTGATCACCAGCCCTCCCAGCCGGGATTTTGGCCAGGCCAGGGAGAGGTTCCATCGGTGGAAGCGATACCTTCTCGCTCGTTATTATCAGTCCCCGCAGTCGGTCATCATCGCCGTCTCGCGCGCCGTTGCGGAAGACGCCGCGGAGTACTTCCGCCTACCGCTCGACCGCATCACGGTAGTGCCTAACGCCGTCGACGCCGAAGCGATCGAAAGGGCCGCGCAGCAGCAGTGGTCAGCGCCGGATGCCGAATGCCGGGGCAGACCTTATTGGCTGATGGTCGCTCGGATGACTGCCGAAAAAGGACATCAGCGGGCACTGGAAGCGTTTGCCGCATATCGTCGAATGATTCCCGCTGCCGAGGGCGAGCAGTTGTTGCTGGTCGGCGATGGTCCTTTGCGTGCCCAGTTGCAGGCGCTTTGTCAGCAACTGCAGCTCGACTCCTGCGTCCGTTTCTGTGGCGCGGTGAACAACCCATTTCCCCTGATGCGCCGCGCGGTGGGCCTGTTGATTCCCAGTCAGTATGAAGGACTACCCAACGTCGCCCTCGAGGCGATGGTGCTGGGACGGCCAGTGATCGCGACGCCGTGTAGCGACGATCTCGTGACGTTATTGAGCGACGGACGAGGATGGGTCAGTAACGCCATGTCGGCGGAAGCCGTTTGCAATGCTATGCGACAACTGCGAACCGCCGATGCCGCCGTGGTGCAGGAGCGAGCTAACCGGGGGCGGGAGTACGTGCTGCAGCACCATGGCTTGTTGCGTTGGGGGGGCACCATGCAGCAGCTCATCGCGGCACTGGTGGAATCGGCCGGTCCGACGAATCCGACTCGCTGGCGAAAGACTGTGCAACGATGACGGCTGCCTCCTCTGCTCCCCAGAACGATCCCGCCCCACCGCTGCGTGCGGCCTCGACCCGCCGCACGGCGGTCAACGTGGTGGTGATCTCGCTGACGTCGATTCTGCAGATCATGCTGCAGTTTCTTTTTTTCCGGCATCTGGCGACCACCTATGCACTCGCCACACAGGCTGATGCGCTGGCTGCCGCGCTGGCGGTCCCCACAGTGATCGCCGCCATGCTTACTGGATCGCTGGCGTACGTCTTAGTGCCGGAATTGGTGTCGCGATTCAGTCAAGATGTTCGATCGATCGCCGGGTGGGAGCTGGCGTGGTATACCGGACGCCTCACCGGACTGTTGACTGGCGCGGTAAGCGCGGCGGTATTGGTTCTGAGTCCTGCCATCTGCGACCTGCTGTACGATGATCTGTCGCGAGTGGCCAGAGCGGAAACGATCCAGTTGCTGCGGATCCTGAGCCTGCAGGTAGTGTTGACCAGTGGGATCTCCTGGGCGCAGGCGGTCTACCACGCACGGCATCGTTTTCAATTGCCTGCTTGGGCGGGGGTGATCGGCGTGACCTCCAGCCTGCTCCTGGTATGGTGGCGAGGAGCGGCGGATATTGCCTACTTCGCTTGGGCAATCAACTTGGGGTCGGCCGTCAGCTTAGCGATCCATCTGCTTCCCATGCTGCGTCACTGGTGCCCCGCGCGGGCCGACGCCGCGAGCCTGGGGCGGCTGGTGATCGGCCTGTGGCCTTTGATGACCGGTGCCGCGATCGTGCGCCTTGATCCACTCGTCGATCGGACCCTGGCCGATGGACTGCAAGGGGCCGGGGCAATCGCCGCCATCTACTACGCCCAGCGATTCCTTGCCGCCTTGTTGTCAATGGGAACGAGCAGTTTATCATTGATCGTCTTTCCACAGCTTGCTGAGCATTGGGTAAGGTCCGGGCGGGGGGAGTTGGCGCGGCAATTGGCCATTGCCGTTCGTCGTATGGTGTTGCTCATCGTGCCGATAGCGGTGGGATTTGGAGTGTTCGCGCAACGTATTGTTGAAGACCTTCTGGTCCGTGGACAATTCACCATGGAACAAGGGCGACTGGTTGCGGGGCTTACGGTAGCCCTGTTGGGAGTTTTCATAGGAGCGAGCAGCGGCGAACTGCTGGCCCGCACTTTCTATGTATTAGGGGATACTCGCACGCCGACCTTTGTAGGACTGGGATGGATGTTGCTGGGGGTAATTGCCAAAGTGAGCCTCTTCCGATGGTGGGGATTGTGGGCGATTCCAATAGCCACTAGTGCCTACTTTCTCTTGTCGACGGCGACCATGGCTGTCCTGCTGCGTCGTACGATCGGTGATGGATTTTTTGCCGGATGTGGTCGGTACGTGGCGCTGGCCACCGTATGTTCACTGCTTGCCTGCCTGTGCAGTCATGCTGTCTACGCCAGCGGATTGGGGAATACCTGGCTGGCGGCACCCGTTGGTGTCGGGGCCTACGTGGCGAGCCTGTGGGTTAGTCAGGTGGAGGAGGTTCGGCAATTGGCCGACGAGTTACGGCAGAAGGTGAGGGGAGCTGCGGAATGAACAGCGAAGCGGAACACTCGGTGGTTGAAATCGATGCGATGGCCTTTCGGAGCCTGCTGGAGTTCAATGCCTACTTGCGCTCTCTCACACCTCCGATCGAAGCGAATGTGGTAAATCTTCCGGCAACGGTCTCCGGAGTGGCTGCGGGATTGCGCAAGGGGATTCATCTGCAGTTCGCAGCAGACGTGGGAAATTATTTTTATTTCTTGGGTGCGGACGCACAAATCGAAGTGCATGGTTCTTGCGGTGCATGTACTGCTTATCAGATGGAATCAGGAAGTCTCTTGATTCGAAATTCTGCGGACGATTTTTTGGGGGCATTCGCCAAAGGAGGATTCCTCGGTGTGCACGGGAAAGCAGGCAATGACTGCGGTTATGCTTTAGCGGGAGCCGACATCGTCGTGCGCAGTACCTGTGGCGATCGAGCCGGCTGTGGCATGAGCGGTGGAGATCTGGTGTTGTGCAATGGTAGCGGTGCCGAGCTGGGGCTGAACATGGTGGGTGGGACGATATTCGTGCGGGGGACGGCCAAACCAGCGTCGGGAGTTCGCGAAGTGCGGATGAAGAGCGCGGAGGCGTTGCGGTTGAGCCTGCTGTTGGCCCGCGCCGGGATCAAGGGAGACGTCAAGGATTTTCGGGTCTATCGACCTCGGGAGCCACAGGAATGAAGGACGTACTGCGAAATCTAATGCTGATGCCCGAAACGTTGAACAGCGCGGGTTATCAGGTGAAGGAAACAGTCGACGACACGGAGGTGATGATCGACGGGTTGGGCCCCGATCGCGCTTTGAGTCTCCACACGCCCTGGATCGTGCGCGGCATAACGCCCGAGCAGGCAGGTGGGAAATGGGAGGCGATTTGCAAGGCATTGCGCGCTCGCGAGGCTGTCGTTACCGTGTCGAAAGATGCGTTGGCCGGTTTTTCACGCCAGGACGCGCCGCTGCGGCTCTGCCGAATTTTTCGTAACGATCTTTGGGATTTCGAGGAACTGCGCACTGCCGATTTGGTGGAACTGGATTTGCGCGATCGCCACACTGGACTGTGGGGCTGGCCCAGTGAATTGTCGCATTCACGTCGTCGTTTTGGCTTCTTCAACGCTCTGCGTTCGGCGCTCGATTGCCATGCGGCAGTCGGCATTGCTATTCCCGTTCCCTGTCGCCAGGAGGACGTGATGCGATGTCTCGAGGGAGACGTCGATTTTGTGACGCTGGTGCACGATCCCACGCTGGATGCTACGCGCGCGGGTCTGGTTGCCGCCATTCGCCAAACGCGCATTATGATCGAGGAGGACACCGATCGCAGCGTAGCCATTATCGTCGATGCGCGGATCGAAGATCCCTGGGAGGGACTGGTGTGTTTGGCGCTGGGGGCGAACGTCCATGCCATCGATGCGTGGTTGACTCCCCTGTTGACTGCCTCGACAGCTCAAGTGGGCAGTGGCATGTTGGCGGGGATTACCTGGGGGGGCGACGACGATGGTTCTCAGGCCATCGAGGAGCGTCTGGCGGAGGCGGAGAAGCAGTTGCGATACTTCATGCAACGGTGCGGCGCTCGCCGTTTGCGGGATCTTCAACCGACGTCGCTGCGCGCCCTCTCGGAAACCGCAGCCCGGATTGCCGGCGTCGAGTTGCTGAAGTGATCTGCTGGCCAGACGCGCTACGAGGGGGCTTCCGAGGTCGTTGCGTCGTTGTCCAGTCCAACCAGCTGCAAAAGTTTCAACGCGTTGGTCGTGGGGGTTGGTCCCGGACGCAGCCGATAATCGAACTGCATCACCTCCTCATCCCCGTGCCGCACGAAGTATTCACGGAAGTGGACTACTTGGGCAACCCGTTGAATTTCCTCGTACGCGGCGAGATCAAGGTCGTGCGTGCTGATGAAACCGACGGCTTCCGCCTGAAGCAGCCGCATGATAATCTTGCGCACGGCGAGCAACCGCTCACGGCTGTTCGTTCCTTGCAAGATTTCATCGAGTAGAAACAGAATGCGCGGAACCGACGGGTCGTCGTGGCGTGCCATCTGTGCCTTTTCCGCCATTTCCACAATCCGTTTAATGCGCCGCAGTTCGGCCATGAAGAACGAGATGCCATCCTGGAGGCTGTCGCGGAGGCGGATACTGGTGGCCAATTCAAAATTCTCGGTGCTCAATTGGCTGGCGCAACTGGGAGCCCCGACGCGCGCCAACAGTAGGTTGGTACCGATGGCCCGCAGAAACGTGCTTTTGCCGGCCATGTTCGACCCAGTGACCAACATCAAGGGTGCGTGGATGTCGAGGGTGAAGGTGTTGGCTACTCGCCCGCGATCCGGTAGTAGCGGATGGGCGAGGTCCTCGGCATGCATGGCCGTGTTGGCGTCCGACGGCGGTTGAGCATAACACCAGGCTGGATTCTCATCGGCCAACGTGGCCGCACTAATCAGAGCTTCACACCTGCCGAGGGCATCCAACCACGTGGGAACGGCGGAACCAAACTGCTTCTTCCACCGCTCCAACCACCACAAGATGTAAAAATCCCAAGCGATGGTCAGTTGCAGGGCCAGATAGACAAAATACAACAGTGGATCCCGCTGCAGAGTGGCCAGGCGCACGATGCGCCGCAAACGGCGGAAGCCCACCAGGGCACAGTCTGCGCGGTGGCCGGCGACTTCCGATATCTCTTTCAGTAACGGGACATCGTGCGGCAATTCCTGCAACGTTTCATAGATCGCCACCAACCGTTCTACGGCACGGTGATTACCGGCAACCTGTTGAAAGATGCCGTGGATCGGCCCGCCCCAGGCGAGCGTGGCGAACATGTTGATGGCAAATCCCGTGGCCACCAGACTGATGGCCCATTGGGCATCGGTTGTCCGACTGCCTAGACTCCACCAAACCAAACCCATTGCCCCAAGAAGCACGAGGCCGGGACCGAGCCATGCCGCCGCGCGCGCCCATCGTCGCCCCGACCACCAATCGGGTTGCGATGCCCAGGCGGACAGTCCATATTCGCTGCCGTTTCGCTTCTGGTGCGCGGCTAACTGTCGCAGCAATTCGATGCGCATTTCTCGCATCGCGGCCAACCGCTGCACTGCTCGTTGCCGTTGCTGAATCATCGGCCAATCGGCCGGGTGGAACAACCACGATTGCACACAGCGGTTTCCCATGCTGGTCCGTGCTAACGACAGGAGGGCCAGCAAGCTGCCCCGACCGCCCACGTCGAGGTCGTCGGCGTAGATCACGTCTTCGAACTCGGCGAGAATCGGAACCGCTGGCAATTGTTCCCATTGCCGCAGCGTTCGTGCCCGCAGATGAGCGAACAAGGCGATCTCCGCATCGCACTCCTGCCGTCGTTGACGAAGTCGTTCGTGATAGATAACGGCCGCCAAGAAACCGAACGCTGCACTCCAGCCGATGAGCAAGCACCATCGGTCGTACCAATCGGCGCCGTAGCCGAGCAGGAGACCGACCGTCGCTACCACAAACAGAAAAGTGCGCAGCCACGCGAGGACAGCACTGCGCCGTTCGATCAACTCGATTGTTTTCTCGGCGCGTTCAGTCATTACCAGGTAGAAACGTTCGGCCGGTAGTCGCTCGGGACGGCCAGGTGCCGTGGTGGATGGGTCAGTCATGGATGCTCGTTGGGAAAAGCGTTGGTAGCTAGCTCAAAACCTTCCGCCGCAGGCTACACCGAGGCCGCGTCCGCTCCGAAGCCACGTCTGCAGCGAGGTTCTCGCCCCGATTAAGTCCGACTTCAGTGTATCAGCCCTGCTGGTCGGAAGCACTACGGCCACTTTTGTCAGCGGCCTGGTGACTCAGGCGGCTCGGGGCGAGCTCTGGAGTACTTGGTGGTAGCCACCGGCGACGGAGCAGCAACTGCGAGCGTGCTCCCGCGGCTGCCCATCGGTTGGCCAGCAGCAGCGAAGAAGCCACCGCGGTGCCCGCTGGCTCAAGGCGGCTGCGGAGAAGAGGAGCTGCCGTCGATGGAAAACGATAGGCCCCTCATACCCACCGGGAGCGGCGCCGCCAGACGTTCCCTACCAATTCCCATTCCGGCGGGCCACGGCCGGGCGGAGGGAACGACAAGCCGACATGCTGGGGCACGGACGCCGGGACCGCACGGCGACGTGCATTACCAACGGCAGGGACCAGCCAATCGGTGACGGCTAGGCCACTTCTTCATCGGCGAGCATCGTGGTGTCGTCGGACTGTCCCACGGCTCTGCCGATCGTAGGCGGTTGCAGTTCCCACGGTTCCGGATCGGCAGGCAGGATGGACGCCCAATCACGGCCATCACGCGATTCGATCGTGTGCCCTTCGCGCAGCAAGCGTCCCACGTGTCGCACCGGTAGCCGCACATGCATTTCCACGAACTGTTCGTGAAACTGTTTGCTGCGCACCTCGCCGACCTTGGCCAACCAGGCCATAGTGCGGCCATCGTCGATGGGTATCTGCAGGCTGATCGAGGCAAAGCCGCGACTGAGCTCCTCGCTGACCTTTTTGGCAAACTCCGTCAAGCCAACTCCGCTGCGAGCACTGATGGCGATGGCCCGCGGATAGCGATTTCGCACGATCTCGGCCCGTTGCCGTGCTTCGGGCACGTCGATCTTATTGATCACCAAAATGGTCCGCTTCTCGTCGATCCCCAGCTCCTGCAACACCGCATAGACGGCGGAGATTTGCTCGAGGACGGCTGGATTGCTGGCGTCGGCCACATGCAGAAGCAGGTCCGCTTGCCGTGCCTCTTCGAGCGTCGCCCGGAAACTGGCCACCAGATGGTGCGGCAAATCGCGGATGAAACCGACCGTATCACTCAACAACACCGGTCCCCAACTGGGCAAATTCCACCGCCGCGTCCGAGTGTCCAAAGTGGCGAACAGCTTGTCCACCGCTTCCACTCCGGCGTCGGTCAGGCGATTCATCAGCGTGCTCTTGCCGGCATTGGTGTAGCCGACCAAGGATACCGTGATGTAATCGCGCCGGCCCTCGACCTCGCGCTGCTTGCGACGCTCGACCTTGGCCAGATTCTGCTTCAGCTCATGTATCCGCTTTTCGATCAACCGCCGGTCGACTTCCAATTGCTTTTCACCCGGCCCGCGCATTCCCACGCCCATCGTCTGGCGGGACAAGTGCGTCCACATGCGTTTCAGCCGCGGGAGCGAGTATTCAAGCTGTGCCAACTCGACCTGCAACCGGGCTTCGTGCGTCCGCGCATTGGAAGCGAAAATATCGAGAATCAATTCGGTGCGATCCACCACCCGCTTGCCGATCTCTTTCTCGAGATTGCGCGTCTGGCTGGGGGACAGGTCATTGTCGAAGATCACCACATCGGCTTCCAAGTTCTTGACCAGCTGCTTCAGTTCGTGCACCTTCCCCTTGCCGAGATAGGTCCGAGGGTCCGGTGTGTCACGACGCTGGCACACGCCACCGACAACTTCCGTGCCAGCCGTAGTTGCCAACCCGGTCATTTCCTCCAAGGGTTCTTCCGTGAACTTGTCCGACGGACCAATCACGCGGGCTAACACGGATCGTTCCGTCACTTTCTCCTGCGAACGAAGTTTTTCTCGCACTGCTTGGTCAAGTCTCCTCAATGGCGTCGCTTACCGATAGATGCACCTACTATTCTGGCTCTGGGACTTTCTTGAACCGGCAGATGGGTTCGATGCTTCGATTTCCGCGCTGAACGCTCGTCTGCAGCAAACCTCCCAGGCTTCGATTCTATTATAGTCGCTTCACTCTGCTGAAGGCCAAACCGCTGGCCGGGAGGCCCAGTTGCTCTGGGAACTGTTCCCCTGTACGTAAATGAGGAAGTAACCTCACGCTCACCGCGCCGCCCTACGACGCACGACGACGGCTGACCATGGCGCCCTCTTCGGACAAGTGGTCGACAAGGCTTGACCTCGATCACTGCACCACGCAGGCATGATGTAGCGCGGCCAGAAGCAATTCAGGCTAGCGCGCGTAGACGGTACCGGCGCTGGTTGGCTGAAAACCTAAGCGCGACAATACCTTACTCAAGCTTTGGTCCTCTCTGCGGACGGTAGTGGAGATTGAGATCACGTGCTGGGACTGCAAATCGCGGGCAAGTTCCGACAGCAGGAAGGTCAATGTTGCTTCCACCCCCGGATCGGTTGGAGATGGTGGGGGGTATAGCCAGACGCGGTCGCGCAGTGCGTCAATCTCTAATGGCACGCCCCACACCATGGCATCACCGAGCGGGGTGCCGTCGTCACGCGACACCATGCGGTAAAGGTAGAGGTCAGCATGGCCCAAAACACAAGCCAACCACCATGGCAATCGCGGTTCCTCCAGCTCACGCTCCACCGCCACCGCCCTGCGCATGCTCAACTGCACGCGATCCATTGGCGGGTGAAAACGCGGCAGGTCCAAGTGCCACGTCTGCCATTGATCGATAGGCCGAAATCCCAGCGCGGTGAGCGTCGCGGCGGCCGTAGAATTGGTCCAGCACGACATCGCATCGCACCATCCATCACTAAGCGCGAACGCCGCGCGCGGGGCCGTCGCACCCACCGTCCAGCGAGTGTCAGGTGGATGTTGAGCAAGCGCCGCCTCCAGTAAAGAGCCCAGCCACGACTCTCCCCGACCGCGGTCGACATACCATTGAACGTTGCGACTCGTGGTGTCCCAGTCCGAAAGGTCGACGCTCGCCGTGGGGCCGACCAGTAGCGCCGCCAGCAACTGCCCCGTCATCGGCTCGGCCACTACCCACAAGTCTTCCATGGCAAAGTAAGGTTTTCCCAGAACGAGCACCTCCAACTGTTGGCTAGTCAACGTGGCCGGAATGCCGACCGCATGCGAGTGAGCATTCCACAGGCTGCACAGCTGGGGAATGTCTCGATTCGAAATTGGCCGGATCTCAGTTGTGCTCACCGTCATCTACTCCCCGCGCATTGCCTTCCCGGTCGAACGAGTCCTTGGGATTTGCCTGAACCGCATCAACGACCGGTGCTGCGCCGACGCTAGCCCATGCTTTCGGCACCGAATACGCCACCTGCGCCCGCTGGTCAGTTTTCTGAAACAACGTCGAGCCTTCCGCAACGCACCAGTTCACCGGCAAGAAAGATTCATGATTGGGACGATAACTCTCTCGGACAGCGCTTAGTTTTACGACAGCCTTGCCACCGTTTCCAGGGTATCGATTAGAATGGATAACGTGGACACTGGCAGGTGCGCCAGGTGGTCGCTTCCATCCACGATGGAAGAGGAAAGTCCGGGCTTCGCAGAGCAGGGCGGTCGGTAACGCCGACCCACCGCAAGGTGAGGGAAAGTGCCACAGAGAACAGACCGCCGAACGGTCGCACGCCGGTCTTCCCCGCCACCGCGGCGAGGAAGAATGGTCAGGCGACGCGTGGTAAGGGTGCAACGGTGAGGTAAGAGCTCACCAGCAATCGAGGTGACTCGATTGGCTCGGTAAACCCCGCCCGATGCAAGGTCAAACAGACGGAAGTCCAACCCTGCAATCCAGGGCTGGGCACGACGTTGCTCGCGTCGTTAGCTACCGTCGGGTAGACCGCTGGAGCCAACGAGCAATTGTTGGCCTAGATAAATGACCACCCATCGTCATCGTGTTGCCCAACAGGCAGGCGAGGCGTAGACAGAACCCGGCTTATCGGTGCACCTGCCAGGTCTTCTTTCTATGGTTTCAGCACCAGTTTGCCTTTCAGGCAGCTCTTCTTCTCGATCGTATTCAACTCTTGAAGTCGGTGCGCCTCGGCCGCTTGACTGAGCGGGAGCACGCGGTCGATCAGTGGCCGCAGCTTGCCAGTGGATAGCCAATGATTGATGTCCGCAGCGCATTTCGCCTGTTCTTCCGCAGGAATCTTGAACATTACGAATCCGTGCAGCGACAGACACTTGACGTAGAACGGACCTACAGGAAACGGTGGCCGAGCGTCCCGACCCGCCATGAGAATTAGCCGCCCCTGCTCAGCGGCCAGGTCAACCATGAGGTCGAAATCCGGTTCGCGCAACGTCTCCCAAACCAAGTGCACGCCATCCGGAGCAATCGATTGCACCGACGAGCGAATGTCTTGCGAGGTGTAGTCGATAACATGGTCGGCACCTAACGAGCGACAGAGCTCGACCTTTTCGGCCCCACCGGCGGTGGCAATGACCTTGGCGCCGATCGCTTTTGCCATCTGCACGACCATCGAACCAACGCCACCGACGCCGCCGCGAATAAAAATCGTCTCTCCCGGCTTGAGCTGCCCACAGCGGAATAGGCCAAGGTGAGCCGTGATGCCGACCAGGGCAACGGCTGCAGCTGCCTCATCTGTCACGTTCTCTGGAATAGGATAGGCCCACTGAGCATCGACGACACATTTTTCGGCAAAGGTTCCTTGTCGCCCCAACAACCCCTGATTACTCCCCCAGACACGATCCCCCGGCTTGAATTGCGTGACGCCCTCGCCAACCGACTCCACTGTTCCAGCAAAATCACAACCAAGAATGTAGGGCCGGGGGAGCTCAAAGAAATTCGCTCCCGCTCGAATATATGTGTCGATCGGGTTGACCGAAACCGCGCCAACTCGCACCAGAATCTGACCCGGCCCGCAGTGAGGCTCGGGAAGGTCGCCATATTGGATCGTCTCGGGAGGCCCCGGTTGCTCGAAATAAGCTGCTTTCATGATGTCTCCAGTTGCGCCATCGAAAGATGGGTTGGGCCCGGCGTGTGGTGCCGTGGCTCGACCGAATCGTTCCCTTTTGCTCGACGCGAACGCATTGGAATGTCCGTCGGTCAGAAGAAATCGAAATCATTGTATCGCGTTGCCGTGAAACCTCTATCCCTCGCAGACCATAGACTGACTGGGAGTGAGGCGACCGGCACATCATCGCGCCCATGTTGATGCTGCGTTGCACACTGGTTAATGTGCGTGGCGTTGCCACAGCAGTTTTTCGACGACAAAGCGACTAACAAGCGATGTGGACCCAAGCAGCTGAACGAAAGAATCATCATGAACAATAGAGTGCATCTGCGCCCCGCACTGGGGGCCCTCTTCTTGTTCGCCGTGGCCACCACCAGTCGGGCTAGCGATCCCCCCACGATGACACACGGTCCTATTCTTGGCCGGCCAGGCCCGCGCTCGATGGCAGTATGGGCGCGGACGTCAGCGCCCACCCCATTCGAGGTTCGTTACGGGCGCAACGAACAAACGATGGATCAGTCGGTCGTGTCGCCACCTACGCAATACCACGACGATTGTACGGGATGGGTGATGTTGGAAAATCTGCAACCCCACACGCGATATTTCTATCAAGTGTTCATCGAGGGGCATCCGCAAGGTACCGTCAACTCCTTTCGCACCTGGCCCGACCAGCAAACGCTTGTCGATCCCAACTACAATCCACGGGGATTATTCAACTTCCGCTTTGAAATCGGCAGTTGTGCCAACCAGAATCCCCTGCATGGGATCGGCCATTCGCTGCCCACCTATCGGACGATGAATGAACGGATTGCCGACGAAGTCGATTTTCACATCATGAACGGGGACTGGCTCTACGAAGAGCTCCGCGATACGCCTCCCGAGGCCTGGATCTCCTATCACCGACTGGACAAGTCACAGGTTCCGGACGTTGTGCAAATCATGCCGACGATTGTTGGGGTGTGGGAGAATTACCGGTTGTACCTCTCGCGAGGCGTTCCCCTGGCCGAATGGCATCGGCGCGTGCCCAGTTTCTTCACCTTTGATGACCACGAATTGGTCAACGACATCTGGGGGGCGGGTACTGCTGGTCGGCGTCACCGCAGAACGGTATTTCGGGATATTGGCACCACAGCGTGGTATGACTACCTGGGCTGGGCGAATCCCACTGCCCACGCGGCCGACATCCATTTTGGGCGCGGTGAACTGACCGCCGGCAGCGATCTACTGGTCGATCGACAAGCTGATTTCACCGCACTACCGTTGGACGAGATGTCCAATCTTCATGTGCATTGGGGGACCGCTACGGCTGGACTCAATGAAATCCAGTATGACGACGACAGTGGAGATCCCAATTCTCGAGTGTATGACATAGTGGAGGTGGTCGATCGACACACCTTGCGGCTGCACATGCCGGCGGTAGCGACTGGCCAGTCTTCGTACTCGATCGGACGACGCAATTATGGGCGATTTCGTGTGGCTAACTGCGAGTTCTATCTGCTGGATACTCGTAGCCATCGCCAAATGCATGACGTGCAGAATCCGATGAAACCCGGACTGACCATGCTGGGGGAACACCAATGGCAGTGGTTGATAACAAGCATGCAACAAAGCGATGCCGACTTCTTTTTCGTCGTATCCAGTGTGCCCATGATGGTACCCCACAGCGGCGCAGGAGGCTTCGAGTTTGACGAAGCGAACAAAGAGGAAGCGTGGGTCGCGTTCTTGGACGAACGCGAGCGCCTGCTGCAGTTCTGGGAATCGCTGGAACGCCCCGTGCTGGTGATGACGGGAGATCTGCACAACAGCTTTGCTATCAAAATCAGCGACCATGTTTGGGAGTTTTGTTGTGGCCCCCATAATTCCGTCAACCACGTGCCCCAACTCGACGAAGGCGATCGCCCAATCACCGGCTGGTACGACTCCGGGCCACGGCGGTGCGATATCCGCTGGTCAAGTTACGTTCTTCCCGACATTCCCCGCCCCGAGCGTTGCTACCCGTTCTATTGTGTGGTCCAAGTGAACAATGTGTTCAACATGCCGCCCAAGCAAGGGGGCACACGCTGGGTCGCTTACCCCCACCCGCAGGTCATCATTCAATATTTTCACGGACGCACTGGAGCGTTGGCGTACTCGGAAACAATCTCCCTCGATCACCAACCCGAGCCTGTTTCCCCGATGACGTCGGGGCACTAGACCGAATGAGAAAAGCGACCTTGAATCCGTGGGGGCTTTTTCTACATCATGATAAGTGCGATGCTATCATCCGGCTTAGTAAGAATTGCCTTCGCCTTGGCTGAAATAGCCGGCAACCTTCATGGCGTCAATGACGTCTTGGCCGCTTCCCGCAGACCTACCAAGGACCTGTACAACGACGATCGAGCGATTCGTGGTGCTGACGGTTTGTGTCTGGTGGCGATGCGAGGCCTCGGCAGTTCTGCACCAAGGCACGACGGACCTCACACGGTGCTACGAACGTGGTGGTGTATCGTTCGCACCCATGGAACCTAACGAATTGACCCTAACTACACGAAAGAACCAGGAAACTGCCATGCCACGAGGAAAATGGTACGAAAGTGCAGCCAAAGCTATCGGTGACACCCCCATGATTCGTATCAATCGCTTGGCCCCCGAAGGCGGAGCGACGATTTTCGCGAAATGCGAATTCTTCCAACCACTCAATAGTGTCAAAGACCGTATCGGAGCAGCAATGATCGAAGCCGGAGAACGGGAGGGGAAGATCACTCCGGATACCCATATCATTGAACCGACCAGCGGGAACACTGGTATCGCCCTCGCATTTGTGTGTGCTGCCAAAGGGTACAAGTTGACCTTGACGATGCCCGAGTCGATGTCGGTCGAACGACGTGCCCTGCTGCGCGCCATGGGAGCCAACCTCGTTCTCACTCCCGCTGCGGAAGGGATGAAAGGGGCGATCGCGAAAGCCCAGGAACTGGCTGAATCGGATCCACATGCCTTTATGCCCCAGCAGTTCGAAAACCCAGCCAACCCGGCTATCCATGAAGCCACCACTGGCCCCGAAATTTGGGAGGACAGCGGCCAAAACATTGATGCCATCGTCGCCGGAGTAGGTACCGGAGGCACCATTACTGGAGTGGCGCGCTACATCAAGAAGCTCAACCCCGATTTCAAAGCCATCGCCGTAGAACCGAAACACAGCCCAGTAATCAGCGGCGGTCAGCCCGGAAAACATCGCATTCAAGGAATTGGCGCCGGGTTTATCCCCAAGAACCTGGATACCTCGTTGCTTGATGATGTCATTCAAGTCGACGATGAAGACGCGTTTGAGTGGGGAAGACGCCTCGCACGGCTCGAAGGCATCGTCGCCGGAATCAGTTCCGGGGCGAATATGTGGGCCGCCGCTCAGGTCGCTTCACGCCCAGAGTTCAAAGGCAAACGCATTGTTACCATCATGGCCAGCCTCGGGGAACGCTACCTCTCGACCCCACTGTTCGGCGACCTCGGTACCTAGCCTCCCCGCCCCCCCCACACATGCCGCCCCTCTCCAACCCCCACCTCCCCTTTAGGTGCCACCCACTCTTTCTCATGGCCTCTATACCATTTTGTCCGCCTAAACGCAGCTTCGATTTTGGGAAGACACTGGGTGCCTTTTTCGCTCAGCCGGGATTGCCGTTTTCGAAGATCCTCACCGCCGAGCTGATTGAGAGCATCTTCCGTAAACACGGAGGAATGTTCGGACGGGTCTACACCACCTCGATCGTGCTCTGGGCCTTTATGAGTCAGGTACTTCGTGACGGCAAGGAGGCGGCTTGCCAATCGGCCGTCAGCCGAATTGCCAGCTATTTGCAATGGACCGGTCAGGGCAAGATCAATCCGGACACACGGGATTATTGCCGCGCACGAGCGAAACTCAGTTCCGTAGCACTCCGCGAACTGGCCGGTACGATTGCCTCGCAGTGCCAGCAGCAAGTCGATCCGAAGCATCTGTTCCGGGGCCGACACGCCAAGCTGGTCGATGGTGCCACGTTCATGATGGCCGACACGGCCGCCAACCAGGCCGCGTATCCCCAAAATCCGGCGCTTCGTGCACTCGCGAACTTCGACAACCTTGGCCCATTCGGTAGCAGCCAACGGTTTGAGAATCACAAATCTCGGAAACTTGAGGGAAACTTGAGGGCCACCCGCTGTTCGGATTCGATTTGGTGCTGCCCCGTGGCTGGCTGGGCTTTGTAGGTGGGGTTGATTCAAGGCCAGGGCAATAGCAGTCACGGCCTGACTGTCCAGCAGCAGGCCGGTTCCATCACCTCCCCTTTAGGTGCCACCCACCTTCGTGCACTCGCGAACTTCGACAACCTTGGCCCATTCGGTAGCAGCCAACGGTTTGAGAATCACAAATCTCGGAAACTTGAGGGAAACTTGAGGGCCACCCGCTGTTCGGATTCGATTTGGTGCTGCCCTGTGGCTGGCTGGGCTTTTGTAGGTGGGGTTGATTCACGGCCAGGGTAATAGCAGCTCACGGCAGGGCCGTCCTCCGGCAGGCCGGTTCCGTGGGAGCTGGCTGTGGATTTGGGGGTGTGGAGGCGGAAGGGAGACTGGGAGGGGGAGAATGCTGTGAGGGTTGGGGGTGGATGGAGGCCGATAAGGGGGAAACGGGGGGGGAGGCTGGCCGGAATGCCGCGGCTGGCTGGCAAGATGCTCTTTGGTGAGCCAGCGGCCCGCAGTGAGATCCCTACAATCTAGCAAGCAGAGAAGCCTGTCCACGAACCGCTCCTTGGTGAGCCGGGGCGGCCCGTGCGGCCCGCAGCGCGATTTGGAGGAAGGGTGCAGGGATTAACAGGGCAGTTGCGCTCAGGTCGGCGGGGAGGAAAAACACTGATCGGCCAGCCGCTGGCCTCGGGCCCAGCGGCGACCGGTCCGCTCGGCATGCCGACTCATGCTCTCGGAGCGACCGGCACACGTGCTGCGGCCAAAGTAGCGGCCAAAGTTCCACACCACGTCGCACCACAACCCAGCGTCTATCCCCAGCTTCGCCAACACCCCCTGCACACCAGCGGGCGGCTTGCCAGACGCTCCCCCGCTGTTGCCCGTCGAATCGGTCGAGTGGGCCGACTCGGCCGACTGGCGGCCATGGCCACTGAGCGGGCTCCTCTGCGCGGCAACCCACTCC
Organism: Pirellulaceae bacterium; assembly: GCA_026004795.1. Classification (GTDB taxonomy): domain Bacteria; phylum Planctomycetota; class Planctomycetia; order Pirellulales; family Pirellulaceae; genus Aureliella. The sequence goes on along the minus strand of BPJV01000009.1, from coordinate 101,800 downwards.
AGCAGCTTACGGTACTCCTCCCAGGAGAGCATCAGAAACCCCTTGTCGCTGGCTCGCACTCCGCCACGGTGCACTTGCGGGTCGGCCGCCGAAATGCTCGCATCGGCCGACAACGGCGCTAACCAACCGTCGCGGGCAATACGCTGGCCGGTCGGATTGCGTCGCTGACGCTGCTTCCTCTGCTTGATCTGCGCCGAGGTGTGCGTGCGGAGAATCTCCCCCGCCTGCTCGGTAGGGATCGATCGGATCGGATAAGCGGCCGAGGCTATCGTCTGGCCCTGCTGCGCGTGGATCCGATCGTAGGCCGAAGTGAAGGGGGCCTGGGAGGGCTGGCTGGCCATGGCAGCACGCACAGGGTTGAGGTCCACGTACATCGCGCAGGCCAATAAACCGGCTTCGTCGGTCAGCCGCTGCGCCTTGAATCGCCCCTCCCAAAATCGCCCGGTGACGTTGTCCTGGCGATTGGCCATGCGGGCGATCGGCTCGCACAGGGCACGCATCAGCCAGGAGATGTCCGACAGTCGCCGACGCACGGTGTCCAGCCGCTGTGGATCGGCCAGCAGGGCCGCCACGTCGCTGTCGGTCGGCTCTCCCAGATGCTCTTCCAAGCGGTGCCCGGGGAACAGCCGTAGCCACCGGATGGCCACCTCCCGGTCGCTCCACTGAGCGACGACGTCGGGGCGGGTGCGGAGGATGACGTGCAAGTGGTTGGACATGATGGCATAGGTGAGTACGTCGATGCCGAAGACCGAGGCGAGGGCCTCGAGGCGGCGTCGGATCCACTCGCGGCGGTAGCTGTAGTCTTGGCCGGAGAGGGGATCGACCCCAGCGAGAAAGGCACGGCGGACACAGCGTTGGACGCAGTGGACGATGGCGATTTCGTCGGGAGTCCACTGTTCGGCACGTTTGGGTCTTCCCATGGGGGCAACTCCTGGGGGAGGAGAGGAAACGGGGCAGCAACTACCGTTGGCTGGCTTTTTCCCGCCACGGCAGGGCACCTCGACCGACGCAGGGCCACCAGGCCAATGGGCACAAGGCACCCCGCCCGAGCGGCGGCAAGCAGGCAGGCACCATTAGAGCAGATCGGCCGACCGATGGCAATAGAAAGGTGGGTGGCACTAATTGGGTGGATGGCAAGAGGAAGGTGGGTGGCACCAATTGGGCGCTAATTGGGCGCAAATGGTGGGCGAGTGAACTGGCGAGGGCGTTGATGCGTAGTGGGGTAGGAATTGAGGGCAAGGGGGGCGACAAGTGATGAGGGGGATGAAATGAGATTGGTGACGTTTCTTGACGGATAACCTTGGTTGGAAACGGCAGGTGATTAACCTTAGTGTTAGCAAGACCAGCCTTCGATTTTGTGAGCGGTCCTGGATGGTAAGATGCCATGCAGGGAGGTTGAGAGTGGGCCTTTTCGGCAAGACAAAGGGGCGTAATGCTTTCTCCGGGATGGGAGGCGGAGCGGGAGCAAAGCATCGGCTGAGATAGGCCGGGACGTTTCGCTGGGGCATTTTCCCCGTGTTCCTTTTCTTTCGCCAACCCTTTCTCAGTTGATGCCATTAGAGGATACTTGATCCTTCTCTACCATCGGTGAGACCAGTATGGACCAGTCACGGTCTGAACTAGTCTTTTTCGAAGGAGATTAGCAACACACCACGGTTTAGCGAGCAGATTGTTATGACTACGGAGATCGCGACTGAGGCGAACACTACGTCGCCAGAGACAGACAGTGACATTGTCATTGAGACGCGGAATCTGGGAAAGGTTTATCGCGACTTTTGGGGACGGAAGAAGGTCGCTGCGCTTAAAGCTCTAGATATTCAAGTGCGGCGGGGAGAGATCTTTGGTTTGCTCGGGCCGAACGGATCAGGGAAGTCGACGACGATCAAGTTGATTCAGGGGTTGATCTTCCCCACTTCCGGTCATGCCTATGTCTTTGGTAAGGACGCCCGAGACGTCACCAAGAATGAGCGGATTGGGTATTTGCCAGAGGAATCGTATCTCTACAAGTTCCTCAACGCGGAAGAGACGCTTGACTTTTATGGGCGGCTCTTCGATATGCCTGCCGAGGTGCGCCGCGAACGGGCTGACAAGTTGATTCGCATGGTGGGGCTTCATGGGGCCCGCCGGAGACAGTTGAAGGAATATTCCAAGGGGATGACCCGGCGGATTGGATTGGCTCAGGCGCTGATCAATGAGCCTGACTTGCTTATCTTGGACGAGCCGACGACGGGGATGGACCCGATCGGCAGTCGCGAGATGAAGGACTTGATCGTCCGTTTGCGGGATGAAGGCAAGACGATTTTGATGTGTTCCCACCAATTGGCAGACGTGCAGGACGTCTGTGACCGCGTGGCTATTTTGCACCTTGGCGAGTTGCGGGAGTTGGGCCGCGTGGACGAGTTGCTCAAGGTGCGGGACGTAACCGAAGTGCACGCCAAAGGCTTTTCGGAGGAACTGAAGCAGAAGATTGCCGAGTTCATCAAGAACGAAGGGGGTGATGTGATATCGATCGACAATCCAACAACGACGATGGAAGAGCTGTTCCTGGAGATCGTACAAGAGGATCGTCCAGGGGCTCGACCAAGTTCCGCAAAGCCGAACTGATTGGGGCCTAATTACGAGATACACAGGAAGTAGTTGAAGCGGTTATGCGCATAGAAGAACATCAGATGTGGGGCTACTTCGAGTGGCTCATTTTCAGGTTTGGGCTCTTGCAAGGCATAGCGGTTGCAGCAGCGATTGCCCTGCTTGGATTCCTGGGGTGTTATGTCGTCGCTTTGGCACGGTATGGTCCTGGAGAAGGGTTTTATCGAGTCACCAAAGTCATCTACGAATTGATCGCCCGAGATCTCCCGGGCACCTCTTGGCGACGGATCCATGCGTTGGCTCGCTTGGCATTTCAGGAGGCGATTCGTCGTCGCGTCTTGGTGGTCATGGCAGTGTTTATTGTGGGGCTGCTATTTGCTGGATGGTTCCTCGACCCCAGCTCCAACAACATTGCTCGGTTGTACATCAGTTTTGTGATGACTGGAACGAGCTACCTGGTTCTGTTACTAGGATTGTTTTTAAGTTGTTTCAGCTTACCGGCGGACATTAAGAATCGCACAATTCAAACGATAGCCACCAAACCAGTACGACCGACGGAAGTTGTATTAGGGAGGATATTCGGTTTCACGGCTGTGGGGACGATGCTGCTCGTGGTCATGGGGGTCCTTAGTTACATCTTCGTCGTCCGCGGTATCGTCCATGAGCATGGCGTGCGTGACATTGCTAGTGATGGGATGTCCGGGACTACGACTTACGACTCGGCCCATTCGCACACGTTCGAGATGATTGAGGACGAGGACGGTGTTGTGCGTCGAGGAACGACTGATGAGCAAAAGTCGCACCGTCATGTCATTACGGTCACCGAAGTCGATGGCGAAAAACGCTATACGGTGGGACCTCCGGAGGGATTGTTAGCAGCGCGAATCCCGATTTACGGCAAGTTGCAAATGACGGACCGGGCCGGCAAGCTGGGCGGAGGACTGAACGTCGGTTACGAATCGGAATATCAAAAATACATCGAGGGAAATTCCTTGATGAAAGCCATCTGGACGTTCGAGGATATCGGGCCAGAACGCTTTGGGGACGGGGCCGTGTTGCCCATTGAGATGAGCCTCAAAGCGTTTCGTACTTTCAAAGGAGATATCGTCACTGGGGTGCAGGGCGAAATTGTCCTTAAAAGTCCCGATGGACGCGTGGAGAGCGACCGCATCGGTTTTATCGTAAAAGAGTATCAGCTTGACCACCGAGAGATTCCACGAAAACTGCAAGGAGCGGTCGACGGGGTTCCACGAGAGATCGATATTTGGGATGACATTGTTCAAGACGGAAAGATCCAAATCGAGGTGCGGTGCATTGATCCCGGCCAGTATTTGGGAATGGCCCCGGCTGATTTGTATCTGCGTGCCGGCGATAGCACCTTTGCTTGGAATATGTTCAAAGGCTTTTTAGGAATCTGGATGCAAATGGTGTTGATCATATGCCTCGGCGTTATGTTCAGCACCTTTTTGAGTGGCCCGGTCGCGATGGTAGCCACATTGACTTGCCTAGTATTGGGCTTCTTCGGCAACTTGGCATTGGATGTGGCGACAGGGGAAGCCCCCGGGGGTGGGCCCATCGAGTCGTTGATCCGGATTCCGTTGCAGACGGGCGCCATGGTGGACCTTGACCTGGGCAATCCGGTTCTGGAGACCACGATCAAAATGGTGGACCGTGGTATCATGTGGGTACTCGTTAGTTTGTTCCAAGCGATACCAAGCTTCGGCCAGTTCAATACGTCGGACTTCGTGGCTTACGGCTTCAACATCTACGGCGGGCTCATTGCGAGGCACCTGACGATGACCCTTTCGTATTTTGTACTCACCAGCCTCATTGGTTATTTCTTCCTCAAGACACGGGAGTTGGCGGCAGCATGAACGTGATTGTCCTTCGTCGTCGTCTGGCGTACATCTCCGCCATGGTGGCGCTGCTGGTGCCGCTGTATTTCTTAGGCAATCCATCGGTGCGTCATCCTGACGGTTCGGTGAAAGTCGAAGGGGGGACGTTGGCCAAAATCCGCACGAAGTACAACCTGGGGCAAGGTGATCTGGGAGAAATCGATCCGGCGAGCGAGTCGATGCGGTTAGCAACACTTGGCTTGCGAGGCGTAGCGGCCACCATCTTGTGGCAAAAGGCGGAGTACTACAAGAAAGAGATGTATTGGGATCGCCTGGCCGCAACATTGAATCAAATCGCCGTACTGCAACCTCACTTCATCAAGGTGTGGGAGTTTCAATCCCACAATCTTTCCTACAACGTTTCTGTTGAGTTCGACAACTACCGCCATCGTTACGATTGGGTCAAGAAAGGGATCAACTATTTGATCAAAGGGATGAAGTACAACAAGCATCGGACGGAATTGCCGTACGAACTTGGATGGTTTTTTGGCAACAAAATGGGAGTGGCCGACGAACGCATCCAGTACCGAGAATTGTACCGGAATGACAAAGACTTTCACGAGGAAGTGTTGGCCAAAACAGGAGTCGATCTCACGCAACAAGAGGGGTTGGGGCCCGACCGCAAACCGGACAATTGGCTCAGCGGGCGCTTGTGGTACGAGTACGCTTATGACATGGTAGCTCGCGGAGCTCGGCCTGCCCGCAGCACGATGATGTTCTACCGCATGGGCCCTCAGTGGCTGATGAAGTATGCAGAAGCCATCCAGGGGGACGGGTATTTGGGTGAGCCGGCCAGGTACGCATGGCGAATGGCTGGGAGAGAATGGCGAAAATTTGGCGAGCGACCGATTCGCACCACGTTCGGTGACTTGATTTATCTGACCGAACTAGAACTTGCCAACCGAGAGTATCAGGCCGCGCGGGAAGAGTTCGCGAGCTTCTGTGGTGCAACGTACGAAGAGATGCTTGCGGAAGCCAAGGCGAGTTTAACGCCGGAACAGTTGGAGGCCTATTCCAAGGACTACGTGGACCGCACCTTCGATGAAATCTTGTTGGCAGAAGAGGCCGCTGCGAAGCTGGAGATCGATCCGGTGCAGGTCGCCAAACGCCTGCCTAGCGAGAAGCAAGTAGAGGGCCTGCGAATGGCCAAGGCTTTGCAAACCATGCGGGAAAAAATCCAGCACATCGAAATCTACCGCAACCAGATCAACTATGCCTATTGGGAGCAGCGCTGCCTGGCCGAACAAGAGGATGCCGCACTGGCTGCGCGCACGAATATGTACGAGGCCGATCAATTGCTCGAAAAGGGAGAACTGGATGCGGCGCTGGAGAAATACGAACGCGCTTGGCAATCTTGGGATGAACTGTTCAATAAACACCCGGCCATGATGATCGACGATGCGGCCGATGCCGTCCTCGAATCGATAGAGCGTTACCGAAGGTTGTTGGATCAGCCTGAATTGCCCGCGGACTTTGCGTTGAAGGGATTCATGGAGTTCCGGCGTATTTACGAAGAACATTTGGCCGACCCGGCTTTGATGAGCATTATTGCTCAGTGGCCGAAGCGGTATCCCGGCCGTAATTTCTTGGAGGAAATGTTGCGCAAGAGCGAAGCGATCAACAAGTCTGCAGGAGGAGGGGCCGAGGACGTGGTGACTACCGAGGCGATGGAGGAGATGCTCGAGAGCGCTGTCGACCAGGTGCGTGCCTCATTGCCTACGGAGAAGGGAGGAACGGAGCAGCCTGTGGGCGCTGACGAACAACCGCCGGCTCCGTCGCAAACCTCCTCCAGGGCATCCGGTGACGCTGCGGCTGGAAGTGATAGCGCCGGAGAAAACCTGACCGAGAAATCGGCTGGGGAACAGCAGCCGCCGACGCTACGTGTCGCACCTCCAGAGGAAGGTGAACCTCCTGCCCCAGAAGCTTAAAGAGCATTGTCGTACAGGTTGAGTGGGGACCAGGTAGGCGTTACGAAGGCAAGGAGCATCACCAGAGTCTGATGGGCATCTACGACCGGGAATATTACGGCGACTCAAGGGGGGATCCGTTAGCGCGTTTTAGCGGCCATTCGATAGTAACGCTGTTGATAGCGGCGAATGCCACCGTATTCGTGGCAAATTTTTTATTTAGCGGTTCGTCCGATGCGTTGACTCGATTTCTGATGCTTTCACCGTCGGTGCTATGGGAACCGTGGAATTGGTGGCGATTGATTACTTATGGATTTGCCCATAGTTCCTTGCAGCATATTTTGTTCAACATGCTGTCGCTTTTCTTTCTCGGCCGCGCTGTAGAAATCCGATTGGGCAGATGGGAGTTTCTCCGCTTTTATTTGGTCACCATTGTCGTCTGTGGCCTCGTGTGGTGTGTCCTGCATCTTGGCCAGGACGTCAACGTGCTCGGCGCTTCGGGTGCGGTGACGGCCATTTCCATGCTCTTCGTCTTTTTTTACCCGCAGGCCACGCTGTTAATTTGGGGAGTGCTGCCGGTTAAGGCATGGGTCGTCGGCGTCTTCATCATTGTGTTCAACGTAATGACACCGGCAACTTCGCGCGGTGGAATTGCCTTTGACATCCACCTCGTGGGAGCAGCGTTGGCAGCCGGCTATTACTTTGGTCGATGGAATTTCGCTTCGGTGGGGAACCTGTGGCATTCATGGGGCACGCGACTGCGCGCCTGGAGCCGAGGATTGCATGTTCGGCGTGGTGACGGCGATTTTTCGGGCTCCTCGGCTTCCGTCAGACCGAAACGTTCGAGTGGCACTCGTACTGCCGACGACGAGGAGGCCGACAGGATTCTCCGAAAAATCTATGAGCAGGGGGAGTCGAGCCTCACTCGTCAAGAACGCAAGTTTATGGAAACTTATAGCCGCAAAGTTCGAGAGCGAAATCGCTGAGTCCGCTACCGGTAGCGTTCTGTCAGGCTGTTGTCTCTAATTACCCCCTTGTGGATGCCATGCTCACTACCCCCACGTTTCCCTTGGTGCGTCAACACTTCGCCGGCTGTTCCATCAACGATCTGGCAGACCGCTTTGGCACACCGTGCTACGTGTATGATGCCGCCATCATGAAGCAGCGGGTCGAATTACTGCGAGATTTCGACGCGATCCGTTATGCCCAAAAAGCGTGTTCGAACATCGCAATTCTCGACCGCATGAAGCGGTGGGGAGTCGTGGTCGATGCCGTTAGCGCCGGGGAGATCGAGCGTGCTTTGCGCGTCGGTTACGATCCGTCGGCCGAGCCGGCCGGTGTGGTCTATACGGCAGACGTGTTCGATCGGGAAGCGTTGCAGTTGGTTATCCGCCACCAGATCCCGGTGAATGTGGGGTCACCCGACATGATTGACCAGCTTGGCGAACTGGCTCCACAGCGCGACATCTGGATTCGCGTGAATCCCGGGTTCGGGCATGGCCATAGCCAGAAAACCAATACCGGAGGGCCCCAATCCAAGCATGGTGTGTGGCACGAACAAATCGGGGATTGCCTGGCCCGTGCCCGGCGGTACGGCTTGCAGATTACCGGTGTGCACATGCATATCGGTAGCGGTACGGATATGGAGCACCTGCGGAAGGTATGTGGGGCGATGCGGCAGGTGTGCCAACAGTTTGGTGCGTCCTTACGGGCCATATCAACTGGCGGTGGATTGCCAGTCCCGTACCGTGAAGGGGAGGCGTATGTCGACCTCCAAGAATTCTTTGCCATGTGGGATCAAACGCGAAAGGATATCGAGGCTGATTTGGGTCGAGCGGTGCGATTGGAAATCGAACCCGGCCGCTTCTTGGTGGCCGAATCGGGCGTGTTGATCACCGAAATCCGTGCGGTCAAGCGCATGGGAGATAACGTTTTCTACCTTGTCGATTCCGGATTCAACGACCTCGCCCGCCCCATCCTCTACGGGGCCTATCACCCGATCGCCGTCGCCTACCGCCAACCACCTCCGGGGGGAGAACAGGAGGTGATCGTCGGTGGTCCGCTGTGCGAATCGGGCGACATTTTTACGCAGAGCGAAGGAGGCTACGTGCAACCACGACGGCTGCCGGTGGCCACTGTGGGGGACCTGCTGGTGATCGGGGTGGCAGGAGCGTACGGCTTTGCCATGGCAAGCAATTACAATAGCAAGTACCGCGCGGCTGAAGTGTTGATCGAGCAGGGAGAGCCAAAACTGATCCGCCGCCGCGAAACGGCCGCCGACCTGTTGGGCCTCGAGATGATTCCTGACTAATCGCCGTCCCCATCCACGAACGTCATTGCCCGCAGGATCCCGCAGCGAAGCTCAGCAGTGGCCCTCGGCAAGGTGGAAATATTCACGATGCCAATGCTCAAGGTGCTCGACTCGGTTCGTATGGGCTCGACGAGCCTCACGGAACAAGCATCCGCCGCCGGGGGCAACCCGTGGCCAGGCTGTTGCTGGAGTGGCTCAGTAAGAACCACGGATTGCTACGCAGTTTCAGCGCGGTCGATCGCGTACCTTGCGATTTCGGCATCAGTCGCGCAAACAATGGATGACTGACGCCGGGCATTGTTGGCTTTGTTCTGTTCGCCTTTCTCGAGTCAGCATGGCACCTTTTCTCTTTTTCCGAGGCGGCCAGCGTGCAGTCATTCGCGTGATGCGGGGGCAATCCCTGCTCACGAGGGTCACTTGGTGAGAATGAGTTTTCCTTGCCGAGTGCGGCGCAACCGATAAATCTGGCCGTTGTTTTCGATCCAGACCTCATCGCCGCAACGAGCGAGGGTTTCGAAGCGGATGATTTTCGGCAGGCGCAGGGAGTTGTCTTGCGTCGATGGTTGGTTGTCTTCCGCAGCCGAACTGTCCCTGTCCTCCTCACCTGAGCCGGGGACAGCCGTCTGGCTATCCTTTCTGTGGTCAGCCTCTCGGCGCAAATGGCTCCGTCTCTCCAGGGCTTGGCGCGCCGTCGGCAGCGTGTGCCGCGAGATGCTCTGGGGAATCGTCGGGCGAACGATTGGCGGTTGGTGGACTTGGTGCTGCCGCATGCGGCTGTCTTGGGGGACGTGACTTTTCGGTGTTCACCGTACGCGGTTCCCAAAAAGGAAGTGAAGGAAAACGTCGAGCCGGGGCTAGATGCGACGGGGCTGGGGCGTCGCCGGGCCATCACGGCTTGCACTGCCTGATCAACGAGAGTAATCTACCGTAATTGAGACTCAGTTTCAACAGCGCCAAGCCCGCAGTGGTTCGCCAAGCGTGCAGTGTCGATCGTGCGAACCGAAGCCAGCCAGGTGGGGGGCTGAGCCTAAAGAATTGCCGTACTGTTTCTTGATCGCGCTGGTGGTCGCACTTGCACGCTAGGAGTTTGTGTTGATGAAACGTCACAGTGACTGGTTATCCGGGAGATTGGTAGGGCTGGCCCAGCGGTTGGCGGGCACAAGGTTCGTAGGAGCGCGGACGCCAGCGATCCGAGCCGGCTCCCAAGCCGGTCGATCCGCCTTTACGCTGGTGGAGTTATTGGTGGTGATCGCCATTATTGGAATACTGGTGGGATTGTTGCTTCCTGCCGTCCAGGCGGCACGTGAAGCGGCTCGACGGATGAGTTGTTCGAACAACATGAAGCAGATCGTGCTCGCGCTGCATAACTACCACGACACGTACCGGAAATTCCCTCCATCTGGATTTTTTCCGCGCGGCTTCACCGGGGATGGGTGGAGTGTTCAAGCGAGGTTGCTTCCGCAGATCGAACAGGCCAATCTTTCCAACTTGATCGACTGGCGGTTCACCTATGCTCAGCAACCAGCGGTCGCATCCACGCGTGTGCCGGTCTATCTGTGTCCCAGTGAACCCAATGATCGGCTGCGGCCGGATCCTAAGCCAGGATTGCCCGATTTTGCCCATTACCCGTTGAATTACGGGGCCAATGTAGGGCAATGGTTTGTGTTCGATCCCCAAAGCGGACGAGGCGGCAATGGCGTGTTTTATCCCAATAGCCGATTGAACATGGCTAGCATCACCGATGGTACCAGCAACACGATCGCGTTCGCTGAGGTCAAGGCATACAATCCGTATCTTCGCGATGGCGGCAATCCCAGTAATTTGGGGGTGGCACCTCCGAGCGATCCGGCGCAAGTGGTCGCCTACGGAGGGGATTTCAAAACCAACTCCGGTCATACCGAGTGGGTGGATGGGCGTATTCACCAGACTGGCTTCACCACGCTGTTCCCACCGAATACGAAAGTCCTCTACACCAATGGTGGGCAGACCTACGACGTGGATTTCAACTCTTCGCGCGAGGGCAAGTCGATTACTTTGCCCACCTATGCATCGGTGACATCGCGAAGCTATCATACAGGTGGAGTGCAGGTAGGTCTGGCCGATGGTTCCGTGCACTTTGTGACCGAATCGATCGACCGTGCCGTGTGGTGGGCGCTAGGGAGCCGCGATGGTGGCGAGGTGGTACCTGCTTTGGATTAAGCAATCGGTCCAACGATGACGGGAGAGATTGGCGGCATGGATCAGCAGTCCATCGATGCGGTGATTCGGGAGCGTCGGACGGTCAAGGTGTTGGCCGACGAGTCGTTGCCGATGGACCCTGGCGTAGAGTCGCAGTTGGAGGAACTGCTGGAGACCGCCGGCTGGGCGCCTTTTCATCGGGCCTGCGATCCGGTCCACCGGGAGGGACGCGCGGATGGATTGGATGGGATCGAGCCGTGGCGGTTTTACGTGCTGCCTGGCGAGTCCTGCCGCAAGTTGGTTTGCCATGTGGAATCCTTACCGGAGGCAGGTAAGATTCCGTCGATGTTACGGGCAGCCAGTGGTCTGGTGTTGGCGACCTGGTTGCCCAATCCACCAGCCGGTGATTTGCCTGCCGGAAGTTTGTTCCAGCCCACACTGGCGAACATGGAGCACCTTGCCGCCGCATCGGCTGCCGTGCAGAATCTCCTGTTGGCGGCGACATCGCGAGGGATCCCCAACTACTGGTCCAGTGGAGGGGTGCTGCGGCAGCCAGAGCAGTTGGAGAGGCTAGGCATACCGGGGCAAGAACTCTTGTTGGGAGCCATTTTTCTGTTTCCTCGTCGTACTGCGGGAGGCGAAGTAGTTGGTTCCAAACTGCGGGCTCACCGGACTCCCCCTGCACATTGGTCTCGGTTCATTGAATTGGTGTGAAGCGGATTTCGTGCACGACCGTTGGCCGGGATAAGGCATCGGCCGATTGGCGGGATATCCGGCTGCGGTACAATCGTCGGCATGACGCAGCAACTGGAGCTCGAAATTCTCCGCCAACCAGATAATACGACGTGCGGGCCGACGTGTCTGCATGCGGTTTATCGCTATTTCGGCGATACGATTAGTTTGGCCCAATTGATCGGTGAAACTCCGATGCTGCCCGAGGGAGGGACATTGGCCGTTCACTTGGGGCGGCATGCTTTACGCCGGGGTTATCGGGCACGGATTTACACGTTTAATTTGGCTGTCTTCGATCCCACGTGGTTTGTCGATGGAGAGGCGGCGAGCGAACGGTTGATCGAACGCTTGGAGAGACAAGCTCAGGTCAAGGAGGACCCGAAACTTCAAGCCGCATGCAATGCCTACTGCGAGTACCTGCGACTGGGTGGCAGCATTCGCATGATCGACTTGACCTCGGGGCTATTGCGGCGCTACCTGAAGCGCGGGATTCCTATTTTGACAGGGTTGAGCTCTACCTACCTCTATCGTAGTGCCCGCGAGTATGGGGCTGGTTGCATCGCGGACGATGTGCGGGGTTATCCAGTGGGGCATTTCGTCGTGTTATGCGGCTACGATCCCCAGGAGCGAAAAGTGCGGGTGGCCGACCCCTATCTGCCCAATCCGGCTGGACATCGTCATTATTATGAAGTGAGCATTGACCGCCTCGTGTGTTCAATCTTGCTTGGGGTGCTGACGTACGACGCCAACCTGCTGGTGATCGAACCGGGTGGCAACTGAAGGTGCTCCATGGGAAAAGAGAAAGCCGGAGAAGAAATCGAAGCGTCGCACCTCCACCAAGTTCTGCTGCCTGCATAGAATTGCGCCTGGAACGGAAAGGCGCTCGCTCTCCCGGCCGGGTCGACCGACACGGCGACATCAACGATTAAAATTATTCCCACCAAGGACTGTTGGATGGAACCGTTGGATTTGAAAGAATTCGAGTGGAAGATCGTCGTTCGTCAGTTGACGATGGACGATTTCGACGATCTTGTCGAGATGCAGAAAAAGTGCTTTCCTGGCATGCCGACCTGGACTCGCGAGCAGATCGCCAGCCAGTTGGAGATTTTTCCCGAGGGGCAGATTTGCATCGAAATTGACGGAAAATTGGCCGCGTCTTCCTCGAGTCTTATCTTGGAGTACGACCCGTCGCTGGAATGGCACAACTGGAAGGCGGTCGCCGACAATGGATTTATTCGCAACCATAAGCCGAAGGGAGACACGCTCTACGGAATCGAGATCATGGTCGATCCGGAGTTCCGTGGAATGAAGTTGTCGCGACGGCTGTACGATGCGCGCAAGGAGCTGTGTCGCGAACGGAACTTGGCCAGAATCATCATTGCGGGGCGCATTCCAGGTTATCACGAGTATGCGGATAAGATGTCTGCCCGGGAGTACATCGAGCGGGTGGTGGACAAATCGATCTACGATCCGGTGCTCACCGCCCAACTGGCCAATGGTTTCTCAGTACGGGGGTTGATTCCCAACTACCTGCCGTCGGACACCGCATCGTGCGGGTACGCGACCTACCTGGAATGGACCAATTTGGATTACATTCGCGGTGCCAAGCGTCGCTTCCATCACGTCGTCGAACCGATTCGCGTGTGCGTGGTGCAGTATGAAATGCGGGCGGTGAAGAGCTTCGACGAATTCGCCCAACAGTGCGAATTCTTCCTCGATGTCGCCTCCGACTACAAGTGCGACTTCGTGCTCTTTCCCGAACTGTTCACCACGCAACTGCTCTCCTGCGTGCAAGCGACCCGTCCCGGTTTGGCAGCACGGCAACTGGCCGAGTTCACGCCTCAGTACCTTGATTTGTTCACTGAGATGGCCGTCAAGTACGACGTCAATGTGATCGGCGGATCGCAGTTCGTCGTCGAGCGTGACAAGTTGTACAACACCTCGTATCTCTTTCGCCGCGATGGCTCGATTGGCAAACAGGATAAGATTCACATCACGCCGAGCGAGCGCCGTTGGTGGGGAGTGACGCCCGGTGACCGGGTCGAGGTGTTCGATACCGACTGTGGTGTGGTGGGGATTCAAGTCTGCTACGACATCGAGTTTCCCGAGCTGTCGCGCATCGCCGCGCAAAAAGGGGCGCAGATCATCTTTGTTCCCTTCAATACCGATACGCGGCATGGGTACTTGCGAGTGCGCCACTGCGCTCAGGCTCGATGCATTGAAAATCACCTGTATGTGGCCATTTCGGGATGTACGGGCAACTTGCCCTTCGTCGAGAATGCCGACATCCATTACGCCCAATCGGGGATTTTCACGCCGGCGGATGCGGAATTCGCTCGGGATGCCGTGGCGGCCGAATGCAACCCAAACGTGGAAACGGTGATCATTCACGATCTGGATTTCGAGCAGTTGCGGCGACATCGCGAGCGGGGGACGGTCCAGAATTGGAACGATCGACGCCGCGACTTGTACCGTGTCGTCTATCACGAGGACGGCAAGAAGTTGGAGATTTAAGGGAGCCAATCGCCGCCGGGCGAGGAACCGGGGTTCCTTCCATGCGGAGGCAATCTTCCCTGGCGAACCCGCGTCTAGGTGGACGCGGACCGATCGACCAGCGTGGTCATCACAGCAGATTACGACGGAGTGCCCTTCGGTGTCGATGCTTATCGTCACGAACCGCCCCAAGGACTGGCCGGCGGAATTTGAGAACGTGTCCATCGTGGATGCGCGCACTTATTTGACCGATCCGAGCTACTCCGAGCTGCGTGGCGCAAAAGTCTTCAATTTGTGTCGCAGCTACCGTTATCAAAGCATCGGGTACTACGTCTCCTTGCTGGCCGAGGCGCGGGGCCACAAGCCCTTGCCCAGCATCTCCACGTTGCAAGACATCAAGACACAAGCCATCGTGCGGCTGGTGTCCAGCGAGTTGGATGAGCTGATCGGTCACAGTCTGCAACCGATCAAGTCGGACAAGTTTGTGTTGAGCATCTACTTCGGTCGCAACATGGCGCACCGCTACCAGCGGCTGGCCCTGCATTTGTTCAATCAGTTTCCCTCGCCATTGTTGCGCGCCAGCTTTGTACGCCAGGAGCACGGATGGCAGTTGAAGCACATTACCACCATCGCGGCGAAAGAGGTCCCTGAATCCCATTGGCCCTTCCTCATGGAAGCCGCGCAGCAATACTTCGCTGGGCGACGCAATGGCGTGAAGCAGCGAAGTCGCGCTCGTTTCGATCTGGCCATCTTGCACAATCCGGCCGATCCCCAGCCCCCATCGGACCCAGGGGCAATTAAACGTTTCATCAAAGCGGCGGCCAGCCTGGGAATCGACACCCAATTGATCACCCGCGACGATTATGGCCGCTTGGCCGAGTTTGATGCCCTGTTCATCCGGGATACGACCTACGTCGACCAATACACCTATCGGTTCTCGCGACGAGCGGCTGGAGAGGGATTGGTGGTCATCGACGACCCTCAATCGATCGTGCGGTGCACCAATAAAGTGTATCTGGCGGAGCTCCTCTCACGGCACAAAGTGCCGATGCCGCGCACCATCGTGGTTCATCAAGGCAATGCGGCCGCCGTCGGCAGTGAACTAGGATTTCCCTGCGTGCTGAAGAAACCGGACAGCTCGTTTTCTGCCGGCGTGGTTAAGGTAGAAAGCGAAGAGGAGCTGCATCAGCGGCTGAGTGAATTCTTCTCGCAATCCGAGCTGGTCGTGGCCCAGGAGTTTCTGCCCACGACGTTCGACTGGCGGATCGGCATCATCGACCGCACCCCGTTGTATGCCTGCCGCTACTACATGGCGCGCGGCCATTGGCAAATCATTCACCAAGGACGCGATGGACACGCTCGCTACGGAAAATCGGAAACGGTGCCCATCGAACTGGCACCACGTCGTGCGGTCCAGGCCGCCTTGAAGGCTGCCAACCTCATTGGCGATGGCCTGTACGGCGTCGACGTCAAAGAGTCCGATGGAAGGTTTTATGTCATCGAAGTCAATGACAACCCGAATATCGACCACGGATGCGAGGACGCCATCCTCAAAGACGAGCTGTACCGTCGCATCATGAGCGTCTTTTTGAAAAGAATCGAGCAACGAAAGGCGGGCGTAGCGTGACGGCATTGCATTTGTTCGAAGCCTTCGGGGTGGAGTTGGAGTACATGATCGTCGACGCGACCACGCTCGACGTCCGACCGATCGCCGACCGCCTCTTGGTCGATCTCCACGGAAGCCCAGTATCGGAAGTCGAGCAGGGGGAAGCAGCTTGGTCCAACGAGTTGGTCTTGCATGTCATCGAATTGAAAACCAATGGACCGGCCGCTTCTCTGGAAGGTTTGGATCGCCTTTTTCAGCAACAGGTGGAACAAATCAATGCCCGACTGGCTCGTCACGGTGCCAGGTTGATGCCCACAGCCATGCATCCGTGGATGGATCCGGATCAGGAGATGCAACTGTGGCCGCGCGATTACAATCCAGTGTACCAGGCATTCGATCGCATCTTCGATTGCCGTGGCCACGGGTGGGCAAACCTGCAAAGCGCGCATCTGAATTTGCCGTTTGCTGATGACGAGGAATTCGGACGACTGCATGCTGCCATTCGCCTGCTGCTGCCGCTCCTGCCAGCGTTGGCTGCTAGTTCGCCCTTCGTCGCGGGCCAGTTCTCCGGTCGCCTGGACCATCGTTTGGAGGTGTACCGTCACAATGCGCGGCGCGTTCCCTCGGTTACCGGGACCGTGATTCCCGAGCCGGTGTTTACTCGTCGAGATTACGAACAACGGATTCTCGAGCCGATGTACCGCGATATCGCTCCCTACGATCCCCAGGGCATCCTACAGCAGGAGTGGTTGAACGCCCGCGGTGCCATTGCCCGCTTCGACCGCGATACGATCGAAATCCGCGTGTTGGATGTGCAAGAGTGTCCTGCTGCCGACGTGGCGATCTGCCAAGCGGTGGTGGCTATTCTGCGCGCCCTTGTCAATGAACATTGGACTGCATGGGAAGACCAGCAGGAGGTCGGCATCGAGCCGCTGGCGGACGTTCTTCAAGGGACGCTTCGGGATGCCGAGGCAGCGATCATTGCGGAACCGACGTTGCTTCGCCAGTTTGGTTACCCCCAGCCGCGTGTGACGGCCGGGGAGCTGTGGCACTGGATGCTCGAGCAGGTTGATGCTCAAGCGTTGCACAGTCCGGCCATGCGGTTGATCCTGGACCGAGGTCCGTTGGCCCGGCGGATCGTCAACTCGCTGGCAGGCGGGCAACACACACTGCGCACTCTGTACGGCCAGCTATGCGATTGTCTAGCCGAGGGGTGTCCATTCGATGGGGCGTAAAACGTGTGGTGCGTGCTGTTGACTTGTGAACATGCAGGCAATCGCATCCCCGCTCGCTACCGCAGCCTATTCGCTGGGGTGGAGGAGGTGCTAGCGAGCCATCGTGGCTGGGATCCCGGTGCGCTGCTGATCGCACGCACCATGCAGCGGCGACTGCGGGTGCCGCTGTTCTATACCACCGTCAGCCGCCTGCTTGTGGAGGCGAACCGATCCCTGCATCATCCTCATCTGTTTTCTGAATTCATGCGCGCAGTCGACCGTGAGGAGCGGAAGTGGATCATCGAACATTACTACCGTCCACACCGAGAGCGTGTGACACGTTGGGTCGAGGAACAGATCAAGGGGCGGGCACGCGTCCTCCACTTGTCCGTGCACACCTTTACGCCCCAATTGCACGGCCGGGTGCGGCGAGCGGATATCGGACTGCTGTATGATCCGCGGTGTCGAGGGGAGAAAGCGTTTTGCCGGCTGTGGAAACAGACACTTGCTCAATGTCGACCGGATCTGATAGTGCGATGCAATTATCCGTACCTTGGCCGTGCCGATGGTCTGACCAGTGCGCTGAGGAAACAGTTTGGTGAACGCTACGCAGGCATCGAACTGGAAGTCAACCAGGGGTGGTTGGCGGCCGACAAGAGCCAATGGCGCGGCCTGACGCACGATCTGGCGGCGACCTTTGCGGCGGCGTTCTCGCGCTGGCCAGCTGGTTCTTGAGTCGCCAAACCAGTGGCAGGCGACAAGGAGGTGCCGGCGGCATCACCGGCCGCAGGGATGGTCCCCAAGTCGATTTTCACCGCCACAGCGGCAGCCTGGAATTGGCCTGCGGTGCAGGTTCGCCAGCCGGCGGTACCGCGGAGTGTCCGACTGCGGGGTAGTCCCAGTGGCTCTCTGGGAACCAGAGCGCGGTAAGAGAGCGCTGAGCCATGCGCGGATAGACTGGGCCAGGGAAACCGTATCGTTGGAAAACCGTAGGTCGAGCAGTCGCCTCTGGAGAACCAGACATCACACTACGAACGTTTCCGAGTTTCACGGCTGGAGAGTCGGCAGGATGGGGGAGCATGATAAAGTGAACCCACCCCTTGGAGCAGGAGCGGCCAGGCCTGACAATGGCGCGGGAGGTCGCACCGACGACCGGTCGGCGGTCGGCGTAGTCCCCCACGATGGGAGAAAGGATGGAGGCGAGGATGATCGAACGGCGATGGACATTCGCCGCGCAGGATCGCGCACAGATTGAGAAACTGGTCACCAACTGCGGTTTGTCGCCCGTGTTGGCGCAGTTGCTGGCGGCCAGAGGCATGGTTCATCCGGCTGCGGTGCGGATGTTCCTGGAAGCCAGACTCAGCGATCTACGTCCGCCCGAGCGATTGCCGGGCTTGGAGGCAGCCTGTCAACGCATTATGCGCGGCATCCGAGATGACGAATCGATCGTGGTCTACGGCGATTACGACGCCGATGGCATGACGGGCACGGCCATTCTGTACCGATGCATTCAATTGCTCGGGGGGAAGGTGGTGTACTATGTCCCCGACCGCTTCGAAGAAGGCTATGGTTTGCATGTCGACTCGGTGCAGCGGTTGGCCGAGCGGGGACGGCAGTTGATCATCACCGTTGACTGTGGTGTGGCCAGCGTGGAGGCGGCCCAGCGAGCCAAGGAATTAGGGGTGAGTCTAGTGGTTACCGACCACCATCAATTTGCCCATCGCTTGCCCGACGCAGAAGCCATCGTCCATCCGGCCCTCCCCGGGGGAGGTTATCCGTTTCCTGGTCTGTGTGGAGCGGGGGTGGCGCTGAAGGTGGCTTGGCGGCTGTGCCAATTGCATTGCGATGCGCTACGTGTCACCGAGCCGCTGCGTCGATTTCTGATGCAATCCGTCGGCCTAGCCGCAATCGGGACGGTGGCCGACGTCGTGCCGCTGATCGACGAGAATCGCATTCTGGTGCGCAGTGGCCTGGCCACCCTGCTCGCCGAGGCTCCAGTAGGGGTACAGAAGCTGTTGGAGTTGACGAAGGCCAACGAAAAGCGGGCGTTGGAGGCGGAGGATATCGCCTATGTCCTGGCTCCGCGGTTGAACGCGGCCGGTCGCCTGGGGCAGGCTCGCTTGGGAGTCGAATTGCTGGTTACCGAAGACCCGACACGAGCCGAGGCCCTGGCCAACTACGTGATGCAGTTGAATGAGACTCGTGGGAAGCTGGAGCGGAGCATCCAGTTGGCGGCTGGGCAGCAATTGAAAAAAGTGCACGATGAGACCGACCCGGCGTTCGTCTTGGCCTCGCCCGACTGGCACCCCGGCGTCATCGGTGTGGTGGCTGGGAAGTTGGCCGAGCGGTACCATCGCCCTGTGGTGATGATTGCCATGGACAAGCTGGGAACGCGGCCAGGGATTGGTTCGGCACGCAGTCCCAACGGCATCGATCTCCATGCGGCTCTGCACCAGTGTGAGGAGTACTTAGCAAGCTGCGGTGGGCATCAGGCGGCAGCGGGGCTGAAGATCGACAACCGTCAGGTCGACGCTTTCCGCGCGGCTTTCTTGGACGTGGTGGCGGAGATGTCGGAGCAGATGGATACCGTACCGGAACTGCGAATCGACGCGGAAGCCGCTTTGGGGCAACTCGACCTGGAGTTGGTGGAACAAATCAATCGCATGGGGCCTTTTGGCATGGCCAATCCCCGCCCCCTATTCTGCTCGACCGGCGTGTCGATCGTCGGTGAGCCCGCCATGTTGGGCGATAGCGGGAAGCACTTAGCCTTGCGATTGGAGCAGTATGGGACGCAGATCCGCGCGGTGGCATTCGGTGTTGCCGAGCAGTGGGGCCCGGCGTTGCTGGAAGTCGACGGCCCGGTCGATGTCGCCTATCGTCCGGTCATCAATGAGTTTCGGGGGTTTCGCAAAGTAGAATTGCACCTGGTCGATTGGCGTCCGCATACCAAAGAGCCCCAGCCGCCGCACCGTCGCCCGCTATCTGGCACCAGCGTCAAGGCATCGGTGAGCGAAACCTGACGGCCCGCGCGGCGTTAGCTACAATAGGTCAATACTGATACGGTACCGGGTATCCGTGATGCCGCCCACACCGTCCCCTTCCCGCCTTGCCAGAACTCGCCTGCTGGCCAAAACAGCGAACCATCGCTTAGGATGGTCGTATACCAGTAAACCATGCCAGGATGCGCTCCCACCATCCTGTCGATGCACCACGAAGAAAGTAAAAGAAAGGATCAAGTGATGACCGAACCTACTCGTTGGTTTTCGGCGGTCAGTCGCCGGCGGATTGTTTTTCTAGCGGTCATGGCGGCGGCAATTGTCGGAGGTGAGAAGCTGGTCCCGCATCTGCGGGCTGCCGATCCAGTGGACTGGTACCAGTGGCGCGGGCCGGAAGGGAATGGGATCTCTCGCGAAAAGAATCTTCCCGTATCCTGGTCGCCCAAAGGAGAGAATGTGCTTTGGGTAAACGAGGATTACGGTACGCGGTGCACGCCGATCACCCTCAATGGACGGCTGTACTTCGTAGCGCGGTACAAACCGGAGACGACCGAGGAAGGTGAGCGGTTGGTTTGTGCCGACATGGAAACCGGGGAAAAGATCTGGGAGTATTCGCGGAACATCTTTCTCACCGATGCCCCCGCGGAACGTGTGGGATGGTCCAGCCCGGTAGCGGATCCAGAAACCGGAAACATTTATTGGCTGGGGCTGGGATGTGAGTTTGCATGCGTTGATGGCGAAACGGGGGAGGTCAAATGGAGCGTTCCTCTGAGCGAAGAGTATGGCATGCTCAGCACCTATGGGGGGCGCACCAATTTTCCGATCGTCTTTGAGGATCTCGTTATCGTCTCCGGCGTTTCGACGCAGTGGGGCGAAAATGCAGTTCCTGCCCACCGGTTCATCGCTTTCGATAAACGAACTGGGGCACCGGTGTGGTTGACCAGCACCACGCCAAAGCCGAAGGATACCACCTACAGCACTCCCTTTTTGACCAATTTCAACGGCCAAATGGCCATCGTGGTAGGAGCCGGCGACGGCAAGATCCATGCCATGCAACCGCGGACCGGCAAGCCGATCTGGTCGTATGAAGCTTCACTGCGCGGAATCTTCACCTCGCCCGTTGTTGTCGACAACATCGTCTACGGCGGTTTTCACGAGCAGAGTGCGGCGGACACACGCATTCGCGGTGGCATATTCGCCTTCGACGGACGTACCGAAGGAGAGATCAAAGAAGAAGACTTGCTGTGGAAAATCGATGCGGAGGAGATCGGTGGCGGTCAGCCCGTGGTGGTTGATGGTCGCCTCTACGTCGTCGACTTGTATGGCAAGTTTCTGGTGGTGGACACGGCAACCGGAAAGATCCTCCACTCCCAAAAAATCGGGCGTCGCCCCGGCTCGGTCCTCTACGGCGATGGCAAGATCTACCTCACCGAATCGACCGGGATGTACTGGGTGTTTGAACCGACTGAGGAGGGCGTCAAAGAGGTGGAACGCGTGCGCCTGAATCGCGAGGAGATTTTGGCCTCGCACATCATCTCGCGGGGAAAGATTTACATCACCACGACCACCAAAATGATTTGCATTGGTAAGGCGGATACCATCCCCGAAGCGGATCCTTTGCCGCCTGGTCCCACGACCTATGAACCACCCGTGGAAAACGATACGACCATCGCACGGATCCAGGTGGCTCCGGTCGAGGCCATGCTCTGGCCCGGGCAGTCCACCCCGTATCAGGTGCGTGCTTATAATAAGCTAGGTCAGTTCCTCAAAGTCGTCGACGATCCTCAATTCTCTGTAGAAGGAGGTGGAGCGGTCGATTCATCCGGAACGTACACCGCACCGGAGGGAGATGAACACCGGGCGGTGTACATTACGGCGAAGGTCGGTGACATAACGAGCACGGCCCGCGCACGCGTGATTCCCGATCTCCCTTGGTCGTTCGATTTCGAAGACAAGCAAGTGCCGGTGACGTGGATCGGAGCGGCCTACCGCCATCAGCCCAAGGAAGTGGATGGCGAAAACGTGTTGGTCAAGATCAGCACCATACCTCTGGGGACGCGCAGCCAAAGCTGGATGGGTTGGACCACATTCCACGATTACACGATCGAGGCCGATTTCTACTCGACCGCGAACCCGGACCATGGGGGACGAGCCGATATGGGCTTGATCAACCAACGCTATACGTTGGACCTGATGGGCAAAGACCAGTTGCAAATTCGCTCGTGGACACCTCGATTGGAACTGCGCTTCGCCAAAACAATTCCCTTCAAATGGGAAGCAAACACCTGGTATCGGATGAAGTTCCAGAGCGAATTGAAGGATGGCAAGGCATGGTTGCGGGGCAAAGTCTGGAAACGGGGTGAAGAAGAACCGGCCGATTGGCAGATTGAAGCAGCCGATGCGAAGCCAAACGTCCAGGGAAGTCCAGGAATGTTTGGCAATTCGACCGACGCCGATTTCTACATCGATAACGTGAAAGTGTACCGAAATAAGTAACTAGGAAGCGAGGATAAAACAACATGCCTATAAAGCAGATCCTGATGGGTGCCGTGGCCCTGTGCATGCTATCCCCCTCGGTGAGGGCCGAGGATGCCATCGCCCGAGTCAAGAAGCTGATTTCCGAGATGAATGTCGGCCCGAACGATTGGCCTCAGTGGGGCGGGACCTATTTACGCAACAGTGTGACCGATCAAACCGGCGTACCGGTGGAGTGGGACGTGCATTCGGGAAAGAACATTCGTTGGGTGGCGGAATTGGGTTCGGAGACCTACGGCAATCCCGTCGTAGCCAACGGCCATGTCTACGTGGGTACGAACAACGGGGCAGGATACGTGAAACGCTACCCGCCGGAGGTGGATTTGGGGGTGCTATTGTGCTTCGATGAGAAGACCGGAAAGTTCCTGTGGCAGCACTCCAATGAAAAATTGCCGACCGGTCGCGTGCATGACTGGCCCCAACAAGGGGTTTGTTCGGCACCGCTGGTCGACGGCGATCGGCTGTGGTATGTCTCCAATCGCGGCGAGGTCAATTGCTTAGACACCGAGGGGTTCCACGACGGCGAGAATGACGGCATCCAGAATGAGCCGAACGAGAATCTGGATGAGGCCGACGTCGTCTGGTCTTTCAACATGATGCGCGAACTCGGCGTGTCGCAGCACAATATGGCGAGCTGTTCGGTCACCAGCGCTGGAAATCTCCTTTTTGTCAACACGTCCAACGGTGTCGACGAGGGGCATATCAGCCTACCAGCCGAAAGCGCTCCCTCATTCATCTGCTTGAATCGCGAAACGGGCGAACTGATTTGGGCGGATAATTCGCCTGGTAAGAACGTGTTGCATGGCCAGTGGTCCTCGCCGGCCTACGACGTTCTCGGCGGGGTCCCCCAAGTGCTCTTCGGCGGTGGCGATGGATGGCTGTACTCGTTCGATGCCCGCGGCGACAACGGTAAGGCGAAGCTCTTGTGGAAATTCGACTGCAATCCCAAGGATTCTGTCTACGTCTTAGGCGGCTCGGCCACTCGCAATCACATTATCGGGACGCCGGTCGTTTACGATGGGCTGGTGTACGTGGCTGTCGGAGAAGACCCCGAACACGGCGAGGGAGATGGCCATTTGTGGTGTATCGATCCGACCAAGCGTGGCGATGTCAGTCCTACACTGGTCTACAACGCAGCCGATCCCACGACACCGATTCCTCACAAACGACTTCAGGCACTCGAAGCGGATAAGGGAGATTTCGAACGGGATAATCCGAACTCCGCTGCGGTTTGGCATTACGTGGGGAACAACCCCGAAGAGTTCGAGACGACCATGCATCGCTCTTGTGGCACGGTGGCAATCAAAGACGATCTGTTGTTCATTGCCGATTTCAGCGGTGTGTTCCACTGCCTCGATGCGAAGACCGGTAAAGCTCACTGGACCTACGATATGTTCGCCGCCTCATGGGCCTCTCCGCTGATCGTCGGAGATCGCGTGTACATCTCGGACGAAGACGGTGATATCGCCATCTTCAAGGTGTCCAAAGAACAGGAAATGATTGGCGAGATCAACATGGGAAGCGCCGTATATACCACTCCTGTGGCCGCCAACAATACGCTGTTCATCGCCAACAGGAATCAGTTATTCGCCATCGAAGAAGGGGCTCAGGCGTCGATCGCCGGCGACGAATAATCACTTGTTTCCTGGCACCGGCGACGCGGCGCGGTCGACCAGCTGAACCATTGGTGACTCTACTTCGCCAGTTTCCTCTTGTGGGAAACTGGCGTTTTTCATCGATATCCCTTGCTACCGGTTGGCTTCGCCATGTCGGCGGTGAAAGGTCGCCCCGGGGAGGTAGCTGTTACCAAGACATGGTTGCCGGGATTGCCGGGAGGTGGGACCTGGGAACAACCGGCGAGTATGCCTATAATCCGCTGCTTGGTGTAATCAATGTTTCCCCAGCGAAGCCGACGGCACCGGTGCGCTGAATACGTGTCCCATTGGGGAGTCTCTCGGCTCACCATTCGGAAGTTAAGGCGAGGAATTCATGAGTCAAATCGAACGTACGGTGATCATCGGAAGTGGGCCGGCCGGTTGGTCGGCTGCCATTTATGCGGCGCGGGCAAATCTTAAACCCCTGTTGTTCGAGGGAACGGTCAAGCCGGAAATGATCCCGCTTGGCCAATTGGCATTCACTACCGAGATCGAGAATTACCCTGGTTTCCCCGCCGGAGACGTACGGTGCTTCGTCGAGAGTGCCGTCGATCCCGATCGACATTGGAATCTTCCTCCTGTTCCCCAAGGGCACACGAAGGATGGCCGCCCTCACTATGCCGTTCAGGGGGTCGAGCTCATGGAGTTGATGAAGCAGCAAGCTTTGAATTTCGGCACCCGCGTGGTGGGGGACGATATTGTCGAAGTCGATTTCAGTTCGCGTCCCTTGAAGCTCAAGACAGGTTCAGGCGACACTATCCAAGCGAGGACCGTCATCGTGGCCACCGGCGCTCGAGCGAATTACCTGGGTTTGGAGTCGGAGGAAAAGTACAAGAACAAGGGGGTCAGTGCCTGTGCGGTGTGTGACGGCGCGCTTCCGATGTTTCGTGGCAAACCGCTGGCAGTAGTCGGGGGCGGTGATACGGCCGTTGAAGAGGCCACTTACCTGGCCAACCTCGATGGTGCGGACACGATCTACATCATTCATCGTCGTGATGAGCTTCGTGCTAGTAAGGTGATGGCCGAGCGGGCGATGAAGCACCCGAAGATCAAAATTCTTTGGAACACGGTGGTCGAAGAGGTTTTGGGGGACGGAGAAAAAGTTACGGGGCTGCGCCTGCGCAACACGGTCGATGGCACCGAAAGCGTCCTGGAGGTAGCCGGAATGTTCGTGGCCATCGGGCACACGCCCAACACGGCGTTTCTCAACGGGCAGCTCGAGATGAATCCCAAAGGATACATCAAATGGGTGGAGCCTTTCCGGACGAAGACGAGCGTGTCAGGAGTATTCGCTGCTGGGGATGTGGCGGATGATTACTACCGTCAAGCAGTCACTTCGGCCGGCACCGGGTGCATGGCGGCGTTGGATGCCGAGCGTTATCTTGCGGAACAAGATGACGATTCCGAGTAGTTTTCGCGCTACGGATGACGACCGGTCTGATTTTTCCTTCATGGGCCGATGGAGCAATCATGTCCGAGACTAATTGGATTCCGGTCAGCCAGGCACGACAAACCGATGCCATTGGGCAACGTGTGGAAGTGCGAGGATGGGTACGAACGCGGCGCGACAGTAAGGGCGGGTTCAGTTTCATCGAACTCAATGACGGTTCGTGCCTTGCCAACTTGCAAATCATCGCCGACCAGTCGTTGCCGAATTACGACACCGAAATCGTTGGTTTGAGCGTTGGTAGCTCCATCGTCGCTAGCGGTGAAATCAAGGCCAGCCAAGGGAAAGGGCAGGCCACGGAACTGATTGCCGACCAGGTGCGTGTCATCGATCGAGCGCCCCCGGATTACCCGCTGCAGAAGAAGAGGCACACCTTTGAAAAACTCCGTGAGTGGGCGCACCTGCGTCCACGAACCAACTCCTTCGGGGCGGTGATGCGGGTGAGAAACCGGCTGGCGATGAGTGTGCACCAGTTCTTTCAGGAAGAGCGATTTTACTACGTGCACACCCCGATCATCACAGCCAGCGACTGTGAAGGAGCGGGACAAATGTTCCGCGTCACTACCCTGCCGCTCGAACGTGTGCCCACGCGGAATGGCCAGGTCGACTACTCGCGCGACTTTTTTCATAAGCCTGCGTTTCTTACTGTATCCGGCCAATTGGAGGCGGAAATATTCGCCTGCTCGCTGAGCCGATGTT
Organism: Pirellulaceae bacterium; assembly: GCA_026004795.1. Lineage (GTDB taxonomy): Bacteria > Planctomycetota > Planctomycetia > Pirellulales > Pirellulaceae > Aureliella. Next base: position 75,546 of record BPJV01000009.1, on the reverse strand, counting down.
ACACGTTCGGCCCCACGTTTCGGGCGGAGAATAGCAATACCAGCCGCCACTTGGCAGAGTTCTGGATGATCGAACCAGAAGCTGCCTTTTTCGATCTGCACGACAACATGCAGTTGGCCGAACGGTTTATCAAAAGGTTGCTCAGCGATGCGTTGCATCATTGCGCCGAGGATATGGAATTCTTCGATCAACGCATACAGCCCGGCTTGCTCGCCGCCCTCGAGTTGGTGCTGAACAGTTCTTTCCGCCACATGTCTTATACTGAGGCCGTCAAGTATCTTCAGGATTCCGGCAGGTCATTTGAGTATCCTGTCCAATGGGGACACGATCTGCAGGCCGAGCATGAACGGTATTTGACGGAAGAGTTGGTAAAGGGGCCGGTCATTCTGCACGATTATCCGCGCACCATTAAGCCCTTTTACATGCGATGCAATGAAGACGGAAAAACCGTGGCGGCAATGGACGTGCTGGTGCCCCACGTGGGTGAGATTATCGGGGGAAGTCAGCGCGAAGAACGGTTGGACGTGTTGCAACAGCGGATGGCCGAAATGCAACTCGACGAAAAAGACTATTGGTGGTACCTCGACTTGCGACGTTTTGGCAGTGTACCTCACAGCGGGTTCGGGCTGGGATTCGAACGGGCCGTCCAGTGGATCACCGGAATGGGGAATATCCGTGATTGCATCCCCTTTCCACGCACCCCGGGGTGGGCGGAGTTTTGATGACTCTGCCATCAGGGCAGGCATCGTCCCGAACTTTGTTCGGCTATCGATCTGTGGTCGGCGCCAACTCAGGAAACCACTCCGGGGCGGTGAGATTTCGACCAATCAATTGTCGCGTGCGGGCGATGAAATCGGACTTGAAATTGGCCACTTGCTGTTCGCTAAGCCCCAATCGCTGAGCTACCACTTTGTTGCTCTCGCCCACCACGAATAGCAGCTCGATGCACTTGAGTTTGGTCCAGTCGCCTCGTTGCTTCCATTTGGCGACCTGTTGGCCGATGGCCTCAACGATTGCTCGCTCCTCCAAGTGTCTCCGTTCGCCGCTGCGCACGATGCTGCTCGCTGGTCGTGCTTGCGCGGAAACGAGCTGCCATGGGGAGTTGCCCAACGATGATCCGTGATGCAACGAGATGGTGGGGCGACGCCCTTCACGACGCAGATGGTCGGTCAGCTTGTAAGCGCAGATGGTGAACAGATAACTCTCCAATGAACGCCGACGATCGTAATTGGGCAAGCTATTGAGGAACCCGATGAACGTTTCCTGGACGATGTCCTCAGCAGCCGCTCGATCGTGCAGGCGACTGCCAGCAAAGGCCAATAAACGTCCCTCGTAGCGTGCGATCAGCTCTTCCCACGCCCGCTCATCTCCTTGTTCAATGCGTTCCACCAGCTGCTTGTCTACCAATGACGCATCGTTCATCGGGCAGCCACCCCTTCCCAACGACGACCCAGGGATCGAGCCACAATATGGACCATGCCCACGCATGCGCATACCCCCACGGCCAACAATGCCAGTGCCCCCAGCCGCTCGCGCTGGATGATATCCTGATACATGCGGCGAATAACAGCGCGTTGCTCAGGGGTGACCTCCACGATGACCCATTTCTGATACAGTGGCCCACTGCTTGTCGACAACTCGGCCACGTACTCCTGCCGATCATTTAAGAAGTTGAATCGCACAAAGCTGGCCGTCAGTGGCAACTTGGCGGCTGCCGCTGCTGAATGGAGGATGTGCTTGTCGATGTATCGGGATACGGCATGCACCAGCGCGGTGTCCAAAGCCGCATCTAGCTGTTGTTTGTCTGAGACCGGTTCCGAGCCAATGAACAGTCGATGGGTCGGCTGGCTCAGATCCGGAGCGGCAGCAACCCATGCCGGCCGATCGTCGGGGAGCAACCGTCGACTACCTAAGGGTAGGGACAATGGGCGGGCTTCAGACGCGGAATCGTGGGAGTTGGTATCGTCCTTATGATCCCGAGAATCAGGTCCCTGCTTTTCGGGAAGTTGATCCATGCTACCGCTAGTAGCATCCGGCTCATCGTCTTTGACAAGCGAGGGATGGTCCGACGCGTCGGCTAGCGATGCTCCGTTCGCCTGCGACGCGGCATCAGGTGACTGAGGCTCAGAATCCATCGCAGCGCTGTCGGGCTCAACTGCCGCCTGGCAGCATGACGCAGCCGCAGAAATCGTCGTCCCCACCAGGAAAACAGGCAGGCAATAAAAAATAGTCCCTATCCCACCGTGGCGGATCAAACGCTGAGCTTCGCCAAACCTCATGCTACCTCCTTCGCCTGGAAGATTTCGGAACGAGCAAGGGTGGACGGATCGATCCAAGGAGAGGCCAGTTGCACGGCAGTCGCCGTGCTCGCGGCGATCAACGCTCCCCATGGTTGTGGGAATGGGACAATAAGATGCACCAGCCCGGCCGCAATCGCCGCCCACACGACGCTCGTAAAGCGAAGGCGTTTCCGCCGTAAGGGATCAACCTGTTTCCACCAACCAACAACTCCCATCACCAGAGGGAAGTAGGCCACATAGGCAGGCAAGAGTGGTCGACTGTCTGGCCCGAAGAACCCCCGCCAACGGTGTACCGGAATCTGGCTGATGCTCTCGCGGGCGATCTCGTCCCAAGGTACCATGAGGAATTCGGCTAATAAATACGCCACCCCTCCCACTCCAAATCCAGCGGTCAGTTGGATGAACCGTCGCAGCGCGTCATCGCCTGTCGAAGATTGCCACATCTTGCCAAGCATGATGACCGTCCAGGCCGTGAGAATCGATACGGTGGCAATCCAAATGATGCCTACCATGAGCGGTTGGGATGCCGCGCCCCTGCCAAGTTGCAAGAGACCGACGAGCGTCGAAAAAACTCCCACCACCGCGACACTGCCCAACCAAGCACCGGTGATGTCGGCCACCAGTCGCAGTGGGTGTTGGCGACGCAAGAAATGGTTACGGTAGGCGACACGCAACTGCTCTTCTGTCGGCTTTTTCCGCCGCACTGTGGGAGCATCGAGACTCGCCGTCGGCGTTTTCCGTTGGCGCACAGGCGGTTCGGGCCCCGCATTTACATAGCGATGCACATGGACACTGCGGTTGGGTCGTGAGGGAGACGCCGTGGGCTGGAGCAGCCACCACACCGCATAATAAGGGACATACAACGTGAGCCCCAACAACACCAGGGCCAGTAGGTCCACCGCATTGACGGCACACAGAATCAAGCCTACGGCAAGCAGCAGATTCTTCAGCCCCGGGGCTAGCGACAAGTTTTCCCACCAATGATTGGCTTCCATCCAACCAAGATGAATAGCCCGAGCGATCGGTTCCCGGTACGGCGATGGGCGACCAGGGGGTTGGCGTGATCGCGAAGGCGCACTTTCGGTGGTCCCGGCAGCCGCTGTTGGTCCGCTCCTATCCCAGTGGTGGCCGGTGTTCTTTGACTTTGGCTCCGCGCCTCCCTCCACATCTTGCATCGCCGAGGCCAAGCCCCGTTCATCGATTATCAATCCGAGCGGCGCTATCATATCACGAACATCATCGAACCGGCTCGCCGGGTTCTTGTGCAGCGCCCGCGCTACAACCTCACGCATCGGAGAAGGTACTCGCGACAAATCAGGATCGACGGTAAGGTGTTTCATGATGATCTCTTGAGAGCTCTCGCCGTCGAACGGTAGTTCACCGGTGGCCATCTCGAACAAGATCACTCCCAAAGCATAGATATCGATCTCCTTGCCGTACTCTCCTTTGCCGATTTCAGGGGCCATGTAATGGCAGGTACCAACACTTTCGGTTTGACCACCGCGACGCGATCGGGTGATGTACTTCGACAGTCCATAATCGCCGATTTTTACCAAGCCTAAGTCATCAAAGATATTCGCCGGCTTCAAATCGCGATGGACAATTCCATGGTCGTGAAGATAACACACCCCAGCAGCGATCTGGCCAAACCAGCGATAGAGTTCCTTCAGGGGCATACCGTGCGGATGGCGATCGAGCACTTCACGTAAAGAAGCACCCGCAACGTACTCCATGACAATCCAGCTTTGTCCATCGGCATCGATTTGAATATCGTAGATGGCGATGAGGTTGGGATGCTTCAGGTTTAGGCATTGGCGAACTCCACGCAGCTCGATTTCCAGGTTGTGCTGTACCTGCTTGAGGGCAACCTCCTTACCTGCCGTGTTCACTGCATAGTAGACTTCACCAAACCCACCGAGGCCCACTCCCCGCTGGATCGTGAACCCTGCTAACGGTTGATCACCATGCCCATAACGAAACTTCATCGCTTTTCCTCGCACCTGCGGCAGGCTTGGAGCAAGACTCGCTGTGCCGATCACCTTCGCCGCCGGCGGTCGTTTCCAGAACCGAATCCCCACACCCTGCATGATAGCGACCTTTGTTACTTCCAATTGGCAGTCTCTAAGGAAAGGGCTGGATTGCTCTAACCCTTTAGGCGCGAGGACTCCAAGTCATCGACCACGTTTCTCCGACCAACCGCATGCGACTCCGGAGCGGAAAACTACCGGCCGGCTGCCATTGGCCATCAGCCCACAGCGGTGCCTTGCTGCGCATCATCCACCCCTGTTCCGATCGGTACAGTAGAATCTCGTCTGTCCATGCTGGGCAACGCACATGACAGTGCTCACCAGGCCCCAACAAACAAGTGTTGCCTACCAACAGGACAGCGTCGACATGATTGCCAAACCGATGATGGCTTAACAACTCCAACCTGGCCGAGGTGCATAATGGGCTCGGCTGCGAAAACTGCAGCGTGATCCGCCTGCCAATCTGCATCACCGCGCGAGAGGGCAGCAGTACGGGGCGGTCTACCATCCTCCCATCCAGGGCCACAGGCTGCAACGGTTGAAGTAGGAAACGATCGTCCGCTCGCCGCAAAGCCCCCACCACGCGCGGCAGATCTCCCTCGATCTGCACGCCAGCCACCGCTCCAGGCAAGGCATGGCCGATCAGCACCTCCGCATCCTCGCACAGCTGAAATCCCCCCACGCCGTCCACCCATAGAGTGTGGTACTGCGACTCTCTCGCTCCTGCTCGTTCCGTTCTCACTCGCCCCGCCTCTACGACCACCGGGAGGTGCTCCCCTGCAACGATGCACATTGTAATGGATCGACTACAACCCCTCCGAGCTGACCAAGGTCTCCACCCCGCCCTGCTCTCCACCGAAATACCTGGTGATCTCATCGAGCAGCTCTGGTGGATCCGATTCTCCCACCGGGATGAAGCCGTCTAAGGCGCCTTCCGCAGCCACCGTCCGCTCTGCGACGTCGATCCGCGTCCGGATGTCATCCAGCAGTGTACGAGTGCGACTTAGTTGCCCGTCGTCTAAAACGACCGGATTGCTAGTATGCGCGACCTGGACCATGGTTAGGCGTGCCTGCAAATTCTCGACTTCTACCTCCAGCTCTCGTTTGGCTGCAAGCATCTCGTCGAGTTTCCGCCGGGCCGCGTCAAGGTTTTTTTGACGAGCCGTAAGAATCTGATGGAGCTTTGCAGTCGTCTGCTCATGGACCTTGAATTGCTTGAAACGATTGGCCAGATCTTCTTGAACCTGGTCGCGACTGTAAGATCGGCCGGCATACACAAAACGCACCGATCCGCTCTGCAAATCGTTCTTCAACTGCAAGATTTCCTCTCGACTCCTGGCCAGCAAATCTTCCTTTTTTGCTACCTCCTTGGCCAAACGCTCGACGGCGACCTCCTCGCGTGCAACTAACTCCAGATTTTTAGCAATTTCCGGTCGGATATCTTCGATCATCTGCCTAGCCCGCTTGATCTCCCATTCTATTGGGACACGATCCTGTACCGTCTCACTGGCAGTTTGATACCCCGTTTTCACATAACTCCAAGCCCCAGACCAACCAAGCACAGCCAGCCCCACGGCTCCTACCAACAACGTCGAGATAATTCTTCTGCACATTGTTCCTATCTCTCCCTTTCTGCGTCCCATCGCTCGTCCATGAGCAACAGAGTTCGCCTGTCTTAAGCCACCGGATTCCGATCCGGACCGAAGTCTGCCTCTCATCAACGAGTTCGCTTTGGGGACGGAAATCTTGCCCTATCGGACGATATTTTTCCGCACTCTGTCCGCCCCCACTCGATGTCGCACCGGACATTCGTATCTAGCGCTCTCTCGAAATGCCGCCAACTGTTGAGGCAGGGCCCGCGCAACCCCGCTAGTTCGTTGTCGCCCCCCAAAAGACATGTATTCCGAATGCTTCTCTAGCAATACGAGCTTATTTGCCCGGGTTTGCCGACCTCTTGAGAAATCGCATCCTTGCTGGCGGCCAACCCGCCATCCCTGCTGTGCAAACCGCCACCCATGCCGATCATCCGCTCTTGAACTCCAGAATTCGTCCTTCCCAATTTTCCACTTTTTCCGCCCCTCATCTCCAGCTCTTGGGGCCCGCGTTCGCTTCCTGCGCCTCCAGTCCCTCCCTTCTTGCGCAATCCCCATTCCATAACTCAGCATTCCCATACTCGGTGCCACCCATACTCGGTGCCACCCACCATTCCCCTTCTCCATAGTCAGTGCCACCCACTACATTTCGAGCTTCGCATGCTATCTAATCTCGTCGATGTGTGTGGTTCTTTTCACGCCCGATGCGTCAGGCCTGGTGCGCAATCTCAGATACCTGCTTGGACATAAGAACCTCCAAGAATCCAATCCGTAGTGAGCTAGTGCGTGCGTAAACAGAGATTTGCGAGGGAAATATTGCTCAATAGAGCGGGTGGGCACCTATCCGCGAACAGGAATAGGAAAGGGCTTTTCGCACGCCGCAATATGCACCAGCGTCTTCTCCTTGGTGTTCAAAGATCCTCTTGCGAGGGGTGCGTCGGGAAGCGGATACCCTACGCACGTTACAACTTTAGCCTGCCAGAAGCCGTCCGTAGGTAGCCGGCATGAGGAAATGCGGGCTTTGAGAAAAATAAGTTGCTGGCGTCGCTTGGCTTGCCTATCCATGAGCTGAACGGAATGGTTGAGTTCAAGTGCTTAGCGATGCGCCGATCGCCCGTTGATTGGCAAGACGAAGAATGGTTGTCACGGACGCTGTGGGGAGCGCACCGATTGAAGCGCCGCCGCACTTCACACAGCTAAATTTTACCGGAGTACTCCACCCATACGCGGGCGCTCGCGCTGAAGCTGTTAACAGAATTCCGCCATCGCAAGGTGGGTGGCACCAAATGAGAGGTGAGGAAGGTGGGTGGCACCAAATGAGAAGTGGGGATGGCACGGAAGTTGCCCATGGGCAGGGCCTCGATTCTCGGTGATTGAAGGAATGCTCTCGACGTGTGGGTCGCGGAGGCATTGATTCAGATGGAGTCCGCCATGGGACAGCGTGCGATGGTTGGCTCGACTAGTGCGGCGGTTACAAGTTAGTAGGAGTTGGTTTGATGTCGAAGAAGTCGTTGCGGTTAAGAGAGGCAGTTTGTTGTGGCGTGGGGGGTGTGCGTGGTGCGCAGCGGCCTGCTGGGTTTACGTTAGTTGAGTTGTTGGTGGTGATTGCGATCATTGGAATTCTGGTGGGCTTGCTGCTTCCGGCAGTTCAAGCCGCCAGGGAAGCGGCGCGGCGGATGAGCTGCCAGAACAACATGAAGCAGTTGGGGCTGGCTTGCCACAATTACGAAAGTGCTCACAAGCGATTTCCGCCATCGACGGTTATTGATTTTCGTCTGCCGAACACGACGAATAATGGAAGTTGGGGAGTGCACGGGCGGATTCTGCCGTTTCTTGAGCAAGGCAATTTGTATAGTCAGGTCGATCTGACGGTCGGATGGGATTCTCAAATGGTGATCGACGGATTGCGGATCGCCACGTATCAATGCCCCAGCGATGCGGAAGCGAGCACCGTGAGGGATCCGGGAGGAGGTCGCCCGAAATTGTGGCCTACCACTTATGGCTTTAACATGGGGACATGGTTCGTGTACGACCCGCAAGCGCGGCGTGGAGGTCCAGGGATGTTTTTTCCCAATTCGTTCATCCGCTTCGGCCAAATCCCTGATGGCACTAGCAATACGCTGTTGGCGGCAGAGGTAAAGGCTTGGACGCCGTATCGACGCAACGGAGGGCCCTCAACCACGGCGATGCCTCAGATGCAGGCGGAAGCCGAGGCGATCGTAGCCAGTGGGGCTGAGTTTAAGAACACGGGGCATACGGAGTGGCCGGACGGTAGGGTGCATCATACTGGATTCACGACCACCATGCCTCCCAATGCGATCGTGCGGCACACGGTCAATGGCACGTTGTATGAGCAGATGGACTACAACTCATGGCAAGAGGGAAAGAACGGGAGCAATGGTAGTCCGACCTACGCGATGATCACCTCCCGTAGTTTCCATACGGGCATCGTCAATGTAACCTTGGTGGATGGTTCCGTGCGCACGATCTCGGAAAACATCGACTTGGCCACATGGCGGGCGATGTCGACGCGTGCCGGCGGGGAGGTAGTTCAGTTGCCTGAGTAACGACGCGGCATTTCGATAAGGATTTGGTTGAAGTGTCGTGGCGGTAGGTGAGTATTTGAGGCGGCAGCAATCGATTGACGACATTTACCGCCAGGTGACGCGCGCGGCCGCGGCAGGTCTGGGGATCAACCTAAGCCTCGGGGGCATCAAGTTGATCTCCGGCTGGTACGGCCATTCCTTGGCCTTGATGGCCGATGCGGTAAACTCGCTCGGCGACTCGATCGCTACCCTTGTAGTGATCGCAGCGCTTTACGTGGCTCGCCGCCCAGCAGATGCTGAACATCCTTATGGCCACACCAGGGCGGAAGGAATCGCCGCTACTACGGTGGCCACGCTCATCATCGTTTCGGGCAGCTTCGTGGTGTGGGAGGGCATTGAACGGCTGTTTGCCGCACCCGAGGTTCCTGCCATGTGGACGCTGTGGGTTGCTGGGACCAACGTGTTGTTGAAGGAAGCGCTTTTTCGATACCACCTCCACGTGGGTCAACGAACGGGTTCGGCATCGTTATTGGCCAATGCGTGGGACCACCGGGCCGATGCACTGAGTGCGTTGGCCGCGCTGGGCGGCTTGGGGTTAATCTATTGGCGGGGGGCCGCTTGGGTGTCGGCAGATGCCGCGGCCTCGATGTTCGTAGGACTGATAATCATTGTGTCGGGAATGCACCAATTCCGCGTCAGTAGTAGTGAGCTAATGGATTTGCAGGCGGACACGGATCTGGTCGAGGCGATCCAACGGGTGGCGGAAGGCATTGATGGCGTGGAAGGCGTCGAAACTTTGTGGGTACGCAAATCGGGGTTAGAGTATTTCGTCGACATCCATATCGAGGTTGATCCTCACTTGACCGTGTATGCAGGACACGCGATTGGCCACCGAGTCAAGGCGCGATTGCTCGAAGAATTCCCGCGTATCCGCGATGTCCTGGTGCACCTGGAGCCTGCCTCGGTGAGGCATGAGGAAGATGGCCTCGAACACACCTCGCCCCCTGTACGGAGTAGTGATGAATGCCAGCGGCCTTCCCGAACTGAACACTCCCATTGATCAGGGGCGAATCGCGTCAACACAGCGGCTGGCTATTCGGCTGTTGGCGCCCATGGTGGTGGGAGCAGTAGTGGCCAGCTTGGTGGTGGCCGTGGTGGCCCTGATCTACGGCCAGGCGTGGGCGAAGCGAGATGTTGAGCATCGCTTCATCGGGATTCGCGATGTTCTGTCTCGAAGCCCCTTTCCATTGACGGCTCCTGTCTTGGAGTCGCTGGCGGGGTTAACTGCCACGGAGTTGGTGCTGATCGACCCTCAGTTGCCAGCGCCGGTACACACGCTGGAGGGTGAGATGACCGACCGGGAACTGGAAGCCTTGTCGGGATCATTACCAGTGGCGTCATCCGCCCCCGTCGAGGAATTCCGCGTGAGCCTCCATAACCACGAGTTTCTCGCCTACCGCTTTGCCCGCTTCACGCCAGGTAGCGACCGGGGCGTGTGGTTGTACGTCCTTTTTGATCAAGCAACCATTCGTACGGCAGGGTTGCGAGTGGCGGCATGGCCCATCGCGGCTGGAGTATCCACCGTAGTAATTGTGTCGTGCTTGGCGTGGTTCAGTACGGCGCGGTTGGTAACCCGTTTGGCCCGCTTGCAACACCATGTTGGCCGTATCGCGCAAGGGGATTTCACCTCGCGTTTAACCGACACGCGGCTTGATGAGATTGGTCGGTTGATCCAATCGGTAAACTCGATGGCCGAGCAGTTGCATGCCCTGTGGCAGCAACTGGCACGTCAGAACAGCGAGCAGATCCTGCATCGTATTGCCACCGGGCTGGCCCATCAGTTGCGCAATACGTTGACCGGCGCGCGTCTAGCGCTGGAACTATCGCATGCGCGAGGACGCCGGGCTGACGACGAGGAAGTGCAGGTTGCATTGCGGCAGATTGCTTTTGCGGAAGAGTATGTCGGACGACTTCTCAAACTGGGGACACAACCTGTCGAACAGCAACCGCGTGCCGAGTTCTTGTGTCGCAGTATGCACGATTTGAAGGCAGCACTCAATCCCATGGCCAAGCACTTGCGGGTCACTATCACTTGGGATCTCAGCGCTATCGAGGAGGAGGTGATGATCGAAGACGGTCCAGGTTTTTATGCGGCGATTTCCAATCTGGTGATCAATGCGATGCAAGCTGGAAACGAGGTCTTTGTCGGTGTAAGCGTGGCACCGGGGATTGCCCATGTGGAAGTGACCGACAACGGGCCGGGAATTGCTGCAGAAGTTCAGCAGCGCGTGTTCGAACCGTTCGTAACCACCAAAGCCGAAGGTCTGGGGCTTGGGCTATCTTTGGTGCAGCGTCTAGCTGGGAGGATGGGAGGGACGGTGTCGTGGGAACGCCGGGAGGGGAAAACAAGGTTTCACTTTACCTGTCGCGTGCGAACGGTAGCGGCGTCACGCCAGGCGGCTACCACGGCGCACGGTGAGAAGAATTGAAAACCACGAAAGTTCAACAACCCCATGGCGCATATCCTCATCGTTGACGACGAAGAATCGATCTGTTGGGCTCTGCAGCGGATGTTGAGCGAGCAGCACGACGTGAGCGTGGCAGCTACGGCGGAAGAGGCGATCGACATCGTGGGTCAACGGCCCGTCGACCTGGTACTGCTCGATGTGCGGTTGCCAGGCAAAGGAGGGCTCGAGGTGCTCCCTGACATGCGCCGTCTGCAGGCCGGGTTGCCCGTGATCGTGATGACCGCCTTTGGAGACCTGCAGACTGCGATCACCGCTGTCGAGCGAGGAGCGATCGAGTACATCACCAAGCCCTTCAACTTGAACGAGGTACGAGCGGCGATCCAGCGCGGCCTGGAGCCTGCCCCTGGCCATGCGCCCCCTCCACCGTCTCAGCCAACTCGATCGCGGCAACCTGAATTAGTCGGCTCATCGCCGGCAATCCAACACGCGTTTAAGCAGATTGCCCTGGTAGCGCGCAGTTCCCTGTCCGTATTGATCACCGGTGAAACCGGAACCGGGAAAGAACTGGTTGCCGAAGCGATCCATCGCCACAGTGATCGCCGCGACGCGGCGTATTATCCGATCGCGCCGGTGGCGTTGAATGAGAATCTCATCGAAAGCGAATTGTTTGGTCACGTGCGCGGAGCGTTTACCGGGGCGGTGGAGCATCGGGCAGGATTGTTCGAGAAAGCAGACGGTGGCACGGTGTTGCTCGACGAGATCGCGGAGCTTCCGCTGGGCATGCAGGCTAAACTATTGCGTGTACTGGAGAAGGGCGAGTTTTTCCGAGTGGGTGATGTCAAGCCCTTGTACTGTGATGTGCGCATCCTCGCCGCCACTAACAAAGATCTTGGCCAATGTGTGCAGGAAGGCACTTTTCGCGAAGATCTGTTTTATCGGCTCAACGGGATGCATATTCACCTACCCCCGCTGCGGGAGCGGGTGGAGGACATCCTTCCCTTGACGCAATACTTTCTGCATCGCATTGGATATCCGCATGCGGTCGATGTCGACGACGAACTATTGGACCATCTACGAAAGCGTCCATGGTACGGTAATGTGCGAGAATTGAAGCACGCAGTGGAGCGAGCAGCGATTGTGGCCCGCGGCCGCCCACTGAAAATCGCCGATTTCCCTCCGCCTCAAGCTCCTGGCCCTTCGTCCAGTCCCCAAAAACCGTCGGTCACTGCGCAGTTGCGTCGGGCCGCCCGCGCCTGGATTGAAGCCCAGCTCGAAGCGGAAGACCCTGAGTCGTTGCTCAGCCGGTTACATGGTACGATCGAACCGGTCGTTCTGCAGGCCGTGCTGCAGCACGTGGGGAACAACCGTGTACATGCCGCCCGCGTGCTTGGCATCCATCGGGGAACGCTACGCGAGAAACTCCGTTCCCTGGAGTCGCCACAGGAACGAGACACCGGCAACGGGTAGGCGTCGACTCCCTGGTGGACAATGCGGCCCATGGAGAAGAAACGCTTCCCCCTCAAGCCACCGGCAACATGCATCGCCTCACGCATAAGGGCGTTGGACAGGAAACCGGGTGGCCCGCGGCGGAGAACCAGCGAGCGGCTGGGGGAGCGTGCTATGAGCGGGGCCAAGGAAAGGCGGTGGACGGGGCGACAGCTCTCCACCGCATCGCCGTCCCCATGGGACCTCCCGATGGCTGGTTGAAGGCAAGAGGCGGGCAGCGACGAGTTGCCAAGCCTTCCCGACCGCACCGGGCGGTAACGATCGATGCTCCCTGCCGGTTGCTGATTCGATTTTTGTAAGGCCCCGCCGACCTAGACCGTCTTCTAGACCAAAGGTGTCCAAGTCGCTGCCGACAATAGGCATGCGTCAGCTATCCTAACAGCGCTTCGCCGAACTGAGGTGATGGTAGCTGGCCGGTAGGCATTATTCGGCACGCGGCGCAGCGAGATTATCCATGCGCGGTGGAAGCATGGGAAAATATCGCGCCGATGCCGGAACTCGGAGAAGCTGATAGAATAAGAGCAACCGAAAGGGAGGATTCAGGAGATGGCAACAGCAACGAGAAGCACGATGGCCAAGAAAAAGAATGCAGCGGGCAAGAAAGGGGCACCGGTAAACGAGGGCTTGCAAGCACTCTTGAAGCGGGAACCTGGCTTGCAAACAACTCTAGAGCAGATTGAGAAACAGTTTGGCGAAGGCTCGATTATGCCACTCGGCGGGGAGGCGACCCTCAAGATCGATGGCATTGCCACCGGCAGTTTGTCACTGGACATGGCATTGGGGGGAATGGGGGTGCCTCGCGGACGGATCATCGAGGTGTTCGGTCCTGAGTCCAGTGGTAAGACGACCCTGGCCTTGCATATCTGTGCTCAAGCGCAGCGGGCGGGGGGCATCGCTGCGATCATCGATGCCGAACATGCCTTCGACCCCAGCTGGGCCAAGAAGATTGGCGTGGAGCTGGATACGCTGCTGGTTTCTCAACCGAGTTCTGGTGAAGAAGCGATGCAGATCACCGAGCATTTGGTCAAGAGCAATGCGGTGGACGTTATTGTGGTCGACTCCGTGGCGGCGCTGGTTCCCAAACAAGAATTGGATGGTGAGATTGGACAATCCCATGTTGGCCTGCAGGCACGGTTGATGAGCCAGTCCATGCGGAAGCTCACGGGGGCGATTGCCAAGAGCAAGACCGTCGTGATCTTTATCAACCAGATACGCGAGAAGGTAGGTGTGATGTTTGGGAGTCCGGAGACCACGCCGGGAGGCCGGGCGCTCAAGTTCTACTCTTCCTGCCGCATCGATGTACGGAGGATCGGCGCGTTGAAGGATGGCGAAACGGTCGTCGGGCAGCGAGTGCGGTGCAAAATTGTGAAGAACAAAGTGGCACCGCCGTTTCGTGTCGCAGAGTTCGATATGATGCACGACTCCGGGATCAGCTATGAGGGCGACTTGCTCGACTTGGGGACGGCCCACAAGGTGATTACTCGCAGCGGAGCCTGGTTCAAATACAATGACGTCTACCTCGGGCAGGGGAAAGAAAAAGCCCGTGCCTTCTTGATCGAAAATAAGGATGTGGCGGCGGAAATCCGCGAACAAATCATGGCTGCCGGTGGATACGCGGGGCCGGATCCAATTGCCGATGAGGCGGTGGAGGCGGATACCGAAGAAGCGACAACGGATAGTTGACATGGGGTTGGACACCAGCCGAGGCGTGTTGACGAGGGTTCCCACAGTGCTCTTCCAACGATTCGAGCCGGCCTTCCACTCGGTCGCAGAGGCCATCCTGGTCGGAATCATCATGGTTGTCATCGCGTTCCCACTTGAGGGAACCAGAGCACAGGAAGCCCTCGCGGCACAGAATGGCGTTGAACGGGGAGACGTTCCAGGTGCAAGCGATGCTCCCTTGCCAACCGTATCCGGGGGTAATCTTGCGTCGCTAGAATCCAGCCTTGTGCAAGCTATTGCCAAGGCGGAGTTGTCGGTCGTGGCCGTTTCCCGGGTGCGACGCGATCGGGAACCGACCGATCGAACGCGGTTAAGCCCCCTGCGGAGTTTTGCCATGGGAGGTGAGTCGACGCCGCTGGACCCCGATTTTGTGCCCCGTTTCTATGGGAGCGGCGTCATCGTTTCCGCCGACGGATACATTGTCACCTGCGCCCACGTGGTCGATGATCCACGGCAGTACGATTATTACGTGTGGCATGCCGGCCAGGGCTATACCGCCGAGGTGGTGGTTACACCTGCGAAAGTATTCGCCGCGGATCCCTTCAGCGATCTGGCCATGCTGAAAGTCGATGCGAGCGGCCTTTCTCCGATCCGATTCGGTGATACCACCTCTCTGAAAAAGGGACAGTTGGTGATTGCTTTGGGAAATCCGGAAGCCGTTGCCCGTGATGGCCGACCTTCGGCAAGCTTGGGGATCGTGGCCAATCTAGGGCGACGAGCACCGGCCGAGAGCGGTGAAGATTCGCTTGTCGGGCGCGAGTCTCTGCACGAGTTCGGTACCTTGATCCAAACCGATGCCCGGTTGGGAATCGGCAGCAGTGGAGGCGCCTTGATCAACACCGATGGAGAAATGATCGGCCTGCTGACGTCCATGGTGGCCATTCGCGGGCTGGAGCGGCCGGCAGGCTTCGCCATCGCGGTCGATGAGCTATTTCGGCGAATCGTGGACCGAATGAAGGAAGGCAAGTTGCCCGAATACGGATTTCTGGGAATTCAACCGGAGGATCTAAGGATTGCCGAACGACAGCAGGGACTTCGTGGTGCACGTGTGGTGAACGTTATCCCAGGGTTGCCCGGCCAGGAGGCAGGATTGATACCCGACGATATCATCTATCGCGCAGCGGAGATGGACATTGACTCTCGGAATGATCTGTTCTTGGCCTTGAGCCGTGCGCAGCCGGGAAGAACGATTCCCTTACACGTTTACCGCATCAATCGTCAGACCGGCCTCCGCAACACGGTACGACTAGAGGCCAGGTTGACGAAGAAATATGTGGCTACACGGCGGCCCGCCTATGCGTTGCATCCTCCCCCACAGTGGCGCGGGTTGGCCGTTGAGTATGCCACCGCCCTGCCGACTGATCCATTTCGACGGCCAATCGTGGCCAAGGCCCCGTTGCCCCACGTCGCCATTCTTTCCGTCGAACGCGGTTCAGCCGCATGGGAAGCGGGAATTCGTCCTGGGGCAGGAATCCTTTCCGTCGAGGGAAATCGGATCCAGTCGCCTGAGGATTTCTTCCAGCAGGTCGCTCCCTTGGTAGGGCCGGTCCGGCTGGAGTTACTGCTGACCGATGGTTCGCAGACGACGGTTGTACTTCCCGATTCGGTAAGCCCGCCAGCCGTGGATCCGCAAGTACCGTAGCCGCGAACATCCGAATCGGCTTCACTTCCTTCGCGCCTCGCGCGCAAGCAAAACGGTTGGTAATCGTGAGCTAGCCCAGGTGCCGACGGGCCGGGATGGGCATCGGCGATCAGATCGTACCTCCGCAGGCATTCAACGTGGCCACAGACTCGGATCTTCACCGTCGGCACTCCCTGTTCGCCGTGGGGATTGCCACGGCGACGCAAAACCGGTGGGACTGGCGATGACGGATGAGCCGGATTTGCGGACATGACATTGCCAGCGGGAAATGAGCCGTTCATGATTCCGACACCGCGGACTGCCCAGACCGTCGAGTGCCGTGCGGAGCATGTGTTAACAGGTCCGCCGACGACCTGCGGTAGGATTACTTACGCCCTGCCAATTCGGCTTCCCGACGTGCCTTGAACTGATGGGATATCTCGATCGCTTTGGCGCGGTCCGCTTCGTCATAATCCCAGAATTCCTGCACCACGGCTTCGCATTTAGGGTAGTGGCTTCCGTCATCGCCGACGCGTTGCCTCAGTTCCGCTAACTGCTGCTTCAGTTGTTCACGCACTTCTCGATAATCGGGGTGATCGTAGACATTGACCAACTCATCGGGATCCTTCACCAGGTCATAAAGCTCCCACCCCGGCGGTGTCTGATTCTCGCCGTGGTAATCGCATCCGTAGAAATAGATGAGCTTGTGAGTCTTCGTGCGGATAGCCATCTCACCGGGATTGTCATGGTGCGCCATATGCATCCAGTAGCGATAATACGTTTCTTTTTTCCAGTCAGCCGGTTCCTCGCCCGTTTCGCAAATAGTACGGAACGAACGTCCCTGGACCGACTGAGGAATCTCCGCTCCTGCATAATCGAGCATCAACGCGGGAAAGTCGACATTCTCGACGATCGCATCGGATCGGGCACCAGCAGGGATGGCTGGTGGATAACAGACGATCAACGGCATGCGTTCCGATGGATCGTAGGCCCAACGTTTGTCCTGGTAATCCTTCTCACCCAGCCAGAACCCTTGGTCTCCCGTATAGATGATCAGCGTTTGATCCCACAAGTCCTCGGCTTTCAGGTAATCGAATATGCGTTTCAGGTTATCGTCCACGCCTTTGACGCATCGCAAGTACTTGCGGAGATAGGCCTGGTAGGCGTACCTGGTAGTCTCGTCTTCGGAAAGCGTTTCCACATCGTAATGGGGAGGAAATTCCTCCGGGTAAAGGCGGAACAGGTCCGTCGCATAGGAGCGGCGAGGATTGCGTTTGCCGATCGAGGTACCGATGTGAGGACGCAACTCATTGTTATGGCCGCGAGTGGCTAAAGAACCGAACGTGGAAGGAACTTCATACAACGTGGGGGGCTCGGGGATCTCGACATCGGCCAGGTACGACTGGTAACGAGGGGCGTTCTCGAAGAAATCGTGGGGCGCCTTGAAATGATGGCAGAGAAAGAAGGGCTTGCTCGGATCACGTTTGGTGCGTAACCATTCCAGGGTGGCATCGGTAATGGCATCGGAGGAGTGCTGGCCTTGATGCTGGATGGTGTTATGGGGCCAAGGCTGTGGGCCTTGCACTCGAAAAACTGGATGCATGTAGTCCCCTTGCCCGGGAAGCACCTTGTAATAATCGAAATTCGGTTCTTCCTTCAAATGCCATTTTCCGATAATTGCTGTCTGGTAGCCTGCTGCGCGCATGCAAATAGGCAGCATCTGCTTCTCAGGGGCGATCCGGCCTCCCAAATCAAAAACTCCGTTCACATGGTTGTATTGCCCCGTGATGATGCAAGCTCGTGAAGGAGTGCAGATGGCGTTGGTGCAAAACGCGTTGTCAAACACCATCCCTTGTCGAGCCAAGTCATCGAGATTGGGAGTGGGGTTCAACGGTTTCAGGACGGTGGCATAGGCACCAATGGCCTGGGTGGTGTGATCATCGGACATGATGAACAGAATGTTCGGTCGCTCGGCGGCACTCGTGGTGGCCATCGACAGCCCCACCACAACCAACCAGCACCTCCACGTCAATCGATTCATTTCCTGACTCCTGGTGTTCCATGGAACGATGATGGGGCAAGAGGCCAACAACAAGAAACCTCCTTAAGACCGCCACAGGCGACAAATCTATTCCAATCCACATGATCCCGCATTTCAAGGAGGCATCCCAATGGAGCGGGCGGTAATTGCTGGCCCCGGATTTGACTGCCCGCCATCGGCGACCTACGGTTGCAACGAACAAGCCCGCTGCCCCGCCTCGCTTGATGGTATCGACTGATACCGTTGACCCGTGAAACTATCCCTCAGGCAAGAATTGGTGCCGACATGCAACACACCTCCGCACAACCCGGGGCTTCCGTCGACCTGGATTCGTTTCTCAATCGGTGCATGGGCCGACAAGAGCTGGTAAATCGGATGCTGACCAGCTTTCGCGTGGGCGTACAGAACGACCGCAGTCAATTGCAAGAGGCAGTGTCCAGTGGCAACCCTCAACGCGTGGCACAAATTGCCCACAAGGTGAAAGGGGCAGCCGCGACGGTAGCCGCCAACCCGTTGTCGCAGATCGCTGCCCAATTGGACGACATCGCCCGCTACGGTGACCTGCAGCAGATTCGTGATTGTGCTCGAGAGGTATTCGAAGAACTTGATCGCGTGGAACGGTTCATCGCAGAGTTTGTGCAAGGAGGTGATCGTTCCCTTTCGTCCACGGAGAAGGCGTGATGACTCCTCATCGTACGGAAGTTCCTACTCGAATTCTGGTTGTTGACGATGATCCCATCTGTCGGGATATGTTGGCGGCAGTCTTGGAGGACATGGACTTCGAAGTCGAGACCGCAACCAACGGGGAAGATGCCTACCATCGCGTGTGTCATGGTGACTTCCGCATCGTCATCTCCGATTGGCAGATGCCTGGAATGAGCGGTATCGAATTGTGCCGTAAGTTGCGGGCACGTCGCCTTGGCGAGTATGTCTACATTATTCTGTTGAGCTCGCTGCATGGCAAAGAGAATCTGGTAAAGGGGTTGCAAGCAGGCGCCGATGACTTCTTGTGCAAACCTTTTGAGCCCGTAGAGTTGCATGTTCGTCTCAATACGGCCCGACGCATCGTGTCGTTAGAGAACCGGGACCTGATCGTCTTCTCTCTGGCCAAGCTGGCGGAATCTCGCGACTGCGAGACAGGGGCGCATCTGGAACGCATGCGTGAATACTCCAAGTTGTTGGCTGAAGAATTGAGTAAGATGCCCAAGTTTCGGCAAGAAATCGATAACGATTTTATCCGGGCCATCTTTTTGACCAGTCCACTTCATGACATCGGCAAGGTAGGCATTCCGGACAACATCTTGTTGAAGCCTGGAAGGTTAACGCCGGACGAGTTTGAGATCATGAAGCAACACGTGACCATCGGGTGCAAGACATTGGATGCCGCCTATACGGCATGCCCTTCCGCCGAGTACCTGCGATTGGCACGTGACATCGCCGCGACCCATCACGAAAAATTTGACGGATCCGGCTATCCGAATGGCTTAGCGGGAATCGACATTCCTCTGTGTGGTCGTATCGTAGCCTTGGCGGATGTGTATGATGCCTTGACGACTAAGCGGGTTTACAAGGATGCGATGTCGCATGAGCAGGCCCGGCGCATCATCATCGAAAGCCGTGGCTCGCATTTTGATCCAGATGTCGTAGATGCGTTCTTGCGGCGGGAGGAAGATTTTCAAGCGATCCGCCGCAATCTCGACGACAATCATGCTTTCTGCAGTTCCACCCCTCCCATCGTCACGCCGGCCAATAATCCCGCCGGAATTCTCGCCGCGACGCCCGTCAGTTGACGCGGCTAGCCAGCTGCGGGATCGCAGCTACGATGCGATCGATAGCATCGGAGCGGTTCAAGACGTAGAAGTGGAAGCCGGGAACTCCTTGGGCTACCAGTTCTTCCGTCTGCGCAATTGCATGTTCAACGCCGACGTTGAACTGCCAATCGGGTTGTTCGTGTGCGGAGAGACGCTCGAGCAATGGGGCAGGAAGTTTGGCTTTGCACAACGACGTGATTCGTTGTACTTGGTTCAAACTTAACACGGGCAACAATCCCGGAACAATCGGCACAGTGATACCGGCTTGCTCGCAAGCGTCGCGGAAACGGAAGTAATCTTCATTGCAGTAGAACAGTTGCGTGAGCACGGCGTCGGCACCGGCTTCCACTTTTCGCACCAGATTTTGGAGATCGACCGCCGCATTTGGGGCTTCTTGATGTACCTCGGGGTAGCCGGCCACAAAGATGCCGAAATTCGGGAACTCCTCCCGAATCATGGCCACCAGCTCATTGGCATAGCGTAGACCACCGGCGACGGCGTTGAAGGTAGCTTGACCGCGGGGTGGATCTCCCCGCAAGGCGACGATGTAATCGATACCTCGGCTTTGGGCGGCCTGCAGGTATTCCCTTAACTGTTCCCTCGTCGACCCCACACATGTCAAGTGGGAGGCGACCGGCAAGCCGGTCCGGTCACGCACCGCCGTAGCAACCTCCAACGTCCGTTGCCGCGTCGAACCGCCCGCCCCATAGGTGCAGGTGAAAAACTCGGGACGATGCTCGGCGAGCTTTTCTACCGACTTCATTAGTGTATCCATCCCCGCATCGTTCTTGGGGGGAAACAGCTCAAACGAGACGACCAGACGATCGGGGGTATACAGGTCCTGAATCCGCATCATGACGTCGACAAATCAAGGGAGCAGTCGTGATTTCTTGCCTGAACAAAGGCAAGATCCGTTGGGCAACGCTCTGTCATTCTAATTCCAGCGGAGAATTCGACGAGCCCGTTTTCTCTCGTCGTCCTGAAAAGTAGCTTGCCGTCGTCGTTCATGGCACGGGGCGCTGCAGCCAGTCGCTGGCCACCTTCATTATTCCTGGCAATTCGTGCCAGTATTCAGGTAAAGGAGCAACAACGTGCACTTTCTTCGCGGTGGTCGGGTGAAAGAATTCGAGGCGCGCTGCGTGCAGGGCGATCCGCATCTCCCGATAAGCCGTGTCGGAGTCAGCGCTCGTTGCCACCGGAGCCAGAACACGGTTGGCGCCGTAAAGCTGATCGCCGACGACGGGCCAGCCCCGACTGGCCGCTTGAATCCGGATCTGATGCATTCTTCCAGTATGCAAGTCGATTTTCAACAGCGAACATCCGTCGGCGGCAGCTAGAACGTGCGCCTCCAAGACAGCCTCTCGCGCATGCTCGGCCGCGCGATCGGGGACGATCTCAGCGACCGGCTGACCGGGTAGCTTGCGCACATAGTCGATCCAGCGCATCGGTGCGCCAGGCGGAAGTTCCCCTTCGACGACAGCCAGGTACCACTTGCGGATTTTTCGCGATTGGAACTGAGCGCAGAAACGTTTCAAGGCTCGCTGGTGCCTCGCGACCAACAGCGTGCCGGTCGTGCTACGATCCAATCGGTGGGGGAGTCCGACGAACGGGTTCCCTGGATGCCCATCCCGCTGTTTAATTTGCGCTGCCAACTCAGCCTGCAAGTTGGGGACACCCGGTGGTGCTTGACAGAGCCATCCGGCTGGCTTGTTGATTACCAAGAATGACGGATCCTCGCACAGAATGGGAATCATGGCTGCGCGTTCCCAGTGAGCAACTGCCGGTGCAGAAAGTCGGTCATCAGACGCATCAGGTGGTACCGCTGCGGCGGGTCGGTGATGCTATGGCGATTGCCGGGATAGACCATCAGGTCGAACTGTTTCTGAGCATGTTGCAGGGCATGCGCCAATTGCAGCGTGTTGCTTAAATGCACATTGTCGTCTCTCTCTCCATGGACTAGCAGCAGACGGCCGGAGAGCATCGCCGCCGCAGCAACCACAGAGCTTGCTGCGTATCCTTCCTTGTTATGCTGTGGCAAATCCATATAGCGTTCGGTGTAAATTGCGTCATAGTTCCTCCAATCGGTGACGGGAGCCCCGGCCATGCCACAGCGAAAAACATCGGGGCTGTGGGTCAAGGCGTAGGCCGTCAAATAACCTCCAAAGCTCCACCCCCAAACCCCCAATCGCTCTCCGTCGGCCCATGGTTGCTTTTTTACCCAGTCCACCACCGCGTGTAGATCCATCAGCTCGATTTTCCCGAAACGCTTGCGGATCGACCACGAGTCTTTGATGCCTCGGCCTAGTGATGAACGGTTGTCACAGAGGACTACGGCGAAGCCCTGTTGGCATAAGAATTGATGCCACCAATAAAAGCGACCATTCCATCGATTAAGCGTCGCCGGAGCTTGTGGGCCCCCGTAAACATAGAACAGGACGGGCAACCTGTGCGACGGATGTCCAGAGACGAACGCGTCGGGCAGCAGCACCAACGCCGACAACTCGACTCCGTCCGGTCCGTCGATACGGATCGGTCTTGCCGGTGCAATCTTTAGCGCTTGGTACCGATCATCGGTCGGGGCGGCGGCGATATGCAACATTTTTCCTTCCGCATTATGGACCGCCAGGACCGGAGGTTGCTCCATCGTACTGAATCGATCGATAAAAAAACGTCCCGAGGGAGCCACTTGGCACGCATGCACTCCCGCAGTGGTGGTTAGCGGACGTTGATCCCCCGTTTCCGTATCCACGGCCAACAATTGCCGCCCGGTTGGCCCCGAGGCATTGGTCACAACGAAAGCGGTCTGTCCATCCTCGGACAGGGAGATGAACTCGACTACGTCCCAGTCTCCTG
Source organism: Pirellulaceae bacterium (assembly GCA_026004795.1). Classification (GTDB taxonomy): domain Bacteria; phylum Planctomycetota; class Planctomycetia; order Pirellulales; family Pirellulaceae; genus Aureliella. Next base: position 53,059 of record BPJV01000009.1, on the reverse strand, counting down.
CCGTTAGCGCACCCTTGGTTCCACTGGTGGGGTTCACTCGGAACAAATGCGTGCGCCCGTGGGGCAGGTCGCTCAACCATAGAAAATCCCCTTGGGGGAGAAAATGCGGTGTCCCACGAATCTCGATCCACCCGGGACTCTCCTCGATGACAACTGCCGTCACAGCACGGCCATCGGGCGAAGCGCGGAGCAGCGCCTGCCGATTCTGAACACGATTGAGCACCTGGATCCACAGGGTACCGTCGGGGGCCCACGTCACCCTGCCCACTAAACGATCCTCGGCCGGAAATCCAGCCAAGGGGATGTCGCTGATGTCGCCCGAGCTGACATCTGCGACGCGGACGACGACCTGTGGCAGCGGTTGACCTGCCTTGGGGTAGCGAGTCGATTCCAGTTGTTGGCTGATCGGTAAACTGTTGGGAACCAGGTACTGAGGGACTGCCTCTTCATCCAAGCGGAGAAAGGCGATGCGAGAGCCATCCGGACTCCACCAGAAGCCCTGGAAGTTGCCACGACCGTACAGTTCTTCTTGATACACCCAATCGAGTATGCCATTGAGTACGTTGGGGCTACCATCGCTTGTCACGCGACGGAGCTCGCCGGATTGGCAGTCGACCAGCCACAGATCATGGTCTTGAACGAAGGCCACATGATCGCCGGTCGGGCTGAGCCTCGCCAATTCTTCCTCCTTTTCAGGAGAGTGGGTTAGCCGTTTGACGTCAGCTGTCGATGCCGTGTACAGGTAGAGGTCGTTTTCATGGGCAACTAAGGCCAGACGCATGTCGCCGGAGAAAAACTCGGGCCGCACGGCGCGTCGCGCCTGCTCCCTGGTGAAGTCAGGCAGGGAAGCCAGAGCCTGTTCCAGGTTCTCCCCTTCTTCCCAGGGTGCCTCCGCTGCCGTCGCCGCATCCACCACCACGTAGGCGCCATCGTGGTGCACCAGGTAGCGATCGCCGCGGGGCAGCCAGCCAATCCTGTCGATTGGCGGCTCAGCCGCGTACTCGATCGCTCGCGTTGGATGATAGAGCTTGTCCACTGTTAACATCTCGGTGCGCGGAGAGAACTTCGACGAGACTTAAGCCAGTCTCCGGCAGGCCTGAAACTACTCGTTGCACTGGATGAAGCTGGCCGGAGACGATATGCGGGTCGAAGAAATTCCAGGCTGTCAGTCCGTCCTCGGATGATGGTTCCAGAAGATAGGCGGCCAACTTTCCTAACGGCTGGTCCGTGGCCACCACAAAACTTCCGGCGGCAACCAACGATTCATGAGGCTCCTCTTCCACGTCGACCAGCAACCGGTGATGCCCGAAGCGTTTCTCGCTCTCCCGCGTCATTCTAGTGACACGGAGTTGGCGTGCCTTCAGCGCGCCGGCCACGGAGAGGCGGTGCACTTGAATTCCATGCAGCATCAGCCGCTGCACAGCCCAGGCACCGTCGGGATCAATGGCGTAGGCCACGGGGATATCGGTTTCCATCGTCGGTTCCGCATGTCCCCACCAGGATACGGTAAAAGTGGTAGGAACATTGGCCTGCAACGCAGAGGCGTCATACGGTGGAGACACCAGTTCGCCGGCAGGCGTCTTAAAACCTGCAATAGTGATGCTGGGACTGGTCAGGGCCAGACGAGCGCGCGTGGCCAACGTAGAACCTGCCCGCGGAACACTTCTCTCGTGTTGGAAGTTCTCCCTGAGCTGCGTTGCATGGGCATGAAGGGCTGCCAACGTAGTGCGGACAAACGCGTAACTGGCTTCAATGCGGCGGCGGTAGCTCTTGTAGGAGTAGGACTCGACGAGAATTCCGAGTTTGCCTCGCAGTCCCATGTACTCCGTGCTGTATCTCGGCTCATGCCCGAAGGTTTGCCAGCGGGTGTGTGCGGCATCGAAATTGCCGTAAAAAAACGTGGTGAACCCTTGTCGCGACAGGGTCGCGGAAACCGATGGCATTAGCTCCTGGCGTGCCCAATCGGTCAGCGTTCGATTTGCTGCCGGATGGTGAGGAATGGCATAGGTCAAATCGTACTGATGCAGCGAGCCATTGGTCGTATGCAAGTCGATCAACACGTCGACATCGAATCGGTTGATCGCTCCCACCAACGCGCGCACTTCTGGGCTTTCGAGTTTGATAAAGTCGCGGTTGAGATCGAGCCGTTGCGCGTTGTGACGTACGCCCATCCCCTCGCTGGGACCACTCTGTCCAGGACGGTGGTGGCGACTGCGCCGCTCGTTGCCATCGGCATTGAAATTGGGGACGAAGATCAAACGCAAACTTTGCCGCCATACGGACTTTTCGACCAGCGTTATATCGCGTGCCAAAGCCAGCAGCGCTTCTTTCCCGTCACATTCTCCAGCATGGATGCCGCCGAGCAAGAGAACAGTTAAGGTGCCAGCATCACCAGTCTGGTGACCGGTAGCCGCAACGTCCAGCGCCCAGATCTTACGCCCCTCTACCGTGGTTCCCAGCGACAGTAGCGTTGCTTCATCGGTTGCCGACGCGATCTCTCGTAGAAACCTCTCAACCTCCATTCCGGTAGCCGTGCGCCGAAAGCCACTCGCTTCTGCCACGGTAGGCAATTCGACACGTGTTTGCCCGTGAAGAATGTTCCCCGACCACCAAACTGCACCGAGGAGCAATATCGCCTTCCAACCCCAATTCCTCGCTGGCACGTTCTCAGTTCTCCCCGTTTTTCTTGGTTCCAGGGCGCGGAAGCCATCTCCCTGGGCCAGATCAACATCCGAGGCGATCTACCGATGAGCCAACCGCAGGCGTTCGGTGGCTAACCGCATTCACCAGACGGTCACGGTTCTCCCCTCGGCAGTGTAGGCAGACCTCTCTCACAGACGCAGACGACCCACCGGCGCGAAAACCGGAAGCATCGACATCGACCGGTCGATGTCGATCTCTCGGATACCCATGTTGTACCGCGCCGCTGGCGATTCGATGAGCCACCTCCATGTACGGCGAGGAGAAATAGGGACAGGAACAGCAGGGAAAGATGCCACGGCCTGGGCAGCGGGAACGACTTCGGAAACTTCAATTGACACCCCGTTCGTCCCCACCAGCACTTTCAGCTCGCAGGGGGCGCAGCACGTTTTCCGGCGGATCAGATTTCAGTGGGTGACCAGCTAGGGGCATCGCTGGCCGGGAACGTCTCTTCCAATGCTTCCTCCACGACATCGGCGGCGGGTTCCTCTCCCTTTTCCGCCACACGTTGCCAGCTCTTGGCCAGATCGGCAGCTGCGCGAACCGCATCCAACAGTTCGGGATACCGCGACGGCGGGTCCTGAGCGGCAAAGTCGTGGGCTGCCTGAAGGCACGAGTCGACACAATTCGCCTTCGCCCCCAAATGCTCAGCGCACACTTCTAACCGACGACAAAGATCTTTCCATTCACGGTCCACCCACGGATCGAACATGATGCTGGTCTCCCATCATGGAAGAAACGATTTCTTAGAAAAACTAATGCGTTTGTCGATGAATTCTTATACAGTTCTCGGAAAGAAAGTGCCCTCTCGTTTGGATCGGAGAAGACACCTCATCCCATTTTCCATCGCCCATTCGCCATGGACCGCTTTGGTGCCCACAGCTCATGACCGATTTGGTGGGAGGGACGATCACCTAGCGCTGGCCGTCCAGCAAGCGACAAGAGCCGCGTTACGACAAGGTTCGTCCCGCGGCTCCCGCCAGAAAAAATATAGACTCACCATCCCGGTGTCTCGCCACCGCACCTCATGCGCGGTCTTCCCACCACCAGAGTGACGCGGCACTTAGGCGCTTTTCACCTCGATTCGCTTCCCTTGCGCTGACTCACTCTTGGGTACTCGGATTTCAAGGATGCCACTTCGATAGTTGGCCTCGATGTTCGCGTCATCACTTCCTTGAGGCAGCGGCAAGGTACGTACGAAGGAGCCGTAACGGTAGGACGTGCCGTTAGTGCCCTTCTTTTCCTCTTTGTGCTCCGCGCGGATAGTCAGCACGCTACCATTGGACTTGATGTCAAACTCATCCGGCTCGAAACCGGGCAATTCGGCACGATAGACGAAATGCTTTTGTTCATCCTGCCAACCGCTATCCCAATTCCAGTTCATCACTGGTGACTCTTCCCACAATCGCGGGAAATTGTTGAACAACCGGCTCGTCAGCCACTGTTCGTCGAAGAAGCGATTCAGCAGCGCATCAAACTCTTCACGTAATGCCAGCGGGCCATAAAGGCCTTCCCCGCTCACGCGTGTCGGCTCGCTTCTCTGCACTTGGACTTCACCACTCTTACGCTTCCAAGGAATCAAGCTTTTGAACATGGCGTCACCTCCTTTGCATGGTTCGTGCTCAACCCTACTCGTCGTTAACTCCAACTCCTCCCCATCACACGGCTTTGATCTCAATGCGGCGTGGCTTAACCGCTTCCGTTTTCGGGAGATGAAGCGTAAGGACTCCATTGTGCAACTCAGCGCTAATCCGAGACGCATCGATGGTCTCGCCGATGGTGAACTGGCGGAAGAAATCGCCAATTCCGTACTCGGCATACAGCAAATTGACATCTCGATATCGCGGTTCCACTTTCCCCACGATGGTCAGCACGTTGTTCTCGAACTGCACGTCAAGCGATTCGGGGGAAACACCGGGAAGATCTCCCATCAGCACTAGTTCGTCTGCGGTTTCCACGATATCAAATCGAGGGCTGTAGGTTTGTCCACTCCGAGTGCGCTCTGCCGTTGCCACTTCTGCGGGCTGTTGTTCCGTTTTCACTACCGTATCTGCCATCTCTTCTTCCTCCTCTTGCACGTAATCGTGTACGGACCAAACCGTTGAATTAGCGATCGACGATTGCTGGCGACGAACTGCTGCCACGAGTACCCGCCGCCAGCCGATCAAAATAAACCAGTCTGTTTAACGACGCCCTGCTTAAGACTCTCCTGCCTTTCGGCAGATGGCCGCTGTCCGCAGGGCCCCAAGGACGACACGGCCGCGCTGCGGAGCCGACCGTGCCGTCGAGATTGCTGCTGTCGTGCCACTCCTCAGCCACGGAGTCGACATGACGCTCGCATGCCTACCGCCAGCGATCAGCTCGCCTTGACTTCGATTCGGCGCGGCTTGGCTTCTTCCCGTTTCGGCAAAGTAATGGTCAGAACGCCGTTCTTGAATTCCGCAGCAACCTTGTCTGGATCCACGTGTTCGGGCAATTCAACCATGCGATTGAAGCTACCATAGCCGCGTTCCTGGCGATGCCAGGTGCCACCCTCGATTTGCGGCGGCTTGCGCTCACCTTTCAACACTAATTGATTGTCTCCGTTAACGTAGATTTCCAAATCACTGAGCTCGAATCCAGGAAGCTCTGCTTCGACGTACAAATTATTGTCGTCTTCCCATAGATTCAGCGGAGGAAACACATAGGTATCGAACCGTCGCAAGTCCGCGCCACCAAAGGCGCGTTCCATTTCCTCACGCAGGCGATTCATCTCCGACCAGATCGATCGTGGTTGCCAACGGGTACTCAACATAGCTACACCTCCTTCTCCCTCACGAACATGTGATGTGGTTCAATACGCTTGAAATTCACTGGACGACTTAGTTAGCGAATGCCGTCATCGCCTGGACAGCTCTTCGGCATTCCAAGAGGCTGACGATGCAAGAAGCGTGCCAAAACGCGAATGCGAGGAAATCGGTCGGTGGGGCAGCTAGCGATACGACGAACTGTCGGTATCGCAGGTGTGGTGGATGTGCTTCTTAGCCGTGCTTAACTGGCAATACCACCGCCGCGATGGGAAGGAAATAATGGATTATTTCCAATCTGAAACTACGGAGAATCTTAGGTAACCTCTGAGAAGCGTCGAGGGAAAAATTGTCGCGTCAATTGGTGCGTGTCGGTCAATTTCGACACGTGTGCCTACCTGTGTAAGTGCTGGCAAATCAGCGGCTGCGGGCGTTTGTTGTTCGAAACCAACGCGTCTTCCGCCCGAGAAGGATGCTGTTTCCTGCCCTCGACGCGACCTGGCGGCAGCTCTCCCAAGTCGGGAACACCGTTTGCTCCAGGTTGGGCCAATGGCTGGCTGGAGCTGGCGGGGTTTCCCAGAAAGGTTAGGTAGTAGGAGCCATCGATTCCGTCGTCCACGGGGTTGACCCTTGTCGACGGAGGCGGGGCCGTAGGGCCGAACAGGTTGCGTCCCAAAGTGCACCGCACGGGGCATACGGCCAACCGGGCTGTGGCCTACGGTCTCTTCACGGGTTGGGCGCTAGCGAGTACCGGCCAGTCGCCAGAGGGCCAACCTGTCAGGGTTTTGAGCACCTGGCGTCGATCTTGACCACCAAGCCATTCGTAGGATGGTTCTTCTCCGGTAGGTGCAGAGCCATGGAAAACGAAAGGGAACGTATTCCAGACCTTTACGCAATTCTCGGCGTACCACCAGATGCCACCGAACGTCAAATAGCATTGGCCTTCTTTGCCTTGGCCAAACGTTATCACCCGGACCTTGCCGACGGCACGGAGCGGGACGCTCGCCAGTTCAAGCAGATTCTGGCGGCCTACGAGACACTGTCCGATCCTGAGCGGCGAACCGACTACGACCGCCAACGACGTTCCCAATGGAGATACGTGCGCATCACTCCAGTGCCCCAGGGCCGGGAGCTGCGCGAAGCAGGAGAGCAGACGCGGGCCGGTTGCTCCCCATACGCCACACTCGGTCAGGCGGCCCCCGATCTGGTGGCGGCTCCATCCATCGATGCAGAACTGCCAATTACGCCGGAGGAAGTGCGCTTCGGAGCCGACTGCGAACTGGTCGTCAAATGGCCGGTTCGGTGTGCCCGATGCGCGGAACAGGCCGCACTGCAATCCTCCCATTGCCCACAGTGCCACGGATCGGGAAAGGTTATCGAATCACGTACGATTCACCTTCGCCTGCCCCCTGGCTTGCGCCGCGGCCAAGTAATTCTGATGAGAGTTCCTGAGCTGGAGAATCGTGTGCTCCGACTCAAGGTTAAAGTGTGTGCTTGTTGGTAAAACGGCGTTCGTCGCCTGAGGGCCGACTCGACAGGGAGGCGATTCCCATAATCTGTTGGCGCGAGCAACGGCCTCACGAGCAAGCCTTCCAATAGGCCCATTGCCGTGGTCGAGTCCACAGCATGAGTAGCTCGGCTCCCATCGATTCGGCAATAGAACTGCCAAGAGTCGCCGCTGATCGGTCCGTGCAGGGGCAGAACGAGGTCAAGCTTACCGCCGCCATTCGGGGATGCTAAATTGACGCCCCTAGGTATTTCAGGTTCCGCATCGGCCAATGCAAAGCATCAAATACCCCACCGGTCGATCCTTGGCTACGGGCACTAGATTGGTCCTTGGACCTCACGAATCCCGTGCTTCACGGATTAGGGTGCCAGGCGAGTAACATCCACGTAGCGGTATCGGCCTCCAGTACGGCCTGCTAATTCCTCGATCCAGTTGGTTCCTTGCCGGGGCCCCACGCCGAATTGGATCGCATGGATGGTCGTACCCGAACGACTTGCTTGCATTTCGATGTCGTCTAAATGACGAACATTGAGCGCTGGTTGATCGGCATCGGTAAGGAAGAACAGACAGTCCGGTCCCATGGCCAACCCCATGCGTAGAGCATCAAGGTGCCGGGTCCCACCGATCGCGGTAACTCCCTGGACGAACGAGATGGCCGATTGTTTGACCGCCTCATCTCCCTTGAATAGTCGGGGCGCTCCGTGTCGCATCCCACCAAATGGTAAGGGGGAGTCATTGTAGAAAACGATTTGGAACTGATGCTGAGGGGCGAGCGTGGAAAGACTCTGAATCAATTCGGCCTTGGCTGCTCGCAATGGAGCTCCACCGTAGCCATTCATGCTATCGGATCGATCGAACACATAGAGGAACCGCGTCCCTTCACCCTCGACTCCGAAGACCGACGTACGAGCCTTGGGGATTTCACCTCGCTTCCCCATGGCGGCACCACCCTCATCCAGGCCGAGACTCCCAGTTGCGGCTAACAGGTCATCCCCGCCTACGGACACATCGCCGGGGAGCAAATCGCTGAGCAGTTCCTCGGCAGTGGCTGCTGCTGTCGAGCTGGGAAGAGCCGCTGCCAACGTCCCCTCACCGCTGTTGGTCGGAGTAGAAGATTGGGCACCATCATTGGTGAGAAAGTACTCTTCCTCACCGGAGACGGACTCGTATACGACCGCCACTCCCACCGCGCGATCATCAGGCGCTCCGGTTCCCCGAGGGGCTCCCACCCATAGGACGCCAGCCGTAGTGAGTACTGCCACGTGAAAGATGACCGAGAACACCAATGCTGTCATGCGTCGTTTGGCGGGCCAAAAATGCATCGGCCGAGGAATCTCACGCCGCGCGAGAATTGGTTTTTTTCTGGTGCGCTGAGTGGAAGACGGCATAACACGTAGCTGGATGGAATCGGTCTGGGGAGAAACAAACTGTCGAAGCGGCATGAATCGTTGGCCGCGGTGGGATGATGCCCATTGCCATTCTACCCTACTCTTTCTCATCAGGAGTGGTTCCGGAACACGATACCCAGCCTTCATCAGGTAGGATCCACGCTCTCTTCCACACGCCGCCAGCGACCGTCGAGACGCAGTTCATGGGGGCGGTAACGCGCTTTATAGGCCATATGGGGATGGCCAGCGATGTAGAAGCCGAGATACAACCAGCGGGCTCCGTGTTGTTGGCAGAATTCAATCTGGTTCAAGATGCTGAACGTCCCCAAGCTCAAGTACGAATAATCGGGATCGTAATACGTGTAGACTGCCGAACAGGAGTCGTCTCCCACGTCGAGAATCGCTACGCCCACGAGCCGTTGCTCCATGTAGTAAGCGAATTCGCGGGTGTCGCAAGACGATTGGACCAAAAAGTCGACGTAGTCGTGGGTCGACAATGGGGGCCGTCCACCATCGAGTTGCCGCTGGTGCCGATGCTTGTTGATCAGCTCGATCCGCCGTTGGTCGACGAGTGGATCATGGATGACTACCTCAACTGAGCCTTTTGCTCGTCGCCAAGCTCGTCGCTGAGAGCGACTGGGCCGAAACGCATCGACGGGGAGGCGAATAGGGACGCAAGCTCGGCAGCTTGGGCATTGAGTTTGATAGAAAAAAAAGCCGGCCCTGCGGTAGCCCTGCGCCCACAGACGGTCCACATCGCTAGGCGAGAGGCCACGTCCGGCGATATACAACGGCATGCATGCCGTTTCTGCCGGCAGGTACGGACACGGTTCGTGCTCGCGGTGAACTGGCAACAGGGAAGGAGGGTAAGGCATAGATGCAATATACCCTTCTATCGGATGGCCAGGCTAGCACCTTTGTTGCTAGTGGATTACCGGGCATACGTCGAACCATTCCCTTCCTTGTCGTTCCATCCATTCCCGTGCTGCCTCGGGCCCCCAACTGCCGACCGGATAGGTGTGAAGGGGGGGAGCAGCGGGACTGCGCCAGGCAGCGATGATGGGGTCAATGATTTGCCACGCCAATTCGACTTCATCGCTGCGGGCGAAAAGGCTGGCATCGCCTTGGAGCACATCTTGTAGTAACCGCTGATAGGCGTCGGGCATGGGACCATTGGACTTATCAAAGCGGAAATCGAGTTGGCTGAGCCGCAGTTTCATTCCAGCATCCGGCACTTTCGATTGGAAGTGAATCTGAATGCCCTCAGCAGGCTGGATCTGGATGACCAACCGATTGGTCAGGTGTTTGGCTCGCGAATCGGTACCGAACAAGCAATGCGGTGGTTCACGGAACACGATGACGATCTGCGTCGTGCGGCAGCTCATCGCCTTGGCACTCCGCAGATAAAACGGCACTCCATTCCATCGCCAGTTGTCGATATGCAGTCGCAAGGCGGCATAGGTCTCGGTGGGGCTTTCCGGATCCACGCCCTCCTCTTGCCGGTAGCCTTCGTATTGTCCCCGCACACCACAGTCTGCGAAATCAGCGCCCACGAACGGACGCACCGCTTGCAGTACCTTGACTTTTTCATCACGCACCAAATCGGCGTTGAACTTCACCGGCCCTTCCATGGCCGTGATCATCATCAACTGAAAGAGGTGGTTCTGGAACATGTCGCGCAGCACGCCCGACTTGTCGTAGTAATCGCCGCGCCGCCCCACGAGCACCTCTTCGGCGACGGTGATTTGGACGTGATCGATATAGTGGCGATTCCACAGGGGCTCGAAGATGGTGTTACCGAATCGCAACACCATGATGTTCTGCACGGTTTCCTTGCCCAAATAATGGTCGATGCGGTAGATCTGGCTCTCGCGAAACACTTTGAAAAGGGCTTGATTCAGTTCGCGAGCAGATTTCAAATCGGTCCCGAACGGTTTCTCGATGACGATACGTCGTGCCGCCTGGGTGTCGTCCGCCATGCCCGTCTTACCAAGCTGAGCAGCGACCAGTTGGTACAACTGGGGCATCGTCGCCACGTAGTAGACGCGGTCGGTTGGCTGGCCCCCTTCAAGCTCTTCCAGCCGCGCGGCGAGATGGCGAAAATCCTCTTCCGCTTTGATGTCGCCAGGTTGGTAGAACACCCACTGTGAGAATTCCTTCCATGCCGCTTCATCGAACTCCTTGCCGATGAATTTGCGCATCGATTCGGCAAGTTCGCCACGCCACTGCTCGTCGGAAAACTTCGTTCGTGAAACCCCGACGATGCGCGTCTGCGCCGGCAATCGTTGCTGTCGAAACAGACGATAGAGGGCCGGGATCAGTTTGCGACTGGTCAGATCGCCAGAAGCCCCAAAAATCACCATCGTGTGTGGCATCGGGTTTCTTCCCTCCCAAGGACGTTAGCGAGCGGCGCGGTCAAGTAGCGCGAACGTGGCGTGAGGTCAGGTGCAGGCTAATCGCGCGGCGGCCGCCGCAATTTCAGCCAATCGGTATGAAACACGCCCGGTCGATCAATTCGCTGATAAGTATGAGCACCGAAGTAATCACGCTGGGCTTGCAACAGGTTCGCCGGCAGGCGTTCGCGGCGATAACTGTCGTAGTAATTCAACGCTGTGCTGAACGCTGGCGTGGGAACCCCGAGCTGCGTCGCCACCAGCACGGCCGCTCGCCAGGCCTCCTGGTTTTTTTCAATGATTTGCGTGAAATAGGGGGATAGTAGCAGATTCTCTAGATCGGGTTGTGCATCGAACGCCTCCTTGATCCGGTCCAAGAACTGCGCACGAATGATGCACCCGCCGCGCCACAGCAAGGCACAGGTCCCGTAGTTGAGATTCCAATCGTGCTCCTGGCTGGCAGCCTGCAATTGCACGAACCCTTGCGCGTAGCTGCAGATCTTCGAGGCATACAACGCACGGCGCACCGATTCGATGAACTGTTCGCGCTCCTTCAGCAACTCCTTCACCGCGGCAGCAAACGGTGGGTTGTGATCCTCTGCCGGAGGCGGCAAAACCTTGCTCGCCCGCACGCGTGCCTCCTTGGCCGCCGACAGCGCCCGCGCGAAGACCGCCATGGTCACCAACGTGCTGGGGACCCCCAAGTCAAGCGCCAGCTGGCTCATCCATTTCCCAGTGCCTTTCGCGCCAGCGACGTCAAGAATCTTGTCCACCAGATATCCGTCCCCGCCGGGCTGATCATCCTTCACCGAAAAGATGTCGCGGGTGATCTCGATCAAGTAGCTTTCCAGCTCACCGCGATTCCACTGGTCGAAGACGTCGTACAATTCCTCGTTGCTCAGGCCAACCACCTCTTTCAAAATGTGGTAGGTTTCGCAGATCAGCTGCATGTCCCCGTATTCGATCCCGTTGTGGACCATCTTCACGTAGTGGCCTGCGCCACGGGGGCCAAGCCATTCGCAACAGGGGATATCCTTGTTGGGACCAACCTTCGCCGCGATCGCCTGAAAAATCGGTTTGATCAAAGGCCACGCCTCCTCACTGCCTCCCGGCATCAGGCTGGGGCCTTTCAACGCCCCCTCTTCGCCACCTGAGACACCGCACCCAACGTACAGCAGCCCTTTGCTTTCCACGTACTGGGTACGCCGCTCGGTGTTGGCATAGTGCTCGTTGCCACCGTCAATGATCACATCTCCCGGCTCCATATGCGGTAGCAACTGATCGATCAAGGCATCGACCGCGGGCCCTGCCTTGACCATCATCATTACCAACCGCGGACGCTTAAGCGACGCGACTAATTCCTCGATCGAATGGCAGCCTTGAAAATTCTTTCCCTGCGCGCGGCCGTTGATGAACTGATCGACCTTTTCCACGGTACGGTTGTAGACCGAGACGCGATAACCTCGGCTCTCCATATTCAGTGCCAGGTTTTCCCCCATGACCGCCAAGCCGATCAAACCGATGTCTGATTTTTGCTCGCTCATCGTACAACCGTTTCCCGTCAAAAAGCCAGTTTTTCCAGTTTCCAACAGCGTTGGAGGTTTGTTATATGACAACGGTGACGCATGAAAACGGGGGGTGAGGTGCTAGTGAACCTATTTTCTCAGGGATGTGTCTTCCAGGTTGCCAAGCCACCCCGCTTGCCCGCCGCGAGGTAGGGCATCAGCCCGCCTCACCGCGAGAAAACGGTGATGAAAAAGTATCAAGCCCAGCCCCTGTCCTGCCGATCTAACCACTACGCCCGGCTTGACTGCGTCAATCGACTTGGTTAGAAAAGGTTGCGCAGCCGGAAAACTTTGCCGGTCGGGCTCGCCTGAAGCCCATGGGCGGTAGCTGCATGGCGACCGCATCGCACTGGTCGCCGGTGCAGTGACGGTTTCCTGCCGGCCTCCGTCGATGGAGGACCCTGCGAGGGAATTATTGGAACTCGGTACTGGCACCATCCGTAGTGCTCTGGATCGAGAAAAGGTACCAAATCTCAAGGCGTCGTAGCCAAGTGGCTAAGGCAGCGGATTGCAAATCCGTTATTCGCGGGTTCGACTCCCGCCGACGCCTCTTTTCTTTCTCTTGCCTCTGTTCAGCTGCCGGGGAACCTGCTCAGTACGCCCCCTCCCGTTGCTCTTCGTGCGCCCTGCCTGACTTGCGGGCTGATATAATGCCAGGTCTCACCTCCTGACGGACTGTTGCACACGTCCGCTTGGCCGAGCGGTCTGCTGCGAGCATTGTCCGTTCACCCAACCTGCACAAGGGGCACTCGACCATGTTTTCCTTGATCGGTTTACCCGCCGATGACAACCGGACACTCGTCAGGTCCATGCCGTGGGGGCTGCTGCTATCGCCGATTCGCGGACAGGGGATATTTCTTTCCTGCTTGTTGTGGCTGCTTTCATGCAGCGCATTGTTTTCTCAGCAGCGTCCCCATATCGTCCTCATCCTGTGTGACGACATGGGGTACTCCGACCTCGGCTGCTACGGCGGAGAAATCGAGACACCGAATTTGGATGCGTTGGCGTCGAGCGGAGTACGTTTCGTCGACTTTCATAACAACGCCAAGTGTTCGGAAACGCGAGCGTCGCTGCTGACTGGTTTGTGGCACCACCAAACAAAACTGCTGCGCGCCGATGGCAACGTCACCTTAGCCGAGGTGTTACGGCGTGCCGGCTACCGGACGTACATGAGCGGGAAATGGCACTTGCACGGGCACCCCATGGACCGTGGATTTCAGCGGTTCTTCGGATTCCTCGGTGGTGCGATCAACTATTTCACGGGAACCGACTGGCAAAAGCAAGAGAACATGATGCGTCTTGGGCGACAAGTTTATCTCCCGCCGCCCGACTTCTACTCCACCGACGCGATTACCGATTACGCCCTGCAGTTCCTGCGAGAGGACAGCCAGTTTGAGGAGCCCTTCTTCCTGTACCTGGCCTACAATGCTCCCCACTTTCCGCTTCATGCCCTCCCCGAGGACATCGCCAAATACCGTTCGGCGTATGACTCCGGTTGGGATGTCATCCGGCAACAGCGATGGCAACGGATGCAGAACCTGGGCATCGCCGCTGGCGAGTCGTGGACGTTATCCCAACGCGATCCGCAGGTCGAACCCTGGGAGACGCTAAATCAAGAGCAACGTGCCTTCTTGGTACCCATGATGGAAGTCTATGCCGCGATGGTCGATCGACTGGACCAGAACATCGGACGATTGGTTGCTTTTCTGGAACAACGAGGACAGCTCGACAACACCTTGCTGATTTTTCTTTCCGACAATGGCGCCTGTCCCTACTGGCGGATCCGTTCCGAGGAGCTTCGGCCCGGCGGGCCGGACAGCGATATAGCCTACGATGCTCGATGGGCAAACATGTGCAACACCCCGCTACGACTTTACAAACAGTATGCCCATGAGGGGGGCACGGCCACGCCGTTGATCGTTCATTGGCCTCAAGGGATGTCTACCACAGGGGCCATAAGTCGGTTTCCTGGTCACATCGTCGATATCATGCCCACCTTGCTGGAAGTCGCCCAGGCGGATTATCCGGAGCAGATCGACGGACAAGAGGTTTGGCCGCTCGTGGGACAATCGTTGCTCCCCGCCCTGCAAGATCCGCAACTCGCTCATCGCGCGCCGCCCATGTTCTGGGAATTCAACGGCAATCATGGAGTTCGCTCCGGCGACTGGAAACTAGTAGCAGCTCGATCCGGCGATTGGGAGTTGTACCACCTGGCGGCCGATCGTTGCGAAACCCAGAATCGCGCAGCAGAATTCCCCCAGCGAGTCGCGGAACTGGCTGCTGCCTACGACGAATGGGCCCGCACCCACGGTGCGCGGTCGCATCGAGCCTGCCGCTCCATGAAGCCATCTTCGCAGGGCCAGCTCATGGACTTGCAGCAGTGGGTGCAGCGAGCAGCGAATAAAAGTCCGTAACCGGTATGCCGGTGGTGGGCAAAAGTCGCAGGGCAGAGCCGTTGGCGGTCTTCTTCCTGCTCACCGTCGCTTCCCTGCCCTGTCCATCAAGGTACGGGAATCGACGGTTGCCCTGGATGCCCCACGGTCGCCGTCAGATCGGCGGCAAGGTGCTTCATGCCCGCCGCGGGCTCCACCTGACTACGGTTCACCGCTACCGGGCCGTCGGTTGCGCGGCCGGTGCGATGCTATTCATGCGCTCGATGTGCTGCCGTGCGTTGTCATCAAGATCACCGAACACCATGGGGTGGTTGAATTCAGCGTGCAGCATCACGGAATTGATCCCCGAACCAATGCCCAGAAGAGCCACTCTGTCGGATGGCCGAACTCGGCCGGCGAGCACTCCCATCGCTAAAGCCGTCGGCAGGGCGACCGAACCGGTGTTGCCTAGCCACGGAAACGTGGCCACGTCGCGTTGAGCATCCAATTGCAGAGCCTCGAGCATGCGACGCCGGTGCGCCGAACCGACCTGATGGCAAATGGTGGCGTCGATGTCATCTCTTGTTAAGCCGTTGGCCAATAGTGCCTCAAAAGTGCGCTGCCCCACCGCGACTCCAGCCTCCAACAACTCTTCGGAATCGGTCTGCATCAGCGGCTGCATCGCCGACCCCGCCTGATCGGTATCGCTTTGGCACAGGTCATGATGGTCGCATTCCGCCCGGGCGACGGCTCGCCGTAGCCAATTGCCCGTGCGCGTCAAATCGCGATGCACCAATAGAAGGGCGCAGCTTCCGGAACCGATCGTCAACGAGGCAAAGTGAGGTTTCACCGTCTGGCGTGTCAGTTCCGTGTTCTCGTTGAGAAATGCGACGGTCGCTTCCACCAGATTGCGCGCACTCTCGGTCCCCACCACGATCCCAGCCTTTATCGCCCCCGCCTCGATCATGGTGGCAATCTGCACCAGACCATTGAGCAGTCCCAGGCACGCATTGGACACGTCGTAAACCCAGCAGGAGGAGGAGAGGCCAAGCCCCGCATGAACTCGGCTGGCCGTTGCCGGTTCGAGATAGTCTCTACAGACACTAGCATGGATGAGGCATCCGATCTGCTCCGGAGGAATTCCCGCTCCCTCCAAGGCACGCCGCGCACTCCGCACACTCGGGCCGCCAATACTTTCACCAACGGGGAAGAAACGTCGCTCGGCAATGCCGCTCATCAATTCCAATCTTCCGGTCGGCAACTTCAGTCGAGCATAAAGCTCAGCCAGACGTCGCTCGATCGATTCCGAGGACACCACTTCCGGAGGAAGCTCAAACCCGATTGCTTCCACGGCGACATTCCTAAACACCATCGTCATGCCACTCTTCCTCATCCTCTACACCGCCACGGACAGTCCAGCCGCTCATCGCCGCTCGCACCCCTGTATCATGCCTCCTCACCACGCCTCTGCAAAGAAGTGGAGCACGGAAAATGGAGACGGCCTCTGCTTCCGACAAAGCCCCCGCGCAACCGAAAAGACATCATGGACCACCTGTCCATGATCTACTGCCGTCGACTCCCCTCATGCCTCGATACGCCATGGCAGAATTCGACATCTTCAGGAGGGGGACGACCCGTCACAACCGCAGCCGAGTGAGCGACTTCCGCTGCCATATTGGACCAAACAGCACGTCCAACCAAGCGGTGCTTAGCCCCTGAATCGCCCTTTGACCAGCAGCCACCACGAGACCGATGAGCACTGGGAGCGGGCAACAAGTTTTCGTCCCCCCATATGTCCCCCCATCACGGACAATTCCGGCCCCATCAGCAATCATCACGAATCGCGAAAACCCAATAAAAATAAGGCTGAGGATGGCCCCAGCCTTTTGCAAATAGGTGCACCAGTACCCCGTAGGGGAGTCGAACCCCTGTTACCGGACTGAGAACCCGGCGTCCTGGGCCACTAGACGAACGGGGCGATTTATCGGTGTTTACTATCTACATCATAATAGAACCCGACTGCCTTGCCACCCCCAACCAAGGGGTCCGCGCCTACCGCAATCGGCCCGCACGCGGCAATCGTACTCTCGTGAAACAGTGGCAGTAGGGAGGGAGGCTTCGAGAAGCAAGGACCAGATTGGCTGCGGCGGTCACCGGCTTGTTTCTTGGTGGTCGCGGTGCAATTCCGTTCGTAACCATGTCTTGATTTCGTTCGCTGCAGACGGATCGCTGGCGGTCGCCAGTCGAAGTGCGGTTTCGGCGGTTATGTGGGCCCGGCCAGCCATCCCGCGATGGCGATAGATTTCCGCCAGTGTCATCAGGTCATCGATATTGGTTTGCTGCGATAGTCGCACCGCATCCTCCGCGGCAGCTTGAGCCCGATCGGGGCGCCCCTGACGCAGCGCCAGTAGACTCATGATCCGCAACGCCTCGATGTTTCTAGGGTTGCTTTGCAATGCAACCTCCAAACGCGTGAAAGCTCGGTCCATGTGCCCGATGGCGATCAAGGCTCGCGCCCATTTGGTATTCAGTTGGGAGTTGAACGGTTCGATAGCGTCTGCCGCTTCATAAAGAGCGGCTGCCTGATGGGCATCTCCACGTGTCCATGCCTCCCATGCTTGCATCGACACGCCATACTGTTCATCAGGGTTTAGGTCACTGCATTTCCGCCACAATGCGATCGCTCGCTGGCGATCTCCCTGCCAGAAATGCAGCGTTCCCAACCGTCCATGGGCCAAGGCGTCATAAGGTGACAACTCGATAATCGCCGCAAAGAGTTGCCTTGCTTTGTCTCGCGCATCTTCGCGCATGGCATGCTCCGCTGCTGTCCATAGGTCATCCCAGTGGCGACGTTGAGAAACGTAGTGAGACAAATCCTGCACCAGCTGAGGTTCATCTGGCTTGATGCGCAATCCCTCGCGGATCGCGGCGATGGCGGCGAGGTAGCGCCCCTGTCGAGCCAGTGCGCTGCCTTCTTCTCTCCAATAGGCGAGTAAATCCGCCTCCAACTTCCCTACTTGTTCACGCGTATCGTCCCCGAAAGCATTGCGATCCGAGGCGAGGTTGCTGCGATACCAGCGGAGGAGCGTTTCTTTGGTAGCGATCGGATCGATCCGAATCTCATGCCGCGTGCGCTCTAGGGGTGGCACATAGCTATCGTTGGCCAAATCGAAGTTCACGTTGATTTTCACGTATTTTCGCATGTGGCAATCGGTGCATCGATCTTTTACCGCCGCTGGAATGTCGCTCGATTTCTGACATCCCGGATGCTGATGGCACTGGTGGCAGATCGCGCGGTAGGTAGTACCGCTTGCCGGCTGGTCCGTACGATGCGGATCGTGACAGGTGATGCAGGTCAGGTCGCTGTTCCGAAAACATGCACTGGCCCGCAAATCGCTGATCTGATCGGCCACATGGTCATCCTCCTCGAATCGTGGATGCACATAGCGATAGTGCTTTTCTACCGGTTCCCCCGGTCGATAACTCAAGGGAGGGCCACGGTGGCGAATGGAGTTCGAGTGGCATTGCAAACAAAGATCCAGCAATTGTTGACGTGAGAAAGTGCCTGGATAGACAATGTAGCGAGCGCTGGCGTCAGGATGCTGCTGGTGATATTCGACATGCTCTCTAGCAGGCCCATGACACCGTTCACAGGTCACGCCGGGAAGAAACCCCTCCCGGGAGTATGTCCCTAGAGTTCCTGGAACGTGTTGAAACCAGGTATTGTGACATTCGAAGCACCGGACGGTCAGCTCACGAGCGAAATCACCATGGCCCAGGCGATCGAATCCGGCAGCCCCCCAAGCACCTCGTGCGTGCACCCAAGCCACTGGCAACTCGCGCATGGTTCCGTCCGGATGCCAGGACAAGTAGACTTCATCGGACGTGTCTTTCGCACCGTAGATCAAATCGATGGTCGAAGTGACACGTTCTTCCATTGCCCCTCGTCGGGCGATCGCAGTTTGGGTGAATACTCCATCGGTGGCGTGCATTTCGAAGCACACGCCCGCGTCCTCCAAGCACAACCGGCGGTCGACGACGTTCGGCTCAAAGAACGCCGCCGGCATCCGCTCCGGTTGCGGGTAGCGGCAAGTCTGAAAATGCGGCGTTCGTTCGCAAACGGCCACGCGTTCGGCATGACAAGCTCGGCAAGATTCGTAGCCAACGTAGCCGGGGTTCTGAGGCAACGCGAGCTGAAAGGGACCGAGATCGAGCCGCATTGGCCTGGGGGAATGTTCCCCCGCAGCCGCCGTTGAGTTGGCTTCCGATTCCACTTCCATCGCTTCCAACGACTGCGAAGTGTGGGGAGGATCGAGCTGAGTCCCAGATCGTCCACACCCCGCCAGACAAACCACGACCAAGACCTGGCCCATGGCAGTCATCCAGACCATTGTTGGGCGGCCCCGACGACGTCCCGGGCGATCGAGCAGGAGCGGCTGGACAGCGATTACTCTTCGCCCCATGGAGTGCTGCCTCCTGGTTCTACGACCACGACCAACCGATTCCACGATGCAAATTCATGCTTGGAAACCCGTCCACTCGGCCAGTGGACGCGTAGTCGCACCGGCAACGCATCCGACCGCTGATGTTGCGGCAGCCAGGTAAACCTCACGACCGATTCCGCATGGGACAGGTAACTCCCACCACTGGTCAACTGCCTCACCTGTTGGAACGGTCCCACGTCGAGCTCGATGCGTGTGCCAACAGGAGTCCTCGGGCTGAGCGTCCCCACCGGCCGCACATTCAACCAACAGGTATCGCCGGGACGGTGCGTCTCGATCAGCTGCGGCGGCCCCAGCAACTGCGTGGCAATGATGTCCGGATCACCATCGCCGTCCAGATCCGCGCTGGCTGCCCCACGACCGACGCGTGGCAAGCGAAAAAAATCGTCGGCCGGCTGAACCCGCTGGAATCGCGCCTGCCCATCATTGACCAGCAATAACGGCCTCTGCTCCATACTACCCGAATCAGGATGATAGTGAACGTGACCGCATACGACCAACACGTCGAAGTCACCATCGCCGTCCCAATCTTCCGACAGCACGCCGAATCCCACAGCCCGATTCTCTGCAAAGTTCAACTTACCAGTGCGGCTGCTATGGTCGAACAGGCCGCCACCGCGATTCAGGTACAGCCCCATCATCTCATGCTCGAAATTGCTGACAAACAAATCCTCGCGCAAGTCATGATCAAAATCGGCTACCGCGATTCCCATGCTACCGTTGGGAACACCGGTGTCGTCCACGGCCAACCCTGATAGCAGCCCGCGATCAGCATACGTTTCCGCATCGCGGGCCATGAAAAAGTTAGGCTCCAAATCGTTGGCCACGTAGATCTGTGGCCAGGGAGATTCGATCCAACGACCGACGACAACTCCCAGCGTCTTGCCATCGGTCGGATGCCGGAACAGCGACTGGCCACATCGCCATGCTCCCCGCCCGTCACTGAGCCAAACTCGATTGGGATGTCCACGGAATGCCGTGGGGGAACACACATCATCGCGACCGAGACGGTCCGGACACACCGGGTTGTTGTTGAACGACCAGTCTACGTAGCTGCCCAGGTACACATCCAAATTGCCATCGGCATCGAAATCTCCGGCGGCGGCAGCGGTAACCCATGGCGGTTGCGGCCCGAGAAGTGCCTCAGGCATCTCTGAGAAAGTTCCGTCACCCTGGTTGATCCACAGCCATAGCCCACCCCATCCGTAAGCGGCGATATCGTCGAACCCGTCCTGGTCGAAATCCGCGACTACGAAACCGTGGAGGTAGCGACCGCGGGCGAGGGCGCACAGCTCGGACGAAGCGGCGCGCATCTGCCAACGCCCCTGATTGCGCAGCACATGCCAGCCATTCCCTTCGACCTGCTGCCGCTGAGGATCGATGGTACCGCCCAAGCTGAACAACAGATCGATCTGCCCATCAAGATCGATATCCGTCGCTGCAACCCCTCCGCCAACGATCTCAAAAATCGTGTTCAACCCACCACTGCGGCCGTTGTCAAAGGTGCATCGTCTCAATTCGCTCGGCTGGCGCGACTGAAACCGCAACGCTGTTCTGCCGTCACGCAAGCCGTCGGTGCGAGTGGCTGTTTCAACACGATGCGCCGATGCGGAGGACGCAGCGAGCGCACGTTCCCGCTTTTCGACAGCCGTGTCACATGCCGGCACCACAGCGATGCTCACTACGACCAGCATCATCGTCGGTAAGAACGGACTGCCGTATTGCATGTTAGTCGCGAAGCTTGGTGTTAGCGGTCTGCCATTGACGATGCAATTCCAGCGCGGGCTGAAAATCCGGGTGCCGTGCCAATAGTTCCTGAAGTGCCAGTCGCCCCTCGGCCTCCGATTCGGTTTCCCAATACCGCCGGGCCAACTCCAGCCGCAATTGCGGATTGCCGGGATCCGCCTCGATCTCATTGCGAAGCTCGGCGCACCGCTGACGATTCTCGAGCATCTGTTGGTGAACCGCAGCGATTTCCTGCGCTTCCTCGATGCGTCCTTGGTGTTGCAAGTTCTTGATCAATAGGCTGCGCGCCTCGAAACTGCGATGATTCGACGCGAGAACTCGTCGGCACAAATCGACCACCCTTTGCGGATCATTCATGGCGTCCCAACAGCGGGCAGCGACCAGCGCGGCGCGATCTCGATCGCAGAATTCATCAAGTTCCATATACCGCAGCACGACCTCACCCAGGGGTTCGGTTAGCGTGGCCTCCACCAGCTCTAGACCACGGCGTGGCTGACCAAGCTCCCACCAGCATACCGCCGATTCGATGCTCGCGATCGATCGATATGGCCCGCCGAGAAGTGTCTCCAAGACCTTGGCAGCCTCCTCGAATCGCTGGAGTTCCATCAAGCATTTCGCCATACGGAAGCGAGCGCGGGCAAAATGCGTATGCCTCTGTACGGCCTGCCGGTAATGCTCCACAGCCTCGTGGAAATCCTCCTGCAGTTCAGCGCTTCGTCCCCGATGGTAGGCGACGATCGTTTGCAGGGCAGGCTGGCGTTCAAGCAGATCCAGTAACACCCCCAGGCGATGCCAATCCGCGTGGTACTCGGCACACCGCACCAAAGCTTCATAGACCTCGGGGAACGCGACGCTCTCTTCCTGCCCCGCCAATAATTGCTCGGAGGCAGACCGATCCCCCACCTGGGCGCGGGCAGCCAGGCACAGCAATCGCGATACTGAGGTATGCGGGCTGTCGTGACTGACCCCCATCACCTGCTGCACTTCATGGGCACGATTCAATTGCAACAGAGCACGGATCACCAGCTCGGCTTCCTTTCCCTCAGTCGGACGCTGCCCGGGCTGATACCGCAGGACTTCCAGACTCTCCCGACCACGCAGTTGATCCAGCAGGCGACTCGCGTGCACGGCTCGCCATTGACCGGGCAAATCGACTGCCCAAGCAGCCCATCCGCAGCCCAACAGCAGGCACCCCAAAAGCCAAAATCGAAGTCGTATTGATCGCCCGGACACCATCGCCTTGTTCGATTAACCCGGTACGGCCCTACGGACCATTACCCTACAATACGTCAAGTTAGCGACCCCACCTGCATTTAGGGTAGTGCATCTGGAGGTATCCTGGGATCGACACGATGCCCCAGCGACGAATTCGATCGCCACTGCGGCACGCGGCGGGGGGCCTCCGCCAACGGAAAAAGCCGGCTGATGCTCGCCACCGCGAGTCGCTCCAGCCGGCTCACCTCACCTATCGAACCGGCTACTCCAAGTTGAACTCGAACTCGTTCGGCCCCTCTGCCGTGACCGTTCGTCGCAAACCCGACTGCGCAGGATCACCGTATTTTGCGGGCAACTCGTCCTTGAGAAACTTCGACATATCCCCCGTCGCCACCGCATCCATCATCCGGCCGTAATCCTCGCCATACTCACCGTTCTCGATATTAATTGGTCCCGCGGAAGCTCCTTTCGCCGCTACCTTGCTGATGGTGACAATGTAGTCTCCCGGAACGGCACCGTCGCCGGTCTTGTTCGTTGTGAGCGTAAACGTTCCATCAGCTGCTGTTTTACCACTGGCCGATCGCCCACCGGAGGTGCTCAAAAAGGTCACCGTCGCGTCGGCGACCGGCTTGCCTTGATAAAGCACCTTTCCTGAAACGGGTACCGGATCCGGACCACCCGACCCACAACCAACCAACATGGCATTACACAAAAGCGCGCAAACTAACCCTGCAATTCGCATCTACCGAACACCTCTTGGTAAAACCATTATGGTTGAGGCGGCAGATTCACCACCTCAACCACAAACGGATGGACGTCAAATTCGGAACAATTCAAGCCCCAGGCGACCGCCTTTCGTAACGCGGAATTCATCCGAGGCTGAGCTCGATAACGGCATCGAGACAGCGAGCCCCACGTCTTGAAACCGGCACTACAAACCGTCCGGTGCAGATCGCCGTAAGGCACTCACTTTCGACAAGCCGATTCTGGGGAGAACGGATTGCTCTTATTCCCAGTTGCTTACCGTCTCCCCATCATTCTTGGATCCGAGTTGCTGGTACGTCAAATAGTCGATATTCTCAGACAAGAAATGAATTGATCCATCGCCGAAGACAAACTGCGCGCCTCCCGTGTGGTCCGATTTAAAACCACCCGAGGTCATCCAATTGCGATAGTCATTGCAGTTTTGCTGGTTATCCGCAATCCCCTGTTTTCCGCATGTGTTGAAATTAATGCGCGAGGTCGTCGAAGTCCACTGGCCGTTCGCGTTGTACCAACCGCCACGATGGTGATCATGGCAGCTGGGAAGTATTTCCCCGCCGGCAATGACATTGGAGGTTCCGTCGGTCAATTCGGAAAACTTCGCGCCGTAAGAATAGCGGCTGATGACACCACTTATGTTTCGCCCTGTGTTGCTATTGCCGTGCCCGGCACCGCCATTACCAAATAAATTGCCTCCTAGGATCCCTTGGGATCTCGTTTGGTACGAGTTATTCGGGTGCAAATTGCACCATCCCCCCTGAGCAGACATGTTTTGGTTGCCGATACTCAGGGAGTAGTTGTACAACTGATCTTGGCGGCTCAGCCTCGTGGAACTGGTGCCGTCGCTGGGGCACCGATAGATGCCCATCGGCACCTGTCGCATGTCGGGCCGACCATCATTGAACGGCGCCTGGGCATTCAACTGGGCGACGACGTCAAATCGAAAATCAATCGTATTGTATAAAGCCGTTTGTTCTAGCATGGGCAACAGTTTCACCAACACCGTCCCCTTGCGATGATCTCCAGCCTGCCATGGCCGGTTGCCAGGCACATTGGCCGGGTTTTGGTCCATGGTCCCCGTTGGATACTGTTTGTGCGCACTCTCGTAGTTGTGAATCGCCAATCCAATCTGCTTTAAATTATTCGAGCAACTCATGCGCCGCGCCGCTTCACGGGCCGCCTGCACGGCAGGTAGAAGCAATCCGACCAAGATGCCAATAATGGCGATGACCACCAACAACTCTACGAGCGTAAACGCCCTTTTCCGATGACTGCTCATTGCGAATAACCTCCACTAGCGATGGCTACCAAGACCCGAGGGGGATGAGCAAAACGAAAGCTCTCTATGCTAAGGAATGCGATTCCTTGGCGGAGATCCACAAGCGGCACAGAAAAAAATCAAAAATCATTACCGTCAATTCTCTCGAGCATGCTCGAGCGCAGCGATTAGGGGACGAGATGCCCCTCTGGAATGTCATTTTCGCGCAGGAATGGAAGAGAAAGCGACGTTGCTGGGCTGTCGTCGGTTTTTCCTATATGTGCACGGATGTGGAAAAACTCTGGGAGGATTGTCGCCAATTTAATGCCTCAATCGGAGGGAGAGGGGGCGGCGAGCGCTTCGGCAGCTCGCTCCCATGCGGCGGCAAGCTCCATCTTTCCTAAACGGCGGGCGTACTCTGCTAGTGTTTTCCGGATATTCGCGTCGTGGGGATGGCGAATTGCTTCCTGGTGGAGATCGGCAAACTGGAGGAACAGATCCTTTAGTTCGGTCGCTCTGGCGATTTCTTGTTTTCCCTCCACATCCCGGCCACTGCTGATCAGAGAACGACCGAGGAGCGTGCGAAAGCGATGGTCATAAGGGTGGCTATTGACGGCTTGGCGGAGCACTTCAATGGCACTCTCCCAAGCTTCCATGGCCACCAGGACACGACCGAGAATGAGTTGGGCTTTGATGTTGTCGGGCGAGCGTCGGAAGGCCTCTGCTGCTAAGTCACGAGCCATTTCCAAATCGCCGATCGCCTCGGCTAAAGATGCTCTTAACGCCATCGTGGCAGGCAAATCCGTTGGGCACTGGGATAGCACGTCCTGTGCTTCGTCTAATCGCCGCAAATGGATGAGAGCGTCGGCCAATTCGAGACGCACGGCCATCTCGTCTGCTATCGATAGCTCCCGTTGGAGGACTTTCTGATAATCTTCGATCGCATCTGAGAACTGTTCGTAGTCGGCAAAAATGCGGCCACTAAGCATCAAGGAACGCGTATCGCGGGAATCCAATTCCGCTACCCGACGCAAGTGGTTGGTGGCCAGGCGCATCGCTCCCGTGTCGTAATAGAGCACCGCCAACCATCGGTGCGCTCGCAAACAATTCGGATCCTCCTTCAAAGCTTGTTGAAACGCGTCAAGGGCGGCCATCCACTGTCCCTTTCGTTGAAAGACCTCTCCGGCAATCACATAGGCCTCGCGACGCATGACGGGGATCGTGGACAGCTCTTCGGCCATCTGCAAAGCGCTGTGATAATCGTCTTGGTGCACTGATTCGTAGGCGTGAATCGCGCGGGCCAAAGGAGAGTAGGTGGGGTGAGCGGCCAATCGAGCGGCGATTTGGCGAGCGATTGGCACATCGCCGTGTTCTATGGCTTCCAGAGCGCGATGGTAGTCTTCTCCCTCTGGGATCGTGTCAATTGGGTGGCGTGCCGACGGCATAGGACTGACTGATGCGTGGACGGAAGTGCGCTCGTCCCGCTCAGGGCTGAAAGCGAGACTGCGTTCTCCAGGGCGGGTATTGTCCACTGGCGGTTGCGACGCATCGACTTCGGCTGTCGACGTCGCCGACGTGGAGGAGCGGGCGCTAACGTTTCCTTGCTCTAGAGAATTTTCTTCCCGGCGAGTGCATCCGCAGAAAACATACGATTGCCAGCAAGCCATCAGCAGTGTCAGGACTCGTGACTGATTACTCACTTCGACACCTTGCTTCGCCTCTCTAGCAAATTTGATCAGGTCTGGTCGATATTGGGATTGGCAATTTCTTATGCAGCCGCACGCTGACCACTGGCCAAAACCGCCATTCCCCAGCGGTACTTTCCGACGGTCACTCACGCTGAACCGGATCTGTGGCTCCCCCCTTACCTTCGATGAGTACGTGGGTTGCAAACGCGTTCACCACAAAAATCTCACCGCGTCCGCTAGGCCATTGTACCTCGATCGTTGCCGGACCGTTCGCCCCAGGTGGCCAGTAAACAGTTAGGGAACGACTTGAGCTAGAAAGATAGGAACCGCCGCCAACGACCCAGCTTCTTCTCGATATCTCTTCCGGGAAATGCGTGGTGACCACACATCCAATCGCGTCTCGATTAGAGGCTACCC
This sequence comes from Pirellulaceae bacterium, assembly GCA_026004795.1. Classification (GTDB taxonomy): domain Bacteria; phylum Planctomycetota; class Planctomycetia; order Pirellulales; family Pirellulaceae; genus Aureliella. The sequence goes on along the minus strand of BPJV01000009.1, from coordinate 26,760 downwards.
CTATCAAACGAACGGACGCCCACGGCACGGATGGACGTTGCGTACGGACTAAAATGGCGATCGGATCGTCCTGGTGGGTGACGACAATGTCCTCGCTGCCATCGCCATTTACATCGCTGATCGCAACTCCACGGCCAGTCAAAGGTCTGGAAAAATACCCTGAGGCAGGGAATCGTTGGAAGCGTTGGCCGTCTAAGTTTTCTAGCAACAACAACGTCTGCCGGTATGGTGCATGGATCGAGTGATAAGATACATGGCCGTTGGCTAGTATTGCATCCGGGTCGCCATCGAAGTCGAAATCGACGGGTGCACAACCAAATCCCACATAAATCGCTTCTAACGCCGCCAACCCCATCGAGCGGCTGGCGTGGAGAAACAAGCCATTGCCCTGATTGCGGTACAGCGCTGGTAGTTCGCGTTCAAAGTTGGTCACCAGGAGATCGGGCAATCGATCGAGGTTGGCGTCAAAAATCGCGATTCCCATACTTCCCGTGCTTACCCCGAACTCATCGCCGGCGACACCAGAAATCACGGCAGATTCCGCGAACGTTCCGTCAGGCTGTTGTACATACAAAAAGTTGTCCGTCGTATCGTTGGCGACGTACAGATCAAGGCGGCCATCGGCGTTCGCATCGAACGCCACTACTCCGAGTCCTTTGCCGTCGCTGCGCAAGCCAATCTCCGGACCGAGCTCGGTAAACTGCCCCGCGCCGTCATTGATGAACAGCGAGTCTGGAAGTGGGGAAAACTCGCGGGGTGGGCAAACCTCTGGCGAACGACCATCGGTGGCAATGCATCGGGGATGATGGTCCCAGCTCCAATCGACATACCTGGTGACATAAAGATCCAAATCCCCGTCGGCATCGCTATCCAACCAGGCCAAGCCGGTGCACCAATCCGGCGTCACCTGCCCTTGCAACATGAGGAAGGGAAGAAAAGTTCCGTCTCCTTGGTTCCGGTAAAGCTGGACTCCGCCGTACCCGCTGACTGCCAGGTCGGGCAATCCATCGTTGTCAACATCCGCGGCATAGGCCCCATGAAGGTAGAGTGGGGAGGAGGCTACATTCGCCAGAGGAGCGATGTCGACAAAATGCTGCCCCGCAACGTTTTTGAACAGGCCCGATGACTTCGGCGTTATTCTTTGTTCAGCGAGGCTGCCACCTCCCGGGAAGAAGGCATCTTCCCATCCATCCCCATCAAAGTCGAGAATTGCTGCGCCGCCGCCCAGGGACTCAATGATGGCGTACTCGTCTGCTTCACGTCCGCAATGAAATCGAAACCGCACGCCTAGCTCTTCGGCCTGGTCCACAAAGGGGCTGGAGTCGGCAATGCGGACACTGGATGTCTGGGGATCTTCCGGCACTGCCTGAGTTGCTGGTGGACCTCCTGACTGGTGGTGCCGGCCGTCACGCAACGTGACGTTCTGACCGGATTCGTCAGTGGCGATCTTCGGCGTAGCGCTGGCCGCTCGATGGTCTGACACCTCCGACCGATGTTGGCATCCTGGCAGCAGCAAGATTAGAACAAGCGTCGTGCCGCATCTCATGCACAAAGCAAAGCCCGTACGAGACAGAGCCATCACTTGGTCGTGGTCGCGGAGGTTGGGGGAGTGGCCCGAGCGATGAATAGACCGGTGAGTATCACGATCAAAGCATCCCAGATGGCGATATAGATGATGCTGTCTTGGGGATACCGGCCGGTATTTATCCGTGAAAAGGCCAGGCCTACGAACAGTGGAGTAATGAAGCCAACCAGCAACCCGGCGATGATCGGAGCCCAGGGCGCCCGCACGCGTCCGGCTGGCGGGGCGATCGAGGCGAGCAGGATGATGGGCGACAGCACCAACACGGTGACCAACGCTTGCACCATCCCGTCGGCCACCAGCGAACGACCATCCAAGTTCAACAAGGGCAACAGTCCGCCTGAGTTGATAAACTGCCGCACGGCCAGTCCTATCGCCCCTGCAGCCGCGCCACCGATGACTCCCACCGCTAGGGCCAACAGGATCGCCGTGAGTCGGCGAGCGGCTTGTCTGCGGAACAGGATTACCCCTGCTACCCCCCAGCCCAGCCCGGCAAGCAGGTAGCGCACGGTCGCGTTTTTCCACAGGTTGCTTCGCTCCACTTCCGCCAGCTCATCCTGCAGCTCTTGTGGACTCATGGGGCTGACATCGGCAAGCCGATCGGGAACCCTCCAGGTGTACACGGGAAAGCAATACAGCAGCCAGCTGCACACGCCGCCGATAGCAAGGCTCAGCAGCCAATCGCGCACCTGCACGTCCGTCGACACAGCAATCGTCGGGGCGGCTCCCGGAGCATTGCCGACGGTAGCCGAAGATGATGGCGGTATTGGCGTCGATTGTTGATTCTCCGGAGAATCGTTTCGTGGCGCGGCGTCATCAGCCATGAAGGTGCTCCAATCGGCCCAAGGGGAAGATGCTTGTCACAATTCCGTATTGCCGGCAATTCCAACAACATTATTGTGCCACCAATGCAGACCATGTTCAACGGTCGAGGCCGAGGCGGCAGATGGTGGGAGAAAACGCTGCGGTCGGTCCAGCATCCACGCCATCACGGCAGTCGAAGGTCGCGTGGATGGCTACGCAACGGGGGGAGCGAGACGGGCTACGCAGCAGGGGGAGCGAGAAAGAAGGTCGACCCGGGAACGGGGGGCTCTCAACGTCAACGGGCCGGCGTCTGACGACACCGGCCCGTGCGTGCAATCATCTTGGGCTTGGTCGATACTCGTTCGTCAACTCTGAGGCTGAGATCCGAGACCAAGGTTTGATCTGCAGACCAACCCTAGCAGCCGCAATGGCGGGCATGCAGGTGGTGGAACAATCCGCCACGTCGCTTGCAGCAAGGCGTTCCGCATGCTGCACCGGCACCACAACCGCTGGCAGCACCACAACCGCTGCTCGCCGGAACGGTCACTTCTTTTTCGACCATCACACAGCGACGAACTTGAACCTCTTTTTCCACCTGTACCGGCACACAAACCGTCACGTCGATCGTCTTCTCCTCTTCGACGCGATCGCAAATCGTTACGGTGTATTCTTGTTCTTCTTGAACTTGATCGTACTCGACGACGGTGTACTCGCGAGTTCGCTCTTCAGGAACCATGACGCACACTTCACGAGTTCGAGTTTCTTCTTTGTACTCGCACTTCGGCACTTTCCGCGTACGTTGTTCTTCTACCCAAGTGCACACCTGAACCTCACGGGTGCGGGTCTCGGTGCGGTAGGAGCATTGACGAACGGTCTTCGTCTTGGGCACGGTACGGTACTTGGTTACCGTGCAAGTGTAGGGCTCTTCCACGCGCTCCAGCTTGTACGTGGTGCACGGAACCTGCTCGGTAACGATGTTCGGTACCCACACGCGTCGCGTAACCGTACGGGTAGCCGGTGCGCAGCAACTATCACAACCGGTCGAGCATGCCGGTGCGCAGCTATCGCATGCACCACATCCACCGCAGCCATGGTGGCGATGGAACAGGCCCAAACGTCGAGCTCCATGAGAAGCACAGGGAGCAACCGGAACTTCGACCGTCTGGCACTCGTAATGCCCCAGATCCCGAGTCACCGTGCGCGACGTGGTCACGGGAACGCGACGGCAAACGGTGCGGGTACGGGTGACTTCCTCGGTGTACGGTTCGCACACGTTGTAAGTGACTTCCACGTCCTTGTACTCCGGCACGCGTACCGTGTACTCGACGACCTTGGTTTCCATCTTGGGGACGCGAACGGTAAACGTTTCCTCAACATACGAGACGACAGGGACGCGGACCGTGTATTCTTGGGTCTGTTTCGAAGGAACCATCACCGTGTAGGTTTCGGTCTTTTGCACCTCGCGGGGAACACACTTCGTTACGGTGCGTGTGCGCTTCTCCTCGCGCGGCACTTGGCGGACCACTTTGATCGTCCGCTGTTGCGTTTGAGGTTGCATCTCGGTAACGGTGATCGTCTTGGTCTCCGTGATGTACTCGGGGACCAACACCTTGCGAGTGACTTGGGCAACACCACAATCACCACACCCGCCACAGTCACCACATGGGGAACTGCTCACTGCACCGCAATCGGTGCAACCACCACAGTTGCCACAGTCGGCGTATGCTGAACTGACGGCGAATGCCACCGCCAACCCCAGCAAGGAACAAATCGGACGAAACTTCATGGAGCTCTCCTCTCGAAACTAGGAAACCGGAAACGGCGAACAGAAAATATGGGGCAACGACGCTTTCGTCAGTCCCCGTTGACCTCAGCAAGGTAAGTCCAGAGTGACCAGGGTGGGGCATTCAGCCCACTTCGCTTGTACTGAGTTTAGCATCCGCTGTCGGCAAAGCTAGCGTAGAGCACATGTTTTATCAAATTCCTTCACGTTCCCCACTTGCTCCACTCTGGCTATTCTGTGGGTTTTGAGTCCCGGAGGGGGCCGCATGCCGGAGGGTTTGTCCCCTACCTAGGGGCTCTCGAATCGTTAGCCAGAGGCCGATTCGTGCGGGCAGCAGCAAGTGGGGAGTCGCTGGGGAATCGGTCGGGCGATTGGATTGCTGCCGACGTGTCGCATTTCTATACTTAGGAGTAGTGGTGCAACCGTTTTGGAGTTGCTCGCCGAGAGTTGATCGCCACCTGGAAGCTGGGGTTGAAGTACGGGGTCGGTGGCTGCCGATCGGTATCAAATACCGAGACCAGCGTGGCGGTCGTAGTGGTACCTGGGCAGGAGCATCTACTTGTCTGAACAACGTCGAATCTTGTGGGTAGATGTATCGCCGGAGCAGCGAGATACCAATCTGGCTCCGAAGCACGTCGATGGTTGGACGGTCGAAGTCGCCGACGGTCCGGTCGATGCGGTAGCGCGTATTTCGACGCAGCGCTTTGATGCCGTCTATTTCGACACGGGGCAACACGATAAGTCAGCGGTGGGATCGGACGATTTTGTTGTCCGCTTATTGCAAAGCGAGTACGCGCTCAATGGCATGCCCGAGGGAGTCGTCCTGCTCGATGCCGACCTGCGCGTTACATGGTGTAACAAGAAAGCCATGGAATGGTCGGCATGCGACGAGGTACCCACCGGACAATCTTTTTATTCGCTGCTCGGCGATGTGGAGATCATTGGGCCGGATTTCTGTCCTTTTCACACGGCGTTGGTTACCGGCGGCAGCAGTTCGAGCACCTTGGTGACCTCGGACCATCGTTATTACGAGGTGCACGTCGCCCCGCTGAAGGACGTGGCCACCGAGCGCGCCGCGCTGGTGGCGACGATCTCCGACGTCACCCGTGAGGCGCTGCAGCAGCAGAAGTTGGCGGCGATCCATCAGGCTGGCCGGATGTTGGCCGATCTGAAGCCCGATGAGATCTTCGCCATGGACACGCAGGCTCGAATCGAGCTGCTCAAGGACAACATCCGCCATTACACCGCCGATCTGCTCAACGTCGAAGTGATCGAGATTCGGTTGCTGGAAAAGAAAAGCGGCAATCTGATGCCCTTGCTGAGCGTTGGTATCAACCAGGAAGCGGCCGATCGTCAACTTTATGCTCGTCCCCAGGGCAACGGAGTCACCGGATACGTGGCGGCCACAGGGCGCAGCTACCTGTGTGCAGATACCCATCAAGATCCCCTCTATCTGGAGGCTTTCGAGGGGGCGCGCAGCTCGTTGACCGTGCCCCTCATCCTCCACGATACGGTCATCGGTACGATCAACGTCGAGAGCAACCAGGTCAATGCATTCGACGAAAACGACATGCAATTCTTGGAAATCTTTTCTCGCGATGTGGCTCAAGCGTTGAACACCCTGGAGCTGTTGGTGGCCCAGCGCAATGAAGCGGCTCACCAAAGCTGCGAAGCAATCCACAGCGCGGTAGCACTACCGATCAATCAGATTCTTAACGATGCCGTCAATGTCATCGAGAAGTATATCGGTGAAGACCCCGAGGCTGTCGAACGATTGCAGCGCATCGTGCGCAATGCTCGAGACATTCGTCAAGTGATTCAGAAGATCGGGCAAACGATGGCTCCGGTAGAAGCCCTACCGGCAGGATGTTCGAAGCAGTTGCATGAGAAGCTCAAGGGGCGTCGCATCCTCGTCGTCGACTCCGATCTGCAGGTCCTCAGCGATGCCCACAATTTACTGGAAAAATTCGGCTGCACGGTGGAGTCGGCCCACAGTGGTGACGAGGCGGTGAAGATGTATCGCAATAGCCGCATCGATGCCCCCTACGATGTGGTCATCGCGGCTATCAAATTGCCCGATTACAGCGGTTATCAGCTCATGCTCCGCCTAAAGCAGATCACCGACCCTGTCCCCATCGCCTTGATGACCGGCTTCGGGTGGGACCCGGGGCATTCCATCGTGAAGGCACGCCAAGATGGCTTGCATCCCAAGTGTCTACTCTACAAACCATTCAAGTTGGCTCAACTTCTCAACGTCGTCGAGTTCGTGATCGATCAACATCAAGCCCAAGCAGTGTAGGCACGGATGCGCGATTTCAGGCCGTGGTTGGTTATCGTTGCCGTGCTGCTCGCCCATGGCGGCATCACGGTTTTTGGCATCAACCGCATCAACGCTTGTGGATTCTCGCGACGCTGGGTGAAACGGATCGAGAAGGCGATCCTCGTTTCTAGCGTCGCGATCCCCATGGCGATTGTTCGCGTCGATTGGGAGATGCTCGTCCCCTGGATACGCCAAGGAGGATGGTGGCCGCCATCCACAAGGCTTTTCGCTTGGTACGGGCTATGGGCCTTAGCAGTGGGCAGCATTCTGGCGATCGGCTGGTTGGAATCGCGGTGGTGGTTGATTCCTCCTCGCCATCTGTTGCGTCAGCGTGGTGAACGGATCGATGTCCATGCGCGGCTGGCCGAAGGTTCATTCGCCAGTCGCGACGCGCGGTGGTTGGGCAAGATTCCGGGAAACCAGGTCGGTGAGATTGAACTGAATCACAAGTGGTTGATGCTCCCACGCGAGCTGCCGGCGGCGGAAGGCCTGCGCATCGCCCACCTATCGGATCTCCACTTCACCGGCCAATTGCGACCAGAACACTATCGGTTCTTGCTGCATCAAATGCAACGACATGAGCCCGATCTAGTGATTCTCAGCGGTGATGTGGTGGATGTGGATGCATGCCTACCGTGGGTGGAAGAACTGCTCGGACAGCTCGCCGCCCCGTGGGGATGCGGGTTCGTCCTGGGAAACCATGAATTGCGTCTGAGCAGCATTGCGCCGTTGGTTGGCTGCCTGCGTGCCCTGGGATGGATGGATCTGGGCGCAAGGGATTATCGCCTCCAAGCGCCGACGGCAAAACTGACGATCGAACTGCTGGGGACGGAGCGTCCTTGGTTTGAGCGGCACCACAATGCGTCCCAGGAAACCGAGGTCACACGGCAGGTGGCTCCTGCCGCATCCACGCTGCGGATCGCCGTCAGCCATTCGCCGGATCAAATCGGCTGGGCCCGTCGCTGCCATGCCGATCTGATGCTGGCAGGCCACACGCATGGGGGACAGATTCGTATCCCGGGGCTGGGCCCAATCGTCGCCCCGAGTTGGTTCGGGAGCAAATTCGCCTCTGGCGTTTTTTATCTGCCGCCAACCTTGATGCACGTTTCGCGAGGCGTCTCCGGAATTCATCCGCTGCGATTCCGTTGTCGGCCCGAGGTCAGCCTACTGACCTTGACCAACCATGCCCAGACCGGGACCGATGCGTCCGAGCTATTGGCGACCGCTGACAGCCGACAGGGGATTGCCGTCCGCGGTGCTGCGGTCGTTTCTTAGCGATGGCGGTCTAGATCTGGTAGTTGGCCTCGGGGGTAAGCTCATCCGGCAAACCGCCACGCACCCGCAGTTTTGGTTTTTCGAGCAGGACAGTGCTATGAGGGGCCACACTGCTGGTCAGCCACACCGAGGATCCGATCACGCTATCGTGGCCAACAACCGTTTTGCCGCCAAGCACGGTGGCATTGGCATAGATGACCACTCGATCCTCGATCGTCGGATGACGCTTTTGCCCCCGAATCAACTGCCCATGGGCATCCGTGGGAAAACTGAGCGCCCCCAAAGTTACCCCTTGGTAAAGCTTAACATGCGCGCCGATTTCACACGTCTCTCCGATGACCACCCCGGTGCCATGGTCGATGAAAAAGTACGGTCCGATGGTGGCTCCGGGATGGATGTCGATACCGGTCTGACGGTGCGCCCACTCGGTCATCATGCGCGGGATGAACGGCACCCCAAGTTGGAGCAGCTCATGGGCGATGCGATACACGGTCACCGCCTCCAGACCAGGGTAGCAGAAAACGACCTCATCACGACTGCTGACCGCCGGATCTCCTTCGTACGCCGCCTCGACGTCGGTGGAAAGCAGCGATCGGATCTTGGGAATCTCTTCGAGAAAACGGATGGCGATCGCCTGCCCCTTGGCCTCGTAGTCGACCTGATTCTCGCAATCGCTCATGCGATTGCGCACGCGATCATCGTGCAACAACGCGCGAGCGATCTGGGTGGTCAGTTTGTCATGCAATCCGTCGATCAAATTGCCCACATGGTACATCACATTGCCGATGTGCAACCCCTCCCGCCGGCGAAATCCTGGGTAAATGATGTCCTTGAGATCCTCCAGGATGGAAACCACCACATCGTACTTGGGAAGCGGACAGTGGCCCAAGTGATTGATGCGATCATCGGGGGAATAGGAGGCGACGATTTTCGACGTCAGACTTGGCAATTGTTCCTTTAGACGCACATCGGAAGCCATGATCTTCCCCTCGCTTCGATCTTGGGCAATGACGACTATTCTTTCCGGTCTGCTACTCCCCGCCCCTCAGGCGGTCCTGCCCGGCAATCCGGGCCACCGTCCGGGGGTGATCCCATCGGGGGCGGTAGTGGTACATGGCAAGCTAACTCGATCGGTCACCCACGGGAGTGGACTCGGAATTCAAGAACATGAAGCACAGCAGGTGATGGGGCGGTCGATCCAGCCCTCCGCACTGCTGCTTAGGCACTACGTTCTGTCCACGTTCAGGCAACCGCCAGCAGGTGCGACCGATGGGGTACCCACCCTAAAGCGCCCCGCTGTCTGCACCATCGGTTCGCGCGGAGCGTCCTAAACAGACGAAGTCGCAAACCCCGGGCATTCTGTCCATTCTACCCATTCTCGCAAATCGGAAACCCCACCGTTAGCTGACCAGTCCCTTGGTGACCATCATGAAGACGTCTTCCAACGTCGGTTCCTTATCATGGAACGAGCGGATAGGTATCTTTTCGGAAATCAGGTGGGCGAGGATTTCCGCCAACCGCTCGTCGCTCGCTTCCAGCTCCGCGACCACTTGGTTGCCGTTGATGTCGATGTCCCGCAGCTCCGGGCACGAGCGCAAGATCGATACGCCAGCCTCCACACGATCCAGGAAACGGATATCCACCACACGGTTGCGGCGTATTTGCTTGTACACCGCTTCGATGGGCCCACTGAGTAGCAGTTGGCCGCGCTCGATAATTCCGATCGAGGAGCAACAATCGGCCAGCTCAGAGAGAATGTGGCTGCTGATCAGGATCGTCTTGCCCATCCGACGCAACTCTTTGAGAAGCGCCTTGACCTCGATCCGCGCCCGCGGGTCCAAGCCGCTGGTCGGTTCGTCGAGGATCAGCACCGGAGGATCGTGAACCAGAGTCTTGGCCAAGCACAGACGCTGCTTCATGCCTCGCGACAGGCCGTTGACATAGTCATCTCGCTTGTGGGACAGATCGAGCAGTTCCAACACGTCCAAGATCACTTGCTTGCGCTGGCTGCGGCCGATTTTGTATGCCACGGCAAAGAAGTCGAGGAACTCCCACACCTTCATGCCGTCGTACACGCCAAAGTCATCGGGCATGTAGCCGATACTGCGGCGGACTTCCATCGGTTGGCGATTGACGCTGAAACCGTTGACCGTACCATCCCCTCGCGAAGGTTTTAGTAGTGTCGCCAGGTAGCGAATGGTCGTGCTCTTACCCGCCCCGTTGGGACCGATAAAGCCAAACATCTCACCGGCGTCGATCTTCAGCGTCAACGATTCGACGGCTGTGAACTCACCATAATCCTTGCCAAATTCATGCAGCTCGATCATGTCTACTCATTCAGGTAGGATGGCTAACGGTTGGAGTTGTCGATTGAATCGGGGGCCGTATTCAGCCTTGAATTGGCTTCTTCCCGTAGTTCACGATCCGCTCGCAACCGTTCCGTCTGATCCTCGTTGACCTCTTCATTCGTGGGACGACTCAGAATAGCTGCATCGGGTCGAACCGGCGGCAGCTTGGCCGGCGTCAAGTGGACCACCACCAGGCAACGACCATCATACTGGTCCTCTCGCGGAGCGATCTCCAGCTTGCTGAAACGCTCGTTGGTATAAGCAAACAGTTTCGCTTGGCCAGGCATCAGGGGTGTCTTGTGCACCAGGGCACGCAACACTCCGCCGATCCACAAGGCGTCGGTCTCCGCCCCGGCCAGGGCTTCTGGCGGGGGGGCATCGGGTTGCGTTATGGGATCCGCCGCCCAACGCCGCCACAATTTGCCAATATCGAGTGGTTCTAGCTGCAAGTCGATCGTCGCCCCGGCGGGTAGGTCGCCGATCCAGGCCATGCGAAGTTGGTCGGAGGCGTCTCTTTCCAAAATCGCCGCACCATACAGATCGAGCGTAGTCGAGTTCTTCACCGCCGACCCTGCTGCCGGTGCCCCCGCTCGTCGGCCCAATTGCAGGGCCCCGGTGAATTCCACGATCTGTTCGGCGTGCAGCAACTCCGTGGAGTTGGAGTAGACGGTCAGCGGTTCCAGTCGCACGCCCGCAGCCCGGCCATACGTGGTGCGCAACCTCCGCTGCTCACTTCCGGCTCGCCGCAGCGACCGGGACAAATCGCTCAGAGGCAGCGCCACGGCATCGTTTTCCGGAAAGTCGATGACATAGTTGGTCGACAGGGAGGTGTACAACGCCACATACTGCGTCAGATGACCGCGCGGATAACCGCCATGCATCTCCAACACCGAAACCTCGGTGGTTCGTCGTGCGAATCCGATGTCCAGGCGGGCGACTTTCATGACCACCACGACTCCCATTCCCGCTAATACCGGGGCCGCGATCCAGGCCCACTCCAGCCGCCCCAAGACGCGGAAAACGAGCCAATTGATCGGGACCAAGACGATCAAATAGCCGATGAGCAACCGAATCATCGTCTGCCGCGAAGGGAGTTCCACACCGGCAGCAGCGCGCAATGCCTGCAACGCTTCCTGGGACAACCCCGAAAAGTCATTCCAAGCGGCTCCCCGCCCTCCCCACTGCATCGCCTCGCCCCCGGGCGCATCGACGGGCGGTAAGTTCAATCCCTCGCGACTGGTGGATCGGAACTCGGGACGAGTCGACTGTTCCGCGATGTGGGTGATATCCTCGCCTCGGCGGCGCGGTGCTGTCTCTTGTCGACTTCCATCCACCGTCGGCAACGTGCTGCTCTGCCGTTGCCTCTCCACCGCCGTGCGGATCGACTGTGCCAACAGCGATGGAGGCAGTTCGGTCGCGCCGCCCCTGCCGCTGGTGATCGACGGATCGCCGTCGTTCATCCGGGAGGAGATAGCCTCTCGGTCGCGCAGCCGGATCAGCGGCAGGTCGCGCGACAACAACCGCACATTGGAATGCAACCGAGGATCCTTTTCACGTCCGGTAAACGGAGCTGTCCAGACCTGGATAAAAGAAGCCGTTTCCCGATCGTGCTGCATCGTTCTTGCATGTCGTCGCAAAATCCCGGTCGAGAAGAAATTGGAAAAATAATGCCACTGAAAAACCCGCGGATCGCGCAACGGGAAAGCAGTCACCACAATGCGACCGCGACCTACCGGCGCCTCAGCTACCATCTGCCCGGATCCTGGGAGCCACTCCCCCGACTCACTGAGCGTGAATCGCAGACCGGCCATCGGTGGGCCGGTAACTTCGATCGGTGCCTCGGCCGGATGCCGTGCCAGATCGGTGACTTTCCACGTCTGGGAAATCTGTGCGAAATCATCGGTCGCCAAATTCGTCGATTCGGCGGCGCGAACCGGCAGATAGGGCGAAAGAAAACTGCCTTGCAGTCGGCTCCAACTGCTTGGACCGCTGACGATCAATTGGCCTCCCCAGTGCACCCAGTCGAGGATGGCACGCTGCTGATCGCTCGACAACTCCGCAGGGGCCACGTCATCCCAGAGAATCACTGCTACCGGCGTGAGGCTCAGCATCGACCGTGGAAACCGATACTTATTGTCCGTGGGTTTTACTTTAACCACAAAGTAGCTTCGCGTCCGTTCTCCAGCTAGCAGTTCATCTCCACGCCAATACACGGCGTCCAGCGCCGTAAGAAAATCATAGCTCGCCGCCTCCGGCCCCATGGCGTAGAGCAAGAATTCGTGCTCCTTCAGTTCGTTAACAGGCTTCAAGCTGGGGCTGGATTGCACCGGCGTCATCAGCGGCCAGTGAAGTAGCTCGGTGCGGAACGTCGGTCGCTTCCGGACGACGACCAGCGACTCCTCCACCTGCTCCTCCCCCAGGAATGGGAAAAAGAAACGTAGCTCCACCAGCTTGGCTTGGCCTTTCGGCAGGCTGGTTCGACGCGCGTAACTGTTAACGAAGTTGGTGGCCGGAAGCATCACCTCCTCGTCTCCGACGAGGATAGTGCCGGTGGCCATTACTTGCAAATCCTCGCGATTCGATTTGTATTGCTGCTGTGTTTCGACCCAGTGTCCTCCTTTGACGTGTAGGATCTTCGCTCCAATATCCGGCGGTACGGAAACCAATTCGTCGACCACTAGATCTTCCTGACGCTGCCGAGCACGCTCTTCCAGTTCCTTCTTGGAAAGTTGCTCGTCCCGCCGACACCCACTGCAACCGCCAAGCAAGACCAGCAAACCGAGGACCAGGAGCCGCATCGAGTTTCCCACGAACCAGTGCTCCCGGCGACGATCACCACCTGCTCGCGATCTCGCCGACAGTGCCAACGGCCAGGCCTCTGCGGCAGCAGGTGCCCCCCTGGTCACCGCGTGGTCGCCCGCAGCCTGGCTCGTCTGCCCCCGGTTCGTTTTGCTTACACAAGGACTTAGGTGGAAAGAGCAGTTGGTGCGATCAGCCATGGAGTTCAATAGTTCGCTAAGCTACGGAGAGTACGCGGGCGCGCCGAAGTTCTTGCTTTGCTAAGATTGTACCGACTCTTCTGCGGCAATTGGCCCGTCGAAGCAGCATCAACCTGTCGCCGCCACAATCACCAAGGCCACGGCCAGGGTCAATAGGCCAGCCCCGGCAAGACGTAGGAACATCACGAAACGCCCCAGATCAGCTTCACTGCCTCCCCACCGTCGTGCCACCCACCACGCCAGGAGTACTCCCCACATCCCTCGCAGCGAATAGACCACGTTCACTCTAGCCGCGTCGCCAAAGACCGATAACGTCGCCACGATGCACAACCCCTGCAGAGCGATCAACCACGTTCCGGCCAGGAATTGTCCCTTGACGATCCTCGGCCATGACGACCACGTTTGCACGGCAGGCCAGAATCCGCACGAAAGGATGGCGACCAACAGGAAAGAGATGGGAATCAGACGCCCCGTACCCCAATGCGGTGACCAACTCTGCACTGCTACATCGAACGTGGCGAATGCCAGCGAAGCCAACAGCGCGAGCACCACAGTGATCACCGGTCGGTGCGCCGAGGGCATGATGGCAGCCGCATCTCCCGAGTGAATGGACTGTCGACGACGCGGCATCCACTGCACCAATCCCACTCCAAGGGCAGCAAGTCCCACCGCCCACCACTCTTCGGACCGTAAGGACTGGCCCACCACCAGAGCCAGTAGGCAGGCCACCAAGATCACCTTGGAACCCAAAATCGGAGTTGCTACCGACACGTCCCCATGTTCGATCGTAGCAAAGGTCAACACTTGCCCGAGAATGAACAGCCCAGCAATAGCCGCTGGTTGCCACCACAGGGTCCAACCAGGAATCTCACCACCCAGAACCCACAGCCCCGAAAACAACAAGGCAGACCACTGATTGGCCCAAAACGTGACGGTCCAGGAACGTACTCCTCGTCCCCCGGCCGCTTTCAGAAACAACAGCCCGCATACGAACAACACGCTGGCCGACAAGGGAAGAACCAGATACCACGGAAACGTTTCGCTCTCCACTCCCCCCACGGCACCGCTTTCCCCATCCCGCGCGTTGTCCTTCCCCAGGCCATTGTCGAGACGAGACTGTAACCGCTTTCTGCGGATTTGAAAACGGCGTGTCGGTCCGGGAACTGCCGTTGGGAATCCGCGACCAGCTCGCCTCCCCGCATCGGACGGCAGTAGCCACCACGAAGCCCTGACGATGGGCAGGCCTACCCACTGGCCTCGCCAAGGGCAGAGACGTATCGTCGTGTCGCTTCATTTGTCGGCGGTTTTCTTGCGCACCTATCCGTTTGCTGCCTCTCCTCCCCTCTGCACTTCACCTCCCCCGCCATTGGCTCGTGGGGAAGACACTTGCCGACTTGCCTGCTCCACCTCCCCCGTCATGGAGAGCATGGCCCAGCGGTTTACGACGAAGACTGTTGAGGACGTTGCTCAGTCGCCGAAAGTTTTCGCTCCACCGCATGAGCGGCAAACACCACGAACACACACTTCAAGCCAATCAATGGCACGCCATAGCGTTCGTAATAGCTGATCAAGACATAGGGCAACAGGTAGGTCGCGTAAATGGCTACCGCAGCACGAAAACGTGGATCCCAGGGGAGGTCGAGCAGAAACAGGCTGACCACCAGCCCTGCGATCGGCAGCACATGAACAACCTCTTGCACGGCGATAAACCAGGAGGATCGAATCCATAACCGGTAAGACGGGCGGTAATCCACCGTCGCCGCGGCCATTCGATTGAGCACCTTTTCCGCCGTCCGCAATGGCTCCTCACGCATGAACTCCCACACCGGCTCCCAGCGATCGCGCACAAAGGCCATTTCGCCCTTCTTGACGTATTCCCGCCGCTGCGCCCCCGCCGACGCCCATGGATGCCTGCTCATCGTGATGCCGTCCAACACCCCATCATCGTCCGTGCACAGCGATTGCCACACTTCGTAGATTCCATTCGATTTGATCGGTACCCACGCTCCCAATACCAGGCGATTGCGCACCAACCAGGGAGACACTACCACCCCGGCCACTCCGGCGACAATAAACAATTTCTTCCATCGGATCATGCTGGCGCCGGCAACCGGACGCAGCCGCACCGCCGTCGACACCGCCCAGGTGAATCCGAGAACCGGACTGACCAAGGCCAACACGCCTCCCCACGCGCCCCACCCGGCAAAGTGCCACCATGTACTCAGTCGATCGAAACGAGCCAAGCCCAGCCACATCCCATTGATCGCCAGCAAAACCAGCCAGCAATCGTGCGTCAGTTGAAACAGCTCGTGAAAGTTGCTTACCAGTAGTACCACCAACGCTACCACGCCAACTGACCACACTCCCAAAGCTCTGGCCTGGCGCAGCACCAACCAGGCGGTCCAGGTGAGGACCAGCAATTGCAATGCGTAAACGATCCACACCACCTGTTGGCGATCGTCCCCGGTCAACCAGTACAACAGCGCCGTGATGGCAGGCAACACGGGCGGCATCCAGGCCGTCGGACCGGACTCGGTGCGAAACGGGTCGGCGAACCCGCGCCCCTGGCGAATCGCTTGTGCAATCGAATCGTACTCCGCCCCCAAGTGATCGATCTGGTCCGGTCCCAACCACTCCAGCCGCTCGACCCGATTCCACGCCGCGATGCCGGCCAACAGGCCCACGATCAACACGGCCGCCAGCACATCCCGATCGAACACGTGCCAGATCGGTACTCGTCGCATGTCAATCACCGGCCGCCGGTGTCAAACGCGCGGTCAACACGGCCTGGTCCACCTCGAACGCAATCAGCTCGACATGCCCGTCGCCAAAGGTGAAATGCGAACCGCCGCTGTGGGCCGATCCCCAGTTGAGTCGGAAAGGCGCGCCGGGTCGCGATGGCACGTTCCTCGTCCCTTCACGGCTGGTTCCCTGCGATCCGCCGATCCAGATCGGTTCATCCCAAAACCAGCTCGTTTCGACTTGAATGTGCGGATCGAACGCCTTCTCACCCACCAGGATCGTTTCGCTCAGCCCATCGACGATCTCGGCGAACCGCACATTTCGGCCCACGTTGGGCATGGTGCGCAGGTTGCCTGCGTAATCGGTCTTTTCGAACACCAGACCGCCCGACTGATACTGGCCGTAGTTGTCATCGACCGTGGTGGCCGGAGCGCCGCGAGCCCGCGACGGGCAGCGGAACACCGGCTGCACCGCGTAGCAAGCCCCTTGCTGATAAGCATTCTGTTGTTCGAGAAACGGCAAGATCGAAAAACACCACGGACCGGGCTGCTGCCGCGGCCGTCGCGACGGGTCGCCCACCCCCCACTGGCGTTCGATCGCATCTTCAAAGGTAAACGTCGAAGGCTGGATGTCCGGTCCGCCGAGGATTTTCAACGTATTGCCATCGACCGGTCCGCCGTTGCCGGGGAGCAACCGGTGGTTGCCGTGAAAATTCTGCAGCGCCAGTCCGATCTGCTTGGCATTGTTCGAGCACTGCGTTTTCCGCGCCGCCTCGCGCACCGCCTGCACGGCCGGCAGCAACAAGCCGACCAGCACGCCAATGATCGCAATCACCACCAGCAACTCCACCAGGGTGAAAGCCGACCGCTGCTTAGCATGGCCTACCGCCCATTCATGCCGGTTCCGATTCTCCCCACCTCTTCCACGCTCGCGACCCATCATCTCTCCACCCCCGTAACGTTTTGCTAATCAACCAGCTCCCAACTCTGCCTACTGCCACGCGACATCATGTTTCTTTACCGGCAACCGTTATGACCCGCTTTGTGTTGTTCGTGTCAATGATTCGTTGACGGAAGCCTCGCGGTTACGCTGAGCCACTTCGGGGCTGATGTAATACACCGAAGTCGTCACCGACAGCCGTTCGGTCGGTTCATGCTCCCGAAACCAACGATTCTCAGGTCGCATCATCGGGGAGGCGCACACCACCCACCATCCCGGCTGGGTAGGGCCTTGGGGCGACGTGGCCGGCCCACCATGTTCGGCATCGATTCCGAGTTTATGAAAATCAATTATCGGAATTGAGTATACGAAAAAAATCGGACGCTTATCTGGATTAGCCTCCACCCACGCCTTCACCGTTAAGATGTCTTGTCCCCAATCCAGATTGCTATTTTCCAGGTACTTCCAACCTTGAGATGGTCCGCCAATGGCTTCGGTAAAGTAAGCGTAGCTGCGCGGCAACACCGATAGGCTGCTGGCGGCATACCAGACAACCAAGGCGATGATCAGATACCGCCGCCTACCGCGCAGCGATGCCACACCGGCGGCGATGAGCAGATAGAAGCACGGCAGAAACGGCAGTACGTACCGCAAATGGTGATTGAAACCGGTTTGGCTGCTGACGAACGCGAGCAATGCGATGCCGGGAGTCAGTACGATGCCCCGGGCGACCAGGCGAGTTCGATTCCCCAAGCGAAATCGTTGCTTCCCCCACTCGATCAGCCCGATCACCACCATCAACCACAGGGCGACCGGTTCCTTCAGCCACAGACCGACGAGGTAATAGTACCACCAGCCGCCGTCTCGCCACTGACCAAAAAAATACGACTGCATTCTCCCTTCAAAATCGGACTTTTGAATGTCAATGCCTCGAAGATACGCGGCCGGCAACGGTGACGGCAGTCGGCCCAACCAGGTACCGCGAAAGCGGTTCCCGCTGCTGCTGCTTTGGGAGGCACTGGAATCATCACCGCGCAACAAATCGCTAACGAATTCGAACTTTTCCAGCGGTACCAGCGTCCCCTGGAATTCGTACGCCGCATGGATCACCACCCAGCACACGGCGGCAATGCCCGCGCCTTGCTTCCATCGTTGGCTCCACTGCCACCGTCTCGGACAGATCACCCCGTAACCGATGGTCATCAGCGCCATCATGGGCGGTAGGATTAGCCAGGTCGCTTTGCTCAGCATGGCCAATCCTGTGGCAATTCCCAACCACCACGCGGTATTGATCGTGCCGATGCGGAGCCAAACGTAGAACCGCCAGGCGGCCAACAGACCGAACACGGCCGCCGTCGCGTCCGGTGTAATCGAGGCACCGAAGGTCAGCACCGTCGGCGAGAAAGCCCATAGCGCCGCCGCGATTCTACCAGTACGCTCGTCGAACAACCGCGTCCCTACCATCCATATCAGGTACGTCCCGAACAGTGCGATGGGGATGACGGCCGTGCGCGCGACGGACATCCACGTAAATGCGCGTTCCCCGTGTTGTACGATGTACAACCACCCCAACGGGCCTTCAGGGCGAAACCCTGGAGAGCGAGGTAGCGGTTCGTAGTCGATGCCCCCTCCGGCCAGCCACACCGGCGCAGCACCGATTAGTCGCGTCAGCGGCGGATTGACACAATACGGCGTAGGATCGCCGTACTGCAGCTGATACAAGCCGCTAGGCAAGTGCCCCCACTCGTCCCAACCCGGCCCCGTGCCCCAGGCCACAGCCAACAAGCAAATGGCCTGGAGCGAAGTTAACCCCATCAACGCCGCCCTTGAGGTCCACCTACCATTCATCGCCCGTTGCCCCATACCGCACAAGCACGAGTAAGGGTGATGCTGGCGGCAACTATCCCAACTCCACAACACAGCAACGGAAACCAGTCGCCCCACCGTTCGTAAACGGTTTCCGTGAACCGCGGTCGAACCAAGTAAACGGAATACGCTTCAGTGACTTCGACGGGATCGAGTTGGCTTCCGTCAGGATCCGTCACGCCGCTTCGACCACCAAGCGAACTCCTCACCATCGGTTGTCGGAATTCCACCGCTCTCAGGCGTGCATGCAGCGACGACAGTTTCCTAAATACGCCCGTGCTATCGAAACTTTCATCGAGACAGCATACCGACAGACCAACTGTTCTCGCTGGGAACCGCCGAAACGTTCCACCGAAAAAGATGTCATAACAAACTCCAAGGGAGACTGCGAGCTTGCCACGTTTCCATGCATCGATCTCCAACCTCTGTGTCGGCGCCACATCTCGGATCGCCGCCGTCGGTATCCACCCCAACTTTTTTAGCAACGCCGTTCCCACGGGACGGCTCTCCACAAACGGAACTTGGTGCATCTTGTCGACGACGGCCGCCACGGTACCATTTTCGAGGACAACAACCGCATTGCGATAGCCTTCACCGGCCGTTGGAAACCAAGCGCCCAAAAGGATCATAGCCTGCGAAGATGTGGACAGTTCGATAAGGGCCCGTTGCCCCTCACTCTCTTCACCTTCGACTGTCCAATTCACGCAAGTTTCCGGGAAAACCACCATCACATCGTCGACCACATAAGTCTCAGCAGTCGCTTTTATTGATTTCGCGACATGCGCGATCTGAGATGCGTTCGGCTCACGCGGACAGACATAGACCATCATCGGTTGTGAGTTTGCGGTAAGCGTGCGGGCTGGAAAAATCTTGGATGGAATTGGGCGGGTGATTGGTGGCCTGAGCGACCTAGATGGTGGTGGTGGTGCTTGTGGTGGTGGGAGGGGGTGATAGCCCGGAACTAGCGGGTTGCCGGGGCTGGCGGTTGGCTGGATTTAGACGCTTTGGGGGGTCACGCCCGCCTGGGCAAGCTCGGTTTGACGCCGAGCGTAGTTCCAAGGGAGCCAGGCATGGGGCTGGGAGGCCACGTCGTCGGCGTGGCGAAGCAACGCTACCAGATATTGATAAGGATTGATGCGATTCAATTCGCACGTATGGATCAGCGTCATGTAGACGTCGCCCGCCTCTGCTCCGTTGGCTGAGCGATAGAAGAGCGAGTTCTTGCGGTGCAAAATCGATTTCTTCAGGGCACGCTCGGCCACGTTGTTATCCAGAGGAGCACCGGGAACTCGCAAGAACTGGGTCAGCCGCTCCCAGTGCTTGAGCATGTAGTTGATCGCGTGCCCCAGCGCTGAATTCGGCTCCACAAGCCGGTCGTCCAATTGCCGGGTCAGCCATTTGTGCAGGCCGTCCATCACCCGTTGGCTCTTGGCTCGGTGCAACGCCAGCCGCTTCTGGGGAGACAATCCCTTACGCCGCGCCTCGGCATCCACGCGGTAGACGTGACTGAGCTGCCGGATCACATACTCCGCCTCGTCGGGGAACACGTCGACCAGGTCCACGAAGTTCCGCCGCGCGTGGGCCAGACAATGGGCCACGATCGCTCGCAGCTCATCGGGCATGTTCCGCGACAACGCATCGCACATCTGGATCGGCGCAGCCAGTTCTTCCGGTCGATCGCGCAGCACCGCTGCCAGGTTTTCGCCCGCATGCCGATGCCCGCTGAAAAAGAGCGCAGCATCGAGCCCTTCTCGGCGGGCAACCACCGTCGAAGTGAACGTGCCGGTGCGAGTTCGACCTGAGCCGCTATCCGGTTTTTCCAAGCCCAGCTTATTCAGGATCTTGATCGACGTGTCGTCGTTGTGATACAAGTCCCAATGCGATGTCTCATGGATCAAGGCGTGGTAAACCAGCTTGGGGATGGGCAGGTAGGTGGCAACGATTTGCCACTGCGTCGACGGCGGGAGGGGCGTGCCCAACGCCTCCTCCAGCCGTGCCAGTCGGTTGAAAGGCAACCCCGACCCGTATTTCAACAGAGCAATCATGGCCGCGGACGTCTCGTCGTACTTCTGTCCCTGCGCTTCGGGCGGCGTCTCGGCGTGGAACAACTGTCCGCACAGAGTGCATCGCAATCGCTGCAGCCGATAGACCGTCGCTGCCAACGGCGGCTGGCCGCTGACCCGCACCACCACCCGCGGACCGATCTCGTAGAGCTTGCCGTCACCGCACTCCGGGCAGATGTCGTCAGGTCGCAATCGATCGTGCTCGACGCGGACCTCTCGCGCCGCCTGGTATTGGTCGGCCCCGTTGCGTCCATGTCCGGGCTGAGCGGGCGAGGCCGGCGACGCTGGTTCCGACGCGGCAGCGCCGTCCGTCTCAGCCCCCTCGGCCGCCGCCTGATCGTCCGACTTGCCGCGACCGATCACGTTCTTCAGCGTCTCGGTGTTGCCGAACAACACTCGCTTGAGCCGACTTAGCCGGACGTGGTCGTCACGCAACAGGCTCATCACATAGTCGTACGACCGCAGCACTTTCAGCAGCAGGTCGTAGTCCGACTCTTCCAACTTCCGCTGCTCGATCCGGTCCAGCAGCCGGTTCAAGTCGTCGATCGTGATGTCGACCACTTGCACCTCCGGCCGCGATGAGCCTGATCGTCGTGATGGTCGTTTCCGTTTTGCCGAGCCAGCCATCGAGACGTCCACCGATTTGCAAGTCAGAGCGCGGGAATCGTTGAAGACCGCTTCGTGCTGCCGCTGCTGAGACACACGAGCAACTGGAACACACGAGGTACTCAGCCGCTCGGCAGCTGCGCCGCACGGCAGCTGCGCCGCCCGGGAGACCGAGCCGCCCGGACTATTAAGCAGTCGACGAAGCCGCCATCGTTTTATCCCATTTCGGCGAAATGGTAGAACGTCAATTTTCGAAAAAATGACCAGCCTGGAGTGCCCCGGGCCGCTAGGCGCCGCGCCGCACCGGCCGCCAGTCCTCCGGAGCTTCGGTTCGCTCGGGATTCCCCGCCGCCAACAGAACCAACAGTTGATGGGCGGCCAGCGATGCGGCTGCCGCGTCCTTGACGCCGTCGGGCCAGTGCCGGAAGCGTCCGGTCGACAGCCGTTTCTGGCACAGCCAAAACCCCTGGCCGTCGTACATCAGCACCTTGATGGCCGTGGCCCGGCGGTTGCGGAACACGAACACGGCGCCGTCCAGAGGATCTTCATCGAGCACGTCCTTGCACAGCCGTACCAACCCGTCGATGCCCTTGCGAAAATCAGCCGGCTCGACCGCCACCAGCAGACGCATGTGCGGGGTGATCTGCAGCATGGCCGCTACTCCTGGCGGACCAGTTGGCTGAGCGCAGCCAGGTCGGGCGGTGTGCTTCCCTTCCAACGCAGGGTCAGCTTGGTACCGCGGCCGTTCTCGAATTCCAATTCGCACTCCGCCTGCGGACTGATGTTCGTTACCGGAGCCAGCTCCACGAACGCCCCCGCACTGCCACGACGACGCTTCTTTGGAGTGTCAACGGCCTTACCCCGGGCTCCACCACGACCGTCCAACCGTCTTTGCAAGGTATAGTAATCGAGCTTCAGCGCTCCGGCGGTCTTCGCGACGCCGTGCCTGCGAGCGACCTGACACGCCAAATCCCATAGTTCATCTGGAATCCGCCCGCGTCCCGACTTCGCCCCCCTCCACTGCCTGAACGCCTCCGCGGCCTGCTCGAAAAGACGATCGTTCGTTGCAGTAAGCCGATCGTTAGTTGCAGTAAAATCGTTAGTTGCAGCAAGACGCTCGTTATGTGCACTCAACTGTTCCATGGAACGGCGCTCCTTTCGGCTAGAGCATCAAACCCACCTCCAGCCTACCCGTTCTCCCAAAAATCCTCACACACGCTTACCGCAAACTCACAAAAGATTTAATAATTTGTGCCAACGGTCGATCGACGCGGTACAACCATGATGCGCTTCACAACTGCAACAGAGCAGTCGTCCGTGGCGTACATCGTACTCTAAGGCACCAACGGTGGTTTCGGATCGCCGTGGTGGGGTAGCCATCGACATTACCGCAAGAACCATCGAGAATGCCAGCAGACTCTGCGTCAGCGGATCCCCCCAGCAATCTTGTTCTAGCCACCCAGCACTTCGCGTTGTCGCGCGAACGTCTGCAGCACGCTATTGAACACGCCGCGCACCTATTGCCCTCGCAAGGTCCGATCTCCGTATTCGTACATCACAACACGTTGCATGCCTTCGAGGAGCTGCCGTTCGAGCAAGCGGTGCTGGAAGGGCTGAGGTTGTATGGGTGCGAACCGTACCTGAGCGAGGAAGAATTCCGCCGCCTGTTCGAACAAGGACGGCTTCGAGTCGAAGATTTGCAGGCCGTACTGATGGACGATTTGGGGGAGTCGGGCGGGATCTTCGTAGCCTCCTTTGGCACCCGTTATTCGCTGCGGTTGGCGATGCTCCAGTTCCCCATCAAGATCGCGCCGGATGTGGAACTCCAATGGCTGATCGCGGAGACCGACGCGCTGGACCGGTTTCGTCCCGAAGTCGAACCCGCCTTGCGCGACCATATGGTCATCGAGACGAAACACTGGGTGATGCGGGACTTGCAGGCCAATGGAAATGGCACGGAGGTCCTGGCTCGCCACCTCCTGGATGAATTGTGCGAAGATCTCGGGCGGCACCGCGTCGAGTCCTGGTCGGAGCAACAGTGGGAGTCCTTCTTTCTCCGCTTTCTGTGGAGGGTCTGCTTGCATGGCGTGCGCTCTGTCCAGAGTAGCTCTCCGCACGAGGGTGCGTCTCTGAGCATTCAACAAGGAACGCGATCTCCCGCATCGAGAGAATCGGCGGCCAGCGGTTTTCAACGGTTGCGTGATGGCATCCTTTCGGAAACCGGTATCGATCCCGACCGACTGGTAAACGATGTGCTCATTCGTTTTTGTGCGGCGTACCTCGATCAGGGTTTCGCGGATTGGGATGTACCTGCTCGGGAAGATGGTTTGCTGCGATCATTCGCCACTTTGTATTCTTGCCGCAAGGCAGTTGCTCCTCCTTGGATGAAAGGGTTGCAGGAGGAAATGCAGGAGGTGCTGGACGAGGGCATCGATGCGTGGCAGTTGATCCAACGCAATATGGACAGGCTCAGCATTCCTGCGGAGGCGGTAGACGACTTCGTCTTGCAGAACCTGTTGGCCTTGCGTGGTTGGGCTGGTTTGATGTGGCAAATGGAGACGAATGCTCCCTGGACTCCCCGTCCAGCACCCCCAGGAAGTTTGGTCGAATATTTGGCAGTACGTCTAACACTGGAACGCTACGCATTGCAGTGGATGGCTCGGCAATACTTTCACGAAAGAGAGTTGTCCGCACTTCGGGAGCGATTTGCAAGGACCTATCGGCCATCGACGCCCGAGCATGCAACCGAACTGCAGCAGGCATTCACCGTCTTTCAATTGGCACAGGTCCGCGGCTGGAGTCCGGAAGATCTGGTGCATTTGGCGCCCGAGCAGTGGCGACAGTTGCTGCAGGAAATTAACAGCTTTGATGGTTTGGAGCGGCGGCGCGTCTTTCAGCTTGCTTATGAGCGCAAGTACCGCAATGAGATCCTCGATGGCATCATCAACCACAACCGCGTAGAGGGAGATGGTCCCACCGCGCCACGGACTCCCGGTCGGCCCGCGTATCAAGTTGTCTGCTGCATCGATGACCGGGAAGAGTCGTTCCGCCGCCACTTGGAAGAGGTCGATCCCGAATGTGAGACATTTGGTGCGGCCGGGTTCTACGCGGTCGCGATGTACTACCGGGGAGCGACCGAAGCGCATTTTCGCCCCTTGTGCCCGATCGTCATCACTCCCGACCATTATGTCCAAGAGGAGCCGATGCTCTCCGCCATCGATGTCAGCCAACGGCGCTCGCAAAGGCGGCAGTTGCTCGGTCGCATTACGCACTACCTGCACTCCCGCTCCCGCACGCTGTTGGGCGGGGCACTGACTGGTGTGCTCGGATCGTTGGCCACCTTCCCCTTGGTGGCTCGCATCTTGGCGCCGCGTTTGACGGCACGCATGAGGGAATTGTTCGGTTCGTTCGTCAATCCGCCCGCAACCGAATTGCGGATCGAGCGGTTCACTCCGGAACCGGGCCCGGATGAAGATGCCCAGGGGTACACGGTGGAAGAGATGGCTCTGATCGTCCAGCGCACGTTGCAAGATATCGGATTGGTGCGGGACTTTTCGCCGTTGATTTTGTTTGTCGGGCATGGCAGCAGCAGCATGAACAATCCCCATGAGTCTGCCTACAATTGCGGCGCATGCAGTGGTGGCCGTGGTGGTCCAAACGCTCGCGCTTTCGCGGCCATGGCCAACGATCCCCGCGTCAGAAGATTGGTCCAACAGGCGGGGATCGAGATCCCCGAGGATGTACGGTTCCTGGGGGCATATCACAATACGTGCAACGATGAAGTCGAATACTTCGATCTCGACCTCCTGCCACGAACCCATCGCGCTCTGTTTCGCCGAATGGAACGCAGTATTCATGATGCGCGAGCCCGCAATGCGCACGAACGTTGTCGACGATTCGAATCGGCTCCGCTGGACTTGGGTTATGCAGAGGCGTTGCAGCATGTGGAACAACGAGCCGAGGATCTGTCCCAGGCGCGGCCGGAATACAATCACGCAACTGATGCTTTGTGCTTCGTGGGACGTCGCGAGTGGAGCCGCGGATTGTATCTGGACCGGCGTGCATTTCTGACATCGTATGATCCTGGGATCGATGACGAGGAAGCCACGATCCTGACACGGATCCTGAGTGCGGCGATTCCTGTCTGCGCGGGTATCAATCTCGAATATTACTTTTCCACCGTAGACAACGAAGGCTACGGTTGCGGATCCAAGCTGCCCCACAACCTGGCCGGCCTGGCCGGAGTGATGACTGGGGCGGGCAGTGATAGTCGGCCGGGGCTGTCGGCTCAGATGGTCGAGATCCACGAGCCGATGCGAATCCTGTTCGTTATCGAAACATCGCCGGAAACGATGACGCGAATCATGGAAAAGTTGCCCAACATCGGCAGATTGGTTCGCAATCGCTGGGTGCAACTGGCCCTGTACGATGCGCAGCGGAATGAGATCCAGCTCTATGGCCAGGACGGTTTTGCGCGCTATCGCCCCGAGTCGCATCGGCTGCCCCAAGTCGCGTCGTCGGTCGAATGGTATCGCGGTTGGCGCGACCACCTGGCTCCGGCATCAGTGATTCCACCGCGTTCGGTATAGCGGATTGATCTGGGAATGGGAGATGGTGCAACGGCGCGAATCAAGCCTGTATACGCGAAATAGCAATATCGGATATGAGGAAATACAGACGTGTTGGACTCGATTTACTTCTACTTGGGAGCAGTCGTCGTGGCCGGCCCTGCCGCGCTGGTCGTTGCGCTAGGTGTTCCCACGCTTTTTGGACGCCCGCTGACGGAAGCTACCACGGCGCGCCTGACGGCTGCTGCTGGGGTCATAGGTCTGTTGGCTGCATGTTGCGTGCTGATCGGGATGCTGGCCTGGGGGCAGCATTACGTACCGATCGAGTTGGGGGATTGGATCGCTATCGAACCTGAGCATTTTCATTTCCATCTCAAGTTCGTGTTCGATCGACTGAGCGTTCCATTCACCATCTTGGTATTCGTGCTGTGCAGCGTGGTGGGGGCTTTCACCCGACGCTACTTGCACCGAGAGCGAGGTTATAACCGTTTCTTCCTCTGTTATTCATTCTTCTTCGCTGGGATGGTGATCTCGGCTCTGGCGGGCACGATCGAAACCCTGTTCTTCGGTTGGGAATTGGTCGGGTTGTCCTCCGCATTGCTGATTGCCTATTTCCACGAACGGGAAAACCCAGTTCTGAACGGCCAGAGAGTATGGTCCATTTATCGGCTGGCGGATGCGGCTTTTCTGGTTGCCGCCCTGGCCACGCATCGATTGACCGGAGAGGGTGATTTCTCCGTGATGATGGGGGCGGGGATCTGGCCCGAGGGCGTGGCGGCCATCACTCCGTCGCATGCCTTGTTGGTTGGTAGTCTGCTGCTGGTCGCGGCGGCCGGGAAATCCGCTTTGGTACCGTTTTCCGGAT
>BPJV01000008.1 GCA_026004795.1 Pirellulaceae bacterium | reverse complement strand
GACGTGTGTCACCAGTCCCAGCTGACTGATTCGTTTCAACCGCTGCATGGCGGGCGTATCCAACAGCCGGAGCACGCGTCGCGTCACCCCCACATTCACTTCGCCCGGAATCCGGATCTGGAATGGTGGATTGTCACCAAGTTCAGGTAGCAGTTCGTCCAAGATGTAATTTTCCAATCAGGCAAGTACTTCCTTGATCACCCGACCGTAAACATCGGTCAACCTAAAGTCGCGTCCTGCATATCGGTACGTCAGCCGCTCGTGATCCAGTCCTAATTGGTAGAGGAGCGTGGCATGCAAATCGTGCATGTGCACCTTGCCCTCAATCCCCTGAAAGCCGAATTCATCGGTTCTACCGAAAGCGAATCCAGGTTTAAACCCCCCACCGGCCAACCACACCGTGAAACCACCAGGGTTGTGATCCCGACCGGTACCGTTGTCTTGAGAATAAGGTGTGCGTCCGAATTCTCCCCCCCACCACACGATCGTGTCGTCCAACAAACCCCGCTGCTTGAGGTCGGTAAGCAACCCGGCTATGGGACGGTCGACCGCACGTGCATGCTCAGCATGCTTCGGCAAGTTCGAATGCTGGTCCCAGGCGGGATTGGCAGAGTTGTCGCCATAGTTGACTTGGATGAAACGCACGCCCTGCTCGCATAGCCGTCGAGCCAATAGGCACTTTTCGCCAAAACTGCGCGTGTGCGGATCATCCATCCCATACAGCCGCCATGTCGCCGCTGTCTCCCGTTCCAAATCGAGGATCTCCGGTGCCACTCTTTGAGTACGCCAGGCCAGGTCGACCGATTGCAACGCCGCGTCGAATTCGTCGACTGCGGGGTCCCGACGTCGACGCTGGGCCACGTTGAGCGCGCGCAGCAATTCCACGGTTTCCGTCTGGCCGACGGTCTGCGTTTCCCCCAACCCTGCCATCGTCAATTGGCGTGCCCCGGCACTTCCGATCTTTGTTCCTTGGTACCGCGGCGGAAGAAAGGCAGCACCGTAGTTGCGTGGGCCCCCGTTGCCTAACGAGGGAGCGATGGTAACGAAACCGGGCAGATCAGCATTCTCAGTCCCCAAGCCGTAGTAGATCCAGGAGCCTACCGACGGCCGCACAAAGTTCGTCGCTCCACAGTGAAGAAACAAGGTCGCCGGACCATGGGCCACTCCCTCGGTGTGCATGCCGTGCAAAAAACATAGGTCATCGACATGCCGCGCCGTTTCCGGAAACAGATCGGACACCATCCGCCCACATTCCCCGTACGGACGGAACTTCCACGGCGATTGCATGAGCCGCTGCCGCGTCCGCTGGCCCGTTTTGGCCAACTGCCGCGCATCATCAAACTCCATCTCTTCGCCGTGGCGACGGGCTAACAGAGGTTTGTAGTCAAACGAATCCACCTGACTGACACCTCCCTGCATGAATAAGAAAATGACCCGCTTGGCCCGCGGTCGATGATGGGGACGGGAGAGCGCCGCAGCAAAGCCGGTTTCGGCGGCGCCGGCAGGGCCGGCCCCCAACGCAGTTGCCGCCACTCCGGCGAATCCACAGGCCGATTGCATCAACCAATTACGCCGCAATAGCTGCAGAGCAGACGCCTGCTCCTCGACGAACTGGCCCTGTTCCTCTCGGCACCTCGAAGCTTGCTTATGGCTGCGCATCCGATTGACTCCTGTTGACAAGGTGCGGTTAATCCAAATAGCGGAAATCGATGGAGGCCACCAAAGAATGCACCAGCCGCTGCACGCGCTGCTTGCTCATCGGCCGATCACCTCCGGTGAGAAACTCCACTGCCACACGTGATTCTTCCTCCAGGGGGGCACGGCCGAGCAAATGCCAATAGATAGCATCTACCCAGTGGCCGGCCGCATTGTTCCCCGCGCCAAATTGCCTTCCAAGCTGCTCGTGGAAACGCGTCGCCGCCGCCTCGACTCGCTGGTGCACCCAGGGATCATTGAGCAACACCAACGCTTGGGTGGCCACCGTACTGCGGGCACGCATGCCGACCGAAACACTCGGGTCGGCGAAATCGAATGCCTCGAGCAGGGGCGGCAAGGCGTTGCGAAACACCGGATGATAAACGGTGCGGCGCGTCCCTTCATGCACATAGTTGTAATCGGCACGCGTGCCCGGACGGATCAAGCTCCCATACATGGTCAAATCGAGTTCTCCGCTGACCGCCAGCATCGCATCGCGAACCGCTTCTACGGGCAACCGTTTGTAATTGGCGCGCCACAAAAAACGATTGGCAGGATCCTGCTCCAGGGTTCTCGCCGTGTTCGCCTGCAGACTCCGCGCGTAGGTCTCGGATAACACGATCTGACGCACTAACCACTTGGTCGACCACCCATGATCTACCAATTGGCTTGCCAGCCAGTCGAGCAATTCGGGGTGAGACGGAGGTTCTACGGTGGTCCCAAAATTATTGGGATCTCCGGCCAATGAAGAACCGATTAGCCACAACCATAGGCGATTCGCATAGACACGAGCCGTTAACGGATTCTTTTCACTGGCAATCCATTGCGCCAGTTCCCATCGGCCGCTCGAGTGCGCAGGAATCTGCGGCTGGGCCGGTCCCAAGGCGGTCAAGAATCCTCTCGGTACCGTTTGCCCTAGATTATGCACATCCCCGCGAATATGGATCGGAATGTCCTGCGGCGGACGCTTCTCTTCGATGGTTAAGCACTTCGGACGGGACGACAACTTGTTTTGGAGTTCCTTCAGCTCCTTTTGCAGCACCTTCTGCCGCTCTGTCAGCGAAGCGAGTTCCTGTTGCTGCGCGCTATCCGTTCTTCCCGATCCTTTAGCCTCGCCGTGGGCCGCTTCGTCACGGTCGACGGGTAAGAACTGCACAGCGTCGACGACCACATAACCATCGGTTCCCTCGTTGGACACCATCACGTAGGCCAAGCCGTCTTTTTCGAAGAAGAATTCTCCTAAAGAAACCCACAGGTCGCCGATAGCTCCTGGTCGACGTTGGTCAACGTAGACCGTCTGCTGCTCATTGGCGCTGAAAACACGCACCGGCACGCGCGAGGCACGATTGCTCCCCGCCGTATAGGCCAATCGCACTTCATACTCCCCCGGCCGCAGACCGAGCGGTTCGAACGTCGCCGTCTTACGCCCTTTCTCCGCATTGCCATCATGCAAATAGCCGTCTGCGATGAACGGTTTGGTAAACGTCGACGCGGTCCATTGCCCAACCAGTCGCGCTTGGGAACTGTCGACCACGACGCCAGCAAGCGTGGCGGGATCAATCGACGAGGTGGTCGGACGTCCCCAGGCAGCCAAACGTTTCTCCAGCCGCTTCAATTCCTGCTCCAACCGGTCGTGCCGTTCCTGCAGTTCGGCATACCGCTGTTCCTCCTCCGGAGGCAAGGGAAGCGGGCGTTCGATCCACCGCGAAACGTTGTCATGTTCCAAACCCACGGCCGACCTCAGAATGCCGGCCAGAGCATAATAATCCTTCGTCGGAATCGGATCGAATTTGTGATCATGGCACCGCGCGCAACCGAGCGTTTGAGCGAGGAACGCCCGACCGATCACCTCGAGCTGCTCATCGATATAGTCCATCTCCAATTGCGCCTTGTCCTGACGCTCCAAGTTCGTGTTGCCCATCGCCAGCAGCGCCGTAGCGATCAGTTGCCGCTGCCGCTGGGCGACCGACGTTGCCGTCATCAGATCGCCTGCTACTTGCTCGCAGATCATGACGTCGAAGGGACGATCTTCATTAAACGCCTCGATGACGTAGTCTCGATATCGCCACGCCTCTGGTAGCACAAATCCGCGCAAAGTGATCGATTCCGCAAACCGAACCACATCCAACCACCGCCGCCCCACATGCTCGCCGAAGCGAGGGGAAGCCAACAAGCGATCTACCAATTCCTCGATGCGCCCATCGCTAATCATCGCCACACCACGACGAATCTCGCCCGGTGTTGGCGGTAAGCCAGTCAGGTCGAAGTACAGCCGACGAACCAGTACGTGGGGAGCGGCGGGACCGGCAGCCGGAATCTCCAGCTCACGCAACTTGGCGTAAACGAATGCGTCGATCGGGTTTGCTGCTCCTCCGGGTACTTGGGGGCGCGTCAGCGGGCGGTAAGCCCAGTGTTCCGCCGCGCGTTCCACCGGCAATCCGCGAGATGGACGATCTGCTGGCTCCTTGGCCATAGCTCTCGGATCGGTCGCTCCTTCCTCGATCCAGCGGGCGAAGTCCCGCAACACCGTTGCCGGAAGCTTTCCGTCAGGAGGCATCTGCAAATGGGGGTCACGATAACTGATAGCCCGCCATAGCAGGCTATCCTCCAGATTGCCCGGGCGAATCGCCGGCCCGGAATCCCCCCCGCGTTGCCAGCCAACTCGAGAATCCAAGGCCAATCCACCACTGGCCTCCGTCTCGGTACTATGACAATCCAAACAGTATTCGATGAGCGCCGGACGAATCCTGGCTTCGAACAGCTCCACCCCTGATGGTGCTTGACCTACGGCGATTGACATCCATCCGCAGGTCGCGACCATTCCAATCAGGCGCAGCAATATAGTTCGCAGGTCAAACGTGGGCGACATCATCGGAAAGCACCCTTGGCGGGAACGGAGGGTAGGAGAGACGGCGGAGGAATCCGGTTAGCCACACCACGGACAGGTGGCTTGATCGCGAAGCTAAGGCTCCCCGATTCCCCATTGTAACCGATTTCGGTTGCTAGTTCCTACCGCTACCCGTCCCCCCAGTGATTACGTCCCGGATGCCACTGAACAGGCGAGCATGAACGGCTGCTTTTCGACGCAGACCAACCGAACGTCGCAAGAGAGGTCATCGCCCACCGCTGAAAATGATTTCCCTCGCCCCCGACCGGTTCCCTTGGTTCCACTCCCTCGTCGCCAGAAAACGGCCGCCAATACGCTGGAAGGTGCCGATGACCGCAACAGGCGTCCTTTTCGCACTCCCCCAAAGCTTCGCTGGCGGCACGCGGTCCACGGCACGTCACATGCGTTGCCGTCCGCTGAGAGCGTCGACCAGAATCTCACGATTGGTATGCTCGAGGATGCTACCAGCCGTGATGCCCCGCGCCAGGCGAGTGATCTCTACGGAGCATTCGGCCAGTCGGTTGGACAGGTAAAGCGCTGTACCATCCCCTTCAACCGTTGGATTGGTGGCCATGATCACCTCCTGAAACGCGCCGTTCCGCACTCGATCGACCAGGGCTTCGATGGTCAATTGTTCCGGTCCGATTCCTTCCAAAGGTGCTATGCGTCCCAACAGGACATGGTACAAGCCACGGTAGACGCCGGCTTGCTCGATGGCCATCAAGTCGCGTGGTTGTTCAACGACGCAGATGCGGCTCCGGTCCCGCGTCGGATCGAGACAGATTTCACACCGCTCCTGTTCGGCAAGGTTGAAGCATTGTTGGCAGTACCCGACGCTTTCGCGCACTCTGCGGATGGCTTCTGCCAGCGCGAGCGCCTCGGACTCACTGACGCGCAACAGATGAAAGGCCAAACGCTCGGCCGACTTACGCCCAATACCGGGCAGGCGCGCCAGTTGCTCAATCAGCTCGCGTACTGCCGAGGAATTACCATCCATGCCAGTCGCCATGATTGTCCTACAGGCCTCCCAGTGCTTCGTCGAGTCCCGGAACGGAAATGCCGCCGGTGACCTCTTTGACTTTCTCTACATGCAACGATCGCACCTTGCTCAAAGCATCGTTCAACGCCACCGGGATAAGTTCTTCGAGCAACTCTTTGTCATGCTTCTGAAACAGCTCATCGGCGATACACAGACGCAACACCTCGCCGATGCCGTTGACTTCGACACGGATCAGGTCGGCACCGGCAGACCCCGTGACGACTTCGGCGGCCAGTTGAGAGCGAATCTCTTGTACCCGCTTGGCGATCGACGTGGACTGCTTGAGTAGATTGGCCATGTCGGTCAGATTCTTAAACATTCCTGATTTCCTTTCCCTGGTATTCAAAACAGTTGCCAGCTAAGTCGGTCATCGAACGTGATGAGCAGGACGGAGCCAGTTGGACGCCGCCGCCAGCCGCGACGTCAAGGTCGCATCACCGCTCAAGAAGCGGCCGGTTCGGAGGACGATTCACTGCGTGCTGTCGGCTGGGGAAGATCGATCCGCAGTACTTCGCCATCAAGCTCTTCACACAATCGTTTGATATACGGATGTTCGTGCAGTTCCCGCATGCGCCGCGCTACCTGCGCCGAGTAGGATTCGCGAACTGGCTCTTGGACCGGCTGCCCTTCGCGCACGGAAAACGTCAGGCGTACCGTTCTGCCACATTCTGCCGCCAGCGCTTGCAAGAGGGCCTGCTTCCGCTCGGGCTGACTGCACATTTGGCAAGCGTGGTCGGCGCCCGGCGGAAAAACGATCCGCCAATGATCCGTGTCGATCGGTTCAATCGCGTCGGCCGCCATGGCCAGGTCGGCGACCATCCCCTCGAGCCGAGCCGCTGCCCGGTGCCATAGGTCACGAGCGGCAGTGGAACCGGCGGAAAGTTGCGGATTCCTGCGCGAGGGTGAAACCGCGGCTGGTGGGGCGTTCGTCGCTTCGCGGACCATTTCTTTATCTGGCCGCACTGGCTCAACTGGATTGTCCTGGACCGGAGCCGCGTGATCAACACCAGCATCGGTTGCGACGGCGTCGCCCCGGTGACCGCTCTCGGCGTTCTCACCAGTCGCACTTTCGGCCAAGGTGGACGAGGCACTGCGCTGCGGCGGCGAAAACGTCGGGCGAGGAACGCGCTGATTGGAATTCATCGAGGCGGATTCAACGTTTTTTTTTTGCCCAGCGGAGGGAATTCCACGGGCCGTCAGTCGTTCCACCAATTCTGGCAGCGAGCTGAACTGCTCCAAGTTGCAGATCTCCACGACAGCAACCTCCAGGAGCGTTACCGCAGCGACGCTGGAACGCATGCGTACGATCGCTTCATCCACGATCTGAATCGCCGCCAAGAGCGTTTGCAATCCCCAATGCTGTGCCGCGTGGCGCAGGCCCTCAACCGCTGCGGGACTGGCGTTGCGCAGCAGTTCTTCCCCTCCGCCAACGGCCAAGGCCATCGTATCGCGAAGGAACCCAAGCAGTTGTTCGGCTAACTGCCCAGCATCGGCTCCCTCCTGTTGCGACTGGCCGATGATCTTCAATGCCGCCAAGGCATCCTGCTGCACCAACCGCTCGACCAATTCCAACACGCGGCTTTCATTGGCCGTCCCCAAGATGGTGTTTACCGTCTCGACATCGATCGTCCCCGAGGAGAAACTCATCACTTGCTCGAGCAACGATTGGCTATCGCGCATCGAACCATTGGCGCGCCGCGCCAGCAGTGCCAGCGCTGCCTCATCGGCTTCGAATCCCTCCTGCTGGCAAATCTCCTGCAACCGCTTCTGGATATCGGTTGCCTTGACCGAAGCAAAGTCGAACCGTTGGCATCGCGAAAGTACCGTGATCGGCACTTTGTCCGGATCCGTCGTGCAAAAGATGAACTTCACATGCGCCGGTGGCTCCTCCAAGGTCTTGAGCAAGGCATTGAACGCCGCCGTGGTGAGCATGTGCACCTCGTCGATAATGTAGATTCGATAAGGCGATCGACTGGGGCGAATGTTGACGTTGGAGCGCAGTTGCCGAATCTCCTCGATCCCGCGGTTGCTGGCGCCGTCGATCTCGATCACGTCGATATCCTCGCCCGCGTCGATGGCCGCGGCAATTTCCGCGGCCAATTCGGGAGACGTCCCCGGGGGGATGTTGAGTGCCTTGGCGAAGATTCGTGCCGTTGACGTCTTGCCGACTCCTCGTGCCCCAGTGAAAAGATAAGCGTGGCCCACGCGTCCCGTCTCTATCGCCTTGCTCAATGCCTGAGCAATGTGGTCCTGCCCGATCAGTTGATCAAAACTTTTCGGGCGGTATCGCCGCGCGACGACGGTATAGTTGGCAGGTTCGCTTGAACGAACGGAAGAATCCATGGCAGATACCACCGAAGTTGCGGAGAGTACATCGCCCAATGTACCCCGATGGATCATGAGGACGATAAGAAACGCCTGTGCAACAGCGGCCCTCGCACAAGGGTACCCCGCTTATGGCTGCTCCAATTAAGGCCTGACCAGGTTCACGGTTCCCCCTCGCGAGAGCCACTGCCACACAGGCGTCGCGAGTCATCTTATGTCTTAAGTTATAGATGTTTGTCTGCGATCAGCCAAGCATACTGCCGGGCAAGACAAACAATAATGCCGGCAGTACGTTATCTCCGGCCACGACCGCGACCACGTCCCCCACGGTTTTCCTGCTTGCTGTGGTTGTCCAAGTTGGTCGCGATAATTGGCTGCAGGGCTTCCTCCCAAGAGGGAATGTTCTTGTGGCGAGGCGTCGCAGCGTGCGAGTCCTCTTCGGAGGAATGAAGCTCGTCGTCAGCGTCTCCTTCCGTCTCGCCCACGTGGCCGGTACTCGACGCAGATCCTTCCTCCTCCTCCCGGCGACGGCCGCGACGCCGACGACGGCGACGTTTGGTTGGAGCCTCGGGCTCTGAGGGGTCACCTTCCGACCAGGCCACTTCGAGCTCTGCCGATTGCTCGATCTCCACTTCCATGGCCACCTCGTCATCACCTCGCTCCACCGCCGATGTTCCCTCAGCAACCTCCGGCGACCAACGGGATCCCCGCCGGCGACGGCGACGGTCCGATCGGCGCAGTGGCATCGCGTCTTCGTCCTCCGCCGCGCTCTCCAGCAACGAATCGGCATCGTCCACTTCATCGCTCGAATTGCTGGCGTTGGCCAACGCTTCGTCCCGACTCTCTCGCTCCACGATCTCACCGCGTCGCCGTCTCCTACCGCGCCGACCCCGACGCCGGCCGGGACCTCCCGCGTCGTCCTCCAACTCATCGGTGATATCGCCTTCCCCCCAATTCGACTCCTCATCCCCCACATCGTCGATGATGCGTTGTGGGCTAGAGGCTTCATCCAAACTCCGTTTGGGAACCTCAGCAAACATCGACTCGAGGGCCGGATTGACCGGCTCCGATGCGCGCTCGAAGAGTTCCGCGACCGGTGCTGGAACCGTGGACTCGGGCACTGGCGTAGTGCCACCGCTCTCGGTCGCCGTGTCCGCTCCCGCCTGCTCGATCTCCACGGCCGCGACCGACGATGGCTGGTCAGCCGCAGCGGATGGTCCCCCCGACTCCTGCCCCGATGGAGTGTCCGAAGACACCCCCAGCATCGATGCCAGAAAATCCCACGTCGACCGTTTGTTCGAGCGTTTTGGTTTCACTTTCTTCCTTTTTCCTGAAGTGCCCGCCGCGGCGGAGGAGGAAACTGCCGCCAGCGTTGACTTGGCTCCCGCCGATGTCCCCGGCTGATCACCGGATGCACAGGCTTCCACGGCCGTCGGCGGTGCCGAGGTGAATGGTTGCTGCAATGGGTCTTCCGCCCTGGTCGAGTTCTCTTCGACGTCCGCCGACGACGAGGCTTGTTCGCTCGGCTCTACATCTTCAGGAACCGGCGCCCCAAGCATTTTGGCCAGTTGTTTCCAATGATCTGACATAGCGGCTAATCTTGTCCAATGAAACTCAAGGCAGGATTGAAATTCTGAAGATTTCGCTCGAAAAGTTCTCCGCGACACCGCCGTCTACCACCCCACGCGGGAAAAGAGGAGCGAGGTGCGGCGCGGATGTTCTGCAGATAACGCAGGTTGGCCACTGCGGCCAGCTTCCTTGTTCGCTTACAGATACGCGGAATTACTGACGACGTAAACTGCGCGACGACCTTGCTGGCATTATACCGGACTGCCGCCCTGTCGGAAGACGGAATCTGCTCGCTCACCTGACGATCCTCTTGCAGGCGAGCGTGATCCTGGTGGCAGTCGCGTCACGCTTGCTGCTGGTGGTTTACCGCCCAAACTCTGCTTTTTCCGCTTCTGTTGCGGCTCATTCCAACCTTCACGCCGCCCCAGCCGATCACCCCATCTGGAAGTGCACGGACCAACCTTCCTGCCGCAATTGGAACCCTGTATGGCACCAGGCGTTAAGAGAGTAACGGTTAAGTAACGGGTAATGGTTCCTCTATTTTGCTGTGCCGCGGCCGGAGCTCAGCTGCAGAGGCAGTTTCAACACCAGCACGCAGCAACACCAGCACGCAGCAACACCAGCACGCAGCAACACCAGCACGCAGCAACACCAGCACGCAGCAACACCAGCACGCAGCAACACCAGCACGCAGCAACACCAGCACGCAGCAACACCAGCACGCAGCAACACCAGCACGCAGCAACACCAGCACGCAGCAACACCAGCACGCAGCGCCAGCAAGGGTGATTCGGACTCGGGTTCGGAGTGCGGTTGGTCTACTGTTTGGCCCACTCGCTGGCGCGTCGTGCTTCTATTTGAAACGCATGGTGCTCGTAGGTGAAACGCGTCGTGCTTGTACCTGAAGTATGGAACCTACTTCCAGGCGGCGGAAGTGCTGCGGCAGGCCGCGCGTCAACAACAGTTTCGTCAGCACATCCAATACCCGATCGGCCGTGATGCTGCGATCGACTTCTAAGGCCAGGCACTCCCGCAGGTACTCGGCGATGATCGCCAACCACTCGGGCGGAGGACCATTGGCCGTACCGTCCCGGATGAAGTCCCACGCCCAGACGTGATCTTGATCTTGATGTCTTTGTGCTCGGCACGCCGACGCACGCAGGCGGTTCCAACGGTGCCTCAAACGCCGCTCTCGAACTTCTCCAAAGAGGCTCCTTCACCTGAATCGGTAATGTAGAAATCGATACCGTGCATTCGGAGTTAGGCGGAGGTTTTTTGATCGTAGGTGATGGCGAAAATGGTCTCGGTGAGCCACCGCCGGAACCCTTCATTGTCCGCAAACTGTTTGAACAGCTCGGTGTCGTCTTGGAGAATGGCGGTCATGACGCGGCGAAGCGCTTTGTCGTGCTCGACGCGGGCATTCTGCGCGTCGGAATTTCTTACAGCGTTCTGGTAGGCCGGGTCGGCTGCCACGCGATTCGGAATCTCTTCGGTGATCAACCGATGAACTCGGTCACGATCTGTCCATTCGATGTTGCCAAACTGGTCGTTAAACGTCTTGATGATATTGGATAAACGATCCAGTTCCGGTTCGAGCTTATGGCCTCCACCCGCGGCCGGAATCGGTTCGATCTCCGCGTCCTGATCGGCCAGGGCGATCGGCATCTCCGCCTGCTTCTCCACGCGGTAGCTGTCCATATCGATCGCCTCCAAAATCCCCTGCGACAGATCCTCTTCCACCGGCGCGGGCAGTTTGGGAACAAGGTAATTCAGAAAGATCGACAGCTTTTCCCATTCCGCGTTCGCATACGGCAACACCTGAGACAAAAAGCCGTAAGTGCGCAGGAACGCCTTGGCCTTCCCCTTGAACTCGACCTGGCCGTCCTCATCCAGCTCCTCGGAGTAAGTGGCCACGCAGGCGTCGAGAATCGGATCCAGCCGGTCACGATTGGCGCCCTCCAAATACAACCGCACCAGCTCGTCGATCTGCTGCGGCGAATAGACCTGATAACCGTCCAGGGCCGCCCTCAAATCGTGGAGCTTGTTCGGGTCGGTCTCGTCGGCCAGGATCGTCGTGCGGTAGTAGGGCTCGAACGCCCGGCGGATTGATTCGACGTCGTTCTGAAAGTCGAGCACGAACACGTCGTGCTTTTTCGGATGCGCGCGATTCAGCCGCGAGAGCGTCTGCACGGCCTTGACCCCCGAAAGCGGCTTGTCCACATACATCGTGTGCAGCAGCGGTTCGTCGCAACCCGTCTGAAACTTGTCGGCGCAGATCAGAAACCGGTACGGATCCTCGCGGATCTTGTCGGCGATCTGGCCGGACGGAAATCCGTTCAGCGAAGCCTCGGTCACCTTCTCGCCGCCGTACTCATGCTCGCCAGAGAAGGCGACGATCGCCTGATAGGGGCTCTTGCGTTCGCGCAGATAATCGCAAAAGGCATGGTAGTACCGGATCGCGCGTTCGATGCTGCTGGTCACGATCATCGCCCGCGCCTCGCCGCCCCGCCCCGCGGCGATGGTGCGTGGTTGCCCCGGCTTGGCAGGATCGGTCTTCGCCTTAGCCATCGGCATCCTCCTCGTCCGAGGAGAAGCCGCCATCCTCCCCGTTGTCGTTTTCGGCCACGTCTTCGAGATCGGCCCCCGGCGGCTCCTCTTCCGGCGGCTCCTCTTCCGGCGGCTCCTCTTCCGGCGGCTCCTCTTCCGGCGGCTCCTCTTCCGGCGGCTCCTCCGGCAGCCGCACCGCCACCTCGCGCACGTCCACCTTGCCGGTGACCACGTCGGCGATCAGGCGGGTGCGGAACTCCTTGAGCAGCTCGATTTCGCGCCGCGCGGCGTCGGCGGCGTGGTCGATCTTCCCGGTCTGTGCGTCGAGGTATTCGACGATGGCGGTCTGTTCGGGCAGGGGGGGAAGCAAAAAAACGAATGCACGCAATGCAGACAATGGCAGGTTGTTAGCCAAACCCTCCGCGCCACTAATTGCTTCTTCAACTTGGTTCCGGTAGCCGCGACAGTTCACTGAATAGACGATGAAGTCGGGAATGGCGCTGGCCCCGATACTCAACCGGAACGTCTTGTCAGACAGAATGAGCCGGTAGCTCAATCTCCTGACTCTCGCCACTGACCCCACCAATCGCGGTGAACCACTCGCGCGCGAAACGAGTACATCACCTACGCCTACAGCCAATTTCGGATCAAAATCGAATCCCGGTGGGAGTCTCTTGTGTTCTCGTTCTCGGAACACACCTTCATTGACACAACCAGCCTTCAAGACACCCCAAGATCCTTCGTCGGCCAGGTGGTTCTCTGCCTGCGGGCTTACGCCTTGGTCGATTCCATTTACCAATGATTTCAACCGCCGCACCTCCCAATGTGCCGGGACGTCGCCGAGCCATTCGACGCCGGAGTCTTTATATTAAGGATAGGGCTGGCCGGTGCGGACGTCGATGCGGCCGGTGACGGCCTGGTGGGTGAGCGCCTGCTTGTACTCCTCCAGCAGCCCCACCAACCGCTGCCGCCCCCGAATCACCCGCCCCACCCGCCGGTCCACGTAATCCAAAAACCGCACGATGGCCGTTTGTTCGGGAAGGGGTGGCACGGCCACCTCGAAAGAGGCGAGACGGGTCTCTGCGATCGCAGGATAAGCGATACCAATCGACTCAGCGGTGACTCGATTCGTGAATCCGTCACTTTGAGCTAAGTAGCTGACATACTTTGGTTCAGTCCACTCGTTCGGAGTCAGAACGGCAAACCCGGTCGATGCGATTAGGTCCGGCCCTTCATCCGCAACGAAATAGACCGCTTTCAAGTATGTGCGCACCATTGATACGATTGTGTCACCCGAACGGATAATCCGACGAGCCCGGGATGGGGCATCGCCGAATCGCAACTGTTGGGGCGCAGCAAGCAGCCGACCAGTGCCGACAGCCCCGATATCGATGTACCTGAACTCAAAATACGACGGGGTAGATTCGGGCAAGACTCGCAGGTTTATCCGAAGCCACTGTTTCAGCCGCCGCACCTCCCAATGCGCCGGCACTTGGCCCAGCCACTCGACGCCGGAGTCCTTGTATTCGGCATAGGGTTTCAGGTCGTGGATCATTGGGGCTCCTCTACGTCGTCCCGGAACAACTGAATGTAGGGCTGGTAAGAGAAACGGCGGTTCCGGCGGTATCCGGTGATTTCGGTGAGGATGCCCAGCTCCGCCAGTCGGTGAACGAGCCGGTTGGCTGCTGCATACGTCGTGTTGGTGATCTCCAACTGGACGAGGGTCGCCGGCACCGCATCGCACTGCGATAGCAGACACTGCAGGCTGCAAACAAGGTGTCGTGAGCTGCGACTGGATCGGTCGAGAGTCGGTCCGATTTGCTGTTTCATCGCAGGTGGTCGCTTCGCGGGGTTTGTCGAGATCGCGCTTGCACGCGGGCGCGGGTCATCCGCTCGCGGATGCCGCCTTCCTGAACGAAAGCCTGTTCCAGACGTCGAATCTGCTGGTCCAGCAGATAATTCGCCTGATGAATTAGGCAAATGATGATGTTCGCCACGACTTCGGCCGGGCGCGTTTCGATAAACATCCGCCAGGTTTCGTACGACTCGCCGGGCTGCGCGCCCAACCGACGGACGAACAACGCTTCTTTGGATCCTTTTTCCCAGAGTCGCAGGTCGCGGGTGCGGAGGAAATCGCGGTAGTCCTCCAACAGTTCCTCCAGGCTGGCCCGCGCGACGCTGGTTAGTTTGATTTCCATCTCTTTCGACGTGCCCGACGCCATGCTGCCTTCGACGATGTTTTGCTTGCCCGACCGCGCCGCCTGCACCATTTGATCCACCGTCCGATCCCGCGCATCCAGAAACCGTTTGCAAAACCGCACCGTCGCGTCGTACACGATCAAGGCCTTGCGATACGACAACAGGTTTTCGTAGCCACCGTGCGCCGGAATGAACTTGTCGGTCATTGCGGTGGGCTCCTTGTTGGGGTTTGAGTGTGGGGTTTGGGTGCTTGTTCTATAGGTCGGATATGTCCTATAGGACCTATCGTACCAATCGCCGTGCGTCACGGTCCGCCGCCGCCCAGGATCTCCGCCAGCAACCCCTCGGTCTCCTTCTCCACGGCGAGGATGTCGGCGCGGATTTCTTCCAAGCTGCGTAGGGGTTTCGGCTTGTAAAAGTACCGCGTGAAACTGATCTCGTAACCGATCTTGACGTTGTCCGGGTCGTACCAGGCGTCGGGGGCGTAAGGCAGCACCTCGCGTTCAAGGAACGCGTCGATGCCGCCTTCCTCGAGCAGCGGCACTTGCTCGCTGTCCCGCAGCTCGCTGTCGGACTCGTACTCGACCACCGCCGGCTTCCCCTTGATCGTGGTCTCGAACAGGCCGTGCAGCGGATCGGGCTGCGTCCCCTTCTTGTGAATCTTCTTGATCACCGGCACGCCGTCCTCGGATCGCTCGTGCTGGTCCTTCAGCCGTTTGATCTCGGCCGCTTTGTAGGCCCTCTCGCCGTCGATGCCGGTCAGCCGCAAAGGACGCTCGACGGTGACCTTCCAGTAACCAAAAGCCGCGTTGGGGAAGATCTTGCTCTGTTCGGTTTCTTCGAAAGCCAAAAACGTGTCGCAGATGCGCTGGATGTCCTCGGGGCCGAGTTCGCAGTTCTTCTTACCCAGGTTCTTGCGCAGGGGCCGGTACCACTGGGTCGCGTCGATGAGCTGGATCTTGCCCTTGCGGTGTTCGGGCTTCCGGTTGGTCAGCACCCAGATGTAGGTGGCGATGCCCGTGTTGTAGAACATGTTCAGCGGCAGCGCGACGATGGCCTCGAGCCAGTCGTTTTCGATGATCCACCGGCGGATGTTGCTCTCGCCCTGGCCGGCGTCACCGGTGAAGAGCGAGCTGCCGTTGTGCACCTCAGCGATGCGGCTGCCGAGTTTGGTGCCGTGCTTCATTTTGCTGAGCATGTTGACCAGGAACAGCATCTGACCGTCGCTGGTGCGTGTAATGAGCGAAAGCTCTTCGCCTTGGTGCTGCACGACGAAACGCGGATCCTTGATCCCCTTCTTGCCGCCCATGCGTTCGAGGTCGCTCTTCCAGCTCTTGCCGTACGGCGGATTGCTGAGCATGAAGTCGAACTCGCGCGAGGGAAACGCGTCGTTGGACAGCGTGGAGTGTTCCGGTCCGCCGACGATGTTGTCCGCTTCGTCGCCCTCGCCTTTCAGCAGCAGGTCCGCCTTGCAGATGG
This sequence comes from Pirellulaceae bacterium, assembly GCA_026004795.1. Taxonomy (GTDB): domain Bacteria; phylum Planctomycetota; class Planctomycetia; order Pirellulales; family Pirellulaceae; genus Aureliella. Next base: position 230,154 of record BPJV01000008.1, on the reverse strand, counting down.
CGTAGGTTTCGGCGTTGATCTCCTGGCCGTAGAGGTGGGTTGCCACCTGTTTGCCGTGCGCTTCGGCCAGCTGCTGGAGCGTCTCTTCGGCCACGGTCAGCATGCCACCGGTGCCGCAGGCGCCGTCGTAGAGCAGGTAGGTGCCCGATTCGATCTGGTCGGCGATGGGCTCGAAGATCAGGCGGGCCATGAGCTTCACCGCGTCGCGCGGCGTCCAGTGCTCGCCCGCCTCCTCGTTGTTCTCTTCGTTGAATCGGCGAACGAGTTCCTCGAACACGGTTCCCATGCCGTGGTTGTCCAGTCCGGGCTGGCGGACCGTGCCGTCGGGATCCACGACCGGATTGGGGCTGAGGTTGATGGACGGGTCGAGGAACTTCTCGATCAGCGTGCCCAGGGCGTCCGCCTTGCTGAGCCGCGGGATCTGGTTGCGGAATTCGAAGTTGTCCAAGATTTCCTGGACGTTCGGTGAAAATCCGTCTAGGTAGGCTTCGAAATCCTGGCGAAGCTGTTGCTGGCTGGCCCGTGCCTTGAGGTCCCGCAGCGTGAATTTCGACGTATTGTAAAACGCCTGCCCGGCGGCCTGACGCAGCGCCGGGTCCTGGTTGGTGATTCCCGCCTCGTCGAGCCGCGCCTTCATCTCGAGTACCGCCTGTTTAGTCGGCTCGAGGACGGCATCGAGTCGCCGGAGCACGGTCATCGGCAAAATAACATCGCGATACTTACCACGAACATACAAATCGCGCAGCACGTCGTCCGCAATGCCCCAGATAAAATTGGCAATCCAGTTGAGTTGCGACGATTCCATCTGCCTCGACTCTCCACGGGAAATTGGGATACCTCTGCCGCACAGGATGAAAATACCTGCGAATTCTCTCGAAACAGCACATGATATCACGTAGGCATTTGAGCGTGTACGGCCGTCGGGTGGCTTGGCTGGTGGTCGTTCCGGGGCGACGAGAATTTTTGTGGGACTTCAGTTGGTCGCTTGAAGGTGTGGCCACATTTGGCGTTGTGTTTGTCAGTTGGGTTGGGTGGTGAGGGGCGGAGTTGGGGTTCGGTGATGGTGGGGCGGCCGCGGGGGATGGGGGAAGCGAATCTGTTCCTGGATGTCTTGGGCCAGAGGAAGCAGGGGGAGGACGGAGGCTGGAGACGAGTGGCACGCGGTTTAGGTCTTGGTATCTTTTGTAGGCATAGCCCGCCCGTGGCTCAATTGATCGTACAGTCTCGCTCTGGGGTGCCCACACACCCCCGCAGTGCCGTGATCGCCGTGATCGCCGTGATCGCCGTGATCGCCGTGATCGCCGTGAGTGCCGTGAGTGCCGTGAGTGCCGTGAGCGACGTGAGTGCCGTGAGTGCCGTGAGCGACGTGAGCGACGTGAGTGACGTGAGTGACGTAAGTGCCGCATGCCCGCAAGCCCGTGAGCGACGCACGTAAGGCTCGCAAGATGCGCAAGATGCCTGAGGGGTGTGAGGTACGTGATGCAACTGACGTAAGTGACACAAGCGCCCATCGGGGCCATTGGCTGATGGGGGCGTTGGTCCGGGCCGTCCGACTTGTTCGGTTCGATGGAAGGGCGTGCTGGGGACTTCGCCGGCCTGCAGAAAAAAACGGCCCGTCATTCGGCACAGCCTCTCCGCCGCCTGGAAGTAGTTTGCAGACTTCCAATACAACCACACCCCATTTCAGAATCAACCACGACGCGTTTCAAATACCAGCACGACGCGCCAGCGATTGAGCAAGACATTCGACGAACCACAGTCCGAACCACGGCCTGAACCACACTTGCATGCGCTGCGCGCTAGTATCGAGAGCGAGATACTATTGCAAGCGTGCTCGTATGGAATGCTCGTATGGAAACTGCCTCTACTCCTCCGCTCCAGCCGCGGCACAGCAACAGTCTCAGTGCGTCGGCGGTCGGAGCCTAAGGATCACGCCCGCCGGTCAAAGCTAGTAGGTGCAAAAACAAAGGTGGGAGGGGGCCTGGAGGGCGAAATAGCCAGCGGCGGAGACTGAGATGTGGTTGATGGGGCCGTGCCCGAAGTTGTGATCGAAATATCGGCGACCTGTGGCGATCTGCCAGAAGGAAACGTGACCGCTGGTCTCGGACACGAGCATAGTACGTCCGGAGGGGGATAGCACCGCATGTTTCGCATCGGCATCGCTCTTGCCCCAGTAGATCGGCCTGCTTTCAGGATCTTGGAAGTCCCAGTAAACCAGGTTGTGTTCGCCGTCGATCAGGATGACACCAGATTCGTCGACTGGCCAGATGACCATCGCCACATGGGGATGAGCAATCCTGCGGCGGATTTCCAACGTCGGCATTTGGCGCACTTCGAAGTGCTGTTCCGTGCCAACGGCTAACCACTGGAGATCTGGCGACCAAGAACCGCAACTAGCCGTTTCGGTTAATTCGAGTCGCTTCTCCAGTTCCCCAGAAGGGGAGTAGATGCAGGCGAGGAGACGGTTTTCGGGGTAATCGACGATGGCGATACGGTGACCGCGTGGGCCAAAAGTCACTTGGGGGTGCCACATGGGCAAGGGCTGGCCGAGTTCAGGAAGCACTTCGACGGCGGTTCGCAGTTTGCCGGCTGCAATGTCCCAGACCAGCAAGTCGCGTTCGGTCAGCGCGGCGGCCAGGCGTCCATCGGGTGTCAAGGCGACGGCACGCGGCTGTCCGCGCAACGGTTCGTTCTCAGGCAAAGGCAGGACACCGACGTCGCCGGTTTCCAAGTCACGCCACGTCGCGCGGTCGGCGCTGATCACCAACGCCAATGCCCGCTCGCGGGCCATGGTGCTGCGCGTGACTTGATCCGCCGACAATGGCACGATCAGATCGCCATTGGCATCCGTGGTCTCGATGCGCAAATTGCCGTCGTCTCCGACGGAGAATAGCCGATTGCCGTCAGCAGAGTAAGCGACCGCATAGGTGCGGCGTGCGCGGCCGATTCGTCGCTGCGAACGCCGTAGCAGTCGCCGCACGTCATCCACCTTGATCCAGGCGAGACGTCCCCACCAATCCGTATAGCTGACGGTCCTCGAAGCGCGGTCCAGCACGATGGCTGAACGCCGGTCCCACGCCAACGGAATATCGCGCAGTTCGAGGTCGGCGCTGTTCAACAGGCAACATCGATCAACGTGCACGGACAGAAGAGCCGATTGGCCGGGTATCGCTGTTAATCCCTGGAAATAATTGAACGTGTCGGTGCGTGCAGGTTGCAATCGTCCGCTGGTCCACGACCAGCGCGTTGGCGGATCGGCGGTCACCAACGAACCGGACGCTTCCTCGAACGCCATGTGGCGGACAATGCTGGTTGCTTCGACTGCCGGACCGATTTGCTCGTTCCGCTGCAAGTCGACCAATGCCAACTGGCGATCGGCGAAGCTCACGGCCGCCAGTGGAGAATCTGCGGCGACGGCCAACGCGACCACTTCGCTCGCATGGAGCGATCCGTTTTCATTCCAGGAATCGGTTTCGCGCCACAAGTTCACCGACATCACCCGCAGGCTGCCATCGCGGTACCCGGCGAGCAACCGTTTGCCATCGGGAAACCAGACGACGCGGGTGAGTTGCTTGCGTGCGGGAAGCTCACCGTCTGGCATCCATTCATCTCCGCGCAGTACGAACGCCTGTCCCGCGCGTATCAACGCCTGTCCGTTGGGTGATAACTGGATCTGCCGGGTAGAATCGATCGCCTGTTCGCACTCGGTCCACGACGTCTGTCCCGACGACGCGTGACAGATTCCAATCCGCTTAGGCGTCGCGACGGCGAACCGATCCTCGTCGACTCGCTGGCTCCACACCAGCGGCTCATCGTCCGGACACTGGATGGCGATGGCACCATCGCTGGCCAAACGGTGGGTCTCAACATGTCCATCGTAGCAAGCGATGGCCAAACGCTGATGATGGGGATCCCATGCAATGTCTTCAATCGTGCGTCGCGTGGGCCACAGGAGCAACCGCTGCCCGTCGACGGGTCCCAAGTAGATCTGCCCTTCGACGGTTGTGGCGGCGATCACATCGATCTCGTCGAGCGTCGTCCACTGGACGGCTTTGAACTGCACACTGCCGGCGGCGAAGACTCGCGGCGGCGACTCGGCAGCCAGATCATAGATCAGGCATTTTTTCGACTTCCACCCTGCGACGGCAACCTTCGTTGAATCGGGAGAAATGGCCAGGCCTTCGACACTGTACAGGCTATCGTCGAGCGAACGGAGGAAGTTGCCACTGCGCGCATCCCACAAGCGCACCGACGACGGCTCGTGGCTGGCCGAAAGAATAACTTCGTCGCCTAGGGCGAATTGGGCATTGAGAACCCGCTCCGCCCCACACTTGATGTTCAGTAGTTCTTCTCCAGTTGCCACATGCCACATGCGGACCGTTCCATCGTCTCCGGCCGACAGCAGACGCCTTCCATCCCGGCTGAAGGCCAGTCGATTAACTTCGACCTGCCCAGTAACGACCTCCCGCTCCTCAGCGAACAAATCCGTGCGGCGCAAGTAAATGGTCGCATCTTTGCCGGCCATAGCGATGCGCTGGCCATCCGGACTGACGGCGACCGCGTACAGTGGAACCGGCGAAACTGAAATGGTCTCGGCAAGCTGTCCGATCTGGCGAGCTAGGAAACGCCATTCGATATCAACCGGATAATCCGCGTGCGGCGCTTGATAGCGCTCGAGCAACTCCGCTGCTTCGGCAATATTTCCCCTCTCGATCGCATCATGGGTCCGAGCGATTTCTGACGCGTAGAGGAGATGTTCCGAGTGCAAACGAGCCTGTTCGGCCTGTTGCGACGCCGCTTCGGCCCGCTTCACCGCGATATCCAGATTGGCGTTCAAATTGGCGAGGCGCCTGTTATGCCAATGCAGCCCACCGAGCAAGAATAGGAATACGATCATCACCGATGCCAACACCGTGGCGGCGCGCGGGTGCTGATACGCCCATTCCCGCATTGATCTCCACCACGGCGGATGCTTGGCCTCGACGGGAGCACCAGCTTGAAAACGACGCAGATCGTCGGCCAATTCCCGCGCTGATTGATATCGTTGTACACGATCGCGGGCCGTCGCTTTCAGAAGAATCGCTTCCAGCGCTTTGGGCAGGTGGGGTACCCGTTCCCGGGGCGGGGTGAATCGACCTCGACACAAGAATTGAATCACTTCGTGCGGCTCGGTCGCAGGGCACAATGGGTGGAGGGTAATCAGTTCGTAAAGGGTTGCGCCGAGCGAGAAAATATCACTCTGCTCGGTCACCGCTTGACCAGCTACCTGCTCGGGGCTCATGTAGCGAAATGTTCCCAGCACCGCGCCGCTCTGCGTATACGACTCGGAGCTGTTCTTCACGCGCGCCAGCCCAAAGTCCGAGAGCTTTGCTTTGCCCTCGAAGTCGATCAAGATGTTCGATGGTTTGACATCGCGGTGCAGAATGCCGTGACGGTGCGCGCAGGCCAAGGCGTCCGCCAAGTCGATCCCAATGGAGATGGCATCGCGCAGCCGTTGAGAAAAGAGGTCGATCGCCGGGCTTTCTTCCTCTGGTGACACGAGCGGCCCCGGGTAGTCGTCGGGGAACTTGCGGTGCCACAATTGGCGGGCGATCTGGCTCGCCGACTCCGCCGCCGCATCCGGATCCAGACTAATATAATGTTGAATCAACTCCCTCAGTGTGGCTCCGCGCACCAACTCCATCGCCAGGAACGGCATGCCATCCAAACTGCCAGCATGGTAGGCGCGCACCACCGATGGGTGATCCAACATGGCAACCGCTTGCACCTCGCGCTGAAAGCGATCTCGCCACTTGGGAAAGCGTTGCACCGTCGACTCAACCAACAGCTTGAGCGCCACACGACGGTTCATGCTGATCTCGTGGGCGATGAAGACACATCCCATCCCCCCCAATCCAAGGATGTCAAGGAATCGAAAATTCCCCACCTCGCGTCCCACGTACTGACGCCCCATCACGGCAGCATAAGCGCGCAATTCGGCGGCCACGACATGCTGTCCTGCCGCGGGATGCTCCTGCACCGTTTGATCGTCCTCGCCACACGATCCGGCATCAACGCTGAATGATGGTGTCGAACCGGCAAGATCAGCCTCCGGTGCGGTCATATCACTGGCGGGAACAGCCTGCTCCGCGTGATCGGCCGCGGGGGCGGCCCTTTGGTTCTCTCCACTATCACGATTGGGGGTCATCACGTCTGGAGCGGTAACCGATCGACTCGAGGGACCATTCAAGGGAAGGCGGTGGCGACATCCTCCGCGTATTATCCCATCCACCAGCGATTGCTGCAACCTAAATGGGGGGCGATGGGTCTAAGCCGCAAGGAAGCCATGGTCTGTGAAAACGCACAACCAACGCGGCGGTCGTTGGGCGAACGGTAGCCGACGCGCCAACGGCCTCCCCCGCTCGGCGGATCAGCCTGCCCGCTTTGTCCCTACCAGTTTTGTCCCTGCCACTCAGACAACAGCGGCCGACGGGCGCAATCAGTTCCCAAATGGAGCGTTGTAGAGCCCTGTCTGCAAGAAAGTTACACCCGCGACCGGCGATTTTCACGCAGGCCGTTGTTCGACCTAAAGTCCCCGGAGCTGCTGATTGCGGCGCCACCGCAGTGGATCGCTTGCACGACCTAAAGCCTCGATCCGCTGCACCATGCGCCGATCCTCCGCCGAGACGCGGTTGGTGGCAATCGATTTACGACGCGGTGGGGGAGTCGCGATTGCGCCGCGCGATCACTAATTCACCGGCGAGTTGAATGGCAGCAAAGAGACTGCTAGGTTGCGCTTTTCCTTGCCATGCGATATCAAATGCCGTGCCGTGGTCGACGCTAGTGCGAACGAGGTCGATTCCCAGCGTAGTGTTGACGGCCGATTCGAACGCCAACGCTTTGACAGGAATATGTCCCTGATCATGGTACATGCACACGTAGCCATCGGTTTCTTGTCGCTTTGTCGGCAGGAAGGCGGTATCGGGAGGCACGGGACCTTCCACAAGCAGGCCATTGTTCACCGCCTCGGACACTGCCGGGGCAATGATTTGTTCCTCCTCGCCATATCCGAACAAACCGCCTTCGCCGGCATGGGGGTTCAAGCCCAACACGACGATTCTGGGCTTCCGGCGGCGCAACATGTGCAACGTATCGGCCAGCAACTCGATCGTATCGACGATACGACGCGTCGATAGTTGTTGGGGGACGTCGGCGAAAGCGATATGAACCGTCACGAACGCGCAGGTGATCTCCTTGGAATACTGCATCATGCACCATCGCTGAGCGGCAGCGCGTTCGGCGAACAGTTCGGTGTGCCCGGGATAATGGTATCCCGCCAACATCCATGCTTCCTTGCAGATTGGTGCCGTGGTGATCGCATCGATCCGCCCGCTTTCAATCGCTTCGATAGCCGCTTCGATAAACTGGAAACTTGCCCGTCCGCATTCCCGATCCACGCGGCCCGGTTCTAGACGAGTGACGTCGACGTTGTGCAAGTCGACCAAGACCGGTTGACTGACCGGTGGATGGAATTTGGGATCCACCCAAGTCTCAGTAGGGATCACGGCCAAGTTGGAAGGCAGCGGAGCCGCAACCTGAGCGCTAACAAGCTCCAGCACACGAAGATCACCGAAGACAATAAGTTGGTGCAAGTCGTTGACCAGTGGTTCGTCCAGTGCGCGCAGGATCAACTCTGGCCCCACTCCCGCCGGGTCTCCCATGGTCAAGCCAATCCGCGGCCGTTCGCTATGATTAAGTTCCAGTACCACCGTTGCTAATCGCTTTCGTTCGAATCGATTCCCGCAGAACCAATAAGGCTGCTGTTGCAGAAGCTGCCGCCATCATGTTCATAGCCAGCAGTCGAATTCCATATCCGAAAGAGAACATCATCTCAGGCGGATCGATGGGAAACAAGGCAGTCGCCAGAACCAAATGCAATACCAAAGCGAAGACGCCTACCCCGATGCCAATAAAGATCGCCTTCCCAACGCCCCGTGTGATTCCTAGCAAAACCGGTAAAAGTCCCCCGCCGACACCAAATCCTATGAACGTCCAGCCGAGAACGAAAGATGCCTTCACTGTTGGTTCCATGTCCACCTGCTGATAGGTATTCTGAATGTAATAGCCCAATGGTGCTGTCAGGGCACCGCTGAGGATACCGACCAAGGAACCTATCAGCAGCCCCCTACCGCACGACGCTCGGCCGTGCGATTGGCCGAGCAGGGCTCCCATGAAGCTGAAGCACATTGCCCCGAACAGGCCGTATCCAATTGCCATGTTGGCCATCATAGATCGTTTGATCGCTAACAGATAGTCCGGAGGGTCGCTGACCTGGCCGTGAGGTGGTGGGTAAAAAAACTCCTGGAAAGCGGCAACGCATCTCTCCCCCAAAAAAGCACTGGCGGACGCCAACGCGAACAGCAAGATGGCGGTCACGGCTCCATTCCATGTGGTAGTGGCCGTACGATCAGCTGAGGCGACAACTCTGTCGGTTGAATGTGGTTCGTTTAGGTGGTTCGAATTCATCCCGGTAATCCCGAAAAAAGGAAAAAACTCAATGCATTGCAATAGGCGCAAGATACCAAGATCCGGGGACCTATCCTCTAAATAGGGCGTTATAATCATGCTTCCCAGCAGTAAAAAGACGGCACGCTTCTTCCGTGGTTTTCTGGTGGATTGAAACCTGGCACATAATCCATGCGGTGTTACGGGATCAAAGTACTAAGGCTCAAGAAGCTTGGTCAAGGTATCAACGCACCGATGTGTAGAGATTTCGCTAGGAATCCGTTTGCTCACCCCCGACCGCCAAAACGCCGCCACCTAATAACAATAGACATCGTGCGGCGCTGACGCACGACAGTTGAGATAAAACCGGTGAGGTATTCGATTGCGCTAATTGGGCACCGTTACGCCATCCGTCCTATTCTACGTGAGTATGCACGGTGAAAACTGACGTGCATGTCCATGCGTACTTGTAGGGGCTGCAACAAGACAGCCGAGATTGGTGACCGTCGCCTAGCGTTCTGTACGGACTCAAAAAACACGAAACGGCACGGCAACAAATGCCGGCCGCTCCGCGTTTAATACTTCAACTGTCGCGCGACGTAGCTGAAACGGCTACGGCCTGGCCGCCATTACGGCAACTGAACCACCTCGCCTTCAGCCGATGACCCCAGGGCTCCCCATACTCCATAAGGGGATGGCCCATTCACAGGAACGGGAGCTGCGAGGTTACCGGTATCGATGTTCTCCGTAATGAAGTGCACAGATCCATCGACCATCACGGCATTGACACCTCCAGTATGGTAACTGTTGGCTGAATAAATCCCCTCTTGCCATTCACCACGTTCGTTGGCACAGGAAGGCGAATTAGGAGGAAGTATCGCGGTAAACCCGCAAACCATACTTGTTCCGTTCGTCCATGCATCGCCCATTCGATGGTGCGACGTCGGCAACGTGCCGACTAACGTTCCGTTGGGCCCTCGTGCTTGCATGCACACAATGGGACCCGCACGGAATGTTGCAGAAGGGATGACGACGTAATGGCCATGAAGTTTTCCCGCGCCATTGTAGATCGTGATCTCACTAAAAAGCAGCGTATTGCTCGTACCATCGGTAACTTGCCCCATCGTCTTACCCTTACCAGGACCTGCTGGATTGGATCCCGGATTGAACCAGACGCGATTGAACATGCCTCGTGAATTGTAAGTACCACCCTCTCCGATGTGCCTGCCGTCTCTTCCCAGGGTTGAGTCCCCAACATTGGTCGCGTAACAAATAGGCGCTTGGTCGTTGGAATTACCCATGGTTTGACTGCCGGGATCCGAGGGACAAAGATACGCCGCGATACGCTCCTTGTAAGCGCTATAGGGGCGAAGAGAATGCGGACCGAAAGGTCGAGCTTGCGTCATCCCCCCTTCCTGCTTACCTGCAGCAATGTAGTTGTACAGATTCGCTTGTTCAATGTAGGGAAGAATCTGCAGAAACGCACTGTGGCGTCCCATCGAACTCTCCCAACTATTGCTCCATTGAGCCGGTAGGACGATTGGCCCGTTGGCTTGGCTGGGAAAGCATTTGTAGGTGCTTTCGTAATTCAGTGCGGCAAGTCCCAACTGCTTAAGATTATTGGAACACTGCATTCGCCGAGCTGCTTCGCGAGCTGCCTGCACCGCCGGCAACAACAAGCCGACCAAGATGCCAATGATGGCGATCACCACCAAGAGCTCCACCAATGTGAAGGCGAGCGACTTTCGCCTCCTAACCCCCAGTAATTTCGTCATGTGAGTCTCCCTAACAGAAAACCAAAACTATGAAGGCACCAACTAATGGCGCGTTCTCCGTCCCTAATCTATCAGATTAAGGAACCTAAAGCAACCAAAATGAATTGGGTGGCCACCTGAAGCGCGGGCACTGATTGCTCGCGCCGAAGTAGATGCAGTCGGAGTGGCAGTCACAAGCCGGAACCGCTACCAGTATTCTCGTTAACTCATGTGGCGAAAACCGCAGATTTGTGACCCGGCTGTAAGGTGCTTTGCTATGTTCATGCACCGGTTGTTGTCCCGCTGTTTACTGCTTGGGGCACCCAACAGACTGGCTTCTCATCTTGCCCGTTTTTCGTGTTCTAAAGGGAGCCGGGAGCAGAACCCAAGGTGCGGGGGCTCCTAAATAGCATGCGAAGCCGAGCTATTGGGATGCGTTGCGTTGTTGGACATTTGTGATCAGGCGGCATCCTGAAGCATCTCGGTGTTAAATAGCTCTACTTCCGGTCGCGAAATGATTTGTTCATGGCCGTCCGAACGATGTTGCATCGCTCAGCTTCCAGAGCCGTTTCGAACATCATGCCCCGGCGCGTGCCGCGATCACCGTTTGCCTTCGCCCTCAGATGCCTTAGCCGCATGCTGGCGAATGTCGCCTCAACTGGATTGGTTGTCGACATGTTTTCCAAGGCTTGCCCGGGAGATTTGCCGTAATGGCTGGTGAAATCCTCGGGCGCACCGCTCTTGGCCCCGGAGCGACGACCTGTGTCGATTTACGGGACTAACTCCGCCAGATGTCCTACGAATCACTCAGATCAACAGCGCTACATGGGACGGCCTCATCATGTCGGCAGGAACGATGGGACGCGTCGGTGCTCATGTCGTCTCAGCATGACTGCCGATCGCAACGTGCCCTCGAGTTCCGGGCTCACGCGCGGCGCATCAGCATCCCGCCGCTTGCGCCGCGGAAACCGAACGCGAAGAGAAGGGGGGCAGGGAGCGAGTACATCCTTATTACCAAAAGTTTCTAGTGAAGTTCGGTAACGCGGCAAGTTGAGCCTCCGGTCCCGATAGGGCGGGAGGCTAGCATTTAATGCTATGGTGATCGACACCTTGGTTTCTAACCGCTTGTCGCAATCGCGATTCCGGCAGCTCGCCACCGTCTGCGTAGAGACCAAATAGCGTTAAGTCGGCCTCCAGTCGCATGCCTCACGCGGTCCACTGCCGACCGACCACACCATTTGCACGGTGTGCCCCACCACTCCTGTTGCCGGCATTTGTCCCTGAATTGCTCTATTCCCTGCTAGAGAAGCGGTCCTTTCGAACTCGAACCGCTGGCGATTGAGTCACTAGTGCGTGATAGTCCCATGGAAATGGCTTCGGCTGTAGATTCCCCTTAATACGGAACCAATCCAGTGCGGGCTCGCGAGACAGGCGCGTCAGCTGCGTTCTCTTCTCTTGGTTCTCTATGTCATTCAGCCGCTTCGCCTCCTCGGTCCCTATGCGATTGCGACCAAACCTACGCTTCAGAGCCCATTACGATGGTGTTAAGTCGTCTTTTCGCTGTTCTTTTTTAAGGCCTTGGGAACTGCACCGATCGCCTTCTCGCCATTGCAAGCAATTCAGCCTAGCGACGCTACTTGGCGATCTGCTTTGGGCAATGCGACTTGCTACCTCCTAGCGCCAATGTCAGTTTCCTTCACCTTTTGGACTAACAATATGCGAAGCGATTCTGACGGAGAGGTCGACCGCTTACACCAAGCTAGCTAAGACGGGCAGAGCGGGGGCAGCCAACCCCCGATAGCATCGATTTCGCCCCTGTGATGCCACATTGGCACCCATGTCGTTATAATGATGTGCCTACCTCAATGATTCTTTCGAACCTGGCCGGCGAGTCGCGGTTCATCGCGCTCGTGGTTGCCTGTCTACGGCGTCGCTGGTTTACGCCTATGCGTCGGTTTAAGGGCCAACTGGGCGTGGCGGGAGAATCTGCTGATGGATTGGAGCTGAACGCGATGGATGAGAAGGCCGTGAGGACCGGGAGAGCGATTCGTCAGAAGCTCCGTTCGAGGCGTGATCGATTTGTGTATTCGTCATTTTGTCCTTGCGCGGGAGTGTCCAAGCAAGCAGGCGGCTGTTCGATGATTTCATAGACCAAGTAGCTACAGGAAAGGGGTTAGTGATGACCTTGAAGCAATCGTGCGGTTTCACACTGGTTTTACTCATGACCGTTGTGGCGGGGGGATGCAATGCAAATAGGTTGGGAACAGTTCCTGTTACAGGCCAGGTCTTAGTCGATGAAAAGCCGATGGAAGGTGTAGCAGTCATATTCAATCCAGTCGATCCTAATGGCCGAGCTGCCTCTGGAATCACTGACGCGGAAGGGAAATTCACCCTTACCACGGAGGTGAATGGAGATGGAGCTCTGCCGGGGGCGTATAAGGTAGCGGTCAGTAAGTACGAATCTACTGGTGAAGAAGCACTTCCGAAAGAAGTGGACATGAACGATGAGGCTTCCCTCGATGCCATCTATAGCAAGCTCGACACGATGAAGCCTGTGGAACACCAGCCCTTGATCGATCCGATGTACGGAAACGCGAATGGATCTGGCTTGACGGCGGAGGTAACGGCGGACGGCGAGAATCACTTCGTCTTTTCGGTTACGGGTCCGAAGCGATGAGCGTATGGGACGGGATTTTTAGTCGCGAGCAACTCTTCCAACAACTTCTTCGTTGAGCACGGTTGGGCCTGAGTGACCGGGTTATGGCGACTGGTATGGTGAGAAAACCTCGAAGTGCGACCGCGCAGAGTGCCGTTCTGGTGGCCTCTGTGTTGTCGTTGGTCGCTGTGTTGTGTATCTGGCTTGTGCTGCGTTTGACTATGCTGCAGAATTCACGTCACAGTCCACTGCCGAGTTACTTCGATTCACCCTCAGTCGTATCCTGGAAAGTCCCTTACCAGTCTCCCGATGACTTACTGTCGTTGACTGAACAAAAAGTTGACGAGGTAGTTCGCGAGTTCCCTAATTCGGCAGCGGCTTTCAGCGCGCGCGGCAAATACCACTATTTGATTAGCAAGAAGAACGCTGCCAAGGCTGACTGGCAACGAGCAATCGAATTGGATGCATCATGGGAAGATGGCATTTTGGGGTTGGCAGAACTGGCGTTTGAGGAAGGGCGTTATGAGGAAGCGATCGATCTCTGTCTCCAATTGCGAACGCGATCACAGGATGACCCTCGCGTCCCGCTGCTCCTGGCAGATGCCTATTTGAGTAACGGTCAGGCGCAAGAAGCCATGCTTACCCTGCAGCAGCACATCACGAAAGAGACAACCTCCCTGCAGGCTTTAGAACTACTTGGCCAAGCGCACGCCGCCCTCGGTCAGCTGGAGGAGGCGCAAGCAGTTTATGAAAAAGCATTGCAGTTTGCACCAGATAACAAGGAGATTCTCTACGGGCTGGGACAGGTGTATGGCAGGTTAGGAGACCGAGAAAAGTCACGTCAATATATGGACCAGTTTCGCCAACGTGCCGTATCCAAGGCTGCGGAAAACGTTAGCAAGGCAAAAGGCTTCACCGACATCGAGCATGCCAAGCACATCGCTGCACAAACGTTTTTCGATTGTGCCCTAGTCTACAAGATGCACGGGAACTGGCCAAACGCTGAGAAACTGGTCGCACAGTCACTTCTACTGGTCCCCGATGTAGCGGTACGACTGTACGAACTACAACGCATTCTCCATCAGACCGGTAAGATCGCCGAGGCGATTGATATTGGCCAACGAATTGTTTCCCTCGACCCCGAGGACGTGAATCAATGGCTTGTGTTGGGGGGGCTGTATGCCGAAATTGAAATGGCAGAGGAGTCTCTGCAGGCATTTCGTAGGGCAGTCGCGTTGGCTCCCGACGATCCGCGTTGCAAACGTGCGCGCGCCATATTGCGCAGTATTAACGAGGGGGCGGGAGCCTTAGTCCAATGATGGTGCATTGCTGCCCTTATTGTCGCTGGCCGCAGCGTCAGCTTGCTTTGGTGTTGCGACACTTTTTGACATGTTTCCCCAAGCGACCGATGCAAGCTTTTGGGCTTGCAGTTCTGCTTGGTTTACCCTGCTCCTATGGTCAGCAGACACGGATTTGGTTCGAGGACATCAGTGACGCCACGGGCATCGATTTTGTCCATTGTGATGGTAGCAGTGGAGATCACTATTTGGTAGAGGCAGTTGCCAGTGGACTGGCAAGCCTGGATTATGACCGAGACGGCCTAATCGATCTCTACTTTCTAAATGGGGCTAATTTACGAGGAAGCCATTATGATCCGCCGCCGACCAATGCTATGTACCGCAATTTAGGGCAATTTACTTTTCAATCGATTGGCGACATTGCAAGAACCGCGGACGCCGGATTTGGTCTAGGGGTAGCAGTTGGCGATGTGGATAACGATGGGTTTGACGACATCTATTTAAATAACTTTGGCGCCAATCGCCTACTTCACAACAATGGAGACGGAACGTATTCGCCGTGGGAATCGGATGTTATCGCCTGTGGTGAGAAAGTAGGGGGTGGGGTGGTCATGTTTGACATGGAGGGCGATGGCGATCTCGATATCTATGTGGCCAATTATATTCAGTTTACTTATGATTCACCCGCATCTGAATTCCGTGGACGAGTAGTTTACGGAGGTCCCCTCCTTTATCCAAAGGAAAAAGATGATTTACTGCGCAATAACGGCGACGGATCCTTCACCAATGTTAGTTCCTCATCGGGAATTGCTGACGCGGCCGAATGGGGAATGGGCGTGATAGCGTTTGATTACGACGCTGATGGTGACACTGATGTCTTTGTTGCTAACGATTCGACCAAGAATTTTCTTTGGGAAAATGACGGTCACGGTCGTTTTACGGAGATAGGGTTGCTGACCGGTCTTGCGTTCGATCATCGAGGCACCCCGCAAGGGAGCATGGGAATCGATGTTGCTGATGTCAATGGCGATGGTTTGCTAGACATTTTCCAAACTACTTATACCAAGCAATTGGTGACGCTATATGAAAACTTGGGTAATGGCTTTTTCGAAGACGCGACGTTGCGTTGGGGCGTTGGCAAAGGAACGTATTATCTGGTGAATTGGGGAACAGCATTAGCTGACTTCGACAATGACGGCGACAAAGATCTTTTTATTGCCAATGGGCACATTCACGACAACCTGGATGATGTGGATGAGACAGTCAGCTATCGTATCGCCAATCAGGTATTCGATAACATCGACGGTCGATTCATGATTGACGTATCTGCACGGGCAGGACCTGGAATGAGGGTGCTGGAAAGTAGTCGGGGAATGCTGGCTGACGATTTGAATAACGATGGCTTAATAGATGTTGTTATCCTGAACAGTCGAGGCAGGCCAACAGTCCTTGCCAATCGCTCTCGCACCCCCTATCGCTCCATTCAGGTAGAGCTAGTGGGAACGGTCAGCAATCGCTCAGCGGCAGGCTCGCGCGTAGAAATCGAAGTGGCCGGTAAAAAACAGTTGCTTGAAATGCACTGCGGAAAGGGGTATCAGAGCCATTTCGGGTCACGGCTTCATTTCGGCCTCAATGCGGCTGAACAGATCGATGCTTTCCGAGTTTGGTGGCATGCTGGATCTAAAGAAGAATTTCGAAGTGTACCCATGCGCGAGACAATAATCTTCATCGAGCCCCAATAATAAAGAGAAACCACTGAAAGCCGAATGAGAGCTAACTAATGTCTGGCAGGCCTACATACGACGGAAGAAACAGATCGAGGTCGGTCGCTCCATCCGGAGCTAATGGTTCGAGCATGCCCGAAAAACGAAAGCCGAGGCTAGTAGTGCTTTTCTTTTTCTTGATCGTAGCGTTCCTGTGCCTCGGTGGTGCGTTCGATTGGTTTGGCAGGATCAACTCCAAGCGCATGGCTACACGCCAAGAGGACAGGTGGGATGTCGCGATAGCTGACCGTAGTGACGATGCTCCTGATCCTCTCAGTCCCTCACAGCATGCAACCAGTAATGAGTCGGGCGATAATGAATCGGGAAAGAGCGACGCGACCGCACATCAGCGAAGTAGTACTGAGGATTCGTCACGGCTGACGGAACCGCCGTTTTCGCCGCTCATTCCGGATACGAGTGCTGCGACGCTAGCCGAAGCACGACAAGTCATCGAGCATATGGTGAGGGAAATGCCCGATTCGCTGGAAGCGAAGGAGATTTTCGCCCGTTTCGAGTATCGATTCGGAAAACTCGATCACGCGGCTAGGATTTGGGAGGAGATCTTAACTGAGAATCCGAATTTTGTTTATGCGATGCGAGGGCTTGGGGACGTGGCGACCGAGGAGGGGCGACTTCAAGACGCCGTCAAATATTTCCGCATGGCCGTGTTGGCGGAGCCATCCAATGTTGCCCGGCAAATCACGTTGGGGGTCGCTTTGCTAACGGCCGGTGAACTGGATGAAGCGCGGAAGGTGCTCGAGACTGTCGTCCGGAAGGCCGACAATAACGTCGAAGCAAGGGTCGAGTTAGCTAGTGTTTTGCAGCAATTGGAAGAGTGGGAGGAGGCACGAGAGCATTTGGAGCATGCCGTAAAACTGGAACCATCGAAACCCGAAATTCACTTTGCGCTGATCAAAGTTTATAACCACCTGGGGATGCGCGAACAGGCTAAGAGACATCTTGTTCTACATCGCCAGCTTCAGCGTAAATTGATCGAGCAAAAAGCGGAAATGCGGCGCGCGTATGACGATTTAACGGCTGCGCGCATCGACATGGCGACCTTTTATGTGGACATGAGTCGGCTCTATCTAGCTCGGCAAGCCTTAGGACCGGCGGCAACCTTGTTGGTTCGTGCCTCTCGGATGGATCCCCAAAATGTGGAAGCACGACGTGCTTTGGCATGGCTGGCTGTCAGGCAAGGACGTGTCTTCGATGCGATCAGGTGGCTGTCAGAGGTTTCGATTCTTCGGCCCGATGAGTTCACTGTGGTTCAGGAGATTGCGCGGCTCTATGTTGAAGCTAATCAATCGAAAGCAGCACTGCGGGCTCTTGAGCAGTTTCACGAAGCCCATCCCCTCCACGCAGGCGTTCTACAGGCAATCGTCGAGTATTACTTGACCATCGATGTAGATCTTGACCAAGCCACACAATACGCTCGTCAATTGGTGGAGACCATGCCGGAAGCCACATCCTATGCGTTGTTGGCTACCGTTTTGCAACAGGCAAAGGATTACCGGGGGGCTATCGCTGCGTTTGAGAGCGCTTATCAAATGGATCCGGAGAATCTAGTCTACCTACAAATGATCGCTGTGCTCAAAGACGAGTTGGCAGCCTACGTGGAGACTCATCGACCATTGCCCACAGGTACGGAAGAAAATTGGCCTGGCAGACCGAATCAACCTTCCTCATCATTGCACACATCACCTTGAACCCCTTAGTTATCGGACATTGACGCGTCCATGAACTGTCCCTCGATCCATCGGACATTTGGCCGTACCTCACGAGTGATCATTCGGCTTGTGGGCAGCGCAGTGCTTGTCGGCAGCACGGTATTGGTGACCATCGCTGCAGCCGTTCCACCTGGAAAAATCGAGCTGACTGATGTGACTGAAGACACGGGAATTGAGTTTGTCCATTACGATGGTAGTGCCGGTCGGTACTATCTGGTAGAAGGAATGAGTGCGGGCTTGGCACTGATCGATTTCGATAGTGATGGCGATCATGATCTCTACCTACTCAATGGGGCTGCTCTCGACCCGCCCTACCCGAGCCCTCCTCCAACAAATGCCTTGTTTCGCAATGAGGGGGGATTTCGCTTCCGTGATATCACGGTAAGCGCGGAGGTCGGCGATACTCATTTCGCACTCGGGGTCGCCTGTGGAGATTACGACAACGACGGTTTTACAGACATCTTTGTCAACAATTACGGACCTAATGTGCTATACCATAACAATGGGGATGGCACCTTCTCCGAAGTAACCCTGCTCACAGGGATTGCTGCTGGCAATCATGTGGCCGGGGGGGCAAGCTTTTTCGATTGCGACGCGGACGGAGATTTGGATCTCTATGTGGGTAATTACATTAAGTTTGATCAAAAGGCACACAAGACGCACTGGCACAAAGGGTTGCCAGCCTACCCCAGCCCCATGCGCTATGAACCAGATGAGGATCAGTTATTTCGCAACGACGCCGATGGTAGCTTTACCGAAGTCTCCGGAGATTCTGGTGTTGCTTCGGTAGCTGGCCGTACGATGGGCTTAGTCACCTTTGATTACGACGACGATGGAGACATCGATGTTATGGTGGCTAACGATGCACAAGAGAATTTTCTTTTCGAGAACGATGGGACCGGTCATTTTGAAGAAGTCGGATTGTTGGCCGGAGTTGCTTACGATTTCAAGGCCAAGCCTCAAGCGTCAATGGGAGTTGAACTCGTCGATTTGGACGGTGATTTGCGACTCGATTTGTACCTTACCAGCTTCTCAGAAGAGTTTGCCTGTTACTATCGAAATCTCGGCGCTGGGCTCTTCGATGACCGTTCTCTAGCGGCTGGGGCTCTTGAAGCCACTTTTTCTCATATTACGTGGGGAGTCGTTGCGGCAGACTTCGATAACAATGGATATCCCGATCTTTTTATTGCAACTGGCGATCTGGACGACTTGCGGAATCAGCGAGGGGGAATGAGTTCGACGACTGCCTACAAGATCCGAAATGTGCTACTGTACAATCAAGGGGGTGGAAAACTTGTCGATTTGAAGGACGACTGGGGCTCTGGCGGGCACCGAGAATCCTCCTCTCGCGGCGCAGTGGGTGGAGACTTTGATGGGGACGGAAGGGTCGATTTAGTCGTCCTGAATTCTCGTGAATCGATTCAGGTGCTTCGTAATACATCGCCACGTGCTGACACTCGCTGGTTGGAAATCGATCTGGTCGGACGCCGTTCGTCTCGTGACGCGTTCGGTAGTAAGATTCTGATCGAGCAGATTGGCCATCGCCAGGTAATCCAAACCCGTTCTGGTCATAGCTATCAGTGCGAAGGATCGAAAACGGTCCATTTCGGGCTCATCTCCGACGTTGACCCGGTAAACATCGAGATCCAATGGCTGTCAGGGGCCCAAAGCCAGTTGAGGGTTTTGCCCGGCCAACGCGTGACGGTTATAGAGCCTACTCCGTAGAGTAACGAACTCCCTCCCAACATCTCCTGCAGGCTTTCCCCACAGCATTTGCATGCAGAAATGTCGGCATCGGGTAGGGGGCGTCTGTGGCTTCATTGGTATTCTAGAAGCAACTATCTTGTCGGGATGCCATTTCAGTTGGCATGGGGAATGTGCCGAAGATTGTGGTGTGTCCTCCGAGCATGCAAGTGCTAGCAAAGTTTTTGTGGTGAAGTCGCACCGAGTCGTTTCTCGAATTCCCGCACGATAGCACATGACCCATCTTGATCCGTTCAACCGCTGCAATTCCTTCTCTGATCGCCACCAGGCACGCCAACGCCTGCGAATGCATTTGGCTTTTTCTCGCGGGGGAGCTTGGCGCCTTGCTTCCGTTGTCCAGGCGACGGCACTGGTGGGGGCTTTGTGCCACGCACAATTGGCCATGGGGCAGGGGACGTCAAGCGGGCCATCGGAGACCTCTCCCATCGTGTCGACGCACGAAGAGGAAGTTACTGCTCCCGTACGCATCTTACGTTTCCGCCTGACGCCGGACTCCCAGTCGCTCTTGCACTCTCAGTTGAATGGCCAGCCCACGGTACGCGCCGCTAGTGCCGGCGAAGCGAAAACGGATGCCGCACTAAAGCGCTCGCCAGCAGAGGCAGCCGCCGAGGGGGAGAGCAACGAAGATTCCCGATTGGAATTAACCGCCTCGGCTCCAAATGCCGAGGAACCGCCGGCTCCTGTGGCTGACAGCGCGAACAACGAGCAGCAGGCGACTCGTCACACGACGACGGACCGTTCTCAGCCGCCGCGCCTACAGCCAAGTTCCCAGATCAAATGGCTGGGCGAATGGCGACCGCGGGGCGACGGTGCAGATCCTTCTTCCGACCGCCTCGAGGAAGTCGACGATCGCGTGTCTCTGCCGTCCTCATCAGCTCACCAGGAAGGCACGGAACCATCCTCTCGACGTCCCAGACACTTGGCATCATCGCCGCATAAGCAGGAGGCAGAGGCAGGCGACCGGTCGAGAGCATCAGCGCGGTTCAGTGCTCCGAGCAGTGGCGAAGAATCCAACCAGCGGAAGACGACTGAATGTCCAGGATCTCCCGATAATTCGGTCGTCAACGACCCAGTGTCCTCACCCCCGGATGATGACGATGCCGGCGCCGCCCATCCGATGGACGCTCCCCACGCCATCGCACAACTGGAAAATGATCCGACGACTGCGCCGGCCGAGGTGTTTACGACGCAGGAGATCTTACTTCGCAATCAGATCCATCGTTGTCTGCAATTCTACCTCGACCACCCAGAGAACGTGGTGCGACGCGGACCTTGGGCGCTCATGCATGCCACGCTGCCCTTTGGCGCCAAAACGGAGGTAATAGCCGGTTCCCGACGCGTCAACGCCATTGGTTGGATGTGCTACAACGGAGTCTGTGCGCGACAAAGGATGTTTCAACCCACCCGCAGTGGTTTTGTGGCCAACGTAGGGCCTGGTGTCCAGGGGCACGAAGGTCAATTCTTAGCAATTCTTGCGCAGTCGCGTGTGCCCAGCGATTTTCCCCTGCGCATCGGCAATCGCTCCTACACCGTCGAAGATCTTGTACGTTACGAAATGGTGCGTTGCCGTGAACGTTCCGAGTTGACGTTCAAATTGATTGGCTTGTCATTCTATTTGGATCAGGATGCCCGGTGGCGCGACAGTCGAGGGCATACCTGGACATTGGAAAAGCTATTGGTTGAAGAAATGGGGCAGCCGATCCACGGGGCCGCCTGCGGTGGGACTCACCGCCTGATGGGACTCAGCTATGCCATTATTCGACGCAATAAGGCCGGTTATCCGATCACGGGCAATTGGGCGAAGGCCGAAGAGTATTTGAACGAGTATGTCAACTATACGATGAAACTGCAGAATCCCGATGGCAGTTTCAGCACGAACTGGTTCGAGGGTCGCGGCGCCGATCCAGACATTGAACGCAAGGTGCAGACGACGGGACACATCACTGAGTGGCTTGTGTACACCCTTCCGGATGAATTCTTGCGGACAGATCGCATTCAGGCGGCGGTGCAGTTTCTGGCATCTTCCATTGGTGCCGAACCTCAGAGGGATTGGCCGATCGGCCCGCGCGGCCATGCGCTTCGCGCTATGGCGTTGTACAATCAGCGCGTCTTCGGGATCGATCCATGGGATGACCTGCCGGGGAGCGACAAGAGTGAAGATGTCGCATCGTCAAGCCGCCAGTTGGAATTGAGATAAGAGCGTTTCAGGGTGCTGGGTATCCTCCAGTCGACAGCAACGTCATAGGGGGCCCCCTATCGCCGTTGGCTTGTCCTCACAGCCGGTCCGTGCGGTGCACCGTGCGTCGGAGCGGCGTAAGCATGATGCCATGCGGAAGCTACTGCTGTGGGGGTGCGTCAGTATTCCATTGGCAACTGGGTACGAATGACCTGCGCGGATCCTTGTTCCGGAAGGATCGTATCACACCACAAAGCGTCCTGGTACTCGTAGCGAATCTGAATGGCCGTAGCGTGATCAGAGACGAATGCCGCGCGGGCGTCTTCCAGCGAAGCAACACCGTTGGCCATCTGGTCCGGAAATCGGCTGCGCAGTTGTACCTGCTTGATCGCGGTGCCGCGCGACAGCTCTTCAAACAATAGGATTACTTGATCACGTGCCCAACGACCGGAATACACCTGGGCCTCACCTGATTGCTCTTCGGTTTTGGTTTCCCGCTGTGTGTAGTCGCTCATGATTCCTCCTCGCTGCAGTTTCTGGTGCAAATAGAAGTTTATCGGCTAACGTCGAAGACCGAGTCGTAGAGGGCTCGCCGGATGGGAGAAGTATCCGGCATCTGATCGAGCACGGCCGAGGGGGCGTGGCACTGCGTACAATTCATTCGCCAGGGATGCGTGGTCTCCATACCCGGCCAGCCCATGTTCGGACCGTGGCATGCCAGGCAGTTTTCGCGCATCGACGTGGCATGGGGAATCGTTGGCGGAGCTCCAGGGTAAGCCCGCGGTCCAGCCACTGGGGCCTGCATGCCAACAAACGCGTTGTCCGGAGGTGAATAGTCCTCGGGGGAAACAAACTCCGGCGGTGGTGGCACATGGCACTGCGTGCAGTTTGGCAGGAATGCGTGCGACATGATGCTGGCACGCAATCCCTCCAATTGCATCCCCTGCGAGTGACAGGCGTAACAAGCCGCATCGGTAGTGTTTTCGATCGCATGCGGTATCACTGGCGGGGCTCCGTTGAAGGCGCGAGTTTGTGATCGGCGGCGTAGCGAGGCCAGCTTGGCCTGCGGATCGGGATGGAGCTCCGTGCCATACGGTGGCAGCTCCGGTCGAGACAGCGGCTGCGGCTGTAGGCGCCACTGCTGGGTGAACCGCACGTACTTCTCCGGGATCTCACGGTAGTGGAGCGAAGGGATCGCATTCTCCTGAGCTTCCACCACCGGCGAATGGTGATCCACCGGAAAGCCGGCCCGGGTTGGGCGCGGAACGCCATCGGTGATGCCGATAAAGTACCCCACGACTGCCAACGCAATGGCCGCGGCCGCGATGACATTGCTCAACCTCCGCCAACGGTCTGCCCTTTGTCCATGCACAGCATCGTTCATGCGTCGCCCTCCGCCACTTTGATCACGCGGGCAGCACACTTTTTAAAGTCCGGTTGTTTCGAGTACGGATCGATGGCATCAAGCGTACAGACATTGATCAGCTTCGATTCATCGAAAAAGGGGACAAATAGATAGCCGCGTGGCGGGCGGCCCCGACCGCGAATCCACACCGGCAATTTGATCCTGCCTCGCCGCGACTCAACCCACACCCATTGCCCGGATTGAAGCGACAAGTCCCTGGCGTCGTCCGGATGCATTTCAACATATGCGGTAGGCATGGCACGGGCCAATTGCTCGATGCGCCGCGTCATCGTGCCGGTATGCCAATGTTCGAGCACACGGCCGGTGGACAACCAAAACGGGTACTCCTCGTCGGGCGATTCGGCGGGCGGTTGGTAATCGTGTACCCATATTTGCGCGCGACCGTCGCCCGTGGTCGAGTGGTAGAACTCGAATTCCTTGCCCTCCGTTACGAAGGGATCATCGAAAGCGGCGAACCGGAATCGCGTCTCCCGCCACGATCCATCGGGCTGCTGCACGACCGGCCAACGCAAACCGCGCGCCTTGACGTACTCGTCGTAGGGAGCCAAATTCTTGTGCTTCATCACCGTAAAGGGGCGATACTCTTCAAACAGATGGCGGTCGACGTTGACGTCATAGTAATGCTCGAATTCCCACACCGGGACTTCCCGGCCCTGTTCATCGAGCACCTGGAAGATGAATTTGCCGTCACGGTCGAGCATGCCTGGATGCCCCAGCTCCATAAGTCGATGGGCGACCGCGATGATCATCCACGCATCGTCTCGCGCCTCACCGGGCGGTTCGACCATCTTGAACCACTGTTGCGTGCGACGTTCGGAGTTCCCGAACACGCCGTTCTTTTCGACCCACATTGCCGCAGGCAACACCAGATCCGCCAACTGGGTCGTGGCGGTGGGGTAGACTTCGGAGACGATCAGGAATTTGTCCTCCAGGCCTTGTTTGTCGTTAAACAATTTGTTCAGATTCGGCAGGGTTTGCCCGGGGTTGGTGACTTGCACCCAGAGGGTATCGATGTCGCCCCCCTCGGCACTGGGCTTGGTGAACTGGTCGAACATCTTGACGGTATGGTATCCCGGAATGGGGTTGATCCGTCCCGGCGGCAGATTCCAGAACTCTTCACACTGCCGGCGATGCTCTTCGTTGGCCACCAACCGGCCCCCGGGAAGTGCGTGAGCTAGCGTGCCGACTTCGCGCACCGTTCCGCAAGCCGATGGCTGCCCGGTGAGACTCGTCGGCGCGTCGCCAGGAGTTCCGAAATGCCCGCTCAATAAATGCACGCCATGGACCAGTGTGTTGATGGCAGTCCCCATCGTATGCTGGTTCATCCCCATGCACCACAGGCTGGTGATCTTCAGATTCGGATCGGCGAACATCTCGGCCAACATACGAATCTGGTCGGCTGGCACGCCCGACAGTTCCTCGACGTACGCGGGGGTGTACTTTTCCAAACGCTGCTGGAATTCGTCGAAAGCGAGCGGTTCGCCCTGCAAGGCGGATTCGGCCGAGGCCCAGTGCCGGAAATTGCAGTAGTTCTGCACGAACCGGTCGTCGTAGGTCTTGTCCTTTACCAGCAAATGCATGATCCCCAGCGCAATGGGTACGTCGCCGTGGGGCTTCATCAACAGAAAATGGTTGGCGGCATCGGTGGTGCGCGTTCGCCGCGTGCCGATATCGACGATGATCACCTTCTCACCGCGGGCTCGGCGATCAACGACGCGAGAGAACAATACGGGATGCATCTCGGCCGGGTTGTTGCCCCAAGTGATCAACACATCACAGGCATCCAAATCGTCGTAACAGCCGGCCGGTTCATCGACCCCGTAGGTCGCCAAGAAACCGGTCACGGCCGACGCCATGCAAAGCCGCGCGTTGGGGTCGATGTGATTATTGGACAAGCCACCCTTCATGAATTTTTGGGCCGCAAATCCCTCCGGGATGGTCCACTGACCGGAGCCGTAGATGGCGAATCGCTCCGGTGCCGCCATGATCCGCTGCGCGATGATGTCGATGGCTTCCTCCCACGTGATACGCTCCCAGGAATCGACCTTGGCGCCGCATGGGATGCGTCAGCCGGTCTTTGCCATAAAGTGCGGCGCCCACGTGATAGCCCTTGACGCACAGCAGCCCTTTGTTCACTTCGGCAGCCTGGTCCCCCTGAATCGCCACCACGCGTCCATCGAGCGTTCCCACCCGCACGTGGCAACCAGTTCCGCAGAAGCGACAGGGGGCCTTTTGCCAGGTCACCCCAGCCTCATCCGTCTCGGTGTCCGGGGACTGAACGATCGGCAGAGGGACCGCCTGCGCGCGCCGGGCCGCCACACCAGTCGCAGCCGCCAACGCAGCTTGCTTGAGGAACTGCCGACGGTCGGCTGCGCGGTTGTTTCGCGGAGGCGAAGCAGATTCGATCGCGGAGTTCAAATTCATCTGGCAACTTCCATATCAGAGTCAAAGGCAATGAACGTTACATCCACGTGCACGACCTGAGGCAGGGCTTCGATCCAGGCCCTGAGCCCCCGATCGACCTCGGCCCTCTCGGTATCGGTGGCGATGGCCAGTTTGCACCCGAATGACTCTCCCACCGTCACCTCGGGGCGCTCGGCCAGCGCCGCCACGACCTGCCGCAGCGAATCGGGTTGTTCGTGGTCAATCGTTAGCACCAGTCCGCTGATTGGCATCCGAAATGCTCCTGTGAAGGTGTGCTACCGCCGGTCGCCGGTATGGGGAGAGCATTTCTCGGGCCGAATCGCAGGAGCTGGGCTAGAAAAATGGGGAACACCGCAAACAAGATTGGGCCTTGGGCTCTCCTCGGCACTGTGCCGGTCCTGGCGTATTGGCTGACCTTTCCCAGCGCGCCCGAACCGCACACCCCTCGAGCGTTTTCGGGTGTTCAGGTGGGCGATACCGCACACGAGCAGGCCACTGCCCACGCCGAAGAGATCCACCAGCCCGCCAAAATCAAAGTAATTCGGCTCGACGCCAGCGATCCCTTGGGCCGAGAGGTCGTCGCCGGTTGCGGGACCTGCCATACCACGCGCGAGCCGAATCTTCGCACGGCCTCTGCCGACAGGCTGGACCAATTCCATGTTGGTATGCAATTCAGCCATGGGAACCTGCGGTGCTACGCGTGCCACGATCCACAACGCCCCCAGGACTTGCGTCGGGCCGATGGCACGCGAGTCGCTGTGGCCGACGCCATGGATTTGTGCAGCCAGTGTCATGGCCCCGAGGCCGAAGCGTACCGGCATGGTGCCCATGGCGGCATGAACGGCGCATGGGACCTCGAGTTCGGTGCGCGGTACCGCAACCATTGCATCGATTGCCATGATCCGCACGTACCCCAGTACCCAAAGATGATCGTCACCTTCAAACCGCTCGACCGCTTCTTGGTCCCCAAGCACGAGGATCACGACACGCCGTAACGATCTCCGGAAGAACACTGGGACTGGGCCATCTGCCAGCTAGCCAGACCGCGGGCTCGCTGCTGGACCGGTGCCGCCTGGTCGGAACGGCCTGGCATCGTGGTGGCTCCGACAACCCAGGATTCTTATCACTAGCCACAGGATTCGACGATGGAACCGAATGCCGAACATGGCCAATCCCCGCCGCCATCCTCGGCAGGCGGGCGACGACGGGTCGGGCGGAAACCGCTCGCTGCCAGTGCTGCAGAACACCACGCGGCGCGCGGCGGTCAAGGGCGGATTTGCCACGTTGGGAGTGGCGGCGTTCGCTGCTGCCGTCTCGCCGTTGAAGCAGGCGGCCGAGCGGCTGAGTCCGCAGGAATTCTTTCAAAAGCACTATGAAGAACTGACGCCCCAGGAGAAACAGCGAGTCATCGCCCGGTTGGAGGCCGAGGCGCGGGAGCGGTTCAATCGCGACGTGACGATCGCCGACGACCGTCCCATTCCGGGCACGAAGTTCGTGTACGCGATCAACCTCAGCAAGTGCAACGGCAACGGCCGCTGCGTCGAGGCTTGTCATCGCGAAAACAATCACGATCGCGACACCCACCAATCGTATATCCGCATCCTGGAAATGCCCAAGGGGGCCTTCAGCATGGAGGACGCCACCACGACCTACGACGGCGTGGTACCCAAGCAGGACAAATATTACTTGCCGGTCCAGTGCCAGCAGTGCGACGAGCCGCCGTGCGTGGACGTCTGCCCCGTGAAAGCGACGTGGAAGGAAGAGGATGGCATCGTCGTCGTCGATTACAACTGGTGCATCGGATGCCGGTACTGCGAAGCCGCCTGTCCGTACCACGCCCGTCGGTTCAACTGGAAGGAACCGAACATTCCCGCGCGCGAAATCAATCCGGACCAGAGTTACCTGAGCAATCGAGTGCGTCCGGCTGGAGTGATGGAAAAATGCACCTTCTGCTTGCATCGCACGCGGCGCGGCAAGCTGCCTGCATGCCTGGAGGCCTGTCCCACCGGCGCCCGGGTGTTCGGGAACATCTTGGACCCCGACTCGAACATCCGCTGGATCCTGGAAAATAAACGCGTGTACGTCCTGAAGGAAGAGCTGGGGACGAAGCCCTCGTTTTTCTACTACTTTGATTGACCGCCAACAAGGAATCGATCGGTGAGTACATCAACCGCTGCGCCTCCGAATCAGGTCCCGTCGCCGTCTGGGCCAACCCGGCTGAGTTATCTCCGCTTTTTGGGTTGGTCGCTGTGGCTGGCCACCGAGGGCTCGTTGGCGTTTTACGCCTGGATGACCGTCTTGACCGCCGTCTTCCTGGTTGGCGCCAACGCGTGGGCCAACCAGGTGGCGCACGGGATGATCGTCACGCACATGACCGACCATGTGAGTTGGGGGCTGTATATCGCCAACTTCACCTTCATCGTGGGGTTGGCGGCCGGGGGAGTCATGATGGTCATCCCGGCCTATGTATACAACGATCGCAAGATGCATGACGTGGTGATCATCGGCGAGCTGCTGGCCATCGCCGCCATCGTCATGTGCTTGATGTTCGTCCTGGCCGATTTGGGACGACCGGAACGGGCCTGGCACCTGATCCCTGGAATCGGGAAGTTCAACTTCCCCATCTCGATGCTGACCTGGGACGTGATCGTGCTCAACGGATACTTGCTGTTGAACCTGCACATTTGCGGGTACCTGATGTACACGCGGTTTCTTGGTCGCCAGCCCAATCCGGCCTGGTACGTGCCATTTGTGATGCTGTCGATCGCCTGGGCCATATCGATCCACACCGTCACGGCCTTCCTATACTGCGGATTGGGCGGGCGGCCCTTCTGGAATTCCGCCCTACTCGCGCCCCGATTTCTCGCATCTGCCTTTGTTTCCGGTCCAGCGTTTTTGATCGTCGCGCTGCTGCTGTTGCAGCGAACCACGCCGATCCGACAGCTCGATGGTCCCATTCGCACGTTGACTCGCATCGTGCAAGTCACGATTCTGGTCAACTTGCTGATGCTGGTCTCCGAGTTGTTTACACTCTTTTACGCCGGCGGCTCCCACGCCAGCGCCGGTTGGTATCTGTTCTTTGGACTGGACGGACATCGCGCGCTGGTCCCCTGGACCTGGACTTCGGTCGCTTGCAACGTGGTGGCCGCAGTCCTATTCCTCAAACCGGGGCTGGCCAACGGCCGGCACAACAGGCTCTTAGCGCTCGCCTGTGCCCTGGCATTTGCCGGTATTTGGATTGAAAAAGGGATGGGATTGATCATCCCCGGGTTCGTCCCCAGCACTTTGCATGAGATCGTGGAATACACCCCCAGTCTGACCGAGTGGCGCATCACCGCCGGGATTTGGGCCGCCGGCCTGATGGTCTTCACCATCGCTCTTAAGACGGCGCTCCCCACCCTCATCCACCCCCATCCGGAAGACTCCTCGGCTCAGGTTCGTACCGCGAGTGCCAATGGGAGTTAGAGGCTGGTAACGCGTCGGCCATCCACATGAAGTGATCCACTGAAGTCATGGGGATCGTGTTCGCGTCGTCACTTGGGGAGAAACGACCGCGTCTCCGCTGCTAGGCGTTGCCAAAGACCTGCGATAGGCTGCGTTCCGAGTGGGGTTTCAGTTGACCAAAGAGCGCGGCTACATGCGTACCATCCTGATTCAGGCGGCCACTGAGGCGCCGCTGCCATGGTCTAGTATCGGGTACCAGCAGCAGTGTCTGGATTGTTCATCGCCTTTGGCGTAAGCTGATCCGTAGTGGATAGGTTTACCAGTCGCGG
The DNA here is from genome assembly GCA_026004795.1 of Pirellulaceae bacterium. GTDB lineage: Bacteria > Planctomycetota > Planctomycetia > Pirellulales > Pirellulaceae > Aureliella. Next base: position 200,906 of record BPJV01000008.1, on the reverse strand, counting down.
AGCGACTGCCGGTCGACGAACCCGACCACCGGATACGCCACCTGAAGCCCGTTCCCCGCGGGGATACGACAGGGGTAGTTCACGCCCGGCGCGACATCCGGCAAAAGAAATGGGGCGCCCAATGGCCAAGAATACCAAGTCACAACAGGGGAGCACCAACGTCAGTTTGCTGCGAGGACTACGAGACCCAAAGGCGGCTGATTTTGACCAGTATTGGGAGCGTTTTGTAGAACTGTACACTCCACTGATCTTTCATTGGATTTCCAGCATGGGAGTATCTCATCGGCCGGATGTAGAGGATATTACTCAGCGGCTCATGTGCAAGTTAGTGTTGGCGATGCAAGAGTTCAGTTACGATCCGAAGCGGAGTTTTCGCGCATGGTTGCATGTCGCCACACGGAACGCCGTCTATCGTTTTTGGGAAGAAAATCGCCACCACCGTCTGCGGGCGGAGAACTTTGATTTAGACCGCTTGGTTAAGCCAGAAGATTTGATCGAGCGCTTAGAGGACGAGTTCGATCGTGAAATCGAAGTAATTGCCCGCGAGCGGGTGCGGGAGACAAGTTCGGAGCGGGACTGGGAAGTCTTTCGTTTACTCGTCGAAACCACGGCTAGCCCCAACGAAGTGGCCGCTCAGTTCGGAATTACCGTAGAGCACACCTACAAAATCAAGAGTCGTCTCATTAGGAAATTGAAGCTGGAAATTGAGCGCCTGACTGGGGGCGATCCTCCCTCCTCTCCCTCACCTTAGCGGTTGGGCGCGTTGTGCCGATGGCGTTTGTTCTCGCCGAATGCCGTTTGCTCACGGATCTAATCCTGCGGTTGCCGCGGTGATTCGACGAGTAATTGGCCTCTTCCGGTTTTTTCGGTCAGCTTTCTCGGCATTCTGGGTACTAGAGGGTAGAGCCATCGGAAGCAGGAGTATGCCGACGGGCATCACCATGTCGGCGTTGCGGCTGTGGAAAGCGCCTGATTTCGATGGTGATCCACCTCATAGAACCGGTGTAACATGCCCGAGCACCCAGAATCCAAACCAGACTTGGCCCGCCTGGTTGATCGCATCAAACAGCAGGCGAAACAGGAATTGAAGGCTGCGGCCACGCAGGCGAAAACGTCCGGTGAACGCTCATCCGTCCATCCTGCTAGTGGCCCTGTGCATCTGGATGCATCGCAGGTCGATACCGATCGCGTGCCTCAGCGTGGCGATACGGATACGGGAATCAAAGCAGCGTTTGGCGGTGTTCCTGCGGAGCTGGGGCGTTACCGTATTGTTCGCGAACTTGGTCGAGGCGGCATGGGGAGTGTATTCCTGGCACATGACGCCATGTTGGATCGGCAAGTTGCCCTCAAGCTGCCGACGCTCGATGCACAAGACCCTAGCGTAATCGCGCGGTTTTATCGTGAGGCCCGGTCTGCAGCAAAGTTGAACCACCGCAATATCTGTCCGGTTTTTGATGTAGCGGAGATCGATGGATATCACTGCATCTCCATGGCCTTCATTCGTGGGCGCCCCTTGTCCGCCTACTTGAAGGAAGGCAAGCCGCTTCCAGCTCGTACGGCTGCGCAACTGGTGCGGCGAATTGCAATTGCGTTGAGCGAAGCTCATAGGATGGGAGTCATCCACAGGGACCTGAAGCCATCGAACGTGATGATCGATACGCAACGCGAACCGGTGGTCATGGATTTTGGATTATCGATTCAGATCAATGACGATACCGCGAGCCGTGTGACGCAGTCTGGAATCATCGTGGGAACTCCTGCCTACCTGTCTCCCGAACAGGTGCGCGGTAAGTCCGAAGAAATCGGGGCGGCAACGGACATTTATGCGCTCGGAGTGATGCTGTTCGAAATGCTCGCCGGACGGCGGCCATTCTCCGGAGTGATGACGGATTTATTGGTGAAGATCGTTTCCCAGCCACCACCATCACTGGCATCTTTGCGTCATGACCTCGCCCCTGAGCTGATGGCCATCTGCAACAAGATGTTGGAGAAGCGTGGTGAGGACCGGCATCAATCGATGGAGGAAGTGGCCCACGCGTTGACAGAATACCTGCGTGGTGAGGCCCTAGCGGGACGGCAGCAAGGGGCCGCGGAAAATTCAGAAGGACACATCGGTTCGGCGCGCGAAGCTACCGAGAGCCAGCGGCCATCGCCGGGAGCGCAGATCGATCATGACGCGATGTTCGAGCGGGACGCCATCAATGCCTTTCTAATTGACCAACAAGGCGACGAGACATCGGCCACACAAATCGATGAAGCGTGCCACCAACCGGTAGGCGACTCAGCGTTCGTACCTGTGGTGGCGCCGAATCAAAGTGGTGTTGCGGTTCGCCCATCTAGGATTCGTTGGCGGCGAGCCCGGAACCGGCGCCTGGCCGCTGCTGGCGTGGTGGCGACCGTCATCGCGGTCTTGAGTGGAATGTGGTTCATCTTGCAGACTCCATACGGCCAGGTGCGTCTTGAAGTGATCGACGATTCATTAACCGTTCACGTCGATGGCCAACGCATCTCCATCGCCGACAAGACACGTACACTCCCGATGAAAGCTGGTACTCATGAGTTGGGAGTACAAATTGATAACCGCTTTCTCCCCATTGGTCGCGAGGTGGTCTTACAGGGTGCAACCTATCAGGGCAATTACCTCCTTTCCGTCGTGGCGAACGATCTGGTGCTGCTGTCGGACAGGTTCACCGTAGCACGCGATGAGACGGTGGTGTTGCGCATCGAGCTTATTCCTGTCGAAAGCAAAGCTCCTCCACCGTCGCTGGCTTCAGCGGTCACGGCACCATCTTCCATGTTGCCCGACGGCGATGTGAAATCAGCGCCAGCATGGGAAGCCTTGCCCGAATCGCGCGGCAGCGATACATCCCCCGAACCGGCAACAGGTAACGACAAGGCCGAGGAAATAGGAACTCCCTCTGCGGTCGCCTCGGTGACGGCGAACACTTCCGTGAAACGCAAGGTCGAGGCATCCGGTTCCGAACCTCAGTCGGTCCCTTCTTCGGTGCCAACTTATGTCGTCACAGCTCCGGAATACTCGCATTTACAACTTGGTGAATGGGTTTCGCTGACGGAAAGATTCCGACGGTGGGCGATCGACGCAGGAGGCCAAGTTCTTCCCGACGGTGGCTTTTCTTTTCCTGACAAAGTTACCCTGATTGCCGACGGGGCACCGATGCGATACGGCATGATACGTGCGCGGGTTAAAATCCTGGGCAAGGAAGCAGTCGCCGGGGAGCATCCCACTCTGGGATGGAGTGTACCGACCGCTGACGTACAGATTCTGCCCGGTCAGCAGCATTCGATTAAGACTTACGTTGACCCAGGTGGGAATGTTGGCATCGGACTTCATCTTCGGACCGACGCGCAGAAGCTCGGGCAATGGAATGCTCTTGCCTCGACTGAGTTGGGCGCGCCAGTGCGGGGTTCGTTCGAGTGGACCTTAGCGGTTACCCATGGGCGCGTGCAAACGTTTATGGATGGAAAACGAGTGCTGGATACCGACCTGGACGATGACTTGATCGAAGGGTGCCCCGCAATTTACAGCGGCGGTATGGTAGCGTTTGAATCGGTCGAGATCTTGAACCTGGATCCCTTGTGGGCAGAGAGAGAAAAGGTGTTGGTCCATGACCGTAGAAAGCGCAATCAGATGCCCCGCAACACGCTGCGATGCCGATTCGCTGTTCCAATTGCCGCAGATGAAAAACTACGTCCAGTCTGGACACCGGACGGTGATGCGGTACTTCTGGCGTCCCCTAGTAGATTGGTATCTGTCGATATGAAGCAGCGCGTGCCAGTCGAATGGATTGCCTATGGTGGCAACTTCGGGGCGCCGAGTAAGCTTCTCTTTTTACCAGATCGGAAAACGTTGGTCGTGCGCACTGGCAGGAAATTGCTCCAGTTGGACGTTTCCACGCGCAGCATTGTCAGCACGTACCCCAAGAAGGACGATCCGTCGATTTTCACGCCAGCGCCTCACATCTTGCACTATGCCGCGGCGAATTCGCTGCTGTTCAACTTGGAAACCGCGGTGTGCCGCTTGCCAATCGATGGAGCGGAACCGACAGTTGTTTTTCCTGCACATCCTCAACACAAAGCCATCTTTGATCCGCAGCAGCATCAGATCAAGGCGATGGCGTTATCTCCCGACGAGACTAAGTTGGCGATCGCTGGAAACTTCGGTGTCGTGATCCTGAAGGGGAAAACATTTGAGAGCGTCGACGCCGTTTATCGGCTATCTGAGGGCACCCCGCATAGCATGGTGTTCGCTGCGGGCGGAACGCAATTGGTGGTCGGCCATATGGGGGCCCCTTGTCCCGTGTCGATCCTGGATTTAGAGCAACGGAATATGCTTATGCGTTTCGACGGTCATGTCCGGTCAGCGGTTAGCTTTCTGAACTACATCGATTTCTCACCAGACGGCCGATTCGTCATCAGCGGAGCGGCTGGCGAAAACAGAATTCGCGTATGGCACAAGCTCTCTGGACAACAAGTTGACTGTATCCCTTACGGTCATTCCCTCGGAGCGTTGAACCGTGATGGTACGGCGCTGGCAGTAGTGGAGAGAGTTGGAGAGGCGAATTACTTGAAGGTATACGACCTGCCCGACTGGGGGGTTCTCACACCGGTACTCTATTCAGAATCGAAGTCAGAGGACTATTCTTTTTTTGCTGATGGAGATTGGCAGCCTATCGATGAAAGTCGTACGGTCAAACTGGCTGCACATCGTGATGCTCAAGTCGAGTTGTCTGGCGATGCGTGGACGGTGCGCCCGCAATCGCATTGGATAATACCGACCATCCACGCACGTAATGTGGCCGTACTTGCTGACGTCGCGTCTAGCGGTGGTGCCATCCAACTGCGTCACTTCCTTCATCCCAGCGGCTACAGCACCTCCTACTATTGCCTATACGACGGCGCCGAGGAAAAGGTGGTTTTGGGATTGTTGCAAGGCGAGAAAACACTGCTCTTGGCGGAACAATCCCTCGGCTCCATGGCATCGCCCGCTTTGGAAAACAAGAACAGGACTGAACGGGAGCTGATGTTCGCCGTCAACGAAGACCGTCTGGTGGCTTTCCTCGACGGCATCAAAGTCGTGGAGACGCGGGACGAGACGCTCCGTCGACACATCGGACAGATCGGATTTTTTGGGATGAATGATGGCGCAACCTACCGCCGCTTGCAGTATCGCCTATTCGATTCTGAACCGGAGCGACCGACACATGGTGCTGTAGATAGATCCGGAACGAACGGCCATGGCACGGTCGCCAGTTCGATCGATCTGTTGCCATTGATCAATCCCGGAATTCACGGAACCGGCGGCAACTGGTCGAAGCGAGGCAATGTATTGATTGGGCCGGGTGGCTTTCTCGCACGACTGCTCGTTCCACATCCTTTTCCCGAAGAGTACGACTTGTTGATGCATGTCCAAACGCCTGCGGGAGCCACTGACCTCCAATTCCTGCGACTGGGACTCGTCGTCGGATCCACCAACCCGAATGTGATCCTCGGCTGGTCACCAGGCCAAGGGGGATACAACGGTTTGGAGCCCATTGATCAAAGGTTGGTGAAAGATCCGAAGAATCCGACACGTGTCTTAGGCAGCGTCACCCATGCAGGGATCAATTCCATCAAGGTGTCGGTGCGGAAGGTGGCGGAGTCGGCGCGCTCCGAGTCGTCCGACAACTACATGGTGGCCATGTGGGTCAATAATCGGCCCGTCTTCCAGTGGCAAGGGCCCGTTGAAATGCTCTCTGACATGCGGCCTCAGGCGGTACGTACAGGAGACAAGATGTGGTTGGCCAGCACCCAGGCGGGTATCGAATTCCATCGACTCGAACTACAGATTCCAGCTCCATAAGCAGCGCAGGTCTCCTGATGATCAGCCAACGACGTAGTTACCCAGTATCTTACTAACCGACACGAAGGGCGCATCATGCCAGAACACCAAGAAGCTCAAGAACCGATCTTGCAAACGGTTGCTGAGCCAATGCACCAAGAATTGAAGGCGCGGATGGACCTTGGGGTATCCGACCGCGTTGCGCGAGGTCAGCCTAGCGCCATCAATGGGCAGCGGAAAACTCAGTTGTACGCCCCGCGGTCTCGTCGCGAATTGGCGGCGATCACCATTCTCGATGATGGTGAGAGCGACCGCGGGGAGCTGATACGATTACGAAGCAATCGTATCACCATCGGGCGTGAAGGAGTCGATATCCCCATTCCTTACGACGGCAACATCTCCAAACGGCATTGTGAGCTGGTGTATCGAATTCACGATGGCTGCGGACGATGGTACCTGCGGGACCTGGACAGTACCAATGGGACCTTCCTGCGAGTGTATCGGGCCAGTCTGCCCTCGCAAACGGAACTGCTGTTGGGAATGCGGCAGTACCTTTTCGTGCTTCCTAAACGAAAAGGCAGCACCAGTTCTGCCACCGCAGAACAAACCCGTCCCTTCGTTCCGCCCCCCACGGACTGGGAAGAGGTCTCGTTCCCGCGCCTGATCGAGCTGGGTACAGAAGAGAGCGAGGTGAGCTATGTTCTCCGGCGAGACAAGAACGTCCTCGGCCGGGACTCGACCCGAGCCGATGTCGTCATCGTCGACGATCCGTATGTCAGCCCCACGCACGCGAACATCTATGTTAACAACCACGGTCGTTGGTTCATTGATGATCGCAAGTCCCGTAATGGTGTGTGGGTGCGTGTTTCCCAGGTCCCGTTGGATCGTCAGGCGCGTTTTCAAATTGGTGAACAGCAGTTCTTATTCCAGCCGGTTTATTGCCATAAGACGGATACGATTAGTTAAGGTGCGTCATGGTTGAGCAGAAGCGACGACAGCGCGAAAAGATGCCGGATGCCATTCGTATTGGCCGCAGCAGTGACAACGATGTCGTCTTACCCACGATGAACATATCATCACACCATGCGAAACTGATAGTCGAAGGAGAAGATCTAATCCTGGAAGACCTTGGATCGACCAACGGCACTAGTGTAGGCACGATCGAGAACAAGATCTCTCGCGTCACCGTATCGCTTGATGACAAGATCTTTTTCGGCTCTCGCGGATTCCGCGTACGCGACATCGTCGACATGGCAACGACGGTTGATAACCGCTCCGATTCGCATTGTCGTGCAGAGCACGATGCTAGAGTCGGGGGCTGGTCAACCGGATTGAAGTTGGTCATGGCATCGTTCCTACTGGTCGCCAGCACGGTCGTTGTCTTTTGGCTCGTCGCAGATCGCCACGACTCGACGACAGTTCACCCATCGGTGATTCTACGCGCGGCTGAGGGTGGAGCGAGGAGCTGGGACGATGCACCGGGTCGCCCAACACTCGGCGAACCGCAAGAGGAACCGACCGGGGAAACGGAGAGGCGTCTTGCCGCGGGTGATGCGGACGGTCCGGAAGCTGAACCACGAGCTTTCGTACACAGAAACGAATCGTACATCCTTTATTGCCGCCATCCTCGTAGTGGCTTGGCATTTCAGATTGCGACGGTAATGGCCATCGATCAGCGGCGGTGCGTTACCACAGCCAACGCCGTCAAACTGATGCTGTCGTTAATCCAAGATGGGTTTAGCGATGTTCTCGTGAGCCATCCTCTTTCGGGGACGCGGAAAACGGTTGTGCGTTATGCCATGCACCCCCAATTCCTCTCGTTGGATCGTGAAGTGGCAGATCTGCAGACTCAGTACGAACAACGTGTGGCTGCATTGCAGGAGCAGCCACCACCGCTTGAGCAAGTCGACGCAATTAGAGAGGAGTTGATTGCGCTACAAGAAGAGCTTATTCGCTTGCTCGACTGTCGCACAGCTTTCGATGCCGGATCCGTCGAGATCGAGGGCGAGTTGGATGAGGTAGTGAACGTCCCCAGAGGTCATGTCCGGTCTCGGCCGAATTTATCCGCGTCACTGGTCGGTTTCCCGTTCGATCCAGAAGACGCTTTGTTCTTCGATCGAGGTCGAATTCAGCCCATGGAATACCAATGCCGAATTCTACATGTCCTGCCCGGGGCCGCCGCAGAAGGTGCGCAGCGATTGGTAGTAACAACAATCGATTCCCCAGAGCAACGTGTGCTTCTGGGAGCTGCCTTGTTCGACGAACATCGCAACTGGTTGGGAATATTCGCTCGTCCGGTTCCTCAACCGATGATCGATAAGCTGCCAGTTCCGAAACAATACGAAGGAATGACGGTGTTCGAGGCAGTAGAGCGAGCTCAATTCCTTTCGGTGAATCGTTGGGAGTGGGAGGAACTATGATGAACAGACGCACACTCGTGTTGTTGGTGATGCTGGTCATGGCGGGCACGACATGCTCGTCAGGAAGCGGCCAACAAAGTCCGTCGGGATCTCACCCGATCTTGTTCCGCCCAATCTATCTGGGGGATTATGATCCTTACTACTACCTTTCGCCACGAATTCATGCGCAGGCGGATCTGATTCGGGCGCAATCTGTCGCAGCCGTCAGCTATGCACAGGCGCGGGTGTTGCATGCCGCGGCGTACAACCAAGAACTAGATAACTGGGTCAAGGAAGTCAAAGCGTACTGGGAACGCCGTAAGATTAACGAACGAGGGAAGTTGGAGAAAAACCACATCGAACAGATCAAGCGGTTGAGTTACTTGAACGACCATCGTTGGAAGAATCACCGCACCTGGGAACGCATCAAGCACCATCCGGAATTGAACAATTATGCGATCAAGAAGGGTACGGCGCTGAATTTCTTATTGGCCCGACTCGCCGTGTCCGCTCTACCATACGAGTTCGATCCGCAGACGACGATCTACTCGGCCCACGTGCTGGACGACTTGGTACTAGACCGCGCGTGGTTGTCAGATATTCAATTGCGCTATGGCGGTCAAACATTCTCGGCGACGCAACCGGCTGATGGTCTTTATGTCGCGTGGCCATATCTGCTGCGGTGGGATGAATTCGCCGCGCGCCGTCACGCCTATGAAGCTTCGCGTAAGGTGATGTTCGTCGCCGCACGGGAGGCCGAGGAGATTCCAGTGGCAGCCATGCGCGCCGCCGAGGAAAAACTCATGGAACTTTCAGCAGCCTACCATGGATCGGCAGCGTTAAAATCCTGGGTGGAAACGTAACCAGACGATTCTCCGATTTCCGCGATGGAGATCGATTCCTCAGTCGTCTGGAATACGAATTGATCGAACTGCAACGGTCCGGCGATAGCCGCGCCATTTCCGGTGCGCTGGCTTACGATCCCAATACGGACGGAAATCATTTGATCGCGTTCCTCTCGTTCCTAAACCGCAACGGCATCCAGTTCGCCCCCGCACCCCGCGGCAAGGAAAACTCCTATCATCGGCTCTTTGTCATGATGCGTGCTCTTTACCTGACGGTTGAAGATCACGATGCATCGACCCGTCCTGAGGCGATTCACGAACGAATTCAGTAGCACTGGCACGGGCGTTTTAACATCCGTAGCAGGGCGGACGATGGAAAGCATTCGGCAGTCTCTTTCTAGGTATATGTTCCCATGCAACGCAATCGCTTCGACTACCGGCCGCGAAAACTGGGATGCCCCCATTTTTTGTTCCAGTGGTTATGAGAGCATCGGTTAAGTAACGGATAGGGTTTCCTCTTCTCGGCTGCGCCGCGACTGAAGCGAAGGAATAGAGGCAGTTTCAATACCAACACGCTTTCAATACCAGCACGCTACGCAAGCAAGTGTAGTTCGGCCCGTGGTTTGTCGACCGTTTTGTTCACTCGCTGGTTCACTCGCTGGCGCGTCGTGCTAGTATGGGATGCGCGTCGTGCTGGTATCTGAGGTATGGAAACTAACTCCAGGCGGCGGAGAGGATGCGGTGCAACCGAAGGCGAACTGCGCAGGGGGAGCAGCGGCTTATTCATCTGGCACCGCTGCCGGCGATTCTTCATCGAAAAGCAAGGCAGCTTCGGAGATTACCCAATAGTTCAGATTGAACATCATCGCTGTGGCCGCAATGATCACTAGCAATTCGACGTGATGTCCATAACCGAATAGCCTGGTTGCTAAGAGAACCAGGGCGTAAACCCACAGAATCCCGCGGCTCCAACGCCGATATTCACTACCCCATCGCAGGAGTTGGCGGCGGAAAATCGCTGCCAGAAGGGTAACCATTCCCACGATGGCCGCACCGATCAGCGACTGGAAGGCGACATATTCCCATACCGGCAGAAGTATGCTTCCCAAAAGGACAACCCACGTGGCGCGATAGGCGACGGGGCCACCGAATTCACGTATCAGATGCAATCGCCTGAACATAGCATCTACATTTTGTACCATGAAAAGCTACTGAATATGCAACGCCCCATCAGCCTGCCGTGGCAGACTATGGCGGTGCTGGTTCATCAACGCCGCTGCCGCTGGCGTGGTTGCATTCCTGCATGAGCATAATGCGACCGCGAATCGGCGAGCACGCGGAGACAGTTAAGCCCGGCTATGGGGACGGGGAAGCCATGGACTGCTGCTTTTTCTCCCGATCGGCGAGCGCCTTTTCTCTGGTCGCTGCGAACTCGTCACCGGCATACCATTGTGCCATCTGACTCTGGTTGGCGGCCAGCAGGGCGACTGCCAACAGGAGTTGTCCGTCCTCCAAGGCGCCGTCCAGATTCCACGAATCATCGTATTCGTCCGCTGGCTGATGATAGATCTCTTGGACCCACCGATCCAATTGTTGTTTTCCCCATCCCTCTGGTTTACCCACCACATGGATGCCGCTATGCAGATAAACGCCGGGAACACCGATTTGCGCAAAGCTGAACTGATCGGAGCGATAATAATAACCACGATCGGGATCGAGATCGGGGACGACAGTGCGTCCTTGCGCGCGGGCAACCTGTACAACGAGTTCATCCAAATCCGACTTGCCCATGCTGATGAGATTCACATCATGCGTGCGGCCGAGAAAATTGATGCCGTCGATGTTGATGACGGCAGAGATGGCTCCGGGATGAATGGGTGAGTGCTGCGCGAGATACTTGCTGCCCAACAAACCTTGCTCCTCGGCACCGACGAAGGCGATGAGAAATGAGCGTCGCGGTCGAGGTTGGATGGACACCAATTCCCGTAGCATCGTCAGCAGCAAGGCGACCCCAGACGCATTGTCGATTGCACCATTGTAAACATTGTCCCCGGAAGCATCGCGTGCGGGAGCCAGTCCCAGGTGATCATGGTGAGCGGTAAAGATGACGAATTCATCCTTCAACTCTGGATCGCTTCCGGGAACGATTCCCAGGACGTTGGCCGTCTCCTGGTGGCGAATCTGGGCGGTTAATCGCAAGGATGTTCGCACTCCCAGCGGAATGGGGCGGAAGTCACGCGATTCGGCTTGGGCCATCAGTTCGTCGAGTTCAAGGCCGGCAAGTCCGACCACGCGTCGGGCGGCATTCTCGGTCAGCCAACCGTTGAACACCGTGCGCGGGTGACACGTCGTCAGCCAATTCGAATTGTTCACCGGCCCACGAGGTGCGTACGACCTGGTAGGGATAACCGGCGGAAGGTGTCGTGTGGATAATCAGTGCTCCGGCTGCTCCCATGTCTGCCGCCTTCTGATACTTGTAATCCCAGCGGCCGTAATAAAGGCGCCGCCGACCGGCAAACAGATCGGGAGAGGATGCCGGATCGTTGTTCATAATTACCAGGATTTTTCCCCGAACATCGACATCTTTGAAATCGTCCCACTGGTACTCTGGTGCTTGGATTCCATAGCCAACGAAGACCAATTCCGCATCCTCGACGGCAGCCTCATTGACCGGGGCGCCCATGTTCAGCATGATGTCATCCCCGTGCGTCAGTTCTACTTGCGCCGCGGAGTGTCGAAAGGAAACCCGAGCCGGCGGCAGCGTAGTAACACCGACCAGCGGCACTTGTTGGTACCACTGGCCCTTGCCCGCCCCTGGCTGCACTCCCAAACCTTCCATGGTGCACCGCAAGTAGAGTTGAGTCAGCTTGTCGCCCCGTGTTCCCGGACCGCGACCTTCCAGCAAATCGTCAGCCAGGAAGCGAATGTGGCTGCGCAGCAACGGTTCAGATAACTCCACCAAAGGAATGCCAGTATCGCCCGGATCGCGTTTTATCTCCGCTTCCTGACCGCTCGACCAACTCGCTATCGGGCTCGCCATCACCAAGAGGCAAAGGCACCGCAACAGGCGGCGGAATGGCCGTCCGTGCGTGGGAACCACACTAAAAGACAAAGCAACCAATTGTGCAGGCATCCGTTTTCTCTACGTCAAACAAGTGGTTTCAGCTCGCTCGCGGCACCGCGCCGATGTAGCCCAGGCGAGTTTTCCATCATGATAGAATGATTCGTTAGAGGTGGCTATGCCGCCAAGCCGTCAGCAGACTTGACGGGATCCAGGTTATCCCTTGACGTTCGCCGCAGTGACTGGCTTGTACTAATCCCTCCGCAGGCAGGTGGAAGCGATCCTTTCCCTGTTTAAGCAGTGAAGCACCTCTTGATGAAGCGTCACGCCATAGTTTTTTAAAGAGCAAAGAGCATGAACAACAATTCCCCCCGACGCGCTAGATCGTCCCCCTTGCCCGCGGCACATCGCAGCGGTGCCAATCTCATCGGGTGTCAGGCCCGATTGCCGAACACGCGGCTCCTGCCCATAGTCCTGCTTGCCTTGTTGGTCTGCCTGCCGTCGACGCCAACCCGATCGGCAGAGGTCTCCACCTCTGCGCGGAGTCCCAATATCGTGCTCTTCATCGCTGACGATTTGGGATACGGGGAACTGGGATGTCAGGGTAATGCTCAAATTCCAACTCCATTCATAGATCAATTGGCTGCGAGTGGAGTACGGTGCACCCAGTTTTATGTGACGGCCCCCAATTGCAGTCCCTCGCGCGCCGGATTGCTCACCGGACGCTTCCCCACCCGTTTCGGCTACGAATTCAATCCGATCGGGGCAATCAATGAAGAGCCTGGCGTGGGGCTTCCCGGGGAAGAGACGACCATGGCCGAATACCTGCAAGGTGCCGGTTACACAACGGCTTTGATCGGCAAGTGGCATTTGGGAGGCACGGCACCGTTCCATCCGCAGCGGCAGGGGTTCGACCTTTTTTACGGATTTTTGCACGAAGGACATTACTACTGTCCTCCTCCCTATGCCGGTGTTACCACGATGTTGCGACGTCGTGTACTACCGGATGGGAAGCGGGGGCGTTATTTCATCACCAGGGATTTGCTGTACAGCGATCACATGGGGCACGATGAGCCCGATTATGATGCCGACAATCCTGTTCTACGTAGTAGCCAGCCGGTCGACGAGAAGGATTACCTGACCGACGCCATCGCGCGGGAATCGGTCGCGTTTATCGAGCGTTACCGTTCCGTTCCTTTCTTCCTCTGCGTTTCTTTCAATGCGGTGCACAGTCCTTTGCAGGGGAAGCAGGAGACGATGGCCCGCTTGGAGCATATCGAGGATTTGCACCGCCGCATCTTCGCCGCCATGTTGGTCGATTTGGACGCGGCGGTAGGGCGGATTGTCCAATGCATCGAAGATCAGGGGTTGCGCCGGGATACGCTGTTCATCTTCCTCAGCGACAATGGCGGGCCGACTGCAGAGTTGACGTCGAGCAACCAACCACTCCGTGGCGGCAAGGGATCGATGTACGAAGGAGGAATCCGCGTCCCGTGCATCTTCAATTGGCATGAACAACTTCCTGCCGGCACGGTCTGCACCGACGTGGTCGGTGCCGTTGACATCCTTCCGACCTTGGCCAGGCGAGTTGGAGGTCCGCCTCCAAGATCATCGGACGGTATCGACATCTGGCCCGCACTTCTAGGTCAAGGGTTATCGAGCCAGCGTCCGCCGCTGTATTGGCGTCAGGGAATGCGAGCAGCGTTGCGTGTGGGAGACTGGAAGATCGTTCTCCATCGGCGCAGGCAACGGAATGCCGGGCCTGCGGAGGTGCCCGCTGAGCATTGGGAACTGTTCCATCTGGCCAACGACGCTGCGGAACAGACCGATCTGGCGGACGAGCATCCGCAGCAGTTGCAGCAGTTGCTGGGCGTGTGGCGCGCCCTCGACGCCGAGATGCAGGAGCCCATTTTCTGAACGTGCCACGCCTGACGATTCCACGACGCAAGCGTCCTCGATTCGTCATGCAACGATATCATGAATCACCCGGCCGTAGACGTCGGTCAAGCGGAAATCTCGTCCCGCATAACGGTAAGTCAAGCGGGTGTGGTCGAGCCCCAACAAGTGAAGCATGGTGGCATGCCAGTCGTGGATGGTGACGGGATTACTGGCTACTTCATATCCGTACTCATCGCTTTCGCCATAGCGCATGCCGGGCTTTATTCCGCCGCCGGCCATCCAACACGAGAAGGCCGTGTGGTTGTGATCCCGACCATCACCGCCCTGGGCGTGAGGCGTACGGCCGAATTCGCCCGACCAGACGACGAGCGTTTCAGCTAGCAATCCCCGTTGGTCAAGGTCTTCGAGCAGGCCGGCCACCGGTCCATCGACACTTCGACAGTTGTTTTCCAAAGCAGTGCGCAGATTGAAGTGCTGGTCCCAGTTCCCATGCGTGACCTCGATGAATCGGACACCGGCTTCGACGAGTCGCCGAGCCAACAAGCACTTTCGCCCAAACGCCTCGGTAGTCGAATCGTCGATACCGTACAACCGATGTGTTGCTGCGGATTCCGCATCCAGGTTGAGCACTTGAGGCATCTCGGCTTGCATACGAAACCCCAGTTCAAACGATTCGATCAGGCCTTCGATTTCCGGCTGAAATGCCGCGGAACCCTGGCCCCGCGCAGCCATTTGCGCGCGATTGTATGCCTGCAGCAAGTCCAGCTCACGGCGTTGTCCATCGATGGTCTGACTGCGACGCAGATAGGCGACCGCCTCGGTCCCCAGATCGCGGTCCCGGCTACCGATGGGAGTCGCCTGAAAGCTGGCCGGTAAAAAAGCGGCACCATAGTTCTGCGCTCCGCCATTGTTGCTCGGCGGCGTGATGGTGACAAAACCGGGGAGGTTTTCGTTCTCGGTACCCAAACCATAGAGAGTCCAAGCGCCCAGACTGGGACGAACGAAACGCGGGGGTACCGGTATGCATTTGCAAGAACGCTTGGGGATGTGCTGGAACCTCCGTCTGCATCGAGTTGATCACACACAGCTTGTCCGCATGTCGCGCCAGTTCGGGGAAGAGGTCCGAGATCCACAAGCCACTGGTACCGCGTGGTCGGAATTTCCAGGGCGAGGCCAGCAGTTTCGTCCCCGGTCGACGCCCGGGCCTGCCTGCATCCTTGAACAATTGGGGTTTGTAATCCAGCGTATCGACATGAGAAGGCCCACCACGCATGCACAGAAAGATGACGTGCTTCGCGGTCGGAGGAAAATGGGGACCGGCAGCACTCTGGCCACCCCAAACGCGGTAGGCAAGATCGTTGAACGCTAACCACCCGAACCCGCAACTGACCGCTTGCAGGATCTGGCGGCGCGTAAGCAGTGGCAGAATACGTCCACAACTGTTACCTGCATTGTTTGTATGCATGGCTTTGCTTCCTTCCCTTCTCGGTAAATCGCCTGCTTTCGACGTAATGGGGGCTTATCTTCGATGGTCGTTTCGATGGCCAGCGGCGCGCGAACAAGCGGCTCACCCGGCGGCGACAAAATCACTGCAGAAACCGGTAGTCTGCACTGGAGAACAGCGCGCGTACGACGCTGGTCCAGCCTGTCAACACGGATTTGCCTTGCCGACGATGTTCCTGCAAAAACGCTCGCGTGGCCGCGGATTCCTCCGGTAGCGGCGGTCGCGAAAGAATCGCCATCGTCAATTCGGCAAACATGGTATCGATGCTCGTGTCACTGCGGTCTGCTGCCCACCCGACCGGGTTGACACCACCTTCCTTAGCGGCGGTCGTTTCAGACGATGCCTCGGGGGAAGCGTCAACAGTTGAATGGGAACGCCACAAGTTTTCGGCGATTCGCCGGCAGCGCTCTTCAATCTGCTGGCTATTCATCCAATAGAGTGCCTGGGACGGTACGATCGTCAGCTCTCGATCTCCCCGCACGGCCGAATTGTCAGCAAAATCAAACAAGGCCAGCATATCGGGCAGCGCATTGCGGGGTACCGGCAAATAAACGCTGCGGTACAGCGGGTCGAACGTAGCCAGAGTTTCCTCGTCAATCCCCACCCGCCGAGCGCCGATCAGACCGTCGCCGGTCTGGGCGATCAGACTGCCTGAAGGACGGTGCCACTGAAGTTGGCCGGAGACGAGCAGGATTCCATCACGCAGCGCCTCGGCCGGAAGGGGCCGCACATTGGCGCGCCACAGCAATCGGTTCTGCGGATCGATCTCGAAGGCCTCGGCACGAAATTGACTTGATTGCTGATAGGTACTCGACAAGGCGATCTCACGTACCAGCTTCTTAATCGACCACCCATCCGCGACAAATCGTTGCGCCAAATAATCGAGCAGCGCTTGATTGGCAGGCTCTTCCCCACTGGTACCAAAGTTATCTTCCGTCGCCACGATCCCTTCACCGAACATCCACGACCATACACGATTGACAATCACGCGCGCGGTCAGGGGATTGCGTTCATTGGCAATCCAGGCTGCCAACTGCAAGCGCCCGCTTTGGTCTTCCGGGATACGAGCAACGTAGCCTTGGGATAGGAATTCGGGCAGTCCTCGCGGAACAATCTCGCCCGGTTTATCCAATTCGCCACGAATAAGCAGCGGCACGTCCCTGATGGTTTCGTCGAAGTCACTGGTCCCTGCCCGGCCGATGCGACGAGCTATGGCGGGTGGAAGTGATGCGCGAAGCGGAGCACCATCGCCAACCGCCGCCGGAGGGCGCCTGGATCCGCCAAAACGCTGGCTGAGGGTGTCCCGCAAACGTCGCGGTACGGTTGTGGCCGGTGGCTCTTTATCGGCGACTCCCATCGCCATGGGAATCGGATTCCCCTGTTCATCGTATTGTGTCAACAACAGCGTGAGCGTGGCGATACGTTGAGCGATAAAGACGGCCTGTTGCCCTACCTCCTCACCTCGGCGACGGCGCGCCACCAGGTCAAGTTGCCGTTGCCGCAATTCCTGAAGCTCTTCCTGCATGGCCTGCAACCGATCGGGGGTGACCACCCGCGCTTGGTCGACCTCCGCAAGATAGTCGTCGGGAAGACGGATCAATTCCGTGCGATTGCGCCCGCGCACGCCTCCCGAGGTACCAAACAGGTTGCGTGTCGACAACAGAATGCCAGCTAGTGCCGTATAGTCACGCTGGGTTACCGGATCAAATTTATGATCATGGCATCTCGCGCAGGCAATGGTAACTCCGAGGAATGCTTGAGAAATAGCATCGATCTGCTCATCAGCCACATCGACGGCAAACTGCCGCGCGTTCGCCTCGTTGATACTCTTCGGGCCGACCGCCAGAAATCCTGTGGCGATCTGATTGCCAATCCGTTCCTCGCGAGACGTGGCATGGAGCAAGTCGCCAGCAATCTGTTCGCGGATGAACCGATCGAATGGCTTGTCCGCGTTGAACGAATCGATGACATAGTCGCGGTATCGCCACGCATGCGGATAGGTAACATTGACATCCTTACCAGTCGATTCTGCATAGCGGGCGACGTCCAACCAGTGCCGTCCGAAATGCTCGCCATACTGAGGGCTAGCCAACAATTGCTCGACGTACTCCTGCAGAGGTTCTGGATGGCGGGCGAGCGCAAACCGTTGCAGGTCCTCCACGCGAGGCGGCAAACCGGTTAAATCGAAGCTTAATCGTCGCACCAACACAACCCGATCGGCCTGGGGATTGGGCGTCAATCCTTTTTCGGACAGGGCGTCCACAATGAATCGATCGATATCGGTCACCGCCCACGACCCATCGACTTGCGGCACGGCGACCGGTTGAGGTGGTTGCCAGGCCCACCAATCTTTTCGTGCATCGTCCCCGTCGTGCCACCCGTCCCGCTGGGAACGCACCGAGGAGGAAACGCGAGGATCGGGGGCACCCATGCGAATCCACACCTCCACATCACGCACCACACTATCGGGCAGTTTCTCTCCATAATCCGGCGGCGGCATCATCAAATGGGGATCACTTTGCTTGATCGCTATGAGCAATAAGCTACTGCTCGGACGTCCTGGGACGATGGCCGGACCGCTGCGGCCACCGCGCCGCAGTCCATCGGCCGAATCGAGCAGCAGACCACCCGCCGGTTCCCCCGAGTCAGCCGCATGGCAGTCGTAGCAGTGAGTCACCAAAACCGGACGGATACGCTTTTCGAAGAATTCGATCTGATCGGAGGTCAGTCTTCCCGACGGCTGCTGTGCCTCGGCGATGTTACTGAAGGAGAGCCAGGAAGCCGCCAACCAGACTGCAACCGTTGCCCAATTCCAGCGCTTCGAACCAAGTCTCGTCATCGTCTGTCCCTTGATGTACCCGTTGGACGTGAAGTCGGCGTCGGGGCGAGGGCGGTGACTTGCCCTCTCCCCGTTTCCAACTTTAGCTTCCCCCCCGATCATGCCCGCATCCCCCACCAATACCGGTCGCTCGAATTCCCGGGCTTATGGGCCCCCTAGGTCGGAGGTGAGGAAAACGGTCGATTGGCATTTTGCAACCTAACCGTCTGTTGAATTAGTAACGGATTCCGGAGAGTGTGATACAGCAACAGTTCTTTTTTCCTGCCACGCGCTTCGGCAACCTCATGGATAGAAAACCGTCCCCACCCATTGAAGATGTGGCTGGCGACGCAACCATCGCTCGGTCCCCCAGTCGACCGGTACATTTTCTCTGTTTCGCTGGCACCGGCGATTTGAGATAATCCCTTGGCCGATAAGCTGGCCGGTGTCGGCGGGCGATTTTTCGGCGCAGCAGTTCCCGAGAGGACGAATCTTGGGAAAGTGGCAGGCGGGCGACCGGTGGACGATGACGGTCGGAGGAGGCGTTGACGATCTCACTGCCGGCAGCCAGCGACGCAGGGGCGGTGATGTGGAGGTCTTCTTGCCCCAAGGCGACTCGATGGGTTGCTACGCAAGAGCAGCATGGAATGCACGTGGGAGGAACGTGAGCGAATTGATGGCGACGAGAATTGAGAACAATAAGCCACGCGTGGCGGTATTTCTGCCCACCTGGATTGGCGACTCCTGCATGGCCACACCAGCCCTGCGCGCGCTGCGGACCGGGTTTCCCACGGCACATATCCTCGGCGTGGTACGACCTGTTGTCCGCGATTTATTGCGTGCCCCGCCGGATGGAGATGAGCGGCCCTATGTCGATGAGTTCTTGGTTTATAACAAGACGTTGCGTGGGCGATGCAGTTTAGTTCGTCATTTGCGACAACAGGAGTGTGACATTGCGGTCTTGTTCACCAACAGTTGGTGGACGGCAGCCGCCGCGAGCTTGGCCGGGATTCGCACACGCGTCGGCTACGCAACAGACGGTCGTGGCTGGTTGCTCACCGACCGCCTGCGCCCGCCCTCATGCCAGGCGTCGCCGGTAGCGTACATCGACTACCTTCTTTCCATTTGTCAGTATCTGGGGTGCCCTGTCGAGGACCGCCGTATGGCCTTGGGGGTAGAAACCGATTTTCGCAATCAGGTCGACGAGTTTCTGCGCGAGTGTCGATTCGATGCGCGGCGTCCCTTGATCGTGCTCAATAACGGCAGCGCAACGCAACTGGAGCGTGTTTGGCCAACGGACCGTGTGAGAGAGCTGGCGTATCGATTGGCGACGGAGCGTGAAGCGAATGTGCTGTTGCATTGTGGCCCCGGCGATCGTCGGCGCAGCATGCAAGTGGCTCAAGAGGCGAACCACCCACGGGTAGTCAGCATGGGAGTGCTCGGTGAACTGCCCATCGGGTTGAGTAAAGCCGTGCTGGAACGCGCCGCGGTCGTAGTGTCCACCGACAGCGGTCCGCGGCATATGGCCATAGCCCTTGATCGGCCGCTGGTGACGCTCTGTGGAGCCACCGACCCGGCGCTGACGAAAACGTACAACGTTCCGGAACGGATTCTCGATGGCAAGGTGTCGCCTTGCCCGCGTACCAACCGATTGCATCACAGAGGAGGGGGCCGTAGGTATGGGACGCATTACGGTAGAGCAAGTGTTCGAGGCCGTGGATCAGGTGATGGCAAGCCACGCCGACGTGGGGAGAGTTGCTGCTTGACAGGTCATCGATTCCCTGGCCACGAACTTGTGCCAATCCGTGGTTATCTCCGGGATGGAAAGCGTATGAAAGTCACTGGTTTCACGATTGTTCGCAACGCCGTCCGTTACGATTACCCTGTGGTGGAAAGCATTCGTTCCCTACTGCCCCTGGTCGATGACATGGTGGTGGCGGTGGGCGATTGCGCTGATGGCACGCGCGAGTTGGTGGCCGCGATCGCCGATCCCAAAATCCGGATTATTGATACCGAGTGGGATGACTCGTTGCGCAGTGGGGGTAGAGTTCTGGCCGAGCAAACCAACCTGGCGATGCGCTACTGCGATGGGGATTGGTTGGCGTACCTGCAGGCCGACGAAGTATTGCACGAACGTGATCTGCCCCGCATCCGGCGAGCGATGGAATGGTGCTGGCCGGTGCGCGCGGTTGAGGGACTGAGTTTTCGTTATCACCATTTTCGCGCCGACTATGCGATTCGAGATCCTCTGCCCTACCGGCGGCAAGTTCGCATTATTCGCAACCACATTGGTGTCGAGTCGTATGGCGACGCGTGTGGCTTCCGCATCCGCGGTCGGAAACTCCGGTCGCTGCCCACCGGGGCCTGGGTTTACCACTACGGATACGTGCGCCCGCCACAGCAGATGGCGGCCAAAATGGACTACTTTCTCAGTCTGTACGACGGCCGACAGGTGATGCCTGGGGCAGAAGCAACCGCGGCGCAGTATGCATGGGATCTGGCCACGTGTGAACCGTTTCGGGGTGACCATCCGCGCGTCATGCACGATCGCATTGCACGCAAGGACTGGGAGACGCCACCGGTGAAATTGGGCAGTCGGTGGCGCAATCACCGTTACTGGAAAGGCCTGATTCACAAGAACACACGCACGCTCCGCAGATGGGCCAGGACGGCAATGGGGGGAGCTTAGTGCTCGCCGGCTCACCAAGACAGAAAGCGTCGCAGGAGCTCGACTCCCACCTCGGTCAGAAAGCTTTCGGGATGAAATTGCCACCCTTCCAACTTCCAGTGCCGATGGCGTACGCCCATGATCTGCCTGCTTCCGTTTGATTCATCGACCCATGCCGAAACCTCAAGGCATGCCGGAAGCGACTGAGGATCGATCACCAGCGAATGATAACGGGTGGCGACAAAGGGATTGGGGAGTTCGGCAAAGAATCCTCGCCCATCGTGGAAGATCTCATCTGTCTTTCCATGCATCAAAATGGGGGCACGGACGATACGCCCCCCCAGAGCATGGCCAATCGATTGGTGGCCTAAGCAAACCCCCAGAATCGGCAGTTGACCACCGAACCGCTCGACAATGGGCACACTCAGCCCGGCCTCTCGCGGAGAACAAGGGCCGGGCGAAATGATGATCCGCTCCGGCGCCATCGCTGCAATCTCGTCCAACGTCGTCTTATCGTTGCGGATTACCCGCAAATCCACCCCCGGATCGATCTCCCCGAGTCGCTGAACGAGGTTATACGTAAAGGAGTCGTAGTTATCGAGAATCAGAATCATGATGGCACCGCTAGCCGATTTCGAATCGTTGTGGGGGAGCCGGGTGATGCTGCGGTGAGGTGGTAAGTCACCATGGGGCCATGCTTGCTCCACTACTCTCCGCTCAAACGACAATCGATTCCCACCGCCGGCGGCGATGGTGGCACGCCATGGAGCGAGTGCTCACGCGTTCCATCAGAATAGCATCCCTCAGTTTTCTGACGAGGGGTTAGGTTATGATGAAAGAAAGCCGGGAAGCGATCATCGGTCCCCTCGACGTCGATGCTTCCCGGACGGATATGGCTCGGAAACGGCTCTGATAGGATTGAGGAGGAAGAATAGAAGATGGCCGCCTGCCGCGACTACCGACGCTACCTGCCCACCCCGCGACTGCTCCACTCCCCCCCGCTCCCGGTACCAAGCACCGTTTCGATGACAACGAATTGGAAAGCTGCCATGGGAAACTACTGCTGGTTGCTGTTCATCGTCCTATTCGCTTCTTCGACCATCGCTATGCCTTCCAGCGCTGCAGGTCCGGCGTCATGGAAACAGTTTCGCGGCGACGGGGGCAATGGTTTAGCCTTGGGCGCCCAACCGCCCGTGCACTGGTCCGATACGCGCAACGTTACATGGAAAACTCCCATCCATGGTCGTGGTTGGTCTTCGCCGGTGGTTGCCGACGGACAGATATGGATGACGACGGCCACCGAGGATGGATTGCAGCAATTTGCGGTCTGCGTCGACCTGCAAACTGGTGCCATAGTTCATGACCTCCTGGTCTTCACCAATGCCGAGGTGCAACCCGATTTTCACATCACTAACTCCTACGCCTCACCGACACCCGTGATCGACGGTGACTACGTCTATGTCCATTTCGGGGCCTATGGCACGGCTTGTTTGCGGCGTAAGGACGGGAGCAAGGTCTGGGAGCGGCGCGATCTACCGTGCAACCACTATCGAGGCCCCGGTAGTTCTCCCATGATCTATGGGGATCTGTTGATCTTCCACATGGATGGTTATGACCATCAGTATGCAATTGCGCTGAACAAGCACACGGGTGAAACGGTGTGGAAAAAGAATCGCGAGATCGACTACGGAACAGACAACGGCGATTTCTACAAAGCCTTTTCTACTCCCATCCTGATTCAAGTCGATGGTCAGGACCAATTGGTCAGTCCCGCCAGTAAGGCCTGCGTGGTGCTTAACCCGCGTACTGGAGGGGAGCTATGGCGGGTGCGGTACGACGAGCATTCTACGACGGTGCGACCTGTTTTCGATGGCGTTCACTTGTACCTCAGCACCGGCTTCGGTAAAGCGAAAATGATTTGTGTCCGCGTAGACGGGCATGGCGACGTGACCGATACCCATGTGAAGTGGGTACAACACAAGAGCATTGGCTCCAAGCCGAGCCCGGTATTGGTCGAGGGACGCCTGTTCGATGTCACCGATGACGGCATTATCGAGCGAATCGATACCGAAACCGGCCACATCGCTTGGCGTGAACGTTTGGGGGGCAAGTTCAGCGCGTCGTTAGTGGCTACCGAAAAGCACTTGTACGCTTTCGACCACGACGGCGCCGGCTATGTCTTCACGGTAGAAGACCATCCCCGTTTGGTGGCTCGGAATGAACTTCCCCACGGTTGCCAGGCCTCGCCGGCAATCGTCGGCAACAGCCTGATCGTCCGCACCATCACCAACCTGTATCGGTTCGACGACGAGGACCCGCAGCCCGAGTAGGCGGGCGGCTGTCGGTTGCGTTGCCTGACATTCTTTCTTATTCGTCCTGGCACCGGCAGGGAGCAATCGGTCTTGCCTGAGATGGCTGGGCATGGGAGGGAGAATACGAGGCGCGGTACCAGGCGGTGCGGTTGTGGTGGCTACTTCAGCGGAGAGCCACGTGTGGGGTAGGGATACCGCGCGCATGGCTTTTGATCATCACCTCGCAGCATGCTCTGGCAACGCTGCCATCGCGAAGCGCAAGCTTGCCACTGGTGGGCAGTATTCATGGTGAGCCGTGCGGTGCATCGCCGGCGCTTGGGTGCCGGAGCGACTGCGGTCAGCGGTGGTGAAGAAACTGCCGAGCGGCTTCGTGTAGCCGTTCCATCGCATCGTCCAGTTCTTCATCATCCATCGTCAAGGGCGACAGAAGCACGCAACGGGTTCGTTTGGGCCCGGACCAATGAACCCGCAACCGTTCTTGGAAACAGCGGTAGGCGAAATCGGCTGCGGCCTCCTGTTCGGCAGCATTATCCCCCTCCACCTGCCCTCCCTGCGGCACGAATTCCAACGCTGCCACCGCCCCCACGCCCTCCACCTGCGTCAGTAGCCGTCGACCGCGCCACATCAACTCGCCGGGTACCGCGCATCGCAGTGTCCTCCGGAGATGGCGGCCGAGGTCGGTCGCACGGGCGAAGATTTTTTTTGAGGGATTGGCCAGGAGTTCGAGGACGGCGCAGGCCAGCCGGCATCCCAAGGCGTTGCCCGCAAAGGTCTCGGACACCAAGGCGCCGGGCAGGGCATCAAGCGCGGCGGCAGGGCCCAAGGTGGCAGCGATCGGATAAATCCCCCCGCCCAGGCTTTTTCCTACCACTACCAGATCGGGGTTCCACCCTTGACGGCGGCTGAGAAGCCAATCGCCGCACCGCCCCAATCCCGATTGGACCTCATCGGCGATCATCAAGATGCCCAATTCGGTCGTACGTTGGCGTAGCCATCGCCCGAAGCTGGCGGGCGGAGTCAAGAAGCCGCGCGTGGAAAACGCCGGATCGACCAGCAGTGCGGAGATGTGTGCCGCGTCGTGGGCGAGAAGTGCCTCCAGCTCACCCTGCACGGCTTTCCACCAGCACCTGCCCGCTGCGGCCACCAAAGAGTTTCCAACCACGACCACTTGATCACGTGGAACACCGGCCCCGGCGAGCTTACCCCCGGCGGCAGCAGCCAAGATTTCGTCCAGACCGCTGAGGCGACAAGTTCCCCAGGAAGTCCCATGGAACCCGGGAGCGATGGCGAGAACTTTGCCTGGTCGCCAACAGGTGGCGGCTCGGATTGCCGTCTCGATCGCCCTGGCTCCACTGGAGTGAAACAAGACGCGACAATCCGGTATGTCCCTCCCCACCCACTGACACAACTTGCGCGCTGCTGCGTTTCGCCACCGGTCTTGCTGGCCGGTTAGATGGAACAGTGCGGTAGCTTGTTCGTGCAATGCTTGGCAAAAGGCAACATTGCCGTGGCCCCAATTGGTAACCGAGAAGCTGCAGGTCAAGTCGATCCATTCATTTCCGTCGGCGTCCCACAAGCGGGCCCCCGCGCCGCGCACGAACTCGACAGCAGCCCAGGGATCGTGGGCGCGGAAGGCGCCTTGCGCCAAGCCGGTTGATGTGTCGGGAGCAACATGCAACTTGCGGCGAGACTCCTTGTCGGCTTCGTGCCCCATCGGCGAATCCATCAACTAGTGAGGCGATCAACTCGCGGTTTGGCGTGCAATCTGTTTTCGCAGCGCAGGAATGATTGCCTTGGGGACAAATCGTTCCAGCATGCCATCGGTGCTCAGCGGCACAATCTGCTTGATCAACGAACTGGAAACATGCGCGTAGTGTTCATCCGCCATTAAGAAAACCGTCTCGATTTGTGGATCGAGTTGACGATTGGCCATCAGCATAGTGAACTCGGCAGCGATATCGGTCAATGGACGCACGCCGCGTACCATCACCCGCGCACCACATTGGCGGACAAATTGTACCGCCAAACCGTCGAACGTTTCCACGCGCACATTGGGCCACCGATCAACCACCAACTGCAGCAATTCGACACGTTGCGTCGGTGAAAACAGAGGGCGTTTTTCCGTGTTGATGCCCACCCCGATGATCAGTTCATCGAACAGACTCGCTGCGCGCTCGATGACGTTCAAATGGCCAAGCGTCACTGGATCGAACGAACCGGTATAGACGGCGATGCTTGGTTTGTGGTTCATGAAATAACCGACCTGGAAGTAAAAGATCTCTCGCTGCTATGCCTACCTCGGATCTGGAAACGTGGTTGGTACCACCTCATGCTGGTCCCTACGTTGCATGGTGTCGCTGACGGAAGTCGACCAATGTTTCAACGAGACGGGCGATGTCTTCGCTGTTGTTGTAGGCATGCACGCTGATGCGCAGGCGACCCCCGCGTACGCTGGTAACAATGTCATTGGCCAATAATGCCTTGCGTGCCAGACTAAGGACTGCCCCATTGGTGCCCGGCCAATCGATCGGGACGATACCGCTGCGATGCGCTTCGGGAGGCAGGTCCACGCGGAAGCCCACGGAGGTCAGCCGATCGGCCAGCAAGTCCACCAGGTCTAGTACCCGCCGGCTGAGGGGACTATCGGCCGCCTGAGCGCGGCACTGCAGCAGCAGCCGCAGACTGGCTTCCCAACCAATCATGGTCGCCATCGGATGGGATCCCCCTTCAAAACGACTAGCATCGGTCTTGAGTTGTGTCTGCTGCGGATCAAAAGAACTGGCTGCCAGGCTGTGCCATCCCAAACCAATCGGACGCAGGTGATCCAAGAGTTGGCGCCGAATGAACAGCATCCCCGCCCCCTCCGGGCCCAGCATCCATTTGTGGCCATCGGCGGCCAGGAAATCGATCCCCAGTTGATGAACGTGCATTCGGAAAGGACCGAGTCCTTGGATGGCGTCGACCATCAGATAGCGTCCTGGGACTTCATGTACCAATTCCGCAATCGTCGCCAGATCTACGCGGAAGCCGCTGGCGAAGCCGACCCAACTGAGACTGACCAAGCGAGTCTTGGCGTCGATCGCCGGACGGAGAAGGTCGGCGTCAATGCGCCCGTCCTGGGGAACAACCACCTGCCGCACCTCGACGCCTCGCCGCTGCAGATTCCGCCACGGCAACAAGTTGGAGGGAAACTCGTTGTTCGGGACGACGACGTTTTCTCCTTCCCTCCAGGGAAACGCCTCGGCGACGATATTGATTCCATAGGTGGTGTTGGGAATCAGCGCAATCTCCTCGACATGAGCACCGACCAGCTGACCGCTGAGGTGTCGCGCTGAAGCTAGCTTTTGAGCCCACGCAGGCCAGGCGACGTCCCCCACTTCAGCCGCCTCATCGACGTACTGTTGCATGGCGGTGCGTGTCAAACTCGGCAGGGGGGAAACGGCGGCATGATCGAAGTACGCCCAGCGGGCGGTGACAGGCATGTGCCGACGAAGGTGCTCACCAATCGAAGCTGGGGAGAATTCTGGTGGCGGACAAGTGGTATCAGCATCCATGAGACGAGGGAACTCCACCCTAGGGGGCATGAGACGTCGTCGAGAACGTTAAAATTGCCATCATTGGCCCCTCCCCCCGGCGACAAGACGGGACGGATAGGGAGTATGGGTGACATTGGAAAATGTTGAATTATACTACGCGAGTGAGCTTCTAGCCCTGCCAAGCGATTCTGTATGATAGCAGGCCGCTGGCGGACGTGTTAGGGATTCGCCTGGGAAGACACGACATCGAGGCGTTCCAGTGAACTTTTCTGCTACAAGCCAAAAAGGTTGGCTAATGCCCAAGGTACTTTGTTTGACGGGGATGGTCATTGCTATCCTGGTTCTACTGCTTTTCGCGGCTGATCTCGTGATGGCCCTGTCAGGCATGGCATTATCAGCCCCATTTAAAGGGGCGAGCATTGTCACCGACGTTCTTTTCGTTATCGCCGCAGCAATCCTGATCTACGCGGCTGTTAGCACCTATCGCGAGCAAAAATAGCGATCTGGCAGTAGACTTGCGTCTCAAGTGCTAATGGCAGCTACAATAGAGGTATCCTGAGGACGACGCTTCCCCTGGGAAAGAGTCCCTTCCATTTTGTTTCCAGCCTCAGGGTGTTGAGTGCTGCGATCGGTACTGGAATGTCAGAACATACCCCCAAGCCGAGCCAAGATCCTCCCCCGCTTATCGATGACGCGACGCGATTTCTCACCGACGAGGAAGGTAATGGCGACTTCGACTGGGAGCCGCTGGCGTCGTCTTCGTCGCGCCGCGGACCGTTGGGTGTTCTTGGCGAATACTTATTGTTGGAACCGATCGGCGCCGGAGGCATGGGGCAAGTTTTCCGCGCTGAACACCGCACGATGAATCGCCACGTGGCGTTGAAAGTGCTCAGCCGCGAGTTCTCTCGGCGACCGGATTTACTGGAGCGTTTTTTTTGCCGAGATCCGTGCCATTGCTCAATTGATGCATCCGAACATTGTTACGGCGTTCGATGCCGGCTCTTTCGGTCAAGAGCATTACCTGGTTATGGAGCTGGTGGAGGGGGAGCTGCTGTCGCGATTGGTGCGTGTTGCAGGCCCCTTATCGACAGGTGAGGCGGTCCATGTGTTAGAACAGGTGGCCAATGCCCTAGCCTACGCGCATCAGCGAGGGATTATTCATCGTGACATCAAGCCTGGCAACCTGATGCTCACGCGCGAGGGGCTCGTCAAGGTGCTCGATTTCGGTCTCGCCCAGTTCTCCGCCTCTGCCAAGAAGCAGGAGGGGGGCAGGATCTTCATGGGGACCCCCGAATACATGTCTCCGGAACAGATAGAGAATGCCGAGGGCGTCGACCCGCGTAGTGACCTCTACAGCCTCGGGGCAACTCTGTTCTTCCTGCTGACTGGGCGCCCCATGTTCTCTGGAGACAAGCTCCAGGTGGCGCGCGCTCAGCTCCATCAGAAGCCACCACCGTTGTTCGTGGTACGCCCAGAAGTCGACTTGCGATTGGATGCAGTGTTTCAGAAGCTGGTGGCGAAGGAGCCGCAGGATCGTTACGGCAGCGCCCAGGAACTTCTCGAAGCGCTGCGGGAGCTGAACCTCACCCGACATTCCTTTTCGCCGGGCGCTTCGCTGCTCCCCTCGCCGCGCGCGACGGTGGAAACGGCCTCCACGAGCGTCGCTGCGGATCGCTCGACAATGACCCGACCGGCGACCATACTGGCGATCGATTTAGGCATGGTGGCCTCGACGGCCGCCGTCTACGACCCGGCCGTCGGTCCGCACGTGCTGGCCATCGAGGGTGGCCAGGCAAAACCGGTGCGCAACATTATTTGGAACGATGGCAATCGTGTCCGCTTTGGTGCAGACGCTGCGGCGCTACGGCAGTCCCACCCCGATCGGATCGTCCACAGTTTTCAGCGGTGGATTGGATTGCGCGAGTTGCAACGCCCTTTTCTAGGACGCACCGTGCCCCCAGAGGTCCTCACGGCCGCCATGCTGCGTCACATCGCCCAATCGGCGGCGGCGAAGCTGGAGAGCTCGATCGGCGGCGCCGTGGTGACGATTCCCGGCTGCTACGATCAATTGCATCGACGCGCCATTCGTGCCGCTTGCCAGATCGCGGGGCTCGACCTGGTGCAACTCCTTGATAAGCCGTTGGCGGCTGGGTTGAACTGGTACGACGTGCAGCGTCAGTTGGCGCCGGAAAAGTCCCTGGAGGATCGCTACCTGCTTTCCATCCACCTGGGCGGTTCGGCGATGGAGGTGGCTTTGCTCCACTGCCATGATGGCCAGGTGCATCAACGATTGGTCGTGGGGGATTGGCGTCTGGGATTGCAACGTTGGCAAGCGAGGTTGGCAGAGTATCTGGCCAGTCGGCTGACTGCCAATACCGATCGTTCGATACGTGAAGACCTGGCGGCAGCCACAAGATTGCAGCGCACGGTCGAACTGGCATTGGATCGGTTGATTCGCGCGGGCAGGGTAGAGGTGCGATTTCAGTGGCATGACGCCACTGTCGAGGAGATGCTCACGACGGAACAGTTCTTGCAAATATGTCCCGATCTCAGCCAAACATTATTGCAATTCGTGCATGAGGTGATCGCCGCGGGGCAGGTCCCCGGTGATCGGCTGCATGCTGTCCTGCTCAGCGGTGCCTTGTTGCAGATGAAACCATTGCAACAGTGCCTGCGTCGAGCACTGCCCAAATCGGCGACCTTCACCCGACTGGACGAAACCGAGCTGGCCCGCGGTGCAGCCGTTCAGGCGCACTACACTTCACAATTGACGACCGATGAGCGTGGCCTGTTGCACGGTTTCAGTTGTACCGCCTATGATTTCGCCGTCGTGGCGGGCGCCTCCGGTGCGCTTCGTCCGCGCGTGGTATTGCCGCGCGGAGGGCCGATTCCCGCATCTTTCCGCAAAGGGATCAAACTCCCCAAAGACGCTTCCGCGGGAACAGGACGCCACGTGGTGCAGTTTTTGGAAAGCGCACGGACCGGTGGGCGCGACTGGCGACGCTTGGGATACGTGGACATCCAGCAGGCGTTCCCTGAGTTCCGTCCAGAACAGCCGCTGCAGTTGCGATTGGAGGTGGACGAAAGCGGGATTGTCGAGTCCAGTGTGCTGTGGTTGCCTGGGAACCGGCAAGCGCACCTTACTGCAGCAAATCCCAGCGACCTTTCCGCCGAGCAGGTCCGCAAATGGCGTCACTGGTTGGAAGAAACGCTATTGTGTGCGCAGGACTAGTCGCCCCGCTAGTTCAGCAGTTCCGCGACATCTCCCGCGCTCTGCTGCGATAGCCTGCCCATCTCGGAAACGCCGGCATGGTCACATGGTCAATCGCTCAGCAGCGGCGCTCAACGCCCACCGACCGGCAGGCCCCGAGTGGCCGTCGTACACGAGGGAACAACCAGACCATTTCGCGCCACCTGCGCGATCACCCGCGGGCATCCAGTGGCCGCCTGCGGGGATCGCCTGTCGATCGACGTCCCTCCTCACATCGTTTTTCTTTGGCGTTATAGTTGAATCAAGCGGAAGCTTCCGCATAGGCGATTCATTCCGCATACGCTGGACGGGGCGGAACGCCTTCGATCTGGCGGCAAGCGTTGTTTTTTCCCTTCGATGACTGGCTCTTGAGTAAGGTGAAGCTACCTTGGAAGTAGACAGCCTCGTTTCGGTCCAAGTGGAGAAGCGGTGGTTGATATTCGATGCAGTGGCCTACGCTATGCCCGCTGTCGCCCGAGTCCCCTAACGCCTTTTGCGAAAGATTTGACCATGTGCGGAATTGTTGGATATGTCGGACGCCGTGACGCCACGTCGTACCTGTTGACTGGTCTGCAGCGTTTGGAATACCGCGGTTATGACAGTGCGGGAATCGCCACACTCCGCAGCAGCGATTCGATTCGAGTGATCAAGGTTGCCGGTCGCGTAGCGGAGCTGGAGACGGAGGTGCGGCGGCGAGCGATCGACGGCGACGTCCCCGCCTCCTTGGGCATTGGGCACACGCGATGGGCTACCCACGGCCCAGCCACCCCCGAGAACGCCCATCCGCATCTGGGCGGCAACGGTCTGGTGGCCGTGGTCCATAACGGCGTCATCGAAAACTTTGAGAACCTGAAGGAGGAGTTGAGCGACAAGGGGTACCGATTTGCCTCACAGACCGACAGCGAAGTGATAGCGCACTTGATCGCCGATGGGGTGCAGCAGTTGGCCGGAGATGGTTCACTGACCATTCAGCACTGCATCGAGGCGGTTCAGCAAACGATCGCGCGGTTGCGAGGCACCTACGGTTTGGCCATTCTCTTTCGCGAATTTGACGACCTATTGATCGCTGCTCGCTGCGGCAGTCCCTTGGTCATCGGCGTCGGCAAGAACGAGCAGTTTATCGCCAGCGACACGTCGCCTCTGGTCGGAGCCACCGAGCGGATCATCTATCTTGCCGACCATCAGATCGCCGTCGTCCGTCCTGACAGCATCCAGGTGCTGCACCGTGACCAGGGACGAATTCGACCGGAAATACAGGCGCTCAACAACGATTCCCAAGAAGTCCAACTCGAGGGTTACGAGCATTACATGCTCAAGGAAATCTATGAGCAGCCCAAGTCAATTCAGAACGCCTTGCGGGGGCGTATCGACCATGACAACGCTACCGCCAAATTCGGAGGCCTCAACCTGACCACCGGTCAATTGCGCGCCGTGCAACGAATTATCCTTACGGGGTGCGGCACGAGTTGGCATTCGGCGCTCGTCGGCGAATATCTTATCGAGGAGCTGGCACGGATTCCGGTGGAAGTCGAGTATGCGAGCGAGCTGCGTTATCGCAACCCGCCGATCGACCCCGGAACCATCATTTTCGGCATCACGCAGAGCGGCGAAACAGCGGATACTTTGGCGGCCCTACGAGAAATGAAGCGCAAAGGCCACCCGACTTTGGCGATTTGCAATGTCATCGGTAGCAGTATCGCGCAGGAGGCCGACGGCGGTATCTACTTGCATGCCGGGCCGGAAATTGGCGTGGCATCGACGAAGGCGTTCACCAGTCAATTGACCGTGCTGGCCATGCTGGCCTTGTACTTCGGCCGTCTGCGCCACGTCAGCTTCGAGGCAGGGCAACGCATTATCGCCCAGTTGGAACGATTGCCGGCGATAGTTGAACAAGCGCTAGCGTGCCACGAGCAGGTACGGGAGATCGCCAAGAAATACTACCAAGCGACCAACTTTCTCTACCTGGGCCGCAAGTACAATTTCCCCACGGCCCTGGAGGGAGCCCTCAAGCTGAAAGAAATCAGCTACATCCACGCCGAAGGTTATCCGGCAGCCGAAATGAAGCACGGCCCCATTGCCTTGGTCGACGAGCATACACCGAGCGTTTTCATCGTCCCGCAGGGTACGGTGTACGACAAAGTTCTGTCGAATCTTCAGGAAGTCAAAGCGCGCGGTGGCCCGGTCATTTCAGTCGTCGATCATGACGATCCGCACGTCGCCAAGCTGTCCGATGATGTGATCCACGTTCCCTCCATCGAAGACTTTTTACAGCCAATCGTTGCCTCCGTGCCGCTGCAGTTGTTAGCCTACGAAATCGCCCTGCTGCGAGGTTGCGACGTGGATAAACCAAGAAACCTGGCCAAGAGCGTAACCGTGGAGTAAGGTAACAGTTGAAACACGGATACGTGCCAAGTAGACTAGCTCTTGTCTTATCGGTGTTGCCCCCTATTCTAACTGGTTTTTTCAGGAGATGGATGGATCATGAGTCAACAACTCGGGTTGAGTTACAACGCTCGAAAAGCCCTGTCGGTTCATATTGGCGAGCAGGCCGGTACGGAGATCGCCAATCTCATTCAGCGCATGGCTGCTCAAATCGAGGAATTGAAGCGAAGCAAAGTCAATGTCACTCCGGTCGTTCCCGGGGTGCGCCAACAGGACGAAGATCCACTCACCACCGCTGTCGAGGAAGAGCGCTTCTGATCGATGATTTCTACCGCCATCACCACCAAATCGGCTGGTATGGGCGCCGCTTGAACCTGGCTGGCGAGCGACGGCACGGCGCCGGCATCGCCTTGCGGCGCAGTGTCTGGAGTAGGCGAACTGTAGGCTTGGTGCGGCCGTGGCCCAAGCCAGGTACCCCTGCCTGGGGTGACCGTAATCCTTCTTGAAAGGGAGCGTCTAGCTCTTCTGACCGCTCGGTCACCACGCTCCGGACGCGGAGACAAGTTCTGTAAAGGTTCGGCAGAGCGTTTTCCGCCCTCTACGGCATCGCTCGGTCTGTTCCGCCTGCGCGGCTGCCCCGTTCGGCACATCTCGAACGCAAGCTGAGGAGCGGCCAAGGCAACAGCCGCCGACCGATGCTCTGCGCAATTGTTGCCACTGGCATCGCCGATGCAATTGTCAAAATCGTTCAATTTTTACATTCGGCTTTCCCGATACCCCAACAGTGAGATTCTCGTCGGCGCGGTACATCCCAGTTACCAGCTGCCGGCACCGCCCGAAGTCTAGGGCAATCGCAAAGCAAGCATGACCCGAAGAAGGGGGTATTCATGGCTCGGCACTTGCCAAGACGACGCCGAACGATGTGCAAGAAACTCGCGCGTTGCGTGGCGACGATGGCGGTTATCGGAACTGCCATGGCGAGCGGCGATTCCAGCTTGGCGGATCAACCCACGGTCGTCCCACGGGCAGCGCTGCCCATCCAATTACCCACGGTCCCGACGACGGCCAACCAGGTGGCATCTCCCGAGCGCGTCGGCGGTCTTATTCCCGATGAGTTGGATGCACCCGTACGGCCAGGTGTTGAATTGAAGATCAGCGATGATCGTGGCGTCGCTGCTTCAGGCGACCGGACAGATGCAACCGAGATGCGGTTGCCGGGAGAATATCACGAAGGCTCTCTGATCATCGACGCAGTGGAGGCAACGGCCACCGCCCGTCCGATCCACGCAGCACCTAATGAAACGGCTCGCTTGACGACCATCCCGCCGAAGACGAACCTCGCTGACCAGTCGTCCAAGAATGTCGCGCGACGGGGAGTGGCGTTTCGGCTCACCTCTCCCTCGACATTGAATGCGGATCGGCAACCACAGAATGTAACCGCCGCAGGTCCCGTGCAGGAGAAGCCCGCACCGCATCCGTTGGCGGTTTCCACCAATCTGCGTCCCCCAGCAACGGTGCGTCTTGCCACGCCACCACGAACGGAGGAGGGGGATGGGACGGCTGCCAGCCCCAGTATGCCCACTGGCATCAAAGCTGAAGGTTCCATTGCTGGTACAGCGCACAACCCATTGCCTGTACCGAGTTTGTTACCACTTAATACGCCATCTCCGGCATCGAGCCCAATGCCGTCGCTCTCCGAAGCGCCGCCGCAAGTTTTAATGCATGTATCAGGCGGCACCGGCAGCCGGCTGGCAGCTGAGGAAGGGAGCCATAAGGTGGGAGTGCAATCTGCTCCATCTCACGCCAAGCGTGAAGCGATGTCGTTGCCAGACCGTTCCCAGGTTGCGCAGGACCAACATGCGACGTCGGCACCAAGTTCGCTGCCCCCGGTTGGGCCTCTGGTGGCACATGGGGTAAGGCGGGCAGCACCGGCGGTGATTCCGCCAAGTCGATTGCCTCAAACTGCCGTGGCTCGCTCCGTGGCCGCCGCTGATCAAGCGGAAACGAGTGCGGCCGTGCGTCCAGCATCCGCACTGCGCATTCCGCAGTCGGTCGACACCACCATTGCCGAAGATGCGGAATCCAAGCCTGGCTTGCCGCCGCGTCGCACTCCGGAGTTTCCACCGATGGAATTCCGGCATGGTGCGCTGGAGCGAGTTTCTCAGTCCATCGCCACCACCGTTGGTGTGGCCAAGTCGATCGAGGATGGCGAAGTTCCGGTCAGGGTTGCCGTGCGTGATGAAGAGATCTGCCAAGCGACCGTAGTGAGCCGATCCCTGCTGGTAGTTGGCGTGCGTCCGGGCAAGACAGAGATTGCCGTGCTATCGCAGTCGACCGTAGGGAAATCGGTGTGTCAGGTCTATCCCGTCGAGGTGCAAGAGGACTCGCGGATGGTGAAGTTGACCGAACTGGCCCAAGGATTGACCAAGACGTTATCGGCCCTGCACCCGAACGGACAGATAATTGTCAGTGCGGAAGATGAGCAGCTCGTGGTAAGTGGCGTCGTGGCTACGGATCGTGAAGCGCGCGAGATTCTGCAGTTTGTACGTTCCCAGTCGCTGCACCCGGTGATCGACCGTGTGCAAGCGATGCGAGAGTAATTGAACCATTTGGATAAAAGCGTCGAGCGAAGTGTGGTGTGGGGAATCACGCGGGTCGGAGGTTGCCCATGCCAGCGTTCGGCCATGCGTTTCGCTTAACAACCATACCCTAGTTTTATCGTCTTCAAACCGTAGAGGTAGGTGATGAATAACCGCATGCCACAGAGTGCCACTGCTCAGCCCCGTCGCAGTGCCTCGTCGTTCCGTCGCATCTCCATCATGTATGCCATCGCCGTGCCCATTGCCCTGTGGGGACACCTGGTTCAGGGCCAAACCACTCAGGGGCTCATTTTGGACAATGCCCACGCGCCGGTCAGCGTGATGACGGCCAGCGCGGAGCGGTCTCCACGTGTTGGCTCGGCGCAGGTCGGTGCCGACTTGCTAGGAGCAGCGCAAGGTACCCGCACCGCCTCCGCGGTCCAGCCTGCTGGATACTTCGCGCCGCACCGCGCCGACCTTCTGGGACCTGCCGTATCGAATCCGTGCGTTCCCGGGTGCAATATCCGCGGCTATGGTTCCTACGAGGCACTATGGTTGCGCCGTGAAGGAGACGAGCGGTTCTCCCTGTCGCGCAATGCCTTCCTCTCAGATTTCGAGTATGAAATGGGGGGCGATATCGGTGGCCGCTATACCTTCGGTTGGATGATGAATTGCGTCGACGGATGGGAAGTGAGTTACATCGGGCCCTACGACTGGAGACGAAACAGCTCGGTCACGGCCAGCGGAACGTTGCAGAGCCGCTTCTTTCCGACGGGCGGATACACTGGCAACGAGGTATCCGCATTCAACAACGCCGATGCCCACGCGCAATCCTGGCGTGCTCAACTCAATAGCATTGAATTGAACCGCAAGTGGTGGGAATGGGACGTTGTTTCTACCATGATCGGGATTCGCTACGTCGATTACGAAGAGGATTTCGGATTTGCTTCCTCCAACTCCGTGGTAGGCAACGGGCTGTTCCTGCAATCGGTGGACAATGAGATGGTCGGAGTGCAGCTTGGGGTCGAAGCGATGTATCCGGTGACGCTGCGAACGAATATGGGAGTTCGTGCCAAAGGCGGCGTTTATGCAAATTTCGCAGAGAGCCAAACTTACTTGAACAATGCCGGAACCATCATCCTGAACGCGGGGGACACCGACGTCGATATCGCCGGTTTGATCGAGGTCGGCTACTTCGCCAGTTACAGTGTGACGCCCAGCGTGCGGATCACAGCGGGCTACGAATTGTGGTATTTGCCCCGTATTGCAACGATCCCGGAACAGCGTCCGCAGGTGATCTCACCATCATCGGGCACATCGGTCTTGGTTAAGGATGAGATTGTCGTGCATGGTGGGAGTGTTGGCGTGCAGGTGCTCTTCTAGTAACGGTGACGGGCCTCCCAGTTCTGGATGGGAACTATCGATGCGGGCGCTGCGTCGAAGTTCCGTATCTTGCGCCGCAGTAGCTTGGGCTTCGAGTAAACTATACTCAGCTGCATTAGCGAATCCTCGACCGGAATTGGGAGTGTGAACCGGTGGCTACGGCAATCAATTACTGGAAACAGAGCGGAGGTAATTGGCTGTTGGGATTGTCGGTCGTTGCTGCAATCCTGGCGTCGTTGAGCTTCCGGTTTGGTTGGATTCCTGAGATTCGCCTCAGTCCTCCACCGCGAGCTGCCACCAGCATGGTGCAGCGCCCGACAGGGATCCTTGCCGTTACCGTGCTAGTACCACGAGAGGTCGCCCTCCCGGGAGAAGATATCGTCGCTTGGGCGGTTCCGACGGTCGGACGCTTGCATGATGGTCAGACGATATCCGTGGCGGCACGCACCAAGTTGACGTCAGCGGGGGTCGCCACCTTGGTCTTGCAGGGTGTGCCGCTGGGGAGTCAGGCAGCCGTTGCGTTTATCGATCGTAACGGCAACGGTCGACTCGATATCGACCATGCCAGTGGAGTGCCGACCGAACCGTTTCGTATCAGCCGGCTGGAGGACGACGGGCCGGAAGATCCCCTAGATCTGGACAGCGCCGAGTTGGAAATATCGGCTGACGGGCCGACGATCGTGCTGCTCGATTTCGCCGAGCGGTGATCGAGTACAACCTGGCGCTGAGAAGAAACCTGGGCCCGCAACGGGATCAATCGCAACCGCGGGCCGCACCGACATAGCGACGCGGTAGATCACTGGCGACGCAGTGAAAAAGACATCACATGCAAGCCGGTTTCTTCGTCGACCAGGAAGCTGCCGCCTGGCGCCAGGTACTTGGAAATCACGGAGAATGGAGGTAATTCGTGTTTTTCCAATGTCTCCAACAGGGCGCGGAAGAATCCCCGTTCACCGGCAAACTGGCGGAGACGGTCGCGATTTTTCGGATCGCGAGCCAATTCGTAGAACAACTGCAGTGATTCTTCGGGGCGCGAGTAAGAGATTCCCGCACATTGGCGGCCCTGCAACTGTTCGGTGATCCGATCATTGATCAATTGAAACTCGAGCGAGTCAGCCAGGGCATCAATGGTGCCGTTCAAGCAGCCAGCCAATTGACGCATCATATAGGTGCTATCCGAGATTACGAGATAATCGTCAACGACAGCAAAACAGATCTCCGGCTGTCGGATGGGGGCATCGGAGGCAACGGCACGATTGGGGCGCACGACGAACGCTTTCAGCGGCCCGAAGGTTTCGCGGCTGACTTCCGTGCGCTGTTCCAGCTGCGCGATCAGCTTGGGCAACACGTTGTTCTCTAGCGCATCCGGATTGATCAAGCGAAACGCGTAGACGTTCGATGCACTGTTAAGGCGTGCCGGACGTACAATTCCTTGCACAATCGATAGACGACCTTGCAGGTTTTCGAGGACGTCTCGCCGCACGTCGATATCAAAGCGATCGCGGACGCGCGCGAACACTTCCTGCTCCAAAGCCTCTTCACCACGAAACTGATTGTAAATGCGCTCAAAAGCCTCCACCGTTGCTTGCAGATCCCAATTCACCGTGGCATACGAGCTGACCGATTCAGGGACCCAGCGTTCGGGGGTCGTCGACCCTGCCTGGGGACGCAATAAAGCCAACAATTCTCTACGTGGGCTGCTCAGGAGCACATGGAGGTGGGAAATCGCGTCGAACCCGGGAGGACCGATGATCCAGCTTCCCCCCACCGCTTCGATGCCGTCCAACCCGAGGGCGGGAAGCATGGCGAGCATCATCGAGGTACCCGCGTTGCGTGGTACGAATTGGCGCACCAACCCTAAAGGGTCAACGTAAAAGGACATCTGAGGACGCTCGCCCTCAGCCCCCACGCACTTCGCCATGATCTGCGTGAACTTGCGGTTGTCGGCCATCGTCTTGGCGTCAGGAAGTCCCCCCATCCATTTGTCGGCTAAAAGCTCGAGGAATTCCGGATCGGAGCAAGCGACAATCACGGAATCATCGATGAAATACCCGAAGGCTTGGCGGGAACGATGGGGATGGCGATAGCGATGGAGGGTCAACCGCCCAACTTCCTTTTCCTCAAGCAACATACTTTTCGTCGCCTCCTCATCCATGCGATGCAACAACAGCCGCACTGAGGCGATTTCCGGACCGGCATCCAATAATACCGCCACCACCGGTTGGCGGTCGCGATTGCTACCGCGTTGCCTCCCCTCTCCGCCTTCCTCTTGAGCGGGTTCACTGCGGCTGGCTTCGCCAGCGAACAGGGCGATGGCGAATTCCCCGTTGGGAATGGATAGGAGTTCATCAAGATTCAACCCGATGGCATCCTGCAATTGCTGCATGTTGCGTACTAGCGATCCATAGAATTCACTCAGAATCGGTTTGATCCGGTCGTCATCGCTGAGTCGCCCCAAGCTGGTTTCCGCCATATCCGCACGCAACCGAGAGACGTCATCGATGCGAAAATACGCCAACGTACGTTCGGGAAACAATTTGGGGGCGCTCAGCCGCGTTGCCACGGCCGTATCCTGCCCGCGCACGCCCACTCCGCCGGCCGTCACGGCCAGTATCGCTAGCATCCCGCATAGCCACCATCGAGAGCGCGTTCCGCGTTGCAACCTTCCTACGTTCCTCATCATTCACTCACTCCAAGTCGCCGAAGAGATTCGCCGTCACCCATTGCCCGAACGAAACCACAAGAGCGTCGAAAAAGTCACCTTATCCCGAACAGAAGTGCGCCGTGCATTCCAATGGCGGAAGCTCAACACATCCTCTCCCAACCAAGTCCTTGCCGGCAGCCGATGAAATCATCATCCACGTAGTTCGCCCGCCCCCTCGGAATCTTGGAATCTAAGTATTCGTGACTTCGGAACAGCAACAACCGTCCGGCAACTCGGTTCCATTAGATAGGGGCTTCCAATTATGGGCACATGCCGTGCGGTGACCAGCTTGCTAGGGTCTCGCACTGTGCTGCCAACAAGGACGACGAGGTTGACCAACTAAATGATAACCTGGTGCCTCCACCACGGTATAATTGGGAACGGTATCAAAGCGTAACGTGGCTGTAGATTTCAGCCCCATCGATGGCCGCAGCAGCTCCTGCGGGCATCGGGAGCTGAATTGCACTGTTTGCGGAGACTCTGCTATGAAACGATCGCGAGCATCACGAACAAGGGGAACGGTACTTGCCGCGTTCGTCTGGTTCATCGCCGCTGCCCATCACCATGCCGTGTTCGCCCAACAGGCAGCGCGTGGATTTGGCAATGGGTTCGGCAACTTCGGGTTGGGAACCAATTCATTTGGACTCAGCGGATTATCGTCGGCTAATTCGGGAGCAAACACGAATAACGGAAGCAATAGCAGTGGAGGAGCCGGCGGCACTTCGGCTCCCCTGGTTTCTTTGGGGCAAAATCTGGGTGGCTTTGATTCCACCTTTGGTGCCTCGACGTTTTCCAGCCCCACAGCCGCGGCTCTGACCAATCTAGGGGGATTAGGAGCCTTAGGAGGCCGCTTTGGTGGGCTTGGTGGCTTCGGAAGATTTGGAGGCTTCGGAGGCTTCGGGGGATTTGGCCAGCGGAATGGCCAGCAAAATCAAGGGCCTATCCGGGCGACGATCCGACTCGGTTTCCAGTATGAGCCAGTCCCTGTGGCGGAGCGCTCCCAAGAGATCAACTCCCGCTTGGCGCGGCTACCGCTTCCCGCAAAATACTCCGATATCGAGGTTTATCTG
This sequence comes from Pirellulaceae bacterium, assembly GCA_026004795.1. Taxonomy (GTDB): domain Bacteria; phylum Planctomycetota; class Planctomycetia; order Pirellulales; family Pirellulaceae; genus Aureliella. The sequence goes on along the minus strand of BPJV01000008.1, from coordinate 160,657 downwards.
GACGGAAGGACCGCTACGATTACCGGTAAAGTCCCATCGGAGGAAGATGCTGCACTGCTGGAGCGTTTAGTGGAGCTAGAGCCTGGCATCGATCAAGTGCTCAATCAGGTGGAAATCGCATCGGATGATGGCCAGGAGTAAGCTCTTTGCCCCTCGCCGTCTCCAATGCGGTTGTAGTCCCGCAGGGGACGCTCCAGAAAGCTGGAGGCGCGACAGCGCCTGAGAGGGACGTAAAAATACCATTGCCTTGTTTCCTAGCGGGGCTTGCCGCAAAAAGTGCTTCATTTGAAGTAGTGCCTTGCGCAAGGTAAGTTGCTGGCAATAGTCCTCACTGGCTCCATGAAACCGATCCCGTGCGATCTGTGATCCGTGCGTTACTAACCGATTCTTCGCGAAATCCATGAATACATCGCAGCAGGTAACGCCCACGCCGCTCCCTTCCTCCGAACGCATGCCGCAGCAGTTGGTTTTGGGCACACATAACCGCAAGAAGCGGTACGAGATGGAACTTCTTTTGCAGCCGCTGGGAATTACACTTCGTTCCCTCGATGACTTTGAGTCTCCGCTGCACGTGGAAGAGCCGGGGGACTCGTTCCTTGAAAACGCCACTTTAAAAGCCGTCGAACAGGCGCAACACCTTGGCCAATGGGTCATTGGCGAAGATAGTGGCTTGTGTGTGCCGTACCTAGGTGGCCGCCCAGGAGTGCACTCCGCCAGATACTCGGGGCCCAACGCGACCGATGAGCAGAACAATGCCAAACTTCTGACCGAGCTTGGCACTGCCGCTGGTCAACAGCGGCGTGCCTATTACGTCTCCACCTTGGTTCTCGCGTCTCCGTCAGGTCAAGTACACGCGGTCGCCGAGGGAAAGTGTTGGGGGACGATTCTGTCCGAACCGCGGGGTAGCTTTGGTTTCGGGTACGACCCGCTCTTTGAAATATCCGAATACCATCGAACTTTTGCCGAATTGGGCGATGCCGTTAAAAGCGTTCTATCTCATCGCGCCCGCGCTATGGAGCGGTTTCGGCAGGCGTTGTCGGCGTTGAATGTCAGTAGTTGACGAGTCTTGGTAGCCGGCAGGGCGGGAACGCTATCGACCGCCATTGATCGTCAAACGCGGCAGGTGCATGGTCGGTAACAGCCAATTTCGATCAGCAATTGGCGGCAAGTGCCTGGAAAAACGAGCCGCGGCGCGTTAACCTATTGGGCTCGCGAGAAACGTGGGTACCGCCTGCGGAAAAAAGATACTCTCCACAAAGGGCCACGGTACCGCGTTGCGAGGACAATGATGGATGTAGATGGATGTAGCCTCACCAAGAACTGATTTTAGGGAAGGAGTGTTAGCCTGTGGGAGTAAAGAAAAGCGGTAAGGGACGACGTAAGATCGGTCGGAAGAAGCGGCGTATGCGCGCTCGAATTCGCCATCGCAAGAAATAAGATGCATTGAGCCCATAGGGCCGGGGGAAGTATCCCGCGTGCGTCCCGTCGCTTGCTAATCGGTTCTTTCGCGGCGCATGTCTGCTAGCCTTATGCGCCGATGCGTGCCTGCCAAGTATCTGCGCGGATCGATGCTCGGGGCCCGAGATCGCCTGCGGTCGGCGCGGAACTCGATCGTCGTTCAGTCTGCGACCGACCGATTCCTGATTGGTGGCTACCCAAGGCCGCTACGGGAGCATCCGACGCCGCCGAAGAGTTTCACTGGGGGCGACGTTCCGCCGGCAGCCAATGATATTATGGCATCAGTACGAAGCAGTGCCGCGGTCGAGCTTTGGTTCGCAAGACTGCCAACGGTCGTCCGCAGCGCGAATCATCACCCTCCCTTTTGCCGGTCGCAGGACCGTCCTGGTCTGTGTTGCAATCTCGGGAATCTTTCCCAGGAGCCTGCCATTGGCCGGATTGCTTTCCAAGACCTTCTCACGTTCCTCGATCAGCGTAGACCGGCTTTGGCCGTGAGTTTTTTACCCCCAGCCCTTTAGGGCGCCCAGGCACCCCTTGCGCCTCAATTTGCGGCGTCCTTAACAGCACTTGCCGACTGCAGGGTGGAGTGATTACGCTAAGGTTAAACCAGCCACGAAACCGATGATTGATGCTGCTCGCTCCTGCCTTCCGAAGTGTGGGCAGGGGAGACGCAGTCGCGTCCCAGGTGAGCTGAATAGCTCTCCCACGAGGCCAAAGAAATGATGCAGTCGCAAGTTGATCGCCCGAATACCAAACGCTTCACACTCGACGAAGCCAATGCAATGCTGCCTTTGGTGAAATCGATTGCCGAAGACATCTTGTCGGTCTATCGTACCGTGACCAGTCGGCAGGCGGATCTGCGCCGATTGCTGCGGCAAAGCAACCGTACCGCCGGTTCCATGTATGCCGATGAGATTGCGGAAAGCCGCATCGATTTGCAGATCGAATATGATCGTATTTGGCAGTACAGGGAGGAATTGGAATCTTTAGGCGTTCTATTGCGGCAGCCCCAAGAGGGACTAATCGAGTTTCCTACGCTGATTGATCAATGCGAGGCTTTCTACAGTTGGAAACCTGGAGAGCCGACAGTCACGCATTGGCGGTATGCCGACGACCCATGGTCGCATCGTCGCGATATCGTATTTTCTGACAGAAATCCCGGGGACGCCAATTCTCGCTAAAACCCACCAGTAGTGGAATTCTCCAGAATTCCCATATCCACCCACCAGTAGTGGAATTCTCCAGAATTCCCATATCCACCAGTAGTGGAATTCGCCAGAATTCCCATATACTTCAGTCCCGCAGGCACGGCCTACCAGTCGTGGAATTCACCAGAATTCCCCAATGCCACAATTCGCCCCGAAGGGGCAACGCCATGAAACCCCAGGGCAGAGCGCCAGCGGCGTAGCCACTGAAAGCGCCGCTGCAGCACATCGGCTGGCCGAGCCAACATCCGCAAGGTCCTCTACATGGCGGCCATCGTCACCGTGCGCCACGGCGATACCATGAAAGCGTTCTAACAACGTCTACTTGCCCAAGGAAAGCCGAAGAAGGTTGCCTTGGGCGCCGTCATGCTCAAACTCCTCCTGATCCTCAACGCCATGGAGAAAAACAAGCAAAATTATGGCGAGCCCTCACCCGCTCTTGACAATCCCTAAAGGAGTTGACGGCACCAAACTGAACCCTTTTCGTCCTAACAGAATGTCAATGCAACCTAAACGGATGCAGCTTCCTCACCAACATTGGGACGACGTTGGCGGGCCAAGAAGTAGCGGCTATAAAGCGCCGGAACTGCTAGGAGAGTAATCACCGTTCCAGAGGCAACGCCTCCGATCAATACGTACGCCATCGGTCCCCAGAAAACGTCGTGCGTCAACGGAATGAAGGCCAACATGGCGGCCGACGCCGTTAGCAACACTGGCCTGGCGCGACGTACCACCGCTTCCACGATCGAATCTTCGGGTGACATCCCGGCGAAATAGTTATCCGAAACCTGCTGCGTCAGAATCAGTGTGTTGCGCATCAAGATTCCTGCCAGACCAATCAACCCCAGCAGCGCCACGAATCCGAAGGGCTGATTGAAGAGCAGCAATGCGGCGACCGCACCGATCACCCCTAAAGGAGCGGTGGCTAGCGTGGTAAACGCACCGTTGAAGGTACGAACCTGCAACATGATGAAGACGAGCATCAGCGCGAACATGACTGGCCCCAGCTTGTTGATCGACGCGTTGGCTTTCTCAGAGTTCTCCACGGTACCCGCTTGTTCTAAACGGTAGCCGATGGGCAATCGCTCACGTAGCTCCGCCAGATCGTTCCATACTTCCGTGGCGACATCCGGGGACTCGGCACCGATGTTGTCGCACTGGACGGCCAGCATCATTTCACGGTTGTACCGTTTGATAACCGGTTCTTCGAAACGGACTTCCAGTTCCCCCAACTGCGCCACGGGAATCGTTCGCCCTTGCTGATTCTTGATCTCCAGGCTGCTCCAGCTTTCCAAGTCCTTCAAACCGGCACGTCCCCGAGCGCGTAGCTGTACGGTGCGAATGTCCTGCCGCAGCTCGGTGACCGGAACGCCATCGAAAGAAAACTGAGCTTGTTGGGCCACATCCAGCGGCGTCAATCCCATGGCCCGCAAGCGATCCACGTCGACCTTCAACTGATAAACCGGCGCGCGCTCATTCCAATCGAGATTGACGTTCTCCGTATGAGGATTGGCCTCCATGATATCACGCACTTGGAGGGCAATTTTACGGAGCTGGTCCGCGTCCGGTCCGATCACTCGCACTCCCACCGGCCATGCCGCGGCCGGCCCGAAGAGTAAGCGGCTTACGCGTATCCTTGCCTCGGGAAACTCCCCAGCCGCAATGGCCTTCCGCAATTCGTTGATCGCGATATCTCGGTCATGTGCGTTGTGAGCAATGGCCACAATCTTGCCAAAAGCCGAGCTGGGTTGCTCCGGATTGAGTGAGATGAAAAACCGTGGCGCCCCGGCACCGACGAAGCTGGCATAGCGATCGAATTGCGGGATCTTCGCCACCAGCGACTCTAGCTTGCGAACGACGGCATCGGTGGCTTGGATCGAGGTTCCCTGCGGCATGTACACATTGATCAACACCTCGGGCCGATCCGAAGCCGGAAAGAATTGCTTCTTCACTGGTCCAGCCAAACCGACGATCGCTGCTACCAACATGCCGAACGTCACGAGAATTACCAACCACCGCAATCGCAAGCCGCCACGGACGAAACTTCGAAATAGGCGATAGGGACGCGTTTGGTAAAGATGGTCGTCCCCTTCACCATGCTTCTTGTAGTTAGGTAAAAGCTTCACCCCCAGATACGGCGTGAAGGTTACAGCCACCAACCAAGAAGCGAGCAAAGAATACATCAACACCCAGAAAATGTTGCCGGCGTATTCTCCCACTCCGGAGCGGGCAAAACCGATGGGAACGAACCCAGCAACGGTGACCAGGGTACCGAACAACATCGGTGCGGCAGTCACCTGCCAGGCGTGCGCTGCCGCTCGGAGGCGATCCCAGCCCTCTTCCAGTTTGACGATCATCATCTCGATGGAAATCATCGCGTCATCGACCAACAAGCCCAACGAGATGATCAATGCGCCGAGAGTAATGCGATCCAGATTGATGCCCACGGCGCTCATGATCATGAACGTGATTCCCAACGTCACCGGCACAGCTATCCCCACGATCAGTCCCGCTCGTAGGCCCAATGCCAATAACGTCACCAACATGACAACGCCCAACGCGACGAGAAACTTGATTTGGAATAGATCGACGGCTTGTGAAATCGCATCGGCTTGGTTAGTGAACTGGTTCAGGAAGATCCCCAATGGCAGCCGCGCCTGTTCCTCCACAAGAAAGGCTTGCAACCGGTCCCCCAGCTCCAAACCGTTCTCGCCATCGGCCATCACCACACCGATCATCAAGGCATCCTCACCACCGGCGCGGACCAGGTACTGCGGCGGTTCTTCATATCCCATCCGCACTTCCGCCAATTCCGACAGCGGCAAGATGCGCTCTCCGATTCGCAACGGAATACTCTTGATCCGCTCGACATCGGCCAAATCAGCAGCGGAACGAAAGTAGATGCGTGGGCCGGCTGTCTCCAAAAAACCTGCAGGAACCAATTGGTTCTGAGCTCGTATCGCCTGGAAGACCTGGGGGGCGGGAATTCCCAACGAATGGAGTTTCGACAAGTCGAAATCGACATAGACACGTTCTGGCCGTTCGCCGATCAGCACTGCCTTCTGCACCCCTGGCACGCGGGCGATGCGGTCGCGCGTCTGCTCGGCAATCCGCACCAGCTCGCGCATCGGAACTCCAGGTGCAGTGATGGAGATCAGATTGAAATACACGTCGGCAAAGTCATCGTTGACGATCGGGCCGATTACACCTTCAGGCAACAAAGGGGCCTCGTCGAGCATGCGTTTGCGCACTTGATACAACACCTCAGGCAATTCCTCGCCCGGCGTGTAATCTTGGAACTCGACCACCATGTCGACGCGACCGGGGCGGGCCGTCGTTTCAACACGGTAGAAGTAGGGGACTTCTTGAAACCGCTTCTCTAAGCGATCGGCCACCTGCTCGACCATCTCCTCGGCAGTCGCGCCTGGCCAAATGGCCGAGACAACCAAGGCGCGTATCTTGAACGCCGGATCCTCTGCCCGCCCCAAAGAGAGGAAGGCATAGATCCCACCACCGATCGATAGCAGAAGAAAAAACAGCGTGACCGAGCCCTCACGTACTGCCAGCGCGGATAGATTCGGAAACTTCATCCCCCCAGGGCCTCCACCTTCATCCCCTCCTGCAACAGATGGGTTCCCATTGAAATAACTGGTGTACCGACCGGAAGATCGGTACGAATGATGCAATGCAGTCCCTTGTATTCGACGACTTCAACGGCCGTCGATTCGGCCTGCTGATTCTGGATCAACCACACTCGAGCTCCCCCCGCACGCTCGTCTACGGCGGTGGCCGGAACGCGTCGCAGATCGGGCTGGGCTCGTGCCAGTGGCAACCGCACGCGAACGACCGATCCCAACGGCAAATCGGCATCGGGAGCCAGTACCCGGTAGCGCGCCCGCCATGTTCGACTCTCTAGATCGGCCGCACCGGAAACCTCGCGCAACTCGATGTGGTAACGTTTGCCGTTACTATCGACGATGCACTCGCCATACTGCGGCGCGTTCTCGATCAGCGATTGCGGCAAGGCCACCTCAACATCAACCGGGCCGGCTTCGGCCAACCGCGCTACCTCGCGTCCCACGCTCACCACCTGCGCCGGCTCGCCAGTGACGTCGATTAACAAGCCATCGGTGGGGGCCAGCAATTTGGTATAAGCGAGCGCGTTTTTGGCTAACGCCAACTGCGATTGAGCGGCCGCAACCTGCTGGCGAGTCACCTCGACACCCGTCTCGGCTTGCTCCAACGCCATCTGGCTAGTGGCATTGGTACGGATCATTTCTCGTTGCCGCTCAAGTTGCCGTCGGGCCTCGGTTGCCTCCGCTTCGACCGCGCGCAATTGCGCTTCCGCCGCAGCCACCTGATCGAGAAAATCCTTGGGATCCAATTCGAACAACAGGTCGCCCTCCCGCACTCTGACGCCCGCGTCAACGTATCGATTCGCAATTCTCCCAGGCACTTGAAAGGCCAACGGAATCTCCCGTCGGGCGCGCACCGTGCCGCTTTGGACGAACACCTCCTCTGGCACCCCCTCCAATGGCGCTGTATTCACCCGCCATGGTCCTTCGAACTCAACGAAATCGACCGCGGTATCGTGAGCCTGACAACCTGTTAGCAGCACCGCCAATCCTGCCAGCACAGTCCAATTCGGCAGGGGCAGTCGAAGACCAGTATTGCCGCAGTCTCGCTCTTCCGCTTGCTCGCTACTTCGCATAAGAACCCCAGAAGATGGATTTATTAACCCTCTCGCTCCCCGTACCGACCCACTTCGACAGAATTCCGTTCGCATCAATTAACGGCTTTGGACCGAAATTGCCGATCGTTACCGCAGCTGCGCAATTCAGTGACCAACAAGTCACTCTACGGAGGCAGGAAATAATAACATGACCGGCCAGTCAGTCAAGTTCATCACTCGGCAGACAGCCAGGGAGCAATCGCTCTCAGTCAGTCCCGCTAGAGACCGCGTAAGAGCGAAACATTCAATGATGGCAGCCTTCCGGAGCGGTCCGACACGGCAAGAGCGTGCTGCAAGAACCTCGGTGATCTTGGTCCGAACATTAGGTCCCCTGCTGTGCCTACTCAGCTTCATAGCAGGTTGCAAAGTGGGCCCTAATCTTCGTCCCTACCACGATCCATTAGGTCCTTGGCATGCGTTCCATGAAGCGGACTTCAGCATGCAGGAGGATGATCAACAGCAGTGGTGGCTTAATTTCGATGATGCGCACCTTCACCGGCTGATTCACCAAGTTGCCCACGAGAATCTCTCACTCCAAGAGGCTGCCGAGCGGATACAAGAAGCTCGCGCCCGTGTAGGAATTGCTCGAAGCGGCAAGTTTCCTCAACTGACACACCAAACCTCGGTCACTCGAATCGACATCAGCGACAATGGCAATCCGGCAGGCATCTCAGGGTTTCCCTTCCCGCCGTTTGACCTGTGGTCGACAGGATTCAATGTCGCTTGGGAAGTCGATTTGTTCGGTAGAGTGCAGCGGATCACAGAAGCGGCTTGTGCCGATCTGCGGGCCACGGCGGAAGCGAGGAACGCGCTGCAGGTTAGCTTGGTTGGCGACGCGGCCGCGCTCTATGTCGGACTGCGCGTGCTCGACGAACGGATCGAGCAGGCGTTGGAAAATATTGCGATTCAGGAACAAACGCTGGCGATCACACAGGGACGCTTCGCAGCCGGCGCGATCAGTGCCCTGGACGTCGCCCAGGCGGAAGCACAACTCAATACGACTCGGGCCAGCGTCCCTACGTTGCAGCGAGAGCGGGAGTTGATCCTTAATCGCCTTTCGATTCTGCGCGGTGAGCAGCCGCGTGGATTGCTTGATATCGCCGACCATTCCGGCACGATTCCCGAGGTCTCCGAGCCGATTATCGTTGGCATCCCCCACGACTTGGTACGACGACGCCCCGACGTTCGCGCGGCTGAACAACAGGTTGTCGCCGCCGCCGCTCGCATCGGTGTGGCGACTGCCGAACTGTATCCCTCGCTCTCGCTGACCGGAGTCTTCGCCTTGGATTCGAAGAACGCTTCCAACCTCTTCGAATCAGAGAGTTTTAACATGCGTGTCGGCCCTGCATTGCGATGGAATATCCTCAGCTTCGGTCGGATCTGGAGCGGCATTGAGGCGGCCGAATCAGCGTATCGACAAGCACAACTTCGGTACCGCCAAACCGTGTTGGAGGCTGTTGGTGAAGTTGAAGATGCGATGGTCAGCCTCCACCACAATCGTGAAATCGCCAACCACTTGGCTGAAGCAGTCGCATCGGCACGAACGGGAGTCGAGCTGGCCACCAAACAGTACGAAGCCGGAGCGATCCCCTTCCAAGCCGTCCTTGAATCGCAACGCCAATTGACGCAGATCACCGATGCCTGGATCGTCGCCCGCGGCAACATCGCCATCAGCGCTATCCGCCTGTACAAAGCGCTCGGTGGCGGCTGGCACAGCCCCTCAGCCCGCAGCGTTACCAGTCCATCACAGCCCCTTTAGTGCTCCTGCAGGTCAGTCGCACTCCCCACGCGATGGTCACCACTGCTGACGCACTCTGGCGAATGTCCATCGGTCACCCAGCACGATTGTCAATCAGCACGATTGCCAACCGCCCCATTTCCAATGGCCGCTTGCGACAGCCCAACCGCTTCCTTCCTTCCGCCCCCAAAAACACCCCGCTGCTCCTTTCCCTGACGCTTCCCCCGCTATCCGTCCACCACTGTCACCTTCCCGCCACGGTGCGCTTCCTGTCGATTGGATCGATCTTCCCCCCAGTCACCACCATCTGGTTGCCGCCCGTTGTTGAATCCAACCGGCCCATCCGTATAAGATGGGGCCGCGGCCGTACGGCCACTGAAGAATTTTACTCGTCCCCTCCAGGGCATCATTCACCCCCTAATCGCCATGCGAGCAGCCGGAGCAACCTTGAACAGCGACCCAGCGCCAGCCCCTGTTGGGCCCGGGCGTCCCATTGACCCTGAGCTACGCCATCGTCGGATTGCCGATATCCTCGAGGTCGCTACGCGCCGATTTGCTGACGTGGGGTTCTCGCAGACGAATATCCAATCGATCGCCGACGAGTTGCAGATCAGCAAGGGGTTGATCTATCGTTACTTTCCTGGAAAAGAGCAATTATTTCTCAGTTGTTTGGAGGATGCTGTCCGTCGGCTGATCGAAGCGATCCAATCCGGCGTGGATCGCAATAAGCCTCCGCTGGAGCAACTCAGTCAAGCGGTGTTAAGTTACCTTCAGTTCTTTGACCGGCATTCGGAAGTGGTCGAGCTTTTTCTCCAGGAGCGGGTATTTTTTAGGGATACCAAGCAATCTACTTACTTCGCGCATCGCCAAGCCAACATGGAACCGTGGCGTGATCTGTTGCGCCAATTGGCCCGTGAAAAACAGATCCAGGATTTGCCGCCCGACCACATTCTGGATCACATCTGCGACTTGCTCTACGGCGTCATCTTTACCGACCGCATCAGTGGCCGCAGGCAACCTCCAGAACAGCGGCATGCGCAAATCATGAACATCCTCTTTCATGGGCTGCTGGCACGTCCACAACCCTAACCGCGCATGTTCGGCGTCCCGCTTTGCACCTTTCCCATATTTTCCCATATTTCCTCCTGCGGCACGGCCTCGCTGCAACGGTCGGCTGGATCCGCAGATTACCGGTACCATTTGGAAGTACCGCTTCATTGAGGGTTCGGGAGGCAAGTGGGGAATGTGGAGGCGAGAGAGTCAGCGATTCCTGGGGCGTTGCCGCCAGACTACGGTACCCACTGGGCTTCGCCCAAACTCCACACTCGCCTGGACCTGCCTGGCGAGCGATTCCGACCGCCGTTCGCACAAACCGTGCCAACCGCCCCACAGTCCCGCAGGGACCGCCTGCCGAAGCCACGACTCGACAGCCCGTGGAGCATAACCGTTTATCGCAGAAGCACTTGCGTCAACCCAATGGATGGGTGGCACCAAACTGGCACCACTAAACTGCCGGGGGCACCAAACTGCCGTGGAGCGGCACAATGATCTAACTCGTTTGTGAGCGCGGAGTTGAGTTTCGCAACTCATATCAGCCGCGAAGCGGCGTGATGATCTAGCTTCGGGCGCGAGCCCGAAGTTGGATAGCACATTGTTTCCCAACAGTCCCGCAGGGACGGCACCAGTAGTGGAACTCGCCAGAATTCCCAAATACTGCACGCCTACCAGTAGTGGAATTCACCAGAATTCCCCAATGCCACAATTCGCCCCTAAGGGGCAGTGCCATGAAACCTCAGGGCAGAGCGACAGCGGCGTAGCCGCACGAAGCGTCGCCCTGGAGACACGAACAACCAACCATCCACGCCCTGAAAGGGCGATCCAATTCTGCCCCAGGATGGAGGTGCGCATCTAGATAGTTGGCTGGGAGCCAGAATCACCGCCACCGACGCGTCGAAGCTGGGGGCTTGTTATGGAGCCGGGGTGTTGTCAAGGATTCTTCGACGTGCCTCGGGGCCGAGCCCACCATCGCGCCAGTGAATTTGGCCTTCGGCCCAAGGGGGCGTGTTGCGATTTCGCTTCCTGGGGCGTTGCCGCCAGGCTACGGTGCCGCCAGGGCTTCACCCAAACTCCCCACTCGCCTGGACCAGCGTGGCGAGCGATTCCGACCGCCGGTTGAACAACTCGGCCAACCGTCGAACCGTCCCGCAGGAACGGCATGCCGTCGCCACGACTCACCTGCCCGTGGATCCTAACTTCTTATCGCAGAAGCACTAGTGTCAACCCAAGTGGTGGGTGGCACCAAACTGCACCTGCAGGGCGTGGGAAACGTCCTGTTCACATGCTTCGAGGTCCGTGATCTGGAACGTCCCGAAGCCCAGCAGCGGCATTTCAATGCCGTTGTTCAGGGTCACGGATTGCATGGCATGTTCTGTTCAGGGTGTCAGCATCACCTTGAGGGCGCGGCGCTCGTCCATGGCCCGGTAGCCTTCGGCCACCTGGTCCAGCGGCAGCGTCACGTCGAAGACCCGGCCGGGGTCGATGCGGCCTTCGAGCACGTCGGGCAGCAGGTCCGGCATGTAGGCGCGCGTGGGGGCCGGCCCGCCGGCCACGGTCACGTTCTTGAAAAACGTGACGGCGGCCGGGATGCCCGCGTGGTGCGGCACGCCGACGCGTCCGACGGCCCCGCCCGGCCGCGCGATCTGCACCGCCGTCTCCACCGCTTCCTCCGTGCCCACGCACTCCAGCACCGAATGCGCCCCGAACCCGCCGGTGAGTTCCCGCACCCGCTCGACGGCCGCCTCGCCGCGCTCGGTCACCACGTCCGTGGCGCCGAAGGCCCGCCCCAGCGCGATGCGGTCGTCGTGGTGGCCGAGCAGGAGGATGCGCTCGGCGCCCAGGCGCTTCGCCGCCAGCACGCCGCAGAGCCCCACGGCGCCGTCGCCGATCACCGCGGCGGTCTTGCCCGGGCCGACCCGCGCCGTCACGGCGGCGTGGTGGCCGGTGCCCATCACGTCGGTGAGCGTGAGCAGGTGCGGCAGCAGCGCGCGGTCGCCCTCGGAGACGGGCTCCGGGTAGAGCGTGCCGTCCGCCAGCGGGATGCGTACCACCTCGGCCTGCGCCCCGCCCACCTCCGGCGAGTAGCCAAAGAAGCCCGCGTGGATGCAGGCCGTGGTCAGGCCTTCGTGGCAGAAGGGGCAGGAGCCGTCGGAGAAGGCGAACGGCATGAGGACCACGTCGCCCGGCTTCACCGTGCGCACGTCCTTGCCCACCGCTTCCACCACGCCCACGGCCTCGTGGCCCATGGGCCGGCCCTCGTCGGGGACGGGGTCGTAGCCCCGGTAGGGCCAGAGGTCCGAGCCGCAGATGCAGGCGACGAGCACCCGGATGATCGCATCCGTGGGCTCCTGGATTACGGGGTCTGGAAGGGGTTCCAGCCGGATATCCTTGAGTCCGTGGAGCACTGTAGCGCGCATTTTCGTTCCCTCCTAAGTGCCAAGCACGTTTGTCGTAGACGTTGGCGGGACAGCGACATTATATAAGTTTGACTTCTCGTGGAGTGGACAGGTGTCAAGTGTGCGGTCATGGATGTTGTCTTCCCTCGTGCACATTCTGGTCCTTGCTGGCGTGCTGGGAAATCACGCCGATGGGCATCTCGTTGGTTTCGATGAGGCGGCGGACTGGCTTCATCTTGCTTCCCACACACCATCCTCCGTTGTGGCAAACGTGCGCTCTTGATCCACGGAGCATCCCGGAGCCCCAACCAAACGAGCTCGTATCATCCCCCCGGAAGACATATCCCAACCACCGATGCATTCCCGACTGCCCAACAAGTTTATGCGTTGAGGAAGTGTGTGAGCCAGTACCCGTCCAGTGCAGACGGCTGGTGAATCACCGCTCAAGTCTACCGTGGAGCCGAAAAGATCCTTGGCCTCCTCCAAGATCACCCGCCGGAGGCGACCCAGTCCATAGCGGATATCTCCTCCGACGAAGATTTCCTGAATGCCCTGGATCTGGTCACCTAATGTTCTGTCCCTGCAAAAGAGATAGCCCACCATAGCCACCGGTTTGAGATCCTCTCCTTCCAGGGGGCGCCACCAGGGGCCAATGAGCTCAAATTCCCGCAAAGTGCCTTCCTCTGCTGTGTCGGAGGTAGGTTCGATGGCCGTGCCGGGCCGGGTGGTCAAGAGGCGGACCCGGAAGCGGCGCTCTTCCAACTCAGCTTTTCCATCTTCTCGCTTCCACATCAGCCCTTGCCCGGGCTGGTATTCGGGAAGCCACGCTTGCCATTCACCGTCCACCTGCTCGGCGGGGAACAGATAGCTGAAGCGGGTATTCCTCTGAAGTTCTTCGCCGATGGAGTGGTAGTCAGGAAAATTTGCGTTTCCTCTCCGGGCGATTTCAGCGGTGAAAGCGCCCCAGAGGCCACGGGCAGGAACATACAGGCGCGCGCGGTTGAGTGCACCGGCCGGGAGCCACCCGATGCGCAGAGGCGATTGCAGTTGCCAGCCCCAGCGATACATCGTCCAGCTCATGAGGCACCGCCTCCTTTGGCTTTCAGGTGATAGCGGGCATAGGAAAGTGATGTCCGCAACAGGTCGCGGGCAAAGAGCAGGTCGTCCAGGTTGTTAGCCAGCTTCGTAACCGCATCCAGAATACCGTTTGCCCCATCAAGCCGGTCGCCAAGGACATTCCTCAAGAAGTTCAGGGATTTATTGCTGATAGCACCTGCCACATTGCTATGCCGGGCCTGAAGATAGAGAAACATGGCATACGGGCCCTGCTCTTCCAGGACCATCAGAGCAGCGTTGATGATTTTCTCCTCCACGCCGGAAACATTCGCCAACTGGTGGCCCAGTTCGGCGCATTGGATGTCCAGATTCATCGTTTGCGTCCCGCTCATGGTTGGTCTCCCTGGCTGGTAGACGACGTTGCTTGCCCTGAATCGCCCAGATCGCATTGAACTGTCTGTTGAGAAGACGGTTGATCCGAATGAATCACGCTCAGCCGCCCCATACCACGAGTTCCCATGCCGCCGATGCCCAGGTGTTCGAGGTAGGGATGAGCCTGTTCGGCTCTTTCATGTACATCATCGGGGGTTGATACAGCCGTGATCTGCTGGTTCCCAATCCGGAAGTGCTGAGGAATCTTGGCAATGATCTCCCACACCAATACCGTCCCACGCGGCAGGGCTTCGTACGAGAACAGCGCCCCTTCCTCGGCCGCCCCCGTTGCCGAGTTGATGGACACCGAAGTACGCACCTCCAGGTTGCTGTTGACGATGTGGGCGAAAAGGCGGTCGGGGACCAGCGCAAGGCGATTCCTGATGTAGTCTGGAATGTGCAAATTCTGAAGTTGTCCCGTGATTGTGCTCATTTCAGCACATGCTTGCACCCGCAGCAGCAGCCATCCCAGATTCAGCTGGTTGCTGGAGCCGTCTTGGAGATAGACCGCGTTGCCATCCACGCCAGCGACTTCCAGGCCAATGAGTCGGAGCGCCATGGGACAAGTGACCCACATGGGTCCCCGGCGGGTGGACACGGGGAAGAGAAGCACATGGGCGTCGGTGAAGGCGGCCAGCCCCGCAAAACCACCAGCCTGCCCTGCGCCTCGGGCGAAGCCAAAGACCGTGCAGACGGGGCAATCGGGTTTGCCACAATGGCCACGTCGGTACTTCTTTTCCTCTTCCGTTCTTGCACGGTCCTCTTGAGATTGACCTAATCCGGCGCAATTCGGATAAATCGGCCACTCCTTGTCATCAACCCGGCGGTCTGGATTTCTCTCATGCTCTGCCATCGCCACATACGTCCGATACATCCCTGCCAGGCTGGAGCCCGGAATCTTGGGCACCTGAGTGACCGGGTCGCGCACGATGGTCAGGTCTACCCGGCCGATGCGGGCACCGCCGGTTCCCACATGGATGGGGTCCAAAGCGATGCCAATCTGGATAAATTCCTTGTAACTTGCCATCGGGCTGCCTCCTTTTAGATGCTTTCTTTTAGCGCACTCATGTGCCAGTCTACCGCCCACTGAAGGATTCCTTGGAGAGCAGCTTCCGTGAGCGTCTCTAATGCCACCCCACTTACGTCCAGATGATGAACCAACAGAGCACACAAAGTATCACGCCATAAGCTGGCTGACGCTTCCGGCTCGCCTTGCGGCGATTGCCAATCTTGTTCCAGCCGTGCCAGTTCGCTGCGCAGGCGTTGCAAGGCGGTCTGGCTGGGAGCCACCCGCTGCAGGAGTGCCCAGATGTTCCGCATCTCCGTCCACGCTTCAAGGTATCGTGGCGGCGTGATGTCAAAGCGGGCTGCGGTGCTTTCCATGAAAAGGGTCTTCACCCGAGCTGGGGAAACGTTGATGCCATCACCGGCAAACAGGTCGGCTACATGGCGATACACCTGCCCATTGGGGTGCTGGAAGTCGCGCGGGTAACGCACCTGACGATCCTCTACGGCCATGTAGGGGTAAAACACATCCTCCCGGCCGTCGGGAAGAGTAACCGGCACCACCCGGATGGTTTCCCGACCATCGGGCCGGCGCAGACGAAGGGCGACCACGCCCGCCCGGCGTTCCACTTCCTGCACAAGCCATGTCTCCTCCGGGCCTGTCAGGGCTTCTTCCACATTGCGGGTCGCCTCCACGATAGCCTGGTAGGGCACCATGCGCGGGAAGGCGATCACCCCAACCGCAGGGGCAGCGGTCCCAGACCCGAGCGAAGCGTTCCCGCCACCAGGTCACAGCCAGGTCCACGCACTCGGAAGCGGCTTCCAGGGGGACAATCACCCGGAAGCGCAACGGAGAGAGATCCACCGGAGATAACAGGGTGATAGATGCCCAGGTGGGGATGTGGCTGACGCAGGTCGCGCACTTGAGTTACCGTGATGGGTCGCAACTGTTCTCTTGAGTCTTCCTCCTCTAACGGAATTTGCTCGCCTTGCAATGCAGACATAGGCTGTTCTGGACTCAAGACTCGTGCGAGGTTCGAGATGGTGACAAACCCCCGGAGACTTTGCACATAGAGGAGGCTGAACGGGACACCGCGAAGCTGGCTGTTATAGACTTGCAGATCATTCCATTCCTGCCCCGTCGCATTCTCAAGCTTGATAAGAAGACGGCGCGTTCTCCAGGGATTTCGCTCCGTGCAGCGATCTGACGAAACTCCCGCAGCAGATCGCGGAAGAAAGCCTCCGCCTCGCGCCAGAAGCGGTAGACCCGGCCAGGGGAAGGGAGTTTGCGGAAGAGTTGATGGGCAAACCAGATGGCGCGCTGGTCATCGTTGAGCGCATCCCACTTTAAGGCATCGGCGCGATCCTCGACGATTTTTTGGAAGAAGGGCGGCCAGTCCGCTTCATGCCGATAACCTTCCTGCAGATTCTTCAGAACCGGATCATTTCGATCAAAAGAGGATAATTTGCTGCGGATATATTTTGCCAGGCTCTCATAGGTTTTCGCCAAGTCAATCGGGTTGGGCGTGCCATCCAGTACCGGGTTGAACCTTACCCACTCGGGAATCGCCTGGGCTCGCAGGCTGTCCACACGTTCGCCGTTCAGCCAGTCTTCCAGGTCCAGGGAAAAGTGAGCAGGGCCAGGCGGCCGTTGCGGTCGGCCACTTCCTCAAACCAGATGGTGTCATATCCCAGTTGTCCCTGCAGCCAGGCATCCCGGCGGTGGTGGCGCCGCTCCCGACAGACAGCACAGGGCTTGCCTTTGTTAGTGGGGTCGCCGTTCAGCCGTACTCCACAGACAGGGCAGACATGGCCGCACGCTTCGGAAGGGGTTCGCCAGCGGATATCCCAGGGCTTGTGAACCGGAACGGCCACGGTGCTTTTGGCCTCCCGCCATTCCCGCACCATGGGCACCAGGGAGCGGGTGGGACCACTCAGGCGCACGTGGGGCGGGGTTTCCAGATCCAGGTCGCGGGCGATTTCATCCACCTGCTCCTGGAGCCACCCTTCCCACCCATTCAGCCACGCAGCCGGCACAGCCTCATCCGACCGCTCGCCGGGAAAGGAGAAGACGGCAACACTGTCGTCCCGGTAGAGCAGCGAGCCCACGACCAGGTCCACCTCCACCAGTTCGGCCACCCGGCGGAAGAACTCTTCAACAGCACCCTGCGCGCCGGTCCAGTCACCGATCTTCACCGAGCGGGCCTCGTAGTGCTCGGTGCCGATGGCTACGGTGAGCAGCCGCCAGCGGGTGTTGCTTTTGAGATATCCTTCGATGGCCGATTTTTCGTCATTACTCAAATCGCCCCAATCTCTGTCTTTCCCTTTCTTTGTTTTCAGCGAAATATCTAATTTTTGTGCAATGTCTTTCCAATTCCAAGGAAAGCCCTTTCCCTCCAGCAACGCCCCGGCCACCGCGCTCTTGAACAGCACCGCGGCCACATAGGACTGGTCCCACAGGGTTACGTCGTTGTTGGGCAGGCGGGTTTCGGCCAGGGTGGAAAGGAAGGCGCGGCGAATGAAGGATTCCTCGCCGATGGCGCTTTCCCGCCAGCTTTGCCAGCGGGCGACATCCTGCGCATTCTGCGTGCCCAGATCCCGCAATTCCTCCAGCACCCGACGGATTTCCTCCACTATCTGCCGCCAGCCCTGGGGTGTGAGGATTTCGGGCGGGTCGGCCAGCAGGTTGCGCTTGGGATGGCCCCAAGGGGAAGAGAGCCACATGTGGGGGATAGTCTGCCCCAAGTAACTGGAGGTGGAACCCGGCAAATTCTTTTCTATGCCAGAGACAATGCCGTGCCCGGCCTGGAGGAGGCCTAACAGCCCCGGGTTGCGCCCGGCGTGTTGTTCGGTAAACGCGGTAAAACTTCCCGGCCAGGCGTCGTTGGGAATGCCAGCGCCGTACAGCCGCTGCACCCGTTCCAGCAGGTTGTCCCACGGGGAGGGGGGAGTTTCCTGTTGATGCCATCGGCGCTCGTCATAGCCGTTGTTCTCGCCCCCGTGCCGGCGCAGGAACTCGGCCCGTGCCTTGCCGGCCATGTGAAACCAGCCAATGGCCTCCATGGCCAGGAGCAGGGGGCGGTGTTGGCGCAGGGTTTCAGCTGGGGAGAATGTGCTGCTCATAGCGTGCCTCCTCCCGAAAGCCAGGTTTGGATCGCCTGCCAAAGTTGGTCGCGGCCATCCTGTTCCACCGTGCCACCCGTCTTGTGAAAAGCGCGCCATTTCTCAATCTTTGCCGTCCCCCAGCCCACGGTGCGCTTGGCCGAGATGCCATAGGTGGTGAGAAGTTCTTCCACGGCTTTCAGCAGTTCGGGAAGCACATCCCCGGGCTTAGCGCAAGGCTTCATCCCCGGCCAGGGAGCGTAGAGGATCGAGAGCGTGCCCTTAGTCCCGGGCGGCACCACTTCGTAGTAGATCGGCTGGGTGCCGGCGCGGCGCTCCCGGCTGTGGGGGTTGATCACCTCAAAACCGATTCTGTTGAACCAGGTAAGGTAGAAGACCAGCGCGCCCCGACTAAACTCCTCGCCTTCGCCCTTCTCGTTGCCAAAGAGGTGCAACTCCCAGGCTTGTGCTTGCTTCCGTTTTCCCTCGTCAGGTTCTATCTCCGGCCCTATTAACTTCGTGCACATTCGAAAGGCCCAGCGCAGCATCCCCTTCCAGGAGGAAGCCGCCATAAACGGCATGCCGAAGATCCGGTCCTTGCGCACCGGGTTGTCCAGCACGTGAAAGAGCCGGTCGTCCTTGGAGTACCAGGGGGTGAGGAGTTCAAAGTCTACCTGGAAGGCAAGCCAGTTTGCGGAAAGCAAGTTGGAAAAATCTGGAACGGCCTGCGGAATGTAGTCGAGTATGTTGAAGTCGCCATGCGCACTCTCCATGTACCTGTTACGAGCGTTTTCCTTATCGCCTTGAAAGAAACGGACGGACACTTCATCCACGAAGCCACCAGCAAGTTCCTCAGAACGCGCCAGGGTTTCTTGCAAACTCGTGTTATCAGCCAGAAAAACAAAATAATCCCAGATCATGCGCCCCCATCCCCTTGAAACAGTTGGTTCAAAATCTGCGCGCCTGTTAGGAACTCATTGTCCTGGAAGCCATTCCAGGCCTGCCGGAGCCGGCGTTTCACCTCATTAAAATACACTAACCCTGGTTTCACGAAGCCAAAAGTGCGCCCGCCCTCTTCGAGGTGCTTGAAACTGAACACCTTCTTACTTTCCTGCTGGCGGCCGGCAAGCCAGCGATTGGCACCGGTATTTTGAAACAACTGTTGGCCTCGATTCTTGCGCATGTGACGTCCAATAATCCTATTGAACGAACTGGTATTGGCATCCTGCCTCGCCAGGTACCGCCCCTTCACACACCAGAAGTTTTGCAACGAGGCCCAGGGGAAGGCACTCTCGCTGAACTCTTTACGCCAGCGGCTATCCTGCATATCCCGCACATAAGTCTCTACCCGTTCACGGGTGCAATTGAGTCCCGGGGGCCTCTTACAGACCACGATAAGCCCAAAGTCCTGATGATGAAGGACGTTTTCCCTTTTCGGCTCATCCGACGGTTTGAACACCGTCTTCCCACCCATCGCGCCGTAGTCAGCAATCAGGCGCAGGGTGGCATCCAGAAGGCACCATTCCTCGGGGGCAATGGGGCGCAAGGGGATGAAGCGCAGGATGAAGGCCTGGTTAGCCTGGATCTGGTCCTGAATCACCCGGCCACCGTCATCAAGGATCATCAGCCGGAACTTCCGCGCCCAGCCGGTGCAGCCGAAAAGCTCGCAGACGACGCAATGTCGACCGTTTTGATCAGGGCAGCGCACGTCCGACGTGGGATCGCAAGCCTTGCCGCCCAGGCCCCGCACCAGCACCTCGTACCACCACCGCAGCGAACCGATCATGCCGCTGAGAATAAGACGATCGGGCTGCCTTGAGAGGTCTCCTGTATTGATGGCAGTACGGGCTGTGCATGCCCATTCTCTGATTGGACCGCCTTTGTTCATGGCGTCCTCCTAACTGAATGATATTGGGGACAAAATATAGCGGGCCCACGGAAGTCAGGATGAGGAAACGAGATTGCCGATCCAATATTCCCGCGCGGAATGGCCGCGGAAAGATAGAAAGATAATGGTACTAAGGGTGGGCCAACCGTCTCAAGCCGCTTAGAACAACTTGGCCTATTCTCACCAGGGCTCGTAGCTAGTTGCGGACGCCAACAGCGCCTGCCAAACTGGTAGGAGCGGTGCGGCGGTGTCCGCGGAAGCCGGTCAATTCCACGGCGAATACATCTTCCTCCTCAGAAGGACCTTGAAAGCGAATCATAGACTCACGTTCTGGTTGTGCAAGGATGCCTCGGGACTGATTTCCAAGATGCCTCGGGACTGATTTCCAAACAATTGCGCGAGCGTGTACGTGCATTGGTCGCCGACGCTAGTTTGGTCGATTGATTCCAGTGCCAACAACCTGTGCGTGCTGTAGGGAACTAGGGTTGGTGTAAAACCAACTACGTGTTTGTGCCTGAATCTGCGTTGATGGGCGTTGGTTACCAGTCTACTGCTCTCGGATTCCGGCGGATCGCTCAATCGAACATCTGTCACATTCGGCGCGGGCAGGTATGGCGGCAGGACAGCATCGACCGTCGTAATGCGATACGTGAAATCCGTGTTATCCGCGTGATTCGTGGTTGATCCACTTAAACGCGCGTTTGCGCTTAGCGCGCAGGCTGGCAAAATCTTGGATGGAATGGGGCGAGTGGCTGGTTGGCCCAAGCGGGTTGGAGGTAGGCCTCCAGTGCTCCACCACGACCGTCCATACGTCGTTGCAAGTTATCGTAATCCAGCTTCAGCGCTCCGGCGGTCTTCGCACCGCCGTGCCTGCGAGCGACCTGACACGCCAAATTCCAAAGTTCATTTGGAATCCGGCCGCGTCTCGACTTCGCCGCCCTCCATTGCTTGAACGCTTCCGCGGCCCGCTCGACAAGCCGATCGTTAATTGCCGTAAGACGATCGTTCGTTGCAGTGAATTGTGCCGAGGGGCGGAGTTCTTTTCGGCTAGAGGCTCAACCCCACCTCCATACCTACCCGTTCCCCCAAAAATCCTCGCACATGCTCGCCGCAAACTCACCATCGTTGGACAAAAGTTCTGAGGATGGCGACTGTCACCACAGCGACGGCCGTTCTGACGCCAGACCGCTGTCGTGGGGCGCATGCTCGCTGAGGGAGTGTATCGCAGGGTGCCTCGCATCGGCGGCGAGGCTTGGCCGGCCGATCACCTTGTTGAGGACCGACGGCAACTCGATGATGTCAGCTCGGGGGAGAAAGAAGCCTTGCCAGCGTGCGAGGCTCATTGACGCAGTGGTCGCATCGACACGCAACGGCTCGTTTTCGTCAGTGGACCTGCAGTCGGTCATCGTTTAGCGTCTTAGCGGCGTCATGAACTGGACATCGACGAGGAATTTCTAGATGATGGGGGCCACGATTGCTAGCAGGTGCTGCCGCAGGCAAAGGAGTTGAGCGTACGATGAAGATCGACAGTCACCATCATTTTTGGCACTATCAGGCAGACGCTTATCCCTGGATCGGGGCCGGCATGGAACGTCTGCAGCGCGATTTTTTGCCGGATGATTTGAAGCACGAGATTGACCAGGCAGAAATCGATGCTGCCGTCTCGGTGCAAGCGCGACAACAGGAGGAGGAGACGGATTGGCTACTGTCGCTGGCCGAAGCACATGATTTCATCCTCGGCGTCGTTGGTTGGGCGCCGTTGCATGCTCCTCATGTTCACAGTTTGCTAGAGAAATGGTCCCACTCGCGGTTTTTCAAAGGAGTGCGCCATGTGGTGCAAGACGAGCCAGATCCGATGTTTCTCTTGGGCGCTGCGTTCAATCGGGGCATCGAGCAGTTGAAGTCTTACGGACTTGTCTATGATATCCTGATCTATCATCACCACCTCCCGGTGGCCATCGAGTTCGTGGATCGCCACCCGGAGCAGCCGTTCGTGCTGGATCACATTGCCAAACCAGTCATCGCCAAAAATCAGTTCGATGCGCAGTGGAGAGCGAATATCGGGGAACTTGCCCGCAGGGAGAACGTAACGTGTAAGTTTTCCGGTGTGGTAACTGAAGTTCGCGACCGCGATTGGGACACGGAACTCCTCCGCCCGTATTGGGAAACGGCGCTGGAAGCGTTCGGCCCGCAGCGGTTGATGTTTGGCAGTGACTGGCCGGTATGCTTGCTCCGCTGCGAGTACCAGCAATGGGTCGGCGCGGTTCAACAGTTGGCCTCGGAATTGACTCCTGATGAATCGGAATGGTTCTGGGGCAAGGACGGCCCGGCGCGCCTACTCGCTGTAAGGATTTGGCGACATGGAATTGCGGCGGTTTGGCAGAATCGGTTTGCAAGTGCCCAAACTCGTGTTCGGTGCCACCAGCCTCGGCAATCTTTTTCGTGCGGTACCGCACGAGGAGAAGGCAGCGCTGGTCGAAGCCTGGACACGGGTGGACTGGCGTCCGCTGGTGATCGACTCTGCGGGCAAGTACGGTGCGGGAATGTCGTTGCAGACGATTGGCGAGCAGTTGCAACGATTGGCAGTGCCACCGGAAGAAGTACTGATTTCCAACAAGCTGGGATGGCGGCAAGTCCCGTTGGCCGGTCCGCAGCAGTCCTTCGAGCCCGATGCGTGGTTCGAGCTGACCCATGATGCCGTGCTGGACATCAGCTACGATGGCATTTTGCGCTGCTGGGAACAAGGCAACCGTTTGATGGGCGGGTACACCGCCGCCCTGGTCTCCGTGCACGATCCCGATGAGTATCTTCGGCAAGCCGATACACCGGAGATGCGTCGGCGGCTGCGACAACACATCGTCGACGCCTACCGTGCCTTAGTGGAATTACGGGATGCGGGGCAGGCGAAAGCGGTGGGGATGGGGGCCAAGGATTGGCGCACCATCAAGGAATTGGCCGATGATTGCGATCTCGATTGGATCATGCTGGCCAACAGCTTCACCGTCATGAAACACCCGGCCGAACTGGCGGAGTTTATGCACGACCTCGCCCGGCGCGGGGTAGCGATCATCAATTCAGCGCTATTTCATGGCGGATTCTTGCTGGGAGGTGAACTGTTCGATTACCGTCGTCTCGATGCGGCAAATCCATCGGATCGACAGTTGCTGGAGTGGAGGCGACGGTTCAGCGAGTGTTGCCACCGTCTCGGGTATTCCCCTTTCGATGTGGGCGTCGCCTTCGGCTTGTCCCACCCAGCCGTCACCTCAGTGGCCCTCAGCTCCAGTCGCGCGGATCGTCTTGCCGACCATGTGGCGGCGGTCAACCAGCGGATCGAACCGTCCGTATGGCGTGAATTCATGCGTGCCGGCCTGATTGCCGAGCACTGTGATTTTCTTGGCTGCTGAGCGGTCGTGCTGCCTCTTCGTTCCTGGGGATGTTTTCGCGTCAACCGTTTTGAGGCGCGGCAGCGAACAACACAGGCGATGAGACAACATACCGGCTCGCTGCCGTTGCGGACTCAGCGCCGTGGGCTTGCACCAACAGTTGCAACTACACGGAAACGCACTCGGTTTACCAGCGGGACTGCCGGAGACGGGAGGTCGATCCCCGCGTAGGATGCAGCCGTGGTTCACGGCAGAACACCGATGAGGCAGGCCGAGGTGATGGTGATGGTGATGCAATCCCCATGGTGCGCGGTGCGGCTAGGGGACTTGCATTCAGCAAGCATCCGTGACTGTCCCCGCAATAAGGAGTGTGATATCCGCCCACGGTACAACCAGCCTCTCACGCGTACAGTACAATGGTGGCACGCAAATTCTGAATGTCACAATTCCTCTTTGACGGTCGAGGGCGGTTTGTTGGCTGGTGAAGTTGTCGTGGCCGCTGGGGGCGTTCGTCGCGGGGGCACCGTGCAACGTCTTCAAATGGCAAGAACCATCCTTGATCGATTCACTAACTTCGCAGGGGGTCAGCGGTGATGGGCGGCGTGTTGCATCAGCGTGCCATCTTTCGGACGCTGCTTTTCGCGGCTATGGCGGCAGTTTGTTGGGGAGCCATGACAACTGCTGAGGCTGGTGACTGGCCTCAATTTCGTGGACCACGCCGAGATGGTGCGACAGATGCCCCAGGGGTACCGTTACGGTGGTCGGCGACGAACAATGTGCGGTGGAAGGCGCCGCTGCCGCACCCCGCCAACGGCAGCCCGGTGGTGGCTTCAGGGCGCGTGTGGGTGACTAGTGCCGAGGACCCGCAAGGCTTGCGTCGAAGTCTTTACTGTTTCGATGCTGCGACAGGCGAACGAAAGTGGGTAGCGACGGTGGACTACGGCCAGGTGATGCCGACGCACAAAACCAATCCTTACTGCGGCACGACGCCAGCCGTTGCCGACGGTAAGGTGGTTGTCTGGCATGGATCGGCCGGTTTGTACTGCTACTCTCTCAACGGTGAACAACTATGGAAACGTGATTTGGGTGAGTTCAAACACATCTGGGGCTATGGGACTTCGCCCATAATTCATGATGATTTGGTTTTGTTGAACAGTGGCCCTGGGAAGCGCTTGTTCGCCATCGCGGTGCGTTTGGGAGATGGTTCCACCGCCTGGCAGCGTGACGAGCCGGTTCCGGGTGATGGAAGCCACAACGCGGCGGGGGCCTACTTTGGGACTTGGTCGACCCCCGTGATTGCCCGCAGCGGTGGGAGAACTTTCGCCATCTTTGCGATGCCCACGCGGTTGGTCGCCTACGATGTGGCAACGGGAAAAGAAGTCTGGACATGCGACGGAGTCAACCATCCGCAAGGCGATCTGGCCTATGCATCGCCGACCATTGCCGAAGGCGTCTGCTTTTACACCGGTGGTTTTCGCGGCCCCATGTTGGCGGTGCGCATTGATGGCGAAGGCGATGTTACCTCGACCAAACGCCTGTGGCGCATCGAACAACAACCTCAAAGCATTGGCTCGCCAGTGGCCGTGGGGCCGTTCGTCTATCGACCGAACGCCGGACCTGGGACCATTCAGTGCATCGACGTGCGCACTGGGAGAGTGCGATGGACCAGTCGGGGAGCCGGTGGCAACATGTGGGCATCGATCGTGCGGGCGGGAGAACGATTGTATGCCACCACGCAAGAAGGTACGACCGTCGTCTTTCGTGCTAATCCCCAAGAGTATGTCGAATTGGCGCGGAACTCACTCGATGAAGGCACCAATGCCACGCCCGCGCTCGCCGAGGGAGCCATTTTCTTTCGAACGGCCAATCACCTGTGGTGCATCGGAGGGGACGAAGGTTGACACGTTGCCCCACTTTACGTCCTGTCCAGCCGTGCGGAATTCGTCCTTGTTGCTGCGGGGCTCAGATGAACGCGTTTGCTAAGACAATTCCTGGAGACAAGCCATGCTGATGCGGTTGATTATTTCTGCGATCGCCCTGTTCATTGTTGGTGCCGTCCGACCAAGCTCGCTCGATGAGGCGGCAGCAGCCGAGCGACCGAACTTCGTTTGGTTAGTCTCGGAGGACAACAGCATCCACTACATGAAGTTGTTCGATCCGCACGGCACGGACACTCCCCACATTGCTCGTCTCGCTGCCACGGGGCTCGTGTTCGAAAACGCCTTTTCCAACGCACCTGTTTGTTCTGTCGCGCGTACCACACTGATCACCTCCTGTTATGCACCACGCCTTGGCACCCAGTACCATCGCCGGAGCGTGATGGTACCGATGCCTTCGGGGCTGCGCATGTTTCCGGCGTATCTGCATGGCGCTGGGTACTACACGACGAACAGGCACAAGAAAGATTACAATGCCGTCGAATCTCCTGATACTTGGGACGAGTCCTCTCCCCGCGCGACTTGGCGCAATCGTCGCCCTGGGCAACCGTTTTTCCATATGCAGAGCTTCGGCACGACGCATGAAAGCTCGTTGCACTTCGATGAACAGACGTACGAACGGGAGCCGACCGTTACCGATCCGCAGAAGGTGTTTGTTGCCCCCTACCATCCCGATACCCCTCTGTTCCGCTACACCGTGGCGAAATACCACGACAACATCCGCACCATGGATCAGCAAATCGGGGAGATCATCGCGGCGCTGGAGGCGGACGGGCTGCTCGACGATACCTTTGTTTTCTATTTTGGCGATCACGGCGGAGTGCTACCACGCGGTAAAGGCTATGCCTACGAAAGTGGGCTGCATGTGCCGTTGGTCGTCCATATTCCCCAAAACTTCCTCCACCTCAGCCCGTTTGCTCGTGGCACGCGGGTGCAGGGGTTCGTTGAATTCGTGGACTTCGGCCCCACGGTTCTCCACTTGGCCGGTGTCCCATTGCCCGCTGGAATCGATGGAGAACCGTTTTTAGGACAGCGAATCTCGGCGGAGGAGGTTCAACGCCGGGACGAGGCATTGGGATACGCGGATCGGTTCGACGAAAAATACGATCTGGTGCGCACCTTGCGCAAGGGAAGGTTCGAGTACGTGCGCAGCTATCAACCCTATAATTTCGACGGCCTGCAAAACAACTACCGCTACATCATGTTGGCTTATCGCCAATGGCGTGAGCTATTTCGAGCGGGCAAGCTCGATGAGGTGCAGAGCCAGTTTTTTCGTCCGCGGCCGCCGGAAATGTTGTTCGATATCCAGGCGGATCCGCACGAGACGCGCAACTTGGCCAACGACCCCCAATATGCCGATACGTTGATCAAGCTGCGCAATCGCTTGCGGGAGCGTTTGGAGGCGATGCCTGACCTGAGTTTCTACCCAGAGAGTTACCTGGTCGGTGCCGCGTTCAGCGATCCAGTATCCTTCGGCAAGGAACATCGCGCTCAGATCGCTGCCTTGATCGACATTGCGGATTTAAGCTTGTTGCCTTACGAGCAGGCCAAGCCGAGAATCCACAGCGCACTGGAATCGAGGGATCCTTGGCATCGCTATTGGGGGTTGATCGTTTGCAGTTGTTTTGCAAACCAGGCCCGCCCGCACATCGACCAAGCCACACAATTGATGCATCACGATGAGAGTTTGCTGGTGCGAACTCGGGCGGCCGAGTTTCTGGGCTTGATAGGAGCTGCGGACCCGCGTCCGACGCTGTTGGATTGTCTGGCGAAGACCAACGATCCCGTGGAAGCCAATCTGATACTCAATACCGTCGTGCTGTTGCGCGACGGGGAACCGGGCTATCCGATGACGATCACCGAAGCGGAAGTATCGCCAGCGGTCCGCGATAATCAGGAGGTACAGCGCCGCCTGGCCTACTTCGCCGCGCCCGACGGCATTCCCGACAACCCGCGAGGAAAGACGGGCGGCCGCCGATGACAAAAAACGGAAGCTGCGGTAGCATTACTTGTTCCCATGGTGCCAACCAAGGTAGACTATCCGCATTGGTTCGTAGCCCGCCTGTGGCAAGGCCCAGGAGGTCGCCACTTCGCGGTACCCGTCCGGTTTTCAAGCGGTATCTCGTACGCTGCCCACTGCGGGCGACGGGTCGGCGAACCTTTCCCACCATTTCCACTCTCGTGAATTGACCAACCACCGGTATGAAGAATCTAGCAACGCTTGGGATCCTCTGGATCTGTTCTTTGTTCTGCCTGATCAGTTATGGCTCCGATCGCCTGGTATTGCATCCGCCTTCCGGACAGGCCAATGGCAAGCACATCGTGTTGATTGCGGGGGATGAGGAGTATCGCTCGGAACAGACGATGCCCATGCTGGGAAAAATCCTCAGCCAGCGTCATGGGTTCCGGTGCACCGTGCTGTTTTCCTTGTCGGAAGACGGCAGCTACATCGATCCGAACAACCAGCAGGGCCTGCGTGGATTGGATGCGTTGGAGACGGCCGATCTGATGATCATCGGCACGCGATTCCGCCAACCCGATGCCAATCAGGCTCGCTACATCACCAGGTATCTGAACGCTGGCAAGCCAGTGATTGGTATTCGCACCGCGACGCATGCCTTTCGCGGTGCAGGCAGTTTCGGGGGAATCCCATACGACGACTTCGGTTTGAAAATCCTGGGTGAAACCTGGGTGCGACATCATGGCAAGCACAAGCAACAAGGATGTCGCGGCGTCGTCGAGCCGGGGATGGCCGAGCACCCGATCCTCAACGCTGTGGAGAGCGTTTTCTGCCCGTCCGATGTTTATGGGGTGGAACACTTGACCGACCAGGACGTGATCCTCATGCGCGGGGCGGTTACGGAGTCTTTGGCGCCGGATTCACCGATCGTTGCTGGTCCGATCAATGATCCGATGCAACCGTTTGCTTGGTTGCACACCTACCAGCGGCCCGATGGTTCCGGAACAGGCCGTTCTTTCTGCACTACCGGGGGCGCGGCGGTCGATTTTGTCGACGAGGGAATGCGGCGGATGCTGGTCAACGCCTGCTACTTCCTGCTCGATCTTCCCGTTCCCGATGTGGCCAGTGTGGAGTTTGTCGATCCGTTCTATCCTAGCTTCTTCGGATTCATTCGCGATCCGCAGTGGTTTCGCAACCTTGATCTGCAGCCGGAGGACTTTGTCCTCGGTAGTTCGCCACAGATTCCCGATCCTCCGGGCTCTCCCGCATGGCCGTATCGCGCGGCGGACGCCAAGTCGATTGAGGAGCCGGCGGCAGGCAATAACGCACACAAACCGTTTGAGTTCCGCGATGGTGAACGCATCGCCCTGGTGGGTGGATCGCTGGCCGAACGGATGAATTTGTTCGGTCACTTCGAAACGTTGCTGCACACTCGCTTCCCGGAGAAGAAGCTCGTGTTCCGGAACTTCGGTTGGCCGGCCGACGAGGTGGGATTGCAGCAGCGGCCCGATAACTACACCACGATCGATGATCCTTTGGAGGTCTTCGGTCCAGAGCTGTTCATTTGCTTCTTCGGCTACAATGAACATTTCGCTGGCGATTCGCCAGAACAACTGGCAGAGTTTCAGCAGCGATATCGTCAGTGGATGCAGCGGCACAGAGAAAAGTTCTCTCGACCGGGACGACCAGTGCGGTTCATTCTGGTGTCCCCGATCGCGTTTGAGGATGCCGCCGACGGTCATCTGCCAGATGGTCGACAGAACAATCAGGTGCTGGAAAAATACGTCGCCGCCATCGCCCAGTTGGCTGCCGAAGAAGACTGCCCGTTTGTCGATCTGTTCCGTCTAACCCACGAGAAATTTGCTGAAGAAAGCGGGTTGCAGTACACGGTCAACACCGTGCATCTGAATGAAGCCGGTGACCGGCTGGTCGCCATCGAGTTGGACCGCCAGCTTTTCGCAGCGCCTCATCCGGTAGGAACGGAAGGTTCGCTGTTCGAGCGCGTGCGGCATTGGGTCAACGACAAGTCCTGGTTGCACCTGCAGGACTACCGCATGCTCAATGGCTGGTACGTCTATGGTGGACGACGCACCTGGGATACCGAGACGTTTCCGCGCGAATTTCAGAAGATTCGCAAGATGGTCGCGGTACGTGATCAATACATCTGGGATTTGGTGGCTGGCAAGCCAGTTCCGGATGAGCCGGACGATTCCCAGACGGGAGAGGTGTACATTCCGGAAACGATGTTCGGTACCCGGGACGAAGCGTTTCGTAGGATGCGGGAACCGAAGACGTTGGAGTACCCGACACCGGAAGAGTCGATTGCTCAGATGACCGTGCCGGACGGTTTCGAGGTCAAGCTCTTCGCCTCCGAGCGAGAGTTCCCTGAGCTGGCCAATCCTGATCAAATCGAATTCGACGCCAAAGGGAGATTGTGGGTTTCGTGCATGATCAATTACCCGCAGTGGTTGCCGGGATCGGCACGTCCTGGCGATAAGTTGTTGATCTTTGAGGATACCGACGGCGACGGCATGGCTGATGTGTGCAAGACGTTTTATGACAAGTTGATTTGCCCCACGGGATTCGAGTTTTTCCAGGACGGGGTGTTGGTCGTGGACGAGCCACGGATTCTGTTTCTTCGCGATACCGATGGCGATGACCGGGCGGACGAGGTGATCCATGTGTTGGATGGAATCGCCACCGATGATACCCACCATGCGATGGGCGCATGGGAGTGGTCGCACGGCGGGTTGCTGTACACCTTGGAGGGTATTGCGATGTCCACCACTCTGGAAACTCCTTGGGGACCTTTTCGCAACAAAGGTCCATCCGGTGCTTATGTGATCGACCCGCTGTCGTGGAGAATCCGCCACTTCCGCACTCCGGGATATGGCAATCCGTGGTGCTTGGTATTCGATCCATGGGGGATGGGGATTGTCGGCGACGGCACGAATGCCAAGCAGCACTGGACGAGCCCCTTGAGCGGCTATCCGGTCGATGCCCGGCGCACGTTGGAGCCGATTTTCGACAATCACGGACTGCGACCTGCGGTGGGGAGTGATTTCCTGTATTCCCGTCATTTCCCGGACGAGGTTCAGGGGCACTTCATTTACGCCTGCGTAATCAACATGCACGGCCTGCCCCGATTCACGGTGGAAGACGAACCGGGAACGGCAGGTTTCACGGGCAAACGTATCGAAGACTTGCTCAATTCCACGGACATGTTTTTCCGTCCGGTCGATCCGAAAATCGGTCCCGATGGCGCCTTGTGGTTCGGTGACTGGTGCAACGCCTTGATCGGTCACATGCAGTATTCGCAACGGGATCCTAATCGCGACCACGAACATGGACGCATCTACCGGTTGGTGTACCGCGATAAGCCGCTGCTGGAACCAGAGGTCCAGGAGGGAGCGACGATCGCGGAACTTCTGGATCAGCTCGAGGCGCACGAAACGCGTACCCGCTACCGTGCCCGCCGAGAGTTGTGGAGGCGTGATCGGCGACGCGTCTTGGCCGCCGTCGACCAATGGATCGCCG
The DNA here is from genome assembly GCA_026004795.1 of Pirellulaceae bacterium. Taxonomy (GTDB): domain Bacteria; phylum Planctomycetota; class Planctomycetia; order Pirellulales; family Pirellulaceae; genus Aureliella. Next base: position 129,772 of record BPJV01000008.1, on the reverse strand, counting down.
GGGATGTTCCCGCCCAGCGATTGTGCGAGGCGCTGTGGTTGCAAGAAAGCTTTCGTCGGCTCGATCCACGTTTGGTGGAACGGATCATGGCCCATCCCGATTTTCACGCTCGCGCCGCGGCCGTGCACAGCGTCGGTAATGAGATTGCTGCCGACTTGAACCGCTATCCTGGTGCGATGGACCTGTTCCGTCGTGCTGTTGCCGATGAGCATCCTCGCGTGCGATTGGAGGCGGTGCGGGGGCTAAGTTTCGTCCAGACCGCCGAGGCGGCGGAAGTGGCCCTGCAGGTCACCCAATTGCCGCTGGACTATTGGATTGAATATACGTTGGAGCATACGTTGAAGGCATTGTTGCCGGCGATCGAGCAGGCCGAACAACGGGGCGAGTTTCTGGTGGGGGCTCCCGATGATATGCGGGAGTATTTTCGCATGTTCCGACTGGCGATCGGTCCAGGCGGTGAAGCGGTCAAGCCATTGATGATCGCGCAGGATGAGAGCCTTCCTGAAGAGGAACGGGCGAAGGCCATCGCGGAACTGGCTCGCATTCGCGGGGGGAACGCCTCGCGGGGGGTAGCCGTTTTCAAGCAGGTTTGTTCCGGATGCCATCAGATTGGCGACATGGGACGTTCTTTCGGCCCTCGGTTGGACGATGTGGGGGCGAAGTACTCTAAGGAGGAGATCATTCGCCATATTCTCTATCCCAATGAAAAGATTGCTCAAGGTTACGAAACCGTCCAAGTGTTGACCGAGGACGATGAGGTGATCAACGGTTTCGTTCTCAAGGAAACCGACGATGCGCTCTATCTCGGCGTGGCTACGCAGGATGGCCAAGGCAAGGAAGTCGAAGTGCCCAAGGAGATCATCCTGTTGCGCAAGGAGATGAAGGCGAGCTCCATGCCCGACGGTCTGGCACGTACGATTGCTCCGGGCGAGTTTCTCGATCTCTTGCAGTATTTGGCGCAGCAGCGCCAGTTGGTGCTTACGGAAGATGGTTGGATCAAGACTGCCGCTGCGGAAAACGTACCTTTACGCCGCCGGGGAGATTGGGTGGAGATTTCGCGCGATGGCGAACTGCTCATCGGACGCGACTTCGTGCCGCAGTGGTCGCTCTACGCCAATCGGTTGCTCAGTCCCTCGCCGGCGCGCGACCAAGAGTTTGCCTTCCACTCGCCCAATCAAGCCACTTCTCATCCAGCGGTCGTCATCCGCTTGCCTGAGTCGCGGGAGATTCGGCACATCTACATTGAAAATCGTCGCAATCGACAGTTTTACGATCGTGCCCGCGACCTGGCCGTATGGCTATCGGAGGATGGTCAGCAGTGGCAGCAGGTATGGCGGAGCGAAATGCCTGCTAAGGACTACCGTATCGACCTGCCGGAGGGAACCCGGGCGAAGTACGTAAAGATTGGATTGGACGGCGAGGGGATTTTGCATTTAAATCAAGTGGTGTTGTTTGGACCTGAGCCATCGAAGTAGCTACGGGAGGCGTAGTGGCGATTCATGGAGGGTTTAACCAGATGTTGGCCGCGCCGAAGGTGGTCGATTCGGTCGCTGCGCAGGTCGCACTGCGGCTATCACTGGGCCAGTCCTTCAACCGGCTATGGTCCCGCTTATTGCTTGCCTACGATCACGAAGCGAGCAGTCCTCAATCGGCGTCGCTGGTGGCAACTGTCGCTAGGGGGCGTGTCGGCACTGGCTGGAGCGACAACCGCCATCTCTCAAGAACCAAGTGGCTGGCCCTTTCAAACGAGTTTTGGTCGTTTCGTATTGCATGCCGATTTCAATGTCGACGAGTCCCCGTGGCCGTTGCGTGAGGAGTTGGAGCGGATCGATCATCAAGTGACCGGGCTGTTCCATCTGGCTTCGCCGGCTGGGCCGATTCACGTGGTCGTCATGCACTCGGAGGGAGCCTATCAGCACTACATGAGGACTTATTTTCCCACGGTTCCTGCCCGCCGCGCGCTGTTTCTTCGCGATCGTGGGCCAGGCATGCTATTCACCTACCGGCATGAATCGCTGCTCCAGGATCTGCGTCATGAAGTTACCCATGCCATCTTGAACGACGGCAGAAAGCCGTTGCCATTATGGTTGGATGAAGGAATCGCCGAGTATTTTGAACCGGAAGAATCGGATAGGTACAGCCGCAATTCGTACCTGTCAGAAATCCTGGGAGAACTGCGACAGGGACGAATCACGCCGATCGACCAATTGGTGGCCATCGAGACCCTGGACGCGTTTCATGATGTCCATTATCGCCACAGTTGGGCCTGGGTGCATTTCATGATGCACCGCAGTCCTGAGTCGCGGGCACTGTTGATTGGGTATGTGCGCAGCTACTATACGGATCCTCTCTTTCGGCTGGAGCGGGCGCTAGCGACGCAGTTCCCCGACGTCCAGGAGGAGCTGAGGCAACATTTTTCCGGTGTTGCTGCGGCGCAGGATGAGTAGACTGTACCGCGTGCTCCGACGTTGGCGGCCGGCTGTCCGAGCCCGCGCCGAAAACTCTGCTACCGCCAAAGCGTCGGACGTTGCGCAGGGGTCGCTTCCATCGTTTCACCGCTGGAGCTTCGGCGTCGCGGCAAGGGATCCGCCAGGTCGCGCGGGCTGCTGCGAATCGGTTTCCGTTTTTTCCTTGAAGTTCATGAGATGGTAATGGCTTCCGATCCTACTCCTCCGTTAGTCTCCGAGCGGTTGATCATCGACGCCCTGAGCGGCCAACATGGTGCTGAAGCGTTGGTGATCTCTCCGGGCCGAGCGCAGTTGGCCAGCGCCCTGTGGACCTCCGGAAAGTTCTCCACGGTTCAAGCATGGTACTACGATTTGTATCCGGCGATGATGGCCAGCGAGGAGTTGGCCGATCCCATCGAGGTGCTCTGTGGTGCCGATCTGCCCCATGCCCAGTATGACCTGGTAGCCATCCCGTGCTTGCGGAACGGTCAGGCGGAGTTGACGCGTGATTTGATGCAACAAGCCCATCAGCGATTGCGCGACGGCGGATGGCTGGTTACATCGGTCAATAACTCCCGCGACAATTGGTTGCATGACCAGATGCGAGCACTGTTCCCGAAAGTCACCTGCCAACGCCACGACGAAGGGATCGTATACTGGGCACGCAAGCAAGGTGAGTTGAAGAAGGTAAAGGACTTTACCTGCGAGTTCGCCTTTCGTGATGAGCAGCAGCGGTTGATCAAGGTAATCAGCCGTCCCGGTGTGTTCAGTCACCGACGATTGGACCTGGGAGCGCGCCAACTGCTGCTCACCGCGGAAATCGGCCCTGAAGACAACGTGATGGACATGGGGTGTGGCTCCGGAGCACTCTCGTTGGCTTGCGCGCTCAGGACCTCTGGCCGGGTATATGGTGTCGATTCTAACGCTCGGGCAATCGAATGTCTGAAGGCCGGAGCTCAGCGCAACGGCCTGGTGAACGTCGAAGCGGTGTGGAATGCCGACGGTCATCTCGACCTCTCGACGCCCATCGATGTGGCCTTGGCCAACCCACCCTACTTTGGTGACATGCAGATCGCGCAACACTTCGTCGACACGTGCTTTGCCCATTTGAGAACGGGGGGCGCCCTGTTGGTGGTCACCAAACAACCGAATTGGTTGGCCGCGTACATCGAGCACTTGATGGAGGACGTGGCTGTTTTCGAGGCCTCGAAGTACTGGGTCGTTTGCGGACGCAAGCCTGCATCCTGAACCGTTGGGCACGCATGGCCTCGCCAACCGTCAGCGCGGTCGTCAAGGCTGAACAGGCGGGGGAACGTGCCGCGGGGATCGTCGACGCCTCCTCCAGCGATCGTTGCCATACGGGTTGGGCTCACGCGGTTACCCCCGGCTGCGTCGGTGTGTCTGTGATTGGCAGTACCCGTGATTGGCAGTGTCCGTGCTATCGTCTCGTGTGACCGGACGAGACGGGAAACTTCGGAAGGCGTCACCTGTTGGTCTGATTGATTGGTCCGCAGAATCGTCGACAATCACCTATCTTCCGAGTAAAGTTTCCCTGGCAGAGAAAGGTAGGACGATGCGTCTGGTGCGGTTGGCAACCAATAGGGACGGAGCTGAACAAGAAACGTGGGGCGTAGAGGAAGATGGGACAGTTCGTGATGTAGGTAGCCTATTGGCGACCTGTCCCACGTTGATGGATGCTATCGAGCAATGGGATTCGCTGGCGTCGCAGTTACCCAGCTTGATCGCCGACGCCCCCGTGCTCGACTCCTCCTGCAAGATTCTGACTCCCGTACGCTCAGGCGGGAAGATCATCTGCATTGGTTTAAACTATCGCGATCATGCCCTGGAGACTGGTGCCCAGATCCCCACCGAACCAGTCGTTTTCAACAAATTGCCTGGTACACTATGCAATCCCGGGGAAGCCATTCCCCTACCACAGGTGAGCAACGAGGTGGATTACGAGGCCGAGTTGGTGGTCGTGATCGGCAAGCGCGCTTGGCAGGTGCGTGAAGAGGAAGCCGAGCAGTACATCTTCGGGTACACCTGTGGCCATGACGTGTCCGCCCGCGACTGGCAGAGAGGGCGCCCGGGCGGTCAATGGTTGTTGGGCAAGAGTTTTCCCAAATTCGCTCCCCTAGGGCCGTACCTGATTCCCCAAGCCGATATCGCCGATCCCTGCAACCTGCGCATCACCATGAAAATCAACGGCGAGACATTGCAGGACTCCAATACCTCGCAATTGATTTTCCGGCCCGCTGCCTTGATCGCGTACATGACGCGGTGTTTTGTACTGGAACCAGGTGATGTGATCTACACCGGCACTCCGTCGGGTGTGGGCATGGCCCGCGCGCCGCAGCGTTTCTTGCGTCCCGGGGATCAGTGCGAGGTCACCATCGAGGGGCTTGGTTCTTTGGTAAATCCGGTCGTTCAGGGGTAGTTGCTGTGGAACCTCACGAACTGCTGCCACAACTGCCCAAAGTGGATCGGTTGCTGACCCGTGCCGACATGGTGCCACTGGTCGAGCGATTCGGGCGCTGGCAGGTGCGTCATTGGATTCGCCAGGCGCTCGACGAATGTCGCAGCGGCTTGCGGAATCCGGCCCAAGAGAGTGCTGGCGTCACCCCAAGCGATTGGGTGGTGGAGCGCATTCGACAGCTTGCCGAACAGGAGTGCCGATCCACGATGCAGGAAGTTGTCAACGCGACCGGGGTCATCTTGCATACCAATCTGGGGCGCGCTCCGCTAGCGGATCGAGCCATACGACGGATGGTGTCGGCGGCCGCAAGTACCAATTTGGAACTCGACCTGACATCGGGAAAACGGGGCCAGCGGGGTGCACGGGTACAACGGTTGCTTTGTGAGCTGACCGGTGCCGAGGCGAGCCTGGTGGTGAACAACTGCGCTGCCGCGACGCTCCTTGTCCTTCACGTCATCGCTTGCCAACGAGAAGTGGTGATATCGCGCGGGCAACTGATTGAAATCGGCGGCAAATTCCGCTTGCCGGAAGTATTCCAGTCGGCCGGCGCCATTCTCCGCGAAGTGGGGACGACGAATCGTACCTACGTGCACGATTACCGCCACGCCATCGGAGAACAAACCGCTGCGGTGATGCGCGTTCACCACAGCAATTTTGCTCAACTTGGATTCACGACAGAACCGACGATCGCCGAATTGGCATCAGGCTTGCAACTGCCTCCGAGTGTTCCGTTAATCGATGATGTGGGTAGTGGACTGGTCCACCGGCTGCCCCATTTATTGCCTGGCGAACCTGTTGTTCAGGATAGCATTGCTGCCGGTGCGGATCTTGTGCTGTTCAGTGGCGACAAATTGTTCGGCGGCCCCCAAGCGGGGTTGATCGTAGGCCGCGCTGGTTGGGTGGATCGCCTGGCACGGCATCCCTGGATGCGGACGATGCGGGTGGACAAGTTGACGTTGGCCGCCTTGGAGGCGACCCTGGAACTTCATCTCTCCGCGGCTCTCGATGACATCCCCGTCTTTCGCATGCTGACGCGTTCGTCGCAGGAACTCCAGCAGCGAGCACACTCCCTCCATGAGACGCTCTTGCGTGCGTTCACCGCCGCGGTAGGCGGAAGTGACCGGTGTACTCCGCAGGCAGACCGTGGGCAGATCACCGTCGTGCCCGTCACCTCGGAGGTCGGAGGTGGCGCGGCACCTGCCGTCAGCTTGCCTAGCCACGCGGTTGCATTGCGGGTGCAGCACCCCGAACGGGTGACGCGTTCCCTGCGATGCGGCCAACCACCCATCCTGGCGCGGTGTGAACACGATCGCGTGCTGCTGGATGTGCGGACGGTGGAGGATGCCCAGATCGATGCCGTGGCACGGCGTGTGGCAAGTTGCTTGGTCGCTACAACCTAGAGCTTAGGCGAGGAACGATGGAGGAGCGTTTGCCCAGTCGTCGAGTTGTGTTACTCGGTGCCGGGCACACCAACGCGCACATCCTGCGGATGTGGGGCATGCAACGCCCGGCCGACTGGGAGTTGGTTTGCGTTAGCAACTTTCCTGTGGCCACCTATTCCGGGATGCTTCCGGCCGTCTTGGCCGGACAGGTTCCCGAGGCGGCCATGGAGATCGACCTGGTGCGTTTATGCGCGGCGGTCGGGGCGACTTTGGTCATCGACCGGTTTGTTGGCTTGGATCGCATCGGACGCCAGATTCTCTTTTCCCGTCGCGCGCCGCTGTCGTACGACGTCCTCTCCATAGGGATTGGCTCGGTGCCCACCACGGCAGAGGTGGAAGGAGCGGACCGTTGGGCGATCAAGATCAAACCGATGCAGACCTTTCTGCCACGACTGCGCGCGCGGTTGGCGGCGTTGCATGGCGATACCTCGTCCACGCCGGTGGACGCGCAGCGTAGACCGGGAAGTGCCGATCGGCCGTTGCAAGTCATTGTCGTCGGTGGTGGTGTGGCGGGGATAGAAATCGCCTGCTGCCTACCCCACTTTCTTCGCCGTGAGGGGATGGATCATGTCGGCATGACGCTCATCACGCGTGGCAGCGTCCTGGCGGAAGACCTTGCCCCCAGCACTAGAAGCCATATTCACCGCATCCTGAACCGGCGCAAGATTCACACGTTAACCGGCGCTGTCGTTACCCAGGTGGAGCCTGACGGCGTGTGGCTGGATGACGGCCGTCATGTAGCAGGTGATCTGGTCATCTGGGCTACCGGCGCCTCTCCACCACCGGAGCTGGAAAGGATCGATCTCCCCAAAGACCAGCGCGGTTTTCTGTTGACCGAACCGACGCTGCAGGTCAGTTCCGGAGACCCCATCTTTGTCGTCGGGGATACGGGATCGATCCGGGGGAGGAGCGTACCGAAGGCGGGGGTGTACGCCGTGCGCCAAGGCCCGATACTGTGGCGCAACATCCAATTGTTTTTGCGTGGCGAGCCACGGATCGACGAAGGAACTGCGGCCAGCGACCGCGCCCCATCAACCGAGCGTGCCAACCATCCAACGGCTGGGTTGAAGGAGTTCCAACCGCAGCGCAGCTTCCTCAGACTAATCAATGTTGGTGACGGTACGGCGGTGGGCCAGTGGCATCGGTTCGCCTTCGCAGGCCGATGGGCCCTGCATTGGAAACTGCGGATTGATCAGCGGTTCATGCAGAAACATGCTGCAGAGCGGTATGCCATGCCGAGGGGACGTGTCATGCCCTGTCGCGGATGTGGGTGCAAGGTTGGCGCTACCACACTTCGTCGTGCGCTGAGCGACCTGTCGTTGTCGCGGCTCGACGACGCGGCCACCATTGACGCAGGGGGAGAGTCTCCGCTGCTGGCATCAACCGACTTCTTCTCCCTCCCGCTTCCGGACCCGTTTATCAGCGGCAAGATAGCGGCCATCCATGCCTGTAGCGACTTGTTGGCCAGTGGGGCACGGCCAAGTCACGCTTTGCTGACGTTGGTGGTCCCGGAGGGGACAGCGACGGCGCAGCACCGTTTTTTAACGGCTGTCGTGGCGGGAGTCGTCCAACAGTTGCAACAACTCGGTGCGCAACTCGTTGGAGGCCACACGGTCGAGGGGCCACGGGCCGAGGTCGGTTTGGCGGTCCTCGGCCGGGGAATGAAGAGGACACCATTGTCCAAAGGAGGGTTGCAAGCTGGGGATTGGTTGTTTCTGACCAAGCCGCTAGGGGTGGGCGTGTTGTTGGCGGCGCACATGCAGGCTCGTTGCTCCGCCTCGTACTATGACGCGCTGATCGCATCGATGCTCCAGCCCCAATCCGATTTGATGCAGGCGGTGGTCGAGTTAGGCGTCACTGCGGCGACTGACGTAACGGGATTTGGACTTGCCGGCCATCTGCTGGAGATGTTGGAGGCCAGCCGTGTCGATGCCACGCTGTGGTTGGAGGCGATTCCACTGCTCCCTGGGGCATGTGCGCTGATAGCGGCCGGGATGGAAAGCACCCTGGCGCCGGCGAACCGGACCGCGTCTCGCGCCATCGACTCAACGCCCGAACTGAAAGCATCTCCCAAGTTCGCTGGCCTTTTTGACCCGCAGACCTGTGGCGGATTCCTGATCGGGGTTCCCGAGCCGTTGCGCGAATCCTTCTTAGAAATGGCACGCGTCTTAGGGTATCAACCGAAGTGTATTGGTCGCACCACGCCACGCCAAGGGCCGCAGGCAAGAATTCGACTGCATGCCTCCGGTGCATAGAATGGCCCTTGGGGTGGGCCGAGCGTCTTCCCGATGGCACTGGCTCCGTGGCGAACCAACAGCCATCTTAACGCACCGTCATGGTGGGAGCCTGAGCGGCCGGCACGAGTTCGCACGACAGGCGGCTGACGGGAGACGATGGCTGGTGGTAGAATCGAGAGAGCTTTCGATGGACTCATGACTCGTGGGAAAGGAACCAAGACGATGCCAAGACAGAACTCACCGCTCGCCGGTAAGGCGCTGTGGATGCTCGCGCTCTGCTTGAGCCTGTGGGGCCCGATCGGCCTGGTGCGGGCCGAGAACGAAGGTCAAGCAAAGCTGGATGAGGCAACCGAGTTGAAGTTGTCGGCGCGAACGCCAGACGACTTGGGCAAGGTGATCCGGTTGTGCGAAGAAGCGCTCGAAGAAGGACTCGACGAGGCCAACGCCAAGCTAGCCAAACAGATTCTGGCAGCGACCGCCTTGCAGCGGGCCGAATTGATGATCCAGCAGATTCCCCGTGTGGCGCGCAACCCAAGTTTGATGCGTCAGTTACGACGGCAGGCCATGTCGGACCTGCGTAGAGCAATCGACGCCAATCCGGAACTGGCTCAAGCCCATTTGTTGATCGCTCAGCTCGAGCGACTTCCCGGCGGCAACCACGATGCAGCACTGCAACATGTCAACAAAGCCATCGAGTTGCTCAAGGATGCACCGGTCGATCGCGCCAAGGCCCTGCTGTTGCGTGCGGCGCTGCGAGAATCCAACGAGGACCGGCTCAAGGATCTAGCGGAGGCGATTGCTACCGACCCGACGAATACCGAGGCGTGGCAAGCGCGCATCGCACTGCAAATTGCCATGGGCAAAATGGAAGAGGCCTTGGAGGATGCGCGGAAGATGCTGGAGCGGGAACCGGATAATGTGTTTGCCCTGCAAGCCGCCGTGCAGTCCCTGTTGGGGCTGGACAAAGTCGATGAGGCGGTCGCTCTGCTCAGCGAGCGCATCGAGCAGGATGCCGAAAACGGAGCGCTGTATCGCGCACGGTCGGGAGTTTATGTCATGCAGGAAAAATACGAGGAAGCGCTGGCGGATCTCGACAAGGCGATCGAACTGGACGACAACGACATCGCCAGCTATTTGGCTCGTGCCCAGATCTATCTGCAGCAGGACGAATATGACAAGGCCAACCATGACGTCTCCACGGCCCTGTTGATCGAGCCCAACAATGTGCAGGGCGTACTGCTGCGAGCGATCATCGCCGGAGCGCAGAAGCGGTATGCCGACGCCATCGCGGACTTGGAACTGTTGGTTCGCTTCAACCCGTCCAACGAAGCGTGGGTCATGCAGTTGGCGGCCTACTATCAAATGGACAACCGACCGCGCAAGGCCATCGAATTGCTCGACCAGTTGATTAAGCAGAATCCAGAGGCATGGCGTGCCTACCGATTGCGAGGTGACGCCAAGTTGTCGATTTCCGAACATCGTTCGGCCATCGACGATTATCAGCAGGCCATCGATTTGCTGGAAAAGCAACGAGTCGAATTGGGGGATGAAGCGGTACAGTCCGACCTCGACTACAGCGGGCTATTGAACAACCTGTCCTGGGTGTTGTCGACCTCGCCCGATGATTCGATCCGTGATGGTCAGCGCGCTTTGGAACTGGCCCTGGAGGCCGCTGAGGTAACCAAATTCGAGGCCCCCCATATCCTCAGCACGTTGGCCGCCGCCTACGCGGAGCTGGGGGATTTCGACAACGCGCGTAAGTGGGCCGCCAAGGCAGTGGAGCTTGGTGAGCAGGAGGAGAACGAGCAGCTCGAACAACTGAAACAAGAACTGGAAAGCTACCGTCAGAACAAACCGTGGCGCGAAGAACAGAATGTCGAAGAGAATCAGCGGCCGGTGGTGTCCGCCACCGACATCATCGATACATGAGCCCCAGGTGCACCATGTTGCTCAATGGCCCGCTTCCGGGCTCGCCATGCATGCCCACCGGTGGCGATGCGCGGCGTTAGCAAATCAGAGGCAAGTAGGATCGAGATGAACCAGCGGGTCGACGAGATTTGTCAGCGCATCCAGCACGGCCGGGCCCCGATCGCGGTACGGGGGGCGGTAACGAAAGATGCGCTGGTACCGCAGGCGATCGAGGCGGATTGGATCGACCTCGATGCTTTGCCGGCAGGAATTATCAGTTACGATCCCTCGGAGTTTTTGATCACGGCGTGGTCAGGGACGACGATGAGCGAATTGTGCCAAGCAACCGCTGAGCATGGGCAATGGTTGCCGTTCGACCCGTTGTTCGTCGACTTCGGCGCCACTTTGGGAGGCACCATCGCTGCTGGGCTTTCTGGTCCTCGTCAGCTGCTCCTCGGTCGCCTGCGCGATTTCGTCATGGAAGTGGAGTGCGTCGATGGATTGGGAAAGTTGGTCCGGGGTGGCGGGAAGGTAGTTAAGAACGCCGCCGGGTTCGACCTGCCCAAATTCTTGGTCGGCAGCTACGGTCGGCTGGGCGTCCTTACCCAAGCAACCTTGAAGATTCTTCCCCGTCCTCCCGCCTCTTGTACGGTGACGGTCGCCGGGCTCTCCGCCGAGGACGGACTGCGGGCAGTACAACGCATCGCTGGCCAACCATTGCCGCTGGCCGCCACCTGCTGGACTCCATCTGGCCGCCTGGATATTCAATTCGCTGCTCCAGCGGCCAGTTTACCTCGCGTCGTACGTCGCATTGTCGAATGGTTGCCCGGCGCAGTGCAGCAGGAAGATGGCGACGAGGCACGGTGGGACTGCAGCGCTAGGTGGATGCAGACGCTCGCCGGACATCGCTTGTGGCGTGCCGTGCACTCCTCGGATGCGTTTCCTCGCTTGTTGGCAGCGGCCGCTGATGCCGGCATCGAGTGCCAAGCCGCGTGGGCGGCCTTTACCGAAAGCTGGTGGTGCCAAGCCGACGACGGGGGCCTTGCTCGTTGGCACGCCTGTTGTCTGCGTCACGGCGCTAGTGCTGTCCAGATTCGCGGGCCTGCCGACCACTTGAACATGGTTGGCCACCTGCCTTGGCTTCCGCTCGTGAATCGCTTGCGCGCTGCGATCGACCCGCGACGACGGTTTTTCGATCTCCAACCACCAGTTGAGGTATCTCCCCGGGAAGCGACCTCCGCACAGGACTAACCGTGGGCAGCTCCGCGGTGTTCGCCAAGGATCGCTGCCGAATTGGCACCGAATCCGACGTTGGGCGGATTGGGAGGATGCCGCACGGGCTGCTCACCGTGGCTGCGACACACCGCGGGTGGCCGATGAGCGGAGAGCGATGGCGGAGGCACATCCGGCAGTGGCGACCGTGGTGCTTACTTCATCATGGTGCCGGTTGGAGTGTGGGTGGCGAGGCAGGGGTTGCCAGCGTCTGGGTCACCTGTTCGGCAACCACACATGGCTGACGACCGCGCGTGATTCGCAACTGCATTTGCACCGCCCATCGCCCCTCCGCGTCACCACGGATTAACCAGTGGGGCATGACGCACACGCTTTGATGGACCATCTCGATACCGCCTTCGCTTTGGCTAATCGTCTGCACCGGCATGGTCCATATCCCCGCCGGTTGGCTGAGGTTGATCAGCACGTCGATTCCCCGCCATGCGTCGATCAGCCCCAGATGTTGAGTGTCGGCCAGCTCGAGTCGGCTGGACAGCTCTCCCAGTGACCGACCATACAGATCATAGAAATAGCGATCGTCTGCACCGCCCGGCATGCCCGCAAAATTCCATTCAACTGCCAAATGAAACTCGCGTTCCGGTGGCAGACCCTCGACCAGGTAGACCACCTCCAGAACGGGACTGCCCGCCGTTACGGTCAGTGCCTTGGTAATCGTCAATGGCACTCCCCAGGCATTGCCTTCCCGGACCATTTGCACCTGCACCTTGGAGGCGGAGCGACGAAGTCGCGCGACGTAGGGTTGATTGAGGAAGTCACCTCTCTCCATGGCTTTGCCGTCGCTCACCATGGCTCCGGTAGCATCGTTATCAAAAAAGTGCTCGATGAAGCTTTTGCGGGGATAGGTGTCGTACAGCAGGCGCTGACCGAGACCTTGCTGCTTGCAGACGACGCTCTCCCCCAGACCTGCGGCATCGTCGGCACTTCCTCCCGGTGGGGGCTGCTGGAGTAGCTTGTCATGGTACGCTTCGGGGCGTCGCTGGATGGTAGCCAGTAAATTGTGCCCGAGCGGCCGGAAGTCAAGTTCATACATCATCCCTCCGCGCCAGGGAGCCAGGTAGGTGATGAACTGATCGCTGGCCACACGCACCTCGGTCTTCAGGTCCAAGTCGAAATCCTCGCTGGTGGCGTCAACCCACTGGCCACGGCCATGCTCCAGGTAGTCAAGCAGATTGTCGGCGCTGATCAAGTGATGGTAGATTGCGCTGCGGAGGTGGGGCAGATAAAGTCCGCCGAACGCTCCGTGCCAGTAAGGACAATTGCATTGACCACGGTATAGGTGATCCTCGATCTCGTTCAACAGTTCGGCATCTCCGCAGGTTCTGCGGGCTCCCTCGAGTCGCCGGCTGACCTCCATCATTCGCGCGTACATCTCGTTGGCTTCGGCATAGCGGACGCGAAAGTTTCGCCAGTTGCCGCCTCGGAGATAGCTGGTAAGCTCCGGCCATTGAGGCAGGTGTTGCAGTTCCTGGACGAGCTGTTCATAACGCTGTTGGCGTTCTACGGGGAGAGCCCATTGCGTCATCTCCCGATAACTGCAGTCCGGCAGATAGATCTTGCCCCGCGGTGGTTCCCTGTGCACGATCTCGCCAAGCAAACTGCTACGCAACCAGTCGGCATTGGCCAACAGCGCATCGAAGAAGGCACGCAGCCAACCTGCGTCATAGACATGGCGCTTCGTATCGGGCCAGGTGCCGAATTTTTCGCCATCGTCGCCGAAAACCAGCGTCGCCCCCGGATGACGTTCGGCGATCGACCGCAGATACTCGATGGTTTGATGAGGCGGAGCGAAGGGGATCAGATAACGAAGTCGTTCGCTGCCAGGAAAGACGTTGAGTACCGCGCCGTTATCCTCGGTCAGGTAGTGGCCGGTCAATTGCGATTCTTCCCAACCGGCAGCTTTAAAGTGATAGTCGTCCAACACGATGAACTCGATGCCCGCTCGCACCAGGTCGGGCGTCAACGTGGATTCCCACACCCGCTCCGGGATCCACATTCCGCGGATACGCGTCGCGAACATCTCCTCGAGAATATCGGTATAACGTCGAATCTGGCCGTACCGATCCCGAGGCGGAATCATGGGCAGGATCGGTTCGTAGATGGGGCCGCCTAAGATCTCGATGCGTCCGGCGGCCACTAGAGCGCGGAGCTGATCGACATATTCCGGATGACACTCCTGCAGCCAAAGCAACAAGGGGCCGCTAGTATGGAGTGACATTTTGAGTGGTTCATACTTGACGTCTGCAAACACTTCCAAGAATGGAAGGTAACTGTCCCGATAGGCGTGCTCCACCACATCATCAAAATTGCCAATCGGTTGGTGATTGTGCAGGACCAGGCAAAAGTTGGCATGCGTTTCGTTCATAATGGCAATTCGATCGTAGAGAGGACCCCATTGGGGGCGGCATGACGCGAGACCGCGAGCGTATTGCTCGATGGTGTTCCAACTGCTGCTATCGGCAGAATCGCTAATTTCCGACAAGTTTTTTCTATGGGAACGCGCGTGAGGAGGCGAGCATGGAGATACCGCAGCGTCAACTGGGCCGAACGGGGATGACCGTAACCCAACTCGGATACGGCACGATGGGATTGCGCGGGCCGAGAACTTGGGGCGTTCGCGTCGTGGACGAAGCCGCGGCATCCAGGGTGTTGAATGCAGTTTTGGACGCAGGCATCAATTTTCTGGACACGGCTCCCGATTACGGCATCGCTGAGGAAAGAATCGGACGTTACCTTTCGCATCGTCGGCACGAGTTCTTGCTGGCAACCAAGTGTGGTTGCACACCGGTTCAGCACGAGGATCATCTGGAGATTCGCCATCAGTGGACGCCCGCGGTAATCCGCGCAAATGTGGAGGAAAGTTTGCGACGCCTGCGCACGGATGTCATTGATTTATTGCAGTTTCACGGCGGACGGTGGGAGGACCACCAGCATTCCGGGGCACTGGACGCCGCCCTGCGACTTCGCGAGGAGGGTAAAATCCGCCATCTGGGCATCTCCACCAGTCTGCCGGAAGTCGAGGAACATTTGTCAGCGGACGTTTGGGAGACGGTGCAGCTCCCCTATTCGGCTTTGCAGCAAGAACATGATTCGGTGATGCGAGCCGCATCGGATTCCCGACTGGGGGTCATCGTTCGCGGAGGAGTCGCTCATGGGGGCCCAGATGCGGAAATCCAACGGGAAGCGCTCAACCGGCTTTGGGAACGCATGGGACTGGATGAGCTCAGGCCGCCGGACCATACCCGAGCCCAGTTCCTGTTGCGATTTACCCTGAGTCATCCTGCCTGCGATACGACCATCGTGGGAACGTGTAATCTGGAGCACTTGCAGGAGAACATTCAGGCGGCGGCGCGTGGGCCATTGTCCGACGAATTGGTCGCCGAGATTCGTCGTCGATGGCAAAAGGCAACTGAGGACCGCAGCCATGGAACGTGATTCCATTGCTTGGTATCGCGCGTTCCGCATCGTGCTCGTGCTCGCCATCCTCACCCTGATTGGAATCTTATGGTTTTGGCTGTTCGAGGGATGGTCGCTGCTCGACGCGGCCTACATGACGGTGATAACCCTCAGCACCGTGGGGGTACCGCGAAGTCCATCCGCTGAGCAGCGCCAGCCAGCTGTTCCTGATGCTCTATTTGATCGCTGGGTTGGGGATTTTTCTGTTCGCGGTAGTCCAGCTCGGTGAGATGGTCGTACGCGTGCAATTGACCGGCTGGTTAAAGAGGAGAGATATGATGCGAGCGTTGGGTGCATTGCAGGATCATTTCATCATCTGTGGTTGCGGGAGAATGGGACACGCGTTGGGGGAACAGCTGCATCACCAACAGAAACCGTTTGTCGTCATCGATCGCGATGACAAGGTACTCGAAGAATGCGACCAACTGGGATGGCAATTCGTTTCCGGAGACGCCACCGATGATCGCGTATTGGAGTCGGCAGGAGTGAAGCGGGCACGTGGTATCGCGGTGGTTATGGATGCCGATGCGGATAACTTGTTCACTGTCCTTTCCGCTCGTCTGCTAGCCCCCCAATTGCAAATCGTCGCTCGAGCGACCGACCAGGCGGCAGCGAAAAAGATGGAGCGCGCCGGGGCGAACCGCGTCGTCTGCTTGCATGCCGCCGGCGCTCGCACCATGGCACAATTCATGGTGAATCCAAGTGTCGAAGATTTTTTCGAAGTATTCTCTTCGCTAGGTACGGCAATTGATCTTGCCGAGTTGCGATTGGACGCCCAATCCGTCTATGTAGGCCAACGGCTCAAGGACACGGATTTCCAAGACCGCGGAATCGTCGTCGTGGCGATCCGACGGGCAAATGGCCGCATCGAGATCCCGCCGACCGGAGAATCGCTGCTCCAGGTGGGGGACCGTCTGATCGCGTTGGGAGATGCGTCCGCGATCTCTCGTTTTCTAGCTGCCGACCGTTCCTCTGCCCCTGATCGTTGATCGGCTCCTAGTGGGTCCCGAAGGCAGATGCGTTCGTCGGCGCGCTGGTCGGCAATCCTGACCGTCGGCAGCCACACCGGGCGATCACGGGGCGCGGCCTTTATCTCCGGCTCCGCACCGGAGGTAGGCGAAGTCAGGTAAGCGTCATTCGCAAGTCTCTAGCGTATTATTACTCCACGTCGGTCCGAGTCGAGCCGGCAGCAAACGGGCCCAGGTTTCGCAATGGGGCGAACAGATTGCTGAGACTACGGCGAGGATAACTATCCGGCACATCGGAGGGAGGGAGGTGACGATACGGAGCCACGGAGACGGGAATCGGCTCCTCCACCTCCACGGGCGCAGCCGGTCGCCGGTGCAGGGCCGCCCGTGATGAGCTGCCCCGTTGCAGCGTGTGGGCCGGGCCGGTAACGCTTTCCGAATCGGACTTTACGTCGTGGGGACCGCCCGGAGCAGTGGTACGGCCAGATGCAGGTGTGAAGCCGCTTTGCCCCTCGAGGAGATCCCCCACAATCAAGCCTTCGTCCCTAGTCGAGTCAGGTAGCGCGTAGGCGGTATTCGTGCGTTTGTGCGTTCCGCTGGGACGCGACAATGCTGCCGGTATGATTGGCGATGGTGTGGTACCGCCGGGTGAATCCGCGCGCCGCACACTCTGGGATGGAAGGTGAGATGCTGGCGCTTCGGGAGCCATGACCGACGGGGCAGGACGCGTCTGAGGCGTCGCTTCGTCGCTGGACCACGGCCAGCGTGCGCGGACGCTGGCAAGTCTCCGGCGGAACTCTTCAAGCGGTGTAACCGGTGACGTCTCGGTCGGCGCGAATTCGACTGGCTGCTGTCCCATCGCCACGACTTGGCGCCGAAGCTGTTTTTCCTCGGCAGTCAATCCGTAGTCGAGGATGGCGTCGCCCAAGCCGCCGCCGACGGTGTCGACACGAATCGGCCCCGGATCAATCCAAATCCCCTCCGCATCGACTTCCATCGTTCCCAGATCCAGATCCAGACTGCGGCGGATGGCTTCGAATTGGACGAAGATACCGATCAAATCGCTTTGCGTAGCCAGGAAGGCTTGTAGCCCCTGAACGGCATCCCGTGCCGCGGTCGGTCCGGAAACCTGACCCAGCGTTTCGTTGATCGACCGGATGTCCTCATTCACACTGATTTGCAGCGCCGCATTTTGCACTGCGAAACGCTGGATCTCGAACGACAACTGGTTCTGGCGCACAGTGCGCAACGTCGATCGCATCGAGGCCCAGATGTTGTCCTCGTACTGGTAGAGCGAACGTCGAGCCCGTTGGTACTGAATCAGTACCTGCCGGTAGTTGTTCCGCTCCTGCAGCCGCGTGATGGGAGCGTCCCAGGTCAGGCCGACGCGGAGGCGGCCGGTGGTGCTCCGAAATGCCAACGGATTGTCACCGACATTCTGTACATCGCCGGTGATGGTAAAGTCGAGGTAGCTTTCCAAGTCATCGGCCACCACCTCGATCGATCGCCAGGAGTTGACCAGATTGGCGCGATTGTTCAACCAGTCGCGACGATTGCGCCGGGCGATCTCCACCGCCTCATGCGGCTCGATATCGATCTCCGGCAACAGGGCGGATTCCGTTCGGGCGCGTGCTTGAATCAACTGCGCCGTCAAAACACTTTCATTCAGCGCTGCGACCAGGTCTTGGGATCCCAGAATGATCGTCTCGCTGACGTCAACGAAACGCTCGCGATCACTGGCGTAAGCCTCGAGCTGGTTGGTCACGCGATCGAGCTCTAGATTCAACTGCTCGAACGCTTCCGCGTGTCCTTCTAGCTTGGCGACCAACTTGTCCAATTCCGCCAACAACTCCTCGGGCAACTGCTCGAGTCCTTCTCCCTCCAAGAAGCTGGTGTTGAAATCCCCCAAGGGCAACAGGCCGCAGATGTTCCCCTGCTCTCGTCGCACGACTTCCTGGAGACGATCCAACTGACGGCGTCGCTCAGGGATGCGACTGCGCAAACGCTCGATGTCCTCGCGAATCTGCGCAACGTCTTCGTTAAGCACGTTCTGGATGGTGCTTCCCAGCGGTCTCAATCTACCCACCAGCATTTCCAACTGCGCGGTCAATTCGGCGCTCTGCGGTAACACGCGGATCATATTGCCGGTGGCCTCGTCCACCTCGGTGCGACTCATCGCCAACACCGCCGAGTTGACTTGACCGATGGCCGCTCGATCGGCGGCGATCTTGGTGCGTCGGTTGCGCAGCTCCTGGGAGATCAACTTGAACTGATCAAGCAGATCATCTTTCACTTCAATGCACAAATAGGGCGGCAAGCCCAGCACAGCTTTGAAGGAGTCCAGCGCAGATTGGTACTGCGACTGTTGGTTGAGCAAGGAAGTTTGAGCGCTGTAGATGTTTTGCAACGCTTGAGCGACCTGGATCTGCTGCGAGGGGATCTCCGTCTGGTTCTCCGGCATGGTCATCAGTAACTCGCGATAGGTGTCCTCTAGCTGTAAGTAGAGGTCCTGGAGTCGCACGATGTTCTCTTCTTGGTTAGCGATATTGATCTGTTGTTGCAGCAAGCCAAGAAAGCCTCCCGAACCCGGATTACCACCACCGCCGAATCCTCCGCCGCCTCCACCTCCGCCGCTGAAGACCGATCCCAGGACATCAAAGCCGCCCAACCCGGCCCCGCCGAACACGCCGCCCCGTCGTCGTGGCGAGGTGTCTGGATTTCTTCCCGTAGCGATTTGGATGTAATAGGCCCGCCGGAACCGCTCAAAGGCGCGGACATTGGCCAACAGCGTGCGTTCGGCCAACGTCAGACGCTCTAGGACAACGTCACGTCCACCCTGACGCAACAGCGGCTGAATGAGGGAAAAATCAATCAGGCTCGTGGCCGACTGGTCATTCGGGCCGGCCAACTGCCAGGTAATCGAATTGGCCAAACCGACGATCAAGTCGGCCCCCGTGGCGAACTGTTTGCGCATCACCAGCGGGCGCGCGGAGCGGCTGAAGGGACCCGTGGTGAACGTCGTGCTACTGTTGGGAGTCGATGGATTTCCTCGACGGGGGCCATCGGTGGTCCATGTCCCCTGCCAACCTCCAAAGAATTGCGAGTCGAGTAAGAAACGTTCGGTACTGACATCGAGTGCCGACAGATAGAGCTCCTCCAGGTTCGACTGGTAGGTAGGCGAGTGGATCAGGCCGATTCGTACCGCTTCGTTCAAGTCAAGCACCAATACTCCTCGTTCATCCAGGGGCAGGTACTCCCACCAATGCGGGTTTTCGAGCGTATTGGTCCGTCCGTTGGCTTCCCAAAGCGGATAACCTTTTTTGCCATCGACCCGTTGCATAAACAGGTTGGCTTGGGGATCGTCCTCGGGCATCGGTGGTCGATCGGGGTTGAACGGATCGAACATGCGGCTGCGGGGGTCAACCTCGATTCGATAGAGAGCCGTGTTGGGCTCGAGGCTTTGCGCCACTTTCTCATCGAGCAAATAGTAAGCTTCCGTGTCCGTCTTGCATCGATACTGTTGCCTGGTGCAACCATTAATAATGGTTCCGCTGGCAAGGGCCACACCGAGGGCCCCAAGCTTTAGATTACGTAAGCCAACGTTCAGCAGCCGAGCGAGTGATAGGCGACAGGTGCGACGGCGTGTTGGCATGGGATAACGGTGGCGGGAAACCATGGCGCCTCGTTCCTTGGAGCGGTACCCTTGAATGAACCAAAAAAGATGATGGGGGCACTGCCTTTTGTTCGGGTGGTGACAGTTGGTCACTTCATCGCAAAGTTAATCGATATGCCGGTCGCCGCATCTCTCCTGCTCTTGCTATTCGCCGCAATTCACCGCGGTTTCCCAGGTTCCTCGCGTGCAATGAATTCGTGCGAGCATGGCGAGTGGCCAACTGGGTCGGCTCTGGGGGCGTTGCGCCCCCTTTTTGGGCCGGCATGGTGACTGCTGCTCCGACCGCGACACCGGGGAGAAGGCACGACACCTAGTGAGACGGGGGTAGGGATTATTTCAGTGGTGACGGCCGCCCCGACTTGGGGCCCACCGTTGGCTTGCTGGAAAATGAAAAACCGGCGTCCGAAACGAAAAAACGATTACATCTTTCGCCAGTTTGCAAGTAAGATAGGAAGTCTGTAGAGTTTAATCTCCCGTCATATCCATCGGCTCACCCGGCCGCTGACCCGCCGACCGGGGCCTCGTAACTCGTCTGTCATAGCCTTACCAATTCGGGACTGGACCAAACATGACCTTGGGTGGCATCCTAATCCTCGTCTTGATTTTGATCTCCTTGATCGCGTTCGGCTACTTCGTCGCCGTATCGGCGAAGCGTTGGGGCGTGTTGCACACGATCCTTTTGTCGGTGTTATTCATCGAAGCGTGGGTGTTTGTCTTTTTTGCTGCTGGAGTCGAGACAACGCGCGTTCGGTTCACGCAGGAGGCATTCAAGAACAAAGAGCTTGCAGAGACCGCCGAGGCGCGCACGCAACAGTTGCTCTATGGCAACTTCGATGTCACGTCACTGAATTTGGAGGCAGTGATACCGGCCAAGGGCATGCTGGAGCGCACTACGGCCGATCGTGGGCGGGTGTGGCGCGGCGTGAACTTCATCCAAGCGGCCGGCAACGGTTATCAGCTGGAGTTGACCGCGGAGGAACCAGCCGCCGAGGAGTTGGTTGACCCGACCGCCGAGGCGGCACCTGCCCAACCGGCTGCCGAAGCGAGTGAGAGTCTCCTACCCGATACGGTCCTCTACGCTTTCGGAGAGGAAGTGAACGAAGAGGGAATTCCCATTCCCAAGGTCTACTTGGGCGAGTTTCGGGTGACGCAAAGTCAGGGGGGATTGGTACAACTGGAACCGACTCTACCGCTGCGCGCTTCGCAGACGCAAGCGATCAACAGCGGCGCCTACCCGACGTGGACACTCTACGAATTGCTCCCCTTGGACAAGCACGAGGTTTTTGCCGCTCCAGGATCTCAGCCTACCGAGGAGGCAATCTTCGGCCGCATGGATGAGGAGACCATCCGGCAGTTGTTCGCCGGGATTGCGGACGAGACGCGCCGGGAACAGATTATCCAAAGCTACCTGCGGGACGGCCAGCGGGCGACGGAACAGGATCCTCCCGAAGTCGTGTGGGTTCAAGTGAATATCCTGAAGAATCATGAGGTCGAGGTGGACTCGCAGGAAGTGGCTAATGCCAACGAGCGCGGCTATTTCGACTCCACCGGGCGGGCAATCGATGTGCGGTTGAAGCGCAGTGAGAAAGGCGAGAAGGGGACGGTGACGTTGACTCCGGAGATGAACGACGAAATCATCGTCCTCAAAGCCGAAGCCGCGCAGCGGTTGATCGACAGTGGGGTAGCAGAATTGGTGCAACGCATCTACGTGCGACCGCTCAATGCCTATTTGGAAGCTTTTAAGGAATTACAGATCCGCGAAACGGAAGTCGATCAGACGACGCGGTTGGTCCAAGCCGAGTCCCAAGACATCCAGGATGCGTTGCAGCATGCCCAGCAGCAGATCGCGTTTCGGCAGGTCGAAAGCCAGAAGCTGACCCACGACCTCAACGGCTACCAGCAGGAAATTGCCGTTCTGGAACAAGAGGTGCAAGAAGCCGAGCAACAGACGACTTCGCTCAAGTCTCGCATTAGTCAACTGTATCGCACGATTCAGGCGTACCGTAAGCAACTCGAATCTCTCGTCGGCCAACCTTGACAGTACCACCGACCGCTCGTGGTACCCCTTGATGGGAGCCTGCGGGGCCACTAAAGATCCTTCACGCTCATCGTCCTGCTCGTCATGGCTTCTGCCGGCCGCACGGCATCGGCCCCCCGGGCGCTAATTGGGGGGCGCTGCATCGTCCTCGAACATGGCCACGATTCCTCTTCACCACTTTCCTCTCGCTCGCCCCATTGCCCTCTTCCCCTCGGCAAGATTGTCCCTCTGCCCGGCCGACCGACGCGATCGTCGGTGGGAGCGCAGTTGGTGATCGAGCTACTGGCGGCATCTTTGCGGGGCCTGAGATCTTGTCACTGTCGCGGCTCCTGACGCCCTGAACGACTCATCCGGAGTTGCCCGGCAGTAAGGGCTGAAGCAGCAAGCAAGCCATCTCACGATTTCCTGGGAACTTTTGACAGCAGAAGTTATCCAAGTGGAGACGTGAACGTGCGTCCGGAGGGGCTGTAGGCTTGACGCCAGGGATCCCATGGAATGTTGGTCTATCCCTGCCAACAGACAGAGGAAGCAATTGACGGCTGAGTGATCGCATTCCAGGTGCAACCGGCGTGCCGGTTTCCGCCGAGTTGCCGCGGGATTCGCCCCCAAGCTGACCATGGGCTGGAGATCGGCAGACGCCTTCCCCACTCTGCCGAATTCTCCTCACCGGTAAAATTTGCAACCCTGTGGGGCGTAATTATAATCGATCTTCAAGCCTTCTGTGGGCTCGGCATACTTCCCACTGTTCATGCCGTCCCTGCAAAACTCCTCAAAGCGGTGGTTCTTCATACCAAGTTTTTACTTTCGAATACGTCGACATCTCCCACCCATGGGGTTAGGGAGAAGTTATGCGTTTAGGGTTCACCCGTTATCAAGGGCTGGTTCATGGCCAATCGTAAGTCTTCATTGGCAAAATCTCGCTTTTCGGTCGCCAACTCGAATGCCTCACGAGCCAAGCGTCGCCGCATGCGGGAGCTGCTCGTCGAGAATCTGGAGCAACGGCAGTTGTTGGCGGTGGGGCCCCAGTTGATTGGCATTCAGCCAAATACGAGTGATCTGCTAGCCGATGGATCCGTGCAGACCGTTGCCCCCCGAGAGCTGGTGTTTCGCTTTGACGATGCCCAGCAGATCGATCCGGCCACTTTAGCGGGAATCCGCATCACGGCTGCGGGCGGGGACGGTAGCTTTGGCTTGTCTACCGCGGAGAGCGATTTTGGCAGCAATGGAAAAGCAAGCATCCTGTTGACGGCCGTTCAGCCTGGCCAAAGCTACACGGTCAACGTTAGCCGTGCGGATCTAGGGGCGGCAGGTGCGCCGGCCATCTCGTCGTCGGGCAACTCCATCGACATCACGCTGAACGTCAACAGTGCATCGCCCACGACGGCGTCGCAGCTTGTCGCCGCGATCAATGGCACACCTGGAGTTAGCGGCAAGGTTTCTGCCAAGCTGCTCGGCGGGAATCCCTCAGCGCGGTTGGGCCAGGTGCCGGCTAACCAGTTCGCGCCGATCATGCTGTCGGCGACCGGTGACCGTACGATCACTCCCGGAGCCGTATTGGTCGGGGACGCGCCGAACGAGAACGAGGTGCGCGTACGATTTGCCGAGGCGCTTCCCGACGACGACTATCGCATTCAGGTGTTCGGGTTCGATGATCCGAACTTGGGCATCGTCGGATTAAGAAACACCGCGGGGGAATTCTTCCAGCCCAGTACGTCCGGCTCACGTGCCGAGACGATCCACTTCCGTCTTGACCTGGGCCCTCAAGTGGTGTCCGTGGTTCCGCAACCGGTGGTGCGTCAAGCCAACGGGTCACTGCAACAACTGCGGGATACGATCGTCGTCTACTTCAACGGGGACAAGCTGCATATCGAGAACGATGTCAACGGCAACCCTACTCCCGCATCTGCCGAGCACCCCGAGTTCTATCAACTGTTCTATACGTCCGATACGGTGCGCAACACGGACGATGTGCGCTTTCTACCGATATCGGTAACCTACAATGCCGTTGATAACACGGCGACGCTCAAATTTGCCGATGACATTGCCAAACTGGTCTCCTCGACCCGCGCTGACGGTGCGTTCCGTTTGCGCATTGGTACGCGCGAGTCGGTGCCCATTGTCCCGCGTCGCATCAATGCTGCGGCCAACGTGATATCGGACCTGAATACTGATGGCGCCGTCAAATTGCGTTTGACGGCCAAAGAGGTTGGCGAGGGTGGCAACGGCATCACTGTAGCGTTTATCAACAGTGGTAGTGGCAATCCGACGGTAACAGCCAGTGGTCGGACGATTACGGTCGACATGGGGCGTAATAATCTGACCGCCCAGGAGTTGGTCAATCTGATCAACACCTCTTCCGCCTCCAACACGCTGGTCGAGGCGACGCTGGAAGCCGGGAGCGACGGCACGGCGGTCGTGGGCAATCGTTCGCTTTCCTACTCCCCGCTGACGCTGGTTGGCCTGGGCAGCACTTTCGATACGTCGATGAACCTGGGGATCGTCGGCTCCGGCATCCAGAACCAGACGAGCCTCATCCTGTCGTCGTCGATCGATCCGCAGCCCTTTGTTCTCGACCTGCCTGGCGCCAATGATGATGCTGGTCATCGGCAATTGCCTCAGAATGCGAATCAGTTCGAAGACCATATCAACGATGCGTTCGGCGCGGATTCCACACCGGGCATTACCACGATCTATTACAACTTCCGCTCGCAGTATGCGGTCGATGTCAATGGCAATCCGTTGACCAATTCGATTACGGAGACGCAGAAGGCGCGAGCCAGGGAAGCGCTGGAATTGTGGGCCAAATACGTCGGCGTCCAATTCGTCGAGACCGCCGATTCGGGACTCACCATCGCCCTGGGCCAATTGAGCGGGTTGCGTCCCGTGCCTGGTACGCGTGTAGTTACCGAATTTGCGTTGCAGTTCGGCACGCGCATCGATCCTACCTTCGAAAACTCGCTGATCGTGATGTCGGCCAGCGCGAACTGGGAAAACGATTACGCGGGGAATTTCTCACGACGCATGGCGGCGGCGATCGGGATGGTCCTCGGCTTGGAGCATGCGGGCAACTTGCCCGAGACCACGCTCATGCGGATGGATCCCGTATTTCTTTCCGGAAGCGGACCGCTGCTCGATCAAAACGACGGGCAGTTGAATGCCAACGACGAACCGTACGAGCCGATCTTTCCTGGCAATTATGACATCCTGCACGGCCAGCATCTGTATCGCCCAGACAGCAACGACATCGATCTTTACCGCTTCGAAGTCGACTTGGGGAGCGACCGGGTCGGGGTGTTCACTGCGGAGACATTTGCCCAACGGCTGTCGAACAGCAGCTCGTTGGACACGCATCTGCAGTTGTTCCGGCAGGTGCAGGCGACGGCCAGCACCACGCTCGGTGGCGGCAACAGCCTGCGGGTTGAATTCGAAGCCGTGGCCGAAGGACCGCTGGGCAACCAGTTGCGCATCTTTTTCACCCAGACCAATCGTTCCGACAGCTCCGCGCCGGGCATCCTTGTTTTTCCCAATGCCATCGGGATCGACTTGAACTCCAACCCCAGTATGTTGACCACGGTTGGTGAAGTCGTCGACGCGATCAATGACCATCCGGCGGCGCGCCGCCTGGTAAGGGCTCGCTTGGCGACCGGGGCTCCGACCACCGCCGTGGGCGGGAATTCGATCGATCAGAATCCCGTGGTGTTGACCGGTGGGCGGATGGAGTTGGTGGCCCAGAACGATGATTACTTCAGTTCCGATTCGATGCTGCGGCAGTCGCTCGGGTCCGGGGTTTATTACATCGGTGTGAGCGCTAGTGGCAACGATGCTTACAACGGGGTGGTCGAGAATAGCGGTAGCGGGGGCAAGTCGCAGGGGCAATACGAATTGCGCGTCACCTTCCGTGCTGCGGTGGACACCTCAGACGCCATTCGCGATGTGGCAATGGGGGACACGCCAGCGGTTATCATCGACGGCGATGGCGATGGCGTCCCCGGCGGTGTCCATAACTTCTGGTTCGAGACGCGACCGCTGCATCGCGTAGTCAACGTCGGTGGAACGGGAAGTTCGGTTGATGGTGGACTGGTCACGGTGCGTGGTTTCAATGGAACCCAACGCGTGTTCGAGTTCACCTCCACCGGAGTGCCCAGTTCCCCGGGCCGCATTGCGATCCCGATTTCATCCACCGATCCAGGCGGAACGATTGCCAGCAAGTTAGCTGCGGCGATCAACGCGCAGGGCAGCCTCGGCGTCTCCGCCGTTCAGAACGGAGCGTCGATAACGTTGACCGGTGAACAGGTCATCACGTTGTCCGAGGACTTGACTTCCATCGAGGTGCTGGGACGAACGCTCTTTGTGGACAAGTCCGCAGGCCCGGCCGCCGACGGCAGCCTCAGTCGGCCCTTCAACAATATCGCCGGTAGCGGAGTCCCCAATGTGTTCGCGGCAGCTCATCCCGGGGACATCGTGCGCATCGTGGGCAATGGCGGGGCCGACGGTGATATCCGTACCTTGAGCGACAATTTCGCCTACGAGATCGGCCTGGGGTTATTGCCCGGACAGGTGCTCGCGGACGGCAGTGCGATGAATGTGCCCCACGGAGTCATCACCATGATCGACGCGGGAGCAGTCTTCAAGTTGCGCCAGGCGTCGATCAACGTGGGAAGCACCAATCTGAATGTCGATCGCTCGGGCTCCGCGTTGCAGGTGCTGGGCACTCCGTTCCTGCTCGATGCCAACGGACGCGCTTTGCGCTCGGCCAGTGGTGACCGTATAGCCGGGTCGGTGTACTTCACCTCATGGATGGATGAAGCGATCGGTTTCGACTCCTATGCGCCGTCGACTTCCCCCAGTCCCGGTGATTGGGGAGGCCTCAACTTCCGCGGTGACATCGATGCTGACGCCGGACGCACGTCGATCGAATCCGAAGGCATTTTTCTGCAGTACGTCAACCACGCGGATATCCGGTATGGCGGCGGCAAGGTTGTCATCGATTCGGTGCAACGCACAGTAAATCCGATTCAAATGTTGGAGGTGCGTCCGACCATAACCGACAACTTGGTGCAATTCAGTGCCGACGCGGCGATGAGCGCGCTGCCGAATAGTTTCCGGGAGACCAACTTCCACGAACCCCAATTCCAGGCACGAGGGGAATTCACCAGTGGTTACGACCGGGTGGGCCCGGAGATTCGCCGCAATCGGCTGGTCAATAATTCGATCAATGGCCTGTTCATTCGCGTCACCACACCTGCTATTGGCACCACGGAGACGCTTACCGTACCCGGGCGATTCGATGACATCGATATCGTCCACGTAATTAGCGAGAATCTGGTGGTCAGCGGCAGCGTCGGTGGACCTTTATTGGACAATACAAGTCCCAGCCTGAGTACTGTCTCGCTAGCCATCGATCAAGGCGGCTCGTTGCCGCCTGGGGTTTACAACTACAAGATGTCCTTCGTCGACGCCAACGGTTACGAGAGCCTGCCGTCGGATGCGACGATCGACGTGAATCTACTGGCCACGCACAATGCGATTCACCTGGCTGGGCTCCCCGCTGCCACCGGTGACTTCGTTCGCCGTAGGCTTTATCGCAGTCGACCCGGTGGCGCTGGCCCGTACGAATTGGTCGCCATTCTTGATCGTACCTCCAGCACCTATTTCGATGACGGCAGCACGGTGGGTGGTATTCTCGTTCGCGATCGTGCGAATGTCAGCGGGGTGACTCTGACCGCGCAGGCTGGTGGCTCTTTGGACGGCACCTACAACTACCGCGTGGTAATGTATGACGCCGCTGGTCGCGAGGGCCTGGCTTCTCATCCGACCAACAGCTTGACAGTAGCGGCCAACAGCGGCATCCGCTTGGACAACCTTCCTGCCACGCTGACCGGTTACGTAGGGCGTCGCATCTACCGCAGCGCCCCCAATGGGCAAGGCCCTTACTTGCTGGTGGCAGAGTGGCCAGATTCCTCCAGCAGCAGCTTCACCTCGTTTGTTGACAACGGTGGTTCGTTGGGCACTCGGTTGAGCTTGGAAGCGTTGGCGGTCAAGCGCCCCCGGCTCGATGCCTCCTTGGTCGTCGATCCCGGCACCGTCGTCAAGTTGGAAGCGGCGCGCATCGAGGCCACTTTTGGCGCCACCATCTTGGCGGAAGGTACCGACGGGATGCCCGTCGTATTCACGAGCCGCCTGGACGATACGGTCGGCGCTGGCGGTACGTTCGATACCAACAACAATGGTTCCACCACGACGCCCGCGCCACGAGATTGGGGGTGGCATCTACATGGCTCCGACGTCAACCTTGAGCGTCGACCATGCACGTTTCGCCTATGGTGGTGGCGTGACTCGGATCGAGGGTACCTTCCGAGCCTTCAATACGATTGAAATCCATCAAGCCGACGCACGCATCGCCAATTCGATCTTTGAAAACAACGACAATGGTTTTGGCGGCCAAGGACCGGGGACGCGGTTCGGTAGATTGAGCAATGCACCGGCTACCATCTTCGTCCGCGGCGCCCAGCCGGTCATCATCGGCAACACGTTTGTCGACAATGTAGCGCCACCGATCGAAATCGATGTCAACAGCATGGTCGATGATCTGCAAGGAGACCCCGGCCGACAGACCGGTGCGGCCGACCGACATGATCAGTACCATACCAATCGAGGCCCGTTATTGCGTGACAACCGCCTGGAGAACAACGGCTTGAACGGCCTGAAGATCCGCGGTGGCGCGATTCTGACCACGGCCAGCGTGTGGGATGACACGGACATCGTGCACGTCGTTACCAACGAAATCTTTACCAGCAATCTGGAGCATGAAGGGGGACTGCGACTGCAAAGCGCTCCCAACGAATCGTTGGTGGTGAAGTTCGCTGGGTATGGGTCGAACTTCAATCGCTACCTGGGGGCGGGGCTATCGGCCATCGGTGATCTGTCGACGGGTCCCGATCGGGTCGGGGGCACCATCCACATCTTGGGGCAGCCTGGATTTCCGGTGATTCTCACCAGTCTTAAAGACGATACGGTGGGAGCTGGGTTGAAGCCCGATGGCACGCCGCAGACCGACACCAACAACGATGGAATCGGTTCGATTCCTCAACCGGGAGATTGGCGAGGCATTTTGCTCGACCAATTCTCCAACGATCGCAATGTCGCCATAACACTGGAGCTGGAAAGCCCCAATGCCGCGGCGCCAGGACAGAATGCCACCACGAGCAATTCTCAGTTCCTGGGAGACTTGGCCGGTGATGTCAAGGAAAGCAGTGAGGCGTTACGACTTGGTTTCACCGTCGAGGGAACGCTCAGCGCGCCGGGTGACGTGGACGTGTACAGTTTTACCGGCGTGGCGGGGACGATGGTGTGGTTGGATATCGATGCCACCGATCCTTCGTCCGATCTTGTGCTGGAAATGCTTGATCCCAACGGACGGCTGCTGGCACGAAGCGTCAACAGTACGGTGGAGGCGGATAATCCGTCCAGCCTTTTCGTGTCCAATCTGATCTCTGCCAACGCCGTCAACCCGCTCCCCGAGCGCATCGGTCAGGTTAGGCGGACTGCCAGTGGGGCGGTCAAGGAAGATGGCACGACGAATCCCCGCGATCCTGGATTCCGTGTGGTGTTGCCCGGAGCGGCAGGTAGCCGCAGTACCTACTTCTTCCGTGTCCGCAGCGCCGGACGTGACATCACCGATCCGGCAGGTGGCTTGAGCGATGGCAGCTACATGGTTCAAGTGCGTCTGCGCGAGGAACAGGAGTTCGCCGGGTCGACGGTTAGTTACGCCGATATTCGTTACGCGATGAATGGCATCCGCGTCGTCGGATTGCCTGGTACGTCGCCGTTGATGGGCGAGATCGCTGAGGATGAGAGTGCCGGCAATGCTTTCCCGGGAAGTGGCCAAACGTATGCCAACAACGATTCCGCTCAGGGACTCTCACCAGTCGGTCCGTTGTTCGGTACTCCATTCGAGCGCCAGACTGGTGCGCGGCCTCAATACATCGGCAACATCCTGGAAACGGCTCTCGGAGGAATCAGCGTTGCGGGAACGATCAGCTCGACACAGGATGTCGACTTCTACCGACTGGACATCTCTCAAGAGGACGTGATCAACTCGGTCGGCGGCATGGTGCCGATCGTGATCGACGTGGATTATGCCGATGGCTTCAATCGAGCTGATACGTCGATCAACATCTTCCAGGAGGAATCTTCCACCACGTTTTTCGGCGAGTCGCAATACCGACTGATCTACTCCGGTGATGGTAGTAACATCGCGGAGGACCAAGCGCGACCATTGGCAGGGACGGACCAGCACGACTTGTCGCGCGGTTCGGCGGGTACGAAGGACCCGTACATCGGTCCCATCGCTTTGGCTCCTGGAACCTATTTGATCGCGGTTTCTTCGGCGGCGTATCAGCCTCGTGCCAAACTTCTCAATCCTGTGCGCACCGAGCCGATCAATTCGATTCGCCGGATTGTGGATACGCAGTACGTCCCTGGGGTGACCACCGCGGCTCCCCCGGTGGTGCAGAATTTTCTCCCCAGTCAGACACTGGGCCCCGGCGGTGAGATCGTATCGGCGCCGTTCAGTTTGGGTAGCTACACGGCCGCTGATCTCCCGACCGCCTATGTCGATTACAACCATCCCGGTGGGACTTTCGAGATCTACGTTCGCGATGCCAATGGTAACGAGACGTTGATTGCCACCACCAACGCCGTTTCCGGTCTTCCTGTCTTGAGCGCTGGCAGCAACTCGATCAAGCTCGATCTAGCCAATCAACTGTTCAGCTACAACTTTGCCGGACAAGACGGATTGCGATTGGTGTTCCGTGGAAGTAATCCCAGCACGGCACTGGATCGCGTCATCATTGGATTTGCCGAGCGGGGTGAACGCATCGGTTCCGGGGGCGATCCTATCCTCTTGAGCGGTGCGTTTCTGGGGCAGCAACAATCTGCGGTCACGCGTACCTTCAACCTGCGGACTTATAGCGCGGCGCAGGACAGCCCGAACCTGGTCTTCGATTATCAGGTCAACAGCGGCAATCTGGATGTGTTTGTCGTTGTCGGCGCTCAACGCATTCGCGTGGCAACCACCGATGGCAATAACGCCGGACCGACCGAGGTTGTGTTGACGGGAGGATCACCGCAAGAAGCGGTCATCAGTCTCAACCGCTGGGCCGACCTGTTCCCGGCGGGGCCGCCGGATCCGGCAGACATTTTCGTCGAGTTTGCGACTCGGAATGACAATCCGACGTCGGTGCAGGTCAGTGATGTCCACGTCCGATTGCAAAACGGGGCGCGCGTCATGTCGGCCGAACCCAACCCGACCTACGCGCCGATCCAGGTCCCATCGTCGATGACCACTACCGGTGCTTACCAGTTCGAGGTGCGCCTGGCCGAGACGTTTTTCCAATCGAACACCTTCGGCGCTCCTATTTTGACCCAGTCTTGGGACACGAATGATCGCTTGGACGATCAGACTTCCATCGTAGCGCCGTCGGGTGCGGATCTCACTGATGGTGATCGGTTCGCTATCAGCGACGGAGGGCGGGAGCTGGTCTTCGAATTCAATTCGTCGGGGGGCGTCAGCCTCGGAAACATCGCCATCAACTTCAGTCCCAGCGACCCCAGCTACGTCATCGCTCGCAAGATCCGTGAAGTAATCAATAGCTCGGCGGTGCAATCGCAATTGAGTGTGCGGGCAGCCTCCAGTGGAGGAGTGGCCACCGGTCCAGCAGGCACCGATGCCAAGGTGAATCTGTTCGGGCGAGCTAGAGTACGCACGATCGCGGCTGCCAACCCGGCCGGTGCGCTGCAGGTCATCGAGCACACCGGTTGGAGCGACCGCAATATCGAGCGCGCTCAGAGCCAAGTGATCATCCAGAACAACACGATTCGCGAATCACGCGATTACGGGATTTGGAGTCAGCCCGCCGAACGACTAGCCGATCCTCGAGATTCCGAGGCCGACAACGGAGTGTTCGGGCCATTTTCTCGCTCAATGATTCAAGACAAGCCGCCGTTGGTCGGTGTCCAAGCGGTGCGCAACCTGCCTGTTCTGAACAATGCGGTCGCTGGCGGTATCGTGCCTGGCGTTGTCGTCCAAAACAACCTTCTTGAAGAAGGCGGGTTAGGGGGCGTGAAGATTGACGGAGAATCGCCCATTTGGATGATAACACCGCTACAGATCCCGCCAACTGATAACTCAGCGACGGTTAATAACGCTCAGAACCCGGATCATTTTGGTGCTTTTCTGGATGACGGGGACGCCCTGATCATCGATTCCGACCGCATGCGTTTGCGGTTCGAATTCGAAGACATGGCCGGCGCGGGAACCGGAGCACCGACCTTCGGTAGTGGACAGGTTGAAGGCAATGGTGTCTCCGCCAATGCCGTGCCCATCTACTACCGTGAAGAGGGAGGCGATTTCTACACCCGTAGTACCGGCAACCCATTGGTGGCGTTCGCCACCAGCGCCATGGAAACGATGCATGCGGTGCGGGATGCGATTCTCGGAAGCATTTTTGTCACCAATGGCACGACGCAGCATGTACGCGCCACGGTGGCACAAAGCCTGCTTGGCCCGGTCTCAGGAGCCCCTGCGAACATCAACAGTGGGATCTATCCTGAGTATTACAACCGGCCAGCGGTTTACCTGGAGGGAGTAAACAACATCGTGTTCGCCAATGCGGCCGGCGGTGGCAATCCCTTCGACATTCGACCGTTGGACTTGGGGGCTGCCCCGCAACCCCATGCCCGCATCGTTAACAACACCATCATTGGTAAGGATGGGCGGGCCAGTTTCAATGGCGAGGCGGCCACTCAGGAGCCGAACGACACGATCGCCGATGCCATTCAAACATGGCAGGGAACCAGTCACAATCCGCTCGAATACACGGCGACCGGGGTGATCGGTGATTCCGTTACCACAACCGCGATCGCCGGTGCGGCGGCCGATGTCGACTTCTTCCAGTTCAAACTGGGGCTTGGTGAGCGCGTGATCATCGATGTCGACACCAACGGCAGCGGACTCGATTCGGTGCTGCGCATTTTCGATGCGCAAGGCCGGATTCAAGAATTCCGCAATGCCAGCGGGGCGGTGCGAACGATCAGCGATAACGATCCGGCACCGGGCGAGGCAGTCAGCCTCGATCCGTATGCCGACTTCACGGCATTGAAACCAGGCGTTTATTACGCAGCAATTAGTTCTGCTGGAAACACCGACTACAATCCGTTATCCTTCGCCAATCGCGTTGCCGGTGCGACGACGGGCAGTTACACGATTACCATCTCCGCACGTCATTTGCAGGAATTCGTCATCACGGCTCAGGATGCCAGTGCTTACCAGAGTGGGGACACCTTCACGGTCTACGGTGTCCCTGATATCGGCACGACGGGAAGCGCTGGGAGAACCTTCGAGTTCGTCTTGGGAGGGGGCGGCCCATCCAACCCCAACAACATACCGATCAATATCGATGCGGATTGGAGAGCTCCGGACGTGGCGCGAGCCATCGCCAAAGCGATCAATGAGGGTGGTGCAGGCGGACAACCGGCTATCCCCAACACTCAGAATCTGCCCAATGGCGACAAGGGTACGGCCAATCCACTGCCGCCGGTGCATGCCGTTCCCTTGGGGGGTCTGGCCGGGGTAATCGATGCTCCCTTCAACACCATCGTAGGTGACATTGCCACGTTCCTCGGAGAATTCGCCACGTGGGATACGAATCTAGTTAGCGGACTCGGTTTCAACCATCTCAGCGAGCGGGAGGTGGAGCGCTTGCTCAGTGGCCCCTTCTGGCAGATCAATCAAGGGATTGAGTTGTTCCCCCGGCGCGTTGATGGTCGACTGTTTGCCCGAGGAACGATCGGTAGCACTCGGACGGTAATCGTGTCGATGAGCAATCTAGGAATTGGACACGACCGGTTGTCGACCACGTCTTTGTCCTTCACATCAGTTGGCGATGGCACCACGGAAAAGTTCGTGGTGGTCAAGAACGCCGCATATATCGATGGCAACGGCGCGATCCTGGTGGATCCGGACGCCAACGAGAATAACAATCTCGACCAATTGCTCCCGGAGACGGGGGTGCTGGCATCGCGGGGTGCTAGTCCGACGATTCTCAATAATGTGTTCTTCAACCTGCAATCCCCGGTGATTGCCGAAGAGTCGCGACGTTTCCCGCTGACCGGCGGCTTGGCCCCGTACGGTACGGACAATCCCAATTTGGTGCTGAAGCCGGGAGAGGTCGTATTGGGTGGTTCGATCTTCCAGTACGATGAGCCAGCGACGACCAATGTCCGTTTCGGTACGGGCATCGAGCAAACTCCGACCAATGTTCCCAACACGTCCCTTGACTTCAACTTCGATATCGCCGACGGCACCCGTTTGTTCGTCAACGCGCAGGCTGGAAACTTCCTACCGGCCCCGAATTCTCCCTTGGTGGACAGCAGTATCGATGTCCTGCCCGATCGTCCCAGCATGACGGTGGTCAAGGACGCCGTGGGAATTCCTCGTGCTCCCATCAGTGCCCCCAACTATGACCTGGCGGGCCAACTTCGCGTCGACGATCCGAATGTCGCGCCCCCGGCAGGGCAGGGACAGAATGTTTTCAAGGATCGAGGTGCCATCGAGCGTTCCGACGATGTGGGGCCGGCCGCCATCCTGCTGAACCCGATTGACAACGACGCGCAGTTGATCGACCTTGATCCGGCGCTATCGGTCGTTCAATTGCGGTCTGGGGTTTACTCCGAATTCCGCTTGCAACTAGCTGATGGAAACGAGCCGACCAATCCTTTCTTTGGGCTCGGGATTAACGACGATACTGTGGTCAGCGCTCCGGACGGTAACCGGCGTACCGTTGGGGCGAACGTCGTGGTCTTTGAAAATGGCCGCATGTTGGTGGAAGGTATCGACTACACGTTTGCTTACAATTCTACGCGTGATGAGATCATCCTCACCCCCTTGGCCGGGGTGTGGAAGCCATCGTCCGTCTATGAGATCGCGATCAACAACCGAGATCGATTCGTGTTGGTGGCCCCGGCGGGAGATACCGTGCAGGATGGGGATACCTTCACGATTGTCGACACCAATGGTGGTGAGGTTGTTTTCGAGTACGAGAGTGGTTACCGCTTGCAGGTACCACAAAGTTTGAATCTGCTGGTACCGCTCGCTGGTGGTGGTTTCGGTGGCGTCGACGACGGTGATCGCTTCACCATTTCCACGGCCAGCCAGTCGGTCACGTTTGAGTTTGACCGCAACAACAATGTGCTTGCCGGTAACGTAGCGATTCCTTTTATCTTGGGCGCTGCACAAGAGGATATCAGTGATGCGCTTGTTCTTGCCATTCAGGGTTCCGGCCTACCGGTAGTGGCCTCGAAGGTCGATGCCGGGACGGTATTCATTGGGGCGTCGGCGGGTGTGCGCATCAATACGACCTTCTCGGCATTGAATCAGCCAGCTACCACGCTGGCTCTCCAGATGCCTCCCTTAGGTCCCCGACCAGGAGGTGTCTCCGATGGTCAGCAGTTCCAGATCAACGACGGCGCACGCACCATCACGTTTGAGTATGACACCGACGGCAATGTGTCTACCGCCGCAGTGGCCATCGATATCAGCACGGCATTGACCATGCGCGATCTGACCGTTGCCACTGCCAATGCGATTCGCTCCAGTGGATTGTCGGTCATGCCGCAGGTGCTGTCGGATGACTTGCTCTACCTGGGCCTGCCTGCCAGCGGCGCGGTGACGAATGTCAATTCCTTGATCTCGGTGGTCGGAGTCTCGCGCACCCCCGATGCCGGAGACACCTTCACGATAGCTGCTGGCGGCTCGGCCCAAACATTTGAATTCACCAACACGGGCAACGTAGCACCGGGGAACGTAGCGATTGTCGTCGATCCGCAGGATGACGAAAGCACGATTGCCGGCCGGATCGTCGCGGCGGTGGCATCCAGCGGTCTAGGACTGTCACCAGTCCACTTGGGACGCGGCAACATTATCCTAGGCGGTGCTGTAGGAGATGTGGTCGATGTAAGCGGCTCCCCCTCGTTGGCTGTTTTCGGAACGCCCGGAGTTCGCTCCAACACCCAAATGCAGATTAACGGTCCATTGGTTCTCACCGTGCCTACGCGGGGAGCCGGTGATATTGTGGAAAACAGCACATTCTCCATCACCGCGAATGGTCGCACCGTGCGATTCGAGTTCGATGCGGACAATAGCGGGCCGTCGGCACCGGGCAATGTGGTCGTTCCCTACAGTTTGCTGAGCACGCGCAATGATATTGCGGCATCGATTGTCAATTCCGTCAATGGATCTTCTCTGGGGATTCAAGCTACCGACCTGGGCAACGGCCAACTGATCCTGGGGAATCTGCCGGCCAGCAACGTCAATCTGGGAGCAACGTTGTTGACCTTGCACCAGGCAGTGGCCAGTGACGGAGAGACGTTCACGATTTCCAACGGCACCACGACGGTCACCTTCGAGTTGGAGGACGTGGATCGCAACAACGGCGTTAGTTCCTCGAATGTCCCGGTCCGTTTCAGCTTTACCAATGGCACGCGGCAGACGCTCGGCCAGGCGATCAAGGCAGCCGTAGAGGGGGCCGGCTTGGATTTGACGGTCGATGTGTTGGCCGATGGCACGTTGGCATTCGATGCGAAACCGACGCATCGCTTTGATATATCGGGAGCCCCATCGCTGCGCATCAGTGGGGTTCCGGGTGGAGCCAAGGCGGTTCATTTCGTTCAGGATCCGAGCTTCACCGGCAGCGACATGAAACGGGCTATCCTGGACGCGATTCAACAGGCGCTCCATACTCCGTTGGTGGCTATCGACCGCGGTGGTGACACGCTGTTTGTGGAGAATGCCGTTACCGTCGATGCGAACATCGACTCTTTCTTCCTGCGGGGCGTGGCCGACGTAGCGGGGAATAACCTGAAACCCAATCGCATCAACAACGAGACGGAATTCACGATCCTGATGCCCGGCGTGGGGCTGGATTACGGTGATGCGCCCGATCCGGTGCAAGCCACTCCAGGACGGTATCCGACCAAACATGCCCATGACGGCGCTCGCCATGTGGTTGGCAACGCAGCGATTTTGGGCAGTGCGATTACTGCCGAGCTCGATGGGCAACCGACGATGGCGGCCGATGGGGACAGCGATGACGGAATTGTCTTCGGCACCAACCTGAATATTGCCGGAGCGTTCAATCCCCACGTGTTTACCTCGGTCGAGGTCACCCTTTCTTCTCCCGGATACGTCGACGCGTGGATCGACTTCAATGTCGACGGAGATTGGGATGATCCGGGTGAGCGCATTCTCGCCGGAGCGCGATTTGACAGCTCGCGACTGACACGCACCTTCTTAGTAACAGTACCAGCAAATATCCCCATGCCGACAACGGCCACCACGACCTACGCCCGTTTCCGCAGCAGCACCAGCGGAGGTCTGTTGCCCACTGGTCTGGCCGTCGACGGGGAAGTGGAGGATTACACCGTTACCCTCGTTCCGGGTACCCCGCCCACGGCGGCCGATGACCGTTACGAGATCAATGAAGACACCAGCCTGGTCACCACCGATCCGACGGGCACGGTGACGCCAAGCTTCACCATCGATGACGGCATCGCTGCCAACGATACCGATCCAGAGGGTGATCCGCTGCTGGTGGAACTCGTCGATCCGCCGGCCGTCGGCACGTTATCACTCAATCCGGACGGCACCTTCACCTACACACCACCGGCCGATTTCTTCGGTGACATCACCTTCACCTATCGCGTTAACGATGGGTTGCTCAGCTCCAACAATTTGGGCACCGTCACCATCTCAGTGCGGGAAGTCAACGATCCACCTACTGCCGGTGATGACAACTTGACCGTCAACGAGGATCAGCAGCTGGACATCGACCAGTCGGTACTGACCGCCAACGACACGGCCGGGCCGAACGAGACTACCCAAAGCTTGACCGTTACTGCCGTGGACGCGGTGTCGCAACAGGGGGGAACGGTCACGCTGGCCGGTGGACGCATCATCTACACTCCACCTACCGACTATAGCGGCCCTGATCAGTTCACCTATCAGGTTACCGATAACGGCACGACGGCAGGCATACCAGCCCCGCAGAGCACAACGGCAACGGTGTTTCTCACGGTGTTGGATCAGAACGACCCCCCGATGGCCAACGGTGATTCGATGGCCACGCTGGAGGATACGCCGGCGTCGATCAGCGTTGCGGACCTGATGGCCAACGACAGCGCGGGCCCAGCCAATGAATCCGGACAACAGTTGACGTTCGTCGGCGTGTCGGCGCAAAGCGCTAACGGCGGCACCGTCGTCGCCAGTGGAGGGATTGTTACCTATACGCCGCCGCTCAACTTCGTCGGCACCGATACCTTTACCTACACGGTTCGTGACGACGGCACCAGTGGCGGGCAACCGGATCCGCAAGATGGAGTGGGGACGGTCACCGTCACCGTCGTGGGCGTCAATGATGCGCCCACGGTCGCCTCCCCGTTTGGCACGGTGGTCATGGAGGAAGACGAACCCGTTCGCTCGATCGACCTCAATGCCGTTTTCGTCGATCCCGATGTGGCGACCAGTGGCGACGTATTGACGTTCACGGTGCTCAGCAATACCAACGCCGCGTTGGTAACCCCAGTAATTTCCGGTGGCCAACTCCAGTTGCAATTGTCGGCGGATCAGAACGGATCGGCGTTGATCGAGGTACAGGCTACCGACCAAGCGGGCGAATCGATCACCGACACGCTGACCCTAACCGTCACGCCGGTCAATGACGCACCGCGATTGGCGGCAACCTTACCAGACATCACCGTCAATGAAGATGCGCCCGCACCGCAAATCGTGCTGACACCGCAGTATTTCTTCGATCCGGACGTCAGCCTCAACGGTGATCAATTGACCTTCAGTGTGGTTAGCAACACCAATCCTCTGTTGGTCACCCCCACAATCAATGACACCACGTTGACGCTGAGTCTGACGCAGAACCAGTCTGGCGTCGCCGTGATCACCGTGCGGGCCACCGATTCGGCCGGCCTGAGCATCACCGACACCTTCAATTTGGTCGTCAATCCGGTCAACGATCCTCCCTCGGCCAACGCCGACTCCTACTCGGTTAAGCAAGGCCAGGTGCTGACGACAACCGACCCGCGTGGCATCAACGGTTCAGCAGCCGATGACGGTGTGTTGGCCAATGATTTCGATCCGGAAGGGGACACTCTAACGGTGCAACTGGTCGACGGCCCGCAATTCGCCCGGTCGTTCCAGTTGAATGCAGATGGAACGTTCACCTACGCGCACGATTTCAATAGTGGACGCACCACCGACAGCTTTACGTATCGTGCGTTTGATGGCCAGGCGGCCAGCCAGGTGACCACGGTGACCATCACCATCGATCCTCCGCCACCACCGTTGCATCAAAATCCGATTGAGGCCATGGATGTCAATGCGGATGGATTTGTCTCTCCCATCGACGCCTTGTTGGTGATCAACTACTTGAACCTTTCCGGCGGCGGTCCTGTTTCAGGGTTGCCCTCTCCGCCGCCGTACCGCGACGTTAACGGCGATAATTTTATTACTCCGCTCGATGCCCTAATTGTCATCAATGCGTTAAATTCGAGAGCAGGTGGCGAGGGCGAGTCCACGGTCGATCCCTCCTGGGCTGGAGCGGTCGGTGGTTCGATCGATGTGCAAGCCGAGCGATGGAATGTCCATTTGCCAATGCAAGCCGCCGACGGGGACGATGCCGGCATGGCGCAGTCCTATCGCTCACCCAATCGTGGGTTGTTCGCCGACCTCAACGACTTGGATCCAGTATCGCTGGTCGACACCAGTTGGATCGATGAGCGGAAATCGGCTATGGCGTCCGAGGACGGAGCCACCGAGTATGACCTGGCGTTGACGGATTTGCTGGGGGATGACGAGTGGAACGATTGATCATGTGGATGATCGAAGCGCAATGTGTTTGACGTCGCGCGCGATCATCAGGCAACGGACTATTGGGACTTCCTGAAGATACGTCTTCATTTTATTTGATTTTGGAAGGTAATTTCGCATGGCGAGCCAAGTCTCTTCACGTTCACGCTCCTCTTGGATTGACAAATGCTTGCGTCGCACACGACTGCGCCGCGCACTGTTGGAGAGCCTGGAACGGCGCGAACTGTTGGCGGCGGATATGCTCCACTACGATCCGGTGTTCGCCCCCGGAACTCCCACCGAGTACATGCAACAGGTGCTGGAACAATTCCATACCGGCGGCGACGGACAACACTGGGATGCCGTCAATCTCCAAGGATCCCGCTGGACCGATCCGGTCGGCGGACCAAGTCCCAATATGGGCGACCCGGCGGTCATTACTTGGAGCATCGCTCCCGACGGCACGATCGCTGATGCGGACAACAATACGCCGAGCAATCTGATTGCGTTCATGGATAGCATCTATGGTGGCGGCAGCGGACCACTGCAAAATCGACCATGGTTCGGCATCTTCGAACGGGCATACCAGCGGTGGAGTCAAGTGACGGGCCTGCAGTTCGTCTATGAACCGAACGATGATGGCGTGCCGATCGGTGGTAGCAATCGGGGCGTGGCTGGGGTTCGTGGCGACGTGCGCATTGCTGGCCGTCCAGTCGATGGCAACTTCGGCGTTCTGGCATTCAATTACTATCCGATGGGTGGCGGGAATGCCGGCTACGACGGCGATATGATCATCGACACCAACGACGTGTGGTACTTCCAGGTGGCCGACGGTCCCACGGGAGAGAATCGTGGGTTGAACAATGTGTTGATGCACGAAGCCGGACACGGTATCGGGCTGGGGCATGTCATTCCGGTCGATCAGACCAAACTGATGGAACCCACGATCTCCCTGGCATTTTTGGGGGCTCAGCACGATGACATCCTGGGTGGGCAGCAGTTGTATGGTGACCCGGCCGAGCCGAATGATTCGCAGGGAGCGGCCACCGATCTGGGAACTTTGGGTAACGGATTGAAGCGCGTCACCGGCAACTCGCTGGATGCGGACAACGACACCGACTGGTACAAATTCTCCGTCATCTCATCGGCGAAGCTGTCCGTGACGCTCGAGTCCTTCGGCCTGTCCTACGACGTGGGACCGCAGGATGGATCGGTGGCTACGGTCGATACGCAGCGCAATCAAGATTTGAGCTTCAAAGTGTTCGATGCGTCGGGCAACGAACTGGCGGACGTCTCCGCAGCCAGTATCGGTAATCCTGAAGCATTGGTGGATCTCGACTTGCCTGCCGCTGGGGATTACTTTCTCCGCATTGACGGCTCCGGCAGCGATCCGCAGATGTACAATTTGCTTATCACGCTGAAAGGGATTGTAGATCCCAATGCCATCGCCACGCCGCCTCGCTTGTTGGCCGTGGCGCCCAATGTCGGAGAGATTTTCAGCTTCAACAGGACCAATGAGCTTACCGTCGCTCCCAATGAACTGACCTTCCGTTTCGATGGCTCCCAATCGATCGATCCAGCCACGTTTTCCGGAATTCGCGTGACGCGGGCTGGCAAGGACGGAAGTTTTACCGACGGTGATGAGGTGGTGATTACGCCTGGTTGGATCGGTTTCGGTGAGTCCGATCGCGTGGTGATCATGCGGTTCGCCGAGACGCTCCCCGATGACCTCTATCGCATTGAAGTGTTTGCAGAGGATGATCCCGATCAAGGAATCACGGCGGTCCGCAACATCAAGGGGGAAACACTCAAGCCGCGATTTCCGGGGACCGATCGCGACACACTTTTGTTCGACCTCGAGCTTGGCGCTCAGGTGATCGCCGTCGTCCCGCAACCGGTGACGGTTCAACCCGGCGGTACGCTGGTTCAGGCGCGGGAGCAGATTGAGGTCTATTTCAATGACGACGACCTGCATCATACTGCAGTTACGACGACCGGTAGTTCCGCCGACCCCACGGTCGTCAAGCCGGAGTTCTACCAGTTGATTCTCACTCGGGATACGGTCCATCCGGGTGATGATGAGGTGTTCTTGCCGACGTCGGTGAGCTACGATCCGGCATTGGATCGTGCCGTGTTGACCTTCGACCAACCGATCGATCAGTTAGCCGGTGGAGTGGGCACGTTCCGACTGCGCGTCGGTAGCAATGTGCCGGTCAATTCTGCGACGAATCCTCCCGTGATTCCCACGATCGCCCCTGCCGCGGATCCTGCTGGTTTCCTTAACGGAGCATTTGATCTGTCGGCCAATGGCTTTACCATTTCCAGCGGTTCCAGTGCCGTGTCGGCTCTGGTGGCCGAGTCGTTGATCAACGTCAGCAATTCGTTGCTCCTAGATTATCCTGGATCCAATTACGAACCTGGCCATCGCGATATCCAGGATCAGAACCATTTGGGCGGATTCGAGGATGACTCCCAGTTGATCACCCAAGCGTACTATACCTTCTTGCTCGACCAGCCATACGGCGTCGATGCTTTCGGCCAGCCGCTGTACACGTCGATCACGCCAGAGCAGATGGACCGCGTACGTGAGATCTTCGAGTTCTACGGAGCGCAGTTGGGGATCGACTTCATAGAGTCGGAGAGCCAGGGAATGAAAGTGGTCGTGGGGGACCCGTTCCCCAACGGTGTGGTCAGTGAACCGGGTGGCGTGCTTGGGGTGGCATCGGTCGATAGCCTCAACGGTCTGGCCATCATGGACGGTGCCGAAAACTGGTTTAACGAACTGACGCTACAAAGTTTCGGTGGGGGGCAGTTCAGCTTCTTTTACGTCGCATTGCATGAGATCGGCCACATGCTCGGGCTGGGGCATACCTATGAACTTCCCGACGGCACGATCATGGGAAGCACCACGGCGTTGTCTGCCAGCGGCAGCGTCTTAGAGGAGATTTTCCCTGGTGACCACGATGTTGTCCACGGCCAGCATGGATACCGCCCGGACAACAAGGACGTCGATCTGTACAAGTTTGATGTGCCGGCGGGTGTAAAAGGCACTGTCGCCATCGAGACGATCGCCGAACGTCTGGCCAACAGCTCTCTGGCCGACACCCACTTGACCTTGATGAAACAAACGGCCAGTGGGTTGGAGATCGTGGCTACCAACAATGACTACTTCAGCTCCGACTCCCTGATCCGCGCGCAACTGGATGAAGGCACCTATTACGTCGCAGTGACTACCCTGGGCAACGAGGATTTCGATCCCCGGATCACCAACACCGGTTCGGGAGGCGTGAGCCAAGGGGAGTACCAGTTGCGGATCGATTTCGTGCCCGAAGAGACCACCACGATCGTCGATGTTTCGGGCACACCGTTGGACGGTGATGGGGACGGTGTCGCCGGGGGGAATTTCAATTTCTGGTTCCGCGCGGCGGCGCCGATTGACGTAGCAGCGCCGGGCGCGGCGAAGACTGTCTACGTCAACAAGGATTTCCAAGGAACATCGACCGGGGCGGCCACCAGTCCATTCAATTCGATTCCGGCGGCGATGGCCGCCGTAGCGCCCGGGGACATCGTACGCATCACCGGTTCTTTGGGAGCGGACGGTGATGTGGCCACCGTAGCGGACAACCGCGCGTATGAAATCGGACGCGGTGGCGTGGGGAATCAGGTACTGGCCGATGGCATTCGCTTCGAGGTGCCGCGTGGAGTGACGGCCATGATCGATGCCGGCGCTATCTTCAAGATGGGAGGCAGCCGTTTCGTGGTCGGTAGTCGTGCCGCAGGGCTAGACAATTCCTTTGCGGCCTTGCAGGTCCTCGGCACACCTCAGCAAAGCGTCCTTTTCACCAGTTACAAAGATGAGTCGGTCGGCATCGACACCAATCCACTGCCGACTTCACCAAACCCGGGCGATTGGGGGGGCATCGAGTTTCGTAACGATGTCGATCGCCGCGAGGGACGCGGAGGTTACGAGCGTTTGGGAATCTTCCTCAATTACGTGGGCAATGCCGATATGCGGTACGGCGGGGGCCAGATCACGGTGCAGACCCCCAGTCCCACGATCAATCCCATCCATTTGACCGAGTCGCGCCCGACGTTGTTGCACAATCGCATCACCATGAGTGCCGATTCGGCCATATCGGCCGATCCGAACAGCTTCGAAGAGACGACGTTCACCGAACCACGGTACCAGCGTTTCGGTACTTTCCGCTCCGATTATGAGCGCGTGGGGCCGGACATTCGCGGCAATACATTGTTGAATAATTCGACCAACGGTTTGTTTATTCGCGTGGAAACGGCAGCCGGTTCGGTCATCGATACGCTCGATTTTCCTGGACGCTTTGACGACACGGACATCACGCATGTATTGGGTGAAAACCTGATCATCCGCGGTACTCCCGGTGGTCCGATGTTGGAAACTCGTCGACCGGCAGTCGATCTGGTTAGCTTCAGCCCTGCCTCCGGTGCACTCACTCCAGGAGAATCGTACAACTACCGGATTACCTTCTTCGACCTGTATGGGGCGGAGGGGATTCCCAGCAATGCGACCTTGGACGTGACGGTAGGCTCCGGTGGCGGAGTTCGATTGGACAATCTGCCAGTCGCAACAGGCGAATTCGTCGGCCGCCGTATCTACCGTAGCGCCAACGGAGGAGCCGCCCCCTATACGTTGGTGGCGGAGA
Source organism: Pirellulaceae bacterium (assembly GCA_026004795.1). Taxonomy (GTDB): domain Bacteria; phylum Planctomycetota; class Planctomycetia; order Pirellulales; family Pirellulaceae; genus Aureliella. The sequence continues at coordinate 85,244 of BPJV01000008.1, read as the reverse complement.
TCGATAAGTCGTCCACCAGCTTTATCGATCGTGGTCAAAATCTCGGCGTGACGCTAGCCGATCCAACGGCAACTGCGCTGCGTCGTGCACGTACCGATGCTCGCTTGGCCATCGATCCGGGAATCATTGTCAAATCGTTCGGCGCGAGGATCGAGGCGGGAATCAGTTCGCAGTTGATCGTCGAGGGGAACGCGCAGCAACAGGTCGTGTTGACCAGTCGTAAGGACGATCGTTACGGGGCCGGAGGCACCTTCGACACGAACAATGACGGTACCGCGTCAACTCCTGCGCCAGGCGACTGGGGGGGACTGCTGGCTCGTCACTTTACATCGCTCAGCGTCGACCACGCGCTGATTACGTACGGCGGTGGAGTCACCAGCGTTCCTGGAGGATTCGCGGGTTTCAATGCGATCGAGGTACACCAATCGCGGGCGCGGATCGCTAACTCGACCATCGAGAACAATGCATCGGGCAAGGGGGGTAATCAGGACAGTCTTCGCGTCGGTCGCGGCAGTCACGATGCCAGCGTGATCTTCGTTCGCGGCAGCCAGCCGATCATCGTCAACAATATCATCCAAAACAACTCGGCCACCGGCACGGCGGTCATCAGTATCGATGCCAATTCGCTCAAAGCAGTTCCGTTGCAGGATTGGGGACGAGAGACAGGCCGCTCGGACCGCATGGCAGGGGGAACAGGCAACCATGGCCCCTTGGTCCGCGAGAATAAACTTGCCCTGAACGGTTTGAACGGCATGCGGGTGCGAGGTGCCACCTTGACCACCGAGTCGGTGTGGGACGATACCGATATCGTGCATATTCTGGAAAGTGAAATCGTCGTGCCCGATTTTCACACGTATGGCGGTCTGCGATTGCAGAGCAGTGCTAATGAGAGCCTGGTTGTGAAACTAGGGAACGGTGCAGGGATTACCGCATCGGGACTACCATTGGATATTCCCGACCGTATCGGTGGCTCGCTGCAGATCCTCGGTACCCCCGGATTTCCGGTATTCATGACCAGTTTGCGCGACGACTCGGTAGGAACAGGATTCCGCCCCGATGGCTTGCCTCAATTGGACACCAACGGCGACGGCTCTTCCGTCGCCCAGCCGGGAGACTGGCGCGGGATTCGGTTGAATCCTGAATCGAACGATCGTAATGTCGACACGACCATCGAGCTGGAACCGGAAGCCATCCAGGATGTGGGTACGAACGACGATACGCTTTCGGCCCAACCTTTGGGAGCTTTGGCTAATGACATGCGAGCCGGTGATGAAAACCTGCGGCTCGGGTTTACGGTACACGGCACCATCGCCTCCCCGGGCGACTTGGACGTCTACAGTTTTCAAGCCACGGCGGGGACTACCGTATGGTTCGATATCGATCGCACCGATATGGGACTGGATACGGTTATCGAGTTGATTGATGAAGCAGGGAACATCATCGCTCAATCGGACAATTCGTTGAACGAGTCTCAGACCGGAGCGGTGGCCTTTGTCGATCCCGCCGCGATTCCTACTCAGAACGTCAATGTGTTGGAACGTGATACCCATGCCCCGCGAAATACCTGGTTGCCCGGTACGGCAGCACCGGTGGCCAAGGACTTCCAGTCGATCAACCCCTTGGATGCCGGCTTGCGGGTGGTGCTCCCTGGCGTGCAGGGCAATCCCAGCAAGTACTTCGTGCGCGTGCGCAGCAGCAACCTCCAACCTGGTGACCCGGCGACCAATCTACAAGATCCTTCGCGACTGCGCGACGGTTTGTCCGCCGGCGCGTATCGGATGCAAATCCGCATGCAGCAAACCGATGAAATCGGCGGGTCGACCATTCGCTACGCGGATGTACGGTACGCGATGGCCGGAATCGAAGTTATCGGATTACCTCGCCACTCGCCGCTGTTGGGTACTGGTAGCGAGTTGAGCGGGCCGCCGCTGTTCGATCCTGCCGACACCGTGTATGTGGGAAATATTGCGGCGTCGGACCGTGCGGGCGTTTCTGTAGCTGGGGAATTGGCTGGGGCCGCGAACGTCGACTGGTATCGATTCACGGTTTCTCATCCGAATTTGCAGCAAGGCGATCCCCATGTGTCGGTCAGTTTCGACATCGATTACGCCGATGCTTATGGTCGACCGAACACGACGCTGTGGGTATTTCGATTCAACCCCAACGATCCCTCAACGGAAACGGACGACGAGTTTCAGTTGGTGCTCGTCGGCACCGACTCGGATATTTCCGATGACCGGCCTCGCCCCGGGCAAAATCTCGGGGATGTCGACGATTTCAGTCGCGGTTCGTTCGGCACGAAGGATCCGTTCATCGGAGCACAGGAGTTGTTGCCTGGCGAGTACTTGGTCGCTGTAACGAACAACTCCCTGGTGGCGCATGAATTGCGCCAATACATGGAAGCCAATCCAGCCGAACCGCTAGTCCGTTTGGAACCGATCGACAGCGTCCAACGTATCGTCGTGGATCGTTTCGACAATGCCACCTACGCGGAGACTGCGAACGGACCGAAGCAGGTGGCGTTTAGCGGTAGCACCCTGGCCACGACCAACGCGGTGCCGTTCACGCTGGCCGACGTGTCGACGTATGTCGTTCGTAATCAAGGCAATGGTTCGCGTCTGCTGCTGGCCAATGCCTTCACCGGTGCCATCGAAGCGGAAGTGGGTAGCGATTTTGCTCGCGTGCATGACCTGGCCATGTCACCGGACGGCCGCCTGGTGGGGTATGAAATCAATACTCAAGGCTTCGACACCGATGCGAACAACGGCAACTTCTTGTTGATCGATCATGCCGGCAATGTGGGCACCAGTTCGGCGGGCAATTCCGGATTGCAAACGTTTACTACGGAAATTGACAACAACGGCAATTTCCAAGTGCGTCAGCGCACCAAGAATAATGCTCAAGTCGGCGACGGCATGCAATTCGAGGGTTTGACTTTTTATTCCAATGCCGCGGAAGTCGACTCGGGCAATCTGCGCCTGTTCGGCGTTGCCCATCGCGGGGAAAATCGGATCTTCCACGAGGCGTTTCTTGATGCCAACAACAACCCCGTTGGCCGTCAATTGATTTCCAACCGACCTGTTTGGGGAACCAACTACGTTTACCGGTTGAATCCTACGGACGGCTCGGTGATCAACCCGGCAGGCGTCCAGGATCGACAAGGTAACTTCCGTACGCAGGGTGCGGGAACGCAGGATGTCGAGTTTTTCGAATTGATCACCGCGGACCCCTTGGCCACCGTCACGGGGTTGGCGGCGACGCCAACGCGTCTCTACGCGGTGAGCGACGATGGGGAGCTTTTCGAAATGAATGTAGGTGATGGAACGCAGCCCCTCGGCAGTCGTTTCCAATTCCCCATTGCCACCATTGTGGATCCCGAAACAACACTTCCCGTCGCGTTTACCGGGCTGACGATCGGACCGAAGAACTTGGAGGGGGGGAGATTCTCACAGATCCTATTCGGGACTACCACTGACGGAACGATCTATGCGTTTGATACGGCGGGGAATTTGCAACCTGTTTTCCCTGGCGCCAATTACAAGGTGAAATCGAACGTGGCGGCGCTGGGTTCAGGAATTCAGGGAGTGGATTTCTCGCCGCTCGATGTCAACCTGTGGCACTTGACCGATACCCGCGGAGGCGACTCTGGACACGGTCGTCCCGCCACCCATAACAATGCGCGGCCACAGAACCAAAACGGTGAAAACAGTCTGTATTTCGGTTTCGAGAATGCGAACAATGATAACACTGCATTCCGGCAACTTGGCGACTGGGATCCGATTCATGCCGTGTACGACAATTCTTACAACCTGCCTGGTGGCGCTCATGGGGCGATCGAGAGTCTGCCGATCGATCTGAGCGATTACTCGATCGACGATGTTCCCATGCTGTACTTCAATTACTACTTGGAGACGCAGGGACAAAACAGCGATCTGACCGACAACCAACGCATGCTCGACGCGTTCCGTGTCTACGCCGCCGGAGAAGACGGGCAGTGGGTTCTGCTCAGCACGAACAACTCGGCGATCAACGGCAATTTCACCAACGGACAGGATGAATTCGACGTCAACATCAGCGGTAATGTCGATGCCAATGGCCGCCCCTTGATGGTCCAAGAGGCGTTTGACGTCGGTGATAACGGCGCCCCCGATTCGTGGCGGCAGGTGCGCGCTTCGCTGGCAGCCTTCGCCGGACAGGAGAATGTCAAGCTGCGATTCGAGTTCTCGACGGGAGGCACCTTCCGCTCGGCCGATCCGCTCCGCGGAGGCGTCGAACTTAAAGTAGTTCCGGGCTGGAAGCTCGATGATGGCGCGACGTTTAGTGTTGCGAGCGTTGATCAACCACTTGCGCAAAATGCAACGTTCGAGTTCGACTTGGGTTTGGTGTTGAATCTGCCCGGAGGTGCGAGCATCGATGAGGGAGATTCGCTGACCGTAGCTGGGGTAACGTACACGTTCTCGCAAAGCTCGAATGTTGGTACGAACATCTTCTACTCGCCCACCGACTCGCCGGAGCAGATTGCCAACCGCGTACGATTGAAGTTGCCCTTTACTAGTGTGGTCAATCCGCAACGACGGAACATCATCAACGTCGATGCCCCCAGTGGATTGCCGTATTCCCAGACGGGACTTCCCCCGGCGACGATTCAAGGCATTCCCGGAGTCGCGGCGGGGAACGTGCGCGTGCCAATTACTCATGCCGATTCAGCCGCGGCGGTGCGCGACGCAGTTCGCCAGGCCTTGGCGGCCACGTTCAATGCAGCCGGTCAGCAAACCAATCTCGATGTTTGGCCCGTTTATGGCGAGACGGTTCGGCTGTTGAAGTACCAGGTGACCAATGCCGGGCCACTCGTCGTGGCCAATCGGTTGCCAGGAGATCAGTTTGGCGCCGATGTTCGCAACACGGCGTTGAACAATGCCGATGAGCGCGGCCAAGACAATGCCTTTGAAGGGCTGTTCATCGATGACATCCTCATCGGCTTGGCCGAACGCGGCGAAGCGGTTGTCAACAACCCGCCGATCACCACTCCGAATCTTGTCAATAACGCTGGCTTCTTCACCAATAACCTGCAGTACGAACCGAGTGGTTGGGGCATCGATGAGATCGAAGTAGGTCGCTACCAACTGGAGATCCGCACGGCTGCCGATTACGGATTCACCGTCAATGATGATGAATTGCTGCTAGCCCGAACTTTCGATTCCAATGATCGCTTGACGCGTAGTATCGGGATTTCGGTCGACAATGCTGCGGCCATCCCAGACGCAGCCACGTTTACTTTGAGTGATGGAATGCGGGAGGTCACGTTTGAATTCGACGTGATCAACGGACCGAACGATCCCGCTCAAGGAACTCAGCCAGGAACCGTTCCAATCAGCATTTTCGCCTCGGATCGCGCCAGCGAGGTGGCCGCCAAGATCCGTGATGCGATCAATTCCAACGTGGTGCAATTGAATCTGAGTGTTTCTGCAAGCGTGTGGAGTAATGGCTCGACGGTCGAGCTGCATGGTCCTGCCGCGTTCAACCGCTTAGGGTCAACGCAATTGAACAGTGTGCCGGGCCTGTCCGCGGTGGTGTGGGGAAATGATTTCACGCCGTTCGGCGAGGACCATGGAGACGAGAATCGCTTGCGTGATCAGGGCATGGTCGTGATCAGCTCTACGGCTGTTCGCAATAGCGGCAGTTGGGGGATCGTGGTCGACGCGGCGCCGCGCAGTGGTGCTGGTGCTCCCTCCCCAGGTTCCCCGGTCTACTATCCGACGAACAATGCCAATCAATTGGCGCCGGGAGTCGTGCTGATCAATAACGTGCTGGATGAGAATTCGACCGGTGGCATTCTAATCAGTGGGGATGCCGTCAATCCCAGCCCGGCTCATGGTCAGGACGTGATGCGGCCCAGCACCATTGCCAGAGTGGTCAACAATACGATCTACGGTGGTGGCAGTGGTACCGGAATACGTGTCGAGCAGGGAGCCTCGCCAAACATCATCAACAACATTTTGGCCAATAACTCGGTCGGCATCGATGTGGGAGGTGCGCAGAGCACCTTCGCTCTAGGGGCTAATTTCTACCACGCCAACAATACGAACGTCACACCAGGCGGTGCCCCCGAGTCGTTCCGCCTGACTTCGGCGAGCGATCCGTTCGTCAACGCCAGTGCGTCGATTTTCTACCTGGTCGACGGATCGCCGGCGATCGATAGTTCGCTAGAAGCCCTGGCTGAACACGCCTCCCTGACGCAGGTTAAGTCGTCGCTGGCGCTGCCCCCCAGTCCGGCGTTGGCCCCCGATCTAGATATCGTCGGTCAGCGGCGTGTGGACGATCCGACGGTCAATACACCGCCTGGCCTCGGCGCCAACGTTTTCAAGGATCGCGGGGCGTACGATCGAGCAGACTTCTTCGGTCCAGTGGCAGTCTTGTTGCAACCGATCGATAACGATGCGGAGAACGTGGATCGAGATCGGACGGTCACGAACATTCGGCTGGAATCGGGCAACCTCGCGTTCTTCTCATTGTTATTGGAGGAGAGCGGAGGGGGAACGGGACCGAATGCGGCCACGGTCACCGCCGACTCGGTGACGTTGACGGAGAATGGTCGCTTGTTGCAACCCGGCATCGATTACGTCTTCGGTTACAATGCCAACAGTCGCAACATCCGCCTGACACCACTGTCGGGACTTTGGCGGCCCGATTCGGTATACGAGATCACGCTGAACAATCAACAGGCGATGCGCATCATCGCTCCGGATGGAGTAAGTGTCGCCGACGGTGATCAGTTCTCGGTCACCATCGGTGGGACGACGCACACGTTCGAGTTCGATAGCGATCAAAGTGCGTCCGCGGGAACGGTGGCTGTTCCCTTCAGTCAGACGTACAGTCGCTACCAGATGGCCGCGGCCATGATGGCCAGCATCAACGCCGCGTTCGGGGGCCAACCAGCCTATTTGCTCGGCGATTTAGCGGTGATGGTCAACGGTGCGACCAGCATCGATGCCGGAACTCCGGCGCTGTTCACCGCTACTGCGATCCCTGCCATTCAGGACATTGCTGGGAACACATTGTTGGCCAATCGCCCCACTTCCTTGACTCAGTTCACGATTCTGATGCCGGAAGTCCAGGTCGATTACGGCGACGCTCCGGGGACAGGTTCGTTGACCATGCAGTCCCAAAATGGTGCTCGCCACACCTTGCTTCCCATCGACGCTCCCCAATTGTTCCTCGGTGCGTTCGCCGACGGGGATCCCGATGGTGTGCACAGCCCAGCGGCCAGGGGCGACGACAATGAAAGCGCGTGGTTGGGATCGACAATCAGCAATATCACCATCGGCACTCGCGGGCCGGCGTCGTTGCAAGTCCCTGCACCTGGAGTGTTGGATGGTCAGCAGATTACGATCACGGATGCGATTCTCAAGACGGTAATCTTTGAGTTCGATACCGACGCGTCGGTATCCAGCGGTGCGGTGATCCCAGTGGACCTGTCTGCGGCGATCTCAGCAGCTGACGTTGCCTCGGCGCTGGCAGCAAGCATCAATGCGGCCGTGTTGGCAGGTGACATCACGGATCTTTCCGCCTTCGCTGCTGGTGCTACCGTCAATCTCGGCGGAACGCGCGATCACTATATCGATCTGTCCGCGGCACCGGGCGTGGTGCGGCTCCCCATCGGCACTTTCGACCTGGTATTCCCCACAGAGACGGCATTCTCCTACGCCGACGGTCAAACGTTGACGTTGCGTGACGGTCAAGGCCAGGTCGTCGTGTTCGAGCTGAGCGACCCAACAGTCGACGCAGCAGTTGGGGTGGCGAATGTTCCAGTGACTGTATCCGATTTGGGTACGGCCACGGCGGAGGAGATTGTTCAGGCATTCGCCGATGCGATCAATGCACGTGTGACCGGGGGGCTGCTGTCGCTGGGCCCCGCGTTGACCGACGGCAGGACGTTGACCATCCAAGGGGATGACGAGGATGGAGTGCGGTTCGGTGGGATATTCAATGCTGCCTCTCCAGCGGTTCCGGTAACCGTAACAGCGACTGCTCCCGGGATACTGGATGCCTGGTTCGATTGGAACGCCGATGGTGACTTTAATGATTCTGGGGAACGGATCGTCGCCAACATGCCGATTCAGGCAGGTGAGACGACGATCATGGTTTCGACTCCTGCTAGTGCTGCCATCGGCTTTACAACCAGTCGTTTCCGCTTGAGCACCAATGGCAATCTCGACCTGACCGGTATCGGCATCGGCGGTGAAGTCGAGGATCACCTGATTGAGATCGTCGCTGGGTTGCCGCCGGTTGCCGTCGATGACGCTTACTCCGTTCTGGAAGATTCCGTACTGACGGTTAGCGCGCCAGGCGTGCTGGCCAACGATACCGACAGCGATAGTGCGTCGATCAGCGTCCGGGACGAGGATCCATTTACTGCCGGCATTCAACCGGTGAAGGCACCGGAACATGGCACTTTGGATTTACAATCCGATGGTTCGTTCGTGTACACACCCGATTTTGATTTCTTCGGGACGGACAGTTTCGTCTACTACGCGATCGACAATCGCCTCAAGAGTGCCGTCCCGGCCACGGTGGTGATTACCGTAGAGCCGGTCAATGATTCTCCCACGGCGATCGATGATGAGATCACCATCCTCGAGGATGAAACGATCGTTCGTCCCGGATCCGATTTCACCGCTAACGATTTCAAAGGCATCTTCGGTAATCCGTCCCAGATCAACGAACTGGGACAGACGCTCACCGTCATCAATGCCGTGATCCTTGGTCCGGCGGCAGCCGTCTCTGGAGGTAGCGTGTCCGTGGTCAACGATACACTGACCTTCACGCCGCCGGCACATTACAACAGCCACATTGATGGACCGGTATTGATCGAGCTGACGATTCAAGATGGCGGTGTCGCTGGTGGCGACGCCAATCCGTTGACCGACACCAGCACGTTGACCATTCACATCACGGAGGTCAACGACGCGCCGCAGTTCACCATGCCGTCGGAACTCGACATGACTCTCGCCCCGACGATCGTCGAAGATGCCGGTTTGGTAACGGTCAACAACTTCCTCACCGATATTCGTCCCGGTCCGGTGGAGGCAACCGACGAGGGAACCGGCCCCGCGTTGATCTTCGAGGATCAGCAGGTCAGCTTCCAAGTCACCGCGTTGGATCCGTCGCAATTCGTCACCTTGCCCTCGATCACCGGTACCACCGATCCGCTGGGAGCCGGACATTTGACCTTCGAATTGGTGCCGCAGTTGAATCGTGTCACTCCCTTCGCTCCGATCTTGGTGGAGGTAGTGGCGGTTGACACGGGATTGGATGGCACTCCCAAGGGAGACGTCAATAAATCGGCACCGGTGACATTTACCATCTTGCCCGCCGCCATTAACGACGCACCGGAATTTGATATTCCGGATACCGTCACCGCTTTGGAAGACCAGGGCGTGGTTACGGTGGGTGGGTTCTTGACCGGGCTGCGACCGGGGCCGGTGGAAGCTCTGGATGAAGCCGTACAGAACTTGACGGTGACCATTGCGGCAGATCCCGCATCCTTTACTGCCACGGGATACCCAAGCATTGATTTGATCAGCGGCGATCTCGTCTATGAAACGGCGCCTCATGCCAATCGCAATACCGGCCATAACTTCGTCGTCGAGGTGACGATTACCGACGATGGCGGTACGGCCTTGGGTGGGGTCGATCGCACCACGAAGACCTTCACCATCGACGTGGCCGAACTGAATGATCCGCCTGAATACGACATGCCGCTGACGCATACTTCGGACGAAGATGCTGGTCTGGTCACGGTTCCGGGATTTGTCTCCAACATCCTGCCCGGCCCGGCAGCCGCCACGGACGAAGCGACCGGACCGGTGGCCCCCGGCGAAAATCAAATCGTCACCTTCACCGTGACGGCATTGGATCCGTCGCAGTTCGTCACTTTGCCTACGATAACCGGTACCGACGATGCCAGTCCAGGAACGCTCACTTATGAACTCGTTCCGCATTTGAATCAAGCCGCGCCGTTCACACCGATTCTGGTGGAAGTCATCGCCGTCGATTCCGGTGCGAACGACGGGGGCACTAGCGTGCCTCGCAACATCAACTCGGCAGCGCCTCGGACGTTTACCATCTTGCCCACACCGATTAATGACGCGCCAGAGTTCACCATTCCAGACACCATTGATCTGCTCGAGGATCCGGGGCCGCAGAGTATCGTGGACTTCGTCACCGACGCGCGGCCGGGACCGACCTCTGCCGATGATGAACTGGCAGCTCAAACGTTGAGTATTCTAGTAACCCCACTCGATCCGACTGCCTTCACGGCGACCGGGCAACCGGCGATCGTCCTGGATCAGGTGACAGGTCGCGGAACCCTCACGTTTGAACTGGCCCCTGATGTCAACAACGCGACCGGTCACGACTTGCGGGTGGAAGTTGCCTTGATGGACGATGGCGGGGTGGTTCATCCATTGGACGTGGATACGACGGTAAAGACCTTCACGCTGTCGATCACACCGGTCAACGATGCACCGAGTTTCGACATCCCGGTTCCGGAAGTCACGGTGTTCGAAGATCAGGAACAGGTTACGGGGATCAACCCTACAGTGATTCCTGGATTTGCCACCAACATCGTGGCCGGCCCCGTCACGGCGATCGATGAGACGACGTTGCCGGCCACGAAGCAGAATTTGACCTTCGTCACCGTATCCGTCTCCGACCCGTCGTTGTTCTCCGTACAACCGACGATCACCCCTTCCGGTGACCTGACGTTTGTTACTGCAGCGGACCAGAATGGCCAAGCGATCGTTGTTGTCCACTTGCTTGACGACGGTCCGGATAGTTCGACCGGTAATGGCGACGAGAATCAATCGCGTCCGGACCAGACGTTCACCATCAACTTGACACCGGTGAACGATCCGCCGGAGTTTACCGTGCCTGCAACGGTCGCGGGGATCGAGGACCAAGGGTTGACGACCATCCCCAATTTTGCCACCGGCTTGCGTCCAGGGCCGTTGACGGCAACCGATGAAACCGGGCAGACGTTCACGGTCCATGTTCGCGCGGTCGATCCAAGCAAATTCACGGTGCAACCGCAAATCGCCGCCGATGGAACGTTGATCTATCAAACTGGTCCTGACGTCAATGACTTGAATGCTGATTTGCGTGTCATTGTCTATCTGGAAGATGATGGCGTAGCCGGTCCACTTCCAGACAACAATACGTCGCCCGAGCAGACGTTCACCATTCTCGCGACGCCAGTAAACGATCCGCCCAGTTTCTCGATCCCCAATCCATCGGTAACGGTGATCGAGGACGTCGAAGAGTTTTTGGGAGTGAGCCAGACGTCGATCGTCGGCTTTGCGGCTAATGCCGTTCCGGGACCGGCGACCGCTACGGACGAAGCGACGCAGAACCTGAGCTTCGACATCGTATCGGTAAGCAACCCGCAACTGTTCGATGTGCAGCCAACAATCGATGCCAGCGGCACCTTGACCTTCAAGACCGCCCAGCACAAGAACGGTACCACGTTGGTTGTCGTACGGCTGTTGGATGACGGAGCTTCATCGCCTCCACCCAATTCCAACACGACCGATCTGCGCACGTTCACCATTACCCTCACACCGATAAACGACGCCCCGGTGTTCGACGTTCCCAACTCCGTGACCGTCAATGAGGATGCGGGATTGCAGAACGTCGGTGGGTTCGCAACCAACGTGCGTCGCGGGCCAGTGGGTACCGACGACGAGAACAATCAGTTCGTGCAATTCGAGGTCGTGGCGATGGATCCCGCCGTCTTCGTGGTGCAACCGAGCATCGCCGCGGATGGGACGCTGACCTTCCAAACAGCCCCCAACGTAAATAGCCTGAACGCTGATCTGCGTGTGCGGGTGCGGTTGCGAGATAGCGGTTTGGACTCGCCGCCGCCGAATAAGAACGTCTCGGAGGAGCGAACATTTACAATCAATGTCACTCCGGTTAACGACCCGCCCGTCGCGGATGCCTTTACGCAAGTTATTTCCGAAGATGCACCGGTTACCATCAATGCCAGCGATGTCTTGGTTGGCGACGTCCCCGGTCCAACATCGGACGAGCTATCGCAGTCGCTAAGCATCACGCAGATCGAGCGTACCAGTCGGCAAGGGGGGACCATCGTGCCGGTATTCATGGGCACGGAGATCGTATCCTTTACCTACACCCCGCCAGCGAATTTTGTCGGTAGCGATAGCTTCGTGTATGTGGTGACCGACAACGGAACTCCTCCACGGAGCGGATCGGGAACGATCTCGATCTCGATCGCCGGCGTTAACGATGCCCCCCAGTTCAGCCGTGGCGCCGACCAGACGGTGGTCGAGGATGCCGGCGAAGTTGTGGTCAACGGGTGGGCGACGAACATTCTGGCCGGGCCACCCGCCGCCCTGGATGAGCATGCCACGCAGACGGTCAGTTTCGAGGTAACCAGCGATGCCCCCTCGCTCTTTGCTGTGCCTCCGACGGTCGATGGCACTGGCACGCTGCGATTTACCCCGGCCCCGGACGCGAATGGATTGACGGTGGTGACGGTGGTGGCAGTTGATGATGGCCCCGGTACGGCACCGCACGTGAATCGCTCGGCTCCTCAGAGCTTCACTATCTCCATTGTCCCCGTGAATGATCCACCCGTGTTCACCGCTGGTGCCAACGTCATCGTCGATGAAGACAGTGGAGCCTACTCGGCGGCATGGGCCACCGGCATCGCCGCAGCCGCTGGATTACGCAATAGTCCACCGACGGCTTTGGATGAGGCAGGACAAGAGATCTTTTTCACGGTGGATGTGGAGAATCCGGCCATCTTCTCGGTCCAACCCAATGTCACGGCCACCGGTGAATTGCGCTTCACCACCGCGACCAATGCCCATGGAAGTTCTGTGGTGCGAGTCAAGGCGACCGACCGCGGCCCGTCAGGAGGCCTGCACCAGAATACCTCCGCAGAGCAGACGTTCACCATCGTGATTCAACCGGTCAACGATCCGCCCATTGCGCAGGCAGATGCCTATGCCATCGATGAGAATAGCGTGCTATCGGTCCCTGCGCCTGGTCTGCTGGCCAACGACACGGATGTGGACCTGCCGGATGACGCGTTGCGAGCAGTTTCGGGAACATTCACCTCGACGCTGGGTGCGGTAGTGGTTATCCAGGAGGATGGTTCCTTTACTTACGATCCGACCGGCGTGGCTACGATTCAGCAGCTAACGTCTGGGCAAAACGTCATCGATAGCTTCTCGTACGTCACTCGGGATGCGTCCGACGCCGAGAGCAGTCCGGCAGTCGTGACCATTCAAGTCGACGGCATCGACGATCCGCCCATCGCACGCGATGACGTTTACTCCATCGGTGTCGGTCAGACCCGTTTGCTGCCGGTGTTGGATAACGACACCGACATCGACTCATCGATCGATCCACGCACGATAGTGATTACTACCCTGCCACTGCATGGCACGGCGGTGGTCAACCAAACCGGAGTGATCGAATACACTCCCAACCCGGGTTACCGCGGTTTAGATACGTTGGGATACACGGTCAAGGATGCTGCTGGAAACGTGTCCAATGAGGCGACGGTGACGTTGGCGATGAACACAGCTCCAGTGGCTAATAACGACATCGCCTTTACCTTCAAGAATGAACCGGTCGACGTGCAAGTGTTGAGCAATGATAGTGACGTCGACGGTACGATCGATCCAGCGACGGTGCAGGTCGTCGTTAATCCCACTCCTGGAGGTTTGGCTGAACCGCAACCCGATGGAACAATTCGTTACACTCCTCCCACCGATTTCTCGGGCACGGTGCGGTTCTCCTACGTGGTCCGTGATGAACTTGGCACCGTCTCGAACGTAGCGCAAGTTACCGTGAATGTGCAAAACAGTCGGTGGCAGAATCCGGCGGGTAACATGGATGTCAACGATGACGGTTTCGTTTCGCCGATCGATGCGTTGTTGGTCATCAACTATTTGAATAAAGGCAACGAGACCTTCCTACCGAACATCGATCCCCCCTTTACTCCTCCGCCGTATCTCGATGTAAACGGGGACGAATTCGTCACGCCGTTGGACGCGTTGCTGGTAATCAATTTCCTCAACTCTACGACGGCCGGGGGAGAGGGGGAATCGCCCGTTGAAGCGAGCACCCAAACCTATGTCACGATGGTGACCCCGGAACAGATCCTGGTGACGGTGGCGGAAGAAGTGCTGCGCGAGGTTCAGGCAGCGCTGAACGATTCGCTCGTGGAAGTCGTCCAGGCCGATCGCTTCGGAGGAGAGGAAGGTGTGCTGGGAGCATCGTCGTCCGCAAGCGACTGGAATTGGCTTGCCGGCGATCAAGAGGAAGAGGAGTCGGCATTGGAGGCGTTGATCGCGGAACGATTGAGTCCGCTGGACGACTTGCGCGATGGATGGGATGCCTTTTTCGGGGAACTTGAATAGGTGAGGTGGCGTTTGCCGGGGCGGCACCGACTCAAGCTGGCCGCTGCCGCTCCGATTGGATCGCCAGGAGGTTGCATGGTCACCTTACCCGAACTGTACCGTTTATCGACGGGCTACCGCTCGGAAAAAAGTGCTGCACCGCGCGCCTGCCGTGCCAACACATTCGGCGGGCAGGGCTACCAGTCGGCAATGCGGCCCCATGGCCCCCTTTTCGGGGCCTCTTCAAGGACGCTCACCCTTCGGTGGGCGCTGAACTGATCTAATCGAGATTGGTTGCCTGGGGCAGCTCCTAGCCCTGTTATCGAAGCGGCATCTTTCCACTACACTAGGGCATTCGTCATCGACCCTTGTCGCTAGTCTCGAGGAAACGTGTGGATGATTGGCATTGACCCGCGCAGAGTATTGGCCTTGATTCTCGGTGGTGGTCGCGGAACACGTTTGTATCCGCTCACCAAGTACCGGTCCAAACCGGCCGTGCCGTTGGCCGGAAAATACCGCTTGATCGACATTCCCATCTCTAACTGCATCAACAGCGGCATCAACAAGATGTTCGTGCTGACGCAGTTCCTCTCGAATTCTCTGCATCAGCACCTGCGAAAGACCTACCGCTTCGACATGTTTTCCGGTGGGTTTGTCGATGTATTGGCGGCGCAGCAAACGATGGAGGGGGGAACCGATTGGTATGAGGGAACGGCCGATGCCGTACGAAAGAACTTGCCGCACTTGGACCAGAAGAACATCGACCACATCTTGATCCTCTCCGGCGATCAGCTCTACCGCATGGACTATCGTGCCATGCTGAAGACTCATATTGAGTCGGGGGCTGATGTTACGATTGCCGCTCTCCCGGTAGAACGCACCGCGGCATCGGCTTTGGGTATCATGCGATGCGACGAAAAAGGCAGGGTGACCGGATTCCTGGAAAAACCACAGACAGACGAGGAGCTGGAATTGGTGCGGATGGATCCCCAGTGGATCGATGCGCAAGGAGTGCCCAGCCAGGGACGCGATTGTCTGGCCAGCATGGGATTGTACATTTTCAACCGCAACTTGCTGTTTGAGGTTCTAGAGAAGACACCGTATCGGGATTTCGGAAAAGAGGTTTTTCCGGCCGCTATTCGCTCTCGGCATGTCCAAGTACACCTTTTCGACGACTACTGGGAGGACATCGGAACGATTCGCGCCTTCTACGAAGCCAACCTGGCACTCGCCCAGCCGGACCCTCCTTTCGACCTCGTAGCCCCCCACGCTCCGATCTACTCCCGCCCGAGGTTCTTGCCCCCGACCATCGTGGAAGGTGCCTCGATTGAAAACAGTCTTATCGCCGACGGATGTCGCATTGGCAGTGGAACGGTGATCGAGAACAGCATCATTGGTCTACGTAGTCTCATTGGTGAAAACGCCGTAATCCGCAACAGCATCGTCATGGGCGCTGACTTTTTCGATACCGACGAGGAGGTAGAACAGCACCTCCGCGCCGGGCGCCCCCCGATGGGAATTGGATCGGGGACGGTCATCGACGGCGCGATCATTGATAAGAATGTCCACATTGGCGAAAACGTGCGCATTCAACCATTGCCGGACGTGGACGAAAGTACCGATTACGACCCGATCTATATCCGCGATGGAATCCCCATCCTGGTCAAGTCGGCAGTCCTGGCGGACAATTGGACGATGGGGTAAAGGAGACGCCGAGCATGATAAAGAGGATCTTGGTTACCGGAGGTGCCGGGTTTCTTGGTTCGCACCTTTGCGAACGATTGGTTGATGAAGGCCATGACGTCATCTGCCTGGACAACTTCTTCACCAGCCAGAAAACCAATGTCTCTCACTTGTTGGACAAACCGAACTTTGAATTGATTCGTCACGACGTGACGTTACCCATCTTCCTTGAGGTTGATGAGATCTACAACCTGGCATGCCCTGCGGCTCCCGGTCACTACCAGTACAATCCCATCAAGACGGTAAAGACCAGCGTGATGGGAGCCATCAATATGCTGGGCATGGCCAAACGTTGTGGGGCCAAGGTTTTGCAGGCGAGCACCTCAGAGGTTTACGGCAATCCGGAGGTTCATCCGCAACCGGAAACCTACAACGGCAATGTCAACCCACTCGGTCCGCGGGCCTGTTATGACGAGGGAAAGCGTGCTGCGGAAACCTTGTTCATGGACTATCACCGCATGAACAAAGTGAATATGCGCATCGTGCGGATTTTCAACACCTATGGTCCGCGCATGCATCCTTACGATGGGCGCGTCGTCTCGAACTTTATCCGTCAGGCTTTGACTGGCCAAGACATCACCATCTTCGGCGACGGTTCGCAAACGAGGTCGTTTTGCTATCGCGATGACCTGGTGGAAGGGATCATCCGCATGATGAACGGTCCCGACGATTTCGTCGGTCCCGTCAACATCGGAAACCCTGGAGAGTTTACCATCCGAGAACTGGCTGAGCTGGTCATCGAATTGACTGGAGCCGACGTCAAGATCGTCCATCAGCCGCTGCCTGCCGATGACCCGGCGCGTCGTCGGCCTGACATCACGCTTGCTCAGCAGAAGCTTGATTGGCAACCAACCGTGCCGCTGCGCGAGGGGTTGGAAAAGACGATTGCCTGGTTCAAGTCGATCGACCTGAGCCACTATCGTCCCCCAACGCCCAATTACGCATAGCAATTCTACGTTTACCGACATTCCCGGTAGCCGCCTGGTGAAGCATGCCAGCGAGAAGCAATGCTCCAGCAAAGGCCCGGCGGCGAAGCGTTGGGGACGGAACCGCAGGCGCTGGGTGACGCGACCGCACCCGCGTGTGGCTCCTCGGCTTGCCTACCGCATCGCCCAAACCGGATGGGGTGCGCTCATCGCGCCGGCACGGTCGAAGGGGACGGCGTGGTGGCCGTCTCGATGGCCCGCCGCAGCACGTTATGAGTGATCTGCTGCACCCGCGGATCGGGGCCATGCGGGCGGGTGTAATGCGACCAGGGGAGGACATGCCCCGGTGGGCTGGCCAGTCCCTGAGCCCAATACACGGTCGCCGCATTGAACACGACATTGCCTCGAGGACCACGAAAAGCGACCGCCTCGTAACGTCCTTCTCGCGTCCCGTTGGTCCACACGGGTCCTGCGGCCACGACCTGCATATCAGGGAGCTGCCGGTCCGGTTCGCCGTGATGCTCCCAGCCCACCAAGCCTGGAATGCTCTCGTCGCGCTGCATGCCAGTCCCTGCGAAAATCCAGTGATCCGGAGCCCGGCATGTCCAATCTCCTCCCCCGTTGAAAGGTACCACACTTCGCACGCCCATGATCGTCCGCTCGTCCGGAGCCGTGGATTGCAAACCGGCAAACAGCGAAGCGTAGGAGTCGAGTTCGTCCTTGCGCAATTCCCCGTAACAACCACGTCGCCAGATGATACGATCGGGGCGACCGTCGGCAGACGGCTCGAACGGCGAGTCGATGAACACCGAGTTGCCGCAAAGCCAAACAAGCGACATGCCTGCTTCCATTGCCTGCCGGACGGCTGCATACTGCCGCGCGTCCCAATACTCGTCATGCCCCACGCTGAGAAACGCTTTGCACCGCTGCAGAAACGAAGTGTGGCAACTGTCACGATTGGCGCCATAGGTAACATCGTAACCGTGCTGCTCGAGCCAGTAGCAGAGGGGGAATTCCCACAACAAAAACTCTCCTGATCCAACCGACAAGGGATGGTCAAGAATCTGGACATATTTTCCATAAGGCCGGTCAAAACTTACCGCCACCTCTGGAGCATGCGCGCCGTCTGGATGCGTGTACAACGACTCGTTGACGGGCCAACGATTGTAGGCTTGCCACGTATTGTCGCTACATTGAAACAACAGGTCGGCGGGACGTGCATCGCGAACGATGAAGATGACGTAGCTCTGCCAATACGGTTCATGACGGGAAAGCGGAATTGTCGTCAACTTTCCCAAGTAGACGCCACTCGTCCATTCGGGCGGGATCTGCAACGTGACCGCGGGTTCCCACCGACACTCTCGTAACCGTCGCGGTGCCGGTCCCATTTCAGGAACCGGCTGGGTTGTTCCCTGTAGCGGCCCCAACGTCAACTTGTGACATCCGCCAGCCCCGCCGTAGTATCCCATGCGGTAGATGTCCAAAGTGTACTTCCGCGCCGGCTTGGTACTGACAAAGAGGTGCAGCACCTCTCCGGCGGCGACCGATTGGTGGGAACAATAGCCTTCGATCAATGAGGTACGATAGCTGCCTTCATTAACCCACACACGGGTTAACTGCCAGGCAGTAGTCCCGGGCAACTTATTCTCTTCGACGATCGGGTTGGTGAATTCGCCCGCTGGCGTGTCCCCATCGATCGTGGACGCGCCAGCAGGAACCCCGCCCAACCATGCCACGGCCCCAGCCGCCGCCGATGCCTTGACCGCTTGGCGACGCGTCTGCCCATAGGGCCAGTCCCTGAACTGACTCCGGAAGTCGTGGGGTTTCATGGAAAGTCTCCATTGCAACAGGAACCATGGGCCACCGGTTGCTGGGGGATCTTCAGCGCGGCGGCCCGTCGCCCTCCTCTGCAGAGGCGGTAACTTGTCGGCTTCCAGTCTATCATCCGCCGCGGTGGCCTGCGCAAGCCCAACCGTTGTCAGCCAGATCGTCGCACCCTCGACAGGCCACGGCAAATTGCTACCTTGACACCATGCCTCCGGTCGAGAACTTCGGCTGCGATGCTTTGGCCATCTATCGAAGGCGCCGCTTACCAAACGTGAGGCCCCACCATGCTTGTAGTCATCATCAGCATTTTCATCCTTGGCTACCTGTGCATCGCATTGGAGCACCGGTTGAAGATCAACAAAGCCGCCACGGCTTTAGTCATTGGCGTTCTTTGTTGGACGCTCTACGTGGTCGATGTCCACGGGCTGTTAAGCGACGATGCCATTCCGCAGTGGTTTCGCGTCGAAGCGTCTGAGGAGCAGGTCGATGACGTAGCGTTGCATTTCGCTATCGAGAATCAGCACCTGAAGCTGACCGGAGAAATCGCCAGCATCTTATTCTTTCTGATGGGGGCGATGACGATTGTCGAGCTGGTTGACGCGCACGAGGGTTTCGCGCTGATCACCGATCGTATCGGCACGCGCCGCAAGAGCCGTCTGCTGTGGACCGTCGGAGGCTTGACCTTTTTTATGTCGGCAGCCCTCGACAATTTGACGACGACGATCGTCATGGTGTCGCTGCTGAAGAAACTGATCGCCAACCGTGAGGACCGGTTGCGTTTTGTCGGCCTGGTGGTGATCGCCGCCAACGCGGGGGGTGCGTGGACCGTCATCGGTGACGTTACCACGACCATGTTGTGGATCAAACACAAGATAACCACGGTCGCGGTGATGCAGGAACTACTGCTCGGCAGCGCCGTCTGTTTGCTCGTCCCACTGTTGGTCATGACGTGGACGATGCGGGGGGAAGTACAGCGTCCGCAGCGCCCGGAAGCCAACGACGAAAAATCGATCGAGCCATGGCATCAATGGGTATTTCTCAGTGCAGGATTGGCAGGGCTGATTAGCGTTCCCGTTTTCAAAGGACTCACCCACCTTCCTCCCTACATGGGGATGATGCTCAGCCTCGGTTTGCTGTGGCTGCTATCGGAGATGATCAGCCATACCATGGACGAAGCCACACGCTCCAGTACTGGGGTATTGGCCGCGCTGCGCCGCGTCGACATGTCCAGCATACTCTTCTTCCTGGGGATTCTCCTGGCCGTCGGAGCTCTCTCGGCATGTGGCAGCCTGCACCACGCGTCCCAATGGCTGGACCAGATGTTGCCCAATCGCGCTATTCTCGCCCTGGTGATCGGCTTGATCTCGGCGGTGGTGGATAACGTGCCGCTGGTGGCGGCGGCGATTGAGATGTATCAATTGCCTACCAATGATGACTTCTGGATGATGCTCGCTTATTGCGCGGGCACCGGCGGCAGTTGCTTGATCATCGGTTCTGCCGCCGGGGTAGCCGCCATGGGGATCGAGCACATCGACTTTCTCTGGTACCTGCGCCGCATCACTCCGTTGGCTCTTGTCGGCTATCTCTGCGGTGCGGCAGTGGTAATCCTGCAGTTGATGTTATGGTGAAACCGCTGCCAGCCAACGCGTCGGTGAAGAAATGTCGATGCCCGAGTTTGCAAAGTCGACTGCGCAGGCAGCCCTCCAACCACGGTACGCTCGACGGCGCCATGCCGTTTCCACCTTTACGACTGCCATGGTCGATCAAGCTGCTGCAGGGCATGCGTGCTAGCGCCGCCGCGCAATGCAGGTGCGACAACTTCCTTCACTCTGTGGGAACGGAGTGCCGCAGCGCCGCCGTCTCGGGAGAGAGAGCCTACGGCTGCTGAGTCTCCCAATCGCGCCATAACCAACGAAGCGAATCGGGCAAAATAGCTCCACCGTGGATTCCGTTATGGCCTCCTTCGCCGAACACGAACTGGTAATCGTAGTCCTTGAATTTCAGTGCGGCAGCCATTTGTTGATTCGCCAGCGCCCAGTTCCCAAACCGATTGTCCAGGTCGTTGCTACCATCTTGCAGGAAGACACGGATCGGCTTGCGCGGCGATTTGCGAATCATGGGCGGGTAATTATGCCCACCGCGAATATCGACAAAACTCCCCACATGACTCAATACCTTGCGAAACGCATCAGGCCGTTCCCAGGCCACGGTGAACGCACAAATGCCTCCAGAGCTGATGCCACCAATGGCTCGCAACTCGGGATTCTCCGTCAACCGATTCTCCTTTCCGACTTCCGGGAGGATTTCCTCGAGAAGAAACCGGGCATACTGGTCCGACAGCGTGTCGTACTCGAAAGAACGATTCGATGGTGTCGGCCGCCATCCTCGCTCCTCCGGCAAGTCGTCACCGACGTGGCCCGGATCGATGAATATTCCTATGGTGATGGGCATATCCCCGGCGTGGATCAAGTTATCCATCACCACGGTAGCGCGAAACTGGCCATCGGGATCGACGTACGCGTGACCATCCTGAAAAACCATGACTGCCGCTGGTTGGGAACCGTCATACTGGGCGGGGACGTAAACCGAGTAGCGACGGATCGTGCCTGGAAAGATCTCGCTTCGCCAGACATGTTCGCTGACTTTCCCTTGCGGGACATCGGGCTGAACCATCGAGTCCGGTCCAAGTTTGTATTGACTGTCATCAGCTCGCGCCGTTACGGCAAAGGGAATAAGGCACAAGCACACGAGGTACAAACGTTGCATAGGTTGGTTTCCTCAAGGATCGCATGAACAGCAAGGAAAGGAACATGGTAACGGTGGGGCGAGTGACGTGGACGATGCCTCCCCGTCGCCGCTATTATACCTGGCAACGAGGGCTCGGCAGGATGTGCAAAATAGGATATTGGTCGGATGGATTGGCAAATCACTGGTTGGGTCATCATTATCGTGGTGATGGCGTTGGGGTTCTTGCTCATCCGGTTGCACGAGAAGCGACGCACGAGGTCGCTGGCGCAGGTGGCCACCGAATTGGGAGTCCAGTTTGCGAACCGTTTGGAGCCGGATGATGCGCATACATTCAATCAGTTTTCTTTGGGGCGTACTGGTCATTCGCGCAAGTCGCACAATGTGATCGTTGCCGATTCTGGGCGTTTGCGAATTGTTCTTTTTGATCACAAGTTTTCCAGCGGTGGAGGGAAGAACTCGTCAACCTACCACCAGTCGGTAGTGATGGTGCGTGCCCACGATAGGATGCTGCCCAAGTTCACGTTGGCCCCCGAAACCTGGCTGCACCGATTCGGCGAACTGGTGGGCATGAGCGACATCGACTTCGACGAGGATCCCGAATTCTCTTCAGCATTCTCATTACGTGCGCCGGATGAAGACGCCGTGCGAGCATTTTTCACCGCCCAGCGTCGGCGGGCTTGGTTGAAATGGCCAGACGTACACGTCGAAGCGGATGGAGACACTTTCCTCTTCTACCGCCGCGGACGTCGAACCAAGCCGGAAAAAATAAAGCAGCTCATGGAAGAAGCTTGGGAGCTATACCAAGTTCTGAACTGATCGCTCTACCGCGGAAAAGTGGATTTCAGTTCGCCGTGGTATCGACGACCAACACACTTTTGGCAATACGCCCCGCATGCATGGTCTCAAAAGCCTCATGCCATTGTTCCAATGGCCAGCGGCCCCCCACGATCGCTGCCACACGCAAGGCACCACTAGCCATCAATTGCAGGACGCGCTCCCAGGTGGCCCAGGTATGAGAAAAGCTGCCCTGCAATTTAACGTTCTTTTGCACCAGCGGATCGAGCGAAAAACCGAGGGGATCACGTCCCCAACCAACTTTACTGATCCATCCCCCCGGACGCACCATCTCCATCGCAGATTGGAGCGTGGCCGATACCCCTGCCGCATCCACCACTCCGTCGCATCCCAGACCGTCGCGCTGCTGAGCCCACGCAGTTGCCTCGGCAGGGGAAAGCGGCAGACAACCAAGCTGCTCGGCGATGGCCATCCGGGCCGCATCGCGGGGTAAACCGACCACAGCTACCTCGGCACCTCGCAATCGGGCAATTGCCGCGCAGAGCAGTCCAATCGGGCCGGGCCCCAGCACCACCACTCGATCGCCGGGTAGTATTTCCGCGTTTACAGCCACGGCGGAATAGGCCACGCAACACGGCTCGGTCAACGCAGCATCGCCCAATGACACCTCGTCGGGAACATGGTGCAAACATCGACCAGGAACCCGCACGAAGCGCGTCATGGCGCCGTCCACCCCATAGCCAAACCCTTTGCGATTGGGATCAAGATTGTAGCGCCCGATGCGCGTCATGGGGCTGTCGGGATCGACAACGGCTGCCGTTTCGCTACAGACGCGATCTCCCACCTGAAATCCGCGCACGTTCGCGCCCATCCGCTCAATGGTTCCCGCAAACTCATGGCCGAGAACCACCGGATAATTCACTGGCCAACTGTGGTCCGCGGTCCACTGGTGAAGATCGCTTCCGCATACCCCCACCGCGGCCACCCGCAGCAGCACGTCATCAGGGCCAATCTCCGGTACGGGTATCTCACGCAGTTCGACACTACCTCGCTGTGGAGCGTAGTTGACGACGGCAGGCTGGGTGTCTTCCATGCAATACTCCGTTACAAGTTAGCGACCGCATTACCACCATTTGCGCGCGTGTTGGATGCTCTGCCGGATACTGGCCAGAGGATCCGGCGATTGATCTTGTTCTACGTGGAATTGTCGAACTCCAGCATCTTGGGCGACGGTCATCACCGCCTCCATGTCGATGATCCCATCGCCTACCTCTTGAAACGCATCTTCGGGAACCATCGCTTCATCGTAGATCACGGGTTGCCCCGCTTTCAAATCTTTCAAATGCACTTGATTGACGCGCGTTCCCAGTTTGCGCAGCGTTTGGACGGGATCCCAACCACCTATAGCCGCCCAGAAGACATCGACTTCAAACCCCACCAACGTCGGGTCGAATCGTTCGATGAAGATGTCGTATCCACATTCTCCATCGGCCAGCGGTTCGAATTCGAAGGCATGATTGTGGTAGCTCAACTTCATCCCGGCAGCCGTGATTTTTTCCGCCGCACGATTTGTCCGCTCCGCGATCGCTTTCAACTTGTCCGCGGTATCTCGCGCACTTTTTCCAATATAGCCAAAGACGAGGTATTCAAGGTCGAGCTCTTTTGCTGCGTCGATGATCGCTTCCAGGCTTGGCACACCAGCGGTATTCGGTTGGGCAATCGTCTGCCAATTGAAAAACGCACTGCGGACTTGCAGGCCACGCTCACGGGCTTCCCTGCACGATCGCCGCACTATCCAACACGTTCATCAATTCCACTTGACCGTATCCAGCATCGGCAATCGCTTGCAGCGTTGCGGTGCGATCGGTCGCCATTTGCTGGCGGACCGTCCACAATTGCAGGCCAATCTCGTTCTTCTGAGCCAAAGGGGCGAGGGCGCGCAGTGGGCGAGCAAGGAACGTGGCCAGCAGAGCCGCGGACATCCGTTGATGAAAGCTACGACGTTTCATGGTTGTGCGTCCTCAATGAGAAAAGTGTCAAACGGAGGATTCCGCCCGCAGAGCAGTCGTGGATTGTCAATTTTAGCGGTCGGCGTCATCATGTTGCAGGAGTCACGGGCCGATTTCTTGCCACGTTGCATCGCGGCTCGATGATCGGTCCATTTTTCCTGCATGTGGGGATCAATACACGATGGATAAAGCGGCGAACCTGCCCGAGGAACAACGGATCGTAATCACTGCCGTGGGGCTGACCAGTCCCAACGGCAACGATTTGGAAACCTACCGAAAAAACCTGCTGGAGGGGATTAGCGGCGTTCAGCCCTATCATATCCGCTACGTTGGCGACACATTAGCCGGCATTTGCGACTTCCCGACAACTCAGTACCAGTCACGAAAAGACGCTAGACGAGGCACACGAGCCGGATCGGTGGGGATCTGGGCCGCCAATGAAGCCATCGCCCGTAGTGGCCTGGACTGGGAAAACCTCGACAAGTCCCGCGTTGGAATCTACATCGGAGTGACCGAACACGGAAATGTGGAAACAGAGAACGAGATCTACCAGATCAAAGGCTTTGATTACGACACTCAATTCTGGTCGCACCACCACAATCCGCGCACCGTGGCGAACAACCCGGCCGGGGAAGTCGCTCTGAATCTGGGGGTTACCGGGCCGCACTACACGATCGGTGCTGCCTGTGCCGCCGGCAACGCAGGGATCATTCAAGGCGTACAAATGCTGCGGTTAGGAGAATGCGATGTGGCCCTTGCCGGGGGCGTTTCCGAAAGTATTCACACGTTTGGCATTTTCGCCAGCTTCAAGAGCCAGGGAGCTCTGGCCCACCACGACGACCCGACCAAGGCCTCACGCCCCTTTGACCGCGATCGAAACGGCATCGTGGTATCGGAAGGAGCATGCATCTACGTTCTGGAACGGTTGAGTGATGCCAAGCGACGGGGAGCGGAAATCATTGCGGAAATCGTCTCTTATGCCATGAACACCGATGCCACCGATTTCGTCCTGCCCAACCCAGAGCGGCAGCGGGAGTGCATCGAACTGGCCCTGCAGCGAGCCGGCTTGCCGCCTCAGGAAATCGATATCGTTAGCACCCATGCGACGGGGACCGCCAGCGGTGATGCTCAGGAATGCCAGGCACTGCGTGTGGCCTTCCAGGATTGCCCAAATACGCATTTCAATAACACGAAGAGCTTCATTGGGCACACCATGGGCGCCGCCGGCGCCTTGGAACTGGCCGGCAATTTGCCAGCGCTCTGGGACCATATCTGTCATCCGACGATCAACGTCGATAATCTGGATCCCGACTGCGCGCTAGATGGCTTGGTATGCAACGAGCCGCGAGAGTTGAAGCGCGTCCGCTACATCCTGAACAATTCCTTCGGGATGCTGGGGATCAACTCGGTGGTGATTGTCCGCCAGGTAGTGTGAAACCACCCCAGTTGGCGGCGCCTCCGGTTCAAAGCTCGCCAGGCGAATGGTCCTGCGTTTCGGGGATATTATCCAAGGGCATTGACGCCCCCTTGGCCGTCGGCAGGTGGCCATCGCCACTGCGGCGTTGGCGTTCTCGATCGTTGTCCGTTAAGCTGCCGTGCAGCCAATGGGCCAGGACAGGCCAACGTAGCAGCAGGGCGCCGCTGAACATCGCCAAACTGGCCCCGGCCAACACGTCGCTCATGTAATGAGCACCGGCAAACACTCGTTGCAGGCTAGCGACGATAGCCAACAGGATGAACATGGGCAGCCCCCGTGGTGCGACGATGGTCAAACCAATCGCCAGTCCCCAAGCCGTCGCGGCATGACCGGACGGAAATGCTCGAATTCGAGAATCCCGCCAGCGAAAGGGAAGCTCCTCAGCAGTTTCGCGAGGCTGGATGGGGATTGCGATTCGCACTCCCCAACCGGTCGACAAGACATAATCCTGAGCCGCATGGGGACGCACGCGCAAGAACAATCCTTTGGTCAGATTTCCCAAGCCGCCGCAAACGAGGGTGATCAGCGCGGCCGCGGCAACGCGACGTCGCGTCTCCCCCTCGGTCGCTACCCACAGGGTCAACAAAATGGCCAACACGCCGAAGCCGTGCGCGAATGCTTCACTCAGATGAATCGCCTTGCGCACGTCACCGGGAAGCGACTGATCGTCGAACCACGGCAACAAGTAGCCATCGAACACGAACGCCACGCAGGTCAGCACCGCGGTGACACCCCCGACTGCCGCCCACCTTATCGCCATGCGGTGCAGGGCACCACGCTGCCTGGTTCCCACGGTTTGTCTCGGCACCATTTTTCCAGGCTCCATCCCTCAATCTCATGCACAGCATTGCAATCCGCCAGGAGCGGCAAACTTGATGTTGCCCGCCCGTGCCACCCGACCGCCACTCAACTCCAGATATCCGATGTGGTGTCACCACCGGGAAAGCGGATTTCGTGGGCACGAGCCGGACCATGCGGTTCCTGGCCAAAATCAACCAAGAAGTCGGTATCCAACGTCATCCCCCCGTGCTCGAGATCGCAGTTGATCTTCAGCAAATACGAACCTTCGCTAGCCATGTCCGGATAAAACTGATTATCCCACACGCTATACAACGAGTTGGTCACATATAGTCGCCGTCCATCGAGACTCAACTGAAGCATCTGTGGACCACCATTCAGGCGCCTCCCTCGCACACGCGGCGCTTCGCGACCGATGACGCCTCCCAACCAAAGCTGCCCGGTCAACTTGGGATGTGCCGGATCGCTGATGTCGTATTGCCGCAAATCGCCGTGCAACCAATTGGAAAAATAGAGATAACGATCGTCCATCGACACGATGATGTCGGTGATCAAGCCGGGGACGGGGAATGGCCAGCCGTCCGTCTCCACAGGTTCCACTTCGATCACGCGTTTCACCTGCCACTCCTGGCCATCATGATGCCAGTGCCACACAGAGCTACTGAGCGCTGCTCCGACGTAACCATGCGTACTGGACGGGTTGTGGTGAAAACGCACTTCGAGCGGAATCTGCCCTTGCTCGCCCAGATCCACCGATTGGATTAATCGCCGCTTCTGCCAATCCCAAAAATGAATTTGGCGGCCATATTTTCCCGCCTGCACATCTTCCAATCGAAAGCCCTGAGAAACCGTATTGGGCGCCGCCCACTCGCTGGACACCATCACATTGTGACGGGGTTGGTACCAGAAATCGTAGTTGAAATTCATGCCACTGGCGTCCTGCTCCCATCTTCCGAGGACATTGAAGTTGCCATCGAGCAGCAGAAAGCCACCTGGGGCCGAGCCGTCTGCCCTACCCAAACAGGAAATCATGATCGTTCCGTCGGCCAAGCAATGGACCGTATGCGGACCAGACAAATCGGCTTTCTGGGCCATCTCCTCCGGTTCAATGACCTTAACAATCTCCGGTTTCCGGGGATCCAACGTGTCGACGATGTGAATGCGGCTGGAGGCCAGGCCGGGTAGGACCAGATACCGCCGATGCTTCCCCTCCTGGCCGTGGCAACTACTACAGGCATTCCATCCAAAATGGTGTAGCTCATCGCCAACGTTCGGCATGGGCAGCCGATGAATCACCCGCCCGTAGTACTTCGAATGCGGATCCACATCGATGGTGGCCAAATAGTCGGGACGGTGAACACCGGTACCGGCATAGATCGCCGGGACGTAGGCGAGCGTTTCCGGCGGTGACTGCATCGCTTCCTCGACCGAAGCGTAGGTCCTGTCGCAGCATTCCGCACGACCACCGCCTTCATCGGAGCCTAAAGCCCGAGCGCGTTTAGCCAGTCGAGAAGCCGCCATCGCACTGGCTGTCGAAGCCAGCAAGAAATCGCGTCGCCGCATCGCTCACCTCATTGTCGCCGAATAGCCCTAGCCTGCAATCACAACGCACTCCTCTTCGCAGCAAGGCATGGCGCACCACCTCCAGATCCACCGGGCGGCAGAGCTCGCCACGCAGCCCACTTGCACGGTTGAGCGAGATTCACCCCCCCCCCCCGCCAACTGTACCATGTCGCCGCGATTAGATTGCCGAGAATAACAGCTATTAGATTCTATCCGAACCATCTCCGCTCGCGATCCCCAACCCCCTGTCGCTTCGGCTACCCGGCTTCCGCCTTCGTCGGCTACCCGGTGCCGATCGCTCATTCCACATGGCGACGCTCCCTGCCCGGTGGGCTGCAGCACAGATCTATTGGCTTGGACGGTTGGCTTTCCTCCCACCGACGTATTGGCGACCTCGAATGATGCGAATGATGCCCTGGCGACCGTCGCCGTGTTGCCACCAACGACGGTCACCAGCACGGCATGATCATTCCTGTTCCTTCGTTAGCCCCTAGAAGCCCAAGTGGATCGAAAATCCATAGGGAGAGTATCCGAGACGGACTCCGCGACGCACGGTTCCACATCCAGGGCGTCCCACAATTACCGGACTGTAGCCTCGATAGTACGAGGCTCGAGGCGCCACGATGTGGTACCGCTGGTGGCGAAGCGCATCATGGTATCGGTCGTGGTCTAAATCCTGGTGTAGCCGAAAATGCTCACGATGGCTCATCGGGAACTGATGAGCGTAATCATGGTACAACTGTCGATGGAATTCACGGTGCGCTAGCTCTTGGTGCAAGCCAAGATGCGACCTGCTGTGATGGTGACCGAACTGAGCACGAGCGGTGGATGGAAGAGCAACTGACCCGATCGCCACCACCAATCCACAGCTAAGGAAAAAAGTCTTTCGCAACATGGTACCGAATCCCCTTCTGTTAACTACCTCCGCTGGCCGAAGCGAAAATGAACCGGTTGGTCGCTCCCTCAACCGCGCGGCCGCGTTCTCCTTAACCCGCACCACCATCATCTTGCACCCTGTATGCCATCGGCCTGATGGCACAACGTTCGGTTGCCAGCCGCAACCACAAGCCCATGGGTGCCAATAGGTTCCGCGCAGAATCCTCACTACAGGGAAATTCAAATCACGACTGCGGACCAATAACCGATCACCGAATGATGTCAACTCGACATCCAGAGATATCGATGTGACGGCGCCTCGCGCAGGTTCGCTGGGCGGAAATCTTGGTAAGTGGGTACGTGCCCCGGGGCGGGAGGTCCAATCCGACTTATGGCGGCGGCGAGGTGCCGAGGTCGTGGATGGTGAGCACCGCTCACCGTAGAGGCCAGAAGAGAGCACGCCCGGCAGGATTCGAACCTGCAACCCTCGGTTCCGAAGACCGATGCGCTATCCAGTTGCGCCACGGGCGCGTGCTTGAGCAACAGGAACGTGCGACCAGGTTCCCAGCCGCCTCACCATCGCTGAGGCATCCATCGAGCCCCCAGCTGGCTACGTTCACGATGAGAGAAATATAAGCCGATAGGCTGGCCGCGGCAACCCGTAATGCCATGATCGCCGTCGGTCCAGTTCGCTTACTCGCAAAGTCGAAAACTACTTCCCTTGCACCATTTCGCTGGTCGTTCGCCATCGATCGGCAACCTGGGTTGACGGAGAAATGATGTGTTTAGTACTAGTCACTGAGGATTGGATTCTTTGTCGCAGATCAGCGGATCTCTCGTAGGGCAATGGAGGCGAGCACCTGAACGCGCAAGCGACATGGTCGGTAACATCGCGGCGATGGATCGCCTTGATGGGCTTGCTGCTGCTTGGCTATGCCGGTTGCGCGCGCCGAGCGTATCAAGATCTGTACATCGAAAACATGGCAGCCGAAATTCGTGAGCTGGAAGATCAGCTCTACGAGTACGACCATGAATATCGCGTGTTGGAACAACAATTGGCAGCTCTGCGGGCTGAGAATCAGCGGTTACGCGAACTGGCCAATTCAGCATCCAGTGCGGTTCCTAGCAGGTCCTCCCGCAACGGTGTAACGGACAATTCCGGCTCCCCGCCCGCTGCAACAACCACACCATCTGAGCCCGGACGGCTTCCTTCCATCCTTCATCGCAACGGCCAGGATCAGCAGCAGCCTCAGGAAACCGATGAATTCGACCTCGAATCGTTGGAGCCCCCCAAGATTGAACCAGGCGAGCCCACCGCCGGACCGAGCGACGATCAAGCTCAACACGCCCCGACAGGTATCCCAGAGGATGTGCACGATCCCTTGGCCACCGAGTCCACCCGTATTGCCCTTCCGGGCACGCTTGCGTCCGGCCGCACGACTTTGGGGCAGCTTGCGCCCCTAAACGCCTCGCCCCGCAGCAGCGACACGGCCGACACGATCGCCGACGCGCCAGAGGTCGTCGATCAACGGGTTACGGAGTTGGCGTTCCATCCGAATCTTTCCCGTGCCGCCAATTTCGACGACGAGCTCGACGATGACGGATTGTACTTGGTGCTCCAACCCCTAAATGTTGACGGCCAATTTGTTCCCGCGGCCGCCGATCTCGCCGTCGTCATCCTCGATCCGGCGCGTGAAGGCAACGCAGCCAGATTGGGCCGCTGGAACTACTCCGCCCATGAAGTTAAGCAATTGATGCGCACGGCCGGTTCGGATGCTGGTATTCATCTAACGCTCGCCTGGACGAACCAATCCCCATTGGCCGACCGGGTCATCGTCTTTGCTCGGTACACCTTTGCTGACGGACGACAGGTTATCGGCGAGAAGACCTTCTTTGTCGCCGGGCCTAGCGGTATGAAAACCACTTGGGTTCCCCGGGCAGAACGCTCCTTCGTCGAGCAAAGCGAGCTCGGCGATGTCCGTCCCGCTGGCTATACCGCCGCGGTCGATCCCCGGGACGGGCAACCGGGGACCGTGGCCAGTGGTTTGCAGCTTGTACGTCCCGCAGCAGGAATGGTTCCCAGTGAAGCCGCCCCTGCTCCACGCGGCAACTGAGTCCGCCAAGGCGTGAACTCAGCCGGACGTTCCCATGGTGATGCTAATCACCAGGCTGGGCGGATGCTAGAAGCCGTCGCTTGCTCAGCGGTGACAAACGTTCGGAGAAGTTGAATCCCTGCGCTGCGGCACCGCTTTGCAACTCAATGCCACTGATCTGATTCGTTCCCGCCGTACCGCTTGCCCCCGTCCCCACGATCGACTGGCCGTCTCCGTAGCTTCCTGGCTGCGTCTCCGTCAGGGTATAGGTACCGGGCAACAGGTCGTCAAACGTGTAGTTGCCGTTGGCATCCGTGGTCGTGGTCAGGTTGACGGAATTGCCTAACAAGTCGGTTCCGGTCAAAGTGATCACCACTCCGGGGATACCAGGGTCATCGGCATCTTGAACACCGTCATTGTCGCGATCCAAAAACACCGTGCCGGAGATACTGCCGGGCACCGCGATAGCTGTTTCCTGAGTAGCGGAGTTGTTAGTGGAATCGGTGTCCGATTCTGCAGCGGTGGCGGTAGCGGTGTTGGACAGCGTTCCCGTAGCATCGCTATTGACGGTGGCATTGATAGTGATCGTGGCTGATGCTCCAGACGCCAAGGTCCCTACATTAACAGTCACCGCGTTGCCCGAGTTGGAGACCGTGCCAACCGTACTGTTACCGCTGACAAAGGTTAGGCCCGCAGGCAGTGTGTCGTTGACGACGACGCCGGTGGCAGTGCTGGGCCCATTGTTGGTGACGGTAATCGTGTACGTCAGGGTTCCGGACGCAGCTACCGGGTCCGTCGAATCAGTTTTGGTAACTTCGAGATCGACGTTCGCATTGACGTCCGTGACTTGCGTGGCGGAATCGTTCGTCTGGTCGGTATCCGTCTCGTCGGCGGACACGGTTGCGGTGTTGGTGAGCGAACCCCGAGTGTCTCCATTGACTTCGACGTTCACCGTAACAGTTGCCGTGGCATTGGGAGCAAGCGTTCCGAGTTGCGCGGTAATCGTTCCGCCGGAATGACTGGCGGTCCCCTGACTGGCAGTAACGCTGGTGAACGTCACGCCGCTAGGCAGTACATCGGTCACCGTCACACCATTGGCGGTCGATGGACCATTGTTGGTGACGACGATGGTGTAAATCAACGATTGTCCCGCCACGACTGGGTCAACATTGTCCGCCTTGGTGACCTGCAGATCGATATTGGCGTTTACCGCGGTGGTTTCGCTGGCACTGTTGTCTGCTGAATTCGATTCGATCGAATCCGAGGTGACGGACACCGTGTTGGTCAGATCACCGCGCGTGCCAGGGAGAACGGTAGCGTTGACGGTGATGGTGACCGTATCGCCGTCGGCCACGGTGCCCAGATTGACCGTCAAGTCGTCGCTATTGGTCGGGTCGGTGTCTTGAGCGCTCGTGGGGATGGTCACCGTCCCTGCCGACGCGGTGGCCGAAGTAATCTGGATGCCGTCTGGAATGTCATCGATCACCACGGTATTCGCCGCGTCCGATGGTCCATTGTTGGTCACGGTAATCGTGTAGGTAAAGCTATTTCCAGCAATGACGGGATCGGCCGAGTCCACTTTGGTAATCGTCAAATCGGAAGTCGATTGGACCGCCGTGCTCTCGGAGACTGAGTTGTTTGAAGTGTCCGTATCGAATCCAGCCGTCGATTCATCGGAGCGCACAATCGCCGTATTCTCGACGGAATTGGCTGCCGATTGGTCGACCGCTACCGTGATGGTGACCACAGCGTTTGCACCGGCCGCCAGATTGCCGACGTTGATCGTCACATCGGAAGACCCTCCGCTCGGCGGCGTCACCGTACCCCCGGTAGCGCTGACGAACGTCACCCCAGCGGGCAAGGTATCAACGATCTCGACATTGGTCGCCGTACTGGGTCCAGCATTGGTGACCTGCAGCGTGTAGGTCAATTGGTCGCCGCGATTGACCGGATCCGTATCGTCGGTCTTGGTGATGGACAAGTCGACTTGGGGATTGACCGTCGTATCCTCATTGGCGGTCACCTGAGCCGCTTCGTCAGCGGCAGCGGTCGCCTGGTTGCTCAGCGTTGTTCCGGCGAAACCAGCATCGATGGTGGCGTCGATGGTGATCGTGGCAGATTCCCCGGGATTGAGCAACGGTATGTTCGCGGTGACCACGCCGCCCGCCTCCGAGGCCGAACCGGCGGTGGTGGTTACGTTGTTGAAGGTCAGGCCTGCCGGCAATGTATCGCTCACCACGACATTATTCGCCGTCGAGGGACCAGTGTTGGTGACCACCAACGTGTAAGTGATCGAGGAGCCCACTGGAGCCGGATCGGGTGTGTCGGACTTGGTCAGCGTCAGTACCGCCTCGCGGTCGACAGCCACATCAACCGAATCACTGTTGTTGGTCAGATCCGTATCATTTCCTTGCGCAGTAACAGTAACGCCATTGGTGATCGCCGCTGCCGCTGCAGCACCAGCCGGAACGGTAACGACGATAGTGATCGTTTCGGAACCACCAGCCGCTAGATTGGCGAAGGTAACTTCGATCTCCCCGCTGCTGTTGCCCGTCTGTACCACCGTACCGGTAGTAGTGACCGAGTCGATCACCAGCGGATCTGGACTCAGGTTCGGCAAATCGTCGGTAACCACGACGTTGGTGGCAGGCGCGTTGCCGTTGTTCGATACTTGAATGGTATAGGTGATTTGGTTGCCAGCTATTACGGTGGGCGTAGGTGAAGCCGATTTCGTAACAGCCACGTCGATCTGCGGCACGAAGCCGAAGTCGATGCTCAAATCGGAATCGGTATCCGCATCTCCGTCGTTCGTCGGTTCGGTGCCTGAAGCCAGGGTGATGGCCGAGGTGACCACCCCTACGCCGGCCACGAAGGTTCCATTGTCGTCACCATCGACGGGAGTGCTGTCCGGATCAGGAGCCGGCTCGTAGGTGCCGCCGGCCGAACTGCTCAAGTAACCGAACAGGGGGCCCCCCGAGTTCAATTCGGAGGCCGGAATGACGACGAAATAGTCGCCCGGGAACAAATTGTCGAACAGGTAGTTCCCGTTCGCATCGGTGGTGACAGCGCTGCCGACTTGAGCATCGGTACCACTATCGAAGCTTCCATTGGAGTTTGTGTCCTCGTACAGTTCGACCTGAACACCGGCCAGGCCAGGTTCACCGGAATCGAGCAGGCCGTTGTCATTGAAGTCGGCAAAGATCAGATCGCCGAGCGACATCGGATTGAGGTTCGCGTGGTTGGAGATCTTCTCGGTGGGGGCGACCACTCCCACCAGGTCGAAAGAGGCATCACTGGCGGCTGCCAAATTGACCTGGATCCGGATCGCCGTCACTTGGCTGAAATCGGCTCCTGTTCCTCCGCCGACGGTGAAATCATCGAAATGCACAAACAAATCTGCAGTCGGGCTGCCTCCGGCAGTGACCGGCAATGGTACCGTTATGGTCGAAAAGTCGGCGGCCGAGCCGCTGAATACATCGATGGTGACCGTGTTACCTGCTTCCGACCCGGCAATGAAATGCAAGGCGGTCCCTCCACCGGCCGTCAGATCGACGGGAGTTGCGAGGCCACCCAAGTTGTGGGCCAGATTCGTCGCATCGCTGTCGACACCATCGTAGGTTACGACGACGGTCCCAGTGGTACCTGTCCCATTGTTGATGACCAAGGTGCCAGTTCCGGTGTCGACCTGCACTTCGATGTTCGCTGTAGATCCGGCATCGTTGGAGATGAGGATATCGCGTTCGTCGCCGAGCACCTCACCGGCGGCCGTTGCCGCCGAGTCACTGGCGGTGTTTCCCGGGGTGGCGACCAATGGATCCGGCGTGGTGGCAGTGTTGTTCAAAGTGTCGATAGTCTGTGTGGCCACGCCTTCTGATTCGGCCGAACTGATGACGACGGTCTTAATCGTTTCGGTGCTGCGCTGCAATTGCCCAGAAACAGCAGATTGCTCGACAAAGTAGGTGCCAGGACCGAGGCCCTCGAAGCGGAATTTGTCCGACTGTGGAGTCGGATTGGCTGTGGGATTGGCGGGGGGGGCGACCGTTTGCTGAGCGATTTGCGTATCGGTCCCCGAATCGAAGACGCCGTTGGCGTTCGTGTCCTGATACAGGGTGAATGTGGCGCCGAGCACGGGATCGGTGCCCACATCGAACACCCCGTTGTCGGTGAGGTCGGTATACGCCACCCCTTCGATGACTCCTAGATCTCCGGCCAATAGCCGTCGGGGCTCCATCGCCTCCATGCCTAATCGTCGCGTGCGACGACGAATCTGTGGATGCCGCATTTGCCACCGCTTCCGCCAGCGTGCAAAGATCCCCCCCATAACGCTGCTTCCTCCCTGAATCGCAATCAAAAAAGGCTCGACAGTCTGCTGCAGACGGCCGAGCCTTGGTGGAGTGTCGAAATATGGTTTCTGGTATTTCCGATAACCGCTACGTCCTACCAGCGGTATTCGGCACCAAGGTTCAGGCCTTGTACCCAATAATCGGTATCATCGAACTGAAACTGAGGTCGTAGTGGCCCGGTAAAGGGAGAAACTTCGGGAGCAAAGAGATTGGGGTTGATATCCGTATCGATCAGATTGCCCGGCCGGAGCACATTCCCCCAGTAGATTAGGGAGTAACCGATCGTCGCCCGCATCCGCTTGGTCATTTGATAGCCAACGGTCAATCCCAGTTCTGGAACCATGGTGAAGCGATCCCGCTCGTAAGTGCCGATATTGGTGCGTTGAGCCAACACCCCGGTGTTGTAAGTACTGACGACACCATTTTCCTCGATAGTGGTCGAGCCGCTGATCCATGCCGTTTGGTGCACATTGCCGATCCCCACCCGCATCAAGGCGTCCAGCGACCAGAGCCCCTTTCGCCCTTGCCACAGCACCCCCAATTCTGCACCTTGAAATTGATTGCGAGTTTCGAAGCGGTCGGTGATGTCGAACGATCCCGGCGTGTTCGAGTCCTGCATTTGCAGGCGTTCCCGCATCTCCAGGCCGTCATCGAGTTCCCAATAGCGCCAGCCAGCAGTGAAATCCCATCGTGCCGCCGTAGGCACCGGCGCGCAGCACAGCCATGAGTACCCACAGCCTTGACTACCACACAACTGCTTGCGCAGTCGCACGGCTACCCCGTCCAGTCGGGTGGTTGCATCGACCGCCATGCTGCCGGTGACGACATCGGGAAAAGCGATTAGTTCGGCGTCCTCAATTCCATCCCGAGCATTGAAAAACGGCCTGGCGAGAATCGGATTGCCACTGGACTGGGCGAAAAAGCTCTCGGTGAGCGTCCCCACGCCGACGTACTCTCCTTCGATGCCCCAGCCGGGCAGCTTGTCGAACCACCATCCGTAGCGCAGTCGCCAACCGGAAATATCCCGCGTTAGGATCTCATCGCCACCGTACAGAATGCTGGTTCCGGGTTGACCGAGAACGCCGGCGGCAGCGCGATCCGTGCCACTGGGACTGGTGGTAACCAGCGGGGGGACTTCCATTCCCTTGCCCCACCACAATAGATAATCGGCTTGAGCCCAGCCGTGGCGTGGCAGGCAGATGCAGAAGCGGCGCGGTATTCGGCAAGACTCACATTGCGTGTCCAGCACGGTGCCACAATCATCGCATCCATGACCATCGCAACTGGCGCAACCACTGCCATGCCCTAGCGGCGGATGCCCCTCGACGATGTATTCTCCCTCGACGTAAGCATCCCCTTCAGCGATGATCTCGCCTTCGATGTATTCACCTTCAACCACCTCATCGGCAGCAATCGCTTCCTCGTCGAAAGCAGAGATGGTCCGGTGTGCCGCGGGAGAAACCCTGGTGCGAGCTGGCCGGACGGAAGCCTCGCGCGGGGCAATGCTGCGCGAGCCGCCAGGCCGTCGACCACTGGAACTAGTTTGTGCCACAAGCAATGCCGGAGGGAGGCAAAGCATTACTGTTGCGACTAAGGTAAGAACTCGTCTCACGATTGTCACGCCTTCCATAGCAGGACCGCTGGAAACATGCCGCTGGGAATGGAAAACAGCGGCGTTTAATCAGGGAGATTCCCTGGTACCACATCCTTCCTATCGGCGTGACCGGCCGCAGAATTGACTCAATCCGAAAAAAATGCTCAATCGGCAGACTCGGTGCAATCGCTACAGATTACCCAACAAGTAAAAGATCGGTCGATCCTCACCGATTCGTTCCTCTTCGATCTCGCTTCAATCGGATTATTTTGTACGATCTCTCCGCCTTCGCAATTCTTTGAGCTCACCCCATCTTCCCACCGATACGTAATGCTAGCACGCGCCGAGCGTCTGCTTTCCCGACCGCTCCCATCATGAATCGTGTTTCCCTTCCGAAGGCCGCTGGCAGAGGTACAGTGCCTGGTGACCGCCTCGATGGAAAAGGGAAATCTTCGGGGAATCGGATACTGCCGCGCGCGGTGGCCGTCGCCGGCAACTCGCGCTGCGAATGTCGTGTCACCGATTGATGTCGTTCACCCTTCGCATGACAGAGAGCCCATGACTGATTATTTCGAAGACCAGGATGAACTTCCGCTTATTCATGAAGATGAAGAACTCGTAGCGCGAACCAAGCGGCGCAGCAGATCAAGAGGTGAAGTTGCTCAATCACCCTTGGAAACGTACCTGCGTGAGATCAACGAGACGCCCTTGTTGACGGCCAAACAAGAGCGGGAGCTGGCTCGCCGCATCGCCGAGGGGGACGTTGAAGCGCGCGATCATATGGTGCGTGCCAACCTCCGACTGGTGGTGAACATCGCTCGTGGATATGTGGGGAAAGGCCTGGGCCTGCAAGATTTGATCGAGGAGGGGAATCTCGGTCTGCTGCGGGCAGTGGAAGGATTCGATCCGGAGATGGGAACGCGATTCAGCACCTACGCCAGCTACTGGATCAAACAGTCGATCAAACGAGCGTTGATCAACTGTTCGAAGACGATTCGCATTCCTGCTTACATGGTGGAATTGCTGAGCAAGTGGCGGCGGGCGTCGGCACGACTGACGGAAGAACTGGGGCGTGCTCCCACCCACGAGGAGGTCGGTCGCGTGCTCGGCTTGCCGCGAAAGAAGTTACCTATCATCAAGAAGGCGATACAGATTTACAACAGTACGCCGCAAAACGAGCAACCCGATTCCGGGTGGTCCTTGAGCGAAACGGTGATGGATGAGCGGTTGAAGGCTCCGGATGAAGAATTGCTCGACCACGACGTCTTGAGTACCGTTCTGGAGTTGCTGGACACTTTGGACACGCGGGAAGCCACCGTATTGAAGATGCGGTTCGGATTGGGCGACAGTGAAGCCCATACCCTGAAGGAGATTGGCGCCCGCCTCGGTTTGACTCGTGAACGGGTACGCCAGATCGAGACCGAAGCCCTGTCGAAGCTAGCCTACAACCTGAAAGACCCCAAAGAGCGTGCTGGTTTAGCGTGATCAGGTAACGATTCCGGGCCCTATTGCGCCGTCTTACTGCAATCGGAAAGGTCGAATTGGGGGGTAGACCTTTTCGATTGCAGTTTTCGGCGACTGGTCGCGGCACGTGACGGCAACGTCTTCAGATGGCCATACGGAAAGAGCGAAGGACGACTCTTATCGCGTCTGTTCGAGTAACTGTTCGTAAAGTCGTTCGTGGGCGACAACCATATTGGCCAGCGAGAATTCTTGTTCCACACGTTGTTTGCCCATGTCACCCAATTGCTGTGCCAAGGTTTCGTTGTCTAGCAGCTTCAGGGTCATTTGGCACAATGCCTGGACGTTGCCGAGCGGATACAGGTAGCCGGTCTGCTCGTGTTGAACCAGGTCGCGGTTGCCAGGAATGTCGGAGGCGATCACGGCCTTGCCGGCTGCCATCGCCTCGAGAATCGTGTTACTCTGTCCCTCGAAACGCGATCCATTCCACAGCACGTCACAGGCACTGATCCACTCCCGAGCATCACGTTGATGACCGGCGAAGCGCACCGAATCGGCGGCCCCGATGTCATCACGGTATTTTTGCAAACGTGCGAATTCTGGTCCTGATCCGACAATCACATACCACAAATCTGAATAAGCATTGTGGAGCATGTCGGCAGCCCATATCAGATCGCGATACCCCTTTTGGGGCCATAACCGTCCGATGCTCAAGATGAGTTTCTTACGGGGAGGCAGGCCCAGGCGTTCCCACACCTGCTGCTTGGTCCAGCTCGTCCCCGGAGCAGGTTCCACCGCATTGGGAATCACCTGGAAGCGCTCCGCGGGAATTCCGTGTCGCCGATAGAATTCGACGACGGCCTGAGTATTGGTGACCAAGCGATCGGTGATGGGTAGCAGCAACCGATCGATGGCATGGTGCCACCACCTTTTCCACGGATCGACACTGCGCTCTCCGGCAATCACTATCGGCACGCCCGCCGCCCACGCGGCTACTCGTCCATAGCTGTTGGCCGCGAACAACCACGTATGCACGATATCAGGGGCCAGTTTTTTCAACGTCGCCCGCAATCTTACCGCCGCCGCAGGATCCAACTTGCCCTTCTTGGCAATGAAGTGCACTGGCACCTGGGCGTCAACCAATT
Organism: Pirellulaceae bacterium; assembly: GCA_026004795.1. Taxonomy (GTDB): domain Bacteria; phylum Planctomycetota; class Planctomycetia; order Pirellulales; family Pirellulaceae; genus Aureliella. The sequence continues at coordinate 45,414 of BPJV01000008.1, read as the reverse complement.
GGTCGCGCAATGGACCGTCGGCGGTGAGCACCACCACGTGAGGATCGAATCGCGCACGGTCCAGGTGACTTACCAACAACGCCATCTGCTTCTCGGCGCCGCCCTGCACCAACGTCGGAATAACATGCGCCACGCGAATCTTCATTACTACACGCTCATACCAATTGCTCGTAAGCCGATCGTTAACTGCCCGGTTGTACGCATTGTTGAGGAATCACGCGCCGCAGCGTGTCCATGAGGAAGTGGAGCGAGTCGCGTGCTAAGAAAACTCGCTGCAACTGGTCTACCGCCTGCTGCACGCAGTGAGGCTCTTCCCACCATTGGGTTAGCCGCGCCGTCAATTGCTCGGAAACGATTCCATCGTATGCCAATGCTGCCAGTGGGGAAGCCGAGGTGGGGTGCAGCCGCATCACGCGGCGCGAGTCACTCCCGTACAGGTCGTCATTTTGACGAAGCGCCGCATCGCATACATCCTGAAGCGCCTCATGTTGAGCAATCAACGTGGGAACTCCGGACGCGATGGCCTGTGGAAAGACCCAACCGAGTCCCTCACCTGGTTGCGGGATGAGCAATAGGTCCGCCAACTGAAGTAGATCGGAGAAATCGGAAAACACGCCGGGGACCACCACCAATCGGTGCCAACCGCGATCTCGCAGAAACTCATCGACCCGCCGCTCGTCGCCACCCCAGCACACGACACACGCGCGGATCCCACGTCGCTCCTCGACAAATCGCCCCACAGGATCGAGCCACGAAGCTATCTTGCTGGGAACGAGCCGATCAAGCCACACGGCCAGCAAGCGGTCGCGGCCGCGCAAGAACAGGTCATAGTACGCCTGGCCCACCGCTAGCCTCGTTTCTCTCCTCGCACCGATGGTGCGATCGACCGCCGCCTCGACTGTGCTTGGTACGGTGAGCACCGTTTCCGCCGCAACTCCGCGGCTGACCAAAAACCTGGCGCAAGTTCGGCCGGGAACAAGCGTCCGATCGCTTCGGCGGTGCAGCACCATCATGCGGCGCGACGATTGAGGTAATCGTCCCTCGCAGAGTGCTGCCAAGTCATCAGCGGTCCACTGCCAGACAACCGGTTGGCCTCCATTCCAATCGTCTACTGTTGCCGCTACCAGGTCGCTGGCGCCGTAGCACCACAGCCCATCAAACGGCCGGGCGAGCGAACTGAGGCGGCGAGCAACACTGCCGCGCAAGGTGTTGTAAGCGAGAATTCCACGCGGTCGGGGAACGCGTAGGACATGAATACCGCCCACATGCAACTCATCAGGCCATGTCCTGTCCTGCTGGTACGTCAACACGGTGACGTCGATGCCCATACGTCGCAGGCCCGCACATTCGGCTTGGATCCTTCCACTGACATCGCTCGCTACGGGCCAAAAATGAGCGGTGGTCACCAATAACCGGGGGCGGTGAGGCATGGACGAACAGCGCTCCTAGGTCTCCGACACCGTGTGTTTTTCAAGATCTTCCGGTTCCAGCACGGCAACGAACGGCAAATTGCGGTAGAAATCCTGATAATCGAGACCGTAACCGACGACGAATTGATCAGGAATGTGGAACGCAGCAAAATCGGGTTCGATGGCTACCGATTTCCGCCCTTCTTTATACAACAACACGGCAGTCAACATGGAAGCGGGACGCATCGACTGCAGGCACTCGACCACCGCCTCCAGCGTCTTGCCCGTGTCAAAAATATCATCGACAACCAGGACATCGCGATCTTCGATGTCCAGCATCATGTCGTCCTTGATCCACAGGTCGCCGGGCTGCGTTGCACCACGATAGCTGCTCGCCTGAATCAAGCTGATTCGCACCGGCATTCGCAGATGACGAATCAAGTCAGCCAGAAAAACGAGCGCTCCCGACATGATTCCCACGATGGTGATGGGACGGGAACCGAAACGAAGCGTAATTGCTTCGGCCATTTCACGCACTCCATGTCGGAGCTCCGCTTCGTCAAGCAGTGTTTTCAACAACCTCTCCCTACGTCAGTCAGCCACGATGCGTTTGCCGATAGGCGCTTCGTTCCCACCACTTAAGTCGGTTGAGGAAGCGTCGTTACCACCATCGCTGATTGTAGTGTACCGCTAATCAGACGAAAGGCGGCAACCAAAGAGAGGATGGTCCCTCAGTCGCGGGAATCGATCCACTCGTCCTCCGGAGCGAGAGTTTCATCGATCTCACCGGTGACCTCATCGACTTCCCCCGGTTGCTCGCCCTCGGTGGAGCAAACTGGATCCGCTATCTCCTCCGAGGACGGGGGGACGGACGGATCTACCGCGGCAGATTCCGCAACACGAACATCGTCTGGGAGAGTTTCTTCGCCAGCACCTGGGATCGGATGGTGAAGATGAGATGCCGGTGGACGCGGAGGCAGGTACAACTCGTTGCGAATCACCGGGATAATGGTCATCAGTGCGTCGATGCCCCAAATAATGCCCACCAGCATTGCCGTAAGGGCGGTGACGAACGTTACGTTGAAGTTCCAACCGTTGAGGTAGAACAGGATTCCGGCTACCACCATGCCTCCGCAGGCAATGGCCAGCTTCGTTCCGAATCCATGGACGACGCGCCGTCGGACGCTTTTCTGGATCGCCGTGCGCGCCGTGGTGTTCGCTAATGTCCTGAGAGCATCCAGATTCTCGACGCTGACCGACCGGCGGCGTTGTTTCGTGGCTTGTGCCAGTCGCTCCAACCGTGCTTCGCTCGCTGTCGTGCCATTCGGCTCCCCCTCATCGGATTGTTCACTAGGAAAGGCATCCTCAAGCATGCCGTCAGCGTAATCCGGGTCGACCTCCCACCGTCCCACTTCTTCGGCCCCAGACGCTGCCGTGCGGTCAGGTTCGTCCTCAGTGTCCGCGTAACCGGCCGGGGAGAGGATCCCTTCAGCCTTCCCGGCACCGGCCGGGGCCATGGTTGCCGAGGTTGCCGGTGAAGTGGGTGATGTCGAAGTGGAATCCGTCGACGTCTTCGGTGGTGTGGCCGAGTGCGCTCCTTTATTGAGGCGTGCCAGCAATTGTTGCATGTACTCCTCGATACTCGGATCATACTCCTCACCGTAATCAGCCTGTTGGTCCGTCCGGTACTCGGTCTGATGATCAGGATGGTTGACCACGTGCTGATCGTTTATCGTCTCGAGCCCCCCTTCCACATCGCCGGTACCCGGCTGCTGGGCGCGAAGCTCGACGTCGAGCTGATCTGCAGATGCTGCTTCATCGGCGCTCGGCTCGTTTGCTGCAGGGAGACTCGTCTCCTGAAGGGTGTCGTGTGTCGGCGAGGGCTGTGCGGTATCCGCTTCCATTTCGCATTCCCGCCACCAGGCCGGCAACTCTTCGCCTGATTCCGTACCGTCGGCGTTGCCAGTAAGTTCCTCTGGCTGCTCTGCGGCGGCGTCGGCCTGGCGGAGCATTTCCTCTTCGTCCGTTTGGCCGAGGGGGAGTGCAGTGGCGTGTTCCGCGTCAGAAGTTACCGTCGTGTCCACAGCCGTTTCTTGGTCGTCTACTCGCGTGTGGTTCGGCAATCCCTCCGCTTCATCGGCGCGGGCCAAGGAACTGGCCTCTTGATCGATCGCCTGCCGTCCACGCGGTGCATCCTGGATGTTCGGTTGGTCCGATTCGCCGTAAAAGGTTTCTTCCTGGGCAGCAAAGGTGGCTGAGCTGTCGTTCGTTGCGGGGCATGGGGGGACCGAAGCGCAAACTTCCGTTTCGCTGCGGTCATCAAGGCCGACCGTCTGCTCTTGTGCAGAAGTCGCCTGACTCCATCGCTCACCGAGTGCGCTCACCTGCTCCACGAGATTGTAGAGCAACTCGGCGTCTTGCTGACGCGTCACAGCCTGTTGATCGACGAATTCGGACAGACGGAAATCCAACTGTTCAATACCTGCCGAGAACTCTGCCGCAAGGTTGGAGACGACCTGAGCCAAGTGAGAGAGTTCGGTGGAGACCGCTGAATCGGCACTAGTGCTGTTAGCATCGAGGCTGACGATCCGTTGGTCCAACGTCGCCAGCTGCTGGTAAAGGTGGTCGAGTTTTTCGGCGAACGCCTGATATTCTGCCCGCTGTCTGTCGGTAAAATCGGCCAGCAGGTTCGACAGCGTGGCGTCGACGTCATGCCGGTCGTTCGCCACTGCCACTTCCCGTTCTGAGGCAAACGTTTGCAGTAGCGCTGTCAGCTGCTCCAGCGGCTTAGTCAGCCCATCCAACCGCGCTTCGATGGGCGTTATCGCTTCGCGAACATGGGAATGCAAGCTTGCCAGTGGCCAATCGCCTGCTGAGCTGGGTGGGGCGTGCGATGGACCAGCAGCAGCGTGGGCGGCAGTAGGGTCCTGCCATGACCGGTCGTCTACACACGTTTCGAGCCCCCGGTCGTGAGGATCGTCTGCCCCCGATTCTGTGCCCGTTTTCCTGCGATTGCCCAGCGCACGAGTTTGAGTAAAACGCAACCCCTTAGGCGGGGGCATCAATGCTGAAGACTGCTCGCCGGCCCCCTCTTCGCGCACCAGACGAAATGCGTGTCCAGCCAGTTCGAATTCCGCCTCGTCGCCCTCGACAAGCAGCTCGTGTCGCGGTTGACCATTGGCATCCCAATCGGGGGCCAACCATCGCACGAACATCTGTCGGGCTCCGATGATAATCAACGCATGGTTGGGAGCGATTCCCGGCAGATCGCAGCGGATGTGACAGTCCGTACTGCTACCGACGAGGCATCGCGTGCAACGGATGGGCCAGACGCCGAGCGTGGCGTTTCGCGCTGCGTCGATCAAAACCAGACGCGCTCGCGCCGTGGTTTTCGAAGCGGTGCGCGTCGATTCCTTTTTGGGCTCCGTCTGTATCGGGTTAGCCACCATCGCGTTGCTCCACACGAATTCAGTAATGCAAAATTCACGTCGCTGTTCTCGTCATGCGACGTTGCCGGTTGTCCTCCGCACGCATTGGATGGGCGCAGACCTCCAGCGTCGCTAAAACCATGGTTTCCATGTTGGGCTATCGTCAACCTGGAGCCCGCACCTGCGTTGCGACGCGCTGACGTGCTCAAGACGCCGTCCCGCGACGGCGCCTGATAACGATTGCAGCGATTGTGACGGTAATAGAAACGATGAAGCGACAGAGCATCCCGCTGGGACGTTGGGAAGAGGAATTGCATGAATATCCACATGTCCTGGCATACTTGGAAGCCGTTCAACGGCACATGCAGTTGTATTGGGATACGCGGAACAGCGGCATCGACGTGCTGCAGAGTAGTTGCCATCTCCAAGAAGCGGCCGCTGGCATTTTGGCTGCCTGGCATGCGTGGGGGGCGAACCAACCTCCTCCGCGGTTTCTCGAGTTGGGATGCGGCTTTGGCGGGGTTACCGGGGCAGCCGCCTTGTTCGGCATGACGGCGGTGGGCATCGAAGGGAATGAGCAATTGGCCGCCGAGGCGGAGAAGCTTTGGCAGCGTCATGGAATCACGTGCCAGTTATGGCGAGGCAACTTTCTTCCGGAGGGAAGTCATGCGTTGCTGACAGATGACGACCCTCGGATCTCCGCCGCTGCCGACTTTCCATCCGCCTATCAGGTTGCGGGGCAATCCATGCATCATTTCGATATCGTTTTCGCCTACCCATTTCCCGGTGAGGAACGGTTCTTGGTTCGAGTCTGGGAGCAGTTTGGCAATCGATCCGGCGTGTTGCTACTTTATCGTGGGCCCTATGAGGTGGAGATGTATCGATTCTGATAGATTCGCTTGGGGTAGGAACTGGAGGAAGGCCCTGCCCCCAGAAAACCGGAGGACGATACGGTTTGGCCGCCATCGGTGTGGTGACGCGGCCCACAATCCGTGTTACACTCTCGCCCGCAAACGTCGTCGACGTTTCGCCGCCAAGTCAGGATTCGCGTATTGTCAAGATGATTCAGGCCATGACTGCATCCAACTACACGTCGGAAACCGCTAAGAAAAAACAGGATATCCGCCGCCAAGCACATGAGAATCGACGGCTGCAGCCGAACAAGGACGAGCTCAGCCGTCAGATCATCGACCGCTTCATGCAATTGCCCGAGTACGCGCAGGCTACGACGGTGCTCTTTTACGTCGACGTGCGGGATGAAGTCCGTACCCGTCACGCATTGCCCGAGGCGTTGGCGTCAGGTAAGCGGATTGCCATTCCCTACTGCGTCGACGGGGAGTTGGAATTGTTCCATCTGGAATCGATGGAGGAATTGGACATCGGGATGTACAAGATCTTAGAGCCGAAGCGGGAGCTACGGCAGCTCCCTGACAAGCGTCTTCATCCGCATGACCTGGATTTGATCATGGTTCCCGGTGTTGCGTTTGATCGGACGGGAGGTCGTACCGGCCATGGCAAGGGCTACTACGACAAACTGCTGCAGCACGCTCGGCCCGATACCCCGTTGATCGGCATTGCTTTCGAATGCCAAATGTTCCCTGAAATCCCGGTCGATGATCACGACATCTACATGGATAAAGTCATCACGGAGAATGCCGTCTACGAGGGCAAGGGACGAAGCGGAGAACGGTGAGGCGAGCCCCCTCAAGGCTCGTACTCTCGGCACGTGCCGCCCATCGTGCGCCGGAGGTCGAAGTACCGAGCCATCCACTTGGCGGCGAGATGGATTCTTCCATCCATAACACGGAAGCTCACCAATCGAGGGAAAGTAATGGGACTGCAGCCACAAGCGACTGTCGAGGATACCTACGCCGAAGGTTTTCGAAGCATCTACGCCGAATTCCTCATCACCGCTCGGGATCAGGAATGGGTCGAGCACTGTTGTCGTGCCGTCACCGGGCATGCCAGCAGCACGATCTTATGCGATTGTGAGGCTGGGGTAAGCCAGTATGTTGATGGCCGTTCACCTGGGCAAGAAACCCCCGATGGACGTCCTGGCGCGGTGATTCAAGTCCATGTACCGCGTTTCCGCAAGGATCGAGAACAACATCTGGAACGAGTCCTGCTAGCTCGCATCAGCCAAAATGTGCTCACCTGCCCCACTGCCCGGTGCTTCGACCGCCTCACCGACGAACCCACGTTTTTCAAGCTGGGGAAAAAGATCGCCTATTTTGGTGATGGATATCAGTATCGCGACCAACGGTGGGGAACCAAAGGCTGGGTGATTCCCATCATGGGTGGAGAATTCTACTTGACCCGTCGCTTTGGATACCGCAGCGGGATCATGGGTGGGAACCTGTGGCTCATGGGGACCGACGTGGATGCCGCCATCGACGCGGCGCGACGAGGAGTGGAGCGAATCGGACAGATGCCCGATACGATTACCCCATTCCCAGGCGGAATTGCGGCCAGCGCGTCGAAGGCCGGTAGTCGTTACTCCTTCCTCATTGCCAGCACCTACGCCGAGTACTGCCCGACGCTGCGTACCACGCTCGGCGACCGATCGCGAGTTCCCGCAGGTGTCGAATCCATCATGGAAATCGTGATCAATGGGGGGACGTTGGATGCAGTTGCCGCGGCCACGCATGCGGCCATTGAAGCCTGTCGGAACACCCCAGGGCTGGTTAAGATATCTGCCGGAAACTACGGTGGCCGACTAGGGAAAACGTTCATCTATCTCGATCCCCAGCGGCATGAGCGGGAGCGACGAGGAGCTTGAGCCATGGCGATTCACTCGTACTGCGACGGGTGCGGTCAACCGATATCCGTGGCAGACGAGTTGGCGGGTCATCACGTTCGTTGTCCTCACTGCGCACAGATTTTCGTCCCCCAGTTGCCAACGGCCGATTCGCTGGTGGCATTGACGGGCGACAGCGAGAAAGAAGACACTGCCCGCGGGCGGGACTCCGCCTCGATCCCAATCCCACCACACCATTCCCCTTCCGCGTGCGACTATTGGATGCGCAGCGGGCTGGGAGAGGTGTGGGGCCCGGTGACTCGCCAGGTGCTGGACCGATGGTTTCGCGAAGGACGTGTAGGTCAGGACTATGCCATCCGTATCGGCGAAGAGGGTGCTTGGCAACCGGCGGCGAAGTTCGTGCCGTTGATTGCCTTTGTCGAGACCAACGAATCGGCGCCGGGCCAAGGCGGGCATGAGCAGGATCAACCGCAGAGGATGGCAATCGCCTCGTCCCACAGACCGAGGGCGCACCCTGCCAAACCGGATCGCGCCCTCACGGTGTTGACCATGGGCATCCTGGCTTGGGCACTCTGTTGCGTTTGTGGCCCACTGTGCATTCTCTTCGCTGCCCTTGCCGTCGCCCTGGGGAAAAACGCTTTGCGGGACATCGCGGCAGGCGTGGATGAGGCGGACAATGTCGCGTTCGTGCAGACCGGGTATTATCTTGGACTCGCCTTTCTGATATTCGTCAGTCTGGTATTAATCGTCGGCTCACTATCGTTGGGAATCCTGTATACATTAGGGGTTCTGATAATTCGTTGACACTAGCCACGAGTATACCGCCATACGGGGCCGTTCCCGGCGCTAACGCTCGATTTCCCTAGCCCTGCGAAACCTCTACCGGTAGCTATGCGAATCCACTGCCTTGGAACGACCGGATACCATCCCAGCCCCACGCGGCATACGGCGTGCTATTTCATTCCCGAATGGCAGGTAGTGTTGGATGCCGGTACCGGTTTTTTCCGGCTCACCACGCTCTTGCGAGAACAGCCACTTCCGCGGCTCGATATCCTCCTGTCTCATGCGCACTTGGACCACATCATCGGGCTCACCTTCCTCCTGGACCTCATGGCCGTAACGCACGTGAAAGAAGTGCGCGTCGTGGGAGCGGCGGAGAAACTCGAGGCCATTGAGCGGCATCTGTTCAATGAACATTTGTTTCCCCTGCGCCCTGATCTTCAGTTCGTGCCCTTGGAGAAATCACACGGAAAGGTAACCCTGGACGCGTTCGAATTGCATTGGTTTCCTCAGCAGCATCCCGGCGGCAGCCTAGGATATCTCCTGGCCGATCCGCAGCGGCGCGTGGCCTATTTGACCGATACCATCGCCGAGAGCCGCACGTTGGACCACTCTCTCTTGCGACATTGCGATCTCCTCCTGCATGAATGCTATTTTCCCGATGGACAGCAGGAATTGGCCCGTCGAACTGGCCACAGTTGCTTACGGGAAGTTACCGAGGTGGTCGAGCAACTCCGTCCGCAGCGCACGGCGTTGATCCACACCAACCCGCTAGCCGAGGTGTTAGGCGGGGAGATCGAGTTGACCGACTATCACCGTGACCAACTGAACATGTTCATTCCTTACGATCAGGACGTCATCGAGATTTGATCGCCTGACTTTTCGCTAACCCCTCTCGCCGCTCATGGCGCTGGCACCATGCATGTACTCTACGAGGACAATCACTTACTGGTCATCGATAAACCACCAGGTTACGTAACGATGGGAGGACGACCGGGAGAGCCCTCGGTACACGCTTGGGCTCGTGATTACTTGAAGCACAAGTACGGCAAGCCCGGGAACGCCTATGTGGGGATCGTCAGTCGGTTGGACAGCGAGGTTTCCGGCGTCCTGGTACTGGCGCGCACCAGCAAGGCAGCCGGTCGCCTATCGGAGCAAATTCGGCAGCGTCAGGTGACCAAACGCTACCTGGCGCTGGTCGACGGGGATACCTCCCGGTTGGTCTGCGGTCGATGGATCGTCCTGCGCAATTTTTTGCGTAAGAACGAATCGTTGCGGCGGATGGAGGTTGTTGGCCAGAGAGCGGATGGAGCCGTTGAGGCGATACTGCGAGTTTGTCCCATCGCCTACACCTCCATGGGGACAATGGTGGAGATTGATTTGATCACCGGCCGGAAGCACCAAATCCGAGTGCAGTTGGCCAACTATGGGATGCCCATTCGCGGCGATCCGAAGTATGGTAGGGGTGGGCAGCGAGCAGGTCGTTCCAGCATGCGGCTGCACTGTTGTCGAGTTACTATTCGGCATCCGACTAGAAAGACCCGGCAGACGTTCCGGTCGTGGCCCACATCCTGGTGGCCTGAATTGCCCCGTACGCTGTGGAAAAGCATTGAACAACGGATGGCAAGCGATGGCGATGATGAGCCGCCGCTGCCTCCGCCAGGCGACCCAAGGCGCCGATCGAAAGGGTGAGGCGAGCATTGAAGAGTCCTTTTTCTCAGAATCCTCCGAATGATCCCCCCGCCGTGTATCACCATGGCATTGAGCGGATCGTCTCCGGTGGGCAAACCGGCGTAGACCGCGCGGCATTGGATGTAGCGATTCGACTCGGCGTCCCTCACGGCGGATGGTGTCCCCGCGGCCGTTTGGCCGAAGATGGCACGATCGCACGGCGATACCGCCTTACCGAGTCGGAGTCGCCGGATTATGCGGTGCGGACGCAATGGAATGTGCGCGATAGCGATGGAACGCTGATCTTGTATTGGCAGCGTCTGCAGGGAGGTACGTGGTTGACCTATCGCCATGCCCGTCAGATGGGAAAGCCCGTTCTCCGGGTGCGACTTGATCGGCCCTATGACGTTCTGTATACGGCCACGTGGCTGCACCATCACGGCATCGATATCCTCAATGTGGCCGGTCCGCGCGCGAGCAACTTTCCTCAGATCTATGATCTGGCCCACGGGTTCCTAGTGGAGCTATTTACTACCCCCTGCACCTGGTGTGAGGCGTCCACTTGAGTACCGGTACGTCATATCCCCAACTCGTCTTTCGCCTTCGCGAACTGTTGCACGGCAAAGTCCAGATCCTCGCGCGAGTGCGCTGCAGATACCTGGCAGCGCACGCGGGCTTTTCCTTGAGGAACCACGGGATAGGAGAAGCCGATGACGTAGACCCCCAGTTCGAGGAGGCGATCTGCCATGCGGTTGGCCAATTTGGCGTCTCCCAACATGATGGGTACGATCGGGTGCTCTCCAGCCACCAGATGAAATCCTAGGTCGCTGAGCGCTTGCCGAAAGAATCGGGTGTTGGCTTGCAAACGCTCCCGTAGTTCCGATGAACGCTCGATCAATTCCAAAGTTTTCAGGCTGGTACCGACGATAACCGGCGCGACCGAGTTGGAGAAGAGATACGGTCGGGACCGTTGGCGAAGCAGTTCCACGATCTCACGCCTTCCCGAAGTGTACCCGCCGCTAGCACCTCCCAGCGCTTTGCCCAGTGTCCCCGTGATGATGTCAACTCGGTGCATCACGCCCCACAGCTCGTGCGTGCCTCGCCCACCGGGGCCGAGGAACCCCACGGCATGCGAATCGTCGACCATGACCAAGGCATCGTATCGCTCGGCCAAATCGCAAATGGAAGGCAGATCGGCGATGATCCCATCCATGGAAAAGACGCCGTCGGTGGCAATCAAGCGGAAACGCGCGTCGCCAGCCTCGCGGAGTTTCGCTTCTAGATCGTGCATGTCGTTGTTGCGATAACGATACCGTCGCGCCTTGCATAGACGGATGCCGTCGATAATGCTGGCGTGATTCAATTCATCGGAGATGACGGCATCCTCGGCGCTCAGTAGTGTTTCGAACAGCCCGCCATTGGCGTCGAAACAGGACGAATAGAGAATAGTATCTTCCGTTCCCAGAAACTCGCTCAACCGCCGCTCCAACTCCTGGTGGATCGATTGAGTACCGCAAATGAAACGCACGCTGGCCAGGCCGTAGCCCCAACGGTCCAACGCGTCGTGCGCCGCCGCCAGGATTTCGGGATGATCGGCTAAGCCCAGGTAGTTATTCGCACACAGATTGAGCACCTCGCGTCCTTGTACCTTGATGCGCGCCTCTTGTGGAGATTCCAGAGTGCGTTCACGCTTGGCCAGTCCCGCCGTTTCGATTTCCTGCAGAATGCTCTGTACGTGTCGTTGGAATGCCCCATACATCGTGGACTCCTCGTGTCGTAGGGTGGTTGGAACTGGTTTCCGACTCAGCACTTGCCTGCGACGTCAGCAGGGGGATCACGCCAATAGAGGATCGCTTTACCGCACTTTCCCTCTTCCATCGCGGCGAACGCCGCGTGGTATTCCGAACAGGGGAATCGATGCGTGATCACTGGGCTAATGTCCAGCCCGCTCTGCAGCATCACAGTCATCTTGTACCACGTCTCGTACATCTCCCGGCCATAGATGCCTTTGATCGTGAGCATGTTGAACACGACCCGGTTCCAATCGATCGCCATCGGCTCTACGGGAATTCCCAACATAGCGATCCTTCCGCCATGGCACATGTTCTCCAACATGGAGCGCAACGCTGCGGGGCTTCCCGACATTTCCAACCCCACGTCGAAACCTTCGGTCATCCCCAGTTCCCGTTGCACGTCTCGCAGATCCTCGCGCGTAGGATCGACCGTCCGCGTGGCACCTAGCTCCTTTGCCAATTCCAGACGCCATGGATTGACGTCGGTGACGACCACAAACCGTGCCCCCGCATGACGCACTACCGCCGCGGCCATGCAGCCGATCGGCCCCGCGCCGGTAATCAAGATGTCCTCTCCCAACACCGGGAACGATAATGCCGTGTGCACAGCGTTGCCAAAGGGATCAAAAATCGCCGCAATGTCACGATCGATGCCCTGATGATGATGCCACACGTTCGTCATCGGTAACGCCAGGTACTCGGCAAACGCTCCTGGACGATTGACCCCTATTCCCTTCGTGTGCGCACACAGATGTCGCCGCCCTGCCAAGCAGTTGCGGCAACGTCCGCAAACGACGTGCCCCTCACCGCTGACGATATCTCCGGGACGAAAGTCGACCACATTGGCGCCGACTTCGACAATCTCACCTACAAATTCATGACCCACAATCATGGGCACAGGAATCGTCTGCTGCGCCCATGCGTCCCATCGGTAGATGTGTAAGTCGGTGCCGCAGATCCCAGTACGATCGATGCGTATGAGGCAGTCGTTGATTCCGATAGTCGGCTCCGGAACATCCTCTAGCCACAATCCAGGTTCAGCCTTGCTTTTTACTAAAGCTTTCATGGACCTTCGCACGCTGTTGCGAGAATTTGTCTATAATTCATTGCTGGCATGCCAGCCAGACGCTGCCAGCGGACTCGCCGGATCAGCCTCCGGGAAGCAGATCACGCTCTGGATCCCCACGCCTCAAAGTGGCCGAGTCCAGTATGGCGTTGCTGCCTCCGTCGGCGTCCGGTAGGCAAGCCGGTTAATCTAGCGTCTGCAGGCCGGACGCCAACCACCCATCCCGGATTTTGCCAAGAGAATGCAAATCCATCCAGCATATTGCCATCAAATCGAGAAATATTTCCCTACCTATGGCTCGTCAATCACGGAGCTCGAACACGATGCGCGTCTCTCCAACGTCCACCGTCGATAACCTCGCCCCCGCTGCTGCCACTGGTCCAGCAACTTCCCCCAGCTCGCGGCGCACCTTTTTGAAAACCGCCACCGCATGTGGAGTTGCTGCGGGAATGGGAATGTTGCGTCGGGCTGCCAACGCCCGGCAGCCCGAAGTGATCGTCGGCCAGGGTGAACACGTCTATCGGGTACACCACCATTGGCCGCAGTTGCCAGATCGTTACTCATGGCAAACGACGCACAATGTGGCTGTCGACCAGGCGGGGAATTTATACGTGATTCATGAGGGGCGGGCAGAGTTGCCAGATCATCCCAGCATTTTTGTGTTCGACCCGGAAGGGCGCTTCGTGCGAGCGTTCGGGCATCAATTCCAGGGGGGCGGACACGGATTGGAAATCCGGGAAGAGGACGGTGAGGAATTCCTCTACGTTACGGGATACCAGCAATTGAAGAATTTTGGCAAGCTCACCCTCAAAGGAGAGATCGTGTGGCTGCGCTTTGCTCCGACGAAGAGCGGTGTGTATGCGGCCGAAGAAGCAATTGCACCGCAACGAGTGTGGGGACGCAACCGCTTTATGCCCACCAATTTTGCCTTTTTGCCCGACGGTGGTTTCTTGCTCGCCGATGGTTACGGCGCATACTACATCCATCGGTATGATCGCCACGGAAACTGGGTTGATTGCTTTGGCGGTCCGGGTGAGGGCAAAGGAAAGTTCAATACGCCACACGGCCTATGGGTGGACACGCGCGGTGATCAGCCATTGGTGGTAGTCACGGATCGAGCCCACCACACTTTGCAACGATTTGATCTGGAAGGTCATTACCTCGATACGATTGAAGGTTTTGGATTGCCGGCCAACGTCGCCACGCAAGGCAGCCTCATGCTGGTTCCCGAATTGCTAGGCCGCGTTTCCCTTCTCGACGAGAACAACCAAGTCATCGCCCACTTAGGTGCGGATGTCGAGCGTGTGGTTGCGGACAAGAATCGAACTATTCGTCGCGATGAGAAGGCTTGGTTGCCCGGAAAATTCGTCCATCCCCATGATGCCTGCTTCGATGATCAGGGCAACATCTACGTCGCCGAGTGGGTAGCCACCGGGAGGGTTACCAAATTGGAACGCATTCATTGACATTGGCCGTAGTAACCTGACGCCACAAGCGTGTCGTGAGCCCAAAGACCGCGCGCGGGCCTACCCTCTCCTCCAGCCCCGACGGCCAGTCGTCGTCCGTTGAAGTGCTTGGCGATCACCGACAGGTGATCTTTCGCGGTCACCGAGGAATACCCGCGCCAGTGCCCGGCATTGAGGGGAAAAAAACTCACCACGAATCGCGTGCTGGATGTGCTGGTGCACCTGTTGTTAACGCGAGGCGGACCGCCATACCGGGCATTCGCACCTGGGCTCTTCGTTCCCGTTGCCCCTGCCATACCCGACAAGACATCCGGTATGAGCCACTCTGGCCGGCCATCCCGCGCCGTACCAGGTCACGGAACATCAGTACGGGTTGGACGCCATCATTTCCCAAGCATCGGCACGGACGACTCTGGCCGTGCCACCTGCGGCAAAGCATTTCACGCCCACACTGTCGCCGCGCGAGGGATAGATGCGCCGCATGACCGCCTGTCGGCCATTCGCAAACACCTCGACGACCGACTTGTCGACGAAGACGCGCAACTCCAGCGGCTCTCCTTCCGCCAGCGCAAACGGTCCCGCTTCCACGGTTTTTGCTCCGTCGCGCAAGCTTGACTTCGTGGTGTCGACTTTCAACTTCTTCTCCAACGCATCATAGTAGACGAGCGTCTGTTCCGCGCCATCCGGCGAGCAGCAAACCTTGAGACCGCAGCGTTGGCTGCTCTCCGTATCGAAGACCACTCGCAATTCCAAGCTGTTGCCGCTGACCTCCTCCCACGACCACTCACTATCGGCGGCCAGCGAAATGTCGGCTTGATGCCGCGGATGAAACCGTAGTCGTTCGATTTCTTCCGGAGGCTCCATGTGCAGCACGCCGTCGACCAAGGTCAAGACCCGCGGCAAGCTCATCGTTCCTGACCAGCCATAGTCGGTGCGCATCTGAAAATCGGGACCATCGAAAATCCACGCCCACATGATGCGGCGGCCGCGATCATCGAGCAGGCTCTCGGGAGCGAAAAACGAATTGTCTACCCAACTCATCCGCTCGTGAAACGTCGGATAGAATTGCTCGTTCTTCCATTCCCCCAAGTAATAACGAGCCCCCAACCGATGGCTGATGCACAGCAGCATATAGCGGTCGCCAATGCGGAAGAAATCAGCGCACGACACGTCCTCGTTGAGCGAGACTCCGGGCGCGGCATGCGCCAGAAAATCGCCGACATACTTCCAAGGGCCTTCCAAAGAAGGAGACTTTGCCAGCCCCGGACGTTCACCACCGAAGATGGCGTAGTACGTATCGCCTTCGACCCACCCATACGGATCCCACGAACGGTAGCGGCCATGGAATGGATCTCCCGGCTCCGTCTTGGGCGTAATCGGATTCGAGTCGAGTTTCTTCCAGTCGACCAGATCGTCGTCGAGGGCCACCGCCATCGCATTTCCCTGCCCAACCTGGTGGTAACAAATGGTCGGCCGCCCTTCACGATTAAGAAAACAATTGCCACTGAACATACCGGACACGAGCCGCGTGGGATGGTGCCGCCAGTGAAACAAGTCGGTGCTCGACACGTGCCCCCAGTTGTGCCCTCGCTCATCCTGAAAGATATAAAACAGATGGTAACGCCCCTTCCAGAAAATAGCGCCATTCGGATCGAACGGCATGCCAGTCCCTTCCGGAATCACGAAATGGTATCCCGGGCGATGCGGATCGGAGGCCAGCTTTTCACGTAGCGCGCGGGCCAAGCGATCGACCGTTTTGGGGTCCGATGCGCTCATTTGCCGATCGGGCACGGTGCGTGTTGCCAGCAGATACGCGCCCGGCTGATCCAAAATCAGTCGTCCATCGGCCAGACGAGCTCCCGAGACCAGGGTCGTACCGACGAACGTCCCTTGGCGATCAGTAGCCCGGCCTTCCTCGAAATCCCACCATGCCAGCGGCTCCGGATCAGACGGCTCATTCGGTTGAAGCGAACGAATCTGCTCGTCGGTCAGAGCTGAGGCATAGAGACGAGCATCCTCGATGGCCCCCACGAAGAAACGATGTTCGGGGGCGGCATCAAGATGGCGAAGCCCCATCAGCAAGCACGAATCGTCGGGGAATTTCTCGGCACTAGCCGCCTCATACGATGCCGCACGCTCCCCATTGCGGTAGACCGTGATCCGCCGGCCTTGATAAACGATCGCGATTTGGACCGGTTCGGACGATGTGCCCGTTTCCTTGGGGAGCTGCCGCTGATCGCGCAGCGTGCGGTGAAAATGATCACTCCCGGGCATCCACGTCGCGGGCGCTAATTCTCCGAATACGATCGCATCAAATACTCCACCAGGTTTCTCGATGGTAAGAACACTTCCACCACGCTGATCAAGATTGTCCGGAATCGCCCACGCGACGAGCGTCTTGTCGTGGAGCGGCCAAGGTTCAGCGAAAGCCATCGTTGCCGTCGCGATCATCCATGCGACCATCAATGCACGAACGCACGCCATAATCGGGCCTTTCCCTCATCTTGTTGATCACACGAAACATGAATCACACAGGACATCCATGAGGCATCGGAAAGGAGGGGGCTCTCCCAAAAACAGGTCTCTAGGTTTTATGCGAGTCCAACTGAGTATTTATAAGTAAAAAGGACTCTAAGGAGAAGAAAGCGACATATTCCGGAACAGATCCTCTGCAACCTGTTGAAGACGGGTACACTTATTGTCTGTGGCCGGACGATCGGGAGAGCTGGGGCATGCGGTGACGGCGAGCAACCGTACGGGGGTGGGATAATCAAGGACGAAGTGTTTTCAGTACACGCGCACCGTTGCCTACGCCAGGATCTCTTCCACCACACGACTGGGTTTGGTCAAATTCGATAATCGCTGCTCGGCGCCTTGGAAGGTGAAGGTGAACTGCAGGTGATCGATACCCAGCAGCCGGAGAATGGTGGCATGCAAGTCGTGCGGGGTTACCGGATCGACGACCGCCTGGTAGCCCAATTCGTCCGTCTCGCCATAACTAATGCCAGGGCGGATTCCCGCACCGGCCAGCCAAATGGTAAAAGCACCTGGATTGTGGTCCCGGCCGATGAATTTCATTTCTCTGCCGTTGCGGTTTTCGCGCATCGGCGTGCGGCCGAATTCGCCTCCCCATACGACGAGAGTATCTTCCAACAAACCGCGGCTTTGCAAATCGCTGAGCAAGGCTGACATCGGTTGGTCGACCTCGCGGCATCGGTCTTTGAATCCCACGTTGAGCGCTTCACTGGCAGCAGCACCATGCGAATCCCACCCCCAGTGAAACAGCTGGACGAAGCGGACACCACGTTCGACCAAGCGGCGGGCGAGGAGGCAGTTGTTGGCGAAGGATTCTTTCCCCGGTTCGGCTCCGTAAGCCTCCAATGCCTGTGCCGATTCGCTCTGCAGATCGAAGGCTTCATTGGCCGAAACCTGCATGCGGAACGCCAATTCGTACTGGGCAAGGCGTGAGAGTGCTTCCGGGTCGCCAAACTCAGCGTAAGCCAGTTGATTCAAACGCTCGATGGTATCCAGCATGCGACGACGTTCGCGTCGGCTTGCCCCGTCCTGTCCATTGAGGAACAATACCGGGTCGCCATGACTGCGGCATTGGACGCCCTGGTAAACCGACGGCAGGTAACCGGCTCCCCAGGCGCTCTTGCCGGCCGATGGCATGCGGCCTCCTGACAGCAGCACGATGAAACCTGGTAGATCCTCGTTCTCACTTCCTAAGCCGTACGTAATCCACGCCCCCATCGATGGA
This sequence comes from Pirellulaceae bacterium, assembly GCA_026004795.1. GTDB lineage: Bacteria > Planctomycetota > Planctomycetia > Pirellulales > Pirellulaceae > Aureliella. Next base: position 27,283 of record BPJV01000008.1, on the reverse strand, counting down.
TGGCCGAGATTCTGATTGCCAGTGAGCATCAATAGTTGTGCGGGTGCATGATTGAACTGCGTGGTGGTCATCGACTTGATAAAACAGACCTGGTCGGCGACCTGTTGAAAATGGGGTAACCGATCGGACACCCAGGCCCCCGCCTCCCCGACTTGGCGGAACGCATACTGTGGCCCCAGCAACTTGGGAACTCCTTGTATGAAGGCAAAACGTTTTCCCTCCAGGAATGAGGCGGGGCAGTCTTCGCCATCGAGCCGCTGCAACTCGGGCTTGAAGTCGAACAATTCCAATTGGCTCGGCGAACCGGCCATGTGCAAATAGATAACGCGTCGAACTCGCGGTGGAAAATGCAACTGCGGCACCGCGCCGCCGCTTCGCGGTGCCCCCTGCAGGGAGCTGACGTCCCGTCCGGCAAGCCACATCGACGCCAATCCCAAAGAACAATGCTTCAAGAAGTGACGTCGCGTTGCCAATTGTGCTGCCAACAGATGTGCGTGAGTGTTCAAGTTCATTTCGTCAATGCCCAATCGGTATTCAAAAGAGTGAGAGCAACTTTGGCCAGCGGACTCAAACGGCCAGCAAACGGCAAATCGTGCGACCGCTCAGTGTCCGTTGCCTCCGCCTGGCTGGTCGGCTGTTCCTCGGTTTCCGCTTGACCGTCCTCTGCCTGAGCGGCCGACAGGTGCTGGTATAGTTCACTTAACGCTTCCAATTCCGCCTTGCTCGGCGAGCGGCTGGTGATGCGCAATACCATGTCGGTTAGTATCTCCTGCAATTGTCGGTGGTTCGTCGGCTCCGCGTACCGAGCCGCCAGGCGATGTGCTAGTTCGGTGTAGGTTTCACTGTTCCACACAACCAATGCTTGCAGCGGAGTGTTCGTCACGATACGCCGAGGACTGCAAACATCTCGGGGTGGGGCATCGAAACAGAGGAACTCGGGATACGGGCTGGTACGTTTCCAATAGGTGTAGATCGCGCGTCGAAAACGATCAGGACCGGTTGCCGTTTCCCACTTTTGCGACGAATAGACTTGCAGCCAGACGCCTTCCGGCTGAGGCGGCATCACACTCGCTCCTCCCACCCGATCGTTGAGCATACCGGAAGCGACCAACGCTTGATCGCGAACCATCTCAGCCGATAACCGATTTCTCGGACCGCGCGCCAACCAGCGGTTGTGAGGATCGGCCGCATAGCGATCGGCCATCGTGCGGCTATCCTGCCGATAAGACGCCGACAACACGATCTTGCGGAGGAACCGCTTCAGCGACCACCCCAATTCGTACTGCATCGAGTATGCCAGGTGGTCGAGCAGTTGCGGGTGCGTGGGCGGGGTTCCACTGGGGCCGAAATCCTCCAGGGTCTCCACCAATCCCAACCCCCACAATTCATGCCAAATCCGATTGACCCATACGCGAGCGGCCAGGGGATTGTCCGCAGAGACCAACCAACGGGCAAACTCCAAACGATTGGTCACCTCCGGTAGTGTGCCATCGGAACGGGCAAAGATAGCCGGCAGGCCAGGGGAGACTTCATGGTCACGGTCCAACCAGTTGCCGCGGACGAACATCCGTGTCGGTCGTCGGGCCAGCGCATGTCGCTCCTTCATGATGGGAAGCCGTGGGCCGGAAAAGCGCGCTAATTGCCGAGAAACATGCTGCAACTCATTTTCCAACGCCTGCAGAGTCGTCGACCGCATCTCCTCCACCAGCGATGGGGCGTTGGTGGTGGACAACTGAAACCGACGCAGGTGAGTCGATAATCCACCGGTGACGGCAGCATCTTGACGAAGAACAATCCGCAGTCGCTCTTCAGGGGACAATTCCACAGGAAGGTCGAGGACGAATACTGCCCACCGCGGACCAAACAGTTTCGGATAACCACCGAATCCCGGCGCACCTCCTTGCAAACTCGCCTCGGGCGGGTACGGCCCGGCTCGATGGTCAGGAACTACCCCTGCCATGGTCACCGGCCGGTGATGGCCATCCGCGTCGATGACCTGCAGTTCCAATCGTGAAAGTACCGATCCCTGTTCGGGCCATTTGGCAGGATCGTCTGCGACCGGCAGGATATCCAGTCGCAGTGCTGTGGCGGTGGGAACACGTGCGATCAACGTGTAGGTCGTTCCCACGGCGACGGTTCCTCCGGTGACGCGCACTTCATTTCCAACGGCAGCCAACTGACCACTAGTCGACTCCACCTGCTCGATGGCCAGCGGATGCCACTGGCAGGTTTCCAACACCTTCCGGTACCGAGCGTCCCGATGCTCCTGCAACTGCTCCAATCGACGGCGTGCCTGCAGGAAGCGGGCTTGCTCGGCTCGGTCGTCTAAGTAGGGAATCGTGGGAAACTCGTCGTCCAAGTCGCAGTCTTCGGTGTTATTGAAGATGGCAAGGCACTGATAGAACTCTTCGTTCTCCAGAGGTTCGTAGGGGTGGTTATGGCATTGGACACAGCCGAACGTCGTAGCTTGCCATACCGTCCACGTGGTGTTGACTCGGTCGATGACCGCCGCAATCCGAAACTCCTCGTCGTCGGTTCCTCCTTCAGTATTGGTTTGGGTGTGGCGATGGAAGGCGGTAGCCAGGAGGCAATCGTAGCTGGGGCTGGGCAGCAGATCGCCCGCCAACTGCCGAATCGTAAACTCGTCATAGGGCATGTCGCGATTGAAGGCTGAGATCAACCAATCGCGATAGGGCCAAGCATCCCGGTGCGGGTCTTTCTCGAACCCCTTCGAGTCGGCGTAGCGGGCCAGATCGAGCCACATGGCCGCCCAGCGTTCGCCGAAATACTTCGACGCCAATAATCGATCCACCTCGTCACGATAGACCGCTTCTCGTTGCTTGGCATCCGCGGCCTGTGCCAACCGAGTAAGAAAGGCCTCGCTCTCCTCCACCGTCGGCGGCAGGCCGATCAAGTCGAAGGTTACGCGCCGCAGCCATTGATGAGGAGGCGCCGGCCGGTTGGGCTTCTGCCCCCGCGCCCTCAAAGCATCAGCCACGAACGCATCCAACGGGTCGCGAACCCACTCGGCCAACTCCTCAGGAAGTGTTGGCGCTGGCGGAGCCACCAAGGGCATCCGCGACCAATGCCGATCAAACCGCGCCCCCTGCTCGATCCAGCGACGAATGTGGTTCAGTTCCTCTTCCGACAGCGGGTGGCCGCCTTCATCGGGAGGTGGCATGCGCTCGGTCGGATCCTTGGCGGTCAAGCGGTCCCACAGCAAGGAGCCGTCCACATCGCCCGGTTCAATAACGTAGCCCCCCGGGGCTACGACGGTCGAAAAATCGATGAAGGACAACCCGGCCGCCTGTTTCACTCCTCCATGGCACTTGATGCAGGAGCGCGCAAAAATGGGCTGCACGTCACGATGGAAATCGACACTCCCATCCCTGGCTGGTTCCGAGCCAGCGTTCGTCGCCGGTGGTTCGGCCCCCAACAACATCAACGGACTGTCCCAACACGAGTGCACCAAAAGTAAAAGTGCGAAGACAACAGGCCAAGGGCCCTGCAGAAGCTGGACCAAAGATCGTCGCACGGGCGCATCGGGAGTGAAAAGGGCAAACCTACTCATCGGCGGCTCATCGAATCGTTAGCGGTGGGAAGACGTTCCAGCAAGGCGGGGATAAAGGTGTGGCATGCGACCTACCCCGTGCATTTCGGGCAGGCAGCGTCCCCTTCGATTATACCCAAGTAGCTTGCCCGGTCAGGCCCCAACGCCGTGCCTTGGCGCAGCATTGCACCCCAGTATGCTGCCATCGGGCTGGAGAGCATGCAGGGCGGGAAAGAACCGTCGCGCTTCTTGAACACGCCTCGATTGTCGTCGTTGCCCAGGACGCGACGCGAGCGACCGCGCGGAGCGCCAGATGGCCACGCGGCAAATGGCCCCGCGGCAAATGGCCCCGCGGCAGGGAGCGAAGACCGTCAGCGGAGCGCAGGGGGGTTGACCCGCAATCGCCCAGCCACGGAAACGCCCGACCGTGCCCCCCGACCGTGAAAACGCGCGACCGTGAAAACGCGCGACCGTGCCCCCCCGGCTGTGGAAGCGGAGCCATCATCCGTCGATGCATCAATCATCGGGAGCCGAACCATCTTTGATCACGAAGCGCGCCTGCAGTCGGGCGACTTCGTCGGCCAATCCCGCCGCCTTGACGCTTCGTAGCACCTCGTTGAAATCCTTGTAGGCCGCCGGAGCTTCATCGCGCGGGTAGAAGCGACAATTGCTGAGGATATCACAGGCATCCAACTCCTCATCGATTCGTCGCTGATCCAATTGACGTTTCGCCCCGCGGCGCGACATGGCCCGTCCGGCACCATGATTGACGCTGTACAAGCTCCGCGCGGCACCGGGCAAAGCGACCATCACCGCCGAACCATCGCGTGGGTTTCCAGGCAGCAAAATGGGATGACCGGTGGCAAAAAAAGGGGTGTTTTTCAATTCCGGATGACCGGCGGGCATCGCTCTGGTAGCTCCTTTTCGATGCACCCACACTTCGTTCCCCAACCGATCTTGTTCCTTCCGCGCGATATTGTGACTGATGAAATAGATCAGCTCTCCCCGTGTTCCGGGCAGGACTTCTTGAAACGCTTCCAACACCAGTTGGTTAATCAACAGATGATTGACGGTGGCGAAGTTGGCGCCCATGGCCATATCGCACAGGTAATCGAATGCCTGCTGTGTTCCCAGTTCGGCGTACACCAACTCCGCATCGCCAGCAGGGAAGGCCAGTCCGCTGTTTCGGAAAAACTGTTTCAAGCTCTGAAACTGCCCCGTGGCCAGCGTATGGCCGAAACCGCGCGAACCACAATGGGAAAGAAACGCAATCTTGCCCTCTTGCAAGCCGAACTGTCGCGCCACCTCGCGCATCCGCTCGTCGTCACTCAGATGCACCTGCTCGCACTCACCGAAATGGTTGCCACCACCGTAAGAACCCAACTGGCATACCTGGTCGGCGAACTTCGGTAGCCGTCCAGATCGCAACAGCGCGCCCAACCGCTCGGCCAGCGAGTCGACGGTGCCATCCGGTCCGCGATGGTAGGCGTCTTCGCAGTGGTCCGCCCAGTGGGTGGGGATGCCGAGTGCGGCGAGCACCGACGGGGAGGCGCCGTTGATCGCCACCTCGAAACCCAGACGCTCATCGACGGAACGTGATTGGGGAACGTGCCGCTGTCCCTTGCCCGGCCCGGTGGGGATGCGTCGACAAATCGCCTGAATCAGCGCCCGACGCGTTGATCGATCGGCGATCGCGTCAGCGTCCACGTCGGTTTGCAGCAGACTCATCGAACACTTGATATCGACTCCCACCGGACCTGGATAGACGTGCGTGGGGGAAGCCAGCACGCATCCGACCGGTGCGCCGTAGCCGAGGTGGGCATCGGGATTGAGTACCAGTTCCGATACTCCCGGCGCCAATCGCGAATTGACCGCCTGCTGCAGGCAGTTGTCATCCAGTTCTTCAACGATCCGCGGTGTGCCGATGACCGTCACTTCAGCCGTGTCCCGCACTGGCAATCGCGACACCGCTTCTGCTTCCCATTGCAACGCCGACTTGTATCCGCTCCGTTTCGTATTCATCGTTCCTCGGGTATCCATCATGTTGGTCACAGGGCCAGTCGTCTCGGGCCAACCCACTTCATCGGAGGTCCGCCCGGTAAGCTTTACTCGCTTTGCTGCCCCTGAACTGTACGTACGTCGTCTGCACTCGTCTAAGGTGCTTTACGTCGCATAAGATCAGATCGACAATGGTCATCGACACGCCATGCCGCGCCCCGAACAACGTGGGGGTGGGCAGCAAGCGCGGTGTGGCATGCGTGCAGTTGCTGCACTTTTTAAAGACATCTTAGCAAACAGCAGGTTCACATGGCTCGGTCCCATTCGACAGAAGAATCCATCGTGCCGACGCGTATCGAGCGGTTGGCGGAGCAGGCTTTAGCCATCGTGTGGAGCAATGGCGTGCGCATGCGGTACTCCGCGGCGAAGTTGCGAACGGCTTGCCCCTGTGCTACCTGTCGTGAGAAGCGTCGTGCGGCGGAGCAGACCACGGATGGCCCATCGTTCGATTCCGCCACTTCCGGTGCTGAACGTGCGCGAACCGGCAGCGTCACGACAAATCCCTCGCCCGCCTTCACTGGCGCTAGGCGTTCATCCCTTCCCGTGCTCTCCCCGCGTGACACCGTTCCGTTGGCGGTCCAGCGGATGACACCGGTGGGCAATTATGCCTACAACATCGCCTTCTCCGACGGCCACGATGCGGGAATCTTTCCCTTCGAGTTCCTTTACCAGATCGGTGATCAAGAGGAGCCAGCCGGAGAGACGGTGAATCGGTCGATGCCGCCGTCAACGAGTGAGCCGACCGGCACTCAGCAGGGAGCCAATGGCGATGAGTGACCAGTTTCTGCTGACCATCGAGTCGACGTGCGATGAGACGGCAGCCGCCGTCATCGATCGCCGCCGGACGGTGGTGGCTGCGGCGGTGGCATCGCAGGAGGACGTTCATCAAGATTTTCACGGCGTTGTTCCGGAACTGGCGGCTCGGCACCATCTGGAGCGCATCGTGTCGATCGTCGATCGCGTGATCGAGCGCTCCGGCCTCCAGCCGCGACGGGACTTGGCGGCGATCGCCGTAGCCACCGAGCCCGGGTTGCCTGGATCGCTGCTAGTGGGGCTGGCGGCCGCCAAAGGATTGTGCGTCGCCTGGCGCAAGCCCCTGGTGGCCATCAACCATGTTCAAGCACACATCTATGCATGTCAGATGGGAAGAGAGGAAAGCGTCTTTCCCTGTGTGGGATTCGTCATCAGCGGCGGTCATACGAACTTGTACCATTGTGCATCACCCCAGCACTGGAAGTACTTGGGGGGGACAATCGATGACGCCGTGGGAGAGGCGTTCGACAAAGTGGCTGTCATGCTGGGGCTACCCTATCCCGGGGGCCCCCATTTGAGCAGCTTGGCGGCAGAGGGAGACCCGCAGGCGTTCTCGCTCCCCCGCCCGCTGCTCCACGATGAACAATCGCTCAATCTCAGTTTCTCCGGCCTCAAGACGGCCGTGCGTTATCATTTGGTCGGGCCGGGCAAGCACGATCTGAGCAAGCTCGAGTTGGCGGAACAGGTCCGCCGAGATATGGCGGCCAGCTTTCAGCAAGCTGCGATCGATTGTCTGATGGGAAAAGCGATCCAGGCCCTGCGGATGACCGGTCTGACAAGGCTTTGCGTCGGCGGTGGCGTGGCAGCGAATCAGGCATTGCGCCAGCAACTGCAGCAAGCGATGGCCATCCACCAAGGCGAACTGATCATCGCGCCGCCAGCATTGTGTACGGACAATGCCGCGATGGGAGCGATTGCATGGGAGCAGGTCGAGGCGGGGGATTTTGCGCCGTTGGATATCGATATTCAACCCGGATTGCTGCGAGGTTGAGTAGGTGCTTTCAAAGCTCCAGGTCGATCGTCAGGCCATCATAAGCCAACTCCACGCCAGGGGGCAGTTCCTGGTTGAATTCTTCGTACTCCAGATCGTGACAGACGTGGGTGAGGTAGGCCTGGCGCGGAGCCACCTGGGCGATCACTTCCAGCGCTTGTTGCACGCAAAAATGCGTCGGATGCGGTTCGCGACGCAAGGCATCAATGATCAACACCTCGCAACCGGCAATCACATCCAAGGAGGGAGCCGGAATGGCATTGGTGTCCGTGCAGTAGGCGATGTTCCCGACGCGAAAACCAAGCACTTCGTAGTTCGGGCCATGGATCAGTCGCAGCGGGCGGATGGTCGCGCCGAGAAGCTGAAACGGCTCGGTGCCAATCATACGGATCTCCAGGGATGGTCGCGCCCCGGGATGAGTTTCCGGCTGCTGAGAAAATGCATAGTCGAAACTCTGCCGAATCCTCGCCGCCACTTTGGGTTCGCAATAAAGCGGAACGGGAGCGCGCAGACGGAATGGGAACAGTCGGACGTCGTCCAAGCCGAAGATATGGTCCGCATGTTCGTGGGTATAGACCACGGCATGCACGATGCCGATACCTTCTCGCAACAATTGGTGGCGAAGATCGGGAGCGGTATCGATGAGCAAGTTCCCCTCGGGAAGACCGACAATGGCCGACGAGCGTGTGCGCTTGTTGCGCGGATTGGGGCTGGAGCATACGGAACACCCGCATCCGATGGCAGGGACTCCTACGCTTGTCCCCGTGCCTAGGAGTATAAACTTGCCCTGGATATCTCTAGTAGTAAAAACGTGCGGCACCGCTCGCCTCTTCGCTGGTGGGTCCTTACCTCTCGAGCCCGGGCCCCACAAGCCACATCGACACAAGCCGCGCCTCGTCGTGCTCGCATCCTTCGGCCTCCCGGAATCATTCGAGGAACCGCCATTGTATAATGAACGACCGATTCGTTAACACGGTCGTCCAGCAATGCGATCACTTGTGGGTGGCGGGCAGTAAGCGACAGACGATCGAACGAATCGCCAGGAATAGGCCGCTGCCACCAGGTTCCCTGCGGCGACCTACTCCGTTTCCGTGCCATCCACGGACCCTAACTTAACTCGATCGATCGATTACAGCGAAATCCAGTCTGTCCATGGGGAATTCCAAACGCGTCGTTTTCGTCATCGTTGCCTGTTTGTCGCTGGCGACGGTTGCTTGGTGGTTGCTTTTCAACAATGGTTCGTTCAGTGAACGTACCGGTGCATCGGTGGAGGAAGCGCAGCGTCTGTTCCACGAACAACAATATGAACTGGCCCTGCGCGCCGCCGAATCCGTGTTGGCTCAACGCGATGATCCGGCCGCGTTGATGGTGGCCGGTGAAAGCGCCACGAAGTTGGGGCGATTCGACCAAGCGATTGCCTTGTACCGCCGCGTTCCGGACTCCGATCCCCGGGCGGCGGTGGCGCGCTGGGCCATTGGGGAGATCGAGTTCCATTTGGGGCATGCCTCGCGAGCGATCGCCGCCATGGAACAATCTCTTGCACTCAATTACGACAATCCCGATGCCCACGAGCGGATCATCTGGCTCTACAATGCTTGTGGGCGTCGATGGGATTCGTTGCCCCACTTGGTGTACATGCTACAGACCAACCATTTCCGCATTGATTATTTGTTGTTGATTGGGAATCTGGCCAAACCCTTCGAGTCACCGTCACACGTAGAGCGTTTTTTGCAGTCGGATCCCGAGGACCCGCTACCTTATCTGGCATTGGGACGCGCCGCCTTGGAACGAGGCGATTTTGAACAGGCCGAGCTGCACTTGCGCCGCGTCGTTCGCGATCTTCCGCAACTGGCCGAAGGACACGCGCAACTAGGGCTGCTTTACTTGCGTGCGTTCCCCGAACGGTTGCCGCGATGGTCCGCTTTTTTACCCGCTGCCGCGCTGACCCATCCCGATGTTTGGTACGTGCGCGGGCAATGGCTTAGCAGCCAAGATCCTCGCCGTGCGGTTGGTTGTCTAGCAGAAGCTGTGCGCATCGATCCCAACCATCTGCGGGCACATCAATTGCTGGCTCAGTTGTTCCACCAATTGAATCAACGGCAACTATCCGCGGCGGCCAGCCAGCGGGTGAAACTGCTTCAGCAGCTCAACATCACTCTGGAGCAGATCTACAGTGCGCGGCAGTACCCCCCTTTGCTGAACGATGCAGCCGAATACACGCTGCAGCTGGGGCGGGTATGGGAGATGCGCGGTTGGTGTGCTTACGCCGCCTCAGTGGACCGTTCCCTGACGTGGCCCGCCGAGATGATACGACGCGCCGAAAAGATGATTCCGCCCAACGAAACTATTCCGCATACGCTGCTGACCCATCAATTGCATGCCCACGAGGATTGGCCCTCGCAGTTTCCCGTACCGGACGACGCGTTCTGGCAGGCTCAGCTCGACGATTCGCGGCGGCTACCTGAAGCGCATGATGGCCAGTTAACCCTGCCGATGTTCGTCGATATCACCGACTCATGCGGCTTCTCGTTTCAGTACGTCAACAACTCACGCCATCGCCTCGATGGCCGACGGATCATCGAGACAACCGGGGGCGGAATTGGCATCCTGGACTTTGAACGCGATGGGTATCCCGACCTCTTTTTCGTTCAAGGCGGCTCGATCGATGCCTCCGGACCGGCGGCAGACAATCCCTCCGATCAGCTCTATCGGCACGTCGGTTCCTCTCCACCTTCGTGGTCCGCGGTTACCAACCCGGCGAGAATCCAAGAACACGCGTTTGGTCAAGGAATCGCCATCGGCGACGTCGACAATGACGGTTTTGATGATATCTATGTGGCCAATATCGGCATCAACGCCCTGTGGCTCAACGCTGGCGATGGGACGTTCCTCAGCGCCACGCACCTCTTTCCTCCCCATGACGTCTGGACGTGCTCAGCGGCCATGGTCGATTTTGATGGTGATGGCATCAACGAAATCTACGATGCCAATTATGTGCGTGGGGACGACATCTTCACCCGATTGTGTCCCGCCGGTGACCAGATGCGCAGCTGTTCACCGCTCGTCTTCGCGCCGGAGCCAGATACCTTGTGGCAGGCGACCGGTGAAGCCTTTAATCCGGTTCCCATTCCTACCATGGTTGGTAATAGTTTGGGGGTGGTCGCTTTTCGAACTCCACCATCACCGCACCCCCATGCCTTTGTCTCGGTGGACCAGCAAGCCAATCTGTGGGGAACTTTTCGGTCGTTGACCAGTGGTCAGTGGACGTTGGAGGACGAAGCCATCGTCAGCGGTCTGGCCTACGATGCGGACGGCAACGCTCAGGCGTGCATGGGAATCGCTGCCGGTGACGTCGATGATGATGGTGATGTCGACCTTTACGTCACCAACTTCTATCTCGAATACAACACGCTGTACGTGCAGCAGCCACATGGCTTCATCGATGCCACTGCTGCCGCCGGAGCTATCGCTGCAACACGCCCCATGTTGGGGTTTGGCACGCAGTTTCTCGATGCTCAACTTGACGGGAAGTTGGATATTGTGGTGCTCAACGGGCATGTCGACGACCATACCCATCGACAGGTTCCACAAGCCATGCCTGCGCAATTGTTCTTGGGTTTGGGAGCAGGCCGTTTCGTGGATACAGCCGGCAAGGAGGTGGGCAGCTTCTTCGACAATCCACGCATCGGACGAGCCCTCGCTCTGCTGGATGCCAATCGTGATGGCGACTGGGATCTGATTGCCGCCGATCTGGAGCAACACGCGGCCATCATCGACAACGCCTCGCGCCATGTCGGCCAGCCGCTGCAGATCGAGTTGATTGGAACCAAAGCCAGTCGCAACGCTTTTACGTCCGTGGTGACGCTCCAGAGCGGAGATTTCCGACAATCGCAGCAACTGATCGCCGGTAGTGGCTACCAGGCGGCAAACGAACGGCTCCTCAGTTTCGCGGTCCCTCCGTCGGTCCACGAGGTCAGCTTGACCGTCCAATGGCCCCATGGTGGGACGCAACCATGCAAGTCGCTCAAACCTGGCTGGAGGTACGCAATCGTCGAAGGGCAAACGCATGCGATTGCCATGCATCAGCTGACATCAGCTTCACCTGAGGTGGTGGAGCAACGCTAGAGCACGGAATCGAGGGCGTCGACGTGAACTGAGGCTTAGAATCGCGGCCGGTTATGGATTCAGCAGCGTCGGCCTGCGGTTGGAGTTAAGAGGAAGTTACTTGATCTCGTAGCCATCGCGTTGTGGGCGTTGCAAGTAACTGTCGGCTTCCGTGTCATCAACAAACCGCTCATGCTGCGCATCCCAACGCACAGGACGCCCCAGACGCATCGAGATGTTTCCTAGGTGGCATGTCGTTACGCTGCGGTGTTGACTTTCCACATCCGATATCGGATTGGTCCGCGTTTGAATGCAGTCGAAGAAGTTTCCCATGTGGTTGATGATGGCGTCGAGCTTTCCGGCGCGCAGGGGACGATCGAAGTTGTCCTGGGCGTATAGTTGCCAATCCTCAGGTCCCAACGGCCTGGAGCCAAGCTCTTCCACAGGACGGCCGCTGAGGACGCCTCGATTAACGAAGATACGGCCTGCATCACCGGTGAACAGAATGCCGTTGCGTCCCGTATCGCTGACGGTCATCTCGATGCCGCCAGGATACTGATAGACGACATGAAAGTCGCGCGGGACGTTGTAACCATCTGCCACCTGCGGCCACGTGGCTTTACCGTCGACACCAATAGGATAGGCCCCGATGGCCCACTGCGCAATGTCGATGTGATGCGCTCCCCAGTCAGTCATTTGACCTCCCGAGTACTCCATCCACCATCGGAACGTATAGTGCGTCCGCTCCTCGATGTAAGGAACATCGGGCGTTTGACCTTGCCATTTATCCCAATTGAAATGTCGGGGCACCGGCCGACGCGGAAAGGGGCCGCCCGTTTCATTTTTTCCCAACACCACATCGACGCGCTGCAACGCACCCAGGCGGCCCGCACGCACCATCTCCACCGCCTGCCGAAAACGATGATCACTGCGCTGCCACGATCCAACTTGAACCACCCGGCCAGTGGACTTTACGACATCCCGCAGAATCTTTCCTTCGTCGATCGTCAACGTCAGCGGCTTCTCGCAATACACATCCTTTCCCGCGCGGCACGCGTCGACAACCATCTTCGTATGCCAGTGATCTGGAGTTCCAATCGTGACCACATCGACATTCTTGTTGGCTAACAGATCGCGATAATCCTCGTAATCAGCCGGCGTGCTACCAAACGCCGCCTTGACTGGATCGCGCACATTTTTGTCAACGTCGCACACGGCGACGATGTTGGCGTACATCGCTGCCTTATGAGCGATCACCGATCCTTGGTACCGCAAACCGATGGCGCCCACGCCCAGCGATTGGAGCGCGCTCGGACGCGCCGGGCGTGCCTGAACGCTACTGTGAAAACCTGAAGTTAGCCCCCATGCTGCAGTGGAAGCAGTGGACTGCAAGAAACGGCGTCGGCTGGTCGGCGACGTCAGAGCACCCATCGGCTACACCTCACAAACGACTAGGAAAGGCTGGCGGGGAGGCAGGAAGTCGAGATGACATGGCGAGGTGCCGCTGCGCCGATCACCGCGCGGCGGCTTCCGTTCCACACTATCACCCCTTTTCGCGCAGTCAACCACCAGCGCCTTCTTTTTGCCCCCGCGACAACACGGTGCCCAGCTACAACCTCCGACGATCACTCGTAAACGGCTCGATCATTGAGTTAGGACCACTCAGAATCCGCCGATACCATAGAAAACCAGCAAGCGCAGACGCAATGTACGACGGCATCGTCTGCAGCAGATCGGTCAGGAGTGGTCAAGCGACGCCCGCTGGCGATCGACCGCCTGCGGATGTAGTCCGCCGTGAAGCAGTTCGCGCTGATGCGGTACAATCGCCCCCTCCCCGTAGCTCGGTGTTCGTGCTACACCAGCCGTCAGCCGCCAAGAGCGCTGTTCCGCTGAGCCTCGAGCCCGCCCACTCGCCTCCTCATCCCAGATCCCAGTCACACAGTCACCCAGTCACACAGTCACCCAGTCACTCAGTTGCCGAGCAGGCTCCCGGCAGTGGATTTCGGCCATTGCCGTGCTGCTGCCGCTCCACCCGCTGTTTCCCGCCACAGCTTGTCGATCCAGCCAACCCGATCTGATCCCCTAACCGATAATCTTTGGAGCAGGCGGGCCAGTGCAGTTGGCTTTTTCACGTGCCTTTTGTCCCGGAATCGGTCTTGTCAATCGTTGGAGTTCGAGGTAACTTTAGAACATCATTGGAGCCGACAGAGCTATTATTCTCCTGCGGGCCACTTAAGTTCCGCTAACGCACGTCTTTCTGCCCGGCTCCATTTTTTTCGCACTACATCGCGTTCTGGTTGTTCGGCCATGCAGCCGATCTGCGGTTGCCTTTGGTGGCCGTCCAGGCGATAATGAATCGGACAGCTCAAGCCGCTTGTCGGCGGACTTGACACTCCTCTGTAGCTCAGTTGGTAGAGCAGGCGGCTGTTAACCGCCGGGTCGTAGGTTCGAGTCCTACCGGAGGAGCTGATCTTCCTGAGCGTGAGGTGGCTTGGGGAGTATGAGTAGCCAAACGACGCCGAGGGGTGATGCCCTCGGCGTTTTGTTTTTTACGCTGGAAATCGTTGGCTCGGCCAGCCACCCCCATCGGCCGAGAGTTTTCGATTCCGAGAAGCATTGCCCCCGCTGGCACCCAAAAACGCCCCCAACCCCCTCAAACTCTCGCGCTCTCGGCGTTCACATCTACCCCAAAGTTAACAACCATTCCTCCGCCACCGCCGCGAGACAAGTCTGCACAGTCCTCAACCGGACGGCGGCTCCATTCCTTCGTCACTCCATCCGCCAGCATCCTGCCCACGCGCAACCGTTCAGAGAAACTCCATGCGATTGACCATTTCATCCGCCGTCCTTGAGGCGACAAAGCCTGACAGGAGACGGATCTTCTCGCCGACAGAATAGCGTTGGTCGTGAATTACGACGATGCCAGAATGATCGCTTCCCCGTTGAAGCCAGTCCCAATGTAACCGCGCGAAGTCGCGTATGTTGAACGTGTACAGCGTTCGCTGCTCGATGGCTGCAAACGCAAGTTGATCCTCATCGCTCGCTCCAACGCGACCAGATTCTAGCGTCGTTAGGAGATCTACGCCGCGTGCCCGCAAGCCCATGATGACGGCAAGTTCGCAAGCGTCTTCGTCGACGTACAAGCGGACCGGGCTCATCCTCCCGTTCCCTGTCGCTGCCGCTTTAATCGGTCGTACTCGGCATCATCCGCGGCCAGTTCTGCTTCGACTTCGTCACGATTGGAATGGTAGTACGCCAACGCGGCATAGATTTGCCCGAGCGACAAATGCGGATACGTCGCTGCGATCTCTTCCGGCGATAGGCCTTGCTTGTACATCACGACCAACCGGTGAACGGTGATCCGCGTCCCCTCGATCCGGATGCGTCCCCCGCAAATACCGGGCGTCTGCACTAGCAGCTTGTCAAGCATTGTCGCCATGGCATTGCCTCTACGAAAGAAAAAGTATTATCTAAGTCTACCATCGCAAGACGAGGATTGCGACTCAGAACGGCGCACCTGGGTGCCGCGGCGCCGAAGTTCGACCAGGGCCGCGGGTCTTGGG
The DNA here is from genome assembly GCA_026004795.1 of Pirellulaceae bacterium. Lineage (GTDB taxonomy): Bacteria > Planctomycetota > Planctomycetia > Pirellulales > Pirellulaceae > Aureliella. Next base: position 12,204 of record BPJV01000008.1, on the reverse strand, counting down.
GCCTCGGTGTATCTTGGTTTAGCCTAAATAAATCGCCCTCAACGCTTTCAAACTCTCACGCTCTCCGCTTTAACATGTCCCCCAAAGTTAACACGCGCCGCTCCGCCACCGTTGCCTAGACATCAAGGCTCCCGACACCCGTCGAGCGATTGAGCAGGTGGGACCGTCTCGGGGCCAGTGGATTTCCCGGTATGTCAGTGGTAGCACAGGCGCCACTTGCCGCGTCTCTATGATGGTTCAGGGATTCATGAACATAAAGGAGTCGAGAAGGATGAAACGAGCAATGATATTTCGCAGGGGATTACTCGGGGGCGCTTTGGTGGGGACGCTAGCACTGACGATGGCCACTCGAGCGGGGTACGAGTCCGCTCAATATAAAGTGATCGAGTCCGACGGCAGGTTCGAAGTCCGCGAATACCCGGACCTGATGCTGGTAACCACCGATTCCAAAATGGACTCGCAGGGTCGCGATGGTAGCTTCATGCGGCTATTCCAGTACATCAGCGGAGCGAACGAAGGCGAGCAAAAGATCGCCATGACAACTCCGGTGTTCATGGAAGGCGAAGTTGGAAAGTCGGACGTGTCGATGGGTTTCGTGATGCCAACGGAAGTCGCCGCGGAGGGCGTGCCCGAACCGAAGGACGGTGGTGTGAAGATCCGCAAACGTGAGAGCGGTCGTTTCGCCGTGATTCGGTTCTCTGGCCGACTCGACTCGCGGGTTGCCAAAGAGCAGGAAGCGAAACTTCGCGAGTGGATGCAGTCGCGAGGACTCGAGGGTGAATCGACAGCGGAAGCGGCCGGCTACGATCCGCCTTTCACGCCGGGGCCACTGCGTCGAAACGAGGTTTTGATTCGGCTCATCTCCACTTCTACCACCGAAGCTGAATCATGAGCGAACCAACAGGCGACGAATGGCAAGTTGAAGTCTTCTATGACGGGGAATGTCCGCTTTGCCTGCGTGAAATCAGGATGCTTCGCTGGATGGATCGCAAGAAGAACATTCGTTTCACGGACATCGCCGATCCCACGTTTCGTCCATCGAACTACGGCAAGTCGAAGCAGGAGTTCATGGCGGAGATCCAAGGAAGATTGCCCGATGGATCTTGGATCACTGGCGTCGAAGTGTTTCGTCGTTTGTATGCTGCCGTCGGGCTTGGTCCGCTCGTAGCACTCGCACGACTGCCCGGCGTTTCTTTCGTACTCGATCTCGGCTACCGAATCTTTGCGAAGAACCGACTCCGATTAACGGGACGATGCAGCACGGGAGCTTGTGAGGTCAACTGAATTTTCACGGTCTCGCCCCCAACCCCTCCACCCCTTCAACAACGCCTGACGTAGACCGACACCGATGTTTGGAAGAAGTCGCAAAACCAAGCTGCAAGCAAAGTACAACAAGCTCATGCACGAGTCGTACGACTTTTCGACCGTGAACCGGAAGAAGAGCGACCAGACGCGTGCCGAGGCCGAAGAAATCGGCCGTCAAATCGATGAGCTGGAAAAACAATCTCCGCAAGACCACGTGGGAGATCGGTAGCCTGGATGAGGTGGTGCCCAGTTTTCGAGCCACTGGCTGAGGTAGAGTTTCGCGGTTGTTCTTGCTATGGTCCGTCGCTCGTTCCGGTGCGCCCGGAAACTAGCGTCGTCAGGAGATCTACGCCGCGTGCCCGCGAACCCATAATGACGACGAGTTCGCAGGCGTTCTCGTCGAAGTACTAGCGGACGAGTCTCATTCTCCCGTCTCATACTGCTGCTGCTTCAATCGATCGTACTCGGTATAATCTGCGGCCTGCTCCGCTTCGATCTGAACGCGGTTGGCATGATAGTAGGCCAGCGCCGCATAGATCTGTCCCAGCGTCAAATGCGGATAGGTCGCTGCGATCTCTTCCGGGGATAGGCCTCGCTTGTACAGCACCGCCAACCGATGCACGGTAATCCGCGTCCCGTCAATGCGGATGCGCCCCCGCACACACCGGGAGTCTGCACTAGCATCTTCTCAAGCGTCGTCGCCATAGATTGACCTTAACCGGAGAAAAAGGACCTGTTTCAAGTTTATCATCCAAAAGCGATGACCGCGACGCCGTTCGATCTCGGGCCGCTGATCCGCAAGGTCCGGCCTGGCCGATGACACCATCGTAGCTAAATTCGCAAGAATTCAGCCCCGGTGATTATCAATGCCGTCTGAGTCATTGCAAACTCAGCGATCAAACGTCTTCCAGAAACCGCATTGCTGCAAACGCGCTGCTTCCAATTCACCTCGGCAGAAGGCGCCGAAAACCAGCTTGCTCGAAGTGTCCGTCGGTGGTCAGGGCGTCGTTGACCTTGCGGTGCCGCATCAATACAAAACTCACGGCGTCGCAATGCGAATAGTTTTTGTCCGTTTGAGCTTTCAGCAAAGTCATCGCCTCGTTGTGAAGAGCCTGATCGACCCACACGACCTCCACCTCCGCGTCCGCGAAAATCGCCGCGGCAAAGTCCAGTGAAGGTTGGGGAGGCAGCCGTCGCGCCGTCGCGAGCGCGACAAACTCGGCGATGACATAATTGTGCGCCAACCTCGATGCCGCAGATTTATAGAATGCAACAGCGTCGTGATGACGATCGTCGTCAGCATCGAAGCAACATAAAAGCCCGGACGTGTCCAGCAGCATCAAGTTGCCTTGTCATGCGAATCGCCGTAAGCACGGGCCAAATCGGCATCGATGCGATCGTTGTCGGCCGATTTGGCATCGCCGCTGTGTACGCTGCCGAAATGCTGTCGCAAATGACCGGCGGAACTGGTAGCCGCACCCTGCGGAGAGATCGTCACCGTCAGTTCCGCTTTGCCGGTGGGCGTTTCCTCAGGCAACTGCAAAACGACGCGCCGGTCTTCATGGATTTCCGCCGAAATATGAATCCGAATCATCAACCAAGCCCTTGTCGTAACAGACCCCACGTTGGAAACACCGCTATGTTCCCGTAAAACCCATTATATTATAAGCGTAAACGCCGCGGCACGAACGTGAAACTGCGGCGGTCGCAAGCTGGAAGCTTACGCCCCGGTCGGCCGCACTCACGTCCCTTTTGACAATGCCGCCGGAGCCGGGCGCATCCGGTCGGCCCACACGTAGAACTTGGCGTAACGGCGGCCGTCGCTGTACCGCCGGCCTTGCGGGTCTTCGACCAGCACGGTCACCCGCCGCGTCAGCCGGTTGACCCGCCCGACGTGTTCCCGCCCGTGATGTTCGAACGCCACCCAATCCCCCGGCCTGATCCCCTGCGCGTCCAGCACCCGCTCGGCCCGGGGGAGCAGTTGATGGCGATGATCCGTATGTCCGAAGAACCGCTCGGCAATCGATCCAGACCGCTCCGCCCCAGACCGCGACTCGCCCCATACCAGCAGCTCCACCAAATGCACAATCTCATGCTCCATAACCCGCTGCAAGACCTCCATCTGATCCCGGCATTCGCCACTGCATCTTCGTTATGATGAATTGCAATCATGGAACGAAACGACGTTGAAATCCGATTGCCTGACAACTGCGCCGTTCACGCGCTTCGATGCATCGCTGGAGCCTCGACCGGCGAGCTTGCTGGACCGCTCAAAGGGCTCGGAGCGAACACGGCTATCGCACTCCCGGTAGGTATTGTTTGCAGGCACGTGTTCATGTACTGGCGACTACTAGCACAATGCGCTTAACATGAGTAGCCTCAGCCGCGATGACGACTTGGAAGCACTGCAGTCGGACTTCATCCAAGCGGAACAGCCTATTCGGTTGCATTTTCCGGATACGGGCCGAGACGTCTTGCAGCATGCACAAGAGGCGGTTCGTCGCGAGTATCGTGCTTCTGTCAAGTGGAAGCATCTCCGCTGCCGTAGCGTAGGCCTAGTATCCAAGAGTGATATTGGAACGATCTACGTCCTGCAGGTTGGCCACCGTGTGGAGTTTGATTGGACTTGGGAGGGAGCAACGGCCTTTCGCCCTTTATACCTACCGCGTTCTGATGCAGATGCGGCGGAAGGATTTCCCGAGGGGAACGACGAAATTGAGATCGACGATTCCATCGTGTGGATGGGAGAGATTCTCGAAGTCGACGATGCGACCGGGCGCATCTTTGTCATCGTGGCGGATCCTGAACATCCTCCGACAACAGGATCATTCTTTGTTCGCCCATTCGAGTTTTTGGCGTTTCTCCATGCCATCTACAACGAACCCGCCTTTGATCGAATCCAAGAGGCCCTCGTCGATCGGCTTTGCGCAAGCGAAGGAGGAATCCACCCGGACGTGCTCGAGTACCGCGATGTTGGCCTGCCGGAACTCAGTCGCTGGTGGTCCAAGGCCTGGAGTGTCCTGTGGGGACCTCCCGGTACCGGGAAGACGTTCACCATGGGCCAGCAAGCCGTGCGGTCCCTGGTGGATCCCGGCGAGCGCATTTTGATCGTCTCTACGACCAATCGAGCCACCGACGCTGCTGCGATCGCTCTGGGTAAAGCCGCCAGGGAAGTGGCACCACAAATCCTAGAAAGTGGTGCGCTGCTGCGAATCGGAAAGGGTGCATCGTTCAAGGTCTTCACCGAAAACCGATTGGAGGACATGCTCCGAGGCACGGAAACCGAGTTTCTCTCTCGGATCGAAAGCCACCTCCAGAGCCTGGCGAGAACGACCAGTTCCGTCGAAAAGGCAATGATTCGTGTAGAGATCAAGAAACTGCGGATGCAGATGCGGGATGCTGCGCGCCGCAACTTTCTGGACGACGAGGTGCGATGTGTCGTCGCAACAGCGTTTCGCGCGACCTCATTCCTGACCACGGAGGCCGTGAAACATAGTATCGAACATGGGCTGGCTCCGTTCACGACGGTGTTCATTGACGAAGCCGGATTGATTTCTCGCGCCGCCACAGCCGCCCTATCTCTCCTGGCGGCTCGCCGTGTGGTATTGGTAGGCGATTCGAAGCAGCTTGCCCCGATCAGTCGCATCAGTCGCGTTCTGCCAACCCATCAGATGACGTGGTTAGCCAAGAGCGGTTTGAGTCATCTGGATCATTTCGGGTCCGAGGAAGTGGGGGTTCACGTGCTGCGTGAACAGCACCGGATGCACCGCGACGTATGCCATGTCGTGTCGAATTTCCAGTACGCTGGCCAATTAGAGACGGCACCGGAAGTCGGAGACCGGAAATACCGCCTGCCGATGGTGCTCCAAGATCAACCACGCGCGATATGGTATGTGCTGGATGAAGAGACGAGTGATTGGCCATCGATTCGAGCCGAGCGAGGCCCGGGAAATCGAAGTTGGGTGCGCCGCCTTACAACGACCATCTTGGATCGCCTGTTCACCGATACAGAATTGCGTTCATGTAATGGTATGTTCATATCACCATTCAAAGCTCAGGCGCATCGTATCGCAGTCTATCTGGCACAGAATGAACTGCACACCTGGTCTGCTTCAACGGTTCACAGCCAACAAGGGGCCGAAGCCGACGTAGTGATCTTCGACACGGTCAACGCGGGAAGCTACAGTTGGCCATACGATGAATGGAAACGGCTGGTGAATGTGGCGTTGAGTCGAGCACGCGAAGCCTGTCTGGTTCTGGCCAGTCGCGCCGAAATGCAAGAGCCCTATTTGCACCCGTTGTTGCCCTTTCTTTCGCCCCGTGTGTTGAGGAAGCGTGCACGCAAGCTCTTTTGGGAACAAGTTCCCGCCAGGGAGATCTACTCGCCGCCGAATCGCGAGGCGGTCCGCGAGACCGGGGCAAATGTGTATGCCGTCAACACGAACTCATTGGGCTACCAGATTTCCACGCGGAAACTGCTCCGGCCGGTCCTGTCAAGGGAACAGGAGCGGTTGTGTGGGCTGACATTGGACGGCAAACCACGTTTGGTCCGAGACGTCGCTGGGAGTGGAAAAACGATCGTTCTAGCTCACTGGCTAGCGAAGACCGTCCAACGCTTTTCCGATCAGCCCCACGCACGGATTTGGGCCGTATTTGCAAATCGTTCTCTCCAAGCGCTCATCGCGAATTCGATCGAAACAGCCTGGGAACAAGCGGCCGAAGGAACGCACTTTCCGTGGGAACGTGTTTCCCTGCTTCACATCCGCGAAATCCTCGACCGGATGCTGCCCGAGGTGGGATTACGGGCTAGCGATTTCCGCTTCGAATATGACGACGCAGCGGCGGCATTCTTGGAACGACGTCCGGCGAACGAGATACAACCGGCATGCGACGCCTTGTTCATCGACGAAGCCCAGGATATGGGCCCCAATACTCTGAAGCTGTTGTCGGCGCTGGTTCGACAGGTAGATGGCTCCGACGCGAACAGTCGTGCTGTCAACATTTTCTACGACAATGCGCAGAACATTTACGGAAGGGGTACGCCCAGGTGGTCCGAGTTCGGCTTGGACCTGCGCGGGCGTTCGACGGTGATGAATGAGAGTTTCCGCAGTACCAAACCGATTATCGAATTCACATTGAACGTCCTTTATCGATTGCAGCCACCGGAGGATGACGCGGATCATAAAGAACTACTCAGCCGCGGTTTGGTCGAGCGAACCGCGCGCGGCGATGCGCAATGGTGGACCATACGTTTCAATCAAATCGAAGGACCGAAACCTACGTTTCGGCAGTTCACCAGCACTCGCCAGGAAATGCAAGCCATCGGCCAATTCTGTCGACAACTCATCGAAGTTGAAGGTGTTGATCCGGCAGACATCTGTCTGCTCTACAACGGCCAAAACATCAAGCGATGGCTTGAGCGAGAAGTCGCTCCGCGCATGGCGGAAATTGGCGTTACTCTCAGTGTGCAGACAGGCCGCTTCGAGCGCCGTGGCGACGTGCTCCTGGCAACAACACCTCACTCGTTCAAGGGCTACGACGCTGAGATCGTGATCGTGCCCGGCGTTGACTGGTACGTCTCGGAAAAAGTCGGTGTGCTGGCAAACAATCTCTACGTGGCGATGACACGAGCCAGGTCGATGTTGGTTCTATTCGCGGAAAACCGAGCCGACATGCACGCCCGACGGTTGTACGATGTGCTGGGAGAATGCATGGACATACTCGAGTATCGTCCAAAGGTGGAAAAAACTGGCAGTCCGATGGACGATGTTGCTGACCTGATGGAGATCATTGGTGAAGAACATCGCAAGTGGCTGGTAGGCTTGCTGCGCGGCTACAAGATTTCCCAAGAACCATTGATTACGAAATCTGGTGAGATCATCGCGCAACCGCTGTTTTGGTTTGCCACAGAACAAGGGAAATACGCGTGTTTTGCGCCGCAGCGCCCATCACAACGCATTGCGCAGCGCCTCGAAGATTTCGGATTCAATGTCATCTCTCCTGGTGACGCAGTTCTTCCGTAACCGTTCACGCCCCGAGATAGTATTTTAGGGTGGAGGGAATCCCGTTTTTCAATACAAGCACGAAGCGCCAGCGAGTGTTTATCCCTGAAAATACCTCGACTCACTCGCTGGCGCTTCGTGCTTGTAAGCAAACGCGTCGTCGTTCACGGCTTACACAACGGGGTGCGATTGTGGGAGGGCGAGGCTCCCGCTGAGCCGCACAGGACAAGCGGGCTAAGGAATCGGCTCGGGAGCAGCCTCGCCCTTTCGACTGAGCGGCGAACGGTTACGTTCTTCCTTAGGGGCTCGATTTCTCTCCCCTGCGATCCGTGCCGACAGCCTGTCCTCACCCGTGACTTGCTTCAAACCTATCGAATGACCCCGAGTGGATCAGCTGGGAAGATGCTCGCCCACGCAGGATTCCAAGACCTGTCGGACGTATCCCTCATCTTCCTGGAACACGATGTGGCGGGCCTGCATGTCGGCTTTTTCTATGCCCCAAAGCATACGCATGGTGTGGGAAGGCGTGTTGGAGATGAGAAACGAATGCAGTTTGGTCTGGGGATCGTTAAGTCGCGATTCGATCTCTTTGACCGTTTGGTAGAACTGCACCTTCGGATCGTCGGGGCCGATGTTGCGGATGCCTTTGGGATCGATAAACACGACATGCTGCAGACCATCGGCCAACAGCCACAAGATGAAGTCCGGATGAAAGTTGCCGGCTTCGAAGAAACCGACGCCGCGGCCCTTGCTCAAATTGCGAAGCAAGTACAGCTCTTTGTCCTCGAAAAATTCCTCATTCTGGTCGCAAAACGACTTGAGATCCTCGACGAAGCGAGCTTCGCCCTGGTTCAGTGGCAGCGGAGTAATCTCCACAACCTGTTCCCGGCAGTGCAGTAGCGGTTGGTACAGATGGCTGCCGAACCAGATTGCCTTGAGCGTGCGAAACTCCCAGGGTTTGAATTCGCCGCGTTCGATCAATCCCCTCAGCTCTTCCAGTTTGGCGACGATCTCTTCCTGCGACTGGTCGATTAGGATTCGGTAGTAGGCATCGTCGGGCGTCTGCCCCGCACCCAGAAGGTTTGGATCGGTCTCTTCCAGGTCATGGTATTCGAGATGGGGTAGTTCCCATTCCTTCTTGCGGAACGTGTAGTATCGCTCGGTGTACTTCTTTAACAGTGCCAAGGCGATCTCTTCCCACAGCTTCACTTTCTCGAACGCATCGAAAGCCATCTCTTCGGCAGGAATCAGAAGATGGTACCAGCTCGCATCGGCAAGTAATTCGGAAATCCCTTCGCGCGTCAGGTTCAAATTATGCCATCCACGTTCGGCTTTGAATTGCTCCAGCTCGAAGTACAACCGATCCATATCGAGCATTGCCGTATGCTGCGCCGTGAGATGAGCCTGGTTGGGGCGTTCGGATGAATCGTCTCCGCCAATGCCCGCGGACTTGATCGCCTTAATCTTGGGATACCAATTCAACACTACCTTGTTTCTCTGCAGGTATTCCGTCGATGGATCGCGGGCTGGATCCGGTCGTTGAACCGTAGGCACAGGGCCGAGCTTCCTAAACGCATCCCCGAACTCGGTGCTCACGCCATTGATCGTCTTTTTGAGGCGAATCGTTTTCAGCGATCGCTTGCCCAGGTTCCTGATGACAGGGAGCAAGAACTCTACCCGGTCGTCGTTCGTCGGCAATCCTTCTTCTTCCAAATGCTTACGGAATTCGGCCATGTAGTCGGCACGGATACCAAAAATGCTAAGCGTCTCCAGGAGGTTGATAAAGCGAGGTCGCTGGACGCCTTCGGGAAGGCTTGTGCGGTTGCTCCGTTTGAGGCTCATCCGGTATCCCTTCAGTCGCACGCCGCGTCCGAAAAGTTGGATGATTTGGGCACCCTCGCCGCGACCGATGTTCATCAGCCCCATCGTGCTGACGCGCCAACTGCTCCACCCCCTCCGTGAATTTTCTGGACCCGATCAACACGTTCACCGTCGACTCGGGCTTATTGATTTCATGAAACAACGAACTGGAAAACTCCCGTTCGCCTGTCTCCATTCCGTGCTCTTCGCACAGCTTCACGAGCTTCGAATCATCGCCCACGTTGATCACGCCAAAGGCATCATTCTCGGCGCCCAATCGCAGAGCCACTTCGCCCGTCGCTCCCTTCAGATTCTCGACGTACAGCACCCCCGCCTCCGGGAGCGTTGAAGAGCGTGGCCAGCGTGTCATCATAAATCTGCGAAGCGGTCTAGGCCGGTCGTGTTGAGGTACGTAAAGCGGCCGGCAAACAGGTTCTCTGCCGTTGGCCGTCACCAGCCCCTGGTTCAACACCCGCTCGATTCGCTCAACGCTTTCCGTTGCGATTCGAAACGTAGCGGGCAAGAAACTTCAGAATCTCGACGATGTCGGACGCATCTCGATTGGCGAGCGTCTGGGTGACGCTGCCGCCGACGAAAATCCACAGCGGCTTTTCGATGTTGAACGGGCGAAACTCAGCCTCGTGTTCGCGATACAACCGCTGTTGCTGATAGAACGTCAGCAGGCAGGCGACCAGATACAGCTCCAGATGCTGCGCCTGCGTGTCATCGTCCAGATTGAGGATCTGATAGTCCTTGCCGAACCCGTCGCCATAGAAGTAACGGTACGAATAATTGAACAGAATGCTCTTGGCGTACAGATCGGTCAGCCCGGCGTTGCCCGAAACGGCCTGTTGAAACGTGGCGGAATACTCGAACGAAAAACCGTCTTCGCACAACGCGTTGCGGGCCTTGAGCCACGCGCCGTCCTGGCCGCCGCTGGTTCCGCGGTGCCCTTCGTCCACCAGCACCAGGTTGTTTCCCTCGAAGGCGTCGATTGCGACCGTCTTGTCGCCCATTTCCTCTTTGAGTTTGGTGACTTCAAGGATCTCCACCGACTTGCCGGCGAACAGGCCGCGGCCGTCCTTGTTAAAAATCTCCGCGTCGATTCCGGCCGCCTCGAACTCTCGCAGGTGCTGTTGGCTCAGTCCTTCGTTCGGCGTGAGCAGCAGAATGCGGTTCAGCTTCCGCCCTCGGTGCACTTCATGATTGTCCGGCCGGGCCAGATAGTGCTGGTACTGCAGGATGTTCGCGTGCATCAGCAGGGTTTTGCCGCTGCCGGTGGCCATCCAGAACGCGAGCTTGTTGAGCTGCGACCAGGATTCCGCCGAATCATCCAGCTTCGCGATCTGGTCCGCTTCCGGCTTGTCTTCGTTGTACCTGTCGATTTGCTCGTTGATGGCCGCCAACAGCGCGTCCGGATCGCGGAAGTACCGGTCCAGATAGATTTCCGTGAACAGCAAGGCCAGGTATTGAAAATACTTCCAGACGATCGGCTGCTCGCCACGTGTGATTCGCGGCTCGATTGAGCTGCAGCGTGTGCCGCACGATGTTCTGATCGTATTCCAGCAGCAATTCCGTCGGCAGGCTCGGTCAGTTCGGGAAAGTGCGCCGTCAGCGCGTGGTGAAAACGATGGACGTTGTTCTCGTCGAGCCCCTCCAGGGACTCACTGCGCAGATGCTCCGCCAGTCTGTCGAGGCTGGTCGACGTTGAACAGAGACAAGAGCCACTGATTCAGCACCAGCTTGTACGGGAACGGCACTTGCGGTCGGTTGTTGCGCGAGCGCCGCCGAGCCGGTCGGGTTGCCGTCGATCCCCGTGTCCTTCTTTTTGCCATTTGCTTTCTCACGTGTTTCCGCTGGAGCCACTACGCAACACGAATCGGGCGCGTTCAATGCGCAGCATCTCGAAGGGTGTCACCACCCGAAGTTTCAACGCAATACACACATCGGGTATCTTAACTTTGTTCACGGTAGCGGCGGGGCGCTCGTGGGTAACGACGGCGAAGTGTCCTGCCAGAGCCTGCAGCGATCAGGTAGTAGTCCGCTTTCAGGAAGAACGTGTTTTTGGCGGCCGGTGTGTACGGATTGTGTTTGCACCCAGGCAGAAACCTTGCCCATGGCCTACAAGCGTCTTCTGGTCCGGCTGGATAAAGAACGAGTCTTCGCACGCCCTCGGCCCATCCGGTCAACTCATCGTCCTGTGCCATGAGTTCGTCGTGGACCTTTTCGATGCTAAACACCGTGCCGTGCTCGTGCGCGAGCCGCAGCCAGTCCCAGAACGCCGGGCAGAAGTCGAATCCATAATGCAGATTCTTCGCCGTGATAAATACATTGGCATCCAGCAGGTACCGCATCAGACAACCCCCAGTCGCTCGGCTTCCTGGAGCAGGGTTGCTGTCTTGCGAACACCGAGAATATCGAAGGCCTCGGTGAACGGCGTCTGGCCTTCGAGCGTGCTGGTGATGACCGCCGTGGCGAAGCGCTTGCCCACGCGAGCCCCCAGCGTGTTGTAGAAGTCTCCGCCACCGGACCCTTTGGGTTTCAGATGCCGCAGCCGCTCCAGCTCCGCGCGATACGCTGCTGTGAATTCTCGTTCACTCGGCGAACCCGACGTCCTTTAGCCGTCGGAGCACGACGAGCGTGCTGACCTTGAAGAACCGGGCCAACCTGGCGGCAGCTTCGGCAAGCGGTTCACCCTTCCTGCAACTGGCGCGCAACGATCTCCGCGGGAGCAAGCAACTCGGCCGCCACGGCGTTGCACCATCGTTCCACACGGCGGCCCGGAACCACGGCGACATCGACGTCTGAGATTCCGGATCTGCCAAGCCAAAGATGAGCCAATTCGTGGGCCAGCGTAAACATCTGAGCCGCCTTGGTGTCCTTCTGGTTGATGAACACCAAAGGGGCCAAAGCGTCCGCCAGCGCAAAGCCACGGAATTCTTCGGGGTCTAACGGCCGATGCGAGTTGCTGCCGACCACGCCACTGACCATGACCAACACGCCCGCGTGCTCAGCCAGCCGAATGAACTGCCGCAAA
>BPJV01000007.1 GCA_026004795.1 Pirellulaceae bacterium | reverse complement strand
GCACAGCCGAGAAGAGGAACCATTACCCGTTACTTAACCGAGACTCTCATAACTCCCGGTACAAAAAAACAGGGCATCCCACTCGCCCAAAGCATTGCTGTCGTAGCCGCTGTCGGCAGTGACATGTTGGGTCGACTCTGGCAGCGCGCCGATTTTCTCCGCAAAGGTTCGCGTCTCTCTCGCGCTCGCCCGGTCGGCCGAAGCGAGCAACGGAAAGGCGGTGCTCGCCTTCGTGGCCGTGACAACCACTTCAAAGCTGTAGCCCTGCACCCACCCGTCGTGCTTGGAGCAGCCCCAGTCGCTGTCGCGATCGACACCGCGCGGTCCGTTGGGAATGCGTTTCCTCTTGCGGTCGCTTTGGTGCCGCAATGGACCGCGCGCTGCGACGAGGATCTTGTCCACGGCCACATCTTTGACATCGACCACGCCTGCAGCGATCGCTTTTTCGCCGTGCAACTAGATCGCATGCTTGAATAAGCCGTGGGCCCGTCGATATCGGTCAACATACCTACTCCGCGCTGGGAACTTGCACGTTCCCAGCAGTCGCTTCAACTGGCTGCGATGTTCGTCGAGGAAGCGATATTGCGACGATTGGCTCTTTTTTCGTTTCAATATGGCGACCATAATCAACACCGCCAGCACCCAGTCGAGAATCTCCGGCTTGCGGCCGGGCCCCGTGCATGGACCTTCACGTTCGGCCTGCTGGCAAAGCGGCACGGCCATCTGCACCAGCGACGCCAATGTCGTGCCCACCGTGGCACGCTTACTCATCCTTGGGTCCTCCATGGGGCGTCCGTTTCTACTTCCTTGGCAGAAACATAGCCCATCGAGGCCCTTGCGCTTACATTAATCTAATTCCCGGACAACCTCAGCTACCTGACACGCCAGGTTCCAAAGTTCATTTGAAATTCGGCCGCGCCCCGACTTCGCCTTCGCCGCTCTCTACTGCCTGAATGTTTCCGCAGCCTACTCGAACAGACGATCGTTAGTTGCAAAGAATTGTTCTACGCGACGGAGTTCCTTTCAGCTAAAGGGTCAAGCTCACTTCCAACCCAGCCGTTCCATCAAAAATATTCACACACGCTTAACGCAAACTCAGAGCTTAGTGCGACGCACTAGGTCAGTGTTGCATTCCCAAGGTTCTTGGCGGAATGCCAAGTTCAACTCGTGCCACGACCGACCCATATCGCTGACTGCAAATGCAACCAATTGAAAAACGAACCGTCATGTTCCTCGGGGGCGAACAATCGCTCCTCGACATGGTGTGCTGCAAGATGAACTGTCGATCTTCTGCACGGGAGCGTCGGTAGAGCAGAATCGGCACGCCGCGCGCGAACAGGTAGGGCGAGAACAAACGCGAATTCTCCGTTCGGAAGAGCTGAGCAAACAAGTGCAACATCACCACAGCCTTTACACGCTCCGCCTTTTGCTGGCGCAGACCATGCAACTCAATGCTAAGGCTTGTATTCTGCAACCGCACTGTATCTTTCACCCTCCCGGCCTGCGGGAGGGTCGCGACTAGTGCAAGGAGCGAGCCCGCAGCAATCTCGCCCCCACCCTCCCGTGAAAAGGTCGCGAGTAATGCAAGGATTGGTTCTCCCAAATTCCCCCACCCTCCCCCGGGGAGGGTCGCGAGTAATGCGAGCGGGGAGGGCCTAAGTGGGAGCGCCTAAGCGGGGAGGGCTCGAGCCGAGAGGGATGGACCAGGATCGCCCGCCTCAGCAGCGCTCGTCCAGCAACAGCCTGCATGGCAACAACCGCCGCTTCTACACCACGACTACCACCAACAAACCACCGCCTGCCCATCCCTCCGCTCCCCAAAAAACCACCGTCCAGACTTTCTTGAAAAAAATCCGACAAAAAGCTTGACTTGAAGGCGCCGATCTGCACAATAACGGGTGAAGTCGCTCGACTGCTCTTGTCCTCGTCTTGCCCGACCAGTCAGCGACATGGTGATAGCATAGGAGGGCCGCCTCATGCGCCCTTACTCACTACTCACTACTCACTCGCCGTGAGTCTTCTCTTGGTGGTAGGTTGCGGTGAGATGAACGCGGTGGGGCTTTCTTCGGCCAGCGACCAAGGGGCGTTCACTCAGCGGGTTGCCACCGGCCAAGGTACTTCCATTGGCTCTCGCCCGGCGGAGCCGGTCTTCGATGTTGGGATCGTGCTGGCCGATCGGCCGGGTTACCTGTGCTTGCCTTTCGAACAAGTCGGTTTGCCAGTGGCAGCGCAGGTCGAGCATCTGCGCGCGTCGTGCGAGTGCATCGATCCTCGCGTCGTCAAGATAATTGACGATCGCGGCGACGTCGTCCCAGCGTTGTTGCTGGAGTTCGTTCCCGAGCCGGCCTCCGGCGTGACGGCTTCCACGGATGGCTCCGCCGCCACCTCGGTTGGCTCAGCGCCGCCGTCAGCCCTCCAGTTGCCCCGCGGTCAGAACTTGGGGGTGATCGTTGACGTGGCTTTATCCGACGGTGCGATGCATCGGTTTCGCGTCGACCTGCTGCACACTCACTTGCACGAGGAGGGCCAGCGATGAGAGTCTGGGTTCCTCAGTCAAGGATTGTCCTCCGTCGTTCCCTGTCCATCGTAGCCCGGCAGTCCCTGCCGGGAAGCCACAATGTAGCCCGTCAGTCCCTGCCGGGAACGCACAATGTAGCCCGTCAGTCCCTGCCGAGCCCCGCTTGCACAATTCAACTACTCGCACCGTGTGTTTCGGCTGCGGTCGAATGCCCGCGTCGCATGGTTGGCCCTCCCCGCTCGGGCCCTCTTCGCTCGGGCCCTCCCCGCTCGCATGACTCGCGACCCTCCCGCAAGCGGGAGGGTGGGTTGCACCCCCGCGAGCGCGGAGGGGCCGACCACGCCCCGTGCCCGCGACCCTCCCGCAAGCGGGAGGGTGGGGTGTGGATACACGGGGCAGGTAGGGCGGCTGTTGCATCGTGCGGTATGGTTCTGAGGCGCAAGCGGGTGGGTGGGGTGCAACGGCGTGGTATGACGCTGGTGGAACTGCTGGTGGTGATCGCCATCATCGGGGTGCTGATCGGTCTGTTGCTTCCCGCCGTGCATGCGGTGCGGGAAGCGGCCAGGCGGATGCAGTGCCAGTCGAACTTGAAGCAACTGGCCCTGGCGGCGCACAACTTCGAATCGGCTCACCAGCGTTTTCCCTCGGGCGGCTGGGGCTACCAATGGCAGGGCTTTGCGGACATCAGCTCGCCGGCCGGCCAGCCCGGTGCGTGGCCCTACTCGCTGCTGCCGTTCGTCGAGCAATCGGCGCTGTACCACTTGGGTTCGTATCACTCGGATCCCGATCAGCGCAACGCCGACTTGCACCAGCGCGTCGGCTCGCCGGTGCCGATCTACAACTGTCCCAGCCGTCGTGGCGGCGAGCCGCTGGGGTTCAAACCGCAGTGCCAGAGCTGTCCGCGTCCGATCGGAGTGACCGAGCCGCTGCCGTCGACCGTGCGGGGCGACTACGCGGTCAACGCTGGCGACGGGACGCCCGATCCGCAGCAACTGATCAGTTGGCCGCTGAACTTTCCTGGTCCGGACGACTTGAAAGAAGCGAATCGGTTGGCTCGCACGCGGCAGTGGCCCAAGCCGCCGGCCGATTGGTCGGGGATCAGTTGGCTGGCCCGCAGCGTGCGGATGGCTCAGGTAACCGACGGCACGAGTCACACGTTTTTGTTTGGCGAAAAGTACGTGATGCGGGACGCGTATCGCACGGGCTTTGACTGGGGCGACAACGAGCCGCTGTATGGCGGATTCAACAACGACAATCACCGCAGCACGCATCCGCATTGGCCTTTGAAGCGGGATACGGTGGGTGAGATATCGATCGGCAGTTTCGGGTCGGCTCATTCGACCGGCGTCAACTTTGCCATGGTCGACGGCAGCGTGCACCATGTTCCGTACGAGATCGATCCACAGGTCTATCGCTGGCTCGGCAACCGCCACGACAGCCAGAGCGTCGAGCTACCAGAGTGAACATCAAGCTACGAGCGTGAGCATCGAGCTACGAGCTTGAACATTGAGCTACCAGAGTGAACATCGAAGTGCATTGTGAGCATGGAGCTACCCGAATGAGCTTGGAGGTACGTCAATGAGCATATCCCCCACCCTCCCCCTGGGAGGGTCGCGAGTAATGCGAGCGGGGAGGGCTCAAGCTGGAAGGGCTCAAGCGGGGAGGGCTCGAGCTGGAAGGGCCGTTCCGGCAGGGACTGCCGGGCCACTATAGTGCCACGCCAGTCCCTGGCGTGATGGCTGTTCATTGTGCCACGCCAGTCCCTGGCGTGACCCCAAAACCCAATTTCACAAATCAAATTTCACAAAACACTTGAATGAACAAGAATCAAGCTGGAACCCAAACACCAAACCAGCGCCCACTAACACACTTGTGAACGGAATGGACCACCGACGCGAACGATTTCAACCAACATGGCCCGAGTCACCATGGTAACGCACATGAGCACGTCCACCCAACAAACGCAAGCACCGCACCGCGCCGCGTCCGATTCGACGGCCGGCCGCTCGCCCGTCGAGCCGGTGCGCATCGATCCGCCGCACGGTGCGGCCAACGTCGACGCACGCGCCACCAACGAACCGGCCTCCGGGGACGGTACCCCGACCAGTGTGCTGCTGACCGTCCTGATGCCCTGTTTGAACGAATCGCGCACGTTGACCGCGTGCATCGCTGAAGCCCACCAGGCCTGTCGCGCTGCCGGACTGCGCGATGCCCTTGCAGCCAACGCTCAAGAGTTGGGGGCTGACGCGAAAAAGGGAAGCGAACACGAGGCCGAATCATCCTCGGCGGACGTCGATCCGCCCAGCGAGATGCCAGCGTACGAAATCCTGATCGCCGACAATGGCAGCACGGACGATTCGGTTGCGGTAGCCGAGGCGGCTGGAGCGCGGGTGGTGCACGTGGAGGAGAAGGGTTACGGCGCAGCCTTGCGAGGCGGCATCGTGGCGGCGCGTGGCAAGTACGTCGTGATGGCCGACAGCGACTGCAGTTACAACTTTGGCGACATTCCTCGCTTCGTGGCCAAATTAGAGGAAGGATTCGATCTGGTGGTCGGCAATCGGTTTGCCGGCGGGATCGAGCCGGGTGCAATGCCCTGGCATCATCGTTGGATCGGCAACCCGGTGCTGTCAGGGCTGGGGCGGCTGCTTTACCGCACGCCCATTCGCGACTGGCACTGTGGGCTGCGCGCCTTCGATCGGCAGAAGGTATTGGGGCTGGGCCTACGAAGCTCTGGCATGGAGTTCGCCAGCGAGATGATCCTGCGCGCCTCGCAGGCTCATCTAGCCATGGCCGAACTCCCCACCACCCTCCGCCCCGACGGCCGCGATCGGCGCCCGCACCTCAGGTCGATTCGAGATGGACTGCGGCACCTAAGAGCGTTGTCCGTGGGCCAGAATTACCGAAAGTAATGCATTTGTTTGAAGGCAATAACGCAGTTTCGTTTAGCAGGAGAACTTTCATGACAACGTTTATGCGTTCGATGTACTTCATGGCGTTTACAGCCGCACTATTTGTCGACGTCCATGCACAGACGACGGGGCAATATTACGCGGCTGTACGAATGCCGTATGGTCCTGGTCAGTGGTATAACGACTACATCCCTGTAACCATCACAGTTGCAACCGTCAATGCGACGAATTGTCGAGGCGACTTGTATGTTAAAAAGCGTGTTGTAACGCCTCCGAGCTGGCCTGTGACCATCAATAACAAACAGTATGTAGAGGCTGATGCTATTCGATATTGGGATTGGGTGTATGAGGGATACCAGGGAGGCGGAGCGCTCGATTGGGAAACCAATTGCCACGGATATGCATTCGGCGTCGGCGATTGGCCTGACAATTCTCAGACTATTATTGGTGGAACGCCACCGTGCTGGGTGGAGGATTTAAGCGAGCAAACAACTATAGCTGATGCTGATTTTGGACACACAGTTAAGGTGGTGATTAAAGATTGCAAGAATTCGCACGGGCTGATTGTCCTTAGAAGTGATGAGCAGTTCAGGGAGTCAGCAACGTATACGCAACAAGGGAGCTGTGATTTGCAAAATGGAGGCACTATTGACCTTTCAAAGGGTAACGGACCACGATCAGGGATGATGTTCAAGTTCTACAAGCAGAACAACTAGGCCGACAACAAACAGGAATATCTGCGATTGCGCTGAAAAGCCTATGCTCGTATACACTACAGCCAACCTGCGGTATTCTTATGGCAAAAGTATTTCGTATCTGCAGATGTGGAAAGCAAAGTTCTGCGAACTTTCAGATCGTCAATTGCGCACACATTGGTTAGAGGCGACGGCACTGTTTCGGTTCGAATTCGCGCTAGGCTTTCTCTCTCGCTCACAGCGAGCTCACGCGAGCGAGAGCATTGCCGCGCAGGCGTACGCAAAGCAGCTAGAGTGCGAAAGTGCAGCCGAATTGCTGACAAGTTTCCTGTAATCTCTCGTAGGTGTTTACCATGAATAACTACCAACGACTTGGTATAATTGCCTTTATTACGCTTATTTTAGTTGTTCTGTTCGTTCGCATTCGTAGTGCGCGCTTTCAGAGCAATTTACTTGAAGCTAACCCTGTTTCATCGAACAACCGGGCAACTGTTCAGCAGAAACGCATAGAGAATTCGATCGAAGAGGCCAATACCTCGTCGATCGAATATCTGATAAGCACACTGCATGAACCTAGCGTTTCCAGTGACATTGCTGTGCTCGGGGGGCTCGAACCGGGTGGGTTCGGAGTCAGCGTAATCAAGATGATTCTGACGGATAGGAGAGTGCTGAAGCTATTCGAGCACCTCAATGCCTTAGATTCCAACGAGGCGTGCCGCATAGCTGCAGACCTTTTTGACGAGAAGCACGGCCTGTACAAACAGTGGCTTCTTTCCGATGCTCCTCACGTTGCAGGAGAGGACGGAATTAGCCCCGTGACAAAAGCCCAGGCTGCTCGTCATTCCATATGGGCTGCTCTCTTCTTATGTAGCTACTTTTGCCCGCCAGAAATTTTGGATGAAAAGTTGCAAGCGTTCGATTCGTTCGAGTCATCTCCAGCTATGCGCCAAATGCGTTCGAACGATACGTATCGAGTGGAAAATTCGCTCGATCGGTTGTTCCGCCTCAATTTAATGGTAATTTCCGGTTGGAGAAATGGAGCTGATATGGAAGCCGTTCGTGATATCGAGCGGCAGGCGAAAAGGTTGTTCTCCCTAGAGGAACTGGAACTTCCAGTACAGTTTTTCAACGTTCACAAATGGAGTGCGAGAACGGTTGAGGGTGATTTCACTCACCTGAGCAAAGGCGTACCTGTGGACACCAGTACCGTTATGGCAAAGGTTCCCCTGATTGGTGACGAGAATGCGTCGTTCTTCTTAACATCTCAGAAGGTTAACCAAGAGAGATTTGAGGAACTTGTGAATATATTGCGTGATTGGCGAGATGATGACGGAATTGACTGAGTTGTAATCAAGCTTATTCGGGACTCTATTCCGCATAGCTTTTATTTGCAAGGCGGAGTCTTTGATGCAGCGGATTATCTCGCTGTTGCAATGCTGTCGGATTCTCGCATGTATTCTCATCGATGCACAAAGCGACTCTCCCGATTCACAAAGTACTTGATTCGAGGGCCTACTGGGGTTCTCTGTTCAGTCGTCATCTGCCTGTACGGGCTCCTCTGCTGGCAATCTTGTTTTGGCTTTCCAAATGCTGAGCCATCCCCAGTTTTCCGGGCGAGGTGTGCGTGGGCGCATAAAAATTGGCGGTGTCACGCAGCGCGTTATTGGGTATGAAGTTGGGTATCAACAGTCCTGATTCCAACCCAAGAACACGGAGGGAACCGCCATGGATCGTATGGAAGCCTTTAGCTGGGTCCTTACTGTATGTGCCGGTTTGCGTCTGAGTCAAGCGAAAACGCTCGGCGATTTGGTGGCCGGTGCTCTGGACGTCGGCAGGGTCAGCCTTGCCGAACTGGGCCGCCGCTTGACAGGGACTACCGCCAAGCATAGGATCAAGCGTGCGTGGCGGTTTACCAATAACCATCGTGTGCAGGTAAGTTCGGCCATGCAGGGAGTGATTCGGCAGTTGGTCCGCCCCAAGCGAAAGAAGCCATTGGTGGTAAGCATCGACTGGGTCCAGGTGCGACAGTTTCGTACGATCGCTCTGTGCGCGGCCATCGATGGGCGAGCCATTCCGCTGCTGTGGGCCAGTTATCCGGAGGAGGAATTTCACCAGCGTCAACACCAACTGGAGGAAGCCATCTTGCGGCAATTCCGGACCATGCTTCCTGATGGAGTGCGGGTAATCTTGCTGGCCGATCGAGGCTTCGGACGCACCGAGATGGCCCGTCTGTGCCAAGAACTTCGGTTTCAGTACGTCATCCGTATCGTGCCCGATGTGTGGGTGCAAGCGACTGATTACGAAGGCAATCTCCGGGACTTCCCAGTGAAAAAAGGGATCTGTCGATGCCTACGGAATGTGGCCTACCGCAAGCGAAATCCGGTTGATCACCACATTGTCATCCGCTGGAAAAAGGGACTGGCCAAGAAGCGTGACGAATGCTGGTTCTTGATGACCAATCTCCAAGGAAATGCGGTACGGATCTCAGAGTTGTTTGCCAAGCGGATGACGATCGAAGAGATGTTTCGTGACTACAAGAGCCGTCGGAATGGATTCGCTCTGCGAAACACCCAGATTCGCCGCGCCGATCGTTTTGATCGTTTGTTGCTGATTCTGGTATTGGCCTACATTCTCCTGTTGGGAATTGGCCTGCGTGCACGGCAGTTGTACTGTCCGCAAAACTGGTGCTCGAACACGCGTCAGTCTGAATGCAGTGTGTTTACGATCGGAAAGCGGATGCGCCACCATGTCGACCTGACCATCCAACAGATTATCAACGCCCTCATCCGCGCCACTCAAAACGCCGCGCCAAACTGGGGATGATTCAGTTCCAAATGAGGATGAAGTCGGGCACTTGCCGTCAGGTGTTGCTATTTGGCGCTTTAATCGATTCGATTTTTATCGAGTAAACCCGCCACTGATTCGGCTGTTGTGTACCAGCGTGGTAAGCTCTGATGCCACATTCCCCTGGGATGCTGTAACAGCGCGAACAGTGCGGCCAGAGTTCAAAGTTGGTGTTTTGCACCTCAGCGAACACGGTATCGCTGCTCTTGAGGCGTTCGTAGGGCCGCGTATCGTTGCGGTTATGTTGGCGTTGCTTGGGGTCATAGTTGGCGTGCGTTGGCTGAAACTGGTAACCGATAATATTCTTGTTCCTGCAGTCTTTGGTGTGCTGTGGTGTATTTCGCCTTCGATGCTTGCTAACACTCCTTCTCTGTGTCCTGACGTAGGAATGACGAGTGTCGGTGTTATCGCGATGTTCTACTTTTGGTTATACATAAATCGGCCAAACATCGTATCCGCTTGGTGTGCCGGTGTCATGCTTGGCTTTGCTTTGTTATGCAAATTCACGTGGTTGGTGGCAGTGCCGGGCATCCCATTGGTACGAATCATGCTGTCGTACTGCACGAAAATCGATCGATGGCGATTCACTGCAAATGTTTTCACTGAATTTACTGTGTTGCTCGTCGCTGCAATTATGGTTGTCAATGCTGGCTATGGTTTTGCGGGATCGTTCCAGCGGTTAGGTGACTACGAGTTCAGCAGTAGGGCGTTTGGCGGTTCCGCTGCCAGCAGGTTCACCCCGCAGCAACCATTTGCAAATCACGCGTGGTTGAGGGATGTACCCGTTCCTTTGCCTCGCGATTTTGTGTTGGGAATTGATTTCTTGAGAGCCGAGGCTCAATCATCCCCAGTTTGGCGCGGCGTTTTGAGTGGCGCGGATGAGGGCGTCGATAATCTGGTGGATGGTCAGGTCGACAAGGTGGCGCATCCGCTTTCCAATCGTAAACACGCTGCATTCAGACTGACGAGTGTTCGAGCACCAGTTTTGCGGACAGTACAACTGCCGTGCACGCAGCCCGATTCCCAACAGGAGAATGTAGGCCAATACCAGAATCAGCAACAAGCGATCAAAACGATCGGCGCGGCGAATCTGGGTGTTTCGCAGCGCGAATCCATTCCGACGGCTCTTGTAGTCACGAAACATCTCTTCGATCGTCATCCGCTTGGCAAACAACTCTGAGATCCGCACGGCATTTCCTTGGAGATTGGTCATCAAGAACCAGCATTCATCACGCTTCTTAGCCAGTCCCTTTTTCCAGCGGATGACAATGTGGTGATCAACCGGATTTCGCTTGCGATAGGCCACATTCCGTAGGCATCGACAGATCCCTTTTTTCACGGGGAAATCTCGGAGATTGCCTTCGTAATCCGTGGCTTGCACCCACACATCGGGCACGATACGGATGACGTACTGAAACCGAAGTTCTTGGCACAGACGGGCCATCTCGGTGCGTCCGAAGCCTCGATCGGCCAGCAAGATTACTCGCACTCCATCAGGAAGCATGGTCCGGAATTGCCGCAAGACGGCTTCCTCCAGTTGGTGTTGACGCTGGTGAAATTCCTCCTCCGGATAACTGGCCCACAGCAGCGGAATGGCTCGCCCATCGATGGCCGCGCACAGAGCGATCGTGCGAAACTGTCGCACCTGGACCCAGTCGATGCTTACCACCAATGGCTTCTTTCGCTTGGGGCGGATCAACTGCCGAATCACTCCCTGCATGGCCGAACTTACCTGCACGCGATGGTTATTGGTAAACCGCCACGCACGTTTGATCCCATGCTTGGCGGTAGTCCCTGTCAAGCGGCGGCCCAGTTCGGCAAGGCTGACCCTGCCGACGTCCAGAGCGCCCGCCACCAAATCGCCGAGTGTTTTCGCTTGACTCAAACGCAAACCGGCACATACAGTAAGGACCCAGCTATAAGCTTCCATACGATTCATGGCGGTTCCCTCCGTGTTCTTGGGTTGGAGTCAGGACTGTTGATACCCAACTTCATACCCAATAACGCGTTGCGTGACACCGCCAATTTTTTATGCGCCCACATACTCACCATCCGGAAAACTGGGGATGGCTCAGGAGCCGAGGTTGAAGAGCGGCGTTGGTCTTTTCTTAACGGGCAATGGAAATACGGTAGTTGGCCAAGCTATTACTGTTGGACGCTGCTCTATAAAACTCCAGAACCGACACTCCTATTGGCTTTTATCGGTGTGATTGTTTTTTTTCGAGCGATTCATTTGCGGTTATTGTCTTTGAAGTTGTGCTCCATGTTTGCATGTGTCTGTGTGCCTGCCATGATGTGCTTTGCGGCGGTTAGCCTGCAAGGGGGCTTCAATCATCACCACCGGTACGTGCTGATGATCTATCCGCCCATGTTCCTGTTCGCCGCCCTGGTGGCCCATCCGCTTACGCGCGAGGTATGGAGGAAGCGGGAGGCAGGAGAGGAAAGTGAGCTGAAAAAGTTGAGGGCTGAATGCGGCGGTGGGGAACAGGAGGGAACAGAGAAAACGGAGGTGGATGGGATTGAAACGCAGAGGGGACGGAGAGCACAGAGAGGAGAGAAGGGTGGGGAGGTTGAGTTGGGGCGAGGTTGGTTGGCGGGCGTAGGTGGCTGGGTGCGGGGGTTGCACTGGAATGAGTGGCTGGCCATCGTGCTGGTGACGCTGTCGGCCGCCTCGAGCCTAAGGGTGCATCCGTATTACACCAGCTACTTCAATACGCTCTCCGGTGGCCCGGAAAACGGATGGCGGTTGCTGAACCATTCGAACATCGATTGGGGCCAAGACATGCTGGAGGTGGACGAATGGATCAAGGAGCATCCGGAGTGCCGGCCGCTGAGGTTCGAACTCGATTACTGGAATTTCGGTGGCGAGCTGTTTGGGTTGGAGCCGCGCCGCCCACCGCATATTGCCGACCGGTGCGTCGGTGGACGAAGCGCGGCGGATGGTCGAGCAGACCGAGTGGTGGATCATCAGCGTGAAGACGTTGTACAACAAGCCGGGACAGAGTGGACTGGAGTACCTGCAGCAGCTCGAGCCGGTCGATCGCATCGCCTACGCTTACCACGTCTACCGCATCGATCCGCTGCCCGAGGCGAGCGTGGAGGTATCGGAATAAGCTTCGACATTCGGAATAAGCTTCGACATTGGTGAATAAGCGTCGAGGTACTGACGTGGGCATATCAAGAAACCCTACCCTCCCCTTGGGAGGGTCGCGAGTAATGCGAGCGGGGAGGGCTCGAGCCGAGAGGGCACGGGCGGTCGATGCGCGGGGGAGGTGGGTGCATAGACGCACAGCGGTAAAGGACACGTTGGCGAGTCGCTGGTGTGTAGACCCCCTCCCGGCTGCTGGGATGAACGACGTTTGGGCTGGTAGGGACCAAATGATCGCCATGCCACGAGTCCAGTCGACTCGACCTGCCGCCGACCTCCCCCGCGAAATAGGGTGTTTGGTAGCGCGAGCGGTCGATGCGCGGGGGAGGTGGGTGCATAGACGCACAGCGGTAAGGGACACGTTGGCGAGTCGCTGGAGTGTAGGCCCCCTCCCGGCTGCTGGGATGAACGACGTTTGGGCTGGTAGGGACCAAATGATCGCCATGCCACGAGTCCAGTCGACTCGACCTGCCGCCGACCTCCCCCGCGAAATAGGGTGTTTGGTAGCGCGAGCGGTCGATGCGCGGGGGAGGTGGGTACAAAGACGCACAGCGGTAAGGGACACGTTGGCGAGTCGCTGGAGTGTAGGCCCCCTCCCGGCTGCTGGGTTGAACGACGTTTGGGCTGGTAGGGACCAAATGATCGCCATGCCACGAGTCCAGTCGACTCGACCTGCCGCCGATCTCCCCGCGAATTAGGTGATTGGTAACGCAAGCCGTCGATGCGTAGGGGAGGTGGGTGCAAAGACGCGCAGCGGGGCGCAAAGTGTGGTGGGGGAGGTGATCGACGAAGGGGAGGTGAGAGGTTGGCGGTCAAGGTGGTGTATATTGCGGGGACGGGCCGGAATGGCTCAACGCTGCTGGGGATGTTGCTCCATCGACTGCCCGGGGTTACGTTCGTCGGCGAGCTGACGCATCTGTGGGAGCGGGGGCTGGAGCAGAATCAGTTGTGCGGGTGCCGACGGCCGCTGCTGGAGTGCGAATTCTGGCGCGAGGTGTGCCGCCGGGCGTTTGGCCAGGTGCCGCCGGCAGAGCTGCCGCAGTTGATCGAGCTGCGGCGACGCGTGTCGCGGTTGCGAGGTCTAGCGTGGCTGGCCGCCGGCCAGTCGCATGTTGATCGCTTAACAGTACAGGAATATGGTCAGGTGTATCGGTGTCTGGTCGAAGCGATTGCTGCCGTGTCGGGCGATTCGACGATCGTCGACTCGTCGAAGTATCCCACGGATCTGGCGGCGTTGCGGTGCGCCGTGCCCGAATTGCCGATCTACACGCTGCACCTGGTTCGCGATTGCCGCGCCGTGGCCTATTCGTGGAAGCGGCGGAAGGAGCGGCCCGAGATCCACTGGACGCGAGCGCTGATGCCGCGGTACGGCGTCGTCCGCACCGCCATGGCGGCCAACGTCTTCTTTCGCCTGATCGCTCGCCAGGGCCGGCAGGTGCCCCAACGGTACTGCCGATTGCGGTATGAAGATCTGGTCGATGCCCCCGAGGTGACGTTGAGGCGGGTGAGCGAATGGCTCGAACATGATGCGGTGATGAATGTGAAGGAGGAGATAGGGGAATGGGGACACCGGCCGGAGCTGATCCATACGGTAGCGGGCAATCCGTGTCGATTCGCGGCGCCAGGGAAGAGAATTCGCCTGGACGACGAGTGGATGACCGAGATGAAGCCCACCGAGCGTTGGATCGTCGAATGGTTGTGCAACGGGGTGCAGCGTGAGACGGGATATGCGGCCGGTCCGACGGGGCGGAAAGTGGAAGTGGGCCATGACTTGGTGGCAGTGGACGAGGCGAACCGATGACGTGCATAACACGCAAAAGCCATTGGACGAAGCGGGACGTTACTTAATGGCTGAGTTGGAGGCGCGATGAGCGACGGGGTGATGGCGGCGTGGTGGTTGTTGGTGACCGCGGGGTCGGTGGTTGCCGGCTGGGTGATGGCCGGGCGGCTGTACCAGGCGGAGCCGCCGTCGAGCCGCTGGCTGCATGCGTCGGTGCTGGTGGTGGCCCAGTGGGTGGTGGTGTTGACCGTGTTGGGGGCGGTCGGGTGGCTCAACGGATTTCTGGCCACCGTGGTCATGTTGGTGTCCAGCGGTTTGTTGGTCGCATGGGGAAGGCGGCTGAGGCCGTTTGACTGGCCTTTGGCGACGCCGGAGCCGCGGGGTGCGTGGTTGCTGTGGGCTGCCGTGGCGACGGTCCTGGTCGGGCACATGATCGTGTATGGCTTGGGACGCTTTCCGGACGATTTCGATTGCTTGATGTACCACATGCCGCTGATCGACATGTGGATCCAGACCGGATCGCTATGGTCGACCGATCTGTTGCGGTGGTCGGATGCGGCCAACAGCGAGTTGGTCGGGCTGTGGTTCGCCTTGCCGTTCAGCGGCGATTTTCTCGTGCCGCTGAACAATCTGCCGATCGTCGTGGTGTGGATCGCCGCCGCGGTGGAACTGGGGCGCCAGATGGGACTGCGGCGGTGGTGGCCGCACCTGGCCGCGGTCGGTTGCCTGGCGGTTTACACGACGGTGCACGAGACCGATGATGCGTCCAACGACCTGATGGTGGCGGCCATGTTTCTGGCGGCGGTGGCGTATCTGCTGCGTTATTGGCAATCCGAGTCGGCGGCCGATCGGGCGTTGTTCGGGATCACTTTGGGGCTGCTTGCTGGGACGAAGTTCCTGGCGGTCCAGTATGGTCTGGTGGTCGGAGCGTTGTTGGCCGTCGGTTCGTGGTGGCAGTGGGGGTGGCGGCGGGCGGCGTGGGACAGCCTGCGGGCGGTAGCGATTTCGTTGCCGGTGGGAGTGTTCTGGTATGTGCGGAACTTTGTGCTGACCGGTTATCCGCTGTACCCCAGTGGATCGGACGCGTTGCACGATCGGATCCTGCATCCGGACATCTCGCAGACGACGTTGTTGTTCAACGATCATCCGGCCGTGTTCGAGCTGGCTCTGGACGCAGTATGGCAAAAAGCGGGGCCGCTGCATTTCGTGGCCCTGTTGGCGATACCGGCCGTGTGTTTGGAGTTGATTTTCGGTTCAGCCAAGCGGCGCGAAGTTGCGGCGGCGCGGATGATCGGTTGGACGGTGATCGGTGCGCTGTGGGGTGGGTTGGCCGTCGTGTTGGTCACGCCCATGTTGGTCGAGGACCAGCCCGAGACGCTCAACCATCTGCGGTGGGCTTATACGCCGGTGCGGTACAGTCTGGGGTTCTTGTGCCTGGCAGTGTTGGGGCTGGCGGTATTCCTGCAATCGTTGTCCGAGTTGCTGCCGAAAGTGGTTGGCGGTCTGCTGGCGCCGGTTTTCCTGGGGGGCGTCGGTTGGCAGTTCCTGCACCATTACTGGTCTTATTATGATTCACGCGACAGTGATTTCCTGGCCGCGGTCGGTTGGGGGGGAATCGTGATCGCCGCGGTCATCATCAGCGGACAGTTGGTCTTGCTCAGTCGACGCCACCGCGGTTGGGTGGCGGCGGTGGTGGGCGCGGCCTGGCTGGTGGCGTGCAGTGTGGGGGCGCAGCGGCTGTCGACCTGGTGGCACGATGGATTGGCGGCCCATTTCAACACGTTTTATTCCACTTTCGTGTTCCATGAACTCTACCAGCCGCCGAAGCGGATCCTGGTGCTCGACAAACGGCCCTATGCGTTCTTTGGCTCGCGGCGGCAGAACACGATCTACCAACCGTGGCGCTATCGCGGCTTGGAAGAGGTCAAGCGGTTGATGGTCGAGCGGGATCTGGAACTGGTGGTCACCTTGGTCGACACCCACCGCAAGCTGGCTCCGTTTCGACCCGTGTGGGACGACCTGGACGCTTCGCTCGACTTCGAGGCTCTTCCCAGCGGTAGCCGCCTGCGTGTGTATCGAGCTGCGGTGAACCCGCACGTCGCTGGAGGGACACCAGCTAACGCGGACGCGGAGGACCGTGATCCGCCACCTGATCGCGTCCGGAGGCAGGACGACAAGTAGCCAGGAAGAACGGCAAGCACGGTGGGGTCTCGATCGTGCGGGTGAATCGCTGCGGCGTAGGGGCGATTTCAATACCTGGAATTTCCCGTTCTGGTGCCGAGCCATCGACCTGCGAGCGGGGCACAGGCATTGCGTTGCGAGACCGCCTGGGAAAGCCTTCATCGGGCCATGCTAGCCAGAGGCGAGTTGACAGGACTCATTGAAGCGAAGCTCGTTGCCTAGAAGAACGTTTCCAGGCCGGGCTCTGGAGTGGAAGCGATCGCCTCGATTCGCGCAGCGGCAGTTGCCGGCGTTGGACCGCAGGAATCGCGCCGAATCGTTGACAGAAGCCACTCGTGGACGCTACGATTTCCACATCTGGCGGATCGTTTTTCCTAGTTGGAAGTAGTCAGTCTCATCGGCGAGGTGTCCCTATGCACGAACAGAATCCGTATTTGCCCACTCAAGAGGCGAACTATGGGGTCGCAGCATTGGCCGACCGCATCGAGCGGTCAGCATTTATCCAGCGCACCTATTTGCACTTAGGGGTGGCGGTGATCGCCTTTGTGGTCTTGGAGGCCGTGCTGCTGACGCTGTTCCCACCGGGTGAGCTGCTAGCGCGGTTTGGCACCATGCTAAGCGGCTGGGGGTGGCTGGTCGTCTTGGGAGCGTTCATGGTCGTCAGCTGGATTGCTCGCAGCTGGGCCGAGTCCGGCGCCAGCCCTTCGTTGCAGTATGCTGGCTTGGCTCTCTATGTGGTAGCCGAAGCGGTGGTGTTTTTGCCCATGATGGCCTATTCGACCATCGTCGACCCGTCGATTCCCCTCAACGCGGGAATCATTACCGCTATCGTTTTTGGCGGATTGACGGCGTTTGTGTTTTTGACCGGCACTGACTTTTCGGGACTGGGGAAATTCTTGTGGCTTGGCGGTTTGGTAGCCATGGGAGTCATTTTGGCAGGAATCGTCTTGCCGGGAGGCTTTGGGCTGGGCCTGTGGTTTTCGGCTGGCTTGGTAGTGCTGGCGGCCGGCTATATCCTTTACGACACGTCGAACGTGTTGCATCATTATCGCACCGATCAGCACGTGGCAGCTGCCTTGGCCTTATTTGCCTCGGTTGCTCTGCTGTTTTGGTATGTGATGCGTATATTGATGTCGCTTCAGCGTGACTGATTCGGGAAAAAGCTGGTTTTTTACGGTGGTTGAACTGGCGAATTCGCCTTGCGTCAAACTGCCAGACCAATAAACTATGGCGTTTCCTATGGCTCTGTTTGGTCGACTAGGGTAAAGCGCATCGATTGCTGGAAGGTCGACACGGCAGGGCAAGATTGCCAACGTAGCTCAGTTGGTAGAGCTGCTGATTTGTAATCAGCTGGTCGGGGGTTCGAGTCCCTCCGTTGGCTTGGTTGTCGGGAGCCTGGGGGTGGGCGTGCACTTGTTCGCACCTGCACGAAGAGTTTTGCTCTTGAGGCGGGTAGGACAGATAGGCTAACACAGGCTCGCCGACGGCAAGAAACCGGGAGGTTGCCCGAGTGGTTAAAGGGGACGGACTGTAAATCCGTTGCTTCGGCTACGTAGGTTCGAATCCTACACCTCCCATTGGCGAACCGTTGCCATGTTGGCAAACTGTTAGGGGACGTTCGATCCAGTTCGGCGTGCCGGTCCCTGCTTTGGCGGTTGGCCGGTCGGTTTGCTGGCTGGGCAAAGCAGTCGTCGATAACCGCTGAATGCGCACGGGGGAGGCCGCCCTGTAGGGCGCCGACCGCAACGCAGGGGCGGACAAGCGGGTGTAGCTCAATGGTAGAGCAGCAGCCTTCCAAGCTGAGTACGAGGGTTCGATTCCCTTCACCCGCTCTTTCGGGGAAAGCCGACTTCGATAGGCTGCTGTAGCTCAGTCGGTAGAGCACTTCCTTGGTAAGGAAGAGGTCATGGGTTCAAGTCCCATCAGCAGCTCTTGCTCGGTGCCACCATTGGCTTTGAGTGTGAGTGCCGATTGGCAGGTTGGATTTCGTCTCAGTCAGGAGTGCGTGAGTGGGTTGCTCGCGCTGGAACGCGTTTTAGATTTGTTTTAGGTGTAACGAACAATGGCGAAAGAAAAGTTCGAGAGAACAAAGCCGCACTGCAATGTCGGCACGATTGGGCACATCGACCACGGCAAGACCACCACGACGGGCGCAATCTTGGCGGTTCAGGCTGCCAAGGGGATGGCCCAGTTCAAGTCGTATGCGGATATCGCGAAGGGTGGTACCGTGCGCGACCAGACCAAGACGGTGACGATTGCTGTGGCGCACGTGGAGTACGAGACCGAGAAGCGGCACTATGCTCACATCGACTGTCCTGGTCACGCCGACTTCATCAAGAACATGATCACCGGTGCGGCACAGATGGACGGTGCGATCCTGGTGGTCAGTGCTGCCGATGGGCCGATGCCGCAGACCAAGGAGCACGTGTTGTTGGCGCGTCAGGTGGACGTTCCGGCGATTGTCGTCTTCTTGAACAAGTGCGACCTGGTCGATGACGAAGAGTTGTTGGAGCTGGTTGAGCTGGAGATTCGCGAGCTGTTGAGCAAGTATGGATTTCCGGGGGACGAGGTGCCGATCGTCCGGGGCAATGCCTTGGCGGCATACAACAATCCATCGGACCCCGAGGCGAGCAAGTGCATCACCGAGTTGCTCAACGCGGTCGATGAATACATTCCGCAGCCGGCCCGCGAGGAAGACAAGCCCTTCTTGATGGCTGTCGAAGACGTCTTCTCGATCGAAGGCCGCGGTACGGTGGCCACCGGTCGTATCGAGCGCGGGGTGATCAAGGTCGGCGATGAGGTCGAGATCTTGGGCTTGCGCAAGCCCACCAAGACCGTTGTCACCGGGATCGAGATGTTCCGCAAGGAGATGGATGAAGGTCGCGCCGGCGATAATGTTGGGTGCTTGCTGCGGGGCATCAAACGGGAGGACGTGGAGCGTGGCCAGGTGTTGGCCAAGCCTGGTTCGATCAAGACGCACAAGAAGTTCGAGGCGGAAATCTACTGCTTGAGCAAGGATGAGGGAGGGCGGCACACGCCGTTCTTCAGCGGTTACCGACCGCAGTTCTACTTCCGCACCACGGACGTTACTGGTACGGCCAACCTGGTCGGTGCCGAGATGTGCATGCCGGGCGACAACGTCAAGATCGAGGTGGAGTTGCAGAAAGAGATCGCCATGGACGACGGCGTTCGCTTCGCGATTCGCGAGGGTGGCCGTACGGTCGGTTCTGGTGTGGTAACGAAGATCATCGAGTAGGTGCTGCTGATCGAGCGGGCACACGCACGGTGAACAGCTGAAGAGAATCTGGCGACTGCCGGTCGAGCCGACGCAAGCCGGCAGTCGCTTTTTAACTTTCGGCACAATGGTCGCGCAAGGGCCAGCCAATGCCGAAGGGGTGTAGCTCAACTGGCAGAGCACTGGTTTCCAAAACCAGCGGTTGGGGGTTCGAGTCCCTCCGCCCCTGCTCCGTTAAAGCCGACCGGTGCTCCATCAAACGGGCTTCCGATTCAGAAGAAACACCATCATGGTAGTAAAAGAGTCTGCAGCCGCTGCGGCGTCGCGCCCCCTGGTGCGGGAGCTGTTCACATCGGGCTTGTACAAGCGAAACCAAGGGCGAATGGTGCGTCAGGCCACCTGCATCGCCATCTGGATTTTTGTGGCCGCCGGTGTGTGGCGATTCCACGACTTGGTGCTTGAATCCATGCTCGGCGAGGAGAATCGAGCCGCCGGTTATTTGATCACCGTCGCGCTTGGGGCCTGTGGTTTTTGGTTCGCCTACCGCCTGGTCAATTGGCCTAAGTTCGCTGATTTCTTGATCTCGGTGGAAGCCGAATTGAACAAGGTGTCCTGGCCGACTCAAAAGGAGCTGGTGCGAGCGTCGATCGTGGTAATCTTTACCATCCTTTTTTTATCGCTGATCCTCTTCCTTTATGATGCGCTGTGGAAGCTGGTGTTTGGCTGGCTAGGCATATCGTAGTCAGGCGCTGACGGCCTAGCAGCTTATGGGGTAGCGTGCCGATCGGTTCGGCGGTCCCCGTGGTGGGGAGCTTAGGGATTTTCTGGCACTCGGCTCTCAACACGGCTTGCCGTCCCAAAGAAAATTGACAAGAATACTCCCTTCTTCCTAGCCAGGAGGTGCCAGTGGCTGACTCGTAGGGAGTCAAGACACGATCGTTTGTACTGGCGTGGGGTAAATCGTCGTGAGTGAAACAACAAAAGAAGAAACGTCTGGTGAACAGACGCCACGGATGGAGTGGTACATCATCAAAGTGGCGTTTAATCGGGAAGACAGCATCCGTGATGCGCTGATGCGCCGTATCAAGCTGTCGGGGATGGAGGATCTGTTTGAGGAGATCCTGGTCCCCACCGAAGACGTGGTGACGTTCACTCGAGACGGCAAGCGCCGCGTTATCAAACGAAAGCTCTATCCAGGGTACATCATGGTACGAATGGTACTGAATGATGACACCTGGTTTCTGGTTCGGGAGACGCCCGGGGTCGGTGATTTTACGGGCCCTGGAGGTGACAAGCCGATTCCCGTCGAAGCGAGTGAGGTGGCCAAGTTCTTGCCACCGGAAGAGTCCGACGAGGAGGAAGGCGAGACGACGCTGAAAACCGCCATACCGTTTAAGGTGGGGGATCGCGTGCGTGTCAAAGAAGGCAATTTCCAGAACCTGGAAGGCGAAGTAGAGAAGGTCGACGAAGCCAATGGCCGGGTGACCGTGATCATTAGTATCTTTGGTCGCAGCACGCCGGTGGAGTTGGATCATTGGCAGATCGAAGAGCTTTAGTGGTCGCCATTCCGTTCTGTTGGTCATCCCGATGATGTAGAGAGCGCAACCGGGGATGCTTTTCGGTTGCCAGCAGGCCTCGTAGGAGCATTCGTACTCATGGCAAAACAAGTGGTTGGTCAGGCCAAGTTCCAGGTTCCGGGTGGGCAGGCGACGCCGGCGCCTCCGGTGGGGACATCACTCGGTAAGTTCGGCATCAATCTTGGTCAGTTCGTGTCGGCGTTCAACGAGCGGACGCGCGAATACAATGGGACGCCGATACCGGTCGTGGTCACCGTTTACTCCGACCGCACGTTTGATTTTGTTACCAAGAGCCCGCCCGCGGCTGCGCTTCTTAAGCAAGCGGCAGGAATCGCCAGTGGTTCTGGCGAGCCCAACAAGAAGAAGGTGGGCAAAGTCACGCGATCGCAGATCGAAGAGATTTGTCAGAAGAAGATGGCCGATCTGAACGCTCGCGACTTGGAGCACGCGGCGCGCATGATTGAGGGAACGGCACGCAGCATGGGCCTCGAGGTAGTGGAGGGTTAGTCGCATGGCGAAGAAATCAAAATTGATGAAGCAGATGCTGGCGCTGCTGCCGTCGGAAAAGGATCCACTTCCCATTTCCAAGGCCATCGAGATCTTGCGTTCCTTTCCCCCGCGGAAGTTCGACCAGAGTGTCGAGGTCCACATGCACCTGGGAATTGATCCTACGCAAGCTGATCAGATTATCCGTGGTTCAGTGGTTCTTCCTCACGGAATCGGCAAGACCCAAAGGGTAGTCGTCTTTGCCAAGGGCGACTTGGCGAAGGCGGCCGCCGAGGCAGGTGCCGATGCGGTAGGACAGGAGGATCTGGCGCAGCGAATCAAGGACGGCTGGACCGATTTCGATGTCTGTATCGCCACGCCGGACATGATGGGGCTGGTCGGTCCGCTCGGAAAAATTCTTGGTCCTCGCGGATTGATGCCCAGTCCGCGCGCCGGGACAGTGACCACCGATGTGGCCAAGGTCGTGCGCGAATACAAAGCCGGTAAGGTCGAGTTCCGCAACGACAAAGGGGCCAATTTGCACGCCATCGTCGGCAAGGTGAGTTTCGAGCCGGAGAAGTTGCAGGAGAATATCGAGACATTTATCCAGCACATTCTCAGCTTGAAGCCGCAGTCGGTGAAGGGGCATTACATCAAGTCGATTTCCCTGTGCCTGACAATGTCGCCTGGCGTCCGCATCGCCGCGTAAGTTGAGCCGCGGGTGGGGACGATTCACCAACCGCGATGACCTGGTTCGACATTCATTGGAAACGAGTCGAAAATGAGCAAATACGTAAAAAACCTGATTGCCGATGAGCTGAAACAGCGATTCGAGGGCGTCGAGGATGCCATCCTGGTCAACGTGGTAGGCATGGACGCCAATGCCACGACACGCCTGCGGAAGACGCTTCGTGAGAAGGATGCCCACCTGCTGGTTGTTAAGCGAAGCTTGGCGAAACGGGCGACCGAGGGAGGCCGACTGCAACCTCTGTTCGAGAAGAAGCAGGGGCCTGTGGCGGTCGTTTGGGGCTGCGAGGACTTCGTCAGCCTGGCCAAGGTCGTGGTGGAAATCGTCAAGAGTGGCGAGTTCCCTAAGCTCGAGCTCAAGGGCGGCGTCATGGATGGCGACCTGCTCACCGCAGAGCAAGTGTTCGAGGTGAGCAAATGGCCGAATCGCGAAGAGCAGATCGCACTGCTGGTTGGCCAGATCCTCGGTCCGGGAGCCAATCTGGTCGCGCAGATTTTGGGACCTGGTCGTACGGTGGCCGGTCAAATCAAGAAGTTGGTTGAAGATAAGGAGGGCGACGCATAGTTGGAACGTTTCCGGCTGCTGCGACCTCCTCAGTTGCAGCCAGCTTACTTTTTGATTCAACAAGCCAAGTAGAGGCAAACAAAAACACTTCCACTCCATTTAAGTAAAGGTTGATTTCCCATGTCCGAAACAGCAACTGCATTTGCCGACGACATCAAAACCCTGGGTGACCAGATCGTAGGGCTGACGCTCAAGCAGGCCAAAGAGCTGAGCGATTACCTGAAAGAAGTTCATGGCATCGAAGCTGCCGCCGGTGGTGCGGTAATGGTCGCTGCCGCAGGCGGAGACGCCGGTGGCGGACAAGCTGCCGAGGAGCAGACAGAGTTCGATGTCGTGCTGACCAGCTTTGGTGACGCCAAGTTGAACGTCGTCAAGGTGGTGAAGAACATCACTGGTGCGTCGCTCATGGATGCCAAGAAATTGGTCGAGGGTGTTCCTGCCAAGATCAAGGAAGGGGTTTCCAAGGAAGAAGCCGAGAAGCTCAAGAAGGAACTGGAAGAGGCTGGCGCTACTGTCGAACTGAAGTAGTCAGCTTGCCGGTGGCGGCTGACGCCCCTCGCTCCTCTGGGGGAACTTGGCCCACGAATCGTTCGTTGACAAGCCGCAGGAGGAAGCCGTCGCCCGCTAGGGGCGTCAAGCTTCAACACCTGCGGCTTTTTTATTTAGTCGCCCCCGATCGGTGGGAGCATCGACATGGCCCGCTAGGCGCATTGAAAGAACCCTGGCGATTGTGGTAGGACCGATGGTTCACCGTCTAGGTAGTCGGCAGCGGTTCCTGGTCGAGGGGCAACACGTCGACGGCGACCGCTTTGAATGCTGGCGTCCGACTCAGCGGATCCACTTCTCGAGGCACCAACACGTTGGCTTCGGGAAAGTACATGAGAACATTGCCCGGCCGAATGCGGGGAAAGGGCCGTACCCGGTAACCGGATAGTTGTCCGGTAGCACTACGGATGGTAACCTCCTGATCGGGCGCTAAACGTCGGGCGTTCATGTCCGCGGGGTGCATCAATAGAACGTCACGACGATCTTGACCGCGATAGAGGTCTTCCTCTTCGTACACCACCGTGTTGAATTGACCTTCGCTGCGCACCGTCATCAAGCGCAACTGGCCGGTTTGGGAACCGACCAGCGGTGGTAGGTGGTAAGTGAAGAAACGAGCACGACCGTCCGCAGTGGCGAATGTCGGCCGGTGCAAAATGCGCCCGTCGATGTGGAATTCCTGCCGCGTCCGATCGAGTTGACCGATCGCGGCGAATCCCGGGACCACTTGAGCAATCCATTGCCTTAGGGAGGAAGTTTGCTGCAACTGGTCCCAGTCTACCATTGGCCGATTGCCGATCACTCGCCGGCCGATTTCCGCGATGATCTCGATCTCGCTCCGCGGCCCCGGCAACCGGGCCGGACCACCCTCACTCAGACGCACGTAATTGAACATCGATTCCTGCGTAGTCGGCTGGGGCTCTTCATCGCGAGCACGCACCGGCAGCACTAGTGTCTGCTTCGCCAGGCCATGCACATGGCCGGTATTGAGGGTGGTGTTGAGCATCACCAGCATGTCGAGACTGCGTAGCGCCTGATCGGCGAACTGCGCATCGGGATTCGACCCGTATAGATTTCCCCCCAAACAGAAACCGAAACGTAGATCGCCCCGCGCTGCCGCTTGCATGCAGGCCATCGTATCGAGTCCGGGTGTGGTGGGTAGCTGCAGGTGAAACTGGGATTCCAATCGTTCGAAGATTTCCTGCTTTAACTGAGGTGTGACGCCCACCGAACCGATGCCCTGAACGTTGGAATGCCCTCGAATGGGCATCAGCCCCGCGCCGGGGCGCCCCACCATGCCGCGCAGTAGAGCCAGATTGACGATCGCGGAAACATTGTCCACGCCATGCCGATGGTGCGTGATCCCCATCGTCCACCCGAACACCGTAGCACGAGAACGAGCGTACAACTCAGCCACTGCTCGCATCTCGTTCACCTCGACGCCGGATCGTTGCTCCAGCTCATGCCACGATTGTTCCGCGAGCCACCGAAGGTACGCCTCGACATCAGCACCGTGCTGCTCCAGGAATGCGGAATCGACCGCTCCCATTTCCACGATGGCTTTGGCGATACCGGTGAGCAAGCCGAGATCGCCGCCGATATGCGGCTGAACAAAACGATGCGCTATCCTGCCGGAGGAAAGCATGCTCCGCCAATCGCTGGGGATACGAAATCGCTCCAGCCCCAACTCGCGAACCGGGTTGATGACCACGATCTTTCCACCACGCCGCCGCACGTGCAACAACGAGGTCATGAGGCGGGGATGATTGCTGGCCGGATTACCGCCAATGAGAAAAACCAGATCCGCCTGTTCGAGATCCTCCAGGGTTATGGTGGCAGTTCCTGTCCCCAGAGCGCGGTTGAGGCCCACGCCGCTGGCCTGATGGCAATAGTAGCTGCAATTGTTGACATTGTTCGTACCATAGAGCCGGGCGAGGAGATGGAGAAGAAAGCCGGCTTCATTGCTGCTGCGTCCGCTGAAGTACCAGAACGTCTGGTCGGGGAGAAGCTGCCGCAGTTTGTCGGCAATAAGGCCAAGAGCCTCTTTCCACTGGATTGTCCGATAATGCGTGGCTCCCTGTTCATAGAGAATTGGCTGTATCAGTCGGCCGGCCGATTCCAACTGCCGGGGTGACCATTGCTGCAGCTCGTACACCCCATGTCGGGCCCAGAAATCAGCCGTAATAGCGGGCTGCATATCCGAAGCATGTGCTTGCAACGACTTCTTGCACACCTCTGGAAATCCGCCCCGCTCATTGACCATGCCACCTTGTTGACCGCCCATTCCCAGTGCGCAGGTCTTGCAGGCATTCTTCGAACGGAGCGCTTGGTACATGGCGCGCAAGCCGCCGGAGCGGCGTGCCGTTTGCAAGCTATAGAAAATGGCTCTCCAACCGCCGCCAGAGCGTAATTTGGTCATCGTCTAGGGTCTCTCTTTAGGTGCTGAATTGCCCCCGCCGAAGCGTCGCCAATAGGTTATAATAGCCTTGCCCTACGCCTTGGCAAAACCCACCAATTCCATCCTCTCGATTGCCATCTCACTGGACGATGATTCGCCGCTTCCCATGCTCTGCTTTCCTGCCACACGGCGTACTGTTGGTTGTAGTCGCCACGAGTACGATCATCGCTACGACCTGTTGGGGGCAGCCTGCGCCACCAACCGGACAGCGAGAGGCTGAGGTCGACGTGGCTACGGCGGAATGGTTCGAGAAGCAGGTGCGCCCATTGTTGGCCGAGAATTGTTTCAGTTGCCACAGCGAGGCGTTCGGCAACCGCAAGGGGGGGCTGGCGTTGGATTCACGTCCAGCCATGTTGGAAGGTGGCGATTCGGGACCAGCAATCGTGCCTGGCGAACCCGATGCCAGCCTGTTGATCGAAGCGGTGCGGCGCGAATCCTACGAAATGCCTCCGGACAAGGAGCTTTCCCATTCCCAAATCGAAGTGCTTGTCGAGTGGATTCAGCGCGGCGCCCCGTGGCCTGCAACTGTAGCGATGCCGGCAAGCGGCGGCGCTAGTTGGAAGCAGCAGCGGCGTCACGCCCATTGGTCTTGGCGTCCCATAACTTCGCCTGCTATTGCCGACGCAGAGGATGACTGGTCGCGCAACGCTATGGACCGTTTCATCTATGCACGTCTCTCCGATCAAGGACTTGCACCGGCGGCCCCCGCGGATCGACATGTATTGATCCGTCGTCTGCATGTCGATTTGGTGGGGCTGCCTCCCGATCTGGCGAGGATTACGAAAACGGAAAAGGTGACCGAGGCGGAATGGGAACGCTATTATCGAGAAGTGGTCGATCGGCTGTTGGAGTCGCCACAGTTCGGCGTGCACTGGGGCCGCCACTGGCTCGACTTGATGCGGTATGCCGAGACATTGGGGCACGAATTCGACTATCCGATCCATCATGCATGGCGCTATCGCGATGCGGTGGTGACCGCATTGAACGACGATGTTCCCTACGACCGTTTCGTGAAGGAACACATTGCCGGAGACCTGCTTGCCCGGCCGCGCATCGATCCCCGCACGGGGGTCAACCAATCCTTAGCCTTGACTGGCTTCTGGTTCCTGGGGGATGCGGTGCACGCACCGGTGGATATCCAGGCCGATTGGGCCACGCGCCTGGAAAACCAAATCGACGTTTTCTCCAAGGCCTTTCTCGGCATGACGGTGGCCTGTGCCCGTTGCCATGACCACAAGTTCGATGCCATCGGCATGGACGATTATTATGGACTGGCTGGAGTTCTCATGGGGACGCGTCGCACGTACGCGCTCACCGACCCTCAAGGACGCGTGCACCGTCATGCCATGCGGATTCATGCTCTACAGCAACGGTCCGAAAAGGTTGCTCAATCGTTCGTGCGCTCTGCCAGTGACGCGCCCGTGGCGATGCCTGTGGGTGCTTCGCCGCGCCTTGCTGAGGGCGGTTTGCAGCACCGCTCCGATCCACCACGTGGGCCAACCGATCCCGCAGAGACCATCGCCCGGCTCGCTTCTCAGGGCGGGGCACCGACGACCTGGACACAATGGCTCGGTCGCGTCGTCGGCCGCCTGCAAGAGAAGTCGGATGAGGAGCTAGGTCAACTACTTCCGATCACCGAGGCGCTGTGCATATTGCGGGCGGTGAAGCCGCAAGAGCGTTGGCAGGAAGCTCACCGCCGCATGACGCGCCAGCTGCAAGAAGCGGAGGCGAAGTTTCAAGCATGGCTCCAGAACACCGAATTATTGGCCCGGTTCGACGCGGGGCTACCCGGTTCGTGGCAAGTGGACGGTCCGCTCGCCGTGGGGGACGGCGTCTGTCGGGAGTTGTTCTCCGGCAGGGGCATCTTCGATCTGGCCGGCGGTATCGACTGGTTCAGTGAACCGTGGCCGATACCTATCCGCAAGGGGTGCGTCGCCTCGCAGCTCTTGGGGACCCATCAGCAGGTCACCTTGCGCAGCCCAGGATTTGCCCTGACGCGGCCAGCCTTGTGCATTAAGATGCGCGGGCAAGGGGTGCATGCGAGCCTGATCGTCGACAATTATTTCATGACGGAGTTCCATGACCTGCTATTCAAAGGCATGCGCATCGACGTCGATCAGAAACAGGAGACGGGATGGGTAACTCATCGCGGTGATTTGGGCAAGTATCTTGGCCATCCCGCCTACCTGTCGCTGGAGGATACGGGGAACGGGTGGTTTGAAATCGAAGAGATACGCCTGGCGGACAACTCCCCGCCGGTTCAGCCGCATCCGGTGGCTCTTGCTTTAGCTAAGCTTCCCGCCGAATCCTTCGATCAGTGGATGGAGGAGTTGGCTCGGCATTGCCGTGGGGCGTTCGAGCAGCTCCACCGGTCCGCCACTCCGGCTGATCGTCAAGAGGAGGCGGTATTGTTGGTGCGTGCGCTCGTGCGGCTGTCCACGGAGCTTGGTGTGCCTTTGCCTACGCAGGGCGGCTGCCAGGACGCGGGCCAGGTCGCTAAGGGGGACGCGGCCGTCGTGAGCCACGCAGCGGGAAATTCCGCGATCCCTGGCCACGGCGAACAAGACGTGGTGTCGCCGATGGTAGCCATGCGGAGCGAATTGGCCATGCTCGACGAGCAGACTCCGGTACCGGTGAAGCTGTTGGCGGCGGCGGAAGGTACCCCGACCGATTGTCCGCTGCATCGACGCGGGGATCCGCACCAATTGGGTGGTACCGTGCCTCGCGGTTGTTTCCTGGATTTGGCAGCCCATCGTCCGGCTGCCGCATCCTCTTCGGGACGATTGGAACTGGCCGAATCCTTGACCGACCCTTCCCATCCCTTGGTGGCCCGCGTGATGGTCAATCGCATCTGGCACCACTTGATGGGACGAGGACTGGTGGACTCGCCGGACAATCTAGGTGTGCTCGGCGGGCGGCCTACACATCCCGAGTTATTGGACTACTTGGCAGGTGAATTCGTCCGCCATCGCTGGTCGATCAAATGGTTGATCCGTGAGATTGTCACCAGCAGCACCTATCGTGCCACCAGCCATCCGAGCCCGGCGAGTCGCGCTGCCGATCCCGATTATCGTTTGTGGAGCTGGCGTCCTGTACGTCGATTGACGTCGGAGGCTCTGCGGGACGCGTTGCTGGCCACTGCGGGTTCCTTGGACCTGCGTTTGGAGGGCCCCAGCGTGCCGGTGCATCTTCGTCCGCAGATGAGTGGACGGGGCAGACCCCGGGATAGCGGGCCACTCGATGGAAACGGGCGGCGGGCGATTTTCATCGAAGTGCGCCGCAATTTCCTCGATCCGTTTCAGCTGGCGTTCGATTTTCCCATGCCCGCTACTTGTGTAGGCCGTCGCAATGTCTCCAATGTGCCGGCCCAAGCGCTGGGCATGTTGAATGACCCGTTGGTTTCGCTGGCCGTCGAGCGGTGGTGCCATCGCACGGCAGAGATCGTCGACACGCGGGAGCGCATCGCGACGATGATCCGTCAGGCCTTTGGGCGGCCGGCCACCCCTGCGGAGGTAGACCTTTGCGCCGCCGCCATACAGGGAGATCAAC
Organism: Pirellulaceae bacterium; assembly: GCA_026004795.1. Lineage (GTDB taxonomy): Bacteria > Planctomycetota > Planctomycetia > Pirellulales > Pirellulaceae > Aureliella. The sequence goes on along the minus strand of BPJV01000007.1, from coordinate 240,786 downwards.
CAGGCTGTTGGCACGACCTGGCCCACGTCCTGCTAAACTCCAAAGAGTTCCTTTTTCTCCCCTGAGCGTTTGTACCATCGATCGAGGGCCGGGGCATACAGTGTCCGCCGATGATCACCAATCGGTTAGGCATTCGCATGGCTCGCAGCGGTCAAGGACGGCTCGCCGGAGGTACCGACTACGGGCCGTGACAATTCATCGGCCGGTTCGCGTTCCACCTCCATGATGCGGATGCTCGTTCCCAGTTTCCCCTGAGCTGCCAGGCGGCGGATGCGGTCGATGAACATGCTCGACAAAGCGGTGCCCCGGGAGAGGATGCGTGTTCCATCGAGCCGTACCAGATGATCGGCCAGAACCATGCCTTCCTGCAGATTGTCGATGGGCACTTCCACTTCGCGACTCTGACGTACCTCTTCTTGCAATTCCAACAAGACGCGCCGCGCAGCTTGCGCAACCTCGGCGGGCAGATCGGGTAAACGATTGCGCAGTCGCGCCACTGCCGAGTTGGCAGGCATCTGTGCAGCGTAGGCGGCATGCAGTTCGTTAGCCACCCGCAATAGAGTCGCCCCACAGGTGACGAGGGTCTCGCCACGATCGGTGATGTCGGGGAATTGCCCGCTGCTGTCCGGATAGCACCGAATGATCTCCGCCACGTTCTCCAGCCGTGGAATATGGTGTACCAGTCGGGCGGCGGCCGTCGCGCGTTCTCGCAGCAACTCTTCCTCGGTTTCATCACCGCTGGCCGAGACGACTACCAATCCGACGTTGGCCAGCCGCGCGGCGACTTTGAACTCCCAATGAACCCCCAAGTGCAGATGGCGAACGATCCGGTCGAGGATCCGTTGCACTTCCTGAGTCCTACCGAGTTCCTCTGGATGGGCCAGCTCCAGCACTTCGCACAATAACTTCACCGATCCGCAAAAGGTGTTGTTCAACAAGTCGTGCCGGCCCACAACTAAATCGTACTGCTTGATGGCCGCCTTGACCGTTTCCATCAGTTTTTCCGCGGGACACGGTTTGGTGAGAAACCGAAACACCTGGCCGCGATTCACCGCGTCGACGGCGGTCGTCAGGTCCTGGTTGCCGGTCAACATGACGAACACCGTGTGCTTGGCGATCTTTCTTGCTTGTTCAATGAATTGCAATCCGTCCATGCCTGGCATGCGCATGTCGGTGACGACAACGGCATATGGACCATGCGCTTGGATGCGCTCCAAGCCTTGCGCGCCGCCAACCGCCGTTTCCAGATTCAATTGCCCTTGAAAGCGACGTTGTATCGCATTCAACAATCGCTCCTCGTCATCGACAAACAGCACTTTGTCTTTCATACACCACTCCTTACCCTACTCCAACGTACCGGATAATGACCTGCAGCCTTCCTGCTTCCCATTCAACCAATCAGGTCCGCTTCGCAGTTCTGCACATCGACCGACATTTCCTCGACCGCCACATCGCGACCGTAGGCATATAGGTTTGCGGCGTCGCCTGCCATTGAGGTGGCTTGCTGCTTCGGCAGACGCACCACGAAGGTAGTCCCTTTGCCAGGTGTGCTGTGGACGTCGATGCTGCCTCCGTGGCTCTTCACCACCGCGTTGTAGCAGATCGCCAGACCTTGACCCGTTCCTTTACCCACATCCTTGGTCGTGAAAAACGGGTCGAAGATCTTGGCCTGCAGTTCGGGAGGAATTCCCACTCCCGTATCACTGACTTCCAGTCGCACATAATCTCCATCATCCACTGAGCGCACCTCGATGCGCCCCACCCCTTGGCGATCTGCCTCCGCGACGGCATCGGCTGCATTGACAATCAGATTCAACAACACCTGATTGATCTCCCCCACGTTGCATTCGATGCGGGGGAGGCTGGTGTCCAACGAGGTGTGAAGTTCCGCCACGTACTTCCAACGATTCCGGGTGATCACACAGGCAGCGGCGATCAATTCGTTCAGGTCGACGAGCTCCTTCTGCGATTTCCCTGGATGAGAGAACTGCTTCATCGCCCGCGTGATCGACGTTACCCGTTCGAAGGCGTCACGGCAATCGTCGAGAGAGCTGACGATGTCCTTTTCGACCGCCTCCAGATCCGCTGCCGGAACCTCCACGGCAACCGTTGCCTGCGTCCTATCCGCCGACGAACCGCAGGTACCGCGCAATGTGGCGAACAACTCTTCAACCGCCTGTCCAATAAGCTCCAGATTATCGCCGAGGTACTGCATGGGCGTATTGATCTCGTGGGCGACGCCGGCGGCGAGCTGTCCGATCGCCTCCAGTTTTTGCGCCTGATGCAGTTGCTTCTCCATCTGCTTCAGATCCGTAACATCCTCATGCGTGACTACCACCGCCGTTTTTCCACCCACGGTAAACCGATTGGCGCGTGCAGTGTGGAAGCGTGGGCAATCTTCGCTGTCCTTCGCTTGGTACTCGAAGGCGAATCCTTGGCCTCCTTGCAAAGTCTCCTGCAGCTTATCAGCCAGACGTCGCGCTACGGCAGCGTTGTCCCCCTGCAGGCGCCGACAGTGTTCCAGATAGTCGACTCCGTTGGCACAAACGGGGCCGACCAATTGATTCCCGGATTCATCTTCGGCCCACGCGCGGTTGACGTGTCAGAATCACCCCCTGTTCATCGAGGACCGCCAGTTCGGCAGTCAACGCATCCAGGGTGGCTTGGAACAAGGCATGAGAGGCCTCCAGTTCACTGGTTGCTAAGTCCAGCGATTGGGACTTCTCGCGCAGTTGTCGTTCCAGCTGATCACGATACTGCGCGTTTTCGATTTCCATGGCAAACTTTTTGGTCAGCGCCGCGGCCAACTGGCACACTTCGGCGCTATCGAAAGGCTTGCGCAGAATGAGCAAGTGGTCGCTTTCGCCCAATTCGGCAACCAACTTACTCCACGTGTAATCGGAGTAGGCGGTGCAGATTACGACCTGCAAGTTGGGCTGAATCTTCCACAGCTGGCGAATCGTTTCCACGCCATCCCACCCAGGTGGCATGCGCATGTCCACGAAGGCCAGGGCGAACGGCCGCTGTTGCTCCACCGCCTCTTTGGCCATGGCCACGCCTTCCTCTCCCTGACTGGCATAGGACAGATTGAAGACTCTACTGGTGTCGGCGGTGGCGTTGCCAAACAGGTCAGCGCCCAAATCGTCTAGCTCGCTATCCGACTGACGCGACAAGATCTTTTCGAAATCCCGATGGATGGCGACATTGTCGTCAATAATCAAGATTCGACGCTCGATTTCCACCGCGTTCATATGCCTGCCTCATGGTTCTATTGGATGCCTGGTCCATTGCCACACGTTGCACAGGCGGACGGCCCGTGCGGTTCGAACCACCGATCGCTAGGAATCGATGGTCGCTGCGGTGATGTTCGGTAATGCCGCTCCTTCTGCCGTCACCGCCGGGGCGATCGCTGCATCGTTGGATGACTTGCTGTCGGCACTTAGCGTTTGGTGGGAAGTGCCATCGAACAGGGGAATCTTCAGGCGGAATGTTGCCCCTTTGCCTGGGCCCTCACTATGCACGGTCAGTTCTCCCCCCAGCTCCTTGGCAGCCAGTGCGCAACTGTGCAGCCCAAATCCGTGGCCTTTTTTCTTCGTGGTAAATCCATAGCGGAAGATTTGGGTCAGCTTATCTTTGGCGATACCGATCCCATTGTCACTGACCTCGATCACCGCCATCTCGTGGCCACTGCAATGCAAGGATACGTTAATGGCCTTGTCGACACGGTCAGATTCCTTCACGGCATCCCGAGCATTGGACAACAGGTTGATGAGGATCTGCAACAGTTTATTCTTGTCGCTAGTGATCGGTGGCAGCGGATCCAATTCGCGGACCAGTTCGATGCCTTGCTCGGCAAAATGACTTCCCATGCTCTTGATGGCATCGTCGATGAGTTTGGGCAGCTCCACCGTGGTGCGCACGCTTCCGGCCCGGGCGTAGTTCTGTTGCATCGCTACGATTTCCTTGATGTGGCCGACGTTTTCGCTGAGCGCCACCAACTCTGCTTTCCAACTGCTTTGTTCGTAGTTCAATCGATCCTTCAGTCGATTGAGGAACTCGATCCACTTGGGCCCACGGGGATCGACGGTGAAGAAGTGAGCCAAGTCGTCTCGATGGGCGTTGAGCAAATCCACGGCTTTTTCCAGATTCCCGAGCTGACTCTGGCCGACCTGATCCAACAGAATCTCTACGGAGACGTTGACGCTATTGAGCACGTTCCCGACGTTGTGCAACACGCCGGTAGCCATTTCGGCCATGCCTGCCGCTCGCGAGGCCTCCAGCAATTGCTGCTGAGCGGCCATGCGTTCTCGCTCCGCTTTCTCGCGCTGCCGAATTTCTTTTTCCAATGAAGTGTTGGTAGCCGCCAGCTTGTCGGCTTCCTGCTGCAGATTCGCATTGGCTTTTTCCAGCGCCTCGGTGGCTCGTCGCAGATCTTCGGTTCGTTGGGCGATTTGTTGTTCGATGGTGGCGTTGGTCACTTCGAGTTGTGCTTGACGCCGCGCCGCCTCGCGCATTTCCCGCTGTCCCCACACACAGGAAGCAACGAGGAAGATATCCTCGAAGACGACCCAGGCAGCATGCTCGATCCAACGATAGGGGCTGGCCAGTACCACCCCGAACACCGACTGAGGCCACCACACGCCGCGCAAAAAGTGATCGATGGCTACCACGGCTGAGGCGGTGATGAGCACGCGCCAGTCGCGGTAAAAGGCCAGGAACGCCAACGATCCGAACACATGGAAGTGGGTCTCGATGCGTCCTCCGGTCAAATGGATCAACAAGGCCGACCAGAGAGCTTGAGCCACCGCGATCGTATGCCGCGTGTGCGTAGCGGCGGGATGAAAGCAAACCAGGTAGACCGGCAGGCTAGAGATGATCCCTCCTAGCACCACGGCAGCCCAGACGTGGATATGGAGCTCGGCGATTCCGCCAATCCATGTCAGCGGAGTGATGAACAGGGCCAATCCCATGCCGAGAAACCACTGCAGCACCATCAGACCGCCAAACATACGATCGATGGTGGTATGTAGGCGACGGCGCGCCGTTTCATACAACCGCTGTTCCCGTTCCTCGATCAGCTCTTGTGGATCACAACGATTCATACTGGATTCCTTGTCGATACACCGATCGCCGGCGCGCGGCGAAGAGCTCGCAACGAGCTGAAGCCACGCTTTGCGAACAATCGTCAGGAGTACATGAATTGCACGTTGGTAGTCGCTCATTGGCGATCTTCCTCACGTCAAAGTGAATCGAGAGAGAACGTACAGCCGAATACCGGAACAGCGCGTGCCGGCGGGCTCTGCTGCATCAGTACGCGCATCATCGAGACCGTACCGAGACTCTCGCCGGCGTGGCCTCGTTCCAAGGTGATTCCTCCACTGAAGGCCACCGATCCATCGGGGGCTTTTACAATGACATGGCCCGAGCGGCGGACATTCCACTGCCGAATCCGTGTGCCACCGGTATCGAATTCAATGCGAGTATGAGGCAATCGCTCGAGGGCAGCGAACGTCGCCGTTTCCGTCGCCCACTCTTTATCTTTTCCTTCCGGAACAAAGACGATCGCGGTCACCGCGTAGTTGGCAGGACAGCGCGGCAGTAACCGGCCAAGATTGTCGATGGTGGCCATACTGCAGGGACACTTCGGGTGGACGAAGACCAAGACGTGAAAGTCCGCAGTGGAGGTGGCCATCTCTCCCACAGCATCCGGCGAACTTTCGGTCGGATAATCGCCAGAAAAGGAGTAATTGAGCACGCGACTTACTCCCCACACGATGCTGCTTCCCCAAAGGACATAAAGTCCTAACAGAACGATTAAACGGACCTGTCGCTTCATCAGAACCGACCTCACGGATGGCATTCCCCAGGGGGGCTGCACGGACGGATTGCCTATCAAACGCGCACTCACCGGTTCGCTATGCCCCGGCCACTCCTGAGGGGCCCTTCTCAAGGTCTGGTGAGCACGTAAATCTAGGTCATGGACAAGGAAGCTGCCCGCTGGTCAGCCACGGAATTTCGCCCTACTTCGGTGCGAGAACCTGCCATGGCCGAGGTATTCGACACAGGTGGAACGATCGATATAATCATCGCTTGCCCCAACAGCACGTGACACACTTGATTTTCGCAGCAAGAACGCACAGCACGAAGAAGGAAACGGAGGAGGGGCATGCCGAACACCGAATCGGTGTTTATCGGGACGGACGCGCATTTGCATCGTCAGCTGGCTACGACATTATCTCCCCACGGCGTATACCTCGGTCGGCGCGATCCCGATTCGCTCCAGGTTGGAGAACGGATCGGTCCGATGAGTATCGCGTATGTGGAGTTTCATCCTGGATGGCTGCCGCGGGTGCGTCGAGCCATCACGCTGAAATGCGGATTCGTACTCCCTTTTTGCGTCGTAACGCCTCACCCCACCGTTGCGGCAGCGGTCGAATCCCTGCGCTCTGGAGCACTCGATTTTCTAACCAGCCCGATCGATCCGCGGCGGCTCCTGACCAATCAAGTAAGTGGGCGACAGTTGGCCGAACGCGCCTGGATTCTGGCCAGAGAATGGGAAGCGGCCGCTGAGCGTATCGCCAGCATCACGCCTCGGGAGATGGATGTGCTGGAGTTGGTGGTGGCCGGACGCATGAACAAGCAAATCGCCTCGGCATTGCACATCAGCGAAAAGACCGTCGAGGCACACCGCCATCGGATCATGAAACGACTGCAAGTTCAATCCACCGTGGAAATCGTCCGCTTCGCTTGCCGATTCATGCTGGATGAAGATGGGCAGTTTTCTCGACAGATCGTCTCGCGGGCCCCATTCGGCTACCGGGGAGATCACTGGTCACTTCCCTAGGATCGTCCGCTCCAATCGCTTCGCTTGGATCCTGACGTGCTCCAGGTCGGGATAAACCTCGATGGCGCGGCGCATCCAGAACAGCGCTTCGACCAGGTCCCCTAATTGCAGATAGCAGTGGCCGAGCGCAACCATCGCTTGATAGTGGAAGCGATGGCGTGCCAACACACGCAAACAGTCGTCCTGGGCGGCCCGCAATCGATCCAAATTGAACCGAGCCAAAGAACGCTGGTAAAACAACTCGGCGGTGGCACCATGCTCACCAATCACGGCGGTGGCCAGGGAATCGGCCTGGCGAAAGGAACCGCACTCGTTCAGCCGTACCACCGACTCCAACGCCTGCCGATGCATGGCGCTTCCTTGGCGAGCGGCAATACTGCGCAGGGCATCGTCGGCCACCATGCGGAGCTTGCGATCCGACGCCGATAAAGCTGCCCCCAGAATGGGAATGCTCGCGTCGGTGCCCATCAACCCCAAAGCCAAGGCTGCGGCGCGCCGCGAATAACAATCCCCGCTGTCGACCAACCGCTGCAACGTCGCTTCGGAATACCACTGCACAAGCTGCCTTAGGAAGGCAGCCGTATTCCCCTCTGCCAAATAGAGCCGGTACGCCTCCAGAAGCCTCGATGGTCGCATGCGATTGATCGCCACCGGTTTACCTTTCCTTAGACGTCGTCGTACGCACAAACACTGGATGATGGTTGCACCACGGACAAGCACCCCCGCCATCGTCTCGCCAGCGACCCACGCAAGCGGTTCTCCGCAGCCTTGACGGCCAGAACCACCATCCCCGTTCAGTAGCCATGGCAAAACCTAGTATAATCCAGTCATCCGCACAAACAACGTCTCCATCAGAGGTCGCATCGCCAACTCCAGCCAGTTTTACAAATTTGTGCACAATGGGCAGCATCGGTTCTGTGTTGCCGTGCGGCAGTTGCCTAGTGTTCATGATTCCTTCGTTCGCTGAAGCCCGATGGCAAATCGTTCCGGCAATTCGTTCTGGCCATTAATGACGCCAACCAAGCCTCTGGTCTCGTTTCTCGACCGGCCCAGTCGCCGCGGTGAGGGCGGCGTTTCGAACCGACGTCAGCTCTTCGGTTGGTTGGCCGTAGCCAGCACCGGTTGGGCGGCGAGGCGTCTCCAGGCTACACCCGCCGAGCCAGTCCGGATCGACCACAATCTGTGCACGCTATCTACGACTCGGGACGCGTTGCGTCGTGGACAGACTCCCACCGGTTTCCTGTGGGACAACAAGCCTTTGCGGGAGGGCGTCGTCGAGTTGGCGACATCGCGAGGCTTGAACGTGTGGATCGATCGTCGTCTCGACCCCTCGCTGCCGCTCACCTTGCAGTTTCCGGGACCAGCCAGCTACAGCGACTTGTTCACGGCGCTGCGGCAGGTAGCAGCAACGGCGGGAGCCGGCGTCGGACTGGTGGAAAACACGATCTACCTGGGACCGCCTGATGTGGCGCCGCGTGTAGCCACAGCCGCGGTGCGTTTCTACGATCAGTTGGTCAGGCACGCCGGCGACGCCAGCGATCGACCGCACCGTACTTGTTGGCCCGACATCACCAGCTACCAGTCTCTGGCTGAACAAATCTGTGCACTGCCAGGATGGCCCCTGGCGAGCAAACTGCCGCACGATCTGCTGCATGCAGGCTGTTTCGAGATTCCCTGCACGGTGGCCACGCAGTTGACCTTACTGGCCGCCGGTTTCGACATGGAGCCTGCCGTTCGCCACGCGGGGAGCGAGGTGGCGATCCAGTTCCAGCCATTGTCGGCAACCACCGTCTGGACTGCCGACTACCCCCGCCAGCAGCTCGTCGGTCTCGACGGTCCTCCGGAACGAGCTATCGCCTTTGCGCAACGCCACGGCGGTAGCATCCGCCGGCATGCCACCGAAGCCACGTGGGAGATTTCCGGCCCCACCGACTTCCATCTACGATGCCTGGTACCGGCCGCTCCCCCACCTCGGGCAACCAATGCCATCTTCCGTCAGCGGTGGACATTCGAGGTCCGCCACAAACCGGCCAAGGTGGTCTTGGATAGCTTAGCAGCGAGTATCGGTTTTCAGCCTCAGTGGTCCACCGCCGCGAGCGAAGTGGCCGGCAAGCGGATCAGTTTTCGCATCGAAAACGCCGACCTCGACGCGCTGCTGCAAGCCTTCGCCCAAGCCAGCGGGCTGTCGGTCACTCGTCAAGGGCTCGACGTCCTCGTCGATCGCTGACCTAGGCACGCGCCACGGCACCTTTGCGGATTGCTTCTTACGGCAATAAGCGGCTCGAGGATCGGGCGTCCCGGAAGACCAAGCGATGGACATTTCGGCCTGCTGTTCCCGTCGTTGCTTCTCTTCCTTGCCTTCCTTTTCGAGCTACATTCGCACCTGCATGGCGCTGCCGCCTACGGTTCTCCATTGTGGTGTGGGCAGATCACTGCCGCGCGCTTGCCCCGCTGCTCGGGCGGCGTCACCCGCCTCACCGGGATGGATGGCTTGTTGGATACTGCCATGCCCCAGCTAGCGGCCCGCGGATCGCCGCGATTTTTTCCATGCGGCGCGAAAGGATCGGCGTGGCGGTATGGGCAATTCACGCTGGCGAGCCCATGGATTCCACCGCTGATGCGTGATCCAATGAGGAAGCCATTGAAGCGCTTTTCTGGCCATCCACCCCGCAGCCCGATAAACACGTGGATGCACCAACACCATGCGCAATAGACGCATGCCCCACAGCTTGTCCGCCGGGATCAGCCGCTTGGCGGCCAACTCAGACCGCCAAGCCAACAACTGATGGTGGAGGGGGATTTTTACTGGACAGACATCGGTACAGGATCCGCACAGCGTACAGGCATAAGGCAACGAATGATAACGAGCCGGATCGCGAGCCGGGCCCAACACACTGCCGATCGGGCCGGGGATCGGGGCCGCGTAGCTATGCCCGCCACTGCGGCGGAACACCGGGCACGTGTTCATGCAGGCTCCGCAGCGGATGCATTGCAAACTGCTATGGTATTCGATGTGGCCGCGAATATTGGAACGTCCGTTATCGACCAGCACGATATGCAGCTCGCCGTCCCGCCGTGGCCCATGAAAATGGGAAGTGTAGGTAGTGATCGGTTGGCCAGTAGCGCTACGGGCTAACAAGCGAGTGAACACCGCCAGATCCACCAGACGCGGAATCAGCTTCTCGATTCCCATGCATGCGATATGCAACGGCGGCAGCGAGACTCCCAGATCTGCGTTTCCCTCGTTGGTACACACTACTAAACCACCGGTTTCCGCGATGGCGAAATTGACGCCGGTAATCCCCGCGTCGGCCTGAAGGAAACGTTGCCGCAAGGTGCGGCGCGCCGCTCTGGCCAGGCGCGTTGGATCGGACTCGCCAGCCGGGGTGCCAATCTTTTCGTGGAAAACCTGGCCTACTTCTTCCTTCTTGATATGGATGGCTGGCAATACGATGTGACTGGGGGGCTCTTCTCGCAACTGGACGATCCATTCGCCCAGATCGGTATCGACCACCTCGATCCCCTTGCTTTCCAGATGCGGATTGAGGTGGCACTCCTCGGTCAACATCGACTTACTCTTCACCACACGCCGTACGCCGCGCTCGGTCAACAACCGCTCGACGATGGCATTGTGCTCGGCCGCATCCCGCGCCCAGTGCACGACGGCTCCGCACCGCGTCGCATTTTCTTCGAATTGCTCGAGGTACTGCGGCAGGTTGGCCAGGGTATGCGCCTTGATTTGACCAGCCAGCTCGCGCAGCCGTTCCCATTCGGGCAAACTGCGTGCCTGTCGATCACGCTTCTGACGAACAAACCACAGCGCGGAGTCATGCCAGTGGGCTCTTGGTTCATCCCTCACCAGCTTTTCGGCCAGCTCGGCATGTTCGAAGGTCTCCGCCGTTTTCATCGCTACATCCGCTCCACTACGCCGATTCCCAACAGATCAAGCCCCTGGCGAATGACTCTGCCCACCACGTAGCAGAGCAGCAACCGGCTGTCACGCATACTAGGTGGCGCCGCTAACACGGGACACTGATCGAAAAAGACCGCGTACTGCCTGGCCAGCGTGTACAGGTAGTTGGCCAAAATGCTAGGCATGTACTCGTGAGCGCTCTGCACCAAGGCATCCTCGAATTGTACCAACTGCAGCGCCAAGGCACGTTCGGCAGGCGTCTCCAAAACAACGTCGACTTGTTCCAGCCAGGAAGCATCGACCATTATCTCCGACTTGCGCAGGATGCTAGCAGTCCGCGCGTACATGTACTGGATGTAGGTCGCCGTGTTGCCCTCCAGTTGCACCATCTGGTCGATATTGAATTCGTAATCGCTGGTGCGGTTGTGCGACAGGTCGGCATACTTGATCGCGCCAATACCCACCACTTCGGCGATCTCTTTTTGCTGTGCTTCGGTCAATTCCAGGCCGGAGCGATCCAGACGCTGCGGATCGCAAACCACACCATAAGCGCGTTCTACGGCCTCATCCAATAGATACTCCAACCCTACCACCGAACCGCTGCGTGTCTTGAACGGTCGGCCGTCCGGTCCCAGCACGGTACCAAAGGCAACATGCTGCAGTTCCACATCCTTGTGGCCCAAGCGACGCACGGCCGCAAACAGTTTCTGGAAATGTTCTGCCTGACGGTGATCGACTACATAGAGGATGGCATCGGGAGCGAAGTGATCCAGGCGATACTCGATCGTCGCCAGATCGGTGGTCGCATACAAGAATGCGCCATCTCGCTTGCGAATGATCATCGGCGTCTCGAAGCCCTCCAGGAAAACGCAAATCGCTCCGTCGCTCTCGGTGGCGATCCCCGCGGCCAACAGTTTTTCTACCAAACTCGAAAGCATGGGATGGTAAAAGCTTTCGCCCAGCGTGTAATCGAACTGCACGCCCAGGCGTCGATACACGTTGTCGATTTCACGGATGGCCAACGGCATGAACTGTTTCCACAGGGCGAGATTTTCCGGATCTCCTTGGTGCAACCGTGCCGTTTCTCGTTGTGCCCGCGTCTCCAAATCCGGGTGCTCGGCGGCCAGGCGAGCCAGTTGCGGGTCATCGTCAACCGCTTGGACTTTCTCCTCCAGTTCGCGCAATCGCATTTCGGCAGCAGCGATTTCCTTGCGCAATTGCTTGACCTTCTTGGCAGCTTCCTTGTTCCCATTACCTTCGCCGGTAGCATCCGCTGCGATCAACTGTTGACGCAGTCGGGTCAAGCGTCGTTTTTCGGCATCCAGTTGAGGTCTCGCCGATTGATAGCCAATGATGGCCTGAACAACACGATAGATGCGACTCAACTCGGCCACCGGGTTGGCACGGAATGCATCGGAGTCAACAAAATGCTTGTAGCCGTATATAATCATCCCGAACTGAGTTCCCCAATCGCCGAGATGATTGTCCGAGATCACTTCGTGGCCCAGAAAGCGCAGGAGGCGGCAGATTGAATCTCCAATCACCGTCGAGCGGATGTGGCCCACGTGCATCGGTTTGGCCACATTGGGCGACGAGAAGTCGACCACGAAGCGGCGCGTCGGTTGCTTCCCGACCGCTAATCGTTCGTCCGCCGCCATCTGTTTTACAGCAGCAGCCAAAAAGGCATTTTGCAGCCTCAAATTGATGAACCCCGGACCGGCGATCTCGGGCGGCTCACATAGATCGTCGATCTTCAATCGCTCGACGATTCGACTGGCGATCTCCCGTGGCGGTTGCCCCAACGGTTTCGCCAGTGGCATGGCAATGTTCGCTTGGTAATCCCCGTGCTTCGGTTCGCGAGCGATCGTCACTAACTGCGCATACCGCTCAGCATCCGGCACCCAATCGCGGAGGGCATTTTCAAAACGGGCAGCAATCGTGGACAGTAGTTGCATTGCAGATAAACAGTCTTCTCGTTATGCGGGTGAAGTTCACGCTCATGGCAGCAAGTCGCCTGTTACCACCGCGCGCTATTTCGCGCTACTGGTTGCGCAACCGAGCCATCTGGGCTGATGCCGAAGCGACAATAGGGGCCACGTCGACCGGCTTGGCATCGGCCCACAGCGACTCCAAGTCATAAAAGCGGCGAGTTTCCTCGTCGAAGAGATGCACCACCAAGGTGCCGTAGTCGAGGACGATCCAGCGTGCTTCTTCATAGCCTGAGATACTCAGTCGACGCTCACCGAATTCGTCGCGCAGCACACGATCGATCTCGCTACTGATCGCCCCCAACTGCCGCCGGCTCGCGCCGGTGACGATCAAGAAAAAGTCGAACAGCGCCGTCTGGCCGGTGATATCCAGCAGGAGAATCTCTTGACCTCGATTCTCTGCCGCGGCACGCACCGCCGCCTTGGCCATGGCCAAGGAATGCTTGATTTGCTCGGCAGGAACCCGCGTGCCAACAGTCTCCGATTGCGGAAAACCTTCGCTGTGGTCGGTTGCTCTGCTTGCCGGTCGGTCTTTTGCCATCAATTACCTTCTTTTTACGATGGTCACCCCGTAGAGGCGTGGTGAAGAGGATGAACTGCCCGCGGGCAGGTGCGGTCAACGCGGCTTTACCGCTCAGGTACAACCGCGTTCCTGCATGTCCCAGATTTAGTGGTGATTATAGTCGAGCTACGCCATGACGTAAGCTCGGGGACGGACGTACGCTTGAGGCCGCTCAGCGCACTTCCAGCATTCGCTCCAAAGCCACCAGAGAGTAGTGCGCCGTCTCCTCGTCCACGCGGATTTCATTGACGACCTCGCCAGCCGTCAAGTTCTCGATGGCCCAGGCCAGATGGGGCAGGTCGATGCGATACATGGTGGCACACATGCATACCACGGGGGACAAGAAATGAATCTCCTGCTCTGGGTGTTCCTTCTTCAAGCGGTTCACTAGATGCAATTCCGTCCCGATCGCCCACTTGGTCCCAGGCGGCGCCTGTTCGACGGTGCGGATTATCTTGCTCGTCGAACCGGAAATGTCCGCCAGGTCGTTCACCTCCTGAGGGCATTCGGGGTGCACCAGAATCTTGATACCAGGGATCCGCTGACGGAACTGATGGACGTGCTCAGGCCGAAACATCTGATGCACGCTGCAATGCCCCTTCCACAGGACAACCTTACTCCGCTCAATGGCCTCTTCTGTATTTCCCCCCAGCTCGTCGGCATAGGGATCCCAAACGGGCATCTGCTCGTTGGTGATCCCCATCTTTAGGGCGGTATTTCGCCCCAGGTGTTGGTCGGGGAAAAAGAAGACACGCCGTCCGCGCTCCAGCGCCCAATCCAACACGGCGGCCGCATTGCTGCTCGTGCACACGATCCCGCCATGACGTCCACAGAATGCCTTCAAACTGGCCGCACTGTTGATGTAAGTCACCGGAATCATCTCTGCAGTGTCGACGATTTCACCGAGCTGATCCCACGCGTCCTCCACCTGGCGAATCGCTGCCATGTCGGCCATCGAACAACCTGCCGACATGTCCGGCAGTATGACCTGAACCCGGACGCCCTGGCGCTGCTGCAATTTCTCGGGCCGGTTGGCCAGAATGTCAGCGGTTTCCGCCATAAAGTGGACCCCGCAAAAAATGATGTTGCGGCACTCCGTACTATCGGCGGCCATCTGGCTGAGCTGATAACTGTCGCCGCGCAAATCCGCATGCGCAATCACTTCATCCTGCTGGTAGTGGTGCCCCAGTATCAACAACTGGGACCCCCAACTCCCGTCGTGCCTGCTCGATGCGCTCGGACAGTTCCTCATTGCTCAGCGTCTTGTACTCGGCAATGGGGCGTTTTCCGGGCGACTGGGGAAGAATCGGCGTGATGGTCATGGCTGCTCTTTTGAACTTTGAGTGCTAGCAATTCCGACGCGCGGTAGCGCTGCATGGCTCGACGGACCAACTACTTCAACTATATCAAGATATCCATATTCTGACGACGATATCAGGGATAGCGAGCCCCAATCGTGGTTGGCAGCGCTGGAGGGGAGGTGGCTCGAGGGGGCTGGTTTGCTGGTCGCCCTACCGCTATCGTCCCCTTCTCTCGCCGGGGCTCAACCGCCAACGATCGCCTTCGTTTCGTAACCCTACTTGAGTCCACCGATGAATGCACCGCCACGGCAGCCCCTGCTGAAACCCTATTGCCAGAGTGTGCTGCGGGTGGAGGTTCCGGTGGTCGTCTCGCTGGCCGAAAAAAAAATGCGCATCGACCAAATCTTGAAACTCGTGCCCGGGGTCATGCTGCAGTTCAACAAACCGTGTACCGCACCGATGACGGTTGAAGTCGGCGATCAACCGATTGCCCATGGCGATGTAGTGAAAGTGGGCGACAAGTTCGGGATTCGCATCACGGAAATCTTGCGTCCCCGCGAACGTTTCATTGCCATCACCGGCCGTGCCCCCCATCCTACGGAGCTTCCCACCTCCGCCAAAACCTCTCGGCAGCCATCACCCGCGGCTCCGCAGTCCTCATCCGCCGAGGATCAGTAAGATCGACACTTTCCTCAGTGCACCGGGCAGTGACAGCCTGATTGCCTTACGCTTCCTGACTCCTGAACCTCGCCTCGCTGCATGCGGAGGAGCGACCGGACATTAGCGTCACCGGCAGGGAAAGCAGCGATAGCTTGAGGCTCGCGGTGACGACGACGATGCTGCAGAAGATCAACAAAGGGGCATCTCCAATCAGCGCATAGATTGTCTGGCGCCGATTCAAGGGCACGCGAACCAATGCGTGGGCATCTTGTTGCACCGGCAGCCGGGTTACGAACTTGCCGGTAGGGGTGATGAACCCACTTTCCCCAGTCGAAGCGCATCTTACCAGGGCCGCCCCCATCCGTTCCGTACGCTAGGTTGTTTTACATCAGAGCTAGCGGCGCCCGGAGAAAATGGCGAATGTTCGACGGCCCCAAAAATGGTCTCCGCCATCAGCCGCAGAGAGAGGTACTCTTGAATCGTTTTGATCAGTGGCTCGTTTCCGCGACAGGCCTCGTTCAGGTATTCCTGCAATTCCTCGTCGCTCTCGCACGATAAGGCTTCCAGCAATATCTTTTCCTCTTCCGGCGTGAGTGGAGGCAGTTGTTCCATCGCAATGCCCCTAAGAGCAGAAAGGCCTTTCGTTCATCGATCTAGTCGCCGTGGAATTGCGTCCTATCGGGCGCGAGGAGCTAGTTACAGCGCTGTAGAGGTTGCACGGGCCGTTAGCCGTCAAGCAAGGCACACAAACGCAGCTTTGCCACCATCCAGTAGCGAGCAGCCGTAGCGCGGGAAATGTTCAGCCGCTCTGCCGCTTCGGCCTCGCTCATGCCATGGAACACTCGGTAGATGACTAGTTGTGCTTTGACCGGATCTTCTCTCAGATAAACCTCCAGCGCATGCCGGATATCGAGCGTCAATTCACGTGAAGCAGGGGCAGCGTCAGCAATTCGGTTCAGCTGGGCGTCGACTCGCGATCGCTCACCGCCGCGGCGCTGCGCCTTCCTCGCCCTGGCGTGGTCGATCAAGACGAACTGCATGGTGAGGGATGCCATCGCGAGGAAGTGATTTTCGTCAGCCGGCTTGTCGAGTCTGGTTTTATGGTCCGCCATCCGCAAATAGGTTTCGTGGACGAGAGCCGTCGGCTGTAAGGAATGATTGGGTCGCTCCCGCGCCAATCGACGCGCGGCAATGGCGCGTAGTTGTTCGTAATGTCGATTCACCAAGCCACCGACAGTGGTCGCGATCATCTCTGTTGCTCCGTTTACTCCGCCTGTGAACTCTGAGGCTATGGATTGGGGTGTGATGTCCAGCCAGGTAGCCAACTTTCCTTACGACTGCATGGCGGCTTTCGCGAGAAGTCGCCGCACTGAGGGTAGCAGCACCTGCGGTGCTGTCAATACCCCCGTAGGTGGCATATTGTTTGTTAGCGAACGCACGGCGAGGTGAGCGAAACCGGTTCTCGGATGGGAAGCAGGGACGGGTGGATTCCGCTGAACTGGCAGAGGGACGCATCGATGGGCGGTTCGGACCGGAAACGGCGACAGAGTTGGGAACAATGGGGGGCCTCAGGCAGGAGGAAAGTCCGCGTTTAGAGGGGCGTGGGGTTGCTGTCGATGGAGGCGATTGGCTACCATTGGCCGACGAGGGAATCGAAAGGAATCGCGCGCGGAATTGCTTGGCTCATAAGCAAGGAACTTGTCATGGAGACGTCCCGATGGCTTCCACAACGCATCTATCTGGACGCTAGCTTCACCTTGGCCTCCGGCAAGAGCTCCGGGGTGGAGCGCGTCGTTCGTAACTTGCTTCACGAAAGCCACGCGTTGGGAAGCCGAGGAAATTGGCCTGTCCCACAAACGGTGCTGTGCCATCGGGGAAGTTTCCATGTCGTCGATCAGCAGGCGCTCGGGCGGCTGCAGCGTACTGCTGTGCTGCAAGGCGATATCGTGTCGCACCTGCCACCTGCGTACCGAGCGGTCGTGGGCGCTTTGTGCCGCACCGTACCTGTCCCCACGCTGCGCAAGTGGTTGCACCCGGAGCCGGGGAGAATGGGGATTTTCCGCGCTTGGCACAATGGAAGGCAGGCGGCCGATTTTCGGTGGATTGCCAAGCGTTGCCGCCAGGTCTCATTAGGACCAGCCGATTTGTTGATACTCCCCGACGCCTATTGGATTCGACGGCTGCGTGGCAGTGTGTGGCAGGCGGCGCAGCGGGCTCGAGCCAACGGGGCCACCGTGGTGGGACTGGTGTATGACCTTATTCCATTGACGCATCCTCAATTCGTTGGCGACAGGGCAAGTGCCGCTTTTCGCCAATACGTGCTCGGCGCGTTGGCTCATACCGACCATCTGATCTGCATTTCCCGCACCGTGTGCGACCAGTTGCGTGAATTTGCGAAACAGGCCATGGCGGACCTAAAGACGCTACCGACGATTTCCCATTTTCAGCTTGGCGCGGAGCTGAAGCTGCACGACGGAATCGTCCGTCCGCACATCCAAAGCATCATGCAGGCGTCCCCTGCGGCGTACCTGAAAGTAGCCACGTTGGATCCGCGCAAAAACCATGCGTATGTCCTGGATGCCTTTGAACAGTTGTGGCGAACCCATCCTCACGCGCGCTTGGTTTTGGTAGGCCGGATTGGTGCCAGTTGCCATGACCTGGTCCAACGGATTCGGCAACACGCACGATACAATGAACAGCTGTTCTTGCTCAACGATCTCAGCGATGCGGAGGTTCAGTATTGTTACCGTCACTGCCGAGCGGTGATCTTTGCCTCCATCGTCGAAGGGTTTGGGTTGCCGATCGTTGAGGCGTTGTGGCATGGCAAACCGATGCTGGCCAGCGACATCACGATCCACCGCGAGGTGGGGGGAGACGCCTGTGCGTACTTCAACCTTGCCGACCCAGCCGATTTGGCCGACCAACTGCGCCGACTGGAAGCGGGCTCTGGTCGAGCGTCCGCACCACCGGTACCGCCGCCGGCAGCTTGCCCCATCGACTGGTCCGAAAGTTGCCGCCAGTTCTTCGAAAGCGCCTTGCAGGCCTATCGTGATAAGAACTGCAGGCAAACTGTTCCGCAGGCCGCCTGATGCTGGGGCTTTTTCGCTGCATGCCAACGTTATCCGCGTGGTCATGTTCTGCGCCCCCGGGACAACGGATAATCTGTGGCGGCATCGGTCGCCGGTGGGAAACTGGCCCCGGTGCCCCAACACACGAGTTCCTTGAACAGCTCGCCGCTCGCATCCCACCCGCTCGGGGTGGGCGTCTGTTGGGAGGCCGCCATGGTTGAAGTTCGAGAGGGTGGGTACACTGAAAGAATGGGGACAACTCCTGAGTGCCGTCGTCCCTTGCGCCAGCGCCCCCTCGCTACCCGCCAGGAAGGTATTCGCCATGGGAAAAATCAACCAATTGCCGCCTGCTCTGGTCAATAAGATCGCTGCAGGAGAGGTCATCGAGAGGCCGGCAAGCGTGGTCAAGGAGCTGTTGGAGAACAGTATCGATGCGGGCGCCCGCCACATCGAGATCGCCCTCGAAGGGGGAGGGACGGAGTTGATTCGCATCAGCGACGACGGGTGCGGCATCAGCCAGGAGGACATACCGCTGGCCGTGGCCAGCCATGCGACCAGCAAGCTGGCCGACGTCGACGACCTGTTCTCGATTCGCACCCTGGGTTTTCGCGGTGAAGCCTTGGCGTCGATTGCCGAGGTCAGCCATCTGACGCTGCGCTCACGGGTGGTCCACTGCGAGTCCGGTTACCAGATCGAGGTGCGCGGTGGTAAAGCGTCGGCCGTCCATCCAGTGGGGCACCCGGTGGGAACGACGATCGAAGTCCGGCAACTCTTTTTCAACACGCCCGTTCGGCGCAAGTTCTTGAAAACCCCGCAGACGGAAACCAGCCACATCACCGAAGCGTTCACCCGCATCGCGCTGGCCTACCCGCAGGTAGCGATGAAACTGACCCATGGTCATCGCATCCTTCACGACCTTCCCAGCGTGGATAACTGGCGAGAGCGGATTGCCGCTTTCTTCGGTCCCGAGATCTGCGACGCATTGATCTGGGTAGAAGACCAACAGGATCAAGTTCGATTGAGCGGATACGTGGCCGATCCTGCGGTCAGTCGAGGCAACAACCGCATGCAGTATCTGTTTCTCAATGGCCGACACATTCGGGATCGATCGTTGCAACACGCGCTGGCGGAAAGCTACCGCGGCCTGTTGATGGTCGGACGATTTCCCATTTGCTTTTTGCGTCTCGAGATGCCTCCGTCGTTGGTCGATGTCAACGTCCATCCGACCAAAATGGAAGTCCGTTTTCAAGATGGCGGTCGCTTGTACAGCCAGTTGTTGAAAACGGTCCGGCATCGCTTCTTGACCACCGACCTGACAGCCAAGGCCCGCATCGATGCGTCGCACGGCTCTCAAGGCACGGCGTGGGAAAGTCCGGCGACTTGGTCCGAGGTGCCGGCCTTGTCGGGCGCCGCGCGCTCGGAAGACCGCCATTGGGATGCCTATGCCGAAAGCATGGCTACGATCGGCGCGCAGCGGTCGCTCCCGCTACCCGATTCGATCCCCCCGTTCCAACCGTTCCCCACTGGCCGCATGGGCGGGCGAGCGACGGCTTTGGCCGGTGAACCGGGTGGGACGTCCCCTGCCAGCGATGAGGAGTCAGCGGAGCCGGGTAGCGATTCGGCCGACCAGTCGCCAGCCCCATTGGACTCTCCCACCTCCTCGCCCCCAGAAACAGGGCATCCGTCGTCGGTCAGCCCCCTAGGTTTCCAAATCCACAATCGCTATCTGGTCACCCAGGACGACCAGGGAATGGTGGTGATCGACCAACATGCCTTGCACGAGCGGATCTTATACGAGCAGTTGCGTCACAAGACCGCATCGCGTCCGCTGGAGACTCAACCGCTGTTGGTTCCAGAACCGGTCGAACTGACGCCAGCGGAGGCAGCAGCGGCATTGGAGCATCAAGAGATGCTGCAGCGGGTGGGGATCGGCGTCGAACCGTTCGGCGGCGACACGGTCCTAGTCACCAGTTATCCCGCCATGTTGGCCAACATGCGCCCGGCAGACGTTTTGCATGCAGTGCTCGAGCCACTGATGAAAGGTGGCAAGGCGCCGAGCGCTCGGGACCTTTTTGATGATGTGCTTCACCTGCTGGCGTGCAAAGCGGCGATCAAGGCGGGAGACAAGTTGTCTGCCGCGGAGATTACCGCCCTGTTGGAACAGCGCAACCACTATCAGGATGCGCATCATTGTCCGCATGGACGCCCCACGGCGCTGCACTTCAGTCGCCAACAACTGGACAAGATGTTCGGTAGAACGTGAGGCGATTGCCGGTTCCTTCCCCGCAGAGCGTCCGTCAGGGACGGCGGCGCCCCGCCAGCCCGTAATAGGTCGGCAGCGAAACGCACTGCACTCGCCCTGTGTCCGCTCCTTCCGTCGTCGATCGACAACTCGGATCGGCACCGGGCGAGTACCGCAGCGAGGTGGCATGGCGTTTCCCCGGGGGAAATTCAACGTGCTGCCTGGACCAGTACCGCTAGCCGACGGCTACGGTGCGGGAACTGCGCCCCTAGCGGCCAATCGTCGGTGGGTCATCGACAAAGAAATCGCGAGGTCCGCGGGTTGTGTAATAAGGATACGCAACCTGAGCGGCTCCCGGGCCTGCCACCTGAGCCGTTCCACCGGCGTGGTGCCCGTATCTGCCTAAACAGCTCTGGTAGTCCGTGCCACCGCGTTGCCATCCCATCGGGCAAGGGCGGCATCCCAGGTTCCCCCGGCAGGGGTTACAATGGCGTCGGTGGAGCAACTCGCATCCGGTGCTGCTCAGCATCACCAATGCCAAGGATAAGCCAAATAGTGCGCGTTTCATCAGCGATAATCCTTTACGCATTCGACCTGACTGCTCGCGCAGTCGCCGGTATCAGGGTCCGTGTGCTCGCTCGGCAGCGCGTGCGGGAGGCAGTGCGACGAGCGACACTGTGGGGATCGGTCCCCTACGTCAGATTCAATCGGGAAAATCGTCAGGATTGCTCCACGCGATCGACCGCAGACGGCACGAACCACCCATTCTTCCTGGTTTCACAGAATCAAAGTGTCGGTCCAGAGGTTATCTCGCCGATTCGGCGGGCGGATAGGGAGGAGAGAAGAAGTGCCGGAATTGTCTAGTGCTCAGCCCTCGATGGGGCGCTCGCCTTTTCGCCAGCCATCATCGCGGCGCTTTGGTTTTCGCACCATCCTGCTGATGATGTTGATGGTGACCGTAGCGGGGGTGAGCATCTTGGTATACAACGCGCTGCGCGTCCCGGCGATCATGGAAGATCTCTACGCCTGGATGGGGCGACCGGCCCCCGCGGTGAGAACGGGAGACGCTCGCCGCGCGCAGCTGCTCTTTGCTCTGTTCTGCTATGCCGCGCCGCTAACCCTGGCGCTGCTCGTCCACCTGCTGCACACCGGCTTGCAATGGTGGGAAGCTTATCGCGTCCAGCGAACCGCGGCTGAGGACGAGTCCTATCGCATGGAGTGATCCCACCGCCTGGGGGCTAGGCGGCCTTGTGGAAATGCTTCGCCAAGTCGGGACAGATCAAGTGGCAAATGCGCTCGAATTCTTCGGCGTTGGCGAACGAGATGGTGATCTTGCCTCTGCCGCGCGCTGTTTGCTTGACCTCCGTTTTGGTGCCGAGAGCGAGCCGCAATTGCTGCTCGATGGCCGCCAGTTGCGGATTGGGACGGCCGCGCGTGCTGGTCGCTCGCCCCGAGCCCCCCCCTTCCTCGGCCTGCAACAGCTCTCCCACCCGCCGCTCCGTCTCGCGCACGCTCCACCCTTCTTCCATGAGTTGCCGGGCGAATTGGATTTGCAGATCTTCATCGCCCAGGGGAAGCAGCGCGCGGGCATGGCCAGCGGTGAGCTTCTCCTGCTGAATCCACTGCTGGACCTCCTCGGGCAACTCCAGCAAGCGCATCAGGTTGGCAATCGTGCTGCGATCGATCTTCAATCGCCTGGCCAGGTCTTCTTGCGTGCACCCATGTTGATCCAGGTAGCGACGGAAAGAAAGCGCCTTTTCGATCGCATCGAGATCCTTCCGCTGGAGGTTTTCCACGATCGCCAACTCGGCTACCAGGCGGTCATCGGCTTCGCGCACCTCAGCGCGGATCGTTTCCAGACCCGCATGGATCGCCGCCCGCAACCGCCGCTCGCCGCTGATCAACTGATAACGCTCGCCTACCTTGCGCACCAGGATAGGTTGCAGTTGGTCGTGTTCGCGAATGCTTTCGGCCAACGACGCAATCTCATGTTCATTGAATTTCCGCCGTGGCTGAAACGGGTTGTTATCGATCTCGTAGACGCTCAACTCCAGCGGTCCCGACGACCGGGGCAGTTCATCCAAGGGGACTGAGCCGGTCACTTGTTTTTTGGCACCACCGGCGGCAGTGTGGACGGCCGTTTTCGGCGCGTTCCCGCCCCCGTTGCTTGAGGGGGTGGTCACCGTGCCGGCCCCCTCCACGGCCAGCTCCTCTTCCAGAGGCGTGCCCAACAACGCTGCCAATCCTTTGCCCAAACGCCGATCTTTAGACACGTTCCAGTACCTCCATGCACAGTTCGATGTACGCGCGACTACCCCGGGACCGCGGCGCGTAATCCATGACGCTCAAGCCGTGGCTGGGTGCTTCCGATACGGTGACGTCGCGGGGAATCACGGTGTCGAACACGATGTCGCCGAAAAACTCACGCACTTCGTGATCCACTTCGCGGGTCAGTTCCAGATGAGGATCATACATCGTCAGTAGGATTCCGCCAAAGGTCAATCTTCCACCTCCACGCTGCATGGCTTCACGAATGGCGTGAATCATCTGCGTCAACCCCTCCATGGCGTAGTACTCGCATTGGATGGGCATCAGCACTTCCGTGCTGGCGGCCAACGCGGCGCGGGTCAATTGGCCCAACGACGGGGGGCAATCAATCAGCACGTAGTCGTAGGAAGCCATCCCTTGTTCGAGGTTCTGTCGCAGGATGGTTGAGTTGCGTCCTTCTTCGCCCCGGCGTTTCTCGATCCGATCGACATCGACGAAACTACGGCTGCCGGGCAGCATGCTGAGGTTCTTCCATCGCGTCGGCAAGACATGCTCATGAAGCTGATCCTGCAGCAACAGCGGATGCGTGGCTGCAGGAGCCAGTCCTATGCCCGTCGTGGCATTGCATTGTGGATCGAGGTCGATCAACAGCGTACGCTCTCCGGCCCGCGCCAGTCCCACCGCCAGGTTGATCGCTGTGGTCGTCTTGCCGACACCACCCTTCTGATTCGCAATGCACACGATTCTCGCCATGGACGAATTGTGCGCTAGCGGTACCCATCAAGTGAATAGGGAAATGATGCTCGCCGCAGCGCCTGGGGCTGGAATACCCACACCAAGGCCGCGACGGCCACCGCAGGAAGGCAACGGGGGGCCGGGAGGATGCTCGAAAGCAGCGGCGGCGAACGCCCTTTCGCCCATGCTCTCCATCGCGTTGCTTTGCTGCTATAGTGCGCCTCGGCCCCGCTCGACCGCCGAGCCGATGGTTCTATTTTCGCGGAGTTTTTCTCAAGAAACTGATCTTGAGATCGTGGAACTTCGTTGCTCATACTTCACAGCAGCGTGCAGGTAGGACGTCCGCACTTCGTCGCTCCTTTCACCCGTGGCTGTGGCAGCCGCTGGTGAACTTGTTTACTGACCACCAGGGGGCGAAGGCAAGAGCGAAGCATTCAGGGGCGAGGGACACTACGCTCCAGTTCCCCACGACCGGCGACGGTTACCGTCGCCCGCGGTCGGTGGGCGATGACAGGCCGATCGGATACGATATCATCGGCGGAAACATGGAGAGCAGCTAGCAAGAGAAGCGACGTCCTTGCGGTCGCTTCCCTGATGGTCGGCGTGGACAGGTGGCCAAGGTTACGGTGGTACCGTGTCGTTTTCACTGGACTCAGAGATCAAAGAGCGAGTCAAGGCCGCAACGGACATTGTGGACCTGATCGGCAGCCGTCTGGAGCTGCGGCGTCAGGGGCACAATTACGTAGCCCTCTGCCCGTGGCATGCCGATCGCCGCCCCAGTTTGCATGTCAACCCGCAGCGGCAGATCTGGAAGTGCTGGGTGTGTGATATCGGTGGCGACGTGTTCAACTTCGTCATGCAGGATGAAGGGCTGACCTTTCCGGAAGCCTTGAAGAAGCTCGCCGATCGCGCCGGTATCCCTCTGGAGGACGCTCCGCGCCTGGGCAGCAAACCGGCGCGGCGAGGGCCTGACAAACGAGCGCTGGGGCAAGCACTTCACTGGGCAGCGAATTTCTACCACCGACTTCTTCGGGAACATGAAAGCGCCCAGCCAGCACGGGACTATCTGGAACAACGGGGCATTGGCCAGGAAGCCATTCAGCGATTTTGTATCGGATTCGCTCCGGAGGGATGGCAGACACTGATCGATGCCGCTCGCCAACAAGGCTTTTCGAATCGATTGCTGGACGCGGCCGGACTGGTCATCGCACGAGACTCCGGAGGGTTCTATGATCGCTTCCGCCGGCGGATCATGTTTCCTATCCGAGACCGTGATGGGCAGACCATCGCTTTTGGGGGACGTATCCTGCCTGGAGATGATTCGGCAGCCAAGTACATCAATTCGCCGGAAACCCCATTGTTTCGCAAACACCAGCAGCTCTACGGTTTCGACTTGGCCCATCGTAGCATGCGGCAAACGCGTGTCGCATTGGTAATGGAAGGATATACCGATGTGGTGATCTCCCACCAGTTCGGCATCGAAAACGCCGTTGCTGTCTTGGGGACCGCTTTGGGGGAAGCGCACCTGAAGACGCTGCGCCATTACTGTGATCGCGTCGTGTTGGTTCTCGACGGTGACGAAGCAGGCCAACGGCGCAGCGACGAGGTGCTCAAGCTGTTTCTTCAGGCTCAGCTGGATGTGCGGGTGCTCACCCTGCCCGAGGGATTGGATCCTGCGGATTTCCTCCTGCGGTTTGGCGCGAGCGCATTGCAGGAGAAGATGGCAGCGGCCGTCGATGCGCTGGAATTCAAGGTGCAACGCGTAGCTCGTGGTTTCGATCCCCTGGTCGATACCCATCGTGCGTCGCGTGCGCTGGAAGAGATGTTGGAACTGCTATCCCATGTTTCCTACAGCGGATTGTTGAGCAACGAATCGTTTCGCATGCGTCAAAACCAGGTACTGACCCGGTTGGCCCGTTCGTTCGGAGTAGACGAGGGCTTGCTGCGTGAACGCTTGCAAACGTTACGTCGACGTCGCCGCCATCGGTCAGCCTCGTCCGACGCTCCCCACCTCCCCCAATGGAAGCTCAGCGAATTGACCTTGTTCGAACAAGAGTTCTTCGAGCTGCTCGTCCTCGCCCCCGAACATGCTTCCATGCTGTTGGAACGCGTGCCTGCAGATCTCATGGAGTCGGCTCCTGGGCGCGCGTTGCTGCAGGTCTACGAACAACAGGAACTCAATGGTCAGTCGTTGGCCTTCGACGATGTCCTGTTGGCCATCGAGGAACCGGCGATCAAAAGCCTGCTGGTGGGCGTGCAGGAGCAGGCCATTCGCAAGAACGAGCGATCGCGATTCAGCGTAGGGCAGCGGTTGCAAGCATTCACCCACTCGCTGGGTGAACGCCTGACGAAATCGCGTCTGGAGCAATTGGCCAATCAATTGGCTACACGCAACCTGCATGGAGAAGACGAGCTGGCGCTGTTGCAAAGCATCGTAAAAGAGCAGCAGGTGCGGCAAGGTTTGGTCCGCCATCAGGTGGAGATGGCGGCAGAGGAGGTTCCCCCGGCAAAGGAAAAAAATTCGGGTTGATTGAAATCCCGACCAACGGCATACTGTTTCCGCTTTTGAACGATGAGCGTTCAAATCTGATTTCCCGTTTGATCCAGGCTTGTTCGATCCCTGGCGAGATCGCGCAAGCAGTTACAAAAGGAGTTGTAATGATGGAGCCCATGGACGTCGAACTGAAGGCATTGGTAGAAACGGGTCTGCGTCAAGGTTTCTTGACGTTCGATCAGGTGGGGGAGTACCTGCCCAACGAGACCAACAGCAGTCGTCAACTGGATGAGCTGTTGGTGCAACTGGAGCGACACGGTATCACGCTGGTCGATGAACCCCCGAAACCGGTCGGTGCAGCGGCGAAGAAACCGCAGCAACTGCGTCTGTTTTCCGACACGGAGGAAGCGATCGCCGACTCGCTGGAGGAGGAATCATCGGCCAGCGACGAGTTGATCGACGAAGAATCTTTGCCGCTGAAGATCGGTGCCCAGCGGCACGAGCCGAAGCTGGCCGACGATCCGGTGCGATTGTACCTCAGCCAGATGTCGGCTATCCCGCTACTTTCCCGCGAGGAGGAGGTGGCGTTGGCCAAGAGGATTGAAATCCATCGGCGTCTGTTCCGCCGTAGCTTGCTGGGCAATGCGCAAGCGCTGCGGCAGACGGTGCAGATTCTCAATCGTGTGTATGTCGGTGAGCTGCCGTTCGATCGCACGATCAAGGTCTCATTGACCGAGCAGCTTACGAAGGAGCAGATTACGCGGCGGATGCCGCATAACCTGGCGACGCTCAACAGGTTGATGGAACGCAAGCGGCAGGTCTTTTTGCGCATCGTGCAACGGAGCACGCCGGCCGAGGAAAAGTCGCGATTGAAGCGACAATACGTGCGGTTGCGCCGCAAATGCGTGACGTTGGTCGAAGAGCTCAGCCTCCGCTCGCGGCGCGTCATTCCGAATATGGCGCAGTTGGAACGGTTGGCCGATCGCATGGAGTTTCTCCGCCGCCGCATCGACGAGCTGCAAGGGGATCCCTCGCGAAGGCGCCAATACGAACAGTGCCAGCGCGAATTGCGGCAACTGATCGTGCAAACGGAGGAGAGCCCGCGATCGCTGCGTCGTCGCTGCCAGGAGTTCCGTGAGCACTTTACCCAGTTCGAAGCGGTGAAACGCGAGCTGTCCCAAGGGAATCTGCGGTTGGTCGTGTCGATCGCCAAGAAATACCGCAATCGGGGCTTGAGCTTTCTGGACTTGATCCAGGAAGGCAACACGGGATTGATGCGGGCGGTCGACAAGTTCGAATACCGCCGCGGCTTCAAATTCTCCACCTATGCGACGTGGTGGATTCGGCAGGCGATCACTCGTGCCATCGCCGATCAGGCCCGCACGATCCGCATTCCCGTGCACATGATCGATGTCCTCACGCGCATTCGCCAACTGCAGAAGAAGCTGACGCAGCAACTGCGGCGCGAACCAACGATTGCCGAGATCGCCCAACACATGGACATGCCCTTCGAGGAGGTGCAACGGATCATGGATATCGGCAACCAACCGGCCAGCCTCGATCGTCCCGTAGGGGAAGGGGAAGACAATTGCTTTGGCGAATTCATCGAGGATGATTCGTATGGGGACACCCTCGAATTGACGGAAAACTCTGCCCTGAAGGACCGCATCGAAACGATGCTCAAGTCGCTGACCTACCGCGAGCGTCAAATCATTCGCTTGCGGTACGGTCTGGTCGACGGTTGCCAATACACGCTGGAGGAAGTGGGGCGAATCTTCAAGGTCACCCGCGAACGCGTCCGCCAGATCGAAGCCAAGGCAGTGCAGAAACTGAAACATCCCCAACGGGCCAAGCTGCTCGAGGGCTATATTCGTCCTGCTGCGGCTTGATCTTCCGATCGCTGGGACGGCCGAGCAACCGACGCACGGCTCCGCCAGGAAATTTGGATTCTCTCCTCACGCGTCCGGCCTGTCTCACCGGACGCGTTGGTTATTGTTGCGCATTGGCCCGATGTTGTGCGGTGGCCATCAGCCGTTTTTGATAACGACTTTGTGCCATATCGACCAATACGAGCACGGCGATGACAAAGTAGAACGTCGTCTTTTGCATCGCATGCACGTGATAACCAAAGAACGCCAACCCGGCTTTATGCCCCCCTTCGCTGACCAACATCACGCCGACGATCATCAGGATGAACAATCCCAGCACTTCATAGGTGCGATTCTTCTTCAAGAATTCGGCCACATTGTCCGCCAGGTAGATCATCATCAGGCCGCTCAGCACAATCGCTGCGGCGATGACGATATTGTTTTCGCTCAGCGCACGGGCGCTGAGAATCGAATCGAAGGAAAAGACGAGATTCATCAGCACGATCCAAAAGACGGCGCCCCAGAATGAGCGGCGGACGACCTGCTCATGTTCGCCAATCTCCGGCAGTGAGACCATGTGGTAGATTTCTTTGATGGCCGTGTAGATGATGAAAGCGCCCCCCGCGATGACAATCAGACTTTCCAGGTTGATCGCACAGCTCAACCAGGCATGCTCCCCTGGTCCTTGGCCGAGCATCAGGAACGGTTCCTCGAAAGCAGAGACGATGGCTTCGATCACGAATAACAGGACGATGCGCAGAAAAATGGCTAAGCCGATTCCCAGTCGCCGCACGGACGACTGGTGCGCCGCATCGACCTTTTTCGACTCGATGGAGATGTACAACAAGTTGTCGAAACCTAATACCGCTTGTAGCAGCACCAACATCAACAAGGTAAAGAGATGGTGCCATTGCCATAGTTCAGTCAGCCATTCCATGATGGAGTCATCCTCGCCAAACGGGGGTAGTACAATAGAGGCAAAGTCTACCACATCCATTGCGTATGGGCAGCGTATCCGATTACGAAGTTAGCCGTGGAAAGCTTGCCGATGCCACCGCTCTGGTGCCCTTCGGCCTTCACCGCGGCGCGCAACTGAAGCTTTGAGGAGCTGGGGGTCATGATTCATCGTGCCATGAGCAGCAACGTAGGCAAACCGACGAACTGGCAAGCATCAGCCTGGCTGGCAAGCAGGCTTGCGGTATGGACCTTCGTCTTGGGGGCGGCACTGGGGGCGGCTGGCGACGGCACGGTGACCATGGCCGCCGATCGACCGAACATTGTTTTCATACTGGTCGACGATTTGGGCAAGATGGACCTGGGTTGCGAAGGTAGTACGTTCTACGAAACCCCGAATATTGATTCCCTCGCCGCGCGCAGTATGCGATTCACCCACGGTTATTCCGCCTGTCAGGTGTGCAGCCCATCGCGGGCGGCGATTCAAACGGGAAAGGCGCCGCCACGGGTCCGCATCACCGATTACATTGCGCCCAGTGGTAATAACCAGCCTGAACAATGGGGACGCAACACGCGGCTGTTGCCCGCTTCGTTTCGCAAGGAATTGGCGTTGGAGGAGGTGACGATCGCCGAGGCGCTAAAAGAACTCGGTTATTCCACGTTCTTCGCCGGAAAATGGCACTTGGGGGGTGAAGGATTTTACCCGGAAGATCAAGGGTACGACATCAACATCGGAGGCCATGAAGCGGGGACGCCACCGGGCGGCTACTTTGCGCCTTACCGTAATCCGAAGCTTCAGGGCCCTCCTGGCGAGTATCTACCGTTGCGTTTAGGTCGCCAGACGGCCGAGTTTATCCACCAGGCCAAAGACGACGACCGTCCGTTCTTCGCCATGCTTTCGTTCTACTCGGTGCACGCTCCGATTCAGACCACCGAAGCCCTATGGCGCAAGTATCGAGACAAAGCAGAGCGAATGGGGTTGGCAGTCCCACGACAACGATTCCTCTTCGATCGAACCCAAGAGGTGCGCCAAGTACAAGACAACCCGCTGTACGCCGGAATGATGGAGGCGCTGGACAAGGCGGTAGGTACTGTCCTGGACGCGATTGACGATTCCGGCCAGGCGGACAACACGATCATCGTATTCACCTCGGACAACGGTGGTGTGACCAGCGGTGATGGCTATGCGACCAGCGCCCTGCCGATGCGCGGCGGCAAGGGACGGCAATGGGAAGGCGGCATCCGCCAACCGTTTTACATCTACGTTCCCGGTTTAACGCATGGTCAGGAGAACGCGACGCTCGCCATCGGCACCGATTTCTTTCCCACGCTCATCGAACTGGCCGGCGGCACACCACCGGAAGGCTTGGACGGGATCAGCTTGGTACCCGCGCTACGCGGCGAGCAGCTTGTCGATCGCGCTCTGTTTTGGCACTACCCGCACTACGGGAACCAAGGAGGCGAACCGTCGGCCATCATGCGACACGGTTCGTGGAAGTTGATCCATTACTACGAGGACGGGCGAAACGAATTGTATAATGTGGAGGATGACATCGGCGAGCAACATGATGTGGCGGCTGTGCATCCGCAGCGCGTGCAATCGATGTGGCGCGAATTACACAGTTGGCTCGAGCAAGTAGGGGCCGTTTTCCCCACGCCCAACCCGCGTTTCGATCAGGAAAAGTACGAACAAGCATTGGCGCAAGCGCGTACGGTGCGGATGGCCAATCGCGAGCGGGAACATTTTCAATTCTTGCAACCGGACTTCGTTCCCCGTGGCGGATGGTGGGAACGACGAGGACGCTAGAGGAACCCCCACATGGAACCAACGACGTGGACGAACTGGCCGTGGTCCTCTCATTCCCTGGCCACCGGGCGGCGGAGTGCTGTCCTGTGTGTCCTGGTGTTGATCAGTGGCTGCAGTCCGCCAGCGACAAGCATATCGACACCGGACACGTCCGCCGCCACCCCAGTCTCCGCGACACGGCCGCCGGACAGCACATCGTCCATTGCCGGTGGCAGACTTACGGCTGTTGGGGGAACGGAACCGCTGCCCAAGGATCACGCCGCGGGAGAAGACTGGGCGGCATTCCTCGGCCCGCGAGGGGATGGTACTGCCCGCGAGCGTCCCTTGGACCCGGAGCTATGGCAACCCGGCCCACCATTGCTCTATTCGCTCGACTTGGGGACCAGCTATGGGGGACCAGCCATTACCGACCGATATCTCTTTCAGTTCTGTCGCTACGGTGACCAGGAACGGCTTACGTGCTACGACGTCCGCAACGGTACTCCCCTGTGGCACCGCCAACAGCCGGTTACCTACGACGATATGTACGGGTACAACAATGGGCCGCGGTGCATGCCCATCGTCGATGAAGACTTGGTATTTACCTACGGCGTGGCCGGGCGGTTGACCTGCTATCGTGTCCGCGATGGAGAAATCGTCTGGACGCGGGATATCAATGCGGAATACGGCGTGGTACCGAACTTCTTCGGGGTAGCCAGCACGCCGCGGATTCATAACGATCTTTTGTTGGTCATGGTCGGTGGAAGCCCTGCCGACTCGCAACACGTCCCACCAGGGCGGCTGGATTTGGTCCGTCCCAATGGTTCGGCAATCGTGGCCTTCGACAAGCGGACTGGCGAGGAAATCTATCGCGTGGGCAACGACCTGGCCAGCTATTCGGCCATCATCGTGCGCCGGCTCACTGATCACACCATGGGACTGGCCTTCCTGCGCAACGGGTTGTTGGCGTGGGAAGTCGAATCCGGGCAAGAACTGTTTCACTTTCCTTGGCGGTCGAGCAAATTGGAAAGTGTCAATGCGGCAACTCCCGTGACCTTCGATGAGCATATCTTGTTATCCGAAGCTTATGAGATCGGCAGCGTGTTATTGCGCGTGGTCGACGACCAACCGCGGGTCGTGTGGCAGGATCACGGGCCCCTGCGCGAGCACGCCTTCCGAGCGCACTGGGCCACCCCCATCGCTATCGACGGCTATCTTTATGGGTGCAGCGGTCGCAACCAACCGGATGCCGATTTTCGCTGCGTGCGGCTGGCCGATGGGCAGGTACAGTGGTTCGATCGTCGCCATGAGCGAAGCACCTTGATCCTGGTCGATGGCTACTTGATCGTCTGGGGCGAGCTGGGCAACTTGGAGCTGGTCCGCCCCTCCCCTGACCAGTTGCAGGTGGTCCGATCCGTTGATCTCCATGAGCTTATCGATCCGCGTGATGGGCGACCGTTGCTTTCGGCTCCGTGCTGGGCTCCTCCGGTTTTATCCCATGGTCGATTGTTCCTTCGCGGTCGCAACAAATTGGCGTGCTTCCGCTTGATCCCGCAACCGGAGGTCACCGATTGAGCGGCGCGCACCGCGCCAGCCACGAACTGCTGCCCCAAGCCACCCCAGGAGCACGATCCCGCGCAGGGCCCCTCAGCCTCCCAGGTCGCCATTTTTCGCCTGGGATAGAAAAGCAAGGATGTGGCTAGGTGGGGGGAAAGGTGTCGAGCAGTTTGCGTGCCCAGCGGCTGACGGCAGCGGTAAGCTCTTGGAAGTGGGGAGCTTGCTGAACCAACACGTCCTCGTTGCCCTCGCGGGCCGCCGTTTCCAGTCTCTCCGCCATGGCCGCCGCCCGTTCCAAACGGACGTGACGGGCATTGCTTTTCATCGTGTGCGCGGCTCGCTGCGCTTCGGCAATCCGTCCCTGCGCAACGGACCGATGCAATGAATTGCCCAATCGGGGAGCTTCTTGCGCAAGTATCTGCAATACATCGCGAGCCAATTCGATGTTTCCATGGAAATGCTCCAGCAACTGTGCCACCGTGGGAGCATCGGCCAGCAATGCTTCCGGGGAGAACGTTGCCTGCGGTTCCTCTTCGCCGCTGGGTGAGGAAGGCTCCTCATGAGCATCTTCTTGACCGGCGGTGTGGGCGGCCGTCAGTGTCGGTGGCGGGGGCATCGCCCCCTCACTTGCCTCTTCCTCCTCCAGCGGCTGGCCACTGAGCACCCGCGCGATCGTTTCGCGGAGCGTATCCAAACGAACCGGCTTGACAAGGAAGCCGTCCATGCCGGCCTCCAGGCACTGCTGCCGGTCGCCATGAGTGGCATGGGCGGTGAGCGCGATGATCGTCTGCCGCCAAGCGCCGGGATGCTCTGCCGCGCGAATGCGTCGCGTCGCTTCCAAGCCATCGAGCTCGGGCATCTGGATATCCATCAACACCAGGTCATACTCGGCATGGCTACACCGTTGAACAGCCGTCTTGCCGTCGCCGACAATCTCGACCTCGTGCCCCTCGCCACGCAGCATATCACCCAATACTTTTTGGCTGATCGGGCTATCCTCCACCAACAACACGCGCGCTGGTCGTGCCCTGGATGGTTCTTGGTGGCTGTTGGGGGAGACGGCTGGCGACGGGCTCGCGGATACAAACGGTGGATCTGGATTGGCCAATGCCTCCTGCAATTCGCTCAACCGGACCGGACGCGACAGCCAGCGGATGCTGGCGTAGCTGAGCCATAGCGGTAACTGATGGGTGGATTCGTTGTAGATATGGGTCAGAACGATCCATCGCTGTACGACCGGGGCGGTGCCGCGGTCGATAGCTACCAGATCACGATAGTCGGCCAGCACGACGGTGTGGTTGCCAGCCGCAAACAGGTCACGTGGTTGTCGAGCAAACAGCGCTTCCAGGGAGATCTGTCGGCAGGAGTATCCCAGCGACTCGATATCGCGTTGCAG
The DNA here is from genome assembly GCA_026004795.1 of Pirellulaceae bacterium. Lineage (GTDB taxonomy): Bacteria > Planctomycetota > Planctomycetia > Pirellulales > Pirellulaceae > Aureliella. The sequence goes on along the minus strand of BPJV01000007.1, from coordinate 207,150 downwards.
CAACCTCACCCAGGTTGCTGGATTGGCCGCAATGACAAACGTGGTGTGAGCATCGATCGTCTGGGGGAGTGATGGCCTGGGTTCGGAGAGAACGTGAACAGGAATTTCGAAGAAAAAACAGGCACCGGGCTGCGGGTTGCCGTCGAGCGATCTAGCGTCGCTCACCCCGATCGTGCCCCCCATCGCGGATACCAGATCCCGGCAGATCGTCAGTCCCAGGCCCGTTCCTCCAAAACGTCGCGTGGTGCTGCTGTCGGCTTGACGAAATGCCTCGAAGATCACCTGGCGCTTTTCCGGCGGAATCCCGATCCCCGTGTCATGCACCTCGAATCGCAACCGTGCTTCGGCAGCAGCACGCCCATCCTGCGGCGCGACGAGCCGTTTCACCGCCACACGGATCTCTCCCTGTTCGGTAAACTTGATCGCGTTGCCGACAAGATTCAACAAGATTTGACGGATGCGGTGGGCATCCCCTTCCACCTCCCCAGGGACGTCGTGTGGACAATCGACGGCGATCTCCAATCCCTTGAATTGGGCACGTGCCGAGATGGCGCGCACGGCATTCTCGACACAGGAACGGACCTGAAAGGGCGCCCGTTCGATCTCCAGCTTGCCAGCTTCGATCTTGGAAAAATCGAGCAGATCATTGATCAACATGAGCAGGTTGTTCGCCGACACCTGCGCCAGTTCCAGGTACTCCCGCTGCCGCGCGGTCAAGGGAGACTTATCGAGCAGTTCGTGCAGGCCAAGAATCGCAGTGAGCGGAGTTCGCAATTCGTGGCTGACGTTGGCCACGAATTCGCTCTTGGCGGCGTTGGCGCGCTCGGCCTGCTCCTTGGCCGCAATCAACTCCGCCTGCGCGCGTTTGCGCCGCGTGATATCGCGAATGAAGATCGCCCACCCTTGGGAACCATCGACATCCAACGGATGGGTGGAGATCTCCGCATCAAACCACGACCCGTCACGTCGCCGCAACTTGGCTTCGATCCGCGTCCCGGTGGCCGCACGCAGGATCGTACCGATGGGAGTCTGGCGGTGTACCAACGGTCGATCGGGCGGGTCTCCCGCGCGGCCTGCCGGCTGTTCGATCGACGTATGGATGATGGAGCCTAACGGCGGATGCCGCGTCCCCATCTCGGCGTAGCCCAGGATGCGACTGGCCGCCGGATTGGCCTCCAATACGTGCCCGTCCGCATCCACGATCAGTACGGCGTCGACGGCCGCGTGGATCAGGGCGTGGGCCAACGATTCGATGCGCTGCAACTCCTTGCGCCGCCGATGCTCATCGGTAACATCCCAAAAGATCCCTTGCACGCCGATGATGTTACCGTCGCTGTCGTACAGTGGAGCCTTGCGCACTTGCATGTAACCCGTGCGGCCGTCGGGCAACTCGGTGGCCTCGATATCCGAAAGCGCGCGCCCGGAGGCCATCACCCGTCGATCATCGGCGACGAACTTCTCTGCCGCTTCCGCAGTGAACAAGTCGTAATCGGTGCGTCCGATTATCTCCTCGTAGGACTTGCCCAACAATTGACAAAAGGATTGGGAAACAAAGGTGAAACGGCCATGCTGATCCTTCTGGACCACATGCACGGGCAGGTGCTCTAACAGTGCTTGGCGGTCGGTCTCCAGCCGCTCCACCGCCCGCCGCGAGGTCTCCGTCTCCCGTTGGTAATCCTGCAATTTGGTCGATTGCCGGCGCAGGCGCTGGGCCAACCGCCAATGCCGTCGATACACGCTCCAGGGCACCCACAACAATGCCGCTGGCGTAAGGGCCAACAAGGTTTGGGTTCCCAGCACGCTAAACAGGGTCAACCGCAGCTCGGGGGGCATGGGATCACGAAAGACCTCGATCAGCACGGCGCCCAGTACCGCCCAGCACCACATGGTAAACACGCGCCGCGGAGCAAACATGACACAAATGGCAAAAAACGCCACGGGCAGAATGGCCAGCAGCGCCACCGGCGCGGCTTCATAACACCACGGTATGAAACTGGCCAGGATGAGCGTTTCCCCCAACCAGACCCACGCGCGGCGCGGAATGAACTTCAAGAACCGATCGATCATCATGAAGCACGCTTTGTTGGAACCGTTTTTCTACCGCCGCTTACTGGCTACCGGCAGGCAAATGGGCGACCACCGGGCGTTTTCCCTGCCGGTTACCCGCTGGCCACCACCGGTCGCGTGCGAATGTAACGATTGTGGCAATGGAAGCGAAGGCATGCCCCGCAAGGTCACCGCAAAAACCACCATTTCTGTATTCCGTTTCATTTGACTGGGGGCGTTTCTGACCTAGGTTTCAAGTGCCCACCTGAAACGATGCTTTCTACCAGAGAGCAAAGGGACGGGTGAGCCTTAGGGTCAGCACGTTCGCGGTGGCGACGCGGCCGGCTGACAGGTTACGTTTTTCTGTTTCGCCCGACATTCGGGCTGTCTCGCATTGGGAGAGATGCAATGAAGAACTTCGCTGCAAAGGTCCAACGTTTCTTGGCATCAGAAGATGGGCCGACCGCCGTCGAGTATGCCGTCATGCTGGCACTGATCGTCGTCGTGTGCTTGGGTGCAATCACGTCGATCGGAAACAACGCCAACACCACATTCACCAGCGTCGCTGACGAACTGGGTAACTAACGCTCTCCTCCTGAGCGGACGCGCGACAGGCGTCGCGCCGAATCAGCACTCGGCCCATCGTGCCTGGCGCACGGTGTGGCCGTCTGCGAACTCACCACGTTTTCTCACTCCGGTTCTCCCTGCAGGTCCTCCATGACACCTTACATTCTACCGACGGAAGCTCTGGTTGGATTGTGGGAGCTGGTATGCTTCATCGGCACCCTGCTGGGCACGCTGATGGTCTGGTGTTTCTCGCTGCGTTGATGGTCGTCAGCGCACGAAGCGATGGTCGCTGCTAGAGTGGACATGCTTTTCAGAACAATTTGCTGTGTCGAATTCGAGTGAAAGGGGATGAAATGGAGACTGTGATGGAACACCTGATGGAACATTGGCCCATGTGGATCGTATCGGCAACGCTCGTGGTGGCCGCGGTCATCGATGGCTTGTACCTGAAAGTCCCCAACAAGATCACCTATCCCCTGATCGTTTCCGGTTGGATCTACAGTGCCGCCGTCGGCGGGTGGGCCGGACTGGGCTGGAGCCTCGCCGCCACGTTCTTCGGTCTGGCCCTGCTATTTGGCCTCCATCTGATCGGTGGCATGGGAGCCGGTGATGTGAAGCTGTTGGCCGGCATCGCTGCCTTCGTCCACATCGAACACACCTGGTACATCTTCGTGGCCACCACCATCGTGGGAGCGATCATGGCCATGGTGCAAATCGCCGTCAGCGGCCAATGGGCCAAGCACTGGTTCCAGGCCCAAGCCATCGTGCAGGAGATTTTTACCGTACGCAATGCCGACCGACTCTACGAGTTGGCGCAAGAACGCAAGCCACGGATGCGTTTGCTACCGTACGGAATCCCCATGACCGTGGCCGCCATCGGCTATTTCGCGTTCGCTGGACTGATTTGACCACCGCCGCCGACCGGGAGGAACCAGAAGTCGATACGAGATGGTTTCTCCCGCCATTTGGAAATGGTTGCCGCCGTTCCTTTATTTCCAGCGGATCGGTGGACGATGAAAAAGAAAAGGAGTTCCCCCAACTAGGGTGGAACCCCACGAGGTGCGAGTACTGTGTTAGCTTTTTTGCACTTCGCGGAAAAATCACCGTTCGGTCAACTGATTCCTGAAGGAATCGTAATCCGCGTTTGTTGCACACCGACGTACGCGTTGTGGGTTGCCAGGGCGTGGCAGCAACCCAAGCGGCAGGTGTGGTTGCCCTGGTCGCCAATGTGCTTCGATCATCGCTGTTGGTTATTTTGCTGAAGGCATCTCCGTCATGCGTTCCAAACCCCTGATCTTGTTAACGGTAGCCCTCGGTTGCGGAATGGTTGCTGCCGTCGGTGTAAGCCAAGCGCTGTTAAAACCAGCAGGTGACGGCACCGAGCCGATGGTGGAAATCTTGGTGGCCACCAAGGATCTGTCCCAGGCCGATCGCATCACGGCCGAGACGGTGAAACTCGAAAAGTGGCCCAAGCGGCGCGTTCCCGAAGGGGCGATCAGCAAGTTGGAAAAAGTCGATGGGAAATTCACCCGACAGATGATTTTTTCCGGCGAACCCATCTTGGAACGCAAAATCACCGACTCTAGGGCCAGCTTTTCGGTGAATCTACCACCGGGCTTCCGCATCTTCGACATTCCCGGGGAAGCCGGCTACATCAAACCGGGTGATCACGTGGACATCGTGGGCTTGTTCCGTCCGCGTGGCCGGGGCGGTGTGCCCGAAACGCGGACCGTGCTGCGCAATGTAAAGGTGCATGGAATCAACGGCAACACCTCGCGCGATGCCGACGAGACAGAGACCGGCAATCGAAACAGTCGCGGCACCACGTTTCAATTGCTGGTCCGAGAGAATCAGTTGGAAGCTTTGGCACTAGCTAAGGGAATGGGAGAACTGCAATTGCACCTCCGGCCATTGGAAGAGAAAGACGACGATACGACGGACACAGGTGAGGAATTCCTTAGCTGGGTCCGCGATTTTGAAGCTCAATCGCAACCGGCCACGGAGGACCCGAAGGCCGACCCCATCCTTCCTGGCATACTGACCCAATTGACCGCCTCGCTGCCGCGGCAGCAGGCTGAGCAGGAAAAACCGCATCGCATGGTGATCCTCACTCCCGATGGCATGACGGAGTATCAGTGGACCGATTCCGATCGCATCCCTCGACCTGTCTCCCCAGCCAGCACCCCTAGCATGGAGGGGGCCGATGGGGAGTCTCGAAATGTTTCTTCAGGTTATGGGGGTTATACGCCGACATACCCTAAGGATGCCGATTTGGAAACCGGTCCCGATGAAGATGGGGGCACGGAGGATAATGCGAGCGTCTCGGAGACGGATTAAGCGTCCCGATGGAACGCGGCATGGTTTTTCGCTGCGTGCCTGACTCCGTCACCGAATCCGCGTAGGAAACTCCGAGCCCCAGGTCCGTTGCGTCCACACCAGCATCCAACAACTATGCCCGGGGCAGGCCACTCGTCATGGTGCTTGCCCTCGCCCCTCAGCAGGCGTTCAAGCCGCCGGCGACTGCACCGCCGTGGGGGGTGCACCGCAATCGCCGGGGGGAGAGTTGCTGGCAGGGCCAACGGCATCGGCGCTCGCGGATGGAATGCGGCGAGCGACTAGTCCTAAGGATGGCAGCAGTTCTAGGAACGTGATTGGACCACGTTCAGGTCACCAACAAGGATGTTTCGAATGACTGTGGGGCAACACCAGTATCGAGCCGGCGGGTGGAAAACGGTGCGCCGTCGACCTTTGGCTTTGCTCGGCGGCGCGGCGCTGGGGCTGATTACTTGGGTGGCACCGAATGTGGGGGTTGGTCAAGAACGGTTGACCAGCCAATGGGCGATGACCAACACCCACGTGCGGTTGGACTCGACCTCGGGCCGTCAAATGGTCCAGATGGTGGTCAATACGAGCCGCGAGATCACGGCCACGCGCCCCTTCAAGCAGGTGCGCATCCACAACCCCAACGTCGTTTCCGCGCAGCCGCTGGAAGGTGGAAATCGGTTGCAGATCAATGCCCGCAGCACGGGGGTAACGCAACTCGATCTGGTGGCCGCCGACGGTTCGACGCACACGGTCGAAGTGCTCGTGTTGGGGGATGTCCGGGAGTTGGAAGCCATTCTTCGCCGCGAATTCCCGGATGCCAATCTCTCGCTCGTCCCTGTCCAGCAAGGTTGCATCATCAGTGGATACATGGTTAGCGACGAGCATGTTCAAGCCGTCATTAGCATCGCCGAGCTGTTCTTTCCGCCGGAAAACATTATCAATCGGCTGACCGTCACCGGAGTGCACACGATTCAGTTAGAAACCCAAATTATGGAGATTTCACGCACCAAGTTGAGGCGCTTAGGAATCGACTGGTCGTTAAACGCGCCCACCTTTCTGAGTAGTGACGGTGGAGTTACGTCGAGCATAGGAGGTTTAGTTGCGGCAGCTGGCGGTCAGTTTACTACAAATTCAGAACAAAACTTTCTGGTCGGCATAGTTGACGATTCTGATAGATTTTTTCTAGCCATAGAAGCGTTGCGCAAAAACAACCTTATTAAAGTTTTGGCTAATCCTACACTTGTAGCCATGGATGGTCGGGTGGCTAAATTCAACTCCGGAGGTGATTTCCCTGTTCCTGTCCCAGCGGGATTGGGGCAAATTGGCATTGACTATCGTGAGTATGGAACGCAGATCGAATTTGTCGCAAAGGTTCGTGATGGAGGACGCATTTGGCTTGAGGTACGCCCTGAGGTCAGCGAGATTGATCCGACAAGGCTCGTGCAAGTTGAGGGCTTGTTAGTTCCGGGTACTCGTAAACGCTACGTAGATACCAGTGTTGAAATGACCGCAGGACAGACACTGGCGATTGCCGGATTGTTGCAAGTCCGCACCGAAGCCTATACCCGTGGAATTCCCTTCCTGGCCGACATGCCGTATGTCGGGAACTTCTTCCGGCGCAACTATGAAGAACAAAATGAAATCGAACTGCTGATTACCGTTACACCCCATTTCGCCGGAGCGATGGACCCGTGCCAGGTACCAGCGACGGCACCGGGGTTGAACTCCGACAGCCCGTCGGACCAAGAGTTTTACGGTCGCGGACACATTGAGGTGCCCATGGTGCCCGACGGAAGCTGTCCCGACTGCGGTCCCAGCGGCGGGTTGATCCTGGAGGTTCCTGGCCAGGAACCAACGCCCGCCGGTGGTACGCTCCTTCCACCAGCTTCGCCCGAGCCGTTGCCGTTGGAGGATGGTCGCGCGGCCGGCGAGGTGAGCATGGGGCTGCAGCCTCCGCGGTTGGTGCAGGAACCCCCCGCAGCAACACCAGGCGGGGGAGCAGTGAGAACGGCGATCGGCAGTTCCCGAGAGTTACGTTGAGGACGATGGACGGAGGAAGAACGAACGCCCGCTGTGCGCTCCGTCGCATCGGTGTGCTGGCTCCTGACCAACGGTAGCTGGCATGGCGATGACGACGTGCACGGCCCCGAAGACAGTACTTCGGTCATCGCGGTGTATCGGTAGATGAACCGATCGCCCGGATGACAAGCATTTCCCTATCGCCGCGCCTACAGGCGTGCATGGAAGCGAATCATGAGCAACGTATTGCGAATCGCCTTAGCCGATCCGGTTGACGCATCGCGAGAAGCGATCAAGCGACAGTTGCTGGCCATTGAAACGATTTGGCTTGAAGCCGAGTGTTCACGCTACGAATTCTTTCCGGACGTGGCTGAACAGTCGAACCCGGACGCCTGCATCGTCAGCTTGGACGCCGACGAGGCCAAGGGGCTGAGCCTGATCGAACGCCTGCGGCGGGAACTGCCCCAATCGGCCATCCTGGCCGTCAGCAGCAAGACCGACGGCCAGATCATTCTCAAAGCGGTACGTGCCGGCGCTCGCGAGTACTTGCCCTACCCCATCGATCCAGAAGACCTGGCTTCCGCCCTGGAACGGATTGCCGAAATCCGCTTCGGCACCTCGCACGGTGGGGCACGAGGATCGAAAGTCGTAGCCGTGGCGGGTGCCACCGGTGGCGTCGGCTGTACCAGCCTGGCCGTCAATCTGGCTTGTATCTTGGCGAGCCATCCGGGCAATACGGTGGTGCTGGTGGACCTTGATCTAGCCATTGGCGATGCCGACGTGTTCTTGGATACCATTCCTGATTACACGCTGCTCGATGTGGCGGAGAATGTGTCGCGGCTCGATTTTCAGCTGCTCAAGAAGTCATTGACCAAGCACAGCTCGGGGCTCTACCTCTTGCCGCGTCCGGTGGAACTGCGTGACCTGGCCCTCATCACGCCTGAGAGCCTGCGGCGGGTGTTCGGATTGCTCAAGGCGACCTTTTCGCACATCGTGTTGGACCTGTCCAAAGGTTACACCGAAACCGATATGGCGGCCTTGGAGTTCGCTACCGATGTGCTTATGGTGGTCCAGCTCGATCTACCCTGCCTGCGCAACCTGGTACGCATCCAGCTTTCGTGGGACGAACAGGAAGCGTTGGGAGAGAAACTGCGGATCGTCGTCAACCGCGTGGGATTGGAGAGCGGGCAGATCAAGTTGAAGAAGGCGAAAGAGACGATCGGGCGCGAGATCTTCGCTCAGATCCCCAACGACTACCGGACGATGGTGGAGATGCGCAACAACGGCATTCCGCTGATCGACTTGGCCCCCAAGGCCCCCATTACCAAGGCCATGCAAGAGCTGGCCGAACGCTTGACCGCCCCGCCGGATGCCGCCGAGCAGGTGAGTGAAGAGGGAGAGGAAGATGCCTCGGCCACAGGCAATTCCTGGTTCTGCTTCTGGCCGAAATCGAAGTGAGTGGTTGACCAGCCGCCGCCGCGGGCACGACGATGGCCCTTGGCGAAGCTGGACCAGCGGCATTAGAATGCCTGGACGATGGACACTTCCTCGCCGCGTAAGAGCGGGTCCCGGGCTCGGCCCGCTGTCTTGCCAGTACGCCAAAAGCAGTCCTCGCCGGAACCACCTCGCTGGAACCTGGACCAAGTAGTAGCCCAGGTGGCGGGCCTGCGCGCTGTGGCGCAGGCCGTGGAGCAACTCTCCGTGGATCGCCGCCTGACGCTGGAAAACGTTTGGCCGGGGAGCCTTCCCATCGCCGTGGCGGCTTTTTATCGTGCGGCGGCGGCCCCCACTCTGGTCGTCACCACCAGCTTCTCCGAGGCCGAATCGTTCGCCGGAGAGCTTGAGGAACTGCTCAACCTACCCGTGGCGGTCTTTCCGCCGGGCAGCGAGGATGAAGAGCTCGAGTCGCTCACGCAACAGGCCACCGCCCAGCGGCTCCACGTCATCAGTGGCTTGCACAAGTACCAGCAGCACCCTGACGGCCCTCCCCCAATCGTCATCAGCACGCTACCGGCGCTGATGCAGCACGTGCCCGGACCAGGGACGCTGGACACAGACCAGTTGGTGCTGGAGGCAGGAAGCCGTATCGATCTGCAGGAGTTGCGTCGCTGGTTGACCGATGCCGGATATCATGCCACGCATTCGGTGCAGTTGCCCGGCGAGTACGCGATGCGTGGTGGCATCATCGACATTTTCCCGCCCGATGAAGATGCGCCCTCACGCATCGAATTGTTCGACGACGAAATCGAGTCGTTGCGTACCTTCGACATGGTGACGCAGCGAAGTACGGGGCCGCGCAGCCGATTGCAGCTGGTCAGCGCGCGCGGCGCCGTGGCCCACGATGGTCTGCTGCTCGATTTCTTTCCTCCCGACAGTCGCGTGTGGTTGCATGAGCCAGCGCAGCTGCAACATGCGGCGACGTCGTTTCTCCAGCGGGTGCCGTTTCCCCAGCGGTTTGCTCCGTGCCCAGCGATCTGGAGTCGCCTGGCGACCTTCCCCACGGTGCATGCGGTGCAATTGGCTGACGAAGGATATGTGGGCCAGTTGGTACGGTTCCCCGTCGGGAGCGTCGAGCGAGTGGGAGGGGAGCTGGAGCGGTTGGCTCGCGACATCGACACCCACGCGGGAGATCGACCGGTCCTCGTGCTGGCGCTGAACGACGGTGAAGCCGAACGCCTGGAGGAGTTGCTGGCACCGGCGCGGGCCCGCGCCGAGAACCGCTTGCAGATTCTCGTCAGCCAGCTCGGTGCGGGGTTCGAGATTCCGCCCGACGGTCCCCTGGTGCTCACCGCGACCCAACTGCTTCGCCGCACGCATTTACGGCGCACGAGCAAACGCGCCAAGTCACGTCCTATCGACAGCTTTCTCGACCTGCGACCGGGTGACCTGGTCGTCCATCTCTCGCACGGCATCGCCGTGTATCGCGGGACAGAGTTGATCGACAAGCACGGGCAACTTGCTGAGCACCTGGTGCTGGAATTCGCCGAGCAGACGAAGCTCTATGTGCCCACCACCAAGATCGATCTGGTGCAACGGTATGTTGGCGGAACGAAGAGTCGCCCGAAGCTGGCGAAGATCGGCGGCATCACTTGGCAGCGACGGAAGAAAGCGGCCGAACGGGCCGTGCAGGACATGGCGGCCGAGTTGCTCGAACTGCAGGCGCGTCGGCAGAGCCGTCCGGGGATCGCCTTTGCACCGGATAGCGCATGGCAGAATCAATTTGATGCATCGTTTTCCTACGTGGAAACGCCCGATCAATTGGCCGCCATCGAAGCGGTGAAGGAGGACATGTTGCGCCCCCGGCCGATGGATCGGTTGATCTGCGGCGATGTCGGCTTTGGGAAAACCGAGGTGGCCATGCGGGCCGCGTTTAAGGCGGTGGACAGTGGTTATCAGGTCGCGGTGCTGGTGCCCACCACCGTACTGGCCGAACAGCATTACAAAACGTTTCGTGAACGCATGGCGGAGTTTCCCGTCGAGATCGCCAAGCTCAGCCGGTTCTGCTCGCCCGCCGAACAACGAGACACCTTGGCCCAATTGGCTGCCGGACGCGTCGATATCGTGATCGGCACGCATCGCTTGGCCTCCCGGGACGTGCGGTTTTACAACTTGGGGCTGCTGATCATCGATGAGGAACAGCGGTTTGGCGTGGAAATCAAGGAACGGCTCAAGCACCTCCGCGAGAACGTCGACGTCCTGACGCTGTCGGCGACCCCCATTCCACGGACGTTGCACATGTCGCTCGTCGGCGTGCGCGATATCTCGAATCTGGAAACCGCCCCCGAAGATCGTCTCAGCGTCGAGACCCGCACCATCCGCTTCGACGACAAACTGATCCGCAACGCGATTTTGCGAGAACTGAACCGCGATGGGCAAGTCTATTTTGTTCACAATCGCATCCAGGATATCGAGGAGATCGCTGGCCGTCTGCGGCAAATCGTTCCCGAGGCGCGCATCGTGATCGGGCATGGTCAGATGGGCGAAGGGGAATTGGAACGCGTGATGGTCGATTTTATCGATCACCGCTACGACATTCTGTTGGCAACCACGATCATCGAAAGCGGACTGGATATTCCCAATGCCAACACGATCTTCATCAATGAAGCCTACCGCTATGGACTCAGCGAATTGCATCAATTGCGCGGCCGGGTGGGACGTTACAAGCATCAAGCCTATTGTTATTTGGTAATCGACCGCCATCGCCACCTGTCGCCCGATGCGGCGCGGCGATTGCATGCGATCGAGGAATACAGCCAGATTGGTGCCGGATTCGGCATCGCCATGCGCGACTTGGAGATTCGTGGCGCTGGCAATCTGTTGGGGACGCAGCAAAGTGGACATATTGCGGCGGTGGGATACGAACTCTATTGCCAAATGCTGGCCAACGCCGTGCGGGAATTGAAGAACGAGCCACCCAAACTCTCGCTCGACGTGGAAATCGACCTCCCGGTCGAAGCGCTGCTCCCGCCCGACTACGTCCCCGACCTCCGTGATCGCATCGACCTGTACCGTCGCCTGAGTCGAGCCGACTCGGTGCAGGCGCTCGACGGCCTCGGCCACGAATTGCGTGATCGTTTCGGCCCCCTGCCTGATGCGGCCAAGCGGTTGCTGCAGATCGGCGAATTGCGCATCGATGCAGCGCTGTGGTTCCTGAAATCGATGCGTGTGGAAGACAATTATCTCGTGTTGGCCTATACCAATCGCCAGCGGATCGAGCACTTGGCGCGGCTGCACGAGGGGCGCATGCGGATCGTGGACCAATCCCATGCCTATTGGCCTGCCACAGCGAAGGGATCGGTCGACTGGATTGCCGAAGCGAAACGGGCTTTGCGCGCCGTGTAGCGGGCTGGACAAGCGACCGACGCGAGCCAGATGCCCGTTGGCAGCCAGGGCCGGTTGGGGCCACGATCGGTCGGCTGCTCTCGGCCGCAAACTCCCACCGCCAGCAGCGCCTTGGTGCGCGGACGCCATCTGCGGTGCAGCATGTAGCCAGTCGCCGCAGCACAAGCTATCATCGGCGGTGGTGGCCAGGTTCCACGCACGGTTCGGTTGACCGACGCCCGCGAACGGATCGTGCAGTAATTTGTTAGGCCCTTCCTTCCGTCCTTCGACCCCATCTCCGCTGGAGGTTCCCGCCATGACCAGCCCTTCTTTTTCACCCCCCAACGACTCGCCGATGCTCTTGGGGTCGCTTTCGCGCCGATTGTGCGGTGCAGGCCTTTGTAATGGGGCCGTCATCCGTATGGTGGCTAGCTTGTTGGTGGCGGCGGCCATCCATGGCGCTGCGGAGCGGACCTTGGCACAACCGCCCTGGCATGGCTACTTCGCCGCCGAGGTCGAATCGCTGGAGCATGCGACCGACCACGAACTCGAAGCCGTAACCCCCGAGAACTGGCCAGCGATTCGCCAGCGTTGGCGTCAGGAATTGACCGTGATGCTCGGCTTGGATCATTGGCTGCATCGGCCACGCACCGACTTGCAAGCGACGATCGTGGGAACTAATACGTTGGATACCATCGCCGTGGAGCGACTGCACTTCCAGTCGCTGCCCGGAATCTATGTCACGGCCAACTTCTATCGTCCGCTGGGGAATCCGCCGCCGGAGGGATGGCCAGCGGTGGTGTACGTATGCGGCCATGCCCGGGTGGTCGACCATGGCCGGTTATTGGGAAACAAGACCAGTTATCAACACCACGGATTGTGGTTGGCTCGTCACGGCGTCGCCTGCTTGATGATCGATACGATTCAGCTAGGCGAGTTCCATGGAGAGCACCACGGCACGTACCGTTTGGGGAGGTGGGATTGGATCGCTCGCGGTTATACGCCAGCCGGTGTGGAAACCTGGAACACCATCCGTGCGATCGACTTGCTCTGTTCACGGACCGACATCGATGCCCAGCGGATTGGCATCACCGGTCGCAGCGGAGGCGGAGCGTACACCTGGTTTGCGGCGGCGCTGGATGACCGCGTCCAGGTGGCGGTTCCCGTAGCGGGGATCACGGACTTGCGCAATCATGTGCTCGATGGGTGCGTCGAAGGACACTGCGACTGCATGTATTTCGTCAATTACTACGGCTGGGATTATGGAAAGCTGGCTGCTCTAGTAGCGCCACGTCCGCTGTTGCTGGAGAATACGGACCGCGATCGGATTTTCCCGTTGGATGGAGTGTTGCGCATCGATCGGCAGTTGCGACGGCTCTACGCTGCATTGGGCGCGTCCGACAACTATGGGTTAGTGATCACCCCCGGGCCGCACGCCGACAGTCAGAGCCTGCGGGTGCCGGCCTTCGCTTGGTTGCTGAGGCATTTGGGAGTGGCCACCGAACTGATCGAACCTCCAGCCCGCAAGGAACTCGTCCCCGCGGTTTTGCAGGTATTCACCCATCAGATGCCGGTGGACGAAAGGGTCGGATCGGTGGGAAACTGGTTCACCGAAATGCCTTTCCTGCCACCACAGACCGCAGGCACCGCCCTGCATCGCTTCGGCGAACTCGTCGCCCCCACATTGCTCGACTGGAGATTGCTTCCCGAGCATACGGTTGCACCGAAGATGGCGATCACCGCGCATGGGCAATGGGAGGAGTGGAGTTGGCAGTGGCAGGAAGAGTCCGCCTCGTCGACTCCCCTCCGCTTGCTGCTCCTGACGCCTCGATCCACCGACCAGAGCGAGGAAGTCTTCATCCATTTGGTGCTGCAAACCGACGCGCCGATCGATCGGTCCGCCGAGGCATGGAGGCAAGAGAAGGCGATTCTGGCGAGATTGAATCTCGATGCGGCGGCGAGGCACGTGTTCGTCTTCTGGCGGGGGGCGAACTGGTTCTCCCAGTGCCAAGACGCGCGTGAACGTCAGCATCTAGCGCGGCGATTCTACCTCTTGGGGAAGATGCCCGAATCGGTGGCCACGACAGACCTCATGCGGGCCGTCACATGGTGCGCTGCACAGATGCCCAGCAGGGACTTCTACCTGCTCGGCGTGGGACGTGAGCAGGTGCCGGCCATCCTGGCCGCGTTGATGTTGCGTCGAGAGACGCCGGCCATTCGTTGCCGCCCCTTGGTGGCCTTCCCCGCCCCGTCCGATCCGCTTCTCCTCGCCAGCATTCCCGGACTGTGGCGATTAACGTCCTGGCGTGCCCTCTCCGCCGCGGCCTTGGAATCAACCATCGATGGCAAACGGATCGGCATTGCGGGCATGCCGCCGCTGGGACCGAGCCTGTTGGTCGAACCGGGTAGTCAGCCGCAGCAGGCCACTGGCCTGCGCATCGTGGAAGTCACCTCTACCTCCGCTCAGGTTTGGGTGCGGGCAACTCAATGGCCCTTGCCCAACCTGGCCGACCTGCCAGCGGTGGAGTTCGTCGAGCCAGGTAATAGCTCAGGTCCCAAGGACCGTCGCCTCGTGATGCCGGACCAGGGGATTGCTGGTGTCCAGTATGCCGTACCTGGCACGACGGCGGAGGGACGGGTCGCCTATCGCCGTAGCGGCGCCACCAATTGGAAATTCACCGCGTGGCAGCCGTTGGTCGCTAGCAGCGACTTTTCTGGATTGTTCTTGCTGGAAGGCCTCGATCCGGCAACGGCGTACACAGTGCGGACCGAAGTGCGTGCGATTGGGGGCAAGGGCCCCTCCAGCACGGTGGCCGGATCGTTTCGCACCTTGCCGCCGGAAACCGCTGCCACCAACTTTCGCCTGGCGGTGGGCACCAGCCCGGCATTCGAAGATCGCGACGGACCTTTCGGCTTCGACGTCTACCGGACGATGCAGGCGCGCGACACCGATGCGTTCATCCTGGTGGGAGGTGGCGTGCATCACACCCATTGGGTGCCCCAGCGCGATTGGCTTCTCTACGATTGGCAACGCACCTACGGCTTGCCGACCCTCGTCGATTTTCATCGCCACGTACCAACCTTTTTCGTCAGTCATGCTGCCCCTGCGATCCAAGCGGGGAGGTCATGGGCAAGCCGCCATAGGGCAGACGATGATAGGGCGCTCGAGATTAGCCAACTGATCTTTCGCCAGCAAACCGGGATCCCCGATCCTCCCTATCGCACCGTGCGCGTTGGGCCCTCTTTGCAGATTTGGCTCCTTGAGGGCTATCGTTCCCCCGGCCACGTCCCGAATGCCTCCCGAGCGACCGATGGGGAAGGCGATCACCGAGCGTGGTTAGAGCGAACGCTCGACGAATCGACGGCGACGTTCCGCGTCATCGTAACTCCCACACCCATCATCGGCCTGGCTAAGCCGAACCAACCGGGAGACGACACCGATCGCGGCACGGCCAGTGAACGTGAGCAAGTGCGACGCCTGCTGGCCAGCCACGACCACACGATCGTCGTTTGCGGCCAACGGCAATGGCAGTATCACCGTGTCGATGCAGTCACCGGTCTGCATGAATTCTCGCCAGGGCCCAGTAGCGACCGACACGCCGAGCGGTGGGACGACGAGGCAGTACCTGCCGACGCTTGTCGATTTTTGCGCAGCGGAGGTGGTTACCTGGAGATTGAGCTCCCCCCTGCCGATCTCGCGTCCCCCCGTCTCCTCGTTCGTCACCTGGACACGCTCGGCAACCTGCTCCACGAGCAGTCGTTTCCTGCGGAGTGACCAGCCGGCGGGCGGGGTGAAAAACCGTGCCGGTTCGGCGATCCGCACGTGTTTGGAGTCGCGTTGCCGCCACACGGGAGTACAATTCTGCTGTTGGTGGCACTCATCCTGGTCAGCCAATGGAGTTCGATCAAAGGAACGACGCACAAATGCATAAAGCGACTGGTGGCAGCAAGCGTGCGGTAAGCACGCGCGATGAGACGATGCATCAGATCCAAGCCGCTTATGGTGTGGAGAACTGGGCATCTGGATATTTTGACATCAATTCCCAGGGGCATCTTTGCGTGCGACCGGTGCGCAACGATCCGCGTGCGGCGGACATGAAGCAGATCGTCGACTCTCTTCTGGCCAGCAACAAAGTTCGTCTACCCCTGCTGCTGCGATTCCCCCAGTTGCTGACCAGTCAACTGCAGGCGTTGTCGGAGGCATACCAAAGCGCCATCACTGAATTCGAATATAGCGGTCAGCACTTTCCTTTGTTCCCCATGAAGGTCAATCCGCGGCGGGAGGTGGTGGAGCAATTTCTCCGGGAAGGAACGCGGATGCGCATCGGCTTGGAGTGCGGAAGCAAGGCCGAGTTGTATGCGGCCATGGGGATGCCCCAGGCGGACAACTCCTTGCTCCTGTGCAACGGCTTCAAGGATGAAACATTCATTCGGGCGGCGTTGATGGCCGTTCAGGCGGGCAAACGCGTGGTGGTGGTGATCGAGAAGCTCAGCGAACTGGTCACCTTGCTTCGCCTGCACCGGGAAACCAAGGTCATGCCGATGGTCGGTCTCCGGGCCAAGCTGTACTCCCGCGGGTCGGGCAAATGGTCGGCCAGCGGTGGCGACTCGGCGAAATTCGGGCTCACCACCTCCGAGATTCTCGAGAGCATCCGCATGTTGCGCGAGGCTGATTTGCTGCAGTGCCTCAAGTTGCTGCACTTTCACATCGGCTCCCAGATCACCGACATCAAGCGCGTCAAGAATACGATGAAGGAGGCGGCTCGCGTTTACGCCAAACTGCGCCAAATCGATTGCCCCATCGAGTTCGTGGATATCGGAGGGGGGCTGGGCGTCGATTATGACGGGTCGAAAACCCGTTTCGAATCGAGTGTTAACTATAGTGTGCAAGAGTTCGCCAATGGTGTTGTCTACCCATTCAAATGGATTTGCGATGAGGAGGATGTGCCCCACCCTCATATCGTCACCGAGAGCGGAAGGTTCATGACCGCCTTCCACGCGGTGTTCATTACCTGCATTCGGGAGGAGATCGAGACCTTCGCCGACGATCAGCCGGAGGTGACCATCGACGACGATGACCCCCAGGTGATCACGGAATTGAAGGATCTGTGCGACAATATCAACGGTAAAAACTATGCGGAGTACTACCACGACGCCCTGCAGTTGAAGGACGAACTGCAGATCCAATTCAACCTGGGGTTGGTCAGCCTGGAGGATCGAGCGAAGGGAGACGTGCTGTTTTGGGAGATTTGCGCTCGTTCGCTGCGGTTCGCCGAACAGAATGGTTTCCCCGATGAGGAATTCGAACAACTGAAAAGGAATCTGGCCTCCAAGTACTTGTGCAACTTTTCGTTATTCCGGTCGGCCCCCGACTCTTGGGCGATTCGGCAATTGTTTCCCGTGGTCCCCATCCATCGCCTGAACGAACCCCCCAGCGAGTATGCGACGCTGGTCGACGTCACCTGTGACAGCGACGGGAAAATCGACCGCTTCGTCGATCTGAAAGACGTGAAACAGACATTGGAAGTCCACTCGTGGACTCCCGCGGAAACCTACTATCTGGGTATCTTCTTGGTGGGAGCCTACCAGGAAGTGATGGGCAGCTTCCATAATCTGTTCGGCAATCCCAACGAAGCGCATGTGGTCGTCGATTCCGATGGGCAGTTCCATGTAAAGAAGATCGTCCGCGGTAGTACCATCGCCGATATGATGGAGGTGGCCAGGTACGATCTTGGTCAACTACACAATTCGTTCGATCAGATGTTGCGAGCGCAAGTGGACAGCGGCGCGCTTACTCTCGAGGCGGCCCAAGCCCTGCGCCACGAGTACGTCGAGCTGGCCCAACGAAGCACGTATCTGGAATAGATTGGCGGTCCCGCCTCCCGGTGGCGGCTGAACCGTGGCCTACCTCCGCGACGAACGGTGGCGGTGGAGACTGCGCCCGCCTGGTTGCCTCAATCCCACCATCTTCCTGCCTAGCAAGTGTGGAGCCTTTTGCGACGATGACGGACATGGAGCTACCCGATTGGTTCGACTTGGATGCAGCCAAGGTAAATAGCATCGCCACGCGTGGGCCGGAGCGATCTGATAAATTGCCGTTGACCGACGAAATGCTGCGCAACTGGCCCAGCGGTGATCTTTTTGGCCTCACGCAAAACGCAGGGATGGGTTGGGATCCCCAAAGGATGGCGGGACCACAATTCCTTATTCTCAGTACCCTCGGTGGGATGCGGGCCGACGACGGGCGCCCCATTGCTCTAGGGTACCATACGGGGCATTGGGAAGTGGGGCTGCAGGTGCGTGCCGCCGCCGAGCAGATGGCGCAGGATGGGGCCATCCCGTTTGCTGCCTACTGTAGCGACCCGTGCGATGGCCGATCGCAAGGGACCGTGGGCATGTTTGATTCCTTGCCCTACCGCAACGATGCGGCCATGGTCATGCGGCGGCTCATTCGCTCCCTGCCTACCGCTTCCGGAGTGATGGCAGTAGCAACATGTGACAAAGGCCTGCCGGCCTCGATGATCGCGCTGGCTGGCATGAAGGATCTGCCAGGAATCGTGGTTCCCGGTGGCGTCACTCTCCCACCGGCCAGCGGCGAGGACACCGCCAAGGTGCAGACGATTGGGGCCCGGTATGTCCATGGAGAACTCTCGCTGGAGGCGGCTGCCGAGGCGGGCTGTCGGGCCTGCGGTAGCCCAGGAGGCGGCTGCCAGTTCTTGGGGACGGCTGCCACTAGCCAGGTCGTCGCCGAAGCTCTGGGGCTGACCGTACCGCACGCTGCTCTCGCCCCTAGCGGAAGCCCTCTCTGGCTCGACGTCGCCCGCTACTCGGCTACGGTCCTCATGCGTACTGCGGCCAGCCGCAGGACGCTCGGCGACGTGTTGACTCCGGCATCTTTCAGCAACGCCATTGCCGTCCACGCCGCCTGTGGGGGATCCACCAACCTGCTGCTGCACATTCCCGCCATTGCCCATGCAGCCGGACTTCCTCGCCCCACGGTAGAGGATTGGATCCATGCCAATCGCCGCATCCAGCGATTCGTCGACGTCCTCCCCAATGGACCGAAGAACCACCCGACCATTCGATTGTACTTGGCCGGTGGTGTGCCGGAGGTCATGTGGCACCTGCGCGAAATGGGAGTCATCGACTCCAGTTGCCGTACCATCGCCGGCCAGACGTGGGATGAAATCCTGGACCGCTGGCACGGTAGCTCGCGGCGTGCCAAGCTGCGACAACTGCTCATCGAACGGGATGGGATCGATCCCGATGAAGTCATTTTGCCACCGAATCAAGCCCGCCGCGCCGGCCTCACTAGCACCGTAGTTTTTCCTCGCGGAAATCTGTGCCCCGAAGGCGCGGTCATCAAAGCGACCGCCATCGATCCTAGCGTATTGGATGCCGACGGCGTGTTCCGGCACCGGGGGCCAGCCAAAGTCTTTACCTCCGAGAAATCGGCCATCGCTGCCATCAAAGGGCAATCGGATCGCCAAGTCCAACCCGGCGATATCCTGGTGCTGGCCGGCTGCGGACCATTGGGTACCGGCATGGAGGAAACCTACCAACTCACTTCCGCTTTGAAGTACATTCCCTGGGGAAAGCACGTTACCATTGTTACCGATGCCCGCTTTTCGGGAGTTAGTACCGGGGCCTGTATTGGACACGTCGGCCCGGAAGCCCTGGCGGGAGGCCCACTCGGTAAAGTGCGTGACGGCGATATGATTGAAGTAATCATCGATCCCCGCCAACTTACCGGATCGGTCAACCTGGTGGGAGAAGATGCCGAACGGAAGCTCGCGCAACGCCCCCCCCATCCGGACTTGGCCCCCGATCCACGCCTTCCCGACGATACCCGCCTGTGGGCCGCACTTCAACAAGTAGGAGGTGGCACCTGGGGGGGCTGCGTCTATGACGTGGACGCCATCATCGATCGGCTCAACGGCCATGATAGATAGCACCGGTTCGATCGCTTGGTACAACGCAATCCCCCTCGGGAGACACCGAATCGGCGATCTATTCAGCCCGCCGTACTGTGGCTAAGATGGCCTAAGCATCGCCGTGCTGCTCCACCTGCCGCTCGCCGATACCTGGCACCTACAAGCCCACCTGCCGCTCGCCGATACCTGGCACTTGCAAGCCGACTAGAATGGTTGACGGTAGCATGTAGAAAGATGGCTGCTGCAGGGGATGCCGTGGCGCCACGGACTGGCTGTCTCGGCCTCACTGCGGAGCATCGTCATGGCTACCGCCGTCAACAACGCTAGCTTAACCACGAATGGGAACGAGACCTGATGCGCGACGCTTACGACGTGATTGTCATTGGCGGGGGCCCAGCCGGGTGCACCGCCGCCGGCTTGGTGGCCGAAGCAGGCTTATCAACCCTTCTGGTAGAGCGTGAGAAGCTGCCGCGCTACCACATCGGCGAGTCGCTCATGCCTGAATGCTATTGGCCACTGAAGCGGCTGGGCGTTCTAGAGCAGATGAAGCAGAGTTCGTTTGTGAAAAAAAAGAGCGTGCAGTTTGTTGCGGCGTCGGGCAAAGAGTCCGCTCCGTTTTATTTCGAGGAACATGATCCACGTGAGTGTAGTACGACATGGCAAGTCGAAAGGGCAGAATTCGACTACCTGTTGTGGAAGCGGGCTGCCGAGCTGGGGGCCGAATGCTTCGATGAGACTCGGGTGCTGGATGTGCTGATCGAGGAATCGACCCAAGCTTGTGCCGGGGTCAAGCTGCGTCAGCCTGATGGCCAGACGCAGACAGTACACTCTCGAGTCGTCATCGACGGTTCGGGCCTCCAGTCCTTGATCGCCAATAAACTCAGCTTGAAACAGGATATCCCCAATTTGAAGAAGGCTGCCATTTGGTCCTACTTCAAGAACGCCAAACGAGACGAAGGCGACAATGGTGGGGCGACGATCATCATGCATACCATCAATAAAGACAGCTGGATCTGGTTCATCCCTTTGCAGGATGACATCACCAGCATTGGATGTGTTGGCGATTACGATTATATGCTCAAGTCTGGCCTGTCGACCGAGGAACGTTTTGCGCTGGAACTGAGTCGCTGCCCGGGATTGCAATCGCGTCTGGAGCATGCCGAACGAGTGGACAAAGTTCGAGTTGCCAGGGAGTACTCTTACTGGACTCGCCAACCGGCCGGGGAGGGGTGGGTGCTCATCGGTGATGCCTTCGGCTTCATTGATCCCTTGTACTCGTCCGGGGTCTACTTCGCTCTGACGACTGGACAGTGGGCGGCGGAAGCCGTGATCGAAGCGTTCCACAAGGAGGACTTCTCGGCGGCCCAACTGGGCAAATGGTGTGAACACTTCCGCCGCGGCTCCACGTTGATTCGCAAGCTTGTCGAAGCGTTCTACACCAAAGAATTTAGCTTCGGCGGCTTCATCCGAAATCACCCTGAGTACCGCGGCAATTTGACCGATCTGCTCATTGGTCGTATCTTTTACGACGGAGCTGGTCGAATCTTCGAAGCGATGGATCCGGAAGTTGACCGGGCTCGGCTGGCAACAACACCATCGCAGTGACTTTGCCTGCCGCGACTACCTCCCCCCAGCGACGCCCCAGTTGGTCTGTTCGCGGTCCACCTCTGGTGACGGTACGTGGCATGCGGATTCCTGTTTCGGGCAGCTCAGGGGTTTTGGCTTTCGTCCAACGCATCGTTGAACTTCATGGCATGGGATGGACCAGATGACACGCACCGCCGACGAGATACTCAAGCAAGAATTTCTAGAGGTTCGTGCCAAGTTGCTGGAGATCGGCGCGTTTTTCGACCGCTTGCACCGAGCTGGTAACGAGCCGCTTTCTGATCAACAGCTCGATCTGCTGCGCCAAGGGTGTCGCCTGTTGAATGATGAGGAACCAGAGAAGGCAGCCCGCTTGCAGCTTCTATTCAGTCGCCCCTACGATCAAGACTGGCGATCTGAGTGGGGAGTGTAAACGTCCCGCGCGACTCAAGAGCGGCCTCAGAGGATGGTCGCGAATTTGAAAGGGACGGCAGAGACCGACAACCAGCCCCCGGCGGGGCACGGACAACTTGGAGCATCGACATGTATTACATCGATCCGCACATCCACATGGTGTCACGCACGACCGATGACTATGAAACTTTGGCGAAGATGGGCTGCGTGGCGGTTAGTGAACCAGCCTTTTGGGCAGGATTCGATCGCGGCAGCGTCGACGGATTTCGCGACTACTTCCGCCAGCTGACGGAGGTCGAACCGCGACGGGCGGCGCAGTTTGGCATCCAGCATTTTACTTGGCTGTGCATCAATGCCAAAGAAGCAGAGAATGTGGATCTCAGTCGTGAAGTCTTGGCGATGATCCCCGAATTCTTGGATCGCCCTAACGTGCTGGGCATAGGCGAGATCGGCCTGAACAAGAATACCAAGAATGAGGCTACCGTGTTTCTGGAACACGTGGAACTGGCAATAAAACATAATCAACAAATACTTATCCACACGCCGCATTTGGAAGACAAATACCAAGGCACGCGAATGATCTTGGATATGCTTACTGCGGACCGGCGCATCGATCCTGCGCGCGTGTTGATCGATCACGTGGAGGAACACACGGTCGAATTGGTGTTGGAAGCCGGTTTCTGGGCCGGAATGACCCTCTATCCCATTACCAAGTGCACACCTGCCCGGGCGGCCGATATGGTAGAACGCTATGGACCGAACGCCCGACTAATGGTGAACTCGGCGGGAGATTGGGGACCGAGCAAGCCAACAGCGGTGCCCGATTTCATAATGGAAATGCGCCGGCGCGGGCATCCGGAAGCGACGATTCGTCGTACCGTCTACGACCTGCCAGTACAGTTTTTCTCGCAAAGTGGCGCCAAGTTCAGCTTTGTTCCTCCAGAAAAACGAAACACTGCCAGCTAGTTTTACCTTTTCTTAATCTTTGCTGTTGCCCAGGACAGCGCCACCTCGGCTCCCCTTGCCCGTCGTCCTCTCTTGCTCTTGCGAGATGGGCACGATTGGCGATAATTCCCGTCCGGGGTTCACCGTTTGGGAACATGGAGCATCATCACCTGCCGTGGAACACCACCTGGACCACCTCCCGCCTGCGCGCGTCGACTGCCCTCCCCCGAGCCCGCCTTGCTTATCCGCCCCTTTGCTCCACGTGGAACCTGCTTGGTTTTCCTAGATCTTCGTGTCGACCACGAAGTACACAGAGCAAATCCAGTATCTGGTTGAATTGCCATCGCACGGTTGAAGAAGCTGATATTCCATGAGACAGAAACAACCTGAGATTGCTTTAGACGAGTCCGATATCGTCATTCTCGAAGAGTTGCAAAAGGATTGTCGCCAGACGGTCGCCCAGATTGCAGTCAAAGCCAAACTCTCCACTTCCGCCTGCCATCGTCGCATCAAGGCACTGGAGGAAAGTGGGCTGATCACCGGCTATGTTGCTCGCCTGTCCTCCAAACGGCTCGGGTATTCGATTGAGTTTTTCGTGGAGCTTTCCCTGGCAACTCAGGCGGAAGGAGCGTTCGAAGAGTTCGAACGCGAAGTGCTCAAGATCCCTGAAGTGCTCGAATGCTACCTCGTGGGGGGGCAATACGACTATCTGTTGCGGGTGATCGCCCTCGATGCGGAAGATTACGAGCGGATTCTTCGCCAATCGATCAGCCGCCTTCCGGGCGTAACCCGCATCCAGTCGGTATTGTCGCTGCGCACTGTCAAACCGAGTTGCGGCCTGCCTTTACGGTAGCCGCGTCGAACTGCTCAGGATCTCTCTCGGTAGGGATCGGTAAGTTCGGAATCGTCCCATCGCTGCCTCTACGCCCCCTAGCGGGGCCAGGAGTTCACCACATGGAATCGCCAACACAACAGCGAATCTCTTACTCCTTGATTCGACATGCCGTGGACGTGGTCCTGGAATGCAATGCCTCGAAATTCTTTCTTTACGCACATGCGGTGACCGATGAGTTGCGTGCAGAGCTGGAGCGCGTTTCGGACCGAGTGGTGCTGGCGCTGAAAACTGACCGCGAACAGGATGCGGCAGAACTTGGAGGAAGACGTTTCGTTAGAGTGCCGGATGTCCGACTGAACCGCTTGGGGCAAGCCAAAGTTGCTCTATTCCTGGCGGTGTCCAAAGGGATCGTGCAGAAAGGCGAAATAGTTGCCTTCCTCCTCGGCGAACCCAACACCCCCCAGCTCGACACTCTCTTTGTCACAGAGGTTGGCACCGACGCCGATGGCCTTATTCCTATGCGCGATGAGACATTTGTGCCCCCGGGCATTAAGCCTGAGGTCGTCGAACGGGTAATCGACATCGCGGCCGAACTAGGAAGTGAAGGGCGCGAGGGAAAGCCCGTCGGGGCCCTCTTCGTGATCGGCGACAGCCAGCGGGTGATGTCGCTTACGCGCCAATTAATCATCAACCCATTTCGTGGGTATGCACGCGAAGAACGCAACGTGCTGGATCCCGCGTTGGAAGAAACCGTCAAGGAGCTATCCACCATTGACGGCGCCTTTATCATCGACGGCGATGGTACCATCGAAACCTGCGGAGCTTATTTGAAAACCGCACTTCAGGACGAAGACGATTACGCCCTCCCACGTGGCTTGGGAGCACGACACCATGCCGCTGCTGGGATCACCGCCGTAACCGACTCCGTCGCTGTCGCGGTAAGTGAATCCACCGGCACCGTGACCGTATTTCGCGAAGGCAAGATTATTACGGAACTCGAAAAACTTCGTCACGGCAGCATTTGATTCCCTTCTTTCTTCTCCTTAGACTGCCCAACAATCAATAAAGGTAAAGACTGTGCCACCCATTAATTGAAAGTTGGTGCCATCGGCTGTCTTAGGGATTGTCAAGAGCGAGTGAAGGCTCGCGGTAGTTTTGTTTGTTTTTCTCCATGGCGTTGAGGATCAGGAGCAGTTTGCGCATGACGGCGACCAAGGCAACCTTCTTGGGCTTTCCTTTGGCCAGTAGGCGTTGGTAGAACGCTTTCATGGTTTCGTTGTGACGTACGGCGACGATGGCCGCCATGTAGAGGACCTTGCGGATGTTGGCGCCGCCAGCCGATGTGCTGCGGCGACGTTGCACCGTGCCGCTGTCGCGAGCCAGGGGAGCCACCCCCACCAGCTTGGCAATCTGCCGTCTGTTGATCTGGCCCAACTCCGGCAGTTCCGCGATGAGGGTGGCCGTGGTGGCCGGGCCGATGCCCGTAGCGCTTTGCAGGCGCTCGGCCTGCTGCTGAAACTCGGGGCTGTGGAGCAGTTTTTTGATGCGCTGATCCACCTCTTTCAACTGCGCGGTATAAAACTCGATGGCTTGGCCGATCAGTTGTTGGACCTCGGGGTCCTGCGTCTGCTTGAGGCGATTGCGCTCGGCCCCGAGGTGTTCGAGGATCTGACTGCGGCGGCGATTGAGCATCAGGAGATGCTTCTGGTTTTCGCTGGGCGGTTGCTTTAGCTGAACCGGGACTACCTGGCCGAACCGAGCGATGATCGAGGCGTCGATCTTATCGGTTTTTTCCAGCAATCCGCAGCCTCGGGCGAAGTTGCGGATCTGCAGCGGGTTGACGACGGCCACGTCGATGTGCGCCTCGTGCAGAGCCTCGACCAGCTGGCTTTCGTAGCCTCCGGTTGCCTCGGTGACGACCAGCGATCTAGGCGGTATCTGGCCGACCCAGAGCTGGATTTCCTGCTCTGTGTTTTCGACTACCTGGTGCTTCTGCGAGCCCGATTGGTAGACGTCGAGCTTGTCCTTGGAAACATCGACACCGATCACGTTTTCGTAGCTAGAGTGATTCATTGCATTCCCTGGATAGTAAGTTCGAGCTCTAGTGGCTCCCACGGCTGTTCGGGATGTACAATAAGAGCGGACCGGCGCTCGTGATGGCACTCGACATCGACCGCACGGTCGTGTCCACCCACGACGAGCTGCCGAGTCCGCGTGCCTGCCGGGAGCGACTCGGCAGGCACTTCCTTTTCTTAAGATAGGCTTGGCTCCTTTGCTACGGGGCAGGCCAGTCTCCTTTCTCGTGGAGGCGTTAATCTCTGGGAGGCGTTCAGTGGTGCGTCCTGGCGACGCTCTCTCGGGCTTCACCAACAAAGGCAACAAGGAGGACCTACCCCTAAGACACTACCCATCCATTTGGTTGACGCAAGTGCCACTGCGATCAGAACTTAGGATCCGGGGGTTGGTTAGTCGTGGCTTCGGCAGGCGGTCCCTGCGGGACGGTTGGGCGGTTGGCCGGGGTGTTCGAGCGGCTGTCGCAATCGGCCTCGCTCGCCAGGCAAGTCCAGGAGAGTGTGGAGTTTGGGCGAAGCCCTGGCGGCAACGTAGCCTGGCGGCAACGCCCCAGGAAGCGAAATCGCAACACGCCCCCTTTGGCCGAAGGCCAAATTCACTGGCGCGGTGGTCCGCTCGGCCCCGAGGCAATCGGCTCAACCACGAGGCACGTCGAAGAATCCTTGACAACACCCCGGCTCCATGACAAAGCCCCCATCTTCGACCCGTCGGTGGCGGTAATTCTGCCTCCCAGCCAACAACCTCGATGTGCACCTCCATCCTGGGGCAGAATTGGATCGCCCTTTCAGGGCTTGGATGGTTGGTCGTTCGTGTTCCCAGGGCGGCGCTTTCAGCGGCTACGCCGCTGGCGCTCTGCCCTGGGCTTTCATGGCGCTGCCCCTTCGGGGCGAATTGAAGCATTTGGGAATTCTGGTGAATTCCACTGCGGGTGGGCATTTGGGGGTTCTGGCGAATTCCACTACGGGAAGGCGTACGCATGCCGTCCCAACGGGACTGTTGGGAAACAATGTGCTATCCAAACTCCGGGCTTACGCCCGAAGCTAGATCATCACGCCGCTTCACGGCTGAAAACGACACTCGAACTGGGAATGCAACTCTGGGCCAGTTTGGTGCCACCCATCACCGGGTTTGACGCAAGTGCTTCTGCGATAGGCACTTAGGATCCTCGGGTTGGCGAGTCGTGGCTTCAGCATGCTGTCCCTGCGGGACTGTTGGGCGGTTGGCCGGGTTGTTCAAGCGGCTGGGGGCATCGAAATCGCGCTCCACGCAGGTCCAGGCGAGTGTGAAGTCTGGGCGAAGCCCATCCGCAGCATAGCCCGGCGGCAACGCCCCGCAGGGGCCAGACCAAACTAGCCCGGGGCAAGGCCGTCAAGCGAGCACCGCTCGCTCGCGGCCGCCGCCCCGGGTGGCAGAAGATCGCCACGATCCCTGATCGCCCTGAAGGGGCGACCTATCGATGCAGGCAAGGTATTTGAATCCATCGCGCCCATGAGCCACAGCATGAACTATCGCTGTGAGCCGCAACAGCACGTATTGCTCCGCCCCGCAACGGCATCGCATCGGCCAGTTCGGCCGCTGATGACACGTCCACGTGGAACGGTTCGGCATCCTCCTCGGCCAGCTCGTCGGTCGATTACCAACAGCATTACGATTCGGTCGACCAAGCCGTTTTGTTGCTGGGCGAGATGGGCTGGGATTACCAATCGCTGCGCGATGCATCGTTCCAGCGCTCGGCCAACTGGA
Source organism: Pirellulaceae bacterium (assembly GCA_026004795.1). GTDB lineage: Bacteria > Planctomycetota > Planctomycetia > Pirellulales > Pirellulaceae > Aureliella. The sequence goes on along the minus strand of BPJV01000007.1, from coordinate 179,844 downwards.
ACGCCCTCTTCGATCCATCGACCGGCCAGTTCGACGAGTCGTTCACGGTCTCCGGCGACGATGAAGTCCACTTGAGCGGTTACGAATACCATCCGACCAACACCAACCTCTGGAAAACCCCGCTGGAAGAAGCTCTTGAAGAACTTTTCCCGCTCGACTACCTCGACACCACTGGCGATCCACCTAGCAGCACCGATCCCTCCGCAAGTGACCAATCCGACGGCGGCGATCTCGATGGTTACGCCGGGGACTACCAAGGTGATCTGTTCGGCGAGGAGCAAGGCGGCTCGTCCGGCAGCGTCTACTACACCGCGTACTCTGGCTCGGGGCAATCGACTTCATATTCAAGCAGCTCGAACAATAAATCCGGCTGGGGTGGCTTTTGGGACAAAGTCCAACTGGGGCTAGACGTAGTGGGCTGCATTCCCGTAATCGGTGAAGCGGCCGATGGAGTCAACGGAGTGATTTTATTGGCTCGCGGCGATCATGTGGGCGCCGGCCTTGCATTCGCATCCATGATCCCAGTCTACGGCGACATCGTCGGCAAGGGTGGAAAAGTTGCTCGCTACGCTGCAAAATACGGCGACGAAGCCGCCGAGGCCGGCCAGCGGCTCGTCCATAGGGCCTCGAACAAGGTAGCGACGCCAGCCGTCAAAGCGTCGCAGTTTGGCCCCAGAATTGCAGACCCAGTGCCGACGAACGGAGTGCCCAAGAACTGGAGTCGAGAGGATATTCAAGACGCAATCGACGACTACCGCGCGAGCATCGCCACACGCAAGGCAGAACTGCAGGCTTTTGATCTTTCAGGATCGGGAAGCGCTACTAAGAGGTTGGCTCATGCCCGTCGAATCACCGAGGAAGAGGCATTCTTAGCGTCGCTCTTCAAAGCTCTGGAGAACCGAAAATGATCGCAGAGCAACTACGTCAGATTCTAGATACCGGCGACGAAGCAGCTGCCGAACTGAATCACTTGGTTGATCAATTTCGTGAAGACCGAGACCCCACCGAGTTACTTGAGTTAATCAATTCGACCTCTGACGAATTCATAGAGATTGGTGCTTGGATTCTGTCCGAAATTCGACCTGAAAGATACAATACCGGCGAATTCTTGGACAGGCTCCACGAGCTTACGGCACACCCAAGCCCAGTTATTCGCATTCATTCACTGAGCGCACTGTATCCGTTCCTCCGTGGCGGAGATACACGCACGATCAATTTGATCGCACGTATGCAAAATGATGAAAACGAAGGAGTGAAAATAGCCGCCGAAGCCGCAGCATTACGTCTTGGTATTACGAATTGACAATAGCTGGCAGCGTTCGCCACTGGAGGTAAGGTGAATTTGGAACGGGAGCGTATGGGCGGAGAGTAGCGGACCTCGTGGGTTCACACCACTGCGCTAAAAAACCTGACGCTGGCCCAAAAACCGATCGAAGAGCTGCGGCCGCTCGATCGCGTGCTGGTTGATGCGCCGCAGAATGCGCTCGATGCCGATCCGTATGCTTCCGGTTCGCTCGACCTGACCGAACCGGGGCCGGAAACGCACAAGCTGCTGACGATTCAGCGGATCCAGGTCTGGGACGACGGCACCGTGGACGACATCAACGTCCGCACGGTGCAGTCGAACGAGTGGTGCGAGCTGGTCGGAGCGCGCGAAGGCGCCGAAGTGCCGCTGCCGCTGGATCTGGTCGACATGGGCCTGCCGGAAGGCCTGACCGGCACGGTGCTGTCGATCCAGCAATGCCCGCAACCGCCGCCCGGCCCGGGGCGTTTGGTTCTGACCACAGTCAATCACCTCAACCGGGACGTCATCGAGCTGGACCTGCGGGGCCGGACGGTAAGCTGGAAACGCTGCGTCCGACGGGCAACCACAAGTTCTACAGCGTTACCCGCAATGCGTGGCTCAGCGCGGCGGAACTGGTCGAAGGCGAACAGCTCGACGGCGTGGCCGGCCTGGTCACGGTCGAGCGAAAGCGCACGCTCCCCGGCACCCACCGCGTCTACAACCTCACCGTCCAGGGAGAACACCTCTACCGCGTCGCCACCAGCGGCGTCCTGGTGCATAATACGTGCTACGATGACATTGGCGATTTGCCGGTCGTCGACAAGGTACGGGCTGGAGCGGCAAGGCCGCCCCGCTATCACATCTTTCCGCAGGAGCATCGTCAGTGGTTCGCAGAACGCGGATTTGACATCGATAAAGTCACGGTGGAACTTGACCAAGGGACGCACTCGGCACTCCACACGATGAAATGGAATGAGAAACTCATGAAGGAACTGTATAAAGCAGAGTTGGCGAAAGGTGAAAAACTGACGCCTCGCGAAATCTGGAGAAACGGGTACCGATTCATGCGGCAGCAGAAACTGCGAGGACTCCCGTTCCTTCCTTATTAGCGACGGTGGAAACGGTTGGCATGTCGAGAACCTGGTGCAAAAACTGGCCGGATAAGGTTCGCGAGTTAGCGACTCGGCAGGGTTACACGGACGTATTTGATTTCGTGATGAGCCATCCGGGCGAGAGTTTTGGGCAGTTGTACAAGCGCTTGCAAAGTGCATCTGAGCAATCGGAGTTTACCCCGGCCTTCTCCCAGATCGCCGAAGTGTTCTACCTGGATGCAGACCGGCAAGGAAGACTTCGCGACGCATTTGCGGAGGCTTTGGTTCGTGCAATTCGGCAGTTTTTGAAAAAGGGGTGGGGTGTGGGCAAACAGTTGCGTCAACGGCGAATCCAGGCACAAACGCACTGGCCATCCCCCAGCCTTGTTGACTCTATAAAGATGTCGCACGAGGATTGGTTCAACTTGCAAGAGTTTATATGGCACGAGTTGGAACGTGAGTCGCCTGCGGCAGAGTGGTGTCCTGCCGATTACCGTGATCCGGTTATTCAAGCGGTGTTTGATCGGGTGTGGCCAATCGGCGCAGAATCGCACGATCTGAAGCGAGAGGTGCAAGCAGCAATTGCAACGGGCCGGATCCAACCTTGGGATCAACCAGCTCGCCAATCGTGAGTGCTTCACTGCGTGCCCATGTGGGCTCGATACGCGGCCATTGGCAAGTTGGGCCGGTGGTGTGCGAGCGACTGCTTGTGTAGCAGGACGTGTTTTCTTGGAGTGAAAACGGGGAAGATCCATGGGAAGATCCATGGGGCCAGCCACTTTAGAGACATCAGATCGGCTGGTGGTTGGCGTTGGTTGCCTCGTTGCTGCTGATGTGGCGGCCCGAGATTTCCGGTTCGGGCATATCCGCGCCCGACAGACAGCTGGCCAGCCTTCCAACGGCTCCGGTTGCCACGGCTGACGTCCTCGCTCAGCAGCCCGACGTTCGTCTGACGTCCGTATCACGCACCACGCCGCCGGCCGTTCGGCCGATCGAAGAGCTGCGGCCGCTCGATCGCGTGCTGGTTGATGCGCCGCAGAATGCGCTGGATGCCGATCCGTATGCTTCCGGTTCGCTCGACCTGACCGAACCGGGACCTGAAACGCACAAGCTGCTGACGATTCAGCGGTTCCAGGTCTGGGAAGACGGCACGGTGGACGACATCAACGTCCGCACGGTGCAGTCGAACGAGTGGTGCGAGTCTAGTCGGAGCGCGCGAAGGCGCCGAAGTGCCGCTGCCGCTGGATCTGGTCGACATGGGTGACGGACCCTTGGAAAGTATGCTGGGCCTGGAAGGTCGCGACACACTTCCGAGTTGTCAGCCAACACCAGCCGGGCGCTGCCATAAGTTACGGCACCACCTCGATCCCGAATTGGCGAAAGTGCTCGTCCAAAACGGCTGCTGTCTTGATCCCCAATTCGTCGATCACAATCTTGCTTGTACAGTCTGTAAAACTCCAACCAGCCGCCGCGCGCTGCTGAAACAGAATCCAGGCACGGTGAAGTTGGTCGACGGTTAAATAATGCAAATCCGCCAACGAACGGTCAAAGAAATGTCTTCCTGCTTCAATCGACCGTCGAATGTGATGCCGGGCAACTAACAGGGTCAGAGTTTCGTCGACGCAATAGTCCGGCGTCACAAGCGTCTGGTCATTCGCGGCAAACCAGGCCACTACTCGTTGATGAGCCGGATCATCGGGTGCAAATCGTGCGAACCAGATCCCGGTATCAACAAAGATCAAACGTCACCTCCGTAGAGCACTCGATCGTGGTCGGCACCGCTAAACGTATCGCCTGGGTTTTCGTTGGGGAGCGCGTCGATTCTGGCCAATGCATCGCTTAAACGTCTCCGCTGCTCGTGCGTCATTGTATCACTCGCCTCCTTCGGCTCGACGCGCACCACGATCTCCACCTCGGCGCCTTCTGGCAACGAGACATCACCATCCAAGACAATAACCCCGTTTTGAACTCGACCTTGAACAACCATCATGACCTCTGGTTTTTGCCGCAATGAGGATCGACTAACTGCACGTAGTGCGGCGTCTATGTAGGGTTGGACTTGCACGACTCCCTATTGGCATTTTAGCTTGTTCTCCGCCGCCGGAACAACCGTCGCGCTCCCCTATCCTCGTCCATCGCGAACGAACCCATTGAGCAGACTTCGCCATTGACGTCCTTATCGACACTCCGCTGGCTGCGCCCGATGCCGGTCCATACCGCCACACCGCTGCTCAGGTCCAGCTCGCGCAGGATACCTCGGCTGATCCATCCGCTCCGACAAACCCAGCAGAACAATCGCCGAGCCGAGCAAGTCACACACGCTTCGTCTTCTTACGTTTGACTGCAGTCTTGGAAACACGTTGGTGTTGCCGCATCCTTGCGCTGCTGTCGACTTGACCGAGCCAAGTCCTTTTGAAACGCATCAACTGCTCACCATCCACTCCGACCAAATCTGGGAAGGCGGCACAGTGGACGACATCAACGTGCGCACGGTGCAGTCAAACCAGTGGTGTGAGCTGGTCGGAGCGCGCGAAGGCGCCGAAGTGCCGCTGCCGCTGGATCTGGTCGACATGGGTCTGCCGGAAGGGGTTGACCGGGCACGCGTGCTGTCGATCCAGGAGTGCCCACAGCCGCCACCCGGCCCGGGGCGGTTGGTTCTCACGACCGTCAATCACCTCAACCGGGACGTGATCGAGCTGGATCTGCGGGGCCTGGACGGTAAGCTGGAAACGCTGCGTCCGACGGGCAACCACAAGTTCTACAGCGTCACCCGCAACGAGTGGCTCAGCGCGGCGGAACTGGTCGAAGGCGAACAGCTCGACGGCGTGGCCGGCCTGGTTACGGTCGAGCGCAAACGCACGCTCCCCCGGCACCCAGCGCGTCTGACAACCTGACCGTCCAGGGAGAACACCTCTACCGCGTCGCCACCAGCGGCGTCCTGGTGCATAATAACTGCGGCAAGCTGGTCTACGACCACGTAAGGTAAGACTTGGCGTTCCAACGCAGGGCTGATTTATGGCCAGGGATCCAAACATGGAAATCGGGTCAAGCATGTCTTGGCGCACCTATCGCCTGATCCGACAAAACGAGCGCATACCGTGTTCAATGTCAATCGCAATGAACTTATCGGGCTGATCGACGAGGCGTGGCTGCGACGCGTCGGGCCTGGAATCCTCCAAAGTAATGGAAACCGCGTATGGATCGTTGACATGGGGCGAGCGATCGGGACGAACGGAGAGCGATTGATTCAAATCGTCATAAAGGATGGGACCAGCGATGCTGATTACTGCTTTTCCAAAGTTGTTCCCGTGATTCGAGGGCGTTGTGATGACTGTCTGTCCGTATTGCGAGCAGGGGAACATTTGGCGCTGCACCATACGCGGCATTTCTGGTGAGTGTTTCATCTGCGACGAGTGCGATTCGTTGTGGTTATCGGTGGAAGTCATCAGCAGCAATACTGGAACAAACGTCTCCGCGTTCATGAAGTCGCGCCAGCTGCCAGAGGATTGGAATAGTATAACCTGGCTGGAGAGGTATGAGCCACAGGCCAGCGATTGTGACAAAGAACGCTAATTGGCTGCCCCCTCCGGCACAGCCCGCAAACCATAAGTTCGACAACGTTAGGCGCAATCGGTTAGCGTAGAACGATGTCCGTGATCCGGCTGCGCGCGAGCTTCGCCCACCCGGGGCGAACAGCTCGACGGCGTTGGCGGTCTGGTTACGGTCGAGCGCAAGCACACACTCCCCGGCACCCACCGCGTCTACAACCTGACCGTCCAGGGCGAACACCTCTACCGCGTCGCCACCAGCGGCGTGCTGGTGCATAATACGTGCTACGATGACATTGGCGATTTGACGGTCGTCGACAAGGTACGGGCTGGAGCGGCAAGGCCGCCCCGCCATCACATCTTTCCGCAGGAGCATCGTCAGTGGTTCGCAGAACGGGGATTTGACATCGATAAAGTCACGGTGGAACTTGACCAAGGGACGCATAGTGCTTTACCACACGATGGATTGGAACGGTGAAATCATGAGCCGACTCTTTAAGGCTGAGGCGGATAAAGGCGCCACATTGACCGTCCGCGAGATTTGGGAAATAGGGTACCGTTTTAAATGCGGGAACAAGAACTGCGAGGACTTCCATTCCTGCCTTATTAGCGACGACAAGTATGGGTAACATGCCGACAACGTGGTGCAAGAACTGGCCAGATAAGGTTCGCGAGTTAGCGAACCAGGCTCGGTTACACCGACCTATTTGATTACGTCATGCGGAATCCGGGAGAGAACTTCGGCCAGCTTTATGAGCGGCTGCGACAAGTGTCTCGCGAGGATGAATTCTCACCAGCCTTCTCCCAGATTTCAGAAGTGTTCTACCTGGACGGTGATCGAGCCGGGCGCCTTCGAGACGCGTTTGGCGGAGGCGCTTGTAAGGGCGCTCCGACAGTTCCTTCCTAAAGGCTGGGGGCGTTGGCAAGCACACTCGTCAGCAGCGAATCCGAGCGGCGGCACACTGGCCCGTGCCTAGGCTGTACGGTTCCTATTCCGTGGGTTTTTCCGTGCGATGACTGGCGTAATTTCCAGAACTTACTTTGGTCGGAACTCGAACTACAAGTGCCGAACGCAAAGTGGTGTCCTGCGGATTACCGTGACCCGGTTATTCAAGCGGTGTTTGATCGGGTGTGGCCAATCGGCGCAGAATCGCACGATCTGAAACGAAAGGTGCAAGCAGCGATTGCAACGGGCCGGATCCAACCTTGGGATCAACCAGCTCGCCAATCGTGAGTGCTTCACTGCGTGCCCATGCGGCTCGATACGCGGCCAATGGCAAGTTGGGCCGGGTGGTGGGGCCAGGGGCAGAGTATTTTGGTGCCACCCCACGAATTGTATTGCCGCAAGTGCTTCTGCAACTGTAAGTTATGGCCTTCGGGTTGGCGCTCCGTGACTTCGGTATGCTGTCTTTACAGGACTGTTCGGCAGCGTGGTCCGACCGTCGCTGTGAGGCTGTGCGGCGGCTGGCCGGGGTGTTCGAGCGGATGTCGGAATCGGCCTCGCTCGCCAGGGAAGTTGAGGAGAGTGTGGAGTTTGGGCGAAGCCCTGGCGGCACCGTAGCCTGGAGGCAACGCCCCAGGAACTGGAGTCGGAATAAGCCCATTTTGGCCGAAGGCCAAATTCACTGGCGCGGTGGTCCGCTCGACCCCGAGGCACGTCGAAGAATCCTTGACAACACCCCAGATCCATGACAACACCCCAGATCCATGACAAGCCCCCAGCTTGGACGCGTCGGTGGCTGTGGCGGCGGTGAATTCGGCTTACAGCCAACAACCTCGATGTGCACCTCCATCCTGGGGCAGAATTGGATCGCCCTTTCAGGGCTTGGATGGTTGGTCGTTCGTGTTCCCAGGGCGGCGCTTTCAGCGGCTACGCCGCTGGCGCTCTGCCCTAGGCTTATATGGCGCTGCCCCTTCGGGGTGAATTGTGGCATTTGGGAATTCTGGCGAATTCCACTGCGGGTGGGTATTTGGGGGCTCTGGCGAATTCCACTACGGGAAGGCGTACGCATGCCGTCCCTACGGGACTGTTGGGAAATAATGCGGCATTCAAACTCCGGGCTCACGCCCGAAGCTAGATCATCCCGCCGCTTCGCGGCTGATATGAGACTCGAAAGTCAACTCCGGGCTTACGCCCGAAGCTAGATCATCGCGCCGCTTCGCGGCTGAAAACGAGACTCGAACTGGGAATGCAACTCTGGACTCACGCCTGAAGGGCGATCATCGCGCCACTTCACGGTTTGAATCGGTATCGAAGAGGGGAAGGAGCCTCAACGCGTCGCTTCGCGACGAAGATGGATAGACGACGAAGAGAAAAACAAACAACGAAGATGACAAAGCACCTCGCGAGGCAGAGCCTCTGCTGCAGTTCATTCCCAGGCAGAGCCTGGGAACGAAACGAGCTAGATCATTGTGCCGCTCCACGGCTTAAATGGAGCACGAAGAGCGTGGACGTCGCCCGCAAGTACCCACCAACGGTCAAGTGCCGGGCTAATGGAAACTTGGTGCCATCGGCTGTCTTAGGGATTGTCAAGAGCGACTGATGGCTCGCAATAGTTTTGCTTGTTTTTCTCCATGGCGTTGAGGATCAGGAGGAGTTTGCGCATGACGGCGACCACGGCAACCTTCTTTGGCTTTCCTTTGGCCAGTAGCCGTTGGGAGAACGCCTTCATGGTTTCGTTGTGGCGTACAGCGACGATGGCCGCCGTGTAGAGGACCTGGCGGATGTTGGCTCGGCCAGCCGATGGGCTGCGGCGACGCTCCCTCGGGCTTCACCCACAAAGGCAACGGTTGCCTTGTCTGTCGCCAGCGTCGGTCGCCAACTCGCTGCGCTCGAACCGGGCGAGCGACCGACGGCTGGCTCCGACGAACGCAACAAGGAGGGCCTACCCCTAAGACACTACCCCTAAGACACTACCCATCCAGCTGCGCCATCCATGCTGCGCCGCAATTCCTTTCCTACAGGGCACTTGTGGTCGATGGCCGGCCCTGCCGCCAACACCCCACAGACCAGACCCAAAAAATAATGGCGGATCGTGCTCCCTAGAGAATTGGGCCGAGGTCGCCCTCCCCAACCTATCCAATCGAGCCACCTACGAAACGGACGACGGCTAGGTCATGTAGACCTGCGGGTATCTCCCTCCCGGTCGGCCGGTTATCGGGTAAATCCCATGAAGAAACTGAAGACCTGAGTCTCGTCCGTGTCGGCACGATTGACCGGATAGGCAAAGTCGAATGCCAACGGCGCCGGTCCAAGTGCGGGCACACTGACTCGCAACCCCAGACCGGGCGATACGCGAAAGTTTTCGCTGTTCAATTCGATATCGCGTTCCACCGTTCCGTAATCGACAAAGGCTACGCCGCGGAGCATTTCATCAGCAGTGAGCGGAAAGACGTATTCGACGCTACCGAGCATCAAGAATTCACCACCGACCTGCACGTCACTGACTTTCGGGCTGGCGCCTCGAAAACGAAAACCGCGGAGAGTGGAGTATCCCCCCGCGAAGTAATTCTCGAATATCGGAGTTTGTGCCCCGGTAACTCCCACGCGGAAGGTGGAAGCCAGGACATGTCGACCGGTTCCATCGGGACGTTCGCGAAGCAAAAAGTAGCGCGAGTAACTTACGTTTCCGCGAGAGTAGTCGTACTCACCGAAGACCTGATCGAATACAAGTTCCAGCATTCCTCCTTCGGTCGACATGAACGGACTGTCCCTTGTATCGTGAGCGACGCGGAATCGTGCCGTATATAGATCGTTGCTGCCGAGCGCAGAATCGAGTTCTGGCACCCCGGCGATGCGAGGGTCGAACAATTTGACATCCTCCAGTCGCAATTCTGTGCTGACCGAAAGGTCTTTGGTAACTTCGTACCCCAGGGCAATCCTACCGCCGAGGCGTTGTTCCGACCAATCGCGGTACTGTCGTGTGTAGAGGAAGCCCCCGACAGAAAGGCTATAAGGAAGGTAGCCGAACAGGTTCCGTTCCGACCAGGTGACGGTGTAGCGTTCGACCTGGCTACCGGGCATCAACTCCAGGCGAAAGTTCTGGCCGGCCCCGCGAAACGCCCGGCCGCTCCAGAGGTCATCCCAACTACGTGGGATGCGGCGGATATCAAAATTGCGTTCATCGATGATCAGTTGGCCGGCGACTCCTAAATCGCTGTTGACGGACCCTCCGAGGATGATCCTGCCGGTGCGTGCCTCTTGAACCCAAACGTCGATGGGGGCCACCCGTTCTCGTGGCTGATAGCCGGTCACTCCGGGCGCGGTGATTCCCAGGTTGGGGTCAATCCATGGAGTTGGTTGAACCGTAGTGGGGGCGTACTGCGTTGCTCCCGGGACCAGCGTGCTGTCATAACTGGCCGGTGGTGGTGGCGGAACGACCAAGGGTGGAGTGGAGGAGGTGTCCGCCGAGGAAATGCTGGGATTGGTGGAAGGGGATCCGTAGGGCGCCGCCGTAGCTGGTGGATAGATTCCGGGATTGGGAGTACCACCGGGGGATTGGCCGCGAACGATCGGTGGCTCCCAGTCGGTGGTGCGCGCTGGGGAGCCCTGCAGCGATGGCGACTGAGCGACATCCTCGAGCCCTTGGGGGGCCTGGGTTCTCAGCGCCCCCAACTGGCAACCCGTACTGGCAACAAGCAGGAGGACCAGCATCGGGACCGCTCGGTTTTTTCGTCGCCTCCCCAGGGGGTGATCCAGCAACATGACATCCTGTCTCATGAGGTATCCTTAGTAGCCAAACTGATCTGGATCTGCATCCGGTGGTCGAACTTCGATACGCGGCGGTTCTCCCATGGCCGGATTGGTTTCGAAAATCTGCGAGAACCGTAACCGTCGCTCACTGTTCTCCAGTTCTTGCAAATCGATGTACTGCCCCTCGCGGAGGCCGATAAGATTCAGTACTACATTGTGCTGCGTGTGGCTTGAATCACCCAAGATATGGACATTGATCTCGCCTGCTCGATAGCGATCTCCCTCATTGATGCGGTAAACCAAGTCGAGCATTCCGGGTTCGGTAAGAAACCGCGGTTCGGCGACCACATCGACAAAAACGAAGCCTTCACGACCATAGAAATCGTTGCGTAAGCGTCGCTGATCGCGCGACATTTTCGCCAGATTGAAGTAGTCTCCCGGCTTCAAATCGAGTTCGGCGGTCAGCAACTCGGTCGAGAAGAATTTGTTCCCCACGGTGGTGACATTGCGTACGCGAAATCGTTCCCCTTCGTCGATGAAGAACGTCACATCGATGAAGTCGCTGTCGTCATGGTAGGTAATCCGGTGGTCGACTCGCGCTTTGAAGTACCCCAGCGAGCGATAATATGCCAGGATCAGATTGGCGTCGTTATCGATCTGCTGCATGTTGGCTTTATTGAATAGGTACGAAGTCAAACCATAGCGGGCATCTCGGGATTTGATCTTAGTGCGCAGCAGGGCGGTACTGAATGCCTGATTACCGACGAATTCGATGGACCATATGCGCTCCAATGGTCCCTCGGCGATCTCGAAGATGACATCGCGATCTCCAACTCGGTTACCCGATTTCACTTCGATAGCTACCTGATTGAATCCATTTTCCAAGTAGAGATCGATCAAGCGTTGACGGGCCATATCGACCGCAAAGGGGTTGATCGGTTCTCCTACCTCGATGCCACAGTGTTTGGCCAGCATGCGGTCGTCCAGCCGGCGATTGCCGTGGTAAACAACGCTGGTCACGGTCGGTTGCTCGACCACCTCCAGTCGCACGATGACCGCCTCTCCCGATTCGACGATGCGGGGAGTGATCTTCCGAAACAGTTCCGTGCGATAAAGTTCGTGGATATCTTGCTGCAACTGTTTGTCGTCGAAGATGCGGTCTTTCCGCGTTTGCATGTGCGAGAGGATCTTGTGATTACTGACCGAACGATTGCCGGTGATCTGCACGTCGGCGACGAGCTTGCCATCGTTCAGACCGCTGAGACGCGGGCCCCCAGCTTCCCACAATCGGTCACGAAAGCTGGGATCGACCATCGCTGGCGCGCCCCCCGGACCGCCTCCGCCAGCTCCGGGCGGCCCCTGCGCCGAGGTGGGAAGCATCGTTGCTTCCTGAACGGTCAGCACGACGAGCAGGCATCGTGCGCACACCCCCAGGAAGAAACCGCGCTGTTGCCTCGTATCTGTCACTCCAAGGTCCTCCCTGACCTGCAAGCACTGCCTGTAATGCGTCGGAATAAGTTCACGAGCCCCTTGGTAATTACTCGAACCTTCATGCTGAGGACAACCCGGATTCCGCCTCGTTTGGGCTGCGGCGGTGTCGGAGGGAATCATGGATCAAGGATGGGCTTGGCTAGTCGGGGAGCGTTTGCGTTTTTCCCATATTGCCTCGCCAAGTGGACTGGAGTTTGACCTCGGTATTTGTGTAGCCTGCAGACCTACCCTAGTCATTGTTCGCTTCCCAAGAAAGGAACACCAGCATGAAGCGCTCCGTCAACCTACGGCGCCGTCCACTCAGTATTGCCACGTCGATTCTGGTGACCATGGCCGGATTGGTAACATTCGCCGGCTGCCAGGGATGGGGCGGGGGTTGGATGAATCCGGTCCGCGTGCCACCGCCGGGGACGGGAACCTATCAATTGCCTCCTGGATATTACAACAATGTGCAACCCCCACAAACGCCGCAGCCGGGAGTTGGTGCTACGACGAGCTACGCACCACCGGGTATCGCCAGTTCGTCTGCGGTGCAACCGGCGAGCTACTCGGCTGCTGGGGCGGCCACCTACTCCGGCAACGGAGCATCGGCAGCTGGGTGGGGGACGATGCCTCCTGCCGCGGCCCCCAAGGCCAACTACGGTAACAGCTCCGGTGCGTCCTATTCCACCACGCCAGCCAGCCCGCCAAACTCACCACCCAGCAGTTTGCAATGGCAGCCACCGAACTAGTAGGACCGTGTTAACGTTATCAAGGTGCGTGACGCGACGGCACGAGATCGAGGAGTGTGCGGGCTGTGGCTTTCGATTCAGGTGCTGCCTACGATTCCGCCTCGGTGGGCGATAGTTTCGCTTCGCCTCTCGCGGGACAATCGACGGTCGAGCAGGTCAAGAGCGACATCCGCATGCTGGCCGCCGAGATGGCTCAGCTGGCATCCGCTCGCCTCGAACCAGGAGAGTTTTGGGAAGCGTTCCTTCCCCGACTGTGCACCGCCGTAGCGGCGAGTGGAGCGGCGGCATGGAGTACGGATCTCGACGGCAGCTGTTCGCTCGTGGCCCAACTCGAACTCCCCTCCGTGCTTTACAATGGTGTTTCCCCGAGCGAGGCGCATGCTGCCATTCTCCGCGCAGTCGCCGCTGAGGGTCGACCGGTACTTGTTCCTCCCCGGTGCAGCACAGATACCAGTGGAACGAGATTGCAAAACCCGCTATCGCAGACCTTGCTCGTCGCCCCCTACCGTGTCGACGACCGCATCGACGGCGTGTTGGAAGTGGTCATGCCCCACACCGGTGGGCCGACCGCTCAGAAAGGGTATTTGCGCTTCATGGCGCAGATGAGCGAAATCGTTGCTGATTTCTTGCGGCGTCATCGCCTTCGACAGTGGGAATGTCGAGTCGAGGAGTTTGCCCACACGGAGAACTTGCTCCTCGAGCTGGCGCAGGCAGCCGACTTCGACCGAGCGTGTCGGCGAGCCATCGATGGCTTTTGCCTGTTGACCGCTGCCGACAATGCGGCTGTTTTACGACTAGGCTCGCGTCGACCTCTTCTCGCCGTGCGTGGAACACCGACGCCCGATCCTCGCAGCGAATTGGCGCTGCAGCTGCGCAACCTGCTGCGACGATGGAAAAGGATGAATCGATTTCCTGAGCCCGGCAAGGTGGTGCTGCTGCCAACGCGGGAACGTCGAGTTGGTCCGGTGGAACAAGGTCGAACCAGCGCGAACGCGGTGGGGGCGGAAAGTGCTGTCGCCAGTCAGGCATCGACGCTGCGCCAGCTCGACGAATCGTTGTTGACGGAGGCGGTGGAGGCGGTGGCAACTTCCCTGCATTGTCGCGGCCTGCTGTTCTATCGTACGAAAACCGAGGACGACATCGCCTTTCTTCTCGGTTACAAGCTTCTGGACGACGCCCAGGAAATGGTGGCCCAGCATGCCGATGAGCGATCGCCAGCGGAGAACCGGCCGTGGTCGATTGCCGAATCGATAGCCCGGTTGCTGGTCGCCCAACAGCAGTACCATCAACGATCTGTTGGGGGGATCCGCCTGTGGCGGAGGCCGGAGGGACTCGGCGCAACCTCATCGTCCCGAGTAAGAGCGTTGGTCGGGGTAGCACTCCTGGCCGCCATCGCTGCATTTCCCATACCCGATCAGCTCACCGCGATCGGTACGATGCGGGCGGCGGCAAAAGTTCCCTACTACGCGCCGCGAGCTGCAACGGTACAGCAGGTCGTCGTCCGCTCCGGGGATGAGGTCCAGCCTGGCACGCTGTTGCTCCAACTTCAGTCGCGGGAACTCGACCGGCAGATTGCCGCGGTACAGGGGCAAATCGAGGTGCAGACGCGCCGATTGCAGACCGCGCGGGCCTGGCATCGTCGGGCCAGTGAATTGAGCGATGCCGAAGTCGATCAACTCGAAGGAGAGATATATCAATTAGAGGGGGATGTGGCCGCCCTACAGCAGCAACTGCAATTGTTGCTCGAGCAGCGTGATGAACTGGAGATTCGCGCCATCGCGCCCGGTCAAGTGCTCACCTGGCGCATGGTCGAGCGTCTGACCAATCGGCCGGTCGGGAGTGGTGAACTGCTGTTGGAAACCTTCGCGCCGGATCAAGGGTGGCACGTCGAATTCACGATAGCAGATCGACAGGCAGGAAGAATCCGTCAAGCACTTGCCCAGCATGGGGAAGGTTTGGCCTGCCAAATCGTGTTGAATAGTCAGCCGGATCGAATTCGCGAAGGACGGTTGGTCAACGTGGCGGCGGAAGCGATTCACCTGCAGAGCGACGCGCCAGATTTTCAAGCAGTCGTTCCTGCCGTTGCTCAGATCACGGACGATGCTCTCCCGGTCCAGGAGGAAGGTGCCGTGGCGCGGGTCGTCGTCGAATGTGGCCATCAACCGCTGGTGTGGTTGGTATGCCGCGATGCATTTTGGGCCGTCTCCTCCTGGATTCGCATGCTATGGTAGAACGGACAGGTAATGGCAGCGGCCATGCAGGCATGCAGGGGAGGAACCTTATGATCGGCGATAAGGAACTATGGGAAGAACGGCATCGTGGCCACCGCCGCCATGCCTGGCCTGTCGAGGCAACGGTGTTGCCGATATTGACGATCATGTGCTTGGTAACGATGCCTTGTTGCCCAACGCAGGCAGCGGACCCATCACCTCCCGCCACTCGCGCCGATGCCTCCCTCTCGCGGAGAGGCTGGACCAAAGTCGGGCAGTATCCACTCCGCCCGGCACGTGTCGTAGTGGTACCTGCCGTGGAGCGAGGGATGATATCGGAGATCCTCGTCGAGGAGGATATGCCGGTGGAAGAAGGTCAGATACTTGCCCGACTCGATGCTTCGGTAGCGCAGTCCGAGTTGCAGGTGGCCGCCTCGCAACTGGCAAGCGCCAAGGTCATGGCAGAGGATACCAGCGATGTCGATCACCAACGGCTGGTGTTGCAAGAGCTGCAAGCGGAGCTGGAGAATCACCTGGCGATTGGTGGCAGCGTAAGCCAATCGGAGATCCGCAGTCGACGACTGAGCGTCGACAAAGCGGAGGTGGCCCTCCATCACGCCCAACGCGCCCTGGAGCAAGCTCGACTCAATTTAGAACTAGCCCAAGCCAGGTACAACGTGGCGCTTCTCCGCCTGCAACGGCACACGGTGCGGGCCAAAGTGCCTGGGGTCGTGTCCAGAATCCTGAAGCATGCCGGAGAGTGGGTTGAGGTCGGGGAACCGCTCGCTGAAATCAAAGACTTGCGCAAACTGCGATTGGACTGGATCGTGCCACTGGGACAATGCGACCTGACCGCTTTGCCCGGAAAACCGGTGGTCGCCGAAGTAGTTACGGCCGACGGCCGCCATCGGCTCGACGGACACATCATCCATTATGACCATCAAGTCAGTGCCCAAGGCTTGGTTCGTATTCACGTTGAATTGGATAATTCCCGCCAGGGAGAGCACTGGAGGTTCTTACCTGGAATGACAGTCGAACTATTGGTTCCCGCCGATCTGGACCAGAAAGACTTCGACCAGAAAGATTTCTAGTCCAGCCGACGGTCTGGCGTCACGGGCGGGCTACTGGTGCTATGCTTGGAAAAGGTGACTACCCATGGATGGGGGCCACGCGATCGCCGCGACATCGCAGCTACAGATGGAGGCGGTCCGCCACCGCCAGCAACCCACGGGCGAGGAATTCACGCCCCTTGCCGCGTCCCATGTCTTGCGCGCTCGTCCCGAACTCGAAATCCACCTCGACCAGGACCTGGCGGATGATAGTGTGCCGGCGGCGGCCCGATGGATCGTCTTCGATCCCGTGACCCGGCGTAGCGCCCGCATTGGCTTGGAGTTGCACTGGTGGTTGAGCCGTCTCGACGGTCGCCAGCCTTTGCCTAGGCTCGTCGCCCAGTTCGCTCAACAGGCCGAACTTCCTCCTGAAGAAGCGTGGCAGCGCGCGAATATGGCATTGCACCAGCTGTTGGTCGCCGGGTGGCTGTGCCCCACGGGGAGCCCGGCGGGCAATGTGGTGCATGAACTGTCAGGCTGGGGCCGCATGGGAGGAGGAATTCGCAGTGCGGCCACATGGCTAGCCGCTTCAACACGCTGGGTCGTCTTCCGTGTCCGGGGCGTCAATCCGGATCGTTGGCTCGCTACCGTGGCACCGTACACCAATGGGATCTACTCGCCATCTGCTGTGCGGCGGTGGTGTGCCGTGGGGGTCTTCACGTTGATGGGACTGATGCTGGATTTCCATCGCCTCGTGGAGCAGACTACCAGTCTTCAATGGCTGATGCAGCCACGTCAGACGCTGCAACTGCTGGTGATCCTGCTGCTTACGCGTGCGGCGCACGAACTCGGCCATGCGATTGTTTGTAAGCGCTGGGGGTGCCGTTGCCCCGACATTGGCCTCTTCCTAGTCTGCGGCGCGCCGTGTGTTTACTGCGACGTGAGCGAGAGCTGGCGGCTGCCCGGTCGCCGAGGCCGGGCAGCGGTGGCTGCTGCAGGAGTCTACACCGAATTCCTGCTCGCCATCCTGGCCGCGTGGGTGTGGTTGCTTACCACCACGGGACAGGCCAATATGATCGCTTTGCAAGTGATGGTTGTCTGTTCCATCAGCACATTGGCAGTGAACTTGAATCCACTGATGCGGTTCGATGGCTACTACCTGCTTGCCGATCTTCTGAACGTGACGAACCTTCGGGGGCGGGCCGACGCAGCACGGGATCGCCTCCTGCAGCGTCTCTTGTGCGGCATGCCCGCCCAGCCCATCTTCCGGAATTGGCGCGAGATCGGATGGGCGGGACTATCTGTCGCTAGTTGGTGTTATCGGGCCACGTTGGCAGGAGCGTTGGCGATGGCCATTGTCGTAGTGGCCGAGAATTGGAATATGACATGGATGGGGCGAGGCATGGCAGGCGCCTTGTTGCTTAGCTGGTTAGGCCTGCCGCTGATTACTGGAGCGTGGAACATGGTGCAACGTGGCACGTCGTGGAAGCAACGACTGCGAGCCTCGGCCCTGTTATCGGTGTTGGGAGTTGCCATCCTATGGACACCTCTCCCCTCGCGTCGTGTGGGGCTGGGGTGGCTACAACCACTGCATACGCAAGGTGTGTATGCTCTTTCCGATGGCCGGCTTATTTCCTATCGGGTGCCCGACGGAAAACGCGTCTCTCGCGATCAGACATTATTTCGTCTGCACAATCCGGAGTTGGAACTTGAACGACTCGACCGTCTACGAGCAGTAGCTCAGGCCGAGCAGCGACTACAGGCTGCCCGAGTGAGGCGCGACCTGTACGCCGAAGACGTCGATATGCAAAGATTCGAAGCTGAGTTGGAAGCAGCCCGAGCGCTGCTTCAATCCACGGAGCAGCAGTTGGCGGATCTGACGATTCGCGTCACCAGAGAGGGCGACTTTTACAGGGCGCTCCGGCAATCACACGACGCCTCTCCCATGCGCGCGGTGCACCACCGTTGGGGAACGTCCGGCGACATTGGTCGCTGGGTGCGTCGGGGGACGTTATTGGGAGTGATCGGGGAGGGAGGGCCCGTCGCTGTCGTTCCATTGAGACAAAAGCAACTGGCCGATATTGCCGTGGGAATCCCGGTGGAGCTAACTTTGCAGGACAGGCATGAAGTCTGCTCCGGACGGGTGATGCACATCGGGCATGTGGAGACAATAAGTGGAGTGTGGCGCGCCGCATTCTCGACATTACCGGGTGTCGGACAGGGGGGGGCGACGCTGGGCCACCACTCCAGTTCTCCTGTCGCTGCTCAATGGGCAGCGCTTTGCTCCGTAGAGCTTCCCGCCGACGTTGCTGCAGGTAGTTCCGTGGCCGTCGTATTTCACACTCCCCCGCGGTCGATACTTCGACGCTTGGTGGCATGGTTCAATGCGAACGCCCGTTTTCTGGCCAACTGAGTACGCAGTAGGAAACGCGAAGAGGAAGCCACAGTCATGGTGATTCATTCCGTACCACCGATGAATCGCTGTGCCTTGGTTGCCAGGAGTCGCATCGGGACATCGGAACGATGTGGTACCGCCAGGGATCACGAAGCTGATGGCGCGCCGGCCGGCTGCCCACCGCCATGGGAGCACCTCGCATGGGCCCTGATTATCCTCTGTTTTGCTAGTGGTTGCACCAGCCTATGGAATCGATCGCCCCGCCTGGCGGCCGATCAAGGCGCCTTATCGAGGCGATTGGAGTTGCCAGTGCGGTGGAGCGGCCGTCGTCCGCCATCGCATCAAGGTAATTGGCGCCCCGACTTGATGGTGTTGCCGTATGCGGAGATCACTGGAAATCAGATCCATCTGCACAACATCCGAGATTGCGTGTACCGCACTGAAGAAGATTATGACGTTCGCCATTTCGATCGCCGCCTCCAATTGTGCGATGTCCAAAGCCTCGACTTTGTGGTCGTGCCATTCAAAGAGGCCGGGGCATTGGCTCACACGATGCTCAGTTTCGGATTGGTCGACGGCGAGCAGATCGTCTTCTCGGCGGAAGCACGCTTGAAACATGGCGAAAGCTACGCCTTGGTTCCCAGCGCCACCGGGCAGTATGAACTCATGTGGGTGGTGGGGACCGAACGGGATCTGATCCAACTGCGTACCGACGTGCGCGACGTGGACGTCTACCTTTATCCCTTGCGCATTACCCCAGAGCAAGTTCAGAAAGTATTCTTAGCGGCAGTCGAGCGCGTGAACGAGATTGCGGCACGACCAGAA
This sequence comes from Pirellulaceae bacterium, assembly GCA_026004795.1. Lineage (GTDB taxonomy): Bacteria > Planctomycetota > Planctomycetia > Pirellulales > Pirellulaceae > Aureliella. The sequence goes on along the minus strand of BPJV01000007.1, from coordinate 160,526 downwards.
CACTATGACTTGTTCACCAACAATTGCACTACCAATATCGTCGACTTGATCGACCGGCTGCAGCCAGGGCTAATCCAGCGCGACATTCGCGTTTTGCTACCCGGCAACTCCGACCGCTTGGCCTACGAACTAGGCCTGATCGCCATGGACGGCCCCTTCGAGCAGATTCGAGCGGCATGCAAGATCAATTATCTCGCCCACCTCCATGCAGGCGACCCGGACTTTTCTCAGCAGATTCGCCCTTGGCGGCAATTACCTGCTGTCCCTCGTGACGCGCCAAGCAGATCCGCAAGCGGCATGGCGCCGCCGAGTCCATCGCTGCAAGAGAATTCCAGTGGAGGATAGGGGACTCGAACCCCTGACCTCTACAATGCCATTGTAGCGCTCTCCCAACTGAGCTAATCCCCCGTCACGGTTGTGTGGTTAGAAAACTATCACCGCGCAAGGCTGCTGTCAAGGACCGCCACACGGCGCGGGGAACAACAGCGGCCGATGGGATCTAGCGAGCAACGACAACCACCTGTCGAGCGAGGGATGGAAGCGGCTAGCTGAAAAGTTGCGCTGGTGGAAAATCGCCGTCGGTGTCGACTAGTTTACCTTACTCGTTTTTAGTTCTTGTTCCTTGGCAAGTTTCCGGGCCCGAAAAAGGTTCAACACATCGGCATGCCACTGGGGCAAGACCCAAGTAATCATGGTGGCTTCAATATTGGTCAACGTGACCGAAACCATGGCGATGCGCAGCGGCCACCGGCTGAACTCCAGTAGGAGGCAAACAGCGCCCAACAGGACCAGAAACCACGAAATCTTGGCTCCTCGAGTGTGATAACTCGGCCACTTGCCGAATTTCCACAGCCCAGCCATGGTGCTCACGGCGTAGCTTCCCACGGCCGAGGCGATCCATGCCCACTCTTGCAGCAGGGCCTCGGAGGCCAGCCATCCCCCTCCCAGAAGAAGGCACGCGTACATCGTGGCATCGGCCCAGCTGTCGATTCGTGCCCCATACACCGATCGCTGGTTGAGGAGAATGGCGAGCTTCCCGTCGATCCAATCGGTACCGGTGAGTATCAGGTACCAAACCACGAACCACGTTCGCTGCTCCCACCAGGCGAAGGCAAGCAGGACCGGTGCACCGAACAATCGAACGAAACACAGTACATTGGGGATGGTCCATAAACGAGCAGAAGATGCGGGCGCAGCGGTGGAAGGGCCCCTTCGGTCGTTCCCTTCGTGGATGATTCTGGTGTCTCGGTTATTCATTAACCAGGTTCCTTGGTTGGGACCAGCAAAATTACATCCCCTGTCCACTCCCATCGCAATTCTTGCCGCGGCAAACGGTGCGCCATTGCCTGGCTGACCAGTCAACTGCGATCTCAGATGCACCACCAGTGGACAAACGCATAGAACGCCGGAGCGGTAAAGGTGAGGCTATCCACGCGATCGAGCATTCCCCCCATGCCAGGCAACAGTTGACTACTGTCCTTGACGCCCGCGCAACGTTTCACCGCAGACATATTGAGATCTCCAATCAACCCCACGGAAGTGACCATTACCCCCGCCAGTAGCGGGCCAGTCCACGTTGGCCAATTGGTCTCAGGGGCCCAAGCGGGCGCTCCGCTTGCCAAGGAAGTCAACCATGGGGCCAACAACATGCTTACCATCGGCGTAGCGACCAGCCCTCCGAGGAAACCTTCCCACGTCTTCTTGGGGGACAGGATCGGGGCCAAACGGCGCCTTCCCAACTGTCGTCCGACGAGCGCCTGGGAAATGTCGCTTATCTCCGTCAGGATGAGCACGAACAGGAACCACCCCATCGTACCCGCGGTTTCATTTTCCGCCGCCGGCAAACTGGTCAGCAACACGCAATGCCCGAGACCACCGGCGACGACGATCCAACCCCAGGTGTGAATGCTGACACGGCGCGTGAAACTGGATAGGGTACCAAAGAACACATGAATCGCTGTCAGCAGCAGGATGAGGGCATAGAACAGTTCACCGGGAAACTGCTGAGGGGCCGCCACGGACAGCCAACCGAACCATAGGAGGCTCAGGCCGTGTACGGCATACCTGGGGAGCCACCGGTCCGCCCGCTCGACACTCAACGCCTCCAGTTCTCGCAGTCCCAGACAGGTGGCAATGGCAAGCATCAATGCCACGGCGGTCGACCCCAGGGCCACCGATACCACCGTGAGTGTCACCAGCACCCACCAGGTGCGCAAACTGGCCATGCGTTGATGGCGAGTTTCCGGATCGGCCCGCCGCAGCGAGACGAATCGCACGATGGAGCCGATCACCAACGTGGCCACCAGAACCCCCAGCGTAATGGCGACGTTACGTTCAATCGTCATGGAATATTCCTCTGGCAAGAGTCGCGCAACGGCCGGTGTTCGTCCCACGGTTCCCCATGATTGCTGGCGATCAGGCAGACGTTTTCGCCGCGGAAGGTTCTCCAGCGAGCCTAGCCCGTCGTTTCAACCACTTCTTTGCTATCCACCGCCCGGCGTAGGGTAGTACTGCGGTCGCTCCCAAAGTGACGATCAACCAAGGTCTCAATAAACTATGAGGGCCATGTTTGGCCACTTCGCGCAGTGTCGGCAGGTGGCTTCCTAACAGAGCGAAGACCACGTTGCCGGGCAGCATCCCCAGGGCGGTCGTCCACACAAACGTTTTCAGCGGCATGCAACTGGCCCCCGCAAGGTAATTGATCGCCGTGTACGGGGCGTGCATCAGGCGTAGGGTCAACAGGTAAAACGCTCCTTCCTTGCGCACTTGGTTGTCCATCAAGGCCATCCATCGTTGCCACCGGCGGCGAATATAACCGGCGAACAAGAATCGCGAGAAGGTAAACATCGTAACGGCTGCCAATACCAAGGAAGCTTCGGCAATCAACAAGGCACGCCAAAACCCGAAAAACCACCCCATGGCGATCGTTTTGCCACTGGTCCCCGGCACCAAACACAGCACGTAATTGACTACCAGGGCAATCGCGAAAGCGGTGATAGGATGGCGCTCAATTGTTTGCCGCAGCTCCTGTTCGTGGGAGGCGATTTGCTGCAGGTGGAGGTGGTGGCTCAGACTCCAAGCCGCCAGGGCCAGGGCGATGATCAGGAAGACGAGCACCAGCAATCTCCATTTCATCGCACTCCCCTTCCTTCTTCGGCTACCCAGCGGCCCGCCCTCCGTGAGGAAGCGAACTTCGTGGAAAGCTAAGCCGCGAACTCGTCCTCCTCTTCATCGTCCCCACCAGACGCCTTTCGCTTTTCCCACTCTTGCTGACACTTGACACACATCTTCGCCGTAGGGATGGCTTGCAAACGAGCGATGGGAATGCTCTTGCCACACGACTCGCAGATTCCATAGGTCCCTTCCCGCAGTCGTTCCAAGGCCGATTCGATTTCTGCCAACTCATGCCTTCCCAGCTCGGCAAAGCTGCACATGAACAACTGAAACTCGTCTTCTGCCGCTGCATCGGCATGATCCTGTACGTTCCCTTGGTCACCGGATTGCAGTTCACTGATCCCGCTCCCCACGCGTCGCCTCAGCTCATCACGCCGCTGACGCAACAACTTCTCCGCGCGCTGTAAGAATTCTTCCCGTTTCATGCGTTCCCATCCTCCTCGAATCTTTCTTGCGAAGCATTGACCTGGAAAGACCTGGAAAGCGTCCTCAATCCTCCTCGCGCATCACCCGACCATTCGGTGAGCACGGCTGGCCGTTTTTCGAGGCGACTGACCACTTGGACGCAAATTCTGTGCCACGATGTGGAAGTGCCGATGGCTAAACAATATAACGTTCCCCTGGCCGGCAGGTGGGCGAGGGATTGCCACTGCCGGGCTGGTGGTTAAGAATCGTTTTCCTCCTCCGCGGAGGGGAGCGTGGCGGTTTTTGTCGCGGATTCTGTCGCTGAACCGGCCGAAGTTCTCGACAGACCGGGCGCCTCTTTGCTGGCCACGACCCGCAGCACGCGTGGCAGAGTTTCGCAGGTGAACGACATGTGGCGAATCGGTTCGCCATCGACACTGAAGGGCATCTCTGGCGTGGAATCGAAGCGTAGCCGTCGCGCGCGAAACGTCCTGATTCGTTCTTCCGATTGGGGGTTGAGAGTAAAATTCAACCCGGCCACCATCAACTCGATCGTTGGTAACACCGGAATCACCGTGATATCCATCCAACCATCGTCCAGTAGCGCTTGGGGGGCGATGGGAAATCCGCCACCCACAAAACGTCCGTTGGCGATTGCGACCCCAAACGACGAGATGTGCTCATCATGCTGGCCATCCAACTCCATCCGCACCTCATAGGGCTGCAGATCGACCAAACGGGAAGCAGAGGTAATCCAATAAGCCATCGGTCCCCAGCGCCGTTTGTCAATCGACTGCACATCGAGAGCGACCCGCCCTCCGAATCCTCCATTGGCAACGTTGATGCAATGCTGCACCCCCTCCTTCTCGGTGATGCGGATGATATCGATGGGTACAGTATGCGGTCCGAACGCAGCCTCATAGGCCTGTTCCATCTGATCAGGCGTGAACCCCAGAGACCGGGCCAAATCGTTTCCGGTTCCAAAGGGCAAGACCGCCAACTCGATGCGATCAAAATGGGGGGCAATTCCCTCGATGGCCAAACCGATGGTGCCGTCCCCGCCAGCTACAATCAAGCGATCGATCCCTTCCTCTACCGCCTCACGTGCGAACCGCCGCGCGTCCTGCGCACTGCCGGTCGGGCGTAGTTCGCATCGGGTGCCGCTGGTAAGGTGAAGCAGAAAGTCCTTGATACGGTCTGCCGTACCGGCCTGAGGATTGAAGATTAATACACTGCGCATAGCATAGTTTCATTGGGTATTTCAAGTCGCCAGCCGACGCGAGGGTGAGGTTAATCCATGTTGAACATTCTGCATATATCCGATCTGCATTTTGGCCCTCCCTACGTGCCGCGCGTAGGTCAAGCCCTGTTGGACATTGCCCCCGCGCTGCAACCAGATGTAATTGTCGTCAGCGGCGATCTGACGCAACGCGCCAAGGAGAACCAGTTTCGGGATGCGGCCGAGTACCTCTCTCATCTGCCTCCCGTTCCTCGCGTGGTAATCCCTGGCAACCATGATGTGCCGCTACTGCGTGTGGTCGAAAGATTCAAAGACCCTCATGGGCTTTACCGCAAGTATATCTCGGAAGAGCTCAATCAGGTGCTGCGGCTGGACGAGGCAGTGATCGTTGGCTTGGACTCTACGGCCCCGCGAAGCGCCATTACCAATGGACGGCTGACGAAAAAGCAGCTCGACTTTTGTTCCCGGGCTTTTGCCGATGCCCCGCCAGGTGCCATTCGAATCGTGGTAGCTCACCATCATTTCGCTCCGGCGCCCGATTACCTTCACGACCAGACGATGCCGAAAGCGCGGCGAGCCATCGAGCGTTTCGTTGACTTGGGAGTCGACATGATTCTCGGCGGTCATCTGCATCGAGCCTACATCGGCAACTCCCTCGATTTCTATCCGGGCAACCACCGCGACAAAGGAATCATCATCGTGCAATCGGGGACCAGTACCTCACGTCGAGGTCGTGGTCGGGAGCGTGAAAAGAACTCCTTCAACTTGGTACAGGTTGAAGGCAATCGTATCCGCATCACGCACTATATGTTTTTCGACAACTTGCACCGCTTTGCTCCTCTGAGTCAGCATCTTTTCGCTCGTGCCGGCGGCGAACTGATCGTCGACCCCTCTCATAGTGCGCGGTTGCAAGTTCCCGATGAGTCGTCATCAGCAGAAATGGCGTAGCCAATACCGCTCGCTCCCCGGTCGGGGCCAAGGCACCAACCCACGACTGGAGGACGCCGCCGAGGCCAAGCCCACGGCGCGGTGGCTGCTGCTCGCGCTCAGAAAACGACGATCAAGGGGCGGGGGGAACACTCCTGCAAATGGCGAGCAAAGCTTATGGCACGGAAACGATCCCTCTTGGCTATCAAGTGAGCCCCCGCCACGTCAGTTGTAACCTGATCGCTTAGAGCGGGAACCATGGGCAGCCATCGGGCCTTAGCACCTAGAATCGCGCCCACTCAATGCCCATCAAGATACACGCCACCAACATCAGCAGCGCTGAACAGATCAGCATTACTGTGTAGACGTTATAGGGGTGTTTTTGCTCTGCCATGAATCGAGAGTCTTTCAAAAACGCGGAAATCAATTTCGGGGGGCACAGCATGCGTGCACCACGTTGCTTCCTGCTGCATTGCCGTGCGAATAGGTTTTTTCTTGGCGATCATGCGCCATTGTTGAATAGGGTCAAAAAAGGCGCGCATCGACCCGATCGCCGGGACGGATATACCCTCGTTGGTAGCTGGTAAGGATTTCTGCTACCGACTTGTCATCACGCACGCTGCGAACTTTGACTCTGCCCAGGTATTGTCCGTCCCGATGGACCTCCAGGGTGAAACCTTCCCGGATTCCGTCATCACGCCCCAAGGAGATCTCCACCAGACCGTCACTGGCCACGGCCAACACCGTGCCATTGACCGGAGGAGGAGCCTCCAGCTGCGTTTCCGGCTTGATTCCCAGAATGTCCAACTTTTCTTTGGCCATGGTGTAATCGGCAGCCAGCTGCTGTTCCCGTTCCCGAAGCGACTGGTAGGCCCCTTGGAGACGATTGTACTCGTCTTTGGCGGCAACCAGACGCTGGAACAATTGGTCGCGATTGGCCCGCGCATCGACCAACTGCTGACGCAACAATTCGTTCTCTTCCGTACGATTGTTCAACTCGCGTTGCGTCTCCGCTTCGCGTTGCACCAGATTGGTATGGGCGGCTTGGAGAGCGATCAACTCCGCTTCTTTGCTCGACAACTCGGCTTTGGCTTCATCCAACTGGGTTTGCAGCGCAGCCAAGGCGGAGACCCGAGCGGCCTGTTCGATGGCCAGCTCCGTCTTGACCTCTTCCAACAATTCGGTCAATTCCCCGTTCTTTCGTGTTGCATCATCGGCTCGTTGTTTGAACGTATCTGCCTGTTCTTTCCAATTGATGTGCGTAGCATTCACCATCACCGAAACGGTAAAAAAGATGATGCTTAGCACGAAGACGATAGCAATGAACACGCGACCCAGCAGACTCATACGATACTCCTGAGAGTCTTTTGTGTACCGATACGGTCACAAAGAAATGGAACCTTCAAAGACGAGATACAGCATGGTGGAAGGAGACACGAGTTAGTATAGGCTACGATCGTGGCGATGGTGCTACTTCTCGCAGCCTTCATGGCCGATGCCAAACATCCTAGGTCCATGCAATATAATTGCCAGCGAATTCGGCTGTCAACGAATTCTGGAAAAATAGGGCAACTAAACCGCTTAGGGGCTTCGGGACGTGCCGTCTAGCTGGCTCACCAGCGTCTCCGTTTGCCGATCTCTGGCGTTTCTTCCGCACCTTTAGGGGGGTGCCTAGTGGGAGGAGGCGATTGCTGGTATCGCGTCCGGTCGTGTCACGCGCCACAGGGAGGCCAAAAAAAGGGCTGGCCAAATCTCAACGATCGGCCAGCCCAGAAACACTTCCTCGGTGTTCTCTGCAGGAAACCGACGGCTTAGTACATGTCGTGATCGCCACCGTGTCCCTTGGACTTCTCGTCCTTCGGTTTTTCGGCCACCAAGGCATCACTGGTCAGCAGCAAGGTAGCCACGCTGGCAGCATTGGACAGCGCCGTACGGGTGACTTTCGTGGGATCGATGACGCCCGCTTTCACCAGATCTTCGTAGGTGTCCGTCAGTGCGTTGTACCCCATGTTGCCCTTCATTTCGGCCACTTTCTCGCAGACGATTCCGCCGTCCTTGCCGGCATTTTCGGCGATCATCGTCAGCGGGGCGCGGCACGCCTGGACGATGATGTTGTAGCCGATCTTCTCGTCGTGAGACATGTCGTCGGCGGGCTTCACCTCGGTGCTGGCACGCAGCAAGGCGACGCCACCGCCGGGCAGGATGCCTTCTTCCACCGCCGCTCGGGTAGCATGCAAGGCGTCCTCAACCCGCGCCTTTCTCTCTTTCATCTCACTTTCGGTAGCAGCCCCCACGTTGATCTTGGCCACTCCACCAGCCAGCTTGGCCAAACGTTCTTCCAATTTTTCGCGATCGTAATCGCTGGTCGTGTTCTCGATTTCGCGGCGGATCTGGTCGATGCGGGCTTTGATGTCCGCGCTCTTGCCCGCCCCTTCGATCAAGGTGGTGGTATCCTTGTCGATGATCGCTTTCTTGACGCGTCCCAATTGGGCGAGCGTTACCGATTCGAGCTTCGTACCCAAAGCCTCGAAGATCGCTTGGCCACCGGTGAGGATGGCAATGTCCTCCATCATCGCTTTGCGGCGATCACCATAACCGGGCGCCTTCACGGCACAGACATTCAGGGTGCCGCGCAGACGATTGATCACCAAGGTAGCCAGCGCTTCCCCTTCCACATCTTCAGCGATCACCAACAAGGGACGCCCTTGCTGGACGACCTGCTCCAAGACAGGCACGAGGTCCTTGATATTGGAAATCTTCTTCTCGTAAACGAGCACGTAGGCGTCTTCCAAGACGCATTGCATCGTCGACGGATCGGTCACGAAGTACGGTGACAGGTACCCACGGTCGAACTGCATCCCTTCGACGAATTCCAGTTCGGTGTGCAGGCTCTTGCCTTCATCGACCGTGACCACCCCATCTTTACCCACCTTGTCCATGGCGTCGGCCAGCAACTCGCCGATTTCGCGGTCGTTGTTCGCAGCGATGGTAGCCACATGAGCCATTTCGCTCTTGTCGCGAACCTTCTTGGCCATGGCCCGCAGTTTTTCGGTGATGTCTTCAACCGCCTTCTCCATCCCTTTTTTCATCTGCACGGGATTGATGCCGGCGACAACCGACTTTAGGCCCTCATTGAAAATGGCTTCAGCCATCACGGTAGCGGTCGTGGTGCCGTCTCCGGCTACGTCGCTCGTCTTGCTGGCGACCTCACGGACCATCCGCGCGCCCATGTTTTCGTAGACGTCCTCCAATTCGATTTCCTTGGCTACTGTCACCCCGTCCTTGGTAACCGTAGGGCTACCAAAACTCTTCTGCAGAATGACATTCCGCCCCTTCGGACCCAAGGTGACCTTAACCGCCCGCGCCAATTTGGAAACACCACGACGCATGGCATCGCGGGCTTCTTGATCAAAGGCAATCATTTTCGCCATCTGTATTTACTCCCGTTCGAATATTTGTTCTGTGGCAAGATACATCCGCAGTCGGAGGTGCCGCCCGCCGGCTGAACCCGTGACGTTGCGCAGCGCCTCCTCGCAACTGCCCCACCGGCAGCAGTGGCATTAGTCCTCCAATACGGCGAGAACTTCACTCTCTCCCATGAGCACGTACTCTTCGTCCCCAATCTCGATCGTCTCGCCCGCGTAGCTGGTGAACAACACGCGATCGCCTACCTTGACTTGCATTTCCGCTCGGTTGCCGTTGTCCAGCAGCCGCCCTTCACCAACCGCAACGACCGTACCCCGTGTTGGCTTGTCTTTGGCAGTGTCCGGGAGGTAAATACCGCCGTCGGTCTTCTCCTCCGACTGCTCGCGTTGAACGACGATTTTGTCCCCAAGCGGTTGTAGCTTGATCTTCGATTGCTTTTTCGTTGCCGTGGCCATCTACAGGCGCTCCTTTCCATGAAAAAGTGGTTTGCACTCACACCCTCAAGACTGTGAACTTCCGATACTCGCGAGACGGGAAATCGCGCACTGCGTCCCGCGTCAAAAAGGCACCGTTTGTTTGGAGACACCCTGACAGCAAAGCGTGTGCCACAGCTCGCGTTGCCCGCACATCTGGGCCAGGTCGGTGATCCTCGACAAGCCTTCCTTGCGTTTTGGCCCCGCCATCCTGGCTCTGACATCGCGCCGCCGTGGAACTCCTCCCAGGGCCAGTGCGACAAACTTATGTTCGTTCTGAGGTGAGCCACTCGTCATTCTTCTGACCGGTGCCCAGCAGGCCCCGCCCGATCTGCCAATTTGGCAACTCCCCCATGGCCTATCTGTCTTCGCGCCATGGCGTGCACCGCGCGTCGTGGCTTGCCGGTGACCAAAAATTACCAGCCCTTGTTTCGATTTTTCTCATCTCGAGGCGCTGCCACTTGGCGGGACAACTGCCTTTCATTTCTCTAATTCATTGACGGCAATAGACTTATGGGCTAAGTTGCCACGTCGCTGGTATGGCGAGCGAACTATTGGCCTGGCATTTGCATCTTAAGCGTGAGCCACCGAAGAAGGATCGTGTCCCAGTGGAAGTGCCATCAGGGGCCAGCTACGATGTCGAGACGGCAGGCGAGATTGAACTAGCGGGCGGCTGCAGGCGTAGGATGAGCAGGGCCACTACCGGCGGCCCGCCCGAAAAAACGCATCGATGGCGGGTGATCACGCCAAGCTTCGGGGGCACGAACAGAATAACCAAATGGAATGGACCAACCCCAGGAGGGGGTTGCAACCCGGCCGTATCAACCGTCCGCGGTTAGGAAGCCGCAAGGAGGTTTGGGATGGTTGGTACCCGCAGGGAAAGGAACGACGATGCACACTGATTATCGCATCGGATTGATTCGTGAATTGCGCGACCAGCAAGTGCGGTACGCACCACGGGCAAAGCGATTGGAGCAGGCAGATCGGGCGGAACGCCTGCTGCAAGAACTTGACGCCAAACGCTCCTATCCGTTCGAATTCATCTACTATCGGATTACCGATTTCCGGCCGCAGGAGAACTCTCGGAAACTGATTCAGGGCGAGGATGCGGCTCACGATCTGCGGTTGTTCGTCGAGGACGTCACCGACTCGCTCGACCTCCGCATCGAGGAGGTGAAGGAACCGGTGCATACGGTTGAGGATCTCAGCCGCATGTTCAATGTATCGACGAAAACGATCTCCCGGTGGCGCAATCAGGGGTTGGTCAGTCGTCGTTTCATTGCCGGCGGCCGCAAACGAGTGGGGTTTTTGCACAGCAGCGTGGAACGGTTCGTCGCGCGAAATCGGATGAAGATCCGTCGCAGTGAGCGGTTCAGCCAGTTGACCGATGACGAACGGACGGAGATCATCGAGCGGGCGCGAGCGTTGGCTGCCGCGGGTGCCAATTTGTCGGAAGTAACTCGCAGCGTGGCGCAGGCGATGGGCCGCTCGACGGAAACCGTTCGCTACACCATCAAGAACCATGACCGTAAACATCCCGAACAGGCGGTCTTTCCCGATGCGCGACCGGAGCTTACGCCGGAGGATCGCCAAGCCATGTACGAGGCTTATCAGCGAGGAGTAAGCGTCTCGGCGATCGCCCGCCAATATGGACGGCCGCGGGTGACCATTGCCCGAATTCTTAATGAGCAGCGTGCCAAGGCGATTATGGAATTGCCCTTGGATCACATTCCCAACCCCAGCTTCGAAAAGGTAACGCCGGCCCAAGAGGCAGAGATTCTCGGCGACATGCCGGAGGCCATGATTCCCCCGCGGAAGATGCGGCCGCCGAGTGGCCTGCCCAGTTATCTGGCGTCCCTCTACGATGTACCTTTGTTGACGCGGGAACAGGAAATGCACCTGTTCCGCAAAATGAACTATCTCAAGTATCGCGCGAGCAAACTGCGCGATCAGTTGGACCTCTCGCACCCCAAAGCCGCGTTGATGGATGAGATCGAGCGATTGTACCGCGAGTCCGTGGCGGTGAAGAACAAGATCATCCAAGCCAACTTGCGGTTGGTCGTATCCATTGCCAAGCGGCACATGGATAGTGCGGATGATTTCTTTGCTCTGGTCAGCGATGGGAACATGAGCTTGTTCCGTGCTGTGGAGAAGTTCGATTATGCTCGCGGCAACAAGTTCAGCACTTACGCGAGTTGGTCGATCATGAAGAACTACGCGCGCTCGATTCCAAATGAGTTCAAGCATCGCGATCGTTTTCGCCCCATCAGCGATGAATTGCTCTTGGATCGCGAGGATTATCGTGCCGATCACTATGCCGAAGAACGAGAGCAGCATCGGCGCAGAAGCCAGATCAACCAGATTCTCAGTAAGCTCGATTACCGCGAGCAGCAAATCATTATCCGCCGGTACGGCTTGGATCCCAATGTCGAGCCGCTGACGCTCAAGGAAGTAGGCGCCGAATTGGGGGTAACCAAAGAACGCATCCGTCAAATCGAAGCGCGAGCGTTGAGCAAGTTGCGGGCTGTCGCTAATGAACAGTCCCTGGACACGCTCGATTAACCCCTCGCCGGTTCCGTGGAATCGCCGCGGCCTTGTCCCTACTCGTGTCCTCCACACCACTGCCTCGCTCCGGCTCCCGACTGTGACCGTCGGGACGCCGGTGCGATGGCGATCCGGCCCGCTGGCGACAAAAGGCGCCCCCCCCCGTGCTAAGGCGATGGACGAAATGTCCGCACCTGCTCGAACACGCCTGATTGGTCTGTTTTTTGCTCCATGAAAATTTGCGGCTGTGACGCGGAGGGAGGCCGCGGTAGGGCGAATCCTTGCGTCGCATGCAGCAGCCTGGAATGTTCGTGGAGTTCTGGGGATCAGGGTTACTGCAAAGGGGTGTGCGATGGCCGAGCAGCTTCCTAGCAAGGAGTCCCAACCCGACGAGGAATTGGCGTCGGAAATCGAGAAGAACATTGTCGCGGATCCAGATCTGTCGATGGATTCTCCGTTCGTCGTACCCACCAAGCATTGGCATCGCTTGGACGATGGTAGGATCCAATGCGATGTGTGCCCACGTCTTTGCAAGCTGCGTAACGGGCAACGGGGGTTCTGTTTCGTGCGTGCCTGCGTGAACGACCAGATTGTCTTGACGACCTACGGACGTAGCAGTGGATACTGCATCGACCCCATCGAGAAAAAGCCTCTCAATCATTTCCTACCGGGAACTCCAGTTCTTTCCTTCGGGACGGCTGGATGCAATCTGGGCTGTAAATTCTGCCAGAACTGGGACATCAGCAAGTCGCGAGAAGTGGAGACGCTCTCCGATTACGCGCCGCCGGAAGCCATCGCGTTGGCGGCGGAACGCTTGGGCTGCCGAAGCGTGGCCTTCACCTACAACGATCCGGTGATTTTCCAAGAGTACGCCATCGATGTGGCGCAAGCTTGTCAACGACGTGGCATTCGCGCCGTGGCCGTCACGGCGGGCGAACATTGTCCGGAAGCGCGCGCGGAGTTTTACCGATATATGGATGCCGCTAACGTTGATCTGAAAGCGTTTACCGACGATTTCTATCGGCGCATTTGCCTCGGCCGCTTGGAACCGGTGCTGGACACGCTGAGATATCTCAAGCATGAGACCAACGTCTGGTTCGAGATCACCAATCTGCTGATCCCCGACGAGAACGATTCGCCGGAGGAGATCGATGCCATGACCAAGTGGATCGTGGAAGAGCTGGGGCCAGATGTGCCGCTACACTTCACGGCCTTTCATCCCGACTACCGCATGATGGATAAACCGCGAACACCGCCAGAGACCCTGCGGCGATCCCGCCGGATCGCCAGGGAGAACGGTCTTCGCTACGTCTATACGGGGAACATCTATGATCCGGAAGGGCAGGCCACTTATTGCCACGTATGCAATCACCTGCTCATAGGCCGAGTCAACTACGACATCGTGCAATGGAATCTCACCCCCGAAGGGACCTGCCCCCACTGTGGAACTCGCTGTGCCGGAGTCTTCGAACCGCAACCGGGCTCCTGGGGCAGCAAACGTGTGGCCGTGCGGCTAGCCGAGTTTGCGCGGCAGGTGGCACCTCTGACCGGGCGAACCGACCACGCTTTCTGATGGAAACTATGTTTCCATGGTTTATCAGCCAAGGTAAGATGAAGTTAGCTTCATGGGCGGTGATTGCCATGCCGAACGGATCCAGCCCCAACGGTTCTGGACGCGTTTGAGGTGGATGAGCGGACTAGGGCAAACGGACAAGGAACACTTCGCTGCAGGGAGGTTCCATGGCCCCAGGATGTCCGGTCGCCTCATCGTTGCCGATCCTGGGGGCGACGCTGGCTAGCGATCCGATAACGATCGATTCGGCCATGAGCGTCCGCCATGCCATTTCCTTCCTATCTGCTCGCGTGTCCCCTGACGCTCACTTCCCGCTTGCTCGTGGAACGACCCTTGCCATGCATAGTTCACGTCTTACGGTGGTAGTGCTTTGTGGGCTCGTGGCTGTAACCGTGGCTCATCTTCGTGGAGCCGAGCGGATTGATTTCAGCCGCGACATCTTGCCGTTGCTGTCCGATCGTTGCTTCTTGTGCCACGGGCCCGATGAAGGGACGCGGGAAGCAGGGATGCGATTGGATGTAGCCGAGGAGGCGTACGAATATGCCATCGTGCCGGGCCGTCCGGAGGAGAGTCCCCTGATCGAACGGATATTCAGTGAAGATCCCGATCTGGTGATGCCTCCCCCCAGTAGCAACCTGTCGCTAACTCCTGCCCAGCGCGAGTTATTGCGAAATTGGGTAGCTCAGGGGGCACCATATCAACAACATTGGGCGTTCGTTGCCCCTCAACGGCATCCGCTCCCCGTGACAGTGGGCATCGGGCCATTAAACAATGCGATCGATGCCTTTGTCGGCGCGCGGTTGCTTCAGGAGGGATTGCCGTTTTCCCCTCCGGCCGATAGAGCGACACTTCTGCGACGCCTGTCGTTGGACTTGACAGGCCTACCGCCGACAGCGGAGCAGGTTGCGGCCTTCCTGACGGACACCTCTCCCGGCGCCTTGGAGCGGGTCGTCGACCGACTACTGGCCTCGCCTCGCTTTGGAGAACGTCTGGCCGTGGACTGGTTGGATGCCGCTCGATATGCCGACACCTACGGATATCAAAATGATCGATACCGCGCCGTGTGGCCGTGGCGCGACTGGGTGATTGAGGCACTGAACAATGACTTGCCCTACGATCAATTCATCACGTGGCAGATAGCCGGCGATTTGTTGCCCCAAGCGACCCGCGAACAAATTCTTGCCACGGCGTTCAATCGCTTGCATCGACAAACCAATGAGGGAGGAAGTGTCGAAGAGGAATTTCGGCAGGAATACGTTGCCGATCGCGTCAACACGTTCGGAGCGGCTTTTCTAGGAATGACGCTGGAATGCGCTCGTTGTCACGACCACAAGTACGATCCGATCTCGCAACGTGAATACTATCAACTGGCAGCATTTTTCAATAGCATTGACGAATCGGGATTGTATTCTCACTTTACGGAAGCCACGCCGACACCGACGCTGCTGCTGCCGACGGCCGATCAAGAAGCCGTCCTGGCACAACTCGCTAGCCAATTCGATAACGCGCGAAAAGCCGTACGTCGGTTTCGTCCGAACGAGGCGGTCTATGCTTCGTGGCGCAGCGGTCTAAGCGATGTCGGTGCGCGGGCGCCGCTCGCCGAACTGCCACCGGCACCGCAATTATCGTTGGCTGACCAACTGGAGCAGGGACTGCGGGCAGTGACGCTCGGACATTTTTCTTTTGATGAGGCCGGCAGTAGCCAGACCGTGACGAACTTGACCGACACCACGATGGCAGGAAAGCTGATTGAAGGGCCGGTGGCAACCGAGGGGGTTCGTGGTCAAGGGCTGCGGTTCAGCGGCGACAATGGCATGGTTACGGCAGTCGGCGGTGAGTTCACGCGCAATGATCGATTCGCCATCGTACTGTGGCTGAATGTTCCGCGAGAGTACGACCGCGCCGTAGTATTGCATCGTTCGCGTGCCTGGACCGACTCGGGAAGCCGCGGTTACGAGCTACTCATCGAGGATGGACGTCTGAGCGCTGCCCTCATTCACTTCTGGCCGGGTAACGCGGTGCGTGTCAGAACTCGTCAAAAGTTACCGCTCGACCGTTGGGTCCATGTGGCCATGGTATACGACGGATCATGGCAAGCCGAGGGCCTGCAGCTGTTGGTGGATGGGCGCCAGGTTGCCGTCGATGTAGTGCGTGACCAGTTGACCAAGCACATCATCGGCTCCGATGGTTTTCCTGGTGGCGACGTGCGAGAACTGGCCCTGGCGCACCGCTTTCGCGACAAGGGATTGAAAGATGGCCGTATCGATGAACTGCGCGTCTTCTCCCGCGATCTCAGTCGATTGGAGGTGGCTTACCTGCGGGCGGTCGACCTGGGGCAACCGATCGACCGATTGCTCGCTCAAGTGACGGAGGAAGAGTTGGCAGAACACTTCCGCACCGTCTCGGCCCACCGCCACGACCTGGTAGAGCACATGCAACGAATCGGTCGTGAACTGGCGGCACTACGCGATCCGATCCCGGAAATCATGGTCATGCGAGAAATGGACAAGCCGCGGGAGACGTTTCTTCTCACACGCGGTGCGTACGATCAACCGGCCGAACGCGTGGAGCGGGATTTTCCGACGCATCTGTTTGCTGACTTCCCGAATGATCAGCCAACAGACGATCGGCTCGATCGGCTCGACTTGGCCCGCTGGCTTTGTCATCCACGTCATCCGCTGACGGCGCGAGTCGTGGTGAATCGGGTGTGGCAAACCTTCTTTGGACGCGGCTTGGTGGAAACATGCGAGGATTTCGGCGTGCAGGGTACGGCTCCCACCCACCCCCAGTTGTTGGATTGGTTGGCGATGGAACTGATCGAGTCGGACTGGGACCTCAAGCATTTGGTCCGGCTGATCGTCACCTCACGCACCTATGGTCAGCGCAGTCATTTGACGCCGGAATTGTTGGCGCGTGATCCACAGAATCTACTTTTGGCGCGTGGGCCTGCGGTGAGGTTATCTGCCGAGGTCGTGCGTGATAGTGCGTTGGCAGCCAGCGGCCTGCTGGTCCTCGATATCGGTGGCCCCCCTGTGAAGCCCTATCAGCCACCGGGACTGTGGAAGGAAAAGTCTGGGGAGGAGTATCGCCGCCAACCGGGAGCGGCCAGTCATCGACGCAGCCTGTATACGTTCTGGAAACGCACTTCACCACCGCCCTCGATGATGGCTTTCGACGCCGGCACCCGAGAGGTGTGCATGGTACGGCGGCAGTCAACGCTGACTCCCATGCAGACGCTCGTCCTGTGGAATGATCCGCAGTTTCTGGAGGCGGCGGTGGCGCTGGCCGCGCGAGCGATCGAGGTCCATGCCGATCCTGACCAGCAGCTGAAGCAAGTATTTCAAGCCTTGGTTTCCCGCCAGCCGACTGCACGGGAGCTGGCAGTGATCGCGGCCATGCTTGAAGAGCAAATGGATGAACTGGAGCGGTTGTCCGATGCCGACCAGCAAATTGATGCATTATTGAATATCGGTGATTATCGTCCGCCGCACACGCTCAGCAAACTTCATCTGGCCGCCCTGGCGTTGGTGGCCAATGGTTTGATGAACTACGATGAAGTGGTGATGAAAAGGTAGGTCCCGGTATCCTGAGCAGTCGTCACCGCAATGCCTGCCAGTCCCATGCTGCGAGGACAATCACCACTCAGGGAACACCCTTCCGTGACGAGGGACTCTCAGCGGAATGCAGTTTGCGCAACGCTATTGATGAGGTAGTCAACCATGTCCATCTACGAGCAGATGACGCGAAGGTATTTCTTTGGCAGGTCGAGCTTGGGAGTGGGGACCTTTGCGGCGGCTGGCTTGTTCGGGCAGGAACTGGCCTCCGCCATGAGGAGCGAGAATCCAGGGCACGGTGGTGTGCTGAAGGCGTTTCATCACCCGCCTCGCGCCAGGCGGATCGTCTATTTGTTCATGAGTGGTGGTCCATCGCAAATGGATTTGTTCGACTACAAGCCGCGATTGAACAGGGACCACGGCCTGGAGCTTCCTGCCTCTGTTCGCAGGGGGCAGCGATTGACAGGCATGTCGGGAAATCAAGCATCACTTCCGATCGCCGGCTCGGTATTCAAGTTTCGACGGCACGGCCAAAGCGGTGCATGGCTTAGTGAATTGCTGCCGCACACGGCGAAGGTGGTCGATGAACTTTGTGTTATCAAATCGGTATACACCGAGGCGATCAATCACGATCCGGCGATCACCTACATTCAGACCGGATCACAGATCGCCGGTCGACCGTCCTTGGGAGCATGGCTCGATTACGGCCTGGGGAGTACCAATGAAAACTTGCCGTCGTTTTGCGTGATGGTAACCAAGAACAAGGGGGGGCAGCCTCTCTACGCCCGCTTATGGGGCAGCGGCTTTTTGCCGGCCAGCCATCAAGGGGTCCAGTTACGGGCTGGTCGCGATCCAGTGCTTTATCTAACCGATGCGCCCGGAATTAGCCGCGCCGCCCGCCGCAAACAGCTCGACCGCATCAACGAATTGCATCACATGGAATTGGAGCAGCGGTTGGATCCCGCCATCGAGGCTCGTATTGCGCAAAGTGAAATGGCCTTTCGCATGCAGGCCTCGATTCCTGAGGTGGCAAACATCGCGGATGAACCGCAACATGTTTTGGATAGGTACGGGCCGGATGTCACCAACCCGGGAACCTTTGCTGCTAACTGCTTGTTGGCCCGACGGTTGCTGGAACGCGACGTGCGCTGTGTGCAACTCTTTCATAAAGGCTGGGACCAACACGGCGGTTTGCCGGCCGCCATTCGTCGTCAGTGCTTGGAAACCGACCGACCGGCCGCCGCTCTGATCCACGATCTGCGTCAGCGGGGACTCTTAGAAGACACCTTGGTAGTGTGGGGCGGAGAATTCGGCAGGACAGCATACAGCCAAGGGAAATTGACCGCTAACAACTACGGACGCGATCATCATCCCCGATGTTTTACCATGTGGATGGCCGGGGGCGGAGTCCGTGCCGGCGTCACCATCGGCAAGACGGATGAGTATTCCTACAACATCGTCGAGCGGCCCGTTCATATCCACGATCTCAACGCGACGATCTTGCATTTGCTCGGTATCGATCACGAGCGGTTGACCTTCAGGTACCAGGGCCGCCGCTACCGTTTGACCGACGTCCACGGCGAGGTCGTGCATGAGGTGCTGGCTTAGCCGCAGCAGCCGACCGGCTGGGCAGTTGCGCTGGGCTGCCTGTTTGCCAAGAATTTGCCAAGAAGAGGGGGGCCCAACGAAAGTCTACTTCACCGTTTCTTGACCGGTGGCGTTGGTCCGTCGAAGTAGTGGTAGGTGATCGCAACATGCAGGGGAAATAGGGAGGCAAGCAGCGATCTCTTTGTTGCGGTACAGGGGGCCAGCCGAAGCCGGGTAGGTCGTAGCGCTGCCAGTCGAGGGCTCAACGCCCTGGCGAATCGGCGACCGTGTGTAGTACCTTGCCAACCGCTTCACGAATCAAGCGTCCCCATAGTCGGTAACCTTCACGATTCAGATGCAGCTTGTCATCGCGAAACAGTTCATCGCGCGGTTGCCCTGTGGCGTCGAGGTAGTGCCGTGCGGTATCGATGAAGAACAGTCCGTCGGTCTTCTCGCAATAGTCGGCAATCAAGCGGTTGACTTCCTGGATCTGATCCCACACCGAAAAGCGACTGCTGGTCGGAGTGATGGCGATGAAGAAAATCGGTTCGGAGGGGTGCTTCTTTCGCACTTCGTCAACGCAATACCTTGCCAATCGTAGTACCTCCGCCGGTGTCTTATCATCTTCTCGGCCACGAATATCATTGGCCACAAAGATCACCAGTGCGTCAAACTGGTGAGGATCGACCAATCGACGAATGAACACAGCCAAATCCGAAAACCGAGCCCCTCCATAGCCGCGCCGGATAACAGGCCACGGAGCCATGTCTTCCGCAATCGTCTCCCACAAACGGATACTCGAACTGCCGATGAAGAGGAGAGCATGTTCGGGATCTTTCTCCGTGGCATCGAGCTTCTCGAGCTGGCGGATGTCTTCACCCCACTTCTTCATCGCCTCATCGCGATACTCGGCCACCGGGTCGCTCGCTTGGCAGCAGAGAAGCAAGATGGCCAATGACACGAACCTTCCCATCGATGGACTCCTACTTGGAAACTGTGTCTGGTCAATGCAGGTCCCCACTCTTCACCGACTATGGTACTCGCTCTGCGAGACGAAATGATGTCTCTCGGCCAGTTTCTACACCATTGGTACGTTGTCATCTGGTCGCCGGTGCAGTGCCGATTGCGTTTCGTCAGGACGAGGACGGCAGGCGAAAGCGACGGCTGGCTACCTCGTCGCAGGCCTCAGCAATGCAGCACGCGTAGTAAACCCCGCATCAGTCTACCGACACATCCACTTCATGCCTTCCCATTTACCAGGGGCGGGTAGTAATGACGCCCTCTTCTGGGCTACTGGCGGTGGCATACAGACGCTTCGGAATTCGGCCGGCAAGGTACGCCTCTCGACCAGCCAGTGCGGCATACCTCATTGCCCGGGCCATACGCACCGGGTCTCGAGCATGAGCGATAGCAGAGTTCAACAGTACCCCATCGGCTCCCAACTCGAAGGCAATCGACACGTCACTGGCCGTGCCGACTCCCGCATCGACGATAACTGGATAGTCCGGGTCATCCTCTTTGCAGTACTCCAAGATAATCCGCAAGTTATTGGGATTGAGCACTCCTTGACCACTGCCGATCGGGCTGCCTGCCGGCATGACACTGGTCGCTCCGGCACGCTTCAGTCGCAGGGCCGTGATCGGATCGTCGCTCGTGTAGCACAAGACTTGGAAACCATCGGCGACCAATTGCTCACACGCTTCGACCGTAGCCATCGGATCTGGAAGCAAGGTCTTGCTATCCCCGAGCACCTCAAGCTTGACCCAGTCGGCGCCGGGATTCCCCAGTACCCTCAGAATCTCACGCCCCAATCGGGCGACACGAACGGCATCCTGCGCGTTGTAACATCCTGCCGTATTAGGAAGCAGTAGAAAACGATCTGGATCGATGTAATCCAGAATGTTCTGCCCAGATCGATCATACATCCGCTCGCGCCGCACCGCCACGGTGACGACATCGGCACCCGACTCCAAAAGTGAGTCGCGCATGATCTCCAACGTATCGTATTTTCCCGTGCCGACGATTAGCCGGCTTTGCAACCGATGGACCCCAATACGCAACGGCCGATCAATCGGCGATGCACCCAATGGCGATAGTGACGGATCTTGCTTCGTGGACATCTACGGACCTAGCCCCCTCCCACCAGCGTCACCACCTCCACCGTGTCACCAGTTTGAAGTCGTAAGACTTCGAGCTGCTCTCGGGGGACGACCTCACCATTGACTTCCACGGCGATTACCTCCAGACGAACGTCTGCCTCCCTCAGCAAGCCGATGAGGCTGCCCTGAGGAGCAACGGCACGGCGACCGTTGAGCACTACCTCGACAGCTCCCGCGGCCTGATTCGACGAGGAGCTGTCCGGTGTAGAAGTCATGACCTGCCGATTCGGAATGGGACTATTCATCGAATGCTGCGTCAAAAGCTCGGTCACTAGGGCTGAAGTCCATGCGGCGAACGAACTCGCACGCTTCGCGAGCACCAAACTGCCGGTCCATGCCGCTATCCTCCCATTCTACGCTCAGAGGCCCCTGATAGTTAATGGCATTAAGGGCGCGGATGATTTCCTCGAAGTTCACGCCGCCGCGCCCCGGACTGCGGAAGTCCCAACCACGACGCGGATCACCAAAATTCAAATGGCTGGCCAAAATGCCGCTGCGACCATTGAGCGTTTGAATGGCGTCCTTGATGTGCACGTGGTAGATCCGATCAGGAAAAGCACGAATGAATTCAACTGGGTCGACACCTTGCCACATTAAGTGGCTCGGATCGAAGTTGAATCCGAACTCTTCACGATAATCGAGCGCTTCCAATGCCTTCTCGGCAGTGTACAGGTCAAACGCGATTTCCGTTGGATGGACCTCCAGGGCGAATTTAACGCCGCATTCACCGAACACGTCGAGGATGGGATTGAACCTCTCCGCCAATAGCTTGAAGCCATCGTCAATCATGCTTTGCGGCGTTGGCGGGAAGGAGTACAGCAAGTGCCAAATGCTCGACCCAGTAAAACCGTTGACTACAGAGACTCCAAACCGTTGGGCGGCGCGAGCCGTTTGCTTTAGCTCCTCTGCTGCCCGTTGGTTGACCCCGTCCGGATCACCATCACCCCATACATAATCGGGCAAGATCGCTTGATGCCGGGCATCGATGCGATCCAACACGGCTTGCCCCACCAAGTGAGCGCTGATGGCATGACACTGCAGGCCGAGCGAGTCAAGAAACTCGCGCTTTTTGGCACAGTAATCGTCCTCTGACATGGCTCGATCCACTTCGAAGTGATCTCCCCAGCACGCCAGCTCGATACCATCGTACCCGAATTCTTTCGTCAGCTTGGCCATCTGTTCCAGTGGCAAATCAGCCCATTGTCCAGTAAACAGCGTAACGGGTCGTGGCATTGGTCTTTCTCCTCCCTAGGACATCTGTGGTTGCATCGTTCGCGCCTCGGTCAAGGCGAAATATCCACCGTTAGGAACAACTTCAGGGTGCTCGGATCACCATCGGCGGAGCATGACTTCGCAAGCGGCGCTCTTTCGCAAACGAAGCGGATTATACCGGCTGACCGTTCCTCGCGAACCACCCTCTGACCGCCAACTCCCAGGAAAGCTACCTGTCTCCCACCCCCATCCCATTAGTGCCACCCACCTTTCTCTTGCCATCGGTCGGCCGATCTGCTCTAATGGTGTCTGCCCGCTTGCCGCCCGCTTGGGCGGGGTGCCTTGTGCCCATTGGCCTGGTGGCCCTGCGTCGGTCGAGGTGCCCTGCCGTGGCGGGGAAGCCAGCCAACGGTATTTGCTGCCCTGTTTCGTCTCCTCCCCCAGGAGTTGCCCCCATGGGAAGACCCAAACGTGCCGAACAGTGGACTCCCGACGAAATCGCCATCGTCCACTGCGTCCAACGCTGTGTCCGCCGTGCCTTTCTCGCTGGGGTCGATCCCCTCTCCGGCCAAGACTACAGCTACCGCCGCGAGTGGATCCGACGCCGCCTCGAGGCCCTCGCCTCGGTCTTCGGCATCGACGTACTCACCTATGCCATCATGTCCAACCACTTGCACGTCATCCTCCGCACCCGCCCCGACGTCGTCGCTCAGTGGAGCGACCGGGAGGTGGCCATCCGGTGGCTACGGCTGTTCCCCGGGCACCGCTTGGAAGAGCATCTGGGAGAGCCGACCGACAGCGACGTGGCGGCCCTGCTGGCCGATCCACAGCGGCTGGACACCGTGCGTCGGCGACTGTCGGACATCTCCTGGCTGATGCGTGCCCTGTGCGAGCCGATCGCCCGCATGGCCAATCGCCAGGACAACGTCACCGGACGATTTTGGGAGGGGCGATTCAAGGCGCAGCGGCTGACCGACGAAGCCGGTCTATTGGCCTGCGCGATGTACGTGGACCTCAACCCTGTGCGTGCTGCCATGGCCAGCCAGCCCTCCCAGGCCCCCTTCACTTCGGCCTACGATCGGATCCAAGCGCAGCAGGGCCAGACGATAGCCTCGGCCGCTTATCCGATCCGATCGATCCCTACCGAGCAGGCGGGGGAGATTCTCCGCACGCACACCTCGGCGCAGATCAAGCAGAGGAAGCAGCGTCAGCGACGCAATCCGACCGGCCAGCGTATTGCCCGCGACGGTTGGTTAGCGCCGTTGTCGGCCGATGCGAGCATTTCGGCGGCCGACCCGCAAGTGCACCGTGGCGGTGTGCGAGCCAGCGACAAGGGGTTTTTGATGCTCTCCTGGGAGGAGTACCGTAAGCTGTTGGAGTGGGTTGCCGCGCAGAAGAGCCCGCTCAGTGGCCATGGCCGCCAGTCGGCCGATTCGACCAAGTCAGCCGAGTCGGCGGTCAACAGCGGCGAAGCGTCTGGCAAGCCGCCTGCTGGTGTGCAGGGGGTGTTGGCGAAGCTGGGGATAGACGCTGGGTTGTGGTGCGACGTGGTGTGGAACTTTGGTCGCTACTTCGGCCGCAGCACGTGTGCCGGTCGCTCCGAGAGCATGAGTCGGCATGCCGAGCGGACTGGTCGCCGCTGGGCTCGAGGCCAGCGGCTGGCCGATCAGTGTTTTTCCTCCCCGCCGACCTGAGCGCAACTGCCCAGTTAATCCCTTCGCCCTTCCCCCAAATCGCGCGGCGAGCCGCCCCGGCTCACCAAGGAGCGAAATGCGGATAGGTTTCTTTGCTTGCTAGATTGTACCGATCTCACTGCAGGCCGCTGGCTCACCAAAGAAGCATCTTGCCAGCCAGCCGCGGCATTCCGGCCAGCCTCCCCCCCCGTCTCCCCCTTATCGGCCTCCATCCACCCCCACCCCTCACAGCATTCTCCCCTCCCAGTCTCCCTTCCGCCTCCACGCCCTCAAATCAAATTGCCAGCTCCCACGGAACCGGCCTGCCGGAGGACGGCCCTGCCGTGAGCTGCTATTACCCTGGCCGTGAATCAACCCCACCTACAAAAGCCCAGCCAGCCACAGGGCAGCACCAAATCGAATCCAAACAGTGGGTGGCACTCAAGTTTTCTTGCTAATGTTATTTACGCAAGTGCATCTGCAACTAAAAGTTAGGACCTGCGTGTTGGTGCTCCGTGACTTCGGCATGCTGTGTTTTCAGGACTGTTCGGCAGCGTGGTCCGGCCGTCCCTGTGAGGCTGTGCGGCGGCTGGCCGGGGTGTTCGAGCGGCTGTCGGTATCGGACTCGCTCGCCACGTAGATCCAAGCGAGTGTGGAGTTTGGGCGAAGCCCAGCGGGCACCGTCGCCTGGCGGCAACGCCCCGGGAACTGGAGTCGCAATAGGCCCTTTTTGGCCGAAGGCCAAATTCACTGGCACGGTGGACGGCTCGGCCCCGAGGCAATCGGCTCAACCATGAGGCACGTCGAAGAATCCATGACAACACCCGGGCTCCATGACAAGCCCCCACGTCGACGCGTCGGTGGCGGTGCATTTGGCTGCCAGCCAACAACCTTGATGCGCACCTCCATCCTGGGGTAGTGCGTGACCTGAGGGCTCATGCCGTCCCTACGGGACTGTTGGGAAACAATGCGCCATCCAAACTCCGGGCTCACGCCCGGAGCTAGATCATCCCGCCGCTTCGCGGCTAAAAACGAGAGTCGAAGGGAATGCAACTCTGGACTCGCGCCTATCGAACCCCATTGCAAAACGCTGAGGGAAAAAAACGCCGTCGACATCGACGGCAGTAAGCGACCGGCTCGGCCAATTCGATGGGGCCGTCCATCGAATGGACCGTCCGCACCTCAATCTCGACCGGATACTTGCGTCGACAGTGCGGGCAGCTGGCCTTGTCCGGTTTTTTCAGCGCCACTTCGCGAGCCCGTTTTTCCTGGATGCCCCTGCTGAAGCGTTGCCCCAGCTCGTGGGCCGGCAGTTCGATGTCGTCGAAATGCGGCACTTGGTCGCCTTGCTCTAATGCCTGAATCTCCGCCGCTAACCGTGTAGCTTGCTCGAAATGATGTTCGAACTTTTTCTTCAGCTGCTCGCGTTTTGCGTCCATGCGAAGGCCTCCTAAGGGGTTACCAGGTACATGCCAACTGCCACAGCTTAACGCAAAAAGCCGAAAATCTGCTATTGATCTTTTTCCCACCTCGTCAAACGCTGCAAACCCTGACATGCCCCCCTTCCTGACCGCTGATGACAGGTTCACGTGGAACGGCTCGGCTTCCTCTTCCACCACTTCGGCGGTCGATTACCAACAGCATTACGATTCGGTCGACCAAGCCATTATGTTGCTGGGTGAGATGGGCTGGGATTACCAATCACGGCGCGATGCGTCGTTCGAGCGCTCGGCCAAGTCTTCTGGTTCTCTTGCTCTGCCTGGGGGCCGCATGCCTGTCGGGCTCCCCTACACGTCGCGAGGCAGAGCCTCTCGGGCAACGCCTTCCCAAGAAGAGCGTGGGAAAAAGAAAAATTCCTGGGAACGAGAAAAGCTTCGCCTGAGACACCAAGGGCACTGAGGTCACGGAATTGCGACCGCGCGAGGGGCTATGCGTCCTCTGTGTTTAATAACCAAACGGCGGCCAATCGGGTTGCCTGAGCGGCGGTCCGAATGGGAGTGGCTCACCGTATGTTCCCTTCTGCTCCCATCGCTTCCTGCATCCCCCGCCCGCCAGCGAGGCTCAGGCGCGTCGGATCCAATAACCCCTTTGACCATGGCTTGGTCGGCGAACAGCGCCGATAGGGCTGGCCAGATTCGCTGGATAAAAAAGGCCCATCGTTGGATGGGCTGTGGGCGGAGAATCGGCACGGAAAAAGCGTTGTCGACGAGGGGTATCAGCCTCAGAAGTTGTATTTAGGATTGTTTTGATCGAAGTCTTCGTCGGTCAGCCCCACGTTGATTCGGATGTTTTGATAGGTGTACTCTTCGATCACCTCGGGCTCGCCTCCTGGAACTTTGGGCCAATCGTAGGCGCAGTACCGCACGGGGATATTCAATGAGCTGTCGATGAAAATCTGTGCTTTGTGGAAGTCGTAGTAGGGTTGACGGTCGTTGTGGGTAACCGTCAACAGCGTGCAGGGACGTCCTCCGACCTTGACTCCTTGGTGGAACTGGACCTGGCACATGCCGTTACGACGGTCTCGCTCTCCCTTCTCGATCAACTTGACGACGAGGTTTTCGATACCGAGATCGGTAATGGGATATCGTTGGCCGCGCATGGCCAGCGCGCCGTTTGGGTCTAAAGTGACGGTGGGTAAGAATCGCCCACTCATTCCCCCCTCGTGCGCGACGAGCTTGCCATCATTTTGATTCTCGACGTAGATGACTTCGCGACCTTTGACGCTGGCAGGCTTCAGGAAGGTCATGTAAACGCTGAACGGCACGACCACGCGGCCGTCCTGCACCTTACGGTTTCGTACCTTGACGCCCATGTATTCGTAGTCGCCCAAGACGCCATCGATCCGCTCTCGCTTGATGAGAATGGCGGTGTAGTCATGGATGGTAGCGCGAATGTGATTCAAGCTGGCGTAGGCGAGTTTCAACGCGGGGTCGAGCGGATGCGGTACGCCGTCCGGGGTGGCGACCGGTTGGTTTTTGGCGGTCCGGACAACCGGCTCGGTCAACCCAGTTCGCGGTTCTTGTCCCAGGGCAGATGCGGACAGCGCTAAGGAACCTCCCAAGGCTGAAGACACGAAAAGAAACTGACGTCGATTGGCTGTTCGCATTCCATCACCCTCCATGGGATTCACTGACTCCGTTGGTTTTAGCATCGCAAGGACAGATGACCGCTCTGCACCATGGTCCTTTACGATGTTCATCGAACGGCCTGAATCGTATACGACAATCAAAACGTGATGATTGGAACGATTCACCTCAGCGGTTCACCGGAACAACCGTTACACCCTACCTAGCCGCCCAACGCGTTTCCCGGTGCTGATGCAGGCAAAATACGTCATCGCCGAAGACCGAGGCAAGAGCGATTCGTTTCTCCGCTCGGCGGCTCGGCGGCCCCGTTATGCGGTAACCGCTGGTCCTGCTCGATGCCAGCAGGGAATCGCTGCCACAGTCGGTATGGGCCATCGGTCGCTGCAAACTTCCCCCATGACAACGAGGACGTGGCGAGCCGGGGTTGGATACCACTGATCGTGCCTCTCGTCGGTCGCCAGACTGGAATTGGGCTGGATATTGGTAGTTTCGACCTTCTAGACTCCGTGGTATCGCTCGGGGGGGAGCCTCCGGCCTGATGGCGATTCAGCTGCACTTATTGACGTTTAGCGAATGTGGAATCGTGTGCTGGTGGAATGACCGCCATTTCGCGTCGCGACGCATGGAGTTTTCCAGCATGATCCTCCAATCCTGGCGATTGTTTTCCTCTGGACATCAAGTCGCCCGTCCTATCGTGGGACGGCTGAGCGGCAGATACCTTCTCAGTCGACAGCGTGCATCCATTCTTAGGACAGCGGCGTGGAGGTTAGCGGGAGTGGGGATGTTCGTGGTGGCGGTTGCTTCAATCAGTCAGGCACAGTTGCCCTCACCTCAAGGAGGTTGGGTGACCGGCACGTCCTCGCTTGACCACGCCTCCTTCGCCGACGGACACAACGACGCTGGCGACGTAGTGGCAGAGTCGTTGGCGAAAGCTTGTCGGCGGGACGCAGCGCTACGGGCCATTGCCGCTGCCGGTGCCGATGTCCTTTGCGCCGTCGGTGATGCCGGAACCGTGTGGCGAAGCGAGGACGGAGGGCATCGATGGGAAAGCGTCGACTCGGCGACAGTGGCCGATCTGAACGGAGTCGTATTCGTCTCGGAGACACGCGCAATTGCCGTGGGGGGGACCATCGGGGCTCGATCAGGGGCCAGTCGCGGTGTCGTGCTGATCTCCCACGATGCGGGAAAAACCTGGCAATCGATTCCGCATGATATGCCTCGGCTACTGGGGATCGCGCACCACGGGGCTCAGTGTCTCGCTTGGGGGGACTACAGTGCGGTCCATCAGGCTTCCGTTTTCATTTCACGGGATGGTGGAATTACGTGGGGACCGGTACGTATTCCGTTAGGGCATGCTACCGCTGCTGCCTGGCGTTCCCAGCGTGAACTGATGGCCTGCGATCGATTGGGACGCGGGGGGAGCGCCATGGTGGATTCCTTGACCGCCGTGGGCAACTTGACCACAGGCAGCCCACATCGAGACGGCGCGCTGCTGGATATTCGTTCCCTTGCTGCAACGGGACATGGTTGGATTGCCGTGGGAGGACACGGCAGGGTGTTGAGCAGTGTCGATGGCCATCAGTGGCACGAAGTGGCCATACCGCTATCCGACTCGGCGCGACAGTGGGTAACTTGGACCGTAGCGCTGTCCCGCGGTGCTCATGTGTGGGTAGCAGGGGAGCCCGGAGGACTATTGCTCCATTCGAGTGATGGGGGACGCAGCTGGGGCATCTATCGGACCGGTATTGCGCTACCGCTTTACGATCTCGAATTTACGGACACGGAGCGAGGCTGGGCCGTTGGCGCATTTGGTGGGATTTACGCCACTCGTGATGGTGGCCGCACGTGGTACCCGCAGTCGGGAGGCGGCCGTCGCGCCGGACAGTTATGCATCGCGCGCCGCGCCTCGGAGGCTCCATGGGCGGCGATAGTGGCGGCGGCATGGGACGATCGCCTGCGCACGGTGTTGAGCCTTGGTGGTGATACGACACCTGTCGCCGCGGCCGACTTTCTTCCGCCATCGAGTCATCGGTACCGATCGCTGGTATCGCGGGTGGGGATCACGTTAACGGGACCGCCCAATCGTTGGTTTTTTCCTGACACGGAGAATGGTGGGATCCGCGGCGCGATGGAGGCTGTGGTGCTTTGTGCTACCTGGAGACCGGCGATCGTGGTGGTTCCCGCGGATGCAGTGGGGGTGTGGGAGGCGAGCCTGGCGACCACTTCCGCTGGCGACACGGCTGCGGCTGCTACCGAAGAGGCTGGTGCCATCCTCACCGTGCTTGAAGAGCTGGGCTTGCAGCGACACCTTCCGCAAAAGATCGTCTGCTACTCCCGCGCGACTGGCCAACCGCCGCCGGGGGTGGAGCGGTATCAAACCAACCCTCAGCGATTCTTGCGCAGCTTGGGGTTGTCCGTATGGGATGTGTTGCTGGAGATGCCTCCTGAAGCGGTGGCCCACGGCGAGCCCGTGATGTGGACTCGCTGGAGTCAAACCCGCAACATCGCCGCCGTCCAATCGTTGGCCGGAGGAATTGGGATGGAAGCATCCCATCGCCGCGAACTGGCGCCGATGGAGTTGGGGAACTACCAATTGATCATGGGGCGACCGCATCGGCAGGCGATGATCGCCAAGCTGTCGGACAGCGATGCCCCGCTGTCGGCATGGGGAGAGTCCTTGCGATTCGTGGTGCAGTCGACTCCGGCGCGGGAAGTTGGTTGCATGCTTCGCCGCCTAGCCGACGATCTTTCGCCGTCGCGCTGGTCGGCGCGCCGCCAACTGGTGTTGGAGATCGTCGCCCATTATCGGCTGCAACCGGACATCGCTCTCGACGCGGCGGTGGAGCTGTTGCGCACCGCGGGAAGCGAGGAATTCCGTGTCTGGCAGGCGATGGCGATGGACCAGGAGGTTCCCGCCAATGCCGATTCGCCACCCTACCAGACTGACCGCGGGCCGCAAACGGTGCGCGGTACCCAGGGAGCGCCAGACCGGATGACGGTAGATCCTTTGGCAGCCAGTCCATTCGAAAGTGATCCTATCGTAGTTGCCGCCGCAACCTCCGGTAGGCGGGATTCCTCAGCGGTGGAAGCGGCAGTGTATCAGCCCTCGGGGGGAGTGGCGGCGGCACAGTTTCCGCAGGAGGCCACCGCATGGTTTTCTACGTTGGCCGCGGTCTCGCAACGATTTCCAGAACTTGCCTCTTGGCCCCCCGTGATCGCCCAGGCCGCCAGCAAAGAGCGGCAATCGCAGCGACCAGCCCAGGCTGTGGCTCGTCTGCAACGGCTGTTGGACGCCAGCCAGTTGGCTGGGTGGCCACAAATCGCTGCGCAGGAAAAGTGGTGGCTCACCCGGCAAGGGCCTCCCCCGCGATGGCATGCTGTGGCCGTGCCCGCCTCCCAGCCTCCCCTGCTCGACGGACACTTGGACGAATCGATCTGGCAGCAGGAACCAGCGATGCGGCTGCACCGCCTGGATGCGCAGGGGACGCCCAGCGATGTGTGGTGGGCGTTCGACGAGCAATATGTCTACGTAGCGGGAAGATGCCCCTGGTATCCACAGCAATCGCCACCGCAGTTAGCACGCCTGAGACAATATGATGCACCAATCGAAGCTGAAGATCATGTCGAGTTGCGTATCGACGTCGATCGCGATTACGCCACTGCCTTTCAATTGGGAATCGCCGCAGACGGTCAGACCTTCGATCGTTGCGACCGATGGCATCAATACAACCCCCGGTGGCACGTAGCCGTCCGGCACGGGGACGATGCGTGGTGGTTCGAATTAGCGATTGACCGCCGGTGCCTTACGCGTCACCCATCCCTGCAGGGGAGCGCGTGGGCAGTAGCCGCCCGTCGGGCAGGTCCCGACCATCGATGGCAAAGTTGGGGACTGCTGCGCACCGACGAGTTGCTCCCTCAGAATTGCGGTCTGCTGCTATTCCTGGCACCGGATGAACAAGGAGTTGAGGGAAAGGGAGTGAAGTGACCGCGCGCATCACTCCTCGTTATCCAAGTCGTCCCAGTCCTCTTCATCGATCGCGGCATCGGCCATCAGGTCGATCTCCTCGCGGCAGATGGGGCAGTAATCAAAGGCATCGTAGTTGAGAATGACATCGGTCTCCGGCAGCCGTGCCGGCGCGGTAGCAGAAGGGATCAGGTGCTCGATAAGCATGCGATAAATATCGCGGTTCGCAAGATGAGAGCAAACGTGCAAAGATATGTTCAGTCGGGCGAGTTGCCCAAGCACGCGCCGCACCAATAGTTCCGCCTCTTCCTCCGACTCGACATGCTGCGGCTTGGGCAACTGCAGCGGGTCGGGGATCAACCATGGCACGGGCTCTTCTTCCTCCTCGTAGACGTGACGGAATTTCTGCAACTGTTCAGCGACATCATGCAGCAAGTTCAGATCTTCATCGGCCGGTTCACCGCCGGTAAAGTCCTCTGATGCCTCTTCGAATTCCGACTCGCCGGCATCCGCAGGTGCGGTATCGTCGGTCGCATGAGGCCCCCCGGTACTCGGCGGAGCCTCCTCGTCGGGCGCGTACCAAACCAGCTGCTTGAAGAAATTGGCTTCCGCTTGCCGCGGTTGTTCGGGGGCTTGGTCAACCGATGCAGCTTGACCGCTGACAGCGTCGGCGTCGTGCAAGGCGTTGGCACGAGAACCGAGCAGCTCTTCCAAACCGACGGCCGGCCCCCACGAAATCTGGTCACCTTCATCCTCCTGGACATCGATCCGTTGCACCACCAACGGGCCCTCGATAACCACTTGGCCGTCCTGCCCAAACCATTGCAAACCGTAACACCAGAATTCGTCGGTCGCGCTTGGCGACTGGCCCGGCGAGCCGTCATGGCCAGAAGCCGTACGGCTGCCGTCGGTAGTGGTTGGATCCGCAGAGGATGGGCATGGCAAGTCCAGGGCGATGTGCCCGATGACCCCTACTTGTTGGAATCGCAGGTTGCGCACGGACTCTGGCAGGGAGTCTTCATGGTGTGGGGCAGCATGGGGATTGATGAATTGCCAGGCGGCGCCGCGCAATGCAGGAGGCAAGTTGCCCACCAGGTCGAGATCGACGTTGCTTCCGTCGAGGAAAGTGACCCGCCCGAGCACGCTATTGCGCACCGTGTTGTCGATCTCGACGTAATCGACAAACTGACCTATGCATCGCACCATAACGGTTTACCGGATGAAATTGCGTTTCCGGAGCAATTGAAGGACACGTTCGACGCACTCCTCGACGGAGTCCTCGGCCGTCCGCAACACCAAGTCGGGATTCTCAGGTGGTTGATAATCCTCTCCTGCCCCCGGCAGGGCGGGCATCTCCCCTTTTTCTGCCTCCGCATAATGTCCTCGCGGATCGCGTTCACGGCACACATCCAGTGGAGCCTCGCAGTGGATCACCAACATGCGGTCATGCCCGACCAGATCAGCCGCTTTAGCGCGAGTTTGCGCGTCCGGCGCGATCAGTGCAGCTAAACAGATGATACCATTTTCGTTGAGCAGATGGGCCAGCTGAGCAGCCCGGCGCAGGTTCTCGGAGCGATCTTCGGTGGAGAATCCAAGGTCTCCGCTGAGGCCCCGCCGCAATTGTTCTCCATCCAACACGATGGCCAGCCTGCCGAGATCAAACAGGGCCCGTTCGACGCCACGGGCGATGGTCGATTTGCCGCTGCCGCTGAGCCCGGTGAACAACAAGGTAGCCGGCTGTTGCCCCAACCGTGCTTGACGCTCCTCGGCAGTGACCACTCGCACGGCGGACGAGGTCGTCTCGTCGGTCGCCTCGGCAGCTTCCCATGGCGCCAAGCGTGTCTTCTTGTCCGTTTCCCGGGCCGTGATCATGCCGGCGCCGACCGTCACGTTGGAGATGCGATCAATGAGAATGAACGCCCCCGTGGCACGATTGCGGCGGTAGGAGTCGTAATAGATCGGCTGGTTCAAGGTAATGCTACAACGGCCGATTTCGTTCAACTGCAGCACGGGAGCGGGACTTCGGTGCAGGGTGTTGACATCGACCCGGTATCGCAAGGAATCGACCTGACCGACACATGTCTGCGTCGTATGTTTGACCAAGTAACTCTTCCCTGGCACCATCGGTTCGGGGCTCATCCACACGACCATGGCGTCGACTTCGTTCCCTACCTTGGGGACATTCCCTGGACGTACGATCATATCCCCACGGCTGCAATCAATCTCGTCTTCGAATGTCAGGGTGACCGACTGGGGGGTGAAGGCTTCCTGCCGGGGGCCGTCAAAGGTCACGATTTCTTTTACTCGAGTCGCTTGGCGCGAGGGAAGCACCATGACTTCGTCGCCCACGCGAATGATTCCAGATGCGATCGTTCCGCAGAAGCCACGGAAGTCGAGATGGGGGCGATTGACATATTGGACAGGAAAACGGAAGTCTTCAAAATTTCTATCCGAGCCGATGTATACGGTTTCCAAGAAATTCATCAACGTACTGCCGCGATACCACGGCATGTGCGGACTGGGTTCGACAACGTTATCGCCATGCAACGCCGATATGGGAATGAAATGCAAATCGGGCAGATCGAGGCGCTGGGCGAAATCGCGGTAGTCATTACAGATCTCCTCGAAACGCTCCTCGCTGTAGTCGACCAAATCCATCTTGTTGATGGTCACCACGACGTGACGTATTCCTAGCAAGGATACGATAAAGCTATGCCGGCGCGTTTGCGTGAGGACGCCATGTCGCGCGTCGATCAAAATCACGGCCAGATCCGCGGTCGAAGCGCCGGTGGCCATGTTCCGCGTATACTGTTCGTGCCCCGGGGTATCGGCAATGATGAACTTCCGCTTGGCGGTGGAGAAATAGCGGTAGGCCACATCGATGGTGATCCCCTGCTCCCGCTCGGCCTTCAAACCGTCGGTAACCAACGCCGGATCGAACCCGCCGCCGGTAGTTCCATGCGTGCGCGATTCGGCTTCGAGCTGCGCTAACTGATCTTCATAAAGCATCTTCGAGTCGTAAAGGAGGCGGCCGATAAGCGTGCTCTTGCCGTCATCGACACTGCCGCAGGTGATAAAACGAAGCAATTCCTTGCGTTCGTGTTGCGCTAAATAGGCTTCGATATCGGTCGCAATAAGATCGCTTTGATGATTCATGTCGCAAGTGTCTGTTGTTGCAAATCGGATCGGAACAAACCAGGCTTGTCGGCCCACTTGGTGCGTTGGGGTGGAGGATCAAAAATAGCCCTGCTTCTTCTTTTCCTCCATTCCGGCACCGCCAGCGTCGCGGTCGATCACCCGCCCTTGACGCTCGCTAGTCTTGGCGAGCAACATCTCCTGGATGATCTCCGGCAGCGTGGTGGCATCGGACTCCACCGCACCGGTCAGTGGATAACAACCGAGCGTCCGAAAGCGTACCCGCCGATGTTCGATCTTCTCGCCGGGACGAAGTTTCAGGCGATCGTCATCGACCATGATCAAGGTTCCATCGCGGTTGATCACCGGCCGCTCCTTGGCGAAATACAAAGGGACGATGGGGATTTTTTCCAAGTGGATGTACTGCCATACGTCGAGTTCCGTCCAGTTGCTCAACGGAAAGACGCGAATACTCTCTCCCGGATTCACCTTGGTGTTGTACAGATTCCATAATTCTGGTCGCTGGTTTTTCGGATCCCAGCGATGGAAACGGTCGCGAAATGAGAAGACGCGCTCTTTGGCCCGGGACTTTTCTTCATCGCGTCGTGCACCGCCGAACGCCGCATCGAAACGATACTTGTTTAAGGCTTGCTTGAGCGCTTCGGTCTTCATGACCTCCGTGTGCTTTTCACTGTTCTCGGCCGGATCGATGCCGAGTTTTAAACCTTCCTCGTTGATGTAAACAAGCAAGTCGAGCCCCAATTCCTGGCGAGCGTAATTCTCGCGAAACTCGATCATCTCGCGAAACTTCCACGTCGTATCGATATGCAAGAATGGAAACGGCGGCTTGGCCGGATAAAACGCTTTCAGCGCCAAGTGGGTCATCACGGATGAATCTTTTCCAATCGAATAGAGCATCACCGGATTGGAAAAGGAGGCCGCTACTTCACGGATGATGTGAATGCTCTCGGCCTCCAGCAACTTCAGGTGTGTCAATGAATAAGCAGACATGTTTTCTACAATGAACTTTGTGTCCGAGGTCTCTCTTCGTAATACCTGCGATATCGCAAACTGAATAGCCCTGCGGGGCCGCCTGCCACCTGGTCGCCGGACCGCTGCGCACCATGGTAACTACGAATCCCCGGGCGGGAAGTCCACGTTGTCGCCTCATGGTGCCTTGCTGGCCCGCCATCGGCACGCTCGCCCAGCCTGTTTCATTGCCCGCGGCACGTCGACCAGGCATCGCTGGTCAGCAACCACCATCGTCCACCTGGCTGCTGCCAGAGCGGCGATGGCTCCGATTCGATGTCCTCTGCCTCCGCCTGTTCACGGCTTCGCCTTATTGCTAACACGTGTCGGCCAAAGGTACGAACGGACGCCAACAAAAATCGAAGCGGACGAAGTACGGATCCTCGACCTTCCTGCCCTTCTGTGCGGGGGTACGCCATCGGGATAAGGAGCAGAACGGTCACGCTAGTTGGTTCCGCCCGCGGGCACGATGCGGGCTCAAGGCCCCACTGGCCGCACCGCTGAGCCGCCCGATGGCGAGAAACGACCTCTCGGGGAAGTGATCTGCAGGATGACGCTGTGGGAACCGGTCCCGGGCATGGGATAACTGCTGACTTTGCGCAGTTCCAGCCCCTTGAGTAGACCACGATGGCGCGCTTCACCGCGTTCCTCCGACCATTTTGGTCCCTTCACCGCTAGCAATCGGTCGAGATGAATCCAATTCGGGCGGAGGGCCGTGAGCTGCCGCGACAGGCTACCTACCGCCCGGCTCACTACACTCGAGAACCGCAGGTCCTCCAACAATTGCTGTACCGGAATAGGGTACACGGAAACCGGCAAATCGAGTTGCTGCACGAACTGTTCCACAGCGCGTGCCTTCTTGTGCACGGTTTCGCATAGGGAAACCTGCACGTCGGGCCTGAGGATTGCTAGCAAAATGCCAGGGACACCGCCACCGGTGCCGAAATCGACAACATCTTCTCCCGGCTGCAGAAGTTCCGCCAGACGCACGGCATCAAGTACATCGCGCCGCACAAACAAATCGAACGTCGTGTGACGCGTCAGGTTCATCACCTCGTTTTGTGCCCACAACAGTTCTCGGTAACGATCGATCAGAGCGAGTTGGGCTCCGTCCACGGCGATTCCGATTGCTTCCAGTGCCGTGGCCAAATCCGCACTTTCGCCGGACGGCTCAACACCGCCTGCTCCACCGCTACTGGCTTCGATCGAAGGGTCACTCACCGACATTTCTCCTGGACAGGGGACAGCAAAAAGGATTCTATTTCGTCGACGTCGTGTAAATCTGGCACAATGCGGGTCGCCCCCTGCAGTTGAGTACGATCAAAAGCTCCCGTACACACGGCCAGGCATCGTGCGTTCAAGGCGCGGGCCAGCGCCACGTCCATGGGCGTGTCACCGATGACGACGACATTCGCGTGGCACAGGCTTCCCGCATCGCTCACCGGCCGTTGCCTCGGGGCCGACGACCGCTCGATAACAAGACGGTCGATGCACTGCCGTGTCGGCGCTGCCAACTCGTTTCGTTCGATCGCCAGATCTCCGTAGATCCCGAAATGAAAGAAATGGCTCAATCCGAAATGATCGAGTTTCATTTGGGCAGAACGCGCCATATTGCCGGTCAGTACTCCGCAGATCACATCGCGGCAGGCAGCCAATCGTGCGAGGAGTTCGACCACGCCTGGCAATACGCGCCCTGGTCGCTCGCGCAAACAGTGCGGTAGAAGTTCGAAGTAATGGGCCTTCAATCGTTCTAGGTTCTTCTTGTCGGCGGCAAGGCCATGCGAGAGCAACAAGTCGTGTAGGATTCCTCGATCCGTTCGCCCATGGAGGGCCACCGGACGAGGGGACTGGATGCCGAAGGCGCGTTGCAAGGCTTGATGAAGCGCCCCGCCACCTGCCCCACCCGACTCAATCAGCGTCCCGTCGATGTCGAACAAAAGAATCTTCGGATAGTCCAGCGAGCCGGCCGCCATGCACATGCGTTCCATTATTGCTGTAGCACCATGATCTCAACACGGCGAAAATCGATGGGGTGGCTTTCCGATTGCAACGACAGATAGCCACTTTCCAACAGCAGTCCATCTCGCTTTTCCGCCAATTGCTGAGCATGCGCATCGCGCGGATCCAACTGGGGTTGGCTGTATTCCAAGACCACTTGGCCATCGACGATATGGCGGATCACCTCAGAGCCACGCACCTCGACCTCCACGGTGACCCATTGTTCGCCATGATACGTCTTCGACTTCGAGCTGGTGCAGTGGGGCAGAAACAACTTGCCGTCCATCACCACGTTCGTCCCCGGAGTGCATAGATTGGCGGTGGGGCGTGGATCCTTCCCGTTGCCGCCTAACAACTGCACCTCGATTGAGACGGGAAACTCCTGGTCTTTACCCATCGTTTCCGGCGCTTCGCCGTGCACCATGACGCCGCTGTTACGAAGAGCCCAGCCGGGTCCACCTGGGCACTGATCTCCTACAAAACGGTACTCGACGCGCAACCGGTAATGGGAGAAAGGTCGATGGAAATGCAGGTGTCCGAATCGCTCCTCGAATTGTGGGTAGTACTGCGGATCGTACCGCACCTGCAGCAACCCATCTTCTACGCGAAAGGTATGGCCGTAGTTTTCTCCCAACTCGGCATAGCGGATCTTGGGGATCCACCCGTCGAGGTTCTGACCGTTGAACAGCGGCACCCATTTGCCAATGGGGAAACGATCGTCCGATGCCGCTCCTTCATCGGCCCGTCCTCCAGCGGAAGGCCACGCCCCCAGAAGAACTCCCAGCAGCAACGGCCAGAGCCTGCCGGAAATGCTGAATGGATGGTACCCGGTCCAAATGCAATTCGATGGGTGGATCATGGTCGATCGATTCCAAAACTAGGATTGTCGAAAAAGAAAAGAACCGGTCCGCCAAGTGCTTTCCGATCGCCCTACTGAGGGCAGCGATTGCAGGCGAGCAGACCGGAGACGGTAGGTCCACGGGTAAACTTTGACAGTACCTAGTATCACTCAGGCCCAAGAAAGGTTCAACGCCGCATGGGATGAAGGTAAAAACGGGAGGCAATGGCAACTCGGCTCCCCTTCCGCTTGCTGCCGAAGATGTTCAGAATTGGAGCATCCTGCCCACAAGATGGCGCTATTTGGAAAACACCCGTCCTTAGTTATGGCGAGGCCAGCAATGTTCGAGTCGGTGTCCGCAGCTCCTCCCGATCCGATCCTCGGATTATCGGAAGCCTTCAACAAAGATGATCGACCGGAAAAGGTCAACCTGACCATTGGGGTCTATTGTGATGAGCAGGGACGAACTCCCGTGCTGGAGGTAGTCAAGAAGGCTGAGACCCGATTGCTGGAGAAGGAAGCCACCAAGACCTATCTGGGGATTGCCGGCCTGCCTTCGTTTCTTGCCGAATCGATGGCATTGGTTCTGGGCTCCGATTTCGATACCGGTAGAGTGGCCGCTTTTCAAACTCCTGGAGGTACGGCGGCGTTGCGAGTGGCGGCGGAGTTCCTCGCCTCCTCCCATTGCACCTCTCGCGTGTGGCTCAGCCAGCCAACGTGGCCCAACCACCCGTCGATCTTCCAGGCAGCCGGGCTACGCACTGAGACCTACAATTATCTAACCCCGGACAGGACCGCCGTCGATTTTTCCGCCATGATGGAGGCCTTGGAGCAGCAGGGAAGGGCTGGTGATGCCGTCTGCCTCCATGCCTGTTGTCATAATCCGACGGGAGCCGATTTGACGGTCGATCAGTGGGCTGAGCTCGCCGAGTTGTTGTCCCAACGGGGGATGCTCCCCCTGGTCGATTTCGCCTACCTTGGTTTTGGCGATGGCTTGCAGGAGGATCGGCAAGGCCTGTCGCAACTGCTCCAGCGGCATGAGGAGCTGATTGTCTGTACTTCCTATTCGAAGAATTTCGGGTTGTACAGCGAACGGGTGGCGGCGCTATTGATCCTGACCTCCAACCACGTTACCACGGAGAATGTGAGCAGCAACGTGAAGCGTGTCGTGCGCCCCAACTATTCCAACCCCCCGCGACATGGCGGGGCGATCGTGGCCGAAGTGCTCGGCGACAACCAGTTGCGCCAGCAATGGGAAGCCGAATTGGCCGTCATGCGCGACCGCATCAACTCCGTCCGCCACCAATTGGTGGAACGTTTGCAGGCACATGGTGCTGCCAAGGATTTCCGCTTCCTGTTGCACCAGAAGGGAATGTTTTCTTTCAGCGGTTTGTCGCCCTTGCAGGTCGACTGGTTGCGCAAGGAAAAAGGCGTATACATCGTCGGTAGCGGTCGGATCAACGTAGCGGGAATCAACTCGCGGAACGTTGACTACGTGGCGCGCTCGATCTGCGAAGCATTGCAAGTCTAACCCGAACACCACCATGCACTATCTCATCACTGGCGGTTGCGGCTTTATCGGCTCCCATTTGGCCGAGACGCTCTTAGCGGCCGGGCACGACATCACCATCATCGACGACCTATCCACCGGTCGCATCGCCAACGTCCAGCACTTGGAGCAGGACCCGCGCGTTCACCTGCTGATCGGCAGCGTCACCGACACGGAACTGGTCCATGAAACGGTCAAACGTGTCGATCGAGTGTTTCACCTGGCCAGTGCCGTGGGGGTCAAGTTGATCATGGAACGGCCGGTGGAAACGATCGACACCATCGTTTCGGGGACGCAAATCGTGCTGGCCCAAGCCAATCGGTACCGCAAGCCGGTACTGTTGACGAGCACCTCGGAGGTGTATGGAAAGTCGACGTCGGTTCCGTTTGATGAAGATGGCGACCGTTTGGAAGGCCCGACCACCAAACATCGATGGGCTTACGCCTGCGCCAAGGCGCTCGATGAGTTCATGGCCATGGCCTATTGGAAGTCTTGCAACCTGCCGGTGGTGGTGACTCGCCTGTTCAACACCGTCGGCCCCCGCCAGACCGGTCAATACGGCATGGTAATCCCTCGCTTCCTCCAGCGCGCTTTGGCAGGCGACCCGCTAGAGGTGTTTGGCGACGGCTCTCAGTCGCGATGCTTCTGCCACGTCGCCGATATCGTGCGGGGCCTTATCGATCTGATGCACTGTGAGGCGGCTTACGGCCAGGTGGTCAACCTGGGATCAACCGAAGAGATTCGCATCCGGGAGCTGGCCGAGCGAATCATCTCCCTGACTGGCAGCCAATCGGTCATCAAGTTCCTTCCCTACGAATCAGTGTTCGGGGACGGATTCGAAGATATGCAACGGCGAATTCCCTCGATCGCCAAGGCACAGCGTTTGATCGGCTGGCAACCCCAATACACGCTCGACCAGATTCTGCAAGATTGCCTTGCCGCCGCCAGCGCGGAAGGAAAGCTAGCCAAGTAACCATCGTCGGGCGTCGTGCACGCTCTCTCAACGGCGCTCAAACTGCTACCGTTCGTCGCCAACGATGGATAAAGGCTCCTTCATCTATCCCAGCGTTCAGACGTGACGGGGAGCTGGGTTTGCGGTATAATTGAGGCGTCTAAAGTGCACGACCTACCTCACCTATTGCCTACCGTATTCCTGCCTGTTCCTTGAGCTTGGGCCTGACTCTTATGATCCGTACCGTTGCGGCCAGTGCCGTGTTGCGCACCAGTTGTTTGGTTCTTGTGTTGCTTGCGGCTGGACGGCTTGCCAAGGGAGAGTCCCCTCTCCAGTACAATCGGGACATAAGGCCGATTTTGGCAGAGTATTGTTTTGCCTGCCATGGTGTGGACAGTGCCGCCAGACAAGCCGATTTACGATTGGATGACCGTGCGGCCGCCATGGACATGGGGGCCATCGTACCGGGGGATCCAGAGTCCAGTGAGATGATGGCACGGATTCTTGCCGACGATCCTGATCTGGTCATGCCTCCGACGGAGACGAAAAAGACGCTGTCGGAGGAAGAGAAGGAGACACTACGACGTTGGATTGCTGAGGGGGCGGAGTACGAAAAGCATTGGTCGTTGCTTGCTCCACAGAAGCCTTCCTTGCCGCAGGTGTCGCACCCCGAGTGGGTGAAAACGCCCATCGATCACTTCGTTTTGCACCAACTGGAAGCCCGTGGCTTGGAACCGGCACCAGAAGCCGATCCGGCGACCCTCCTGCGGCGGCTGCATTTAGACATCACCGGCTTGCCACCTCGCTATGAAGACGTCCGGCGTTTCGTTACAGAATATTCCCAACGAGGGGACGAAGCGTTATCGGAATGGATCGATCGCTTGATGATGGATCCAGGCTGGGGCGAACACCGCGCCCGTTATTGGCTTGATGCCGCTCGTTACGGCGACACCCACGGCCTTCATTTCGACAACTACCGAGAGATGTGGCCCTACCGCGATTGGGTTATTCGGGCCTTCAATCGCAACCAACCATTTGATCAGTTCATCGTGGAGCAGATTGCCGGGGACATGCTCCCCGATCCAACGGATGATCAATTGATTGCCACTGGGTTCCAGCGGTGCAATATCACCACCAATGAAGGAGGCACGATCGACGAGGAGAACCTGGCCAACTATGCGGCCGATCGCGTGCAGACATTTGGCTGGGTATTTCTCGGCATGACTACCAACTGCGCGCAGTGCCACGATCATAAATTCGACCCGTTCACCATGCGGGATTATTACTCGTTGGCCGCCTTCTTTCGCAACACGACGCAAGGCCCCAAAGATGGCAATGTGAAAGACGGGTTGGGCCCGATTTTGGTTGTGCCCTATGAAGAGGATCGGCCCCGGTGGAAAGCTTTGCCAGGGGAAATTGCTGCGGCCCAGCAAGCGCGTGACCAATGCCGCCGCACGGCCGAGCCCGAGTATCAACAGTGGCTCACCACGTTCACCCCGCAGCAATTGGAAGAAGCGATTCCCCGCGATCAGTTGCAGGCGCACCTGCCGTTGAACGAGGGAGCAGGGGATCAAGTCGCCGATCGAGCTATCGGTTCCTCCTCGCCGACGGCCACCGGAAATCTCCACTGGGCGCCCGATGACCTGTTCGGCACGGCAGTGGTCATCGACGCGGGCAAGACGGTGCAACTGGGTGACGTCGGAGATTTCGAACAGGACGAGTCGTTTAGCTACGGCGCCTGGTACCGTCCCCCAGACAAACGCACCTCGGGAGGGATCATCGCCCGCATGGATGAGAAGAACAACCATCGCGGTTGGGACCTGTGGCAAAACGGGGACCGATACTCGGTACATCTTATCGATCGGTGGTCCGATAATGCCCTGAAAGTCTCCACCAAGAAGGCCACCGTCCAAGCGGGCAAGTGGCAACATGTCTTCGTCACCTACGACGGTTCGGGCCAGCCGGGAGGGATCAAGATCTATGTCGATGGCCAGCCTGAAGAACTGCGGACCGACACCGATACATTAAAAAAAGACGCATCGATCCGCACCGCCACCCCCACCAGGATT
Organism: Pirellulaceae bacterium; assembly: GCA_026004795.1. Classification (GTDB taxonomy): domain Bacteria; phylum Planctomycetota; class Planctomycetia; order Pirellulales; family Pirellulaceae; genus Aureliella. Next base: position 117,959 of record BPJV01000007.1, on the reverse strand, counting down.
GGCCAACGGAGTCACGGAGCAGTGGTCTCTGGTTCACGAATTCGCGATGTGCGGATCTATGGGCGGCAGTTGAGTGAGTCCGAGGTTGCCTCGATTGCCATGGCGGTTCCGTTGCAGGCGGCGTTAGCCATTCCCGAAGCGGAGCGGACGGAAGAACAGCGTCAACAGCTGTTCGAGTATTATCTGCACCATCATCACCCATCGTATCCCACCCTGGCTCGGCGTGTACAGGAACTGGAGGCTGAGCAGGAAGCCATCCGCGCCCGCAGTCCCATCACGCACATCCAACAAGAGAAGCCCAATTCCGAACCGGTGGCCCATATCTTGATCCGCGGCCAATACGATCAGCCTGGCGAGTTGGTGCATGCGGCGACGCCAGCCGCACTGCATCCTCTTCCGGAAGGAGTGCCGGCCAATCGCCTCGGCCTGGCCTATTGGCTGGTCGATCCGGCCAATCCGTTGACTGCTCGCGTGACGGTCAATCGCTTTTGGCAAGAGGTTTTCGGTCTAGGCATCGTGGCCACGCCCGAGGATTTCGGCGTGATGGGGGCATTGCCTTCCAACCAAGAGTTGCTCGACTGGCTGGCGGTAGACTTCCGCGAGCACGGATGGGATGTCAAGCGACTGTTCAAGCTCATGCTGATGAGTGCGACCTATCGGCAAGCGGCTATCGCCACACCGCGCAAGCTGGAGCTCGATCCGCACAATGAGTTGCTCAGCCGCGGGCCCCGTTTCCGGATGGATGCCGAAATGATTCGCGATTATGCGCTGGCCGTCAGTGGAGTTGTTGTCGTCCCGCCTGTACGGACCAAGCGTCAAACCGTACCAACCGGAGAACATCTGGGACGTCGTCGGGTTGCCGGGAGGCAATACCCGGAACTATGTTCAGGACCATGGGGAAAACCTGTACCGTCGCAGTGTGTATACGTTCTGGAAACGGATGGCCCCGCCACCGAACATGGAAGCGTTCAATGCCCCCAGCCGCGAGGTATGCACGGTTCGCCGCGAGCGCACCAACACGCCGCTGCAAGCTTTGGTAACGCTCAACGATCCGCAATTCGTCGAAGCGGCACGGAAGTTGGCTGAGGTCGCCCTGCAGGAGTGCTCGGCTCCGGAAGCCATCGCCGACCGGATCGCCCAACGCGCGTTGCTGCGCCCGTGGACCGATGCGGAACTGGCGGTAGTCTTGGAATCTGCCCAGAGGTTTCAGCGATACTATGCGGCCCATCCGGAGGCGGCTGCCGCACTAGTGGCGGTCGGCGAGTCGCCGCGCGACGAGCACTTAGACACGATCAATCTGGCGGCCTGGACGATGGTTTGCAATCAGGTGCTCAACCTGGATGAAGTGCTTAACAAATGATGGGTGGATTTGGCGAGTCGGTAGCAAGCAAACAGAAGGTGTGGCCATGAGTTGGAATCGCGAAACGCTCGACCTGTTGACGCGGCGAGAGTTCTTTACGACAGGACGCAACGTGCTGGGAGCCGCCGCGCTGGCGTCGTTGATGCAACGCTCCGCAGCGCGGGCCGCCGACGCCCACCGTCCTGTCGGGCCTCATTTCACCCCACGTGCCAAACGCGTGATCTACTTGCACATGGTAGGTGGTCCATCGCAGATGGATCTGTTCGATTACAAACCGGTGATGCACAAGTGGTATGACAAAGACTTGCCCGACTCGGTGCGGATGGGGCAGCGTTTGACCACGATGACTAGCGGACAGGCTCGGTTCCCCATCGCTCCATCGAAATTCAAATTCACCCCGGCCGGCGAATGTGGATTGTGGATGAATACCGAGTTGTTGCCCAACCTGGCCAAGAAGGCTGATGAGATCTGTTGGATGCGATCGTTGCACACCGAAGCGATCAATCATGAGCCAGCGATCACCGCCATGCAGACGGGCAATCAGGTGACCGGTCGCCCCTGCCTGGGAGCATGGGCCGCCTACGGTCTGGGATCCGACAACGAGAATTTGCCCGCATTCGTCGTCCTGGTGGCCGTGCCGACCAACCGCGAACAAGAACAAGCGATCTCCGCCCGACTATGGAGTTCGGGGTATTTGCCGGGCATTTACTCCGGCGTCTCCTTCCGCAGTAAAGGGGACCCGATCTTGTATATCAATAATCCCCCAGGGGTCCCTGATGAGATCCGCCTGCAGAGTATTCGAGGTATTCGTCGGCTGAACGAATTGCAGCTCCAGCGGTTGCATGATCCGGAGACCCAAACAAGGATCCATCAGTATGAGATGGCCTTCCGCATGCAGGCCAGTGTTCCCGAGTTGACCGACCTGAGTAGTGAATCGGAGTACACCTTCCATCTGTACGGAGAAGAGGCACGCAAGCCTGGCACGTTTGCCAACACGGCACTGATGGCCCGCCGCCTGGCCGAGCGTGGAGTCCGCTTCATCCAGGTGTATCACAACAATTGGGACCACCACGCGAACTTGGCCGGTCGGTTACCTTCCCAGTGTCGGGACGTCGATCGCGCCTGCTACGGGCTGCTGGAGGATTTGAAACAACGCGGCATGCTGGACGAAACCTTGGTCATCTGGGGAGGCGAGTTTGGCCGCACAATCTATTCCCAAGGCCAACTATCCAGGACGAACTATGGACGAGATCATCACCCACGTTGCTTTACGATGTGGATGGCTGGTGGCGGGGCCAAGGGTGGAGTCATCTACGGAGAGACCGACGACTTCTCGTACAACATCGTGCGTGATCCGCTGCACATCCGTGACTTCCACGCTACCGTGCTGCACCTACTCGGGTTTGACCATGAGCGACTGACGGTCAAGTACCAGGGACTCGACCAACGATTGACCGGTGTCCTGCCGGCGAGAGTCGTGCCAGAGCTGATTGCCTGATGGGCAAAGGATGGACCGCTCGGCGAGCTGCAGCATGAGCCTGCCCTCAGAGATGCGCAGGGCCGTCAACGGCTGGCGATCGGAGGCGATCCACGTGAGGAGAGGTTGGCAAGGTTGCTTCGCGATTGCCGTGGAGGCATACTCCAGCAGGGCACGGGGCGTCGTCGAGCCCAAAGAAGGTGATGGCGACAGAGCTCACGACCAGATCCCTAATTCCTCCATCTGCCGCTCGACGGTGCCCGACCAATCGCGATTGGCCGCTGGCGACGCGGGGCTGGGATGGAGGATGCGGCCGATCTTGACCGCCTCTCCCGGCACGTCGCGGCAAGCGCGACGCGCGCAGGTCTCGGCAAACGCCCCGATTCCTATCAGCCATCGGGGACGAAGAATCTGCACCAAGCGCTGAAGGTGCGCATCGCAAATCTCTTCCAATCGGCGTCGCACGGGAAGCGGCAGTTTGTCTGGAGTCAGATTCCGGCCGCTGGCCTCCATAAACACCAAGGGACAATAATTGGCGACAAAATGATGTTGGAAAAAACGATCGGCTTCGCCGAAGCGTTGGCGGAATAGTCCCCACAGTCGACGTCCTGACACCTCGCTGCGCGGGCAATCAAACCCTTCGATCGGCCGCTTGGGATGTTCGCGCGCAGGTCGTCGCACCGCGCCGCGAATGCCCAACCAATTGCTTACCGCTTCGACTTCTCCAAACGGTACGCCGGTTTGGGCCATCCCCCATGGTCCAGGGTTCATCCCCAGAAAAAGAACTCGACAGGTCGGCCGCGCGTACTTGGTGAGGTACTGTCGATGCGGTTCCCAGGCGTAATCCAAGGGGTTGTACACCCAGGGCACGGCATGGGTAGCATCGATTGCTTCTGCGCGGTGAGACAACTCACGCGCAGCAGCAACTACGGCGGCGGCGATCTCGCCCTGCTTCACGACTCCCCTTGCTCCTCCTGACGACGCAGCCGCAACATCCACGCCGCCAGATCGCGTGGCATCGGCATGTGGAATTCCAATCGCTCACCGGTCATCGGATGGTGCAAGGCCATCCGGTGGGCGTGAAGAGCCTGGCGGGGAGCTCCGCTGGTGTCTGCAATCGTGGTGCCGTCGGGCAACCGGCGATACAACGGTTCACCGCAAATCGGGTGACCAATCTCCGCGAGGTGAATGCGAATTTGATGCGTGCGTCCGGTCTCCAATTGGCAGCGGATCAAACTGAATGCCGGTGGTGAGCCGATGGGCTCTGCGGCGATGACATGGGTGATCGCCCGCTGCGCCAAATCGGGACGTGGATCGACCATGCCCGGCAACAAAGTTCCTCGCAGTCCGTCGCCCCGATCGCGAACCAACGTGGTGTCGATCGTCTGCGGTTCGACACACCCATGGCAAACGGCTAGATACTCACGCCGCACTGCATGCCGACGGAACATGGCCATCAACCGCTGTTGCGATGGTGACGTGCGCGCGAAAACCATCAAGCCACTGGTATCGCGATCCAATCGATGCACCGGGTAGACGCGCAGCGCCGGGGGTAGACGCTTACGTGAGACTATTTCCTGCTTGTGGTTGCCATGCCGCCCCCCTTTTCCGGGCCGCTTCCTGCCGCCACGGTTATGGGCGCCGGCAGCCGGCCACGGTAGATGCAGCTCGCGCGCCAGTACCTGAGGTAGCAACTCATCCAACGTCGGTTGCAATTGCTTGCGTCGGGGAGGAAGCTCTTTCTCGGCCACGTGGCGCACGCTGGTGATCCCTGCCGGTTTCTCCACGATGATCAGGTGAGGATCGATATGGACGACGCGAATATCGTCGGCATCAACCGGTTTGGGCAGTGGCTGGGCCAAACGCTTGACCACATCCCCCGCCCGCATTCTCCGGCCCGGATCCAGGCAGAGATTGCCATTTACCTGAATCAATCGCCGCGCGATCCAACGTTTTACCTCTCCCCAACTAGCCTCAGGAAAGAAGCCCTTGAGAACGGTCGACAACGCCTTATCGTGATGGTCCCTTTCCAGATGCAGAACCTGCGTGCCGCTATCTCCGCTGGACGAGCGGCGTGGAGATGGCGTCGGGGCGGTCATAAGCACTTCTTCAACGCCTCCAGAGCCGCTTCGTAGTTCGGCTCCTCGGTCACCTCGGGTACGATCTCGGCATAGACGACTTGTCCGTCGGCATCCAACACGAAGACGCTGCGAGCAAGCAATTTCAGCTCGTCGATCATCACGCCCCACGCCTCGCCAAAGGCTCCCGTTTGATAGTCGCTGGCAAACCGCATGTTTTGAACATTCTCGGCACCACAAAAACGCGCTTGGGCGAACGGCAAATCGCGACTGACCGTCAAGGCATTGATTTTATCCCCCAAGTCGGCCAGAGCGTCGTTGAACTTCTTGGTTTGCGTTTGGCACACGCCAGTGTCCACACTGGGAACAACCGAGACGATGGAAGGCTTACCCAACAGATCTTGCTTGGTCAGCTCCTTCATGCCGCCTTCAAAATAGTGCAACGTAAAATCGGGGGCAGCCTGACCGACCTGGAGCTCTTCACCCAACAACGTCATGGGGGTTCCTTTGAACGTAACTGCACCGCTTCGTGCCATGGCTAACACTCTCCCAGAGAGAACTTTTTTCTTGGATCATCCATTCGAAAGACCATTTGGGGCGATCGCCAGTGCGTGTCGCGGAGGACCATCGCCCCGTTAGCACGCAGTATATGCGGGATTAGCGGCAAGCTGTAGGCGTGGTCGTACGCTGCGGGGCCCAAGGATCCGCATAGGAAGGCTTCGTGGTGTTGCTTCGACGCGAAAACCAGGGCCGTGGTAAGCAGCGGAGGGGATTACCTACAGTCCATACTCCGAGGAATCTATGCGGAACCGTTCCCCCCAATCAATCGGCCTGATGGCAGGAGATCGAGGAGGGGGAAGCCTGATGTGTTCAGCAGGAGGCCGACTTCGCCGGCGGAGAATGCCGACCCGTCGAGGCGCAATACGCTCCGTTGGCCGACGTGAGCGGAGGACTTTCACAAGTGGCGAAGATCACCGCATCGGGCTGCTGGTCCGCACTGGTGACGTGGAGTGAACGGCTGCTGCATGTCCCCGGGATGAGAAGTCGTAGAGAGAAGGAACGGACCGGTTCATTCTTCGATCGGGCATCCCGTGAGCCATTCCACCTCCAATTGATTGATAATCCGTTCTACCCCGTCGAGACGGCGTAAGACCTCCTGAGCCATCTGCTTCTGATAGAACGATTTCACCTTGCCGTGGAGAACGATAATCCCCGCTTCTTCTTGACAAAAAACACGATTGCCCGCCAGATGGGGACTGGTCTTGATGGCAGTGTCGACGCGCTGCAAAAGTTCACCGGAGGATGGAGTCGGAATGCTGGCCACGTCAGTTTCCTCATGTCGGGGTCAGGCGCCGTGCAAGTCTGCAGAGTCCGTCGGTCGGACTCGTCAATCCTGGCCTGATCGGTGTGCAACTATTGGACGCCTCCTTGCCCACGAGCCTATCCTTGCACTTGTGCCCTGCGAAGCGTTAGTGGACCACGCCGCCGGGCTCCGTGTCCATATCAATTGTTCGGCACGGCCGCTTGCTTTCCCGCGACAACTTGGAAAAAAACAGCCTCGTTCTACGCCGTACGTGGATTTGGATCGTCCATTTCGGTCGTCATGGTTGTGCCGAGTCGAAGGGAGCTGCAGGCCACCAAGGCAGGCCCACCATGGCACGCCAGAAAATGGACAGGCGCGAGAGGCAACGTCCGCGCGGCGGTCCGGCCAATCGAGGGCCGACTGCTTCTCGCGGCCGACGCTAGGGGCCGAACCGTTGCCGCAATTGGTGCTGACGTTGAGCCAGACACGGGTGAAGCCAACCACCCCACCTCGACTCTCGGCCGCCGCTGGCGATTTCCAACGCGTTGCTCAACTCCCTAGCCACCAGGCTCGGTTTCCCGGTTGCCCAACAGCATGTCTGCAAGGCGTATTCGCACGCCTTCTGGTCGGCGTCAAGCTCACACAGTCGTCCCACCCAGCCGAGGCCCACTGCGAGGGTGACCATGGCGGCAACAGTAACGACGAGATTCAGGAAGGATGCGACGGTGGGCCCGATGGTTGCCGTCGACTGGTACCACCAATACGCCATGGGCACCGATCCAGCCCATGCCACCACTGCCAACCGCCAAAAGAAATGGTGGCGGCGCAGATGCGCCAGTTCATGGAGAATGACCATATCGATTTGACGATCGGTCAGTCGTTGCAGCAAGCCATCGCCGAGCCACAATTGCCGCGCTCCCGGAATCACCCCTACGACAGCGGCGCCGCACCATCGCCCGTCGCTGGGAATGAGGCACGGTGTGACAGCGGCCACCCCCAACTGGCGACAATAACGCCTCACCCGCGCGCGCAGCTCGGCTCCCTCGGCCATGGCGCGGCCAGAAAAAATGAGAGAAAACAAGGTGGGATAAACCAACAGAGCACCGCCCATACCGATTCCGGTGGCCAGGACTGCGCGCGTTGCGTCCGCGAGGTTCGGCAGGGTAAACCGCAGGAGATCGATGGCGACGCCGATCAGCACGAGGGGAAGGATAGCCGTCACCAGATGCGTGACTTCACCGAGGCGCAAACGCTGCAGCCACAGCCTAAGCGTCCCGTCGGCTCTGGGCGTGGCGAAGAACTGATCGACCTCAGCGGCCGACCACTCCCACAGCATGAGGACCAGCGCCGTCGGGGCCAACGTCAGCAGAATGGCCAGCGTTTGAGAATGACCTTGTTCGGCCAGCGCCCGGCTCATTCCCACCCAGCGGGTGAAGTACATGACGACAGGAAGAAGCATGATCCACAACCACTGCACTACCCCCTGCAGATCCTCGAATCGCCGCGCCGCCGCTCGGCGCGATGACGTGCCCGCCACGGTCGAGGCGGCGACAGGAGCCACCGCCAGCACGGCAACGATCTTTCCCAACAAGCCAAAACCCACAATGACTCCTGACATGGCCAGGCAGGTTTGGGGCCAGGGACCGGCTGCCGGTTGAGTCATCGCCTCCTTGCACAGAAGCGAGATCAAGATCATCAGAAACAGCCGTAACGACAACATCTCCAATGCTCAACGAAAAAGCCCCAGAACGCGAACTGCCAGCAATTTCCAGGCCCTAGCCGACCGGTTGCAGCGTTCTAACGTAATCAGTCGGTCGCACGATGAGGTAGTCACGTGGCGGGTGAACGGGCTGCTCTTTCGGTTCCTCGAGCGATTGTAGGAGATGTGCGGATCGCAGGGAGGCGGCGAGAGCGGCGTTCAACTTACCGCTTGCGGTTCGACGGGACGTAACGGCATGATGAGCACGCTGTCGCCAACCTGGACTTGCAAGATTTCCGCGGTCGTTCGTTCGAGAACCACCCCCTCTTTATCCTCTTCGTTTGTCGCCGAGGCCAACATCGAACGGAAGGTTCCGCGATCCGCAGCCACGATTTGCATGGGTGCCTCGAGCTGACTGACGACCTCTCGCACCTGGCCGCGCCACGTACGACGCACCGCATCGATCTCCGTCCGCACACACTTTACCACCGGCCCTCCATCGAAAATGTCGATCATGTCCGTCTTGTGGAATCCTTCGGCCTCCAGCATGGCCAGGGCCGGTCGAGTTTGGTGGTGCACTTCGCCCATTACCTGCCGCGCGCCGGCAGGCAGCAGCGCCGTGTAGATCGGGTACTTGGGCATCAAATCCTCGATAAAGCGTTTGTTCAGGGTGGAGAGGCTGTCCGCCTGCGGGAAATCCATGTCGAAGAAGTGGCGACCAATGGCTTCCCAGAAAGGACAGTTTCCCTCGTCGTCCATCACCCCTCGCATCTCGGCGATGACCTCCTCGGCAAACCGTTTCGGATGAGCTGCCATGAAGGCGAAGCGCGACAGACTCAACAGCTTGCCTCGGCCGTGGCCGCGGTAATCCGCGGACAGAAACAGACTGCCGATTTCCGTGGGACCATCGTGGATTTTTAGCAGGTGGAGGGACTCGACCGTACGCCGCTTGTCGAGCAACTTGCAGTAGTTCTCTTCAACGACGCGGCGGTAACTATAAAAGGGTTCGTAGCCTCCAGTTTTGCTGAAGATGCCCGAAAGCCCTACCAGTCGGCCACTGGCGATGTCTTCCATTACAAAGATGTAGGGTTCGCCGCTGGGCTTTTCCGTTTGGCGACTAAAGGCGAAATTCGACAGCTCGACACGTTCACGCAATTGTTCTGGCGTGATCTTCAACGTGGTCAATCCGTAGGTGGCCTGTTCGATCAACTCCCACAGCGGCCCTACATCATCCATCGTCACTGACCGTACGATTTCCATCGCTCATTCTCCTGCTACTATGCTGTCGCCACTGCTGGCCGAACGGTATCGCTGGGCCTGGTGCAATCTCAGGTCGTCATCGCCGCGGCCGCGGGCAACTCCCATCGACCGAGTACCTCATCGAGAATGGCCACCGCCGCATCGATGTGCTCGGTGGCGGTAGCTCCTGGCGGCGGCAAAAAGCGGATCCTGGCCGGGTTGCTCCCGGCCACGAATCCCATCAAGCCGGCATCGAACAGGCGGTGTACCAGATCCTTAGCACACTCGGCCGTTCCGTCCCCGGGCGTAAAGGCGACCATCATCCCGCAGCCGAACGGTCCTCGCAATTTGCCAGGATGGCGGGCAGCCAATTCGTCCAGGCGGTGGGCGAAATAGTCATGACGGCGCAGGTTGGCCCCACCTGGCCCGTAGCAACCGGTCGTTTCCAGCGTCTCCAACACGACCAGACAGGCCTCGATGGCACTGCTGGCTGCCGTGAATGTCTGGCTGAGAATCGGGGCGGTCGGCTTGAGTTCTGGTCGGTACAGGGTGGCGCACAATTGAGTTATCTTGCCGACGGTGGCGATGTCGGCATAAGCATCCAGCTCAAAGTGTTGAAAAGCGAATGGTCGGCTCAAGCGGCCAAACGTCTGCACCTCATCGAAGACAATCAGCACGCCCTCCTCCTTGGCGCGCTCGATCAGTGGCACGAAGTACTCGCGCGAACCGGGGTAATAGCCGCCTTCGCCGGAGACCAATTCCAGCCATAGGGCAGCGTACTTGCCGGGGTGGCGCAGCAAAAGTTTGTCGAGCGTCTGCCTGGCCAATCGTGCCGCCTCCTCGGGGTTCCCTGCGTTCATCGGAGGCAGATAGTCCACCGCCAACGCCGTCGGCAATCCCTGCCGATATTGAGGGCGGTCGGTCAATTGAGCGGTCGCCAGAGAGCGCCCGGCAAAACAATTGTCCAGGGCGAGAACGCGATCGGCGGGCTGGCGATGATGGAAGGCGATCTTCAGGGCATTTTCGTTGGCCATCGCGCCACTGGTGGTCAACATGCAGTGCCGCAGTTGGGCACCCTGCTGACAAGCAATGGAGATCAAACGTTCCATGACGAGAAGGCTGGGACGATGTTGCTGCAGATTGCCCTGCATCACCGTGTCTTCTAGGGCTGCGCGCACCCCCGCTTCCAACAACTGGGGATGGCTGTGCCCCAATCCATGAACACCGATTCCAGTGATGAAGTCGAGCTTGATACTACCGTCGGCCAGTTCGACCCACGGGCCACGCCCGAGGCCACTGGACAGATACGGGAAATAGGTAGCCGCGCCCCGTGCGGCAGCCAACCGGGCGAGCAACTCCTCGTATTCCTCACGGCGGTCACGGTGAGCAGGTCGAGGTCCGACGATGTTCGCCTGAACATCGTGCAGGGCCTCGTGCAACAAGTTCATGGCCGTGGCCACGCGCGGATCGGCACGCAGGCGATCGGCCAGAAGTCCGGAATCGTGATGGTCCATGGCTGGTTCCCCACCGAGAAAAAACTCCCCTTTCCTCCCCACCCAGACTGTCCCGAAGCCACCATGGCCATCGACGAGCCGCCAGGAACAACGGCTTCAGGGTTGGTCGTGTTTGCACCAGAAAGCCTTGCGCAGGTGAGACGCATTCTACCGAAAGTTCGGGATCGTGCACGACCGACCTACGCAGCTCTGCCGCGTCGCCGGAAACGGCGCCAACTGAACAGCAACAACGCGCCGCCCGCCATTCCGCCGGCGGCCACCAAGGCCACTTGAGCCCACGCACCTAGAAGAACAATCTTGTGCACAAGCGAAGCATGCTGTGGCGACGTCTTAGGAAGCTGTCCCGTATAGTCGGCCACATGGTGTAGTAGCAGAATGGCCGCCGATCCATCGGGGATTTCTTGATGGCATGCCAGACAAGTCCCCTCCCGACTCATGCGTTGCAGCTCGCCTTTATTGAACGCCCGGGACAAGGACCAATGGTGCCCCACAGTCGCCAATTGATTTCCTGCCGCATCGACGATTTGCGACCAATCGTGATCGAGATTCTCGACCGGCTCCATCTGCGGTTGGGCATTCTGAGAAAGAAGAGTGCCCGCAGCGGTTTCCAGGTCGACCCAGTGACGCTCGTTCCAGGGGCGGGTGCCGTCGATTCCCAAACCAAGTGCTTTCTGCGAAGCATGGCACGACTCGCAGGTGCGTGCTTCCTTAGTCATCGTATGAGGTTGGGTCGGGCTCATGTCGATGGCCAGTTGCCCTTCATCGCTTCCCTCCATCCCAGCAGGGATCTGGAAAATGTGGTTAACCAAAATGGGTGTTCCGTCCGGGCCGATGATCGTCACCGCTGGCTGGCATCCCGGTGCCAAAGGAGAAACACGTCCCTCGCCATTGATACCCAATATGGGGTCTTCCCAGCGGAGGTAGCTTCGTTGTTCGGACACTTCACCCGGGATCATCAGGTCGCCATATTCACTCTCCCCCGCATCGGTCCGATGCTCCTGGCTAGCATGACGGCGGCCAGCGGCAATCCAATCGAAACCCATGCGGGATCGCTCAACTTCCGGGCATAGCTCCGCCTGCGAGTAATCGATTTTCACATGGCATCCGTAGCATTGGGGAGTCCAACGGGAATGGCAGGTATAACACTCCATGCGTTCGAGGTGCTTGTCGATTCCTAGCATCGAGACCCTGCCCCGTTGGCTCAGCGCGTTTTGTTCGGCCAATTGGCGAAGCGGTTTAAGCCGCAACTCTTTCCCTTCGGCAGTAAAGACCACCACGTCGTCACCGTCGCGAACCACGTTTTCATAAGGGTTGCCTCGTGCTGTCAACAAGAATCCGTCCCGGCGCGGATACTCCTTTCCGGCCCACGTATGCGGTAACACTTCGTCGGCCACGCCACGTGGCGCGCCGGCGGCCGGCGCCATGGCGAACTCATCCATGTACCCCAAGGGGAGCTCCCACGGATAGGCAGCTGGCGTTCCATGGCAATCAGAACACTCGATCTCGACGGCCGCCAAATTGGTCGGAGCGAGAAAGCCATCACCGTGCACGTCGATCGATGTATGGCAGTCCTGACATTTCATGCCTAGGAGATAATGGATATCCTGCTCCATGGCGATGTAGTGCTTGGTATGCAGGCCCGGTTGCGGGTTGCCCTCGGCGGTAAATGGGGAATGGTAAGGCGTTTCCATCAGCCCTTGATAGGAGACGCCGATCCGCTTGCCTCGATTGTGGCACGTGGTGCAGGTCTCAACAGGCAGCCCATGGTAGGTGACGCCATGAATGGTCACCGCGGCTTCTCCAGTTGCCTGGAGCTGATGCGTCAACGGGTGACCGGGAACATCGCGGGGAATGGCGCGGTCGGTGCCTTCATAGAGCCCTTCATTGCTGTAGGGGATATGGCACGATGAACAGCCCATGCCGCGAAAGTCGCCTCGTGTGGCACGCCCTTTGACGGCATGGTGACAACGGTTGCACTCCTGACGGATGTAGGTGAAAGCGGCCAGTGCCGGTTCATCACGCAAGCGGTCCAACTCATCGAATTGCAAGGCTTCTGGCAGTGGTTCGTGCGCTTCGACAAAAACCTGCGGTTCCCGACGCCGCAGCTCTTCCATGTACCGCCGATACCCGTCCGTTCCCAACCGAGCTCGCGGATCGGTGGGGTTCTTGACCGCATAGTTGGCATATCGATGCTCATAACCAGATAATGCACCAAAGGACCAGCATGTCCCCTGAATCTTCCCGGCCTCGGTCATCATCAAGCTATGCCATTGGACACGCACTTGCTCTTCATGGCACTGCCCGCAGGTGTCGGCATTGACCCACGGGCTGCCAGGATCCGGGTAGAAGTCGGAGCCACCATGCGCGATTCGTACGTCATGCCGTTCTTGGGGATTGCCATTGTGGCAGACGACGCAACCAGCCGGATCCCCCCGTCGACGACCGCGCTCCATGATCTGCTCAAGCATTTCGGAGCCGATTTCACGGATCGGCTCGATTTCCCCATGACAAGCCATGCAACCCGATTCGACCGCCTGAGGAAAATGGTCGACCAATCGTTCTTGAGCAGAAGTTTCGAACAACGATGTGCCCAAGCAAAGCCACCAAGTCGCAACTATCCTCAGACACCTCGGCCTACTTGGACCCATGCAATGGATCATTACCGTTCTCCGTGTAGTGGCCGTAACTTTGCATCCGCAGGGTAGCCTCCAGTCGCTGGTGGCGGACGATCGCCTACCGCTACCTTCCCCCACCGGGTGGTACCATCAACCAGTCTGTAATGCTTCGTCCCCAGCCGCAAGCCCTCGCTCAAGTACTGCCACGGATGGTCGATGGGGCTGAGCGCATCGAAAAACGATGGCTCTACCTGGCGATCACGCCTCGCGCCAGCGGTAGAGGTTAGAATGGCAGGAGCCAATTAGACCGGTACGGGGCAACGATCCCTCGCCTTGCCCTCCCTATCGGCGTGACGTAGCAACCAGGAGAAGCGGAATGGCAGAGTTGCAGATTCCATCGACGCGCAGAAGGCGGCTAGCCATTTGGGCATCGACGGCAGTCGTGAGTTGGGGGGTGGTGTTCGCTGCCGTCAACATCCCACCGGCGCGCGCAGAAGCTCCGCCAGGTCCGCCACCGGTGGTGCTGCCGTCCGGTTGGCAGCTCGTGCCGGCAGCGACCAAGGGGCTGACGCACTGGCCCGTGGTGGCCGATTGGGATTCCCAAGGTCGGTTGGTCGTGGTGGAATCAGGAGGCGTGGCGCGGCCCATCGAATTGCACAACGAGAAACTCTTGCACCGCATTGTTCGTTTGGTAGACACCGACTCCGATGGGGTGTTCGACGCGAGCATTCTTGCCGCTGACCGAATGCCGTTCACCGAAGGAGTCCTCTGTCTGGGCGAGGTGATCCTTGCCGCTGCTCCCCCGCGTATATGGAAACTCGTGGATAGCGATGGGGACGGCTATTGCGAGCAGCGGGAGGTCTGGTTCGATGCCGGTACGATCACCGGCTGTGCAAACGATCTTCACGGCCCCTACCTGGGGCGCGATGGTTGGGTCTACTGGTGCAAGGGGGCGTTTGCCGAACAGACGCACGAGCTGATCGGGGGCCGCACGCTTCGCGATCGCGCCGCGCACATCTACCGCCGCCGATTGGACGGTGGGCCACTCGATTTGGTGGTTAGCGGTGGCATGGACAACCCGATAGAAGTGGCCATGGTCGACGGCGGAGACATCTTCTTCACCAGCACTTTTCTCGTGCATCCTGGTAATGGCCAGCGAGACGGGATCGGACATGGCGCCGTAGGAGCTGTGTTCGGCAAACCGCATGGAGTGCTGGACGACGTCCCCCAGACCGGTCCGCTGATGGAGCCTCTCGTGTCCATGGGCCCAGCCGCTCCCAGTGGGCTGACGACCGTCGCTAGTCGTTCGTTACAGCAAGCCTTGGAGGCGCTGGTCACGGACTCTCCGTCGGCGAGGACCGACGCACCGTGGCTGCTGGCAGCCCTCTTCAACGTCCACCAGATCACGGCCCACCGCCTCGTGGCCCAAGGAGCCGGTTTTTCGGCACAGACCGTAACCTTGCTCTCCAGTGACCAGGTCGATTTTCACCCCACGGACGTCCTCGAGGATGCCAACGGAGGCGTGTTGGTCATCGATACTGGCGGCTGGTATGACCTGTGTTGCCCCACTTCCCGGGTCGATCAGCGCGTTGCTGGTGGCGGGATCTACCGGCTGCTTCCGCCCGGGCAATCCGCTGCGCCGGAGTCTTCCGATGCGGACCACCCCCGATCGTCCGCGGCGGGGGGAATTGGCGGCTTGTGGCGACGCATGGCCGATCCGCGCCCGTGGATTCAGCGGATGGCGTTGCTGGAGGTGATGCATGGATCGGAGGAAATGGCCAGTGAGCTACTGCAAACGGCGCTGGCGGCCTCGGAATCCAAGGAGGACGCTTTACCCGCCTTGTGGGCTGGCGTGGCGCGCGGCGGTGACTTGCCGCTGCAGCAAGTCCACCGGTGCCTCGAACCGGTGGATTCTCCACTGGTACAAGCGGCCTGTCATGGCGTCGGCTTGCACCGCTACCGGCCCGCCGTCGCGTCGCTGCGCCGCGTGGCTTTGCAAGGAAGCGGCATTGGTCAACGGCGCGCGGTGGAGGCGCTGGGGATGATCGCCGAAGTGCACCGAGAAGTGAGCGCGGAGGTGGCGGACACATTGATGGAGGTCGCATCACACATGCCACGGCGCGATGGGACGTTGGAGCATGCGATTGTCTATTCACTGCGGGCCACAGCGGCCACCGAGCAGGTCATGGAGCGGATGGCGGTCGATCGGCCTCACGTCACGCTCCTGGCGCTGCGTGCTCTGCGCCACATGAATCCCGACCAGGAGCGGTTCCAGGCGGTTTTGCGTCAAGCGGTGAATTGCTCCGACGGCGAGGTGGTAGCGGAGACGGCTGCTATCCTGGCCGAACACCCTCCATGGGCAGCGAAGTTCCTCGACGTACTCGACCAAAAATGGCGACAGGGGAACTCCTCGGCCGCATCGCTGTGGTTGCCAGTCATTGATGCGTGGCGTGACCAGCCGGTTGTTCAGCAGTGGGTCGGCGACCAGCTCGTCGCCGCACGCGCGGGGCACATCGGACTACCCCAACTTGAACCGATCCTCCGCCGGTGGGAAGGCAGGTCGCCACCGTCGGCGTGGCAAGAATCGATCATGGCCCTGGTCGAGAGGGATCCACCGCGCCTCCTGCCACTGTTGGCCGCATGGGACCTGAGTGGTGAGGATTGGAAGCCGCTGGTGACCTCCCTGCGAGCACGTATGCATGCCTCGACGACTGCCGCGGAGCGTGTGGCTTACCTGGCGGCGCTTCCTCGTGGTACGAGGATCGCCGATCCGGACCTGCTGCGGTATGTCGTCGAACAGGGGCGATGGGAGATCTTGTCGAAAATGGTATGGAGCGAGGCAGCGGCGCGTTGGGCACTTGACCATCTGGCGGAAGCCGAACCATCGCATGTGGTCCACTGGCTGCGTGCCATCGCCTCCGCCGATGACGAACTCCTGGACCGGCAGACGCTCCAACGGCTGGACGACCTGCCGGTGGCCCGCACGTTGCCTCAAGGTTTTTTGGTGGAACTCTACCAAGACCGCAGTTCGGCCGTGCGGGAACTGGCAAAACAGATCGATGCACGGTTATCGGCACCGCCCGCCGATGTGCTGGCGGAGGTGCAGGCAGTGCTCCAACGCTTGCCCCCCGGCGACGCCTTGCGCGGCCTTCAGGTTTTTCGCAGTTCGCGAGCCGCCTGCAGCGCCTGTCACCAACTGGGATATGTAGGTGGCCGCATTGGTCCCGAGCTGACGCACATCGGGCGATCACGCACTCCGGAAGCCCTCTTGGAGGCGATCCTCTTCCCCAGTGCGCGCATCGAACAAGGTTTTTGGTCGCAGCAAATACTCACCGCGGATGGTCGGGTCCTGCGAGGGTTAGTGGTTGCTGAAGAGGGCGGGCGCATTACCTTGCAAACCTCGGCAGATCAACAAGTTACCCTGGAGCGCGATGAGATTGTCGAAAGCCGTCCCAGCGCAACCTCCATCATGCCTGCCGGCCTGGGCGAGGTGCTCACCCCACAACAGTTGGCCGATCTGTTGGCCCTGCTTCAAAACGCCCGCTGAGCGCAGCGACCTTGTCCGTGCTGTTGACAGTGCTCACTCCGTTGCCCGCCAATGGTCCACGGGGCCACGTCCGATTATGCGGGAGGTGTTACGAAATTCACAAAGTTTCCCCGGGGGAATGCTTGGAATTCCCACCTGGCACCTGGTTACACTAGAAGTCAGTTCTACCATCTTTGATCTTTTCCGACGCGAACGCAGGGAATGCCGCAACCGACCGATCCCAGGGGTCAGTCCTAGTCCTAGCCAAGCGACAGCACGTGGGTTGATACCGGCCCGCCGCCCCAGTAGATAACCGCGTGCGGGACGCTACGTTTCACGAGAGCTGCGATGCAATCGGGCGATGTCCAGCTGCGAACCAGTCATCTCTTTTACGCGATGACACTGCATGCTACGGCCATCAGTCTATTTGGATTGTGGGGATTGGCCGTTGCCGCCTTCGTACTGCTCCTGTGGTGGCAGATCCTTGCAGCGGCGCGGCAGGAAGTGCAACAGCACAGCGCGGCACCTTTGGGGAGCGAGACCACTGCCCGCGGTATAGACGCCCGGCATGGGGGGGCACGGATGGAGGTTGTGGTCGCCACGGGAGCGTGCTTGTTGGTGCTGGGGCTGTTGATGCCGTCACGGGAGACGGCGGATCCCATGCAGCAAGGGCGAATCGCCATGCAGATGGTAGCCAAAGCGCTGGCCGAATATCAGGCGCAACACGGTCATCTACCGCCCCCGCCCGACGGCGACTCAGGGATTAGTTGGCGCGTGGCCATTCTGAAGGAGTTGGGGGAAAACGCCTTGGCCAACGCCTATCACCCCTATGAGGCGTGGACCGCCGATGCGAACTACAAGTTGGGACAATACCGCCCTTGGTTCTTTCGCCCCTTCTATGGGGAAAACGCGGCCGATGCCTCGACGGTGACTCCCTTGCATCTGGTGCGCATGGAGGATGGCTTTTGGGTGGTGGAACTCGCCGAGCGCTCTGTCCCGTGGTTGACCCCTGGGGAATTGACGCCAGAGCAATGGGAGGAATACAACACGTTGCCTCCAGAAGGGACAGGGTTCTGGTACCGAGGATTTTTCGCCTCTTCGTTTCGCGGTCGGTTGGCGGTCAACGATCGTGCGGCCATGACGTTGTTGCCTGGTGAGAAGCTACCGGCGCCTGATGTGGTATCCCCGGCTCGAGAGGTAGTGCAGCAGGACCAGGGAATCGTACTGATCCACGTGGGTAACATCGGGCGGCTGGTCATTTTCTTATTGACCGCCCTATACCCACTGCGCTGGCTCCACCGCTTATCCTCAAGTGCCTGATGAGTCTGGCGAGGGAAGCGGGGCCGAGCCCTGATTCGTGTCAGGATGGACCAGAGGTTCGCCACAGATGTCGCAGTAGTTCGCTTCCCTGGCATGTCCGGCGCGAAAACATCGCGGGCAGGTACGGCTATTCAAGTCGTGAGCCCGCCTAAGCGACTGGATTTCTGCCGACACAAAGCCGGTAGGGACGATGATGAGGCTGTAGCCCAGCAGAATCAACATGGCCGAAATGAACTTGCCGACCGCTGTCATCGGCGTGATATCGCCATACCCCACGGTGGTCAACGAGACGATGGCCCAGTACATGGCCATCGGGATCGACGAAAAGCGAGGATTCAACCCGTGCTCGATCTGATACATCAACGTGGCGCTGATCGTTACCGCCACCAGCACCACCGCGACGAAGACCAGGATGCGATCCCGCGCGCGCCATACCGCTTCGCGCAAGGCGTGCGCCTCGCGCAGCATCCGCATCAGTTTCAACACGCGAAAGACCCGTAATAGGCGAATGCTGCGCAGAATCATCAACGACTTCGAGTTTACATCGAGAAGCGTCAAGTACATGGGGAGGCAAGCCAGCAGGTCGATGATTCCGAAGAAACTATGGGCATAGTGCCAAGGGCGTCGCGAGCTCACCAGGCGACCGACGTATTCGATGCTGAAGAGAATGGTTAAGGCCCATTCGCCGCCATACAACACGTGCGGCCACGGCGATGTGTTCTGAAAGTAGGGAACCGTCTCCAGGCTGACGATCACGATGCTCAGCAGGATGGCAACCAGCAGGCCCACGTCGAACCATTGGCCAGCGGGCGTATCTGCTTCGAAGATGATTACATACAATCGATCTCGCCAGGCGGCTCTCTTGGGCGGCCGAGTAGCAGTTCGACGATCGGTCGTGTTCAACAGATGCCCCTCCTTCTTCGTTTGCCTCGTGGTGGTCAAGTATAATGGGGCCCGTTGGCAATGGCATGATGCAGTGGCACAATTCTCTGCTTTCGATTATTGAGGTAACATGATGCGTTTACGACACTGGCTTCTGTTGGGGATGATGCTGTTCATGGCCCGCGCGACGATGGGGGAGGAGAAACAAGCGATCGAGGTTCGCATCTACAAGCTGCAAGATGAAGCGGCGGAAAAGCGGCTTGACGACTACTTGCAACACGCCCTGCTTCCCGCCCTGAATCGTCAAGGATTAGGCCCGATCGGTGTTCTCGATCAGGCACAGGCCGGCGAGGTGATCGAGGTCCTGTTGATAATCCCCGGAGAGTCCGTGGAGGCGGTGGCCATGGCCGACTTGAAGTTGTACGACGATCCCCAATACCTGGAGGCCGCCAAAGATTATTTGGCGATTCCCGCCAAAGCTCCCATCCTGCGACGCATTACCAGTGAGCTGTTGTGGGCCTTCGATTGTTGGCCTCAGGTGGCGGTACCTCCGCAGAGGGAGGCTGGTAAACCACGATTGTTCGAAATGCGCACCTATGAAAGCCCCACGGAACATCTGGGCCATCTGAAGGTGGAAATGTTCAACTCCGGGGAGGTGCCCATCTTTCTCGACTGTGGCATCCAACCGGTGTTCATGGGACAAGCCCTGATCGGCAACACACGGCCCAGTCTGACCTACATGACCGTCTACGATGACCAGGCCTCACTGGAAGCGGCATGGGAGCGTTTTCGCGAGCATCCCGATTGGCAGGTGTTGCGGGAGGTGCCCAAGTACAAAGGGACCGTCAGCAAGATTCATCAATCGTGGTGGGTGCCGAAGCCCTACTCGCAACTGTGACCGATCGCCGCTGCGGGGGAAATTCGAGGAGCGAAGCCGTCGCGGGAGGCTGGCTGCGGACAATCGGTGCTCCCTCCCTTGCAACTCGCGCGTTGACGAACTTGGCCGCCCGGCCAACAATGGCAGCTGGGCGAGGGGCGCTAGGGCCCTGGCCTGGTTCGACGGCCCGGATCTCGACGTAGGGTGACCGGCGCAGCCCCTCGGCGGGAAGCAAATTTTGGGGACGGGTATGGCATTATTTGGTAGCGAATAGGCAGATTACATGAGCTTCATTGAGTCGACCGATCCGGAGATCTGGTCCGCGATTCAAGCGGAATATCAGCGTCAGCAGGAAGGGCTAGAGATGATCGCTAGCGAGAATTACACCTCGCCGGCGGTGATGCAAGCCGTGGGAAGCGTGCTAACGAACAAGTATGCGGAAGGCTATCCGGGTCGCCGGTACTACGGAGGGTGCGAACATGTGGACGTGGTCGAAACCCTGGCCATCGAGCGTGCCAAGTCACTCTTTGGAGCGGAAGCAGCGAACGTGCAACCGCATTCTGGGTCCCAAGCCAATGCGGCCGTCTACTTTGCCTGCTTGCAGCCCGGGGACACCGTGCTCGGGCTCGACTTGGCCCAGGGAGGCCATTTGACGCATGGGATGCGGCTGAATCTGTCGGGCAAATTGTACAACTTCGTCGCATACGGGGTGGATGCGCGTACGCACCGCATCGATTTTGATCAAGTGGCCAGGCTGGCGAAGGAGCATCGCCCGAAACTGATCGTCGCTGGGGCGAGTGCTTATCCGCGCGAGATTCCTCATGCGCGGTTTGCCGAGATCGCTGCCGATTGCGGCGCGAAGCTGCTGGTGGACATGGCCCACTATGCGGGCCTGGTCGCCGCCGGAGTGCATGACAATCCAGTCCCCGTAGCCGATTTTATTACCACCACCACGCACAAGACGCTGCGTGGTCCCCGTGGCGGACTGATTCTATGCCGTCAAGCGGAATTGAAATCGATCAATAGTGCCGTCTTTCCAGGGCTGCAAGGTGGCCCGCTGATGCACGTGATTGCCGGAAAGGCCATTTGTCTGCAAGAGGCCGCCCAACCGGCGTTCAAGGACTATGCACGCAAGGTGATCGACAATGCACGAGTCCTCGCAGATCGTCTGGCGGCCGGCGGACTGCGCCTTGTCAGTGGCGGCACCGACAACCATTTGGTCCTCGCCGACGTGACCAGCATTGGTACCACTGGCAAGCAGGCGGAGACGGTGTTGGATCATTGTGGGATCACGGTCAACATGAACATGATTCCCTTCGATCAACGCAAGCCGATGGATCCCAGCGGCATCCGCATCGGCACTCCCGCGCTGACTACCCGCGGCATGGGGGCCGACGAAATGAAGCAGATCGCCCAATGGATGCTGCGCGCGTTGGCCGATCCGCACGACGGCGATCAGCATCGAGCAATTCGCGAGGAGGTCCGTCAACTGGGCCTGCAATTCCCTGTCCCTGCTCCATCTCCGACTGCCGTTTGTTAAGTTCTCCTTGGCGCAGCGCGTCCCGCCACTTAGAACCATCATCAGATGGGTTGGGTTGGTGCGCGATGAACTGCCACGTGTTGGTGTAGTTGGCTAAAGCTCATCCAGGAAGGAAGCGACCGGTGAAGCGTCCCTATCGAATCTTGATCGCTGATGATAATGCGGCCAATCGGGAACTGCTCGAAGCCCTGTTGGCAACGATCGATTGCGAAACCGAATTTGCTGTCGATGGGCAGGATACATTGGAGAAAGTGGCTTCCTTTCAACCTGATCTGGTTCTCCTGGACGTGATGATGCCCAAACTCAATGGCTTCGAAGTCTGCCAGCAATTGAAGGAAAACCCCGAAACCTCGCGGATCATGGTGCTGATGGTCACCGCTCTCAACGAATTGGGAGATATCGAGCGGGCTGTCAAAGCCGGCACGGATGATTTCCTTTCCAAGCCAATCAACAAGGTGGAACTGCGGAAACGCGTGGAGAACATGCTCAAGCTGAAGGATACGACCGATGAGCTGGAGCGGTTGCGTCAGTACATTCGGATGATGGATCACCAGGAGGATGCCAGCTAATCTCTGCGGAACCCGGCCCCTCCACCTAGCCCGGAGATTCTTCCCAGCTTGACGCGATGTCAAAATAGGCGGCTACTGCCGACGCCACATTGCCGGATGAAGCAGCGTAAGCCGTGCGACCGATTTCAATGGGCATGCCACGCCGCTCACAGGGGGTGATGCTGGCTGTCCGTGGCGATCGGCGATGACCCGCAAAAATCGTGATCGCTCCCAACCGATTTCCCGCTCGGAAGGGTGTCCATGACGCAGTCCACAAGACTTCGCGCGTTGAGGTGTCTAGCTTTCGGCGTCGCACTGCTTGGCCCAGCATCGGCTACCAGGCACTGCGCGTCGGCCGAGCCTTCCACAGCACGAAGGACGCGCACGGTCCAGGCCATCGAGGCCGCTCGACCAGCCGTAGTAAATATCGAAGGCACCAAGGCCGTCAGCCGACAGAACAACCTACGTGACACCGATCCTATCAATGGCATGGGAGCAGGTGTCATCATCGACTCGTCGGGCTACATCCTTACCAACCAGCATGTCGTTGAAGACGTGGGGCGGATCGATGTGACCTTGTACGATGGTCGTCGTTTCGCCGGGCAACTGGTGGCTCGAGACGAGGCTACCGACTTGGCACTGATTCGCATTCGCCCCCCTCAGCCCTTGCCGGAGATCCAATTAGGCACCTCCTCCGACTTGATGCTGGGGGAACCGGTCATCGCCATCGGAAACCCGTTCGGATATCACCACACCGTCACCGAGGGCATCATTTCGGCGTTGCACCGAAAAATTCCTGTCAACGGAGTGCGTGAATATCCCGATTTGATTCAAACCGATGCCAGCATCAATCCGGGTAATTCCGGTGGCCCGCTGCTGAACGCCGACGGCGTGATGATCGGCATCAATGCCGCGGTGCGCATCGGCGCCCAAGGGATCGGCTTCGCTATTCCGGTGGACAAAGCCATCGAGGTAGCGGCGGAGATGGTTGGTTCCCTGCGCGATCGACGCAACGATGTGTTTACCTACCGCACCGAGCGAGATGGAATTCGGGAAAAGATCGTGGTCGACCGCAGCAGTGCTACGGCACTCAAGCGGGGAGATGTCATCCGCAGCTTGGCTGGACGCCGAGTGGAGAATCGGCTGCATCTGGAGTTGGCTTTGCTTTCAGCGCAAAACCGGGGTGATGTGGAGGTCGAGGTGGAGCGAGATGGCACGACGCTGGCGGTCAATCTGGCCACCGGCCCCTCGTCGGGGGCAAGCCACGTGCGGCTGACTTCCACCCCAGCCCCCGCCCGCTCGGCAGAAGCCATCCTCGGCTTGCGACTGCAACCAATGGATCCAAGTGACGTGCAGCAAATCGATGACAGCTACCAAGGTGGAATGCGCGTCGTGGCGGTCACTCGTGGGGGATTAGCTGACCGTGCGCAGATCCGACCCGGAGACATTCTCGTCGGCCTACTGCAATGGCAGACAGCTCAGTGGGACGACGTCGACTGGATCTTGGAGTCCGATGAGTGGCGCACTGCCGAGGAGAGACGATTTCACATTATTCGTGGCAACGATGTGTTCTGGGGGACACTGGATCGATAACACGTTTCGTTTTAACCAGGAGGGAGTAGGAGGCGGAGCACTAAGCTCCGCCTCCTGCGCCAGGTGTCTCCTCCACCGTCCTGGTGTCGCTTGTCCCCGACTGGTCGGTGGTCGCCAAGCGATCGTATCCGGAATCGAGGAATCGCCGAAATACCTCACCACCTGCAGCCTGGACCGGTGGGGGTGTGGGTAGCGTTTCTCCCCTCTTTCCCTCAGGCGACGCGTTTGAAGCCGACCACTTCTTCAGCAGGACCACCATGGTGGACCGTCCGGCGAATGGCAAACGGTCGACGGCCTCCGCGGCGGTAATACATCCGCGTATTGGCCTCGCCAATCAAGCCGATGGCAAAGAACTGGAGGCTGACGACGCTGAGGATACAGCCCAGCATCAGCAGCGGGTTGGAGGTCATGTCTGCGTGCCAAAACAATTTGGAGACGACCGCAGCCGATAGGCAGGCGATTCCCACCGTGGTGAAGACCAACCCCATGCGTCCGTACAACCGCATGGGACTGCTGAAATGGTCCAACATGTACTTGACGGTCAACAGATCCAGCAGCACGCGAACGGTGCGTGACAGGCCATACTTGCTACTGCCAAAGCGGCGCGGGCGGTGATGGGTCACCACTTCGACGCACCGGGCGCCCCGCCAATGAGCCAGAATGGGAATAAAACGATGCATCTCTCCGTACAACTCCAATTCATCGGCGATCTCTCGTTGCATCGCTTTGAGAGTGCATCCCAGATCATGAATGGGGAAACGCGTTACCTTGGAGATCAACCAGTTGGCGATCCGGCTGGGAACGCGGCGGGTTAACCAGGCATCTCGACGCTCTTTGCGCCATCCGTGGACCAAGTCGTACCCCCGATCCAACCAACTCAACATCATCGGAATATCGGCTGGGTCATTCTGGCCGTCGCCATCCAACAGGACAATCCTTCTTCCCGAGGCCAGTTCCAGCCCGGCTTGAAGGGCAGCCGTTTGACCGAAATTCCGCCGAAAATGGGCCACGATCAACCGCGGATCTTCTTCGGCCAAGCGATCCAACAACGCTGCCGTTCCGTCGGTGGATCCATCGTCGATGAGGATCAACTCCCACGGTAGTGGCAATCGGTCCATCACATCGATAATCTCCTGGATCACCGCCGGAGCGCTCTCCACTTCGTTGTACATGGGAACGATGATGCTAGTATCGATCTGCATGGGCATCCTCACGCAATGGCGCCGTCGACGGTATCATGCAGGGAACGATACCTGAGGCTCGGCGTCGGAAGCAATGCAGATTCGCAGGCCCGGCGACTGAGTGACTGAGTGACCGAGGGCTCTCGCTTTTTAAAGCCGCCCTCCTTCCGTTCAGTCGACCTTTGATCAGCGGACGGATTGAGGCCATTCAGCAGGGAGGGAGGACAGAGAAACCACCATGAGCGAAGCGGACCACCGATACGCACGACAGATTCGTTTTGCCCCTTTGGGGGAGGCGGGACAGCGGCTGTTGCGCCAATCGCGCGTGCTTCTGTGCGGCTGCGGTGCGCTCGGTACAGCGATCGCCGAACGCCTGGCGCGCTCCGGCGTGGGCGCCTTGCGCATCGTCGATCGGGATTGGGTGGAATGGTCCAACTTGCAACGCCAATGTCTGTTTACCGAGCGCGATGCAGCCGAATCAATTCCCAAAGCAGTAGCCGCCGCTGCCGCCCTACAGGCGATCAACAGCGAGGTCGACGTTGATCCGCGCGTGGAAGACATCTCCTACCGCAATCTCCCCGCGCTGGCAGAAGGCTGCGATTTGATTCTTGACGGAACCGACAATTTTGAAACACGGTTTCTCCTCAATGATTATGCCGTCTCCCAAGACATTGCTTGGGTTCACGGTGGGTGCCTGGGAGCGGCGGGACAAGTCTTGGGAATTATTCCAGGAAAAACGGCATGCTTTCGATGCCTGATCCCCGATCCACCGCCGGCAGGTAGCGTAGAAACCTGTGATACCGCGGGGGTGCTTGCTCCGGCGGTGGGCGTTGTCGCCAACTGGCAAGCCGCCCTGGCGCTGAAAATCCTCAGCGGTCATGGCAGCGAATTGGATTCGCAATTGGTGATTATCGACACGTGGAACGTGGAATCGAGAAAGCTGGCCTTGCCACGCAATCCGAACTGTCCATGCTGCGGCCAGCGACGGTTTCCGTTCCTGAACGGCACGCTTTCTTCCGATACTAACGTCTTGTGCGGCAAGAATGCCGTACAGATTCATTTGGCCACTCCCGTGGCGCGATCAACCACCTGGTCGGCTCGATTACGCGAGGCAGGGGAGGTAGTGGAAAACCGGTTTTTCACGCGATTGAAAACCCCCTCCCACACACTTACCATCTTCCCCGACGGTCGGGTGGTCGTGGAGGGCACTACCGTGCCGGCCACGGCTCGCTCGGTCGTGGCCCAAGTGTTGGGCATGTAGCGTTTGGCCGGCGCGGGCCATTGCTGCCAGATTGCCGGAGCAAAGCGCAAGACCATGAAGGATTTCCCGTATTTCTTGACGCAGCTCCAAAAGAGGGGTGGCCCGACTTGCCAATGGTGCTTAATCTTGCTTTAAGAGAACGTTTCTGGGATTCTAAGCAAAAATACATTCCCTTCTAGAAAGTACATAACCGTGCGTTACGAATTTCGATTAGCCGAACTGCTGGGCCATACCCCTGATCGACGCAAGCGACCGGGTACGATCAAGGCGATCGTGGAGTACACGGGGCTGGATCGCCACCAGGTCGCTTCATTGTTGAAGAATCAAGTGAAATTCATTCCCTTGGAGGCTTTGTCGCGGATTTGCGATTATCTGGTGGAACATGGGTACGCCACCGCCGACTCCTTGCCGGGGGCCCTGTTCGCGGTGAAGCCCGAGAAGTTTTGGGAATTGTTGGCGCGGCGTAAGAAGCTGGAGATCTGCATGGGGGTACGACGCCCTGATGGTGACGTGACGCCGGAAAATGCTTGGATCGTGGCATCCGACGCCGTCCTGATGGGAGAAGTGCTCAACGGAGTCTCCACCCTTGGCGGAGCCGAGAAATTGATCCGAGATCGCGATGATCAAGACGCGGCCCGGTATTCTTCGCACCCCGAGATGCTGAAGCAAACCTTGGTATGGAGTCCGGGCAACGTCCCCTTGGAGCAAGTTGTCGCTCGTTCGCAAGCAGTGTACGATGCCTTCGCCTCCAACACCGGCGACAAGGCGTTGGTATGCCTCGGGAGCGTAAAGAGCAATCCGGTGGTCGAGAACGTCATTGCCGACACGTTCCATGCGACACCGTTTCAGTCGGAAGACGATGTCGAAAAGGCTGCCGATCGGCATTGCCCGTTTTTCCTCCGCTACCGGGACATTGATCCACACCTTCCCTGTGCCTCGGCGGGGTTGCGATTGAGCAAGACCGAAACGGTCGACGAACCCGGGATCTATTACGAACAGGCCGATGGCAGTTGGGCCTATGCGGGGGGGCAAGATGCGGCACTGGTGTTCTACGTCTACCGCGAGAGTTCGGGCCGTCTGGAGATGGTTCTCAGCGGGTTCAGCGGTCGCGCAACGCGGTTGTTGGCGCGGACGTTGGCCAATCGCAGTGAAGCGTTCTGGCCACCCACTTTCCAGAAAAACTACTTGCAGGTGGGCGCCTACATCGTCCAATACCAAGCGGCCAATGAGGCGGCCAGCCCTGACGACATCCTGCGCACCGATGTGATCGGCAATCCGACGATCATTCCGTTGGCGGAGGAAGTGCTAGCCCGTCGCCTGGAACCGTAACCTCCGCTCGCTGGCATGCGGCCGCCGACCTCGACTCGATGCCGCCCGGTCGCTGGGCAGCAAGGCGGTCGGTAGGGATCAAGGGTGCCGGGAACCGAGCGAGCATGACTAGCGGCGAGGCGCCAATTCAGCTATGCGTGCTTTGGCTTGTTCGACCAGCGGGCCCACATCCTCGCGACCATCGTAAAGCTGGATGATGGCTTCCCATATCTGTCGCGCTTCGAGCAGTCGAGCCTGGCGGTAGGCTTCCTCTGCCTGTTGCAGTTTGGCTTCAAGAAACTCCCACACCGGTTTGTCCTCGGCACTGCCACTGCGCAGGCGTTGGATCGCCTCGCGAGCCAGATATACCAGATCCTGGGCTTGGTCGACGTCACCATAAAGGCGCACCAGCGCCTGGTAGGCCAATAGGGCGGATTGGCGGTCCTCGAATTGCTCCAGCTGGCGTGCCTGCCAGAACTGCGTCTCGGCATCCGTCCAATCGGCGGTGCGGTTGCGGCGCGCGTCGCGCTCCAATCGCCGCTCGGCCTCTCGAGCGTTGATCCAGGCGATTTGCTCGCGCGCCCAGGTGGCATGCTCC
This sequence comes from Pirellulaceae bacterium, assembly GCA_026004795.1. Lineage (GTDB taxonomy): Bacteria > Planctomycetota > Planctomycetia > Pirellulales > Pirellulaceae > Aureliella. The sequence goes on along the minus strand of BPJV01000007.1, from coordinate 90,040 downwards.
CCCTCGGGAAAGCGTTCGAGGATTTGCGTCAGGTACCTATCGCGGGCGGCGTTCCAGTCGGTCCACTCTTCGCTTTCCGGAGGCAGCAAGCGGACGGCCCGCGCCCGCAAGGTCGACTCGCTGGGGGGGAGCAAGGCCCACACCACCACAGCGACGGCCAACAGCAATACGATGGCCAAGAACCAAGGCCGCTCCCACAGTGGTGGCCCGAAATCGCGACGTTGGCTGCGCTTCCTTTCCTTGTCGATTCCCAGCAATCGCTCGGCCTCTTGCCGATCGGCTTTGACCTGCAATGGACTGAACCCTGAGGCAACGTGTTGCAATACGCCGGCCCCTTCGGCCTGGCGTCGTTTCGCCTCGCGAAAAGCAAGCAAAACGGCTGCGGCGCTGAAGGGTCGTGCGTTGGGATGCGGTTCAAGCAATTGCGCGACCGCTGCATCGAGCCAGACGGGGCAATCGATCACATGCGGACTGACTCGCGGCGGCTTATCCTGCCTCTCGGCCGCCGCTTGCTGCTCTTCCACGCTTTCATAGGGAAGCCGTCCGCTGAGCATGTAGAACGTGAGGACCCCCAGGGAATAAAGATCGCTTTTTTCGGTGGGAGGTTCTCCTCGGTTCACCTCCGGGGCATTGAAGATCCGGTCGTCCTGCCGATCCTTGGAGCGGACAGTGGCCGCCACCACGCCGCGCCGCCATCCGGTTACTTTCACTACGCCGGTGGCGTCGACAAGCACTTGACGGGGAGACAAACGGCCATGGATCCACCGGCGCTGATGGGCGTACTCCAGCGCTTTGACAATCTGCTCGCTGAAGTCAAATGCGGTCTCCCAAGGCAATCGCTCTCGCCGCGCGACCAACGATTCCAACGATTCTCCCTCGACCAATTCGTAGGCCAAAAAGGCGCGTCGCCGGTCAAAGCCACCTCCATAGCAACGGACGATATGCGGGTGCAAAAGCGATTTGAGCTCCTCAAGCTCGGCGGCAAAATCGCGACGGCTTTCCGGCGTCATCCCCATCGGCAAGGAAAAGACACGTAACGCCGCCAACTTGCGTTGTTGCACATGCAGCGCCCGGTAGGTCGAACTGCCAGGCCCAGATCCCAATGGAGTTTCCAGCAAGAACGGACCTACCTTCGAGCGTGCCATAGTTCAATCGACTTGGGGAACGGTTATACAGAGATTGCCAAGCAATGCCCGCTAGCTATGGTTGCCTACTCAGCGGGGCTGCAACCACCAACGCGATGGGCAACCAACTCATTATAAGTCGCCCCGCCTCTCCCATCGGCAGTTCCTCACCAATTGCCGTCCGCCCCAGCAAAGGACTACCCCTTCGTCGCAGACGTCAGGGAGCACGAAACACCAAGGGAAGAAGCGATTCGCTCGTCTCGTGCTCAGCCAATCGTTCGGCAACCCGGTACTCGGATTCGAGTTCGTCCAGATGGTGCAGCAGAATCCGGCGCACCTCGACAATGGCCTTCGGATGCCGGTGAATGGACGAGTGCTCGCTGGGGACCGTGATCTCCGATTCCACGTCGTCCATGTGGGCGCTAAAATAGCTGACCACTCCGTCACCTGGTTCCCCCGACGTCAGAATCCATTTCGACGGCGGTGTCACGCCGATGATATTGTGGTATTTGACCCAAGGCGCCCGGGCCGCACGAAGCATGGCCGGAAAGATCGGCGAATCCGGACTGAGGCTGTCGATGCTGGTGTTGCTGATCAACAAATCCGTGTTGCGAAACACGCCTGGATTCAAACTGACCAATTGCTGGCCGGTTTGGACGACTCTGGACGGCAGCTTGATCAATTTGCGTCCCAGCCATTTGGTGGTGTCATTGGCATAGTCACTGCCACGATGGGGCGTGCCGATGGTGATCACACGGCGAATGTAGGGATCCGGTTGGAAGAAAGCGGCCATGCGCAGTTTGTGCTTCAACTCCGGATCTCCTTTCACTGCTTCGAAAGGTTGATCGCTAAGAATTCTCCAGAAGCTGTCGCCGCTGTCGATCGTCTGCAGTCGGCTGACCAGCCCCCCCATGCTGTGCCCCACCAACACCATCTTCTTCAGCGGCTCGTAGCGGCCATCAGGGTCGAGGCGTCGCCGCAGCTCGGTCAAATCCTCACGCAACTGAGTGGCACTGAGCCAGAATGGTTGCCCCGTCGGGTACTGGTAGAACCAGAATTGGTAGTTCGAGCGAATGCGGTTGAAAGACCGCAAATCGTTGAACATGGGCATCCAAGTAACAGGGCTCGACCACAGACCATGCACCATCAACACGGGAATGCGATGGGGGTCGAACGGTTCGAGCATGTAGATGCCGCGGTGTTTCTGCGTCTTGTCTGGATTCAGCAGTCCTAGGGTAGCCTGGCTTTGCTCGCGAAATTGGGGGCTGTCCAGAAAGTACGCCAATGCCGTGCTGAGGTCTGTCTGCAGCGGTACCAGGCGTCCCGCGATTTCAATATCGTTGAGTGCCAACGGGTCGTGGAATTCCAACACGCACTGATGCCGGTGCTCGACCGCCGTTTTCGCCGCGCCACTGCCGGGGACGACGCGCAGTAACGCGGTGATGGGAAAGCTCAATCCGGGCGGATAGTAGGCTTCGCGAGGATCGCTGTCATCTCCCTTCTTCCGCACGGCAATCAAGGGAACTCCCAAACCATAGGTCATTCCTGAACTGGGAAGGCCTTCGACCTCATAGTCGCTAACAAACTCGAAGTGATCGATCTCTTCGGGATGCCATTTGCCGCGCACGACGGTATGCACGCGGTACTTCTCCTTGCCCGCATATACCTCGTAACTTCGTCCCGGTTGCAACTGTCCCTTGGCATTGACCAACCTCAGGGTCGACTCCAGCCCCACGTTGTAAAGGTCACAGGCCGATCGAAAAAGTGGATCGTAGGGGTTGCGTGTGCTGTCGAACTCGGTGGCGAACAGATACATGTACGCATTGCTAACGCATACACCGAACATGTCCAGTGCTTGGGCGTACCGTTCTTCCTCTTCGGCCTGTTTGCCCAGCACATAAGCCACCTCGGCAACCGCGTAGACCAATTCGCTATCGGCCTCGACCGCCGCCAGCTCTTGCAGAGCGACTAAACATTCTGCTGCATCATCGGCATACCGTTCTTCCAACGCGTATCGACGCAGCACTTGCCGCGATCGACTGCTAATCTGAGGACCTGCGCGACTTTCCAATTGCAACTGAGAGGCCAGCGGATTGGCGGGAGTATCGCGACGGATGAGAAAGCGCTGTGTGCTGCACCCGGAGCAGACGAACACCAAGATCAAGGCGGCCCCGAGGATGGTGTACAGGGACCGACGAGGCGCTGGGAGGGGCTGGCGCATGGCGGAGCCGGTATTTGGCCATGCTGCCCAGCTATCCACCTGCCTTGGTTGCACTTCCGTTTGCTCCAGCCCGAGTCAGCCGCTGCCGCGCTCTGCGCCACCTCTCCATTGCTCCCCCCGATTCGCACACTAGAAATCTCCTCCTGGCTTCGTCAATGGCAAATCGCACCATGGAATCTACCGATCTGCCGCCGGCGAGTTCCCACACTGGTAAAGAAATCCTTCCTGCCCATAACCGTGGCCCACGAAAAGCAGGGCTCGCGGACCAGCGCTCGATCCTCAGCATCTTTAGCGCGGGCCGGTAAGCGGTGCGGGGGATCGCCGTAAATGCCTGCTAACCGCCACGCACCGCGACTAGGCGTCGGTAGCCCCCAACGCGTCCACCCGAAACCGGGATGGCTCCAGGTGGGGCCCCCGGTCCGAAGGCCGCCTCCGCGGACCGCCGACGGCGATCCCTCCTATCGGTGGCCTAGCTCCAGCGGTGAACCAGCGCCACGATGAAAAACAGCGCCACGATGAAACTGCAAAATCGAAGGTGTGCCTTCCAACGACCTTCGACGATGGAGCGGAGTGGGCGGTTTGCGGCTCGCAGGAAGGACGTACAATGCGAGGCAGCGCGTGCCGCAATGGATGCCGCAATAGATACTGAGGAACTCTAGCCAATTCTCGCCAAGAGGCAATGCATTCCGATGAGCATGGACACCGTGAAGGGCCGCGTGCCCAACCGTGACGAGGTCCCCGAGGAAGACCGATGGGATTTGAGCAGCCTGTACGAATCGGATCAGGCATGGGAAGAAGATTTGCGTCGGTTCGAATCGCGGATCGCCGAATATGGACAATTTCGTGGCCAGTTGGGTGAGGCACCGGAAACCTTACGTCGATGCCTTGAGTTCGACCTGGAGATGGAGCGGCTGGCGGAGCGGCTGGGGACCTATGCCTTCTTGAAAAGTGCCGAAGATCAGGCCAATCCGACCTATCAAGCGCTGGTGGCACGATTCCAAAGCGTTGCGGTTCGTGCCAGCCAGGCGGCCAGCTTCATTCGGCCTGAGATTCTCTCCATCGCGCAGGAGACGATGGATCAGTTTCTGGCGTCGGCAGCATTGGAGCCCTACCGCCTATTGCTGCAGCGAATCATTCGCTATCGCGAACATACGTTGAGCGATGCCGAGGAGGCTCTGCTGGCCATGCAGGGAGAGATGGCAGCCACGCCCAGCAAGGCGTTCCGGCAGTTGAGCGATGCGGATCTGCGCTTCGGGGTGGTGCGCAATGAGCAGGGCGAGGAGGTCGAGCTGACCAACGCCACCTTCCAGCAGTTCTTGGTCTCCCCCGCCCGCGACGTGCGCCGCACGGCGTTCCACCAGTATTATGCCCAGTTCGAGGCACACAAGAATACCCTGGCGGCCACCTTGGCGGGCAGCATCCATACCGACGTCTACTATGCCCGAGCGCGAAAGTATCCGTCCAGTCTCGACGCGGCCCTGTTCCCTGACAATGTTCCCCGCAGTGTTTATGAGAACCTCATCAGCACCGTCCACCGGCACTTGCCCACCGTCTATCGGTACTTCGATTTGCGCAAGCAGAAAATGGGACTGGATGCCATTCATCATTACGATACGTACGTTCCCATCTTGGCGGACATCGAGTTCAACAAGTCATGGGAGGAAGCTGTCGACCTGGTGCTCGAGTCCTTGCGTCCGCTCGGTGACGAGTATTGCCGCGTGCTGGGAGAAGGTTTGCGCGGTCGCTGGTGCGATCGCTACCCCAATCGGGGCAAGCAAAGCGGTGCCTTCAGTTGCGGCACCTACGATGGCGATCCTTACATTTTGATGAACTATAAGCCCACGGTGCTCAATGAGCTGTTCACCTTGACGCACGAGGCAGGGCATTCGATGCATAGCTTCTTCTCTTCGCAGCATCAGCCCTTCCAATACTACAATTACACCATTTTTGTGGCCGAGGTAGCCAGCACGTTCAACGAGCAACTGCTGACGCACTATCTGTTGAACACCACCAGCGACGAGCGGCTGAAGGCTTACTTGATCGGCCACGAGATCGATAGCATTCGAGCCACGATCGTGCGCCAGACGATGTTCGCGGAGTTCGAGAAGTTGACGCATGAGATGGCCGAGTCAGGGCAGCCGTTGACCATCGAGACGTTCCGCCAGACCTACCACCAGTTGCTCGAGCAATATTTCGGCCCCAACTTCACGCTCGATCCGGAGCTGGATCTGGAATGCTTGCGCATTCCCCACTTTTATCGTGCCTTCTACGTGTACAAGTATGCTACCGGACTAGCCGCAGCCATCGCCTTGTCGCGCCGCGTTCTCGACGGAGGCCAAGAGGAGTTGGCCGCATACCTGGAGTTCCTGAAAGGAGGATGCTCCAAAGACCCTCTTGACCTGTTGCGCGATGCAGGTGTGGATATGACTCAGCCCGAGCCGATCGATACCGCGTTGCAGTACTTTGCGCAGTTGGTGGATCAACTGGATAAGTACCTGTGAATGCGCCCTTGGCGGCAAGAAGAAAAGTGGCATCAGGGACGCGCATCAGCGTCGTCGTTGTACCTGCTGGCTGGCGGCAACTGCCATCTGGTCGCACCGCTCGTTCTCCGGGTGACCGCTATGGCCTCGTACATGATGGAAGCGGACGTCGTGGAGTTGCAGTAAACGATCGAGCTGCTGCCATAGTTCGACGTTCTTTACCGGTCGCGACCGCCCTTTCTCACGACGCATCCAACCGTTACGCTTCCAGCCTGCCATCCATGTCTTCAGGCCCTGCAAGACGTAATTGCTGTCGGAATACAGGTCGACGCGGCATCGTCGTTTCAATGCCTTCAAGCCCTCGATCACCGCTTGCATCTCCATGCGGTTATTCGTCGTCTCGGGTTCGCCGCCCGATCCGGTCAACTCCTTACCTGTCTTTTCGTCGCGTAGGATGAACGCCCAACCGCCGGGGCCGGGGTTTCCACTGCATGCTCCGTCGGTGAACAACTTGACGCGCCGCAACGGCGACTTGTCTTGCACTGGCTTGCTACCGTCGGACAAGGGAAACCTCCTGGGATAACGGGAGACTGAGCACGTGGTCCCTGTGGCGTTCCGGATCTGCACACGATGGACCGCAACTTCCTCAACTATGCCAGTTGAGACGCTAGTTGCAAGGCCTGATCCAGATCAGCGATCAAGTCTTGCGGATCTTCCAATCCTACCGACAAGCGGATGAGACCATCGCTGATACCAGCCTCGTGACGTGCTGCCGCGTCGTAGCTGGCGTGGGACATCGTCGCGGGCTGTTCGATCAGCGACTCCACAGCGCCGAGACTAACGGCCAACTGGAACAATCGCGTCGTCTTGACGATGCGGGCAGTGGTCTCCACATCGCCATGGATCTCGAACGTAATCATCGCGCCATAGGCACCGTCGAGCAATTCCTTGGCCCGCTCATGATCCGGATGCGATGGCAGGCCGGGATACAGCACACGAGCCACGGCGGGATGCTGCTCCAGAAACATCGCAATCTGCAGCGCCGTGTCGCTCTGCGCACGAATGCGTAAATCAAGCGTCTTCATCCCTCGGGCGAGGAGGAAACTATCGAAGGGGGAAAGCACTGCACCGGTTGCATTTTGGATGAAGTACAGTTGTTGCAGGAGATCGGCATCGCGCACGACCAACGCACCGGCCAAGCAATCGGAGTGGCCCCCGAGGTACTTGGTTCCCGAATGCATGACGATATCCGCCCCCAGCTCCAACGGACGCATCAAGGATGGCGTGGCGAAGGTATTGTCCACGCCGACCAGAAGGCCGTGCCGGTGGGCCACCTCGATCCACCGGGGGAGATCCGGGACGCTCAGCAGCGGATTACCGATGCTTTCCAACCACAGCATCTTCGACGTTGGGCGGAGAGCCCGCTCGAGTTGCTCGACATCGGTCAGATCGATCAGCGTAGTCGCTACACCAGCACGATGGCAAATCTGATGAAACAGGCGGTAGCTGCCGCCATAGATGTCCCGCCCGGCGATCAGATGGTCGCCGGCATTGAGGAGCATGGTCGCGCAATGAGTGGCTGCCATGCCCGAGCTGAACAATAAACTGCCACACCCACCTTCTAGCGACGCCAAGGCCTCTTGAGCTGCCGTTCGCGTGGGGTTTCCACTACGCGAATAATCGAATTCGCCCCACTGGCCTGCCCCCGGCTGGACAAATGTCGTGGCCACATGGATCGGCGGGACGACGGCCCCCGTTTGCGGATCGGCGGAACTACCGACATGGATGGCCCGGGTACGGAAATGCCATCGCGCGTTGGATTGTTCTGTCATCTGTTATCCATCCAGTGCTTGGCGAAGGTCGGCAATGAGATCTTCGGTATTCTCGATCCCGCAGGCCAGACGGATCATATTGTCGGGAATGCCGAATCGCTGCCGCTCTTCGGGCGTGCACGTGTAGTAGGACATCACCAACGGTTGCTCGATCAACGTTTCAACGCCACCCAGGCTAGGGCCGATGCGCGCCAGTTGGACACGGTCGACGATGTCTGCCGTCTCCCGCCAGTCGGCGTCCTTGACCAGGAAAGTGATCAAGCCACCGAACCCACGCATGGTCCTCTTAGCAATTTCATGCGTGGGGTGGGAGGGAAGCCCAGGGTAGTAGACCTTCTCGACGCGCGGATGTTGCTCGAGGAACTGGGCTACGGCCAATCCATTCTGATTGTGACGCTCCATGCGCAGTTCGAAGGTCTTCAGGCCACGTTGGAGCAAGTAGAGGTTGTGCGGCGAGTTGATCCCACCCATCACACCGCGCAGGTTGCGGATGTCCTGCAAGTTCTCACTGCTGCCGATGATGCAGCCGGCGAGCAAGTCGTTGTGCCCACCCAGGTACTTGGTGGCCGAATGCAGTACGTAGTCGACGCCGAAGTCCAACGGGCGCAAGTTGTAGGGAGTGGCCAACGTAGCATCGATAAGCGTTTCGACCTCATAGGCTTTTCCCAGCGCCACGAACTGCTCGAGGTCGATACACGTCAACTGGGGATTGGTGGGTGACTCGCTGACTAACAAGCGCGTGCGCGGCGTGATCGCTGCCTCCATGGCGGCGAAATCCCCGGTTGGTACCTGGTGCGTCACCACCCCGAATCGTGACAGGTGTTTGAAGCAGAACTCGCGCGATCGATGGTAGCACTGGTCGAAGAAAACGATTTCGTCGCCGGCATTGAGTTTAGCCATCAGCAGCCCTACGATGGCCGCCATGCCGCTGGAAAAGACGATCGCTTCCTGGCCCCCTTCCAAAGCCGCCAACTTCCGTTCGACGACCCGCTCGTTGGGATTGCCATACCGCCCGTATTCCTCACGCTGCTGCTTTTGCTCGATAAAATCGATGACCGACTGCGTGTCGGGAAAAGTGTACGTCGAGCTGCACACGATCGGATCGGTGATCGCGTCCAGAGGTTTGCTGCGTGCTTCCCCTCCGTGGACGCTGAGGGTGGAGAAGCCACCGTCGACAACCGGTCGTTGACGGGGTGGTGGGACCGATCGGTCGTGCTCGGAGTGCTTTTCGGTCATGGATGGTGTGCTCATCTGCATTGCCGCATGAACTGTCTTCGAAGAGGTAAAGCTTGATTGCGGCACGAAAAAAGCCGCAATTCAAACATCCATTGAACTGCGGCGTGCATTGGCTTTCGCTATTGTTGAAACCGCCAGCCGCTGAACGGTGCGTCAGCAGGCACGCGGTGGCACTTTAGCAGTCAGGCTGCAAGCGGCCGCAAATCCCTGTGATGTTCCTTACGAGTCTAGACGCTCCTGGCAGAACCGGCAAGGCTCTGCGGGGCCGATTTCCCCCCGCAGGGCGCCGGGAGGGCAACCTGCGCTGCTCGGCGTGCGGCTGCTGGTTGGATCGTCCTTAACGCCCAACCTGAGGACTCCTTCGCGCCCACCGTCGGGCCAGAACCATCCTCCCCCGGGCCCACCACCCACCCAAGATGGTGGAACCTGTCCGGGACCGCTCGCCAACGGACCGCAGCTCCAGGAGGACGGGCCAAGGCAAGCCGCTCCCGATCGCCATCAAGCGCTGACCGCCTCTTCCTCTTCGGCCAACTCCTTGAGGTATTGTTGCTGTACGTTGGGTGGCATGACGTCGTAGCGGGCGAAGTCTACCGTGTAGCTGCCTTGACCACCGGTCATGCTGCTCAGAGTACGGCTGTAGTGGAGCACCTCTCGTAGCGGCGCCTCGGCATGGACGACCTGGTACCCGCCTCCTAGGGCGTCGTTGCCCAGGACGCGGCCGCCGCGAGAGCTCATGTCACTGTAAACATCCCCCACGAACTCCTCGGGAATGCTGATATCGAGTTTGACAATCGGCTCGAGCAAGCATGGTTGAGCCTCTCGGAACACATTCCGAAAGACCATCGAGCCGGCGATCTTGAAGGCCGCTTCACTGCTGTCGACCGGATGGTGCTTTCCGAAATGCACCTCCACCGCTACATCTTGCACCGGATAGCCGGCGATCACTCCTCGCGCCATACGCTCCTTGAAACCCTTCTCCACCGCAGGCAAGAAGTTGCCGGGAATGGTGCCCCCGACGATCGAGTCGATCCACAAGAAATTATTCTCCGGCGAATAATGGAGCGCTTTCTGGTTGGGGAATCGCTCCTTGGTAGCAAACTCCTCGGGCTTGGTTCCCGGGGGGAAGGGAAACATGCGAATGTGTACTTCTCCGAACTGGCCCCGTCCACCGCTTTGTTTCTTGTGCCGGTACGAACCCTCGGCCGGTGCTTGAATCGTCTCCCGCAACGGCAGTCGCGGGTCCTTCGTCTCCACTTCCAGATGATCACGGTGCTGGAGACGCTCGAGCATCAGTTTCAAATGCAGTTCGCTCATGCCGGTGATGATCAGTTCACTGGACTGTTCGTCGCGATCCAAGCGTAAGGTGGGATCCTCCTCGGCCAGTTTGCTAAGCGCCTCGGACAGTTTTTTCTCGTCGCCAGAGCTTTTCGACACCAGCGCCAGGCCGACCATCGGTTTGGGAAAAGGGATCGCTGGCAGACGGAATTCGCCGATTACCGAGCCGGTGTGCAGATCCTCCATCTTGGCCACCGCAACGATCTGCCCCGCTTCGGCGTAATCAAGCGGCTTGGTCTGTCCCCCCTGAACTTCCAGGATTTGCGTAAGCTTGGCCGTTTTTCGCCCACCATCGACCGTCACCTGCTGATCCTTGCGGATGGTGCCACTGAAGACGCGCACGAAACTGAGCTTCTGTACGAACGGATCGATGCGTGTCTTGAAGACTTGGGCGGCCACCGCACCATCCGGGTCGGGTTTCAGCTCCACTTCATTCCCCTCGGTATCCCAAGCACGGCGAGGGAGTTGATCGGGTGAGGGAAGACAGTGCAAGATACCGTCGAGCAGCAGATCGAGTCCCAACTGCTGTTTGGCATCGACACAGAAGATGGGCGTCAAGCCACCGCTGAGGACGGCCCGAGGAAGCGCGTCGATCAGCTCCTGCGCCGACGGCACTTCACCCTCCAAATAACGTTCCATCAATCCCTCGTCCACTTCGACGATGGCTTCGACAAGCTGGTCATGCAACTGCGCGATGGGCAACACGGCTCCGGCGACGTTCTCCGGCGGCGTCAGTACATCCAAGACTCCAACGATGTTCCCCTCCTGCTGCTGAGGAACGTTCAACATGACGCAGTTGTTTCCAAACGTGTCTCGGATGCGTGCCAACAGCGAGCCGAAATCCACTTCATCGCCAGCGATGCGGGTGAGGATGAAACAGCGCGGCAGCCGTAGGGTGGATGCTTCTTTGAACACACGGCGGGTGTTCACCTCGATGCCTTTGTGCGCATTGATGCACACCGCCGCCGCGTCCGCCGCCGCCAATGCGCCGATCGTCTGGCCGATGAAATCGACATAACCGGGAGTGTCGAGCATGGTAATGTAATTGCCATCGTGTTCGCAGTGGACCACTTTCGCCTCGATGGTGTGCTTGTGGTGTTTTTCCTCGGGATCGAAGTCGCATATGCTGGTTCCATCGTCAACGCTATGCGCGCCGTCGACGGCACCGGTCACCTGGAGCAACGTGTCGATGAGCGTGGTTTTGCCCACGGAGCTGTGACCGCAGAAGGCAACGTTGCGACGCTGGGAGATGGCTACATGGCTGGTCATCGGGTGCACCTTTCTTCCGGAGGGAAACAAAACAAGCACCGCGGATGTTCGCTGGAACTGCGCCGCGGCAAGAGGATGCACCGGAACCGTAGCAGGCGACGACTAAAAGCCGCCTCCGCTGCTGGTTGGCCGTTCCTGCCCGTCGTCGCAATTCATTGCAAACCCCGCTGGAGAAAAGAAAGTGACTTCACACCACCTTAACAAAACCAGTCTAGGAAGGTGCCGCACTCGATGCAAGTTTGCGCTATGCGAATGTTCTCGCCGCGGGAGACATGATCCGGCACGAAAAGCCTATCGCGTGCCGCCGGCAAGTGACGCCACCGCGAATCGGGCGTTTAGCCGTCGTCGGTGGACGACCGCTCCTCCCCGTCCTCATCCCGTCGCGGCGTAGCGGATCGATCGTCCGGACGGTGGTGCGGGGCACGCAGATTGCGGTAGGCTCCTACCGGATAGAGCGACCGCACCACTGCGGGGATGAATGCCGGTGGATCGATGTGCAGGTTCAGTGGCCCATAACAATGATTGAACTCGTCGATAAACTGCTGCGTGTCGGTGGTAGGTAGGGCGATACCGCCGACGATCTTGTCTTGGCAACGAATAACGCCGGTCAGTGGTTCACGGTCGAAACTCGAAGACATACGACGTTCCCGGGAGAAATTCAACACGACGCGAAGGACCGTCCGTCTCACGCCTCACGTTCCAGAGGATTAGCGCCGGCCGGCAGTGGTTGGGCGTCGAGGACTGCTACTAGTTTACGAAGTTTCTCCGCATCGATGTTCCCCGATCGTGCCCCCTGGCATGCCGCGCCGCGAACTCCCAATGCCATCACGGGTAAAGTAGCCAGTCGTGGCAGCGATTCCAAAGAGAGATTCCCTGCCAATACCACACCAATGCCAGCCAACGTTGCGCGGCGAGTCAACTCCTGCAGCTCGGCATAAGAGAGCCAGTCCAAGAGAGAACCACCGTCCTTGATTGCCGTGTCGATGAGCAGGTAAGGGAGAGCGCGATGGATGCAGTAGCGCAACACCTCCTCCCAGGTCGGTGCGGCACATCGTTCGCAGTCGGCATAAGCCGCGGGAACAAGCGTAGCGCCGGCGTCGGCCACCAACCGGCACGCTTCATCAAGCGTCTCCGGCCACGGCGTGTCGATCGTATGTTGCAGCCCCAATTTGATCACGGGAAATAGCCTCGCCAAGCTACGCCACCGAGCGCGATCGGCCTCGACCAGCTCACCGGCGGCTACCGAGCGGGACGGCCACTGATGCAACAACGCGGCGACTTTTCCGGCGACCTCTGCTGTGGGAGAACCCAGCGCACCGATGGCCGGGTTCTTCAGATCAATCCAGGAAACCCCTGCCGACATGGCCAACTGGGCTTCACTGACCGATTGCACACTGACCAACAGCTGTGGACGTAGCGGGTTCGTCGATCGGTACGTCACGTCCCTGGTGGCATCCATACGAGCAGGAAGACCTTACCAAGGGGCGCGAACCGGATAGACGCCAAACTGATTGGTGTGGCTAGGCCACGGCGGCGTGGCGTAAAACGGGCCGCCAACAGCCGGGTTGAGCTGCGGCATGTACTGGTGGGGAATGGGAGTCATCGTGTTCTGTGAGACCCCCCAGGAATAATTCTGCTGCATGACGGCGTTGGGGGGGACAACCAGGGCGACCGGGTGTCCGTACGGGAGATAGTAGTAATCGCCATGCCACGGCCGCGTCTGGGCCATCGCTTCGTTCCATGCCGCCCCGCGGGCTGCCATGCCACCAAACCACCTCCCACGAGGGCCCCCTGCAGTCGCCGTGCTGCACAGGATGGCCCCCAGCGAGATCGCCATCGCCAATACGCATGACCGTGTCATCAATTCGATCCTCAATCACGAACTCAAGTGCCAGGGAAAGGAAAATAAAATACCGCGTCAACCACCTTGGCCGCCCCTAAGCAACTGGGGTGGCGGGCCGAACCTTACGGGCGGGGACGAGAAATCGCCTTGACGATGCCTCTGCCCAGTGCTCCGAACGGAGCGACGGAGTAGCGAACGGCAGTCCGATTCAGCCCCCGACCATTGTCATAGTAGGTATGGTAGCGATGGCCGTGCGCATGGTGCATGAACTCGTGGGGATAAAAGGGTTGGTAGGTGATGTAGGTATGGCCTACCCACTGAGGTACCGGTAACGGCGATACGTACAACGGGGCCGTGGCACGATTCATTTCCCCATTGGTGTACCAGTTACCGAACGCTGGTGGAGAGTACCCAGCACCCTCTTGAGCCCATACCTGACCAGCAGTACCGGCCACCATCAAAACGCACGCCACCAAACCTGTTTTGATCCGTTTCATGGTCTTCATCCTTGGCTGTCATCCCACAAATGCTCATTATCCCAGGGCGATACACTGCACGCAAACCGATTCTCAACTTCCTGTCGACCTCGCCGCGGCAGGGCGCTACCTGGCTCGTTTCATCGGTCCGCGGGCCTCGAATCAAGTATACGGAGCGAAAACTACGATCCATCTTTCTGTGCCGAGGCAAGTTCATTCCTTAGTAGCGACAGAATCACCACCGGCCACAAAGCCGATCGGCCTTGACTGTTCGCCGCAATCGCGAAAAGCTATCCGCTTCTTCCATTCTCTATAATTAGAAAAGATCTTCGGCACGGAGGTCCGAACGCTACGATTATTTACGAAGGAGGTAGGCATTCATGGCCAAACGACGGCCACGCAATTCGGACAAGCCAGCATCGAAACATCGAGATAACGGAAAATCCGATCCCACAGGGGGGAGCATTGAGCCGGTAGCCTTGCGTGCGGCCGCTCAGACGCGCTACCTCAATTATTCCCTATCGGTCATCACCAGTCGCGCCTTGCCCGATGTGCGCGATGGCCTCAAACCGGTGCAGCGGCGGATCCTCTACGCCATGGGGCAGTTGGGGATTACCGCCGACGCCAAGCCCCGCAAATGCATGTTCGTCTGCGGTAACGTCACGGGGAACTACCACCCGCACGGCGAGGCATCGGTGTATGACGCTCTGGTACGCATGGCCCAGCCGTGGGCCATGCGCGAGCCGTTGGTCGACGGCATCGGCAATTTCGGTTCGATCGACGGGGATAATGCAGCCGCCCCGCGTTATACCGAATGTCGCTTGGCTCCGATCGCGGCAGAGATTCTGCGCGATGTCGGTCCCCGCATTGTTCCTTTTCGTCCCAACTACGATGGGACACGGCAGGAGCCGGTGGTCCTCCCCAGCCGGATTCCGAATCTGCTGGTCAATGGTGCGACCGGCATCGCCGTGGGAATGGCGACGAACATTCCGCCCCACAATCTGGCCGAAGTAAGTCGGGCGCTATTAAAATTGCTCCGCGATCCGGAAATCAAAGATTATCAACTCGTCGCCAACGATGCGATTCATGGCCCCGACTTTCCCACCGGCGGCCAGGTGATCAACACCAAGGAAGAGTTGCGGGAGATCTACCGGACTGGCCAGGGCGCCATCAAGGTGCGCGGGACCTCGGAACTGGTCGATGCGCCTCGTGGTCAGAAGATTCTACGCATCACCTCGATCCCCTACGGCGTCAACAAGGCGACTCTCGTCGAACAGATTGCGAACCTGGTCGTCAACGGCAAAATGCCTTTGATCGACGACGTGCGCGATCTTTCGACCGAGGAGATCCAAATCGACCTGACCCTCAAGAAGGATGCCGACCCGGAGAAGGTGCTGGCCTACCTGTACAAGAACACGCACCTACAAACGAATTTCAACGTCAACCTCACCTGCTTGGTTCCCACGGAGAATCCGGAGGTCGGCCGCCCCGAGCGATTGGGGTTGAAAGAGATCCTGTGGCACTTCCTCCATTTCCGCTTGGATGTCGTCACCGCCAGGTTGCAGCAAGAACTCGATGGTTTGCGGCGGCGGATGCATATCCTGGAAGGGTTTGTGCTGATCTTCGACGCCCTGGATGAGATCTTGCGGATCATCCGCAAAAGTGATGGCAAGGCGGATGCGGCCGAGAAGATCATGAAACGATTTCCGGCGGAGAAAGGAGGGTTGGATGCCGAGCAGACCGACGCCATCCTGGAGTTGAAGCTCTACCGGCTGGCGCGTTTGGAGATCAATCTCATCCAGCAGGAATTGGACGAAAAACGCAAGCGGGCACAGGCCATCGAGCGATTATTGAAGGAGAGCACCGACGATACCAACGCCTCGGGGCGATGGAAGATCGTGCGTGAGGAAATCGAGAGTGTCATCGAACAATTCGGCAAGACGCCCTCGGCGCGACGACGGACCGAGATCGTCACCGACGATGAAGTTGCCCAGTATTCCGCGGAAGACTTCATCGTCGAAGAGGATTGCCATGTGCTGGTGACCGCCGATGGGTGGATCAAACGGCAAAAACAGATCGCTGATCCCACCAAGAGTCGCCTGCGAGAAGGAGACCGCGTGCTGGCCTGCGTGGCCGGCAGTACGCGCAGCACCATCGCTCTCTTTTCCTCTTACGGCGTGTGCTACACCGCACGGCTGATCGATGTGCCGGCGTCCACCGGCTACGGGGAACCGGTTCAGAAACTGTTCAAACTAAAGGATGGAGAACGGATCGTGGCCGCCCTGTCGATGGACCGGCGAGTGATCGGCAACATCGAGGAGGATCCGAAACGCCCGGAGTATTGTCCAGAGGTTCATGGACTGGCGGTGGCCAGCAACGGTTTGGCTCTACGCTTCGGCTTGGCCCCCTTTGCCGAACCCTCGACCCGCTCCGGCCGTCGTTTCGCCCGCGTCGCACCGGGGGCCGAGATCGTGGGGGTGGCGGCCATTCACGGCGATGAAACGATTCTGGCGATCAGCAATCAATGCCGAGCGATGGTCTGTCCTGCCGAAGAGGTCAATTATCTATCCGGCCCCGGGAAGGGAGTGATGCTCATCAAGCTCGATAAGAACGATCAACTCATCGGCTTCAAGGCCTCGACCGGCGATCGCGACCTGTTGGTGGTAGAAACCAATCGGGGTGCACAGAAAACGATCTCCACGGCCAAGTATCGCATCACCTCGCGGGGCGGACGCGGTCTGGAAATCCAAAAGAATGGCAAGATCGTACGCGTTATCGAGCCGCCACCGACTGCCCCCGATCCGCTCGATACCTAAGCGGCTCGGTGACGTGGCAACGGCACCACCGGCAGCGGCACCGATCCTTCAATCATCGATCCCCCAACCCATCGACCATCGAGAATACCCATGGCAACGGTTAGCAAGACAACGTATAGCGCCGACGACATCATTGCCCTCGAGGGGCTGGAACCGGTGCGCAAGCGGCCGGGCATGTACATCGGCGGCGTGGGCACCGCCGGACTGCACCATCTGGTGTGGGAGATCTTGGACAACGCCGTCGACGAAGCCATGAATGGCTATGCCACGGAGATTACGGTCACGCTGCACAAAGATGGCTCGACGGTAACGGTCGCCGACAATGGGCGTGGCATTCCGGTCGACAAGCACAGCAAGACGAAGAAATCGGCACTGGAAATGGTCCTCACCCAACTGCATGCCGGTGGAAAGTTCGAAGGAAAGAACTACAAGACCTCCGGGGGACTGCATGGAGTGGGGGCGTCGGCAGTCAATGCGCTGTCGAAAAAACTGATCGCCGTCGTGCGCCGCGATGGTAGCCAGTATCGGATGGAGTTTTCTCAAGGCAAGCCGACGACCAAGCTGCAAAAAGCCAAGGGGACATTTCGCGGGTCCGGTACTTCGATCACCTTCACGCCCGACCCGACCATCTTCCCCAAGACGGAATTCAATCCAGAGCTGATTCGCACGCGGCTGGAGGTGACCAGTTTTCTGCATCGCGGCATCAAGGTGACATTCATCGACGAGACTCAGGGGAAGAAGGAGGTCTTTCTTCACGAGCAGGGGATCGTCGATTATCTCGATAAGGTGTTTGCCGAGCGGCAGGCGCGGCCAATTCACGAGGTGCCTTTTACGATGCAGCGCGACGGGGATGAGCGAATCGAAGTGGCGCTGAAATGGTCCGAGGCGACCGACGAGCACGTGCGGTCGTACGTCAATGGGATTCCCACCGGCAGCGGCGGGACCCATGAGAACGGCTTTCGCGCTGGATTGAGCAAAGCCGTGCGCAACTATCTGGATACCCACAACCTGATCCCGCGCGGTGTAAAGATCACTCACGAGGACATTCGCGAGGGCTTGATCGCCATCGTCTCCGTCTTCATTCCGGATCCTCAGTTCCAGGGGCAGACCAAGGATCGGTTGAACAATCCCGAGGTCCAGCCGGTGCTGGATTCCGCCATGCGTTCCTCGCTCGAGCAGTGGCTGAACAACAATCGTTCGGTGGCCGAGGCGATCGTGGCACGGGTCATCGCTGCCGCGCGGGCGCGGGCTGCTTCGCGCGCCGCTTCCGAGTCGATTTCCCGCAAGTCGCTGACGGCCAAAGGAGCCGCATTGCCGGGCAAACTCAGCGATTGTTTAGCCGCGGGCCGGGAAGGTTCCGAACTGTTCATCGTCGAGGGAGACTCGGCCGGTGGTACGGCCAAGCAGGGGCGGGACAAGAACTACCAGGCCATCCTCCCCCTACGCGGCAAGGTGTTGAACACGGAGAGCGCTTCGTTGAAAAAAGTCCTCGAGAACAAGGAGTTGCAAGATCTGGTCACTGCCCTGGGATGCGGCATTGGCAAGAACATGGACCCCGGCCGCGTCCGCTACGATCGCATTATCCTGCTGGCCGATGCCGATTCCGACGGCCATCATATCACCACGCTCCTGTTAACCTTCTTCTACCGGCACATGCCCTCGCTCATCCAAGAAGGGCGGGTCTTCATCGCCGTACCGCCTCTGTATCGCATCGATATCGGCAAAGAAACCTTCTACGCCGCCGACGAGGAAGCACGCGATCGGATTTTGGCACGGGCCGATAAGCGATCCAAGCCGGAGATCACGCGATTCAAAGGATTGGGAGAGATGATGGCCAAGGACCTGTGGGAGACGACGCTCAACCCAGCCACTCGTCGGCTGCTCCGCGTGGAGATCGACGACCACCTGGAAACCGATCGCGTAGTTGCCGATTTGATGGGCCGCGACGCATCGGCCCGCTTCCGCTTCATCATGGATCGCGCCGAAGAGGCTCAAGATATCGACGTGTGATGGGCCCCTCGTTAGATGGGCATTCGTAGTCGCACCTGCGCGCGCACCTTGATCCATCGGGACGCAGCCCGTGGGCGGATGTTGCTCAATCGGGGGGCGATTCGGTCGCGATATTCGCCGGCAGGAGCGGCGTTTCCATGGTGCCACCTTTCAGTCCGTGCAACCAGTTGAAAACTCCGAACAGCAGGCCGATTGCCGCCAGCGATATCGCTAGCGGCGCCAGTGCCAATTGGGAATCCCAGGCAATCCACACGTATTGCCACACGCATAACAAGGCGACGAACACCAAGACCGGCACACGTCCGATGCGACTTACCACCAGTGCGCCGCAAGGAGCGCCGAGCGCGACGACCGGCGCGGCTGCCAACCAATAGTAGAACAGCTCGGACGAAAACCCCTCCGGCAACCAGCCCACTGCGGCAAGACCACTGCGGAGCATCACCCCCATGAGACTCGTTCCCGCCATCAATAGAACCGAAGTTGGGATGGCGATTCTTAGATCACAGCGGTCGTACATGACCAATAGTGCGTAGATCAGCATGTCGATGCCCACACCGGTGATCGAGGATACGACTCCTCCTAGCAAACCGATCGTCGCCGCCATGGCCAACCGTAGCGGGGTGGCCGGATCGGCGACGGCATGCATCGATTGCAATTCCCCGAGTCGATACAGCGTCATCAGCCCGAAGCTAGCCCAGATGACGGCAAACGTCAGCTTGACGACTAAGTCGTCGACGGCCGGCGCAATGTACGTCAGTCCGACGAGCAAGCCCACGGCGCTGCCCACCATGGCTGGCCACAGCACGTTCCACGCCAGCGGCTGACGCCGCGACAAGATAAAGATCGATGCCGAAACCATCCCCACCGACTGTATCGCCAAGCCAAAATCGCGTCCCAACGATGCTGGACCGTCGAAAAGTACCACCAGGACTGGAAAGCCAATCGTACCACCGCCCATGGGAGTGGAGCCCGCCACGAACGAACCGAAGAGCATGGCGATGGAGATCCCCCACCGCTGGGCAATCTCGGACCAGGCGTGATGGTAAAGCACCAGGAACAGCCATCCGGCGTAGACGCACGCCAACCACAGCAAAAACCAACGGTACCTGGCGAGCATGGGAGACTCTACTCAACCGGCTGCGAGGCCGATTCTAAAAGGCGGGAAATGAGCGGCAAAAGCTGCTTCTTGCGACTGACCACATTGTCGAGCTGGTACAAGCACTTGCCCAAGGAAGGATAGTTGATTTCCTCCCAGAATTCGGGTTCATCGGACAACAGCAAAAGGCTGCCGTTGCTGACGATATCCGTCACCAACAGGGCGGCAAAATCCAAGTGGCGTTCCTGCTTGAGTTCTTGCAGTGCGTCCCACAACTCCTCCTGACGCTGCCAAAAGAGTTCGTAGCCGATCTCTTCGATTTGAGAAATGGTAAACCGATATCCCCGATCCTCGAACTCCTTGCAGTCCTCGCGCACGACCTTGGATGCGGGTTGGCTGCGCAACGAGGAACCTACTTCAAAGAACTCCTGGACAAAAGCATCCATGTCGATGTTCACATAACCCCGCAGCCAGTCTAAGGTGTCGCGATCCACGGCGGTCGTGGTCGGGGAACGCAGGTTGAGCGTGTCGGAGATGATACCGGAGGCCATGCACAAGGCGATGCTCGGACTGGGGTCGATCCCGGCCGCACGAAACTGGCGAGCGACCAAGGTGCAGGTCGACCCCACCGGCTCGTTGATAAAGCGAATGGGATGATCCGATCGCAAACCGCCACCCAACCGATGATGGTCCAGGACTTCAAGAATCTCCGACTCATCGGCGCCCTGGACGGCCTGCGACAGCTCATTGTGGTCGACCAAGATCAATCGAGTTTTCGGCGGGTTGATCAGATCCGATTTCGAAAGCACGCCTGCCAACCGACCTTGGTCGTCCAGCACCGGAAACAGTTTCTGAGGCGATCGGTCGATCAATTCACGGGCTTCGGCAATCGGCATTTTGGTGGACAAGATGACGCAATCCCGCTGGATGGCCGGCGTGATCCTCCTTGCGGATTTAATGCGCAAAGTAGTCGTGGCGGTGTCGTATTCGCTGATGATGACATTGACCTGATTGCTTTGCGCCAATTGCAGCAATCCGGGAGACAACTGGTAGCCTCCGGTGACCACCAGGGCGCGGACGCCGTGTTCCAACGCAGGCAACTGGATCGTGGGGCGGTTGCCACACACCACCAGTAGCTCGGAGGCAGGATATTGGTGGAGGCGCTTGGTGAACCCTTCGGCGCTCATCGCGCCCACCATCAGCAACAAGTCCATCGGCTCCTCGGGCCTCACCGCATGCTGAAACTTGCCCTCCAGCACTTGGCAAATCTGTTTGACCGAACTGTCCACCCGCCGCGCCTTGGCGGGATCATCATCTCCCTCGAAGACGACGCGCATCAGATCCAACAGGGTGACGATTCCCAAGAACCGTTGCTGCCGATCCAAGACAGGAACGGCACTGATGTTGTGCCGTTGCATCCGTCGGTAAACCTCGTGAAACACCTCGTCATCGTAGGCGACGATCGGCTCCCGACGGCATACATCCTCCACCTCGGGCCGTACATCCATCACGATCCGTGGTGGCGACAAGCGCGCTTTCTTCAAGGCAAACTCAGTCCGCTGATTGGGCGGCCCACAACAAGCGGCAACGGCGTCGGGATAGGTCGTGCGCTGCAGGAGATCGGCATACGCAATGGCGGCACAGATGGCATCCGTGTCTGGATTGCGATGGCCAAAAACGTAAACGGTCATACAAAGTTCGATTGTTAGCGGACTAGTGGGCGACCATTTGAATCAACCAACCTACGCACGGTCGCGTGCTTGGGATCGGCGGTGCGCGGTACCACCTGCACCAACTTTAGCCAAAAATCTCCCCTCGTCGACGTGGGATTCCCGACTGCTCGGCGTGATACGTCGCGCGGATGCAACAAGTCGCTTCCCCCAACCATCTATCCCACCGGCTCGACCGAACAGGCCATCGCCTGCAAAGCGGCATGCAATTCATGGACGGCCCATCCTGGATCGGACGCGGGCAGCAGGTAGCGAGGTCCCCGCAGCTTCTTGGACCATGCGTCGGAGGGGGGCTCCCCGGGGGCAATGCCCCACCGCTGGGCCACCTCGCGATGTTGTTCCTCCCACGCCACCTTGCCGTCCGCGTCCTGAGGAAAGCACAGCCAAACGTGCAGATGGGGTGCTAGATCGGCAGCCTCCTCTGGGGTGGCAAACAGCCGCACCCACGGACCGGTCGAGGTGGCATCCTCCCGTCGTCGCTCGGCCACCCCGCTTTCTTCCAACTGCTCCAGGATCGCCTGCGCGTCGGCGCGGTGAGCAGCATTCGTGTAAACGGCAATTCCCAGAGGTTGTCTGACGAGGTTGGTTGCCAATTCTGCGACGGTCATCTGGGTGACGGGATCGCGCCAAGTGGCTGCCACCTCCATGGCCGGAATCAAGATAAAGCGTCGCATCCCCATGCGCGGATGGGGGATCTTCAATTCGGGAGTCCATACGCGGCAATCCTCGAACAAGAGGATGTCCAGATCGATATTGCGCGCCTCCCATCGGCTTGTGCGCGTGCGCCCTAAATCCTTCTCCACTTGGCGAATCACTTGCCAAACCAGGCGCGGATCGGCAGGGGTGTGAACTGCCGCCACTGCATTGAGAAACATTGGTTGCCCGGATGGCCCACCAATCGCCGGCGTGTGATAGAGGCGGCTCAGCTTCCAATCGGCCCCCGATGCAGGACACAGGTTCTGCTCCAGCCGCTCGGCAGCCAACCGAATCGTCCTTTCTGGATCTCCCAGATTGGCGCCGAAGCTGATCAAACATCGATGCATGGTATTGCCAGATCCCAGCTCATGATTGTCCACGATCCTTTTTCATCTTAACGGGACAAGAGCATCTCTTCAGTGGCGAACCCAGAAGTGAGCGCCCACATCACTTACCTCCACAGCAACCATCGGCGGAGGCTCCGTCGCTGCCGGACGGTGCAGTTCCGCCAACTGGGTGACAAGCTTGCGGAAGTCCGTCAACATGGTGGGATTCTCTTCCAAGGTCGCCTTAAGCTCTGGACCTCCCACGCCGCCGGTACCAATCTCCAAGTCACCATACTCAGTCGTCTGCACGCGCAGGCGAAAAGGGAAAGGCACACCCGCCTGGCGCAGCTTCTCGCGCAGTTTGCCAGCAATTCGGTGAAGCTGGGAGTGGGCCGTCTCGAGACTCTCGATGCCTTCGGTCGGCGGAGGGGCATGCAGAAGTTGCGAAAAGGAACTCCCCAGCTCCTGGACCACTCGACTCGTCGCTTCGATGGTTCGTGCTGCTGCCGGAGCGGCTAAGGTAAGCAATAATTGATTGAATTGCATCGTTCCTGGCACCGATTGACGAAAGAATGCTCCCCGTGGGGCGCATGGCCACCTGCAGCACCTATCGTCAAACTCACCGCAGCTTATTCAGCTTTCCTGTTAAACTCCCCAGCTCTTTTCCTCACCCGCCGTGGGTGAGCGGCCGACGGGCAGGCTGCTGCACTACGGCTGCACCATGGCATCCCATCTGGCAGTCACGCCTCGAGTATTGGCAACAAGCGCCGCAGAGGCGTCGACGCGGCGCGCTGGTCCGTAGGCCGGAATCTTCGGCGGCCGTCGAGTGCCGCTTTGGACTCCACGCAAGTCGCTTGAACCGG
This sequence comes from Pirellulaceae bacterium, assembly GCA_026004795.1. Lineage (GTDB taxonomy): Bacteria > Planctomycetota > Planctomycetia > Pirellulales > Pirellulaceae > Aureliella. Next base: position 66,687 of record BPJV01000007.1, on the reverse strand, counting down.
TCACGCACGGCGTTCGCAACCACGGCGCGGTCCATCTGCTCAGGATGAGCCTAACTTGAGTCCATTTAGCGAGGTGCCGCTGGCAACGAGCCGTCGATGAATAATCAGGAGGGGAGTCAACAGGAAACCAATCTGCATTCTCGCAGCGTCTCAGGATATGGTATCCTATCCATGGCAAAGGATGGAACGATCGAGAGCAAGGCCCGCAATTTGGCAGCGAGTGGATGCATGCTTAAGAGTACGACAACTGTGGTGTTAGCTGGAGGCAAAGGAACGAGGCTGGAACCGTTAACGTTGGACCGGGCCAAGCCGGCCGTGCCGTTCGGTGGCAGCTATCGGATCATCGACTTCGTGTTGTCCAATGCCATCAATTCCGGTTTGCGCCGGTTGTTGATTCTGACGCAGTACAAGGCGCTAAGCCTCGATCGCCACATCAATCTGGGATGGCGACCATTTTTTTGTGCCGAGTTGGGAGAGTTTCTCGACGTCGTCCCACCGCAGCAACGCATCGACGAGCAGTGGTACCAGGGAACGGCGGACGCGGTTTACCAAAATATCTTTGTCATCGAACAGGATCGTCCGGAGTATGTTTTGATCCTGGCCGGCGATCATATTTACAAGATGAATTATCAGAACATGTTGCAGTTCCATCGCGACATGGAAGCCGATTTGACCGTGGGCGCGTTGACGGTCGATCGGGAATCGGCCAAGCAGTTTGGCGTGATGCAGGTCGATGAGCAGAATCGCATCACTGGCTTTCAGGAGAAGCCCGCCGAACCTCAACCGATTCCGGGAGATGACAACCGGTGCTTTTGCTCCATGGGCATCTACGTCTTCACCGCTCGGTTCCTGTTCGAGCAGTTGTGCCGCGACGCGACGGAACCGGCCAGCCATCATGATTTCGGTAAAGACATCATCCCGGCGATCATCGATTCGGCACGCGTTTTCGCTTTTCCCTTCCGAGACGAAAATCGCAAACGCGAGGCGTATTGGCGGGATGTGGGAACGATCGATGCCTACTATGAAGCCAACATGGACTTGATCTCCATCGATCCCCAGCTGAATCTGTACGACCGCGACTGGCCAATTCGCACCTTGCACCCCAATTTGCCGCCCCCGAAATTCGTTTTCGGTAGCCAAGGCGATCCCCACCGCAAGGGAATCGCCATGGATAGCATCGTGTGCCCCGGGACGATCATCAGTGGCGGCCAGGTGCAACGGAGTGTTATCGGGCCGAACGTGCGCATCAACAGCTACGCGAGTGTGGAAGATAGCATCATCTTCCAAGGGGTCGACATCGGTCGTCACGCCAGAATTCGCCGCGCGATCATCGACAAAGGAGTCCACATTCCGCCACACATGGAAATCGGCTTCGACCATGAGCAAGACCGGCGCAACGGTTTTGTCATCAGCCCCAATGGCGTCGTGGTGATCTCCAAAAATGATGTGCCGACGATGCACAACGACGAACCGGTGTACCACGATCCCAGCCCGTTAGTTTGGCGATGACCGTGAGGGTCAGCCTCGATGAAAACCTGGTCAAGAAGAGAGTGACGCATGAGTGCCGATCCGGTTACCTTCGCCATTGGACTGGCTGTCGGCATTGCGTTGTTTGCCAGCGGCATGTTCTTCGGGTGGTGGATGGGGCGACGTGCCCGCTCCTCGTCCACATCGGTTCCCGCGCCACAAGTGCGGAACCTTATGCAAGGACTTGCTCAATTGACGACTCGTGTATCGGGAGAGGTGTCGCGGTATCAATCCGAGTTGTCGAGTCTGCAGGAACGATTCGCCAACGCATCAGATTTGCCCCCCGAGCAGTTGCAGGACTTGTTGACTCGCATGATGCAGATCAACCACGACCTGCAGCTACGGCTGGTCGATGCGGAGCAGCGTTTGGAGGTGCAAACCCACGAGGTGGAAAGCTATTTGGAGGAATCACGCACCGACGCGCTGACCGGGTTGCTGAATCGACGCGCCTTCGACGCGCAGCTCGATGCCATGTACCGTGATTGGCGCCAAGATCACGCGCGATTCGCCTTGTGCTTGATCGACATCGATCATTTCAAGCAGATCAATGACACCTATGGCCATCCAGCAGGGGATGAAATCCTCCGCCGCGTCGCCGCGGCGTTGGCCGAAGAATTTGCCACCGGGCCCTGTGTGGCCCGCTATGGCGGTGAGGAATTCGCCATTCTTTCCCTCAATGGGATCCACCACCTGGCCAAGCGCGTCGATGCCTTGCGCCAGCGGATTTCGACCACACGATTCGAATTCGATGGCCAGGTGATCCCTGTTTCACTGAGCGCGGGGGTGGCCGAAGTGGCCGCCGATGACACCATTGGGAATGTGGTACGGCGTGCCGATGAAGCGCTGTACGCGTCCAAGCTCGGCGGACGCAATCGCGTCTCGTTGCACGACGGGACGATCTGCCGACTGGTGACCCCCAATCCCGTAGCCCCTCCCTTGGCCGCCTCCGGTCGCCCCGTTTCCAGCGAGCGGTCGGAAGCCTTGCAAGCGCGGATTGAGCAACGCCTCCGTGATCTCGTGCTCGACGAAGCAAAGCGGTTGGTCGACCGCTAGAACCCCCGAGCCAGGCAATGAAGATTCTGGCGACTGCTGCCGCCCACGTTTCTCTCACCAACACGCGGCGGCGGATTCATCGATCAGTGTCAACAAATCCGCGGCAAAGAAAAAAGAGCCGGTGGCGTAGACCACTCCTTGCGGAGGCACATGGTCGACGGCATAGTGCCATGCGGCGGCCGGATCCGAGATCAACTGCAATTTGGCCACCGCTCTCCCCTCACGTGCCAGTTGCGCCGCCACCTCCGATGCGACCTTATGCAATTCGCCAGCCGACAACGTCCGCGCACTTCCCCGGTACTGAGTAACGATCAGCTCACTACATGCCGGCAAGACCCGCTCCAGCATATCGCGGTAATCCTTGTCGCGACTAGCGGCGAACACGACCGTCATCGGGTGGGGTAGGCTGGGCTGCGATTCCCTCGTCACGTGCAGATGTTGGTCGATCGCCCGCATTCCTGCGTCGATGGAAGCGACGTTGTGGGCGTTATCGATGATGCGTAACGGTGACGTACCGACCACCTGCAGCCGCCCTAATGGCTGGGTGTTGGCAATCGCCTCGCGGGCCGCATGCCAATCGATGGTGAATCCGCGGTCGGCCAGCAAACGCAACACAGCGACGGCGGCGGCGACGTTGTCTGCCTGATGGGCACCGAGCATGCAGCTAGGCCAGGTGGTTTCTACATCCGCCGGGAAGCCAGTCGATGCGTGCCGTTCGGGCGACGCCGTCGGGTGTTGTTCGACGTCCACCGATCGAGCAGATGCCCCCACCGAAACGAGCTTGCCGGCTGGTGGTTGGTCGCCGGAAAACAGGCTTTCCTCGCCGGCGCCGTCCTGCATGGCGAGGCCGTTCTGGCGACGCGTTACCGACAACCGTGCCAGAGGCGGCGGCAGACAGGGCCACAAGCGGATGTGGTTGAGTGCCCCAGGCAGGAGTGCGGCAGGGGAGGAGGGACAGGCTTGCCAGCGAACGTCGAAATCGCGTCCGATGAGTAGCGCGGGGGCACCTTGGCGGGCAGCCGTATCCAAGATCACTTCCCTGGCCTCTTCTGCCCTGGCGACCGTAATGACGGGTACACCCGGTTTGATTATCCCCGCCTTTTCGCCAGCGATTTTCTGCAGCGTGGTACCCAATTGCCGTTGATGATCATAGCTGATCGACGTGATCACACAACATTCCGGCTGGCACACATTGGTGCTATCGAGGCGTCCCCCCAAGCCAACTTCGATGACCGCCAGGTCGACTTGCTGCACGGCGAAGTGGAGAAAGCCCATGGCCGTAGTCAGTTCGAAGAAGGTCGCCTTGCCACCTCCATCGGTGGCTACCCGGTCGGCGGCATCCGCTACCCGCCGTGTCAGCTCGACGACCTCGTTCGGCGTGGGAAGTTTGCCGCCAACGCGAAACCGCTCTTCCAAGCGGTGAAAGTGCGGCGAGGTATACAATCCCGTGCGCTGTCCGGATGCTCGCAATGCGGCTTCCACCAACGTACACACGGTTCCCTTTCCTTTGGTCCCGGCGACATGAACCACCGGATACCTCAGGTGTGGGTCGTCCAAATAACGCAGTATCGCCCGCATCCGATCGAGGCGGTAATGGGTGGCGGTGTAAGGGGCATGGCCGATCCGTTCGAAGTTGATCCTGGACCATAGAAAATCGACCGCCTGCTGGTAGCTCTGTATCTCCAACACACCTCGTCTCCGCAGAGGGCACAGTCACAGGGGCAGTCCGGCCTCGAGTCGCTGCTGGATGCGTTCCATGGACAGATAATACTCTTTCCTAGCCAGCAGGGTAGCGGCCGGTGCATCGAGCATGACCACCGTAGCCGCGTGCAGTTGCAGGGCAGAGGCGGGAACCTGAGCGCTGACGGGCCCTTCGACGAATGCGCGCACCGCTTCGGCTTTTTGTTCCCCCGTGGCTAGGAGGAGTATCCGGCGCGCTTCGAGAATCGTGCCGATGCCCATGGTGATCGCCAGGCGGGGGACCTCGTCGATGCAGGAGAAAAAACGGGCGTTGTCGCGACGTGTCTGCTCCGTCAGTGCCTTGACCCGCGTACGGCTGGCCAACGAGGACCCCGGCTCGTTGAAGGCGATGTGACCATCGGCGCCGATGCCAAGCAATTGCAAATCGATGCCCCCGGCTCGCTGGATCAACGTTTCATAGCGTCGGCATTCCTCCTCCAGGTCTTGCCAGGTGGTTACAGAACCGTTGGGCAGATAGCAACGTTCCAGTGCAAATCCCCCCGGTTCGAACAAGTGTCGGCGCATGAAGGTGCAGTAGGATTGCGGATGATCTGCAGGTAGGCCGACGTATTCATCGAGATTGAATGTCGTCACACGGTCGAATGCCACTTCGCCCCGTTTGGCCCTCTCGACCAGTTTTTGGTAGGTGCCCAACGGCGTGCCACCGGTCGCCAACCCGAGGACTGCTTCCGGATGGCGTTGCACGGTAGAGGCAATGACATCGGCGGCTGCCGTGGCTACCTGATCCGCATTCTCGAGAATCACAATTCTCATGACCTTATCGCCGATCAAAGATGCTACTGTCGTTCTTCGGTGGAAGAGTCCCTGGCAGGTACTCGCCCGCCTCGCCCTGCCATCGCTTTTCCCCGGGGGAACAAGCCACCTACTCCGGGAACAGCGGCTCGATTACCCTCCCCGCCGCCCACGGAGAGCCCGACGTCTTGGTGCGACACGGCCCCGCCATGGCAACATCGGTCCGCGCACCGTTGCTCGGAAGTTCGATTGGCATGGTTTTCTGGGAAACTGGGTTGAAATGACGATTGTAGGGCTGCATGCCGTCGCTTAAAGTAGGCTTCCCTTCACCCCTTTCCCGTCAGCAGACCTCCGCCAGCGGGTCGTGCAGCCATCCTGCTGGGGAACCGAGCTTGTGCGAGGGCATGAGTGCTGCCAATACCACTTTACCTTTTCACCAGGACCGACGACTTAGCGATGGAGTCATCATTTGTGGCATGGGCCAAAATGCGTGCTCGCAGTTTAAGAGGTGAGGCGCTAGGCATCGGAGACGACGCAGCCGTGTTGAACAATCGGTCCGAGCAGACCATTGCGGCGGTCGACACGCTGTGCGAGGGAGTCCATTTCGATCTGGCAAAATGCACTCCCCAGCAAGTGGGGCGCAAGAGCGTCCTGGTGAACCTCAGCGATGTGGCCGCCATGGCCGCTGAGGCCGATGCGGTGCTGCTGAGCCTGTGCCTGCCTCAACATCAAGAAACGGCGCGTACGGAGACAGTGGCCGCGGAAGTCTACGAAGGCGTCTGCCAGGCGTGTGAGGATTTCAATCTCGCCTTGGTAGGCGGGGACACCAACTGCTGGGAAGGTGGGTTAGTAGTCTCCGTAACCGTGCTGGGGCATGCCGTCGATGGTATCGTGTGGCGACGCAGTGGAGCTCAGCCGGGGGACCTGATCGTCGTCACCGGTCCTCTCGGAGGGAGCATTTTAGGTAAGCATCTGGAGTTCTCCCCACGCTGCGATGTAGCCCGAGCTTTGCGCGAGTTGCACATCGTGCATGCGGCGATGGATATCAGTGACGGCCTGGGCGTGGACCTACTACGCATGGGCGATGCGTCAGGTTGCGGAGCGATCCTCGAACCGGAACGTGTTCCGGTTTCCGAGGCCGCCAAGCGTCTAGCGGAACAGACCGGCAAATCGGCGTGGGATCACGCTTTTGGCGACGGCGAGGATTTCGAGTTGATCCTGGCCGTTTCCCCCAAGGATTATCCTCAAGTGGTCGAGCAGCTCGGTGAAGAACAGGCGATTGTATGTGGTGAGTTTACCAGCCGTACCGGTTTATGGATGCGTCGGCAGGGGCGTTTGCACCAATTGCCTGCACGAGGATTCATTCACGGCGAGGCACCACCACGAGGCCGCTAGTACCTGGCCACTTCCGTTCCCCGGAGCGACCATTGATTGGCCCGGCTGTCCACGGACTCTACCGATCTCTGCCAATTCTTTACCAACGCAAGCGGCTTAAAATTAGACCTGCCGGTTCTGTGTGGGGCGCTCTCGAAAAACGGATTCATGTGCCATGAGTGTCCATCTGCTTGATTTCAGGTAAGTAGAACTCTCAAGAGAAGAAAACGGCACACTCCGGAGCAGATCACCAGGAAGCCGCGCGAGGCGGATGCGAGGTTGTCGTCTGGCCCGACGCTCTGCCGATGCTGGCGCTTGGCTTGACGGAACGCTAGGGAACTGAATCATCGGTTGGCGCACGGATGGGATACGGGCGACCGCAAGAAGCTTAGAAGGGGTTTTGCGTCGCCGGGTGGCAGCGGGGGTCGCGGTGAGAAGGCTGCCATGCGGCGGTTTGCGGCATCGCATCGCCGGAATGCGTGTTGATTTGTTCCTATCGGGATGGTTTTTTCGAGGTCGCCGCACGAAGGTAGTGTCGGCGGCTGATGAGCCTCTGTTTCGCACATTGTGTTGTTATGGAACCATGCACCGCCGACGCCGGTGACACCCAGGTTGTCCCAACGCAGCGATTTGCACTGACAGACCCGGTGGCACACGGCGGCAGCCAGGGGCAGGGGCAGCCTGCAGCAGCCAGGGGAATTCTGGCGAATTCCACTACGGGCAACGCGGAGCAAGGTGTTGTTCTGCGACCAAAGGTGGTTGGGCTTCGCGGTACCAGGCGACCAGGGCGAATAGAGCGTCTGTCGAGGCGGCGATTCCAACAGCGACGCTGGCAGCGAGTGATTGGGCGTCAACGGGATTGGTACGTGCAGAGCGGCTGCCACCGTATGGGCGAAGCCCTCTTGTCACCGTAGCCTGGCGGCAACGCCCCAGGAATTGGAAGCGAAACAAACCCGTTTTGGCCGAAGGCCAAATTCACCGACGCGGCAATCGCGGCGACACGATCGATGATGAAGACCCCACGAGGCCCACCGCACCCTGTACGCATCGGGTTCGGTGAATTTGGCTTTCAGCCAAGATCGGGATCTGCATCTCCATCCTGGGGTAAGCCGTCGCCTGAGAGCCACGGCCTACCCCAGGTTGCAGTGCCTTCAGGCGTGCGGCCAACACTGCTGGGGTACCCTCAGCCGGTCAGCCCATGTTCGCTCCGGCAATCGCCAGGGTCGGTCAACAAGCTCTGCTGCCAGTACGCTACTCAATCCTGACTATTCTTTTGCATCGTCAGCCTCCCAGCATTCTTTCCAGAAAGTCGGCAATCTACGCCCCACCCCCGCAACCACCACAGGGGCCGGTGGTACTGATCACACTACCAATTGCATTATTCCGTATCAGCGTTCTGCCAAGAGACTGGTGAGCTGCACCTGAATCTGCGAATCCTGCGCATCGATTAGCAGTACACGTTTGTGGCGAGATTGCGCACCGCTTAACAACTGCACGTGTGATTTTGGCAGTCGAAAGGCCTTGGCGATCAAGGCGACTATCGCCTCATTCGCCTTGCCCCCTTCGGCTTTTGCTGTTACCGCGATTTTCAACGCGCCGTCATGAACGCCGATGATTCCTTGCCGACGCGAACCTGGTTGTGCTCGGATGCCGAGCACGACTCCGTTGTCCACCTGTCGTAACTGCACTTCCTGCATCGGATAGGCCTTCTCCCGTTTTTGTATGCATTGCCAAGTTCGCGTTTAGAGATACTTCGCCAGTTCACCGCCTCGCGCGGCCATCGCGTCTATCTTCCGGCTTACTTCAGGGGACTCCATCAATGGTTCCGCATGGTGCGGTTTTCGTCGTGCATCCACGACGAGACTTCCCCGGCAACCGAAATGTTTGTCCCGCTGAAATGCTCCGACTCCGTAAACATCAGCGGCAGGGTTGCTGCGCGTAAACGTGACCCACAACAGGTTTTCCAGGCTTTGCGTGGTCCAGCGGCTGTCGTCGACTAGAATTACCAACGGCCAACGATTCAGGGTGGCATCTACGGGAAAATCGTCGCATATCGCCTGCAACGCTACCTTCGATTTCTCGCCTTGGTGAGGCGGCGCTTCAACGACCAGCACTCCGGGCAATCCAACCGATGGCGATCGCCACTGGGGGGGCAATGTCAGGTTATCGCAGGTCGTGGGCAATTCGCGCACCGCTGGCCCGCAGGCAGCGATAATCAACTTCGAACCGCGGTTCAAATCCTCGCCAGAGTAGTCCAACGTGTCGATGGTGGTGTGGGTGATAAAGTGCAAATCCCGTGACCAATCCACTCGTTGCAACGCCCACTGCAGAAAATCGGCAACGGCGTGCGGCCGTGGGGCACGTCCTCCATCTTCGTCGACAATCCACAGATATTTGGCCAGCGACAGTTGGCCCTGCCCGAGGATGGCACAGGCTTGCGTCAACAGTTCCTGCGGACGGGCCACAGGCTGATAAGGTGTGTAACGTTCGCTGCCTAGAGCAAGCAGCAGAGGGTGTACCCCCGCCGCGTCTACCGCATGGACCTCACGCACTCCCGGCAGCACGGTGGGGATCACTGGACCGGTCAATTGGTGAATCAGTTGTCCGAAAACCGTATCCTCCTGCGGCGGCCGACCGACGACAGTCATGGGCCATACCGCATCGGCACGGTGCCACACTTTTTCTACACGCAGCACCGGGAACGGATGTTTTTTGGCGTAGTATCCAAGATGATCGCCGAATGGCCCTTCGGGCTTGAGCACACCGGGAATCACCGTCCCTTCGATGGCGAAATCCGCATCGGCATACAAGGGCGGGCGATGGGGCCGGTCGATCAAGGGAATGCGGTGGCCCGCTAATGCGCCGGCGAACATCAGCTCGCTCATTCCTTCGGGAAGCGGCATCACGGCCGCGAGGGTCATGGCGGGAGTGCCACCCACGGTGATGGTGACGCGAAAGGGTTTCCCGGCCGCCAAGGCGGCGGCATGATGCACGCCGATTCCCCGATGAATCTGATAGTGTAGGCCGACCTCCTGATCAGGAATGTAGTCGTTACCAGCCAACTGAATGCGATACATTCCCAAGTTCAAGCCGGACCAGGAAGAAGCGTTGGCAGCACGGCTCATAACTTGCGGTAGCGTGATAAATGGGCCACCGTCCAGCGGCCAGCAAGTTACCTGAGGGAGAACTGAAATCTTCACCGCTCGTTCCAGGACCTTGCCGTCTCGTACCGCGCGCGGCCGCATGTGCAGCAGCACTGGTAGACTGCTCAATGCCTGCCAAGGGCGGCGAACTGCTTCTTCCGGATACAGCTTCCACCGCACGGCTTGGCGAACAGATTCCCACGTCTTTTCAAAAAGCAGGTGCGCCCGCTCCAACGTCCCAAAAAGATTCGTGGCTACCGGGAATGGACAGTGTCGCACCTTGGTGAAGAGGAGGGCCGGCCCTTGGTGGCGATAAACCCGCCGGTGAATCTCCGCCAATTCAAGATGGGGATCGACCTCCTGTTCGACGACGATAAGTTGCTGGCGACGCCGGAGAAACTCGGTGACTTGTTGGGTTCCACGAAGGTGCATGTGCCGGTAGTTTCCGCAAAGTTCTCGTAGTTGGACTTGCTCCTGCCCCGCGGGGATTATTCCGCGACATCGTAAATGGCCAAGTGGCGGTAGTAGACTTCCAGGCAGTAGATATGAAGGCAAGTGGTGTACAGCCGCCCTCCCGCTGCCCCGAAGATGTCGCGCGATGGATCCCAGCTTCCCGCTTCGGCACCCGATTTCTCCTGCAAAGCAGGCAATGTCTTCTTCATCGCGTCGTTCCATGCCTCCCAAGCTTTGCCGCCGTAATGATGCACCACTTGCGTGGCGTAATACCAATAGTAGACGCTAAACTCTTCGTCGGAGGTGCTTGGTCGTGTGGGAAGCAGATCGTCGACGATGGCGCGGGTGAGCGCTGGATGGGAACGCGGCCATCCCAGGTAGATACGGCATAAGAGCCCTTCGGCAGTCATGCTCAAACTCGGCGGTTCGATTTCGGTATACGCGTAGCGCGATTGTTCATCGTGGCTCACCGTATCCAGAAACCTGGATACCTTGTTGAGCTTCTCTTCGTCAACCTCCAGCCCGGCCATGCGTCCTGTCTGAAGGGCCATGACGAACCAGCCCGTCACCGATAGGTCGGCGTCCTCGCGAGGATTGTACCGCCATCCATGCAGCGAGCTTTGCGACCATGCGGCAAAGCGCATCGCCCGTTGCGCGGGCTCCCGCAACCAATCCTCACTGGTCATCCCATACGCCTCGGCGACAGCAATGGAGGCGATCGCCTGCGCATACATGCGTTGTCGCGAGGGTTCGCGAGAGGCGAAGAAACCTTCGTCATTCTGGCGGCGAACCAGGTACTTCAGCCCCAGCAGCACTGGCTCCCGATACTTCCCTTCCACCTGGGTGTATCCGGCACCGAGAAAGGCATTGAGCGCCATGGCAGTAGCGGCCGTCGTATTTTCGCTTACCCCTCCATTGAGGTACGGACCTTTCAGGCTCCACGAGCCGTCGCTACGCTGCTGCCGGTCGAGCCATTTCAGCCCCAGTTCGACCGCATCCTCTGTCTCCTTTGACCCGCCAAATTTCGCTAACAAGGCACCCTTCAGTGAACCGCTCCGGCCCGAAAGTCCGCGGAGGATTCCGCTGGGCACTGAAGGGGTGGCCAGTGCCATTGCCTGGTCTCCCAAGTCGATCAGCTCGCTGAGATCAACCGGTTGTCGGTCCGGCTGAAACGTGGAAGGCGAGTCGAATTGAGCGAGCTCGGAGGTGAGTTGCTCCATTTCCGGCCCGCCACTCTCTGCCAGCGCGAATTCGCCCAATTCGCCGCTGTCGGTCCCGCGGAGAATAAGATGCAAAGCTCCCCTCCCGACGTGCCGTAAGGGGATGAGAGCCAGGACCAACAACACCAACAAGTGGACCACCAAACTGAGAAGCCACGCGGGAAATCGAGGGCTTTCTTCGTGGATCTTCTCTTCCTCCCATTGAGCGGCAAGGGACGGCTCGTGGGGTGCGGACTCCAATGGCAATCTCCTCCAGTGGCTGCGAAACTTTCCATCCCCGGTCGGTGTTCCCACTCGATTGTAATGCTTTCTCCCCGAAATCGGCTAGGCTCTTCCGCCGCCGCCCTCGGCGAGACACCTACTGCCGGTGGAGCGTGGACGATGAAGGCCACGTGGTCCGTTGCTGGTAAGGTCGACTCGTCAGGGTATTCTGATACAATGCCGTCGCTTTCATCATGATCGGTCACCACGCGAAACAAGACCAGTTGCTTCGTTGGTCGTTGCCAGATGGCGTTGTCAGTGATGAAGGTGTCCTCATGAACATCAAGCGGGAAGAGACCGTCTATGGAAATTGCAATGATCGAATTGCTCTTGGGTGGTATCCATCAAGGTGATTGCGTCGAATTGATGCGTTCCCTGCCGTCAGGTGCGGTCGATCTCGTCTTTGCCGATCCGCCATTCAATATCGGGTACGAGTATGACGTCTACGAGGATCGACGGAGCGAGGAAGAGTACTTGGAATGGAGTCGTCGATGGATGGAACAGGTGCACCGTGTGCTGAAACCCTCGGGCACCTTCTGGCTGGCCATCGGTGACGACTATGCCGCCGAATTGAAGATCGTGGCGAAACAGCTCGGCTTTACCACTCGCAACTGGGTCGTGTGGTACTACACGTTTGGAGTGCACTGCAAACACAAGTTCACTCGTTCGCACACGCACTTGTTCTATCTGGTCAAGGACCCCAACGAGTTCACCTTCAATGCTGCGGACATCGCCGTCCCCTCGGCGCGGCAACTGGTCTACAACGATCGTCGTGCCAATTCGCGTGGAAGGACGCCCGACGATACGTGGATCCTGCGACCACAAGACTGCGACGGGTTTCAGCCCGAGGAGGATACGTGGTATTTTCCCCGCGTAGCGGGCACCTTCCATGAGCGTGCCGGTTTTCATGGGTGTCAAATGCCGGAGCAATTACTGGGACGCATCATCCGTGCTTGCTCCCATCCCGGCGAAATCGTCCTCGACCCATTCGCCGGCAGCGCTTCCACGCTCGTCGTAGCCAAGAAGCTAGGCAGAAAGTTCTTAGGGTTTGAGCTGTCTCCCGAGTACGTTCGCCATGGTTGGCAGCGTCTGGAAGCGACCGAGGTGGGACAGCCGTTAGCCGGTGCTCCCGAACCGAAGGTAAGTGCCCCAGCGACCAAAGGGCGGAAACGCAGAAAAAAGAACGGTGCCTCAAAAGACGCCTAACGAACGACCGTTGCGGCAACGACTGCGCGCGGCTCGTGCCACCGGCAGACAGGGTGGTCATGGAACTCGCTTGGGGGCTGCCGAATGCGGATCGACTTCACTGGGAAACGGGCGAGGCAACGGGCACGGTGAATCCATCGTCGTCCGAAGCCGCGGCGATACCGACGGCTAGTCCAGCCGCTCCCAACATCGCCCCAATACCGCTCATCGCTCCCCCGCCACCTCCACCGAATCCCCCGGCACCTCCTATGCCGCCGCCAACCGGAAGCGCTCCGGACGCCGCCCCGGTTACCGGAGGTGGGATGATCACTCCACCTCGCCGTCGTTGCTCCACGGTTTCTTGCACCTCGGGCATCAATGCCGGGGGAATCAGGACTACCAGCAACGATTCCCCGACGGGCGGTTGCAGGTGATCGACCAGGGCGACCAACCGCTGCTGTGCGGGTGACGACCTCTTGGCCGTCGGTTCAATCAACTCCTCCTGCACCGGCTCGACCACTTCGATCGAATAGGCGGCGTGTCCCGCCGCTCCGGTTACTACCAGACTATTCACCCCGATGGCGACGTTCGGCAACACGAAGGCCCCTCCACGGTCGCTCATCGTCGTCGTCAACAACTGTCCGTCTTTGTACAAGGAAACTCGCACTGGATCGATCACCGCTTCATAACCTCGCTGCGGCACCACGATATTGCCCTGCACGCTGCCATCGGGCCGCGTCAATACTCGAAAACGACTGGTCGGAAGAATTCGGTAGTCGTTGATGGTCGGCAAATCGGCCACCGTTCCACCTCCCGGACGCGCGTCGACCAGTTCCGCAGCCAACTCCTCGGGGTCGACCGCTGCCAAGGGAATAGCCACGTCGCCCCGTCGGTCCGGGACAGTGCCCGCGATGAAAATAGGCATCGCCGCATAGAGGGACACCACGCCGGTGGCCGCCATGCTATCGGCAGTGACAACGATAGCCGCCAAACCTTGGCGAACACGCTCAAACACGGCATGGCCGTCCTGACCAAGACGGACGTCCGCCCGCGGAACTCCCGGCTGTATTAGTGAAACCATCAACTCCCACGGTGCATCGGGAGTAATCTGTCCACGTGCATCCAAGGTAATATGCAAGGAATCTCCGTGTAGGTAGGCGACGAAATCCTCCGTCAATGGTCGCTTTTCTCCTTGATGGAGATAAACCAACACGCCGCCACTCCACAGCGTTTGCACGGATGCGGTGGGGACCGTTGATTGTTGAGCCACGGCATCACCATGGATGCCTACCAACATCAACAAACCGGCGAGGAATTGGCCAACAAGGGAAGCAACTGCCAAGCGAATCATGATGGACGAACCTCTGAAGACGTGGGCGCCGAGCCAGTGGTGAGCAGCTTTCAGGTCAAGCACCTAACGGTCGAAGCACCCGACCATGGTGCCAGTCGAAACCTGTGTCCCACTCTTATAATTGCTATCATTGGCAAAAGCAAACCAAAACCAACCTAAAACATAGCCCTTCCCCCCCAGTGGGACCATGCGGCTCTTGGGTGAGACGGCGGACGCGTGCGGCCGACGGTTTCTCTGACGTTTCCGCCCGACGAGATCGGAGCATGGAGAATGCGGGTGGTGCAGGTAAGGCTGCCATCGTGAAGCGAGGTGCAGGGACCGGACGATCCCGATCCAAGGAACGGTTCCTCGTAGGCATCGGCTGGTTTTTCCTCCACCGGTTGGCTGGCATGCGTCAGCATGCGGTGTGGCGCAGTCACGGTGGGCACCGGGGAGCCTAGCCGCGTCGGCCGATCGTCGCGCCAAGCAGGGCCGGATAGTGCGATGCGCATTCGATAAGCGTCTTATCAAGTGCCCCCGGCGTACAAGCGATCGGCTGGAAGTTCGCTCGTCTTTCCAAAAGTTGAGCGCCCTGCTGCGATCGATCTGCGTGCCGGAAAAGAAGGAAACACCCTAGAAAAAATCGCGGTCGAGCATACGGTAATTGATCGCTTCCTGAAGATGAACCGGAGCGATGGCATCCGCATCCTCGAGATCAGCGATAGTGCGGGCCACGCGCAGGATTTTGTCGTGGGCACGGGCGGATAATCCCAACTCTTGGCAACTGTCGCGCAACAAGTTGGTGCAAACGGAATCGAGTTTACAATGAATGCGCAAATCACGGCTCGACATCTGGGCGTTATAGCATTGTTTGCCTCCGGAGAAGCGATGCGCTTGGCGTCGGCGGGCTCGTTGCACGGCTTCACGCATCTCGGCACTGGTCGTCCCTGGCTGTGCTGAAGCCAATTCTTGAAAGGGAACGGCGGGCACTTCGATGTGGATGTCGATGCGGTCCAACAGTGGCCCGGATATTCGCTGCATGTAGCGTTCGATTTGCGGTTGCGAGCAAGAGCAGTTTCGCCGCGGGTCGGTACGAAATCCGCAGGGACAAGGATTCAAGGCGGCGACCAACATAAAGTTTGCTGGAAACGTGGTGGAGCGGAGGGCGCGGGAAATGGTTACGGTGCGATCCTCCAAGGGCTGACGCATGACCTCCAGTGTGCGACGATCAAACTCCGGCAACTCATCGAGGAACAGCACACCGTTGTGCGCCAAGCTGATCTCTCCGGGGGCCGGCGGACTGCCACCGCCAACCAAGCCAGCATTGCTAATGGTGTGATGCGGAGAACGGAACGGGCGCACGGCCATCAAGGGTTGCCCCGGCTTCAATCTTCCCAACGAGCTGTAGATGCGCGTCGTTTCAATCGATTCTTCGGCGGTCAGGGTCGGCAGGATGGATGGCAGGCGTTTGGCCAGCATCGTCTTTCCCGACCCTGGAGGCCCGAGCATCAACAGGTTATGCGCTCCGGCCGCCGCGATCATCAATGCCCGCTTGGCGACTTCCTGCCCTTTGACGTCGGCGTAGTCCAGATCGTAATGGCTAAACTCCTCGAACAGTTGCGCCAGCCGCGAGGGTTGAGGATCGATTTCGATCGTTCCGGCCAGAAAGCCGACCGCCTCGCTGAGCGTCGCGACAGGGATGACCTCGATCTCCTCGACCACGGCTGCTTCTGCTGCATTCTCGGCGGGCACCAGCAATCCTCGGTACCCGGCCTCGCGCGCTGCCATGGCCATCGACAAGGCGCCGCGAATCGGGCGCGTGTGGCCTTCCAAGGCTAGTTCCCCCACGACGGCGTAATCTTGCAACCGCTCGGAACGGAACTGGTCACTGGCCGCAAGGATTCCCATGGAGATGGGAAGGTCGAAGGACGCCGCCTGCTTGGGCAACTCGGCGGGGGCCAGGTTGATCACAATGCGTTCGTGCGGCCGGTCGAAACCGCTATTGACGATCGCCCGTTCCACTCGATGGACGCTCTCCTTGACCGCTTGTTCTGGCAACCCAACCAACATCGTTTTGGGCAGTGGGGAGTACGAAACGTCGACTTCCACTTCGACAGGAATCGCTTCGATGCCGAGCAGCGACAAGGTGTGGAGTTTGGCCAACATGGGTTCTCGGGACGTTTACAAGATGTTTTTTGAAAAGTCTGCCCTCATTGTATCGGGCGTGAAGATGGGGTGTGAAAATCGTGGCAGGACGATCAGTGCGTCCGATCAGCCGACGGCGGTTCCCAATTCTCCAACCTGGCGCGGAGGATGCGTAGCGGCAGGCATCCATGTCGCAGGACCTCATCGTGGAAATGCGGCAACGAGAACCGTTCTCCTAATCGCTGCGCACATTGCTGCCGCATAGCGCTGATGGCCAGCTGGCCGACTTTGTAGCTCAATGCCTGGCCGGGCATTGCCATGTACCGCTCGACCTCGGCGACCGCACTTTGCTCGGCAATCTGTTCGTGCTCCATCATGTAGGCGATGGCTTGTTCCCGTGTCCATCCCTTCCAGTGCAATCCTACATCGACGACCAGGCGAATGGCGCGGTGCATCTCGTCCCCCAGGGCACCGATGCGCTGCTGTGGGTCGGTATACAAACCGAGTTCCTCCCCGATCGACTCACAGTAAAGCGCCCATCCTTCTCCGTATGCACCATACCAGAGGAAACGAGCAAACTCGGGCAAGTCGGTGTTTTCCTGTTGCAGGGAGATCTGATAATGATGACCCGGTATGGCTTCATGCAGAAACAGTGATTCCATGCCGCTGGTGATGTTGAACTCTTCGGGATTGGGGATGGGACAATAAAAGATGCCGGGGCGACTGCCATCGGCGGCGCCAGGCATGTATTCCGCACTGGCCGTTTTCTCTCGGAACGATTCGGTGCGGCGAATCTCTAGCGGAGTGCGCGGCCGCCGCAAGAATGCCTGCTGCAATCCGGGCTCTAGTTTCGGCGGTAGTCGCCGGAAAAAGTCGAGCACTTCCTCTGCCGTCCGGAAGGGACGAAATCGCGGATCAGTGCGCAGGTAATGGAAAAAGTCATGCAACGTGCCGTCGAACCCCATCTCCTCCTGCACCGCTCGCATTTCTGCGGTGATCCGCTCTACTTCCTGAAGACCGATTTCAAAGATGGCGTCCGGAGTCAGGTCGGTAGTGGTCCACCGGCGCACCCAGAAGAGATACTCCTCGCGCCCTCCCGGCAACGCACCGATTCCCGAGGTTGTACGCGCTGCTGGCAGATACTCCTCCTGCAGGAATTTGCCCAAGCGTCGATACGCCGGTATCAGATGTTCGGCGATCGCCCGCCGGTAAGCATCGGTCAAGCGCACTCGCTCAGCCGCATCGATCTGTTCCGGCAGGCGGTCGATTGGTTCCCAGAACAAGCTGGCCTCTGGCTGTTCCGTCACAATGGCGGGATCGAGCATCTGGTCGATCATCCGCTCGACCAGCACGCGGGGGAGGACGTATCCCTCCTGCATGCCAAGACGGAACTGTTCGACGGCCGCACGACTCCACGCGTCGAACGCCGCGGCGCGGGCCAACCAGTTTTCGTAGTCCTGCACCGATCGAAATGGCTGACTGCTGCTCCCGCTACCCATCTGAGCGATCGTCAACGGCAAGCTGTGAAACTGATGCATCGGAATACGATGGGAACGCAGTGACAACTCCTCCAAGCGCATCTGCAACTCGTACCGCAACACCTCGGCCATCAGGCGGTTCAGCGGTGTTGCCTCCGTCAAGTCAATCTGCTGCAGGCGGCTGAGCGTTTGCTCATAGAATTGCCGAACACGCTGGCGGTGATCAGCCCCGATGTCGATCGGCAGTTGATCGTCGTAGCGATGATCGCCAAAGTTGGTAGCTTCCAAGGGAAACAGGATCAGGTAATCTTGATGGTACTCGGCGAAGAGTCGGTCCAACGCATCGTCTGCCGGGGATGCTGCGTCAATTGGCGACGGCAACACGAAGGGGATCAGTAGGCTGCAGCATGCGAGGAGCGCTTGAGCCAGGTGCCTTATGGTTCGGCACCACCAAGGATCGGTAGCATAGCCCCACCTGTTCGTCGGAAGCATTGGCGTGTCCCTATCGAGCATCGAATTGTGTTACCGCAAGAGTGGCCCCGCGCCTCGCGGGGGTTGCTACCCCGAGTAGGATACTCCTCCCGAGGCGCATTTGACATTCTAGCCCACTACCCGAAAGCGGAAACCGCATGAGCACTTGTGATGTCTTTGCTCGACGCATGGAAGAACAGTTTGGCACCCGCCATCCCGTGGCATTTATCACCGGCAGCACCAAACCACGTGTAGGGCGCGGGGTGGCGGACATGTTGGCCCAGTGCGGGTTCCGCATCGTGCTCCATGGCCACACCCGACCAGCCGATGAGCCACCACCGTCCGACCTGTTGGCGGGCTGCCCACCGGAATTGGTCGTCTACGGTGACGTCGCCGAGGAACAGTTGGTGCGCCACTGGTTGCAGCAGATCGATGAACAATGCGGTCGGATCGATTTGGTAGTACACACCGCCGCCATCTGGCAACCTTGTCCGCTGGAGCGATTGCAGGCGGCGGATTATGAAAAGATGTTTCGAGTCAATGCGTTGAGCACCGCCCTGATCTGCCAACATTTTGGGCTGCGCATGAGTGACCAGCCAACGGGGGGAGCCATCGTGACGATTGGCGACTGGGCTGTGCGTCGGCCCTACCGCGACTTCGCCGCCTACTTTACCAGCAAAGGGGCGGTGCCCACCATCACCCAATCGATGGCCGTCGAATTGGCTCTGCGGAATCCGCGAGTTCGGGTCAATGCCATCCTGCCCGGGCCGGTCAAGCTCAGCGACAGCTTGCCCGCAGAACGTCGTCAAGCTATCGTCGAAGAATCCTTGTTAAAACGCGTCGGTTCTCCTGATGACGTGGCATGGGCGGTACTGTTCTTGGCCCTAAGCCCGTTTGTGACCGGCGTCTGCTTGCCGGTCGATGGTGGCCGCAGCATCTACGCCGGCCCGGCCGCCGATCCAGTCGCCCATCCCGATGTGGCCGGCCCCGATTAACCAGAACCCTATCCGCGAGCACCTCATCGCCGTCGGGCGTGCCTTGCCTCCAGATAGGTCCTCGTCCCAGCGCCTCATACCAGTGCACGAAGTCACCACGAACCGAATGCCACGGGCGCTCGCCTCTGACGCACCGAGCCTGGGCTTGGCCCTGAAGCCATCAGCCGTACCGCGTGAGGGCGTCTCCTCCGCACGGATTCACCCGACGCTAGCGACCGGGGATCGAGACGCTACGCAGTGCATCCTGCGGCCGCCGCGTGCCTGGCATGCGTTTTCTGCATCGACGCGGTGGGTTGAGGGCCAACGACGCTCCCCGAAGGAGGCTGACGAGTTTTGGTAGAAGCCCTAGAATCAACCAGAGGCGTACGCGAGGCGCCAGGACTGCAGGAATCAAGAGAATCCATCGAAAGAAACGCCATGCCGCAGAGGAATATCTATATTCTGGTAGGAATGATCGCTGTGTGTCTGGCCTGTTACGTCCAAGCCCAGCGTTTGAAGTACGGTGGCAAAGTCGCGACGGCGATCCAGTTGATCGAATCGGAGTACGTGGAGCCGGTAGATCCACGCGAGCTTTATTATGGTGCCATGGAGGGGATGGTCTCCAAGCTCGACCCATACTCCGAGTTTATCGCCCCTCAGCGATACCAAGAGTTTCAGACGGCCATCGAACAGCAGTTCGGCGGAGTTGGCATGCTCGTCGAAGGCCCTCCGGCGGTTCCGCAATTGACGATCGTGGCTCCCATCCCGGGCACGCCTGCCTACGAAGCGGGCCTGGAACCGGGGGATGTCATCACCCACATCGATGGCGAACCGACGACCGGCATGAAGACCGAGGATGCCACGGAGAAAATGCGCGGACCGGTGGGGACCACGGTGCGACTGACGATCCAGCGTCGTAACCGCCCCGAACCTATCGAGGTTACCCTGGTCCGTGCGGACATCGCCGTGGACTCGGTCTACGGCGATCGCCTTCGCGCCGATTCCTCCTGGGATTTCTTCTTGGAAGAAGATGCCCGCATTGCCTACCTCCGCGTCACCCTGTTTGGCGAACGCACGGCCGAGGAGTTCCGTCAGGCGCTGGAGGCCATCCGACCTCAAGCCGAGGGGCTTATCATCGACCTGCGCTACAACCCCGGCGGAATTCTGCCCCGCGCTGTGGAAATGTGCGACATGCTGCTGGACGAAGGCGTGATCGTCAGTACTCGAGGGCGGAAGGCAACCAAGGCGTACGAGTACCACGCGCACCAGGGAGTCGTATTCCCACCGGAGATTCCGATCGTCGTCATGGTGAACGGCCAGTCGGCAAGTGCCAGCGAAATCATGGCCGCCGCGCTACAGGACCACGGCCGGGCCAAGGTGGCCGGAACGCGGTCTTTCGGCAAGGGGACCGTGCAAGAGATTTATCAGCTGGAGAATGATCAGACCGCGTTGAAATTCACTACGGCCAGGTTCTATCGCCCCAACGGGCAAAACATCCATCGTACAGAGGAGATGACCGAATCCGACCCTTGGGGGGTCCAGCCCGATCCCGGATTGCGACGTGAATTGACCGATTATGAAGAACTTTACCTGCAGGTGCGCTGGAGAAGACGCGGTGATCCGCGCATCATGGGAACTGAGGAGCAGCCGCCGGCCCCCCCCTGCGCCGGTGACCCTCAACTGTTGCTCGTATTGCAGTACTTGCAGCAACAGTTGGCTGCTAAGCACGCTCCCGCTACCACCTCTCCACCAGCGGCCCCGGGCGCCAATTCGCCTGCCCCAACGGAGGCGGTCATACCATGAGAATCCTGATCGTCGGATGCGGATATGTGGGCACAGAAGTGGTGCGCATTGCCCCGTCCAATTGGACCTTTTCTGCGCTAACTCGTTCCACAGCGCGAGTGGCAGAACTGCATCGCCTCGGGGTACAACCGATCGTGGCCGATTGGCTGGAAGTCGATGGGAGTGACCTGGCCACAGCCGTTGGGCCGTCAAGCGCCGGATTAGTGCCACCTCCGCCGACTACCGAAACGGCGAATCCCAGATTCGATGTGGTGCTGTGCCTGGTCCCTCAGCGGCCAACGGCGAGTTTGGGTGCGCAGACTCATGCGGTCGCCTTGACGCGACTAGCGGCAGCCCTCGCCCCCAATCGCCCTCGTTTCCTTTATCTGAGCACAACCGGGGTGTACGGAAGTGCAGTGCAAGGAGAGGTAACCGAGGAGACTCCCGTCGCTCCAGAACGAGAAAGTGCGCGAGTCGCCTGGGCGGCAGAACAGTGGATCGCGCAACACGGTGCCGACACCAGCGTCATCGTGCGATCAGCAGGGATCTACGGTCCCGGGCGTCTACCGCTTCTTGCTGCCCTTCAGAGAGGAGAGCCCCTGCCAGTGGAGCCAAACGCCAGAATCAACTTGGTCCATGTTCACGACCTGGCACGTGCCCTGATGCTGCTGATCGAACGGCCACCGCGCCATCGGCGATATGTGCTCGCCGATGGTCAGGCCGTACTCCGTAGTGAGTTCTACCGTTACCTGGCTGACCTTTATCACTTGTCCCCTCCTGCGTTCGCTCCACCGTCGCTTCCTTCGCGGCGAGGCAGCTCGGATAGATCGATCTCTCCGCGACGATTCGTCGACGAATTCGGCTTCGAGTTTGTTTACCCCGACTATCGGCACGGCCTCAGTGCGCGTGGCCGCAGGTGAAACCGCTTGAGGACACCGATCTTCCACCTGACGAGTACCAGAAGAATTCGCATGGACTTTTGGCGGTGGGAAAGAGCGAAGCTACTCCCTAGGCTACGGTGCCCGGTGCCGAGGTAACGGGAGCCCGTCCAGATGGACCACTGGCCGATCGGTACTGTCCATTGCTTCAGCCAATCGTTGGACGTTGATTCCCTCGGGCCCTGCTGTGGAACGTCTGGCAGCAGACCGGTAACCCCTGCGTGCAACTGGCCATGCGGACCAACAAAAAACGGATTATTCACGCAGCGAGATGGGCACAGTGCTTCTTGGATCGTTGGTCTTTAAATATGCGGCCAATAGGCAGGAGGTGTGCTTCATTTTATTGGCGATGATGTACGCGAAGCCTTGCCATGCGGGGGCTTCAGCAGAGATCCCCTACCATGGCGTCCAACGGACGGGGCTCCTCAGTTGGCTGCCCGGCGGGCGGTAGGTTATCGAAGCTGGACCGCGATCTGCTGCTGCTCGCCATCACGCAATATGGTAACCGTGACGGTATCGCCGATTTGATACGATTCGAGTACATTCAGCAGGTCACTTACCGAATGAATGGGGTGCTCGTCGATCCTCACGATAATATCACCAAGTTGCACAATTCCGCGACGAGAGACGATGGTCGGGCGCAGTCCGGCTCGCTCGGCAGGGCCGTTTTCTTCGACGTCCAATACGACGACTCCATCGATGCCCAACCGTTCCTGAAGGCGTTCGTTGATTTCGTCGTTGACATAGATTCCCAACGACGGTGGCCGATACTCTCCTTGACGGATCAGTTGGGGCACAATACGGTTGACGCGGTCGACCGGAATGCTAAACCCCACTCCAGCCGACGCCCCTGAAGGACTGTAGATCGCCGTGTTGACCCCGATCAGGCGACCGGCCGAATCGAGCAGTGGCCCGCCGGAATTACCCGGATTGATGGCCGCATCGATCTGCAGCACATCATTGATCACATTCGGCCCGTGGGCGAGGCTGATGCTGCGGCTCTTGGCCGAGAGAACCCCCGTGGTCAACGTCTGGTTGAGACCCGAATGGGATTGCCGATGGCGAACACGGCTTGGCCGACCATCAGATTCCCACTCTCGCCGATCATCACCGGGCGTAACAGGGCTTCGGGGGCGTCGACTCGTAACACGGCCAGGTCGTTGTCCGGCGACACGCCAACCAGCACTGCTTCGTAAGACGACTGATCAAAGAACACCACCTGTGCGGACGAGGCACCTTCGATGACATGGAAGTTCGTCACGATATGCCCGGATCGGTCCCACACGAACCCGCTACCGGTTCCCGATTCCACCTCCATCACTCGTCGTGTCCAGAAATCGGCGACGCGCTGCCGGGTGTTGATATACACCACCGACGGACTGGCCTGCCGAAATATCTCAATCGTCGTTTTCTCGAACTCGGCCAGATCACCACGTGGGGTCACCGGCCGTGGATCTCCCGTCACGCCGAATTCCCACCACAACCGAATGGTGGGCATCGCCAGCATGAGAATCACCAACAACATCAGGATCCAGGTCAATACCAACTGCCGGCGCAATCGATGGTCGCGAGCCGGCGGTGGCGGTGGAGGAGGTGGTGGTGGATAATGCACACTCATCGCGTTTCCTACTAGATGTACACGTCCTCGAGATCGATGGCCGAAAGAGGCCAGATGTGAGGCCAGTTGGCGCTTACGGCTCCCCGAAACGCAGAACCGTGGATATCGTGACCACACTAGCATATTCACCGCTCGAGTCTACAATCCCAGTAGGTTTTCGCGAGCAACTCACGCATCGATTTCCGCGAACTGCCGCATCGCGGTCTCCTTACTGGGCGGGGCAAATTCTCTTTTTCTCGGTTCTTTTTACTTATTTTCAATAGTCCGGACGATCATGCTGGAACGCAAGCCGATTTTCCCTAATGTGATTGAATTGAATCTCCAGGCCGGTCATCTGATCGGGTGCAATGTGTACTTGGTGTACGATGAAGATGAGTGGATTCTAATTGACATCGGTTATCAAGAGACGGTGGAAGAGATCATCGAGTTGATCCGCCAACTAGATTTCCCCTTGTCGCAGTGCAAGACTCTGGTTGCCACGCACGCGGACGTAGACCATGGCCAAGGGTTGGCTTTGGCCAAGCAAATGCTAAAAACCACGGTCTCGGCTCATCCGAAAGCAGCCAGATTGCTGGCCGCTGGCGATAAGCTGCAAACTTTTGCGGAAATCGAGGCTCAAGACATCCACTTGGATATGCCACCGGTGGAAACAGAGCATTTGATCGACGAGGGGGATGTGATCGAGGTGGGTAGGCTGAAACTGGAAGTCTGGGCCACGCCGGGCCACGCCGACAGCCAACTCGCCTTCCGCATGGGTAATCTGCTCTTCAGCGGTGACAACATCTACCGAGACGGCTGCGTGGGGGCCATCGATGCTCATCATGGCAGCAATATTCCAGCTTTTGTCAAGTCCTTGACGCGCATCCGCGATTCTGACGTCGAGTGGCTACTGCCCAGCCACGGCCCCATCTTTCGCAAGGACGTCGGCATGCTCAATGAGACAATCTCCCGGCTGGAAAAGTATCAACACATGGCCGATTTTGGTACCTGTGCGGTCGATTGGCCGCTCATGGATGAGTGGGAAGACGAAATTGTGGAAGGCAAGATGCCGGAATAATCCTGCCCTTGGCAAGGATTCGCCCAATCACCTTCGCCATGTGGTGGATGGTTGGCTTGGCATCGCTACCCAAGTGAGCGCAGTGTCGTGACATCGCCAGGCAGGCTATCGCGATACCTTAAATTGGCCTACCACCCTGTCCGGGTCCATCTTCCCCTAGACTGCTTTTTCGGGCATCTGCGAGGGGATCTCCACCGCTGCCCCTGAGCGTCCGTGGCCATTTTCAGCGCACCTTGCCGTTCCGGTTGCTCTCTTCCTCTGCGGCCCCATCTTTGACCGGAAACCAGGAGTGGGGCTGCATGGATCGGGAAAGTGAACCCCAGGATCGGGCGGGCGTTAAGCAGTCGCCGCTTCGATGATGCGAATAAAACTTTCCGCAGATAACGAAGCCCCACCAACCAATGCTCCATCGATGTTGGGTTGAGAGAGTAGCTCGCCCGCGTTCTCCGGCTTGACGCTGCCACCGTATTGGATGCGTACTTCCGCCGCCACCTGTTCGCCAAAGAGATCGCCCAACAACGTGCGAATCTGCGCATGCACTTCTTCTGCTTGGGCGGGCGTTGCCGTCTTCCCAGTTCCGATAGCCCACACCGGCTCATAGGCTATGACGAGCCTACGCGCTTGTTCCGCCTCCAGATTTGCCAGCGAACCGCGAACCTGCTGCTCGACGATCGCTGCGGTCTCCCCTGCTTCTCGATGTTCCAGCTTTTCTCCCACGCAGACGATTGGAGTTAAGCCGTGGGTGAACGCCGCCATCACCTTGCGATTGACCACCTCATCGGTCTCGTGGAAGTACTCGCGCCGCTCACTGTGTCCTAAAATGACGTATCGGCAACCGACATCCACCAGCATGGGGCCACTGACCTCACCCGTAAACGCCCCGGACGACTCGTGGTGCATGTTCTGAGCTCCCACTCCAACCGCCGACCCCTCAACGGCACGGACGACGTCGGTCAGATAGACCGCCGGCGGACAGACCGCCACTTCGACCAAGGAATCACTCCCCCAGGCTCGCGCTATCCCGCTTGCCAACTCTACAGCGGACGCACGAAGCGTGTTCATCTTCCAATTACCGGCGATGAATGGCTTTCTCACTGATTGCTACCCCTTCGCGAGCGAGTGGTGATAATGTGGCAGAGCTAGGCATCGAGTTACTTCCGAGCAACTCGGCCAAAGGTTTTCATGATGTCCTCGTTTTGTCAATGCGTAATGGCCAGCTTCGGGTCAATGCACCCACAGGACAATGGTTCCACCAACCAGTAGGAGCAGAAGGGCTGCCCAGTCACGGGGGCCCCACTGGTCGGCACGTGAATTCCAGCGAAGGAATTCCAGCATGGCTCCGGTCGGGCAGCCAAACCGGCAATACGCCATCGGCAGGCGACATGATACCAACAGGCCGATCACGGCAACCGCAATCGTTCCCCATCCCGCAATGCGAAAGACCCAGGCATCGAACGGTTCGATGGCTACTAGGCTGTAAGGCAAAGGGACCAGCATCACCACTAGGCACCACGCCAGTATCACGCCTGGAAGCGTCTTCAGCCCTTGGCGAATGCGTGGCGAGAGGTGCAGGGCCCGGCGGCGAGGTCGCAGCCACTGCTGCACCACACCGTGAGGGCACAGATGGGAACAGTACACATTGCGCCCGGTGGACACCGGTAGGAGCAGTGCCGCGCAGGTCAAGGCGACTAAACCGAAGGCATTCCACCACGGCACACCATGGCTTGCCCAACCAAACAGTTGGGCCTGCGAGACCATCGCTCCATGCATCCAGCCCAACACCACCACTACCGTTGCCTGAAAAATCAGCCGCAACAGTCGAATACCACGTGCATGCGAAAACCCCAACCAGCACCCGAGAAGAACCACCAGGAGGATGGGCCAATCGCGTCGCACCGCACGACGCAACGCCTGCTCGACCGTCTTGCCGGAGGCCTGTCGTTGGGCCGCCACGGCTCGGCGAGCCGCCAGTGGAATACCTGCGACCACCACCATGCTCGTCATCGTCGCTCCCGATACTCCCTCGATGCCCGCTTCCTCGAGGTCCATGGCAGCCAGTTCAGCGAGCGATTTCCCTTGAAACCATCGCACGAACGCACGGTCTTCAGCCACCCAATCAACGTAGGGAGCATTGTCGTAGGTGTCGAGCAGGGCGATCCCGAGCACGCGTTGACTGGAGTCCAATCCCACGATCGTATCAGTAGGGCCTTGGTAACCAACCAGATCGTCCGTAGTTGGACTGGTGCGCAATAGCCATCCCAGGACTTGGCGATGAACGTTTTCCACCCGCCACAAACCGTCCGGCTGCTCAGGCGCAACGACATGCGCAGCCGTTGGCCACCAGGAACGAACATCGTCGGCAGTAGGAAGCGTGGGGAATTTCAACGACGCCGCACCGTCACCCAGTCGTTTCAGCACCGATTGCAAAATCGCCACACTGGTTAGCGTTGCCCCAGAAACACCATCGATGGCCGCGATTTCTTGACTCTGCCGTGGATGTTTGCCGACCAGCGCTGAAAAGAACTCGGGGTCACCACGCACTTGTTCAACATGCTCGCCGGTATCGCCGCTGGACAAGATCGTGGCACCGGCGATGCGTCCGTCCGTCCCCAGGCCGATCAGGACATTCGTGCTGCCGGAGAATCCGATGATGGAATCGCTGACAGGCGACGTTTGCAACACGGTGCCGAGAATTCGTCCGCCGGCATCGAATACCGTCCACTGCTCTTCGGCAGGCTCCAGGGCATGAGCGGCCGCGAATATCTGGCGGACCTTCTCGAGCGGAGGAGCGCTCGCTGCCGACGCCGTGGCCAGTAATCGCGTGGCTCGCCATTCCGCCTGGCGATGGTGGACCAACCCCAAGGCGACCGCCAACATGGCCAAGCGGATGCCGTGGAGGATCCACCCTTTGACTCGCGATCGCCGTACCACTACCGGCAGACTCAGTTGGCTGGCAACCATTGCACCGCATCGGCATGGGTAATCCCACCGGCCCGCTCCGTGCCAATGGTTACTCGCAACGGATCGCCGATATTGGCATCAATACGGCCGATTTCGATCCAGCCGCTATCCGGCGGTGGCTTCGTCATATCGACAGCCGTTTCCATGGTCTGCCCGGGCGACTCGATAACAACGGGTACTCGAGTTCCCCGATTGGGATGAGCGCCGTAGGCTAATCGTACGACATAGGCTCCCGCTTCCGGCGCTTGCGCCTGAAACACAATGGATGCACCGGAGTCGGCCGAGGCGTAGAGGTAGCCATAATCGATGTACCCTTTCAGGCCGTCTCCTGCGGTCCATGGGCCCTTCTTTACGGCCTGTCGATCGTCAATCACAACTCCCGGAAGCGTTGCCGATGGCGTTCCGGTCGGCAGGCCGTAAGGGCCTGCCAACGGGAGGGCGTCGTCGGGAATGACAATGGGATCGTGCACCGTCGGTCGGCGAGCTTTGCCAGGCAATTGCAGCAGCCGATCCATCTCTGGCCAATATCGCTGATAGACATCGCGTGGTGAGCAGTCGTGGAGAACGCAGATACTGGCGGCGCGGCCCACCACCTCGCCCATCATGCCGCAGGTTTTCATGACTCGCGTCGTCCCCAACGCTTCGTGGGTGACGCTGATGCACCGCCCAGCCATAAAGAGATTCTCGATGTTACGCGAGTAAAAGCACCGGTAGGGCACGGGATATCCGTAATTGCGGTCGACCCGCCGATCGTGGACGGCGATGGAAATAAACGGGTTGTCGGGAAACTTTTTTGCATATTGTTGCTTCGGCTCGTGGAGATCGATCGACCAAGTGCTGGGAACGCAACCATCAGGGTAGTCGACCTTCTGCACGATATCGTCTTGCGTGAGAATGATATCTCCCATCAATCGGCGCGATTCACGAGGGCCGCCGATATAGGCAACCCACGTCAGATAGGCATGCCGATGCTCGGCGGCACCGTCTTTGTTCTTCATCGCATTCCACGCACCGAACACGGCTCGCAGATTCCAGTCGCGAATGCTTTCTGCCTCGGTGATGGGATCCTTGTCGAACCCGCTCTCCCAGAACCACTGGCCATGGTGATCACGAGGATAGGGGAAGTCGTCCATGGTCAGATCGAGCGCCCAAGGTGTTTCGGGAAACGCAACCGGCTCGTCCGCCTCCGCCCACGCCCACATGTTGCTCATTCCCATACGCCCCTTGGGGGTCATCTCCCAATCCGCTCCGGCCAGATACCCGATGGTGCCGTGGCCGGTGCAGTCTGCATAAAGTTCTCCAACAAAACGCTTCTCCTCGCCGGTGCGCGTGTCGAAGGCGTAGACGCCGGTGATACGTGCTCCCTCGGTATCCACGCGATAAGCGTGATGGTTCAAGAACAAATCGATATTCGACTCCGCGCGAACTATGAACTCTTTCTTCGCATCTTCAAATTCTTCGTAACGTCCGGGCGATTTCGTCGCGTGGTCGCAAAACTCTTCCACGATTTCCCCGATGCGCGGGTACTTGCCTCGCCGAATCAATCCCTGAGACCATACGCGCACTTCGCTCGAACCATTGCCACCCAACACGGGACGGTTCTGCACGAGAGCGACCTTGCATCCCATGCGTGCCGCCGAGAGTGCTGCCCCGATGCCAGCATATCCGCCGCCGATGACCACCAAGTGATAACCATCGAGAACCTGGGGGGCCTCCGGCAAGTTGAGCAAACGCTTGCGCCACGGCGACAAAATGGCATTGGAGTCCGGCGGCGGCTCACCAGACTTGCTGAAGTAAATGGCATCGCACCGGCCGTCGAAACCGGTGAGATCATGAAGCGCCAAGCGGACTCGTCGTTCGGTAATGGTTACTTTTCCGCCCGGATGCCAAAACCAGTCCGCTCCCCGAGTACCAAACGTCTCGGCGATCGGTCTACCATCAATTAAAACCTGAAACCTCCCCGGCTGTCCTGGCGCCTTCCACTGGGCCACCCAATCCTTGGTGCGCACAAAGACGTAGTAGTCCCCAACCTCGGGAAACTCGACCACCGTCGTCGCATCGGCGACAGGACGACCAAGCCCATGAGCTAGCAAATACGGGGACCCCATCGTGTTGATGAACTGCGTGTCCAGCACCCATCCGCCAGGATCCTCGAAACTCTCAGCTTCCACCAACAAGTGAACGTCCTCGGTAGCCCATGAAGGTGGCAAGGCCCAGCAGATGGCCATGCACGTGACGGCTATGGCAGTCGTCGACCGTCGATGGGGCGCTGAGCCGCGGGGGTTGACAAGTGTCTTCGTCGGCGGGCAATTCTTTGCTACTGGCATCTGTGCTCACCTGATGCAAGTGGAACCATGGAAAGACATGACGCTGCGCAAGGCGGTCGCTGTGGCGAGATGATAGGAAAACGCAGCGCCGAAGGGGAGTCGGGTAGGAAGCACCTTTCCTGATCAATTCCACAGTATACCATGCCCAGAGTCAACGAGGCCACGCACCGCGCCGTGGCATGCTCCCGAAGACGCGGAGGGGCAGCACCGCGGGGTGGTGAATGCGAGGCCGATCCGTAGCCGCAGAACAGTAGAATGCACGAATTGTTGCCGACGCGGCGCTTAGCCGGTCGAGGCTGCGTCCATCTCGCCCGTCAAGTTCCCAGGAAGCGTGCGCCCCGGAACGCCCTGAGGATCATTCGTCGTGGTGGCGTGGGGAGTTTCCGAGAGGGGAATGCCCACGAACCGGTTGCGTGCCTTCTCCCCATACATTTGCTTGTCGGCCCAGTGCAGTAGCGAGGTGAAATCCCGCCCGTCGTCCGGGTAGACGGCAAAACCGACGCTCGCTCGGAGCACGATGGGAAATCGATAGCGCTCGTCCAAGCTGTCGATTTGCTGCTGGATTCGCCGCTGAATGAACGTGGCTTCCTGTTTGCCGACGCCGGGAGAAGTGACGATGACGAATTCATCACCTCCAAAACGGGCCACTGTATCGCTCTTGCGCATGCACGACTGCAGGCTTTGCGCAATCCATCGAAGGGCCTGATCCCCGGCCTGATGACCGAAATGGTCATTGATCTGCTTCAAGTGATCGAGATCGATCAGGAAGACCGCAAAGGTTTGCTGCCGACGCGACGCCTCACTCAGCGTGGCACGATACCGTTGCTCGAGGTACTGACGATTGAGCACACCAGTCAGTGGGTCATACGCCGCTAGTTTTTTCAAGTGTTGCTCGCGTTCCACGAACTCGCTGACATCGCGTATGACCAGATAGCCGAACCACGAGTTGCCATGGGGAACCATGCTGAACACCACATCAACATGGCGGTGCTCCCCTGCGGCATCAACAACCACATCGGCCAGCCTACCCACCTGGCGTCGTTGCAACCCCAACAGGACTTCCGCTGCCGCATTCGGGAGCAACAAAGAAAGGTCACGCCCCGCGAGGTCCGTATCCCCGCCGCTGAAAAGTTCATTGGCCGCTCGATTGACCGCTACCACTCGTCCTTCCTCGGTGCAGGCAATGATCGCATCGGCATGAGCATCGAACAACCGGATCAACCTCGGATCGACGTGGTGATACAGATCCATCAGCGCCCTCCTCCAACGCTGCCAGGTGGGATTTGCCTGAACACCACCACCAATTGCTCCCAACGCAAGCGCCATCATCGGCGCCAGCAGCGGTATACGCAGCCCGTGGCCGTACCCGACTACCGCTAGGATGCCCCACGCTCCCAGCGTGCCGATGCACAGCATTGCTATCCATCTCTTCGAGCATTTAATAGCCACCAAAGCAAAACTGGTTGCTAGGACAAACTGCATGATCGCCGATTTCCACCAGGCGACGGACGACGTAAGCGACCGATCAGCAACGGTTTGCGCCGCTAATGCGAGCAACTCGGTCCGCCCTGCCAAGGCACTTGCGGAGGGCGAATAAGGGCCAGCTACCCTCGCTTCATTCCAACCCAGAATGACGGCCTTTCCAGTAATCTGGCGTCGCTTATCGGGAACGGTCAACAACTCAGCCACTTCAAGGTGCGGGATGGGCTGGCACTCCACGTGAAAGTCAATCTCCGTCATGCCCGGCGTGGCAGCGGGGCCTTGGATCAGCCACCGCGCGACGTTGACCGGGGATTCCGCACCACCGGACGGCGAACCTCCAACCACCGTTCGCCCCGTGCGGCGAGAAACCCGTAAGGTGGCATCGACTGGCGTCGCGTGCCGGAGAAACCGATTCGTCGCTTGCCCCGAGGCACTTTGTGGATCATCCGTGGAAAAGCCTTTGCCTTGCTGATCATCAGGTAGGATCGGTAAGGCGACGCTTGCTTGAGGTAGAGCTGCCAAGGCAGACTCCAAGGCTTCGTCCAATGCCCCACCATGTTCCTCGTGCAAGTTGACGTCCAGATAGATACGTGCCGGACTACATGCTGCCACCGCTCGGAGACTTGTCGCGAGCGACTGACGATCGGTCCATGAGCCACCTTGGGTACCATCGGAGGGCGAACCTGGGGCGGGACGAGGCAGATCGACGATCGCCAGAGGGTAGGCCGGAGGTTCGTAAAACGGTAGCAGGCGACGGCAATGCCGTTCCAGCGGAGAGAATACTCCCACGGCATCACTGGCAGCGACGATCGAGCTGACCAACAATCCTACCTTAAGAAAACCGGGCGTCCGTCGCAGCAAAACCTTGATCTCAAGTGGGGACATGCACTTACCAATCAATCGGAATCGGGCGTGGATATATACTGCTGGGGCAAACAGCCTCGTCCTTGAGCGCATCGAGAAGAGAAGACGATACTAGCATTGCTTCGATCATCGATGCTCCTACCTATCCATTCGCACCTTAGCTTCGCTAGACCTACCCCATTGGAGGTGAATCACCATGACCTTGTCGCGGCTCGGTAAAGGCTACCGTCGCGTCACGGACGGACGTCGGACGTGTCCGTAGGTGAATCGCTTCCCGCCATGGACTGGCAGTGTACGCTGCCGGGCGTCTAGTCCCATGCCATAGGTACGACGACATGCCGTTAAAAGCTGCGCCGCCGCTGCCGATCAATCTCTATGGCAGTCCCTCCGTTCCTCCACGCTCAACTGGCATCTAGGTCAGAAGGGCACTGGACTGGGGAACCACAGCGAATTGAAGCACGAATGTTTGCTTCAAAACTAGCCTGCGGGGCTACGCTGTCAAATCAAAGAAAGAGGCTTTTGAGCCTAATCTGCTTGACGTTCTGCCCCTGGAATCGCTACACCCCCCCCAAGTGCATGCACTGCGTTCCCCCATACATGCTGCCGGGGTGAAACTGACGATAAGTGTGCTGATGAAGGTGATAATCAGCTGGCTTACGGTAGAAGCCCGGCGTGTGAGATATCGCGCACCACGGGCGATCGATCACTACCGAACCGCCCCCGCAAAATCGCAACGCTGCGGCGACGATAGCTTCTCGCCATGGCTAGTCATCTTGCCGATGCGTTGACGCTCACCAGACGACTCACACTGCCGAAAAGTGGCATTCCTCGTCAAGGGCGTCCAACCTCGCCTCCAGATACAAAGCGAGGTTCGGCGGTGTATAGATCGCGTGCAAAGTTCCCTGGCTCGAGCGACGCACGCAACAGCTTGCCAATCCCTTGGAGGGGGAACCGCCCGAGGGCGATCAGCCGGCGCATGAACATCGGTTCACTACCCGTGCTGCGATCGCCTGCGCCGAAGCGGACCGTCCGCGTAACGGCCAGTTTACTCCCAGTCTAGCGTTTGCTGAACTGCGTACCTCGACGAGCACCATGAAGTCCGAACTTCTTGCGCTCCTTCATTCGAGAATCTCGCGTTAAGAAGCCGTCGTCACGCAAAGGCTGAAAGAAATCCTCGTTGAAGCTAACCAGCGCCCGTGCCAAAGCCATTCGAATAGCCCCTGCCTGACCGGTCAGCCCGCCGCCAGAAACCCGCGCGATCACGTCCACACTCGCACCGGCTTGCACGCGATCAAGCGTCTCGCGGACCAACACCTGGTGTTTCAGCGTGGGAAAGAACTGCTCCAGGGGACGGCCATTGATGGTAATGTTGCCCGATCCCGAACGGACGCGCACGCGAGCAACCGACGTCTTTCGACGCCCAGTCCCCAAGGAATCACCGTTGATCTTGTCTTTCTTGATCGTAACCATGGAGTACCAATTTCCGCGACAGTTATCGACTTCTAGTTAACAATTGAGCTGCGAAACGAGACGGTTAGGGCGGCACAAAGGGCAGCGGGCAGAAAGAGCACCTGCCAATCGCCCCCGACTAGACGCGCTTGCCAATCTCCAGCGGCTCTGGCATCTGGGCTTGATGCGGATGCTCAGGGCCTGCATAGATTTTCAATTTCTCCAGCATATGACGGCCGAGCTTGTTCTTCGGCAACATCCGGCGAACCGCGTGATAGATCAGGTCTTCTGGTTTCCTCGCTAACCGGTCGCCATAACTCTCCATCTTCTGCCCGGGATAACCGGTATACCAGGTGTAATGCCGATGCTCGAGCTTGCGTCCCGTCATGACCACTTTTTCCGCGTTGGTTACCACAACATAGTCGCCGGTATCAACGTGGGGAGTGTAGGTTGGCTGATGCTTGCCCATCAGGATCATCGCAATATCGCTCGCCAGACGCCCCAAGACTTGGCCGTCGGCATCGACATGAAACCATTTCTTCGGAACCTGGCCTGGCTTCACCACTGTTGTTTTTTGTCGTAAGGTCATGGCTCGCTGCTGTTTCCGACTGATCGTCGCGTGTAAGTTAGTGCAATTCTGTTGGGTATCGTCGATCGTGATTCGTCGCCGTGCCGTCTACCTGGACGACATCGGCATCGCCGAACTGCCACGATTGCCGCATCATCAAGTAACTCCCAGCGGCGGCAATGGGACTTGCCTCACCGCGTGACTGCAGAATATGGGCCACTGGTAGGCATGTCCGATATGCCATTCATGCTACAAGCCCCGAAGTTTATAGGCTTCCTTCCCCGTTGGCAAGCCGTTTTTGATGCGAAGTTTGCCCAGTGCCCAATCCCTTGCTCGCCCCCCATCGTCGCCGGAGTCCCGGTATTCGGGATAGGGGATCAAATCATAGATCATGGGGTGCCCTCCCAAGATGGGGCACGCGAAGACGCGGAGGCGCGGAGGTTGATCTGGAGCGCCGAATCGCCAGTGGGGAACCGGTTGACGATGCGCTGAAGACCATCCTTGAGCGTTGCCCCGTCGAAGTGGATCAGAAGTTGATCGATAGCCCGACAGGCAGATTCATCCGCTTCAGATAAGTGAGCACTTGTTTGCCGTGGACCGCCGCCAACGTTTCCACCGATTTCAGTTCAACGACGACACTCAGTTCAACGACGACACCTTCGACCAGCAAATCGACGCGCAGCCCTTTTTCAAACTGCGTTCCCGCATATTCAAACACCACCCGCTTCTGCCGTTCGACTGAAACGCCCCGTTGGATCTACATCTTCTCGAGGATCGCTTCAAACACCGATTCCAGCCACCTCGGTCCCAGATCCCGGTGCAGCTTGATCGCCTCATCAATCACCGCCCCGGTAATCCGATCCCAATCTCCCCTCCGCGTCTCTGCGCCTCCGCGTGATGAACCTTCTGGTCTACTCATGACTGGCTTTCAACGATCTCATCCATCACCCCGCCCAAGTCGTCTGAGCTGCCGCCCCTCCCAACGCGCCGGCACTTTGTTCCGCCGTTCGACACTAGAAAACGCTCGACCGACTGCCCGCGCGTGCGGATGGCGGTTAAACAAAAAATCGCGCGAGAATCGGGGCTGCAAACAAGGTGTCGTGAGCTGCGACTGTATCGGTTGCCATTCTCGCTGATCTGCTGTTTCATCGCCGGTGGTCGCTTCATGGGATTTTTTGAGATCGCGTTTGCAGGCGGGCGCGGGGCATCCGCTCGCGTCTACCGCCTTCCTGTAGGAGAGTTTGTTCCATGCGGCGAACCTGCTGGTCCAGCAGATAATTCGCCTGGTGGATCAGGCAAGCGATTATGTTGGCCACGACTTCGGCCGGTCGAGTCTCGATGAATTCGCGCCCGGGTTGCGAACGACTCGTCGCGACGCGAACCCAGCTTGCGGAAGTCCATCGCCTCATCGGAATTCCTTTCCTAGAGTCGCAGGTCGCGGGTGCGCAGGAAATCGCGACAATCCTCCAACAACTCTTCCAGACTGGCGCGAGCGCCGTTGGTCAATTTGAATTCCCTTTCTTTCGACGTTCCCGATGCCATCCTCCCATCGACAATGTTCTGTTTGCCCGACCGCGCCGCCTGAACCATTTTATCCACCGTCCGATCCCGCGGATCCAAAAAACGTTTGCCAAACCGTACCGTCGCGTCGTACACGATCAGAGTCTTGCGATACGACAACAGGTTTTCATAGCCGCCGTGCGCCGGGATGAACTTGTCAGTCATTCAGGTGGCCTCCGGGCTGCATTGGTTGTGTGGCCGGCATTATAGGCCGTATACGCCCTAATGGACTTTGGGATGCCCTGGCCGGCATCGCCGGGGAACAGCGAACTGCATTTGTGCAGCTCGGCAATGCGGCAGTCGAGCGTGGCGTCGTGTTCATTTTGCTGAACATATTGACCAGGAACATCATCTAGCGATTGCTGGTGCGTGTAATCAGCGAAAGCTTTTCGCCCTAGTGCGGCACGACGAAACGCGGATCCTCCATCCCCGTCTTCCCGCCCATGCGTTCGACGTCGGTCTTCCAGCTCCTTCCACACGATTGCCGGACAATCGCATCGGGCGTGGGGCTGGACTGATCGGGCATGGTTATGAAGTGGGAAGCCCGGCTGCCTCGGTCTTCGCGGGGTGAGGATCTCGGTAAAATGGCCGCATCGGCCGAACCAAGAGTTTCTGTTTTGCGTTCCTGGTTCCCATCGGCCGGGAAACAGGGTGGAATCGAGTCCAGGCGAAGATGATGGATACCAAGATTGCGACCACGCCAGTGGAGTTGTGGTTTCGAGTCCGATCAACCCACTTGCTGCCCAGCGACCATGGATACGCCCTTTATGGCGCGTTGTCGCGCATCCTGCCCTCGGTCCACCGCGACAACGGGATCGCTATCCGCCCGATCCACGGCTACCAAGTCGGCGGGCGGCGGATCCGTTTGACAGACCGCAGCAGCCTGGTGATCCGCGCGGCGGCTGAGCAGATTCCGAAGTTGATTCCCCTGGCTGGCGCGAGGATCGACCTGTCCGGTGCATCGATTCGTATCGGCGTGCCGCAAGTCCGCGTTTTGACGCCATCGAGTCGCCTGCGGAGTCGCCTGGTGGTGATCAAGATCACGGGTTTGTCCAAACCGGAAGCGGTGACGCCGGAGCGATTTGCTGAGGCGGTGCAGCGGCAATTGGAACAGATCGACATTGCCGTGCCACCAGCGGCGGTCGAAATCGGCAAGCGACGTACCTTGCGGATCCACCGTCGCGAGATCGTTGGTTACGAAGTGATCATCGATCGTCTCGATGACGCCCAATCGCTTCGCCTCCAATCCCACGGCCTCGGTGGCCGCCACCACATGGGCTGCGGCATTTTCGTGCCATTCACGTTACATAAGCGAGCCGGATCATGAGGTCCTCGACGCAGATTGAGCTCTGGTCTAAAGGTCGCAGGAAAGGTGTCGATCGGCCGTCGGTGCTCGACCACTGCAATGACGTGTGTCAGGTTGCGCACGTCTTGTGGGAAGTCTTGAACCAGCCTTTGGCTGACGCACTGAAAGTCCCAGTCGACTTGCTGCAATCCAGGCTTCGGCCTCTCTTGTTCGCCTCGGCCATGTTGCACGACGTGATGAAGGCCAACAGCGCCTTCCAAGACATGTTGGCAGGAAAGTTGCGGAAGCAAAGATTTCAACAGCCCGTTCGCCACGAAGTGCTGGCCGCTTTGTTTTTGACCGACGATCGGTTCTGGGGCCAGTGGTTCGCCGAAATGCTTGACGAACAGCAGCGTTGGGTGGTTGCCTGGGCGGTCGCCGGCCACCATTTGCAATTGCGGCGGCGCCGCGATGGCGAGTCGCAGGATCCGGTCTTTCGCACAAGCAACGTGCCCGGCAAGATCACCGCCTACCTGGGACACGAACAAGTGATCGAAATCCTCAAGTCTGTTGGCAAGCTACTCGGCCGTGGTCAGGTCGAGATCCCAAAGTGCGAAAACGCGACCTTCGACGTACTCGACAAAACCGACGAGGGGCTTGAGCGGACGATTCTGTGCTTTGTCCGGCAATCCGATCGCATGTGGCGGCGCTGGCAACGAGACGAAGAACTCAAACGCGATCTCGCCGTGCTCAAGGCGCTGCTAATTGCAGCCGACGTCGCGGGGTCGGCGCTGCCAACGAAGTTGTCGACTAAAGACGAGTGGAAGCAATGGCTCACTACCGAACTGGGACGGACGCTTAATGCGCCGCAATTGAAACAAGTTTACCAGGAAAACCTGGGCGACCGTGCGCCGCATGACTTCCAAGTCAAGGTCGCTTCCAGTAAGTATCCGGTCACAGTCGTAACGGCTGGTTGCGGCAACGGAAAGACGACGGCTGCCTACATGTGGGCCGAGCGGTGGGCAAAGGGGCGAAAGCTGTTCTTCACGTATCCGACAACGGGAACGGCTTCCGCCGGATTCAAGGATTATTTGCTGCTGCAACCACACGTTCGCCGCACGCTGATTCACGGGCGGGACGAAGTAGACCTGGACGCGATGCTCGAAACGGCCGAAGACGTTCCGCCCATCGAGCGGGCTCAGCGGCTTGAATCATTGAAGGCGTGGGGCCAGGAAGCGATCGCTTGCACAGTCGACACAGTCTTGGGCCTGATTCAAAACCAGCGGCGACCGTTGTTCGCAATCCCGGCGATCGCGCGCGGCGCGTTTGTTTTCGACGAAGTCCACAGCTACGACAAGCGGATGTTCGCCGAGTTGCTGCGGTTTCTCAAAACATTTCCCGGCTTGCCTGCGCTCATCATGAGCGCGTCGATCCCCCAGAATCGCCTACAAGCGTTGAAAGCCGTCGCTGGCGATCGGATGAACCCCAACGAAGATACGATCCGCGGCGAATTGAAACTCGAACAGATCAAACGCTACCGGCTGCACGAACGATCCCAAGCAGAGTGCTGGAGCGAAGTCGACGGACGGCTGTCGGCCAATAACGGCCGCAACTCCCAAAAGATCTTGTGGGTCTGCAACACCGTCGGCTCGGCAGTCGACACCTACCGCGCAGCCAAGGAGAGATTCCCCGAAGCGAAAGTGCTGCTTTACCACAGCCGCTACCGCTACAAAGATCGTGTAGGCCTTCAGGAGCAAGTGATCGATGAGTTTGAATACGAAAAAGACGCTAATGGCAAACGAACCACAGTTCGCAAGCACCAGCGACCGGCAATCGCGATAACCACCCAAGTTTGCGAAATGTCGCTCGACATCAGCGCCGACATGTTGGTCACCGCGTGCTGCCCGTTGCCGTCACTCGTTCAACGACTCGGGCGCCTGAACCGGTACGCAACGAAAGACGACCCTTGGCCTGCGCTGGTCTATGAATTTTCCGGTCGGCCCTACCGCGAAGGCGATGCGCCATTGCATCTCGAAGCCGCGATGAAGATGGTTCGAGAACTGCACGACCAGCCGTGCGATCAACTCATGCTTGCGAAATACATCGATGAATTACAATCGAACGAAACCCTTCCAGAGTATTCCGCTTGGCTCGACGGCGGCTGGCAAAGCGAGCCTCTGCCAGCCCGCGAAGGTGACAACAGCATTACGATAGTGCGCGCAGAAGATCTGCCCAAACCGGCGCGACAGTGCAAATCTCGCGACGTGACCGAGCTTTCGATACCAATGCTGTTCAAACACGGATTCTCATGGAATGAACGCGCAGGCGGCTATCCAGTTGCCAGCGGAGATCACAAGGTGGATTATCAATGGGACGAAAACACAAATAGCGGCGAGGGTGCTTCATGGCGGAAGGCAAATTGAAACACGGCCTAACTTGGCGACTTCATGACCCCGGCATGGGGTTGCTAGAGCGAGCCGGATTGGCGGCACTTTACATGTCACTCCGCGCCGCGGAAGAACAAGGCGTCAAAGACAACCTTGCGCCGCTTATGTGGAAAGATGAGGACTTACAACCTGATTCTGTCACGATTCGTTCCGACGGAACAGACAGAGAGGCTTTGACCAAGCTTTTCGAATGGGCGTGGCAAGTGTCGGACGGCGTGCTGTTTTTGCCCGCGGTTCAACGCGATCCTAAACTCGCCGCTAATGCCTTTCTTCGAGTCCCAACTCACAACGGAATCCTAAACACGTTTCTGCAGCATCGCACATGTCGTCTCTCCACCGATTTCGTTCGCCGCACTGAGAACATCACCGACGACCAGCCGATTCCGGTGGCGTATTTAAGATTGAGCTTCCTGAAGCCGCTCAACGACTTAAAGTTTCTCGTCAACTCTGACGGAACACTGAAAGATCATGCGCGATTGGCGAGTTGGGTGTCTCCAGGATTCACGAATCGCTATCCGACCGAGGCATCAACAAGTAACTGGCAGGACAAACCGTGGCAAGGCCGTTCACGACAAGCCATTCTACGTATGTTGGCACCAATAAGCTGTTTCTATCAGCGACTGCCAAGCCAGCGAATGAGGACGAAAAGCAGCAACGATCCAGACGCTGCCGGGAAGAAGAAGCCCAAGTGGTCAGAGAATTGGGTTTTTATTGCCCCAGACTGCCAGAACCTCGCCGATTTTGACGAGACCCGCCCAGATATCCAGCTAACACATGACTTCATCGACGTCGCAAGCATTAGCGACGCAACTTTGCGATTTGCCGCCGAATATTGGCATCGCCGTAGCGAGATAATTGCGTGCCAGGCAGTTCCGATGGGAACAGTCGCGTACTACCCAAACCAACGTGTACGAAAGGCAGTGTTTTTCTTTGAACCGAACGACACACTCATCCTGCGCCGGTATCAGTTGGTGCATCAATATCTCGGAAACCGGTATGTTGCGTCTCAACCGCACGATCCAGACGAAGATGAGCCGTCTGACTCAGATCAATCAAACGAGTGGAAGAACGCGGGTCGAATCGACGTGCCTTCGGGACGAGGGCGAATCGTCGATAACCTCGCATCGGGAAACGCTTGGTACCTGGAGCTTTTCAAGCCTTTGCACTGGGACCTGGATCGTCTCGAATTGCAACGCAAGTGCATCCGTGAGCGTGAGGATAGAAACATTTCGATACAACGTCTCTGGTTCGAAATTCTGCAAGCAAAACGACAGAAAGGAGCACTCATGGCCCTTAGCCGAGAAAAAGAAATGTGGGACAGCGACGCCGAGCGAATCTTTCTACAGGTCATGCACGACATGCTCGGCACGCTGATGTGGAAAGAGGCGAGGGCGGCCGAGCGCCGCGGTGGGTCACGAGGATTGTCAAAACGCATTGAAGACTTGAAGGAAAAGATTCGGCGAGATCTGGAAATTTGCCAAACCCGTGATCTGCTCCGTGAAAAGTTGTCGAAGTGGCTAGCGAAGGGCGGATCGCACGAGGTCGTCCGGCAGAATCGCGACAAGGTTTGGCAATTGATGAATGACCGGCATGGATGGCAAAAGGCGCGGGACCTCGCTCTGCTCAGTCTCATCACGTACGAAGGACGCTGGGAAAGCGTGACACAAAAACCTGACCTCTCAAGCGTCGAGGAGGATCTGGCCGAGCGTCTTCACGTTGAAGAATCAGATGGCGGCTTCCGACTGCGGCTCACCGGTGCTGTGACGCATGAGGAGGGCGCGATCCTCAAGGAGCTATTCGACTCAGAAGAAGACAAACACGCCGTCGAGAATTTGATCCGCAAGTCCGAAGCCGAATTCGGGCAGGTTACTCTTATGTGAAAGGAACAAAACATGACGTGGCACTTGCATGGGACGATTCTGACTGCCCAAGGTACGGCGGGCAATAATCGTGGCGACAACGAAGGCGTCAAATCCACACTTCAAAAGATTTATCGCGACGGTGAGCCTTATACCACCGTGTCATCCGAGGCGATTCGGTATGCACTGCGCGAGTATCTGCAAAATCACGATGACCGCGACCCCAACGGCGAGCGGCTGTCACAGCTTCAGGTGGCTTTGGAGCGCGTACAAGGAGAACTCGCGGAGGCCCGGTCGGGAAGCCCCAACAAGAACGCGACGAAGAAGACAGCCCAAAATAAAGCTGCGAAAAAGAAAAAGGCTTCAAACGGTGAAGCCGAAGTCGATTCCAAGAAGGTCGAACGCTTGAATCGCGAAAAGGAAATGCTAGAAGCCGAAATCAAAAAGATTAGCGAGAAAGTAAAGAACGGTGCATTCCGCTTGAATCGTTGGATGCCAGACCATCGTAGTAACGAATGGCACGATGATCGATTTGCTCGCTGGCAAGACTTTCTTGACGACGATGTTCTCGGATTCATGCACGCGACGGCAAACCGAAGTCATCGTGGACGTCTTGAAATAACACGAGCGATCTCGACGACTCCCTGGCGAGGCGAGGTAGTCGTGAATTACGCGACTCCAAACAGCAATCCTGGCATCGGGGGCACCGGACCGAACCCGTATGCCGCGGAAGTACACCACACACGGTATCAGTACACGTTCAGCATGACGCCGGCGCATCTTGCGCAAGATGCGTACAACAGAACGAAGTGGATTCTTGACGGATTTCTCAACATTCGGCGCGTTGGCGGAAATCACGCACACTTTCTGTTCGACTTTGCGCCAGAAGCAATTGTCCTACGGTGGACGCACGATCCAGCTCCTCGGATTGTCTATTGCTTCGAGGAAGACGAATACGGAGCGTTGAATTTGCGCAAGTTGAAAACTCGCGTTGAGAAGGGAGATATTTCAGCAATGGCGTCAGTGAATGGTCATTCGATGCCAGCGTTGTGGATCGGCAGCGTTACGGAACTCGCCGACTGTCCGAAGCTCGAAAACGGCTGCGGTCCCGACACCCTAGGGCCTGCGAAAGCTATCGAAAAGGTGCTCAAACAAATCCAGACGAGTTTGAAGCTATGAACACATATGCAGTTGAGACGAACATGCTGGCGCTGTGGGTGGAAGTCCCCATCTGCGCCTTCCGGCCGCACGAATCGCGCGAGTATCAGGACACGCATCCGTTTCCGCCGCCGTCGGCTGTGTACGGGATGCTGCTGTCGCTGTGCGGGGTGCGGCGGGAGGACAAGGGGCAACATCAAGGGGTCCGCATGGCACTGGCCATCGAGTCGCCGCCGGAGCGGGCTAAGGTGTTTCGCAAATTCCGCCGCGGTAAAGAACTGGGCGACTTGCGGCCGGACTATCAGGACCTGTTGATCGGCCTGAAACTCTGGGTCTGGCTGGCCACCGGCTCAGACCAAGGTCAACCGCCGCTGGTCGAGCGCATTGTCGCGGCGCTCGACCGACCTCAGCACGTGAACCGCTTCGGCGGTTTGTCGCTGGGCGAATCCAGTTATCTGGTCGATTCGATCAACCTGCGCGAGCCGGAAGACAGACAGATCATGCACTTCCTCAAACCCGACCCAGCCGGTTTCTATAACCTGCCAATATGGGTCGATCACGAAAACAACCGGAACCGTCGCGTTCGATTCAACATTGAACAGACTCCCGTTGCCGATGGAGTTCGGAAGTGTTGGGTGCAGGTTGAACCCGACGCAACTGTGGAGGCGTAATGGCAAAGCTTTGCTTAATTTGCGGAAGAGAGCGACCGAACGAACAGTTTGGCGGACGTGGAGCGGCGAGAACGGTGTGCCGCGAATGCATGAGATTACCCAAACAACTTCGTCGAGAAATTCTATGGCAGGATGAAATCCTCATGTTCCTCGACCAAAAAAATATCTCGCAGAAGAACATCTCGCGACTGAAGAAAATCGAAGCGGGAGCGCCAGCGGAGATCGCGACGTTAGCGGCAATCGTCCGTGAAATTGCCCGGATAGCACCTGGCCGAAGAAAACGCTTGCGCATCCTGCGCCGCCAGCGTCCCGATCTGCTGAATCGCGCGGTCGGACTCGAACTCCTGCCGCCGCCCCATGAGCCAAGTGTTCCGGAACAGAGCTACGATGAACTCATGTTGTGGGACGAGTTCGGCAATCGGCGGTTGGGCGATTATCGTCCGCCGGACCGAGTAGACGATGATGACGTTCGCTCCTGATGGAAACTGACCAACCTTCGTCGCCGCACATGCGCGGCCATCTGAAGCCAACACCCTTGCGCGGCCGCCTTTTCGGCAGATTTTGGGACACATAGCGAGATCGGGCCTCGCCAAATGCGCAAGGCTGGCTGAATATCGAAAGCTCGAACTCGGAACTACGGTTCCAAGTCTCCGAGCCAGTTGTTCAGGTCGACTTTCTACGGCGGCCAAGTGAGTCCGAATTCGATTACTTGTGTTTTAATTTGCACAGCCAATGAAATCGGATTAACGTAGGACAAAGTCCTGCGATTGGTGCAATCGCTATTCTTCGTGCACGGAGGCGACCTTCGATCGGGATTGATTCCCCACAGGTCGCTACCATGATCCAAGACAACTCTCCGCACACTTCGCGCCAAG
Organism: Pirellulaceae bacterium; assembly: GCA_026004795.1. Lineage (GTDB taxonomy): Bacteria > Planctomycetota > Planctomycetia > Pirellulales > Pirellulaceae > Aureliella. The sequence continues at coordinate 22,679 of BPJV01000007.1, read as the reverse complement.
CTCCCACCGATCCGAGCTTGGAATTCAGCCCGCCTCCAGAATTCGCGGAGATCGATCCGCCGATTCGCGTGATGGCGCTTCACGCATTGCTTTACTGCGAACGACTGTTCTATCTGGAAGAAGTCGAAGAAATCCGCGTCGCCGATGATCGGGTCTACGCCGGACGACGGCTGCACGACGACGTGGCAGGACTCGACGATGAAACGTCCGAGCGGCGTTCGATCGAGGTGGCCACCCAGCGATGGGGCATCTTTGGCAAGGTCGACGCGCTCCGCCGCCGCGATGGTTGCTGGATCGCCTACGAACACAAACGAGGCCGTTGCCGCCGTGGACCCAACAAGGAAGTCTTACCGTGGCCGAGCGATCGGATCCAAGCCATCGCCTATGCAGTCCTCTTGTCAGAACATCTCCGGCAACCCGTCCCGCAAGCTCGCATTCGCTACCACGCCGATAACGCTACGGCAATTATCAACATCGACGCTCAATGCCTCAACGATTTGTGCGCCGCCATCAGCCGCGCCGTCGAACTGCGAAACTCGATCGAGCGACCACCCGTAACCGAAAACGAATTCCTCTGCCCGCGTTGCAGCTTGGCTCCGGTTTGTTTGCCCGAAGAAGAACGTTTGGCAAGCCGTGCGAAGGACGCTGCCACGACTGAAACTAGCCCCGCACCCCGTTTGCCGGCGCGATCCGTCACCATCAACCCGCCCGATCGGCAGAAACAGACTCTGCATATCACCGATCACCAAGCGCGCATCGGACGCAGCGGCCATTGCCTGACGGTCACCACCAAAGACGACAAATTAAAAATTCCCACCGCCGACATCGACGCCATCGTGATCCATGGCTTTGCGCAGATCTCGACGCAAGCCATTCACTTGTGTACCGCACGCGATATTGGAATTTCGTGGGTGACCGCGGGCGGTCGGTTCCTGGCCGGAACGTCGCCGGCAAGTCGCGTGCAACAGCGCCTCAGGCAGTACGAGGCTTTACGAGATCCGGCGATCTGTCTCCGACTTTCAAAACATTTAATGCTGGCCAAGATCGATGCTCAGCTCAAATTCATCATGCGCAGCACCCGCGGCAACCAGCAGGCGCGCGACGCCGTTCAGCAACAGATCGATCGCATCCGCGAAGCGATACGTCATGTCGAAAAAGCGACCGCGCTGAACACGTTGCTGGGTCTGGAAGGCACCGCCGCCAAAGCATATTTCGCATCGCTTCCCTCGTTGATAACCGAACAGGTCGATGCCCGCTTCGTTCCTGACGGCCGCAACCGCAGGCCACCTCGCGATCCGTTCAATTGCTTGCTGGGGTTCGGCTACGCGTTGCTGCAATCGGCCGTGTTCCAAGCCATCGTTAGCGTCGGATTGGAGCCCGCGTTTGGGTTTTATCACCAGCCGCGCAGTGCCGCGCATCCGCTCGTGCTGGACATCATGGAACTGTTTCGAACCACGCTGTGGGACATGCCGCTGATCGCCAGCATCAATCGCCGAACGTGGGACATCGCCGAAGATTTCGACATTACTCCCGACCATGTCTGGTTGACGCTGGCGGGAAAGCGCAAAGCGATCGAGATCATCGAACGGCGATTGCAAGAGTCCTATAAACATCCCCACACCGGCAAGTCGATCACCTACGAACGGATGATTGAACTGGAAGTTCGGCTGCTGGAAAAAGAATGGTCGGGGGCGCCGGGTTTGTTCGGGCAATTTCGAATTCGTTAGGTGACACATGGCTGATAAACTTTGGCACTTGGTGACGTATGACGTACGCGATCCGAAACGGCTCCGCCAGGTGGCCAAGCTGTTGGAATCGTATGGGGAACGGATACAATTGAGCGTGTTCCGCTGCCGGCTCGATCGGGTCCACTTGGAGAAGCTTCACTGGGAACTTAACCAGATCATGGCGGAAGAGGATGACCTCTTGGTCATTCCCCTATGTGCGTCCTGTGCGGCGAAGATCCCTCGGCATTCGACCGGAGATCAATCATCCTGGGCAGAGCCTCCCCCTACCTTTCGGGTGATTTAAGCTCGTCAAGCACTTCAGCAAGTTCGCAGCGCGGGTGGCAAACCAGAGCTTTAAACCAATATAGGGACATGGTTTACGTGAAAAGGAGGCGTGGTTGGATCCATGACATGCGTTTCAAACGGAAGAATGAAGGGTTGGTTGCTGGTACGCTGGAGATTGGACGCATCGCGCACCGCTGGCGACAGCAGGTGCTTGAAAGCAGGCACCATAAATCCTGTCTGCACATTGGTTTGCGCGGCCTGCTGTGATTCATTCGTAGACGCCTTCGGGCGTTGAGCACTCGATTGTCTCGATGGTTATGTTCTCCTGGGAAGCTGTGATTCATTCGTAGACGCCTTCGGGCGTTGAGCACCAGATTCGGTTGCGGAGTCAGATGAGCGATCGACTGCCCGTGATTCATTCGTAGACGCCTTCGGGCGTTGAGCACTCGTAGGCGTAGTCGGGGATCGTGGGCGGGTTGCCGTGATTCATTCGTAGACGCCTTCGGGCGTTGAGCACCAGCACCGGTTTCCTGAACAATCTGGCTCTGGTTGAGGTGATTCATTCGTAGACGCCTTCGGGCGTTGAGCACAAGAATACAATGCTTACGATCCTTTGGACATATTTGTGATTCATTCGTAGACGCCTTCGGGCGTTGAGCACAAGTACGCATTGCTCCCATAGCACGCGCGAAGCGGCGTGTGATTCATTCGTAGACGCCTTCGGGCGTTGAGCACTCGGCTCAGTCGCCGTCGACTCCTAATTCCGCTTTGAGTGATTCATTCGTAGACGCCTTCGGGCGTTGAGCACAAAACATGGCTGAAGAAATCCGTTATGCAATCCCATGTGATTCATTCGTAGACGCCTTCGGGCGTTGAGCACCGGTGGAATCTTCTCGGGGGCAGTTATCGCCTCAGGAGTGATTCATTCGTAGACGCCTTCGGGCGTTGAGCACTCAGAAACCGGACATCTCGCACAATCGATCGCAACTTGTGTGATTCATTCGTAGACGCCTTCGGGCGTTGAGCACCGACGCCTTTGTTGATCATTCAGGAGGATACGCACGTGATTCATTCGTAGACGCCTTCGGGCGTTGAGCACCGAAAGGGCGATTATCCCTGCCGACCGCTGGATTGGTGATTCATTCGTAGACGCCTTCGGGCGTTGAGCACACATACCGATGGTTCGCTCCTGTGCCTGGCTTTACGTGTGATTCATTCGTAGACGCCTTCGGGCGTTGAGCACCAGGTGTCTGGGTCCGGTAATCAGGTCAATACGGGTCAGGTGATTCATTCGTAGACGCCTTCGGGCGTTGAGCACCTGCCGTGTCTTGATCCATCACGATGCCAAGTTGCGTGATTCATTCGTAGACGCCTTCGGGCGTTGAGCACGCGATGCAGGAGGCGGCCGCGAAGGCGTGACCGCCTGTGATTCATTCGTAGACGCCTTCGGGCGTTGAGCACGCTAGGTCGCCGGTCGCGGCCCAGCGGGCGAGGATTGTGATTCATTCGTAGACGCCTTCGGGCGTTGAGCACCAGTGGAGAGCACCAACGCGTGGAGCGCCACGACCGGAGGTGATTCATTCGTAGACGCCTTCGGGCGTTGAGCACTCAGCGCACAGCGGGAGTTGTCCCAATTCGTCCATTGCGTGATTCATTCGTAGACGCCTTCGGGCGTTGAGCACCACCCAGCGGCAGCACGAGTGGAACGAACGTTGGCGTGATTCATTCGTAGACGCCTTCGGGCGTTGAGCACAGGACGTGCTGGACGCCGCGTTCATGGACCGCGAGTGATTCATTCGTAGACGCCTTCGGGCGTTGAGCACGCGCGCACCTGTAGCGGGTGTCCTATATTTCCGCGGGGTGATTCATTCGTAGACGCCTTCGGGCGTTGAGCACTAAAGTCGAGCCTCGCGTTTTCGCTGGGAACCCAATAGTGATTCATTCGTAGACGCCTTCGGGCGTTGAGCACTCAGTTAAGCATGGGGTCTAGTCACTATTTCGGCTGTGATTCATTCGTAGACGCCTTCGGGCGTTGAGCACCCGCCCGCCGCGTCCTGCGGCCCTTAGCGTCCTCGTATGTGATTCATTCGTAGACGCCTTCGGGCGTTGAGCACCGGATATGGACCCGGCGACTCAGGGTCCGAGGGTGTGATTCATTCGTAGACGCCTTCGGGCGTTGAGCACGTTGACCGACCGAGCGCGGCCGAACCACAGCTCGTTGACGTGATTCATTCGTAGACGCCTTCGGGCGTTGAGCACTCGTTGATTCCATCGTCGCCACGCTCGATGTCCTCACGTGATTCATTCGTAGACGCCTTCGGGCGTTGAGCACCGCGTCGTCATCATGCTCGCGCTGAAATCTCTCGAGTGATTCATTCGTAGACGCCTTCGGGCGTTGAGCACATCATGCCTCGGCCTCCATCAGCCTGGCGAGCAGCCGTGATTCATTCGTAGACGCCTTCGGGCGTTGAGCACCCGGCGCCAGGTGATCCAGCAGCGGCCGCGGTCGCGTGATTCATTCGTAGACGCCTTCGGGCGTTGAGCACGGATAAGCCGACTCGGGCCAGTAGCGGAGCAGCAGAGTGATTCATTCGTAGACGCCTTCGGGCGTTGAGCACCGGTGGCGAGCGCCGTATCGAGCTGCTCGGCGATCAGTGTGATTCATTCGTAGACGCCTTCGGGCGTTGAGCACTTGCGCAGGCCGTCGCCGACGCTCTCACCACCCAGGTGATTCATTCGTAGACGCCTTCGGGCGTTGAGCACCGGTCAAATTCCATGCTATAGCCGTCGGCGGTGCGGGTGATTCATTCGTAGACGCCTTCGGGCGTTGAGCACCGGTCAAATTCCATGCTATAGCCGTCGGCGGTGCGGGTGATTCATTCGTAGACGCCTTCGGGCGTTGAGCACCCGCCGACGGCCACCCGTAAAGTTCTGTTCATTTGGTGATTCATTCGTAGACGCCTTCGGGCGTTGAGCACATGGCGCGCCGGCCGTTTACTTCGATCTGCCTTGGGGTGATTCATTCGTAGACGCCTTCGGGCGTTGAGCACTCACCGTCGACCAATCGGCCAGCTTGGGCCGCGTCGGTGATTCATTCGTAGACGCCTTCGGGCGTTGAGCACTATAGGCTCCCCGACCGGATCATCGAGCGCCTGCTGGTGATTCATTCGTAGACGCCTTCGGGCGTTGAGCACTGGACTTGATCGAGCTCAATCATTTCTATGACGACGTGATTCATTCGTAGACGCCTTCGGGCGTTGAGCACCTGACACGCGGATTGAACAGGAGTTCGCTGGTTGGGCTGTGATTCATTCGTAGACGCCTTCGGGCGTTGAGCACCGAACCAGTTGTTGCGTTGGGCGAAGTTCCAATTGAGTGATTCATTCGTAGACGCCTTCGGGCGTTGAGCACTTCGGTGCCAGTTCCATGAATCCCAGTTGTTGGCTAGTGATTCATTCGTAGACGCCTTCGGGCGTTGAGCACCTCGCCTTCGCCGCCGCCACCCGTATCAAGCTGCGCGTGATTCATTCGTAGACGCCTTCGGGCGTTGAGCACCGTACATCGCGTCACTACCTGAGGATTGAGGTCGGTGATTCATTCGTAGACGCCTTCGGGCGTTGAGCACCCGGGATAAGGAGAAGCCATGCTCGCCGGATGGTATCAGTGATTCATTCGTAGACGCCTTCGGGCGTTGAGCACCGTCGCGATGGCTGGCCGACCTGAGCTACGCGCTAGTGATTCATTCGTAGACGCCTTCGGGCGTTGAGCACCTGGCGCCAACGCAACACGTCGGTGCGTGCGCGACGCGTGATTCATTCGTAGACGCCTTCGGGCGTTGAGCACTGCGCCCGATTCCGGATTTGCACACCGGCGCTGGACCGGTGATTCATTCGTAGACGCCTTCGGGCGTTGAGCACTCGTACTGGACGGGCGAGGGTGACGCGATCACCGAGAGTGATTCATTCGTAGACGCCTTCGGGCGTTGAGCACTCCGGCAGACCGCGCACGAACACCACTTGCCCGCTCACGTGATTCATTCGTAGACGCCTTCGGGCGTTGAGCACGTGCTCTGCCCGCCCACCCACCACTGGGCCGGCTGGCGTGATTCATTCGTAGACGCCTTCGGGCGTTGAGCACACGGCGTTACGCGCGTTGGGGACGCCTATGGTGTCGTGTGATTCATTCGTAGACGCCTTCGGGCGTTGAGCACAAGTAGCTGCCGGTGGCGGGTTGGGCTGGTCATGGCCGCGTGATTCATTCGTAGACGCCTTCGGGCGTTGAGCACGCGAGCGAAGGCCAGTTGGCGGCGACGTCGGCCTGGGTGATTCATTCGTAGACGCCTTCGGGCGTTGAGCACGATCTGCCCCAGCAAAGGCATTGATTGCTTGATCTGTGATTCATTCGTAGACGCCTTCGGGCGTTGAGCACACACCTTCTTTGGGTTTCCTGCTGGAAGTGTGTTAGTGATTCATTCGTAGACGCCTTCGGGCGTTGAGCACACGACAAAGTCATTGACAGGCTTGGTGACGAGTTGACCGTGATTCATTCGTAGACGCCTTCGGGCGTTGAGCACTCGTTTTCACGTACCGTTGACACGGCGACGATCCCGTGATTCATTCGTAGACGCCTTCGGGCGTTGAGCACATGTTTGCAATTGCTGGGTTTGCTTTGATCAGTTGGGTGATTCATTCGTAGACGCCTTCGGGCGTTGAGCACGCATTTTGAGTTGGCCACCCTGTTGGAACTTTCATGTGATTCATTCGTAGACGCCTTCGGGCGTTGAGCACTTTCTGGAACCGGTCTTGGTTCCACTTGCTGCTCCGGTGATTCATTCGTAGACGCCTTCGGGCGTTGAGCGCTGGTTGTAGCTTGTCTGTTGCTGAGCGCTCCATGATTCCTCGTTGATCGGGGGATAGGGCCGACCAGACTTATCCGCTTTCGCTCTGCGAAAGCAGCCCGGTAAGTCGCTGCCGCCAAGATTTGGTGGGGAACTGGAGGATACCGCCAGGGACTGAGGAGCGAACTGCGCCGTCAGTAAAGGATGGGGCACGATCTGGGTGTCAGGGAATGGTGGCCCGTCAGTGGGGCAACAATTCGGAGGAGAGAGGAAACGCTAGGGGCTGGCGGCGGTATAAAGCGTCCGGATGTTGGCGACGAACCGGCCAACACACTGCTTGATCGCGGGTAGCTGGTCGGTAATCTCCATGAATGGCAGAAAATGACTCAATGCAGCATGGACGATTCCCTCGCGGCGAAACCTCGGATCGATGGCGTGCAGGGCCTCCCAGTACTCGAACACGATCCGCTCGACGTCCTGTTCGTTCAGCTTCCAACGCTTAAGCTGACGCAACAAATGCTCGGTATTGTAAATCCGCCCCTGCTTTTCCAGCGCTAACACGCTGGCGCCGACCTCTTCGCCGTCCGGATGGGGCACTTTCAACATCACTGCGGCCGCCTTGAAGACCGGTTCCAACCCAAAGGACTCGACCAGGTCGGTGTAAAACTCGAACATTCTCTGACGGCACTCCCGACCCGCAGCCTGTTCGACCGCGTCGAGAAACTCCTCTTCGGTCAGGCTCACGCGCGATTTGCGCTCGACCTCCTGCGGCGGCTCGACGACCGGGGTGACGACGACTTGTTCCTGCAGCGGCTCTGCCACGTCAACGCGGACGTAGGCTCGCTGAATCGGTTCCACCTGGCGCACGACGCGCGGCACAACCAACAAATCGTCATCCGTGCCGGTTCGCGGAAGCTGATAACACTGCAATTCGACAAGGCCCAGCGTGTACCGCAGGTGCGCGGAGTCGCGGCACAGGTGGGCCACGAGTTCCTGAAGCCTGGTCTCGATGCCGTCACCGACAATCAGGGCGATCACATCGCCACGCCGAAGCGCACGGTTGACGCGATCGACCATAAACGGTTCATCGATTTCCTCGTCCGACAACTGGTTCAATCGCGTGACTAAGTCGGCGCGCTCAAGTCCCCTTTGCCGTGCATACGCCCACCACTGCTGCGCCATCCACTCGAAGTCTTGTCGCACAATATCCTTGACGTAATCGAGCGTCTGCGACAGCACTTCGCGTCGCGCCTGAGGGTTTCTCCAAAGCTTCGTTTCGACGATTACCGGGTACCCCTCGGTGGACAAATACAGGTTGTCGATGGCGCCGCTGGGCAGCGGCACCTCCCTGCCGATGCACAGCAACGTCCCCACGTCATCGCGCAACTCGCGAACTGGTAAAAGCTCCGGGTGCCGGGCGAGCAGGTCCTGCAAGTAGGACTCTCCAAACTGCTCGTGGCTGCGGGGAAGGCGGCGGAGCTGCTGAACGGCTCCATTGGGACCGACGACAATCGGAAATGGGGTCCGGTGATTCATGCGGTGCGATGCATCGATAGCGGTGTTTGTGGTACGGCATTTGCCACGATGGGCTGAGTGGTCCTTTTGACGCAATGTCCGCCCATTCCAGTTGACGGGCGGTCAGCCGTAAGCAATTATTGTCGTCATGATATCCCCTATCTATCAATCCGCACTCTGGCTGTTCGCCGCGCTGTGGTTCCCGTCCATGTTGGTGGAGCGGGTGTGGGGAAGTTTTGTCGCAGTCGAGTGTTGCCAAGTCGAGTTCGAAGACGGGACGGCGGGAACAGACCTGCGCGACGAGGACCAGCGGAGCGCGTCGAAGCGCGAAGGACTGCTGGTCGATCCGACCATTCGGACCATAGACGCCCCGCCGTTTACCAACGGTGGGGCAGTCTGGTCGCAATGGGTTGTTTAGTTGCCTTCTGCGCGGTCCGCGTCAGCAGGTGCCAGCTGTAGGGGAGGTGCTGGGATGATTTCGGCTTGTTGAGCCGCGTCCGGAGGGGCGATGAAGCGGCCGCTACTGCGTCGCCAGCCACCGCCGAGAGCACGGTACGTCGACACCGACGCCAATAGCTGCTCACGTTTGGAGTCGATGACCGACAGGCGTGCGTCGACCAGATCTCGTTGGGACAAGAGGACTTCAATGTACTCGACGCGTGCATTCTGATACAGATTGCTGGCGACCTCTACCGATGCTTCTAGAGCATGCAAGCGATCCAATTCGTATTGCAAACTCTGTTGATAATTCTGAAGGCGATTCATCGAGTTGACTACTTCGACGAAGGCATCGACGAGTCGTTGCTGGTAGGTGTAAAGTGCCTGCAACTGGCGAGCATTGGCATTCTGGAACTCGGCCCGAATTGCCGCTTTGTTGACCAGCGGAGCCACCAGATCGCCGGCCACTCCGTAGATCAATGATTCAGGAGTTTGGAAAAAATATCCCGTATCGAAAGCCTCCAAGCCAACTCCTGCGCGAAGGCCCACCTTGGGAAGGAACTCGGCACGCGCGACCTGTACGTCGAGACCGGCAGCCATCAGTTCGCGTTCGGCTTCCATGATGTCCTGACGATTGAGTAGTAGCTCCGATGGCACACCGACCTGCAATATTGGGAACGCAATATTCATAAAAGCTTGGCCGGTGCGCGATATGGGTTGCGGATAGCGGCTGAGAAGTGAATTGATCCGATTCTCTGTCTGCAGAACTTCTTGAGCAATGATTGCCTTCTCACTGCGCGTATTCTGGACGGCGGCTATGAACCGTTGAACGGCCAACTCACTTCCGCGTCCGGCTTCCTTGGCGGCTTGGGCAAAGCGCATACTGTTCTCTTGCAACTGAATGATCGCGTCCAATGCTGCCATTTTCTGATCGAGCGACAGCAACTCGTAGTAGCTCGAGGCCACTTCTGCTACGATCGCGGTCATCTGCGCATTGCGTCTCGCGATGGCAGCAAAGTATCGAAACTGGGCTGCGTCCCTCGCGTTGCGCAATTGTCGCCAAATGTCAATTTCCCAATTGAGGTTGATGAAGCCCAGAAAGTTTGGCCGCGGATCGGGGTAGTTTTTCCCGGGGACGACTTGCAGTTGGTCTTCTACCGTTCCCTGAGGGGTAAACAGACTCGGTTTTTCCAGTTCCGCGCTCCCACCAATGTTCAAAAAGGGGAGGTAAGCACCCCGCCTGGCCATAACCTCATTTCGAGCAATCCTCACCTCTTCATTCAAGATTCTGAGTTCGCGATTGTTGGCGATCGCTTCATCGATCAACACGATCAACTGCGGGTCGGAAAAGAATTCTCGATAGGCAAGACCTCCCGTACTTGGCCCATTCTCCAACGCTGCAGCCGACATTTGTGCCGAATCCGTAGATACGGGGACAAACTCCGCTGGCATGGGCCCCAGAGAGGATCCACAACGTATGCCGGGGATAGAGCAGCCAGTGAGCGATAGCAAAGTCAGGCATGCCCAACCCGTCTTGCGACAAATTCGTCTGATCATTACCGAGCTTCCCTGCTCAGGTGGAGGATGCGTTACCAGCTTAGAGGACGGGGCGTCCAACCATGGTCCTAAACGCTGGAGACAACTTAGCGCGGCAGCATTCTCGATTCCAGGTTTGTCACGCTAAACAATGGCGCCAGCGACAGAAGCCCTTGAGTGGAACGGAACGCAGTCGTGAGGGCTCTGCGTTGTTTATCGTAAAGCATGGCAGATGGAGTTTAAGGCTAATGAAGAATACGGTGAAAAGAGAGCTGCGTGTAGAAAAAAGGTTTTTCCATCTTTGCTATTTACCACTCAGGGGCCCTCAAACAACTCCTAGCAATCCAAGGACAACCAGCCGCTTTCGGCTCGATAAATACAGGTAAGGCGACTTCGATGCATTCCCCTCAGCCATTCCCGCTGTGTGCGCCAGGTGTACGACAAGGGGTGGCTCCCTTTTTCCGTGGAGACGAATCGCGACGCCAGCAGTGACTGGAGTGGCACGCTTGCTTCAAAGTATGGACCACGGAACTGCGTGGCCCCGTTTATTCTCACACACGTCGCTTTATCACGCCGGGTTCGTGCCGTCTTCTTCGTCGGGGGGCAGGGGGCGCCGTTCGAACAGTTCTGTCAGTGGAGCTTCAGATTCATCGCGGAGTAAAGCCTTGCCTTCGGAAATCTTGGCAAAGATGAAATATAGACCTGGTATTACCAAGACCCCGAGGACCGTCCCCGCGATCATACCTCCCACCCCGGTCGTTCCCAACGTGCGGCTACTGATGGCCCCAGCCCCCGTCGCCACCACCAGGGGAATCAATCCGGCCACGAAGGCGAATGATGTCATTTGAATGGGACGAAAACGTGCTCGCCCACCGGCGATCGCAGCCTCCTTGATGGTCTGCCCGTTATGATGGGCCTGTACGGCGAACTCGACAATGAGGATCGCATTTTTACCTAGCAAACCAACGAGCATGATCATTCCGATTTGAGCCCAGACATCATTGGCCAGACCGGCTAGGTGCAAGGCGTACAGCGCGCCAAAAACCCCGACGGGAAGCGAAATGATCACAGCCAGTGGAAGCATGAAACTTTCATACTGACCAACCAGAATGAGATAGACGAAGGCGATAACGATCAAGAAAATATAAATAGATTCATTGCCTTTTCGGGCTTCGTCCCACGACAATCCTTCCCAGCCAATACTATAGCCGCGCGGCAAGGTCTGATCGGCGACCTCCTTGATGGCTTGGATGGCTTGCCCACTACTGTATCCACGGGCTGGCACGCCTTGGATGGCTGCGGATGGATAGAGATTGTATCGCGTGATCTCATTCAGTCCTTGCTTCTCTCGGATCTTCATGAACGCGGAATAAGGGATCATCTCTCCGGACTCATTTTTGACAAAGAGGTTGTTAAGATCTTCCGGAAAGCGACGGAATTCTGGTGCTGCCTGAACATAGACCTTGTAAAACCGCCCGTAGAGAATAAACCCTTGCTCGTACGTACTTCCGATAAGAATATTAAGATTCTCCAGGGCATCGCGTATCGTCACTCCCTTCTGCATGGCCACGTCGTTGTCGATGATCAGCTCATACTGGGGGTAGTTCGCATTGAAGAACGTGAACAAACCCGCCAGTTCCTTCCTCTTGGATAGGGCATCCATGAATTGGTCGGTGACTTCTCCTAACCGCTGGTAGTCGTTGGTATTCGTCATATCCAGCAGACGCATGGAGAATCCACCGGCCGCGCCAAAACCGGGAATTGCGGGCGGCTCGAAGAACTCGAGCTTGACGTTGCTGATCTCGGAGCACTTCTCTTCCAGCTCTTCGATAATCTCCCGCGCTGTCCGATGGCGTTCAGACCAGTCGACGAGATTGATCAAAACGGTACCCGCATTGGAGCCTCTACCTTCGGTGAGAACTTCGTATCCGGCCAGCGAAGTTACCGTGGTAACCTCCGGAATCTCTCGCGCGATTTCTTCCAATTCCTTCGCCTTGCTATTGGTGTATTCAAGGGTAGAGCCAGGAGGGGTTTGAATTATTCCGTAGATCACCCCCTGATCTTCTCCAGGGATAAATCCCGTGGGCAGGCTTGCGTTGACTTTTACAATGCCTACAGCGAACAAAGCGATGAATGCAAGCGAGACAAGCCGCAGCGTCACCACGCGGCGCAGAATTCCTACATAGCCACGTGTGACCCATTCCACCAATCGATCAAAGATACGCTGCAAAAACGGAATGGGGATCAGCAAGAAACCAATGGGGCCCCACAGATAGTGTGCCACGTACGTAATCCCCGCTAGTACGGGAAGACCGATGAGAAACATCCTCATGAGCGTCCCCCATCGGATGCGACGTCCCGAGGTTTCCGTTCCGGCGGGATGATGCTCATGAGAATGGGGCTTGAGAATCATGGCACAGAGCACCGGTGTCAGGGTAAGGGCAACCAAACCCGACAAAATGATGGACGTGGCCATGGTAACGCCAAAATCGCGATAAAAGGTCCCCACCGGGCCGGGAATAAAAGTAACTGGCACAAACACCGAAGTCATTACCAACGTGATCGCCACAATGGCTCCGCTAATCTCATGCAGCACCTCCATCGTCGCTCGGTAGGGAGACAAGGAGGTAGCCGACATCTTCGCATGCACGGCTTCGATGACCACGATCGCGTCATCGACTACCACACCGATGGCCAATACCATGGCGAATAGGGTGATCATATTGATCGATAGCCCCATGAGCTTCAAAACAAAGAAGGTTCCAATCAAGGAAACAGGAACTGCCAAGACCGGAATGACCGTAGAACGCAAATCTCCGAGAAAGATGAACACCACCAGGGACACGAGAATGAAGGCTTCGATGAGCGTATGTACGACCTTCTCGATCGATGCATCCAGAAACCTGGAAACGTCGTATGTAAACTGATAATCCATGCCTGGTGGAAACGACTCGCGTTTAATTATTTCTAATTCCTTTTTTACCTCTTCGATAACGGTCTGCGCATTGGACCCTGGCGCTTGCTTGAGTACGACGGATGCTGCTGGCAACCCATCGACGTCGGAATAGATGTCGAAAAACTCGGAGCCAAGCTCAACGCTCGCAATGTCCTTGAGTCGGAGGATTTCGCCTTCTGGCGTCGCGCGAATGATGATGTTCTCATACTGTTCGGGTTGGTTGTAACGGCCAATGTATGTCAGTACGTATTCCCGTGATTGTGAGCGGATGCCCGTAGCTTGCCCCAACCTTCCAGGGGAACCGATGACGCTCTGTTCAGCCAACGCTTCCATCACGTCGGCGGTCGAAATGCGGTAGGCGCGCATCCGTTCTGGGTTGAGCCAGATGCGCATGGCGAATGAGCGATTTCCCAGGTTGCGCGGTCTTCCCATCCCCGGAATCCGCTGCAGTCGCGGCATGACGTATGTATTGGTAAAATTGAATAAGAATTTCTGATCGACGTTGGGGTCGGTGCTGAAAATATTGATGTTCAACAGCATGCTAGGTACGACTTGGTAAACGAGTATGCCTTCTCGTCGCACCAAGGGAGGAAGCTGGTTCATCACCACGTTGACGCGATTCTGCACATTGACCACGTTGATATTGGGATCAGTCCCCGGTTCGAAAAAAATGCGAATCGTTGCTTCTCCGGCACTAGTAGCAGCAGAGGCGATGTACCGCATATTCTGTACACCGTTGATCGATTGCTCTAACGGAATCAATACTGAGCGTACGAGAACATCCGCACTGGCCCCCGGATAGGCGATTGCTACTTCAACAGTCGGTGGCACGATCGACGGGAACTGCTGGATCGGCAGGGTGACGATCCCCAATCCACCCAGAAAGAGCAGCAGGATGGATACTACGATTGCTAGAGCGGGACGATGGAGGATGCGTACGAACATGGATGAAAACTCTGAGCAATTGCCGATCAAAAGAAGAACTTTGGAACACGATACACTGGATTAGCGCCACATGGTGGAGCTGCGATTCCGGCAATCGAAGTGCCTATTCTGCGTGGTATTTCAAATGAGCCAAGACTTCCTGTGGATCTTGATAGTCGTATTCGACATGTTCGCCGTCCCGAACCTGTAGGACCCCTTCCAATACAAAGCGTTGATCAGGCAGGAGACCTTCTTTGACCACAAAGATATCTTCTTGTTCATGTTCAATGAGGATTTCACGTTGGTGAACCACCCCCTGTTCATCGACGACAAAGACAAAGTGCTTGTCGAGGATATCGAAAACCGCGCGTTGTGGAATGACCACTGCCTGGGGAAGAACGCGCGTCAAGGTCACAGTGCCAGTCTGGCCATGACGAAGCAGGCCTTCAGGATTGATAAAATCGGCACGAAAGGGGACAGTTCCCGTCTCATTGTTGAACTGTGCTTCGATCGCAGCAATCTCGCCTGTGTGGGAGAACCTCCTGCCGTCCGCCAGAATCAAACCAACCTCAAAGTCGCTATCTGGCTGACCACGCGCTTCCATGTATTCGAGATACCGTTTCTCTGGAACGTTGAAGTAGACCCACATGACCGAATTATCTGACAGGCGAGTAAGGCAATCTTTTTCTTCGACTAAACTACCCAGCTGCTCTTCCAACCGATCCACCAACCCGTCGAACGGTGCGCGGATTTCGGTGAATCGCAATTCGGCTTCTGCCAACTGCGCCTCGGCTTTTGCTTTCGCCAGCTTGGCCTCGTAGATTCGCACCTCCTGGCCGGATACGACCTTGTCTTCGAACAAACGTCGCGTGTTCTCTAACTCGATTTCAGCCAACTGAACTTCAGCGTTGGCCTTATTCAACCTAGCCTGATAGATCACTGGGAGGATCTCAAACATCAGATCCCCCTGCTTGACGTGCTGCCCTTCTTGAACATGGATCGCTTCCAGATAACCGGTCGTCAGCGCTTTGACCTCGATGGTGCGCCGCGCGTGAATTTGAGCGACGAAACGCTCTTCATAGGTGAAATCTTGGACCACCGGTGCGGTTACGACCACTTTCTGGTGGTGACCGGGATGCCCCTGATGCTCCTGTTCCGTCGTTGCATGGGCATCGCAACCGCACAACAACGGCAAGCATCCGAGAAGCACGATCACGATTGCCGTAGTACTCGAACCTTGTGCAATAGTCTGGAAATAATATCGGGTGCGCTGCATCGAATGACTTTGCAATATAAAAGACCTTAAACACCACCAGAGGTCCATCTGGACCGAGCTGGGTACGAACTCCATAGGCAGGCAACAATTCCCATCGAAATACAGCCGGCTGCGACAGGCGCATAACGTACACTGCCGACTGGCAAAGCGAACTTACAGTTCGACATGACAACACTTGAGCAATCGCATGTCCGTGCAGAGGCGACAGGCGGCTGCCGATGCCATCCCATCCTCAATACAACAACACTTCCGTACAACAGCCATCATGGTACTCGATTTCCTTTTTGTGTGTTTATGGCAATGGAAGGCATAGCAATCGAACCACAGGTGCATTTGCTTGTGGCAGCAAATCGCCTTGGGTGCATGTTGCCTTTTTTAATGTGCACTCGAATCACTACACCAAATTTCCATTTAACGGGTGCCAGGATGATCCAAAGCAATTCCCTGCCAGAAGGATGCCATTTCGATGCTTCTCGCAGGTGCAGGGCTCGCGTCCGGCACTGTACCTAGTGGATCCACAGGCAGGTGCACGCTAACGGTGGTCCCACCGGCTGGCCCAGAGGATGCCGTAATGGAACCGCCATGAGCATGCACAATGGCTCGACAAATACTCAGTCCCAGTCCGGTACTGCGTTGAGACTGGTTCATGGAACAGGTATTTTTCGGTGGTCGTGAACCACGGTAAAAACGATCGAACACGAAGGGGAGTTCCTCGGGAGGGATGCCCACTCCAGTGTCTGAGATGTCCATTCGTATCCATTCGGGGTCTTCCAACGACACACCGATGCGTACCGCACCTCCCGACGGGGTATATTTGAACGCATTATCCAGCAGGTTATAAACGACTTGTCTCAGATGTTGTGCATTGCCACGAACGACGATTTGCGGGAGAGGCCCGCATTGCAAATCAATGCCCTCGGCTTCTGCATAACCGCCAAACATGTCCATCGCGCGGCCGATGATTTCATCCAGACGCACCGGATCTTTGTGAATTCGCATGCGCTCGGCATCGCTCTCCGATAACAGGAGAAGTTGGTGAACCAGCGACTCCAGGTGCGTCGATTCGCCGATCACTTCCTGCAATACCTCTCGGTACTCTTCGGGGGAACGTTGATTGGCCAAGGCGACTTCAATGCCACTATGAATTGCGGCTAGCGGAGTCCGCAACTCGTGCGCCGCGTTGGCAAGCAGTTCGCGATGTTCCTGAAGGTAACTGCCGATGCGATCCAGTAAGCTATTGAACGCAACGCTCAATTGGTCCAACTCATCGCCCGTACCATGCACCTTCAGCCGGTCCTCAAGATTGGATGGCTTGAGGCGCGTCAGCGTGCTGATCATCGCATTCAAGGGACGTATAGCCCGCCCCGCCAGCCAATAACCACTGGCTGGAGCAACGAGCAGTACCACGACCGCACCAAACAATACAATCCGATCGATTCGTTGCAGGTCCCTGCGGATCGATTCGGTGGCCATTCCCACACGCAGAACGATTGGTGGATGGGTGGCGATACGCCGTTGAACGTAGCGCCAACCATCAACCTCACCCCGCTCTGGAGACGCCCGATAGTCAAGGGTGTCTGGAAGCTGGTTAGAAGTTGCCAGCAACAGGGCACCATCCACAGTGAACACCTGTGCAAACCATCCGTGCTCGGCGTGCCCTTCCGCTTTTCTCTTCAAGTGTTCGAACACGCGATCGCGACTCTGGTCCATGTCGCCTTGAAACTCGAGTTCGACCTCACGCAAATCTTCTCGCAGGACCTGGTCAAGCTCATGCACGAGGGCCATGCGCACTCCTTCGCGCAATCCCAGCATCGTCGCCACCGCGGTAGCCACGACGGCGAGTGCGTTCCAGACCATTAGCCGGGTGCGTAGCGATACGCCCCAACGATGCTTAGCGCGATCGGAGGACATAGCCTACGCCTCGAACCGTTTCGATCAAAGGTTGACGGAAACCGCGATCCACTTTGGAACGCAAGCGATTGATGTGCACTTCGATGATATTGGTCACTCCTTCCCAGTCCGCCTCCCAAAGGTACTCGCACAACATGCGACGGGTCACCACGTGATTAGCATTACGCATCAAATACTCTAATAATTTGAACTCCGTTTCCGTGAGCTCGATCTGTCGTCCCTCGCGTTGCACGACCCGGGTTACCAGATTCAGCCGTAGAGGACCAACCTCTAACGTCAGAACATCTTTTGCCTGCAATTCGGCTCTGCGTAGCAAAGCATGCAATCGAGCCACTAATTCGGCGAACGCAAACGGCTTGACAAGATAGTCGTCTGCCCCGGCGTTGAGGCCGCGAACCTTCTCTTCGACCGATCCCAACGCAGTCAAAACCAGCACCGGCAAACTCGACTTCTGCTTTCGCAACGCAGCCAGGACATCCCACCCACTGACGTCTGGAAGCATTAAATCGAGCACCACCACGTCGTGTTCCCTACGTTCTTCCAGCACGCTGCACAGCGCATCGCGTCCGGTACGCACCCACAGACTGTCAAAACCGTTCTCCACCAGCCCTCGGTGGACCGATTTGCCCAGCAGCAGATCGTCCTCGACCAACATCACGCTGGCGACGGAGGTTACCGATTCCTTGTCTTCGGCTTTGACAGCGCTCACTCTCGTCTCTCCCGCATGGCTCCCATTCAGGATACCAGAGGCCGCCATAGTGTTATTCGCTGCGTCAACATGCCGACAGAGCTGATGCACGGCATCAGTGCCTTCCCCTTCTGAAAATTCTCCAGCTCCGACCACCCAGGAACGTCGGGCAAGCTCTGCGACTCTGGGGACCGCAGCGCGATCACCTGAGTGGCTATCTCCCGCCGGCTGACCTCCACACCACAATTGGCTTCATCGCAGGCTGAGGGGCGCCCTTCGGCTCGCTTTTTCCGCAGTTCGCTCCCCACTTTGGCGACGAAAGCGGCATGTCTCTTCTGGTCATCAGTAATAGTATCGGAGGGACAGCAGCCTTCCGCGCTGTCTTAAAAAGATTTAATGTTTTGTGCCAACGGTCGATCGACGCGGTATATCCATGATGCGCTTCACAATTGCAACAGGGCAGTCGTCCGTGGCGTACATCGTACTGCAAGGCACCAACGGTGGTTTCGCATCGCCGGGGTGGGGTAGCCATCGACATTACCGCAAGAACCATCGAGAATGCCAGCAGACTCTGCGTCAGCGGATCCCCCCAGCAATCTTATTCTAGCCACCCAGCACTTCGCGGTGTCGCGCGAACGTCTGCAGCACGCTATTGAACACGCCGCGCACCTATTGCCCTCTCAAGGTCCGATCTCCGTATTCGTACATCACAACACGTTGCATGCCTTCGAGGATCTGCCGTTCCAGCAAGCGGTGCTGGAAGGGCTCAGGTTGTATGGGTGCGAACCGTACCTGAGCGAGGAAGAATTTCGCCGCCTGTTCGAACAAGGACGGCTTCGAGTCGAAGATTTGCAGGCCGTTCTGATGGACGATTTGGGGGAGTTGGGCGGGATCTTCGTAGCCTCCTTTGGCACCCGTTATTCGCTGCGGTTGGCGATGCTCCAGTTCCCCATCAAGATCGCGCCGGATGTGGAACTCCAATGGCTGATCGCGGAGACCGACGCGCTGGACCGGTTTCGTCCCGAAGTCGAACCCGCCGTGCGCGACCATATGGTCATCGAGACGAAACACTGGGTGATGCGGGACTTGCGGGCCAATGGAAATGGCACGGAGGTCCTGGCTCGCCACCTCCTGGATGAATTGTGCGAAGATCTCGGGCGGCACCGCGTCGAGTCCTGGTCGGAGCAACAGTGGGAGTCCTTCTTTCTCCGCTTTCTGTGGAGGGTCTGCTTGCATGGCGTGCGCTCTGTCCAGAGTAGCTCTCCGCACGAGGGTGCGTCCCTGAGCACTCTACCAGGAACGCGATCTCCCGCACCGAGAGAATCGGGGGCCAGCGGTTTTCAACGGTTGCGTGATGGCATCCTTTCGGAAACCGGTATCGATCCCGACCGACTGGTAAACGATGTGCTCATTCGTTTTTGTGCGGCGTACCTCGATCAGGGTTTCGCGGATTGGGATGTACCTGCTCGGGAGGATGGTTTGCTGCGATCATTCGCCACTTTGTATTCCTGCCGCAAGGCAATTGCTCCTCCTTGGATGAAAGGGTTGCGGGAGGAAATGCAGGAGGTGCTGGACGAGGGCATCGATGCGTGGCAGTTGATCCAACGCAATATGGACAGGCTCAGCGTTCCCGCGGAGGCGGTCGACGACTTCGTCTTGCAGAGCCTGTTGGCCTTGCGTGGTTGGGCTGGTTTGATGTGGCAAATGGAGACGAATGCTCCTTGGACTCCTCGTCCAGCACCCCCAGGAAGTTTGGTCGAATATTTGGCAGTACGTCTGACACTGGAACGCTACGCATTGCAGTGGATGGCTCGGCAATACTTTCACGAAAGAGACTTGTCCGCACTCCGGGAGCGATTTGCCAGGACCTATCGGCCATCGACTCCCGAGCATGGCACCGAACTGCAGCAGGCATTCACCGTCTTTCAATTGGCACAGGTCCGCGGCTGGAGTCCGGAAGATCTGGTGCATTTGGCGCCCGAGCAGTGGCGACAGTTGCTGCAGGAAATTAACAGCTTTGATGGTTTGGAGCGGCGGCGCGTCTTTCAGCTTGCTTATGAGCGCAAGTACCGCAATGAAATCCTCGACGGCATCATCAACCACAACCGCGTAGAGGGAGATGGTCCTGCCGCGCCACGGACTCCCGGTCGGCCCGCGTATCAAGTTGTCTGCTGCATCGATGACCGGGAGGAGTCGTTTCGCCGCCACTTGGAAGAGGTCGATCCCGAATGTGAGACATTTGGTGCGGCCGGGTTCTACGCGGTCGCGATGTACTACCGGGGAGCGACCGAAGCGCATTTTCGCCCCTTGTGCCCAATAGTCATCACTCCCGACCATTATGTCCAAGAGGAGCCGATGTTCTCCGCCGTCGATGTCAGCCAACGGCGCTCGCAACGACGGCAGTTGCTCGGTCGCATTACGCACTACCTGCACTCCCGCTCCCGCACGCTGTTGGGCGGGGCATTGACTGGTGTGCTCGGATCGTTGGCCACCTTCCCCTTGGTGGCTCGCATCTTGGCGCCGCGTTTGACGGCACGCATGAGGGAATTGTTCGGTTCGTTCGTCAATCCGCCCGCAACCGAATTGCGGATCGAGCGGTTCACTCCGGAACCGGGCCCGGATGAAGATGCCCAGGGGTACACGGTGGAAGAGATGGCTCAGATCGTCCAGCGCACGTTGCAAGATATCGGATTGGTGCGGGACTTTTCGCCGTTGATTCTGTTTGTCGGGCATGGCAGCAGCAGCATGAACAATCCCCACGAGTCTGCCTACAACTGCGGCGCATGCAGTGGTGGCCGTGGTGGTCCCAACGCTCGCGCGTTCGCGGCCATGGCCAACGATCCCCGCGTCAGAAGATTGGTCCAGCAGGCGGGGATCGAGATCCCCGAGGATGTACGGTTCCTGGGTGCATATCACAATACGTGCAACGACGAAGTCGAATACTTCGATCTCGACCTCCTGCCACGAACCCATCGCGCTCTGTTTCGCCGAATGGAACGCAGTATTCATGATGCGCGAGCCCGCAATGCGCACGAGCGTTGTCGACGATTCGAATCGGCTCCGCTGGACTTGGGTTATGCAGAGGCGTTGCAGCATGTGGAACAACGAGCCGAGGATCTGTCCCAGGCGCGGCCGGAATACAATCACGCAACGGATGCTTTGTGCTTCGTGGGACGTCGCGAGTGGAGCCGCGGATTGTATCTGGACCGGCGTGCATTTCTGACATCGTATGATCCTGGGATCGATGACGAGGAAGCCACTATCCTGACACGGATCCTAAGTGCGGCGATTCCTGTCTGCGCGGGTATCAATCTCGAATATTACTTTTCCACCGTAGACAACGAAGGCTACGGTTGCGGATCCAAGCTGCCCCACAACCTGGCCGGCCTGGCCGGAGTGATGACGGGGGCGGGCAGTGATAGTCGGCCGGGACTGTCGGCTCAGATGGTCGAGATCCACGAGCCGATGCGAATCCTGTTCGTTATCGAAACATCGCCGGAAACGATGACGCGAATCATGGAAAAGTTGCCCAACATCGGCAGGTTGGTTCGCAATCGCTGGGTGCAACTGGCCCTGTACGATGCGCAGCGGAATGAGATCCAGCTCTATGGCCAGGACGGTTTTGCGCGCTATCGCCCCGAGTCGCATCGGCTGCCCCAAGTCGCGTCGTCGGTCGAATGGTATCGCGGTTGGCGCGACCACCTGGCTCCGGCATCAGTGATTCCGCCGCGTTCGGTATAGCGGATTGATCTGGGAATGGGAGATGGTGCAACGGTGCGAATCCAGCCTGTATACGCGAAATAGCAATATCGGATATTTAGGAAATACAGACGTGTTGGACTCGATTTACTTCTACTTGGGAGCAGTCGTCGTGGCCAGCCCTGCCGCGCTGGTCGTTGCGCTAGGTGTTCCCACGCTTTTTGGACGCTCGCTGACGGAAGCTGCCACGGCGCGCCTGACGGCTGCTGCTGGGGGCATAGGTCTGTTGGCTGCATGTTGCGTGCTGATCGGGATGCTGGCCTGGGGGCAGCATTACGTACCGATCGAATTGGGGGATTGGATCGCTATCGAACCTGAGCATTTTCATTTCCATCTCAAGTTCGTGTTCGATCGACTGAGCGTTCCTTTCACCATCTTGGTATTCGTGCTGTGCAGCGTAGTGGGGGCTTTCACCCGACGCTACTTGCACCGAGAGCGAGGTTATAACCGTTTCTTCCTCTGTTATTCATTCTTCTTCGCTGGGATGGTGATCTCGGCTCTGGCGGGCACGATCGAAACCCTGTTCTTCGGTTGGGAATTGGTCGGGTTGTCCTCCGCATTGCTGATTGCCTATTTCCACGAACGGGAAAACCCAGTTCTGAACGGCCAGAGAGTATGGTCCATTTATCGGCTGGCGGATGCGGCGTTTCTGGTTGCCGCCCTGGCCACGCATCGATTGACCGGAGAGGGTGATTTCTCCGTGATGATGGGGGCGGGGATCTGGCCCGAGGGCGTGGCGGCCATCACTCCGTCGCATGCCTTGTTGGTTGGTAGTCTGCTGCTGGTCGCGGCGGCCGGGAAATCCGCTTTGGTACCGTTTTCCGGTT
>BPJV01000006.1 GCA_026004795.1 Pirellulaceae bacterium | reverse complement strand
CTTACCTCTCCGCGTCCTCGAAGATTAAACCTTCGGCGAACAATTGTGCTGCGTGAAGCCACGGTCGTGGGTCGTCCTTCTTCAGCCTTCCCAGCTCATCTAACCAGTGAGCCGCTTCCCACAGGCGTTTCTCTTTCAGCGATGCGCTCACCAGCAGTTCACGGGCGGCGACGTGAGAGGGGGCCAACGCGATGGCGCGCCGCCAATACCATTCGGCACGCATGGGCTCGCCTACCGCAAGATAAATCCTGCCGATGTCGGTGAGAAACGTGGCTCCCTGCCGCCTCGTCTCCGGAAAGTCATCTCGATCGCCAGATGGGGAATTTCTATCAGCTCTCTCCTTGGCAATAAGACGAGAATAGATCTGCACGTGTTCCTGAGCCTCATCACGTTCCCCCAAGCGTATTAAGGCTCGGGATAAGGCGTAATGCGCATCGGCATACTCCGGAAATTTGGAAATAGCCTTTTCAAATGCTATTTTCGCCAACTCGAATTCATCGAGTTGCACGTAGGCCTGTCCCACCAGAAAAAAACCATGCGAACGAGGATCAGATTCCAGATACTCCTCCAATACGTTTAGCACCTCGCGAGGCTGCTGCTGATTAATCAGTGCCTGCGCTAACAGGTCGCGTGGCAAAAACTCACGCGGAGCAATTTCCATCGCAGTTTTGGCATGCTCCAACGCTGCATCGATGTCGTCCAAGCGAAGCGCAACTGTCGCCAACCCCACGTGCGCATGTAAATATTGCGGATCGATTTCTAAGCACCGTCGCCAAACTTCGATCGCCTGTTCCGTCTTGCCCTGCCAGTCGCATACCCGCGCTTTGATTTCCAAACAATCCGGGCTTTCAGGAAATCGTCCGCAGAGTTTCTCTATATGACCATTGATTTCGTCGAACAGCGCCGCGGTAGTTGTTGGCATGTCAGCGGTAGGCGCGGTGACCAGCGCATCGAGATCGACAGCCCGTGCAGGCGGAAGCCAGGAGAAAGGTTGTGGTGCGCTGTCCGTTTGCTCGACTGCTGCCGAGACGCTCAACAGCTCTCGCCACCAAAAATGCGCTGCTCCTGCGACAAGAGCCAGTGCAGCAATAAGCATCCCCAGCATCATCCAAGCCAGCGACGAAGTAGTCGTGGCCGCGGGGGATCTCCCTTCGCCAGGCAAAACACGATTGGCTTCGCTCATTTCCCGTCCATTGTTTTGCAGATCTTCCAACTGCCGAAAACATTCACACCGGAATCGAGAACCAGATTCCTATTCTTCCACAACGATGACACACTGATTGGCAGGGACTTGGTGCAGTTCTTGAATGTCGCCCGTGGGCCAGCGGATGGTGACATTCCGGGCCACGGTGGCTTCACCAAGTCCAAAATGCAGGCGGCTACCAAAATGGCTTTGGTAACCTCGTCCACTCTGAACCTCAGCAATTTGCTTAGTAGTATCGGTACTTACAACGACTCGAGCCCCCACCCCATCACGATTGGATCGGATGCCGATCAAGCGGACCTGGAGCCAGTGCTTATCGGTATTGGTTGCGTTGCGCAAAACAACCGGTGGGCGGCGAGAAGCGGAGATGACAACATCTACCAGGCCGTCATTGTCGAGGTCGTCAAAAGCGACTCCACGTGCAACCGTCTTGACCTTTGCTCCCGGGCCGGCTTGATCGGTCACATTGGCGAAAGATCCCCCTGAATTCCGTAGTACTAAAGGTGGCGCAGCTAAGGGGATCGAATCATCGATCTCCTCAATGTTGTCGATCAAGTGGCCACATCCTACAAACGCATCACGGTCTCCATCGTTGTCCAAGTCTTCGAGACTGCATCCCCAGGTAACTTGACTATAAGAACCTTCTCCGACATTGGTTCTGGCAGTTACGTCTTCGAATAATCCATGACCGACATTCTTAAACAGTGTCAGCCACTGACCTTGAAAGGAACTGACGAGAAAGTCGAGCATTTGATCGTTATCGTAGTCGCCGCAGGCGACTCCCATGGCGCCCAAGGCCAGGCCTGAAGCGTCTAAGGCTACTCCAGCTAAAATCCCGTCATCGTGAAAGTGGCCCTGACCGTCATTTACCAGTAGGGAGTTTCCCGGTTGCCCATCACTGGTCACGAAAATGTCGGTGTCGCCGTCGTTGTCGTAGTCACCGCACACGACGCCCATACCCCTACCCAGGTGCTGATTAACTCCACGCTCGTGACTGACATCCGTGAACGTTCCATCGCCGTTATTGAGATAGAACATGTCCGGAAAAGGACGAAACTGCGCCGGCTCGGGATAGATGCGGTGGCCACGCCACCTATTGGTGACATTTAAGTCTGGAGTGTAGGCTAGGTAGTTGGCAACATACAAATCGAGATCCCCATCGCCATCGGCATCGAGGAACACAGCACCGCTACCGACCTTCGTCGGATCCGCGGCTGCCGTCCCCATAAGCATAGCGAGCTCCGTAAAGGTCCCGTCTCCATTGTTATGGAACATGGAGTTTGTACCGAAATTGCTAAGATAAACGTCCTGAAAACCATCGTTGTCATAGTCAGCGACGGCTACGCCCAGGCCATAGCGAGGATCCCCTAAGTGCGAATGGACTGTGACATCGACAAAGCGCATGTTGCCTTGATTGCGGTACAACCGATTCGTGGGTGATGGGTCCGCATCATTATCTAAAAGGGATCCATTTAAGAAATAGATATCGATCCGCCCATCGTTATCGTAGTCAAAAGTAGCTAATCCTGACGCGACGGTCTCCACAATATGCAATTCGCCAGTGCTTCCGTCGGTGTGTACAAAATCGATGCCACTGGTGGCGGTGCTATCTTCGAATTGAATCACCGTGTCTTCGCCGCGGCAAAAAGAGGTCGACACAATCATTAACCAATAGAGGATGGCTCGATTACACGGCATTGGTGCGTTTCCGATCTGCATGGCGGAACTGCATCGTCTTCAACATTTGGCTTTCTGGTTCTATTGTAGGCAATAAACTTTCCTACCGGGGGTACTTTACGATCCTCACCACGGATGACGCGTTCGAATTCGGTCGATCAAACGGAGCATGGATGGAGACATTTGATTCGATAAACGTTTCGCCTCGTTTGGGTGCTACTCGATCGGTTCGAGGGCAGCTCAGACGCCCGTGGGCCCCAGCGGAAGGCAGGGAGGCGAAAGGGGATAAAAAAACACCAGTGCTTGCCGCAGAAAGCACTGGTGTTTTGATGCAAAGTTTAGGAAGCGAACGGCAACGGACAATCGTTGCGTGACGTCAAAATCACGTCCATCCTACTCGGGAGCCTGAGTACTTTCCCCACCGGATCGCGAGCCGAGGGCCCCCCACACACCGTAGGGACTTGGGCCACTGCTAACTTGCGGTGCTGCCGTATTACCCGTGTCAATATTCTCCGACAAGAAGTGAACCGAACCGTCCGCGTAAACCGCATTGACCCCGCCCGTGTGGTAGCTATCAGGTGGCAAAACGTGGTCATCGCCCCATTCCGACCACGTTCCCTTGCATCCGATTGAATTGGGAGGAAGGATGGTCTGAAAACCTGTCGTTGTTACTGCGCCCCAAGCGTAATGAACGCCCCGAAGCTCACCAATCTGAGGTGCCGACGGCAAAATGGTGTTGTTGGGACCGCGGTACGCGAGGCAAGTGGATGGATCATTTCGTAGTGTACCTTCTCCGAGATTCTCCACATAATTGCCACGCGTGGTCCGCGCATCGCTTTGCTTGGAGACGACGACTTCGCTCAATGCGATCGTGTTACTGGTGCCGTCATTAATCGACCCCATCTTCACGAAGCTATCTCCGCCAAACAGGCCACGTGGCTGCCTCCGACCTCGCCATCCCGTTTGAACGTAATCTCCCGTGCAAAACACGTAATTGTTGTCACCTTGCCATGAATACGGCCCGGTAAAAGTTCCAGCTTCGCCATCGGAAGGACAAAGGAGCGACGGGACCTGAACATGGTGGGGCTGAAAGTTCCAACCATACCAAGGTACCGGCCCCCAAGCGGGGTACGCGGGATTCGCTTGTGGTGAAGCAAACTGCTGGTAAAGATTATCCTGCTCGATATAGGGAAGCAGCATGACGAAGCCACTTAGGCCGCCGCGTGTGCTGGTAGCTTCATTGCCCGTATCCGTTCCCTGTGCGAGGCTGGGAAAATGCTTGTGGGCGCTCTCATAGTTATGCAACGCGAGCCCCAGTTGCTTTAAATTGTTGCTGCATTGCATCCGCCTTGCCGCTTCTCGAGCCGCTTGAACTGCAGGCAACAGCAGGCCCACTAGGATGCCAATAATGGCGATTACCACCAAAAGTTCTACGAGGGTAAAACCTCGTAATTTCAGCTTTCTGAACAACCTGCGCATGAACCATGCCTCCTCTAAATTAAGGCCGATTGAACTGAGAAACTCCACACCGTCGGGTGGCTCCCAAATTCACGAACATTAGCCAATTTAGGAACTAGACAACGGAAACTCGAAATCATTGTTTTCGCCAGCTACCACCTCGATCGTGAACCCCGAAGTCTCCGGCGATCCATAACGCGCCGGTACCCCCGCCTGCACCAGTAGCTGACTGGGTGATCTTTGGATTACGGAACTGCTCAATTTGCTCTGGAGTGAGCTCACCACCACTCATGCGAGGGTCATCCACCGGAGCGGTCTGCTGCCCCGGAACCACCTTCTTAATCGTAACGGCATACGTTCCGGGAACTGCTCCATCTCCCCCCTTCACCGTCGTCAACACGAACCGCCCGTCACTTCCGGTCAGTGCGGATGCAGTGCGCGCTCCCGGTGATTGCGGGACGAAGGTTACGGTCGCTCCTTCCAATGGCTTCCCGTCGAGAGTCACCACACCCGATACCGGGACGGTTGGCAACTTATCTCCGCCACAACCAGACAGGCCCATCAAAACCAGAACGGGTACCAGCCACCAACGCACCCCAGAATGCAAGAACATCGTCATGAAACCAACTTCCTACTATCTCTTTTAAGGGTCAACAATATGCATCGTCGCGCTGACCGCATCGTTGAAAACAGACCAGGAAAGGGCTCCAGTACCGCCTCGAACTAGCGATCCGGCAGCGCCCTACGTACTCAAACCACAATCGACAAAAGCTGCGTCTGCGCTCGAAGCTCGCCGGATTGCCGAGGGAAGGTGGCAAAGAACGGCAGGAGCCCAGTAACCTTAAACCGCGTAGGTGAGCAAAGGTTTCTATAAAGTGCCTAAAAATGGAGGGATCTCTTCCGTTACTATCATAGCTGCGCACAGTATCATGATCAAGAGATGGGACAAGCGATGGGCACGGATTTGGGTGGGCTGCCCCTGATTATGTGCCATGGGTTATGAGATTCTGAGGTAATGGCGGATAGCGGTTCCTCTACTTGGCGGGATCGCGGCTTCCGCTCCGGTTGCGCCCCCGCTCCAGCCGCGGTGCAGCCGGCGACGAATTCCGAAGGGGCGATAGCCGAAGCGGCTTGGCGGTACCCGGCGGTTGCTTCCGCAGAGAGACTCTACGCAGTCCACATTGGACGTATCGCCTTATTCTGGATGAGCGGCCCACGTCGCTTGAGAGAAGCCCTCTGGGCATGGTAACCAGACCAGCGCGGGCCAGGCGGGTTTGGGCGAAGCCCTCTCGAAACAACTATCAGTAGTGGAATTCGCCAGAATTCCCATGCACCACAAAATCGATTTCTTCAGCGCGCGCTCGGTCACGTTGTTATCCAAAGGGTAACCGTTCACACCCCGAGGTAGTATTTTTGCGCGGGGGTAATCCCGTTATTCAATACCAGCACGACGCGCCAGCAAGTGAACCATTTCCCAAACGATGCGCCATCAAGAGAACCTGTCCCCGGACGACGCACCAGCGAGCAATCGCGCAACACCGCCTTCTGTGCCACATGGGCGACTGGAACACACGAGGTACTCCGCCGTACGGGCAACTGCGCCGCACGGGAGACCGAGCCGCCCGGACTATTGATCACTCGACGAAGCCGCCATCGTTTTATCCCATTTCGGCGAAATGATAGACCGGCAATTTTCGCAAAAACGACCCGCCTGGACGGCCTCGGGCCGCTGGGCGCCGCGCCGCACCGGCCCGCGTCCCGACTTCGCCGCCCTCCACTGCCTGAACGCCTCTGCGGCCCGCTCGAAAAGCCGATCGCAAATTGCAGTAAGACGCGCGTTCGTTGCAGTAGAATGGTTTGTTGCAGTAGATCCGTTCGTTGCAGTCAACGGTTCCACCGAACGGAGCTTCCTTCGGCTAGAGGATCAAACCCACCTCCAGCCTACCCGTTCCGGCCAAAATCCTCCCACACGCTTACCGCAAACTCACCATGCACCGCCGAAGTAGGAGGCATCCGGGTTGTCCCAAGGAAACGAATTGCACTGACCGAGCCAACGGCACATGGTGGCTGCCTGGGGAATTCTGGCGAATTCCACTACGGTCAGTTCGGAGTCACCTGCTGCTTGGGGAATTCTGGCGAATTCCACTACGGTCAGGTCGGTGTCACTTGCTGCCTGGGGGATTCTGGCGAATTCCACTACGGTCAATTCGGAGTCAGGTGGTGTTGAGACGATCTACGGTGGTTGGGATTCGCGGTACCAGGCGACCAGGGCGAACAGAGCGTCGGTCATGGCCGGGGCCAAGGCGACTTCGGGTGCTACGTTCGACTTGTTCCGTCACTCATTGACGTAGGGTGGAGTAAAACGCGATTAAGGTGCCTCATGTCACAGTCGACTCTTTGGCTTTCCGTAATGCGGGAGACGGTATCTGGTTATCGCCGGATGATCGACGGGATCGTGGAGCAGCTCACCGACGAGGAGCTGTTCGCGCGGCCTGCCGCCGAGATCAATTCGGTGGCCATCATCTTGCGGCATCTTGGCGGGAACCTGCGCAGCCGTTGGACTGATTTTTTGACGACCGATGGAGAGAAGCCCGACCGCAATCGGGATAGCGAGTTCACGGAATGGGAAGGTGACCGGGAGTCTCTAATGGAGTACTTCGAGCAGGGATGGCGGTCTCTCGAGTCGGCTCTCCAGACAATCGACGAGGAGAGTGTTGGCGACACGATCTATATCCGGGGTGAACCTCACTCGATCGCTCAGGCGCTGATGCGCTCGATTACGCACATTGCCTATCATGTGGGGCAAATGGCGATCATTGCCCGTATGGTTCATCACGGCCAATGGCGGTGGCTCACCATTGCTCCCGGAGCTTCGGCCGCGCACAATGAACGCACATGGGGGACACCTGGCAGTCGTGCCATTTTCACGAAAGGCGATGATGGCCACTAATAGGCAAGGCAGAGGAGCGTAGCGCCGACTCAAAACTTCGACAGTAGCCCACGTGACCTCCTGCGGGCGTGGCGGCGGGGATGTAAGACTTGTCGGTGCGCTGGTCCGAATTCAGCGAACTTGGGCTGCACTCATGGTTTGTACCAGGGGGTTATGAGAGTGTCGGGTAAGGGTTCCTCTTCTCGGCTGTGCCGCGGCTGGAGCGGAGGCGTAGAGGCATTTTCCACACCAGCACGCTTTCCATGCCAGCACACTGCGCAAGCAAGTGGGATTCGGACGGCAGTTTGTTGAACGTTTTGCTCACTGGGCGGCGTGTCGTGCTTGTATTTGAAGCGCATCGTGCTCCATCGGAACTTGGACACGGTCGTTGTTCGTTGTACGAGAGAGTGGGCGAAAAGTGTACGAAGCCCGCGATAGCAATGGAGATGTGGTACAGTTGGCAGAGCCGGAAAGGTGAATTCCGCCAATGCGACGAACAAGGCGTGGGATAGAACACCGTCGCGAGCGGATCCCGAAGAACGAACGATGCTGGTCGGTCACCAATAGCGCTCGACGACGATTTGTCCCGGTTCTTTCGTGCGATGGCGCTTCAGACCGCGAGCTTGAAGTAGCCTTTCCGTTTCATCGAGCATGGCGGGGTTGCCGCACATCATCACGCAACTGTGGGCATCGAGAGGGCTCCCGGCGGCGGCTTCCAAGGTGCCGTTGGCCAGGCAGGTGGTGATCCTTCCAGATAGTGCTCCCGACACTGCTTCACGCGACACAACGGGTACGTACGCCAACTGGTCGGGATGTGCTTGCTGGTACCGCGAGATCTCCTCGCGGTAGGCGAGATCCCGTTGGTAGCGTACCCCGTGAACGAGGACGATGCGCGGATACCGCTGCCATGGCGTGGCGGTGCGCAGCATGGCAATGTAGGGAGCCAATCCCGTGCCCGTGCACAACAGCCACAAGGAATTGCCATCCGGACAATGGCTGAGGGTAAAACTACCGGCAGCCCGGGTGCTGACATCCACCGCGTCGCCAGGTGCCAGTTTCCAGAGGATGGGGGTCAGTTTACCCGTTTCCACCAACACAATGAAGAAATCGAGGATTTCACCATGCGGCGAAGCCACGCTGTAGGGGCGGTGCAAATGTCCGTCTGGTTGTTCGACGCCCAACTGCAAAAACTGCCCAGCTTCAAACGGTTCGACCTCCGGTGCTTCCACCTGTAAGGTGAATAGGCCTTCAGCCCATACAATCTTGTTTCGGACAACGCCGCTAATCCATTTCATCGATACTCAGCCTAAATGGTGTGAGTTGGTGAAGTCGTTGGTTTGCTCAGGGAGGCGTTTTTTGCCAATCGTCGCGGAGCCATGGTGGGCTACACGAGGCAGCCGGTTGGTAGTTGGCAAGTTTGCCTCCAGCGGTTGAACCCGCCAGCGAATGTTCTGCAACGGTTCCCGTGGCGATACTCGTGATTCCGTTCCGTGATGGTCGACCTTCCCAGCACATTGCGGTCCGGCCACTGCCGCAAGGGATTCAGCGCAGCCTTAACTGGAAGTTAAGGGGGCGCCAGGCTCAACAACATAACGTCCCCTCGACCCCATGTCTACGAGATCGCAGTTGCTTGCTCTGACGGGAGCCAGGGAGGGTGGGGAGATGAATTCCAGCGGGGGCTGGGCGGCCCACACCGAGCGGCGATAGGATAGGGCGCTATCTCTCGCCACCGCGTACTCAGGAGTCTCCACAGGGCAGCGACTGGCCGACGGCAAGTTGCCCGCTGTCCGGTGACGAGAGCCTGGGGCGACTATATTGAGTGGCTGGACGCAAAACTGGTAGCAGAGTTGGCGTGCGACGGCGATGCGCTCTTCCCCGCGTACGATGGCAAGCACAGGATCCGACCGATGACCCGCTTTCGTGTACTGATAACTGACTACATCGGCGAGCCGTTGGATATTGAACGCGAAGTTCTGGGGGATATCGCGGATGTTGCGGCCGTGAATGCAAGGTGCAATGCCGATCTAGTGGGAAAGGTTGAACAGGCCGACGGTTTATTGGTTTACCACTTCGTGTCGATCGACCGAGCGCTCATCGAGCGCATGCCGAATCTTCGAGTCATTGGTCGCTGCGGAGCCGGTTACGACAATATCGATGTCGAATTTGCCACCATGCGAGGAATCGCGGTTACCAATGTTCCGGATTACGGCACCGAGGATGTGGCCGATGCGGCGATGGCCATGGCCCTCTCGTTGGCACGCGGCACCTACCGCATGGCGAATATTTGCCACGCAGGAACGGATACCTGGACCTACGAATTGGTCGTCCCGTTGTACCGTTTGCGTGGTAGGGTGTTTGGTATCTTTGGGTTGGGGCGTATCGGCATGGCGACGGCCCTGCGTGCCAAGGCGTTTGGTCTAGACGTTGTCTTCTACGATCCCTATGTCAGCGACGGTACGGAGAAGGCTTTGGGGATACGACGTGCGGAGAGTCTGGAGGCGTTACTGCGACAATCGCATATCGTCAGTTGCCATTGTTTACTTTCTCCGGAAACTCGGCAGGCGATAAACCAGGAGACGGTCCAGTGGATGCCTGATGGTGCGATTCTGGTAAATACTGCACGGGGAGCGATCGTTGATCCCATGGCGGTACTGGCCGCATTGGAATCGGGCAAATTGATGGGAGCGGCTGTGGACGTATTGGAGCAGGAGCCACCCGATCCGGATCACCCGCTCATTCGCGCCTGGCGCGACCCCCAGCACCCCGCTTACCACCGGCTGATGATTACCCCACATGCGGCGTTTTACTCCGAAGAGGGGCTGGCTCACATGCGTCGCAAGGGAGCCGAGAACGTGCGCCGCGTTTTGCTTGGGCAGCCATGTCGAAACATCATCAATCGATAGGTGAGGTATTCGATACCGACGGTTGCGGCTTTCGTCGATCGCATCCTTCGTCATCCCAGGTCGCCGCTAAGATAAGCGTCAGTGAGACGATGTTGCGGCTGGGTAAACAACTCCTTCGCCGCTCCCCACTCGACCAGCTCCCCTGCCCCATCGCGCCACCAGAAAAATGCCAGGTCGTCGGCCAATCGGCGGGCCTGGGCGAGATGGTGGGTTACCAATACGATCGTCATCGATTGGCGAAGTTCCTTGATTAGCAATTCAATGCGCTGAGCGCTCAAGGGGTCGAGATGGCTACACGGTTCATCCAGCAACAGGATAGTGGGCTGGAGCAGGATCGCTCGAGCGATACACAAACGTTGTTGTTGTCCTCCAGAAAGCTCGGTGGCCGCCGCATGGAGACGATGGCGGATCTCCTCCCACAAACCCACACGATGCAATACCTGCTCGATGCGCTGTTGCCGTTGCCGCCGGTCTCCCAAGCCGTGATCGCGCATGGGCAATTCCAGGTTCTCCCAAATCGATAACGGAAATGGGGTTGGACGCTGAGCGATCCACCCGATACGGCGCCGTAGCGAGCGCACGTCGTAGCCTCGTTGAAAAATCGGCTGGCCTTCCACCCGGATTTCCCCTGTGATATGGCAATCCGGGATCAAGTCGGTTAGGCGATTGATGGAGGCTAGCAAGGTTGACTTGCCGCACCCAGAAGGCCCGACGATCGTCAGGATGCGCAAGGGGCGGACCTGGAGCGAAACCTGACGCAGTACGGTGCGCCCGCCATAGCGTGCCGTCAGGTCGCGGATGTCGATCACCGGTGCGTCGTCACCGGTGATCGTGAACTTCTGGTGATTGGGGTTCGGGCTCACCGTCGTAATTCTTTTTCACTAGGCTCGTGTATTGCTGCGGCCAACGTTTACCGAATGGAGGATGCCGATGCCATGTTGGCCAAGGAGCAGGCGACTGGCAGCGTTGATAGCCAACAGCAGCACCACCAACACCAGCGCCGTGCCCCGCGCCGCTTGGTCTCCCCCAGAGACGTTCATTGCCAAATCGTACACATGAACGGACAGCGAACGACCGGAATCGAACGCGGACAGGGGCATCCGGGGCACATAACCGCTGGTAAAGATCAGAGCGGCTGTTTCTGCCAAGGAACGACCGGTCGCCAAGATCAAAGCGGCCGACATGGCTGGTCCCGCCGCCGGCAATACGATGCGGAGAAGCGTCGTGGGCAGGGCCAAGCCCAGGGCGCTCGCCGTAGCGTAGTGCTGGGTGACGGCCGCCTGAAGGCCGATCTGTGTCGTGCGCACGAACAAGGGGAGAGTCATGCATCCCAGGGTCAAACCGCCGGCCAGCAAGGAAAAGCCAAGCCCCAAGGCGACACAAAAAAACGCGTTGCCAAACAGTCCGATGACCACCGAGGGAGTGGCGGCCAGCAGGTCCAACGCCCATTCCACCCATCTCAGTCCGGGCCACTGGTGCAGTCGCCCGACAACCAAAGCGGTGGCCGCCAGGATCCCCAGCGGAATCACGACGGCCCAGGAGATCAGGACCAACCACAGGCTGGCGACGATCATGGGGGCCACCCCTCCCCCGCGACCGAAATCCTCCGGTCCGTGGACAAAGAACTGCCACCGGACGACACCCACGCCGCGAATCAAATCGGCCGCGATCCAGGCCAAAACGGCCACGGTAAGACAGGCCGCGGTGCCAGTGATCCAAGCGCTCCAGCGGTCGGTCATGCTCCTTCCCGCCTCCATTGCAGACGCATGGCTATAACCAGCAAGGCGATGACGCCAAGTAACATCAGTCCTCCGGCGAACAATGTCGCCCGGTGGATCCCTTCGGCATAAGGCATTTCCAGGGCGATGTTAGCGGTGATGGGGCGCACTGGATCCCACCAACTTGTCGGAAACTGGACGACGTTACCTACCACCATCAACACGGCCATCGTCTCCCCCAGGGCTCGTCCACCTTGGACGATCAGCGCATCGACGGTAGGTTGTCGCAGAGCCGGCCTTACGATGCGTTGCACGAACGTCCAGCGACGCAGGCCGACTGCTGCGGCCGCCAGTTGAAGCTCCGCTGCCACGCCGCGCATGCCCACATAAAAGGCGATTACCAGGCCAGGCAAGATCATTGCGGCGAGGACGATGCATCCGGCCAGCAGGCAAGTTCCCGGCGCAGCCAGTTCGCCGAGAAGCGGAACGACCTGCACGAGTCCCCAGAACCCGATCACCACCGATGGTAAGCCCGCCAACAATTCCATGCACCGTAGTACGCCTTGTGACCAGCGAGGGGGAGCATAGAAGGCCGCCCAAATTCCGGTCAACCAGGCCACCGGTCCAGCAATCAGTACGGCCCCCAAGGAGACCGCCAGCGAGGCGACCAGCATGGCTGCCAGGCCGAAATCCCCTTGATCTGCTTCGACGGCCGGATGCCACGCGGGACGAAATAGCATTTCTGCCCAGGGAACGTCAACGAGGGCAGGCCACGCTTCGATGGTCAAAAATCCGAAGATGCTCAGCACCAAAACGATCGGCGCGACCACGCCAGCCACCAGCGATCCCTTGATCCCCAGTTCAGTTATCGTGCGGTACAAAGTACATCCTCCGAATCATCGGTGCGGCTTCACTGGAAAGGGTGAAGTCGATCAATTGCTGGGCGGGCGGCGATGGCGTTCCCCTGGTCACCAGGTTGAGTTGGCGGGCAAGTGGATAACGCCCGGCCATCAACTCGTCGCTGCTCGGCGCTATGCCCTCCAAGGGCAAAAGTCGAATCGACTGGCCGTGAGCTTGGGCATACTCGGCCGCTCCAATCGACACATAACCGATGGCCGCGCGGTTGCTACCGACCGTCTTAATTCCCTGCTCGTTATCGCCAATCACCACATCCGCATCGATGTCGCGATCGCTGAGGCCGAAGTGTTCCAGGAACAACTCGTGCGTCGAGCGGCCGCTTGCTTTGTGCACGATCACCACCGGCAGATCGAGCCAACCGAGCTGCTGCCAATTGCTCAACTGCCCCGTGAACAACGCGACGATCTCCTCGCGTTTTAGCTCCCGCACTGGGTTGTCCGCATGGACGATCAGGCCAATCCCATCTCGCGCGATCAAGTGCGCGGTGAGGTCCGCTTCCTCGGCGCGCAGGCTTCGGGAGACCATTCCCACATCGGCCAGCCCTCGCCGTACGTCGACAATGCCCCGGCTGGAACCTCCCGTCTGCACGTCGATGTGAATGCCCGGATGCAGCCGCTCGAACTCCCGACCAATCTCCGCCATCAGCGGGGCGATGGTACTGGAACCGGTCACCACCACACGCGCCGATCGCGACGGATGACGCCACGTGGCTGCCAAGACGGTGATCGCCGAAATCAGCAGCAGGAGCAATAAACGGTGAGGAATCGATAACGACGCCACGTCGGCTAACCTCCCTCCTTGGTCCCATTGCCAAACGAGATCAGGCAGCAGCCCAGGTCGATGGCAGCTCCCCGCGTCTGTCCCCGCATCGACTGGCTCAGCGAGTAGACAATCGATTTGCCGTCACGTTCGGTTTCCACCAATCCCGCTTCCCGCAGCACACGCAAGTGGTGCGACAACAAGGTCGGTTCTACATTCAAATGTCGATTCAGCTCACTTACCCGCTGCGGCCCTTCCAAGAGGGACTGCACCACTGCCAGGCGTGTCTGGTCGGCCAACACCTTCAACAAACTGGCGCACGAATCTCCGTCACTCATCCTCTCACGGCCCCCCATCGGCGCACAATACAGATCAATGACCACTCAAATGAGTGGCCGTTCAATTGAATGAGTGTACCATAGTCGCCGCCGACAGTCATCTGGGCGGGAGCCACGAGTTCGAGGGCAGCCATTGTTGGGGGGGAGCTACTATCGGGGCCAGCTCTCGAGAACGGTCATGGCTGCGGGGGGCGCGGGGAGACTGGACAGACCTCCCAGCCTTCGTTCCCGATGACTAAGATACCGATCAGCGTCCCGTTGCCCGCATCGACGACGGGTGAGCCCTGCAAGCGTTCGGCAAACGTTACTCCGGGGGCCAGGCGTATCCGCTCCTCCTCGACGGCGATGCGCGAGGCGTCGAGCGGCATCGGTTCATCGACCTCGGGATTGACGACCAGTAACGTCGACGGCGCGTCCCAGGCGTCAGCAATCTTTGCCATGGGCCACGGTGTGGCATCGATGCTGTCGGGCAGCGGCACCCAGGCAAGTTTCTGGCGCGCATCCTCTTCCACTGCTTCTCCAGTAAGACGCTCTCCGGCTAGGAGCAGTTCCGCAATGATCCCTTCTTCGGGAATGGCCAAGTTGCGGGGAAAGACCAGGCGGCCGTCTGCAAGAGGCACTCCCCAACCTTCGGCCGAGCGAGTGCGGGGCAAGCCCAACCACTTGGAAGTCCACTGCGCGGTCAGCAGCACGGGGCGAGGTAGTTCGAAGCCAAGTTCCCCGGCTCGACTGAGATCGATGCGCGGTTTCCAGTCCAGCCATTCCGCCAAGGGGGCTGGTTCCAATACAAACCGATGCCCTGGCAACACACGTTTGCCGGGGTTCGGGGGAGTGGCGAAGGCGATCCCTCCGCGAATCCAGGCGGATAACGAGTCGATGGCGATGTGGACACCTTGCAATCCTGCATCGACCTGCACGCCGCTCACCGCCCACCATTTCGAGTTATGGCGGACCAACACGGCGTACTTGGGATCGATGACCACGAAGATCTTCACCGATGCCGCGTCGTCAGCGATTCGCACATTGGCGACTCTCCCCACTTCGACTTCGCGATACCGCACGGGCGCTCCCCGCACCAGGCCGAATCGTCTTGGCGCATCGAGTTCCAATTCCAAGGAACCTTCGCTACGCGGCAGCGGGGGAGGGGACGGGAGCCCCACGAACTCCATTTGCGGAGCGCTATCGGCTGAGGCCGGCTCCAGCGCGATGAAGCGGCCGGCTACCAAAGTTTCCAGCCCACGGATCTCCGTTAAATCCAATCGCGGTCGTTCAATCCAGAACTGAGTTCCCGTGCGGGCAAGATTCCTGGCCGCACCGAACAGACGTACATCGACCAACACGTGCTGCGCGGCGGCGTCCAACTGCACCTCGGTGACCTCTCCTACCGCGATGCCTCGATAACGCACCGGATCCCCTATTTCGATGCCTTCGCCGGCGGGGAATCGAATGCGAATCTCCGTGTATTCTCCGTCGGTCATCAGCAACGGAGACTCCCGACCTTCGAACCTCTTCTGCGGCGGCGCGTCATCGGGCCCCGGCATCACGGCGACATACTTGGCGCCAACCACGGTTTCCAAGCCGCTCATCTGGCCCAGGCGAATTCTCGGGCGTGCGATCCAAAACTGGCTTCCCTCCACCGCGATGCGCTCGTTCCCCGGAAACAGCGTGATCTCCACCACTACCTGGCGAAGATCGTCACCGATCATCACCGTTTCCACCTGCCCGACATCCACACCACGGTAGCGCAGCGCATCACCCGGTTTGATACCGTGACCTTGCAGGAATTCGATCGCTATGGTCGTGCCTTGACGACGCCAACTGTTCACGACCAATACCGCAGCCGCCACAGCACAAAACGCCGTCAGCCACCACAGGCGAGTACGCCAGCGGCGTCGGGACAGTTCCTCGATGCGGTGCACCTTGGCGACCGGTATCGTGTCGAGAGCCCGACTCGCCTGCGGGCCATCCGATCGACTCGTCTGTTCCTGCTCCATTACGACCGACTCTCTTCCTCTTCCCACATGGCGTGCGGATCAAAAACGGTGGAGGCAATCATGCTCATGGCCACGCACAGCACGAAAGCGATGACGGCTGGCCCTACGTGAAAGGCCACCATATCTCCCAGCTTCACCAATGAAACCAGCAAGGCCAGGAGGAGCACGTCTAGCATGCTCCAGCGGCCTGTCCATTCCACCAACCGATACATCCACGCTCGGTGTCGGCGGGGAACCAGCTCCAGGTAGCTCAGCTCAATCAGGATAAGGAGCTTGGCCAGCGGAAAGATGATCGAGAAGACAAGGACGACCACGCCGACGATCCAATTTCCGTCCAAGATCAAATCGATCGTACCGCTCAGCAAACTGGCCTGGTGCCGGTGCCCCAGCTTCTCGATCTCCAGAATGGGCAGCAGGATTGCGGGAAAGTAGAGGACCAGGCCACCCAGCGCCGCAGCCAAGCAGCGCGCCGCCGCGGGGCTTCGCTCCGGCTGCTTGCCTACGATCCTACTACCACACCTGCCACACAACGCGACATCACGATCTCCAAGACGGGGAAGCCATTGAATCAAACCGCAACAATGGCAAGCACGCAATACTTCCCGATCGCCCATGGCGGGCATTCCATCTTGATGGTTCTCAACAGCAGGCCCGTCCGACACCCTGACGGCTCCAATATCTGAGCTAGAACCGTACCGACGCTGCACCGGAATCCTTGCCGCGGTCGTTGCTTGTCGCCTGCTTCTCGGCGACCAACCGATTGTACCGCTCGCGCATCTCCGGTGTCATCGCTTCGATGGCCAAGCGGTAGAAGACTCGCGCCGAGTGCAGGTGGCCGGCCATTTCGGCTTCTCGGCCTTGATCGAGGTAATAGCGCACGTCGGCTTCGGCCAGCGATTCGATTCGCGGTCGCGTCACGTGCTCTTCGGTCATGGCCAACTGCCAGGCGCCGGGCTCCGGCGGTAATCGCGGACGTTCCGATCGGGGGCGGGCAATGACATTGGGGAGGACACGCCGCCCCGCATCTGGGAAGGAAGAGCTTGTGGCTGTGGTCGCTGCCTTCGGCGCGTCGGTGGGAACATGGGCACTGAGGATGGCTTCGTCCAATGCATCCAAGTCGATAACCTGCGCGGTAATCTGCGCACTGCTAGCCACGCCGACTCGCTGGGAGTTCAGCACCCCTCCGGTTCGGCTCGTGTAACTACCACTGCGGCGGACCCTGCCAATCTCCACCTGCCCGCTGTCGGGGACGATCACCGTTCCTGCGTAGCGGCTCGTCCCCATCGATGGCAGTTGTACCACCTGCCCGACCGCTAGCCCGATTCCGCCGATCCAGACGGCAATACCTAGGATGAACCGACTGGTGCAACTGCGCGCAGACGCTGGCAACATTCCCTTCCCCCTCGTTGGCTAGGTGAATCGACCCATGCAAGTGCTATAGGATATTCTAACTCGCCCGGGCACCGAAGGAGCGGATTCAAGGCACGCAAAGAGAAGGCATTTCCAGAAAATAAGCGGCTCGGCAGCGTCTACGTACCAGCGGGAGTCTACTGCGCGGGTCGAGTTGCCGATTGCGTTGCGACGGCGGAGCGTGATGATCCTCATGCCGGCCAACCATCGTCCGTCGCAGTGCATGACCTGCAAGCGGAGGGCACGGGACTCGAACCCGCAACCCCATACGGGGCACTTCATTTCCAATGAAGCTGCTAACCATTCGCTTACCCTCCGACCGAATGTTCGGGGTTCTGGTCGGCATTCGGCCTCTCGAACCACGAGCGTCCAATCGTAACAGAGGACGCTGGTAGCGTACATCCCACCAGAATCTAACGGCCGGTGCGAGAATGTAAAGAACGATGTCCCACGAGCGGGCATCCTAACGTATTATAATGAAAGGTTTGTCCAATCCGAGGACGGCGAATCATGATCGAACGGACGGTAGCGGTCGGTCAGGCATCGGGGATCCGGGGCGATGAAGGCAGGATGGCAGGTGGTGAACGCAGTGGATGGGAATAGCCTATCGGAGCCAACCGCCTTGCGTTGGGTGGGATTGACGCTCGTGTTGATGGTTTCTGCCTTGGCGTTTCAGTGGTATGGTGCCGACGGGAGGCAGCCACGCGGCTTGTCAAATCACCGACCGACGTACAAGCTGGACATCAACGTCGCATCGCGCGCCCAGTGGGAAGCCCTGCCGCAGATCGGGCCCACGCTCGCCCAACGCATTGTCGAGCACCGCCAACTGGTAGGCGCATTCGATTCCATCGATCAATTGATCGAGGTACGTGGAATGGGGCAACGAACCTTGGCACAGATTCGGGATTATCTCACCTGTGATCCCTCGGCAGCGGTACCGCGCGACCGTCGACTTGAGTCGGTTGCCACCACCCCCGACGGGGAGGCGAAGCACGGAAGATAACCCCTAGCGGAGCTTGAAAAAGGATGCAGATCCAGTTGTCACAACGGCCATTCGAGTTGGTGAGCGAGTTTTTACCGGCGGGAGATCAACCGCAAGCGATTGCCAAGCTGGTAGAGGGGCTGCGTCGGGGGACGCGGCATCAGGTCTTGATGGGAGTCACCGGATCGGGAAAAACCTTTACCATGGCCAACGTCATCGCGGCAGTACAACGACCGACGTTGGTGCTCAGTCACAACAAGACGCTGGCCGCGCAACTCTACTCCGAATTTCGCGAATTCTTTCCCCACAATGCGGTGCATTACTTTGTAAGCTACTATGACTACTACCAGCCCGAGGCCTACATCCCTCAACGCGATGTGTACATTGAAAAAGACGCATCGATCAATGAAGAAATCGATCGTCTACGCCTGGCTGCCACCAGTGCTTTGGTGTCCCGTCGCGATGTGATCATCGTCGCCAGCGTCTCCAGCATCTATGGTCTGGGCAGTCCTGACGATTACCGCAACATGGTTGTGCACTTCCGCCAAGGAGACATCATCGATCGCGACGACGTGTTGTTGAAGCTGGTCGACATCCAGTACGAGCGCAACGACGTGGCCTTTGAACGGAGCCGATTTCGAGTGCGGGGAGACTGTTTGGAGATCTGGCCTTCGTACGAGGAATTCGCCTACCGCATCGAGATGTGGGGCGATGAGATTGAAGCGATCGCCATCACCAATCCGCTTACCGGGGAGACGTTACAGCAACTGTCCGAGGTGTTCGTCTATCCGGCCAAACATTTCGTGACGCCCGAGGAACGTATCGATAGGGCGATACGCGTCATTCGGGAAGAACTACGGGAGCAGTTGGCGAAGTTCGAACGCGAGGGAAAGCTGTTGGAGGCGCAGCGTCTGAATGCTCGTACCCGCTTTGATTTAGAGATGTTGCAACAGGTCGGCCACTGCCCGGGCATCGAGAATTACTCGCGTCCTCTATCGGGCAAACCGCCGGGGGCGACCCCCGATACGTTGTACGATTTCTTCCCCGATGACTTTTTGTTGATTGTCGACGAATCCCACGTGACCGTCCCGCAGGTGCGGGCGATGTTTGCTGGGGACCAGAGCCGCAAGAAGACGCTGGTCGAACATGGGTTTCGCTTGCCCAGTGCCCTGGACAATCGGCCGTTGCGATTCGATGAATGGGAGGAGAAGATCAACCAGGTCATTTTCGTTTCTGCCACGCCAGGGCCTTACGAATTGGAAAAGACGGGGGGAGAAGTGGTCGAGCAGGTCATCCGCCCCACCGGCTTGTTGGATCCGGAAATCGAAGTGGTGCCCGCCCGCGGCCAGGTCGCGCACCTGTTGGAACAAATCCGTGAGCGGGTGGCTCGTTCCGAACGTGTGTTGGTCACCGCGTTGACGAAACGGCTCGCTGAAGATCTGGCGGGTTACCTGGCAGAGCAGCATGTCCGTTGTCGCTGGCTGCACAGCGAATTGGATGCCTTCGAACGCGTCGAACTGCTGAAAGACCTGCGTGAGGGCAAGTACGATTGTCTGGTGGGCGTGAACCTGCTCCGCGAAGGCTTGGACCTACCCGAGGTCTCCTTGGTCGCCATTCTGGACGCCGATAAAGAAGGTTTCTTGCGCAGCGAAACGTCGCTGATCCAGACCATCGGACGGGCGGCGAGGAATGTGCATGCCAAGGTGATTCTCTATGCGGACAAGATTACCGATTCGATGCGTGCCGCCATCGACGAGACCATGCGTCG
Organism: Pirellulaceae bacterium; assembly: GCA_026004795.1. Taxonomy (GTDB): domain Bacteria; phylum Planctomycetota; class Planctomycetia; order Pirellulales; family Pirellulaceae; genus Aureliella. The sequence continues at coordinate 333,098 of BPJV01000006.1, read as the reverse complement.
TCGACAACTGCAGGAAGCCTACAATAAGGAGCATGGGATTACGCCGGAGACGGTACAGCGGCGGATTTCTGCTGGAATCGAGGCGGCCGCCCGCGCGCATCGCGAAGCTCGAGATGCCGTGCGAGGCGAGTCGGCCAGCTTGGTGGTTACCGAGGAATACCTGGACAACTTGGAGCGTGAGATGCTCGAAGCGGCCGAGGACATGGAGTTCGAACGGGCGGCCATGTTGCGCGACCGGCTGTTGGAACTGCGCGGCCGCGTGGGGGAAAAGGTACAGGAACCGTCGGAGGATTATCGATCAGCAAAACATAAATCGCGCCCCGGTCGACGGAAGGTGCCGCGTCCCAAACGCTGAGCGATCACTGCTCGACTCACTGCCCCGCCGCAGAGTGACTCATCACCTCGGCGATTTGCCGATAGTAGTCGATGGTTGCTTCCAGGCCCCGCCGCAGGTCGACCAGCGGTTCGAAACCCAATACCCGCCGCGCCTGCGAAATATCAGCCATGCTTTCTCGAACGTCGCCAGGTCGAGCTGCTTCGAACCGTGGCTCCACTCGTTGCCCCAGCAGCTCTCCGAGAATGTCCAACAGTTGTAGCAACGTCGTTTGCTTGCCTTGTCCCATGTTGAACACTTGTCCAGACGCTTCAGGGACCGACGCCGCCAGTAGGTTGCCATGAACCACGTTGTCTACAAAGATGAAATCACGGGATTGCTGGCCATCTCCGAAGATTGTTGGCGGCTTCCCCGATAGGATAGCCGTGACAAATAACGGTATCACCGCCGAATAGGGGCTGGCAGGATCCTGCCGCGGTCCAAATACGTTGAAGTAACGCAGGCCCACCGTTTCCAGGCCAAAGGAGTGAAAAAAAGCCTGGCAATAGTATTCGCCAGCGAGTTTTGCCGCCGCGTAGGGGCTGAGCGTCTGAGGCAAGTCGGATTCGCGTTTGGCGGAAAAGGGCTGGTCTCCGTAAGCGCTGCTGCTGGCCGCATAGACGAAACGCCGTACCCCCGCCTGCGCTGCGTGATGGAGCAAGTTCAACGTTCCGGTGACGCAGGCGTGATGGGTGTCCAAAGGTCGCTGGATGCTCAAGGGAACCGATGCCAAGGCCGCCTGATGAAATACCAGCTCCACCCCTTTCATCACGCGGCCAACGGTGTCCGCGTCGGCAACATCGCCGTGCACAAACTCGATGTCCTCCCAGACGTGGGCCAGGTTGTGTTTGAAGCCCGTGCTCAGATTGTCCAGCACCACGACTTGGTCCCCACGCTGCACCAGGGAAGTAACCAAGTGGGATCCGATGAATCCAGCTCCGCCGGTAACCAAGACCCTTGCCATCCGGTTCTCCTGCTTGTATTCGATGGGGCGTTGATCGGCGACTACCACCTGTTCCTGATGATTCCCGACAGGGCGTTGGCAGGACACGCTGCTCCTTCGACCAGACGCTACCGCTTACCGCCGCTGGAGGCTGTCGGAGGAGGGCGGCCCGACTCCTCACCACGCCATGCTAATCTCTCCTCTCGGTAGCCGATACCTCAAATCGCTCCTCGCCCTTGCCGGCCTTGATGAAATGTCGTCGCGTGATCCGGCAAATTGCGGAAATCTGTCCAGTCTTGTTTCAGTTTTCAACCGGCGGCTCAAGGATGACCAATGCCCACAGCGGCAGGTGATCGCTGGCGAAACGGCCCTGCGGTGTGCGGGGATCGAGTGTGCGGAATGCTTGTACTCGCAGAGAGGGGGTTACCAAAAGGAAGTCGATTCGTCGTCCCGGTTCGATCTGCCGAAAACCATTCCACGTGCTGTCCGGACCCGGATCAGGGACACGTGCAACATCGCGCGCATGCACCATCAATTGGGCGTCGCTTAGCAAAACCTGCATCGGCGGCTCGGTGAGTAACGAGTTGAAATCCCCGGTGACCATGACCGGGTGCTGCGCCGATCGCTCGACAATCCATTGTTTTAGTAGCATCGCCGATTGCCGCCGCGCCTCCTTGCCTTGATGGTCGAAATGGGTATTCAGGAAAAAGAATTCCGGTCCGCCGACCGGTCGGGCACGCACCCAACTGGCAATTCGTGGCAGGGCGGCATCCCAGCCGCGGCTTCCAGGTCGCTCCGGAGTGGGGCTCAGCCAGAAGGTGCCACGGTCCAGCACTTCAATGCGATCGGATCGCCAACCGATGGCCGTCATTTCGCCCTGCTGGCGGCCGTCGTTGCGCCCCACACCATACCAGTCGAACGACGCCGCCTGGGTACCTTGCTCGATATCTTCCAACTGTTCCAGCACGACTTCCTGAAGGCCGACGATGTCGGCACGGAGAATGGTGTCGATGACAGCGGTGCGACGATTCTCCCAGACGTCGTCTCCATCGTGGTCGTTTAGGTAGCGGATGTTATACGAAAGGACGCGCACGCCGGTTGCATCGCCCGTCGCATCTCGCTCCTCCGTTGACTGCGATCGAAGCGGCGAAAAGCTGCTTACAATCATCGCCAGGAAAAACATGTAGGGACCGATCCGCTGCGCTGGTGAACCGCCAGCGATCCGGTAGCACCCGCCATCGTTCCGACTGCACGCCATGAGTTGATTCCTGTGGAAAGTGAAGTAGGAGCATGGTGGAGGGGACGGACTACGAGGCAGCAGCCTGAGGAACCGGCGGCAGCGGCGGTAATTGAGGTTCTAACACGCCGCGGGCCTTGTTCCAGATCAGCAATCCCTCCACAAAAATCCAGACCTGCAGGACGAGGATGCCCGTCCCGAAGGCGATTAACAACACATTGCCTGCGGGGATCCAGTCGAAGATCAAGTTGTACGTCATCGCCCAGCATGGCATCAGCATCATGAACAGCGTGGGAATCGCCAGAAAGGCAATCGGTTTGCTGCGGCGCCACAGGTAGAACGTGGCCACCATCAAGGCAAGCCCGGCCAACAACTGATTGGTGGCCCCGAACAACGGCCACAGCATCATTCCGCCAGCGCCGGGAGTGTTGCCGGCAAAGATGGCGATCGCCCCGCCGACGCCAACCGCTAAGCTCGTCGCCACATACTTGTTGGTCGTCGGCAACTTGAGGGAAGCCCCCAGTTCTTGAATGACATAGCGTTGCAGTCGTGTGGCGGTGTCCAGAGTGGTCGCAGCGAAGCTGGCCACCAACACCGCTACGATGCCGATTCCCAGTTCAACGGGGATGCCGATGGTACGAAGAAAATTGGCCCCTCCTTCGATGAACGCGGCCAACTTACGAGCCAACGTGTGCTGTTTCCACCCGTCTCGGCTGGGGCGGTAGTAGGTCCGCCATGCATCACGACCACGTAGCAGGGCCCCATCCTCGGTCGCCTGATAAGCATATTGCCCTCCCCCGGTTACCACACCAGTGGTGGCGGAGGCTGTACCGGCTTTCTGCAACGCTCCCATCCCCACCCCGGCCGTGCAGGCGAGAATCACGATCACGGCGAGCGCGGATTCCAGCAACATGGCTCCATAGCCGACGGCTCGGGCATCACGTTCGCAGGCCACCTGCTTGCTGCTGGTCCCCGAGCTGACCAAACAATGAAAGCCACTGCACGCCCCGCAAGCAATCGTGATGAACAGGAATGGCAGCAACGGCGGCGCGTCGGCAGGTACCGTGGTGGCAATGGCGTCCGTTGAGGCGAACAAGTCTGCCTGCCCGCTGACACTGGCAACCAACAATCCCACGACCAGCAACACGAGGGCGACAAAGAGCTGGTGACTGTTGACCAGATCTCTGGGCTGGAGCAACAGCCACACCGGCAGGACGGAAGCAGCGAAGCAGTAGATCAGCAGCAATACCGTCCAGATCACAATCGGATTGAAATACGACTGTGGCGGGCCGCCGGGCATCTCCAAGGGTAGATAGTACACGCCGACATACAGTGCCCCGTAGAGAATGGCCAAGGAGATCAGTGAAGGAACCAGCAAGGAACGATCACCCCGGTGGGCCCACCATCCTATGGCAATAGCGACCGGCATGGCGATCCATACCGACAAGACGCTTTCGGGATACATCTTGAAAATATTGGCAATCACCAAACCAAAGATGGCCAGGACGATCCACAAAGCCAACGCCAGGATGGATAGGAAAAGCAACCGTGTACGGGGCGAGATGATGCGACCAGCGATCTCGCCGATCGTTTGCCCGCGATTGCGCAGCGAAATAACCAAGGAGGCCATGTCGTGCACGCCGCCAATCAAGATGGCTCCTAGCACGACCCAGGCCAGGGCAGGCAACCACCCCCAGAATACCGCGATTGCGGGACCGACAATGGGACCGGTGCCGGCAATGCTGGTAAAGTGGTGCCCAAACACCACGCTCTTCTTGGTCGGCACATAATCTTGGTCATCGCGCAATAGCTTGCTCGGGACGGGAGCATCGGCGGAAAGTTCAAACAGTTTGTCGCTCAACCAGCGACCATAGGTAAAGTACGCTGCCAAGAGCAAGCCAAGCGTTCCCACGCATACCAACAAAGTGCTCATCGTTCTTTCACGTCCCTCAGCAACATTGACCACCAAGCTGCGCGCACGGGACGTTCCTGACGACCGACCCATGCTCGGCTTTAATCCTATCGAGTATACTGCCTCCAACCGTAGGGAGAGAAGTGATGCCGCGACAAACGGTGCTCGCGACGACACCATCGATTGGCTTTTCCACGCCACATTCATGCTCATGTTGGTCGCGTGGGCGACCGACGCATCCTGAGAGTGTACCCGAAGTGACTGGGGGGCATGCAGCTCGTGAAACTCCAACTCCACTGGCAAATACTAATCGGAATGACCGTGGGGGCCGCCCTCGGGTTGCTGGTCAATTGGATGTGGAGCCATCGCGAAACGACGCTCACTGACGGATTGCCCAACGGTGTGCAGGAGGCCACGATTGTCGATACTGCAGACACGTCGGTCGTGCGTTGGACAACTGCCGACGGTAGCACTCACACCGTCACTGTCGATCCTACGGGATCGGCGCCGGGCAGCTACGTAACGCTTGACGACGCCATCGCCGACCACCCGGTTCTCGCCCAACTCTACCCACGAGGGATGTCGTACGCCAAATATGCCGGCGCGTTGGGCCGGAGGATTGGCGGTTGGTTCTTGCGGCTGTTGCAAATGATCAGCGTTCCCCTGATCATCACCAGCCTGGCCACCGGCGTTTTGGGGCTGGGCGCCGCCAGCCGGCTGCGACGCATGTTCACGACGACGCTAATCTATTACGTGTGTACGAGCATGTTGGCGATCTTCGTGGGGATCGCCCTCACGAATCTTATTCGTCCCGGCCTCGGTACCAATATTCGTCTAGACGTCGGCCGCCCTCAGGTGGAACCAACGACACTGGGCGAGACCCTCTTGCGCCAAATCGAGGCATTGATCCCTACCAATCCATTTGCGGCAATCGTCGCATCGGAATTCTTATCGATCATTTCCTTCACGTTGCTCGTGTGCATCGTCGCTCTCCAAGTCGGTGGCGACACGCACCGCCGTTTGGAACAATTGGCCAGCGACGGTTTTGAAGTGATGATGCGGCTGACGATGGGGATCATCAAGTTGGCTCCCTGGGGTGTTCTGCTGTTGATGTTTTATGTGACGGCAACACAGGGAGCCGCCGTGTTTCGCGCACTCGCATGGTACCTGCTGACCGTTACCGGAGGTTTGTTACTGCATGCTGTGGTGACCCTGCCGCTGATTGTATGGTTCCTAGCGCGGCGCAATCCATTTCAACTGATGCAAGCGATGATGCCCGCCTTATTGACCGCCTTCAGTAGCGCCAGCAGCAACGCTACGCTCCCATTAACGTTGAGCTGCATAGAAAAACGGGCCGGCGTGCGCAACTCCACCGGCAGCTTCGTCCTGCCGCTCGGGGCGACCATCAATATGGATGGCACCGCGCTCTATGAAGCGGTGGCGGTGCTGTTCATTGGCCAGATCTACCATGGGGGCGATTTCGGGTTAACCCAGCAGATCGCCGTGGCGATCACCGCATTACTGGCCAGCATTGGTGCTGCGGGGATTCCGCATGCGGGGCTGGTGATGATGGCCATCGTTTTGCAGGCAGTCGACTTGCCACTCGAGTTCCAAGGGATCATTCTCGCCGTCGACCGAGTCCTCGATATGTTGCGGACGGCCGTCAATGTGTGGAGTGACAGTTGCGGTGCAGCGGTCGTAGATCACCTGGTGGGCGAATCGTCCCCGAGCGACCTGACGACGAACGTAACCGTTCACGCCCCGAGGTAGGATTTTTGGACCGGCGTAATCCCGTTATTCAATACCAGCACGAAGCGCCAGCGAGTGAATCGAGGTGGTTCCCGGGATACACACTCGCTGGCGCGTCGCGCTGGTAAACAAACGCGTCGTCGTTCACGGCTTACCCAACGGGTGGCGATTGTGGAAGGGCGAGGCTCCGGCTGAGCCGCACAGGACAAGTGGGCTGCGGAACCGGCTCGGGAGCAGCCTCGCTCTTTCGACCGAGCCGTGAACGGTTACCCGACGAAGCAACCGAGGGATGCTCTCGCAACGGTCAATGGGCATGGGCAAAGCGATACGCGTGGGCAACAAGATAGGCGTGGGCAACACGATAGGCGTGGGCAACACGATAGGCGTGGAGGCAACGCCGGTCGTATTCCGCGCTGCAGCCAGCGATGCCGCCTGCAAGACGTGGCACGAGAGGGGGCCAGCGGTGGAGGCCCACTGCTTAGTATAAGGTGCAGGCCGCACGGCAGTGGGTACAATAAAAGTGTCTCGAGATGTGCTCCAGCACGGAGATTTCCGCAAACAACCGATGGCAACCGTGTCCATCGAATCCGGAAACTGTGACCAAGTGGAGCCCCTCCAATTATTGGCGACTGCGTATTCGTCGAACCTGCCGTTGGCGAACTGGTTCCTTTCCTTCCCCGCAGGTGCAAGGCAGATTCAGCGGCAGCCGTACGGTCGCCGTTGGTTGTCCTGAACTGGCTCAGAGGAGACTTTCCGATGTTTCTCCGCGCAATGCCGTTATTGGTACTGGCGACCTTGCCTCTCCGTGCCCAGGAAGCGGCGCTGTTGGAAGCTCCGGCTGCCGCGGCCTCTGAGCCCCTGAGGACTGCCGGCACGGTGGGCCACGCGGAGGGGCCACTGCTCACGGAAGATTCTCCGACCGATGCCGCCTCCCAGGCCACGAAGGAGCAGCAGCCATTACCTGCCGATCGGGAAAGACTGAGGCGTACCGCGATCCAACGCGCCTTACCGATCATTGTCGAACGTGGCCAGTGGTGGATCGAGAAGAAGGACTGTGTTTCATGCCATCGCATCGGCAACATGCTGTGGACGCTTCGGCTGGCCAAGCAGCGGGGCTGCGTCCTTCCAGACATTTCCCAGGATTGGTTTTCGTGGGCGGTGCAGTCGTCCCAAGCGACGGATGAAAAGGGGGTGACCGATGCGGAAAAGAACCGCGAGGGAATCGTTCAATTGTTGGCTGCTGACCGCGTTTCCCCGTTCATTCCCTCCGAAATCAAGCGTGCCTGGATCGACATGATGCTGGCCACCCAAGAAGAAGACGGTTGCTGGCAACCCGGAGGGCAGCTCCCCAGCCAGAAACGGCCGGAGGCTGAGACGCGTATCGTATCGGCCATGTGGATCGGCTTAGCGCTTGCGCGGGAAAACGACGCTCGCGCCAGGACAGCCGTACAGCGCGTCCTACAGACGGTGGACCGAGTTGAAGGCATTCCAGTGAGCACCGAGTGGTACGCCGTCCAGCTACTTTTGGCGCAGGCGACTAACGATGCCGACCGTCAACGGGATGCCATCGCAGCTTTGGTTCAGGAGCAACATCCGGATGGCGGTTGGGGATGGCTTCTGGCAGAACCTGGCGATGCCTTGGCCACTGGCCTGGCCTTGTTCGCCCTCGCGTCGACTGATCGGGAGCTTACCGAACCAGAAATGGCCAACGCGGTGCAAGCGGCCGAAGGGTTTCTCCTTTCCACCCAACAGTTCGATGGAGGCTGGAAAGTGCCAGGCACCAAAAAGAACAAAAAGATGCCTCAAGAAACGGCGTCCTATTGGGGCACGTGCTGGGCAACGATGGGACTGTTGCAATCGGAAGTGTGGGCGGACCACGCCCCATGATGACGGCGCCAGCGTTCGTCGATGCTCGTCGGCACAAGAACTCCCTGCTGGCTGCCTCGATCCATACCGCTCCGCCGGCCCATCCTGGTGGGCGGCCGCCAAGACGTGTGCCGCCTGTGGGGGTTACGTGTCTGAGCTGCCCTCATTCGACGTATCGGTAGGCTGACGCATTTTGTTGTTTTTCAAGTGGGGTGGTGGAATGGGGGAGGAGACCGATGGGCTCGGCATTTCGCTACCACCATCACCGTACGCATCATCGTAGCGCGATACATAGCCAGGCTGCTTGGCTCGCTCCAACTCCGCCTCATATTCCTCGATCACGCGCTGCTGGATCATGTCGCGGCATGCCTGATTGATAGGATGCGCCACGTCGGCGTAGAGCTTGTTCGGACTCTCGTCCTCCGCCGTGGACCTTTGCGGTCGCAGTTTGGCCCCACACTGGTTGCAGAAATTGCTGCGAACGTGATTCTTGCTTCCACAACGTGGGCAGCGGAAAGTCAATTTGCGACTGGGCATGGCCACGAACGGACCACTCGTTCCCTCGATGATCTTCAGATCGCGTACGACGAAGCAGTTGTCAAAGGTAATCGAACAGAAGGCTCGGAGACGATCCTCGGAATCCTCCATGAGCTTGATGCGAACCTCGGTGATCTCCATGCTGCTGCTCCCTCGCTGCGGCTGACCAGTCGGCATCGGCGAGGCCGGGGCCCCGACCTGCATCGTCGGTCGCCTGGGTGGGCGTTGAACTTCCGCCGAGATTGGACGCGAAGCTTCTGTCGTTCGACCGATCAGGCGACAGAATTGCCAACCAGGGTGGTCTCATTGTAATTGGTCCTCAACGGACGACGTTCGCCATGCCGAAACGTCGTAGGAGATCACATCATGTTGCGCAGCAAGTTCGTGCAGACGCGTCCGTTGCCGTTCGTTCTCTAGGATTCCAAAGCAGCTCGTGCCACTGCCACTCATCAAGGCGAAGCGAATCCCGGCATCGTGAAATAACGCTAGCTGAAACGCAACACCGGAATGCAGTTGCCTTGCTGAAGATTGTAGATCATTTCGCAGGGCGGCGCCAATCTTGGCAGCTTCCCCAGACTCACATGCCGTCCAGATTGCTTGGCGATCGACGGGTTGAGCTACAGGATGGTAGGCGGCATAGACTTCCCGGGTGGCTAGTCCCGAAGGTAGGGCGGTGACACAGAACTGCAGACGCGGCATGGGGATAGGCCAAACATCGATTTTCTCCCCACGACCGGTAGCCCACGCCCATTGCACCCCCTGAGGAGAACCAAGAAAAAAAGGAACATCGCTGCCGAGTTGTTGGCAGATATCGGTGGCAAGCGCACGATCCCACACGTTCCACGCGGCCATGGTACCGACTACCGCGGCCGCCGCGTCGGAACTTCCTCCCCCCAAACCGGCCATGGCGGGGATCTCTTTGATCAATTTGATGCGACAACCTTGCTTCACGCGACAACGTGCCTGAACTTGCCGCGCTGCTTGCACGACCAAGTTGCTGTCGTCGCGGGGCACGCGTCGCCAGGCGGCATCCCAACGTTGTCGGTCGATCGTGGTGGTCGGCACCACCAAGTCGAGCTCGATCCCCGGGCCGGCGGTCGGTTCAATCACCAGGCGATCGCACAGGTCGATCGGCAGGAGCAGGCTTTCCAGCTCGTGGAAGCCATCGGGGCGGGGGGCACCGACGGCCAAGAACAAATTCAACTTGGCCGGCGTCCTAATCTCCCAGCGGTGTCCCCGGCGCTGTACTCGCATAACTGCCTCTCCACCCGTTCCGGCTAGCCGCATCTCGGTGGTGCCACCAAGGCGGGCGTGGTGGGGACCGGCCCCCTGACACGGCACCGATCAGTTTTCGTCGGCGGCCCGCATGACGGGAGTCAGCAAGGGCTCGTAGGAACAGAACTCACTCTCAGAGAAATACAATGCCAGCTCGCGGGCTGCACTCTCCGGGCCGTCCGAGGCATGGACTAAGTTCATCTGACGCGAACTGGAGAAGTCGCCACGTATCGTCCCCGGAGCCGCTTGTAAGCCATTGGTCGCGCCCAACATGTCCCGCACGACGCGGATCGCATCCAGCCCTTCAATGGCCATGGCCACGATAGGAGCCGACGTGATGAACGCTTCCAAGCTCGGGTAAAAAGGTTTGTTCACATGCTCCGCGTAATGCTGCTGTGCCAACTCCGGAGTTACTCGTATCATTTTCATGGCAACAATGTTCAACCCTTTGGCCTCGAAACGACTGATGATCGTCCCCATCAGACGTCGTTGCACACAATCCGGCTTCAGCAGAACCAGTGTTCTTTCCAGCATGTAACAATCCTCGAGCATTCGGACCAGAGACAAACAACGGGTTTCATCAACGTGAAGTGTGATTGTTGCCCGATCTGCGCTCCGCGAAAAGGGGTTGGCCACCGGAAAAACGGGTGCCGCAATGGGGCTGGCACCCGCCGATTGAAAGATCGTGGTCGATCACAAGCCCAACAAACGATCCAGCTCAGGATCACCGGTCTTCAGTTTGAGCAACTCGTCGTCCCCGCCAGGAGAATCAACCGCAGTTTTTGAGGGTGTCGGTACCACCGCAGTTGCCGTCGATGGACGCGATGAAGAAGTGCCAGGTCCAGGTAAAGACGATGACGGTGGAGCTGCAAGGGGGGCGGTGGGAGAGGGCGATGGCGCGGGAGCAATCGGCGCCCCCGAGGCGGCCGTTTCGGGGACCGGCTGCGTCAAGCCGCGATCCGGCACCGGTAGTGTTTGCGTTTCCCCGGTGGAAGACGATGTTCCGCGCTGTGGTTCACCCTCCTGCTGCCCCTCCGGTGCCGTTGCCTGAGTCGGCGAGGGCGCCGTGGCAGGGGGCATCGACACGGCCCGTGGTGCGGAAGTCGGTGGTGCGGAAGTCGGGCGCAACGTGTCGGAAGTTCGCCGCGGGGGCTGGTAATGCTTGGCGGCTCCGCGGTCCGTATCAGACGCCACAGGTGGTAAAACTGGGGCCAGATGTGGCGCGGAGGAGCCTGGTGGCGATGCAGGAGGAACCCACTGCAAGGAACGGAATGGAGCAGCGGAGGAATTCGTCTCCGCGATGGGGCGTGTGGAGCACCCACAGCTTCCACCACAGACGCTACCGGCAGGATAGGCTTGATAACCATGGTGACTGTATCCTACCCCTGCCCACCGACCGAGGCGGAGCCACACCGAATCGCCTGATTGCCCCCATAAAGCGGCGGGGGTGAAAGTGAAAACTACGCCCAACGTCCCTGCCAGCCACCGCATTTCCGTCCTCCCACTACCATCGAGTCGTCCCGCGTCATGGCGCGATGATTTCGATCCCTGATCGTATCCCGTCTCCGATTTTCTTCGGTCGCGCGGCAGCGCCGGGTGCGATCAATACGTCGTTCTCCAACGGAACGAGCGTCCGCCAGGGGTATTGACGAAGGTCCGGTAGCGATTTCGGATGAGGCAAGTTTTGAGGGAACCACCGATTAGTGCCGCAAGGAGATCACTTCGGGCACGGATTGCGTTTCGACGGTTTCGACGGCACCGAATAACGTATGGCTGGACGCATCGTGGATCAGGATGGGCAACAACTGACCGGCTTGTCGTTCGTTGCCCTCCCAGACGACAATGCGATCGCACTTGGTTCGACCGGTCATTTGCCGCACCGGGCCGGTTTCACCACGTTTGATCGACATCTTGCTTGGTCCTTCGACGAGCACCTCGACCCGTCGTCCCAAGAACTTCAGGTTTTCTTCCAAACTGATCGCGTTCTGGAGTTCAAGTAGTTCATTGTTCCGCCGGGTCTTCACCTCGTCGGGGACGTCGTCCGGCATCAACTCGGCGGCCTTGGTACCCGGGCGGACGGAGTATTTGAATATGAAGCTGTTCTTGAATCGACAGCGTTTCACCAGCTCGACCGTCTGCTGAAAGTCGTCCTCCGTCTCGCCACAAAAGCCAACGATAAAATCACTCGAAACGGCAGCCTCAGGCAACACGTCGCGAATCAAGTCCATCATTTGATAATAATCGGCGACCGTATACCCGCGTTTCATCCTTCGGAGCACGGCATCGGAACCACTTTGGGCAGGCACGTGCAAGTAAGTCGAGCACTTGGGCAGGTCCCGCACCGTCTCCAACAGGCGGCGGGTCATGTCCTTGGGGTAGCTGGTGACGAATTTCAGCCGTTCGATACCATCGACCTCATGGACCATCTCCAAGAGATCGGCCAGCCGCGTTACTCGGTCCCCTTCCCGATACCGGTAGCTATTGACCGTCTGCCCGAGAAAAGTGATCTCCTTGCAGCCTTGTCGCGCCAGTTCCCGAGCTTCTTCCAGAATTTCTCGTGGTGGCCGCCCTTGTTCCGGTCCACGGGTCATAGGGACGACGCAATAGGTGCAGAATTTGTCACAGCCGATCTGGATGCGCAAGTATGCCTGATAAGGCGTAGGGCGCATGGTCGGATCACGCAGGGGATCGAACGTCTCGTGGCTGCGACGGATGGCTTCCTGGGAACCGTCGCGCCGACCGAGACTCACGGCCATCTGCTTGCCGGCCCCGTGGCGGATGCTATCCAACAGATCGGGGATGCGATGCAGTTGTCCTGGACCGACGACCAGGTCGACATAGGGAGCCCGTTGGAAGACCAACCGCTGATCTTTCTGAGCCATGCACCCCATGACCCCGATGATCTTTTCCGGGTGCGCCATCTTGGTCTTCTTTAGTTTTGCCAGGTTCGCATAGACCTTTTCCTCGGCATGTTCTCGGACGCTACACGTGTTGAACAAGATGGTGTCGGCTTGTTCAACACTGCGAGCCAAGTCGTAGCCGCGCTGGCGCAGCGCCGCTACGACCATCTCGCTGTCCAAGACGTTCATCTGGCAGCCCACCGTCTCGATGTACAGGCGGTGCGGCGCAGCCTCCGCCTGCGGCGACTGGTCAGTATGAACTTGGCTGCCAATACTGTTCATGAGCCGAACCTGCAACAAGTCAAGCTACGAAACGCGTTCCCTCTGGGCTATGTCCTGCGCCCGTCCCTCTCAGGGATCAGGCCTTCGCCAGCTCGCGTTTCTTGCGCTCCGCAATGATCTCTTCCTGAACGTTGGCCGGGCAGCGTTGGTACTTGAGCAGCTCCATGGTAAACGTCCCCTGCCCCTTCGTCATGCTGCGCAGGTCCGTCGCATAGCCGAAGGTCTCGGCTAATGGCACCTCGGCCAAGATGTAGGAGATCCCGTCACGAATGTCGGTCGAGCTGATGATGCCACGGCGGCGGATAACGTCGCCGACAACGTCCCCTTGGTAATCCTCGGGGCACTCGATCTCGCACTTCATGATCGGTTCGAGCAGAACCGGCTTGGCCTTCTGCATCGTTTCACGGAAGCATCCCTGAGCACAAATATAGAACGCTCGCTCCGACGAGTCGACCTCGTGATAACTACCGTCGCGCAAATCGATGCGAACGCCGACGACCGGATACTCAGCCAACGGTCCCTTGGCCAAGGAGTCCCGCATCCCTTTCTCGATTGCCGGAATGTATTGCTTAGGAATACGTCCGCCGACGATGTGCTCTTCGAACTGGAACAACTCTTCCCCTTCGGTGTCGATCGGGGACAGTTCGCCGACGATGTGAGCGTACTGACCGGAACCGCCGGTCTGCTTCTTGTGCTTGTAATTGAACTCGACCTTTTCGCTGGGCGCTTCTCGGTAGCTGACCTTCGGTGCTCCCGCCTGGACATCCACTTTGTACTCCCGCCGCATCCGCTCAAGGTAGATGTCCAAGTGCAGTTCGCCCATGCCGCAAATGATCGTTTCTCCAGTCTCTTCGTCGTTGAAGACCTGGAAGGTCGGGTCCTCTTTGCGAAACCGTTGCAACGCCTTGCTCATCTTGTCCGCGTCCGAACGGCTGGCTGGAATCACCGACATCTTGATCACCGGTTCGGGGACGTACATGCTCTCCAGGGTGCAGAAATCTCGCTCCGGAGCGTAGGTTTCCCCAGTCGCGCAATCAATGCCCATCACGGCGACGATGTCGCCGGCGGTGGCGAAATCGATCTCCTCTCGCTCATCAGCGTGCATCCGCACAATGCGGCTGAAGCGTTCCTTGCGACCGGTTCGCTGATTGACGTACATTTCCCCCTTGCGGCAAGTCCCTTGGTAAATCCGCATGAAAGTGAGCTGTCCATAGGGGTCTTCCACGATCTTGAACGCCATGCCCACGAACGGCGCGTCGGGGTCCGGGACCAGCTTGATACGCTGCGTTTCGTCGTCCACTTTGCGAGCCAACACCTCGCGGTCCAACGGACTGGGCAGGTAACGAACGACAGCATCCAATAGGGGCTGCACCCCTTTGTTCTTGTACGCCGAGCCGACATAGACGGGGGTGAACCCCTGATTCTGCACCGCAGCCCGGGTGACCCGATGGATCAACTCCTCGGGCACCTCCTCCTCGCTCAACAGCAATTCCATCAATTCGTCGTCGTACATGGCCAGGCTCTCAAGCATCGCATGGCGATACTCCTCCGCCTCGGCCTGCATCTCGGCAGGGATGGGACCTTCGACTACCTTTTCGCCTTGCTCGCCTTCGAACTTGAGGGCTTTCATCGTTACCAGATCGATACACCCGGCAAACGTTTCCCCGGCGCCGATGGGCAATTGCATGAGCACGGCATCGGTGGCCAACTTGTCACGCATCATGGCCACCACCTTCTTCGCGTCGGCTCCCGTACGGTCCATCTTGTTGATGAACGCCAGCCGGGGGACGTTGTAGCGGCGCATTTGACGATCGACCGTCAGAGACTGACTCTGGACCCCACCGACGCCGCAAAGTACCAAGATGGCGCCGTCGAGAACGCGCAAACTGCGCTCCACCTCGATCGTAAAATCGACGTGGCCCGGGGTGTCGATCAAGTTGATGTGGTGCTGCTCTTTGATGTGATTGCTGTTGTTGCCGCCCCACGCCACGCTGGTCGCCGCGCTGGTGATCGTAATCCCCCGCTCCTGCTCCAGCTCCATGTGGTCCATCGTCGCGCCGTCGCCGCCCCCCTTCACCTCCTCGATCTTGTGGATGCGGCCTGTGTAATAGAGAATCCGCTCACTCAACGTCGTCTTGCCAGAGTCGATGTGAGCAGAAATCCCGATGTTTCGTACTTTAGAAAGATCCATACTTCACCCAAAAACGATTCACTTGTCTAGTTACTAAAGGTGTATCTGCGTTCGCGTCGCACGGAGGCAGACGCTGCCTTCTCCATTTGTCGACGAACCGGTGCCCTGCTAATCGTCGCTTACGCTTCATTAAACAACAGTGCCAACGATTCGGCCAAGCGTAGCGTGTACCTCAACCGTGGAGCAACCTAGCTTTCCCCTTCGCCGCGGAGCCTGCGCGGCCGTCTGTCCCCAGGAACGTAGGCATGCCACGCTGTTCTCTCACGTCCCCTCCTGCCCCCGCAACTCCTTCCTTGGCTGCGCCAACGAAACAAGCTTCAGCGACCTGGGAAGACAGTCGGGCGAGTCTACAGGCGAACTGACGCCGGGCGATCCCATCTACTAAGCGGGCCAGTCATCCATTTTCAACCACGGTGCGGACCTTCTCTATCCGAATTGGTAATGTTACAAGAACCCGTCGATATGGGAAGTCCAAAAAATTGATCCCTTCCTGCCCAACTTACCGATTCATGGATCGATCTTCGGCTTTACTTCAGCCGCCGATTTTTGTAGTCCGATATTTGAATGGCAAGATCGAGACGAAACAGAATGGCAAGATCGAGACGAAACCGTCCCGTTTTCCACCATCATGGCCCCCTTGTAAGGGATTTGCAGGTATGAAGCGTCCTTGTTGGCTGCCAATAGTTGTATGGGTGACGATGCACGGTTCTCTTCTCGCTCAATCCCGATCCACCGAAGGGGCTGCCGTCGGCGGAGCCGCTGGGGCTATCATCGGAGGGATCATCGGTCACCAGAACGATGAGGTCCCCGAGGGGGCCCTCATTGGGGGGGCGTTGGGGGCAATCGGTGGCGCTCTGCTTGGGCGCAGCAAGGACGAGGAGATTGCCCGTCAACAATGGTACGCGCAGCAACAAGCCTATGCCATGCAACAGCAACGACAGGCGCAGGCAGCGGTGAACGGAGCGGTGTCCCCCAGCGATTTAGTGCAGATGGTCCGCAGCGGGCTGAGCGAGCCGCTGATCGTCTCGCAGCTACATCTAAAAGGTGTTCCGCGTCGACTCGAAGTCGCGGAAATCATCAGCCTGCACCAACAGGGGGTCACCGATACGCTGATTACCGCCTACCAGCAGGCCCCGCTGGCTGGCCATCAGGTGGCCTCTTCCCCCTCCGCGACGCCGGTGACACCTCCGCCGGTCACGGCGGTGGAACGCACCGTCATCGTGCCGCGCCCCGTCGTGGTTGATTATTACCCATTTCCCTCGTGGCACCATCACCATCACTACCATTGCCCGCCGCGGCGGCCCGTCCCACGCGGATCTTCCGTGTCGCTGTTCTTCGGCTTCTAGCCGGTCTCCCATGCCGCGATGGCACGCTTTGGCGGGGGACGAGTTTGTAGGAAACAAGTCGAATTCGCCGCAGCCGAGGAGAGCCGTACCCATGCCGTTGCGTTGGGAAGCCAGGGCCCTGTTGGACATCCATCCGGTCTAGTTCTCCCACCAATCAACGCGTTGGCCCACCCGGAGCCGTTGTCGCCGCAGGTGCCGAGTCGGGAGGGAGATCGGCACCCAATAATCGCTCAATCGTCTCGATCATTTCCGGAGAAGGGCGGAAGTTACCTGGTCGGTGGCCTCGTGCGATATCCAGCGGTGTCCACCCGCGAGAGTTGGGGCGATTCCAGATTTGCCGGTCAGCGCCGTGGCTGGCCAGGAACTCCGCCAAACGGGACCAACTCTTGAACGCCGCTCCGTGCATCGCCGTGTTTCCATGGTCGTCGGTAGCGTTGATGTCTAGCCCCAACGACAACAACCACTTTACCGTTTCAATCGCTTCCTGTTCCGTACCTGCTGTTTCGTCACCGTCGGACAAGACGCCTACCCCGCAGGCGGCCAGCAGGGGCGTACAGTGATCTGCGTTCACGAGGTGGGGATCGGCGCCCAGGCGGTGAAGCAGTTTTAGCAAGGGGAGGTCTCCCGTCTCGGCGGCCAGCAGGAACGGGGTGGCGCCGGTTTTGTTCAACCGGAGATTGCCCGCCGGAGCTTTCCCATGCCGGACGTTGACATCACCACCGAACTGGCTGACTATACGATGCACAAACTCTAAGCTGGTGATGGACCCCGATCCGGCCGGCGGAGGATCGCCGTCACCACGCAACGGTTTGCGCACCCAGGTTACCGCATGGAGGGCCGCATAGCCGGCACGACGGTCATTGGCCTCCGCGCCGGCTTGAAGCAATTCCACGGCCAATTCGAAGTGGCCATTGAGGACCGCCAACAGAAGTCCGGACATCCCCGACGGTGGTCCGCCACCAACTTTTCGCTGCGGCTGCATGGCAGAATTGGGATCAACTCCAGCCTGCAGGAAGCGACGCACGACACGAAGGTGTCCTCCGCGAACGGCGAAGAAATAGGCCGTGAAGCCACTGGGCAGCTGGTGGTCGTAGGCCGCTCCCGCCTGGAGCAGCAAATCGACTGCCTCTACGTTGCCTTCGGCCGCTGCCCACATCAACGCCGTCTGGCCCCGGCGCTCTTGAGCATCGACATGCGCACCGCGGTCAAGCAGCGCGGCGATGCAGCCCGGCGAACCATTGCGTGCTGCCGTATGCAACACCGTCTCGCCGCCCGGTAACGATGTATGCGGATCGGCTCCAGCGTCCAGCAGTAAACGCACTATGGCGGGATTACCATTCTGGCAGGCGATCGACAGAGGGCGAACTCCATAGCGGTTGGCCAGTGA
Source organism: Pirellulaceae bacterium (assembly GCA_026004795.1). Lineage (GTDB taxonomy): Bacteria > Planctomycetota > Planctomycetia > Pirellulales > Pirellulaceae > Aureliella. The sequence goes on along the minus strand of BPJV01000006.1, from coordinate 315,100 downwards.
GCTATCCGCCCCCGCGCGAATCAACGCAGCGGTGACGGATTCGTGGTCATGGTAAACGCTCCAGTGCAGCGCCGTAGAGCCGTCCGGCATAGGAGCATTGACGTCCTCGCCTGCTCCTATTCCGTTTACGACGGCTTCCCAGGCTCCCGCCTTGGCTGCCTCGGCGAGCGGGGCAGGCTCACTGCCAACGCCTCGCGCGGTTGTCCAATTACCAACAAGTGCTATGAAAAGGGCAGCTCCACACCCGAGGTGCCAGTGCCTCTGCCGCCAATCTTGTTTCCCCATCACGTGATCACCATCAAGAGAATGGCTGCGCCGAACAGCCTAATCGTAGTCCTCCGCACCGGAAGCTCCGGCAGCCGTACGCATGTGGAACGGTGGGCTCTGAACGAGACCGACGATCAGTTCCGAAAGCCGATAATCGTGTGCGGCCGCCCGACGCACTGCTTGACGAATGGCGGGCGCGTCCGCCGGTGCGCAACCGCGTCCCAAGCCGTAGGTGAATAGCTTTTCCGCCACAGTGGTAACGAAAATCTCCGGGTAACGCAGCAAGCCTTGTTCGAGAGCCTCCACGCCGACAAAGCGACTGCCGTCGGGTAACCCACCGCTCGCATCGACTGGTTGATCCCCCTCGAATTCGCGCCACCGCCCGACCGCATCGAAATTCTCCAAGGCGAAGCCGACCGGGTCGATCATATCATGGCACGCCGCGCAGGATGGATCGGCACGATGCGCCTCCAACCGTTGACGGATGGGTAGGGACGCAGAGATTACCGTATCCTCCAGCGCCGGGATGTTCGGCGGCGGTGGGGGTGGGGGCGACCCGAGGATATTCTCCAGCACCCATTTTCCACGGATTACCGGAGACGTACGATCGGCGTAGGAGGTGACCGTCAAGATACTGGCATGACGCAGCAGTCCACCACGATGGCTACCCGACGGCAGACGCACTTTACGAAAGCGACTGCCCAGAACGCCTGGGATGCCATAGTGGCGTGCTAACCGCTCATTCAAAAAGGTGTAATCCGACTGCAAGAGACGCACGACGCTCAAATCGTTGCGCAAGATGTCGGCGAAGCAGAGTTCGGTCTCCCGCCGCATCGCCTGACGTAGGTTGTCGTCGAAGTCGGGGTATAGACGGGCATCGGGCGTCATCGATTCGAGGTTGCGCAAATAGAGCCACTGCCCCGCAAAGTTCTCGACCAGCGCCTCGCTGCGGGGGTCGACGAGCATGCGACGAACCTCCGCCTCCAACACCTGGGGCTGCGTCAGGCGTCCCGATTCAGCCAAGCCAAGCAAGCGTTCGTCGGGCAAGCTGCTCCATAGGAAAAACGACAATCGGGAAGCCAATTCGAGGGGGCTGATCGGATAAACCTGGCCTGCAGGGACGTGCGGTGGGTCGCGCTCGATCCGAAACAAAAAGTGAGGGCTGACGAGGATCGAGCTGAGGGCCAATTCAATCCCATCGTCGAAGTTCCCCGATTCCCGCGCCTGCTGGAATAACGCCATGGGCGTTACAAAGTCCTCTGCGGTGACAGGCCGACGATAGGCGCGGCGCATCAAGTCTCCCAAGATCCTACGGGCACAGTCGACCTCCTCCTCCTCCTCTCCACTGGGCCGGCAGGAGAAGATTCGTTGACGACTGGGCGTCTGGCCCGGACCAGCGGCCGCGAATGGCCCCGTGATGGAAACCTCGAACAACGCCGGATTGAGCCGCGGGTGGCGGTACATGTTGAAATGCACGTTAAGAGGCTGGCGGGCGGTTTCCAATAAGCTCGATGGTTTTTTCAAAAAGGCGACGGCCACCTCATGCGGTCCCGCTTCGACGAAAACACGCGCCCGCAAATGCCGATCCACGTTTTCGTGAGTTACCTGATCGTAGGGATCACCTGAACGTGAGCCTCGTGGCGGTCGCACGGTAAACAATTCGATACGCTGTAGATCAATGGCCAATTCCAGTTCATGCGGCTCGTGCAATCCCTCCACGTGCTCATTGCGGTCTCGCGCCAACCGCATCTCAAAATCGTAATACCCACTTTGCGGGAAGAGGTGCTGGATGAGCGTGCCGCCACGGGTTCCCAGCGGCAGCCCCTCCACGTGTTCCTCCTGAGTCACGTCTGGGCGAATGCGCACAGTCCGTCCTTCAACCGTCGTCGCGTTGGTGCCCACAGCCCAACGGGCAATCTTTTCCGCGGCGGTGATGTATCGGCCGACCAATGTGGGAGACAGATCACTGACGGTAATGTTGTCAAACCCATGACTCGATTCATCGCGCGGAAGCAAGGAATCCACGTCTACCTCGAGGGCCAGCAGATCTCGAATCGCGGCCCGGTACTCGTAACGGGTGAGCCGTCGAAAGGTTGGTGTTCGTCCCACCTGCGGGGCAAGCCGATAGAGGGCGTCGAGTTGATCGGCTAGCTCTCGTGCCACCAGGAGAACCGTTTGGCGATCGACAGCCGTGGAATCAGCGGGAGGCATTTGCCCGGTAACAAGTTTCTTGACCACGCGCTCCCATGCCTCTCGACGTTCCGCCAGCGGTCGTTCGAGCAGCAGTTCCATGTCGAATCCCGCGGTTGCTCCTGCTCCACCACTGTGGCAATCCAAACAAACCTCGCGCGACAAAGCCACCACGGCGCTGCCAATCTCCGAACGACCTTCCTCGCCGCCCATGACTGGCGCGGATTGGCAGAAGTAACCGAGCATGAACACCGTCCAGCACAAACGGTGGGGCGTCGACAGGTTGAGCATCGAAAACACCTCAACATCCGGATGGTGGGCCGGCAACCGACGGCGAGCTGGCGGTACCGGAACGCAGGAAGGCTGGGGGAGGTCAGAGTACCACGCCACGTTCAGTTTAGCAGATCATGGCGTGGGGGTGGCGCATGAAAAAACCTCTGCTGCGGTTTGCGCAACAGAGGTTCGTGTGCGAGGAACGTCAAGCCATGCAACTCGATTCGTTCTCACCCAATCCGCCGGTAATGCGTGGACTACTCCCGCGGACGAATGGCACCGGTCAAGCCTGCGTAATCGACGCGGTCGTCGCGGTGCCACAGAGGTTGCCCGCGCTCGACACGCTGACGGAGAATTTCGATTTTCTCTGGAGAACCGGCCGGCGCGTCGGTCGGCAGAAAGTCCTCGGTCACTTGAGGATCAAAGTCCTCGTCGTGACCGTACTTGAGGATGGCTTCAAAAACATTCTTACATACATCACTCATGAATGTGCCCTCACTTCTGAGATGACCTGATCTCGGCCGCCAATCGGGCCGTGTACCCTACCGATCTATAAGTTCTTATTCACTAAGACAACAAATGTGATAAATCTGTTCGCATGATCGATGCGAGATTATGGGAACGAATCCACGCCACGATTATTCATGGTCAAGCCCCCAAGTCAAGAAAAAAGCTGGAATTTTTCGAGGATTGAGCGCGCCACCGAACAATCGAAAAAACAGTGCGAATGCCTAGGAAAGCTAGACCGTTGGTAGTCCCTGTGACGTCACCATCGAGCTTTCTTCTGGGGTTCTGCGGCAGCGGTATCGTGGTGTCCCTACGGGCGACGCAAGGGGGCAAAAGTGCGCATTAAGCTTGCTAGCATATCTGCAATAAAAACCACGACAGCGCCGCCGAGCCGCAAAACGTTACCACCACGCCGCATCAGGTGGCTGGTACGGCCGGCCCACGAAACGCCAGGCACCACGAAGCCAGCGAACGTTCTCGTCGGTCGACTGGTCGTCGCTGAACAGTTGGTACGCAGGATTCTACCGCACCTGTCAAGTGCCTCCCGAGAATCGGCGGCGCATTGTGGACTGAAGCCTGCATTCCCGGCTAATTCACCGCCGCTTCATCACCGCCGCTATGGCAATACGACGTAACGGCCATGCATCCCGCAACGCTTTCGTAGCGAGGCATGGGCTCCTGGTAAATAAAGATGATGGCCACTCCGGAACACTGTTTCGCGGAGCGGCCCGGTGAGGATGACGGAGAGCCGCCTGCATGCCGTCATGAACTACGCCGCGCGACTTTCCTGCTCGCTCCGCTTGCGGTAATCGACTACATCCCATACCAGCCCCAGTCGCTGCATCAGCCGAATGGTCCAGAACGTGATGTCGAATTCCCACCATTGGTGACCATGCTTGGCCATTCGTGGATGAGCATGGTGGTTGTTGTGCCAGCCTTCACCATAGGTCAGCAGGGCGACCCACCAGTTGTTGCGGCTATCGTCACGCGTCTCATAGTTGCGATAGCCCCACATGTGGCTCGCCGAATTCACAAACCATGTGGAGTGAAGCACGAAAACCATCCGCACGAAGACTCCCCAAACCAGCCAAGAGAGGGCCAGCGGCCACCCGCCAATGGCATAACCGGCTCCGGTAATCGCCAACCCCAGCACAATATTCAGGGGGACGAAACTCCAATCCAAGTGCCGCATGAAGCGGTCTTGGTAAAGGTCCGGAGCCCAGCGTCGGTAATACTCTTGAGGGTTCTTACCACCCACTTTGAATGCCAGCCAAAACGCGTGGCTCCACCATGCGCCCTCGTGCGGCGAATGCGGGTCGCCTTCCTGGTCACTGCGCGCATGATGCAACCGATGATTGGCGACCCACATCAACGGTGGGCCTTCACCGGCCAAGCAGCCGATCGATGCAATCAGTCGCCGCATCCAGCGAAAGGTCGCAAAACTGCCGTGAGTGAGCATGCGGTGGTACCCCAAGCAAATGCCGATGCCACCACACAACCAGTGCAGCACCACGACCAACAGGAGTCCCGACCAGGTGAACGTCCAGGGCGCCGCCAACGCCCCCAAATGGATTACCACCAACCACGCAGCGGCCATCCAGTTGATGTTGTTGGCATGCGCTGTTTGCTTCTTGCCACTAGGCCATTTCAGAGCACTCGCTGCCTCCTTGGCCATGCCCCCACTCAACAAGTTCCTTACCTCGCGTTCGTCAGCCGCTTGGGTAACCCCGCTGACTGCCGGTGTGGCCTGCCGATAATGTTTTTGCCGCGATGACCGGCGTGTTCGCTTCTCTACCATGATTTCTTCGATTCGCTTCTCTCGTGAAATGAAAAGCCCCGACAACCTGGCTGCTGACATGGAGCTCAGCATGGTCGCCAAAGCCTGAAAGGTCGTGATCGCGTTCCGGGAAGTCGAGGCGTCCTTTGCCACGAGCATGCTCGTCGCTCACGCCTGCGCACTGCATAGCAGAGCAATGGTATGCCGCACCTCCGACGCCTACAACTTCCCAAGCAAGAAAACGCTCTATCGTTAAAAGACGCTAAGCAATGAGGAATTATGCGCCGATTTTACCGATGTAATCCTCAGGACCATCAAATCCGGCGTACCCTCCCCCTGCTGAGCCCCGCGGATCAAAGCCTCGTTTGTGCCGAGTGCCTCTCGTGACGCCTTTTGTGTGAATAAATGCTTCGATATTGCCGGTGGACGGGCAGGACTTGTTGGCTGGTAGGAACTCTAAATTCGAGACGATTTTTTTGTGGCCCGACGTGTCAGGCAGGAGATGCCCCCTCTCTTGGTGCCGTTGCCATTGCTAGTTCGAACCAGGGTAAGGCAAGAAGGATGGACTCGAATCTCGAGCATCGACGAAGATTTCATCGCCGACTCATCGTCGCCTGCGCTTTGCCAATGGTCCTGCTCACCAATGGCTGCCGGCGCGAGTTCTATCGCCGCACGGCGGATCGTGATGCGTACGCAGCGCTCCAAGCCCACCGCAGTGGCCCCAATTGGCGCCTGCCAGATCGATTCTCCATCGAGCCAGATCCACGTTCTCGGTTCGCCCACACCGCCTGTCTGGTCGATCCCTGCTTGCCGGTTCCGGCTCCCGAACTGTATGGATATCGCCTACCGATGCTGGTGACCCGTCCTGCCACGGACCGCCGGTTGGTTACTCGTGATGTGAAGGGAGCCGACATCGTTTCGCTGGCCAGCGGGTTGGCTCAACCGGTTGTGAGCGGAGAAGCGCCCGGAGATTCCTTTGCCCCGGGAGCGAAAAGCGGGAATAGCGGGGATGAATTGTCGAGTCGGCGCGCCGGTGCCAAGCGTCCTGGGGTGCAGCCGGTAGTGGCCTCTGGTCAACTTTCCGCGTCGCCAGGAAGTACGCCATTGGTGGATAGCCACGGGGAGCGCCGTGAGAGCCAGACGCAGCGTCAGCGAGGTCGGCACGCGCCGGCGCGACTGGCATCCACGCTCAAGCTTTCCGAACCGCCCGCTGCCGATGAGCTTCCATCGCCACCGGACGTTGCGCCGCCGGGCCAGTTTCCCGGGCAGGAGGAGCCTGTCGACCCGATCGATGAGATGCTGTCCAATTATGGACAAGAGTTAGTGTTGCAGATTCCCCCGATCCCCGCCGACGCATGGGAATCGCTTCCGCCACAATGCTTGCGGCGCATGCTCGAGTTCGAACACATCCGCGAGGAGTATCAGCGAAGTTTTCATCGACCATTCGACCCGCAACTGCTCGATCCCGCGCAGCGCGTCACGTTGGAAAACATCTTGGAACTGGCGCTGATCAACAGCCGCGAGTACCAATTGCAAAAGGAGGCTCTTTATCGAGCAGCGCTGCGGCTGACGTTTCAGCAATTCAATTTCGACCTGAGGTTCTTCTCTCGGGGCAATGGTAGTGACACGAACTACACGCATTTGCGTGCCGGGGGAACGGAGGTCAACACGCTGGGGGTTCCTACGAACCTGGGCATCACGCGGTCTTTGTATACGGCGGGCCAATTGGTGGGGCGTTTTGCCAACGATGTCGTGTTGACGTTCAACGGAACCTCTGGCTACTCATCGAATGTCAGCAGCGAATTGCTGGTGCAGCTCAGTCAGCCTGTGATGCAGCGCGACATCCAGTTCGAACCGTTGACTCAAGCCGAACGCGATGTCGTCTACGCCGCGCGGAACTTTGTCCGATATCGCAAGACGTTGTTTCGAGATCTGGCGGTCCAGTATTACAACCTGTTGCTTTCCTACCGCAGCATCGCCATCAACACGCAAGATTACTTCAGCAATCTAGGCGGTTTTCTGCGCGCCGAAGCGATGTATGCTGCAGACCGCATCCCGCGTTTCCAGGTCGATCAATTCGAGCAAAACGCCTTGCGGAGCCGTGGAAATCTGATCGACGCCTGCAACGCGCTGGAGCGGAATCTGGATCGGTTGAAGTTCACGCTGGGGCTGCCCCCCGAGACCCCTTTGAATCTGGACCTCAGTGAGCTGGAAGATTTGACGACGGGAGATGAAGCGACCGTAGTGCGCGAACAGATCCGCCGTACGCGCGAGTACACGCGGCAACAGATCGAGAATGAGGATCCCAGTGTGGCGATACCTGCCGCCGCCGAGCTGGCTCGCCGCATGCTCAGTCTGCTCGAAGTGCGACGGCGATTGGGCATCGAAGAGCCCGCTTTGCACGAGGAGACCCGCCTCACGGTCGCCCGCTTTGAGGCCGAAGACAAACGGATTGAAGCGCGGAATAACGCGGCGGTCTTGCGGCAGGCGTTCGGCGATGCGGAGGTGTTGCCGGCCCAGTTATTCTTGAGAAACGAAGCCATCCTCCGCGCCAATTTGGCGGCCATCAGTCGTGAGTTGCGTCTGCTACGCATGCTGGAACAGCAAGCGGGGGAAGGAACCGGGGTGGGCAACACGTCTGAGGTGCCCGCTTTCGCCAGCCTATTCGATCGCTGGAAACAATTGGTGGCGCAGACAGACGCCTTGGCGCAACGGCAACGAGCACTGCCGAACGAGACGAAAGCGGACGAATTGCCGGGGCTGATCGATGAAGCGGAAATGCTCCTGGCGGAATGCGAAGCGCTCGAGCGACGGTGTCTGCAGGCGCTGGAGCAATCGGGGGTAGTATTGGCCAGCGACGGGCCGCAGTGGCTCAATGCTGCCGCAGAATTGGTGGCCATCAGTGAAGAACTGCCCTTCAACGAACCGATTGGCTTGCCACAGCTTGACCTGGATGTCGACGCGGCCATGGTCACCGCCCTGGTGCAACGTCTGGATTTGATGAACGTCCGCGGGGAGCTGGCCGACGCCTGGCGACAAATCAAGTATGCGGCCGATGCCCTGCGCAGCGTCATCGACATCGAGGCCTCGCAATCGATTCGCACTCCCAGTCTGGGCAACCGACCATTCGATTTCTCCTTCGACGACAGCACCACGCAACTGTCCCTGGCGGTGGACACTCCCTTGAATCGACGTGCTGAGCGCAACAACTATCGTTTGGCGTTGATCAATTACAATGTTGGGCTGCGCAATTTGATGCAAGCCGAAGATCAGATCAAGCTGGATATTCGCAACGACATACGGTCCTTGGAGCTGGATCGCAATCAGTACGAGATCGCCATCGCCAGTGCCGCGTTAGCATATGAACGGGTGGCCAGTACGCGACTACAGCTCGCCACGGGCCAAGGGAACATCACCGCTCGCGACTTCCTGGAGGCACAACAGGCCTACACCCAGTCGCTCAGCGCCGTAGCACAGCAACATATCGGCTTCATTCTCGATCGCATTCGTTTCTTCCTCGACCTGGAGCAACTGCAAGTGGACCAGTTCAACTACTGGCCTGAACTACGCAATGAAGAGTATCCAATGATCCCCAACGCCGACTTCCCGGCGGTCAATCCGGATGGGTATGGGCGTCTTCCTCCAGGTCCGTGGTACAGTCATCGGCTGCGCCACATGGAGCGCGTGCCTAGTGGTCAGGTGAAGGTTTTTCCGTCCGGTGACATCGATTCCTCCGTGATGCCTGCTGCTGAGCAAGCTACGGCGGAGTAGTCGTCTCCCCGACCGGACAAAGCGATGGTTACCGATGTCGGCAGGTGGCGACGTGGTCCGCTTGGCGCCGGGACGCTGCTTGGCGATTACAACCTAGTGCACAGATTCCCGTGGCGAGGAGGAGTGGCAAGATGCACCAGGTCGATTCCGGTACCTTGTTGGCTCCCTGCCTGCTTGTGGAGAAGCAATCAAGGAGCTGGCAGGGCCCCTGACCCGGAGTGGCGCCGATGCTGACCTGGAACCTCAGTTCCATCCAGCGCATGGGAACCACAGCGTGCTCATAGCCGACGGCAAGCGTCGTTCATTTTTCAGGCGCGGAGGCCGGGTTCACTGGTTCCTCGGGGGTCGTCGCCTTGTCGGCTTCCCCTCGCCGTCGGGGATTTCGCGATACCATGCCCACGCCCAGTGGTTCGGCGCCACTGATAACAATTTCCTCGGCCTGGACGATCTGGTCTTGGCCGGCCAAGGTGAATCCCACCACTTTTACCTGATCTCCGGGGCGAGCAAATGTAAAATCGCCCGTGGAAACAGTGATCTTCAGGTTGTCGTCGACTTCGACGATGATCGGGCGGCGCCCGGCGGCTACCTGCAGTTTGTTACCTTGCACGCCACGCAGTTGGCCGACGACAAAGAATTCCTGGCTTTCCCCCGTGTCGACAATGCCACCGGGCGGTACTTGGCGACCGCGACGAAGCGGAGCCGCAGGTTGCTTCTCCCTCTCTGCGTCTGTGGCGGATTCCATAGGGTAGATCCCTGGAGTTTGGCGCTGAATCAGTTCGGGGGTCATCCGTCGGGCACGTATCGGTTGGAAAACTTCCACTTCGCTGATCGGCGCCGTGGGAAGCCCTGTCTGCGGATGGAAGGTGCCACGAAAGCGGACCAGTAATCCTGGGCGCAAAAACGAAGGAAGTGCCGTACCGTGGTAGCGAACTGAACCCTCACGATTCAACACGGCCAGCAACTGCGTCTGCTCGTCCTTCGCCAGGCGAACTCGATCACCAGCGATGGCCAATAGTGTTCCTTCAATCTCCGCGATCACCAAACCTCCCGGAGCATCGCCGTCACCGGCTTGTTCAGGTGGTTGGAATCTCTGCGCCCACGCCCTGTCCGGTACCGCGCTGACCGCTCCGACGAGGACGATCAGCAGCGTCGCCAGTGCTCTTCGGCAGATCTTTGTTCTCATGACCCATTTCCCCGTATCCAAGGCAGGTTAACTTAAGATGGTCCATGCGCCGCGGTGGCCGGCTGGTAACGACACCGCTACAGACGACTCGACCGACCCGATGCGGTGACGCTGGCTGCAGGTCGCATGAGCATGCTCCGTCGTTCAACAACCTGAGATTATAACGGACCTTGGCCGTTTTTCCTCACCTAGTAGCGAAAAGAGGTGGTAATCGATGGCCCACGAGCCTCCACGACTAACGATTAGCAAGCTGCAACGGATGAAGCGATCTGGCGACAAGATCGCCATGCTCACCGCCTACGATTACACGATGGCAGCGATCCTCGATGCGGCCGGTGTGGACGTGTTGTTGGTGGGCGACAGCCTGGCCATGGTCGTCCAGGGGCACGAAACAACGCTCCCGGTTTCTGTACGCGACATGGTGTACCATGCCGAGATGGTGGTGCGGGGCAGTCAGCGGGCTTTGGTAGTGGTCGACCTGCCGTTTCCCCATGGTCAGTTGGGGCCCCGGCGAACGATTCAGGTGGCTGCGCGAATGATGAAGCGAAGCGGTTGTCAGGCGGTCAAGCTAGAGGGGGGAGCACAGCAGGCGGCCACCATCGCCGCGTTGGTCGATGCTGGAATTCCTGTCATTGCTCACGTTGGATTGCGACCACAGAGCATCCATGCGCTGGGCGGCTATCGCGTGCAGCGTGATGAAGAGAAGTTGCAGGCCGATGCCTTGGCCGCGCAACAGGCAGGTGCTTTTTGCGTCCTCATGGAGTGTGTGCCGGCGCCGTTGGCTGCACAGATCACCAAGCAACTGGACGTTCCCACCATCGGGATAGGGGCGGGCAACGCCTGCGACGGCCAGGTACTGGTGACGCATGATCTGCTGGGCATGACGCTCGGCAAACGCCCGCGATTTGCGCGAGCGTTTGCCGATGTAGGCCGTCAAATAGAAACGGCCGCGAAGAATTACATCGCGGCCGTGCGTACCGGGGAGTTTCCCTCGACGGCAGAGGCTTTCGAGTAGATCGAATCGCCGCCAGGGATAAAAGGTCCTGAATCGTTGACGAATCTATTTGCTGAACATCTCTGGCGCCAGGACGATCGTACCCAGGTCGTTTACGCCCGGTTTCAATTCGACTTCCATGCGCCCACGGCTCCAACGTTCCTTTTTGCCGTTGACCGTACCTTCGTCGATCGATCCATCGGAACTCTCGTGCCAAATCTTGAAAGTGACTTCCCCCACGGGGAGGTCGGCGATTTCCAGGACGCCGTGTTCATCGGTGATCCCCACGTACGGGTGCTCCGTTACGATCACGTAGGCCTTCATCCACGGGTGGATGTTGCAGTCGACCGGGATCGGGGCCGGTTCCTCGGCGGTGACTTCCAAGTCTTTGGAGCCCCCGGCCGGAATCAAGAAATTGACACTTTGGTTGTTGAAGAAGCTAAAGTTCGCATTGTGTCCAGTGCCATCACTGTTCTTGACGCGGATCGTTTGGCCGGGGCGGACTTTCAGCACGTGGGGTACGAAGACGCAACGGTTGTTGTCCAGTTCGACAGTTGCCGGAGGGGCCTTCAACGCCGATTCGGGAATTTCCGCGTCGGTGCGACGCACATCGAGATACAGCGCCAGATTCTTGATCCCTTTGTCGGGACCGATCACCAGCTTCTCCGATAGAATTTCCAGCTCACCACAAAACGGGTCCTTGCTGCCGTCGATCTTTTCTCGCGGCGGAGGATCGCCGCCGTAGACGAATTTCGCCCGCAAGGTCGCCGTAGCGACCGGTGCGGCGACCAATCGACCTTGCGGCGGTTGCTCTTCAGGCAGGGCAATCGCAGGTGACCCAGCACCGGTAGCGCCGACAGAAGAATCCTGCACGGCTACCTCGGGCGAATGTCCCCCGGAGCAACCCAGCAGCGCCAGGCTGACCACCCCCCACAAAACCCATAAACGTTTCATGCTTTTTCTCCGACATCTTTCAAATCGAGTTCAGATACCGACAATCGTCGTTGCCATACTTCCTGTCCGAATGACCTCTTCCAGGGTACGCCGACCGGTCGATTCGAGCAAGCCTGCCGCGGTAGCAGGATGAGTTCCTCCTCGGTACCGCGGGCTCCTCCAGCCGAGCGCACTGCTTGCTAAAATCATCTTAATTACCGTCGTCGCGGTTCGCAGCCCAATCCGACTGCGCGACGGCCGTTGGTTGGACAGGAAGTCCGCGGGCGGGCCAAGTGTGCGGAACCTGCGCCGCGGCGCCTCGCAGGGACCGTCTTGTCCGATCGGGGAAGCCGCTCTCATGTTGGTGGCTACCGGCGACCGGGGATAGGCACCGATCACACCGCCGCTTCTTCCATCGAGCAGATCACGCGGTCGACGGCGTCAGCCACTCGGCGGCAACGTTCCATCGTCTCGGCAAACTGAGCGAAGTTGAGTGACTGATAGCCGTCGGAGGCTGCCGTTTCCGGGTCGGGATGGACTTCGATCATGAGGCCATCCGCTCCGGCCGCTACGGCCGCCACCGCCATGTCGGGCACCATGTAGGCGTGTCCCGTACCGTGGCTCGGATCGATGATGACGGGCAAATGGGTCTTCTTATGCAGGTAGGCGATGGTGGCCAGTGGCAGGGTGAAACGTGTGTGGCTTTCGAACGTGCGAATTCCTCGTTCACAGAGCATCACGTGGGCATTGCCTTCGTTGAGGATGTATTCGGCCGCCAGCAGGAACTCATCCAGCGTGGCGGCCGGTCCACGCTTCAGCAGCACCGCTTTGTCGCTCTTGCCGGCAGCCTCCAGCAGACGGTAGTTTTGCATGTTTCGCGCACCTATTTGCAACACATCGGCATAGCGAGCGACCAGGTCCACTTCTTCGGGGCTCATCACTTCCGTCACCACGGCCAGTCCGGTCGCTTCCCGCGCTTGCGCCAGCAGCTTCAGGCCATCTTCCTTCAACCCCTGAAAGCTGTAGGGACTTGTTCGTGGCTTGAACGCACCGCCGCGTAGCGCCGTCGCCCCTGCCTGTTTGACGGCATGGGCCGACGCCATGATCTGCTCTTCGCTTTCCACCGAACAGGGGCCAGCAATCACCCCCACCACGCCTGCTCCGGCGGCAAACGGTCCCACGCGCACCTGCGTGGGATCTGGTTTCAACTCGCGGCTGGCCACTTTGTACGGAGCCAGGATTGGCAGTACCTTGGCCACTCCGGGGCCACTCTCCAGGGCTTCCGCTTTCGTTACCCGCTCATCTCCGACGGCGGCGATCACGGTGCGTTCGGTGCCCTGGATGACGTGCGCTTTCAAGCCCATCTCTTGAACGCGTTGGACCATGTGTTCGACTTGATCCGGCGTGGCATCTTTTTCCATCACGACGATCATCTTGTGTAATCTCCAGACAGTACCTGCCTCGGAGGCAGCGGGTGCCCACCGAGTTTACCCATTGACAAACAAAAAGCCCCGGCGATCAGTGCAATCGTCGGGGCTGCGAAAGGTCGATTTGTTGAGCCTGGCTCGTTACAGACCGTTCCCAGCCCCGCCCATAAAGTATGGGCGGAAACCGAAATAGAAACGATCGTTGATGGAGCCAGTAATCTTTACCATGCAACTATTATGATCGAAAACGGGTGGTCTGCAAGCCGTGGCAACCGACGGGCCCGACTGTCTCCCGTGTACTGTCCCCCCGGCCGGTCGCTCGCTGTCGGCCGGAGCAGGATCAGTGCTCGTGGCCAACCACCTCGCCGGTAAGCGGATGAATCTGGTAGGCGGTCTGATCGACGGGACAGGTGGGCAAGCCCTCTGGAAAGTAACGGGGATCGGTGCCGATATCGCTCAGGTCGCGCCGCGGAAGCCTTCCGTGCTCACGTTGCCAAAGCTTGCACTGGATGGCGATCGTGGCCTGTTGCACGGCACAGGCTTCCTTCTTGGCGACGGCACCGCCGCTGCCCAAGCGTGGCACAACGATCGCGGCCAATACTCCCATGATGGTGAGGACGGCCAACAGTTCGAGCAGCGACAGGCCGCGCCGCTGCGGACGATCTCCCCCGGACGCCGGTGAGTTCTTGCACGCGGTGCTAGGTTGGTCGATCATGTTTCACTGCCCCTGCTGCACATTGCCGATCATGTCAAACATGGGAAGGTAGACGGCCAAAAGGATACCGCCGACGGCCACCGCTAACCCGGCGGTCAATACCGGTTCGATGGCCCCCAACAGAGCCGAGGTCGTTTTCTCCATGTCGTCGCGCAGGTGGACGCGCACCTGTTCGGCCACATCGGGAAGTTGTCCCGTGCGTTCACCTACCAATACCAACTGTTTGACGATTGGGGGAAATAGATTCTCATGATGTTGAATCGCTTGGCTGAATTTGAGGCCCTGGCGGATCGAACCATGGATGACGGTCAGGCGCTGGCGTACGAAACGATTGTTTACCGACTGGGCGGCTGGTCCCATCGCTTCCACCAGAGTGAAGCCGGATTGCAGCAGGTTCGCCAAGGTTTCCATAAACTGCAGCATGGCGAGATTCCGCAGCCAATTACCGATTACCGGAACACGTAGCAATCGTTGATCGAGAAAAAGGCGAGAGGTGGGGTGTTTCCACAGGGCTAACGTGCTGATCACTCCGCCTACCAAGCCGACGGTCAGCAACAACGCGTAGTCGCGTGTCACTTGCGACACGTTGATCAACCATTGCGTGATTCCGGGAAGAACCGCTCCGTTTTCCTGGTACATTTCTTGAAAGGTGGGGATCACGCAGCTGAGCATGAAGGTCACCGAGCCGATACCTGCTACCACCAACAGTGCGGGGTAGCTCAACTTCTTGATCAGGAACGTCCGCACCTTGGCCGCATGTTCCAGTTGTTCGGCAATGCGTCGTAGAGTCCTGTTCAGGTTGCCCGCCCGTTCACCCACTTGCACCTGATGTACCAACAATTCGGGAAACGTCGCCGGGAACTTGCGCATCGCCGTGGATAACGCGCCCCCTGCACGCAGCGTTTCCATCAAGCTGTGCAAAATGTGATGGTATTTGCGAAACGAGGCATCGGCCAGGATCGCATCGAGGGCTTGGGGCAGGGAAACGCCGTTGTTGACGAGCGTTGCCAGGCTGGAGAGGATACGCACCAGATCTTTCTTCTTGATCCGCTGGCGCGGGTCGGTTCCTACCTGGATCGACTGTAGTTTTTCCAACCAGTGCTTGATACTTGCGGTGTTTGGGGGTGCGATGCTCATCGTTCAATCGGTCCACGCATGGGGGTGACGTGCTCGTTTTTGGGCCCGATAGGATTCCGGGGGCCGATAGGCTGGCGGCTCAGGTGGCGACCGCATCAGCTGGTCAGTTTGAAATAGACCTCTTCCACTGAGGTCACTCCGCGCCTGGCCTGCTCCAATCCGCCGACGGCCAGTTCTACCATGCCTTCGCGGGTGGCGATCTCTCGCAGGCGGCTGGACGGCAAGCCAGCCTCGATGGCTTTCTCCAGAGTCGGTGTGACCACCATGATTTCGTAGATGGGGACGCGACCCGCATACCCAGTACCGTTGCATCGATTGCAACCGACCGCAGTGTAGTACTCGGCCTCCAGGTCGACCTGCGGGGGGATGTCGCGTCCCTCGAACATCAGATCGATCAACTGTTTGTTCAGCGGCGCGGGGCGTTTGCAGTGGGGGCAGAGGCGGCGCAGCAACCGCTGGGCGATAGCGGCGACCAAGGCTCCGGCGATCTTGAAATTGTCCAACCCCAGGTCGTTCAGACGGGCGACCGTTCCTACGGCATCGTTGGTGTGCAGCGTGCTGATCAGCAGGTGTCCGGTCAGGGCCGCTTGGACGGCAGTCGTTGCCGTCTCGTGATCGCGGATTTCCCCCACGAGGATCACATCCGGGTCTTGGCGCATCAGGTACTTCAAACCATTGGCGAATCCCATGCCGAAGTCGTTGTTTGCCTGGACCTGGTTGATACCCGGCAACCGGAACTCGACCGGATCTTCGATCGTGGAGATGTTGCGCGTCGAGGCGTCGATGCTGCATAGCATCGAGTACATGGTGGTCGTTTTTCCGGATCCGGTGGGCCCGGTCATCACAATCATGCCGTGGGGGCGGTCGAGCAGGGTGCGGACGCGTTGGACCTGATCCTCCGCCATGCCCAAACTATCGAGAGAGAATGTTTTGCTGGATTCGTCGAGCACGCGGAGGACGATCTTCTCACCGCGGATGCAAGGGATGATGCTGACGCGGAAGCTGGCCCGGTGCCCTCCCTCCTCCAGCGTGATGTTGCCATCCTGCGGCCGACGCGACTCGGCCGTATTGAGGTTCGCCAGGACTTTGATCCGTCCCACCAAGGCCTCTTCGGAATCGCGGGGGACGTTCATCACTTGTTGCAACTGTCCGTCGATGCGATAACGAACACGCATCTGCGGGTCATGCGGTTCTAAGTGAATGTCGCTGGCTCCCGCGTGGACGGCTCCCATGAGGATGCTTTGCACCAATCGCACCACCGGCGCGTCGGCGTCGACATCACTCATCGTCGCTTCGTCCGCCACTTCCAGGGCACCTTTAGCCAGTTCTTCGTAGCGGATGTCGATGGCGGTCTGCAGCGCCGCGTAGCGTTGGTCGAAGGCATCGTCGATCAGGCGAGTCACTTCATCTTCCAGGCAGATCGCAGCATCGACCTCGTAGCCGGTCATCAGTTCGGTTTCACTGATGGCTTCCATGTCACCTGGCCACACCATGCCCAACACCATCTTGTTGCCGGAGACATCGATGGGGACGACGTGGCGACTGCGGCAGAAGGACTCGGGCATCAGGCGGGGCAATTGTCGATGGACCGTACCTGGCTCCAGGCTGCGAAAGGGGGCTTCGTATTGTTCCGAGAGCGCCTCACCCAGTTGTTCGCGATTAATCAATCCTCGCGCCAGAAGGAAACTGCCCAGCTGCATGCCCACGGTTTTTTGCTCGACAATTGCCCTTTCTAGCTGCTCGGGCTTGATCCAGCCACGCTCGACGACGATATCACCTAACCGTTTTGGCATATTCACTACTCCTCATGATGGGCCCTGGCCGGCCGCGGCGCCGCCCCACGCTGCTTCTGCTCGGGGGAGAGAGCCCGGTCGTAGGGCGCCGTCATTGGCCCACCAGCTCGAACCGATCTCCAGGCTCCTCGATCACTGCGGTTGACGATTCCATGAACCGGGCCACGAGCTTTTCCACCTTTCTCTCCAGCGTGATCGGATCGAACGGGATCAGCAGATACTCGCGGGCGCCGGCCCGGTAAGCCTTCTCTGCTCGATCCATGTCCCCATCGGCGGACATGCACATGATGGGGATACGATGCAACACTTCATCGCTCGACAAACGTTCGATCACCAACAGCGGATCGCAGGTGAGAATATCCAGATCGATGATCAGCAGGTGGGGGACTGTGCTGGCGATCGCTTCTTCCAACTCAGGTTCGTCATGGGCCACGATCGCATGCCAGCCGAGAAGTTCGAGCCGAAATCTCAGGATTTCCCCTAGCAAGCGATGGTGCACTAGAATCAAAATCGAATGGTTCGGCGGTGACATCGATGACTACTCCTGGGGTTAACCTACGGACGGATCGGCCTAGACAACCAGTTCGTCCTGGCTCCACAGACGGCCGGAAACCGCGTCCCATGGGAATAGGCGGACGATGAATCCGTCGAGATTGGGACGAGAAACCCTAGGTCACCACCAACAGAAATGCCAAGGCTGCGGCCGCCCCCGAGGTTGAGTTGGAGGGGGGAGCATCGACTCAATCGGCATCCTCGCTACCATCCGTCCCGATCACGGATCGAGTCCACCAATTATTTCGGGTACGGGGATCGATTGGCTGGTCGCCGGATCGCAGGGTGAAGCAGCCGAGGGCGGCGCCCCCGGTCGAACGACGAGCGGCCGCGGTACGGTCCAGTGTTGACAAGGATGAAGGGCCTGACGCTCTGCCTGGCGTTCGGCCATCAGCACCTCGTAGCCGAACGGTATGGGATTGGTGGGCGAGGATTCCGAGGCATGGTAGAGTTGGTCCGCCACACACTGCTCCCGCGCCGTCCCCGTATACTGCCAATCAACAAGTTCCGGCGTGATGAAGACGAGCAGCTCACTTTCCCGAGCCTGATCCTGCCGGTACCGGAAGAGGT
Organism: Pirellulaceae bacterium; assembly: GCA_026004795.1. Classification (GTDB taxonomy): domain Bacteria; phylum Planctomycetota; class Planctomycetia; order Pirellulales; family Pirellulaceae; genus Aureliella. The sequence continues at coordinate 297,011 of BPJV01000006.1, read as the reverse complement.
GGCCCAGGTAAGGAACTTTGCTCAGGCCCGGAATTCCCTTTTTTTCCACGATCCGCGTTCGTTGCCGCAAGCCGCCCAGGACGATCGTCGTCAAGTTCTCTACGCGCACCGTCGTCAGGGCCTCACGACGATCGATGATCGGCGCGTTATCGGTCTCGGTGAATCCGGTCAGCAGGCTGAAGGTCGGATTGATCACCATGGCGATCGTGTTGTCGTTGGCGATATGCGGCGTTACTGTCAACTGCACCCCCGCTTCCCGAAACGCAGTCGTGCCGATTTCACCACCATTGAGTCCTTGGGTGAGTTGTTGGTAGGGGACCTCGGTGACGATATTGATCTGCGCCTGCTCATGATTCATGACCACCACGTTGGGGTCGGCCAACAAACGCGAGTCGTCGCCCGATTCCAGCGCCTGAAAGATCGACCGTACCGTTCCCAGGCGATTGATGGTGCTGAGAGTCAGCACCCCGTTGGTTGGTGAAGCCAAGGTAGCGGTAACCGTATCGAGACTAATGGAGTGATTCGGGGTACCATCGGCGGTCATCGCCGAGCCGTTGACGCCGGAACTGAAATTGACTCCGACGGTCTTCAAGTCCTCGATGCCGCAGTCGTAGATCCGGGCCCAAATGCGAACCTGTTGTCGCGGGCGATCGAGCTCTCCCAGCGCATGGGCGATGCGTTCCAGGTTTTCTGGCGTGTCCAGGGCCACGATCTTGTCCTCGCTGTCCAGCGCGGTCAACCTTCCCGTAGGACCGAGTAGCGGTTGCAGTCCGGCAACGAGCACGTTGGCGGGGACGTACTGCGTGGCGAAGACTTGCACGTACAGTGGCGGAGGACTGGCCGCAGCCGAGGACCCGCGGCCCGTCGCTGCGGTTCCTCCCAACTCGGCCCCGCTGCCGCCGTCGGCTGAACGATCTGCGGCATCATCGGACGAATGGGCACGGTCACGTGCGGCTGCCGCTTCTTGCTGCCGCTGCGCCTCGGCATATTCCCGCGCGGCGTTTTCCAGTGTCTCGATCTGGGTGAGCAGGTCCGGCATGCGCTCGGCATACTCCACGACCATCAATGCATTGCTCTTGGGGATCGCGTGAACGTGGCCTTGAGGGGACAGCAGGGTAGCCAATACGTCGACAAGCTGCGTAGCATCGCTCCATATCAGCGGTACGATGCGTGTCTGCATGCTGGGCAACTGATTGCCTAAGTCTTCCAGCGTCATAATCACCACACTGCCGCTGACCAGGCGGTACCCATAACCACGCGGGATCAACAACGTATCCAAGATCTGCCGCAGCGGAGCATCGGTAAATGCCGCATTGACGGTACCCTCGACCTCATTTCCCACCACCAGATTGATGCCAGCCAGGTCACGGACCGAAAAGAGCGCTTCCAACAGCGTCACGTCGCGCAAGTCGATCGTCAGGCGACGTTCCAACTGCAGATGCGCGGCGGTAGGATCCTCAGACTTCGCTACTGGGGACCGATTCGGTGGCGTTTGGGAAGAGGTAGCCTCAGTGGTCACACCGTCGGACAGCACCAGCGGTCCAACATCGGCGGGCGCTTTATCTGCCGGGGCTTGCCCCCAGGCGTGGACGCCGAGCACCAGCCAGGCGACCCAGCAGATGATGGTTAACGGATGATTTCTCATATGTCCCTCCGTGGACAAGACCCCAGGGGCAACGGGATACGTGACCGGTGTGGTAAATAGGTCAGCCGGCCGAATCCTTTTCCAAGTCGAACAGGGACATCTCCAGCTCCATGGCAACCGAATCCGTTTCCCCTTTGTCGCGAATCTGCAAACGTGTCGCCTTGGCAAATGGATGCATCTGTTCCAAGGCGTGCAGTAGCCGATCGACGTCGTGCGGTTTCCCTTCGGCGGAAACGTTTAATTTTCTCTCCACCAATACGAACTCTGTCTCCTTTCGCGGCGACTCCTCTTGTGGCGACTCATCGGACGCCGTGTTCCACGGATTCAAATGGGCCTTCCAGGGAACACGCGTGGCTTCACCCAACCGAATCTGAACGCCGGCCAGATGATGTTGAAAAAGCAGTTTCACGCATTCGCTCCGCAGTCGGTGCGCGGTTGGCTCATCGATCGGGTGAAACTGTTCATCAATTTGCTGCCGTAACGCCGCAGTACGATGCTGCAACGGCTCAATCCGTGCCACCGCTGCTCGTATGGCAGCAGCCTCCTCGCGCAGTGTCCGTTCACGTCGCGCCGTGTCCACCACGCGTTGATAAGCTGGCCAAACGACGAACGCTCCCAGGGCGAGACTGAGGCCCATCATGAAGTGGAATCGGCGCGGATGAAGCAAAATCCTATGCAAATTCGTTTCGTTCGTCATAAAGCCCCTCGCCTCTCTAAATTGACACCTGCGGTATGGGAAGTCGCCGTGCGGGGAAGCGGCACCACCAGTCTCCCGGTCACTTGGAATTCGAAACCCGGTCCCGATTTCCACTCCGTTTCGCGGAGACTTTCCAGAGCGATCTCGCTAAAAGCTCCGGTGGATTGCAGGCGCTCGATGTAGACGTGCGCGGCAGCATCGGCAAGACTGGCGGCACGCAATTGCCAGCGGTTGTCGTCGACGATGGTGAGTTGTTGCACCCAAGCGCCGTCCGGGAGGGCTCGTCCGAGCAGTCGTACCAACTGCGCCCATCCAGGATTGCGGGCTTGTTTCTGCAGTTCCTGGAGCTGGTGCAGTTGGTCGGTGGTGCGCTCGAACTCATGCTCGGCGACACGCAGGGCCAGCTCCTCGGCTGCTAATTCCTCGATTTGTTCCACCAAGGCCTCCACACGCGTCTGGCGGTACCAGGCGTAGCCATGGATCGCCACGGCCAGGAATACCGTGGCCGCTACCGGCCAACACCAACTTGCCACTTGCCGCCAATTCAGCTCGAGCTTGCTCTTCAGCGAGTCGGCCAAGTTGGCACTGATGGGAACGAGGTTCGCTAAACCCTCGGTGGCAATGGAAGTCGCCACGATCCTGTCGGCAGCGACGAGTTCACGCTGTGGGGGGATTCCCTGCGAGGGAGACGAGTCGGGGGGAAATGGCAGCCACTCCAATTTGAGCTCTTCTTGCAGTTGGCGATCGATGTTGGCGGGCAATTCGTCGCGTGACAGGACGCATACCCGACTTAGTTCTCCACAGTCGCGCGGCAGTTGTGCCGCCGCGAAGCGTCGCAGGCGTTTGAGGTGAAGCCGAATCGTTTCCACCACTCCATTGGCTCGGTTTGTCCCGTCATCGGTGTGCGGCGCGCGATAGTCGAGGATAAGTTGCCCCTTGAAGGAAATGGCCAACTGTTGGTAGCCGTCTTCTTCCAAAGCGATCAACACGGGGGCCTGAGCGTCCAACTTGTCGCGGCCGATCAGATGGCAGAGCATGGGCAGTGTGTGATGGACGTGGATCAGCCGCATGCCGGCCCCTTGGGTGGCCTTGGCCACAGCCTCCACCACCCCGCGGTGGGCGATCGTCACCCATGCGCGTTTCCGTTTGGCGTCGGCCGCTCGTTCCCAATAGGCGAATACCTTTTCGCCACGTCCGAGAGCAAGGTAGTGATCGATGCGGGTGGTCAGCTCTCGAATGTTTTCATCCACCGCTGCATTCTCACCGAACCAGGACCGCGTCACGCACGGATGCCCGCCCAGGGCTACGGTCACCGGCAGACCATGCAATTGGTGGCGTTCGACCAATCGGAGCAGGCATCGACCGAGTTCGTCGTGCCACCACTGGCCGCTGGTCTGCGCACTGGGCATCGGCAACGGTGCTTCCTCGAATACTACCTCGGGAGTCGCTTTGCCGAGCCACTGACGAGCGACGGCGAGCGATATTCGCTGCGGAGTGAGGACGATTCCTACATAACCTTGCCCTCCACCGCGACGCTCGCGACCAAACCACCTGCGCCCGGGCTTCCGCCGACGTTCGGCCGGCTCGTGCGTCCCCACCAGCGATCCTTCGCGGGAAGGTGCGCGCTGCTGTGTGGTTGCTGATTGCTCCGGGGTTGCGGCACGATTCATGATCATCCTCCTTGCTTTACGGTTGCCACAAGTACCCGCGAGAACTCGCCGACCGTCCCTTCCGCGCGTACGACCACCGTCCCGTCGGGCCCGTCGTCGATGGTCGCCGCGTAGTAATGGTCGCTGCCCGCGGGGAATTCGATGGGACCGATGGGTTGGCGCAGTTCATAGTCTTTTTCCAGACGAGCAAAGGCGTGTTGCAAACCGGCTTCGGCAAGGTAACGAGCTTGATCCCAGTCACGAGCATTGCGCAGCGCGGCGAACCGTAGCGTCTGGGCATCGACCATGGCCACTGCCAGAGCACTGACGACGGCCATGACGAAAATCGCCAGTAGTAAAGCTGCCCCGCGTCGGTAGCGCCGCGGTGGCGTGCCTCCCCGGTATAGCAGCCCTTGTAGCCGATCGCTTGGGTGTACCATGGCAGTCCTCACCAACATCGAATCCACACTTTGCTCGACACCGACTCCCGCTGATTTGCCTTTCCCGGTAAAGCTACCGAGGCGGTGATCTCGATCACTTGGACCTCGTCCAAAGCGGTGGCCGGTGTGGTCCCATCGGCGCGGAAACCGCGAAATGAAAGGTCCTCAATACCATAGGCCATAGGCACGGATTGGCGGGTGTTGGAGTACAGCACGAGAACCACTTTGTCACTACTGGGACCGCTATCCACATACGACCAGGTCTGGGTGCTGGCATCACGGAACACCAATTGCACGGTTTGAGGCTCCAGCAGGGGCACGTCGACGGCTTCTCGCGCTTGCCGTACGAAGTGGCGCACCACAGCGTGGGCGTGCTGGATGGCTGCCAGATCGCTATCGTTCGTCTCCCAGGCAGCGCGCACTGTGCGCAGTACCAGCGAGAGGCTGGTCATCACCACGGCAAACATACTGGCGGCAATCACCAGCTCCAGCAGCGTCACCCCGTTGCGCCGCGATGCGCCCGGACGCTGTCTACCGCGTGGCAGGATCCTCGCCGGGGATGGGTTATTCTGTTGGGTTCCTGCGTTCATACGATGCTACTCTGGCGAGCTTGGTGTGAAACTGAGTGCGTGGTTCATCGGGATCCAAGTCGCTGCCTCCATCCTGGTCGTGCCACACGGTTACTTCCAAGACCGCCAATTCCTGCGGGATACCACCGGCAGTGGCCCGGTCCGACTTCAAGACTCGATAACGGAGCTCGGGATTCCCCAAGTGTGCCAGGTCGCCGAGACGTTCCGTCAAATCCCACGTTGCCGCCGTGCGTGCCATCTCCTCCTCCATCAGACTGGCCGCCCAGGTCGTGGCCAGCTCAAAACGTTCAATCCGCGTCAGGTTGTCCAGGCCGCGTCCGGTCAGCCGCAGCGCGGGGACCAAGGCGACCGCGATGATGGTGGTCGCCGCCACCAACTCCAGCATCGTTTGGCCCGGACGACGGTGTAGGCGTTGTCGGGAGCGAGTAGGAAAAGGATGGCTACTCATTACGGCATCTCTCGCGAATCGATCATTCTTGTCAGCGGCATGACCTGGATTCGCCAACGGCGATGGGGGCCGGCAAGGTTCACCTGCGCGCCGGGGACCCCGTTTCCTTCAAAATCGAAAACGATTTCTTGACGATCAACGGAGACCTCGACCTCCGGCCGAATCTCGTAAGGGCCGTCCACTAGAGTGCGGCGACCGTTATTCTCCTCTTGATAGATCGACCAAGACTCGACATCGTGGCGAGATCCGTGAAAAACGACGACGTGCGGCTTTCCTGTCCGGACCGCAGCCCGTTGGGCTTGTAGCATTCCCGTACTGAGGCGTCGCGCTTCACTGCGTGCGCCGGTATCCCCGAAAACATCTCGGCTCAGTCGCATGGTGGCGACCGACGCAAAGATGCCCATCAACGTCATCACCGCCAGCAATTCCAGTAGACTGACGGCCTGGCGTCGAGGCAGAGATCGTCGCTGGCAGTGAACCGGCGGTACCATCATCCTCTTTTGCTCCCAACCAACTGCTGCCTCCTGGGGATGCGCGCCATTGCCGTGCTCCCGCGTGGAGAAACTCGCCTCACCGGGGGGCGAGTTTCGGTCTGCTCGTAGAAAACGTCCGAGGAAGACAATCACGCTGTAGCCGCAATGCCCAGCGGGAGCTTTTCCCTGCGACATCTCTCATCCCGCCCATGTTTAGCAATGGTCACGCGGCGCGGCCGACGACTACTTTTGCACCCGATGAGTCGAAGTGTTCATGCGATAACGTTGGCCGGTGATCGGGTTGGTGGGGATCCCGTCGGGGAAGTAGTTCGGATCCCGACCGATATCACTCAGATCGGCACGGGGCCAGGTACCTTTTTCGAAGTACCAACGTTCGATGGCGCTGTTGATCTCAGCAACGTTTTGAGCGTGGGCTTGTTCCTGGGCGCCACGTTTGGAGGTGGTGATACGCGGAACCACCACGGCAGCGATCACTCCCAGGATGGTTACCACGGCCAACAACTCCAGCAAGGAAAAACCGCGCCGGCCACGATGATGGGAAACAATGGTTCGGTGCATGGGATAAACTCCTGTTCGACTGAGGGGCATAATTGGCAATTACCATCGCGATTCACCGCGAATCGTAGGTGGAGGTCCCAACGATGGCTTGCCTGACTACCAAAACGTTAGGACGTGGATCGCCACGAGAGATGCGATAGGGCGAAAACGAGTAGGGAATTGGTAATTCAGCAACCGTCAGATGGCCTCCCATCGCTACAAAGCCTACGACCCGCACGCGCAGGGCTGCGGATTGTCTGATGGCCGGTCCGGCACGGCGTAGGTAGGCGCTGCGGAAGCCGTCTGAGGCCGTCTATTCGAGGCGGCAAGAATCTTGATAATCAGGCACTTCCAAGGTTGCTGTCCCGCAGAAGCTCACGGGGGTAAACCCGCGGGGCGCCGAGGCCGAATGCCCCTATTCCTACTCCAGGAACCGTTCCGTCTGGACAGGTGAGTATGAACAAGAAACCCAAAACGGCGATTTCTCCGACCCGCGCTGAAGATTATCCGGAGTGGTATCAACAGGTTATCCGCGCCGCCGACTTGGCGGAGAACAGTCCGGTGCGCGGGTGCATGGTGATCAAGCCATGGGGATACGCGCTGTGGGAGAACATGCAACGCGTGCTCGATTGCATGTTCAAGGAGACCGGGCATCAGAACGCGTATTTCCCTTTGTTCATCCCCATGAGCTTCTTGGAAAAGGAAGCCGAGCACGTCGAGGGCTTTGCCAAAGAGTGCGCTGTCGTCACCCATCACCGGTTGGAACCCGATCCCGAGTCCGGCGGGTTACGGCCGGCCGGTCCATTGGAGGAACCGCTGATCGTTCGCCCCACCAGTGAAACGATAATCGGTGCGATGTATGCGAAGTGGGTCCAATCCTACCGCGATCTGCCCATCAAGATCAATCAATGGGCCAATGTCGTGCGGTGGGAAATGCGCACGCGTTTGTTCCTGCGCACGGCTGAGTTTCTGTGGCAGGAGGGGCACACGGTGCATGCGACGCGCGAGGAAGCCCTGGCAGAGACGCGGCAGATGCTCGACGTGTACGCCGACTTCGCGGAAAACTGGATGGCCATGCCGGTGATCAAAGGTCGCAAGACCCCCATGGAGCGGTTTCCCGGAGCCGACATCACGCTGACAATCGAAGCCATGATGCAAGATCGCAAGGCCTTGCAGGCGGGGACGAGCCACTTCTTGGGGCAGAATTTCGCGAAAGCCCAAGAAATTCGTTTCCAGGATCAACAGGGGCAAATGGAATACGCGTGGACGACCTCCTGGGGAGTTAGCACCCGGTTGGTGGGCGCCTTGATCATGACCCATGCCGACGATGATGGCATGATCATGCCTCCCAAGCTGGCGCCGACCCACGTCGTGCTGCTGCCGATCTACCGCGACGATCAGGCACGGCAATCGGTACTCCAGTATTGCCAGCAACTGAAAGGCCAATTGACCGGCCAGGCATGGGCCGGACGCGCGTTGGAGGTAACCATCGATGACCGCGACCTGCGGGGGGGCGAGAAAAAGTGGTATCACGTCAAGCGTGGCGTGCCGCTGCGCGTGGAGATAGGTCCCAAGGATATTGCCCAGGACGCGGTGTTCGTCGGTAGGCGGGATACGGGAGAGCAGCAAAGTATGCCGCGGCAGCAGTTCGTGGCCGAAGTCACCTCGATACTCGAATCGATGCACCAAAATCTCTATCACCGCGCGTTGCAGATGCGTCGCCAGCACACCCATGTAATCGATAATGAAGCTGACTTTCGCGCGTTGTTCACGCCGGCAGACGCCGATCGGCCCGAAATCCATGGTGGGTTCGCTCTGTGCCATTTCGCCTCCGAGGAAGCGCTGCAGCCGCTACTGAACGAGTTGAAAGTCACCATTCGCTGTATTCCGGTCGATGACGATGCAGAGCCGGGGACCTGTTTCTACACGGGGCGACCGGCGGAGCATCGCGCGATTTTCGCCAAGGCCTATTGAGCTTGCGTCGATGGCCAGACCACAACCACCTCCTGATGCCCTGCTGCTGGTGGCCCTGTTTGGCAGTCACCGCGCGGCATTGGACTGGGGACGCCAACGGGTGGCAGAGTCCTGGGGACCGATCGGCTTGGCCAGCCCCATTTGGTCGCATACGGAGACGGCGTATTACCACCAGACCATGGGGCAGCCTTTGGAGAAGCAGCTGCTCGTGCTGGCCGAACCGTTCTTGGTGACTGAGCTGGTGCAGCGGAAATTGCAGAGCAATGCGTGGGAAGAGGAGCTGGCTCGTGGGGGCTCCTTTTCCGTGCCGCGACCGATCAACATCGACCCCGGATATCTGACGTTGCACAAGGTCGTGCTGGCCAGTGCGAAAGATCGTGCTCATCGGGTCTATCTCGACCGCGGCATCTACGCCGAACCATGCCTCCGCTTTGCGGATGGAAAATGGCACCCCTGGCCCTGGACGTACCCGGACTATCGCCGGGACGATTATCATGCCTTTTTTACCTCGGCCCGCAAACTACTAAAGGCCTGGCGGCGTACGCATCGGAGCGATTCTCGAGGAGACGACGTGTGCAGCGATGGATAATTCTCGGTGGAATGTTGGGGGCGGCCTTGATCGCCGCATGGTTGTCGGCACTCGTCGTCGCCTGGGTACGGCGAAAAGCCCCTCGTCTGGGGCTTCTCGATCGGCCGGGAGCACGCAAGGTGCATGCCGAGCCGATTCCGTTGGGTGGTGGACTTGGCATCTGGGCCGGTACCTTGGGAGTCATCGCCCTGGGGACGGTTGCCGTCCTCGTGGCCCCTTTGATTCCCGGCGGCAGCGATTGGTGGGGCGCCTCGATGGCCGATTGCCTGGGCGGCCTGCGGGAGAAAATTCCCGAGATCTGGGGCCTGCTACTCGGCGGGACCGTGCTCATGCTCGTGGGGCTGGCTGACGATCGGGTAGGTCTACCGTGGTGGATGCGGTTGGGCATCGAATTCGTCGTGGCGGCGGCGTGCGTCTACTGGCAAGGGTTGCACCTGACGGCGTTCATCGACCTGCCTTGGTTGACCGGCGTGTTGAGTGTCGTGTGGATCGTCGCGCTGATCAATTCGTTCAACATGTTGGATAACATGGACGCGCTCAGTGGGGGAGTTGCCGTAATCTGTGCCCTGGTATTGTCGATCATGCTGCTTTCTTCGCCCGCCGATGGGGGAGAGCAACCGCAGCTATTCGTGGCGGCCATGTTGTGGATCCTAGCCGGTGCCATTGTCGGATTCCTGCGCTTTAATTGGCCACCGGCGAAAATCTTCATGGGAGATGCGGGAAGCTATTTTATCGGATTTTGGATCGCTGCTGCCACGTTGTTGGCGACGTACACCGGATACCGGGGGGCGCATCCCCATGCGGTGGTTGCCCCCTTGGTCGTTCTGGCCATCCCGCTTTACGATATGACCAGCGTCGTGCTCATCCGCCTGCGCGAGGGACGAAGTCCGTTTCAGGCCGACAAGAAGCATTTCTCCCATCGGCTGGTCGAGTTGGGGATGACGAAGAAGCAAGCCGTATTGACGATTTACTTGGCGACGATCGCATCCTCGATGGGAGCCTGGCTGCTACCACGAACCGATTGGATCGGGGCCGGCTTTATTGTCGTACAAACCGGGTTTATTCTGGGGGTAATTCGCGTTCTGGAATCTGTGGGGCGCCAAAGGGAACAGGAACCGTGAGTGGCCGCCGCATGCGGAAGACCGACGATGGCGATAATTCCCCGCTCCGCCGATGGATGTGGCTGCGGCGTCTGTTGGTTGCGTCCTTGGGGGCGAGTTTGATCTGGGCCTGGATCACGCCAGCGGACGCCGTCGAGGTGTTTCGAGGGGCCGCGCTTCCGCAAAACTTCTTGTGGTTGGCAATGGCGGTCGGCACCGCGTTTCTCCAGGGGCATTCTGCAGACCACGCTACCGCGTCTCGGGGCCAGTTTCTGTGCGCCGTGGGATTGGTCGCCTGGCTCGCAACGGGAGCTACCCTGGCTGGAGCCGAGAACAATCCTCGCACCGCCTGGCTGGGCTTCTGGCATGTCCTGGCCTTGGGGGCGTGGTATTACACCGCCTCGCGTCTGGTAGCCATGGATCGCTCCTTGGCGACTGGACTCTGCCTGCTGTTGGTGGCGGCCGGATGCGGATTGGCCGCCTACGGTCTGTACCAACTGCAGGTGGTCCTTCCGTCCTTGCAGGAGCAATTCGAGCAAGATCCCGATGGCATGCTCGCCTCCATCAACCAATTCGCCCCGGAAGGTTCCCCAGAGAGAGCGCGCTATCGAGCGCGATTGTACAGTCCGGAACCCTATGCGACCTTCGCTTTGGCCAATTCGCTGGCCGTTGCCCTCAGCATCCCGCTACTGCTGGTGATCGGTGCCTTGGGAAAGCGACTCCAGCGGATGTTGGCGGCCACCGCTGCTCGAGGCCACGCGTCTCCTGGCGACCGCTGGCAAGCAGCAGGCGACCTACCTCCGCCATGCCGCGAGGAATCGGAGCAGTCCCCCGCCGACGGTGGGCGTCGCCAGCCAGATGGCGGCGGTCGCCCGATGCTTGATCGGTGTTTGGTGCCCATGGGAGGAGCATTGGTGGGAGGCACGATTTTGTGGTGCTGGTTAGAGACACGCAGTCGTGGTGCGTGGCTGGCCGTTTTAACGGCGCTAGTCCTCGTGCCCATCCTCAGCCGATGGTGGATGGGCAAGCCGGGGCATGGGCCAGCCGTGCCTGCCACGCGCGCTGCGGCATGGCACTGGTGGACCGGCCCGTTGATCGTCCTGTTGATGCTGGGGGGGATCTTGATGATCGTCCGCAGTGATGAACTGGTGTTGCGGGAAGCACCCAAGAGTTTGGCGTTTCGCATCGAGTATTGGATCGCGACCTCTCAGATGATTGCCGATTACGGGTGGCGCGGTGTGGGGCTGGGAAATTTTCAGAACTACTATCCCCACTACAAGTCGGCGACCGCTAGCGAGGAGATCGCTGACCCCCATAACTGGATCCTTGACTGGATGGTTAGTCTATCGGTCATCGCCGCCGGCGGATTGCTCGGTTGGCTTGCCGGAAAGTGGGTTGCGCTGCAACGATGCCTCGACTCGGAAACCTCTCCCCGACAACTGCCAACCCCATCCCTGGCCACGGAGCAGACTGCGAAGTCCACCGTTGGCGAAGCCGCACTGCAGGGAGAGCGTTGGTTGTGGCAAGGGGCCCTGGGGGGCGGGGCGCTGATCCTCATCGGTACCTTCCTCTTGCGAGGAGCAGACCTCCCGGCCCACGCGGTCGCTTGGCTCGGCGGGGGCCTTGGCGGTTGGGTGCTGAGGTCGTGGCGAGCCGACTTGGCCCGGTTTCCCAGTTTGGTCATGGCTTTGGTGGCCGTGGCTATCGCTCTACTGGCTGCCGGATCGTGGCAGGCCCCTGGTATCGCGCTTCCCTTCCTGGCAGTGCTCGCCGTAGTGGCTCAACCTGTTGCCGAGCCGCCAACTGCCGCTCGACGCCAATCGTGGCTCGCGCCACGCCACGCGGCAATCGCCTGGACGGCAATGCTCGGTGCGTTTCTCGGGCAATGTTGGTATCCGGTTACTCGATGCTGGGGTCTGCTGCAGAAGGCGGAAGTGGAAACCAATCTCGAACAATGCCGACGATATCTCGAAGCAGCGCAGCGGGCAGACCCGTGGGAGGCCGAAGTCGTGGCCAGGCAAGCCATGTTGGCAGTCCATGTCGCGTTGCAGGTGTCAAGTTCCCGATTCGAAGCAGCCGCTGACCACGCCGTTGCACAGTTGGACCGATGGACGCAATGGGAAGATGCCGCCTATGGGACGTGGCAGGCTGCTGGAGAGCACTCCTTTCGGTTAGCCGCGCGCGCACAGATGTTGCGCTTGACGACCGACCGGTGGTTGGAGCATACGCAACGCTACTACCGCGCAGCCATCCGTCGATACCCCACGAACGTAAGGTTGCACGCGCAGTTGGCGGTAGTGGCTGCGGTGCGTGGAGACTGGCCGTTGTTCGAGCGCCACGCCGAAGAAGCTCGCCGCCTGAGCGACCTCACGCCGCATGATGACCGCAAACTTGCCACTCAACTGCTCTGGTTTCCGATGGCCTCTCCCGCGACCTGGTCTCTGACCCCCATGGCGGAAGGTTTTTATAAGGCAGAACCGCTCCTTGATGCATTGCGTAAAATGAACAACGGACAAGCTCCCCGGGAACGAACTCCCCGGGAACGGGAGAGTCCGCCTAAGGCAAGTGCGACGACCATTCGTTTCGATTAGATACTGCAGGCTAGGATTTATACACAGTACCCAATGAAGGTGGATCAATGTTGCGAATTGTAGCCACGTTGCTGGTCGCCATGTTCAGTGGATTGGTTCTTGGAAGAATTCAGAGTGCCGTGGTCAATGGTGGCTACGAGGAGCGATTTCGCAGCACGCGCGCCTCGGACGCGGAGTTGAAAGGGGACTCCCAAGCGGTGCAGTTGCTGAGCCAGGCTACGGGAACTCCGAAGGTGGAGGTGGTGGGAGGTGCCGACTACGACTTCGGAGTGATGCAGCACGGAGAAACTCAGAGCAAAGAATTCGTGTTTCGTAACGTGGGAGACGGGCCGCTTAGCTTGAACATGGGCGGCTCGACCTGCAAGTGTACCGTCGGGGAACTCGACCGCACGGTATTGCAGCCCGGGGAAGAGACGGTCGTAAAGCTGACCTGGACGGCCAACACCATCCTACCTGACTTTGGGCAAACCGCGACGATCATTACCAACGACCCGACGAAGCCGGAAGTCAAGTTGACGGTTCACGGTCGCGTGGCAAAAACGTTTGTCCTATCTCCCAGCGAATTGGCACTGGGGACGATCTCCAATAGCCAGCCCATGACCGCCAAGTTCTATTTCTTCAATTATTCCCAGCAGCCGGTCAAAGTGCAGGACATCACGTGGTCGGACGATGCCACGCGGCGGTTTGTCGATTTCAACGCGCAGGAGGTTCCTCTGGAGGCAGCACAATTTCCCGAACACCAACAAGCGACCAGTGTGCACGAAATTGTTCTCAATATCAAACCGGGCCTTCCCGTGGGGCCGTTGTCCGCCCGTGTGCACTTGCACACCAGCATGGAACTCCCCTCCGGCTCCATCGATTACCGCGTCAGTGGAAATGTAATTGGCGACGTGTCCTTGATCGGTGGGGCATCGTTCGATCCCAGCGTGAATCTGCTGAAGCTGGGTACGGTCGATTCGCAAGAGGGGGCAGAGGTAACCGTTTTTGTCTCGCTGAGCGGTGCCAAGAAGGAGGCGCTCCTGTCGGTCGATTCCATCGTTCCAGACGAAGCGCTGGATGTGGTAGTCGAGCCACCCAAGGAGGTTGGAGATCGCCGGGTGTTCCCCGTGAAATTCATCGTTCCCAAGGGGGCACCACCGGTTTACTATCCCGCCAATTCACGCGGACGTTATGGAAAGGTCATCTTGAATATCGAATCGGATTCACCCGAACAAGTGGTAATCTTCGTACGCCTGAACGTGCGCAATTCCGACCAGAATTGACCAATCAATGGGCGGCGTCTGGTTCGCAGCGATGCAGCGCCTCGTCCGAGGGGCCGCCAAGCGGTCACCAAATTGCTGGTAACGATCGTTGGCTGGCCTTTCCGATGCGAGACATTGGCTGCCGTTGGGACGCGCTCGTAGCATCTGCCTGCAACTGGACGACCGTCGGTGGAGATAAGCTTGACTCATGTGGCAACGGCCGCAGCGAACGGTCCACTCGGTGGCCGGGGAGAGAGCAGCCGGCCGATCCATCACCGCACTGGGAAGCATTGCGGGGGGGCAGTCCCAGCAAATTTGGCGAGTCTTGAACGAGTTGGTAAGGTTTACCGCTCCGCGATGAATCCTGTAAGCTGTTGAAGAAATTGGGACTTTGCGGCCTCGAGCGATCGGAGGGGTGATGAAAGTGGGCGCCAAAGGCGATAATCCCTGAAGGAAATGAACCAAGAGATGCGAAGGCGTGGTCTGGGGGAAGGTCGATCAGCAGATTGCCTCATCGCCAATGATGACCAGGAAGCGCACCGCATCTGGGGGCGCCCAGCGGCACACCGAGCCCGTTTCCCGGCGGTGGTACTTGGTGCTGTGGCCAAACGACTGGCCAGTTCGGGCTCGCGTCCGGTCCCTCATACCAAGAGAATTACCTCATACCAATAGAACCAGCCGTAATGCGCCAGCATACGGTCCTGAAAGCACAACGCGATGGAGCTTCCGGCACTTGGCGGAAGGTGAGTTGATGGTCAATGTCAGGGACGGCATGCGATTATCCAGGAGATGACATGGTGAATGGACGAGATCAGTGGCTGCGGGCAGGATGGGCGACGAGCATCGTCCTCATGATACTTGGGGTAGGTGGCTGTCCCGCGCGGCAGGCTCCACCGTCGGTGGATAATGGTGCCACGGCGGTGGCACCCGACGGCAGCGAATCAGGGACCGCAGCTGCTGACGCGTCATCGACGGAACCACGGTACGACGCGTCCGCATCATCGGCGGCTACCAACGCCACAACGCGCTCGGGCGTCGGCTCCGAATCACCGGATTCCGCGGTCAGCGCGGCGCAGCCCGGGGAACCTCGCATGTCAACCACGACCGACGATGGGCCAGTTGCCGTGGGCAATTCACCCAACATGGCCACCTCGCATGCACCGCACCAAGAGGCTACGGCCGCGAACAGTGCCGATGTCTTGGCGACTCCAACGGCGACACCAGCAAAGAACCGCGAGACGATCCCTGCTGGGGCAAACCTCGCCACTTACGACGAATTGAACCAAAGGATCGCCGAAGATTGGCCCGAGCCCCAGGTGGTGCTGTTTATATCAGGGCAACAGCACGGGTACCTCGAACCCTGTGGTTGCACCGGGTTGGAACGCCAAAAGGGAGGGCTCATCCGCCGTGATACATTGATTCAGCAGTTGCGCCAGCGGGGGTGGACGGTTTTGCCGATGGATGTGGGAAACCAGGTCAGACGCATTGGCCGTCAGGCAGAGATCAAGTTCCAGACGACGATGGAAGCATTCCAAATCATGGAGTATCAGGCCGCCACCTTGGGGGTCGATGACCTTAAGCTTTCCAGTATTGAATTGATCCAAGCGGCCAGTTCCGATGGATTGCACTCCACGGGGGTTATCTCGGCGAATGTCGAAATCCTGGATCCGTCTTTCTTCCCGTCGCATCGAATCATCGAAGCCGGAGGGCGCAAGATCGGCGTGACCGCCTTCTTGGATGAAAAATTTGCTGAGGAGGTTCGCAGTGATGACATCTCGATCTTTCCAGCCGTGGACCGTCTGAAACCCGTAGTGGAGCAAATGAAGAACGAAGGGTGTGATTTCCTGGTGTTGTTGGCGCATGCGTCCTTAGAACGCTCCGCCGAGGTGGCCCAGGAAGTTGGTGATTTCGATTTGGTGGTGACGGCAGGCGGTTATGGAGAGCCGACGTTGTTGCCGGAGCCCATCCCGGGGACCGAAGCGGTCATGGTGCAATGTGGTGTTAAGGGGATGTATGGCGGTATTGTGGGGCTGTTCGATAGTGCGGAATCGCCGCTCCGCTATCAAAGGATTGCCATTTCCGCGCAATTCAAAGACTCGCCACGCCTGTTAGAGCTTTTCGCCAAGTATCAAGAGCAACTTAAACAAGCGGGCCTGCAGGGTTTGGGGGTTACTCCCTCCTTGCACCCCACGGGGCGCCGTTTTGTAGGCAGCGAGACGTGTGGTGACTGCCACACTACCGCGTATGAGATTTGGCAAGGAACGCCCCATTCCCATGCGACGGATTCGATTGTTGCACCGCCGAACGACCGCGGTGGCATTCCCCGGCACCATGACCCTGAATGCATTAGCTGCCACGTGACGGGATGGAACCCACAGGAGTTCTATCCGTATCAAAGTGGCTGGCTGAGCCTGGAGGACTCGCCGCACCTCGTGGGTAGCGGATGCGAAAACTGCCACGGACCGGGAAGCGATCACGTAGCGGCCGAGAATGGTGACATCGATGTGGATAACGACCAATTGGTCGCCCTACGCCAACAGATGATTCTCAAACTAGATCGCGCCCGGGACAAATGCCTCGAATGCCATGACTTGGATAACAGTCCCGACTTCCATCATGACGGCGCTTTTGAGGAATATTGGGAGCAAGTGAAGCACTACGGAAAAGACTAGTCGGGCTTGGTCGCAGCGCAGGGCGTCAACGACCGGCGCTCGCCGACGGTCACTGAGCAGCGGAGTGCTCCGGACACCGCGATCCTCCGCAGCCTACCCTGCCTTGCCCGGCGATTGCCCACGGCGCGTGTTGCCATGGGAATCGCCGGTTCGTGGGCATCGTTGTCCAGGGACGCTGATTACAGGAAGATATAGCCCTCTTCACCGTGTTCGGTGACGTCGAGGCCCTGGCGTTCGGCAGCGGGAGCGACGCGCAGGCCCACCAACGCATCAACGATCTTCAGCAGTACCGCAGCCCCGATGGCGGCGAACGCACAGGTCACCAGTGCACCGACGACTTGCCCGACAATCGTTGACGTGTTTCCTTCGATCAGCCCCAACGGATTCCCATCGGCGATGTCCCAGATGGCCCGGGTAGCGAAGACGCCAGTCAACACCGCGCCCAGCAACCCGCCTAGTCCGTGGATCCCAAAGGCGTCGAGGGCATCGTCATAACCGAAGGCTCCCTTGATCCCCGAGCAACCGATGTAGCAGAATGCTCCGGCCAGCACGCCCATCACGATTGCTGCCATAGGGCCTACGAAACCTGCCGCCGGGGTGATGCACACCAAACCTGCTACGGCTCCGGAGCTGGCCCCCAAAACCGTGGGGCGTCCCCGGTGCATCCATTCGATAATGGGCCACGTCAATGCCCCGGCGGCTGCGGCGAAATGCGTTACGGCAAAGGCGCTAGCGGTGATTCCATCGACCATCAGTTCGCTACCGGCGTTGAAACCAAACCAACCGAACCACAGCATGGCCGCTCCCATCGCCGTGTACGTCAAATTGTGGGGTGGCATGGGTTCCTGGCGATATCCGACGCGAGGACCGATCATCAATGCCGCCACGAGCGCGGTGACCCCGGAACTGATGTGCACGACCGTTCCGCCAGCAAAATCCAGGGCTCCGCCCATCCAGCTTCCCGGTTCGCCATACGCCAAGATGCCCCCTCCCCATACCCAATGGGCCAGCGGGCAATAGATGAACGTTCCCCACAACAAGCTGAAAAGGACCATGGCACCGAACTTCATGCGTTCGGCGAAGGCCCCACAAATCAGGGCGGGGGTGATGATGAAGAACATGCCTTGGAACAGCATATGAGTCAGACGTGGAATGGCGCCAGCCATCGGGGTAAGAGGCTGTTGCGCTCCCTCGTCCCACACACGTGCCACCCCGTTCATGAAAAGATAGTCCAGGTTTCCGATGAATGGATTCGATCCACCGAATGCCAGAGAATATCCGTAGATGGCCCACAGGCAGGTCATCATCGCCATGAGGAAAATGCACTGCATCATGACGCTCAGGACATTCTTCTTGCGCACCAAGCCGCCGTAGAACATGGCCAGCCCAGGAGCGGTCATGAACAATACCAAAGCGCAGGAGATGAGCATCCAGGCATTGTGAGCAGCGGCGCTGGTCGACGATAATGCGTCATCGCTGAGCATCGTTGGCTCGGTGGCCTCGGTCGCCTCCTCTGCGACGACACCTTCACTGGTTGCCACCATCCCGTCGGCCGCATTGTCGGCCTCTTGGGCTGGCAGCGCTGCGCCGTAAAACGTTCCCCACAGGCAGGTACAAACTACTGTGATCACTCTGCCAATCGGCGGAAATTGGAACAGAGTTCCCCCCCTCAGTGTTGCTGGCTTCACGAAAGACACCTCCTCAATGCAGAACAAACTCAATGAACCTGTGAATTTGGCGCAGGAAGAATGCGTCGATGGCTTCTTCCAGGCCAGCCTCTCCCATCTGGCGCGGAGGTTAGGTTGCCAGGGCGTGCCATCCCGTCACGGACCGGTCATGCGACATGCGCTGCGCCATCCCTTACCGATATTAGCCGAAACCGCCTATCGTAACGCCGGGCCTGAGCACATCACCGCTCGTCACTGGTTACGACTTTCCGGCCAATATCGCGAACCGACTACCACCCTCGGCAGCCTAACAGCCGAACAGTTTAGCCATTGCCACGGTTTTCGCCACAGCGGATTGCTTGACGCGCCGCCTTGGGGCACGGTAAAGCTGATCGGCGGGGCGAACCAAAGAACG
The DNA here is from genome assembly GCA_026004795.1 of Pirellulaceae bacterium. Taxonomy (GTDB): domain Bacteria; phylum Planctomycetota; class Planctomycetia; order Pirellulales; family Pirellulaceae; genus Aureliella. The sequence goes on along the minus strand of BPJV01000006.1, from coordinate 278,262 downwards.
CCACATTGAGGGAATCGCCGCGGGGCTGATGGTCACTCGCCCAACACTTCGGCTTCGCGAGCCTCGGCCAATTCGTTGACCATGGCCTCGAACTTCTTGGTCAGCTCCTGCACCTCGTCCTTCAAGGCATCGCGATCGTCTTCGGTGATCTCCTTGGCCTTTTGAGCGGCATCGATAGCCTTGTTGGCGTCGCGACGGATATTGCGGATCGATACCTTGGCCTCTTCCGCCAATTCTTTGATACGAGCGACCATCTTCTTGCGCACTTCCGTGCTCAAGGGGGGGATATTCAAGCGGATGATCTTACCATCGTTTTGCGGGTTGAGCCCGAGATCGCTGGCGACGATCGCCTTTTCGATCTCCTTGATCGTACTCGCGTCGAACGGACGAATAACCAATTGTTGCGGTTCTGGAGCGGCAACGGAAGCAATCTGTTTCAGCGGCATTTGGGAGCCGTAAACTTCCACACGCACGCTGTCCACCAACCCCGGAGTGGCACGTCCGGTGCGGATGCCACTGAGGGCTTGCTTGAGAACGCTGATCGCTTTCTCCATGCGTTCTTCGGTATCCATCATCACTTCGTCGACACTCATCGGTTGACTCTCCATCGCTAGAATTGCATTGCAGAACGAAGGGACTAGATGAACGCGGTACGGTCAGCCTTTCACTGGACCGATGCGCGTTCCCACTCGACCTCCGGAGATTGCTTTTACGATATTGCCATCTTTTTTGAAGTTGAACACCAAGATCGGCATGCCGTACTCTTTGCACAGGGTGATGGCCGTTCCGTCCATCACGCGCAGGTCCTGGGAGATCACCTCGTCGTAACTGAGCTCGTGGTAGAGCACGGCATGGGGATTTTTTTCCGGATCATCACTGTAGACGCCATCGACGCGAGTGGCTTTGAGGACGATGTCCGCCTGCAGTTCCAAAGCTCGCTGCGCTGCCGCCGTGTCGGTGGTGACGAAGGGGCTGCCGGTGCCGGCGGCCAAGACGATGATGCGTCCTTTCTCCATATGCCGCAGCGCCCGACGGCGAATGAAGGGCTCGCATACGCCATCCATGCGGATGGCCGACATCACCCGTGTCTTGCAGCCGACCGCTTCTAGGCCTTCTTGCAAGGCCAAGGCATTGATCACCGTAGCCAACATGCCCATGTAATGGGCGGTCGCCTCTTCGAATTTCGCTCCGCTGGAGGTGCGGAACTGAGCACCGCGAAGAATGTTTCCTCCACCGACGACAATGGAGATTTGACATCCAAGTTCCCATGCCAACTTTACTTGACGGGCAATGGCGAACACCTCGTCCATGCTGATGCCCCGCTGCCCTGGGGCACATAAACTTTCACCGGAGAGCTTGAGCACAACGCGGTTGTAGACAGACGAACTCGCCGATGGCTGCTCCTGCGACATGCATAATCCTCTCTACATGGCAAAAGCGGCGTGAAGCCCCACTTCACGCCGCACTCGAAATCTTCGTTGGTAACATCCGTTCGGCATGGGCGCTGGCGATGCCGGACGCTTTACTGCCCCATGACGTAACAGATGAATTGCTTGATCTCCATCCCCTTGCCTTTGGCAAAATTGCCTACGGTCTGCTTGTCGTCCTTGACGAACGGTTGTTCCAGCAGGACGCGTTCGGCGAAGAACTGCCGCAACCGACCTTCGACCATCTTGTCGACAATGTTCTCCGGCTTGCCTTCCTTCAGGGCGGCCGCGCGCAGGAACTCGCGCTCCTTCTCCACCTCCGCCTGGTCGAGATCCTCGGGTTTCAACGCCGAGGGCTTCATGGCGGCGATGTGCATGGCGACATCTTTCGCGCTTTGTTCGTCGCCCCCTTCGACGTGCATGAGTACCCCGATGACGGTCCCCAGGTTGTGGAAGTAAGCAGCGCTGGGGCCTTCGACGCGGGCAAAACGTCCTACCTCGAACTTCTCACGAATGCGATTGAACAGTTCGGCCATCTGTTCTTTGAGCGTCACGCCACTTTTCGATGGCGAGGGGAGGGCCAACAGTTCGTCGACCGTGGCGATGGCGGTGGAGGCCGTTGCCAACGCCTGAGCCATGTCGTCGGCCAACTGGGCGAACTCCTCGTTCTGAGCTACCGGCGCGCTTTCACACTTCAACTCGACGATGGCTCCCGCCGGTTTGTCGAATCCGGCGTACAGTCCATACCGCCCGAACGCCGTTTCGCGGCTAGCCCGTTTCTCACCCAGTTTTTCTCCGCGCTCGCGCAGAATGGCCACCGCCTTTTCTTCATCCCCGCCCGCTTCTTGGAGCGCCGTCTTGCACTCCATCAACGGCAAGCCTGTCCGTTCGCGAAACGCTTTGACTTGTGCCGCTGTGATTTCAGCCATCAATCGTACTCCGTAACTTGTGATGTTCCAGTGATATATTCTCGTGCCAATCCACCGACCGCCTTACGGTCTGCCTCGTCGGGCAGTTTGTTCAGCCCGCATGCGGTCGGCGTGTCCTCGTTGTGTCAACTGCGTTAACCGATCGCCTCTCGGCTAGCTGGCCGATGCCGAGGCTTCGGTAGTCGCCTCAGCCGTATCGCCGGCCTGCTCCGCAGAGGCTCCTTCGTCTTTTTGCAATTCCGGATTCTGCGCCTTGCCCGCCAACACGGCATCGGCCAACTGGGAAACGATCAATTCGATCGACCGAATACCATCGTCGTTGCCGGGAATGGGCAAGTCCACCTCTTCGGGATCCGAGTCGGTATCGATGAGCGCGACGGTGGTCACCCCCATGCGACGCGCCTCATGCACCGCATTCTTCTCCTTGCCGGGGTCGACAATGACCAATGCCTCCGGCAACCGGTTCATGGTGCGCAATCCGTTCAGGTTGCGGTAGATCTTGCGATACTCACGGCGAAGCGCCGACTGCATTTTCTTCGAATAGGTGTTGATCTCGTCGGAATTGATGATTGCTTCCAATTCCTCCAACCGCCCCATCCGACTGCGGATCGTGCGAAAGTTCGTCAAGGTGCCACCTAACCAACGCTCCGATACGAACGGCATTCCACATCGCTGGGCGTGCTTTTCAATCGCATCGGATGCCTGACGTTTGGTGCCTACAAAGAGCACCAGGCTGCCGCCGGCAGCCACTTGGCTGAGGTATTTCTTCGCTCGCAACAAACCTCGCAAGGTTTCGCGGATGTCGATGATATGAATCCCGTTCTTGCGACCGTAAATGTACGGTTTCATCTTGGGATTCCACCGACTGCAACGGTGGCCGTAGTGGACGCCTGCCTCGATAAGCTGCTTGATGAATTCACGTTGCATGAGCAATTCCTCTCTTTTCATGGGATGAACTCGGATCGCTCGCAATACGGAACCATCGGCTCATTCGACGGAAATCCCGCACAGGCTGCCCACAATGCAGCCTTCTGCCTCACAGCGCAATCCGAGCAACAACGGATGGAACGACCGGTAGTTGCTACCTCCGAAGAAGCTACGCGAGCCTCTCCCTTCGCCACAGTGTCTATCAATATCGGCATTTGCGTCGATTCGTCAATCGATACTCCGCGCAATTGACGAACGCCAACCGTGACGCGGATGGGGCGTCCACATTCGACGCCCGACATCGTGGAGCAGCGCCGCGCGGGAGAGCATGGGTGGCCCCGCGCGTGGCGTTCCCCAACGAGTACCGATGGCACCACGCCAGCGCCAGCATCCGCGCCGTGCGGTACGGCATGCTCGTCAATCCCATTGCTGCGGCCCCTCCTGCAGGGGGGGCGTCATTTCGTTTTCACCAGCGTTACCACCCAAGGGCCCTGGTAGGGGGCTGTCAACGTGACTGTGCCTCCCCCGCGCACCTGGCGTGGCCAAGGACGGATGCTGCTTCCCTGGCGGCCCGACTGTACTTCAATTCCCATGGAAATGCTGATCCATGTCACGGTGAACTCTCCTGGCGCTTGGCGCAGATCTACGTCGACTTGGCCACCATCGGTGAAGTAGACGACGTACTTTTCTCCGGGGGCGGCCGCCAGATAAGCCTCATCCGCCTCACGCTGACTCAGAAGCTCCATGTGCGGGCTAACCTCCCAAAACCTCACCCGCTGTTCGACTAGGCGAGCCGCGCGAATACTGGCTTGGGCAAGGTCGTTGAGGCCGTTGCCCGAATCGGGGCGATGGAATCGGCTGGTGGCGGAACCACCGATGATGTTCCGCCAAAACCTTTCTACGCCATCTTCGGGGCCCCCGGTTCCAAAGCTCTTGTAGCCGCTGCCGTAAATCTTCACATGGCCGGCCGGGCGAGGATGGCGTGCGGCTTGTTCCAATAACCACTGCAGGCGATCCCAGTGCAGTTGATCGAAGTTGCGGCTATTGACCTGCGAAATGTCGAGGAACGAATAGATCTCGGGATGCTCGAACAAGACCTGAGTATGCCGCGCTCGTTCCGCCATGTAGGCATCGTCGAACATGTCCGTACAAAAAACCTCCACCCCGCGGCGGGCCGCGCGGTCACGGATGAACTGAATCCAGTACTGACCCCAACGTGGTGAGGCGGAGGTCTCGTTGTTCATGCAATACAAGACGTGGGGATACTCGAGCGAGTAGGACAACAGTTTCTCCACCCGCCGCTTTTGGTATTCGTGCACCAGGTCGAGCTTGGGATCATAGTTGGGCATGCCGGCAACGGCGTCAAAGAATGGTTGTTTGTTGCTGCTCGGGTGCTCAGGATACTCGGCCGCCAGCCCCGTTTGCTCAAAGGTGTAATTGACGTTGTTGGCCGGATTCCAGGGGCTGGTGAGCCAGTGTTCGCGGGAATAGTCGAAGCGGTCCCATACCTCGATTTGAACAATGATGTTCCGTTGATGGGTCCATCGCAGCATGTTCTCCAGACGCTGCCAATACTCTTCGTTCCACCGGTCCAGGTCGTATTTGCCATCCTCTCGTTGGTAAAACTCGTGCACTTCGAAGCCCCCATCCTGGCGAGCGCTCATCGTATTGCGGATGAAGTTGGCTCCCACCCGTTGCATTTCGTCGAGGTGCTCGGCCAAGTTGGGTAGTTGGAAGAGATTGTCATCCTGGCTTCCTCCCAGCAGCAACACTGGCTTTCCTTGATACTGCCAGTACCGCGGGTTTTCCTTCCACGGCTGGATCCTCTCGGCATCGTCGGCCGCCACCCCAGCTATCAGGCTATACAAGACGACCAACGCGGGTAACAGCCTGGCGGTCATCCGCAGCACGGTGGTTCGCCCTCGCCGGTTACCACCGACGGTCATTGGCCGGGCCCGGGCTGGGGCAGCTTCCGGGGCCGTTTCAGGGGACTTCGTGTCGTTACAGAGCGCATTGCGGGCGGGGATCGAGAGGTGATGCATGGGACTTCTCCAGGAAAGCGGGGAGGGACGGTTCAGCGGCGTCGAGCGATCGCAAAGAAGCCGGCATCAAGCGTCCGGCCTTGACGATCGCCAAGGACCATTCTACCCGACGCCTCGATTGGCCCGCAGCTTCTGGCAAGCCACGTGCCGATTTCCTCCACCGTCGGCTCCTCGCAATGGGCGGAGAAGACGAGTCGCGATTCGGCTCGGCAAGTAAGAAGGCGTGTGCAGTCGGCCAGCAACGGCCACAAGTCGCGCACGATCTCCCATCGTTTGCCGGAACTTCCGTGACCGAAGGTCGGCGGATCGAGCACGATAAGATCGTACCGCCGCTCACGGCGGATTTCGCGTGCGACGAATTTCCGAACGTCATCGACGATCCAGCGTATCGGGGTGTGGGCCAAGCCGCTGGCGTCGGCATTTTCTCGAGCCCAGCGCACCGTGGGGCGGGAAGCATCGACGTGAACGACTTCCTGTGCTCCAGCGGCGGCGGCGATGAGCGTTGCGGCGCCGGTGTAAGCGAACAGATTGAGCACTCGCGCGCCGCCCTCGGGGAAGTGCCGCACCAGGTGGTCGATGCGCCGCCAATTGGCATGCTGTTCCGGAAACAGGCCCACGTGGCCAAACGAGGTTACACGGAGCTGCATCTGGACCTGGTCCGATACCGCGATGCGCCAGTGAGGCCATGGGCCGCTAGCAGAGATTCCGGCCGTTCGCACCGGGGAGGGGGCGATGCGCAGATCCGCCGTGTGCCACAACTGCGGATGCCTCGGTGCGACGGTGTCAGCCGCAGGGCAGGGGCGGTCAAGCACGCGACCAGCGAAAGCTTCCAACTTTCTGCCATGGCCGAAGTCCAGCAGCTCGTACTGTCCGTTGGGCCACAGGAGATCGGATGAGATCGGAGCGGTGGAACTGCTCATCCGCCGATCCCTTTCACGCCTGGTCACCCCCCAGGACTTGCTCTTCGTAGCGGTCGGCCTGCCAGGCGATGGCGGTAATCGCCCGTAGCAATTCCAGAGGATCGGCGGTCTGGGCCAGTAGGTTTTCGCGGAGTACGAGACGATCGGTGCCATCGGTGCGTTGGATGGCGAAAGCACCATGGATCAACTGAGCGTTGAATCGCAACAGGTTTGCTGCTTGACGGGCGTCGGCCGGTCCACAAGAGGATTGGATACTGATGACTGGATGCCCTTGGTCGTCCTGAAGCGAAAAGAGGACTTCGACGATCTGCTTTCGCAGCGCACCGACGGGGACTTCGATCTTCCAAACAGCATCCGCTTCCTGGATGTTCCAGCCATTGGCGGTTGCTAGCTGCCGCAGGACGGCCGGCACGTTGGGCGCGGCGTTGTCGCCGGCCAGTGAGGAAAAATCGAGCGGCGCGGGGCTCGCTGCAGGCGGCGGTGCTGACGCTCCGGCACCGGCTGCTGATTCTTGCCCGGCCGTGGCAGTGGCAGGCCTCGCTTGCTGCCCTTGCATGGCTTGTTGCAACATCTGGGGCAACATCATGCCGATGCCCGCCCCCAGGCCCAAGGAGGCCGCTGAACTGCCCTCGCCCTGCCCCTTGCTCAACTGACCGATGCCTTGCGCGGCCTGGTACATGGTGAACGCCTGCAAGTCTCCTACTGCTGCCATGCTGCTCCGTGCATCGATCGCCCGCTGGACCTCCTCGGGCGGGGTGATGCTGTTGATGAAAAAGTCGGTCAGTTCCAAACCTAATTGGGAGAACTGGGCTCCCAGTTTGGCGCGGCCGGCCGCCGCCAATTCATCGAACTTCGCTGGCAACTCCAGCAGGCCGATCCCGGCCGTGGCCAGCAAATCGGTCAGCCCACTAACGACTTGGTCACGCAAGTAGTTGCTGATTTCCGGCGTGGTCACCTTGCCTTGTGTCCCCACGACCTCGTTGATGAACAAAGGCGCATCGACGACGCGAAACGAAAACTTGCCGAAACCACGCAAACGCACCAGGCCAAAATCGGGGTCACGCAAGGTGATCGGGGTGCGCGTTCCCCATCCTTGGTCCACGAACCGTTGCTTGCCCACGAAATAGACACATGCTTGAAATGGAGATTTTTCCCAGGGAATGGTCAGCAATTTTGAGAGGATGGGAATATTCGCCGTCGTGAGCGTGTATCGGCCTGGCCCGAAACTGTCCATGGCGCGGCCATCACGGAAGAAGACCGCCTCCTGATTCTGCTGAACGATCAATTGCGCACCATACTGAATCGCCGCCGTGCCGAATTCGGGGACGCGGGCGGCGATCGCCTGGCCAGTGGGGTCGACGTAATCGATGACTTCTAGGCGCAGCATTTCGTTAGTCTTTCTGCTAGGGGGCGAACACGCCGCTGCAATGGGCCGACACGCAGTGGCCGAGCGCCCTGGCGACGGGGCATCAACTCACGGCTCCACAACATCCACTTCGCCTCATTGTAGCGGTGGGAACTGGGGTGCCAACGCCGTGGGCTGCCTGCCAAGCGGTCTCAACAAACCTGGCCAATATTCTATAATAAACCCGTGATTTGATTTTTATGCGTCGTATCTGCCGACACGGCGCAGGCGATCCTCCGCTGATGGGTGGACGCGCTAACTACTCCAGTCCATCCACCGATGGATCCGTCGGCGAACCTGTGCATCGTGTGGCCGACGGTGACGAAGGTGTCAGGCAAGCTGGATTTCGAACGGGGATTTCTCGACGCGCGGGAGTGCTGTCTGATACACGTGAGGCCACTGAGCACTCAAGGTACCGGTTCGTAAACATAAGGAGCATCGACGATGGACGTGCAATCGGCCACCGAGTTGACCACAAAGAAATGCAAACCGTGCGAAGGCGGTGTGGAGCCCTGTACGCTCGATGAGGCTCGTGAACAACTAAGGCAGCTGGAGGGATGGGAACTGTCGGAAGATGGCAAGTGGATTGCTAAGACATGGCGTGTCAAGAACTTCGCCGAAGCGATGCGATTATTGAACGCCGTGGCGGAGGTGGCGGAAGAGGATGGCCACCATCCGGACCTGCATCTTACCGGTTTTCGGAATGTGCGCATCGAATTGACCACGCATGCGATCAAGGGGTTGAGCGAGAATGACTTCATCCTTGCGGCGAAGATTGACCAGGTAGCAAAAACGGTACTCGGGTGACGCGGATTGCGATTATCGGTGGTGGGATCAGCGGTCTAGCTGCTGCCCATCGGCTTGCGGAACTGGTGGCCCGTGCGGGGGTGGCGGATCGCTTCGAGATTCGCTTGTATGAGAAACGCCATCGTACCGGTGGGGTGCTGGAGACGGCATACGCCGATGGGTACTTGATCGAAAAAAGCGCCGACAACTTCGCCACCTTGATTCCTCATGCCCGTGACCTCTGTCGGCGCACCGGATATGGGGACCAATTGATCAAGCCGGTTTCGTCGGATCGGCGGGCCTTTGTCTGGCTGGAAGGGAAGTTGCACCCCATACCGGCCGGCTTCAGCCTCATGCAGCCGACGCGGATCGGCTCCATCCTGGCCACAGGCGCGTTGAGTTGGCCGGGCAAGCTACGCCTGCTGGCCGAGCCGTGGATTCCTGCCCGCCGTGACCAGCAGGACGAATCGCTCGCGTCCTTCGCCATCCGCCGCTTAGGCAAGGAGGCCTACGAGCGATTGGTTGAACCGATCGTCAGTGGCATTTTTACGGCCGACGCGACGACGCTTAGTATGCAAGCAACGATGCCCCAATTCGTGGCCATGGAACGCCAGCACGGTAGTCTCTTTCGTGCGTTTCTGGCTTCCAAACGCGAAGATGCGCGGGCCGCGGCACGACGAGCATCCGGGGCGCGATACGATCAGTTCCTCGCCCCCAAGCGCGGGATGAGCGATCTGGTGGAGCATTTGACGCGAACATTACCCAGCTCGGTTTCCGTCCACACCGGCGCGGCAGTCGAGACGCTCGAACGACTCCCCGCAGACCGGTGGAACGTGCATGCCGGAGCCGAATCGTTTCCGTGTGCGGGGGTGATCCTGGCGACTCCTGCCTATATCAGCTCCAGATTGCTGGCCGATGTCCACCCGGAGGTGTACCAGCTACTGGAAGGGATTCCGTATGCATCGAGTTGTGTGGTGGCAGTCGTCGTTCGTCGGGAGGAAATTCGCGGCCGCATCGATGGGTTCGGCATGATCGTTCCTCGCGTTGCCGGACGCCCCACGTTGGCCATCAGCTACACCAGTAATAAGTACCCGGGCCGGGTGCCGGAGGACGAAATCTTGCTCCGGGTCTTCTTCGGTGGTGCCCTCCATCCAGGGATTCTGGATGAGGATGATCGGCGCTTGACCGATTTGGCCTTACGGGAACTGGCCGTGCTGCTTGATTGGCGCGGCGAGGCACCAAGGCGCGCCGACGTTATTCGTTGGCCACGAGCCATGCCACAGTATTTGATTGGTCACGGGCAGCGCATGGAGCAGTTGAAGGCGAAATTGCAGGAGTTCCCCACCCTGGCGTTGTGTGGGGCAGCCTACGATGGCGTGGGGATCCCGCAGTGTGTCCGCTCCGCCTACGCGGCGGCAGATCAGCTGGCACGGCACCTGCAAGTTCCTGTGCCGCCCCCCGTCCATGAAGCGGCCGCGTGACGCATCACGGTTTCTCCATCAGTGGTCGGCACGAGCCAAGTTGGTTTCTGGTTCCGCCGACGCGTTGGACCGGGCTACCGCGCTGCGGGAACCATCGGTGCGGGCCACCGTCCCCGGCGCCTGCTCGGTGGTCATGTGTCGAGCCAGTAGCCAACACCCGGTCACGGCCAACAGGGCCGATACCATCATCGCCCGCCAGTCGGTCCAACCTGGCGTTTCTTCCACAATGCTGTGCAGCCGATGCATCGGTCCCAACTCCCGTTTTCCCAATGTTTTGGTCCTCATTTGATCAGCGATCGATCCGTGCCGAGGCCGTGGTGTGTAGCAGTAGTAGTTTCCCCAAAACCTTGATTCGCCAAGACGCCGTCTCCGATCTCGACGCCCCCCAAAGGTCGGTCGATCGTGGGACGCGAGACGCCGCTCCACAGGGCCCCCCTACGGGGCCGCACGCCATGGCGGAAACGGTGCCCCCTGTCGGGCTCGATGCCGTGGTCCTGGACATCCGCCAGCGACGTTCGTTGGGGCCTCCGAACCGCGCCACACGATTACCTAGCGGTCGACGCTTTGAGGTCGCCCCGGAGACGCCATCGCCTTATCGGACCTTCATCCTGCGAGGGATCCTCCGGCTAGAATCCGCCAATACCGGCTAGATTACTTTTCCCATAAATTGTGGTCCTCGCCTTCCTGGCGATGGTTAAGGTCCGGTTAAACTTTTAGAGAGGCTATACGGGTCGATGTGTCCGCGCAACGTTGCGCAGGCGGGAGAACGCATATTCGTCCAGAAAATGACGGCCGTCGAGCAGGTTGGGGGGAAATGCTAGCAGTGAAAACTGATGTGGGGCCCAACGGGCATGATGTGGTAAATCTACCAGTTAATCCCTACTTCGTTGCCTTCGCCGAAACGCCTCCCCGGAGGACAAGGGACGAGCGATCGAGGAATTCGCCCTCGATTCCCACCGTTTTTATACTGCCTACCTTTCATCTCTGCCACGCAACAATTTGCAATTCAGGATGTGGTTCGAATCGATGAACACCAATCCGCTCGAGCATCGCAACTCCTGGGTTGACCAGCCGCCAGTCCGTCGCGGCTCCGCAGACGTTTGCTGCTCCTGGGCGCGACATCGCGGGAGGAGCGCGACGGAAGGGACGAACTGGCACCCTGTGATGGTGATCGTCTTCCTGTACTTGCTGCTGGCGTTCGTTTGCCGTTCCACCGGTCAAGAGCCCGCGTCCACTGTCCTGCCTCCCGTAACGCAGGGTGCGGATGAATGGCTGGACGTCTCCTTGAGGATCGTATGGGGAGGTGAACAAGCGACGCCCCTGGCCGGACAAATCATGTTGGCGGGCCAAGGAGAATTGCGCATCGAGCGCAATCTTTCCTTCGATCCCTCAGCCATCGGTAGTCTGCGGGCGACGGATCAACGAACCATCGAGATCGCGTCGCAATCGCCGATGCGATTCGGCGGTTTGGATGTGCATGTACGGGCCACGGCGGGAGCCAAGTTGCAAAGCCGGTTGACCGCGGGCAGCGGGAATGGGCAGTGGGAAGTTGCGATCGACCTGGAGTCGCTGATCGAGCGGCGCGAGGCTTGGGTCAGCCCGATAGGAGAAAGTGGCCTTCGCTTTGCTGTCCAACGTTTGGATCGCGATCGCTTGCGGATTGCCACCCCTACCGACGGACCGATCCTGGCACCGGGGGAGTCCTGGCAGCTGGCGGTCACCGGCCACCGCACTGGAGTGATGGCAGGAAGCCATTGGCTGGAGACGTCGGTCGTAACGGTCGATGGGGGCCTGCTGACGCGAAATCGCCAGAGCGTGGTGGTCGACGATAGCGGTAGCTTTCCCACCTGTCCAATCACGGTTCACGCGCCGACCGAGGAGGGCGTGTATCGTGCTGAGGTGCGTCTAATTCCCAACCGCACTTTCCCTGCGCTCTTCCAGGATGCCGGTGAATTGGTTCAACTCATCGAGTTCGTAGTCGTCGACCGAAACGCCACTTTCCCGATTATCGTCGACTGGAAAGAAGTTGAGCGATATGACGGCCGTGAGGTGATGCAGCGGGTCGTCGATGTGCCGACGAACTGGCCGAAGTGGGTGGAGCCGACGCGTTTGCTCTTTCCGCGGTCCCCCTTGAAATGGTTGTCGCGGCTGTCGCGTCAGGACCGAGGAGGTGGCCACTCGACCTCTCCGGCACCACAGGTCGCCGACCACACGGAAGAGTTCTCGGCCCAGGATGGCGCCGTCGGTCAGCGTTTGGTGCTCAAGCCTCAGCAGTGGCTGGTGCTTCCCGTGGAAGAGTTGTCCGCGGGGTTGGCGCATCGGTTGCGAGTGGTAACCAGCTCGGACCAACGACAACGTCTGGGGCTGGCCGTGCGCACCGTGGATGCGGATGGGAACGTACGTCCCTCGGTGGCCGACCAACTGCTGGTCAGTTCACCGTCGATGGCGGAGCGGGGGGGGCTGCAGGAGATGAGTATTCTCTTTTACCCGGAAGCCGACGTCACCTATATCCTGATCGCCAATCTAGATCGCCAGCAGTCGGCGCACGTCGTCGCCTTGGCCGTGGACGAGGCCGTGTACGCATCCTCCGCCCGTTCGCCAGGGCACGTCGATGCAGTGGCGGAGCCTGCCCCTGCCCAGCACACCGCGGGGTGGCGCATGCACCTCGACCAACCGGCATTTGCTGAATTGCTCGCTGCACCGAAGGACCTCGATCCGATCAGCGGTCGGCATCTGACTTCCTGGCGAACTTACTACGAAGCGTGCCGACGCCTGATCGAGCTATGTCGCCTCTCGGGGGCGGGCACCGTGGTGATTCCTGCCTATGCACAAGGGGGCGCGATTTACCCCAGCCGAGTGTTGCAGCCACTGCCGCGGTGGGATGATGGGATCTTCTTTTCCGATGGACGCCAGGTGGAGCTGAAGGACGGAATCGCTTTGTTGTTGGCCCTTTGTCAGCGCGAGGGGATGGGGCTTCTCGTGGGATTGCACTTCGATGCGCCGTGGCCGGGGCTCATCGCCGCCGCCGAGCGTGGGGAGCTCGATGTCCGTGGCCGCAACGATTCCGCGGCCGGCCGAGCTGCCCATACGCCGCGTCTGCACCCGTTGAACCGCGTCGTCCAACAACAGGTCCAGGCGCTGGTCGATGAGCTGATACAACGGTACGGTGATCAACCCGCCTGGCGCGGGCTAGAGGTGGTGGTGACGCCTCAATCGCCGTTGGTGTTCGCTGGCGATCGCCACGGCTACGAGCAGACGCTGCTAGGTGCTTATGCGGAAGCCAAGGGAGTCAAATTGCCGCCCGGACTGGATTCCGCGGTAGATTGGCCGGTTGCCCTCCGCCGCGGCTTCTTGCAGTGGCGGGCCGAGCGGGTGGCCGAGTTCTGGGAAGAACTAGGTGCGAAACTAGCCGCTTCCGATCCCCGACGCCAAGTGTATCTCGATGTGCGAGGCTTGTGGGCGGGCAAACCGTCCGCCGCCGACTTCATCGATCCGTCGGCCGTCATGAGGCAGCCGAGTGAACGATTGCTTGCTCATGGCCTGGACCGACAAGCGTTGCAGGAGTGCGCGCACGTGAGCCTCCTGCACGTCGACCAGCGGTTGCCCGCTGGGGGAGCGCGCGTGGCCGACTGGTTGCGGCGGCAAGCCCTCGGGCAGGCTACCTGGACGGAGGATCCCTCCGTCCCCACGTTGGCGGCATTGGTGCCGTATGCTGTCGAGCTACCTCCCGAGGCGCTTCTCGGCCACGACTGGCTGCCCGATCGGACGATCTATCCGGTGCAAGTGAGTGATTCTAGCGGCTGGAGGCGCCTGGTGGCTGAACATCTTTATCGTGCGCCCGGCTCCCCATTGGAGATCGCCTCCTGGCGTCCTCCGACCTTGCTCCACCCAGCCGCGCGTCGTCTGGCCGCGCTGTATGCCGCGACCGAAGGGGTTGCCTGGCAAGCCGTATCGGGGCCCACCGCGAACTCCGGAGTGGCTGTCTATGCGGCAGCTGATGGTCAGTCCACCTGGTGCCTGGTGGTCAATGCGGCGCCGTGGCCGCAAGTGCTACCGATGCAGTTCGATGGTCCGGCACGGACAATCATTGTCGAGTTGGTCGAGGGGAGTGTGCCGACCGAAACGGCTCCCCAAGCGATCGACTCACAGCGACCGTGGGAGGTGACCCTTGCTCCGCTGGACTTTCAAGTGTTTCGAATCGCGGCACCCAACGTGCAGATTGCCGTTGCCGATCAGCCGATTGATCCCGAAGTCCTTTCCGTGTGGTCGCACCGGTTGCGGGAGTTCGAACAACGTGTTGCTATCGCTTCCGACCCCACACAGCAACTGTCCGTCGCCGATATCGCTGGCGACTTCGAGCGGTGGGACGACGAACATACGCCACACGGCTGGTCCCGTTCGACATTGCCGGGAGTTGCCATCACGGCCGATGCGAACCAGCCGCACGGAGGTCGGTTTTGTGTCCGTTTGGAGAACGTGCAGTTGCACCAACCTACCACCGCGTGGTTGCAAAGCCCTCCGTTTCCCGTCCCCGGTTCGGGGCGCATCGCCGTCCGCACATGGATGCGTGGAGCCGACGGGGGAGAGCAACCGACGGTGCGGTTGCTATTGACCGGAAAGTTGCGTGGGCGGGGCCGCTACGAAAGTGAACTGCGGATCGGCAAAGGGACCGGACGTTCCCTATCCGGCGACTGGGGGACCAAGCCATTTACTCTGTACGTAGACGATCTGCCAGTCGAACAACTCGACACGCTGCAAGTGGCCATCGAGCTGGTGGGCGAGGGAGTGATTTGGGTTGATGACTGCGAAGTGGTACACGCTTGGTTGACTCCCGAAGAACGCATTTTCCTCCAAGGGGAAGCGCTGGTCGCCAGCGAACATCTTAGTCGCGGCAACGCCTATCCTGCGTTTCGGTTGATCGATGGGTTCTGGGGAAAACACCTGGATCGGCTGCCATTGAAAACTCCCATTACTGCCGCTGTCGGCACGCAAGTTTCGCCTGCTACGAACGGTGACCCAGCGATTGCCAATCCTCCTTTGCTTTCGACGCCCAGTGGCTCGACGCCAGTGGGTGATTCTACGTCGGCTGCGGACGCTCCCGCCTCACCGCCACCGGTACCCTTATTCCAGCGATTGCGCCAGTCGCTGCTCCCGTCGTGGGGTAAATGAAGCACTGCCCGCCCGCAAGCAATCTAGTGATTCCGTCAGCTATAATGGGGCTTCGTGTGGAGAACGACAGCAATTGGCCCGTTCCCTATAGGGGGAAAGATGAACAGCGTGGTGGGGGCAGTGGCAACGACCCTGAGCAGCTTCACTGATGGTCAAGCATGGGCATCAGCCCGCTCCTGCTCGTTCTCGAGCATTGTCTTGTTGTTCGTGGTGATCCTGGTGCAGATGCCACTGGCATGCCATGTGCAAGCCGTGCAGGCCGACAGTGGGCGTGGCGAAGTGGAGGGCAGCCAGCCGTTGGTGTTATCGGCGACCATGCGTCCAAATCCGATCGCACGAGTACCGTTGGTAGCCATCATCGATGTTCGCACCTCTACGGCGGTGCGGGCGGAAGTGGAGGTGGCGACGGGTAGTCGGCGTTGGACGCAGCCCTTCCCAGGTCCACCGTCGACTAACTTTTCCTTCCCGGTGATGGGACTGAGTCCCGATACCGTTCATCGCATCGAACTGACCGTGCATGCCACGGAGGGGACGGAGCGCCAGACGCTGACTCCCTTCCTTTTCCGCACGCCCCCTTTGCCGGCATCCTTTCCGCCGCTGCACACGACGTTGGCCCGGGGCGGGAAAATGGAGCCAGGGGTGACCCTGTTCGCGGTCAATCTGTGGCATGAATCCACCAGCATGCTCGATTACGGCTTCATCATTGGAGTCGATGAGCGAGGTGAGGTGGTCTACTATTGTCACACGGAGGATCGTATCGCGGACATGCGGGTGTTATCCAATGGCAACATTCTGTATCAACATGGCAGTTACCGCTATGCCTACGAAATCGATTTGCTCGGCCGCGACTATCACCGATGGGTAGCCACCAACCTTACTGAACTACCTGACGATCAATCGATCGGCGTAGAGGTCGATACCATGCATCACGACTTGCTGGAACTTCCCAACGGCAATTTCATGACCTTGGCCACGGAGCTGCGGCACTTTGAGCGGTACCCCACCAGCGAATTCGATCCCCACGCGCCGTGGGCGCCAGCCTATGTCGTTTGCGACAAGGTTGTCGAGTTTCGTCCGCAGACCGGAGAGATTGTCGACGAACTACCGCTGACGGAACTTTTGGACCGGCGTCGGTTCGGCTACATGGCATTGACCACGTTCTGGAAAGACAAGTACGAAAAACTGCTACCAGAGCCCGCCCGAGATTGGAGCCATGCCAACGGCCTGTTGTACCTGCCGGCAGAGAATTGCATCATCGTTTCCTTCCGCCACCTCGACTGTGTGATGAAAATCGATTGGCAAAGCAAGCAGATACGCTGGATACTCG
The DNA here is from genome assembly GCA_026004795.1 of Pirellulaceae bacterium. GTDB lineage: Bacteria > Planctomycetota > Planctomycetia > Pirellulales > Pirellulaceae > Aureliella. Next base: position 261,849 of record BPJV01000006.1, on the reverse strand, counting down.
GCGATCCGGAAGGATGGGGCGACGCCTGGCAAGCCTATCTCCTCAAGCCCCAAGGCAAGTTGCGATGGTTTTACCATCAACATGCTCCGCAGATCACCCCGCGAGGTACGCTCTTGTTATTCGACAACGGCAACTACCGGGCGCGGCCATTTCATCCTCCGGTGTTGGCACCGCACAATCGCAGTCGAGTGGTCGAGTTGGGAATCGACGAGCAGGCGATGACGGTGCGGCAGCTATTCGAGTATTCCGGGGAACCGGATGCGCCGTTCTATTCGCCGTTTTACGGTGAGGCGGATTGGCTCCCCCAGACGCACAATCTTTTGATCACCGACGGTGGCAGAATCGAACTGGCCGACGGAACTCCCCACGATGACGTCCCCGGTGAGCACCAGTGGGCGCGCATTTTCGAGATCACGCGCGACGATCCACCGGAAAAGGTTTTCGAAGTGGAGGTCGACAGTGGTCTGGGAAGCCAGTACGGTTGGTCGATCTACCGCGCCATGCGCGTGCCCAATCTGTGGGATGGATTTCACTTGGATGCACCTGGTGTGGATGAACCAGTGCAAGTTTTTCAGCGGGAACGCCACGAAAGCAAATTGATACCGGAACTCGACGTGCTGACCTCGCCATGACTAGGTGCCAACTTCGCCGCATGGTGAAAGGGCCGCCACCCTTGTTTTCATTACCTCACAGCAGTCCCCCCTGGCCTCCCCCACAACGATTCCCTCGTGCACCTAACAAGTCGGACGAGAGATTTTGCGACGCTGCAGCGTGGACGAGGCGAGAATGAGCAGGTGGAAAGGGGACGATCGAGCAAATGAACTGAAACAACCTTCCTGTGGCTGGTATGATGGTAGTTCATCCGCCTTCCTAACCAGCCGTCGTTCTCCGTGTTAGGGCTACTTCCAGGCAAAGAAAGTCGATGATAGTCATGAGACACCTGAGGCAACTTGGTGCAATAGGGCTGCGCGTCGTGGGGCTGGTCGCCGTATTGACCAGCGGCTCGCGCTCCGCCCCGCCACCCAACATCCTGCTGATCTACACCGACGACGTGGGCTACGGAGACGTATCCTGCAACGGCCAACAAACACTGAAAACGCCACACATCGATCGCATCGCCGCCGAGGGGTTGCGGCATACCGATGCGCATTGTTCCGCAGCCACGTGTACTCCCAGTCGTTTCGCCCTGTTGACTGGCCGTTACGCCTTTCGTCAACCCGGAACGGGGATCGCTCGCGGCGACGCCAATATGATTATCCAGCCGGGAACGACGACGGTGGCAACCTTATTGAAACAGGTTGGTTACACCACGGGCGTGATCGGAAAGTGGCACTTAGGCCTCGGCAAAGGAGAGGTTGATTGGAATACCGAGATTCGCCCCAATCCTCACGATATCGGCTTCGATTACCATTATCTGATCCCGGCCACCGGAGACCGGGTGCCATGTGTTTACGTTGAACAAGGGCGCGTCGTGGGGTTGGATCCTTCCGATCCGATCCAAGTGAGCTTTACCAAACGCATTGATCCCAGCCCTTCGGGAGCTGAGGTGCCGCCCGAATCCCTGAAGCAGAGGTGGTCGCATGGTCATAATCAGACGATTGTCAATGGCATCTCGCGTATCGGATGGATGACAGGCGGCCAATCGGCGCGTTGGGTCGATGAGGAGATGGCGGACACGATTACTGCCAAGGCGACAACGTTTCTTGAGGAGCATCGCGACGAGCCATTCTTTCTCTTTTTTTCCACTCATGATATCCATGTGCCCCGCGTACCCCATCCGCGGTTTCAAGGAAAGAGTGGTTTGGGCTGGCGAGGCGATGCCATGCTCCAGTTGGATTGGTGTGTCGGACAATTGCTGAACAAGCTCGACGAACTCGGCCTTCGCGAGCAAACCTTGGTCATCTTCACCTCGGACAATGGGCCGGTGCTCGATGATGGTTACGTCGACCAGGCAAATGAGCTGGTAGGGGACCACCGCCCTAATGGCCCTTTTCGTGCCGGAAAATATTCGTCGTTCGAGGGGGGGACTCGGGTCCCCATGCTGATCCGTTGGCCCCAGCGTATCCCCGCGGGCCAGGTTTCCGCCGCGTTGATTGGCCAGGTCGACTTTGCTGCTTCCGTGGCGGCGTTGGTCGGTGCTGAGATCCCAGCCGGACAGTGTATCGATAGCCGCAATGAGCTCGATGCTCTCCTGGGCACCGATCCCCATGGGCGACCGCACCTGATGCATGAAGCACGGAACCTGGCCCTGCGGATGGGACACTGGAAATACGTTCCCCCTGGGCGTGTTCGAGACGGTCTGGGGCCCTGGACAACGGTCGATATTCCACGACCTGGGGCACTCTTCGATCTGCGGCAAGACGTGGCCGAGCGTCGTGATGTGGCCGACGAGCATCCTGAGGTCTTCGTCAAGCTGCAGCGACTGCATGAGCGTCTACTCAGCGGCGGGGATCAACCCGATCATGTGGGACAATGAACACGTTGATCGTCGGTCGGCACCGGCACCGTGCGGTTAACAAGCACCGGCGGCCGCCCGTAGGCATCGGCAAGCATCGTTCCGCAGCAGCGGCGCCGTCCGCTGCCGCTCCTGCCAAGCCGATTTTTTCTGGGGAGCAGGCCCCGGCGCGCGGTAGGGTGCACTCGGAGGCGAAGCAAAGCGGATCTGTCAAAATCGAACGTCCACCAACCAATTCTTTTGCGGAGCACCAATAACCATGCGATGGAACTGCTTGAAAACTGGCGGGCAGTCGGCCGCCATGTCCGTGATGATGCAGGCGCTAGGGATGGGCATCGTGGCTTTGGCCAGCCTGTCGTATGCTCACTCGCAGGAACGTCCACCGAACATCGTGCTCATCTTTACCGATGACATGGGGTATGGCGACCTGGAAGCGTTCTGCTCCACCAAGATCAGAACGCCCCATATCAACCGTTTGGCGACGGAAGGGACGCGGTTTACCGACTTCTATGTGGTCCAAGCAGTGTGCACGGCTTCGCGTGCGGCCCTGATGACCGGTTGCTACGCCAATCGCGTGGGCTTGGCAGGAGCACTGAATCATACCAGCCCCACGGGGATCCACCCCGACGAAGAATTGTTGCCGGAGTTGCTCCACGAGGCCGGCTATGCGACCGGCATGTTCGGCAAATGGCATTTGGGGATGCCGCCCTATTTCAGTCCCCTGAGCAATGGATTTGATCAGTGGCTGGGAATCCCTTACTCCAATGACAATTCCAAATACCATCCAGTGTTGGCCGACTCGATGCCGCCGCTTCCGTTGTTCGATGGCGAGGAAATCATCGAAACAGATCCCGATCAGTCGCTGTTCACGCGACGGTTGACCGAACGCGCCGTACAGTTCATTGAGGAGAACCAGGACCGGCCGTTTTTCCTCTATGTACCGCACGTCATGCCGCATGTTCCGATCTTCGCCTCCGATGCGTTTCGAGGTCACTCAGCGACCGGCTTGTATGGAGACGTCATCGAGGAGATCGACTGGTCGGTGGGGAAGATTCTCGAAGCGATCGATCAACATGGCTTGAGCGACAATACGCTGGTCATCTTCACCAACGACAACGGACCGTTCCTGAGCTACGGTTCGCATGCGGGAAGTTCAGGGCCATTGCGGGAGGGAAAGTTGACGGTATTCGAAGGAGGCGTCCGGGTGCCAGCGATCATGCGCTGGCCGGGCCGCATTCCCGCCGGTCGCACCTGTTCGACTCCCCTGATGACCATCGACCTACTCCCCACGCTCGTCCGCTTGGCAGCGGCACGCATGCCGACACGCCCGATCGACGGCCAGGATGTGTGGGACGTTATTTGTGGACGAAGCGACGAGTCCCCGCACGACGTGTTGGTCTTCTACAGCGGTAACGAGTTGCAGGCGGTTCGTTCGGGGAAATGGAAACTTCACTTCCCGCATAAATATCTGACTCCGCATCCCGACCTGCGTGATGATGGCAAACCGGCGGGATTCGGTCGATTGACGCCGATGTCGATCACACAAAGCGGCGTGGAGGGGATCGCCAGTCGCCACGGTTATCAAGTGAAGGAGCTTCCCCTGTCCCTGTTCGATTTGACTCAAGATGTCGGTGAGCAGATCAATGTGGCGGAACAACATCCAGACGTGGTCGCGCGGTTGACGCGTCTGGCCGACCGGTATCGGCAAGCGCTGGGTGATTCGTTGACGGGAATCGAAGGGAACCAACGTCGTCCGGTGGGGCGTGTACCCGAAGCGGTACGCGATCGGTGAGCTCCATCGGGACTTCCCTGTGTTTGGCCGCCCACTTGGACCAAGGACGAAATGACAGGACGAACCCTTCTGCACGCTCACCAAGGATTCCCTTATGGCATCCTCCGACGTCACCTGCGAGGCAGTCGGCTCGGATGCCATACCGCGCCCTTCCGGCGGCCCAACGCCGACTCGATCCTAAAGCGGATCACCAGCGGTCCCTGTTCCTCTCCCTGCGGTGGCGCGGCGGCGAGTAAGCGACGTAGAGCGAGGAGGGCGATGACCTAGGACCAAGGGACCTGGCCGATGGAAGTCGACTGGACCTGGCGGCACCCGGAAAAGTGCACGCCGGATTAGGCCTTGGCCACGGGCAGCGATGCCGATTTTTTCCGCCGCAGTTGGCCGCATGCGGCATCGATCGAGTCCCCCTTCCGCTGGCGGAATTGCACGTTGATCCCACCGGCTTCGATGATGGCGCGAAAACGGTGTTGGCGCGACGTGGCGGGGGTGGCGTAGGGAAGACCGGCTACCGGATTGTACGGGATGACGTTGAGCATGCTCACGCGTCCACGAAGTAAGGCTACCAACTCATGGGCACATTGATCGGAATCATTGATGCCATCTAACAAGACGTACTCGAAAGTCAGCCGACGTCCAGTGGCCTGGAAATAGTCATCGGCGGCCGCCATGATGGCATCGATACCCGTCTTGGCATTGGTGGGAACGATGCGCGTGCGTAGCGCGTCATTGGGGGCATGCAAGCTGATGGCCAGATGGAAGGGGCTATTGTGGCGCGCCAGGCGGGCGATGGCGGCCGGCAGCCCCACGGTGGAAATCGTGATCCGCCGTGGGCTAATGCCCAGCCCCTGTGGCGACCGGGCAACTTCCAACGCTCCTAGTACGGAATCGAGATTCGCCAGTGGCTCGCCCATTCCCATCATCACGATATGGCTCAATCGTTCCTCCGCCGGCAGCAGGCGACGCAGCAGCAACATTTGTTCTAAGATCTCTCCCCGGGACAGATTCCTCTCGACTCCGTCCAACCCACTGGCGCAGAACACGCAGCCCATCGCGCAGCCGACTTGACTGCTGACACAGATCGATCGTCTACCGCCATCGCGCAGCAACACGCACTCGATGCGCCCTCCATCGGCCAACTCCAATAGCAGCTTCTCGGTCCCATCGGTGGCGGTCTGATGCTCGACAACGCGCGTCGTCCACCAGCGAAACTCGCCTGCCAATTGCTCCCGCAACGCGGCCGGCAGATCGCTCATCTCCGTAAATTCGCGCACCACACTGCTGTAAACCCAACGCAGAACCTGTTTGGCGCGGAATGCCGGTTGTCCTGCCGCCACCATCCACTCGGTTAACGCTTCGATCGTCACATCGAGCAGGTGAGGGCGTGCATCCTGAGTCGTCGAGGAGGCTGGTGTTTTCATAAGGTTGCTAACTAAAACAGAAATACGCACGGGGTCGAGTCACGTGGCCAGACGGGGCAAGCCTACTGCACAATGGCATCGCGCACTTCGTCGACGGCCGCCACGAATTGCCGCACACGCTGTCGGGACTTGATGCCAGGGCTTTCTTCCACACCGCTGGCCGTGTCGACCCCTTGGGGACGCGTCACGGCAATGGCTGCGGCGACGTTGTCGGGACGCAGCCCCCCGGCCAACATCAGCGGTACACCGGTCAATTCTGCCGGACGCGGCGCCAGAAGATCCCAACGCGCCGTTCTACCGGTACCCCCTCCGGTCACCGGAGCATACGCGTCGATGAGAATGCCCCATAGATGCGGGGAAACCGAAGGTTCACCCGGCGGTGGATTCGCGCCTGAGCGATGGAATACCCGCTGCCAGGTCTTCGCCATCTCCCGTTCCTCCGCCCTGCCACTCCAGGAAACTGCCTTGATAACTGGGATGTTCTCGCAATTTGTGGCCAGATCGACCGATTCCTGGCCGTGCAATTGCACGGCATCCCAGGGGGCTGCAGCCAACACCTGTTTCAATTCGTCGCGGGACGGGTTCATCACCACGGCTATTACTTGCAAGCGACAACTGAGGGCCACCTCGGCTAGTTTCGATGCCTTGGCGAGGGAGACGCCGCGAGGGCTGGAATGGACCAAGTTGATGCCGATCGTATCGACACCTTCTTCGGCTAGCATCACCACGTCCTGCTCACGCGTCACTCCGCAAACCTTGATGCGCGGAAAGCGGGGGCGGTCGTCGATTCGTGTCATGGAACGATTCTCTCCGCGACGATCGGTCATTGAGAGGGGGAAGGGTTCGACGCGGTAGGTTTCCCACCGCCACGGAACAGCCTCCGGAGCTGGTCGACGAGTGTCGGCCACCGCCGTGCGACCTCCTCGAAGTCCACCTCCATCCACCGTAGCTGGCGATCACCGACAGCACGTGATTTTTGAGGATGGCCGGGGCGAATCGGGATCTGACCGCTGGGGCCCATCGCCAACCGTCCTTCGATATCTTCAGAGACCAGAAAGTTCGCCAACTGCTCAGCGGCTGACGGGTGCGGACATCCCTCGATAACGGCTACGGAATTGGGAATTCCCAGCGTTCCCATCGCGCCCGGCTGCTGATCGGGAAACACGATCTCCACGGGAAGCCCTGCCGCGATCTCGATCAAAGCATCATCGGTGTCGGTCAATCCCCAGGCGACTTGTCCAGCGGAGACGGCTTGCGCCACCTGTTTATTGCCGGAGAGCACCACCGCGTTCTCGCGGATTCGGCGGAACAGATCGGTCGCCGCAGCGTCCCCCAATTGCACGTGCAGGACAGCAAAATGGGTGGCCGTTGTTCCGGCCAGCGGTTCGGCGACGGCACAGTTCCCCTTCCACTTCGGGTCGGCCAACTCCAATACCGATTGGGGATACTGGGCCGTTTCTGGCAGTTTTTGCCGGTTCACCAACAGCACACGAGCTCGCGCCGCGAACCCGACCCACGTCCCTCGTGGACTGCGCAAGTGTCGGGGCCATTCGGCGGGAATGTCCCAACGGATCGGTCGCAGGAGTCCTTGGGCGTCGAGCCGCAGAGTGTGCATGATCTCGTTATTCCAAAATACATCGCACCGCGGCCGCTCCTTTTCCGCTTCGATCCTCGCTACCAACCCCACGGTCTTCGTCGATTCCACATCGAAGACCGGCAAGACCTCGGTACCTGGATGGCGGCGTTGGAAAGCGGCGAAGATCGGTTTGGCGAACTCACGATCCGCGGCCGAGTAGACGACCACCGCCTCCTCAGGTTGCGGTACGCATCCCGGGAGGGTGGTGCCGAGCAGTGTCCACACGCATCCCCACGAAATCAACCGGACGTTTCGCAGCGGTACTTGCTCGATCATCCCTCTACCTTATGCGGTTCATATGGATGGTTGCGTTTGCTGAGGATGCGCACCTCGATCAATTCGTCCAGCGGCAATCCCTTATCTTCTTCGCTATCCGTTTTGCTGTCCGGGTCGACACGGCGGAGGTTGGAGAGGACTTCGATGCCCTTGACCACACGACCGAAAACCGTGTACTGCCCATTGAGATCGAACGTGGGAAGAAAGGTAATAAAGAACTGCGATCCCGCCGAATTGGGTGCCGCCGTTCTCGCCATCCCTAAGTAGCCGCGAAAAAACTTGCGATGATCGGGCCGATGATGTTCATCGTAGATCGCGTACCCCGGTCCACCGGTGCCGTCGCCCAGCGGATCACCGGTCTGCGCCATGAAATGGGGGATGACGCGATGGAACAAGTGGTGGTCATAGAAACCGCTTTCCGCCAGATGGATGAAATTGGCCACCGTTTCCGGGGCTTGGTTCTCGAACAGCTCGACCTCGATATCACCTTTGGTGGTGCGCAGGAGCGCCCGCGGGAGCGGTTCCCCTTGAGCATCTTGTCGGCGATACTCCAGCTCCTCGGCCCAATCCTGCTTGATTTGCTCGAGATTGGCATGGACATGAAGAAAGCGATCGGACACCACGCCCCGAGCAATTAACTGCTCCAGGTGGGGCTCCACAATGTCGAAGCGGCATAAGCCGTACGCCGCCATCACGAGATACCCCTCTAGATCCTCGTGCTGGTATCCACCGTCGAGCAAGGCTTGAGCCAACTCCACCATACCATCGAACCGATCGCGATCGATGTTCCGTTCCAAGATTTTGAACAGCATGTTTCCTAGCGGCTCTTTGTTCTCCAGGCCTTGCCGGTATTCCTCGATCGCCGCCTGCAGGAACTCTTGATGGATGCCCACCCCCTCGTCGATCAGCTCTTGAAATCTGTCTTGCCAGCGGCGATTCTCTTCCGCCGAGGCCACATTGAAGCGGATGACGACTTCACGCAACTTCTTCACGTGGTCTCGGAGAGCAGCCGTGGCTTGCTGGAATCTCTCCGTCAATGGCTCGAACTCGTAAACCGTATTTTGGCGTTTCTCCTTTTCGCTGACTTCCTTCCCGCCACCGAGCACTTCGCCGGGAACCAACTCCTGGCTGGCGGCCGGTGGCAAAACTCCGGCTACGACCACGCAGACCAGCAACGCGACGAGCGGCATGAAGGAGTGAAGGCGAGGTAGGGAGAAAGAACGTCTTTGGTGCATGTTGAGAAACCGTAGCAAAATCACGCCAGAAAAAACGGAAAACGCTGACAGGGGACCGCAGGTGGCTGCCTCTCCCCATCATCTTACACGATGTTCGTGCCTTTCGACTGCCCGTATCGATCGACCCGTCGGCGCGTCGTGCTGGTAAGCCCAGCGCGTCGTCGTTCACGGCTTTCCCTACGGGTTGCGATTGTGGAAGGGCGAGGCTCCGGCTGAGCCGCACAGGACGAGTGGGCGGCTCAGCCGGCTCGGGAGCAGTCTCGCCCTATCGACCGAGCCGTGAGCGGTTACACCAACGTTAATTCTCGTCAGCAGTCCGTGGTGCCTCGATGACTTCCTTGCCCACCCATGGCTGCAGAGCCACAGGGACTCGAATCGATCCGTCAGCCAGTTGGTTATTCTCCATGATGGCAATCAAGGCGCGACTGATTGCCACCGCCGTGCCATTGAGCGTATGGACGAGGTGCGTCCCTTTTTCTCCTTTGATTTTGTAGCGAATGTTCAGCCGTCGAGCCTGGTAGTCGGTGCAGTTGGAGGTGCTGGTGACCTCGCCCCACTGGCCACCCTCGCCGCGCCCCGGCATCCACGCCTCCAGGTCGTACTTGCGGTACGCGGGACCACCGAGATCGCCGGTGGCCGTATCGATGACGCGGTAAGGGATCTCCAGCGCGTCGAACAGTTCGCATTCCCACTGCCGCAGCTCCTCGTGCATCGCGTCGCTTTGATCGGGGAGCGTGAAAGCGAACATCTCGACCTTCGTAAACTGATGGACACGATAGAGTCCTTTGGAGGCGCGGCCGGCCGCCCCCGCCTCGGTCCGAAAACAGTGGCTGATCCCCACCATTCTCAGCGGCAATTGCTCTGCATCCAACACCTGGCCGGCCATCAATCCCCCGAGGGTGATTTCTGCTGTGGCCACCAGGTTCAAATCGGTGTTCTCGATCGAATAGATTTGCGTCTCCGGTCCACGGGGCATGAAGCCGATTCCTTGGAGGATCGCGGAATGGGCGACGTCTGGCGTTGTCACGGGCACGAATCCCCGCTCGACCAGGAACCGCGTGGCAAATTGTTGCAGAGCCAGGTCGAGGAGCACGGCATCGTTCTTCAGGAAGTAGAATCCCGATCCGGCCACGCGCGCGCCGCCTTCGAAATCGATCATGTCGTGCAACGCTCCCAATTCGACGTGATCCCGAGGGGGGAAATCGAACGTGGGCACGGGCGTCTTGCCGCGGCCAACTTCGCGGCTTGCCTCCTCTCCACCGACGGGCGCCTGGGGGTGCGTCAAGTTGGGGATCTGCATCAGCAGGCCGACGATCTCCTGCTCCAAGGCGTCATGCTCGGCCTGCGCTGCCTCCTTTTGCTCCCGCAACTGGCGGCCCAACTCCTTGAGTTGTTCACGCTCTTCCGGACTCGACGCTTTGCCAATCGATTTGCTCGTCGCATTGGCCTGGCGATTCAACTCCTCGGCCTCGCGCAGCTTCTCGCGCCGCCGCTGCTCCAGGTCCACCAAGCGACTGACGTCCACCTGGACACCACGCAGCTCACAGTTTCGTCGTACGCGCTCGGGGTCTTCGAGAATCAGTTTTCGATCCAGCATAAGGATGTTGTCTCGGTAGAGAGGGATTCAACAATGGTGATGGGCAACAGAAGCCATGGCGGCAGCAGCGCTGCTTGGTGACCGCCCTCCGCAGGAACGTTCCTGTCGCAGGCAGTTTGGGGCAGCTCTGCAGGTTCTGCAACCGACGCCGCGCCGGCAAAACGTGGATTATCGAGCGCGATCTACGCGTGCCAAGGCGTCCCACAAATAACCGCTGGCCTGCGTGCCGCGATAGAAGTCCTCGAGGTTGATTTTTTCGTTCGGACTATGAGCCCCGTCGTCGTCTTGCCCCCACCCCAGCAGCAATACGTCGGCTGACAGTCGTTGTACCAACTCGGCGACGATGGGAATCGATCCTCCCTCGCGTATCAACACTGCTGGACATCCAAACGCGGCTTCTATGGCCTGTTGGGCCGCAGCGATGAACGGACTGTGGGGGTCGACGAGCACGGGCATTCCGCCGTGCAGCTCTGCAAGCCGAACACGGACGCCAGGCGGCGCGTTTTCTTGAAGGAATTGACGCAACTGCTGCGCTACCATCTCAGGCGTCTGGTCCGGAACCAAACGAAAACTCAATTTGGCAGACGCCGTGGCAGGAATGATCGTCTTGCCGCCCTCTCCGGTATAACCGCTGAGCAGGCCATGGACATCGAACGTGGGGCGTGCCCAACGGCGTTCCAGGGTCGTATAGCCCTGTTCGCCCCACAGTTGCGGAACGCCCAACTCCTCGGCGAATCGAGCATCGTCGAACTTCAGCGCTGCCCAACTTCGACGCTCCTCGTCGGTCAACGGCCGCACGTTGTCGTAGAAGCCGGGGAGCTGAATACGCCCTTGCTGGTCGATCAACTGGCTCAGCAATCGACTAAGCTGGACGGCCGGATTGGCGACCGTTCCGCCAAAACTGCCGCTGTGCAGATCATGTTTCGGGCCCGAGGCGTGAAGTTCAAAGTAGGCGATGCCCCGCAGACCATAGGTGATGGCCGGTTGCCCCGGACCGTACTGGGAAGAATCGCTGATCACCACAACGTCACTGCGCAGTTTCTCGACCGCTTCGGGGCGTCGAAGAAAAGCCTCCAACTGTTGGCTGCCGACCTCCTCTTCCCCCTCGATCAAGAACTTCACTTGCATGGGCAACGAGCCCACGGTGTGCAGCCAAGCGGCGACACTCAACAGGTGGGTCAGCAGTTGTCCCTTGTCGTCGGTTGCCCCTCGAGCGAACAGTTTACCGTCCCGTTCGGTAGGTTCGAACGGTGGCGAGAGCCATTGGTCCAACGGATCGGGAGGCTGCACGTCATAATGGCCATACACCAATGCCACCGGCTTGCCCTCGACCGGAGGAGTTTCTGCATATACCAGCGGCGGTCCATCCGTAGGAATCAATTCAACCTGCATCCTCAATTCGGAGAAAATGTCCGCCAGCAGTTCCGCCGCTCGCTGGACCTCTTCCGCAAATGCCGGATCCGCACTGATGCTGGGGATGCGCAGCAAGCGGTTAAGCAATTCAAGCTGTCTAGGTTGACTTTGACGAAGATACTGATCGATCGTTTCCAGAGCATTCATTTTTGCCGCCGTGATACGATGGTAGGTGCACGTGTACTTGCCTTGTCGGTCGTAATGCTGGTTACAATAGTAAGGCCAGGGAAACAACACAACCGACGCGTGACTACTTTGCCTGCACCAATAGTTGGGCGACATCTTGGCTAGGCAGGAGGGATGGGCGCGGTGATTACACCGTGGCCCAAACAAATGTCGAAACTCGTCCAACACCGGTGATCGGGGGTGCCGATCTGGTTGGATCGATAAGAAGTAATGGTCTGTGGAGGGCGAAACGATGGGGGCAACGGACGAAGCCGTCTTAGATGACGTCGTGGTGTCGACTCGCAAGGCACCCAAAACGAAGGAGCAAGCCAAGCCGAAGCGGCAGCCGCGCTACCATGTGGTTCTGTGGGATGACGAAGAGCACACGTATGAGTATGTCATTCTGATGCTTCACCAGCTCTTCGGCTACTCCTTCGAGAAGGCTTATGCCATGGCCAAGGAAGTCGACACCACGGGCCGGGTTATCGTACTGACCACCACCAAGGAGCATGCCGAACTGAAGCGGGACCAGATTCACGCTTTCGGCAAAGATCCGTTTGCCAAGAAGTGTTCGGGAAGCATGAGTGCTAGTATCGAACCGGAGTGTTGAGCGAATTCGTGGCACGGTTCAGTGGGCCGGGTTAGGTTGTTCTCAGCATCGCGCCTCGTTTTCCCGGCTTTCGACGTCGTCGCGGCTTTTGGCAGTGGCGGTCAAGAGGCTGTAGTCCCGCCGGCGCGGCGTTGGGCTACGTTGACGTCAGGCAGCGGTGGTCGTGTCTAGCTGGTACTCAGATGATTGGCCTCGCCGGGGCAGCGATGTTCCGCACGTTTGCTGTCGTGGGGGGCGAAGCCGTCCGTTGTTGCCGAATTCATCTGTTGCTCCATCTGAGGGCTAGCCATCTGTGGGCTAACTGTCTCCGTCTACCGCCGGCATGAGCCAGCCGGTGGTGGTTGTCCTTTCGGCGGGGGCTCTCCCCTTGGCAACTGACCAGCGATTATGGGGGCTTCGAAAGAACTCTGGATCAGTGCTTCTCCGCCAGGTTTGCGATGAGGTCTACAGTTGCTCGTGAGGTGGGGCCGACTTCGGAGCCGGCCCGGTGCGCATCTCCGGCAAGGTTGCTGCGCAGGCTCTAGCTTTCCCTGGCATTGACCACTTGGAACGAACGGCACCGTGGAGCACGGCGGCAGGTAGCATAGGGCCGCGCGAGGCAACCTTCCTTCGTCAAGACGCGGGCAGCTGCCTCGTTGGAGCGCCATCGACGCCGTGTCCTCAGGGGGCGGTGCTCGCGTGCCATCGGGTTGGCCGCTCCCCCTCGTCGACGTTGTCCAGCGGCAGCAAAATCGATCCGGCGGACGACGAAAAAAGAAACTTGAACGAAGATCCATTTGCCGTTGACGACCAATAGGACGATCCTTAAACTTTCGAGCTTCGTGAACGGCACTACGTAACCATTGCTGCCCACCGGGAGCAGTGGTCTCGTGTCTTTCCGCATGGTTTGTAACATTCGGTGCGTGTACTTATTAGTGAGGGGCTGTCGTGGCGACTGGTTCGCATGAGGTCATTCGAATTCGGATGGAGGCATACGATCATGCGGTGCTCGATCAGAGCGCGCTGGAGATCGTGGATACTGCCAAGCGGACGCACTCCGAAGTGCATGGCCCGATTCCCTTGCCCACGCGCATTGAGCGTTACACGGTGCTGTCCGGGCCGCATATCGACAAGAAGTCTCGGCAGCAGTATGAGATTCGCACTCACAAGCGATTGATCGACATCCGGCAGGCGACGGCCAAGACGATTGAGGCTCTTAATAAGTTGAGCTTGCCGGCTGGTGTGGATATCAAGATCAAGGCCACGTCGCGCTGATCGTCTCGGTTGGCGGGTGGTTTGCTGGGTTCGCTGTGTGGTGTAGTGGGCCCATGGTTCTGTGGTGAGTCAAGGTATGAGATGGAGGCCCGTCGGGTAACCGCTCCTGGTGAGGGGTGGTCCCGGTTGGCAAGCGTTTGACGGGAATTGCTGACATGACCAAAGGTATATTGGGCCGCAAGGTCGGCACTACGCAGATTTTCCAGGAAGACGGAACGGTGGTTCCGGTGACGGTTCTAGAGGTCGGCCCGTGTCATGTGTTGCAGGTGAAGACCGTCGAGCGTGATGGGTATGAAGCTGTTCAGCTGGGTTTTCTTGATAAGCCGCGGCGGTTGGCCAGTCGTGCCGAGCGTGGGCATGTGGCGGCTATAAGTAGCAAGCGGTCGAAGCGTCGCGCGGCGGCTGGGGTGGAGGTGCCGGCCAAGCCTGGGTGTGAGCCCAAGCGGTTTGTGCGAGAGCTGAGGGGGGCTTCCGGTCTCGAGGTTGGGGCGGAAGTTACTGCGGCTATCTTTCAGGATGTTCCTGCCGTCGATGTGATTGGGACGAGCAAGGGGCGTGGCACGGCTGGTGTGATGAAGCGTCACAATTTCCGTGGGCAGCGTGCCTCTCATGGTGTGAAGAAGTGCCATCGTCATGCCGGTGGTACGAGCATGGGTACTTATCCTGGTCGTACGTTCAAGGGGAAGCGTATGGCTGGGCATTATGGTGCGGTGCGGACCACGGTTCGGAATTTGAAGGTTGCTAGGGTTGATCCCGAGAACAATCTGTTGCTCGTGCGAGGTGCAGTCCCCGGGCCTCGTGGTGGTTATGTGGTGGTCCGTCAATCCAATAAGGTGGGTTAGGGTTGTGGTGGCTGCCGCTGTGGGGTCGGGCTGCTAGATGAGGTGAGTTGAGCATATGGTTACGTTGACTGTGTATGATCGGGCTGGTGCTGAGGTCGGCAAGGTGGATGTCGATCCGGCTGCTATCGCGCCGCGCATTAATCGTCAGTTGCTCCACGATGCGGTCGTGATGTATCTGGCCAATCGTCGTCAGGGGACGAAGAAGACGAAGGGGCGTGGTGAGGTGGCTGGTTCGACGCGCAAGCTGTATCGCCAGAAGGGTACTGGTAATGCCCGGGCCGGATCGCGTCGGGCGCCGCAGCGCCGCGGCGGTGGCCATGCGATGCAGCTTCGTCCGCGATCGTTCTACTATCGCCTGCCGAAAAAGGCGGTGCAGTTGGCGACGCGTATGGCGGTGGCGTCGAAGTTGCGTGATGGCGAAGTGCTGGTGCTCGATCGACTGGAGATGGAGGTCCCCAAGACCAAGGAGTTGGCCGCGACATTGAAGGCGTTGGGGCTCGCTGGAAGCACTGTGTTGCTGGCCACCGAGTCGCTGGCTCCGCAGGTGTACAGGAGTGCTCGCAATATCCCGGGGGTGGAGGTGTTGCCGGTCTCCGATTTGAACGCGCTGTCCTTGTTGCGCCCCAAGCGCGTGGTGTTTACTCAGGGGGCGTTGGAGAAGTTGGCGGGGACCGCCGTCGCGACTGCGTGAGTTGAAGTTGCCTAACGGGAGTCAATGCAATGGCCAAGACGAAGAAAGCGAAGCAGCCGTCGGCTAAGAAGCGGCCAGTGGGGACGGGTAAGTTGGAGTTGCAGCCTCACGAGATCATCGTCCGTCCGTTGGTGACGGAAAAAGGGGTGCATCGCGCAACGCGGTACAATCAATATGCTTTCGAGGTGCATCCTCTGGCGACCAAGGTCGATGTTCGCCGTGCGGTGGAGGAGTTGTTTGAGGTTAAGGTCGAAAAGGTAAAGACGCAGAATCGCCAGGGTAAGTTGCGTCGGTATCGTTATCGCGTGGGGCGAACGGGCAACTGGAAGAAGGCGATCGTGAAGTTGGGGGTTGAGCATCGGATCGACTTCTTCTAAGCAGTGTTGGCCTGCGGTGGTTGGTCGCAACGGATTGGGGAATTTGAAAGACGAGTTGAGATCATGGGTATTCGAAACTACAAGCCGACTTCGCCTGGGCGCCGTAACGCGTCGGTGAGCGATTTTTCTGAGCTGACGCCAGGGGCGAAGCCAGAGAAGTCGTTGTTGCGTCCCAAGAAGAAGAAGGGCGGGCGCAATAATCAAGGTGTGATCACCGCGCGGCATCGAGGTGGTGGGCACAAGCAGCGTTATCGTGTGGTCGATTTCCGGCGAGATAAGGACGGTATTCCTGCGCGGGTTGACTCCATTCAGTATGACCCTAACCGCTCGGCCCGTATCGCCTTGTTGGTATACGCCGACGGCGAGAAGCGCTATGTAGTTGCGCCTGATGGGTTGAAGGCAGGGCAGGAGGTGCAGAACGGTCCTGATGCCCCGGTAAAGGTGGGTAATTGCCTGCCCCTGAAAAACATTCCGCCGGGCACCGAGGTCTTCTGCATTGAGATGCAGCCCGGGCGCGGGGCGGCCATGTGCCGTAGCGCCGGAGCGATGGCAACGTTGATGGCGCGGGAAGCCAACTGGGCGCAGATCAGTTTGCCCAGTGGCGAGATTCGGCGTGTTCCCGGTAATTGTCGAGCCACGATTGGTCGTTGTAGCAATCCGGATCACAACGCCGTGCGGCTGGGGAAAGCTGGGCGGGCGCGGTGGTTGGGGCGGCGTCCGCACGTGCGCGGTACAGCGATGAACCCGATCGACCATCCTCACGGTGGTGGAGAAGGTCGCACCAAGGGGGGACGCCATCCGGTGACGCCGCAAGGTCGGCCTACCAAGGGTGGTCCTACGAGGCCGCGACGCAAGCCATCCAATGCGGCCATCATTCGCCGGCGTCGTTCGAAGCGTTATGGGCAGTTGAAACTGCGGTAGCCTTGGCGCCGTCGATGGCGGGCTCGTTGGGAGCCGAAAGTGCATTTTGGTAATAGTTGTTCAACAGAGAATATCGGAATATAGAGGACTATGGGACGCTCAACCAAAAAGGGGCCTTATGTCGACCCGCGGTTGTACGGAAAGGTGGTCAAGGCCCAGGAGGCTGGTAAGTCGGAACCGATTACCACCTGGTCGCGGCGGTGTACCATCGTGCCGGAGTTTGTCGGTGTCACGTTCATGGTACACAACGGACGGCAGCATATGCGTGTCTATGTGACCGAGGACATGGTTGGCCACAAGCTGGGGGAGTTTGCTCCCACACGCACCTTCCGCGGGCACAGTGGTAAAGGTAAGAAGTAGTCCGAGAGAGATTGGTGGTCGGTAAAGACTTCCTGCGGGACCACGGGGAATAGATTGAACAAGCTGAGGTCGGAAGCAATGGGATTCAAAGCGTCGCATCGGTATGCACGGATCAGTGCGCGGAAGGTTCGGCCATTGGCCAATCTGGTGCGCGGCAAGTTCGTGGATGAAGCCCTGGAGATATTGCAGTTCCAACCGCATCGCGGCGCGCGGTTGTTGGAAAAAGTGCTCCGCAGCGCGATCGGCAATGCGCAGGACCCGGACCAAAACGGTGGGCGATCCTTCAACCCCGAACGGTTGGTGGTAGTCGACGCGCGGGTGGATGGGGGGCCGATGTTCAAGCGGATTCAGCCGCGGGCACGCGGCATGGCGTATGGGATCCTTCGCCGTACTTCGCACATTTCCGTCGAATTGGAATCGATTGACGCGCTGGATGGTTGACGGAAAAGAGAAGGGGTGCAGTCGAGGTCCCGGCCTGATCAGGAGTTAAGGACCTGCGGACGGCAGGCATTTTTTACGGTATTCGCAGCTGAGATAGTCTCATGGGACAAAAAGTTAATCCGATTGCTTTCCGAACCGGCGTGGTGACTGGCTGGAAAAGCCGTTGGTATGCGTCAAAACAAGAGTTCGCGGAGTTGTTGGTCGAAGACCAGAAGATTCGGAATTACATCAAGAATCATCCTGATCAACGAGTGCGGCAGCAGTACCGCAATGCGGGCATCGATCGCATCGAGATCGAACGAACTCGCGACGAGGTGCGAGTCATGTTGTTCGTGGCTCGTCCGGGACTGATTATCGGGAAGAGTGGCAAAGATGTGGAGAAGCTGCAGGAGGAGCTGCAGGGGCTCATCGGTCGACGGGTTAACCTGAAGATCGAAGAGGTTTCCGACCAGGAGTTGTGTGCTCAGTTGGTCGCCGAGGAAATCGCCAACCAGTTGCAAAAGCGAGCGAATTTCCGTCGCACGATGAAACGGGCGTTGGAAAGTACGATGCAGAAAGGTGCGCGGGGAATTAAGGTCCAACTGGCTGGTCGATTGGGAGGCGCTGAGATGGCTCGGCGGGAGAAGGCGATCGCCGGTTCGCTGCCGTTGAGCACGTTGCAAGCAAAAATTGATTACGGTTTTGCCGAAGCGGCGACGCCGCAAGGCAACCTGGGAATCCAGGTGTGGATAAATCAAGGCACTTACGCGGGAGACTCAAGCGATGGCGCTAATGCCCAAGCGGGTCAAGCATCGAAAAAGCCAAAGAGGTCGCATAAAAGGTAATGCTACCCGCGGCAACAAAGTCGTGTTCGGCGATTTTGGTTTGCAAGCGCTGCAGGGTGGTTGGATCAAGGCGCGGACCATCGAGGCCGGGCGTATTGCGGCACAGCAGTACGTGCGCGGTGAAGGCAAATTGTATATTCGTATCTTCCCCGATAAGCCCATCAGCTCCAAGCCGTTGGAGACGCGGATGGGGAAAGGTAAGGGGGAGCCGGAAGCCTGGGTGGCGGTGGTCAAGCCGGGAACCATTTTATACGAACTGGGCGGGGTCACCGAACAGCAGGCGAAGATTTGTTTCGCCCGCCTGGCGTCCAAGATGCCGGTGCCGGTCCGGTTGGTGAAACGACGTCCTGCGTAGGAGGCGCTTAGCCGCCAGGGCAGGCACCCTTGGCTGGCGCAGCGCAGCGGAGGAAGTTGGCCCCGCAAGGCGGTAGCGGTCGCTCGGCAGCACAATCCAAAGGTAACCAGTCATTTCTCGGCGATTGATTCGAGGGATGCATTTGTTGAGGTGGGATCAGATGAGGATCAATGAACTGCGAGAGATGAGTGACGAGCAGTTGGAATTGACGGCTCGTGAAGCGATGGATCAACTGTTTCGATTGCGCGTCAAGTCGCAGACGGAAAAGTTGGAGACGCCTAGTGAGAAGCGGCGTTGTCGCCGGTTGATCGCCCGTATACGGACGATCCAAACCGAGCGCCAGAGGGCTCAGCAGCGCAGTGGGCAGACCGAGCAGGTGGCTTCGTAGCCCGTTGGCGAAGTTTCCGGGGACTGGCGACCTGAAATCGGTCCATTACCACGAAGTCGGTTATGAATGCGATGGACCTATCCTGATAGCGTATGAGAATCACGAAGAGATAGAGACCTATGCCTGCCAGAGTTTTGATTGGTGTTGTAACCAGTGACAAAGCGGCCAAGACACGCCGTGTCGAGATCAATCGGTTGGTACAGCATCCTAAATACAAGAAGTACGTCCGTCGGCGCACGGTATGCCACGTCCATGACGAGGATAATGAATCGGCCCTGGGCGATACGGTAGAGATTCAGGAGTGTCGTCCGCTCAGTCGCACCAAGCGGTGGAAGCTAGTGCGGGTGGTGGAAAAGAGCCGTGAAGTAGACATTTCGGAACTGCGGGCGGCGAGAAAAGCGCAGGCCGAAACCGAAGAGAGGAAGGTCATCGAAGAGTTGGCCGGCCAAGAGGGGCAATCCGAGGCGGGGGCCCCTGGTGTAGCAGAATAATTGTGGTGCCTTTAAGCGTTAGTGGATAACTGGGGCGGCACGGTACTGGCTTAACCAACGGGCATTCATACTGTCGCTCGACGAAAACCTCGTACGAACCAATAATTAGCACGCAGTCACGACCATGATTCAACAAGAAACACGATTGGCGGTAGCGGACAACAGCGGAGCCAAGGAAGTCATGTGCATCAAGGTGCTCGGCGGTAGCCGACGCCGCTACGCGGGGCTAGGGGACATCATCGTCTGTTCGGTGAAATCCGTGAACCCTGGAAGCAACTTGAAGAAGAAGTCGATTGTCCGAGCGGTGGTGGTGCGTTGCAAGCAGCCTACCCGCCGCTCCGATGGAAGTTACATCCGCTTTGACAGCAACGCGGTGGTGCTGATCGACAAAGATGCCAATCCGCGGGGGACACGTATTTTTGGTGCGGTCGCTCGCGAATTGCGTGACCGTCGATTTATGAAGATCGTTAGTCTCGCCAGTGAGGTGGTGTAACCCGCATCGGCGCCAGCAGAGCATCAACTGAGTGCACGTGGGAAGTGGATAGAGGAACAGCGATGAAAATCCGAGTCGATGACGAGGTGGTGGTAATCACCGGCGTTGATAAGGGAAAACGTGGGAAAGTGCTTAAAGTCGATCGCCGCAACGGCAAGGTGATTGTCGAAGGGGTGCGTTTGGCGTACAAGCATGTCCGTCGCACGCAGAAGAACCCACAAGGTGGACGGCTTAGCCGCGAAATGCCTATCGACGTCAGCGATGTGATGTTGATTTGCCCGGAAACCGGTAAGCCGACCCGAGTTGGGGTGCGGTATTTGGCCGACGGTAGTAAGGAGCGGTACGCCAAGCGTAGTGGGGCATCGTTGGGAATCATTGCTCCTCCGCGGCAGCGATACGCCAAACAGCAGGGCTGAGCTGCGGCGCAGCGTCGGTTGTCGTCGCCTGGCAGGCATCTGCGGAAGGGCCGATCGGCAGTCCACACCAGCGTAGCGCAGGCAGCAGCCGGAGCACTAGATGAACCAGAGTACATTAGCTTAGACGGCATTTCAGGGTCGTGATGATGATTCCAAGGTTACAACAACATTATCAAGAGCAGGTGCGTCCTGCCTTGGCTGAACAGCTCGGCATCAAGAACCCGATGGCCATTCCCAAGTTGACCAAGATCGTGGTCAACATGGGGGTAGGTTCGGCCATTGCGGACAAGAAAAACTTGGATATGGCCGCCGATGCCTTGGCCGAGATTACCGGGCAGCGGCCGGTGATTACCCGAGCACGAAAATCGATCGCGGGGTTCAAGCTCCGTGAGGGAATGCCCATCGGATGCAAGGTGACGTTGCGCCGCCAGCGGATGTACGAGTTTCTCGATCGGCTCCAGAGCATCGTGTTGCCGCGAGTGCGTGACTTTCGAGGAGTCAGCCGCACGGCGTTTGATGGCCATGGAAACTACAGTCTCAGTTTGACTGAGCAGTTGGTGTTTCCCGAGCTGAATCCGGATAAATACACCAAGCCGCAGGGGATGAATATCGTGATTTGTACCACAGCGGCAAATGACGACGCTGGACGATTGCTGCTGGAGTTGATGGGGATGCCCTTCAAGCAGAAGGAAGCAACATCGGCCGCTTAGCCAGGGTGGTCGTCGGCGTTGGTTCGCCTTCGCTACGGTGCCGATTGGTCTGGCGTTGGCGGGGCAACTTGAGGTTTTCGACGAGGTATTAACGTCGCATCGTACAGTCGTTTGAAATAGGTTTCGCAAAACGGATTAGTTCACGTGGCAAGTAAAAGCAAAATAGCCAAGGCCAAACGTCCGCCAAAATTTTCAGTTCGCCGTGAAAATCGCTGTAAATTGTGCGGGCGTCCACGGGCCGTTTACCGGAAGTTCGGGATTTGCCGTATTTGCTTTCGGAATCTCGCCGACCGGGGATTGATTCCGGGAGTGCGCAAAGCCAGTTGGTAGTTGGTAGGCAGTGTAATGCAATGGGAAATGAGATTCCGGCGGCCCGCTCAGCCCAAGGCAGGACGGATTGCCGAAGTCTGGTTAACCGTATCGCGTCGATCACGCGAATTGGTTGAAGTGATCGCTGACAGGTGGAAATAGAGGGACGAATACCGCGATGATGACCGACCCTATCGCCGACATGTTGACTCGTATTCGCAACGCAGTACGCGTGGAGCGATCGCACGTCGATATACCGTTGTCAAGAGTCAAGCAGGGTTTAGCAGAAGTGCTCAAGCGAGAAGGCTATATCTGGGACTACGAGATCGTCGATGCCCAGCCCGCGAAGCTGTTGCGCATCGAATTGAAGTACGGCCCCAACGGCGAGCGGGTGATTCAGTCGATTCGTCGGGTGAGCAAGCCGGGGCGACGCATTTACAGTAAGAGCCGCGAGCTGAAGCCCGTGTTGAACGGCATGGGGATTTCGATTATCAGCACCAGCAAGGGGGTGGTCAGCGACCGCGAGGCGCGGCAACAGAACCTCGGTGGCGAAGTCCTGTGTGAGGTTTCTTAGCCCCTGTTGATTTTTCGTCGATCCATTAGAATGCATCCTTTTTGGAATTGAGAGTAGCAGGCCATGTCCCGGATTGGAAAGAAACCAGTTCCCATCCCTGAAGGGGTAACGGTAAGCGTGAGTGACTGCGTCATTACCGCCGAGGGGCCGAAAGGGAAACTGCAGTATACGCATCGACCGGAGGTTTCCGTCACCGTCGATGCGGACGCCAAGACGGTAACGGTAGATCGCCAGTCGGACGAGCGTCGCTGCAGAGAATTGCACGGGTTGACCCGCGCCATCATCAACAACATGGTGCACGGTGTCAAAGAGGGTTATGAGAAGCGGCTGGAGGTAGTGGGGGTCGGCTACCTGTGCGCCGTACAGGGTAAAGAGTTGCAGCTGCGAGTGGGGTTTGCTAACGAGCTGAAGAAGCAAATTCCCGACGATCTCGAGGTGACCTGTCCGACTCAGACGCAGATCGTAATCCGTGGCTGCGACAAACAGCGTGTGGGGCAGTTTGCTGCCGAGGTGCGTGCTCTGCGGAAGCCCGAGCCGTACAAAGGGAAGGGAATTCGGTATCAGGGCGAGCAGGTTAAGCTCAAGCCGGGCAAGTCGGCTACATGATGCAATTGGGGGCCGGTTGAGGCGAGTGCTTATTGCTGTTGGCGATGCTGCTCGTACTTGGTTGACACGGACAACCGATGGGCGGGTCGCTGGCAAGCTCCTGTCCGATTGCGGTTATTTGTATTTGCGATGGGTGTAACGTGAAACTCAAAAAAATCATCAACAATCAGCGTCGGCGACGAAAGTTCCGTGTGCGCAATAAAGTTCGCGGAACGAGCGACCGTCCACGATTGTGTGTGCATCGTACGTTGAAGCACTTTTCCTGTCAGGTCATCGATGACACGCAGGGGCGCACCTTGGTCTCCGCTTCTACACTGGACAAGCAGCTCGGTGTTGAAAACGGCGGCAATTGCGACGCCGCGGCGGCTGTCGGCAAGGTTGTCGCCCAGCGGGCGTTGGCCGCGGGGATCAAGAAGGTACGGCTGGATCGTGGCCCCTGCAAGTATCATGGGCGCGTAGCGGCCTTCGCCAATGCGGCGCGCGAGGCTGGGTTGGAATTCTGATTGAAAAACGCTTAAGGGAGAGCCAGGATCGTGGCTACAGATATCGAACAAGCTGGCGGTACGATTGAGCATGTGCTGAACATCAAACGATGTGCGGCGGTGGTCAAAGGGGGCCGGCGCTTTAGCTTTTCCGCCCTCGTCGTATCGGGAAACGGCAATGGAAAGGTAGGTTACGGGTACGGTAAAGCGAACGAAGTGCCGCCTGCCGTGCAGAAGGCGCAAAAACAAGCCGCGCGGGATACGATCGACGTACCGGTCGTGGAGGGGACGATTCCCCACCAGGTGATCGGACGTTTTGGGGCCGCGAAAGTCGTGCTGCTTCCGGCCAGCCCCGGTACGGGGATCATTGCTGGTCAGGTGGTGCGGTCGATCTGCGAGGCGGCTGGCATCCGCGATATTCTGACGAAGAGCTACGGTTCGAATACCCCGACGGTTCTGGTCAAAGCAACATTCGATGCACTGCAGCAATTGCGAACTCGCGAGGAAATCGAACGGCTCAGAGGAGTAGAGGTGTCATGAGAATCGACGACGTCAATCGGGGGATTCACAAGTTTCGAAAACGCAAGCGGATTGGTCGTGGCACCGCTTCCGGGCAGGGGAAGACCGCCGGTCGGGGACAGGATGGTCACAAGTCGCGACGCGGTTACTCGCGTCATCCGGGTATGGTGGGAGAAGATTTGCCCGTCATTCGCCGCATCCCCAAGCGGGGGTTCAATAACCGTTTCGCGGCGGTCGTGGTGACGTTGAACCTCCGCGATTTGGCCTCCCGCTTCGATGCCAATGAGGAGGTCACGCCAGAGGTGCTGCAAGCTCGCGGTATCGTCAAGAAGCGATTCGACGAAATCAAGATCCTGGGGGATGGTGAGATCGACAAGCCGTTGAAGGTGGCGGCACATCGGTTCAGCCAATCGGCCCGGCAAAAGATTGAGTCGGCTGGTGGGAGCGTCGAAGTGCTTGTGGCGAAGCGAACCCCGAGCCAACGGGTAGCCGAGTTGCGTGCGGAGAGCTCGAAAAAGTCGTAGGCCGCTACATGGGGGTGATGGAGACGTAGTCCATGTGGGAAAAAATCCGCATCATATTCACGATTCCCGAGTTGCGGCAGAAGATCCTGCTGACCTTGGCTTTGCTGGGTGTTTACCGTATCGGGTACCAGATCCCCCTGCCGATGATCAGTCCACGGACGATAGGTGCCGGCAATCAGCTGGACACGTTTCTGGAGCGATTTTCGGTCTTCGCCGCTACCGATTTGCGGCAGTTGACGATCTTCGGATTGGGCATCATGCCGTATATCTCCGCTTCCATCGTCTTTCAATTGCTCGGAAGTGTGTGGAAGCCCATCGAGCAATTGCGCAAGGAGGGGCAGACCGGCATGCGGAAGATCAATGAATACACCCGTTACTTGACGGTGTTTCTGTGCCTGCTGCAGAGCTGGATGTTTCTCAAATACGTGATCATGAGCAATCCGGCCAATGTGTCGCCGCAATTCTATGCGCCGGGAACCACCGACCTGTACTGGGGGTGGCAGCTCACGGCCGTCTTGATCATGACCTGCGGTACCGTGTTCCTCATGTGGTTGGGGGAACAGATCGATGAGTATGGGATCGGCAACGGTATCAGCTTGTTGATCATGGCCAGCATCTTAGCACAGATGCCGCAGGCGTTGATCGAGTTGCGGCAGAACATGACGACCGAGCTGAGTGGTTCTAGCGGTGAGATTGGGCCCGACAAATTGATCGTCTTGGCTGCCATGTTCGTGGCGGTGGTGTTTGGAGTGGTGTACATCACGTTGGCTCAGCGACGCATTCAAACGCAGAGTGCCAAGCACGTACGGGGGCGGCGGGTTTACGGCGGGACGAAGCAGTATCTGCCGTTGCGCATCAATCAGGCGGGGGTGATGCCCATTATTTTTGCCAGCAGTTTGTTGATGCTCCCGGGCGTGTTGTTTGGCGGGCTGGCCAGAGCGTTTGAGAACCAGACCCTGGTGCAGATCTTTGTGGCCCTGTCTTCGGCTTTCGGTACTGGCCAAAGCTACTTGTACATCGTCAGCTATGTAGCGCTGATCTTCTTCTTCTGTTACTTCTGGACCTCCATCACGTTCAATCCGAAGGAGATGGCGGAAAACCTGAAGGATCACGGCACGTTCATTCCTGGTTACCGGCCGGGCAAGCGGACGGCAGATTACCTCGAAAAAGTGATGATCCGTATCACCTACGTGGGGGCAGCTTTTTTGGCGTTGGTCGCCATCGTTCCTATTTTGATCAATTTGCAGATGGAGATCCCGTATTCGGTAGCCAGCTTCTATGGTGGGACCGGTTTGTTGATCGCGGTTAGTGTGGCATTCGACTTGATTCAGAAGATCGATAATCACTTGCTCATGCGAAATTACAAGGGGTTGTTGGAGGGCTGATTGTCACTTATTGGGCGCAGGAGATCGCCCTGCCGCTGGCAAAGCGGCGGGAAGACGCTGATGCCAACTGCGATCCTACGAGTCATCGTTAGGGCGGGGAAACTGCCTCTTCCAATTCCTTGACACGAGTATAAGTCGGCGAATCGGGTGCAGCGCCTTCGCGGCGTGTGGATGGTTGTTGCCGCGAATGTTCCGAAAGGGCACTGAGCATGTTCATCGTCTTTATCGGCCGCCCCTGGCGCTGGCAAAGGCACTCAGTGCCGCAAGCTCGTTGACTACTTGGGAATTCCGCAGCTTTCCACCGGTGAGATGTTGCGGCGGGTCAAGAGTCAAGATACGGCGCTGGCACGGTGGGTTGCCAAGTACCTCGACGCGGGGCAATTGGCACCAGACCATCTTGTCATGCGCATCGTCGAGGCGCGATTGCAGGAGCCGGACTGTGCAGCCGGTTGTCTGTTCGATGGGTTCCCACGGACGATCATTCAGGCGCAGTTGCTGGACGAGTTTCTCTCGCGTCAAGGACGCAAGTTGGATCTGGTGCTTAGTTTGGAAGTGCCCAGAGAGGAGCTGGTCCGCCGGATGTTGGAGCGGGCGAAGAAGGAACATCGCGACGATGACACGCCGGAAACCATCGCGGCACGGTTGCAAGTATTCGATGAACGGACGGCACCGGTGCTCGACTACTATCGCCGGCAAGGATTGTTAGTAACCGTTGATGGCACGCGTACTCCGGACGAGGTTTTCGCCCAGATTCGTGAAGTGGTGGACCGCATGATGGTAGCTCGTCGCGGGGGAAAATAGCCGCCCATGATGGCCGAGGCGGCGCGGATGGCAACAGGATCGTGCCGCGGTCTGTCGGCTCACCGGGGGCGGCGCCACGCGAAAGCGTGCAATTCCTAGGCCTCGGTGGTCAGGCCAGCTCGGCCCAGTTCGTCGTACACCACGTCTTGGCCCACGTTGTTCGGATCGCGGACCGACAGTTGGTTGCCGGCCGCGTCGTAGGTGAATTGAGTCACCTGGCCCAAGGCGTCGATCGACTGGATCGTCCGCCCGGCGCCGTCGGTCAGCGATCGGGTCACGCCGCCGGCGGCATCGACGTTGCGGGTCACCAGCACATCACCCAGACCGGCGATCGTTTCTACCCCGTCGTACACCTGGCACGACCAGGCAAGCAGGCTGTTGCTGCCATCGATCTGGCCGCTCATCACCGTCCGTCCGGCCGCATCGGCGATGGTGAACGAGGCTTCGCCCGCCGCGTTGATGACCACCGAGGCCGAGCCGGGGGCCGTAGCGTCGAACTGGATCGACAGGCTGCCATCGCCGACCGGATCGGCCAGTTTCGCCAGGGCGGCGGTCAAGTTGATCGCCGACCCGCCCAGCGGTGGCGCGATGCCGCCCGCGTTGTCCAACCCCTGGCCGTCGGCCAGGTTGTTGTCGTACAGGTACTGCGTCGTGTGCGAAATGCCTCGTGTCACCATTCCTGACGTGAACGAACTCGAGGCCAATGGTCTCCTGTTTGCCCTCCTTCCGGGCTTCTTGACGTATGTCGTAGTGCATGCGCTAACAAACCGCGAACGTCCACTTGAGACGGTTGAAGCAGTCTTGCACGCGCTTGGATACACCCTGTTGGTTCACGCTTTGTGGTGGATGCTTACCCGGTGGTCTTGGCTTCCGACTCCCGATTTAGTTGGGTTGTCCTTGTCCGCGCTAGTGGTGGGCCTCCTGATTGCGAAGCTCAGCAATAGCGGAAAAACCTTTGAATGGCTGCAGAAGTTCGGGATTTCCAGCCAGCCGCCTTGGCCTTCGATTGGGATACAACATTTCGCACAGCTTGGATGGAGGACCGCGAGTATGCCGTTATTCACTTACAGGATGGTCGAAGAATCATGGGGGCAGTCCGCGGCTACTCGTCTAGACAAGCAGGTGGACACGTCGCGCTCCGCGATGCCCGGTGGCTCGCCGACGACAAACAAGAGGAAGAAGAATTGGATCTACATGCATGTCCGTTGCTGTTGGTGCCCGGCGAGGAGATCCGTTTTGTGGAGTTCTTACCCGGAAGAAGTGAAAATGAAGACAGTGAAAGCTAAGGACGACTCATCTTCGCGGCCGTTTCGGCCCGAGAAGACGGACAAGACAGGACAGCAAACGCACAAGCATGGAGGTTGGAATCCTCCTCCGAAAAAGACGCCACCACCGCCACCACCACCGCCGCCCAAACCGAAGAGCGAATAGATCTGCCATATTCAGTCATCAATTGATTGCGAGAACTCCGATGGCGGGAAACTAAGCGATCCCGTGCTGTCGCCATGTATGGTAGAGTGACGAAAGTACGTCTCTCAGGTTTATTCGTTCATGATTGGAGAGTGATCAACTGATCGAGGGTCGCGGTGGGTTGGTTGGGGATGTGGGATTCAAGGTCTTGCCCTCCAGGGTCCGGGCGGTTCCCAGTGCATGTCGAAGGGCTGGCCCGCTACGAGGGCCTCGGTTAGCGGTACCAGGAATTCGCGAATCGATGTGATGGCTTCGACCAGATCAGACGGAGCAATCTCAAGTCTTGACTTTCGCAAAAAGCCTCGCCATTGAGTCTGCTTCACGGTATCCCCAGCGAACTCCAGTGTAAATGCGACTGGATTCGGATTCATCTTCGTGTGCCGATTGGCGAACGTGCGAGACACTGCCTTGGCCAGCGATGGACCGTCAAATGCGAATTGCCGTGAGAGCATCCAGAGATCAAAAAAGTCCTTCATCCGGCTGTTCAGTTGACCGAGCTTGACCATCGCTTGGTACTTCTCCGCGACCACCGTTTCTCTGGGGTAGGCTCGCAGTCGCGGCCCGGCCAGTTCCAGAATCGTTGGATAGTCCGTCAGGTGGGCGGCTGGTTCGACGACATCGCCGAACCCGATATCGGTTTGCATCGCGATGCGCGCGTTCTGCAGGAATCCCAGAAACGTGACGCGAACCCCGGAGTAGTCAGCCTCCTCCTTGATGACCTCTCCCGTCACACTGTCCACATCGAACGTCAGACCATCCGGCTCGACCTCCTGCCGGCAGATGTCACGCATCACCGGCACGATAGCATCGACATCGTTGTTCATGTGGGCCAGCAAATCGATGTCCCTGGTCGGGCGCGAAGCAAGTGCCCCCCAGATGTTGAACATCAACGCGCCTTTCAGAATGAATCGATCCCTGTGAGGCGATTGCGACAGGCGATAGAGAAACCGTTCCATCGCATAGTACTGCAGAACTTCCTGGAACGGGCGTCCGCTGGCTTTTGCGGCGTTCATCAGCCGCTGGCGAACCGAGGCAGCGACGTTACGGCGGGGGTGGTCCGTCAAAGCACCGCCTCCAGATACGGAGTCATGACGCGTTTGACGCGGCAGATGTCCGCGAAATGCATCAGGCTTTCCACGTTCACGGCACCCGATCGTCGGTAGGCCTTCAGCGCTTCCAGTGCCGTGTCGAGACCAATCCGGTTCCGGTATTTGAAGCAGTCCGCCAGCGTCTTTTCGCGACTGTAGACGCGGAGCTTGACGTCATCGACCGTGTGGACCTCGATCCCGGAAGAGTACGCGTCGCCGCTGAACCAAAAGTGCCGCACGGGTGGGTAGTCTATCCGCGGCGCTTCCGCGTTGCGCGGAATGGCGACGTAGATTTCGTGGGGAATCTGCGTTGTCAGCTTGTGCCAGGCAAGTGCCGAGATCAGGCACAGCACTCCGTCCGGGATTCGGATCGCGACCGTGACGAGGTCCGGTTCCCCCAGTGGCGGAGCGTCAGCCAGCCGAAACAGGCCCCGACTCAGTTGCTCGATCCGCCCTTCGTCCCGCAGTTCGTAAAGCGTTCGGGGATGAATCCCGGCATTCAGAGCGTCCCGCGTGCGCAGCAGTCCCCCGGCCGCACGAAACGCCTCCAGCGCCGCGGCGATCGCTCTTCGTTCTCGAGATTCGTCTTTCGGTTTTGCCATATGGATAAGTATACCAGCAGAAACGCGATTGTGCTGGCATTTTTATCCATTATTCACGAATGCCGCAATGCTACCAGGGGTCGTCAACCAGCCTTCCACTGCGATAACCCACGGCAGGAATTACGATCAGGCTCGTTCATTCATGACTGGAGAGAGATCAATTGGTCGAGAGTCGCCGTGGATTGGTTGGGGATGGGGGTTTCGAGGGAGAGGATGCGGCGAGAGGTGTGCCAGATGTCGATGATGTAGATGCCGAGGCCAGAGGTGAATGATGGTTGGCGGACGAGCTGGAGTTCGGCGTAGCCGTTGGAATCGGTGGTCGCTTCGAGGCATTGAGTCGACAATACGGCGGCGGGAATAGTGGAATTGGCGTCCCGCAAGCGTGCTTTAACGATGGCACCGGAAACCGGGTCGCCGTTTTGATAAACGAACGCTTGCACGACGCACAGGTCGGGCCCGGCGGGCGGACTGACGGCTATCGGCATCAAGTTGAACACAGGCGTCTGGTCACCGTTGACAATCAGGGTGCTCAGTAGGTTCTGAAACCCGCGTGCACTAATGGCGACTTGCCACGTGCCGGAACCGACAGCGAACGCGACCTGCCCGGCCAGGTCGGTGACTTGCGTTTCCGACTCGCCCGATCGAAACATCCGCACCTTCGCGTCGGCAATCGAGGCCTCAGCTAACACGGGCACGTTGGCCGCCAAGAGGGCCAGAGCCGCGTCCGTAGTGGTAGGTCATTACAGCCGACTGCTCGAATACCTCTTAGTCGGTCACGTCATCTAGTTCGACTGTTCTAGATGTGTCTTTTGTTTATGTTTAATGGCGTCAGGCGTTTGCGCTGTTTCCAATGGTAGACGCGGGCAAGTTCGTTGCGGATCGGCGTTTTTTGTGTTCGATCAGTATGCGAGAGAGAGTACCGCATTGGCACCGCCGCGCAAAGACAGAGCTGACGCCTTCCCGGATTTGTTGCACCGTGATGGCCGGCATCCATTTTTTTCCCGTCAGACTTCGCTCATGGCGCGTTGGTTGCATTCTTCACCTGAGGCGCTACCGAGCATTCCTCTAACAACTCCTGTTGGCGCGATTCGTATCTGGCTTCCATGCGTATGCTCCTTCCATGAAACACGATCTTGCCACAATTCACAGAAGTTTTTATCCAGATTTACCATGGATTACGTCAAGAAACTCAAACAGTCGAAATAACTCCTGGTGCAAAAAATGGGTGCAGCCTACATCAGACAGGAAGCCCACATCAGCAGGATACGCCACCTTTTCCCTCAACTCCAGAACACAACTTTCGAGAATGCATCGGGAGCCGTTTTCGATATACTATCTCGGGTGACCGACGGCTGTCAGCTTGTCGTCTGAAGCCCCTTCGCATTGTCAAACGCTTGTCAAATCAAACCAATTGATTTGATCGAATCGAGCAAATCAAGCGGTCCAATTGGATCACCCGATTCAAGGGAATCACACGAGTCAACTGAACGTAGAGATTCGTTTGGAGCATGTGAAGCATGCGTTCGGGAGGCCCTAAATGAGATCGAGGGTCTAAAGGCCCTGAAGGATGTAAGAGAATCGAGAAGTTCAACGAAAGTAGCCGGTGTTGCGATTACCGAAGTTGTCGGACGCGGATCCGCGAGTTTCAGCGGAAGGGTCGATCGATCCGCTGGGCATGTATTCAATCGCCGATGCTCTGGCGGTGCGGCTGGTGCCCGGAGTGCGCGAACGGCAGATGCATCCGCGGTTCCTCACCGCAATCGCGGTTTCCCTCTGGCTGTGCCGTGATTTCGATGAAGAGACGGTCGCGGCCGACGGCGTCAGTGAGCCTTGGCAAGTGTTCGAATGGTATCTGGTAGAGGGTCTGGTGCGCACGACGACCGATCGGCAGCGGTTGCGCGGTTTGCCAGGACAGGACAAGGCCACGCGGGCGGTTCGTGACGGAGTGCCGCTGTCGCGCAGCCGCTATCTCAAGGCACCCAACGTCTTCGGTTTCCATGGCGTCTATCGCACTTTGGCTCGCGACATCGGCATCGAAGTTGCCGGGCGGTTGGGTCAAGTCGGATACGATCTGTTGACAACGTGGGAGAAAGAGCAGGGACTGGACGGTTTCATCAGTTCGGGTGATGGCGAGGGGAATCGGATTCGGCGACAGATGATCGAGGCCATCAAGGATGGGCTGGCCGCTGGAGCCGTTGCTCGCCGCGACGGCTGGACGGGCTGGAATTTTTTAAGTGACCATTTGGACATCTACGACGTCGGAGCACAGGAATCGCGGATAATTTCTCGAGCGCTGCTGAATGATGCGAGCGGGTTTCGCGGCGAGCTATTGCGTGGATTGGTTCATCCGGAAGGCTGGAAGACATGGTGGGGCGAAGTGCAGCAGCGGTCGTTTTCCGAACGACGATTTCACGAGTGGATCATGTCCAGGGCCAGCCCGCAACTGAAAGAACTGCTTCGTGCGATCGATACCTACGAGCGGTTCTGCCGGTTGCTGCAGGATGCGTTCGACGATTGCCTGTTTTGCATGTCCCAGAACCGGCGGCGCGTTGCGCCTGAGGAATTCACCCGCCTACCCGGAGTCCGGCGGGCTGCCAGGGCGGTTCCTCGCATGTTTGCCGATGTCGCCGAGCTGCTTTCCCCGTTCGACCAGACGGTTCGTTTTGAAGATACATTTGCCGGCCTGGCCCAACAGGTACCCGTGGACGATTGGGTCGAAAGACTGCTCCAACACCACCGTCGCGTTCAGAACGCCAAAGCGCCGGCCGGAAAAGCCCCTTGGTTCGACCGCTTTGACGATGGAACGTGCATGATTCGGACGGCGTATGTCACCGAACACGGAGGCCGAAATGACGACGCGTACGTGCATGCTTACCGTACTAGAGCCCTGTCGTCCTTCGCTCGCGATCTCAGGTTAGGGGGATAGGTCATGGGCAAGAGGAAGCGGACAGACGAAAGCGCCGCGCGCGGCAAACTGCTGGACGCTTGGGTGGCTCCCGATTGGGCGGGCGATCCGGTGGGAGTCGTCGCCACCAGTTTCACGTTCACCCCCGCTTTCTTCGAAGAGGAGTGCCTGGCCAGGTTCCTCGGGCTCGAGTCCGATCCGATCGAGGATGGACCGGTCTATCTTTACGAACGCGAAGAGAAGATGGCTCAACTCTCTTGCGCGGCCGTCCTGGTGGATCAGCACCATTGTCAGGGCACGCGCAACCTGCGCTGGGATCTGCTGTCGGCGCGGTTGCGGCGCGGATTATTGCATGCCAAGGTCTGTTTGCTCTACTGGACCAATCTGGCGCGGCTGATCATCTCCTCGGCCAATCTGACCGAAGATGCCTATCGCAAGAACCTGGAGGTGTTCGGAGTTCTCGATTTTCACCCCGATAGCGACGTGCCGGTATCTTGCTTGACCGAGACGGTCGGGTTCCTACAGGAATGCGCCACGTACGCTTCAACGGACGGCATTAGCAACCCGGCCGTGAACCGTTGGAACGCGCTGTTGAATCGCGTCATGAACGAATGCAAACACTGGGGAGTTTTGGATGCGCAGGCGCGGCGGCGTGGGCTGCGCGTCCGCACCCTGTTCACCGGCCCAGATCGCCCGACGGCGTTCGAAGGACTGCGCGAATCTTGGCCGAGCGCTTCTCCGCCTGACGTCGCCAGCGTCGTAAGTCCGTTCTTCGATCGGCCAGCGGCCGACAATGCTCCGGCGCGCGAATTGTGGCAACTGATCCGCCAACGGGGTGACGCGGCGGTGCATTTCCATGTTTCCGGCGAGGATTTGCCTGAGGGAAAGGGCATACTGTTGCACGCCCCCAAATCGCTGTTGCTCGCTCAGCCGCCAGGACGTCCCGGTGCCACGACCGATTTCTATCGAGTCGTCCTGCCGGGCGGTCGCCCGTTGCACGCGAAAGGCATCCTGCTGGAATGCGATCGGTGGGGCATGTACTCGATCGGATCAAGCAATTTCACCAGCGCTGGAACGGGACTCAGCGCGCATCCAAACCTGGAGGCCAACCTCGTCTACCTGGTCGATTCGTACCGCGCCGCGGAAGCCTGGGAGGAACTGGTGGAGAGCTTCCCGGAAAGCGAGCCGGTCGACCTGGACTTGGACGTGAGGTGGTTGCCATTGCCAGCCGAAGATGAAGCTCCAGTCGACACCGTGCTGTTGCCACCGAGCTTTGGCGAGGCGATTTTCGACTGTGACGAGCAGCATCAGCCGACTCTACGTTTGACTTTCGCTGGCCCCCCTCCGGCCGGATGGGAGTTATTTACGGATGCAGACGAACAGCGATTGTGGGGTGAGCCGGAATGGACGGCGCAGGGTTCACCTGAGCAGTGCGATATTCCTTGGCGCGAGGAACGTCCGCCGGCCGGTTTGTGGGTGCGATGGAATGGAGCGGAAGGGGCTGCCTGGTGACCGATCAACGTGGCAAAGGCAGAAGTGTTGCCGGCGCCCGACGAACTGAAGCAACTGCCGTTGGATTTGCTGATCGCGATCCTCAGTTCGGCACGCCCATTGCATCGAGTCATGCACGATTACTTGCGTCGCTTTGAGCGGTCTGGCAAGCTCGAATCGGAGGGACCGTCCATTGATCCCCACCAACGTGTCGATACCAGCCAGTTTCTGCTGCAGCGAACGCGGCGCATTTCCTGGGCACTTGGCGCCTTGCGCAAGCGATTGGAACGACCGGTGGCCACGCTCGAGTGCTTGCGATGGCGGTTGCGGGGACCGGTTGGCGTTACCGCCCTGGCCGAAGCGCTCATCCGAGAGTCCCGTTCGGATGAAGAGCAAGCGTTTTTGATTGCCGAACTGGTCCTCGAGCTGTCCCGTGCACGTGTGGAAGCAAAGGAGGGTTGCGTGCCCCCTGCTGTGCACCTGCAGGAAATCCGCCAGGTTATTGCTGAGCTGCGCCGATTGGTGCCTGCGTTGGGATCAAATGCACCGGAGAATCTGCGGGTGTATGTGGAATCTGTGTTCGACGCCGTGGCGACATGAGCATGCTGTATCCGTTTTGCGATGACATCGATCTGTACGTGAAAGCGCGGATTTCGGCTGAGGATGCTGCGCGTCAACAGCGGACGGCGCAGGAGATTCTTCGACGGATGGCCGACCAGCCGGGCGTAATTCTGGCGGACGAAGTTGGCATGGGCAAGACTTTCGTGGCCCTGGCCGTCGCAGTCTCAGTCGCCTTGAATAATCGCGGCAAGCATCCGGTCGTGGTGATGACACCGCCTGCGTTGAAGGAAAAGTGGTGTGCGGACTTTTCGCTCTTTTGCGAGAAGTGTTTGCCGCCGTCTGTTTCTCGACGCATTCGATGGAGCACGGCGGATCGAGCGGTCGAGTTCCTCAAAATGGTCGACGATCCTCCCAGTCGCCGAAACTCGCTCATTTTCATGACGCATGGTGCGATGAGCCGTGGGCTGAACGATCGATGGGTCATGTTGGCTCTGATCCGCCAGAGTCTCTACCGCAAGCGAGGCATCGCCACACTTCGCCGCGCCCTGCATCGGTCCTTGGGAAACCTTTTGAGTATGAAATGGGTCGAGAAACATGATCCCGACATCTGGCGCAAATTGCTCGAGACCAATCCGGACAAGTGGTTGAAGATTCTCGAGCCAATTGGATTAGCGGACGATGATCCGGTACCTAAACCGGTTATCGACGCCCTACCCGGCCTCGATACGGACCTGGTCTTCGAAGCCGTGCAACAGATTCCGCGGCGGTGGTCGGACAACTACGACATGTACCTGAACCACGCCCGCTACGTGATCAAGGACGCGACCAGGGCGCTGTGGGAGGAGTGCCTAGCGCGAACCCGTCTGCGGCTGCCTCTGCTGATCCTGGATGAAGCGCATCATTTGAAGAATCCGAAAACTCGGTTGGCTTCGTTGTTCCGCTCGGAGGAAGCGTTGGAGGACGCGGAGCAATTCGCTCGAGGTCCTCTGGCCGGCGCGTTCGAACGCATGCTGTTTCTGACGGCCACTCCGTTTCAACTGGGACACCACGAGCTGTGTTCGATCATCGATCGATTCGACGGTATTCGATGGACCGGTGTGCGAGCACCGCGAATGGACCGCGACGAATTCTCGATCGAGCGCAAAGCCCTGCGCGAGGCCCTCGATGCAGCGCAGGAAGCGGCGGTGACGCTGGATCACGCCTGGGGACGATTGACGAGCGGCGACTTGCAGGTCGACGGTGTTTTGTATGACCACGACGAACAGTGGTGGTCCACGGCTCGCCAGGGCGGCCAGCTCACCCACGCCGCCGCCGATGTAATGCGCTGTTACGCGCGGACCAAAGAGCGCATGGCGGAGGCCGAACAAATGCTGCGCAGGTGGGTAATTCGACACCTGAAACCCAAGCACCTGCCGGGGGCTCATGCCAACATCGACCGTCGGCGGCGTCTGGTGGGCCGAGCCATCCTTGGCAATCAAGACGACACCGATCAACAGGGCATCCCAGTGGAAGGCCAGTCGCTGCTGCCTTTCCTGCTGGCGGCCCGAGCCACTTCACATCACCCCGATTCGCGACCGGTCTTCGCCGAAGGCCTGGCCTCCAGTTTCGAAGCCTTTCTGCACACCCGCGCTACCGGTGGCGCACAGGCGACCGACGAAGATGATGAGGACACTCAACCGGTCGAAGTCGACGAGGAATTGCAGTGGTACCTCGATCACCTCGAAGCGCTCCTGCCGAAGGGGGAAAGTGGCGGAGGTAGTCACCCGAAAGTCGCTGCTACCGTCCAACGAGTGGTCGATATCTGGCGACGACGCGAAAAGGTGGTTGTCTTCTGTCATTACGTTGCAACCAGTCGCGTCTTGCGGCAGTTGATTTCCCAGGCGATTCGTACGGAAATCCTGCGTCTGGGCGCGGAAAAGTTGAGTCTGCCGGAAAATCAAGTGGCAGCCGAGCTGGAAGGAATCGGTAAGCGATTCTTCGATCAGGATTCGCCAATTCGCCGAACCTGTGATGAGGAATCCAATCGTCTGATCTGCCAGTTTCCGTCGTTAGAAGAATGGCGGCAGGATCTGGTGGAGGTCGTTCGCCGCAACGTCCGCACGCCGTCGTTTCTGGTCCGGTTCTTTCCGCTCAATCGTGGCAAGCTCGATGCGGAAGCGATCCGCCATGCGTGGGAGACTCCCGACTTGTCCGGCCTGACGTTGAAGGAAACCCTGAGTCAGTTTCTCAGGTTCCTGGCAGATCGTTGCGGGGAAGAGGAACGGCGTCGATATATCGACGCCGTCAAGCGCATACAGACCGGTACCCACCTGGGGCGAGACGCAACGGCGGTGTTTACCGACGACGAGCTGCAAGACGCCAGGCCCGAGCAATTGTTGCCCAACGTGCGACTGATCAACGGGGCAACGCACCCCGAGACTCGACAGCGACTCATGTTGACCTTCAACACGCCGTTTTATCCCGAGGTCCTGATTGCCAGCAGCGTGATGGCCGAGGGAGTCGATTTGCATTTGAACTGTCGTTACATGATTCACCACGACTTATGCTGGAATCCGAGCACACTTGAACAACGAAGCGGGCGTATCGACCGCATCGGAGCCAAAGCGGAGCTTGCCCAACAACCGATCCAGCTCTACCTCCCCTTCATCGCCCAAACGCAAGACGAAAAGATGTATCGCGTGGTAATGGATCGCGAGCGGTGGTTCAACGTCGTCATGGGGGAGGATTACAAGATCGACCTTCAAACTACGGAAAAACTGGCCGATCGTATCCCATTCCCCGCACAGGCCGCAAGCGAACTGGCGTTCAAACTCCATCTCCCGCCACCGTAATTGAATGCCCGACTGGCTACTGAAGAAGGGTTTGCGGGGGGTGGATTAAGCGAAAATGGTTGACGGAGGAAGCCGGATGTCGCGCGCTAATGGCGGAGGAGGCTATCGATCAGTTGCTCGATGGTCTGGTCGCCGGTGGCGCCCTGCCAATTGAGTTCGCCTTGCCACCACAGACGGATGTAGCCGTCCTGGTCGACTACGTAGACGGTCGGCCACATCGTGTTGCCCCAGGCCTGCCAGTTCTTCTTGTCCAGGTCGATCAGCACCGGAAACTCGATGCCCTCTTCCTGGGCAGCCTGGCGAACGCGGGCCGGATCGGCTTCGGCGGACGTTTCCGGTGTCTGAATGCCCAATACGACGACGTCACCCGACGAGTGGTAACGAGAGTGCCAGCGTTTGTAGATGGGAAAATTCGCGTGGCAGTTGTGGCATTGAAACGCGTAGAAGTGCACCAAAACGATTTTTCCTCGGAGCGATCGCATGGTGAGCGGCGAAGTGTTGATCCAATGCCCCGAATCGACCAGTTCGGGAGCCATCGGATAGATTCGTTGCAGTTTGGATGTGTCGAAAGGGGCTCCCAACCGTTGTCTCAATCGCTCGACCTGTGGCGGCCGTAGGAGTGACTGCAGGACCGATTGCTCGCGACGCTGGGCCGATTCGACGCTCTCACGAAGCTCGTCGGTCACTTCACCACGCCGCATGGCTTGCATCAACTCGCTGCGCGCGGCCTAGGCCAGAATTAGCGGTTAAGCCTTGCCAAACCTGGGTGACATCCTATAAAATGCTCGATTCATCGGGCGTCCCGGATGCCTGAGTTCGCACATAACTGCGTGTCCAGTAAGCACTTGCGTAAACAAAGGAGAGTTTCGTGCCGCGTTTGCTCGGTGTTGATATCCCGAATGACAAGAAGGTCGTGATTGCGTTGACCTATCTGTACGGGGTGGGGCCATACATTTCGCGAGAGCTGTGCCACAAGACGGGGATAGATCCGAATCGGCTGGCGCGTGACTTGGACGAAGATGAGCTGAGTCGTTTGGCAGCCTTGTTGGAGCGTGACTACACGGTCGAGGGGCCGTTGCGCCGGCAGGTGGCGCAAAGCATCAATCGGCTGCGTGAGATCAAGTGTTACCGAGGGTTGCGGCACCGTCAGGGGTTGCCGGTGCGTGGGCAGCGGACGCGGACCAATGCGCGGACGCGGAAGGGGCCGCGCAAGACGGTGGCTGGAAAGAAGGGTGTGAAGGACTTGCGGTAGGCGGCGGTGGTTTGTATCGGCGGATAGGTTGCCGGCAAATGTGGCTCGCCAGATCGGTTTTTGTCAAGTGAGGGGTTTTCGGTGGCTAAGGTCAAGAAACGTCGTCAGCGTCGCAACGTCACGGTTGCCATTGCGCACATTCGCGCGACATTCAATAATACCACGGTGACTATCACGGACACCAAGGGAGATACGCTCTGTTGGGCCAGTGCGGGCACGGCAGGATTCAAGGGGAGTCGTAAGAGTACTCCCTTTGCCGGTCAGGTTGCTGCCCAGCAGGCCGCGGAGAAGGCGGCCAAGTTTGGGGTCCGCGAACTGGAGGTGCGCGTCAAGGGGCCGGGGTCGGGGCGAGAAAGCGCCATTACGGCTTTGCAGACGGCCGGGTTGACGGTGAAGGTGATCGAGGATGTTACTCCCATTCCTCACAACGGATGTCGGCCGAAGAAGCGGCGCCGCGTGTAGGGGGGGGCTCGGTTGAGCCTCGGTGGCTGACGCGCTGGTGGGCTAGCCAGCCGCACGACGTTGGTCGGGTCGAATGAAGGTTCTTTGGTTTTGTAACTGCATAGGAACGATTGGTTATGCATATCAAGTGGCGCGGACTGGAATTGCCCAGCGTAGTACACGTTGACCAAGACACGCTGTCACCGACGTACGGTAAGTTCACTGCCGAGCCATTCGAGCGGGGGTTCGGCACGACGATTGGTAATAGCCTGCGTCGTGTGTTGTTGTCGGCTTTGGAGGGTTCGGCGGTAACGCAGATCAAGATCCGCGGTGCGCAGCATGAGTTCACCACGATCCCCGGGGTGTTGGAGGACGTGACCGACATCGTGCTCAACGTCAAGTCGTTGGTGGTGAAGAATCACAGCGACTCGACGCGCGTGATTACCGTCGAGCGAGATACGGCCGGTGAGATTACCGGGGCTGACATTCAGACCGATGCGGATGTGGAGATTATCAATAAGCACCACGTGTTGGCCACGCTTACCACCGACACACCGTTCTTTATGGAGATGGTCGTGGAGAATGGTCGTGGTTATGTTCCCGCTTCGGAGCACAGTTCGCGAGATCACGAGATTGGGATCATTCCTATTGACGCGATTTTCAGCCCGGTGGTGCGGGTGCGCTACGAGGTTGAAGAGACCCGTGTGGGGCAGAAGACCAACTATGACCGGTTGAATCTGGAGGTGTGGACCGACGGATCGGTTAGCCCGGAGATGGCGTTGGTGGAAGCTAGCAAAATCCTGCGCAAGCATCTCAATCCCTTCGTGCAGTACACGGAACTTGGTTTTCAAATCCATGCCACTGCTCGCGGTGGGCCGGGGTCAGCGGAAGCCCAGTTGGAAGCCAAGCTCAATCAGCCGGTATCGGCATTGAAGCTCAGTGTGCGAGCTGCCAATTGCCTCGAGAGCGAGGGAATTCACTTGATCCGTGAGTTGGTGCAGCGCAACGAGGACCAGTTGCTGGAGATTCGCAACTTCGGTGAGACGACGTTGGCCGAGGTGCAGGAGAAGCTGGCGACGATGGGGCTTCACCTGGGCATGCGGCTTCCCTCGTCACAGTCCTATCGGTAGTTTTTCGACAAGACAGGTTCATTCAGTCTTTGCTAAATCAACGGATAGATCATGCGTCACAAACGACAAGGTCGCGTACTCGGTCGGTCACCCAGCCACCGCAAGGCTCTTTATCGAAATCTGGCTAATGCATTGATCCTCACCGAGCGTCCCGACGCGGAGTTGTGGGGGAACGAGCCGAAGGTGAAGGGAAGGATTATCACCACGGTGGCCAAGGCGAAAGAGGTGCGGCCATTGGTGGAAAAATGCATTACGATCGCGCGGAAGGCGCGGGCTGCCGAGTTGGCGTCGCAGGAGTTCGCCACCGACGCCGAACCCCATACGGACGCTTGGCAGCAATGGCGGCAGAGCGAAAGGCATGCTCAGTGGGTAGCCGCGCGAGCGCCCGCGGTGGCAGCGCGAAGGCGATTGTTGCAGATTTTGCGCAATCGCGAGTCCGTCTCGATTTTGGTTGATATTCTGGCGGAGCGATTTGAAGACCGCCCTGGTGGTTATACGCGAATTTTGCGGTTGGCGACGCCTCGTTTGGGTGATGCCGGACCGCGAGCCATTCTCGAGTTCGTCGGCAAGCATGACCGGGTCGTCGAACGTAGCGAGAAACCGAGTTTCACCGAGGATTCGCCCGCGCCTGAAGACTCCACGCCACCCAGCCAGGAGGCAGGCCAACCGGATGGCGGGAGCGAGGAGGTTGCTGCTCAGTCGGAACAGGCCGCGGCAGACGCTCAATCGCAAGCATCAGATTCCAAGTAAACATCCGGAGGCGTCAGGAGTTCTTAAATGGCTAAGAGCAAGAAGAAGAAAGAAGTCATCCACCTTGTGTGCGAAGAGTGTGGTGAATACAACTACACGTTGAAGCGGAAGACCGGTGGCGAGAAGTTGCGGCTGAAGAAGTTCTGTCCTCGGTCGCGGTCTCATACCATCCACGTGGAGAAGAAGAAGTAGAACTTTTACATGAGGCTCGCGACTGGTGGCGTTCCGGTCGCGTTCCTCTGCGTGGCCTCAGTCGGGTGATGCTTCCTCTCGAAAGGTGGCGCAAACTCATGAGCATCGCAGTGTAACCGCGCTTTCCCGCCGAGTTCCCTGCTCTTCTTTCTCGGCCGCGGTGAATGATTGAAGTGCGCCCGGTTCTCAGGACGCGCCTTCGTGGCCGCGGCCCCCTCTGGCTCGTGCCACCATAACCGACGTGCTGCTCGCGTCTGCTCGTTGGTTCTCGATTGCCAAGTTTGGCAGCCATTGACGGCTAAGAGCACCCATCGAAGCTGCCGTGTGGCCTGGCGTGGGGCGTCGTCAAGCGTGATGCTTTTTTCGGTCCGGCTTACCACTGGCCGCTGGGGAGGGATCTCCCTGTGGTATGGAGGGGCAGAGGACGACCACTTTGTGCGGGTTTCCCCTCATTTTGGGCGTCCTGCTCACTTTTTTGGGAGGATACTCCGGCGCTTTTTGTGTTCCTAACAGGTAGAGGGCGATTTTCGTCTTTTGCCTCTTATTCAATCCCTAAGAGCGTTTTCCGCGGGGATTTGTCCCTGAGTAGGTGGCAGAGAGCTTGGTACGTCTGCTTCACCACCGTTTCGTTACCAGATAGCTACGCCAGGCCTGGGATAGTCTCAATAGGGATAGGCAAGGCGGGGTACGCCTGCTGCGTAGGGTTGGCGATTGCCGGAGGGGCGGAACGGTTGCAGTCTTTCTTGCAGGTGAAGCTGGAGCGTTGGCCAGAACATTCACGGCTCGCGAAGAATCGGACACTGCCATGTTTCCCGAATCCTTGCATGGACTTATCCCAGTCCCGAGCAGCGAGCGCGTGCTGGTTGTGGTACCGTCGCCGTCCCAACGGGTCAGCATCATCCGCTGCTTAAGCGAGCATGGGATTGCAGCAGAACCGTTTGGTACT
The DNA here is from genome assembly GCA_026004795.1 of Pirellulaceae bacterium. Classification (GTDB taxonomy): domain Bacteria; phylum Planctomycetota; class Planctomycetia; order Pirellulales; family Pirellulaceae; genus Aureliella. Next base: position 219,830 of record BPJV01000006.1, on the reverse strand, counting down.
CCGGAGGCCGCAATCGGCTCGGTGACTCCTACCGATGTTGGTTGCCTGGCGGTGGAAGTGGCCAATGAGGTGTCTGAGTTGATGCGGATCGCCCATCGATTGTCCCAGCGACAGGCTTCGCTAGAAATGGTTGCTTGGGCCAAGCAAACGCATGGACACGAGGCGTTCAAGATGCGCATTCCCGCGATCGCCACCTTCCTTACTGCACGGCCAGCGATGAGGGAATTGGTAAAGCTGATACGGGAGGCGGTAAGCGAGAGTATACGTCAGTACACACTACGCAAACGTGCCGAACTCGCTCGACAGTTGCTTGCCAGACTCACGGCAGCGGAATCGAAAATCTTGGAGTTAGCTGCCGAGGGGCTTCCCAATAAGGCGATTTGCGTGCGTTTGGATGTGAGTTCGCGGACGGTGGAACGGCGACGAAATACAGCGTTGAAGAAGCTGGGGATTCGGTCGATCGCGGAGTATGCCGCGCTACGTGCTTGGGACGAGTCGCTGAAGGACTGGAGTGAGCGGCAACCGCGCCGAAGTGCTGAGTTCTCTGGATGAAATCCGCATGGTGATCTCGCGGGAGGCCATTTTTCTTCCCTCGCTGGCCTCGGCAAGACGCTGCCAACCACGCCTCGGTAGTGGATCCGGATCGGCTCAGGGGGACCGGGGAGAATCTGAGCCTGCCGCCGGAGACGCTACACCTATTCCCCAGCGTGTCGCCAGGAAGGCGATGACGACGAAGATTGAGGTACCGATCAATACGCCGACGGTGTCGGCCGCGAAATCCGCGATGTCCGGGTGCCGACGGGGGACGAAGCCCTGAGTAAACTCATCAATGCCGGCATAGACGATACCGGCCCCCAAGACCGCCAGAAAGCGCCAGCGCGAGCGATCCACTCGCAGCGTCCACCCCAGGAGCAGGCTCAATCCGCAAAAAGCCGTGAAGTGGAGGACTTTGTCCATATGTCCGACGCCCCGGGGGAGCATGGGCCCTGGCAGGTGGGTGGCCACCACGAGCATTCCCCAGTAGGCGATCAAGATAAGTGCGGCCATCGGCCCCCAATAGGCAGCCAGCGACCATCGCCACCGTGTGGATGGACGTCCAGCGATCGATGGTCGTGTAGGTTTAGCGATTTGTGGAATACTGGTACTAATTGTAATCTCCCTTGCGCTCCGCGCACATGCTTGGCGTGCCAGTCGGAAATTCCGGCCACTGGCGAGGCGAAGGTACCATTGCCATCGACGTGAAACGCTACCAAGTCGCCGCTGGTCGTACTGATCGTCCCGACATAGTGGGGTACAATGAAGCGATTGGCGGCAGCTGGGGGACGTTGACCCCGTCGATTGCGGCGGTCCTTCCTCAGTGATCATCGGAAGCCAAGGGAAGAGAATTGACGGAAAGGTACGCATCGCTGGGCGTCCGTTTCCACCGGAAGACGTGAAGTGGAAAACGTCGCACCAGCAGGTAAGAGGAGGGTTTCAAGTGCGCGAGTGGCAGGCATGCTGGGGACTGGTGATGGTAGCCATTGCCAGTTGGATCGGAGTGGCATTCGCTCAGGAAAAGGAGGCGGACCAATCGCGGGGCGATGCTCCCTCGAAACCGCCCGCCAATCAGGTGTGGACGACGTCGAGTTGCCAACCGGACAAGGAAGGATGGCGTCCCCTGTTGCCTCCGCAAGGGCTCAGTGGATGGGAGATTACCGACTATGGGGAGCGAGGAGTGGTGCGGCGCGATGGGGAGCAACTGATAATTGAAGCGGGAGATCCCCTCAATGGCATCACCTATTTGGGAAAGGATTTTCCTAAGGAGAACTTCGAGATCTACTTGGAGGCGAGCCGGTTGGAGGGACGCGATTTCTTTTGTGGTTTGACATTTCCGGTGGGTGAGGAATTCTGTTCGTTGATCGCTGGTGGCTGGGGCGGTACGATCGTTGGTCTGAGCAGTGTAGATGGATTCGATGCCTCGGAGAACGCCACCACGACTGCTGAGGATTTTGAGAACGACCGTTGGTATCGTTTCCTGGTGCGCGTCGACGATGAGTATGTCCGAGTGTGGATCGACGGAGAGGAGTTCTTTCGTCAAGAGAGGGAAGGCCACGAGTTTTCGACCCGCATCGAGGTGTATGCGAACCAACCCCTGGGCCTGGCCACTTTCATGACGAAGGCAGCAGTGCGCAACTTTCGTTGGCGTCCCCTGGCTGTTTCCCCGAAGTCCGCCCCGTCGAAGTGAGAGCAACGCCTTGGTCGACTCCGAATTCTCATCGTCTGATCAGCAGCCCGGTTGGCCGCTTGGCCACGCGCCAGCTTCTAATGCCGACTGTAGTGATTACAGCGAGGATCAGCACTTCATGCGGCGTGCCTTGCAGTTAGCCATCCACGCCATGGAGCAAGACGAAGTGCCGGTGGGGGCACTGATCGTGTGCCAGAAGCGAGTGATCGGTGCGGGGTGGAACCAGCGTGAAGCGCTACACGATCCGACGGCCCACGCGGAGATGATTGCCATTACTCAAGCGGCTGCAGCCGTGGGAAGCTGGCGTCTTGAGGGCTGCACCTTGTATGTTACGTTGGAACCATGTCCGATGTGTGCGGGAGCCATCCTGCAGTCGCGGATTCCGCGCGTGGTTTACGGGGCTGCTGATCCGAAGGCTGGAGCCGTCGATAGCCTGTATCGATTGCTCGACGACGCACGCTTGAATCATCGATGTCAGGTAACGTCAGGAGTTATGGCGGCCGATTGCGGGGCTCTGCTGACTCATTTTTTTCGGCAAAAACGTGCTCAAGGTAAGAAGTAGTCTTCGGGGGTATAGCGGCAGCGGTTTACGATGACGCTTGGGGATGATGGGAATTCGATGGGCTTGGGTCAGGCGGAGAGGTAGGTAAGCGGTGGGGGATGTGGCATCAGGCGATGATCCTGCCAGAGTGATTGAGCCCGGGGTGTTACTGCGCCTGCGGCTGACGGCATGGCGGCTGGATCGGCAGTTCTCGTTCCATCCCGAGCCGCTGCCCGATGAAGCCATTGTGCCTTGTTTGACCAGTGAGTTGGCCGGTCAGCCGAAATTTGCTCAGGTTCGCCTAGCGGTGGGGGCCAACGCTTTTTTCTTCCAGGTGGACGTGCAGGGAAAGCGGCAGTTGCCCTGGTGTCGTGAATCCCGACCGGAGGACAGCGATGGGTTGCATGTATGGATCAATACTCGGTTCAGTGCCGATCTACAGCGGGCCAACCAGTTTTGCCATCGCTTCGCGTTTTGTCCCTTGGGGAAGGGGCGAAAAGCGGACCGCCCGTTTGCGACGTGGGGAGTGATCCCGCGAGCTACGGACCATCCCCCGCCACCTCCGGATGATCTGTTCGCAGTTCGAGCGCGGTTGGTCGAGGGAAGGTATCGCGTGGTGGCGGCCATCCACACCGACGTCCTCTACGGGCTGGATACTGCCGACTTTCCAGAAATCGGTTTGTACTATGGCGTCCAGGATCGGGAGTTGGGGTGGCAGGCTTTGGCCACGTCGCCGGGATTTCCAATAGAGGAAGTGCCTGCCCTGTGGGCGCGATGGCGATTGCTCACCTGAGTTTTTCCGTGGTATGCAAGCAGCAGAGCAGCTCCTCATGGAGTTCGTTCGAGGCGGTGGCCAATAGTCGGGGGTGCCACAGATCGAACGGCTCTCCTTCGGGGTTGGTGATGTGGGCGCCAGCCAGGTGGGCAATCAGGTATCCGGCCGCGACATCCCACACCTTGACCGATGTGGCCCAATAGGCATCCAAGCATCCTTCTGCCAGGTAGCAGAGATTCAATGCTGCCGATCCGAGGCGGCGGATCGTTTGGGCCGACTCCAAGATGTTGAGGAACTGATCCACCTCCGGGTCGCTTCGCCGTACTCCGGGGCGAAAGCTGCAGCAGACCATGGCCGATCGCAACTGGGAACAGCCGCTGACCGACAAGGGGCGACCGTTCTTGGTCGCCCTGCCGCCGACCTGGGCTTTGTACATCACGTTTGCCAGCGGATCGAACACGACTCCTAAACGTGGTTGGCCCTCGACGCACAGGGCAATGGAGACGGAAAAGCCTCCCAGTCGATGGACGTAGTTGGCCGTGCCGTCCAGGGGGTCGACGATCCACAATGGAGCCCCACTAGCCGCGGCTTCCTCCCGTTGTTGAGGCGGGGACTCTTCGCCTAGAAAAGCATAACGGGGGAACCGGCTGCGCACGATGTCGGCGATCGCCGCCTGTGCCGCCGTATCCGCTTCAGTCACCAAATCGGCGGGGGCTTTCTCTTTGGCGGCCACTTTTCCAAGTCGATCACGGAGAATTCGTCCGGCAGCGCGGGCGGCATCACAAGCCGCATCCATTGCTCCGGCAAAAGTGTTTTCAGAACTCATGGCGTAGGTCCATCGGGTACAACGTTCGGAAAGGGCTACTCGGCGCACCACCGGCGACGTGGCCAGAGGTCAACCGCGTTCCGGTCTCCTTAGTCAAAGATAGGATAAAAGCACCCGAAGGCCTGCTCGCAGAACACCCCCGGGTCGTTGAATCGCCGATTGCGGTCCAACGCCGAGATGGCCTCCATCTGTTCGTCGATCAGCTTGAAATCGAACAGGTTGAGATTCTCTCGCAATCGTGCCTCGTGAACCGACTTGGGGATCACTGCCGTTCCTCGCTGAACGCCCCATCGCAAGACGACTTGAGCCGGTGTTTTACCAAGTTCTTGGGCGATCTTGCCGATGACAGGTTCTTGAAGAACTGAATCGCCCGGCGCCGCCATACCCAGCGGCACATAGGAACCGGCACCTAGCGGAGAAAAGGCGGTAAAAGCGATCCCTTGTTCCTGACAAAATCGCAACAGCCGAGGCTGCGCCAAATACGGATGGGATTCCACCTGCAGGACAGCGGGCTTGATCTCGGCATAGGAAAGGAGGTCTTGCAGTAGGGAGCAGTTGAAGTTGCTCACACCAATATGGCGGACCATTCCGGAACGCTGCAATGCCTCCATCGCCTGCCAAGTTTCTTGAAGGGGGACCGGATCGGGTTCCATGCGCGCGTCGGGTTGATCGGGATTGTACACCCATCCCGGCGGATAACGTTGCTCCATGGGAACATACCGCAGGGCGATGGGGAAATGGATCAGGTACAAGTCGAGATACTCCAGCCCCAGATCGCGAAGCGTCCGCTCTACCGCCGGACGGACGTGTTCACCGCGATGATAGGTATTCCACAACTTGCTCGTCACCCACAACTGCTGGCGGGTACAGATCCCCTCCTCGAGCGCGCGACGAATCCCTTCGCCTACCTGACGTTCGTTGCCGTAATCACACGCCGAATCGAGGTGCCGGTATCCCATGGCGATTGCCTGATAGACGACGTCCGCCGCATCGTCTTCAGGGATCTTCCACAACCCGAGTCCGACAGTGGGCAATCGCCCGTTGGATCCAACCTGCAGCCAGCTATTTTCTTGTTTATTTTCCATGTACACACCTCGCCGATCGTCGCCGTCTCCAGGGTGGCGCCGAGAAACGTTTACGGGGATTCGTTCCATTGAGCCGCTATGTTATCCGTCCCGGGCAAGATGATGAATGCCACCGGCGCATGGCACGCCCCCCAGGTGGACCAATCGCCGTGTATCAGTTCCCTGTTGCTGCTTCCACGGGCGGCAGAACGCTAGCCCCCGTTGCCGACACCGATTCTGGTGCGGCGATTGTCGGTGGTCGTGGGCTTCATCTTGCTTAGGGGGCACCTGGCGGCGCGAACCGCGCTGCGTGGCTCGCTCGCCCCAACTTGGCAAAGTCCCCTGCAGTGGTTCTAATGAGCGATCCTCGCGCCGTCCCAAAATATGGGTTGGCTCCCCGATTCGGTAAGGGGCCGAGCAGAGGCACGGTGGTGGAGAAGCACCGGCAGGTAACGGAACTGGGGCCAGTGCGACCAAGGCTGCAGAAGCGCCCGGTGGACTCGCCGGTCCGCAAGCGGGCGGGCGACCGGCGACGCACGATTTCCGTTATCGCTGTTGGAGACTGTGGTAACTGGACCTGGTTTGTATTGCTTCGACCGAGAGCAAGCCGTTGAGTCGTGAGAAAAACTTGGAATACATGCTAATCGACGACGCGCAAGGCTTCGCGGATGCATTGGAAGTGCTCCAAGCCGCACCGTCGATCGCCTACGACACGGAATTTGTGGCCGAGGATTGTTATCAACCGGATCTGTGCCTCGTCCAATTGGCGACGCGGGAGCGTGTTTTTCTGATCGACCCCAAAGCCGGGTTTTCTCTCGACGCCGTGTGGAACCTCCTCAGCGATCCGGAACGTCGTGTCATCGTTCATGCGGGGCGAGAAGAGATCCTATTCGTCTATCGGGCCACCGGAGGCATCATTCCGCAATTGTTTGACGTGCAGGTGGCTGTGGGGATGATGGGAGGCGAATACCCCGCCTCTTATGGCAAATTGTTGCAGCGGGAATTGGGGATACGGGCTCCCAAGGGCGAGACGCGAACGAATTGGCGCACGCGTCCTTTGACCCGATCGCAGCTGAACTACGCGGCTTTGGATGTTTATCATCTCCATGCTCTCTATGATCGTTTGGCCGAGCAGCTACGGGAAGCGGGGCGGGACACGTGGTTGCATGATGAGCTGCTCATGCGGCAACAACGGCTGGTGGAAACCCAGAAGCAAGAAGGGTGGATTCGTTTGTCGGGCGTGCAAGCGCTCTCTCCGGAAGGGCTGTCCATTGCCCGGGAGTTGTGGCGCTGGCGCGAGCGCCGCGCGCAACAAAAAAACTTGCCTCCCCGACGCGTGTTGCGCGATGATTTGATCGTCGAGCTAGCGCGGCGTGGCGTCTCCGACCCGAAGAAGATCGCCCACGTACGAGGCTTGCACCATCAAGGTTTTAAGCGATTCCTTCCGGAGATCGCCCAGTGTATTGAACGAGGGTTGACGGCTGCTCCTCCGGCAGAGATGCCCTGGCAACGTGGCACGCCCCGCTCCAGGCACGCGTCGCTGCTGCAGCAGTTCCTCTCGGCGGCCATGGCCTATCTGTGCCGCAGTCATCGGATCGCCCCGGGCATCGTGGGCTCTTCCGATGACGTGGGGAAACTGATCGGCTACTGGTTGGGCGACGATGGCGGCGAGGGGCCCGGCCAACGCCCCCTGCCGGACCTGTTGAAAAGCTGGCGAGGCAAGCTGATCGGTGAACCGCTGGAGCGGATTTTTCGAGGGCAGCAGGCCCTACGAGTTGGCGACCCGGAAGCCGAGATGCCATTGGAGTTATGCGATGTGGCAGCGGGAGAGGAGACGACTCCCGAGCCAAGAACCTCTTGACACACCTTAATTTACCTTGTGGGACGAGGACAAAGAACGATGACGATCGGATTCGGTGTTATCGGTTGTGGCATGATCGCTCGATTTCACGCGCAAGCCCTGGCGGAGATCGAAGGAGCTGAGCTTGTTGCCTGCCACAGTAGGAATCCTGAGTCGGCCCAAAAGTTTGCCGACCAATTCGGCTGTACCGCCTACGAGCAGTTGGAGGCGATGCTTGCCGATGCGCGGGTTCAGGTGGTGACCATTTGCACGCCGAGCGGGGCGCACCTGGAGCCATGTTTGGCCGCGGCGCAGGCCGGGAAGCATGTCATCGTTGAGAAACCGCTCGAAGTGACCGTCGATCGTTGTGATCAGATGATCCAGGCGTGTGAGCAGGCGGGGGTGCAGTTGGCGACCATCTTCCCCTCGCGGTTTCATGAATCGAGCCAAGCGATGAAGCGGGCGGTGGAGGCAGGACGCTTTGGGAAGCTTGCCCTCGGCGACGCTTACGTAAAGTGGTACCGCACCCAGGAGTATTACGACAGCGGTGCCTGGCGCGGAACGTGGCAGCTCGATGGTGGCGGAGCATTGATGAATCAAGCCATCCACAGTGTCGATTTGTTGCTGTGGCTCATGGGGTCCGTGCAAGAGGTCATGGCGCATACGGCCACCGTCGCGCACGAGCGCATCGAGGTGGAGGATGTGGCCACTGCCAGCTTACGGTTCGCCAACGGAGCGTTGGGGGTGATCGAGGCCACCACGGCTGCCTATCCCGGATCGCTGAAGAAAATCGAGCTCTCCGGCTCCCATGGTACCGCCATCCTCGAAGAAGAGGACATCATCAAATGGGAGTTTGCCAACGAAACTGCTGAAGACGAAGCGTTTCGCAAGGCGATGATCGGCAAGACGAAGACCGGTGGCGGGGCGGCTGATCCCGCTGCCATTGGGCACCATGGGCATGCCGCCCTGTTTCGCGATTTCCTGGCGGCGCTACAGGAAGGCCGACCACCGTTGATCGACGGATATGAAGGGCGTCGCAGCGTGGAATTGATCTGCGCCGTCTATCAAAGCGCACAGAGCGGACAGAAGGTCCGTCTGGCCTAGCAATAAGGCGCGGTTCGACTTGCGCCACGCCGACCGGTGCGGGCAAGTTCTGCTGCCACCGGCAAATAGCGAGAGCTACAGAACAGGTTCGCGCTTTGGTCGGCGAGCGACTGGCGGGCACCTGCGGCGCTCCACGGGCGACCGGCTCGATGCTGCCGCCGACCAGTGACCAAGCTGGCTAGCGGTCCCGGTTGCAAGTTCCCTACCCTAGACGCTGCGGAGATGGTCACCAGCGTTGCCGGGCCGTGAAAGCCAGCTGGTGCCAAGAGGAACGCCGCCGAAGGGTGGGGCAATCACCGGAGGAAAATCTTCGCCGGGAGAGGCAATGATTGCCCCACCGACCAATACTGGCGATCGCAACAAGGGGACTGCGCCTTGAGATCATGAGGTGATGCACCTCAACCAAGCGCGGCTTCCGGTACCAACGGAGGAGTGTTGAGTATCTCCGGCGGGATTCGAACCCACAACCTTCGGCTCCGGAGGCCGACGCTCTATCCAGTTGAGCTACGGAGACAGATTGCACTCGCGCGACGACGATTCCCAAATGTTCCATTTGATGCGCGAATTGTCCGCGGTGCAATTCGACCAGGTGCACCGGTTGGGGCCACCGAGGACCAACAAAGCCGAACACGCCTTCACGCCGGTAGGCGGAGTTACGAATTTTAAATCCAGAACATCCTGCTGGGTAGGGGGAATGCCGAGTTCATCTGCCGGTCTGCCGGCGATTCCCGGGTGAAGGAAGGAGGAGGGCGGTGGCAAAACTTCACGGGGGTCAGCCATGGAAGCGCCAGTTGTGGTTCCCCGCATTGCCATCGCTCTCCTGCCAAATCCATCGCGTTACCCCCAAATCCAGTCCATTCTCATGAGCAGTATCCATTTGTCGGTTCAGCCGAGCGATGTTGCGTCCCTCCAGCCTCGCCCGGAGGTCGGCGACGAGAAACGGGAAAGGAAACAATTGGATAGTCGCGGGCACCGTGACGCTGACCGGCCCATGATCTGGTCCACGGCACGGTAGCAGTACCGCTATGGATGGGCAAACGCTTCGGGGGGAGCCCAAGCAGGTAAGGGCTTCAGCAACCACCGAGGTCGGACGGGCGCTCCTCGTCGCCGCCGTCGCAGCAGCAGTAGCAGCAGTAACAGCAGAAAAGGAAGCCCGCGAGTTCTCCGTCACGGTCGATAAGGGCACGGCCTTCGAGGCTGCGACGACCAGGGCACGGCTAAACACGGTCTCACGGTCTCACGGTCTTCCAGACACACGGTCACACGGTCACACGGTCACGCATGGGGGCGAATCCGGTGAGCGCCGTTGGAGGAATTTGGTGAGGATTTTGTGGAAACCGGTGCGAGGGCTCGGCATCATGTCCCCTCTTTTTTGTAAGGGGCTTCCCTCCTTTGAGAGAGCGTCGGGGGCCTTCGCATGAATGCTGGTAGGGCACGTGCGGGTTTTGCGGGCAGAAAAAGTTGGCAGCGGCGAGGAAAGGCGGGCGATCTGGGGCGAAAAGTTTGACGTCGTTCCGACTCGCAAATAGACTAAACACTCTGATCAGGAATCTGTGGCAGTAACCTTTGCGCCTGGTCGCAGGGGCGTGTGCTTCCGGGCTGTAAGGCCCAGGGCGTGCCTGCTGAATGAACAATCGAGCGCTTTTCCTAACTACTCACGTTCGGATCCCATCCTATGGCAGTTCGCGACAGGAATCTTTTCGCCTGGCAGGCGTATGTTGTCACCTCGGCCATCATCTCTGTCGGCTTGCTCGTCGGTATGTTTTTCCTCTGGCGCAGTGCCAGTGATTCCGCCAAGCGGCTGGCGGATTTGGAATCCCAATACCAGCAGGCACGCTCCGATTTCCAGCTCAGTGAGAAGCGCGTCAATCGTCTGCTGGCGATGATGGGGTATGGCAATTATTCCGAATCGGAACTGCAGGCTATGGCCGCGGAGATGGCCAACGACGAGAAGTTGGCGCAGGTGGAACGCGATTTCGCCGAACAAATGAAGCTTTTCCCTCAATCCTTTGATGTGGCCGACAAGAACTTAATGCGGCTTCCCAAATTCCTCATGGATACGGTGCGTTTGCGTAACGAAGAGATCGTGCAAGCTCGTGAGGAGGTGAAGCGGTTGGAAGGGGAGTTGGCCGCCACGCTGCAGCGGGAGCGGCAAAAGGCTGCCGATGCGGTGGCCGCTCAGCAGAAGGCAGAAGCCGATCTCCGCGCGGCACGACAGCAACACGCGCAAGAACTGGATCGGCTCAATCAAGAGAAGGAAGAGATTCTGGCCCGCTTTGACGCTTATCGCCGCGATTTCGAAGCGGTCAAAGCGAACCTGGTTGCCGAGAACCAACGCTTGAAGCAGTTGGTTGCTGAGCAGGCGGAAACGATTGCCATCCAAGCGGACCGGCTGAACCAATTCGAGAATCCCGACTTCGCTTCACCGCAGGGCGAGATTGTTCGGGTTGCTGATGGCGGAACTATCGTGTGGATCAATCTCGGGCGCGCCGATGGATTGCGGGTGGGCGTCCCGTTTTCGGTAATCGATGAGAGTGAAATCAATATCAGCAATGCCCAACCGAAGGCGAAGGTGGAGATCACGCACATCGTTGACGACCATCTCAGCCGGGCAGGCGTCGTCGATTACCGCATTAGCAATCCCGTGGTGCCTGGTGACAAGGTCTATTCTCCCGCGTGGCGTCCTGGACGGACGGTCGGTTTTGCCTTGGTGGGGTTGCTTGACATCGACGGTGACGGACGGGATGACCGAGAGCAAGTTAAATCGCTGATTCGTCTGGCGGGCGGACAGGTTGACGCTGAACTTGATCCGCAAGGAAACGAGAGTGGTCCGGGAATGACGCCGAACACATCCTTCCTGGTGTTGGGGACGGATTTGACCATCCCCGAGAACATCAGTCCCGAGCTGCGGCAGCAATACCAAGCGCGACAAGAGACCTATGCCAAGTTCCTTGCCGAAGCCCGCCGTAATGGCATCATTACAATCTCGTTGGACAAGCTAATGGGGTATCTGAAGGCCGAAGGAACTAGTCGCACCATACCTTTGGGAGATCGCATTCGTGGCGAGGATTTTCCCATTCGACCGCGGCTCAACGCGCCGGCAAGCAACGGTGGATTCCAGCCACGTACCCCTTAGCCGCCTCGGCCATGGTTTTTTGCCAGGGGCAGCCATGGGATACCGGCATCCAGTGGAAATCGCTTGACTTCAACTGAGCTCTCGATACACTTGCTGTAATCAGCCTATTTTTTCTCGTTGCCAACCCGCAGTGGTGGGCACACGATTGTGGCCTCTGGACCCAAATTGCCCCGACAAGTCCTCAAGGTAAATGGAAATGACTATGCCCAGTCTTGTACCGTCAGCACGTATCGTTGCCTCCTTGGCAGCCGTTTTGTTGTTGCCAATAGCTGCTTTGGCGCAAGCCGTCCTGCCCGGTGGTAATGCGCAGGTTCCTGCGCTAACTCCTGTTGCCAAATTGGTGGGGGCTTTTCACGAAGGTTGGGCGACAATTGATGGCGATGGCAAGCTGGTTGGCCGGGTGGTGACATTGAGCGCTAACGGCGAGCTGGTTCCACAGGATCAAGTCGAGGTGCGCATCGATGGTATGGGCGGTCCGATTGCGGCGGTAACAACCGACGCGGAGGGGGCTTTTGAGCTGACTGGATTGCGTCCGGGCGTTTATTTGTTGGAGGCAGAGGGGAGCGGCGCTTATGCTGCGTTCTCGTTCCAGGCGGTCCCCAGCGATAGCGTCCGCCCTATGGATGTCTATGCTGCTGGCATGCAGCCAGCGCGGGTCCGCGATGTCTTTCGCGAATTGTGGTCGCCGTCCAAGGGTAAAGCCAAGCCGGCATACGGCGAGGTCCGCCCCGATGGCTGGCCTGTAGAGCAGTCGCCCTATGTGGTGGCGGTAGACGGCATGCTGCGTGGGCAATTGGCCTTTCCGTTCTCGGTTACCGATTACACCGGCTGCGTGGTGAAGGCATATCAGGATGGAGAGTTGGTGGCCAGTGCCCCAGTGGATGGGCTTGCCAGATTTGAATTGCGGCTGCCGCGGCCAGGGGTGACCGATTTGGTGGTTGGTGGCGCCGGTCTGTCAGCTTGTATTTCGGCAGTGGTCCAATTTGGTGGTGGTGCGACTGCGGCTGTAACGGAATCTGGTGGTCAGTTCGTGGCCAAGCGGTTGCTGCAGGACTCGTTGCTGGTTCCTGTTCGTCCGGCGCCAGGTGTTGCACCGGAAGAGTTGGGTGCGACGGAAGAAGCGGTTCTTCCTCCGCCTCCGGTGGCGGGGATGGCCGGTGGGGCTCCTATTGGTGGAGGCGGTTTCGGTGGGGCCGGTGGCGGCGGGATCGGTGGCGCCAGCGGACTGGGGGGATTGCTTGGAGCGGCTGGGCTTGCCGTAGGGGTTGCTGCCCTCAGTGATGATGATGGCTTTGATGGCAACCTGGCTACGGGTATCGGACCCTAGGTCGTCGTGGCCGTTTTCAGAGCGGCTGCGGTAGGGCTGCCTCCCCAGAGTTGAGGCGGAGGTTGGCTTTTCTGCGGTGATTGCTGGCCCTGGTTGGTTTTTTATTGCTGTCGTGCTGAAGTGCTAGCTCTCTAATGCTAGCGTCATGTTTTGCCGCCTCCATGGGGTGTTGCCGTGGCATTGGGGCAGGGTGAGATCCCTAAGTAGTCCATCTCGTGGCGAGATTGGTTGCGGGCGCTTGCGGTGTTTCTTCAATAGACAGGCCGTCGCTGGGGCAAGGGGGCCTTGGAGTGGCTTTGTTGGCTCCATGGTCTTAGGTATAAGGGGGCGGCATTGTCGGAACAGCGTTGGGGAAGTTGCGACGACGATTTGGGGCTTTGGCAGTCGGCACGCTGAGGGTTGATGGTCTGGTCGCTGCAGGAGTGAGTTTCGCGGGCGGTAGTTTTTCGGCGACTTTGGCTGCGCCGGCGGTATGGGCTTCGTGGTGGGGCGGCTCGTTTCGGTTGCTTGGTGCGCTCCGCTTTTGGCGGCTGTTCCTGGCGTCGGGCAGGCTGGTTCTGGTATTAGGGGATGCGATTTGCTGCCGTTGGGCTCAATTCTCGGTGGCGCGGCATGGAAAATGCTCTGATTTTTCGAAAACCGGGGCCAGCGGGGTTTGCGTGTCAGGGGGAAGTCGGATATATTCTCAAGTCAAGTGTCTGTGTTGGCCAGCCTGCTCAACAATTCTGCCATTCTCTCCCATATTTCTTTGGCGCGGGATGCATCAAGAAAAGTCAAGTAACTGCGCGTTGGCAAGGCAGTTTTGCGGTCAATCTCTGCGCAGACCGCAGTAGGTGGGCGTGCTCTAAATAATTCCAAGGTTCTTTGTAGGAGAGCGTATTCACTTATGGCCACTCCCTCTCAACGGCGACTGGAGCCGAAGGCTATTCGGCGGTTTGGTTCAGGCTTGGGTGCGATGTCGATTCCCGAGCTGACTGAGCTGCAGACGAGGAGTTACGAGCGTTTCCTGCAGGAAGATGTGCCTCCAGAGAAGCGAGAGAATGTGGGGCTGGAAGGGGTCTTCCGTGAGGTGTTCCCTATTCATAGCTTCGATCAGTCGATCTCCCTGGATTATATCCGCTATGAACTTGGTAAGCCGCGGTATACGCCTTCCGAGTGCCGTCAGTTGCGGTTGACCTATGGCAAGCCCTTACGGGTCTGGTTGCGGCTGAATCGCGACGAACCGATCGAGGAGGAAGTCTATCTCGGGGACATCCCCATCATGATGGGTGGTGGGGAGTTCATTATCAACGGTGCCGAGAGGGTGGTGGTTAGTCAGTTGCACCGTGGGTCTGGGGTTTACTTCGAGCAAGAGTTGGAGACGACGACCGATCGCAAGGTTCCCACGTGTCGGATTATTCCCGAGCGTGGTAGCTGGATTGAGATTAACGTCAGCAAGAAAGATAGTCTCACCGTTCGTATCGATCAGAGCGGCAAGTTTCCGGTGACGATGTTATTGCGTGCCATGGCTCCCGAGTACAGCACGGACGCTGATTTGTTGGGGGCGTTCTATGAGACTCGAGAGGAAAAGATCGTCGATGGGCGCAGTGCCACGAAGATCGAGGGCAAGATTGCCGTTGATGATATCGTCTATCCGAGTGATTCGGAGCGCAGTGGTGAGGTGATCTTGGAAGCTGGAGGGCGTATTACGAAGGATTTGGCGGAATTGATCTGCACGTCGGGGGTGCAGAGTGTGCGGGTGATGGATCCGCCACGAACTCCCTTGCTTATCAATGCCTTGGCGGAAGATCCGACTAACAGTCATGAAGAAGCGCTGTTGCGGATTTACCAGCGATTGCGTCCGGGGAATCCGTTGAATCTGGAAAAGGCGCGGGCGCTGTTTCATGAGAAATTTTATGATGATTCGCGGTATCGTTTGGGGCGTGTGGGGCGTTTTCGCTTGAATCGCAAACTCGGGTTGGACACCCCCGAGGAAGAAAATGCGTTGCGGCCGCAGGATTTCATCGCCATCGTCAAGTACATGATGGACTTGTTTGCAGAAGAGCCGCATGCAGAGTACGACGATATCGACCACTTGGGCAATCGCCGTTTGCGCACGATCGACGAGTTGGCTTGCGAAGAATTGCGTAAAGGCTTTCTCAAGCTGCGTCGGACGGTTCAGGAGCGGATGAACATGAAAGAGGCGGATGAGATGACGCCTCGGAATCTGATCAATCCGAAGAGTATTACCGCGGCGATCGACTACTTCTTCGGTCGTGGCGAGCTCTCTCAGGTCGTCGACCAGACGAACCCGCTCAGCCAGTTGACTCACGAGCGGCGTCTGAGTGCCTTGGGGCCCGGTGGGTTGAACCGCAAGCGAGCTGGCTTCGATGTGCGCGACGTGCATATTTCGCACTACGGTCGTATTTGCCCGATCGAGACGCCGGAAGGTACGAACATTGGCTTGATCAGCTCGTTGGCCATCTATGCCGGGGTCGATGAGTACGGGTTCTTGGTAACGCCGTACCGGGTGGTCAAGAATGGTAAATTGACCGACCAGATCGAGTGGCTGCGTGCGGACCAGGAGGCGGACGCCTACATCTGTCCAGCCGATACGGAGGTGAAGGACGGGGCGTTGGTTCCCGGCCCGAATCTTATTGCTCGTTACCGAGCGGACTTCCAGATCGTTCAGCCGGATCAGGTGCAATACATGGATGTCGCGCCGAGTCAAATGGTTGGTGTGTCGGCCAGCCTGATCCCGTTCTTGGAGCACGACGACGCCAACCGGGCCTTGATGGGCTCGAACATGCAGCGTCAAGCGGTGCCGCTGTTGGTGGCCGAGCCGCCGATCGTGGCCACGGGCATGGAGCGAGAGGTCGCCAAGAACAGTTCCATGGTGGTGCGCGCCCGACGGTCCGGTAAGGTGACTTACTGCGACGCGGCGCGGATCGAGGTTACCGAACGCGGGGTAACCGACGTTTACCATTTGCAAAAGTACCATGGGCTTAACGAACGGACTTGCCAAAACCAAAAGCCCATCGTGCGCGTCGGAGATAAGGTCGAGAAAGGGCAGATCATCGCCGATGGGGCGGCGACCTATCAGGGCGAGCTTGCCTTGGGGCGCAACGTCCTGGTCGGCTTCATGTCCTTCGACGGTTACAATTTCGAGGACGCAATCATTATCAGCGAGGAGTTGGTGCGGTCGGATACCTACACGTCGATTCATATTGAAGACTTCGACGTGGAGATTCGGGAGACCAAGCTCGGCCGGGAAGAGTTCACGCGCGACATTCCCAATGTTTCCGAGAAAGCGCTGCGCAACCTGGATGAAAATGGTATCGTCCGCGTGGGAACCTATGTCCGCCCAGGGGATATCTTGGTTGGAAAGGTATCGCCGAAGAGCAAGACCGAGTTGACTCCTGAGGAAAAATTGCTGCATGCGATTTTCGGACGTGCTGGCGAAGACGTGAAGAACGATTCGCTGGAGGTCCCGTCGGGCATCGAGGGCATTGTCATCGATACGCAGCGGTTTAGCCGTCGTACCAGCCTGTCGGACGAAGAACGCAAGGCCTTCGAAAAGCAACTCAAGGAGATCGAGCAGGAAGGGAATGCGGAGATTGCGCGGGCCTTCTTGGCTTTCGCCACCGAGTTGGAGGCGGTGACCGGGCAGAAGCTCGTCGACGAGGAGGGGACGCCGGTCACTGCGGATCAAGATCCGCGGTTTATCGCCGAGCAGGCGCAGGTGTTCAACCTCTCCCGCTTGATCAACAAGCTGGATTCCAAGTTTCACGCGGACGTGCGGAAGGTCTACAAGCAGTTGTGGCCGGCCGTCGAAGAGGCGTTGGACGTGCGGGACCGCAAGCTCAACAGCATGAAGCGCGGGGATGAGCTGCGCAGCGGCGTGCTGCAGATGGTCAAGGTCTATATCGCCACCAAACGGACGATCAGTGTGGGAGACAAGATGGCAGGTCGCCACGGGAACAAAGGGGTGATCTCCAAGGTGTTGCCGATCGCCGACATGCCGCATCTTCCTGACGGCACGCCGCTTCAGATCATGCTCAACCCGCTCGGCGTTCCCAGTCGCATGAACGTTGGCCAGATTTTGGAGACTCACCTGGGGTGGGCCGGCGCCAAACTGGGGTTCCAAGCCATCACGCCTGTTTTTGACGGGGCGAAGGAACATGAAATCAACGATTGTCTCGAGGAGGCCGGATTGCCGCGGCATGGGAAAGTCCGCTTGATCGACGGTCGTACCGGTGAGCCGCTCGATCAGGAAACGACGGTCGGTTACATCTACATGCTCAAGTTGCACCACCTGGTCGACGACAAGGTTCACGCGCGGAGCACGGGACCGTACTCGCTCATCACCCAGCAGCCGTTGGGTGGCAAGGCGCGATTCGGCGGTCAACGGTTCGGCGAGATGGAGGTGTGGGCCTTGGAGGCGTACGGAGCGGCGTACATCTTGCAAGAACTATTGACCGTCAAGAGCGACGATGTTGAAGGACGCACCAAGATCTACGAATCGATGGTCAAGGGAGAAAACACCTTGGAGGCTGGGACACCTGCCAGCTTCGACGTGTTAACCAACGAGATTCGCGGTCTCGGATTGAACATGCGACTGGAAAAACGCAGGCTGTAGGGACCGATCGCCAGCAACGATCCCGATGCCGTTAATTTGCACCTGCCGGGGCGGCAGGAGGACGACCTGTCGCCCGATTCCGTTCACTTTAGGAGCCACGGTTCATGTCGACAGCCGAAAGCACTTACGATCGCGTCAATGATTTTACCGCCGTCAAGATCAGCCTGGCGCGGCCTCAAGATATCCGTAGCTGGTCGTTCGGTGAGGTGAAGAAGCCGGAGACGATCAACTACCGAACCTACCGTCCGGAAAAGGATGGCTTGTTTTGCGAGCGGATTTTCGGTCCGGAGAAGGACTGGGAGTGTGCCTGCGGAAAGTACCGCGGCATGAAGTACAAGGGGATGATCTGCGACCGCTGCGGGGTGAAGGTCACCCATTCCCGTGTGCGGCGCAAGCGGATGGGCCATATCGAATTGGCTGCTCCCATCGTCCACATCTGGTTCTTCAAAGCGATGCCCAGCCGTCTGGGCGCCCTGTTGGGCATGAAGACCGCCAGCCTGGAAAAGGTGATCTACTTCCAGGATTACGTGGTCATCGATCCCAAAGACGCGCCGATCAAGAAGATGGATCTGCTGACCGAGGCCGAATATCGGCAGTTGAAGGCCGAGTATGGCGAAGGCGGCTTCGAGGCCGACATGGGGGCTGAAGCGATCCGCAAGCTGTTGACCAGCCTCGACTTGACCGAGTTGAGCAAGGAATTGCGCGGCGAATTGGCAGAGACCGGTAGCAAGCAGAAGCGCAAGGATCTCACGGCGCGGTTAAAGTTGATCGAGGCGATTCGGGATAGTGAAAACCGTCCCGAGTGGATGGTGTTGGACGTCATTCCCGTCATCCCGCCCGACCTGCGCCCGTTGGTGATGCTCGACAGCGGTAGTTTTGCGACTAGCGATCTGAATGATCTCTACCGCCGCATCATCAATCGGAACAACCGCTTGCGCAAGTTGCAGGACTTGAATGCCCCCGAGGTCATCATCCGCAACGAGAAGCGGATGCTGCAGCAGTCGGTCGACGCCTTATTCGACAACAACCGTTGCAAGCGTCCGGTGTTGGGCAGCAGCAATCGTCCGTTGAAGTCCCTCACCGATATGATCAAAGGTAAGCAGGGGCGGTTTCGTGAAAACCTGTTGGGCAAACGCGTCGATTACTCGGCCCGCAGCGTGATTGTCGTCGGGCCGCGGCTTCGATTGCATCAGTGCGGGCTGCCCAAGAAAATCGCCTTGGAACTCTACCAGCCGTTTATTATTCGCAAGCTGAAAGATCTCGGGCATGCGGACACCATCAAGTCGGCGAAGAAGATGCTCGAGCGCAAGGACGAGGAGGTCTGGGATATCCTCGAACAGGTGATCCGCAATCACCCGGTGTTGCTCAACCGCGCGCCGACGCTCCACCGCATGGGGATTCAAGCATTCGAGCCGATTTTGGTGGAAGGGAACGCCATCCACCTACATCCGTTGGTGTGCAAAGGCTTCAATGCCGACTTCGACGGCGACCAGATGGCCGTCCACTTGCCGTTGTCCATCGAGGCTCAAGTGGAAGCCCATACGTTGATGATGAGCACCCACAACATCTTCGCCCCGAGTAACGGCAAGCCGATCATGAGCCCGTCGCAAGACACCGTGATGGGGTGCTACTTCATCACCTTGCGCAAGCCGGGGATGAAAGGCGAGGGCATGGTGTTCGCGTCGATGCAAGAAGCCGATTACGCTTATCAGCAAGGGATTATCCACCTGCACGCTCCGATCAAGGTGCGTTTGCCGAAACATCGTCGGATGAAAACGGAGGACAACACCGGCAAGTATGGGGAGCTGATCGAGACGACCTACGGCCGCGTGCTGTTCAACATGATGCTGCCCGACGGCATGGACTTTTACAACATGACGCTCAAGAGTGGCGACTTGGCGCAGGTGATCAGCGATTGCTACGAGCGTTTGGGGCGTCGCGCCACCATCGACCTGCTCGACGAGATGAATCAGCTCGGTTTCCGCGAGTCGACCCGTAGTGGGCTTTCCTTCGGCACCGACGACCTGATCACGCCGGAAACGAAGCAGAAGTACATCGAGCAGGCGGAAAAAGAGGTCATGAAGCTCAAGAAGAGCTATGACCGCGGCTTGGTGACTCCCGAAGAGCGACACCGGCGGGTGATCGATTTGTGGACCAGTGTGCGGGAGGAAATCTCGCGCGACATGCAGCGGGCCATGGAGCAGGATCAGCACCTGGGGGAATGGTACGTCAATCCGGTGAACTTGATGAAGGACTCGGGGGCGCGCGGTGGTATCGAACAGATCCGCCAGCTGGCCGGGATGCGCGGTTTGATGGCCAAGCCGACCGGCGAGATCATCGAAACGCCGATCAAAGCCAACTTCCGCGAAGGGCTGTCGGTATTGGAGTACTTCTCCAGTACCCACGGAGCACGGAAGGGGCTGGCCGACACGGCGTTGAAGACGGCCGACTCCGGTTACCTGACCCGAAAGCTGGCTGACGTAGCCCAGAACGTCGTGGTTACCATGGACGATTGTGGGACGACCCAAGGGATTACCAAAGGGGTCGTCTACCGCGGTGAGAAGGTGGAGGTGAAGTTGGCCGACGCGATCATCGGTCGGGTGTCTCGCCAAAACATTGTCCATCCGGTAACCGACGAGCTGATCGTGGCGGAAAACGAGATGATCACCAGGGAGATTGCCCAAAAGATCGAAGAACTCGGTTTGGAAAAGATCCGTGTGCGCAGTCCGATGACCTGTGAAGCGTCGCTCGGCGTTTGCCGACGCTGTTACGGGATGGACCTGTCCACCGGTGCGATGGTGGAAGAGGGGATGGCCGTGGGGATCATTGCTGCCCAGTCGATCGGGGAACCGGGGACGCAGTTGACGATGCGTACGTTCCACTTCGGCGGTGTGGCGAGCACGACGGTCGAAGAGAGCGACAAGAAGGCGACCAAGGACGGTATCGTCAAGTTCGCCAAGATGAAGACCGTGCAGACGGAGGACGGCAAGCAGATTGTAATCAGCCGCAACAGCGAGATTGTTCTGTTGGATGCGAAGGGGCGGGAAGTCGAGAAATACGATGTACCCACTTCGGCGATTCTGTGCGTGGAAGAGAACCAACAGGTGAAGGCTGGCCAAGTGCTTTGCCAGTGGAATCCGCACAAGATCTCGTTGGTCTCTGAAGTCTCCGGACGGGTGCGGTTCGATGATGTCGTCGAAGGAAAGACGATGCGCGTCGAGCGGGATCCTGGTGGTGGAACGCGGATGGTGATCATCGAGCACAAGGGAGAACTGCATCCGCAGATCGTCATCGAGGACGATAACGGCAAAGCGTTGCACCAGTTGAGTTTGCCGGAAAAAGCGGTGATCACCGTCGAAGAGGGACAAATGATCTCGGCGGGTACCCAGTTGGCGGAAATGCCGCGGGAATCGAAGGGGGTCTCCGACATCACCGGTGGTCTGCCGCGCGTAACCGAGATTTTCGAAGCCCGCAAGCCGAAGGAACCGGCAGTGATTGCCGAAGTCGATGGGGTGGTCGAATTGACCAAGACCAAGCGGCGCGGCAAACGGGTCATCGTGATCCGTACGGCCAACGGAACCGAACACGAACATCTCGTCCCCCAAGGTAAACGCATCTTGGTGCATACCGGCGACGAGGTGAAAGCGGGTGAGGCGCTCATCGAAGGCCCCCTTGTTCCGCACGACATCTTGCGTGTCAGCGGGGAAGAGGCCGTGCAAGATTACCTCACGCACGAGGTGCAACAGGTCTATCGGGCGCAACGGGTGGAGATCAACGACAAGCACATCGAGATCATCATTGCTCGCATGTTGCGGAAGGTGAAGATCGACTCTCCGGGCGATACCGATTTGCTCCCCGGCGTGCAGATGGATAAATTCGAGTTCCGACGCATCAACGACGAATTGGCCAAGTGCGTGAAGATCACCGATCCGGGCGATAGCAGCTTCGAGGTCGGCCAGATCGTCCCGCGGGATCAGTTCGAAGAGGTCAACGCGCAAATTGAAGGGCTCGGTGGCGTACCGGCCAAGGGCAAGAAACCAAGGCCGGCCACTGCCAGTACGCAGTTGTTGGGAATCACCAAGGCATCGATTCAGAGCAACAGCTTTATTTCGGCGGCGAGCTTCCAGGAGACGACGAAGGTGTTGACCGAAGCGGCGTTGGCCGGAAGGGTCGATCACCTGGAAGGCCTCAAAGAGAATGTGATCTTAGGGCATTTGATCCCTGCCGGGACCGGTTTCCGCACCTTCCAGGAATCCGAGGTGTGCTACCGCCGCGAAGCTCTGGAGGATCTGCTCAACCGTGGTGCTGCGGCTCCCGAACAGGATTTCCCACTGCTGCAACAAGGAGCTCCTGAAGGGCAAGGGGCCACCGATGGCTCGCTCCCCGGGGCCACGTCCAGCGGTTCCGAGGGTACCGATCCGTCCGCATCCGCATCCACCACGGTGGATCACGACGCGACCTCTCAGGCCGATTCGTCCCAGAATTGATCTCTGGGCGACGCCCAGGTCTCGGCCTTACCGGCGGCACCATCCGCTTAAGGTCACCCGGTCATGCAGGCCTGCCCGCGCGGTTTTCCGCGGCGGACAGGCCTTTTTTCAGGGATCGATTGCGGTAAGCCGGTTATCCCCACTTTTCTTGACTTGCTTTTTCGACAAGAAAATCGGAGTGTGGTACTCTCAAAATAGGGAATCAACTATAGTAGGTGAAATCTTGTCTTGTCGATGAGCCGTGGTTTACAGGAAGAGCAGATGCGTCTTCTGTCTCATGCCAGCGCTTATGCCTTTGGGGGTTGAAGATCTCATAGCACCTTATTCGTTGGAAGGTGGGAGGAATTGATGATTGCTAGGGTGTCGCGCGCGTTCTGGTGCGTTCTTGTTGGGTGGACTTGTTGCCTGTGCAGCGGGGCGCGGGCGGACGAATTGAAGATCCTTTTCTTAGGTGACTCCGGGCACCATCGCCCTGCCGATCGTGCCGCCCAAATCACGCCAGTACTTGCCGAACGTGGCATCGCGGTTGATTACACCGAAGATATCCAGCGGCTTACGCTAGAGAACCTCCAGCAATACGACGGTTTGCTCGTCTACGCGAACATCGACACCATCGATCCGCAACCGGCGGCAGCCATTTTGGAGTATGTGGCCAATGGCGGTGGGTTCATACCAATTCACTGTGCATCCTACTGCTTTCGCAACTCTCCCGAACTGGTCGATTTGATCGGTGGCCAGTTTTGGAAGCATGGTGTCGGTGAATTTGAGACGGAGATCGTTGCTCCGGAACATCCGGTGATGCGCGGTTTCTCCGGTTTCCGCAGTTGGGATGAAACGTACATCCACACCAAGCACAATCCGCGTAATCGCGTTGTCTTGGAAGTGCGGCGGATGGGAGAACAGGCCGAAGGTCGAGATGCAGAGCCGTGGACCTGGGTACGCACGCATGGTCGTGGCCGCGTTTTCTACACTGCTTGGGGGCACGACCAGCGCACGTGGGGGCATCCAGGTTTTCATAACCTCCTCGAACGAGGCATTCGCTGGGCTTGTGGGCAGGACCCGAGTGTGGTTCCGCCTTACCGGGATGCTGAGGTCTTTCCCGTACCGCAGATGACGAGTTTGCCCGATGGTCCAGCGCCCTTCGAGTATGTCGATGTCGGGCCAAAGATTCCCAATTATGTTCCTGGCCAGCGGTGGGGGGCTCAAGGGGAGCCGATGACCTTGATGCAGAAGCCCTTACCACCGGAGGCTTCCATGCAGCGCATGGTTCTCCCGATTGGTTTCCACCTCGAACTGTTTGCGGCCGAGCCGATGTTCGGCGGCAAGCCGATCGCGATGAACTGGGATCATCGTGGGCGTTTGTGGGTCTGCGTTACGGTGGATTATCCCAACGAATTGCAGCCACCTGGTCAGGGAAATGATGCGATCCGCATCCTGGAAGACACCGATGGTGATGGGCGGGCCGATCAGGTGCATCTGTTTGCCGATAAACTCAGCATTCCCACGACGCTGGAATTTGTCCACGGCGGAGTGATTGTGCAAAGTGGAGTGGAGACGCTCTTTTTGCGCGACAACGATGGGGATGACCGAGCCGATGAGCGGCGAACGCTGGTCAGCGGTTGGGCAATGGGAGATACCCACGGCGGGGTCAGCAATTTCATGTATGGCCTGGACAATCGCATCTGGGCCATGCAGGGCTACAACGACTCCCATCCCCGATATGCTGGTGGGCGACATCCTGGGTTTCGCCAAGGTCCATTTGCGATGACCATTGGCGGCACGGCCGAACGTCCCGAGGTGGTCGATGTCGAGTTCATTCGCTCGACTTCGAACAATAGTTGGGGATTGGGCATTAGCGAAGAGGGGCTGATTTTCGCTTCCACCGCCAACCGCGATCCGAGTGTCTTCATCCCTATTCCTAATCGGTATTACGAACGAGTGCGTGGCTGGGCGCCGCGGCTGATGGCCGAGAGCATCGCCCCCGATCACTTGTTCCAACCTATTACCGACAAGGTGCGGCAGGTCGATCACCATGGTGGTTACACGGCGGCTGCCGGCCACGCCCTGTACACGGCGCGCAGTTATCCGCAGGCGTGGTGGAATCGCACGGCCTTTGTTTGTGGGCCCACCGGGCATTTGGTCGGCACGTTCGTTTTGCGTCCCCGCGGTAGCAGTTTCGAGAGCCGTTACACCTTCAATCTTTTGGCCAGCGACGACGAATGGGCGGCGCCGATCATGGCGGAAGTTGGCCCGGACGGAGCGGTTTGGGTAATCGATTGGTACAATTACATCGTGCAGCATAATCCCACCCCTCAGGGGTTCGAGACCGGTAAAGGCAATGCCTACGTCTCGGATTTGCGGGACAAGACGCATGGCCGTGTTTATCGCGTCGTGTACGACGGCGAGGACCGTCTGGCGGGGGCAGAGGAACCTCCTCAGCTCGATCCTCAGCATGCCGGATCGTTGGTGGCGGCATTGTCCCACCCCAACCGACTCTGGCGCCGTCATGCCCAACGCTTGCTCGTGGAGCGGGGCAATCAAGATGTTGTTCCTGAATTGGTGGCGCTGGTCAGCGATACGACCGTCGACGCCGTCGATAATAATCCTGGTGCGGTACACGCTCTGTGGACGCTCAAGGGACTCGGTGCCTTAGACAAGGCCGATGGCCTCGCTTTCGACGCCGCCATCAAGGCGCTGGAGCATCCGGCCAGTGGCGTGCGCCGCAATGCAGCCCTTGTCTTGCCTGCCGCGGCTGCGTCGACGGCCGCTATCTTGAAAGCCGACGGCATTCGAGATCCGCATCCGCAGGTCCGCCTGGCTGCGCTCATGGCTCTGGCCGATATGCCAGCCGACGAACAGGCAGGGCGAATCCTGGCGCAATACGCTGGCGAAGTGGTCGATCGGGCGGACCGTCCCTGGTTCGATGCCCTGGTGTGCGCAAGCGCGACCCATGCCAAGTCCTTCCTCATGGCCATCGCTCAGGATGACTCCGCATCGGCACGGCTGGCCGACTTGATCCGTATCATTGCCGAGCATCAAGCGCGGGAAGGTTTTGAGGCGGAAGAGCTGGTCCGGCTATTGCAGGTCGCCCCGCAAGCATCAGTGACTATTCGCAGCGCCCTGGTCGAAGGTTTGGTGGAGGGAAGCGTTGAGGTGGAGCTTACCACAGCGCACCGCGACGAGCTGGAACAATCGCTGGCGCAGCTCTTCGACAGCGCGTCTGCGGGCGAATTGGCGTGGCTGATCCGGTTAGGGAAAGTTCTGGGCAGCAATCAGACGGAAAAATATGCTTCGGAACTGATCGATTCGCTTTTGGAGCAGTTCGCTGATCCTGACCAGCCGTTGGAGCAGCGCAAGGAAGCCGTAACCAGCCTCATTGGCATCATGGGGGATTCGCCGGAGGTGATCGAGGATGTCATCGGGGAAATCACTCCGCAGATGCCGTCCGATTTGGTCATTCATGCGGTGCGCACGTTGGCTGCGGCCAGTGCGGATAACGTGGCGGAAGAGCTCCTCTCGCTTTGGCCCACGACGACCCCCTCAGTTCGCTCCGCCATTGCCGCAACGCTATTGGCGCGTCCCTCAAGTTCGGAAGCACTTTTATCCGCCATTGAGAACGGCGAAGTGCTCGTCAACGACTTGACGCTCGATCAGCGGCAGTCGCTGCTGGCGCATCCCAATCGGCGGATTCGTCAACGGGCGGCTCGCGTTTTGGCGCAACAAGGAACGATGCTCAACCAGGACCGTCAAGCAATCGTGGAGAAATACCACGAAGCAACCACACGGCCAGGTAACGTCTCGTTAGGAAAGGAGTTGTTCGTCAAGAACTGCGCAGCTTGCCACAAGCATTCGGGATTGGGGCAGGAGATTGGCCCAGACCTGACCGGCATGGCCGTGCATCCCAAGGAAGAACTGCTGGTGCACATCCTGGATCCCAACCGCAGTGTTGAAGGGAACTTCCGTCGCTACACGGTGTTGACGGCCGATGGCCAAGTGCTGACCGGCATGCTGGCCGCCGAATCGTTGACGTCGATTGAAATCGTGGACGCGGAAGCGAAGCGGCATTTGATCTCTCGTGATGACATTGAAGAGATTCGTGGCAGCAACCAGTCCTTGATGCCGGAAGGTTTTGAACAGCAGCTATCGGTCGAAGACATGGCTCATTTGCTCGAGTTCTTAACGGCCAAAGGAAAGTTCGTGCCACTTCCCTTCAACTCCGTGGCGACGGCCGTCAGTACCCAAGGGCTGTTCCATGATGGGAATGATGGGCCCGATCGCATCGTGCTGGACAAGTGGGGGATCCGCGAGGTGAACGGTGTGCCATTCAATGTGCTGGATCCACAAGGGGACAAGCGGAAGAACATCATTTTGCTCCATGGTCCGCGCGGTACGCTGCCGCCTCGTATGCCGCAGAGCGTCAGTTTGCCGATAAACACCAATGTGCATCAATTGCATTTGCTGAGCGGTATCAGTGGTTGGGGGTACCCTGCCCACCCGGAACGGTCGGTGTCGATGATCGTGCGTTTTCACTTCGACGACGGGACTTCGAAGGATGTCGAACTGCTCAATGGAGTCCACTTCGCTGACTACATCCGGCGTGTCGACGTGCCCGGATCGCAGTTTGCCTTCAGCGCCCGTGGCCAACAGGTACGCTACTTGGCGGTTTCCCCTGAGAGCAACAAAACCGTGAGTATGGTCGAGTTTGTCAAGGGGGACGATCCGACCGCCCCGATCATTGTTGCCGCTACCGTGCAACGAGAGCCGTAGCTCAACCGCAGGTGGTGTCGCCTGGAAGGGCTACCAACCGGTGCACATCGGCTGAATAGGGAGTACCGCGACGGCGACGCGGTTTACCGTCGGGGACAACTCGGCCCCCTGTCCCGTCGATGATCGGCGTCCTATTCCGACGTTGATTGCCGCGGCGGAAAACCGGAGGCATCCTCGACCTTTCTGTCGGGTAGCCTGGAGGTGTTGACCAGTACGCTGCGTTCGCAGATAGGGGCGGATGCCGTGATCGATGGACAAGCCCCGGCCTGCCCCTGTTGGACGGCCTGCTCCCGGGCGGTGAATCGAACGGAGAATCGAAGGGGATGCTCGGCGATGGCCAGGCGGCTCTTCATCGAAGGGTAGCGCCGGGGAAACCGCTGGGTTGCACCCGTCGCGGCGATGCTTTCGGGGACGCAAGGGCTGGAGGGGAAAAAGAAAAGTAACCGTTCACGGCTCGGTCGTAAGGACGAGGCTGCTCCCGAGCCCGTTCCGCTGCCCACGTGTCGTGTGCGGCTCAGCCGGAGCCTCGCCCTCCCACGATCGCCACCCGTTTTGCAAGCCGTAAACGACGATGCGCTTGCTTGCCAGCACGAAGCGCCAGCGAGTGGGTGTTCCTGAAACCACCTCGACACGCTCGCTTCATTCGCTGGCGCTTCGTGCTGGTATTGAATGATGGGATTACCCCCGCGCAATAATACTACCTCGGGGAGTGAACGGTTACAAAGAAAAGGCCTATCCGATCACCGGCCGGCAACTTGTCTGTGCCAGGGCAAGCGGATAGGCCGGAGCAGTGCACGAACAACGCGTGTAGGTAGCACGCAATACTTATGGTCCCAAGACCGCATCGAGGTCTACTCGTTGGCCGTCGGCGTGCTGGAACAAGCGATGTAGCTGCACCGATGGGGAGTCATTCTTGAGGAACAACACGGCGCCATCCGCCGTGCCAACAAAGATGCCGTCCTCGTGGACCCCTCCTACCTGGGGAAACGGTTTTTCCGGATCGTACGCGATGTCTTGCGGTTTGGTCCACGGAATCGGTTGGTTGGATTCAACGACTATGGCTGTAAGTGAAGTGCCATCGCGAAACTCGGCAACTTGGAGACCTCTGTCGCCCCCGATGGGTGTTTGCGGGCCTTGCAACACGAAGTAACCCGCATCGGCGCCTTGCTCCAATCCTGGCGCCCGATAGACCTCCGGCATTCTTTTTAGCAACTGGCGATTGTGAGGGCTGTCCCATGGCTCTTCTACCCGATACTGGCGGTACAAGTCCTCGTGGTCGAGGAAGGGAAGCAACGCCACACGCCAACTGTGGACGACGCCCCCTGGGCCCTGGATCTGTGCCGGGGGAAACGCACCGTAGCGATCGTGGTACCGGTGCATGGCGAGCAGGATCGTCTTGAGGTTGCTCGTGCTGCGGGCCTTTCGATGCATGGCCTCGCCTCTATTCTCAGATTCCGATGATTGCTCATCGGGCTGAGCCATCGCTTGCCGTACGGGCAGGGGACGAAGCCCTACGGCTAGGCCACCTACCAACAACACGGTAGCAACTCCAACGGCAGCCAACCAATGGTCGGTTCGCTGACTCCAGTGACGGGGACTGCGAAGCATGTCTACTCTCCTTACTAGTGAGCCGGCGGGCGGCAGGAACGCGCGCGCAGCCCATACGACGGGACGACTTTCATTCCGCAAGGCAAGGGCGGCGAGAACCTCCAAGTAGGCTCGTTGACCACCACTTACGGCTGCGGCAGCAGCATCGGCCGCTATTTCCTGCTCCACACGAAGGTGTGCCACCAAACGGTGGATGAGGGGGTGATAAAAGTGGAAGACGGTGCACAGTTGGGCTAGTATCAACCTTCCAAAGTCGTGGTGAATGACATGAGCAAGCTCATGCGCCAATACAGCCCGAAGTTCCGTTTCGGTCCAGCAGCGCCAGTTGGACGGCAGAAGGATCAGCGGCTGGCGGAATCCGATCGTGGCCGGCGAGTCGAAGTCGGGAAGCTCGACCAGTCGAACTTCTCGCTGGCAACCGAGGGCTTTTCGCAAGAAAGCCAACGTCTGTAGTGCACGGGAGGCAGTCACCGGCCGCGCCCGACGTCGCATGTGCATGACACTGATCCAGCCGATTAGAAACCTCAGCCCCCCCAAGGCGATGGCGGCCCCGCTCAGCGTCATCACGATTTCGCCGGCGTTGTTCTTCAGTGTGGTTGACCACGTGCGCCGATCGTTGCCCGGCAATGGTGACGGGACGGTTGAGCTGTCGCCCTGTATTCCTTCTCTCGCCCGTGGCCTCCCCGACGATGTACCGGATAGCTCAGCCGTGGGAACCACCTCTACCTCGGCATGCTGTCCGGTGCGCCATGTCGGCCAGGGACTCCAACTGACCAGCGTCAGGGCCAGCACGCCGGCCACGGCACTGTGGAGAACCCATCGCCGGCACGTCGTTGGACGAGGTCCAAGCAGGGTCGTCACCAACAACGCTGTGCCGCTGAGCAGCGTCACCTGCCCAACGCACCACAGCCAATATTCTGTCCAGTCGCCCATCAGTCCTGCTCCTTAAGAATTTCTTCCAGAATGGCCCGCTCGGCTGTGGACAGTTTCTTTCTGCCGCCGAATAGCTGCGCCAGTAGCTGTTCCCGTGCTCCCCCGAACACGCGTTGCACCAGATCGCGCACCAGGTTTCCCGATACCTCTTCGAAGCTGCGGGCCGCCCGAAAACGAAACGGACGTTGCGCGTTAACCTGCTCCAGAAACGATTTCTCGCACAAGATGCGGATCAAGGTTGCCACTGTGGTATACGCCAGACGGCGTCCTTCGCTCGCTAGAGCGTCCCGCGCTTCGGCTGCCGTGAGTTCCCCGTGCTGCCAAAACACATGCATGACCTCCAACTCACGCTCGGTCAGTTCCTTCGCTTTGGGTCGCGCCATGATCAGATCGCTCCAGTAACAATAACCATCAACTCCGATTCCAACGACCGCTCGATATTTGGTTTTTTCGATTTGGTTTTATAGTACTCGCGGCGGCGAGCCTTGTCAACTAAAAAACCAAAAAAGGTGAGCGGCAGTTGGCTGTTGCGGGGTGGATAGGCATGTCCAGGTCCAGGTTCGCCCTGCGCGGGATCGCGCGGACACGGACTGCGAAGGGGCCAGGGCGCGGCGGCAACGGGGCGACAGCGGAGCGGCCTACGATGGTTGACGAGCTCCATCGGCGGGGGACGGGCTGACGAACTTCCCTGATGCGTTTACTATCGAATGCGCCAACCTGGCGATGGTGCTCGGCGGGGGACTCCTTTGCCTCCTCGCGCTTGGCGATGGGGCAGCGGTGGCGATGCACCGTTCGCGCCGCGCGGGGTGCACGTCAGTCAGCGTGAGGTGGGCCACGCCGGGCACGCGGAACGCGATGGTCTGGCGCTTGATGCGGCAGCGTACCGCTAGGGCTGGGCAGGGAGGTGAGCCGTACCGCTGGCAAGGAGGAATCGGCGGGGGAAGAAAACGCCGGCCGCTGAATGGGGAATTGCCGCAGCGGCGTTCGTACAGGTCACCGCACGGCGCTCGCATGCAGCACTTCGTGGTAGACGCGGGCAACGCCGCGAGCCATGTGTTGATCGGAAAAACACTCTCGATGGCGTTCGACGGCCGCGTGGCTCATCGCCATCCATCGTTGACGGCTGGCCAACACCTCGGCCACTTCGGCAGCCAGGCTCGTCGCGCTTCCCGGCACGGCCAACCGTCCTTCCCGTCCGTGGCGCACTACCTCGGGAGTGCCTTCGACGCGCGTGGCTACCACCGGAACGCCGGCGGACAGCGCTTCCAGGACAACCATCGGCATTCCTTCACCAAACAAGCTGGGAAGCAGCAACACATCCAGTTCGCGCAAGCATGCACCCACATCCTGGGCAAATCCTTGTAAATTGACGTGTTCGCGGATTTGCAACGCATGGATCATGGCCTCGATGTGCGCCCGGTACTTCGCGGTTTCGAAACCGCCGATCAAGTCCAGAGAAACGGCGTGGCCGCGCTGACGCAATTGCTGCAAGGCGGTCAGAGCCACTTCCACGCCTTTTCGGGGGCGCATCAAGGCGATCAGTCCCAACCGCCACTGACGTTGGTTCTGGCGGGCTGCGGCATCGATGGGATCGATGGCGGGTACGCCGTTGGGCACCACGGTGATCCGCTGTCGCGACATTCCGCGTCGCAACATGTAACGACGCAAACTGCGACTGACGGTGATCAGGTGGGTACAACGACGAAGGGATACCCATTCCACAGCGTGATTGAAGCGATTGATCCACCGCCGCGTGCTATCCCACAAAGTGGGACTGTGGACGTGATAGACCCAAGGTAAACCAAGGCGCAGGGAAACGGTGGCCGCGATCAGCGCCGTACGTGGCGTGTGGGCATGCATCAGCTCCACACCGCTACGCGCCGTGAACTCGATCAGTCGGGTGGCCACCCGTAAATCGGCGCGACTGTGCATGGGAAAGTCGTGGATCAGTTCGCCCGGCAAGCCGCTGCATTGGCGAAATCGACCAGGTTTCAAGCAGGCGAATTCAGCCCTGAAACCGTATTCTGGCAAGCGTTGGCCGAGGAGCTGCTGGACGCGCTCAGCGCCCGAGAAATGTTCACCGTTGATCAGATGGAGCACCAAGGGCCGCGGGCGACTCGATGGTGCGCTGTCGAATGAGCCATCGCGTGCCGTGGCTTCGCTCTGGTCGCCCGCCATCAGTGGCATAACGGCGTTTCCGGCGTCAGTACCTATCGCGTCCATCGTTCCATCCAAATGCTAACGGGATTGGATCGTGTGTTACCAGCGTCGATAGGAAACTCTACGCCGCCGTGGCGGGACGATGCGCCAGGGAGGGGCCTTCTCCGGACGCAGGGAAGCTTCCTTCTGCCGTTGGTGCCGATGGTAGTGGTTGTGTCGCTAGGAGTTCATGGGGCTTCCGGATGCTTACACGACAGCGCCGGTGGTCGATATCTTCCCACGGACCTGATGCATCCGGCATGGACCGGTCGTCCCTGCGGCCGTTGCCCCGCTGCGCTGGCGACAGCCATGCTGATTACTGGGGGAGCGCGTTGGAGGTGGTCACTGTCGCCGCGGAGATTCCGCATGCTTGCTCGACCCGCTGCAAAACCTCGGCCGCTTTTTCTCTGGCCCGGGCTGCACCTTCCTGCAAGATATCGCGCACCGTATCGGGATCCTTTTCCAGCTCGGCGCGTCGTCGGCGCGCTTCGGCAAAATAGCGTTCGGCGACGTCCGCCAAGGCCTTTTTCACTTCGCCGTACCCGAATCCACCGCGGCGGTACAAGGCTGCCATCTGTTCGATTTCCTCGGGGGAGGCCATGAGGCGGTATAGTTGAAATAGGTGGTCGCTTTCCGGATCCTTCGGTTGTTCCATAGGACGGCTGTCGGTTTGCATGCGCATGATCTTTTTGCGCTGGGATTTCAGGTCCTCGAATATCTCAATGGTGTTGTTGTAGCTCTTAGACATCTTTTCGCCGTCGGTACCGGGGACTTTGGCCGCGTTGGACAGGATCCGAGCTTCCGGAAGGACGAACACTGGGGAGAAATGATGGTTGAAGCTGTTGGCCAGGTCCCGGCAGACTTCGATATGCTGTACCTGATCCTGCCCCACCGGTACCAGGTTGGAATCGTAGGCCAGGATGTCGGCAGCCATCAGTACGGGGTAGGTGAACAGACCGGCATCGGCGGTTAAACCACGTTCCTTCTTTTCCTTGTAGGCATGGCAACGCTCGAGTAACCCCATCGGCGTGCAGGTCATCAGGATCCAAGTGAGCTGGCTGACCTGAGGCACATCGGATTGAATGAACAAGGTCGCTCGTTGGGGATCGAGTCCTAGGGCCAACAGATCGATGGCCGCGTCGAGCGTCAATTGACTCAATCGTTGCGGGTCGCGGATCGTCGTCAACGCGTGCAGGTTGGCGATGAAGTAGAATCCTTCGTGCTCGTGTTGCAACTCGATGTATTGCCGGATGGCACCGAAGTAGTTCCCCCAGTGAAAGCGACCAGTGGGTTGTATCCCGGAGAGTACTCGCATGTCGTATCCCGTACTGTTGAACAAAGACGATGTTGATGGAAGATCTGGTTTCGTGCCGACCGTGAAGCGCGGCGAGGACTAGGCAGGGAAGGTCAAGGTCCCGACCACGTCGGCGATCGACCGGGCATCCAACTCGGCCAACGCCGCGGGCAACGCCTCGACCAACCGCTGGCTGATCGTCGGGTCGTAATAGTTGGCGGTACCGATTTGGACGGCCGAAGCACCGGCGACCAAGAACTCCATGACGTCGTCCAAGGTGGCGATACCGCCAATTCCCACCACGGGGATGGTGACGGCGGAGGCAACTTGATAAACACAGCGCAGGGCGATCGGCTTGATTGCCGGGCCGCTCAGTCCGCCCATGCCATTGCCGAGGATCGGTTTCCGCTGTCTCCAGTTTACCGCCATCCCCAACACCGTATTGATGCAACTGATGGCGTCGGCACCACCCCGTTGGGCCGCCCTGGCGACGTCGGCGATCCGAGTCACGTTGGGGGTCAGCTTGGCCAAGATGGGTAGGCTACACCCTTCGCGGACGGAGCGTACCACCTGTTCGCATAGCCCCTCGTCGGTGCCAAAATCAACTCCTCCACTCACGTTGGGGCAGGAAATATTCAACTCCACGGCATCGACCCCACCCGCTTCTTCAAGTCGCCGCGCCAGCTCGACAAACTCCTCGACCGTGCGGCCAGCAATGCTGACGATGACCGCCGTATCCAGTTGCCGCAGGTAGGCCAAGTGGCTTTCCAGGAAAGCGTCAATGCCGTCGTTGTCCAACCCGATCGAATTGAGCAGTCCGGCCGACGTCTCCACGGTCCGCCACGGGGCGTTCCCTTTGCGCGGATATTTGGTAATCGTTTTGGGCAAGATCCCACCCAACCTGTTCAGGTCGACCATGCGCTCCATTTCCCGGGCGTAGCCGAACGTCCCCGAAGCCACCAGGATCGGGTTTTTCAACCACAAACGTCCGAGTTGAACGGCGAGCGGATTCGTGGCTGTGTGGCCGACGGTATCGGTGGAGGTCAGCGAACGATTCATGGGGATGCGGCATAGGAGAATGGTGGACGAAAATTTACGACGACTGGCGGCGACCGGCAGGCAATGACGGGGAATGCTGCTCGGCGGGTGGCGCACGGAACTGCGGCAGGGTCGCCAGCGAAGCGATGACGGCACGAGCCACGTCCTCCTTGGGGCCGCGGGAGCGGGCCAGCACGGTTCCGTCGGCAGCCAGGATTTCCACATCATTTTCCAAGGCATTGATTGCCGCCGCGCTGTTGGAAACCATCAAGTCGCAACACTTCTGTTCCATCTTGGCCAAAGCGCGAAAGCGGATGTCTTCCGTCTCCAGGGCAAAGCCGACGACCCACTGATCGGGACGTTTGGAGCGCGCGGCGGTAGCCACGATATCGGGAGTCTCCACCAGTTCGAGCACCATAGGTTGCCCCGATTTGGCAATCTTTTCCGTCGCCACCTTGCGCGGCATGTAGTCGCATGGGGCGGCAGCACCAATCAGTCCATCATGGTGGGGAAAGTGGTGCATGACGGCCTGCAGCATCTCGTCGGTGGTGACCACCGGCACCAGTCGGGCCGCCTGCGGATAGGAAATCGTCACCGGACCGCTGACAACCGTCACCTCATGCCCCGCCTCCAGGGCCGCGGTCGCCAAAGCGGCCCCCATGCGTCCGCTACTAGCATTGGTCAAGTAGCGCACCGGATCGAGGAACTGTCGGGTAGGCCCCGAAGTGATCAATATCCTAGCCATCCGCCGGTACGCTCCCTTCCCCACCCAGGCCCAGTTTCCGTTCGATGGCTTCCACCAACCGTTGCGGCTCGACCATACGCCCCGGCCCTTGATCCCGGCAGCTCAACCAACCACTTTCCGGCCCAATAAAATCGACTCCATCGCGCTGCAATTGCAACACGTTGCGCTGAACGGCCGGTTGCTGCCACATCGTGGCGTTCATCGCTGGCGCCATCAGGGTGGGGCAATCGCGGGCCAGATAGAGCGTGCTGAGCAAATCGTCGGCCAACGCCCAAGCGCAACTGGCCAAAATGCGTGCCGTTGCCGGAGCGATGATGAGCATCGCGGCACCACGCGCCAATTCGATATGCGGCCCCAACGGAAACGCGGGGTCGTAGGTATCCTCGACCGGCGGACGCCCGCAGAGTGCGGCCAGCGTCGCCGCGCCGACGAACTTGCGGCCCCCACGCGTGAGCACGACGTGGACATCATGGCCTCGTTGAACCAACTGGCTCACCGCCATCGCCGTCTTGTAGGCAGCGACTCCACCTCCGATACCAACGACCAGCTTCGCCATAGCGTGGCTACAGTTCGAGATTGTCCATGTCGAGCAAGTCAGCGTCCTCCTTGGGACCGCTCACTGCCAATTCGTTGGCCGAGCTCAAGTAGATCTTGTCCTGCAAAATCTCCTGCAAGACGATCTCCATCTTGTTCTCCGGAGGATTGTCGATCAGTGGCCGACTGCCGCGGTTCAGTTGCACCAGCCGCTTTTGAATCAGTGTCGACAACTTGAATCGTCCGCCAACCTTGTTGACAATCGCTTCTTCTTTCAATTCTTCGAGCATGACACGGTCCTTTCAGTAGATTGTTTCAGAATCCGACAGATTTCATCAGCAGCCTCATCGACATCGCGGTTGATGATTTCGAACCGATAGCGATTTCTGAACGCTAATTCGCTATCGGCGACCGCCAACCGTCGTTGGATCGACTCTTCGTCCTCGGTGCCGCGACTGCGGAGCCGCCGCTCCAGTTCCTCGCGGGATTCCGGATGCACGAAAAAACTCAGTGCCTCAGGCATTTGCTCCATCACGCTGATCGCTCCCTGGACATCGATCTCCAGGATAATCCATTTTCCACTGGCCAACGCCCGTTCCACTTGCCCTCGCAGCGTCCCGTACCAATGTTTTCCGTAAACCTGTTTGCATTCGAGGAATTCTCCAGCACGCCGCAACTGTTCGAAACGTTCCGCCGTGACGAAATGGTAGTCGCGACCATCGACCTCTCCGGGCCGCGGCGGCCGCGTGGTAACCGATACGCTGAGCTCCAAGGGGAGGGGGCACCGTTCGAGCAACCGCCGCACCACGGTGCTCTTTCCCGCCCCCGATGGGCCGGAGATGATGATCAGTCGCCCTGGGCCTGCCACTGGATTCTACTCCACATTCTGAATCTGCTCACGCATCTGTTCAATGATCGTCTTCATTTCTACCACCTGACCGGCAATCTGAGCATCCGAGGCCTTGGCGCCGATCGTGTTTGCCTCGCGAAACATCTCCTGCACCAGGAAATCAAGGCGGCGCCCTTGGCTGGTGGGTGCCCGCAGCACCTCGACGAACTGATCCAGATGACTGCGCAGGCGAACGATTTCTTCCCGGATGTCGCATCGATCAGCAAAGAGAACGACCTCGCGCAACACGTCCCGAGGATCGAACCGCAGCTCCTGATCGCCGCAGGTGTCCTGGAGTTTTTTCAGCAGGCGTTGCTGGTACTCCTCCACCACCACCGGAGCACGTTGCTCCACGGCGTCAACCAACTGGCGCAACCGCTGCACCTGCCCCGCCAATTCGCCGGCGATATGCTCCCCTTCCACCTCCCGCATGCGTTGAAACGCTTGCAAAGCTTGGTCCAACGCCGCCATCACCCCCTCGATGACCTCGGCGGCAGGCATGCGGTTGCTGGCAATACGAGTATCCGGCACGACGCCCGGGAAATCCAGCAGATCGACCACGCGGCGGGGAGGTTCAAGCCCCAGGTTCGTCGCTAGCTGTGTTAGTTCTTGGACGACACGTGCAAGGAAACCCTCGTCGATGGTCAACTCGCCGCAGGCCAAGGGGCCCATATACTGGACGGTGACCTGTACTGCACCGCGTCGTAATTGGTCCCGCAGACGCTTCTCGATGATGGCTTCGACGCCCTGCAACCCGTCGGCCACTCGCGTTTGAATCTTCAAATGCCGGTGGTTGACGGATCGGATTTCTACCGAGAATCGCGCCGCATCGATGGAGTGCTGCCCCTGTCCCTGTCCGGTCATGCTCAACAGCACGGCGCACCTCTTTTACTGCGCACGAGCTTGTTCGTCGCTTCCCGCAGCAGAATCGGTCTCTGCGGCAGGTGCTGCCTCTCCTGCCGCGTCCGATGCCGCCGCCCCCGCATCTGGCTGGAGCTCGGCCGCGTCTGGCTGTACCTCGGCCGTCGGCTGGGGCACGACATCCGAGGATGGCGCCGATTCCTCTCCGCTGGCCTCCGCAGACGACCCGTCACCGGGAGCACTCTCAGCCTCCTCGTCCGGAACGCTTCCCTCCTCGGCCGACACCTCGCCGCTCGGGGGGGACACGGACGATTCGCTTACCTCAGCCTCCAGATCGGGGGGCGTGGACGAATCGGGCGAAGCAATGGCTGGGAGGTTGGGGGCAGCGTTTAGGGTCGGACGCCCGCGGGCACGCAAGAAGACCACTGCCGCCGCACACAGGAATATCCAGATCGTGGCGACCACGACCGTAATCTTCGTAAAAACGTCACCGGCACGGGTGCCGAAAGCCGATTGGCCCCCCGGACCGCCCAAGGCGCCGGTGAGCCCGCCGCCTCGCCCTCGCTGGACCAATACCAGCAAGATGAGAAATACGGACAGGAAGAAAATGCTGAGACCAAAGAAATACTGCAAAAAAGCGCCCAGAATCATGTGTCCCTACTCGCACGAGAGCATAATCGCCTTTGTTTTCTTGATGCAGCAAGGCATGGACAGAATGTACCGTAAAGCGAGGACCTGCAAAAGGACAGTTTGCCGCTCCGGTCGTGGAAACTGGCAAGTTTGCTGGTCTCCCCGTCGTCCCGCCCCCTTTCCGGAGCGTCCACAGCGCTCCTCACCGGCCACGGCGCCGCGCAGACGCCCAATCAGGCACTTGGGGGGCTGCTTCGCCGCTGCTTCTCCCCTGCGCGGGATCGCTTGCCCCCATCGCGGTTGTCGCTCCTCGGCGAATCCCTAACCGCATGGTTTATCCTTTTCTACGGCTCGCACATGCCACCATGAAGTTCAACGAAAAGTTCGCCAATTGGTGGTGCCCCCCAACAAAGCTCGATACGGATGGACCAAGCCGAAAAATCGGACCTACGTGGGAACTCCCACCACGGTTAAGACATCAGAGAAGCGTCACATTTCGTTGACAGTACAGGTAGTGCGATTAGAATCGAGACTGCCTTTTGCCCAAACCTCGCATCTTATCAGGGCGGGCTGCTGGGCCTCCACCGCTTGGTAGTCCGGTACGTAGTATCTCCTTTGCCTTGTTTTGGCGCACCGTGGAAGTTTTGCATTCCAAACAACGCCAAGCTCACTAGCTCGATTTTGGGGACAAATCAAAGTGAAGTCACGCAAGTCTGACCAGACCCAAAGGATGTCCAAACAGCGGCTCGCGGACCGTGGACGGTCGAAGCTGAAGAAGGTCCTACGTTCTTTCGAGACGCTGGAGGACCGGCGCCTGTTGGCGGTCAGTCCGTGGTCGGACGGCATGTACTATCCGCCGATCGGCACGAAGACGGCGTATCTGCCTCCGTCTGTCTCCCTCCAGCAATACGCTTCGATCAGTCAAGCGCAGTATGGGGGCGCGGGATTCGGTTCCCAAATGGTTGGCGAGGGAACCCTGGGATTTACCACCGTTTCGGAAGCCGAGCCGAATAACGTGTTGTCCAGCGCCCATGCCATCAACTTGGGGACTGGTCCCAACCAGAACAATGGCGTGGCGATCGTTGGCACGCTGGCCACAAGTTTCGCTGGCGTGGGTGATGAAGATTACTTCGCCTTCGATCTGAAAGCGGGGGATATCATCGATGCGGTGGCGGTGGCGAACATCACCAGCCAACTGGACTTGGCTTTCTACGACAGCGCGGGCAGAGAGATCATTGCCAATCAGCAGCCGGTGGGAGCTGGGTATCCGCTCGCCGATGCCCCAAATGTCCCCAACAGTCCTCTGTCGACTGGAGGAACGGTCAGCCTGGCGTTCGTCGTCCCGGCCGACGGGCGTTACTATGCACGTTTGAGCGAAGCGTTCGCGCCGGTTACCACGCAAACCTACACGTTGACCGTGCGGGCTTACCGGCCGGTCTTGGAATCGGAGCCGGTGGGGACCGTCCAGAAAGTTTTCCTCGATTTCGACGGCGCGAACATTCGACGGGAACTATTCCAGGCTTCCGGACAAGCGCGGCTCTCGCCGTTGTCGAGCTTCTTGACCGGTTGGGGGTTGCAGCCGAGCGACGAGAGTCGCATTATCGACAAGATCATCAATGTGTTTCAGAGCAAGTTCTATGGAGCGCTGGGCATCTCGTCCACCGGCGGCAACGGCGACTATTTTGCTACCGGAATCCCTGGTCAGTTCGCCTTGGAGATCCTTAACAGCCGCGACCACGCCGATCCAGGTACGGCTCCGAACGTCAGCCGCATTATCATTGGTGGGACCCAGAATGAGCTGCTGATTCCCACGGTCGGTATTGCACAAAGTGTCGACGTTGGCAACTTCGACACGACGGAAACCGCGGTGGTGTTGCTGGACAGCATTCTACCGATCTGGGGTGGCATTCCCCGCGCCGCTAGTGTGCCGCTGGAGGACGTGCTCGTGGAGGCCATCGCCGCGGTTGCTGCTCATGAAGCTGGGCACTTCTTTGGTGCGTGGCATACATTGAACAACAACGCATCGGATCAAATCATGGACACCGGCGGCAATCCCACTGGCCTGATCGGGGTGGGTGTCGACGGCATTTTCGGCACCCCTGACGATCAAGAGGTGGTCTTTGGTACGGACACCTACGACCCGTTGGCCTCAGGGATTCAGTTCGGCATGCAGAACTCGGCTGCCGCCTTGGCTTGGGGATTGTCGACCGGTAAAGCTGGCGCTGGTCTGGTAACCGGCAAGGTCTACGAGGACCGTAATCTGAGCCGTACCTTGGACGGTGGCGATGTTGGATTGGGCCAGGTGCGCGTCTACGCAGATTCCAATCCCAACGGTGTTTGGGATCCAGGAGAGTTCTTCGTGTTCAGCGGCCCGGACGGGTCGTACGCGTTGAACGTCCCGGCTGGCACGCATGTCATCCGTGAGTCGGTCCCCACGGGGTACCGGTTGACCACCAATCCGGCTGTCACGGTCAATGTGGGAGTGAATCAGGTCCGCAGCAACGTTGATTTCGGCAACGAGCGGATCAATGTCAATATCACCGGTGTAAAATACAGCGACGTCAACGGCAATGGTTTGCGCGATACGGGTGAGCCGGGGATCGCTGGGGTATGGATTTACATCGACCTTGATGGTGATGACCGGATCGATATTGGAGAACCGGCGACGCAAACAGCCGCCGATGGCAGCTATAAACTCACCTTCCCTGGTCCGGGAACGTATACCGTACGCGAGGTGTTGGGCCCGGGCTTTGTCCAGACCTTCCCGGGGCCAGCCAGCAATTACGAGCATACGGTCGTCATGACGGGAGATCCGGCGATCGATGCGATCCGCGCGGCGGGGCTCGATTTCGGTAACACCCTGTTGGTGGATTTCGGTGATGCCCCGGCAAGCTACGGTGTGGCACGCCATGGGTTCGTCGAGGGCTTGCGATTGGGAGCCAATTGGGACGCCGAGCAGTCCAGTCAGTTCTCCGCGAATGCTTTAGGAGATGACGTCAACGGGGCAACCGATACCAGCGGAACCATCATCGACGACGAAGATGGTGTGATCCTCACCCGACCATTAGTGCGAGGCAGTTCGAACAATCGATTGGCTGTTACGGCAGTCAACACCACCGGCGCGCCGGCTTATCTTCACGGCTGGATCGATTTCAATCAGGACGGCGATTTCAACGACGCCGGGGAGCAGGTGATCTCGGATCACCTGGTGGGGACCGGTACCTCCGATATCGTCTTTGCCGCTCCGGGCGACGCCCAGTTGGGGCAGACCTTCGCCCGCTTCCGTTACACACCGCAACGGGATATCGGGCCGACGGGTGAAGTGGCTGCCGGTGAAGTCGAGGATTATCTCTTCACCGTCGTCGACCGCTTGGAGTTGGCCGTCGATGATAACTTCTCGGTGCCGCGCAATTCCGTGCAAAACGTACTCGATGTCTTGGCCAATGATTTCCGGTTGCCTGGGGAAGCGTTGACCATCATCAACATTCAGAGTCCGTCGGCCGCCGGTGGGCTAGTGACCACCGACGGCAACGTGGTCCGCTACTCGCCTCCCAACGGCTTTTTCGGCACGGACACCTTCTCCTACACCATGCGGAATTCTTCTGGGGAGGTCGATACGGCGACGGTAGTAGTCAATGTCGATCTCTTCTTTGACAATCCTGTGGGGGTCGACGACAGCTTCGATGTGCCGATGAATTCGGTCGATGTTCCCTTGAATGTCTTGGCAAATGACATCGAGGGCCGCAACGGCGCGTTGACGATCGTTTCCGTGACTCAGCCGACCCAGGGCGGTACGGTGAAGATCGCCACCGGTGGCAAGCGGTTGCAGTACACACCCGCGCCCGGTTTCGGTGGCACCGAGACGCTGATGTACACCGCCGCCGATGGTGCCGGTAATCAGGTGACCGCCAAGGTGACTCTGCACACGCTGCCAGGGGACCGTGACGACGATGTCGTGGAAATCCGCTTGCTGGCTACCGACCTCAATGGTACGCCGATTACCGCCATTCAGCAGGGGCAACAGTTCCGTGTGGTAATGCAGGTCGATGACTTGCGGTACGAGTTCACCAATCCCGGCCCAGCCGCCGGCGTGTTTTCCGCCTATGCCGATCTGCTGTACAACATGCAGTTGGTGTCGACCGTGCCGGCCACCGATCCCAGCAGTGGTTTCGATTTCGATGTCACCTTCCTGAACGATTATGAAAACAGCAGGAGTGGCGATGCATCGATCCCGGGTATCATCGATGAACTAGGGGCGTTCAGTACGCGGAGCACGATGGCCGACCCGGATCCGGTCGAACTGGCTGCGGTCACCTTCGCCGCGCGGGCTCCCGGGCTGGCTTCCTTCATGCCGGACCCGGCTGATGATCCGTTGAGCGAAGTGCTGTTGTTCGACACGCCCGGCAGTCAGGTGCCCATGGAGCGGATCCGATTCATCGGTACGACTCTGGAAATCGTCGGTGATGGAACCCAATTCCCGCTCGCCGTCGACGATTCGTTGCCGCAGTCGATTCCTTCTACCGCCGTGGCGTATCCGGTCGATGTCTTGGCCAATGACCTTCCTGGGTCGACCGGATCGGTGCGGATTGTGTCGGTGACCGATGGCAGTTTTGGCAGGGTGGCCATCGACACGAAGAACACGACCGATCCTGCCGACGATGTCGTGACCTACACGCCGTTCTTGGTACCCGGTGGATTCAACGGTGCGGACCAGTTCACCTACACAATCCAAGATTCCCGGGGTTTCCAGAGCACGGCCACGGTTACGGTGCGGGTGGGCAACGCGGACGCTGATGATCTGGTCGCTCTCAATCTCCGCGTAACCGACCTGAACGGTCAAGAGATTACGGAGATTACCGCTGGCAGCCAATTCCAACTGCGCGGCTACGTACAAGACTTGCGAGGATTCGGCGTCGAACCTCGGGGTATTTGCGGCTTACGAAGACATTCTGTACTCTGCGAACCTCGTTTCGCCGGTAGCCAGCACGACGAACGATCCGAACCTGGGCTTCCAGGTGCAATTCGGTCCTAACTACCAGCGGGTGCGCAGTGGTGACATCCGTACACCGGGAATCATCAACGAGATTGGGGCCCTGCAGACGACCGACACGCCTCTGGGCAACGGGGAGCTGTTGCTGTTTACCATTACGATGACGGCCAACGCTCCCGGTACGGCCAACTTCGTGGCGGATCCGGCCGATATCACTCCGTTGCACGACACGTTGCTATTCGAACCACCCACGGCGGTCGGGTTTGACAAGGTGCGTTACGGATTCGATACGTTGAACATCTTGCCGGCCGGAAGCAATGGAACAGCCGGCGGGGAAGGATTCCATAACTACAGCAATCCCATGGACGTCAATGGTGACGGATACGTTTCCCCCATCGATGCCCTGGGGGTGATCAACTGGTTGAATCTGCAAGGTGCTGGACAACTGCCCACCAGCAGTGGAGAAGGTGAAGCGGCAGGTCGCCGTTTGTACGTCGATACCAACGGAGATAATTTCGTCAGCCCCATCGATGCGCTGCTCGTGATCAATTACTTGAACAAGGGAAGTCTGGGAGGGGGCGAAGGCGAGGGGCCTGGCAGTGACCTGGTCGCCCCTCCAGTTGGAACGCGCCATGGTCATGATGGCGGTGAGGATAGACGATC
Source organism: Pirellulaceae bacterium (assembly GCA_026004795.1). GTDB lineage: Bacteria > Planctomycetota > Planctomycetia > Pirellulales > Pirellulaceae > Aureliella. The sequence continues at coordinate 176,737 of BPJV01000006.1, read as the reverse complement.
TCGATGTCCGCGATGATCTCCTCGTGCTCAAAGCGGAGGAGGTGCGCGTGCCGATCGCCGGTGGCTTGGGCAGCGGTCCGGTGGCGCCCGCAGCGACCGGTGACCAGCCCGTAGACGGCGTCTTCGGTGGCGAGGAGGAGCTGGATGACTTGCTCAGCCAGATCGCGCCGGAGATCGAGGAGACCTGGAAGAAAGGGATGACGCTCTAGACTGCCTGGGGAAACGAGAGGTGAGAGCAGCCAGGTCGCGTGCGGCTGGCCGCTGCGATCAATCGCGTTTGGCAAAAGACGGGAGGTCATGGTCATGTGCATGGCCTCCCGTTTTTCGGTCCTGGGGGCACTACCGGGCGACGATGGTTCCCCATCACCGTCCATCGCGTCGTGACGCGCCACTCCACCACCATCGGCGGAATCGTGCCGTGATTCCCCGGTGCCGCAGATGGCCTTCACGCGACACCTGCCACACCTGCCCCGTCTCGGCACACCAGGCGGTCAACCACAGTCCGGCAAAGCACGCGGTATCCACGCACGTCAAATAACTCAAGTGCAACGGATCGCCAGTCATCTGGGGCGTGTGGCCGCAGACGACGTGCTTGCCCGAACAATGGGGATGAGGTAGACGGGTGCTGAGGTGCTCCCAAAAGAGCGCTTCCTCGGGTTGTTCGTCCATGGGCAATGCGGCCACGTAATTGGCGTGCACATAGATGTGAGAATCCGACTCCCAGTAGGGCAAGCATTGCTGCAAAAAGTCCAGGTGGCTGGGGTCGACCTTGGTCAACTTGCCCCCGTAGCTAGTGACGGTCGGTTGGCCTCCGATTTGCAACCACAACGTCGGATCGCGGCCGGTGAGCACGCCCCGAAACATGATGTCGTGGTTGCCGAGGAGGAAGGTGGCCGTGTAGCGCTGCTGGACATCCAGCAGAATGTCGATGACCCCTCGACTGTCCGGTCCGCGATCGACGTAGTCGCCGAGGAAGATCAAACGGTCCTCCTTGCCCGGATCGATCGCCTCCAACAATCCGATCAGCGCCTTCGAACAACCATGGATGTCCCCGATGACGATGGTTCGCATGGTAAGAAAAGCCCCATCGGCGCGGGTGAAGATGATGCCCTACCGGTGACCCGGCGGTAGGTGGAGGACGCGTCTCCAGCATCGTCCAGCATGGAGGCGATGTTGCCTAACCTCCTACCGCCGCCAGCCCTGTTGGTCAGTCAGACGGTTAATTGTAAGCCGGGTCTTCGGGAATTCGTGACGGATCGATCGTCACCGATAGGATCTCTCTGCTGATCTGTCGCAAGGCTCGCTGCCACAGCGCATCGCAGGGGCTAAAGATGTCTTCCGTATTCAACTCCCAAATCAACCAGCCACCTTCCTCCAGCTCCCGCTCGACCTGCCCTGGCCCCCAACCAGAGTAGTTTTCAAATACACGATACCGCGACTCGTCTTGCAGGCCGTCACTGCATATGGCCGCGATTTTCGCCACCTCCGTCTCCACGCCGATAACGTTTTTGCTGACATGGAACGTGTGCAACATCAACAGGGGGCCGGGCACCGGGCCTCCCCACCGCAACGGCTGGTGGCAGTGCACTGGCTGCTCGACGATGTCCTCCAGCCGTCTGCCAACGGTCACCGTCAAAGGCCGATTCAGCACCAACCCCACCGCCCCTTCCTCCGAATGCTGCACCATGTAGACGACGGTGCGAGCGAAATTGGGATCGCTGAGGTAAGGGGAAGCCACCAAAGCTCTTCCGCGCAGATTCATAACCACCAGGCCTCATCCCTTGGAACAACGGGAACCAACGCTGACGGCTAGGGCTGTGTCCAGGTTTCTTTCCACGTGCATCCGGCCCACGACCACCCCACGCCAAATCCAATCAACAGGGACTCCGTTCCCGGCTTTATTTTACCCTCGCCGCGGAGATCCGAGATGAGGATCGGCAGGGTGCAGGAGACGGTATTGCCGCAATTGGCCAAACGGATGGGCAAACGCTCCTCGTCCACCGCCAACCGCGTCTGCAGTTGTTCAAGCATTTTCCGCGTCGCCTGATGCATCAGTAGATAGTGGTAGCTATCCAGCGTGCGACCTGCGGCGGCGAGGATATCGTCGATCAATTTGGGAATGGCCACGACGGTAAAGCTCAGCAGGCTGGGACCATCCATGTACAGGCGGCTTTTCCATCGTTTGCGGTGCCGCGGTTTGAGCACCTGGTCGCCGGTCCTGGCGCCACCGTCGGCGACCATCAAGGTGTCGGCACCACTACCATCGGTGCCGAACTGAAACGCCCCTAAGGTGGCTTGGTCGGTGGCACGTACCAGCGTCGCGGCGGCGGCATCGCCAAAGATCGTCCGCAGACTGCGGTCCTCGGCGTCAATGTACTTCGAGTACGTCTCGGCGGTCAGCAACAAGACGTTGCGGGCACTACCGCTATGGATCAGCCCTTCAGCCAGGGCCAGGCCGTAGACGTACCCGGAGCACCCGAGGTTGAAGTCCAAGGCCCCGCAACGATCGCTCAGCCCCAGTCGGTTCTGGATCAAGCACGCTGTGGTGGGCAGTGGGTAATCGGGCGTCTGCGTGCAATAAAGGACGAAATCGATGGTGCTGCGATCGATGTCGTAGTCGCGGAACAGTTTCTCACTGGCCGCCACGGCCAAATCGGAGGCGGTCTCCTCGGCGGCGGCAATGTACCGCTGGCGGATTCCTGTTTTTTCCTCGATCAATCCCAAATCCCAATGCGGAAACTCGGCTTGGAGATCAGCATTCGTTTCCACGCGTTCAGGGAAATGGACGGCAATGGGACCGATTTCAGCATGCGGCACGCTTGGTCAACCTCCCGATTTAGACAGACTAGCGATTCGTCTCACCACAGTTGAAGGCCATCAGGCCCGGTTCCGGTTCGAATGACTTCTGGCAGGGAGTACCTTCCTGCCGCTGCGGTGTGACCCACGATCGATGGAATTCCGGTCGCCGACACTGTGACCTCAAAAAGGGTGTGCTTCGCCCAGCGGTGGGGCCGGCACCGCTGGGCGAAGCAGCGGTAAACCGACGTTTATAACGGCGCTGAGACGAACTGCAACGGGCTTGCCCATGATTATGACCACCGCGAATCGACGCCGATGGCTGGCAGCGGTTACTGTTTGTTCGGCCGCAATGGGGTGACCCGCAGGTGACTGAGGGGGACATAGTACTTCGTGTACCGCCGTCCATCATCGTAGAGTTGTCCCTGAGGGTCGGGGACTAACACGGTGGCACGGCGCGTAATGCGGTTGACCGTTCCGGCGAGCCGTTTGCCGGCCATGCTGAATTCGACGTGGGAGCCGACGGTGACGTTGAATTTTTGCTGTGCACGTTCCAACTGGGTAATCAACTCATGCTTGTGTTCGGTATGCCCGAACAGGCGGCCGGCAATGGAGTGAAACCTGGCCGCCGCGCAGCAACTATCCCCCCACACCAGCATCTCGGCCAGGTGCACCAACTCGTGCTCGAGGATCCTTTGCATGGCTTGCAACCGGTTGCAACACAAGACCCCACTAACACGCACCGGTCGCCGCAGATCGGCGAACGTTTGAAACAACAAGGTGGCCGAGAGAACGATCTCGTACCGTACGAAGGGTCGGCGCGTATGGGGATCGCGGCCCATGGTGCGCACCGTTTTGCCCCCGTTGCTGGTCATCCGCTTGGACCACCGAAAGCGCATGCCGAAGTGCCGGGCCAAGGCCAATAGATGGCCATCGAGGAATTGATCGTCATACAACTCGGCCATATAGGTCAGATCGCGGGCGACGGTGCGGGTGAAATTCGCCCCATCCATGGCCGGCGATGCGGCGATGACACGCTGGCCGATCAGCTCGCAACGGGCCGCCCGCGTTGGCGCCTCGATTCTTCGGTGGCACAGTAATTCCGCCAAGGCGGCGTGACGCTGCTTGAATTCCCCGGCCGTTAAACCCGTTCCCTTCGCCTGGCAATCCTGGCGCTCCCGGCTGGGCGATCCGGCCTGCCGGTGCGGTGCCTTGCCGCCGTTCCTATTACGCAAGTACATCCTCGTCTGGCTCCTGCTCGTGGCGAACAAACCGTCGCATTTCCACTCGCCTCCCCACGGCTCCACCATTCTATCCCTTTCCTACACGAGTTTCCTCTCCCAATCCCAGAAACCGCTCTCGGGACTTGCCAGGTACGCAGCACCATCGCATGATACGAGTCGACGACCGGGCGGCCATGGTACTGTGGTCGCCTTGCTACCGCCGATCTTTGACTCACGAAATCCGTTAAACCGTTCCCCCTCGATGACGACGACGAACACTGGGATGGCAGATGATGCTCCGTCGGTAACGGCCGAGTACTACGATGATACGATCGTCGATTACACAGCATGGAGCCAAGAGGGATATCTGCACTTCGGCTACTGGCGGCCGTGGTTGAATCCCTTCGTGCGCAAACCGATGCTCGAAGAAATGAATCGCGTCGTTTTTCGGCAACTCGCGTTGGACCGACTTGCCGCTGGGCGCATTGCCGACCTGGGGTGTGGCTTTGGTGCGGTGGCGCGGCACGGCAGTCGGCTCTTTCCTCAACTCGAATTCCATGCGTTGACGATTTCTGCCAATCAGGTGGCCGAGGCGCAGCGTCGCCATGGCCAGGAGCGAGTCACGTACTACTGCCGTGACTACCATCAGTTGCCGTTCGCGGACGCCAGCTTCGACGGTGCCTATTTTTTGGAAAGTCTTTGCCATAGCACGCGTCCAGAGGCGGCGCTTCGTGAAGCGGCACGCGTGCTGCGGCCTGGCGCCCGGTTGGTGCTCACCGATGGCTTCCTTACCCGGCCGCTGAAACAGACTTCGCGGCTGTTTCAGCACATCGTGACCGGGGTGGCTCACAACTGGGCCGTTCCCATGTTCCACCATCTCGATCAAGCGCGCCAGTGGAGCGGGGGAGGGTGCCTCGAACGGATCGACCAGTTCGAATGCGGATGGCGACTGGGGCCTTCGGCACTGCATGCCGCGCATCTGTCGCTGTGGCACTTTTTCAAACTAATGCGTCATCAAACGGCCACGCCGTGGCAGTGGAAGCACCTCCGCGCCTCGGCCTACACCATCGCGCTCGGTTTGTACCGCAAATACTTTCGCTACCACATCATGACCTTCGTTCGCAACGATCAACCCTGTAGCGACTGAGTGGGTCGGCAGCTTCTTTCTGCAGTGGCCGTCCATGCGCCGCGCCCTACCATGTCCGGCGGATCGCCCCGGCGGCTGGCGTCCGCAGGGGGAGGGAGGAGCGGGATGCGCAGTTGATTGGCGTCGTGAGCCAGGTGAGGAACAGATGACCGGCGACTTCCCGGGCAGCAGTTCGTCAACCGATGTTCAACGCACGGTCGATCTGCTTGGCGATGGTGGCCAGTCGCGGCACGTCGCCACCACCGACTTCTGCTGCTACCCAGCCCCAGTAGTTGATCTCGTCCAACGCCAGACGCACGTCGGCCCACGGCAGGTCATCCTCGGTGATGTCACGCCAATTGTTCTCCGCACGGCTAAAGCCCTTGATGTCGAGTTTGACAATTCGTCGCCCAAGCTGCCGAATCCAGTCGGCCGGGTTGCCATATTTCCAGTGATTGCCAATGTCGAACTGCATGCCCACCCAGGGTGAATTCAGCTCATCGACGTACCGCACGAATTTTTCCGCTGTTTGATTCGATGGGCCGTCATGGTCGTAGCAGAAGTGGTTCCACACGTTTTCGATGGCAATGTAGACGCCGAATTCCGCCGCCACCGGTAGGGCCTGACGGATGTTGTCGATCGATCTGTCCCATACCTCCTCCTCGGTGCCATCGTTGCCATGACCGACGACCAAGAGCGTCGTGTGTCCGCCGATGGCGTGGGTCTCTTGGATAGCCTGCACCAGGTCGTCGAGCGCTTGGCGGCGCACATCGGGATCGGGGTCCGAGTGTCGGACACTCCAGTGCCGCGCGCCTACCGTTCCGTCCACGGGTAGCCCGCTGCGATCGATCGCCTGACGCACTTCGTCGATGTTCAACCCAGGGCTGTTCAATTCGATTCCATCGTACCCCGCTTCCTTGGCCGCAGTGAATTTGGCCACCAAGTCGCCAGGCACTTTCACCATGCCGATCTTCAACGTCTTCAGCAGTCGACGCGGCGGTGTCGAGTGGGTGATCTCGCCTGCTGCAGCGCTCGGGGCCAGGAGACGACTCCCAGCCGCTGCCCAAGCGAATGCCGATGTCTGGTACAAAAAGTGACGTCGCGTGGCGGTGCGATCCGGTGAGCGGGACATGGCAGGCTCCGTTATTGGCTGAATAAACGATGGCGAATTGGTGGATGCTATTCCCGCCGTCCTACCAGTAGCCAACGTCGGGAACGCTCCCACTTAGTCTCTCACCTATCGTAATCGATGCCCCGGCCGCCTACACCCTACGATGGCTGGCACCCCGTTCCCGCCCCGCTCTCCCTGCCCGCAATCTAGTCGCAAGGTGATATGGAGGAGTTACCGAGGGGCGAGGAACCAGGTAAAGTTTCCTCTTGCAGTGGGCTTCCCAACCGGGCAACGCTTGGGTTACGATGGCATGTTTTCTCACTGCTCACATTGGTTCCTGATGGTTCCTTGGAGGTCGTACCCAAAGGTGAATGACGCGATTTCGAAGGCCGATACGCTGATCGAAGCCATGGGCTGGATCCGTCGCTTCCGCGGCAAGACCACGGTGATCAAACTCGGTGGCAGCCTGCTGGACGATCATCAGGCCCTTCAGCATCTGTTGGTGGACGTCATTTTTATGGAGACGGTGGGCATGAAGCCGGTCATCGTCCACGGTGGAGGTGCCCGCATCAGCCGCGCCATGGCGGACGCCAACATCCAACCGGTATGGGTCCAGGGACGAAGGGTTACCGACGAAGCCACCTTGCGGATCGTGGAACAGGTGTTGGCGGGAGAGATCACGCAGTACTTGACCGATGAGATCGAGCGGCTGGGAGGACGAGCGGTCAATTTGAACTTTGCTGCGGGAACCAATGTCCTATACGGTCGCCAGCTTCGATGGCGTGACAACGCTGGTGACGACATCGACTTGGGATTTGTCGGCGAGGTGACGCGCGTCGATCGCCATGTCATCGAGAGTATCCTTTATGCCAATCAGGTTCCCGTGATACCCTCGATGTGCATCGATGAGGCGGGACAGAAGTACAACGTCAACGCCGACACGGCGGCCATGGCCGTTGCGGAAGCTCTGGGGGCCGAAAAGCTGGTGTTCCTCAGCGATGTCAATGGCGTGCGCCGCGTAAAGGATGACCCCAGCACCATCATCCACTCGCTGACCGCCGAGGAAGCGCGTCAGTTGATTGCCGATGGCGTCATCGATGCCGGAATGATTCCCAAGGTCGAAGCGTGCCTGGCGACGCTCGACCGCGGCGTACGGAAAGTACATATCATCGACGGTCGCCTACGCCACTCGTTGTTGCTGGAAATCTATACCACCAGCGGCGTGGGGACCGAGATCGTGCAATCGCGAGAATCGCACGCCTGTGTGTGAGTGGTGGCCGGCTCCCTGGGCAACAGTTCTTTTTTCATTTGCGGCAGAAGAGCAATGAACACGTCCGAAAAACTGGCTTCGACCATGTCGTCCGCCGACTCGGCTCGCCTGTTCGAGCGGTATGTCATCGGCAACTACGTCCGCTATCCGATCAACCTGGTTCGCGGACGCGGCTCCCGCGTGTGGGATGCTGAGGGGCGCGAATACTTGGACTTCTTTCCCGGTTGGGGATGCAATCTGCTTGGTCACTGCCCTCCCCGCGTGGTCCATGCCGTGCAGGAGCAGGTCGCCACGTTGATCCATGTTCCCAACACGTGGCTGATCGACTCCCAGGCACGGTGGGCCCAAATGCTCGTTGAGCGGAGTTTTCCCAGCCAGGCATTCTTCTGCAACAGCGGTGCGGAAGCAAACGAAGCGGCGATCAAGCTGACTCGGCTGCATCAAGGGCCTGACCGCTACCGCATCATCACCTTCCAGGGGGGGTTCCACGGACGCACGTTCGGCGCCCTATCGGCTACAGCGCAGCCGAAATACCACGCCGGCATGGGCCCCATGTTGCCCGGATTCACGTACGTTCCATTCGGTGATTTGGAGGCGGTGGAACGAAGTATCGACGACACCACGGCGGGGATCTTGATCGAACCGGTGCAAGGGGAAGGCGGAGTGCGCGTCCCGCCAGAAGGATTTCTGGCCGGTCTGCGGCAGTTGGCCGATCAGCATGGTTTGCTATTGATCTTCGACGAAGTGCAGACCGGTTGCGGGCGTACGGGCAATTGGTTCGGCTTTCAGACCCTCGAGGTGCAGCCCGATATCATCACGCTGGCCAAGTCGCTTTGCGGCGGCATCGCCGGTGGCGCCATGCTGGCTCGAGCCGAGATCGCCGCCAGTCTCAAACCGGGAACCCATGCCAGCACTTTCGGAGGGAACCCGATCGCCGCGGCCGCCGGCATCGCCACCTTGGAGACGATCGAGCAGGAGGGGCTGCTGGAGCGCGGACGCCAAGCCGCCGAAAGGTTCGCCGCTCACTTGAGCGAGCTGCAAACCCAGTGCCCGCACATTCGCGACATTCGGCAGGTGGGGTTGATGATCGGGATCGAGTTTGAGGTCGAGGTGGCCGGGATTGTGCAGCGCTGTTTAGAGGACGGTCTGCTGATCAACTGCACCCAAGGCAATATTCTCCGTTTGCTGCCGGCGATGAACGTAACCAAAGAGGAAATCGACCGCGGCATGGAAAAGCTGGCGGCTAATGTTCGCGCCTTCCTGGACGATCTGACTCCGCCCGAGGTCGCTGCCCCTGGGCTGGAGAAGCGCGAGGGGGCGGAGGACGAGGTGACGGCCGCCACCGCGGAGAACCACGCGGCGGCTGCTTCTCCGCCAGCGGCGCCCGCTACCAACGATGCCCATGATGCCGACGGCAGGAACGCGGCCGCTGCCGAGGAGGCTGAGCAATCGAGCACGCGGTCCCCTGCGGAAATCAACGAACCAGCGTCTCCTGCCTCACAGGAGTAGCCTGGCCAGTGCCGGATTCAAGTGGCTACGACGGTCTAGGCGACGCCTGGCGGGGGCCATCACGAGGGCGACAGGCGGCGATCGTTGGTGGCAGCAGCGGTAACGTCTTGTGGACCAGAGACTGCGGGCGGGCTAGTTCGAGTTGGCCACCCAGGGCAATGAATAGAGGAGCAGACGAGTGCGACACTTTCTAACGTTGATGGATATCACACGAGCCGAGTTGCAGCAGATCTTGAGTATCGGCCAGCAGGTTAAGCAATTGCACCTCAATGGGGCGCGGCCTGCCTGGCTGCCGCGAAACGTCCTTGCGCTGCTCTTCGAAAAACCGAGCCTGCGCACGCGCGTCAGCTTCGAAGCCGGCATCTGCCACTTGGGCGGGACCGCCATGTTCCTCGGCCAGGAGGTTGGCTGGCAAAGCCGCGAAGCGACGTCGGACTTCATTCGCGTCTTGGCTCAGTATGCCGATTTTGTGGTTTGCCGTGCCAAACGGCATGCCACGGTGGAAGAGTTGGCCGCATTCCATGTCGTACCGATCATCAATGGTCTCACCGACTACGCCCACCCATGCCAAGCGCTGGCTGACCTGATGACCATGCAGGAGGCGGTCGGCAGTCTGGACGGCAAGATCGTTGCCTTCGTCGGGGATGGGAACAACGTGGCTCGCTCGCTGGCCATCGCCTGTGCGATGGTCGGCGCCCGTTTTCACCTCGTTGGCCCGGCGGACTACCATCTACCCGATCACGACGTGGCCCGCATCGTCGAGCGTTACCAGGAGGCGGAGATCCTGCAGACGGAGAGCCTCGAGACCGGGCTTTCCGGCGCCACGTTTATCTACACCGACGTGTGGACGAGCATGGGGCAGGAAAAAGAAGCCGCCCAGCGACGCCGCGCGTTCGCTCCCTATCAGGTCAATCGTTACCTGGTGGAAATGACGCAAACCGAATCGTACATCCTCCACTGCTTGCCGGCCAAACGCGGAGAGGAGATCACCGACGAGGTGCTCGACAGTCCTCACAGTCTGGTGACGCAGCAGGCGGGAAATCGCATGCATGCTCAGAAAGGATTGTTGTTGTGGTTGGCCTGGCAACACGGTAAGCTGGCCGCCGCGCAGTTGCAGGCCGAGGGAGTGACGGTGGCCGACTAACCGGCTATTCGGGGCCGCGATGGACCGGTTCCCCCTCGCTCTCGGGTGTCGGCGACGTGGCCAAGAGCACGAGGACGCCAGGGCCCTCCGCAGGGATTCCCGCCGCAGTGGAGCCGATGAACGGAGGTATCCGCCCGTCGCCACCTATCGTGCCATCGGTCCGCCGCCGCGCGGTAAAACGATCGTGGCCATCGCTACCGACTCCCGTTCCACCACACCACGTCCCTTCCCCTTCAAGTACCATGAAGGCAACAGGTTTTTCCCGTGCGGAGAGGAAAGCGAGTGGATAACCAGCAACCAGCCAACGAGAACACCGACCAATTCGAATCGGTGCCCACGGTCACCTCGGGGCAGATTCCACCGGCTACCGCTCACCGACTGGGGTTGTACCTCCGCGAACTGCAGCACTTTCACCGTGCTGGCGTGGAGACGATCAAAAGCAACGTGCTGGGGAATCGGTTGGGGTTGAGTGATTCGCAGATTCGCCGCGACTTAGCCCTGTTCGGCGAATTCGGTAAACGCGGTGTCGGATACGACGTGGCGGGGTTGGTCCAAGCGCTCCGCCGCGCCCTGGGCACCGATGGCACGTGGAACACGATTCTGGTCGGTTTAGGAAATCTGGGTAGCGCCTTGATCCGCTACCGGGGTTTTCAGCAACAGGGATTCGTCCTGCGGGCGGTCTTCGAATCCGATCCGACCAAGATCGGCACGCTGATCGACGGCATTCCCGTCTTCAGCATCGACAGTTTGGAAGAGAAAGTTCCTCTGTTGCGTGCCCGCCTGGCCATTCTCGCCATTCCCGCTCAAGATGCTCCCCAGATTGCCCGCCGGTTGGCCGATATCGGTATTGCCGGCATCCTCAACTTTGCCCCCGTCAGCCTCCCGCTGCAGAAGGAGCTGGCGATCGTCGATGTCGACCTGGCGGTGGAGCTGCAAAGGTTGGCGTTTGCGGTTGCCAATTGGAAGGAATCCCGCTAGATTTTACAGAGTTGGCGATGAGCAATTCATCCGACTGCCCGGTGGTGTAATGGTAACACAACGGATTTTGGTTCCGTCGTTCTAGGTTCGAGTCCTAGCCGGGTAGCTGGTGTAACTACTTGAAAAGGTTGGAGATGGCTCCAGCCTTTTTTTATTGGGTTTTCGCGGCTGTTGATGGAGGCGGCCGTTGCGGCGAGGACGGGGGCCCGCGCGGTTCTGCAGCGGTCACTCCTGCGGCACCGAAGACGGCGGGGAATCGGTGTCGGGCAGTGGCACTGGCGACGGGCTGCGGAGATAGGCCAGCAGCGAACGGATTTCGTGCTCGGTGAATTGCTGCAACTGATTATCCGGCATCATCGAGGTGCTGCTCGTCATGCGTTGGACGATTTCGTCTTTGGCCACGACCGTCGTCTCCTCCGCCGATCGTAGTATCAAGGCCCGATCGGTATCTTCCACCACCAGGCCGGTCAACACTTGCCCGTCTTCGGTGAGCACCACTTCCGGTCGGTATTCCTTGGCCATCACCGCACTTGGATCGACGATGTTTTCCAATAGGTAGTCGACATTGGCGCGGTTCGATCCAGTGAGATCTGGGCCGATCGTGTTCCCTTCCCCAAACAGGCGGTGGCAACGGCCACATGTCTCGCCGTACAACTTGCGGCCCAGTCGCACATCGGCATCAGGTAAATCCGTGCGCTCGACCAGCTCTTTGTACTGCGCGATGAGCCGCCCCTTCTCGGCGGAGGTCGGTTGCAAACTCCCCCACACGTTCTCCAGCCGCGCCACCAGCCGCTCGTCGCCCAAGTACTGGATGCGCCGTGCCAGGTCGGCCGTCAAATCGCGGGCTGGAATCGTCCCCGATTCGATAGCCTCGACCAGCCGGAGGGCAAGGTCTGGCCGCTTGGTCATCGCTGCCAAAACGTTGCGCCTTCCTTCCGGCGGCAGGTGGTCGTAAAGCTCCAGCAGCAGCTGTTCGGCGCGCGGGGCATCCACTGCTACCAACCCGTGGATCAGGTCGGGCAACAGCGAGGTTGGCGTCGCCGCGTCCCGCAACAACTGCTCCAGCAGGTCCGGTAACGACGCCGCGCGACTGCTCAATAGTGCGGCCAACGCTTCCTGTCGCCACGTGGTCTCCGCTTGGGAATCCTGGAGCACGTTCAGCAAGTATGCGGTGGCATGTGGATCGCCGAAAAGGTTCCCCAGCACAGCGGTTCGCACGCGCACCTCGGGCGCAGCGGATTGCATGAGGCGGGTGGCTAGGGGAGGCCACTGGGGAGGTGCGGTCGCCTGTCGCCGGCCCACCAAAGCGGCACGCAGCGCCTGCAGGAACATCACCTGCGCGTCGACCGCATCGGCTCGGCCGAGCGCTTCGACCAATCGCCGCAAGGCTTCTTCCGATCCCCCGGCAGCGACGCGGCGGAGCATAAAATTGCGCAACAAAGGAATCGCTACACCGGCTCTCATGGCCAGCGCCAACGCGCGGTCGGCATCGACGTCGGCCAACGGTTCGAGGGCGTACCAGTACATCAAGGGGAGATTCGGATCGTCGGCATCGCTGGCGTGCTCCATCAAGTTCGCAAGGAGATGCCACCGATGCTGCGGTGGCAAACGACCTGCCGCTGACGCCAGGCTCAGCCGCACGATCGGTGAAGGATCCTCAGCCGCCATTTGGCTCCACCGCTCGATGACACTGAGGCAGAGGACGTCCACGGGCCGCTTGCATTTGCAAGCGGATGGCCCAACTACGAACGTGGGGGCTGGGATCGCGCAGAAGGCGTGCGAAGTCCTCGGGGAAAAGCTCACCGATGGCGTGCAGCATCCACAGCGGCCCGCAATCGCCGGGTCGGCTCTTGATGGTCCACGGCGATGCCGCGCAGCCAGTCGACAGCCGCTTGCTCGATCGCCGCGCTGGCCGCCCGCTCCTGCAACAAACGGCGGGCATGGCGATAGTACCATTCATTGGTCGCCAAACATTGCTGCGCTAGTTCTCCATCGGTCGCGGTAGGCAAATCGACCTGCGGCGCCCTGTGTTTGGCCGCAGCATAGTTGATCTTGTAGATCCGCCCATTGCTGCGATCGTGCACTTCCACTTCGTTCCGATGGCATGCTTGCATGTCGTACCAATCGATCACGTAGACATTGCCATCGGGACCGTAACGCATGTTGAGGATTTGAGATGCTTGATCCCCCGTCAACAAGAAATCGGGGCCGTGCGTGCCCACGTAGCCAGAACCGGATGGTTCGAGAAAGTCCGTGTTAATACGCTGACCATGGATGTTGTTCATGAACAGCACGCTGCGGTAGTGCTGCGGCCAAGTGCCGCCCAGATAAATCATGGCTCCCGCGTGGGCATGGCCACCACCGGCCGCATCCGATTTGCCATTGCCACTGTGCGGAGTCGCGCCGAGATAATGCAAATGGTCGGCGATCGTTTTGATGTCGTCGTAGGTGTAAGGATTGAAGTGCTGCCCGGCCTGGCGCTGGTAGCGGGCGCCGGGGATGATGTGGTACAGATGCGGAATGACGCAGGCCGTCGCAAAGGCTTCTCCCACTTCGTTGAAATCCACGCCCCACGGGTTGCTGGTGCCATGAGCGAACACCTCGAAGCGATGTTCGAGAGGGTGGTAGCGCCAAATGGCGGCATTCAGTGGCACCCGCTGCTCGTCGGGCGTTCCCGGCTTACCCACCCGCGAGTGAGTAAACACGCCGTGGCAACCGTACAGCCAGCCGTCCGGGCCCCAGCAAAAGGCATTCAACGTTTCATGCGTATCTTGATATCCCCAGCCATCGAGAAGTACCTGAGGTGGACCGTCGGGGACATCGTCGCCGTTGCCATCGGGGATGAACATCAAGTACGGCGCCGCGCCGACCCATACGCCACCGAATCCGACCTCCAAGCCGCTGACCAGATTCAGCCCTTCATAAAAAACGGTGCGGCGATCAAACACATCGTCCCCATCGGTGTCCTCGAAGATGAGGATGCGGTCTCGTCCTCGATCCCCCGCCGCGCGCCGCGGATACTCGTACGCTTCAGCGATCCACACCCGGCCGCGGTCGTCCAGCGCCATAGCGATGGGTTGCCGCACATCGGGTTCGGCAGCGAATACGGTAACGGAAAAACCGTCGGGAACCTTCATGACGGCCGCGGCCTCTGCCGCTGGCAACCCCCGGTGCGGATATTGATCGTCACTCAGCCGAACTTGGGGAGCGGCCACCGGTGCGGGGCGGCGGCGATGGAACCGAAAGTGGTCGAAGTTGAGGTGCCCCCATCCGTTTGAACTTTCGTCCACGAGCTTGATCTGCATCATTTGGCCTTCGACCCGTCGCAAATCGACGACGACGCGTTGCATGTTCTCACGATTGTCGCCGCTGAACGTGTACAGTGGCTCGGTCGCGCCCGCCGGCCACAACTCGATCCGCGTATCAGGCGAACTGCCACCGCCCACATAGAACGAGGCATAGCGATGGGACACGCGAAACGGAGTCGAGGTAAGCGTGCCCTGAGGCGCATCGCCATTGCGCTCAAAGCCACCGATCCAATACCGGCCCACATGGCCGCTGCGCATGTCGTTGCGTCGGAGAGCGACGGTGTCTCCGGCAATCGGTTGATCGGCGAATGCGGTGCCGGTAGCGGTCCAGTCACGGAGATCGCCCGTCTCGAAGTCGACATTGACCGGCTGCCCCTCGGCCGTGCGAGGCACGATTTCATCCACCTTGCCTTGGGGGTAGTCGCCGCCTCGCGGTCGGAAACGGAGGCAGTCCAATCCGCACATGAAGCTCTTCACGGCTTGCGGATTGGCCCCCACGATGGCGATGCGCAAGCGATGTTGACCGGGCTGTAACTGGCACGGGAATTCGAGTGTCCCCGTGGTCACCACCTCGGGCTCATACAAGTCGATCGCCTCCCCCAGCGGTTGGTCATCGATCGTCAGCGATACCACGCCGTAGTCGCGAGCGCAGGTGAGCACCAGTTCGATGGCGTCGACCGGCTGCAGCACGTCGAGCGGGATTTCCAGCCAGTCACCGGGTCGCGCGCCGCGCCACCACAGTTGCTCTCCGCCACTCCATCGATCCGCCGAAAATCCTCCCATGGCTTGGGGCCCTACCGTCCCGCCGGAGACCACGGGGCGAAGCTCCTCGCCCTCGATGGCTCCCGGAAGATGACCGCTGTCGTCCAATACCGCCCGTCCTCCCCGCAACCGTACTCCCGCCACCGGCTTCTGGGCCGGCGACGGTGGTGATGAGGAAGCACTGGCTACGGACTCATGGGCAGTGGCTTGGGGAACCCACTGGGCATACTGCTCGGCACGGACGGCCGTCCGCTGCTGAACTAGCACGTGCCCGCCCAACATGCCGCCCACCGCGATGTCGAGCAACCCGTCGCCAGTGGCGTCCACCACGGTAACCTGACGACCGATACCCGTGTCGGCCGCTGCCTGAAAGGGAATCCAATCGATACCTTCCTCGGTGCGTTGCAAGCGGAACCAATACACCACCGCGCCGGCATCCCACATGGGACTTTGGCGATGATGGGACCAATAGGTCTTGCCCGTGACGATGTCCTGCAGCCCGTCGCCATCGATGTCGGCCAAGGCAAGGGAGTGCAATTCGGTGAACAGGACTCCGTAGCGATTCTCCTCCGGAGTGCGGCCCATGATCACGTGGCGACGAAAGTTGTCGGGGGTGAGCTGTTCGTACCACGATAGACCGAAATCATGGGCCGCTTCACTGGTGATGATGTCGCCATCGCCGTCCCCATCGACATCCATGACACGCATGTCCGCCCCGCCGTAGGATGTCGTCAGCGGAACTTCATGCAGTTTCCACCGCGAGTTGCCGGCATCGTCGCTGGGTTGTTCGAACCAACCGTTGGCAAAGAGGATGTCATGGCGACCATCGCCGTTGACATCGCCCACGCCGAGACCATGTCCGAACTTGGGAGGGGCGATGCGTTCGGAAATCGGATGGAACTGCCACGGCGCCCATGGTTCGTTCCAATCGGGTGCGTAGTAGCCGTAAAAACCATCGCGCGTACAAACCAGCTCGGGGCGCTCGTCGCCGACCAAGTCGGTCCACTGCGGAGACTCATTCGCCACCCAGTCGGCAATCCGCTGCCGCTTCCATTGACCGACCCCCTCACCCGGGTTTTCGTATACGTGAGCCGGAGTTCCGGGGAATCCGACAACGAGCACATCTTGCGCCCCGTCGCCGTTGAAGTCGTAAACCCAACTGAAGAAGTTGTCGGCATAGCCATCGCGCGGCTGCGGCGTGGCTGGGTAAATCTCCACCGCCTCCTCCCACGCGGGGCCCGCATACCAGTGCGGACCATATACGATGTCTTGGTGCCCATCGCCGTTGAGGTCGCCGACCGCAATCCCCTCGGAGTAATAGATGTCGGTCAACCGCTGGACCTCAAAGTCAATCCGCTGCAGCGGCTGGGGGGGACTGTCCTGGCCAGCAGCCTCAGCGAGGGACAGGCAGGTGAGGACGATGGCCAGCATCGCCAGGCAACGGGATGGAGAGCGATTCGGTGAATCAACATACGAACGACGCATCGTGCCGACTCCGAAAACAAAGAAAAAAGAAACAAATAAGGTGGGATCGTCAACACTGGAGCGAGCTCACGATTGGTGGCCGTCTCCATGTCGAGGTGGGAAGACCGCATTATAACTGAATGGCGGCCGGTTGCGGTCCCCTCAATCGTGGGCCCCCCAGTCGACAGGACGGGCATTCCTGCCCTGGTATTGGTTGAACCTGCGGGCCGAACTCTTGTACAATGGCGTGCGCCCTTACCCGCGATCGTCCACGCCGCACCTTCCCGCCTGCTTTCCACGGTGAACTTCATGTTGCCGCAATCCTTCTTCCCTCGGCTCGTCGCCTTGGCCATCGGCCTGATGTTGCTGCTCGTGCCCCCGCGCCGCGCGGGGGCGGAATTGACGGCGGAGCAGGAACGATTCTTCGAATCGAAAATTCGGCCGATTCTGGCAACGCGTTGTTCTGAGTGCCATGGGCCGGATGCGCAGGAATCGGGCTTGCGCGTCGATTCGCTGCAGGGGTTGCTCGACGGTGGGCAGCGCGGACCGGCGATCGTTCCAGGCGATGCCCAGCGGAGTCTGCTGATCCATGCCGTCCAGCACAGCGAAGCAGATTTGCAAATGCCCGAAGGGGAGAAGCTCTCGGGCGAAGAAATTCGTGCCCTGGTGCAGTGGGTGGACCAGGGAGCCTTTTGGCCGGGACAGCGAGCCGAGCGGCGACGACCAACTTGGGATACGGGAACGGAAGTCACGGCGGAGGACCGGCAGTTCTGGGCTTTTCAACCTCCCCGTCGACCCGTATTGCCGCTGGTCAAGAATCGTCCGTGGTGTCGCACGCCGATCGACTACTTCGTCCTGGCAGAGCTGGAGAAACAGGGCATCGCCCCCGCTCCGCCCGCCTCACCGCGCACCCTGGTGCGGCGGGTCTATTTGGACCTGTGGGGCCTGCCGCCGACGCCCGAACAAATCGATGCCTTCGTGGCCGATCCGTCGCCGGATGCTTACGCGCGGCTGATCGACCGATTGCTCGCCTCGCCGCGATACGGCGAGCGGTGGGGACGGCACTGGCTCGATGTAGCCCGCTACGCCGATAGCAATGGCTTGGACGAGAACTGGGCGTTCGAGCATATCTACCGCTACCGCGACTGGGTGCTCACCGCTTTCAACCGCGATATGCCTTACGACCGATTCGTGCAGTATCAGCTTGCCGGCGATTTGATGACCCCCGCGGGCGACGAACCGTTCGAGGAGCGCGTGCAACGCCTTGCCGCCACGGGATTCTTGTCGGTCGGCCCGAAGATGATTGCTGACGACGATCCGATAAAGAAGAAGATGGATATCGTCGACGAGCAGTTGAGCACGATCGGCCAAACGTTTCTGGGGCTCACCATCGGCTGCGCGCGATGCCATGACCACAAGTTCGATCCGATCCCCACACGAGACTACTACGCACTGGCCGGAATCCTGAAAAGCACGCGAACGATGGAGCATCTGAAGGTCGTGGCGCCGGTTTGGATTCACGAACTACATCCGCCGGGGTTCGCGGAGCAATTGGCCGCGTTTGAGAAGCGGCGCCGGGAGTTGCTTGACCAACGCGACGCGTTCTGGCGACAGGTTGCCGGTCCCGCCTACTTGGCCGCTCGTTCCTCCGAGAATTCGGAGGGTAACCAGCAAGACGACAGCGGCGCGCCGGCGGCTTCCACGAGCAGCACTTACGAACTGCCAGAGGAGAAAGAGCTGGCCAAATGGGTTCCCGAGGAGCAGCGCCAGCGTTGGGAGGAGTTGCAAGCCGCCATTGCCGAGCACGAAACGACACGACCGCAACCAGTGCGCGTGATGGGGCCGACCGAGGGGGACGTTGGCGACATTCCCATCAGCCTGCGTGGTAATTACCTGACCCCCGGCCCAGTCGTTCCCCGCGGCTTTTTGCAAGTGCTGACCCCCGCCGGGCGTGCCGCCGCCTGAGCTCCTGGGAAGCGGGCGTCTGGAGTTGGCACGTTGGATCACCCATCCCAGCCATCCACTTACGCCGCGGGTGTTCGTCAATCGTTTGTGGCGGTGGCGGTTCGGTCGAGGTATCGTGCCCACCACGGACAATTTCGGCCGCCTGGGCGAACGTCCCACACACCCGGAATTGCTGGATTGGTTGGCCGTCGAGTTCGTCGAGTCCGGATGGTCGATGAAACGGTTGCACCGGCTGATGTTGCTCAGTGCGACCTACCAGATGAGCAGTACCGCAGCGGCGGACGCCGCCCAGCGAGATCCTCAGAATGAGCTTTGGTCGCGCTTTCCCCGTCGTCGGCTGGAGGCTGAAGCCATTCGCGATGCGATTCTAGCGGTCAGCGGCCAATTGGATACCCGGTTCGGCGGATCGCTCATGCCCTTGAAGGATCGCACCTACGTCACCGGGACTGCCTCCAAGCAGCAGCAGTACGACAATCCGCGACGCAGTGTGTACCAGCCCATCTATCGCTCGGCCGTTTACGATTTCCTGGCCGCGTTTGATTTTCCCGATCCCGCCACGCCCACCGGCGATCGCCAGGAGTCGGTCATTGCGCCGCAAAGTCTGGTGATGATGAATAGTGAGTTGGTCCACCAAGCAAGCGCGAAGTTGGCGGAGTGGGTATGGTCGCCGTCGGATGATCCGCAAACGCGTGTCGAGCGGCTGTGGCAGCGCGTCCTCGGCCGACCGCCCCATCAAGCCGAACTGGAGGCGGTGCTGCGGTACATGACGACTTCAGCCGCCGACGCCGCCGGCCAGGGAGAGGATGGGAACGAACTTGAGCAATGGGCCGCGGTGGCACGCGTGTTGTTATGCAGCAACGAGTTCTTGTATATCGATTGAGGAGACCGACGATGCTTCAGCACTGGATCACCGACCGACCGGCATCGCGGCGCGAATGGCTGTTCCACAGCGGCATCGGCTTCGGCGGACTGGCGTTGGCCGCCTTGTTGAAGCAGCAAGACCTGCGGGCCGAACCGTCGCCGGGAACAGCCGCTCGACGCCGCACGCCTCACTTCACGCCGCGCGCCAAACGGGTAATCTTCTTGTTCATGCACGGCGGACCCTCGCAAGTCGACACGTTCGACTACAAGCCGGAATTGCAGCGGCGCCACGGCCAGCCGTACACCTACGCGCGGCCGCGTATCGTCTCAGCGAAAACCGGGAACTTGATGGCCAGCCCGTTTCGGTTCCACCGGTGTGGGGAAAGCGGCATTCCGGTCAGCGAGATTTTTCCCGAAACAGGGAAATGCATCGACGATATCTGCCTTATCAATTCGATGTGGGGAAGCAATTCGCGGCACGGGTCGGCCCTGTTGGAACTGCATACCGGCAGCGATACGTTCATCCGCCCCAGCATGGGCAGTTGGATCACCTATGGCTTGGGGACCGAGAACGAGGACTTGCCTGGCTTCATCACCATCTGCCCCACCCTGGGGCATGGCGGAGCCAATGCGTGGAGCAGCGCTTTTCTGCCGGCCCGCTACACCGGCACTCCCATCGGTTATTCCTCCGTCAAAGCGGAGGAGGCTCGGATTGGTTCTATCCAGCCGCGACTTTCTCTGCCACAGCAACGCCGGGAACTCGACCTGCTGCGTGAGATCAACATGATGCACCTGAACCAGCGAGGCCCGGACGATCGACTGGAAAGCCGCATCGAGGCTTTTGAACTGGCGTTTCGTATGCAATCGATTGCTCCGGAAGTGCAGGACTATACACGCGAGACAGCAGCCGTCCATCGCCTGTACGGCATCGACCAGGAGCCGACGCGGAATTTCGGTATCCAATGCTTGATGGCCCGGCGCTTCGCCGAAGCCGGCGTGCGCTTTGTGCAGGTTACGCACAGCTACAAATGGGATGCGCACGGAGAATTGGAGAAGAACCATCGGCAGAATGCGCTGGAAGTCGATCGCCCCATCGCTGGCCTGATCAAGGATTTGAAACAGCGCGGTATGCTCGACGATACCCTGGTCCTGTGGGGGGGCGAGTTCGGGCGCACGCCGACTACTCAGGGCGATGACGGTAGAGACCACAACAACGTGGGCTACACGATGTTCCTGGCCGGCGGGGGCGTGCGGGGTGGCCTTCGGTATGGCGCTACCGACGAGTTCGGTTACTTTGCCGTCGAGGATAAAGTCCACCTCCACGACTTGCATGCAACCATGCTCTACCTCTTGGGGCTGGACCACGAGCGTCTGACCTACCGGCACGCAGGCCGCGATTTCCGCCTCACCGACGTCAAAGGCCGCGTCGTTCATGGGGTGGTGGCCTAACGCCGCAAACCTCAGGTTCACGTCCGCCGATTACTTTTGACACTCCGAATCTCCGTTTGCGAGCAGACGCTCTTTGCCGGCATTTGCTCCTGCGAGGCTCGGCGATTCGGCAATTGGCATGCTGAGAAAAAGCGCCGAAACGTTCCGGATGCCGCCCACACCCCCCAGGTGGGTGTCCGTCTTGTGAAAAATTGGCTAGTCCAGACGTGCAACCTAGCGGGCTTCGAGGTAGAATCAGAGCCTCGGAGCGTCATCTCATCCTCCAACCGGTGGGATTGCGTTGTTACGCCCTACAACCCGACTGTCCACAGAAATCGCTCTGACAATGCCATCAATAAAAACGGACATCAACCTCGATTTGGAAGAATTGTTGTGCACGGTTGTTCACTGGCAGCGAGGTGATGCCACCAGCTCCGATTTGCAGCGGGCCGTGCGACGGTGGGTGAAGAGCGTTACCTCGGAGGAGGAATGGGACCGGCTAGAGGATATCGACCGCCAACCGGGCGCATTGATTAGTACGATTGTGCGCAGGTCATTGGAAAAGCTGCCTCCCGCGGCTGCTCTGATGGATCGGAACAATGGTGGAGCCCCACCTGCTCGCCCGTTGCAGCAAGCATCCCTTCCCCCAACGACGTTGGAGACGGTAGAGTTTTCACCTGCTGGCGAGTCACGTTCGACGCACCATGCCGCTGAGGATCCAGTGGAGGAAATCGCCTCGCGATTGGGAGCCGATTGGTGGTGCTGGTACTACTACATGGATGAACGAATCTACAGTGCCACGCGGGGAATGCTAACGATCGGGCGCATCGCCGCGGTGGGAATCGTGATTCTAGTGGTAGCCTTGGTGTTGATCTTTCGGCCGCCACCGCGCGAGGCGTTGGTTGGGAATGGCTCGGTGCAACCATCCACCGCAGCCGCGGCGGTTCCCAAGATCAAGGTCGTCGCCGACGATGGCGTCCTCCCGGGGGAGCCTCCCGCGGAGAACCGCGCGGAGGAAGCCGGCCCTGCAGCGGCCGACACGGCCAGCGGCTCCTCGGCGTCGGTGATCCCCAAGGGGGACCAGCCCGTGAAACCGGTACGCGGCGGGACGACCAGGCCCATGGAGACGCCGGCGAATTATCAGCCGCGAACGCTTCCCGATTTTTCTTCCACCGGCCGCCGCGCTTCCATCACTCAGATTGTGGAACTGCTCGACCGCCAACAATGGGACCGGGCATTGGAGGCGCTGCAACCTTGGGTCGACGATGCGCACAGCACCTTCCATCGCGACGCCCTGCTGCTGCAAGTGGTGGCGTTGATGGAGCAGAACGATGGGGAATCGCGCTACACAGCCGGAACTCGATTGGCCGCCATTCCTTCGTCGGAATGCGACTCTCTTTGCCACCTACTGACCGCTTACTGGTTGCTGCGCAGCTCCCCCGCCGAGATGGCACGGGTGGTAGAAGAGGCATCGCCAGACGCACCACTACGAGGGGAAGTGACCTCCTGGGCGCGCCTCGGGGATGCCGACCAGTTAGGAAAGCTTGAGACGGAACTGGCAGCAGCATTGGGCGAGGACGAACAGACGTTGGCGAAGCTGCTCTTGTTGGCTGCCATCCACGAACGTGCTGGGCAGGCGGAAGTAGCCGAGCTGGAGCTGATGGAATTGCGACGACGCATCGCGCAACTTGTGGTAGATGGACAATCAGAAGCCGATCAGTGGATTGCCAGCCATCTCCGCACGCGTCTGCTCACCATGATCGACTCTCAGTTAGCCCACCTCTATGATCGCCACTGAGCCTCCTCTCCTCCCCCTCAGCCGCCAACTCCGCGCCGAAGGGGTGTTGTCAGGCAAGCCTGGGGAAGAGCGAAACGCCGCTCGAGGAAATCGGGTACCCATTCCCCTCCGTCCTGAAACGGCACTCCAACGCATCTGCTATCCCACCTCCCCCGTGAGGCGAACTCTGCAAGGGGGATTACCTACTCTGAACTCTCGCTGCCCTCTTCCCCACCTCTCCGCGGAGGCTCCCACCATCACGGACCTAATCCGCGCTGATCCATCAATGCCTTCTTCCTCACCTCCCCCGTGAGGCGAATACCAACACGGGCATTTCGACCACCCGACCTTCCCGCCTCACGGGGGAGGTCGGCTCGGAATTTACCACCACAGGATCCAAGCGAGCCGGCACAGAGACCACCCCAAGCGATGCTTCACCAACTACGCCCGAGCCGGGAGGGGGCCACACGACGCAGCGGTTCCCGAACGAGGAGCGGCCGTTAACGCAGTTTCGCCGGAAAGCCTTGCCGAAGAGCCCTCCCCCGGCTGCGCCGACCCCTCCCGTTGGAAAAGTCTGGTAATACGTAGCTTCGCAAGTCGTGGTTTTTCCAACGGGAGGGGTAGGAGGATTATGGAGCTGCGCCGACCCCTCCCGTGGGAAAAGTCTGGTTATTGAGTAGCTTGGCAAGTCGTGGTTTTTCCAACGGGAGGGGTGGGAGGACTTGGAATGCTCACCTCGTGCGTTGCCTTATGCTATGGCGTCTCACAGCTGTTGCCTTCTTCCTCACCTCTCCCGTGAGGCGAACTCTGCAAGGGGGATTACCTACTCTGAACTCTCGCGGCCCTCTTCCCCACCTCTCCGCAGAGGCTCCCACCATCACGGACCTAATCCGCGCTGATCCATCAACGCCTTCTTCCTCACCTCCCCCGTGAGGCGAATACCAACACGGGCATTTCGACCACCCGACCTTCCCGCCTCACGGGGGAGGTCGGCTCGGAATTTACCACCACAGGATCCAAGCGAGCCGGCACTGAAACCACCACCAAGCGATGCTTCACCAACTACTCCCGAGCCGGGAGGGGGCCACACGACGCAGCGGTTCCCGAACGAGGAGCGGCCGTTAACGCAGTTTCGCCGGAAAGCCTTGCTCGAAGAGCCCTCCCCCGGCTGCGCCGACCCCTCCCGTTGGAAAAGTCTGGTAATACGTAGCTTCGCAAGTCGTGGTTTTTCCAACGGGAGGGGTAGGAGGATTATGGAGCTGCGCCGACCCCTCCCGTGGCAAAAGTCTGGTTATTGAGTAGCTTGGCGATCTTGGCAAGTCGTGGATTTTCCCACGGGAGGGGTGGGAAGACTTGGAATGCTCACCTCGTGCGTTGCCTCATGCTATGGCGTCTCACAGCTGTCGCCTTCTTCCTCACCTCCCCCGTGAGGCGAATACCAACACAGGCATTTCCTCCACCCCACCTTCCCGCCTCACGGGGGAGGTCGGCTCGGGAATTACCACCACAGGATCCAAGCGAGCCGGCGCTGAAACCACCACCAAGCGATGCTTCACCAACGATTCCCGAGCCGGGAGGGGGCCACACGACGCAGCGGTTCCCGAACCGGGAGCGGCCGTTAACGCAGTTTCGCCGGAAAGCCTTGCCGAAGAGCCCTCCCCCGGCTGCGCCGACCCCTCCCGTTGGAAAAGTCTGGTAATACGTAGCTTCGCAAGTCGTGGTTTTTCCAACGGGAGGGGTAGGAGGATTATGGAGCTGCGCCGACCCCTCCCGTGGGAAAAGTCTGGTTATTGAGTAGCTTGGCGATTCGTGGATTTTCCCACGGGAGGGGTGGGAAGACTTGGAATGCTCACCTCGTGCGTTGCCTTATGCTATGGCGTCTCACAGCTGTTGCCTTCTTCCTCACCTCTCCCGTGAGGCGAACTCTGCAAGGGGGATTACCTACTCTGAACTCTCGCGGCCCTTTTCCTCACCTCTCCGCAGAGGCTCCCACAATCACGGACCTAATCCGCGCTGATCCATCAACGCCTTCTTCCTCACCTCCCCCGTGAGGCGAATACCAACACGGGCATTTCGACCACCCCACCTTCCCGCCTCACGGGGGAGGTCGGCTCGGGAATTACCACCACACGATCCAAGCGAGCCGGCGCTGAAACCACCACCAACCGATGCTTCACCAACTACTCCCGAGCCGGGAGGGGGCCACACGACGCAGCGGTCCGCGAACCGGGAGCGGCCGTTAACGCAGTTTCGCCGGAAAGCCTTGCCGAAGAGCCCTCCCCCGGCTGCGCCGACCCCTCCCGTTGGAAAAGTCTGGTAATACGTAGCTTCGCAAGTCGTGGTTTTTCCAACGGGAGGGGTAGGAGGATTATGGAGCTGCGCCGACCCCTCCCGTGGGAAAAGTCTGGTTATTGAGTAGCTTGGCAAGTCGTGGTTTTTCCAACGGGAGGGGTAGGAAGACTTGGAGTGCTCACCTCGTGCGTTGCCTTATGCTATGGCGTCTCACAGCTGTTGCCTTCTTCCTCACCTCCCCCGTGAGGCGAACTCTGCAAGGGGGATTACCTACTCTGAACTCTCGCGGCCCTCTTCCCCACCTCTCCGCGGAGGCTCCCACCATCACGGACCTAATCCGCGCTGATCCATCAACGCCTTCTTCCTCACCTCCCCCGTGAGGCGAACACCGACACGGGCATTTCGACCACCCGACCTTCCCGCCTCACGGGGGAGGTCGGCTCGGGAATTACCACCACAGGATCCAAGCGAGCCGGCGCTGAAACCACCACCAACCGATGCTTCACCAACGATTCCCGAGCCGGGAGGGGGCCACACGACGCAGCGGTTCCCGAACCGGGAGCGGCCGTTAACGCAGTTTCACTGGAAAGCCTTGCCAAAGAACCCTCCCCCGGCTGCGCCGACCCCTCCCGTTGGAAAAGTCCGGTTATTGAGTAGCTTGGCAATTCGTGGTTTTTCCAACGGGAGGGGTAGGAGGATTATGGAGCTGCGCCGACCCGTCCCGTCCTTCGATGTATCCTATTAGCGCGGGTTTGCACATAAGTTGTGATGGAACCTTGACGGGAGGGGTTGGAGCTGCGCCCGCGTGGGTGACGCGAGGCGTCGTCGTACGGTAGATAGCCGCTGCTCAGGAAAACGCTAAGCGGCAGGACGAGGTGAGGGGAGCAGAGGAAAACTCCCTAAGCCGCGAGAGAAGGCGACGGAAAGGAGGTTTTGGAGAGTTCCCAGGCTTCGCCCGCTTACCACGAGCCAGAGCCTGCGATTGCGGAGCGTCCCCAAACAGAGCCTGGGGACGAGATTTTCCTGGTTCCCAGGCTCCGCCTGGGAACACGCTGCACCAAAGACTCTGCCTCGCAATCGCCCTTTCGTTCGCGTGAAGCCCTACAACCAGTAACTCCGCCTCGCGATGTGCAGGCGGAGCCTGCAAGACATTGGGTTCCCAGCCAGAGTCTGGGAACCAGAGAAAGAGTGCCTTGTTCCCAGGCTCCGCCTGGGAACGCGTCGCTCCAGAGGCTCCGCCTCGCAATCCCCCGTGCCTCGTTTCCTCGTTTTCCTCGTTCCCAGGCTCTGCCTGGGAACGCGCTGCACCAGAGGCTCTGCCTCGCAATCGCCATTTAGTTCGCGTTCCTCGGCCCCAGGCTCCGCCTGGGAACGCACTGCACCAAAGGCGCTGCCCCGCGATAGTTCTCGTTGGGAACCGATGCGTTCCTCGTTCCCGAGCTCCGCCTGGGAACGCGCTGCATCAGAGGGCTCTGCCTCGCAATCCCCATTTGGTTCGCGTAAAGCCCAGCACGCGTGTCTACGCCTCACGAGGTGCAGGCTCCGTTTTGCTCATCACAGCCCAGAAACCCACACTGGCGCAGTCAGCTGACACGCGATGGCTTCCACAACAGCACGCCGCCTGCTCATCCCAGGGTAGAACCACGGACGCAGGACGCCCCCGGGCTGAACCGGTCACCAGTCAGCGACTAGTTGCTCAGCGCTTCCGTGCAGAACCACGGGCGCAGGGCGTCCCCCGGCTGAACCTGAGTGTGGAAACAGTTGGGGCGGGGGGCAGCTCCGGTGGCCAACCTCTCATGCCTTGACGATTTTCTCTCGCCCTTCGACCACGCCCTTGGTGGCGTTGCGCGTGTCGACGACGAGCGGAGCGTGCCGGACGATCGCCTCGTAGTCGAACGCCGTGTGATCGGTGGCGATCAAGGCGCAGTCGAGCGACTCGAGGAACTCGGGAGTCAACTCCTGGCTGGTCATCTCCGGCACATCGTAATGGCGCATCTTCGGCAGCACCGGTATGTGCGGATCGGAATACGTCAACTCGGCACCCCGCGCCATCAGCAGTTCCATCAACTTGAACGACGGGCTTTCGCGCGGGTCATCGACGTCTTTCTTATACGCCACGCCCAGCACGCAGATCCTGCTTCCCTTGATCGGTTTGCCATGGCCGTTGAGCGCTTCGGCCAGCCGATGAATGACGTACAACGGCATGCTGGTGTTGATCTCGCCAGCCAACTCGATGAACTTGGTCGGCATCTCGTGCTTCCGAGCCACCCAGCTCAAGTAGAACGGATCGATCGGAATGCAGTGGCCGCCCAAGCCCGGCCCGGGATAAAACGCCTGGAACCCGAACGGCTTTGTCTTGGCAGCATCGATCACTTCCCACACGTCGATGCCGATGCGATCGAACAGCATCTTCAGCTCGTTGACCATGGCGATGTTGATGCCGCGGTACGTGTTTTCGAGAGATCTTGCACGCTTCGGCCACCTCCAGGGTCGACACCGGCACCGTCTGCGTGACGGCTTGAGAATACAAAGCGTTGGCAAGCTGCAAGCAATTCTCGTCATACCCGCCGACAACCTTCGGGATGGTATTGGCCGAAAACTGCGGGTTGCCCGGATCCTCGCGTTCCGGGCTGTAGGCCAGGAAGAAAGTCCTTCGCCCGCCTTCAGTCCGGATTGCTCGAGGATGGGCAGCATCACGTCGCGGGTGGTGCCGGGATAGGTCGTGCTTTCGAGCACCACCAACTGCCCCGGCCGCAGGGCTCTTGGCGATCGCCTCGGTCGTCCCGACCACGTAGGACAGATCCGGATCGCGGCTATCGCTCAGCGGCGTCGGCACGCAGATCAGAATGACATCCGGCTCGGCCAATCGAGCCATATCGGCCGTCGCATCGAACCGCTGTTCATCCAGCCATGTCTGGATCTTCGAGGAGGGAATGTGCGCGATGTAGCTCTGCCCCGCCTTCAGCGCGGTCGACTTTCTGCTGGTCCACATCGAACCCTAAGGTCGCAAATCCGGCTCGGGTAAACGCATCGATCAGCGGCAGACCGACATATCCCAGTCCCACCACACCCACCAGCGCGGTCTTGAGTTGGAATCGCTCCTCTAGAATACGAACTTGATTTTCGGCAATATTACTCACTGCATCGCACTCCGCTTCGGATAGTGTTGGTTGTAAAACTCATCTTAGTGGTTGTTAAGCCCGACGAGCGCGCGTCAGGCCAGCAGCAACGTTGGGGAACAAGATTCACTCAGCGCTCAGCATAGCGGCCGAAGAAGTTGCCGCTCCGGGGTCGGGAAAATCCGGGGACAAAAGCAAACGCACGAACCTTCGTCGACGTTCAGCGAGATCACTCATGCGCCGCGTCCCTCGTTGTCCACTTCCTCCGTTTCGATTTGCTTCAGCACCTCTTTAATGGCAGAAACCGGGCCTACCAGTTCCATCGACCGCTGCAGGCGTTGCTTCGCAACATCCCGATCCCCGCTACGCCATGCGGCCAGCCCGGCCGTGTACCATACCAGGCCATTGTCGGGGACGCGTTCCACGAGATTGCCGAGTAGCGAATTCCACGCGCTCACATGGCTCTCGTCCCATCCCATTTCCCATTGCGCGATAAAGCACAACGCTTTGGCACAGCGAGAGTCGCTACGTTGTCCCAGTTCAAGGTATGCAACGGCTTCCTCCAACTCATTATGTTGGAAATGAGACAGCGCCAGGATCAAATACCGGTTGATGCCCTCGGGCCACAGAAGAATGCTTTCCACGAGGGAGTCGGAGACTGGTGATCTTTGGCCAGCATGAGCCGCACCAGCGAACCAAAGAAAGGAAGCAACCTCCGGCGAATCCGGGGCCATTCGCACTGCGGCATTAGCGAAATATGGTGCTGCGGAATACCAGCCTGGAACCGTGTCCGGGACGTCACTGAGCAATAAGCGGGCGAGCTGTCGTCCCGCACGATGCACGGCCACACGCGACGCGTCCTGCCCGGTTCCGCTATCCGGCACTTGCCGGACCAGCCTCTGGAGATTTCTGGAAATCGCCTCCCAATCTCCTAACACCGCACTCACCCGATCCATGCCCTCCCACACCGTACGTAGCGGATTGAATGAATCAGGGCCAGCGGGTTCCTTGGCTGAATCGCTTTTCGAGGGAGGCGAGTCCTGCTGAGGGCTCGGCGGCGCGAACAACGTGGAGTCGCCTCCGCCGCGCCGGTTCTCGATCTGGCGAGCCAACTGCAAGGCGCTGGTGGGATCGAGCTGTGCCAGAATCTCCAGGCTCAGTTGATTCACCACGGGATCCGTGGCTTCCCCGGTATCCAGTATACGTTCTGCTCGGCCCAGCAGATCGTCGTCATAAGGCCACGAGTTCTCCGCCGGGGACGTGGCCCAAGCCGATTCGATCAACATCCGCGCCAACAGGAGTTGCACCGCTCGTCGCTGTCGGTCGGTTGTCTCACCCTCGGTAGGCACCAGTACCGCCTCTAACAAATCGACCGCTTGATTCCACTCCGGCGATCCGACAGTTGCCTTCTCCAAGCATCGATTCGCTAACCAAATGGCGTAGCCGGCCCGCACCTGTGGCGGACCGGCGGACGTGATCTGCTCAGTTGCATACCGCAAGCGATCCTGTAGTTTGCTAACCAGTCTCTCTCGTCTAGCTGACCAGGTGGCCGCGTCATCGGTGAATTGATCTTCCGCTTCTTCGATAAAGCGTAGCATGCGTTCGGCCAATTGCAGCTCGTGCAGCTGCGGTATCCGCCCCGGATCGATCTGGTCCAAGCGTGACCAGCACACTTCCAGCTCCGACGCCAGGTCCAGGACTACCGTGGGCGTTAGGCTGTCTAGTTGCGTCAAACGTTCTGCCAGTTGGGCGGCCCGCTGGTGATAAGTCGTTACCAAACGCTGTGGCACCACCACGGCGCCATAACACGTCATCAAACCTGACGCCACCAACACGCTCAAGCTGACCATCCCCCACAAGAGGTTCTGGTCCCCACGCCATCCACTGCGCTGCTCAGTCACGACGAACTCGCCTCCGCCACCAACTGTTGCACTCGAGGGAAGAGGAGTTCGTAGGCATCCAATAAGATCTGCTGATAGCGTGCTTTTTCTGCCTCTGAGAAATCAGTTCCCGAAACGTGAATTTGCAATTGGAAGGTTGGCGGTTCGCGGAACGCCCCCACATGCCAGCTCAAGGCGTCCGCAAGGCGGCCTCGTATGCGGCCAACCACCGTTGGTTCCGGGCGCCAGACATCGCGGCCATCAGGTGAGAACTCGATGTAGCAAAGATACGCGGTAGACGTTGCTCCCCCGATGTTCGGCGGGTGAAGCTGGACTTCCTCGATCATTCTCGACGAATCTGGCTCCGTGCCGACCAGCAAAGTTCGTCTCGGAAACTTGATTTTGCATCCCGATTTCAGGTAACAATCTTCCAGTTGATGGAAACCAGGAAAAACGAAGTCCAAAGAAATTTGTACTTGTCTACTACCATCTCGGAACTCCCATAGTGCCGAGTATTCACCCAGATGAATCCTAGAGCCCTCACGATGGATCAACTCGAAACTGACTCGTTGCATATTCCGATACTCATGCGGCAAGAGCTCTTCATCGAATATGCGGTTGACGGTTTTCCAGCGGATTGGAATGTCGCGGTACTTATTTGCCTCCTGGGAGAATCGGCTGCGGGATAAAATGGTTAGTGGCAAGCATGCTAGACCAATCAATACAAGGATCGTGACGGACAGCACACGCAGCGACCACCATACCCTCGAGGATGGTTTAAGCCACACTTCGGCCATGTCTGGCCCGCCCGCCAGGGGAGTGATTTTGGTGCGACTCGGTT
This sequence comes from Pirellulaceae bacterium, assembly GCA_026004795.1. GTDB lineage: Bacteria > Planctomycetota > Planctomycetia > Pirellulales > Pirellulaceae > Aureliella. The sequence continues at coordinate 145,883 of BPJV01000006.1, read as the reverse complement.
TTTGGGGGCGGTGGACTAGACGTTTTAGGATCAATGCCATCTTCTTAAGGAAGGTGGGCCTGTGTAAGAATTTGAAACAAGAATCGATTGCAGCGATCGATGCAATCATCATCGAGCATACAGCTAACATGATCACCAGCCCCACCGCCGTATGCTTCCAACCGTGGGCGAAATCCCAATCGAACCAATCCAACAGCGCGGCGAGCATTACCAGCCTTACGGTATTGCCAAACCAGGCCCAGAAAGGCACACACGCCAAAACGGCAAGCGAAGTAGCCAGCCCCATACGTCGCCATAGCACGACGATCAAGGCGAGTGCCAGGAGCGCATACAAACTGTTCACTCCACTGCACGCTTCGTCGACGAACAACCGTCCCGTTTTCAGTTCCAGTACGATGCCATATGGGACATGAGGAACTGCCAGTACATCCAACCATCGGCTTGCCGACCGACCTGACAAGAATTGCAATCGCTGAATCGCCACGACACCCAACCCAAACGGGATGGGCAGTGTGATCCATAACAGGCTCGACCATGCCACTAGTCTGCCCGCCCCTACCGATGGCAATCGAATCAAGGACCAACCGACCACGACCACAATGGCGGCAACGTGTGCGAGCCAGTAAGAAAGCAGCATCGATGAGAGGCCAGCAAGAAGGACACCTCCGGCTAATAACGTGTCGCCAGCAAGCCTCCGAGGTGTGTTGGGAATGGCGTCTCCGCGACGATAGGTCCAGACGAGCGCGAGATAGGCTGCGACAGCGAACGGAAAGAATTGATAATGGGGCTGTTGCCACAGTTTCCTGCCCTGCCCGTACAACAGCAGGCTCAGGCCAACGATGGTAGCAAACGCTACAACATCCACCCAACTCAACGTGTTGACCGTGCGCCATAACCTGCGCGGGGTATCCTGGAACGATGATAGAAGGGGCGATGGATGCATGGTGGGCGGCGCTATTGGTACAGACTCCACATGCCCTTGGTCACCGACCGGTCCGCTACCATAGACGATCTCCAGCACAAATTCCGACAGGCACAGTCTTTCAAACTGGTGCGCCCTTCGTGTCGCAACGGGATGACCATTCGCACGAGGCAACGTCTTGAGCGAGACGACTCGCGCGAGGGAACCGATGTAGCAATTCTGGTCCGTGCAAGGGAGCTACTGCTGGAGCAATGTCTCGTAGAGCCGACGGGTTGCATTGATCACGAAGGACTCGTCGAAACGCGTTTCGATTCGGCGCCGACCTGCCAACCCCATCGCCCGTGCTTCGTCAGGGGAATCGAGCAGTCGGGCGATCGCCGCCGCCAAATGGTCTGGAGAATAAGGCGGCACCAGCAGTCCGTTGACACCATCTTCGACCACCTCGCGGCAGCCAGGAACATCCGTGGCGACGATCGGTAGGCCGCATGCTGCTGCTTCCAGCAAGGAACGAGGGGCACCTTCCCGGTAAGAGGGGAGCACCACCAGATAGGCCTTCGAAAAAACCGCGTCAATATCTTCCACGTGTCCGAGGAAATGGAGGTAAGGTCGGCTTTGCCATTGCTCGAATACCTCCAGTGGTATGGCGGAACGGTTGCCGTAGTCGGGACTACCGCAGACGGTCAACTCGACAGGATAACCGCGCTGGCGGAGGATCTCTACCGCCTCGATCGCCTCCACAATCCCTTTTTCCCGAATGATGCGTCCGATGAAGACAAGATTCGGTACCGTACAAGTCCACTCTGCTCGATCGATGGGCTGAAACCGTGCGAGGTCCACTCCGGATCCAGGAGTCACGATGGCGCAGCGTTCCACGTCGGATCTCAACCCGATCATGTACTGGAGGTCGTCCTGGTTTTGAAAGATAGCACGACGATTCTTACCGGCCAGGCACCACGCGTACAATCGCATGATGGACCGTGACGCATGTGCTCTCCATCCTCGGTCCTGATGAACCAAAGAGTATGGAAGACCGGTAACCGAGTTGACAATGGCAGGTACCCCCGCCAGGGTCGCGGCGATGGTTCCGTACAACACGGCTTTGACCGTAAAGTGGTGGACGAGAGTCGGTCTTTCTCGTCGATATGTCTGGTACAAGTTCCAGATTGCCAGAAGTTCGGCTGCCGGATTGATGCTACGGCGCCGAAGTTTCCACTCGTGCCACGTAATGCCTAGTTCTTGAATCCTATTGGTGTAGGCATCGCGTTCCCCAACGGCACTAACTTGGAACCCCTGCTCGCGCAACGATGTGGCCAAACGCCGTCGGAAATTGAAAATGTTCCATGTGGTGTTGGAGACAAGAAAAACTTTTCTTTGTGTTCCATGCTGTTGCATGAGTTTATTGCCGATCGCCACTGTAAACGGGAAGCTACCTGTGCAGTCATCGGTCTTGGGAGACAAGGTAACGATGCGATGAATAAGCCAGAAGGTCAGCGATAGGCGCAGCATGCCAAGGTGATCGTGTAGCCTGATGAAATACTCCGATCTAACGGGCTAATCGGTGCAGAATTCAAGCATATGGCCTTGGGACTAGCCTCGTCTTGGCGCTAAAATCTAATAGGTGCAGAAATTCCACGATGAGGGCATATGATCACAAGAGTATTGATTGACACAAAGGACCTCACGCCTGCGAGCTGCCAACCTACGAGGTGGGACAGGCATGAATGTGTTGGGATTTTCGGGGATTAAGATGGCTGCTCAAACGAATCACTGCTACTGAGCGACTTGGCATGCGTGCCGGACAGCTTATACGACCGTATGTCGGTCTTCATCATTTTGTTGCGACACCGATGATGGCGCTCCCTGGAACTTTTAGATTCTATCCAAATCTTCCGTAAGGAATGTGAAGCGCTCGTGTTCAGCAGATTGTGGAAGCAGAATGATCTGCGGTCGAATCTGATGTAAAACGTTCCTGATCCATCAAATCTCGAAAAGTAACTAATTTGAAACCGCAGTCCGCGATAACTGACGGCAGAGTGCCCAGTCTCAGATAGCGGTACTCGGCCTCGCTGATACGGCCAATGCGCGTATAACCCGTCATTTCTGCGGCAGATAGTACGGGATGGACCAGTAGTTCCATGCATCTGCCAGGCGCGCTCATTAGTATCGACCGATAATCATCATCTGCTAGGCTCTCTGCCACATGTTCGAGATCAAAGACGCTTCCAATGCAATCATTCCATCGCAGTTTTCCTCGCCAGTCTGCAACACTGTGATCGACCATCTTTTTGAGTAGAAAGCGCCGAAATCGTCTAGAAAACGAACCGAACTCTTCTGTTCGTACCCAAGGCACGCGAACTGGCAGGTTGTTTTCTAAGCAAAACTCGGCTACCACACTAAAGATTACGGGAGATCCATGCACATGTTGATGGCTATCCACGTGTGTTGGACTGATCCCCGCATCACGGATCCGTGAATACTGGGCACGAAGTTCGGTTCTGATTTCTTGTGAAAGCGATCGGTGGAACATCGAACGTAGCATGAGCGTCCTGCGATCCAGAAAATTACCTCTTGAATCAAGAAGTGCACGCACGGATGACGCCGGTGCGACCGGCTTTCCCCAAGTTAGATTGAAATGCAATCCCACAGCCAGAGAAGGATGTGCAGCCGCCAGTTTGACAGCTTCGTCGAACGCGTCTCCGTTTGCGACCATCGTCGTACTGCTTACAGCTCCGGCTAGATGGCATTCCACGATTCCATAATTTGCCGATCGATTCATGCCGAAATCATCGGCGTTTACGATCACGACACGCGAGACCATCTGCTTACAGCCTTTCTTAGAAAACCTACTGGTTCGACCAACGAAGGCAGCGGGTCGCTCCACTGAAAAACAGGTCTAGATCGAACAGGGGCACCTTCCACAGCCGATAGGTTGGGGGCGCTGAACGGCAACGCTTCGGGAAATCTGCGATAAAAATGCTGTGAGGCGATGTCTTTCAAAAGGTATCGCCAAACGATCGGTTCTTTGCGAATCTGCGGAGTCGCTGATTCGAGACCTAAGAGATTGCGACATGCCGAAGCAAGAATTCGGTACCCGCAATCATGAGTAATCTGAAACCACAGCGTGGGCCGTGGATTAATCTCTATGATCTTTAATCGCCCATCTCGCGGATCACGCTTAAATTCCACGCCGCACACACCGCGAAACTCAATGTCGCGCAAGAAGCTGACGGCAATATTTTCTGATTCGTGGCAAGGTTTGGAAAGCACCAGGGACGCGGAACCGAATCCAGCCGGATACTGTCGCAGTTTACGTGCTGAGAATACTTGTAGCGGAGCTCCATCGTGTCCAAATGCGGCAGCTACCAGTGTAATTTCAGACTCGGGTCCGGGAATGATTTCTTGAATCAGCCAACCACCGGAGTCTTCCGGCATGGTTGCCAGAAGATTCCGCATCTCGAGCGCGCTTCGCACTATTAAAACTTTTTTTCCCGAAAGTAGGGAGCGTGCACGATGGATTAGCTGTGGTTTCAGAATGCAAGGAAAGCTAATGAATCGTGCGATTTCTTCGAGTTCATTTGGACTGTCCGCACGCCACACTCTTGGAGATTCGATTCCGTGCTGTTGGCATAATTCGTAGAAGTGATACTTGTCCAAAAGGGAACGTCCAAGCTGTTTGTAACAACTAAAAAGGGCGATTTGGGATGATAATTCTTGAAACCGATTTATTGCAGCCTCAATAAATATATCACTGGTTGGTATCAGTATTGCCTTGCCAGTTTGGCGATCCGCACACCTCAATGCCCAATCGCAAACGTCTTCTACACTTCCACAGTACCGGCCACCAGTGATCAATCTCGAATACCAAGCGCAACCACGCTCCCGGTCGCCCAAAGCGGTGCGGAAGCCACTTTTGGACAACTCACGCAGGGCATAAAGCCCCGTGGGAGAGGAGCCTAGGACAATTGCAAATGGCATGGAATTGGTCAAAACAGCCAAGTCCTATACGGAATGTAGCCCACGGCCGCGTGTCTTGAATAGGAAAACCAAACGAAGAGATAAATGCCGTAAGCGAAGAATGCCAGATGCCTAGAAGCGGTGGCGCTGCTATCAGTGAAACCGACTCGACCCACGGATACTAAAGCTAGAATGCTGACTGGCAGGACATAGAATCCGAGTCTATGCAAGGCCACCGATGATACCAACCCTGCGATTGGCATGGTGAAGGCAATCAGCGAGAAAACACGCAACAGTGAAAATATCTGCGGGTAAATGTGCTTTATGGCTTGCTTTCTCATTTCGAAAGCAATAAAAGGAATAACAGCTATTGCATACCGATACCATGCGCCGGCGGACGAGTTTTCGCCGAACTCTTGATAAATGTAACGAGCCTGATAAAGTTCCAGGCGGTCTCCTAATAAGTATCCTGAAATTGGTCCCAGGACGACCAGGGCTCCTATCATCCGCACCATTGAAAACTCTCTTTTGGCGAGCACTGCAAGGGGAAGGAAGATAATCGCGGATGCATGGAAAAGGGAGCCGCACAAGATCCATAGCGCGGTCCATATAACTCGCTTTCTAACAAAGCAGATCATCGCCAACATTAGAAATCCAACAGCCATTGCTTGACGCATTCCCGACATTCCAAGTTGCACAAACATGATGGGAAACATCAGGGCTACCACGTCGAGAGGTCGGTCATGGATTTTCGAAAACTGAATGAGGCAGAAAACGTAGAATACGGAAACGATGAAGATTAATGTATGGTAGCTTCCTCCTAGCTGAATCACTGCAAAGTTCAACGCATGAAATCCGGGCTCAGCATGCGTGAGTATCGATTGCCAGGTTTCGTGGTCGTATAAATTATCGAAGCGAAGCTTATATCCAATATAATCGCAACCTACCGCGTCTCTCGTACCAGCAAACAAAGCAAGAACAGTGCCCCAGAACCAGAGCGATGTTGTGACAGCTCTTTTGGTCCGAGCTAACAAGGCACTGGCAGCCAAAGAAAAGTACAGCAAGAGGTAGATCCACATCAGTTTGATTCTTGTGGCAATTTCGCAACGGATCTTAGAGCGCGCGCGAGCTCGCCCGCAATGGTCTCTGGCGCAAATCGATGTTTCACTTCTTGTTGCGCCTGTTGTCCTATGTTGTGCCTAAGTTCTGCGTTGGCTATCAGCTCATTGAGTGTTTGCTTCCACTGATTGAGAGTTGTACACAAGAAACCGGTTTTACCGTGTTGAATCAACTGCAGATTGTAACCAAGCGCACTACAAACCGGAACGACGCCAGCGGCCATGTAGGTTCTAGCCTTTCCACCAGATTTGCCCAGCGCCCATTCTTCGTCTGGCAGGGGCATCAGTCCGATATCAAACTCATGCAGCGCCTCAACTTCGCTGCCGAGACTCCATTCTCTCGATTCCCACGGCACCCCATGCATCGTAAAGTCACCGCCGCCCATCTGAATGAAGCGCAGTTGCGGAAAATCAGCCGCCAGCTGACGCAACACAGGGGCAACTAGATTTAGGTATTTCACTGTCGACGGTGAACCTAACCACCCAATCGTCACTGGCGCATCTCCGCTGCGCCTCGACCTCGGTAAAAAACGGCTGGTATTCTCAGCAACTTCTAGTGTAATCGCGTTCGCCCCGTATCGCCGTGCTTGATCGCGCAACCAGTCGTTGCCAGCCAACACCAAGTCACTGATGCGAAAAATTGTGCGAATTTTTCGGGGCGAGCGCAACGCGGTGGCAATGGGATTGAATCTACTTGGCTTCGCGATGAACAAGGCGTCGTCGTAGTCGAATACTAACGGTGTCTTACGATGCTTTATCGAACGTTCCAGTATCGGAGGGCCGAACGGTAGTAATTCGCGTTGCATCACGATGACATCGTACGCCTGTGCCGCGGCGATTTTCGCGGTGCGTCGGATGGTGGCTCGTGCGGTGGCGACGAGTTTCTTGAGCGTCTGGCCATGCGAAAAAGCTAGACGATACAAATCATCATCCATGAAGCTTTGCACCTCAGACTCTATCCCGTGCTTCTCCAAGTAGGGGAGATATTGGTATACGCGGTAACGACTACTGGCACCCAGTTCAGGATAGCGTGTCAAGAAAAGCACACGGAGCGGACGTTCCATTTTGATGGTTGAAGTCTGTCGTTTCACGCGAGGACGGATCGATACAGTTGCTTGTAAGCCTCCGTGCCGTAATCTAAAGAGAATACTTTCTCGGCGGCCGCACGACATCGGAAGGCCAATTGAGGGTCCTCCAGCAGTCGCATCAGACTGCTCCACGCTTCAGACATCTCGTCACTAGCCCCCGACCGTACCAACACACCGACGTTGTGTGTCGTGATGATCCGGGCCACGTCGCCGACCCCCTCGTTGGCGACGACCGGAATGCCGCAGCCTAGAACCTCGCCCATGCGGGTGGGGCTACTGCCCAGCTTGGCCAGACCCTGAGCAAAGAACATCACTGATGTGGTTTGCTGCTGCAGGATCGCTGGCACTTCCTCGCTCGTCGCCGCCCCAATCTCCACACGCTCCATGATTTCCGACTCGAGACCAAGCGCCTCGCGGACGCGGGCCGGATCATCCCGCGTGGTGATAACAAAACGCGCCTCCGAATGCCGCCGGGCCGCCTCCCGCAAGAAGGCCGCCAGCCAGTCGATGCGGAACCAGCCGCTCAACAGGGTTCCCATGCAGCCAATCACCAACGCGTCCGGTCGGATCTTGGCTGGAACAAAACGATCAAGGTCAGCACATGTCGGAATCACCACGATGCGTTGATCGGCCAGCTCATCGGGGTAAACCTTTCGCAGGTGATCCACTGCGGCATGGGTCAGGGAAACAACCGCCGCGGCGTCGCGCAGGCACTTGCGTTCAGCGGCTGCGATCCCGCGGTGAACGATCGAGCCTCGCCTGAGCCGGCCGGCCGTGATCAATTCTTCCGGCCAAAGCGCCCTCATGTCGAAGATGAACGGAACCCGCGTGAGTTTCCACACCACCCATGCGACGGCGGCCGGGAGGTAGGAGCGCGCGTGGACAAGCTGGATGTTGCGTCGCCGCACCTCGCGCAGCACGAGCCAGATCATGCGCAGCATGGACAAGGCAGGCGCAACCAGCTTCGGCCGCGGCCGGAAACGTTGGGGTAGCCAGCGAATGCCGAGCGCCTCGCACTCCGCTTGTGCACGGGCCATGCGGGCAGCATCGGCCCGGTCCTCGTCCTTCTCGTAAGTGATGAGCGTGATCCGATAGTCCCGCGATAGGCCCCGCAGATAGGCCAGCACCTGACTCTGCCCGAGGGGCTCTAGCAGTCCGTTGCGTGTCAAGTAGACAATAGAGGTCATGTCAGGCCGAGAACCTCCAGATACCTCTTGGCGGCAATTTCGGGAGCGAAGTCGGCCGCGCGCCGGCGCAACGCCGTAGGGTCTGGCGGATCGTGAAGGGCTTCATGCATCGCTTGGGCCAACGCTTGCTCGTCACCCACCGGAACCAGCCTCCCCCAACGGCCGTTCTCTAGGATCTCGGAAGGACCATACGGGCAGTTGGTGGAAACGACCGGAGTCCCATGAGCCAAGGCTTCCACCACGACATTTCCGAGGCCCTCTGCATTCGAACTCAACACGAACAGATCGGTACTAGCATAAAACGGTGACGGATCAGGCTGGAAGCCCGCAAAAATCACCCGGTCACTGACTCCCAGGCGAGAAGCGAGACGGCGCAGATCGCCCTCCAATTCTCCTGAGCCTACCAGCATCAACGTTGCAGGAGTTTCACGAGCAAGCCGAGCGAAGGCGCGAAGAAGGAGTGCTTGGTTCTTCACTGGTTTGAATCGACCAACCGTCAAGACTCGCTTTCCGGCCCGTATTCCCCACAGCGTTTCAGCAATCGACGTGTCCGGCATTTGTTTGTCCCCCGCGCCCCGTACCGGATTGTGGATAACATGAACCGAGGTTTCGGGCAAGAAGGCGAGCCTGGCCATATCTCGTGCAACGCCAGATGACACACCGACAAGCGCATGGGCCAGACGATAGCCCATCGCGGCGGAAGCCCGCAGGAATACGCGATGAATTTTGCCCCGCGGCGCATACTGCCTGGAGATCACGCCATGTTCGGAGGTCAAAACCTTGATTTCGCGCACGGCTAGTCGCGCTGCGAGTGGAGCAATCACTGACAGCGGCCACATCGGTGCAAGAAGCACATCTGGGCGATCCCGATACAAGTGACGCACCAGCGGGATGAACACGTTGCGGACGCGCGGAGCGCCCAAGTCGACGATCTGAAACCTGCGCTGGGCCTCGCTTAACAATTCACCGCGTGTCCGTCGGAGCAAAAATCGCACCTCGTGCCCTTGCTGTGCAAACTCTCGTGCAAGATCCATATGCACAAGCTCTGCACCGCCAGCGCGAAGGTCAGGGAGAAGAATTTGGATTCGTAGTCGGCCCAATGCAATCTTCGATAGACAAAGTTTCGATTTGCCGTACTACCCGCGCGGGAACGCCCACTGCGACCACGTTGTCGGGTAAATCACGTGTAACCACAGCGCCCGCACCAATGATTGACCCGCTTCCAATGACTACGCCCCGTGTGATCGTGGCTTTCGCGCCGATCCACACGTTGTTACCGATAATGATAGGGGACGTCTCAAACCCGCCTTCGCTTCTTGGTCTGCCGGCAGCGCATCGGTGATCTTGATCACGAATGGTGACATACTCTGCAATTAGAGCATGTTCACCAATTGTGATAGCTGCGCGGCACACGATAACACTACCCCTTCCAATAAAGCTGTTGCATCCGATCTTTAGCTGGCCAGCTTTTGCAGTAATCTCACATCCTGGGTCAATAGCTGTATGGGCGCCAAGGGTAAGGATTCCTCCGTCGCTTGCTCTGATGCGACAGGCCCGCCCGATGGATACGCCCTCTTCAATGTGTATGTTTGGGTACGCGGCACGCAGGAACGACTGGCGGTAGACATTGGCTACACGAGATCCAATACGACAGAGAGTGCGTAGCAATAAGGCTCTCATCCTTCGGCGAGCTCCGTCGCTTTCCCTTGATTGGGGAGCGATCTCGTTACAATTTCGCAACGAGAATCTGGAACGAGTAGGATATTGTAGCTATGGGCCCTCGCCTCTACTGTACGAATTGGCACCAAGCGATACTTCTTAGTTTGAATCAAACCGACCACATAGTGTGGATTATCAATCCTGTAGAGCTTGAATGCGAACGGAATAAGCCTTTGGAGCCCGCCGAGTCGCTCTAGCTGCGCGTTACTCGTTTCTGTAACTTCCATCATGATAATCGGATTGGTCCGAGTCAATATGGTCTTCATTCCCGCAAGTGCCGGCCCCTCAGAACCCTCGATATCGATTTTCAGGAAATCTAATCTTGGCAGCCTATCGGCCAAGTAATCGTCAGCGCGGACAACCTCGAGCGTTGCGACTGGTCTGCCATCGTTGTGTGTCTCGATGAAAGATCCAATCCCTTGGTTGCGCGATGCCAAATCGAAGAAATATGGAAGTTTCTCGTTCCTATCGCTCAAGCCCAAACGGTGAACGTGGACATGGTCGTAATTATTCAATCGTAGCTGTTCCTCGATCCGGTCCGCGAACTGTGGATAAGGTTCGAAGCTATGCACCTCTGCTGCAAACCGAGCCATCACGAGAGTGTGCCCGCCAAGGTTAGCACCGACGTCCACTGCGACTGGCCGTTCCATGCAGGTGAGGAGGTCAGCGATTAGGGCTAGCTCCTTGAGCTCGTATCCACCAAAGAAATAGACATGCCATTCCTGCATGTTCGCGATATCGCCACGATAAATTCCTCCAAGAAACGTGGTTTCGAACGGTACCGGTTCTATCTTCGTTGGTGGTGCCAACCATTTGACGGCTCGCCGCCGGAGCCCAAGACGCAGGCCTTGGATATGGCCGATTGCTCGAGCAAGTCGATATCGCACTCTCACGTTGTGGCCCCTTTTTGTTGTCCCCGCCATTCCGGTACAAAGCTGACGGCGATTCCGATAAGCAGCTTTGGATCTACAGCCAATCTTGGGCTATGAGCAATTGCATTGATAAGACTTTCGCGGCCCAGTCGACGATTTCGCCCGCCACGGATCAGCTGGAGACCTTTCGTGCGGTAGTGACGTGCCCGCACGATCGATTCGCACGCCTTTATGTCGGGGGGCAACTCCGGATCAGCGAATACGCGATCAAGATAACGATTGATTTCGTGATACATTACCTCTGCATCTTTCCCAATGTTATAAGTATGCTCGCGCATGACCCCCACGTGAGCATCAACGTAATCAAAAAAATAATGCTTTGCGAGGCGCGGAAAGATTGCTTCACCCTCGGCCCGATAAGTTTCATCGAACGGCTCACGAAGGAAGCATTCTCGGCGAAACATAGGAGTCACGGGATAGACGAAGTTTCCTCGTTCGATGAGTGGACGAAGCACATCCCCCCGAAACATCGGTGTTTTGGCCCAATCGACCATCTTGCCACTATCCTCGAAGAATCGATACCCGCGTCCGTATACGACGCCGAAATTTGGCGGCAACGACAGGAATTTTTCAATCTGAATTCGCGTTTTATTTGGCAAGTACCAGTCGTCTGACGGCAGGAACTGAACGAATTCACCCCTCGCCTGAACGAGCGCCTGGTTCAACACCGCTGACTGGCCCCGGTTTTGGTCGTTCAACATGATTCTGACTTGCGGGTGCCTCTTGGCAAAGTTGGAAATCACCTCGTGGCTGTTATCGGTCGATCCGTCGTCCACGACGATCAGTTCGATGTTCGGGTAGTCTTGGTCGAGCACGCTCTGCATCGCCTGCTCGATATATTGAGCATGGTTGAATGAAGGGATGATGGTTGATACTAGTGGTGAGGTCATTGAGACGCCAATCTGCGAATCAACATCTGACGGATGCGCAACTGTTCCGGCAGATTCCATCCTAGTGCAACCCAGCATAGACTAAGTGCGCCCGCAAGTATGATTTTACTCATCTGGCTGGCTTGTAGGATCTCCGCCACAACCATCGGGGCGACGACAAAGAATGCGAGCGCAAGTGGCTTCATTCCGTGCGAAGTCAAGCCAATGTCTAACGTCATGCGGCACGCCAGTAGAATGAGGACGAAATCCAGTGCGCGCATCACAAGATATGCGTATGCCACGCCTAGCAACCCGTGTTCCGGTAATAACCACCACGATAAAAGGACGAATCCGGCGCTATAGAGCAGGTAAAGCATTGTACAGGTCGTCAGGTGCTGACGTGCAAGCATCGTTAGTCCGATAGTCTCGCTGGTCACGCGGAAGATATCCCCCAACAGTAAACCGGCCATCACCATCACAGCCGGGCGGAACTCCTCGCTAAAAAGCAGCGGGATCAGGATGTCACCGAGCGCGATCAGGCACAGCATTGCGAGCGGCAGGATTGTCATATATAAAGCGACAGCTGCATTGGCGTCGGCCTCCAATCGCTCACGCGTTACCGCGCGAATCAGAGTAGGAAAGTAATAGCTGCTGGCTGCGGAATACAATGCACCTAAATACACGGTTGCCACCTTGGAAGCGACGGCAAAGATCCCTGCCGCAGCGAGTCCATAATGGGCAATGATTAGACGACCGATAATAATCGCGACCCCTGACGCGGCTGCTGTCGCGATAAGTGCGTTAACACCATATCCGAAATTGGGCGCAATTTCTCGCCATCTGAACCAGGCAAGCCGCGGAATTACCAAGCCCACGCCTCCGCTACGCACCGAATACGTCGCCATGCCCATTAGCAGCAGGGCATGCATGCTGACAAACGCGCACACCGCCCCCCAAATTCCAAAGATCGATACGCCCACAGCGAACAGTAAGACGCTGCTAACGTCGGCAGCGGTCTGAGCTCGGGCGAGAGCCTTCAAATCTCGCTTAGCGCTCAGATAGGCGCGGAAGACACGCTGCAGGACGGCGATTGGCACAGCCAAGACCACCGCTCTGACATAGGCAGCCCGCTCGCCGCCGTCAGCAAATAGCAAGTCGGAGATCAGATCCGCGGTCGCAAAGCAGCCGGCGACGACGAGCAAAGAGGTGACGCAAAGAAAAAGCAAAACACTGTTAATCTGTTCGCGCACCATTGTGCTATCGCCGTTCTCAATCGCAATCGTGATCCGGTGGATCATGCCGTTAAAGAAACCTAAACCGGCGACGATAAACAGTATGCTGTAAACCGTGGTGAGTTGATTGAGAACGCCGACCCCGGCAGCTCCAAGCAGCAGGGCGCCTATTTTGCCCTTTGCAACCTGCGTTGCGGTGCCCACAAAAGAGACCGCCCCGAGGACTGCAACTGCGCGACGCAGACTCGACATCGTTCAGGGACGCTCGCGAATCTTCCGTGCTGGTACGCCACCGACGATCATGTAAGGCGCGACATCCTTCGTCACCACGCTGTTGGCGCCCACGATTGCCCCCTCACCGATATTGACTCCTCGCGTGATTACTGCCCCAGTTCCGATCCAAACTCCGTTCCCTATTGTGACTGGTGATGTAATGTAACCTTGTTGCGAAATCGGAATATCACGTCTGTCAAAACGGTGATCGACGTCCAGGATATAGACCCGTGGAGCGATCATCACGTCGTCACCAATCGTCACTCTCTCGACGGCTGCGATAATGCTGCCTTCGTTGATCACAGTTCGAGTGCCAATCCAGATCTCACCATTCCCACCGAGGATTACTCCCCTACGAATGGTACTTCGATCGCCCAGATAGACCCTTGTCTGGCCGGCGATTGCGAACATTCGCCCCCAGGCTGGCGCGGCGGCCGACGCTGGCGAAGCGCCACGCCAACAACCTCATTCTCATTCTGGGGTAGACAGATAGCAGCCGTACGATCATCGGCTCCGTCCGATAGGGCCTACAGCAGCGGAGCCCACTACAATGTCGAGAACGACTGTACTCTGCTGCTCTTGCATATGCGGTCCCATGGGAAGGCTCAGGACACTACGGGCCAGATCACGGGCGATTGGGAGAGCATCAGGGGCGATGCCGAGTTCGGCGTAGGCGGCTTGCATGTGGGGCGGTATGGGATAGTGGATCAGCGTGCCGATGCCGGCCTGGGTCAGTTGCGCCTGAAGCTTGTCGCGCTTGGGCGAACGGACGACGTACAGATGCCAAACGGGTTCGGCCCAGTCGGGCACTTGCGGCAAGGTCAGGTCCGTGTCTCGCAGCCCTTCCGAGTAGGCTCGTGCAATCGCACGGCGGCGCTCGGTCCAGGCGTCGAGGTGTTGGAGCTTCACGCGCAGGATTGCCGCTTGCAGCGGATCGAGCCGACTGTTCACTCCCTTGACCTCGTTGACGTATTTTTCACGGCTGCCGTAATTGCGAAGCACGCGAATGCGGTCGGCCAGATCGGCGCGGTTGGTGGTGATGGCGCCGCCATCTCCCATGGCACCAAGATTCTTTCCCGGGTAAAAGCTCCAGCAGACAACGTCGCCGTGGCCGCCGATGCGGCGCCCTTTGTACCGTGCTCCATGCGCCTGCGCGGCGTCTTCCACGACCGCCAGGCCGTGCTTGCGCGCAGTGGCCAGGATGGGATCCAGGTCCGCCGGCTGGCCATAAAGGTGTACGGGCAGAAGCGCACGTGTTCGTGGCGTGACAGCCGCGTCGATACGGCGTGGATCGATGTTGTAGGTCGCGGGGTCGGGTTCTACTGGAACGGGCGTCGCACCAACGGCCGATACGGCAAGCCAGGTAGCGATATAGGTGTTCGACGGAACGATCACTTCATCGCCCGGCCCGATATCCAGCGCCCGCAGGGCGAGAGTTAACGCGTCGAGCCCGTTGGCCACACCTACGGCGTAATCGGCCTCGCAATAAGCCGCCCACTCGGCCTCGAATGCCTCCACCTCCTCGCCCAGGATGTACCAGCCGCTGTTCAGCACCCGAGCGACTGCCGCATCGATCTCATCCTTGAGTTCGCGGTAAGCGGCCTGTAGATCCAAAAATGGAATCAGCACTAACCAGCCCTCAGCGCTTCAAGGTACTGCTGATAATTACGGAAATAGTCGTTCTCGTCGTAGAGATTCGATGCCAATACCATGCACACCGAACCCGAAGAGAAATTATCCAGCTCCCGCCAGATCATCGGGCACACGTAAAGCCCATAGTAGGAACGATTTAGATGAAAACGCTTCGTTTCTTTTCCGTCATTAAGCACAACATCAAAGCTACCTGCCATGGCGACGATCAACTGCTCCAGTTCTTTATGAGCATGTCCGCCGCGCTCTGCTCCACCGGGAACGTCGTAAAGGTAATAGACTCGCTTGATATCGAATGGCACATGGCGGCCACCTTCAATAAATGTCAGGTTGCCACGCGCATCTTCGATTTTGGGTAGATCGATAATTCCGCAACGGCCGATATTCATCGGATTCTTCTTGCTGGATTACCTACCACCGTTGCGTCCGCAGCGACGTCTTCTGTCACAACCGCACCGGCACCGACGATTGCATTCGCGCCAATTTCAATACCAGGAAGGATAACCGCTCCCGCACCAATCGAAGCCCCCTGTCGCACGATGACGCCCAGGCAGTCGAAATCGTGGTTCTTGCTTCGTGGATATTTGTCATTGGTGAAGGTCGCGTTCGGGCCGATGAAAACGTCGTTTTCAATCCGCGTCCCGTTCCACAGCTGAACTCCGTTCTTGATCGTGACCCGATCGCCAACAATGACATCACTCTCGATAAAGCAGTGGGAACAAATATTGCAATCGGATCCGATTTTCGCCCCCTGCAGAACAACGCAAAACTGCCAAATCTTGGTTCCGCAACCGATTTCTTCCGCCTTTACATCGGCCAACGGGTGAATCATGGGAGGTGAGTGCATTCCGGTGTGATTACGACGTTCGGATTCGGCTATGAACAGGCTATGAACAGATGGGTACTCGATAGATGACTAGCGTTCGGTTTGATGCCATCTAAATCCCTAAAGTTCACTAATTCAGACCGGAGGACAAGTCAGAAAAAAGCGATTTCGCGTTGCTACCTGGACTCATCCAATCAAACGCTAGAGATAATTTCCATAATCGCTATTGGGCATGGTGGCGGCGATAACTGAAACTGCGAACATATCGGATCGGCACAAATTTGCACGCGATGAATCGGTCAAGAATTGGGAAGCTCAAGTAACCTCTTGCGTTCCTTCATCCCACTACGTCCCGTCGCCATCGACTTAACCCATGCCACTGCCGGTTGTTCGTACGTCCACCAGTACAACAGCCCCATTGTTATGGCTAGTAGGGATAAGAACGCGTAACCGATCCCCGGCGAAAGTGGCTCGCCAATCCGTGTCCAGATTCTAGCAAGGGCCGATAGTGCCGGATTGTGTACAAGATAAATGGAATACGATGCGGAACCCAAAATGGTCAGTACGCGCGGTGCCGTGATCTTTTGAATTGGGGGAAGTGTTACCGCGAACAGCAAAAGACCGAAACCTATCGATGCCAGGACACGACTGGGGACCCATGTTGACGCGTTCCACCACACGATGGCCACCCCAATAATCAACGCGCCTGTCGTCACGTAATCCGCCTTACTCCGTGCAAGCATCTCCCTAACATGAAAAATACAAATCCCGAGAATGAAATCCAAATTCAGCGGAGACATTACATAGTTGACTGCACGAGGGAAATCGACATCGGCCAAATGAAGTGTCACTATGGTGACGCCCCATAGGATCAGTAGGAAATTCAGCAGCCGGCGGCTCAGAAAGAAGAACGAAAAGATGGTGTAAAACACCATTTCATGAATCAATGTCCATGCCACGGACAGGGCGGGCGGGTTATTTGAAGGCCATAAAAACAAAGATGATACCACCCCAATATTTCGATCGCCTGCACTAACGACTGGAAACAAAGAATAGAAAAGAAGCATCGTCCAGTCCAATAGGAAGATACGGAATGTATATCCGCGTTATCCGCGACAGCGCATATTGTTTAACCCCCCCCCCCCCCCCCCCCCCGCGACTTTGTAACTGCTGCGTTGAATAGGCGATGATGAAGCCTGATAGAATAAAGAAGAAATCGACTCCAAGATAACCATTCACCAATAAACTCGGTCGGTTACCGGGGGCCGCCATGAAGGCGTTGAAGCTCTGGTCACAATGATGCAGTACGACCCAAATCGCGGCGATTCCCCGTCCTACTTCAAGCCACTCATATCGTTTTCGATTCATTTGTACAACTTGAGCACCAAGGGCGAGGCACCACGTGGCACGCCACGACGCCGGAACACAACGAGGCTCATCCAATCAACCGATGGAGATAATTCCCATAATCGCTGTTGGGCATAGTGGCGGCGATGGTGGCGACTTGGTCGGCGTCGATCCAACCGGCACGGTAGGCGATCTCTTCGGGACAAGCGATCTTGAGGGCTTGCCGCGACTCGATGACTTGAACAAACGCGGAGGCTTGTTGCAACGAATCGTGCGTGCCGGTGTCGAGCCAGGCAAAGCCGCGGCCAAGGAGTTCGACGTGCAGCTGGCCACGCTCCAAATAAACCCGATTGACGTCCGTAATTTCCAGCTCGCCGCGGGCCGACGGTTTCAACGACGCGGCAATGTCGAGCACGTCGTTGTCGTAAAAATAGAGGCCGGTCACGGCGTAGTTCGATTTCGGCTGGACCGGTTTTTCTTCGATGCTGGTTGCCCGGCCTTGGTCATCAAAAGCGACGACACCGTACCGCTGCGGATCGTGCACGTAGTACCCGAACACGGTCGCTCCGGTCGACCGTTCGTTGGCCGCCTTCAGCCGTTGCGGTAGACCATGGCCATAAAAAATATTGTCGCCAAGGATCAAACACGACGGATGGTTGCCCACAAACTCGCGGCCGATGATGAAGGCTTGGGCCAGCCCCTCCGGCCGGGGCTGCGCCGCGTACTGCAGCGAAATGCCCCACTGGCTGCCGTCGCCCAGCAGCCGTCGGAATGCGTCCTGATCCTGCGGCGTAGTGATGATCAAAATCTCGCGGATTCCGGCCAGCATGAGGACGGACAGCGGGTAGTAGATCATCGGTTTGTCGTAGACCGGCAGCAGCTGTTTGCTGACCACCCGCGTGATCGGGTACAGCCGCGTTCCTGAACCGCCTGCCAGAATGATGCCTTTACGAGGTAGTGTCATGGTCGATGTGGCCAAAGAGTCGCGAGGGGGTTGTTCCTGGCAGCGATCAAGTTTGCGGGAGCTGTTCGCCATGTCAGGATGTCAGGCAAGTTGCTAACGTCGCCGACAGGTGGGCAGGAATACGCGACGCGGCGTGGGGGGAAGAGCCCTCCCCCGGCTGCGCCCGACCCCTCCCGTTGGAAAAGTCCGGTTATTGAGTAGCTCGGCGATTCGCGGTTTTTCCAACGGGAGGGGTGGGAAGACTTGGAATGCTCACCTCGTGCGTTGCCTTATGCTAGGGCGTCTCACAGCTGTCGCCTTCTTCCTCACCTCCCCCGTGAGGCGAACACCATCACGGACCTAATCCGCGCTGATCCATCAACGCCTTCTTCCCCACCTCCCCCGTGAGGCGAATACCAACACAGGCATTTCGTCCACCCCACCTTCCCGCCTCACGGGGGAGGTCGGCTCGGGAATTACCACCACAGGATCCAAGCGAGCCGGCGCAGAAACCACCACCAAGCGATGCCTCACCAACTATGCCCGAGCCGGGAGGGGGCCACACGACGCAGCGGTCCCCGAGCCGCGAGGGGGCCACAAACTCCGTTTCGCCCGAAAGTCGTGCCGAAGAGCCCTCCCCCCGGCTGCGCCGACCCCTCCCGTTGGAAAAGTCCGGTTATTGAGCAGCTTGGCAAGTCGTAGTTTTTCCAACGGGAGGGGTAAGGGTAATTTTTGGAGCTGCGCCGATCCCTCCCGCCCTTCGAAATGCTCGATTTACGCAAGTTCACCCACAAGCTTTCCTCGTTTCCTCGTTCCTAGGCTCCGCCTGGGAACGCACTGCGCCAGAGGCTCTGCCTCGCGAACGTTCCTGTTAGGAACGGAATGCATTGGAGGCTCTGTCTTGCGATCAGCAGGCGGAGCCTGCAGGGCAGCGGGTTCCCAGGCAGAGCCAGGGAACCAGGAAACCAGGAACTCGTGATCGTTCTCGTTGGAAACGGAATGCATTCCAGGCTTTGGTCTTGTGATGAGCAGGCGGAGCCTGCAGAGCATCGGGTTCCCAGGCGGAGCCAGGGAACTAGGAAGCGATTGGGGGCATCCGCTTCGCTGAACCGCCCGCTGAAACGATGCCTTCACGAGGTAGGGTCATGGTCGATGAGCTCTCAGCTTACAGCGGCCAGTTTGTTGTCCCATTGCCACTGGCGCAGGGCACGCCGAACGGCTTGTTCAACGGTGGGCATGTCGAATCCCGTGCTACGCAGCTTCGCGTTGTCCAGGATGCAGTTGCTGCGCGGCGTGTGCTGGCCCAGTTGCATGAACTCGGCCTCGTTCGCAAAAAAACGAAACTCGCGCTCGATCCCCAATTCTTCCTGGATCCACTGAACGACATCCCGCGTGGTGGTGTAGCCGGTGTTGGTGCAATTGTAGATTCCTGCCGGCGCTCGACGGCTCCAGGTGTGCCAGCAGGCGGCTACGAAGTCGTCCAAGTGGGACAGCGAGTTGGCTGCATCGAGCAAGCGGTCGTACCGCATCACTTTGCTCAAGTAGTTTCGCGGACTGTCGCGATGGTCGAACGGAATCCGCAACCGCCAGACGTACACATTGTCGGCATCGGCCAGGCATTCTTCCCCCAGCGCCTTGCATCCGGAGTACCAACTGCAATTATTCGTGCGAAAACAGAAGTTCGGCGGGTCTGCTTCGGTAAAGCCCTGGCCCCCGTCCTTCGATCCGGAGTAAATGCAGCCGGAGGAGACATGTCCCCACGGCAACCCGACCTCTTCACATGCCTGCCGAATCAGTCCCGGAAGCACCGCGTTGCCGAGCAAGCATTCGGTCTTGTGAATCTCGCACGCGTCGACGTTGGGTTTGCCCGTGTAGCCGGCACAGTTGATCAGGAACTCCGCCCCGACGCGCTCAAGCGCCTGGCGAAGGGCCCGTGGATCGTAGTAGTCGATTTCGACCCGAGACCAGCTTTCAAAGGGAATCTCCTGCGCCTTGAGAAAGCGACGAAAGGCTGTCCCCACGTACCCGCTGCCACCTAGCAAAACGATCACGACTCACCTCCCTTGGCCAACCCAGTTCCTTGACGTTCCAATCGGTAGGTTCCGTCGAGGATGGGTTGCCACCAGGATTGGTTGTCGAGGTACCATTGGACGGTCTTGCGGAATCCGGTGTGGCGGTCGTGGCGGGGGGACCAACCGAGCTGGCGACGGATCTTGCTGGCGTCGATGGCGTACCGCCAGTCGTGCCCGGGACGGTCGGCGACGAAGGTGATCAGGTCGGCGTAGCTGGGGGGCGAAGTGCCGCCGGCGCTGGGGCGCGGCGAGAGCTCGTCGAGCAACTGGCACAGCAGCCGCACCAGGTCGATGTTCCGCATCTCGTTGTTGCCGCCGATGTTGTACGTCTCGCCGGGACTCCCGCGGTCGATGATCGTGGCCAAGGCGTGGCAGTGGTCTTCAACGAACAGCCAATCGCGAACGTTCTCGCCGCGGCCGTACACCGGAATCGGCTCCTCGCGCAAGCACTTGAGGATCACCACCGGAATCAGCTTCTCGGGAAACTGGTACGGGCCGTAGTTGTTCGAGCAGTTGGAGACCATCACCGGCAAACCGTAGGTGTGGAACCAGGCTCGGGCCAGGTGATCCGAGGCGGCTTTGCTGGCCGAGTAGGGCGAGTGCGGGTCGTAGGCGGTCTGCTCGGTGAAGTAGCCATCGTCGCTGAGCGATCCGTACACCTCGTCGGTCGACACGTGCAGGAAGCGGAAAGCCTCGCGGGCGTCGGCGTCCAGCCCTTGCCAGTACCGCAGGGCTTCCTTGAGCATGGTCAGCGTGCCGACGACGTTGGTGTGGATGAAGATGTCGGGGCCATCGATCGACCGGTCGACGTGGCTTTCGGCGGCCAGGTGCATCACCGCGTCGGGCCGAAACTCCGTAAACAGCTCGCGGATGGCCGCTTCGTCGGTGATGTCGACGCTGAGCGAACTGGTACTGCGGATGATCGGCGATGTCGGCCAGCGAGTTCAAGTTGCCGGCATAGGTCAGCTTGTCGACGTTCAGGACCGTGTGGCCTTGGTCGATCAAGTAGCGGACCAGGTTCGAGCCGATAAAACCGGCTCCCCCGGTGACCAGGATGCGGCGTTGTGGAGTGTTCGAAGTCATCGGTTAGTTAGCGAGTAGGGAATGTCCAGCGAGCGGGCGCACGGTTGGTACGGCGTGCGGACAGGGGCGATCGTGAGGCAGAGTCTCTGATGCAGGGCGTTCCCAGGCGGAGCCTGGGAACGAGGAAAGGAAAAAGCAGTGGCTCGAGCGCTTCATGGTTCTCTGGTTCCCAGGCTCTGCCTGGGAACCCAATGCCTCGCAGGCTCCGCCTGCACATCGCGAGGCGGAGTTACTGGTGTAGGGCTTTACGCGAATGAAAGAGCGATTGTGAGGCGGAGCCTCTGGTGCAGGGCGTTCCCAGGCGGAGCCTGGGAACGAGGCAACGAGGCAACAAGCTTCTGCAACGGAAGTCCTCGACACAGCTCCCAATCTCCTCACCCCTCCCGTCGTGGTGACATTGAAGCTTGTGGGTGAACTTGCGTAAATCGAGCATTTTGAAGGACGGGAGAGGTCGGCGCAGTTCCGAAATCACCCCTACCCCTCCCGTTGGAAAAACCACGACTTGCAAAGCTACTCAATAACCGGACTTTTCCCACGGGAGGGGTCGGCGCAGCCGGGGGAGGGTTTTTCAGCAAGGCTCTCCGGTGAAGCTGCGTCGTGTGGCCCGCCTCGCGGCTCGGGGGACCGCTGCGTCATGTGGCCCCCTCCCGGCTCGGGGACCAAAGGGATGGTAGCTGCAAAGCTTTGGCCAGCGACCAGGTTGATGGTCCGATGAACTTGCTGCATCCGAGCCGACCTCCCCCGTGAGGCGGGAACGTGGGGTGGAGGAAATGCCTGAGTTGGTATTCGCCTCATGGGGGAGGTGAGGAAGAAGGCGTTGATGGATCAGCGCGGATTAGGTCCGTGATGGTGTGAGCCTCACGGGGGAGGTGGGGAAAGAGGCAGCAGCGTCTGAGCCAGCAATGGATCGCGCTATCCCAGCGTTGATAATCGCTTCACGGGGGATGTGGGGAAAGGGCGAGGCCTCTGCGTTACCACGGATTGGAATAAATGCGAAAAATGCCACGGAAAATTGGCTGGGTCGGCGCGTACTTCGTTCCCGTGGGTGACACTTGAGGTGCCTCCCATGGGAACGTGTCCTACTTCGACGCGGTGGCGTCACTAGGATACCACGCGGTGGTAATCTCGTGTTCGTTTCGGTCCACCCGGCCGATCGTGCGATCTGCAGGGCGAGAATGACCTACAGGTGCTGGGAAGACCGGATATTGGTAATGGTTATTGATCGCCAAGCGGCGTTGGATGGCGGCCTCCCGACCGATCGCACGCGGCTCCTTGGCGGAGTGTCTCATCGGTTGCGACGGCCTTGGGCGACTATCGGCGTTTGGCGTCCATCCGCCGAGTACTGCAGCATAGCATAGTCCCATTTGGTGGATAGGGAAGGACTCCAAGGTGGGGGTGATGGGCGGGGACTCCAGACGAGAGGCCGCCTCTACCACGCCGAATGTCAACCTTGGCGGCCGTCACTTATCCAAGATGGGGCATAGGTCTCACACGCTGCGAAAACTCGGGGCTGCATACCAACGCGATTGCCATCTTGCGAAGACGTGACGAAATCGTCACCCCTCGCGTCTGCCCAATTGTAATCGATGAACAGGGGTGGGAAGACGGTTTCCCTGTATTCATGGATATTTCACGTCGGCTTGCCTGTCAAGCTTTGCCGATCAAGCTGGCCGTGCGTATTGTGTGGCTGGTCGTGTCGTTAGGCCCCCCTCCCGGCTCGGGGACCGCTGCGCCATGTGGCCCCCTCCCGGCTCGGGGACCGTTGCGCCATGTGGCCCCCTCCCGGCTCGGGAATCGTTGCGCCATGTGGCCCCCTCCCGGCTCGGGAATCGTTGCGCCATGTGGCCCCCTCCCGGCTCGGGAATCGTTGGTGAGGCATCGCTTGGTGGTGGTTTCTGCATCTGCTCGCTTGGATGCCGTAGTGGTAATTCCCGAGCCGACCTCCCCCGTGAGGCGGGAAGGTGGGGTGGTCGAAATGCCCGTGTTGGTATTCGCCTCACGGGGGAGGTGGGGAAGGGTGGGAAGCTCGTGGCGGCGACGCCTGAATCAACGCACGAGGTGAGGGACGGCAGAATGATCATCGTTGGCTGAAAGCCAATTCTCTGGTTCCCAGGCTCTACCTGGGAACGAGGCAATGAAGCCATCCCATGCTCCAACGTTTCCATAGAGGGTGGACGACGCTACCAAACATTTTACCGCTCCGGTTAAAATAGTCAGCAAACCGTGAAGCCAGACAATGTCCAGGCTGTTTCACCGGAAAAGGGGCAGCGGCCGCGGTATCCGCTACTCCTCCCGTGAGAAATGCTGGTGACTCTATATTGCAATTTGGGAAAACCTATTCACCAGGAGGGGCGGCTTGGCTGCCGCAGTGTTCCATGCGCGACGCTCCACGCAATAGCCGGACGAAGGCAGTAGCTCGCAAGCTTCGCCGCCAAGCGACACCGGCAGAGACGCTACTTTGGGCTTACCTGCGCAATGAACAGCTGTGCGGCTTAAGATTTCGCCGGCAACACCCAGTCGACCGGTTCTTCGCCGACTTCGCGTGCGTAGGGAGAAAACTGATTATTGAGCTGGACGGCGATTACCATGACAACACGATCGAAAACGACGTTTGCCGTCAAGCGGTGTTAGAGGGCCTTGGGTGGAAGGTATTAAGATTCCACAACAGCGACGTGTTGGAGAATGTCGATGCTGTTGGACATGCTATTGCCGCTCATCTTGGCCTCGATTACTCCTACCATCGCCGCGCGCCGAGACCATCGGGGATACGGGTGAAGCGAAAGGACAAGTAGTCGATCCAGTAAGACGTTTGGCCGCACGAAATTGGGCGGACGTCCGGACCTATCTAACAGTGGCCCCCTCCCGGCTCGGGGACCAAAGGAATGGTAGCTGCAAAGCTTTGGCCAGCGACCAGGTAGATGGTCCGATGAACTTGCTGCATCCGAGCCGACCTCCCCCGTGAGGCGGGAAGGTTGGGTGGAGGAAATGCCTGAGTTGGTATTCGCCTCACGGGGGAGGTGAGGAAGAAGGCGACAGCTGTGAGACGCCATAGCATAAAGCAACGCACGAGGTGAGCATTCCAAGTCTTCCCACCCCTCCCGTTGGAAAAACCACGACTTGCAAAGCTACTCAATAACCAGACTTTTCCAACGGGAGGGGTCGGCGCAGCCGGGGGAGGGCTCTTCGGCAAGGCTTTTGGGCGAAACTGCGTCGTTAGGCCCCCCTCTCGGCTCGCGGACCGCTGCGTCGTGTGGCCCCCTCCCGGCTCGGGGACCAAAGGGATGGTAGCTGCAAAGCTTTGGCCAGCGACCAGGTAGATGGTCCGATGGACTTGCTGCTTCCGAGCCGACCTCCCCCGTGAGGCGGGAAGGTCGGGTGGTGGAAATGCCCGTGTTGGTATTCGCCTCACGGGGGAGGTGAGGAAGAAGGCGTTGATGATTCAGCGCGGATTATCTCCGTGTTGGTATTCGCCTCACGGGGGAGGTGAGGAAGAAGGCGTTGATGGATCAGCGCGGATTAGGTCCGTGATGGTGTGAGCCTCCGCGGAGAGGTGGGGAAGAGGGCCGCGATGGTTCAGAGTAGGAAACGACGGTGCTGGTTCTCGCCTCACAGGGGGGCGGTGGGGCGCTTTTTTGACGCGCACGATAACACCGTGGTGAGCTGGGTGCGGGTTCTCGCCTCCCAGGGGAGGTGGGGCGCTGGGATTTGAGTGTCTTTGGGGAAGGGAGACCAAGAATGGACGGGGAAGGGAGAGCAAGAATGGATGGGGAAGGAAGAGCGAGAATGGGCCGAAAAGGGTATCGCGGAGGGAAATCGCGAGCAATAATTGGATATTGGTGATGGGAAAGGTGCGGCGATTCAGCATTGGTTGGTACGGCAGCGGATGGGCAGCAAAAACAACTCCAAGCGGGCGGTGATCACGGGCATCACGGGGCAGGATGGAAGCTACCTGGCCGAATTGCTGCTGGCCGAAGGCTACCTGGTGCATGGAATCGTGCGGCGAAGTAGTCGGACGGTGCGGCCGCGGTTGGATCATTTGACCTGTGATGACAGTGTTTATCGCCAGCGGCTGTTTCTCCACTACGCCGACTTGGAGGATTTAACCACCCTCCGACGATTGTTGGTCGACATCCAACCGCACGAGGTCTATCACCTGGCGGGCCAAAGTCACGTGGGGGTGAGTTTCGAGATCCCCGAATCGACGTGCGACTTCACCGCTATGGGGACGTTGCGACTGTTAGAAGTGATGCGTGACCTGCGTCCCTCGCCACGATTTCTTCATACCAGCAGTAGCGAGATCTTTGGGCATCCGACGGTCGTTCCTCAGCACGAGGAGACGCCGCATGTGCCGATCACGCCGTACGGCGCGGCCAAGTCGTTCGCCACCAACATGGTGCGCATCTATCGTGAAGCGTTCGAACTGTTCGCGTGCAACGCAATTTGCTTCAACCATGAATCGCCGCGACGGGGGGAATCGTTCGTGACGCGGAAGATCACGCAGTCGGCGGCGCGGATCAAGTTGGGGCTGCAAACGGAACTGCCGCTGGGGAACATCGATGCCCAGCGCGATTGGGGGTACGCACCCGATTATGTGCGCGGCTTTTTCGCGCTGTTGCAAGCGGACGCGCCGACGGACTGCGTGTTCGCTACTGGTACGCTGCATCGCGTGCGCGATTGGTTGGAGATTGCCTTCGGCCATTTGGATTTAGACTGGACGGAGTATGTCGTCTTCGATTCCCGATTCCAGCGCAAGGCCGACCCGGCCCGTTTGGTGGGGGACGCAGGAAAAGCCCGCCGGTTGCTGGGATGGCAGCCCGAAAAGTCGTTCGAAGCGATGGTCGTGGAGATGGTCGAGCACGATATGGCGGTGCAGCGCGAGTTGGTACGGTCGCTGCCAGGCCGTTGAGTGACTGGCGTGCTTGCCGCCCAAGGTTGATTGGTTTGTCACGCCCCAGGTTTTTGGCTCTCATAATACGATTTGCCCTATCGACGATGAATTCCAACGTGTCCGTGGAAGTTACTTCGACCGCCAGCCAGTCCCCTGCCGCCGATGCCTGTGGATCGTTGCCGGAGCCGGCGATCTCCGTGCCGCGGCGGTGGCGTGCCGAAGATGTGTTGCTGATGGCCGGCCTGATCGGCTTATCACCGTTGCTGGTCGAGCAAGTAAGGCAACTGGCCATCGATCGGCAATACCGCTGGGCGCCGCTGGCCCTGGGCTTGGTCGCCTGGCAGGTGTGGCGTCACGGGAAACGGGACGGAGCGATGGTGGCGCGCCGGTGGAGGGCCGCGTTGGGGGTGGCTGTAGTGACCGTCGCGTTGGGGGTGGCGGCAGCCGCGATTGTTTCTCCCTGGCTGGCTCAGGTCAGTGCCCTGGGAATGTTCGCGGCCTGGGCGCTCGTCCGTTGGCGGGGCAATCCGTGGCATCAAGTGGTTGCCTGGATCACGTTGACGGCGATCACGCTTCCGACGCTGGGGGGCGCCGAGCGGTGGGAGTTCTGGTTGCAACGGTGGGGGGCGAGCGCGGCCAGCGCCATGCTGGATGCCGTAGGAGTGCCTCACGCCTTGGATGGGATCGTGTGGGAATTGGCCGCCAAGCGGCTGTTGGTCGATCAAGTGCTGACCAATTCGATGGGCGGCCTGGTCGTGTTGCTGGGAATCGCCGCGGGGATGGCCGTCGTTGGCCGCGTGAGTTTGATTACGGCCGTGCTGTTGATGGGCTCGGTGCCCCTGTGGCAGTGGTGGGGAGACGTGGCGCGATTGATGGTGGTGAGCCTCGGGTTGGAGTGGCTCGAGGTGGATCTGTCGCACGGCGGACGGCTGATGGTCCTGCACGTGGGGGTGATGGGGCTTCAATGCGCTGCTCTGGCGTTGACCTACGTAGGGCTGCGTGAGGTGTTCAAGCCGTTTCCGATTCGTACGGTTACCAGTGGCGGTTGGCACACGTTTTTTAATCGCGTTGCGTGCTGGCCGGGCGCCGACCCGGCCGATTCCGGTCGCCGCAGTCGATCGTCCCGCACCGAGCACGAGGCGCGGCCAGCGGAATTGCCGCAGGCGTGGCGACGCGGGGGATTCTGGGCCAGCCTGGTGGTCGCCACGGGGGTGTTGATCGGCGGGGGATGGCGGTTGGCCAGCGATCCGACGCGCGCTCGCACGCTACCGCATCTGCAGTTGGATCCGTCCACGGCGGCAAGCGTTTTTACCGAGTCGCGGTTGCCCACGCCCTGGTCGGGGATGCAGCGCGTCGATTTCCGGCTGATCCGCCATCCGGTGGCGACGTTGGTCCATCCCGGCTTCGCCGCCGGGTGGACCTATCGGGCGGAGGAGTTTCCCGTGCAAGTGGCGGTGGAGTTTCCATTTGCCCGTTACGTGCCCGCGGAATGGGCCTTGATGGGCCCCGGCAGAACCTTGGTACGGCGGGAGACTCAGCGCGTCGAACCGTCGCCAGGGACCGACGGCGGGGAAATGCTGGTGGACGAAGTGATGTGGCAAGATGCGGTCCATGGGCCCACGTACTTGTGGTATGTCAGCATGGATGCGACCGGCCAAGATGCCTGGCGTGTGCACGCTGCCGAGCGGAGGGGGGGGGCGAAGTTGCTGGGACTGGTGAAATTGCAACCGGCGGTGTTCCGTGTGCAGGTAGTGGTTACGGGGGAGCGGTTGAGCGATGCAGAGGCGGAACGCTATCGCACGTTGGTTGTCGACGCCGCTCACGCCATGGTTCCCTACCTACGGGCGGCGACGCTTGCCGATTGAGCCTCGCCTGCCTACCGTCCTTCCTCTTCGATTGGCATTTCCTTTTCGAGATCG
The DNA here is from genome assembly GCA_026004795.1 of Pirellulaceae bacterium. GTDB lineage: Bacteria > Planctomycetota > Planctomycetia > Pirellulales > Pirellulaceae > Aureliella. The sequence goes on along the minus strand of BPJV01000006.1, from coordinate 117,861 downwards.
TCCGTGGCATCAGAACCGTATTCTACTCCTCCCATCGTGGTTCCATTGAAGCTTGTGCGTGAACTAACGTGAAACGGGCAGTTCGAAGGACGGGGGATGGCCGAGTTTTTTATTCCCCATCCCTCCCGTGGGAAAAAACCGCGAATGGCGAAGCTACTCAATATCTCTGGTTCCCTGGCTCTGCCTGGGAACCAGATGTTGCTGGCAGGCTCCGCCTGCGCATCGCCAGTTGGAGTCACCCATGGCGGGGCTTTATGCGGTCGCAAGGGATCGCGAGGCAGAGCCTCTGATGCAGCGCGTTCCCAGGCAGAGCCTAGGAACGAGGGAACGAGGCAAACGAGGCAGCAAACTTGTGCAACGGAAGTCCTCGACACAGCTCCCAAACTCCCCACCCCTCCGTCGTGGTTCCATCACAACTTATGAGTAAACCCGCGCTAATAGAAAACATCGAAGAAGGACGGGAGGGGGCGACGCAGTTCCAAAATCACCCTTACCCCTCCCGTTGGAAAAACCGTGAATCGGGGAGCTACTCAATAACCGGACTTTTCCAACGGGAGGGGTCGGCGCAGCCGGGGGAGGGCTCTTCGGCACGACTTTCGGGCAAAACGGAGTTTTGTGGCCCCCTCCCGGCTCGGGAATATTGGTGAGGCATCGGTTGGTGGTGGTTTCAGCGCCGGCTCGCTTGGATCCTGTGGTGGTAATTCCCGAGCCGACCTCCCCCGTGAGGCGGGAAGGTGGGTTGGAGGAAATGGCTATGTTGGTGTTCGCCTCACGGGGGAGGTGGGGAAGAAGGCGACAGCTGTGAGACGCCCTAGCATAAGGCAACGCACGAGGTGAGCATTCCAAGTCTTCCCACCCCTCCCGTTGGAAAAACCACGGCTTGCAAAGCTACTCAATAACCAGACTTTTCCAACGGGAGGGGTCGGCGGAGCCGGGGGAGGGCTCTTCGGCAAGGCTTTCGGGCGAAACTGCGTCGTTAGGCCCCCTCCCGGCTCGGGAACCGCTGCGCCATGTGGCCCCCTCCCGGCTCGGGAATCGTTGGTGAAGCATCGCTTGGTGGTGGTCTCTGCGCCGGCTCGCTTGGATCGTGTAGTGGTAATTCCCGAGCCGACCTCCCCGTGAGTCGGGAAGGTGGGGTGGAGGAAATGCCTGTGTTGGTATTCGCCTCACGGGGGAGGTGAGGAAGAAGGCGTTGATGGATCAGCGCGGATTAGGTCCGTGATGGTGTGAGCCTCACGGGGGAGGTGGGGAAGAAGGCGTTGATGGATCAGCGCGGATTAGGTCCGTGATGGTGTGATCCTCACGGGGGAGGTGGGTACAAAAACGCGCAGTGGTGGTGGAATGGCCTTGGCCGTCACAGAGAATGTGGGTCTCGGCGTCCCGCGTAAGAGCGGTCTTGCGCCGAATCGGGCGGTTCCTCCGGGGCCCTTTTTTCCTCCGTCACCAACACCTTGATAAGCGTGATCAATAATTCCGTCGATTCACCCCAAATCGTCCTCGATCTTGCTGCTATCGATCAACGCCTGTCGCAGAAGCCCTAGGAATTCGTCGAGCATGCCGTCCGAATTCCATTTATCAAATAGCCTCCGAACGGTTGACCAGGACACCAGCTTTTTAGAAAGGTCGCGCCACGGTGCCCCCTTTCTCAGAATCCCGAAAACACCATCAACAATCACACACAGATGGCGCTGCGGACGTCCCGCCCTGATCAGTTCGGAGAACATTCGCGCTGTCCAACCTCTTTGAGTAAGCAACAAACGAACCACAGCTGTGCCTCCATAGGGCCATGCAGGTCGACTTGAAACGTCGCACGATTTCGCCGGTGGTGCTGGAAGAGTTTTGAGATTTCCCCAGGAAGCGAAGTTGCGCGGTGTGTGAAGAGAGAAAAAGGAGCGGCGTAGCCACACCGGTTCTCACCCCTCGATGGAAAACCCCAATGGCGGGAAGACGGAGAAGCGATTTCAGGCGGATGGTCCAATAGGTCCGTTAGAATCGAGTTACAATAACTGCTACAGTACCGTCTCAGACTCCGCTCCGTTCTCCTATTGGCGGTTGGCAAGCCAGCTAGCGCCCCCGAGGATTTCCAGCGCTGCTCACCATGGGCTTTGTTTACCAGTGTTCGGCTGAACGCATCGATTGTTGAGGAGATCGCGATGAACATTCGAGGGACAGTCCTCGTCGCACTGAGTACCATCCTGTGCTGCGTCCAACTGCGCGGCCGCGCCCAGACCACCGTGCAAGCAGATGTCGTCTACGGCCACAAGGCGGGCATGGCGCTGACGTTCGACGTGCTGCAGCCCGATGATGCCAACGGAGCAGGCGTGCTGTTCATCGTCAGCGGCGGATGGGTATCGCGCTGGATGCCGCCGGAGCAAGAGATTGACTTTTTGCGCCCGCTGTTGGATCGAGGCTACACGGTGTTTGCGGTGCGGCACGGCAGCAGCCCCAAGTTCGTCATTCCGGAAATCGTACCCGACGTGCGCCGTGCGGTACGCTTCATTCGCCTGCATGCCCAGCAGTGGGGTGTCGATCCGAATCGGTTGGGAGCCAGTGGCTGGAGTGCCGGAGGCCATCTCGCGTTGATGCTTGGCACCACGGGCGACGATGGCGATCCAAACAGTACGGATCCGGTAGAGGGCACCAGCAGCCGCGTGCAGGCCGTGGTAGCCTACTTCCCCCCCACCGACCTGCGTCCTTACGTTCAGGACGACGAATTCCCCAGGCGATTTCCCGCCTTAAAGTTCGAGGTGGAAAAAGCACCGGACTTCTCCCCACTGCTTCAGGTCTCCGCCGATGATGCTCCCGCCCTACTCATTCACGGAGATCAGGATACGCTGGTTCCTTTGTGGCACAGCGAAAAGATGGTGAAGGCACTCGAAACAGCCGGCGTGGAGACCAGGCTGTTGGTAATCGCAGGCGCAGGCCACGGCTTCGCTGGCGAAGCGGCCGACAGAGCACTTGCTGCCTGGCTGGAGTGGTTCGATGAGCATTTAGCGACTCCCCACGTGGAAGCGGAAACCGAGTCGGCTCTCAAGTAGTCGCTAGTTTCCTACGACCACCAACGTGATCAAGCCGACCGGACGCGGTGAGTAATAACCCTATCGCCTCTGGCCACCGATCATTCAATAGCTATTCCTGATGCAACTTCCGCAAAGACCGGTTGGCTTCCAGCGACCACCACAGTTCAACCGACAATGTCTTGCGCAAAAACCAGTTCTTGGCAGGCAATTGGATCCCGGGTTCCGCGCGAGAACTCTCGATCTGGACCCGAGACTACGGTTGGCCATTGCACGGCGTTCGATTTGCTTCTGATTGCACTCATCTGCTCGATCTAGTGCTCAGCCCCAGTCTAGTGAAGCCGGTGCCGTGCAGGGTCCGCCTGCACTACGGGGAGGCGGAGCCTCTATTGCACAGCGTTCCCAGGCAAAGCCTGGGAACGAGAAAACTCAGGCAGCACCGCTTACCCCGCTTTCTGTTGCTCAGGCTCTGCTTAGGGTGCTTAGGAAGTTAGTACCGTGCAGACTCCGCCTGCAACTTTGCGAGGCGGAGCCTCTATTGCGGAGCGTTCCCAGGCGGAGCCTGGGAACGAGAAATACTGGAAGGCGGAGCCTGGGAACGAGAAATACTGGAAGGCGGAGCCTGGGAACGAGAGCATTTCGCCGTGGCAAGAACTGCCGTCACCGATGTACCGAGGCCACTCGGCGGTACGCGAAGGCACCGCCAAAGGAGACTTTCGGCTTTCGGTTTCCAACGTGTCGCCCGCTCAGCCGCGGAGGGCAGCCTGCGCAGCGGCCAAACGCGCGATCGGCACGCGGAATGGCGAGCAGCTTACATAATCCAGTCCCACCTGGTGACAGAACTGAATGGAGGCCGGATCGCCACCGTGTTCGCCACAGATACCCAATTTGATATTGTCGCGTGTTGCCCGCCCCTTCTTCACGGCCATGTCGACTAGTTGCCCGACGCCGCGGGTGTCGAGCGATTGGAACGGATCGACCAGGAGGATCTCCTTGGCCAAATAGTGAGGCAAGAAGCTGTTGATATCATCGCGACTGAAACCAAACGTCATCTGCGTCAGGTCGTTGGTACCGAAGCTGAAGAAATCGGCTTGCCGCGCGATTTCGTCGGCGGTCAACGCGGCGCGGGGAACCTCAATCATGGTGCCGATGAGGATATTGAGGTCTTCGGCGACCTGCTTATCCTTCTTCACCTTCTCGATGGTCTCCAGCGTCTTTTGACGCAGCAGCTTCAATTCGGCTTCCAGCCCGACAAGGGGTATCATGATTTCCGGCTTGGCATCAACCCCTTGCTTGCGGCACTCGATCGTCGCTTCGACGATCGCAGTGACCTGCATTTCCAGGATTTCCGGGTAGGTGATGCTCAGACGGCAACCGCGGTGACCGAGCATGGGATTGAATTCATGCAAGGCATTGACGCGCGCTTTGATCTCTTCGACCGGAACACCGAGTTCCTTGGCCAACTCCTGTTGCCCTTGTTCGTCGTGGGGCACGAATTCGTGCAACGGTGGATCCAGCAACCGGATCGTTACTGGCAGCCCATCCATCGCTTTGAAGATGCCGATAAAGTCGTCGCGCTGATAGGGCAACAGCTTGGCCAGCGCTGCGCGACGCGCCTGCTCATCCTTGGCCACGATCATTTGGCGGATGGCCAACGTACGCTCCCCTCCGAAGAACATGTGCTCGGTACGGCACAAACCGATCCCTTCCGCACCGAACTGGCGTGCCCTCTGGCTGTCTTCCGGCGAATCGGCATTGGTGCGCACGCGGAGCTTACGGAATTTGTCGGCCCACTCCATCAACTGGGCAAAATCGCCCGATAGCTGGGCCGGAACGGTGGGAACTTCCCCGGCAGCCACTTCGCCCGTCGTACCGTTGATGCTCAACGTATCATTCGGACCGTATTTCTTACCTTTGATTTCGGCGACCTGGTTGGCAGCATCGATCTTGATCTCGCCGGCTCCAGCGACGCAGCAACGGCCCCAACCGCGAGCGACGACCGCCGCGTGGCTGGTCATCCCGCCGGTGCTGGTCAAGATCCCAGCGGCGGCATGCATGCCGTCGACATCCTCGGGACTGGTCTCCTTGCGGATCAGGATCACGCTCTCACCCTTTTCAGCCCGGGCCTTGGCGTCGGCGGCGGTGAAGGCCAGCTTCCCTACGGCAGCACCCGGCGACGCCGGAAGCCCCTTGGCGATCTTCTCTGCCTTCGCCCAGGCATCGGGGTCAAAACTGGGAAGCAGCAACTGCGTCAAGTCGGACGCCGGGACGCGCAAGACCGCCGTCTTCTCGTCGATCAGCCCCTCGCGGACCATGTCGCAAGCGATCTTCACCGCCGCCTGCGCGGTCCGCTTACCAGTCCGCGTCTGCAGCATGTACAGCGTACCACGCTCGATGGTGAACTCGATATCCTGCATATCTTTGTAATGGGACTCGAGCTTGTCCTTGATTTCGAGCAGCTGATTGTAAACCGGCTCATTCCAATGGACCATTTCCTCGACCGGCTGGGGCGTGCGGATACCGGCAACGACGTCTTCCCCTTGCGCATTGATGAGGAACTCGCCAAAGAACTTGTTCTCGCCCGTGTTCGGATTGCGGGTGAATGCGACGCCCGTCCCGGAGTCTTCGCCCATATTGCCGAAAACCATCGACTGCACATTGACGGCGGTTCCCAACAGTCCGCGAATCCCTTCGATCTCACGGTACTTGACCGCCTTGTCGGTCATCCAGCTCTTGAAGACCGCTTCGATGGCCTTCTCCAACTGCCCCAGCGGGTCCTGTGGAAAATCTTCGCCGGTGTGGGATTTGTAGACGGCCTTGTACGATTCACACAGCTCCTTCAATCCTTCGGCCGGGACATCGGTATCTTTGGCGGCGTTGTACTTCGCCTTGATCTCATCGAACGCTTTTTCGAAGTGCTCGTGCTCGACCCCCATGACCACATCACCGAACATGTTGATCAACCGACGGTAAGCGTCGTAGGCAAACCGCTCGTTGTTGGTCGCCTTGGCCAACCCTGCGGTGGACACATCGTTGAGCCCCAGGTTGAGAATCGTGTTCATCATACCGGGCATGGAGATGGCCGCCCCCGAGCGCACCGACACCAACAAGGGATTGGTATCGTCACCGAACTTTTTGCCCAATTCCTCCTCCAGCGTGGCCACATTGGCACGCACCTCGTCCATCAGGCCGTCCGGAAGCTTCTGCCCCGCCTTGTAGTACAAGTCGCACACCTCCGTGGTGATCGTAAAACCGGGGGGAACCGGCAATCCGATCGACGTCATTTCGGCAAGGTTGGCACCTTTGCCCCCAAGGATGTCCTTACCAACTCCTGTGCCTTCACAACGTGTCTTGCCGAAATAATAGATCATCTTTTTTGGTGACATTTGGCCTCTCCAGCCTCCGGTAGATCGAGATCGTGTAGACTTATAACGTTAAGAAACTTGCAACCGAAGCAGGGCACACGCAGGCCCCCCTTTCCGAGCCAGCAGAGCGTTGGCGGCTCGACCGCCCCAATCGGGTGATCCAAGTGGCCGCACGCTCAATCGCCGTGCCAGTGCAGCTGGGGCGCACCGAGGGGCGTAACTCTTGCTACTCTTGCTTTCAATTAAGTCGGCGAGTGTAATGCCGACGGAACGATGCGTCAATCCACGACATCGTTAGCGGCTTTCCGTCATCCGTTAACCTCGTCCATCGAGGCAGTTTATGGCAACTATCGGGATTCTCTTGGTCGGCCACGGGACGCGTAGTGCCACGGGGCAAGAGCAGTTCCGTCGATTGGCAACCGCGGTGGCAGAGCGGGTAGCCCCGCGACCGCTACAACCGGCGTTCCTGGAGCTGGCACAGCCCGATATTCCGCGCGCGATGGAGGCTCTGGCAGGTGCCGGCGTCCATCGCGTCTTGGTGGTCCCCGCCTTGCTGTTTACTGCAGGCCATGCGCTGCGCGATATTCCCTGTGCGGTCGAGGAGGCAGCCGGACGGTACGGCCTCGAGATGATCGGGGCCACGCGCCCGTTGGAATTCCATCGTTCCACCATTTTGGCCTCCATCGAGTGTTGGCACGCGGCCCAAGCGGTGAAGCAACGGAGCGGGTGGGCGGCAACTGCCCCCGCACGGTCCGCAGCGGCTGGTGAGTCGGCGGGAAGAGCAAGCGAACAGTCGCTAGGAGACTCTGCCGCGCGTCTCAACGTGGATGTTGGCGATGGAGACGCGGCGCACGAGCCACATACTGCCGCTCGTTCTGGCCCGGTTCCACCATTGCTCCTGGTCGGACGGGGCAGCAGCCACGCAGCGGCACGAGCAACCTTTCGCCGGTGGGCCGAAGCTCGAGCGGCCGCGCAACACGTCGACCGTTGGCAAATCGCTTTCTTGCACGGTGGCCGTCCCGATTGGCAAGAAGGGCTGGAGTGGTTGGCTGCCCAGCCTGGGCCGCTGGCCGTCGTTCAGCCTCACCTGCTTTTCCATGGTCAGTTGATCGAACAGATCACGCAACAGTTGCGCGACGCATCGCGGCAATATCCCGAAAAACAATGGCTGGTGGCGCCACCCTTGGGCCCCCATCCCGCCTTGGCTCAGGCGTTTACCGACCTGATCGACGAGGCCCTGGCCACCAACGCCGTCAGCGGCGCTTGATTACCGCAGAACACCAAAGGTAGCCGCCGACGGACAAAACTGGGTAAAATATCGCAGCTTGACCGCCCTACCCTGCGGTTTCCGTTGCCGTAGGGTACTCTATTCCTGTATAGATCCCTGTGTAGGCTGCGATCGAGGGGGTCGAGCGGTGTCCTGCGGCAGGTGGAGATCGCTGCGACATCAACCGCTCCTCCACCGACACTGCACCATCCTCAAAGATTGAGTACTTCCTTCCCATCGGTACAAGAATCAAAGGTACGTCTATGCATGCGTCTCGCCTTACCCGTCTGCCCTGCTTGTTGCTCCTGTTGCTGACCGGTTGGCTGTCTGCCACGTCGGTCACCCTGGCCGTCGACCCGGACAATCCGCTGGTCGAAGAGATGACGCACAGCCGTCCGTTGGATCGGATCATCGTCAAGACGGTGGCGCAACTGATGGATCGCCAGCACTTTTCCAAGCACCCGTTGGACGACGAGATTTCCGAACGGGCGTTCCACCAATTCCTGCGGTCGCTCGACCCGCTGAAGTTGTACTTCCTCCAATCGGATATCGAGGAATTTGCTAAGGACAAACGACAGCTCGACGACTTTGCCAAAGCCGGCAACATGGATTTCGCCCGCAAGGTCTTCAAACGCTTCTTGCAGCGCGTCGATGAACGCGTCGAGATGGCCCACCGTTTCATCGACATGGAGCATGATTTTACGGTGGACGAGAAACTGGCCATCGATCGCGACAAGATCGATTTTCCGGCCAATGAACAGGAAGCGGAAGATCGCATGCGGCGGCAAATCAAGTACAGCTTGTTGGTCCTCGAAAGCGACCGCATTCGTGCCGAAAAGGAACGCGCCTCCGGCAAGGAGCGTGACGAGTCGCTCGACCTGCTCAACGGCAATCCGTTCGAAGACCCGCGGGAAACGCTTCATCGCCGCTATCGGAATGTGAAACGGCGGTGGCATCAGACCGATGCCGATGAACTGCTGGAACTCTACGTGTCGGCGATCACCACAAGCTTCGATCCGCACACGTCCTACATGTCCAAGGATACGTTGGAGAACTTCCGGATCATGATGAGCCTGAACCTGGAGGGGATCGGCGCTCAGCTGACCAGCGAGGATGGCTACACGAAGCTTACCAGCATCGTTCCCGGTGGGGCGGCCGACAAGGACGGACGGCTGAAGCCCGGTGACCGCATCGTGGCCGTGGGACAAGGCAAGGAGGGGGAGATGGAGGACGTCGTCGATATGAAGCTCGACGACGTCGTTAAGCTGATCCGTGGCCCGGCAGGCACCATCGTGCGTTTGGGAGTGCTACCGGCCGGGGGCGGCGACATGAAAATCATCGACATCGTGCGGGCGAAGATCAATTTGGAGGACAGCGCGGCGCGGAGCGAAGTGGTAACGGTGGGAGCCACTGAGAACGGACAAACGCCATTGAAAGTTGGCTACATCGATCTGCCCAGCTTCTACATGGACATGGAAGCCGCCCGGAACAATCAGGAAGGCTTCCGCAGCACGACTCGCGACGTCAGCCGGATCTTGGCCGACTTCAAGCGGGAGGGCGTCGACGCGGTTCTGTTGGACCTCAGCCGCAATGGGGGTGGGTCGTTGACCGAAGCGATCAACCTGACCGGCTTGTTCATCGACCGCGGTCCGGTGGTGCAGGTCAAGGATTTGACCGGGAACATCGAAGTCTACGACGACGAAGCGGCCGGCGTGGCTTGGGAAGGTCCGTTGGTGGTCATGATCAGCAAGGGGAGTGCCAGCGCTAGCGAAATTTTCGCCGGCGCCATCCAGGACTATCGCCGCGGTTTGATCATCGGTGATCCTCAAACGCATGGAAAGGGGACGGTGCAAAGCCTGGTCGATCTTGGCCAGCAGCTGTTCGGCGGTGCCGGAGAGATGGGGGCCATCAAGATCACCATCCAGCAATTCTACCTGCCCGATGGCTTCAGCACTCAGCGCCGCGGCGTGATGAGCGACATCGTTTTGCCGGCCATCACGGCGCACATCGATAATGCCGAAGCCGATTTGGACTACGCCTTGCCGGACGACAAGATCCAGCGTGCCGATCATGTGGATTACCGCATGATCAACCAGGCCATCCTGTCGCGTCTGCGGACGGCCAGCGAGCAGCGTGTGGCTACGTCGGACGAGTTCGCTCGACTCCTCCAGCGCATCGAGCTGTATGAACAACAGAAGAACGAGGAGTTCGTGTCACTACAGCGGGACGAGTTCTTGAAACGCCGCGCCGAGCTGGACGCTCAGCAGGAAGAAGAGGAATTGCTCTTGAACTCCGAGTTGCCCAAGAAGGAAGTCTTTCGTCAGGACTTCTACAACCGTGAGGTGTTGAACATCGTCCGTGATTACGTGGAAGCGCTTCGCGAATTGGAGTTGGCGCGGGCAGGATGAGCGATCGCGTTTCTACCGGCATCCAACGACTGGACCAGGCTCTCGGCGGCGGCTTACTCCCCGGCAGCCTGGTGATGATTTGCGGCGCTACGGGCATCGGCAAAACCCAATTGGGGGTGCAAATGCTCGGTGCCGATTCCGACCGCATCGGGGCGGTGATCGACCTGTCCAGCCGTGGTGATTCCCAGAACCATCACGACTACGCTCAACGTTTGCTTGGACGGCCGCTGGACGCACACGATCCGCGGGAAATGATCACCGACCCGTTCGCAGCGCCACCTGCTTCTGTGCTCCCCTTTCTCGGTTACCACGGACGGCGCGTACTCCGCAGTCAAATGGATGTCGACCAATGGCACGCCTGGCAATCGGAGCTGAACCGTCGTTTACCGCTGTTGTACCGCTTCATCTACAGCCATCTGGTGCATGGCTGCCAACGCTTTCTGATCGACGGCATCGAGCCGTTGCAGGAGCAGAGCGATTCATTACAACTGGAGCTGACGGAGCTGATTTACCACCGGATGCTCAGGAAAGAGCATGATTGGCTGGCCCGCGAGGTGCTCCGCGAGCAATTCGCTGCGCAGGCGGACCGCGTCGCTCAGCACGCCTATGACCATCGGCGCGCCGTGGCCATCGTGTTGGTGACCACGCCGCAGTCTCTGCTGGATCAGTTGATGAGCCAGCCGCTGGCCGACGGCGACCTGGCGGCGGGAGCCAACACGGTGATGCTCATGGGACGGCGAATCGAAGACGGCTCCATGCGCCGCGGCTTGTTCATCGCCAAGCACCGCGGCAGCTTCGCCGATCCCCACATCCTTTCTTTCGACATCACCGCTGAAGGCGTTACCTTTTGCCAATAACAACTGACATTCGGTGGAACCTCACCGCCGACCTGACCGCCGCCACATCACGCCGCATAGCCGTTGCGGCGGGCGAGCCAGATGGAGCATTCGGCATGGTGGAGGAGATAGCGGGAGGTGGAGCCGAGGAGAATGCGGCCCAAGGCGGTCTTGCCGGTGTCACCGATAAACAGGTAGTCGGCCTCCACCCTTAACGCGACGTTGCGCAACGCGGCGCCCACATGCGTCGTTTCCCGCACGGTGTACGTCAGTTCGACATGGCGCAGTTTTTCATTGGCCATAGAGACCAGATCGTTCTGATCTTGGCGACTCTGTTCGAGCAACTCTTCGTCATAGATCACATCGTCAGGCAACATCGAGGGGCGTTCGAGCATCGTGGCGATATGGACCCTCGTCTGGGGTGGCCAATTGAACCACAGCATCTGCTCGAACGCGATCTTGGACGGCGGATGTCCGTCATAGGCCAAACAGACGCTCGGCGGCCGCTGCGGCACCGGCAACTCTCCAGTGAGATCGGCACGAGGCCGCACGACCAACACGCTGCATTTGGCGTGGTTGGCGATGTAATCCGCCGTGCTACCCAACAGCAATCGTGCAATGGTCGAATGTCCGCGCGCTCCCACCACGATCACGTCGGCTTTCACCTCCTCGGCAGCTTCCAGAACGATATGACTGGGATGACCTGTTCGCACCACAATTTGCAAACCGGAGGCCATCGAGCGCAACTGCTGCGCCGCCTGTTCCAGACGCTCCTCGGCCATCGTCATCGCCTTGCGTTCCGCTGCCGCCGCTCCCGTCGACTGCGGTAGATCGAAGGTCGGCTCGACGATGGCGGAGACCAGGGTGATCTCCGGAGGTACTTCGAACGGCAAGCGAGAAACGGCGCTGACAGCCGCCTTGCTATCTTGGGAACCATCATGGGCAATCACGACGCGCATCAGGAAACTCTCCCTAAAAATAAAGTCGACGAACAATCCATGCCCCGGCAAGCCCTTGCTCTGGCACGCCTCGGCTCGCTGCAACAGCGATCATAGCGGAACGGTACCGGTCGACGGTAGCACCTTCGGCCAGGCTACTTTGCAATTGGCGTGCCGGGAAATTGTAATGTGGTGCCGCCAGCGTCCGCAGCGGATCCGCTCAGGAATTCTGATTCGCATGGGAGAAATCGCGGCGTGACATCGTGCCAATTCGTCAGGAACCACCGTGCGTTTTAGCACACTGGTGCTGCCCGATGGTGACGGGAGGCAACACTTTCGCCCCTGCATGGTCAACGTAGGGCCGGTACGGCAACCTCGTGTGCCTGGTCGACCATCCAGCGACGAACTTCACGGACCGCCTTCTCCCATCGGCCACTTCGGGCCGTGCGGATAATCCGATACATGAACTGCGTTTCGGTCTTCGTCAACTCGCCATCGGCTGCCCGTTCGGCCAGCATGGTGGCGATCTTCTCCAATCGCTCCTCATCATGGCGATTGCAGATGGAATACAGCGCATTGGCGTACTGATAAGCCTGGCTGCTCATCGGCGGGTACGGACGACGCCACGCCCAAACCACCAGCAATAGCACGGCGACGCCACCTCCCGCCGCCAGGATTGTCTTGGCATTCCAGTGCATCCGCATTTCCCCTATTTGGCGCTTGTGATCTCTGCTGGTACGGATTCGTTTACCAGGAGGACGAACCGGTCATGCAACCGCTCACGGCTCGGGCGCAAGGGCGAGGCTGCTCCCGAGCCGGTACCGCAGCCACTGGTCCAGTGCGGCTCAGCCGAAGCCTCGCCCTACCACAATCGCGAGCCGTTGGGTAAGCCGTGACCGTTGGGTAAGCCGTCCACGGCGACGCGCGGGCTTACCAGCCCAAGCGCCAGCGAGTGGCTCGAGGCGTGAACGGTTACACCGGTCATTCGCCCCAGTCGATCACTTCCCCCTCGTTCATGCTGGACAGCTCCGCCCACAAAATCAAATCGATGTAATCGGAAACAAAACGCGTGGCTCCGTCCCCAAAAGCGATGTTGCCGCCACTGAGGTGCTCGGCGAACATCTGCCCGACATGAAGGGTGGGATAATTGACCGGGTGAATGATCGGATGTCCGGTGATGTCCAGCTCTCCGCCGCTGGGGCCACCATGCACGAGCACCAAGGTGGCTGCGGCATCGGGGCCATTCTCCGGCGTATGAAACCGCGGCATGGTAAAGGCACCGGGAACCACTCCCACCCAAGTCTTGTCGCTCAGCCGTGAAGAATGTTCTCCAAGGAAGATCGTATGACTAAGCCCATCGGTTACTTGGGCAGCACGGGTGCCAGAATTGCGAAAAAAAGGCCCATCGGCGACGCGACTGACATCGCCATCAATGATCACCGTGCGCGTCTGACCCGTATAGATGTTGGTAAACACCGTGCCGGTGCGGGCGGCACCACACTCTCCCCAACACGACTCCTGCCCATGGCTGGCAACGTAGTGGGATCGGCCCACGACGATCTCATGGCCCGCGACGATCAGGGGATGGCCCTGTTGATTCAATAGAGGAAACGGCAGGCGATCCCCACTGGACGACGGGCAAAGAAAAACCGGCATGGTGGTGGTGATGGCCTGTCGATTCTCCGCCGCCCATATCGGCTCCTCATACCGCAAACCGGCGGCCAGGTTTCCCTGCTCCAGCATGGGAAGGATCAAGGCGCCCCAACCCCATCCGGGCGCCGCATCCCAGGTCACGGGATCCACCGCAGCCCACGATGGCCCTCGTCCATCCGCTGTCGCATACGTACAATAACCAGCAGGAAAACGACGATGGGCCGACTCGTACAGGTGCATGGCCAACACGAGCTGCCGAAGGTTGTTGGAGCACTGCACGCGCCGCGCCGACTCACGGGCTTGCTGAACGGCGGGCAACAGTACCCCCATCAGCAGACCAATGATGGCGATCACCACCAGCAGTTCCACTAGCGTGAAAGCGGGGCGAATTACCACACGATGGTCGTTCATCGAACTACTCCTAACCACGTACAAGTTGAGAAACGGTGGACATGCCTCGCTCGGTTCCCGCATACGCCGCAAATTTAGCATGGGCTAAACATCGACCAGTTTAGCGTGGGCTAAAAATCCTCGCAAGAGGAAAAATGATCAGGCGCTTGGGGCAAGCGATGGGAATCGCGATGGTACGACCGCCTCGACGAGCGATGCCCGGGGACGTTGGCGAGCAAGGAGGATAGGTGGTCACGCGTGGCTGGCGCCGCTCCGGAGGATCGGAGGCTGCAGCGGCTTACCGCTCACGTCTCGCCTAGCATGCCTCATGGGCCAAGGAATCGAGTACACAATGGTGAAATCGCACGATCATTCTCAGTCGCATCGCCGTGTTCGCGCGGATCATGCCACGGAACTGGCCGAGGACTACGTAGAAGCGATCGACGACATTTGCCGCGAGAGCGGCTCGTGTCGCGCGGTCGACTTGGCACGCCGGTTCGGCGTCAGCAACGTAACGGTAACGCGCACGGTCAGCCGCCTGGTGCGGGATGGTTATGCGCAGACAGAACCGTATGGGCCGATCGAATTGACGCCCAAAGGTAAGCGGGTAGCCGAGCACGCGCGCGCCCGCCACCAGATCGTCTACCGATTTCTGTTATCATTGGGAGTGTCGGAAAAAACAGCGTCGGTCGACAGCGAGGGTATCGAGCACCATGTCAGCCGAGAAACCCTTCATGCCATGCAGCGGTTTATCGATCACACGGCGCGGCCATCCGATGGTTGATGTGGAGTTGTGGCAGATTCCGTCGCGGGAGTGGCCAGTCAAGCGGCTGGACGTGTGGTTTTACCGGTTGGATGTCTCTGCCGAGGAGACGCGATACTGGCAAACCGTGTTGACGCCCGCAGAATTGGCGCGCGGACAACGTCTGGCCACCGAGCATCTGCGGCGACGCTGGTGGGTAGCACGTGGAAAGATGCGGCGCATCCTCAGCGCCTATCTCAAGCTCGACGCCCGCGACCTGACGTTTTCTTATGGTCGTCGCGGCAAACCAGCCATCGCCAACCCCACCAAGGGATCGCCACTGCATTTCAACCTCTCGCATACCGCCGCTTGGGCGGTGCTGCTGTGCGCCGACGCTCCGGTGGGAGTCGACATGGAAGCGGCAGAGGCTCAGCAGATCGCTCGCCTGCAATCCCGGATCCTCGCTCCAGAAGAAACCGCCGCAAACGACGCGCGAGTCGACACTGATCGCAAGCACTCGGCAGGGACGGACATGGTCTTGTTGTGGCTTTGCAAAGAGGCGCTACTAAAAGGTTTGGGCATCGGCATTGGAGGTACCATGCACCAGATTCAACTCCCTGTCCCCATGCCCGTCGATCGATGGTTCGCCCCCACCCGCATTGCCCCCGACCTCTTGCTACAGATCGAGGATGATGCGAGCTGCCGTTTCAACCACTGGATCGATGCCTCGCAATGGCGTCTGCGGATCTTCCCCCACGGGCCCTATCCGACCTCTCTAGCGATTGCGGATCGCTCCCCCGGAAATATTCATCTGCTGCACGAGAGCAGCGCTGGGTGGACCCAACTCCTTGTTGCCTAGCCGTCAACAAAGCGGAAGCGGATGGGAATCGAACCCACCAGGCACCATGGATGATGCCTCACCGGTTTTGAAGACCGGGGCAGTCACCAGACTACGAACGCTTCCGAATCCGCCGCGGCCCCATCGTTGGGGCACGACCGCAAACCGACGCAGGAGACGGGTTCGGCGAGCTTCTCCTTCGTCGCGGACACCTGGTTTCCGCCGTCGCTCACGGCGCAATGCTTTGATCAACGAGCACCACACAGGCAGCGACCAATGCCGCCGCCAGGTGCCGAAACATAGACCGTGGAGAAAGTCGGGCCTTGCGGCAGAACCAGCCGTAGCCTTTACCGGTCAGGAGCAACGGATGCCGCTCGCTTCAACAAAAATGATCAGGCCGGTCGATGCCAGGAGCAACCGACCGGCCCCGTAGCCGGAAAGCAAGAAGGAACCGAGTTCACCGCCGCCTGACCGCGAACGCTAGCCAATTCTTTGCATCACGGCGACACGTCGCGCCACGGCACACGCCAGGGGAAGTCAGTCTGCCAACGAAACGTCGGTTTCACCAGGCGAAGCCTCCCCGGCCAGGGAGTCTTGGTACTCGGAGTTCAGGGCAGCGCTAAGCTGGAAGGCATGGCGCAATTCCATCGGATTGAAGAACCGAATGTTGCCGGTGTACTTCGATTCGACACGATTCATGCGGGCCAACTCCTCCCAACTCACCCCATTGGCAAGGTGCCACGCCGCAGCTTGGGCAGTGTTTTGAGCAATTTTGCCTTCGCCCAACAACTCACACAGCTTCGCCACACGTGGATCGGCATTCACTTGTTCAATCGGAACGATTTGGTACTTCATACGAGGATTCGGATCCGGCTTGCCATGTTCCAGACACACGCAGGGGACTTTCAACTTCCGCGACTTATCGGGCTCGACACGGAACATTCCGCCCATGCCTCCCATGCCGCCCATACCTCCCATGCCGCCCATGCCGCCCATACCCATTCCGCCCATGCCCATGCCTCCCATGCCACCGCCTAGGCCTTGGCCGCCGCCCATGCCTCCCATGCCGCCCATACCTCCCATACCCATGCCGCCCATACCTCCCATACCCATGCCGCCCATGCCACCCATGCCGAGCTGGCCAAGCACATGAACCGCACCAAAGGTTCTTGGAAGTTCAACATCGACAGGCTTGTCCGTCTTGTTCTTGATGACTACTGTCGCCTCGGCCGCATTTTTGGGGATAAAGTTGACTTCGATCTTTCCCTCTTGAATTCCTTGAAACAGCTCAACCGCCTCAACGTTTTCCCCAGCCGCTTCCGCACTGGCGATTCCTTTCGTCGGCTCGGCGGCTACGACCCCACGACCCGCACAGACCGCTACCACTACGCTTGCGCACCACCACAGTTTCGTTTTCATTGCATCCCTCAGCTTGCTCAAAAACCCTCTGTTCCGTAAAAGACAAGAACCGGTTGTTGCTGCCGTCGATCAAGCCCATGCGCCTCAAACACGGGCCTAGTCCACGTCCAATGATCATTGCGCAGGAAACAGCCGACTACGAGTTGCAACTAACCATGGTAATCAATCGCGCGGGCCATTCCAAGCTTCCAGATTGCGAAATACCCCACTTATGTTGGTTTGGCCACCTCCGGGCTTTTCATCCAATCAACAATGAAGAGACGATTGTGGAAGGCTCGGCCAGGCCACAGAGACGCCACGAAGATGCGTGCCTGATGCTATCGGACATGGGGGCAGTGATCGGTGCGTAGCGAACGCGCCCTCTCCAGTGGACTCGATCCTTTTTTAGAGGAGTGACCTACGGTGCGGATTGCGATTACTGGTGCCAGTGGACTGGTGGGAAAGGCTTTGGTGCAGTACCAGAACGAACGTTCGGTGGAAGTGCTTCCCATGGTGCGTAGTAACCCGCAGCCCGGTGAGGTGCTGTGGTCGCCCTACGAATCCTTCGATGCCTCGCCGCTGGAAGGCATCGATGCGTTGGTCCATCTGGCAGGAGAGAGCATCGTTGGCCGGTGGACGGCATCCAAGAGGCAGCGAATTCGCCGCAGTCGAGTCGAGGCGACGCAAAACCTGTGCCATCATCTGTTGAAGCTCTCCGCCCCGCCGAAAACAATGCTGTGCGCCTCCGCGATCGGCTATTATGGCCATCGCCAGGAGGACTGGGTCGATGAAACCAGTGCACCGGGACAAGGTTTTTTGGCGAGCGTGGCAGTCGATTGGGAAAGGGCGACTACCGCCGCCACGGAGGCGGGCATTCGTGTTTGCAACTGCCGTTTTGGAATGATCTTGAGCGCAGCAGGCGGGGCTTTGAAGACCATGTTACCGCTATTCCGCTGGGGATGTGGGGGGCGGCTGGGCAGCGGCCAGCAGTTCTGGAGCTGGATGGCCATCAACGATTGTGTCGCCGCTCTGGACCACTGTTTGCAGCATGAGGAGCTGCGGGGGCCAGTCAACTTTGTTAGTCCCCAACCGGTTCGCAATCGGGAATTCACCCGTGTGTTAGCAGCCACGGTACACCGCCCCGCGTTGCTCCCCGCTCCTGCCTTCGCCCTGCGCACGCTCTTAGGTGACATGGCCGATGAGCTGCTTCTGGCCAGCACGCGAGTTGCCTGCACCAAGCTGCATGGCAGCGGCTTCCAGTTCCGATTCCCGGATCTGCCATCGGCCCTCGGTTATCTGCTACGGCCTACAACGTGAGTTGGAACACTCGGATGGGATCCTCCTTCCCGGCGGTGGTCACTGCTGCGGTGCGCAACTGCCAACCGCGGCGAACAATCCACTGCGCGAAATGGTCGCCCGTATGGCGATAGGGTTCACTGACCAACAGCGTCCCGCCAGGTGCCAGATGAGCGCGGGCGCATTTCTCCAGCGGCTCGAACAACGCCGGATCGTACACCACATCCGAGGCGACGATGATCGGGAACGGTGCCTCTGCACTCAGCACTTGTTCCCCCCAGAGCAACGGCAGAATCTGGACAGATTCTCGCACCTGCCAGGTATTCAGGCGAGCGACCTCCAGAGCGAGTTCCACCACATCGGTGAGCACGACGTGGGCACCGAGGGCAGCGGCCGCCAGACCGACGCGGCCCGATCCGCACCCCAGTTCGAGCACCCGCCTGCCGCGCAAAGGCAGTCGCTCAAGAAACCGCGACAGTCCTTCCGCCGCGCGCCAGGTGGCAGCCCAGAAGGGATCCAATCGCCGCTGCTCCTCGATCGATGCGGCCCGCGCCGCCCGCTCCAATAGCGGTTCTCCGTCGATCACTTCGTACCAGGGAAAGGTGCGTCCGCCACAGGTGACTTGTGACCGCCGCAATGCGACGTGCTCCTCGATGCGCCGCCGCAACGCGTCCCAAGTTTCGCGATCGACCTCCCCACTTTGATCAATGGTGTCCACCGACTAGTTCACTTCCCGTCGCTGCAAGATGTCATCGAAATCGGTCAAGTGGTAGTCGATGCGCACGTAGTCGAGCAAGCGGCACAGTCCGCGCAGCGCCACGCCGAACCCGTCCGGACCGCTGAAGCCGCCGAATTGTCCTCCCCCTTTGACGTGAGGTTCCAAATCGAAGACGACACCGGGAGCCCCCAACTTCCGCATTTTGCGGTCCAGTTTGGGAAGCGACTGGCGCAAATCACGGAAGATGGCTTCGTGTCCCGAATCCCCCATGTCGGCTGGCACGAAGTTTTTGAGACTGGCCTCATCAACGTGCTGCAATCTTTGCACGGCGGAAGGGTGCCGGTAGTCCTTGATATGCACCCAACCCAAGCCAGGTTTCATGGCCAAGTATTCCGCGAATACCTCATCGGGAGTCAACCCTTGGCACACCAGATTCGCTCCATCGAAGATCAGCACCAAGGCGGGATGATTGACTTGGCGATGAATCTGTGCCAGGAGTTGTCCGGTCTGGCCGACCAGGTTTGCTTCGACTTCCAAACCGAAAACCAACCCATGCTCGTGGCACTTTTCCGCAATCTGCCCCAGTTGATCGACCACCTGCGGAATATGCTCCGCCGGATCAGTGCCTTTGGGGTGATAGAAGGAGAAACCGCGCACCAGACGCGTTCCCAAGGCGGCAGCGACCTCGCAGGCACGTTGTACGTCGTTCTTCAGGTATTGAGCAAAAGGCACGTAGCGATTGGAGGTGCCATCGTCGACGTCGAGCAGCTTCACTTTGCCGATGGGGGATCCTACGGTGGCGACTTGCAAGCCGTAGTCTGCCTGAAGTTTGACAATCTGCTTCAATTCCGTTTTGGTCAACTCCATCACGTTCTTGATGCCGTTGCCCACGTCGATGAAGCGAATGGAATAGTACTGCAAACCGACGGCCGACAGCGCGGCGAACTGCTGCACTGCCGTCTTCTCGTTGGCCGCTTCATCGGCAAAACCACTGAGGATCACGGTGGGAGAAGGCATGAAATAAAGCTCCTAGCTACGAAAGAAAAACGTCTATCCTGGCACGAAAGCGACGCCCCCATAATGCTCGCCCCATCGAGATGTCTGTTGCGCCACCCCACGTCGGCAGACACGGGAACCGAGGAAAGCGAGCATCACCGCCGCTACGCCGTGGCGGGATTAGGACTGGTCGTCGACGTCGAAGCAGTATAATGGACGCGAATGACAGACGTGATGCCACCTCGAGGACTCCATCGGCTCTCGAGCGTTGCTCGGCGCGGCTGGCAGGCGGCGACGAAATCCTCCAAGATGCGATTGGTCACGTTCTCGTAAAAAATCCCTTCGTTGCGAAACCGCTGCAGATAGAGTTTTAAACTCTTCAGCTCCACGCACTTTTGGTCGGGCACGTAGCGGAAAATCAGCGTGCCGAAATCGGGCTGACCGGTTTTGGGGCAGATCGACGTGAACTCCGGGCACGTGATTTCGATCTCATAATCGCGCTGGGGAAAGCTGTTCTCGAACGTTTCGAGTTGATCTTGGAACGGTGTACCAACCAATGGAAATGCTCCCGATTATCTTGTCGAATCCAAACCATCCGGACACGCGCATGTTCGACCCGCAGGAGGCCACCAAGCCACGATCCAGCCGTCAGCATCAGGGCCTGCTGCGCATCTGTGAACTGTATGCCAGTGTCCAGGGCGAGGGATTGCTGACCGGAATGCCCAGCACGTTCGTACGCACCAGCGGATGCAACCTGCGTTGCTGGTTCTGCGACACTCCCTTCGCCTCTTGGAAACCCGAGGGAGATTATTACGCACCTGGCGAAATTGTCGAGCAGTGCCAGCGTTTGGGAATCCAGCACGTGGTGTTGACCGGCGGAGAACCCATGCTCTTCGGCGCCATTACCGAATTGACGCGGCAGTTGCTCGCGGCCGGCTTTCACCTGACGATCGAAACCGCAGGAACGATGTGGCGAGAGGTGTATTGTGACCTGATGTCGATCAGTCCTAAGCTCCCCAGTTCCGCGCCGCGTCAGGCGTCCGACACGTGGATCGCCGCTCACCATGCCCGTCGTCAGCGGCTGGACGTCGTCCGGAAAATGATGGAGCGGTTCGAGTATCAACTGAAATTCGTGGTCGATTGTCCATCCGATGCCGAAGAAGTGCTCGACTATCTGCACCAATTGGGCCGCTTCGATCGACATCGCGTGCTCATGATGCCTCAAGGGACCAGTCAAGCGGAGTTGGACCGGCAAGCCCAATGGCTGTTGCCGTGGTGTCAAGAACATGGAGTGCGCTTCTGCCCACGCGCTCACATCGCTTGGTTCGGCAATCGTCGTCAGACCTAGTGGGTGATCCACGCGGGATCCAACCGTACGTGCTTGATGCTCTTGCCGCCGTCGACGAAGTAACTGTAGACCACATGCAGCGTGCCATCGGCGGCCTCAATCACCGCCGGGTAGTGAAACGCCCCGCCATCGTGCCGTTCCAGATGCCGTGTCGGTCCCCAGGTGCGTCCTTCGTCCGGCGATAGGGAAATCGCCAAGCTGTGACGTCCCTCGGTAGTGTCGTTGTAAACCAGCACCCATCGCCCATCGCGCAAACGCACTCCGTCCAGCCCCGAACCGGGATTCGGCAAATCGGTAGTCCCCACCGGCCCCCACGTTTGACCGTCGTCGACCGATTCGGCTACCCGGATTCGCCCAGTTACGCCATTCTCCCGCATGTAGGCCACCAAGGTTCCATCCCGGCGCCGCAATACGGTTGGCTGAATGGCGCCGAAGCCGAGCAGTGGTGAGCTGGCGTGCCAGGTCCGCCCTTGGTCGTCACTGATGGCCATGATGGAGATGGAAAACGTATCGGTGTACAGAGGGAGCAGGATGCGTCCGCTGGGTAATACGGTCGGTTTGCACCGCGGTTGCCATCCCAGGCGCTGGTACAGCTTGTCGGGCAAACGCTGGCGCAGGGTGGTAATCTCATCGCGCAGCGCGTCGGTCAACTGCCCGGCAAAACGTTCCTCCAGCGCATCGAGCTGTGCCGCCGCGGGGGCTGAGAAATCCTCCGGTTTCAACAGGATATTCCCCTGCCAATGCCATTGAACGGACGCCGACTCGGCGGCGACCTCTCCCACGCGGTAGCACGTCAAGCAAGATTCCCAGCTGTTGGCAATGATGACGGGCCAGAACAGCCATACTCGACCACGAGCATCAACCATCATCGCCGTATTGCAGTCGGGAAACCCGGGCGTGTCGGCCATGAGGAAAGGTTCACTCCACTGCGACGTGGCCGCGCGTCGCACGGCTCCCCACACGGCAACATCATCCGCTTTTCGCTCCCCCGATCCGCGATACCAGCTCACCAACAAGTCGCCACTGGGCAACTCAACAATCGAGGGAGCATGATTGTGCTGGTCATCAAGTCGGAAGATCAACTCCGCCTCGAAATGCGGTTCGGCCTGGGCCAACGCGTTGCCACACCAAACGAGCGGCAGGAGAACCAGTGCTCGCCGCATTGCATGAAGGCAGATCAACAATCGCATTCTCAACCTCTCGCCGATGCGTCGTGAATTCTGAAAACGGCCGCGCTGCCCACCCGCGGACGCGCGGCCACGAGCGGCGATTATAAACGACCAAAGGGGCTGACGATGTCGCCAGCCCCTTTGAATCAGGCTTTCGGTGGAAGGTGTCGGTCTCGCGGCCCGCAATCAGCGGTTGATATTGGCTCCAAAGTAGAAGCCTGCCAGGGTAACGTCCTGATCTTGCACTCCAGTGGGACCGAACCCGGGGTTCGCTCCTCGCCAGATCCCCTGGGCGTAGTGCATGACCTCAACGCCGAACCTCAAGTTGAACGCCTGCGTGACGCGATAGGCCATCTCCGATCGGGACTCGAAACCGAACACGAATTCCGAATTGTTCTGGTAGATGAAGTTATTGGTCTCAGCTTCCGTGACAACCTCGGCCCCCAAATCCACCCCGTCATACTCGGTGTTGATGGTACGCAGGGAGTAACGGTTGGTTTGGAAGTTCTGCATGCCGAAGGCGCGAAACTCCGTCGCCAACGTCCACCGCTCCAGGTGCCCGTAGTAACGGAAGCCGAGTTGCCCACCCACCATTTGGTTCTTCGTGGTCGTGGTGTGCGTGATGTAATGCTCGACGCGCGCTTCCGTATCGATCGTTCCCGGCTCGGAAATCAACACGCCATCACGGAAATAGGTCTCGTTGAGCGCCGTATCGTTGATCGTGTTGTACCGAAATCCAATCATCGGTTCGAAGATCCCACCGTAACGCAGTGGCTCCCGACGCCAGGTACGGTTCAATTCGAAGTTGGTCATGCCGAATACGTTCAGACTATCGCCCAACACGTAGGCGCGAAAACCTAATTGAGGATCGTTGCGGTCAGTCGGTGGCATCACCGGATCGTTGGGATCGAAGACGTCGTCTTCGTTCAACCGATTCACCCGCTCCTGCAACACGCGATCGTACACGTTGGGGCCGCCAATGCTGCGGAAACTGGCGAACCACCCTTTGTCCTCCTCGGTCATGAATCCGATGCTGTAGAGATTCCCCCATCCGAAATCTCCCGTGTCCGCCGACTGTTCCGTCTGTGGACGAGAGACCCACAAGTAGGTTCGATCGTAGGTGCCGAACCACCCCGTGTTGGGGCGCTTCCGCGGCGCGATCTCGGTCAGTGTATTGACATCCAATGGCGCAAAGTATTGCCAATCGGTGCCCATACTGATCGGCTCGGCGAAGGGATGATAAGTCCCCTGGCCCCAGGCGACATGGCCGGCCGCGAATACCGCAACCGTGGCAATGAATCGCAGTGCAAATTTGTGCAACGACATAACTACCTTCCACCGTAGCAAACAGAATCGCCCCCATGCTCCGGCCCACCATGGAACCGGACACACGCACAAAATCATGGTTGTGCCGGTAGTATCGGATGCTCGGTTGAAAATAGTTGAGTTGCACTAGGCAAACCTTTCCGAAAATACCATTTCATCGCGGATGCAAGAGCGCATCACAAGCAAATGGGCCGCCTAGGAAAGATAGGAAGCCTCTCCCCAGGTCGCACGCTAGGGATGCAACGATCGGCAGAGCAAACGGAGCGCCTCCATGGTGACCGGCCTTTTCCCGTGCGGCAGACGAACGATGCCGCCAAGCGACGAGGCAAAAGGCCCCTTTTGAGCGCTCAACCGACCGACCGCTGGGCACACCGACTCTGCAGCTGCTGGGTGCTAACCTCCTGCGCGCCACGGTGCGTTGCGGTGGCCACCGCTCACCGCAGCGGTGGTCAAAAGGTTTCTGGGTAAATCACGACTTCGATGCGACGATTCTCGGCACGCCCCGCCGGGGTACCGTTATCGGCGATCGGGTAATTGGGGCCGTGCGCGACGACGAATAACTGCTGCGCAGGCACGCCGTTACGGCGGACAAGGTAGTCGAGCACCGCTTGAGCTTGAGCCGTGGCGACTTGATAAGGCGTGACCGGCCCCACGGTGGCGTTGTCGGTATGCCCCTCGATGGCCACCCGTTGCCGCGGAAACTGTCTTAGCAACGTGGTGGCGATCTGATCTAACACCATCGCTCCGGAGGGACTCACCTGTTGTGTCCCGGGAACGAACAGTTGATCAGTCGGCACGCGAATACGGATCAAGTCGCCATCGGGAACGACCGTAGCACCTTGAATGCGCACATTGCCAGCGGCGGCGGCCAACGAGTTGTTCGCCGTCAAGCGGGCACCGCCGCGAGCCGTCATTGCTTGTTGCAGTTGCTGCATTTGCTGAGCATACTGCTGGCTGGTTGCTAGCAATTGTTTGTTTTGTTCGGTGGCATCTTGAAGCTGCTTGGCGAGCAAATCGGCACGCTCGCGGTAGGCTTGTGCCTGCTGTTGCAGTTGAGCGATCTGCGTGGTCAACTGGCGGTTGTTCTCGTCCAGTTCGCGCAACCGGCGCTGCAATTCCAGCAACTGGGGATGGGTTTGCTGTTGAGCGAATACAGACGCGGGGCCTTGAGCGATGGGAGGTTGTGCAGCCGCCCCGGCTGGCAGACCGGACGGGTATCCCCCGGCCATAGGATAGCCGCCAGAATACGGCGCGCGGGTGCAGCCGACGGCGAGCACCGCGAGCGCCGCCAGCGCGAGCAGCGACCGGCACTCAGTCCCCAACGACCAAGTGGGCGCGACCCCGTCCGGGTGGGCCGATGCAAGCTGTGTGCGCCAGATCTGCATGGCTAACCTGCCCAACTGCCTGTTCACTCCGCGGCGAATTTTCTCGACGTCGAATCGTACGCTTTTGGTTATAGGAGGAGGCAGCGCTCCTCGAGTACTTTTTGAATGACCCTCCGGCGGTCGCTTTTCCATGCGGAAAGACGGTCGCCGATGCAACCTCGATGATCGATGCGCTCTGCTCGCGCCACCGTCGGCGCTCGATCCTTTGGGGAGCGTAGGAAAGGAGCCGAGGCAGTAGCAAGACCACTTTGACCACAGCACCCGCGCTCCCACCCGCGCTGCCCCAGTTCCGACTTCTCCCCCAACTTCGCGACGCCAAGAAGTTTTCCTCCCTTTACTTCTTGCAGGAAAATGGAGTAAGTTGCAGGCCGATCCGCATTTCGGGCAATGCCGTGCGCGCCAAGCATTGCCGTGCATGAGGGGATGAAACGCCAGCGAGCCAAAAGCGCATTGGAGCGGAGATAGGAACAATGTCAGGAAACTGGATGCGACTGCCACTGACTTGCTTACTATGGGCCATCATGATTTGCGGTGTCCTACCGATGGCCTTGGGGGCAGACAACACGGAACGTGATTTCGGTTGGCAGATCGCTGACGATGGAGTTTTGGAATACATCATTCAGATCTCACCATCGCAGGCGGCACAGATGCAAGCCAACCACTTGGAGAATCTCAGCGCCCTGCCCGATGAGCTGGTGGGCCGCGCCCGTCGCATCGTGGTGCGCATCGGCACCGAACCTTTGCCCCGGGCCCCTTCGCTGGAGGAGATCAAACGCACGATACCACGACAAACCGATCCAGCCGATGTGACCGCCGCGTTGGGCCCCGGTCGCATTGCCGAATTGGAGGGGGGCCAAGTTGTCGATGTACAGAATGGTTTGCCGCAACTCCCATCGATCGGCTCGGCGCAGACAGTGCCCTCTACCTCGCCCTCTCCCTCCGCGGTTAACGGCGGCGGGAGCAAATTCGCTGACCTGGCGCCCCCGTATGCCGGAGGACAACAAGCGACGACCAACAGCGATGTCCCCAGCTTGATCCCGCCGACTTCGCCCACCACCAATGCGACTTCGCCCCCCGGAAATCAGTTTCTGGAAAGCGCTCGCAATCCGAGTCGTGGCTCGTCTCCCTCTGCCAACTCTACTGCGGGAAATGCTCCGACCACCGGCAGTACGATGCCGGGCAACCTCAACTCGGTTTCTCCCTACGCGTCCTCGACGAAGTTTGCCGATACCGCTCCTCGTGATGCGAGCGGTGCGGCCAGTGGCATTCCAGCGCAGCGGACTCCGGCCAGCGGTTTTGGGTCCACGCCCGGAAGCTTGGGGAACTGGCGGAGCAATGGCGAATACGAGGCTCCGGCAACGCCCTCCCCAAACTACATGGCGGGCAACTCAGCCTCGTCCTTGCCCCCAACCTATCAGGGCCAGGATCGCGGGATCCCGGCTCAGGAGCCCGCGACTGGCAACGCTTACGGTAACCCCAACGGCGACTACTCGAATCGATGGTCGGGCGCTCAGGGCCCCACCGATCCGCGTACTTCCACCGGTAACGGCAACTACATGAATGCCTACCCGAACACGAACCCTTATCCCCCGGGCTATGAAGCTCCCGATGCGCGGATGGCAACTCTGCCGCCGGCAGCAACGCCGGCACCGCCAGCCAATGGCTATGTCCCTCCGCATCAACCGCCGTCCACGTCTCCCTCGCCGCCGCTTCCCTCGACCAGTCCGATTGCCAGCTCCAGCCCTGCTGCGGCCGAACCGGTCAGCCCATCGGCGAACGTGGGCCCGACGAACGTGGGCCCGACGACGCAGAATACCAGCACCACCGGCTTGGTGTTGCTACAGATGTTTTTCTTGATCTCCTTGCTGGCCAACGTCTACTTGGGATTCTTGATGAAAAAGCTGCTGACGCGTTACCGCAATCTGCTGGCAACGGTACGCGGGCATGCGACCTCATAGCTGGCGGCAATCGACGACTCGGTCAAAACGCGTTGAACGTGACGTAGTTCAAGTGCCGGTACAGCTCCGAACGCTTCAGCAGATCCACGTGCGGACCGCGATCTACTAGACGGCCGCCATCTAAGACCAGCACCTCGGCGCAGTTTCGCAAGGTGACCAAGCGGCGCGGCAATACGAGCGTCACTCGGCCCGGATCAACTAACTTTCGTTCGGCATGCCAGGTCTCCGTCTCTTCGTCGGCATCGCCGGTCCGGACCGGTTCCTCGATGACACACAACTTCGGTTTCTTCGCCAGGGCGCGCGCCAATCCGATCCGGAAGCACCATTCGCGATGGATCCGGTCGTCGTCGACCGAGATGACCGTAGCCAACCCTTCATCCAAGACTTGCAACAGCTCCTCCAACCCCATGTCACGAACCAAGTCCGTCAGTTCCAGGTCCGACAGGCGGCTTCCGTCAGCGAGGTTCTCGCGCAACGTTCCCGTCAACAAGGCACCATCGGGAGCCACCCAGTGTCCGAGTCGATCCAGACACTCGGTTGAGATGGCCTCCAAATGCTGTCCACCGATGGTCACTTTGCCACTGCTGGGAAGCCCGAACCCCAAGGCCAACTCCCACAAAGCCCGCGCTTCATTCGGATCGCGCGACATGACGCCGATCAGCTTGCCCATCGACAATTCGGCCGTCACTTCGTTCAACAAGGTACGCCCGTGAATGTCCTGTAACGTGACGTGGTCCAGGACCACCCCTGGGGCAACATCCTCCAACTGGACCGGCCCCCGGCGAACGTCTGCTGATGGCAAATCGAGGAAACGGAGCAGTTGTTCGGCAGCCGACAGGCTGGCATCGGTGCGTCGAATCAGCTTCCGCACCCGCCACAGCGCTTGCCAAGCCCCTCCAGCGGCTGCCAAAAACAACAAACATCCGGCTACACTCGTCGGGTTTTCCGCATTCAATCCTCGCAGGACGCCAACGATGAGCAGTAAGCAGCCAAGCAGGCCGCCGATGGCCAATAGGGCCAGGCGTCGACGCTCGGGAACCAACAACCGGTGCCGCGTGGCCTTGGCAAACCGTTGTACGGCTTCATGAACGTGCTGCTGAACCACTTCGTGGGGATGCGCCAGCTCGATCAACGGCGCTTGGATAACCAGTCGTTCCATCTCCGCCGCCGCCTGCTTACCACGCTGCTCCCATACCGATCGAGATCTTTGGATCGTCGTGGATATCGCCCGCAGACTGGCCGCTCCCAGGGCGATGGCTACCACCACGGTAGCCGCCATCACCGAATCGACGACGAACATCAGCGCCAGACAGATTCCCAGGGTGACCGGAGCGCGGGGCACGGTACGCCACCAAAGACTGAGCGTCTCATGCATTTGGGGCAAATGCACCTCCAGACAATCCCGCTCCAATTCGCGGTGCGTGGATAACGTCCGCCTCCGGGCTAAACCTTTGCTCTGCGCGTAGACCTTTTCAATCGCCGCTACGTGAAATCGGATCGCCCATCCGGCGACCAACCTTCCCAACGCCCACCGGAAAAGAATCACCAACACGACGATGGCCACCACTCCCCCGCACAGGAGCAACAGCTGTTGTTGAGGTACCGGAGTTGGCAAGAGGGAAGTCACATCGAAAGGACGCGATGCGTGGGAAGTCCCCTCGGTAGACGACCACACGATCGTCGTTTCGTACAACTGGACAACATTCGCTAGGGCGATGATGGCCGCAGGCAACAGGATGCCCAGCACTCCGCCGACGAGCAATCCTCCCAGCGGAAACAAGGGTGAGGCACTAGCAGCCATCAACTGCCGAATCGTACGATGGTCTTTCACCAAGCATTCTCCTGATGAGGTGATGCACCAGAATTCATCATTCGTGGGCACCGGCTAGCCGTAACGTCGCCATACCAGTTTAGTTAGCTTATGCGGACAAAGGGGAGGCGTTTTTGGAAAAGGCGCCGCTCTCGCCGTAACTGGTTGAACCAGCGGTTCTTGGGCCCCACGCCCACCACCTGCTCGAGCGACCATCCGGGATGACGCGCAAGCTCATCGCAAGCTATCCATTGAGTCCGTGCCTTTGCACCAGGCCGCATCAGGGGCCCATCGGTCGGCGAGGATCGAGGGTAGGACTGCCCCACGGCCGAGTGCCAGTGCCAATGTTCGTTGCAGATTGGGGTGGGCAAGTCGAAGGGGGATTTTCTATAAGCGGTGAGACTGGCATCGACCTGAAAAAGGGAGTCTCGGGCGGGAGGATGGAGTCGGACGTAGCGGTTGGAAGCAAGGATGCGGCGCAAGTTCTGCCGAATGAATGAAAACGGTATCGCTCGACAGGGCTACCGGTGCGCGCGGACCTACGCCCTTCCCTCGCGGCACCGCGAAGCGGCCACCGCTGAGCAGCCCACGAGGTCTCTGAGGATAGACGCCAAGGAGCAAGACCTGCCGACCACCGCCACACTTCGCTGCGGGTCCGCGGCGGAAGAAAACCAGCGGACGACGCCGCAAGGTGCACGACGGCCTCGGTCATCCCCTCGTCGCGGCATGCTACGGCTCCTGCTGCTGGCCTGCGTCGGAATCACCTGCTTCATGCCAGCCCTCACCCAGGTTGCCCGCCTGGGTGCCGCCGAAATCGATCTTCCCGCCATCGATCCCAACCACCGGGTGTTTCTCCGTGGTGATCGAATGGCCAAGATGCAGCGGGGCCATTACGAGATCCTGGCATTCGAAGGCGATTGCGTGCTGCAACAGGGCGCCTTGCGCATCACCGCATCGGACCTCATCGTGTGGGTGGATGACGACCTGAGCGAGGGAGTGCTGAGCGAGGCCGCCAAGCTGCTGGTGTTGGCGCGCGGTGCGGTTCGTGTGGAGCACCATGGCGCCTGGCTGGAAGATACCGCCTGGAAAGGGCGGCTTTTCACCCTGCATCAGGTCGAGTACGCCTTCGATCAACAAGTGACGCGATACGACATCCCCTACTGGGAATGGGAACATGTGGAGTCGCAAGCGGCCGATTCGGTTGCCCGGCCAGCGGTGGCGGCGATGTCGGCGCCGGACGGCTCCTCGGTCAGCTCCTCTGTCCGGGGTGCCGGTGCGGTTGCCGGGGGCCTGCCGCCAGTCGGCGCTCCGCCGTACCCGGGAGAGCAAGCATTCTTGGCACCCCACAGCGCTCACCCAGGCGTCCCGACGTCCAATATCCCGCCACTTGCTGGGGCGCTGCCATGGAACTCCCCGCCTACTGGCGATTCTCCTGGTACCCCACGCACCGCTCCTTCGCCACCGTCGGTCAGCCCGACGCCCAACGGTGCCTCTGCTCCTGTGGCAGCTCTGGCCAGTACCACAACGTCGGCTTCCTGGCGTACCGCGCAGGTGCCACCACGTTCGCCTTCGGCTGGTCCATCGACGATGGCGATGATCCAGTCGATTCAGTTCTTGCCGCGCGGAAGTGTGCCGCCGGAAATCAACTTTCAATACGATGCATCACGAGGTGAATCGATTGGCACCATTCGTGGTGGTTTCAAGTTGGTGATTCAACCATCCAGTTCCAGCACCACCACACCGTGGCTCGATTCCGGACAGGCGATCACCTTGGAAGCGGACAACGCGGTCGCCTGGCTGCGCTCCGACAGTCCCCTGCGCCTGGAGGAGGGATTTCAGTCGACCCCCGATCGGCCGCTGGAGTTATACCTGGAAGGGAACATCGTCTTCAGTCAAGGCAACCGAGTAATCTACGCTGACCGCATGTATTACAACGTGGCCAGCGCCTACGGCATGGTCTTGTCGGCAGAAGTTCTCACTCCGGTTCCCCAGTACCAGGGGCTGCTGCGGTTGAAAGCGGACGTCATTCAACAGTTGGACAAGCAGCACCTGCGCGCCTACGGGGCGGCGGTGACGAGCAGTCGCCTGGGGGTACCTCGTTACTGGCTGCAAGCCAACGAGGTGACGTTCGAGGACTACCGCGCGGAGGACAACCTGACCGTGTTCTCCCCCTGGCAAGATAACCGGCGGACTCAAATGAGTGCCTCGGCACGTAGCAATCATCTGTACGTCGCCGGAATCCCCATATTCTATTGGCCCACGATCGAAACCGACTTCCAGGAACCGAGTTTCTATCTGACCAGCGTCAAGGTAAAGAACGACACGATTTTCGGTGCTCAGGTCTTCGCGGAGTGGGACGTCTATCAACTGCTTGGCATCCGCGGGCCGGAAGGCACGAAACTGCGGCTGTCGACCGACTACCTGTCCGATCGCGGCGCGGCCGTTGGCTTTCGTTCCGATTACAACATGGCCCTGCCATTGATCGGCGTGCCAGCGATCGGATTCAGTGATGGCTGGTTCATCCGCGACCAGGGCATCGACAATCTCGGTTCCGATCGCGCCGCCCTGACCCCCGAAGAGCGGACGCGTGGCCGAATCCTCTCCCGCCAACGCCTGTTCTTCTCGCCAGACACCACGGTCAACGTGGAAACCGGTTGGATAAGCGACCGGAACTTTCTCGAGCAATACTTTGAGAATGAGTGGGAGCAGGAGAAGGACCTTTCCACGGCGGCTTGGTTAAGTGCCTACCGTGGTCATCGCTATTTCGAATTGCGCGGGCAACTACGAGTCAATGAATTCTTCACCGAGACCGAGCGCGTTCCGCAGCTCGACCTCTACCAGCTAGGGCAGGAAGTTCTCGGCGGCCGCGGTACGTGGAACTCTCGGTGGAGCATCGGCTACGTGCACCAACGTTTCGCCACCACTCCGCTCGACCCGGTCGACGCGGGAAAGTTCGCCCTGTTGCCGTGGGAATCGGACAGCGAAGGAATCCGCGCGCTCACCCGGCAAGAAATCAGCGTGCCCATGAATCTGGGACCGACGAAAGTCGTCCCGTATATCTCCGGTGAAGCGGGTTTTTGGAAGGAGGACATCAATCAACAAGATGTTGCACGTGTGACCGGGCAAGCGGGGATTCGCAGTTCGTTGCCGTTGTGGCGCGTTTATCCGAACGTGGAGAACCGGCTGTTCGATCTGCGCGGTCTCGCCCACAAATTGTCGCTGGAGACGGATTTCTTCTATGCCGATTCCAGCCAAGATCTCAGCCGTTTCCCCTTGTTCGATCCCCTGGACGATAATGCTCAAGAGCATTTTCGCCGCCGTTTCATTTTCAACACGTTCAGCGGGAGTTTGCCTCCGGAGTTCGATGAGCGAGGTTACGCCATCCGCAGCGGCCTCCAACGTTGGATCACCTCCGGATCACCGGAGGTCGTTGAGGATCTGATGCTATTGAAGATCAACTTGAACAACCGATTGCAAACCAAACGCGGTCTCCCGGGGCGAGAGAGGATCGTCGACCTGGTCAGCTTCAACGCCGGCATGAGCTACTTTCCGCGTGCACAGCGGGACAACTTCGGCGAGGATGTGGGCGCGTTTCATTACGATTTCCGTTACCACTTGGGGGACCGCGTCACGCTGCTGTCCGATGGCTACGCCGATGTCTTCTCGCAGGGTCTGAAAACGGTTTCGGCCGGTTTTCAGATCAGCCGCCCGGGGCGCGGTGATGCGTACGTCGGCATGCTGTCGATCGAAGGACCGATCAGCGCTAATGTGCTCAACGGTTACGCCAACTACCGCATGAATGAAAAATGGATCTTCAGCGGCGGCGCTGCCTTCGACTTCGGCCCCACCGGTAGCATCGGCCAATCCTTGGCCCTGACGCGGATCGGTGAATCCGCTCTAGTACGCGTGGGGATGAACATCGACCACGGTCGAGATAACGTGTCGTTCAACTTCAATATCGAACCGAGATTTCTCCCCACCGTCC
The DNA here is from genome assembly GCA_026004795.1 of Pirellulaceae bacterium. Lineage (GTDB taxonomy): Bacteria > Planctomycetota > Planctomycetia > Pirellulales > Pirellulaceae > Aureliella. The sequence goes on along the minus strand of BPJV01000006.1, from coordinate 85,018 downwards.
GTTTGGGCTCCCTGGGGGGTGAGCTGATACCGCCGGCAGGCGCCTTTGGCGTGGAATGACCTGCAGTGGTGCTGTCCACTGAGGGGGCGTAAGAACCAATCGGCTTCATGTCCTTAAGCAGGCAGGACCGGCCCCCCGGCGCGGCGGTGGCCATCGTTCCTCTCACCGTACACGTCGTCGCGCAGCCCAATAGATCGTCAGGCCAGCCAAACAGAGAAAACACCGAACGTGCCCGCGGCAAAGTGTGCCCTCGGGCGCTTAGCCGGCAGTCACCAGCGTCGCCGAGGGGGGACGACCGTGTGGGTTGGTACTCCTTGCTGACTTCTATCGGCCTCGGTCGTTCGTCATGGTGGTGAGTTGGAACGACCGCGGTTTTCTCCCGACCACCTTACGGAAGGGTATGCGGCGATGCGAAAACCCCGAATTTGGCTCTTGATCCAATAGCACCGCAGCAGCTAAGAAAGGGATAAGCCTCTTCTCTGCAAATGCCGCCTTTTGGTGGTGTGGCTGCCCTACAGTTTTATTTCTATTGGCAAGAGAAATAACTCGGGCCTGAAGCAGAGGGAACTCAGCGCGGCGACCAGGAGAGAGCCGGAAGCAGCGAAACCGATACCATGCAGGATGCTACTATGACATTTTGGAGACCCGCATCAGCCATCGGGGCACTCCTGATCTCCGCATGCTTGGGGGGGAAGGCTATCCCGCAGACCTATTGGATGACCGCACCTCCTCCAGGGCAGGCCCCTGGCTCGCTCAGCCGACCACCGCAAGTCCGCTCGTTGCCCCCTCCACCGGAACTGGCCGATCAGGAGTCGAGGAGCGACGCTAACGCGCCTGCCACCACGACGAGCGGTGGTCCAGCCTCCACCACCACACCGCCGCCGCGTGCCACTGCCCCCTTGAGCGGTCCGTCGGTTGGCACCGCCTCGGCACCGGCATCCGCGATGCCCCCACTGCCTCCCATCCCCAGCTTCGACCAACCAACTGCTAGCGTACCGGTCCCGCCGGTGGCGCCGATGCCGCAGCTCCCCCCCATCCCGCAATTCCACACGGCACCCCAGCCAAGTACGCAGGTGGCGGGAGCCGGGCAGCCGTTGACCATGGTCAGCGCGCAAGCCGTCGGTCCTGGAACCGCTGCTGGCGTCATGCACGTCCCCCATTCTGTCCATCCTCCCACGCAGGAGGAGCACCAGTTCGATGTGGGGGAGCTGATTGCCGTGGTGGGAACGGATCACGTTTTGGCTGGAGATCTGAGCGGTTTCGTCGAACCGGTAATCGAGGCCAACCGAGAGCGCATTCCCGACCAACGAACGGAGGATCAGGTCCGCAAGCAACTGACGCGACAAGTGCTCAAACAGTACGTGGTCATCACCGCGTTGGCACAAGAGTTCTTTCGCGAGATGGCGGGCAATGCATCGCCGGACGAAATGGCCAAGATGCGTCAGGAGGTAGGACGCCGCGCCGCTCAGGTCTTCTACGAAAAACAAGTCCCCGCGCTGATGAAGAACTACGAAGCGAAGGACCTGCGCGAACTGGAACAAAAACTGCGCGAGAAGTCGATGTCACTGATTACGATGAAGAATCAGTTCATTAAACAAGCCATCGCGTCGGAGCTGGAGAGAAAGTACGTACCCGACAAGTTCGAGGTGAGCCTCGACGAATTGTGGCAGTACTATCAAGAACACGCATCCCAGTGGCACGTCCCGGCCAAAGCCCGCTGGCGACAATTGACGGTTCGTTTCGACCGCCATGAATCGCGCGCGGAGGTAGAACGGCTGATCAAGGATCTCGGCAATCAGGTGTACCTCGGCGGCGCACCGTTCGAAGCAGTCGCTCGGCAGTCCTCGGAGGGGTATACCGCGTCCGACGGAGGTGTCTACGATTGGACCACCAAAGGAAGTTTGCGCTCCACGCCGCTGGACGAAGCCATTTTCAGCTTGCCCTTGCAACGCTTGAGCCAGGTGATCGAAGACGATATCGGCATGCATATCATCGAAGTGCTCGAACGAGTGCCCGAACACGAGAAGAGCTTTGAGGAAGCTCAGGCGGAGATTCGCCAGAAGATCTCCGAGCAAAAGCGTGAAGAGGCCATCAGCGAACTGCACCGCCGAATCCTCTCACGAACGCCCGTGTGGTCGAAGTGGCCTGAGGATTTGCGCGATCTTTGTCCACAAGTTCGCCCGCTCGATGCCGCCCTGGGCAAATGAACGAATCGCTGCCACCGCATTGACCACCGGCACCGCCAGCGAACATCGGCAGGAGCGGCGCAAGCGAACATCGAAGTGGCATTCCACGGCACATGCCGCGATTGCTGCGCACCGGCCAGGTCGGTCCACCGCTGTCACGCCCCGGGTCGCGGTCGACCTTTGGCCCCACGGAGAAGCACCGATGGTGCGGTGCAACTCCGCGGAACCTTCGCTCGAGGTGACTCCTCAAGATCTTGAGTCAAGCAGCGCGGCGGCTGAGCATCTCCTCATCAGGCGTTGCTGATGACCGCGCGGGAAGCGACTGGGGCAAGACTTCACTGGACTTCCCCTCGCCAGAGGCCGGCGGAAGCATTGGTTTGTCCTTCAGTTCCGCGCGCAGTATCCGCACCTGGTCCGGAGCGGAGATGCACAATCGAACACGTTCCTGACCGACGGAAACGACGGTCACCACAATATCATCGCCCAAACAGATCTGTTGGGCCCGCTTTCTAGACAATATCAACACCGGTTCAATCTCCTTGAAGCGTACTCGTGTAGGCAGATGAGGGACATCGCCTCGACGTGGCTCAACCGTCCACCAGGCTCGGCGGTGGGGCGCAGCCAATTCGACGTCCCAACGAATCGTAAAAGAAAACGGAGCGTCGAGCCAAATCCCACACCGCGGTTAACCGTACACTACGCGGCCCGTAGATGCAGAAGTACAAACCACACGGCTCCCCTCGTCGGGTCAGCAGACGCTCGGCCATATGAAAAGCGTCTTTTTCCAAATGGTTCTTTTCGCAAAGCTCTTGGCGGACGAATTCGCGTACGGCATCAATGTTGTGGGACTGGAAGAATTCTGTGCGCGTCATACCCGCTGACATTCCTTAACAGGTGCAAGAATGGATAGCAGAAGCGGGAACGGGCTCGATTACTCGCCCTCACCCGCTTGGCCGACAAGCAACATATCGGCCAATACCAGGCGACACATTAGCTGCGCAAGCTAGGTAATTTGCGCTAGAGTTGTCTATCTCGGTAAGCTTTGTCTAGGATCTGCACAGTATGCAAAACCGGAATGTCGAGGCCGGCTTTTTCCAAATGTTGTTGCATCTGGACTAAACAACCGATGTTGCCCGTGGCCACCAAAGCGGCGCCGGATTGTCGGATGGCTTCCACCTTTCGTTGGCCCAGACGATGGGCGATTTCCGGATGCTCGATGTTATAGGTACCGGCCGACCCACAACAGGTGTCCGCGTCCGCCAGATCGACCAGCTCCAGCCGCGGGATCTGTTGCAGCAGCGCACGCGGAGCTTGACGAATCCCCTGGGCGTGCGCTAAATGGCAGGCGTCTTGGTAAGCGACACGTAGGGGCTCGGCTAGAGGAGGCGGAGATGCGATACCCACGTGGTGCAAATACTCACTGATGTCCATACAGCGTTGGGAAAACTGCCGCGCAGCATCCTCCAGCTCGCTCCCGGCCAATACCAGCGCATATTCTTTTACCGTCGAGCCACAACCGGCGGCCGTCGTCACGTACGCGTCGACGTCCTCGGGCATCGCTCGCAACACAGCGGCGGCAAAGGCTGCAGCACGCGGGGCGTAACCGCCATGCCATGCCAATGCACCACAGCAACCTTGGTTTGACGGTACGAGGACTTCGATCCCGTTGCGCACCAACACACGGATCGCTGCCTGATTGATCTCTGGTGCAAGCACCTGCTGTCCACACCCGGCCAGCAACGCCACTCTACCACGAATCGGTCCCTGCGGACGGGACTGTCGGGGCAATACGGCCGCCGGCGGAATTGTCTTCGGCGCCAATTCCAACATCGGTCGCAACGCCCGAGGAACGCAGCAGCGAAGGGGACGGGTCCACGTGGCCAGGCGCAGCGCCACCCGCAATCGTTTCGGGTAGGGCAGGGTCGAGTGAGCCAGCCAACGCCGCACCCGCGTCCACAGGCCCGCAGGCGGCTGCGGCAGGTGCTCTCTGGCGTAGGCGCGATAGGAGGGGATTAGTTCGTCGTAGCGTACTCCCGAGGGACAGTGCGTCACGCAGGACAAACACCCTAAACACCGGTCAAGGTGTGGCGCCGCATCGCGGGCATCGAGCTCCCCTTCCAACACGGATTTCATCAGCAGGATTCGCCCCCGCGGAGAATCCATCTCACTTTCCAATTCCTGATAGGTCGGGCAGGCGGGCAGGCAGAAGCCGCAATGGACGCAGGTACCTACGGCGGCAGCCATCGCTTCGCCCCGAGGCCCTAGCTTTTCCGATTGGATATGATGCAACATGAGTGCGAGCAACAAGCATGGCGAGTGACAAGGTGGGCTGAGTGCGGGTCCGAGCAAGCCTACGGCCAACCCATCCGCTTGGTGACGCCTCAGAATAATCGATCCTCGCCGTGCTGGGTACCAGCCCGCCAAGCTCTTGGCCACCTGTGGTCCCTCGGTGCGGCATCCGTTGCTGCCGTTGACCATGGCGACGGGTGAAACGTCTACAATAGGAAAAGAGGTTGGTGGAGGCACCAGGCGAGCCGATCCACGTGCGCAATACGTTGGTGGTCGGCGTCGCTGTGGCGATGGGTAGAGGAACCACACGCCATACCGTCGCACCTACACGGGTTGTGCAATTGATTGAAAATCGAGGCAGGTGCCATGATTCGACGCCTTCACAGATTCTTCCGCAGCGCGCGGCACGCGGCGACGCGGCGTCGGCGGGGAAAACCAACGGCTGACATCGGCCGACCATGGCTGCCGCCGGGGATCATCGTCGCCGCCTTGGTGATCTCGACCGCCCACGGTAGAGAGAACGATTCGATCACTCTTTCGCCCGATCGCCTCACCGCGCGAGTCGACGAGTTGATTGCCGATCACTTGCAGCAAATCGGCTGGGCACCGGCCGGTCCGTGCAGTGATGCGGAGTTCATGCGCCGTGCCTGCCTCGATTTGACGGGTCGGCCTCCATCCGCCAGTGAGGTGGCAGATTTCCTCGCGGACCAGCACCCGGCCAAGCGAGAGCGGCTGGTGGATCGCCTGGTGGATAGTCCTGAGCATGCCGAACACTTGGCGGCCGTGTGGACTGACTATTTGATTCCGGAAGCAGACACGCCGTTACGGGTCACTGGTCGTGCGGGCCTGCAGCGATGGTTGCACGAACGCTTTGCGGGCAATCTTCGCTACGATCGCTTGGTCGCCGATCTGTTGACCGCCTCCGGGCCCATCGAGACCGGACCGACCGCGTTCTTCTTGGCCCTGGAGACGCAGCCGGAAAAGATCGCGGCTCGCACCTCGCGTGTATTCCTTGGGGTGCAGCTGGATTGTGCCGAATGTCATGACCATCCGTTCAGCCACTGGACGCAACGTGACTTCTGGGGATTGGCTGCCTACTTCGCGCAGATCGCCAATGGGCAACCGGGTATGGGAATGGGCGGTGGCGAGCTGATCGAGCTTTCGCAAGGGGAGGTGCGTCTGCAGGGCACCGATGAGGTGGTTTTCCCTAAACCCTTGCTCGACGTGGGCACCAGTGGATTGCCAACGGGTACCCGCCGGCAACAACTGACCTTGTGGCTCTGCGCTCCAGAGAACCCCCTGCTGGCTCGAACCGCCGTCAACCGGGTGTGGGCACTGCTGTTTGGCCGCGGCCTGGTCGAGCCGCTTGATGATATCCGCTCCTACGAACAGGCCTCGCATCCACAGTTGCTCCAGGAGCTGACCGACTACTTCGTCGCCAGCGAATATGATTTGCGCAATCTGTTGCGCGCGCTGGCCAAGACCGAGTTGTATCGTCGCAGCCATCGTCACCCCAGTGGCTCAGCGCCGGTCGAGAGCTACGCCGTGATGCCCATCAAGCCATTGAGCCGTCGGCAGATGGCGGCCAGCCTGCTGCAGGTAGGGCGACAGATCCCTGCCGCCGATTCCGAGCAGATAGCCTTATGGGCCGACCGCCTCGGTGTTTTACGTGGCGATGCGTCGGAAGCCAAACTGGGAATCGTAACTGCCTTGGTGACCCTGCACGGACCGGACGTCGACCTGCTCTCGCGAGAGCACCGCAGCCCCCTGCTGATCGCGCTCACCGCCCCCCACATGGACTTGCCCCAACAACTGCGTTGGCTGTTCTTGGCCACGCTCAACCGCCCACCCAGTGTGGAGGAAATGCAGTTGCTGGTGAGTGAAGCGATGCAGCAGGCCGAGCACGGCGAGGAGGCAGCCGACCAATGGCTTTCCGATTTGCTGTGGGCGTTATTGAATTCGACCGAATTCGCCATGATCCCCTGACCACGGGCGGCTGCAGGAATTGTCACCATTCTGCCGGCCGACCAGGAACACTTTCGCCTCGGTTGGGGGTTAGAACAGCCGATCGAGGCGCTAGGCAAGCAGGAGAAACGATGCCGCGACGAGTTGACAAGGTTAGCATGACAAGGGAGGCTTTTTCCCCTCCACTTCCGCGAGGGGCTTGCCTCGCTTGCGGATTGCTTACGTTCCTGACCACGATCCTTGCCAGTCCGATAGCCAGCACGGCCGAGTTCACCGCGATCCGCGACCTGTATTATCAGGGAGACTACGACGGTTGCATCGAGGCCGCACGTGCAGAGGTCGAGCGAGGCATCTGGAACGACGCCTGGGCGCGATTGCTCATCCGGTGCTATCTCGACACGGGGCGCTACGAGGAGGCGCTGCGGGTTTACGAATCGCTGCAGGAAAAGTTCACCAACAGCATCCCTCTGCGGGTGTTAGGGGCGGAGGCCTATCGCTACTGTGGTCAAGCGGACCAGGCCCAGCGTCTTCTCGATGCCATTCCGGACCTGGTGCGCAGCGCACCGTGGCGGTATTCCGATCGCGAGAATCTGTTGGCCATTGGCAAGTATTTATTATCCGCCGGTGCCGATCCGCGGGACATTTTGACGGGTTTCTACGATCGTGTGTTGCAGTTCGACGGGGAATATGTCGATGCGCATCTGGCCATCGCCGAGCTGGCGATCGAAAAGGCGGACTACCAGGAGGCGGTAAAATCGCTCACCCGAGCCGCCGAATTGCGTCCCCAAGATCCCCACGTTCATTTCCTGTTGGCCGTTGCCTGGCAGCCATCCGACCCCGTCGCCGCCGCCGAGCATTTGCAAGCGGCATTGAATCGCAATCCTCGTCATCTGCCCAGTCTCCTCTTCCAGGCCGAACAGGCCGTCGATGCGGAGGAATACCTGGCGGCCGAGAAGACGATCGCCACGATCCTCAGGATCAATCCGTCGCAACCGCTGGCATGGGCGCTGAAGGCCGCCATCGCGCACTTGCAGGGAGAGTATGCGCAGGAAGGTGAGTTTCGCCGGGAGGCCTTGAAACACTGGCCGCTGAACCCGGAGGTCGACTACCGCATCGGTCGGGTATTGTCCAAGCATTATCGATTCCAGGAAAGTGTGCAGTATCAGCGGCGGGCACTGAAGATGGAGCCGAATTACATGGCCGCTCGATTCCAGCTTGCGCAAGACTTGCTGCGCATCGGGCAGGAGGAGGAAGGCTGGTCGCTCGTCGATCACGTCGCTGCTACCGACAAGTACCATGTGGTGGCTTACAACTTGAAGACGCTCCGCCAGCGACTCGAGCAATTCACCACCCTCGAAGCTCCGGGGTTCATTGTACGCATGGATGCGCAGGAGGCCGTGCTGTATGGCCCACGGGTGTTGCGACTGCTAACCGAGGCGCGCGACGTGCTCTCGGCGCGCTACGAGTACACTCCGACCGATCCGGTGACGGTGGAGATTTTCGATCAACAAAGCGACTTTGCTATCCGCACCTTCGGCCTGCCCGGTGGGGCCGGTTACCTCGGCGTCTGCTTCGGTAGCTTGATTACCGCCAATAGTCCAGCCACGCAGGGCAATCATCCGGCGAACTGGGAAAGCGTCTTGTGGCACGAGTACTGCCATGTGATCACGCTGCAGAAGACGAACAATCGCATGCCCCGGTGGTTGAGCGAAGGCATTTCGGTGTACGAGGAGATGCAGCGCGACCCCAGTTGGGGACAACCGATGAACCCGCGTTACAAGCAGATGCTTCTGAGCGACGACTTCGTCCCCCTGTCGCAACTTAGCGGGGCCTTTCTCCATCCGCGAACACCGCTGCACATCGAATTCGCCTATTTCGAATCGGCCTTGGCTGTCGAGTATTTGATCGAGATGCACGGACTGCCTCGTCTGCTCAAATTGCTGGAAGATCTCGGCCTGGGACAGACGATCGACGAAGCCTTTCACCGACGGTACGGAGCGGTGGAGATTCTCGATCAGGAGTTCGCCGCCTTCGCCCGGGCCAAAGCTGAGGCGTTCCTTCCACACACCGATTTCCGCACCGACGAACTGGCGGAAATGGAAGGCATCGACGCCCTGCGCGATTGGCTTGCTGAACACCCGCAGAACTATCCGGGGTGGCGGCAATTGTGCCGTCAATTGTTCGCCCAGCAGGACTGGGAGGGGGCGCTGGAGGCGGCCCAGCGGATGCGGGAACTTTACCCGCACGACACCTCTACGGATGGCGCTTTGGAAATGATCGCCCGCATCGCGCGACAACAAGGTGATGTTCAGCGCGAGCGCGACGCTCTGGTCGAGTTGACCACGCATCGTAGCGATCATGTCGCTGCACTGACGCGGTTGATCGAATTGGAGCTGGCCGCAGAAGACTGGGCAGCGGCGCAGCGGCATGCCCAACGATTGTTGGCGGTCCAACCGTTGATCCCTGTCGGCCACGAGGCGCTGGTTACGGTGGCGCGGCGCAACGGGGAGTTGTCGCACACGATCGAGCCCTTGCGTGCACTGCTGGAACTCGATCCGATCGATCCGGCGGAAATCCAGTTCCAGTTGGCGGAGGCGTTGGCGGCTACCGGGGATTGGCAAAGTGCCCGCCGCGAGGTTCTCTATGCCCTGGAGATGGCTCCGCGTTACCGCGAAGCGCAAAAGCTGCTGGTTCGCCTTCATGAGCGTCGGCACGTTGCCACCGACCAGCAGCAGAGGACGCTGACGGTCGACGACGAAGACCCCCACGAGCCGGCCTCCGCCCGGCCTGTACCCGCCGCCAGTGCCCCTGCCGCCGGGCAGACCGATTCGCTACCGCCATCGGCCGAGGCGAAGGATGCAGAGCCAATGCCTGGGGCGGCCACGCAATCCCCCCGCTCGCCATCCCCCCCACCAGCGCCGGTCGAACAGCCACCGGCCCCTGTGCCACCTGCAAACGAACAGCCACCGGCTCCCGTGCCACCTGCAGACGAACAGCCACCGGCTCCCGAACCGCCGAGTGTCGAACAGCCGCCGGCACCTGAACCGGCAAGGTAACCTGGGAACATGCGAGGGTAATGTCCGATGAATCGAATGGTACAAGCGATCAGACGATGGAGCATGTTGTTGGTGGCGGCAGTGGTACTGGCGGGAACCTTGGCTGCCTGGGCCGTGCAGCGCGGCCGTCGAGGTGGCGGCTACTGGGACCCCAATGATCGCGGTGGCGTGCCTCGGTGGGATGTAGATCCGCAGTTTCCCCGCGATGTGTTCACTTTTGTGCGAGTCCGTTACAGCGATGGCTACGGCCGAGGTTGGCGTGGCGGAGGAAAATGGGCCACCGATTATCCGGATAGCGACCTGAATTTTTCGCTGCGCCTGCAACAATTGACGTCGCTGAAAGTGAATCCGGACCCCATCGTATTGGAACTGACCGACCCCCGGCTGTTCGACTACCCCTTCCTGTACATGATCGAACCTGGAAACCTGTTGTTCGATGAGGCGGAGGTAGCCGCTCTGCGCAAGTATTTGCTCAACGGTGGATTCCTCATGGTGGACGACTTTTGGGGCGATGAAGAGTGGATGAATTTTTATCTCCAGATCAAGCGGGTGTTCCCGGATCGCGAACCGGAGGAAGTGCCTCTGGAGCATGAGATCTTTCAGTGTGTCTATCCGTTGGACGAGAAGCCGCAGGTGCCCTCCATCCATGCCTTCTACGGTGGTGCTCGCTGGGAAGGGCGGTGGGGCAGTGACACGAGCCAGGCGAATTACCGAGCCATCTACGATGACTCCGGTCGCATCATGGTGTTCATCTGCCACAATACCGACTTGGGGGACGGCTGGGAACGCGAGGGAGAAAACCACGAGTATTTCGAACTCTATGCAGTGAAGAAATCGTACCCGCTGGGGATCAACATCGTCACCTATGCCATGACGCACTGAAGCATCCACAGCGACAATTTCAGCGAGATTCAGCAAGAAAGGAATGCCGTGAGCCTTGAAATACTGAGCGACGAGCAAGAGCAGGCCGCCGTCGAGCGCTTGCGCGCCGGGCGTGATGCCATCGAAGCGGAACTGGCCAAGACGATCGTTGGCCAGCAGGAAGTCGTCCAGCAGTTGATGATCAGCCTGTTGGCCGGCGGCCACTGCCTGATCACCGGCGCTCCGGGACTGGCCAAGACGCTGTTGGTGCGCAGTGTCGCGCAAGTGTTCGACTTGGATTTCCAGCGCATTCAATTCACCCCCGATTTGATGCCCTCGGACATCACGGGTACCGAGATTCTGGAACAGCGAGAGGATGGGCGACGGGAAATGCAATTCGTCCGCGGTCCCATCTTCGCCCACGTGATTCTCGCCGACGAGATCAATCGCACGCCTCCGAAGACGCAGGCCGCACTGTTGGAGGCCATGCAGGAACACCAGGTGACCGTGGCCGGCAAACGCTACGTCCTGGAGGAACCGTTTTTCGTCCTGGCCACGCAAAACCCGATCGAGATGGAAGGAACCTACCCGCTTCCCGAAGCTCAGCTCGACCGCTTCATGTTCAACGTACTCATCGATTACCTGCCGCATGAGGAAGAATTGGAGGTCGTGCTGCGTACTACTTCCGCGCGGCCCGAGAGGATCAATCGGCTGTTCAGCGGCGACGACGTGTTGCAATTCCAAGAGGTCGTACGACGGGTGCCGATTGCGCGGGAAGTCGCCGATTATGCCGTCCGCCTGGTCGAGGCCAGTCGTCCGGGGCGGCCTCAAGCGACGCCCATGGTCAATCAGTGGGTCAGTTGGGGGGCCGGCCTGCGCGCCGCGCAAACGCTGGTGCTAGGCGCCAAGGCGCGGGCCTTGTTGGCCGGTCGCATGCACGCCACGTTCGACGACATCCAGGCATTGGCCGCCCCCACGCTGCGACATCGCATCCTGCTCAACTACAAAGCGGAAGCCGAAAACGTCACCGTAGAGGATTGTGTCGCCGACCTGATCCAACGAATCCCTACTGCTCTGGCATAGGACTTTCACGAACGCGGGTGCATCATGATGCAAAACAAGAAACCGCCGGAGGCCCACCGGCCACAGGTCAGCTCCGACCGCCGCTGGTTCGTCGATCCGGCAGCGATCATGCAGATCCGCAATCTGGCGATGCGCGCCAAGTCGGTCGTCGAAGGCTTCATGACTGGCCTGCACCGCAGTACGATGCTGGGCTTTTCCGTCGAATTCTCTCAGTACCGGCCCTACGTGGAGGGGGACGATCCACGCACTCTCGACTGGAAGCTGCTCGCCCGGACCGACCGCTATTACGTCAAGCAGTTTGAGGATGAGACCAACCGCCGCTGCTACCTGGCCGTCGATCAAAGCCGCTCGATGGCCTATGGCTCGCTAGCTTACAACAAGGCCGAGTACGCGCGCACGCTGGCGGCCACCTTGGCCTATTACTTGCACTTGCAGCGCGATGCCGTTGGCCTGATGACCTGTGGAGTGCAACATGCTCAGTACATGCCTCCGCGCCACCGCCACGGCCACCTGTCACAACTGATGCATGTGCTCGCACTGGACAGCGAGGGGACGGAGTCCGATTTCAGTGGGGCACTGACTCGTTTGGCCGGTTTTTCGCATCGGCGTGGTCTGGTGGTGCTGCTGTCCGATCTGCTGGTTGATCCCGATACCTTGTTTCAGCCGCTGGGATACCTGCGCGGTCGGGGGCACGAAGTGCTGGTCATCCGTATCCTCGATCCGACGGAGGTCGATTTCCGGCTGCCGCAAAGTGCCATGGTGCGCGACATGGAGACCGGTCGCCAGATTTATGTCGATCCCCGTACGGTGGCCACGCAGTACCGCCAACGCTTTGCCGCGCATGAGAAGCAATTGGTGGAGTTGTGTCACCGTCGGGGAGCAAGATTGGTCCGGGTGACGACCGACGAACCTCTGGAGCTGGCCCTCCTGGAATTGATCGCCAACACGGGGATGCTGGCGGGACATGTGCCCGGAGCCACCAAGCGGTTGGGCAACCAGCGTGCGGTAAAGGAGGTGGGGTAACGTATGGGATTACTAGCTCCTCTCTACGCCCTGGCCACCCTGGCCGTTGTGGGGCCCATCGTGTTTCACCTGATCCGTCGCCAGCCTCAGGGGCAGGCAGAGTTCAGCTCTTTGATGTTTCTGCAGCCCTCTCCACCGCGGTTGACGCGGCGCAGCCGGGTCGAGCACTGGTTGCTGCTGATGCTCCGCGTGCTGGCCCTGGTATTGATTGCCCTCGCTTTCGCTCGCCCCTACCTCCGGGAGCAGGATTTCGCCGCCATCTCAGCGGCCGGGGAGCGCGTCGTGGTGCTCGTCGATACCAGTGCCAGCATGCGACGTCCGGGCGTGTGGGAGCAGGCCCAACGGGAAGTGGATCAACTGCTTGCCTCCTGCGGAGCCCACGACTACGTGGGGCTGTACGCGATCGATTCCCGCCTGCGGCCCATCGTTCCCTGGGACACGGTACCGACGTGGACACCATCAGCCATGCAGCAGGCGGTGCGTGCGGAGTTCGACCAGATCACCCCCAGCTGGCATGGTACGCACCTCGCCGACGGCTTGATGGCCGTAGCCGATTTATTAGCGATCCCGAGCGACAAGGAAGGTCCTGCCACCACCGATGCCCGCATCGTCTTGATCAGCGATTTGCACCAAGATAGCGGCCTGGAACAGTTGCAGGGATATCCGTGGCCCGCGACCGTGCGCCTCGATGTACGTCAAGTCCAACCACGGCAACCTGGCAATGCCCGCCTCACGATTCTTCCTCCCGACGTCAATGTACCGCGTGAACGCGTGCGCGTACGGGTCGAGAACAACATGGACTCGGTGCAGCAGAACCTGCGACTGACATGGGGGCACGACGGCCATCCGCTGCCCGGTGACGGCACCGTGGTCCAAGTCCCTCCTGGTCAAGTCCGGGTTGTCCCGATGCCGCCCCGCCCCCCGTCAGGCGATTGCATCGTTTTGACCGGGGATGCCTGGTCGGGGGACAACGTGGAATTCTTCCTGGTACCGCAATTGCAAGAGGCTGAAGTGTTGGTTGCCGCGCCGCCGGTAGCATCACAGGAAGACGACTTCGGCTACTTCATCGAGAAAATGCCGCTGGATACTCCCTGGTTTCAACGCCGTGTGCAGCGCGTCTCTCTCCATGAACTGACGAGTGCTATCGGTACCAAGACCAAGGCGATCCTTGTCGAACCACATGGCCAGACGATGTTTCCCGGAGCAGTGTTGGCGCAGTTTGTCCGCCAAGGTGGCGTCGTCGTCGTCGTCCTCGCTCACACGTTGGAGACCCCCGAGCCGGTAAGTAGAGGTTTGAGCGAGCTGTTGGGTTGGCCGCCGGTAGCCATCGAGGAAGCCGCGGTCGATGGTTACGCCTTGATCGGCGCCATCAACTACCGCCATCCACTGTTCCAGCCGTTTGCTGATCCCCGTTTCAACGATTTCAGCAAGATCCGTCTGTGGCGTTACCGACGGCTGCACGTGCCGGAAGCGGAGGTGGCATCGGTCGTGGCCCGGCTGGATAGTGGCGATCCATGGATCGTCCATCAGCGTGTAGGCGCCGGTCATGTGTGGATCCTCACCGCGGGCCCGCAGCCGACAGGGAGCACTTTTGCCTTGTCCAGCAAGTTCGTCCCTATCGTGCTCCGAATGCTCGCTCCTGACGACAACCGCGCACCTCACCACACGACCATCGAAGTGGGACAACCACTGCGCCGTACCGCGCTGTGGAGCGAATCCCCGGATGGGGAAGCGGCGCGTGCGGCGGAGCTGCAGGTGCGAGCAGACGATGGCCAACCAGTCGGCGAGGCAGACGTCCACCTGGAGGAGGAGGTGATCGTTTTCCATCGGCCTGGCAGGTATACAATTCAACAAGGTGCCCACACCAGCACCTGCGCCGTGGTTGTTCCCTTGTCGGAAAGCCGACTCACGCCGCTGGACCCGGACGTCTTCGAGCAATACGGCGTCCCCTTGGGACGAGTCCGCTCGGCTCGTGAGCGTTTAGAGACCGCACGGCAATTGCAAATCGGTGAGCTGGAACAGCGACAGAGGTTGTGGCGGTGGCTGCTCGTTGCCGGCATGATCGTCCTCGGTGGTGAGACAGCCATCGGCGGCTGTTTGGCTCAGCGGCGACGGGCAACCGAATGACTCGAAAGGAGGCGAGCGCCATGATGAGGCAAGGGACCGTTGTCGACACACGCTGGACACTGGGAACCTAAGTTGAACAGGGACGCTCGAGTCGTGAGGCCCAGGCCGCGTGTTGCGGCTGGGACGAAGAACGACCGAGAAGTCCGCATCGCTGCCACCTTGTTCGGCGAGTAGCGAATTCCATTCCGTGGAGGCAAGCATGATGGACCAACGACTGCATCGACGATTACGGATCGTTGCCCGGCGACTACAAGCCATCTACATCGCCGTGGGGTGGTGCGGCGTTCTCGGCTTGTCCTCCCTAGTCGGCTGGCTGCTCCTACAAGGACGGCGACAGGGATGGGTGGCCCACTCCGCCGTCTGGTGGTGGTTGGGAACAACCGCCGTGCTCATCCTATTGGCAGCCTGGTTGGTCGGCCGCCGCTACGCCAACGCCCGACGCGTCGTGCATCGGCTAGAGCGGCAGTTTCCTGATTTGAATCAAACGCTACTGACGGCCACCGAACTGCAGGCACGTCCGGACGGCTCTCTAGGGTACCTGCAGCGTCATGTCATCGCCGAAGCAATTCGACATGATGTGATTCATCGCTGGAAATCGATGGTCAGCGGCTGGAAAGTACTGTTGTCATGGCTGCTCAATGTGCCCGCCGTACTGCTGGTCGCCTGGATTCTGGTCGACTGGCATCGCCTTCCTGCTGAGCCTTCCACGTCGGCGAACATCCCCATGCGCGGCAACCGCCTTTCGCCCCCCACCATCGATCCGGGAGACACGCAGGTCGAACGTGGTAGCAACGTCATCGTCACGGCTCACTTTTCCGATCGTCTCCCCAGTGAAGTGTGGTTGCGCTACACATCGCTTTCCGCTGACGGCCAACCGATTCGGGATCGTATCCGTATGCGACAGTCGCTCGATGACCCTGTCTTTGCCGCCTACCTGGAGGAAGTCGAGGCTCCTGTGACTTACGACGTCGAGTACGATCGCCAGGAGACGCGTCGATTTCGCATCGACGTCTTTGAATATCCTGCCTTAGTGCGTGCCGATGCCGTGCTCGAGTTCCCTTCGTATACGCACCAGGAACCCAAGACCGTGGTCGACACGCGTCGCATCACTGTCGCCGAGGGGACGAAGGTGACCTGGCAACTTCATTTGAACAAACCAGTGGCACAGGCAGAACTAGTGCCCATCGGTACGAATGGCGATCATGGTACGGAAGGCGACCATGGTATGCCGCCATTGCGCCAGGATGCCGCCGATCCGCAGAAGTGGTCGACCACCTTCACCGCGGCGACCGATGTGCAGTGGAAGCTGCGGTTGGTCGATGCTCAAGGGCGAGAGAATCCGGCGGAGACGATCTTGAGCATGCGCGTGTTACCCAATCGATCGGCCGCAGTACGATTGACCAGTGGCGGCGATGCTGTGGTATCACCGCTGCAGGAGTTTTCCATCACGGCACAAGCCACGGACGACTTCGCCATCACGGCAGCCGGCATCGGTTACCAATTGGCAGGGGAGTCTGCCCTAGAGATCGATGTGCCCGTCGAAGGAGCGCCAGTCCGCGAACTGGCCCTACACCATGTGTTGCCTCTGGAGCAACTTGCTGCACAACCAGGGCAATTGATCTCCTACTATGTGTGGGTCGAAGACCTTGATTCGACCGGACAGCCGCGGCGGGATGTCAGCGACATATTCTTCCTCGAGGTGCGGCCGTTCGACGAGATCTACCGCCAAGGGCAGCAGCCGTCCGCCGATCAGCAGTCGTCGTCGCAGAACCAGCAAGGCCAACAGGGGAACGAACAAACCGAAGAACTCTTGGAACTGCAGAAGCAGATTGTCGCCGCCACATGGAATGTTCTGCGCCAGGCTCGAACCACGTTGTCCGCGCCGATGCACCGCGATGTGCAGCAGATTCTGACCTCCCAAACCGAGGCGATGACGCTGTTGGAAGAGAAAGCCGCCGAGGCGACACCGGAGATCGAGGCGTTGATCAAACGAGCGCGGCACAGCATGCAGGCAGCGGTGACATCCCTGGAAGATGCAATCGCCAATTCCGAGAAAGCGAGTTTGACTGCGGCGCTGGGACACGAACAGGCTGCGTATCAGGCGTTGTTGCAAATGCAAAGTCGCGAGCATGAAGTCGTACGCTCTCAGCAACGCAATGCCCAAAGTCGCTCGCAGCGCGCTCAGGCCCGTCAACAACAGATCGATCAATTGCAGTTGGATAATCAAGAGAATCGCTACGAGAACCAACGGCTGGCCCAGGATCAGCAAGAGCGCGAGCAAGCCGAACTGCGTCAGATCCTCAGTCGTCTTCGCGAACTCGCCGCTCGCCAAGAAGATCTTAATGAACGCTTGCGAGAGCTCGAAGCCGCATTGCAGATGGCCCAGAACGAGGACGAACGTCAACAGCTGGCCGAACAACTCGAGCGTTTGCGTCAACAGCAACAGGAGATGTTGCGCGACAGCGACGAACTGCAGGAGCGCATGGAAACCAGCTCTAGCGAGTCGATCCAACAGGCCCGCGAAGCAATGGAACAAACACGACAGAACCTGCAGCGATCGAGCCAAGCGCTGGCCCAAGGTGACACGTCCGACGCACTGGCAGCAGGCACTCGAGCCGAGGAGCAGTTGGAAAGGTTGCAGGATGAGGTTCGCCAACAAGCGGCCACTCAATTCGCCGATAGGATGGAATCTCTGCGACAACAGGCTGCCGAACTGGAGCAGCGGCAACGTGATATCGTCGAAAAACTGGAAGCGTCGAACACGCAGAATCCTACCGGCTTGCGGGGGCCGGACCAATATCGCGAGGCTACCGAAATGCTGGAACAGCAGCAGTCCACGCTGAACCATTTGCTGCAACAGATTCAGGAGACCGTCCTGCAGGCGGAGGAAGCCGAGCCGCTATTGGCCGAACGACTTTACGAGACCTATCAGCAGGCAGAGCAGCAGCGCGCTGGCGAACGACTCGAGGTCAGCCGACAACTGCTGGAACGAAATCTGCAAGAGCAAGGACGGGAGCTGGCCCGCGAGTCGATCGTCGACTTGGAACGACTCCGCCAAGGGGTCGAACAGGCGGCAGAGGCCGTTTTGGGAAGCGAGGTCGAATCGCTCCGCATGGCCTTGAACCAGCTCGAACAAGCCAGCGAACAGCTCGATCGCGCGCTGGACGAGGCGTCGGAAGAGGCGGGCGGGGAGCGATCGAACGACGGCCGCACGCGTCCTCCCGAGGATGCCGCGGAACCGGCCGCCGAATCTCCACCAGCCTCACCAGGGCCAGCAACCCAGCCGTCTGACCAACGGACTTCCTCCGCAACCAGCTCGTCGGGCAATGAGAACAATGCCCAGCAACGTTTGGGGCCTCAAGCGGAGGATCAACGACCTGCCTCCCAAACCGCCTCATCCGACCAACGGCAATCTGCCGCCCAGCGCCCCGCAGAGCAAACCGGTGCCTCGGAGTCGCCCAATGCCCAGGAGGAGCAACCGTCGTCAAGAAACCAGCCATCGGCGGCGGAAGGTGGAAACGTTGGTCGTCAGTCGGGCGAGGGACCAACCTCGGGGCCGGAAAACCGACGGGGACGCCCCTCGGAATCGCAACCACAACCAGGAATTCGGCCTTCTTCCCCCCAGCCTACTCGACCGACCGACGGGCGGACGACGGGCGGTGGTACCTGGACCACCGGAGGAGGAAATCCGATCACCGGCGACTCGTTCCAGGAATGGTCCGACCGGCTCCGCGACGTTGAGGAGTTGGTGGTTGATCCAGAACTGCGTTGGGAGGCAACTCAAGTACGTCAAACAGCACGAGAGCTGCGCCGTCAATACCGCAAACACGCCCGCGCCCCCCAGTGGTCGGAGGTCGAGGAACTGGTGGCCCGCCCCTTGCGTGACTTGAAACGGAAGGTGGCCGACGAGCTGATCCGTCGCGCCGCTGAGCGGACGGAGATCGTCCCCATTGATCGCGATCCGGTGCCACCTGAGTTCAGCCGCAGTGTTCAGGAGTACTACGAAAATCTGGGGAGCGGCAGGCAGTGACAGCACCTCCAATCGTCTTGGCAGAAATCGTTCTGGGAGCACAGGATTGGTGGCTCTTCGTCGGCATGTTGGTGGCTGCGGTTAGCCTATTGGTGGCGTGGAGCTACTACATGCGGGGTGGCAATTCCGGTTTGCGCGCTCTGGCCATGAGCCTGAAGTTGACCGCCCTGCTCGCTTTGGGGTTTTGTCTTCTGGAGCCCAAACGCCGCGTGGAACGCCCGCGTCCAGGAGCCAACGTTATGGCCGTGGTGGTCGATAACAGCCGGAGTATGGAAATCGCTCCGGCAGGAAAAGCGGCGTCGCGTCGGCAACGACTCGCCCCGTGGCTGCCGTCGGACTCCGCGTGGCAAACGCGGTTGGCACAAGATTTCGACGTGCGTCGGTACGCGATCGATAACCGCTTGCACGCGGTGGCTGACCTCAGCCAGCTCGACTTCCGCGGTACGGCAACCTCCCTGGCCACTGCCATCGACACGCTGATGAAACGTTTTGCGAATCGGCCGGTGGCCGGCATGCTGCTGCTAACCGATGGGCTGGCCACCGACGGGCTCAACGAATGGATCGCCAGCCGCGAGTTCGCTTTTCCCATCTATCCGATAGTCGATACCCAGGAGGGAGAAGTACGCGATCTTCGATTGCACGACCCCGTGGTGCAGGTTTCCTCTTTCGAACTAGCTCCCGTGGGCATCGAAGCCTGGGTGGAGGCGGTAGGGTTGGCCGGCGAGGAATTGATCGTACGATTGATCGATGCCGCCGGCGATACGATCGCACGGCAATCGATCGCTTGTAACAGCGACGATTTTCACCACCGCGTCCGCTTCACCTTTCGCCCGCGGGAACCTGGTTTTCAATCGGTAGCGCTGCGTGCCTCCCTGCGACGGGATGACCGGGAAAGCGGCCCGGTGCGCTCTCGCACCGAGGTCACGCTGGCGAACAACACGCTGCTGATCGCCGTCGACCGGGGCAGCGGTCCCTATCGCCTCCTCTACGTTTCAGGACGACCGAATTGGGAGTTCAAGTTTCTGCGGCGCGCTTTGGAAAGCGACGTAGAGCTACGACTGTCGGCGTTGATCCGTATTGCCAAGCAACAGCCGAAATTCAGCTTCCGCGATCGCGGGGTACCATCGGCCAATCCCTTGCGGGCCGGATTCGATGAATCGGACGATACGGCCGAACAATACGACGAACCGGTGTTGTTGCGCATCGGTGTGTCTGAAGGCGAATTGGTAGCTGGGTTTCCCACGAGTAGTGAAGACCTGTTCCGCTACGATGCGGTGATTCTCGACGATGTGGAAGCTTCTTTCTTCTCGCAACACCAGATGCTCTTGCTTCGCCAGTTCGTTGCCCACCGCGGTGGCGGCTTGATGATGCTCGGCGGCGCGGAATCGTTCTTCCATGGAGGCTACGAGGACACCCCCGTCGCCGAACTCCTTCCCCTCTACCTGCGTCCGCGCCCTACGGATAAGCACCAGCCCGCACGCATGCTTTTGACGCGCGAAGGCCAGTTGGAGCCGTGGCTGCGATTGCGGTCGAACCAACAGGATGAGAATTCGCGGCAAGCATTCGTACCGGAGTTTTATACCTGGAATGCGATTGCCGAGGTAAAGCCAGGAGCCCAAACCTTGGCGGAGTTGCAGTTGGCAGCCGAACGACAGCCAGGGATCGTCGTCCAACGGTTCGGCAAGGGACGCACCCTGGCGCTGACCGTCGGGGACTACTGGCGGTGGAGCATGCATCGCCCGGATGCGGACGTCGATGACCTGGCCCAGGCTTGGCGGCAGATCGCGCGCTGGTTGACCAACGACGTGCCGCGGCGGGTCGAAGTGGACGTCCAGGCCCCCCCCAGCCCTGTGAACGCCCATCGAATCATCGTCCAAGTTCGAGATGAGAACTTCCAGCCACTAGATAATGCGACGGTCTCGATCGAGATTACTCCCCCTGACGGTGCCCCGCTTACCGCTCAAGCAACTCCCGATGCGACCCAACCGGGGGTCTATGCCCTGGAGTATTGGTGCCAGCACGATGGCTCCTACCGCTGTGTCGTCGCCTGCACTGCGCCGGACGGTGAACCACTCGATCCCGTGCACACCGGCTGGACTGCGCAACCCTCCTCAGTCGAGTTTGCTCGCGTCGTTCCCGACATGCAAACCCTGCACACGTTGGCCAAGCAAAGCGGCGGGCAAGTGGTTGCGCTCGAGGATCTCGAGTCCTTTGTGGCCGAGCTGCCCAATCGTCGAGTGCCACAGTCGGAACTGCGCGAGGAACCGCTATGGCACCAGCCCTGGATGTTGCTGATCGCCGTCCTTTGTTTGTGCGGGGAATGGGGACTGCGTCGCTGGAAAGGTTTACCATGATGATCTCATTAGCACGTTGGACGCATCGATTTGTTCTTCCAGGCAACGCGTGGCCATTCGATCTCACCGTGACGCTGACCACCATCGTGCTGCTGATTGCTGGTGCATCGATTGGACCAAACTCCGGTAACCGATCCCCGCTGCTGGTCTCCACGATCTTCGGTGCCCAGAACGAGACGCAGGACGGCGAAACCGCAGGTCCCCAACTTGCCGCGCAGCAATCTGCTGCCGAACCGGATACTGCACCGCAGGATGCGGCAAGCGGCGGTCGGAGCAGCCGCCCAGCAGAGGCGCCTCGCCCCGAAGTGCACTTGCTACTCGTAGTGGGGGCGCCGGGGGCGCAGGAATTCGAACAAGACTTTACCCAAGCAGCTCAAGCGTGGGAACGCTTGGCCAGTAAGAACCGCTGGCACGTCCACCGCATTTTTTCCCCCAGGCATCAAAAAGCTGCTGCATCGGCATTCTGGCCGTTCCTTCGCTCACCACAAGAGGCGCAAACCGTCACTGACCCTCCATCCGCTAAAGAACAATTGCAACAAACCATCGCTCACCTCGCCGATGAAAACAGAGCGAACGAGTTGTGGTTAGTCTTCATTGGACATGGTACGTACGCGCAGGGCGCAGCAAAATTCAACTTGATTGGCCCCGACGTGGAGGCAAAGGAGCTCGCCACATGGCTCGATCCCATCGATCGTGTCATCATGATCAACACCTCCTCCAGCTCGGCACCGTTTCTTGTCGAGCTGTCGCGTCCCGGCCGGATAATTGTCACGGCCACGCGATCCGGAGGGGAGTTCAATTATGCACGTTTCGGCACGTTCCTCGCCGCTGCCATCGAGGATACCAAGAACGATCTGGACCATGACGGGGCCGTGTCGCTGCTCGAAGCCTTCCTCGCCGGCAGCCGACGGACTGAACAGTTTTATGCACAAGCAGCACGTTTGGCGACCGAGCATGCCCTGTTGGACGACAATGGCGACCGCGTCGGTACATCGGCGGATTTTTATCGCGGTGTCCAGATTGTCCGTCATGCACAGGCCGATCGCCCCATCGATGGCAGTGCGGCAGCCCGAGTGATTCTGTTCAATGGTCCCCAGGCCATCGTCCTCTCCTCCGCATTGGCCGCCCAGCGACAGCAGCTCGAGATAGAGCTCGATCGCTTGCGCGGAAAACGTCCTGACCTCAGCGAAGAAGCCTACTTGGATGCGCTCGAGAAGATCATGCTGCAGATGGCCGCGTTGTACGAACAAGCGGAAAACGAACAGGCGGTCACGGCGCAATAATGTCTGTTCGCTCCACCATCATCCCGCCCGCCATCGATTGGCCACGACTGCCCCACGCTTGCCGGCCCTCTCGCCGACCGTAAACGCGACTGCTCGTCCGTCGTCGAACTCGATTGGCAGTAAACTAGCCCGCAGCCGGCAGAGTCTCCAGGACACGAACTGCCAGCGCCCCGTCCAGCCGCACACCCTCACGAACCTCCCCGATCGACAGCTTCGGTAGAGAGGCCGCGAGACTTCGGCGCGGGCTGGGCACCATCGACCACTTCCCCCACGGATGTCGCCGCCACCGATTACCCTACCGTTTCCCTAGTTTCTTAATAAATCGCTGCGTCGTCCGACTCGCTCTTCCAAGAGGGCGACATGGTCGGTAACCGACGACGCGGCTGGCAGCTCCTGTTGTGCCACCATGCGCGCCACCTCCTGATCGATCTGATCGACCAGGGCGATCAGATTCTGGTCATGTTCGAGCACTCGCTGCAGGCGATCGGCATCCACCTCGCGCTCGTCGAACCAGGAAGCATACCCTTCAACCGCCGCACGCAGACGATTCTCGGCCAGCTCTAGACGGCGTGCCAACGGTTCGACCTGGGCTGGCACCTTCAGGTCGCCAGCGGTGGCCGCCGAAGCCATCCACTCGGTCAGACGATGACGCACCTCGGCCAGACGGTCCGCGAGATAATCGCGCGTGCGGGCATCATCTCGGCGACGGGACTCTTGATCCCGATAAGCGCCATAACCCGGTATGGCAGCGGCCAGCTTGTCGAACCAATTCGCCTCGGCGCTTGTCATTGTAATCTTCCTTTGCGGGTGAAAAACTGGTGATCAAAACTCCAGCGATCTCCATGCTGAATCCGGCTTGCCAGCGCGCTCAGGTAGCTTGATTGTACCTTCCGCCCAGGCTCGAAAAAACGCCGGCACGCTGGGCAGCAACAGCGGATGGTTCAGCAACTCGCCCGGAGACATCCACATCCACTCCGCCACCTCCTGGGGTGCAGCGACAGGGTACGAAGCCGGATCCCGTTCGACCAACACCCATTCCAGTTCGGTACCCCAGGGAGTACGACTCTGCCAAATGCGCTCGACTGCCACGACGCGCAAAGCCAACTCTTCCCGAAGCTCACGTACCACGGCAACCTCGGGGGACTCGCCAGATTCGATCGATCCGCCAGCGAAGCACAACAGGTTGGGAGCGCGGACGTAAGCACTGCGCCGGATTACCAAGAACCTTTCGTCTTCGACGACAACCCCCACCACACCCCGACGCGGTTTCGTTCCCTGACGAGCCAATTTGTGAACAATTTCGTAATTCATGCGACGAGAACTGCTCGGCGAAAACCAATTGGAGAGGCGCAGCCAGTTCATCGCCCCCTTTCAATCTACGGGCCACGGCAGCGGTTTGCCCTCGATGCCGGCGAGGATGTTTTCCGCAGCCCGCTCGGCCATAGCATTTCTAGCCCGCTGGGTGGCACTTCCAATATGAGGCAGGATGATGCAATTGGGCAGGTCGTACAAGGGGTGGTCCGCGGGCAACGGCTCGGGAGTGGTGACATCCAAGCCAGCACCGAAAATCTGTTTTTCACGAAGCGCTTCGGTCAGCGCCTCTTGATCGATGATCTCTCCCCGCGAGGTGTTAACCAAAATCGCACTTGGCTTCATCAACTCCAGCTCGTTGGCACCGATCAAGTGGCGTGTCTGTTCAGTCAACGGTACATGCAGGCTGACAATATCGGCTTGCTCGAGCAACTTATCCAGCGTAACCAACTGCGCGTCCAATTGGCGATCCACCTCCGGCTTGGCCCGACGCGAGGTGTAGAGCACCGACATCTGCCATCCCCCATGCAACCGCTTGGCCGTGGCGGTCCCAATGCGGCCCATGCCTACAATGCCCACTGTCTTTCCATGAAGATCATGGCCGATCCATCCCAACGGCTCCCACGTCATCCACTTCCCATTCCGTGCATCGTGCGCCGCTTCCTTCATCCGCCGAGCCACCGCCAAGGCGAGGGCCACAGCAATGTCGGCGGTTGCATCGGTCAACACATCGGGCGTATTCCCCACTGCAATGCCACGTTGCCGAGCGGCCATCACGTCGATGTTGTTGTAGCCCACGGCAAAATTGCTGATCACCTTGAGCTGTGGGCCGGCAGCATCCATCACTTCGGCGTCGATCCGGTCGCTTAACAGGCTGAGAATTCCTGTACATCCGACAACTCCCCGCAGCAGCGCCTCTCGAGTAGGCGGCAATGGGCCTTCATGCAAACGGACTTCACAATGAGCCGCCAACTTTTCCATCCCCACCTCAGGCAGGCGACGCGCTACGTAAACAATTGGTTTAGCCATGATGAAATATCGGTATTCGTGTAGCGATGTAGCTTATGCACGGTCATCATTTGATCGTACCTGAAATCGGCAGTATGAGGCTTCCCAGGGCGGCGCTTCCAGCGGCTACGCCGCTGGCGCTCTGCCCTGGGCTTTCATGGGCTGCCCCTTTCATGGCGCTGCCCCTTTCGGGGCGAATTGTCGCATTTGGGAATTCTGGCGAATTCCACTATTGGTAGCTATTTGGGAATTCTGGCGAATTCCACTGCTGGTAGCTATTTGGGAATTCTGGCGAATTCCACTACTGGTAGGTGCGCTAGTCCGGGAGTGGAGTCGACGGAAGAGCATCTCGATCAGGACGAGGTCGGTCGGGACGACTTGAAGAACCGCATGGCGGCATCGAGTTGATCGGCAATCTGCTGAGCCGAAAGCTGCCGAAAACCTACGGCTCGTTCATCCTGAGGACGGGTGAAGAATCCGCGTTGTTTTTCCAGTACGCGATCGACTTCGTCTTCCAAAGCAGCCAGCCAATCGGGAATCTCCAGCCCCACGCCCGTCGGCTGTTCCATCATCAACTTGCACTCCTCGATCAACAGGTCGAAGGTTTCCGAATGGCCCTGTTCACTCAGTTGGCGCATGGCAGGTCCGACAAGGGCACAGATGCGGTCGACGGTCATCGGTCGGGTGAATCGTTCGTGCAAACGGTCAGCGACGGTGGGCATGCGCATGGCATACTTTGCTTGCAGCTCTTGCAAGCGCTCGATGTAATATTCGCTTTCCCGACCGATGCGTTCGGCCAGCGCGCGACGCCAGTGCTGGGCATTCTGGTGGCACCCGGAGCGGACGAGTACGTCATGCGTCCAGTAGATTGGTTTCAGATTCCAGCAGACGCGGTCATAGCGGACGCGCAAGCGTAGAAAATCAAGGAACATGTAAAAGTACTCGCCACGGTCCGACTGCGTGGTTGTGCTGTTGTAATCGCGGTATTCCGCGTAATGGTCGATGACGGCTTCGAGCACGATCGACAGCATCTGTTCGGCTTCGCTGCGACGGATTTGGCCGGCATCGATGGCGTCGAGCAGCATGTCCACTTCTTCCGTCCGTCCTTCCTCAGCGACTTGGTCCAGCCAGTGCCCCACACCCTGGTGGAGGATGGCCCGGACGTTTCCCAGACGCAAGAAGGATTGGGTGAAAAGTGGGCCGCCAAATCGCTGAATGAAGGTAACGAGTCGCTCCCACGCCGGCGCTCCTTCCAACGACTCGAGCACGCTCAATCGCAGGGTCCGACTATGCGCGAGCCAGCTCATGAGCATGACTTCGTTCAGTTGTTCCAGCAGGTCGATCAACTCGTGGGAGTCCGGTTCCAAGTCCCCCAATGCTTCGCCATCGCCGGCTTCGACATCGATGGCCGGCGGTAGGGGCAAGCCGGCGTCGTTGGCCCCTGGTGACGGTCGTTGCTGGTCGTCGCCAGCGTTGCGGCCGGTGGCCGACGGATTGTTGGAGGTGGAGGAATTGCTGGCCGACCGCAGTCGTGTCAACTTCCAGGTGGCGGCATTCTGGACGATCGACTGAACGATCGAATGGAAACAGAGATAAAACAGCTCATCGAATTCGGTCACCGCCCCGGGCCCGATGGGGTTGTGGTGTTCCATGAACCGCGCCGTCTCGATCAACATGCAGGCTTCCTGAATAAAGCCTTGACGCGGTAGCCAACGGAGAAGGTGCGAGAGGATGCGGCGTCGCAACCGAACGCTGTAGATCATGCCCGCATCACCGCCGCGGACCAGGGGAATATACAGCAGCTTTTTGGGACGCAGGGCAGAGAGCAAACGGGGAAACGTGTCGGCAATACGATCCGTCCTCCCACTCAGAAGATCGCCTACGATCATGATGGCGATGCGATCGTCTTCTCCCAACGTCTTGATCTCTTCGGCCACCGCCTCGCCGGTCGACTGAAGAGTAAGGAGGTTGGCCAACAGCAAGCGACGCGCATCTGCCGTTTCGACCGCCGTGTCGATGATCTTTTCCAGCAACGAATCTTTAATCAGTCGTTGACGATCGTATTGCGACATCGCCTCGTGATCGGCGCTGGTCTTGGGAATCCGGTATTCGGCTACCTGTTGCATGAGCTGTAATAACGCGCGGCGATGATGCGCCGCCTGGGCAGCCCACGACTGCATGGCTGCGATAACTCGCTCCTGCCCTCCGACATCGTAAGCAGTGGGATCGGCGGATGTCGTTGGGCGGGATGCGGCCGGGGGAGTGGATTGGTCAATCAATGCCGTGCGCAGGTGCGGGCTCAAGGCGGCCGTTTTCCACATCTCGGCCATGCTGGCCAAAAAGCTGAGATGATCAATCAGACGATTGGCCTCTTCGGTCAGCTCGTTCGATTCGACGGGGGAGAACTCGGGAGACAGTTCGCCATCGATCCCATCGTCCGCCGTATCTTGATAAACCACATCCTCGTAGGCGGCGTCGAAAAGCCCATCGGCGTCGTCCGTTTCCTCGAGCAGGAAATCATCCGCGGAAGCATCGGTCACCGACCGCTGAGGTTTACCAAGCAGGAATTCAGGGGGCTCGAGGTAAGGCCCGGCGTTGGCCTCTAGGTAGTCGAAGAACTTCAGCGCCAACCCCCAGTGCACCTGATCGCAGGCAGGATGAGCGCGCAGGTAGGTGTCCAGTTGCTGCAGCCAGCGGAGGGCCAGGCGGGGAAACGAAGCCTCTCCCTTGTGCAACCCCACCCGTTCGACTTGGCTGAGCCAATGAACCAGCAGGGCCATGGAAGCAACAAAATCATTGCGCTCCAAAAGAGATTCAACGACCAGCGCGTAAGCTTTGGGGGAGTCGAACAATTGGGCGTGAGGAGCCCAAAAGCGGACATCCCCTACTGCAGCTCCCCCGGCATGCCACAACCGCAGCGCCTTAGCGACCAGCAAAGCCGAGTCCATCGTTTCCAAGGGATCGGTAGCCTTCACATCGCTTACCTCGTGAGCGGCGAATTGGCGCCACCACTCGGCAGTTCGCCGCAACTCCTGGTCAATCGTTTGGCATAGTTCCTCGTCCCCCGCCGCTGCCGCTTCCCTCCAGATGCGGCTTTGCAGCGCAAACAGTGCCTCCATCAAATGGACGAGGTCTTCGACTCGATGGTCATGCACGGCGCCGTCGGCCCCTTCGCTCCGCGGAAAACTACCACCGAATCCCAGGATGTTCCACGGATCGACAATCGCGCCACACTCGATGCCGCGATGAAGCAGATCAATGATTTGCGGCGACAGCGCGGCCGCATCCCGTAGCTCACCACGCTCCAACATCTGGTGCGCTGCCGTCATCAGGCAATCGATGCGCGAGACAATTCGCGCGGAGGGCGCTTGCACAAAATCCGATTGTTCTTTCGACGCAGTGGCGTGACCCATGCGAGCAAACAAGCGCGCCAATTGAACGTGCTCCAACTGCGAAGCACGATTACGAGCCAAATGCGTGTTGAGATGCTGACGCGCCCCACCAAATGGCTGCTTGCGTATCCTTTGCTCAGCCAACAGCCGGTCACGGTGTGGCGCGGGGACCGTTTCGATAAGCCACTCGTAAAACTCGTCACGGTATTCCGCGATGGGTTTCATCAGGTCAGCCAGGCTTACCGTCGACGGATACGCTCCTGGTCCCCAACCGGTGATCCCGGAGGCCATCAACATGGTACCGGCAAGGACTGCTGCCGCCTCGAGGATCAGTTCCTCCCGTGGCAAATCATGTCGCTCGTCGATCCGGGCCAGCAGGGCGTCGATGGTCACCTGCTGAATAATGAACCGTCGGTATCGCCCCGAGTTGTCGATGGTGTGCGGATCCCACTGGCCAAACTGATAGTTCGGTCGCTGATTGACCGGGTGATCGAAATCGAAAGCACGCGGGTCGATGCCGATTTCATCGACCACTTCCAAATCGAATCCAGCGCGGCGACAAATGTCTGGTGGAGTCTGGCGGAGAATCTCCAAGGCGGTCGAAAGAATGTCGTGGTACATCCCCTCCGCCACTCCCACATGGCGCAAGAATACGGGGATGGGGCGCACCCACTCATGAGGATACGGCTGAAGCTTTCTTCCTTCGAGCACGGCCACCGGACGATAGCCGACAAAATCGTTCAGATGTTGAATTGCCCGCAAGGCAACAGCCGCTGGATCCCCCCAGTCGGGGCCTTGGAGAACGACGGCTTCCATCGCTTTCCCGAGGAAGAAACCGTTGAAAATGCCCTCAGGTTCTTGGTGGAACAGCAGGTCGCGATGGTAGTCGAGGTAATCGGGCAGGAGGTGCAGCCAAACTAGCTCCAACAAACGTTCGGCCTGCGAAGTATCTTGAAACGCGGGATTTTCGACCTGCAACCGCGCCAAGGCCTCCTGCAGCCACATTTGGATTTGCAGCCATGCGGGCATCCCCTCAAATGGCCCGCCGGGAAGCGCCTGCTTGTACAACCGATTCAGCGCCCCGAGCGTACGGGAGTCCATGTTTCCCGACGAAAAGTTTAGATAGCCCAGAACCTGCGCTAAATCGGCATCCAATGGGTTTGCGTGCCCTCCGTTAATTTCCTGTGCCCCCATGCGCTTTGGTATCCCGGAAAATGTCCGCTCCATGTCCACCTCATAAGAATCAATCGTAGGGATACTCGCCGGGTTGGTCTAGGACCTGACAGCCCCTTGCGGGATACTAGGCGAGAGACCGGCAGGTGAGTGCTACGGGTAGAGGAGGTAGTTGTGGCAAAGTGGTTGAGGCTGTTTGGCAAGAAACGCGGCTCGCGAATGAGCGGATGGTGGGTTGTCGGCAGCGTGGGCGAAGCAGCATTTTTTGGTGCTCTCTTTCTCCTCGGTGTCCTCTCACTTACCACAGTCGTCACCTGGCAGCTTTTTTGGCCGGAATCGGGTTGGTTGCAACCGGGGGTGGGATTCTGGTTGATGGTCATCGTCTCTACTTCGTTCATCGTCATTGGATTGAGCGCCTTTGTGTACCAGGTTGCCCAGACGGTAGCGTCACCGGAAATGCGGTCGGCCATGGCCATTCAGGTGCGTCGCGAGCACGCGCGCCGCGCCACGGGAATGGTGGATCGGGCCGAGCTGGCCAGCCTGCCACGGCTGCAGCACTTGACCGACAGTCCGGGGGTGAAACTCAAATACCGCTTGCCGATGCAACGAGGCGAGAATGTCCCTCTGCTGCTCAGCGCTTTGTTCACTCTGGCGTGGAACGGCATGACGGCCATGCTGGCGGTTATTGCCCTGCAAGGATGGCTACGTGGCCACCCGAACTGGATGCTGATCGCGGTTTTCCTGTTGTTCACCGTGGTATCGGCTTACGGTACCCGCTGGTTCTTCCGACTGTTCACGCGGCAAAGCGGTAGCGGGAAGACAGCCGTCGAGGTCGACCGCATGCCCTTGTTCCCGGGCGATGTCGTCCAGGTTTACCTGTGCCAATACGGCAGAGTGGCCTTCCGATCGCTCCACGTCGACCTGGTGGCCTTTGAAGAAGCGACCTATCAGCAGGGAACCGATATCCGCACCGAAAGACGGGAAGTGGCCCGGATTCCTGCCGACATGCCCCCCGATTGGGAAGCACGGCCGCTGGTGGCGGATCCCGAAAACCCCCTAGAGGTGGATTGTCGAATCCGCCTACCGTCGGACATAATGCATTCGTTCCAAAGTGAACATAACGCCCTGACATGGAAGATCATTGTTTACGGAGAGGCAGCTAAGTGGCCCAAGTTTTCCCGAAGTTTTCCCGTCGCCGTGTATCCACGGAGCGCCGTGTGAGACGCCGAGTCGAACCTGCCTTGGGAGTGCGTTTGCTGACCCTCCAGCCGCGCGTGGAGCCGCTGGAGTTGCTCGAATTCGAGTATCGCATCCAGCGGGTGGAGCTGGATGATGTGGAGCGGGTCGAGGTGTCGGTGATGTGGTACACCGAAGGGAAAGGCACCACGGACATCGGCGTGCATTATTTTGAGAGTCTCTCTCAAGATGAGGTACGTCGACTTTTGCACTGCAATGCCCGCACGGTGGCGACCACACTTCCCGGTGGACCGCTGAGTTACGAAGGAAGACTGTTGAAAATCCGCTGGTGTGTACGGCTGCGGTTGTACTTGAAGGATGGACGCGAGTTTACTGCCGAACACCCCTTTCATGTCGGCCATGTCGATCCGGCCGCCAACCACGATGGAGTCGTCAGCCACGATGGATAAGCGTCGGTTGGTATTTTGCGGCCAGCCGAACCGTCTTGCCGGTGACGCTTTACATCACCTCAGCGAACAGCATCTGCGGCGACTGTCCACGCGGGGCAAGGTTCACGAGCATGCAGGGAAGGAGGGAGCAATGGCAAGAGCTTCTCAGCCGACGTTGACGCCTCCTATCAGCAATCCGTTCAGTACGAGGTTCGTGCAGCCGGGGGAGCTGCCATGGCTTGCCCCTACCCCCGCCGCCACGCTGTCCGGTTTGCGCCGCCGGTTCGAAGAAACCTTGAACCGACGCGGCGCAATCGTGGGAGCGCATGGCACCGGCAAAACGACGCTGATGCTCCACCTGTTGCGTCTCCTCGAGGCGCCGCAGGGGTACCTCCAGCTGCGACGCGGCGAACAGCCCTTGCTGACCGTGCTACTCAAAATCGCTCGTACACCCGTCGGAGAACTGGTCGCGGTGGATGGTATGGAGCAATTGGGGCCGGTAGGCCAGTGGTGGGTGCGGGTAGGGACGAAGGCCCGTCGTCAGAGCCTATTGGTTACCAGTCATCGTCCCTGCGGAATCGCGTGCCTGTACGCCACTGGCGTCGACGATCGGCTCGTGGAACGGGTGATCGAGGCCTGCGTCCAGCGAGCAGGTCTCGATCTGGATCCGATACGGCGTCTCCAATTAATCAACGCGGCGCGGCGAGCCCTAGGCCGCAATGGAGGTAACGTGCGAGAAACGTTGATGGACCTCTACGATTGGTTCGAGGAAACCGATCACGGAGAAGTTGGGGAAGTCGTTGAGGCTCCCGAATAAACACGAACTTCCCCAGTCTTCAGCAGTACCACCAGGCGCTGGCATTTCGTGCTGAAACCAATATCGCTGATGAAGGTGGGCATCCGTATTTCGTGCGTCGGATGCAGCGAAGAGGCGCCCCACAGGCGAACCATCTCGTCATGCCCAGAGGTGAGGATGAAGCGACCGAATTGAGAATAGTGGACCCGTTTCACCTCCCTTTGGTGCGCTTCGGTCGAATACCGCAGGGTACCGTGGTGTGGATCCCAAACCTTTAAGCGACGATCATCACTGACGGTCACTACATCGCTACTATTCGGTGAGAATGCAATTCCGGTTACCGTGGTATCGTGTCCCACTAGACGAGCCGTAGCACGCTGAAGTTGCAAATCATAGATCACCACGTCATCGAGCTCGTTATAGGCTAGGTAACGATTGTTGTCGGAAAAGGCTAGCGACGAACATTGAACGGCAGGAAGCAAAAGCCGCCTTCCGGTTGTGCAATCGATCAGCTCAACAAATCGGCGTTCCTCACGATCCGCCATGGCGATTTGTTGGCCATCGGCAGAAACGGCAATCGCCCATGGCTCGCGCGGATCATCAAGTCGGAATAATTCCCGTCCTTGAGCATAGTCGAAGAGGACGAATCGCTCGGCATCGCGGACAAGGACGTAGGGACGCTGACTGGCGACCGCCATATGCGTGTAACCGGTGGTCGACGGGGCCAGTCGACGCAATCTCTCGTGGCGGCACAGGTCATAGACGTCCAGGTGTCGATCACCGAGGAGGAGAGTTCCGTCGGCTCCCACTGCCATTTGGCTGGCCGCGGGGTACTCTCGGTAGGGAACCCTCGGGCTAAGGTCCCAGCTTTTCACATAGCCATCACGACTGCCGCTGATCAGTTGCTGCGCGTGGAGCACCGCCAAGGACGAAATCCGCCCTGCCGCGGCCTGCCACAGGACTTGTTCATCGCGTTGCAGTTGCCAACGTTGCTCGCGTTCGTCCCGGACTATCGACCAACCGCGAACGGCTCCACCACGATCTCCGGTGAACAGATAGGGGGACGCCTGGGGTAAGAAAACCACGCTTTCGATGCCGTCCAGCCCCTCTGCCGTGGTCGCCTTACCGGTCGCCAGTTCGATCAACCCCAGCCGCCCGCGTATGTCTCCTCCTACCACAAACCGGCTATCGGAGGAAAAACCCACGGTAACCACGCGCTGGGAATCCGGCGGCGTCCACTGGGCGTGTTGCCGTGCCTCCTGGGAATCCCACACCGTCAGCGTTGCGTTGCTGCAGGCGGTGGCCACCCACTTGCCATCTGGAGACACGTCAATTTGTTCGATCGCGCGCTGCCTGGGCGGATAGGCTATATCGACGCGTCCATCCGCCCAATCCCACCGCCGCAGGATGCCACTGTCTCCGGCAACGAATAGGCGCGCGTCGTCGGGGGTGAAGTGCAGGGAGTTGATCTCGTCGATGTCTGGTGGAAGCGATTGTTTCCAGGGCGGTAAATCGCGTACCGCGCTGGCGTCATTGCCGCCGGTATCCCACAGCACCTCGGCGGGCCAGATCAGAACCGCTCCATCGGTCATGCCGGCAGCCAGCAGACTTCCCTGCGTGGAAAAGGCAATCGTGTTTGCCGGTCCGGGAAGCTGCCACATCGACTCGGTATGAACGTCGCCCCCCTCAAAGCGGGCGACGACAACCCGAGTATCGCCGACCAGGAGAACCAGCCTATTCGCCCGTTCATGCCAAAAGACCTTCCCCACGTTATCCGACAGCGGTTGCATCTCCCATTGAGGAACGACGGCGAGGCGTTGACGCAAATAATGCCACGAGAAATCACGAAAATCATGCTCGGTTGCTTGGTACTCGTGTTTCTTGAGCAGCATGTCAACGCGACTGATATCCCCGGCTCGCCAGGCATCGGAAGCAAGTTTCATGTCGGCGTCGTAAAGCAACTGGGAGGCATGATAGGCCTGCTCCTGCTCACGCAACCTGGCTCGTTCGGCCTGCCGCCCAGCATTGGTGGCCATGCGCAGACGAACTTCCGCCAGCCTCCGAGCGCGCAGGGCAGAGGTGGCGAAGTGGACGGTGGCGAGCATTCCTCCTACCAAGGCCAACAACAGGGCAACTGCCATCGCGAAGAGGCCACGATTGCGTCGAATCAGCTTTCCCAGGACATACATCTGGGATGGCGGCCGCGCACTGACGGGCCGCTGTTGCAAGTACTGCTGAATATCTTCGCGTAGTTCGCGGACCGACTGATAGCGATCCGTCTTGTCCTTCGCCAATGCCTTAAGGACTATCCAATCGAGGTCATGTCGCAGGGTTTGACGCAGTTGTTTAACCGATAGCGCGAATCTCGTTTCGATCTGATGTTGCCGAGGCAATTCGAGTTGCTGGACTGCCATGCTTGGCCGCACCGGTGCCTGTTGGCAGATGATGGTCGATAACTGCGCTGGAGTTAGCTGCTCCAACCGACGAGGATCAAAGACGGATTGGCCGCACAACATTTTGTACAGGATACATCCCAGTGCATAAACGTCGGTGCGCACATCGATGTCACCAAAACTGATATCGATCTGCTCCGGACTCATGAACGAAGGCGTACCTAGAATCTGACGAAATCCAGTGCGTGGTCCCTGGTCCGCTGAGTGCGCACTGGGGGTGGTCAGATGCGCGATGCCGAAATCAATGATTTTTGGTTGCAGGTGTCCCTGACTGCGCGTAACCAAGATATTCGACGGCTTCAAATCCCGATGGATCACGCCGCGCTGGTGGGCATGTTCCACTGCATCGCAAATCAGTGTGAACAGTTCCAAACGCGCTTGGACGGACAACGAATGGCGACGCAGGAACTTGTCCAGCGAATCTCCGCGAATCAGCTCCATGACATAGTAGGGGACGCCATCGTCGGTCACTCCCGCGTCCAAGAATCTGGCAATACCTGGATGCTCCAAACGGCGCAGCGCGTCGCTTTCTGCTTGAAAACGGAGCACCATGTTCCGTGTATCCACCGCCGGACGCATGAATTTGATGGCCACCGGAGGCTCGGTCAAATTGTGCGGATGCGCTCGGTAGATTTGCCCCATGCCTCCTTCACCGATCAGCTCGACCAGATGGTATCGCCCCACCGCCTTACCCAGCTCAGGATGTGCCCGCTGGGGCGCTGGAGCCGAATCGATGTGCGTGGCTGCACCTCCTACGGGCCGCGGTGGCAAGTCGGGATTTCCGTCTGCAGAGATGTGCATTGACTGCGTGGCGGGAGGCTCGCGCAGAAGCTGCTGAACCCTACGAAGCAGTTCGGGATTGCCCGCGGTCAAAACCTCCACAGCCCGCTTCCGGGCGTCCGGGTCGGTAAGACTAGCCACTCCCTGAACAATGGCCCGGGCATGATCCTCGATTGGTAATCCTCGTGCACTCATCACCATCGCCCAGCAGGAGTCATTTCAATCCGGCCAAGGAATCCTCAGGCGGCACCTATTCAACTCGCCTCGCTCTGCCATTCCTCTGCTTCGAATTTCGCCGTTTCTAATTCCTATGGTTCATCCGACGCCTGACCAACCTTCTCACCGGCCAATCGGTGCAGCAATCCGATCGGATCGAGCCCCCCATGGAAATGCCGTCAGGTCGCGCTGACAATTCGTCGTTGCGGCTTGCAACACCATCGATGGCAATCGTTGTTGGTGTACCGTGCATGCAGTCGATCTCGCCCGCCAAAAAGGCATTGGCGCAGCGCAACAGGACACCCAACGGACAGGTGCATGCTACACCCTCACTGCCGCGCCATCATGGCCAAAGCTGGAAATAGCGGTCGCCAAGTAGCCTACTGCTCCCTGCTCTTCGCCTTCCCTTATCGCCGGCATCGATCGGACAGGGGCGAGATCGTGTTCCTCCAGTTGATCTACAAACTGTTTCTTCGCGAATTTTCCCAGGGCACCTCCCCACGCCAACCGGCATGGTCCTCTTCATTGTAATGCGCGACTGGAACTCTCGTCGAACTAGGCCTGCCATCCGCTGGGGCATGCCTACCGACTCTATTTGCTGGCGGACCGTGGGGAATAAACTCCGCATCCCGCGCCCACCCCCCATCTACCCTAGCCGCGATAGGCGGACGGCGGTGTTCTAAGCTCGGTAACCGTTCACGGCTCGGTCGAACGGGCGAGGCTGCTCCCGAACCGGTTCCGCAGCCCACGTGTCCTGTGCGGCTCAGCCGGAGCCTCGCCCTCCCGTAATCACACCGCACTGTACAAGCCGTGCCCGTTGTATAAGCCGTGCCCGTTATGTTAGCCGTGAACGGCGACGCGCTTGCTTACCGGCACGAGGCGCCAGCGAGTGAATCGAGGTGGTTTCAGGGATACACACTCGCTGGCGTTTGGTCCTGGTGTCTCACTCGCTGGCGCTTCGTGCTGGAATTGAATAACGAGATCACCCTCGCCCAAAAAACCTACCGCGGGGCGTGAGCGGTTACGATTCTCGTTCCCACGCGATGACGCGGGCGGCGATCCACGCGGTCCAATCGGTCATTGCTTCCTGCCTGCCGTTGGGAGTCGATCGCCAGACGACGAAACCTCGCTCCTACAATACAAACAGCCGAGTCCACAGAGGGACTCGGCTGCCGATTGCATGGATACGTTCCGTCAATGGTACCCCCAGCAGGGGACTAGTGCTCTTTAGCGGCGATCGCGTCCACGTCGCCGACCACCGCCGCGGCCATCACCGGCTCGTGCACGTTCGCGGCCACCGTTGCGTTCGCCATCCTCCTCATCGTTGGCAGCTTCCGCGTCCCGACTCTGCTGAGCAAACTCGTCTTCGATTCCCAACTGTTCCAGGGCGCGTCGCCGACTCAGTTTCACGCGATCCTGCTCGTCGATGTCGATTACCAGGACTTTCATCGGGTCACCAACCTTGCAGATCGCATCAACGCTCGACACGTAGCCATCGGACAGTTCGCTGATGTGCACCAGACCGTCGCGGCCGGGAAGGATTTCCACGAACGCGCCGAAATCGCGAATGCTGGTGACGATACCGTCGTAAATCTTTCCGATTTGTGCCGTTGCCGTGCTGGCTTCCACGCGGGCCATCGCTGCTTGCGCCGCTTCGGCGCTCATCGCGCTGACGATAACCGTTCCGTCATCTTCCACGTCGATGTTCGCGCCGGTTTCCTCTTGAATGGCGCGAATGTTCTTGCCCCCCGGTCCGATCAGAGCACCGATCTTATCGACATCGATCTTCGTGCGCAACAGACGTGGAGCGTAGCGGCTCGTTTCGGCACGCGGGCGTGGGATGGCGGTAATCATCTTTTTGAGGATTTCCATGCGCGTGTCGCGAGCCTGAGCCAGCGTCTTGCGCACGATCTCCTCGGTGATCCCATCGATTTTCAGGTCCAATTGAATTCCGGTAATACCGACCGGCGTTCCCGCTACCTTGAAGTCCATGTCGCCAAAGTGATCCTCGTCGCCGATGATGTCGGTCAGCAGCACCCATCGATCGTCACTCTCCTTGACCAAGCCGATGCTAATGCCGGCAACCGGGTTGCTCAGCGGCACTCCGGCGGCCATCAAACCAAGCGTGGCGCCGCAGACGCTGGCCATACTCGATGACCCATTGGACTCCAGAATGTCGCTAATGACGCGGATCGTGTAGGGGAAATCCTCAGGATCCGGGATGACCGGGGCGACCGAGCGCTCGGCCAGCGCGCCGTGCCCGATCTCCCGCCGACCCGGGCCGCGAATCGGCCGCACCTCTCCCACCGAGAAAGAGGGAAAGTTGTAGTCGAGCATGAATTTCTTGCTGTATTCCTCAAACAATCCATCGACACGCTGCTCGTCACGTGCGGTTCCCAAGGTGACCGAAACAAGGGCTTGCGTTTCTCCCCGTTGGAACAGGGCGGACCCGTGGGTGCGCGGCAACACGTCGGTCTCGCATTCGATCGGCCGCAGACTGGTGTAGTCACGTCCATCAGGGCGGGCTCCGGCAAGGATCAGATCGCGGACAACCCGCTTTTCCAGGTCGTGCCACGCCGAGCTGAATTCGGCTTCCGATGGTGCCCCTTCAGCAGCCGGGTCGGGAAGGAATTGATTCTTGGCCTCCTCTTTGAGGGCCGCCACTGCCTCCGCCCGTGCCTGTTTGCCAACCGTTTGCTTCGCCTCCTTGAAGCGGTCGTAATACGCTTCACGCAGTCGGTCGAACAACCCGGAATCGGGCGGCGGTTGGTATTCCATCTTCTGCGGACTGACGCGATCGACCAATTCGCGGATCAGACCGATGATATCTTTGATGACCTCTTGAGCGAAGAGAATCGCTTCCACCATTTCATCCTCGGGGATCTCCTGGGCGAAGCCCTCGATCATCAGGATCGATTTATCGCTCCCCGACACGATCAAATCCAGTTCGCTCTCATCGATTTGATCGATGGTGGGAAAGGCGATCAGCTGACCATCGACCTTGCCAACGCGTACCGAGGCCAACGGGCCAATGAAAGGCAGCGGGCTGATCTCCAACGCCGCCGCAGCTCCGTTCATGGCCAACACATCACCGTCGTTCTGCAAGTCACTGCTCAGAACAACGCTTTGAATCTGCACCTCGTCGCGAAAACCGTCAGGAAACAGAGGCCGGATAGGACGGTCCATCAGCCGGCTGGTGAGAATCTCTTTCGTGGTCGGTCGACCTTCCCGCTTCAAAAAACCTCCGGGAAACTTACCGCCCGCCGACATTCGCTCGCGATAATCGCAAGTCAGGGGAAAAAAGTCCATGCCCGGCCTTCCCGGGCCAGTGGCCACTGCGGTCAATACCACCGTGTCACCGTATTGCACGACGACACTTCCCGCCGCCTGCCTAGCCAACTGCCCTGTTTCAAACGACAAAACGTGGGCTCCGATCTGCTTCTCTACTCGAATCTTCACTTTGCTTTTCCTACATCCAAACTGACATACACGACATGCACGAACGATCGACTACCAAGTAATGGCTTTGCTTCGGCGTCCGTCACTTTTCACAACACTCATCAAACCCAATATCCTACCGCATCAAAGACGTGCCGATGGCAGACAACGACTGCCGGCCCAGACGCAGCACGCCGAGCGTCGGCCAAGGTCGAGAGGGGGCGCCATCATCACCCGAGGGGCACATCACAGACAATGGCGCCTGTCGCCCGCTGGAGGAATAGCAGCAACCGGGCGATGATCGAAACAGCACAACAGGCGGCAGGTCGTTAATGCAAATACTACTTTTCACGGGCACCACTCCGATACCGCACCGTGGATCGATGCGGCATCTTATCCATCGAACACGGCCCGGCACAAAAATCCATGGCCGACCGACACTCAGCGACCTTTCCGTGAAAGGCCACCCGTGGTGCAGATGCAGTCGCAAGCGACATGCCCAGTGACTGTTAAAAGAGAACGGAGGGATAATCCGTAGCGAAGGTGGGGCCTACTTGCGGATCCCCAAGCGGGTGATCAAATCGATGTAGGCCTGGGGATCATGCCGCCGCACGTAATCCAACAGACTCCGCCGCTGGCTTACCAGACGCAACAAACCACGCCGCGAAGCATAATCCTTTTTGTGGACTCGCATGTGTTCGGTCAGGTGATTGATCCGTTTGGTGAGGATCGCAATCTGCACTGCCGAGGAACCCGTGTCGTTTTCGTTCGCACGAAACTCTTCGATTGCCTGCCTTTTCAACTCTTTCGTGACTGCACTCATGCTCGTTAACTAACTAGTCAGACGTCAGAAGGATAAAAAACGAAGAAACAACACGGAACACCTTGCCCGCCGGTATCGAGGCAGCGTCAGAACGACGGCCCTCGACCGAGCGGCAGAGAACTTACTCATCTCTCTCTTCAGTTACTGGCTCTGCAAGAGGCAGATGATAGCGGATTCCACCATGTTCGCAAGCTCAGTTTCCGCCTTTCCTCGCCGCCAGTCCGTTTTTCTGCCCGAGGCAACCTACTTAAACTGCTCGCGCCAACCACCCCAGGCAGTGGCGGCCACTGCCCCACGGCAGGTCGGCGCGAACGGTACAACTACCGACTGGCTATTGACGGCGAATCTAGGCGTTGGCCTTCGCTTTGGTACGAGCTTCCCGCAACCCCCGACTGAGAATGTCTCGCAGCATGGGAGAATAATCCTCATACTTGGTCTTGTCAGGCGAACCGTTGGCGTACTGGAAGATCGCGTTGCGCGGCTTCGGACTGAGCGCTAACAGCGTGCTGCTAACCGTGCCATAATCGTGCCCACGAATCACCATGGAGGGACGTCCGGGGGGAGTGGGAGCACGAGCAAATACCCGACTGGCTACGGCAAGAAACTTCACGGGGCTATCGAGCATCTGCAAGGTCAATAAGCGGTGGGCCAATTGCACCCGCTCGTCACGCGGGTCGTTAAGGTTCTGGCCACTGATGATGTTCAGCCCTTCCTCTAGCGGCACGACTTCGTGGTCTTCATCACTGTGGATTACCCATCCGCTCTCCGCATCGCAGACTACCAAATTCAGCCCTTCGTAACGGTGCGTCATCAACTCCTCAACCGCCTTGTCGACCGCCGCCCGCGCCGAACTGCAGCGGAGAACCTCGCGGGCCAACAACCCGCGACTACGAGCGCCGATCGGATCCACCGTACTGCGCCGATTGGTCAGCCCCACAAACATCCCGTGTTGGTTTACCCCCAGCCAGGTTCCTCCGGCACGTTGGTCCACGCCACACAAAACCCTGGGTTTTCCAGACTGAATAGAAGGCGGTGAAGATGGTCGGTCGTAATACTCCTCACGGTTGGCGGCCACAAGAATAGGACTTTCCGGGACCAAACGATACAGCAAGGCCAGGATGCACATCGATTCAATTTTTCTCATCTACGAGTAATCGAGGCTTAAGCGAGTAGCAGAGGTTCGCTCGACGGCCCGCTGGCAAGAAGTGGTTCCCATTAGCGGATTTTGACTTCTACCGCCTTAAACGGGCCGTTAGGCGCCCTCGTTACTCTTCCGACGCCCTAAATCTATACAGAACTCGCCCTACTGAACACCTTCCAATGGGGGGGCGGACTCCAGATAGCAGGTTGGAGGCGAAAGTTCGCGGCACCTCGGCCGACTCCTTGGGTTACTAGAACATGCCCATCTCGCGGGACAGACGCCCGATAGTTGGAGGCGCGAAGGGGCGTCGATTATGA
This sequence comes from Pirellulaceae bacterium, assembly GCA_026004795.1. Classification (GTDB taxonomy): domain Bacteria; phylum Planctomycetota; class Planctomycetia; order Pirellulales; family Pirellulaceae; genus Aureliella. The sequence goes on along the minus strand of BPJV01000006.1, from coordinate 44,288 downwards.
TGCTGTTGGTAGAGGACTTCCTCCCCCTGCCCACTCTGGTGGCGGCACGAATGGAATTTGTGTTTATTATGGTTCGTTAACTCACACCCCATTGCGGTGGGTGCTTCTTCTTCGGAGATCAACGGGTGTTTCGCTCCATTTTCTACGCTTTGTTGTGGGCTGGAATCGCGAGCTGGGGGCTGACCACCCAGGGCCAGCAGACGGCACTGCCGCGCGTGGTGGTGGCCCGCGTGGTGGAACAGCAAGTAGCCACCGGCCAGCGATTTATTGGCACGGTCATGCCGGATCGGCGGGTCACCGTGGGGGTGGCGGTGACCGGTCGGGTGGCCGAGTATATGGCCCGAGCTGGGCAATGGATGCAGGCCGGTGAGCCGTTGGCCAGGCTGCACACCGATACGCTGGAAATCGAATTGGCTGCGGCCAAGGCGGAGGCCGAGTTCAATCGCCAAGCCTTGTTGGAACTGGAGAATGGCTCGCGACCGGAGGAGATCGAGGAGGCGCGGGCAGCCGTCATGGCGGCTCGGGCCGTGCAAGAAGCTGCACAGGCCAATCTGCAGCGGCTGCGCCAATTGGTTGCTAGTGGTGCCGCCACTGCCTCCGACCTGGAGGCGGCTGAGGAGCGGGCCAACACGGCCAACTCGCAGCTAGCGGCAGCCGAGGCCGTTTTTCGCCGCGTCGTTGCCGGGCAACGTGAGGAACGGATTGCCCAAGCTCGTGCGCGCTGGGAATTGTCCCAACATCAGGTGCGTTTGATCGAGGACCGCATCGCGAAATCGACGGTCATTGCCCCGTTTGCCGGCGTGGTGACGACCGAGTGGACAGAACGCGGCGCGTGGGTTACGACCGGTGACCCGGTGTGCGAGATGGCCGACTTGAAAACCGTGAAGATTGAAATTCCGGTCCCTGTCGAGGTCGCCCAGTCGGTGCGCATCGGTCAAACCGTGCGGGTGGAGATCCCCGATGCAGCGGATCTTCTTGCCACCGGACAAATCGAGCGCATCGTTCCCGTTGCCGATCCCCGAGCGCGAACTTTCCCCGTGATCATTCGCGTACAGAACCACATCGAGGAGGGTCTGCCTCGGTTTTTGGCCGGCGTGATGGCTCGCGTGGAACTGCCTTCCGGTCCGCCCATCCGCGCGCCGTTAGTTCCCAAAGATGCTTTGGTGCTCAATTCCGGACGGTGCAGTGTGTTCGTCGTCGACAGCCCACCTGGTGGAGACCAAAACGACGGAGTCGAGGTAACGGAAATCCCCGTCGAGCTTGGGGTATCGGTCGACGATCTGGTCCAGGTCCGAGGTGACCTGCACGATGGTCAATACGTTGTCGTTCTGGGAAACGAACGCTTGATCGACGGCACACGCGTGCGCGTGGAGATCAGCGAGTCGATGCAGGCGGGTAGCTGACGTCCCTGTCTGCATCTGGGGCGACACGATGCCTCGACGCACGATGCCTCGACCAGGAACAGGCGATGAAGTACCGAGTCCAGACCGCGGCGAAGCACCGCCCACCTAGCCGCGGCGGCGGGATGGAGGATCACCGATGGCCCCATGCGGCAGGAGCCTCTTGGTCATCGTTGTGTCCCCTCGCCCAGGAGGCCCGACGACGACAGTTGCTGATCAAGAACAACGATTTGCCGCCATGGCCTGTAGCCGTGGTGCTGGCCTGAATCGACGGTCAGGATACGAACCGACACGCGGTGCCCTGCTCCGCCACCAAGACGCCCCCCACCTATCCGGCAGCCAACCTCACACCCTCTAGATAGTCGACGCCATGAACCTGTTCGAATCCTTGATTCGCAATCCCGTCAAGGTGGCCGTTGCCGTATTGTTGGTAAGCCTTTTCGGCTCCATCTCGTTGGTGACCATGCCCAAGCAATTGATACCGGAGGTGGAGAATCCGGTGCTGTCGGTAGTGACCGAATGGCCAGGTGCCAGCCCGCAGGAGATCGAGCGCGAGATTGTGCTGGAGCAGGAGGAGCAGTTGGCGGCGGTGGAAGGACTGGTGAAGCTGACCTCCTACTGCCGTCACGGTCGGGGGGAGATCGTCCTGGAGTTCGCCATCGGCACCGACATTGGCGACGCGATGATGCGGGTCAATACGCGACTGCAGCAAGTTCGCGATTATCCCATCGATGCGCAGGAGCCGGTGATCGAAGCGTCGGATAGCTCCGACAGCCCCATCGCCCGCTTTGCGCTGACCGCCCGACCACCGACCGCGGAGCAGATACGTGACTTCGCCCAACGCAACCCCGACGTCGCCCCGTTGCTGGAAGGGGCGATCCGCACCCAGAACACTGCGTTGCGCGTATTTCGGCTGAGGGAGTTGTTCGATCAGCATGGAGAACGGTATCCAGTGCTGGCGGAGATTCTCCCCCCACAGGTTGACTTACAGGAGGTGCGCAAGCTCTCGGAAGATGTCATCGAATCGCGTTTAGAACGCGTTCCCGGAGTCGCCGAAGCGGACACCTACGGCGGGCAGGAGGAAGAGTTGCAGGTGGTGATCGATCCCGAGAAACTGGCCGCCCGTCAGCTCACCATCGCCGACGTCCGCTCAGTGCTGACCAACCAGAACCGCGACTCCTCGGCCGGCGACCTGTGGGAGGGGAAACGTCGGTGGGTGATTCGCACCCTGGGCCAGTTTCGCGATCCGGAAGACGTGCGGCGGCAGTTGTTGACCATCGTCGATGGTCGGCCAGTGTACGTGGGAGACGTCGCTGACGTGTTCGTGTCCTACAAGAAACTGGATAGCTTGTCACGTCGCTACGGCCTGGTGTGCAACGGCCTGAGCGTGCGGCGAGCTTCGGGGGCCAATGTACTCGAAGTGATGGAGGGCATCTACGACGCCGTCGAGGAGCTCAACAATGGCATCCTCAAGCGGCGGGGACTCGAGTTGTTTCAATACTACGACGAAACCGAGTACGTACGCTCGGCCATCCGCCTGGTGCAGCAGAACATCTTTGCCGGTGGCGCCTTGACCATCATCGTGTTGCTGGCATTTCTCCATCTCCGGCGCATGACGTTGCTAATCATTCCCTGGATCGCGGCCAGCGCCGTGGCGTCGGTCTACGTGTCCGACTGGTTCTTCCTGGTCACCATCGCTTTGGTGGTTGTTGCAGGCTTTTGGTTTGGCCGCGGGGCTTTGGTCATTGCCTTGGCGATTCCCATCAGCATTGTGGGCACGTTCTTGATGCTCGGCTTGCTTGGCCGTTCGCTGAACGTCGTCAGCCTGGCCGGCTTGGCGTTTGCCGTGGGGATGTTGGTCGACAATGCCGTGGTCGTCTTGGAGAACATTTTTCGTCATCGGGAAGAGGGCGATTCGCCCACCGGTGCGGCAGCCAACGGGACGAAAGAGGTCGCCGGAGCGGTCGTGGCGTCCACGTTGACCACCATCGCAGTCTTTGTACCGGTGCTGTTCGTGCAGGAGACATCGGGGCAGCTCTTCCGCGACATCGCGCTGGCCATCTCCTTCGCCGTGGGGATCTCCATGCTGGTCTCCTTCACCGTCATCCCCACTGCCGCCGCGCGCTTGCTGACCGGCGCCTTGAACAGCGCGTCCAGTCCGTCGGTCCCGTCCTCTTCGTGGATGCCCTCCGCCACCTCCGCTCCCAGGCCGACGCGGACCGCTGGGGCCTTGGTGACACGTATCCGCACGGCGGCCGGAGCGTTGGCCTGGGGCATCGCTCATGTCAACCGATGGGTATTGGCCCGGCACTGGCGGACGGCGGCAGTGATCGGCGGGATGCTGTTGTTTTCGCTCGGTGTCAGTTACCTGCTGTGGCCCAAGGTAGAGTACCTGCCATCGGGTAATCGCAATTTCGTATTCTGCAGCCTGTCTCCCCCTCCCGGCTACAACATCGAGCAACTCAATGCCATGGGAGTGAAGATGGAGCAAGACTTGCGCCCTTATTGGGACGTGGATCCAGGGACCGCAGAGGCTGAGCGACTGGACTATCCGTTGATCGATTACTATTTCGTGTCGGTGCGCAACAACAGTTTGTTTGTCGGTTTTCGCGCCTTTGATGAAAATCGTGTCCGCGAATTGATTCCGTTGTTGCGTCAGGTCGGTTCCCAGTTTCCGGGCACGCGGGCGATTGTGAATCAGGCGAGCCTTTTCGGTCGGGGGCTCAGCGGGGGCCGTAACATCGACATCGAGATCACCGGCGGCGATCTGGATTCGCTCATTGCACTCGGCGAGCGGGTGATGCATGATACCCTGCGGGTCATCCCCGAGGCGCAGGCATCGCCCCAACCGAGTCTGGATCTATCGAGTCCGGAGATCCATGTAGTGCCCAAGCTGGTGGAAGCTTCCGAACTGGGTGTCACCACTTCGGACCTCGGATACTCGGTGAATGCTTTTGTTGATGGCGCCTACGCCGGCGATTACTTTACGGATGGAGACAAGATCGATCTGACGATCAAAGGACGCGAGGAGTTCGTACGGCGCACCCAAGACTTGCTTGCCATCCCCGTGGCCACGCGAACTGGTCATGTCGTACCCTTGGGAACGGTGGCACATGTCGATTATGGTAGCGGTCCCGAGGCGATCATGCGCCGCGAGCGGTTACGAGCGATTACCATCTCGGTCTCCCCTCCGTTGGCTATGCCCCTAGAGGAGGCCATGTCGCGGATCACCAACGAGGTGATCCTTCCGTTGCAGGAAGAGGGGCTGCTAGATGGCGAGACGATGATCCATCTGTCGGGAACTGCGGACAAATTGCGGCAGGCGTGGGAAGCCCTGCGGTGGAATCTGCTCTTGGCCTTAGCCATCACCTATCTACTGATGGCAGCACTTTTCGAATCGTGGCTGTACCCGTTCGTCATCATCTTCACGGTGCCGTTGGGAGCCGTCGGCGGTGTGCTGGGCCTGGCTCTGCTTAACCTGTTCGTCCTCCAACCGCTGGACATCATCACGATGCTCGGGTTTATCATTCTCATCGGCACAGTGGTCAACAATGCGATCTTGATCGTCCACCATTCGCTCTACGCAATCCGCGCGGGGCAGTCCCCCCGCGTGGCGGTTCCCGATGCGGTGCAGACGCGGATTCGTCCCATTTTCATTACCACCACGACCACCGTCCTAGGGTTATTGCCATTGGTGCTCTTCCCCGGGGCGGGCAGCGAGCTGTATCGCGGTTTGGGGGCAGTCGTTCTCGGGGGGCTGCTCGTCTCGACGTTCTTCACTCTGTTTGTCGTTCCTGCCGTCTTCGTGCTGACGCTCGACGTCTCGCGGTCGGTGCGACGCCTGTTGCTGGGGACATGACTCCGACCGGTGCTCGTCCTGCGTCCCCGGCCCTTCGCATCCGCACCCCCTGCCCCACGGCGATCGACCGGTAGCGGTGTTCGCCACACGACGTTGTTGGTTGGCCATACGGGCGCGGCGGCTCGTTTACCATGCGTTGCGACAGGGGATGCACCTATCCAAATTGGAAGTTCTACTGCGAGCAGGCGGCGGTCCCCACGTCAGGGCACTAGCGCTGGCGATACGGCCATCGGGCATAGGCTTGGCGAACCTCTTCTCCCCACGTGCCATACCAGGTGTAGCCGCCACGCCGCTCACTGCCAATCTCCTGAAGATCGTATTTCACCACCCCGTCCCGGTCGCAAAAGATGGGGCGATTCGTACCGATCTCGTAGAATCGCGCCCACAACGCAGGGGCTTTAGCATCGGCCACCAGCGAAGGACCAGCGTCGCTGCGGCGGTAGCGATAGCCCTCGATCTTTACCGCCTCGAACCATGCCACGCCCGCTTCCACCGCCCGAATGATCCTATCGGAAGGGGATGGTACCCGCATCAGAAAGCGAAGAATCCCGGCGCTTTCCGCGCCGCTGAGCGAGGGCGGTTCGAAACTTCGCCCTTGAGCAGGGGCCAATGTGTCCGCGTCGTGTTGGGCACACCAAACGGTAGGAGTCCCCTCCACCACGACTTGACAGCGTAAGACACAATCGATTGCTCGCTCGACCGCTTCCCCCGCCGCCGCACGGCGTCGAGCATCCAGGAAATCAAATTCAGGCAGGCGATGCGCATCATCGAGGAACTCCATCAGACGAACCATCGTTCCGTCATTGAAGGTCACGTGCCGATGGTATCCGTTACCAGGTGGATAGAACTGTGGCCAACCGCCGTGAGGGTATTGAGCAGCGAGGAGGTGATCGAACCCCCGCAAGAAGGCTTGTCGATACGGCTCCTTTCCGGTTACGCGAACGGCTCGGGCCAACACCCGCAGTTCTCCCACGGTCGCTCCGTTATCAAACGTTCCGCTCGGTGGTCCTCCTGGGCGGGGGAAAGGTTGGGCAGTGGTGTCGACGTTTTTCGGCCAGTCTCCTCGTACAGTTTGCCAGGAAAGGATGTTCGCCAACACCCGCTCGGCATCGTCGGTAAGAAACCAGTCGTCGGCGTGTTTCAGCACCTTTTCCGCAGGTGTTCCCGCGACCGCCACCACCAGGTCCGCCAGGAGTACAGCCAACCATCCCAGATAGCAACGCGTCCGCATGGCCATTGAGTGCTCCGTAGTAGGGTAACGAAACGGCAACGGTAGGATAACGAAACGGTAACAGCAAGGTAAACCCGCCGACCGCCACCCTGGTTTCGTGGCCAGCCACCTCCATCCGACGCCGGCATGCGCCCGACGGCCACCCTCAACGGCCCTGCGCCGGACCGTGCATGGCCCGTCACCCACTCCGCACCCTGACCTGCTCCTAGCCGGATACCGCTACCGTACAAATTTATGAATTCTTTACCTGGCCGCGATACAATGATGATTCCAATGGCTATCTTACTGAGAGTTCCGACAAACGTGGGCGGCCTACGTTCAGTCCGCGCACCAACTTTTTCAGGAGAACCAAGTATGAGGCACTCGCTGCAGCGGATGCGTAGTAGTGTTTGGCTGGCGGGATTGGCCGCGTGGTGGCTCGCCACGGCGGCCTGGGCCCAACATCAGGCCTTCGAACGCACGCCGATCGACGCGTATGTTGCGCAACCGGACGAGGCATTTCAATGGAAAGTCGTGTCCGACCAATCATCTGCAGCGGGCAGAAGCCTGGTGATCGAATTCGTGTCGCAGAATTGGTTAACGGAGCAGGAGGTCAATCGGACGACCTGGAAGCACTGGTTGACCGTTGCCGTTCCCCCGGCAACTCGGTCCTCCACGGCCCTGCTGTGGATCGGGGGCGGCTCCAATCGAAACGAGGCCCCCTCAGGCCCCGACGGGCGCTTGCAAACGATTGCACGAGCAAGCAACACGCTGGTGGCGGAAGTGAAAATGGTTCCCAACCAGCCGTTGGAGTTTCATGGCGATGGTGTTCCACGTACCGAAGACGACTTGATCGCTTACACCTGGAATCAATTCCTGGAGACGGGCGACCCGCGTTGGCCGGCACGCAATGCCATGGTCAAGGCGGCGGTGCGCGCGATGGACGTTTTGCAACTACTAGCCGATCAGGATGACGCGCTCCCGCCGCTGGAACGATTCGTCGTCGCCGGGGCATCGAAGCGAGGCTGGACGACTTGGTTGACAGGGGCGATGGATCCTCGGGTGCGTGCCATTGCACCGATCGTGATCGACGTGCTCAACGTGGAGCCCAACATACGCCATCACTTCGCCGCGTATGGCTTCTGGGCACCTGCCGTCGGCGATTACGTGGAACATGGGATTACTCAGAAAATTGGCCATCCCCGGATGCCGGATCTGATTCGCTTGGTCGACCCTTACGCCTACCGCCAGCGTTTGACGATGCCCAAGCTGATCTTGAATGCGGCAGGCGATCAATTCTTCCCCCCCGATTCATCCCATTATTACTACGACTCCCTTCCGGGGCCGAAACTAATCCGCTATGTCGCCAACGATGACCACTCGCTCAAACGCGGCAATGCCCTGCAGACCTTGATCGCATGGTACGTCGCCATCCTGCAAGAAAGGCCGTTACCGGAAGTCAGTTGGCAGTTGAACGACGATGGGATGCTGTCCATCCGCAGTGACCAGCAGCCGATCGCGGCACGTCTCTACTGGTGCCACAATCCCTCTGCCCGCGACTTCCGTTTGGAGACGATCGGCCCGGCTTTCCAAGCGCGAGAGCTATCTCCTGCGGCGCGTATGGACGTTCCCTTGGACACGAAAGACCAGGGGTGGACGGCACATTTCGTTGAGCTGGAATACGACGTGGGGGCGGAATCGCCACTGGTCATTTCCACCGAGGTGTTCATTCTGCCGGACGTGCTGCCTTTCGTTGACAAGCGTCCGGACTTGCCGCCATCGATCACCGTGCGCTGCCGCATGCCCGCCGAGCGACTGAGAGTGCTCGCCTCGCCGCAGATACCGCCGCCAGTGGCCGAGCGGGTGCAGGACCTGCGGCTGGATACGGAAACCACGTCGCCAGATGCCATGGCAGTCGTCTACGTGAACTGGGTGCCGGTCGGGCGATTCGAGGCCAGCGGCGAAGCGGTCGCCGCTTGGTTGAGTTCGCTCGGAGCGCAACAACTCGAGTTTCGCCTCGAGTCCGGACGTCCAGAGTTCGCCCGGGTAGACGCCCCCTAGGCACTCCGGTACCCAACGAAGCTTTACAGGCAGGGGAACAACCGCCCCCGGAGATAACAATGGCTTCATCAAGCCATCGAGGAATTTAATGGCGTACCTTGCGTCGGCAATGGTGTCACGGACGTGATTTTGCTCCCTCACCATGGTACACTGGACGATGCTTCTTATGCCTTGTCAACATGACCGCCAATTCACGACCGAACAGCAATTCCGTTCCGTATAAGGATCTTCTATCCTGTTCTCTCTTCAAAGGGCATGGCTATGCGTAGTCGAAAACGAGGGTTTACGTTGGTCGAACTTCTGGTGGTAATCGCAATTATCGGCATTCTTGTCGGCCTGTTGCTACCGGCCGTGCAAGCGGCGCGCGAGGCGGCCAGACGAATGCAGTGCAGCAACAATTTGAAACAGATCGGATTGGCGATCTTGAACTATGAAAGCACTTACAAGACGTTGCCCATGGCCTGGTGGCTGACGATCCCCGGCGGCACCAACGTTCCCGCGGCCAATGGGAGCGTGTGGGGAATCGCGATTCTTCCCTATTTGGAACAGGGCAACCTGTACAATCAGTACGACAAGCGTTACCCGCCGATGAATGAACTAGGACCGATTGCTCAGAACAATGTGCAGGTCATCAAGACGCCGCTGGCTGCCTTCCACTGTCCATCGGCGCCCCATGCAGTCGGTGAAACCTATCAAGGAGATGCATCGGGAGCGGGGTTGCCGGTGACTTGGGAAGCCGCGGAGTCGGATTACATTGCCACCACAGGGGTTCGCGGTGTTTTTGCTAATGTTGCGTACGCCGGAAATGCCGGCGGAAACCGGGAAGGCGTGATGCAAGTATGGGGCGTGTACGGCAGCAATCGGTCCGGCAAGATCGCCACGATCACCGACGGCACGTCGAACACGGTCATGGTCGGTGAACGCACTGGCGGAGCTCAGATCTATGTTGGCACCCAACCTGCCTCAGCCCTCAACAGCATGTTGATTCCCACCAATGGCGGCGGATGGGGCGACCTGCTCAACGGTGAGAATTGGATTAGCGGTGCCCTGTATCCTTCCAGCTACGATCCCAACAATCCTGCTCCGTACCTTCAGGAAGGGCCTTGTGGAATCAATTGCACCAACATTCGGGGGCGAAGTTTCCATAGCTTCCATACCGGGGGAGCTCATTTCGGGTTGGTCGATGGCTCCGTCCAGTTCCTCAGCGAGAATACGGATGCTTTTGTAATCGCCTCACTAATCACTCGTGCCAAAGGCGAGGTCTTCCAGATTCCTCAGTAGCGCAATTCGTGGCATCTGGACCTCGGACGGGTGCACCCGTTCAGTGGCGTGCTTCCTCGCCGGCGATAGGCAGGCCGATGCTGTCCATCGCCGGACGATTTATTTGGTCGGAGAAGGGAAAACGCCAAACGGCGTCGTGGCCATCGGTGAGGGCTACGGCATTTACTACCGCTACCCCGATTCTCGTCCGCTCGATTTCCGGAGACGATCGATGCGCGGGCGACAGTTTTCGGATAAACTAGCTTGTTCGATCGGTTCGATGTGAACCTCTTGGTGGCTGTCACGTTAAGGTGGGACTCGAGAAATGCATAGATGTCAAGCGACCGCCAGCCTGCTGATCGGTTTGCTCATCCTCGTTGGCTGCAACTCGCGCAATCCGAATTGGAAGGAAACCGTACCGGTCACCGGTCAGATCCTGGTGGATGGCCAACCTGCCGAAGGGGTGCACGTTGACTTCCACCCGGTGGCGGGAATGGATCAAGCGCAGCCGACTCAGACCAAAGCAATGACTGACAAAGAAGGAAAATTCGCCGCCTCTACCTATGTGCTCGGCGATGGGGCACCGCCCGGCGAATACACGCTTACCTTCTCCTGGCCAAAGCTCAATACGCTGAGCATGGCTTTTGAAGGAGACAAGTTGAAAGGGAGGTACGCGAAACCGGAAAGTTCGCAGTACAAGATTACCGTCGAATCAGGAAAACCAGTCGACATGGGGACCATCGAGTTAACCACCAAGTAGCTTCTGGCTCAACAATCTTAGCGCTTACCAGCCTGCCCTTGCTCCATTTCCGCCTGCCTCTTACCCACCATAGTCACGAATCGAGGAAGTATCATGATGAACTTACCAATCAGCCGATGGGGCCACCAGCTGTCGGCTCTCTGGCTAGCGTCGTTTGTGGTTGCCCTCGGGATGGTACCGGTGTCCCATGCCCAACGTCCATCGCGCGAAGAGCTGGTCCGTGCCGATCGAGCGCGTGTCGAAGCGGAAGGGTTCTGGCTGTACAATGACTTGCCGACGGCTTACGCCAGAGCACGCCAGGAGTCCAAACCGATTGTGGTAGTTTTGCGGTGCATCCCCTGCGAGGAATGCGTCAAGTTGGATGACGAACTGGTCGATACGCACCCCATCGTTCGCCCCTTGCTTGATCAGTTTGTGTGCGTTCGCGTTGTCGGTACGAACGGCCTGGACTTGGACCTTTTTCAATATGACACGGATCAGTCCTTCGCCGTGTTCATGCTTAATGCTGAAAAGATGATCTATGGTCGGTTCGGTACTCGATCTCATCGTACCGAATGGATTGGTGACGTATCCCTGGAGGGATTGGCAGAGGCATTAAAAGGTGCTTTGGAAATGCACCAGCGTTATCTGCAAGATCGCGAGAAGGTTGCCCAGTTGGTGGCAGGAAAGCGAGGGACGCCCCTCGAGTTTTCTCGCCCGGAACTCTACCCCTCGCTGAAGGATCGTTATTCCAACCAGCTCGATTACGAGGGGGAGGTGGCCAAGAGCTGCATCCACTGTCACCAAATCGGGGATGCGCGCCGTGAGTATTACTGGCACGCCGGCAAACCGTTGCCCTACGAGCTGGTTTATCCCTATCCTCACCCCAAGTCGATCGGCCTGGTTCTCGATCCCAAGTTCCGCGCCCGAGTCCAAGCCATCGTGGCCGACACGCCAGCGGCCGCCAGCGGACTACAGCCTGGCGACGACATCGAGTCGATGGAGGGGCAACCGCTGCTGTCGATGGCCGATGCCCAGTGGGTCTTGCACCAGGTCCCGATGAGCGGCGGAGAAATCGCACTTTCGGTCCGCAGGAACCAGCAAGTGCACGACCTCACGTTGGTGCTTCCCGATGGATGGCGGCGGGGAGACGACATATCGTGGCGTGTCAGCTGCTGGCCCATGTCACGGATGGCGTTGGGGGGAATGCGTTTGGAGAGTTTGCCCCAGGAAATGCGTCCCGCCGAGGCAGGCGCTGGAATGGCTTTACGAGTGAAGAGTGTAGGACAATACGGCGCACACGGGACGGCAAAGCGACAAGGTATCCGCGTCGGTGACGTACTACTGGCTTACGATGGCCGACGCGATTTGGCCAGCGAAGCCGCCATTTTCGAGTACGCGCTGCGCCATCATCGGCCTGGAGAAAGAGTTCAGCTCGATTTGCTACGTGATGGCAAGCGTCTGAAGATCGAGCTCCCCCTCCAGCCGTAGCCGCATTGTTAGCCTCACGCATGGCGAACGATCATCGTTTGCCGTGTTTGCCCCACCGCCTTGCCCGGCGTCAGTGGAGGCGCCTTGCGCAGTGCGGCCGGGAGCAGTGCAGCGAGGACATTTCGTTTTCCTGTGTAGTTTTTCCTGAGTACTGAGTGGCCAGCTACGTTTGGGCCCACCCCTGGTACGACCACACCCAGGATCCCCCAGAAAATGCGTAAGGAGGAAGTCCTAGTGGCACCGCCTCATGACGGCCCTCCAGGCAGTACGAAAAGCCCAAGCGATTGGGACACCGTCGATTAACGACGACGCCCCAGGAACTGGAATCCTACATCCCGTTTTTGCCCCCGGCTGAATGCACCGGCGCCGCAGTTCTCCTTGAGATGTTTGACCGAGCGGAAAACTGCGACCAGCACCTACCCCTTCTTTGACTTTTAAGGAGCAGCACATGCAACAGCGATGGCGGTTGCTTCATCAACCACTCAGCACTCTCTGGTTCATGCTTCTGCTGATGGCAGTATTCCGGGGCCCCAGCCTGCACAGCGTAACGGCTATGGCCCACACCCCGGAGCGCCCCAACATCATCGTATTCATCGCCGACGACGTGAATTGGAACGACTTCGGATGCTACGGCAATCCCGCGGCTCGCACTCCGAATATCGATGATCTGGCCAACCATGGAATTCGCTATACCAATGCCTACCTGACGGCCAGCAGTTGCAGTCCCTCGCGGTCGAGTATCATCACGGGACGCTATCCTCACAACCTTGGCCGCGCGGCCGAACTGCATCTGCCTATCGCATCGAATATTCCGTGGTTTCCCGAGTTGCTACGGGAGGCTGGCTACTATTCCATTCTGTGCGGCAAGAACCACATGTCGGTGGATCCGCAGGTCGGCGAACAGGCTCGTCCTCCCGCCTTTGATGTGATCGATCCGGGGCGGACTCGCGGCAACAGCGGCGGACATGCCAATTGGGTGAAACATCTCGTGGAACGTCCTCAGAATCGCCCGTTCTTCGCCTGGTTCGCCGCCTACGATGCGCACCGCGATTGGGATGGCGACACGCAATGGGATACTGCCCGATATGGTCCCAGGCATGATCCGCAAGACGTAGTAGTACCTCCGTATCTGATCGACGACGACGCCACGCGCCGGGATTTGGCTTCCTATTACAATGAAGTCACGCGATTCGATCATTTCGTAGGAGAAGTTGTCGAGGAGCTGCGTCGTCAACAAGCATTGGAGAATACGTTAATTTTGGTCCTGGCGGACAATGGCCGACCTTTCCCCCGCGCCAAGACGCGCCTCCATGATTCCGGGATGAAGACGGCGCTGATCGCCCATTGGCCACGTGAGATCAAGGAAGCTGCCACCTGCCCGTCGCTGGTCAGTAGCATCGATCTGGCTCCCACGATCCTGGCTGCTGCCAACATCGCACCTTCCGCATCCATGCAGGGTATCGCTCTGCAACCAACGTTTACCGACCCCCGCGCGGAGGTTCGTCGATATGCATTCTCCGAGCACAACTGGCATGACTATGAGGCCCATGGCCGCGCGGTGCGAGATGGTCGATTCTTGTACATTCGCAATTTCCGTCCGCAATACCCGTGGCAGGGGCCTGCCGATTCGGTTCGCTCCCCCTCCCATCGTTCCCTGCTCGATCAGCGTGATAGCAGTTCGTTAACTGCGGCACAGCGCGACGTACTGCGCGCTCCGCGACCGGCCGAGGAATTGTATCTCGTCGATGCAGATCCTTGGCAACTGAACAATCTCGTTCACGATCCTCGCTATGAAGACGAACTCCAACGTTTGCGCGGGATCCTGGATCAATGGATGGAACAAACTGGCGATAGTGTACCGGATCGCTTGTCTGCGGATGCTTTTGACCGCCAGACCGGGCGACGTCTGCCCATCGCCGGTGAAGCATTTCGCGGGACGACTCCGGGGATGGACCGTGCGGCATACCGCATGAACGCTGCCGGTCCGCGTTAAGGCGCAGCCGCGAGTATCCATCAGGGATGGTGGCGGGCCACGATCTCCAGGCAGCGCTCATGCAGATAGGTGTTGGTGGCGAGAACGCTGGTCATCCGGAGAGGTAGTGGTTCCCCCCGTCCAGTGGTAACCTTTCCCCCGGCACGCTCCACGATCAGCCGCGCGGCCGCGAAATCCCATGGTTGCAGCTGATATTCGAAAAAAGCGCCGAACGCCCCGCAGGCGACATGGCAGAAATCCAAGGAGGCCGTTCCGAATCGCCGAATCCCGTGGATTTCCTTCCCAAAGAACTCGGCAATGCACTTGAGCGTGGCCTCCATCATCGCCCCGCGATCATAGAAAAAGCCGCATCCGACCAACACCTGAGACAAGTTCGTCGCTGCGGATACTTGAAGACGGCGCCCATTGTGGTAGGCAGGCCCCGCTGCCGACGCCCAATACCAATCTCCGCGCACGGGATTGAAAACGACACCGCAATGCGGCTGGCCGTTTCGATAGTAGGCCACACAAATCGCGAAATGCGGAATGTGATGAGCAAAGTTATTGGTCCCGTCCAGTGGATCGATGATCCACAGGTCGTCGGCCACACCAGCACCAGCCGCCTCTTCCTCGGCAAGAATCGCATGCTGGGGAAATGCGCGGCGAATCCTCGCCACCATCGCTCGTTCCGACGCCACATCAGCGTCGGTCACCAGGTTGTAGCTCGCCTCGCCTTCCTTGCTGCGCGAATGGATTTCCTGCGCGAAAAACCCGGCCACGATCTGCCCTCCCTCCAACGCAGCTTCACAGGCAACCTGCAGGATCTCATCGCTATCGGGGCCTAAAGGCGGCAACGTCAATTCATGAGTAACAGTTGTCATAGAAGTTGCAACAGTCGACTACGAGACGCTCGATCAGGAGATGGAGAGACCCAATAGAGCCCCAGAGTACTCAACGGGCGCGACGATGCCGTCGTTTTCGCTGAAATGGACCAAGTAGCAGCCCCGGTGCACTCCACAACAATAACCCCAGCAGACCTACGATGACCAACGGTACCGCGACATGCACGTGAACGAATTGCACCTGGGTGGCCAGGCCGTCGCTGCCACCTTCCGGCGGGGGAGAAACGTCTGCCGTATGCCAATCGCCCCACAGATCCATGGGCGACCGCATGCGGACAACACGGGTGTTGGTCCCCAACGCGGTAACTGCCAGTACCAGTGTCGTGACGATCAGCATCAGCCCAAACAACTGCACGCGCTGGGCACCGCTGCTGATCATGGCGACTCCACCCTAACCTAGATCTCTATGGATAGCTACCGGAGACTGCCTCCATGCGAATCACCAGACCCGGCGGCGACGCATTGGTGAACGTCACGAAAATCAAGGAACATTGGCTGGCGAGGTCGCCACGGGGGGATTGGCAGGTGGCACCTCTTTGAACTCCAGCACATCACGATTCTGCAGCGCGTCCATCAAAGTAAATCCAATGAACAACGCGACAAATACGAACGCACTGATGAAGACGATCGCATTTAAGGGCTTGTCATGAATCATGTGCATGAAAAACAAAATCACCAGCGACGCCTTGATGGTGGCTATCAACAACGATACCCACAACTCGGCACTCCCCAAATCCAACGTCGCTTGCCACACCGTCAGCAACGTTAAGCCGACCAAGGCGAAAAACACGGCCAGCAACTGCCAGACAGGCATAGGGTGGGCAAACCCGTGATGTTCTTCGTGGCTGGATGTATCCGCCACGGAATTGGTGCTCTCTGACATCGTTCAAACCTAAGTGCTTGTTGACAAATACTCTGACGGTACGCAAAAGTTTTGGCCACCTCGATTACCGTTCTCCGCTCACCGGCCAGCACCACAACGACACCAGCGCGGTACCGCACTGCACGACAGCCTGGGTCGCTACCTCAGGTGATCAAGTACAGTAACGGGAACAGGTAAATCCAAATCAAGTCGACCAAGTGCCAGTAAAGCCCGACGTAGTCCACCGGACCGAAATACAGCTCGTTGAAATCATCCCGCACGGCCCGCACCAGCAGCCAGGTCAAGGCGATGATACCGCCGATGATGTGCAACGCGTGGATGCCGGTCATCATGTAATAAATGCTGAAAAACAGCCCCGCTCCGCCTGGTTGATCGACCATCGTTATCGGCACGGCCTTCAAACGATCTGCGGGAGTAGACACCAGGGAAACATTCTCTTCTACCAAGAGTTCTCCGGCCACTGACGGGGCATGTTCTTCGGTACTGGCGGCCAACGCATGGTCGCTGCCAGCTTCGTTCTCTTGATGGTAGCCAGCATCCTCCCCGTGTCCTTCCTCCTCATGCTGATGTTCACCCTCAGCATGCTCCTCGGCGTGGTGCTCGACAGCGTGGTTACTCGCTTCCGCATTCTGAAAAGCGATTCCGATTCCCACGCCCAAAAAGTAGCATAGCGAGGTGATTAACAGCGGGCCGGCGATTTGCGCAGCATACTTCCGTTTGTTCATCACCGACCAACCGTACCATCCACCAAAACCGATCACACACAGGGCCGGTAGGATGCTTAGCCGGATCAGCCACGGGGAAATCCCTTCATGATGCTGATTGGCCATGATGAACTGCGGCACATAGCTTCCTGCCGGAAGCAACCCAATATCCCATTTGTGCGTGTACTCGACAGCCTTCACCCCCAAAAAGATGGCGGCACAAGCCAACGTCAATGTCAAACAAACAATCAACCCGGTCCGTTGATGTTTCTGCGCGCACCGAACTGCCCAAGCCATCGTCAGACTGCTGAACAACAGCACGATGGTATTGAAGGCACCGAGTATCTCATTGAGGAATTGGCTGGCGAAGGTCCATACTTCCGGATGCAAGCTGCGGTACAGCGCGTACGCGCAGAACATACCGCTGAAGAACAGGACTTCCGTTACCAGGAACATCCACATGCCGAATTTACCGGCATCGAATTGTTGTTCTGGATCTTCGAAATGGTGGGCTAAAAACGGAAGATGCCCGTGCTCATCGTGACCATGAGCGTCGTCGTGCGTCAGTTCGTGTGCCATGAATGAATTGCTCTAGTTGCTAGCAGGTTTCGTTTCTGGAGTCGCTTCTGGAGCTGATACCTTATCGGATTCCGGATGCACGTACTCCCAACCGTGTTCTGCATCTCGGTAGCGTAGACCTGTGTAATCGTAGGGTTCGTTCACTCGCGGTGGGTGTTTGAAGTTGTAGTAAGGCGGAGGCGACGCACACTGCCATTCCAACGTGGCACCACCCCACGGATTCATGGGGGCCCTGCGACCACGGAACAGCGAATGCAGCAAGACCCCCAGCGCCACGAACAATCCAAAGCCCAAGATGAAGGCACCGATCGACGACAGTTGGTGCAGCTCTTGAAACTCCGGAACATAGCGCGCGTAACGCCGTGGCATGCCGCGGCTACCCAAAATGAACTGCGGCAAGAACGTCAAGTTGAAGCCGACAAAGACGATCGCACAAGATATCTTGCCCCACAGCTCGTTGAACATTCGGCCGGTCATCTTGGGCCACCAATGGAAGATGCCTCCCAAGAATCCAACCAAGGTTCCCCCGACCATCACATAGTGGAAGTGGGCGACGACGAAGTACGTATCGTGCAACGGACGGTCGGTCGACAATGCTCCCAACCACAGACCGGTCAATCCGCCGATGGTGAACAGGAACAGAAAGGCCAATGCGTACAACATGACCGTATTCAGCTTGACGGTGCCCTGATACATCGTGGCCAGCCAGTTGAACACCTTGATTGCCGAGGGGATGGAAACCGAAAAGGTCAACGCACTGAAAATAATCGTGGTGACGTTGGCCATCCCTGCTGTAAACATGTGGTGACCCCAGACGAGGAAACCGAACAGGGCAATGGCAATCGAGCTATAGGCGATGAACCGATAACCAAAAATCGACTTGTGCGAGTGCACACTCATCAATTCAGAGATAATCCCCATTCCGGGCAGGATCATGATGTACACCGCTGGATGAGAATAGAACCAGAAGAAGTGTTGGTAAGTCACCGGATCACCGTTGTATTGCGGATCGAAGATCCCAATGTGCAACACGCGCTCGGCCGCCAACAGCAGCACCGTAATGCCCAGCACGGGGGTTGCTAGAACCTGAATGATCGACGTGGCGTAGGTCGCCCACAAGAACAGCGGCATCTTAAACCAGGTCATCCCCGGCGGCCGCATCGTGTTGATCGTGACGATGAAATTCAAGCCGGTAAAAATCGAGCTAAAGCCCAGGATGAACACCCCCAACGTAGCCGCCACCACGGGACCTTGCGTGGTCGTGCTATAGGGAGCATAAAACGTCCAGCCGGTATCCAGCCCGGTTGCCAGCATGGCAGTCAGAAAGAAAACCGCGCCCACGAGCCATAAATAGAAACTGCAAAGGTTCAATCGGGGAAAGGCGACGTCCTTGGCCCCCAACATGATCGGGACGAGGAAGTTACCGAGAGCTGCGGGAACACTGGGAATGATGAACAGAAAAACCATGATCGCCCCGTGCAGGGTGAACACTTGGTTGTACTGCTGATTGGACAGAAACATCTGCGTGGGCGTCATCAACTCTGCCCGCAAGATCAGCGCCAGAATTCCTGCCAACCCAAACGCGGACAACACCCCGACCAGGTACATCAGACCGATCCGCTTGTGATCGAGCGTGAGCGCCCAACTCAAGAACCCTCGGCTGTTGGTCAGAAAATTGTCGCTCTCCGGTGTCATCGCGGTCGGATGAGTTACTGCAGCACTCATGAGTTAAGTCCTCGTATGGTGATCCATTTGTCCACAGTAAATGGAATCTCGGTCAATCAATCTTGGTTCATCAATCGCTGAACTCTGTCCCCTTCAACTCCGGTATGGAGAACCGATGGCGAGCCGCGATTCTTTTACGTCGAGCGTCTCCATCAAGGAGCCTGTTGGCACCGGCTACCGCCAGCTGCCTCAACGCCGGGCACCGAACCCCCACCAGGGGAGGGCGCTCCGCGGCCCTTCCAGAGCAACCGATGCGTTGCACACGCTCGATTCCGCTGCACCCGTTCCCTACCATCGAGCCCTAGGAATCGCTTTCAGCTTGCGTCGTTCCCACACCCTCACCAGCGGGACGCCCCGGGTCGGGGGACTGGGCCGCCGCTGCCGCATCTTCACCTGCCGGCTCGCCACCGCTCTCCTGTTCCGACTCGGTATAGTATCCCAATGCCTTTTGTTCATCTACGGAAAAATCACCATCCTTGACAGCGTCGCCAAGAGCCGGATTCTCCGTCAACGCCTTCAAGAAGGCCGTGATCGCATCCAATTCTTGATTATTCAGCTTCCCTTGGAACGAGGGCATCTGCGAAGCGTTTTGAAAACCTTCGCGTGCCTTCTTCTGCGGCTCGAGAATCGATTCGCGCACGTAGTTCTCGTCAAACACCACCGATTGGCCATCTGCCGTCCTCAGCGTTTGTCCAAAAGTACCTGCCAGACTAGGCCCGACGATCTTCTTGCCTGGTTCCAACGAGTGACACGACTTGCACCCCAAACGGGAAAACAGCCAGTAACCGTGCGCCACCGGATGTTCGGGCGGCTTGGCGGCTTCTGCCAACCAAGCTTCATAACCGGCCTGATCGTGCACGACGACCCCGCGGCGTTTGATCATTTCACTATGCTGGTCACCACAGTATTCGGCGCAGAACAAATCGTATTCTCCCTCGAGAATCGGCCGGAACCACAACGCGGTGACACGCCCTGGTACCACGTCCTTTTTAGCGCGAAATGCCGGAACGTAAAAGGCGTGGATAACATCTTCGGAGCGCATCAGCAACCGAATATTCTGGTTAATCGGTACGTGCAACGTGTCGGCGATCGCCCCGTTGGGATACTGGAAAGACCAATCCCACTTACGCGCCGTGACATTGATATCGATGGTATCGGCAGGAGGCGTTTCCATATCGATAAAGCCGTACACGCCCCGCGCGAATATCCAAATGACAATTAACGTGGGAATCACCGTCCAGGTGATCTCCAGTGCATTGTTATGCAGAGGCCGAGAGTCGCCTTGATATCCTGGTCGCTCGCGAAACTTGACGACAAAATAGATCATGCCGGCGACGATCAGCACGAAAAAGAAGGCGGAAATCCAGAAGATGTACATGAAGAACACGTCGGTCTCCTCCGCGAAGGTCGATGCCCGCGGGGGAAAGAAAAACGTCGCGTTCTGGTCAGCCAGCAAGGCATCCATGGAGTTACGGAACATCGTCATCATTGGTTGGATTCCAATGGATTGTCAGAGTTGGAAATAGTTACTTCATTGTAGGCGTTGCCGTTGGTCCGACCATGGCCTTCCGGCTCAACGTGGCCGTTTGCCGCACTTCTAGTATCGATGTCATCGTGTGCGGCAGCCCGTCCGCGGAACCAAAACGGCGCCGTCAATCCCAGCAACATCAAACAAAAGGCCGCTCCACCGAAGGCCATCACCCGACGGGCGCTGGCCGTGTAGCGGTTGGCATCTGGATCGTAGTAATAACACAATTGAATGAACGCATCGGTCAAACCGTTTAGCGTCAATCGCCCCTGGGACGCCTCGCCGACCGCCAACTGGAACTGATTCGGCTCTACCCCCAGCGAAACCAGGCACCGGCAGATACGACCGTCCTGGGAAAGAAAGTAAGTGGCCGCCGGGTGGTTGTACCGCTGATTGGCTTTGTCGTAGTAGAACCGGAAGCCGAGGGAGTCGGCCAATCGCTGAATCGACCGATAGTCTCCGGTCAGGAAATGCCAGTATGGTTCGGCCTCTTGCCCTAACAGGCCCACGTACTTCGCCTCGGTTCGTCGCGCCTTCTCCGGCGTCTCGCGCGGGTCGATGCTCACGGTAATGATCTCGAAATCTCTTCCCAGCACGCCGACCGGCAACTCGCGAAGCGTGCCGACAAGGTTATCCAACTGGGCGATGCACAAACCGGGGCAATCGGAATAGTTGAGGGTCAGCACAATGGGTATTCCCCGACGAAAATACTTGCCAATCGGCACCCGCTGACCACGCTCGTCGTTGAACATCACATCCAACGGGACGAAATCGCCGACACGGTCTTCAACGGTCACTCCCCGAGCGTTGGTCGGTAGGTCCCGCAGCAATTGCGCCCAGCCCCGGTCGCACCGCCCGCTCCAGACGAACAGCGCCAGGCCTGTGATCGCCATCATTCGCCGCATTGCCCCCAAGACCATCTTCTTCCTCAGCCCTCAAAACACGTCACCATCCGCGTCGATTCGTGTTCCCGTTCCGCTTGCCCCCTGAGCCGGTTTCTGTTGCTTCCTTACCACGCACTTGCCACGCGAACTCAGCCTTGGGGAACGCGTCCCGGCCGTGACACGTTCGCCTGCCGCTCGTCTTGTTGCTGCAATTCCTGCAGGAACAGCTCTGCGGCCCGCTCCACAGGGATGTGAATGCGCGTCACCTTCGTTGGCTCCGCTTCCGGTTGGTCGGCTGGCGGTGGAACCTCAACCTCGATCGTGCCATAGGTTTCCAGTAGCTGTTGCTGCTGTTGCAACACCGCATCGGCCGACTCGTAGCGTGCCCCTGCCAGCTTACGTTGCAGCTCACTTTCCACCCATCCGTAACACAACGCTCGGAGTACGAGGATGATCAGCAACAAAATGATCGTGCTGACAAACGCCCCGTAGGCGATGCTTCGAGTGTTCAGGTCGTCATACCGCGCCATTTACAGAACCCTTTTCATTCTACCGAATAGCGTCTTGATTGCTGTCCTCAAAAGTGAGGGCACCGCTACGGCCCCACTTCATAACTCAAGGCCGCCGGCGTCCACGGATCATTCAGTGCTACCAGTGGCGTTTCGCCCGTCCGGTACATGAACAGCCCAGAGAACAACAGCACCATGCCCAGCCAACCGACAAGATGACCAATCAACAGTAGAGCACTGAAGTGAATGTCCTCGGTCGGCAACAACAGGAACATCATGTCTACCCAATGCATCAACAGGATGAATCCGCTCCAGCCTGCCAACCAGACCTGGTTCCGCCGCGATGCCCGCGACATCGTCGCCAGGAATGGCAGAGCGAAGTGACCGACGATCAACAACAGGCCCACGTATTGCCATCCATTGCCCCAACGGTCGTGATACCAGGCCGTCTCCTCGGGAATGTTGCCGTACCAGTACAGCAACAATTGGGAGAAGGCAATGTAGGCCCAAAAGACGATAAAACCGAACTGGAACTTCGCCAGGTCGTGCACATGCTCGGTATTGACTTCGCGCTGCAACCGATCGGACCTTTTAAGCAGGCTCACCAGCACGATCATCGTGGCGAAGAACCCTAGCATGCCAGCGGCGAACACATAGACGCCATAAATCGTGCTAAACCACTCCGGATCAGTCGACATCATGATGTCGAAAGCCCCGAAGTTGACTGCCAATGCTGAGAAGATGATTCCCGGCCCGGCCCACTTCTGCATCCGCAAGGTAATGGTGGCATCACCGGTTTCGTCCTGACGGCGACTCTGGGCAAGAAACCACTTGGCACACACCACCCACACCGTGAAATACGCCAACACTCGAATGGTAAACCAGAACGGATTCAGATAACGGAGCTTCTCCTCAACCAGTGGCGACACGTTCCCGGAGCCAGCATTCCAGGGATAAAGCGCAGGACTATCGGTAAACCATACCATCGCCAAGATGGGTACGAACAGGACCAACCACCACGGAATCATATTGGCGAGCAGTTCAGCAAGTCGACGTACCGTCGCACTCCAACCGGCACGCGCGACGTGCTGGATCATCACGAAGAACAAAGCGCCCAAGCAGATGGTCAGGCAGAACATGAAGTTTGCCAGGTAAGAGCGGAAGAAGACCGAAAACCCAATCGCTCGATTGGCGTCCCCACCGACGAAATAGCACAATCCCAAACTCAGCAGTACGCAGATGAAGCCGACGGCGAGCAACATGGGAGCCTTATTTCGCCATGTGCCCGGAAGGGTTTGTTCACTTACCATACTGTTGGTTGTCATGTCTGTTACCTGAACCGGATGGATCGCCAAGTTTCTGTTTGCTGTAGCTCTGTCAATCCCGCCGAGCACCCCAACGCCTCAGGGGCTCCGCTTCCGTTGATCTGATCACGAGGACCGTGCCACGTTTACCGGACGTTGTCACTGTTGGCGGACGCCGCGACGTCGACACCGGGAGGAACGTCCTCCGATCTAGCATTCTGGCTGCGCTGTAGCACTCGGATGTACGCCACGATGGCCCACCGCTCTGTAGGCGTCAGAGCGTCAGCATAGGGCGCCATCTTGCCCTTGCCATGGGTGATGGTGTAGTACAGGCGCCCGACTGGTTGCTCCACGATTCGCTGTTCATGCAGACTGGTCGGCGGCAGCCAATACCCTTGAGCCAACTCGGCGGCACGACGCGCCACCAGGCCATCACCGTAACCGGCCAAGCCGTGGCATACGGCGCAGTTCTGTTCGAATTCACGTCGCCCCTGCTGAATCAACTCGGCAGTAACCTCCAAAGGGAACGTCTGCAACCAGGCGTAATTCGGCTCGCCGCCTGCATCGCCGGTTGCCACCGCACCTGGTGCCTCCTCATCGCCAACGGCATCATCGTCCGTGGCCGCAACTGCCGTCGCGCTGGTTTGCTCAGCCGCCCCGTCGCTGGACTCCTCTGCGGACACAGGGCGTTCCTGAGACGCCGTTGCCGCCGCGGGTTGCTGCGGAGGTGCCTCCGGCTCAGACGAGGCCGGCTGGTCCGGCGCAGCAGGCGTCGGTGCCGGTGGCTCTTCCGGTGCCGGTGGCTGCTCACGGGCACCCGGCTCTACTGGCGCAGGTGGTTGTTCATCACCATCTTGTTGGTAGCTGACCAACCGACTACTGGGCCCTTGAGCCGGCAGGTTCGCGGCCACCGCATCAGGATCGTACCCCAAAACGAACGGATCGCTGGGCCCCAATTCACCGCGGGCGACCGTGCCGGGTACCGGCGGACGCTGCACGCGACCGTCGGCGAAAATCGTCGTCGGCTGTTGCGCCTTGCGAATCGGTTGGAAATCCATATCGAAGAAGACGTGCCAACGCGGATAGGGACTCTTCGAATTCCGCATGTTCAAGACGATCGCGCCGGGAATCAACGTGATCAGAATCAGCGCCGCGATGGCCGCATAAATCGCCTTGGGCACCTGAGTCGGACTATCGTCTTCTCTTACTTCCTCGACCGCCAAAGCGCCGGTCGCCTCCAACAATTCACGCACCTTGTCTGCGTTGAAATATTGATCACGCGAGTCGACCCACAAGAAAAATCGATCATCGCTGGCCCGGTCGAACTTCGGGTTGGTGAACACAGGATTGCTGAATTTCGGCAACCCGTTAAGCCCCAGCATGGCGAACACCGTCATGAACGCTGCGAACAGGACCGTCAACTCGAACGTCACAGGGATAAACGCCGGCAGACTGATATACGGTTTGCCAGAGATGATGTAGGGGTAGTCGATGGCATTGGTCCAGATCTGCAGCAACAACGCCACGGTCGTCCCGGTCATCCCGGCGATCAGGGAAAACCAAGGCAGCTTGGTCCTGCGAATCCCCAGCGCCGTATCAATCCCGTGCACCGGAAATGGCGTGAAGGCGTCGATCTTCGTGTACCCCGCTTCGCGCACCCTGCGGGCAGCTTCGAGCAATTGGTGCTCATCGTCATATTCGGCCGTCCAACCAAAAGACCGTGGCGGTCGGACCTTCTGCGGCTTGGGCTGATGTTCGCTCATGATTGATTCTGAATTCGTGAAACCACTATGGGTAAGAGGTCAACCGGCAAGCACAACTGTCCTAGTCATGGTGGGAGCCTGACGCATGCAGATGTTCTGCATGAGCGTGCTGACTCATCACCCCTTTGACTTCGCTGATCGCGACCACCGGCAGGTAACGGCAGAACAGGCAGAACAGCGTCGTGAACAGCCCGAAGCTGCCAACCAGCATGCCGATGTCGACCCAGGTCGGTGAGAAGTACCCCCAGCTCGACGGCAAGAAGTCGCGTGCCAAAGAGGTCACCGTAATCACAAACCGCTCAAACCACATGCCGATGTTGACGAAGATGGTGACAATCCACATCAGCACGGTGTTGCGGCGAAACACCTTGAACCAAAAAACCTGTGGCGAAATCACGTTGCACGTGAACATGATCCAATACGCCCACCAATAGGGTCCGAAGGCCCGGAACACGAAGGTGTCGTATTCGTACGGGTTCTTGCTGTACCAGGCCATGAAGAATTCGGTGATGTAGGCCAGTCCCACCATCGACCCGGTGGCCAAGATGATCTTGCACATGTTGTCCAGGTGACGCGGGGTGATGATGTGTTTGAGATTGTAGATGACGCGCATCGGAATCAGCAGCGTGAGCACCATGCCGAATCCGCTAAAGATCGCTCCGGCGACGAAGTAAGGCGGAAAGATCGTCGTATGCCAACCAGGAAGCTGCGATACGGCGAAGTCGAAACTGACCACCGTATGCACGGACAAAACCAACGGCGTCGCCAGCGCCGCCAGAATGCTGTAAGCCTTCTCATAACGCATCCAATGCCGAGACGAACCAGACCACCCCAGCGACAGAATGCCATACACCAAACGGCGCCATTTGGTCTGCGAACGATCGCGAAACGTGGCCAGGTCGGGAATCATCCCCATGTACCAGAAGATGAGCGACACCGACGCATACGTGCCTACCGCGAAGACGTCCCACAGCAGCGGACTGCGGAACTGCGGCCACATCCACAGATTCAAACTCGGGTACGGCGCCAACCAGTAGGCCATCCACACGCGTCCGACGTGGATTCCCGGAAAGGTACCAGCACAAATAACCGCGAAAATCGTCATCGCCTCAGCCGCCCGGTTGATACTCGTCCGCCAGTTCTGTCGGAACAAGTAAAGAATGGCCGAGATCAGCGTACCGGCGTGACCGATACCGACCCAAAAAACGAAGTTGACGATCGGCCATCCCCAGAAAACCGGCGACATGTTGCCCCACACACCGACCCCGGTAAGCACTAGATGGACGATCAGAGCGCCGAACATCATCAGGCCCGCCAAGGCAATCACGAACGTCACCCACCAAATCATCGGCTGCGACTCTTCGCTGATTCTCGCAATCGCCTGGGTGACCGATGCGTAGGTTTGCTTACCGAGCACCAATGGCGTGCGCCGGCCCGGCGTATCGATCGTGTTGTCCATTTCCGTTGCAGCTATGCTCGACATAGGTCTACCGCAATCCTGGGTTTCTGTGTTTGGAATTCTCGATCCTGCCGCCCCTCACTCAACCGCTGACGTTCAGCCGTCGAGCTGCCGCGAGGCGTCGTCGAACCCTTCTTCGCCCTCGTCCCGTCAATGGCTGGCAGCACTTTCGTGCGCCGCCTCTGCATGCTCTGCCGGTCCGTCACCATGGACCGCCCCACCTTCCGTCCCATGACCATGATGCTCGTCGGCCGCATGACCACCATGGCCGTGCAGCCGCGCACGCCAATCCGCCCGCTGGTACGTGGTCATCAGTCGCGGATGGGGATTGCGCACGCGGGCCAGATACAACGTCCGCGGTTTGATATTCAGCTCCGACAACATCGCATAAGCACGCGGATCCTGCTGCAGCTGCGCCACCCGCGATGCCGAATCCTTCAGGTTTCCAAAAACAATGGCTTGCGTTGGACATGCTGCCTGGCAAGCCGACTGGACCTCGCCATCCTCCAGCAAACGTCCCTCGCGACGTGCGGCAATCTTGCCGTTCTGCACCCGCTGGATGCAGTACGTGCATTTCTCCATGACGCCGCGCCCACGCACCGTGACTTCCGGATTCAACACCAATTGCTGCAGTTTGCGATTGGCCGTCTCCAACTCGTCGCGCCGCTGCCAACCATAAAAATAGCCATACTCGGTGTTGTAATTGAAATAGTTGAACCGCCGCACCTTGTAGGGACAGTTGTTCGCACAATAGCGAGTCCCGATGCAACGGTTGTACGCCATGGCGTTGATCCCTTCTTCGGTGTGCACGGTAGCCGCCACCGGACATACCTGCTCGCAGGGCGCCGTCTCGCAGTGCGCGCAGGCAACCGGCTGGTGCACCATCTGCGGCGCATCGACCGAACCGCGGAAGTAGCGGTCGACGCGAATCCAGTGCATTTCCCGCCCCCGTTTGACCTGCTCCTTACCGACAACCGGAATGTTGTTCTCTGCCTGACACGCCACCACACAGGCATTGCACCCGGTGCACTTGTTCAGATCGATTGTCATCCCCCACTGGTACGGCACGCTGTCGTCCGCCTCAAATTTCTCCATCGGCTCTTCCCACAGGGACTCCAGCGGCGGATGATGCACGCCGAGGCTCTCGACGTACTCATGGCCCCCTTCCGTAACCTGCTCGACTGTCCCCTCGCGCACCAGCATCGCGGCACGGTTCTTGGTGACTTCCAACCCGCGAGTGTCGATGCTGAAGTGATCCTGGGTCGTCGCTAACTTGTAAGGAATCGACGTGGCTCGCGCCTCCACACCGGTGAGGATGTACTTGTTCGCCGTCGTCCGCAGCGGCGAAACGTCGACTCCGACGACAATCTCCTCGTCGCCTGTGCCGATCGCCTCCTCGCGGCAAACGCGACCGTAACCGAGATGGACTGCAATCGACCCCAGTGCCTGACCGGGCATCACGAAAACCGGCAGCTCGAGCTTTCGTTCACCGTGACGGATCACCACGATCTCGTCCTGCCGCAACCCCAATCGCTTAGCCGTCTGCGGCCCCACAATAGCGGCGTTGTCCCAAGTCAGCTTTGTCAGCGCTTGCGGCAGCTCCTGCAACCACACATTCTTGGCGAACCGACCATCCCACACCACATCGCTCGGCACAAACACCACCTCGAGCTGACCGTTCTCCAGCGATTCGACGTCCAGCGTGGCCGCCGGCCGCGCGTCTCCAATCGCCAAACCCTCGGCGCTGATCGGCTGCCGCGCAGAACCGGCGAGGTAGCCATCATGGAGCAACTGCCGCCACTGGCGAGAACTGAGCGGTCCGCCGAACGAGTCGGCCGTCTGACGGACAATGGCTTCGCCGTCCACCTGCTGCCCCAAGAGCAACGAAAGGATCTCTACCGTCGCCCTGCCGTTGCGCAGCGGCAGAATCTGCGGCTGGCAG
This sequence comes from Pirellulaceae bacterium, assembly GCA_026004795.1. Taxonomy (GTDB): domain Bacteria; phylum Planctomycetota; class Planctomycetia; order Pirellulales; family Pirellulaceae; genus Aureliella. Next base: position 16,114 of record BPJV01000006.1, on the reverse strand, counting down.
ACGCCATAGGAACCATCCACCCCTAGAACATCCCCCCAGCTCTCCAGCGGATGCGCCACCGGAACCGACCACCGGCAACAGGCTGCCGTTTCATCATCGAACTCCGCCAAGTAGACGACATGCTCAAGCTTTTTCAATGCCTCGGCGAGAGGAACATCGCTCGGGGCACCATACACCGGATTGTCCCCCAACACCCAGACCGTATCGACCTGGCCTGCATCGATCGCCTGCACGAGCGACTCCAGCCGTTGCGGCTCAACCCCCTCGATTGCCGACCGACTGGGCAGCAACTGCACCGTCGGCCCAATATTGCCCAGCTTCTGATTCAAACGCAGCGCGGCAACCTGTACGTCTTCCGGCAAGTGATCACCAACTGCGACAACACTGGCACCACGGTTAGCAACGAGATCTTCCGCCACGGCCTCGACGAAACGCTCGAGCTGCTCGGCCGGTGCCAACTGGTCAAACGCCGGATCCGCATCGGAAATCGGGGCCGCCTTCGCCGCCCCACCGACCAACTGATCAACTCGCTGCTCGATCCGGTCAAGCAACGCGCCGATCTGACTGGAACGCAACGCCACCCGGGTATCCGCGGTGGCGCCGGTGAGCGAGAATCGCGACTCCGCAGCATACAACCGATTCATGCCATCGCCAGGAACCGCCCGCCCCCGAGAGAACTGCCGCGAATAGAGCAGCATGTTCGGATCGTTGCCGAGCAGGTCGCAATCCAGCGCGCAGATAACCTTTGCTTGGGAAAGGTCATAGAGCAGCTCGACCGGCTGCCCGGCCGCCTGAGCACACACCTTCGCCTGAGGCTCGCCACCAATCGACGCATACTGCACCACCCGAGCCTGGGGAAAACGGGCCACCGCCTCACGCACCAACCGATTAACCGAGGGGGACAACGAAGGAGCCATCAAAATAGCCAGGGACTGCCCCTGATTGGTTGCCAACGCCTCTACCCTTTGGGCGGCATATCGCGCAAAGGCCTCCCAACTCGACCGCTCCACCTTCTCCCCATCGCGCCGCAACACGGCATCCAAACGATCGGGATCATACAACTGCAACACACAAGCTTGCGAGAAAACGTCCGTCCCGGCACTGGCGAACCGCTCCTTACCCCCCTCCAAATCATTGGGCTCGGTGCGCCGCATCAGCGGATGATCCGGATTCCCCTCCACTTTGATCGGACGGCCATCACGATTGGTAACCAGCAGATGGACCGCCCGACCAGCCCACTGGAAATTCGTTGCGTAATGCTTGGGAACCCCAGCAACCGTATTCTCCGGACGAATCACGAAGGGCGCCAACTCGACAGGGCCATAACGGCAACCGGCCGCCCCACTCAGCGCGATCGACGCCCCCATCAACTTCAGCCAACGACGCCGCGAGACGCCCTCGGGAAACTCCGAAGCAGCAACCGGAAACTCTCGATCGAGAAACTGCTCGAACTCTGGCGTTCCCTCGAGCTCACCTAGACTCTGCCAATATCCGGCCGCGTCCTGCTGCACCGAGTTGCCACTGTCGAAATTCGGTTTCGCACCCATCGAATTGCCTTGCATGCCTGATTAATTCCGAGTTGGACCAACCTTGCTCACTTCGCCTCGCCACCGTCAGCCTCGCCCTAACGGAGGTGACACCCCAACCTCCCCGCAAAGAGGCTGCCATTAGCGGTGGCAAACAGCACAATTGTCTCGCGGATGGATCCCCTTCTCCTCACGCAGCCGTTTGCCGATCTCTGCCCGCGTCCCCTCGCCCTCGGCCGGCTCCCAATCCAACTTGGTGACGAACTCGACCGGGCGAATGTGTTCATCAGGATGGCGATGACAATCAACACACCATGCCATCGACAACTCCTTGGCCTGATACACCTTCTCCATGGTGTCAATCCGCCCGTGGCAGGTCACACAGCTAACCCCTCGATTGACATGGGCAGAGTGATCAAAGAAGACGAAATCGGGCAAACGATGGATGCGCACCCAGGGAACACTCAACCCCGTCTCCCAACTCTCGTGCAACACCCGCAATTTCTCGCTGGCGGGATGCACGGCAGCATACTGCGGCGCGCCGTCGGCACCGATGGGACTGTGGCAGTTGATGCACTTCGAGGTGGGTGGAACCGTCGCCTGCGCCCCCTTGTCAACATTGACGTGGCAATAACGGCAATCCATCTTCAGCTCGCCCGCATGCAGCTTGTGGCTAAACGGAATCGGCTGCGTCGGCTGATAGCCCGGATTGAGCGTGAAGTCGTCGGTCGCCCCGAGAAACAGGACACCGGCATAAGCAGCCCCGCACAGGGCAAAAATCCCCAGGGCAGGCACAAACTTGTTCGTCCAACGCGGAAATAAGAATCGATTCATCATTCCTGCATTCGAATTGCGGACGCTTGATTAGTCGCTTCACCAGCCACCTAGCCGCTGTCGCCCCCCACCACCACAGCAACCTGCGACGACGAGAGCGCGTCACAGCCGCCATGTCGACCGGGAGCCTACCGGCAAGTGCCAGTAGTATCTAGAGAGTTGCCCCTCCTGTTAAGCCCAAACCGGGACCGCTACTCTTCTCACCGCCTGTGACAAATGGTCGCATTGCGAACACCTCCTCCATCGAGCCACCTACGATCGGCACAAGCGCTACGGTCAAATCCATCCGGCAGTCATTTGCTATCTTTCCAGCTTGCCCTAAAAACCCTATCGCCCCCGGATTCCGATGTAGTCAGGTGTCGCGTGAAGAACCGTAGCGAGAATAGTGCATCGGAAGCAATGCTGGCCATTCGGAAGGATCCATGCGGGGAAACAGTTTTCAAGGCAAACGTGTCGTGTTGACGGGAGCGAGCAGCGGCATTGGCTGGTACTTGGCCACGCAGTTGGTACAAGCTGGTGCGAACGTCGTGGTGACATCGCGGCGCGCCGAGCGTCTGCGCCAGCTACGGCTGGCGACCGGCAATCCTTTAAAACGGTTGATCGCAGTACCGGGGGATATTACCGACGCCGATCACCGCCAACACGTCATCGACACCGCGGCAGAACAACTGGGTGGCATCGATATTCTCATCAACAACGCGGGCATCGGCGCCATCGGTCGTTTTGACCAGGCTTCACCGGACCGGTTACGTCGTATCTTCGATGTCGACTTCTTCGCGGCGGCCGAAATGACCCGCCTGGCGCTTCCTTGGTTGAAAGAGGGCCGGGAGCCGGCCGTCTGCGTGGTCAGCTCCGTGCTTGCCCACCGTGGGGTTCCCGAAAAAAGTGAATACTGCGCCGCCAAGTTCGCTTTACGCGGCTGGGCCGAAAGCCTACGGATTGAACTGAGAGGGGATGGAATAGCGGTCGTAACCGTCTCCCCTAGCACCACGCGGAGCGAATTCTTTGAATCCCTGATCGACTCGCCGCGCGACGCGCGCAGCTTTTCCTTCGGTTGTCAATCTGCCCAGCAAGTTGCTGGAAAAGTGCTGCGGGCGATCCGGCGGCGCAAGCGCGAAGTGGTCCTTTCGCCAGGTGGCAAGGCCCTGGTGTGGCTAAGCCGCTTGGCACCGGGGTTCACCGAGCGGCTAATCCTGGCCAATTACTAGTCGAGTCGCTGCAGCCTGCCTAAGGGCTCCCCGGCGGACAAATCCCCTCCTTCCTCTGCAACCGGGTGGCCTACCGGCGCGGCGGGCCGTAGGGAAAAGTATCGCCAAACGAGCAGGCTGGAGGGCGCACCGCCGGCGCCAACACGTTACGATGAAACGGTGAAGAGCGGGGCGTCTGGCAGCGTCGACACTTGACGCGGTATGCCGACCGCTAGACGGGCGGCGTTTGCCTTATCCTTTCACGCTCCACTCTTCACCTCGTTATTTGACTCTCAGCTCGGAGAAGCTCCGATCCCATGGCCAGACCGGTCGGTTGACTGACCAAGCTGCATCATCGTTCCCACCACCATCTTTCTCCCCCAAGCAAAGGAGTCCCTGCGATGCCAGCGGCCCGATTCCCTGTCGTCCTTCTTGCCCTGGTCGGTAATTATCTGGGCCTTCCCATCAGGTCGAGCGGAAGCCCGAACGACGCGCCGCCTCCCCACATCGTCTTGGTGATGGCGGACGATCAAGGATGGGGAGAGGTTGGGTATCGAGGGCATCCAGTCCTCAAGACTCCGCATCTGGACCGCATGGCGGCTGCCGGTCTGCGCTTCGATCGCTTTTACGCCGGTGGTCCGGTCTGCTCTCCCACGCGGGCAACGGTGCTGACCGGCCGCACTCACGATCGCTGCGGGGTGAGGAGCCATGGTTATGCCTTGCGGCGGCAGGAAAAAACGCTGGCACAAGCGCTGCGCACCGCGGGCTATCGCACTGGTCACTTCGGCAAGTGGCACCTCAATGGGCTTCGTGGCCCCGGCGTTCCGGTGTTGGCCGCAGACGATCACAACCCCGGCGCTTTCGGCTTCGAGCACTGGCTATCGGTGACCAATTTCTTCGATCGCGATCCGATCCTCAGTCGCAACGGCCGGTTCGAGGAATTTCACGGGGATTCCTCAGAGATCGTGGTTGATGAAGCGCTCAAGTTCATCGCCGAGACGGTCCAGCGTGGCAGGCCATCGTTCACGGTCATCTGGTTCGGGACTCCGCACAGCCCCTTCCGGGCCGCACCGGAGGACATGCAGGCGTTCGCTCACCTGGACGCAGCGTCGAAGAATCACTACGGCGAGCTGGTGGCCATGGACCGAGCCATGGGGACTTTAGAACAAGGCCTGCGACGGATCGGAGTCGCCGACAACACGCTCGTGTGGTTCTGCAGCGACAACGGCGGATTGCCAAAGATCACGCCGGATACGGTCGGCGGGCTGCGAGGCTACAAAGGCAGCCTCTATGAAGGTGGCCTGCGCGTACCGGCGTTCATCTACTGGCCGGCGGGCATCCCCCGCCCGCACGTGACGACGACTCCGGCATGCACCATGGATATCTTTCCCACGATCGCCGAATTGGTTGGCCTCAGCAGCGACGCATGCCTGCTGTCGCCCATCGACGGTCAAAGCCTGGTAGGCTGGTTCGCTAGCGCTCCACCGCGACGAGAAAAGCCGATCCCCTTCCACTATGGTGAGGGGACGAGCATCCTCGACAATAATTACAAGCTGATCGAATTCTCGAAGAACAATAAATTGCGCTACGAACTCTACGATGTGCAACGAGATCCGACCGAGCAGGATAACCTGGTCGAGCGAATGCCCCACGTCGCCCAGCGTCTGCAACGGGCGCTGCGCGAGTTTCAGCAGTCGCTCCAGCAAAGCATCGACGGGGCCGACTACCCAGAAGGCCGCGTTCTTCCGGGCGAGCCTGCACCGCGATTCTGGACCGAGGTAGACGCCTACCGCCCCTACTTTGATCAATGGAGACATCGTCCCGAGTATGCCAGCCGATTGGCCGATATCGTCCCGTAGCTCCGGGCTTAGGCATGCCCGGGCAATCCGCCTGGCTGGCATCACAAGGCAATGGTTCGACCGCCCCGGGCACACTTCCGCTGCGCATGCGCGTCGGGAGCTGAAGACGCGATCACGGACACCCGAGGTCGGGGGAGCAAATAGATGCTGCGGACAATAGTTCTGTGGCTGGGCGGACTTGCCTGTGGCGCCTTCTTGGTTGCCGGAGGCAGGCGGCAAGGACGCCTCAGAGCATGGCCGCCATCAACGCCTCGTAGTCCACCAGGGCGAAGGTAGAGGCATAATCGGCCATGGCATAGGGCAGCACCAACCATTTGCCAAACAGCACGCTTCCGCACGAATAGACCACGTTGGGAACGTATCCGTTGCGTTCGTTGGCGTCAGGCGTCAATAGCGGTTCGGCGAGCCGTCCGATCACTTGGGTGGGATTGTCCAAATCCAGCAAGATCGCCCCGATCGAATACTTGCGCATCGGCCCGACACCATGGGTGAGCACCAACCAACCGTGGGGTGTTTCAATGGGAGACCCGCAATTGCCAACCTGCACATACTCCCATGGATAGGTTGGCTTGAGGACCAACTCTTTTTCGTACCAAAAGTGCACGTTGTCCGAGTACATCAGGTAGAGCTGTTCCCCATCCTGACGAGAGAGCATGGCGTAAAGGCCATTAATTTTGCGCGGGAACAGGGCCATGCCTTTGTTCCGCACCTCCGGACCGTTGAGGGTGGAGATGTGAAAGGTGATGAAGTCGGTCGTTTCCATCAGTTGCGGGAATGTCACGTGCCCATCGTAAGCGGTATAGGTCGCGTAATAGCGGCTGCGTCCATCATCGTCGTGGAACTGGACGAAGCGAGCATCCTCGATGCCGTTGGTCTCGGTGGGGGAGTAAGGAAAAATCACTCGCTCGGACACCTGCGAATCCGGATCGCAGGTGACCGTGTAATTCGCCTTGGCCAGTCCGATCATCGCCTCACTGGTCTTGTCCCATTCCTCGGGTCGATGCCGGTGTACGCGCAATATGTCTGCCATCGCACGCTGCAATTCCTCCAAGGTAAACGATGCGTCGAGTTGGTCCATCACCAACGAGGTAAAACCGTTGGCGATCCCCAGTTCCAACAACTTGCGCTGAAAAAGCGGCTTGTCGTAGGCAGCGCTGGTCACCACCGCTGGTGGCGTAACGAACGGGGTGGCAGCATCGATCGTGATCTTTCCGTTGGCATCGATGACGCCGCTGCGAAAGCAGAGAGAGGAGATATGCCCTTCCCCGGTGGCGCGCAAACTGACAATGAATCGCTTACTGCCTGGTGCAACTCCACGTTGATCGGGATGCCAGACGATCGACGGATTGAACAGCGCCGCCGATTCGAGCGCGTATTCTTGGGTGAAATAGGAACCGATCAGCAGCTGCCGCGGGCGCGTCAAAGGTTGGTCGGTGAGCAGGTGTTTGCGGACCGCTGCGAAGCGATCCATGAAGAACTGCTCCAATCGCGTGTGCCGTCCGTGGAATTCGGCCATGACCATTTCCAGCATCCGCTGCACCTCGGCTTCGGTCATCTGCATGACGCGAGCGACGATGCGAGAAACGCGCACGTCGTCGCGCAGCTCGAAGGGACGAAACAACACGCGTGAATGGTCCGGCGACAACACGATGCCGGTTCGTTTCACCGCAGCGATACTCATCGATGCATCTCCTGTGGGCCCCAAACGCTGTTTTCATGCTCACGCATCCTGAGCGGCCAGGTCGGACCGCCGCGCCTCGGGATCCGACTCCAAAGCCGCCTCTAAAAGATAGTATTCGGCGAGGGACAAGAGGAACGCCAGCGTGGATTCGGCTCCTTGGTTCTCATTGAGCCGATCTTCATGCAGCCCGTCGCGGCACCCACCGGTGCGGGAGTCATACAGCGGCTCTCCCAGGTCATTGCGTCCCAGAAACCACTCGAAGGCCAATCGCGCTTCCTCCACCCACCGGGGATCCTTCGTCGTATGGTAAGCCTCGATGCAGGCCGAGACCGTAGCCTGCGCTTCGATCGGCTGTTGATCATACAGCGCCGGACTTCCGCCTCGTGGATAGAATCCGTCGTTCCCAATGGGACGGAAACAACCGCTGGGAGCTTTCTGGACCTGGCATAGCCACTCCAGGGATTTCAAGCCTACGTCGAGCATGCCGCCGTGTTCCATCCACCGCCCGCTGAGGATCAACGCATGCGGCAGTTTGGCATTGCTGTAGGTGACGATATCCTCGAACCAAGGCCAATCGTCGCTCGCCGTTCGCTCATACAGCTCGAGCAATTGCAGCGCCAACGTTTCTCGCGCGCGCGACGCCTGACGATCTCCCGCCAAACGTCGCAAGTATTCATGGATCCCCAACAAGGCAAAGGCCCACGCGCGAGGTGAGGTCGTCGATAGCACGGCCCCCACCGCCCGATCGAACAATTGGGCCGCCCACATCTGCAGGCCTCGATCCTGAGACCTGCCGACACAGGTTCCCAACGCCCAGATCGCCCGCCCCAGACAGTCGTCCGACTCATCCACGGAGGATCCTAGCCAACGGCGGTCGAAGCTCATGAAGTTTTGAAAACGGTGCGTCTGTGGATCGAACGCATAATTGATGAACGCCGTGTAGGCATTGCGTGCCCGTTTCACCGACGGCGTAAACTGCCCGAGTTCTTCCAACAAGACGGTCAACAGCAACGCACGGCTGTTGTCGTCGGTGCAGTACCCGTGTGCGTAATCGGGAAAGGCATACTTGGCATGTTGGAAGATGCCCACCGTGTCGGTCAGAGCGAGCAGATGATCGAAACGCCATGGAGGTAACACCGCCCCTTGTTCGTCGAGCGTTTTCAGGCGGCGATGGCGCGGCGTGGCGACACTGCGCGCCCGGTGGAACGATTCCATGAAACGATGCGCAACATTCTGCCACACCATCTCCCGCCCCAGCAAATAAGCCCGTTTCCGCATCGCGTGACGCCGCGGTTCATCGGCCAACAACTCGATCACCGCCTGGGCAATCGCTTCGCTATCGCGGGGAGGAACCAACACGCCCCGATGATCGGCCAGCAATTCTTCCGCGTGCCAATAGGGCGTCGAAATCACGGCCTTGCCACAACCGAAGCTATAGGCCAACGTGCCAGAAGTGATCTGCTCGCGATTCAAATAAGGTGTCAAGTAGATGTCAGCGGCTCCGATAAACTCCAGCAACTCCTTGAGTTCCACGAAGCGGTTGTAGAACAAGACGTTGCGATGGACACCAAGTTCTTGAGCCAACCGTTGCAACATCAACCGATACGTCTCCCCCTGCTCGCGCACCAGATTCGGGTGCGTGGCCCCCAACACGATGTACACCGTCTCGGGAAACTCCCGGAGAATTCTAGGCAGCGCACGCAGGGCATATTCGATCCCTTTGTTCGGCGAGAGCAATCCGAAGGTCAGTAACACATGTTTTCCCTCGACATGAAACTGGTCTTTGTAAAAATTCGGGTCGACGAATGGCATGTCGGGAATGCCGTGAGGGATCACATCGATCTTGTCATCAGCTACGCCATACACCTCGCGCAGCATCATGCGTCCGCGTTCGGTCATTACGATCAAGCGGGCCGATAAGTCAGCCAATTGCAGCATCACGGACCGCTGATCCTTATTGGGCTGTTGCAACACCGTATGCAGCGTGGTGACGATCGGCGCATGCACCTCCCGCAGAAGCGTCAGAATGTATCGTCCGGCGGTTCCACCGAAGATCCCGTATTCATGCTGCAGACAAATGACATCGACGTCATTGAAGTTGAGATAATCGGCCGCTCGACGGTAACCGTCCAGTTCTTGTTCCTGGATCTCGAACCGCACCTCCTCTGGGTAATCGTAGCCTTCGGGTAGGTCATTGACCGGTACCACGACCACGTCGCACTGGGGATACTGAGTTGCCAATGCGTGTCGGAGATCATACGTGTAGGTGGCGATCCCGCATTTGCGAGGCAGGTAATCTCCGATCAATGCAATGCGCCGAATATCCGAGGACTCGCTCACGATGGTTCAACTCCTTGAGGAAGGACTGGTAACGACATGTTGGCTACCGATAAACACGGGAAACATCGTACGGTTGGGATCCGTGCACTAGGTCACCATCAGGGAAAACTGATCTATGGAAACGGAGGCCACGGCCACATGCGTGTCTGCCGCACCGTAAAAAATGTGTAGCTGTTCGTCCTTGACGATCCACCCGGTGGGAAAGACGACGTGGGGGACGAACCCATCGATTTCATAGGGTTCGCTGGGCGCGAGTGCCGGCAGCGGTGTCACCGAGAGGACGCGGTCGGGGCGGTGCCGGTCCAACACGAGCAAGGCCGCCGCATAACGGCCCACCTTGCCCGCCTCCTCCGGGCGCGTCGCACCATGGATCAAGGCGACGAACCGATCGGCGATCACCATCGGCGGGCAACCGCCCCCCACCCGATCCGCATTCCATGGGCAGGAGGGAATGGCCAGCGGCCGATGGTTGCCCCACTCCAGGAGATTATGCGAGTTAGCCAACCAGATTTCCGGCTTGGAGAATCGCGTCGCATTGACGGGACGATGCATGGCCAGGTACGCTCCGTCAACCGACTCGGGAAAAATCACCACATCCTTGTTTTCGGGGGGGAAGAGGATGCCGAGCCGATCGAACTGCAGATCCGCATCCGTCTGTGCTAAGGCGGAGGCCACACCGTGTGGGGATACCGCCACATAGGTGACCAGCAACCGTTGCTCGACCGCACCAATGCGCGGATCCTCGATTCCATAAGACTCCAGGGGGCCCTGCGGATACCACCTGCCCACTTCCTCCCACCGCTCCCAGCCTGGTTCGACAACCACCACCCGAAGATGCGAGGTGAACGTCAACCGCATCAATCCCGTGTCGCGCATCTCCACCACGCGAGGGTCCACCCAGCGGAGGTTATCCTCGGCCACCCAGTCGACCACCACCTGGCCTTGCTCCCATCGTGGCAGCCCCACCTGTCCTAGCCGCTTTTCACGGGGCTGTTCAGCGATGCGTACCACCAACACGATGCGCCCATCCAGGATGGTCGCTCCCGGGTTGAATGCGCCGACGACGATTAGATCTTCCTGGGAAGGTGCAAACTGATGAGGACTCAACAGCAAGCGTTTGTTCCATCGTGGCATGGCGTCCAACGTTGCCTCCCTTGCACGATCAAGCCGACTCCATCAAGTATTTACGAATGATATCCTGTGCTTCCTGGGGAACCTTCTTGGGAACGGTGATCACCATTCGTACCAGATGATCCCCGGTTCCCGAGGGGCTCTTGATTCCCTGGCCGCGTATCCGCAGGGTTTGATCGGAGGACGTCCCCGGGGGAATGGTCAGGGCGACCGTACCATGGATCGTGGGTACATCGACCTTACCGCCTAACAACGCAATGCCTACGGGAACCCTGACATCCGAACGGATATTCAATCCCTCGCGCCGGAACGTGGGGTGAGGTTGGACATTCACCTCGAGGTACAGGTCCCCCGGAGGCCCTCCGGCGATTCCCGCTTCCCCCTGGCCGGCCAGGCGCAGAGTCTGCCCATCCTCGATTCCGGCCGGAATGTGGATGCGAATCTTCTTCAGCTTTTCCACGCGTCCGGTTCCCCGGCAGGTGGAGCACGCCGGCCCTGGTTCCACCCCCGTCCCACCACAGGCGGGGCAGACGGTACTGAAGGAAAAGAAGCCCCCCTGTTGGCGCGTCGCTTGTTCGATCTCTCCGGTCCCACCACACTGGCTGCACGACTTGGGCTCCTCTCCTCCCGCGGTCCCCTTGCCACCACACTCGGAACAAGCAACCGCAGCCGGGATTTCGATCTCCCGATCAGTCCCTCGCACCGCGTCGAGAAAAGGAATGGTTAGGGAAAAATGCAGATCCCGACCGCGCCGACTGGCCGTACGACCACGCCTTCTTCCCCCACGACGAGCGCCGAAGAGATCACCGAAGATATCTCCGAACTGCGAGTAGATTTCCTCGTTCGACTGAAATCCCTGAAAACCGGTCGCATCGACACCACCTCGATCGTAGGCGGCGCGCTTCTGGGGATCGGAGAGGATCTCGTAAGCCTCGGAAACCCGCTTGAACTTCTCGGCCGCTTTCGGGTCGTCTGGGTTCTTGTCGGGATGGTACTTCAGGGCCATCTTGCGATACGCCTTTTGGATTTCATCCTGAGTCGCATCGCGGCTGACACCGAGCAGTTCGTACAGGTCTTCTTTGGTCGTCGTGCTCACGTAACACCTTGCTCCGTTGATTTGCCCAATTTACCCGCTGTGCCAACGTTGTCGGTCCCGTCGCTCATCCAGCCGTCGGGGCCAGTCCGTCACGACAGCCACCGATTCCGACCGCTCCGGGCGGCGACCGATAGCTCGTCACCAAATCTAAGCCCCCGCATCCTGATGGCGTGGCGACTGGTTTTCCTTGCCTCGCTGCCTGCCGTTCCCTCAAGGGAGAGTGGCCAATCGTCCAGCAAGTTGCCTTGGTCACCGGCGCGATCGCCAACCGCTGTCCGTGTCGCCACTGGCATCGGTAGCGGACACGCGATCCCTGGGAACAGGCTATCCTAACGCCTTCTGACGGGTCAAAAAGATCGTCAAAACTCCGTCGGATAAAGTAGCTCGAACGCTGGTCGGATCCACCGCCGAGGGCAACGACAGCGTGCGGCGAAAATGACCATATCTCCCCTCTCGCACTCGTGGGAACGTCGCCGCGGGGTCGAACGGCGGTTGCCGATACCCGGAAATGGTCAAACTGCCCCGATCCAGGTGCACTTCGATGTCCTCCTCCACCGTGCCTGGCAACGAGACGTAGACGCGTAAGGTCTCCGCCGTCTCCACCAAGTCCGCCTCCGGGACAAAATCGGGCGGCGGCAACCTTTCCGACTGTCCCACCCGTCGCAAGAACGAATCATGGAGCTCATCGATTTGACGACGCAACTGATCCAGCTCTTGCCACGGATCCCAACGCTTCGGGCTGGTCATGCCGGGTTTTCCTTTCCTTACAAACGGTCCTCCCACCTCTCACGATGCCCCTACTCGCTCAGCAACTTGCGTACCTAAACGATTGGCAGGACCATTCCGCCGTGGCGCAAGCGCGTCGCAGGTAAAATGGAAACGGATGGCACGACGACAAATTGACACCGCCGCCGACTGCAGGTGTCAACCTGTCAGGTCGTCAGACCGCCTCCCTGCCTGTCCAACGGGAACCCATCCTTAGAGAGATTCCCCGGGACTGACGCTCGCCTTTTCTCCATCGCTGCCCATGATCACTGCGGCCTTACGGCCGGCCCGCCGCATTGTGGCGGTGTTCTACCTTCGGCGAACAATGCGCCGCGCCACGCTAGACCGTCGCTCTAGCGGCGGGACTCTGCAGGCGGCATCTCCGCCGGGGGGATGAAGCGGTGTTGCAATCGATTTGCGGCGGCATGGCTCTCCGGCGTGTCTTGTTCGATTCCCGGATCTCCTTGAGACGCCATCCAAGCATCGAGTTCCTCCCGCAGGCGGCGACCGATCTCCGCCATCGTCGGGTCCCCCATGCGATTGTTCATTTCGGCGGGATCCTCTTGGAGGTCGTACAGTTCCTCTGCAGGTCGGCGCAAAAACCGTTGCACCAATCCATAGGTACGGGGGTCCTCCGTGGCGTGCCATACCCATGTCCCCCAATACGGATTGTTCAGCGTTCCTTCGCCGCGAAGTCCCATGACGTGCTTTTCGATGTAGATGCGCTCAGGAGCGAGATTGCGGATGTAGTGATACCTGCCATCGCTGATCGAGCGGATGGGGAATGGCGGTCCCTCGGGGAAGTTGTTGTGCATGCCATAAACGAACTGCCGGTGCTCACTCGTCTTGCCTTCCAACACGCCCCGAAACGATGCGCCGTCAAACGGTTGGCCTTCCACCTGCCCGCCAGCGATTTCCAAGAGGGTAGGAGCGATGTCCGCATACTGCACCAGCGCCTCGGTGCGGCCAGGTTGGATGCGTCCCGGCCAGCGGACCATCAAGGCGGTATGCACTCCCGTGTCCCAATTCGTCCATTTGCATCCGGGAAACTGCGATCCCTGCTCGGAGGTGAACAAGACGACCGTATTGTTGGCCAGGCCCGTCACCTCCAGTGTTTCCAACAGTTCGCCGACTTGACCATCCATATAGGTAATCTCTGCCAGGTAACGAGCAAAATCCTCCCGCGTTCGCGGCGTATCCGCGATGTGCGGCGGCAATTCGAGCTCCTCTGGCCGATAGAGACTCGGATCGCCCATCACCCACGGCACATGCGGTTCGACCAGCGCGACCACTAAACAAAAAGGTTGGCTGGGATCACGCAACATGAACTCCCGCACTTTGGCGATCTCATGAGGCTTCGTCGGGTTGCGGACACAGTTGGCGTCGTACCCGTCGACCGATTCGAAGGGAAAGGCCTTGCGGGGCTTTACGTGAACCTTTCCGGCCAGGCCGACGCGATAGCCCAGCGGTCGTAGGTAGTGCGGTAGACTGCGTGTCGTCGGGCGACTGGCCGAGTGATTCCACGCACAACCGTTTCGCATCGGGTACTGGCCGGAAAACAGCTCGGCACGGCAGGGTTGGCACATCGCCGAACAGAGATAGGCCCGATCGAATACGAGACTTTCCGCCGCCAGGGAATCCAAGTTGGGTATCTTCGCGTTGCGGCCACCATATGCTGGTAAGTCGCTGAATGTGCAATCGTCGGCCATGATGATCAAGAAATTCGGCTGATCGGCGCCGCGTACCTCGGTGAGGCCAGTCGTGGCAGGCACACCAAGCCATGCCCCTAGTATCAGGCCCACGACCAGCGGACCTCGCCATCGACGTATTCTGTAATGCATCGCTGTTGTTCTCCTGTACTCCGCCTTCTGTAACGCCGCCCCCCTCGCTGATGCGCTCAACAAAGAACGCCGTAAGCGCCAGGGCCCGAGAATCGTCTTAGTCCGTCTCACGCCGCGCGCCAGCCCCTGCGGCCAACCGCGGCCGTTATAGGCCGTCTAGTCGCTCCCTATCCGACGGATTATGGTATCATACTCGGCATTCGCTCCGCACACCGAAACTCTTCGTGTGCATGGTGGCAGATCACGCCGCTTTAGGTAACCCACCATTTTTTTCTACCACTCGAATTCCCTATCTTGAGGTACTATCGATGAGATGCAACTGGTTGCTGTCCACGCCAGCACGCTGGCTCCAATTGGTGGTCGTATATTTCTGTGTCGGAACCGCTTGGGCTGACGTCGAGCTGCCGAACATTTTCAGTGATCATATGGTGCTGCAGCGCAACCAACCGAACAAGGTATGGGGCCGCGCGGCGCCGGGCGAGAAAGTGACGGTAACCATCGGCGACATCCGCAAGGAAGCGACCGCCGACGAGCAGGGGAACTGGAGCGTCATGCTCGATCCGCTGGATGTGGGCGAGCCTCGGCGACTGGTCGCATCTTGCGATCACAACCAAGTGGTCGTCGAAGATGTGCTGGTGGGCGAAGTATGGATCTGCTCGGGGCAATCCAACATGCAATGGCCCGTCGACCGCACCAACGATCCCGATTTGGTGAAGGCGACCGCCAATTTTTCGCAGATCCGCATGATCAGCTATCCGAACGTCGGCAGCCAGACTCCCGTGTGGACGCATCCCCAAGCCACTTGGAAAGTGTGTTCGCCGGAGACAGTCGGCAGCTTCTCGGCCGTTGGCTACTTTTTCGGCTTGCAACTCTATCAGGCACTCGGCGTACCGATCGGCCTGGTCAACAACTCGTGGGGAGGCTCGGCGGCCGATGCCTGGATCAATCGTGACCTGCTGGAGGCCGATCCGCAGTACCGACCGACATTGGAACGCTGGCAGCAGATGGAAGCCGAATACGAGCAACTGGCGAACAGAGACAACCTCTCGGACGAAGAAGCACGGCGGTTGCGATCCTTGGAACGGCAAATGGGAGGTAACCATCGTCCCGGCAACATTTACAACGGAGTGCTCAAATCCCATCTGGGTTACGGCATTCGTGGTGCCATCTGGTACCAAGGCGAATCGAACGCCAATCGCGCCTACCAGTACCGTCACCTCTTCCCGATGATGATTCAAAATTGGCGGGACGAGTGGGGCGCGGGAGACTTCCCCTTTTATTGGGTGCAATTGGCCGACTTCCAGGCGGAGAAGCCGGAGCCGAGCGAAAGCGCCTGGGCGGAACTCCGCGAAGCACAGACGATGACCATGTTCAAGCTACCCCACACCGGCCAAGCCGTCATCATCGACCTGGGTGAAGGCAAAGACATCCATCCCCGAAACAAGGAGCAGGTGGGGCAGCGTTTGTCACGATGGGCTTTGGCCAAGGACTATGGTTTGCCGGTCGCTGCCGCCAGCCCCATGTACCAGTCGATGGAAAAGCAAGGCAACAAGATCGTTCTCTCTTTCGAACATGTCCACGGTGGCTTCCGCCCCTTTGACGTCAACACGCCGATCGGCTTCGCCATCGCCGGCGAGGATCGCAAGTTCGTCTGGGCCGAGGCGAAGATTGTCGGTAACAACCAAATCGAGGTGTGGAGCGATCAAGTTGCCGATCCCGTCGCCGTTCGCTACGCGTGGGCCGACAATCCCGTGTGCAACATGTATGACGAACTAGGCTTGCCCTTAACTCCCTTCCGCACCGACGATTGGCCAGGAGTTACCGTCAATAATTACTAGGGCTCGGGCGCGAGCG
>BPJV01000005.1 GCA_026004795.1 Pirellulaceae bacterium | reverse complement strand
TGCGATGCCGTTGCGGGACGGAGTGGTAGGTCATGCTGCGGCTCACAGCGATAGGTCATGCTGTGCCTCATGGGCGCGAGGGATTCAAATACCTTCGCTGCATCGATAGGTCGCCCCTTCAGGGCGATCAGGGATCGTGGGGATTTTTTGCCACCCAGGGCGACGGCCGCGTGCGAGCGGTGCTCGCTTGACGGCCTTGCCCCGGGCTAGTTTGGTCTTGCCCCTGCGGGGCATTGCCGCCAGGCTGCGGTGCCGACAGGGCTTCGCCCAAACTCCACACTCGCCTGGACCTGCCTGGCGAGCGATTCCGATTCCGACCGCCGTTCGCACAACTCGGACAAACTCGCGCACAACTCGGACAGCCGTCCAACAGTCCCGCAGAGACAGCAGTCCGAATCCACGACTCGCCGACCAACGGACCCTAACTTCCTATCGCATAAACACTTGTGTCAACCCAATGGATGGGTGGCACCAAACTTCCAGTCGTTGCCGGCGGCAAACCGGGTTCCGAGGTGACCTGCCCCGAAACGTCCCGCCCCGCCGTGACCGTGATTCCATGTCCTCCCATTCATCGCACCCGATCCTTGCCCGCCGACAAAGACCGAGGTTCGAACTGCCGCAAACCCACGAGACCGGATTGCACTCGCAGCCATGTCATCGCGGGCCATCTTTGGGGCCCCCCTTCTGCTGCTCGATGTCGAGGTACGTGGCAATCCGATCAATGTCGCCTGCCAACACACAGTTCCAGGCAATGGATAGATCTCGCATCATGCCAAATATCACGTCGCGTCGTCCGTCCGCCTTCTGAGAGTTGACGGCCTCAATGAAGAGGTCAAACAAACAAGAAACGGAATAGCATAACCAACGATCGATCTGGTCCTTCTTCATTGCATTTGGTGTTTCTGACGGAATGCGACCGTTCAAGGCGACATTGACTATCTCAAGACACTCGATGACATCGTCGAAGAGCGCCGCGAGATTTGGCGGTGGTGGCTCCCCTCGCGAAATACGCCAGAGCGCCAATCCAAGGCTCTCGTGTTCGGGGCCCGAGTTTGGGAGATTAGCGTGGTTCTGCAAGCGCCGGCATGCCTCGGAATAGTCCATCTCGCACTCCGTTCTTTCGAAACGCCTTGCTGACTTCGCTACCGGAGATTGGGATTGATCCGTGGACGGACTCCTGGGAGTACGAGCACATGCCCGCGTCGACCGGCGTCCGGGAGATGGATGTGAGGACCGATCCAATGGTCGCCAGCAACATCGCCTGGCCCTGCACGCCAACCAGGATAATTGACCTCATCTGCCCAGTCCAAAACGGTTTCAGCATCGTGTACTGAAAGAGGTTTCCTGCCGCCGAGCGTCGCTTCGTCGACCAATTCTTTCAGCGCCTGCTGATCTGGCGTCATTCTCCGGATGGAACCGCAGCCCTGATTATGCACCAGCACGCCGCTGGTGGCGACGCGGTAGAGGTGTTCGCCCTGGACGGTGAGGTTGTAGACGCGGTGGGTGCCGGGGAGGGTGCGCTTGCGCTCGACCGTGACCAGGCCGGCCGACGCCGTCGAGCTGTTCGCCTTCCACCAGTTCCGCCGCGCTGAGCCACGCGTTGCGGGTGACGCTGTAGAACTTGTGGTTGCCCGTCGGGCGCAGGGTTTCCAGCTTACCGTCCGAGGCCCGCAGGTCCAGCTCGATGACGTCCCGGTTGAGGTGATTGACCGTCGTCAGAACCAACCGCCCCGGGCCGGGCGGCGGCTGCGGGCATTGCTGGATCGACAGGACCGTGCCGGTCAGGCCTTCCGGCAGGCCCATTTCCACCAGATCCAGCGGCAGCGGGACTTCGGCGCCTTCGCGCGCTCCGACCGCTCGCACCACTGGTTCGACTGCACCGTGCGGACGTTGATGTCGTCGACGGTTCCGTCTTCCCAGACCTGCACTCGGCCCGAATCGTCGAGCAGCTTGTGCGTCGCGGGGCCGGGTTCGGTCAGGTCCAGGAATGTGAGCGATGGCTCGGTGGATTGCACGCCGGTTTGGGGGATCGAGGGGACGCCAGGGACTGGCGTGGCACTAAAGTGGTCCGGCAGTCCCTGCCGGAAGTGGTGCAGTCAAAACGCCCCTTCCAAACCAACCCCCAAAACCGCAACCCGCAGCCACAAAAGCACTTACGGCCAAAAATAAAGTGGGTGGCACCGTAAGTTTTCATTTTGCCAGACTGTACGACGTAACGCCGAACGACATTCTCGGATTCGATTCCGGCAAGAACGGCGCGTCGATCAAGATTCCGCGCAGGCTTCAGAAGCGGCTTGCAACATTTGACAAGCTGACCAAGAGAGACCGTGATTCGCTCATTCGGTTGATGGATGCTTTCCTTGAGAAAGTCAACAAGCCGTCCAAGGCAGCGCGGTGATGGAGACGTTTGGGTCTTGCGCGATGGAGGAAGAATCTCGAAGCGCGAACATCCTTTGAAATGGAAGCCGCATTCGCTGCCGCGTGGTTCAACCCGCCAACTGAACCCAGGCGGGCGACCCCGATTCAAAGCGCCGTCCCTTTAGCGGTGCTCCGGCCATCCATGGCCTACGCTGGCCAGCGAGCCCGGCTCCATGGCACGGACCACCCCTCGCCGGACCCGACCGACGCGCGCTCCAGCACTCCACCGATTCCGCGGGCGAACAACGCGGGGAACAACGGCACCGCTTTTCGCGCCCGCGACAAAAATCGACACCGCGTCCCGAGTTCCGCCGCGACTAGAGACCACGTTCTGAAGCAACGCCCATTGTCGCGGCGGCTAGTTCGCAATTTCCGGAATGTGACGCTGCAGTTCTCTCAAGGCGATTAGGATTCCAATCGCTTGCATGCGGAGGGTATCTGTTGTTTCTGCGCAACCTATCTCAGAAGACTCTGCCGCCATTTGCGACACGTAGCCTTCTAGCTTCTCGCGCAGCATCTCAGCACGTTTCCGCATGCTGATTGTCTGGTCAACATCAGGCTCATAATGTTCCGCTGGAGCGTCCCTCAACTCCCAGTGGACCGAACGCCATCCATGGATCATCGAAAAGCGACTCAATAGCCGAGCGAAGTTCGTCAGAAAGCACGTAAGAACTCATCAGTCCAATGCTCCTTCAATGATCTTTTGCCAGTTGTATTTTTGATTTGCCAGTCGGTGTGCCTCCTCATAACTGAGGCCTTTTACTTGCCGTAACCACATCTCCGCCGTCTCGTGCTTCAAGAGAAGCATATCGACTTCTGTGCCACGGCCAGTTCTGAGGCGGTGCCAAGCAGCAGCTATCTCGCCGTCCGCGCCTGTCCACTCAGGATTATTGAAGAGGTAGTCTTTGATTTTCTGCAGCCGTTCAGGTTTCAGCTTTGTGTAACGGGAAATCGCTGCAACATCCGTCGTAGATTCTCGGATGGCTTGGTAAGCGGCTTCTGCGGCTTCATCGCCGATCTTGCCGTATCCCCATGTCCAGATTCGCCCTCCACTCCTTGGGGCATCACTGTTTCAAGTTTTGGACCACCTCCTCTAGGGCATTCAAGTACTGCTTGGATTGGAGCATGATTTCACGATCTTCCGGCGCTATATCTCCCATCGTTTGCAGTCGCTGACGAAGTTCGTCAACGTGCCCGGGAATCGTAGTCAAATCTGCCTTCCCACCTGCTAGAATCGTAGTCGCAATTCCAGCAACATGCCCATCGAACTCGGAAAGATCGGCCTGCCAATCGGCCAACTCATCGCTTTCCGCAAATTCGGGGAAAGGAAGTTTCTTCAGGCGTTCAAACGCGCTCGCAAGCGTCGCAGTCATAGATCAATCCCAAAACGTGACGAGTTTTCCGTCATGCGTCCAATATCCACCGATTCTCCGCGTTTTTTGTCCGGGAATCTTAATCTTTGTCTGGATCTTGATTCCCGGCGTTCCGTCCTTCAACGTGACCTTTTGCCCCAAATGCTTGTTCTTGTGAAAGAAATCCATCGCATCCTCCGTGTATTGCTGAGCCGTACGGCCTTTGCCATGCTTCGCCAAATGGTATCGAACAGATTGCATTCGGTTGGGGAACGTACCTTGATGCCAGTTGTCCGCCAGGTATTTCCCTACACCCTTTGGGGCATTGTCGACAAGTCGCTTTCTCCGGCCTCCGCGGCTTCGTCGCCCGTATTTTGCGGCATTGCGGGCGAGCTTGCCAGCGGGAATGCCGGGAATGGGCACCATGCCGACGACAATGCCCTCACCGATTTCACCAACGGACTTTCCTTCGATTCCACCGTTGATAATCTCGTTAACGGTCGGGAATATGGGCGTGGGATCGACATAAGCTCCTTTTTCAAGCAGGTCGCGCATGTAGTTCTGCGTGACGCTCTCGGCAGCAGCACCGAGAGCGGCATCCCACACGCTGCGATCCACTCTCCACGAGCCGGTGTAAAGCCACACCATCGGCCCGGAAACCGTCTCCGATTGCCCCCGAGCCAGAGTAAGCGGTGTAGTAGACGCCGCCGGACGAGCCGCCTTCTTCCTCGCCGAACACATCACCTTGGTAGTCCCCGGCGTAACCATCGAGATCGCCGCCGTTGGATGAATCGCCGGATTGGTCGCTTGAGGAGGGATCGGTGCTGCTGGGTGGATCGCCAGATTGGTCACCTGAGGAGGGATCGGTGCTGCTAGGTGGATCGCCGGTGGTGTCGAGGTAGTCGAGCGGGAAAAGTTCTTCAAGAGCTTCTTCCAGCGGGGATTTCCAGAGGTTGGTGTTGGTCGGATGGTACTCGTAACCGCTCAAGTGGACTTCATCGTCGCCCGAAACCGTGAACGACTCGTCGAACTGGCCGGTCGATGGATCGAAGAGGGCGTTCCAGTTGGCCGAGCGCTGGAACGACGCATCGCGCAGCGATTGGTAATCCCAGCCCATCTCGCCCAGCAACATAACGGCCTGGTCGACCGAATCGTAATGCTGTTGGTAATCGACCGACGAGCTGGCCGAGGAGGATGCCGAACCGTTCCAGGTGGACGTGTCATCAGCGGCCAAGCTGGCCGATGCGATGCCGTTGCGGGATGGAGTAGTAGGTCATGCTGCGGCTCACAGCGATAGTTCATGCTGCGGCTCACAGCGATAGGTCATGCTGTGGCTCATGGGCGCGAGGGATTCAAATGCTTTCGCCGCGTCGATAGGTCGCCCCTTCAGGGCGATCAGGGATCGTGTCGATCTGCGTCCCCCAGGGCGACGGCCGCGTGCGAGCGGGGCTCGCTTGACGGCCTTGCCCCGGGCTAGTTTGGTCTGGCCCCTGCGGGGCGTTGCCGCCAGGCTTACGGTGCCGCCAGGGCTTCGCCCAAACTCCCACTCGCCTGGACCTGCGTGGCGAGCAATTCCGACATCCGCTCGCACGACTCGAACAACCGACGAACCGTCCCGCAGAGACAGCAGTCCGAATCCACGATTCGCCGACCAACGGATCCTAACTTCTTGTCGCATAAACACTTGTGTCAACCCAATGGATGGGTGGCACCAAATTGCCATCGATTTCCAACCCCAGATCGCCCTGTTCGGGCAACGCAGCGGGCGGGTCACCGGGGGACCGCCAGGGGCCTGGTGGTGCCGCCGCCCGTGGGGACGAGATTGCCGGAGGAGCTGCTGGCGGTGGAGGATAGGTCGATGTCGGTGGTGCCGCCGAACGAATAGTTGCCGCTGAGGGTGATCGCCCGTTCGACCTGGCCGTCGGCGGCAAGCGATGGCGTGCTGCTGACGTGGAGCGTCTCGGCCATGGTCAGCGTAAACCCAAGTCGTGCACTCCAAGACGACTGGGCCACGAAGTCGTCGGGCAAGTCGCCTCCGTCGCTGCTCCCCGCCGGGTACTGCCCGTCGTCATCGGCACCACTGTCCGTAGGATAACTGTCCGCAGGATAATCCGCGCCGTCGTCTGGGTAGTCAGCGGGCGGGTAGTCAGTTTCGTAGCCAGAGTCGTAACCACCTTCGTACTCGTACTCGTAACCAGAGTCGTAGCCGGAATCGTAACCAGAGTCGTAGCCGGAATCGTAGCCAGAGTCGTAGCCGGAATCGTAATCAGAGTCGTAGCCAGAGTCATAACCTGTTTCGTAACCGGCGTCGTAATCAGGTTCGTATCCGTCGTCGTAGCTGGCATCGTAGCCCGTGTCGTAGCCATGGGCAGTGCCGTCGTCGGCCGCCGCGTCCAGTCCTGCAGCCGTTGCCGGTTGGTCGCTCGGCGGACTGGCGCCGTCTCCGGCAACGTCCCCCGCTTGGCCACTGGTGCCGCCACTGGTGCTGGTGCCGTCGCCTGCACTGGCTCCGTCGTACGGTTCGCCACTGCCTTCCATGCCTATACCCGCATCGCCACTGGTGCCGGTGTCGGATGGCGTGTCGGTGGTGCCCTCCTCGGGATCGGTGGCGGCGGGAGCGGACGCTGGCACCGCGGTCGACGAGCCGGCCAGGGTCGCTGTCAGCGAGATCGTGTCGGCCAGTTCGCCGTCGAACGACCATTGGACCCCGGCCGCCGCCGGGCTGCTCATCCCCCGCGAGGCGGTGAAGGTGAACAGGATGAAGGTGCTGCGCGTGATGGTCGTCGAAGCGGACCAGGTTCCCGTCTCCTCGAGCTCGGTGCCGTCGGTGCCGCCAGAGGCTCCGCTGCCACTATCGCCGCTGTCGGGGGTGGTGCTGTCGGGGATGGTGCTGTCGGAGTCCCCGGCGGCCGGGAAGCTATCGCTGCTGCCGGCCGAGTCGTCGGAGGGCTCCGGAAAAGCGTCGCTGCGGTAGGGGTCCGGCGACAGATCTTCCAGGTCTCCCGACGAGCCGGCGGTGGCCGTGGCGTTGAACACCAGCAGGAACCGTTCGGTAAACGTCCACTGCTCCGGCCCCACCCACACCACGTCGACGGCGTGAACCCAGTTCAGCCCGTCGGCCTGGCGATCGGGATTAGCCAGCGAGTCGAGGTTGAAAACGCCGTGGGTGCTGACGATCGAGGTGGTCGCCTGCGTCGGGGGGACGAAGCTGTCCCAGTCCCCGTCGCTGGAGGCGATCTCCAGCGCCGGAATCTCGAAGGTGGGGATGGACACTTCTTCCGCATCAGACGAGCCGCTCGCGTCGGTCGCCGGAGCATCCCCTTCTCCTTCACCGGCCAGACTGGATGCCGACACTTCGTAGTTCGACCGAGCCGGCACGACCAGCTCGCCATCAGCGCTGCAGAATGCACCGACCGCTACTTGGCGGCCCCCAACACCAGCCGATGCGACCATGGTCACGGAGGTCCCCGAAGTAGGCTGCTGCGGCTGGACCACCGCGGCGAGAGAACCAAGAAACGCAGTCAAGTCGCCACGACCGAGCTGGTCGGCTTGCACCACGATGGAGTCGGTGTCGATGGTCGCGGCCGATGGTGCGGGATCGCCATGCAGCGAATCCCGGCTTTGCAGCGAATCCCAATCGGTCGGCATGAAGCCAGATCGGGTGGCCGCCTCAGCGCCAAGCATCTGCGGCAGGATGGTCTCCGGCGAAGGAATGCGGCTGAGTACTCGATCGACCGGTGGCCGCATCGATTGCGCTTGCTGCTGCCTGGCCAACGAACGATCGACCGCTTGGGTCAGCCCGTCGGCGATTTCGACATCATGCTCCGCCTGAACCGTGGCGATTTTCTGCTGAAGCTGCTCGCGCGGGTCGACCGCAGCCGGCGATGGGAAGGGGAGTCGGAACTCCGGCACTCCACCGAACAACGGCCCCGTGGCAACCAAGCCCGATCCTCCATCCGCGGCCACCAACTCGGGCACCAACCGCGTCCCATCGGCGGCCAACAGCTCCCGCCGCTCTAGCCCCTCGTGAACGATCGCGCGGAAGCGGGCCCGTTTACCTCGTTTCTCCCCCCCCCCCGTAGCTTCACAACAGAACCGCTGACTGCCATGATGCACCCCCGCACAAACAAGAGCCAAAGACAATCCGGAACCGGCCCGATAGAAGGGCGAAAAGAAATCGGAGGAATTGCAACAATCGCAACGCGTGTGTCAATCAGAATAGCGCATTTCTTGTCTTATCTGGAGAAACGGAGAAGCTTCTGGTTTCAACCCAACTGGCGGTCAAGCAACGACGTCTCCAGAAGTGCTCCCGGGATCGGCAGATTCGCGGCGAGAGGGCTACCGCTGTGCCAAAAAGAGGCGTGGCATCTTTGTCCTCACGGCTACGGCAAAGGTACAATGAAGTCAGCAAACGAATGTATGCAGACGCTTGATCGGTGACGCGGGCAATCCCACGGATCGCTCTCACCCCTAGGTGGACCAGGACCATGAGTGAAGAAAAGGATAAGTCTCCTGCGAAATCCTCGCCTCCCCTCCTCCCGCCTCAAACGGCTAGCAGTGCACAGCACCTGACCGCAGGGACAGTATCGTCTGCGGAAGAGGATGAGTATCTGCGAGACTGCTTAACGGCGTTGAGCACCGCTGATTTCCTGGGTTCGCATAGCGAAGAAAAACGTCAATTGTCATCGACTTCATCAGCCGGCTCGGTCACTTCCATGGCCTCCCAATCCGGCGGCCAGCGGACCTGCGACGCGCCGACGGGGGCGAGCCCAGGCGACGCGCAGCGATCGGCTCGCCCACAAGCCTCTTCCTCGGCCTTTCGCTGCGACAGAGATAACAGCGGTGACCAAAAAGCGTGCGACCAGAAGGTGCCCGAGGAACGGGGTGCAACCACGGCCGGGGCGGTGCAATTGGCCACCTCGACCTTTGTCAGCATAGCGATGATTCTCAGCCTGCTGTTGCTGGCCAAGTGGATGCTCCCCGGCTTGGTGGAAAACCTCCGTTACCGTTGGCATCGGGGAGAACTCCGCGCCGAATACGAACTGAGCGCCGAAGAGCTGAAACGCGTTTCGATCGACTCCTTGGCCGACGTTTCACGCCTAGTCAGCCAGAAAATGAGCCCCAGTGTCGTGCATATCGACCTGTTGAGAGACCAAGCAACTCGGCAGAAATTCGAAGAATTGCTGGGCGGGCGATCTCACCCGAGCTTTCGTTACGAGGGCCAAGGGAGCGGCTTCATTATCGATACCGATGGACACATACTGACAAACCATCATGTCATTGACCATGCGCACGATATCGAGGTAACCTTGGGGGACGGCCGACGCCTGGTAGCTAAGGTCGTGGCCATCGATCCCCTGACCGACCTGGCGGTCATCAAAATCAACGCCGATGGCTTGATCCCGGTCGAGTGGGGCGACAGTGACAAGGTCGTGGTGGGGACGCCGGTATGGGCCATCGGCAGTCCTTTCGGCCTTCAGCAAACGGTCACTTTCGGCATCATCAGCGGCAAACATCGCGTCGATCTCAGCCAAACGCAGGATGCCAGTGGAGTCCGCAGCGGTACTCCTTACGGCGATCTGATGCAAAGCGACGTAGCCCTCAACCCGGGCAACAGCGGCGGTCCCCTGGTCAATTCCGTCGGTCAGGTCATCGGTGTCAACGCGGCCATCCTGGGGGACACTTTCCGTGGCGTCAGCTTCTCCATCCCTAGCAACGTCGCCCGCCGAGTGGCGGAGTTCTTGATCGAACAGGGAAGCGTGCCCCGTGGCTGGCTAGGCGTCCAATTGGAGGATTTCGCCCCCGAGGAAGCGCTCAATCCCGACGGTTCGCGTCGCTATGGTGCCAGAATCGTCGCCTTTCCCGCCAACCTCCCCTCGCCGGCACGCCAAGCCGGCCTGCGGCCAGGTGACATCATTGTCGTCTTCAATGGCCAACCGGTTCCCGACCGGGCCACCTTGATCCGCATGATCGGCGATACCATCGCCGATACGATCGTGCCGGTAGAGATTGATCGGCCGGTGGGGCGAGAATCCGAAAGCGATGGCGAGTCTTCCGGCACCGTTAAATACCGACGTTTAGAATTCAAGGTCAAACTAGGGTTGCGGCCTGCCTCGATTTAGACAGGATCAAAAGTGTGCAGCAGGGAAGCGGTGGGACCGTTCGCCGGTAGACCGCGTGCACCACCGTGCCACTGAGTCCCCAAGGACACAAAATTCCGCCAACCCACGGATTGGCCATTTGCGACCTACTCAAACGCGTGTAATCCCTGGGAAAAATCAAACGAACCATGATATGGAACTTACGACGAACCGATTTGTGGTTAGCCGTTCTGCTGTTCGGATTGCTGGGGGCCATCGACACGTTCTTGGGGCGTCGACCGTTGGCCCTTGGTGTTACCCTGGCGATGTTGTGGTTTTTCATTGCCCTTATCCTGCTGACGCGCCCCCCTGCCCTGCCCGAACTGCGTCGGTCGGTGGACCATGATGACGACACCTACGTGCTCCGCCGTGATGTCATCCCGCGGCTGCCCTGGGGAGATCGATTGCGGCTGTCGACCGGCGTGGCTTGCGGCTGCCTTCTGCTCTATTGGGTCACGCTCACCTTCTTTGCCAACTGACCGGTCGTCTCTGCCGACGAGCCGTCCGCCGGGCCGGCATGCGGCAGCCCTCACCATTCCCCCTTTCCGCTCCTCAGCACCTAGCGGCACGGGGCGGATCATCGCTCGACCGGCGGTAAGGTGACGTATTCGAGCAGTGCGAGCATGGCCCGCATACTCCACAGCATGGTCGTCTCGCGCGCCGTGTGGTAGGCGGACGTCGGCAGCTGCAGCGTCGTCCCCGTAACGCGGCCGCCGGTGGCTTGGATTACCCGCCCCAGCTCGGTTCTTCCCAGTGATAGCGGCTTATCGCGACCTACATTCAGGCGTGATACGTACTCGTCCTTGAAACAGCAACGAAAGCCGAGCTCCTGGCAGGCCTTGCTCAACTCCGTTGTTAGCGTTTCATCAAACACCGCGTTGGCATCGCGATTGCGCAGCACCACCTCTTGCTGCCGCATTTCGTCCACCGTGGGAAAGGGACTGGTATCAAGCACCAACAAGCGGTTGGTAGCCACATCGCGACGCTGAAACCACTCGACGAGGTACCGCCAGCTTTTCCCCGCCTCTTCCCCGGCAGTGAACAATACCGTGCCCTGGAATCCGCGGCGCATCAGTTCGATCAGCATGGCGACACTGACCACGTTGTCCAATTGAGCTGAGGCCATACCATCGATCACTGTCAGTCGATCGAGGAAGGCTACCGGCGTGCCAGGGAGCAAGTGGGCGAGGCCTTCAATCTCGAAGATGAGATTCTTGCGGCGGGGACAAACGTAACTCTCGCCGATCACCCCTTGCCCCAAATAGGCACCGACAAATGGCGTGTGGGCTTGAACGCGTTGCCCGCGAAAGCGTCCTGCCACCGTTTCCATGAACTGCTCAGATACCGAATCGCCGGTCAACTCACCACGATTGGCGGCGATGAACGCTGCATACTGAAACTCGTTCGGCCCGGTGCACAACAGTCCATGGCGATCGACGTGTGCTGAGATGTAAAAGCGATCCGGCTCCTGGCCCTCGGCGACCACTAAGCCGTAATAGCTGTTCACGCGCACGCCCAACGCCTCGAGCTCACGAAGGATGATACGAAAAAAGTAATCCTCCAGCCCCACGACCGATGGCTCGCGCACCAAATCGCGCAGCAGATGCAAGAACTCGGCAAAGTCCGCATCGATTTGTTCCGCGTCCACCTGTTCCTCTCACCACCTGGTCCAGTAGAGACGTTGAAACCGCACCAACACCTCAGTCCACTTTCCCTTTGGCCTGCAGTTTGGCCCATGAGTCGCGTAGGCCGACAATCCGATTGAACACCGGCATGGTCGGACGAGAATCGATCTCGTCGGCCACGAAGTAGCCGGTGCGCTCGAACTGCAGACGCGTTCCCGGTTGAACCGCAGCCACCATCGGCTCGGCCAAGGCGGTAACCGTATGCAACGAGTCCGGGTTCAAGTTGTCCAGGAAATTACCACCCTCGGGCACGTCCTCGGGATCTTCCACGTGGAATAGCCGATCGTATAGCCGCACTGGCACCTCAACGGCATGCTTCGCGCTTACCCAGTGGATGATTCCCTTTACCTTGCGCTGCTCTCCCGATCCGCTGCGCGACTGCGGATCGTAGCTACAACGCAATTCGATGACCTCCCCGGTGTGCGGATCCTTGATCACTTCGTCGCACCGGATGACATAGGCGTAGCGCAACCGCACTTCGCCCCCTGGTTTCAAGCGAAAGAACTTGCGGGGAGCATCCTCCATGAAATCCGAACGCTCGATATACAATTCTTTGGTCAAAGGCACTTCGCGTGTACCTGCCGTGGAATCCTCCGGGTTGTTGACGGCGGCAACCTGTTCCTCTTGGTCGGCAGGGTAGTTGGTAAGCACGACTTTCAGCGGGTCCATCACCACCATCGCCCGTTGGGCCACTCGGTTGAGGTGCTCACGAATGCAATTCTCCAGCACCCCAACGTCGATGGTGCTATTGAATTTGGCGACTCCAATACGTTCGCAGAAGGCGCGGATACTTTCGGGCGTATATCCCCGCCGCCGCAAGCCGCGGAGAGTGGGCATGCGCGGATCATCCCAGCCGGCCACGTGTCCTTCCCGCACCAATTGCAACAGCTTGCGCTTGCTCATCACCGTATACGACAAATTGAGGCGTGCAAATTCGATCTGCCGCGGATGAAAGATTTCGAGCGATTCACAAAACCAATCATACAAGGGCCGGTGATCCTCGAACTCCAAGGTGCAGATCGAATGGGTGATCTCCTCGATGGAATCGCTTTGGCCATGTGCCCAATCGTACATTGGGTAGATGCACCAATCGTCACCAGTGCGATGATGACGCGCGTGAACAATGCGATACATAACCGGATCGCGCAGATTCAGATTGGGACTGGCCATGTCGATCTTGGCCCGCAACGTCCGAGCGCCGTCGGGAAACTCCCCCGCCCGCATGCGTTGGAATAAATCGAGATTCTCCTCCACGCTGCGATCCCGGAAGGGACTATTGCGCCCCGGTGTGGTCAGCGTTCCACGATATTCGCGAATCTGATCGGGGGTCAAATCGCAAACGTAAGCCAGTCCCTTTTTGATCAGCACGATCGCCCACTGGTACAACTGTTCAAAGTACTCGGAGGCATAATGCAGTTCACTCCATTGATATCCCAGCCAGCGAACGTCCTCCTGGATGGCATCGACATACTCTTGCTCTTCCTTCGTGGGATTCGTGTCGTCGAATCGCAGATTGCAGCTACCGCCGTACTTCTCGGCCAATCCGAAGTTCAAGCAGATGCTCTTGGCATGTCCTATGTGCAGATACCCATTCGGCTCAGGAGGAAATCGTGTCTTTAAACGCCGGCCCTTGAACCTTCCTTGCAGGTCCTTTTCGATCTCTTGCTCGATAAAATTCAAGCGTTTTTCCTCTTGGGGCTGCTCGGCTGTACTCATCACTGCTCTTTCCCATGACATCAAACGGTAGGCGGAATCGATCTGAGGACGAACACCAATCGTAAATTGCAGCGGCCTATTGTACGATGCCTAATGAATTTGTCGCAGGACCAGTTTTCGCAAACAGCGTCCGTGTTGCCTGCATCGTTTCTCGCACATTCGCGCAGTTCGCCGATAGGGAGGGCATCGCTCGATGGAATTGCCGCAGTTGGATCCGATTCAGGCCGCTGTAGACCGCCTGGTGGAACAGTTGCTTCCCTTGGAAAGTGAGGAGATCGATCTGGTCGATGCCTGGGGGCGGGCGTTGGCGGAGCCTTTGGTTGCCGACCGAGATTCTCCACCGTTGGATGTATCGGCCATGGATGGCTATGCGCTCCACCTGGACGATTGCTCAGACCGCCCGCTTCCCGTGGTCGGCGTGGCGGCGGCCGGTCACCCGCCCATTGAACTTTCTCCCGGAACCGCGGTACGAATCTTCACTGGCGCTCCGATTCCCCTTAACGCCGATTGCGTCGTTCGCCGTGAAGATACCCAGGAGTCAGCAGCCGTGGTGCGTATCATGCTGCCCTGCGACCGACTGTATCGTGGTATGAATATTCGCCGCCGTGGCGAAAATTCTGCCGCCGGTGCAACGATCTTGCCGACAGGTACTCTGTTGGAAGGAGCAGCCGTTGCGGCCGCGGCGAGCTTTGCTCCCCGGCGAGTGTCGGTACGGCGTCAGGTACGCCTCACCATCCTCAATACGGGCGATGAACTGGTTTCTCCAGGTGAAACGGTCGCCCCATGGCAGATCCGCGACTCGAACGGCCCTCTCCTTCAAGCCTGGATCGCCCGCCATCGTTGGCTGCATTTAACCCACATCCGACCGGTTGGTGATACGCTGGAAGCAGTGGCCGACGCCTTACACGCTGCGTATACGACCTGCGACGCAGTATTGCTGACCGGAGGTGTCTCCATGGGCGATACCGACTACGTTCCCCAGGCGATAGATCAACTGGGCGGAACCATCCATTTTCACCGTTTGCCGATACGCCCGGGCAAACCAGTCCTCGGGGCCACCATCAACGGCAAACCGGTCCTGGGATTGCCTGGCAACCCGGTCAGCGTGGCGGTGACCTCGCGCGTGATTGCCGAACCGGTGCTTCGAAGGCTCGGCGGCCTTGCCCCTCCAACTCCACACCGTCCACCGGTAATGCTTAGCAATCCGGATGAACGGACACTCGACCTCACCTGGTACCGCTTGGTCCAGATCGATACTTCTGGATCCGCCCGCTTGCTCGACCTCCGCGGCTCGGGTGACCTGGTAGCACTTTCCCAAAGCCACGGATTCCTCGAGTTTCCCCCGGGGCAAACGGGACCGGGCCCCTGGCGTTTCTGGTCCTGGGCGAGCTGACCCGGCTGTTGCACTTGCCACCCATTTGCTATCTGATGGCTGGCGACGAGTATGCGGCGGCCGCGCAACCCACGAAGATGGAGGCACATCGCCGATGCAACAGTTTGTTTTTGGCGGCGGGCACATCGTTCTGCCCGACCGCGTCGCTGAAGACATCTCCATCGTGATCGGCGACGGAAGAATCGAGGCCATCCTCCCCCATCCCCCCTCCCCTGCCCTGCCCCGCGTCGACTTGGAGGGCCGGTGGCTCGTTCCTGGCTTCGTCGACCTCCACGTTCACGGTGGAGGTGGTGCGGATTTCATGGATGGCGACGTGGAGGCCGTACTCACCGCCTGCCACGCTCACCTGCGGCATGGTACGACGACGATCTTTCCTACCACCACCACTGGCTCCCCCCACCGCATCACCGCCATGCTCGACGCCTGTCGAAAAGCGATCGAGCAGCAACAACAAAACGTTCTCCTAGGCGCCAGAATGGAAGGCATTCACCTCTACGGCCCGTACTTCGCCCCAGACAAGGTCGGGTGCCACTCCACGGAAGGATGTCGACCGCCTGAAGCAAAGGAATACCTAGCCTACTTGGCGTCCGGCATGGTGAAGATCGCGACTTGCGCGGCCGAGTTGCCCGGCGCGACGGAATTCTATCGCCAAGCCGCCCAGGCCGGTTGCCTGGTGACCTGTGGTCACAGCAATGCTAGTTGGAGTGAAATGGAGCTGGCCTACCGCGCCGGCTTGCGGCATGTCGATCACTTTTGGTGTGCGATGAGCAGCGTAGCCTCGCTTCGTCAGCGTTTCGGTACGCCCATGCAAGCCAGCATGGCAGAGTTCGTCTTAGCCACTGCCGAGATGAGTACCGAAGTCATCGCCGATGGTTGCCACCTGGCCCCCGAACTTTTACGTTTTGCCTATCAGTTGATCGGACCACAACGACTCTGCTTGGTAACCGACTGCAATCGCGCGTTGGATCAACCACCTGGCCAGTATCGATTCGGCCACTTTGAGGATGGCACCTTGCTCTACAGCGACGGACAAGTCGGTTGGACAAGTGATCGGAAAAGCCTCGCCAGCTCGGTCCGAGGACTCGACTGGATGGTCCGCCACATGGTTTCGGTGGTGGGCATTCCGCTACACGATGCGGTGCGCATGGCCAGCTTGACCCCTGCTCAACGTAGTGGCATCGACCACCATGTCGGCAGCATCTCCATCGGCAAGCGGGCCGATTTAGTCGTCCTGAACAAGGAGCTTCAGGTCGAGCAGGTATTCCTCGGCGGTCAGTTGGTGTTTGATAGCCTGCAGGACCGTGACTACGCATGACCACCCGCCAAACCACCCCCTCGATGCGTGACTCGGCTTCCGCACCTCGCCATCCAATGCCACTTGCCCGTTAGGTCTTGGGCTGCTTGACTTCGCAGTCCGACCTCGTCAGACTCGCACACGGACCATCAGCCCCCCAATAACAAGCGAGCGATAGACCATGAGCGATCCCCTCCGTTTCCTTGGCCGCCTTATCGCCTGTGGTGCGGTGGCCGCCTTTTGCCTCGCCCACGCCCGCGCCGATCCTACCACCAGTGCACGGATGCGAACGGAACATGGACAGTCGATTGTCGAACTGCAGGCCGACGACACCACCGTACGGATCGCCCCGCAGCAAGGGGCGAACACTTTTTCGATCGTGTGCCACGGTATCGAGTTTGTGTTGCAACCGGAAAAGCTAGAAGCGATCGCCGGCGTCCGTTGCGGTGTCCCCATTCTCTATCCCACTCCCAATCGTGTCCGCCAAGCGACCTTTGTCTTTGCTGGGAAAGAATACCGTTTTCCCCCCAACGCCGGCCCTCACTTTATTCACGGCCTGGTCTGCCACAGCCCATGGGAAGTAGCGGGCGTTGGTACGGACGCGCTGTCGGCATGGGTAGAATGCGTCGCCGATTTTCGGGAAGGCACCGATCTATTTCGGCAGTTTCCTTTTCCCCACCTGCTGCGTTTGCGGATCAGCGTTCGTTCTCGCACGGTTCGCTGGACCTACACCGTTGACAATCGCCAGGGGACATCTTCGGTTCCCTTTGGTTTTGCCTTGCATCCCTACTTCCTGTACCAAGGAACCCGAGAGCAAACCTACCTCACCATCCCGGCTACTCACTGGATGGAGGCGGAGCGGCAGCTTCCCACCGGTAGGCTCATCCCGGCCGACGAACTGGA
Organism: Pirellulaceae bacterium; assembly: GCA_026004795.1. Lineage (GTDB taxonomy): Bacteria > Planctomycetota > Planctomycetia > Pirellulales > Pirellulaceae > Aureliella. The sequence goes on along the minus strand of BPJV01000005.1, from coordinate 370,531 downwards.
CTATCCGCTGGGACAACCGCTGCGTTTGTCGGAGCACGTGTTGGACGACGTGTTTTTCGGTCTTACTCCCGACCGTCCCGTAACGATCGAATTTCGCGACGTGAACCGTGGCATCACAATCCGTCATAGCCCCGAATTCACTCACCTCGTGGTGTGGACGCCCGATCGGCCGTTCTTCGGCGTGGAAAGCCAGACGTGCAGCACCGACGCTCACAACCTTCACTCCCGGGGCATGGAGGAGGCAGCGCATCTGCAGATTTGCCCACCTGGCGAAACGATGAGCGGTTGGGTCGAATATGAGTTGGATGTCCCATGACCGGCGACGATTGGTTGTGGTACACGCTGTTGATACCAGCCGGCTTTCTCGCTGGTGTCGTCAATACACTGGCCGGCGGCGGCTCCTTCCTTACGCTACCGGCCCTGATGTTCCTGTGCGGCATGGATCCCAAGCTAGCCAATGGGACCAATCGCGTGGCCATCCTCCTCTCGTCGGCCAGTGCCAGCATTACCTTCCATCGACATGGTCAACTCGATCGTCGGCGGGCCCTTAGACTGACCCTGCCCACTCTCCTCGGCGTGCCCGTGGGAGCCGAGTTGGCCATCGCTTTGCCGCCGGATACGTTCCGACCGGTCTTCGGGGCGTTGTTCTTGATCATGGCCATGCTGATGCTAGCCAATCCTCGACGCTTCATCGAACAAAGGCCACACCAGTCGGAACCGCGAGCATGGGTAACCTGTGGGATCTTCTTCGGCATTGGCATCTACGTTGGCTTCATCCAAGCCGGGATGGGCATCTTGTTGCTGTTGGCGATGAGCCTGCTCAACACGGGCGACCTGGTCCAGTCGAATGCAATCAAGAACGTCATCGGTTTCTTGGTCACCTTACTGGCCACCGTGATCTTTGTTTTTCATGGCTTGGTCGCCTGGCTTCCTGGCTTGTTGATGGCAGTGGGAAACGTGGCCGGTGGCGTCTGCGGGGCTCGGCTGGCCATCCTCAAAGGCAACCGCCTCGTCTTCTGGAGCATGATCCTGGTGATGATCTTCACGGGACTGCGGTTGCTTTTGGCCGGGTGACCGCGAGTAAATCGAACGAATAAGCGGTAACTGCCTCGTGATCGTGTTGCAGAAGAATCTCGCTTCTGGGCACGACCGCAGTACCATCACCCCTCAAGTTGCCTGAAGCGCTTCGGTCCGTAATCGGCGTGGCCTGGAAAGGCATGCCCAACGAGAATGGTTGCCCTGTCGCTTTTTCAACACGATGCGTCGTCCCGCCCATGGGCGCCGTGCGAAGGCGCAACCGTGCCCGTCCTCTGGTAACTGGTGCACGCCTGCCAGCTAGCGCTATCGATGGCTCGCCTGTTCAACCGTTCTCCTGCAGTTAGCGCCGCGGCGACAATCGTCTCCACTGCGGCTGACTTGTCCTTCCCCTACGTCGATAGAGAGAATCCCTAGGATCGCTGGCACGCCTCGGTATTTCGATCTCGTCGTTCCTGGTTCGGTCCCACCGATGGAGTAGGGAGACGTTGGCGGCCACTTGACTTGACGGCTGGCCCGTTTCCCTCGGTGGCTATCAAGGGTCGGCGCGCCAGGAGGGCTCGTTGCATCTCCAGCTCATCGAGCAAACTCAATTCAATGCGCTCGGCGTATCGCCGCCGACGCCGAGGATCCAAGATCCGATAAGTACTTAGCGCCACCTCAGCCAGCAAGGCTTGACGCTCAGCACCGCCAAATCCCCCCGTGTGGATTCTCCTGGCGATTCGCCGCGCCGCCCGACGAATTCGCCCCACACTCGCCTCTCTCGCCGAGAGCCCCAACAAGGCAAAGGCATAACCCAATGCGGACATATCGCCCCCACGACTTTCTCGAGCCTTGTCTCTCGACAAACAACTTACTGCCATGAGCATACCGCCAGTAGGAATCGGGAGCCGAACCTTTACCTGCGCTGGCATTATTGCTCGCCGGTAAGCGGCAGCCTAACAGCGCCCGGCTGTCTCTCGGCCAGAAAAGGAAACCGCATCGGTCGTCTTAGACACCACCCGGACAAACCAGGTTCCCGGCTTCCACCGACGCTTGCGAAAGTCCAGCGTCGCTCTACTGTTAATCGGCTGAATCGCTTCAATATTGGGGCGATAAAAATAAAAAAAGAAATACGCCCACTTACCCACCGTTAATCTTCAGGCAAGGGCATCATAGCGACCTTTCACGCCTCGCCTCTCCACCGATTCATCCACCGAAACGCCCCGAATCGTTCCCGGCGTCTACCCTTAGGGCCCCCAAATTCTTCCCCCCGCGGTCGATCGCCACCGTCGCGCCGAGGGTTGTTCCGGCAACGCATACTCCTGTTAGGATTTTCACACACAATGTTCGGTAACAAGACAGGAAGAACAAGGCCTGCCTGTTTGGGTGTCTCCCCTGCTCGCCGCCTGGCGAGTTTGTCAGAACACCCCTACCATCAACTGGCACCGAAGCCCGAGCCCGCACGGGGGAGATCCCCGACCTGCAGCACGGCAGTCCGCATGGCGTTACTCACTCGGTCACAGGCGGGAGGGTGCTCAGGCGATAGAACACGCCCCCCGCAGTGGAATTCCTCCAGGTGAACAACTTAGGCGTCGTGGTGGGCAGAAACTTTAACCATACGCCCGGAGGCGTTTAGACGTCGCACGTTTCGATCGCATGCTTTAGGGATCGGGCCGGATCATCCCACGTGGGGATAAACTCTTGGGCGACGTACCCTTTATAGCCGGTTTCCAGGATGGCGCGCATGATGGGCGGATAGTTCAGTTCCTGATGGTCATCAAGTTCACAACGCCCGGGATTGCCCGCTGTGTGGTAATGGCCGATGATCGGATGCAAATCCCGAATGCGGCGAATCACATCGCCATGCATCACTTGTACGTGATAGATGTCAAACAACAACTTGAACCTGGGCGAATCCATTCGCCGCACCAAATCGGCGCATCGGTCCACATCGTCGCCAAAATATCCGGGGTGTCCTTTCATCGGATGGCTGTCATCCCGACTATTGAGATGTTCGAGCACGAGCGTGACTCCTTTTTGCTCGGCGTAGCCAATCACCTTCTGCCAAACCGTCACGCAGTTGTCCATCGCCGTCTTGTCGCTCATTCCCGGAACGCGCATACCGGTGAACGTGATGACATTGGAGCTGTTGTATTCTACTGCCACATCGATGGCTTCTCGTAGTTTGGTGATAACTTCGGCGTGATTATCGGGATCGACCGGCCCGGTGGCGAAACCATGGCTACCAACCAACGAGATCTTCAGGCCGAGTTCTGCGACAGCGGGATAGTCCTTCCTGTCGATTCCCTCGATAGCAACCAATCCCAGACGCTTCCCTAACCGAGCCAGCTCCACGGCCGGCATCGGTTTGAAGCACCACCCCATTACCGATTGTCGAATGCGTCCCTTGCGATCAACAGCAGGTTTCGGCTCTTCCTCGGCACGCAGGCCCACCGAGGCGCCGCCAGGCAAGGAAGACCAGGCGGCCACCGTCCCCATCGCCTGCAATACTTCGCGCCGTGTCGTAACCATTGTTCTTCTGCCCTTTCCTACTTTTCTACCACCAGATTCGCGCGTGCAGCATCCCCATGTGGGTCTTCTCATCACAGGGGGCTCCGCAGCCTCTGTTTGCAACAGAAAGCATCGGTCTCAACAAGTTTTCCAACTACTACTGCCGGGAGATCGATCTGATCACCAAGTGCCCCGGTATCGTCCGGCGGGGGAACATTGTCCGGCCAACAGTATGTTCATTCTTCGGGAAACAACGGAAGCTGCCCGGATCGTTTTCCACCGCTCGGTGGAAAGACTTGTAAATGCTCGAATGCCAACGGAGTCGCACAGCGTCCGCGCGTCGTCCGGATCATCAACTCCGAACGCAACAGGAACGGCTCCACCTCGTCTACCAAAGTATCGGACGGCACATTCATGGTATGCGCGATCGCTTCAATCCCCGCTGGTCCGCCGCCGAAGACTCGAATAAGTGTCTCCAGATACCGTCGATCTTGACGATCCAACCCCAGCGGATCCACGCCGATCATGCGCATCGCGTCGACGACGATGGCCCGATCAACCCGCCCGTCGGCTTTGCTCATCGCATAATCGCGCACCCACAACAACCGATTGTTTGCCACCCGGGGCGTACCGCGACTGCGACGCGCAATCTCCTCGGCCGCCTCGTCGTGAATCTCCACCCCCAGCTTCTGGGCATTCGTTTGCACGATAGCCGTCAACTCTCCCAGCGAATAGAATCCCAGATGCTCGCGGATTTGAAAACGATCACGGAGCGGCCCACTGAGCATGCCGGCGCGGGTGGTGGCACCGATCAGGGTGAACGGCTTGAGCTGCAGATTGAGCGTCCGGGCGCTGACGCCCTCTCCCAATACGATGTCGATTCGAAAATCCTCCATCGCAGTGTACAGGTATTCTTCTACTGCTTTGGGTAGCCGATGAATCTCATCGATAAACAACACCGACCGGTCTTCGAGGTTGGTTAAGTAGGGGATGATGTCCTTGGGGGCCTTCAAGGCGGGGCCACTAGCCATCTGCACGGACACCCCCAGCTCCCGCGGGATGCACGTGGCAAAAGTCGTCTTGCCGAGTCCCGGTGGGCCATCAAAAAGAATATGCCCCAACGGCTCGTCACGCTTGCGGGCCGCATCGATGGCGATCTGCAACACGTCAATCACTGCCCGTTGGCCGATCATATCTGCAATTCGCTTGGGGCGCAGCGCCGAATCGTTTTCCTCCTGTGGCGCTGGCGGCTGCATCATCGACTCTCGTACCACCGTTCGCTCTCCCTAACCACATCCGACGCTTGTTATCCCTAGCTCTGCGGCCCCGCCGTGGCGTCCCGACTAGCCACCCTGCTTTGTTTTCAATCATAGCGGAAAGGAACGAACTACGACATGCGAGACCCGGCAAATAGGAAAGCTAGCAAAGAGACTGGCTGGCCATCACGCCTCCCTACCCTGAGAACGAGGGGCGGGCGTCCCCGGAGGCAGGCGAGCACAACTGGCTCGTGGCCACCTGCCACCACAGCTTGACGTGAACCGGCAACAGGGAACACAGCCTGAGGGGCAATGGTGCGGGTGAGAGCATCATTCTCCGCGGGAACGCCCTGCTCCCTAGGCTCCCGCTCCCAGTTCGCGATCACCTCTTCTGCAGGAGGATTCCTCCTCCTGATATGTCTACCGCGAACTGACCAACACGCCCACCGCCAGCAGCACCACCAGAACGATGACGGCCACGAGGATAAGAACGGCGAGCTTGACAACGGCGAATGGTGCCTGGCCATGGATCTTACCCGTCTGACCATTGATCAGCACTCGATGGGGCCGCTTGCGGTAATGGTAAACCAGAATCCAAATTGGGATTAGCGCGGGCCGACCGACGAGCCCTTCTAGTTGCACGTTGACATGTACATGGCGATGACGTCGTCCTCCGCATTGTGCAACTGCTTGTGCAAGCTCTAACTGCTCGATCACGCCTCGTGCCACAGGACGCACCGCTTTCCGGGACAATTTGAACGACTCGACCACCCATCCCCGAGGCACCGGCTCGGGCTCCACCGGCGACTCGTCCAACTCGAACGGTGCGATCGCCTCCGTCTCGGCCACCGTCAACACGCTACTGGCCGGGACGAGCACCTGTTCGTAACGACTGGCAAACTTCCCATAGACGGGGCGCCAGGTACCATGACGGCCAGGGGGTGGAGGAGACACATCAGCCGTCCAGCGAGTCGACGTTTCCACGGAGAACACCCAAAAGGGGACGAAGACGCCAGTCATCTCGGCGATGCGACTGGCCGCCTCCGCATCGCTTGGTCGCCAAAATCCTTTGCGCAACCATGCACGCAAAATCTGCTCCGCCTTGGCTCGACCGATCCGCGGCGCGACCATCCGCTCGGCAACGACCTCTCGATGCGGCGGCTGCTCCTGAACGCGAGTACTTCCACAAAATGGGCAGCGCAAGGCACGCGCGGCCGCGTCGTAACGCATCGAGGCGCCGCACGATTGGCAAGTGAAGCTGACCACCATCTGCGAGGGAGGCGGGGGAGCCGTCGTTTCATGTTCAGCGCCGCAATTGGCGCAAAAGAGGTCCTCATGGTCGACGTAGCAGCGACAAACGGTGCAACGACTGGCAACATCGATGTCCATGAAACCTTACTTTTACTGCAACCATGACGGCAAGCTACCGGCCGGCGGCAACTCGATCGGTTGTACGCGTTGAATGGCCGGCACGTTTAACAACTCCCGCAACGCTTCGTCGCTGGGGGGCGTGTCGAGATTGAGCACACCGATGGCGTGTCCGCCGGGCGCTTCCTCGGCTCGCCCCACCGCCATCTGCGCAATATTGATTCCATGCTCGCCAAAGATCGTCCCCACCTTCCCAATAATGCCTGGAACATCTTGGTGCGTGAACACCAGCAGGTGGCCATCGAGATACGATTCCAGGCGATAATCATCGATCATCACCAGACGCGGCATCGTATGACCGAAGACCGTCCCGGCGGCTTGTGCCTGGCGAGCATCACCATGCACTAGAGCAACGACCGAGGAGCGGAAGGCACCGTGATCCTGCTGCCGCTGCTCCTGCAACTCGATCCCACGTTCGCGGAGCAACATCTGGGCGTTGATGATATTCACGTCCTCTTCCAGCGCCCGCTCCAGCAATCCGGCGCAAAAGGCGCTGGTCAACAAATCCGTCTGCCGCTCGGCAACTTCCCCGCGGTAGGTCAACTGAACTCTGTCGATCGAACCGCCGTGCCACTGGGAGAGAAATAGCCCCAGGCGGTAGGCCACGTCCAAGTAACTCCTCAGCGCGGCCAGCGTTTTCGGATCGATGGCCGCTACATTCACCGCGTGACGAATTTCCCCGTTCTTGAGGTAGCCCAGAAGCAATTGTATCCCCTCGACAGCCACTTGCGTCTGCGCCTCCTCGGTACTGGCGCCGAGATGCGGCGTACATACGACACCAGGCATTCCGAATAGCGGGCTGTCGGTGCATGGCTCGGATTCGAATACGTCCAACGCCACTCCCGCGATGCGGCCCGACTGCAGCCCTTGCACCAACGCCGCTTCGTTGTAGATCCCACCGCGGGCGCAGTTGATTAATCGCACCCCCGGTTTGAGCTTCTCCAACTGTGGAAAATCGATCAGATTGCGAGTCTCGTCGGTCAACGGTGTATGTACCGTCAAGTAGTCGACCTGCGGCAGCATGGCGTCCACCGACTCGACCCGCTGCACTCCCAATTTCGTCGCCTGTTCATCGGTAAGAAACGGGTCGTAGGCGAGAACTTTCATGCGGAAGGCTAAAGCCCGACTGGCCACCTCGCGACCGATCCGCCCCATGCCGACAATGCCCAGCGTCTTGTCGGCCAACTGAGTCCCCATGTAACTCTTGCGATCCCAGCGCCCTTCTATCAAGGACTGATAGGCCGGGGCGATGTTCCGTGACAAGGCCAACATCAGCGCGAAGGCGTGCTCGGCCGTGGAAAGCGTGTTGCCCGACGGTGTGTTCATGACGACGATGCCGAGGCGCGTGGCCGCCTGCTTGTCAATGTTATCCGTGCCCACACCTGCGCGGACAATCGCCCGCAGTCGCTTGTTCCCCTCCAACGCGTCGGCGGTGATCTTCACCCCGCTGCGGATGATCACGCCATCAAACTCGTTGAGCGCCTGCCGCAAATCCTCTCCCTTCAACCCCGTACGCACTTCATATTCGCATGCCGGCTCGGCATCCAGGAGCGCAATCCCCTCAGGAGCGATAGAATCCAATACTCCGATTCGAAATTTACTCATGACGGTCTTCTTTTATGGCTGTTCCAATATCCAAAATCCACCTGGCCGGCCGTCCCTTCCTCAGCGTCTCAATCGACTGGATGGGCAACTTCAACGCTGCAGAAAAAACGACCCTCCCCCATCTGATCTTCGTCGGCAACCATGCGTCCATCGCCAGACTGCCGACCGGCAGGCCTAGGCGTGGCGAGCGGCGAATTCGCGCATGAAGTCCGCCAAGGCAGCCACACCTTCGATGGGCATCGCATTGTAAATACTGGCACGCATACCACCAACGCTGCGATGCCCCTTTAGACCGCTAAGCCCCTGCGCGGCAGCCTGGCTAAGAAACTCCGCCTCCAACTCCGGCTGGGCCAACCGGAAGGTGACATTCATCAGCGATCGGTCTTCTGGGCGCGCATGGCCCAGGTAGAACGTGGGATACGCATCCAGCACTTCGTACAGTCTCGCTGCCTTCCTCTTGTTGACCTCCAACATCTTATCCAGTCCTCCAACCGTCTCTTCCAGCCACTGAGCCACCAGCCCCAAGGCGTAGACGGCAAAGGTCGGAGGCGTGTTCCACATCGAATCGGCTTCGGCGTGATTACGGTAGCTCAGATACCCTGGCAAGTTGTCCGGCGTCCGCTCCAACAACTCTTTGCGAATCACCACTACCGTTACCCCAGCCGGCCCAGCGTTCTTTTGTGCGCAAGCGTAGATCACTCCGTAGCGCTCGATGTCCAGCGGCCGGCACAGGAAATCGCTCGAGGCATCGCACACCAACGGAGCTCCGCCAGTGTCCAGATCCGTCTGAAACTGAATACCTTGAATGGTCTCGTTGCTGGTGATGTGCACGTAGGATGCGTCGGCAGCCAAGCTCAACTCCGAGGGATCAGGCAAGCGACTATAGTTGTGCGATTTACCATCGTAGACGACTTCCACCGGACCTTCCTTCTGGGCCTCCTCCAGAGCCTTCTTCCCCCAGGAACCGGTAATCACGTACTGCGCCGGTTGAGTTCTTCCCCGCAGTAGATTGATCGGCACCATGGAGAATTGGAGCCTCGCGCCTCCCTGCAGAAAAAGCACCTCGAATCGGTCATCTAACCCCAGCAAGCGCATGAGCCGTTGCTTGGCCTGTTGCTGCACGGCGATGTATTCTTTGCTGCGATGGGAGATTTCAAGGATCGACGCCCCTGCCCCAGGCAGGCACAACATTTCTTCTCGAATCCGCTCGAGCACCGGAAGCGGCATGACGGCTGGACCAGCGGAAAAATTGAATACGCGACTTTGGACCGTATCTGTTGCCATTTGCTCAACGCCCTGTGGGAACAAGCTGCGAAACGACCGCCAACAATCTGGCTCCACATTCTAGGTGGCACAACGCGATCACGGAAGGACAGCGTCCCCAGTTGCCGTGCCCTGCCCCCGCTGCACGCCCTGCGGCAATGAAGTCGCCAGGCTGGGAACATCGACAGACCGTCCCGCTCGGCGGCTGTCCCGCCGACCGCGGTGCCACAGTGCCTTCCACCTGACGCCCTCAATCCAAACACGTAGCGAGGAACGTCGGGCAATGCTTACCGGCCGGGCCGTCGCGGGTCGGGTACGTAGACGAATTGCCCGTTGTTCTCTTGAGCGATCCTTCGCAACAATGCCTGGCCATCCATCGAGTAGAAAGCGATGGTGTGAATGGGCACCTTGACTTGCTCGCCATAGATCAGATCGTGCACCCGGTTGACTTCCCGCAGATAGCCGGCCACGTCGACGGTGGTAACGCCATCGGTGAGCAAATAGATCGCGTCCGGCTCCAGGGAGATGGCCAACTCCAGGGCTTTGATCGGCGGAGCCCCTACGTCGACTTCCAACGTCTGCAGCCATCGCTGCGCGTGCTTGACATTCTCTTCGGTGGCGTAGAGCAAATGATCGGCCGGTTCAGCCTCCCCTGGAAGCCCGATGGCGTGAACCTTGCGGTTGAAGAAAATGACATAGAACCGCTGATGGGGGCGGAGACTGGCCAACGAGCGGATGAGCTCCCCCTTTGGCCGCTTCCCAGGGCCCACCGCGCATGCTTCCCGAACCGTCGATGACATAGCAAAAGGCGTTGCCTCCCGCCGCCGCCCCAAAGAACTGCGCCGTCACGGTCGCCATGGCGGCAGAATTGGAGGCGAACAGTTTGCTTGCCTCGACGGCGGAGGGGCTGGCCGGGGAAGCTGGATCGACAGCCAGGAGTTCCGTCGACTCGAACTGCTCGGCCAACTGCTCGCTGAGGTCGCTCAGCTCGACTGCCGCTGGCGGATCGACCTTCTCCGTCGATTCTGCGGGCGCGTCGACCTCCATCGGCTCGGGCATCTCCACCACCTCCACCTCCTCTGGCATCGGCGTCGCTGCCTCAAACGCCATGCCGGTCGGCGGGGGAGCATTGCGCAGCGTGACCATCGCCAAGAGCAACAATAGCAGCAGGTGAGCGATGGCACTGGCCGCGACCCCTCGCGTGCGCACCTTTTTGACCAGCGAACGCTTGCGGATACCACCGCTGCCGTCGGCCATCTCTACGGCGAGAGCGGGAGCAGAGTAGGCAACACGCTTGGAGTTCGATCCCGCCTCGGTCGTACCAACCACGCCATTTTTCCGGGCACTGCCGGTAAGATCTGCGACGACGCCTGGATCGCTCCCGGCGTTTCCTAACGTCTGCGGTGTGCCCCCGAGGAGCGAATCACCTGCACCACCATCGATTGGCGCGGCGTCCTTCCGCGGCCAGGCCGCTTCGACGCCTGTGGCCGCCGGATCTGGCCATTGGCCGCCGACCACGGCCTGTTGTTCCGCCGGGTCCTTCCCGCCTGTCGGCCTGGCGTCGATGGGGGAAGCCGATTTTAGGCGCGCTTCGCAGAAGGGAACGATCACTTCCCAGCTTTCGATGGGCGTGGCCGGCCCGTGAGACGCCTGCCCACGTTGGGCAAACCATTGTTGCAGCGCGGAGGGCTCTCCTTGCTCGGCCTGCCGCAGGGCCGCTTCCAACTCCAACAGATCCAACTCCGCGCGGGCAGCTTCCACTCGCCTACGCAGTCGCTCCCGTTCATCCAACCCTTGCTGCAACAGCTCCTCGGGAACGGCATGCCCGCCGGGGGGCAATCCATTTCGACCTGGGATAGACTGGGTCATGAATCCGATCGCCAGAAAGGCCAGAACATTCGCGAACTTTTCCACAATTGTGAGAGTTCACGACCGCCGGGTCAACTCTTCGCCCCGGATTGGTGTCCCCGTCACCGGCTGAGCAAACAGACACATTGCGCTTGAATGACGCGTCCTTCGCCTACCTCGCCTACCGATTCACCGGTCTTGCCTTTCAGCCCCACCTGCTGCGGATCGATGTTGAGAAGCTCGGCAATGCGCCGTTGAATTTGCTGGCGATAGGGCAATAGCTTCGGTCGCTCGGCCAAGACGACACAGTCGAGATTCACCAAGTGCCATCGTTCTCTCTGCACCCGAATATAGGCTTCCAACAACATTTGCGCTGAGTCGCGCCCTCGATTGGCCGGATCGGAATCGGGATAGAGACTACCAATGTCGCCCAGATTGGCCGCCCCCAGCAGGGCGTCGGTAATGGCGTGGAGCAGCACATCGGCGTCACTGTGGCCAACCAGATGATAATCGAATTCCAAGTCGATGCCGCCCAATTTGAGTGGCCCACCGGGTTCCAACCGATGCGTGTCATGCCCCAGTCCGATCCTCAACTCCATGCTCGCGCTCCCTACCTCCTGGCCTCTCCGCCGCCTCGCTTCTCCCCCTTCTCCACTACTTCACCTACGGCCCATGGTTATCCCATCCAGCACCAACGTCGGCAACCCTTCCCCCGTGGGCGACTTTCCCGCTCGTGACCAGCGAGCAATTAGCAATTGCCAGAGCGTGGCCGTTGGCGATCTTCTCCCGCCAACGGAAAGGCGTACTGACCAACAGCGGCCTGCCGCCTATAATCCCGCGTCTATGGCTATTATTGAAATCGAGAACTTGACCAAGACCTATCGGGTCTACCAGAAGCGCGAGGGCCTGAAAGCCGCGATCGCGGGTTTGTTCCACCGGGAGCACCGCGAGGTTTATGCGGTGCGGGGAATCAATCTTCAGGTCGAACAGGGAGAGTTCGTTGCCTTCCTCGGCCCCAACGGAGCCGGCAAGACGACCACGTTGAAACTTCTCTCTGGAGTGATCTATCCGACTAGTGGTTCGGCCCGCGTCATGGGCTTCGTCCCTTGGGAGCGTGATAACGAATATCGCCGGCGTTTTGCGCTGGTAATGGGACAGAAGAATCAGTTGTGGTGGGATCTTCCTGCCCAAGAATCGTTCCGCCTCCACCAACAAATCTACCGCATTCCGCCTACGGAATTCACGCGGCGGTTGGACGAATTATCCGACTTACTTCAGGTCCGCCCTCTCCTCGGACGCCCTGTGCGTGAATTGTCCTTGGGGGAACGAATGAAAATGGAGCTGATCGCCGCGCTATTGCATTCCCCCGAGGTCTTGTTCTTGGATGAACCGACGATCGGATTGGACGTAGTCGCCCAACATAACATTCAACAGTTCCTGAAGTTTTACCAGCAGGAGCGCCGGATTACGATCTTGCTGACCAGTCACTACATGAAGGATGTGGCCGCGTTATGCAAGCGTGTGGTGGTGATCACCGATGGTCGCATCCACTTTGATGGATCGTTGGATCAAATCATCGACAGTTTCAGTGGCAATCGGATCGTACGGTTGCAACTGGCCGAAGGACAGACTGCCGACGGGCTGTCCATGTTGGCGGAAGTCGAGTCGGTGGAGCTGCCGCGAGTGACGCTGCGATGTGCGCGAAGCGATGTCACACGCGTGCTGGCGCGAATCCTCGAGCGCTACCAAATCGTGGACATCTCTATCGAAGACCCTCCCTTGGAGGAGATCATTGCCAAACTTTTCCAAGATGCGCCCGCTGGCCGAAACGACGTGGCCGAGGTGGAGGTGGGAAGGTGATTGCCTGGACCGTGCGCACTTTGCCGCAACGCGCCTCTACGTGGTGGACCATCTATCGCATCGCCCTAGAGGAACGGATGGCGTACCGTGGGGACTTTGCTCTGGGCACCCTGATGCGTTTTCTGCCGATCGTCACGCAGATTTTTTTGTGGTGGGCGATTTTCGATGCGGCGGCAGCAGCAACTGGCAAGTCCCATCTGGCCGGCTACTCCTTCCACGACATGGTTGCTTACTACCTGCTGTCGATGCTCGGACGGGCCTTTTCCAGCATGCCGGGCCTGGCCTCCACGGTCGCTCGCCAGATCCGCGAAGGGGAAATCAAGAAATACCTGGTGCAACCAATTGACATGATCGGATTCATGCTCTTGGCACGTATGGCGCACAAGTCCGCCTACTACGCCATCGCCTGTGGACCGTTCGCCCTCGTCTTCTACCTATGCGGCGACTACTTTCCCGCGTGGCCCACCGTCGAGGTGGGGCTTGCCTTCCTACTGTCGCTGGTCTTCGCTTTCCTCCTGGGCTTTTTTCTCGACCTGTGCATCGGTCTGATCGGCTTCTGGTTCCTGGAAGTCAGCTCGTTGCTGTTCATCTACATGTTGCTAAATTTTTTCTTATCGGGCCACATGTTCCCGCTCGATCTTCTGCCCGTCGGCTGGCGGGGGGCGGTTGATTACCTGCCCTTCCGCTACCTCGCGTATTTCCCCGCGGCGATCTATCTCGGCAAGGTCCCTTCCAGCCAGTTGTGGCAGGAGTTGGGCGTCGAAGCGCTGTGGTTGGTGGGAATGATTTTCATAGCCCGGTACCTCTATGCTCGTGGCGTGCGCCGCTACAGTGGTTACGGCGGATAACACCCGTACAAGGTGGGACAGATGGACGACAAGAACGCTTCCCAGCACCCGAACTACGTGCAGGTCTTCTTGACCTTTGCTCGTAACTCGCTGGTTCGCGACATGATGTTCCGCACCAACTTTATCATCGAAGCGATTTCCAGTTTATCGTGGGCGTTGATGAACGTCGGCTTCTACTGGATCGTCTTCGAACATACGCCATCGATCGGCGCCGACACGGGGTGGGGGAAATACGAGTTCTTCATTTTCATGGCAACTACCTGGATCATCAATTCGATCGTGCAGGCATTCTTTATGCCGAACTCGGAGGAGTTCAGCGAGATGATCCGCACCGGTGGTTTGGACTTTGTTCTGCTAAAACCCATCGACACCCAATTCCTGGTATCCCTTCGCAAAGTGCATTGGTCCAGCTTGTCCAACTTCTTGCTGGGGATGGGGCTGTTGGTGCTGAGCATCAACGAACTCCAGGATCGCCCCACCGCGCCCTGGAAGCTGACCCCTTCTATCGTCGGCCTGTACGCCGTGTACTGCGCCTGCGGAGTGGCCATTCTTTACAGCCTGATGACCTGCCTGGCATCGACCAGCGTGTGGCTGGGACGCAATCAGACGCTTTACGACTTCTGGTTCTACATCACCAATTTCTCACGCTACCCCATGGAAATCTATCGCCGCGGTTGGGGAATCGTGCTGTGGGTCGTGTTCACCTTCATCGTTCCCGTCCTGCTCGTCGTGAATGTTCCAGCGCGCATCCTCGCCCAACCGCTTGCCGACAATACTTCCTGGCGCTGGCCCCTGGCGATGTTCACCATTTTTGCCGCTATAATCTCGGTGCTGATCAGCCGCTGGGTCTTTCAGCGTTCGTTGTTGGCCTATCGTAGCGCCAGCAGTTGAGCGACTTTTCGCCTGACCAGCAGTCCGCCCCCTCTTGTTCTTCGCCCTCGCATTGGGCATTTCCCTTCCTTGCAACCGAGTACACCGAGATGAACGCCACATCCCCCCACTCGCCTCACGCACGCTGGGGCATCACTCTGTTCGCCATCTACACCCTGTTCTATGTGGCGTATGTTTTTGTAATGGCGTTTATTCCTGAGCAAAGTCAACGCGAGTGGATCGGCGGAGTCAATCTCGCCGTCTGGTGGGGATTTGCCCTGATCGCCGTGGCGTTCGTGTTGGCGGTTGTATACGGATGGACCTGCCGCGCCGAATTGGAAACATCAGCATACGAAGCTGGGCAGACGCCTGGTGAGCAGGAGAGCCAGCCGTGATCTATGAACCCTCGGTAATGGCGGTCTCCATCTTCGTTCTGTTTGTGCTGATCACGCTGGGGTTGAGCCTGTATTTGGGAAGACGCACCCGCTCGTCGGCCGGCTACTTCGCAGCCCATGGCCAGATTCCTTGGTGGGTCAATGGCATCGCCTTCGCCGGGGATTACTTGTCCGCCGCCTCGTTCCTGGGCATCTGTGGCATGATCGCCTTCTACGGCTACGATGGCTTCCTCTATTCCATCGGCTTTCTCGCCGGTTGGATCGTGGCGCTGTTCGTCATCGCTGAACCGATGAAACGGCTGGGCAAATACACGTTCGCCGATGCCTTGAATGCCAAATTTCAGTCGAGAGGGATCCAGTTGGCGGCCGGAATCAGCACGCTGATCGTCAGCTTGTTCTACTTGATCCCGCAAATGGTCGGTGCCGGAGCGTTAGTGAGACCGCTGCTCGGTCTACCCCACTGGGCGGGCGTATTGATCGTCGGCGCCGTGGTGATCTTCATCGTGGTCACTGCCGGAATGGTATCCACCACTTGGGTGCAATTTTTCAAGGGTTCGCTGCTGGTGTTCTTCACCGCCGTGATGGCAGTCTTGATCCTGGCTCGGGGTCTGCGCACCTCCACAGGCGGAGTGGACGGCTACCAGTTTGTGCATGTGACAGGCCCGGCAGAATCGACGCCGGAGGCCATCCTGCAGGCCGCCGGTTTCGTTAATCCTGCTTTGCCTGCTGACGACAGCCCCTGGCAACAAGCGGCGAACCAATACGTCATGGCAACATCTCCCCAAGGCCACTCCATGGTTTTTCGAGTAGAGCGCAGCGACGACATGATCGAACTGCGCGAATGCCAGACCCTGCAGCACCGTGATGACGGCTCGGTGTGGGTCAACGGACGACCGCTGGGGGAAAAGAACCCCGACGGCTCGATCAATCAGTTGCATCCGATAGGTCATATCGTGCGATTGGCTCAAGACCACTCTACCGGCCCCCTGGGCCCGATTGCTTACCTGCGCGAGATTGGAGATAGTGACTTGCTGCTATGGCGGAGCGAAAAAATCCCTACCGCAGCTGGCCCGACCACGGTTTTCTACCCCCGACTAACTCGCGGCAGTGAGGTGTTGAGCCCCGGTGAACACCCTAAATTTGCCGGTATTCGCCAACCGGGCCTCACCTCGAAACTGAACTTCATCTCGCTGATGTTCGCCCTTTTTTGCGGCACCGCCTCGCTGCCGCACATCTTGATTCGGTACTACACGGTGCGCAGCGCCGTGGCAGCGCGCAAAAGCACGATCGTCGGCATTGCCGCCATCGGATTCTTCTACATCCTCACCCTCTACCTGGGATTGGGGGCCATGACCAGCGGAGCGTTGGACCCCACGGACACCAACATGGCCGCTCCGTTGCTCGCCCGCAGCCTGAACGAATGGTTGTTCGCCATCATCTCCGCCATTGCCTTCACCACCGTGTTGGGGACCGTGAGTGGATTAATCTTGGCGTCGGCCGGCGCCGTTGCTCATGATGTTGCCGGTTATTTCCTCGCCATGGGATTGGGCGAGGCCGAGCAGGTGCGATTGGCCAAAGTGGCCTCGGTCATCGTCGGCGCCGTGGCGATCGTCTTGGGTGTGCTGTTCGAGAACATGAATGTGGGCTACCTGGTCGGTTGGGCATTCAGCATCGCTGCGTCCGCGAACTTGCCCGCTCTGGTAATGCTCTTGTTCTGGAAACGCACCACGTACCAAGGAATCATGGCGGGAGTGCTGGTAGGCATGATCAGCTCGCTCGGTTGGATCCTGCTCAGCGCCGATACATTTTCCTCGGTATACCACGCCCCTCGCCCACAGTGGCTGGAGGTCGTCGTACCGTTCAGCCAGCCGGGAATTGTGACGATTCCCCTGTCGTTTGTCGCCTTGATTGTCGTCTCTCTGGCAACTGCTCGTCCCCAACCTCTCCTTGCCGCGGGGCGTTGAGCTGCTCAAGCCTGCTGTTGGTGGAGAGTGCGGCCGAGCGCTGCTACCTGGACGCTTGACCGCACCGCCGCCCCATGACGGTCGCTCCTTCTCGTCCGCATGAAAACAGCAGAGCCGGTCAACCGGTGTCACCTATCGAGAGTCGCACCATCCTCCTTTCGGTGGTTCAACCATTCCCACAGGGCCAAACGCAGGGCTCCGTGCACTGGCTGCTCAATGACCTCGACGGCCTTGGGTGCAGCTGCAGCCAGTTGCAAGGCGTCAAGAACCAGTCGACGATAATCAGGCTGGTGAAGCAACAACCCGCCGGCAAGAGCCAACCGATAGTCGCCGGCGGACACCCCCAGCCGCTCGACCACGGAAACAACCAACTGCGCCAGCTCTTCGGCTCCTTGCTTGAGGATGGCAGCCACCGGTGGAAGTTGATGCAAAGCGAATGCCAGGGGGGCAAGCGAAGCGACCCGTTGGCGCACCTCCGTCGGCTCGCCTGAGGTGGCCCAGCGAACCAGAGCGCGCACCGAATCCACCGTCGTGAAATCCAACACGGCTCGCAGTATCTCTTCTTGCCCCACGCTTCGCAACCTTCCGTCGGCCGCGCGGCAGGCGGCGTCGAGCAACGAGCGGCCTAACCAATAACCACTCCCCTCGTCACTCCACAGGTAGCCCCAACCACCCGATCGCTCGCTGCGGCCACCATGGGAACCGTAGCAGATCGATCCCGTGCCGGCAATCAAACCCACGCCTTGCAGCGGCTGCTGTGGCGGGTGATCGTGGGGGTGCAATGCCGCCAAGAGCAACTCGGCATCATGCGTGACGACGACGGTAGACGCTCCATACCTGGCTCGCAACTCTCTGGTCACCACGCGACCGGTATCGGCATCTGCACCACCTGCCATGCAAACACACAGGCTAGCCAGCTCCTCTGGCCTTACTCTCGCCTGGCGGAGCACGCCATCGATGGCGGCGGCAATCCTGTCGACGGCCAATGCCACCCCCAACACCACAGGATTGGAACTCTGCGCCTCCCCTCGACTTATCCGTTCAATCGCCTGCCCCTGACGCCACTGGCCCAGCGCCACGATCGTTGAGGTGCCACCCCCATCAACGCCAACCATCCACCGGGGTACCTCAATCATCGCCGCGCCTTTCCATCGCTCCGCCCCGATCTCCTCGGGCCAGGGCAAGGGCCGCTCGCAGATGGCCGTCGGCCCGCTGCAATAGCGCGTCGGCCTCCTCCGGTGAAACCTCGGCCAAGTGGGCGACAATGGCCACCTTGACCTCACCCTGGCAACGTTCTAGCAACTGTTGTGCTGCCTCCGCACGCAAGCCGGTCACCTCCCGCACGATGCGCACACTTCGCTGACGCAGCTTCGTATTGGTGGCCCGCAGGTCGACCATCAAATTGCCGTAGGTCTTGCCGATCCGCACCATCGCTCCCGTGGACAGCATATTGAGCACCATCTTGGTGGCAGTGCCCGCCTTCAAGCGAGTCGAGCCACTGAGCACTTCGGGCCCCACGACCGGAGCGATCACCAGTTGAGCGCGACCATGCAGATCCGTGGCAGCGTTGCAGGTCAATCCGATCGTCTTCGCCCCCAGGGTACGGGCGTAATCCAGTCCGCCCAGCACATAAGGCGTGCGACCGCTGGTGGCAATGCCTACCAGAACGTCTGACGGGGAAAAATCGATCTGCTGCAGATCCTTCACCGCCAACTCTGGATGATCTTCAGCACCCTCAACCGCGCGCGTCAACGCGGTCGGCCCACCGGCGATCAATCCTACGACCATTTCCGGCGGTGTGCTAAACGTCGGCGGACACTCCGAGGCATCCAGCACCCCCAGTCTCCCGGAAGTCCCAGCCCCTTGGTAGACAAGTCGCCCTCCTTGACGAAACGCCTCAGCGATCCAGTCGATGGCTTGGGCAATTCGCTCCGCCTCTCGACCAACCGCCGGCGCGACACGCGCGTCCTCCTGGTTCATCAACCGGACGATTTCCAGGGCACTCATCGAATCAAGATGAAGCGAGGCGGCATTGCGTTGCTCGGTCGTCAAATCGTCCATACTAGATCCATACCTGCGAAGACCGGGGAATGAGCAGAGTAAAGCGGTTATCATACAACGCTCAGCAAATTCCCGGCAGAACGTTTCGTTTCTCCCGCACGGCAGCACGAAGGTACTCCCATGGCGACCTACATGGCACCACTGGCTACGGCGAATCTGAATCTCGGCATCGTCGATCTGCTGGTCCTGCTCGGCGCCGTAGCCGCCTCGATCATCGTGGGGGTGCGGTTGGCTGGGCGGCAAGATTCACTGGAAACCTTCCTCGTCGGCGGGCGAAATCTGCCCTGGTGGGCGATTCTCGGTTCGATCGTGGCCACGGAGACCAGTACGGCAACCGTCTTGAGTCTGCCAGGACATGGTTATGGTGACACCGGCATGAAGTTCCTGCAACTCGCCTGCGGATTTCTGATAGGGCGATTTTTAGTGGTGCATTTGCTGCTGCCTGGTTTTTTTCGCGGGAAACTGTTCAGTGCCTACGAGGTTCTCCAACAGCGCTTCGGAGTTGCCGCTACGCGAGCCGCATCGGGCTTGTTTCTCGTCACGCGCAACGTGGGCGATGGTTTGCGTCTGTTCTTGGCGGCCATCGTCTTGCAAAAAATGGCTGGCTGGTCGCTACCGATCAGCGCCTTGGCCATAGGTTTGACCACCATCGTCTACACCTATCTCGGCGGGATGCGATCTGTCGTCTGGAACGACTGTATCCAGCTGGTGATCTACATGCTCGGCGGCGCCGTCTCCGTGTTTCTCATCGCTCGGGCGATCCCCGGTGGATGGGACGAAGTTTGGCGATTCGCCCATGCCGAAGGAAAACTCCACATCTTCTCCATCCGTCCGCCCGACGGTACGCAATCGTGGTGGCGTTGGCTGCTGTCCGATCCATACACCCTGTGGGCAGGCCTTTTGGGCGGTGCGGCACTGAGCCTCGGCACCCACGGCACCGATCAGATGATGGTCCAGCGCTACCTCAGCGCTCGCCGCCAGCCAGATGCCGGTCGAGCCATTGTTCTCAGCGGCGTGGTCGTGTTCATGCAGTTCGCCATGTTTCTGTTCATCGGCGTGCAATTAGCCTGCTACTATTCCCATCATCCAGAAATTCAGTTCGCCAGAGGGGACGAGGTGTACGCGCACTTCATTGTTCACTCGTTCCCCGCCAACACGGGGTTGATCGGACTGATGCTTGCCGCCATTTTGGCGGCAGCGATGAGTACGCTATCCAGCTCATTGAACGCCTCGGCCTCGGCCGTCGTCAACGACTTCTACCTGCCTCGTTGTTCTCGTCGTCCTGACGAAAAGGCCCTCTTGCGTCTGTCACGGTTCCTCTGCGCCGGCTTCGGCATGTTACAGGTCGGAATCGGGATCTGGGCAACCACGTTCCATGAGTCCGTGATCGGTAACGCGCTAACGATCGCTGGTTTTTCAGCAGGGATTCTGTTAGGGGTGTTCTTGTTGGGAACGCTCACCACGCGAGTCAACCAAACCGCCGCGCTTCTCGGTGCCGCGACAGGTCTTACCATCCTCATGGGTCTGCAATTCGGTCTGCCACCACTGGGAATCGTTGTCGCTTGGCCATGGTACCCGCTCATTGGCGCCACGGTGACTTTTCTGGCCGGCCAATTATTCTCCGCCCTCCGGTTCCTCTACTCCTCGCAACATTAGTCCCACCAGTATTATTGTGGCGAGGACTTCGCGATGTTCCATATTTTTATGTCCCCGGTAGCGTGCCCCGGTTCTTCTTTGCTCCGGAGAACCACGGCAGGGATCCCATCATGCCCCGAGCGGGGCAGGTCCTAGGCCCTTGATGGATTGCAGCTTCCCGGTCGTCCTCCTCCGTCATCACGCGTCAGCCCCCCTCGACCTCCGACTCCCCGTTCCCACCACGCGGCTGGCCCGCTACTTTCCGACAGGCCCAATCAATGGCCAATGCTTGCTAAACCAGGAACGGAACGACCTTGCTCCCATTCGGTGGCATCGATTACGATCCTCCCAATCGCAGATACCAGTGGGGTAGATACCGAACTTCACCGCAGAGCTGGGCACCAGTTGACTACCACCGACTGAAAATCCCGAAAGGTTTATCTTCCAGGAGCTTACCAGGATGTTGTCACGGATTGGACGAATTGCGTTGGTTGCATGGATTGGGCTCGTACCTACCCTTGTTCACGCTCAGCCACCCGCCTCAGCTACCACGAGTGTCGTATCCCCCCTGGAAAAATTCCCCAAGATCGTCGCCGTCGTCAACGGCCAGACCATCACTCGGGATCGTTTGGCTCAAGAAGTGATGAAGCGCTACGGCTCGATCGTCCTAGACAATTTGTTGAACAAGCATTTGATTCTGCAAGCCTGCAAGGCGAAAGGCATAACGATCACCCAGGCCGAGGTGAATGATGAGATTGCCCGGATCGCCGGAAAGTTCGGTTTGAGCACCAAACTGTATTTGGAGACGCTGGAGAAGGAACGCGACATTACCCCGGAGCAGTACGCTAGCGAGATCGTCTGGCCGATGCTTGCCTTGCGGGCACTGGCAGCCGACAAAATCCAGGTGACGGAGCAGGAAATCGACCAGATCATTCAGAGCGAGTATGGCCCTAAAGTGCAGGTGCGGATGATTGCTGTCACTCAGCGTTCGCAGGCAGAGCAACTGCATGCTCAGGCGACGGCGGCTCCCGAAACCTTCCGTCGGCTGGCGAAAGAACATAGCGAAGATGCCCCCAGCGCGGCCGTCGAAGGGCTGCTTCCCCCGATTCGCCGCTTCAGCGGTGACGACATCTTGGAGAAAGTTGCTTTCCAGCTTCAACCCGGTGAGATTTCCCCCATTTTCCAAGTTGGCGAAATGCACGTCTTCCTGCAGTGTGTTCGTCATCTGGAGGCTTCGATGCCCTCGCCCGAACTGATGCCTATGATCCGTCAACGGATCACCGAAAAACTGCGCGACCATCGATTGGCCCAAGCCGCCGATGGCATTTTCCAATCGCTGCAAGCGAACAGCCAGGTAGTGATCGTTATGGGAAATGGCGATCTGGAAAAGCAGTACCCTGGCATCGCTGCCTACATCAACCAACAACCGGTTCCCATGGATCATCTGGCCGCCGAGTGCATCGCTCGTCATGGCCGAGAGATCTTGCGTGGAGAGATCAATCGGCTGCTGCTGACCATGGCTCTCAAGGACGCCAACAAACAGATCACCGACCACGATATCAATGCGGAGATCGCCAAGGCGGCCGATATGGCCGGCTATGTTCGCCGCGACGGATCCCCGGATGTCGACGGTTGGTTGAAGAGTATCGAGGAAGAAGAAGGAGCCTCAATCGATCTGTACGTCTCCGACGCCGTCTGGCCCAGCGTTGCTCTGAAGAAGTTGGTGGAAGACTCGGTTACCGTTACCGAGGAGGATATGCAGAAGGGCTTTGTGGCCAATTACGGTCCGCGAGCAGAAGTTCTCGCCATCGTGTGCAGCAACCAACGGTCGGCTCAAGACGTATTTCGAGAAGCACGGCAAAACTTGAACGAACAAAGCTTCGGTGAACTGGCCGCCAAGTACTCGGTCGAACCGGTCTCGCGTGCGAACTTTGGCAAGATTCCTCCGATCCGCCGCTACAGTGGAAACCCGATCTTGGAGGAAGCTGCTTTTTCCTTGCAACCCGGCGAAATGTCCGGCGTCATCGCCTGGGGTGATCAGTACGCCATTCTGTACAAACAGGGAGAAACCACCCCTATCGTGGATAACATCGACGCGGTGCGTGAGGAACTACATCGTGAGCTTTATGAGAAGAAGCTGCGGGCGGCCATGCACCAACGACTAGAACAATTGCTCGCCCACTCGCAAATTGACAACTACCTCGAAGGGACATCCCAGTCCGGACAAGCGACCGCCGCTGCCGCCGCCGCACCGCGTCGCTGAACACGGCCCCTTGGCTCCCGCGCGGACGGAAACTCTTCCCATGGATGCTTTACAGTTGCGCAGCATGCAAGGACCGCTGAAGCAGCGGTATCGCGACACACCGCAGGCGGCCATGGTGACGTTGACCGCTAGCGGAGAGATCGACTTCGAGAATCTGCAGTGTACCGTAGCCGGCCTGCCGCAGAGGCCGGCTGGTTTGCACCCCGCCGCGGGAGGCACCGGCAAGGAAGCCTGCTCGGCAGAGATGCTCCTGCAGTCGCTTGTCGCCTGCAGCGGTGTGACGTTGGCGGCGGTGGCGACCGCCCTGGAGATCCCCGTCCGCGGCGCACAGATCACCGCCCAAGGCAAACTCGACTTCCGCGGTACCTTGGGGGTCGACAAGAACGCTCCGGTGGGGATGACCGACATTCAAGTCACCTTCACACTCCACACTCCGGCCGACGAAAAGACCACCGCCCGCCTCCTCGAACTGACCGAACGCTACTGTGTCGTACTGCAAACGCTTCGCCAGGGGACGGTGGTAACAACGGTACTGGAAAAGCAATGACCGAACCTCCATGCTCGTGGATCCCTCACTACGTGTGGAGAGCCGCCGATCGATCTTCAACCCTTGCCTTAGCCCCGTGCCATGGCCCCAGCGGGCGATAGCCAGGTGTTGGGAAACATTAGCCGCCGGAACGGGTGGAACGGGGCAGGCCGCCAAGATCGCACCGGGTAGCCGACCGACCGCGCCGCCACCGAGCCCCTGCCGCCCCGGTCCCCGAGCGATTCTGAACTTTTCGACTAGCCGACAGCGTGCCGAACAATAAGAATATTGATACGCACCAGATCGCGCCATGCCGCTGCGGTCGAACCGACGATTTCCCACGCCATCGCTCACCTGGACAGGCAAGGAGGGAGAAGGTCGGTGAACTCCCCGGCAAACGAATATGTCATGACGAAGCCTCCTCGCTTCCTTGATGCGATGGTGGTAGCCGCATCGGTAGGTGCTCAAGTCGACCAAGGTCCATCCTATTTATTTCTTGATTTTCAGCAGCCAAATCGTGAACACAGACAACGCTTCGGAAACACCATTTCGTGTCGAGTACGCCGCGCGGGTGCATCGCCTGCCCCCCTACCTCTTCGGGCGCATCAACAATCTGTTGTATCAGAAACGCAGGGCGGGCCACGATGTCATCGACCTGGGGATGGGCAATCCCTCAGATCCGCCTGAGCGGATCGTTATGGAAAAGATGGCCGAAGCCACCTTCGATCCGCGCAATCATGGCTACAGCAAATCCAACGGCTTGCTCAACCTGCGCCGTGAATTGGCCAGTAAATATTTTCGCAAGTACGGCGTTCGGCTCGATCCGGAAAGCGAAGCCATCGTGTGCTTGGGAAGCAAGGAAGGCTTCAGCCACATGTGCCTGGCACTCATGGGACCGGGAGATACCGCCATGATCCCCGCCCCCTATTTTCCCGTCCACATGTACGGTGTCGTGCTAGCAGCAGGCAATGTCGTTGCCCTGGAAGTTGCAGATAGCGAAAAATTCTTATCGAACATCGCGTATACGTGCCAACATTTTTACCCTCGGCCCAAATTGCTGATCATCAACTATCCGCACAACCCGTCCACCGTTACCGTGGAGCAAGATTTTTACACAGAGATTGTCAAACTCGCCAAACGATACGGCTTCATGGTCATCAGCGACTTTGCTTATTCTGATGTCGCTTTCGACGGCTACGTGCCCCCTAGCTTTCTCGCCTCTCCCGGCGCCATCGATGTGGGGGTGGAGTTTACCACCATGAGCAAGGGCTACAACATGGCCGGATGGCGGGTGGGCTTCTGCGCTGGGAACGCCGAGATGATCCGCGGATTGGCAACCATCAAAGGCTACTACGATTACGGCATGTTCCAGGCGATTCAAATCGCGGCCATCGTCGCATTGCGGGACACGGAAGCCGCGGTCGAACGGCAAGCGCAAATCTATCAGCGACGCCGAGATGCTCTGGTCGATGGCTTGCGTCGCATCGGTTGGGAGGTAGAACCACCGCGGGCCGGGATGTTCGTATGGGCCGCCATTCCTGAAAAATGGCGGCAGCGCATGAACACCATGGATTTCGCCATGATGTTGCTCGAGCATGGCGATGTCGCCGTTAGTCCCGGAAGTGGTTTCGGTCCTGCCGGAGAGGGGTACCTGCGCATGGCGCTAGTCGAGAACGAAAGCCGACTGCGGCAAGCGGTCCGTCAAATCGGCCGGTGCTTGGAACGGATGGAGTCGCAGTATTCAGGCTCCACAGCCATCGCAGCCAGATGACCGCCTGGACCGTCGCGTTGATCGGGCAACCACAAGTTTCACTTCGCGTTACACGTTGTCCGGATCGGGATGCTGCCACGGCTGGCGGTACGCGCGGGCCAAGAGCTGATTCGCCTGCTCATCGTCGACCACTCGATGATGTTCGGGATCCCATCGCAGCGTGCGCCCGAGCTGCATGGCAATATTGGCGAGGATGCAGCTTACCGAGGAAATGTGCCCCTGCTCGATATCCGCTACTGGCCGACCACGCGTCTTGATATTGGCCAACAGGTCCAACATGTGCCACCGCACGGCAGAGGCGACATGCCGCTCCAAATCCTTTTCCGTCTCATCCTCCGGATACTTGTCGTATTCGTACAGCGCCGTGCCGGTCAATCTCTCTCCCTGCCCACGGGGAACGAACTCGTACTTGTGCACATCAAGTTTCAGGGTTCCTTTCTCGCCGTACAAGAATGCCGCCCATGGGTATTCGGGATCCGGGGGCACCCCCCAACTGCGATGCGTCCACACGACGTTGATTTCATCATGTTCGAACAAGGCGGTTTGCGTATCGGAGGTATTTGCTCGCGAATCCTGCTGCACGAAAATCCCGCCGGAGGAAGTAATTCGCTTCGGCCACCCGAGCCCTAACATCCACCGTACCATGTCGTACATGTGCACACACATATCGCCGACGATGCCATTGGAATACTCCATGAAGGCCCGCCACCGCCGTGGATGTTGCCAACCGCAAAACTCTGTCTTGGGGGCGGGGCCAACCCACATCTCGTAATCCAATGTCGGCGGAGGCGCAGTTACCGGCGGATTGCCCGTGGGGCGCATGTGGTAGTAACAACAAACTTCCGCATGCGCGATTTTTCCCAACAACCCCTCGCGTACGACACGGTCGCGTGCTTCGATCAAGTGAGGTGTGCTACGACGCTGCGTCCCCACTTGGACCACGCGTCCATACTTGCGCGCCGCAGCCAACATCGCGTGACTTTCGACGACATCGACCGCGGTGGGCTTCTGCACATAGACGTCGGCACCACTGCGGACCGCCTCGATCATGGGCAATGCGTGCCAATGATCCGGAGTTGCTATCAAGACGATGTCTAAATCCTTCTCGGCTAACATCGTGCGATAATCTTTGAACAGTCGGGGACGACTGCCACTGCGCTGGCGTGCCGCAACGATCTCAGCAGCTTCCTCCAGCATGGCGCTATCCACGTCGCAGAGCGAAACGACTTCCACGGGAGCCACTTGGATCAATCGCAACAGATCGACTTTTCCATACCATCCGGCTCCAATGAGGCCCACCCGAAGTGTCGGCCCTTCAATGACCTCTGCCGCCGCCTCCCGCGTGGCCGCAACCACACCTGTCGCCGCCAACGCCCCATGCAAAAAATCACGCCGTCTCATCAACGACCTCCTACTCCCCTCCGCCCTGGGCAACATTTCTCGGCCAACCGGCACCACACGATTAGAGTTCCCATTATACCACAGCCCTCCTCCCGACGAAGCAACTCGGCAACAGGCATCCGCCCGAGGACCGCGCTGTCCATATGGATTGCGACCTTGACGTTTACCGGTTTGATTTGAGAGGCTCGTACCCTGTGTCGCCTAGACGGAGAGTTGCTGAGATGGGGAACAACGAGGGCGGGTAGGTGTGAAAAGGGATCCGACAAGAAATCGCCGCCGCCGCATGATGGCCAGTAGCTGGAGCGAGACATGTGACGGTCGCGCCTCCGCGAATCCCGCACGGCAAGCGGGCACCGCCACCCACAGCGGTGCCGAAGCGGCAAGCAATCGTCATCGCGGCTATAGCCACGGTGTGAGATCGGTGTGCCGGGAGCGAGTCTTGCAGTGGGTACCCGTAGGGCCCGGCCGATTCACCGGACTGTTCGCTGCCCTCCTTCTTCTCTACGCCACGCTCATGGGCTTGCACTATGCCATCTACGTCAGCGGCGCCGTTCCGTGGTATGGCGCTCCCCTTGCCGTGCTGCTAGACATCAGCCATCCGCAGGGAATAGCGCATTGGGTCGAGCTGGCGATGTGGAACGGGTGCTTAGGAACCGCCGTATTCGTCTATCGAATACGGCGTCACAAGCTGGACGATTATCGCGGAGAGTACCGTATTTGGCTTCCTGTCTGCGCGGCCTTGGCCTTGATCAGCTTGAATGCTTCGACGCATTGGGTGGAGTTGGTGGGACAGACCATCGACCCGTGGACGCGGGCCGAGACGGGGTGGAGTGGCCGAGCGATGGTGATGGCGACCCTGGTAACCCTTTACGGCGTTACCGTGTTGCGACTGTGCACGGAGCTGAAATCGGTGCCGCTGAGCCTGCTGATGTGGTTGGCGTCGGCGGCAGCGGTCTTTGCCAGCATGGCTCTGGCTCAAGAAGAATTCCGGGTCGACCTGTCCATCCAGGCACGAGTCTGGCTGCGTCACGCGTTATGGCACTGCGGTCAACTCTTCCTTTGGTGCAGCCTGTTAGGTTTTCTGCGCCACCACCTGCTCCACGCCCAACGCCGCTTCCAGTCGCTGAACAATGTGCCGCTCGGGGCCAGGTGGACCGCTCCATGGCGACGCACTCCCGCGCCGTCGGAGCCGATACGGCCTGCGGAGCGAACCTCCCGGCAATCGGCGGCGTCCAGGAAGCCCCCTGCTACCGCCACTCCAGAAACCGATGCCTCGGACCAGCGAGAAAACTCCCGTCGCTGGCTTCGTTGGCTGCGGCCAGCGCGTGTTCCCGACGACGCCCCCGAATTCCGTAAGCAGCAGCGTCGCGGCAATGACGAGAATGCCCCAGATTCTCCACAACCACGAGCTCCATCAGCAACCAAAGACGACGGGACCGAACAGGACAGCAGGAAATCGCTCCCTACTACCAATAGCCAAAACGAGAATTCTGGTAAGAATAGCACGCAGCAAACAGGTGGCCTCGGCTTGCAGCTTCGCACGGTGACTGGAAAAGCAGCCGGGGCCGCCGCACGTGCGGTTCGTTGGCGGCCGCGGTTCAGCAAGCTGACCGGATGGCGAATACCGCGTCCGCAGCTGCGCTTGCGTCTGCCGCGCCTTAAACTGAGTTTGCCCGGCTTGCGTCTCCGCCCTCCAGCGAAGGAGCACGGCTCCAGCGACGAGGGCTCTCCTGCGTTGCGAAAGGTCACCTCGACCGGCGGGAAACCGATGCCGTCAACCGCCAATTCCCCGCAGTCGAGCGAGCTAGGAAGTCAGGCAAAGGCACCGTTGAGCGACGAAGAACTGCTGGCCGGAAATCATGGCCGACGGCTGACCAAGTCCGAGCGAAAACGGCTCAAGCGTTTGCAGCAGCAACACCATCGGGCTGCTTGACCCCTGCCGCTTGCCCCGTCCTTACTGTTTCGATGTAACACCGCTACTATTCGACTCTGCACACCATTACCCCTATGACACTTCGCACTAGATTCGCTCCCAGCCCGACCGGATACCTGCACATCGGTGGGGTGCGCACCGCCTTGTTCAATTGGTTGTTGGCACGGCAGAGTGGTGGCCAGTTCATCTTGCGGATCGATGACACGGACGCGCAGCGCAATGTCCGGGAGGCGTTGCAACCGATCCTCGATGGTTTTCGGTGGCTGGGACTTGATTGGGACGAAGGCCCTACCGAGGACGGCGCCGGTTCGACGGGCCCCCACGGACCCTATTTTCAATCGCAACGGCAAAGCCGGTATCAGGCGGCGGTGAAACACCTCTTGGCATCTGGTCATGCCTACCGCGACTACGCGCGGCCCGAGGAGTTGCAACAGATGCGGGCCGAAGCGGAAAAGGCGGGGAAGACGTTCGTCTACAATCGTCAGTGGATGGCGGAGGATGACGCGCAAGCGGCAAAGTTCGAGGCCGAAGGTCGCCAGGCAGTGGTACGGCTGAAGATGCCGCGGGAAGGGACGTGCGTGTTCGATGACCTGATCCGTGGCCGCGTCGAGTTTGCCTGGGCAGCCGAACAGGACCACGTCATCCAGCGTGCCGATGGCTCCTGCCTTTACCACTTGGCCAGCGTCGTCGACGATGCGGAGATGAAGATCACCCATGTCGTGCGCGCCGTGGAACATCTGAGCAATACCCCGCGCCAGATCTTCATTGCCCAAGCATTGGGTTACGAACTTCCTCAGTATGCTCATCTACCCTACGTGGCCGAACCTGGTGGGACGGCCAAGCTAAGCAAACGAAAACTCAGCAAGTACCTCAAAAACAAGGACTTTGCCGACCTGTTTGAAAAAGGACAAGCCATCGCTGCCCGGATCGGCCTGGCTCACGATGCCGACACGTTCAATCCTGTGCTGGTCGACTTTTACCGCGAAATCGGCTTCCTCCCCGACGCGCTTCTCAATTACCTGCTTCTGCTCGGCTGGTCCTGGGATGACAGCCGAGAGCACTTCAGCCGAGAGGATATGATCGAACTTTTCTCACTCGCCCGAGTGAACAAGTCTCCAGCCAGCTTCGACCCCCAGAAGCTCTTGACCTTTCAAGCACGGTGGATGGAGCAACTGTCCATCGAGCAAAAATCATCCATGTGTGCAACCTTCTTGAGCCGCGCGGGATGGATCGCCGATCCACCGACCCCAGAGCAGATGGACCGTTTACGCCATGTGATTCAAGCGGCAGGCGATCGGATCAAGATTGCGGGCGATATCCTGGATTACGACTACATGTTCGTCAGCGATGCGTCGATGACCTATGACGAGAAAGCATTCGAGCGACGGCTGGTTGGCGACCCTCAGGCAGTAGACCTGCTGAAGGATTTCGCTACGCGGCTGCAAGCGCTCGAGCCGTTTGCAGCATCGTCGATCGAGCATTGTCTCAAGAGCTTCGTCGAGGAACGAAGCATCAAGATCGGGCAAATCATCCACGCCTTGCGCGTCGCCGTGACCGGTAAGCCGGTCGGTTTTGGCATGTTCGAAACCATCGCCACCCTCGGCAAGGAATCGACGTTACGTCGCATCGAGCAAACGTTGGCCAAAGTGACAGCGGCCAGAGCCGATTAGACGCCGTCGCCACCACCGATCACCTCTCGCCGCAGTTCAAGCCTCCGCGGTGCGGTTTGGTGGAGGGAACTAGCGGCGAGTGAGCTGTTGCGACTCGTATGGCAACAGAGCATGTGCTGTCACCCGGCAGGCCTGGAGCGAAACGTCGTCACTGCCGGTCACGAATGCCAGCATCCGGATTGCGTCACCGGTCCTGAGCTCCACGCCGTCCCGGGCGATAGCCCTTGGTCCCGCGGGGACGACGTTGTTTTTGATTGCCTCCTTTTTTCTGGCGACCACCGCGGGCCGCCTCGATGGTATGCACGTATTCCCCACGGAATCGGCGGCCAGCGTCTTCGCGTCGCCGCTGGATAGCCTCGCGTGGCGGACGCGAGGGGATCAGACAATCGCAACCGTCACCGATCAGGTCGGTCCGCCCTGCTTGCCGCAACGCCTCGCGCACTTCGAAGTAATTCTCTGGCTTGAAGAACTGCATCAATGCCCGCTGCATGCGCCGACTGCGCAACCCCTTCGCGACATACACCGACTTCATGGAAAACGGGTCGAGGCCGGTGTAGTACATGCAGGTGGCGATGTCCAACGGCGCAGGAATGAAGTCTTGCACCTGATCCGGACGGTATCCATGTCGTTTGAGGAATACGGCCAAGGTGATCATCGCGTCCAGGTCGCTACCGGGATGAGACGCGATGAAGTAAGGAATCAAGTATTGCCGTTTGTTAGCCTGAGCCGATTCTTCTTGGAACACGTCGGTGAAGAATTCAAAATCGTCGTTCGCCGGCTTGCGCATCTTGTACAGTACTTCCGGATCGACATGTTCCGGGGCGACTTTTAAATGACCACCGACATGATGGCGAGTCAACTCGCGAATGTATTCGGGACTCTGCCGTGCCAGGTCCATGCGGACGCCGCTGGCCACCAACACCTTTTTCACCCCGGGCACGTTTCGCGCCTCGCGCATCAGCTCGATCACCGGCCGATGGTCGACACCGAGCAGCTTGCAAACCTTGGGATGAACACACGACTGCCGCCGACACACGGCCTCCACTTCCGGCCGAGTACATTGCATCTGATACATGTTGGCAGTGGGGCCACCAATATCGGAAACCGTTCCCTTGAAACGGTTATCGGCAGCCATGTTGGCAATCTCATGGAGTACGTTTTCCTTGCTCCGCGACTGGATGATGCGACCTTGGTGCGCCGTGATGGAGCAAAAGGTACATCCGCCGAAGCATCCGCGCATGATGGTTACCGAGTCCTTGATCGTTTCATAAGCGGGAATGGGTTCCTGATAAGAGGGATGAGGGCGACGGGTATACGGGAGGCCGTAGATCCGATCCATCGCCTCTTGGCTCAGCGGCAATTGAGGCGGATTGACGACCACGGCTTGGGTACCGTGCTGCTGGATCAAGCGCCGCGCGTTGTAGGGATTGGTTTCGTTATGGATGATGCGCGTGGCGATGGCGAACTGCTCTTTGCTGGCCACCACCTGTTCGTAGCTGGGTAATTCCAGCGCGTCGGCGGGTGGCTCCTCGGAAGCACCGAGGGCGTAGGCGATTCCCCGCATGTCCCGCAGTTGACGCACGGATTCGCCTCGCTCCAACCGCTCGGCAATCTCCAAAATGGCGTTCTCCCCCATCCCGTAGACCACCAGATCCGCCTTGCTGTCCAGTAGAATGCTGCGGCGGACTTTGTCGCTCCAGTAATCGTAGTGAGCCAGCCTCCGCAACGATGCCTCCACTCCGCCGGCGATCACCGGCACTCCTTTGAATGCTTCTCGCGCACGCTGACAGTAACTCAACGTCGCTCGATCCGGTCGCAGGCCGATCCGCCCTCCCGGCGAATAGGCGTCGTCATTGCGTACTTTGCGATTCGCCGTGTAGTGATTGATCATCGAGTCCATGTTTCCGGCACTGATGCCGAAAAACAGCCGCGGGCGGCCCAACCGCTTCCAGTCTTCACACGATCGCCAATCGGGTTGAGCGATGATGCCTACGCGGTACCCGGCCGCCTCCAGCACCCGTCCCAAAATGCTCATCGCAAAACTGGGGTGATCAACGTAGGCATCCCCGGTGACGATGACAACATCCAGCTCCTTCCACCCGCGGCGGCGGGCTTCTTCCATCGTCATGGGGAGGGGTAGCACCGGCCGACCGGCTCGCTGCTCCGCCACCACAGGAACGCGACGGAGCACGTAATCGCCTCCCCGCGGGGCTTGGTGGGTACTATGATCGAGAACAGGGAGCGGGGCCGTCATTGGGGACTTGCTCGTGAAAGTAATAATAGAAATCTGGCAACACCTACTCAGTATAGACGTCGTTACGGGACCTGTCGAAGATGGCCAAATGCGATCAAGGCTATTTGTGCGTCGTGTGTGGTGAGCCGGTGGAACGACTGGCCGAAAGCTCGCTTTACCTGCAATTGATCATCGGATGGATTGACCCGGAAACACTCCATTTGCAGCCAGAAAGCCACCTGCGGTGCAATCCCCCCCTAGCCCAGTTCATCGACGACGATCGCTTTGCCCCTATCGTGTGTGAAGGGCCCTTGGACCGCCGAAACCTAGATGCCGACTTTGTTGCCCAGCGAACCGAACTGGTAACTCGAGGCTACCGTCGACTCCAGGAGGTTGCCCGTCGCCGCCGTGACTTGACCATCTTGGACTATCTGCTCCCCGAAGCGAAGCGTCGGTGGGAAGGCTGACCGAATCTTGGTCGGCCCATTGTCGAATTGTTAGGCACTCTGCTCAGAGCCTGTGCTCAGCGGCGCAGCAACAGTCGCCATCCCTTGCCCGGTCCATGAAGCGGCCAAGACAGCGACCTCGCTATCTGCCAATTCGCATCCATCTAGATCCCGTCCCTACCCCTCGCGCTAGGAGAACATGAACGCCATTGATCAAGCATCCGCTTTACCTAAGGGAAGGCACGACTACTTTTGGCGCACGCTTTGCAACCTTCCTCCCGCGCTTGCTTCTGTCCCGCTTTTGCGCCTCATCGCCTGGTGAGCGCCGGGGCAGCGTCCCGTGGAAAGGCACCCTTCACTATTCATCGAAGGAGAAATCATGCGGATCTCCGAATGCTCAACGACGCCACACGTTGGTCGGCGCACAGCTTTCACACTCGTCGAATTGTTAGTAGTGATTGCCATCATCGGAATCCTGGTTGGGTTGCTGCTACCGGCCGTGCAGGCGGCACGAGAAGCGGCGCGGCGCATCCAATGTACTAACAACATGAAACAACTGGGATTGGCGCTGCATAACTACCATTCTGCGTTCCAAGTATTTTGCGCGTTCAATGCGGGGACCACCGGCTGCGCTTGGCCAAATCACTACCAGTGCAATTATGGGTACATGTCCGGCTGGGTGGCCTTATTGCCATATGTCGAAGAGACGGCTCGTTACAATATGGCCAGCGCTCCGTTGACGATCGGCAGCCAGTACTACCCAGCCTTTGGGCCCTACGCCTATGAGGATTACGGGCGTGGATGGACTCCGATTCAAGGACAAGTCGGGTTGCTGCTCTGCCCGTCGGACGGTGCGGCCCATCAGCTACCGGCAGCCACGCGTCAAGGATTCACGAATTACCACCTGAGCTTTGGTGATAAGATCTATCAAAACTACTTGGCCACCAATCCCCGATCGCCGTTCGGCCGCTTGGTATGGAAAGGTTTTCGCGACATCACCGATGGCTCTTCCCATACCCTCGCAGCATCCGAATCCCTGGTCGGCGCGGTCGCCGATCGGCAACGGTTTGTGCGAGGCGGTGTGGCTGCCATGCAGAGCGGCTTGAGCCAAAGCCCCATCGTTTGTTACACGCGCGTCGATGCCAATGATCGCAACATTCTCACCGGCACCGTATGGT
Source organism: Pirellulaceae bacterium (assembly GCA_026004795.1). GTDB lineage: Bacteria > Planctomycetota > Planctomycetia > Pirellulales > Pirellulaceae > Aureliella. The sequence goes on along the minus strand of BPJV01000005.1, from coordinate 336,549 downwards.
CCACGCGCGGCCGATACTGGGCGGAAGGGCATGGACATGTGCAAGGCATTACGACCGTCCTGCCCCCCAATGCTCCCTCATGTGCCTGCGGTGAGGCAACCTATTGTTATTGGGGAGTCTTTCCACCCAATAGCAATCACTCCACGGGAGTGAACGCGGTAATGTGCGACGGTTCGGTACGCTTCATTAGCGACATGATCGACACGGGCGACCTCTCGGCTCCCGAACCGCAAGGCATCAATGGTTTTTCGCAGCAGAAAAGCCCCTATGGCGTGTGGGGGGCTCTAGGGTCAATGTCCGGCGGAGAACCTGCCGTCAATGAATTCTAACCCGATACCATGCGGAACTCTCGTGCAAGTAAGTGCCTACCCTCCGTGCTGCTCGCTGACCAGGAAAGCGTATGTCGACCAGGAAAATGTCCATGAATCGTTCCCTACAAGCAGTGGGATTAGCTATCGTAATCGGATGCTTCAACGGTTGCGGATCCGGGGAAAGCTTGCCCTTAGTTCCCACCACCGGCCAGGTACTCTACCAGGGTGTTCCCGTTGCAGATGCCTCGGTCATGTTGGTTCCCCAGGATGGTCAACGAGCGGCGGTGGGAGCGACGAACGAGGTGGGCCAGTTCACCTTGGGAACGCTATCCCCAGCCGACGGGGCCATGCCGGGAAAGTATAAGATCCTGGTTTCAAAGATCCCATCGATCGAACCAGCCGCCGATGCGATGGACATGCCGGATGTGACCAAAGAAAACAACCGCAGTCTCCCGAAGAGTCGTCCCAGTGAGCTACCGGCAAAGTACTCCCAGCCCAGCGGCACACCGCTGACCTGTGAGATTCCTTCCGGCGTCAGCAGCCATGACTTGGGAACGCTCGAACTGACCAAGTAGACTTCCGGCAGCCATGTTTTGCGGCAGTCGATCGTTGCACGCCCAAGGAGCCGTTCGCTCAGGAGGGCGCCAGCAATGGTGCCCACATTCGGTGCCGGACATTGAATGCCATCCCCAACTGAAGGTTCCGGCCGGCGAACGGATCGCGTGACGGGCGCTGGCCACCGAGTACGGTTTCGATCGCCAACTAGCGTAACGCCCTCCCATGTTGACCGAGGTCAAACGGTTGGACGGCGCGCTGAAATTGACGTTCGACACGGGGGTCAGCGATCTCCAGGACGGTGCCATCGCGCGTTTCACCTTCGCTGGTGAGGACCGCCGATCCCATCCCGCCGACGTCGCTTATGCCGAGCGGGGCAAGGAAGCGCGCGGCCGAGTCCAGCTCGATCGCCGATGTTGGAACGGCAGACGCGACGAACTGATGGTCGAATCGATGGCGATTGAGACTTTTCAGATCAAGTGCCGGTCGTGGTACCATCTGTTTGTAATCAGGCTGCAGCATTTCAGCATCGAGCGTGACCAGTTCGATACCAGCACTGGTACGTTCGATTTCGGTTGATTCAGGCTCTATTCTCGTTCTCAGACTCTGCCTGGGAACGCACTGGACTCGAGGCTCTTCCTCGCGACGGGCAAGCGGAGCCTGAAACACAGCGGCATCCAGCACGCGAGTTGACTGCCCGCGGATGCTACAATGCACCCGTGCAGTGCAGGAAATGCATCTCTACGCCCGCGGAGCGAGGTGCCGGTGCCATGCATGTCATTGTGACCGATTTGACTTGTTTTCAGGCGGGGACGGACACAGTGTGCTTGGGTGGTGTGGACGAGCGAGGAGAAGTGTACCGGCCGCAACCGTATGTTAAGATCGGAGACTGCGACCGCTGGAAACTGCGACCGGGGAGTATCGTCGAGCTTGAGTTTCCGCGCCGCCGAGGTTCGGCACCGCACGTCGAAGATACCAAGGTCTCTCGAGTCATCCCTCGCGGAATCGGCACGCAGGCCCGATTTCGTCGCGCCCTGGAACAGACGCTCCGCGGCTCGCTCAGCGACGGGTTTGGCGTCGACGTAGAGGATGGTGAAAAGTGCGTTCCGCTCGCCGTGAAGCCGATTCGCTCCTTGATCACCATCGTGCCTAAGAACTTCTACCTGCTGACCGACTACATGCGCGAAGGGAAGCTCCGAGCCGATTTTGCTGATGCAACAGGCTGCCGATGGCGGCAAGTCAGCGTGACCGATCGCTGCCTGCTGATGTACCTGGAGGATTCGGGGTGGACCGAGCGAGCGGTCGTTCAGGCAGCTCGGTTCCTTCGGCAACAGGAAGTCCTGTTCCTGCGCGTGGGGCTGTCTCGCGAGTACAAGTCTACCGATGGTCGCCGCGGGTATTGGATTCAGATCAACGGGATCTATACTTTCCCACAACAGCTCAACTACCTCGCCTGGCCAAACGGTTGACCATATACCGGAGTGCACGCCGCGTGATCAACCCAGCTCGATTATGGACGGTCGGACACTCGAATCTCGAACCCGAGGCGTTCATCGCCATGTTGCAGTCGCATGGTGTGACGGCGATTGCGGATGTGCGTTCGCATCCTTTCAGCCGCCAGTTTCCTCACTTCAATCGAGAATCTCTGAAGTCGTGGCTGGAGGCGGCAGGCATTTGGTACGTGTTTCTGGGTGAGGAGCTGGGGGCGCGTCGCTCCGAACCGGAGTGCTATGTGGATGGGCAGGCTCGGTACGAGCTGATCGCTCAGACGCCCGCTTTTCACGCGGGGCTCGATCGCGTGCGAGTCGGCGTCCAGCGGCAGCGGATTGCATTGATGTGCGCCGAGAAAGATCCGCTGACGTGCCATCGAGCCATCCTGGTCGCGCGGGCTTTGAAATCGGAAATGCAGATCGATCATATTCTGTCCGCGGAACAAGTCGAATCTCATGCGGACATGGAACGACGTTTGATGCAGTTGTGGAACCTCGACGCTCCCGATTTCTTCATGACGCCGCAGGAGCGGCTGGAGGAAGCCTACCAGCGTCAAGGCCGGAAAATCGCCTACGTGGAAGACGTGCCCGAATGAAGCTGACCGCCGGGAGAGAGAGCATGATTCAGACGTTCACTATCGGATTTACCAAGAAATCGGCCGAGGATTTCTTCACCAAGTTGCGCGAGGCCGGGGTCGAGCGGTTGATCGACGTGCGGTTGAACAATAGCTCGCAACTGGCCGGGTTCGCCAAACGGGACGACCTGGCGTTTTTTCTCAAGGCGTTGGCCGATATCGAGTACGTGCATGTGCCGGAACTCGCGCCGACCAAAGACATCCTGGACGCTTACAAGAAGCACAAGGGGGATTGGAGCGTTTACGAGCGCGAGTTCCTCGAGTTGATGGCGCGGCGATCGATCGAAACGCGGCTCCAGCCAGATCTGCTCGACATGTCCTGCCTGCTCTGCAGCGAGCACCTGCCCCAGCATTGTCATCGGCGATTGGTCGTCGAGTACCTCGATCGACACTGGGGCGGCGTCGAGACGCAGCACCTGCTGTGACAGCCGCTGGCGTGACGATAACGGCAATTTGGTGCCACCCATCACCTGGATTGACGCAAGTGATTCTTCGATAAGAAGTTAGGACCCTCGGGCTGGCGAGTCGTGGCTTCGGCAGGCTGTCCCTGCGGGACTGTTGGACGGCTGTCCGAGTTGTTCGCGGGTTTGTCCGGGTTGTGCGAACGGCGGTTGGAATCGCTCGCCAGGTAGGTCCAGGCGTGCCGAGACTTTGGGCGAAGCCCTGGCGGCACCGCAGCCTGGCAGCATCGCCCCGCAGGGGCCAGACCAAACTAGCCCGGGGCAAGGCCGTCAAGCGAGCACCGCTCGCACGCGGCCGACGCCCTGGGTGGCAAAAGATCGCCACAATCCCTGATCGCCCTGAAGGGGCGACTTATCGATGCAGGCAAAGTATTTGAATCCCTCGCGCCCATGAGTCGCAGCATGACCTATCGCTGTGAGCCGCAACATTACGTATTGCTCCGTCCCGCAAACGGCATCGCATCGGCCAGTCTGGCCGCTGATGACACGTCCACGTGGAACGGTTCGGCATCCTCGTCGGCCAGCTCGTCGGTCGATTACCAACAGCATTACGATTCGGTCGACCAAGCCATTATGTTGCTGGGCGAGATGGGCTGGGATTACCAATCGCTGCGCGATGCGTCGTTCCAGCGCTCGGCCAACTGGAACGCCCTCTTCGATCCATCGACCGGCCAGTTTAATAAACGTTACTCCGTCTTACGCCGTCTCCGGCGACGAAAAACTTCTCTCTGACGTCCGCCTTTGTCGCGGTCAACGATTGTGTTCCCATGAACGACCTGCTGCGCACTCTATTGCAAGGCATTTCACCTGAGCTATTGCGAATGCAATGCAATTCACTTCAGCGATAGCGAGTACCATCCGATTAACACCAACCTCTGGAAACCCCCGCTGGAAGAAGCTCTTGAAGAACATTTCCCGCTCGACTACCTCGACACCACCGGCGATCCACCTGGCAGCACCGATCTCTTGTCAGCTGACCAATCCGGCGATTCATCCCACGGCGGCGAGTCTTCCGGCAGCACTCTCGCCGGGCCATGCCGAGCACACCTTCGGTGACCAGCTGGGTGAGGAACAAGGTGTTCATACCGACGGCGTCGACTACACGGTTTGCATTCCGGCTCGGGGCCCGTGAAGTGTCTCGCGGGCCGTTTGGTCGCACCGCGAGAGCCAGATTCGTGTTATAATGCAGCGGTCAACTGGTGTCGGTCGTCGCATGGATCGTGCGATGAAATGCGGCACGAATGACTATGTATCCTCTCCCCTGCAGAGCCTACCTAACAGCGCTTGATGCCAAGCGTATCCTTCCCCAGTCCACCCTATCGAGGTTCCGGTGTTTGGCTTCAACTGTAGTGACCGATCACGCATGCAGGCTTCGTCGCCCCCGCCTGCCTCCGCGTTCTTTCAACCGGCCCGACTGGCACGCTTCTTTCCATGGCGTGCCGGGAGGTTGGCTGGCTTAGTCCTCTTGCTCGCGGCACTGACGTCTGCTTCCCTGTTGACGGCCGCCGAACCGGCTCGGTTCGAGCTGCGCGATGGTGATCGCGTGGTGCTGTTGGGAGACGGGCTAATCGAACAAGAGCAATACGCCGGTTGGTGGGAGTTGATGCTGACGACTTCCTGGCCCGATCGCCACGTGATCTTTCGCAACTTGGGCTGGAGCGGTGATACCCCGGCGGGAGCCTCCCGCTGCGGATTGAGTCTTGTGCAGGCAGGGTACGAACCGGAGGGCGAAGGGTTTCGGCAGCTGCAACAGCAACTCGAGCAGACACGCCCCACGGTGCTCATCGTCGGCTATGGTATGGCCAGCATGCTGGAAGGAGGCCTCGACGGGGCCACTCCATTTTACAAGGACATGCAGAATCTCGTTAAGGCCGCACGGGATATCGCTCCCGAGGTCCGCTTTGTCTTTTTGACGCCGCTGACACCGCTCGATGGCCAGCCCGGCTTGGTGGCATCCTACGCCGACGTGGTGCGGCGAATCGCTGTCGAGACGGGCAGCCCCTGGGTGGACCTCACCGCAGCCGCCGTTGACAGTGCGTTGCGCAAAGACCCAATCCACCTCAACGAGGCGGGCTATCGAGCCACGGCCGAAACGCTTCACAAGCAACTGCGGCTGCCGGATTCCCCGTGGAACACGTCTGGCCATGCCGAAGCGTTGCGACAAGCGATTCTGCGCAAGAACACGTGGTGGTTTCATCGCAGTCGGCCAGCGAACATGGCTTACGTTTTCGGTTTTCGTCGCCGCGAGCAAGGACAGAATGCGGTCGAGATCCCGCAGTTCGATCCTCTTATCGAGCAGGAGGAGCGTATTATCGCGCAACTGCGACGATTGGACGGTGCGACGGTGCCCCCACCCGCATATCGCCGCGAGTCCAAGTATGCCCAATTCCAGCCTCAGCCACTTCCCGAATTCACCGTAGCCGAAGGATTTGAAGTGACGCTGTGGGCGCAAAACCCCATGCTGAACAAACCGATTCACATGAACTTCGATGCTCAGGGGCGGTTGTGGGTTGCCAGTAGTGAAGCCTATCCCATGATCGAAGTGGGGCAGATGTCTCCCGACCGAATCGTGGTGCTGGAAGACAGCGATGGCGACGGGAAGGCGGACCGCTCCGAGGTCTTTGCCGAAGGGTTGCTCATCCCCACTGGCATCGCGCCGGGCGATGGAGGCGTCTACGTCGCGCAAAGTACCGACCTGTTGTTCCTCAAGGATGTCGATGGCGATGGGCGAGCCGATATCCAAGAACGAATACTCAGTGGGTTCGGCACCGAGGACACCCACCACAATTTGCACACCCTGCGGTGGGGGCTCGATGGCTGCCTGTACATGAACCAGTCGGTGTACACGCGCAGTGACATCGAAACACCCCATGGCGTCATCCGGTTGAAAGGCGGCGGGGGCTTCCGCTTCGACCCTCGCAGCCTGCGCATGGAAGTGTTTTTCCAAGGGCTATGGAATTCGTGGGGACACCAATTGGATCGATTCGGCCAATCATTCCTGACCGATGGTGCCGGGTTCGATGGAGTCGCTTATGCCTTTCCCGGCGCCATGTTTCGCCCGACTCCGCATGCCCGCCGCGAACTGGATTTGATCAGTCCTGGCAAGTGGCCGAAGTTCGCCTCGCTAGAGATCATCCAGGGCAATTCGTTTCCTCAAGAATGGCAGGGTAACTTGATCACTTGCGATTTTCGGGCGAACCGTATCGTGCGTATGCGACTGAGCGAACAAGGGGCAGGTTTTGTCACCGAACAACTTGCGGATCTATTGCGCACCAACGAGCCGACGTTCCGCCCCATCGACGTCAAGCAAGGACCCGATGGAGCGCTGTACATTGCCGACTGGTCCAATCCCATCATCAACCACGGCGAAGTCGATTTTCGTGACCCCCGTCGCGATCGATGGCATGGCAGAATCTGGCGCGTTGCTTGGAAAGGGAATCCACACGCCACCGCGGCCGCGACGCGGCTCGTGGATCACCCCACCGACCAGCTCTTGGACAAATTGATCAGCGACGATCGATTCGCCCGGGAGCAAACGCGACGCATTCTCACCGAGCGAGGAACGGCGGTACTTCCCCTGTTGGACGCTTGGGTCCAGCAACATGCCCAAAACTCGGAGGCGTTGCTAGCTGCACTGTGGCTGAAGCAATCCCTACTGGTCGCGGATGTCGATTTACTGGACATGGTGTTCCAGGCTAGCGACGGGCGGATTCGCGCTGCGGCCGTCCGAGTCTTGAGCGACTGGATCGATGCGCCGGATGATGGGGCATCGATTGAACCGTCCGCAGCACTCACACGATTGCGACGGCTCGTTGCAGATCCACATCCGCGCGTCCGCTTGGAGGCGGTACGAGCATTAGGCAAGCTGCCGCAGTGGGACGCGGTGCGTGTGGCCTTGCAGGCCCTCGATTCCCCCGTCGACCGGTTCATCGACTATGCCCTGTGGTTGACCTTGAACGAATTGAGTGATGTGCTCATGGAGGAACTGCGGGACCATCCCCAGCGGGTGGAGGAACTGGCGCCGAAGCACGTCGAGGTGATTTTCACTTCACTGCCTCCTGAGCGATCGCGTGATTACGTCGCCACCCGCCTGGCGCGCGGCCAACTCGATTTTGAAGGGAGTGGCCCGTGGATTGAATTGCTGGGCAAAGTGGGTGGAAAAGATGAGCTCGAGGTACTATTTCGTCATGCGGTCGACGGAGAGCTGTCACCTGCCGCCACGCTCCGGGTCCTGACAGCACTGCAGATGGCCAGCCGTATGCGCCGTTTGCATCCACAGGATCGATCCCGCCTGCTGTCGCTGTTACGCCATCCAGAGGTCGACGTGCGCCTCGCCGCCGTCGACTTGGCCGGTCAATGGAAGCTTGCTGCAGCCATTCCGGCGCTTCGCGATCGAGTGCATCGTGACGCGGTTGAGCAATCGGGCGCTGCCTCGCGTGCAATCTCCGCGCTACGGCAAATTGGCCAACCGGCGGCGCAAACACTACGAGCGCTCGGCCAGGACGACAATTTGCCATGGCGAACTCGTGGCGAGGCGGCCGCCGCCCTGGCCAGCATCGATGCGACGGCCGGAGTAACGCAGTTGCTCGAACTGATGACCACTCCTCCTACGCGCGACGAAGCCACACGGATCTGGCGGGCAGCGCTGGCCAATCGTGGCGTCGGGCGAGTCGTGGCGGAGAACCTGCCCCACGTCCAACTTCCTCCCGATGCACAGGTGGCCTTGTGGGACGTATTGCGAGAGACCAACCGAGAGGAACCGGAGTTGTTGGCGGCGGCCGAAAGCCTGATGCAGGACGATCTGCACGTCGCGTGGACACCGGATCGCATCAAGCAATTGGTGGCACAAGCAGAACATGCGGATCCGCATCGAGGCGAGTTCATCTACCGCCGGGAAGATTTGGCCTGTACCAAATGCCACGCCATCGGAGGGATTGGAGGTGAGGTCGGACCGGATTTATCCAGTATCGGAGCCAGTGCGCCGATCGACTACATCGCCGAGTCGTTGGTGCTGCCCAACGAAAAGATCAAGGAAGGCTTCCATGCATTGACCATCGTCACGGAAGACGACCAGATTCTTAACGGTATTCTGGTGACGCAGGATAATGAAAAACTGGTCCTGCGCGATGCGGAGAATCGCCTGCTCACCGTACCCACCCAAGACATCGTGGCCACGAAGATGGGCGGCTCGCTGATGCCCCAGGGCGTCATGGACCGTTTGTCTGACCAACAACGGGCAGACCTGCTGCGTTTTCTCAGTGAACTTGGCCGTCCCGGTCCCTTCGATGCCAGCCGACGTGATGTAGCGCGGGAAGTGGAAATCTTGGCCGGTACCCACCGCCTCGAACAACAGGGGATTCAACGTATTGTTCAGGGCGAGCAGCAGCAAGGATGGCAGCGGTATCCAACGCTAGTCGACGGCTCCATACCGCGTCATGACGTGGAGAAGATGACGGAGCAACCGGTCAACATCGCTTTGGTTACTGTGTACCTGCGAGCAAGGATTCAGTGGGCACAAATGGCCGAAGTGACTCTAGACATCGAGGGACCTCGGAACGCTCAACTGTGGGTGGATGGCCAGGCGGTCAAGGCGGCTGCTGACGATGGCAAGCCAGGTCGAGTTCGATTCCAGATTCCGGCGACAGCCGGGCGACATTCGTTGGTGGTCCGGGTCGATGCTCGAGAGCTTCCCGAAGCAATTCGCCTCCGAACGTCTGCGGGAAGTTTTCTGGGCATTGAGAATTGATCGTGTGAACGACGAGGAGACAGTACGATGGCTGGGAGACGAAACCCTCAGAGAAGAAGCACGGGGCGAGGCAGATTCCACCCCTTCCTCTCGGCGGGGGAACCCCTTGTCGACTGGTGGATCGTTCCCATCCTGTTTCTCTGCTTGACCACTGCTGTGGCAGCCCCCTTACGGGCCGACAACGCCGCCATGGAGCGACTGTTCGAGTTGGCCGTGCGTCCCACCTTGGTGAACAAATGCGTGCGTTGCCATGGAGAAAGAAAGCAGGAAGGAAATCTGCGCGTCGATTCACTGGAGTTCCTGCTGCGCGGGGGAGATTCTGGCCCCGCTATCGATCTGGAGCATCCCGAGCAGAGTCTGTTGCTGCAAGCTCTGCGGTATGAAGGCCCCGAGATGCCTCCGGATCGACCGCTCGACACGCGCACCGTGGAACAGATCGGCCGATGGTTGAAAGGGGGTGCCGTGTGGCCCAAGGCGAGTGCGGTGTTGCACGGTGATGGCAAGACGAAATCGGCATCGGACTGGTGGGCCATGCAGCCGCTGAGTACCGCTCCCCCGCCCGACGTGGCCGGCGATTCCTGGTCGCGTACGCCCATCGATCGTTTTGTTTACGCGAAGATGCAGGAGCACGGCATTACTCCCGCGCCGCCGGCTGACCGGTGGACGTTGGTGCGGCGTGCTTATTTCGATCTGTTGGGGGTACCGCCAACGCCAGCGGAGATTGCGGCTGTGGTCCATGACCCCGCGGAGGATGCGTGGGAGCATCTCATCGATAAACTGCTCGATGACCCTCGTTACGGTGAACATTGGGGAAGGTACTGGCTGGATCTCGTTCGCTATGCCGAATCGGATGGGTGGAAAGCGGACGCCTATCGTCCACACATCTGGCGGTACCGCGACTACGTGATAACTTCCTTCAACGAGGACAAGCCATTCGCCCGTTTCGTTCTGGAACAACTGGCCGGCGATGAACTAGCCGCACAGGATCCCGCTGCATTGACCGCGACCGGATTCCTGCGATTGGGGATCTACGAGTACAACCAGCGCGATGCCCGAAACCACTGGAACGACATCATGAACGAGACGACCGATGTCGTCGGTGACGTTTTTTTCGGTTTGAGCATGGCTTGTGCCCGCTGCCACGATCATAAATTCGACCCGATTCTGCAAGAGGACTATTATCGCCTCCGCGCCTTTTTCGAACCTATGCTCTGGAGAGACGACCAGGTCGCTGCGACGCACGATCAGATGGAAGAATACGAACGGCGACTGCAGCCGTGGCTAGAAGCAACGCGGGAGATCCGTCAACAAATCGATGACCTGGTGCAACCGTACCACGACCGCAAGTGGCGCGACACGGTCGACAAGTTTCCTGTGGACATTCAAGCCTGCTTCCACATGCCGCGGGCAGATCGCACCTCGTGGCAACAACAGATGGCGTACCTTGTGGAACGGCAGTTCGAAGAAGAAGGTGGTGGCCCGTTGAAGAGCATGAGCAAGGAGGACAAGGCCAAGTACGAACAACTGCAACAAGAGTTGGCCAAGTTCAACCACTTGAAACCATCCCCCTTGCCACCGCTGATGACGGTCAGCGATTTTGAAGGCATTCTTACCCCCACCACCATCCCCGATGACCCAGCTCGGCGGCCGATCGCACCTGGTTTTCTCAGCGTTTTGGAGGGAACCGCGATCGGGGAGACTTTACTGGCCGAGGCGACTGCTCCGGCAGGACAACTGCGCGAGGGAACGACGGGTAGACGTACCATGCTCGCTCGCTGGATCACTTCCCCGCACAACCCGTTGACCGGCCGGGTGATCGTCAATCGCCTTTGGCAGCATCACTTCGGACGCGGTCTGGTAGACAGTCCCAACGACTTTGGCGCCCAGGGTTCTCCCCCCACGCACCCCGAGCTGCTCGATTGGTTGGTGCGAGATTTTGTGAAGCACGGTGGTCGTTTCAAACGACTGCACAAAATGCTCCTCATGTCGGCCACATGGCAACAGTCAGCCGTACACCCGCAAGCCGATCAGATGGCTCGTATCGATCCGCAAGAACAATGGCTGTGGCGATGGAGGGTGCGCCGTTTGCGGGCCGAGCAAATCCGTGATGCCATGTTGGTTGCTAGCGGCCGGCTGCAGCCACAGTTGGGTGGGCCAAGTGTCGACCACTCCGCCGCCCGCCGGTCGATCTACGTTAAACAATTCCGCAATCGCAACGACACCTTTTTGCACGGGTTCGACATGGCCAACGGTTTGCATAGTGTGGCCGTTCGCGACGCGACCACCACGCCGCTGCAAGCCCTGTTGCTGTTCAATGGTGATTTCCCCTTGGAGCAAGCTCATGCTATGGCAGAACGGATCCTACAGGAAGTCGGTCCCGACGATTGGGAGCGAGCAGTCGAGCAGGCATTCTTGCTCACTTGGGGACGCCTTCCACCGGTCGAGGAGTTGATGGCGGCGCAACATTTTGTTCATGACGGATTGCGTGCTCCCGCGGATGAAGACAAGATTCGCCAGCGTCTGGCGGACTTCTGCCACGTGCTGCTGAATACGAACCAGTTTTTATACGTCGATTGATCGTGGAAAGGGCGGCAAAATGGACCTGCACCATGGTAACCAACAGTTGGCAGGCAAAAATCCCTGGAATCGCCGGCAGTGGCTTCGCAGTAGTGCCATGGGGCTGGGCTCGGTCGCCCTACCATGGCTGCTGCAACGCGAGCTACGCGGCGAACTGCATCACCCACCACGGGCAACATCGGTTATCTGGTTGTTCATGGAGGGTGGCCCCAGCCATATCGATTTGTTGGACCCCAAACCGTTGCTCAATCGCCTGGCCGGGCAACCTCTGCCCAAGAGCTTCAAAGAGCCGATAACGGCGATGGGGGAGAAGGGTGCTCCCCTGCTCGCCTCCCCGCGCAAGTGGCGACGTTGCGGCCAAAGCGGCCTGTGGGCATCGGACTGGATCCCGCACATTAGCGAACACATGGACGACCTCTGCGTGCTTCGCTCCTGCTGGACCGATGGTATCAACCACTCTGGCGGCGTTTGCCAGATGAACACGTGCATCAACGTCGCCGGACGTCCCTCGCTAGGATCGTGGGTACATTACGGACTGGGCACGGAAAACGAAAACCTTCCCGGCTTTGTGGTCATGTGCGACAGTGCGACCCAGCCTACCAACGGCCCCCGCAATTGGGGCAGCGCCTTTATTCCGGCCACCCATCAAGGCGTCTTGCTGCGTGCCGACCAGGCTGAGCCGATCGCGCATTTGAAAACTCCGGACGGCGTGAGCATTAGCCGAGTGCATGCCAAGGCAGAATTATTGCAGCAATTCAATCGTCACTACGCGCAAAGGTACCCGCAACAGTCAGAACTGGAGGCACGAGTTCGCAGTTACGAGCTGGCCTTTCGCATGCAAGCGGAGGCTCCGGAAGCGGTCGACCTCAGCCGGGAATCCGAGTATACCCACCGTTTGTACGGGCTGGACAACGCCGCCACACGCCCCTTCGGGACAACCTGCTTGCTAGCCAGACGGCTGGTGGAGCGTGGTGTACGATTCGTTCAATTGTATAGCGGTTCGGGAAGCAAGTGGGATTCGCATTCCAAGATCGAAAGCAACCACGCGCGGATGTGCCGTTCGATGGACCAACCGGTAGCCGCCCTGCTGACCGACCTCAAGGCCCGCGGACTGCTCGATTCCACACTCGTCATCTGGGGAGGCGAATTCGGTAGAACTCCGATGAGCGAGAAAGGGGACGGGCGAGATCACAACCCGACCGGATTTTCCATGTGGATGGCCGGCGGTGGGGTTCGAGGCGGCCAGACGATTGGCGCCACGGACGAACTTGGGCTGTACGCCGTCGAGGACAAGATGCATGTCAAGGACATCCATGCCTCGATCCTCTGGCTTCTCGGACTGGATAACATGAAACTTACCTTCGACCACAAGGGCCGCATTGAACGCCCCACCATCAACGAGGGGCGGTTCCATCCCAAGTTGATAACTGGTTGATTGTCCTGCTCCATTCCACGGATCGTTTTTCGTATTGGTGCACCGAGACACTTTGATTCCAACTCGGAGTTTGGTGATGCGACAGCTGCTGGGATCGCTGCTGATGGTTCTGATCGGCACCTTGGTTGCCCGCGGGGAACAATGGCAGTGGCGAGATTTATTCAATGGGCGCGATCTTTCGGGCTGGGTCAACGTCAACACCGAGCCCGATACCTGGTCGGTACGAGACGGACTGCTCGTATGCACGGGGAAGCCGATCGGAGTGATGCGCAGCGAGCGGCAGTATGAGAATTTCTTGCTGGAGATCGAATGGCGACATATGGAGCCAGGAGGGAATTCAGGCATTTTTCTATGGAGCGATGCTCGTCCACAACCGTCGCGACTGCCCATGGGCCTGGAAGTGCAGATGCTGGAACTGGACTGGGTGAACCAACACCGCGGGGCTGACGGTTCCCCGGCGCCCATTGCTTACGTCCACGGCGAGCTGTTTGGTGCGGGAGGCATGTCGGCCATTCCGGACAATCCTCGCGGACAACGGAGCCGAAGCTTAGAAAATCGGTGTCTCGGGGCCGGCCAGTGGAATCACTATCTGGTAGTGGCGGTGGATGGAACGGTCAAGCTGGCGGTCAATGGCCGCTTCGTCAACGGCATCCGCGAAGCATCGCTGCGCAAAGGCTACTTGTGTCTGGAATCCGAAGGGGCGGAAATCCATTTCCGCAAGATCCGCATTCTCGAGCTGCCTCCTGGCATGGCGGACGAGACGACGTCGGCCCCCATCCTCGACCAGCCAACCGAGGTGGCAACGCCCGCAGTCGCCAACGTTCCTCCAGCAAATCCTTCGCCCGCCCAGCGTCGCCCTCGTAATCCGGCGATGCAGCCGATTGAGGATGTTCCAGGTCTTCCCCGGATCTTGCTCATTGGCGATTCCATTTCGATCGGATACACCGTCGCGGTGCGCGAGATGTTACATGGTCGAGCCAATGTACATCGCCCGCTTACCAATTGCGGTCCTACGACCAAAGGCGTTCAAGAGCTCGACCGGTGGCTGGGAGATGGCCAGTGGGACGTGATCCATTTCAACTTCGGTCTTCATGACCTGAAATACCTGGGCCCCAATGGGGAAAATCTCGCGGCCCCCACTTCCCCCACCTCCCATCAGCAGGTTCCCCCGGAAGAGTACGAAGAAAACCTGCGCGAGATCGTCCGGCGGCTGCAGAAAACCGGTGCCAAACTCATCTGGCGCAACACCACGCCGGTCCCACCCGGGGCCCAAGGAAGAGCGGTTGGCGATGCTGAGAAATATAACGCCATCGCCGAACGTATCATGCGCCAGGCGAACATCCCCATCGACGACCACTTTCATTTTGTCAAGAATGAAATCCCTCACTTGCAACTACAGGCCAACGTGCACTTCTCACCGGAAGGGTACCGCCGCTTGGCCGAACGCGTGGTGGCGGCTATCGAACAAACGGGCGTGCTTCCTCCGGCCCGACCGCAGCAACCGCCATCACCCTCGTTGTTGCGAGATGGGAGGTGAGGGAAAAGGGAGCTTCTTCCGCCTCAGTCCATCGAGTACTACCTTTGCTGGTAGGATCACGCAGGGGAACTTATGGGAAGAAAAAAATGACGAACCTATCAGTACGCATCTTTATTGGTACGGCGTTGGTTTGCATGGTGGCGACAAGTTATGGCCAATCCCCCCGGATTGCGCCCGATGCACAGTCAGCTAAACCATTAAGCGTTGGCGCAAAGGCCCCCGAGGGTGTGCTCCTTGATCTGCACGGAAACAAAGTCACCTTGTCCTCTCTGTACCGGGACAAACCGGTAATCTTGGTTTTCTATCGAGGAAGTTGGTGCCCGTTCTGCACTCGCCATACCCAGCAGTTGATCAAAGCTTATCCGCAGATCAAGGAGCAGGGATATGAATTGGTCGGCATCAGCCCTGACGCTCCAGAGGTTTCCATGCAACACGTGGAGGAGAATGCGATCCCCTTTCCCATTTACTCCGATTCCGATGTCGACGTGATTTCTGGCTTCGGGCTGGCCTTTCGCGTCGATGATCCAACGCTCCAGCGATACAAGGGTATGGGAATCGATTTGAAAAAAGCGTCAGGACACTCGCACAATGCTCTTCCGGTGCCTGCCGTTTACATCATCGGTACTGACGGAATCGTTCGCTTCGCCCATAGTGACCCCGACTATCGGAAACGCCTGGAGGTGGAAAAGATACTCGCGGCGATCCGCTAACCGCTACCCAGCGGCATCCCTCGGGGCGGAAAAAAACACCTTCGAGTTTTCTGAACAAAGGGGGGTTGCTCCTTCCATGATTCAACCAAGGTCGAAACACTAGATGCCCTAGCGGAACCCGAGATCCACCATTGCCCACCGAAAACCGGAACGAACTCGTCTTGGTCCCTACCCCTAGGGAACTTTCGATTCTAGCACCTCGCTTCGCCGGTACTGGAATCACCCTAGAGGTATGCGGCTTTGGGCCCATCGTGGCGGCGGCACGCACCACTCAACTCGTCGATCGCATGCGTCCGTCGGCGGTATTCCTCATCGGTATTGCCGGTAGCCTGCGGGATGAGGTGATGATCGGTTCGGCGTGGGAGTTCGATGCCGTCGGATGTTACGGCATCGGCGTCGGGGAGGGAGAGCTTTTTCAGCCTGCGAGCAAACTGGGCTATCACCAATGGGACCAGGATTGCCCGTTTGGCGACGTGCTGGATCTGAGTTCGCCTAGGCGCGGTGCACGCGCGATCGACAACCGACCGCGAACAAGCCATTGCCTCGACGACCAGCGGCTCCTTCTTACCGCGTGTAGTTGCTCTGACAGTGCAGCCGATGCCCTTCGCCGTTTACGCTGGTTTCCAGGGGCAATCGCTGAGGACATGGAAGGTTTCGCCGTAGCGGCAGCGTGCCGGCTAGCCAACGTACCCCTACGCATCTGGCGAGGAATATCCAACAGAGCGGGAGATCGAGATAAGGCCAATTGGGATATTCAGGGAGCGTTGATGGCGGTAGCAGACCTGTTTTTGCAAGAGATAGCACGATGAAAACAATCCGCTTAGGGATCTCTACCTGTCCCAATGATACGTTCGCCTTTCATGCACTGCTCACGGGACAGGTCCACCCCTCCGGCGTCGAGCTGGAGATTGAACTGATGGACATCGAGGAACTGAACGAGAGGATGAGTAACGGCCAGCTCGATGCTGCGAAAGTCAGCTACGCGGCGGCAGTGGACATGGCGGCAGATATCTGGGTTCTCCCCAGCGGATCGGCCTTGGGCTACGGCGTCGGACCACTGCTTCTGGCTGCGCGGCCAGACACTCAACCGCAATCACCGGAGCAACTGGCACTCTGCCCCGGGCGATGGACCACGGCGGCCTTGCTTTTCCAACTGTTCTACCCTCAAACGGCACGAGTAGAACATGTCGTCTTCTCCCAGATCATGCCGCGGCTGAAAGCCAGGCACGCGGACTTCGGCGTTTGTATCCACGAAGGCAGATTCACCTGGCAGGAGCAAGGACTCCACCTGGTCGAAGATCTTGGGCAACGATGGGAAACGGAAACCGGCCAGCCTCTTCCTCTCGGTGGGCTGGTAGTCCGACGTCGCGTTGGCCGGGAAGCAGCCAGCGCGTTGCAACAGGCAGTGCGCGCGTCCTTAGAGTACGCTAAGAACGATCCTCAGTTGGCCTTGCCCACCATGCGTAGGTACGCTCAGGAGTTTGCCGATCACGTCCTGATGCAACATGTTGATCTGTACGTGAATCGATGGACCTACGACTTGGGCGACGAAGGTCGAGCGGCGATTGCATGTCTCAGCCGTTATGCGGCGCGTCATTCTCCGCATGGCCCCGCAGAGCTGACAGTCCTGCCAACTACTGCCGATTGACCAAGGGCATGCCGTCGCCACCGTCTTCCAGAGCATCTCGCCTTATCGCCTATGGGGGCAAGAAAGGGCTCCTGTTCCTGTCATCGACATGGTGCATCGCCGCGTCGCCGCATGGCACATTTGCAATTGCCAAAATCGCGTGGGACAATGGATCAAATCACTCGAATTAGAATGATAATGGTAAACGTTGCTTAGTCACTTCGAAGAACAAGGAATACGGATAACATGATGACTGCGCTGATTAAACTTCGCATTGTTCAAGAGGTGGGCCGCCTAGTGCGCGTCCGTAGTTGGCGGAATCACGGATGGATCACCTGCCTGCAGTTCTTCATCCTCGCCTTGGCTTCCACCGCGGCGGCGCTCGGCGACGAAGCGGTTTATCAGGTGCTGATCATCGATGGGCAGAATAATCATCGGTGGCAGGAGACAACGCCGCTGATCAAAGCGACCCTGGAGACCACCGGTCGGTTTCACGTCGACGTCGCCACGACGCCACCTCAAGGTGGTGACATGAGTACGTTCGCCCCCGATTTTTCCAAGTACGATGTGGTGGTGAGCAACTACAACGGCGATTCGTGGAGCGAGACGACCAAAGCCGCATTTGTCGATTTCGTGCGCGGAGGTGGCGGCTTTGTCAGCGTCCATGCGGCGGACAATGCGTTCCCGGATTGGCCCGAATACAACGAAATGATTGGTCTCGGTGGCTGGGGAGGTCGAAATGAAAAATTCGGTCCCTATGTTCGGTATCGTGATGGGAAATTCGTTAAGGACACTTCTCCCGGTCGAGGAGGCAGTCACGGAAAACGTCATCCGTTCCTGATCATCTGCCGCGACGTGGAACATCCGATCACACGCGGCATTCCCACCAGTTTCTTTCAGGCCGAGGATGAACTCTATGCTCAACTGCGGGGACCGGCAGCGAACATGGATGTCCTCGCCACCGCCTATAGCGATCCACAGACAGGAGGCACCGGAGAACACGAACCCATTTTGATGACCATTCACTATGGCCAGGGACGTGTTTTCCATACCACATTGGGACACGATACCACCGCCATGCGTGGCGCCGCCTTTCAAATCACCTTGCAACGCGGAACGGAATGGGCCGCTTCGGGGAAGGTAACTCAACCTGCCGTCACCTCGGCTCAGTTGAGCGACAAGGAACCGATCATGCACGATCCTCAGGAACTGAAGTTTCCGCAAAGCAACGACGCGGTCGACTTTGGAGCGATACCGGATATCAACGCAGGCGACTGGGTTGCGTTGTTTGACGGGGAGTCTCTCAGTGGCTGGGTACAACGAAACGGTACGGCCAAGTATGCGGTCGCGGAAGGCACGATTCGCGGCGTTACGGAAAAAGGAAGCCCGAATTCATTCTTGTGCACCGAGCGGGACTATAGCGACTTCGAACTGACCTTCGAAGTGAAGGTGGACGATGAATTGAATTCTGGCTGCCAGATCCGCAGCAAGAGCCTACCCGAATACAACAACGGCCGCGTGCATGGCCCCCAAGTGGAGATCGAGGCTAGCCCTGGAGAAGCAGGGTACATCTATGGAGAAGCAACCGGACGCGGCTGGCTGAGTCCTCACCAACGGCCGACCAAGGTGATGAAGAACGGCCAGTGGAATCGCTTCGTCATCCGGGCCGTCGGGCCACGAATTCAAACGTGGATCAATGGCCAGAAGATCGAAGATCTCTTCGATCCCACCAGCTATCAAGAGGGGTTTATCGGTTTACAAGTCCATGGAGTAGGGAACCGAGGGCCCTTTGAGGTTCGCTGGCGCGACATCCGCGTGCGGGAAATCAAATAACGGCCGATGACCTCCATGGCTGTGATCGTCCGGGGCGGCATGCCGACGTCGCCCCAGATCGGACCAGAATTCGGCTTCACCTCCTCACAGTGTGATTTCGGGTACAACATACGGCGCGCGATACTCACGTTTGAGGAACTGGTTCGCTCGCTCTGCGTCAGGGCCGACGAACGTTCCTTGCTCAGGATCAAGCTCGAGCACCCCGCTTAACTTCAATTCGGCAAGCGGCACGCCATGCGCGGCCAGATGTTGTTCCATCTCGTCGCGCAGCTGCCCCCACTGTGGTGCCATGGCGGCAATTTGCTCGGCCCTTTCTTCGTTGTAGTTGGATCCTGCCAGGTAGGCGATGTTGGCTAGATTGCACCAGCCGGTAGAGAAGTTGCCCACCTCCACATCGGTGTTCAACTTGCTCGCATCGCGGCTCAACACGCAATCAATGAAGTTCTGTTGATGCAAACGGTTGCCACTATTTCCCTTAAATTCTTTGATTCGGTTACCATGTTTGTCGTAGGCGACAGCTTTTCCTCGTTGCCCCTCCAATCGGCCTCCTTCGCAATAAACGATGTACCCGCTTCCTGGCCCCGGGTGGCTCGGTGACCCCTTGGCGTCCGGTGTGGCCCGCAGGTTGCTCAACCCAATGACGGTGGGAACTTCCCCAGTGTCGAAGTAGACGAAATGAACGTTGGGCGTATCCCCGGCATCATTCCACGCCACGCGTCCACCCGCTGCCGCAATACGGCGCGGCAGCTTGACCTGGTCTAAGAACACATTGTTGCGCGCATCGTCCAGGACATGGACCCCCCAATTCCCCATTTCACCGGAACCAGTATTGAAGTCCCAATGCCAATCGTATTGCAATTTGTCGCGAAAGATCGGCTTCTCTTGAGCCGGGCCCAGCCATAGGTCGTAATCGATGGACGGGTCAATCTTCAACGGTGTGCTACGTTTTCCAATCGGTGCACGAACGCCATACCGGTTAACTCGGCAGCTCTGGATCTCTCCCAAGGCCTTCTCTTCATGGAGGAACCGTTTGATCTCTGCCTGCATGGGATCGGACCGCTGTTGCGTCCCGACCTGGCAAATCCTGCCGTATTTTCGCGCCGCCTTTACTGTCTGCTCCCCTTCCCACTGGGAATGAGAAAGCGGCTTTTCGACGTAGACATCTTTTCCGGCCTGCATGGCCCATATCGCCGCCAAACAATGCCAATGGTTGCAGGCAGCAATGACGACGGCATCGATCTCATCCGCATCGATCAGACGGCGCAAATCCGTGTACTGGCGAGCGTCGGGAACTCGTTTACCAGCCGCTTCCAAGCGCTTTCCATCCGGGTCACACAAGCCCGTGATTCTCACTTCCGGCATGCTTTGAAAGACATTCAGGTGCTGCCCAGCTCGGCTGCCACAACTGATGAATCCCAACCGGACCTCTTCCAGTGCCGTAGCGCGACTCTTGGGGGCCGGAAACGTCCAGACGGCCACCGCGGCTCCCCCGGCGGCCAATACGGTACGGCGATTCGGTCGGTGCTTGGTATCCGTGTGCATGTTCAACGCCTATCTGCATGTTCGTGAAGAAACGTCGTCCACAAGAAAGACGAGCCGAAGCTGTAGTTTAACCCACCGATCCGCCGCATGCCATCATTGGGCTACCGTAGCGAGATATCCCGCCAAGCATCACGTTTGGCGAAAGCCATAATCCGTCGCGGGCTGGCGTAGAGCAACATGTCGCCGGCAGGGACAAGATTGCCACCTTCGGCACCTCGCGCCCCCAGTGCATAACGATGCACCACCCGTACCGGACGATTCAGTTGCATGGAGCGCTGCGCCGCAGGCGACCCGTCGGCAGGAGCCCCGTCCTCGATGGGCACCAGGGGCGTGCTGCCGCCTGGTTGTTGAGAATCTAAACGCAAAACGAGCACCTCACCGGCGGTCGGCCAGAGAACGTGATCGTCGACGATCAGTCCGCGGCCCATTCCACGAGGATCCGGCAAGGCGTGCACGACTCCTGGCGTATTCGCTCCGGGAAACCGTCCCCACACGCGCCCCGTCCGACAGTCAAGCCACACCAGGTAGTCGCCACTGCATATCAGCTCATCATTCTCGGTGACCCCCAGCAGATGCACGGCATCGTCGACATGCCCTTCATCGGTGGCCCAGACCAAGGAGCCATCTGTCACGTCCAAAGCAAAGATCTCCGCAGCATCTTGGGGCGCACAGAACACCAAACCGCGAGCGATCAGACAGGGAGTGAGAGTTCGATAGCGGAATCGGTCGGTGCGAAGCACGTCAGTCGTGGTTCCCGCCGCCCGACGATAACGCGTCTGCCACACCACACGCCCGTTGAGAGGGTCAAGGCACACGATCGAACCAAGATTGGTGTTGTAAAATAATCTACCACCGGCGAACGACAACAGCTGATGCGAAATCAGATTCGCACGATCCATGCCTTCGACGCTCCCGGTCGCCAATGGACCGGTGTACCATTCCAGATGACCATGCCAACGATTGAAGGCCGCCACGCCTCGTCGCACCCCGACGTCATCACGTTCTAGAA
This sequence comes from Pirellulaceae bacterium, assembly GCA_026004795.1. Classification (GTDB taxonomy): domain Bacteria; phylum Planctomycetota; class Planctomycetia; order Pirellulales; family Pirellulaceae; genus Aureliella. The sequence continues at coordinate 315,081 of BPJV01000005.1, read as the reverse complement.
CGCTCACGATGGCCAAATCATCGACGATCACCGGGGCACCTTCGATCTCGGCATGCTGGAAAGTAGGCGGCAACAAGCGCAGCGGGAAACCAGGTAGCAGCATGCCTTCTCGTGCCAAGTCCAGCGCTATCAAGTACCCCATCGAGCCGCCGTCGATGGCCGCCTCAAAATTCGCCCATCCGGTCACTGGTGGCCCCATGCGGGCATACAGAACACCGTCGACGAGTGTCAAAGTTCCTCGAGGAGATCCCACCAGCGGGTACCCCAACGGCAGAAAAGCGCTGGCGTTGATTTGCGCATCGAATAATACTCCGCCGGACTGGCGACTCGGCCACGGATGGCCATCGGCCAGGCGATAAGCGTAGATGCGATTCAGTCCGTTGACGTAAACGCGTTCCCCATCGCTCACCGGGAAAAACGCGAGGATGCCATCGGCTGACTCCCCTACCCGAGGTTGGCTGGCAGGGGTTTTGTCGCTGGTCGCCGTAAAGGCCTCCAGCGATTGGCTCCACACTGGCCATTCATCCAACCGAAAGCGCCCCGATGCCGCCGCGTTACGTCGCGCATTGCCGGCAAATTCGCTCCACCACTGAACTTCGGGCGGCGGCGGCCAACTCTGCGCGGCGGCCACCAGTTCCCCGGTTTTCAACCGATCCTCCCCTTCGACCAGGGGAAGAATGGTGGACACCCAATCGACGATCGCACGACGATCCAACAGCTCTGGGGACGCGCTGGCAGCCAGAACCAGGCGATGCACAGCCTCACGGATCTCCTGCGCGCGGGCATCACTCCGCAGCGACTGACCGATCCTTCCCCACCGATCCAACGCCATCGCCTCCACACTCGCCGCGGGCGTTTCCTGCCGGTAATTGTGCCACACCAGCGGCCAAGGCAGTGTTCCTTGAGGGTCGCCGCCTGCCATCTCTGACCGCAATTCCGGCACGGCGCGTTCCAGCATGTCCACAGCCGGCAAGGTCCACCCGCGCTCCAAATACCGATCGGCCAAGGCGAGGTAAAGTTTCGCGCCCCACGAGGTCGCATGGAACCGCTGGGCGGTAAGAAACAATTCCTCCAGGGAATCAGCGTGAACGGGCCGCGTCGCCGCCGCTTTGGCCGCAGCATCATGCCGAGCCAGGTAGCGTTGCCGAGTTTCGTTGTTCGCGCGCAGTAATTCCGCCAGTTTGCGCTGAGTCCAAGTGCGCAATGGAATATAGGGTTGCACCCACTGCGTTCCAGCCCGCTGGACGTCGCCAGCTTCGACCAATCGGCCTAACCCTTCATCATACAGTTGCTCGAGAACTTCAATCGCCTCCTCCATCTGCCCGACCGACGCCAGTTGCTCAACCTGCTCCATCTTCAACAGTTGTTCGGCCGTCGCTTTTCGACTAGGAGGAGTCCCATGAAACTCATCCCCCCAACTGTGGTCAGCTCCCACGATCCAGAACATTATCGCCAGCAGCAGGACGGCTACATGGTAAATGCGATACAACATCAGGTACACGAGAACACCGGTCGCCGAGACATAGACCCAAATCGGCCATGCCCAGCGAACGACTCGGCGATGCATGTCGCGACGGTCTCGCCAGCCGTAGTAGACGGCGGCAAGGGCGAAAAAGGGGACGGTGGCAGCAAGCAACACATGACTGGCAAGTAAACCGTAATAGAAATAGCGCGCTGCAGGGGGCGCCACCGCCGGATCGGTGGGAAAACGCTTGCTGGGAACATACGCGTGATAGACCAAGTAACAGACAAGAAACAGAATCGATGTGGCCAGCGCCGCCAGCATCACGTTGCGATGAACCGTCTCATGCCCTCGCTTGATGAGGACGAATCCGACGATCAATAGACCTAACGCCAACGCATTGAGCGTGACGTTGACATGGGGTAACCATTGAACCAACACCGCATGCCCACCTTTGCCAAGCGAGTTTTAACAAACAATTGCGCGACCTTATTCAACCGCCGCACCATCGACAGCGGACTCGGTCTCTCCTTCCGCAGCGTCCCCTGCAACTGCCCTAGGCGACATGGTCACGGAGGCCGATTCGCGGGGCAACGTGCCACCAGCGGCAATCATCCGCTGCAAATCTTTGCGCAATGCGTTCCATTGCGATTCATCGTTCCACTCGTACAACGCGAACAACTGCCCGGCGGCATCGACAAGTGCAAACCGCTCTGGATGCCCACGCCGCTCAACCGGCAACCAGAAAAACTCGGCCCCCACGCGACGGATGTAATCCATTTTGCCGGTCAAGAACAACCACTGCTGAGGATCGGCATCGAAACGCGCTGCATACTGTCGCAACACTTCTGGCGTGTCGATTTCGGGGTCGCAGGAGATACTGAGAAAACGCACCGGCTGGCCAGCAAATTCGGTCTGCAGCTCTTTCATCCGCCCGTTCTGCCGCACGCATACCGAAGGGCAAGTGGTGAAGAAAAACCCAGCCACATACGGTTGCCCGCGAAGATCGAATGAGCTGACTGGCTCTCCCGACCGTTCGATCAACACGAAACGCGTCAGCCAATCCTCGTCCGAACCGTCCGGGGCGATCGACTCCGGGGAAGCGGGAGCCATCACCGGTCCGGTCGACGGTTGACTATCAACGGGAACGAGCGTTCCGTCCTCCATCTCGACCATCGCCATGGCGACGGGACTCTCCTGTTGCTTAGCGACCTTCCAATTGAGGACCAGCCCCGTGATCCCCAGCCCCACCACTCCAACTAGCCACAACCATCTCATGCAGCATCTCCTCGTGCCGGCCGTTGTACGATCCACCATGCCATGGCAAAGGAAACAACGAAGAACAGGATCGAGACCGACCAGCTGCTTCCTAAACCAGGCACCCAGAATTCCGCTGATTGGCTAACGTCACTTAACATTCTACGCAACCCGCCAACCAGATAGCTCATCGGATTGCAACGCATCAGCCAGTGCAGGACGACCTGTCCCACCGGCAGATTGGGTTGCAAAGCGGGGATGGGAAAGAAAGCGCCGCTGAGCAGCCACAGAGGCATCAACACCAGATTCATGATGGCGTGAAATCCCTGCGTCGAGTCCATTGGCCACGCGAATACCACGCCCATCGCGGTAATCGCCAGCGAAGCGATGGCCATCAACACGACCGCCCCCAGCAAACTGGCTGTCCACGCGACCTGTCCAATCAGCAGGGTGAGCAGCACGAACAACATCGCTTGCGTCCAGGCAATCGCCCCTCCTCCCACCATCTTGCCCATGGCGATGGCAGCTCGCGGTGCGGGAGCCACCAAGACATTCTGCAAAAACCCTTCACGACGATCCTCGATGATCGAAATCGTGGTGAAGATGGCAGTAAACAGCAAGATGAGCGCAATCGTACCTGGCAGGTAATACGTCATGAAATCCTGCCCACCGCCTCGAAAAGCGGTATGCATGCCAGTGCCGAAGAGAAGCCAAAAAAGGATTGGTTGTCCCAGGGCCCCGATGACTCGGTTTCGCTGACGAAAAAAACGAATCCACTCCCGCCATGCCAGCATACCCACAACCCCCAGCGTTGAGGGACGGGCGATCTGCTGGCCGGCGTCGACCGATTCACCGCCAGCAATCGACGGGGATGCCTCACTGGTCCGTTGACTCACCGTTTGTTGGTCCGGCACTCGGCTGTCTCCTCCACTACTCTTACTAACGCCTGGTGGACGCAAGGGGTCAGATCACTACGCTGACGGTCATCGCATGCCCCCTCAAGCTGGAACCGACGTCGTGTCGGCCCAGTAACGATGCCCTGTCTTGGCCACAAAAACATCTTCCAGCCCGGGTTGGCCGACCGACATCTGCTCGATCTGCCGCCCAAAGTTGGCGGCCAGGGCGGGAACCAGATTGGCTACGTCGTTGCCCGTGATTCGCAGTTCTCCATCGGCTTCGGTGGCGTCGATTTCTCGCTCCGCCAACCAAGTACGAATCTCCGCCAGAGCGGGCCGTAGCACCAATACCTGATGCCCCAATTCTTGACGCAATTTACCGGGGGACCCCACCGCTCGCACCTGCCCTCGGTCCATGATCGCGATGCGATCGGCTCGATCCGCTTCGTCGAGAAGATGGGTGGTAAGAACGATGGTGATTCGCTGTTGCACCTGCAACTGCCGCAATGCGCGCCACAGGTCCAATCGTGCTGCTGGATCCAAGCCGGTACTTGGTTCATCCATCAACAGTAAGCGGGGGCGGTGGAAAATCGCCTTGGCCAGTTCGACACGACGCTTCAAACCACCAGAAAGCTCCTCCACGGGATCGTGCAAGCGATCCTCGACTCCCAACTGCTCAGTCACTTCCGCCAACCGCCGCTCGAATTGTCGTCGGTCGCATCCGTACAAGACGCTTCCGCACCATAGGTTCTCACGCACCGTGAGCTTCGGATCCAAACTGGGCGATTGAAATACTATCCCTAGCCGCCCCCGCACGAGCCGTTGATCATGGCGAACCGAATTGCCGAAAACCTCGATCTCCCCCTGCTGCAAGGGAACCAGCGTAGAAATGAGACGAAACAGGGTCGATTTACCACAACCATTGGGCCCCAACAAAGCGAACAATTCACTTCGATTGACCTGCAAGCATAAACCATCCAATGCTTTGCGGTCACCATAGCGGTGCACGACATCATGAACGTTCAAGGCAAAGCCATGCTGGTTTTTTATCTTTTCCACGGGATTCTCCAATGATGGTCTGTTCCTCGACGGGAGACGACTTGGTGCCCCCGTGCCCGCCACTGCTTCGGTCTAAGCAGTCCCTGTTGCTTTCCCAGTCGAGCCGCCAACGCGAGGCCATGGCCAGCATGCGGGCGATGTGCCGAATCGTCTCAGCCGAACCAACGCGGGGCTCAATCCAGGCCCTGGACAACGGAAGGGACCGATCAGCATTCGCTGCTCGTCTCGTCGCTTCGCCACGCTATCCCTTTCTCCCAGCGACATGGCAGTTGACGCCCCATGGCGTCGCCCCAGCCCGCTTACATCGACAGGAGCACTCTGCCTTGGGTCAACGGTGCGGCGAGCATCCCATTCGACGAGCCCTACCTCGACGGTCAACCTAAAACCACTGCGCTGCGATAATCGTCAACATGGTGATGGGCAACTGCAGAAGGCTGACGTGAAGCATTTTGCGCGCCGCGGCCGAATCACATCGCCGTACGAACTGGACGGAGGCATAGAGCATCCACAGAGCGGCGAGCACTGCCAAGAAACACAACAAGGCATGCGGCACACTGGTAGGTGGTATCGCCAACGGAGCTAAGACGACTAACATGACCGATCCGACAATGGCATGCAATCCAGCCCCCCAGCCCGAACGATCGGTCACGGTGACCATGCGGTAACCGGCGGCCTCATATTGCTCACGATACATCGCAGCGATAGCCATGAAATGAGGCAACTGCCACGCGATCAGGATCCCCAAAAGAATCCACGCCTGCGGATCGCTCAGTTCTCCTCCTGCTGCCGTCCATCCCATCCACACGGGCAACGCCCCGGGAATGGCTCCGATCAGGGTGTTCGTCCAGGAGCGTGGTTTCAATGGCGTATACACCGCGACGTACAAGAACCAGGTCGCCAATCCAACCCACATGGTAGGGGCATTGACAAAAAACCACAGGTACACGGCTCCGACGATCAACAGGACCCAACCCATCCACGCCGCGTTGCTTGCCGCGATCCGCCCACTGGGCAAGGGGCGGCGACAGGTGCGGAGCATCTGAGCATCGCGCTGCCGCTCTAACCATTGGTTCATTACGCTGGCACTGGCCGCAACCATGGCCGTTCCCATGCAGGCATGTAGCATCACCGCAAACGGCACGGCTTCCCCAGCCACGATCATGGCCATGACCACAGTCAGCAGGATCATGACCAAAATGCGAGGTTTGGTCAGTTCGATGTAATTGGCGACCACCGGCAAAGTGGTTGCTTTCCACTGGGAAATTGTGTTCACTACGGGCTACCCCTCAATGCAACCCACCGGCACCGCCAGGCACGCGCGACAGTGACTGCCGTCACCGCCAAAATCAGCGAACCGGTGGCCATGTGGGCAGTTATGATCAAGGATTCGACGAACCCTTTGGCATGTATCGTATAGCTGGCCAGCATTTTATTCAATTCTTGCCACGGCAAGGCATAATTGACAATCCACGTTCCCCCCCCCAAAGCCAATTGCACCAGCACCAAACCGACAAGCGCCATCGCCGGCCGACGCACCGACCGCTCCACGCCGAGCAACCACGCGAGTAGGGCTACAACCACCACCCCCACCGCTAGCAAACCGGCAGTCCCCAAATGAGCGTGCGTGAGGGCTGTAAACTGCCGGTGGGTCTCCCAGCCGGTTAGATGCCGCAACTGGGCGCCCAACACCAATTGGAGAAAGACGATGGCCAGCAGCACGCTGCTAATCACAGCCACCGTCCGTTTGCGGCCCCCCGCCCCGGTGGCAACCTGCTGCCACGCACCGCGACGCCACCACGACGACGCCATGGTCGCCGTGACTGCCGCCATGGCAAAAAATGCCGGTCCGACGCAACCATGAACCTTGGCAATCACCCGTTCGTCGAACAGGACGCGCACCCCGCCGAGAATTCCTTGAGCGATGACTGCCAACAGCAACAAAACGCACCACCCCACGAACCACGGCCGACCATCATAACGATAAGCGACGATCAACAGTGCGATGGCCACTAGGCCGGCCATGGATCCGAGCAACCGGTGACTGTGCTCGACCATCAAATCAAAGGGCCCGGACAACCAGGTGCTCAACGGATAGGCGAACATATTCCAACCATAGGTCGTCGGCCAATCAGGCACCGCCATTCCCGCATCGTAGGTGGTGACCAAGCCTCCGACCCAGATCAATGGAAAAACGACGACGGTCAAGCCGACAGCAAGGCGATGAATGATCTTGGGGCCTGCCGATGCCGCCGCAGGCCCCGCCACATCCTTGGCGGCTGGTTGGCATTCGGTCATGGCATGCTCCCCCGCTCCGGTTCCCAATCCCCCTTACCAGCACCTTGGTCACGACCGGCGAGACTGCGCACAAAACGGACGAGATCACCAAGCTGTTCCACATTCAGGCCCTGGGGGTTTTGCGGCTGGAGCGGTGCCGACGGCATGGGGGTACCATCAATGCCGTGGGTAATCCGTGCCATCAGATCTACCAACTCGTCGCCTCCGCGATAAATACCCCAGGTCAAGTTGCGTGGCATTGCCGGTCTAGGCTTCAGCGCTCCTGCCTCGAGAAGTGGAGCAAGCTGCTCGGCGTCGAGCGGGTTGATTCCCGCCATGACGGTGTAATCACGAGTCCAATCATCGAAATTATTTACCTGGGCTGCCCCCTTGCCATCCGGCCCATGGCAGAAAGCGCACCCGACCACCGTCCCTTGAAAAAGCTCCGCACCGGATAACAAAGCCTTTTCTTGGTCTTGACTGAAGGGGAGCGGCGCATCGCCTACTGCTAGCAATAAAGGATCTTCCTCGGCACGACGCCACTGCTGGAGGATCTGTTGCAGCGGTCGGAGCAATTCGTCGTCCAGCGATTCCACGGCAACAGCTCCTTCACCGCCCGACGCGGCATCAAGCAACTGTCGGGGAAGCAGGTGCTCTCCTCCCTCCCAATCGACTTCCGTAACGGCCCACTGCAGCAATCGACGTTCGTACTCTCCTCGTACCGCTAAATAGATCGTGTAATCGACCAACGCCTCGCGGTCTTCCCGGTCCACGTGAAGGAACGAGGGCATGGCAGTGCCGGGCACTCCGCGGACCAAGACTCGATGAAGATCGTCCCGAGTCGGCTTTTCGCCCCGCGGCGTTCGCTTCCACTTGAAAACGCCCATTTGGAAATCGCGGGGATAGGGATTCAACAGGGCTGCCGCTGGTCCGAGCCCATTGCCAGCCACACCGTGACACGCCACACAGTGCTCGCGGTACAACCCCCAGTGCACTCCCTCCTCGTTACTCCGGACAGCTCCCGCCGCCCGTTCCAGTCGCGTCAAACTCACCAAGGACTGAGGCGTTTGCCCATCGGCTGCAGCGATCGCCGCTGGCCAGCGGGGCTGGTTTGGCGTCCCGAACAATGCCCTCAGCAGAAGCTGCACTTCCTTGTGTGCCGACTCGACCGACACACCTTGTTGCAGCTCCAACCGCTTGGCGAAAACCTTATTGGGAGGAAACGCGTCCTCCTGCTGGCGGCAACCTTGGCCCAAGATGCAGGTGGCGAGAATGAGCAGTGACCTGACGACGCTTCGCCAGGCCGCTCGTAACCGCTCTGTCCCCGCTGCTTTCAATGCTGTCGCCTCAACCAAAAGGAACTTGCACCCGTGACGATTGTCGGCCCGCTAGTACTTTTTAGACTACCTCTAGATTAGTGAACCCTTCCGTAGCAAAAACATCAACCATTCCTGACTGGGGCAAACCGTCGCATGCGACGCACGAGAACGGCAGACGCCACGTTCGGCGGCCGCCAAGGGGATCACGCGAGTTGGTGACGAGCGAGAGTGTGCCATCCTGCGGGACGAGCTTGGTTGGGGGCAACTGTTGCCTGCGGTACAAAAGGCCCCTGATTACCGGCAACCCCTTCGCTCGTCAGCATCTGGTCCACCAGGCGATTCAATTCTGAGAAAAGTGCGGAGTGGCAACGGTGGGGACGGCCACACTGGCCTGCTGAGTTACCTGCTCCATCAACCAGCGGTTCAAGTCGGTCAACATGTTCGACAACAATTCCGTACCACAAGGGTACTGGCGAATGTCGACGTTCAGGCCGGCCGAGTGCAGGATGGGAAGCGCTTCACAAATCTGCTGGATACCGCATTTGGTGGACTGCGATCCAAACTGCCATAGCATGGGAAGCTGTCGCGCCGCGTGCAGATGGAGCAATGGTTGTTGGCTTGCCGGAAACTCGCCACAAATACTGACCATGCCCGCGAATCGCTGCGGGTAACGCAAGGCTATTCTCCATGCCATGGTCCCTCCCCCACCGAAGCCGGCGAGAAATACCTTGGCAGGATCGACGGAAAACTGCTTTTGTGCTACCTCGATTGCCTCGAAGACAATTTCTTCCGCAATGGCACAGGCAGCCGCACTGTGGTTCCACCGATACAACTTGCCATCCGGATCGCAAGCAGAAGTCCCCCGTGGCGCACAGGCCACGTAGTTTTGCATGCTCAACACGGGCATGATCGATTCCAATTCGAATTCACTCGATCCGCAGCTATGAAGCCAGACGACAAGCGGGTAGCGATAGCGGGCTTCATACCTTTCCGGTCCGAACAAGCAGAGCTGGTGTTCAAAAGACGATTCTTGAGCTCCGCGCTCCGCGTGCGAATCAGCTAGGTGAACTGCCGGACTATCGAGCCAATGACGTGCCGAGCTGGGGATTCGGTTTTTCATGCTTCACCAATTCTTCTATCGGATCTGCAGCGGCGTGCCGTAGCGCAGCAGATGCAGTTGAGGTGATATGATCGATAGTTGGTTTTTACGATCCTACCTACGGCGAGTCAATGTCAGCCCCCTTCCCTGGTCGCGGCCGGGAAGAAGGGCTTGCTATGCGTATGCCTGATCCTATTGGCGTCGGTAGGCCTTGAGACACCTTGGCACGCCTCCATCCTCTCGTCGGTCGGAAAACCATCGGCCGAGCCGAGCTGACGGCCGATGGCAATCACGTGTGGCGCCCCAGGCTCGTATTCCACCGAGCAGCCGGACGACGGGAACTAAGCTGCAACCAATTCATTCATCTTCGCTACCAGCGCTTTAACCGCATCGACACTGCGTTGGAAGTCGGCCGCCTCCGCATCGGTCAACTTCAATTCGATGATCCGTTCGACGCCTCCACCTCCCAATACAACAGGGACCCCGACGTAGTATCCACCGACGTTGTATTCCTTGTCGCAGTAAGCCGCGCAGGGAAGGACTCGCTTCTTGTCGCGCACGATGGCCTCCACCATCTGGGCCGTCGCTGCGGCGGGAGCGTAATAGGCGCTACCGGTCTTCAGCAACCCAACGATTTCCGCTCCACCGTGACGGGTGCGTTCCACAATCTCCGCCAGCCGCTCCTGACTGATCAACTGCGTGACCGGAATGCCGCCCACGGTAGTGCAACTGGCCAGAGGAACCATCGTATCACCGTGGCCACCCATCAACATGGCAGACACATCCTCCACGCTCACTCCCAACTCCATCGCCAGGAAGGTGCGATAGCGTGCCGTATCCAGCACGCCGGCTTGGCCCATGACACGGTGCGTGGGAAATCCGGTAACCTGCATCGCCCGCTGCACCATGGCGTCCAACGGATTGCTGACAACGATCACGAACGCCTCGGGAGAAGTTTGCTTGATTTGCTCTGCCACTTGACCAACGATATTGGCGTTGGTGCTCAACAGATCATCACGACTCATCCCCGGCTTCCGCGGCATGCCGGCGGTGATGACTACCACGTCGCTGTTTGCCGTATCGGCATAATCATTCGTGCCGACGATATGTGCATCGAATCCCATGATGGGAGAAGCCTGCATCAAGTCGAGCGCCTTCCCTTTGGGCATATCCCCCGTCGCTGGAATATCCAACAGCACGATATCACCGAGCTCGCTCGCCGCACACCAATGCGCACAAGTGGCTCCCACGTTGCCGGCACCGATGATGGAAATCTTGGGTCGTCGCATCATTTTGTTCATTTCCTCGCGTGTTTTGCATCGAGTTGCGGATGGAGGTTGTTGCCCTATTGGATAGCCCCATTTGGATAATCGCCGCGGCAAGGGACAGCGGCTGCCAAGCGAGTATGAATGGCTATTCGGCGCCGTCAACCGGGGAACGAGTCATTTGTAACGGGCGCGCCTTCGCCATCGCGTCCCCCGAGCAACCGACGCTACGATCCCCCCCAGGATGGCAAGCAGCACGAGGGCCAACGCCAGGGTGAACCACACCGAGTCCGCGGAACTGCGCACCGCGGGCATCGTCGGCGTCAACGCGGATACCACCACCAAGGGGGCCAACTGCCGCCCTTGCCCGTCACGCTCCTCCAACAACTCGGATCGATAAGCCCACAATCGATAGAACCGCCCTCGCACTTGGGCATAACTTCCAATCTCCCACCCCACGACCCTTCCTTCGCGCACCGCCTCGGGAATGAAACTATTGGGGGTTCGCACTAGCAGTGTCACCGGGAATTCCCCCGAGAATTCGATCTGTTCTCCGGGGGGCATCTCCGGGGTTCGGTAGAGGATCGTTCGGCCACCGAGGTCGACAAACCCGTCGAGCTGAAAATAGCGACTTGCCCCCAACAACCGTTGGTCCTCCGGCTCCTCCAGTTGCACCACCTTTCCCGAGACGAGCCGCACCGTCCAGCGGATGGGACGCAAGATGTTCTCCTCGGCGTCTGCAAACGGCAGCATGGGATCAACGGCCGGATCGACCTGCTGAACCAGCCCTTGGCGAGCCTCCCTCTCCACCGCAGCCAGCAAAGAATAGAGAGCGGAAGCCTCCTCACGCTGCAGAAGCCGCGAGTTGTTTCGTCGAATGACATCCAGCCAGGCCAGATCCCAGCCGACGGCGGCCACCCCCTTCCAGGCGTCCGGTAACGGCGGCGCGCACTGATCGATTTGCTGGCGCTGAAAACTCCAGCGCACCCGCCGACAGAGAACCGCCACATAGACGCGGCGCTGCGCATCCCACACTCCCCAGCCGTCAACGGCCAGCGGCTGCTTGAGGGCTTGCCTCCCCAACCAGAACCGAGGCACTTCAGCAGCCCAAACCACCGGCCGCGCTCCCGACGCGTCCATCGCCCCAGGCGGACCACCAGCGACAACGCCAAGCCCCGAGAACTCCCCTTCCACCCGGTACACCGATCGGTCTGCATCAGCGGCATACCAATCGCGCTGCCGTTGGCTTAACTGTTTCGCAACAACCGCATGGCACCACCCGGTAAGGGCTATGCGACGCAATTCGTACGGGGCACCAATGAGGATCGGAGAATCGGGCGGCAGGGATGGTACCCCGAATTGCTCGATCATCTGCAGCAGCTTGAGTATGGCATCGGCCACTGCTTCGTCTGGCCCCTGGTCCTGTCCAGCCAAGTCGATCAACTCACCAACCGACACCGAATCTTGGACGCGTTGGCGCAACAACTGCAAGCGCCTGTGCTGAGCGTCGGTGCGTCGCCATGGGGCCTGCGTGGGTGAATCTTGGACCGCATGGACCGGCGACAATCCCCCGACGGTAGCCAAAAGGGTCCCTCCCCACATCACCCCGAGGGGCAGCACGGCCAACCATCGTCCGCGGCGACTGGCCGCTGACGCTTGCCCAGCACCTCTTGGCAGACCATTGCTCCGCGCTCGGCCCCGCATCAAAGAAACAACGATTCCCACCGCCACGATTCCACTGACGATCATGGCCACCAAGTAAGGGCGCCACAAGAAGGGGGCCTGCGTCGGTGCGGTAGCCGCCGCCTGTGGCAAGAAAACCCCCTCCCGGGCAAACAGGGTGGTCGTCACTTGGAGTCCAGCCGGCGCTGCGTAGGCAAGCCGCTTGCCGACGATAGCGGAAAACTGGACGGTGCGCTCCCAGGGAGGTTCGCTCCCTGCGGTGTAGGTAAGTTGCTCAGCCACGTGGCGGGGCAAGTAGATCGGTACCGGTTGGACGGCGCGATCGGCTCCCCGGACCCAAGCGATGGCGTAGCCGGGTACGGCGAATAGAGAAAATCCCCGCTGTCCCTGTTCCAAGCGGTGCACTTGACCTCGGAACATCACCTCAACACCGCGCCATCGTGCGGAATCGGCCATCAACTGGGACGTGCCCAGCAGCGGTCCGGGACGCGAATCACCCGAATTGGGTCTTCCCACTCGGTAGACTCGCTGTAGAAATCGCCAAAACGCGACGCCATCGCGTTTTTTCCACGGCGACGCCTCGACGAAGGTTCTTGCTAACCGTTGATCTAGCCAATCGGTGAGGGCCTGACTCGCCTGCGACATCGTCTCCGGCAGGCTCGAGGGCGAGGTGGATGGCGTGGGTGATGCTTCGGCGGTGCGGGCAAACCGAGATGCAATTACCTGGTCGATCCACCTCCATACCGCTGCATCGACCTGCGCTTCGAATTGCTCCAAGACTCGTACCCAGCGGGCATCGGCAGTGGACAAGGAGGCGTGCCATTGAGCCAACCGCGGTTGCACGATTTCCCGCAATCGCTCGCCAAATTCCGGCGTATCGACTGCCGGCGCGATCCCCAAGTCGGTGGTGGACACCTCGTCCCACGGAAACTGGCCGTCGGCGGCATGGGGCATCGCAAACCAGTACAAACCGAGCAATCGCACTTGATCGTCAGTCAGAGCGCCGAACAGTTGCTCCCACAGCTCCTTAAACTCTGACGCCGCATCGCTTGCCGGCCCTGGCACGTGATGCAGCGACCGGATAGGCCTCGGCGCGGCGTCGGCCAGCGACGGGGACGCAACCGCCGCAGGGGCCTGCTCGGCCGCGTCAGGCCGCACCTGGGGCGATTCGAGGGGAACGCCCAGCGCCGCGAAAAAACCGCTGATATAGCGCGGATCCTGCGCCCTCTGCATCAAGAGGACGACCAACGCCAGGAGCAGGCACAGTGAAAACAGGCGGCGGCGCCCAGCAACCTGACTGGCTACCTGTTGGCGAATCCGCCGCTGGCCATCGGCCGCATACCAGCGGTCTCGTCGTAAGCGCACCATAGGTAAGGCTCGTAGTCATTTCGAGGTCGACATGCAGAAGGAGATCTACCATCAGTTATAATGGAGCCAACGGCTGATGGGATGATGCCTCATCCCCCAGTCGCCATGCGGCTGGACCTTGATTTTGCGCAATCGGCCGGTTGGTTCCGCAGACTCTCCCGGCCCGCGACTGCAGGGCACCACCACGTGGTCGTTACAACTTGTCGTCTCCTCATCCTTGGGATGCCCTTGCGGGATAAGTCGGTTTTTGCGGGAACTGGCCCTTTTTGTCACAATGGAAGTGGTACATTGTTAGGTGCCCAAACGTTAACTTTGTGGTGGCGGGCCCGGCCAGCAGATCTCATCGAACCATTCAGGAAGCAACAAATCGGACAATTATGGAGCTGAAGCGGCAAATCGTCTGCGTGATGGCGGCGGTCTTCTGTTGGCTGGCAATCGCCAGCGATGGCCCAAATCGAAGAATGGCCTGGGCGGAGGAGCCCTACGAGCGATTCTTGGAGAAGTTGAAGGAGGAACAGCTCTACGACCTGGCCCTCGCCTATCTCGATACCCTGCAGAGCAAACCCGGCATCTCCGCGGACTTTCAGGCCGCGATTGATATCGAGCGCGCCATGCTTCTATATCAGGCGGCAGCCATACTTCCTCCCACGCGGCCGGAGCGCGCCGCCAAACTGGACGAAGCGGAAGCGGCCTTGCGGCGTTTTCTTCAGGACCGTCCCCAACACTCCCGCCGGGGAGAAGCGCGACTGAAGCTAGGGGAACTATTAATGGCCCGCGGCGAGGAGAGTCTCCGGCTGGCCAGGGAGCGTGGCGAGGAATCCTCGGCAGATGCGGTTCGTTTTTACGACGAGGCTCACCAGGTATTCGAACAGACGGTTCAGGAGTTAGCCGCAGAGCTGGAAAAGGTGAAAGGAGCGCGTGTCGATTCGAAGGACACTGCCGCCGTAGAGCGCCGCCAGCAGATCCAGCAACAGATTCGTCAAGCCCAGCTTCTCTCGGCAGTGGCTGTCAAAGAGCGCGGTCATGGTCGTGCTCCGGGCCCTGAACGCGAAGCCGACCTGCGTGCCGCCGCCAAAATGTTTCATGATCTGTTCCAAAAAGAGACTCGGTTGGCAGGCGTTCGCTATTTCTCCTTGTTCTATCGCGGCCAGGTTCAACGAGAACTGGGATTGAACGACGAAGCCATCGACGCCTTCCAGCGCGTCGCCGATCTGGAAGGCGTCGATCCGCTACGACCATTGCAGATGCAGGCGGTCAAGGAATTGATCGAGATCCTCACTGCTGAAGGCAAGTACCCGTTGGCCGTGGAACGGGGTGAGACGTGGGTGCGCAAGCTGCGACCAGATGAACAACACACCGCTGAGGCCATCGCCATGCGACTGGCGTTGTACAAAGCCCGCCTAGCATGGGCGGACGAGCTGAAGAAGAAAGACCCCGATGATCGGGTGAGCAGTCGCCTGGTAAGGGATACCCGCAGCGACCTGCGATCCTTGCTGCGAACGCCTGGCCCGCATGTGGACGAGGTTCAGCAACTTCTCGCTAAAGTCGGTGTGGCATCAGGCGGTTCGGCCATCGAAGTAGAGGCGATTCCTGCTGTCAAGACATTCGCCGAAGCCTACTCTGCGGCCCAGCAGCGCATCGATGCAGCAGAGACCGAATCCCTTGCTGCGGAAGTGCTCCGTGAAAAGGGAGATGAGGAAGGGGCACGCGCTGTCGAGGAGAAGGTGAACCAACTGCGGCAGCAGGCCGTTGAATTGCTGCAGCGTGCTTTGGCATTGTTTGGCCCTGAGGACGATCGGGACACCCTATTTGATGCCCGTTACCGACTCGCCTTCTTGAAACTGAAACTCGCAGATCCTTTTTCCGCCACGGCGATCGCCGAGTTTTTGGCGCGCACCCATCCGCGTACCGAGCGGGGCCTGCGGGCCGCTGCATTGGCCTTGGGCGGTCTTAGCGACCTGCTGCGCACCGCCGGGGACAAGGAGAAAGTAGCGCTGATGGCCCATCTCGAACCTTTGGCCGAATACCTTGTCGCCACCTGGCCCGACTCTACCGAGGCCGCTGCAGCGTCAGCAGCACTGGTGCAGTTGGCGCTGATCAACAACGAGTTGGACAAGGTCGAGCGTTACTTGCAATTGATTCCCGCGACCGGGGAATCGGCTTCCCAATTGCGCCGTGATGTTGGCCTGGCAATGTATGGCGAGTACCTACAGCGACGACGTCGTGCGGGCGAGGAGGCACCGGAGGTAGTCGATATCCGCGACAAGGCGTTGCGCACCCTGCAGCCGGCGGTTGCATGGCTGCAATCCAGCCCTCCCCAGGAGCGAAACGTCGAGGCGCTGAACGCCTATGTGCGGTTGCTGCTGGCCAGCAATCAAGTCGAGGCGGCCGTCGCGGTGCTCCAAGACGATGCGTCGCCATTGAGACTCGTCCAGCAGCAGGCCGAGGCGATCGAACCGCGGGTAGCCATGGATACCTACCGCACTGCCTTGCAAACGACGATTGCTGCCCTCTCCGATGGCTTGATCGATGCGGATCAAGCGATCGCTAGCACGCAACAGTACATCGACCGGTTGCAAGAACTGGCCGCCAAGGCCGACAACGGCGCCCAGGTGCTAGCGGCCATCTTCGTGCAGTTGGCCAAGGATACCAGCGATCGACTGGCGGCGACGACGGACGACCAGGCCAAGCAACGACTTGCGCAAGCCTTGTTGCTGGTCGCTGCGCAAGCGGCGACCTCCGACAACTTCAACACGCGTTATTGGGCCGTCGATACGGTCATCGGACTGGCTGAAGAGTTGCTGAAGCAGCGGGGGCAGCAGTCATTGGCGCGGCAATCGCTCGAGCAGACCATCGCCCAGATTCAACAGATGCTCGAGCGAGAGAAGTCAGAACCGGGCTGGATTGACCCGCCCGCCTTGACGATCAAGGTCCGTCTCCTCCTGGCCAAAGCCTATCGGCTGCTGGGCGACTACAAGGAAGCGCTCAATCAACTGGCTGCGGTGCTGGAGCAAAACCCGGCATTGCTCGACGTGCAGATGGAAGCGGCTCGCGTCTATCAGGCGTGGGGAGATGCCACAGCACCTCTGGCCCATCGGGCTGCTATCTTAGGCGGTCGCCCGATACAACCGGGAAAGAATCTCTTTTGGGGATTTGGCAAGATTTCCCAAATGACTGCGGGCAAAGAGGAATTTGAAGACTACTTTTTCGAATCGCGGGTACCAGCTCGCCCGCTCGCGATTCCAGTATGCCCTCAGCCTGACCGACGACCAACAACGTCGTGACCAACTGGAAAAGGCACTGAAAGACATCCAATCGACCGCCGCACTCTATCCCGAACTGGGAGGTGCCACGATGCGGCGCCGGTTCGATGCGTTGTTAAAACGGATCCAAAAGGAACTCGGCCAACCTACGACTGGCTTGGCTGAATTGACCAGCGGCACAGGATGAGGAACGGAAAGTGGCGATCATTCCGTCCAGCCAAGGCGATCGCCACCTCCCACTTTCTCCGCATCTTTGGCCGCGCAACGGTTCGTTGTATTTCACTGCGACCACGACCACCTTTCACCCTAACTTTTGCCACCATGTTTTCTCCCACGTATAAGAATCTCTCGATGCATCTCATGGCTCGCACGCACATCGGTATGGCGGCGCTCGTCATCCTGGGGCTCACCTGGGGACCAGGGGGCGACCGTGCCGCATGGGCGCTCGATCGCGTTTATCCCCGGCAAGACGTTCCCGCTAGTGGCAAGATCGTGGAATTAACTCCCACAAGTGTCACGATCGAAGTACGCGGAAAGAACCAGACCTACAGCTTGGATGATGTGCGCAAGATCACCTTCGACGGTGAACCGGATGAGTTGGACCGCGCACGGGAACACGTGCTCAACGAACAGTACGAACAAGCCATCGACGAACTGAAGAAGATCGATTTGGCCGCGATAAAGGCTCCGCTGATCCGTCAGGACATCGAGTTCTATCGCTGGTTTGCCGAAGGGAAACTGGCGTTGGCTGGCAATGGGGATAAAGCAGCGGCGATCAAGGGGCTGTTGGACTTGGCTGCGGCCAATCGCAATACCCACCACCTGTTCCCCCTCAGCCAAATGCTCGGCGACCTGGCGATGGCGGTTGGACAGCCGGAACGGGCTGCTTCCTATTACAACATGCTGTTGCGTGCCGAATCGCCGACCACCAAAGCACGGGGCGTGTACTTGCTGGCGCGGGTCGATCTGGCCCAGGACAAGCCGCAGGAGGCGCGGCAACGCTTTGAACAATTGATTGCAGCGCAAACGGCAACGCCAGAGATGGCCAGGATCAAGAAGCTGGCCGAGGTGGGAATCGCCGTCTGCGACACGCTATCCGGCAAGCCGCAGGAAGCGCTGCAACGCCTGGAACGGATGATCCAGGAGAACGACTCCAGCGACCAGGAACTGTTCGCCCGTATCTCCAACGCTCAGGGGGCCTGCTACGCAGCGATGGGGCGTACCGTGGATGCCCTGTTGAGTTACCTGAAAACCGATATGCTATTCTTCACCGATCCAGAGGCTCATGCCGAAGCCCTCTACCACTTGAAGCGCTTATGGGCGGAATACGGTCAACCCTCACGGGCAGCGGAAGCTGGAGCTCGTTTGACGTCACGCTACGCCTCCAGCGTATGGGCCAGTAAACCGTAGGCCCGCCCCCAACGCCCTGCGGAATCGATGACCACTGCGGCCATCAAGGGCACGCAACCCTACTCCACCCATCCATCAATCTCTATCACCCTTGGGAGTTCGACGTATGCCAATGAAGTTTTCTGTCTCGAGCCGAGAGGCGAAGGTTGCTTGGCCTGTCCTCGGCTTGTTGTCCCTCTTGTTCCTCCTCTCGGCCATCGGCTCCACGGCAGCCGCTGCCCCGCAAGATGAAGTGGATCCCGATTTGGCGGGCGAACTGGGCATGCCTGCCGACGGAGCGGAGGCGGCACCGGCGGCCGATGCTGCTCCAGCCGACGGTGGCGGTAACAACCAGGCGGGCGGCGGTGGGGCTCAAGAGGCAGAAGATACCGGCCCCAAGGCCCCCTCGAATCTCCTCGCCTGGACGTTTCAGTCGTTGGGTGTCGGCTACACGGTGATCTTTTTCGGTTTGTCAATCTCTCTGTTCACCCTGATCGTGATGAACCTTCTTGCCGCACGGCAGGACAATATGTGCCCAGCCGACTTGGTCGAAGGCGTCGAGCAGCAGCTTGCCGAAGGCAACCGCCAGGGAGCGGCCGAGCTGTTGCAATCGGATGACTCCTTTCTGGGGCAAGTGGTCACCGCAGGACTGGCCAAATTGGAAAAAGGGCACGCCGCCGCCATCGAAGCGATGCAAGAGGTGGGCGAGGAGGAGACGATGAAGATGGAGCACAACCTCAGCTACATGGCCCTGATCGGCAACATCAGCCCCATGATCGGTCTGATGGGGACGGTCCAAGGAATGATCTTGGCCTTCCGCGTTATCGCCACCAGCGGCGCGACGCCGAAGCCGGGAGAGTTGGCAATGAACATCTCGACGGCCCTGTTCACGACCCTGGCCGGCCTGGTGATCGCCATCCCCGCCATTGCGGTTTACAACATCTTGAGAAACCGCTTGCAACGTCTCACACTGCAAGTAGGCGTAACCAGTGAGGCACTGTTGGAACGATTCCTCAAATAGCCTTCCGATGTGAGGAAATGCCATGCGGTTTGCCAAGCGACAGGTCAAGCAGGCTGAAGCCGACTTGACACCCATGATCGACATGACCTTTCAATTGATCGCCTTCTTCATGGTACTGATCAATTTTTCGCAAAGCGAGCAGAATGACAAAGTGGTGCTGCCGCAAAGCGAACTGGCCAAGCCGGTCGATACTCCCATCGAATATCCTATCATTATCCATCTGACCAGCGACGATGCGGTGGTCATCGGTGGTGACACGATTTCGATGGAAGCCCTGCGGGTACGGCTCGCCCCCGAGATTTCCCTGCTGGAATTGGAGGGAAAGACGCCGGCCGACGCGAGTATCATCATTCGTGCTCATCGCACGGCGCCCGGCGGTCGGGTGCAGGACTTGATCAATCGCTGCCAGGAACTTGGATTCGAAAAATTCGCGCTCCGAGTTAAAGAAGAACAGGTATGAAATTTCGCCATCGCGACCGAGACGACGACCGCGCCGAACTGCAGATGACGTCGATGATCGACATCGTCTTCCTGCTATTGGTATTTTTCGTGATGACCTTCAAGATCAGTGCCCAGGAAGGCGACTTCAATGTCCGCATGCCGCTGCAAGGGGAAGGGGCACCTAGCGATTCCACGCAGTTGCCGCTGAAACTACGTCTGGTCTCCGACGGGCGGGGGCAATTGCGGGAAATCATCTTGAATGACAACCTGTCTTTCGGCACCGATTGGCAAAAGCTACGCAACTACATCATTCAAACGATCGGTGAGCCGACCGGCCCGGACGATGATGACGGTCCGGAGGTGGAGATCGATTTGGATTATGACTTGCACTACGAACATGTGATCGAAGCGATCACCGCCGTAACCGGCTATCGCCGCGGCAACGATATCGTGCGACTTATTGATAAAATCCGCTTCGCGCCGCAGCGGAAATAGGAGCCGACGTGGGAGAGAACAAGCTGGTCGTCCTGGAGCGGATGCCGGATGCCATGTCCGCCTACGCGCTGCGCAATCGCTTGGAAGCCGCCGGCATCTTCGCCGTTGTCGAAGGGGCGGAGAGCAACATCACCCTGTCGTACGTTGGCTCCGCATTGGGGGGCGTCAAAGTGCTCGTCCCGCAAGATCAGCTGACCGCTGCCCGAAACATACTTGCGGATCGACGCGACCCATCCGATGACGTTCCTGATCACGATTGGATTTGCCAGCGCTGTTTTAGCGAAGTCGATGCTGGATTTGCCATTTGCTGGAAGTGCGGCACTCCCTTTCGCCCTGCCGAGCCGTAAGGTGCCCCACCGGTGCGGTCCAGTACTAGGCCCGAGGATGGAATTGCCGGTGAATGCGCTTGATGCGTGCCGTGTCTACCTGAGTGTAAACCTGCGTGGTCTGGATGCTGGCGTGTCCGAGCAATTCTTGGATCTGACGCAGATCAGCGCCTCCGGCCAGCAGGTGCGTGGCAAAACTGTGCCGCAACCAGTGGGGACTGACCTCCGGATCAATGCCCGCTCTTAGGGCACATTTCTTTACCAATTCCCACACGGCCTCGCGACGCAACCGCCTGCCATTGCGGGACACGAATACCCATGGCACCGTGTCCGGCGGTCGATCCTTTACCAATTTGGGGCGCAGGCGTCGCAGGTATTGCTCGATGGCCTCCACTGCGCGATGCCCCAGAGGCACCATCCGCTGCTTGCCCCCTTTTCCTTCCACTCGACAGTAACCCTCTTCGAGGTGCATGTCGTTGATTTTCAATCCACATACCTCACTGACTCGGCACCCGGTGGCATAAAGGAGTTCCAGCAGGGCGCGATCGCGCCAGCGCAGAGGATGACATGGGAGTGGGGCAGTCAGAAATCTCTCCACATCACGGGGCGTAATCGCCTTGGGAATGCGCTGCCATGTCCGCTGCAATCCCAGCAACTCGGACGGATCCTCCACGATGACCCCTTCCAGCTGCAGGAACTTGAAGAACTGCCGAGTGGCGACAATCATCCGCGAGATGGTCGGTGGGCTGAGCCCCTCTCGTTGCAACTGCGCCACATAATCGGTCAGGTCATCCAGACGAAGGTGAGCCAGCGGTCTGGTGCCTAGCCAGGCGAGGAAACGCCGTAAATCCCTCCCATAGGCGGCAACCGTATTCTCGGCCAGATGGCACTCACTGCGCAGGTACGTGATGAAGCGCCCCACCTGGTCCACGGCGCTGGTCGCTGGATGCGGTGGAACCGATCCGGTATTCTGTTTGCGTAATTGTCGCAGTTTACTCGGCATGGTCGTGGCCGATTCGATGAGGACGAGCGTGTTGCTGCACGGTCGATTCGCGGTCAATCGCAGAAACTTCCCCTAACAAAGTCGGCTATTTCCCGGTGAGGAACCGATGCAAGAAGCGGCGTTCGTCGTGATTCACGGCAGCACAGGGAACGCTGATGAGCATTGAACACCCTAGCAACGGATGTAGGATCCCTAGCGATGAATATCTTGGTTATCGGTGGTGCGGGTTATGTCGGTTCTCACACGGTGCGCTTGCTAGCCCGCAGCGGCCACGAAGTGGTGGTTTACGACAACCTTTCCCGCGGTCATCCACAGAGCGTTAAAGAGGCCGAACTGATTGTTGGCGAGTTGGCCGATCGGCCACGGTTGCGGGACATTCTCCAACAGCGGGAGATCGAAGCGGTGATGCACTTCGCAGCATTCGCGCTGGTAGGAGAATCGGTGGCGCACCCTGCCATGTACTACCAGAACAACGTTACGGCAACGCTGGAGCTGTTGGAAGCGATGCGTGAAGTGGGAGTGTGGCGGATCGTATTCAGCAGTACCACCGCCACCTACGGCCAACCCGATAAAGTGCCCATCCCCGAAACGACTCCACAACTGCCCATCAATCCTTATGGTTTCACGAAACTGGTGATTGAACATGCGTTGGCCGACTACGCGCGCGCCTACGGGTTCGGCGCGGCCGCACTACGATACTTCAATGCCGCCGGGGCCAGTCCGGACGGGGATATCGGCGAAGACCATGATCCCGAGACCCATCTCATTCCCATCGTGTTGCAGACAGCCCTAGGCCAGCGCTCTTGTATCGGAGTTTTCGGCGATGATTACCCCACCCCCGACGGCACCTGCATCCGAGATTATGTCCACGTGGATGACCTGGCCGACGCCCATCTGAAAGCCCTGGGACACCTCCGGCCGGGGACCAATCTCCAGTTGAATCTGGGAACCGGTCACGGGCATAGCGTGCTGGAGGTGATCGAAGCCTGCCGCCGGGTCACCGGACATCCGATTCCTACCCAGGTCGAAGCGCGACGGCCTGGGGATCCGGCCAAGCTGGTTGCCGACAGTTCGTTGGCCAGAAGGATTCTTCACTGGGAACCGCGATACACGGACATCGAAGAGATTGTTGCCACGGCTTGGAATTGGCACCGCCACCATCCGCGTGGATACTCGGCCGAGTGATCCCCGTTGCGTGCCAGGCAGTGGGGAGCGGGGCGCCGGTGATGCGGAAGAAGGAGGAGCCGCACGTCGCCACCGGGCGACGCCATCGGCTAACCGTCGGCCTGGGCGCCGTGCCTGCAG
Source organism: Pirellulaceae bacterium (assembly GCA_026004795.1). Taxonomy (GTDB): domain Bacteria; phylum Planctomycetota; class Planctomycetia; order Pirellulales; family Pirellulaceae; genus Aureliella. Next base: position 292,156 of record BPJV01000005.1, on the reverse strand, counting down.
TGGAACCCGGCCGGTTCCTCGAGCGGAATTCCAACAACGTTCCTGGTGGGAACGATGCCGCCGATCTCGCACTGGACAAGCCACGACCAACTCGGTGCGATCCGCCATGTTCCACGGGGCACCTGCGCCGTGGTGGAGAGGGTAAGCACCTTGCCGCCGACGGTGCGTGTAGCGTCCCAGAGGTAGTGACATGCGGAATGTTTGCTGACCTGTGGGAAGCCCCTTCAACTTCCGCCGATTTACTTGTAATTGCGCGAGAGCGATATGCAGCAGATCATCTTCGACCGCCCTTATCAGTTCGTTCCACCGCACCGTGGTACCTGGATCCCCACCCTGCTGGAGAAAATGCGGGCCGACGAACTCTACCTGAAATGGTTTGAGGGAGTGGAATCCTTCGAGCTGCGAGGTGTCGAGCATCTGCGCAGTAGCCTGCGGGCGGGCCATGGAATCCTGTTGGCACCAAACCACTGCCGCTATGCAGACCCTATCGCCATGGCCGCGGTTTCCCGTGCCGTCGGTGTATTCTTGTATACGATGGCCAGTTGGCACTTGTTCAACAAGAGCTGGCTTCAATCCTGGGCGATACGCCTGTGCGGCGGCTTCAGCATCTATCGCGAAGGGGTAGACAAGAAGTCCCTGGACACGGCCATCGAAATCCTTGCCGAAGGGATTCGCCCATTGGTCATTTTTCCAGAAGGAACGGTCTACCGCACCAATGACCGTCTTCACCCACTCCTCGACGGCATCGCCTTCCTGGCTCGCATGGCCTCCCGCCGACGGCTGAAAGAGAGTCGCCCGCCGGTTGTCGTGCACCCGATTGCCATCAAGTATCTGTACCGCGGCGACGTTCAACAGGACCTGGAGCAGGAGGTGCTTGAACTGGAGCAGCGCTTGTCGTGGGAGGACCAGTTTGCCGGTGGCGACATGCTCAGTCGGGTAATACGCATCGACGAGGCATTGCTAACCTTACGCGAAATCCAGTGGTTGGGCTCGCCCCAAGATGGTACGGTGGCAGCCCGCAAGCATCGCTTGATCGCCCACTTGCTCGATGGGTTGGAACAGCATCACCTTGGCCGCACTTTCTCCCAAGATTCTGTCGTCAGCCGCATCAAACAACTGCGCACCCGCATCGTACCGCTTTGGCAGCGGGCCACCGGCGAACCGCGGCGGCAGCTATGGAACGAAATCCGCGCGACCTATGTCGCCCAGATCATCGACGGATTCGACCGCGACTACCTGGCGGATCCGACCGACACCCGTATCCTGGAGTCGATCGAGCGGTTTCAAGAAGATTTGAATGATGAAGCGCGGCGGCACCGACCGTTGCACTGCATTATTCAGATCGATACACCAATCGAAGTTAGCGGAGAAAAACCTCCGCGTGGCCAACCGGACCCGATCGTGGCGGAGCTGGCGGCGAGAATCCAAGCGATGCTAGACCAGCTGTCCCAAGAAGCCAAGCCATGGCCCGTTCCCTACCAGGTCGCCCTACAAGAGGTGCACGATACGCTGGCACTAACGATCGACAGCGTTAAGGCAGGATTGCCCGCCTGAGGGCCGCCAGCGTCCAGTTCCAGCAACCGTCGCCGCTCGGAGCGAGCATCGACTACGAAGTCACGCCAACTGGTTCGACCGTCTGATGGGGCTCTGCGTTTTCTCGCTGCCGGTCGGCTTCCTCTCCACCTGGAGGCGGTTCCTGGTCCTCCTGCTTTTCTTCGGAAATGGGGCGGGGAGGCGTCAGATGATCGGTCGACCGCGTGGCTTCCTGAGGCCCTGACGCCTTGGTGCGGGTTGCCGCCACTGGAGGCCGCTGATTCCCTACTGCCACCGCGCCTTCTTTCTGGGGCGCCACTTCGGCAGCGTTTTCCGTGCTGGAAGTCAGATCGGCCGCCTTCTTCAGTTTTTCGACCAATAGTTGAGCTTCCAACTCTTTAACGCGTTCGTTTAACAACAACATCCGTTTGTGCACTTCATTGACTGGCAAAGCGAGATCTTGCCAGCAATCGTCATCGCGAAACCTCAGTGGCTTGCAATGGAGGTCCTGGGCTAAGGCCTTCAAGTGTAATCGCAGTCGATAGATGGGGCCGGCGAACAAATGGCTGAGACGAACCACATCGAAGATCACGAGCGGGAGGAGCAGGACAAGGCTGGGAATCCACAGAAGAAAATGGGAAAAGAAAGCAGCGACTCGCTCCCCGGCGGGACGCTCGACTTCAGAGAAAAACTCGGAAAAGAATAGCCCCAATCCCAGGTACAGCATCCCGGCAACCCAGTAGACGACAACCCTGCCGACCAGGACGCCTTGAACAGGTCCGTCGATCCAAATCTTTTTTCTCATTGCTTCCGGATACCTCCAGTTCCAACCAGGCACCCACCTTGCTTGCCAGTTTCGCTGTCGGCAGCAGTCAAGGTCGTGCGGTCATCCGACCGATCCTCTAGCGTGAGCGAGGATTCGAGATCACTGAAACAGCACGGCTCCCGACGAATCGAAACTGTCGCGAGTTGCATTGGTTAGCGCTTGCACACCGCCGATGACCACCGCCACGATCAAGGCTATGATCACCGCATACTCAACGGATGTTACCCCTTGGTCATCGACGGCTAAACGGCCTAAACGGCGGCACCAACATGCCCCAATCACGGTTGCTCCCCCCTGTTGATTACACTGGATTTCAGTTGTGCTCTTTCCGCCACTTCAACGATAGGTCATGGCTAGGCGGACGTAGAAAAATCAATGGGCTGTAGCGGCGGGCCGCTTAGACCCGCGGTATCTAACCACTACAATTGTTGATTCCCTTGCGATTGGTAAGAGCGCTACATGGAGCCGAGGTGGTGGGCAAGAGCACACGGTAGGCAGGACACTCGCTGCCGCCTGATCGGCCGAGCTGATTCTATGTTCTAAGGCGACGGAAGACGAAGGCACTCATGTTCGGACCCATCTTTCTTCGTGAATGGTTGGTGGCTCCTCGCCGCGCTCGGTTTTATGTGCAACGCGTCGTGTTCGTCGCGTCCCTGTTCAGTCTGGTATGTACTGCCTGGGCCTTGATGGCCGGCATTCAGCAAGTTCGCAATATCGGAGATCTGTCACGGTTCGGCGCCTTGGTTTTTCAAATTGTGGCCCCTCTTGAACTGATCGTGGCCATGTTCCTTGCTGCGGTGACCGCCGCCAACAGCGTATGCCACGAAAAAGACCGCCGGACGCTGGTACTCCTTTTGCTCACACGATTAACCAATTCGCAGATCGTGGTCGGCAAATTGGCCGCCAGCCTCGTGACCATCTTTAGTCTGATTCTCGCATCGGCACCGTTACTCCTGCTTATCGCCCTGATGGGAGGTGTTACCGATATCCAGGTGGGGATGGCACTCTTGTTGATCGCCGTGACAAGTTGGTGGTGCGGCGCATTGGCCAACTTGATCGCCTTCTGGCGCGAAAAGACGTTCCAGACGTTGGCCATCACGGTACTGAGTATTGCCGGATGGGTAGTCTTTTGTGAAGTGATTGCGGCCGACGTATTGCTGAACGTCGATCCAGCATGGGCGACAACTCTCAGTCCGATTCGTGCCTTGTGGGCCGTGTGCCTACCGATCGGCGTCTCCCCGGAAGCCCCCCCGACGCTTCCTCCCCCCCTGATCCACGCCGCCCTCGGCAGCATGGTAGCGATGCTGCTCAGCGCGATAACGGTCGCCAGATTGCGGGTGTGGAACCCTTCGCGAGAATTACGACCGCGGACACCGGAACCGGACGAGGATTATTTGCCAGGCGTTTCCAGGGACGGTGCTACCGAGAGGAGCTGGAGAGTGCGGCCACCGCGGCGAATGTGGAACAACCCCGTGCTGTGGCGGGAAGTGCGTACATGGGCCTACGGTCGCAAGCTGCTTTTCATTCGAGTCGCCTATCTGGCCCTATTCCTCGTAGCATGTGGCGGCGTCTACTGGTCCGTCCGCACGGGAGTGGCTCTCCAACGCAGCCGTCTCGCCGATGAGCTGGTTCCGGTCTCCGCCCGCATTTTGGCTCCGTTCTTTGTCGTCTCGTTTGTGATGATCAATGCCTTAGGAGTCAACTCAGTCACCAATGAACGGGATGGCCAGGCTCTCGACCTGTTGTTGGCCACACAGATCACTCCCGCCCAGTTTCTCTTCGGCAAACTCCTGGGCGTCTTGTACGTCACTAAAGAGATGGTCCTGTTGCCTATTGCCTTGTCGATCTATCTGTGGTCCCAAGGGGGGCTATCGGCCGAAAACCTCCTGTTCGTGATTGGCGGTTTGGTGACGATGGACCTCTTTGCTGCCATGTTGGGGATCCACTGCGGGATGATCTACAGTCAGTCGCGCACGGCCATTGCTACCAGTCTGGGAACTCTGTTTTTTCCTTTTCCTGGGAATTGCCACCTGCATGATGATCATGATCAGCTTCCGCGGTTCCTTTGCGCGGCAGTTGCCACCGTTTCTGGCGATCATCCTCGGCGGCGGGACGGGCTTGTACGTGGCCATGGGTAGCCGTAATCCGAGCCCGGCCATTGCCCTTTCTGCATTTGGCCTGCCGTTCCTCACCTTCTTCGCGATCACCAGCTTCATCTTGCGGAATCAAGAGCTAACGGTATTTTCAGTGGTCGTCGCCGCCTATGGTTTTGCCACGCTGGCCATGATGATTCCAGCCCTGAGTGAGTTCGACTTTGCCATGGGCAAATCACGCACGGCTGACGATTGATAAGGCCGACAGTCGAAACTCCGCACCGTCGTGCAGCCAGGTCGGCGAGGCACCAACCTAATTCTCCAGTGATGAAAAAGCATTGATCAGTCAGCTAGTTCCCTACCTGCCGATCGTTCTTCTCCTGCTCGCCATGAGTGGGTTCTTCTCGGGTAGTGAGGCGGCCTTCTTTTCTTTGACCCCCTTGCAGCGACGAGAGCTGCAACGAAAAGGACGGGCTGGGCAGGCCGCCCTCAGGCTCTTGGAAGATTCCGAGCGACTGTTGATGGGCATCCTTTTTTGGAACCTGGGGATCAATCTCGCCTATTTCTCCCTGTGCTCCCTCATCGCTTTGCGTGTGACCGAGTTCTATCATCACGAGGCGATCGGGCTAGTTTTCTCGTTGGGCAGCGTCGTTCTGATCGTGGTCGTGGGAGAGTTTTTACCCAAGAGCGTGGCTCTAGCGTTTCCCATGGTGTTGGTGCGCTTCGTAGCGTTTCCGCTCTCCTTGATGCTCCGCATCGCCGACTTCGCCCTTCCCCCCATCAAGCTCGTTACCGAGGTGTCGCGACGCATCATCTGGCCGGGATTCCAGGCAGAGCCCTATTTGGAATTGGCCGATCTGGACCGCATTCTCCAACTCTCGTCCCACGAAGCCAATCTGGCCGAGCAGGAATCTCGGTTGCTGCGCAACGTCATCCAACTAACCGACATCCGTGTCGAAGAGTGGATGCGTCCTCGCACCGAGTATCGAACTTTCCGACCGCCCGTGCAGTTGACCGATCTCGGCGGCAAACGTACGCCAACCGGCTACATCTTGATCACGGACCCGGATGGAAAAGAGATTCAGTCGTACGTCTACTTGGGGGACTTGGCACGCGACCAGGGCACCATAGACGAACTGGCTCAGCCTGTTCTCGTAGTCCCTTGGTGCACCTCGATCGCCCATGCGTTAGAGAGCATGCAACGCTTCGACCGCCGTGTGGCGGTAGTGGTCAACGAATTCGGCGAAACGGTCGGTGTGCTTACGCGCGAAGACATCATCGATGCAGTTTTTCAGGCAGTCAATTCTCAGGCGCAGCCCGAGTTGTCGAAGTCGGAGATTGTCCCCGAAGGTCCGGGGGTGTGGCGCGCGACAGGTCTTACCAAACTACGAAAGCTCGAACGCGTTATCGGTCGACCGATCCGTACTGGGGGCAGCTTGACCATCGCGGGCGCTGTTCAGGAACACCTCCACCGACTTCCCGAGGTCGGCGATACGTGCGAGTTGGACGGGCTCCACCTGGAGGTCATCAAGGCCGGTCGTCGGGGCCAAGTACTCGTCCGCATCCGTCTCCTCGAACCGCCATCGGACAACGGCGGGGAGGTGTCGCCATGATTACAGGACTGGCGGTCACGTCCATCGGCTTGATTCTCAGCGCTTTTTTCAGCGGTAGCGAAACAGGTTTCTACCGAGTAGCCCGTGTCCGGCTGTTGATGGATGCCAAGAGCGGCAACCGCATTGCCACCGCTTTGCTGTGGCTGGTGGCACGTCCATCGCTGATCGTCGCCACGGTGCTGATCGGGAACAATATTGCCAATTACCTCGTCTCCTTCGGGTTGCTACTTCTTTCGCAACACGCCTTTGCCAACTGGCCGGAGAACATTCAGGCGGCAATCCCCGTCGCCGCTACTCCCCTCCTGTTCATTTACGGCGAATTGCTGCCCAAATACCTTTACTACCATGCCCCGTATCGGCTCTCTTCCTGGGGAGCTCCCTTCATGGTTGCTTGCGCCGTTGCTTTTTTGCCGTTGAGCTTACTGGTGATCGCCTTGGAGAACATATGGCAACGATTCACCATGCATGATAACGTGCACGAGAAGCTATCGCTGGAACGCCAGCACTTGCAACGCGTCTTGCTGGAAAGCGAAGAAGCAGGGATTCTGTTGCCGATTCAGCGGGAGTTGGCTCAAAACATCTTCACCTACGGAGGTCGCCCAATCCGACAATTCGCCGCTCCATTGCGTGGGCTACCGATGGTAGCCGAAGCAGCGGCGCGCGAGACCATCCTGCAACAAGCAAGACGTCACCAACAACCCCTGGTGGCGGTAACCGATAAGAATGGCAACGTCATCGGATGCCACCTGGTGGCCGACGTGGTTGTGTTGGAACCGACGCAAACTGCCCCGTTACGCCCCGTGGTCACCTTGAAGCCGTCGGCCACAACGCTGGAAACGATAACTATGCTCCAGGCGCAACAGGCACCACTAGCGCTTATCGATGGGAGTCACGGCAAACCGGTCGGCTTTATTACCTTGGAGCGGCTCACCGACCTGCTGCTGCCCAATGCCTAGCCACAGAGACTCTGGACGAGAGGATGACACTTCCCTCGCCAGGAAGTCGTATGGAACGCCAGAGGACCATCCACTTCTCCCCGACGTTCGAGCCGGCCAATGAGGCCCTTCGTGAGGAAGAAAACTGATTCCTGATGCCAGGATCGCCACACGCTACTGGCGCTGGTAACCCAATCCACGGAGAATGCGCAGCAATTCATCGCAGTTGAGAAAGCGCCGTCCGTGTTCAAACTTGTAGCGATCGATTGCCACCGCGAACTCTCGCCCCTCCGGACTTAACTGAGCATAGGAATTGCTAAACTGTCGCCTTTCGCGCCCTGTGGACGGCCCCTGATTCGAGCGACGACGGTCGATGAAGGGCGCAGGCGTCACCACAGAATCAGTGGCGAGCGATGGCTGGTCAGCACTTTCAGGCATCGTCGACATTCCGGACTCCCTTTTGTGATACGCGATCGGCTCAGGGATCAGGCCCTCGGCTTGTTCGAAACCGATCCGCAAGCCACACAAGCCACAGGTTTAGGTAGCGTTTCAGAACTCTAACCAATGCAGCTTAGCATGGGAACGTGCGGCGCGTGGGAAAAGCAATTGGGCATTGATCGTCCTCGGCGGGCTACGGCCCTGCCTCTTCCCCCTAACTGACAAAATCGCTACACGCGGTACCGCGCTACTCCCTCGCCGATCCGCCGCTACGCGTGACCGCTGGGTTCCATGCAACAATCGCGGGCCAGAAACTGGCAGACGCGCCGATCCATCGACCACTCGAACATCCCCAGCGTTGCGGTCTTTCCGCACCGCTGCGTAAACCGGCTATAGTTCGCCAGACCAGATCGCATACGTCGCTCGCTCAGCAGTTAATCCATCGTTACAAGCGATGCCATCACCTGAGCTGTGATACCCGTGCTACCCCGCGCCGCCCTCTGCGCCACCGATTCTCCGTGCTCCTGCGATGTGCTAGCTTATGTTGCATTAGCCTGCCGGCCGTCGCGGATGGAGCGGCTACTGAGGACTTGCCGGACGCTGGAATCCAGTGGACAGTACGGTTGTACCGCTACCATCGGTGATCGACGCGAACTGATTTTCCACCGCCCGTTGCAGTTGCTGAAGACGTGGATCGTGGGGATCGACATGCTGACGCGCCCGTCCCAAGCACACCCGCGCCTCGGCTAATTCACCGAACGCTAGTTGCAGGGAAGCCAACTTCAGCAACAAATCGGCGTCGGCTTCGTCGACACACAAAGCGGCTTGTCGTAAACAATCTCGTGCCTCGAGTTGTTGCCCCAAGTCGGCCAGACATTGCCCTTTGAGTATCCACGCTTCGGCTGGCAACTCGTCCGTCGGATGGACATCGACTAACCGCTCCAGCGTGGCCAGTGCCCGTTGCGGACGACGCAAACGCTGATAGAGGTCGGCTAAAGCGATCCTGGCGGCAGCATCTTCGGGGTGATAGATCAGTGCCCGTTGATAGCAATCAAGCGCCTCATTCCATCGCTGGCGTTCCTTCAGCACGTCCCCTTTGAGACTCCATGCCGCATGACATCGACGGTCGCATGTCAGGGCTTCGTCGGCCACCCGCGCAGCACTGTCCAGATTGCCGGTCTGGCGGTACATTTCGCCCAAGCGCACTAACAATTCCGGATTCTGACCGCTCAATCCTACCGCTTGCTCCATGTGTTCAATGGCGGCTTCCCGTTGGTCCTGCTCCCAAAGAACTTCCGCCATGCCCCAGTGCGCTCGTTCGTCAGCCACGCTGTACTGCAACGCTTCAGAGAACAACGGTGCCGCTTCCGCATAGTTCTGTTGCTGCAGCAATCCCGCGCCGCGCAACGACAACTGACGAGCCATTGCCAGCGATCGAGTCTGCCGATGGTCACGCAAGGCACGACACCCACTGCCAACGATCAACCACAGCCCGATGCCCAGCCATGCAACACGGCCAACCCATGGGCAAAGCTCCGTCTTGCTGGTGATCATGTCGGTCATGACGATGGCATTCTCTCCGACGGACCTTGATGGCTGCTCACTGCAACGCTCCTTCCGTGCACCATGCTACTGGTCTTCATCACCCCTCTTTGTCCGCAGCGGCCGCACCCGAGTTACCGGACCTCGCCTTGGCTCAGCGTCGCCAACGTCTCTCTACCCGACCCCCATGGGACCACTCGGTAAAGCTTCTAGTAGGAAGCGGGAGCTGGTATTACCATGCTTTGTGTGTACCAAACTTGGCAGCACAAAGACATATCAGATGCCAACATCTAGGACATAACGGCCTGCTCGACAAGGAACCTGTGCCCATGCCACTCACCTACCACGGCCTAGGACTAGAGCTGCTGTATCCCGATAACTGGACAGTCGATGAAAGTGAAGCACTGTCGGTTACCATCGAAGCCCCCGGTGGGGCGTTCTTTACCGTAACGCGGCTTCCCGACCCCCAACAGTGTGACGATGCCATCGAGCAGCTTCGCCGAGCGATCGAGGAAGAATATGAGTCGGTAGAAACCGAGCCGAGCAAGCACCATGTGGCTGAACGCAGTCTCAGCGGAGTAATTCAACAGTTCTTCTACCTCGACCTCCTCATCACCTCCCACATCATGACCATCTCGTGCCCCCATTATGCCTGGTTGATCCACTATCAAGCGGAAGACCGCGACATGCAAACGCTCCAACCGGTGTTCGACGCCCTGGTTATTCAAATCGCCAACCAATCGCCATAGACGGCTTGCCTGGCAATCCCCCGCCCGGGGCTCTGTGCTAGCGGCGCGGTCAATTGCCGCTGCGAATCTCGATCCTATGTGCTTGCTGTCGCTCGGTCTTCGGCAAGTAAACCTCCAACACGCCCTGGCGATAGTGGGCTTCTATCTTTCCAACCTCGACGTCCCCCGGTATCTGGACGATGCGATAAAACTCTCCATAAGGCCGTTCAATGCGGTGAAACGCAGGACGATCCTCTTCGGCAAAGGTGACTCGCTTCCCAGCAATGGTGAGCTTTCCTTCGTGAACTTCCACGCGCACTTGGCTGGGGTCGACACCGGGAAGATCAAATCGTACGACGAACCCCTGATCGGTCTCCTGCAGATCGCACAGGGGCACGAATTTTCCCCCGGTAGCTCGCAACATGCTACCCACCGTTCGTCCAATCATCGACTCGAGCAAGCGTTCCATCTCTTGCGAAAGTTCCCCCCAAGCCCCATAACCTCCCGGAAAATCTTGTCGCGCCATTGGTCTACTCTCCTTCATGAAAACGAGCGTTCGCTCCAGCCACCACTCTTTTTTGACGCTCAGCGCCATGAATCGACATGGCGCTGCAATTGGCGTACCAACACAGCTCGAATTATCCTATGCTCTTCCCACGCGCTTTCAGGTTGCCGGGTATGCGGTCTTCTCTGATCCCTGTGGCCCATCTGTCGCGACGGTTTCCAACACCATGGTCAAGTAACTCCTGGTTTCGATGGTGTCCAGCTGTAGCGCCATGGCGACGTCTTGTACCGTCTGCTGCGCCAGGGGTAGTGCTCGCTGGTCATTGACCACCACTTCGATCTCGGCGAATACCCCTAGCCGTTCGACATGGTCGACCATCACTCGCACGCCTTTCCACCGCGCGATGCTTTCTGGCGCGAGAAAGAGCTGCCGCCGCTTGCGCACCGCGGGAAGCGGCTGAAACCCCAGCAACTCCATCAGTTGCCGCCACTGGTTGAAATCACCACCAATCTCAAGTTCGATTTCGGGTCGGCTTTTTACCTCGGCCTCCGTACGCGGCCCCTTGTAAGTGACATGCTGCCGACTGCCATCTTGTCGCAACCGGAATGCCTCACCGGAAGTTTGAAAGTCTCGGCAGGGATGGCGGAGATAGCAATCTACCTGCACGGTCTCTCCTGCCGGTTGAAACTCCCAATGCTCCACACGCTCAATCAGTACGTCTGGATCGTCGACCACATACTTTTGTTCAACTTCCCAGGTTTGTCGGTTCATTGTTGGACCTCGAATTGTTCGTCCTCATTAGATGGTGTAGTGGCAAAATCTCGACGAAGAACAACTCGCGCTCCCATTTTTGCCAAGCATGAACGGCTGGTCGCCCGGGTTTCTCGCCCCGTGACGGCACGGTCCCCCTTCCGTCCCTCGCTCCCATCTACCCCACCACATACAATGGTAGAAATTCGCTCGAACATCCGTGTGGCGCACCACCAATCCAGTGGATTTGGTTTTCGCCAATTGGCTGTGCACTTATTGTTAGCAAAGGGCGTCGATGAACAACGATTACTCCCCTCCGAAAGGGCTTTCGGAATCCCACGACGACATCCCTCCAGCAGATCGTAGCCGCGGTTGGCTCTATTTGATAACGATCGGAACGTTGATGCTCATGGGATTGCTCTTCCTGGCCTGGTTAGGGAATTCACGTCGAGACAGCTGGGTTGGCAAACCGCTGCCTCCCGTCGACCTTCAACCGCTTATCGGAGCAGAAAAAAGCCTTTCGCGAGAGGACCTAGCTGGTCAGATTACGGTTCTTCACTTTTGGGGAACGTGGTGCCCTCCCTGCCAGTTGGAGTTTCCGGAGTTCGCCGCTGCATTTGCCCCGCTTCATGGTCACCCCAACCTGATCGTGGCGTCGATATCCTGTTCCTCGGGCCCCGAGTACGACTTGTCTTCCCTACGGGAGGAAACTGAAGCATTCTTACGTGGCTTCGATGCGCCGTTCCCTACCTACAGCGACCCCACGGCATTCACACGGCAACAACTTGCGCTCATTGCCCCAAGCGGATCTTTTGGCTATCCAACGACCATCATTGTCGGCCCCGATCTGAGGATCAAGGAGGCAGCGGTCGGTTATCGCGAAGGGCACATGGAAGAACTGGCCCGAAACGTACAACGCTGGCTTCGGGAATTGTGAGCCGATTGTCGCGGTGGCCAGCGCATAACAAGAAAGTGCTCTCGTCGCCACACAGGATCCCCACGGCATCGGCGCTGTTTTCTTGCTTAGCGCTCTGCTATTCAATCACTGGAGCGGACTGATGGCGCCCCTCCAGAACGGCGCCGCTGATCTTCATCCGCCACCTTCGCGGCAGCGTCCAACAGCCCGCGCAGTCGACGTACCGCATCGCTCGGATCGGCAGCGCCATGGACACAGTGGCTCACCGCCACGCGGTGACAGCCCACGGCGATCACTTGGGATAGATTGTTGATGGTGATTCCCCCAATCGCAAAGTAGGGAAGGTGGATGGCTTGTCCAACCTCCATGAGGAAACTCGTACCGGGAAACTCGGTGAACTGCTTGGTTTGTGAGGGGAAGGTGGGACCACAGCCAATGTAATCTGCCCCCGCTTCCTCTGCCTCGATGGCTTGGTCCACAGAATGCGTAGACACACCTATCCACATCGATGGTGGCACGAACCTACGTACCTCCTCAATCGGCAAATCGTCCTGACCAACGTGAATACCATCAGCGCGGCAGGCCACTGCCACATCCGCCCGATCATTGATGATCAACACCGCCTGGGTATCGGCAATCGCCTTTCTGCATGCTCTGCCGTACTCCACCAACCGCCGCCCGTCGGCTTGCTTGTCACGCAATTGCACCATATCCACTCCAGCGTCAACTAGTCGTCTGACGTAAACGGCAAATGCCTCAACCGGTCGCTGGCAATCGACGAGAACGCACAATCGGGATCGCGCCAAGCGGCGACGGTCACGATGTAACCGCAATTCGATCTTGGCCAAAATGTCGTAGGTTTCGTACCGCAAATTCTTAAACTGGACGCTGAGATTGGGGTTCTCGATTTTCGCTGTCTCTTCAAGTACTCGCAACGCTTGCGACGTCCTTTCACAAGCCGCGGTAATCACTTCTTCCCACGAACTACGACGTTCTTCACTGACCAGGCGGTTACTCGTCCCAGGGTCATGCACTGTGGAACGCCGACTCAATCGTTCCCCACGATCCAAACCCGCCGCTACGGAAGCGAGACGATGACGCAGACGCTTCGCCCACAATGCACTGACCGAATCTTCGGCCACTAGGCGCGCAACCTCCTCGATCGTTCGCAACCCCTCGTTAGCTCGATTCAGATTCGCGTCGATCACGCGCAGTACGTCCATACCTGATACCAACCACAAGCTGCACCGATTGAACGAAACGCCGGCTCATCCACCATGGCCCCAGCCCTCGAAATCGATTATTTTAGATCCATCATGGCCGACGACTATGCCCTCGTAGCTCAGGGGATAGAGCACCGCTTTCCTAAAGCGGGTGTCGCAGGTTCGAATCCTGCCGAGGGTGCTGGAGAATAGCTCAAGAAAAAGAAAGATCGGGCGATAAGGCGATGCGTGAGCGATCGGCGACCGAGAAAAGCGCGCGGGCATTGCCCGCTTGGGGAGCACCAATCGCCGTTCCCCTGACGCTGCTAGAGCTAAGACGCCAGCAACCGATTGCCTTCAGTCATTCCTTCATACCTTCAACTTAAATCGGTTGCGGCCGCTCGCTCCTACCCTCTTCAAACCTCCACTGACGGATCCTCCGATACCCCCACCTCGGATCGCGACCGCTGGTATTGAGCGATGACCGCCTCCACGCGCGCATTAAGGCGGTCCAGCTCCTCCAGCACTTGATCATGTCGTGCCGCCAATTCCTCCAGGAAGCTTAGTGCCTCCTGGCGGCGTAGGTTCGCATCCTGCATCACCAACGATCCGTCCACGTGCCCCCCCAACCACCTGGCCCCCTGCACGAGGGGAGTTCGTTCCATTGTCCGTGGCTTCCGTTAATTACCCCAGACACTTGACCCTTGGAACCAATCGACCACCCGTCCCCCGGATCCAAACATTTCCTCCACCATTCCCATTGCGCAAACCAGCCAAACTTTTCCGCCTCTCACCAATCCATTATTTGGTCCCCTCGGCTGTGCTAACATTTCATTTTTTTAGTGCCACCCATCCATCCATTTTGGTGCCACCCACCAATTTTATTGACGCAAGCATCCATCCATTTTGGTGCCACCCACCAATTTTATTGACGCAAGTGCATCTGCAACTAGAAGTTAGGACCTGCGGGCTGGCGCTCGGTGACTTCGGTATGCTGTCCTTACAGGACGGTTCGGCAGCGTGGTCAGGCCGTCCCTGTGAGGCTGTGCGGCAGCTGGCTGGGGTGTTCGAGTGGCTGTCGCAATCGGCCTCGCTCGCCACGCAGGTCCAGGCGAGTGTGGAGTTTGGGCGAAGCCCTGTCGGCACCGTAGCCGGCGGCAACGCCCCAGGAAGCGAAATCGCAGCAAAGCCAGTATTGGCCGAAGGCCAAATTCACTGGCGCGGTGGTCGGCTCGGCCCCGAGGCAATCGGCTCAACCACGAGGCACGTCGAAGAATCCTTGACAACACCCCAGATCCATGACAACGCCCCCACTTCGACGCGTCGGTTGCGGTGATTCTGCCTCCCAGCCAACAACCTTGATGTACACCTTCATTCTGGGGCAGAATTGGGGCGCCCTTTCAGGGCTTGGATGGTTGGTCGTTCGTATTCCCAGGGCGGCGCTTCCAGCGGCTACGCCGCTGGCGCTCTGCCCTAGGCTTTCATGGCGCTGCCCCTTCGGGGCGAATTGTGGCATTTGGGAATTCTGGCGAATTCTACTACTGATCCAAACTCCGGGCTCACGCCCGAAGCTAGATCATCACGCCGCTTCGCGGCTGCGACGAGACTCGGAGAGGGTGGAAACTCAATTCCGGGCTCGCGCCCGACGGTAGATCATCGCTACGTTTCGCGGCTTCAATCGGGAGCGAAGAGGGGGAAGCGGTCCGTAGTCGCCCACCACCGGTGAAGAGCCGCGCCATCGCCTTCCGGTGTAAGTTTGCTCTTCGACCACCGCCACGCGTCTGGCTGTCCAGGTCGTACCGATCCGTCTGTGCCTCCAACTCGCCTCGATTCATCTCCCGGTCCCAGTCGCCTGGATCCGACTGGCATTCCAGCGCCTCGACGCGTCTTTCCTTCCAGGTCGCATGGCTCGAATTGACACTCCAGCACATCAATTCACATGTCCGCCCAACGCGCATCGGTTGGGATGGAGGCCAGCGCCGTGTTTTGTATCTTCGGCCAACTCGTATCGATTTTTCTGAGCCTCCAGTTTGCATCCAATCATCTCACAGTCCAGCTTTTTTGCATCGCCTGGCAGGATAGCGCATCGCATTGTATACGAGGGCAGGTCCTATCGATCCGACGGCAAGTTCAGGGGCCACCAATCCGTCCGACCATTCAGGCAACGCCCTGCAGGGGCTAGACCAAACTGGGCCCTGGACATGGCTGTCGGTTGAGCACCGCTCGTAGGCGGCCAACGCCCTGAGGACGTGATTACGCCAATCTCCAATAGCCCGGAAAGGGCGAACCAACTTCGTCTGCTCTCTATGCCGTTGACCGTCGGTGTGGTCGCCAGTCTCCAGCTTTGTCCTCACCGTGCCTCAGAGCGGCATGATCAATCCTCTGCTGCTAAGGCCGAGCCTAGATGCAGCCACGGTGGTCCACCCTGTCAACAACTCAGGTGTCTCGTGCTGACGGGCCAGAGCGGCGCGATATGATAGAGCCATTGCTGACGACATTGATCGGGGGTAGGGGTACGATCACCAAGAATCCAACGGGAGCCGAAACCATGCAGGGCCGTCACGACATACTAGGGACGATAGCTTGGATTGTCCTGTGGGCAGTCATCTTGGGGTGCAATCGTTCTGCGGACTCTACGGCAGATTCAGCAGCGTCCTCGCCCGAAACGAGCAGTCAAGCCGCGGTCGAGTCGTCTGCTGAGATTCCTCCTGAGGAGACGCATCGGTCGGGGGACGCGTCGAAAAGCACGCCGCCGCCGGAGTCGACGCGGTTGGCCAGACTACCGGCTTTTGATCAATTTGATGCGTCGACGCTGCTTGGTGAATCGCTGGTGGAAGACGAACTGCAGGAAGGGTGGATCCGGCTCTTTGACGGTCAGACGGGGATGGGATGGAATGTCGTAGGTGACGCCAACTGGTCGATTCCCGAACCTGGGATTTTACGTGTGGATGCGGGAGAACGGGGGTTTTTGTGCACCGATTTGGAATGGAGGGATTACGAACTGCGAGTCGACTTTCGCGCCGATCCGTCGACCAACAGCGGTATCTTCCTTCGCACCACTCCTCGGCCCGGTGATCTAACTACCGAGTGCCTGGAACTGAACATCGCTCCTGCCGATAACCCGTTTCCTACGGGAAGCTTCGTTCACCGCAAACGGTTAGAGCCAGAGCAACTTGGGCCGTTCGATCCCACGCAATGGCATACGTTTCTTATTCGCGTGATTGATCGACATGTCGAAGTCGACTTAGATGGCCGGCGCATTATGGACCTGGACAGAATTCCTGTGGCGCGCTCTGGTCATATCTGTTTGCAGCACAATGAGGGGCGTGTCGAGTTCCGCCACCTGCAGATTCGTCCCTTGGGGCTGGACGCACTTGCTACCGATGACGGTTGGGAAGCAGATTGGGAAAAAACGGTGCGGGAGGGGGCGCAGATGGAGGTCACCGGTAGTGACAGGGGCTTGCATATCGTCGGTGGCTTGGGGCAATTGCAAAGTCGGCAATCGTTCGGCGACTTCATCTTGCAAGCCAGCTACCAACTGGCGCGTCCCCAAGTCAATTCAGGAATTTTTTTCCGTTGCATCCCCGACTCGATGCTCGACGGTTATGAATGCCAAGTTAATCATGCCACCGTCGACGGCGATCCTTTACGACCTGCCGACGGGGGAGCGGGAGCCATTTTCCGACGGCAAAATGCCCGCATCGTAATCGGTGATGGTACTCGCCCAACCTATCTGACCCTGGTCGCCCAAGGCCCCAAGATGAGCACCTGGGTGAATGGAATCCAGGTCGTTCAGTTCACGGACCAGCGCCCGGCCCATGAGAACCCGCGACGAGGGTTACGCCTCGATCCGGGACCAATATCCTTGCAGGGGCACGATCCGACCACCGATGTCCTCTACCGCTTTATTCGTGTGGCGGATACCCCATGAGCAATCTATTGCAGAAAGCGCATGATCAGCTCACCCAATCCCCCCGTATCGTCTTTGGTGACGATCAGATGGTCGCCGGAGACCAACGCATAGTTGGTTCCCATGCTCGTGGTCTGACCTTTGCCATCGGTGCGCACATCCATGCGCAAAGGAGGTTGCCCGGGGCCTACGGGCCGCATGATGGCAATCTGCAAGCGGCCGATCTGCTTGTGCAGGTTCGCCTGCTGCACGATATCTTGCACGAACACTGGCCGATCGATCGGTAGGGGGATGCGTTCCAAATGCGGCGCATCACCGTTACGCACCTCCAGCACGATCGATGGCCCCGATGAGGCATCGTCGGTGACGGAAGTGGGCAACCCACCGGGGGGCATCGAATACCCTTGGGCTTCTAAGTGGGAAACATCCAACGCGCGGCGCTCCCCTCGACCGCCTTGGATGAATTGGTCAAGAACTAGACAACCAGGTTGACATGCCAGGAGGGCTCCGCACCCGGCGACCAGCAACAGCCGTCGCCATGGACGCCCCCGGCAGGAGAGGAATCGGCGCGAACTACGGTGAGCATGGTTCCCGTGTGGCGGGCCGTCCCAAACGTCTGCGTCCGAAAAGTGATCGACTGATTCGCCAGCATTCATCACCGACAACATCCTTGCTAGATAATCTTGGTGCTTCCTGGAAACTGTCCTACTGCCCGATGCATCGACGCCATGGCACGGGTGGGAGAGGCACGTCGTTCTTCAGTTTTTATCGTCCAGCTGGCTTGAGGAATTGAGCCGCAGCCGGAAAATTCTGCCTATTCCGCCCAGTCAGCACGCCTCTGCCATGCCAATCGGCGCCACTCTCAAGAAATTAAGCAACCACAGTGGCCGATCGTAGGCTGCCGACTCTCTAGCTGGCCCTCCACCGCGCTCGTGAGCCTGAGTGGTAATCTCGAAAGGTGTGTTTTGGAAATGAGGGAAAAGGTGGCTTATCCAGCTGATGGTATTCAGTTATCTCGCCGTTCCTCACCAGAGGCAGGAGCAAGATTTGCGTGTGGGGATGCCATGATCGCATGTTGCTCTCATCGAACCAAGCGACTGGCGACTACTTCATCGCTGACTACCAACCATCCGCCAGCGGTTGCCGATAAGCGTTGCCAAGAAAGAGAACATGACGGCAATAGCGAGCAAATAGATGCCAAAGTAGGTAACAACGCGTTGCCAACTGGTAAAATGATCAGAGCTATCCAGCATGATATTGCTATCTAAAGGCACACTGAATGCTGTCATCAGCGGACTAACAACGCCTATTTGCTGCAGCGCATTCAATAGTTGCGGCGTCAGGGAAACGCTGGAGCCGAGATACCAAGCGGCGACGGGAAGAAAGTACAACACGATGAGCAATGCGTAGGTGAGGATCATGGCCACAGAGGTCTTGCGGCACAGGGCCGAGATCAACAGGGCACTCAACGAGTTGAAGACTGCTGCCACCAGAACCAGTAAAAAATAAACGATCACTGCCAACCAGTTGCTTCCGTATAGGTGGATCGCCAGGATAACCGCCAACACCATGGGCCACATCAAAAACATGGTTAACACATAAGACACTCGAAAACCAGCAAGCAACTTGCCCCAAATGATTTGCCACGGCGTCAAGGTGGTGGTGAGCAACAGTTCTAATGTCTGCCGTTCCCGTTCACTGGTCAGAGCCCCAGCGGAAAAAACCGGGGCCACAAGAATGTTGAACACCAACACATAGCTGATATACCACGCCACGTATTGCGGCCAAATGAATAGGCACACGGCCATTAATGGAATGGCCAGAATCATGCTGATCTGAATAACCAGCCGCAACATCAACGTTCCCTGGCTGAACAGTTCCGCATGGATCTCTTTGTCATAAACCGGATTGGCGTCGTCATGCATCAAAGCCGTACGACGAGGAGGAGCAAATAGGCGATCGGGGAACTGGTCGCGTTGGATGATCATACCGATCGCATTGCGCGTTTCCTCTTCGAGATCGACAACCTCGTTGCCCTCACTGCCTACATCAGGCGGATAGAGCAAGCGGCGAGCGGTCCAAGCGCTTAAGAGCACGCTAACTGCCAGATACAGCGGTGGCAGGAAGAACGTTGCCACTTGCAATCGCAGGTTACCACTGCTCTCCAAGCCGCGCCAGAATAGGGCCCCAAGGATCACTAAGGGCAGGATGATCAGGTAGGAGACGACTAGAGATGCTGAAGTGCGTCGAAAACGAGCACTGCACGCCAAGGAAATCGCCCCGAAAAGGATGATCGAGATTACCAACCACAGGTATGCAGCCAAGACCTCATAAACGCTCACG
Organism: Pirellulaceae bacterium; assembly: GCA_026004795.1. Taxonomy (GTDB): domain Bacteria; phylum Planctomycetota; class Planctomycetia; order Pirellulales; family Pirellulaceae; genus Aureliella. The sequence goes on along the minus strand of BPJV01000005.1, from coordinate 272,822 downwards.
CCACCAAGCGGTAGCGCCAACATGATGATCGGTAACGAGGAGACGATCAGGACCACCAAGTGCGTCAGCGACGCCACCAACTTCCCAATGACGATTACCCATGGCCGGAGTGGACTGGCCAATAGCATCTCGTAAGTCTTGCGTTCTTTTTCACCAGTGATGGCCCCAGCGGCGAACGTGGGCGCCATAAGCGAAGCCAGGATATACTGACCGAGAAAGAAGAAGTCGACCAATTGCCGTGCGGCAGATGAATCACTTGTCAAGTCGATCCGCTGCCCTGATGGGTAGGCCACCAACAACACGATGGACAAGGCGAGTTGGTAGACTAGCATCAGGACGAACGATCGGTTCGCCCGCAGATTTGTGAGCAATTCACGTTGGAGTACCGGATTCTCACGTAACAGCATGCGATGGGCTCAATGCAAGAAGTCGGACAGTCGACGACTGGAGCCAATAATGTAATGGCTAACGCTCTCCCTAGCTACTGACCGCCATTCTATGCTTTGATTCCAACCGTCAGCTAATTCTCTTTTTCAATCGACCAATCGGGGAATGCCGACGACTGCGCCCATGCGCAAAGCTCCCACGACTTGCGATCACGCTGTGGCGTTTACCTAGCCCCCGCAATGACTGGCCGCCACTCCGGGCGGCACGATTGTTGCTTTCAAACCGGCTACAGCTGCAGCTCAGCCCCCCACCTGAGCCGGACGCTTGCTAGGGGCTATTTGCTACTAAAGGGATGGTCGAGCTGGCACGATTCTCGTAACTCTCTGGTGCGAAGTGGGTTGCGGATTCGCAAAAGGTGGGTGGCACTTTGTGCGATGTTAGGCTGAGGGTAAGGGAAGGGGCCGCCTCACGCGAATGCGGGGCGTTTGCATGCCACCGGTGAGGTGGAGAAAGATGAAATCAAGGTGAGAGGCGGGTTATGCGGTTTTCGGGGTAGCAGGTATGAGGCTCAGCACGCCGGGGCTGGGGCGAGGTATGACGTGAGCGGCAATCAATTTCCCTAGGCCATCGACCTTGGGGCGAGCGGCGTCGATGGCGGCACGTACGGCGGCGACGTCCCCCTGAATCACGATGGTTACATAACCTCCGCCAAGCTTCTCTTTTCCCACGACTTGGACCGATGCAGCCTTGCAAGCCGTGTCGATGGCTTCGATGACGGCAGTAAATCCTTGTGTCTCGATAAATCCGAGTGCGGGAACGGGAAGGTCTGCCATGGGGGAATTCCTTTCGTGGCCTAGGGGGTGATGGGGAAGGTGGACGACGAATTGTTCGATGAGTGGATTGAATTCTACGACGCTATCGATTCCGGTTTGAGCGGCTGCGGTGGTACGGGGAATGACGGTGGAACGGGGATTTCCTCCCATCTGCCGTGCCACTCCGTGGCCAGCGTCAATGGCTGTCCGTACGGCGTCGAGCGAACCGGTGATTTTGATGCACGCGCCCAGGAAGTCATTCAACTCGGCTTGCCAAACATCGATCCTGGCCGCCTTCTCCATGGTGTCGATCGCCACCATGGCGGGAGTCCAACCGGTGGTCTCCAGGATTCCGAGGCTGGTCGAAGCGAGTGGTCGGAAAGGCATAGGAGCACAATAGGGCAAGTACAGTTTCGGCAGACGAGGCATTTGCTCTGGTAGCAAGTGGATCGGCGAGGCGAGCTGGAGGCCCCCTCTTCGACACATCAAGATTAGCTCACGATTTACGGGCGTACCAGCGGCCAGTTCCTGGCGGGTGCCGATTGGGGCAGCGGGATGGCGGAGCGCAGTAGCGTTTCAACTGTCGACAATGCCTCAGGGGATGGCCACACTTCCGGTGGCGCTTTCGTGCTTACGCAACCACTGAATGAGAATCAGTACAATAGGTTTACGACGCGATGGGGGTATGTGGAGGATTGAGAAGGAACTGCATGTTTGCCAAGATCATCAGTGCGGGCGCTACCGATATTGGTCGCAAGCGACAATCAAATCAGGATCATTTCTTGATTGCCGATTTGAACAAGTCGATGCTGGTCCAATCAACCAGCCTGCAGCTGCACGCCCAGTCGCGATTGTACGGGATGAGTCATGGAAAATTATTTATGGTTGCCGATGGCATGGGGGGGCACTGCGGGGGAGATCGCGCCAGCGCTCTGGCTTTGGATCTATTGATCGCGCAATTGCTCAATACGATGCACTGGTTCTTTCGAGTTGACATCGATCGCGAGGACCGCGAGCAGGATTTTATCGATGACCTGCGTCGTCTGATGCAACGAGCGCACGAAGCGATCGAGCGTGAATCCTCTACCGATGCTGCCCATTATGGAATGGGAACCACGCTGACTTTGGCCTACGTTATTTGGCCATGGATGTACGTCGTTCATGCGGGGGACAGTCGGTGCTATCTCGTACGAGACGGAGCCATCGAGCGACTCACCCGCGACCACAATATCTCCACGCAGCTCATGGAGCGAGGTGGGATGACGCCCGATCAGGCAGAGAGGTCGCGATGGAGCAATGTTTTGTATAACGCCTTGGGGGCTGGTGGTGAAGGTGTGGACCCGGAGATTCGCAAGGTGCGATTGCAGTCCGGGGACGTGATTCTGTTGTGCAGTGATGGATTGTACCGGTATCTCCGCGATGACGAACTCCGCGATCGCCTGTCGCATGCTGATGATCCAGAGCGAGTGTGCCATGAGTTGATCGCTACGGCGAATGAGCGTGGAGGCGCAGACAACATTACGGCAATCGTCGCGCGGTTGATGGAATCCGATCCCGATCAACCGCGGACACGCGAGGCTGCGGAGATTACGCTGGAACGGCTGCTGGGGGATATGACCGGTTATGGAAATCAGATCAAGCCGGGCGATACCACGCTTCCCGAGCACCGTGTCAGGCCGGCGAGCGACACGGATCCAGCGTGATGGCCGGTGAAGAACTCCCCCATCCCCATCGAAGAGCAGGAGGTGATGCCGCCATGGAGATCCAACCAGACGCGTCCGTCGCCACGCTCGTAGAGTGGGCAACGCGTGCCGAAAGCTGTGCGCCGGACGATTTCCGCTGCTTGGGCGAATTGGCCGTCGAGCTGGCCGCCCATCTCCAGCGCCGCGCTCAGCAACTGCAGACGCCCGCCGAGCGCCGTCAGCAGGCGGAACTCGATCGCATGGTTCGCAATCCTCGCGACAAAGCCACGTTGATCCAGTTGACCGATCAAGCGTTTCGCAGTTCCCGAGCTGCGCGTGCTGCCGACCAGCTGATCCACATCCTGGACGTGCAGGGGATTCCGCGATTCTTCAGTCCTATCGAGCGGACCATGCTGCGCGGGTTTCAGTCTTTTGGTGGATACCTCCCCGGAGTGGCCGTCCCGTTGGTCAAGGAAAAGATGCGACACGAGACGGCGAACGTCATCCTGCCTGCCGAGCCGGAGACGCTCGCTCGCCACCTGCAGCAGCGGCGACGGGAAGGGGTCCGCATGAATCTCAACCTCCTCGGCGAGGCCATTTTAGGCGAGGGGGAGGCGCAGCGGCGTCTGGAAGCCTATCTGGCGGCATTGCAAATGCCGGAAATCGAATGCGTGTCGATTAAGATATCCACCCTCTATTCCCAGATTTCGCCGCTAGCGCGTGAGGAAACGATTCGCACGCTTTCCCATCGCTTGGAACTGCTCTATCGCGCTGCCCAACGCAATCGCTTTCGACGCCATGATGGCACGGAAGTGCCCAAGTTCGTTTATCTGGACATGGAAGAATATCGTGATATGTGGTTGACGGCCGAAGTCTTCATGCGGACGCTCGACCGCGAAGGGATGGAACATGTGCAGGCCGGCATCGCTCTCCAAGCCTACATTCCCGATAGTTTTCGCGTCCAACGGACATTGACGCAGTGGGCCATCGAACGCGTAGCGGCGGGGAAAAGTCCCATCACCATCCGGCTGGTCAAAGGCGCCAACATGGAGATGGAGCGCGTCGAGGCCTCGCTGCGCGGTTGGCCCCAGGCACCGTTCAAACGAAAACTCGACACCGATGCCAATTACAAAAAAATGCTCGATCATGGCTTGCGAGAGGACCATGTTCGTGCGGTCCGCTTGGGGGTGGCCAGTCACAATCTGTTCGAAGTAGCGTTTGCTCTTCTGTTGGCCGCTCGGCGCGGATTGCTGGAGTACATCCAGTTGGAGATGCTCGAGGGCATGGCCAATGCACAGCGTCGAGCCCTGCGGGAGATGGTTTCCAGTTTGCTCCTGTATGCCCCCGCGTGTCGCAAAGAGGATTTCGTATCCGCCATCGGCTACCTGGTGCGTCGCATGGATGAAAACACGGGACCAGACAACTACTTGCGCCACGCATTCCGCATGGAGGTCGGTAGCGAAGACTGGGAGCGCCTGCGCGACCTTTTTCTGCAGTCCATCGAACATATGCCCCACGTATCCGATGCCCCGCGCCGTACCCAGAATCGGCAGGTGCCGCCTTTGCCTCCCTCGATACCTACCGACTGGCGCGCTTTTCAGAACGAACCGGATACCGATTTCTCATTGATCGCCAACTGTCACTGGGCAAGGGAGTTGACCGAACGCTGGCAAGCTCGATGTGGCGATCTGGCGCCTGATGTTTTGGCTTCGGTCGCCCATGCAGATATTCGCGGCAATGGACGTCTGGTGGAATCGATGGATCCGTCCAGGCCGGGTGTGGTCGTGGCTCGGTATCAGGAACTTGATCGGCAGCAGCTGGAGCAGGCGGTGGAATGTGCCTTGGAGGATGTTGCCGGGTGGCGGCAGTGGTCGGCTCGCTCTCGCTTTGAGTGCCTCCGAAATGTCGCTCAGAATATCCGCATCCGCCGAGGCGATTTGATCGGTGCCGCCATGGCCGACGGGGGAAAGACGATTGGCGAGGCCGATCCGGAGGTTTCCGAGGCGGTCGATTTCGTCGAGTTCTACGCCCGAACGGCATTGGAGATCCACGAGAGACCAGAACTGGCGGTCCATCCGCGAGGGACCATCGTAGTGATCAGCCCCTGGAATTTTCCGATCGCGATCCCTGGTGGCGGCATTGCGGCGGCGTTGGCCGCTGGCAATACCGTGGTGCTTAAACCGGCATCCGACACAGTGCTGCCCGCCCGATTGCTGTGCGAGTGCTTCTGGGAGGGGGGGGGTCCCCAGAGAGGCATTGCAATTGGTCCTCTGCACGGGAGATCTTGCCGCGCAGTGTTTGGTAAATGATCGGCGACTAGAGACGTTTGTCCTTACCGGCGGCACGGAGACGGCCCAGCGAATTCTCCACCATCGCCCCGAGCTGCACCTGCTGGCCGAAACCGGTGGCAAGAATGCGACGATCGTGACCAGCCTGTGCGATCGAGATATGGCGATCAAGAATGTGCTCCATTCGGCATTCTCCCATGCTGGCCAAAAGTGCTCGGCCACCAGTTTGCTGCTACTCGAGGAGGAGGTGTATCACGATGCGAAGTTTCGCGAGGCTCTGATCGATGCGGTGGAAAGCATGCACGTCGGGCCGGTGTGGGATTTGAAGACGAAGATGGGACCGTTGATCCGCCCGCCGCAAGGTGCCTTGGCACGCGGGTTGAAGGAACTCGAACCAGGCGAATCGTGGTTGTTGATGCCCAAGAATCTGAACGGCAACCCCTGCCTGTGGTCTCCCGGCATCAAGTGGAATGCTCGGCCGGGTAGTTTTACCCATTGCACCGAATTGTTCGGTCCGGTACTGGCAGTCATGCCCTTCCGCCATCTGGACGAAGCGATCGATACCGTTGTCCAGACCGGCTACGGGCTGACCAGTGGGCTCGAGTCGCTTGACGATCGTGAGCAGGCTCGATGGATGTCGCGCATGCGCGCGGGCAATCTCTATGTCAATCGTCCCACCACGGGGGCCATCGTATTGCGCCAACCGTTTGGCGGGATGGGAAAAAGCGCGTTTGGCCCAGGCATCAAGGCGGGAGGGCCCAACTATGTTGTCCCACTACTGCGTGTGGCCACGCCGGCCGCGCCCGCCGAGAAGGCCATCGCTACGACACCCGGGCGGAGCAGCGAAGGGGGGGGCAATACGGAAGTCGTACTGAGGATTCCGCAGTTGCAGCACCTGTGGGAGCAACTGGCCGAGAGTCGTTCGGAGGCGGCTCAGCAGGTGCGGCAGCAGCTTGGCCCGTCGGGATGGTACGCGCTGCAACGTGCCCTGAGCGACTATGACGCGTTCGCTCGCGCGGAGATTCGACGGTACCATGATACGTATCGCTTGATCGGCCAAGACAACTTTCGGCGCTACCTTCCGATGACCCACTTGCGGATTCGTCTCACGCCGCGAGATACGTGGCTGGATTGCCTGGCCCGCATCGCTGCCGTAGTCGCCGTCGGCGGACGAGCGGCAGTGAGCGTAACACCCGAGGTGGAGCCGCAACGAGCGGAGATCTTAGAGGCGCTGACCGAACGATGGGCGGCCGATCTGGAATACCTCGAAGAGACGGACGAGCAGTTGGTCGAAGCGATCGAGATCGGCCAAGTCGATCGTCTGCGCTACGCTGGTCCCTGGGCGTCACCGGCAGTGCGTGCAGCGGCCGATCGACAGTTCATCTATGTAGCTGAGGATCCCGTACAGCTTTGCGGACGTATCGAATTGTTATGGTACGTCCGTGAACAGAGCGTGAGCATCGACTACCATCGGTATGGCAATCTGGGCGCCCGTGTCACCGAGCCACGTCGTGAACCGTGGTAGATGGGCGGGGGCCGATGAGGGAACCATTCGAGCACCAGCGCGGTGCGCCACCGACCAGATGGGAGCAGGAGCACCCGCTGTGGGGCGCGAGCTCGTGGTGAGCCCACGCGGTGTTGTTCTGGACGATGGTTCTTCGAGCGGTCGTGCGTCGATCCGTGGGACCGGTTACTCGTCGGTGACACACCCCTCCGAGGCGCTTTTGACATTCTTGATGTATTTGTAAAGCGTGCCGCGCGTGGCCTTCAAGGGCGGCGGCTGCCATGCTTGGCGACGACGCGCCATCTCCTCTTCGCTGATGGCGACGTCCAAACGATTTTCCTCGGCATCAATGGTGACGATGTCGCCATCCTGGACCAGGGCAATGGGCCCACCTACTTGAGCCTCGGGCGTGACGTGCCCGACGATAAAGCCGTGCGAGCCGCCGGAGAACCGACCGTCGGTCAATAGGGCGACGTCTTTTCCTAAGCCCGCCCCCATGATGGCGGAGGTGGGCGTGAGCATCTCCGGCATGCCGGGGCCTCCTTTGGGGCCTTCGTATCGAATGATGATCACATCACCTTTCTGAATCTTCTTTTGCTCCAGAGCTTCGAGCATCGCTTCTTCGCTGTCGAAACACCGAGCCGGGCCCGAGAATCGCAGCCCTTCCTTGCCGGTAATCTTCGCCACGGCACCCTCCGGTGCCAGGTTGCCCTTGAGAATTTGGAGATGACCGGTCGGCTTGATTGGATTTTCGATGGGGTGAACCACCGTTTGTCCATCCTTCAACCCTGGCAAAGGAGCCAGGTTTTCCGCTAGCGTCTGGCCGGTGACGGTCATCAAATCGCCGTTGAGGAACCCTTTCTCCAACAAGTACTTCATCACCGCGGGAGTACCGCCCACCGAATGGAGGTCTTCCTGAACGAATCGCCCGCTGGGCTTTAGATCGGCGATGTAGGGGACGCGATCACTGACGGCCTGAAAATCGTCGAGGGTCAATTCCACGCCCACGCTACGAGCCATGGCGATCAAATGAAGCACGGCATTGGTGGAGCCCCCCAAAGCGACAACCACCGTCATCGCGTTCTCGAACGCTTCACGAGTCATGATGTCACGAGGCTTCAGATCCAATTCCAACAAGCGTAGGATGGCTTGTGCCGCGCGATGGCATTCGTCGATCTTGGCGGGATCCTCCGCAGGGATGGAGGCGCTGTAGGGGAGCGCCATTCCTAGCGCCTCGATCGCCGTGGCCATCGTGTTGGCGGTGTACATGCCGCCACAGGCTCCCGCGCCGGGGCAGGCATGCCGGACAATCTCCTGTCGTTCTTCCTCGGTGATTTCACCGGCTAGGTACTGCCCATAACATTGGAAAGCGCTGACGATATCCAGCGTGTGGCCGTTCCATTTCCCAGGCCGGATCGTTCCCCCATACACCATCAACGCTGGACGATTCAAGCGTCCCATGGCCATCAGGCATCCGGGCATGTTCTTGTCACACCCGGGCAATGCGATCAAGGCGTCGTACCATTGCGCGCCCATGACCGTCTCGATCGAATCGGCGATAAGGTCACGCGATTGAAGGGAATAGCTCATCCCTTCGGTCCCCATGGAAATGCCATCGCTTACGCCAATCGTATTGAACCGCATGCCGACCAGGCCGACACGAGTTACTCCTTCCTTGACCGCTTCGGCCAGGCGATTCAAATGCATGTTGCAGGGGTTGCCCTCGTACCACACACTGGCAATCCCCACCTGCGCCTTGTCCATGTCTTCAGGTTTCAGGCCAGTGGCGTAGAGCATTGCTTGGGATGCACCCTGACTCTTCGGCTGCGTGATACGACTGGAGTATTTGTTCAGTTTTTCGGACATAGGCGTTCAAACACTCTCTTTCCCTGACTGGAGGATATTTTCGCTGACCGGATGGTCATGCGGCGGCACTATGGCGCTAGACGGCGCGCCGCCAACAAAAATTGGGGCGTCGGTTCTTCGTGCGCTGTGCCCCAAGTCTACTAGGCAAGCTCGTTAATGGGTAGGATATCAATTTGTTGGAAAAAGGGAGAGGCCATCAAGGTAGGACCAGGGAAAGCAACGATGATTCAAGAAAAACAGCCGACATCGAATTGCAATGCACGCTTCGCCGTCAAGTGGAGTGACACGGCATTGAGGTGGAATCACGTAGTAGTGTGGTGCTTCATCGCGGTCATCGGTGGGACTTGCTGGGCGGAAGCGCCTGGCGACGGGCGTGCACTCAAACCTCTGTTCGATGGTAAGACGCTCCAGGGTTGGGAGGGAAATGCGAAGTACTTTCGCGTCGAGGATGGTTGCATCGTGGCGGGGACGCTGAAGGAGCCAATTCCGCACAATGAGTTCCTGTGTACCGAGAGGGAGTTTGCCGACTTCGAGTTGATCGTGGAGGTGCAATTGAGAGGCGAGGGGAACAATGCCGGCATCCAGTTCCGTTCGCAGCGGATTGCGGGGAGCACGGAAGTACGCGGCTACCAGTGTGATGTGGGAGAGGCCTGGGGACGTCCCGTGTGGGGAGCTTTGTACGATGAGTCGCGCCGTAACACCATGCTGGCGGAGGGGCCGGCGGAGAAAGTGCGGCAGTGGTTGCGGGAAGACGACTGGAATGAACTGCGCGTGGTCGCGGTGGGCAATCGCATCATGCTCTACCTCAACGGCCATCTCACCGTCGATTATCGGGAACGCGATCCGCAGATTCCCCGCACCGGAATCATCGGCTTGCAGATCCATTCCGGCCCACCGACGGAAGCATGGTACCGCAATATTCGCCTTCGCGAATTGACTTTGTCCGATACCCAAGCCGAGCAATAGAGCATGGTGCCACCGCGAAAGAGGGTGACGTAGAGAGCGTAGGCATGGCGGAGCAGCAGTTCGTCTTTTTCGACTTGGGAAATGTGCTGGTCAACTTCGACCACAATATCGCCGTCGACGCTCTCGCTTCGTTGACAGGGCACCAACCGGAGTTCGTACGCCATGCGATTTTCGGGGCCGGGCTGCAGGTGGACTACGAGTTGGGACGACTGAGCGACGAACGGTTCGCCAGGAAGGTGGCCGAAGTGCTACACTCTGCGTTAGAGGTCGAGGAAGTCCTGGAGGCGTATTGCGCGATCTTCGAGCCCAACATCCCCATGGAGAATGTATTGCAATGGGTGCGCCGACAGGCAGTGCCGGCAGGAATTCTATCGAATACGTGCCGAGGACACTGGGAATGGATTCGTCGTGCAAGGTGGCCGGTAACGGACGGCCCGTTTCAACTCGAGGTGCTGAGTTATCAAGTGGGGGCGATGAAACCCGACGAAGCGATTTATCGGCATGCCGAACAGCAGTGCGGCCGGTCGCCGCCACAGATCTTCTTCGTCGACGATCGCCCCGAAAACGTTTACGCAGCCAGGCGACGCGGCTGGCATGCCGTTCTGTTCGAGAATGCCGAACGGTTGCAGCGCGACCTCGAGTCTTGGTTGCATCGGCGTTGATAGGTGACCACGATAGAGGATCGCCCACGCTGAGTTAGTATTTTCTAGGTACCGCGAAGAAGACAGACAATCGTGACAGCAACCGCTTCCAGTGAGTCCGACGCCACCACCGGTGCCGCCAGCAGGGTAGTCGCCGTAATCGATATCGGTGCCACCAGCATTCGGATGGCGATTGCCGAAATCGATGCCCAGGGAACCGTGCGACCGTTGGAGAATGTTTCGCAACCTGTAAGTCTAGGAAAAGATACCTTTACTCAGCGGCGCATCCGCAAATCGTCCATCGAACAGTGCGTACGCGTCTTGCGTTCCTACCGCCAATTGCTGCGAGAGTACGGTATCCAACAACCCGATCAGGTGCGCGTGGTTGCCACCAGCGCGGTACGAGAAGCGAGCAATCGCTTGGCTTTCATCGATCGCGTTTACATCGCCACTGGTCTCGAGGTGGAGCCGCTGGACGAGGCGGAGGTGAGTCGCATCACCTACATGGGGATCCAGCCCCAATTGCAATCCGACCCACGACTGAGCACCGAACGATGCATGGTGGTCGAAGTGGGAGGTGGGAGCACAGAGATTCTTGTCGTCCAATCCGGCAACGTATTGTTCTCGCACACCTACCGCCTCGGATCCCTGAGGTTGCTGAAAACTCTGGAAAGGTTCAACGCGCCACGGACCAAGCAGCGGGCCATCATGGAATCGCAGATCCTGCGCTTCGTGGCGCAAATCCGCGAGCACGTGGCAACCGACTCGCCGGTCCGCATGATCGGCATCGGCGGTGACGTAAGGTTCGCTGGCAGGCAGTTGCTCGACGATTGGGATTTGACTGGCCTGGCCTACTTGCCTGTTTCGCGGCTGAATGACCTGACGCGCCGCATGCTGGAGTTGAGCGAAGACGAGATCTCGCAGCAGTATGGAATCAGCGTCCAGGATGCCGAAACTGTGGCGCCCGCCCTGTTGTGTTATCTGTTGCTCGCTCGTGCGTTCGATCAGCAAGAGATTGCCATCTCGGACACGAACCTGCGCGACGGCCTGTTGCACGATATGGCCATTCGCGATGTGTGGACGGCGAACTTTCGTGCACAAATCATCCGTTCAGCCGTTTCGTTAGGGCGGCGTTTTGATTTCGACGAAAAACATGCCCGGCATGTGGCCAATTTGTCTCGGATCTTGTTCTCTGAGCTGCAATCCGAGCACCAGCTCGAGCCGCGCAGTGAGTTGATTCTTTATCTGGCCGCCTTGTTGCATGAGATCGGCTACTACATCAACACGCGCAGCAACCACAAGCATACGATGTACATTATTCGCAATAGCGAGATCTTCGGCTTGGGGCGGCGGGACTTGTTGCTCGTTTCCCTGGTGGCCCGCTACCATCGGCGCAGCAGCCCGCAACCGCAGCATGAAGGGTACTCCACCTTGGATCGCAATGGACGCGTGACCGTGGCCAAGCTAGCTGCGCTGCTCCGCATCGCCATTGCCCTGGACGAATCGCGCAGCCAGCGAATTCAGGAGATCAGTTGCCGGATGACCAACAAACGGTTGATCATCACTGCCGGCGGAGTGGACGACGTTTCCCTGGAGCAGTTGGCGTTGAGGCAAAACAGCAGTCTGTTCGAGGAGACGTACGGTATCCCGGTGCAGATTCGTGCGGCCGGACTGCGCCTGTGATGATGGGGTCGCCGTCATGGACGGCGGATCGCCCTGAGGTTAAGCGACCTGTTGCACTGGCATGGAGGGGACAGTGGCAGTACAGGTTGATGATTGCTTCCATCGCGCATGCCAGTGGGGAAAGGTTGGAGTCTGCGGCTGGTGGTTTGACCACCATGCCCAAGGTTGCAGCCCGTGTCCCAGCAGTCGCAAGGAAAGTTCTGCACTCATGCGCAGACGGTAGGTGAGCGGCGTGTGGGTGATGAGCAGGCGACGCCAATGCTTGAGTGCCGTGCGAACAAAACCGCCACGCATGGCCACGCGTGCCCACTTCCCTGGACCAGCGGTAGATCGCTGAGTTTCCACCGATTGCAACAGGTGGGCCGGGAGGGACAGCCCACGGGCCGCGTAGGCTTCGCTGAGCAACTGGTTCATGCGCTCGCGCTGTACCGCCGCCCGCCGCCAACAGATGCTTTGGGCATGCATTCGGTAAGCCAGCAACACCTCGGGAAGGTTAGCCAGCTCACCGCGATGAGCCAGGCGTAGCCACAGGTCATGGTCCTCTACCCATTCGAAACGGGGACGATAACCCCCGGCGGCTCGCCATTGATCGGCACGCATCATCACCGTTGGGTGAAACACCCCGGTGCGACGGCTCAGCAACGCAGACTCGATCTCCTCGTGACACCGCGGAAGCGAGCTGATACGAAGCGGCGCACTGTGTTCATCAATTTCCAGGATGGCAGCACCCACCAACACGCCTCGCGGGTGTTGCTGAAACCAAGCGACTTGGCGCTGCAAGCGTTGGGGAAACGCCACATCATCGGCGTCCATGCGCGCCAGCAACGGACCTCGCGCCATCTGGCATCCATGGTTCAGCGCGGCCACGATACCCTGATTGGACTGGGTAATGACGCGAATTCGGGAATCTTGGGTGGCCAGCCAGCGGAGAATCTGCGGCGAGGAGTCGGTACTTCCGTCGTCGATGCAAATCAGTTCAAAGTCCTGCCATGTTTGCTCCAGAATGCTTGCCACCGCGTCGATGAGAAAGTTTTCTGCGTTGTAGACGGGAAGGATCACCGACACCAGTGGCGTAGCGTGAGACATAGGTCAGGCGGCTTTCTTGCAGGTAGATTCGATGCGTGTCCAACGAGATGGGAGGATATGACGATCATCAAGCGTTCCCGGAAGAAACCATGCGCTCGGCGCATAGATTTGCTGTCCGCGATGCTCGCCCAGCCACGCCGCCCACCAACTAAAGGTGCTATTGGCCATTACCAGGCTGCGGGCACACGACATGAGAATCATGTCTTCCACAGCGGTTGCCGCCGTGGTGTGATCGACCCAGTGTGTCGGCCATGGAAAGCGGAGGTATTCACGACACCACGCGATGTCGTTGGAGAACACAAAAACGCGGATCGGCTCGCTGCGTTGCCGAGCGAAGTGAGCCACCGCCCGATGGTAGTAATCGATTGTTTGTCTAGCATAGATGCGGGCTGCTTGCGGATCGTCGACATAGTCACCACGACGAACGTGAAGGGCTAGGCTACAACTCGATAGCATCTGTTGCCGGATCCGCTCACTTTGTTGACTCAGCTTGCTCCGCAGGGTGAACTGTCGGCGCAGCGCCTCTTGCTGAGAAGCAAAGTAGCGCTCACTTTGCCAGTAACCAACCAGATAGGAGTCGTCTTTGGCAGCCAGGTAACGGGCGGCGAAGCCGAACGGTTTTTCTTTCACGCGCCGCAATGGCTTGGGAGAGCGGCTGAAGAGTGAAGTGCGGGCTGTGGTTCCATCCTTACGATAGCGCCGCGGGAGACGGGCATGGAGTTCTGGCGGCAACGGCGTGGCTTCAATAGCGAAGCGATCCAACAGGTAACCGTGGGCCGGAGCGTGGTCATAGGCGGTGAGGTCAAGGTACAGCGTCGTGGCGTGCTTGCGCGCCAACCACCAGCCGAACGCGTACTGAAACATTTGATTTCCCAAGCCACCTTCCACTCGTACGACGATCATGGCTCGATTCCTTTCATCGCTCGGTTCCTATGCCGCCGACCGTCGCGGCGAGGATAGCCGGTGCGTCCAGTAGCGGAAGGCGAGCTGGGTACTGCATCGTTTAGGCAATATCCGTAACCGTCGTGGCGGTGCGGCAACCAACGCGCGCGGCCAGAATTCGGCCAAGCGTGCCATGATGTTCGCCCGCTGCAGCACGATGCGACGTGCGCTATCGAGTGCATTGCGTTGTTCGTCCGTGAGGTCGTGCTGGAGCATGTCGCGTACCATGCCTACGGCGATGTCTGGCTGGTGAATGTCGAGCCGCAGGAAACTCCCCGTGGGAAACCAGTGCTGCGCCTCCTCGCCACCGAAATAGAGAGGGTAGCTCCAACCGAGGAATGCATCGGTTAGCTTCTCGGTCATGTAGAATGGCGAATGATCGTTTTCCAGGGCCAGGTGATACCTGTAGGCATAGATCGCGTCGGCTTTGTCCCTTACCGGACGCATGCCCCGCCCGAAGATGTCGATCTGTTCACCGAATTCGGCTCGCAATCTTTCGATAAAGGCCAACCGCTGACGGTGATCCGTCGTAGTCGATTTCGTACTGCAGATCACGCTACACAACTTGGTCTTCCGCGGCGGGGGTAAGTTTTCGAGGTCGGTGTAGTTCAATGGCCGGCCGTGCACCTGACTGGCGTAGAGGCCGTAATGCCACGGCTGCCCCTCGGCTCCATACCGCACTCCGGGATGATCGATCTGCCGGTGGGAAGTCCATACATGCCCGAATTGCGCCGTGAATGGTCGGCGGTATCGACGCAGCGACGGAGGTTCTCCGGTAATCAATAGGGTATTCTCCGGTGCGCAGTAGCACTCGATCGGCCGCGGACAGTTGTCGTAGACCACGACGGCATCGCAGGGACCGCCGTCCGGTTCGCTTACAAACTGGCATGCCCCCCACACGCCGCTCCCGCCGGGGGTTTGTCGCAATAAGTGTTCAACCGGAAATGTCGCCACAAGCAGTATGCGGTACATCATCAACTCGACAGAGAAGTGGGTCTAGCCGCGGCCCATCAACAAGATCAACATGTACCGCATCGGCAGCGGGGCCATCAAGATCAAAGTCGGAAATGTTGCGGCTGGGGCCGCATGTGCCGTAGCCCGGCGCCCGGATTGTAGAATTCGACGCCATCGATCGTCAGGCCGTTGATCGGCACGTGAGTGTGGCCGAAGAATACTCGCCGCACTTCAGGGAATGACTCGATGGGGAGCATGCGAATAAGTCGTAACAGCCGACGGCATGTGGTTTTGGGGCGATGCACCAGCTGCGGCACCCAACGATGCGCCCGCAAGCCTACGGCCAGTTCGTACGTTTGATGAAGCAACGCGGGAGGGGGGCGATGATGGTGGAAACGCCGACGGTAACGGTCCAAGGCAATTTCGCATCCACGGGTGGCGAGGATGTCACCGTGCAAAAAGAGGCAATCCTGCAATTGCCACCAATGGCGGTGCCATTGGAAACGGTCTGTTCGCTCGGCTAACGCCTCCAAGTAGCGTAAGAAATGAGGGTGGCAGTCATGATTGCCAGGCAGGTAGATTACCTTGGCCTGGCCTGTCCGTTCAAGCAAAAGATCGAGCCAGATACGTGCCGCTTTCGACGAGTCTCGAATTCCTCCATGCCGACTCCAGCGAAAATCAAAGATGTCCCCTCCCAATACAAGGCATTGCTCTGGACGGGATAGACCACGCAAACTATCGACCATCTCCCGCTCGCCGGTGCGCCCGGAGAACAGGTGCAGATCGGAGACGAACAGCCCCTCTTCAATGTTGCTGGTCCGGTGTCGCGTCATAAGTTCTCTCTAGATCGATCTCAATCAAGGAGGTTGACCATACCCACGCAACGAAATGCTGACGCCATCAAAGAGGCAGACGCAAGGAAAGTCGGAACAGGAAAAAAAAGGTGACCAATCCGGCGGCGATGCCCAAACCGAAGGGAAAAACCAAACCTGCTCCCAGCGAATCATTGATCATCACCAACAGCCATCCCGAAGGAAGACAGATAGCGACGAAGGCGATCATCGAGGCAACGAGCAGGATAGCGCACAGTATTGTGCTGGTGAGCATAAGCACTAGAGGGGCTGGCAGGTCTTGTACTGCCCGTCCGGACTCGCGTTGCATTCGTTTCTGTAATAAGGGCACTCGAAAGGCCGCCGCCACCACAGAAATGATGCCGTACAACGATAGGCTAGGAACGATGGGCCATAGCAGGGCACCGAGAAGCAAACTAACGATCAACGCTGTCCAGTAATACGCAGGAAGGGCTGCCCGGGCGATGGGATGATGCGTTTGGTGCTCGGTGATCGGAGCGTAGGGATTGAGGGAATGATCCGGCGGATGAGAGATGGATTTCTGCGGCACCTGGTCGGCACCCGGATCGCGAGGCCGGTGCTCGTCCGGTGAGGGATCGGGGGAAAAATGACGGTCAGGCGGAAGTTGCGGAGGCTCGGCCATGATGCTTTCCGTTGCTGACGGCGATGCCGTCGAGGTTGCTCGACACTACGTAGTGAAATCTGCCGCAGGTTGATTGTCCACAGAGTTCTGATGGCGACTCACCAAAAGAAACTGCATCAGGTCGCTGCGGCGTAGAACGCCAATAAACTTGGCGGGAACGTCATCGGTAACTACCGGTAAGATATCATCGCGTGTGCGTCGGAACGCTTCCACCGCGACGCTCAGTGGTTCGGATAGCGCCAATGCGGCAGGGGGCGGAACAGCGAGATCTTCGGCGCGAACAAGGTCATCTACTTGGCGGTCGAAAAACGTGTCGCTGAGCAACTCATAGCGGATGATTCCCACAATTCGCTTCTCCTCATCGACGACCACGTAAGTATTGTCATGGCTGGAACGCATCACGTCGACAACCGCTTCGAAGTCGGCCGATTGGGGAACTGCCGGGACGTTTTTTCGAATCAGGTCTGCGACCCGCAGCTTGGAGATTTCCAGGTTCTTGTGCGGGGACAAGCCCAATGCTTCGCGTAGTCGCTGCCACATCTTGGCCGCCTGACTGGCAGCGGTCTCCGTGCGGTGAGAAATCGCTTGCGCTAACGGAACTTCACCGGCACGCAATACCGACCAGCGTATTAGGATCGGGCCAGCGATTTCGAAGAACACTACCGTACCAAGGATGACCACTTGAATCCGCTCGCCAACCTCTGGCCAACGTTCAACACACGTGCTGGCCAAGGCGATTGCCGCACCCGCTTGAGCGAGCAGGCACGGGCCGAGATACCGTTGCACGGTGGGGGCTTCCCGATGGAACCAAGATGCGGCACGGATCCCCAAAATCTTGCCAGCGCTACGCGTGGCGATGTACAACAGCCCCAAAGAGCCGGCCGCTACAAAAGAGCTTAGCTGCAATTCGGCGCCATGTACGGCAAAAAACACGACCACCAGTAATCCGGCGATCTTTTCATGTTCTTTCATCAGGTCGTCGGCCACATCGCTGGTGTTAACCAACACGATTCCGGCCACCAAGAACGCCAACATGTAGGGCAGATTCCAAGTCTCGCAGAAACCAAGCAAGAGAATGGACAGGGCGAGCACGAGCACCAACCAACGGCGTTGGTTGAGTAGACCGCTGCCATAGCTGAGCCACAGTCCGGCAACTGCCCCTAACGCCGTTGCCCCACCGAGATCCATCGCCACGCGGTAAAGTTCGACCGACGGGTGTTCGCTCAACACACCGCTGAAGAACCTGGCGATCAAGAAGAACAACTCGAATGCTACGATAGCCGCGACGTTGTTCAACGCGACCAAAACGCCTGCCAACTCTGTTACCGGACCTTCCGAATTCGATTCTTTAAGAACCAGCACCGTTGTCGCTGGTGCCGTGGCGAGTGCCAAGGCCCCCAGCAAGACGACAGTAGCCACTCCGTATCCTGCGAGGAAGATGCCTAATCCCACGAAGATGAAGGTGAGCAGAAGTTCGCCGCTGCTGAGCCATGTGGCGTGACGAAGGATGGGGCGAAGCTGCGCTAAGGGGAAATGAGTGCCGAGTTCAAGCAGCACCAAGGCCATGGCTAACTTGGTCAACGGAATGAGATGGTGCATGTGCTCGTAGGAGACCAGCCCCCCGACGCTCGGCCCCACGACGACTCCCGCCAACAGGTAGGCAGTCACCCGCGGTATTCGCAGGAGATCGGCGAGGATGCCGCCGAACAACGAGGCGATGAGCAGGATGCCGAGTGAGACTGCGGTGTTCATCTCATCGGGTAGCGCGAAAATCATAAACCGCAGTCCATGAAGCCCGGAACAATGACTTACTCATCCGTGACCCGCCAATCCATAGTTCCCCGCCACGGCATCGACGCCAACGAAGAGCACAACGACACCATCGATCAGCGGACCTTGAAACATGCCCGGTCCGGCCGAACCAATGAAGCCGCACAAGCTTTCCCTCCCACCGCAGGCACGTAGGGAGGCGTCGGCAGGGGATACGACTTTACTTGGCGTTGGCCATGGCGTCCAACTGCAATACGGCGCGCGTTTGCTCCTTTTGCAAGAATTCTCGTCCATACTTGACGTTGACATGATCCCAGGGCAACTTGTCCATCAAGTCGTAAGGCTCATGAAGTTGCTTGTCAACGTCAATGTTGCAGTCGGCGAGCGCCTTCCACCACCTCTCGGCATCAAGCATCTCGGTCCAGCCGTCCATGCGGGCACCGCGACGCCATGCCAACTCGATCGCTTCGGCCGTACGACGATCCCCTCGACTGAGAACGCCTTCTAAAAGACTCGTCTCAATGTTATGGCATTTGATGTTCACTGAGCGGATTTGGCGATGCTGCCACAAGTACTTGTGCGCCCATTCAAAGTACTCGCGACGCTGCATTCCATTCCACTGGTAGGGTGTATGTGCTTTGGGAACAAAGTTGGAAACACTGGCCGTTACTTTCGGATACCGCCCACGAATCTCTTTGCCAATCCGGGCGATATGCTCGGCCATCTCCACAATACCTTCCAGGTCGACTGGCCGCTCTCCGGGCAAACCGCACATGAAGTAGAGTTTGACCGACTCATAGTTGTTTTGGAACGCGGTGCGGCATCCTTCGTACAGATCCTCGTTCTTGATCTTTTTGCGAATCTGTTCCCGCATGTCGTCCCGGGCGACCTCCGGCGCCAGAGTCAGCCCACTGCGGCGGCCGTTACCAACCAACTCAGCCAGCGTCCGGAGTTGCTCGTTGACCCGCAAGCTGGGGACCGAGATGTTGACACCCAGCGGATTGAACACTTCTTTCAATCGAAGCACAAGCTCCTCGAAGTGGGGATAATCGCTGCTGGATAGCGAAAGGATGCTGATTTCGTTAAAACCGGTGTTACGATAGCTTTCCCATGCCGCTTGAATGATCGTCTCGACGCTACGAATCCGCAGCGGCCGCTTGATGACCGTGCTTTGGCAGAACCGGCATTGCCACGGGCAACCTCGCATGATCTCGATGGCGATCCGGTCATGAACGCATTCCACATAGGGGACAATCGGTGCGGTTGGTAAGGGAATGCCCTCCAAGTCTTTGATCACCGACGGCTCAATGGTTTCCGGGACATCAGCGCGCAAACGATTCAAGGCGACGATTCTACCGTCGCGGTACTCCGGTTCGTAGAACCGCGGGACATACGCAAACGGCAAGCGCCGAGCGATTTCTGCCAGCGCCTCGGTCCGTTGGCGCCGGCCAGCCTCGCCGCGTAGCCATCCATTTCCCTCTCGTGCCGTTTGCCGCAACTCCCGCCATAGATCGCAAATCGCTGGCAGTGCCGGTTCCCCGTCACCAGTAACAAAACAGTCGATGAACGGTGCCATCGGCTCAGGGTTCTGCGCACAAGGTCCCCCCGCCAGGATCAGCGGATCGGCCATCGTTCGCTGCTCGGCCCGCAAAGGAATACCCCCAAG
Organism: Pirellulaceae bacterium; assembly: GCA_026004795.1. Classification (GTDB taxonomy): domain Bacteria; phylum Planctomycetota; class Planctomycetia; order Pirellulales; family Pirellulaceae; genus Aureliella. Next base: position 253,081 of record BPJV01000005.1, on the reverse strand, counting down.
GTCAAGCATCGTGAGCACGTTCGGCGAAGAAATCTCATACTGCAACGAGAAGCCGACAACGTCGAAATCACTCAGCGGCGTGAAGGTCTCTAGCGAATACAAAGGAAGCCCGTGACGACGCAACTGTTGCTCCATATCCGGCCACGGCGTAAAACAACGCTCGGCAGCCCAGTCGTCCCGCCGATTCATAAACGAGTAAAGGACTTGCAGCCCGTGGTGGCTCATGCCGATGGTATAAGCGTCGGGAAAACACAGGCACAGGGTGCCCGCTACCTCGTGGTGATCCTTCACCACGATGTTTCGCTCGCCACCAACATATTGGGCTGGCATCCGCACGTGGGCCAACACATGACGATTCAAGTAATCTTTCAGCGCTGCATTCTTCAAGGTCATGATGCTTCTCAGTTGTTTGCGAGTTCGGATCGTCCTCGGTCACATCAGTAGTTAGGCAAACCGATGATGGTGCTCGAATTCCCCATGGCTCCCCCCAAACGATCAGCCCGTTCGCGGCGACTGTCGGTTCTGCTCACGACAATGCGTCACCGTTCGCCTCGATATCGAACCCAGGGGCTAGGGGCGGCACGAGCCCCAAGCCGGACGCGTCCGAGTTGCAGCTCATGAGATTTGGATCGATCGCCGTAGGGGATTACCTATTAGCCTGCTTGGCAAGCGCCACATAGGTCATTCGTAACTGATATAACGTATCGGACAGTAGCTTGCTCTCATCACCAGTCAAGTTGCCACGCGTCTTCTGCTCCAGCATGTCCAGCAGGTCAATGTAGTGCCGTGCCATCTCTCGGTCCGCTGGCGCTGTCTGTCCATCAGGACCAGGGAGGAGCCCCAAAGCGAACATCGCTTGCGTAGCCAAACTGGTGACCAGTAGTTCGAAGGAGACTGGAGGAAGCGGTTGACGCGAACCGCTCTGGGCTTTTTCTTTCGCCTCCTGGGATCCCAACTGGGTGTAAGCATCCGCCGCAGCTTGGTGCGTCTCCTCACGGGGGGACGCCGAGGAATCTGCTTCCGTCCCTGGGGAAACCCGCTCAGCGGCTTCGCGCTTTTCCCGTTCCACACGTTCCTTCCAATTCTCGTCCACTACGATCTTCGTTTCATGATTCTCTGAATCAGCCATTTTCCCACGTCTCCGTTAGCAGGTGCAATACGAAACTCGAGATTTCCATCCGGGCTATTAGCATTTTCCTGAATTCCTGGCGGATGTCCAATTGCACCCGAAAAAGTCCCCTCGGCAAGGCTCGCCTCCGCCGAAGCCGTCGTCTAGCCCCGCCCAAACGATGTCATTGCCCCCCACGTTCGTCGCCGTCCCCTAGATGCCAATGGGCTGCCCCCCTGGCGTCGGGGAAGGAAATAGGAGTTGATTGGACGTCGAACGGCGATTACACTTCGCCAACGGCGACGTGTTCCCACGCGGATTTTGCAATAATAGTACATTTGGAGATGCGATACGATGACGCTCGACAAGAGCTTGAAAGTTTCTGGCGGCGCGATCAAGGTGCGAAACGTCTTGACTCGCGTAGAGCGACTGCGACGGTTGCAAGAACTCGACAAGTGGAAGGAGGGAGACCCTGTTTTGGGGATTCCTAAGACGCGTGTCATCAAAGTCTCGCTTAAAAAGAAAAAGAAAGTGAAGAAGGAAGACGCAGCGGAAGGTAAGGGCAAGAAGAAGTAACTGGTGCTGCCTCTGGGATGGGCGGCTCTGCTATCCTTTTTGCCCTTTTCTACTCCCCTCCACACCGCAACTGCCGCTGTCATGAATCCGCAAAGGCCGGGCGATGTCGGTGGATAAGTGATGTGCCTCAGCCCTAGTGTCGCTGGGATGGCCAGTTCACCTGGGAATTGGTTGGACGAATCAACGGCGAAGGTGTTTCTGCCATCCACGGATGGCCCGTCGTGGTCAGCCGTGCTTCGAAGCGCTGCGTTCCAACGTTGATCACACAAGCCGCCTTTCGCTCCATCGGTATATTGCCCCGCTCTGGTGCGGGGCGGTTGCTCTGCCGTCGTGCAGTGCATTCCCTGCGAAAGTCTTCGCCGCAAGGGTATCCCACAAGGTGAGGTGCTATACTTTCTCCACAGTAGCGGCAGTCATCCCTAGCGACCGGAAAACACGGGAATAATACGAGTCCGCTCGCTTACGGAAGTTGAAAACGAAGGATTCAGTAAGTCGCGTGGCAAACCATCCTTCGCCGGCAGGGCAAACTTCAGTCCCCATCTCTCCTTCACCGCAATTTGCCGACCGATGCCAACCGGTGCCCCGTCGACTACGAAGACACTACGCATGCGAACTTCGCGGCATCATGACGGTGGGTTACCTTTCAACCAAACAACGCAACTGGCGGCCTCGATCAATCAAATCTCTTCCTTAGGGCAATCCGCGGGCGAACGTCAATTCTGCATGATGAAGTAGGGCAGCTTCCTCTGCGGAGCTGAAAGGCACTGCCGAAACAATGTCCTGCAACCCAGTCTTCGTTGCTCAATGGATGGAGCTATTTTTTTCCTGTCCATTCATTTCCAGTACCGCTCTACAGCCAGTACTTCGCCATTTCTGGTCCAACAGCAGGATCCCACAGTGCGTCATCCCGAATGGTTTGCGATGCGATACGCGGCTGGCGACTCGCGGCGTCATTTCGCCAAGTGGTCTCCATGCTGGATGCCTTCGTAAGTCCCTCGGCGATATGGGTTTCCAGCAACACGCAAAATGGGTAGTGTCTTAGGGGTAGGCCCTCCTTGTTGCCTTCGTCGGAGCCAGCCGTCGGTCGCTCGCCCGGTTCGAGCGCAGCGAGTTGGCGACCGACGCTGGCGACTGACGAGGCAACCGTTGCCTTTGTTGGTGAAGCCCGAGGGAGCGTCGCCAGGACGCACCACTGAACGCCTCCCAGAGATTAACGCCTCCACGAGAAAGGAGACTGGCCTGCCCCGTAGCAAAGGAGCCAAGCCTATCTTAAGAAAAGGAAGTGCCTGCCGGGTCGCTCCCGGCAGGCACGCGGACTCGGCAGCTCGTCATGGGTGGACACGACCGTGCGGTCGATGTCGAGTGCCATCACGAGCGCCGGTCCGCTCTTATTGTACATCCCGAACAGCCGTGGGAGCCACTAGAGCTCGAACTTACTATCCAGGGAATGCAATGAATCACTCTAGCTACGAAAACGTGATCGGTGTCGATGTTTCCAAGGACAAGCTCGACGTGTACCAATCGGGCTCGCAGAAGCACCAGGTAGTCGAAAACACGGAGCAGGAAATCCAGCTCTGGGTCGGCCAGATACCGCCTAGATCGCTGGTCGTCACCGAGGCAACCGGAGGCTACGAAAGCCAGCTGGTCGAGGCTCTGCACGAGGCCCACATCGACGTGGCCGTCGTCAACCCGCTGCAGATCCGCAACTTCGCCCGAGGCTGCGGATTGCTGGAAAAGACCGATAAGATCGACGCCTCGATCATCGCTCGGTTCGGCCAGGTAGTCCCGGTTCAGCTAAAGCAACCGCCCAGCGAAAACCAGAAGCATCTCCTGATGCTCAATCGCCGCCGCAGTCAGATTCTCGAGCACCTCGGGGCCGAGCGCAATCGCCTCAAGCAGACGCAGGACCCCGAGGTCCAACAACTGATCGGCCAAGCCATCGAGTTTTATACCGCGCAGTTGAAAGAGGTGGATCAGCGCATCAAAAAACTGCTCCAGAGCCCCGAGTTTCAGCAGCAGGCCGAGCGCCTGCAAAGCGCTACGGGCATCGGCCCGGCCACCACGGCCACCCTCATCGCGGAACTGCCGGAGTTGGGCCAGATCAACAGACGGCAGATTGCCAAGCTCGTGGGTGTGGCTCCCCTGGCTCGCGACAGCGGCACGGTGCAGCGTCGCCGCAGCACATCGGCTGGCCGCGCCAACATCCGCAAGGTCCTCTACATGGCGGCCATCGTCGCCGTGCGCCACAACGAAACCATGAAAGCGTTCTACCAACGGCTACTGGCCAAAGGAAAGCCCAAGAAGGTTGCCTTGGTCGCCGTCATGCGCAAACTGCTCCTGATCCTCAATGCCATGGAGAAAAACAAACAAAACTATCGCGAGCCTTCACTCGCTCTTGACAATCCCTAAGACAGCCGATGGCACCAAAATATTGAACTTATGAGGCACGGCAGCGCAGGGTGGACCAGTACGTTAAACGAAATACTTTCGCGGCGGCTGGACAGGTTTCCAATTCAGTCCCTCGGCGGCTTCACGGACTCTCGCCTTGGCCTGCTCGGACCGCTGGCTGTCCGGATCCCAGATCATCGCTTCGCTGTCCTCTTTCGACCACGGGACATTAAATAGACCCGCAAGACAAAACCAAGCGCGCTGCCGAGGCACTTCAGCCGTTCCCGAATCCTCTGCAATCCGACGCAACAAGTCTAGCGCCTCGCGATCGTGCTGTGCTAGCTCGGCCAAGTCCGATATAGCGCTCGATTGAATCGGCATCTCCATGCAATCGCGCGGATCACCTTGCGCCAGTTTCATGATCAAGTCGCGGTACTGTTCGACAGTCCCATAAACGTGGGTCAACGAATACAGCACTGCTGCAACTACCATGGCATCTGCATGTTCCAACAACGGCAGCAGAAGCTTCTCATCCCCAGGTTCCGGTCGACGCCGTACGTCGAGAACTGCATTGTGCACCTCGGTATCACTGTACGCCGCTGGGTTTTTTAGGACCTGCAGTCCCCTGCGGCGTTGTTCGGGAGTAGACACCATCTGATTATCTCCTTGGTGCGGATTCCCCCAAGATTCGTTCCGCTCGGTCCAATAGCTTCGAGGCCTCACTCAGTTCAGCCTCAATCGCGGCCCGCTGCTCAGGAGTCAGGTTCGGATCGGACAGGTATTTTTTCAAAAGGGGGATTCTCTCGTGAACACCGTGCATCGCCTCGCGTGTTTCATTCAGGTGGTCAAACGGTACTCCGCTTTTCTTTGTTGCCACAATCTCTCCGGCTTTTTCACGAGCCGCCGCGCGAACGTGATCGATGTCTAACGCATGCTTGTACTCGTCAATACGCCGAGCATACGTTCCATAACGGGTGTTAAAACGACTTACTTGCGAGTCGACAAGTCGCTTCCCGGCCTCGGCGGCTTCGTCGCCGTATTTTGCAGCGTAGCGAGCAACTTTTCCACCCTTGCCGACGATGTCGCCGTAGACTGGGATCATGGATGCGAATGACAGGCCGGCGCCCACATGATCGCCGCGAGCCAATGAAATCACTCCGTTGACTCCATCGGCCGCTTCACCGATTACGGGAATGCAGCCCACTACGTCTAGCCCCAGTTGGACTTTGTCCCAAAAGCCACCCCAACCGGATCTGCTTGGCGAGCTGCTTGAATATGTCTCCGATTGCCCCGAGCCAGAGTAAGCGGTGTAGTAGACGCCGCCGGACGAGCCGCCTTGCTCCTCGCCGAACAGATCACCTTGGTAGTCCCCGGCGTAACCATCGAGATCGCCGCCGTCGGATGAATCGCCGGATTGGTCACTTGCGGAGGGGTCGGTGCTGCTAGGTGGATCGCCGGTGGTGTCGAGGTAGTCGAGCGGGAAAAGTTCTTCAAGAGCTTCTTCCAGCGGGGTTTTCCAGAGGTTGGTGTTGGTCGGATGGTACTCGTAACCGCTCAAAAGGACTTCATCGTCGCCCGAAACCGTGAACGACTCGTCGAACTGGCCGGTCGATGGATCGAAGAGGGCGTTCCAGTTGGCCGAGCGCTGGAACGATGCATCGCGCAGCGATTGGTAATCCCAACCCATTTCGCCCAGCAACATAATGGCCTGGTCGACCGAATCGTAATGCTGTTGGTAATCGACCGACGAAGTGGCCGAGGAGGATGCCGAACCGTTCCACGTGGACGTGCCATCAGCGGCCAGGCTGGCCGACAGCGAGCCGGTGCTGTCCCAGTGGTCGACGAGTGTTAAGTGCAGGGACGAGTTGCTGGTCGAAGAGCCCTCCCAGACATCGTTGAAACCGGCCTGCTGCCGCTCCGAGCCGGCATAGTCACTGGTCTGGTCAATCAGCAGGACCGCAAAGCCCTGACTATCGCCATCGCCGGAGAGGGAGGCGGAGGCGCCGGTCAATGCACTGGCCAGCGACTGGTAGGCTCCCCGCCCGGTGCCGTAGCTGGCAGCAAAATACTCGAGCGACGAGTTGTTATTGCGGTTGGCTTTACTGAAGACAGGGCCGAAGGGAGTTTGCTCACCGTTTTGGATATCGTCTCGTTCCCAGGCTCTGCCTGGGAACGCCCAGCACCCGAGGCTCTGCCTCACGATCTACTTCTTCATGGCTTCGTTTCCGTCTTTGTGCTTACCGTCGTTTTCGGCTTTTTGTCTTCGTTTTCGTCTTTCTCTTCGTCGTTGATTTCCTCTTCGTCATGTAGCGACGCCGTGAGGCAACACAATGCCCCCGATTCAATTGGCGCTGTTGATCCTCAGACAAGAGGATTCCACCGCGCCGGTCCTGGTTGCCGTCGCGTAGCGACGCGGTGATGGTAGCCCGGTCATTCATGGCCGGGTTGTCGAGTCCCTCAATTCCCTCCCTACGCGTCGCGTAGCGACGCGGTGAGGCTCTTCCTTCCTCTTCGATTTCCGATTCAAGCCGCGAGGCATAGACTGGCTTGATCATGCTGCCGGACAGTCTCTTCCACCCTCTTCGGTTTCGATTTTAGCCGCGAAGCGGCGTGATGATCTAGCTTCGGGCGTGAGCCCGGAGTTTGGATGGCGCATTGTTTCCCAACAGTCCCGTAGGGACGGCCCACCAGTAGTGGAATTCGCTAGAATCCCCAAATGCCACAAATCGCCCCGAAGGGGCAGCGCCATGAAAGCCCAGGGCAGAGCGCCAGCGGCGTAGCCGCTGAATGCGCCGCCCTGGGAACACGAACGACCAACCACCCAAGCCCTGAAAGGGCGATCCAATTCTGCCCCAGGATGGAGGTGCACATCGAGGTTGTTGGCTGTAAGCCGAATTCACCGCCGCCACAGCCACCGACGCGTCCAAGCTGGGGGCTTGGCATGGATCTGGGGGCTTGGCATGGATCTGGGGCATTGTCAAGGATTCTTCGACGTGCATCGGGGTCGAGCGGACCACCGCGCCAGTGAATTTGGCCTTCGGCCAAAATGGGCTTATTCCGACTCCAGTTCCTGGGGCGTTGCCGCCAGGCTACGGTGCCGACAGGGCTTCGCCCAAACTCCACACTCTCCTGGACTTGCCTGGCGAGCGATTCCAACCGCCGTTCGCACAACTCGGACAAACTCGCGCACAACTCGGACAGCCGTCCAATGGTCCCGCAGGGACAGCCTGCCGAAGCCACGAATCACCAATCCGAGATCATAACTCCTTATCGTACAAACACTTGCGGCAACCAAATTGATGGGTGGCACTAAACTGCCAACAACAGACGGACGGCAGATTGCCAAGCTCGTGGGGGTGGCTCCCCTGGCTCGCGACAGCGGCACGGTGCAGCGTCGCCGCAGCACATCGGCTGGCCGCGCCAACATCCGCAAGGTCCTCTACATGGCGGCCATCGTCGCCGTGCGTCACAACGAAACCATGAAAGCGTTCTACCAACGCCTACTGGCCAAAGGAAAGCCCAAGAAGGTTGCCTTGGTCGCTGTCATGCGCAAACTGCTCCTGATCCTCAACGCCATGGAGAAAAACAAGCAAAACTATCGCGAGCCTTCACTCGCTCTTGACAATCCCTAAGACAGCCGATGGCACCAAAATACATTTGCGAATACAGCCGATGGCACCAAGTTTTGCGGCTGAGAGGGCGCACCATCAACTGCTACTGAACCAATACTCGGCCCCCTGATAGACCAATGGGGGCAACTGAGGCGGATGGTAACTATTTGAGTTGCTGGTAGTAGCAGCCGGTTAGCAGGTCGAAAGGGACTCAGACGTGTCGACTATGCAAAGGGCAATGTTCCATCGTTGGTAGAAGCGCTGGAGCAACTGTGCGACGGGCAACGCTAAAACATCGTCGGTCCCATCGATTCCCGTGCCCCCCTCATTGAAACACAGTTCTAGGGAATTATGAGGCCGTACCATGTGGTCGATCGGCGCACTGACCCAAGCCGACGCCGAATCGACCGCATAGAGGTCCACGCTCGTACCGTTGAGTCGTAATTGAGGGACGCCGCCTGCCGGGACGCCTTCGGTACGGCCAATCCACACGACCATACGTTGGTCCTCCTGGATGCCGGTAGGGCGATTGAATCGCCTCCGGTAGACGATTCGACGTAGCCCTGGCGCCAACGCGACTTCCCAAGGCTTCCGCAGCCGTATGCGATGCATGGAACTGCCAATCTACCGCGAGACAAACTCTTTGGTGACCGACATCTGGCGAATCTGTCGCGTACCAGGATCTTCCATACGGACCGTGATCCGAATGCCCTGCAGATCGACGGGGAAAGGAGGCGAAGTTTCTCGCTCCCACGTTTCTGCAGTCACTGGCAGATAGTTTCCGTATCCTTCGTCCGTCAGACCATTGTCATTGTTATCAACGCCATCCGTTCCCCCGTCGATGAACATCTGACGCCACGCCGGCAGAGCAGACGCGGTATCGTCGCCGCCGACTCCATACAGGTCCCGAAGCCCACTAATCCGGCAGATACCTTCGCGGCCCACCCGCGTGGCTTGGAGGACGCCGTCTCGCTCAAACTCCGTGGTCCAGGTATCGAAGGCCGGTTGCAGCAAATGGATGGCGTTGTTGGGCGTGGTGAGGACCAAACCGGATTTATAAAGTTGGTCGGTGAAGCCTCGCCAAAAACCAAAACTTGCATAGTTGGTGGAGGAGTAGCCACTAAAAGGGGAGACGAGATTGTCCGATGGCGGAGGAGCTGTTCCCGTCGTTTGCAGGATCGCCGCCGCTGTTTTCCTTCCCCAACACAGGTCGACGTAATCGCCGTAACTGTGCGGAGTATTACCAAGCAGACTGACAAAACCAGGATCACTAGGGCCGACCACGAAATCGTCCGAACCATCGATTCCGCCGTCCAGCGTACCATTGGGCCCCGGAGCTAGCAGCAACGGCACGGCCGGATCGAACACTTTGACGTCGAAGGCCAACACCTGGCTGGCCAACAGATCCTCACCAACTCGCGTTCCATAGAGGGCGAAAGCCGGATGGAGGAATCCAGAGCCGACGCGAAAGCCGCTGCCCCCAAGAGTCCCATCGGGATCGTACGTGTTTACCGACAACGGCGGGCCGAGGGCCAGGACCGGCATCGTCGTAGAACTGGTTCCAGGAATAGGAACCTGAACATGAGCGAAACGGTTAGCCGGATGGGCCAGATCTTCCAAACTATTGGCCGCAATTCGATCCGCCGCACTGTTGTTGGGAATGGGGGCGTCGTAGACTCGGCGGATCGACAAATCGCACTGCTGGTGAGCCGCAGTCATGTCGCACAATGGACTGGGCAAACCCGGCTGAGGTCTGGCCATGGTCCAATCAACGGCTCCGCCCGCATTAACACCTCGGCCGAATGGAAGCACCAACTGACCGGTCGTTGGATCTTGAATGGTGTTCAAGTCTGGGCGAATCAACAGTCGTCGGTAATGCAGCCGAAACCCATCGGGGAAACCGTTGGCGGTCCCTCCCGGGCCATCGACGTCTTGAAAAGCCGCGGCCCCATTGGGCGACGCGGTCAAATAGTAACTAGGATCTTGCGTTGGATTACCGACATTGCTCACGATCGGTTGCAAGAAAGCGCAGAACTCGGCGTGCTGCGCCGCGATAGTAACCATGGTAAACTCGTCGACATCGGTCGGATCGTCGATACCAGTGATGAAGTATCTGGGCACCTTACCGGTAAACCATACGTCGCCCGCTCGAACCGTCCCCATCAAGATATCATCGACATCACCAAAACGATTCAGAAGCGGCGAAATGGTGCTTGCCGTGTAATCGGTGGTAGACCCATCGAAGTATTTCAGATAACCTTCGCCTTCGGTGGCAGGAGGTCGTGGTACGACGGTCAAGTTTTCCAAATCGTGCTGTAGTCGCATGACAACGGTGCGCAGGCGGTTGTTCAGTTGCAGAGCTGCTCGACCACGCTTCATGCTGTCACCGATGATCTTGAACATTTGAGCCAAGGCGATCATCATCAGCAGCGTGACGGCCGTCGCAATCATGACTTCGATGAGCGTAAATCCGCGGCGACGGGCTGAAGAAACGCGATAGCGTCGTGGCATGGGGGTTCCTCTCTCAGAGATGCACCGAACTCGGCCTACCGGCGTCGGAATCGGTTTCTAGGCCACTGAAGAACTTCGACAAGATCGTGTTGAGAAATCCGATTGCGGTCGCGGACCAATTCCCAAGCACCCTATTTTACTCCCCACCCATTCCATTGCACACCGCCAGCGATTCAACGTCAAGCTGTCTGAGGCAAGATCCACCAAAATGGTTCCTTTGGCGGGGAGTGGCCCTCCTGCTGCCCATCACCTACGCTGCGGCAGGATTGACCGAACCACTTTGGTTGGATGAACTGCACTCCAGTTGGGTCCTATCAGGCCGATGGGAGGAGGTGGCGCCTCGGGCGGCCATGGGCAATCAAACTTCCCTCTACTTCTTCGCCCTCTGGATTCTCACTGGCCTGACGGGACAATCTGAAGTCGCCCTGCGCATGCCTAGCCTCATCGCCTGGTGGGTGGCACTCGTCTTGGCGGTTCACTGCATCCTGGCTGCCACGTATCTGCCGTCTTTATCGAGCGGTGCCGCCAAGAAGGAAGGGCCCCTTTTGCGGAAGGGTGTCACGGCGGCTGTCTGCCAGCATGCGTTTTTCTGGCCCACACTCGCTGTGCTAGGGTGGATGGGGCTTGATCGCATTCAAGTGTTTTACTCGACCGAGGCGCGGCCGTATGCGATGGTCCAATTGGTGGTGCTCGTGGGTTGGTATCTCCTGTGGAGCGCCTGGCGGTTAGGGAATTTACCGCTGTCGGCCGCTGGGGGCGGGGGGCGGCCAGACGTCCGACTGGCACGACTTGCCCTAGGCGGCTGCGTCTGCTGCGGTCTAGCCGTGTGGTTGCACCTGGCCTCGGTTCCGGTCGTCGCCATTCAACTGGCGGCTTGGGGATGGCTATCTCTGCGGCGCCCGGTACCTCCTGCGCTTCTCCCTGCCGGGGTGCTGTTCTTGGGGGTGCTGCTGATGGGGGCCATCGCCTGGGACGTCCGCGGATTGGCCGTCGAGGTGTGGGCACGGCGCAGGCAATGGAATGCGTTTGCCGGCGATACGGCTCTAGGACACTTGGTAAGTATCTTTCCCTTTCTCCCGTGGATCGGTGCCGTGGGAGCGGGGTACGCGGTTTCGATCTCCGCAATGATCGCGCGACAGCTTTGCGGTGACCGCCCAGCGATGCCTCGTCCACCGCTGGAGTATCGCTTCGCCGCCGCCTTTTGGGGCGTCGCCTGGCTGGCTCCATTGGTCGTCTATTGGGGATTAACGGCTGCAGGAGTGGCTCCCCTGCTGCATAGCCGTTACCTGCTACCCATCGAACTGCCGTTGGCAATTTTCTCAATCATCTTGTGGCTGCATCTACCCACCTCTTGGTTGCGCACGACAGTGTTTCTTGGCGGACTCGTAGGGATGCTCGCTACTCAGGGAACGCTGAACATCTGGGCCGACGGATACGTGCTCGGCTGGCAACGCGGAGAGGACTGGCGAGCGGCGTCGCGGTTGATCTCTCGTCAGTGGCGAGCAGGGGATCGGCTGAGTTGCTGGGCTGGACTGCTTGAGGGGGAAACGGAGTCGGTTCCCGTCGACGGTTTGATGCGAGCATACTTGAGTTTTCCGTTACGGGGGATGTATCAAGTGCGCCCTGCTACTGCACCGCAGGGTGTCGACCCCATCCCCCTGGTAGGCGGCGCTGCCGACTGGCGACGGCAATGGGAGGCGGAGGGTGCGGTGCCCGGCCGCATGTGGATCGTTTTTCGAGGGCCGCGAAGAATGCTTGACGAACAAGTCGAACGACTGGAAAGGATCTGTGCTCCTCGATGGGCCGTAGTCCCCAGATCCCCGGCCCAGCCGATGGGACGGATCAGCGTCATCGTCCTCGACGTAGGCCCGTTCGAGGAATCTTGATACCCAACTCGCACCGGCCGTTTCTTCCGCCTGGCCCAGTTGCGTGGCATTCACTCCACCAGAAACTCGATGGCAATTCGAGCGCGCGGATCGACCGCATGGTTGTCCTGCAGCCTGACCTCAAACGGACGCGCGAGACTATTGCCGCACAGATCCTCGAGGTTGGCCGCGATTTCGATGCGATAATTACCGGGCTTCCAGGAAGCATCTGGACGAAACTCCCATCGGCGCTGATGGTCTTCAATGGCAATGTGCCCCTCGATCGATCGCCCCTCAGCGTCCTTAACTTCCAGTACTCGCTGCAACATCGCATGATCAAGCGGCTCGTCGAACACAATGGCTACCACATCGGTGGTGTTCCTCTTAGGCGTTTCAATTCGCCAGTGCTCAGGGTTCAACTGCTCTCGGTCCGGTGGGCCGACACGAAAGCGTTTGACAAAATCGCTCCGCAAGGGATTCCCCGTGGCGTCCTTCCACTCCTGGCGAATCTTCAACGTATATTCCTGACCGTGTTGCAGGGGAGCGCCCAGCTCTTCATAGGGACGCACGCCGCGCTTCAACCGGCCGGGGTGGACGAACAATGTAAACCGTTGTTGCTGTCGGTCCCACAACTCTTCTCCCAGCTCAAGGAACGCTTCGCTGACCCGTTCGTCTCCACGATAAAGCTCGATCCACTGGTAAGCGTTTCCACGACTCATGGGAACCGAGAAGTGGATGTAGAATTTCAGCAGATTTTCAGGCAACAGGTCGGCCGAAGGATAGACCGCAACGACTTCGCCTCGCGGCGCGGTCGGCGGTTCGTCGAGCTTCAGTTGAACCGATTGCTGAGCAAGCGATAACTGCCGTCGCAGCCAGGGGCTCAAGCGAACCTCATACACTACACGCGGGTGCAACGGGTATTTGGGAAGGAACCGTATCTCTGCCTCGACTACTTCGAATTCCCCCAACATTGGCGGGTTCGGTTCCGAGTCCGCATCGGCTTCTTCTGGCGCAACAACTACTTGAAAATACTCGTGGGCATCGCGTTGCGGGTCGATGGACACGCCCCGCAACGCGATCCATGGGCGCTCACCGTCCTTGTCAATGTAGACCTCTGCGGTCCCTTGCGCATCGAGTGTTGCTCGGGTGTCGGCCACCGCGGCGGCGAAGCTCGTCACCGTTACGGCGGCAAGCGCCAGCGTGATGATCCCCATCCAATGAAGGAATCGCATGAGCTCTTTTCCTGTGGAACCGGGATGTTGAAGCGCGTTTTCAGTAGAGCAATTCTTTGCGCAGTCTTCCTTTACGGCAAGGGAATGGTCCGCAAGTCGAGAGCGTCACCCACATCGACCAAGAGCACGGCATGGGCCGCGTCGAGCTTGTCCAATTGGACCACATTTTCCAGCTCATTTAATTGCTCGAAGGGAAGGCCGGCCGTACCACCACCGGGAATATGCTCGGTAATCGGTGGCACTGCGTTCAGCTCCGCAGCGCTCAACTTCAGTTTCATCACGCCTCGCGCGCTGTTGGCCAACAACAGATAATCCTGATCACCTTTGCGATAAACGATCATGTCCAGCGGATGGTTGCGATTGCCCAGCTCGGCAACGGTCTTGCCTCGCACCTTATCTCCCTGCAAGTCTTCCAGAGGGATCGTGACCAGAGGCGTACAAGTGTAGGCAGCCAGTACGGCGTTATCGTACGTGATGAAGGTGCGAACGGGCGAGTGGGTTTCCAGCCGACCATGAGCACCGTGGAACACCTCGATGCTGGTGGCAACCTGCTGGCCATTGAACGGGTAGTCCAGTACACGAAGTTTCGATGCAAACTCCTCGTTGCTCAAGCCGGCTACGATCACTTTACCGTCCAGGAATTGGATATCGGTAATCGCGCTCAAGCGTGGATTGCGACGGCCAGCAATGAACTCCGGGGCATCCTGAAAGACGCTCTTGGCGTAACGCACCTGATCCAATGAGAACTCACTCAGTTGCCCCGAGTGGTCGACGCAAAAGATGGCCGCGGCAGCATCAGGGCCTCGACCAATCGAGGCGGAGAGATAAACCTTCCCGCTGGCCGGGTTGACTGCCAGGTCATTGATGAGCACGTCGTCGGGTGTCGATCCGGTCAGTGCGGCGATGCGTTTGTTAATTCCCTCGATGTGCACTGGAGCCCCTTGATGCTCCGGCCCACGATCTTCGGTATCGATGGCAAAGACGGCGGCACCTACCGTGTCGCCCACCAGCAATATGCCGTCGGGGGCGAAGGCGAGCACCCCTGCCTGCTGCAAATCTGGTTTGCCCGTGCGAAAACCGTCCGCGGCAGAGGCCGCCACCCCGGGAGAGATCGCACCTACCAATACCCAAACGGTGTACCAACAAACCCGACGGAACATGACTGCCCTCCGATGCAAACAAAAGTAATTGGGTAACCGTGGCAAGCGAGCGCAAATACCGGACTCTCGCGCCGAACCGTTAAGCATGAACCACGCCGCGACCGGTCCATCATCAAGGTCCAGCCAATGCCGGAACACGATGGGGAGGACCGAATCGTGGTCCAAGTGGAAAAGCGCATGTCGCCCTTCGCCATCTGCGCGTCATTATCCCTAACGGCGCAGCCGACTCAAGAAAAATGCGGTTACGTTTTCGCAAGTTCGCTGACGATGCCATGAGCGTGGCTCCCCGCCTGCCGCCAAGCATCGACCATGGCAGACGCCATGGCGAAGCGTGGTCGCGGAAGCCCTTCAGCATGGAGGTTCAGCAGTCACGGCCACTGCCGGATTGCCGAACAAACTGCCGCCTCCCATATCGGTCAGCTCTTGAGAGGTCAGTTCATTCAAACTTCGCCGGTCCGGTGCAAGTTTGGCCCACCACTGGCCAAGGGCAACTACTACTCCGGGCCGTACGGTGTCGGTGATCCCCACACGGCGTACGATGCGCCCATGCCGACTGCGGATACCAATCCGCTGACCATGACGCACTCCGTAACGGGAGGCGTCATCCGGATGCATCAGTACCCGCGGTTCGCTTCCTGATGCCCGCAACAGCGACTCGATGTTTCCCATCGTGGTATTCAGGACAAATGGACCGGGAGGAGATATGAGCCGCAGAGGGAACTCCTCATCGATACCGTCGCGAAAGACAACTTGTTGCGGCGGGGGTGAGAATCGGATCTTCCCATCGGGAAAGTTGCTACCGCGAGAGTAGGGCAAGAACGGCTCGGGCAAGTTCAGTCGAACGCTTCGCCGTGCCCGCAACTGCTCAAAAGAAATACCCGCGAGAAAAGGATGCTCAGTGTCCAACAAGTCCGCGGCCAGCTCCTCGGTCGTCATGGAGAACACCGGGTCGTGCAAACCGAGCTGTCGCGCCAACTGTTGAAAGAACCAGGAGTTCGGCCGGCACTGCCCGGGCGGCGCAAGGATCGGCTCGGCCCATTGAAGATAGTAATGCCCGTAGGCAGCGTACAAATCCGCATGCTCGGCAAACGTCGTCGCCGGCAGCAGGTAATCGGCGTAATCGGCGGTATCCGTCTGAAAATGCTCCAACACGACCGTGAGCAAGTCCTCCCGCAACAGCCCTTGGCGGACGGCGGACGAATCGGGAGCGACGACGGCCGGATTGGAATTGAAGACAAAGAGGGCGGAGAGGCGTGGGGAGTGGGACAGGAGTGCCTTGCCGAGTTGATTCTGATTGACGCGTCGTCGCCCAGGGCGCAACAAGTGCATGCCGCTGTAGCGAGTGGTATTCAAGCGGAACGCGCCGCTGGTGGAAATTCCACCTCCGCCGCCGAGGTGCTGCCAGGCACCGATCAAGGCCGGCAGTAACGCGATGGCACTGGTGGCATTGCCGCCACCTTCGTTGCGCGTCATTCCGTAACCGATCTTGATGTACGTCTGGCGATGCCGACTCATCTGCTGCGCCAAATGACGAATTCTCTCCGCGGCGATACCGCAGTATTCCGCCGCCCGTTCCACCGGCCATTGGACACAGGCTTGTCGATACTGGTCGAGCCCACTGGCATAGCGGGCTAGATACTCCCGATCTTCACCGCCGAGACGGAGAATCTCGCCACCCAGGGCCAGCGCCAAGGCGGTGTCGGTTCCTGGCACGATGGGCCAGTGCTCGTCGGCCAAATGGCTGGTTTCGTTGCGGTAGGGATCGATATGGATTACCCTCGCACCGCGATGTTTCGCCTCCTTGATCCAGGGGAGGAGGTGGGAGTGGGAACGCGCGGCGTTGATTCCCCAGAGCACGATCAATCGCGCGTGGCGGACACTCTCGGGTGGCGTGGAGAATTTGTGCGGTCCATACCGACTCTCCCAACCCGCACTGCCGGTCGACGCACAGATGGTCTGGTCCAGTTCCGCTGCCCCCAAGGCACGAAAAAATGCCAGAGGATGATCACGCTGGATCAAGCCCATGGTGCCGGCATAGCAATACGGGAGTATGCTTTGTTCACCGAATTGTTCGATGCGTTGGCGGAGCCGCGCCGCGATGTCATCGATCGCTTCCTCCCAACTGATTGGAGTGAACCGGCCTTCCCCCTTCGCGCCGATCCGCTTCATGGGGTGGAGCAGTCGATCGGGATGGTGCTGACGTTCCGGATAATGGGCTAGTTTTACACAAGCGAATCCACGCGTGATGGGATGCTGCCGTTGGCCGGTGACACGCACCATCCGATTATCGGCGACCGTGATGTGCAGTGCGCAGGTGTCGGGACAATCCAAAGGACATACCGAGCGGACGATGGTCGGAGAAGCCTTCATGGCCATGCCTGATAGATGCCTGAAACAAAAAACGATCAATCCACAAGGTGGACGGGACGTGGGTGGAAAAACGATCCGAGCAGAAACGAGAACATTACCGCAAGTGGTCGCCGAGGCGTTTGGCCAGCCGTCGATCGATCCGTTGCAAGTAATCGGTAAACGCCTTCTCCAACTCCCGCACGCCCTCATCCTCCAGCGGTTCATGCATGGAAAGGAAAAGGCATAGCGAATCGATCAACATTTCGGAGGGAGACATGAGTCGATCCAATTCCCGCGCCAGCCGCGGGGCGGAGGAAGCATCGAATTGACGCACTTCGGCAATCAGTAACATCAACCAGAGATGCGGTTCGGGCTCGGCCATGCGCAACTCGGCAATCCAATCGGCGGCATCCGACGAATTCATGCGTTGCAAGCCGCGGGCGATCCATTGCCGCGCTGGATCTTTGCTCGACGGATACGTTCGATAGAACACCTCCAGCGATTGGGGCGATCCCTCGCGTACCAATGCTTCGGTTACCGTACTGACGATCCCTTCCTCCTCACTGCTGAGCAGGTCCACCATCGCCTCCAGGGTGGCAGGGTCGGGAAACCGCACCAGACTCTGCAGCGTCATCAGCAGACTCATCTCGTGGTGCGGCGATGGGCTGCTTCCCTGCCGTATCACCGATGGCAGATCGATGTAGTCTGGAAAACGCAGGCGCAACGATTCCAACGCAGAACTGGCCCGTCGAAAGGCTTCTGCCGATTCACGATGGCGCGTCAACATGTCGATGGAATCATCGAGAATGCGTGCTAGTTGGTCGGCCGAGTACTGTAAGAACTCCACCCGCATCCTCAGCGTATCCATATCGACGCGAAAGAAGATCTTGCTGCGCTGTTTGGCGGCGGCAATCGCCTCGACATGTTCAGCAAGGTCCACCGCCGGCAGGGTAACGAGTTGCTCAAGCAACTTTCCCGCCGCACGCGACTGCGGCGACGTCAAGGCTTGGCCCACAGCCATCCGCTCAGCACGCCAGTAGCAGTCTTCGATCTCCGCCACGGGAATGGGAAAAAAGCTGAGCATCGGCAGTTCGGTAAACGCCGAGTCAATTCCCCACGCCTTCCAACCTTCGACCACCCGGGCATAAATTTCAGGCGAATCGGTATAACTTTCACTGAGCAGGTGCAATGCGCCCATGCGGATGCCTGCTTCGCCATGCCGCAACAGGTCGATTAACGGTTGTCGTCGGGGATAAGCAATCATGATGTTCGGTTCAGACGCAATTGAGGATAATTCGACGGACCGATCTGCGCGATAGTGCCGGTCGCCCCTTTGCCTGGTAGCTGCACGACCTTGCGGGTCGGCCCTTGGCGAGCATCCTGTTGGGGCTACCTGCCGAACGCCCCTCCCGGAAGCAGATACGACGGCAGCGCCTTGCTGGCTCTCCCCGCGGCATCGAGCAGGTCGCATGCGGCCGGCCCCCAGGAAAATTGTACTGCCGCTGCTCCACGGTGGGTAATTCCGATTTGTAACGCTATTCGTAATTCGCCCAGCGACGTCCCGCACCATCCTCTCGACCGGCTCCATTCCCCACGGCCGTAGCTCCATTGCCGCTGGTTTCCACCGATATCCACCTCGGTGCCGTATGGGTCCCCTGACGCGCCACCGGTTGCCATGTCTCCAGGCCGGCATCTTCACCGCTTCGCTCGCTTATGGACAGCCGACTCGGAACACTCCTATTGGACCATCGGCAGCAGTTCCAGCAAGCGGTATCTCCAAGGCCGGAGACTGAGTCGCGGGAGGAGTTACAATCATAGTGACGACAGCATGCGTCGATCGAGATGCCATCAAATACGAAAAGGGAGATAATCATGTGCACCAGGGACAAGAAGAATCTAGGGACCGTGTTGCGGGCTGGTCGTGTGGGGGTGCTTGTGCTTGCTGTGGTCGGTCTTGTCGGCCTGCCAAGAACGCTGTGGGGACAAGGAAAAGAGACCGCTATCGAAGGCCTACGCGTGGGAATGATTGGATTGGATACCTCCCATGCACCGGCGTTCACCAAACTGATCAACGCCGATGACGCTCAAGGAACACTGGCGAAAATCCGAGTGGTGGCCGCTTTTCCCGGCGGTAGCCGCGATCTCCCCTCCAGCCGGGATCGAGTTGAAGGATACACGCAACAGATGCAAGCGATGGGGGTAGAGATCGTCGATTCGATCCCCGACTTGTTGCAGCGCGTCGATGCGGTACTGCTGGAGAGCGTCGACGGCCGCGTCCACCTGGAACAGGTGTTGCCCGTCTTTCGCTCGGGCAAACCGGTGTTTATCGACAAGCCGTTGGCGGCCGATTTGGTGGACGCGCTAGCCATCGAGATGGCGGCAGAAAAGTACCACGCCCGCTGGTTTAGCAGCTCGTCGCTCCGCTTCAGCCCGTCGATCGAGCGCTTCCGCAGTGATGCCGCTCTGGCCAGCTCGGTGCGAGGTGCCATCAGTTGGTCGCCTTGTTCTCTCGATCCGACGCATACCGACCTCACCTGGTACGGAATTCATGGAATGGAAACCTTGTATACGGCGATGGGCCCGGGGTGCACTCACGTATCGCGGGTACACACGGAGGGAGCCGATGTAGTCACTGGCATCTGGAAAGACGGGCGCGTAGGCACCTATCGCGGAATCCGTGACGGAAAAACTGGTTATGGCTTAATCGTGTTTACGGAAAAACAGATCTTCACCGATAGCCGCTATGAAGGGTACGGGCCGCTGGTGGTCAAGATCGCCGATTTCTTTTGGGGCGAGGAGCCACCGGTTTCTCCCCAGGAGACGATCGAGATGTTTGCGGTCATGCAAGCCGCCGAGGAATCCAAAGAGCGTCACGGCGCATTGATCGCCGTCGACGATGTACTTCAACGGGCACGGGACGCCGCACGGAAACGTTTAGCCCAACTCGATCCGTGACCGGGGAAGAGCAACGCATTAGGGGACTGACTGTTGCTCTGCCACCGTGACCGGGTCGATGCGGGCGTGCAGCCAGACCACGCTATCGCCTAGCTGCTCGTAGTCGGACTCCGATACGACGAGAACAAAGAGCTGGGCCCCTGTTAAGTCGACGTCGATCCATCGTACTGCGGGAGAATCGGTGCGACGCAGATCAACGGAAACGGCGGAATTCAACCGCCCCTGGCGAGCGACAAGGACTTGAGCGGTGACGCTACCCAAGCGTTGTTCGGAACTCTCCGGTCGGGCAAACCGCAGTTCGGCCCTCAATCGCGCGGGAGCACCGTCGTGGCGATAAGCAACGCGGCTGGTCGCGTGCATACCGATCCCCTTAAGCGCCAATCCTTGATCGTCGATCGTCAATGGCCACCCCCGGACATCGGTGTCGATGCCCAGCGGCCAAGCAAGAGTCCCTGTGCCATAGAAGCGATAATCCGCATACGGCAGGTCGCTGAGGAAGCGACTGTGGTGCCAACTGCCGAACACACCGCGGACTGCTGATGCTACCCTGGACGGCGTCTCCCAACTGCGCAGAACAATACCGCTGTCCAATTGAACTACCACGCCATTTCCCTCATCGACGAATTCGGCGTCACGGCAGTGCAGCAGCGATCCATCGCTCAGGGCCAGCGAAAAGCCCGCCGTTTTGCGAGGAAGGGGACCGATGAGTGGCGGGGCGTATTGGATTGCTTCGACGCTGGAAAGCGAGACAGCGGTGGAAGTACCTTGGGCTTCGACCTCGAAAGTATTCCCGCCTCCTGGTTCATCACTCCACCGAATCACACCGCCGAGAGTTTTCCCGCTGGCCAGCCACACGGTGTCGCTTGTTCCTTCCGCTTGGCGCATGGTCTTCCAACGTTCCACCCAGACGGACAGAGAATACGGTGGAGCGAAGACGATGGCTCGCACTAGTTGAGGCGCAATGGTCGGAGCATCCCACCAATCGGAGATAACTTCGACAGCCCCACCAGGCTTGACATGCACGTCGCCGCACAGCCAAGAGCCGTCCAGCAGCCAGACGCCCCCGCGCCGCCGCAATCCCGGCCAGTAGGCCCAGGCAACAATTCGTTCAGGAGAAAATACGGTGGCGGCGGGAATCGGCCGAAGAGGGCTGGGAACGTCGTCCGACGGGGGATGAAACAGCATGCCGTGCTCGGACCAGTCGGCGAGGGTCGCCAATCCTGGCTCACCGTCAGCACGATGGAGTGTGATGGCGGAAAGGGGGAGTGTTGCTCCGGCATCCACCTCAGCCGGATGCGGCGTCGACGCCATCGCCCAGCGCCCACAGCACGCCCACAGGCCCCCCGTGGCCATCCAGCGGCGGCGAGAACAAATACCGTCCGCATTCCCGGTTCGGTTGACAGGTGAGTTCATTGGCTTCTTTACGATCAAAACTTGCCTCGGCGTGACGGCTGAAATCTCTCGAGAACTTCTTCTGTCGGCGATAGCCCCTCCTCCTCGCGCTGCATCGTTTTGCGACCCAACCTGCGCACGGCTCCCGGATTGTCTGCGTCTCGGGCTTGGCGGTAAAGATCGACTCGGACGCCATCGGGAACGCTCGCGTCGATGGTCATGCTGAACCAGCCAACGCTCTTGGGGACGTAGTTGACATCTTCGATAGGATGAGGACTCTTGCCCGTGGCATCGATGGCGATCGACTGCAAGTGCTTTTCGTAGACAGAGTAGTCGAGTGCATAGGCGGCCTGGACCGGCATGGTTATCGTTTGCCGCTGCCAGATGCCACCAGGCGACCAAACCTCGATGATTTCGGTCAACGTGGCTCCAGCGGGACGTTCCACCTGGATGTCGATCACCTCTCCCGATGCAATAACAAGCTCTTGGACCTGCAGCGGTCGGCGACTGTCGCCCACGAGGACTAACAAATCGTTGCGATGGGAGTTGACCAAGTGCAAGGTAGCTGGCGGTAGGGGCGGTTGAGGCTCAATGCGCGTGTCGATGGTGCGCAACAGCGGCTGGAAGGCCGGCGGGCGAACGACGATCGATGGTATCCATGTGGCTACTGGCAACGAGCATGGCCAGCGATGGAGGCGTGGACGGCCTTCCTCCAGGACCATCAACCATGCGGAATCAGCCAGCGATCGCAACGCCCAACCACGCCCGGCGATACCGATCGGTGACCACAGTTGCCGCAGGTCGGCCGTGATCGGAGCTAGCTGCAGACCACTTGTCGGATCTGCCGTGAGAGCCACGATGCCGTTGCTGTCCCAGTATTCAATCCGTATCCAATCTTGCCCCAAGTTGCGTACGTACCATAACGTTTCCTCGCCACGCGGGACACGCAGAAGGTTGACCTGGCCACCACGAATGCCGAGATAGCCTGCCGCTGCGTTGCCGCGCATGGCCAGCCGCATCCAGCGCCCTTCACCCACCGCCGGCGGAGCCTCTCCCCACCAACTTCGCTCGGCAACGGCGTTGGCCAATTGCGCTGATCCGGAGGTCGGACTTAGCAGGGCGAGTCCGAGCGCCAACTGGACGAGCATGGGCATGCGCATGACGTGTCCTCACAAGAAAGGCAAGCAAATGCTGATCAACGGGCAATGGCCTCCATCGCTTCCTTTCATTATAGGTGGCCTGCAATCAGCTCAGGAAGAAACGCTTACCGTTGAAAGATAGGAAGCACACTGCGAGGCATGTTCAGCGCCAAACAGGCCATGGCGGTGCCATACTCCAGACTGGTGTAGTCGAACCAGCCGCCTTGCGCATTGTGCAGGTTCAACATGGCTCGCTTCAACTGACTGTACCACTGGCGCCATTCCTGCCCGCCCCGATGCCAGAAGGCTTGCGCTGAATAGTAATGCGCATAATAGAAAAAACTGTTGCGATCGAAGGACATATTGGCTGCTGCATTCGCCTTGAGAAAGGCGATCGCCGCATCGATCTCGTTCCCTTGGTAGATGCCGGCGCTGTAGAGTGCGACCACTGCCGCCGCCGTCAGTGGAAAACGGCTTTCGCCGCCGGTGAGGCGGTACATGTACCCGCCATCGGCATTCTGACTGCGGCGGACGTAATCGACGGCCCCATCGATGGTCTCCTTGGGAACGGCGATCCCTGCATTGCGAGCAGCACGTAGCGCCATCATCTGGCAGACCGTCACGCTCAGATCGGCATCCTCGGGCGCTGGATTGTAACGCCATCCACCCTGATCGTTCTGCGTGCGGACGATCAAGTCGACGGCTGCTGCCAACTGTTCTCGCACGTCCACCGCCGGTCCGGTACCGTGCAACTCGGCCAGAAAGAGGGTACCAAAACCATGATCGTACATTGGACCGTGGCTGGTTTCTCCGCGGGCCGAGATGAAACCGCTGGCCTGGGTATGCCGCAACACGTAGTGGGCAGCGCGCAATAGGGCCTCACCGGCTTCTCCCATTCCAGGACGCGCGCCGCGACTGAGCCATGCCAAGCCGCCCAACGACACGATCCCCACCCACTTGCCTTGCTGTGGACTGACAAAGGACCCGTCCTCATTCTGACGGCGGATCAACAGGGTCAGTCCCCGACGAATGGCTGTGTCCACGCGATTGTCGTACAGTTCATCCACATCGCGACGGGCAGCGAACGTTTCTCCGCGCACCGTCGAGAAACGCTGCGCCCATACTGCTCCGCAGGTTACAGCAACCTGATGGAACAAGGAGCGGCGATTCATGATGCGGTGGCACATGGGGGCGATGGTGGTCAACTCCTATGGTCGTAGCTGCATCAAGGCCTGATAGTAGGCCTCGATCTGTTGCCGGAATACTGGATGGAACTCCTCAACCATACGGGACTGCATCTGCTGCCGAACCTGTTCGGGCAACCTGCCCCAAACCCCCTGTTGAAGAGCCTTCGGATCAGCCAAGTCGACTTTCAGGGGCAACGGCTCTCCGGCAACTCCCGGACGGCTACCGGGCGTTGCCGGCTCGCCGGAGGAATCCGGCGATTCTTCCTCTGAAGATTCCTGTGTCTCGGAGTCGGATGATTCACCATTGGCCGACGACGAAGCGGACGGCTCCTGCTGCATCTGGCCATCGTTCTCCCCTGCCGAGGATGAGGAATCGCGGCTAGACGCATTGCGTTGTTCTTCCGTCGGTGGTTCGGATTGTGGCTCCGATGAGGGCGAGGAATCTTCCCTTTCCGCCTCTGCCGCCATCTGCTGCTGCCGTTGCTGCTCTCGGCTGCTTTGTTCCAACTGCTCAATCAGTTCATCGAGCCGCATAATGATATCCCGCTGCAACTGTCGTGTCGATTCGTCGGCGGCACCACGATGCAGACGTTCGGCCGCTACCAACATACTCTGCTGAATCGGTTCGAGAGGATTGGTACGCCGCTGACCGATATCCTCGCCGTCCCAGGACGTTCCTGGTGATTGGGAGGCTGGTGAGGTGGGAGAGGGAGCCGAGGAGGTCGGTGTCGGTTCCGGGTCTGCCAGCAGGTCGAGCAGGTCGTCGAGGATGGGTGAATCAGTGGCAGCCGTAGCGGCCGGGTCGGGCCGAGCTTCCGTCTGCTGCCCATGCGCCGCAGCCATCAAGCAGCCGATCACCATCAGCCAGCAAGCGGGCAAGACGTACCGCCGTACCGCCGCCAGATCCGACGCGCGGCACGGATTCCGTAACAAGTCGATGGCGACAAAGCGTGGCATACGAAACCTCATCGATCATCCTTCGATTCTGGAGATGGAGCAGGTACGACGGATTCGATCAACGCTGCTACTTGTTTGCCCATTGCCTCTTGCTCGGCAGCCACTTGAGTCAACAATCGTGTGCGCGTCGCTGGATCCTCTATCTGGTTGATGATGGCATCGGTGCGCGCGTTCAGGTCAGCTTGCAGTGCTCGCAAAAGCTTCAGGCTGGCGATCGGTGAGACGAGAGGAGGCGGCGTCGGCTCCCCCGGATCCTCCCCGGATGGGGAAGTGTCGTCGCCTGGCGATTCATCGCCTTCCGCGGCGTTGGGGCGGAGCGCGGCGGCAGCCAATTCGAGCTTCCGCAACGACGCTCGTGCGTACTCCACTGTCTCCGGGGCGACACGGTAGCGTTGGGCGGTTAGGGCCGCCAGTTCCATCGCATCGCCAGCTTGTTGCAAGGCCAAGCCGAAGGCAGGTGTATCGGCTACACGTGATTGGATCTGGCGCAATTCGTTGTGCAGAGCGACCTGCTGCGCTGCCGCAGCACGAACATTGCTTTGCCAGTCACCGTCATGCCGCCGTACCGATTGTTCGGCCGCCAAGGATTCCCACTCGGCGAGCAGTGGCTGCTGCCGCTGGACCACGCTCTCCACTTCATCCGCCAACCGATGGGACTCTTCTTCCCAGGCGACGTTTTGCAACTGCCGCGACCGGTCCTGCAATTGTGCCGCAGCCTCCGCTAACGCTGCCGCGGCGCGGTGCGCTGCCTGCGAGGCGGCATTCGACCGTTGCTGTTCCATCGCCCGCAGGGCGTCTTCCTGAGCCCCGATTGCCTGCTCAACGGCAGCCGCCGTACGATGATCACCTGCCGAAGCAAGCTTCTCTTGTTCTAGACTAGCGGCCGCACGAAGCTGTTGCTGTTGGTCGCGGCGGGCTTCGTCAACCACCTGATCGGCATCATCGGCATCGAGCGACTGAGCCAGCGTGCGCTGTTGTTCGGCCAGCGAGGAGAGCGTTTGGCTGGCCTCTTGGAGGCGTTGGGCCTGATTGCTCAGGCGACTCTGCAGATCACCTGCCCCTGTGGCCTGCAGCGCTTGGCGTAATGTTTCTTCTGCTTGTCGCTGAGCCTTCACAGCTTGGGCCAGCTCGCCTCGCTGCAAGGCGTCGGCGCTGGAGCGCATCGAGTTGCTCGCCTGCTCACGCGCTAGCGATGCCGCTGCAGCGCGCAATGCATCTCGTTGCGACTGCAAGGCGTCATTGGGTGCAGGGGGCAAGCCATCCATACGGTCCGCCAGGTCATCGGTGAGGCGTGCCAGGGACTGCTGGTCAGCTACCAGATCCTCCACGCGGCGTTGAAATTCGTCAGGCGACAGCCCGCCAATGGCCTCCACCTGCAATTGCCGCGTATCGGTCCCCACCCGCTGCTGCTGCTGCGCCAATTGGGTCAGCTCCCGCACCATCTGCCGCATGGCGTCGCCATGAGAAAGCGTAGTCAGCAGCGCCTGCAGGCGATCGCTGAGCGCTTGCTGAGCTTTTCGGTCGGCACTCAACGCGGCATTGGTTTGCTCGGGTTCTCCACCGGATGCCATGTCCGCACGCGTCGCTTGGGCCAGTTCCAAGGCGCGACGTCGTGCCTCAGCCAATTCCGCGTCGATCAGCCCCCTGAGCTCTGCAGCAACACCTTGTAAATCGCGGGCAAAGTCCGTATCGGCCAGATGGTTCTGATCGAGCAGCTCCTCAAGGGCACGGAGTTGATGTTGTGCCGAGCTTTCGCCGCTGGAAAGCCGCTCCTCAATGGCTTGGATAGCGTGAGCCATACTGCCGGCGGCATCCACGACCGCAGCATCGATCTCTTGGTTCTCGTGAACGTTCGCTACCGTCCTTTCCAGCAACTGCGTGTTGCGCCGTTGCAGGTCCAACGCCTCGGCAACGCTTTCGCTCAACCGCCGTCGTTGCTGCTCGGCCGCCAACAACACCTCTTCAGCAGGACGAAACTCGATGCGAAAAACGTCCGTCTTGCCGATCTGCCCCGCATGGTCTACCGCCTCCAACCAGAATTCGATGGCCGGCTCGTCAGTCAAGGCCAGGTGCTGCCCGGGCTCCCAGTCAAAAACAAACGGCTGCCTGGTCGTCAACGATTGCTGCTCCCCCGCGTCCCAAATCGACACCCGGTGTGGGGTTGTGCCAGCCGCCGGAACGTCCGCATCGCCGTCAGACTCGAACGCCTGCTCGGTGGCAGAATCCGCCACGCGAGCCATCAAGGCGATGGAAGCCACGCCGATGTCATCCGTCGCTTCGCCGATCAGGTGCAGGACCAGCGCTCGCGTGGCCAGTGCACTGGGAGGTGAATGAATCGCGATCTTCGGTGGCAGATCGGCCACCGCCTCGATCGTCCAGGTGTCCGGCAAACGTACTTGCAGATCCTCGTCCAGATGCAACGTCATGTACCAACTCTGCGATTCGGTAACCACCCACGGCCCATCGGTGGCGGTTACCACGAACTGTTGGCGATCGCTCGACAGTCGGGCGACCAAGGAAAGGGGTAATGGCGAAGCGCTGTGGGCATTGGTGAGGGAAATGGCGTGCACCGGATGACTGAGCGTCCCATGCAGTTCGACCGTGCTGCCGGCCAGGACGCGAATTTGGCGACCGGCGATTTCATGAGGCTCCCTGGCCGTATACTCGGGCGGCGACACGTGGAAACTAGATTCTTCCAGACGAGGCGGTGCAACGACTTGAAGGGGATGCCAAGCCATCGAATGGTCTTCTCCACCGACCGCTCGTACCTGCACCGATTGAGTGAGCGGGGGCAAATTGGCCACTGCGATTTCCCCCAACAGCGTCGCCGGGATGGTTTCCACCGTTTCGCCGTCCCCACGGCGCATTTCTAACAACACGTCAGACGGCAGGGGGGGCATGGCATCAGCGATCTCCAATTGAAGTTCGGTGCCTGCGGCCACCGCCGTCGGCAAATCACGGAAAAACAACTGATCCGCCCGCGGCCAATAGACCGGCGCCCAAGGAAGCAGCACGCGTCGCGCAGCCAAGGCGACGTCCTGCGGTCGCCACGCTGCTATGCCGGCGGCAAGGAACATCGTCGCAGCCAGCAGGAAGGCTGCACGATACAGATGCCCTGACTCCAGGAAATCTTGCCAGCGACGACCAGAAATCTCTTGATCCAGGCGACGCATGGCCTCGACTCGGAATTCGAGACTGCCCCACCGCCCGTCCTCCGCGGACGCGCTCTGCAACTCGATCAGCGTCGACAACCGCTGCCCGAATTCAGGATGATGCCTTTCGATCCATCGCGCCACGTCAACCGCGGTAGGCCGGATTCGCCACGCGGGGCGGAGCAGCTTCCATGCGCCAACGATCGCTACGCCTATTACGGTCAGAAAAGAGAGCAGGCGGAGCCCCGTTTCCTCACGCCGTACCACCACGTCAACCAAGGAAACGGCGGTCAAAGTACCAATAACCCACGCGGACCACGCCATCCCCGCCTGCCATCGCAGCCGACGACGCACCTGGCCTGCCAGGCGTGCAAACTCCTGCACCCCATGCGGCGGATTATTGTGCGGATGAGAACTGGACACGCCGCTCAGCACCCTCCCGTGAAGTTTCTTCGCCATTCCATCTTAATGCTCACCTCGACCGCTGCCACCTCCCCGCAGTGCACTCGGCAGTTCAGCCTCCAGCCCTCTCACCGCTCGCCAACGCGATCACTGACGACCAATCATCGAGACCTTCCGGGAACCGACCGAAAGAAAAGAACTGAAGCTAGTATCCGTTACTCCAGCGGTCGGTATCCGGCTGGCATGCGGACCGCCAAAATGCCGATTGCCTTGGAAGTATTCGATTGATTTGTTGTACTGGTCATTCCCCCGGAAAGACTGGCTCTGGGGGAAGATCCGCCCAGCTACTACCAACCTATCGGTTTAGCAGTGGCCTGGACTCGTTCCCAGTTCTGCCCATGCTCCTTGAGGCAGTCTGCTCACCTCAGTTCATTGTATTCTCTTCGCCACCACGAGGGTGGGGAGAGCAAAGGGAATCTTATCGTGTTCAGCACGGGAACCTTCGTCTCTTTTTTCTACCGGCAAGCGGCAACCGTTAGGTGATGGCGGCATGGATCTGAGCTGTGGCGGGCCACCTGGCTGAAACAGGCAGTCGGTAGCACCGCGATCACGCAGCAGCACTCCATCTATTCCACCCAAACCTCCCATCCCCCCAGCGCGCCGCCACGATGAACTCCCCTCACCACAAACAGCACGCGAAGCTATCGGCAGGCGAACCTGCAGGTAGATTAGCTATCAGTATGATTGAGTAGCTACCCAGTAGCCTGCGAGCACGGCGGCTGTGACCATGGCTCATGGCCGACAGACCATCGGGGCCTAGCATCTGCTTCCTTGCTTCCTGCACCACTCCGCCATCATTACCCACCGACGGCATCTTGCCTCGGAGACGCGCTGAGCCCCCGAGATGACGGGCAAGCATAGCCTACCCCTTCAGGAAGATCCTGCCCGCACGAAACACCAATTCGATGCTCGCTTTGTCGTTGTGGAGAAGGGCCCCTATCACCATGATGCGGTGCTCCAGCATGTACTGGTCTTCGGTAGCGGCGTTAGCGGCCACTCCCCCCTAGGCCCCGACTGGCCCATTCGAGATGACCATCCTCTTCAGGAACGCGGAACAGATATCCTTGACCACGAACGGTCACGATGAGCTGGTGGGCTTCGCGGCGTCCGATTTTATTACGCAGTCGATTCATGTGGACTTCGATCACATTGGTCATCCCTTCCCATTCAGGGCTCCACACCAACTCACACAGCGTCTGCCGAGAAACTACACGATTCGGATTCTGCATCAGGATCTCGAGAATGCGGAATTCGGTAGGAGTCAACGCCAACTGGCGTTCTCCACGAAACGCTTTACGCGTGCTCAGATCGACGCGCAAATCGCCCGCCTCCAACAGGGTCTTGGGACGCAACCTTGCCCGTACCTCTAACGCCTCCAAGCGAATCATCAACTCGCGCATCGACAGCGGTTTGAGGACAAAGTCATCGGCGCCGGCCATCAGTGCCGACCGCCGCAACTGGACATTCTCCGGTCGAGTGATAAACACGATCCCCGTATTATCGCTGGAGGTCCTTACGGCGCGGATCACATCCAGGCTAGCCGGCAGATCGAGGTCTACAATGGCGATGCGACAAGGTCCCTGCTCCAGTATTTCTTGCACTTCAGAAGCCGTGGTGCAAGACTCGGGCTCGTAACTAACCAGACTCAATCCTTCGCAGATGGTCTGCCCCTGTTCACCGTCTGGCCCAACCACCAAGACTCGACCGTTCGCCGTCGACGCTTGCATATCATTCATGAATAGGTGAATCATAGAGTTCTGGAACTTGTACGTGGGATGAAGCAGTCTGTGCCCAAGAGGAATCGGGGGACAATAGGTAGCCCAACCACCCAGGGATTTAACCCATCAGCGTGCCAGACGGACCGCCCGTCGATGCGATTTTTTTGATTTTCCACCGACGCGGACAAGTAAAATATCGCATCCGCGGTGCAGGTTGCTCCCGTTCGCCATGCGAACGATGAGAGCTATGGCTACTGCTCCCGAGCGCGGGCCTGCCGGAACCGCTGCCGATACGACTCCAGGCGCGCAGCGATTTTTCCTTCCCAACCACGTACCGTGGGCTGGTAGAACTCCCGATCGACCCCCAAATAGTCCTGATCAACCACCCCGTCAGGAGCATCATGTGCGTATTGATAGCCCTTTCCATGCCCTAGTTCAGCAGCCCCAGAATAATGAGCATCGCGCAAATGGAGGGGGACTGGTATCAAGGCTCCTTCACGAACTTCTCGACGAGCCGCGGCGATGGCCTTGGTGGCCGCATTGCTCTTCTCAGTGCAAGCGAGGTAGGTAACAGCCTGCGCCAGGGTCAGTTGGCATTCCGGTAGACCGACCAATTCGCATGCCTGAGCCGCAGCCACCGCCAGCGGTAAAGCCTGCGGATCGGCATTGCCGACATCTTCGCTGGCTAGGATCACCAGACGACGGCAGAGAAAACGTAGATCCTCGCCCGCTTCCAACATCCTGGCCAACCAATACAGCGCCGCGTCGGGATCGCTGCCGCGAATACTCTTGATCAAGGCGCTGGCCACGTCGTAATGCTCATCGCCGGTGGGATCATATTGCAAGGTCTTTTGCTGCATGGATTCGCCGAGCAGCTCGACGGTCAAACGGACCGGCTGGTCGGGAGTGCTGCGCACCGCGATTTCCAAGACCGTCAGAGCACGGCGAGCATCTCCCTCGCACCAACGAGCCAACGCCTCCAGCGATCCGGCGACCACTTCCACGGCCATCGCCCCTAGCCCGCGTTGCCGATCACGCAGCGCTCGCTGCATCAACTGGACCAGATCCTCCTCGCTCAGAGGCTGGAAATGGAATACCTGACTGCGACTGAGTAGAGCACCATTGACCGCAAAATAGGGATTGCTGGTCGTCGCCCCGATCAAATTGACGATCCCCTCCTCGACATCGGGCAACAGCGCATCCTGCTGCGCTCGGTTGAAACGATGGATCTCATCGATGAACAGTAGCGGTGGAAGCCCTCCACTGGCGACTTCGTTTTGGGCCCAAGCGAGAATCTCCCGCAACTCCTTGACACCACTGGTGACGG
Organism: Pirellulaceae bacterium; assembly: GCA_026004795.1. Lineage (GTDB taxonomy): Bacteria > Planctomycetota > Planctomycetia > Pirellulales > Pirellulaceae > Aureliella. Next base: position 221,992 of record BPJV01000005.1, on the reverse strand, counting down.
CGCTGAGTTTTTTCAGCGTTCCACCGGTCTCCTGGGCCAACAAATTGGCCAGCGTCGTCTTGCCGGTCCCCGGTGGACCGTAGAAGATCAACGAACCCAGGCGGCCGGCTGCAATCATACGACGCAACATCTTCCCGGGCCCAAGAATATGTTGTTGGCCCACGAATTCGTCCAGCGAACGGGGGCGCATTCGCGCAGCTAAGGGTCGGTGCCGCTCCACGTTCTCGGCTTCTTGATGTGCGAATAGATTCATGTAACTGTCCATCAGAGCCCCATGCTACCCCTGACCTGACTCATGGATGTTGTACGTGGTGGTGAAGAAGAGGCAAGCGGTCGGGGGCTTATGACCTGCCCACATCTTGCCCGCCTTGCGACACAACTTTCCCCTAAGCGGTCCCCACCATTGGCTCGCACATCCACCTATTGCGCTGCCCCTGGCCGGCCACCGCAGGAACCAATAAATGCATCGGACCCCACGTCAACTCCCAGCCTCGCCTTCATGCTTGCCCCGCGCGCAACTGCCATACGATCAGCAGGCAGGCTCAGCGGCCGAAGAGTCGTCGAGGCCAACTTCCCCGAAGCGATGGGGAGACGGCCCGCCGCATCACCCACTGAGCAAGCTGCTCACGAAAGATCTTCGAGTTGTGACGAATGTCCGTGGGCAACCGATCTGGGTAGAGCAATATCTGCTCCACCGATCTGGTGTGTTGATAGCCCAAACCCAACTGCCTCAGTTCGGCAATCAATTTCTTCAACTGCTCGTCATCCCGCGGACGATGCTCGGGCCAAGTTTCAATCACCAGGACAGGACGTTGCTGCGGAGGTGATCCGGTCCCCACCAGCGCCGTGCGATGCACCCGCGGATGATTATTGAACACGGCTTCCACCTGTTCGGTAAACAGCGTCCCCGCGGCGGTCTGCACACGCTGGCTCTTCCGCCCACAACACCAAAACCTCCCCTGGTCATCCAAGTAGCCGACGTCCCCCATCCGATGCCACATCTGATCCCCATCGGCGACCTTGTGCAGAGCATTCTGGTCGCAGCGGGTGACATATTGCTGGGTGACCACCTCCCCTCGGACCATTAGCTCCCCGATCTCTCCCACCCCCAGTTCGCGCACCTGAGAGATATCCTGCAGAGGGCCATCATCGATGGCGATCACCTTCCACTGGATACCGTCGAATTTGCGCCCCACGCAAGTGCCAGCCCCCTGCTCAGCAAGCGAGGCCGTTTGCTCGAGCACTTCTCGTGATTCGATCGAGGCCACCGGCAGGGCTTCGGTCGCTCCATATGGGGTAAACATCTGCCCGTCCTCGGGCATCATCCTCCGTACCCACCGCAGCACCTGGGGAGGGACAGGAGCACCGGCGGAGAAAACTCGCCGCAAGCTAGGTACCGTGCGTTGCACCTCTTGCGCATACCTACCGACTCGCGTCCACAATGCCGGTGATCCGAATGCCTGGTCGACTTGCCACTGGTCGATCGCATCCAGAATCCGCGGCGGATCCACGTCGGCCGGCCGAGTGGGATCCATATCGGGAATCACGGTGGTGGTCCCCATTACCGCGTTGAACAGGCCGAAAAGAGGGAACCCTGACAGATCGACACCCCCTGGCTCGATCCCGTAATGCTGCTGGATTGCGTCCACTTGCCCATGAAACGTGCGATGCGTGTACAGGACACCTTTCGGCGGTCCGGTGCTTCCCGTGGTAAAGATGATCGCCGCCGGGGTATCCAATTCCACCTGTGGTGGACAATACATTCCCGAGGGAGTGCCACTTAGTTGCTCCAACGTCGGATGGGGCAGGAATCCGTAACGACGTCCCACGGTAACATTGAAACGCGCCTGGGGAAATCGGTGCCGTGTGGCCATTCTCACCACATGCGCCAGGGGAATGCCGATGAATCCGTCGGGCCGCGCTTCCTCCAAACAACGGATCAGGTTCTTTCGCCCCATCCCCGGATCCACCAACACAATGATCGCCCCGACTTTCATCAACGCGAACACCAAGGTAATGAACTCCGCACCAAAACGCACCAACAACACGATGCGCATACCCGGCTCAATCCCCATCTGCTGCAGCCCCGCAGCGATGGAAGAACTGGCCAGTTCCAGATCGGCAAAGCTCATCACCGTATAGTCCCGCGGACGCGACGCCTTGTACCGACCAACGGGCACAGCAATCGCCGCCGCCGAGGGCATCTGCGAAGCCATGGTGGTCAACCGACTAGCGACATTGGCAGACAATTCACCATCGGCCTGGTCAGCCAATCTTCGTGCCGGATCGTTCATCCACAGAATCCTTTACTTGTGCAATGGCATGTTCGACTACCGCGCGAGCGATGTCCACGCCCCAAGCCGATTCGACACCGCGCCAACCAGGAACGGCATTCACCTCCAACAGCCAGAGACGCCCGTCCCGATCGGGCAACAAATCGACCCCGAGAAACTCTCCCCCCACGAGGCGCATGCAGCGGGAGGCAATCTCCAGTTCGCCTCCCCCTAGCTCGGCCCGCATCGCTGCCCCTCCTTGGGAGATATTGGTGCGCCACTGCCCTTCTGCCGCCTGTCGCCGAATGGCCCACGTGCGATCCCCCAGGACGAGAACTCGTACATCATACCCCAAGTGAGGAATGAACTGCTGAACATAAAGGACCGCACGTAGTTGTTGTAGTGTTCCGAAAGCGCGCCAGGCCATATCGGCATCCTGCAGACGTAGCAGTCCCCTCCCCTCTCCTCCAAACAACGGTTTGACGACCACATCGCCTCCGAGCTCCTCCCAAGCTTGCATGGCCGCTTGGCGATGCTGAACTACCCGGCTTGGCGGAACCAGCATCCCCCCCTCGCGCAGCCGATCGAGGGTCAACCATTTGTCGATGGCGATCTCCAAACATCGGGGAGCGTTGAGCACCACGACGCCGGCCCGTTGCAAACCGTGCAAGCAATTCATACGAAAGATGACCTGCTCCAACGATCCCAGCGGCATGGAACGGACGATCAAGGCGTCGAACCGCCGCTGAGGCGATAAGAATTCCCCGTCTCGACCAATGCCACAAGCCAACTCACCATAGTCGACTACGGCCACCGCCTCGGGCCCCAACACACTCGCCCCCGCTTCCAACAGGCGACGTACGTAATACGTGCCGGCCGTCCCCACGATTCCCAGACGCATGCCGGCCCGAGGTGTCCCTCCTGCTATCACACTCACCCCTCGCCTCCCCGCCCCAGGTCGGATTCGCGCCAATCGAACGACCGTCGTAGCAGCTCTCGATGCACCTTCCCAGCATGCCAACTGGAGCCGGAACGCCCATTGATCACCATCACTTCGGCGGGAGCAAACAAGTGGGGGTCGATCCGGTAGAAGTCCAGGTCGTACTTGCGAAAGACCTCGGCGAAAGGAACTCCGAAATCACCAGACGCCGCGCTTGGTAGCAACCCCACCAACTGCTCCCACGGCGCATCATCTCCATGGACCCACAACGTCACTTGTCCGGCAAAAAGAATGGCGTCGTTGGTTCGGCCAATTCCAGCGACGAGATCGGGGGTCGGCGGCGCCAAAGGGGCTAGCCCCCAACCGGCCACTACTTGCTTCAGGTCCCCTCCCAACACATGCAGCTTATGCAAACAAGTCTCCACGGAACGGGCCACCACCTGCACAACCCCCGCGATGCTTCGCGTGGGAGCCACCGCTAGGATCAACTGTTCGCTCTCCACTCCACATTCTTTCGCCATGCGATCGACGAGGGCCTCATCGGGCAACTGGTCCGCTTCCACCACGCCCACAGCACAAGAGCTTTGGTCCTCTGCGCCCAATTCCCGAAGCAATTCCTCTTTTCCTCGCCGCACGCGCATGGGCCCCGATCCCATGCCAAAGAACTGGCCGTCTGGCGTCTCAATCGGCCACCCCGCATATTGGCTGAGCATGCACGATCGGACCGGCGCATCGGTCCGCACTTCAATCCATGGCCCCGGCCAAACAGTTCGATCACCGTTAACCAATTGCACCTCCGCCTGCCCGGCCAGGCATAATCGGGCGAGGACGAGCCCGGCCGCCAAACTACCGGGCGCTTGCACCCCACAGTCGATCAACGTCGCGCCGTTGCCCAGGCGATGGACAGCGGCGTTTAGCGCTGCAGCACGATCGATCGCATGTTGAGCAAGCCTCCACGCGGCGGCATTCAAACCGTCGGCCGTCTCATTCCTTTCGCACACTCCTGACATGATGCATCTCTCCCCTGACTCCACCTCGCCGGCTTACCGAATCCTCGGCCTGCACTGCCCATGGGACCACCACTTCTCTTGCCCAGATTTCCACTGCGCGGAGCCCCATTGGGTAGGACCGAGGGTTCAGCTTCCGCTTTTTGAAAAAACGGTCAATCCTGGACGGAGAATTGGCCGATGAACCTTGCTGTCCTCTCCTCAGGACCTATGATGAAGGTGTGGGGCAGATAATCCCCATCTGAACTTCCGTCTGGACTATCCGGCAGAGGGACCAATATTTCGCGTTGGCCAAGGTCAATGAACGGCGAGTGCAGTAGCACGCCCGACCTTCGCCAGTCTCGCAGCGGCTCCGTTTTTGCCGCCGCCTGACGGAAGATTCGCTAATTGCCGCTTGGCGACGTCCTGTCGTCAAGCGGTTTTTTTCTGCGCCCACCGACCCACACATCACGAACTCGCCCTACCAGCTCTTGATTGAGCAGCGGCGTATTGCGACTACGTGAACCCATCGTCTGTGGGGTGACCGTCCACCGAGCCTGTGGATCGAAAATCACCACGTCGCCTGGCACTTGCGGCGCTAGACGGCCGGCTGGCAAATCGAGAACACGTGCCGGCCCAGTGGCCATGCACTGCACGAGACGGGCGAAATCGAGCTTGCCAGTCCGCACCAAGTAGGTGTGGGCTTGAGCCAATGCGGTATCCAGAGTCGTCATGCCAAAGGGCACCGCATCCAATTCCTGCATTTTTTTCTCCAGCGATCGTGGCTGATGGCCACTGGCGATGACATCGATGGTGCCGTCAGCGACCGCCTCCAAACACGCTTCGATGTGCTCTGGGCTGCGCAGCGGCGGATTGACTTTCAAACTCGAGTCGAACGTGCGCATCTGCTGGTCGCAAAAACAGAGGTTGGCGATATGCACCCCGACGGTAACGGGCGAGTGCCGTGCCTTAGCACGACGCACCAATTCGACCCCGCCGCTGGTGGAAATACTGGTCAGGTGCAAACGTCCGCCCGTCGTTTCCAATAGGCGTAAGTCGCGAGAAGTGGCCAAATCCTCGGCTTCAGCAGGCATCGGGGCCAAGGCGAGCACCAGTTGGGTCAGCCCCTCATGCATCACGCCGCCACGCGTCAGGCTGGGCACTTCTGGCATGTCGAGGACCGGCCGATCAAACATGGCGCAGTACTCGAGGGCACGTCGCAACAAGGCCGTGTTATGCAATGGCTTGGGGGCATCGCTCAATGCCACGGCCCCCGCCTCGACCAGCCCTCCGATCTCCGCCAACTCGTCCCCCTGCCGTCCCTTGCTCACGCAGCCGATGACGTATACCCGGCAACCGTCGGCACGAGCGGCCTTCTGCCGCACGAACTCGACCCCAGCCGGGGTGTCGATCGGCGGATCGGTGCTAGCGGCACACGCCAGGGACGTGTATCCACCGGCCAATGCCGCCGCCGTCCCCGTCTCGATCGTTTCGTCCTCCTCCCGCCCTGGCTCACCAAGCTCCGCGCCGATATCGACCAATCCAGGGATCACATAACACCCCGACGCATCGACACGCGCGACATCCGGTGGCAAGTCTCCATCGGCAGGATCGATGGCAGCGATCCTGCCGTCGACGAGCAACAGTCGCCCCGGACGATCCAAGCCATCGGCCGGGGACACCAACCGCCCATGCTCAATCAACCATCGCTCATGCTGCATTGCTTCGCCCCTACCAAGCCTATCCTTCCTAGGTCACCCAATCGTCGGCGCGAGTGCTGTGTAACAGGAGCCACAGAGCGGCCATGCGCACGGCGATGCCGTTGCTTACTTGTTGGAGAATGACCGAGTGGGGACCGTCGGCCACGTCCGGAGTAATCTCCACGCCGCGATTGATGGGCCCCGGGGCCATGATCAAGATGTCCGGCTTGCTGCGTGCAATGCGGTCGGCGTTCATGGCATAAAGCAGGGCATACTCGCGCACCGAGGGAAAAGGCCTCGTCGCTTGCCGCTCGAACTGAATACGCAGCAGATTCAGCACATCGCAGCGCGGCAAGATTTCGTCCAGGTTGTAGGCCACCTCCACCCCCAACTCGGCCCATTGAGGGGAGACCAACGTTCGCGGCCCACAGACGATCACGTGAGCCCCTAACTTCTTGAGCCCCCATATGTTGCTGCGCGCCGTGCGCGAATGGGCGATATCGCCCACCAAGGCAACCGTCAACCCTTCAATGCGTCCACGCTGCTGGCGGATGGTGAGAATATCCAGCAGCCCTTGGGTGGGATGCTCGTGCGGCCCATCTCCGGCATTCAACACGCTGCACTGGAGATGTCGGGCCAGCAGATGCGAGGTGCCCGGCGTCGAGTGACGCGTGACGACGGCGTCGACCCCCATCGCTTCGATGGTTTTCGCCGTATCGATGAAGGTTTCTCCTTTGGCCACCGACGAACCGGCCGAGGAGAATTCGATGGTATCGGCCCCCAGTCGCTTGGCCGCTAAAGAAAAACTATTCCGCGTCCGCGTACTGTTTTCGAAAAAAAGGTTGGCGACGGTGCGACCGGCCAGCAGCGACAGCTTGCCTCGCCGGCGTCGAAAATGCTCGGCAAACAAATCGGCCGCTTCCAGTAGCGTAGTCAGCTCGTTGGCCTCTAGGCTCTCCAGATCCAACAAATGCCGACACCGCCAAGCGGCCGCCAGTTCCCTCAGTCTTCCCTCGAGCTCCACCATGCTCCTGCCCCGGTACCACGCGATTTCAGCAACAACCGGCAACGGACGCTCTTGCCGGGCGTTGTGGGGCCATTCTAGGACATCAGCTCGCCGCCGGGGAGGAGGCTACTGCAGGGTCCTTCGCTGCATCCCGCAGCGGACGTGGCAACGGAAAGACCACTTTTTCCTCGCGCACCGTTTCAGCGCTCACCCGCGCTTGGTACCGCTCCTGCAACCACTGCACCACCGCGGCAACGAGCGTCTCCGGCGCGCTGGCCCCAGCCGTCACCAGGACTCGACTATCGGGCGTAAACCAAGCGGGATCGATATCTTGAGGTCCATCGATCAAGTAGGCGTTCTTGCCACGTTCGGCCGCCAACTCGCGCAACCGTTGACTGTTGCTGCTGTTTTGACTCCCAACGACCAAGACGACATCCGCCCGTTGGCTGAGCAAACGGACCGCTTCTTGACGATTCTGCGTGGCATAGCAGATGTCCTCCTTCGGCGGCCCTTCGATCCACGGAAATCGCTGCCGCAAGCGGTCGATGATGCGGTTGGCGTCATCGACACTCAGGGTCGTCTGCGTCAAATAGGCCAACTTCGTATCGGCGGAGAAATTCAATCGATCGACATCCTCGGCGGTCTCCACCAGCACGATGGCCTCGGGCGCTTCCCCCATCGTCCCTACCACTTCGTCATGACCAGCATGGCCGATGAGAAGGATCGTATAACCCGCCTTGGCAAATCGTACCGCTTCGAGATGCACCTTGGTCACCAACGGACAAGTGGCGTCGATAGCCGTTAGATTTCGTTCCTTGGCCGCCTGACGCACCTCCGGCGCAACGCCGTGGGCCGAAAACAACACGGTGGCTCCGGCGGGCACCTGCTGAAGATCGTCGACAAAGATCGCCCCTTGGTGGGTGAACTGGTCCACCACATGACGGTTGTGCACTATTTCGTGGTAAACATACACGGGTGCCCCAAACCGTTGCAGAGCCAATTCGAGACTCTTTACCGCCATGTGGACCCCAGCACAGAATCCGCGTGGAGCCGCCAGTATTACTTCCATCACTAAATCGCCTTGTCGAATTGCCTAGGTGGGCGGGGAGGACACTCCCTGCGCCAGGTTCCACGATGCCGCGTCGCCTGACCGTTTGCTCATCTCCTCTATTATGAGCCAATTCCGGCCACCGACCACCCACAACTCCCCCTCTTCCCTAGCCGACAATCAAGGCTCCACTACCCCTCCCAGCCCACCTTCCCCAACGGACTCGATGGCGACGACGAGCCGGCGGAGGGCACCGGCCAGCGTCCGGTTACTGCGCCACGGCAGCAGTTTCGGTCAGCCGCAATTCGTGCCACTGCTCATCCTTCAACTTGCTGCGGGCGATATCGATCAAGTGCTCATGGTGGGTAAAGTAGATCACTTGCGTGCGTCGAGCGATGCGGGCGAGGATCTCCAAGGCCACCTCCGCTCGTCGATCGTCGAACATGACCAAAACGTCGTCGACAATCAGCGGCAACGGAGGATGCTCCTCCAAATACGTTTCCATGGCCGCCAAACGCAGAGCGAGATAGAGTTGGTCACAAGTCCCTTCACTCATCCCCTCAACACCTACCCGCCTTCCGCTGGGCCGTACACCGACCAATACAGGCTGGGGGGATGACTCGTAATCAACATCAAGATGCTCGAACGAACCTAAGGTGAGCTGCTGAAACAGGCGGCTGGCGCGTTCGAGCAGCGCGCCTTGGTTCTGCTCGCGGTACCGCTGGATGCCTCGCTGTAGCAGAGACGTCGCCAATTTCAAGCGGACCCATTGGGCGGCGTGTTCCTTGATTCTCGCCAACACCATCTCCGCCTCGGCGGCGGCCCGCGCCCCATCGGCGCTTCCATCCCAAGCCTTCAACACCTCCTGAAGCTTCCCCAGTTGAACATGCAAGGTATCGCATTCCTGACGCTCTCGCTCCAGCTGCTCGGCGACCTGCTGCAATTGGCGGCGAGCCTCCTCGGCATTCATGGGCCGCACGTCCGCCACCAACTCCTCGAGCGGGCCCCCTCCGGCCAGTTCGTGCAATCGCTGCTCGACCAACCGCAACTCGGTGGCCAACTCCTTCCGTGTCTGCGACTGCTGCTCGACTGCGGGAAGTTCTTCCGGGCGATCACACCCTGCTTCCTCACACAGCGCATGCAGTTCCGTCTCCGCCTGCAACCATGCGGCTCTGGCCTGCTCCTGGATCCGCTCTTGTTCGGCGATTCGCTTTTGCAATTCATCGCGTTTGACGACGAGTCTCTCAGCCTCGTCCAAACGCGAACGCAACTGGATGACCAGAGTATCCGCCGCGTTGCCCCCAGCTTGCTCACCCATGTTCTGAAGCAGTGCTGCAAGCACCCGTTGAAAACGCTGGTAAACCTCCTCGTTGCGCTGCAACTGGCGCCGCAACTCTGCCGTCGCCTGCTGGCGTTGATCCAACTCGCGAATCGTTTCCAGCACCGCCTGCGCCTCGGCGGGAGAGAGATCGGGGGAGAGGTTCAGCGACTCCACGGCGGACCGCCATTGAGTCTCCCATGCATCGAGTTGCGATTGGGCGTGCTGCAATCTTCGTTGCTCTCGCTCCAGATCCTTCTCGACACGTCGCCATTCCGTCTCGCCGGCCCGTCGCTGCTGGCGTTGTTCCTCCAGATGCTCGGCCACCGCCTCCGCTTGCTCGACCCACCCCCGCAGACCTGCGGCTTCGTCCAGCGTCTGTCCCACGTTTTGGAGGGCGGCAGCCAAGAGCTCTCGCGTCTGCTCAATACGCTGCTGCCCGGCGGTGATCTCTGCGCGCACCTCCTGAATCTGGTCGAGCTTGATGAGCACTTCGTGATACCTTCTCAGCCAGGTCCGCATGCCCCGTGGCTCCCGGGGCTCAATACCGGCGGCTTGCCAGTGCCTGCGCCACCGCTCGGTTTCCACACGCAGCTCGGCATCCAATCGACACTGTTCCTCGTGCAGCTTACTTAGTTCGGTACGCCAACCGGCCAGCTCCGCAATCTGCCCTGCCCGCTCGGCCACCTTGCCGGCCTCCCGCCACAACCGGTCGGCGATTTCATCGGCCTGGGCCATCGCCCGTTCGAACTGTTGCCCGAGCTTCGTCCAGTCCTCCGTCGGCTCGCCGTCGACCGGCCCGTCCTCGGCGAATGACTCCTCGCGGTGGTTGACGAGCAGAATCTGCTTCCACAGCGCATCGCGATGCTGCCGCGCCGATTGCAAATCCGCCACCGTGGGCAATGCATCCTGGCCCTGCAACGTACTGAGTTCGCTTTCTCGAACCGCGATCCTCTTCTCCAGCTCCGTGCACTGCTGCTGGAGCTGGGTCCGTTGCAGCTGCAACCGTTCCAAACTCTGCTCAAACCGTTCCACGATGGACTCATCGGGGATCGGCAACACGGCTAGCCGATCAAGCGTCGCGTCCTTCAACTGCAACTTTCTCGACTCCGTTGCGGCCTGTTGTTCCAGGTGCGCCAACTTGCTGCGCAAACTGTCGAGTCGTACCTCCACATCTCCCAGTTGCCGAGCGGCATTGATCCGCCGCACGAGCTCGCCGGTATCCGGGGGGGAAGGAAGCGCATCGAGAGCGTTTTTCCTCGCGCAAGCCTCAGTTCGCAATCGATCGACCGATTGTTGGATCTGTTGGTATTCGGCAACATAGCGCGTGCGCAGCTCGGCCAGCTCCGCGATGCGCTCGCGCTGGGCTCTGGTAACGCACTGCGGCTCGGCAGATTCTCCCCTGTTGAACTGCTGCCACTGCTGCCACAAGCCGGCGATTTCCTGTTCGAGGACTTCCAACCGGTCGCGGACAGGGGTCCGCTGCTGCACTGCCTGACGATAGGCCCCTAGCTCTTGGGAAAGTTCGCGGATCTCCTCTGCGTGCGCCATCAGTTTGTTAGGCACGGCGATCTGCTCGAGCTCGGCCCGCAACTTGTCGAGCCGCTCGGCGGCCTCCTGCAGCTGCGATTCGGCCAACAAGCGGCGACTGATCGCTTCCCGGCGTCGCTCGGAAAAATGACCGTCCAACAAGGGCACGTGCTTCACTGCAGCCAGGCGATCGATCAGTTCATCACGTCGGCGGACTAGCGGCAATGCATCCACCGCGCGCTGCCAATGTTGCCTGGCCGCGTCCAGCTCTCTGACTGCAGCACGCGCCGCATCGAGGCGTCGCTGCACCTCGTCCAACGCCCGTTTGCTGCTTGCCCATCGGTCGGTGGGCAAGGAGGCGGCAGCCTGTTCTTCTCGCAACTTCTTGTATTCGGCAATGGCAGCATTCAGTGCGGGCTTGGTCCCCGACGGCTTGAATAGCTCGTCCATCTCCTGCTGCAGATCCTGCCGCAATCGCAGGAGGTTGGTCAACCCGCTGCCGGCCGCAAACAGCGCCTCCCCCAGTTCCCCCTTTCCTGCCTGCACCTGCACACGCCCCTCGCGGACGATGTCGTAATCGATCCCCATGCGGCGCCGAAAAACCTCGGGGCTCAGACCGGCCAGGCTTTCGCGCAACCATCGCGGATCCAGGGGCTTGCCGCTCTCCGGGTCGAGCAACGTGTGCTTGATCCCCTTGCGACGCACCGCGCGCAGTCGCCGCCCATCCTCCCACACGACCTCTGCCCCAATCCGCAATTCGGAATTGCCATAGCGAAAGTTGGCTCGTGTCTGGCGCTCGAAGCCGAACAGGAAATCGATCACCGCGGCCAGGGCAGAACTCTTCCCCGCCTCATTCGGTCCAAAGACACAATGCAATCCGCGACCGTCATCCGCGAATTCGAGCACTTGATTGTCAAAAGGACCGTATCGCAACAATTCCAGACGTGAGATTCTCACTGCCCCACTCCTCCCTGCAGGCGCCCCACCAGCATCGGCTCCACTTCGCCCAGCATGGTGCGCAACCAGTGCAAATCGTCGAGCCGAATTCCGTCGGCATCCCCCATCGCCTCCGGGGGCAACCTCCGTTTCAACGCATGCAACTCCGTGCGCAACTCGCGCAACGTCGCCTCATCCCCTTGCACCTCGCGGAAGACATGCAGCAATTCGGCAATTGGCCCATCGCCATCGCCACCCCAATCCTGCTCTCGCCACGGCCGTGTGGTCCAGCGAACCTTTTCAATCCACAACCGCCCCGGGGCCAGACCGGCGGCCAACCCCCGCACCTGATGGTCCCAGTGCGTGCGCGCGGCCGCGTACCGCTCGTGGAATCGACACGGCCCCCCCACCTCGACGCGCAGCGCCATCAAACGCCCTTCATGGCGCGGCAACAATTCGCAAATCCTGGACTCCACATCCTCGAGCACATCCTCTGGCCGCTCGTAGCTGCCAGCGTCCACCTGGCAATGTACCCAACGGACCACGTCCAACGCATGAAAGGTGGGATGAACGCTGCCATCGGCATGGACCTCCACCACATAGCATCCCTTTTCTCCCGTTTCGCGAATATGCCGCCCCTGAGTATTCCCACTGTATATCACCCACGGGTCGCGAGAGACGATTTGCCGCTGGTGAACATGTCCCAGCGCCCAATAATCGTATTGCTTGGCATGCAAATCCTCGATCGTGCAGGGGGCATAAGGGTCATGGCCTTCGCTGCCGCTGAGCGAGGTATGGAGCAGACCAATGTTGAACATCCCCGGTACTGCAGGCGGGTACTCGACCACTATCCGTTCCCGTTCCGCTTGCTTGCCAAAGGAACGCCCGTGAATGGCCAAACCGGCTCGACGCAGTTTCGGCAAGGATGCCGTTTCCGCTTGTTGGTGTCCGAGCAATTGAAAATTGTCGGGCAAAGGTAGCGAACGCGTCATCTTGCTGATCGCATCGTGGTTGCCAGCGATGGCAACCACCGGAATATCTGCTTCGCGCAGCCGCCCCATCTGATGAGTAAAAAAAAGCCCCGTGTGGTAGTCGTCCCAATTGCCGTCGTACAAGTCGCCAGCCAACACGACGGCGTCGACCCGCCGATCGATGGCCAACTCCACAAGGTTCTCCAACGCACGACGCGTAGCGATCTGGATATCCGCAACGGGAGCCCCCTCATGGCGCTCCAACCCCCTCAACGGGCTATCCAAATGCAGGTCTGCAGCATGGACAAAACTTGGCATGCTCTTCCTCCGTCAAGACACCGGGCACCATTTTTCGCACCCCACGATGGGTAACTCTGCCCCTCATCATACTGGATGCAACTCGCGGCCTCGCTGCGCGCTGCCCGAAGCAGCCCCCCGAAAGCCCGAAGGGCCATCTAGCTCGCAGTTCCAATGGGCCCGCCCCCCCCAGCGCATGTTATGGTGGCAGTCGCTGGGAAAATGGCAACCACATCGCCTCCCCTATGGCCGTACGGCACAGAGATTGCATGACTTGGCGCACCTTCGACGACTGGACATTCCGTCTCCGGTCCATTGGTCGATCGGGTGATCGCCAAAAGGGTTGGCAACCCTGATTGTCGCCCACCAAAAACTTTGGTCTAATCCTAAGGGAACGAAACCTGCCACGAATTCCACGACAAGGGAAAACATGGCAACAATACCCGAGAATGAACGGGAAGAGGTAGTGCCGGAGCCTTTTCGCTTGCCAACCGTCCTTACCGAACTGGCGTATTCAGCTTCCCTGCCAAGGGGGCAAAACCGCGAGACACGCATCGTGCGGATTCAAGACGCTCAATAGGAAACGACATCCATGGACGTGCTCATTTGGGGGATCGCTTTCGCTGCTTCGATGGTCGCCTTGATTCAAGCGTGGGTTTTCTACCGCTGGATGATGCAACAGGATGAGGGGACCGAGGAGATGCGGTCGATCGCCGCCGCCGTGCGGGATGGGGCCAATGCGTATCTCCGCCAGCAATACGTGGTGGTTACCCTGGTGTTCTTCGTTATCGCCGCACTGTTGGCAGTAGCGGCTTTCCAGTTCGGCTTGCAAAGCAAATTTGTGCCCATCGCCTTCCTAACCGGGGGATTCTTTTCCGGTCTAAGTGGCTGGTTAGGAATGAAGACTGCCACCCAGGCCAGCCCGCGGACAGCAGCGGCTGCTCGCCATTCCTTGAATCAGGGCTTACGAGTGGCCTTTCGCAGTGGTGCAGTGATGGGGCTGACGGTGGTCGGTTTGGGCCTGGCCTACATTACTACTTGGTTCGCCATCCTCTTTTGGATCGTTCCTGCCTTGGCCGGGGAGGAACATCGCATGAGCCTCGAAGCGATCACCGTGGCCATGTTGTGCTTCGGCATGGGGGCTAGTGCTCAAGCGCTTTTTGCACGAGTCGGCGGCGGCATTTTCACCAAAGCGGCCGACGTGGGCGCCGACCTGGTGGGCAAAGTCGAACAGAGCATGTCCGAAGATTCCCCGATGAATCCGGCGACAATCGCGGACAATGTAGGCGACAATGTGGGCGATGTGGCGGGGATGGGAGCCGACTTGTACGAATCGTATTGCGGCTCGATCTTAGCCAGCGCCGCCTTGGGAGTCGCGGCATTCGCCAGTCCCTATCTGGTCCCGGACCTCACTCCCGAACAGCGCCACGCGAATCAACTCCATGCCGTCCTCCTCCCCATGGCCTTGGCAGGCGTCGGAATCCTCCTCTCCATCGCGGGCATCTACCTGGTGCGGACGGATGAGGATACGAGTCAGAAGAACCTGCTGGCCGCCCTCAGTCGTGGAATCAATTTTTCTTCGTTCGCCGTGTGCCTCGCTACGGTGGCCCTTTGCTGGTGGTTGATGCCACGGGTTCCCGGGGCCCAACTGGGCCCCATTCCGGGAATCGCCGTCAGTGTCATCGTGGGGCTGATGGCCGGATGGCTCATCGGCAAGTACACCGAGTACGTAACCAGCGACGAGTACGCTCCGACGCGACGATTGGCCCGTGAAGCAGAAACGGGGCCGGCCACGATCATCATCGGCGGCATCGCCGATGGCATGGGGAGCGTATGGGCTCCCGTGCTGATCATCTGCATCGGCATGCTCTTAGCATTTGGTTTCGCCTGTGGATGGCAACTGAACAACCCACCCTACTTCGCTCTTGGACTCTATGGCGTCGGTATCGCTGCAGTGGGCATGCTCAGCACTTTGGGAATCACGCTAGCCACTGATGCGTATGGACCGATCGCCGACAATGCGGGCGGCAATGCGGAGATGGCAGGACTGGAGCCCACGGTTCGCCAGCGCACTGACGCCCTCGATTCCTTGGGGAACACCACGGCGGCCACAGGCAAAGGTTTTGCCATCGGCTCGGCTGCCCTGACCGCCTTGGCTTTGCTCGCAGCCTACGTGGAAGAGGTACGCATCGGTTTCCAACGATGGGCCGATAGCGCGGTGGTGGAGCTAGTCGAGGACGGATTGTACAAGCTGTCCCCTGGCTTCGTACTGGCCAAATCGGGGGAGCAACATCAAGGTTTCCTGGCCATGCCTTACCTCCTGAAAACCTCACCCACCCTAACCGAGCAGTGGAACGGGCTCGACTTTACGCAAGGACCAGCCAGAATCCCTCCCCAACTGATGGCACTGGATACAACGCAGTCCGATCATTGGCGCGTGGAGATCGTGGCCAACCATGCCGAGCTGGTGAATCTGCGTATCGCCACGCTGCTCGATTTCGCCAACTACTACGCGGCAACGGTAATGAACCCCCGCGTATTGATCGGAGTGTTTTTGGGAGCGATGGCGACATTCGTCTTCTGCGCCATGACCATGAAAGCGGTCGGTCGAGCCGCTCACGGCATGGTCGAGGAGGTTCGTCGCCAACTTCGCGACAATCCGGACATCTTGGAAGGAACCACCAAGCCCGATTATGCCCGCCCGGTTCAGATCAGCACCAAGGCAGCGCAACGTGAAATGGTTCTCCCCTCCTTGCTCGGGTTACTAACTCCCGTGCTCACCGGGTTGGTGCTGGGAGTAGGTGGCGTACTCGGATTGCTGGCCGGTTCGCTCGCCAGCGGTTTTTGTGTCGCCGTATTCATGGCAAACTCCGGAGGAAGTTGGGACAATGCCAAGAAGTTTATCGAGGGCGGCAACCTAGGAGGCAAGGGCTCTGAAGCGCACAAGGCCGCGGTGGTGGGCGATACCGTGGGTGATCCGTTCAAGGACACCAGCGGCCCGAGCTTGAATATCCTTATCAAACTAATGAGCATGGTCAGCGTGGTCGTGGCCGGGCTCGTCGTCCGTCACTCTCTGGTCGCGATGGGCTGGCTGTGAACAACGCGATGCCTCAGCGACGAACACCATCGACCTCCCTGTGCCGCAGCCTGCTGCTCACGCCGCATTCGCGCGGCCCCTGAACCGTTGGTCCCACGTTCCTGGCAGGCCCCGTGCCGCCAGTCGCGCGGTATAATCAGTGGCGACCAACGGCGGGCGTACTGGGCGAAAGGGAAAACTACATTCTTATCGGGGAGTCTCCACTGATGCACTGGTCCTGCTTGCGCATGAAACGGCAACTTAGCGCCTACCTCGCTTGGCTGCTGATCGCTTCCGCAGCGAACATCTCGTGGGGGCAACCCCCTGATGGCAGACCGCAGGAACGACCGCGACGCGCTGCCCGAATTCCCGAGGGAGTGCGAGTGGAAAGGGACTTGCCTTACGTCCCCGACGGGCATCCCCGCCAGCGAGTCGACCTGTATCTTCCTCGACGCGATGCCCACACTACTGCGTCAGCTCCCTGGCCACTGGTGATCTGGATCCATGGCGGCGCGTGGCGGGGTGGCGACCGCTTTCCGTGCCCCATCGTTTACTTGACCGAACACGGTTATGCCGTGGCCAGTATCGGTTATCGCCTTTCCAGCGACGCCATATTTCCCGCGCAAATCCACGATTGCAAGGCAGCGATTCGGTTCTTGAGAGCCAATGCGAATCGATGGGGCCTGGATCCTCAGCGCTTCGGTGCGTGGGGAGCCAGCGCCGGCGGGCATCTCGCCGCACTGGTCGGCACCAGCGGTAACCATACTGAGCTGGAAGGAGATTTGGGTACGACCAGTGCCTCCAGTGCGGTTCAAGCAGTCTGCGATTATTTCGGTCCAGTCGATCTGTTGCAGATGGGAGCTCAATCAGGTCCCGACAGCCGGTTGGACCATGACGGCCCCAACTCGCCTGAATCCCTGCTCCTCGGCGCTCCGGTGCAAACCGTGCCCGATCGCGCCCGCATGGCCAACCCGATTACCTACATCGATCCCGCGGACCCTCCCATGCTCATCGTGCACGGCGATGCCGATCCCTTGGTGCCATATCAGCAAAGCCAAATGTTGCACGAGGCCTTGCAACAGGCAGGTGTCGAAAGCGCGCTGGTGATCGTTCCCGGCGGTGGTCATGGCCCTTTCAACGGTCAAGAACATTTGAATCGGGCGGTAAAATTCTTCGATTCGCATCTGAAACCGAATTCCGCTCCCCCGCCACAGCAACCTCAGTAGCACATCCCCGCTCGGTCCCTTCGTTGCCACGTGCGGCATACCGGCCCATGCGCCACTGCAGCCGCATCGCGGACCCGTATCGCTGGACCAGGCCGATGAAAATCAACGCCGCGCCGCACCATACCCACCACCCCGGCGGCTCATAGCTAGGGTGTTCGTGCCAGGCGACGTAGACCCAAACGGGCACGAGCAACGGTTCGATAAGGGTGAGCACGGACGCTTCAGCGGTACTAGCCGATCGCAATCCCCGCGCGAACAAGACGTAGGGCAGGGACATCTGCAGCATCCCGAACAAGGCCAGGGCAAGATATCCTGACCAGGCGATGCTCCCCTCCGCAGCGATCACCCAAGGAAGCAACAGGAGAGCGGTAGCTCCATGATTGCAAGTGATCAACCACGCCGAATCCATATCCCGCAATGCCCGCATGCACAGCACGACGCCTGCAAATGCCACTCCCGACAAGAGCCCCATCCCTGTGGCTAACCAGGGGCGAGCCAGCACTACCGTTTCCTGAACACCACTCTCGGCCGCTGGCAGCCATCCTCGTACCACTTCCACGGTGAGAATGATCAGCACACCAGCCAGGCACCAGGCGATCAAGCGGAGGTCAACCCACTGCAGCGGCTCTCGCAGCAGCAACACACAGCCCATCGCTACCCACGCCGGCGCAAGGTACTGTAACCAGATCGCGTTGGCGGCTGGACCATAGACCATCGCGGTCATGAACGACCAAACCATGACGGCAAAACATGCGGTCATCGGCAGCATCGGCCAGCGAAAATCGGGGCGGCGTACCAACGGCAACAGAATGAGGATGGCGAATGCGCTCCGCCAAAACGCCAACAACGTCCCGCGATCTTCACTCGGCCAACCGTCGAACCACGGAGCTTTGGCGAAGAAACCGCTGGTACTCCACAACACGGATGCCGCGATGATCTGCCACCTTCCCATCGCCGCTCCCGCTGCGGTTCGACATTCGCCGCTCGTCATACGACCTCGCGATTTCTTCTCCCCCGGCGAGCGACCATCGGCAACAACTCGCTCGACCGGTTGACCCCGCCTCCCTCGTTTACCTAGGACGCCACCGCAGCGGACGCTCGCAAGCGTTGCACGCGCGTTACCGTCCACGCTGCGATGACCAGCAGGATATTGAGCGAGGCGAAAGTGATCAATCCCATCAGCGCTCCACTGGTAAACCCATAACTATGCAATCCGATGCCCAATTGATTGGTACCGAACCAGGACCAGGCGGTGACCACGTTGCCGAACACGGCGAGCAACGCGAAGCCCCGCGGGCCAACCTGCTTGTCCCAACGGGCATGCAACAGGATCGCATTCCATAAGACGATCATCAGCGCTCCGTTTTCTTTCGGATCCCACCCCCAAAATCGCCCCCAACTATCGTCGGCCCAGAGCCCTCCCAGCACGGTACCGATAAAGCTGAAAAACAACGCGAAACATACGACGCCGTAGGTCATGCGATAGAGAACTTGTTGAATATCCTCCAGTTCACGCGGTCGCTCTTCCGCCGGGTAGGCGTCATACGAGTTGACCATGCGGTGGACCAACGCACAGATCCCTAGAATACCGGCGACAAACGTAGTCGCGTAACCGAGCGTGATCGTGATCACATGCGTCGACAACCAGAATTGCGTATCCAATACTGCCTGCAATACGGGCATCGTGTCGCTCGTGTCCAGGAAGCCAGCGACACTCAATGTCACTGCTCCCGTCAATGCGGCCACCAGGTTGGCGATTCCCAAGGGGTAAAGCAGCTCCAGGATGATACCGAACAACACGCAAGCCCAACCGATGAACACGGCAGAGGAGTACAAATTGATGACCGGCGCCCGCCCGGAAATGTAGATCCGCGACGCGATGGCAATCGTGTGAATCACGAAAACACCAACCAACAACCAGAAGGTTTCTCGACGCAAATCATCAGTCCGCACGAGAAAACTGGCAAAACCGAGGCACAGTGCCAACAGGTACAACGTCACCCCTTGCGTGATGGGACTGAAGCGGTTCAGCCATGTTTCTGCGTCTACCTTCTTCAACACTTTAGCCGCCACAGGCATTTGCAACAGCGCGGCGTGGTATTCTTCCAATGCCTTGTTGATCGCTTGAGCATCATCGCGTCGAGCTGCGTCCAACAACACGGCCAAACGTCCAACCATCGGGTTGCGTTGTTGATCCGACATTCCCACTAATGGTGCGATCACCTCGGCGAACCGCGCTGGACCGTAGGCCTGCCACTTGGCATCCGCTACGATATCCTGCGTGGGATCTCCCAGAGGAGGAATCAGCGCCGGTGGCCCTCCAGCTTCAAGTTGCTGCATGACCTCGAAAATCTGCATGACGCGCGCGAAGAACTCTTCCCGCTGCTCGTCCGTCTGTACGTTATCCACCGGTGGGAAGGGTGGCTCTTGATAAGCCAGCCAAATCAAATCGAACAGATTCAATTTACCATGCAGCTCTACGAACTTCTTTTCGCGAAAACTGAGTGTGTTGGGATCTTTCCCGCGCAACTTGTCGATCTCAGCCCGAAAGGCTTCCAACTTCGGTTCGATCTCTTCGTAGGAGTAACGATATCCGCGTCGCTGTTCCAGATCGAGGAATGCTCGCACATCCGGAGCATATATGCGGAACACCTGCGCCTGGCGAGTCCACGGGGCATGGGCCATGACCCCCAGCAGCCATTCCACCGGCTCACGATAGATGAACAACGCTTCCCCCTTCGCAGCGCCGCTCCCGGAATGATCGGCGCCCTCCGTGGCGTCCGTCGATTGCGTGGAAACCTTGATCTTTCCGGTACGTCCGAACACCGGCTGGCTGATACGCTGCAGGACATTGCGCGCCACCGTGTCAAACGGTTTGATCCGTCCCTCATGCTGAGCCGGTATCTGCTTCAGCAAGGGCACATTGACCTGATGGGAATCCACTTTAGGAGGCAGCGCATGGTACGCAGCCGTCAGGCCACTGATCGCTAAGCCGCTCACCAGCGTAACAGCGCGTCGTGTCCGACCGGCCGAGCGCTGAGACGCCACACCGCCGCGCACCGCCCCTCGGGAGTAACGCGCCGCGAATCGGAGGAAAGTTACTCCAAAGTGGGCCGCCATCCCCCAAAACACCATCATGCAAGCCACATACGGAATCACCCACCCGGCATTCTGCACCACCTGCAATCCCGTCGTCTCGATGAGGTTACCCTGTGCATCGCGAATTCGGTTGTAACGGCTCTGATAAAACGTCTCCCCTCGATAGCGAATGGGGTTGTTCATCCAGGTCTTCCCCTCCTGCGATTCACCGGTGGCACGATCGGTGATGACGATGCGCGAGGAATAGTCGCGGGGAGTATCGGTGCCGGTGTAGTTTCGCCGCTGCACGTCTTTCAAGTAAACTTCGTAGGGTTTTCGTTCCTGGCGAAATCGCAACGCTAAATCGAAGGGCTTCCCATCGATTTCCACACGCTCGTAGGTGTCCGGTTGCCTGCCCCCGGTCAATTGGGCCAAGTCGTTTACTTCTTGGCTGAGCAAGTAAGTCCCTAAGGACTGACCGCTCTTCTTGTCCATCAATTCCACATACGCGGCCGCCAAATTCACCTTGTCGCTGATCGCTCCTCCGTAGGGCTTGAGCGGCTTGGCCACCATCCGCAGTCCCATGCCAGCCGTGGCTGGATTGTCATCAGAGGACTGCGCCGGCTCCAATTGACTATTGCGCATCCACTGCACGATGCGCACCTTCACGGGCAACTCGGGAGCATCGATCCACTGGTCCGTATTCGCGTAACGACGAATCATCGCCTCGGGGATGGCATACACGACATCCTCTTCAGGATTCGACGTATCAATCAAAGCGATCTCAACCTCATCTTCAACTACCGCCAGATTGGTCGTCTCACCTTCTGCCAGGCTGATGCGCTGCTCGATCTGCCGATCCCCGAACACGAATTGCCCCACCATGAGCAGGCCCACTCCGGCATGAAGAAGCACATTGCCGCCACGCTGGCCGAATACGATCCATAATCCCGCCAGCGTCACCCATGAAGCAAC
Organism: Pirellulaceae bacterium; assembly: GCA_026004795.1. Lineage (GTDB taxonomy): Bacteria > Planctomycetota > Planctomycetia > Pirellulales > Pirellulaceae > Aureliella. The sequence goes on along the minus strand of BPJV01000005.1, from coordinate 200,632 downwards.
ACTTGCTTGCACTAATTGCCACACAATGCGCAATCCGGAATCATCCAACCGCACTGCCTCGCCACCGCCGAGCACTACTGCCGTGAGCATAAAGGCCACCACCGCACCGGTGCCCACCACCGCCCGCGCCAGCCTGGGCAGCTTGGTAACAAATAGAAATCCGATCAACAGCAGAGTCAAACCAGCCAAGCCGAATTGCAACAGTTTCCACAAGGTGTCATAGGAAACTGGAGGCTCTCCTTGCAAACCATCAGCCGCATGGCTGGACAGAATCACCGCGGTGATCAGCCCGGCCCCTAGCAGCGAAACGAGTACCCCGGCTCCCAGACGCCATCCTCTGGCTTGCACCTGGAAGCGAGTAGTCTTGGCCGCGATCAAATTCACCAACAGGATCAAGCCAATGGTAGCACCACCCGGGAAATAGAATCCCAGCCCACCAAACCAAGGTTGGTCGTGCGGAAACAGAGTAATGGGAAAAAGAACATCAAACGGAACGTTGGCAATCCAACAGGTGAAAAACTCGCGTTTGACCGTTGGCAGATCCATCTCATCCTGCGCCAATGTTCCAACCAACACCAGGAACATGGCCAAGGCGAACATGGTCACGGTAATCTTGAGCGACCCAAGCAACTTGAGAATACGGTAAGGGGACGCCACAGCATCCCATGCCACCGCACGTCCCGTTCCTCGAGCTCCCGCCCCCACTGCCATCATATCACCTCGTTGTTGCTTTCCGGACAAATCCGTGTTTATGAAATCTTACTCAAGTGAAGCCACGTGCCTTGTGCACCACCTCACCTCCGGTGTGCGACAGAATCAGGCATTACCATTTCAGCGATGTCACAAATCGCTGAAATGCCGCGCGATGGGCATCAACCAGCTTGGCGTCACCTTTAAGTTTAACGAACAGCGACTCACCCGTAGCATCTGGAATCATGGCCACCAATACCGCCTGATCACTTCCCCACTGCAGGCCATCGACCCAGAAGACGGTTGCCACACGATCTTGGACCTGAACCGTCTCGGCAGCTTCCATCACTGCATCGATTTTCGCTGCGTCCGGTTGAACACCGATCTGCCCAAACCAGATTCCCAGATTGTCACGTGCTTCTCCCCCGGCACGAATGACGGTTACTTCCCCTGCCCCGTGCTCCCCATCGATGGCGAACGCCGCCAAACGCATCGCCGAATGGGATACGTCTTGAGACCTCCATCCCTCCGGAATCTCAAACTGCAATGGGGAATTGCTGTCTTTCGAGCTACCAGTAGTTGCCGATACAGCCGGTGGGGCGCCAGGTTCACCTCCTTCTGCCCCCGGAATACTGGTGGGACGGCCCGCTGGAGCCATCGCCCCGACAAACGGCGCTGCCATCCCCCCTCCACTGGACTGTCCCTCTAGTTCCACTCGATAGGCCTTCCGCTTGCCCTCGGTCAATCGGGACAATTCCTGTACGGCCCCGGCAATCTCCTCCCACGATGCAGGCGGCAAACTTAACTGGCCTCGCCATCGATTGATGTTGTCTGCTACATAGCGCTGCCAAGCAGCTTCGTCGTCTCCGCCGCGCGTAGGCAAGCGCGTCACCGTGATCATCGCTCCACTTCCTTGATGGCTAATTCGAGCATAGGTAATGCCCTGTTCGAGCACTTGGCTCCACTCATCGGGGAGCTCCCAATGCGGTACCCCGTCCGGTTCGAAATGTACGCTTGCCAAAATGAAATCAAAATCCCCAGCTAACGTCTGAACCACTTCGGGAGCTGCCTGGAACTTGAAAAACCAGGCTGCCTCTCCATGAGGCACAATGGCGGCTACCATCCGCTGTCGTTGACCGGTGGGCTGCTCAAGGACACGACGAGGCGTTCTATCTTCCTTGGCTACGCGATAGGTGCGAATGCCCTCCTCCCCCGCACAACCGGTCAAGAGCAAAACAACCATCATCCCACCGAGAATGCCCCAAATTCTATGGGCAACCGGCAGCGACAACGGCCTCCACCACTTGCTATAAAAACAGCACGGTTTCGAACGTTCAGTCATGGAATCCTCTAAATGAATCTGATGCGACCTATCGCCGGGGATACCACCATCAATCTCGTAACCGATTTCTCGACCCGATGGCAGCATCATGACCGCCGGTGATGATTCATTCCAGCCCTGCTCAACACTTCCTCAGAAAATGAAACGCGGGCTACTGGCGACGCGCCTAAAGGTGGGAAAATCATGCATCGGTCGCTGGCGGTGGGCTCTAGGGCGGATCGACCGAGCGCATGCTACGGTTCAAGTTCAGCTTCAGCCAGTTCTCGGTTTGCCAACGCATCCCCGGCCAGGCACAGGCGTTTTACCACGCGAACGCTTGGTTCGCATTGTTTATCGCTTGTAGGAACGCACGGCCGGCCCGGGACCATTGGTGCAGCCTTATGCTGGTAACCGATCAGACTTATTGTACTCGACACCGTGGGAATCGATTAGCGAGACTTCGAGTGGACGCCCAAAATCATGGTGTCAGCTTTCATCTACCCAACCATTTCCTCATCCTCCTCCCTGGGGATCCGCGTATGCCACCGGCCCAGACGGAATAAGCTCAGTGCAGTTTAACCATGTGACCTTACCGGGCATCAGGGCGACGTTGCCACTGCAGAGAATCGTTCGCTCTAGAAGCCGAGGAATTCGATTGGCTTGATGGCAACTGCGCTGACATGACCGGTGATTGCGCCCCCAACTGGCCAGTGCCCGAGTAATGTTTGGCCAGGAGTTTCTCGCTTTCTGCCAATCGTTGTTCCATCAAGGCCAGTCGATTTTCGATTTCTTGGCGGCGCTGCTTTTCAGCCCGATACTCCGAAAGCAGCCGGGCATTCTCACTCTGTAACTCCTGCACCAACTTAGCCTTGCCTACCGTTCGACAACCGCCTTGTGTCCCCATCAACAGGCACATCGCCATCAATACGGCCTGCGCCGCCCGGAGTTGCCCGTGACGCAAATCTCGCTCAGTCGAAATGAGCTTTCCGACCTGCCCCCCAAGCGGAAGTCGTTTGATGTGGAAATCTTGTCGCCTCCGCGCCATCCCAGCCTCCTTGCAATTCGGGCGCCATGACAGGACGTGTATCACGTGCTCGGTCCAACTGGGCGAACACGAATTCACCCAATCTAATCCTTTGTTCCTTGCTATTGACGCTAACAAGATGCGTCGCCCAGCAACAGGCCGATTTGCTTCATGCACCCTGGCTGATAGGCAGTAGAGAAGCCTAGGTAAACTGCCCCGAGCCCGCTGTGGCAAACTCCCTGCCCGCCACAAGTCGAAAGCGATGGATTTAACGATTCACAATACTGATGATCATCTCGCCAAACCCACTTGTAAGCGCATCGTGGTTCCCCGACCAAGCCCACATGTTTCGGGCAATGTCGGAAACCAAGATGCCCGACAATCCCATGATTAAAAGGATGGTAAGCAGACCAAGCACTTCAAATAGACCAAATCCGACTTCAGCCTGCACAGGAACCGCCGCCGGCGCAGCCAACTCGTCCCCCGCAGCGTCCAACCCTCCACCGTCAATGTCCTCAATCGCCTCCAGTCCCGAGTCATCGAGCGCAACGGCCTGATCCCCAAAATCGGACGAATCCTCCAACTCGATAACTTGGGAACCACTGTCGTCATCGACATCCAAAGCACCCGAGGGAGATAACTGAAACTCCTCATCCTGCGCAAAATCAACGCCACTTCCAGCCGCCGCAATCTCGGGATCGGATCCTTCTTCCGCTAAGTCCAACCCTGAAATGCCGCTGGCGGCTAAATCGAGCGGTTCATCCTCAAGCGAAATTCCACTGTCGGATGGGCTCATCAGATTAATACCGCTGTCGGCTCCCAATACTAAATCGCTTCCGTCGGCCAAATCGAGATCATCGTCCGCCAACTGCAGATCACTCCCCTCGATATCCAAATCCCCAGACCCAGGTGTCCGGCCACTATCACCTTGAATCAGCCCCCCGCTACCGTCTTCTTTCCCTAGTTCGACCTCGGACCCACTAAGCACGTTCGAACCCTCAGCCAGCTTCAGATCAAAAATATCCGAACCTTCCAAGGGAATATCACTGCCACTTCCCGCACCGGCAGTCTTGTCATTGACAGTGGCCAACAAGTCCTCCCCATCCTCAGCCAGCAACGACAACTCATCATCATCGTCTTCATCCAGCGCTAAATCTGGCTCCTCGCCACTGGGAACCAATCGTACGTCGCTCCCGGTCCCCGAATCAGCTACCAATGCCACATCACTCTGGGCAGAAGAACCAGTCAATTCATCCCCACCCAATGCCAACGACGATCCCCCCGGATCTTCATCCAACGCCTCACCTCCGGCACGCTCAGCAAGGACCCGCTCAATCTCCTCTGGCTTAAACTTCCAACTTCCACCGTCTCGATAGCCAAAAATCTCACCCCGGGAACGCATTTCGACCAGCTCATCGGTCGTGACCCCCAGACGCTTCGCGGCTTCTTCCAACGGTACAAAACTAGACATTGGCAATCAAACTCCTTGGCGAATCTTCTAACCAACTAACGAGGAGATACTGACGAGGGACACCAAGCGCATCGCCGAGACCATTGTCCCGACCCAAACTCTATGATACTTCGATTTCGCCTCAACTTACACTTTTTGGACCACATATTTCCAATCATTTTACTTCGGTGCCCTCATGCCATCGCCTTTGGTGCCACCCACTTATATCTTGCCACCGGTCGGCCGATCTGCTCTAATTGGTGCCGCTCCGCCTATGGTGCCATCGGCTGTCTTAGGGATTGTCAAGAGCGAGTGATGGCTCGCGGTAGTTTTGCTTGTTTTTCTCCATGGCGTTGAGGATCAGGAGCAGTTTGCGCATGACGGCGACCAAGGCAACCTTCTTGGGCTTTCCTTTGGCCAGTAGGCGTTGGTAGAACGCTTTCATGGTTTCGTTGTGGCGTACGGCGACGATGGCCGCCATGTAGAGGACCTTGCGGATGTTGGCGCGGCCAGCCGATGTGCTGCGGCGACGCTGCACCGTGCCGCTGTCGCGAGCCAGAGGAGCCACCCCCACCAGCTTGGCAATCTGCCGTCTGTTGATCTGGCCCAACTCCGGCAGTTCCGCGATGAGAGTGGCCGTGGTGGCCGGGCCGATGCCCGTAGCGCTTTGCAGGCGCTCGGCCTGCTGCTGAAACTCGGGGCTGTGGAGCAGTTTTTTGATGCGCTGATCCACCTCTTTCAACTGCGTGGTATAAAACTCGATGGCTTGGCCGATCAGTTGTTGGACCTCGGGGTCCTGCGTCTGCTTGAGGCGATTGCGCTCGGCCCCGAGGTGCTCGAGAATCTGACTGCGGCGACGATTGAGCATGAGGAGATGTTTCTGGTTTTCGCTGGGCGGTTGCTTTAGCTGAACCGGCACCACCTGGCCGAACCGAGCGATGATCGAGGCGTCGATCTTATCGGTCTTTTCCAGCAATCCGCAGCCTCGGGCGAAGTTGCGGATCTGCAGCGGATTGACGATGGCCACGTCGATGTGGGCCTCGTGCAGAGCCTCGACCAGCTGGCTTTCGTAGCCTCCGGTTGCCTCGGTGACGACCAGCGATCTAGGCGGTATCTGGCCGACCCAGAGCTGGATTTCCTGCTCCGTGTTTTCGACTACCTGGTGCTTCTGCGAGCCCGATTGGTACACGTCGAGCTTGTCCTTGGAAACGTCGACACCGATCACGTTTTCGTAGCTAGAGTTATTCATTGCATTCCCTGGATAGTAAGTTCGAGCTCTAGAGTGGCTCCCACGGCTGTTCGGGATGTACAATAAGAGCGGACCGGCGCTCGTGATGGCACTCGACATCGACCGCACGGTCGTGTCCACCCACGACGAGCTGCCGAGTCCGCGTGCCTGCCGGGAGCGACCCGGCAGGCACTTCCTTTTCTTAAGATAGGCTTGGCTCCTTTGCTACGGGGCAGGCCATTCTCCTTTCTCTGGGAGGCGTTCAGTGGTGCGTCCTGGCGACGCTCCCTCGGGCTTCACCAACAAAGGCAACGGTTGCCTCGTCAGTCGCCAGCGTCGGTCGCCAACTCGCTACGCTCGAACCGGGCGAGCGACCGACGGCTGGCTCCGACGAAGGCAACAAGGAGGGCCTACCCCTAAGACACTACCCACCTATATCTTGCCACCGGTCGCCCGATCTGCTCTAATCACAATCAGTGCCACCCACCTTTCTCTTGCCATCGGTCGGCCGATCTGCTCTAATGGTGTCTGCCCGCTTGCCGCCGCTTGGGCGGTGTGCCTTGTGCCCATTGGCCTGGTGGCCCTGCGTCGGTCGAGGTGCCCTGCCGTGGCAGGGAAGCCAGCCAACGGTATTTGCTGCCCTGTTTCGTCTCCTCCCCCAGGAGTTGCCCCCATGGGAAGACCCAAACGTGCCGAACAGTGGACTCCCGACGAAATCGCCATCGTCCACTGCGTCCAACGCTGTGTCCGCCGTGCCTTTCTCGCTGGGGTCGATCCCCTCTCCGGCCAAGACTACAGCTACCGCCGCGAGTGGATCCGACGCCGCCTCGAGGCCCTCGCCTCGGTCTTCGGCATCGACGTACTCACCTATGCCATCATGTCCAACCACTTGCACGTCATCCTCCGCACCCGCCCCGACGTCGTCGCTCAGTGGAGCGACCGGGAGGTGGCCATCCGGTGGCTACGGCTGTTCCCCGGGCACCGCTTGGAAGAGCATCTGGGAGAGCCGACCGACAGCGACGTGGCGGCCCTGCTGGCCGATCCACAGCGGCTGGACACCGTGCGTCGGCGACTGTCGGACATCTCCTGGCTGATGCGTGCCCTGTGCGAGCCGATCGCCCGCATGGCCAATCGCCAGGACAACGTCACCGGACGATTTTGGGAGGGGCGATTCAAGGCGCAGCGGCTGACCGACGAAGCCGGTCTATTGGCCTGCGCGATGTACGTGGACCTCAACCCTGTGCGTGCTGCCATGGCCAGCCAGCCCTCCCAGGCCCCCTTCACTTCGGCCTACGATCGGATCCAAGCGCAGCAGGGCCAGACGATAGCCTCGGCCGCTTATCCGATCCGATCGATCCCCACCGAGCAGGCGGGGGAGATTCTCCGCACGCACACCTCGGCGCAGATCAAGCAGAGGAAGCAGCGTCAGCGACGCAATCCGACCGGCCAGCGTATTGCCCGCGACGGTTGGTTAGCGCCGTTGTCGGCCGATGCGAGCATTTCGGCGGCCGACCCGCAAGTGCACCGTGGCGGAGTGCGAGCCAGCGACAAGGGGTTTTTGATGCTCTCCTGGGAGGAGTACCGTAAGCTGCTGGAGTGGGTTGCCGCACAGAGGAGCCCGCTCAGTGGCCATGGCGGCCAGTCGGCCGATTCGACCAAGTCAGCCGAGTCGGCGGTCAACAGCGGGGGAGCGTCTGGCAAGCCGCCTGCTGGTGTGCAGGGGGTGTTGGCGAAGTTGGGGATAGACGCTGGGTTGTGGTGCGACGTGGTGTGGAACTTTGGTCGCTACTTCGGCCGCAGCACGTGTGCCGGTCGCTCCGAGAGCATGAGTCGGCATGCCGAGCGGACTGGTCGCCGCTGGGCTCGAGGCCAGCGGCTGGCCGATCAGTGTTTTTCCTCCCCGCCGACCTGAGCGCAACTGCCCAGTTAATCCCTTCGCCCTTCCCCCAAATCGCGCGGCGAGCCGCCCCGGCTCACCAAGGAGCGAAATGCGGATAGGTTTCTTTGCTTGCTAGATTGTACCGATCTCACTGCAGGCCGCTGGCTCACCAAAGAGCATCTTGCCAGCCAGCCGCGGCATTCCGGCCAGCCTCCCTTCCGCCTTCACGCCCTCAAATCCACAGCCAGCTCCCATGGAACCGGCCTGCTGCTGGACAGTCAGGCCGTGGCTATTATTGACCTGGCCTTGAATCACCCCCATCTACAAAGCCCAGCCATCCACCGGGGCAGCACCAAATCGCATCCGAACAGTGGGTGGCACTTAAGTTTCCCGAACAGTGGGTGGCACTTAAGTTTCCAACCACTTGCACGTCATCCTCCGCACCCGCCCCGACGTCGTCGCTCAGTGGAGCGACCGGGAAGTGGCCATCCGGTGGCTACGGCTGTTCCCCGGGCACCGCTTGGAAGAGCATCTGGGAGAGCCGACCGACAGCGACGTGGCAGCCCTGCTGGCCGATCCACAGCGGCTGGACATCGTGCGTCGGCGACTGTCGGACATCTCCTGGCTGATGCGTGCCCTGTGCGAGCCGATCGCCCGCTTGGCCAATCGCCAGGACGACGTCACCGGACGATTTTGGGAGGGGCGATTCAAGGCGCAGCGGCTGACCGACGAAGCCGGTTTATTGGCCTGCGCGATGTACGTGGACCTCAACCCTGTGCGTGCTGCCATGGCCAGCCAGCCCTCCCAGGCCCCGTTCACTTCGGCCTACGATCGGATCCAAGCGCAGCAGGGTCAGACGATAGCCTCGGCCGCTTATCCGATCCGATCGATCCCTACCGAGCAGGCGGGGGAGATTCTCCGCACGCACACCTCGGCGCAGATCAAGCAGAGGAAGCAGCGTCAGCGACGCAATCCGACCGGCCAGCGCATTGCCCGCGACGGTTGGTTAGCGCCGTTGTCGGCCGATGCGAGCATTTCGGCGGCCGACCCGCAAGTGCACCGTGGCGGAGTGCGAGCCAGCGACAAGGGGTTTTTGATGCTCTCCTGGGAGGAGTACCGTAAGCTGCTGGAGTGGGTTGCCGCGCAGAAGAGCCCGCTCAGTGGCCATGGCGGCCAGTCGACCGATTCGACCAAGTCAGCCGAGTCGGCGGTCAACAGCGGGGGAGCGTCTGGCAAGCCGCCTGCTGGTGTGCAGGGGGTGTTGGCGAAGTTGGGGATAGACGCTGGGTTGTGGTGCGACGTGGTGTGGAACTTTGGTCGCTACTTCGGCCGCAGCACGTGTGCCGGTCGCTCCGAGAGCATGAGTCGGCATGCCGAGCGGACTGGTCGCCGCTGGGCTCGAGGCCAGCGGCTGGCCGATCAGTGTTTTTCCTCCCCGCCGACCTGAGCGCAACTGCCCAGTTAATCCCTTCGCCCTTCCCCCAAATCGCGCTGCGAGCCGCCCCGGCTCACCAAGGAGCGGTTAATGGATAGGTTTCTTTGCTTGCTAGCTTATAGGGATCTCACTGCGGGCCGCTGGCTCACCAAAGAGGATCATGCCAGCCAGCCGCGGCATTCCGGCCAGCCTCCCACCCCCCGTCTCCCCCTTATCGGCCTCCATCCACCCCCACCCCTCACAGCATTCTCCCCCTCCCAGTCTCCCTTCCCCCTCCGCACCCCAAATCCACAGCCAGCTCCCATGGAACCGGCCTGCTGCTGGACAGTCAGGCCGTGGCTATTATTGCCCTGGCCTTGAATCACCCCCAACTACAAAGCCCAGCCATCCACGGGGCAGCACCAAATCGAATCCGAACAGTGGGGGGCACTCAAGTTTCGAACAGTGGGTGGCACTCAAGTTTCCCTCCTCAAGTGTCCGAAGTTCTCGATTCTTAAGACGTTGACTGGTACCGAATGGGTCAAAGTTGTCGAAGTTCGCGAGTTCAAAAAAGTAGGCGGCACAATTTGTAGTGGGTAAAAAGGTGGGTGGCACAATTTGTATTTTGAAAAGGTGGGTGGCACAATTTGTGTTTTATGGCACGTGAGTTTGGATTTTAAGAGTTGTAGCTGAAGGAATTGCTGGAAGGTTTTTGTGCTGGGAGGGATGGGGGGGCCGAAGACCTGAAAGGCAAGTTAGGAAACTGAAAGCACGATGACCACTATGGGATAAATAGTGATGATGGGCACTCTGCGCTCAGTGAGGCCAAGAGACGCCCGAGACCATGGGTGACAGTTGCTTCTCTGGGCATCATGCGCTTGCGCACCGGCCAGGCTGCTGTTCCCCCTCGTTTGGAGAATATCGCTCGATCTGACGAGGATTGGTCCCGGCATGAGGCGAGGGTACGCTCCTCCTTGACGCCAAGGCGTCGCAGGGAGGAGAAGGGCACGTCAAGTGGTGAGGGTGCTACCAAATTATCTCAATTATCGCAATGTGATGGTCACATCGAAAAGGAAGGGGCATGAGTGCCCCCTCTAGCCATTGTATTCCAAGTTACTAAGCGGGCGGGATGGAGTGTAAGGCAATGATCACCAACGATGAGATTGGCAAGTGATCTCGACAATATTGAAAAGATCCGCGCCTGGGGGGGGAGCGGAACGGCCACCTACGGCAAGCCGACGCGAGTTTTCAAGCATGACGGAGTTCTCGTTTTTTGAAACGTACAATTTTGATGCGGCTGTGCAGTGATGGGTGAGTGGGTGAGAAAGCAGGAAGTCGATGTGGGGTAAAAGAAAGCTAGTGATCTTAGGCGGCGTCCTCACTGCTGCTGCGCTGTTTGCAGGAGTGTGGAGCTTCTACGCAACTTCGGATCCACACACACACGAGCTCGACCTGGCCATCAAATTCCTCGAGGAAGGGCGAGTAGATGTCGCAGTGCGGCTGGCTCATGATTTGGAAGCGCACATAGATCCCGATGCGAATGCCAAGTGGCACTACCTTACCGCTGCCTCAGCCCTGCGCTCGATTGAGAATGAGCTGGGCACACCTCACGCTCGACGGGTGGTAACGAAAGCACTTGCTCATCTGGAAAAAGCTCGACAGATCGGTTTTCCGCCTGGCTATCGGGTCGAGGGCAGATACTACCTGGGCTACTGTTACTTCCTATTGAATCGCTGGCAAGAAGCGATTGACGAGCTGTCGGGGCTTGCTGAGCAATGGCCGGAGAAGCGGAGCGACATTTGGCGATTGATGGTACGATCCTATCTGAGGTTGGCCCCCCCAGACTTCGAGTCAGCCAGTCGTGAGTTGGCCTCCTGGTCACGCGTACCGGGACTTTCCCGTGAGGAACAGGCGGCAAACCTTTTGGAGCGAGCCGTTCTCGAATTCAGTCGTCAACATTATGCCGCTGCAGAACAAATACTAACATCGATTCCTGACGATACTCGAGTGCGGCCAGAAGCGGAGCTATGGCGCGCCCGCCTACGGTTGGCCGAGGCGTTGCTTGAGATGCCCCAGACACCTTTGCCCGATTCTCCAAGCTTGGTGGAAGCCACTGAAATCTTGCGGAAGCTGCGGAGCGCAGCGTCGACGCCCGAGGATATTCGGCGGCATGCGATGTTTCTATATGGAAGATGCCTGCGGTTGCAAGGCAATTCTCAGGAAGCGATGGGCGTTCTAAGCTCCTTGCGTCAAATTGCCCCACGATCGGTGGAGGCAATCGCGGCGGGACTGGAAGAGGCGGAGATCCTTCTCAACACGGACAGCTACAGCCATGCCGTGGAGATTCTACATAGCTTGCTGATCAACCTCGAAGACATTGGACTGTACGATGATTTCTGGCTGCCGCGCAAAACATTGAAAAAGCGGCTGATTGACATCGGACGCGGGTTGGCGGAGTTAGGAGATTTCGGACTGGCACTGCAGCATGCCCAAAACCTAGCGATAGCCTTTCCGTTAGCGGATTCGTTGCAACTGCAAGGTGAAATCTTGCAGCGTTGGGCCGAAGCCTTGGCCAGTCAGCCTCCTCCGCAGGGGATGCCGAGAGAGCAGTATCGCCAACTGGTGACGCAGAAGTTTCTCCGCGCCGCGGAAACCTATGAACAATGGACGCTGATCGAATGGGCCGCTCCCAATTACAACGAGAATCTGTGGAATGCGATCACCAACTATGAACGTGCCAATGACCTCCAGCGTGCCAACGAACTTTTGCGTCGATACCTCCAATACGAGGACCGAACCAAGCGGCCCCGGGCATTGCTTGCGCTAGGAAGCAACCTGATGAGTGAAGGCAAGTGGACTCAAGCGTTAGAGCCGTTGAATCGATGTCTGATCGAATACCCTGAACACCCGGTCAGCTACGACGCGCGGCTCATGGCGGCGCGCACCCATGCGGAAATGGGGGATTTAGCGGAAGCCATAGAACTGCTCGAAGAAAACTTGTACGACCACCAACTGCATCCATCGAATACCACCTGGCAGCAATCGCTGTTGGAACTGGGGAAAATGCTTTATCAATCGGGCGAACGTTTGGTGTTGGAAGCTCGATTGCACCCAGCGCAAGACAAAGAAACCGAGCGTAAATCCCTAGAGGAAAGCCAGCAGCGATTCCTAGAAGCCGTGTATCGTTTAACGGAGGCATCGAGGCGGTGGGAGACGGGCCACGCTCACTACTACGCTCGCCACCTGCTTGCTCTTTCCTATCGACAGGCTGCTGAAATCGAGCAACTTCTGATGCAAGCGCAACCGGAGCAATCTCTTCACGCGCGCCGCAAGTCGTTGCAGTCGAGGCGTGACCTGCTCGACCAAGCACTTGAACACTACCGCGCCTTGAGCAAAGATTTGGTCAAAAACCTGACCTCCCTGGATAATGCCGATTGGGCTCAAAAACTTCTCTGCTCTGCCTACTTTGGCGTAGCAGACGCCCTTTTCGACCAAGCGCGATGGGAGGAAGCGATCGACGCCTACCAGAATATCACCGCTCGTTTTCTCAACGAGCCGGAATCGCTGGAAGCGCTTGTTCAAATCGCTGCATGCTACGATCGTTTAGGGCGTGCGCGCGAAGCGAAGCATGTTTTGGCAACTGCTAAACAGGTCTTAGCGCGGATCCCCAACACAATGAATGAGCGGTTCGCCCAGGTGACTCGCGGTTCTCGCAACGATTGGGAGCGTTTGATCAATGAAATGGAGGACTGGTATTAAGGCCCCATCAACGGGATGGGATAGGACGGAAGAAAGAAGACGTCAGACACTGCCAAGTGGTGCAACCAACTACCGTTTGAACCGCATTACCGGAGCCACCGTCCCATCCCACTCTTGTAATGCTACGCCAATTAGGGAACATACTAGCGGCAGTGTTTTCTCTATCCCGTCGTCCGTGACTGAGTTCCCGGAGTCCAATCCTGACAGGTGGCGCATCGATGACCGATAGTTTGCAACAGCGACTGTTCGAACAACTCAACGAGATCGTGCTGATCGATCCCCACACCCACATCAACCCCCATGCGCCTGCCAGCAGCTCGTTGGCCGATATCCTTGGATACCATTACTACACCGAGTTGGCTCACTCGGCCGGCATCCCTCGCGAAAAGATCGAGGATCCTACTCTATCTCCGAAGGAGAAGGTAAGTGTATTAGTCGAGGCCATGTCCCACCTGGACAACACGGTTCAACTCAGCTGGTTGTTCGAAGCGGCCCGGGAGTTGTTCGAAGTGGACATCGACCGTCTCGATGCCTCCAACTGGGAAGCCCTTTTCGATGCCGCCCAAGCGAAGATGAATCAGCCCGACTGGGAAGACCAGGTTCTGGCCAAGTCGCGTTTGGAAGCAGTGTTTCTCACCAATGATTTCGACGATCCGCTCGAAGGCTTCGACACGTCGCGATACGTCCCTTGCTTGCGAACTGACGAATTGGTATTTCACCTGGCAAAACCTGCTGTTCGCCAACGGTTGGCTGAATCAAGTGGAATCGACGTAGGCTCGATCGACGACATCACCGCGGCCATTAGCCAGCGGTTCCAATACTTCGTGTCTCGGGGAGCTCGGGCGTGCGCGATCAGCTTGCCGCCTTGGTTTTCCCCTCGCGCAGTGGACGATGCTGAGGCGCACAGTGCCTGGTTGGAAGTCGCTGCCGTGGGAGAGTCCGCGGGAACTGAGGCGCGTGCTACCCTCGGTTACTGGGTCTTCTGGCAACTCGCCAAGCGGTGCTCCGATTTCAAGTTGCCCTTTGACTTGATGATTGGAGTCAATCGCTCCGTGTACCCGGGTGGGGTATTTCAGGGACAAGACCTTTACGACAGCCGCGTGTCGTTGATTCAATACCAAGAGCTATTCAACGCCTTTGCCGACGTCACGTTTCCGATCTCTGTGTTGGCTAGTGTTACCAACCAAGAGCTGGTGAGTTACTCTTGGATCTTTCCCAATGTAGTGTGCCATGGCCATTGGTGGTATAGCAACACACCGAGCATCATCCAGCGAGACTTGCAGGCACGGCTCGAAGCAGTGCCGCGCAATAAGATCCTCGGTTATTACAGCGACATGTACAAGCTGGAGTTTGCCTTGCCGAAGTTTGCCATGTACAAGCGCATTTTGGCCAAGGTGCTAGCCGAACAATTCGTGATTACCCGAGGGTGGAGCGAAGCGAGAGCAGTCGAGTTCGGAGTCCAGATTCTGCGCGGCAACGTGGAAAGCATTTTTTTCCGCAATTAGACGCAACCACAGGATGGCTGGCTGGGTCGTCGAGCCGGATCCCGATGCATGCGAGACCGATTCGCCATGTTGATCGCCTTGGATAAGCGGCTTGTGGCGTCCCCTCCGCTCGCCGCCCCTCCTCTCCCCCACCCTGAGCAACAGATGCCAGCAGCAGGGTCGGGCGGGGTAACGGGGGTCCGGTTCATGTACCTTTGAAGTTCCCCTCCTCGTCATAGCGAATGAAGGCGAACCAGAAGAAAGTAAAGATCGAAATCGGAACCAGCAGCCAAAATACACGGCTAAACAGTCCCAGCCCCACCGCGGCGGAGAGAAAAACCAGCCATAGCCACCATGTTTCTTTCCACAGCGCACGAAACCGCCCCATTTAATCCTCCGCATTCGTACCTGATGGACCAACGCTCCTTTGCTCTGGCCCCAATATCAAAAATCTCCCCCCCTCGCTAAACACCGCGCGAACCATTTCGCTGACCAAGTGTCTCCCACGATATCAGGTACAATCCAGAATGTCACGGGGAAGACGGTTGATGCCTGGCCTCACGCTTTGGCGGTGAAGAACTGCTGCGGCATGTATTTGCTCCCAATCGGTTTGCCTGGTGACCATCTGGTTCGTATGCTGATAACAGTTAGGGTGTCCGTCGAGCGGGTACTGTCCTGCGATGGTTCTGGACAAGCTACCCATCGGGGACGCCTGTGGAAGCCGAAATCTCCTCGGTGGCTCCTGCCAGACCCCGAGGTGCCCCGGGTCAAGTAAGTTTGACTGCGCCGGGTTTTGATCGGAGTTTTTGATCGTTTTTCTGTGAGTTCTCGAATCACGTGCAGAAGCGTGAGGGAGGAATATGATGCGTCACTTTGCAGCAGCATGGTCGATTTCCACGTCCGCCACCACCTTTTCGGCGAACACTCTAGTGGCGATCGCTGCGGTACGCACCTTCCTCCATCTTTGTGGATGTTGTGGAGCTTTACTCATGCGCCGCGATGTGCCTAGCCAGTGGAAACGGCGGCGGGTGGACCAATGTTGTCCACGGCGTGATGTACACCATGCCTCGAGTGACTGCTTCTGCAGTTCTTGGCGGAGCCAATTCGCATTGGCTCCTCTGCCGGTAGAGGTCGGTCGCTGCTAAGAGCGGTGGCGGCCCAGTGCTACCGAACATGACGACGGACGACGATGGCGGGAAGCGCACGGGACGGATAGCGAATTCCGCATGCAACTAGTTTGCCTTGCGGGACTTTGTACCGGCGTCTAGTGGCTTTCGCCTGAGAGCTTTGCGTCCTGCATAGCGGACAGGCGTTTTGCCATGCCCACGTTGCGGTACCCCCAGGACGGTAGCTTCTCGCCTCGTGTCCCTAGAGGACCGACGGGTGTCCAGTGTGGCCTTAGGTCCTTTGCTCCGCCCATCAACTCCACAACACCAAATCGGCTTGGGATATTCCATAATGTCACAGGAATCCTTTTCCACTGACGACGACGAGAAGCTTCAGCTATCGGCGCTGGTGCGGCGTGCCCAGCAGGGGGACCGGCATGCTCAGGGGCAGCTTTACACGCATTACTACGATCGGATTTTTCGCTTGGCGGTGCGTAAACTCGGCAACACAGCCACGGCGGAGGACCTCACTCAGGATGTATTCATCCATGCGTTTCATCGCATCGGACAACTGCGATGCCCTGCCGCATTTGGAGGATGGTTGCGGCAAATCACCATTCGCATGGCCATCAACCTGATGACGCGCAATCGATCGGCCCAACCTTTGGAAGCTGAAGCCTTGGCAAGCATCCCGGGTGAGATGCTTGACCCGGTAGAAATCGTTCTGCGACTCGAACGCCATGAGGAAGTGCAGTCTGGAATCGAGCAGTTGGGGGTCACCGATCGTGAAACCCTCAAGGCGTTCTATTTTGAGGATCACAGCATCAATGAGATGGCGACACGCTTTGAAGCGCCAACCGGAACGATCAAACGCCGGTTGCACACGGCGCGCAAACGGCTGGCCGATCGTTTGCTCAGCCCTCAAGCCGTATAGACCGAGCCTTCAGCGCCAGCCGCCTAAGCGTACGCCGTCCCACTTTCACCGCCGCTTGTGTTTCGCCAATTTGCGATCGGCGCGAAGCATCAAACGGCACAGCGATCGTTGGATGGCATGAAAGTCTGGCTCCGCTCCCCGTCGGGGGCGGACCACACAATCCAGGTTGGGCGGGAGGCGATGCTGTTGCAAGCGAAACGCCTCGCGAATCAATCGCTTCCAGCGATTCCGCCGCACCGCCGTGCCAGCTTTTTTCGAGACACTGATCCCCAACCGCGTGGGGCCAACCCTGGGGACCGCATGAATGACCAGGACATCATCGGCCACAACGCAGCCGTCGGTAAAAACGCGTGCAAAGTCCTTGCGGAGACGCAAACGGCGGTGACGGGGAAACCGCAGGCGCGCCTCGGTGTTGTCACCACTGCAATTCTTTGCGTACCGGCTTGGTGTAGGCCTTGTCGAGCCGCTGGAGGGCCGCTCGGATTTGTTCATCGACATTCTCTGGATCTTGCATCGCATCGGGAACTTTGATCTGTAATTCGACAAACAAATCACCAGGCGTTTTCCCCGGCGGCGCAATCCCCTGCCCGGGGATTCGCAAACGTCGCCCGCTACTGCTTCCCGGTGGAATCTTGAGGCTGACCGTGCCCCGGGGGGTGGGGATATCCACTTTGGCCCCCAACACGGCTTCTCCGATCGTAATCGGTAGTTTTAATTCGAGATGATTACCCGATCGTTTGAAGTACGGGTGGGGAGCGACGTTCACCGTGACAATGAGATCACCCGCCGGAGCCCCTCCAGGGCCAGGTTCACCGTAGCCGCGAATCCGCAACTTCTTACCCGACTCGATTCCCGCAGGGATCTTCAAGCTGATCGTTTCCCGACGCCCGTGTCGATCCACCGGCAACGTCTGCTCTCCACCGGAGACGGCGATTTGAAATGGGATAGTGATTTGCCGGTTGAGATCTGCACCGCGTTGCGGCTGTCGCCGACGCTGCTTCCCACCGGCCGTGCCGAAGGGGGCTCCTGGACCACCGGTGAACTGTTGGAAGAGGTCTTCGATATCAAACTCGAATTGCGCCCCTCCTCCCCTTCGGCCGCCGAATAAATCTTCAAACGAACGGAACCCCTCGGGAGTGTAATCTCCGGAGCGTCGATAGCCACCAGCGCCCACTTTGTCAAAGTTCGGCCCGAGCTGGTCGTATAGTTTCCGCTTTTCCGGGTCAGTCAACACGTCATGCGCGCGCTGAATTTCCTTGAAACGCTCTTGTGCCGATTTGTCGTCGGGATTGAGGTCCGGATGGTATTTGCGAGCTAGCTTGCGGTAAGCCTTTTGGATTTCTTCCTTCGATGCCGTACGGCTTACACCCAACAGCTCGTAATAGTCTTTTTCCATAGTCTTCATGGTTTTCGCGATACCTCTGCGACCAAACCAAACGTCCATTTACTACCCACCAAGCATGCTGCATCAGTCGTGCCAAATGCGAGCTGATCCAGCGAGAAAGTAGTAATCTGCGCCACTTTCAATGCCTGGCGCGTTCGGATTTTTGCTGATTCAAGTAATGGGCAATGGCGTGGAAGAGGGGATCGATGGTTTGTTCTTGGATCTTTCCTGGAGGCCATGGCATCCACTGGTAGCCGATATGTTCAGTGAGTGTGACCGGGTAAGGCCGGTCCAGGTAGCCTAAAAAATAGGTCACCCGTTTGTGGTAGCGTCCCCGCTTGCGTGTGTCCACATCGTACTCTATCGACCAACGAAAGCCATCGTCAATTTCGATGGCCTGGGGTGGAATACCGGTCTCCTCCTCCGTTTCCCGCACGGCCGCCGTCCTCAAGTCTTCGCCCGGTTCCACGTGCCCTTTCGGCAGGTCCCATCGTTTGGGATGACGCAGGAGTAGTACACGAGGAGGACGCTCGCGTGTCAGCAGGACCAATCCGGCTGCCTCGATGAGTTCTAGCACGCGCAACCTCCATCGCTATAACTGAACTTTGCCGGCAACATCGAACGGAACCTCTATTCACTGACACTGCGTGACGGGACAGCGGCATGAAAATCTACACCAAGACGGGAGATGACGGAACGACAGGGCTGTTCGCTGGCCCGCGTGTCAGCAAGGACCATAATCGGATCGCCGCATACGGCGATGTCGACGAATTGAACGCCATGCTGGGATGGGCATTGGCAGTAGGCCGTTCTTCACCACCATCCAACACGGGCCGCCCGGCGCTTCCGGTGCTCGAATGGCTCGAGCAGATCCAAGCGGACTTATTCTCCTTGGGCGCTCAACTGGCCACACCGGAACCGGAAGCGCATGGAACTTGCCTGTTGAGCGATGCAGATATCGAGCGGATCGAAGGATGGATCGACCGGATGCAGGCCGACTTGCCTCCACTGAAGCAATTTATAATGCCCGGCGGAAACCAGCTGGGAGCCATCTTGCACATCGCTCGCACCGTTTGCCGGCGAGCCGAGCGAAGCGCCGTCCATCTGTTCCTCACGGAAGGTTACACTCCCGCCAGTCCGCGGGCCATCGGCTATCTGAACCGTCTAAGCGATTTTCTTTTCGTAGCGGCACGTTGGTGCAACCATATCGGAGGTGTAACCGAGACTCCCTGGCCTGGGAAAAAACGGTGATCACCACACCGGCTGCGCACACCGCTCGGGACAACGCCTCGGTTGCGAAACCACATCGGCTCTCCTGCCATGCAGGCAAGCGCGACTCTGTCGCCTGCTCGTAGTTTGGTGAAACCGTCCCACTGGGTGCTCGCCTGTCCGATTCCTCATCGTGGCCTCGTCGGTTACACTGAGGCATCTCCGTGAGGCGGACACGTGGAGAGAAAAGTCGAGCGTGCGGGCACTTGAGCGATGCTTTGCTCGTGGCAGCACATGGTGACCAGTCTGGGGATGCTTATGATGGAGAGTGATGTATTATGAAGAAAGTGGAAGCCATCGTGCGACACTTCAAGCTCGAAGACGTAAAGAATGCGTTGACCGAGCGAGGAATACATGGCATGACGGTCAACGAAGTCCGCGGATACGGTCGTCAGAAGGGACATACCGAGATCTATCGGGGTACCGAATACGCAGTGGATTTCGTCCCGAAAGTTAAGATTGAGGTCGTGTGCACTGACGAGAACTTGCAGACTGTAGTCGATACGATCTTGGAGACCGCACAGACTGGACAAATAGGCGACGGCAAGATCTTTGTCACCGACTTGGCAGACGCCATTCGTATTCGCACTGGCGAGCGGGGAGAAGACGCACTATAGCCGGATCGTGCGCGTTTCGGCAATGCAGTTCCCTGGGACAGGCCGGCTCGTCCACCGCCGCTCACCCGATGGTATCGTTTCCTTGCTTTCGCCGGTTCGCGGGATGGAATCGATGGACGTTTCCTGAGGTGGTTTGGGGGCGACGCTAGCGTGCATCACGTTGCTTGCCGCCGGCCAGCGCGCTGGCCCCCGTGGCTGAGCACGCTCAGCCGGTTCAGTTGGGCGGCGCAGTAGAGCGGGCGAAGGCGAAAGGCGCAAGCAAGCGATGACCGACCAAGAGCAGCAATTACCGGCAAGGCGTTCGACCGCGAAGTCGGTGTCACACGTCGTCCCCACAGGTGATGGGAATGCTACCGTAGCCGCACCGGTGGCCATGCGCAAGCAACTGAAAACCGGCCGACTCGAGATCCGCGCGCTGCATGATAAAGGCGTCTCCGGGTTGGAGGTGGCGCGCGAACTGACCAAACTGACCGACGAAATTCTGTCGGCCATTTACCAATGGGCCGTGGCCCAGTTGCCGAACGAGGTGCGGATCGATGAGGAGGACGCGCCTTGGGCCCTGGTCGCCCACGGTGGTTACGGAAGGTGCGATCTCGCCCCCTTTTCGGACGTCGACTTGATGTTGCTGCACCAACCGTCTGCAGCCGAGCCAGCAGAGACAATCGCTCGCCTGCTCAACCAAGCGATCACCGACGTGGGTCTACAGTTGGGCTTCAGCCTACGTACGGCCGCGCAGGCTTGGAAACTAGCCTGGTCGGATGCCACCGTGCTGACATCACTGAGCGAGAGTCGCTTCTTGGCGGGCAATCGTCAAGTTTTTGACCAGTATTGGCATGGGTTGGTTACGGGAACGCGGCGGCGGGCTCGGCGGCTGATCACGTTGATCGAAGCGGCTCGGCGAGAAGAACGGCGCAAGTATGGTGAGACGATCTACCTGCTGGAACCGAACATCAAGCGTTCGCGTGGAGGTCTCCGCGACGTGCAGTTAGTGCGTTGGCTGGGGTTTGTACGCTATGGAACCACCGATTTGGGCAAATTGACGGAGCTGGAAGCTTTGCCTGCCGAGGATGCACAAGCACTTCAACGAGGTTACCACTACCTGCTACGCATCCGCCACCAAATGCATTTTGAAGCCAAGCGTGCGCATGATCAGCTCGACCGCGCGCTGCAAATGCGGCTGGCCGAATGGGCCGGGTGCCGCGGCGCCAAAGGTATCCTGCCCGTCGAGCAGTTCATGCAGGAGTACTTTGCGCACACCAGTGAGATCCGCTATGCCAGCGCCCATATGCTGGAGAACGTCAAGTGGCAATCTCCATTGGGCACTTCTTTACAACGCACTGTGGGAATGCCCGTGCAGCGCGACTACCGGGTTGGCTTCCGTTATGTATGGGCCACGCGATCCGGCCTGGAACGCCTCAAGCGGGATCCAGCCGCAGTGCTGGAATTGATGGCCGTGTCGAGCCGATACGGAAAACCGATCGACCCGGTGACTTGGCGGGAGATCCGCACGGCCATGCGAAAACGCAAGATCGGCGAAATCGATCAAGTGACCATCGAACGGTTCTTGCGATTGATGGCACAATCGGGCAACCTGGCCGACCAGTTGCGGCGACTCCACGAATTGCGGGTACTCGAACAGATTCTCCCGGCAATGAAACACGCGCGCTGCCTGTTGCAGTTTAACCAGTACCACAAGTACACCGTTGACGCCCACTGCATCCGCGCGGTCGAATGCGTCACCGAACTGGAGCAAGATCGCACCTCATTGCTGGGATCCGTTTACCGGTCGTTGCGAGATAAGACGATCTTACACCTAGCTTTGCTCCTACACGATCTGGGCAAAGGATACCCCGAGGACCACAGCGAGGTGGGTGCGCGCATCGCCGCAGAGATCGCCGACCGCTTGCGGCTGAACCCGCAAGACAAAGAGACATTGATCTTTCTCGTTCAACATCACTTATTGATGGTACACACGGCATTTCGGTTCGATTTGAGCGATGACGAAACGGCCGTACGCTTCGCCGCCGTGGTCGGATCGAGCGAGCGACTGCAATTGCTGCTGCTGCTCACCTATGCTGACCTGGCTAGTGTCGGTCCGGGTGTGGTCAACGAATGGAAGGTCGATCTACTGCTCCAACTGTACTACCAGACCGATGCTCATTTCCGGGACGAACGCCCTGGTGAAGGTTTTCACGAAGACATTCTGCAACGGCGTGACGCCATTCGTATCCACCGTCCCGAGGCTTGCCCTCAAGCGTGGTGGGACGAACAAGTCGACGCCCTGCCTATCGGTTACTTGATCCGCACTCCGGCAGCATTGGCCGCCAGCGAGCTGGCGAGACTCCGCGAACTCGACCACAAACATTGCCTCACCTGGGGACGCTTCATCGACAGCCAAAAAGCGCTCGAGTTCGTCGTGGCGACTCGACAAACCGGGCGCCCGATCGGTACCTTCCATCGCATCACCGGCACATTGTCGAGCATGGGCATGCAAATCATTGCCGCAGAAATCCACACTCAACCTGCCGATATCGCTTGGGATCGTTTTTTGGTTCAGGACACCGAGTTCGAGGGCACGCCTCCGGCCGAACGCATCGACGCGATTTGCTCTGCCATGGAGCAGTGCTTGGCCCCCGATAGCCCTCCTCCATCGTTTCGCAAAGTGTGGAAGCCGCGCAGTCAGCAACTTACCGACGGCATGCAGGTCCAACCCACCCAGGTGCGTTTTGATAATAGCACCTCCGATCGCCACACGATCATCACCCTGTTCGCTTACGATCGCATGGGATTGTTGTACGCGGTCTCCAAGGTTCTCTTCGATATGCAATTGGTTCTGCATTCAGCCAAGATCAGTACCCATCTCGACCAGGTGGTCGACGTCTTCTACGTGACCGATATGAACGGAAACAAGATCACCGAAAGCACACGCCTGTACATGATTCGTCAACGGCTGCTGCAAGCATGCCAATGAGCAGGAATGGAAAGGCATCTTCGGGAACCGGGGCCCTACAACCGGTACAGCTCGACGCTCGTGCTGAGAAAAGTCGCCGAGCCTTAAGCCCGTTGCCATCGAAACTCTATGTTGTCTCCCTGCAAACGGTCTGGTCCACGAGCAAGGCACGGCCATTTCGATAGGCGCAATCGAGTTAAACCCCACATTGCGTCCCTTGTGCTTTACCGGTCCACTGCAAGTCGAAGTGGATTTGCTAGCCATTGAATTACGATGCTCAATAGACGAGCGACGTCTCCGAATCACCCACTGCGGCACCGGCCCCGCAGCTAGATAGAAATGGCGATGTGGACCACCACCTGGGCGATGGCATTCGCGAGACGCGTTCCGTTTAAGAATCGTCAATGGATAGGCGATGGAAACACCAAGGACAACAAACCTACCTTCATGAAGGATTGAAACCATGAATGTGCGGTTGGCATGGGCAGGATGCATTCTTCCAACGTTAATCTTCGCCTCCCATCGGGTGGACGCAGAAGAAAGAGCCCCCGGCACGCGCACCGCGCAGATAGCTCCGCAGGAGCTCGAGTCCATTGAACGTTCCTTCGAGCAACCACTTTCCCTTTCCGCGCCGGCCGAATATTCCCGTATTCACCCAGAGTCATCTTCCTTGGGATCGTCGCCAGTTGCACCAGCGTCGAGCCAGGGACCGGCCGTGGGCCATTTGACAGCTCATGAACAGGCCATCTTACGATCGGTCCATGATGCTTCGCACCAGCCAATTGTTTGGCCTTCCCCCAGTCGCGCCGTCAATCCGGTCGAGCAATTCATGTTGCGTCAGCGGTGTGTCGAGGGCCTGTGGAACGGTTACGAGGCTCAAGCGGCATGGGAATGTTGCCAGTTTCAGATGAGCCTGCACCATCCGCGGCATCATGGATGCCTGGGGAAGCATCACGGTGGCGCTTCATTGTCGCTTGCCTGCCCCACCTGCGATTAAAAGGACGCTGCCTTCTGGCATCCCGTTACCTCCACGCGGAGCTCGGCGATCCCTGGTTGTACGAGCTGCCATGATTCTGCCAATTCTGCTAATCCACCCACCTCTTTCCTACCGATACTACTTGCGTACCACGGATTGGGAGGGTGGAACGGCACCCGCCGACGGTGAACCATAGCGACATGCTGTGCCGGAAGGGCTTAGCCCACAGCGGCACGGACAATCGCCGAGGCCGGAATCGAGTACCGTTCCAGCGACATGTATGGCCATGGTGTGGCGATGGAGCGGCATACCATGGCCATTTTTCTGCGCCGGATCACAAATCTGCTCGCCGCCAATGGATCGGCGGTCGACCGTCGCCGATGGCAGGTGGGATAAGCTGTGTTACCAGGCGCGGGCGATCACGCATTTCAGATATTCGCTCTCCGGACACCAACTGTGCACGGGATGATCGCAATCGGCCCCGCGAATTTCCAGAACCTGCAATTCCCGCCCCACGCCCTTCGCCGCTGCCGCTACCACACCGACAAACTCCTCGCGGCTGACACGTCCCGAGCAACTGCAGGAGACCAGTAGGCCGCCCGGTCGCAACAGTTGGATGACCAGACTATTCAATCGGTGGTAGGCGCGAATCGCTGCACCAACCTGTTGGCGATGCCCAGCCATTTTGGGCGGATCAAGAACCACCGTATCGAAACATCGAGAATCTTGGACGCAACGCTGCAGGAAGTCGAAACAGTCTGCCCTGTGGGTGACCAGGCAACCAACTTCATTGAGTTCTGCATTGCGTTGTGCTGCCTCTAAAGCAAGCCTACTGCTGTCCACCGCCACCACTTGCTCCGCCCGTCCATGTACCGCGGCTGCCATCGAGAATCCCCCCGCGTAACAACAGACGTCAAGCACGCTGCCTCCGCGCATCCACCGCGCCGCGCGGAGTCGATTGGCCCGTTGATCCAAGTAATATCCCGTCTTCTGCCCCGATGCCAAGCTGACGGCCACCCGAACACCGTGCTCCTCGAAAACAACTGGCCCCGACGGAGGCTCGCCCACGACCCATTGCTCGAACGCCTCGACACCCTCCTGAGACGCAAACTGAGCATCGAAGCGCAACAAGACGCCCCGCAACTGGTGCTCCTGGCACAACCATTCGACGAGCGCTTCACGGTATTGCCACATGGCCAACGCACTGATGTGCACCACCGCGTACGGTCCGAAACGATCGATGATCACCCCACTGAGCCCGTCTCCTTCGCTGTTCACTAACCGATAGGCGTCGAAGTGCGTGTTCTCGGCAGTCATCCATCGTTGCCGCAATTCAGCGGCCCGGGCCAGTCGCGAGGCAAACCATTGACCGTCGAGCATCGTTTCCGGGTCCCATGCATACAGTCGGACTCGAATGCGACTGGATGGATTGTAAATGCCCCGCGCAATCCAGCTTCCGTCTGGGTACACCAGATCGACCACCGCGCCGGCGTCCAACGGCGATGCCGGAGCGACAATGGCCGGGGCGTACACCCACGGATGCTTGCCGTCGAAGCGACCGGCCGCCTTCTTGTTCAATACGATCTGAGGAATACGCGAACGGAGCATGGAACAACCCTGTAGCAAACGGCGTGCTGCCGGGACCATTGCCGGACAGGCGATCGGCGCCGAATCGTGGGAAAGAAAAAACTGCGTTGCCACTAGCGTCGAACGCCAACAGCAACGCAGTCTAACCTTTTCGGTCAATCTCGCCATGGCCGATTTCGGCTGGCTTGGTCAGCTGAACAGTTCGTTGATGACCGTTCCATCGCGCACCAAGGTAATCGGCCGTCCGGTTTCGGTGTGATACTCCTTGGTCGGATCGATGCCCAAACTGTGGTAGAACGAAGCCGCCACATCATCGGGCTTGATGGCCTCACGTCGAGGCCCGGATCCCGTCGCATCCGATTCGCCGATCACTTGTCCGCCGCGCATGCCGCCACCGGCCATGAGCATGAACATGCAGCGGGGATAATGGTCCCGCCCGCCTTCGGCGCTGCGGGAATTGATCTTCGGCGTGCGCCCGAATTCGCCAGTGACCATCACGGAAGTTGAATCCAAGAGGCCACGCTGCTCGAGCCCGACCAACAGCGAGGACAGCCCGGCATCGAGTTTGGGCAAGAGGTTGGTACTCAGTTTGGTAAAGTTGTCCGTGTGCGTGTCCCAGCCACCAAGGGACAACGACACAAACCGCACCCCCGCTTCTACCAGACGAATTGCCAGCAGACAGCTTTGGGAAAACGGATCGGAATCGAACTGCTCGGCAAACTTGGGATCCTCACGAGAAATATCGAACGCCTCACGCGCCCGCTGGCTGGTGATCATTTCATACGCTTTTTGGCTGAAGCGATCGAGCCCCGTCAGCAAGGAATCATGTTGCTCGACCGCGGCGAACGCCCGATCGACATCACGGAGCAATCGGTGCCGCCTTTCCATCTGGGCGATGGTCATCCCGTTGGCCAACTCGATGCCACGGACGCTAAAGGGGCGCCCTGCGGCAGGAGTGGCCCCCGTGTTCAGTGGCGCGTACTGGATACCTAAAAACCCAGGCCGCTGGCTTCCTCGCGGGATGGAGACGAAGGGAGGCAGATCGGCGGCGACCGGTAGTTCCTTGGCCACCACCGCTCCGTAGCCCGGATACTCCAACGAAGGCAACGGCTTGCTGCCGGTGTTTACATACTCTTGCCCCAACCGATGCGCTGCCAACGTGTGCGACACACCGCGGAGGATCGCAAACTTGTCGGCGCACCTGGCCAATCGCGGCAAGTGTTCACAGATGCGGATACCCGGTACATTGGTGTCGATAGGATTGAACTTGCCACGAATCTCGCTGGGAGCGTCGGGCTTGAGGTCAAATGTATCGAGATGCGAGGGACCGCCGGGCAACTCGATGAAGATCGCCGCTTTGCCTGGCCGCTGTTCGACATGCCCCGCCTCAGCCAACTCCAAGTAATTGGCCAAGGTGAAACCTGCAGCCGTCAAACTGCCTACCCGCAAAAAATCACGCCGTGTTTGTCCATCGCAGGTCGTAAACAGTGCCATCACCCTATCTCCTCAACACAAGAACTTTCATGTCTATCTTTCCAGCATTCAAGCCATGGCTCAGCGGACCAGCGACGCCACGGCACCGCCAGTCACCACCAAGTCGCTCCGGGAAGCCCGACTTCAGTGGTTTAATTGAAACTCTTTGGTATTGATCAAGCTCCACATCACACTGGCCAACCCTTCCACCGGGGATTCCTCTCCCAGCATGTGGTCGATTACCGTGCGCAGTTCCTCTTCGGTTGGCAGGCGACTCAAGGTTCGCAGGTAGGCTTGCTGTACCACCTCCCGTACCTGCTTCTCGGATAGCCGCGTCGGCGACGTGGGTCCTCCGGTGGATGGGGTGGCCTCCTCATCGCTTCGACCGATGGATGCCGAGAAGCGAGCGATCTGCTGTTGAATTCGCTGTTGACGCTGCTCGAGTTGTTCCACCAACCGTCGGTTATCGTCCTTGCGCGCCTGCTGCAGTCGCTGCCGCAGCGATTTCAGCTGTTTCTCCATGTTCGCGATCTGCCGCTGAGCGCGAGCCTGTTGCTCCATCGCCTGTCGGTTGTTACTACGCCCCTGGGGTACCGCCCAACCGTACTCTTTGGCCACTTGGGCTACCCAACCATTCCGGGCGTCATACAGCCACTCTTGAATCGCGGGATCGTTGACCATAAAAACCGTTTGCAGAAGGCTTGGTTCATTCGACCGGTCACAATCACAATTCGATTCACGAACACTTCTTCCAAAGACGGTCAATGCATAGGATTGCGCATCGCGACCGTTGCTGCGCGCACTTGCACCGGCCAATGTCAACGCACGCGAGACCTCCAGATCCGCCATCTTCTGGCGATAAGCGTCGTTGGCCAGTGCCATCCGTACGGCGTCATACGCTGCTTCAGCCGGTAGACGCCGCAACAGGAAGTGGCTGAAATTTCGTCGGTCCTGGGCATTGGTTTCGTTGGTCCGCCATGATCGTTGGTAGGTATCGGAAAGGACGATCTGGCGATGGAGCCACTTAAGATCGTAACCCGATTCGACGAACCCGCGTTCGAGATAGTCGAGCAACGCCGCATTGCTGGGAGCGTTGGCCAAGCTGAGGTCATCCGGCGGATTGACAATCCCCACCCCGAAGTACTCTGCCCACACCCGGTTTACGATTGCCTTGGCGAAATACGGATTCTGAGGATCGCGCAACCAATCCATCAGTTTCTTCCGCACGTCGGGCTGATCGAGAGTGACCCATTCTCCGCCTAACAACTTTGCTTGGAGAGGCTCCGAGCCTCTACGGTTGTCTTTCCCCCCCTTTCCGTTGCGGCCGTGTGCGTGGTGGAGTAACGACCAACTCGGGGAATGGCACTACTTCGCCTTTGTCGAGCAGCTCGTTGAGCTCACGCCGCAATTGATTGCCGCGCAACTTTTTGTCTAACTTCAGTTGTTCGAGCATTTGTTCGTATTCTTCTCGCGATTCGCGGGCAACAGTGTTCTGATTGGCTTGCACCGAACCGAACAATCGCTCGAAGTTATCGAAATCCTCTTTCGACCATTGATCGAAGGGATGCTTATGGCATTGCGCGCACTGAATGCGAATCCCCAAGAAGGAATAGGCGACTCCGATCGCTCTCTCTTCCGGAGTGCGGAAATTGTTCCGCGCCCAGTAAAAAACCAAACCAGGTCGTTCCGCGAACTTGGTCCCCTCCGGATCTCGACAGATCTCCGTCATCGCCTCGCAATAGTCACGATAGCTTTCGCCAGGCAGTCGACTGGTGGCAGTGATGATCCCCTCGACAATCTCATCGTAAGGCACGTTGTCGGCAACCCGTTGGTAGATCCATTGGTACCACTGATTTGCCGGCCGGGCACTTTGCGGCAAAAAGTTGCGTAGCTGATCATCGTTGTTACCGGTGATATCGCACAGGAATGTCGTCCATCGAGCGGCATAAGCGGGGCGCGCCAACAGCTCCTCCAGCTTCTTGGCTCGTTTGTCCGGTGATGCGTCGTTGAGAAAAGCCACCACTTCATCAGCCGACGGCAAGGTACCGGTCACATCCAGGCTTACCCGCCGCAGAAATTCCTCATCCGAGCAGATTTCCGCAGGCACGATGCCTAACTTGCGCAACTTCTCGATCACCAAACGATCGACTTCCGTGCGATAAGGCACCTCCGGGTAGCGATTTTCAACCAGATCGGAAACCGGTCGCAGTACGGGAATGGGAACCACACCGTTGTCGTAGGCCACAACGACATGGGTGTCTCCGACATCTCCTGCCGTGATCTTCCCGGTCTCGTCAATTTCTGCGATCGCCGAATCGTTGGTGTGGAATCGGCACAAACAGGTCACATCCTCGGCCGTGCCGTCATCCCAATGGGCAATCACCTGCAACTGCTGTTGCTCGCCAGCGGCGCGGAAACGAACTTCCGGCGGCGATACCTCCAGCCGTTGCAACTGCTTGAGTTGCCCCTTATCGAATGGCGCATCGGCTTCGATCCATCGCCGGAGAACCCAATACTCCCACTGACCTTCTGCGAAGCGCTGGCCACCATCGTGCCTATCCGCATCGACAGGTTTGGTCAGAATCAAACTTTCCAGCTTGTCGTCCAGGTCGACTCGTCCGGCTCCTTCTTCGAGCAGTGCTTCGTAATCGGCTTGGAAATCGTAACCGAACAGCGACAGCCGGAACCCACCTTGCCCTTGAAACGATCCGTGGCATGCCCGACCATTGCACCCCAACCGTCCGAGCAAAGGCATGACGTGTTTCTGAAAGTCGGGAACCTCCTCCGTCGCCGGCGCTCCATCTTTGCCTGGCGCAAATCGTTCGTATAACGGCGACTGTATCTGTCTGTTCGATTTATTCTGAGACGACTGATCGGCGTGCACATCCGCACCACCCCACCAGAAGACTGATACCGAGACCAGTCCTCCCATGAGAAAAAGCATCCGTTGGAATCGCATCCTAACATCCGTCATGATTGGCTACCCCTGTTCTTTCGCTTTGGATTGCTTATCTTTGGCCGCGGCATCCCGTTTCGCCCGTTGAGTTTGTTCACGTTCAATCTGGGAACGCCAGTTCTTCATGCGGCGAGCCACGTTCTCGCCCGCCACCGCTCGCTGTTTTTCGATACGATTCTCCAGCCCTTCGATTTGTTTGCGCAATCGATTGCGCAACAACTCCAACCGCTGCAGGTCGAGCTCGAGTTCTTTCGCCACCAAAGCTTCCAGCTGCAGGAACAGT
Source organism: Pirellulaceae bacterium (assembly GCA_026004795.1). Taxonomy (GTDB): domain Bacteria; phylum Planctomycetota; class Planctomycetia; order Pirellulales; family Pirellulaceae; genus Aureliella. The sequence goes on along the minus strand of BPJV01000005.1, from coordinate 170,848 downwards.
TTTTCCCGGCGTTCGGCATTGGCTGCCGCCTCTGCAGCCAGCAGGCGCTGCCGCGATTGCAGCTTCCACAACTCCAACTCCACCGCATGCAGCTCCGGATCGCGTTTGGCCACCCCCTCCAAACGTCCGCGCACGCGATTCACTTCCCGCAAGGCTCGCTGATACTGGCGCGAATCGTTTTCCTTCAGGTACTCCATGAGCTTGGCCAAACGCGGCTGATGCTGACGCACGAACTGCATCACCGCCTCGACATCTCCCTTCTCGCCATCATGCGCATCCTTTCGATCGTCCGCCGTATCGGCTGGTCGCTTCGCCACTTCCCGCTTCTGACCACCTGACTCCCACGCCTGCTCCGAGGCAACTGATTGACTCACCGCTGACGACACATTCTGACCAGAAGCAGCATTCGGCTTGTCGGTTTGCGCAGCATTTCCTGGCAGCCACCACGCCCCCACCAGAAGAATCAGCGGCGCAATCCTCTTCGCCAAAGCTTGCGGGCCCCCTACCCTCGTTGGCCTTCGATTCTGCCATCGTTGCGTCATCATCAATTAGCCTCTCCTCCCGCAGTACTACCTAGCCGTCAACATCCGTGGCAAAGAACTCTTGAGCCTCCATAATCCAATCCAATTCAGCCGTAGACGCTGCGCTCGTCTCAGCAAAGTCTCCCTCGAACCATGCAGTGGCATAGGCTGCATCGCCGCTACCGAGAACGTCTTGGACCACGGACTCCTCCTGCCCCTCCTCTTCCTCGCTCGCTCCACGCGGCTCCTCCAAAGCCGCCCAGGCGAGCGCCACTTCGGTCAAGTCGGTCAAGTCGTCCGCCGCTTGAGAACTATGGATAAAAGAGGAAGGAGCAGCCCATGGAACCCACCACACCGCAGCCACGGCCAACAACAGCGCGGCGGCGACGCTCACCGTCACCAGCGCCGGACCGGGCCACCAGCGCCGCCGCATCGCGAACCGACTAGCGCCACCCCCTACCGGCGACACCAACCGTACTACATCACCTCGCCGACTGGTCGCCGCTGCGGCAACCACGGCGAGGTGTTCGACCATTTCTGCGACGCTCACCGCCCGCAGCTCATCCTCCAGCATCCAGCTTTCGAAGGCATCACGGTCGAGTGTCGGGTCCTCCAACACGTACCGCACGACATCCCAGTATTCGTCTGGCGTCAGTTGGCCAAGCACTGACGGCTGGCTACCATGCGGCAAACTAGTACCACCGGACTGAACCATCACATCAAACCTTTTCGTAAACGCTCCATAGCCAAACGCATGCGGGAGAGCACGGTACCGAGAGGAACTTGTTGTCTATCCGCTATTTCCTGGAAGGTCATTCCCTCGTCGATGCGCCATCGCACCACCTCCTGCTGCTCGGGCGGCAAACGCCCTAGTGCCTCTCGGACCACTTCCACTTGCTCAGCCCGCATTATCTGCTGCTGCGGATCTCCCTCCGGTGGAGCAATCCAACAAGCCTCATCCAACGCCGCACCACGAAATTTGGTATTGCGCCGAGCTTGGTTGCGGGCGATCAACTGCACCGTACGCACCAACCAACCGCGGCGATTGGCTGCGGGAATTTCGCCCCATCGCTGCGCCAACAGGCCGAACGCCTCTTGCACGGTATCTTCAGCCGTCGACCAATCGCGACATAAGGCCCATGCCAGGCGAACCAACATCGGACGTAGCTGGTGATTCAACGTAGCGATGTTCCGCTCTGCCGCTTCGGCAGCCAACGGCACCTCGTCGCTCACCGGCAGGTTGTCTGACGTTGCTCGGTTCGCGTCAGGCTCTCGACGGGCACCTGGTGGGCCTGAGTTCACGCGGGTACCTCCCGAAAGCGCGCGACGTTCCTATTGAGGATGTGTCGCATCAAGGCAGGATTATTCAGTGGTTGGCGAAAAAAAATTTCCAATGGCTGGAAACAGGCGGGCTCGGAGCAACCGAACAAGCAAGTAGGAGATGAGCAAGGACGCCAATTGCAGCTTCCCACTCGCTCCATCTCTATTACGATAAGCATTTCGTGACACGATTCGCAACCAAACAGACTTCTTCAGTACTGTCAGGTCGGCACCACCCGCCACTTCTCCTCGTAGCAAAATGAAGTTTTCGCATGAGCACGACAACCGATAATCGTTGTTGGGTCGGATTTGACCTCGGTGGCACGAAGATGCAGTGCTCGTTATTCGATGACGCGCTTCGCCCGCTGGGCCACCGGCGTCGGCGCACGAAATCCGAGTTAGGCGTTGACGGCTGTACCGAGCGAATCGTCCAGACCATTCGTCAAACCCTGGAACAGCACCAGCCTGCGGGCACCACGCTCGGTGGTATCGGTATCGGTTGCCCCGGCCCCGTCGACTGGCAACGAGGTAGGGTTCACGTGGCGGTCAACCTAGGGTGGAACGATGTGCCGATCGCCAAGATCCTCGAGGACGCCTTCGATTGCCCGGTCACGGTGTTAAATGATGTCGATGCCGGGGTTTACGGCGAGTATGTCGGCGGGGCGGGCAAGGGAGCGCGCACCATCCTGGGCATCTTTCCTGGCACCGGTATCGGCGGCGGCTGTGTCTACGATGGACAGATCCTTCGCGGCAAATCGCTAACCTGCATGGAAATAGGTCACGTCAAGATCTGCGATTCCCCACGCCCGGGAGCCACGGGAATGACGGGAACCCTGGAGAACGAAGCCAGCCGGTTGGCCATCGCGGGTGAGTTGGTCAAGCTAGCGTATCGTGGTGAAGCTCCGCATCTGCGTGAGTTGGTAGGAACCGAATTGGGGGCCATTCGCAGTAAAACCATCGCGGAAGCGATCGCCCACGGTGACCAGCAGGTCGAAGCAGCCGTCACCCGTGCATGCACCATCATCGGCTACGCAGTCGCCAACATGGTGCTGCTGATGTGTCCAGATCGTGTCATCCTCGGAGGTGGATTGGTGGAGGCCATGCCGGAACGTTTTGTGAAGCAGGTGAGCAAAATCGCCCGCCAACACGTCTTCGAGTGCTACCGCGATGAATTCAAAGTGGTCGCTGCCAGCCTCGGCGACGACGCGGCTGTCGTGGGCGCTGCGGCGTGGGCCCGCCAGCAGTTGGGCTCAGCAGTCGATCAGCGATAGATCCGGACTGCCGTGTTGCGCACCGGCAGGATGTCCACTACCGGCAGGCTGCCGCATGCGATCGATGGGCGAAGGGGTTAGAATCGAGTGCTGCCGGGGCCGTAGGCAACTCGGTCAACCGTTTCGCCACTGCTGCTCAACCAACTGCAATCCCTCATTCTCCTGGGAGAAGGCAATCCATGGAATTCGAATTCGAACTACGTTCGCTCCTCGTCGGCGGCGTCGTCGGACTGTTGCTCGGCGCGTTGGCAGCCATCGCCTTCAGCCAGCCTCGGATTGCTCGAGCTATTGGCAAGATAGCGGCTGTTGCATTTATCGGCGCCGGTGGCGGCCTGCTTTGTTGGGGTCTGCTGACCATTTTTCGTGACCATGCGTTCGACACGCTGGAATTCGGCCTGATAACGTTGTATTCCCCCGAACAAGCCATTGGTTGGGGAGCTGGCTTGCTGGCCGCTGGCACCACGGCGCTCGTCTTGGCGTTGACTGGTTCCCGATAACTTGTCCAGCTCCGCAGGCCCACGGCACTTGGCCCATTGCTCCGACCTCGCCACCGACGGTCGCTTACTTCTATCCACACGAACATTCCTCCAGAACCGAAATCCTATGGCACTGGCACCGGACCTCTACCTCAATCGGGAACTCAGCTGGCTAGCATTCAACAGCCGCGTCCTGGAACAAGCCGAGGACGGCGAGGTTCCCGCCTTGGAGCGACTAAAGTTCTTAGCCATCACCGCCAACAATCTCGACGAATTCTTCATGGTGCGCGTGGGCGGGTTATTGCTTCAGCGGCGTGCCAACGCCGCGTCCACCGATCCGGCAGGCATGACCGTCACCGACCAGTTGAGCGCTATCGCCGCCACCGTCAATGCCATGGTCAAGCGCCAATACCGGTGCCTGATCGAAGAGGTGGAACCGCTCCTGCAACAACATGGCATCTCACGAGTGAGAATGGAGTCCGCATCGGCGCGGCACCTGGACACGGTTCGGCGGGTGTTCCAGGAGCAGATGTTTCCTGTCCTATCGCCGATGGGGATCGATCCCGAGGCGCCGTTTCCCCTGCTGACCAGCGGTCGTCTCCATGTGCTGGTACAGATTGCCGCCAAATCCTCCGCCACCTCCGAGGACTCCCCTTACCGGTACGCGGTCATTCCCTTGGGGTTGACGACGGCACGAATCATCACCTTGCCGACCGATCAAGGTTTTTCCTACGCCTTATTGGAGGACGTGGTACGATTCTTTGTCGACCAGTTCTTCCCTGGTGAACGGGTCGTTTCGGCCAGCAGTTTTCGCATCACCCGCAACGCTGATGTCAGTTTGCAAGAAGATGCGGCAGCGGATCTGTTGCATGGCATGAAAGAACTGCTGCAGCAACGAAAAACGGCCGACTGTGTTCGCTTGGAAGTCGCCGAGGACATTGCTGCCGAGCCACTACGGTTTCTCCAGGAGCAATTGGATGTCGACGATTCGCTCACCTACCTTGTCCCCGAGCCGCTGGATTTGTCCAGCCTGATGCCGCTGTCCGGCCTCGAAGGATTCGATTTCCTGCGCTATCCGCCATGGCCACCCGTTCGCAGTCCCATCGTCGATCCCTCGCAACCGGTCTTCTCCACATTAAGCGAGCACGACGTCCTCTTGTCGCATCCCTACGAAAGCTTCGAACCGGTCGTCCGTCTGCTCGAGGAAGCAGCAGTGGACCCGGACGTGCTGGCGATCAAACAGACGCTTTATCGCACCAGCCGAGATAGCCGCATTGTCGCCGCCCTGAAGCAGGCCGCCGAGCGGGGAAAGTATGTGACCGCCATCGTGGAGCTGAAAGCGAGGTTCGATGAGGCGCGCAATATCGAGTGGGCTCAAGAATTGGAGCAATCCGGTGTTCAGGTAATCTATGGCGTGAAGAATCTCAAGACCCATGCCAAGATTTGCATCATCGTACGGCGCGAACCGCGTGGCGTCGTTCGTTACCTGCATTTCGGCACCGGCAACTACAACGAGTCGACCGCACGGCTGTACAGTGACATCAGTTACCTCACCTGCAACGAAGAGTACGGTCGTGATGCCAGTTCGTTTTTCAATGCCATTTGCGGGTACAGTCAACCGCAACAGTACCATGTGCTGGAATCGGCGCCGGTAGGATTGCGCAAGCGATTGTTGCAGCTCATCGACGGTGAAATCCAACGCAAACAGCAAGGACAGGATGCTGCTATCGACGCCAAGCTCAATGCCCTGGTCGACCCCCAATTGATCGAGGCCCTGTACCGCGCCTCCCAAGCCGGCGTTCCCGTGCGGTTAAACATCCGTGGCATCTGTTGCCTGCGACCAGGAGTTGCCGGGGTCAGCGACAACATCGTGGTGGTGAGCATCATCGATCGTTTTCTGGAACATGCGCGCATTCTTCGTTTCCATCACGGTGGAGATGAACTGACGTTTATCAGCAGTGCAGATTGGATGCCGCGCAACTTGGATCGGCGCATCGAATTGCTCGTCCCCATCGATGACCAGAGGTCGAAACGAGCGCTCATGGAAATGCTCGATATCTACTTCAGCGACAACTGTCAGAGCTGGGAACTGCAAGCCGACGGAAACTACCGACGCCGCAGACCTTCCAAGAGGCGTCCCGCGGTGCGCGCTCAACAACGGCTGTACGAGCTGGCTACCGAGGCCATTCGTCGCGCCGAACGTGCACGGCGTGGGGTTTTCGAACCCCACCAACCAGCTTCCTCCCACACCGACTAGTCGGCGCCTCCCCCAACCACCGAGTCGATTGGACATCATGAGGGCTCCCTGGCAGTCGTTACCACACCGACGATCCGTGGGCGCGCAGCAAGGGAAGACCTGCCGCTCCCCAGCAACTCTTCGTAAACCCTCATCGCCATCAACTAGGGGCCCATGCCACCACCAACTGGAAGACGGCCTGGTGCGTGAGCTACAATGAACGTCTTCCCACCAATGGTTCCCCCAATATCGAGATTGCGAGGCAAATGATGTTAGGTCCCGCTGCCCAACGACGACGAGTTGCCCTCCTCCTAGCGCTCAGTTTCCTCCTGATGGCCACACCTACCAGCGGTCAGGATTTGCGCGATCTCAACAGTCACTGTCCCTTTGCCCCGCCGGAATCCCTCCAGGCGTGGCAACGACGAGCCGATGAGTTGAAGTTGCAGTTGACAGTAGCGTTAGGGACAACACCCACCATCGACCTGCCTCCTGTGCGTCCTTCCATTTACGGAAGGATCGCTCGCGAAGACTACGAGCTGTGGAAGGTAACCTTTGAGAGCCTACCAGGATTGTACGTTACGGGAAATCTCTACCGCCCTCATCCGCTGCCCGAGGGAAAACACTTGCCAGCCATCTTGTGCCCCCACGGCCATTGGCCTGGCGGACGGTTCATGCAAACCAGTCACCGCGAGGTCCGCCAACAACTGGCGAGCGGGGCCGAGCGATTCGAAGCGGCGGCACAAAGTCCGCTGCAGGCGCGGTGCGTGCAACTGGCGAGGATGGGATGCATCGTTTTTCATTGGGACATGATCGGGTATGCCGACAGCACGCAGATTTCCTACGAGAGAGCGCATCGATTCGCTCATCAGCCTGCCGCAGAAGAAATGACCGAAGAGGGTTGGCTGCTGTTCAGCCCGTGGGCGGAAATGCACGCCCAATCCGTGATGGGCTTGCAGACATTGGCCACCCATCGTGCCGTCGATATGTTGCTTACCCTCCCCGAGGTCGACCCGGCACGCATCGGCATTACGGGGGCCAGCGGTGGAGGCACGCAAACCTTTCTCGGCGCTGCCCTCGACCCACGGATCGCCGTCGCCTTTCCAGCCGTCATGGTGTCTACCGGCATGCAGGGTGGGTGCACCTGCGAAAACGCTTGTCTGTTGCGCGTGGGTACGGGCAACGTGGAAATTGCTGGCCTGATTGCCCCACGTCCGCTCGGTCTGACAGCCGCCGACGACTGGACACGCACCATGCCCACCGATGGTTTTCCCCAACTGAAACAACTCTACGGCCTCTTCGGTCATCCCGATCGCGTGGAGCTGTTTCCTGCGTTGCACTTTGGGCATAATTACAACCATGTAAGCCGCGTAGCCATGTACGGCTTTATCAACAAACACTTTCAACTAGGATTCGAGCCGCCCATTCTCGAGCGAGACTTTCCGGTTACCCCCGCCGACCAGCTCAGCGTGTGGGACGATGAGCACTCGCCGCCGCCCGGAGGCGAAAGCTTCGAGCGACAGTTGTTGCGCGATTGGGCAGCACGAGTGGATCAATTCTTCGCCGCCGCCATCCAGGCAGGTCCCGATCAACGCCAACAGGCCGCGCAGATTCTCACCGCAGGTTGGCGCACAATCCTCGGCCTGACCACCCTCCCCTACCAGGAAGTGGAGCCTCGCGCCCAACGCCATGACGATGGAAGCATCGAGTTCACCGCCGAGGGTCTCCCTTCGTGGCGATTGCTGATCCTGGACGACATCCCTCCAGAGGCTGACAACTCCTCCTTCGCCCAGGTGCCACCTGCGGCGGACAACCCTGCCGCCGTTTGGCAATCATGGCAACCCAGCACGCGCGATTTGCACATCGATGCAATAACCGATGAGGGAACCGAGCAGCGGTATTACTTGGAAGTCGCCGGCTGGAAATGGTCCGCTGAAGACGACTTCTCCTTACAACGAGTGGCATGGCAAGCACGTGTCCCCAATCCTCGTTTGGCGGCGGCATACACCTATGGATACAACCTACCATTGGCAGCGATCCAAGCCCAACAAATCGGTATGACCCTCACGTGGCTCGCTTCCCAACACCCGGAGGGACAATTGATTGTTCATGGCGCCGGGTGGGATGCGTTGTTGGCGATCGCTGGAGCCTTCTGCGCCCAGCAACGCCACGACAACCTTATGGCGCAGCGGCTCTCTTTGGAAATCGATGCCTTGCAGGCTGACTTCGCGTCGATCTCCCACGTCCGTCATCCAGCTTTTCTCCCGGCAGCATTACGATTCTGGGGCGTTCCCGGGCTACTGGCCTGCCTTCACGACATGCGCATCCACGGCAAGGGCATCGACCAACTCCCGCATTACAATGACTTGCAACTCCTCTATGAGCGGCAACAGGTTCGTATTCACCTGGGAGAATAACCACTGCCGCGGCAAACCGCTGCGGATGCCATTAGCTTCCTCGCTTTGCAGACCGCCGTAATCGGCTCGGTGGCCATGTCCACCTGGCACTCTCCTCAGGTAACAGCTACCCCTAGGACCGGGCAATCGCCCACCCGCCACATGGTGGAAGCAAACTGGCGGACCTTCCCGTGCCGCGCCCCAGAACCGACGGCACGTGGATCGGTTGCGAAGGCATGTTGTTATGCCAGAACGTCGCCTTGGCTTGCGACACTTTCCCCGTCGAAATCACTCGGTTCGCTCCGCCATCGGATGGCAGAGGGTGGGAAACGGAACCTGCTGGCCCCACTGCACCAACTGTTGTCGCCTGCTCAGTGGTTACCCACGCGTTGGTCGAGGAATTGACGATCTTGGAGACTCAACTGGTCCCTTGACACCGTGATGCTGGTGCCATCTCTTTTTTCCAACTGCACGGACGTCTGATCATGGGCAACATAGCGGGCCTCGACCTTGTAGTTCCCCGAGGCGCTGGTCCACACGCGGAAGTCGGTCAGTGAACCAAGACGTTTTTCGACGGCGGCCCGCAGCTCGTCCTCCGTTACTTCTTGCAAGACGGTCATGGCCACAGGGATCCCTTGAGGCCCTTCCACCGTCGCCGTGCCGGCGACCAAAAACGGCCCTGATAGGATTTCTCCGGGTGCCAGACCGGTCGTAGAGTCCATGTAGATGAGCAAGGGCAGCTCTTCGTCGGAAACCCCCAAGACGTCATGTTCGTTGAATGCGTTGATCACCACGATTTCGTCCATGAATCCGATCGAATCTTTCTTGCGCAGGTTCAAGTTCTCGCCGTAGTTCATCAGCAGCAGCACCAGGGACTCCCCATCGTCAGGGCCTTTCAGTTTATTCTTCAGCTCATCCAGCTCCTCAATCCGTTCCTGAAACGCCTCGATCAGCGCCCGCTTGACCTCCTCGCTAGCGAAGTACCAATTATGCCCGCGGCCCACCCGTACCGGTTCCTTGACCACGACGATCCCTCGCTGACGTGCAGCGGTGGGCAAGCCGACCCGGCCGCGCTGAATGTCCCGCAGATCGACTTTCATCTGCGCTACTCGCTGCCTCAACTGTGTCATGATTTCCTTGTAATGTTCCTGTACGCTGCTGATATAGTTGTCCAGGGCCTCTTGGGGGATCTCCCGCCTCTGGACGATGTGATCGCCATTACCCATGCCCGGTCCGCCGCGCGCCGATTCACCGGTGGACAGTTTGGCTACGAACGCAGCCAGTGGGACGACCTTCGCCCCTTCGGCATACTTGATCGCTTTGGCGATATCGAGGACAGAGATGCCAAAGTTCAAATTCTGGGCGACACCGGACGATGCTAAGGTACTCATCGCCACCACTTCGCCTCGCATGTTGATCAAGGGGCCGCCGCTGTTTCCTGGTGACAGCGGAACGTCGACCTGAATCCAGGTGCCTAGTATCCCATCATCACCCAACTCACGGCGCATCTCCTCCGCCGAGCGATGGGAGCTGACAATTCCTTTGGTAGCGCTGAAAGCCAAACCGACCGGTGCCCCTAAGGCCGCAACGGATTCCCCCTTTCGGGGAAGCGCTGAAGCTAATGGCAACGGAGGGGCATCGGTACGATCGATCTTCGCAATCGCGATGTCTCGGCTTTCATCGACCAGAAGAGTGCCAATAATACGCGCCGTGCGACCATCCGAAAAATGCGCGGTCGCCTTGATGGCACCAGCCAGCACGTGGCAGTTGGTTACAATCGTCCCTTGATCGTCGACCACAAACCCGCTGCCGATCCCCTCCCCATCGGCCATTTCCACAGCGATACGGACGACGCTGCGTTCGGCGCGCTCCACCACGTCGGCAAAGTCTTCCCCACGAATCGCGGAAACCAGCCACAGCGACGTTAGCAAGGCGCTGACGTGATAGGCCAACTGGTGCCTGCCCGATACCATGATCATTACCCCTAACCAACGAGCTTGGATGAACACTTTGTCGCGTCGGAGCATACGGCGCCCCTGCGAAGACCATCGCGTCCGGCGACGGTGCGGCAGGGGCTTCGACCGCATCACCCTCATCAATCGGCCTTCACCACCACATACAGCGAGCGGGATTGGGAATCGGCGATCTCGATTTCCGTTCCCTTGAGAGCGGGCAACAACTTGACGAGTGGGCCATCGTACTGAAAGCTCAGCGTCGCTCGATTGGCCGTTTGGCTCTCCATGATCACCATCGACGATTGGATCAATCGCAAAGCGGAGCGCACTCGATTGACGACCATTGGCAGCCGACTGGGTTCGTCCGCGTAGAAGTAGATCGCCACCGAGTCGGGACCGTCGAAAGCCCGGGCCGGTTGATGCTTGGCATGCGCCAACGCTTCCACCAGCGGACCATTAGGGGAATGGACACGGTTGGAAACGGGTCCCACGACCGAGGATGGGGCAGCCGACGGAACCGGAGCAATCGATGCCGACGTGGTTGGTGCCCGTGTGTCGGGCGATTGGTTTCCTGAGGAAAATCCTCTCGCCTGCTCGCTTCGGCGGCTCCCCCCGCCGCGCTGGGCGCGCGCAATCATCTCCCGGTGCTGCTCGATAAGCGCCCGCATTCCCGGCGGCAGCTCACTACCTACCTGAGCGAGGAATTCCTCCAGCACTTCCGGCCTATTCTCCTCCAGCGTCGGCTTCACAAGGACACGAAAGAACGCCTGGCCTTCCAGAGCCGTGTTGCGGCCGGTGTGAAACGCCTTCTCCTGAGCGCGTACCACCGCATCAAGGTCATCGAGCGCGGCGACCAGGCGGGTATCATCACTTCCACTTCGCCGGCGCATCGTTGCCATGAGAGCTTCTCGCAACGCCTGAATCCCTTCCATGGTCTCCGCGTAGTCGAGCGGATCGACCGTTCCCCTCCCTACCTCCGTGGCGTACCGGCGAGAAAGCTCATTGAGGGCATCGACGTCCGCAAATATCCAATCGCTGCTCAACTTAGCAGGGGAATTCTTGGCCGCAGCCGCAAGCTTTCTTAGGATCTCCCGATGCCGTTGGACGGCATCCTGACGCAAGGCGCTCTCCCGCTCCGCACCGCTGTCGATCTGTTGTAGCTTTTCCAGATAGGTCGCCAAACCTTCGTGGAGCCGCAGTACCGATTCACTCAAACGACGGTGCTCTTCATCCAACAGGCCGCTGACCTCCAGTTCAATCGTTTTCCGGCGCACCGCCTCCCGCTGTGGAATCTTTGCCAACAGGAGGGATGAAACCTCGGTGAGCTCTCGCTTCTCTACCGGAGGCAGACCGAGTACTACGGTGGCATCGTCGAGCAACTGGCCTTCCATCTGCTCCAATCGTTTACGCAATTGCGGCTGCGCCGCTTTGCTACTAACCTGCTTCAGTGCCTCGAAGTGCTCCTCTAGCCGGGTGTTCAATCGGCTCGCCACCTCGCGGAGAATCCGTGCCGTATCCTGCTCAAGCGCGCCGCCGCTTCCACCATCGACGGCATCCGCTCCGGCCAGCGACGAGTTCGAGCCGCCCGGACGCAACCAGATCACCGCGATGCCCACTCCCAGTCCGATCAACAATAGCGCGGCCACTCCGATACCAAGAGATACCCACAGCATGCTAGGGCGGGCTGGAGGGGGAGGAACTGGGGGCCCAAGGGCAGAAGGTCCAGGTGCGGGTTCAATGCTGGACAGATCGTCTACGGCAAACAAGGGATCCCCATTGTCCCCAAGCCCGAGCGCGTCGGGCATGGCTGCGTCCCCCTCGACGCCCCGGACGTCGGCAACCGCTTCGGCCGGCGCCAACGGGGCGACCGATGCCCGGTCGTCCTGCGGTCGAGTTGGTCGTGGAGACGCGTGCCGACGCGTCGATTGCTTCTTTTTTTTCTTGTAAGGAATTACCGGCTTGCCAGGCACCTGCGGTTTCGCCGTGGAAGCAGAGGCTGGCGGTGCACCGCCACTGGCGAGGCCATCCTCTCCATCAACCAGCTCTGCGTCGAGCACCGGCGGCCCTGCCGCAGCCCTGGAGATGAGGACCTGGAATGCATTGTGGCAAATGGGACAGGTTAACTGGACTCGCGCCGCTTGAGGGACGACGAATTGCATTTTCGTCCCGCAATTCGGGCAGGCGACGACCTGTTGACGGCTCATGAGTGGGGCTCCTCACCGGCGACCATGAATGCCAAGGTTCCAAGCGTGCAACCACGATCGAGGGCACATGCCGTGCCCTCCCAGAAGGGGCATGCAACTGCTTGGAGCGACATGAGGGTTGAAAAGTTCCCCGCGAAGCAGGCTCCTCATCCGCAGCCTCGCCTCGCATCCGTCTTCTATCCTACCGATTAGAAACCGGCGATGCAAAGAAAATGTCGGTTCATTGGCTGCCCCGAGCCGCGATATCGACCAATTGCTCCGGTTCGGACATCTTGCGGATGTCTTCGGTTATTTTCATCGAGCAGTACTTGGGCCCGCACATACTACAAAAATGCGCACTCTTGAACGTGTCCTGGGGAAGCGTTTCGTCATGATATCGCTGAGCTGTCTCGGGATCCAATGCCAAGCGGAATTGCTCCCGCCAATCAAACTCGAATCGCGCCTTGGAAAGGGCATCGTCTCGATCTTGAGCTCCGGGGCGCCCACGAGCGATATCCGCTGCATGCGCGGCGATCTTGTAGGCGATGACTCCCTGTTTGACGTCCTCCTCGTTGGGCAAGCCCAGGTGCTCCTTCGGCGTTACGTAGCAGAGCATGGCGGCTCCATACCAACCGGCCATGGCAGCACCGATGGCGCTGGTGATGTGATCGTACCCAGGAGCAATATCGGTCACCAAGGGCCCCAACACGTAGAAGGGCGCGCCGTGGCAGATCTCCATCTGCTTCTCCACATTCATTTGGATCTGGTGCATTGGGATGTGCCCAGGCCCTTCCACCATCACTTGCGTCCCTTGCTGCTGACCACGCTCGGTCAGCTCACCCAACACTTCCAACTCAGCAAATTGTGCTGCATCGGACGCATCGGCAATGGAACCGGGACGCAATCCATCTCCCAACGACCAGGTGACGTCGTACTGTCGCATGATTTCGCAAAGCTCATCGAAGTGTTCGTACAGCGGATTCTGCTTGCGATGAGCTACCATCCATTTGGCAATCAGCGACCCTCCGCGGCTGACGATTCCCGTAACGCGCTTGGTAGTCAAGTGCAGATGTTCGAGTTTCACTCCGCAGTGAATCGTCATGTAATCCACGCCCTGCTTGGCCTGGTGCTCGACCATGTCCAAAAAATGCTGAGGCCGCATATCCTCAATGTTTCCGCCCAACTCCTCCAGCATCTGGTAAATAGGCACCGTCCCAATGGGTACCGGAGAAGCTTCGATGATCGCCTGGCGGATCCGGTCGATGTCCTTGCCGGTAGACAGGTCCATCACCGTGTCGGCACCGTAGTGGACCGCCGTATGCAATTTACGCAACTCCTCGTCCACGTTGCTGGTCACCGCACTGTTGCCAATATTGGCGTTGATCTTGCACTTGGCCGCCACACCGATGCACATCGGCTCCAACCGTCCTGCCAGGTGCACCTTGTTGGCGGGAATCACCATGCGACCGGCAGCAACTTCCTGACGGATGGTTTCTACGGGCAACTGTTCCCGCTGGGCAACGTATTCCATTTCGGGAGTGATTTGGCCTGCTCGTGCTGCCTGAATCTGGGTGGTCATCGAATGCTCCTAGATAAACTCTTTTACCTGCGTGTTCGCCAACGCGGTATCGCCATCGCTCGTTCTGTTTTTTATTATCTGAGAAAAGCCACGCCGGAGAAGCCACCTCCATGAGAAAAAACAGCGACGGTGGCAGCGGCGGCCGTCGCGGCAGCTCCACCCATGCTGGTGTTTAACAAGAGCCGCATCGACGTTCCACCGGTCGGTCCCCTCACCTACTCCTATGGCCATCAACCCACTGGATCCCATGAACGTATCCTCCTCCCCCGCCGCGAACTCTTCTTCCACACTCCGCCCTGTGCCTCAGGAGCAGGCGTCGGCCGGTCCGCCATCGCCTCCAGACTTCACCATCGCCGCCTTCGGGGAAGCCCTTATCGATGTCTTACCGTCTGGTGAGGTCATCGGCGGTGCCCCGCTCAATTTCGCCGTGCGATGCGCTCAAGTCGCGGAGCGGATCGCCGGGGAAGTGTTCTTGATCTCGCGCGTCGGCCAAGACCAGCGCGGGCAACGGATCCTAGAAGTTCCTTCAAGAATCCAAGGTTCATACCGCAACTGTGCAACAGGACGCCCAACACCCCACTGGGTGGGTGGAGGTCACCGTGGAGGATGGGCAACCCTCCTACACGATTGCTCCCGATGTGGCGTGGGATTTCATCGACATGGACTGCCCAGATCGAACGCATCGGCCACGGGGCAGAACTGTTTTATTTTGGTACCCTGGCGCAAAGAAGCCGGCAAACCGCGACGACGCTCCACCACCTGCTTGAAGGACGCGTCGGTCGACTGAACCTTCTCGATCTAAACTTGCGCCGTCCGTATCCTCCCCCCGAAAGCATTCGCTGGAGCATGCAGCAGGCAACAGTCCTTAAGTGCAACGATGGCGAACTTTCCTGGTTGGCCGATTGCTTCGGTTGGAGGCAAGATCTATCGCCGGCGTCGATCGCCGCCAGACTGCAAGACCAGTTCTCCCTCGACGTCGTGTTCTGGACGCGTGGATCGCAGGGATGCGTTTGGCAAGCCGGCACGGACCAGATAACAGCGAAGGTGCCGCAGTTAGAGCAAGAACCGGATGCGGATACGGTGGGCGCCGGTGACGCCGCTGCGGCGGCACTGGCGATCGGCCTGGTGGCGGGATGGCCTCCACAGAAGATAGTCCACGCCGCCAATCTGTTCGGCGCCTACGTGGCTTCGCGGCGTGGGGCAACGCAACCGCTGCCCGATTGGATCCTGGCGCAGGTTCTCACCGAGTAACAGCGCGCTTACTAACCGCGCCGCCGCTGATCCGCTACGACGTGGCTCGTCAACGGCCCACACAAACCGTCTCAGGTTGAGACTTCCCGTCTCAGCATGCCACCACCAGCCGTTGGACCAACCACGGTGGGCAGCGCATTCGCGCATCCTGCCAGCGTTTTCTCCTCGCCGGTCGCCTACTTCTAAAGTCGTTCAACCTCCTACTCTGCAACCAGTTACCTCGCCCGGATCCCATCGAACCACGCCCGTAGAAAACCAGCAAACTCGGTTTTGGCACACCGGTTGCTCCTTCAAAGCATATCGTTCGGAATTAGATTGCGAATTCCTCGACACTTAGGAAGGGGAGGCATCACCATGTCCACTGCGAAACCTGTAATATTAGCCGGACTAATCGCAGCGACTACGGCATGGACGGCTGCGGCCCAAGCTCCGCTTCCTACCGTGCCGCCCATCAACAACTGGACTTACCAGCGCCACGCTAGCACGCCGATCGAAGGTTACTACCGCGGTGCCGCCGCCGCCATGGAAGCGGCGGGTCATGCCAACTACCTCAATTCGGTCGCCGCCGTCAACTACCAAGAGGCTGTGCGGCGTCGCATTGAGAATGCCAGTTATTACGTCAGAACTTACTACGAGAACAAAGAAGTTCATCGCGAGTATCGAGAAAAGTACGCTCCTGTTCCTCCCACCAAGGAACAATGGGCAAGGATTACCGAAAAGATGCTTCCCGATCGCTTGACGGCCCAGAACTTTGACCCCAATACCGGAGGGCTGGTGTGGCCCCATGTTTTGCGAACCGATGAATACAAAGCGATTCGGGAACGCATCGATGAATTGGTGGCCAACCGTTCTCCTGAGAACAGCGGTGATGGTAGTCCTTCCCAACGCCAAATCGCCGAGTTGGTCGATGCGATGTTGGCGCTACTGAAATCCAACATGCATCATTTGTCCACCAGTCAGTATGTAGCGGCCAAGGAATTCTTGCGGTCGCTCGATTACGAAATGACCTTTCCACTTCAATCGGGACCATTGGCGAACGAGGTAGCAGCCAATCAAGCTTGGTAACTCCACTGCCCGCTTGCCGGAATCGATATTATTCGGGGATGCACAGTTATTTCCTTTCGACCTCACCGCAATTGCATCTAATCTGTGTCTCCCCACCGCGGGCGTCCTCTCACGTTGAGGGGGCGCCTTTTTTCCCTTACCAAATCGCGCAGCTTCCCCAAGGATGCGATAGTACGGGGGGAGGTGGGACGTATTGCCCCTCGTTGCCGCCTCCCCCTTCTTTTCCATGGCAATCCAGTGACGCGTGTTCCTACCACCACCACCGTATCTTGCCCCGGTGCCGTCCACTGAATCGCCCCAGGCGTCCGGTACGCCACTTCTCCAGCGACGATGCCAGTAGGTGAAGGCAATGCAATCCGTCTCGCCCGGATCGCGACACGCCTACACGCTCCTCTGTACAAAATCTAGCAACCGATAACGACTCCCATTCGGGGGCGTCCACCGCCGGCGTTCCGACACCTCCATGAGCCTCGATGGAACCAACGAAATCCCTGCACAGGTGTGATGTCGCACTGCTCACGTACAGCATGCCATGTGCAGCATGGTGCGAGACTTCGCTGCCACCTAGACTTCGCGTGAACAGATCGCAGCGCTGCCGCCAGTCCATCGTTTCACCTTGGGTTATCTATCCATGGCAGCGACGACGCCTACGTGTCCTCGTTCCTTGCCAGCTCGCGCAGCCAGCTCGCGAAAAGCCAACGAGGCTCGATTATTGTGGGCGCGTCTTCACGGCTGTACCGCCCTGATATCCCTAGGCAATGGCGGCTGCCCGTTGAACTCTTCGATCGTCAAATCCCAAGCGATACGACGCACACTTTTCAATTGAATGAGCCCCTGACTCGGATCGATATGGTACAGGGCGAGCGTTTTCGAGTTTGGCTCGACAACCAGAACCTGCTGGGTGCCGTTGGGCAGACTGCTGGTGATCACCTGGAGCCGTGTGGTGGACGCAGCAACATCCGTTTGCGGTGGCGCAATCTGGCTTTGAGCAACGGGCAATGCGATACCCAGTACCCACAGGCCACAACCCAACCACGCTACGATCCCTAACCGACTCGGCCAAGCGTTCAGGATATTGGTTCGATGCGATTGCTGCTGAAGCGACATGATCTGGTCCATCCTTTCCCTTCGATCGCCGGCGGAAACCTCTGCTGTGGGCGATCGGCCCGGCCAGCGTCCAAAGCTTCCCGATAGGTTCAATGTGCAATCCGTTCCACGCTTCATCGTTGCCTACGGGCAGAGTACACGAAGCCCCGACGGCGGCGAAAGCTCGAAAACTCATCTAGACGCCTACTGCTTGCACCCTGCACAATCCGCAATGGCGAGCTGCTGGTGCCCCCTTTTGCCAGCGGTGCCGCTGACCTACCGCGTGGCAAGGAAGCAATGATGGCAAATCGCAATCGAAGTAACGCTCAACACAGTTTCGAGACCCCTCTCCCGCCGATACTTGCCGGTGGAGTGATGCTGGCGGCCGTTTTTTTTGCCTCCGTCTATTGGGGGCCATTGGGAACACCAATGCTGCGCCGCTACGCTACCAACCATCCGGTGGCGATTGCGTCGATCAGCCTGTTCTTCATCGGTCTCGCGACGATCGCCACCAAATGGCTTGTGAGCGTACGGCAACTTGCGGGGCTGGGGCGCGCCGTGAAGGCTCTCCAACTATTGATCGATGAGGGGCATGAGGTCCCCACGTTGCGACGGCCGGAATGGCTGCTGGCACGTTTGCATGGACTTAGCGCTTCGTTGCTCAACCACTGGTTAATTCAACGGATCGTATTCCTGCTTGACCTCCAGGTGCATCGCGGGCAACAAGCGAGCTTGGAATCGGACTTGGAGAAACTAGCCGACGCGGAAGCCCAACGGCAACATGACAGCTACAGCCTGATCCGCATCATCAACTGGGCCATGCCGATGCTTGGTTTTTTGGGCACGGTACTGGGGATCTCCCAGACGCTCGGTCAGCTCGACACGGAATTGCTGGCCACGCAGCAGCAGGAAGCGATGAACCAATTGACAGCGGGACTGTACGTCGCCTTCGATACCACCGCCACGGCGCTGGTGTTGACCGTAGCGCTGATGTTCCTTCAGTTCACCGTCAACCGCTTGGAAAACCGACTCCTCACCCGCTTAGACACCGACAGCCACCGGTTGCTGATTACCTTTTTGGCCATTGGAGAAGAATCCGATCGGCAATCGCTGTTGGCACCGATTCAACGGTTGTGCGAAGAAATGGTCGAGGCCAACGTACGAACTTGCCAACAACAGGCCGAATTGTTTGCCCGCGCGATTGCCGAACAGGAATCTCGCTGGACCGACCGTATCTTAACCGTCACCGAAGGGATTGGCCAACAATTCAGTGAGATGCTGAGCCAGTCGTTGACTGTACACCTGGCACGGCTGCACGAACTGCAACAAGAACATGCCCAGTATTTCGATTCCCGATGGAAGCAGTGGCAAACGGACATGAGCACCGCGGCTCGTCAACTCCACCAGCAACAGCAGGCCCTCACAAAACACACATCTGCACTGGAGCAATTGACACGCGGCACGGCGGACCTCAAACGGCTGGAAGAGTCCATACTGGAAACCGCCGTTCGACTGGAACATTTGAAAACCATCGAAGAGGCGAGCATCTGCGTAGCCG
Organism: Pirellulaceae bacterium; assembly: GCA_026004795.1. Classification (GTDB taxonomy): domain Bacteria; phylum Planctomycetota; class Planctomycetia; order Pirellulales; family Pirellulaceae; genus Aureliella. The sequence goes on along the minus strand of BPJV01000005.1, from coordinate 151,954 downwards.
AAGCGGTGGCGGTGTTAGCCACCAGCCTCGAACACGCGGGAATCGTCCGTGGCCCGGTCAGCGTACGTCCGCGACCGGCTCGTCCCCGCAGCGCATCCTCCCCGACACCACCCCTTGGCCAATCCTCGACGAACGATCAAGCGGTTGACCCGAGGCGATCACCAGCTACGGGTTCCTCGGAACAGCCCAAACCGGGGAAAGCGGCATGAGCAGACAAGGCCGGGCGAAGGACTCCACGGCCCCTACGTTGTTCCCGTTTCTGGCCGTGCTGTTATGCACCATGGGCTCGTTGGTGCTTATCCTGATGCTACTGGTCGCTGATGCCCAGGACGAATCGCAACAGGCCGTAGAACGAGCACGCTTACGGCAGGAGGAAGAACAGGCAACGATGGAACTGGCGCGCCGGTCCTATGCCACACAGCTCGAACAAGGACGCCTGGAGTTGGAGCGCAAGCGGCTGCAGCTGGAACACTTCGAGGCGCACATTCGCGAACTCACCGAGGAGCTGACGCAGCTAGCCGCCACCCTGGAGGCCACGCGCCACCGCGACACCCTCGATCCTGCCGATAGCGCAAAGGAGCGGGAGCAAACCTTGACCGCCCTGCAGCGCGAGTTGGCCGAAGCCGAAGAAGAACTGAAGAAAAAACTCGACGATCCCACCGGGGACCATCCCGTTTTTGCCATCATTCCTTATCAGGGCCGCAATGGGACACATCGTCGCCCCATCTACCTGGAATGCACGGCCGATGGGGTGGTCGTACAACCAGAGGGGGTCTTGTTGTCGATCGCAGATCTGCAACCTCCCTATGGTCCTGGCAATCCACTCGATGCCGTCTTGCGTACCATCCGATCGGAGTTCAAGCCGAAGAATGGCGCGTTGACGGAGACCGCCTATCCGTTGTTGATTGTTCGCCCCAGCGGGATTCGCACCTATGCCCTGGCTCGGTCGGCAATGGATGGCTGGGACGACCAGTTCGGATACGAGTTGGTTGACGAAACGCTGCCATTGGAATTCCCTGAGTCGGCTCCTGGCCTGAAGGAAAAGATTGTCCACACGATTCAGCTGGCCCGACAGCGTCAGGCTGCGCTGTTGGCCGCCATGCCACGCAAGTACCGCAGTCGCGACCGAGGACTCCCCCTGGGGGACGTTCAACCCGACTCGGCCAATCAAGCTGGATCAGGAGGCCGGGGATGGGAAGGTGGTCCATCTCCGCTGGCGGCGGCTGCCTCCAGGGAAGCGAATGGTGGAAGCGGCATGGAGGACGGGCGATCGAACACCGCTGCGTGGCCGAGTGCCGAGCGACTGGCCAGTTCGGGAAACTCGATCACTGCGACCTTCGATCAACCTGGTGGCATGCGAACCAACTCCAGCGAGCCCCTGATCAGCGGCTCGACGCCGCACGGAGGCGCCGGCCTACCTGTGCCGTCCGATGTGGTGACCGACTCCTCCCCGCCGCCCCATGCTGGACCAACCGCAGGTGGAGAGGCGACGGCCGAAGCAACGGCCTCGACAGGCAGCCAAGCCCTCGCCAGCAGCGCTGCTCACGGCAGCATGCGCGGCCAGGGAAATACTCCAACTCCCGCATCGGGGACTGCAGGTGGAAGGGGTGGTTACCAGGCCATACCATCCCATGGCTCCGCTGCCTCCGCGGATCCAACAACGCCTCGCCCTTCCGTCGACGACGAGACACTTTCTACGGCGAATACCATGAGCCTGACCTTGGATCGCACGACGCCTTCCCCCCCGCCGCTTGCCGAGCGGAAAGGAAGCCACTGGGCATGGGAGGCCCCTCCGCTGGGACGCACCGAGATTGCTCGGCCCATTCAGGTTCACTGCTTTGCCGATCAATGGATCATCGTCCCCGAAGGGGGAAACGTGCAGCAGGCGATACGCATCCCCACCATGGCCGAGGCAGAACTGCAGGGTGACCACATCGCTGCCGCTATCCAACGTGAAGTGCACAAGTGGGGCATGGCAGTCCTGGGAGGGGTGTGGAAACCGGTACTGCACGTCACGGTGGCCCCGGGAGCCGAGGCCCAGTTTCGCCGTCTGGTCCACCTGATGACCGACAGCGGGGTGGAGGTGATACGTGTTGAACCTCCGGAGGTGCAGCGTCAAGCGACGCGTGATGGTGCCCCCTCCAGCTCAGGGAGGAAACGATGAAACGCCGCCACATTGAAGACGAGGCCGTGGGTCAGGACGCATTTTTGGACACGACCGCCAATCTGGTAGGCATCCTGATCATCCTCGTGGTCGTTGTCGGAGCGAAGACGAAAGTGGCTGCCGACAAGATCGGCCGCCAGACTGCCGCTGAAGTGCAGCGCGCTGCATCGGAGACTCAAACCGCTGCCCAGGCTGTGGCACAAGCTCTGGTGGAACAGCGTGAAGAATTGAAACGCTACGACTTCGAAGTCGCCTACCGCCGCACCGAGCGCGACGCACTGCTGGCCCGAGTGGTCGCCATGCGGAGCGCTGTCGAGGACGCTCTCGCTCAGGCCGACCAAGATCGCCGTGAGCAAATCGAACAGCAGCGTCGCCTCGACGAGTTGCAAAAGCGGCTCGAGACGGTACGCGAGCAACTCGGAGCTGCCGAGAAGCGTCCACGACCGAAAATCATCTTGGAACACCTACCGACCCCCATGGCGCAGACGGTGTTCACTCGCGAGTTCCACGTGCAGTTGAAAAACAATCGTCTCACCGTCATCCCGTGGGATCGCCTGGTGGAAATGCTCAAATCCCAAGCACCGTTGGCCGCCTCGCGTCATCGCAGCCGCGGCGACATCGACGATACCTTGGGACCGGTGGGAGGCTTCTTGATGCACTATCGTATGGTGCCGATCCCTGGCGGCTTCGAACTCGACCGGTTCGAACTGGAACCACTTCCCGATGCCCCAGCAGAGACGTTGGAACAGGCGCTCAGTCCCGCCGGGCGATTGCAGGTGGAACTAGCGACGCGCAATCCAGCGGAAACCGTGGTCACGGTATGGGTTTACCCCGACTCGTTCGAAACCTATCGCCAGTTAAAAGCCAAACTATTCGACCAAGGATTCCTCTCGGCGGCACGCCCCTTGCCCGAAGATGTTCGTATCGGAGCCTCCCCGCACGGAACGCGCAGCGCTGCCCAATAACCTGCCCCTTTCCCCGCGGCAAACCTTCAGTCAGTGAATCAGGCTCGCTTGCCTCGTCGTCGGTCGCGGGGGACTAGAGCGCCGCCCTACCCCCATCGCCGAACCTGTGCCGATGGCCTCCCGGACCGATTGCCGGAGACTTCGATTCAGGGGATAACAGTACGCATCGCTGAATGCGAATGCATCTCAGGACCGTTGCATCAGGGCCAGAACCAAGTTCCGAGGTTGCTAACGGTCTACCACTCCCGTCGTTCCCTTACCAATCATGCTCCCATGTCTGCATTCTCCCCCGAACAATGGCTGGCCGACCGCACGCAGGCTTTCGACAGCAGCGGTATTCGGAAGGTCTTCGATTTGGCCGCCAAACTCGAAAACCCTGTAAATCTCAGCATCGGGCAGCCCGACTTCGACGTGCCGCAACCTGTCCAAGAGGCGGCCATTGCCGCGATTCGACAGGGAAAAAATGGCTACACCGTGTCCCAGGGAATCGAGCCGCTACGCGATGCGTTGCGTCAGCGGATCGCTCGTCAGTACCCTCATCCGGATCGCGATGTGTTCATTTGTTCAGGAACGAGTGGAGGATTGGTATTGGCCATCCTCAGTCTGGTCAATCCTGGCGACGAAGTGATCGTTTTCGATCCCTACTTCGTGATGTACGTCCCCTTGGTGAAGCTGGCCGGTGGCATCCCCGTGTTGATCGACACCTATCCCGATTTTCGCCTCGACGTTGAACGGGTAGAGCAGGCGATCAGCCCCCGCACGAAATTGATTCTGTTCAACGCTCCCGGCAATCCTACCGGAGTGACTCCCGACCGGGAGGACGTGCGTCGTCTGGCAGAGCTCGCCGCCGAACGTCATATCGCTCTATTGAGCGACGAAATCTACAGTCAATTCGTCTACGAGGGCGAGCTGGTCAGTCCGGCGGAATTCAATCCACAGACGATCGTCGTCGACGGTTTCTCCAAGAGCCACGCCATGACCGGATGGCGCGTGGGTTGGGTGCATGGCCCCGCCGCAGTCCTACAGACCATGATCAAATTGCAGCAGTATTCGTTCGTTTGCGCACCGCAGCCGGCTCAGTGGGCTGGTCTAGCCGCCCTGGACTACTCGATGGCCGATCATGGTGCCGCCTACCGACGCAAGCGGGACTTGCTCATCGACGGCCTCCGCGACCGCTTCGAATTCACCACCCCCGGTGGCGCGTTCTATTTATTCCCGAAAGCCCCTGGCGGCCTCACCGGCAGCCAATTCGTGGAAAAAGCGATTGCCAATAACCTGCTGATCATCCCGGGCAAGATTTTTAGCCGCCAGGACACGCATTTCCGCATCTCCTACGCCGCTTCCGATGCAACCATTCGCCAAGGCATCGCCATCCTCAATCGGTTGGCCGACGAAGCGACCGGTTAGCCCGTCGCACGTCCATCAAAACTCAGCGGCGATCCCGCAATCTCCGCCGCCCTGTTCAAATCTTCGCACCGGAACCTTTGGTCAATGCCATGAACGCTGACTCCAGGTTGGTCTCTTTCTCCACGAACCGACGCAATGGATACCCCGCGTGGACCAGGTCCGACGCCAATGTTCCGTATTGAGCCACGCCCTCTTTCAAAGTCACCTCGAACCACGGACGATTGGTCTTCACCTCCGACACCAAAGAATGTTGGGCAAGGTATTCTCGCGCCGCCTCCTGCTGGGCAGGATCGTCGATCTCGATCTCCAAGATCGTATGTGGGCGCACCGACTTGATCAAATCGGCAATCGATCCATTGAACCCCAACTCACCGCGATTGATAATGCCCACCTTGTTGCAGATATCGGCCAGTTCAGGAAGGATGTGACTGCTGACGATGATCGTCTTGCCCATTTGCCCGAGCTTGCGCAACAGATTGCGCATCTCGATTCTGGCGCGCGGATCCAGACCACTTAGCGGCTCGTCCAACAGCAACACCTGAGGATCATGCAGCAGGACGCGGGCCAATCCCAACCGTTGCGTTTGCCCTCGCGACAAGGTATTGGCATAAGCGTCTCGCTTGAAATCCAAATCCACAATGTCCAGCATCTCATCACAGCGAGCGCGACGTTTCGTGGCCGGAATCCGGTAGGCGGCTGCAAAAAACTCCAGATACTCGACCACCGTCATGTCGTCGTAAACACCGAAAAAGTCAGGCATGTACCCGACAAGGCGACGGATCTCCTTGGGGTCGGAATAGATCGAATGGCCGCAGACGTAGGCTTCGCCGTAGGTCGGACTGAGCAACGTGGCGATGATTCGCATGGTGGTCGTCTTGCCGGCACCATTGGGCCCAATGAATCCGAATAGATCTCCCTCTTCCAGTTCGAGGTTGATCCCTTTGATGGCGAACATGTCGCCATATTTCTTGGTTAAATTCGTTGTTTTAATCACGGCCAGCCAATACCAAAAAACGTTCAACGACGAGCAGCCACCGCAGAGCCAGAGGACGGCTGGACGGGTAGGATCAAGCGACACCATACGCGCTGCAGTTCCGCAATGGGCTTCAAATCCTCGCGATCCTCCGCCTGTACCTCCAACTCGACCATGGGCACATCGACCCGGGCTACCAAGATGGCCCGATTGGTTTCCAACAGGTTGCTCAAGTCCATGTGCATTTCATATCGATGCTGCAACGATGTGTAGTTGCGCCCCGATGCGGCCTTATGAAACATCATCAACTCCAGCAGTCGATCCATGGCCTGGCGATCGGCAGGATCCCAACGGGAGGCCAATTCGGACTGTTCGATGTTCCGCCGGTCGGTCAATTTACGCGAGATGTCCTTGGGAATGTTGTCCAAGCCGATGGAGATCGAGCCACCTGCAGGAATCCGGCTGTTCAATCGGTAGAACCAGTTGTGGTAGAACAACACGGCGTCATGAAGATCCATCGGCAAGGGATTGACCACGGTGCCGGTCACCTGATCCACTCCGCTGAGTTCCGTCAGGTCGCTCTGGCCAGCCAACTCGATGTTGGCAATCCAATCACCATAGATCGCTTTCGTCCCCGCGGCTGCCACCCCCACCCCATCGATCCACGCCCCACCCCGCTGGATGGAAATAGCATAGGGAGGCATCCCGTGCTCGGTGGATAAACTGGTATCCAAACCGCCCAATCCGGTTCCCGGCAGCCCTTGCCAATCCAATCGCACTCCGCCACCGACCTTGCCTACCGGGCGAACCTCCAACTTCCGTGCCCGCCCGGAATAGACGTGTGCCCACAAGCGCCCGTCGACTCGCCCACTGGTCGTGTCGACATCGATCACTTGCGCCCAATTGATTCGCAGTTCATCGGGCCGCATCTGCCGATAGAGTACCACCATGCCGATCGAGGTGGCAAGGAGCACGCCACCGGAGAGATACCAACTGGTATCCGGCCGCCGCAACCAGCGCACCGATACGTAGTAGTCGACCGGGCCAACCACCAGCAGCACCACCGCGAGGATAGCGGTCAATTGCCCGAAGGAGAGGACACGTACCCCCTGAAAATAGTCCAGAGTAGCCCGCAACTGGCCTACCAAGTCGTTATAGCCCAGATAATTGCTCGACGCTTTCTCCGCCCCCTGCGCCGCTTCGCTGATCGACGTATCCAAAAACGGAGCCACCAAGCGCTCCCAAATCAGCGGCCGATCTTGCCACTGGGCCAATGCCCCTGAGCCAAGGTCTGAGGCGACGAATTGGACCGTGCCATTGCCATGCGGCGCACGGACCCACCACGGAACGGGCCGTGCCAGATGGTCCACCAGTTGCAACTCTATGTTCCCGCGTACCTCGTCCAATACGTGCGTCGCAAAGGGCGCGATCGGATGATCGGTCGCCACCAGTGTTTCCAGCAACCCGGGATCGCGCACCGTACCCTCCGCGACGATCTTTCCCGGAATCAACGACCGCAATACCTGCCAACGAGGATCCGACTCCCAACCCTGTGGAACCCCAGCCATCACCACCATCGCGTTTCCGCCACGCCGCAGGTAATCATCCAACGCCTGCCACTGGGCAAGGGTGAGTGTCTCCAGCCACCCATTCTGGCGGACAGGGATTATCACCAGGTCACAAGGCAGGTAGGCGCGCCAGTGCTCGGGCAACTGTTCCGCCTGCTCGACAGTGGCGATGGAGAAGGTCGCCGTGCCATGGCGTTGATCGGTGCGTACCAGAGTCTCCAGGCCGCAACTATCTGCCAAAGCTAACACCAGCGGTTGCCCCGCCTCGAGCCACATCAGATCCTCGTGCCTGGCTTCCACTCGGCCCAACTCGCGGTGGTCCGCATCCAAGATCCGTGCGGTAATCTCCGCCCCTCTCCGCCCGATGCGCACGACCGCTCGCAAAGACCCTTCCGCTGCGGCCCCGCGGCGCGTTGCAAGCGGCTTGTCGATAACGCAGCGATACGTCACCGCCACTCCATCGCCGTCGACGGTGCGAATCTCTAACCACGATGCCTGGTTGAGGACGGCGGCAGGCCCCACCACGCGGACGGGGCACGGTTGGCCAACCTTGACTACTCCCGCCAGTCCCACCTCCAACTGCCATGGCGCGGTGGACGCCGGAGCACTGTCCACAGGCTCGCCACGCTCTCGCTCGGCCGTCCCCTGCGGCGCGACGACCACCGCCAGCGGAGCCATACCCCCGGCTTGCCCCACGCCTGCCCTGCCGGCCATCGATCCAAGGAAGGCACACGGCGGAACGCCGGCGGCGGAAGGGAACGTCCCCAGGACACCTACCAATGGCAGCAGCACCAACAGTGCATGCCACCCGTTACGGCGTGCGCGTCGCAGCACCCATCGGCTCACGGCAGTCGCTTCACCTTCAAATTGCGGAAATAAACCTTGCTTTGTGGATCATGCGCCTGCAAAGCAAACGTACCTTCGCCCAAGACCCGGGCGAAATCATCGGAAAACGGCTCCTTCCCCTCCGGTTCCGTGTAGTCGACGACGACCTGGCCATTGATGATCGACTTGACGTTCCGCCCCTGCACGATGATCTCCTGCGTGTACCATTCGTTATCCTTTGCCGGGGGATCGGACACATCGACCACCGCATAGAGGCTTCCACTCTTGCGCGGATCGGCATGGGAAATGTTGACTTGACATTCGAACCCGTACTTGGGCCAGCCCGTTTCTTGATAGCGCGTGTGGAAGTAGATGCCTGAATTGCTGCCAGGCGTCGTCATCACCTCGCACTTGAAGTGAAAATTCTTGAAAGGTTTCTCGGTCTGGTAAAACAGATGGGATCGCGGCCCATGGCACACGATGGCGCCATCTTCAACGCTCCAGCTTTCCTTGTTCTCGCTGGCTTTCCAACCATCCAGATTCTGGCCGTTGAACATAACGATCCAGCCCTCATCCTGCGCCACTGCCGGGTGCTGCCAGAAGACGCCGATAATGGCTACGACGGACAAGACACACAACCATCGCTTCATCATTTGCTCCTTTGCAATCTTGTTATTTTGCCTTGTGGAGGAATTACCTGCCGCCTGGCCAGGGGCTCCCCAGCCAATGCCCTTTCCTACGTAATGGTGGCCAGAAAAGTTTGCCGTCTCAGCGCAAGCTTACCAGTGGCGTCAGGCCATGTTGGCGTCGGGGAAACAAAAAAAGCCAAGCACCCCGAAGACCAAGATGCTTGACCTGCGTATTCTACCGGAACATAAGGAAATGGAATGGGTCGATTATTGCCCGTCCGGCTTGCCTTTGACGTCCCCACCGGGCAGCAGCCCAGCCTTCATACGGTCGGCAAAGGTCTTGTACTTTTGCGAACCGCTCTCCATCCCTTCGACCTTCTTGAACAGCTTGGTCAGCTCTTCAGCGTATTTCTCGGGATCCTTTTTGAACTCAGCCAATGGGAACTCGGCCTCCTCGAGGACTTCGTGCAGCGCTTTCCCGTAAGGATTGCGGACCTTTTTCTTATTCTCTCGGTCCACGTGACATACGTTGCATTTGGCCTCATCGACCAACATCTTGAAACCCTCATCGGCATCGTCGCCGGCATAGAGCTTCTTGAAGTGGTCATTGAGTTGCTTAATCGCCAACGCAGGCGAACTCGCCACACCACATAAACCAAGAACCAATGCACCAACCAATAGTCGTCTCATGCAATTCCTCTCCTGAAAACCAAAGTTCAACCGCACTTCCGGCGGCACACGTAAACGATTCCGATATGGCGGGGACCCGCTTGTCGTCTCCATCACCCACGGCGACAGCCGATGGCCGGCGCGCGTGGCAGTGCAGCTCACTGGCCGCGACCTTCTAAATTCCACCACGGTAGACGATGTTGGTATCGGGCCGATTCGGAAATCGGTGGGACTTTTAAGTTTGTATACCACCGGGCGGAAAATCAAGGGATGTGGGGCCGGTTACGTTCCATTAACCGGTCGGAACCCAACGGGTTCCGCCTTGTCAGCTAGTTCGAAATCCGCCGGCGTGGCCCGCGACAGTTCCACGGCCTCGATGCTCGTGGGACTCTTCCAAGGTACCGAACGCTGAAAATTCTCCTCCGTAAACCATCCATCGGCGCGACTCTCTTCAAAGCCAAAGACGAACACTTCCGATCCCAACTCATCACGACAACTGCACAACCCACGAATGGTGGAGTCATAGTAGTTTTCTCTTCCGCCGAGATACAGCCAGTCGAAGGGCCCGAACAGATTATCGGGAACCACGCCCTCCATGACGGCGTAAACACTCCCCATTGGGGCTCCAAAAACACATCGCTGAGCCAGCCGTGTGATCTTAAAGGCCGGATCGGGCGCGCCGGCAAAATTCAGCACCAAGGGTGGCTGGCGGGTATACAATGTCGCATCCTGGCAAATCAACTTGGCCACCGCTTGCTCGCCCACGCCCGCTCCGGCCGCAGAGCTAACCACTTGATCGGCTTTCAGGAGCGAACCGGACAGCGCCACTAGGGATTCCCGCAAGTTGACCTCCAGCTGCACGCCAGGATCTGCGGTAGCTTGCCAACGGATCAGGTTGGCATAGCCCCGCACCACCGTCCGCTCCACACCGATACGGGTGATGGCGGAGGCGTCGGGCTCGATTCTGGCTGTCGATTCCGCTGCTACGGGTACCGCAATCCAATCCGCGGTAGCCGTTTTGGTGCGGCGCGGATCGTCAATCAAGGTGACCCAACACTGTCGAAACGTGACTTGGGCCCCGGGGGCCAGGCGAAGCCATCGGGCCACGGAGTCCCCGGCACGCTGCCGCGCATCAACCATCAGGTGGACATTTTCGAACAGCAGCTGGCCGCTGGCCAACTCGAGAGCATTCGCCGCCAACCCGTCTCCCGATTGGCTTGGCAGGCGAACGCGAATCGTCGCCCCCTTCGTCGCTTCCCCACGAATCACAAAGCGACGCCCTCCCAACCGCATCGGACGGTTCAGACTAACTTCCCCCCTGACAACTATCTCGCGAAGTCCACTGTCAACTTGCAGTGCCTGCAGTGCCTGGTCCAAGGAAGCTGCCCACCGACCTCCCTGCACCTCTTCCTCCTTGGCAGCCACCACAACGGCTTGCAACCCCACTGGGCGTTCGGGCAAGAGCAACTCGTCGCCACCGTTTGCTTGGCTACTCGATGCGGCTGATGCCTCGTCCGTCGGCGCGGCACGATCAACCGTCGCCGGCTGGCTCGACGTGGTCGCCACCTTGGCGGCCCCTGGCCCCAGAGTGGGCCGTTCATAGTTGAGCGCCGGCAACTGATAGCGACTGGAGATATCCTGGACCTGCAACCACAGCGCCGTCCCCAGCAATGCCGCCAACGCCATCAACCACGGCAGACTGGCTTCAACCAACGAGCGTTGCGCAACCGTCGGTGCCATCAAAACGGTGCCGGGCGTCTGGCTGCGCGGCAAATTCTCCACCTCAGCCAATAGCATCAGGTCGTTGACCAAATCGATGGGCCGTTGATAACGGTCGGCTGGCTGCTTGGCCATCAGTTTCATCATGATGGCGTACAACTGATCGCTAATATCTTCTCGCCACGCGCGAGGATCCGGAGGAGGCAAACTACCATGATTGAGGAGCTTCTGCAGTGCGGTTCCTTCAGGAAACGGCGGGTTGCCCGTCAACATGTAGAATAAGGTACAACCCAACGAATAAAGGTCGCTGCGCACGTCGGCATCGCGCGGATTCCGCGCCTGCTCGGGTGAGATGTAATCAAAAGTTCCTAACGTGACACCGCTGGCCGTCTCGTCGGCCGTGGAGCGATCGACGGCCGTGTGACGTGCTAGCCCCATATCGACGACCTTGGCGATGCCACCGGCAGTAATCAAGATATTCGACGGCTTGATATCGCGATGGACGACTCCACGTTCATGAGCATGCTCTAGTGCCTCGGCCACCTGACGTGTGTAGTAGACGGCATCATCGATGCTCAACGGCCCGTGCATGGCCACCAGATCGCGGAGATTCACGCCATCGATGAATTCGAAGACGATGTAGTTCCAGTGATCGGCTTCGCCGACGTAATAGACACGAGCAATATTGGGGTGGTCGAGCTTCGCCGCCGCTTGCGCTTCCAATCGAAACCGACGCAATGTCTCCGCATCTCGGCGAGCAGCGGGGACCACCTTGATCGCCACCGTGCGGTTCAGTCGCTCATCCCTGCCACGAAACACGGCACCCATTCCACCGCCGCCAATCATTCGCTCGACGATGAAATGATCCAAGCGGCGCCCCTCCAGCGATGCCGCTAGCTTCCCCAGCGGCATCGACTGAAAGAACTCGTCCGGCGCTGCCGCCGGGCGATCGGAGATAATTGTTGGCTGATCTTCGTCGACGACAGCATGGGAAGCCGCCGGCTCCCCACGCCCCTGGTAAGCGACCGTCCGCGTCTGGGAGTCGGCATCGCCAGCGGGAGGCGAACCCGGCAACGGTGTGTCACCGGTGCCTGAATCGAATTGATCGCTAGGGTGTTTCATGTCCGACGATCTCGCCGTGGCGGCGAAAGCCTCCTACCGCGTATACCCCTTTCAATAACCTGGCTGGACCACGCCATCGCCCACAGACCAAGAATTCCCGTCCCTGCGTCGCCCGCCTCTACCGGTTACCAACTAGCTACGTACCATCGTCGGTGACGGACTTGGGCTTCACGCCCGCTTCGCGGCCCCCCCGCACACGAATCCAAGGGCCACCATCCTGCGTGCCCTTCAATCTGCTCCACCATGCCGGTCGTTGTCCGCCGCAGGTATTCGGTGGCGACCGCTCTATGATCCGGCCCCATAAGCCACATAGAGCAACATCGCCTCGTTCTCTAGGCTACCTGTGACACCAGATTTGCATTCCTCATGCCGGTGCACCGAACGCCATCCGCCCCACCGCCCCCACCGGCGATTGCTTTTCAGTTAGGATAAATGGTGGTGCTCACCCCGTCAAACTTTGCTCGAGCCAAACGCCCATCCCCGCCCCAGCCAACTACCTCCCCCCGCTACAACTCCTACGACTGTCGCCATGCGCTCAACACCAGTGAATCTTGACGTTGCGGTGATCGCTTGTCCCCGGCAACCACTGCCGGCTTGTAGACACTACCGACCATTTATGCAAAGGCGAACAACGATGCGCAAATCAATTATGGCCACTTTTTTGGTTGCGTTCGCGATTCTCTACTCGCTCGCCCCTGTGTTCACTCATGCCGGGCCGCGTGTCCAGGAGCCCGAGGACTCCACTCCACCAGATATCGTGCTTATCGTGGCCGATGACCTGGGATGGGGGGACCTCGGTTGTTTCGGAGCGACAGACATTCAGAGTCCCCACCTGGATGGCTTAGCCGCCGAGGGGCAGCGGTGGAGCCGCTTCTACGCCAATTGCTGCGTATGCTCTCCCACTCGGGCGTCGATTCTCAGCGGATGCTATCCCGACCGTGTCGGCGTGCCCGGCGTGATTCGCACCCACGCGGAGAACAATTGGGGAAAGCTGGCCGAAGGCATCCCCCTATTGCCACACCTACTCCGGCAGCGCGGCTACCGCACGGCGGCCATTGGCAAGTGGCATTTGGGGTTGGAGGAAGGCGATCATCCGCTCGACCGCGGTTTCGACTTCTTCCACGGCTTCCTCGGCGACATGATGGACGACTATTACACGCACTTGCGCCATGGAAGAAACTACATGCGATGGAATCGCACGGCGATCAATCCCGCCGGCCATGCCACCAGCCTTTTCGCCGAGTGGGCTGGCGATGCCATCGACCGGTTCGCGTCCGACCCCGCCCCGTACTTCTTATACCTCGCCTTCAACGCGCCGCACGGTCCTATTCAACCTCCCCCCGAGGCGTTGGAAACCGTTCGCCGGCGTCTACCGGAACTCAGCGCCAAACGGGCTCGGCTGGTGGCGTTGATCGAGGACTTGGATGCTGCCATCGGGCGGGTAAGACGCCATATCGAGTCGACCGGTCGCGAGACGATTATCGTCTTCGTTAGTGACAACGGTGGTGAACTGGGCGCCGGCGCCAACAACGGGCAACTGCGGGATGGAAAAGGCAGCATGTACGAAGGCGGCCTGCGCGTACCTGCCATCTTTCATTACCCACGCAGGATCCCCCGCCACTCGACCTGTACTGCCGTGGGAGCCACGATGGATCTACTCCCCACGCTCTGTGAACTGGCCGGAGTTTCTCCGCCAACGGGAATCGACGGACAATCACTGGTCGCCTGGTTGCAAGCGCCAGACAAAACTCAGCCACCACGTGAACTGTATTTTGTCCGCCGGGAGGGAGGCCCAGCGTTCTGTGGATTGACCAGCGAGGCCTTGCGTCTGGGAGATTGGAAACTGGTGCACAACCGCCCTACCGAGTCGTTCCAACTGTTTGAATTGCAATCCGATCCGCTGGAGAAAAACGACTTGGCGTCTTCCAATCCACGAAAACTTCGGGAGATGCAACAGCGCCTTAGTCGGCATATTCAGCAAGGCGGGCGCGTGGCCTGGCAACCGTGAGACAGGCCAAGAACGCCGGAGGGCAAGAACTAAGATAAAGCTCGCCTGCCACCACAGGAAGGCATTGTCGCCCAAATAGTAAGATCGTCGCCCAAGGACTGGCGATCGCCACCGGCCGGTGGACGAACGAGACTTGTGAAAGCCAAGCCCTTCTGCGGATGCGGACCGCCCGTGCGGCGCGGGGCGTTCCACCTGCCTCTGCGAGGTCATTGATCTTCCGGAGGAAGACGCACTTGGATCTTGTCGTCGACCACGCGCACGGGAAACGCATCGATCTTGATGCGCGTGTTGTCCAGCCAAGTTCCATCTTCAATGGAAAACCGCCAGTGGTGCAACGGACATGCTACCGTGCACCCGTCAAGGTAGCCTTCGGCCAGCGAAGCACCTTGATGCGGGCAGAAATCATCGATGGCATAGTACCTGCCACCTTGGTAGAAAATCGCGATCATCCGCTTACCCACGGGGTAGGCCCTGCCTCGCCCCTCAGGTATATCGCCCACGTGGGCCACGGTGACATAGGTCCCCGCATCCTCAGAATCGGGAAACAACTGGGGCTGTGTCTCGCTCATTCACCCAACTCGAATGATTGGCCAACATCCGGAACAAAGGGTTCAGCGATCGCCTGGCGTCGCACCTGTTCCGCCCACGCCTGCACATCCTGCTCGATCGGGGGCCACGTGTTGTAGTGGCTGGGCAACACGACGCGGGGACGCAACCAAGCGATCGCCTGCAGGCTGTCGGCAGGCCCCATGGTAAACAGGTCTCCTATCGGCAGAATGGCTGCATCCAAAGCAGGCTGGCCATACAATTGCATGTCGGAAAACAGCGCGGTATCACCTGCTACGTAGATCCTCTTGCCCGCCACCTCGATGACGAATCCGCCGGGATTTCCCCCATAACTGCCGTCGGGTAGCTGGCTGGAATGAAACGCGATCGTCATCTGGACTCGCCCAAACGGCAAGGTCGCCCAACCGCCAAGGTTCATCCCCACCGTCGATTTGACGCCATGTTCGCTGGACAACCAGGTAGCGATTTCGAAATTCGCTACCACCGTCGCCTCGGATTGTTTGGCAATTGCTGCCGCGTCGGCAAGGTGATCGAAATGGCCATGGGTGACGAGAATGGTATCCGCTTGCACCTCCTTTGCTTTACGTACCGCCGCGGGATTCTCATCAAAGAAGGGATCGACCAAGATTCGATGCCCCTCGGCCTCGATGATCCACGTTGCATGGCCGTGCCAGGTGATCTGAACGGTCATGAAGTCTCCTCCAGGTGCACGCTACCGGCCGCCTACTGACGACCTAGAATACGATTCATATTACGTTTATACGCCTCGACGCCAGGTTGACCATAGGGATTGATTCCCAGCAGCCTTCCTTCCACCACAGTAGCCAACATCATCATTTGGAAGTACTGCCCCAAATAGTACTCGTCCACGCGAGGCATGATCAGATTGGTCGTCGGCCGCCCATCCTCGCGCAACGCCTGGTTGGTCCCCTCAATGGCCGCTGCCATCACCTCGGGCAATGCCTTGTCCGCCAAATCGTTCAACCGATCGGGATCCCCGTCGCGGAAACCGATCTTGAGCGGATCGAAGCGGTAGTTCTCCACGATCAGATTATTGAAAACTTTATCGCGCCGCCCTTCTTGATGTTGCTGATGGCGGGAATGCAGGTCGCGCGTGTTGACGGTGGTTAAGGGCGTCGCCCCCTTTCCTTCCTTGCCCAGGCTCTCGGCCAACAACTGGTCATACCACATGCCGGCCGCTTCCAGTGCTTTGCTCCACACGCTCAGCACACGAATGGTCGCCCCGCGATGGATTTCGAGCAGATGGTTCACGGCGGTGTATTGCAAGACGATGTTGTCCATGGCCCGCGCCGAGCGAAAATGTTCGTTCATTGCTCGGGCTCCCTCCAACAGGCGCATGACGTTCAAGCCCATCAGGGCGGCCGGCACCAAGCCCACGGCCGACAGGACGGAGAACCTGCCGCCGACTCCATCGGGAACGGGAAAGAGGTGGGGACACCCTAATGCCGTCGCAAAGTCATGCAACTTGCCCGAGGTTCCCGTGACCGGAATGACGCGTCGACGGACCAGTTCGGTATCGCCGCCACAATTCTTTTCCAAGGCTGCCAAGAATTGGCGAAACGCACATGCCGTCTCCAGCGTCCCACCGCTCTTGCTGATGACGACGATTCCCCAAGCATCCTCCACACCGCCAGCCGGTTGTTCACGATGAGCCCCCAACAAGTGCATCAAGCCCTGGGAGGCATCGTTATCGACGTTGTTCCCCTCGAAGTAGATCCGCGGGCGACTGCCACGCTCACCCCGGGTCAACTCGTTGTAATAGGGCTGGCAACAGGCGTCCATCAATGCCCGCGCACCCATGTAGGAACCGCCGATGCCCAGCACGACAACGCGGTCGACCTCTGCCATCAACGCTTTGGTCGCTTGCAGGATTTGCCCCAATTGGCTCGCCTCGCGCCGCTGCTCGTATTCCTCCAACAGTTGCTCGGGCAACAGATAGAAGCCCGCATCGAGCGGTTGCTTCGTATCGGGAATAGGCAGCTCGCCGCGCAGCATTTTGACATCGATGTCGCAGACTTCGTCGCGCAGTCGCTCGAGCTGCGGCGATAACTCGGTAACATCGGCGGCGCGAATTCCAGTTTCCGGAAGATACGCTCCGCCGGGGTCGAACTTCAACAATTCGGCCATGGCACCTGCTCCTTGTCGGCGTTGTCTTGATTGTCCCGCCCGCCTCTAGCGGCAAATGATTCCCACCGGAGAATCGACGCGATTTTCAGGGGCGTCCGTCAGGGGCGACACTTCACTCCTGACGGTTCCCGCTTCGCCACTCGTTTGCCACTGCAGGGCCAAATCTACCGCATCTGCGGCTTAGGGAACAGCCCGCTCCGTGCGACGCCGACGAAGCAGCAAGGCGCATGCCCCCAGCGCGGTCAACACGCCCGTCGATGGCTCCGGCACGGCGGCGAGCGAAAAACTGTCGATGGCCACGTACATTGGGGTATTGATACCGAAACTCCCCACATCACTCGAATCAAACGTGACGGCAATGCTTCGGGCAAGGCCGAATTGGTTGAGAGCGGTCAGGTCAACAAGCTCCCACGTATTAATCGGATTCGGGCCTTGCGCCAGGCGAAACTTCACCTCTCCCGTCACTGCCGACGTCGCTGATGGGCCAGCATACCCCGTGAAGACTACATCGAAGTAATCGTCATCCAGATAAGGCCCCGGCGGATCGAACCCACCTGCATCACCGTCGCGGATGTACAGTGCAGCATACGTCGTATTGGTGACGTAAATGCTCTGAGCCGCATAGTTCTCCGGCAAATCGATCACCGACTCGGGAAACGCCACCGCGTAATTCTTATTGCCGGTGCCACTGTGGTCGGTTCCGGTGAAGGCCGCGTATTGATTGGTGAAACCGGCTGTGGTGGTATCGTTGACGTTCGAATAGGCCCAGCCATTCCAAAACTCGTAGGTACTACCAAAAAATGTTGCTCGTGAATAAC
The DNA here is from genome assembly GCA_026004795.1 of Pirellulaceae bacterium. Lineage (GTDB taxonomy): Bacteria > Planctomycetota > Planctomycetia > Pirellulales > Pirellulaceae > Aureliella. The sequence continues at coordinate 134,372 of BPJV01000005.1, read as the reverse complement.
TCAAGTTGAACTTGACCCCCTGGCTGGTCCAACTTGCATCGCGCGTGTAATCGCTCGTCTGCGCCGGATCTTTGCCGTTGTAATAACTCCCCTTCCCCGGAATCGTCTCCGTGTAATCACTCAGCTCGTCGAAGGTCACGGTGATGCCTGCGTGGGCCACCGAGATGCCCAAGGCGACGATTACCGCCCAAACGCAGCCAAGAATTCGTTTCCCCATCAACTCCCTCATGTTGTCTTACCTCGTCGTTGAAAAAACCGTCGAAATGAATACGCCTCCAATGCCGCCCCTTCGTTGCCGCCCCTTCACGGCAACTCCTGTGGCCGGTCGCGACCGGCGCGGGTAATCAACGCTGCCAGCGACTGCTTGTCGATCTGCTCGGAGACCAAGGCCACGTGACCATCGGTAAACAGGCACATGGCGCCGCCCGTATGGTCGCTGCGAATCTCGTTGTCGCCCGCCCAGGCGCGCGGATCGTTGATGCCACCGGACTGCTCGAAAACGTTCCGCCCGTTGATCCACTCCGCTTCCGGCCCGCGCGTATCCTCCGCCACACACATCGTTTGCGACAATCCATCGGCGATGTCGCGGAATCGAATCGAGCGGTCGTGGATGTAGACGCCGTTGTCCGTGCGGCGACGGGCGGTGATTCGCTGACCGAACAAGCCGCCGTAGTCGGTCTTGCCCAGGCCGCCGGGAGTCGGCGGAGCAGCGGTAGGACACAAAAAAACACTCAATTGCAACTGCGCCACTTCGCGGTTGTTCGGGTGATCGTAGGGGACCCGCCAATCGATTTGGTCGGCCACGGTCACCTGTTCGAGATAGCTGAGCAGAAACGCACTCCAAGCGAATTGGCGTTTGGTCGGCGGATCCCGAAACGCTCGCCATTCCATGCACCCGGGGGGCAACTTTTGATGCGCCGAATGGTAGTTGTGCATGGCGATGCCAAGTTGATGGAGATTGTTTTGGCATTGCGCTCTCCTGGCCGCCTCGCGCGCCGCCTGCACGGCTGGAACCAGCAGCCCTACCAGAACGCCGATGATGGCGATTACCACCAGCACTTCCACCAAGGTGAAGCCCAAGGGTTTCTGTTGTTTTCGTTGCGCGCGCATCATCACTCCCTCCAGCCGCGAAGGCCTTCAATGCTCCCGCCCTCCTGATTGCGTTCCCCGTTTCCCTGCTCCCATGAGGCGGCAGGCCGATTCGACCAAGGGCGAGTAGTCGCCGACGCCCCCTGATCCGCCGTGCTTCGCGCAGTGAACCCGTCGGCCGCGCGCAATTTCTGCGGCGCAGGCAACGATGGCCACCGAACGACCGTTTCCACGGCTAGGTAGAAACAGGAAACGCGCCTCGTGAGATCATTCCATGTGCATGAATTGGCATGCAGCAACGGCAACCTTGCCGCGCAGCACTCTCTTTCTACCGCAACGAATCCGCCCAGGAGAATTCATCGTGTTGCGAGTTCGGTGGTAGGTCTTCTGACTTCCAGACTCACTCGATCCCTATCTGCCTTCTCGTCACCACCAGGGCGACAATGGCATGCTCTAGAAGGATCCAAGGTCCTCATCTGGTTACAGCGGCCGGGCCGTCTCGGAATTGCACCGAAGTTCCCTGTTATGCCACGCTCGCCTACAGCATCATGACGCAAAGCGGGCGCACCACCAAACGTGTCTTGCGATCTTACCCAAGCACCGGTGCTTGTCAAGGCATCGCCTGGCGCTCCTGCCTCCCGTTCCGCTCCCCTGGAATTATCGCACACGATGCGGATAATCGGCTGCACCCGTTGATTTCCTCTCGTTCTTTCTCTGGTGAAACGTGACTGCCATGGATATGCATACCCTGACACGCGAGTTGCACATCAAAACTGAATCCAAGATCGTGATGCTGGTAGGTGACGGCCTGGGAGGCTTGCCCCTGCAACCAGGCGGAAAGACCGAGCTGGAGACGGCCAACACCCCCAATCTTGATGCCCTGGCAGCGCGCGGCGTGCAGGGGTTGAGCATTCCGGTCAAACCGGGCATTGCTCCTGGTAGTGGCCCCGGCCATCTCGGGCTGTTTGGCTACGACCCGCTCAAATACCAGATCGGTCGGGGAGCATTGGAAGCCACCGGCATTGGTTTCGAAATGCAACCAGGCGACGTGGCTGTGCGTTGCAATTTCTGCACTCTCGACGCCCAAGGGCACATCATCGACCGCCGTGCCGGACGCATTGCCACCGAGGAGAGCGTCCCTTTGGTCGAATCATTGCGGCGAATCCGCATCCCCGGTGTGGAAGTCTTCGTCGAACCGGTCAAGGAGCATCGCTTCGTGGTGGTATTTCGCGGCGAAGGCCTGGGCGGCAATGTCCGTGACACCGACCCACAAGCGACCGGCGTTCCTCCCTTGGATCCAGTGGCCGAAGACGAGGTGAGCGAGAAAACCGCACAGATTGCCAAAGAATTCCTGCGGCAGGCAAGAGAAATCCTGAAGGATCATCCCAAAGCCAATTTTCACACCATGCGCGGCTTCGCGTCCCGCCCTGACCTGCCACCGTACTCCGAGGTTTACGGTTTGCGAGCAGCTGCCATCGCCGTGTATCCGATGTACAAAGGCCTCGCGCGGCTCGTCGGCATGGACGTGGTGGGAAATGCCAGCACGCTGCAAGAACAAATCGACACCCTAAAAAAGCATTGGCAGGACTACGATTTCTTCTTCATACACTTCAAGTACACCGATAGCACTGGGGAAGACGGCAATTTCGATGCCAAGGTCAAACGCACCGAAGAATTGGATGCCTGCATCCCCGGAATTCTGGAACTAAAACCCGATGTGTTGATCGTCACTGGCGATCACTCGACCCCGGCGTACCTGAAGAGCCACAGTTGGCATCCGGTGCCGACCTTGCTGGTCTCCGATTGCTGCCGCCCCGATCCCCACACCACCTTTGGCGAGTCCACGGCGATTACCGGCGGGCTGGGACAATTCGAAGCCCAGTACCTCATGCTGTTGGCCCTCTCCAACGCTGGTCGGATGGGTAAATTCGGCGCATGATGGCACGTCTCGAGTACCTGAGCCGCATGGTGCGCGCGGGAATGGCGATTTGCTGGCCGCCTTGGTAGTTTACGAACCGTTGGCGGTCGGCGCCCCGGCGTCCGAGGAGGATTCACCGTCAGGAAACGACTCAACCTCGGGCAATAGCGGCAGCCCCAACGCTGTCTCGACCCTTTCTGCAACGGCCGCAAGATGTGCCATAACCCGCTTGGTCAACTCGGCCGATTGATCGAGGATTGCCTGCGCACCATCATGTGCCTCGGCAATATTCTCCTTGTCGAGAAGTGGTTCGGCCAGTAAATACGTCGCGATGGTGATCTCCCCTGCAGCATGATCGAACGGATAGGGAGTCTCCCGCAGTTCGGAACGCAGTTTATTGGCCGCCTCCACCAGCTCTCCGGTAGAGGTGATCAGCGTACGCACCAAGCGGGTGTTCTCGGTATTGCCCTGGAGGTGGGAGCACAACACCAGGAAGCGAATAAACTTCAGTTGCACCGCGATCCGTTGGGGCAACACGTCGATGAGCGGCCGAAGGGCGCCGAGAAGCAGCTTCACTCGTCGCTTCTCTTCGGCCCCCATCTTCAAACGCTCGGCCACTCGGGGATGGCGCATCAGCCCCAGGTCGATCGCCAACCGCTGGCACACCATCTGTTCAAAGGGCGTCATCTGAGCCGACAGTTGTTCCACCTCCTGCCTCACCTTCTCCCGGAACCGTCGAGCCGAATCTGAATCCAGTGGACAGGTGGGGAACTGTTTTCTCGTCGGCTTCAATCCCGCGTCGCGCATGGCCAAGACCTGCTCGACTTCCACCAGGTCGCCCATCGCCCGACCAAACTCCCTGCTGAGCTGGTCGTAAACAGGTCGTTCGGCGACGATCCGTTCACGAAGCTCCTTTACTTGCCTGAGCAACCTTTCCCCATTGGCGCCCGCCTCCAGTGAGGGAAGCCGATAAGGTCGACTGACGCTGAATGTTCCTTGGAAGAATCGGTGGAGCGACTGATACGCCTGCTGATCGATTTCTTGCCGAGCGATGAGTTCGTCGGTGGGGTGCAAATCCTGTGGCTGAAGATGAGGTCCCAAAATGTGACGATAAAAATCCCAAGTCACGTTCCGAGCCAGGGTGGGAAAGTCCTGAAACAACTCTACGGCCGGTCGATCCAAACGGAAGATGCCAGGTGCATTCTCTTGCCGTGCTCGCTCGATACGTTCTCGATCACTTGGATGGGTGTCGAACCACCGCGTCTTAGCCGCCTCAACCATTGCTAATAGCTTCGCCATGACCTCGGCGGGCATATGCTTCAGATTGAAGTACATTAATTGGGGCAGATTATCCGCTAGGCGGCCCTCACGATAGAACTTCGCCGCATCCTCTCGCGCTCCATCCATCGCAAGATTCAGGATTGCAATTCGCCGGGACGTAGAGGCGAACGTATCGCTTCCCGCTAACCGCGTCTCATAGCGATCTGCATCGAACTCCATCTCTCGCAACAGGACACCCGCAACGAACAACCCCATCATCATCAGCACATAAAGAATCTTCCGCGTCAGCCATACAAAGAACTGCGCCAAATAAAACACCCAACCGATGCGAATATCGAACGTGCGCGCCGCGTCGCGCAACCATTGATCCCACGCATCCCGCTCGTTCACCACGCGATGCAGCCAGTAGGCGATGGAACGCACGACATAGGAAAGTCGCATACCGGCTCCTTGGCTGAAGTGGCCGAACTCGTGAGCCAGCACTCCCGCCAACTGCCGCATGGTCAATCCCGCAACCAACGGGGCACCAATCGTCAGTACCAAATCGTTTCCCAGGAAACTCAAGAATCCTCGACGAAACCTGGCCGACGCATTGACCTGACAGTCCACCTCAATCCGCTTGGGCCGCGGAGCTCCCACCGCATCGCAGATCCGATCCACGAAAGCAAACAGCAGCGGCTCTCCCTCCCGTGTCAACGAACGCGTCCTACCCGAATCGGCCGAACGAGCCAACAATGGCTTGAACATGAACGCCACTTGAATAGCCCCCACAATCGCTGGAGCCAGGTAGGCCACCAAGTTCACAAACCCACCTCCGCCACGGAGCTGCAGAAGGTGGGTATTGTGCACCAAATGCCAGTACACTCCATAGCACACCAGGCCGATCAGCGCCAGGTAAATCAAGGGAATCAGAATCATCACTCCAGCCGCCGCCACGATCCCCAGCGAATACGACCAAGCGACGCGTGGCCGTGCGATCTGTCCCTGAAATGCCGCCAGGACCTCGTCCACCGTCAATCGCCGCGTCGCGTCAGCCAGGCTCTCGGATGATGGCAGCCGGCGAGACTGCGGGGATGCCGGATGAGGGTCACTCGAACGGGTCGGCGACGCCGCGGCGCCCCGCGCATTCAAAGCCGCCTCCGTCGACGTGACTGTGCTAGCAAACTCGGCGGCCGGAGACGCGGCGTCAGGCTGCTCCCCAGTATCCGCAATCGTGATCACCTTCCGACAGTGCGGACATTTTCCCCGTTTGCCTACCATCGTACGGTGGATGCGAAGGGTGGCACCACAAGCCGAACAGGCTATCACCATCGTCATGGTTCACTCCCGGCGAGCACTTCCGACCAACCCGCCATCGTCAACCCCCACTGGATTTCGACAGCAGGACAGGTCGGTGCCTTGTCGATTAACCGATCTACAGGAACAGCATTCGTTGAGAAGAAAGCGTTCGGGCGATCTGGTACCGATCCGCCCGCGCCGATCGATGCCGAGGAGTTCGCCCTACTCACGCGGCCCCATTCTACCACACGATTTCACCGAAAAACCAACGATGGCACGCGGCAAATGCCAGAAAAGCCCGCCATTGGCTTCCCGCACGACGAGCGGATTAGGTGACACGACCGACGGACAACCACCGCATGACCAACCGCACGATTTCGGGAGCAACGAAGGCCATGTTGGCGACGATCATCATCCAGCCGAAGGTAGGCATCCCCAGAGCGATCGCGATCCCTCCATGGACAACCACGGCCATCGTCAGGACGAAGGGGCGCGTCAAACGAGGCCACACCAGCGCGCAGTAATACGCCTCCCAAAACAAGGTCCATGTCGTCAGCAAACTGATCAGCCACGGGTACCGTCCCAACCACACCATGTCGAGCGACTGGTACTCATAGTTGACCAACGTATACCACAGCGCACTGCCATCAAACCACATCTCGCCCCGCATTTTGCTCAGCCCACCGAACAGGTAGATTACACACAGGTGCACCTGAATAAGCCGAGTCGCCAAATTATTGCTCACCGTCGCACCGGGGACCGAGAACCGCCAGCGTTCGGGGAACCGGCGACGCAGCCAGGCGTCGAGACTCCACGCGCCGCCCGACTGGGCAACCATCAGATACATCAGCAGCATGGCGACGATCTGATCGAGTCCGAACAGTGCCAAGGTTGCTCGATGGCATACCATGATCATCAACCACCAGCTGACGATGGCCGTCACTCTGGTAGCCAAGCCCATCGCCAGGCCGAGCGCGGCCCCAATGGCGATTAGCTGATGCAGCACCAACACGGGCTGCGAATCGACGTACCACAACCAGCTCCAGGCCCAATCATCGGCATGGAGGTACTGAATCGTCTGCCGATCGACCCACGCGTGCTCTCCGAAAAAATCCTCGATCCGGCTCAGCCATATCAGGTGAATGTAAGCTGCCATGGCGCCAGTAAACCCGCGAATGATCGCCAGGGTATGAGGCAACTGCGGCGTGAACCAAAAAGCGTTCCACGCGGCACGCCAGTCGGCAACCCAGGATCGGACCGACTCGCTCAATGCGGATTCTCGTTCTCCCACTGAACTGCATCCTTTTCGGTGTATCAAGGGCCGGAATCCATGTCCGGACCACCCATGACTTCTTGGCGGCCCACGTCGATCGGCTCGCCACCGGCAGCATGCCGTAGCGGCGACGGCCTTTCCGGCAGCCAACCGGGTGGCGGCGAGCCAATGGCTGCCATGTCGTCGGCCGCCGGCATATCCAACACCGGCGGCTCCCAGGCATCGGGCAGCACCACATACAATCGCTTATCTTGCAGGGCCATCCGCTCCTGAAAAACCTGCCCATCGCTAGGCAGAATGTGCTCGATCCGCTCAACCGCCACGACATCGGCGTCGAACTTCCAGGCGACATGTCGCGCCAAACTGTCCCGGACCAATTCGTAGCGCTGCCGATCCCGCTTCCAGCTATCCAGTATCTCCGCTGCTGGCGGTGGCGACACCTCTTGCCACGGGGGCACCCAAAGCTGGTTGAGATTCTCGGTAAGCATAAAATGGCGGTGGTAGAGCAAGCGAGGCCATTGCGCATGCCGATCCGGGTAACGGACCACGGCGGCTTCGCCATCCTCGAAAACCAAATGAAAATCGATCAAGTGGCTTGGCCCCGGCTCGGGCGCAAAAAAGAAATAGCCGTGACTTAAATAAGCGAACTCTACGTAGGGAGCCAACCACTCACGAGCTGCATTGGCCACCGGTGATACGCCCCGCGGGCTGCGAGTAAAAAAACGCAACGGCTCGGCTACCACGGCAATCAGATGCGCCATCACCGCCAGACTGAGAAAAACCCGGAGACGCGGAGCCATCAACGACGATCCGCTCTTCTGGCCTACCGCAACGCCCTCACCTCTTGCCCCCATGCCCGCACCGTCGCGTCCACGTCGCTGGCTGGCTTGCCGGATGTCGGATCCGCCAGCTCCGCCTCTCTCCTTCATTCGGCTCGCTCCCCTCGTGGGTAACCTTCCGTAGCAATCTTTAGCAATCCCCTCCGCTCACGCAGCAAGACGTGCCATCAGCATTGCCAGCGAAAAATGGACAACCATCAAAAAACGCCCCTCGCGACAGCCGGATACTGCCACGAGGGGCGTCGAGTATACGTCAAGCTCGAAGGAACTTGCTAGCCATCAACGAAGTGCGACTTTGTCCGCTACGGGCTCGTCGAAATTGAACGACAGCTCCAACTGGTCTCCGGCCATCAACCGCACGCGCTGACGTTTTACCTGATCGCCCAGTCGCACTTCGACCTCGTAATCATCCCAAACCTGTCCGGGCCGAAGGTTTCGAGTACGAAACATCCGGACAGGCCCTTCTACCTTCGTCGGATTACCAGCAAGGAGTACTTGAGCATCCTCCGGTACATGCAACGTGACGACCGTTTCCACCGGAGCGGCATCATCGGCAAAGGCAAACTCTAGCGCTTCCTCACCGCCACCGTTGACGACCACCTCCTTGGACTCAACCAACATTTCGCCATCCGCCGTTTCCAACTCCGCCCGCACCTGGAAGCGGTAGACTTTCCCCGCCTCCAAACCACGGCTGACGAAGTGACGCACGCGCCCCGTGCTGGTCGTCGGCTTGTCATTGACGAATACCTTGGCTTGCGGGGGAACGGTCACCGTCAGATGCAACTCACCAGTGCTGGTTGTCGAAGAGGCAAGTCGCGCGAAGGTAGACGAGTCGCTGCTGGACGAAGCACCATAGTAAACGGAACCGGTGCTGCCACCACTGCTACCATACGAACCGTAGGATGTGGTGTAACCGCTCGAACCGTAGCTCGCCGAATAACCCGACGATCCATAGAAAGCGGTATAACCTGATGAGCCACAGCTACCGTAGTAATAACCGCTCGAACCATACGCAGCCCGGCGCACGGCATGTCGCGCGCGCTTTCGCTCGATGTGGTCGTGGATCGCATCATGAATACGATGAGCCAAGCGGCGGACCGGCCCCACGTACCCACTGCTACCATACCCACTGCTACCGTACGCTACCGTGTAGCCACTGCTCCCGTAGGAAGCATAGCTGTATCCCGAACTCCCACCGGAAGATCCGTAGGACACCGCATAAGCACCACTCGAACCACCCGAGCTGCCATAACTCCATTGCGCATGACCCTGTTGAGCCCCTGCCGTGAGGATACTCAACGAGCACCAAAACGCGACCTGTTTCAATAGTCTCCTCATCTCTTCCTCTCTCCATGGAGCAACAAAGGGCAGAAGCCCAGAACGCACACACAGCCTAACTTAACTAATTTAGCTTACCCGCAAGGACAAACAAGAATGCTGCGCCCGATTTTCAGCCCATCGGGAGCGGCCCCTCTTGGGTTGCACTGGGCCATCAACTCACTCAGGTCACATCAGCGACAACCTGGTTTAGCAAGAGAAGCCGCGGCGTTGCTCGCCGCTAAACCGCCTGGCCATCTCCACATGCCCCTCGGACCGACAGCCAGTTCGCAAACAACTGGGCCCCCTCACCTGCCCGACCGCTCACGATGAAAGGATTCACTCGCTAGCACGTCGTGCTAGTACTGGATTCACTTGCTGGCGCGGCGGGTTCGTATTTTACTCGCTGGCGCTTCGTGCTGGTAATTCCATCGTTGGTTGGTAAATCTGCCGATCCTCCACGCCCAACCGAGTGACCAACACCGCAACGCAATCGAATCCTCTCCACCTCCCGTCCACCATCATCAACCACGATCTCCCACCATCTACTGCCATCTACAACCGGGAGTTCCCTCACGGTTGAGTCTCTTCTCACGGCTGGGAAACCGTTTGCTGCTGGGAGCTCTCTCGCGGCTGGGACTGCTCTTGCGGCTGGGACTGCTCGGCCTCGAGCTGATCGGCCTTTTGACGCTGGAGTCGGGCAAGGTGCCCCAAGCCGAACTGGTCGTAGGCGTCGGCCAATTTGCGTCGAGTGATCACGCGATTCGGATCGATCTGAATCGCTCGCTCGAACTCCTTGATCGCTTCAGCCAACTCGCCGCGCCGCATCAAGATCTCGCCGCGCGTATCCCGAACCTCTGCCGAATTGGGCAATATCGCAACGGCCCGATCGATCAACTCGACAGCCCTATCGAGATCGGCATCGGGGCTGCGAGCCACGCAGATGGCGAGATTGTTCAGCACTACGGGATTGTTAGGCGCCTGAGACAACGCCAACTCGAGATGCGGGCGGGCCTGATCGAGATCGCCGTCCCGCAGTGCTTTGCTCGCCAGTATCAAATGCGTTACCGCGGTCGCTTTTCCATCGGTCAACCGTCGCTCAAGTTCTTCAACCATCGCCGGCGGCAATTGAGCTCCCATGGCCACGATGCGTGCCAACTCCTCCGTGACGGACGCATTCTCGGGGTCGGCTTTCAATGCTGCGTCGAGCAACTCCAGATGGACACGCAACGTGCCGCCGGACGTATCGGCAGTGGTTCTGAATTGCAATCGCAGCGCTTCGGACAGTAGTCGTCGCAAGCTGCGATCGTTTCCAAAAGTCCGCAGACCGCCGGAAGCCAACTCGATGGCCCGATCGAGCTCACCGTTGAGCAGCGCGAGGTTTGCCAACTGGGCGTAATCTTCCGCATCGGCGTCGCCACTGTTGACCTTACTTTGCAACCGTGCACGTGCGCTCGTGCTGGCAGCTCGCACCAGGTCGCGGCGATTGTGACGAGCGGCCATGTTGGCCAGGCTGATTTGAAAACGAGCGTCCTTCACCGCCGCCTGCTGCATGAAGTCGAGCGCCTCCTGGGGCCGGTTCATTTGTTCGAGTATTCCCGCGTAGGTGGCAAGCAACTCGGCACTACACCCATCCCACTTGACCGCATTGCTCAAGTCGTGAAGCAGTAAATCCCGATCTTCTTCGGACTGGACCCCGATGCGTTTGAGCCGATCGAACGCCAGCCAGGCGTGCGCCTCCGGGTTTCCATTCCGATCCCGCGGCGCCAATTCGCGCATCATGGCTCGCGCTTGACCGATCCGCCCTTGGCGTTCCAACTGCATCGCAATCGTAAGCATCATGCTCGACTGCCGGCCCTCTTGCATCTGCAAGATTCTTCGCAGCAGCAAACCTACCACCTGCGAGTCGTCCTGCCTGCGCGATGGATCGCTGGATGATTCTTCGCCCGTGGAAACAGCCTCACCGGCCCCCGATGCATCCGATTGCCCGACCGCCATTCGTTGCTCATACCACTTGGCGTACCTGGCGACCAACACGTCGTCATCGATGTTCGCTCCAACCAATGCGATGGTCGTCACCACCGTGAACAGCAGCAGAACCGGAGCATACCACAACAGGCAACTCCATGGCCGGGTGTAACTCCAGACGACAAGGTATTCCAACGAACCTTGCATCAGTTGGGACGGGTTTAGAAGCACATCCAAAAGAATCTGCCAAGATCTCGGCGGATCGGGCAATGTCGAATCGGAAGTCATCGGTACCTCGCTTGGTCAAGGCGGCGATCGGCGGGAACCTCCGTCGAGCCTCATCGGTTGCTGTCAGGGCGAAGGCGCGTTCTCGTCGGCCACCACCCGAGGCTGGTGCATCGCTTGGTAAAACGCATGACGCAGGTGGAGGAACACTTCCCGCAACTCCTCTCGCTGGGCGTCGGACAAAGGCTCGCCTGAATCTACGGTGAGCATCAATTGGTAAACCCAGGGACGCAACACGTGCGTTTGACGATACGCCTGCCACCAGGAGACCAAATCCGCTTCCACATCCGATCCGGGGCCTGCGAGATCTCGGTACGGTTCGAATCGAGCGTCCAGCCCAGCAGCGAACAGGAAGAACCGGCCTCCCAGATCGTTCTTCATCTGAAACTCTTGCCACGGCCAGGCTGCCAGAGCCGGCAAGTTCGACTCGTCGCCAGGTGAAGCCGATTCGAGCGATTCGCCGTCTGTTTCCACACGCTTTCCGCGACGAACGATCGATTCGATTGTGTCGAATCCCAATCGGCTGAATTCCCGACGTGGGTCCGGCCAAGCCCCATACGGAAAGCGAAACTTCAGGTTGACCATCTGACCGCGCCAATTGTAATCCCAAACCAACTGATATCGCCCCAGTCCGCCCAGTCGCGAGACCGTCTGCGCTCGGGACGCGAGCCTCTCGACGCCACCAACCTTTGCCGGCAAGTCCGGCTCTGCAGGGAAACTCTGCAGGCTACTGGAAAACTCGGGTACTCCGAATTCGAGGCCACCGTTTTGCCAGATCGCCCAGCCCGGGGCGAGCCCGGCAAGCAGCAGTCCGGCGACCGCTACCGGAGCTCCGAACCGCCAGTAATGCAAATCTCTCCAGGTAACGAGCTGGAATCGGCGCCGCTGAGCCTCCCTAGCTCGCAGCGCTTCCTTGTACGCGGCCCACTCCTCGTCATCATCCGAATCCGGCTCAACAAGCCTGTCCCTCAGCGGCCAATGGAACAACGTATTCCAAAACCAGAATACCTGACCAAATTGGCTTTCCGAATCTAGCGTCGGCCGCAGCATGCGCGCCAGGAAAACCTGCGTCGCCCAAGCACATCCGACCGCCATGATCCAGCCCGCAATCAACAGCAACTGGTGATCCACTCCATCGAGCGCATTGCGGCCACCGAAGTGCCATAGCAAAGCGATGCTCAGGACGATCAAGTGCTCACTAACTCCAACCCAGATCGGTGCAGCCAGAACGGACAACACCGTGACCACCAGACTCCGGTGCTGCCACAGCGCCAGTAGAACAAGCAATGAGGCAAGGGACAATACGCTGCCATAACTGGCGCAAGCATCCCCGACGACAATCTGCAGGCCGGGAATCTCGACTACCTCGGCGATTCGAAAGACCGGCAAGTGAAACGCATCCAGAGTGCTGGCGGTGGCCCAAGCCGCACTGCGGTGGATGGCTCTCGGGAGCCACGCATCCACGGCGGGCACCGGCACGGTGGTAGCCAGCAGGGCCGTCCACCCCATGACGCGAGGCAGGCCGACGCCGCCGATGCGAACCACGGCCCAACCGGCCAGCCAGAGTACCAGGCCGACATGGGCCCACCCGATTTCCACATGCCAGCTCGCATGACCGGCCGCCGCGGCGGCTAGCATCAACAGCAGCGTTCCCAGCCGCCACCGCAATGGGTCTCGGGTAATATCACTGCGTAGTCCTCGAATTGCCCACAGTCCAACAATCACCCACGTGGCAAACGCAAATCGACGTTCTGGAACGAGCCACAATCGCTGCGCCTGCAGCATCACCAGCGGAAAAAGACCGAGCAATCCGAGGCCACCGACTATCAAATCCCAGCGCCACGATTCGACATTCCTCTCGCCGGTTTCCCGCTCGGAAATCATGCTGTACCCCGTCTTCGAAGATGCGGGATGATCCGATCGAGGCGTCCGTTGGCTCCGTCCCACCTTCCAGCCTTCCGCTGGTTTCCAGCATCGCGCAACCCGTCGCTTCTGATGGCACATCCTTCAAACATCCTTAAAGCCACTCCCGGACCGGTCCATTGGCATGGCACCCGATCGACCCTTCTCTTCACGCTGGTTCCTTAACTTATCCTAACCGCCCTGTTCTTGCATTTTTGGGCCCTTGGTTTGCTCATAGAAGCTTGCATGTTATCGCGTGCTTTTGCCACTTGTCCCTTTCTATCGATGCCGCAACTCTACCGCGTCACACCTTGTCGCGGCATTCGTGCCAGGGTGATCCATCATTCGATATTGCACTCCGATGCACCAACATAGCGAAGTGAGATGCCCAAACGTGTTTCTTGCGGTGCGAGACGACATATACCTAGCTGATAACGCTGTAGGCCAAATACCGCTGTTCCAACGTCGATAGCGGACTTGCAACGGGTCCCGACGACCACAGACGATAGCCCTTCTAGAGGTTGACTGAGAAACTGTCGCGACGCAGATTCGCGACGATCATGCGGTGATCTCAACGCCGATACTGCCATACCTATTTGAATGCGGGATACCAGTTTGTTCTCATCAGAAGAACTCCCATTCGCTTGATAAGGTTGTATGCGGCGAGCTTAGCCCAGCCGAGGCACCTCCAATGCTGCGAATCGCTCACGCAAGCGAATCATGGGGCGGCGCACCGTCGATAGAGCATGCCGTCCAGTAGTGGAATTCGCCAGAATTCCCAAATGCCACAATTCGCCCCGAAGGGGCAGCACCATATAAGCCTAGGGCAGAGCGCCAGCGGCGTAACCGCTGAAAGCGCCCCCCTGGGAACACGAACGACCAACCATCCAAGCCCTGAAAGGGCGATCCAATTCGCCCCCAGGGTGGAGGTGCGCATCGAGGTTGTTGGCTGAAAGCCAAATGCACCCCCACCGACGCGTCCGTGTTGGAACGTGTCATGGATCTGAGGCGTTGTCATGGATACTACGTCGTGCCTCGGGGCCAACCAGATCGCAGCGCCAGTGAATTTGGCCTTCGGCCAATACTGGCTTAATCCGACTCCAGTTCCTGGGGCGTTGCCGCCAGGGCTTCGCCCAAACTCCACACTCGTCTGGACCTGCGTGGCGAGCAATTCCGACCGCCGTTCGCACAACTCGGACAAACTCGCGCACAACTCGGACAGCCGTCCAACAGTCCCGCAGGGACAGCCTGCCGAACCCACGACTCGCCAACCCGAGGTCCTAACTTCTCATCGCAGAATCACTTGCGTCAATTCAGGTGATGGGTGGCACCGAACTGCCACCCTCTTGACAGTCCCTAAGACAACCGATGGCACCAAACTGCTGGTGCTGGCTCCGTCGTCTCGTTCCCAGGCTCTGCCTGGGAATGAACTGCAGCAGCGGCTCTGCCTCGTGAAGCATTTTGTCTTCTTCGTTGTTTGTTTTTTCTTTGTCGTCTATTCATCTTCGTCGCTAAGCGACGCGTTGAGGCTCCTTCCCCTCTTCGATACCGATCTAAACCGTGAAGTGGCGCGATGATCGCCCTCCAGGCGTGAGTCCAGACAGTTGCATTCCCAGTTCGAGTCTTGTTTTCAGCCGCAAAGCGGCGGGATGATCTAGCTCCGGGCGTGAGCCCGGAGTTGGATGGCGCGTTGTTTTTCCAGCAGTCCCGCAGGGACGGCATGGGCGTGCCCCTAGCTGCAATGGTGATCATTGTCGATCCGCCTTTCGGGGCGTCGCACAATCGTCAGAGCCACAATTCGCCCCGAAGGGGCAACGCCATGAAAGCCCAGGGCAGAGCGCCAGCGGCGTAGCCGCTGGAAGCGCCGCCCTGGGAACACGAACGACCAACCATCCAAGCCCTGAAAGGGCGATCCAATTCTGCCCCAAGATGGAGTTGCGCATCGAGGTTATTGGCGGGAAGCCAAATTCACCGAAACCGATGCGTCCAAGCTGGGGGCTTGTTATGGAGCCGGGGTGTTGTCAAGGATTCTTCGACGTGCATCGGGGTCGAGCGGACCACCGCGCCAGTGAATTTGGCCTTCGGCCAAAGGGGGCGTGTTGCGATTTCGCTTCCTGGGGCGTTGCCGCCAGGGCTTCGCCCAAACTCCCGACTCTCCTGGACCTGCCTGGCGAGCGAGGCCGATTGCGACAGCCGCTCGAACACCCCGGCCAGCCGCCACACCGCCTCACATGGACGGCCGGACCACGCTGCCGAACAATCCTGTATAGACAGCATACCGAAGTCACGGAGCGCCAACCCGAAGGCCATAACTTACAGTTGCAGAAGCACTTGCGGCAATACAATTGGTGGGTGGCACGAATGGCACAGTCGTAGTTACAACTATTTGGTTTCAAAGGAGTTGTCGCCTCGGGCGAGCTTGGATTTGAGCATGTGGCGAGGTTGCATCATCAAGTTGTAATTGCTGGCCCGTTTCTTGCGGACGCGTGGCTCGAAACGGCCCGGACGGTTTCCCACCAAACACTGGGCAATCTGCTTCAGTTGAGCCATGCAATAGGCTTGCAATGCCGCTGGAGGTAAGGAGCCGCTAGCGATCACATCCCAAGCGGCCAGCACGTATTGGCAGGTGGTAACAAAACTGATCTGTCGTGGGCAAACACCGGCAAGTTCGGCACTGCGAGCGGCCGTTATGCGGATCGCATTGTAGGCGATGATGGTCGTCCAGAATTCGCGATGCACCATCGCTGGGCTCTTGCAGCGAAGATGGTGCAGATTCAGATGCGTCTTGATCGATCGCAAGTCCAATTCGGCGTTCCAGCGAAAACTGAATAGCTCGGCGAGATCCTCCACACCGAATTCTTGTTCGCCTTCGTCGGTGATCAGCGTCGTCACGATCACAAACGGTTGCTGCTTTCTTCCGGCGGCGACCACCATGTAGCGAATCTCACGAAGAGTGATCGCTTCGGGCATGCTCTCATACAATCGCTGGTCCATCCACGGGGGACGCGACGGACGACGCCACGTGACCAGATGGTCGTTCTTGCCCAGTCGCCGGCCAACGCGAAAGTCGGTGTGCCGTTTTTGATGCTTTCGGAAGCAGACATCAGCTCCACACCGGATCAGCAACGCGATCATCCAATAGTTGCCATAGAATCGGTCTGCCACGGCAATATCACCCGGTGAAAAGCAATGCAGCAACTGCCTCAGCAATGCGGTCTCTCCGGTCTGCTTGCCCTTGTACTTCGTCATGGCCGCATCGATGACGCAAGCGGTGGCCAACGAAATGACAGTGACGAATCGGGCGATGGGAAAACCAATTCCCGGTTGCTGCGCCGGGTTTTGTGGATACGCGGCCTGGTTGGCGGCCGTGTCGGCCATCATGAACGTGGCACCATCGACCAGCTTGGCGTGTCGGCCCCGGAACAGATGCTTCGGATCGACTTGCTGCTGGCACTGCGAGGCAATCGTACCGGCCAGTTCGCGGAGTGCTACGGAACTGAGTTTCGCTCGTGCGCGGCAATAATCCCGTGTGTCCGGATTGATCTTGCCCTGACCGGTCCATTGCAAATAGCTGGCAATTCGGCTGACGGCCGATTGGCAAGCCGCCTCCTTGCCGTCACGAAGTACCTGACTCATAAAGGCCCAGAGCACGATCGAGGTGGTGTAGACCCGTCCGAACATTCCTCCGTGTTTACGGAAGATGCTCTCAATCATCTCGGCGGTGAGGATCTTCGAAAACGGCAATCCCGGCTGAGCGAAAAAGGCACCCAGTGTCTTCCCAAAATCGAAGCTGCGTTTAGGCGGACAAAATGGTATAGAGGCCATGAGAAAGACCCTCCCCGGTCTCAACTGCGAGGCAGACACCAGGAAGGGTCTCAACATCATGAAACCAGGAAGGATTTCATGACAATACCAGTTTTTTCGCATGTGCAGCCCAAAGTTTTAACAAAAAAGTCCGGGCTGCCAACAGTCAGATTCTGCGCTGACAGCAGCAAACAAACAACGACTGTGCCATTCGTGGGTGGCACCAAAATACTCTTCACTGGCCGTCGTACATCAGCACCTTGATGGCCGTGGCCCGGCGGTTGCGGAACACGAACACGGCGCCTTCCAAGGGATCTTCATCGAGCACGTCCTTGCACAGCCGTACCAACCCGTCGATGCCCTTGCGAAAATCAGCCGGCTCGACCGCCACCAGCAGACGCATGTGCGGGGTGATCTGCAGCATGGCCGCTACTCCTGGCGGACCAGTTGGCTGAGCGTGGCCAGGTCGGGCGGTGTGCTTCCCTTCCAACGCAGGGTCAGCTTCGTGCCGCGGCCGTTTTCGAATTCCAATTCGCATTCCGCCTGCGGACTGACATTCGTTACCGGAGCCAACTCCACGAACGCCCCCGCACCGCCAGGATGACGCTTTTTCCGAGCGTCAACGGCCTTACCCCGTGCTCCACCACGACCGTCCATCCGTCGTTGCAAGGTATAGTAATCGACCTTCAGCGCTCCGGCGGTCTTCGCGACGCCGTGCCTGCGAGCGACCTGACATGCCAAATCCCAAAGTTCATCTGGAATCCGCCCGCGTCCCGACTTCGCCCCCCTCCACTGCCTGAACGCCTCCACAGCCTCCTCGAAAAGCCGATCGTTCGTTGCAGTAGAATCGTTCGTCGCAGTAAGACGCTCGTTCGTTGCAGTAGAATCGTTCGTCGCAGTAAGACGCTCGTTCGTTGCAGTAAGAGAATCGCTACTTGTAGTAGAATCGTTCGTTGCGGTGAGACAATCGTTCGATGCAGTAAGCTGTTCCATGGAACGGAGCTCCTTTCGGCTAGAGGATCAAACCCACCTCCAGCCTACCCGTTCCCCTAAAAATCCTCACACACGCTTACCGCAAACTCACGGTTCGCTTCGGCAACATCGTTATGCCCGGCGGTGCAGTTGGAACATCAACCGAGGTTCCGCCGCGGTTGAGAATCAATCGCTTCGGTCACGTCGTTACCGCGGCGGCTCAATTTGCAATGGACCCGGATTTCCCGGGGAACCGTGTTACAAAAATATGGCGACGCACGCCATAAACTCAGCCGTTGAAACAATTTACGAAAAAAAACAAACCACTGGCGCCAATTGTCATTGGGTGGCCCTTTACGGCGAAGCCGCCCCTGGGGCAATGCTTGCCTAGGCTGTTGGCAATTTCTCCACTAGGCGTCTTAGCCGCGCTGCTCGTTCGTCGTACTTCGTGGTTGCCTCCTTTTCTCGACGCTCTTGGGCCGATCGTAATTGTTGTTGCAAGCACTCATAGCGGAATTTATTGACGGTGATCCCTTCCTTGGCCGCAGCATCTTCCACGATGTTATAGTATGGGTGCGATTCGAAATCGTCCGCCGCGCATGCGCTGTAAATGTCCTCACAGCAACCAAGGCAAATTACGCGCCTTGGCGTGTGTGAAATCGGGCACTCTACCCAACCGATATCACTTTCGCGATCGTCCGTTGACTGACTTTCGCAGTATGGACAAGTTACCCGCCCAAATTCTGCGACAACGGTATCGTAGTCAAGCATGTATGGCCGAATGTGCCTCATCATAGTCATCACCATGGTCGAAGGGTAATCAAGCGTTTTGTTGCTGGATCAACAATAATGGCCATGCCGTTATGCACGATCGCTACGGCACCGTCGTCTGCATCAAATACCGAACCCTTACGGAAAATCGTCTCAACGTCCTTGAAAGTGCGAATGCCCAGTCGGTCAGTGCGAACATCCTTCAGTCTGGTGATGAAGTGGTTGGAGGGCGTGTAACCAGTTCCCTTGAACGCGTTTACGATGTCGGCGTGTGTGGCCTCGCGCAAACCATCAATACACGAGGCACCACGGAATTTGAACGACTCCAGTCCTTGCAGTGCCCCCCTTGGGGCAACCACTCCTTTTGCTGCTCGCCGAGATGCTCCCTTAATGATATCTGATGGACCTGTCGGAAGAAATGGGATGGCTCCACCCGATGCATACGATACCAATTCGTCAGCGGCAAAGTCCGCTATCTGATAAGCGCCGGCACCAAGCAGGGCAGGAGGAGCTTCATAAATAGCAGCAGCGGCCCCCACCATCACTGCAACTCCGGCCACAGCGGCATGTGCCTCACTACGTGCACGTTCCCTTGCGAGCTCTTGAAGGTAGGAGTGTTTGGCATAGGGATATAAACCACCTGTGAATTGAAGATATTTCGCTTCTTGCGCTGGCAACACCAGCAAGTCAGTATAGGAACGGGTCATATCGGCATAAATTTGACCACTCGAATCTATTGCTAAGGGATAGATTCGAGTGGGCTCCAATTCTTGTGGTGAACTTTCAGGCTCCGGTGCGGCGATCGACTCTGATGGCTGGTCGCCTAAAGACGAGTCGCCATTGGCTCCCGCGCCCGGGGCGTCATATGCGCGGAAGTCAGGTGTACAGGAAGAAGAGGCGGAATCGAGGTAGTCGAGCGGGAAAAGTTCTTCAAGAGCTTCTTCCAGCGGGGATTTCCAGAGGTTGGTGTTGGTCGGATGGTACTCGTAACCGCTCAACTGGACTTCATCGTCGCCGGCGACGGAGTAGCTCGTATCGAACTGGCCGGTCGATGGATCGAAGAGGGCGTTCCAGTTGGCCGAGCGCTGGAACGACGCATCGCGCAGCGATTGGTAATCCCAGCCCATCTCGCCCAGCAACATAATGGCTTGGTCGACCGAATCGTAATGCTGTTGGTAATCGACCGACGAAGTGGCCGAGGAGGATGCCGAACCGTTCCAGGTGGACGTGTCATCAGCGGCCAGGCTGGCCGATGCGATGCCGTTGCGGGACGGAGCAATACGTGATGTTGCGGCTCACAGCGATAGTTCATGCTGCGGCTCACAGCGATAGGTCATGCTGTGGCTCATGAGCGCGAGGGATTCAAATGCTTTCGCCACGTCGATAGGTCGCCCCTTCAGGGCTGTCAGGGATCGTGGCGATCTTCTTCCCCCAGGGCGTCGGCCGCGATCGAGCGGTGCTCGCTTGACGGCCTTGCCCCGGGCTAGTTTGGTCTGGCCCCTGCGGGGCGTTGCCGACAGGCTGCGGTGCCGCCAGGGCTTCGCCCAAACTCCCGACTCTCCTGGACCTGCGTGGCGAGCAATTCCGACATCCGCTCGCACGACTCGAACAACCGACGAACCGTCCCGCAGGGACAGCATGCTGATGCCACGTCTCAATAACCCGCGGGTCCTAACCTATTATGGCAGAAGCACTTGTGTCAACCCAAGTGATGGATGGCACCAAACTGGCGGTCAACCCGCTGCAGATCCGCAACTTCGCCCGAGGCTGCGGATTGCTGGAAAAGACCGATAAGATCGACGCCTCGATCATCGCTCGGTTCGGCCAGGTAGTCCCGGTTCAGCTAAAGCAACCGCCCAGCGAAAACCAGAAGCATCTCCTCATGCTCAATCGTCGCCGCAGTCAGATTCTCGAGCACCTCGGGGCCGAGCGCAATCGCCTCAAGCAGACGCAGGACCCCGAGGTCCAACAACTGATCGGCCAAGCCATCGAGTTTTATACCACGCAGTTGAAAGAGGTGGATCAGCGCATCAAAAAACTGCTCCACAGCCCCGAGTTTCAGCAGCAGGCCGAACGCCTACAAAGCGCTACGGGCATCGGCCCGGCCACCACGGCCACTCTCATCGCGGAACTGCCGGAGTTGGGCCAGATCAACAGACGGCAGATTGCCAAGCTGGTGGGGGTGGCTCCCCTGGCTCGCGACGGCGGCACGGTGCAGCGTCGCCGCAGCACATCGGCTGGCCGAGCCAACATCCGCAAGGTCCTCTACACGGCGGCCATCGTCGCCGTACGCCACAACGAAACCATGAAAGCGTTCTACCAACGGCTACTGGCCAAAGGAAAGCCCAAGAAGGTTGCCTTGGTCGCCGTCATGCGCAAACTGCTCCTGATCCTCAACGCCATGGAGAAAAACAAGCAAAACTACCGCGAGCCATCACTCGCTCTTGACAATCCCCAAGACAGCCGATGGCACCAAAATACTCCATGCTGTGGCTCATGGGCGCGAGGGATTCAAATGCCTTCGCCACGTCGATAGGTCGCCCCTTCAGGGCGATCAGGGATCGTGGGGATCTTTTGCCACCCAGGGCGGCGGCCGCGTGCGAGCGGTGCTCGCTTGACGGCCTTGCCCCGGGCTAGTTTGGTCTTGCCCCTGCGGGGCATTGCCGCCAGGCTGCGGTGCCGACAGGGCTTCGCCAAAACTCCACGCTCGCCTGGACCTGCCTGGCGAGCGATTCCGACCGCCGTTCGCAAAACCCCGCCAACCACCCAAAACTCCTGCCGGGACCGTATGCCAAAACCACGACTCGCCAACCCGCGGACCCTAACTTCTTATCGCATAAGCCCTTGTGGCAACGAAATGGATGGGTGGCATCAAACTGCCCTCCGCCGCGTGTCTTCTCGCTTGGAAACGTCCGCGCTGCTTCAAGCGTTGTGCGTGTCATCCGCGCGGGTTCGCGCTTCGGTCGGCTCCGCTTCCATGGCCTTCGCTCACTGCACGCTGCCTGCGCTCCGCCGACCAATCCGCCTGCGGCGGATCGGTGCCCGGGCTCCGCTGGCCAGCGAGCCCGGCTCCATGGCACGGACCACCCCTCGCCGAAGACCCACGCCCCAACCGCCTACCAGATTCCGCGGGCGAACAACGCCGGAACAACGGCAACGCTCTCCGCGCCCGCGGCAAGAATGGACGCCCCCGTCCGGAGTTCCGCCGCGACTTGACACTGCGTCCTGAAGCAACGCCGATTGTCGCCGCGGTTCAGAACTCGATGAACTGCGAAGGGACGGCATCAGCAAGCCACACTTTTTCGTTCCCTTCATAGAACGCCACACCGGTCTCGTGTGCTTCCAGCGCCCGAACGCGAAGCAGCACGGGCTCTTTCGCCTTGCGCTTGCCAACCTCAATCGCCGTTGCTTCGTCCGTCGAAAGATGAACATTTTGTCGCTTCATCGGCACCAGACCGTTAACCTTGATCATGGGAACGCTCGTGGGGCTTGTGCCATGAAACAGCATTGTTGGAGGGCACGAAGGCTTGCGTTTGAGTTTTCCAGGGATCGAGTGACCATAAATGGCGCGAATGCGACCGTTCCGAATCTCGTGCCGACGCTTGGATGATGCGTCAATCAGTTTTTCGAGGTCAGAGACGTCTAATTCACGCCACTCCTCTTTCTGCAACCGAAGCGCCGCCAAAAGCTGCGCGACGGGAACCCAACCTTCGTCGTCCAACTCCAATTCGTACAGCCACGGTTCATGTCGCAATGCGTGCGACACGGTTTTGCTCAGTCTCTCGTAGTCGGGCTCAGTGATTCCCATGATGCCGCCTCTTCCGGAAGCAATTCAAAGTCCAACGACAACACCTCAAAGGTGCCTGCACTGTCCAGGAAAATGCCAAAGTGACGGTATCGTTCCAAATCATCCCGGTAATGGTTGCTCGCGTGAGCTTTGAGTTCTTTCAACCAATCGGAATCCAAGTATTCGGTAAGTCGGTCGTAGTGTGAACCGACACGTCCATAACGTTCGTTAGTTGTGCGAAAAGCAATCGTCGAGACGAAGCGAATCCCCGACCGTCTCTTGTGACCGTCGACGTAGTAGTCGAAGTAAAGCGTAACAACCTTGCCAAACACCCAAACTTTTGGATCACTTACGGCGTTAGTTGAACAGACAGGCAATTCGTAGTGTCTTTTGATCCGGCTCATTGTCCTCCTCCGCTCGACCGGGGATTTGGAAAACCCTGATGTCCCAGCCGATTCCGCCTGAGTTGGCCTGCAAGGCGACGTAGAGCTTCTATGTTGCCTGAGATATCGACCCCATGCCAATCATCTCTTGGGATTCCAGCACGGCGAAGTGCTTCGGCAGACCGAGTGTTCAGTATCAACACCTGGCCTTCCTTGGTTGTGAAATACTCCAAGGGCACATCGGCAGGACTGAGGTCACCCCTTCTCAAGGCGTCGGCTACGTCATCGATAGTCTTGCCGGCAAACTTTCCTCCTTCGCTGAATGTTTCACGAAAAGTCTTTTGGGCGAAATTCGCGCTGTCGTCGAAAACTCCCGCTACACTCTTTGGGGCATTGTCGACAAGTCGCTTTCCGGCCTCCGCGGCTTCGTCGCCGTATTTTGCGGCATTGCGGGCGAGCTTGCCAGCGGGAATGCCGGGAATGGGCACCATGCCGACGACAATGCCCTCACCGATTTCGCCAACGGACTTTCCTTCGATTCCACCGTTGATAATCTCGTTAACGGTCGGGAATATGGGCGTGGGATCGACATAAGCTCCTTTTTCAAGCAGGTCGCGCATGTAGTTCTGCGTGACGCTCTCGGCAGCAGCACCGAGAGCGGCATCCCACACGCTGCGATCCACTCTCCACGAGCCGGTGTAAAGCCACACCATCGGCCCGGAAACCGTCTCCGATTGCCCCGAGCCAGAGTAAGCGGTGTAGTAGACGCCGCCGGACGAGCCGCCTTGCTCCTCGCCGGACAGATCACCTTGGTAGTCCCCGGCGTAACCATCGAGATCGCCGCCGTTGGATGAATCGCCGGATTGATCACTTGCGGAGGGATCGGTGCTGCTAGGTGGATCGCCGGTGGTGTCGAGGTAGTCGAGCGGGAAAAGTTCTTCAAGGGCTTCTTCCAGCGGGGTTTTCCAGAGGTTGGTGTTGGTCGGATGGTACTCGTAACCGCTCAGGTAAAATGCCTTGTAATAGAGTACGCGGCAGGTCGTTCATGGGAACACAATCGTTGACCGCGACAAAGGCAGACTTTAGAGAAAAGTTTTTCGTCGCCGGAGACGGAGTAAGACGGAGTAACGTTTATCAAACTTGCCGGTCGACGGTTCGAAGAGGGCGTTCCAGTTGGCCGAGCGCTGGAACGACGCATCGCGCAGCGATTGGTAATCCCAGCCCATCTCGCCCAGCAACAAAACGGCCTGGTCGACCGAATCGTAATGCTGTTGGTAATCGACCGACGAAGTGGCCGACGAGGATGCCGAACCATTCCAGGTGGACGTGTCATCAGCAGCCAGGCTGGCCGACAGCGAGCCGGTGCGGGACGTAGTGGTAGGTCATGCTGCGGCTCACAGCGATAGGTCATGCTGCGACTCATGGGCGGGAGGGATTCAAATACCTTGCCTGCATCGATAGGTCGCCCCTTCAGGGCTATCAGGGATCGTGTCGATCTTCTGCCACCCAGGGCGGCGGCCGCGTGCGAGCGGTGCTCGCTTGACGGCCTTGCCCCGGGCTAGTTTGGTCTGGCCCCTTCGGGGCGTTGCCGACAGGGCTTCGCCCAAACTCCACACTCGCCTGGACCTGCGTGGCGAGCAATTCCGACACGCCGCTCGCAACGACCCCGCAACAACCGACCGCAACAGTCCCGCAGGGACAGCATGCCGAAGCCACGACTCGCCAATCCGAGAATCCTAAGTTCCAATCGCAGAGACACTTGCGTCAACCCAATGGATGGGTGGCACCAAATTATCGTTTGCGATAGAAACCAGAAAAGTGGATGGCACCAATTTATCGTTTGCGAAAACATGGAACGGAATTGCGCTATAATGGAACTTCCTCGACATCATCACCCGTTGATCCCTCCCAGTCGGGCTCTCCCTCATGCCACTTCCCAACGAGACCGTTGCCATGCCTGCACCTTACCGGACACTTCGCTATCGATCAGGCTGCCATGTCCACCGCTCGAGAATTTCCAGTGTCGATCGGTGGAGTTACGCGGCCCTCATGCTCCCGCTGTTCTTGATTGGAATTAGCGACTGGTGCTACGCTCAGCCGTCTCCTTATCCACCGCTACTTGACCTCGACGCCCGAGACCAGATGCAAGTGGTGGTCGATCGCGAGGCGGGCCAGTATCTGGGCCACCCTTCCACATGCCTGTTGGAAGATGGTAAGACGATTCTCTGCGTGTACCCCAAAGGACATGGGCGTGGAGCCATCGTCTACAAGCGCAGCAATGACGGAGGCCAAACCTGGAGTGACCGTCTCCCGACTCCGAAATCATGGGAGACGTCTTTGGAGACCCCCACGATCCACCGGGTGATCGATGCTAAAGGCAATCGCCGTTTGATCTTATGGTCCGGTTTGCACCCAGCCCGACTGGCAGTATCTGCAGATGATGGGGCAACCTGGAGTGAACTTCAGCCTGTCGGCAACTGGGGCGGGATCGTGGTCATGGGTTTCGTGGAAGGCCTCCGCGATCGCCCCGGCCACTACCTCGCCATGTTTCACGACGACGGACGCTTCTTCACCCCACAGGGCGAACGTACCGGCGTCTTCACCCTCTACCAGACCACCTCAGAGGATGGCGGCTTGAGCTGGAGTTATCCGCGGGCCGTCTACCACAACTCCGAGGTACATTTGTGCGAACCGGGCTGCATCCGCTCTCCTGATGGCCAGCGATTGGCGGTCCTGCTGCGGGAGAACGCCCGCGTGAAAAACTCGCACGTCATTTTCTCTGATGATGAGGGGGCGACGTGGAGCGAGCCCCGCGAACTCCCCTTGTGGCTTACCGGCGACCGCCATGTAGGGAAATACTTACCCGATGGGCGACTGTTCATCAGCTTCCGCTGCCGATCGCCTCAGCCCTTGGCTGCGGAACGCCCATTTGAAGGCGATTGGGTGGCGTGGGTGGGAACCTGGGAGGACCTGCTGCATGATCGCCCTGGGGAGTATTTCGTTCGGCTGAAGGACAATCATCATGGCTACGATACCGCCTATCCCGGTGTAGAGGTGCTCGCCGACGGAACGATCGTAACCACCACCTATGGGCACTGGTCTCCCGGAGAGCCCCCCTACATTCTGTGCGTTCGTATCGCTCCGAAGGCCCTACCGCGTCGTCACAAGTAGCTCCCACGGCGAGCAGCAACTTTAGCGTCGCACGACCACCGCGTAACCACCGGATGGGCGGGAGTCAGGCGTCGATCGGTGGTCGGTCCCTTGGAATTGGACATCGACGGTCAGGAACTCGGAGCAGACGGCAGGCCCTCCGACAATCTTCACCGCGTCTCTATCTCACCGGTTTTCAGGCGACCGCGGGCCGTTACAATGCGCACATTCAAGCCGTGGCCGGCGTAACGATGGAATCACCCTGTGATCGGTGTGCAGTCGGCATGAGCCTGGCATGCCTTCGCACGCCCTGATTGCTCAGTGGTTCCCTCATGGCGCGGCGATCTGATTCTTGGCAATTTGGCATCCACGTTTTCCGCGGCGCTGGCCGATGGTGAGCTGACGGGAAGAAGTCGCAATTCGTCTTGGACGACGCCTTGCACCTGGTTTCCTGTCTGTCGCGCATCTTGGGCCTGGTCGAGGGGCAAAGTGAGTTATGACGCAGGCACCATCTGACCGGCAAGCGCTACGCCGAACACCGCTGTTTCCTTGGCATGTAGGGCAGGGAGCACGGATGGTTCCCTTTGCCGGATACGAGATGCCCATTCAATACACCTCCATTGTCGAAGAACATCAGGCCACACGCACCTCGGTGGGCGTATTCGACATTTCGCACATGGGTCGGCTACGTCTCGAGGGCGCGCGAGCCGGACTGCTGCTCGATCGACTGCTCACCCGCCGCGTGTCCACCATGGAGGTGGGGCAGGTTCGCTACGCATTGATTTGCAACGAAGAAGGTGGCATCCTCGACGACGTGCTCGTCTATTTCTTGGAAACCCCGAGCAGTCGCCAATTCTACCTTCTTGTGGTCAATGCCTCCAATCGCGCGAAGATCGTTCGCTGGCTGGAGCCGCATCTCCGCCAGTACCCCGATGTGGGATTCCATGACGCGACCGAGTCGACTGCCATGATCAGCGTGCAGGGGCCTCGCGCGGCGGACGTCATGAGCAAGCTGTTCGCGCCGCCCATCACGCGGCTGAAGTACTATCGGGGCACCGTCACCGATCAGATGCACAAACCGTGCATCGTGAGCCGGACCGGATACACCGGCGAAGATGGATTTGAACTCGTAATCAAGGACGAAGATGCATTGCGGGTGTGGGAAAACGTTTTCTTAGCCGCGCGAGACTTCGAGGTTCGTCCGGCCGGCTTGGGCGCCCGTGACACGCTACGGCTGGAAGCCGGCATGCCTCTCTACGGGCAGGAGCTTACCGAGGCCATCGATCCCTTCACCGCGGGATTGGACTTCGCCGTCGACCTGACGCCGGACGATCGCTTCGTTGGCCAGCCCGCGTTGCAACGGCTTGCATCAACCCCTACGCCGCGCGTCCGCGTGGGCCTGCGTCTTGCCGGTCGGCGTCCGGCGCGGTCCGGTGCTGCGGTGTTGGACGGCGAGGGCCACGTCGTGGGCGAGGTTACCAGTGGCACCTATGCACCGACCCTCCAATATCCCATCGCCATGGCCTATGTGGCCAGACCGCTAAGCGCAGCGGGGCAGCAGCTCGAGGTAGACATCCGCGGCTCGAGGGCGGAAGCCACCGTCGTGCCGCTACCGTTTTATCGACGTTCCAAACGCTGAGTAGCTATTCTTACCCCTTGAATCGTCAGGACGGAAGTGAAGTTATGAATCCGGAGCAACTCAAGTACAACCCCACGCACGAATGGGTCGCCATTACCGAACAGGGCGATGAACGTGTGGCCACCGTCGGCATTACCGATTTCGCCCTCGAACAACTTACCGACCTGGTTTACATGGAGCTGCCCAAGAAGGGCGATCAGGTGACTCAGGGAGAGCCTTTCGGCGAAGTCGAATCGGTCAAAGCGGTGAGCAATCTGTACAGCCCGGTGACCGGTGAAGTGATCGACGTCCATGCAGAACTGGTCGATGACCTGGAGAAACTGGGAAACGATCCGTTCGGGGAGGGATGGCTGATCAAGGTGCGATTGGCGGCCGATGCAACCCTCGATCATCTGCTCGACCTGGAGGCTTACCGCAAGCAGTGCGCTGATTCTTAACGTGGCGAGGTGCCATCGATGGCCTATTTATTCAATACGGAAGAAGACGTGCGGGAGATGCTGGCCGCGATCGGCGAGGCGAGCATCGAGGCCCTGTTCGCGTCGATCCCTTCCTCGATGCGTCTAAACCGACCGCTGGCAATTCCCCCCGGGATGTCCGAAATCGAACTGCAACGGCATCTCCAGTCGTTGGCTCGTCGCAACACCAGCCCTTCGCAGGCAGTCTGCTTTTTGGGCGGTGGTGCCTACGACCATTTCATTCCCGCCGTGGTGGATCACCTGGCCATGCGCGGCGAGTTCTACACGTCGTATACCCCGTATCAGCCGGAGGTGAGCCAGGGCAACTTGCAGGTCATGTTCGAATACGAAACGATGATCTGCCAGCTGACCGGAATGGATGTCTCCAACGCGAGTCTTTATGACGGTGCCACGGCCATGGTGGAGGCGGTATTGCTCGCCATGGCGGGGAACGCCTCGGACAAGAAAGTGATTGTTGTTCCCGAATCCATCCATCCCGATTATCGCCACACCTTGGAAACCTACCTGCGGTTTACGGAGTATCAGTTGCGTACCGTCCCCTGCCCTGCCGGTATGGTTGACCAGGCGGCATGGGAGCAAGCCATCGACGAATCGGCCGGATGCGTGGTGGTAGGCCTGCCCAGCTTCTTCGGCACCGTGGAAGATCAACGTCCGTTAGTCGCTGCCGCCAAGGCCGCTCAAGCGCACGTCATTGCCGTGGCGGATATGATCGGCTTAGGCCTGTTTGCCCCTCCAGCACAGTGGGGGGCGGACATCGTTGTGGCCGAAGGCCAGCCGCTGGGCAATCCACTGCAGTTCGGCGGCCCCTACCTCGGCATCCTCGCCTGCACCGACGCGTTTCTCCGCCGCATGCCGGGCCGCATCGCCGGACAAACCACCGATCGGGACGGCAACCGCTGCTGGGTATTAACGCTGCAAACCAGAGAACAACACATTCGGCGGGAAAAGGCTACGAGCAACATCTGCACCAACCAAGGCTTGCTCGCCCTGCGCGCCACCATCTACCTGGCACTGTTGGGGCCAGCAGGACTCCGCGAGACGGCCGAACAGTGCAGTTGGAAGACCCAATACCTGATCGAACGACTGGTGGCGCGGGAGCGGTTTGAACTGGCTTTTCCGGGGCCCTACTGGCGCGAGGTAACCATACGCGACCGCCATGCAGACGTGGCTGGCCTGGTAGCCCACGCTCGACAACAGGGGATGCTAGCCGGCGTTCCCCTAGGCCAATGGTACCCCGCATGGAACGACTGTCTCTTGATTGCGGTAACGGAAAAGCGAACGCGTGAAGAGATCGATCGCTTGGTTGACGTCCTCGCCTCGGCGCCCTCGGCAAAGGAGACCTTGCATGCGTAATCGGCAAGCTCTGCAACTGTTGTTCGAACTCAGTCGTCCCGGCCGTCGTGCGCATCGACTCCCTGCCTGTGACGTGCCCGCACCACCCCCAGAGCAAATCTATGCACCAGATTTATTGCGCGACCGGCCGCCGCCGCTGCCGGAGCTGGCCGAACCGGACGTCGTACGCCACTTCACCAATCTTTCCACCTTGAACATGTCCGTGGATACGCACTTCTATCCGCTCGGCTCGTGCACGATGAAGTACAATCCGAAGCGCAATGAGTCGTTGGCCAGCCTGCCCGGACTGGTCGACCTGCATCCATTGCAGGATGAGGCGTCGGTACAAGGCATCTTGCAACTGCTGTACGAATTGCAGCGTTTTCTCGCCGAGATCTCCGGCCTTCCTGGTGTTTCGCTCCAGCCGGCCGCGGGCGCTCACGGCGAAATGACAGCGCTGATGATGGCGGCTGCCTACTTTGAGCATCAAGGACAATCCGCTCGCCGCAAAGTGCTCATCCCCGACTCAGCGCACGGTACCAACCCCGCCAGCGCTCGCATGGCCGGCTTGCAGACGGTTACGATTCGCTCCCGCGATGACGGGTCCGTCGACATGGATCATCTGCGGACGCAAGTCGACGAATCCACCGCCGTATTCATGATCACCAATCCCAACACGTTGGGAAAATTTGAACGGCAGATGACAGCGATTGCCGAGCTGATCCATGAGGCCGGCGGGCTGATCTACTTGGATGGCGCGAACATGAATGCCATTCTGGGTATCGCCCGTCCGGGCGATTTCGGAGCGGACATGATGCACTTCAATCCGCACAAAACGTTTAGCGGGCCACACGGGGGAGGAGGGCCGGGAGCAGGACCGATTTGTGTGCAGGATTTTCTCGAGCCATTTTTGCCCACCCCACGTATTGACCGCATCGGCGGGCAATATCGCATCACCACCGATCATCCACTTTCCATCGGTCGCGTGCGCAGTTTTTTCGGCAACATCGGCGTGTTAATCCGCGCGTACTGCTATATCCGCACGTACGGTGGCGAGGGGTTGCCAGAGGTCAGCCGCCATGCCGTACTCAATGCCAACTACTTGTTAGCGCGCCTCAAAGATCTCTTGACCGTGCCTCATGGCGAGCGGTGCATGCACGAATTCGTCGCCTCGGCCGCCGAAGTGAAGAAGCGACGGGGTATAACGGCCATGGACATCGCCAAGCGTCTGCTCGATTATGGCTTCCACGCCCCGACCGTGTATTTCCCGCTTACGGTCCCCGAAGCGATGATGATCGAGCCGACAGAAACCGAAAGCAAACAGACGCTCGACGCATTCGTCGAGGCGTTGTCTCAGATTCTCGAAGAGCCCGTGGAGGTGTTGCGGGATGCCCCCACTTCGACTTGGATCCGACGTCCCAATGAAGTTCAAGCGGCTCGTCAACCGGTGGTGAAATGGACGGCCTGTTCCTAATCGACCAACCTCGCTCCGGGGTGCAGAACATGGCGGTGGATGATACCATGCTGGAGCACGCGGCTCGGCAGGGCGAAGTCATGCTACGCGTCTACCGCTGGGAAGTCCCCACCCTGTCGCTCGGTTACTTCCAGCGAATTCAGGAACGAGAGACTCACGGGCCGAGCCTCACCCTGCCTTGCGTTCGTCGTGCGACAGGTGGCGGCGCGATCGTGCACCACTATGACTGGACCTATGCCGTAGCACTTCCGCAGTCGATCTTGACGGAACGAGTCGGTGCCAGCCAACAGCTTTACCATGCTGTGCATGAGGCCGTCACCGAGTGGCTAGCGACTATGGGAATCGCCGCCGCCACGGTGGGTGAGGGCAGCCCTCGGCCGGTACCGTCCTCGGCTACTGCATCCTCGGGTCACCAGGTTGGTGGCGACGTCAGGGAACCGGCCGCACTGTCCCCCACCG
The DNA here is from genome assembly GCA_026004795.1 of Pirellulaceae bacterium. GTDB lineage: Bacteria > Planctomycetota > Planctomycetia > Pirellulales > Pirellulaceae > Aureliella. The sequence goes on along the minus strand of BPJV01000005.1, from coordinate 102,975 downwards.
CCAGGCACCAACCTGCCAAGCAGAACGGATGTGGCTGTCCATTCTTGTGCTTCGAGCGGCGAAACCCCGGTGACGTCGTCGCTGCGGGGTGGAAACTCATGGGCAGCGCCCAACGACGTCGCGGAGGCGCCGTCCTGCAACACGGCAGCTTGTTGGTGCGTCAAAGCTGCTACGCTCCCTCCCTCCCCGGCCTGTGGGAGCAGCTCGGTAGCGGCGGTTTCGAGTCATGGTTCGGCGCATTGGGGAGCCAACTGACCGAAGCCGTGATGCGCGGTGTCCAGCGACTAGCCCCCATCAACTGGCGCCCGATGCTCCACGCCCTGCCACCATCTCCCGCTGCGGTGAAACAATACGCTGCACCCGCCTGGACGCAGCGACGATGAACGAATCGTCCGCCGGGTGCCGGACGACGCCCCCTGCCCCTTCCAGCACTTGATTCCGGCGGCCCACCCTGCCGGGTAGGGATATCCCCCTCACGGCGGCCTAGGGAAGCAGAACTCTCCTTGGCGGTGACATTTGGGAGATCATTCCATCATTGCGGGCTTGCCATCGACGATGGTTGTCAGCGATAATGAGAGAGAACGATGAAATGTACTCATCGATTCGACAAAAAACTTGCAGATTCTCCTTGAGCATTCCACAATGCTGAGTGAATGGCGGTGAGGCGTCGGATTGCGATGGATGAAAGGAACCTTCTATGCAGATGCAACTTCGGGTACTGACCGGCAGTCATCGGGGAAAGATGATCGCCATCAATCATGAGAAATTCCTGATTGGCCGCAGCGATGAGTGCCAATTGCGCCCGAAGAGCGAATCGATCAGTCGTCGCCACTGCGCCATCGTGCGCAAGGATGACAAACTGTTGTTGATCGACCTGAAGAGCCGTAATGGAACGATCGTCAACGGCAAAAAGCTTGATCCGTCACGGGCCAAGATTCTGAAGCACGGAGATCATATCAAGCTCGGCAAACTCGAGTTTGAGGTGGTGATGGAGGTGGGGGTTGCCAAGTCGAAGAAGCCGGCAGTCAAGGATGTGAAGGACGCGGTCGCTCGTACCGCGGAGAAGAGCGTATCGGACAGTCGCTACGAAGAGGTCGACGTGACCAGTTGGCTGGAGGAGCCCGACCAGTTCGATCGCCGCAACGATACCGAGGCTCCCGCCACGCGTCAGATGACGCTCGACGAGTTGTCATCCGGCGATGAGTCCGGCGACTCGACCGTCATGGAACTGCAAGAGGACGCCGATACCCAAACCGATCGCAAGGTAGACGCGACCAAGGAAGAGGGCAAGGCGCCTAAGCCTGTATTCAAGCCCAATCAGAAGAAGGCGAGTAGTTCCCGCGATGCGGCTACGGAGACGTTGAGAAAATTCTTCAGTGGGCGTTGAGGCCAGCCGTAGCATCTGTGCTGCTTAAGAACAGTGGCACGCGTTGCACCTTCCTGGAAAGGGTGACCGGATTCTCCGACACCCCATGTTTCCGCAGGTACACTGGATAGAGACGAATCAACCCGCCGTTGGTTCGTTTCGTCATGTAGGTTCCCCTGCTGGTACATGAGACGACAGGAACAACGACGTGTGCAGACAGATTGGGATTCTAACGCTCAGCTCCGCCGTTTTCGCCTTTCTGCTCACGTGGGGCTTCGGCCAGGAACAGTATTACGTCGAACTGAGCAATACCCTCCGCTTGGGACCTGGCGTCCCCTCGGAGACCGACACGATCACCACCAATGCCTTTCAACGGGGTGGAGGTGGAGAGATCCAGGGCAAGCCGATAGGGATTCTCGACGATGGTTTGCGGTTGACGTTCTACAATCAGGCGCCGCGGAACATCCTGCGGATCGAGAAATCGACGGCTCCTCCCTGGGAAGAAATCGTCTTACCCTCAGCGGCCGAAGCGGCTCGTGCCGGGGCAGCCCCCGCGATTGACCGCATCCTGGAAGTGTCGCAATTCAACAAGTACGGACGACGCACGTTCTCTTTTCTAACCCCCCGCGGGCGGGTCGACGTCCTGCAAGGCATTACCTTGTTGACGCCGCGATTTGCTAAAGTCGAGATTCTGCGCACGCAAACCGACCGCTTCGTGTGGGACACTCGCATCGCCACTTCCTCCCTACCTGCCGCCACACTGCGTGACATCCTGATGCAAGCAGTCGATCTGACCAATCCCAGTTCGTGGCTGCAGATAGTTAGCTTTTACATGCAAGCCGAACGGTACGCCGATGCCCGGCAAATCATGGAAGAAGCCATTCGACGCTTCCCTCAATTGGCTGATCGACGCAACGTCCTAACGCAACTGGACCAGCTGATTGCCAGTCAGAAATTCGAGGAAATACGGCTGCGGCAGCGAGCCGGTCAACACAAGCTTGCGGCTCAATTACTCGGCTCGTTTCCTGTGGAAGCCCTGCCGTTGGAGACGCAAATCAAGCTCGAGGACGAGGTGCGGCGCATTCAGGAGCGTCTGGTTCTCCTCGCCCAGATCGCTGAGGCCCTCAAACAAGCAGCCGCCCAGTTACCCGAGCCCGATCAGCAGGTTATTGCTCCCATCATCGACGAGATTTTGGCAGACCTGTCGCTGGAAACGGTCGACCGCCTAGCAGACTTCCAACGATTGCGCAACGATCCGTCCCTTGCGGTGGAGAACAAGGTCGCCCTAGCCATCTCCGGATGGCTGTTGGGAGCCAATGCTGGGGTAGACAACTTCGCCGTGGTGAAATCGATGGCGCGGGTGCGAGACCTGGTTCGCGAGTACCTCTCGGGAGCCGACGCACCGCGGCGGACTCAGATTCTCGATCAACTCCGCAGTGAGGAAGGTGCCCAAGCGGCGTGGTTGGATCAACTGCTCGACACCCTCAAACCCCCTCTACCCTTGCCCGAACCGGTTGCCGACGATCCACCGGGATTGCTCCGCGCTGCCGTCACCACGCGCCATGGTGCCACCGTGGACTACGTCATGCAGCTTCCCCCCGAATACGACCCGAACCGCAAGTACCCCTGTGTGCTCGCCCTTCCAGGCCGCGGCGAATCCCCACAGATGGAAATCGATTGGTGGTGCGGCATCCCTCTGCCAGTGGGCGACGCGACGATGCGGGTGGGGCCGGCAACGCGTTATGGATACATCGTCGTCTCCCCTGCCTGGATGGAGGAAAAGCAGGCCGACTATCGTTACACCGAAGTAGAAAAAGACCGCGTACTGACGGTATTGCGAGATGCCCTGCGACGCACATCCATCGACACCGACCGCGTTTTCGTTGCTGGCCATTACGCTGGTGCAACGGCGGCATGGGACCTTGCTCTTTCCCATCCCGACCTGTGGGCTGGTGCCGTGATCATCTCGCCATTGGCCGACAAATACATCGTGCAGTACGGAGAGAATGTGCGCAGTCCCTCGACCGACAAACCACCACTGGGCCTGTACATCGTCTATGGGGAATACGACGGGACGCGGGCCACCAGCAACGTTGGCACCGTAGCCACGCAATATCTGAAATCTCCCACCTACGATTGCCTGGTCGTGGAATACCGGGGGCGAGGGCGAGAGCGGTTCGCCGCCGAGTTGCCACGAATAATGGAATGGATGGAGCTATCCACCCATCGTCGCGTTCGTAGCCCTCGTGAAATCCGCTGTGTCACCATGCGGGGTGGAGATCGCTTTTTCTATTGGGTGGAAGCCCCCCAACTGAACCCTCAGATCGCGGGCAATCCCTTTCAGTTCGACCCGGCAGCCAAGGGAGTATTCGAAGCCAGGATCCTGGAATTGGCGGTAAACGGGGTAAGCATCAATAAAATCCCCTCCGTGCAACGAGCGGCCACCGTATGGCTGACGCCCGACATGGTGGACTTTTCCCGCCCGATTACCATCGGCCTGCCCGGCAAACGCCATCGTCTGGAACTTTCCCCCGATATTGCCGTCATGTTAGAGGATGTACGGCAGCGAGCCGATCGCCAGCATGTGTTCTGGCAGCGGGTGGAAATCCAGTAGTTGATGCATTTCCTCCATCCCTCCTCCATGCCGCTTCTCCCTGCCAGGGAATCAGGAACCGGAGTCGAAGACCATTCGGTGGTGCTTCCGATTTCTGACGCCACCTACCGCTGTTGGGGAACTTTTCCCCCGGCTAGAGACTCCAACGAGCAGCATGACCCTACCGGTTGCGCAGGTTGGATCAGTCTGCCACCGCGGGGAGTGCGTCCGGCCGCGGCAACCCATGCAACGGTTCACTGCCAGGATGCGAGAAGCTGACCGGTAACCGCGGTTCACGCCCCCGGAAGGCGTTGCTTAGGAAACAGGAGTTTTCGGTGGCTGTCCGATCGTGCGCCGTGGAGTTGTTGTAACGGTTAGAAGGATGAGCAAGTGCGTGCGGAAGCCTTGGGGACAAGAAAGTTTCGTTGAATTTACTGCTGAGCCAATTACAATCCAGATTCCGAGCATCTTTTGCCTACAGCCCCCATTCCACGCGTATTACCCATTTTAGAGTGACGCGGTGGGATGGTGCGATAAACCGAAGAGCTTGTCTGGTGATCGGAAATTGGGCTGGCCATAAGCAACCTGAACGCTGTTTTCCAGCACTCCGTCGAGAGGTTTAATTCATGGCGACACGTGGAATGTCGAATTCACGCAAGTTATTGGCACGTAAGCGACTACACAAGCAGCTGAAGGCCCGGCGAGCGTTTCTGGAGACGCTGGAGGCCCGTCAATTGTTAACCGTCGGTCCGCAGCTGTTGGGGATTCAGCCCAATTCTGGTGACTTGCTGGAAAGCGGCGAGGTACTGCATGTTGCGCCGCGCGAACTGGTATTTCGCTTCGATGACGCCGCCGGCATCGACCCCAACAGCCTGAACGGCATTCGGTTGATCCGCAGCGGCGACGACGGCGTGTTCGAGCGTGCGTCCGCTGCGACCGATTTCGGCACCGGAGGGCAAACCTTGGTAGAATTCTTCGCTCAGGAGCCGGGCGAGGAGGGCAACGGTTTGCAGATCCGATTTACGTCGGCGGTGCGTACGGACACGCGTGCCCCCATTGTGCGAGTCAATGGCCGGGTGATTGATGTCGAGTTGAACGCCAACCCGGCGCTGGAGACCCGGGTGGAAGACCTGCTCCAAGCGTTCAATGCGCAGAACCAAACCCCGGCGACGCAACTGGTATTCGCCCTGCGTCTGCGCGGTTCGACCACCATCGGTATCGGTGGCACGGGGGCCAATCGTACGCTGACGCTATCGGGAGCCAATGCGGCCAAGGCGGCGACGAACTTTGGCATCTCCAATGCGTTGGAAGTCCGTTTCGTTGCCCGGGAAGCCGGCAATGCGGGCTTGGACATTGCGATCAATGTGACCGCTCGGGATCGTGGCGCTGCCGGCCCTCCGATCGTTACTGTCACGGGCAAGACGATCCATGTGGAGATCAATAGCAACTCGCGTTTCCCCACGACGGTCCAGGAGTTTATCGATGCGTTGAATGCTCCCAGCTCTCCCTCATCGGCACTGATCGAAGCCAAACTGGTCAGCGGGCTGGGCGCGACCCGCATCGGCACGGCGCCCCTCACCTACGCGCCGATCAAGCTCACGGGCGTTACCGACATCGAGGTCACCCCGGCCTACGTGGGGCTGGGGGACACGAATCGGGAAGTCATCATGCGGTTTGCGGAGGAGCTGCCTGACGACCGTTACCGCATCGAGATTCTGGGGCAGGGAGTACGCACCCTGCGCAACGTGCATGGCGAAGCGTTCAACGGGGGGCAATCCCGTTCGATTCCTTTCGAATTGGATCTGGGAGCCAAGATTGAATCGATCGTACCCCAGCCGGTCCGCCGCAATGCCGACGGCTCTTTGCGCCAAGAGCTGAACGTCATTGACGTCTACTTCAATGACGACGACCTGATCGATGTCTCGACTATCGCCACGATCAACGGCGTGGCCTTGAGCACGGTCCGCGCGCAGCGAGTGCCATTCTACTTGGACTCGACCGACACGATTGTTTTCCAGGGAGGTACCGGTTCACGGAGTGTTCTCGATCCGGCGTTTTATCAGCTCTTCAAGACCAAGGATACGTTGACCAATACGGACGACGAGCAGGTGGACCTGGTCTCTGTGCGCTACTATCCCGATGCCGATCGAGTAACGTTGACTTTCAACCCGAATCAACTGGGGATTGCTCACACCGATCAGTTGCGATTGCGGATTGGCACCAATGAATCGGTCCCGCTGCCGCCGGTAGCGTTTACCCCTCCCGCGGATCCTGGCGATTCCTTCTCGTCGGCCACGGACCTGAGCAGCGTCTGGACACCGGGCAGCGGCGGTTCCCAGTCAGTGATCATCGATTCGGAGATTCTCAATCCCGCGCCCTTCGTGCTGGATTTTCCGGGTGCAAATGATGAACCGGGCAGCCGCCAAATCCGCTATCAAGAGCACATTTCCGGGGGAGACACCGTCGATGGGATATCGACCATCCTCTACAACTTTCGCGGCGTATTGGGAGCATTGAACAATAGCACGTTGCTCAATGCCATCACCGAACAACAGAAGGTACGCGTGCGTGAAGTTCTGTCCTTGTACGAGAAGTACCTGGGGGTACGGTTCGTGGAGACGCAGGACGAGGGGCTGACGATTGCCGTCGGGGACACCCGGGCGGTCCTCCCCGATGACGGCGTCATTGATCTGAACGGGCCTGGAGCCCCCTTCTACGAGACGGGGCTATTGTTGGCGTCGGGTCAACCGGCGGTGGTGATGGACACCCAGGATTTCGATCAGTCCACCGAGACCGCCTTTGGTGGCAAGTTCCAGCGCGCCGTGATGCAAGGCATTGGTCGCCTGCTCGGAATCGGCATGAATGAAGAGTCGGCCGATTTCAATATCCAGAAAAGCAATTCGATCGTCGCTCCCGGTGTGGGCAGTGAAATCGTCCTTCCTGGCGATGCCGATATCTTGCACGGTCGTTTCCTCTATCGTCCCGACAGCACGGACATCGACCTGTACCAGTTCAGTCTCCCCACCGATGGGAAGGTGTCCATCGAGGCGTTTGCCGAGCGGATGAGGGGTACCAACAATCTGTTGAACACTTACATTCGTCTGTACCAACAAAACGATCAGGGCGAATGGGTCGAGATCGCCGCCAATGACGATTACTACAGCAGCGACTCGTTCATTGAGTTGGAGTTGCAGCAGGGCAATTACATCGTGGGGGTCAGCGCCAGCGGGAACAACGCCTACGACCCGGCCATTCCGGGAACCGGGCTTGGCGGCACCTCGCAGGGGCAGTACAAGTTGCGTCTTGACTTCCAACCTCCAGCCGACGCCATCCTGCGCGACGCGACGGGGACCCCGGTCGACGGTGATGCCGACGGCACTCCTGGTGGTGTCTACAACTTCTGGTTCCGCGCCTCCACTGCCGCCAACACCAAGTTCGTCGACAAGTCGGCATCGGCCGGAGGCAACGGCTCGCTATCGGCACCGTTCAAATACATCAAGGACGCTCTGGCGGCGGCACAGCCAGGAGAAGTCGTTCGCATTGTGGGTAACGGGGGCGGCGACGGAAGCCTGGCCACCGTCGCTGACAACCTGGCCTACGAAATCGGCTTTGACACGTTGGGGCGTCCATTGCCTGACGGAGCTACGTTTGATGTCCCCCGGGGCGTGACGGTGATGATCGATGCCGGCGCTATTCTGAAGATGCGTCGCGCCCGCGTCGGCGTGGGCAGCTCCTCAGTCAGCGTCGACCGCAGTGGCGGTAGCTTGATGGTCCTGGGAACTCCGGTGTTGACCGATGCCACCGGCCAGGTAGTGCAGGATGGCGATGGGCAAGCTGTCACCGGAAGCGTTTATTTCACCAGTATCAGCGACGTGTCGCTGGGCAAGAATGCCAATCCGTCGGTCACCGGTTCGAATCCTCGCGCGGGCGATTGGGGCGGATTGGATTTCCGCAATCGAGTGGATGCTCAGGAACCGGGACGTGCTCAACCCGAGCTGCTGGGACAATTCAACAACTATGTGGTCCATGCCGACCTGCGGTATGGTGGAGGCCAGGTGGTCATCGACGGGGTCTCCCAAACGGTTGCTCCGGTGCAAATGATCGACGCCCGGCCCACCATCGCCTACAGCTCCATCAGCATGAGCGCCGATGCGGCCATGAGCGCCACACCGGACAGTTTCGCAGAAACGAATTACAGCTCTCCCATGCTTCCCGGTGGAGGAACGTTTACCCTCGATTACGATCGGGTCGGCCCGGACATCACGGGCAACCGATTGTTAAACAACTCGATCAATGGTCTTTTGGTACGCGTCCGCACGTCGACCGGTACGCAACTGGAGAAGATGTCGGTGCAGGGGCGGTGGGACGACACGGATATCGTGCACGTGCTTCCCGAAAACTTGGAGATTCAAGGGACACCCGGCGGTGCGATCCAGGATCCGGCGACCGGTGACTATATCAACCGGCTGGACGCCAGATTGGTCATCGACCCGGGAACGGTGGTCAAGAGCGACGGCTCGCGCATCGAAGTGGCCATGGGAAGCCAGTTGATTGCCGAGGGAACCGATGGAATGCCCGTGGTGTTCACGTCCTTGAACGACGTTCGTTATGGAGCTGGCGGGACGTTTGATACGGCCAATCGCGGCGGTACCCAAGCGGCAGCGCCGGGGGATTGGGGAGGTATCTACGCCGGCCATACGTCGTCACTGAGCCTCGACCACGCGGTGGTAGCCTACGGTGGTGGGACGACTCGGATCGAAGGGGGCTTCGCCGATTTCAACGCCATCGAGGTCCATCAGGCCGACGCGCGGATCACCAATTCCCGCATCGAATTTTCCGATGTGGGCACGCGTATCGCCACCAATCCGCAACGGGCGGGCAGACTCCCCAATGCGGAAGCGGCGATTTTCGTACGTGGGGCGCAACCGGTGCTCGCGGACAACATCATCTACAACAACAACGGGCCAGCGATCAGCATCAACGTCGGCTCTCTCAACGACGACTATATCAGCGATTTGGGGCGCTCTACCGGACCATTGAACCGAGTGGACAACGTCGTCGGTAACCATGGCCCCCTCATCGTAGGCAATCACCTCGACCACAACGACATCAATGGGATGGTGGTTCGCGGTGGTCAACTGAGCACCGAAGGAGTGTGGGATGATACGGATATCGTCCATGTGGTGCTGGATGAGATCATCGTTGGCGACATCGAGCATGTGGGCGGGCTGCGCTTGGTCAGCTCGGACGAGGCGAGCCTGGTGGTGAAATTGGCTGGTGATAGCGCCGGTTTTACAGCGACGGGGGTTCCCCTGGATAACGATGACCGCATAGGCGGAGCGGTTCAATTGCTGGGCAACCCGGATCATCCCGTTGTTCTCACCTCGTTGGACGATTGCTCGGTGGGCGCAGGCTTTACCATCGACGGTGTTCATCAAGTGGATACCAGCAACAGCGGCTTCTGCTCCGGTGAATCGAACGCTCCCGACTTCGTCGATGTCATCGTGGTGATGGATGAATCATCCTCCATGGGTTTTGCCCAACAATTCGCCATGGGCATGATCCAGGATTTGGACAACACGCTGCGGGCGGCAGGAATCGGCAACAGTGCGGCAGGTCCAAACCTCTTTGGCTTGGTCGGTTTCGGTGACATCAACTCATCGCCCCGGTCGATTCCCGTGGGGGCCAATGGGGCGCTGTTCGGTACGTCGCAGGAATACGTGATCGCCTCGCAGCAGTTGGGGACGGCCGGCGCCGTGGAAGATGGCTATCAGGCAATCCACTTCGCCTTGGATAACTATACCTTCCGCGAGAATTCTGAACGGTTCATCATTTTGGTAACCGACGAGGACCGCGACGTCGTCGATGCCTCGTTGGATTACGACAATACGCTGGCCAAGTTGCGGGCCCACGACGTCACTTTGGAAGGTATTCTGAGTGCCACGTTCCTGGACGAACAAGGCAATCGGGCGTTGGCGTTGGATGCCGCCTCCAATGCCTACTTGGAGGACGGCCAAGGCGGCTTTATTGTCACTCCCAATGGCAGCGTCTCCCCCAACACCTTCACTTCAACCATTGTCGATTACGTCGACATGGTGTTCGATACCAATGGATTGGCCGGAGACATCAGTCAAATTCAACGGGGAGGCCTCACCGCGCAGAGTTTCGGAGCGGCGATGGTCAACTCGATCGTCGTGCAAGCGGGAGGCAACCCGGCGCGGGCCGGGGATTGGCGGAGTGTCCGCTTGGAGCAGTTCAGCAATGATCGTAACGTGGCTGGGGTCGTCGAACAGGAATCCCCGTTGTCAACCGGTCCGGCGGCCAACGATACCCCCGACAGTGCGCAGTACCTTGGTGGACTGGCCCCGAACGAAAAAGCGGGGGACGAAAACCAACGGTTGGGCTACGAGATCGACGGGCAGATTGCTCGCCCCGGCGATGTCGACGTTTACAGTTTCCGTGCCAAGGCGGGGACCGAGGTGTGGCTGGACATCGATCGCACGCAGAATTCGCTCGATACGGTGATCGAGTTGATCGACGCCAATGGTCGTACGCTGGCCCTTTCGGACAGTTCCCTGATGGAGGAGGTCGACCCCTCCCTGCTGTATGCAGCAGCCGACATGCCGGCCGCGTCCGTCAATCCCATGCGCAAGAGCGCCAATTTCTACCTTCGCAATGCCTTTGATGGGCGAGCCAAAGACCTGTATAGCACGAATCCTCAAGATGCCGGTTTCCGCGTCGTGCTGCCCGGAGAAGCGGGAGCCGAAAACCTGTATCACATCCGCGTCCGCAGCAGCAACCGCTTGCCGGGCGATCCGGTTTCCCAGTTGGTCGATCCCAATTCGATCGGCCAGGGCTTGACCAAAGGCAGCTATCGGTTGCAGGTACGCATCCGTGAACTGGACGAGATCCCTGGTTCCAGCGTCAACTATGCCGACATCCGCTTCGCCTCCAACGGGATAGAAATCATCGGCCTGCCCGGCAACTCGCCCTTGTTGGGTGAAAATGCGGAGATCGATGAGACGGCTCCCGGGGCACCGCAGAACGACTTGTTCTCCCAAGCGCAATTCTTGGGCAATCTGTTGGAAACCAATCGGCAGGCCATCAGCGTGGCTGGCAACCTCGATGATGTCACCGACGTCGACTGGTTTTCCTTCGACATTGACTATCAAAAGATTCCCGCGTCGGCGCTGCGCGAATACTTCTCCACGGTGTTCGATCTCGATTACGCCGATGGTTTGGGACGTCCCGACACGTCGATGTACGTGTTCGATGCCAATGGCAACTTGATTCTGGCGGGCTTGGCCAGCGCCATCTTGGACGACCAGGCCAATCCGCTCAACGGCGCTGACAATGCCGACCTTTCTCGCGGCTCGGCAGGCAATCTCGATCCGTTCATTGGCGCTTATGAACTGCCGGCCGGTCGGTACTTCCTGGCGGTGACCAACAGCTTGATGGTTCCCGCCGTCATGGAGGCGTATACCAATCCGGCGTTCGGAGATGGCGAGATGCGGATGGCTCCGATCGAGAGCATCCAGTACATCGCCGAAGATCACATCGATACCACTGGGGGCACCACGGCGGCGCCGCCGCTGACTCCCGTGCTGTTCCCCAATTCGTCAATCGTCGACTTCAATCTGGCGGATGTTGCCCTGTATGTCAGCCAAGATGTGGGTACGGAACTGACCAACATCTACATCGTCAATCCATTCACTGGAGAACGGCGCAACATCGTGGGCCGCGGTGGCTTCGACGTTCAGGACATTGCCTACCGTCCCAATGGCCAGTTGCGAGCCTTCGATCGCGTCATTGAGACCAACGCTGGCAATGCCGATCGCGATACGCTTGCCGACTACCTGGACATCGATCCCGGCACGGCGGTCTTTACGGATATTGGTGATTTCGGAGCGGACACCAATCACATCGAAATCAACAACGGCACTCCCGCAGCGGTTGCCAGCGATGACGGTTGGAATATCGAAGCGATCACCTTCTCCACCTTCGACGGAGTGGAGCATGGATTCGTGGCGGCCAATCGCCCGACACCTCCTGGCGAGATTCCCGCCTACTCCGCTACCCGCTTCATCAATAACAACGGGCAACCTGGCTTTGACCGTCCAGGCGTAGACTACTTCACGAATATCATTTTCGAGTTCGACGAAAATACGGGCGCCGCGATTAGCACTCCGGGATCGGACAAGACGGGTCTGGCCGTCGCCGCCGGAGCAGGTAGTGCTGTCCGCGAACGAGCTCGCGTGGAGACATTTACCACCGATGGTGCGGGTAACATCGTAACGCAGACTTCGACCCTTCTGGCGCGCGAGGTGACCAGCCGCTCGACGGTCGCCGGTCAACCCAACTTGGTCATCAACGACGGCGACATTTTCGTGGTGCGTGACGGCACGAATTTCCCCACCCGGTTCGAGTTCGACTTGGGGCCGCAACTGATGCTCAACTACAATCCGGCAGCCGGTCTGCATGCCTTTGATGGCCTGCAGTTCACCTTGGACGGCACGGTGTTCGAATTCGATACGGGCCACGTCGTGGTGGTCACCGCCGCCAGTGGTGCCCAGTTGAGCGACGGTACCACGGTGACGATCGAAGACGTGGCAGGCGTAACGCGTACCTTCGAGTTCGACGCTGATGGGTCGCTGTCCAACAGCTCGCATATCGCCGTGAATTACTCCGTCGGCAGCACTCAGAATCAGTTGGTGCAAGCTTTGATCAACGCGATCAACTCGGCCAGTGGTTTCTTGGTGAAGGCCGAAGTCAATCCGGGAAGCAACCGCATCGCCTTGCGGAATGCATCGATGGTCACCCCGGTGACGATGAGCGGCAGTGGGGTGGCCATCGCCGGTTCCCTGGGGGTCTCCCCTGGCGCCACACGGATCCCCATTCTGGAAACCTCACCGCTTAACGAGTTGGTGGGCAACATTGCTGCGGCGATGCCCAGTAGCGTCATGGTAGGTTACGATTCCGGTCGGTTGAATTTCGCGGGCGCCGGCGTGGGCAACTTCGCCAGCCTGGTGACTTCAGGTTTAGCGACCGATCTGGGAACCACTGGCGGTGTAGGCGCGGGGAATATCGCGGTGTTGGTGCTGGCCGGCGATACTGCGACGACGGTTGCTCAGCGCATCGCCCAAGCAGCGAACGACGCCGCAATTCCCAACCTGTCCGCCACGGCCAATGGCGACCAGGTGCAGTTTGCCGGTGTGTTTGTCGACGACGCGGGTCCATTGGCCAAAGCAGGCATCGCTCCCGGCGGCATCCTCACCGGCATCGCCGTAGTCGGCAATGTGATGTATGCCGTCAGCAATGCGGGAGGACTTTACCGCGTGGGCAACCCCTCGTCCTTCCAAGGGGAGATCTTCAATAGCTGGGTGAATACTTCGGCGGAGTTGGTAGGCATCGAATTCACTGGCCTATCGGTCGGTCCGCAACATGCCGTGGGAGGACAACTACGACAACTATTGTTCGGTATCGATGCCGATGGACGCATCCATGCCTTCGACACCAGTGGACGGCTGCAACCGGTATTTGCCAACGGTGCCACGAGCGTCGATACCGGCTTGACCGGTGCCAACGGCTTGGCGTTTTCCACGCTCGATTTCAATCTCTGGCACACGACCACGCAACGGAGCAATGATCCGGGACACGGCTTGCCGGACACGCCGAACGACAGCCGGGTTAATTTCAACGGTGGCCAGAGTCTGTACTTCGGCTACGAAGGGCCGTTTGCCAATGGAGTGCCCGACTTGGCTGGACCTAACGCCCCGGGAGCGCAGAACAGTTACAACTTCCCCGGCGGGGCGGCTGGTGTGCTCGAAAGCCAACCGTTCGATCTGAGCACGATCGATGCGGCAGACCTGCCGGTGCTGTACTTCAATTATCGCTTTGACACCGAACAGGCGTCTTCCACGTTGCCAACCGGCAACAACCAGAACGATTACATGCGGGATTCGTTCCGCGTCTATGCGGCCGGCGAGGATGGCAATTGGGTCTTGCTGGCAACCAACAACGACCCTTCGGCCAATGGCCTGGCCGATGACGAGCTCGATCCGGCCGTTTCGGGCAACCCGCACGTCCAACGACTGTTCGACAACAACGGCCAGTGGCGCCAGGCGCGCATTCCCTTGGATGTCATGGCCGGCCAGTCCAATGTTCGCCTGCGGATCGAGTTCTCCACGCATGGCGGTTTCGGGTACGGACTGCCGGGAGGCAAGGGCCCCGAGATCCGCACCATCGCTGGCAATCGTTTGTCCGATGGGCAGCTCGTGGAGATCAATAACCAAACCTTCGAAATCGAGATGGGGCCGACATTGGTTCTGCCCAGTGGTGCTGCCCTGTCCAACGGTGATAGCCTGGTGGTCGAAGGCGTTCGTTACGTCTTCACCGACGGCACCCTATCGGTAGCCGCTCCCGATGTGGCGGTCAACTTCTCAGCCGCGATGACCGCCGGCCAGGTGGCCACGGCGTTGTTCAACGCCATTAGCAGCGCACCGTTGGCTCAGGCTACCATCAGCGGCAAGTCGTATACCAACGAGAGCAACGACACGTTGGCAAAGGCGGAAAACCCGGGCGTGGTGGGGGATACCATTCGCATCGAAGGCTCCGGGGTCATCGGGGACAATGCCGCTTTAACCAATGCTGGCGAAGACGTCGACCTGGTCCGCGTCCATTTGGATCGTGGGGCCATCCTCACGGTGGAGGTGCAAGCGCAGGCGATCGGCAGCAGTTTGGACAGCTATCTCCGCCTGTTCGATGCTGAGGGCAGTCCGCTGGCGGCCAACGATGATCAGCCAGGCACGACCGACAGTCGCATCGTGTTCACCGCCCCTGAATCGGGAACCTATTACATCGGAGTAAGTGGTGCCGGGAACATCGCTTATCGTCCCACCATGGCCGGCACGGCCACGGCGGGAAGTACCGGCAACTACAACTTGATCATCGGCGTGCAGCGGAAACTGGTCCCCGTGGTCGATGGCAACCGCTTGCAGCTGGATGGAGCCAAGTACGTCGTCGTGCCACCCGATTCAGCCATCGTGCAGGAAGGTGCTTACGGCACCAGTGGCCATCCGGTCTACGCGGCGTTGAACATGACCTCCAATCAGGTCGCTCAGGCCCTGCGGGAAAGCATCGCGGAGGTTTTCGCCACGGGCGTTACCAGCGCCTATCCGATACGCGACAATGTGCTGGACCTTACCGGCCTGGTTCAACAGGACGCGTTGGGCAACTACCTGATTACCGCTGGTCCCTTCGGAGCGACCACGGGTTTCGTGGGCGATCAGTTTGGGGCGTTCAACACGGGCACGGACTTCTTCGGCAATCGTAACAATGCCAACCCCGGGGCATTGGGCGCCCAGAACAATGCCTTTGAAGGGGTCTATCTGGATGACTTCATCATTGGCATCGCCAGCCGTGGCGAGATGGTGATGCGTGCTTCCAGTGGCAACACGAATTTCATCCAGGATCCGCAACTCAGCCGGACCAATCCTGCCTTGGTGAACACTTCCATTCTCGTGGGGCCTTATCAGGTGGAGATCCGCGGCGGACAAGAATATGGCATTCCTGATCTTGCCGGCTTGAGCGACTCCTTCATCGTGACCGACACGCTGCCCCTGCACGGCCGTGCCGCAGATTCGGTATCCGTACGCTTCAATGGTGCGGCAGACCTGATCGCCGGTTCAACCTTTACCATCGGCGACGGTACCCGTACCTTGACTTTCGAACTGGATGACATCCGTGATGGCCTGCCGGTAGCCAGTGGACACGTTGCCGTACCGTTCGATCCTCAGGCTATCGATCCAGTAACCGGACGAACGGCCCCCGAATCGGCTGGAGTCATTGCCGCACGGATCCGAGACATCATCAACTCGCCCGCGGTGCAATCGCAGCTGCAGGTGTCGGCAAGTCTGCTCAACGGTGACCGCACAGGCGCCTCGCACGATACGGTGACCTTCTTCGGCAACGCTGCCGTCGATGTGCCAGCGGAGACCGGACAGTTGATCGTCACCGCCGGCCAGGGCGATCAGAATCGCGAGCGACCTCAGGGGCAAGTCGTTGTCAGCAACAGTACGATCACGAACGCGTCGGGCTTTGGAATCGTCATCGATGCCGGAGGCCGAGCGGCGGCTACCAACGCCCCGCTGATCGGCAGCCCTCGTAACACCATCGTGCTCAACGAAGACGACCTGGCTCCTGGAGTCGTCGTAACCAACAACGCCCTGCTGTTCAATCAGACCGGTGGCATCAACATCGTGGGCAATCCGGCCACGGCCGGAGCGCCCGACTCCGCAGTCCCCTTCGCTCGTGTGATCAACAATACGATCATCGGTGGTACCGTTTCCTCGGTCCAAGGGCTTGTTCCCACGATCTACGAGGGTCTGGTCTTTGACAATGGAAACCTGGCTTTCGCTGATGCGGTCGTCCGGTACCGGCCGGACGCCAACGGCGGTCCTGTCCCCATTGCCGGCCTGGATGATCCCAGTGAGGCATTGGGGGCGCCCAATTTCGCAGGCGGTGGCGAACCGCAGCCTGGGGAAGGGGCCGTGAGTCTCGGCAATGGTGGCCAGCTCGTGGTGCAGTTCACCAACAACTTCTTGACTGGATCGAACGACTCAGCTCCCGACTTGGCAGTTTTCGAAGTCGGCGCGTCGGAAGAGGTATTGGTTGAGGTAAGCGCCGATGGTCTCACCTACACACCGGTTGGTCGGGCCTCGGGCAATAACCCGCTGATCGACCTGGATGCCTTCGGCTTCAACCGCAACTCCCGCCTGTCCTTCGTCCGGCTGACCGATATTCGCAATCAAGATGGCCAGTCCGGTGATTCAGTGGGAGCAGACATCGACGCCGTGGGGGCGTTGTCGAGCGTGGTCGCCGAGACGTTCTTCCCCGGTGGTACAGGGATTTCGGTGACCAACAACAGCACGGCCACCATCATGAACAATGTCGTGGTCAACGCGAACGTGGGAATCGACGTCGATGCCAGCAGTGCTTCGACCGTAATCGGCGGCACCGTCTACCAGCACAACGTGAACAACGTTTCCGGCAGTGCGTCTCTTGGCCAATTCCCGTTGGTCTTGGGAAGCAGCACTCCGGTTTTCCTGGCGGCAGGCAACGGTAATATCTATCCGGCTCCCGCCTCGCCGATCATCGACAGCTCGATCGACTCGTTGCAAGACCGGCCCTCATTGGTGGCCGTGAAGCAACCGCTGGGGATCGCCGCCTCGCCTCTGTTGGCACCGGAATTCGATATCCGAGGACAACTCCGTGTCGATGATCCGGCTGTGGAAACCCCATCGGGCTTGGGTGAAAATGTGTTCAAAGACCGCGGTGCCTTAGATCGTTCCGACTTCGTCGGTCCGTCGGTGAACCTGTTGGCGCCTGTGGATAATGACAACGACGGCGCTGATCAGAATTCTGAACTGTCGGTCGTGGAGTTGAACAATGTCACGTTGACCCACTTCGACATCCGCATCTTGGACGGTATCGAGCCGAGTGAACCGAGCAGTGGTACGGGCGTCAACGATGCCACCGTAACTTCTAGTTCGGTGCTGGTGTATCGCAACAATCAGCCGTTGGTCGAGGGAGTCGACTACCGTTTCGGGTACGACGCCACCAATGGTATTATCCGCCTGCAACCGCTGGCCGGAATCTGGAGGTCGGAAAGCGTCTACACGATTCGGTTTATCAACTCCCAAGAGGGCGCGCTGTCGGTACGCACGCCTTCCGCCTACGTGGACGGCGAGCAATTCACCATCATCGATGCCAATGGTCAACAAACGACCTTTGAAATCGACTTGGGGTATGTCGTAACGGTCCCATCGACCGATGGTATCCAAGCCGACGTGGCCGATGGCAGCACCTTTATCGTCGACGATGGCTCTCGTCGCCTGACCTTTGAATTCGACCTCGATGGTAGCACCGCCGCCGGCCATGTACCGATCTTTGTGGGTACTTCTCCGACGATCGAATCGGTCGGCCGGGCCATCGAGAACGCGTTGAACGATAGTGGGTTGTCCCTGTCGGTGCACGAGGTCACTGCCGGTCAGTTGCAGATCCACGGTTCGCGACTGGTGCAATTCCTGCCGGATAGCAGCGGGTTGAACCTTGCTGGTCGACCGGGAGTGCGAACGGCCTTTGGTTTGCAAATCCCCATGAACGCGGGACGCCCCGACGGGGTCGACGATGGGCAGACTTTCGCCATCGACCGCAACGGTTTCTCGGTCACGTTCGAACTCGACACCAACGGATCTGTCCTGCCGGGCAACATCCCGGTCCAGTTTGCTCCTGGAGCCAGTGTCGATCAAATCGGCGCTGCCTTGGTGACCGCGATCAACGCTGCCGCCGTAGGACTTACGCCGGTGTACGACGGCCAAGGTCTGGTTCGCCTAGGTGGAGACAGCAACGTAGGACTCGACTTGAGCAACACGGTGTTGCAGCAGGCGGGCGTTCCTGGCCAACCTGCGGCCATTCCCATCATGCTGCAGCTCGACGCCGACAGTACCGCTACCTCCGCCGCCGCGGTGATCAAAGCCGCCATCGACGCTCAAGGGCTGGCCGGTGTGGTGACGACCCAGTTTGGGACACGATTGCTGCTGGAAGGCATTCAAGGCATTTCCGGGGCCGGCGCCAGCACGATGGGGCCGATCCGTGATCTGGCGGGGAACCCCTTGAAAGCCAACCAGGTAGACGGCACCACCACACTCACCATCTTCTTGGGGCAAGGGCTGGATTACGGCGATGCCCCGGCACCTTATACCTCGCTGGCGGCAGACAATGGTCCACGCCACTCGGTCGTCAATGGCTTGAGCTTGGGCAGCACGGTTACCACCGACGCCGACGCTCGGCTTGACGATGCCGACGCCGACGACGGCGTGCAGTTCACCAGTGGACTGTTCGCCGCCTTCTCCAGCGATGCCACCATCTCGGTGACGAATACCACGGGGCAAACCGCCTACGTTTCGATGTGGATCGACTTCAATGGTGACGGAGTTTTTGCCACCGGTGAACGAGTGGCCGCGGCCCTGCCTGTCTCCTCGGGTCAATCCTCGCTCACGCTCAGTTACACCGTACCCGCGTCAGCACAACCCGGGACAACGTACGCGCGAGTACGGTTGAGCACAAGTGCCACCGCCGTCGGCACACCGGTAGGCCCCGCTCCCGACGGAGAGGTGGAAGACCACCAGGTAACCATTCAAGGCAATCCGTATACCAATCCTGCCAACCGCTTGGATGTCAGCGGTGACGAGTTCGTGTCCCCCATCGACGTGCTGCAAGTGATCAACTACTTGAATAACCCCAGTACGCCGAAGGTACTATCGCTTCCTGCCTCGGGCGTACCTCCCTACGTCGACGTCAATGGAAACGGCTTTGTCGAACCGCTCGACGCGCTGATCGTCATCAACTACCTCAACAGCCTGCGACGATCTGGCGGGGGAGAAGGCGAGGGAGCAGGTGGGGACGCCCTAACGATGGGATGGACCGAATCGAACGATTCCCTCCTTTCCATCGGAAGCGCGGAGACCGTCTTGGCCAGCAACTGGGCGGCCGGGTTGGAAAACCTGCTGCGAACACCGGCTCAGCGTCCCGAACCCACTCCAGAGCATCCTGTTGACGCCGCCGTCCTGGAAGCGATAGACGTCGACTTGGAGGGCATCGACAGCGTTTTGTCGACGTCACCAGCCAGTGATCCTGTCGATGTAGCCTGGGAATTGTATGGCCAGGCGGACGATACGGCAGCAGAAGATGAGGATTTGTTCGGTGACTTGGCGATCGATTTGGGCCTCCACGGATAACCGCTTTCGATCGCTTGCCGACACCGCCGAGGCCGCCGCGCAAAAACTCTCGCGTCCGATCGCGAGAGTTTTTCGCGCTGGCAGGCAGCGCACGTCGCCGGGTGGGCCAAGCCCCGTGCCGGGGGGTAATGTGGAGGCGCCGGCGGCCCTGGTCGAGGTGGATTCGTTCGGCTCCCGAGCGCGGCTGTAGCGGATGTACGGCCTCTACGGCAGAGCTTGGCAGGGAAGAACCGATCGTCGCGATCAGGAAACTTGGCGGAACTCTGCCCAGCACTTAGAGTCTAAGGAAGAGGCGTATGCTGTCACGAAGCAGCTCTTTCCGATCCGGCTAGTTGCATCCTTCTTTTTTCCGAGGTCGTGGTTGACCAGATCCATCGGCAAAGAAAATCCTACTGCTGACCTCAGGCATCCGCTCCGCGTGGCAGGCGCCGGTCGATGGCTGCTGGCGTTGACACGTCGTCTGTGTCCCTCGATGCATGCAGGGCGCGGGGGGCGGTCGAGCCGGGGATTGCGTGTCGAACCGCTTGAAGATCGCCGACTGCTTGCCGCGCTTCCCTATGGTGCCGCCGAACAGGACCTTGGCGAATTCATGCTCGGTTCGGTAGCTGTCACTCCGGTGTTTCTGGAGAGTGATGGCACGTTAGATCCCAGTACTGAAGACTGGGACGCCACGAAGATTGCGGAAACATTGGCCAAGATCGATGAAGGGCTCCAATGGTGGGTCGACACGCTGGCGACTCTCAATTCGGTCCACAGCCTATCCTTCACGGTCGATACCTCCTATGCCAGCACTCCCTTTGAGACGAGCTATGAAGCGATTAGCCGCCGCTCGAATGATTATGTCTATTACGTGTCCGAGTTTCTTGCCGGCGTGGGCTTCAACCAAACGGGAAATCTAGAAAGCGACATCCAGGCGTTCAATCATTCCCAACGGTTGAAGCACGGCACCGATTGGGCGTTTACCATGTTCGTCGCCCCCTCGTGGAACGATGCCGATGGCCAGTTCGATCCCAACGGCTCGTTTCGGCGGGCCTTCAGCTTCGCCGGTGGGTTGTTCATGGTATTGCCGAGCACTCGTCCAGCTTCCACCATTGCCCACGAAACCGGGCACATGTTTTGGGGGCGCGATGAATACCCCGGCGGTGGCACCTACCTTCAGCGGCGAGGTTATTACAATACTCAAAATCTGAATGCGTACGACAATCCCACGCCGGGTTTCGAACAGCAGCCGAGCATCATGGCGGCCGGGGACCTGTTAACCACTGCCTACGAGAATCACGTCTCACCGGCTAGTACCCTGGCCATGGTCGGCTGGCAAGATTCCGATGGGGATGGCATTTTCGATGTCCTCGACGTTCCTCATCGCCTGACCGGCAGCGGCTATTTCGATCCTTACTCATCCACGTACATCTTCGACGGTCACGCCGTAGTACAGACGCTGCCCAACCTCAATTCATCGGGCCTGCAAAACGATATTACGTTGAACAAGATCCGGCAGTTGGAATATCGATTCGACGATGGCTCGTGGCAGATCTACTCCCAACCCAATGTGGCCGAGGTCGACATCCACATGTCCATCCCAGTCCCTAGCAATGCCCAGACGATCGAGATTCGCGCTCGCGACTCGGAAACAACGGTCGTCAGCAATGTGTTTCAGGGGCGCATGGCGCGGCCAGACCAAACCGTCGTCGCCGGCATTAATGGCTACGTGTGGGTCGATACCAATCGCAATGGCTTATGGGATCTGGGGGAATCGGGCAATCCAGGCTGGACGGTCGAAGTTCGGGACAGTGACGGCGATCCTCTCGACCTGTTCCAGACCGTGGAACCCGATGACTTTCCTGCCGGGCAGCTCCCCAGCAACTTTTCTCCCGAGGTTAGTATCAGCAGCATTGGCACCGATGTCGATGGTCGGATCGGCATCTTCAGTGAGAGTTCTGCCAGCACGGGCTCGATGACTTTTTGGGGGTATTCGCGAGGTTCGCAGGCCTACCGGCCCACCTGGACCGACAGCACGCGTCGATTGCAGATCGATTTTGCGCAGCCGACGACGACCGTATCCATCGACGCCATTGGTTTTTTCGCCGGCACGAAAGGGCGCTTGGAGGCTTACAATGCAGCCGGTGAGCTCCTGGAGCGTTACACGACTTCTCCACTTGCTCCGGGGCAAGCCGAGAGGATGACGATTACGCGGGCCAGCGCCGAGATCGCCTATGTGATTGCCGGCGCCGCACCGAAATCCTCCATCATGCTGGACAACCTGAGCTATGGTCCGTCCGCGGTAGTCTCTACGGATGCGGGGGGGAGATACACCATTGCCGGTCTGCCTCCTGGTCAATATACGGTGCTGGTTACCCCGAATCCGCCCTCTTCTTTTGTTGCCGTGGCTCCGGCAACGGGCCAACTCCAGGTTGAGGTATTGCCTGACGCGGCGACCACCGATGTTGACTTTGGTTTTGTCTCTGCCGAAAGCGTTTGGCAGAATCCGAGCAATCGCTTCGATGTCAATGACGATCAGTTCGTTTCCGCGATTGATGTTCTCTTGGTTGTGAACTACATCAACCGTCATGGCGCGCGCAGCTTGCATGGCTCGGGGCTACAATCCCCCCCCTTCATCGATGTCAACGGCGATAGCTTCGTATCAGCATTGGACGCACTGATCGTCGTCAATTATCTGAACAATCGTATCGCCGGCGGTGAAGGCGAAGCAAGGAGCTTCGTTGCGCTGGCCACCGACGGAGGCGTACCGCCGACGTACCTCCGCAGCGGGGATCCGGAGTCCGGTCGTCGAAGCGCCGAGGGGGAAGCCCCTCCCAGCTCGCTGGCCGACAGTCCGCGACCTTCTCCGGCCGTTGCTCATCATCGCCAACCTTCCCATGGGAGCTTCGCACAAACCGCATCGCGCCGGGCGTCAGCCCCCTGGGTGCCGATCGGTGATGATTCCGAGTCCAAGCCACTGCCACCGGACGAGGTCGACCAGTTTTTTGCTAGCTGGGTCCTGCAACTTCCGTCTCAGGCAGCGCGGCGCGACTCTGGCAACCTTTAGACAAATTTCAACGTTTACCGGAACTTTTCGTTCGCTCGTCAATCCAAGAGGTGGCAGTGGTGTCGCACCCGTGGGAATGCAACGGTTGTTTCGAGTTTACGGCGGAACAGCAGCCGCCCCTCAAATCGCCCATTTTTCCTCAATTGAAAAAGCGGCTCGGTTTAACTAATCTGGACAGGACTAGCTAGTTCTACAACTCCGGTGGGGACCTCATCGTCTTTTCTCGCTACATCGCTGGCAGCATGGTTGTTCCCCAACGTTGCGTCGCGAAGTCGAGAAGTGAATCCTCCGTAACCAGGACGTCTTAGGCTCAACGATGAAAAAACGAAACGGCAACTTGTTCCAACGAATGATCTCTCGAAGCGGCATGGACCACCAGCCGGTCCAGCATCCCAAGCGTCTCGCCATCGAATCCTTGGAGGGACGAAGGCTGCTGAGTGCGGACGGATTGGCATATTATCACAATTCGATCTATCCGGCCGATGTCAATCGCGACTTCAACGTCACTCCGCTCGACGCGCTGATCACGATCAATGCGTTGAATCGCGGCCACGGGGGACAATTGGTAGGCCAATCCTCGCCGTCGAATCACCGAGCCATGTTCGATGTCAATGGCGATAATTACTTAAGCGCCATCGATGCGTTGATGGTAATCAACCTCCTGAATGCGGAAGGCGAACACGCCGGTCAGCCCGATGTGGCGGAGTTCCGATACGAGTTCGTCGATCTCAATGGCCAACCGATTCCCAACAACCAGGTGGTCGTCGGGCAGCAGTTCCAGTTGGTAACTTACATCCGTGACGTTCGTGGTTTTCAGGCGCAAGGCATATCGGCTGCTTACCTCGATATCGACTTCGACAACAGTGCGGCATTCGATGTTGCTGCTGGTGAGATTCAAACGCTCAAGTTCTTCATCGACACCATTGATAGCTCCAATACCTCGAGCTCCTTCACGCTGTCGCTGGGCGGAGAGACGTCAGGCCCGATTGGTTTGTTTACCTCTGGTGGTAGCCCGCGGTCGGTCGGCGCCGTCGCTACAGCCATGCAATCGGCGTTGGAGGCGATGTCGAGTATTGGAGCGGGCAATGTGGAAGTGATCGTCGACCAGACGGCGATGAATGAGGACCGCGAAAACAACATCTTTACGCGCTACAACTTTGAAATCCGATTCAAAGGTGCGTTAGCCGGTCAGGACTTGCCCCTCCTGGTTCCCGATTCTTCGAATGTGGTCACCACCAACGGTCAACCGCTGCAGATAACCGTTGCCGAGGTCGTGGAAGGGGATGTACCTGTCCGGGACCTGCAACTGGAACTCCAATCCTTGGAAGGCATCCCTGTGGGGGACCGGACGCCGGAGCAGGAGCAGAGGATTACGGAGTTGAAGAACCTGCTGAGCTTTTTGGGAAGCAAGATCACCGAGTTTGGGGATCTCTACGATTTTGCTCGAGAAGCGACGCTGACGGTGAACGCGTTTGACGAAATCGGGGCGGCCTCCCAGACGCTGCCGTTTCCGGATCCTTCAGAGTTCAAACTGTTGTTCTCCATCCCCATGTTTGCCCGGGCACCAGGCGTCATCACCTTTACGCCCAACCCTGCCGATGATAGTCCGCTGCACGACATGATTGCGATCATGCCCGACGCCACGGATCCGCTGGATCCCTTTGGTCGTCTCACTCCTGAGCAAGTGATTTATGGCGATCCGTTCTCGATTACCGTCATCCAGGATCCGACATCGCCGGTAGCGATCAATGACACGCTAACGATCGCCGAGGACACTTCGATCACGCTCGATGGCAACGTCACGGTGAACGACCAGGTTACTGCTCCACGTACGCTTTCCATCCAGTCGGTAACTGCGGTCAACGTTCCTGTAGGTTCCACCTTGGTAGGTACCACGTTTACTCCGCCCGCTGACTTCTTCGGCCAAGCCGTGCTGGCGTACGTAGCTGTCGATAGCACAGGACTGACATCCAACGAAGCAACCGTTACCATCAACATCACGCCAGTAAACGACGCTCCGGTCGCCATCGATGATTCGTTCACGGTCACGGAGAATTCCACGGCCAGCGACTTGGACAATCGACTGGAAGTGTTGACCAACGACAATGGCGGCCCCAATGAAGGTACCGACGGTATCCGCGTCGTGAGTGTCGGCAGCACAGCGCAGGGAGGCACGGTAACCATCACCGCCGATGGTCAAGCGATTATTTACGTTCCTCCCGCAGATTTTATCGGCCAGGATACATTCAGTTACACCATCGAGGATGCCGGTGGACTGCAAGCCACGGCGATCGTAACGGTGACGGTTGAGCCGGGCGTGCTCCCGCGCGCCCGCACCGATGTCGCCTCCGGTGTCGAAGGGCAACCCATCTTCAACATCGATGTCTTGGCCAATGATCGGGTGCACCCGGGCGCGGCCGCCACGTTGCTGAGCGTCAATGACGGAACTCATGGCACGGTGACGATCGATGACAACGGGACTCCCACGGACCTGACTGACGATACGGTCACCTACACCCCCAACGATCCGGACTTTTTCGGAAGCGATCAATTCACCTATGTCATGAACGACACCGCGCAGCAGGGGCAAGATTCGGTGGGAACGGTGTTGGTTACGATCACCAATGTCAATGATCCTCCGGAGTTGGCCGATGACGCGGCTAGCACGGACGAAGACATGGCGTTGACCATTCCCATCGCCACGCTCTTGTCCAATGATTCCCCAGGAGCCGGCGAAGGACCGGGATCGGCAGCTCCGCAGACGCTGACCCTTACTTCGGTAAACGCATTGACGGCTGGAGGTGGATCGGTCGCCATCCAAGGTAGCAATGTGGTCTACACCCCGGCGGCCAATTTCAATGGAATTTTCGAATTCGAGTATACCGCGACCGACAACGGCGATCCTCCGCTATCCAGCACGGCCACCGTGGTCATCACCGTCAATGCAGTAAATGATGATCCGATCGCCAACCCCGATTCACTGGACGCAGTCGAAGATACCGCTGCCGCGTTCGACGTGAGCTTGCTGTTGGCCAATGACTTGGCCGGCCCGCCGGACGAACAGGGCACGCAAACTTTGTCCGTCACCGGGGTGAGTGCGGTCAGCAGTTCCGGAGCTACGGTGGCGCTGACCGGAACCACCATTTCCTACACCCCACCGGCTGACTACTTCGGCACCGATACGTTCACCTATACGCTCAGCGACGGCGCTGGCGGCACCGCCACTGGAACGGTGACGGTCCAGGTCGCCCCCATCAACGACGCTCCCGTTGCCGGCGACGACAACTTGGTGGCGTTCGTCGATCGCACGAGAATCATCACGTCTGCCGAACTGTTGGCCAACGACCTTCCCGGCCCGGCGAACGAGAGTGATCAATCGCTGACGATCGTCTCGGTTACACCGGGCGCCGACATCCACGGCACCGTGGTGCTCAATGCAGACGGCACGATCAGCTACACGCCAGATCCTGGCTACATTGGACCGGCATCCTTCCAATACACCGTCGAAGACAGTGGTCCCAGTGGCAATGGCCATCAGAACAGCACGGTGGGCACCGTCCACATTGAAGTGAAGCCGTTTATTCCTGCCGATATCAGCGGCACGGTATGGGTCGATGAAACCAACGATGGCGTCATCGATGCGGCGGAACGGCGGTTGGGAGGAATCATCGTCACCATCTCCGGATCGGCGCTGGGTGAACCGATCGCGCCGGTCTCCGTAATGACGCTTGCCGACGGCAGCTATCGTTTTCCGGAAATGCCTCCGGGAGAGTACGTCGTCAAGATGACTCCTCCTCCTCATTTCCTCGATGGCCTGGATGTCCCGGGACCACTCGGGGATGCGGATCTGATCGCCAATCAGTTTACGATCCGCATTCCGGAACCCGGTGGTGGTGACGCGTCCGGATACAACTTCGCGGTGCGCGGCGTTGATGCCTTCACGGCAAATAAACTTGCTTCGATCCAGGCGGCGATCCTGCAACGAGATCCCTCGGCCGTCAACCAAGGGTTCTACGTGGCGGTTGGTGATAACAACTCCCTGCTATGGACGGCAATGCTCGACGGGTTCCAGCATTCCATGTTTACCGAAGCAGTGCTCAGCAGCGATGGCAATTCGCTGGTGATCAGCTACGTCAACAACAACCATGACGTATTCAGCGCTTTCCTCGGTCGTCGCGACTTTATGAAAACAACGGATGCGTCGGGGAATACGATCGTGCGCGTCTTTGGAGATATGGACGATTTCGAGTTCCAGCAGATTGATCTCGACAATCCTCCGGTCTCCGCTCATGAAAACTACCTCGCAGCGATCGACTCCATCTTCGATCAGGAAGCGTGGTCGCGGTAGATCGTTTCCAGTGGATTGCGCTGTCCCATGGATGGTGCTACCCGTTGTCCCCTGGGGATCGTCACTTTGTTGCTGATGAAATCGTCTTCGCAGCCTGCCACACGAAGCGTGAGGTAGGCTGTGCATCCTCCTGGCAGAAGCATCAGCGCACTGCGCCCCGCAAACGTCTCGGCTAGTATCCGCTTCTTCCCACCAACCACGCACCTGTGGCAGAGCAGGTGTGCCCGTTGCCGCAGCCGTAGGCTATCATGATCTTCAGCATCAACTCAGCGTTCCGGGGACGGTCCTCCCGCGCAGACCGCTGAGGTTTACTCCTGGCTACTATCCACGACCAGCCCCATGCGCATATTTGCGCGGGGCGGAGCAGAGGAGGAATGGACCATGGCCATTCGCCTGCTGATCGACGGCTACAACCTCTTATGGGCCGCCGGGCTAAGTCAGCGAGCCCAGTTGCCCGGTGGTTGGGCACGTGCCCGCCATGAACTGCTGCGACGGTTGCAACATCGTCTTCTGCCGGCATGGCATGCGGAAACGCGCGTGGTGTTTGACACTCGCTTTCCGCAACCGACCACCGACGACGACTCGCTAGCCTGCTGGTCGGTCCAAGTAGAATTCTCCCACGGCTATCCGCATGCCGACCAGCGGATCATCGAATTGATTCGTGAACATCCGCACGCGAAAAACTTCCTCGCCGTCATCAGTTCCGATCATCAGATCCAGAAAGTGGCCATGACGCATCGTGCGATCGTGCTGGATGCCGCGGACTTCTGGGATCAGTTGCACGATGGAAGCCTCGTTCACTTATGGGCCTCGGCCACATTCCCCGCCGGTGCCCAGGGCACCGGGTATGACGAACCTGAAGCTACGGACGCGGAACTTGCTGATGCCGATGTAGCCTATTGGCTGGAGCGCTTTGCTCCCCATTCTCCTGCACGTTCCCAGGGGCACGATCCTGATGCGCCCAGCTGAGAGGGAACCATCAAATGGCTTCTGGCCCACGTTCACCTGTGCGAATGCGAATGCATTCTTCTAGCGGCAACACGAATACTTTTCCATCTCCGATCTGCCCTTTTTCACCGGTGCGGGCGGCGCGCAGAATCGCGTCGACCGTGGGCTCGACGAACTCATCATTGACCGCGATTTGCAATTGGATTTTGCGCATCAATTGCAAAGAAGTCGACTCGCGACGGTGCGCGCTCAACTGGCCCCGCTGTCGGCCAAACCCTTGGCAGTCTAGCACCGTCAACCGGAACACCTCGACGTCGACTAACGCCTGCTTGACTGCTTCTAAACGACTGGGTTGAACAATGGCAATGATCAGCTTCACCGAACGACATCCCCTGGCAGGTCTTGTTCAAGGCATGAAAGGGCAGGCAAGGTCGCCCTTGAGCGAGAAGAAAGAGCAGTTCCACCGCCGCTGGTATCGTAGCCCAAAGGGATCGATTTACAAGGCGGGCCGCGCTTCCAGGGCCGAAAGATGATCGGCGGAAAAGAAAAAGCGAGCGCTGCCGGCATACCAGCGCGAGGCGGACACGCAGGAAGAGGCCGGCAGAACGCTCCTTGGATCGATCGTTGAATAAGGCTGGGAAAAAGCCGCCCGGAGCGGGACGAATCATCGCCACCGCTCCAGGTGACTTGGGTAGGGTTGCCTTCAACTAACGACTTGGGGGATTAGCTGGCCTTCGCCACCGCATCCGCCGGGTAGGCGTGCATCCCATGCTCGGAGATGTCCAAGCCGGTCAATTCTTCCTCGGGCTTGACCCGCAAGATTCCCACCGCCTTCAACGCCACGAACAGTCCCGCCATGGTGACGAATGCCCACGCACAGATGACCGTCGTACCGATTAGCTGGGTCACGAAGGAAGTAGTGCCATCTTCCAGATAGCCGTTCGGCAGGATACCGATGGCCAAACATCCCCAGATTCCGCACAATCCATGGACCGGGAACGCCCCGACCGGGTCGTCGATTTGCAGCTTGTCCAACAACAGGATCCCGGCGACAACAATTACGCCGGCCACACTTCCCACCAGCACCGACTGCATGTTGGACATCGTGTCGCAGCACGCCGTGATGCCGACAAGCCCGCCAAGGATTCCATTGAGCCCCATCGACAGATCAGGCTTCTTGAACAGCACCCAACTCAACACCGTGGCCAGCAGCCCCCCAGCTCCAGCGGCCAATGTGGTGGTGACCGCGCAGTGCATCGTCAGATTGATGCCGTCGGTCGATTGAAACCCTAGCGCTGAACCGGGATTGAAGCCGTACCATCCGAACCACAAAATGAATACTCCCAACGCGGCCAAGGGGAGATTGTGACCGGGCATGGGGACGCTCTTTCCGTCGACAAAGCGACCGATCCGCGGGCCGAGAACAATGGCTCCAGCAAGACCGGCGAAACCTCCCAGAGCATGCACCACGGCTGAGCCAGCGAAATCTTGAAAACCCATTTCATTCAACCAGCCGCCACCCCACTTCCAGTAACCGCTGATCGGATACACCAATCCGGTCAGCACCGCACTGTAGATGAGATATCCGGCCACTTTCATCCGACCGGCGACCGCCCCCGAAACAATGGTGGCGGCGGTGGCAGCAAATACGGCTTGGAACAACCAAGCAACTTCGGGGCTAAACGTCCCATCGCTGTAGCCATCGATCCCCACTCCCCCGAACACAAAGTATTTCGAGGGGTTTTCGACCCCGGCATAATTGGCACCGTACATGATGCCAAACCCGATGAAGAAGTAGAGAAGCACGCCCACGCAAATGTCCATCGAGTTCTTGAACAGAACGTTGACGGCGTTTTTTTGCGCGTTGAAGCCCGATTCCACCATGGCGAAACCGGCCTGCATGAAGAATACGAGCACAGCAGCCAAGAACAAGAACGTGTTGTCCAGCGCGTAGCCTACGCCGAGGTCTGCCTCGGCCTCCTCGGAAACCGCCTCGTCGCCAGCCGCCGCTTCTGTCTCTTCTACGGTTGTCTGGATTGCTGCCTCTTCCTGAGCGAACAATGAGGGAACGCCGCCCAATGACGTCCAGGTAACCATGACTCCCAACGCGACTCCGAACACGACCGCCCACCGCCTCCAGGGGGCCATACCAGACAGGGTGTAAAACATGTGCAATCCGCCTTCTACTCGAGAAACCAACGAAGCAAATCACGGTGAGTATTCGTCGGGAGGAGTGAGGTCCGCCTGCTAGAGACCAGTGCTGCACCAGTCTCCAAACACTCACCTGAACACAAAAGAACGTAACCAGTTGCCGCCCCCTGCTAGCACGCCCGGATGCCTACCCGGACCGTCACGTGCTGCGCGCCGACACGGAAGGTTTGCCAGCAGAAACGCGTCGCCTTCCCTCATGGCAAAGATCGTGCCATTAACCCATAGACAGACTGGAGCTACGGCGACTCAACAACCATAAGGCAATGGCAGACAGCTAGTTGCGATTCCAGGCGTTTTTTCTCATGAATCGCCTTAAGGGGGCCGACGCCCTTAGCGACGCTCGCTCTTTAAGCACCAGTGCTTAAACCGCAGGCAGCTTTACCAGCGCGCTTAACAAAAATCGGGGAAATTTCCTGGTGATTCCAGATCTGCGTGCGTAACCTATGATTTCCCTAAAACTTAAGCCAGATACGTCAATCTTGACCCAGCCTGCCTATTCGCTATAATCCGCTAGTCCAGTCAATCTTGGCAAACTTGGCTGGAGCGGGGATGGCAGCAGGATGAGGAACTGAGGAGAGAACAGCAAGGGTTCCTGAGCCGCCTCGATCAATGAAGCTTTTCCATTTTCTTGGCTAGACGAGTCCCCCTAACGACGACTCGAGGCAATGCGGTGGAAGGATGAACATTCACCCAGACCGATTGCACCTAGCGGAACCATCAAACAGGAAGGGTGGTGGAAACCATGTCGACCAACAAGACGGTGTTTACAACGGGTGAAGCTGCAAAAATCTGCAAGGTCAGCCAGCAGACGATCATTCGATGCTTCGACAACGGAACTCTGAAGGGCTTTCGGGTTCCAGGAAGCCGCTTCCGCCGGATCCCGCGTGATCAACTCTACGCCTTCATGAAAGAAAATGGCATTCCTACCGACGCGCTGGAAAACGGCAAGAAAAAGCTGCTCATCGTCGACGACGAGCAGGACCTGGTGGAATTGATTGCCGATGCTTTTCAGCGAGACGGAAGATTTGAGATCCGCACGGCCAACAATGGCTTCGATGCGGGCATGCAAGTCAAGGAGTTTCGCCCCGACATCGTGATATTGGATGTGATGCTTCCCGATATCAACGGGAAGGAAGTGTGTCAGCGCGTGCGCAGTGACAGGGCGCTCGACTCGGTGAAAATCATTTGCATATCGGGGATGGTGGAGCCAGACAAGGTTAAGGAATTGACCGACGCTGGCGCCGACGGCTTTGTGCAAAAGCCGTTTGCTGTGGAAGACCTGGTCGATCGGGTCTGTGAATTGCTAGACATCGAGAAGCCCGTTTCCCATTGATTCACCTTGCCGTTGCACACTTGTGCTCCGCCCCCATGGCGTCACGACCAGAAGATTGTGCAACGGTTTGTACAGCCCCTGCGGACCAACGGCACCTTGCACTCCGACCGTGGACTGCCCGAGCGGACCATGGTCATGACCTGGAACGAGATGCTTGCTGCGGCGGATCACCGCTAACGGCACCACGGGGTCGGGAGGTCGCA
The DNA here is from genome assembly GCA_026004795.1 of Pirellulaceae bacterium. Lineage (GTDB taxonomy): Bacteria > Planctomycetota > Planctomycetia > Pirellulales > Pirellulaceae > Aureliella. The sequence continues at coordinate 71,130 of BPJV01000005.1, read as the reverse complement.
CTGGTCGGGAGGTCTCACTGTTGGACGCGCCCCACGGGGTGTTTTGCGCTGGTGCTGGGCATCGTTGCGCTCGGCGGGCACGAGCCGCCCGCGGTGCGCACAACTCCCTTTGGCCCCGACCGAACTGACATCGACCAGCGGAGTCTGTCCTGCCATGGTGAAGCAACGCGTTTCTGTGTGTCTAATGCCCACTAGCATCGACGGCCGTTAGCAGTTCATGTGCTCACGTGTACCCCTATCCCCCTGTACCGTCCGCATCTTGCTGCGGGAGATTCTCTCGCTAAACCGCGACCGTTGGTCTTCGGCGGGATTGCCTGTCCCTTCTAGGGCAATGGCTTGCGAACAATCGGCAACTCCCTTAGAAGCTCCGCTACGAGCGCGTTTGCTGGAAAACCTGGCCCGGCGTTTTCGGGGAGTGACTGAGGGCACCGACAACTGCCCGACGGAAACGGAGCCAGCTTTGGCGCCCGCCTTGCGCCACTTCGACGTGCTCGATCGGCAGAGCCAACGACTCGCCTGTTGCTTCGTGTTGCACCGGTGGCGATCCCAATTGCAATGCACCGATACCCTGCTTCTCGAGTGTTTGGTACAAGCGGTCGATCAGCAGCTACATTCGATCTCCCTCGACGTTGACCAGCACGATCGCCAGGCCGAAAGCCTCGCATACGACCTGGCGTACGGATTGGGACACGAGCTGAACAACCCATTGGCCAGCATTGCCACCCGTGCCGGTGCCCTGGCTGCCCGGGTGCATCACCCCGAAGTCGCCTCTACATGCCACGCCATCGTAGAACATGCTATGCGAGGCAAGGAGATGATTGCCGACCTGATGGCCGTAACCAAACCACCCCCTTTACGATGGGAGAACGTCGCCCTGAAGCCGCTCTTGGAGACCATCGCTTGTCGAGCCAAAAGGTGGATCGACACGAGCCAAGGATCTATTAGCGTAGCGATCACGGCTGCCGACGATGTTACCTTCAGCGCTGACCCCACGGCATTATGCGAAGCGATCTGGGCGTTGGTCCGCAATGCGGTGGAAGCCGTCGATCCGCGGCAGGGGCAGGTCGAACTGACTGGCACCCCGGTAACCGACGGGGTTAGAATCGATGTTGCCGACAACGGCCCGGGAATCGCTCCCGCATTACTGCAACGAGTCTGGAATCCCTATTTTTGTGGAAGAGAAGCCGGCCGGAACCTGGGGCTGGGGTTATACAAAGTCCGGCGCATCGCTTTGCTTCATGGAGGCCAAGCCGATATTGAGAACCTGCAACCAACTGGATGCCGGGCATCGATCCTGTTGCCAACGCTGACCATTTGATTCTCTATTCGATCGAGGATGCATGGAGCCGGTGAATGATTACGGATGGCTGAGCGTCCTTCCTCCGCTAGTCACCATAGTCTTGGCCATGACCCTGCGGCGAGTCGTGTTGGCACTTGCCACCGGCATCGGTTTGGCCGTCGTCCTTCAACAGCCACAGTTCGAGGGTGGAACATGCGCCGAGTTCCTGTTCTATCTGGTTCGAACGACGGTTCAATTCCTGACGGATATCACGGAACACCACCTGTGGCCCCAATTGATCGAGCCATCTCACCTGCGTGTCTTCGCGTTCACCACTCTACTGGGCATCCAAGTGGCATTGATCCACCGCTGTGGTGGGATGCGTGGCATCGTGCGTTTGGCTGCCCCATGCGCTCGATCGCGCCGCGGGGGACAACTGTTGACCTGGCTATTGGGAATGATCATCTTCATCGATGATTACGCCAACACATTGCTGCTGGGATCCACCATGCGACCGGTGACCGACCGCCTGCGGATCAGCCGTGAAAAGCTGGCGTTTCTCGTCGATTCGACGGCAGCACCAGTCGCTGGCTTGGCCCTGGTTAGCACATGGGTAGCCACCGAGATCAGCGCGATGGAAACCGGTTACCAACAAGCCGCCATCGACATTGCAGGGCAATCCATGGGTTTGTTCCTGGCCACCATACCACTCCGTTTCTACATTCTCTATTGCTTGGCCTTCGTCCTGCTCGTCGCCCTCTTGAATCGTGACTTCGGCCCCATGCTACGGGCCGAGCGCATGGCGATGAACGCCACACAGGCCCGTACGCCCAGCACGCGTAACGACCAAGGACTGGTGGATGGCCGCGCCTGGTATGCCGTGGTCCCCGTCGGTCTCACCCTGGCTCTCGTTCTAATCCTCCTGGTGGCGACGGGGATGACGGCCATGGGACATAGCACCGTGCCGCCGCTATCGGATTGGAAGGCCTGGGCGGCGATAATCGGTAGTGGCGATAGTTACTTAGCGTTGGTTTACGGTGCAGGGGGTGGCTTGCTCGCCATCGTTACCATCGCGATCTTCGCCTGCCGCATGAGCCGGAGTGCCATCGGCGAGACAGCCGTTGAAGGCTTTCTCCATGTGCTACCTGCTTTGACCATCCTATGGCTGGCGTGGACGTTGAGCGGGCTCACCGACGGCGAGCACTTGGGGACTGGGCAATTCCTAGCGACGCACACACAACACCTTGCTCCGTCCCCCGCCTGGATACCCACTATCGTCTTTCTCCTGGCTGCTACCATCGCCTTCTGCACAGGTACTAGCTGGGGAACCATGGCGATCGTGATGCCCATGGTCATTCCCCTGGTCGCCTCCCTCCTGCAACAAAATTCCCCTGGGCCCATCGAGGCAGACTCGCCGCTTTTCATTGCCTCAATCGCGTCGGTGCTAGCCGGCGCCATCTTTGGCGATCACTGCTCACCCATCTCCGACACCACCATCCTTTCCTCCCGCAGCAGCGACTGCGATCATATCGCTCATGTCCGCACCCAAATGCCTTATGCCTTGGTGGTCGGTATGGTCTCCATCGTATGCGGCACCCTGCCGGCCGGTTATGGTGTCCCCAGTTGGCTTCTCCTTCCCCTGGGAATTCTTGCGCTGGGAGGGATGCTATGGATATTCGGCCAAGGGCCAGAAAGCCCACGGTCGAGAACCGCCGAGCTCTCCTCCACAAGCGATCGCTAAGCACCAGGTCAGCGAGGAACTCCTCGCCTGTACGCTTCGCCTCCGATATCGCCCCTCAAGTTCCCCAGGCAGATTTGCCAGCCGTATCCATTACGCTATGATGTTCGTCGGTTCCCTCGGGATGCCCTGCCTCGTCCCCCTCAACTGCAGGCCAAGAACAGATCGCCATGAAATTTTTGCAACTAAGCTCAATCGATCGGATCGTGCCCGGTGAGGAGATTGAAGCTTCTCTCCATTTGAGAGGTGACGAAGAGTACCTGGAGGATCATTTCCCCCGCTTCCCAGTCATGCCCGGAGTGCTCATGCTGGAAGCCTTGTTTCAATCTGCCATGATCCTGGTTCGTGAAACCCTTCATTACGAACCTGGACTCGTTCTGCTCGAAAGCGCCAAGAACGTGAAGTTCGGGGACTTCTTGTCTCCTGGAGAGACACTTGCACTGCATGTAAAGCTTACCAAACAAGAGCCCCCACTCTTTTCTTGCATCGGCAAGGCAGTAAAGGAAGGGAAGTCGGCTGTTTCCGCCCGACTGGTCCTCCGGTGTGAAGATGCAGGTCAGCCCGAGAGTGTGCTTCGTATGGCCAACCTGCAGGTACGACAAATCGTTCAACAGCTTCGAAATGCCGGTATGGAATAAAGTCCAATTGGGTATAATCGGGAACCTAGAGAAGTGGCAACGGCGACACGAACGGCTCTTTTGCCAAAGGCAGAGCAGTCAAAAGTCGCCACGAGCCAACTCAGGTGGGATTGCAACCCTAGAAGGTTGGACATACCCTTCTCGATTAACCGAAATAGAACGAGAACTGACAAGTCAACTTCATTTAAGCAACGCAGGATAGATACCATGCCGACGACGGAAGAAGTGTTTGAGAAAGTCAAAGAGGCTCTGGTCGACGCCCTGGGCGTAGAAGATGATGAGGTGACACCGGACGCCACCATGGTCGGAGATCTGGGAGCAGAATCGATCGACTTCTTGGATATCGTGTTCAAGTTGGAAAAAGCCTTCGGCATCAATATCCCCCGGGAAGAACTCTTTCCCGACGACATCTTGACCAATTCCCAATATGTCGACAACGGGAAAGTCAACGCGGAAGGAATCGCAGAGCTGAAAAAGCGATTGCCCTGGGCGGATTTGAGCAAGTTTGAACAGAACCCTCGAGTTCAGGACTTTGGCAACTTACTCACCGTCAAAGACCTGTGCAGCTACGTCGAGAACAAGTTGAACACGCAGTGACATCTCCATCCTTCGAGTTCGCGCTACTCACCTGATGGTTCTCCGTGGCCCGCCGTCTCATTGGTCGGCGCGGATCAATGCACGGTGCCCACGCGGGCGAGTTTTCCTCTACGGTGTGCTTGAGAATTCACGATTGAGGTTCAGTCGATCGTCAAACTGACTACGACGACATGAGGAGGCTCTGTGCGCTGGTTTTGGATCGACCGTTTCGAGAAATTCATTGCCACCCAAGAAGCGGTCGCGGTGAAGAATGTTACCCTTTCTGACGAACCGCTTGACGGCTATCTTCCAGGATTGCCGCACTATCCTCACACGTTGATCATTGAAGGCATGGCCCAGACCGGAGGAATCCTGCTTTCTCAGATCGACGAATTTCGCTCGAAGGTTGTCTTAGCAAAAGTCGGCAAGGCAGAATTTCAGCGGCCGGCCTATCCTGGCGATCAGCTTCGTCTAACCGCCACGCTCGTCAATCGTCAACCAGACGGCGGCATCGTAGAGGGGCGCGTCGAGGTCAATGGCGAACATCAGGCCGACTTGAATCTAACGTTCGCCATCTTAGACGATTCCTTCGGAAAAGAATCCTTTTTTCTACCGGCCGACTTTTGCCGAGTCCTACGGTCACTACGACTGTTCGATGTGGGGATCTATCCCGATGGTTCCCCTATTGCGATTCCCGATCACATGTTGGAAGCCGAGCGGGAAGCGATCCAAGCGCTGGAACGAGCAGTGTTGCCATCCTAACTGCCAGTCCGCCATGGCGAGAACTCGCATAGGCGAACGGATGAAGGCAGATTGCATCGGAAGCGTTGGTGAAGCCATTACTATTACTGGGCGATGAAGCCCCGCGTTGTCGGCATAGGGGGCACTACTGACCGTTTCCAGCATTGGCGGCCCCATCGGCCGTACCTGCTTCCGGGTCCGCCCCGTCCCCAGCTCCCTCATCACTCCCCTGTCCATCTCCGGCCGGTGGAGTCGGCGCCGCGCGTTGGACGGTATCCAGCTCATCCCCCGCGACCAGGTCGGGATACTTTTCCGAAAATCCGGGAATCTCCAGCACCAGCTCCATGATGTCCTCAATCGGGAGCTCCGCGACGTTGAGAAGACTATTCACGTCGGTTACTGGCGTCGGGTCGTTGATCGCCGACTGAAATACTTCGACGGCTTCTACCAACTCCACCAGCTTCGACTGCAGCTCGGCCGGCAACTGGGCATCGGCCAAGGGCACTCCGATAACCGGAGGTTTCGAAGCCTCCGGAGCGGGGATAGCATTCAGGCATAGATGAACCACTTGGGCGATCTGATTGGCCTTGCGTCGAGCCAACAAAGCGTCCCACGTTTGTGTATCCTTCGGCTTTGGACGATTAGCAGCGCCTGCGGACATGCCATAGCCCATGCCCATCGTGCCATAACCTCCTTCGGTGCCGTAACCTGCCCCATAACTGCCGCTTGAGCTGCCGTAACCTTCGGTCCCGTAACCACCGCCCATTCCGTAGCCACCATAACCTCCATAAGCTCCGGTCATCGTCGCGCCGGTGACTCGCTTGATCTTATCGTCCTCGACTTCGTACCACGACACCAACCCGCTGCGGAGCAAGTGGGCTACACCGACCAAATAGTCTGCTTTCTGCGCGTCATTTAGCTTACTGGCGTCGATCTGCGACAGGTACTGAGCCGCGGTCAGCCGCATGGCCACTGGGGCCTGGGCGTCCAACAGAACATTGATTGCCGAGGGGACCACCGCCGGATTCTGAATCGTTGCTAAACAGTCATAAGCCCGGCGCACCATCCACTGGTGCGCAGAAGCCTCCAACGGTGTCTGCGGCTGACTATTGACGATTTTGACGAGCAACGAGCCCAACTCCCGCTTGAAATCTTGACTCCATTCGGCCGGCACTTCCGACTTCCATTGACTGGGAAGATTCCACCAGACGGCCATCTGCCGTTGCAAACCATGGAGGGCAACCGCCCGTAAATAGCTGGGCGCATTGTCGTTGTTCGCAATCGCAAAAAGAGGATTGCGAGCATGCATCGATGGCCTCGGAGGCAAGTTACCCGATACCGATACGTCGTCCAGCTCGGCCAGCAGTGCCACCGCATTGATACGTGTTTGGGGAGAATACTCGGCATCGTTGGCCAGCAGTTGGCAGATGCTGGCAATTTGTCGCACGGCATAATCGTGAATACCCTGCGTTTCCGGCTTGGAGTTCAATACATAGGTCGCCAGAATGACCTGGCGAATCGCCCCATAGTTCGGCAGCTCCTTTGCCAAAGTAAGCCGAGCCATCTCGTAGGTAACCGCCTTCTTGACCGCGTCGCGTGCTTGCGGCGAATCGGGCTGACGGCCCCGCAAGACGTTCTGCACCAATTGCCGTTCTTCCTTGTTCGGTTCGGGCACCTTGACTTCTTTTGCTGGTGCCGCCTGTAGCTGGGACGTCAACGAGCACAAACCGCAAGCACCTATCAAGGCTATGGCGAACCATGAATACCGATGTGCCATCACTGCGAACTCCACCTGCCCTGCAGCAGGATCCAATTTGGGTATTACGACTAGACCGCAAGGAACGCTAATTGCCGATCGCAAGATCGCAAAGCGTGACATCACGTAGACGAGTTTCAACGGGGGCGATTCCCGCCGGTTCTATTTTAACCTCAACCTATCGACCACGACCAACAAATGTCAACTTTTACCGGCATTTTTATACGGCTCAGGCATCACCCGGTTACCCCCGATCCATAAGCAGCATGCAAATGAGTCGGTGGATACTGGCCCGGCAGATCCTCCCGGTACCAATTCTCCAGGACCTGATGCCAGTCGGCAGCCGAGCGTACTTGAGCGAACGCTGTACGAATCTCTTCGTACTGGGGATGCGCTGCGGCGTACTTGATCCCAAACTTCCGCATCAGCCGGGCGGCCCGTTCTTCTCCATAAAGCTGTTCGGCCAACTGCCAATGCTCGCGTAACACCTCCCGCTGCTCACCAACGCTCGGTGGCGGCGGCAACTGGCCAGTTTCGGCCAGACAGCGGGCCTGATGAAAGATCCAGGGATTCCCAATGGCGCCACGGGCCACCGTCACACCGCGCACACCGGTCGTCCGGATCATTCGCAGACAATCGGCGGCGGTAAACAGGTCCCCGCTACCGAGGATCGTTTTCGTGGGAAATGCCTGACACACTTCTTGCAAGAATTCCCAGCGACTCGGTCCTTGATACCGCTGCTCAACCGTGCGACCGTGAATCGTGACCGCGGCTACCCCGGCGTCCCAGGCCCCCTCCAAGATCTGGTAGAACGCGTCGCGTGCCGCTGGCGTATCATCGATCCCACGCCGCATTTTCACCGTGACCGGAATCTCACTGGGCACGATGTCCCGCGTGCGTCGGATAATCTCCAACGCGACCGGTGGCTGGCTCAAATGGTACCCCCCGCGACAGCGTCCCAACACCTTCTTCACCGGGCAACCAAAATTGATGTCGATCACGTCAAATCCGGCCTGTACCAAGCGCGCCGCCCCGGCAGCGAACTGCTCCGGCTCCGCCCCCATCAACTGACCGCCCACCGGTCGTTCCTCATCGCTGATGTGGAGGAAATGCCGGTTTTTCTGTCGATCTTTCACCTGGACGAGGAACTGATCAAGCATCACCTCACAAAGGGTATAACTGGCTCCGTGTCGCCGCGCGATGACGCGCATAGGCCAGTCGCTGTAGCCACTCAGCGCCGCCTGCACCACAGGAAAACCGATATCGAGATTGCCGATGCGTAGTGGGGGGAGCCCTCCCACACGCGTTGCCTGCCTCATCAACTCCGCTCCTATCCCACGTCCACTACAACCGCGGATCGAATCTACCGTGCAGAACGACCTGCACCCCGTGGGTTTATTGTAGGCGACCATCACCGCACTTCCATGGCCACCAAGCACTGCCTTGGCCACCCTCCCCCTTCCCCATCGGACTTCACGCACTGGGTCACCCGATTCACCGGCCACCCGATTCACCGGCCTCCGGCCATGGTCCCACCGACTCGAGGATTCGTTCGAAGGGGACAGCCCGACAACAACCAAAGCCGGCATGCCGCGTCAGTCGACTGGCCACCATCCGTGGTGAACTGAGCCCCGCCAAGAACCGTGCTCGTTGCCAGGAAGTCCGCAAAACATCGGGATGCCTCGCTGCCAATTGGCGCACCATCTGCAACGCACTGTCACCAACCCTCCGTGGCGAATCGTCCATGTCCACCGCATCGAGGGGTTGCCCTGCACAGACCTGACAGTGGCCACACGGTTGAGCCAAATGTTGTCCAAAGTGCCGGCACAACCTCCCATGCAGGCATTCCTGGGCGGTATACCAATCGTAGAGGGAATCGATACGAGCTAGTGCCTGACGTTGACGCTCCATCGCTCTTTCATGCAGTCTGGCAGCAAGATCGTCAACGTTGTCGATCCGCCGCCGATAACGGTAACCGTGCACCAATCCGGAAAGCTTCAGCTCGATCCACCCCTGTTGCTCGAAATAGTCGAGCATGCGAATAATCCGCTGACGGTCCACCTGCAATCGGTCCGCAACCGTCGTCAAATTCAAATCAAACCACACCTTGCGTTTCACCGTCATGGCGAGAACCGCATGGGCAAAGCGGCGAGGTTCCCCTTGAAAATTCTCCAGAATGCGGTTGCTGGACACCAGTGGCTTGAAACGACATTCCTCGTACCGAGGAGCCACCGCTTCGATGAACCCCTCCAATTCCATCTCTGTCATCATGGTGCGTAGCACCGCGTCGCGCAGATCACACTCTCGGCCCAGCGCGTAATAACTCACGTAAAACTGCTGGGGTTGGCCGGCCAAGATCTCTACCAGACGTCGCACGTCCTCCCACGCCGGCGTGTCCCCATAGGCGAAGTTGTCCAAGGCAATTCGATCGTCGGGCACCAACAAGGTCACGCATCGCGACTCTCTCCCGTCGCGGCCGGCGCGGCCAATCTCTTGGGCATAGCTTTCGAGCGACTTCGACGGGTTGTAATGAACGATGGCTCGAATGTCCGCGACATCAATTCCCATCCCGAAAGCAATCGTGGCCACCACAATGGCATCGGCGGTCGACGCAAACCAGTCCTGAACTTGGCGTCGCTGTTGATCGTCCATTCCCGCATGGTAGGCACGCGCCGGAAAACCGAGCTCATGGAGTTGTTCACCCAGTTCTTCCGCCGTGCGCTGAAACGTCACGTAAATCAACCGCTTCGTCCCCGCTGTATCGGCCATCAGCTGATGGAGCTGGGATTCTCTCGATCGATCGGTGCATAGACGACATTCGAGGCGCAGGTTGGAGCGATAAAAGGGGGTGGTAACCACATCCTCACTGGCGATTCCAAACTGATCGCCGATATCTTTGACCACCTCGGGGGTCGCCGTGGCAGTCAACGCCAGCACCCGCGCGACATCAAATTCCCGCGCCGCGAGGGCGAGCTTCAAATAATCGGGGCGAAAGTTGTGCCCCCATTGGCTGATACAGTGGGCCTCATCGATGGCCAACAAATCGATCTTCAACTGTCCCAACATGGCTCGGAATCGCTCGTTGAAGAAACGCTCCGGCGCCACGTACAAGATGCGCACCTCGCCCCGGCGCAACTGTTCACCCACCGCACGCAACTGCTCTCCGCTGAGCGAGGAATCCAGCCGGGCTGCCGCCACCCCCCGGGCGAGCAAGAAATCCACCTGCTCGCGCATCAGCGCCATCAACGGACTGACTACCAACGTCAGCCCCTCGAGAAGCAGCGCTGGCAACTGATAACACAGGGACTTTCCACCCCCGGTGGGAAAAATCGCAGCCGCCGACTTACCCGCCATCAACCGTGCGATGACCTCCTCCTGCCCCGGCCGAAACTCCTCCAACCCAAAGGTGGAACGCATCACCCTCCTCCATTCGGGTGGTCCACCGACCCCCTCCGTGGTTCCCACGCTTTCTCGCCTCGCGTTCCTACGTGCTGCCGATGCCCCCATGAATCCCTCCGCATTCATCTCACCAACGCCCTAACACCAATCACGCATATCGCCCGACCCCGCACCACCCTCACAACCCGACCCTGTCCCGATCCGATTGGGAATTAGGAGCTAGATTATCAACAGGGCGATGGTGTCGACTGTCCGAATAAGAGAGACGTGATGATCAATACCAACCTTACACCGAAATCTGCCTCGCAGTTTCAACAACAGCAGATTCAGCAACGTGCGTCCGTTTTGGTGGCCAAGAAGTCCCTCGATGCCCAACGCGCGCAGGGAGATGCTGCCATCGAACTGTTACAACAAGCCGAACAATTGGCTCAGCAGGCAGCGGCCCAAATCAGCAGCGGCAGGGTCGACGTGGTCATCTAACTGCAGCAGCCGAGGGGCGTCGACCAACGGTGATGGTGTCCTTTCGATTAACATCCGCCACGCGCGGCCATACGAAAAGACCTCTTCCTCATGCTGTTGGCCGACCGTGAGGTAATGAGTCCTCACGTGCTCCCTGCCGATCCCTCGCCCGCCTGACAACGCGGCATCGGTTCGGCCGTGTTGCGTCGCACGAGACCAACTTCGCCGCTTGACTCCTACCGTGGTCCTGGCCAGCCATCTAAAAGGATCAAGCTCCTGGCGTTTTTTTGGTCGCGGCCTTCTTTTTCGTGGTCTTTTTCTTGGCGGAAGCCTTCTTGGTCGCGGCCTTTTTCTTGGTGGCCTTCTTCTTCGTGGCTTTCTGGCGTTTGCTGCCTCCGGCGGCTGCACGTGCGGCCAGCAGCTCCACCGCCTGTTCGAACGTCAGCTCGTCCGGCGACATGTCACGAGGAATACTCGCATTGGTCTCGCCATCGGTGACGTAGGGCCCATAGCGGCCATCTAGCAACTGAATGGGCTTGCCCGTCACCGGACTGTCCGCGAACATCTTCAATGGTTCACTCTTCTTCGCTGTTCTCCCGCGGCGTTTGGGCTGCTTGAGCAACTCGACGGCTTGCTCCAACGTAATGTCCAATGGAGAAAGATCATCAGGCAAACTGCGCGTTTCGCTCCCGCACTTGACGTACGGTCCGTAACGTCCGTTGGCGGCAACTATGGTTTCGCCCGATTCAGGGTGGGGCCCAAGATCACGAGGCAGCTCCAGCAACCGCCTGGCAGTCTCGATCTCCAAGGTGTTCGGATCCATCCCTTTCAGCAAACTAGCATTTTTCGGCTTCTCCTTGCCTTCCGGATCGACCATCTGGACGTAGGCGCCGAAGCGCCCCGATTTGACAAAGATCGGATTGCCGGTTTTGTCGCAATGCCCCAAGGGCTCCTCTCCCACGGCTGCGGCATCTAAAAGCTCCACCGCCTTCTCCAGCGTCAACTCGTCCGGCGGCAGGTCATCGGGAATACTAGCGCGGCGCTCGCCTTGTTCGATATACGGTCCGTAACGGCCCACACGTACATAGACCTCCTCGCGGTGTTCCCCCTCGGTGGGCGTACCGACCAAAATGCGGCATGTCTCACGAGGATCGATCTCTTGGGTCTTGCTCTCCAGCAGCGGCTTCAACCCCTTCCCTTCCCCGAAATAGAAATCTCGGAGGTATTCCAAGTGCTCCTTCTCCGCCCGGCTGATGGCATCGAGGTAGTCTTCCATCTGCGCGGTGAATTCGTAATCGACCAACTCGGGGAAATGTTCTTCAAGCAGCCCAATGACCGCGAAGGCGGTCCACGTGGGCACCAGCGCGTTGCCCTTTTTGAACACGTATTCTCGTCGGAGAATCGTGTCGATGATCGATGCGTACGTGCTCGGTCTGCCGATCCCTTTTTCTTCCAGCGTGCGGGTCAACGAGGCTTCGGTGTACCGCGGAGGAGGCTGAGTCGTGTGGACCTTCGTCGCCAGCTGCCGACATTCCAGTTGTTGGCGTTCGGCCAGGGGCGGCAACAGCGTTTCCCGCGCAGCCAACTCCTCTTCAGGATTGTCACTCCCTTCGACATAAGCGCGCAGGAACCCATCGAATTCGATCGTCGTTCCCGATGCTTGGAAGACGGCCCCATCGGCCTCGATCGTTACGGTGACCCGTTTCTTTTCAGCATCCTGCATCTGACAGGCGATCGTCCTTTTCCAAATCAACTCGAACAGCTTGAATTGCTCATCGTTCAACTGGCCCTTCAACCGCTGGGGCAACTCGAACGGATGGCCGGCGGGCCGGATCGCCTCGTGAGCCTCCTGAGCGTTCTTTACTTTCGACGAATACTGCCTTGGTTGGGGAGACAGATACTCATCGCCATACTCGGCACGCACCAACTCCCTGGCCGCCTGGATAGCCTCATTGGACAGGGTCGTCGAGTCGGTTCGCATGTAGGTGATGAACCCGTTCTCGTACAGATATTGAGCGATCTGCATGGTACGCCGCGCGGTGAAGCCCAACTTGCGATTGGCCTCCTGCTGGAGCGTGCTCGTGGTAAACGGCGGCTTCGGTCTCTCCTTGAATTGGCGGGTCTCCACTTGCGTCACCCGAAACGGCTTGCCTTCCAGTTGCTCGGCCAAGCGGCGTGCGGCAGTCTCGTCCAAGAGCAGCAGCTGGGGATCTTTCAGTTTGCCCGTATCCGGATCAAAGTCCTTGCCGGTGGGGAGACGACGTCCCTGATAGCTGACCAGCGTCGCCGTGAAGGTCGCCCCCTGATCGGTCGCCAACGTCGCTTCCAGGTCGGCGTACGTGGCCGCACGGAACCGCATCCGCTCCCGCTCTCGGTCCACAATCAAACGAACCGCCACGCTCTGAACTCGGCCAGCAGACAATTTCGGCCGAATCTTCTTCCACAACAATTGCGACACATCGTACCCGTACAACCGATCCAGAATGCGCCGCGTCTCCTGCGCGCGGACCAATGCCTCGTCAATCTCTCGTGGTGATTGCAGGGCTTTTTGAATTGCGTCTCGCGTGATCTCATGAAATACCAAACGGCGCACCGGCACTTTGGGTTTCAGCACTTGCTGCAAGTGCCAGGAGATCGCTTCCCCCTCCCGATCCTCGTCGGTGGCCAGGTACAGTTCACGAGCATTTTTCAACAGATCCTTCAGCTTCTTGACCTGCTTCTTTTTCTCCGAGGGGATGATGTACACTGGCTCGAAGTCATGCTCGACATCGACCCCCAGATAGGCCCAATCCTTCGACTTCACGTCCTCAGGGACCTCTTTCGCCCCCGTGGGCAAGTCGCGAATGTGCCCGATGCTCGCCTCCACCGTATAGTCATCGCCCAGAAATTTGGAAATGGTCCTCGCCTTGGCCGGCGATTCAACGATGACTAGCGCTTTTTCTTTGGTCATGGATTCTCATCAAACCGGAGAGGAAAAAGTCCCAATGCAACAGCCGAGCATCGCGTCACGGGCCACAGTGATCTTCGCCGCGGCAGCTCATGATATACCAACCACACGATCGACAGACGCCCACGGGCCTACCAGCTTGCCTCAACATTCAAGGCAACGTCAACCGGAAACCGAGGCCGCACCACCGATTCGCAATCGCCTAGCGGCCGACAGGATAGGCGACCAACAGCACCTCCTGGCCAATAATACTGTGTAATCGTGGAAAGGGCATTCGTCCATCATCCATTGCGCGGGGCCCTCGGCTCACTTGCCCACCTCGGCGGCCATTGTAGCGGCGTGGGCGTCCCCTGTTGACGACCGTTTTCCCGGTCGCCCTCTTGTTGGAGCCTGTTGCAGCTAGGAAGCGCCTCACCGGGAACCGCCCCTCTGGCTGGTGCACCGGCCACCGTCGCTCCCGGTCCGCCGCGCCTTTCGGGAAACACTCCCCATCGCTGGCTCGACGGCATCCATGATCGAAGATGGCCGCCGTTGCCTCGGCAAGTCGCGAAACTCAACGAAACTCATATCTGCAAATCCCGCGATTCCTGGTATCCTTGTTGCGCTGCGACAGCGCTCTACAATCCGCGGAAAGGTATCCGACCTTTCCATTATTTTGGGAACCATGGAATTTGAACTCTTGAATCGGCACACGCAATTCGCCAGGAAGCTGTAGGATGTCCAATCCGTTTGCCACATTTCGAAAAAACCAAAAGTATTGGATGGCTGGTCTTGTGCTGCTGTCCATTCTGGCCTTCGTCGTCTACCCAGTCTTCGATTACGCCCGTCAGGCGATGCAAAGTGGAGGATTGGAAAAACAAACCATCGTTCGCTGGCAAGGCGGCCGGATTACGGTAGTCGACGCCCAAAACTGGTCCCGCAAGCATGCCGCTCTGGTACGGTTTCTCGTCGCCGTGGCACGTGAAGTGATCGAGAAAGGTGGCCAGCCACGGGTTCCCGGATTCTACGTCGATCCAAACACCAAACAAATCGAGGGGATCGGCATTTCCATGCAATCGGACTTGGAAAGCATTTGCCGAACTCGCATCTTCGCCGAATATGGCAAACGGTTAGGCATCGCCCTGGATGACGATGCCATCGATAGCTTCCTACGCGACTATTGCGATGGCCGCATCGACTCGGCCCGCATCGAACAGATCCTCTTGGACGCCACCGATGGAACGCTCGACTGGTTCGAAATCCGTGAGATGTTGAAAACCGAACTGACGGCCGTGTTGGTCAACCAACTTCTCCTCTCCCCGCTTTCGGCCGACCCGCCGGGTGTTACTTTTAGCGACTTCTTGAAACTCAACCGGACGGCGAAAGTTGAAGCTTTTCCGGTCCTGGTCGACGACTTCCTAGACCAGGTAACAGGCTCACCGACGGAAGAGGAACTGCGATCGATCTACGAAGCAGGCAAGAATCGTGTGGCCAACCCCAATTCACCAGAGCCCGGATTCGCCCTTCCCTACCGCACCAACCTGCAGTACATCGAAGCCGATCCGGCGGCATTCGTCGAGCGAGAAAAGAAAAAGCTGACCGAAGAACAGCTGCGGGCAGAATACGAATCGCGAGTGAAACTGGGCCAGCTGCAAGTCCCGGTCGAGCCCCCCGAGTCGGCGGACGACTCAGCCGCAGCACCTCAGAGCCCTGAGACCTCCGAGGCAGCGCCGGCCGCCTCCGCAGCAGCGCCCTCGACCATGCCACCATCTGCGACACCTCCCGCAACCGATGCTCCAGAGGTGCCGGAAATACCACCTGCCCCGGAACCATCCTCCCCCGAGGCGAGCAACCCTCCGGCAAACTCCGAGGTCAACGCGGCACCGGAGGCGGAAGCTAACCCGGCCGACGCTGGTCAACCGGCCGATTCGCCAACGGCTGAGTCTCCCCAAGCCCCCGCGGAAACGGATCAAGGTTTCCTGCAACCGCCGGGCCGAGCGGCAGTGCGATTGGTGGCTGCCATCCAAGCGTCCCCAGCCCCGGCGGCTCAGAGCACACAGCCCAACCTACCGCCACCGGTGGTAGCTCCACCACGCCTGGGGGAAGCACCGGAGGAGGAAGCGAGCCAACAAGCGGACACGGATCCGCAATCCTCTGCCTCTTCCTTACCCGATTCCGCCGCAGGAACGAGCGGCGACCAAGATGGCCCCGCATCTTCCGATGCTGCCTCTTCGACACCGGCACCAACGGAACAGCCCCCGGCACCGACTCCACCGCAAGTACCGTCGACGCCAGCCGATGCCCCCACCAATTCAACCGGGAACGGGACGGTGGACACCGCCGAGCCGGGCCAGCAGGGTGAGACCGACAGCCAACCACAAATGCGCACCTTGTCGTTCGAAGAAGCACGCGACCAAATCGCCGACGACTTAGCCCGAGCAGCGGCCAGTACGGCACTCAACGAAGCCCTCCGCGCGTTACGCGACGAGGTGATGCTGCCGTACTACCAAGCGTATCGTCAATACAGCGCGTTGAAAAACTCGGCTGACGAGCTGGGCGGAGACGTCGATGCCCAGCCACCCGCAGCCCCCGACTTGGCGGCGGAAGCAGCCAAGTATGGCCTCATCGTACAAGAAACCGGTCTCGTCGATGCAAACCAACTGGCGGCCACCACGATCGGACGAAGCGAGGTGTCGCTTCCGGAACTTGGTATCCAGCGGGAAACCGTAGCTCGCCTGGCGAGTGGCCCCACTTTGGAGCTCTTCTACCCGGTGCAAAGCATGTTCATCGACTTCAGCGGTCTCTCCCAGGGACAATCATTGACCATCAAGCAGTTCCTGTTCTGGAAGACCGACGAACAGCAGCCCCGCGTGCCCAGCTACGACGAAGTCGTCGATGCCGTGGTGGATGCGTGGAAGCGCCAACGAGCTCGCCAGCTCGCCGAAGCGCGGGCCAACGAAATCGCCAAAAAAGTCGCTGTCGGAGGCGAAGACCCCTGGGCTGCCGCCCTGCCCGAGGAGGCGCGCGGCTTGGTCGTTACCACCAGCCCGTTTTCATGGATGAGCCGGTTCGGCGAGTTCATCGCGGTGTCCGACGTGCCGGAGTTGAACAATGTAGGCGAAGAGTTCATGGAACGGGTGTTTACCGCCAAGGAAGGTGCCACCGTGGTCGCGCCCAACGCCAACCATGATGTATTCTACGTCGCCCGTGTCGTCGCGTTCGCCCCCCCCGAAGAGGAGCTTTTGACGCGTTTCCAAGCCGATTCGGTGAAGGCGGGCCCGCGACAGATCGCCCAGAATCGAACCAACATGGCGGTCATGGACATTTACAACACGGTGATGCAAGAGATGGGCGTGGAGTGGGAGGTCGATCCCAGTCAGTTCAACTGATGCTGCTGCCCTTGGTCGCCAGGGGGAGTTGAGATCGCGGAAAGCTGCCTCACTCCTTGAACCAGGCAGCAGCGTTTTTTCCGTGCACGCATCACGGAACCGCTCGGCCCCGGTGGCGAACAGTCCGGTGGCGCGACGCAGGGGTGATTGGATCATGCTGTCTGCGTTCTCCACCGTTGCTCTGGCCGTGCGGAGGCAGGACACCGAAGCAACCAATTGCCTTGGGGGCTGGGCACCGATCGTGAGGTGCCGAGCCGTGATGGCGGATGCCTTGCTTGTCCTCGCTGGACAACCGGGATGGCAAGCGCCAATGCCCCTCAGCCCGAGTGCCTCGCGGTTTGTTCAACGCCCCGCGGTTCGCGCTCCATCACCGCCTCCCACCGGGTCCGGAGCGGCCCGCGCAGCCTACAGGCCCCGCCCACCCTCCCCGCACAGCGTACAGCACGCTGCCGCAGGAACGCTCCACGCCCGAGCCAAGCCGCTACGGCAACTCCTGCGCTGGGCCGACGACTGACCGACGCTCGTCGCCTGAACTTCCCATCATCTGCTGACCGTAGGCCAGTTCCGCCGGGGTGCGAGGCCAGGCGAAACGATTACAATCAGACGAACTTCGGCAATCCCGCAGATTGCGCCACCCTCAGCGCCACCCGCGGCGTCGCTCAGAGAGGCCGACGCGCTGGACGCAGCATTGGGGGCTCATTGCTGCAGGGGTACTTGTTGGGCGGGGAGCGAGCACCGGGGGATGTGTTCCCGGGATGCTCGATGGTCAACCACCTATTGAAAGGGATGGGACAATGCGTGCGCACGGAGCATGCTCGACCTCGATGGTCGTGCTGTTGGTCGCCCTTGCCTGGGCGTTCCCTACACGGGGTGATGAAGGAATGTGGCTGTTCAATAATTTGCCCAAGAAGCTGTTGAAAGAGAAGTACAACTTCGAAGCCGATGAGCAGTGGGCACGACACTTGATGCTGGCGAGTGTTCGATTCAATTCGGGTGGATCCGCCTCATTCATCTCATCCAACGGCTTGGTGTTGACCAATCATCACGTGGCCGCCGATACCCTTTACAAGCTATCGACAGCCGAGAAGAACCTCGCGGAAGATGGGTATGTGGCGCGAACGCTGGACGAAGAACTGCCGGCGCCGGACCTCGAATTGAATCAATTGGTGGAGATCGTAGATGTCACCGACCAGGTCAATGCGGCGGTGACCCCGGACATGGAGCCTGCCGAAGCAGCGTCCGCCCGCCAGGCAGCCATGGCCCGCATCGAGAAGGAATCGCTCCAGGCGACGGGATTGCGCAGCGATGTGATCACACTCTACGGAGGCGCCCGCTTCCATCTGTATCGCTACAAACGGTACACGGATGTCCGCCTGGTATGGGCTCCCGAGGCCAAAGCGGCGTTCTTTGGGGGCGATGCGGACAACTTTGAATACCCTCGTTACTGCCTGGACGTGACGATGTTTCGGGTCTACGAAGATGGGAAGCCTGCGCAGATCGAGCATTTCCTGCAGGTCAATCCGGACGGAGCCGAGGAGGGAGATCTGTTATTCGTCAGCGGCAATCCGGGACGGACACAGCGGTTGTTGACGGTCGCCGCACTGAAGTACCAGCGCGATCATCGCCTGCCGCGCATTCTGGACTTCCTCCGCCGCAAGGAGATCCTTTTGCAGCAGTATGCACTGGATGGCCCGGAACAGCGGCGTCGGGCTCAAGACGACCTGTTCGGGATCCAGAATTCCCGCAAGGCGTATGGAGGGATGCTTGCCGGCCTGCAGGACCCGCGTTTTCTCGAAAAAAAAGAGCGGTACGAGAAACGCCTGCAGCAAGCGGCCAACACCGATGAACCGTGGCTCGCCATCGAGGAAGCGACGCGTCGCCGCATCGACTTGCAAAACAGGACGGCAACGCTGCGCAGTCGAGTGTACGGAATCGCGGAAACATTGGTGCTGATGGCGCAAGAGGATCGCCGCCCCAGCGAGGAACGTTTGCGAGAGTTCCGCGATTCCAATCGGGCTTCACTAGAGCAGCAATTGTTTTCACCAGCCCCTCTGTACGCAGACCTGGAAAGGACTCAGTTGGCCGACGAGATCGCTCGTTTCATGGAGTTGCGTGGGGGAGACGCCCCCTTGGTAAAGAAGGTACTTGGCGGCCTCTCGCCGCGCCAGCGGGCCACCGAAGCTATCGCCGGTACGCAATTGTTCGATGTGGAGCAGCGGCGACGATTGGCTGCCGGGGGCATCGAGGCCATCGAGCAAGCGGACGACCCGTTGATCGTTTTGGCAAGAATACTCAATCCTGAATACCGAGAATTGCGACAGATCGATGAGGCTCTCGATGAACAAGAGCGGCAGGCGTATGCCAAGATCGCCGAGGCGAAGTTCAAGGCCGAGGGCGAATCGGTGTATCCCGATGCCACGTTTACGCTGCGCTTGGCTTTCGGCGTCGTCAAAGGTTACCAAGAAGATGGCCAATGGATAAAACCACATACCACAATCGGCGGGGCCTTTGAGCATGAAGCTGCCCATGGAAAGAGCGGCGAATGGGTGTTGCCGGAAAGCTGGCATCGGGCGCGCGAGCAGGGCCGTCTGAACCTCGACACTCCGCTCAACTTCGTCTGTACCGCCGATATCATTGGGGGAAATTCCGGTTCTCCCGTCGTGGATCGTGACGGACGGTTGGTGGGGGTGATTTTTGACGGCAACATCCACAGCCTGACCGCAGATTTCTACTACTCCGAGGAACAAGCGCGTGCCATCGCCGTGCACGTGGCGGCAGTGCTGGAGACACTGGAGAATGTCTATGAGGCGGGGCACCTACGGGAAGAAATGGGCAAGTAGCGCCTACCGACAGCCTAGAAAAGAGCGATGGTGGCAAGAATACTGCTTGGCAGGAAGACGCGACGTCGCCTCCAAACGAATGCCCGACCTTCGCTTCAACGGCACCGAATGTTATGGCCATCAACGACGCGAGAGCTCTTAGGAGGTTGCATTCTAACTCTGGTTTGTTACGCTCTGCCACCATGCGACGCTGTCTTGCCGATGTAGCAAGGGTGCCGCGTAAGTCGTTCCGTTTCCGTGAATTCTGCTAATCGATGTAAAAGGGAACCTCACTATGTCACTGCTTGTTGGAGAATCGCTGGTAGGCGAAGGGAATGAAGTCGCTCACATCGATTTGATGATCGGGTCGAAGGATGGTCCGGTAGGGATTGCCTTCGCCAACGCCTTGGCTCGACAGAGCGCTGGCCATACCAATCTTCTGGCAGTGCTCGAGCCGAATGTTGCGGTCAAGCCTTCCACGGTGATGATCACTAAGGTGACGATCAAGGGCATGAAGCAGGCCGTGCAAATGTTTGGCCCGGCTCAGTTCGCCGTAGCCAAAGCCGTGGCTGATCAGGTGGCCGCAGGTGTCATCCCCAAAGATCAAGCCGAAGACCTGGTGATCGTGTGCGGTGTCTTCATCCATCCTGAAGCCGAAGATAACGCCAAGATCTACCAGTACAATTACGAGGCGACCAAGGAAGCGATTGCCAACGCGATGCAAGGAAAACCGACCGCCGACGAGATGATCGCCAAGAAGGATACGGCGGCCCATCCGTTCAAGGGATTTGATGCTTAGAAGCCATGTTGCCCCATTTTGCTCCTCGATCCAGGCGAGAAGATGGTTGGCCAATGGATGGCGCCGTGCCCGTCCGGGCTGATTCGGCCGTTCCGGTGACCGCCAGCCGTTGCCCGCGGCCGGCCGCGTGTGTTGGCCGGTGGAGGCGAAGGAGAACAGGTTCGCTGTTCTCCTTCCTTGTTTTTACTCGATTCTGTGGTGCCCCATCCCCGATTCCGTAGGTCTCGTGGCGTCGTCCGGAGGTCTTGAACATGGCAGCGCGTCCACGCATCTTGCTCCAGCTCGATACGGATGACCAACCCAGCTCCTTCGATGCGGTGGTGGCGATCGACAGTGGCGTTGACCACTTGCTCAGTTATCCTCGCGTCCGACCAGATAACGTGGAACCGTTGATCCATGGTGGCATGTTCACTCGTGGCCCCGATTCCTTGCATGGCACTGCGGTGTTCATCGGGGGTAGCCAGGTGGATGTCGGTGAGGAGATTCTGGATAAGGTGTTGGCCACCTTCTTCGGGCCTCTCCGCATGTCGGTGATGGTCGATGGGAATGGCTCGAACACCACGGCCGCTGCCGCTGTGGTGGCGGCAGGGCGACATGTTCAGTGGCCTGAAACCACGGCCTTGGTCTTAGGGGGGACCGGACCGGTCGGTTCGCGAATCGCCCAACTGCTTGTGCACGAAGGTGCTCAGGTGCTCTTGGGTTCACGCTCGCTGGACCGGGCACAGAAGTCGATCGAGCGGCTGGTGGCGAAGCTGGGACCGGATGTGCGCCAGCGTGTTCGCCCCGCCATTGCTACCGAGGAGCAGGCGTGGCGACAGCAGGTTGATCAAGCAGGAGCGGTTTTCGCCTGCGGAGCTGCGGGAGTGCAGTTGCTATCGTCCGATCTATTGCAACAAGCGACGCACCTGCGCGTCGCCGTCGATCTGAATGCCGTGCCTCCCGCTGGGCTGGAGGGGATTGAGCCGATAGATTTCGGCGTACAGCGTGGGGATCGCTTCGACTACGGCGCCCTCGGCGTTGGCGGGTTGAAGATGAAGATCCACCGTCGTGCGTTGGCCAGCCTGTTCGAAGCCAACGACCGCGTTCTGAATACGCAATCCATCTATGAACTGGGGCTCCAGTTGGGTGCCGAAGCAACCCATTCAGGAAGTTAGTACCATAGAGTTATCGATGGTCTCATCGACGCCTCGCCTGCCGCCCTCCGGAGTATCCCGGCAGCGGCGGGCGTCCCTACCACTTGACGAGACCGGTAGCGTCCCACCTGCGAAACCATCACGTCCGGCAGAGAGAAGGCTGATCGTCCATGGCAAACAAGTGCACAAAGTTCCATCATCTGCGTCCCACCGTCGTGCCTCCTATCGGGAAAACACGGCGCGACCTTAGGCAACACTGGCACAGGCGTTGGCGGAAAGGCTGGTGGGCGATGCTGGTTGCTCTGTTCGTGGTAAGTGGGGCGCTGCTCGTCCAGGGGCAGGAAGCCGCACCGAACGACGGGCCGCAAACCGGTGCCGCAGTCACGCAGGAAATCGAAGTCCGTGACGACGAGGGCAACGAGCAGGCGCTATTGAGTGAGATTCGACAACTGACGTTTGCCGGCAAACGCACCGGCGAGGGGTACTTCTCCGCCGATGGACGCTGGTTGGTGTTCCAAAGCGAAAGAGAGCCCGATAATCCGTTCTATCAGATCTATATGATGGATCGCCAAACGGGCGACGTGCGGCGGATTTCCCCTGGTTATGGCAAGACAACCTGCGCTTGGATCCATCCCTCCGATAGCAAGGTTCTTTATGCTTCGACGCAGTTCGACCCCCAAGCGTTAGAGAAGCAACGAGCAGAAATCGAATTTCGCCGGTCGGGGCAACAACGCCGTTACAGTTGGGATTATGACCCCCAGTTCGACCTCGTCGAATTCGACTTGGAGACTCAGCAATATACCCGCTTGACCACTGAGATGGGCTACGACGCCGAGGGTTCGTATTCTCCGGACGGAGAATGGATTTGCTTCGCCTCCAATCGACGGGCCTATGCGGGCCAGCTCACCGAAGAAGAGGCATCCCTATTCGAACACGATCCGGCGGTCGCCATGGATCTGTATCTCATGCGCGCCGATGGGTCGGACGTGCGGCGGCTGACCGACGCGGTAGGTTACGACGGGGGACCGTTCTTTTCCCCCGACGGCCAACAGATTTGTTGGCGACGGTTTTCTACCAATGGCGCCACCGCAGAGATCATGTTGATGGACCGCGATGGAGGCAACCAACGGCAGATAACCCATCTGGGAGCGATGAGTTGGGCACCCTTCTTCCATCCTTCAGGGGACTATTTGATCTTTTCCACCAATCTGCACGGATTCTCGAATTTCGAGTTGTACCTGGTCCGTGGCGATGGCCGAGGCCCGGTGGTTCGAGTGACAGCGCGCCCAGGGTTCGATGGGCTTCCCGCGTTCTCGCCCGACGGCCAGTTGCTGGTATGGACCAGCAACACTTCCGGTGGGCAGTCCCAGCTGTTTGAGGCGAAATGGAATGACGCTGCCGCCCGACACTTATTGGGCTTGAAGGAAGCAGCCCGGGCCGAGCGTGATCCATCCGAGCTGGCGCGCCAGACCGCATCGCAAACCGCGCCGGACTTCGCCGCGGCAGACATCGGTCGCCACGTCGATTACTTATGCCGTCCCGAGTTGGGAGGACGTTTGACCGGTTCGCCGGGTGAGAAACTGGCAACAGCCTACGTCGCGGCCTATCTCGAGAATCTGGGCTTACTGCCTGCCGGCCCCAACGGCTCTTTTTTCCATACGTTCGAGTTCGTTTCCGATGTGACTCTCGGAGAAAACAATTCCTTGCGCGTTGGGCAAGAAGAGTTCGAGGTCGACCGGGACTGGCGCCCCTTGTTCTTTTCTCAGGAAGGTGCGATTCCTGCTGCTCCGGTGGTGTGTGCCGGCTACGGGATCGTCGCTCCCGAGGCGGAAGGCCAGGCCGAATACGACAGTTACGTTCACCTCGATGTCCGTGGCAAATGGGTGCTGGTCTTTCGAGGAATGCCAGCCGAGATCACTCCGGAACGTCGCCAACATTTGGCTCGCTACAGCGGCGAACGCTACAAGGCGATGATGGCTCGCGACAAGGGAGCTGTGGGCTTGATTCTAGTCAGTGGACCGCGCAGCTCTTATCGCTCGCAGTTGATCCCTCTGCAAATGGATGGCACTCTAGGAGCGTCAAGCATCGCCGTACTCTCCGTATCCGATCGCGTGGCCGAGGTGCTGGTACGCGGAATCGACAAAACGTTGCGGGAAATACAAGCGGAGTTCGATGATGGGCAGCTGCACATGGGATGGGAACTGCCCCACGTGGAGGTTGCGGCGTCGATCGACGTGGAACCGATAATGAGCCACGGGCGTAATGTGCTCGCTCGACTGCCGGCCAGTGAAGATCAGCAGCCGACTCCTCAGATGGTGATCGTAGGAGCCCACATCGATCACTTGGGAAAGGGTACAAGTGGCTCGCTGGCCAAGGACGAAGAACGGGGGGCAGTACATCGCGGCGCTGATGATAACGCGTCGGGCATTGCCGCCCTGTTGGAGATCGCGGAGTATCTGGCGGAGCAGGTACGCACGGAGCAGCTTCGTCCACGCCGAGACGTGCTCTTCGCCGCTTGGAGCGGAGAGGAACTCGGCTTGCGGGGATCGCAGGCCTTTGTGGAAGATTTCGAGAACTTGTTCCCCGACTATTCTCTATCCACGGCAGTGAAAAACGAGTCGAGCCCGACACAGGCCGACCAACCGCCACACGGCCCCCCCGCGACACCCACCACAGCACGGAGATTGTCGCTTTATCCTCGCGTCGTCGCCTGCCTGAACCTTGATATGGTGGGCCGACTGCGGGAGAAGCTGATTCTGCAGGGAATTGGCTCGTCGCCCTACTGGCAAGAAGTCATTGAGCGACGCAATGCGGTCGTCCGCTTGCCATTGACACTGCAGAAGGATTGTTACCTTCCGACCGATGCCAGCACGTTCTACCTTCACGGCGTGCCCATCTTGTCTGCTTTCACCGGCTCCCATCCTGAGTACCATACGCCACGCGACGTTCCCGAGCTGTTGAACTTTCAGGGAGCGGCCCGCATCGCCCACCTGATGGCACTCGTCTTGCGCGATTTGGTGACCGCGGAACAGCCTCCAGAGTTTGTCGAGCAGGCGGCGGAACCTCAACCGATGCGGGCCAACATGACGGCTTACTTGGGAACCATCCCCGACTACGCTCAGGAAAGCGTCCAGGGAGTCGCACTCAGCGGGGTGACCAAAGGAGCGCCGGCGGATCTAGCTGGACTCCAAGCCGGTGACATCATCATCGAATTGGCAGGTCGGAAGATCGAGAATATCTACGACTATACCTACGCCATCGAGGCACTGAAGGTCGGCCAGGCTGTACCGATCCGAGTGCGACGCGATGGAAAAGTTGTGGAATTGCAGATTACCCCCGCGTCTCGACAATAGAGCAATGGCGGGCGGCGGAACATCCTGAGAAGCCGATGGTAGAGTAAGCGCGCAGAGGTCGGCCGACGTGCGGCAGCCATGCTCGATAACCAGAGGCTCCTCACCGTTCGGGTTCCACTCCATTGCCGTACCCTTCCCACCTGCCCTCAAAGCGCTCGCCCGGATCGCCCCAAGGACCGATAGCAGGCATCCCCCCGGGGAACGAGCCGCACAGGCCTCGATGGCGGGCGAATGGCGGCAACAGGCCTGATACGCACCGAGGCGCCCTTCCCTCACAGATCGCGCAGCGATCGATCTCCCCGACGCCTTGCCCGCCGCGCTCCCTTTTTGCAATAAACTTCTCTTGAGAAGGTTCGGGCAGGACGAAGATGGTTCGCCCCCGGGCGTACTGCACGAGTTCTGCACCGGGCTGCCCCGCCGGCGCTACCGGCACGGGTCGCCTGAGATCGGCGTGCCGGCCTGATGGCACTGCCGGCCCAGTGGCCAGCACCATGCGTTCTACGAAAAACGCGAGACCTTCCTCGCATCGCCGATGCGAGGAAGGCCTCCTGAAAATTCGTTCTGGTACTTGCACTGCAGAGACATTGGAGCCTGGTGATGCTGCAGTAGCGGTTGGGCAGACAGCCACCTTACCAGCTGAAACCTGTCGATAATCCTAAACCGACAAAGTGCGTTTCCAGTTCGCCCGCCGTGGCAGTCGCGGCCGCCAGGCTGCTACCACCAACTGCAGCGAAGGAGCTAGCCGTGGCGTTGGCATCGTCAGCATTCCAGTACTGGTACTCGAATCCGATTCGGGCAAAGCACAAGGCATTGCAACGTCGGATGCCATGTGCCCACTGCAATCCGGCTGTTGTCTCCGCGATGAACAACCCATCGTTGTCGGAGCCGATGGCGGAGTTGGTGGCATAAGCCGTACCTGCCGGACTTCCCAAAAACACCGAAGTACTCGCCGTCGATTCGTTGTCGCCGAACAGGTGGCTGAAGCGAGTCCCGCCGTACAGCGAGAAGTTGCGGCATCGCAACGGACGTACCCCGCTCAGGCTGTAGGTGATACCTGTCCCGTGGAAACTACGCTCGTTGAAAGCCGACAACAGATAGTTATCACCTCCGGAGGAGACGGCGAACGCAGCTTGCGAATTGCTGTGTTCGATAGCGCCGTGGCGAACACCGAACGTGCCCAGGAAGTCTTGCCCGAACAGGCACAAACAACGCGTAGCCTCCAGATCGACGGTATAGGCTTCCAATCCCGCATTGCCGTTGATCACACTGATGGAAGGCGTGCTGGCCGGTGTTACGAAAGGTCCGGCATATCCCTGCCCCGCATCCACGTTCATCTGCCAGTATCGTGCCTGCACTCCCCAGCCACACGCGCCGGTGCGCCCCAGTGTAATGCGTGGAGTGAGCGTGAACTCGTCCGCATCGAAGCTGGAGGCGGCTGGAGTTAGCGCAATATTCTGGTTGACGTCTTGCAATTGGAAGCTTTGCGACGCACCGTCGTTGATTGCCGAAAAGAAGATCCCCTCGGTGTTCATATACCAGGCCGACGATCTACCGCAGCCATCACAACCGGTAATGTCGCAAGGTTCTCCCGCTTGCAGTTGCCAAGAAGCAATTAGCAGACTCAGCGTAAAGAAAATTAGCTTTTTCATGTCATCCTGACCTCATTCAAGGAGCTCTACCGATCCGTGTTTCAAAGTGTCTTGCAGATGGGGCATTACGCAGCGCATCTGGTCACCGGTTTTATCGATCCGCCCAGAGCGGGTTATCCCCAATAAGTGCTCATGCCGTGGTCAAACCGGAGCATATGGACCAGAAAACCAGCACTTGCCACACACCACCTACACCCCGCAAACTCTCCGCAACCCTTCCTGCCACGAAGACCTGCATATCGAGTCTCCAGATCACGTCGGCACGAGGCAAAATCACCATTCGGTCCGGCCCAAATTCCTCGCCGCCGCCGACATTGATTCTCTGAAGCGTATATTTGGCGGATGACGCGGACGCCACGGCAGCCCTGTCGAACGAGGATGCGGTCGAGCACATCGAACCGGCTCAACCGATCAACCGATCAACCGTCCCTGTCGCCGCCGCCTGCTAGCGCCCGAGGAGAATTGTGAACGGAGTCCTTAACAATGAATCGCCCACACGGATGTACAAGATTGTTTTCCAGCCTGGTCGTGATCGCCATAGGGATCGTAGGCTTCGCCGCTGGGGCTTCAATCGCTTTCCCCAACGAACTACCCCCGCCTCACTCAGGCGCCCCCACTAGGGTCCCGGCCCCTTCTTCTTCCCCCTCCGATTTCTCGGGCGATACGGCGGTCCATCGGCCACGGTATACTTCCTTGCTCTCTCAAGACCCCGCTGCAGGCACTGACGAGGATTACGTGAGCGATGAAGAGTACCGCCGGGCTGCCGCTGACGCAGTGGCCTCGGAAGTGAAATACGGGGAGCCGTCGGTCGACTACACACGCAGTTTCCTTCGCACCCAAACGCCACTGCTTGCGCCGGGACGCACGCAATGGGATGTGGGAGCCCGCTACACGATCTTTGAAGCGGACGCACCAACGATCGTCGGCACGACGCTTACCGAAGCCACTATTACCGCCCGGCGATTGGAAATGCCGGTGGGCATGCGCTACGGGCTGACACGAAATAGTCAGTTTTTCGCCTCCACCACCGTTGGTTGGCAGGAAACCGAAATCTACAACGGATTCTTCAGTTTGGACGAGAGCTCCGGCGGTATCGGAGATCTCGACTTTGGCATCAACTATCTCCTGCTGGCCGAGAGCATGTGTGGTCCCGCCGTGATCACCACGTTCGACGTAACGGCACCGACGGGCAATCCCCAAAGCCCGCTCCTGTTGGCCGACAGTGGCATGGGGGCCGGTTATTGGGCAACCTCAAGCCGTATTCTGATGTACCGCACGTTTGACCCCGTAGTAGCATTTTGGGGAGGCGGCTATCGCTTCACCTTCGAAGAGGACTACGGCAACGATCAAATCGATGCGGGGGATCAAATCTTTTACCAGTTCGGCGTCGGTTTTGCGGCCAGCCGCACCATCACGCTCAGCACGGCCTATCTGGGCAGCTTCATTACGGACCTGGAGATCAACGGAAACCGAGTCGAAGGAACCGCGTACGATCTGGGCACGGTGCGCATGGCAGCCACCATGGTTCGTTGTCAACGCATCTACGAACCATTCGTCGAGATCGGGGTGACGCAACGATCACCAGCGGTAAGCTGTGGTTTTCTTATCACTCGCTAGCCCAACAACTGGTTTCTCCTGTCGCCATCATGGATTCTGCGAAAGGAAGCGCCCTGCCATGCACCACCAACGCCCTCACCTGTTTCTACTGGCTACCGTCCTGCTTGTTCCCGGTTGGCCTGCTGCCGCCCAACCGCCTCGACCGGTGCGAGATCCACATCGCATATTCCAAAAAGAGGTAGTATCATGGAAGGAATTGCAAAACCAGAACATCGTCATGCAGCAGCGCGACTACTCGTGTGGAGCCGCTGCCCTGGCGACGGTGTTGCGATACTATTGGGGTGAAGATGTCAGCGAGGCGGACGTGTTGCAAACGCTGGCTCTTTCGCTCACCCCTCAGGCCCTCGAGAACCGGACCAAACATGGCCTGTCCATGGCGGACTTGAAAGTCGTGGCCGAACGCATGGGCTACGATGCGGCCGTAGGCAAGCTCGACTCAGTCGATGACCTGGCCGAATCGAAGGTCCCCCTCGTGGTCGCAATTCGCCTTGATGGTTTCGATCATTTCGTTGTGTACCGGGGCATCCGCTGCGGGCACATTTTTTTAGCCGATCCCCTGCGCGGCAACATTCGCTTGCCCACTCAACAATTTCCTTGCCTCTGGATTGCCAATGCCGTGCTCGTAGTCGCCCCCAAAGGAAAAACGTCCTCAGCAGTTTCGCGATTGGGAATTCGCGCGGACGAAGTTCCCTATTCGCTGATGAACCGGCAAGTTCTCCGCCGCAACCTAATGCCAACGCACCGGTAAATCGGCCCTTCCCCTCTATCGCCCCTGGTTCACCCGACAGCGGCGATAGTCAGGGGTTTGCATTCCTGCTGATGGACGAGACCAGTGACCATGCCGGCGCGGAGCGGCAGTAGGCGGGTTTCCGCGATGTCTGGGAGGGCTCCTCGACCAACAACTCGTTCCTGCGCGTAAAACTCGTCGACCAGCAGGACAGCACCGGCTCGGTGTCGGCCAGTCGGACGGCTGATGATGCGTTTACCTACGGCGGTTCGGTTTCGCGAACGCGTGGTTAAACGTCGGCGGCGGAATGATCACCATCGACTTTGCCGAGAACACACCGGTTTAGCTCATTTAGCCTTACCTCAAGGG
Organism: Pirellulaceae bacterium; assembly: GCA_026004795.1. GTDB lineage: Bacteria > Planctomycetota > Planctomycetia > Pirellulales > Pirellulaceae > Aureliella. The sequence continues at coordinate 41,763 of BPJV01000005.1, read as the reverse complement.
GCGTACACTTCGTTGTTCTTGTTTGTCTGGTTCTAGTTCCCAGGCTCCGCCTGGGAACACCATGCCTTGCAGGCTCTGCCTGCACGCCACCAGCCAGAGCCTCACCGCGTCGCTACGCGACGCGCGGAGAGGGATTGGAGCCCCGCCGCCCGGGCCATGAATGACCGGGCTACCTTCAGGGCGTCGCTACGCGACGACAACCGGCACCGGCGCGGTGGCGACAGCTTGATCGTCCTCTGGCGGCGACTACCGTTTCTATGTACGTCAAGGACGCAATGCAATTTGGTACCACCTATTGCCATTTGGTGCCACCCATCAATTGAGTTGACGCAAGTAACTGTGCGACTTGCAGTTAGGATCCACGGCTTGGCGTCCAACGAGCGAAAACAATGTTTGTCCAGGCCGTTAAGGACCGGCTGTTGGAAGAAAGCCCGCATGCAGCATGTCAAAGCGGAGAAGGAATCAAACCCGATCGGATGGCTTACATCGATGCCCAGACGGCCCAACGCGTGCTAGAGGCGTGCCCTGATGCGGACTGGCGAGCCATTTTCGTCCGGTGCCGGTGGGCTGGGCTGCGGCGTCCATCCAAGGCGCTGCGGTTGAAGTGGGCGGACATCGACTTCACAACCGGCGTTCCAGCGCCCGGACGGACCTGCAAGAGCAATTCCCCAGTCACGTCATCGATCAGTAGCTGGGGCATTCCACGGGCGTGGCCCAAGAGCATTACCTGCAAGTGACGGATGAACACTGGTCGCGGGCGACCGAATTTCTTCCCCTTAATTTCCCCTTATCGTCGCCACCTTCCCCTCATTTGCCCCTCATCAGCGAGACGGCAGAATCCATCAAGAGCCGCGGAAACCCAATAAAAAAGGCTGGGGCCACCTCCAGCCTTTACAAGTAGTTACACAAGCTGCCCGACTAGGACTCGAACCTAGAATAACGGAGCCAGAATCCGTCGTGTTGCCAATTACACCATCGGGCATTGCAACGAAGATTCAGATTACTGGGTTATGAGGCGCGGTCAAGTGGGCAGTACGATGGAGCGGAAATCCACTGCGGTGACCGCCCTGAGGCGTTACCATCAATTCCGATGCCTGCCATTCCCTCGTGCTTTGCCCCCAGACCAGAATGGATCCACAGGACCGCCTTCAACGGACCAATACTTGAGGGACTCCTCAGATCGCATTGTCAACTCCCACCGGATCGTTTACAGTTGAGGCAGTTCGGGGTGTAGCGCAGTCTGGCTAGCGCACCTGCTTTGGGAGCAGGGGGTCGTAGGTTCAAATCCTATCACCCCGACTGATAGAATTCACGTTGTTTTTCCTAGGCTGCCCCCACTTTTTGTACCAGGGTTATGAGGGTTTGGGTTAAGTAACGGGCTCCTCTTGCCGGCGAATCGGCGAACTCCGATGGAGGGGCCGGTAGCCCAGGTTGCGAAGCGGGCGGTCATGGATGTGCTCGTGAAGCCTATGCTGGGCAAACAGCGCCCCTTGGCCAGGCCTCGAGTCTCATTTGGCAGTTGATTCCCTGCGACTCATGGCGGTCGGCCTCCAGCCCATTAGAATTTGAACTTGGCTTTCAAAACTCCTCCATGGTGAACAACTCGTTGCGCAGGCGGCGGAAGAGCGATTGGTGAGAAGGGTTCACCCACGGCATGCCTGACTGGGTGGACAACGGGCGGCCATTCGTGTCACCCATGTTTTCAAATTCTCCGCAACTTATCTCGCATCGTGCGGTGATGAGCGGCGTGCCCAATCGGGGGCAGCACCGGGCGTAGTGGCTCGGCGCACGCAAGCAGTGCTTCGGGGGGCGCGAATCGCTATGTTGACGAGACGAGATCGGATTGGTCTCAGTAGCCAGGCCTTCGGTTCTGCTCAGCTTCATCTACGCCTGAATCATTCGACGCGGGGCATGGCATGTTGCTGGAGGCATCCTGAAGAAGATCACGGCGTTGGCGTGCGGTACGGGCCAACCGCTGGGCGGACCGCCACTGGGCGATTTGTTGATGGTTGCCGCTGAGCAATACCTCGGGAACGGCATGGCCGCGGAACGTCCTGGGGCGCGTATATTGAGGAAATTCCAGCAACTGAGCATCGGAGAACGAGTCCTCGACGCTGCTTGCTGCATCACCCAACACGCCAGGGATCAGCCGCATCGTGGCTTCGACCATCGCCATGGCGGCGACTTCGCCGCCGTTGAGCACAAAGTCCCCCAGGCTGATCTCACGCGGCTGGAGAATATCGACCACGCGTTGATCAAAGCCCTCATAGCGTCCGCATAAAAAGATCAGTCGCCGATGGGTCGCCAGTTCCGCAGCCAACGGTTGATCGAACCGTTGACCGGCAGGGGTCAGCAAAATGAGCTCGCCCGGCTCTTCGTGCATCCGCCGCACCGCTTCCACACACAACACCGTCGGCTCCACCTGAATCAGCATCCCTGGCCCACCGCCGTAGGGAGGGGAATCGACCTTGTGGTGGCGTTTGTCCGGAGACCAATCTCGCAGGTTGTGCGTATGGACTTCAATCAGCCCCCGGGCGATCGCTTTAGCCAACAGACTTTCTCCTACAAACCCCGCGAGGATTTGAGGAAACAGGGTAATGATGTCATATCGAATCGCTGGCAATGCACCCATTAGCTCACATGAAGATTTGATAGAACAAGCTGGAGCCGAAACCCTTGCGCGACCGATACAGCTTAACAGTGCGCTCAATCGGTAGTCAGCGCGTAGTTGTAGAATGGTACCCTCGTTCGATCAAGGAGCAGACGTTCGTGTCGTCGGTCCCTGCCAGTAGTCCGCTTCCCCCGTGGGCCCAGCGCATTCCCACGCCTTTGTACCAGTGGATCTATGACTGGGGGGAGATGGTGGTTCATGCCATCGTGACGGTCGGTGACATGGCAATTTTTGCGGGTCACATGTTTCGCTGGTTGCTGACACGAATGCCCTGCCGCGGCACGATCCTCCCCAATTTCTACAACGTGGGAGTTCTCAGTCTCCCTGTGGTCGCCTTGACCGGAACGTTTATCGGGATGGTCTTAGCCGTACAGAGTTACGCGCAATTCCACGATTTGGGTCTGGAAAGCCGGTTGGGGGCGGTGATCAATATGTCGTTGGTGCGCGAGCTGGGGCCTGTGCTCGCTGCCACCATGCTGGCCGGACGGGTGGGCAGTGCCATGGCAGCAGTGCTCGGCACCATGCGGGTGACCGAGCAGATCGATGCTCTGGTAAGCATGGGAGCGAATCCCATTCACTACCTGGTCGTGCCCCGTTTTCTTGCCTGTATCATGCTCATTCCCGCCTTGACGATTATGGCCGACTTCATGGGGATCGTCGGTGGTTATTTTTACAGCGTGTTGATTCTGGGAATCGATCACTTTCAATATCTGAACAATAGCCGCCAATTTGTCGGTGGTTGGGATTTTTTCATGGGCATTTTCAAGAGCGTGTTTTTTGGTGGCACGATCGCCATCGTGAGTTGTTATCGGGGATTCCACTGTCAAGCGGGCGCCGAAGGGGTGGGGCGTGCGGCGACGGCAGCCTTCGTCTTCAGTTTCGTGCTCATTTTGGGAATCGACTTGATGCTGAACATCTTGCTCGATGCGATCTACGTCGCCATCTGGCCGCAGACCGCCAAGCTGTTGTAGCCCGTTGGCTCCCATTTGCCGTTGACGAGGTGTGACGATGGCTGAATCGCGCGAGGCAGCAAGTACGCCGCAACCAGGATCGGAGCAGCGGCGTCCGTTGGTCGAATTGCGGGAGTTGACTTTGCGTTTCGGACGACAAACGATTCTCGATCACATCTCGCTCGAGGTTCCCGTCGGCCAGACCCTGGTCATCATCGGCGAGAGCGGATGTGGAAAGACGATGTTGCTCAAGTCGATAGTGGGACTGGTGCGTCCGACCAGTGGTCAAGTGCTCTACGACGGCATGGATATCCACCGGTTAAGCGAAATGGAGATGACGGAAGTTCGCCGTCGGCATGGCTTTGTGTTCCAAAATGCGGCCTTGTTCGACAGCATGACGGTGGGTGAGAACGTAGCCTTCCCGTTGGTTCATCACCACATCGCCAGTGGCCGGCGACTGTGGCGCATCGTAAGCGACCGTTTAGCAGAGGTCGGTTTGCCCGACACGGTGATCCCGAAACGGCCAGCAGAACTTTCGGGAGGCATGCGGAAGCGGGTAGGACTGGCTCGTGCCTTGGCTCTCAACCCCGAACTGATCCTTTACGACGAACCGACCACTGGCTTGGATCCGATCATGAGCGATGTCATTAACGAATTGATGATCCGTACGCGACAAAGCAAGGGGGTGACCAGCATCATCATCACCCACGACATGCGGACTGCGTACAAGGTTGCCGACCGAGTGGTGATGCTCTATCCCCAACACCGTTTGTCGAGGGGAGAAAGTCAAATCCTGTTCGACGGTCCACCGTCAGAGTTGGAGTCCTGTGACGACCGACGGGTGCGCCAGTTTGTACTCGGCGAAGCAGGGGAACGGCTGATGGAGATGCGCATGGCCACGCTGGATGCCTATCGCGACACTCCCGATTTGGCCGACAAGTACCCGCGGTAGCCGTGGGGCGTCGACCGGAGAAACTGCGCCATGAACGAACAAGCATACAAATTCGGTGTGGGCGTGGTGGTGGTGGCCTCGTTGGTCATCGCCATCATTCTGATCATGTTCTTTGGTGCCGCCCCCAACTTTTTTGTGGACCACTACACGGTGACCATTCGTTTCGAGGCGGCGCCCGGCGTGGCCACGGACACCCCGGTGCGCAAGAGTGGCGTACAAATCGGTCGCGTCAAGGACTTTCGCCTGCTCGATGATGGCGGGGTCGATATTACTTTGGAACTGGACCAACGATACAAGGTGCGTGCCCGCGAACTGCCGCGCATCAGTGCCGGTTCCTTAATCACTGGCGATGCCGTGGTCGAGTTCGTGCCACCGACGACCGAGAGCTTGATCACGCGGTTCGATGGCCTTGGGGGCTCTCCCCAGGATGGTCAGTTGGACGAAAACGAGATGCAGTTGGCCAATGCCTACTTGGAAGATGGGCAGTTCCTCTCCGGCGGTGTGGTCGCCCCCGACCCACTGGATGCCTTGTCCGACATGCAAAGCTCGTTTGGAACCACTTTGCAATCGATCGAGCGAGCCGGTAACGAAGTCTCCGCACTGGCCGGCGACATGCGGCGATTGCTCGGCAGCGGAGACGGCGAACTGCGTGAATTGGGTCAGCGCATCGAGCAAACGGTGGGCAACTTCAACCGTACGCTTGATGCGGTGCGCGCCGTCTTCGACGATCCGAACATCAAGAGTGCCATGGAAACGATCGCCCAACGCTTGCCGACGCTAGTCGAAGAAGCGGATAAAGTGATGACCCAAGCACAAAACACGTTGGCCTCCTTCGAAGACGCAGGCCGCGCCGCGGAGCAGACCATGCAAAACATGGCAGCTCTCACCGAACCACTGGGAGAGAACGGCGAACAGATCGTAGCCGATGCCATGCGAACTTTACAAAATCTGGATGCCCTGTTGGTCGACCTACGTGGCGCGGCAAGCAACATCAGCCAACTTTCCGCCCGCGTCAATCAAGGTCAGGGCACGTTGGCCAAGCTGATCGAGGACGATCAACTCTACTATTCGCTGATCAACACATTGCAAAACGTCGAACTACTTACCCGCCGTCTGCAGCCGATCGTGGAAGATGCACGGATCGCTACGGATAAAATCGCTCGCGATCCGGCCCGCCTGATCGACCTGCGCGGCGTCATATCAGGTCGTCCAACCGGTGGCATCAAATAAGCCGCTACGGTAGGCCAGCCGCTGATGTTCGCAAGGCGTCGTCTTCCGCTGCCGTGGCGTCAACCGCGCCCCCTTCCCCACTACTGCCAGCGTTATAGGCTCGTCAACTGCTCCTTGCAATCTCTGCCCACGCCCTGCTTGCAACAGCCATCCAGGCGCTCTCTTGACTCGGCGAGTATCAGCGGCGCGTGCCGCATGCCGATGCCGCCCCACGGCGTGTAATCGCGTAGCATCCCCTCGCTACGGGCTACGGCCCGCCAACCTCACCCCGCCCAGGCTGCAAACTTTGCCTAAACCGCACCGTCGCAATCTGCCGATCTCAGTCTTTAGAGTAACCAACCGGGGAGCGCAGCAGTCACCCCGCGGCGGGACGATGAACCGACGATTGACCAGTTACAAAAAGCGAGAACCAGCAACATGTGGCGGAAGAGACAAGTTGGGAAATTCCATAGTGGCCAAGACGTTTCCCTCCCACGTTGTCTGCCAACCAAGGGGAACCTACCAAGGGCAACGGTTACGCTGGCCAGCCTCCTCGTGTTGAGCGGCTGCGCTATCGGCCATCCGGGTTTTCTCGATGACTACGCTACGGTGGGTGGAAAATGGGAACGAACCGATCCGGTCGAGGGCCGCGTCGGTTCCATCTTCAGCGATCCCGCCGCAGCAGAGGCGTTTGCCGACAAAACGCAGAGCACCGAGGAAGTAAAACGTACTCCGCGGCCTACCGTTCCCCCTGCAGAAAACGCCCCGGCGCAAGAATCATCAACCTATTACGATGATCCCCATGCCTACGAAGTCCAACCGCGAACTGCCTCCCGCGATGGCTCCAGCCCCACGTGGAGCATCACTGACGAGGAGGGCTACTAAAATCGATTTGCCATCCCTTAGTAAGCCAACCTACAATGAAGGGCCATCCAGCAGGCGATCCGTTAGCCGCGACTTCAAGCGTGAGGTCAGAATCGATGCGACACGCGAAAGCTTTTCTACCGTGGTTGTTACTGGCGATCGGCACCATTTTGGTCGCGGCCCCTGTTATCGAGAGCTTGTGGACAACCTACCTACCAGCGTACCGAGTGAAAATCGAGACCACCGGGCAGCGGCAAGAACTACACGACGAATACAGCCCCTACCAAAAGATCGAACTGCGGATTACCAACAACAATCCCTATCCCATTCTTGTGGCAGGCAGCTCCTATTGTTGAGGGGTATCACTCGACTTTGGTCCAAAGTCACTTCCGTTGGAAATCGCTGCTCATCAAACCCTGTCGGCCCACCTCATGGTCGTAGGTAGCCTGGAACGCCTTCGCGGAATTGCGCTCGACGGGGAACTCTATCTCGGGTATCGGGGAACGTTGATCCATAAACCGATGTCGGTCACCATTGAGCAGTGACGCGCGACCGGTTGTTCAACTGCCATGTGCCGCTTTCGCCCCTTTCCATCTGCAAGTATACTAATGCGATTGTCCGTCGAGGTGTCGCCATCGGTAGACCATGGAGGCGTGTGACGGGCGTGCAGGGTTCTTTGATAAATCGACTGGGAATCGGATAGGGGTATCAACGTTGGCTAGTGGTAAGTATCTATTTACGAGCGAATCGGTCAGTATGGGGCACCCGGACAAACTGGCGGATCAGATCTCCGATGGAGTATTGGACGCCCTATTGGCTCAGGATCCGACCAGCCGCGTGGCCTGCGAAACGCTCGTCACCACAGGTTTGGCGATGATCGCCGGGGAGATATCGACCAAAGCGCAGGTCAACTACACGCGCGTAGTGCGAGATGTTATCCGTGAAGTCGGCTATGTCGACGACCTGGCAGGCATCAATGCCGACACGTGCTGCGTAATGGTCAGCCTGGACGAGCAGAGCCCGGATATCGCCCAAGGAGTCAATGAAGACAAGGCGCAAAACAAAGACATCGGTGCTGGCGACCAAGGCCTGATGTTCGGCTTCGCGTGCAACGATACTCCCGAGCTGATGCCGCTGCCCATCGCCCTTGCCCACCGCATCACCAATCGGCTGACCGATGCGAGAAAGAACGGCGTGGTCTCATGGCTGCGACCGGATAGCAAGAGTCAGGTAACCATTGAGTACGAAGGCTTTCTTCCCAAACGCGTGCACGCAGTTGTCGTCTCCACGCAGCACACTCCGGATGTCACCCAAGCTGAGATCCGCGCGTTCGTCCAGGAGGAAATCGTCAAACCGTGCTTGCCAGAGGACTTGGACACCTCGAACATCACCTACCACATCAATCCCACCGGCAAGTTCGTCGTCGGCGGACCTCATGGCGACTGTGGTTTGACCGGGCGCAAGATTATTGTCGACACCTACGGTGGCTGGGGACGTCACGGCGGGGGAGCGTTCAGCGGCAAGGATCCGACAAAGGTCGATCGGAGCGCGGCCTACATGGCGCGGCATGTTGCCAAGAACATCGTGGCCGCTGGTCTGGCCGATCGCTGTGAAGTGCAACTAGCCTACGCCATCGGGGTTAGCGACCCGGTCAGCGTGCACGTCGATACCCAAGGATCTGGCAAGGTCGATGATGCGGCGATTTGCGAAGCGGTCAAGGAGCTCTTTCCGCTTTCCCCGGGGGGAATCATCAAGTACCTCGATCTGCAGCGCCCCATCTACCGGGCGACGGCAGCCGGTGGGCACTTCGGGCGGGACGGGTTCTCCTGGGAAGACACCTCTCGAGCCGGCGAGCTGGCCGAACGCCTGGGTGTAGCGGCCGTGACGGCGTAAACTCTCATGCGGCGCATGCCCGTCGGTAGGCCTTGGTGGAGTCGTTGGTCGCTACCGTCGATGTTGGCGGTAGCATGGATGGTGTGCAGTTTTTTGATGTGGTTAGCGGCCATTGTCGGTCCGCCCCGGCAGTGGTCTCCGGGATGGGGCAGCAGCTTGGCCGTGGTGGCCTTCATCCTTGCTACTTGCGTTCGTGCCCCACTGTTGATGCAACGAAGTGTATCCGCCTACCGAGCGGCAGGTCCATGGATCTTGCTGTGGATCGATGTCGGCTGGCTCAACTTGATCGGCGCGGTGGCGCTCCAATCGGCTGCCATCGGAGAATCGCTAATCGCCATTGTCGGCGTGGGGATAGCCGAAGCCTGGCTGGCACACCACCTGCAACACGCGGGGTGGTCCCGCTGGCAACACTGGCGGGAGTTGACAGCGTCCCTCTCCTGGGCGATCCGTCGCGCGGTCGAACTCGCTTGGTCATGGCGCGGTCACCCGCCGCGGTCGCGGCCCCCAGCCGCTGAACGGCCGACGGCAACGACGTCTCCCGCCCCCGCGACGATGCCGCACGCCCCCTGGCAACACACGGCATCCGAGTCCGCCTCGCCAAGCACGACTGGTCTCGTAGTGGATTTTTCTGCCTCGTTGGCGACTGATCAGCCCCCGGGAATCCTCGACGATGAAGCGTCAGCGACGCAGGACAGCGAGATCATGAGCGGTGAACACGCTCCCCTGCTGCAGTTGATCACCGACGTTGACGAAGCAGGCCAACGTTATCTTAGCGGCAGCATGATCATCGATTTCGCGCCCGCTCAACGAGAAGCGGTCCTCGCCCTTGCCTTTCCCCAACCCTTTGGCCATAAACCGACCGTGCACTTCGAACTTTCCGATCCCGACGTCGACGCCGTGGTGGTACGAGTCACCGAGACAGGCTTGCGGTTGCGCTGCAAACGCTCCTCGACCACCGGCCCGCTGCGCTGTACATGCGAAATCTATGTCGGTGCCTCCTCGTCCAACGAATCTCCATCCCTCGTCGACGTGCCGCCACGTTTCGACTCGTTACCTTAACCCCTGCCCATGCCGGCCGCGGCATCCCCCGGCCGGCCCCGGCCTAGCACCGGAAAAGTGGAGCACAAGCATCGCCGGGTCTAGTTACAATAAACGAGTCTTTCAGAATCCGTTCTTCATCCTGTCAATTCTCTGCTGAGAGGACGAAAATGCACCGCCGCATGCGCCACCGGCTCGTCTTGCATCTCCTGGCCTGCCTCGTCGCCAATTCCGTCGCGTTGACTGCCGGCCATCGTGCAAGCGCCATTGCCCAGCAAGGCGACCTTTCCTCCAACGTGTGGAACATCGGTGGCGCTGAAGTACGCGCCGAGTTCGTTCGCTTGACCGATGACGGCGTCATCTTGCGGCGTCGCAGCGACGGGAAAGAAGCGGAGATCCCCCTCTCGCGACTATCCTTTGCTGATCAACTCCGCGCGTTGAAGCTCGGCAAACCCGAAGCGTTTAACAAACCTTTGCCCAAGGCAGAACCCAAACGAGCGGTCACTGAAGTGCCCCGCGTGGATCCCGACGAACTGCTTCAATACCCGTTCGACGCCGATATCACGCTCCGCCAGTGGGCGGAGATCGTCGAGCGGGAAGCAAATGCTGGCCATGCGGCGATACTCTGGCACATGCTTACTCCCAAAATGCAAAACGACATCGCGGAGATTCTCGCCTTGGCCATGCAGAAGGTCGCCCCCTTGCGCACCAGTTTGCAAGAACTGATCAACCTTATGGCCACGGTCGCTAGAGAGAAGAAACAATTCATTCTGGAACACCCCATCTTCAAGAATGATCCCCAGCGACGCGCCATGATGGAAGAAGCCTGGCCGCAACTGTCCCAATTCCTCGACATCCTGGCCGACCCGTCGCTGTGGGAAGAGCACAACTTCGAAAAGGAGAATATTATCCGGTGGTTGGCGAGGCTGCATGGCGAGACCCTTCCTTCCCTGCAAGCCCTCCAGGACACATTTGCTGGAGGATCAATGCAACAACTGCCGCCACCGTTTGAGGGCCTGCGCTCGCTTACCATGAGCCAAGACGAGGAAGTCTCTCTCGTAGTTATCAACGAAGAAAAGGACGAGGGGGTCATCGAGATCTCTGCTCAGGGTAAGCCCATCGTCCGCTGGTACATGATCAGAATCGACGGCCGGTGGACTTCCAAGACTTTGCTCTCCGATTGGGACTCCGCGATGAACAAAGCCAAGCAGAGGCTGACACAGCTGGATCCGCAATCTTTCACCATGCCACGTTTTTTCCTCCAAGGACTGGTCGGACAGTTGAAGTTGATGGCTGCTGCCGAAACACAACAACTGTTCAACGAGGCGTTCCAGGCCGTCCTGGATCTTTTCGGGCAGATGCCGGGACTGGAAAGCGTCACCGGATCCTCCGGTTCGCCCGGGGTGGGAACCGGCGCGGCTCCGGGCCCCATCGGTGCATCCCCACCGCCACGACGGCAAGCGGAGACGGGCCGACTGCAACTTGGTTCCCCCGGTGGCCCGTAGGCTGGCCCCCGAGACCATGGCACCTAGTCAGCCGACACCACGCCCGAGTCGCAACCACGGCAATCCTTCGCTTATGGACGTCGACGATACCATTGTGGCCATCAGCAGTGCGGATGCTCCAGCGGTCCGGGGCATCGTGCGCCTGAGCGGACCGCGCACCAATGCGGTGCTAAGCCAATTCTTTTTTCCGATCGGCACGGACCGCGAGCCACCAGCAAACGGCTCATGCCCGGCCACCAAACTACCAACCAATGGCCGCGCGGTGCGGTTGCCGGGCACGTGTCGTCTGCACGTCGAAGGATCGCCTTTGGATTCCTATTCGATCGATGCCCATTGCTTGTGGTGGCCCAGCACGCGCAGCTACACCGGCCAGCCCTCGGCTGAATTACACGTGGTCGGCTCCCTACCCATCTTGGCAGGACTGGTGGAGACGGCCATCGCCTGTGGAGCGCGGCTGGCTCGCCCCGGCGAGTTCACGTTGCGGGCGTTCCTCGCCGGCAAACTCGACCTGGCGCAGGCCGAAGCGGTACTGGGAGTGATCGAGGCGCAAACGCCCGAGGAATTGCATGCAGCCCTCGCTCAATTGGCGGGCAACTTGTCCCATCCGGTGCGGCACCTGCGCGACGAGATGATCGAACTGCTGGCGCACTTGGAAGCCGGATTGGATTTTGTCGAGGAAGACATCGAGTTCATCTCCGCCGAGACGCTGCACGGGCGACTGCAGGCGATCGACCATCAACTGGCCAGCCTCTTGCAGCAGATCGAGTCACGTGGGCACCGGCTCAGCGAGCCTCGCGTGGTGCTGGTGGGATACCCCAACGCCGGCAAGAGCAGCCTGTTCAACGCTCTCCTCGGTCGCCCGCACGCCATCGTCAGTGATCGAGCCGGCACCACCCGAGACGCCGTTAGCAGTAGCGTCGACCTCGGCGGCCTGCGCATAGAGTGCATCGACACGGCGGGCTGGGAAGAGTGGCAGGATGATAGCCCGCGCGCCGTGGCGCAACAGCATTTGCGCATACAGTTGCAACGCGCCGATTGGCTGTTACTCTGCGTCGATCCCCAGCAGGTACCGCCGACTGCATGGCAAGCCCTATTGGCTGAGGTGCAACCGTTTGCTCCCGTGACCGTTCTGTGGACCAAAGCGGATCAACCCGCGCACCTGCCTGATGCGTGGGAGTCTGGCCAGGCCACCGGTGGCGCGCTGGAGGTCAGCATCCATCGCCCAGAGACGATCGAGACGCTGAAGCAGCACCTCCGGCAAGCGTTGAGCAACAGCACTCAAGGGCCGCGCAGCAGCGCACTACTGTCGACACTGACACGTTGCCACGCCGAATTGATCGCCGCTCGTCAGGCGCTGCACTCGGCCATCGCATCGGTCAACCTTGGCGCCGCCGACGAACTGGTCGCCGCTGACTTGCGATGGGTCATCGATCGACTGGCTGGCGTCATGGGTGAAGTCCACAGCGAAGACATTCTGGATAATATCTTCAGTCGATTCTGCATCGGCAAGTGAGGCGATCCTACAACGCGATGCACCGCCACGCGGTGCGGCGCACGCCATGGCACCGGTTAAGGCAAACGGACCACGCGCTCCGCTTGGATATACAGCGCCTGCAATTGCGGCAAGTAGCCTCGCAGCCCGTACACGCCGACTGGTTGATGTAGATGATGATCCAGCTTCATTCCGGCCAGCGGCGTTACGTAGGCGATGATGTGTCCGTCACTACCAGCCAGCGCATAGCGTGGCTGGGCCGCATCCCCGGCATAGACGGGAACTAAAATCCCGGTGGCATCGAACGGAATTTGACCGTCAACGGTAGCGGTGCTCCGCGATCGGAACACGGGCGTTTCGGAATCTGACTTCGGCACAGGCATTGTAGAAGATACCGAAGGAATCGTCCCTGCTCCCTTAGCCGTGGCGACATATGCGGCAGGGACGACCGCACTGCCGACCGCGGGAGCAGCATCAGGGATAGCTCCCACGGGCGCATGCCCGCCGCTCATGGCAATTGGCAGAAACGATGCCGTGTCCTGCCCAGCTCCTCTCATGGTCAAGGAAGCAGTCCCCAGCAAGGCCGTGCGGCTGGCATGCCCTTGAAACTCCTCCAAACGTTCCAGCAACAGACGGGCCTGACCTCGCACCAGTGGCGTGTCGCCGTGTTCGATCAGGCGAACGATTTCTGTGCGCAGTGGCGCCAGATTCCAAGCACCGGTTGGCTTGGCCACTTCCTGGCTCAAGGCGATCTGCAGCGCAGCTAAGGCTTCTTCGCCGCGACCAGTGGCCGAGGTCGCGGTAACCGACTCCAGGGCCGGAACGCTCTCCACTCCCGCAGCCCGACCGCTGGCACCTACACCGTACCATGCCCTTTCGCTGGTCAACATCGCACCTGGATTCCGAGGTGCTGCTGTGGAGATTTCCCCCGACACGGGATGACCTGACATCGGTGTTCGGCCAGGCATTCCCAACTGGCCCATCGCCCCGGTCGTCGATTTGGTTCCCAATGCGGATAGGTTGTCCTGAATTTCTTCTAAGATGCTGCGGGCATCGGTTCCCGCTGGCGCATCACCCAACCTCCCCTCGAGGCGACGTCGTCGCAATTCTGCTGGATCCCGCCAAGGCGTTTGCCTACGCGGAACCATAACTTCCACCTGCTCCGTAGCCACTCTCGGCGTGCTACGTCGGAACCGTGTCGAGGTGGGGGGAGGCAGCATCGGCGAACGACGCGGAGGACGCATCACTTCCAAACTATAGGGATCATCGGCTAAAGGGTCAAACGCCGCCGGTTCATCCTCCGGACTGCTGAAAAGACGACGTAAGATGGGAAAGTGCCATTGGGGAAGTTCGAAATCGAACGCATGCCATCCGCGCCACGCCTCGGGGTCGTCCAACGGATCGTCGGAAAGCGGGGCATCCTCCTCATAGAGCGGATCGCTAGCATACTCCCATTGCTCGCCCTCTACTGTCTCCATGACGGAGTATTGCTCACCTGCCATGAGGTATCCAGGCTCCTGCGCGCCCCCTTGATTTGCTACAAATTGCGCCGGCAAGACCTCCGAGCCTGGCGATTGCTGTGCGACACTGCCGGCCGATCGAACCGCCGACGACGATTGTCCCGCCCCCTGCCTCGTCTCCGCCGGGCGCCGCTGCGTGCGGGAGGCGGTAGCCGTATCTCGAGGCAAGCGTCGCACCCGCTTGTCCGCCGGGATTCTGGCAGGCTCGTCCCCCATCGCTCGTTGGTCATCCGCTACTTGTGCCTCGGCTGCTTCGATAGCTGGACCAGGCGGGGGCGGATCAACAGCACATTGCGAGCGATGGATCCAGCGAAACTCGGCCGACGGCGGGGCCACTCGATACCACAACTCTGAGGAGCCGTCACTGCGCTGGCGATGCGCTTCGCCCAGCACCACCAATTGCTCCCCCTGCCCCAGTGCGACTTGCCAACGCAGTAGCTCGGGCGACGCTACCTCCGATCCGATCCAACAAACCGTTTCCGGTTCCATGATCTCGACGACGCGCCCGCCGGGAAGCAAATAACCGGCGCGAGCAGGAATCCAACTGTAGCTCCCCTCGGGAGGACGAATGCCCAACCAGCCATCAGCCGTGCGCAAATGCACCTCCACCGGCTGGCCCATCGGTAAAGTGCTGGTGGGATAGTAGTCGTCCCCTGGCCCCGAACGAACCTCGGCTTCCTCCTCGGCGACGTACATCGTTTGCGGAGAATCAAACCGCTCGACCTGCGCCACCGCCATGGATTCCCCCAGCACACAAACGACGATGCCAATCAGACACCGCAGACTTATCGCCGCTACGGGGAACATCGTTGGCAGTTGCTTCTTCATTGGAAAGTGCGCCTCGCAAGAAATCGGCGTTCCACGATGGGTACCAAGTGGACAGCATATTTCCTGATGTAGCTAGACAATTACTCGCCCGGCGGCAAGAGCAGTCCTCATGCTGGCAAAAGCCCAATAAAGGGAGACCATTGCTCACGTAGCCAGGATCGAGGCGTTGTGTAGCGTTGCGATCACGTACTTTGCGGGGCTTGAAGTAGTCCGTCACTGGAAAACCGATTGGTCTACCGAGCAACCTAAGGCGGCTTTCCAGGCCCCATGGCGTTGACTAAGTGAAAAAGAATAAACCGTTGAAGAGCTGCCTACACGTCGCTGCAGCTCGCCCAAAGAGGCAAACTCGCCCCCGGACGACCGCGAGACGTTCCAACCGACAGCCCATCGTTCTCGATTCATTCAACAAGCGCAACCTGGTGACGATGGGGAAGCCTAGCACACCACCGCGGAAGTGACGTGGCGCAGCAACAGGAAAAGATGCAGTGGCCTGGCTACTCAATCCTGGTGACCACTCTGCCTTGTACGCAATCGGGTTCCGATAAGGGCTCATGGTAGAGCAACAACCACCGTGGTGGCCATCAAATCACCCTTCCTCCACCAAATTCTTCACGCCAGCACCGACCAATCCGACGCGCGGTGATCCGTAGGCAATGGGAACGACGGTTTTTCCTGGCTTGGCGGCGGATGTGCATGCTGTGCCGACAAGCAAGATCGGTAGTCACTAACAAACTGGCGCGCCCTTTGCTACTAACTCGAGGCGTTCCGTCGCGGTTTGAAGATACCAATTCCCGGCGGCGAAATTGGGGCCAGGAGTTAGCAACCAGAACAGCGGTGAGTCCGTTGGCACGGGTCTCCCCGCTCCCGCGGTACCAGGTGCTCAGCCACTCTTCCCGGCCCAACCTCAACCTTCATTCATTAGGAAAACCAGCAGACATGCAAGATATCTTTGTGTGGCTCAACCAACCAACAATCCTGTGGATGCTGCTTGTCAGCGCGGTCGTCGCCATCTTGGTCGATTACTTTTTGCCCGTCGATTGGGTAGCTTTCTTAGGTTACGGATTGTTCTCGCTTTTTGTTGGAGCAACGGTTCCCGCCACGCCAACGATCAGCCTCGGCCTCACCGGCAGTCTGCTGCTGATCATGTGGGCGCTGCACTACTCAGTCTTCCGCCATTATTTGACCAACGCCTTCGATGGACGGCAACCTCCCGTCGGTTCGCATCGTGCCGTCCTTTGACTTGGCGGACCTTAACACATTTCCCAAACGCATTACAAAAAAGTTTGTCGACGTATGGTGTGGCCCAGTCGAACCTATGGCAAGCGAAGAAGCACGGGCATTTCCTTGCGTATTCTTTTGGCGGCCATCATCGCCATCGTCTCCTTCGTTTCCTATTATTCCATGACGGACCAAAATCCAGTCACCGGGGAGGCCCAACGCGTGGCGCTCACTCCGGAACAAGAGATTGCGCTGGGGTTGCAAGCAGCGCCCGAAATGGCTGCACAATTCGGCGGGTTGCACCCGGATCGAGAAGGACAGGCGCGCGTCGATCGCATCGGGGCGGCCCTGGTCGACGCACTGAACGCAATCGCGGGGGAAAATAGTGGCGAAAACCCATTTTCTTTCGAATTCCACTTACTGCGTGACGACTCCACGATCAATGCCTTCGCCCTGCCAGGAGGTCAAATCTTTATAACCGCTGGACTGTACCGCCGCCTCACCAGCGATGCCCAGTTAGCGGGAGTCCTGGGGCATGAAATTGGTCATGTACTCATGCGGCACGGCGCACAGCGATTGGCAAAACTGAAGCTGACGCAGGGGTTAGTCGGCGCTGCTGGAGTCGCCGGAGGAAGTACCGAAACGGCGCACATGGCGGCAGCCATCGGCCAACTGATCAACATGAAATACGGTCGTGATGATGAGCTGGAATCAGATAAGTGGGGAGTTCGCCTGATGGCTCGTGCCGGATACGACCCTCGAGCCATGCTCGATGTCATGCGCATCCTGGAGGAAGCCGCTGGTGGTGACGGTCCACCCGAGATGCTCAGCACCCACCCTAAACCTGCCAACCGGCAATCCTATATCCAACAGGTAATCGCAGAAGAGTTCCCCGATGGAATCCCTCCGGGCCTTCTGTCGCATTGCTCTCCCCTAACTTGCCCCACAGAACCTGGGGTTGAAACCTCTCCTAACGAGGCAATGTACAGCACGTGCTGTCTCTCGTTCGAGGTGGCTGGTGCTGGAGATCGTTTGTGTGTCGTACGTTTCCGTAGCGAGCATTTGTTTTCGTAGCTTTAACTCTTTTAAAGGAGCTTATAATGAGCCTCAAAATTGATTCCCTAGAAAAATTACTCATCCATGAACTGAAAGATTTGTACAGTGCTGAGAACCAGATTCTGGAAGCTCTCCCCAAAATGCAAAAGGCCGCGACGAATGCGGAACTTCAACAGGCGTTCGCCGACCATCTGTTAGAAACGAAGGATCACGTAAAGCGTCTTGAACAAATTCTTTCCCAAACGGAGTACGAGCCTGGCGGTCACAAGTGCATGGGGATGGCCGGGCTGATCAAGGAAGGGGAAGACGTCCTCAAAGGCGACATTGATCCCGAGGTTCGGGACGCAGCTGTGGTCGCGGCGGCACAACGCATCGAGCATTATGAAATGGCCGGGTACGGTACCGCTCGCGCTTTCGCAGAAAAACTGGGCAAGAAGGAGTGGGCCGATTTGTTGCAGGAAACGCTCAACGAGGAAGGCCAAGCCAACCAGACCTTGACTCGACTAGCTGAGCGCAGCCTGAACTTCTTGGCGATGAGTTTTACGAACAAATAGCCCCGCTTTTCCTCATTCCGCCGCTCGCGGGTGCCTGGACACAGCGGGGCCATCCGTATGGTGAACGGAACACCCGCCCGAGCGGCAGAATCTGGCACCCGCCACCCACCTGGAATGTCTCCCGCACGAAAGGTATTGGGCGATCAGCGGCCACAAGGCTATTGTTTGAAGATCCTCGAGGCAAGGAGCGGGGCTCCAGGCTACGTTTCCAGCGGCGCAGACGCGCGCAACAGATTCTCCGTGCGCTGCCGACAACGTAGCGTTCTGTAGGCACCTTCATGCGGTCACCCTGACCATAATGTCCTGGAATCAGTCCCCCTGTCGGGTACACCTCTTCCCTTAGGTCGCACGCGTGGACAAGAGCAGCCCGAACTAGTCGCGGCAATGCTCACTGAAGAGAATTGGCAGTCAAACAACGGTATGCGTTCCGTCCCATCAATGGAGAAGCACCTGTTTGTTTCGCCAACCTACTGCGTTCCTAGCAATTCATTGCATCGTCCAACGAAAACATCTCTTAACTGTCATGGTTGTGGATTCTCTGACTGCGACGCGGAGACGTTGCCGTGAGAAGGTTGTTCTTCGGTAGCCTCCAACGACTGCCAGCCGATTTTAAGTACCCGACGTGAGTAAACCTGGGTAAATTCGGCTGCGAGAAGTACGGCCATTGCCGAGTAATACACCCAGATCATGATCAGTATGACCGAGCCGGCGGCACCGTAAGCGGATGCGACATCATTACGGGCCAAATACATACTCAGCAAACCACGTCCCAGGAGGAAGAGTACCGCGGCAAGGAGCCCTCCCGGCCAAACGGCCCGCCAAGATATTTTCGCATCGGGCAGGAATTTGTACATGGCGGAGAAAAAGAGGGAAAATATCGCGACGCTGGCCACAGTATTGCCCACCATCAAAGTCCGGGCAGAAAGATAATCTGGCAACCATCCGCCGAGCTGCTCTTGGAGTGCCCGTAGAAGCGTGCTCACCACTAGAGAGACCACCAGTACGAACGCAATGGCCAACACCATCGCCAAGGATACCACCCGCTTGACGATCATATGCAGCAGCAACTTGCGTTTCGATTCGATGCTCAACTCTACCCCCCAGGCTCGATTCAGTGCCGTCTGCAACTGCATCATCACACCGCTAGCCCCCAGCACCAGAACGGCGATACCCATCAGTGTTCCCGATTTTTTTCGTCCGGATCGATCAAGATGATCGAGCATCGCCTGTACCTGCTGGGCACCCTCCGCTCCCAGAATCGACTGCATCTCGCTGTTCACCAGTCGCTGAACGTCCGACGCATCCCAGAACATGGCCGCCACCGAAAAAACGATGACCATAACGGCCGGCAGCGAGAATACAGTGTAATACGCCAGAGCGGCGGCCATTTGCGGGCAATCATCTCCTGAGAACTCGGCGAACACGCGACGAAGAAACAAGATGATGCCTTTGATCCGCATCGTTTTTCCTTTCGCTGTGGCGATGTACTTCATGGCATACGGCGATTCTGGACGGTGGTGTCATTCTCAGCATCATTCTTCTTCTGGGCGACCAGTGGCTTGGCCGGCAGGACTTGGGCACCGAATCTTAGGGAGCCCTGTTCTCATGCCCCCGCCCTGCCCAACTCTACCTTTTCGCCAAACCTTTCCCATCCTCTCGACCAATTGTTCCAGCGGTCCACGACATTTGGGGACTACCTACGTACAATGCGCGAGAAAAGAATTTTCGACGTACGAACAGACGGGTAGTGAAATGGCTTGGCTTCTTCGAATCCTCGGCGCGGTCACGATCATGGGAACAGTGCTGCCGCTGATTCGGTCTGGACAATGGTTCATTCGCGTTTGGGATTTTCCGCGGCTGCAACTGTTGTTCCTGCTGGTTGGTGTAATGATCGGAATCGCGTTTTATCACCGAAGTTTCTCGCGAACCGAGTTGATCGGCTGGTTGGCAGTTTGCCTGGTGGCGACTTTGTGGCAGGCATCTCATATCGTCAAGTTCACCCCGCTGTTTCGAGTGGAAGTGCCAGCAGCCAGCGACGCTGCTTCGACCTACCGCTTGCTCGTCTCCAACTTGCACTACGAGACCGACACGGCACAGTTCGGGGAGACAGTGATCAGCGAATTACGCGACGTGTCGCCGGATGTACTGATTCTGGTCGAGCTGGATCAGGATTGGCGGCAAGCCCTGGACGATCTAGCGAACGTGTACCCTTATCGCCATGAGGAAATCCGGGGCGAGGGATTGGGACTAGGTGTGTGGAGCCGCCTCCCGTTGGAATCTCCACGCACGCGGTTTCTGGTCGAAGAACGTCGCCCCAGTATCTGGGCGAAGCTTATGTTCGAGGGAGAACCGGTGAATTTGGTTGCCGTGCATCCCACGCCGCCTGGAGTGGACGATTCGACGGGGCCTGAGCGACGGGACAGCCGCGTGCGGGATGCCGAGTTGGTGCTAATCGCCAAGGAAGTGGCTGCGCGGCGCAATGAACCGTGGATTATCGCCGGGGATTTCAACGACGTCGCCTGGTCCCATACGACGCGACTATTCAAGCGTCTAAGCGGCCTGAATGACCCCCGCGTGGGGCGCAATTTTTTGGGGACGTTTCACTCCCGATACCCTCTCCTGCGATTCCCCATCGACCATGTATTCGTGAGCGACGGATTTGCGATGCGAAATTTGCAACGCCACTACATTACCGGCTCAGACCATTTCGCCGTATCGGTGGATTTGAGCTTGGTGATGAGAAACGCCGGCACCACTCCGGAGCCTCAGGGGGACGATCCTGCCGAAGCGACCGAACTGCTACATCAAGGGATTGAGGACGCACAGCAACGTGGTGTGTCTGCGGCTCCGTGACACTCTCCCACCGGTCCCCCTCTCAAGCCCCAGTTCACCACGCAACTCAACCCAACGCCTACTCCATCATTGGCTACCTTCTCGACAGTTGGCGTACATCCCGATGCACCCTGGTTTTCGCCCACCGTGCCGAGATCTTTTGCCGCCAGATCGTGGAGTAAGCATCAGCATGGCCCTCATCACCGATGGCCTTCTCAACGATTCGGTCTTCTCTGTGGTTGGCGAACACCGCCCCACCGCGGCATCCCGCTACAAGTCGCTTCGCCCACCACCACAACGGCTGATCGTCTCCATGCCAACGTGGTTGCCGCACAGACAGCCGCACCGCCATCGCTCCCCGGAACCCAGATCAAAACGGTAACGATGCCTTCGCTCTCCCCGTCGACCACTCCCCAGTCAAGCACGAATATATTGGGAAAACCTAGCCCGATTGCCGTTCTGGGAAGCATATTTTGCTCCCTATCGTTGATCAGCTCGTAGATAGGTCCGCTATGGCACGTGTGTTGCATATGCGTATAGCTATCATCATCGGGTGCCGGCAGCAAGCGTCGTTGCATCGTCCATTTAGGGCGAAGCACCCGCAGGGCAAGTCGTTTTTTCAGGGAGCAATAACATGTTAAGTTGGGCACTAACGTTTTTGGTTATCGCATTGATCGCTGCAGTTTTGGGGTTTACCGGAGTCGCCGGTACCGCTGCGTGGATCGCGAAAGTTCTGTTTGTCGTCTTTCTGATCCTGTTTGTGATCAGCCTGATCGCCGGTCGTCGCGTGGTCAGCTAGATGAGACCGGGCTGGTTCAGTTTCAACGCCTCCGACCCGCGAAATATCGCTCCACGTTGATGGGCCCTTTGAGTCGATGGGACGGACGCATCGATGCCACACGCCGCCTTGCTGGGCATGGTGATGCCGTGACGGGCGGGTGGGAGGACCTTGAGGTTTGGTGGCCAGCGCGAGCGAGCAGCTCCTTCGCGCTGGCCTTGCGGACTTGATGGAAAACATGATGTTCGGCAACGCCCGCCCTCTTTCTCAACCATCTCAAAGACTCGAAGCAATCTGCTGGATCTTGGTCGACAATGTCACTAGTTTGCGCTGGCCTCTCGGACATCGGTCGATGTCGCTCGGAAAACCAAGATCATTTTATTGTTGCACGGTTGCGCAATTCGATGCTTATCGATGAAACGAATGTCGTGGGAGATGAGAATGGCCATTGGTGGAGCGATGTGGAGGGACATTTGCTCATGGTAGCTGATGGCATGGGAGGCCATGCGGGAGGAGCAGAGGCAAGTCAATTGGCCATCGATGCCGCTGCGACCTATGTGCTGAACTCGTTACCATGGTTCTTTCAGCTCAGCGCTGCCTGCGAAACGGATGTCCTGCATGAGCTGAAACGCACTCTAGAACACTCGCAACAAGAGCTGATCAAGCGGGCAGAATCGGAGCCCGTCCTGCATGAGATGGGCACTACCCTGACCATGGCCTACGTGCTGGGAGCGACGATGTACGTTGCTCACGTCGGTGATAGCCGCTGTTACCTTTACCGCGATGGGACACTGGTACAGTTGACCCGCGACCACACCTGGGCGCAATCCATGGTCGAGCGCGGTCTATTAACCCAGGCCCAAGCTGCGATTTCACCGTTAGGCCGCGTGCTGTGGAATATAATAGGGGGCACGCGACATCGCGAGTTGGATCCGGAGGTCTACAAGTGTAGCCTGA
Source organism: Pirellulaceae bacterium (assembly GCA_026004795.1). Classification (GTDB taxonomy): domain Bacteria; phylum Planctomycetota; class Planctomycetia; order Pirellulales; family Pirellulaceae; genus Aureliella. The sequence goes on along the minus strand of BPJV01000005.1, from coordinate 19,446 downwards.
AGAAAGACGACACGATTCTACTGTGTAGCGACGGTTTACCTATTGATGTCCCTTCCACGACCATCGCCGAGATCTTGGGTGAAGATCGCCAGCCTACTGACCTTTGCCGGCGTCTGATCAATCAGCCCCTCTCCGCCGGCGGGTCGGACAACATCACCGTGATTGTTGCTCACGTTGCCGACTCTCCTGCTTATCAATCAACCAATGGCGCATTGTCGCAGGCCGACTCCACTGCGGATTGCAATAGGCTCGCCGACACTACCCCGGATTAATGGAGATAATGACAAAAAGCGGCTGCTGGCTCCCATAGCGGGTAAGGTGGACTGCCGCGTCCTTGCACCAGACCATCTCAAGCGAGAAATGATGAACACGATTGATCTTCCGACCCCCCAAGGGAACGCCCGCCCCAATACTCACTCCATGCTGGTCGGCTACCTGCTATGGATTTTTGGCTTCATGGGGGCCCATCGCTTTTATTACGGGAAGCAAATTACGGGGACCATCTGGTTCTTCACCTTGGGACTATTCTTTATCGGATGGATCATCGACCTGTTTCTCATCCCTTCCATGGACCGCCAAGCCGACCTTCGCTACGTGGAGGGGCCATACAATTACACTCTAGCCTGGATTCTATTGACGTTCTTTGGGCTCTTTGGCATTCATCGTTTCTATTTGGGCAAGTGGATCTCAGGAATCCTCTATCTGTTGACGGGCGCTGTTTTCGGCCTCGGCTGGCTGTACGATCTCTGGACATTGAATGAACAGGTCAGCGCGAAGAACACCATGGCGATGCGCAGTTTCCCCACCAACTTTTAGAACTACCTCCCCCCAAAAAACCATCGCGTTGGATTGCCTCATCATGCCTGACCGTAACCGCGCCGACCTTCACGCCAGCACTTCCTCCAGCAGTTCGCAGCGAACCTCATCGTCTTTTGAGTCGCACTCGCGTTGGCAACGCATCGAAAAACTGGCCCATTGGCTGGATCACTCGATCGCCGTCCCCGGAACCAATTTGAAGTTTGGGTGGGACTCGATCATCGGCTTGGTTCCTGGTATTGGTGATGTGGTGACCTCAGCCCTATCGCTATGGATCCTCGCTGAGGCTCCTCGCTTGGGCGCGTCCAGATGGCTGATCTTACGCATGCTATTCAATATCGCCGTAGACTCTTTGACCGGTAGCATTCCCATAGCCGGCGATCTATTCGATGCCGCCTTCAAATCCAATCGGCGCAACCTCGAACTTTTACGCAGACATCTGCAAAAGCGCGACGGAATGCCATCCAAGTAGCCGCCCTCTACCGGCGACCCTGCCCACTCGCTTGGCTAGAACCGCCATCGGTATTCCCGGAGAGCCTCGGCTCGTGCATAACTTCTGGATCCGCATGGATTGGTGCACATTTGCTGCAGCAGGATGAAGCCTGCCTTTTCTACCTACCGCCAAACCACCTTGGTTCTCATCGTGCTCTGTGACAGTTGGCTTTGCGGAAGCCAATGTGGTCGACTTTCGCTCAACGCCTAGCCATCATCCTCGCACCGTCACGACCTGCGATTATCTAATTCCGGACGCATCTGCACCAAGTTGCACGTGTTTTATTTTTATACTTTTATTTAAACACCTTTTGGCACTCTTTATGCACTGCTCGGTCATCAGATGATGGAAACGCCGAGCCGAGTCCATTTTTCCAGTCATGGAACATTGAGGGTGGGATCATGCCGAGCTGGTCCAACAAAGACAAGAGGCAATTCGAGCACGTGAAAGAGTCGGAACTCGAACGAGGCCGTTCCGAAGAACGTGCGGAAGAGATCGCTGCTCGCACTGTCAACAAACAACGGCGGCGAGAGGGACGCACTCCCCAAAAAACCACTCGAGGAACCGGGAACCCGCACACACTTCTGGAAGAATGGACGGTGGAGCAACTGCGCAACCTTGCCGCTGAACGAAAAATCTCCGGACGCAGCAAGATGCGAAAACAAGAACTTGTCGAAGCCATTCGTGACGCGCGATGACACCAGAGAACCATCGGATGGATGGCGATCTGTGGGATGCCGCCGATACTATTTTTTTGCCAACTCTCACAATTAGGAGCCGTAGGAATGAACTGGGATCAAATTGAAGGCAAATGGACGCAAGTGAAAGGGAAAGTCAAAGAACAGTGGGGAAAGCTTACAGACGATGAGCTGGATGTGATAGCTGGTAAGCGGGACCAGCTCATTGGAAAAATTCAAGAGAAATATGGTCTTGCCCGTGAGGAAGCGGAGAAACAAGTAAAGAATTTTGAGCGATCGTGCCAGTGCTAGTCAGATGACGTCACCATGGCATTGCACCACGATTTACCCTAGTCATGGTCGGGTGCAAACGCTAGTTGCACTCGTAACCTGGAAATGCAATAGCGTCACCCCGACTTGAGTCCGTGGCCCCCGCTTAAGGTCGTGACCACCGAGTGCCCCTGGGTCGGCACGATTGGATTGTGTCAAATTTCTGCAAAGGTCATCATGAATGAGCGTCACTGAATCTTCTCGCATGCAATCGAACCAGTCTCCCACTCCTGGAATGGGCGCTATCCTACTTGAACAGGGAGTCGCTTTTCGCGTGTGGGCCCCTCATGCAGACCGTGTTACCGTCATTGGAACGTTCAATGAATGGTGCGGTGATGCCAACCCGATGAAGCGGGATGAGAACGGGTATTGGTATGCGGTGGTGGAAAACGCCTCAGTGGGCGACCAGTACAAGTACCGCCTCACCCGTGGCGAGCAAACCTTTGACCGCATCGACCCGTACGCTAGAGAAGTTACGAACTCCGTAGGAAATGCCATCGTGCATGATCCAACCTACGACTGGGAAGGCGACGATTATCGCTTGCCAGCCATCAACGAATTGGTCATCTATGAGATGCATATCGGCACTTTTCGGCGCAGCGATGACCAGATGCCAGGCGGTTTTCATGATGCCATCTCCCAACTACCTCACTTGGTCGCGTTGGGGGTGAACGTGGTGGAAATCATGCCCGTCACCGAGTTCGCCGGAGACTACTCTTGGGGCTACAATCCGGCACATATTTTCGCCATCGAACAAGCGTACGGCGGTCCACGGGCGCTGAAGGATTTTGTGAAGGCTGCCCACCGCGCCGGAATCGGTGTGGTGTTGGATGTCGTGTACAACCACTTCGGCCCCAGTGACTTAGATTTATGGCGATTCGACGGTTGGAGCGAGAACGAAAAAGGGGGTATCTATTTTTACAATGACTGGCGCAGTACCACTCCTTGGGGAGAAACTCGCCCCGATTACGGACGACCTGAAGTCCGACAGTTCATCTATGACAACGCGATGATGTGGTTGGAAGAATACCATGTCGATGGTTTACGATACGATATGACGGCCTACATTCGTAGAGTATACGGAATCGATGCCTCCGATATTCCGGAAGGATGGTCGCTGATGCAATGGATCAATGGTGAAATTCAACGAAAGTTTCCGGGCACGTTGTTGATCGCCGAAGATCTGCAGGGGGACGAATGGTTGACCAAATCAGTAGAGGAAGGTGGAGCAGGATTCACCGCCCAGTGGGATGCCCAGTTTGTTCACCCCGTGCGCGAGGTGGTGCAACAAGTAGAAGACGAACATCGCGATCTGACGAAGATCCGAGACGCACTCTGTTTTCGTTACAACCATGAAGCTTTCCAGCGGATCGTGTACAGCGAGTCGCACGATGAGGTCGCCAATGGCAAGGCGCGTGTCCCGGAAGAAATTACGCCCGGCCAAGCCGACAGTTTCTACGCGCAGAAACTCTCCATCTTGGCTGCTGCCACCACGCTCGTCGCTCCCGGTATTCCTATGCTGTTCCAGGGGCAAGAACTGCTAGAAGACCGGCATTTCGACGACGGTGATCCGGTGGACTGGGAACGAGCGGATCGATTCAGTGGACTGCTACAGCTTTATCACGATCTGATTCATTTGCGATTAAACCGAGCGGGATACACGCGCGGTCTGCTCAGCCAACACATCCATGTTCATCATGTGAATAATACCGACAAAGTCATCGCGTTTCAGCGATGGATGGACCATGGGCCTGGCGATGATGTAGTCATCGTGTGCAATTTCGCTAATCGCAGCTGGGATGCTTACCAAATCGGCTTTCCATGCGCAGGCAACTGGCGGGTACGACTGAATTCCGATTGGAAGGGTTACAGCGAAGCGTTTTCCGATCAACCAACTGGGGACATCGAGGCGATCGCCCAGCCGCGTGACGGCTTTCCGGCTACCGGAGAACTTTCCCTCGGGCCCTACTCCGTTCTTGTCTTATCCCAAGACCCCTCATGAAGGAGCCAGTTGTGGGAGCGATAGGGACGCAGCCCCCAAGCTCTTTCCCAAGGCACTGCTTTGGCCATACCTGATCCTGGTCGGTGCCATCAGCGCTCACCGCCCGTGGCGATGGCGCTCGTCACGCCCGAAGAGGCATCTGGGAAATGCGAGGTAAGGTGGAGCCACGTTTGGCGTCTGCTATTGCCTACCCAATAACCTCTCCTCCGCCTCGGCCAGCAGATCGATCATCACATCGGCGATGATCACTCGTCCCTTCGTCAACCACGCGGCAGAAAACGCCCACAAGGCAATCCACTCCAACCAGAAAAGAGCGTTGTACCGATCGAGCATCTCTTTCCATTCCGCAGGTAGGATAAATAGATACCCCCCCATGATCACCACAGCGATCACGATTACGATCCCACTGGCGCGGTAGATCCGATCACGCTGCCGAATATGAGGCTCCGGTTCCAGTTCATGCTCTTTGGCGCTAGGAAAATGCACCAGCGAGTAGAAGGCCAGCGTGAGGAAGAATCCGCCACCGGCCAAACAATGAATTAACCCGATCCAGGAATCCTGTTGCAGCGGCGCCAGCCCAGGATCGAGCGGAAAGAATGCTACTGCAAGGGCGAAAAAGCACCCGAGATTGGCCGTCCAGTCCTCGATCCAGTCGTGCCCTCGATAACAGAACAAGAAGACTCCCATCGCACACAGGGTACCGACGAACAGATCGCGCAGCGGCGTATGATAATAGCTACTCATATTATCCTGGATCTCGATACCCAGGAGCAGCCAACCGCCAGGCCCCAGCATCACGGGTAGTACCATTCCACTTAAGCCGATTGCTCGACGGATGCCGATATACGAGACGACCAACCGCTGCGCGGAGGGGGGAAGGAATTCATGCATCTAGTTCTCCCACTGTTAATTCAGGCCCTGACAATAGGTGGCAGCGAGAGAATGGACCTGCTCCGTGCTGCCATCAGATCTCTTCGTCGACAAACACGACATGCTGGAAATGATGAGCTTCTTCGAAAGTTGCCCCCAGTGCGCCAATCAGGATACCAAGTGTCCCTACCATGCCGGCCAGCAACAGATAGTGGGACCAGACCAAAGGTTCCTGCACGGACGCCGCCCATCCTTGGACAACTTCTTTTGGAAACAGGGTAAACGCGGCGGTCAGACTGAGCATCACCAGCATGGCGAACATGGTCAACATTCCCAATGCAATAATCATCAGGGCAGAAACATTGGTGGCAACGATCTGTTCCGATAGGCGGCGTCCGATGCGCCGCACCAATAGGTTCTGACGAATCGTAACGTAAAACGTGGTGGCCACCAGGGAGAGAACGAAAAAGATCACCACCGTTCGCGGTGGTTGTTTCATGGAAAAATCCCAGGCTTCGGCCGTCATCAAGAATACCATCGTCGCCGACAGTGCCGCAGTCGCAAATCGACTTAGTCGCACCGGAAATTCCCAGGGGCGTGCCTGACCGACGGCACCAATGATCTCTTGACGATTCTGCCACATGGCCAGGACGTAGAATCTCCAGTCAGCAGTGCGGCGAAACTCCTCGCGCTCCTCCAGTCGCTGGTCTGCGATGGCATGCAGCGCGTGCTTCATATCAGCCAGTTGCTCGTCACTGAAGTGCATCGACGCATCATCGGGGTCGAGCGACAGAAGCCGATCCATGACCGTGGCGGACTCGTCGTCATGTTCAACCCCCAACCAATGCCCCATCGCATACAGCATGAGACGAGTTGCTCTCAACTTCATCAGGCGCATCCGCTCACTGTCGGCGCTGTGCGGTGAGGTTGCGCGAGGATCGATCCGCGCGGTGGATACGACGGCGATGTCTAAGGAGCTGCTGATCACCGCGATCGCTGACGGCTTATAATGACTGATCAAATCCGCGGCAGTGATGACGATGACGAAATCCCATCCCGACTCATCTCGCTCTTGACGCGCCTGACTCAATAATTCCATCGGCTCCACTCGGTGCCCAATCGGCCATTCATCGCGCACCACCACGCGAAGCTGCCAATCGAAATCCTCCATCCATCGTTGCCAGCACGAACTCAGTTCGTTTACCGATTCTTCGATCACATGACGGTCCAGGCGGTCGAGTCGACCGGCGAGAATGACGGCGATTTCAATCTTCAGACGAGAAGCCCCGGGTTCTCCTTGCATGGTCAACGTACTACCGGCTAGAGTTACACAATGAGTTCGGTTGGGAAGCTGGATTTAGCATACTTGAACCGGTGAGGTGATGTTTGGAATCGACCATTTATGCGACGTTGGAACAGTCGATTCGCGATGCGTTATCACAGGCGGTGTCTGAAAAGGCCCATCGCCGTTATCTGGGAATTGCGCACGAGCAATTATCGGAGCGATTGAGCGAGCTGTATGGCGGTGCTGAAGTCTTGCTGGCAAGTAGCGGTACCGCCTCGTTAGAGATCGGTCTCAGAGCGTTGGGCATCGGGGAGGGTGATCGCGTACTATTGAGCGCCTACGATTATCCGGGAAACGCTTGGGCGATCGAGCGCGTGGGAGCGCGCCCTGTGTTGGTGGACACCGAGGCCACAGGCTGGCGACTTGACCAGCAGCGTCTTATCGAGGCGATCGAGCGCACTCCCGGTTGTCGAGCGTTGATTGCCAGTCATGTCCACGGACAGACGCAAGATGCGCGGCAATTGCTGGAGACTTGCACGCGCCGGGGAATTGCCCTGATTGAAGACTGTTGCCAAGCCATCGCCGCGCGGCGGGACAGCCGCCAGGTGGGAACTTGGGGGCGATTCGCCACGCTTAGTTTCGGGGGAGGCAAACTGTTATCAGCGGGACGCGGTGGGGCCTTGCTCACCACCGATCCGGCCCTGATGCAGCGGTGTAAAATCGCCGCCGGCGCAGGAAGCGGCCCTTATGCGATGAGTGAACTCCAAGCCCGCGTTGTCGTGGCGCAACTCCCGTGGCTACCGACGATTCTCGAGACCTGCCAACAGTACTTCCGGGAGTTTTCCGCAGCGCTCACACAGAGCCTAGCTCCCCACGGTCTGCCAGTGACCATTCCTTATACTTCCGAACCTCATCCTAGTTTTTACCAGGCGGGTCTTCATCTGCCCGTTACCATTACCGTGCACGATCAACACGAAGCGTCAGCCCTGCTCAAAGCCTACCGCCAGCATGTCATCCGGGATTTGCGCGCGGCAGGCATTCCTGTCGGTCCCGGCTTCGACGGCCTCCATCGTCGCTCGCACCGCCGATGCGACAAGCCCGTCCCTCTTATCCACAGTCAGGCTCGCGCCGAAGGAACGTTCGTCCTCCACCACGAACTAGCCATCCAGGGAGAGTGGCCTGCTGTCGCTGTGGGCGAATTGATGGCGCATCACTTCCTCGGCCACGCCACCAAGGAAATTCGACCGCTACTAGGCCCTTCCCCTTCCTAAGGCTCCACCTTCGCACGCCTCAAACCGCTTGACGCTCCCCCTCCAACTTCCGCCGAACCACTTCGCTCAAGTCGATCGTGACCGTGGCCGCTCGACGCAGGGGTGCACCTTCGGAGGCGTCCTCGCCCTGTTGCTCTAGCAACTCGCCGCGAAACACCTTCACATCCGCTGGCGCTTCAATCCCCAAGGAAACTCGATTCCCCGAGATCTTGGAAACGACCAGCGTAATGTTGTCACCAATCACCAACTTCTCACCTTCTTTGCGGCTCAATACCAACATCCTGTCTTCCTCCTTGATAGAAACCCCTCACAACCTTCATGGCAGCAGGTGCTCGCGGAACGCCCGAGTGCTTCCCTGCCAACCGATTAACCCTACCAATTCCTCAATCTCCCAAAACAATCCGCAGTGCGTCACCACTGCATTGAATCCCAGCTTTCTGCAGATTCCGTGCCAATTTATTAAAGTCTCGCCAATCCGCCATTTCCTCAACGCCCTCCCAATCCATAAGTACGAATAACCTGACACTACCGGTTCAAAAATCATCCTCCATTCCGCCTATTACCATTTGCTAGCGACACCATTTAACGCATCGGCGAATCGCATGTTGGTCGCATGGCGACCATTTGGCACGTCCCTACGACAATTTCTCCTCCCTTCTTGGGCCTGCTGCTTCCTCTTCCCATCCGCCATTCCGTACCACCTGCCCCGATGGCCTCCGCAGGTGTCTTGGCCTGCTACACCGCATCTCGCGTTGAAACACCCCCGGCCATGAATCCTGCTCCTTATCCTCTCTCCCATCCCGGTCATCTGTCACTCTATTAGACGTCACCGGCCGGACACCTTTGGTCCCGAGGAATCCAAATTCTCCAGACGGCGGCACCTTTCGTGAAATCCGCTTAACCTGCTGACCTCCTTCAAATACGACGCTCGCCAGAACCGCTGCCTTACAACGAAAATTCCAAATTTTCCAAACTGCAGGCCTAGAACGGTTCTGCCGACCGTGCCGCCGACCCGCCACCTTACAACCCAGGAAATATACGCATTCTGGGAGACTTGCACCTCCTGGACAAAGATCGCATGGCATAGTTACAAGCCCCCGTTCTTTTCGCAGGCACAGGAAGTATATGGAGATCACCATGGTGAATACGGGCACTTCGTTACCATTACCCCGCGCAGCGACTTGGGAAGTCCTGCAGCGGTCGCGCAATATGGCCGTTGTCGCGGTTCTCGCCCAAGGCTTGGCCTCCCCACGCTCCGACCTACGTCGACGCGCGTTGCAAAGCCTCATAGCGCGTGACGATGAGGCTTCCAGGAAAGAGATCGTTCGCGCTTGGTCACGATTGAACGCCGACGACCGAGCCCTTCTCCAGAAAGAGGCCTGGAAATACCCGGCAACAATTGGTGACGTATTGCAGCATGGTTCGTTCCTGGAAAAGAAGCAGGCGATCGACATGGTGGGCGAGTTGGATATGGTCGAAGCCATCGATGCCGTGCTGCACTACGCCATCAAGCATCGCCATGCCTTGCAAGCACCGGCCAATCGCTGCGTGCTCGACCTCTGCCGCCGCTGGGGGCAGCGGGCGCGGCGCGGCAAAGACATGCGCACTCCACGCAACCAATTGATCAATGCACTGAAACGCCAGCTCGACGATCTCGAATTCCATCAGAACATGATCCTCGTCGACGCTTGGCTAGCGGTGGTGCACTGGGATGACTCGATGTTCCGCGGAGTCGTGGAGGACGAGCACTCTCCGCTCCATTCGCTGATCCTGGATCGTCTGCGCAGCAGCACCGACAAGGAGGTGCTACAACTGCTGGCCGGTTTCCTCGTGCGTCCGCATGCCCCGCGCCAGGCGGTCGACATTGCGGTCGCCCGCCCCGAGGTCGAGTTGGCGATTGAGTTGGCGGAGATGAGCGAGGAAAGCTCGATGGCGGGCACCATGCGGCACCTGAGATCATTGCCACCCCTGCGCTGTGTCCAGGATGCGACTCAGGTCGATCGGCGCATCGGCGAAGCCACCTACCGGAAGTTTTGGCGGATTGTAGCGGCCAGCACCGACGACGTTTTTCTGGTGTTGCGAGGCGCTTTGGAGATGGCGGCCATCGGCGGAGAATCGTTCGAGCAGGCCGCGGCGGAGATGCTGCATTTCGGCCGCTGCTGCCATCCTGATGCCATCGTACCAGCACTACAAGAGAATCTGCTGACCGGTGACGCCGAGGCGAGGCAGACGCTACTGAAGCTCTGCCAATGGTTGGAAAGCGAATCCAAGTCGCTTCGATCGGCAGCCATACGTTTCTTCGAACGCTTCGACTTCGAGCATCTGATGGAGCGCATGCGCCAGTGGCCCACGCAGATGTGCCAAGCCATGGCCATGCTGACCGCCAGGGTCGATCCCGAGGCGATGGAGAAACTGCGCCGCGAACTGCGCAATGCCTCTCCGCAGCGTCGCTTCACCGCCCTGCTCGTCGTCCAGGCGTTGGGCTGGGCCGATCGGCTTACCGATGAACTGATGAAGATGCTCGACGACCCCAAGCTGGAGATTCGCGTCAAAGCGATTGATTTGCTCAGCGCGATCGAATACGAACCGTTGGTGAAGCTGATCCCCGAACTGCTGGCCGATACGAACACGGATATCCAAGACGCGGCCGATCGGGCTGCTCGTCGTCTATTGATGAAACGTTCCTCGCCCCCGATTCCTTCCTCCAGCGACGCCCCTGGTTCAATGACCACCGAAGGCGTGTTTCCATGACCAACTGGCACTTGGCGTTAACCTGGGTAGACGCGGTCGTACCACTAGCCCAGTCGCGGATCGAGTTACTTCATGAAGCGTTCGAACTTCACTCGAGTAATTCTCGCCGCGGCTTGGACATGATGGCCACCGTAGCGGTGGTCGTCCTGCTGGGTTTGGCCGTGCGATGGTGGTTTCTCCTTCGCGATCGGCGGCAACCGAAGTCGATCGATGGGGTGTTTGTCGAATTGTGCCGTGCTCACCACCTCAATCGCGCGCATCAAAAACTCCTTCGTCAATGGGCTTCCCACCGTGGCGTGGAAAACCCCTCGTTGCTGTTTCTCGATGCCTCCTTGTGGGAGACGGGGGACGATCTGCCAGTGGCTTGGAGAAAACGCAGGGTGCGCGGCCGCATGACCATGCTGTATCGAATGCTCTTTGAGGTCGACACCTGAGAGTCTTGCTGACGAACAACTGGCTCCACCCCTCTGGCCACCACCATCTTCACGGGCGGTCCATCGGGAAGGAACACCACCTCGCCGCCGCGTCTCTTACTCTCGCCAGGGTGTGGTGGTGTCGCCACTGCATGGCGGATACGTGGACGCGATACCCGCCCCTCACCGCTGACTCAGTTCATGCACCACATCGACCAGTGCGATCGCGTGCTCGACGGGAGTTTGCGGAAGAATACCGTGCCCCAAATTGAAAATATGACCGGCGCGCCCACCAGCCCGCTGCAACACGTCGCTGGCTGCTTCCCGGATCGTCGCCACATCGGCCAACAGGGTTACCGGGTCCAGATTCCCTTGAACGGCCCGGTCATGCCCGACGGTCTCCCACGCGCAATCCAATTCGATGCGCCAATCGACCCCCACGACCGTCCGCTCATCGCCGCGCAGAGCGGGGAGCAGTTGCGGGTTGCCCGTGGCGAAATTGATCACTGGCACGCCGGGCACAATCGCATCGATGATCGCCTGCACATAAGGCTGTGCATAGCGTCGATAATCCGTAGGGCTCAAACACCCGGCCCACGAGTCGAACAATTGAACGCACTGAGCTCCCGCTTGAATCTGTGCGTTCAAATAGCGGGCGATGGTACGAGCCAGTTTCTGCATCAGCACGTCCCAGGCGCCTGCATCGCGATACATCAAGCTTTTCGTACGCGCGTAATGCCGACTAGCACCACCTTCGATCATGTAGCTGGCCAGGGTAAACGGCGAGCCCGCGAAGCCGATCACCGGAATGTGCGGTGCGATGCCCCGACGCGTCAACCGTACCGTCTCCATCACGAACGCCAGCGGTTCCATATCGTCCAGTTCTTGCACACGATCCACGTCCGCCAGCTCGCGAATAGGATTGTGAATCACCGGTCCATCTCCCGGCGCAAATTCCAGTTCCATGCCCATCGGCTCCAAAATGGGTAGCAGATCGGAGAAGATAATGGCCGCATCCACACCCAATCGCTCCACCGCCGTGACCATCACCTCCGCACATAAGGCCGGATTCTTGCACAGTTCGAGAAACCCTACCTTCTCGCGCACTTTTCGATACTCTGCCATGTACCGTCCGGCCTGCCGCATCAACCAGATGGGCGTCACTCCCGCCGCCTCCCGCCGACAAGCTCGCATGAACGGACTGTCGTACCACGGAGCCTGACGATCCAATACCGGCTCATCGGCGGTTTTTCCCAAAGCCACGATCGCCTGGCGGCCAGCCCGTAGTGCCGGTGCACGGCGCGCCGCCGTCTGCACCAGGTGCCCCATCTTCGGATGCTCCGGTTCGATATCCACGCGGAACTCGAAGTGCCGCAACATTTCACTGGTGGTGGGACCGATCGACGCGATGATCGTGCGGGCCAAACCTTGTCGCAACGGATGCACCACCTGCATCTGCTCGGCCAACCGCATCATGTTGACGATTTGATGCGCGCTGGTGAACAAGACCACATCGCGCTGCCCGGCGATAATGGCGCGAATGTTCTCCTCCAACGGCCCGGTATCCTCAGGCAGGTCATACCGATACAACCGCAATGGAATGACGTCGGCTCCACGAGCTTCCAATCCAGCAATGAGGCTGGCATTGGTCGTCCCGTATTCTTGCAGGATCACCTGCTGGTTGGCGACCGGCACGTGGTGATCTAGGACCTGCAACAACTCCCGCCAGGTGTTCGGTTCCGGCACCACATACTTAGGTTGGATACCTACCTGCCTCATGGCGGCAGCCGGTTTGGGTCCACGGGCCACCGTAACGATGTCGCTCAACGCATGGACCAATCGCTGCACATCGACCGACCGTTCTACGGCCGACAGCCACTGCCGAAAGCCGATGCCGGTCATGAAGATGACAATGTTGATTTGCCCAGTGATCACCCGGTAGGCCAGGTCGGTGGCCTCGCGGTTGTCCTCCAACGGCACTTCGCGCATCGAAGGGCTGACATGGGCAACGCCGCCATACTTCTCGATCAAGCGCTCCATCTGCTCCCGACTACGGCTCTCCAGCGCAGCGACATGCATTCCGGCGAAGGATTCTTGGATATCAGCCATCCCGATTCGTGTTTCCTGAACAAGCGGTTATACTTTGAAACATTGCCTTGGAGTCCAAGTTTTTCCCGATCCCGGTCGATCGGCTAGGGGACTGCCCTCAAAAATACCGGAAGACAACCAGAGTCTAATGAGCGAAGCCACCATTTTTCAGCAGATCGATTCCTTGGCCGCCCAAGGCCAACCGATGGCAATCCTTCATCACCTGCAGAATTATCTGAAACAGGAACATCGCTACCACGAGTTGTTCGAAGTGCTGAAAATGCAGCTACGTTTGGAGTTGGGCTTGCCTCCCACCCAGGCCGATGCCGATGAACGGCTGGAGGAGGAGCGAGAATTGCAACTCGAGCGCGGCCTCCTCGACGCCTGCCGGGTGGTGGGAGAACTATTTCTGCAGGACGGCAAGATCCGCGAAGGATGGATGTACCTGCGACCGGTGGGCGATCGCGCGGCCGCAGCCAAAGCGTTGGCGGCAGTCGAGCCGACCGACGAGAATCTCGATGAGCTGCTCGAGGTATTGCTCCACGAAGCTGTTGACGTTCGCCGTGGCTACCAATTGGCCCTGGAACGTCTAGGAACGTGCAACAGCATTACCCTCTTCGAATCGACGTTGGCCATGCGTCCGCGCCATGATCAACAGATTGCTGCGGAGTTGCTGGTGCGCCACGTTCATGGTGAACTGCTGGAAAACGTCCGCCGCGATATCGAGCAACGGGAGTCGACACCACCTCAAGAAGCCACCCTCGAAGAAATCCTCGCCGCACGTCCAGAATTGTTGCGCGACGGCACCTATCATTTGGATACCAGCCACCTGGCATCGACCGTCCGCTTTGCCCGCGTGCTGGACAATCCGGAGGCGCTGCGGCTGGCCCGAGACGTGGCGGCCTACGGAAAGCAACTTCACCCGCAATATCACTATCCCGGCGAAGAGCCGTTCCTGGACCTGTATCCCGCCTCGCTGGCCTTTTTCGATGCTTTGCTTGGCCAACGCGTCGAAGCGGGAATCCGCTATTTCAAACACAAGGCCGATACGGTTGATCGACAGCGGTTCGGCCTGGTGGCAGTCGAAGTGCTGATCGACTTGCTGGCTCGCGTCGGACGGCACGAGGAGGCCCTGGAGGAATACCGCAAACGCATTCCGCCCGGTGCCCGTCTGATGGGCATCGCTCCCACGTTGTTGCAGTTGAGCCAGCGATTGGGCGATTACACGAAGATGCGCGAGATCTGCAGCGAGCGAGACGATGTACTCGGTTATGCCGCCGCCCTGCTCCACGCGCCGAGCGCACCAACCGCCGCGGCAGCGACCAATCACCGCACCACCACTTGAGCGCCGGGGCCCGCCCCCTACTCCTCTCCCCTGCTCGTCCGTCCGTAGGGGCCGTCGGGCCACTCCCCTGCCCCAATCGTCGTCCAGCCTCGAGCGCTCCCTGACGACGACGCCACAGAACCACCGCCACCCACCGCGCGCGTCACACGACCCCTTCCCACAACCGCGACCCGATGCGGACCATTGTCGCTCCCTCGGCGATCGCCTCGGCAAAATCGCCGCTCATCCCCATCGACAGATGCGGCAGCGCCATCGCGTACCGCTGTTGCAAGTCGTCGCGGAGCTGCCGCAGGGCGGCGAACTGACGACGGGCATCGTCCCCACGTGCATCGAGGCTGGCCATGGCCATCAGCCCCTGCACTTCCAACTCGGGATACTCCCGTACCGCCTCGACCAACCGCGGTAGTTCGTCCACCGGCACTCCAGTCTTGCTGGCATCGCCGGCGATGTTGACTTCGATCAAGCAACGAACGCTCTGCGGCACCCGCCGACACTCGGTGACCAGCGCCTCGACCAACCGCAGGCTGTCGAGACTATGCAGCAGATGCATCAGCGGCAACGTGCGGCGCACTTTGTTGCGTTGCAGGTGGCCGATCACATGCCACCGCGGCAGGCTCGCCGCCCTGGCACCGTGCTGGTCGCCGCCTCGCGATTGGAACCAAGCGGCTTTGCGCCACAGCTCTTGCGGCCGGTTCTCTCCCAGGTCGGCGCACCCCACCTCGAACAGAATCCCCGCCAATTCGGGCCCGACGTACTTCGTCACCCCGATGATCGTTACCTCCTCGACCGACCTATTGGCCCGCTGGCACGCGTCGGCGACTTCCTCCACCACCGCGTGCCAATTGGCCGCCACGCGTGCCACGGTTGCCTCTCCTGTTCCTTCGTGCATGCTTCCTCCTCGCTCCCTGCTCCTTACGGCCCGGAGGCCGGCTCGACCTCCACGATAGGATCGACCGCGCCATCGTCGGCGAAGAAACGTCCCGCCAAAAACTCGCTCAGCGTATGCATTCCCAGGGCAGTACGACGAGCGACCTGGTCCAGCGACCGATAGAAGACCCATTGCTCTTTTCCGATCTGCATCCGATAGGCGACCGCTTCATCAGGAGCAACGATTTTCAAATCACGCCCCACCGTGAGCCACCGCCACGTTATCGGCCGTCGCGCATGCCGCCCCTGCAAGCTGATCACCAACGGCGCATACACTCTTAGTGCATGGCGTTGCAAACCGCCGGTAAGATGGTCACCTCGCTGCATCAACGGCTCTCCCAAACTTGCCCGCTGGACCGCGCGCTGCCATTCGGGCAGAAACAGGGGCAACACCAAGGCATCGCCGTGACCGGTGCGCAACCGCCCCTCGGTCGTCTTTTCCGCACCAAGCCAGCGCACTCCCTCGGCCAGGGGCAACTGCCAGTGCACTCCCCACTCGGCCCGCTGGTCACCTAACAATGCCTCCGCCAAGAACAACAACCGCTCCTCGCGCATCAACATGATCTGCCGTTGCACGCGCACGCTCGGCGTAGGATGGGCCTCCACTTCCAGGTAGGCGACATCATCGTCGGTAAACCAGCAGACCTCGGACCACTCCGCCGGCTGTGCCAGTTGCTGGCCATCGCGACTGGCACGGCACGGCCAAACACCGCTGAGCACCAAGTCACCTTTGGGCCCCGCCGCTTCGATCCGCAAGTTCGGACCCTCGAAATCGATCGCTACACGCCCACTTTTTCGCGTCCAATCCGTGCGCAACACGGCCGCCCGCACCGGCTCGCCATACCAACAGGGCGACTCCAACTTGCCCGTCTGCAGCCCGGTCACCCTCTTTGCCGACCTCTTCGCCGGCGTCACGATTCCCGAGGCTGCCAGGGCCGCGCGCAGCGTGGAGCTGGGACGCGCATAATCGATCAACGCCTCCCACACCCGACGACCGCGCGCCGGCTTACACCGCGCGCCAAGCAATTGAGTGCCATCGTGCCGTCCCCACCGGGCAACCTCCACCAACAATCGCGCCAACCCCGTCCGCTGCGGCGGGAACCAGGGCCGACATCCCAACCGGTCGGCCAAGATCCGGCAACGCAGCACACTGGCCAACCCCGCACGCAAGAAGGTGCCGCCGTGCAGCAACCAAGCCGTAGTATCCTCCTGGCCAACTTCCAACACCTCGGCGAGCACATCCATCGCCCGGTTGGCCACTTGCGCCGCCGTCTTGAACGGGACGCTGGCGGCGACGGCCAGCAGCAGCGGCACCTCCGCCCCCAACAGCAATGTGTTGAGTCGCACTCCCGCTGGACGCATCCCCACATGCCTCCGACGCCACCTGCGCATCGGCAAGGGCATCCAGCCAATCGCTAAGCCACGCATTGTTCGGATCGCTGGCATGCTCGGGCAGCTTCCACACCAGTGCCGCCAGCCCCACCGCGGCGGTCGGATCGTGGATCGCCAGGTCCAACCATTGCCACGCCATCTGATCGAGCGCCGGGGCGACCGGGCGCGCTGCGCGCTGCCCCGTCCCCTCCACGACGCCGTCCGGCGTGGCCCCTCGGCGCTCCCGGCTCGCCCCCTCACGTCACGTGGCAATCCGGATCGCGGATAACCCACCGCCTGCAAAATGGCCGCTTGTTCCTCCGTCACCGCCGACCAACAAAACGTCAACTCCTCACTCAGACCATCGGGCCATGCCAGCCGCCGCAGCTCATGATCGAAGGCCTCGCCCCACACCACCGCCGGCTGACCAGCCACCGCACGCACATGCTTGTCCAACGTCACCCGCTTGCCCCTCCGCCCTGTGCCGGGAGCCGGCGATGCTGGTCTCCGCGCCGCTGGTCGGCGATAATCGTGGTCAATCCAATCCATGTTGGCCGCTTTGCCCAAGTCAAAAAGAATGGAATCAAGGATAATGAAAATGCAATAGTGAAGAGAGCGCTGTCCAAGAAAGTGTTCCTATTGTGCTTGCCGACGTCGGCATGTCAAAGTGCGAGTGGTAGAATGCCACCGACGCCCCAGTGGCCACACCGGCGGCAAAAGGTGCTCCAGGATTCCCCGCGGCAAGCGTTCTGGTCGCACCCTCGCCCGCCGTCCCCCGTCCGCACCATGCTACGAAGGAACTCTGGACCGCGCACCAACTGCTACCTCGCCCAAACGACATCCGTTCATGGCCCACACGACAGGAGATAACCCGTTGCCTACCAAAACCTTTCGATGCTTACTCGGATTGCTGACCTTTTCCCTGGGGGGACTTTGCGTCCTCGGCGGCTGGTCCCGTAGCACCTGGGCTCAATCCACCCCGTCTGCGTCCGTTGCGCAGCAGGAGACAACGGCTGCGACGCCGCTGGAGTCCACGTCCGCGGCGCCCGCCCCCGGTGATGCGGACGCACAGTCGGCCGAAGAAGCCCCCACCTATCCGCCGCTGGCCGAAAAATACCTCCGCGCCGTAGAAGCCACCTTCGGTGATCCGCCAGGCATGACGCGCCTCGACCCGCACAGTCGCGTGTGGGTCGATCGCCAAAAGAAGCGACTCGTCGTCGATGGCTACATCGCACTCAATGCTGGCCAACTGGAGATGTTCGCCTGCCTCGTCGGCACCAAAGAGCACGAATCGGTGGTGGCCGTCTTCAGCAAGGCCCTCGTCGTTCACGCGGGACTGCTGGCCATCGGCGCCGAACCAGGACACCCCGTGCGATGGGAACCCCAGTTCGAACCGCCGACCGGCGAGCGAGATCCAGGTCTTTGTGCTGTGGAAAGACAAAGAAGGAAAGAAGCGCCACACCGACGCACGGCTCTGGGTGCGGCAGGTGGGAACCGAGGACAAGACGTTGGAGAGCAACTGGGTTTTCGCCGGCAGTTCCTTCTGGAAAGATCCCGATACCGGCAAGGAAGTGTACATGGCTGAAGGAGGCGACCTGATCTGCGTCTCCAATTTTTCCACCGCCACGTTGGACGTCCCGTTCGAAAGCTCTCAAGTGAACGCAGGACTGATGTTCGCCGCCTTTACCGAACGCATCCCCGAGCGGGGCACCCCCGTCCGATTGGTGCTTCAATTGGTAAATCAAGAAACCGACACCGTCCACACCATCGCCGGCAAGCCCCTCGCCTGACCAGCCCCCACCTTCCTCCAACTCATAGCGCCGCCATCCACGCCTCTCCGGGGCGCCCGCTCGACAGTCGGCCGCCCCCGGCGCCACCACTCGCCCCCATTGCCTGGCCGCTCGCTGTTCATGATTGCCCGCCCCTTCTGGCAACTTACCACCCGTAGGTTCGCCACCGGCCATGGCTTCTCCCCGGCTTTCCCACCCTGCGCAACCATGCATGCTCCCGCAGCACCACGATTGCCATCGGGCAAACGGTTACCAGCGCACCGCCACCTCGAGCACGTGCGGCGCCGATACAGGCGGCCGCTCCTCGACTTGCCCCCGATCCGCATGACAATGCGCACGAAGCCACGCCCAGCCCCCGGCCCCTTGGGCCCAGAGAGCGTCACCAATCATGGCGGGGTTTTTGATGATCTGTCGCGGTCATCGTGGGCGTGGGTGATTCCAGTCGAGAACTCCACGTCGCGCAATCTGCCACTACTTCGCATCGGCGTCACGCGAACCGCGTCCTCGCCTGCGTTTCCACTCCCAGAACGGAGGTTGACCAATGGCGCGCAGCAAGTCCTCCGCTTCGCCGCTTTCCGCCAGAAACTGTTGCACTTCTTCCCGTGCGGCCGCTGACATTGGGCCGGGCGAAGTTTTGTTTTGTGTGGTCGCATTCGCTGCGATCAGCTCGGCGAACGGATGCACACCGTCGATGAATGCTTCCGCGGGGAGCCAGTCAAACCGCTCCACACCCTCTTCATCGACCGGCACTTCCCACCCTTCGTGTAGAACGACCGCCAGCAAAGGAGAGGCGAACCGTTCCATTTTCCTTTTCCAAGCTTCGCGCTGTGGCCCGGGAGGCGGCACTCGGGCATAGGACAATTCCTCCAGTTGCATAAGTGCAATTTCTTCAACGCGCGCGAGGATCCCTCGCATCCATGGGGCCGCGATTGAAATCGCGGAAATGGGCCACGCTGGATAGTCGGCGAGATGCTGACGTGCTTCAATGGGGCCGCGATTGAAATCGCGGAAATGGCA
>BPJV01000004.1 GCA_026004795.1 Pirellulaceae bacterium | reverse complement strand
TTACTACTGGACCAGAGACGAAAGTTCCGGTGATCGTCGAATGACACCGTCAACCATCTTTGGCCTGTTGTTGATCGCAGTCGGTGGTTACCTGTGCTTTTTGAGTTGGTGGGTTCTCATCCGTTGGTTGCAGTCGGGCAAACATACGTCGTAGCCTCCGTTTCTAGCAGGAGCAATTCTTGCTGCTGGAATCGCTCTCATCGAATGGGAAGCGATCAGGAATCTTTGGTGGGTCGCTTTCTTGCTTGACTATGGAAGCCTTCCGGGGATTCTATTCTCGGTTGTTTACCGACTCAAAAACCTTTCGGGGTCGAAGGTAATGAAGGATAATACTACGGCTCGCCGGGACACACGCCATGACCGAAGTGAGTGATGAACCGGTACCTGTGGGGCGCGGCGGTGGATCAATTGCTGGCCGACGAACAGTATTTGTCTTGGTGGTCGCCGGACGCGTTCCACGGCAGCGCGTTTCTGGGGGCTGGGCCCGTCTACTGGCCGCTGACCGATCACCTGGGCACGGTCCGCGATCTGGTCGATAGCACCGCGACGGTGCGGGAGCATCAGGTGTTCGACAGCTTTGGCAACCTGGTCCACGAGGCCGACTTCGACGCGGCGGGCAATCCAATTGCGTCCAGCCACCAAGATGCCGTCGATGCGGTCTTCGGCTATACTGGCAGGCCGTGGGACAGTGACGTGCAGTTGCAATACAACCGCGCCCGCTGGTACTCCCCCACCCTCGGCCGCTGGCTCAATCAAGACCCCATCTCCTTCGCCGCCGGCGATGCGAATTTGTATCGGTACGTGGGCAACGGGCCGACGACGAAGACCGATCCGAGTGGGTTGGAGGACGAAGGCGAGTGGACGAGCCTAGGGGGGTATAACCCATGGGCCTGGAACTTTCCGTTGGGACAGAAGACTGTCATCGGTTGGTTGAGCGGTGGATGGTCTGCGACGAGTCGTGCCAATGAGTTAGCACGTCAAGAACGTACTTTCCGACGGCAGCAGGCAATAAACGACCCGTGCTCGCAATACGCGGTTGACATGCAACAAACGTATCGAGCTACGCCGAGTGAGTTGCGGCGAATGCGGGAGTTCGCTGAAACTGGCATTCAATTTAACGCCATGGTTCTAGGTGGCGGAGCACTTCGACCTTCGGCATTAGGCTTGGTCGATGACCTACCATTGAGACTGCCGGCCGACACACCCGGTGGGGAACTTCAGAAAATTCCATATATGCTGGAGGGTGGAAAACTCCGACGCTATTTAAGCGGGGGCAAACTCGGAAGCTTCAAAGGGCAGCGAATTGACTTCATTATTAGTATTGACGGAAAGCTGGTGATTGGGCGCGGGCATTCGGTGCTCAGCGATGGTTGTTCGGTCAAGTTTGCGGGTCAGCTGAAGTTCGATCGCAAAGGTCGTTTGGTTGAGATCACCAACGATTCTGGCCATTTCAAGCCACCATCCGGTAAGGGCCTTACTCAAAAAGCAAAAGACTATTTGGATCAGCTAGGAATCGATGTAGGTGACGCGGAAGTTGTGGAGGTGAGCGGGTGAATGTAGATGCCACTATCAGGGAGTTGTTGTCATTTGACTCTGAGCCGCCGAACGAAGACTATTCCCCATTGGAGCATGGTGAGCAACTTGGAAGCGGATTGTCTCCTGGTGTTGCGAGAGAGCTTGTCATTGCTTGTTGGCAGTCGCTACCTGCAACGCTGGCAGAGACATTTTTAGAAGGCTTGTTGGAGAAAGCTAGTATCAATGAACCGGTCGCTACGATGCTGCAATGCTTGGAGAATGCACGAGAGGTTTCAAGTGCTTCTTCAATCGTCAGGATCTTACGACGAAAATACAACGTATCGAGTGAGAAGATTGTCGAGTATGCGGTCACTCGTCTAGGCAGTGCAACAGACAAAGCGGTTCAGGATCGCTTGGCTTATGCAATCCTCAGTGCTGGTTTAACGACGCTAGATCAAGCACGGGAAATCCTGGCGCTGCAACGCACTGGCTTGCTTTCAGGCTACGCGCGCGAGTGTCTTGAGGAAGCGGTGTCTGCGCGCTTCCCGGACGTCGGAGGCGGCATTGGCGATTAAAACAAAAGGCTCTTCCGGGTTTAGTGTGGGTAAAGGTCGAGGCCACCGCAATGGAAATAGATCGCTCGGCGAGACCCTTCCCCGCTTCGAAAGCCACGAGCGGTGTACTTGATCCATTGGATCTTGGAGTTCAGGCTCTCACTCATAGCATTGGTGATCGGGTGAGTAAAATAGGTTTTCAAGTTGGCGAACCGTCGGTCGGAGCTATTGTCAAATGTTGTGTTTTGGTGTGAGGGGTTCAGGCGGCGTCCTGGATGATTCCGTCAACGAATTGTTTTCCTTCCAGTAGTGGAATGATTTGTTCATGGCTGTTCAAGCGGCGCCACCGCCGCTCGGCGGACTGAGCCAGCTTGAACATCATGGCCAGGCACGTGCGGCGGCTACCGCTCCCCTTCGTTTTGCGATGCCTCAGCCGGATGGTGGCGAACGTCGACTCGATCGGATTGGTCGTCCGCAAGTGTTTCCAGTGCTCGGCTGGGAAGTCGTAAAAGCTGAGCAACACGTCACGATCTTTTTTCAGACATCGGCAGGCGGCGTCGTACTTGGCCTGATACTTTTCGAGGAAGGTGTCGAAAGCCCGGTTGGCGTCTTGGCGAGTTTCCGCCATCCAGATCTCGTGCAGGTCGGATTTGGCTCGCGGCTGCACACTCTTGGGCATGTAGTTCAGCACGTTCCACGTCTTGTGAACCCAGCAGCGTTGCTCGCGCGTCTCCGGGAACACCTTACGGAGAGCTGCCCAGAATCCTAACGCACCGTCGGCGGTCGCCAGCTTGGGAGCAATCGTCAGCCCGCGTTGCTTCAGGTCGATCAGCAACTCATACCAACTCTGCTCGCTTTCCCGATACCCTTCGACCACCGCAATCGACTGTGCCATTCGCGCCACCCACCAATTGGATTCGCGTAACCTGCTTTGTAGCAGGATGTTATGGGATGCGTGCGGGATTGCGAAGAGATTTTCGTGTGGGCCGATGGTCAGGAGGTGCTGCGGATTGTTGATTTCGACGCCGAAGGGGCGGAGGCGGCGCGGTTGATGAATCGGTACCTGTGGGGCGCGGCGGTGGATCAGTTGTTAGCCGACGAACAGTATTTGTCTTGGTGGTCGCCGGACGCGTTCCACGGCAGCGCGTTTCTGGGGGCTGGGCCCGTCTACTGGCCGCTGACCGATCATCTGGGGACGGTCCGCGATCTGGTCGATAGCAACTCGACGGTCCGCGAGCATCAGGTGTTCGACAGTTTCGGCAACCTGGTCCACGAAGCCGACTTCGACGCGGCGGGCAATCCGATTGCGTCCAGTCATCAAGATGCCGTCGATGCGGTATTCGGTTATACTGGCAGGTCGTGGGACAGTGACGTGCAGTTGCAATACAACCTCGCCCGCTGGTACTTCCCCACCCTCGGCCGCTGGCTCAGCCAAGACCTGATCGGATTCGCCGCCGGCGATGCGAACCTGTATCGGTACGTCGCCAACGGCCCCGTCGACGCGACCGATCCGAGTGGATTGGAGACCGTCGTTATCGCAGGGGTCAAGACCACGGTTACAAGAAAGGGGCATCATGTGTTTCCAGTGGAACTCTGGGAATGGTCAGGTATAGACCCAAGTTTGTTTCCGGAGCTGGATTCTGCACGAATAGGAATCGGCAAACCGCATAATTATTCACGACACGGACCTGTAACGGGATACACTGGACACGTGAAAGTCGAATTTAGCAAGAAGCTTCAAGGATTTATGCAAAAGCATCGCATAAGAGATGGAAGACTCACAATTGCGCAACAGCGTGTTTTTATGTCTGACTTTATAAATCATCTGAAGCGTTGCACATCTAATGACTTCATTCGGGGCTTTAATGCGGCCGTCAAACGCGGTGGAACGCCATACGTGAAGAAGTGGTTTAACGCAATTGGTCAGTATATTCCTAAGCCAGAACTCTACGGCTTGTACGTGATCTCTGGAGTCGCAAGAGCTAAACCAATTGGCAAAGTTGGCCAGGTTTTTGTCCGTAAAGGAGGAAAATATGTCTTTGCGCCGTTTGTCGCGGCACTCATTTATAATAATGCACGAGCCGGCGGCCGCTCCCACGTAGAGGCAGCGACATTGGCAGGGATTGAAGTCGCAAATCCGTTTCCGATTGGGGTAGAAGAAATCAACGCCGCGGGAGAGTATTACGAACGGCTCGTTACAAGCGCGAAAACGATTGGACAAGGTCTCGCAAATCCTGAGGATTATGAGGGAACCTATTGGTACGGTATGGTGAAAAATCGACAATGGTTGCGCCAGTTGAAAGAAGAAACTGGAGCATGCCCGGACTAAAGTGGAAGTTGTTATGAATGGTAACGTTCTGCTCCCAGTATCAATTGACGGGCGCTGGGGACTAATCAATGATCGCGGCGAAATTGTGGTTGAGCCGAATTACGACGGTGCAGGAGGGGGAATTGGAATTGCGTACATAAAAAACGCTAGTAATCTGGTTGTTGTTGATTTCCGAGGTCAAGAGCTGCATTCCGTAAACGGAGTAAAGACGTATTGTGAATTCTCGGAACAAATGCTATCTGTCGAGATTGGGACTGAATGGACGTACCTGTGCGCAGACGGGCGATTGATGCCAACCAGATATGCCATATGTCGGGATTTTCATGGCGGATTTGCAGCGGTAGAAGATTTCGATGGTAGATGGGGGCTTATTGATCGGGACGGAAACTGGGTGATTGAGCCCAAGTTCGAGGAAGCGCTGGACTTTGATCCAATAAGTAAGTGGCTGCCGGTTATGCGCTCGGGACGCTGGGAAATGGTGAATCTCAGCGGTCAGATCGCGAGGTTAAATGCAACCGATGTGTTGCCTTCGGGAAATGGATTTTACGGCGTAGAAGTAGAGATAAAAGGGGGTAGAGATGAGCGAACATTGTACGGGATAATAGATGCCGATCTTAACTGGGCTATACCACCACAGTTCCCGGAAATGGCACTTCCTGGTCCTGATAATGTCTCTGTTCGTGATGGAGATAGCTGGATCAATATTGGATTCGACGGACAAGTTAGATTTAGATCAGATGCGACCTTTCTTGGCAGTGTTTTCTGCGGCTTGGCGCGGGCATATGTTAACGGCACAGTGACCGCCAACGGCCTAGCTGGTGGTAAGTTTGCATTTGTCGACACAAGAGGCAAATTAACGATCGATCCGAAATATGATGATGCCTTTGACTTTCGAAACGGCGTTGCCGAAGTAGGCGTTTTTCTGGATGACACCAACACGAGCTGGGGGTATATCAACGTAGATGGCAAAGAACTGTGGCCTCCGTCAAGGCGTCAATGATTCCTGCGCACGCTTTAGAAACGTGCTCACGTACAATCCCAGTGGAGACGCGATTTCGTAATACGTGCAACCGCAAACTAACCGGGGCTTGGCCGATTAGCATTAGCAGGAACGTAGAATTTTCTAGTGTCACTCTGAGGCATCCCGATTTTTCCAGACGATGTGTGCGGGCGAGCAGAAGCAATTTCGTGCCACCCACCTGAACCATCCCCAGTTTTCCGGACGACGTGTGCGTGGGCGCATGAAAATTGGCGGTGTCACGCAACGGGTTATTGGGTATTAAGTTGGGTAACAACAGTCCTGACTCCAGCCCAAGAACACGGAGGGAACCGCCATGAATCGTATGGAAGCTTATAGCCGGGTCCTTACTGTATGTGCCGGTTTGCGTTTGAGTCAAGCGAAAACACTTGGCGATTTGGTGGCTGGTGCTCTGGACGTCGGCAGGGTCAGCCTTGCCGAACTGGGCCGCCGCTTGACAGGGACTACCGTGAGTTTGCGGTAAGCGTGTGTGAGGATTTTTGGGGGAACGGGTAGGCTGGAGGTGGGTTTGATCCTCTAGCCGAAAGGAGCGCCGTTCCATGGAACAGCTTACTGCATCGAACGATTGTCTCACCGCAACGAACGATTCTACTACAAGCAGCGATTCTCTTACTGCAACGAACGATTTTACTGCAACTAACGATCGGCTTACTGCAACTAGCGATCGGCTTTTCGAGGAGGCTGTGGAGGCGTTCAGGCAGTGGAGGGGGGCGAGAGTCGGGACGCGGGCGGATTCCAGATGAACTTTGGAAACTGGCATGTCAGGTCGCGCGCAGGCACGGCCGTCGCGAAGACCGCCGGAGCGCTGAAGCTCGATTACTATACCCTGCAACGACGGATGGACGGTCGTGGTGGAACACGGGGTAAGGCCGCTGACGCTCGGAAAAAGCGTCATCCTGGCGGTGCCGGGGCATTCGTGGAGCTGGCTCCGGTAACGAATGTCAGTCCGCAGGCGGAATGCGAATTGGAATTCGAAAACGGCCGCGGGACGAAGCTGAGCCTGCGTTGGAAGGGAAGCATGCCGCCCGACCTGGCCACGCTCAGCCAACTGGTCCGCCAGGAGTAGCGGCCATGCTGCAGATCACCCCGCACATGCGCATTCTGGTGGCGGTCGAGCCGGCCGATTTTCGCAAAGGCATCGACGGATTGGCGCGGCTGTGCAAGGACGTGCTCGATGAAGATCCCTTGGAAGGCGCCGTGTTCGTGTTCCGCAACCGCCGGGGCACGGCCATCAAGGTGCTGATGTACGACGGCCAGGGGTTTTGGCTGTGCCAGAAACGGCTATCGGCCGGACGTTTCCGGCACTGGCCCGACGGTGGCAAGGACGCGGCAGGCCGCATCGCTGGCCGCCCATCAACTGTTGGTCCTGTTGGCTGCGGGTAATCCCGAGCGAATCGAAGCTCCGGAGGACTGGCGGCCGGTGCGGCGTGGCGCCTAGCAGCCCGGGGCAGTCCAGGCTGGTCATTTTTTTCGAAAATTGACGTTCTACCATTTCGCCGAAATGGGATAAAACGATGGCGGCTTCGTCGACTGCTCAGTTGCCCGTGCGGCGCAGTCGCCCGTGCGGCGTGAGTTTGCGGTAAGCGTGTGTGAGGGATTTTGGGGGAACGGGTAGGCTGGAGGTGGGTTTGATCCTCTAGCCGAAAGGAGCTCCGTTCTATGGAACAATTGACTGCACATGACGAGCGTCTTGCTGCAACTAATGATTCTACTGCAAGTAGCGATTCGCTTACTGCAACGTACGAGCGTCTTACTGCAACGAACGATCGGCTTTTCGAGCAGGCTGTGGAAGCGTTCAGGCAGTGGAGGGGGGCGAAGTCGGGACGCGGGCGGATTCCAGATGAACTGTGGGATTTGGCGTGCCAGGTCGCTCAAAGGCATGGCGTCGCGAAGACCGCCGGGTCGCTGAAGCTCGATTACTATACCCTGCAAAGACGGATGGACGGTCGCGGTGGGGCACGGGGTAAGGCCGCTGACGCTCGGAAAAAGCGTCGTCGTGGCGGTGCTGGGGCATTCGTGGACCTGGCGCCGATAACGAATGTCAGTCCGCAGGCGGAATGCGAATTGGAATTCGAAAACGGCCGCGGCACCAAGCTGACCCTGCGTTGGAAGGGAAGCACAGCCGCCCGACCTGGCCACGCTCAGCCAACTGGTCCGCCAGGAGTAGCGGCCATGCTGCAGATCACCCCGCACATGCGCATTTTGGTGGCGGTCGAGCCGGCCGATTTTCGCAAGGGCATCGATGGGTTGGCGCGTCTGTGCAAGGACGTGCTCGATGAAGATCCCTGGAAGGCGCCGTGTTCGTGTTCCGCAACCGCCGGGGCACGGCCATCAAGGTGCTGATGTACGACGGCCAGGGGTTTTGGCTGTGCCAGAAACGGCTGTCGGCCGGACGCTTCCGGCACTGGCCCGACGGCGGCAAGGACGCGGCAGCCGCATCGCTGGCCGCCCATCAACTGTTGGTCCTGTTGGCTGCGGGTAATCCCGAGCGAACCGAAGCTCCGGAGGACTGGCGGCCGGTGCGGCGCGGCGCCTAGCGGCCCGGGGCACTCCAGGCTGGTCATTTTTTCGAAAATTGACGTTCTACCATTTCGCCGAAATGGGATAAAACGATGGCGGCTTCGTCGACTGCTTAATAGTCCGGGCGGCTCGGTCTCCCGGGCGGCGCAGCTGCCGTGCGGCTGAGTACCTCGTGTGTTCCAGTTGCTCGTGTGTCTCAGCAGCGGCAGCACGAAGCGGTCTTCAACGATTCGCGCGCTCCGACTTGCAAATCGGTGGACGTCCCGATGGCTGGCTCGGCACAACGGAAACGACCATCCCGACGATCAGGCTCATCGCGGCCGGAGGTGCAAGTGGTCGACATCACGATCGACGACTTGAACCGGCTGCTGGACCGGATCGAGCAGCGGAAGTTGGAAGAGACGGACTACGACCTGCTGCTGAAAGTGCTGCGGTCGTACGACTATGTGATGAGCCTGTTGCGTGACGACCACGTCCGGCTAAGTCGGCTCAAGCGAGTGTTGTTCGGCAACACCGAGACGCTGAAGAACGTGATCGGGCGCGGCAAGTCGGGCGATCAGGCGGCGGCCGAGGGGGCTGAGACGGACGGCGCTGCCGCGTCGGAACCAGCGTCGCCGGCCTCGCCCGCTCAGCCCGGACATGGACGCAACGGGGCCGACCAATACCAGGCGGCGCGAGAGGTCCGCGTCGAGCACGATCGATTGCGACCTGACGACATCTGCCCGGAGTGCGGTGACGGCAAGCTCTACGAGATCGGTCCGCGGGTGGTGGTGCGGGTCAGCGGCCAGCCGCCGTTGGCAGCGACGGTCTATCGGCTGCAGCGATTGCGATGCACTCTGTGCGGACAGTTGTTCCACGCCGAGGCGCCGCCCGAAGCGCAGGGACAGAAGTACGACGAGACGTCCGCGGCCATGATTGCTCTGTTGAAATACGGGTCGGGGTTGCCTTTCAACCGACTGGCACGGCTGGAGGAGGCGTTGGGCACGCCCCTCCCGCCGTCGACGCAGTGGCAAATCGTTGCCACCTACCTGCCCATCCCCAAGCTGGTTTACCACGCCTTGATCCATGAGACATCGCATTGGGACTTGTATCACAACGACGACACGTCGATCAAGATCCTGAATAAGCTGGGCTTGGAAAAACCGGATAGCGGCTCAGGTCGAACTCGCACCGGCACGTTCACTTCGACGGTGGTTGCCCGCCGAGAAGGGCTCGATGCTGCGCTCTTTTTCAGCGGGCATCGGCATGCGGGCGAGAACCTGGCGGCGGTGCTGCGCGATCGCCCGGAAGAACTGGCTGTGCCGATCCAGATGTGCGATGCGTTGTCGCGGAACATGACCGATGAGCTGCGAACGATCGTGGCCCACTGTCTGGCCCACGCGCGGCGGAACTTCGTGGACCTGGTCGACGTGTTCCCCGAAGAGACGGAGTATGTGATCCGGCAGCTCAGTCACGTCTACCGCGTGGATGCCGAGGCGCGGCGTAAGGGATTGTCTCCCAAGAAGCGGCTGGCGTTGCACCGTGCCAAGAGCCAGCGGGTGATGGACGGGCTACACAAATGGATGACCCGGCAATTGGACGACCGGCGGGTGGAGCCGAATTCAGCGCTTGGGCAAGCGATCAACTACATGCTCAAGCACTGGGAGCGGCTGACGCAGTTCTTGCGAGTTCCCGGTGCTCCTCTGGATAACAACGTGGCCGAGCGCGCCCTGAAGAAATCGATTCTGCACCGCAAGAACTCGCTCTTCTATCGCTCAGCCAACGGAGCAGAGGCGGGCGACGTCTACATGACGCTGATCCACACGTGCGAATTGAATCGCATCAATCCTTATCAATATCTGGTAGCGTTGCTTCGCCACGCCGACGACGTGGCCTCCCAGCCCCATGCCTGGCTCCCTTGGAACTACGCTCGGCGTCAAACCGAGCTTGCCCAGGCGGGCATATCCCCCGAAGCATCTAAATCCAGCCAACCGCCAGCCCCGGCAACCCGCTAGTTCCAGGCTATCGCCCCCTCCCACCACCATCTAGCCCGCTCAGCCCAACCCGCCACTCACCCAACTCAATCCAAAATTTTTCCAGCCCGCACGCTTACCGCAAACTCACTGATGCTCGGAAAAAGCGTCGTCGTGGCGGTGCCGTATGCCTTCACAGAAAGCGCTCTTTCTGCCAGAAGCATGCAAGGCTTTGGGCCACAGCACACCCCTCTCGGAAAGCCCGGCTTCCGAGTCCCGAATGCCTGAGAATCCTATGAACACAGTTTTGCACTGGGAGCTGATCTTCCTGAGCGTGAGGTGGCTTGGGGAGTATAAGTAGCCAAACGACGCCGAGGGGTGATGCCCTCGGCGGTTTGTTTTTTACGCTGGAAATCGTTGGCTCGGCCAGCCCCCCCCATCGGCCGAGAGTTTTCGATTCCGAGAAGCATTGCCTCCGCTGGCACCCAAAAACGCCCCCAACCCCCTCAAACTCTCGCGCTCTCGGCGTTCACATGTTCGCCCGAGTAAACACCGCCTCTCCGAACACCCCTTTTTCCTAGCGATCTCCCCGGCCCGCCACGCGTCCGAAACAGGGTCGCCAATACGTCCAACTTCGAGCGTTCGCCGCCAATCGCGACGCTTAAAACTTCGGCCGATTGTTGTGTTGCAGGAAGTGATGCCATCCCGAGCGTCCGCGACCAATCGCGACGCTGAAGACGGGTCGATCGCTTTCGCCATCCACGCCCGAGTTCCCCCAAAAGTCGGCGGCCATGCCTGCACCTCCCAAACCCGATGCCGAACGATGTACTGTTTGTGTTAAAATGTTCGCTTTCGGCAGCATGCAGGAAACACCCAAACAGGCCGAAGAATAGGCCCCTGCCAGGAGGCGGCTGCCGCCGGGAATCAGGATCGCAGCGAGCAGAGGAATGGGAGGCAGTTCGTGGCAGTAGACTTGATGGCGACGATCGAGGACGTGCGTCGCAAGATTGCACGCTACGGCAAGACGGCGATCAACGAGCAGAACACGAAAGCCACGCTGATCCAGCCCATCCTCCGGGCTCTCGATTGGGACGTCGAGGATCTGGAGGACGTTCACATGGAGTACCGGCAGCAGGGGCGGGACAAGCCGGTCGATTATGCCTTGATGATCAGGCGGACGCCATGCATGTTCGTCGAAGCGAAGGCGCTGCAGGAATCGCTCGACGACCGCCGGTGGGCCAATCAGATCATGGGCTACGCCAGCGTCGCCGGGGTGCAATGGGTCGTGCTGACCAACGGCGACGAGTACCGGATCTACAACTCCCACGCCGCGGTGCCCGTCGAAGAAAAACTCTTCCGGCAATTTCGCATCAGCGATCCCGCCACGCACCCTGAGAAATGCCTGGCCATGCTATCGAAGGCGGCGATGAGCGATCGCCAGATCGACCAGTTGTGGGACGCCTATTTCGTTGATCGCCAAGTGGCTGCGGCGGTCGAAGCGTTGTTTGGCCGCGGTGACGGCCCGAGCCCTTCGTTGGTGCGATTGATTCGTCGCAGTGTTCCCACGTTGAAGACCTCAGAGATCGAAGCGTCTCTGCGGCGGATGGAGTTCAACATCGACTTCCCGACGCCCGAGCTGCATCCGACCGCTGCCGCGCCGAACGAAGGCTCGTCGACCGCCTCACCCGCTGGCGATCGAACGCGTGCGTCGACAGCGGCATCGGCATCCGACATGGTTCGAGAAAAACCAGAACCGAAGAAATCAACGAAGAAGAAACGATCGATCCGCACTTACTCGACGACCATCTCCGACTTGATCGCTCGCGGTGTCCTGAGCCCACCTGTTCCCTTGACCGCCCGTTACCGCCGCCGCGCCTTGACCGCCACCATCGAGGCCGACGGCACCATCCACACCGCCGGCCAATCCTTCCCCAATCCCACCGCCGCGGCTCTTCACGCAATTCGAAACGCAGGTCTATCGAAACGTTCCATCAACGGCTGGGACTTCTGGCGCATCACCCTCCCCGACGGGAGAACGCAGCGATTGGGTGAGTTACGGTAGACGGAAACCAGAGCGTGTTTGTCGGCATGCGTATGCAAGAATGAGGGCCACGACCGGAAAAGACAAGTGAACAGCGGAGTCTTGTCCATGCTGGCGTTAACGATTCAATTAGGTGTTCTGGTAATGCTTGGCCAACAAGTCGATCAGTCCAAGTTCAGGCTTTGGCGAGATTTTGTCGAGGCACACAACATAGAGCAGCAGGCGGTCCCCCTTTTTGACGTGAAGGGTGGCCGCGTGCGGGTCATCCCGTATGGGCAGAACAATAGGCTCGTGCTGAAGCGCTCGGAGGAAATGGAGGCGTTAATGCGATAGCTTGGCCGTCGGTTGATCCAAGAGTACAGGCAGGGCAACGTCGTGCACGACGGGATCCTCTACATGATGCTTTCGCGAGAGGATGACCGGCTTGTGGCTTTGTACATCGGTAAGGCAGAAATCTATGGCAAAAAGAACCGCAATCTGTCGGCTAACATCAGCGACCTGGACAAGGGAAACGGCAAGTTTGGCAGGTGGGGATACAACTATGCTTACCATCTTGGCGATCTGAGTGCCGTTACCTGTCCCGGTCATCCACCGGAAAAGGCAAGCCGAAAGTATCGAGCATGGCGGAACAAGTTGTTCAACGTGGATGGGGACGTAGTCGAACTGAAAACGGAGGTGTTGTTTTGGGCTACGCTCTGGGGCCCTGAATCCCACAGCATTCTGAGCGATTATGGCAGTACTAAACTGGCGAACGAAGAGTATCTGCTTATCGGCATCGCCAGCGATTTGTTTCCAGAGAAGCTGCTGAACAGCGAGGGAAGGAATCGATAGTTCGCTCATCGCGCGATGAGCCGCGACCATCGCTGCCTCAGCCATGATCGATCCCCGGCGAAAGATCGCCATTTCCCCGCAAGTGATCTGCCTTGGACGCATTCGCGGGTTGAGACGGATTCACTTGATTGTGCATACGCATGTAGCGAATGAGAACCGCCTCAGGGTGGTTGCGTTCGAAGCAAATAGAGCGGTGGCCGATCACTCTTGCTCGAATGCGTGGTTGGTGAACTTGAGAGTCCGACAATTCTCGTTAATGATGCGCAGGAGCTGCTCATCGGCACCGTCGGGAAGGGAAGCTTCGATTTCCAACGTCACTCGCACTTGGGCACCGGGGCGACCGGCGAGATGAGCAATCACCTCCTCGGCGATGCGGCCCGCGTCACGGCCGACGCGCGATGGGTCCAGCTCCGCCGAGCCGTGGAATCGTTTAGGCAATACTTGGGGTGGCGGTTCGGATACGGCCATGGCGGGCGTCTCTGCGGCAGGATTGAAACCGGGACGTGCCGTTGCATTGTCATCGTTTGATATCGCTGCGGCTGCCGTCGACTGCTTGGTTGATGCTTCTTTCTCCAACTGCGCGACGGCGGTTTCCGGCTTGACCAACAATCCTGGATCGTCGATGGTGACGGTCACCAGCTCTCCACCGCGAAGCCCGCGATATCTCCCTTGGGACTCATCATAGCTTTCTGCGTAGGCGAACGTATCGGTTGCCCAAGTCAACAGCGCGATGCCGTCTCGCATCGCATTGACCACCACCTGTGGCTCCGCAACGCGCGGTAGGTACAAATACCGTGCGAAGTCTTCGACAAGCTGCTTCACTTCCACATGATCGCCGCGCCACAGCGGGACCTCGTCCATGTACTTGCGCAGGATGGTCGAACCGAGCGACTGGATCAAAAACTCTTCGCTACGCAGCCGCTTGCTGGCTCGCACGGCCAGCGGATCGCTGCCGGTCAAACGAATGCGTTCCCACGTGATCGGAGCCGACGGATTCGCCTGCACGGGGACCACCAGCCACTGATATGTTTCCGGCATTCGCGCTCTGACGGTTTCATCAGCCGCCTGACGCTGAGTCTCCGCCTGCTTGACCTGATGCGGGTCGAGGTTCAAAACCTCCTTTTCCGCCACGATCGAATCCCATGCCAGAAACTTGCGCACCGCTTCGTCCAGGTCTTGCAGCCGCACTCGGTCGGCTGCCAGAAAAACCAGCGTGTTGCGGTACAGCCGCGGAGCGCTGCCGCGCGATTCCAGAATCTCTTTCGCCGCGGTCACGGCCGGATTGTCCGGGTCTTTGCTGCACGGATAGTCGATCGGCAACACGACCAGCCGCGCGTCGCGGTCGTCGGGCACGTCGGCCCCGGATCGCGGCAGCGGATGAACCCGAGCGAAATCGCCGCTCTGCTTCAGATCGGCTCGCAGCCGCCGATCGATCTCTTCAAACACCTTGTCCGGATTGCGCTTCAGTTCCTCGGCTCGGTCTTCAGCCAGCTTGGTCACCGTCGGCTGAGTCGAATACCAGAACCGATTGCCGTCCTGATACAGGTACGTGGCCCGCGCGGCCAGCCGCCGCAGCGCGTCGCCGAACACGGCCGGCGATTCCCCCGGCAGGACGCAACCGAGCTTGATCCGCCGGTCCTCGATGCCCCGCTGAGCGGCCGATGACGTCGGCGCCGAACCCAGATAGATCGTCCGCGCCACCCGCCGCGTGGCCGACACCTTGCCCAGATTGGGCACTTCGCTGTCGATCGCCAGCGGCAGCGAATTCGGTCCGTCGACGTCCTTTTCGATGATCGGCACCCAGTTGTCCGACAGGTACCGCGTCAGCTCAAACTGCACCCGCGGGTCGTCGATGGGGATCATCGACGGCAGGATCAGCGGGTTCTTGTCCCCCTTTTCCCACAGACTGTGAATCACGGCCGCCATCAGCCGCAGCACGCCGCGCGTCCGCTGGAACTTGACCAGCGTCGACCAGCCGCCGTAGAGCTGATCGAAAATCTCCGGATGGATCGGATAGGCCGCCTGAATCCGCCGCTCGTAATCGGCCGTCTTGCACTCGGGCGGAAACTCCGCGCTCTGCGCCCCGTACAGATCGGAAAACGCCCGCGCCGTCACATCGCGATCCTTGAACGACTCCGGCCCGGACAGCGGTTCGAACAACCGCCGCCGCACGATCTCGAACCCTTCTTCGGCCGTCGCCGGCCGCCACGACGATTCGACGCGTCCGATCACGTTTCGCAGCCGGTCCAGTGCCTCGCGGCCGCGCACGCCGCCGACTTCCACATCATCGACCGCCGCGTGTGGCGAACCGGTCGTATCCGACGCCGGCAACGACACCACCAGCAGGCAATTGCCTGCCAGCTTGGCCGATTCGGTCAGCGCCTGAGCGAACGTGAACTGCGTCTCGAAGCTGCCCGCCGGCAGATCGCTCTGATCGTGAAGCTGCCGCGCGTAGGCCACCCATTCGTCGATCAGGATCAGGCACGGCCCGTAGTCGACGAACAGCTCGCGCAGTACATCGCCGGGGCTGGTCGCCTTTTCGTCATCCGCCCGCACGCGTTCGTAGGCCTCTTTGCCGCCAAGCTGCCATGCCAGCTCGCCCCACAGCGTGCGGATGACCGTGCCGTCGGGTTTCTTCACCGGATTGCCGGGCGAGATCTTATTGCCCACCAGCACGACCCGCCGTGCCGTCGGCAACTGCTTCACGTCCGCTTCGGCCAGCACTTCGTCGGCGCCGGGCAGTTCGGCCGGCTTTACGCCCGAAAACAGATGATACAGGGCCAGCATCGAGTGCGTTTTGCCGCCGCCGAAGTTGGTCTGCAATTGCACCACCGGATCACCTCCCTGACCGGCCATCCGCTGCACGCCGCTGATCAGCAGGCGTTTCAGGCTGGAAGTCAGGAACGTGCGGCGGAAGAACTCTTTCGGATCGCGGTATTCGTCCGAGCCTTCGCCCAGATGCACCTGCCACAGGTCGGCCGCGAATTCGGCCTGTTGATAGCGGCCGCTGGCGACATCGGCGTGCGGCGTGACGACTTCGCGCCACGGCTTGAGCGACCCGGCGGCGGCCGCTTCGATCAGCGACCCGCCCGCCTTGCGTTTTTCTTTGCTCACTTGAGCCGAAAAGACCTGCCGTCGCAGTTCCAGCTTCATCTTGTTCACTTCGTCGGCTTCGGGAGCCGACACGGCGGCCAGCAGCCGGGCCATCGAATCGAGCGCCCGGTCGGCGTCGTCGCTGGAGAGCGGTTCCTGATGCGCCCACTTGTTGCGCCAGTCGCGCAGTTCCTGCACGAGCGACCGTTCGGCCCGGCCCAGCGTGCGGCCGAAGACCGCGTTCCACGCTTCCCACAACACGTTCAGCAGCGCCTGGACGTCCCAGTCGCTGATTGGCTTGTCGGCCACGTTGCGGTCGTCGCGCAGAAACTTGCGAGCCGCGGCGGCCGGGTCCTTGGCGTTCTGTGTTTTGAATTCCCGTTCGACAAACGGCGCCAGCCCGCTGCGGAGCAGTTCCAGCGCTTTGCCGATGCGTTGTTGATTGGAAATGGCCATCAGTTGTTATCTCCCTGCGGCTGGTTGGATGCGGCAGCGTCTTTCCACAACCGCACGATGAATCGTGATTCCTCTTCGATCAGATCCGGTTCGGTTCCGTTGTGTTGTTTCATGCCTTCGATGATCTTCCGCGGCACCCCCAGACCGGTCGCTTCGATGTACCGATAGTCGCGCAGCACTTCCTTGATCAGCTCATTGCGCGAAGCCCGATAACCGGCCCGCATTTTTTCCACGGTCACCGTGTTGGGCAGGCGTCCGGGGGAGATCACCTCCAGCCGGTCCGAGTAAATCGACACTTCGATATCCATCACGGTGATGGTGTAATCGCGGTGAGCGACCGCGTTGACGACCGCCTCGCGGACGGCTTCCAGCGGATAGTCCCACCGTTCGATCCGCCGTCCATCGGCGGCGATGGTGGCTTCGACTTCGATGTTTCGCCGCACGAAATCCAGCGTCTGCTCGATCACGCCGCTTTCGATCACCGCCGGTTGTTCCGAAAACGTCCGCGGCAAGAGCGGATACTGTCCGACAGTCCCAGCGCCCCCGTTCGAGAAAAGGGATACCAGCGGACCGGCAATCGTCTGGCGCGCTTTCGCATCATAGTCTTTATCCGGCCCGGAATAGGCCACCGCGCTGACGCCGGATTGCGGAAGGAATCTTTTCGGTTGTTTTCCGAACAGCAGCAACCCGCCGGCGCTGGGAATCGCGCTGCCGCGGTCTTCCGTCATCAATTCGGTGTTTACCAGCAGCCGAATCCACCCGTCGCGATCTTCGGCATCCGGACATGCCTGACCGCGCACGTTCTGGAAATAATCGATCAGTCGACGCAAGTCGAGGTCCTCGAAGCGCGCGCCCGGCACCGGCTTGCGGTCGTATTGCAGCCGTCCGGATTGCATGTACAGCCTCGCCTCTTCATCGTCCGTCGCGTCGCGTGATGTGGTGCCGACCCGGATTTGCGTCACCCAGGCGCCGCCGCGTTTGGCTTTATATGGCTTATCGGGCGCATCATCGGGAAGATGAATTACGCCGACAATCTTGCCGCCACCCATGTCGACAGTTTCCCAAAATGGAATCACGCCCGGTCGCACATGAGTTCGTGCAATTTCCATCACCCATTCTTCCGCCTGCTTGGGATCACGTGTCAGCCCGCTGATCGTGCCGTCATCTTCTACGCCAAGCAGGATATAGCCGCCTTCGAGATTCAACAGCGCGGCCATTTCTTTAGCCAGACTCTCCGGGTGCACGTCGTCTCGTTTAAACTCCACTCCGGAGTTTTCGCCGTTAAGAACCAACTCTTGAATTTCCAACTGGTTCATGCCATTCCTCTAAAAGCCGTACTTGCGACGGCGGCGTTCGAACGCTTCCTTGCCACCTTCCAGAATCTCTTCGACCAGTTCCCGTACCGTGCGTGAATCGATCGAACCAACGTGCTCAGGCGGTATCCGGACACTCCCGCCGTCCGCTTCGCCCGACGCGGCCAGCCCGATAATCAGCTCGGCGTCGCCCAGCACGGGGATGTTGGCATTGTGGGTCGAAAACACAAACTGCCGTCGCTGTTTTTCTTCCCGGATCCGCGGCACCACACCTTCGGTGATAAACCGGTTGTCCAGATCGTCTTCCGGTTGATCGACGATGAGCGGAGCATCCGACTCCAGCAACAATAGTAACAGCACTGCGGTTGCCTTCTGGCCCGTCGAAAGTTCTTCCAGTGTTTGCCACACGGGCGGTTCACCCGCAGGCGCAGTGTTGAGCCGGATCGACGTGGTCGGCGGCAGCTCCAGTTCCTCGATCAGCATCAACGCCTCTTCACCCGCTTCGGACAGCCGCTCGGCCTGAGCAGCAGTGATGCCAAATGCCTTAGTCACTTCGTCCGGTCCGTTCCTGCAGGCCTCGACCAGTCGCGTTAGCGACAGATCGGCGTGATTTGTTAACGTATTGATTGCCTCGGACAGACGACCGCCGATCTGGTTTCTCAAGATACCCGCCAGCGGCTCGCGGTTCCCGGCCGCGGTGACTTGAACCTCGACCCGATTTTGCAGCGACCTGCTGACTTTTTTCGCGGCTCGTTCGAGGCGGCGGAATTGCTCGGCCTTGAACTCTTCCCATTCGGCCAGCAGCTTGCGCCGCTGTTCTCGCAACTCCTTCAGCAAACGCTCGGCGCGCTGTGTCTTCTCCTTTAACGGTTGCAGTTGTTCGATCTGCCGGCGCAACCGCATGAACTCTTCACCATCCACCTTCGACTTCTGCAAATCTCGCAGGATTTTTTCATACTCCGCCTGTACCTGCTCCTTGCGCACGTTCCACTTCTTTCGAACGTCGTCCACTCCGGCATCGGCGCGATCGAGAGCCTCTTTCATGGCTTTAACGGCCGCCGAAAGCTCTGTATCGAGTGTCTTCAGCACACCGTCCAGCGCAGCAAGGATTTCCTTTCCCGGCAGATCTGCCAATGCCTTTTCGGAAACGAAGGTCCGATCGATCGGTAGCTCCTGCTGCATGCGTTGCTGGCATTCTCGAAACGGTGCCAAACGCTCCGGAATAGAATCGAGGATGCGTTCCTCACGGACGAGCAAACTCTGTTCTTTTAACCGACCCTCGAGTCCGGCCTCCTGATATTTTTTGAGCGTCTCCTCCAATCCGGGAAGCGCGTCTAGCCGCTCTTCGACTTGTTTCAAATCTCGCTTGGTGTCCAAAATGCTCTGCCGGTTCTTTTCCAGCTCCCGTTTTAATTCGCTGCGCCGAGTCGACACCGTATCATCCCGTTGAACGAACCGATCCAGCAGGCGTGTCAGCTTCTCCTTGCTTCGAGTGAGTTCCGAGATCTCGTGCTGGCCGTAGACTTCCAGACCGGACAACAGTTTCTCCGGGGTCAAATTGGATAACTCGCCATTCTCGTCTCGCACGAGTGGCGGATTGGGCAGTGTTCGTTCAATCGTGTATTCGCGAACGTCAGGACGATGGGCCCGCACACGCAGCGAAATCCGTGTGCCGCTGCGCAAGACGTGCCGCACAATTCCCTCGTGCATCTTCTGAGCCTCGTCGCCGATCGGCGTCAGGCTCAGTACCGCGCGGATGCTCTCGACGATCGTCGACTTACCCGCTCCACGACCGCCGATCAGGACATTGAGATTGGGATTGAACCGGATCGAAGTCCCATCCAGAAATCCGCCTTCCCAACTGATCGACAGTAATTCTGTATGCTGGTCCGGCTGGAGTTTTCCGTCTTTGGGATTCAACCGGATGCGCGATCCCGGATCGAGAAATGCCTGCCGCAGACCTTCGATCGTCACTTCCGACATCTTGATCCAGCAGCTTGCAGACGGATGCTCCAAGTCTTCCGGCGTGGCGACGTCTTTGGCATTGACCACCGCTACGGCCAAATTGTCTTCCGGCGGATGTTCGCGGCGATAATCGGCGTTGGAGTTTCGGACAATCGGCCGAATGCCATCCGGCAATGCCTCAATCTCCCCCGGAATCTGGATCGCCAGCAGGTCTTCGCACTGCCATGCTTCGATACGCGACTGCCCTGTGAGCACCTCGAAAAGCCCACCGTGGTTTGTCACGTGCGCCGCAATCGTCACACCGCCCTGTTCGCGGACTCTTTTGAGGAGATCTGTAAATTTTAAGGATGAGAGATCCGTCGACGGGCCGGCTGTGCGAATCCCAAACTCACCGAGAAATCGTTGCAGTTGCTCCTGATCCGTGTCAGGCGGATAAATGCACAGAACGTGCACGCCTTCACTGGACGAGATCTCAAAGCCGGGGAAAACGTGAATCCCTGTCCCTTCGGCCGCTAACCGGAAATACGGCACGCACCCGGCGTCGTTGTGGTCGGTTATTGCCAACACGGAGATCCCCAGTGCCAGCGCCTTGTCAACGATTGCTTTGGCGTGCGAGTGATCGTCTCCGTCGTTCGGCTGACCACGGTACGTCCCGCCGTAGTGATGCGGATTGATCTGTAGGGCGCAGCGGTGAAAGACGGCGCCCGGCGGAGCTGTCACAGCGAGCGGTGAAGACCGCGACTGGCTCGTCAAGCCAGATGGTTGCTCACCTGTGGTTTTGGCCATCGGTTATTCCTCGGTTTCGGCGAACAGTTCTTGTTGTTGGGTTTGTGCGGCGGTGGCGGCTTCGCGGGAGAGGCGGACGATTTCGGGGAAGCTCTGCACCAGCGCGTTGTAGCGGAGGGCTTCTGCGGCCCGCTTGCGGCGTTCGCACACGGTGTACAGGCGGTAGGCCAGTTCGCGAGCCGTCTCGGCGCGGCTGCCCAGCCGGCGGACCAGTTCGGCGGCCGCCGCTTCGCCGCCGGTTTCCAGCACGCGGATCAGATGATGCACGACTTCCCAGTGCGTCAGCCGGCTGTCGGTGTCCGGGTCCCAGTCGTCGGGCAGGTCGTCCGGTTTGAGCAGGCGGACTTTGCCGCGGCGGGACTGGAGGATGCCGGCCTGGACCATCCCTTCGATGGACGTGTTTTTGGCTTTGCTCAGCGTTTCGGCGACGCCGTATTCGCCTTCGTCGAAGCCCTGCTGGTCGAACCACGCCAGTGCCCAGCGGGTATCGGCGTCGAAATCCCCTTCCTGTTCGGCCAGCGCTTCGTCAAGCACCTGATTGATCAGGGCCAGCGCTTCGCGGACCGAGACGGGCTGGCCTTCGGCGTCGAGCACTTGTTTGTAGCGGGTAAAGACGGCCATCCCCGGCCCGATCGCCGCCTGCGCCAGGTCGACCGGCGCGATGTTGGCTTTTTGCAGTTCGACGAGAGCTTCGGGGAGTTCCTTTTTGAGCGTCGCGACAAACTCCCGCCGCGTCGCCGTCGGCGCATCCTCCGGCCGCTTCCGGCAGACAAGAACGATCGACGAGGCAAGGGCGTTGGTGCCACGGGCATTGCCACGGCCCGGGCTCTCAGTGCGAACCGGCCAAGTCCCAGTGATTCTTAAACCGGTAGAGATAATCGCACTCAGAAACGTCTCCCAACCCGTACTTGTCGTGTCGCGATCACTTTTCCGTTCGGCTTGTTTGAATGCGTAGTAGATCGTCACAGGAAACGCCGCATGGGCTTGAACCGCGAGACGCCAAACTGCCTTGGTCATTCCGGCAAGAAAAAAAAGTTCTGCGTCCTCCTTCCCGCCGTGGCGGTACGGGGTTGCCACAAGTTCTTCAACTTTCGGCACCGCGACCGTGGCAAAAAGCTGTGGGTATACGGCGTGTAGAGTCCTTCGAATCCAAACGTAAAAGAAATCCGATAGGTCCGCATAACCCACGTTGTCATAGTACGGTGGGTCAGTCGATACTACTTTCCCTTCCGATAACGATTGCATTGTTGCATCCTGTTGAACGGCTTGACCGCCTGGACGCGCAGGTGCAAAAACAACGCTGTCGGAACCTCGACGAATGAAAAGCAAGAAATTACCTCCAGACGAGCTAAATGGGTTGGCTTCAGAAAAATCCCAAACCATCGGCAGTGCTTGTCGTCCAAAAGTTTGTTGGAGTGCGCCGCGGTCGTTCATCCACGTAACGAGGGACGACCAGAAATCAGATGCCTTGTCAAGCGCACATCCCAAATACACTGCGACGGCTTGTGCGTAGGCGGTGGCACCGGAGCCGCCGTCGCGTAAGGGGGTGGGGTCGTCGGGCAGTCCGGCGGCCAGCGCGTCGGCCCGCACCCGCTCCATCGCTTCGCCCACCAGATCCGAAAACGTCGTCAACGCCACCAACTGCCGCGGTGTGAATAAGTCGCCGTAAGTGGTTAAGCCGTAAAGAAGCGTCCAGAAATTCCGCGGATCGTCCGGCAACGCCGTTTCCGGCTTCCACGCTGGCTTGGCCTGCTTCGCAATTGCTTCATGTTCCGGTGTCGGTGAAAGATAAACTCGCCCTCGTTCACCTTCCGCCACAATTGCCATCAGCCGCGCGCCCATCCGCCCGGCTCGCCCTTCTGACTTGATGTAGTCCGGCGACATCGGTTCGCCCGACATGATGCACTTGAAGTTCGCCCCGCGGCTGAGCTTCGTCCCGGC
Organism: Pirellulaceae bacterium; assembly: GCA_026004795.1. GTDB lineage: Bacteria > Planctomycetota > Planctomycetia > Pirellulales > Pirellulaceae > Aureliella. The sequence goes on along the minus strand of BPJV01000004.1, from coordinate 698,879 downwards.
CTTCGCCGCCGCCGGGTCTTTGGGTTTGCCAACCTTGACTGCGAAACGATAGTTGCCGCCTTCGATCACCGGCTCGACATACGCTTCCTTCCCTTTCTTGGTCGAGAGCATGAACGTCGAGGCCAGCGGCACGTCGACATCGGCAAACGCCGGATTGGGACTCTTGACTGTCCGCGCCCACAACCATGCAATGACCGTCAGTTCTTCGCAGGAAATAGAAGATAGGAATTGGGAAATAGACGAGTAGCCGCACGCTTTCGCCACCTCTTCCGCCTCCCGCCTCCTATTTCCTAACTCCTCCCTCCTATTTCCTAACTCCCGCCACTCTCCGACTTCGGCTTCGCCAAAATACCGGCCGCTTTTTGGATCACGCCATGCTTTCACCTTCGGATACAAATCCCCGATCCGCTTCTCCGCCTCATCCCGCATCCACTGGCCGTAATACCGCACGTCCTCGGCCAGCCCGGCTGCGCCGGGGTAGGATTTAGTAAATAGTTGGTTAGGAATTAGCGGCTTCGATCGGAGCGGAAGTTTTTTCGGAGCGTGGTCAGCATCTTTCCGACTTCCGTGAGCAGACTGCGCAGTTTCTTCGTCTCGCTCGCCGGAAACCACCCGATCTCCTCGCACAGCGTCAGAAACGTCTCCGTCTCCGCGAGTGACCCCTGAGCGATCGACAGAAAGTTGGCCTTCTCTTTGTTCGATTCCCTCGTCCAACCCTCCGCGATGTTGGCCGGAATCGACGTCGCCGCCCGTGTGATCTGCGACCTCATTCCGTAGACTTCCTCCCGCGGAAGCCGCGGCGCCAGCCGATAGACTTCCTTCGCCACGTCCATCGCCTTCCGCCACACCGTCAGTTCCCGATAATGCATCACGCGCCTCCCTATTTCCTAACTCCTGTTTCCTACTTTCTAGACAGACCGGAGGTCGTCCGGCAAATCGCGGGGGAATCTCGATCATCGCCTTGTTGATCAGCACGGCGACGGGGTTCAAGTCGCTGGCGTACGCTTCCAGCCCCAACCGCTGCGCTTCCAGCGGCAGCGCGCCTCCGCCGGCAAACGGATCATGAAACGCCGGCAACCGCTCTGGATCCCACACCTCACCATCGCCACTCTCGCTCCTCTCTCCTCTCCCCTCACTCCTATCCCGGCACGCCCGCTGCCAGCTCTTGCGGATTTCGGCCCGGGCACGCTCGAGCACTTCTTCGTTGGTCGTGTTTTCCCACAGGACCAGTTCTTCGATCAGGTCAAACAGCCGCTGCCGTTCGGCTTCCTGCGCTTCGGCCGTGGGGAACTCTTCGGGGCAGGAGGCCGGATCGTCGACCATTTGCGAAAAGATGACCGCTCGCGCCGCGGCCAGCGGCCGCCGCGCCCACCACAGATGCAGCGTCGACGGATGCCCATGGCGAATCGACTTCTCCCGCGCCGACGCCTTGTTAATCGCCTCCAACGGCAACGCCACTTCGATCAGTTTTTTTCGATGTGCAGGTCGGGGATCGGTCACTGTCCGTTCTCCTGTTGAATCCATTGTTCTTCCGCCAGACGATCCCAAGCCACGCGAATGTGGTCCGGCTTGAACATCGTTCGCTTGCGTTCGTTCCAGTTGTGAAGAGCCCGGACGGCCTGCTCGGCATCACTCACCGGTTCATTCCCGTGGCAGGCAACCCAATGGACGGACGAGAGCAATTCCATTCCGTAGGGTGTTTCGAAGCCTTCGATCAAACGGGCGACGCGGTCCAATCGGGCCACGGGTTCGGTTTCGCCTTGCAGAAAACGTTGTGCCTCGTCGGTCGCACCGGGCATCAGCTCGATTTCCTGATCGGGTTTCTGGGAGTCGCCGTAGCCGCGGATGAAGTGGCCTTCCAGTGTTTCAAGTACTTTGTAGAGATTGTGAGCGTACGGTCCGTAGAGATGGGCGACGTACTTCAATCGCAGCGGTTGACCGCATTCCTGAAGAAAGTAGGCCAGTTTCTGGATCTCCAACAGCGTCAGGCGGTACGCCATTTGCGCGTATTGCTCCATCAGCCGGATAAACAGGGCGCGGGCCAGTGTGAGCTTTGGCTTTCTGGTACGGATCGGCATGTCTCTGGCCGCGGGCGCTCCGGACGGTTCGAACAACAGGACGCGCACGTTGGGCAATTCGTTAAGCGCCGTTTCGATCATCGGCCGCACGGTGCGCCAATCGAGCCCGCCCAGTCCACAACCCAGCGGCGGAATCGCCACGGATGCAATGTCCAACCGTCGCAGTTCTTCCACGAGTGCGTTTAAGCCGGATTCGATGTCTTCCAGGCGCGATTTCTGCCGCCATTTGCGTTTGGTCGGAAAGTTGATGATGTACTTAGGGTTGGTCAGTTGACCGGTGGCGAAAACGAACATGTGGCCGGGTTGCACCTCGCCGGCGCGGCAGGCCCGTTCGTAGGCTTTGAAGTTGTCGGGAAACGCCTTTTTGAACTGCAGAGCGATCCCCTTGCCCATGAATCCTTCGCAATTGACCGTGTTGACCAGAGCCTCAGCATCGGCTTCGATCAGGTTGCCGCGCGTGACTTCAATCATCGGGCTGACTCCATTGCTTTCGGTTCGTGTTTATTCGTGCGACGCCCCGTGTTTGCAGTAGCGCCTTCAGGCGGCCACGCGCTTGCAGGCTCGTGCAAAGCGGCACTTTTTCCGGCGAAAGCCGGGACTACGAACGGTACGCGACACTTCTTCATCTTGTCGTTTCTTTTCAGTAATACCAATTGGGCTTGACAACGACGTTACGTTGCATCTGGGTCGGAAAACGGCCGAGTATCTTCGCGACCCGGTCTTTCATTGTGCGATTCAATACGGCGATTTCCGTAATCAGGTCCCAGCGGCACTCTTGATGGACGAGAAACTCGGCCTGCTTCCGCCGCTGGCGGTCCATGTCATCGACCGTGTCCGCCCAATACTTCTGGCAGACAATGTCCCAATCGACTTGGCTCAGTTCAGCGAGGTCATCGTACCAGTTGGTGAATGCTGCAATGCCGTGCCCATCGGAGAAAACAAATTGTGTCCCTGACTGAGCGATTGCCTGCGCGGTCGACACAAGATAGATCAGTGGCTCCTGACCTTCGCCGTATCCCTCAACGCGTCCGGTCTTGAGCTGCAGCAACATCGGCGACAAGTAGCCAAAGTAAAACGCGACGTAATCATGTACGACGCCGCGCGGTCCGCAGGGAATCCGAGCGACTCGGCGTTGTTGTTGGATGTCGACGTTGTGGATGGTTCGATAAACAAGGCCGTCATCAGGCGTGAAGCTGGGCGCATGCAGGCCGCCACGGCGCAGACAAACTTCGAGATTGTCCACGTGCAGGAAACGAAAGATGCGCGTGGGATACGGTATCTTCACGCGGGCTCCTCCGATCTGGCTAGCAGGTCGCTGAAGCTGTAATTGACGCTGGTTGCGCCGAAGTCCGGTTCGCGGCGGAACGGACGACGGGCTCTGGGTTTTTTAACCGTCAGCCGCAGGCGCACGCGAAGGCGACGGTTTACTTTACCGGACGCGTACGCCTGCGGCTGACGGTTAAACGAATCTGCTTCAGTTGCCGCCGGGCAGCGTATCGATTCGATCCTCATGCTCCTTTCTGGGACGCCATGCGAACGCCGCACGACGCCATGGTGGATGCTTGGCGATGTCTTGTCACCGACAGGTGAGAGATTACGGCCGTTCGGTGATAGAAAAGTGATAGATTTCAGAGTCGCGACCCTCTCCCGCTGCCCCCACCACAGATGCAGCGTCGACGGATGCCCATGGCGAATCGACTTTTCCCGCGCCGACGCCTCGTTGATTGCCTCCAACGGCAACGCCACTTCGATCAGTTTTTTTCTCATGGTTGTACTCCGTTTGCGCCGCGAGCCTTTTGAGCCGTCTCGGCGATCAAATCCAACTTCTCCGTGATCTCGGCATCCAATTCGTCGGCCGACACGTAGGCCGCAAGCGTGTGATAGTCCGTCTTTCGCATCAGGTTGGGCAGTTCGAGCTGTCTGTAGAACTGCTCGAACAGCGGATCGAGGAACTCGTCGGTGACCTTGAGGTCGGCACCCCACGGACTTGGCTTGCCCAGTGATGCCAGTGCGGTTTCGAGTTTGTCGATGGTTTGTTCCATCACCGGCACCCATTGTTGAGCAAACAAGGGGCCTGCCTGCCTTTGTCCCTCATATTGGGCCCACTCCAGCAGCGTCGAACGCTGGCAGAGGTAATTCTCGATTTCCCGTTGCTTCCACATTGTCTGTTGCAGATAAGGATCATCGAAACTGGGCGGGGGATCGAGCCGGTCGTAGATGGCGACTCCGAGCAGGTCCTGTTTGGCTTCGCGCAGAGCGTGAAAGTGGTGTCTGGCCTGCATCGGCTGGTTGCCAACGTAGTGTGGGAATGGACAATCCAGTACGTCGCGCGCCGGATGATCCAGTTTCTCGGCGAAGGCGCGCAGGATGGCCAAATCGGTCGAGCCTTCCAGATACAACACCCATCCGGTTTCTTCCGCCTGCAGGTATTGGTCGAACCCGATTTCCTTCAGCGCCTTCATCAATTGCGAACCGCGGTCGTCGATTCGGTGCGGCTTGCCGAGAAACGCGACGACGGTATCGCGATCAGCCGCTTCGTTCAGAATGACTTCGGAATGGCTGGCGGCGATGATCTGGCTGCCGGTTTCTGCGGCAATCTCGGATAGCACCTCGTAGATTTGCCGCTGGCGGAGGATTTCCAGATGCGCGTCGGGTTCGTCCAGCAACAGGACCGAACCGGGGTTTGCCGTCATGTGGGCCAGCAGGAGCAGTGTCTGCTGCTGGCCACGGCCGCTGGCGGAGATGTCGAGTTCCACGCCACCTGACGTTCGGTAGGACATCACGATTTCGCCGCGCTCGGGGATGTATTTCGGATCGTTGAGCCGAGCACCAAAGAGTTTTTCAATCCGATCAACAATTCGCTGCCAATGATCGCCGCCGCTTTCCAAGGCTTGCCAACACAGGTTGCGGAGCACCTCGGCGGTTCGCCCCTCACCCAGCCGCACCTGTACGGCTCCCTCGTCCAACCGGGATTCGTTGGCCGCCAGCCCGGACATCGGCGGCAGATAGGCCAGTCGTATGTCGGCGGCAGCTTGCGGGACTTCCATACGATTTCCATCCGGCCCGACTCGCGAGCGGCAATAGAACGATTCCTCGTTCGCGTAATCAAATTCGAGGCATGTTTTCCACGGTTTGCCGCCGGTCACACCCTCGACGTCGATTTCAATGAGGATGTTGCGGGTTTTCTGTTTGCCGTTCTGGCGAGAGATCTCCCGCACGTGCAGATCACGCCACAGCAGATTGGCTGCGGGCACGGGCAACGCGATCAGGTCACGACGGTTGAGCGTGACTCCGGGGCGTTTCTTTGGAATTGGGCCTGCGCCGCGTTTTTCAATCCACCTTCGCACGCCGGCATTCCACAATGCCAACGCCTGCAGCGCCGAGGTTTTCCCGGAGTTGTTCGGCCCGACAAAGACCACGCGATCAGCCAGTTCGATCTCGACATCGTCGAAGACTTTGAAATTGCGGATGGTTAGCTTCGTTAGCATCACGTGACTCGTGTAGTTCGGCTATAGCGTATCGTTGTACGCGGAGACTCGAAATCCATCAGACGAAATCCTCCGAACGGGGCAACAGCTCGCTGAAGCTGTAATTAACACTGGTGGCGCCGAAGTTCGGTTCGCGGCGGAACGGACGGCGGGCTCTCGGTTGTTTAACCGTCAGCCGTAGGCGCACGCGAAAGTTACGGTTTAATCTGCCAGACGCGTACGCCTGCGGCTGACGGTTAAACGAATCTGCTTCAGTTGCCGCCGGGCAGCGTATCGATTCGATCCTCATGCTCCTTTCTGGGACGCCATGCGAACGCCGCACGACGCCATGGTGGATGCTTGGCGATGTCTTGTCACCTACAGGTGAGAGATTACGGCGGTTCGGTGATAGAAAGGTGATAGATTTCAGAGTCGCGACCCTCTCCCGCTGCCCCCACCACAGATGCACCGTCGACGGTTGCCCATGGCGAATCGACTTCTCCCGCGCCGACGCCTTGTTAATCGCCTCCAACGGCAACGCCACTTCGATCAGTTTTTTTCTCATGGTTATTCGTCATGCTCCCATACCAGCCGGTAACTAGCGGGTAAAACCTTGATCTTCTCAGTTTCGACCAAACGGTGCAGCTCATGCCCTGCAAATTCAACCGGTCGCCCGTCTGAGGACACAAGTATCAGCGCGTATTTATTCGGGTGTTTCCGAAGCAACTCCCACCGCTCCATCTCGATCTCCATCGGACGCCGCTCCAGACAATGCTCGCGAGGCAGATAAAATCGTGTAACTTCACCATCGCGACTGATTTCTTCCCACGGGAAACTCGAGGCGGTGGTCTTGCTCAGTCGGCGGCCATCCTCATGAACGTATCGACCGTCCATTTCCTTTCTGAATCCGCATGCCAATGCAAAGCGCTCCATCAGCGATTGTTCCGGATTTGCCCCCAGTTTGGGGCGAGTCGTGCGAGCCGGGTGTTCATCGTTATCGGATTCCGTTTGGACTTCGTGGTCGCCCTCCAGAACCGCATGGAAACTATCTTCAGCATCTCCGCTAAACCCGTCGACCGTTTGTGCGTCGTCAAGTTGCTCGTTCGTATCTGCCTCCACATCGGTTCGTACGCTCTTTGATCCACCCTCTTCAGCACCCGTCTCCGAGTCGCTACGAGAGGTCTCGCTTTGTGCCGTTTCGTCCAATTCAAAGTTCTGTGCAAGGTAAGCTGTGACCTTTTCGGGATTTCGATCATAACTGTAGTGCAACGCGTCTCTGATGTCGGGTCGACCGAACGGACTGGCTAACTCCTCGGGAATGAGTTTAGCTAATTTGGCATGCGGCAGATCACGAACATACAGTACTTCATCGCTCCAGCAGACGTCGGCTGGCATCGACGCGCCGGCAGGCGTCCCATCGATGTACGGCATTAAATCAAGCTCCGGTACAACACACCACCGCGTTCGGCTTAGACGCACCGCCTGTTTTCGAATAGACTCCGTGGCCGATTCGTCGTCTAACACAACTCGAGCAAGCGTAGTCCCGAATGCGCGCGCCCACGGTGGTATTTCGTCGGGTTGCATCCCGGTCGACAGTGCGTTAACGCGATAGTCAATGCACTGAGTTAGCGGTTGCAATCGGCTGAAAACAGGATTTCCCGCGGTCTCAGATGATAGCATTTGCATATCGGCCGTCTGGTGTTTGATCGACTCAAAGAGTCCGCCGCAGCGAGACAGGGCTTGCATGGAGATTGAATACTTAAGCTTATCGGCAGGGACCCAACGGCCTGCCAGATCCAACCAGGCACCGCACTCCTGCCAGACTTTTTCTGCGTATCGCTTTAACAATTCACGGATGCGACAGATTGTCTCCGGTTCAAGCTTGGATTCGCGGGGCAAGTTGGTAAGCCACTTCAGGGCCAGCTCGGCGGTCGGACGTTCGGCGACCTCGATTTTCGACCAAAGCGTCAGATTACGGACGGAGTCGCGGATTACCGCAGCATCTGGATCGACCAGTGTATCCGGTTCTTTGAACACTGAATCTGTAGTTTCCCATGTCTGCGTATCTGTCAGGATCAGCCTTTCGAGCTGAAACGCCTCGATGATTTGTTTCAGCGTTTCAGTTGAGCAGGCGGACGCCATTTGATCGAGGCGGCGGTACCATCGCTCGACTTCATGAATTGGCGGTGTCTTGCTCTGGGCCAGCGTTCGCAGGCAGTCGATAATTCGATTTGCATCCGTGGGCTTCGTCCCGACACCCAACGCGACGAGGATCGGGCGAGTGGCTTCGGTATCGAGATCGTGGTGCACGAACAGTTCGACGTCGATTAGCGCTTCCGTTTCCTTTGTCCGTACAAGCAGATCGGACGGCTTTCGTAGGTGGCCATTCGTGTCCCGAAGGCACGGCTTGTCACGCAGTCGCAGTATCCATTGAGGAGTCAGTGGGCCAGTCTCAACGCGCGCTTCGGTCCCTTGTTGGGACACTTGAATAACCCGAGGGAAGCGGCGGTTGTTCCAATAAGCTGTTGACTGCTTCAGAACCCTTTCCAGGACGGCCGCCCATACGCCATCCGATCCCTCAGCCATCTCCGCCCAGTGCGTCCAATACTCATCGGGAAAGTCCCAGTCCTCCAACCGGAATTCCATGTTGCGATACCGCAACACCGCTGGCATTGTTCCCTCGCGAGTTTTTACCTCTTTCGTTACGGAGGCTTCCGACCAAAACGAATATCGTTTTTGGACGATTGGCGGAAACCACTTCAGTTTCGCTTTTGATGACGCGATCCAGCCTTGCCAAACCTTTGCCATGGAGGGCTTTACGGTGTCGAAGTAATCTGGGTGCAGGAACACAGCATCTCGGAGCGAATCCGGCACCAAACTCTGCACTTCATCACTTTCGCCTGCAAAAATGCAATCGTTGAGTGTTCGGATCGTGCCGTTGCGTGTTACGTACCGAAAGTTGTCATCCACCTGCGCATCCATTTCCGCCGCCAAATGCGCAAGATGAATCCAGTCTTCGATGCTCGTTTCACTGCGATGTTGCAGCGAAATTGCCGCATTCGAGATCAACTTCGTCGCGCTGGCAGCCTTGGTCAAATCAAGAGACTCGACAAAGTTAACGAAGTTCTCTCGCCAATCACGACGCGAATGGCGGTTATCGTTTGGGGCATTGGTTTTTAGCGTCCGATCAACAAACTCCAGCCAGTCGGAGTCGACGAACTGAAGGTCCTGTATCAAGAACTGCCAGTCGTCTTCGTTTTTTAGCAATGGTTTCTTGGGAAGGACAACAACTTCCAATGACGAATACAACTTAGACTTCGCGGCGGCGGGTACGATGCGGAGCTTTCGTGGCGTATCCTCACGCCACCACCGATCCACTTCCGAGGCCACGAACTTCCAAAGCGAGAAGAGTTTTTCCCATGTATCTGGGCACGGGAGTCGCAGGTCGGCAAGAACATCCAAAACGGACCGAGACTCAATTTTTTCCACGGCTCCACGTTCGACCAACAAAGTGCGATGGCCTGTCGCAACATGCGGCGACAAGAGCGCTCGGTTCTTGGCGTCGAAATACATGGACGCCTCACTCGATGGCCATATGCCGTGGATTTCGTTTGGGATGCAGACAACCTCACCTGATTTGCGCAACTCTCCGCTGTCCGTTAGCACAAATGGCTTTCCCTCGATTCTGGTATTGAACGCCCCGGCAACGAGTTCACTCGGCAGAGCTGCCGATGAGAATACCGATTTCTTGATTGACGGAAGCCACTGGTAAGCGACCGCGCGCTCTTCTTCGGAAATATGCTTGTTGGCCAGCCAACTCAACATTGCTTGCGCGGCGAGTACTCCACACCGCTTGAGAAGCCACTGATTGGTTGGCGAACTCTCGGGATCCTTTATCTTCATCCTGGCTGGGTCTTGGATGAACGGAGCGTTACACGCGAATGGTAAACCGGTCTCGATTTCCGTCGGCAACACGACAAAGAGGCGGCCCTCGGCACGCAACACAATGTCGACTCGGCAAGGGGGAAAAGTAACGGTTTCCTCCTCAGAGAGCATTCGTTCTTCGCGGATCTCTTGCAACGCTTCAGCGGGAAACGCTTTTTCTCGAGACCGCACCAGTAGGTACGGCGTTTGAGAAATGCCGACTAGTTCCATCCAATGACTGTCGGGCACAGGTCCTTTCCCTAGTCGTCGCCAAGTGATGCGATCTGGACCGATCTCAAGCGAGCGGATGGAACGGAAGAAAAGAAGTGCAAACGGACTTCGTTGCCAATCAGAGAGGTTTCGTTCGATTTCTTGTTGCCGATGCCGGTCCCGTATCTTCACTCGAATTGTGGTCTGCCCGTTTGACGGGGCATCATCCTCCAACCAATGAGGGAGAGTGAAGCGATGCCGGTCAAAGTAAACAGAAAGCGAAGGAGTCTGTACGGAAACGCGGTCGCCAAGGCTGAATACGCTCTTGAATCCGACGCCGCGAAAACCGATGGTGTGCAACGTCCGCTTGTTCGAATAACCGAAGCGGCAAAGAGACTCGAAATGCTCCTCCGTGAAATCTGCACCGTTGTGGGAGAAGGTGAAAATGCCGTGATCAATCTGCACGCGTACCTCGGTTGCTCCCGCATCGTCGGCGTTTTGCAACAGTTCAGATAAAACGTGGCGCGGGCTTTGGACCTGCATGAATAGCTGTTGCCATGGCGCCGCCAATTCGGGGTCGCTATCGAGTTGCTGCCACCGCTTATGCGCAGCGGCTCGCACCCGTGCAAAATACGGCGGAGGCTTCTGCACCATCACGCGGGCTCCTCCGATCGGGCCAGTAATTCGCTGAAGCTGTAATTGACGCTGGTTGCGCCGAAGTCGGGTTCGCGGCGGAACGGGCGGCGGACGTAGCGGACGCGGTGGTTCTGGTCATCCAGAAACTCGACCAGCGCCAGGATGTAATCGTCGGGCTTGTTCAAACTGGTCAGGATCTCATTCTTGGTGACCGTGATCGTATCGGCACCGGTGACGCGGCCTTTGACTTCGATGAATCGCAATCGTCCCGTACCGGGGACGCGGCTTTCGATGTCGTAGCCCAGTTTTTCTTCTTCACGGTCGACCGGTTCGTAGCCCAGCGAACGCTCGACTTCCATCACCGCGGCGCGGGCGCGAGCGGCACTGGCCTGCGTGTCGGCCGGTGTTGTGGCGACCGGTGCGGGACGACCGGTCATCTGGTTGATCAGTCCCATCGGTACAACGACCAGCCCGCCGATCACAACCGGGGGCGAAGCGGAAATGCGGGCTTCGCGGTCGAGTTCCTCCAGCCGCTTTTGCAGCCGCGCCTGCAGTTCGTCCGCTCGACGGCGGGCTTCCTGCGAATTGAGCCGCGCGCCGGGCTTGCCGGCTTGTTCCTTGAGCTTCAGCTCCTCGGCGCGGTGATCCCAGTAGGCGATTTCCTTGGTCAGCCGGTCTTTGACGGCGATGCGCGTCTTTTCAATCCACTGCAGCCGGCGGTCGCGGACTTCGGTCACGTGTTCGGGGACGACCGTCTGGATCGCGTGCTCGACGGCCGCTTTTTCCAAGCCGCCCGTGATCCAGTCGCATTCGGGCCGGGAAAGGATGTCGTCTGCGGAAGGTTCGTCTTCACCCAGCGGGCGGTAGTCGAGGTACGGGGCGTAGTGCAGTGGATAGAAGTTAGGAGATAGGAGGTAGGAGTTAGGAGATAGGAGTGAGGAGTGAGAGGCTGAAGTTGACGCCGCATCCGCATCTCTCGCTTCTCTCTCCTCTTCACTCACTTCTGCGTTGGAGGAGTTAGGAGATAGGAGTGAGGAGTGAGAGGTCTCGCCAGACGCGGGTTCTGGTTCTCTCGCTTCTCTCTCCTCTTCCCTCACTCCTTTTTCCAGCACTCCTTCGACGTACAGCATGCGACGGGAGATCGTTCGTCGGTCGCCGGACGGGAGCACGCTGGCGTCCTGAATGGCGTGTTCGAGAATAAACAGCACGCGGGGCGTGGTGCCGGGATCGCGCTGGTCGACCAGCACCGTGCCGCGTTTGAGCAGATCGCGGTGGCGTTCCAGCGTCAGGTCCAGCACAGCGTCGAGCAATGCATGACCGGGGCAGACGAACGCGGCCATCGGTTTGCCGGGAACGGAGATCTGGTCTTTTTCAAAGGTGATCCGTTCGTAACGCTGCAGGACCGGTTCGCCCGTACCGATCTGGCGATCGCGGTTACGAATCGGCGCCGGGACGTGTTTGACTTCGTACCGACGCGGTTCGCGCTGCCGCACGGTGCCGCCCAAGCGCTGGAAGGCTTCCATGAAGAATTCTTCGATGTAGTGCGGTTGCAAGCGGCGGGCTTCGGCGCGTTCCATGTCTTCGCGGATACGGGCCACGCGGGTCGTGTCCATCGTGTCGTGGGCCAGCGCGCGGTCGTCGATCAGTTCGTGCAGATGTTCGCGGTCGACGCCGTGTTCGACGGCTTGTTCCAAACGAGCGCGAACGTCGGGCCGATCGCCGTAGCGGATGGCTTCGATCAAGAGCTCGCGCAGCGGCCGGCCGTCGAACTGGAGTTTGCCCAGCACGTCGAACACCTGTCCGCCTAGCGCCTGGCGGGCTTCCTCCAGTTTTTCGAGCAGCCGGCGGTAAACGTCTCCTTCGCGGGTTTCTTCGGCGACCAGATTCCACAGGTGACAGACTTCCGTCTGGCCGATGCGGTGAATGCGGCCGAACCGCTGTTCCAGCCGGTTGGGATTCCACGGCAGGTCGTAATTGACCATCAAATGGGCTCGTTGCAGATTGATGCCTTCGCCGGCGGCGTCCGTGGCCAGCAGCACCTGCACGTCGGGATCGTGCAGGAAGGCTTCCTGCGCTTTGCGGCGTTCTTCGCGCCCCATGCTGCCGTGAATCTGCACGACCGATTCCGCGCGGCCCAGCAGCCGTGTGATGTTGCGTTCCAGATAACTGAGCGTGTCGCGGTGCTCGGTAAAGATGACCAGTTTCTGGTGTGGCGAGCGATCGGGCCTGGGCAGGTTGCCGACGCCGTATTCGGGCGTCTGTTCGGCCACGTGATCGGGTGGCGAAAAGATGTACTGCAACAGCGAAGACAGTTCGCGCCACTTGGTGTCCTGCCCGCTGCGGCGGACTTCGGCGGCCAGTTGTTCGAGGTGCGCAAGGCGGTCGATTTCGAGTTTCAATTCGGTGACCGTGGCCGCGGCGGTGGCCTGATCGAGGATTTCTTCTTCGGTTTCTTCGACTTCGTTTTCCGGTGCGTCTTCCAGATCTTCCAGATCGTCGTCATCCAGAATCGGGCCGGTCAGGATCGGTGTGGGAACCTGCGCGCCGCGCTGCAGCAACTGAACTTCCCGCAGCCGTTTTTCCAGCCGTTCCTTGCGTCGGCGGAGCGACTGGTAGATCGCTTCGGGTGAAGAGGCCAGACGCCGTTGCAGAATGGTCAAAGCAAAGCCGACCGTACCAGAGCGTTTGTTGTCCTGCAGGGCCTCCGCTCGGCCCCATTCTTCGCGGACGTATTCGGTGACTTCCTTGTACAGCCGGGCTTCGACGTCCGACAGTTTGTAGGGGACGGTGTAGGCGATGCGTTCGGGGAACAGCGGGCGGCCGTCGAACTTGAGGAGCTGTTCCTTAACCATCCGCCGCATCAGGTCGCGGACGTCGACCTGATGGACGCCGTCGCGGAAGCGGCCTTCGAACCGGTCGCCGTCCAGCAGGGCAAGGAACAACTGAAAATCTTCTTCCTTGCCGTTGTGCGGCGTGGCGGTCATCAACAGGAAGTGCCGCGTGATGCCCGAAAGCAGCCGGCCGAGATGATAGCGCTTGGTGTATTTGACTTCGCCGCCGAAAAAAGTGGCGGACATTTTGTGAGCTTCGTCGACCACGATCAAATCGTAGCGACAATCCGGAGCGGACAGCTTGTGCTGCACGTCTTCGTTGCGGGCCAACTTGTCCAGCCGGGCGATGGCCAGGTCGTTTTCCAGGAACCAGTTGCCCGTGCGGGCGGCTTCCAGTTTGTCGTTGGTCAGGATTTCGAAAGGCAATTGGAAGCGGCGGTGGAGTTCGTCCTGCCATTGTTCCACCAGACTGCCGGGGCAGACGATCAGGCAGCGTTTCAAATCGCCGCGGGCGATCAGTTCCTTGATCAGCAGGCCGGCCATGATCGTCTTGCCGGCGCCGGGATCGTCGGCCAGCAGGAATCGCAGCGGCTGGCGGGGGAGCATGGCTTCGTAGACGGCGGTGATCTGATGCGGCAGCGGGTCGACCAGTGAGGTGTGGACGGCCAGCAGGGGGTCGAACAGGTGGGCCAGGCGGATGCGGTGGGCTTCGGCGACGAGGCGGTATTGGTCGCCGGGGCCGTCGAAGCTCCAGGGGCGGCCGGCTTCGACGATTTCCAGCCGCGGTTCGTCGTGGCGGTAGAGGATTTCGTCGGCGACGCGGCCTTCGGGGGTGCGGTAGACGAGTGTGCAGGCGTCTGAGCCGTGCCACTGGACGCTGACCACGGTGACTGTAGCGTTGGGCAGGATGCCGCGAAGCGCTGTTCCAGCCGTTAGTTCCTCTAATCGCATTGGGCGTTGTCCTGAACTGATCGAGCGTTGTCCTGAACTCGGGTTGGCGACTGACTGGAGCTTAATGGGGTGAGGGACACGATTCGGCCGGAGGGCTACTCGTGATCCGGTTTCCGCTGGCCAAAGCGATTCCGGATAGGAGCACCGGCTATAGGAAAGACGCATTCCCACCGAAAACGTCGCCATTGGAAAGATGCGATTCCACGCACGAGTGTTCGCTGGTCGCAGCCGCAAAAACGCTCACCCTGCGGGGCAAGATCGCTCATGATATCACACAGGCAATCGAGCGTGTACGGGCGTCGGGTGGTAATGGGTGCCATCAGTTGGTTGGGCACTCGCTGGCGCGTCGTGCTAATAATGCCGTTGATGGATCGGGGCACTGGCTGGCTGGGCGTGGTGGTATGGGGTACTGGTTGACGCGGCGTGGTGGTGTTGGATGCCATTGGTGGGGTGGGGGGCCGGCAAGGCGGGTTTCTAGTACTGCAACTTCATCCCTGCCTTGAGATAGGGTACCGCTAGCGAATCGTCCTGCAGCTCGACGACGAGCGTTTCGTCCTCTCGGTCACTGCTGACCTCGGAGATGGACAACCGTTCCGCAACGAACAGATGCTTGGCCCAAAAGGAGTAGCTACCATCATCGGCGTACTCGACCGTCCACGGATACGGGTAGTCGACGTAGAATTCATGCTGGCTTGGATCCGCTGATCCGATGCCATCGGTAAGGTGTTGCTGGAGCGCTGACAACCAATCGTCTCCGAAGAATAGCGACTTGGTCGTGGTATCGTAGAAAGCGATCGGTGCCTGCATTTGCGATGCCAACGCTGCCGCCATTTGCCGCATCCGTAGAACGGGGAAAGTGATACCATCTTTGGGAACTCCCGCGATGACCAACGCCTGCTCGCCTTGCCCCAGCAGTTCGGTACCGGTTCGCGTATCGGATCGCATTTTCGCCAGATCGTCCATTTGCAGCAGCACCCATCGATCGCTGTCCGTATCGGCGACCCAAGCACGGCTGGCGAACTGAAACAAGCGCGCATCAACAGGCATCCAACCCATGTCAGGTTCATCACCCACGAGCGATGCCAACGTCCTATCGAGAGTCTCTGGGGACCAGGCAACGGGGGAGCCGCTGATCAATAGTCCCTGGGTCTGTAGCAGATCCGTTTGTGTTTCCCACCAAATGGGCATGGAACGCAGGTGGTCTTGCCAGCCCGGCAACCGTTGGATGGCGATCAACCGCGGCTCCCGTTCCAACCAATCTTCCCGCAGTTGCTCTACGGCAAGTGGTTGCGATTTCTCGCGCTCAAGCTGCTCGAAAAACATGGAAGCGCTATTTCGGAACCTGCGCGCCACGGAGAAATACTCTGCAAGGGAAAGGCCGTATCGTTGCGAGTCCTGCAAACTCAACGACAAAAGGAAATCCGACGATTCTTGCTGCCAGGCGGCCGCCCAATCGATGTAGGCCAGCACATACTTACTGCGCTGATGCGCGGAGTCGTCATCCCGCTGCTGCAAATCGAGTCTCGCCGCCTTGGTCAGGTGCCTCAGTGCAGCGCGTTGTTCTCCACCTGCGACACTCGCGAGCGCTTGCAAATAGGCTCCGGTTGCTCGCCAAGGGGCGGAAGGGACCGATGCCGAGAGCACTTCGCCGATGGCTCGTGCCGCCTGTCGGTCGCACAAAGACTCCAGCCGCTCTTCGAGTTGCTGGCGAAACATCGCCACCTCCTGCAACTCCTCTGCCAGTTGCACATAGCGAGGCACTGCAGTCTCCCAATCGCGGCTGCGAATCATCACTTCAACCAACGCCTCGAGCAACTCCATCCAATGGTAGTCGTCGAAGGAAAAGGCAATTTCCTCCGACTCGCGCGCTGCCGCATGTGCTTTACGCAGCCCTTCTTCGAAACTCTCCTGAGCGACCGCCCACTGCTGCCGGAGCCATGCCACATGGCCACGACCGTAATATGCCCACACCGGTACGTTCTCAGACACTTGGGGATGGGATACCGCGTACTCCACCGGTGCCAACTGCCGACGGTGTACCAGCTCCTGCACTAGGGCGGCGGCCAAGTCATCGTGTGGGACGGAAATGTCGAATAACTGGTGCCATTGATCCTCCCGCTCGACGATCTCGGCGGCGACGTGAGCGATTCCGGTAACGAGAGCGTCTTGATCTGCAGAGAACAGGGAGCCATCACGGATCAACGTCAATAACCTGCCCCACGCGTCGGCCTTTCGCCCCACCTTGTCGAGAGCAAATAATTGCGCAAAGCGGACGGCGGGAGGCAAAGGCGTCGCAGGGTCGGCCAGCGTGTCGATCGCCGTCAACAATTCGTCCCACTGAGGCAATTGGAAGTCGTGGTCAGTCGCCAGACGTCGACCAAGCTGATCGATGAACCTGGCATAATGCTCCGGCAACAATTGTTGAAGGTGCTGCAAATCACCAGAAGCAACCACGGTGTCGACCAAACGTTCGAGCAATTCTTCATGCAGAGTTTCTAATTCACGTTGAACCAACACCTTGGCCACCAGCTCGCGTACCTGCTGAGGCATCAGCGCACTGGGCGAAGCGTGAAGCCGGACGTAGCAGGCCAATGCTTGGCAGGGTGCCGCTTCCTGCTGCTCCAGAATCTCCGCGATCTCCACCAGGCGACTGTCGCCGGGATTGGTGGAGTCAACCACTCAGGTGGTCAATGAGAGTAGAGATGGGAACGGGAGTTGATCGATGAGTTGTCGAAAAGTGGGGACATCCAGATACTGGGCGAGATAGTAGACCACTAAATAGTCGTGGGGACAGAGGCGATAGTAGCGCACCAGTTCATCGCGCGCGATCCGCCGTTGTTGCTCATCCGAGGCGGTTTGCGCTAGGATGAGAGCGACGGCCGGATGCCAACCAAACTCGTCCCGGCACGCCACAGCATGTTGGAACGCTTGATCGGCTTCTCCGGACAATTGATACGCCCGGGCCAGATAGAAATGCTTACCGGCCATCCAATCGTCCGGCAGCCTCTCCAGGTACCTGCACAGTTGCGGACCGGCACCGAGCATGCACAGGTAGCACGCCAGGTAGGCATCGGCCTGCGTGGCCAACAAATGAGGGAGGAAGGTCTCTCGACGCGCCCGGATCATCTTCTCGACACAAATATCCAACTCTTCTTCGGCATTACCAATCTCAATCATCTTGCTGTTCAAACGCACAAAGGCCCCTGGCGACGGATTGTCACGCGAGATTTCCGCCGCCGCACGTTGCACCTCGCTCAAGGGCAACAATCGATCGTGCCAATCGTAAAGTCGCCATTTGCCATGGCGTTTGATCAGATAGACCTCGTAGAGGCACAGCCAATCGATTCCACTTCCTTCGCCGAAGACCAGCAGTCGTACTTCTTCCTCAGGCTTGAGCACTTCCACGTTCAAAACGTGGACGCGCTGGCCAAAAGGGTCGTATTCCATTTCTTTTTCGAGATGTTCACGAAGCGCTTCTGCGGAGATCGAGTTCAGCCCCTTGGCGATCCCACAACGTACCATTTCCTCCAAAAACCGACTGACGTCGATCTGAGCGGGCGCTTTCCCCGTGTTTACAAGAAGTTGCACCACCTCGTCGGCCTGGTCGCCGAACACCTGGGTCAAGTCTTTCTCGGTGGGTTCCCGCAGGGCCTCACGAATGCGGTCCGGAATCTGACTGGAAACCGGCTCGCGCCACGCGGCATACTCCCGCGAGGATGCGGGAGACATGTTCCAGATATACCAGCCGACGGCAGCGAGCCCCGCCATGAAGACGAGGCCGATGATCGGCAACCCTACCGCAACGGCCAAGAGTAGCCAGTTCCGGCGGGAAGTTGCAGCAACTGGCGACGAAGCCACCTCCTGCCCGCTGTAATCGACAGCACCGATCACTTCCAGAGGTTGGGGCTCAATCGCCTCGGCCAGATAGGGCGGATCACACGGTTCGTGGTCGCGTGGTTCGGGCATAGGTTTCCACTCCGTACAGGGCGATAAGTCGATCGACTTCAAGAAGCAAAGGAGAACAGCCGGGGCACCATGTCGTCGTTTCCTCCCCATGCGGCCGCCACCTGGGAGCGTGGGGGCAGGGGGATGTTCCGGCCATGCGAATAGGGTGGACAAACGCGACCGCCGTCGCTCGGCCCCCCGTCGCCAGGATTGCGCGTAACGATGACGCTGGTGGCCTGCCGGCTGTGGACCGTACCGCCAGCCGTCCGGTCCATGGCTGCCAGCGGACTTTCCTCGCCGCTGCAACTCCATGTTCGATGGGTTACAGGCTGGCGACTGCTGCGGCGGGCGCGTCAACCATCAGGCCGGAGCGATGCCAATGTCGATCGCATGGCGGCCGAGGCATTGGTGCGTTTCCACTGCGTAGCATTCTAGCGTTGTGCCGATGCGCGTCCAAGCATCGATGGCGGTGCGGCGGCACAAACTGTCCGATCCGCACGATCGCGCGACGAGGATTCGATCAGGCAGGAATTGGCGATTTGGACGGCGGAAAAAGGGGACATGACTTTTGACTACCGTGTGTTAGTGACCTATATTTCCTCGGGCCGACTTCGTGCATGGATGGTGTGCGTTGGACGGGCTCGAGCTCCTGGACAGTCCCGCGCCGGAAACCGAGCGAGAGGGATTCGCTGAGCTGCGGGCCGTCGTCTTTCGGAAAACGCTTTTCGAGTTGAGCCCGCTTGTGAGTCGCGTAGGGCGTGATGGGGTCAACGAATGATATCGGGGACCCGCGCACCTGAAGCGACGCATCTGCGAGTCGTTGTCACGAAGTCAACTCTGGACCGGAAGAGTGCCCATGAGCCGCATCTTGTGTTGCGCGATCGTCGCCACCATCGCCTGGTTCTCCCTCAGCCCGCAGGCACAAGGCCAAGGGGCTGATCAGCGTGCGGTTGCGGAAGTCGCCGACGTCGACCTGCTGCTGAGAGAAGGCATGGCTTTCGAACGCCAGCGAGACTGGGTGCATGCCGTGCAGCACTACGAACGTGCCGTGCGTTTATGGCCCCAGGAAGATTCGCTGCGCCGCCGACTGATTATCTCCCGCTTGCATTACGATGTCGGCCGGCGCCTGGGGGATGCCTCGATCCGACGCATGTTGTTGCATCCGTCTCCGGCGGAACTGCTGGAGCTGTACACGGAAATACTCGCTCGCATCGAGATGAGTTACGTCGAGCCAGTGGAATTAACGGAGGTCATCCGCGGCGGTACGGCCTATTTGGAGGTGGCGCTGACCGAACCGGAGTTCGTCGCGCTGGTCGTGCCGAAAGTGGCGGCAGAGCGGTTGGAACGGTTTCGCACGTCGCTGCATCGCCTGACCTTGGCCAACAAAATTCGCAACCGCTTCGAGGCCCGCGGTGTGGTGGAACGGGCTGTCGGCTTCGCGGAGCAGGAGGTGGGGTTGCCCCGTTCGGCGACGATCATGGGTTTTGTGCTCGGCGCCGTAGCCCTGTTGGATCCGTACTCAGCCTTTCTTTCCGCGGCGGAATTGCAGGACGTCGAATCGCAAATTGAAGGCAATTTCGTGGGACTGGGGGTCGCCCTGCAACCACATGAAGTGCCCCTCCGCATTTTGAATGTGATACCGGGAGGTCCGGCGGCCGAAGCCGGTTTGCGGAAAGGGGATCGCATCCTGGAGATCGGCGCCGTCCAATGTGCCGAGGTAGGCGCAGCTCGAGCCGCCGACCTGCTCCGCGGGCCCGAGGGTACCAGCGTCCGCTTGTTGTTGCAGCGGGAGGGAGACGAGCGCTCGCCCTTCGAGTTGATCCTCACCAGGCGCCGAGTGGAAGTTCCCAGCGTCGAGAACGTCAGTATGTTGGATCCTGCCGCCGGAGTCGCGTATTTGAAAATCAGTTCGTTTCAAAAGACGACCGCCGATGAGTTGGATCGTGCCTTGTGGCGTCTGCATCGGCAAGGGATGCAGAGTCTCATCATTGACCTGCGCGGCAACCCGGGCGGATGGCTCGATGCGGCTGTCGCCGTGGCGGATCGTTTCCTCGATCAGGGAGGAATTGTCACCACGCGGGGTAAGAATGGGTTAGAGAATCACAACTACACGGCCCAGCGAGGGAACGCCTGGACGGTTCCCTTATTTCTGCTGATCGACCAGGAGAGCGCCAGTGCCAGCGAAATACTCGCGGGAGCACTGCGAGATAATGGCCGCGCCCTGCTAATCGGCGAAACCAGTTACGGGAAGGGCAGCGTCCAAGGTCTGTTTCATACCAGAACCTTGAATTGCGGTCTGCGCCTGACGGTGTCGAAGTTCTACT
The DNA here is from genome assembly GCA_026004795.1 of Pirellulaceae bacterium. GTDB lineage: Bacteria > Planctomycetota > Planctomycetia > Pirellulales > Pirellulaceae > Aureliella. The sequence continues at coordinate 678,513 of BPJV01000004.1, read as the reverse complement.
CTCCCAGCGGACGAGCCATTTCGATGCAAGGAGTTGATCCGAACATCAATGTGCCTGCGTTACCGGAAACGCACCTGGTGGCGAAAGTGCCCGTTGCAGATCAAGCCCCAGGCAATTTCTCTGGCGACCGCGTCCTCCAGGTCGCGGTGCACGAAGCCCGGACGCGGATCGCTGCTGGAACGGCAGCAGTTGCTGGCCGGTGAAGGTCGCCAAGGTCGGGCGACCGGTGGATGATTTCCGGGCTGCGACACCATCTCCCATCAGCAGGAGTCGTCAAATGACAGAAAAAGTGGAGTACGGGAAATGGGTGGAAGTAAACTTCGATTGCTTGCCGTTGCGCTGTGTATCGCGTCTGGACATCCCCCTCGACGCGTCGCCCAAGCTGGCTGAAAGGATGCTACGGATCAAGCGCGCCATCGACACCCACGGGACGCTCAACAGTTACTACCTACACCATGCGGACTGCACTTTCCACTTTACCAACAATCCTAATTTGGGGATGGTTCAGTTTGCCTTCGAGGGGGTGGTTCTGACTGATGAGCAAGACGTGAGGGCGAGAAACTGCGAACTAGAGATCAGTTTGCATCGGGAAACGTGCAGTTGGTTGAATCAAGCGATCGTCGATTGGTTGGAAGACAGCGTCAAGTATGCAGTGCTCACCGAGTTCGATCGCTTCATTCAGGCTGGAGACCTCACCAAGGCCATTGAACGTATTCGGCAGATTGAGCGGGAAGCAGAAGAGAGCGGTGGGTTTATGGGAATGTATTTGTAAACGGCCACAGCGTACCGGGACGCGGCGAGTCGGATCTGCGACGCGATTGTTTCTCACGGCACAAGTCAATGTGCGGGCGCGCAACCGTGGAGCGGTGGCCCCCTTCTTTCTCCAGCACCTGCCGGCCGGACATGGGCTTCTGGGCACCATCGACGTGGGGCTGTGGCTGCCAGATTGCGAACCATCGCTGGAACCGTCACTGCTCAGGCCGAACCGAGGGGCAGATCGAGGATGGCTGGTGGAAGTTAGCGTGCTCAGGTCGTGTTGCCGTATGGGATAGCCCGGCGTCGGTTGTCTCGTCGCCAGAGGAATGGGCCGCGTGCGTCGGCGCGCTCTGCCGCTGGACATCCTGGCGCCGTCGATTTCCGTCGCTCTGCCGAGCCGCACCGAAGGCGAGCATCAGGGTTTTACTCCCCTCAGACGTTTTACTCCCCCTCGGACCATGCTACCGGTGGGGGAGGGGCCGTCGAATGCCGATTCTTCCGCGACAAACTGGGGGCAGCAGCCGGTGGGAGACTGATCGGGAGGCCGGGCGGGGAGGCCGGCAGGAGAGTGGGGAGGGGTTGGCAGGGGGACGTGCCGGGCGTATTCTGCACTGGCAAATTGCAGGCGCAGCAACGGAGTTGGGTAACGTTGGCTTTGCTATAGAGGATAAGTATGCCGCGGGATTTTTTGGCCGGATGTAGTGATCGCTACGACGTCATCGTGATTGGCGGAGGACTCGCTGGACTAACGTCGGCGAACGTCCTGGGCCGGGCTGGGTACCGCGTGTTGTTGCTCGAGCAACACTACAAGCTGGGAGGATTGGCCACCTGGTTTCGTCGTCCGAAAAAACATATTTTCGACATTTCGCTTCACGGCTTTCCCTATGGAATGATCAAGAGCTGCCGGCGCTACTGGAACGAGGATATCGCTGCTCGCATCGTTCAGTTGAAGAACATTCGCTTCGACAATCCGATGTTCTCCCTGACGACGACCTTCAATCGAGAGGATTTTACGAAGCTGCTTACCACTCGTTTCGGGATCGAGCGGCCGCGTGTCGAAGCGTTTTTCGACACCGCGCGGAACATGAACTTTTATGACGACCAGCAGATGACGACGCGCGAGCTGTTCGATCGGTTCTTTCCCGGGCGCGAAGATGTGGTCCGGTTGCTCATGGAGCCGATCACTTATGCCAACGGCTCCACGTTGGAGGACCCGGCGCTCACCTACGGCATCGTGTTCTCGAATTTCATGTCCAAAGGTGTCTTCATCTACGAGGGAGGCACCGACGATCTGGTGGCGCGGATGCATGCGGAGCTGCGTCAAAACGGTGTCGATTGCCGGATTCGGGCTGCGGTCGATCGTATTGAAGTAGGACGACAGGGAGTGGAAGCCGTGATCGCCAACCGACGACGCATCGGTTGCCGCGCCGTGGTGAGCAATGCCAATCTCCGCAATACGATTTTTCAGCTTGTTGGCGAAGACAAATTCGATCGGAGGTTCGTGGACGAAGCACAGGCTGTGCGACTGAACAACAGCAGCACCCAGGTCTACATCGGCTTGAAGGAAGGTGTGGAGATCGACGAGCAGACTGGGGACCTCCTATTTAGTTCGACCGCACCGGTATTTCGCACGGATTTGCTGCTCAGTCGCGATATCACCAGCCGCACGTTCAGTTTTTATTATCCTCGCACCCGCCCCGATGATCCGGTAAGACGGTACGCCATCGTATCGAGCACCAATGCGCGGTACGAGGATTGGGCCGACCTGAGCGAAGAGGAGTACGTGGCGAGCAAGAACGACTTGATTGAAACGACGCTCGACGCGCTGGCGAAGTACGTACCGAACATCCGCGACATGGTCGATCATGTCGAGGCAGCCACGCCGCGCACTTTCCAACACTACACGCATCATCAGTTGGGCGCCAGTTTTGGAACGAAGTTCGAAGGATTGGCGGTCAGCCGCGCTTTGCCGGAGCAGATTCCTGGGTTGTACCACGCCGGCAGCGTGGGCATCATCATGTCCGGCTGGCTGGGGGCGATCAACTATGGTGTTATCGTGGCCAATGATGTCGACCAGTGGTTGATGCGTTCCTCCACCAGTGCGCCCGCACCGGTCCCGCAACTGGCAAGTCGTCCCACCACTTCTTAGTTCCCACCGCCACCGCCGGTCGAGCGAAAATCCCCTATCGCTGGGAATCGAGCTGGCTGGCTCAGATTAGGATCCACTACTTCGATGGAATCACCGACTGCACAGATCGAGACGCTGTTGCCGCATCGCCCGCCGATGCTATTGATCGATACGATCGTCGAACAAGACGAGGGGAGAATTGTCGCCACCCGCACTTTTCATCGGGATGAATTCTTCGTCCAAGGACACTTTCCCGGCCATCCGATTGTTCCCGGTGTGGTATTGTGCGAGTGTGCATTGCAAGCTGGCGCCGCGTTAGTCGGTAGCCTGACCAGCCCACCGGAAGCCACCACTGCCGACAAACGGTTGCCGGTGGTAACACGGATCGATGGAGTGAAGTTCAAGCAGCAGGTTCATCCCGGACAGACGGTGGTGATCGAAGCGAGGCTGACCGAGCGGTTGAGCGATGCATTTTTCCTGACTGGTAAGATCTCGCTGGATGGAAAACTTGCGGCACGCCTCGATTTCGCCTGTACGTTTGTTCGCGCTGAAGTATCTACTGAAGACGAACACCGCGGCAGCGGTTGATTATTCCGCTCCTGGTGCATCGGTGGTGATGTCGCGTGATGTCCGTTTGCCGCCACCGCTACCAGCGGGGCTGCGCGTCCGGACGTGACGGTTGCTCATCAAGCCATGTCCTCCGCCAGGATATCGATAACTCCTATGTCAAATACATTCACCGGCCGAGAAGGATAGCGGGGATGCAAGATTTCTTGCAACTGAAAGATAAACGCATTTTGGTGCAGGGAGTTGCCAACAAGAAGAGTGTGGCCTTCCACACGGCTCGGGTGTTGCTCGAGGCTGGGGCGGAAGTGATCTATGTGGTGCGCAACCAGCACCGTCGAGATCAGTTGGCGCGCCTTCTCGGGGATGCTCCCATCTACGTGTGCGACGTCGAGCACCAGGCGGAGATCGATGCATTGGCCGAACGACTGCAGGATCACGGCGCGCTGCACGGCGTGCTGCATTCGATTGCCTTTGCCGACTACAGCGAGGGAGTCCGTCCGTTTCACGAAACCACGCGCCGACAGTTTCTCCAGGCGGTGGACATCAGTTGCTTCTCCTTGGTGGCCATGAGCAATGCCCTGAAGGACCTGATGGCGCGCGATGCGTCGGTGGTCACCATCAGTATCTCCACCACGCGGATGGCCAGCGAATCGTACGGATTCATGGCTCCCATCAAAGCCGCGCTCGATTCCTCCTTGGCCTTTCTCACCAAGTCGTTCAGTGCCTTTAGCGAGGTGCGATTCAACGCCGTGGGTGCTGGCCTGCTGAAGACCAGCGCCTCGGCAGGAATCCCTGGGTATGTCGATGCGTTCCTCTATGCCGAGCAGGTGATTCCTCGCCGCCGAGCGGTGCAGACCCAAGAGGTGGCCAACACGGCAGCCTTCTTGCTCAGCCCTCGTTCCAGCGGAATTACCGCGCAAACCATTGTTGTTGATGCCGGCATGAGCATCAATTATTTTGATCGTCGCATCATCGAATCGGCCATGCGATCCCCTGTCGATCATTAATCGAACTGGAACCTATGAGCAGTCCTTTAACCATCGAAGTAGTAGGCAAGAATCGGGTACTGCAGCGAAAATTCATTCGCTTGCTGTGGGACCTGTACGCCGGCGATCCCCACTGGGTGCCGCCTCTGATCCTGCATCAACAAGAGATGTTGGGCTTCCGCCGGCACCCATTCTACCAGCGCAATAAGATCGAGAATTTCATCGCTCTGCGCGATGGTCGGCCGGTGGGGCGCATCTCCGCGATCATCAATTACGGGCACAATGAGCGGTATGAGGAGCGCCGTGGATTCTTCGGTTTTTTTGAATCGATCGATGATCCACACGTGTCCAATGCGCTGTTTTCTGCTGCCTGCAACTATCTGGCCGAACAGGGCATGACCGACATTCGTGGTCCGATCAACCCGAGCTTGAATTACGAATTGGGGACGCTTGTCGAAGGCTTCGATTCGCCTCCCACATTCATGATGACCTACAATCCACCGTACCATGATCGCTTGATCACCGAATTCGGGTTCGAGAAGTCGCAGGACCTGTACGCTTACGAAGGCGACGTTTCCATGCTGGCCAACCTCGACCCGAAACTACACTTCGTCGTGGAGGAAATACAGCGGCGATTCAACGTCCGCGTGCGTCCCTTCGACCCCAGTCGGTTTGATGAGGAAGTCAATCTGTTTTTGGATATCTACAACAAGTCGCTCATTTCCACCTGGGGATTCGTCCCTTTATCGCCAGGCGAGGTGGCTCATCAGGCCAAAGCGCTGAAGTACTTGCTGTTGCCGGAACTGACCACGTTTGTCGAAGTGGATGGCAACACCATCGGAGCCGGATTCGGCTTGATGGACTACAATCAAATCATCAAGAAGATCGACGGTCGTCTACTGCCGTTCGGCTGGCTGCGCCTGTTGGCCGGACGGCGCAAGATCACCAAAATCCGCCTGCTCAGTGCCAATGTGCTCCCCGAATACCAGAAATGGGGATTCGGATTGTTGGCCCTCAATCGCATGCTCGAGGACGTCCTACGATTGGGGGTCACGCACGGTGAGTTCTCCTGGGTGCTGGAGTCGAACCATCTGTCCCGCAAGACATTGGAACGCGGGGGGGTCCGCCGTACGAAAACCTACCGCGTTTACGATCGCTCCTTGGCGGACGTTGCCCGCTAGGTGGGGAAGCATGCGTGGAGAGGCAACCGCGGCGGCAAAAGCCGCCTATACGGCGCCCGCTCGGCACGGCCAAGCACGCTTGACGCCGGATGGACGCGTTGTGCGGGATGCCCAAGGACGCGCCGGCTCGCCCTCCACCCAGGAATTGTGCCCGAGTGTCCCACCGGCCGCTATACTTTCAGTACGGCCGTCACCCTAGGCAGCTCGCGGCCGATCGACTGATTACCTACTCCTTTCACTCAATGGAACAACATGGACGAAGACCACGATAAGAGGGATGACGGACGTCATACCAACTGGGCTTGGTACCTTGTGCTGACGTCGATCATCATTTTGTCAGTGGGCATGTTCGTGATGAACAATGCCATCCTACGCATCAAGTATCCCGACTTGATCGCGCTGCTTCAGGCAACGCGTTACGAATCGAAGGGAAGCACGCGGCTGGTCGAATATCGCGAGGTGGTTGATCCCCAAGGGCAAAAGCAACAGGTCCCCACGCCCGGCCGGATCGAGATTCAATCTACCGGTTCGCCCGATACGATCATCGAACTGTCGCGGATTCGCAATGTGCGCGTGGACGACAACACCGTTCATGGCGAGGTATTCAAACGCGTCTTTAAGGGTGGCACCCCCCAGGGCGAGGGGGCGTACGTCAATTTCCGCACCAATAAGGACGACACGGATCAAACGTCGGCCGAATTGCGGGCCGCGCTGGATGCAAGCAACGTCGATTGGTTTTATGCCGACGGGCCAAGCTTTCTGGACCAATATGGACCCATGCTCATCATACTGGGCATTGGTCTGTTGGTATTGATGATGATTGCGCGGAAGATTGGTGGGGTCGGTTCTCCCATGTCCTTCGGACGGTCGCGGGGACGTCTTTACGTTCAAGACGACATAGGAATTACGTTCGATGATATTGCCGGGGTCGATGAGGCGGTCGAGGAAGTTCGCGAGATTGTCGACTTTCTGAAGTACCCGGAAAAATACCAGCGGTTGGGGGGGCGGATTCCCAAAGGCGTGTTGCTGGTGGGGCCTCCAGGTACTGGCAAGACTTTGTTGGCCAAAGCGATCGCTGGGGAGGCAGGGGTGCCGTTCTTCAGCCTGTCAGGGAGCGATTTCGTGGAGATGTTCGTTGGCGTCGGTGCCGCTCGAGTGCGTGATATGTTCCAGCAGGCCAGCGCCAAGTCGCCCTGCATCATCTTTATCGACGAGTTGGACGCCTTGGGAAAAAGCCGCAGTGGCAGCGTCGTCGGTGTGCATGACGAGCGCGAGCAGACGCTCAACGCCTTGCTGGTCGAGATGGACGGATTCGACCCCAATACGGGCATCATCATTATCGGGGCCACCAACAGACCAGAGACGCTCGATCCTGCATTGCTGCGCCCTGGCCGCTTCGATCGCCACGTGTTGGTCGACCGTCCTGATAAGTCGGGGCGGGCGGAGATTCTCAAAGTCCACGTCCGCAATGTGAAGCTGGGCCCGGACGTCGAATTGGAACACATCGCGTCGATTACCAGTGGGTTCAGTGGAGCCGATTTGGCCAATCTGGTCAATGAAGCCGCCTTGTTGGCGGCGCGCAAGAACAAGAATCTCGTGGGGCAAGCGGAGTTTGATGAAGCAGTCGAACGGGTGACCGCTGGCCTGGAGAAGAAGGGCCGCGTGATGGATGAAGAGGAAAAGCGTCGCGTGGCGTACCATGAAGCGGCCCACGCCCTGGTCGCCTATTCCCTCCCCAATACCGATCCAGTGCACAAGGTGTCCATCATCCCACGCGGCCTGGCTGCACTTGGCTATACGATGCAACGTCCGGCAGGGGAGCGATTCTTGATGACCAAGGCGGAGCTGGAAGCGCAGATGCAAGTTCTGCTGGCTGGAACTCTGGCCGAGGAAATGATTTTTTCTGACATCAGCACCGGTGCGCAGAACGATCTGGAACGCGCGACGGCCATTGCGCGCAGCATGGTCATGGAATTCGGCATGAGCCGGTTGGGCCGCGTCAATTATCGCGAGAGTGGCCGCAGCCCATTTCTTGGTGGAGGGCACGAGCCGGCGGCCCGCGAGTTCAGCGAACAGACCGCGCGGGAGATCGACGAAGAGGTCCGCCGGATCATCGAGGAGATGGCGCACCGTGCACGCCAGATTCTGATCGAGCGCCGGGAAGCGCTAGAGAGCGTCACCCGACGATTGATCGAGGTCGAAGTAATCGATGCGCAGGAGCTGGCCAAGATCATCGACGAGTCCATCCCCGGACCGCGAATGGCCTATGGTACCCAAGACGTTCGACGGCCCCCGCCCCAACCGGAGAGGACTCCCGTCGGCAAGGATACTGCGAACGACGAGAACCCACGCGCCGAGCCTGGTCACAACACGTAGTGGAATTCGCCAGAATTCCCGGATAATTAACACGTAGTGGAATTCGCCAGAAAGCCGTCACCTCGAAAATCTTGCCGTCCCCAATTCGGCAGCATTCCTTTTGATGGCTCTCATCGGTCCCAGTTTCTCCGCGTTCATTTTGGCGGTGGTTGGACTACGATGTGCGGGACTTCTGGCGAAGTCCGTTAAGGGCGTACGGGTCTACATCGCTATAGTGGACTTCTGGAGAAGTCCACTACATCGTGGGGCGATTGGCGTGAGTGGGCCGTTTCGGTATAGTTAATCGCGATCCTCTGCAGCCCTCAATCCGAGAAGAAGGTTGCGCATCGGTCGAACGGCATGGTGCAGTCAGAAGGTTTCCAGTTTGGGTAGCCAGGAATTCTGGCGAAGTCCGCTGCGACTCATCGTTGGGTAGCTAGGAATTCTGGCGAAGTCCTCTACCTGTTGTTCAGGAATTCTGGCGAATTCCACTACGAGTAGAGTACGGAGCCTAACAACACTCAATGTCACCGACCTGAAGTATTTTCTCGTCTTCACTCGGCCCGATTTTTCGAAGCGATGGGTGCCCGCCAGGCACCCCAATCAACCTTATGAAATCCACCATGTCGTCGACCACTAGGATGGAAGATGGGCGTACTCGCGACGCCGCTGGTATCCGCGCTGCGAAGAGCCGCATAGCCGTCGAGCTCCAGGGAAGGTACGACGCTTTGTTGCAGTCCAAACGTGTTCAATGGACGACGTACCATTATTTCGAGCGAGAGCTCGGGCGGGGTGGGCAGGGGATCGTCTATCTGAGTGTACGTAAGGGGGCTGATGGCTTCACCCAACCGGTGGCCATGAAGGTCTTCAGTCCAGATCGATTCGCCACGGCAGAAATGTATGCTGCCGCCATGGAGCGCATCGCTCGGGTGGCCAGTCGCATCGCCATGATTCAGCACGATAACCTGCTCAGCGTCCAAGACTTCGTCGACCAGAATCGTATTCGGATCATGGTGATGGAATGGGTCGACGGCATCGACTTGCGGCAGTTGGTGAACCCGGATCGCCTGGATCTGATTCAAAAACTGACGGAACCGGAGCGGTGGGCCTACATCGAACGGGTGATTGCGACGCGGGGACCTGAGCAGACGAGGTTTAAGGCGGGGGTGGCGGTGGCCGTGGTACGCGATTGCCTGGCGGCCCTGGCAGCTTTGCATCGCCACGGAATCGTCCATGGTGACATCAAACCCGCCAACATTATGCTGAAGAAAACCGGCGCGGCCAAGCTCATCGACATGGGGTCGGCGTTCGAGATGGATCACCCGCCGGCGACTCGAGCGTGCACCCCCGCTTATGCGGCGCCCGAAGTCCTGGAAGGAGCCCATTCGACGCCACAAAGTGATTTGGCAAGTGTCGGTTACGTGCTGATCGAGATGCTGGCCGGCCGTAGCTGTTTCCCCAGCGAAGCCGATTATCAGGAATTGCTGGAAGCGAAAAGGAGCTTGCCCGCGCGGTTGGCCGAAGTGCTGCCGCCCGACGTAAGCTGCAATGACCATTTGATGAACTTCTGCCGCCGCTTGATTGCCCCCGACCCGACGAAGCGTTTCCCCAGTGCGGAGGCGGCCGAGCTGTTACAAGGAGGTGCTGCGGAGTTTCATCGCCAGTTGGTGTTTGGGCATCTGGCCAGTGAATACACGAACGACATTCGTGTGTTGTTGGAAGAGGTGTTTCGCATCGAGGCGTTAGCTGTACCGGATTCCTCCGAATCTGGGAGTTCATCGAGTTGGACGCTTCCCCCCACGGTCTGAACACCCGTAGTCGAATTCACCAGAATTCCCTCGTCACGCACCTGTAGTGGAATTCGCCAGAATTCCCTGATCACGCCAGAATTCCCTTGCACCCGTAGTGAAATTCACCAGAATTCCCTGATCACACCAGAATTCTCCTACCCCGCCAGTTAGAATCTGCCAAAAACCCCTGATCCCATAGGTAGCCGCGGCAGCGCTCAGACAAAGTAAGAAAGGGCAAGCGGACGATACGCGGGCGTACCTCGAGGAGAGATGTGCTATCGTGGTCGTGATCTTGATCGATAGGGGATTCTGGCAAAGGTAATGTCTAGCAGGAATCCTGGCGAAGGTGTTTCGCGGACTTCTGGCGAAGGCCACGATGGGGATAGAGGGCATTCTGGCGAATATCACCACGAAGAAAGATGGACTTCTGGCGAAGGCCACTACAGAGATAGAGGGACTTTTGGCGAAGTCCACTACGGGTGATCAAATAGCGTGATCAGGGAATTCTGGCGAATTCCACTACGGGATAGGCGAGGCGATGGCGGTCTACACGGCAGCGAATGGAGTTAGCAAGCAGATCTTCGAATGGACGGGCTTTTTTCTCGGACCTGCTTTATGCATCGGTTGTCTGTTGGGGCTGCCTCGTACTTATCTTCATGTTGCCTCAGAGACGAACCGGCAGTCGCTCCCTGCGGTGGGGCAACAACGGTCGGCCGAGCATGGCACCGGCATTTCTCCCCACGGCGACGTCGCCCATGAGGGGCCGGCACTCGAGCGCCGTGACTTCTCGTGGGAAGGACGTGCGACACTAGCAGTGATGGTGTGGATGGCGGTATGGTGGTTGAGCGAAGCGGTACCGATCACCGTGACCGCGCTGCTCCCGTTGGCGGTCTTTCCATTACTGGGGGCCACGACGATGGAGGATGCCGCCGCGCCCTACGCCCATCACCTGATATTTCTTTACTTCGGAGGCTTCATTCTGGCCTTTGCCATGGAAAAATGCGGTTTGGGCACACGGATTGCCTTGAACTGCTTGCTGATTACCGGAACGACTGCCTCGCGCATGGTTGCCGGATTTATGCTGAGCACCGCATTGCTCAGTGCCTTCGTATCCAATACCGCCACCACCGCCATGATGCTGCCGATCGCCATGAGCACGATTGGCTTGCTGCGCCAGGGTCGGACTTCCGACGCCTCGACAGCGGTCGACCGATTCGGAGCCTGCTTGTTGTTAGCGATCGCCTATTCGGCATCGATCGGCGGAGTTGCCACGATTATCGGAACGCCACCTAACGCGTTCCTTGTCGGTTTCCTTGCTGATTCCATCTCTCCAATGTATCGAATGGAAATCAGCTTTGTCGGATGGCTGCCGATCGGCTTGAGCATGGTCGCGCTTTTCCTGCCGCTCGTTTATTGGCTGCTGACCAGGTGCTTGTTTCCGATCACCGACTTGGTTCTCGACGGTGGCCAGGAGCTGGTCCATCGCCAGTTGCAGCGATTGGGCAGGGTGAGCAGGGCGGAGCGGATGACCGCGGTCGTATTTCTATCCACCGTTGCCTGTTGGTTGTTCCGCCCACTGTTGACGTCGCTGGTGCTGCCATGGGGAGATGGGGAACTGCGTCCACTGGGTGGCTTGACCGACACGGGAATCGTCATGGTGGCCACCATCATGTTGTTCATTCTGCCTCTGGACTGGAAGCGTCGTCAATTCTTGATGGATTGGCAAACGGCATCCAAGACGCCGTGGGACATCTTGCTGTTGTTCGGTGGTGGACTTAGCCTCGCTTATGCGATCCGCGCCAATGGGGTAGCAGAGTATTTGGCCAGCTACACGACGATGGTAGGGGACACCTCCGACCTGTTGGTGATCGTCGCGGTTTCGGCAGCGATCGTGTTTCTTACGGAGCTGACCTCCAATGTCGCAACAACGACGTCGCTGGTCCCCGTACTCGCCGCGCTGGCACCGGGACTGGGCATCCATCCGGTTCGCTTGGTGGTACCAGCGGCGATCGCGGCCAGTTGCGCTTTCATGCTCCCCGTAGCTACACCACCTAATGCGATCGTGTTCGGTTCGGGGTATATTCGCTTGCCACAGATGGTGCGTGCCGGCATCGGCCTGAATCTGCTTTCCATCGTGTTGATTCCGCTGGTAACGGAAACGGTGGCCTGGTGGTGCTTGTCAGGACAGTGAACCGGCGGCCGCTGCATGATGCTTGGAGAGCGATTCGCCCTTGTCAATTCCTACCCAGGGGAGATTCGATGTTTATCGATCCAATGATCCCGCACCGTCTCGCCCAGAAGCTCGAGGACGAACTTGCCGACGGAGAGGTCCTCCAGTGGTCTGGTGCCCCCAAACCGGTTCTATTCGATCGCTCCAGCGCATTGATCTGGGTATTCGCCATTCCCTGGACCGCATTTGCCTTCTTTTGGACCGGCATGGCGTTTGCGCTTACCCGTGGGGAGGAGGTGGATGCGTCGATGCGATTGTTCTTTCCGCTGTTCGGTCTGCCCTTCATCTTGATCGGTTGCGGCATGCTGTCCGTGCCATTTTGGCGGGGCAGACGATTAAGGAATACAGTGTACGCCATCACGGATCGCCGAATCCTGATCCTTCGCGCCGGAAAGAACACGATCGTGGAAAGTGTGATGCCGAGAGAGATCGTGAAGATCCTTCGCGTCGAGCATGCCGACGGCACCGGCTCCTTGCGGTTGATGACTGGCCATGTTGCGGATTTTGTTGATCATACCGGTCCGCTTCGTTCCCAGGTTTTCAACCGCATGCTCACCGATGGCATCGTCATCGAACGTGTTGGCCAGGCGAAGCTTGTCGAACGAAAGCTGCAACAGCTCATCGACCGGGTTGGTGATTAGGGGGAAGAAATCTGCCAAAAATGCCAAAGCTGGGGCGGGCACTTTTGCGAGGTTGGTAGCGGCGCTGGCGTCGACCGTGTAGAATTGATCGCATGCCTCGCGGCGTCTCTGAGAGGACGAATCCCAACCATTTTCCTGCCGACAATGTTTCCCTCGTTGCCGCCTGGCTTCCTACATGCAGCAGTTGAACCAACGACGGTATTTGTTTCTTTGTTTTGCCTTGGGAGAGTAACAGGTATGACTAAGCAAGAATCGACAGCTAGTAGACGTTCCTTTATTCAGACCTCCACTGTCGCGGCGACGGGGTTGGCGACGGCGGCGAGTGTTTCCCGCATGGCTCATGCCCAAGGAAGCGACGAGATTCGTTTCGTACTCATCGGGTGCGGCGGTCGAGGCACGGGCGCTGCCGCCAATATCATGAACACCAAGGGGAACGTGAAGCTGGTCGCCGTGCACGATGCGTTCGGGAAAAAGGCCCGAGGCGCGATCGCTCAGTTGAAAAAGAAGTATCCGGATAAGGTCGATGTACCCGAGGATCGTATCTTCACCGATCTGGATGGTTACAAACAGGCGATCGACGTCGACTGCGATTTGGTGGTCATCGCCACCCCTCCTGCCTTCAAGCCGCAGCAGTTCGAATACGCGGTACAAAAGGGCCGCCATGTATTTTCCGAAAAACCAGTCGCCGCCGACGTCGCTGGAGTGAAGCGTTTTATGAAGGCGGTCGAAGAGTCGAAGAAGAAGAATCTGCTGGTCGCCATCGGCTTGCAGCGGCGACACGAGCCTCAGTACGTGGAAACGGTCAAGCGGTTGCATGATGGCGCTATCGGGGACATCATCGCCTTGCGCGTCTACTGGAACGGTGGCGGCATCTGGCACCGCGGGCGGGAGACCCTCAAAGGGGTCTTGGACGCCGGCATGGATCCCACGGAAATGGCTTACCAGTGCAACAACTGGTATCACTTTATTTGGCTCTGCGGTGACCAAATCTGCGAACAGCATATTCACAATCTTGACGTCGGCTGCTGGGTCAAGGGCGCCTATCCGGTGGAATGCAACGGCATGGGCGGGCGTGAAATGCGGATGGGTGGCGACGCTTCGCTATCGCAGATCAATGACCACACCTTCTGCGAATACACCTTCGCCGACGGTACGAAGATGTGGAGCCAGGGACGTCATCTGGCGGGCAGTTGGACGCACGTCGGTGAATTCGCCCATGGATCGAAAGGCACGGCGGATCCATCGGGCGAAATATTTGGGCCCAATGCATGGAAATTCTCCGGTCAACGGTTGAACGGTCACCAACAAGAGCAGCACGATTTGATCGAAACGCTCATGCGTGGTGAGATCTACAACGAAGGGGAGTATGGGGCCAAGTCGACCTTTACTGCTATTCTGGGACGCGAAGCCTGCTATTCGGCGAAAGTGATCAAATGGGATGAGCTGTGGGAGCGGGGCCACGATTTGGCTCCCGGTATCGACAGCTATACGCTCGCCTCCGAACCGCCGACCAAGCCGGGGCCAGACGGAAAATATCCCGTTCCGGTTCCAGGCAAATACAATCCGTTCGGAGAGGGGAACCCCTTCGCCGGGTAAGCGGGGGGTGTTGCCGGTGGCGGTGCGCAAGTGGCAACGGCGCATGCCACCAGCGATTGGCTCGCCATTCGATTCCGTCGACCTAAGCGGTGCTGCTGGCGCGCAAGACTAGCAGTGCCGCTTGTTTCTTGGCCATGTGAGCTTAGAGGCCGGCTACCGCGGACGGTGGTAGCGGTGCACAGCTGCGACGGGAGCTTCCCGAGGCCAAATCATCGCCAAAGTGGTTTTGATGCAGATGATGGATTCATTTGTTACCAGGTTTTCTCCTGCCCGATGCTCGCTCCCCTGCCGCGGTGGCTGCTCCTACTGGCCCTCGGCGCACCGCGCGGAGCGATTTGCAAGAACCACCCCCGACGAGCCTTGACTCGGCTCAGTCGCTACTAACCTGGAGACTCAGGTCATCTACGCAGAGACTTTCTACATGCCAGAACATCATTGCGCTACGCGTTGTTACGTGCTACCGAGTCACTGGCGAGACAGGGCACGATGGGATCATCGGCGGCAGCAGGCTGTCGGTATCGCGATCATCCTGTGGTGGATCGTTCTGCGGAGGATCCGCGGGAGCCGCTGGGGAAGGTGGGCGATTCTGGTCGGCTGCCTCACGGTGAGCCCGCATGTGGGCTGGGCCAACAATTCGCCAGGTAAGCTGGTCCCCTTGGAGTACGGCGAGCAAGCCCCGATCGTCGACTTAGGGGTAGGGCTGTGGGCCTGGCCACTGCCCATGGACTGGGACGAAGACGGAGATTGGGACCTGGTTGTCGCATGCCCGGATGTGCCCTTTCGGGGCATCTATTTGTTTGAAAACCGCCAAGGAAACACAGCGACGCCCGTTTTCGAACCGCCCGTGCGCTTGAGTGACCAGGCTCCGAAGAACCTGCGCGTCTCGTTTATTGGTGGTGTTCCTCACGTGCTCAGCGCCAACATCGAGTACCCCCGTTTTCGTGCCGGTGATTTCTCTGTTGAAGAGATGCGCAAGGTTTATCCCACTCCGCAGGTCCATCAAAGAAAAGGGAACCAGCGGTTCAACGTTTGGAGCTATGTCGACTGGGAGGGAGACGGTGACGCGGATCTGTTGGTCGGCGTCGACGACTGGGGAGACTATGGTTGGGACGATGGCTACGATGAGCAGGGGAATTGGAAACGGGGAAGACTCCATGGCTATGTTTACCTGTTGCTCAACACGGGTACCGACCGCTCCCCGGTTTACGACGCCCCACGACAAATCGAGGCAGGTGGCCAGCCACTTGACGTTTACGGAAATCCCATGCCGTGTTTGGAGGACTTTGACGGTGATGGGGACCTCGACCTTTTGTGCGGTGAGTTCCTGGACGGATTCACTTATTTCGAAAATGTCGGGACGCGTCAGCAACCTCAGTTCGTTGCCGGTCGACCTTTGATGCGCGACGGCCATCGTGTGCACCTCCATGTGCAAATGATTACCCCCACCAGCGTCGATTGGGATGGCGACGGCGATGCCGATATCATTTGTGGGGACGAGGATGGACGCGTGGCATGGTTGGAGAATCTCGGTTACTGCGTCGACCGGCTGCCTCAATTCGCGGACCCGATCTACCTTCAGCAACGGGGACGATGGCTCAAGTTCGGCGCCCTGGTGACCCCCGTGGGAGTCGACTGGGATGGCGATGGTGATGAGGACCTGGTGTGCGGCAACACGGCAGGCAACATCGCCGTTTTCGAAAACCTGGGCGTGAGCCATGCCGGAGGCATGCCGCAGTGGCGTCCGCCGCGAATGTTGGAAGTGGATGGAGAGCCGCTGCGCATCATGGCGGGCCCCAACGGGTCCATTCAAGGTCCAGCGGAAGCGAAGTGGGGCTATACGACGCTGAGCGTGGCGGACTGGGATCATGATGGTCTCCAAGACCTCGTGGTAAACTCCATTTTGGGACGTGTGCAGTGGTATCGCAACATGGGCGAGCCGGGCCGACCGAAGCTAGCGCCGGCTCAACCGGTGCTTGTTCAATGGGAAGGGAAACCTCCCCAGCCGCCTTGGGTATGGTGGACGCCTGAGCCTCAGGAACTGGTTACTCAATGGCGCACGACGCCGGTCGTGTACGATTGGAATGGCGACGGATGGAATGACCTTATCATGTTGGATCATGAGGGGTACTTGGCGTGGTTTCCCCGGGAAGAACGCGATGGTCAACTACGATTGCTGCCGGGGCGGAGGATCTTTCGTGGAGGTGTCTACGACAGCCGCCACCGCGCCGGGCCTGCCGATCCCCGAGGCTTGCTGCGGCTGAATTACGGAACCAAGGGTGCCAGTGGGCGTCGCAAGTTGTGCGTGGTGGACTGGGATCGTGACGGCCTGGTCGACTTATTAGTCAATTCTCGCAATTGCGCGCTGTTGCGCAACCTTGGTCCAGCCGAACAACCGATCATGGAGGACCATGGCGATATCGCCACGACCGTCTTGGCGGGGCATACGACCAGTCCTACCACCGTCGATTGGGACGGAGATCAATGGCGAGACTTGGTCCTCGGTGCGGAGGATGGACGTTTATACTATCTGCGGAATCCCCATGCGGATTCTGCCTCCCATTCTGAGTAGATCGTTGTCGCAGGCTGCCGGCATTCTCTTGGCTGGGCAGTAATGCGATTGGCGATTCACCATGCTTCTATTGGCTCTGCAGGATTGATCGTCTCATGAATTCGCGGAAGGCAACACAGATTCTACGGGGACTGGCCGCAGGTCTGCTAATCATCTGGGCTGGGACCTGTCTGCTGGCAGCTCCCCCTGAGATCCATGTTATCGAAGATGGCCAAGCGCAAATCATCCCCGAAGCGGAGGATCCATCCCAATGGATCCGGCACGACCTGTTCGTGGAAACGGAGTTCGACTCCGATGGCGATGGCCAGCTCGATCGGATGCATGTTTCCGTCACTCGACCGCGACAGACCGATACCGCAGGATGGCGACTGCCGGTCATCTACGTGACCAGTCCGTACTTCGGCGGCACGAATCCAGGTGGCAGGGAGTATTTCTGGCCGGTGCGTCACGAGCTAGGCGCCACGCCACCGCAGCGCCAGGTTCCTGAACCATTCGATGCGGCAATCGAACGCCCGGTTATTTCCAATTCCCACATCCACGACTGGGTTCCCCGGGGATTCGTCGTCGTCCATTCCTCGTCGCCTGGGACCGGTCTGTCCCAAGGATGTCCAACGGTCGGTGGCGACAATGAATCGTTGGCTCCGAAAGCGGTCATCGACTGGTTGTGCGGACGAGCGAAAGGATACACCGAAATCGACAATGACGAAGAGGTAGTAGCGTATTGGAGCAACGGACGGGTGGGGATGACTGGCACCTCCTACAATGGGACGCTGCCGTTAGCTGCGGCAACGACTGGCGTGCAAGGATTGGAGGTCATTATCCCCATTGCTCCCAACACTTCCTACTATCATTACTACCGCTCGAACGGACTGGTGCGGCATCCGGGTGGATGGATGGGAGAAGATATCGACGTACTTTACGACTTCATTCACAGTGGCAATCCCGAACGTCGCGATTGGTGTGATTGCCATATCCGCGACCAATTGATGCGCAAGCACCAAGACCGAGAGACGGGCGACTACAACGACTTTTGGATGAGCCGTGATTACTGGCACGATCTGGACGGCATGCGCTGTCCCATGCTCATGGCGCACGCGTTCAACGATTGGAACGTGGTTCCCGAACACTCGATTCGCATCTACCGCGCCGCTCGTGAGAAAGGGCTGATGGCCCACCTGTATATGCATCAAGACGGGCATGGAGGACCACCCCCTTTCACGATGATGAATCGTTGGTTCAGTCGTTATTTGCTCGAGGTCGACAACGGTGTGGAACGAGGACCACGTGCGTGGATCGTCCGCGAGCATGCCAAGCGAGACGAGCCGACCGCCTACGAGGACTATCCCCATCCCGATGCGCGGATGGTCCCCCTGTATCCGAGCCGCGGTGGCGTCCAGCGAGGTTGCTTAGTTGCATCGCGGGGAGCGTCCTCGGAGGGCTGCGAGCAGCTCACGGACAACTTCTCGTTTGACGGCGCGACGCTCGCCAAAGCGGAATGGACCGATCATCGTTTGTTGTATGTAACCAAACCGTTAGGTCACCAGGTACACATCAGTGGGTTTCCCAAAGTCCATATTCGCCTGGCGGCAGATAAGCCCGCCGCCAATCTATCGGTGTGGTTGGTGGCCTTGCCGTGGGAAGAGGGAAGGGAGGTCCACTTGGTGGACAATCTTATCACACGTGGTTGGGCCGATCCTCAGAACGCCGGCAATCTGCGTCACAGCACGCCGCTCGTTCCGGGGGAGTTCCGCGAATGGGAATTCGAATTACAACCCGATGATCAAATCATTCCGCCCGGCCAGCAGATTGGGTTGATGATCATGTCGACCGACCGCGACTTTACGCTTCATCCCAACCCTGGCACGCGGATCATGGTCGACCTGGATCGTACGTGGATCGAACTGCCGGTGGTGGGAGGGATAGAAGCCTGGCGCCATGCCATCGAAGAGGAGGGGAACTGACCTCAGGCCCACCAACCGGTTTCGACCTGCGCCAACGATCCGCTGTTGGGTCCGGCGACTCGACATGCATCGCCGTGCATCATAGTGTTCGTGTGACAGGTAGGTCGCAGGGAACAGGTCAACGCCTCGCTGCTGCCAATGTGCGTTGCTGTCGCGAGCGTGACCTGGTCGGCGGGCGACTTCCGGTAGATGCCATCTCGGGTAAGGCCCCTTGCCGAAACGAGCGGCCGCTCCGTGGCACATCGCACGTATAATCAACGGAGCAATCGATGGCGCTTGTACCAACGTGTCCGCACGAACTCTTCACTACTGGCATTGCGCTACGAGCAGGATCCGTAGTCGCCCATCACGCGAGAGACCGATGCCGCGCCGTATGCCCGCTTGTTCATGACGAGGTTTCCGTGTGGTTCCGCCGCTCGCTTGCTGGGCAGCATGAGAACACTTCCGGGTAACCTGGGTAGTTTGCTGGAAGCCGCATGTGTTGGTGGACTAGCGACACGCTCGAAAACCAGGACGTCGCTCCGCATGTTGGTGGAAGCGCGGAAACGAGCTAGGTATACTCTGAAGCTTGCAATTGCATCGCGACGGTGATTTCCACTACAGTGTTGCCAATCATCCGCGGGGTAGGGCCCAACGAGGTTGAGGAGGATGAGCGACTTGGACTTCGATTTACCCGGGAGCTACCAGTGTTTCAGTGCATTATGACAGTGCTAGGTGGCCATCGATCGGTTCTGCACCACCGTGTCACCTGGCGTATGTTGTTAGCGTTGGTGTTGTTCTTGCCTAGCGGTGAGTTGACGGCTCAACCATCTACGTCTGCAGAGGCTGAGGGGCCACGACCGACGGCCAACGACTCTGTCGAGAGTGACCAAGAAAAGGAAAATGGACTCGCCACGACCACCTCAGCGGACGAGCAGGCGATGGGAGTGGACGATTGGATCGACAAAAAGTTCGAACCGATCGCCGATTGGTGGGAATCTTTAGTGCTTACCCCGATTCCCTTGGGCCGGGAGGTGCCCCCCGTCGACGAGTTGTTGAAACCGGAATGGCAAGAACGGATTGGATTGGATCCACCCCGGGCGGCAAATATCGCCATCATGATTGAAGATCGCAACTCCGCGGTGTTGGCCGAATCCAATGGGCATCGGCGCGCGGAGATCGTCAAACGGAGGAACCGTGAAATACTCGATACGTTGACCGAGGAACAGCAATCGCTTTTCTACCGCCAGCGGCAAATCCCCTTGGTGCTTATCTTGCTGGTATGCGGTGCCGCGTTTTTTACCGTGGCTTTCAAGTTCGTCAATATTCGACTGTTGCCATTCGCCATTCGCGTAGTTAGTGGCAAATATGATCGAATCGAGAAAGAAGGAGCCGCCACAGTCCAGCCGGAGGTGCATACCACCGATGGCGACGTGGTGGATACGATTCGGGATGAAGGCGAGAGTGGGGAGGTTTCTCACTTTCAAGCATTAGCTACCGCCGTATCGGGAACGGTGGGATTGGGGAATATCGCTGGGGTGGCTGTGGCCATTGCCATGGGCGGACCGGGAGCGACCTTCTGGATGATCGTCTGCGGATTCTTGGGCATGTCGACCAAGTTCGTCGAGTGTACCCTGGGCGTCAAATACCGTGACTTGGAGCGGGACGGCACGGTGCACGGCGGTCCCATGTACTACCTGTCCAAGGGATTACGCGAGTTGGGACTGGCTCCGTTAGGGCGCGTCCTGGGAATCATTTTTGCGGTTCTTTGCGTCGGAGCTTCGCTGGGGGGAGGAAACGCTTTCCAGTCCAATCAGGCCACCAAGCAGATCCTGTCGTTGGTGTCTATTGAAGGCGGCGCGTCGGGAACCATCGTGGGGATCTTGCTGGCGATTGTCGTGGGTGTGGTCATCATCGGCGGCATTAAGCGCATTGCGGCAGTAACAGAAAAGCTCGTTCCCTTGATGGCGATTATTTACGTCCTGGCGGCATTGGTCATCATCATTTCGCACCTCCAGCATCTCCCGGCAGCCATTCAACAGGTGGTTGCCGGGGCGTTTACTCCGGCAGCCGGTTTCGGCGGCGTAGTCGGAGTCATCATCGTAGGCTTTCAACGCGCTGCGTTTTCCAACGAAGCCGGCGCCGGATCCGCGGCCATCGCTCACTCCGCCGTGCGCACGCGTTATCCCGCGTCGGAAGGAGTCGTCGCCCTGCTCGAACCGTTCATCGACACCGTGGTCATCTGTACCATGACCGCGCTGGTCATCATCCTTTACAATCTCGACGGCCGGTTCCAATACGGTGATGTCGTCAACGGTGCCGTGCTGATCGACGCGGAACGCGTCAGTGGAGTTGACTTGACTAGTCGCGCCTTTGACAGTGTGCTGCCAGGATTCAAGTATGTCCTGACGCTGGCGGTAGTACTGTTTGCCTTGTCGACGATGATTTCTTGGTCGTACTATGGTCTTCAATCCTGGAAGTATCTGTTTGGCCGATCGGCGCGAGTCGATCTGACGTACAAGATTCTGTTCTGCACCTTTATCGTGATCGGAGCCGCGTCGACGCTCAACTCAGTGATACGTTTCTCGGACGCGATGATTCTGGCCCTCGTGTTTCCCAACATGTTGGGGCTGCTCTTGTTATTTCCCAAAGTGCGCGCAGAACTCCATCGTTATCTAATGGCGGTCCGACAGGCATCTCAGTAGGGAGATTGGTTTCCCTCTCCCAATTATCGTCGGTGCAAGGTGGTGCAATAATGAGCGATGCGTCGAAGGCTAATCAAGACCAGGTCGTCACCCTGCGGTTGTTGCGACAATTGAAACGGGGAGGGAAGCGGTTCAAGGCGGCCGATTCGACGGGGGTGAAGCTATCGGCGATCGACCTGCTGGTGCGCACGTTGGCGCTGCGCCGATTCCTACTCCGCGAGGTATTTGCTGCGGACGAGCAACAAGTGGGAATTTTCCTACCACCGACGGTACCGGCCGTTGCCACCAACTTTGCCGTTACCTTAGCGGGCAAAGTGGCGGTGAATTTGAATTATACGGCGAGCAATCGTGTGCTTGCTCAGTGCAGCGAGGCGGCTGGGCTCAAACGTGTCCTCACTAGCCGCCGCTTTCTGGAAAAAGTCGAACTCGATCCCGGGGCTCCCACGCTGTGTTTAGAAGACGTGCGTCCCCGCATCCGTTTAAGCGACAAATTGGTCGCCTGGGTGCAAGCCCACTGCTATTCCCCAGAGCGCTTGCATGCGCGACTAGGACTCGGACATTTGACCGCCGATGACTTATTAACCCTGGTCTTCACCTCCGGATCGACTGGCGTTCCTAAAGGGGTGATGTTAACTCATGGCAATATTTACTCGAATATCGATGGCATTGAAAAATGCATTAAGCTGGACGAGCATGATGTGGTCTTGGGGATTCTGCCCTTTTTCCATTCCTTTGGTTACACCGTCACCTTATGGGCAGCGATGACGTTGCCATGCGCTGCCGTGTATCATTACTCACCGTTGGATGCCCGGGTAATCGGCAAGTTGGCCGAGCAGTATGGTGTGACCGTTCTATTGGCCACCCCCACGTTCTTGCGCAGCTATTTACGACGAATTGAACCAGAGCAATTTCGCACTCTCGAGGTCGTCGTCCTGGGGGCAGAAAAAATGCCTGTCGATCTTGCCGAGGCGTTCGAGCAGCGATTCGGTGTGCGTCCGATGGAAGGGTACGGTACGACCGAACTGAGCCCAGTGGTCGCCGTCAATATTCCTCCTTCTCGATCCGCTGGCGATCCCCACGAGGGCTGGCGCGAGGGGTCGATTGGTCGGCCGTTGCCGGGAGTCGAGGTGCGTGTGGTGTCGATCGATACCGATGAACCTTTGCCCGTTGGCGAGACGGGACTGATCGAGGTGCGAGGTCCCAATGTGATGAAAGGGTATTGGCAGCGGCCCGATTTGACGGCGGAGGTAATGCATGACGGATGGTACCGTACCGGCGATGTCGGGTACATCGATGAGGACGGATTCATTTACATCACGGGGCGCCTCAGCCGGTTTTCCAAGATCGGAGGCGAAATGGTCCCTCATATTCAAGTGGAGGAGGCCATCAACCAGATCCTGGGTGTTGATGAAGAGGGGACGTTGCGCGTGGCGGTGACGGCCATTCCGGATGAACGCAAAGGAGAACGACTGGTGGTCTTGCATACCGGCCTCCCCTGCTCGCCGGCGGAACTGGTCCGACGCCTAGCCGAAACCGGGCTGCCGAATCTATACTTGCCCGATGAGCAGAGTTTTGTCCAGGTCGACGAGATTCCGATTTTGGGTAGTGGCAAATTGGATCTGAGGAGAATCCGTGAAATTGCCCTTGAACACTTCGGCCAATCATGAAGACGATGTGGCGCCGCGCTCGTTGCCTCTCGTTCGTCCTCTCCCGGCGGCTTGGACTCCTGAATATTGTTTTCGCCGCTTGTGCCGACGCCCGGGGTGCGTGTGGCTGGACAGCAGTCTGCCATCGACCGCCGCGTCCCGTTACAGTTACCTTTCGGCGTCTCCGATCGCCATCGTACGCATCGACAGCGAACAAAACGATGCATTGGTTTTTCCGCGCCAATTGCTCCGTCGGTTTCAGCAACCACTGATTTCCGATTTGCCGCCCATGCAAGGCGGATGGATGGGGTGGTTCGGATATGAATTCGGGCGGTGTTTCGAAAAGCTACCTGAAGTTCGATACAACGAGTTCAGCTTACCACTGGCCGAACTCGGCTTTTACGACGTCGTACTGGCGTGGGATCACCAAGTGGGCCAGGGGTGGTTGATCTCCCAGGGGCTCCCTCATGTCGATCCCATCGACCGCGCACGTCAAGCCTACGCTCGATTGCAGCAATTCGAAGGATGGTTGAAGGAGCCGTCCATGGAGCCCAGTCATGGGGCCCCTGCCGGGACTGTCGCGCGGACCGTTTTGAGCCCTCAGTATGCCACTCGGCATGCGGAGTGGACGAGCAACTTCAGCCCTCAAGCGTATCGCCAGGCAGTTGCCCGATGCGTCGATTACATTCATGCTGGGGACGTGTTTCAAGTGAATCTCTCCCAGCGCTTGCTAACCCGCGCCCGCTGCGCGCCCAGCGACCTTTACTTGCATCTGCGCCAACTCAACCCCGCGCCGTTTTCTGGGTATGTCGACTTCGGACGCATTCAAGTGTTGAGCACCTCTCCCGAGCGTTTCCTTCACGTCCGCCAAGGGCGAGTGGAAACCCATCCGATCAAGGGAACCAGGCCACGATTGTCCGATCCCCTTGCCGATTCGGCGATGGGAAAAATGCTGCAGGAGAGCGAGAAGGACCGCGCCGAGAACGTCATGATCGTTGACTTGTTGCGCAACGATTTGTCGAAAGTCGCCATCCCGCGATCGGTAGCGGTTCCCCAACTGTGTCGCTTGGAGCGCTATCCCTACGTCTGGCACCTCGTCTCCACGGTCACCGCCGAGTTGGCACCTCCTCACGACGCCTGCGATCTGATCGCAGCCGCATTTCCTGGCGGTTCCATCACTGGTGCCCCCAAGATTCGCGCCATGGAAATCATTACGGAGTTGGAGCAAGTCGTCCGCGGCCCGTATTGTGGAGCGTTAGGTTACTTCAATCTGGCCGGGGATCTGGATACGAATATCCTCATCCGTACCGTTACCAGCTGCGAAGGCTGGTGGTCGTTGTCCGTGGGAGGTGGCATCGTGGTAGATAGCCAGCCAGCGGCTGAGGAACAAGAGACATGGCACAAAGCCGAAGGGGTCATCCGTGCCATCGATAAACTACCCGGCTGATGCGATGCCCCAATGGTAGCCATGGCTATTGATTTTCATTTGACAGACAACTGACCAGCCATCAAAGTTGAAGAAGGACAGGGTCGGGGGAGCACGGTGAGGAAGTCGCTCCCGCCACATCATTCTGCTGCAGGGAAAACATGATTTATCCACGGTTGATTTGGTCGAATCGTCGGCTTGTGGCGCGGCTGCCCTACGTCGCCCCTCACGGTGTTGCCTCGCTGCTCCGGTATCGATGGACCTTGCTCTTGGGCATCGGAGGGCTGTTGCTGGGCGGCACTGTGGGGGCGGCCGACAGGCAGGATTCGCTCACCGGACCAGCGGTCGACATCACGTTCAAAACGGAATATGGCATCGAGTCCACCACCGCGGAAGAGATCCAGAAGTATGCCGACGGTAGTCGACTGATTCTGACTCCTGATGGCCAGCTATGGACATTGTTGGCAGAAGAGATCCTATCCTGCGCGCCGAGTTCGGCCGTTTTTCGCCCATGGAGTGGCGAAGAGCTGTACCACAGCTACCAACAGCGTTTGCCTCCCGGTTTCCAAGTCTTCAAGACTCGCCACTTCGTCATCGTCTACAACACCAGTGATGCCTACGCGAAATGGGCGGGGGAGCTTTTCGAACGGCTGTATCGAGGCTTCTACAACTTTTGGGAAAAAGATCAGCACTTGCAGTTGCGCGAACCCCGGTTCCCTCTTCCCGCCGTTGTTTTTCGCGACCAGGAATCGTACCTCCAATATGCCCGGCGTGAGATCGGCGACGCGGCGGCAGCGATGATCGGTTACTACAACATGAAAACGAACGTGATCGTCTCCTACGATTTGACGGGCGTCAATGGCATGGTGCCGCGTGGTACCCGCATCGCTTCCAGCCGTGTCATCAACCAGATTCTGTCCCGCCCTCAGGCCGAGCGCACGGTTGCCACCATCGTGCACGAAGCGGTGCATCAATTGGCTTACAACAGCGGTATGCAAACTCGCCTGGCGGATAACCCACTGTGGTTGAGCGAAGGATTAGCGATGTTCTTCGAAGCCCCTGATTTGCGTAGCAATTCGGGGTGGCGGATGGGACAGGTCAACTATCACAACCTGCGGCTTTTCTCTCAGTACCTGCCCCAGCGTCCCGCCGACTCGCTGATCACACTGTTGAGTAGCGACGAACGGCTACGAGAAAGTCAGCTGGCCAAGTCGGCCTACCCGGAAGCTTGGGCACTTACCTACTTCCTCATCAAGACCCGCCGTGATGCCTTCGCCTCCTATTTGGCAGAGCTTAGCCAATTGCCGCCGTTGGGTGAGTCCTCACCACGAGAACGTCTGGAACTCTTCCAGAAGCATTTCGGTGAGGATGTGCAAGAATTGGATGTCGCCTTTGTCAACTACATGCGTCGGCTTCGCTAACGGTATCGCGACCATCTCGCTCGAACGGAGAACCGTGCGCAGTGCCACGGTGAACGGGCTTCCGTTACGCCCGGCCCAGTGACGCGGCCCAGGGCAGGATCAATCGCCACCGCAGCCGCCACAACCTCCTCCGCATCCCCCACCGCCGCAGCCACCGCCTCCGCACCCGGTGCCACACCCGCTCCACCAACCACTGTTCGTCCGGCTGGAATTACCGGCGGGCCACAGAGCGGCCAGACTCGTTCCTGCCAACGCTGCACCGCCAGTCAAGGCCAACGCCATGGCCAAATCTTCACCCGTGGCACGATGCTTGCGCACTGCCTCGACCAGTGGCGGAGCGAGGCCTCGATAGCGCCGTAGCACCCTCTCGCCAGCTCGCGAAAGTCGACGTTTGTGCAAAAACGACATCCCGGTTATCAGGACGATGAGGCAGGCGACGACCAGCAGTACGACCGGTCGATCACGGTGCAGACCGATGGCAATCTTTCCGACGCCCACCAGCAGCAGAGCTGCCATCATGCTGGCCGGAATCCATCGCGCCAGCATGTCGTCGCCGCGATTCAAAAGGCCTAGCTCCTGCAGGCGGACCTCGATGTCTGCTGCTTCCGGTAACACTGCGTCCTGCAGCTCGTCGATAAGCATCCCTTCCTCCCCTGCCTCTGCGGTCCGCCGATAGATGGCGCGCTCTAACGGCAAGGCCGAGTCCGGCAGTGGTTGAGCGACGACCAGTCGCACGTCTGCTTGCGTAGGCTCGTCGGCCTCCTGGCCGGCTTCATGCTTCTGGGTGAGCAGGTCATCGTGAACCAACCGCGCGATGGCGGCATGGATCACCACGCGTGGGCCATGGTTGAGACAGGCAATTTCATAGGGATTCAACTCGATAGCGGTCACATCCCTCATTTCGGGCAACAACATGCGGCGCACGATCAAGCCGCCCAGCAAGGCGATGAAGTACATCGCCAAGAAGAAGACCAGGAACGCGGGGCCGGAAAAATTGAAAGGATTGGAGACCGCGATGATGGGTACCAGCAACAAGGCAGTCCACCGACTATTTCCCCGGCGCCTTCGCTGCGGCGCCAGCACGTGCAGGAGTCGCTTCATGGCCCACCTCGGGCGGGGAACCAGCCAGTACTTGGCCCGATCGATGCGGCACCACTGAGCCCTGTGCTCAAAACGCTCCTCCAGCGGTGGCCAAATATCCTCTGGTGGCGTTCCGAAAAACCGTCGATAACTCTCCAAGGTGGATCGGTAGAGCTCTTCATGCCGCAAACGCTCGCTCTGGCCACCTCGCGTCGCGTCGTGGTGCAACGGCCTTCCTAACACGTCGTTGCACAAGGACTCCCAGAAGCGTGTGTAGGTGAGATGAAGATGCCAGGCTTGGTCGACCTGCTCCGACGGACACACCGGATGACTGGCAACGGCACTGAGGAACAGAAACCGTTTGTATTCGCCAAGCACGCGTCGAGCGAACGGCAAACTCCAACCGTTCTCGCGGGCCAGGCGGGTCGACAAGCGGAGACTACGCGTGGGCGGATCGAGGTCGAACCGCTCGACGCGCTGCCACAAGGCCTGATGGTGGGGCTGCATGGTCCGCTCCTTTCTCGCAACCACAGCGGGATGTACGCGAAAAGCATTGTACCGCGCTCCTTGTATCACGCTCCAATCTGGGCCAACCATGCCAGCAGGCCGATGATCGCGACACACACGCCGATGCAGACGATGAATCCGATGACGTCCTTAGCTCGTGGGCGCACCAACTCGACGTCGCTATCCGGAAAGAGTTTTCGGTGATCGAACCGGTGGGGGTCGGCGTAGGATCGGGCCAGTTCTTGCCGATCTGCTTCTGGATCGGGCAGCACTTCCGTCTTCATCTTGACATAGAAGCGATCCAAGGCCTCTTGGCGATTGCGCGGGGTGAGGAAACTGAACACGATAAGGATCAGAAACGGGGTCAACACGCGCGGTGGCAACCGCAACGTCTCCAAGGTTGCGCGGGAACAACGTGTCAGGTCGACCCCCAGCCACTGGTAACCAAGAAACTCGATGTTTAGTGAACCAAGCCCGCGGAACTGGCCCACCTCGCGGACCACAGTAATCCGGCGATTACCCTCTTGTCGTTGTTCCACGATTTCTGTGCGCCCCCCCGCGATGGGCTCCAAGCCTCCCGACCAAAAGATGCTTGCCCCGCCGCTCCGCATCTCCACCGTGATCGGTTGCCCGATCTGTGCGGCCGGTGGTTGCGTTCCCAGCTTTTCAGCCAATTCGGGATTGCGATCGGCCTGCTCCTTCAACGCCCGCCAGGCTTCGTACCGAGCGACGTCGGCAGCCGTCGCGGGCCGGTCGATCGCGGTGATGGTGAGGTCGGATTTCTGTGTCAGCGTCGGTGAGGTGCGCAGGCTGGGGATGACGGTGGGCAGCAACGGCGGCAGGACGAAGAAAATGGCCAGCGTCGCGAGCATCGTCCACCATACCGCGGTGCGATTGGCACGACGCCAACACATCCCCAACCAAAATGGGGCGGCAAACAGGATCGGCAACTCCAAAGCCATTTTGAATTGCCCGAACACGTCGGCTTTCCACAGCGCCACCGCTGCCGCGCCGACGACGACGATCAAACCGGTGATTCTTCCCACCAGCACGTAGGTCTTCTCATCGGCATCAGCATCGACATACGCGGCGTACACGTTGCGTGTCACCAGTCCCGAAGTGACGATCATGTAGGCGTCGGCCGAACTCATCATGGCCGCCATCAGGCAGGCGAGCATGAGACCAACCAGTCCGAGCTTCATGGGCCCGAGGACTTCGCGTGCCGCCACTCCCCAAACGCGATCCGGATCCAACGCGATCTCATGATTCCCGGCTAGTAGTGCCAGTGCGATCAGCGCTGTCATCGCCCAGCCGACCGTACACAAACGCTTGAGGAAATTGCCCACGACAAGCCCCACGCGCGCCTCATCCTCGCTCTTCGCCGATCCCCCGCCGGTGGCGATAAAGTGCGGCTGGACGACGATGCCCACCAACCCTAAAACGCTCAAAGCGACGATATAGTGCCAGGGAAACTCCCCCGCTGCTGGTCCACCGAAGAGATTGAAATAGTCGGGAGCGACGCGTTGGTGCAAAATACGAAAGCCATCGCCGATTCCCATCGTCTGCGGATCTCCAAATTGCTCGACCAGCGCCCGCAAACCCGTGGGGATCAGCAACACGGACAGCAGGATAATAAAAATCCCCTGAACAAGATCCGTGTAGTACGCAGCCCGCAATCCCCCCAAGACGCCGTAGAGGATGACGACGATCGCCAACGCGGGCACCAAGACCATTTCGATGGGAATCCCCAGCAGTTGGTCCACTCCCAACAGAGGCACACTGAAGGCGCTGATCGCCGACAGCATGGTCGACAGGTAGGCCATGTAGAAGGCGATGGCAAACAGCGTGTAGGCCACTCCCATGGCCGGCGACTCGTAACGCTCGACGAACCAGTCCCCGAGGGTCAGGTGGCGCATGCGGCGGTACCACACGCCGACAATCCAATACACGGGCGTCACAAACAACCACATCAGCGCCGACCATACGCCACTTAGTCCGCTGGTCCACGCGGTGCGTCCGACGTTGACCGGTTCATGGGCACCGGTCCCAGCACCGAACGCCGCAAAGGTTTGCAACAACTTGCCGAAACCACGACCTCCCATAAAGTAATCTTCTTGCCCGTGCACGCGGCGCATCGACCATATTCCAATCGCTACCATCCCGATGAAGTAGGCGAACAGAACCACATAGTCGATCCAGATCATGGTTAAGTCCTTACCAAAGGCAGAAATGATGAATCCGCTGAGAAGGCCTGGTTTGATGCCCTTGCCGCAACCTCCCCATGGTGGCGCGGCTCATGGCAAAGTGAGCATTGTAGAAGGTCCGAGCGGGTGGTGCGAACCGGATAGATTCAGAATTGCCGAAAGTAATCTTGCAAGGCATCCCGACGGCGATGGTCACTCCAGGCAGAGGTGCGGCGACCGGGGCGAATCTGCAATGGATCGTGGCCGCGCCACCGCAACCAATACCCAAGCGGCGTCACGATCAGCAGGAAGACGCTGCCCAACAAGAGATGGCTCAACATCCAGGCCACCGGAAACGTCACCTTTTGCCACCCCCGGATGATCACCAAACGCGACTTCGGCAAGAGATAATAGACCGCTGCCACCGCTCCGCCCACCCCGACCGAGACGATGGGGGCCACCGCCCACAGGGGCCGCAGCATCCATCCAAGGATGCAGATTGCCACGGCTAATGAAAGCCCAAACCACCGCTGCATACTGGGCGAAGGAGGTTGTTCGGTATCGATAAGCGGCATGTCAATCGAGCTCCAAATTCTTCACGTAGGCCCCTTCACGTCGCACCAGCTCAGCCGGCTGGTCCTCTTTGAGAAACAGATAGTTATTGATCACCAGCGCGTCCATATCGGTGGCCAAGAAACAGCGGTAGGCATCCTCCGCCGTACACACGATGGGCTCGCCACGGACATTGAAACTGGTATTGATCAGCACGGGACAACCGGTGCGTTGGTAGAATGCGTCGAGCAGGCGATAGAAGCGCGGGTGGTGGGTGGGGGATACGGTTTGCACGCGAGCCGAATAGTCCAAGTGAGTCACGGCAGGAATGTCGCTGCGCACCTGCTTGACACGCTCCAGTCCCGGCAAATCGCCTGCGGGAGCGCATCGATGCCCCTCACGCACATAGAAAGTAAACAACATGTAGGGACTCTCGTCGTCATCCCTCATGTCGAAGTACTCACTCGCATGTTCTTGCAAGACGGCAGGAGCAAATGGCCGAAAGGATTCGCGGAACTTGATCTTCAGGTTCATCTTCGACTGCATTTCGGGATGGCGCGGATCGCCCAGGATACTACGGTTTCCCAAGGCGCGAGGCCCGAACTCCATCGCGCCTTGTACCCATCCGACGACCGCTTGGCGATCCAGCAACACGGCGACGATGCGATCCAACTCCGCCGGCTCCGCGAAACAAGTCGCTTTGGCACCACGGCGCAGCAACAAAGCGATCTCATGGTCCTGCACTTCAGGACCAAGCAGCGAACCACTCTGGCCGTCCTGCGACAGGGGGCAGCGACGTTGCTGTAGCAGCTGGTGCCAAACCAACCACGCCGCCCCCACGGCCCCTCCCGCATCTCCCGCCGCCGGTTGCACCCAGATGCGTCGAAATGGCCCTTCGCGCAACAGACGTCCATTGGCGACGCAATTCAGCGCCACGCCACCGGCCATACACAGGTGCGCTTGCCCGGTTTGCCGATGCACGTGCTGCGCCAGTTTCAGCACGATCTCCTCGGTCACCGATTGCACACTTGCCGCTAAATCCATGTCCACTTGGCGGATGGGGGTTTCAGGCACACGCCGCCGGCACCCGAGAAGCCGCTCCAACTTCTTACCGGTCATTCTCAAGGAAGTGCAGTAAGGAAAATACTCGAGGTGCAGATGGAAGGAACCATCCTCGTGGATGTCGATCAAGTGATCGCGAATCAAATCCGCATATACCGGCCGGCCATAGGGGGCCAATCCCATCAGCTTGTATTCGCCCGAATTAACGCGGAAACCGCAAAAATAGGTGAACGCCGAATAGAACAGACCGAGCGAATGAGGAAACCGCACCTCTTGACGCAGCTCCAAGCGATTACCGCACCCCACGCCCCAAGTCGTGGTTGCCCACTCGCCCACGCCATCGATAGTCAACACGGCAGCTTCATCAAAAGGGGAGGGAAAGAAGGCGCTGGCAGCATGCGCTTCATGATGTTCGCAAAAGATCAAACGGCGACGACGCCATCCTTGCATATTCTGACGAATGACGTGAGGCAACCGGAGTTTGGTGTGCAGCCACGGTGGCATGGCGTGGGCGAAGCTTCGATACCCGCGCGGTGCAAAAGCGAGGTAGGTTTCCAGCAAGCGGTCGAATTTCAACAGGGGCTTTTCGTAGTAGGCAACGTAGTCGATGTCCTCGATCTGGGCACCGATCTTGTCCAGGCAGGCACGCAGCGCCAACTTCGGAAAACGCGCATCGTGCTTGCGGCGAGAGAACCGTTCCTCACTGGCGGCGGCCACTACCTGCCCATCGCGCAATAAGGCCACGGCGGAATCATGAAAAAAGGCAGAGATTCCGAGCACCAACGTCATCCGTCCGTCTCCGCTACCGGGTCGCTGCGATCTCCTTCGTCGGCTTCCCTGCTACCGCCCGCGTGCTCCACCGCCCTGTTCCGGGAGGACGTTTGGCCAAGCGATGACCGACGTTGAAGCAGCAGCGGCTCGAGCGCCTCGCACCACCGCGCCACGATGGCCTGATAGCCCACGGCCGTGGGATGGATCGCGTCCCCCAATGTCGTCCCATCACACGTCACCACTCCGCACACGGCCACGGACTCCGCTCCTTCTTCCTCAGCAATCCGTCGCACGGCCTGCTGCACCCACTGCCCGAGACGACGGTTGGTCTCGACTTGTTCCGGGGACGCCCCCAGGAACCGCTCCACGTCGCTGCAACCGGAGCATGCTGCGGTGAGCTGCTCAGAGACGACGGGAATCGCCCCCAACTGTCGGATACCTCGCACCAGCTCACGGTACTCCCGTTCGAAGACCGCCGCTCCCGCCTCGGTGATCCGCGTGCCGGGCGCGGGAGGGGGAGTGAAAACGGGTTCGGCGGGAGGAAACAGACGATAGCGCAGGAAACCATAAAGCGTACTGTGGACCAAAGCCCGCTTCCACCACGGCGGCGCCGGCGTAACGCGACGATGCAGAGGCGCCGCCCCGGCGATCAACCACGGGATATCGTTCCAACCGCTGTAGACTAAAACGACGTCTGGCCGCAGTGGAGCCAGATCGGCCTGCAACCGGGCACGGCACTGGGTAACGTTGTAGCCTGGCACGCCGGCGTTGATCACCTCGACTCGATGCCCGCGCTCTCGCAAACAGGCTTCCAGCATGCGGCATGGATCCTGCGCATCGGGAACGAGATAGCCGAACACGGCGGATCCACCGACGACGAGAATCCGCACGACGTCAGGCGATTTGGCTGACGGGATCTCCGGCCCTCGCAGTCCCCGTGAGTTGACTGTAATGTCGTAAGTGCTGGAACGGACACGCAAACCAGGCCGCAACATGTAACCGGCTTGGGGATGAGGTACGAAGAAGCTTATTCCGGTCGCATAGCAGTTCGGCGTCCAGCCTCGTGCGGCGACATAGATCCTCAGGGCAGCCTCTGCGATCAACACGCCGAGGGATGCCCCCAGTAGGATAGCGACAGCGATGAACAGCCCCCTGCGACGCCAACCAGGACGTCGAATCACCGCGACCGAGTGGCCTCCCACGTCGCCGTCATTACTCTCCTCCTGATCGATGTTCTGTTGCACGGCAGTTGTTCAGCAACCAGTGACGCGGGAATCGAATGAAAAAAACAAAGACGAGTCCTCCGCTCAGCGCCGCCGGTGGACGCTGAAGCAGCCAACCACGATCCGGCAGGGCGTACGAAGGGCCCCCTGCGGCCGTGTCGTCGGTGGGCCGCCGCCCGGGGCAGCGTACCATCTATTCTACTGCAGCCCAAGCGGAACGAGGCTATCGGCGCCTCTCCACCATGCCACGTGTTGCTCGAACGCGCGAGGGAGTTTACGCTACAGCCGATCGATTTCCGGTGGAAACGGCCCACCATTTCCGATGACGCGGTCACCGGAACAGCTTCCTGGATCGAAATGGTTTCCACGCATCGAGGTTTTGTCCATTTTAATCCATTTGTGGTCGAGGCCTTTTGGTCGGTGGTAACCAATAACGTGCTTCAGAGAATTCACGCGAATAGGTTAGGGGAATGATGGAGGGGGGGTTAGGGGTATTGATTGCCTACTCAGCGGCGGTGGTCTTCGCATCGGTCCTCGGCGGTATGCTGCCCGAGTGGATACGGCTGACCCACGAGCGCATGCAGTTGATGATCAGTACCGTTGGCGGACTGATGTTGGGCATTGCCGTATTCCACATGATCCCTCATGCCTTGGTGACCATGGAGGGGCGTGCCGACACGCTTGCTTGGGGAATCATGACCGGCCTTCTGGTTACCTTTTTCCTGTTGCGTTTTTTTCACTTTCATCAACATGGGCCAGCGGACTTCGGTTTGCATGCCGACGAAAAGCGTGCTGCGGCCGAACAGGCGGCTTCATCGGCCAACGTTCCGCCCGCCTCCACTCACGAAGTCGATCACGGGACGCACCTTTGCTCCTCCGATCTTCACCCCAAACCGGCCGACAAGTGCCACCATCCTGAGCCGACCGGTCCGGCGCGTTGGTTGCTCGTGTTGACCGGCTTAGGCATGCATACGCTGACCGATGGTATCGCTCTAGCCAGTGGCGTTCTGAGCGAGACGCAAGGCGACTCCCATCAGGCGATGTTGCCAGGTATCGGTATCTTCCTGGCCGTC
Source organism: Pirellulaceae bacterium (assembly GCA_026004795.1). Lineage (GTDB taxonomy): Bacteria > Planctomycetota > Planctomycetia > Pirellulales > Pirellulaceae > Aureliella. The sequence continues at coordinate 644,125 of BPJV01000004.1, read as the reverse complement.
TTGTTCCACAAGCCGTTGGATGCGGTGTCGATCACCTCCTTGATGCACCCGGTAACGACTCCCTCGACTCGCCTGACGGTGAATGTCGGTTTCGCCCTCATGTGCCCGCTGGGCGCGCTGTTGTTTTGGTTTGGTGTCGGTGGCTTAGCGCACCACACACTGGCCAATATCGCTGGTTTCGCTTTGGCGTTTTCGTCAGGTGTGTTCCTGTGCATTGCCCTAAGTGACCTGTTGCCAGAGATGGAGTTTCATTCCCACAGCCGAGTACCATTGACCGCGGCTTTGCTGCTGGGGATCGGCTTGGCCTGGGCCATTGGTCTGCTGGAGGGAGAGCATGCCCACGAACATCACCCGCTACCAGGGTCGCCGAGCGAATCGGGGGCACCATCCTCGATCGGGCAGGATCACGCGCACGTTTCCCCCACACACGATCACGCACACGATGATGATCACTCACACTGATTCGATGTACTTTTCCCACGTTGCCGTTTCTATGAGCTCGAGGTGACCGATTCATGCAAGTCGTCGACACGGTGGTCTTGCTGGTCTATATCGCCGCGGTTTTCGGATTGGGCTGTTGGTTTGTCCGCCGCACTCGCAACTCTCGGGAATTCATGATTGCCGGCGGACGACTACCAGGCTGGGCGGTAGGCCTTTCCATTTTCGGCACCTATTTGAGCAGCAATACGTTTTTGGGAGTCCCCGGAAAAACGTATGCGACGAACTTTAATGCGTTTGTCTTCAGTCTTTCGTTGCCGTTGGCGGCATGGATCGCGCACCGAGTTTTTGTCCCTTTTTACCGACGTATCGGACACGTTTCCGCTTACGAACATCTCGAACAGCGATTCGGTGCCTGGGCACGGACCTATGCCGTGATTTGTTACCTGTTGACACAGATCGCCAGAATGGCATCGATCCTGTTTGGCGTCGCCTTAGGCTTGCACGCTCTTACCCATTGGCCTGTGGCGACCATCATTCTGTGCACCGGAATCCTGGTTACCGTGTACACCTTGCTAGGTGGAATCGAGGCAGTCATCTGGACCGATGTGGTGCAGTCCCTAGTGCTGATGGGAGGAGCATTCATGGTTTTGGGGCTGTTGTGCGCTGGCGTCCCCGACGGTGTGGTGGGCACGGTAAGAATTGCTGCCGAGCACGATAAATTCTCTTTGGGAAGCTGGTCCTTCGACTTTACCATCTCCTCGGTTTGGTGTGTTTTGCTGTACGGCCTGTTCATCAACCTCAACAACTTCGGCATCGACCAAAGTTTCGTCCAACGTTATCAGTCGGCCAAATCGGAGTCGGCCGCGTTGCGAGCCCTGTGGACTGGTGCCTTGCTTTACGTGCCAATCTCCTTCATCTTTTTTTTGATCGGCGCCGCGTTGTACGCCTTCTACGAAACGCATCCCGATCTCAAAGCGGAAGTGGTGCAACAAGTTCGTGCGACTGCTGCCGAAGGCGACCAGGTGGCAGCAGGCCCCATCGACGACGCCGTGATCGGCGACAAAGTGCTGCCGCACTTTATCGCCACGCAATTGCCCACCGGTATGGCGGGGCTGTTGATAGCTGCCATCTTTGCGGCGGCCATGAGCAGCGTGGACACCTCGATGAACTCCTCGGCGACCGTGTGGTTGGAAGACATTCATCGACGCTACCTCGACCGGCAGTGCACCGAACAACGCGCCTTTCGCGTGTTGCGCGTGGCGACGGTGGTCTTCGGGGTGGGGGGCACGGCACTGGCCATCTCGTTGATCGGTGAGCAGAGCATTCTTGATGCGTGGTGGCGGTTGCAGGGAGTTTTTGCCGGGGGCGTGCTGGGGCTTTTCCTACTCGGTATGGCCGTATCGCGACCGTATGGAAAGGCGGCTGCCATCGCTACCGCCTGCGGCGTGATCGTCATCGGCTGGATGACGCTCAGCCCCACTTGGGATTTCCTACCGCGGCTCATTCGCAATCCCTGGCACGCGAACATGACGATCGTGGTCGGTACCTCGATCCTGTTTCTGGTTGGCCTCCTACTGCACGCCATCATGACGCCTCCTGCGCACAAGAACCGCACGGACGACATTTCCTTACCCTCCTGATCATTTCAACCTCTGCTAGCAACGCGCCAAAAATGACCTGCACTAACCAGTTGTTACGAGGAATCATCGTTCCCATGGTAACTCCCTTGGCCGGTCGAGATACGCTGGACACGGACGGGCTGGCGAGGCTCTTGCACCGGCTTCTCGATGGTGGCGTCCATGGGATTTTTGTGTTGGGAACGACCGGCGAAGCGCCAAGCCTGAGCCACCGATTGCAGCGGGAAGTCGTGCGGAATGTTTGCCAGATCGTGCGGCGACGTGTTCCGGTTGTGGTGGGCATCACCGACACTGCGCTAGCCGAGTCGATCGCGTTGGCTCGAGTTGCCGCGGAGGAAGGAGCCGATGCCGTCGTGGCCAGTACGCCCTATTACTTTCCCGCTGGACAGACCGAATTGCGCCAATACATGGAGACGTTGGCGGCCGAGGTTGCCCTGCCGCTGTACCTGTACAACATCCCCAGCCTGACGAAACTGCGCATCGATGTGGAAACCGTCGAGCGCTTAATGCACGTGCCGACGATTCGGGGAATCAAAGACAGCAGTGGCGATTTGACGTACTTTTCGCGCCTGGTGGACTTGAAGAAGCACCGCGCGGATTGGAGCGTACTGATGGGGCCAGAGCACCTGCTCGCCGAGGCAATCCAGGCAGGTGCCGATGGCGGTGTCCATGGCGGGGCGAACATCTTTCCGCACCTGTTCGCTCGCTGGTATACCGCCCTCGATTCCCACGACCTCGCCACCGCTGGCCGGTTGAAAGAACAGGTTGCGCTATTGCAAAGCATCTATCAGGTGGGCAAATACGATAGTCGCTTTGTCAAAGCCACCAAGTGTGCCCTCTCACTCTTGGGCATTTGCAGCGACCGGATGGCGGAGCCGCTCAATGCCTTCCACCCTCCCGAACGACAACGAGTCGCCGAGGTGCTGCAACGCCTGGCGTCGATGGACAGTGAGCTTGACGGCCAATAGGTCGTTGCTACGGAGAAATCCAGTAATGTGTTCGGGCTGGATTGTGGGTGATCCGTCGACAAGGGGGCATCGAAACAATTGCTTCTGGTTCCCTGTCCCCGCATTCGCATCGATCCTCGCCATGGTTTCCTGGCTGGTCCGTGAGGTGACCAGCACTCGATCTTCCCGTTGGTGCGACAGCGGACGGACCTGGAAAAACCTCAAGTACGATGCCCGCTGGCCGAAAGCCAACGGACACCGCAGGAGGGTTCCCTTACTGTCATGTGGCGATTTGGCCGCGAAAAACCACAAGCAGTCCGCCGAGATCAACTGGGCCGATCGGCCACCAACACCTTGAGACTGCGATAGATCAGCTCCACCTGTCGGTTGGCCGGTGCATCGGGCCCATCAAAGTCGGGGTAGATGTCCTTGGGAGCGTCCGCGGAGGTGTCGATCAACAGGCTCCAACGTTGTCCTCGTACCTGGTCGGGCATGTGGAACACCAGCGTTTCCGGAGTCCCATTGAACATCATCAGCAGATCGCGTCCCCGCCCTTCCGGGTCATCGGCGATGGATGGAGCTGGCAGCCAGCATACGAGTCCGCCATGCGGATGCTCCCAGTTGAACGGCAAGCCGAAGTGGTTGTACCAATTGACATCTGGCACACCACGTTCATCGAAGGGCCGACCGGTGAGAAACCGTGTGCGGCGAAGCGTGGGTTGATCTTTGCGGATGGCGATCAATCCCTTGACGAATCGCAAGAGGCCCGAGTTTTTCTTCACCAGGTTCCAGTTGAACCAAGAAATCTCATTATCTTGGCAGTAGGCGTTGTTGTTGCCCTTCTGCGTGCGGCGGACCTCATCTCCCATGACGATCATCGGCACTCCCTGACTGAGCAACAACGTCGTCAACATATTCTTGATCTGTCGCAGTCGGATCCGCTCGATCGGCTTGCGCCGCGTCGGCCCTTCCACACCGTAGTTATCGCTGTAATTGTTATTGTCACCATCGCGATTGCCTTCGCCGTTGGCCTCGTTGTGCTTTTCTTTGTAACTGACGAGGTCATTGAGCGTAAAGCCATCGTGACTGGTGATGAAATTGATGCTGCAGTACGGCGCGCGACCGGCATGCTCGTACAAGTCGGACGATCCAGCCAGCCGTGTAGCCATGGGACCGATCATGCCATCATCACCGCGCCAGTAGCGGCGGACGTCATCGCGGTAGCGACCGTTCCACTCGGCCCAACGAAGGTCACCGAACGAGCCGACTTGATAGGCTCCCGCGGCGTCCCAAGCCTCAGCGATGATCTTGGTGTCCGCCAGCATCGGGTCCTCGGCGATCATCTCCACCAAGGGCGGATTGGGCATCAGATTGCCATAGCGATCCCGCGAGAGAATACTCGCCAAATCGAAACGAAATCCATCGATGTGGTAGTTATGCACCCAATGCCGCAAGCAATGAAAAATCAGCTCGCGACAGATCGGGTGGTTTCCATTGAAGGTATTCCCGCACCCGGAATAGTTGCAGTAATGGCTGCCACCGTTGCTGAGGATGTAATAAACCTGGTTTTCCAATCCTTTGAAGCTGAGGATGGGGCCATGTTCATTGCCTTCGCAGGTATGGTTAAACACCACGTCCAGGATTACCTCGATCCCTGCTTGGTGAAGCGCCTTGACCATCTCCTTGAATTCGCGGACCTGCCCTCCCGGTTCACTCGAGTGGGCGTAGCCGCGATGCGGGCCGAAGAAGGCCATGGGGTCGTATCCCCAATAATTCGGACGCTGCGGTTTGTTACCGTGAATGTCCAAAATCGGGAATTCGTGAACCGGCATCAGTTCGACCGCCGTCACGCCCAATTCCTTCAGGTAGGGGATCTTTTCGATAACTCCCAGATACGTTCCCGGAGCCGACACCCGCGCTGTCTTGCTCCGTGTGAATCCCTTGACGTGCATCTCGTAGATGACCGTCTCGGACAGCGGGCGCCGCAGGTGGCGATCGCCTTCCCAGTCGAAGTAGTCATCAACTACGACGCACTTTGGTGGCCGAATGATGCCGTCGGTACTCTTCTGAAACGTGCCGGCCAGGGCTTTCGCATAGGGATCGATCAGCCGTGCATTGCCATCGAACCACTGGCCCGACTCGGGATCAAACGGCCCGTTGGCTTGGAAATGGTAGAGTTGGCCAGGGCCGATTCCGGGCACGAAAACGCTCCATACGTCCCCCCACCGATCGGTGTCCCGATCAAACTCGATGATCTCGGCCGGTTCACGATCCGAGACGCGGTCGTACAGCAAGACGCGCATCGCCGTAGCGCTGCGGCTGAACACGACGAATTGCACGCCACGATCGGTGACGATCGCGCCGTAAGGCAACTTGTAGGCGAACTGTAACTCGGGATGCGGATGTCGCATGAGCATGGGTGTTAAGTTCCTTCTCGACTCAAGGTGCTATTCAACGTCTGCGTGACGCTGAAACATACCTCCTTGGCTTTGCTCTCGGCGGGAAAGAGAGGAGCGATTCAATAAAAACCGCCTCCCCTCCTGCCTAATACGCACACGAGCCAACCGCTGTCGGAAGGAAAAGGTTTTCCGGCTGGGCAAGCCTTTCTACGCCAGAAAGGCGAATTCAGTTTAGCCGAGTTTGGCGCTTGCGCAGAGAGCGTCGAGCAGCAATTTGCGGAAGTGAAGATGGGCCACCACAAACCACCGATAACGGTCCATGGTCAGCCGCAGATGTTACTTCGATTCGGCAGGAGGCGGCTCATAATTGAACTCTTGCCAGGCAACAGCGCGATCCATCGGTTCAATCCGAAGTACCGTCTCCCCTTTTTGAAATAACCGTACCGTCCCGGTCGATTGGCTGACCACCACGCCGATGGCATTGGTCGATTGCGAAATAGCGGCCGCCGCCCAGTGCCGGGCGCCCAAGCCCTTGGAGAGGGTGATGTCGGCGTGAGCAACCTCGATGATCTGACGGCTCTTTTCCACAATTCCTTCATTGGAAACGACGAACGCACCGTCCATTTGGGCGATCTCTTTCAAGTCTTCTCGCACCCGTTTGTCAAACAGGCTGCGGGCATCTCGGTTGTAACCACGCATGGGGTCGAATCCACTGTCCTTGCAGTGCTCAAGCACCTTACGGGTGTCACCGACGACGAAAATCGTGCCCACTTTCTTTCCCTCGCGCCCCTCGCGCCCAATCTCCGACGCCAGGTCGATGACCGATTTCAGCACTTTCAACGGAACGCTGCTTTCCAACCGCTGCAGATCGCGGGTCGTCAGTCGCCGCAGCCGGTCATCCAAACGGATGCAAGAGATCGAATCGAGCTTAGGATGCTCGAATCCGCTGTATACCGCCACCACCATCCAATTGGCCTGCAAGAATCCGTCGGCGACCGCCTCCAGCAACGCGTGCTGCAATCTTTCCAGAAGTGGCGAATCCTCCTTGTTCAAGGGCAACGGCAGCAGACCGGCCGCCTCTGCCCCTTCCAGATCCTCGGGACGATCGGCGGCCACGATGACCGTTTCGATATCCGGCGCGATGCGTTCCTTGATCTTAGCCCAATCGTAGGCGCCATCGATCAGCAGTAGCAGCGCATCGGCCCCCATTTGCAGCACCAGACTGGACGCTGCATCGACGATTGTGCTCATCTGTTTCGTCAAGCGCTGCGCAGCCATCGCCATACCATCCCACACCCTTGCCTTGTCCACCGACCCGCCGACTCGTGGCCTGGAATGTAATCGATGGCGAGCCATCGGGCAATGGACCCGCCGGCTAGATCAGATGCGCTGCAAATCGCTGTTTAAGGCATTCCAGCGCCCGTTGACCATCCGCGCTGGGCACCACGACATTGACGCGCAGTTCGCTGGTGCTGATCATCTCCACATTGATATCGGCCGCGGCCAACGTTTCGAAGATGCCAATGGCCACGCTGGTGTGACTGCGCAGACCGATACCGCCGACCGACAGCTTGGCGATCGAGTCGCTGAACAGCACATTTCTGACTGCATGCTGTCGCTGCAAGGACTCGGCCACCTCGCGTGCCGCCGGCAACTGATGCCGAGGAATGGTGAAGCTGATGCTCGTCTCCCCCGCTTCCCCGTCGCAGCTCTGGACGATCATATCGACAAAGATCCCCTCCGCCGCGACCGCTTCAAACACACTGGCGGCCAACCCGGGCGCATCGGGCACGCCTTGCAAGGTAACGCGTGCCTGATCGTCGCTGAGCGAGATATCGCTCAACGTCAACTGCTCCATGTCCGCCAACTGCAGGTCGTGCATCAGTTTGTTCAAGTCGGCTTCCGTGGCCTGGCGACGTGGCAGCTCTTCCCATGGATGGACATCGTCGGGCTGCCGTTCCAAGCGGAATTCACGATGGGCGGCGCGGAGGGCTTCCAGGGCATGAGGGCGATCCACTAGAACGGAGATTTTTATTTCGCTGGTGGTAATCATCTGAATATTGATTCCTTCGGCCGCCAAGGCGCGAAACATCCGTTGCGCCACGCCGGTCTGCCGAGCCATGCCCAACCCCACCACAGAGACTTTCGACACGGCGTCATCGTAGGTGAACCCGGCAGCGCCGACAGCCTCCACTGCTCGCTCCACGACCGGCAGGGCCTGTTTCAATTCCTTGAGCGGAACGGTGAACGAGATGTCGGCTCGCTGATCCACGCCGATATTCTGCACGATCATGTCCACGGTCACCTTGGCCTTCTCCAACATGCCAAAGATCGTCGAACTGCGTCCGGGGACGTCAGGGACGGCGCGGATCGTGATCCGCGCTTCGTCGCGCGTCATCGCGGCACCACACACCGGCACCGAGGGAGATTCCGGTTCGGCGACGATAAGCGTGCCGCGGGTGTCGCTGAAACTACTGCGGACATGGATCGGCACCTCGTACTTCTTCGCAAACTCGATGGAGCGATTATGCATGACGCCGGCGCCGAGACTGGCCAGCTCGAGCATCTCGTCGTAGCTGATCTTCGTCAACTGTCGGGCTTCGGGGAGCAGGCGGGGATCGGTGGTGTACACCCCATCGACATCGGTGTGGATCTCGCACGCATCGGCATGCAAGACCGCAGCCAGGGCGACCGCAGTGGTATCGCTGCCGCCGCGGCCCAGGGTGGTGATGTTGAAATCCTCGTCGATCCCTTGAAAGCCCGCTGCGATCACGATATTGCCTTCCTCAAGCAACTGGCGGATACGATCGGCAGCGATGCTACGAATGCGGGCTTTGGTGAACTCGCTATCGGTGCGAATTCCCATCTGGGCGCCGGTAAGACTTACCGCTCGATACCCCAAGGCATCGACGGCCATCGCCATCAACGCCACGCTGACCTGTTCACCGGTCGACAGCAGCATGTCCATCTCCCGGGCCGGAGGATCTTCGCTGATCTGATTGGCCAAGTCGATCAAGTGATCGGTGTTGTGCCCCATGGCACTGACCACCACGACCACCTGATTTCCCGCTTGCTGCGCGCGAATGGCCTTGCGGGCGGCCGCCTTGATCTTGTCGGGATCTGCGACGCTCGTTCCACCGAATTTTTGCACCACCAATGGCATAGAGTATCTACCTTCTAACCTCTCGACGGGGTACTGATTAGAGTTGCTTATTTCGCCTGTCTCGACCGATCACGATTATCCGTCCCACCGGCCGTGTAGGAATGCTTCCATCATCTCCCATCCACGCTCGAACCTCCGCCCCGAAGCGGCTGCGGCGGCTTCGTCGTAGCGCGCGCCGGAAGCAGGAATTCCAGCACCGCAAACCGCCAGCGGCACCACGCCATGACTATGCTTCTTCGTCGAGCAGGGGGTGGGATGATCGGGCAGGATCAGTAGCCGGTAGTCGCCCAACGTTTGCAGCTTGGCATGGACCGGCGCCACGATGTACTCGTCGATCTTCTCGAGGGCGTTAATCTTCTCATCATATCGCCCTTCGTGCGAGGCCTCGTCGGTCGCTTCAATGTGCACGCAGACGATGTCGTACTCGTCGAGCGCTTGACAGGCTGCCTGCCCTTTCCCCGCATAGTTCGTGTCGAGGTATCCGGTCGCCCCCTCCACTTCGATTCGATCCCAGCCGATCAAGGCGGCCAGGCCTCGCAACAAATCGACCGCGGTGATCATGGCGCCGCGCACACCGAATCGCTGGTGAAACGCCTGCAAACTAGGCCGTTTTCCCTGCCCCCACAACCACACGCTGGTCGCCGGCCGCTTCCCTGCGGCCACGCGCTGGCGGTTGATCCGATGCTGCGCGAAGATCTCTATCGATCGATGCATGATCTCGGTCAACAGATCGCTACCCGGCCCACGTGGATAATCGTCGGTGACGGGCAAGTCGGTCAAGTCGTGCGGCGCGCGCGTCCGGGTATCGGCCGTGAAGGGGGCAGGAAGCTCGTCGCTGTGGCGGACCACCATCAGGTTTCGGTAGCTGACCCCGGGAACGAATTCGATGTTGGGCAATGGCAACGCCTGCTGCAGAGCGTCGAGCAGTTCCGCCGCCTCCTCCGTAGAAATGTGGTCGGCGGTGAAGTCCACCATCACCTGGTCCTCGACGGTGACCAAGTTGCAACGCACGGCCCAATCGTGTGGCCCCAGCTCAATTCCTTGCGCCGCCGCTTCGATCGGTGCTCTGCCGGTAAAGTATTCGTTCGGGTCGTAGCCGAACAAACTCATGTTGGCCACCTCGGATCCGGCCGGCAGATGGCGGGGGACATTGTCCGTCGCCGCCACGACTCCACTGCTGGCTACCGCGTCCATATGCGGAATGTGGGCGGCTTGCAACGGCGTCCGACCGTCTAATTGTGGCAACGGCAGATCGGCACAACCGTCCGGGATGATGATCGCGTACTTCATCGTGCTGCTTTCATTACAGTTTGGGTTCATCCATCACGGGCATTCGGACTGCCGAGGAATTGACGACATCCAGCTGGAGGATCTGCTCCACGGCCTCTCGTGCCGCCCCCTCAGGCGCTTCGTGCGTCATGATCACCAGCGGAACTTTGCCGTCTTGCGCGTCGTGGGACGACGGTTCATGCTGGATAATCGAGGCGATCGAAATCTGATGATTCCCCAACACGGTGGTGATTTTAGCCATCACGCCGGGCCGGTCTTCGACCTGAAAGCGCATATAGAAGCGGCTCGGCAGGTCATCGTTGGGCCGCAAGCTAACCGGGCTTTCGCGATTGCTCCACAATTCCAAGGTACGAAAGGTGATTGGCAACCTGCCCACAGCCACATCGATCAGATCCGCCACGACGGCCGACGCCGTAGGCATTTGACCAGCCCCCTGTCCGTGAAAGAAAACGTCACCCACGGCATCTCCCACCACACTGATGGCGTTGTAGTTGGCACGCACTTCCGCCAACGGGGTGCCAATGCGAATCAAAGTGGGAGCGACGCTCAGCTCCAGCCCCGCTGGTACGAGCTGGGCCTGGGCAATCAATTTGATGCGATACCCCAGTTCGCGAGCAAATCGCATGTCGGTAATGCCCACCTGGTCGATGCCAACACGCGGTATGCGACTCCAGTGCACCCGGGCCCCAAAAGCCAGGTGGGCCAAGATGGCCAGCTTCTGCGCCGCGTCGGTGCCATCAACATCCATGGTGGGGTCCGCTTCAGCGTACCCGCGGCGCTGCGCCTCGGCCAAAGCCGTGTCGTAACCACATCCCAGATCATCCATCTGAGTCAATATGAAATTGCTGGTGCCGTTGAGAATGCCCTGGATGGAAAGCACCTGGTTGGCCGACAAGCATTGGCTGATGTTGGTGATGATGGGAATGCCTCCAGCCACCGCCGCTTCGAAGGCGATACAGCGCCCCAACTCCCGCGCTCGATCAAACAGTTCAGGCCCATGTTCTGCCAAGAGTGCCTTGTTGGCTGTCACCACGTTTTTGCCCGATTCCAACAACTGCAGCATGATCGTTCGCGCGGGCTCCAGCCCACCGATCAACTGCGCCACCACTTCGATTTCGGGATTGTCGAGCACCTCCTCCAGTCGGTCGGTCAGTACGCCTGCGGGGATATCGCAATCGCGCTTTCGCTTCAGGTCGCGCACGACAGCCTTTTCTAACCATAGAGTACGGCCGGCATGACGCGCGGTGCGGTCACCATGGTCCAGCAATAGCTTGGCCACCCCGGAACCGACTGTCCCCAACCCGACAATGGCAACTTTGGTTTTTTCCATAAATAACAGGATTTCCAACGATCAAATGAGAGAAGGATTGGCAGCAAACGAACAGCGAGCCGCTCGCATTATCCTGATTCTTGGCCGATTGCGAACCCGATATAGACGACGAAATGGCGACTTGCCAAGGCCGCAGGCGTCCGAACAATGGACCAAGACCGCTGTTTACCACTGCCCTGTCGCTCCTCGCCTAGAGACCATTTGCCGTGAACCGATCCGACCTCCACGATGTGGAATCGACTGCCGCGATGCGGAGCTGCCCTGGTCGTGTGGCGGCCATCCACGCGCGATTGCTCGACGATCTGCGGCAGATGGATAGCAACCCGGCTGGCCCGTGGCGAGGACAACTGTCTACATCGGCTCTCTCGACCGCCACGGCGATCAGCGCGATGGCGGTCGTGCGTCGCGCCTGTCATTTGCGCCCCAACGCGTCTCCCGAGCACTGGCATGCCGTCGCTCCTGCCCCGGCCATGGAGACCAATCCCACCGCGTCTCCCAATCCCACCGCGTCTCCGACGGCATCACGGTGCCCCGAATCGGCTGCCGATGCCAATCTGCAACAACTGATCACCCAAGGATGCCAATGGCTGAGCGACCATCAAAACCCCGACGGCGGGTTTGGCGATACCGACCGGGGTCATTCCAATGTCGCCACCACGTTGCTCGTGCTGGCTGCGTGGCGACTGGCCGGTTGGCGACCGGATGATGCTCCCGACGTGCTTCGCGCCTGGAACTACGTCCACCAGCAGGGCGGATGGAACGCATTACGCGCTCGCTACGGACGCGACAAGACGTTTGTCGTGCCCATCATGGCCAATTGTGCTCTAGCAGGCTTGTGGCGTTGGCAGGACGTTCCCCCACTGCCGTTCGAACTGGCTTGGCTGCCTCAATCCTGGTACCGACTTGCCCGCCTGCCGGTGGTCAGCTATGCCATTCCTGCGTTGGTCGCCATTGGACAAGCGAGGCACCACTTCGCTCCGTCACGAAATCCATTGCTACGAGCGATACGCCACCGAGCCATCGTCCCGACGCTGCGCGTTTTGGGCCGCATGCAACCCGACAGCGGAGGGTACTTGGAAGCGGTGCCGCTGACGAGTTTCGTTCTGATGGCCTTGGCCGCCATGGGACGTGGCCAGGAGGAAGTTGGTCGACACTGTCTAAGATTTCTCCACCAATCGGTGCTTGCTGACGGAAGTTGGCCGATCGATACCGATCTGGCCACCTGGGTCACCAGCCTCTCGTTGGCAGCGATGCACCGCCGCCATGGTACCATCCGTCTGGCGTTAGCAGCCGACTCTGCATCGGAAGCGAAAACGGAGTCTGCTGCTGCCGTCCCCGCGCCGACCGAGCCGTCGACCGAGGGAGCGGCAGCGAACGAGACGTGGGGACAATCCCACGTCAGTGCGGCGACCATCCGCTGGCTGCTCGACTGTCAACACCTGCGCCGCCATCCGTTTACAGGAGCCGATCCCGGCGGATGGGGCTGGACCGACCTGTCCGGCGCCGTGCCGGACGCCGACGATACACCTGCTGCCCTGCTGGCGCTCAGCTACATCGACACTGACGATCTCCATCAAGCGAATTTGAGCATCCAAGTAGCCGATGCCGTTGTCCTGGGACTTCGTTGGCTGCTCAAATTGCAGAATCGCAACGGCGGGTGGCCAACGTTTTGCCGCGGCTGGGGCAAGCTTCCCTTCGATCGCAGTGGCACTGACTTGACTGCCCACGCCATTCGCGCGCTGGCCACGTGGATGCCGCGACTGTGTTGGCTGGAAAGGTATTCGCCGCAGTGCAATACGGAGAGCTTGCAGCGGCGGATGCAGAGAGCCATCGAGCGCGGTTTTTCCTACTTGGAACGGGAACAGCTCGCCGACGGCAGTTGGTTGCCCCTGTGGTTTGGTAATCAAGATCATCCTCAGGAAGCCAATCCCATCTACGGCACTGCCCGCGTCTTGCTCGCCTACGCACAGACTGGTAAGCGGCGAACGTCCGTCGCTCGAAAAGGTTGCGAGTACTTGCGCAGCGCTCAGAACGCCGATGGTGGGTGGGGAGGTGGTCCCAGCGTGCCGTACCGAATAAGGGTCGACGCCTCGTCCCCCGATCGTTCGGTCCCACCGGGCAACAAGCTCGATGCCAAGCTCGATGCCAAGGTCGATGCACGCCGCCGGAGAGCACAGGAAGTACGAGGTGACGCGGGGAAGAACCTGGAACGCGGTAATCAAAGCGAGGAGGATGCGGGCAGCTCCATCGAAGAGACGGCCGTCGCCCTGGAAGCCTTGCTGGCCATGACCCCAACGGGGGATTGGGATCCGACGATCACCAACGGATTGCGTTGGCTCTCGGCAGCAATTGAGGCCGATTGCCACCATCAAGCATGGCCCATCGGCTTTTACTTCGCGAAATTGTGGTATTATGAAAGGCTCTATCCGATCGTGTTTTCGATGGCGGCCGTGGGAGCGGCCGCAAGATGGATGGACGAAACAGAATGAACTACCGTGGGTTAGTCTTCGGTAATAACTTAAACTACCGCAGGCTCAGCCGTCGTTTGAGTGGGCGAACTGGCCAACGGAGCGCTCGGCAAGCGAACGTCCAACTAGTGACGGCTGCCCAATGATGACGGTATTATTGCCAACAGGTGACAACAACTGCCCACCAGTGGCAGTGATTATTCCTACCCGGAGGGACGGCAACGTTGTCTTCTATCCCTAAAGAACAACCTCTCGAACCTACCGAACGGGTTCGGCCGACGATTTCCGATGCCGCGCCGCGGCGGAGCAAGCGTCGTAAGACAAGCCATTTGAAAGTGGTTCCCGAAACCAGAGAGTTGCGGGAACACTTGAAGGCGCGATGCGATGAGGTGGCGCAGAGGCTGGATAAGCGCCGGCCGCTGACCAAAGAGGAAATGGAAGCGGTCGCCCGGCGACTTCTCGAACAGGAAGGATTGCCGGAAGGATACGTCGGATGGGTGATGGTGATGGTTAGCAGCGCGTTCTATCGCGATCAGGTGGCTGCTATCGATCCTTCTCGGCGATTGTTCCTGCTGCCGCATTGCCTGAAGCATGCAGAGGGATGCCCGGCCGATTACGATGAATTCGGCATGAACTGCAAACAGTGCGGCGCGTGCAGCATTGCCGACTTCCGAACCATGGCCGAGGAGATGGGGTACAAAGTGTTGGTCGCCGAAGGTAGCCCGGTGGTGATGAAGATCATCGTCAGCGGTTACGTCGATGCGATCGTCGGTGTCGCCTGCCTGAACGTGTTGGAAAAGGCCATCGATAAGATTCTGCTGGCGGGAATTCCCTGCATGGCAGTTCCTTTGCTCTCGAGCAACTGCCGCAACACGAGCGTCGACGAAGACTGGGTGCGGGAGATGATTCTAACGCGTTCCGATCGGCCCACCGTGTCGACTCGCACCTACGTCCATCTGATGCGGGCTGCCAATTCGTTGTTTCAAGGAGAGATTTTCGAGCGGCTTACTCCTCGTTTGCGGGATAGCAAACCGAACGGGGAACGCGGCGAAGACCTGCTGGCAGGTGTCGATCCCATCGCCGCCACTGAAACCTTGGCCCTCGATTTTGTCGCCAAAGGTGGCAAGTACTCTCGCCCGTTCATTACACTGGCCACCTACGACGCCCTACGCGGTGGTCGAGCCACGACCGATGCCGGTGCCGATGTAGTCGCCGAAATACCTGACTGCGTTTTCCGGGCGGCGATGAGCATTGAAATGTTCCATAAGGCCAGCCTGGTGCATGATGACATCGAGGATGACGATCTATACCGATACGGTGAGCCGACCATGCACCGTCGGTACGGGTTGCCCACGGCAATCAACGTGGGCGACTACCTGATCGGCCTGGGCTATCGCATGGTCAGCCGTGACGCTGCCCAACTGGGACCGGACGTTGCCGCCGATATCCTCGACTGCCTCGCGGCGGCGCACACGCGCTTGGCGGAAGGGCAGGGCGCCGAATTGCTGTGGCGCGACGCCAGCGATAAGCGGCTGTCTCCGCTGGACGCATTGAAAATCTATGCCTTGAAGACGGCACCTGCCTTTGAGGCTGCACTGTTCACCGGCGCGCGGCTGGCTGGACCGATCGATCATCTGGTCGAGCCGCTCAAGAGTTACGCGCGCAACCTGGGGGTTGCCTTCCAGATTTTGAACGATCTACAAGATTGGGAGGGTGACGACCACAACAAGCTGACCGCTGGTGCTGATGTGTTGTCAGGCCGCCCCACGTTGCTCTGGGCGCTGGCGCTCGCCAATCTCGACCCCGCCGATCAAGCAGACCTCTTGGCCACGGCCAACGATGTCGATCAACAAGACGATCATGTCCGCCTAAGGCGCGTAGCCGACCTTTATCGCAAGGCAAACGTTTTCGAACAGGCCCACCGATTGGTGGACAAACACGAACAGCGGGCCTTGGAAGCTGCGGCGACGATCGAGTCGGAACCAATGCAGCACCTACTGTTGTATTTGGTGGACACCGTCTTGGATCGTCGTGCAGCCGAACCACCGCCGGTAGTGACCATTGAGGGACCGACGCAGTTGCCGGTCGTCGCCCAGTAGCCTCCAGCATCCCCCTTTCCCAACTGCCGCTGCCCGCCATCACCCACCGCACGCTCGCTTCGACAGGAGGAATCTCGTTGTGAAGGCCGACGCCACCGTTGAACTCAGCGAATTGATCGGGCTGTTCTACCCCAATCCGGACCTGTTAGGAGAATTCACCGTCTGTTCCGCGCAAGAATGCCCTCAGCCTTACCGGGAATTGCTTCACCATAATGCCCATATGACCGTAACTGTCGAACGCCACCACGGGGGCCCAGTTGATGTCCAGGTCTTGGAAGCGAAGCAAGTGGACAATCGGTATGCCCGGCGCATCGTCCTGCGTCGGCAGAGCGACCACCATATCGTGCAATTTGGCATAGTCCGCATGCGGTTGGATGCCGTCAAAGACAAGGTGCAGGAAGAGATCCTTTCCCAAAAGATTCCCTTGGGCCGCGTCCTCATACAAAACAATGTCCTCCGCGAAGTCAAACTGGCCAACCTGTGGAAAGTAGGGTGCGGCGCCGACCTGGCACATGTGTTCAGCGTCGCACCAGGTGACATCACTTACGGAAGAACCGCCATGATCTATTGCGACGGCGAGCCCACCGTCGAGTTGTTGGAAATCGTCGCCCCCGAAACCACGTTCTGAATTGCTAGCGATTCACGGAATTGTTCAATGGGAAAATCTCCGTTTTTTTCCTAACGTCAAGGTAATAAGGCGGTTGCGAACGCGGCACGCCGTTCTGTGGCAGGAATGGGAATTGACGAGCAGCGAAGGAGAGCTATCCTAATGTCGTCGCTGCAGTACGGTGGTGTTGCAGCGATTGACCGATCCTCGAGTCACCTACGTGGATGAAACCCTGCTTCAGCTTGCGGCCACGGGCTGAAGAGCCACATGCGGGGCTGTTTCGGCAGCCCCGCGGGTTTCATCCTCTTTCTTTTGCGCGCCGTGGAAAATATTACATCACAGCATGTGCCCGTCCTCCCCGAATTGGTGGAGCAGTATGGGAATTTCGCCCCGGGACAAAAGTGGATCGACGGAACGGCAGGCGGAGGAGGTCATACTCGGTTGATCGCCCAAGCAGTCGGCGATCAAGGTGCCGTTTTGGCAGTCGATCGTGATCCGCAGGCGGTCGATCGGCTGCATCGCAGTGATTTGCCCTCCCAGGTGGTGATCCGGCAGGGATCCTACGCCGACGTCGACCATTGGCTGACCTCCTTGGGGTGGGAGGCTGTCGATGGAATATTGCTGGATCTGGGGCTCAGCAGCGACCAGCTCGCCGATACGACGCGGGGGTTCAGTTTCCAGACCGAAGGGGACCTGGATATGCGCTTCGACTCATCAGTCGGCGAGCCTGCGTGGGAATGGCTTCAGCGAGTCGACGAGCGTCATTTGGCCGATGTCATTTTTCAATATGGTGAGGAACGTTTCAGCCGTCGCATTGCCCGCCGCATTATCGAGGCGCGACGGACGACCTCGATTCGGACGGCAGCGCAATTGCGTGAAATCATCTATGCCGCTGTCCCACGTGGACGTAAAGTCGCCGGTGGAGGGCGTCGGCACGGCCGCGTGGACCCTGCCACGCGAACTTTTCAGGCGCTCCGCATCGCCGTCAACGATGAACTGGGAGAATTGCGGCGCGCTCTTTCCCGATTGCCCGACCTTCTCGGGATCGGTGGTCGCCTACTGATCATCAGTTTCCATTCTCTGGAAGACCGGATGGTCAAGCATGCCATGCGCGACGACCCACGTTTGCAGGTGATCACCAAGAAACCAATCCGGCCATCCGATCAGGAGATCGTGAACAATCCCCGCTCGCGGAGTGCCAAGATGCGGGTCGCCGAGCGAGTTCAGGGGACACCGCAAGACAACGGCCCGGGTTTCGTCTAAGAGTAGCCATCCGCTTCCCTAGCAGGCGCCGGTCCCCACTGCCATCGGCTACCCGTTCGACGGCTCGACCGAGCGTGTCGCCAGCGTTAGCTGACGACATCCTCCCCACTTTCCCCGCACTCATGGGACGCCTGTGCCGTTTTCTCATGGGTTCCGCCCAACTCACGACGCCAGTGCCAGGACCGTTCAATGGTCCTCCGAGGCGCTCACGCACTTCATCATCGATTAGGCGCCCTCTCGTAGTGGAATGCACAGCGGCGGTAGCGGGTGAAGTTTCGGAGCAGTTGTTCGAGAATCCCCGGGACCGAGGCCCTATTGCTTGGCGCCTTCCTGCAAAGATTCGAGCGTGTCCAGGATTTCCTGATAGCGTCGGCGAGCCTGGTCGTAGGCAGCCTTGGCCTCTTCCAGTTCTTCAGGACGAATCCTCGTTCGCTTCTGTTGCCAACACACATCCACGGCGTCTCGGCACCAGCGAGCACTGTTGGCGTTGGTCCAAATCGGCGCCCCAGCCACATGAACAAAGATCGGATTGGAGTGCATGGAGGGAAGTATTCGCACTGCCAGCCACGATGATTGTGCGATCGGGACGTCGAACATTACCTCCTTCGGTTCCCCATCGGCGGTGATTTCACGCCGTGCCACCGCTTCGCCATTGACCACCAACTCCACCGGGACACGACGTGAACTGCCGATCCGAGCTCGCTCCAGATGCCAATACGGCTTTACGTCCAGTCGCGACTGGGCGATCTGAGCGCCGCGCGCATCCTGTTGCTCGGGTAGCAATGCAGCGACCGTGCAGCGTACGAGGACGGAATCGGGGGCCGCCAAATCGAGACGGCTGGCATGGCCCTGTTCGTCGATTTCCCCCAGTTCGCGTTCGCCGACGCGGAATTGCAACAGATGGCTCATTCCATCGGTCACGTAACTACGTCCTTCCCGGATGCCGCGAATCCAATCCTCGTATTGAAGGTCTGCCTTTTGGGTACCGGGTAGGTGCACGTAACTTCGCCCTAGCCCGACACGTTCGCCATAGATGCAGGGAAAATCCGTTTCACCGCTCAACCGCGTGGTTACTCCACAATTGAGCGTGTGGTACCAGATGTTCAATTCCCAGATGGCCGGAGTATCGACCGCGCTGATGAAGTCGCACTGGCCGAGGATTCCCGTAACGATGTATTCGTTGGCCCCAATGCCATCGAACGGCGGCATGGCGTAGTCGGGCAAACGGTCGGCCGCTCGTCCGCTCGGCGCATCGCTTCCACCCCACGTCCGCGGATATCTTCCACGGCTGCCATCGGGTAAATAGTCGGGTAGAGCCAGCCCCCATCCGCTATGGCTGTACCCGACCACCCCTCCCTGCTCTCTTCCCCACCGAAGAACAGGCAACGTCCAACTCGGCCACTCGTCGATCGACTTCGTCCCCGGATAGTCGTCTTCCTGCAGATTGAGCAAACAGAGATGGCCGGCATGGGAGGAGGGAAAGCCACTGACTTCGACGTCATAGCGCATCAGGTAGCCGGGCCGAGAGAGTTGCGAAACTTTCCCGTCGAAGAATTGTTTTTGGTAATACCAGCAGGGCCCCCAGCTCAGCACGCAGCCCACGTTCAGGTCTTCTCCCACGATATGCCGTACCATGTCTTCCGGCGTCACGCCTTCGGAGGGATTCTCGTAGTGGGCGCAACCGGCTGCATGCACATGATGGTCGCCGGAGAACCAACCGTACTCGGCCATATGAATCCATCGGCGCAAGGATATGTCCAAGGGAGCAGGTGGCGATTGGCGATCGACCTCCAACTCCAAGCGGGTAGGCAGGTACTCTGGGCCTCGGTATGCCGTTACTTGGTATCTGCCTGGCGCCAAGCGGAGCGACTCGCCATCACGGCGATAGATTTGCTCATGAAAGAAGAAGTCGGGCGCCAGCCGACGGCTAGGATTCGGATAGACACGGCCATGCGCATCCTTGATCAACAAGCTGCAGGTTGTCGGGATGCCGTCTTCGTCGCGGATTACCAAGGGCACTTCCACCGAGGGGCGGCAGTCAAACAGAATTGGCAGCTCACTGCGAAACCCAAGATCCTGAGTTCCTTGGCCGACATGCATCTCCAGGATTGCTTCGCGCTTGCCGGCGTCTCGGCTGTACAACTGTAGGATTCGATATTCGCACTCCAGTCCAGATAGGGTCGATCGTAGCGGTGGACGCGCGTACATGGCGATTTCCAACCAGCGACGGGCGGACTCGGCAGGAGTGATATCCAACGCTGGCCTGGCCGCGGCGGTACTTGGACGAACCATTGGTGCCGCTTGAGGGCTTCGACAGATCAACGGCGAAGTAACGCCCGCTTCGTTGATCACTTTGACGAGAAAGTTGGTCCACCCTTTCTCGTCGAGCAGCGGTCGCGCCGGCCCCGGCAGCACCTTCACCCTACTTTCTGGATTGATGTGCACGACGACCAGGCAGTAGGCATCCAATAGCTCCTGCAACTGCTTCACGACGACCGCATCACGGACCTCGTTCCGCAATGCTTCCATCTTCTGCCGCTCGACTGGCGACACGGGGCTTCCGGCCAACTCCAACGCCTGGACCAACCGCGCGACCATCGATTCAAACGGTTGCCGCTCGACTCCTCCCACCAAGGGAACGTCCGCGGGCAGACGTGTGGTGCAACCGAAGAAACAGAGCGCTGCTAGCGCCCATCGCCCGCTCAACTGCCCCATGGTTTTCCCTCGCTACGCTACGAGAACTCTACTTCACACCAACAGGTCACGAATCACTCGACCATGGACGTCGGTCAAACGAAAATCTCGTCCCGCATGATGGTAGGTCAAGCGTGTATGATCGAATCCCAGGCAGTGCAAGAGCGTGGCATGCAAATCATGCACATGCACCGGGTTCTCGATGATATGGAAACCAAAGTCGTCGGTGGCTCCGTAGGTCTCCCCGGGGCGCACGCCACCACCGGCCATCCAGATGGTAAACGCCTGGGGATGATGATCTCGTCCCAGTGCGCGTCCCAATGCCGGATTGGTTTCGACCATGGGAGTGCGGCCGAATTCGCCTCCCCAAATAACCAGCGTTTCGTCCAACAGACCACGACGAGCCAAGTCGAGCACCAAGGCGGCAGACGCTTGGTCGGTCTTCCTGCAGTTGTTGCGGATATTTCCCGCGACATTGCTATGCGCATCCCAGCCGCTGTGGTAGATGTTGATGAATCGTACCCCACGTTCCACCATGCGTCGGGCCAATAAACAGGCGCGTGCGAAGGAAGGTTGATCGGGATGACAACCGTACAAGTCGAGCGTTTCTTGCGTCTCCCCACGCAAGTCCATTAATTCAGGCGCTGAAACCTGCATCCGCGCGGCCATTTCAAAATTAGCGATCGAAGTCATGATCTCGGGATCACCAAGGGAATCGAACCGCCGCCGATTCAATTTGCCGATGGTGGCGTAGGTCTGATGCTGCAACTGATCGGGGATACCCGCCGGGGTGCTCACATTCAGGATCGGATCCCCTTGATTGCGAAACGGCACTCCACTGAAGCGAGTCGGGAGAAAGCCGCTGGACCACAGCGCCGCTCCGCCGCTGAGCCCATCTCCGGTGCTCATCACCACAAAGGCGGGTAAGGCATCGGTCTCTGCTCCCAAGCCGTACACCACCCAGGCCCCGAAACAGGGACGACCGGGCTGCGCGAAGCCGCTGTTGAAGAAGATCTGCGCCGGAGCGTGATTGAATTGGTCGGTATGCATCGATTTGACAATGCACAGGCGATCAACCACCTTTTGCAGATAGGGGATAGCCGACGACAACTCCGCTCCGCTGTCACCATACCGCCGAAAGGGATACTGCGGCCCGAGGACGCCAGCGGTCGATTGGATGAACGCATAGCGCTGGTCACCAATGATCGATGGTGGCAACGGCTGCCCCTGAAGTCGGCTGAGCAACGGCTTGTAATCGAATAGCTCCAGTTGCGAGGGAGCCCCCGCCATGAACAAGTGGATGACTGCTTTCGCGCGGGGAGGAAAATGCGGCCGCTGCGGCAGCAAACCGGCTGTCGGTCCGTCTCCATGAGCGCTGCGAGAAAGTAAGTACTGCAGCGCCATGGCCCCCAGGCCGACACCGCATTGCGACAGAAACCAACGGCGCGCTACCTGGAGACTCGCTGCTGCCACCTGTTGCCGAACGTTCACTTTCCCTCCTCAGCCCCCTTTGGCCAATCGAGTGCGTTCAATGCACGCTCCACGTTCACCGTCTATCCGTACAGTGTATCACGGGCAGTTGCGACGGCTCCAAGCAATGCCCGGCCGAGCGGCATCGCCAAGTCGTGCCTGCGTTCCTCCTCGCCACCGAGGCGCGCCGGTCGAGGATTCGCTTGGTGGCCGATGCGACCCGTTTCGACAACTCGCTCACCAGCTTCATCTCCGAGGGCGTGCAAATCACGACCGCTCATCATCGTGCATGTTGAGTGAGGTACGCGAACAGATCGACAATCTGCGCATCGTCCAGCGAATCGAGGATATTGTCCGGCATAAGGGAGCGATCGATAGCACGGAACTCCTCGAGCTGGTCGCGCGGTAGAACGATCAACTGACTATCAGCCGTGCGCAGCGTGATCGTATGCACATCCTGGGCGGCCACCATTCCGGTAACCACGCGACCGCCGGTGGTCAGCGCCAGATACGATTGGAAACCTTCGCGAATCTCCGCACTGGGAACGACGATCGCCGTCAACCAAAATTCAAGATTCTGACGATCATAGTGGTCGAGGGGCGGCCCGATGGTTTCCCCCTCGCCAAACAACCGGTGGCACACCCCGCATCGCTGTCGGAACACTTCTCTCCCTCGCTCGGCATCCCCGCGGCGGCTGCGCACCAGGGTAAGCAGGCGTTTGATGTGCGCAGTCTGCGCTGGGGATTCCACTTGCGGCGCTTTGCCGAATGCTTGTTCGACGGCCGCGACCAATTCAGGTTGCTGATAGGTTCTTAGTCGTTGCACCACGTCGGGGGGCACATCCGTCGGTTGAACACGCCACTGGTTGATTTCGTTCAGCAGCGCCGTGGCCCAGGATGCGCGGGCAGCTAAGGTACGGCAAGCGGTATCGCGCAAACCGTATTCGGCGGAGATCGGTCCAGCAAAAGCGGCAGCCAGCCGGTGGCCGATTTCCTCGGCTTCGTAGGCAGCCAGAGCTTGCAGTGCTACGCGGCGCAAAGCTGGCTCATCGGTCGACTGGCCCAGCGCCAGGGCTAACAAGGCATCCGCCGCTGGGGCGTAAGGTTGCCGCCCGAAGGCCGTCGCAACTTCGAT
The DNA here is from genome assembly GCA_026004795.1 of Pirellulaceae bacterium. Lineage (GTDB taxonomy): Bacteria > Planctomycetota > Planctomycetia > Pirellulales > Pirellulaceae > Aureliella. The sequence goes on along the minus strand of BPJV01000004.1, from coordinate 621,182 downwards.
CCGCAACGCCACATCGGCATCCGCGGAACGGAGCAGTTCGAGCCCTCGCTGGACCGCCGACGTATCGCCCTGGGCGATGGCGAGGATGAGGCCTTCGTTACCGCGCGTCCTGCGGAATTCCTCCATGGCCTCGGCCAGTGTCGGCGGCAACGGCGGCATCGTGCGACCCTGATAGGCTTTGTAGAATCCCGCCACCAGCAGGTGCCGGTCCTCGGCGGTGGGCGCGAGTTGAAGTAATCGCACACAGCGTTGCAAATCCTCGTTTCGCCCCGCCGCAGCATATCGGCGCATCAGCCGCTCGGTCACCGCAGTCCGCATCATTGTCCGCTGCCACACTTGCGAGTCGGCCAGCCACTGCGTGATGGCCGCGAAGTCCTCCGCGTGCGATTCGACGGCCCACCATACCATCAAGGGCAGATGGGGATCACTGACATCGTTGTCGTGACCCAGCAGCCGACCGATGATCGCCAGGCCGATGCCCGCGTCGACCCGTCGGGCCGACGCGGCCAACTGACTGCGGACCTCCGCACTGGGTTCTACTGCCGCCAGATCGACCAGGGCGGGATGTCCTTCGTGCCGGTCTCCCAGCAGTCGTACCACGCAGCGACGCACGTCGGCCGATCGATGCTGCAGCAGCGTTCCCGCCCGCTCGCTCGTCAGTCCTCCCACCAGGTGCAACGCCCACAAAGCGTCCACGGAACCACGCTGCAGGATTTGGTCGAACAAATGGGCTTGAACTTCCGCAGATCCCAACTTTCTCCACCCCAGCTCCAGCGCCGCCTGACGACGCACCCATTTGTTATCATGATCCAGCAGAGCAATCAGCTGCGTAGCCGTGAGTTGCGTCAAGTCGCCGACGTCGCGCCGTGGCAGCCGTCCGCTGGGAAACAAGCGGTAAATGCGTCCGCTTTCTTTATGCCAGTCGTCCAGCGGGCTGACGTGGCTCAACCGCGTGTCGTACCAATCAGCCAGGTAGATCGCTCCGTCCGGCCCCACCGCTACGTGCACCGGGCGAAACCAGCGATCGGTCGACTCCAGCAGATTCGGTAGATCGACCGTACGGAACGTCGAGCCGTGAGGCAATCGACGGCTATGCCAAACCAGGTTTTGCAATGAGTTGGGTGCGATGATGGTACCCTGGTAGGTATCGGCGGGAAACAGCCCCCCCTCATAGATGGCGAATGCTTGCGCGAACCGCCGCGGATCGCCTTCCATGGGCATGGCGTGAAAATAGCCGAAGGCATAAGGGTTGGTTAACGGTCCATGCTTGCCCCAGTTCTTGGCGGAATAACTTCCTTGGGGATGATACCAACCGCGGGTGTTGCCGCCGTTGTGTCCCGAGAATACTCGCCCGGCGGCGTCGATCTCTAAGCTGAACGTGTTCCCACCGCCTTCGGCATAGATTTCAAAGACATGCGTCGTCGGGTGATACCGCCAAATGCACTGGCCGGCGAACTCGATGCCGGGTGTTGCCGCGGAGCTAACCGTGCCGGCGGTGGTACTGCCATTGGCACCGTACAGCCAACCGTCGGGGCCCCACGTCAAGTTGTTGGCCACCGAGTGGGTATCCTGCAAACCGAACCCTCGCAAGTGCACTTCCGGCGAGGTATCTGGTACGGCGTCGCCGTCGGCATCGGGATAGAACAACAGATAGGGCGGGTTGAGCACCCAGATTCCTCCCTGCCCCACCGCCACACTGGTGGCGATGTTCAACCCGGTGATAACGTCGCGGTGCGCGTCATACCGTCCATCGCCATCGGTGTCTTCCAATACAGTGACTACATCCTTGCCGGGCACATGGTAGGGCGGCGGAGCCGGCAGGCGATCAAATACCGCTCGCAGGTGCTGATCGAAGCGCACGACTTTCAGTCCGGCAGGGTACTGGTACTGGCGATACTGCACCACCCATAGCCGTCCCTGCGAGTCCCAACTGACATGGAGGGGCTGCGAGATCACCGGTTCAGCCGCCACCAATTCGATTTCGACTCCGTCCTTCAGATGAAACGTTTTCACCGCTTCTTCCGGCGGCGTCGGTTGCGACCCATCGGCCATCACTCCGCGCGGCTGAAACGTACGCAGGATCTCAGCCACCTGTTCATTGCCGGCCACCTCCAGGCTCGGTTCGCTCAATCCGTCGCCAGATGTTGCTTCCTGCTCAGGTTGTTGCGCCGACAACACCCCCATCCATTGCCAGCACAGCAAAACGATGATCCCCACCGACAAGGACCGCCGGAGCGCTCGGTGCGCAGGAGGAAAAACGCTCGGCTCTTCGCACAAACAGCTCGCTGACGATGGTGCAATTTGGCTCATGGCTTTCAACTCGAGTAGGAAGTGCAGGTGGGAAGGGATGTCGCCACCTTCCCAGGCGAGCAGGGGCTGGGCAGGCGATCCGTGTGAGGTGGCTATATTTTACCCGCTTCGCTCCCCAGGATGTCCCCGCCAGCCGCAGCATCCCAGGGGGCGCTGTGCGGCGGGTGGATGGAAGCGGACGACGCCATGCCAAAACTACGACGACACCCTTCGCAGGGAGACGTTACGGGGACCACCATCGCCGCGTTCAGCCACCAGGCGTCGTTCCATGGAGCGCATTGCGCTGTGTCAATTCCTGGACGCGTCCACGCCTCCTACCTGCTCGCCACCATCTTGGTGACTTGTACCAACCTTTGCTCGACCATGGTCGGATGCTCCGGCGCGGCAGCAAACGAACTGCCTGCTTGCGGTTGCGTGCGGAAAGGCAGACGAGGAAAACGCTGTCTCCTCACGAGGTGGCTTGTGGGGATGGAGGTTTGCGATTCTGGCTGTACTTCAACAATGCATCGATCCATGGGCCGACGAAATGCCCGTTGTCGTGAAACGTCCGGCCACTGAATAGATTGCCATCGATAACCGACGGCGCATCGACGAAAATACCACCACATACTTCCAGATCGAAACGGCATTTGGCGACCGTAGCCATGCGGCGGCCGCGAACACAATCGGCGTATGCGGGAATCTCGACACCGTGGCACACGCACCCAATGGGCTTGTTCGTCTCGAAAAAATGCCGCGTGATGCGCACCAGGTTTTCGTCGTAGCGAATGTACTCTGGCGCGCGTCCACCAGAGAAAAAAATGCCGACGTATTCCTCTTCGTTCACCTCCGCGAATGGCACGTCGCACTCGATCGTGTACCCCTCCCATTCCTTGGTGATCGTCCAGCCCGGTTTGACTTCGTGCAACACCATTTGGTACCGCCGTTTCTCCGGAGCCGTGACCACGGGAGTGAACCCTGCTTCCTGAAGCCGATAGTACGGATACATCGTGTCGAGGACTTCGGCCGCATCACCGATGACGATCAAGACTTTACCTTTGGACATTGGCTGACCTATCCTGAAAGCTGCTATTAGAATGCTTGTGAGGGACTTCCAGTTCTCCGCTGGAGGCTCATTGTAACCTCTGCGCATCGTGGCCGAATGTCGACATGGGAACATCGGCTCCAGCTCGGCGGGCCAGACCAGTTGGCTAAGCACCGTGAGCGCAGGGAAGGATAAGGATAAGGTGGCGGCTACGGCCACGTGGAAAGATTTTGGAGGACGTTCTCTTTCTCCGGGGGCCAACCACGCGAATTCGGATGGTTGCAGGCAGATGGCCTTTCGTCGTCTTCCCAGTCGTCCACCGTCTCGGCCAGCGCCCAAGCGTGTTGGAGAACTACGGCCAGCCAAAACGATGCTCGTTCGGGAAGCTAGAATGCAGCGCCCCTCGAGCCCCAACTGGCATCAGTTCACGGTGTCGCCAGACAGCCTCCTGGGAATCGGATGCGCGCTGATGCTAACTGACCGTTTGCCGCAAGAGCTAATAAGAATTACAGTTACCATGGTAGGCATGGGCCGATTACCACGGCAGACGTTCCAGCCATCTTACTACGCCCGCGGCGATCGAACGTTACTCCCGCAGCGAGCCGAGATGCCGCGATGATTCTGATCGGTACTTTCGAGTGGAAAAGCACGCGTGAAAAAGGGATCTTCACCTGTCCCGAATGCGGCACGCGCCAACCCTATCGTTATCGAACTTCACGCCCCTTTCTCACCTTGTATTTCATTCCCGTCCTCCCCATCGGCAAGCTCGCCGAGTACGTGGAGTGCAACGGATGCCAGACGGTGTTCGAACCAGCCATCCTCCAGGTGTCCAACCACGTCAACGCCGGCACTCGACCATCTCCCCAGCCGATCGAGGAAATCTCGACAGACGGTACCACGGTACGTGTGGCAGCAGTGTCCTGGCCCGACGACCTGCTGAGAGCGATGGCGGCTATCGCCTGCGAGGATGGGAACGTAACGGAACAAGAGATTCGGCTGGCCCGCAAGATATACGAGCAATTGACCGGGCGGCGCTTGTCGCGGGACCGGTTCGGTGAAGCCTGCGGGGAGGTGCAGTTGGCGCACTTGAGCACCTCGGCGCTATTGCGAACGATGGCTGCCCGACGCACGGAAACGGAGAAATACCAGCTGGTGCAAGCAATATTCGCGCTGGCCGGCGCCAGCGGCCAACTCACTTCTGGGCGGCTGGCCGTTCTCAAGAACATCCCCCGCATACTTACTATGCGCGAGGAGCAATTCGTGGCTGCTGTGGAGTCGGCCAACCAACTGGTCGACTAACATCAGTTTGCTGCCCGCTCGTGAGGCATACCGCAGGCAGTTTGACGCCCCAGTGTGCCCGTTGATCGACGACACGAAGACGAGCGGCCTTCGCTTGTCCATGCTTCCTCCACCGGGCAGCCAGGAGCGGGAAGCCGCTGATTGCCCCCCACCCAGCTCGTCCCTGGCCATCCCATCGCCTGACGTACACCTTCACCTTGAGGGCAATGGTGTTATACTTCCTGCAGGGAATGAAACGTGCGTGGCCGCACACCGATTCCCTGGCTGCGATGTACGGAACGCGATACCAGCATAAGGAAAGAGATTTTCAAGCGAGCATGCTCGCCAAAGGGGGTAACAATGAACGCGGGACGTCATCTCGATTTTCTTATTCAACAGTGGCCATTCAACCCAGAAGAACCGTCCGTGCGCCTGGTGAAGGGGAATGACGGTCGCGATTTGATCCAGATGCGTGTCGACTTGGGGATCCTGCAAATGGAGACGTGTGGACGTCCCGACGGCGAGTGCCCGGAGGGGTTTCCCACGCTGCTCGACCTGTTGTCCTACCGAGAAGTGCGCGATCCTGATTTCGTCATGAGCGAAGAATTGTGTTATGAAGTGGATCGCGAATTCGTGCAGTATTATCATCGCCGCATGGCTTGGCTGAGATTGCGACGGTTTGCCGAGGCAGTCGCCGATGCCGACCACACGCTGGCTTTGATGGATATGTGCCGAGACCATTCGCCATGCGACGATTGGACGTTGCAGCACGAGCAGCATCGGGCGTTGGTGCTCTACCAGCGGGCGGAAGCAGCCGCCTTGAGCGCCCTGGAGGACGATTCTCCGCAACGTGCTTTGGACGCGCTGGAAGATGGCTTGAACCGCATTGCCGACAACTTCGTCGACATGGGCTGGGACAACGAGTACGAATCGGACGAAATGGTCCAACGCCTGCTATATCTGCAAGAGCAGATTCGCGACGATTTCCATATCGGAAAAACCTTGAAGGATCAGCTCGCTGAAGCCATTGCCCAAGAGCAGTACGAGCTCGCCGCCCGTCTTCGCGATCAGTTGGCCCGAGGCGACAATGCCTGACACGCTAGCTCCAACCGCCTGAGATTTAGCCCCACCGAAACGTCGCCCAGTGTCTTCCGCACGTGTGCGGCAGATTCAATTTTCGCAGTGGCGCCTCCGCACTTATTATTCTTGTTCGTATATCGCGCTTGTCGCAAGGATTCTACGAAGGGACAGCAACTATCGATGGGAGTGAAAGAAGCCAAAGTTGGCGACAAGATGGTTTTCGCGAAGGACAAGCATAGCCCTTCACCTGGCCCACGAGCGCGCGAAGTGGTCGCCTCCCCGAAAGGTGACGACTATTCCTACATCGTGGAAAAGTATTGGACCGTGGTCGACGTTCGTCCCGATGGCAAACTGCTGTTACGAACTCGGCGGGGCAAGGAACACCTGGTCTCTCGAGACGATCCTCGCTTACGGCACGCAACGCTCTGGGAGCGGTGGCGGTATCGCCATCGATTCCCCAAGGTTGCCTCAACGCACGAGACCATTGAGCGCACGACTTGAGTTTGCGTCCTCGGCCGACAACCATTTCTATGGCTCCCCATAGGTGGCCGTCCATCCCCGCCGCTACCATCCCCAACTCCACGGGCTGCCGCCCTGAACGGTAGGGGCAGCCGGTGGGGCAAAACGGCTCCCGCATAGCGATTCCGCAATTCGTAGGGAGTGCTCTTAGCTGGCAAGACGGCATTTCCGTCGTCATCACCTTTGCTAGCCTGAGACGCGGCAGCTAGGACGCCCGAGCGCGGGGGTGAGCGCGGAGATATACTTCGCGAAGGTTCGCCGTGCTGAGATGGGTGTAGATCTGCGTCGTTACCAGGCTCTTGTGCCCCAACAATTCCTGGACGCTGCGAATGTCGGCACCGCGATTGAGCAAGTGCGTGGCAAAACTGTGGCGGAGTGTGTGGGGACTGGTACGCCTGTCCAGCCCAACCTGTTGGATGTACTTTTCGAGCATGCGTCCGACGCTTCGTGTTGTCAAGCGCCGGCCGAATCGATTGACGAACACGGGAGCCAGTTTTCCGGCCGCTTCCCGGGGCGACAGTTGGCGATGCGTCAGATAGTCGGCAATCGCGTCGATCGCATACCTTCCGAGGGGCGCCAACCGTTCTTTTCTCCCCTTTCCCCTAACTCGGGCGACTCCCTCCTCCAAATCCAGATCACCATCGCACAACCCCACGACCTCACTGACACGCAAACCTGCCGAATACATGGTTTCCAGGATCGCCTTGTCTCGTTTTCCCAATGGTTGCGAGACATCGGGGGCCTCAAGCAATTGTTCGATTTCGCGATCGGTAAGGAAGTGAGGCAACTTGCGTCGTGCGCGCGGATTGCGCAATGGTTTCGCGGGATTGGAATCGCACCATCCCTGACGCTGGGCATAGCGGAACAAGCTGCGCAGGGCGGCGAGTTTGCGGCTGATGCTGGCCGGCGCATACCCCGCCTCGTGCAACGCACTCAGGTAACTGCGCAGATCTCGGGGCGTAATCCGCTGCGGTTCGACGTCACCTCCGAGCTGGTCGGCCAGGTAATCCGCCAGGTCGATCAGGTCCTCCCGATAGGACTTGATGGTCAAATCGGAAGCATTGCGCTCTACAGCCAGGTACTGAAGAAACTGCGCGACGTGACGGTGCATGGTCGGTCAACTCTCGGCCGCTCAGAGCAGATCTTCTTCGTGCTTCAACGAGAATCGCCGCCGCAATGCTAGCTTGCTGACATCAATCGGCTGGCACTCCTCCTCCGGCGGCACGGCTTGTTCTTTGGCAGCACGGTAAGCCAGATCGCGAATACGCTGGCTCATGAACGCGGCGTCATGCCAACTGAAGTCAATGTCGGGATCGGCAGCGAATCGCCCCAAGGTTCGCAGGGTCTCTACGCGGTTCGCCTCGTCGTAAAGAAAAATGAAATGCTGGTCCCCTTTGACAAGCGCCAGCACGTTGATTTGATTATCCATCCGTTCGCCTCCTGCTGTCGGTCTCCTGGCTGCCATGGGCACCATGGCATCGATGGGCCGTGGGTCATCGGCCTAGATGCCATGTGGTGCGCAAAATCGCCTTGCCCAGCAACACCTCGTCGGGCCGCAATGCGGAGCGCGACCTTAACAACCCCCGGCGAAACGAGAACATGCCTTTCGTATCCCCGCGCGGCGCCATGAGGTGCGTGGGTAGCAACACCGGTGCCGCCGAGTACGAATGGAAGGGGCCTCTCCCAAAGCAATCGCTTCCATTAGCGTGGCGGCTCGCCGTCGTTGCCATGGAGTGCATGCTTCGCGGTGCCAACCTGTCGAGGGAACCGACGAATCATGAACTCACCGAGAGTATCGGTCGATGGGCCACCTCAAGATCAAACGGCTTTTGTCCCTGCCGCCACGTGCAATGAGCGTCTCGTGCAAGTGCAAGTAACAGCAAAAGCGTATAAAGTCCTCGCTGCGTTGGAGATACGCTTGCCATCCGCCAAAGCGAGCGTCGTCGCGGAAGTAGAAATACTCCGCCAATTGCTCGGTGAAATCTTCGTCATGACCGTTAAAACTGCGCATGTGGGAGATGATCGGCGCATGTTGCGGACGCATTGGAGGCGGGGTGGGCACCGGTCCATCGGGAATAAAGCCGTTGGGATCGGGCCAATCGGGCGGCAATTGCCCGTCAACTTCATGAGCGACTATTGCTGCCCATTCCTCCTGGCTGGCGTTGAGCTCGCCCATCACCGGCTCCTGTGTTTTCAATTGTTCTGCAGCCAGCTCCCGTTGCGCCTCGTAGTGCACCCAACGCGGGATCTTTTTCTCCTCTTTGGTTCCCCAGGGAATTCCATAGCCTACCGGAATGGGATGGAACGCCGGATTGGCGGCATACCAATTCACCTTCATCGTCATGCGGGGCGGATAATAGGGATCGTAGTCGGTCACGGATCCGACGAGCACCGCGTCGACGCCGAGGAATTGAGCGAACGATTGAAAATCTTCACCAGTAGTCAACGGCCGGCCGAACTCTTGCAGCTTGACCTTGACCGCCCCCAAGGGCAATACTTCGAAGCCGCGGATTTGCTGTAATTCATTCATGTAGGCCAAGGCCACTCGTTCGCCACTCAGGGTGGGCTCTTCGCTCTGATTGAAAAATGGCAGGACCGCCACCGACTCGATTTGGGGAAACGGATTGATCACCTGCGGTTTGTGGCGAATGTCTGGGAATAAGGCGCACCCGGAGGCCATGACCAGCGATCCCCACATGAGGCCCCACCATACGGCGGCTCTCTGTGGACAGGCGGTGCGCCCAACCGACAGGTTATCGCTCTCTCGTTGGCTCGTCCCGGGCACCCGCATCGCTTCCAATAGAAATGGGGGAGACTGATAATGGTCCCACCATGGGAACGCTGAATATTCCACGCAATCGGCAAAGTCTGCCTCTCTTCTGCAACTTTTTCGTAAATCGATGTCGTTTGGCTAAACGCGGTGTGTTGGCCACCCCTGCGTCCTGCATTGATTGCTAGCACAGCCGGTTTGGGGAAACTTCGATCACGGGTGGTCTGCGAAACTCGTCAAGTCGCTCTAGCGTTGGCCGCTCGTGCTTGCCACAATCCACGAAACGGCTGGGGCGTCGCCCCTGTTGGCTGGTCGGCTGGGAGCATGATCCTTGGCCCCCGAGGCAGGGCGTGAAAAAGAGGAAGAGGATCGCACGTCGGGGGCTACCACCTCCCACGTGGAATGCTGCGTGGCGCGCCCCTTGTCCGGCCACGTCGACGAAGACCCGTTAGCGATCTCGCGTCCGAGTGCGAGTGGTAGGTACGGGTTTGGGTGCAGAGCTACATCGGTCGCTTCGCGGAGTGCAACCATGGCAAAGATCGCCGAGAAGAAGGTAAAGATCGCCAGTGGGCGTATTGCCGACCATCGTCGTACTCGATGGCGAAGCCTCAGCGTCATGCTCGTGGCCCTCACGCTACTGGTGGCATTGCCACGCATCATTTTGTGGGCTCCCATCCTGAATCGCTTGGCCAACCGTTTCGGCGGCATCTCGCCATTGCAGCTGGAAATTGGCAGTGCCACCGGGGGATGGTTCGCTCCCCTCACCTTCCGTGACCTGCGCCTGCGCGGTGAGTCCGGTCAATTGTTGGCTTCCATCGGCAAGGTCTCTACGACCAAAGGAGTACTGCAATGGCTCCGCTCACCGAACGACTTGCAGGTGATCGAACTATCGGAACTGGAGGCCGTGGTGGTCGTGCAGGACGGGACGACGAACTTGGAACGGGCGGTTGAACCGTTGTGGCAACAGTGGAGCACCGCCCCACAGGCCACTTCACCGACGACCGGGCGAATCGTCGTGCGCGATGCGCGTGTGCTGTTGACCGAACCGCAGCGCATTGACAATTGGTTGCTAACCATTCCTGGTCTAACCTACGATCTTCCGACCGCGCACCAAGCGACCGGCCGAGCGGAAGGCCAGTTGATGGTCGCCTATGTTGCGCCACCTGGGCAAAATGAGCACAACCGGTCGGTGCCGGATCGCGGCCAAGAGGTTGAGAGAAGGCGGGGGACGTTGGTGGCTGTGGTGGGAGATCGACCACAAGGAGGTGTTGAAGTGCGGGCCAAAGCCGACCAGGTTCCGATCGGCTGGTTCCGTTTGGTGCGCAAGCGATTTCCCCAGTTGCCGATCGAACACTTAGACGGCCAGGTCGCGGGAACGGTAACCGCCACTTACACTCATGTCGATGCATGGAATTTGGCTGTCGACGATCTGCTGCTCGCCGACCTAAACTGCCACGCGCCGGCGTGGTTGGGACCGTCGGGAGCACGGGTGAAGCAAGTGAAGCTCTCCAGCCGCTTGGCGGGAACTCCAGCCGCTTGGAAAGTCGAGCAAGTCGAACTGACCAGTGACTTTCTGCAGGTCAGTGGCACCGGCCGTTTACCCTCGACATTCCTTTCGGCGGGTTGGACGGCCGACTTGCTGCAACAATGTCAATTGCGTGCCTCTGGTGTCGTCGACTTTCCGAAATTGGTAACGGCCGTCCCGGATTTGATCCCGTTGCGGGAGGGATTGAAGCTGGACAGCGGCATCGCCCGGTTTCAGGCCAACTTGGCTCCCACTCCCGCAGGCCCCGCCGAGGCAAAGCTGCATTGCGAGATCGGAGAATTGCGAGGAATCGTTGCCGGTCAGTCACTGCACTGGCAACAACCGTTGATCGTGGCGCTGGGAACCGACCTGAATGCCGCAGGCGACTATCGGTTCGCCTTGGATGTGCAGGCCGACTTTGGACAATTGACGTTCGCCGGCGCCCCTACCGATGGCGAGGCAGCGTTGCACGTCGACCTCGACCTGCTGTTCACACGCGTCCGAGACTGGTTCGAGTTGCCTATCCAGCAATTGGCGGGGACGGCGAGCCTCCATGCACAATGGGATGCGCCGGATCCGTCGACGCTCCATGCTACGTTGCAAGTCAACACGACGCCGATCACCATCGGCACACCGGCCGGCGAGACGATGGAAGAGCCAGCTTGGAGCGGATCGGCCGAGGCAGCCTTCGAAACAAGGGGCACGGCAATCCGTGCTATCCAACGGGCCAGCGTCGAGTTGGCGGCCAGCGATGAAACCATTGCCATGCAATTGAAATCCCCCTTGCAGCTGGTGGCGCCGCACGACGAGGCGTCGCACACGCAGGCCGCTTTTCAGGTCGACATCCACAGCTATCTCGATCGCTTGCAACGGAGAGCGATCGCCTGGATGGTCGCGCCCCCACCGATCGACTTGCAGGGCAAGGTCGCCATGGCTGCCACCGGCAAATTACGCACCGACGGCGTGGTCATCGACAGCGCCAATTGGAATTGTGAAAACCTGGCGGTGCGCCTGCCATCGTTCGAGTTCCTCGAGCCGCGGATGATCGGCAAGTTTACAGGAACGGTGGATACGGCACGGGTCAACGCCTTGGCCATCGAAACGTTGCAGATCCAAAGTTCGAGCCTGTCGGTCGTGGCACAGGATTCTGCAGCCGCCGACAGTCGATCGATGCGGATGGGACGCGGACGGTTTCGCGCCGACCTCGGTCGATTGCTACGCAACGTTTCAATCGATGGGTTGTCGTCCTATGCCGCCGCGGGAAGAGTCGATGGGGATGTAGCCTGGCGTCTCGACTCACAGCAAGTGGCAGTGACCTTACAACTCGATGCCACCGATTGCCAGCTTACGAACCTCTCCTCTGCAGGCTCCTCACCGCAAACGCACGTCGTTTGGCAAGAACCCAAGTTGAAGTTGACGACCAGCGGCACCTACCGTTTTCCAGACAGCCAAGCCGACTTCGATCCCTTGGCCGTCGAAGTAGATTGGGGAAAAGTCGCAGGCCAACTCCACTACAGTGCCGCCACCGCGCGATCCCAATTACGATTCGAGGGCACCCTTGCCTACGACGCCACCAGGCTCAGCCACAAACTCGCCCCTCTTGTCGGCCACATGGTGACCATCAGTGGCCAACATCAGGGGCCCTTGAACTTCGATTGGACGTGGAAGGAGAAGCCGTCGGCCAGTGACGGTTGGTTGGCAGGATTCAACTTGGATGCTTCGCTAGGATGGCAAGCGGCCAATTTGGCCGGCGTCGACATCGGCAGTGCGCAATTGCCGGTGCGGGTGCGTCAAGGCGTACTGACGTCCGCGGCTGAATTTCCAGTCAGTGGCGGTAAGGCGCGATTCGATATCACTAGCAAACTCGATCAACAGCCACTGCAAATCCGCCAAGCCCCACAGACCGTGTTGCAGAACGTGCAAATCACCGACGCCATGTGTGCCAACTGGCTGAAGTACGTCGCACCGGTCATGGCCGATGCGACTCGGGTTGACGGGCGATTGAGTTTAGAACTGGATGAAACCACCATCGTGCCTGCGGAACCGCGAAGCAACCGGCTGTCTGGCCGACTGATCATCCACCGCGCGTCGGTCGGTCCCGGTCCCCTGTCGAATCAATTCATCCTGCTTTACCACCAGCTCGACGCCGTACGCAAACAGCAGCTTTTCACGGCCAATACGGACGAGCAGCAGGTGTGGATCGAACTGCCCGAGCAACGAGTCGATTTCCATATGGTCGACGGACAGGTGTTCCATCGCGGTTTGAATATCCACATCGGCGATGTTCAGATTCAAAGTGAAGGTGCAGTCGATGTGGACGGTAATCTGGCCGTCGCTACCGTCATTCCGATTCCGGAGCGATGGATATCCACCAGTGCCTGGCTGGGTGGTCTGCGGGGCCAATCGCTTCGTTTTCCCATCACCGGCACCTGGCAGCAACCGCGTGTCGACGTGCAACAACTTGCTGAGCTTGGTCGTCAAACGCTGCGCAGCGCGGCCACCGGTGCCTTGCAGCAAGGACTGCAGCGCGGCCTGGGTAAACTCTGGGGAGAAGACGGCAATCCGCCTCCGTCCGCTCCCCAGACGCCTGCTCAATCTCCCCCCAATCCGTCTAGTAATCCGCTCAAAGATCTTGGCGACCAGATTCTCAAGACTCCCAGCCTTTTCCAGGGCCTGTTACCAGGAGGCGATTGATTCCACTTGCCCTCAAACATGCTTTTCGCCCCTCGTGGCGATGGTCGCGAACAGGCGGTTTCACCAGCAGTCGCCTTGCGGAAAAGCCCGTAGTATCGTCTATTGATCCTGAGCGTTGGCAGTCGACTAGAACGAGCGGTGGCGGTCGAATGGCAGTGGACTAGAACCAGCGGTGGCAGTCGATCAGAACCAAAATCGCTGACAACGGCGGACACCGACCGCCCGCACATCAATTGCAGCTTCAAACTCCTTATCATTATTCACTCGTCGGCCACGGGGCTGAAGATTTCCTCAGGCAGCGGCTTATCGATAGCAACTACCGCTGCTGCACCGGGGTGGGCAGCATGCGGCCGTGGGAGCTATACTCGACCGTCAACCAGCCTTCGACCAGGCATGGCCGAGTTCTTGCTGGCCAACAATTGCATGATGTTAAGGGCGAATGGGCAGGCCGCCCGTTTGCCGCTCCTACAAACCTGGACGGTATCTTCCATGAGTCGTATAAGTGCTTTTGTGCTCGGGGTACTAGTCGGCGCCGTGGGCCTCTACGTGAGTGAGAATTACTACATCGTTCGTGGCCAAGAGAGCTTTCATGTCGTCCGTAAAGTCGCTCCGCGGCTCGACATCCCCTACCGTGATATCCGTTCTTACACCATGGAGGACTGGCAGAAGGAGCCCGCCGTCGCGTTAGCCATCATTCAATCCGGCAAGCAAGAGTTGATCGTCGACAGTGGTGTTGAGCAGCTGGAGCGGCAGGTGCAGAATTGGTTGCAATCGCTAGGTGTGCAGCAATAGCAGATGGGGGAATAGCCATGGCTGAAACCGTTTTCTCGAAGATCATCCGCGGAGAGATCCCGGCCAAGATTGTGCATGAGGATGACCAATGCCTAGCATTTCACGATATTGCCCCCAAAGCCCCGGTGCACGTATTGGTCATTCCCAAGAAGCCGATCGAATCGGTAGATGCGATCAGCGAGGAGGATGCCGGGCTCCTCGGCCACATCTGGGTAACCATTCCCCGAATAGCTGCCCAACTTGGTCTTGCGGAAAACGGCTATCGCGTGGTGGTCAATTGTGGACGGGACGGTGGGCAAGAAGTCGAACATCTGCACTTCCATTTGCTGGGTGGCCGCCGCTTGACCTGGCCGCCGGGCTGATAGCGGGGGCAAGACCGCAGGCAGCTCGGCTGGCAGCGTGCTCGGTAATTTACGATGGGGGGGACACGTTCAGCTGAAACGGTGGCGGTGCCAGCGGTTGCTGCTGGCTGGCACAGTGGAATGCCCCCAACCCCCACACCAGGTCAGTCGCATCCAATGGGACGATGGTGCGATCGGCAAAGTAGTGCTGCAGAATCTCGATCGCCTGTTGGTCCGTCCTCTCATGCTGGAACATAGGTACCACCACGATCTCGTTAGCGATGAGGAAGTTGCAATAACTTTCCGGAACGCGACTTCCTTCGATATGACGTGGCGGAGGAGTGGGCAAGGCAACGGTTTCTAGGGGAAGATCGTCGGCAGTGCGGTAGGTCTGAAGCGCTCGAAGATTGGCGTCCAGAAATGGTCGGTTGGAATCGTAAGGATCGCTGCTGACGGCGACGACCACGGTTGTCGCATTGACGAAGCGCGCCAACTGGTCGATGTGACCATCCGTGTCGTCTCCTTCTAAACCGCGACCGTCGAGCCATAGGATGGTGTCCACCCCCAACTGTCGTATCAGCTCCGCCTCCACCATTTCTTGCGTCCACCCGGGATTCCTTTTCGGGTGCAGCAGGCAACGGCGAGTCGTCAGCAAGGTACCGGCACCATTGCCATCGAGGGCTCCACCTTCGCAATAAATCGATGCTTGATTCCGCGGGCAACCGACGACGCGGCAAATGAATTCCGCGACGGCCGCATCGTCCTCATACGGTGGATACTTTTCACCCCAAGCGTTGTATTTCCAGTCGACTCCTGCCAACGTATGGTCATCGCGACGCACAACGAACGTCGGTCCGTAATCGCGAATCCAACAATCGTTGGTCGGAACCACGTGAAGATGGATATTGGACTGCCCGGAAAGATGGTCCCGAGCAGATTGTTCGCACCCGGGGTTTACCAACACATGTACCGGTTGCACTTCGGCCAACGTCTTGGCAAACCGCTCGAAACAGGCGGGAATATTCTCGAACCGCCCCGGCCAAGTGTTCAGGTTGTGGGGCCAGGCAAGCCAAGTGGCCGCCTGCGCTTCCCACTCGGCAGGCCATCGGTAGGGACTGGGGTGCGTCACGGAATGATTCCACTCCAAATTAGGGCAATGAAAGCGACTCGCTCCACGGCTCCGCGCCGCCTGGCGATCTCAATCGATGAACCGGCGCGTCAGATCCCCATAGGCGTCGATCCGACGATCTCGCAAGAAAGGCCAGTGCGTCCGCACGACATCGATCGCATCCAAGTCGCAGTCGGCCAAGACGATCTGCTCGCGGTCATGCGTCCCCCGTTGCATGATGGCACCATGGGGATTGGCGATAAAGGACGCCCCCCAAAACTCGATCCCGTCTTCCCTGCCAATGCGATTGGCCGCACCGACGTACAACCCATTGGCAATCGCATGGGCGCGCATCGACGTTTCCCACGCCGAGTGCTGCGTGGGGCCGAACTCTTCCTTTTCCTCCAACAGCCAGCCGATGGCGGTAGGATAGAGCAGGATCTCGGCACCGCGGAGAGCGAACAATCGTGCCGCCTCGGGATACCATTGGTCCCAACAGACGCCGACACCGATTTTCGCATACCGCGTCGCGGCGATGGTGAAGCCCAGATCGCCAGGGGTGAAATAGAACTTCTCGTAATAGTTCGGATCGTCCGGGATATGCATCTTACGATAAATCCCGGCGATACTGCCGTCCGCGTCGAAGGTGACTGCCGTATTGTGATACAAGCCTGGCGCCCGCCGCTCGAAGATGCTACAGGCGATCACGATTTCCCGGCGTCGGGCTACTTCGGACAATCGCTCCGTGGTGGGGCCCGGAATCTGCTCCGCCCAACTGAAACGGCAATGATCCTCGGTCTGGCAGGGGTATCTGGTATTGAACACCTCTTGTAGGCAGACGATGTGTGCTCCTTGCTCGGCGGCCTGCTCCGTCATCATCACCGCTTTTTCTACATTATCCTGGATATTCTCCGTGCACGACATCTGCACCATCGCCAGACGTACGGTTCGGTCATGCTGAGCCATGGCAATCCTTTTGATGAAAGAATCAATTCAGGTAATATGAGGCGTGAAGACACCGTCCGTCTACCGGCCTGCAGACGCCGCCAAACGGGTAGGCCGATAGGGTGGCGGCCATGGGAGTTAATGCTAACAAGCCGTCGACTGAATACAATTGGCCACCCATAATTGGGCCGGCGGATGGAGGGGCCGTGGCACGAAGCAATCGCGGTGACGCGGAGGAAGTAAGAAATTGAAAGGTGTATTCGTACTCGGCTCCGACACCGGGGTCGGCAAGACGTTTTGTGCCGTCCGCATCCTACGGACCTTGTCGGACCGGGGGATACGTGTGGGGGCCTACAAACCGGTGGCCAGTGGCTTTCAAGACCACGATGCCCACTCGGATCCGGCCATGCTGTGGGACGCGATCGGCCGCATGAGTAGCCTCGAGCGTGTTTGTCCGCAGCGTTTTTCCGCCCCCTTGGCGCCTCCCCAGGCAGCCCGCTGGGAAGGGCGGCAAGTGGAACTGGAGGTGATCCGCGAAGGCATGCGCTGGTGGCATAAGAATTGCGACTGGCTGCTAATTGAAGGCGCCGGCGGAGTTCTTTCACCGATCACGGAGGATCTTACGTGCGCCGATCTAGCGCTCGAGTTTCAGCAGCCTGTTCTGCTTGTGGTCCGCAACCGTTTAGGAGCCGTCAATCAGGCGCTGCTCAGCCTGACGGCGCTGTGCGCCCGCGGAGTTCCCTGCTGCGGCATTCTACTCAATCGCTTTCCCGAGGACCGGGAAACGGAGGACCCTTCCCTGTTGACCAACGCCCAGTGGATCCAGCGCTTTCAACCCGATGTGCCGATCTTTACTTCGGTGGATCAATGGTGCACCTCGTTGTTGGCAGGGGAGGTGGCACGGACGATGGCCGGAGGCGACATGAGTTAGTAGGCCGTCTCCTGCTTCCAGACAACGGCGATGGTACGCAATAGGATTTTCAGGTCCAACCACAGCGACCATCGTTGGATATACAGGTGATCGAATTCGACCCGTTTTTGCATCTTTTCCAGTGTTTCCGTTTCACCTCGATAACCTTCCACCTGTGCCAACCCCGTGATCCCGGGCTTCACTTTGTGGCGCAGCATGTAGCCGCGGATCAGTTTTCGGTAGTGTTCATTATGAGCCGTCGCATGGGGACGAGGCCCTACCAGAGACATCGAACCCTCGAGGACATTGAATAGCTGCGGCAATTCATCCAGACTCGTGCGCCGCAGGAGACGACCTATGGGAGTTACCCGCGGATCATCCTTGGTGGCTTGCTGAATAACCGGACCATCCTCGCATGTGCGCATGGTGCGGAACTTCCACACCCAGATCTCCTTGCCATCCAGACCGTATCGGCGTTGGCGAAAGAAGATGGGACCGGGAGAAGAAAGTTTCACCAGCAGGGCGATCAACACGAACAGCGGCGACAGGAAGACCAGCAGTACCAGGGCGGTGCAGAAGTCAAACGCCCGCTTGAACCAACCATCCACGCCGTACAGGGGTGATTCGAACACGCTAACTGCTGGCAACCCTCCAATGGAAGTCCACCGCGAGTGCAGCAGTTCGAACACGAAGAAGTCAGGCACGATATACACACTGGCCGTGCTATCGGCCAACTGCTGAAGAATCCAACGAATACGGTTCTCGGCACGCATCGGCAAGGTTACAAACACCGTGTCGACCTCTCCTCGAGTCACTTGGTCGACCAGGTCGTGAAGTTTGCCTCGGAAAGGAATTCTCGGTGGCAGCTCAACCCCCCACCGTTGGCGGTCTCGGTCATCGTAAAAGCCGATCATTTGGAAGCCATACTCCGGGGTGTGCATCGCATGATTGGCCAGCCGTACGCCCAATGCATTGACTCCGACGATAGCGCAACGTCTTGTACCGATGCCTCGTGCTAAAAACGATTGCAACACGATGCGCACCAGCATATGCTGCAAGCCGAGCATGGCGCCGGTGAGTAGAATCCAGCCAAGAATGGAGCTGCGAGCGAAATACCCGCCTTGGCGCCAGAAGAAGGCGACCACCCCCAGAACCAGGATGGTCGTCACCCAGGCTCCGAGCACCAATACCAAATCCGTATTGGCGGTGCGCAGCAGATCCGAGCGATACACTCGCAGCAGCTCCGCGACCAACAAATACACCAGCGCCGCAGCCAGAATTGCCACCATCGACCGATCGCTGGGCGACTGCCTCGCCGCAATCTGCGCGACGTACAACGAGACTCCAATGGTGACCACATCCAACCCGCGGCATAGCAGGCCGATGGGGGATTCTTTTGCATGGATAGTCGGTGTTTGCATGGTGACGATGAAGAGGATGGGGCAATGAATCTTGTGAACGGAAGCCTTCGCACGCCGTCGTGGCGAAGTTGCGTCGATCAGGTGTCGTCCCTGCCACTTCTGGCCCGCGCAGCCCCATGGCTCTTCTCCCGCCCTGTGCTGCGGTCGAGGGCACATCGCCACGGCCGACATCGAGTGGTCACCCCCGGGAGAGCCACCACAGCAGCGGCAACCTCGCTAGGGGCGAACCGAGCTGGACGCGCAGCCTTCCATGTAGTCGGCGGACCGATCCTCTTTCGAAGAACGCACCTGAGTAACGATAGCTCCGAGTTCATAGCAATCGGACGTGTGGCGACGACATCGGCGCACCTTGGCTTGAATGACGTAATGAGACAGTTGGATCTGGATCTGTTGCGACGGAAACAGCGGCATATGGAAAAAAAAACCGATACCACTGCGAGAAAGGTCTTTGACGATCACCCTGCCGTGTGGTGGCCATGGAAGAGCGGAGTGCAACGCTGGAGGAGTATGGACCATCGACAACCTGGCTTCCCGCATGACCGTCAGTCGAGCCCAGGCGCGGGACTCGACCGGTACCGGCGACTGGTATCCTCTGCCTTCCAATCGCTCACGAAGTTCCGGTGGCAGGACCACGAGTCGATCATCTACCGTCGCGGCGGTCCTGGCGGCGGGCTCTGCGTGCTGCCTCCCCCCGGTTTCATGGGCCGCTTCGCCCGGTGGTGAAATCATGTTGCTCATACCTCCACCAGCCCTTTCCAGCATGCGAGCATCTCCCGATCGAAGTGCACCCCCTCTTTGCGTTGCAAAACATGCATGGCCGCCTTGGCCCGCAACGCACGGCGGTAGGGACGGTGGGCCGTCAACGCCTCATACACATCCGTGATCGCGCACAGACGTGCAAACGGATGAATCTCCTCGCCGACGGATCCTACCGGATAACCGCTTCCGTCGATCCGCTCATGATGCTGATAGACGATCATCAGCTCCCCGAACGTCAGGGCCTGATCAACCAATTGTTCCAGTCCAGTGGTAGGATGCTGCCGTATCTGACGCAGCTCTTCCTGCGTGAGACGATCCGGCTTGCTGAGGATGTTCTCAGTAATCTCTAGCTTGCCCACATCATGCAGCAGAGCGCCGCGAACGATGCACTGCTGCTCGTCGGTCGAAAAGCCAAGCTCTTGTGCCAGGCGCAGAGAATACAAGGCGACATTGGTCGAATGAGTAAACGTGGCGAAATCATGTTGCATGATTTTGGACAGCTCGCCGATGGCCACCGGAGCGTCCTGTAGTAACCGTGTGCTCTCGGCGGCCAGGAAGTCGGCGGTAGCGGCGATCCTCTGGATGTTGCGACTGGCGAATGCATCGGCGAGCACATCGCGCATCACGTTGCACATCAACCGAGTACGATCCTCCAACGGTCGAGAGTCGTCCCGAAGAATATCGGACCAGTGCTCTCGGATGTACGCTTGCAGGCGATCGGCGTCCGAGCAGCGAACATACAAGCGGCCAGGTAAACGTTGGGCAACCGTATCGAGCTTCGCCTCCGATAGCGTTTGATCTCGACTGCAGAATAAGACAGGCTTGCTGTCAATCGCCTTGATCAAGTAAACATCGATCCCTAAAGGCCGATCCGGCAGAAGCACACAACTACTGATCGGGACTAATTCCCGTGGTGTAAGCGCAACAACATCGCACATCACAGCGCTTCCTTCATCAGGGCGTATCCTCCTCTATTCACCTCGACTCGGGCGATGGAAAGGACTGGCGCATCGGCAGACGACATGGCCCGACGCGGGCCATGTCGCTGACGGGCTCCCGGCACACGCTGTTGTCGGGACGGGCGCCGGTTGGTACCTGCCTCGCTGCACCACCATGGACGCAACTGGCCAACGGCGCCGTGACGCAACGGCTGGTGCTCCATGAACGACAAGCGAAACAGGTTGCGGCGGAGAGGATGCTCCACCGAGAAAACGTAGATCACCTCCACGCCATCACAGGAAATCTTCGGCCCCAGACGGGGAATATTCGCGCGGGGCTGGCATTACAATCGCTTCAACCGTTCCTCGCGTCCCCCTATAATTGCGGCGTACTCGTCGCCTAGAGCCACACGACGTCGCCGACCATCGTGGCTCCCGAGTCCGGCGGCAGCCGCGCGTATTGCACGAAGCGTTCAAGAAATCCCCACAACTGCGAAGGTTCAATGGTGAGCATCCGAGATCGACTCGAAGACTTGTACCCGGCCGCGGCGATCGAACGAGTATTCAACGCGCTGCAGACCCCCGATGTGGCCGGTCGTCTCAAAGAAGCGATGCGTCGAGCGGGGTTGAAGGACCATCGTCCGCTGGAACAGATTCAACAACAAGTTCAGCGCGCGTGGCGCGAAGCCCGTACGTGGCTCGACGCCTTGTCCGCCCAACTGGAGGCCGGGGAAACCTCCCCCTCGATCCTCAACGCCACTGGCCAGTTATTTCATCCGACCGTTGACGGCGTGGCTGTGCCGATCTCGGTGGCCCACGCCATGGCCAGTGCCGCCAGCCACGTCCACCACAGCCAGGCGCTTCGCAATCGGGTGCAGGCCTGGGTACTACGGCACTTGCACACCCATGCCAGTTGGCACGTCTCGTTGGCTGACGCGTTGAGCCTCCTGTTGCGTGGACGCACCGTGTTGATCGCCAAATCCGATATGCAGCGCGTGGCGGGACTTGGTGGCCTCGATGCTCTGTTGGCCGATTGCCAGCTCCGTGAGGTAGGAGCCACCAATGGCACGGTTGCCGAGGATTGGCAACCGGTGCTCGAGCGTCTGGATGCTGCTACTGCCGTCATCTTGATGGTATCTCCCAACGGCTTGGCGGCCGATCAATACCACCGGCAGCGGCAAACGACGTTGGACGCAGCCATAGCATCGGGGGTTGAGGTCGTCGAGCTGGTCGGGGATGCCACGCTGGATCGTACCTTGCCAGAACGTTACGGGATGCCCTATCTGCCTACCGTTCTCGATGCGCACCCTGGAATCGTCGTAATACCACTCCACCTATTCCTCGGCGCACCGGGGGGATGTGCCCTGTTCGGTCCTGCCGATTGTATGAAGAAGCTGCAGCGGCAGAGCGACCTGCGCGGGACCTCGCTTTCGCCAGCGGGATTGTTCGCGGCCCTGACGTCGTTGGAGTTGTTGAGGACCGGCGCCGGTGTGGAGACCGGAGCCATCGGTCGATTGCTAGCCAACCCCGAGAATTTGGCCGATCGCGCCCGTCGCATGGCGATTCAGCTTGCGGGCAAAGGGCCGGTGAACACAGCCGAAGAGGTGTTTCGTCACGTCGATCTCGGACCGGCGCCGTGGAACCGATACCGACTGGACAACTGGGGCGTCTTGTTGAAAACCGAACAGCCTGCCGAGGAGGTGCGGCGGCGTCTGGAGCAAGGCACAGCCGTCGTCGCCGAGCCGATGCCCGCAGGGGGCGAACCGCCCGCGATCCCCCGGATTGCCACGGCCGTGCAGGACGATAAATTGCTGATCGATCTGCGGTTCGTCGAACCGAAAGACGACGCCGCCGTAATCCGGACCTTGGTGGGCGAGCCATAAGTCGGCAGGCACTTCACCCCACCGCTGCACGATAGCGTCGATCGACAGGAGGCCAGCTTCCCCTCTCCAGCGCCCGCGGGCTGGGATTCGGATCGGAGATGATGGACACGCAACGATAGTGAGCAATAGGATTCACCTCATGACAGCCGCTGCTGACCTGCCACCGACGCCAGTCGCCTTGGTTACCGGAGCCAGCTCCGGAATTGGGCGCTGTATCTGCATCGAATTGGCCGGACAGGGATACCGTTTGGTGATCGACCATTACCGTGATCCGGCCGGTGCCGAACAAACCCTGGAAATGGTGCGGGCGGCGGGAAGCGATGGTTGGTTCTGGGATGCTGATGTGGGCGACGGAGGAGAGGTGCAACGGTTGTTCGCCGAGATCGATCGTCGCGAGGGCCGCTTGGATGTGCTGATCAATAACGCTGCAGTGCAAACCTTTGCATCGTTGCTGGAGCTGGATGAGAGCGATTTTGACCGCACGATCCGCACTAATCTCAAAGGGACCTTCTTGTGCACGCAGCAGGCAGCACGAAGGATGACAGCGACGGGAGGCAATATCATCAACATCGGATCCGGTGCCAATCGCATTCCGTTCCCTAAGCTTGGCGACTACTGCGCCAGTAAAGGAGGTATTGAAATGCTAACCAAGGTCGCTGCCATGGAACTTGGCCGCTATCGCATTCGCGTCAACTGCGTGGCACCGGGGGCGATTGAGAATGAACGGACGCGGAAAGAAAGCCCTGATTACGCCAGCACGTGGGCCTCTCTCACTCCGTTGGGACGGATTGGAACGGAACAAGACGTCGCCGATGTCGTTGCGTGGTTGTTGAGCCCTCGAGCCAGTTTTGTCACGGGGCAGACGATATTCGTCGACGGCGGTCTGTGGCAGAAGAACGTTTGGCCGTACGATTACTAATACTTGTGGATTCGATCGCCTAGGAGGTATTGCTTCAATCATGGATACTCGGCCCATCACCCCCGCTCGCTTAGCGGAAAGCGTGATTGCTGTCCCTCCTCTTGCGCGAGACAGCAGCCTGGAGATTCATCCCGAACAGAATCGACGGATCGTCGAATACTTGGAGGCCGGTGGCATCACCACGTTGCTGTACGGGGGAAACGCCGTCTTGTACCACGTCCGCCCCAGTGAGTACGAGCAGTTGCTGCATATGCTTACGGAGATCGTCAAGCCGGACACCTTGGTCGTCCCCTCCGTAGGGCCAGCTTTCGGGATGATGATGGACCAGGCGGCAGTACTGCAAGACTTCGACTTTCCCACAGTCATGATTTTGCCGCAACGCGACGTTTGCGATGCGCCGGGAACTGCTACGGGAATACGTCGATTTGCCGACGCGTTTGGCAAGCCAGTCGTGCTGTACCTCAAGCACGACCAATGGCTACCGTCTCGCCTGGTGGAAAAGCTCTATGCCGATGGGTTGCTGAGCTGGATCAAGTACGCGGTGGTGCGCGACGATCCGGCCGAAGACGATTATCTGCGCGAGATTCTGCATGTCGTACCCAGCGATATCGTGGTCAGCGGTATTGGGGAGCAACCTGCTATCGTGCACCTGCGAGATTTTGAGGTTCAGTCCTTTACCAGCGGATGTGTGTGCATCAATCCCGCCTTGTCGATGGAGATGCTACGAGCGGTACAAGCAGGTGAATTCGAGCGAGCGGAGCGTTTGCGGCTGCAATTCCAGCCATTGGAGGACTTGCGCAACGAAATCAGCCCCATTCGCGTGTTGCACCGCGCCGTCGAGTTGGCTGGCATTGCCGAGACGGGCCCCATGCTACCCCTGCTCGGAGAACTCGCGCCCGAACAGTTGACGCGCATTGCCAACGCTGCCTGTGCCTTGCGTGAAATCCCCACGGTCAGCGGGTAGACCACCAGGCGATCAGCGGAACTTTTAAATCCACAGCTTCAGCCGCCCATCCAACATGTCCGTTAGACGACGGCGCACGAGCCGCTCCACCTGGGCGGCGGTGTACCGCATGCTCAGATGGCCCGCGATGATCAGCTCGTTGTGGAAGGCATCTCGGCGTTCGACGAAATCGTCTAAGTGCATGTGGCCGTGTTTGTGGATCTTGTCCTTTCGGTGCTTGCTGGCGATGAAGGTCATCTCGGTGACCAGCACCTTCGCCTCATACATGTCGGGATTGTCGTCCAATCCGCGCGGGCTGGTGTCGCCAGTGTACCCGATGATGGGAAATCGGGTTTCCCTGGTGATCTCGATGCCGCTGAGCCGTAGGTCCCGTATCTCCGGTCCCGAAAGGTCGCGGTACTCCTCCTTCAATTTGTTCCGCCGTTCCCAGACGATGTAGCCTACGCTAGGGACTGTGTGACGCGTGGGATAAACGCGGAGGACCAATTCCCGCGACAACTCGAATTCATCTCCCGGCCGCACCGGTATCAACTCGCACGGCAACCGCCCCCGATCCAACCGCGAAACGATTCGCAACATCGACTCGACCGGTCGCAACGCATGTTCGGGGAGAAAAACCTTCGGCGGCTCCATCTTCATCATGCGTCGCCGGGCAATGTACAACGGCAGGGCTGCAATGTGATCCAGATGGCTGTGGGTTATCGCCAGGGTAGGCGTTCCCATGAAATCCCACGGATGCGCCCCCACGTCAAACGCGATCCGCAGTTCGGGGATGCGATAATACGTCTGGACGGCGGCACGGGAATAACCCTCAATCGTCCAGGTGCCATGTTGATGGGTGAGAATGGGGGAGTTATCAAGCATTCAACTCTCTGTGGTTCGGACACAATTCACCTTGGGTCGATCCGCTTCCATGAACTGGCGAGCGATTGTAAAGCCATCTGGCGCTCTGGCAAACGCTACTTCGAGAAAGACGGCGCCAGACATAGTGCATCACCCGAAGGCAATGATGACTGGCCAGCCGATCCCCGAGGAAAAATCGCCATTCAGCCAGCGCCGGGCACGGGATAGTAGTTGGTCTGGACGATCCAGCGCGACGAGACGGGTTTTTGCCGCACACGTCTCACGCCGCCGCGCGAAGGGGTTCGGCTCAGCCACAAGACGCTGTGGACCTGCTCTGGGTGAAAAACATGAACGAAGCGCCGACGAGAATATAGTGAGTACTATGGCCCCTGAGGAACTTTCCAGCCATGCTTCGCTGCTGCGGAAGTTGAATGGTACGCAGCCCCATGCCATGATTGTCTGAAATGCGGATTCTCGCGCTGCTGCCCTCGGTGTACATTGATCTCGTTATGGACTGAATCCGACAATCAAGCCGAGGATTGGCCAGGAACCAACTTCCCAGACCTCGTGCAGCAATCCGTGATAATGCATTCCTTCTTGTGACGCCAGGATGGTGAGATGATAAGTACGGTGGCGGAAAAAATCCTCAAGCGGCTGGAGGCGAAGTTCGGCCACCGCCCGCAGCGTGACGATCCCCTTGCCTTTATCGGAGTCGACTCCATTGGCATGGCAGAGCTGACCGTCGAGTTGGAAAAGGAATTCGGGGTACGCGTCGAAGACGATATCTTGGCCGTGGAAACGGTTGGCGAATTGATCGAATACGTAGAAATGAGGCTCAAGGAACCGAATGATTGATCGCGGTTTCCCGCCACCCAATACCCCACAGTGTTTCTTGCTCTACCCCATGCCGAGTGTCCTGGCCGCACGCTCGCACCTCCTGGTAGCGGGCGTCGCGATGCAAAGCTTGCGACCAACTGCCTAGCGGTCGCCTTCCCGCAAGTGCTCTCCCATGGTTTTGTCGGGTAACCCCGTAGTAGAAAGTTGAGGGGTGGGTAAAACAATGGGCTGCTTAGACTGCAGCACGTGCTTCGACCTCGACGCACAGCGTTGGTGAATTCCCCACATGAGTGAAAGAACAATAGGAGTTGAGATTCGATGAGTTTATTCGCGGGCAAGCGTGGCTTGATCTTGGGTGTGGCGAATGAGAACTCCATTGCTTGGGCGATCGCTCAGCAGATCATGAACCAGGGTGGCGAGTGCGGTTTTACTCACTTGCCGGACAACCCGGAAGATTCCCGGCAAAAAAATCGCCGTCGCGTAAGCAAACTTCTCGAAGGCTACGAGCAAGCGAAATTCCTCGTTCCGCTCGATGTCCAACAAGATGACCAGATTCGCCAAGTAATGGAAACGACGCGAGAGCACTTCGGGAAAATCGACTTCCTGTTGCACTCCATCGCTTTTGCAGATCGACAGGATCTGGCTCGCGACACCATCGAGACCAGTCGCAGTGGGTTCGCTTTAGCCATGGACGTCAGCGTGTACAGCCTGATTGCTGTGTGCAACGCGGCGCGAGAGATCCTCAATGACCGAGCGGCGATTGCGGCGATGACCTACTTTGGAGGGGAAAAGTGTGTTCCGGGTTATAACGTGATGGGAGTTTGCAAGGCCGCATTGGAAGCCTCCGTCCGCTACTTGGCCTATGACTTGGGGCCACGTGGTATTCGCGTCAACGCGCTCAGCGCGGGCCCTGTGCGCACGCTGGCAGGGAGGGCGGCTGGTGTCGACGAGATGCTGAAACTCTACGAGTGGATGGCTCCCATGGGGCGCAACATCACGCACGATGAAGTGGGACGTTGCGGGGCATTCCTGTTAAGTGACATGAGTGATGGCGTCACTGGCGAGATTCTGCACGTCGATGGGGGATACCATATGATGGGAAGCCCCGGGCGGTTGTTGGATCGCGTACGTCAGTAGGCAGCCGTAGCAGTCTGCTCTACCGAGTGCCGCGGCAGGGGGGACCGGAGCAGTCGAGTGTTCGCCACGGTAGCACCGTTGGCTGGTACTGCCGTTCTTCCGATCGACTGGATCGAGTTGCCCATGGACGGAATGAGACAGGAAAGGTTGTTTGCCGTTGCGACGAGGAGCACGACCATGAGAGCTGCCACCACGACCATGCCTGGGGATGCCGTCCTACGTTTGCTGAGCACCGCCTGGCAATGCTGGAACGGTGGCCTTGTCCTGTCGCTTGTCCTCGCCGCCACCGCAGGCTGCACTCGGCGAACTTTCGTCGACGAGGTATCGGTGGAGGCGAGCGGGGTGACGGTGAAGGATGTGTCGCATGACCACCTGCGAGACCAGTGGCCCATGTGGCGTGGTCCCACCAATGATGGCATCGCTCCCGAGGGACAGGATCCTCCCACGCACTGGAGTACCTCGGAAAATGTCCGCTGGGTAGCTGACGTGCCTGGGAGAGGACACGCTTCCCCTGTGGTGGTGTCCGATCGAGTCATTCTGGCAACTGCCATCGAACCGCTGGAGCAACAACTGGTCGTTGCCTACGCACGGGATACGGGTGATTTAGTGTTCCAAACGCTGATTCACGAAGGCAATTTCCCGCGCCGCAACGAAGTGCATCAGAAAGCTTCGCATGCCAACAGTACGGTTGCCTGTGATGGTAG
Source organism: Pirellulaceae bacterium (assembly GCA_026004795.1). Classification (GTDB taxonomy): domain Bacteria; phylum Planctomycetota; class Planctomycetia; order Pirellulales; family Pirellulaceae; genus Aureliella. The sequence continues at coordinate 593,481 of BPJV01000004.1, read as the reverse complement.
TCGAATTTATGCCACGTTTTTCCACGCCGGTAGCATTACGACCACCGCGTTGGACATGGAGGGAAACATCGTCTGGCGTCAGGACCTGGGACCGTTTATCTCCAAGTTCGGTTATGCTCCCTCACCATTGCTGTACCAATCTCTGGTCATCGTTGCCGCGGACCACAGCGGTGGAGGGTTTCTCGTCGCCCTGGACAGCGAGACGGGGAGAGTCGCGTGGCGCGTCGCCCGCCCACCCGGTGCCTCCTGTTCCTCGCCGATGATCGCGCGCATCGACGGCCAGGACCGAATATTCCTTTGTGGGTGTGACCAAGTGGTGGCTTACGATCCTCACACAGGACGGCGCGTCTGGTCCGCTAACGAAACGACCGAAACAACCTGTGGCACGATGGTGGCGTGGAATGGAATGGTCTACGCCAGCGGCGGTTATCCCCGGTCCCAAACGGTGGCGTTGTCCCACGATGGCGTCAAACTATGGGACAATCGCATCAAAGTCTATGAGCCTTCGCTGCTGGTCACCGATGGTCATGTTTACGCTATTAGCGACAATGGCATTGCTTACTGCTGGTCAGCCACCGACGGTAGGGAGCGATGGAAGCATCGACTCGGCGGAAACTTCTCCGCATCGCCAGTGTTGTGCAACGATAAGATCTTCGTGAGCAATTTGAGTGGGAAGCACTTTGTACTGGCTGCCAATCCCGAGGAATTTCAAGAGATTGCCGTAAACTCACTGGGCGATGACTGTTACGCTAGCCCCGCCATTGTCGGGGGAGACATTTTTCTGCGCCTCGGGATGGGGATAGGGGAACAGCGCCGAGAGAAATTGGTCTGCTTGCGCCGCGCCAGCGACAACTAATGGACTTGCTTACCGAGGCGAACGAGAGATGCATTGGTAATCTTGAACGTTCCCCCACGGCCCTTCTCCCCTGGATCCAGCCCGTATCATAAGATGGTGGATTGGTCCATCTAGCGTCCGTAAAGACACATGGCTTGTTAGCACGCCGGTTTCCTGGTACCCGTTAGTGTCTCGGGGCGATGTAGAATTCCAGCGCGGCAGCGGACAGCTACTGCCCACACCACTTTTTGCTGTCGCGCTGCCTGAGGGATTCGCTGTAGAGACCGCGGGTTAGGCCGATGGGACCTCGGCGGTGGAAGATCTGTGGAACGAAGCTTGGTATCCCAATTGGAGAATGGCGATGGTTGATCGACGAGTATCCCCCGATCGTATGCTTACGGAGAGCGAGGGCCGGAATGGCTTGGCGTGTTTCTTATTACCACGTATCGCCTACGTCCTAATCGGCGTCGGGCTGATTGTTCTCCCCTTACCATGCTTATGGGGACAACAGCAGCGCGCCGCGGCGGACGTCGCCCCCGGGCAGGACGCCGCCTCGCTGCCGAGTGATTCGGAAGCGGCCGGAGAATCGGTACCGGCAGCGTCGACGAGCGAACTGCCGGAAGTCGCTCCAGTGGAGCCGGTGGTGCTGGGGGAAACGCGCAATGTGCATCGTTGCGGGGATCTTTTTGTTGCCGGGCAGCCGAGCCCGGAGGATATCATCCGTCTGAAAGAACAGGGGATCGAGCGTGTCATCTCGTTGCGCACCGACGGCGAAGTCGATTGGGACGAAGGCGGTTTGCTGCGTAAAGCGGGCATCGAGTTTATTTCCATCCCGTTCGCGGGCCCCGAATCATTGACCGACGAAGTCTTCGATAAAGTCCGTCGTTTGCTGCGCGAAAGTCGAGAGCATCCGACATTGATCCACTGTGGATCGGCCAACCGAGCATCGGCTGTCTGGCTGGTGTACCGCGTTTTGGACGAGGGCGTGGAGCTGGAGAAAGCCATCGAGGAAGCTAAACAGCTTGGCTTGCGCACCGCCGGCTATCTGGAAAAAGCCAAGGACTACATCGCGCGACACAATGACGAGCGTCGTGTGCGTCCCGGCATCAATGCCAGTTTTCTCGACCCGCATCTCGATGTCAGCAACTGGATCCAGCGATTCGAAATGGAAAGCCGCGAGGTCTATGCTCACCGTCACGAGGTAGTGGCCGCGACGGGAATAAAGACCGGGGATCGGGTTGCCGACGTGGGCGCTGGCACCGGTTTTTATTCCAAGCTTTTCGCCCGGACCGTTGGCGACACTGGTTGGGTATTTGCCGTAGATATCTCGCCAGCTTTTGCCGAGCACATCGTCACGCAGGCGGATGTCGACCGGATCGCTAATCTTACGGTCGTGCTGGCGCCTCCGCGCTCGATCACACTTCCTCCCGATTCGGTCGATGTTGTCTTCGTGTGCGACACCTACCATCATTTTGAATATCCCGTGGCAACGTTGAAATCAATCCGGCGGGCGCTGCGACCTGGTGGTACCTTGATCGTGATCGATTTCGAGCGGATACCCGGTAAATCTTCTGATTGGGTTCTCAGTCATGTGCGCGGGGGCAAGCATGATTTTCGGCGGGAGATCGAGCAGGCGGGGTTTGTATTCCTTGACGAACCGATAATTCCTGGATTTAAAGAGAATTACATGCTGCGTTTTCGTGCCCCCGATTGAGGAGCTCGGCGATCGTTTGGTGGATCGACTTTTGGTACCTTTTCCTCCCGCTAGTTAACGTAGCCGTCGCCATCCTGGCGTCCGTCCACGTCGTTCTTCGCAAGGAGGATCCACGCGCGGCGATCGGATGGATCGGCGTTATTTGGCTAACGCCCTTGCTGGGCAGTCTTTTGTATTACCTGTTCGGTATCAACCGCATCGCACGTCGGGCAGCGCGGTTGCGTGGTGGCCTCGTGCAACCGGATCGGCCTTACCACCCCGTGATGGATGAACCGCTTACGGCGGAGCTGCGGAGCCGACTCGGGACGCTCGCGGAACTGGCGTCGCTCGGGCATCGGGTGAGCAACGAACCACTCACGGAAGGCAACCATTTGCAGCCGTTGCTGGGAGGGGACGAAGCGTTCCCCGCGATGCTCCAAGCGATTGATCAGGCTGCCGTGTCGGTCACGCTGTGCACCTACATCTTCGACTACGACCGAGCCGGCCAAGCATTTGCCGAGGCACTCGGACGGGCCCACCGCCGCGGAGTCGCAGTGCGGGTGCTGATCGATGACGTGGGACGACGCTACTCATGGCCCAGCGCGGTCAAACTGCTCCACCAGTACGAGGTCCCGGTCGCTTGTTTCCTGCCCACGTTGCAACCTTGGCATTTCCGTTACTCCAATCTGCGCAATCATCGGAAAATCTTGGTGGTCGACGGCAAGGTGGCCTTTACCGGCGGCATGAACCTCCGCGAAGGAAATTATGCCGACGTGGCCCCCGAACATGCGATCCAAGATGTCCATTTTCGGGTTGACGGCCCCGTCGTCCATCAACTGCAATCCGTCTTCGCCATCGATTGGAGTTTCACCACGGGGGAACTCTTGGAAGGAGGGCGGTGGTACGGGCCAATCAGTCGCGGAGGTGAAACCCTGTGTCGCTGCATCGCCGATGGTCCCGATGAAGACATTGCCCGCCTGGCTCGTCTCCTGCACGGCGCGATCTCAGTAGCCCATCGCTCCATCCTCATCGTGACTCCCTATTTTGTCCCCGAGCCGCCGATGATCATGGCCCTTAGCGTGGCGGCTCTCAAAGGTGTTCGGGTCGATATCGTCCTGCCTGCCAGAAATAACCTGCGTTTGGTGCAGTGGGCGACGACCGCTACCTTGGCTTCCTTGTTGAAGGCCGGTTGCCACGTCTGGCTGTCGCCACCCCCTTTCGACCATTCGAAGATCACCGTCGTCGACGGAGCATGGGGCATGATCGGTTCGGCCAATTGGGACCAGCGCAGTCTAAGGCTTAACTTCGAAGTGGCCGTCGAATGTTACGATCGGCAATTCGTGGACAAGTTGGAATCAATCGCGCATACGAAAATGCAACAATCCCACCCACTTACCATCACCCAGCTCGAGCAGTTGCCTTTGTGGCAAAAAGTGCGTAATGGGTTTGCTCGCTTAGGATCTCCCTACCTCTGAGGAACCGACAACCGACACCCCACAGATGGTTCCATCCGCTGGCGATTCATTTTTCGATCGCTCTTGCCACGTCAGCAGCGGTGGGATATTCTGCATAGAAGAAGACAAATACCCGTAGGGGGTATTGTCCGGGCCAGCGCTGCTTCCGAGCGAAGCCAACGTAATGAGTAGACGTACCCATAATTGCAGACCGTTCACCTGGCGATGGTTGCTCGCCTTCTGTTTGGTGGTGCAGCAAGTCTGTGGTCCCATCGCGCCCATGGGTATGTTTCCCTCGCTGGCGAACCAGTGCTCCGCGTCCAGCGCGAGGCTCCACGAGAAATGCGACTCACCAAACGGCTCTGACGCCACGTGCCGCGGCTGCCATTGTTGCCGAGTGGCCAGCCCCGATGACGTCTGTCGTTGTTGCCGCCCCACGACGACGCACCGCGTGCTAAGAACAACGAGCGTTGCCTTCCATCCAGCGGGTGGTCGCGTCGCCGAATTGAGTGGCAGAGAGGACGCACACGGCTGCTGTGCCTCCGTGTCACCTACTGGTGACGAACTGATTCCGCCAGGGGCTTCGAGGTTGCCTTTGGGGCATTCTTGGGGGATGGATAGCGGGCCAGCAGGAGCACCTCGTCGGTTTGTTGCTACCCTGAGCATGGCGAACGCCTCTGCCTTGGCCATCAGGGATGCGCGCCGCCACGCGAGATCTAGAAAAACGGTAGAGTTCCCTGGCCAGTTCCGACAGGATGATCGCCACGGTCATGGCCTCTTGGCTCAAGAGCGGGTTAAGAACGGCCAGGCATCCGACGTCGCTGCAGGTGAACGCGCCCCTCAGCTCGCCGGTCGTTGTCTTTGTCGCGTTGAAACCGCGCCACCTCCTCCGGTCGAAAAACCGCGAAGTAACGCTACGTCGCGTCTTCTACGCGAATCTCTAGCAGGCCATAACTTCCTGAGCGTCCATCTTGTACCGACGCTGTTCCCCCACGGTTGCCGCACCATTCGCGGTGGGGATTGGGGTAGACCTGTGCAGGCGGACTCGCTCCAAGCTTCTCTTTGTGTGTGGCGATTGTAATCGATCGCATTCTGCCGTTCGGTAGCCGCGCGCCTTCGATCAACTTTGCCGTTGATCCCTCGCGCCGCCCAAGTTGGATGCCCCCTTACGGCCGGCGATAGCTGCGGTGCGTGAGGGCTGACCGCTTGGCACCGTTTCTTCGCACACACGATAGGGAGTGGCTTCTGGCTCACCGCCGTGGTCGCGTCCTTCCCTGATGGCCGACCGAGTGCAACCTCGCCAGGTGACTAGCGTCCGTTCGCACCTTCTGAGCAATAACTTGTGGCATTAATTTGTTGATAGTGCATCGATGAACGAAGACAAAAAACGAACACGGCCTCCGGCAGCCAGCCCTCCCGCAGCGGCAGCAGAACCGGGAACGGTTGCCCCCGAGAGCGGTGAAGCCGCCGATCATCGCTCATCCGAGGAACTCCATGGGAAGGCTCAGCCCCTCCCTCCATCACCCTCGGGAGAATCCTTGAGCGCGTCTAGCGCGGAAGGAGAATCAGGCGCCGCGCCCGCGGTCGGTCCCGTCATTGAGAGTGAGTCAACACCGAGCGAACCGCTTCGGGCGCAGGCCGCCAGTGGGGACCATGCTTGCTCGACCATCGGCCCATGGCTATTGCGCCGCCTGCTAGCGATCGCTTCCATCATCGGCGTGGTGCTATTGATCTTGTTCGCGATCGGTCTGGCTCAGCGCATCGGATGGTTGTCCACAGGAGATCCAACGGCCGGCGATCGCAATGGCGAGTCGAATGCAGCGTCGAGTACCAAACGCTACATCTGCCCGATGATGTGCGTTCCCCCCTCGACCCAGCCGGGACGCTGTCCGGTTTGCGGAATGGAACTGGTAGAAGCCACCTCCAGCCCGGCGTCGGATGGCAAAACCGTGGTCATCGATCCGGTCGCGCGGCGTTTGGTAGGCATCCGCACCGCCATGGTCATTAAGCAAAAGGTGGATCGCACGATTCGCACGATTGGCGCGATCGATTACGACCAAAGCCGACTGGCGACGATTGCCGCACGCGTCGACGGGCGGATCGAGCGGTTGTATGCCGACTATGTGGGCGTACCGGTGCAGAAAAATGATGACCTGGCGTTACTGTACAGCCCGGATCTTTACACTGCCCAGGTAGAGTATCTGTCGGCCCTCGAGCGGCAAGGGAATTCGCGTTTCGCGGACGATGCACGGCTAGTGCTGCTCGCCGAAGAGAAACTTCGCGAACTCGGCCTCACCGATTCTCAGATCGAAGAATTGCGCCAGTCGAATCAGCCGGCGTCGCGATTGCGCATCAAATCGCCACAGCAAGGAACGGTAATCGAGAAGGCGGTGGTGGAAGGAGATTATGTCAGCATCGGCCAGACCATCCACCGTGTGGCAGATCTCAGTAGTGTGTGGTTGATGCTCGATCTGTTCCCCGATGATGCAGCAGTCGTTCGCTATGGGCAAGAAGTGGAAGCCGAGATCGATGCGGCGCCAGGAGTGGTTTTTACGGGCCGTGTCGCCTTCGTCGATCCTACCGTTGATCGCCGTACACGCACCGTGAAGGTCCGTGTGGAAATGCTCAACCTGGACGGAAAGCTGCGGCCCGGCGACTACGCATCGGCCCGAATTCGTGTTCCGGCGCTGCCCCGGGATCAAGTTTACGACCCTGCCTTAGCGGGCAAGTATATCAGCCCCATGCACCCGCAGATCGTGCGCGATCAACCGGGGCAATGCCCTATTTGCGGCATGGAGCTGATTCCCACCAGTCAACTGGGGTTTTCGGCAAAGCCGCTGGACGATGAAACGGTAATCACCGTGCCGCGGCCAGCAGTGCTCATGGCCGGTGGCAATAGCGTGGTCTATGTGGAGGCCGAACCGGGAAGGTTCGAAGTGCGTCGTGTTCGCGTTGCCGCGCTCACCGATCAGTGGGCAATTATCGCCACCGGTCTCAAACCGGGAGAGATCGTCGCCACCGATGGCAATTTCCTGATCGACTCACAGTCTCAGTTGGCAGGAAATCCCTCCTTGCTCGCCCCCAGCAAAGCTCCTCAGTTTCCACCCGGCCCTCTCGAGTTGCCTCCCGTGCGCCCTCGACTGTTAACCGACCAGGCCGCGCAATGGCTCGACGATGCCCTGGCAGCCTACTTCGATATCCACTCAGCGCTGGCTGCCGACATGGTACCGCCGGTGATTGCCGTCGAGCGAATGAGCACCAACCTACAACGGCTTCTCGCCAGCCGAACGTGGGACGACGCCAGTATCATGCTCGAGTTGCAAGACGCTGTGGATGCTGCCAACAACTTGACCGTATCGCTCGACACGGCTCGCATCGCGTTCCGGCGCCTCAGCCACTCTCTGTTGCGCATCGTTCATCGCATCCGCGGGCCGCAAACAATGGCCCATCTTTACCACTTTTACTGCCCTATGGTTCCCGGCGGAGGTGGTGATTGGATGCAGAACACACCGGAATTGAAAAACCCGTACTGGGGTGCCGCGATGATCTCTTGTGGCGAGTTGGTGCGCAAGTTGGGAATCGCAACGCCTGAGCAAACCCTCGCTCCGGAGATGCTGCAGCCGTTGAATGACAATCCGTTTTCTGAGCTGCAACTCAGACCGCTTGCACCACCCCCATCCGATGGTCCTCTCATTAGCCCCACACCGGAACCGAACGACGATGAGTGAATTCGAGACCAACAAGCCCCGAGCTTGGTATCCGCACAGGACACATGGTGGACAGCACCGATCCGCTATGGCGGCTGACGCATCTTCCCTAGTTACTATCGAAGCCTAACCATGTTACTACGCACTGTATTGAAAATATGCACGCGAGAAAGCTGGTTGGTGATCCTTCTGGCTCTAGCCGTCTCCGCCTGGGGATGGATTTCCTATCGCCAGGTGCCCATCGATGCCATACCCAACATCGGCGAGAACCAGGTCATCGTGTTGACGGCATGGCCCGGCCGTTCACCGAAAGATGTCGAGGATCAAATAACCTACCCGCTGAGTGTGTCCTTGCTGGCGGTTCCCGGAGCGGAATCGGTGCGTGGGAAGAGTCTGTTCGGCTACAGCTTTGTTCAAGTCACTTTCGCCGACTACGTCGATTTCTATTGGGCGCGCAGTCGAGTTGCCGAACAGCTGGGCGTCGCTGCCAAAGATTTGCCCGACGGAGTGACACCCCAGCTTGGTCCCGATGCGACCGGGTTGGGACAAATCCTCTATTACGTCCTGATTCCACCGGACGAAGGCATGGGGCTGGAAGAGCTACGCAGCCTGCAAGACTTCGTGATCAAATATGAGTTGCAAAGTGTCGATGGTGTCAGCGAAGTAGCATCGATCGGCGGCTACGTGCGGCAGTATCAGGTGGAAGTCGATCCTGACAAGCTGCGTTTTTTCGGCATAACACTCGACCAGGTCATGATGGCCATACGCAACTCTAACCTCGACGTAGGCGCCAAGACGGTGGAAACCTCAGGCATGGAGTTCATCGTTCGTGGCAAAGGTTTCTTGGGAACCGGTGGAGATACTTCACAAGCGATTGCCGACCTCGAGCAAACGGTCATCCTGCAGCGTGACGGTATCCCGGTTCGCGTGGCTGACATTGGCCATGTTCAACTCGGCCCCGACTTTCGACGGGGAGCGCTAGACTACAACGGGACAGAAGCCGTGGGAGGGGTGGTGGTCATGCGGTTTGGCGAAAACCCAAGCACGGTCATCCAGCGGGTGAAAGAGAAGATCGAGCAGATCGAACCGGCGCTCAAAGGTGTGCAGATCCGCCCCATCTACGACCGCACCACGTTGATCGACGAGACGGTCGCGACGCTAACCCACGCATTGCGGGACGAGTTGTTGATCACCGCTGCCGTGATCCTGCTGTTTCTCCTGCACGTCCGCACCAGCCTGATCGTCGCCTGCTGTTTGCCACTGGCCGTCTTGATGTCCTTCATTGCGATGCGTTACGTCGGCGTGGAAGCGAACATCATGTCCCTGGCTGGTATCGCTATCGCCATCGGCACCATGGTTGACATGGGGATTATCGTGTCCGAGAACATCTTTCAACACTTGGCAGAGGTTTCCTCCTCCACCACCGAGGAATCATCGCAGGCGGTCGACACGGCCGACGCCTCGTTGCGGGCGGCGCAACGGCAACGGGTCATTCATCAGCAGCGAGAACGACGAATTGCCGTGGTCTACGCCGCGGCCGAAGAAGTGGCCCCAGCCGTCGTCACCGCCGTGCTGACGACCATCGTCAGCTTTCTGCCCGTCTTTTTCCTTACCGGCCGAGATTACAAATTGTTCTCGCCGTTGGCATACACAAAGACATTCGCCATCGCCGCCGCTCTGATCACTGCCGTAACCATCGTGCCGGCGCTGTGCCGCCTTTTTCTTCGGAATGCCCACGGTACGCGCTGGTCAGCAACCGTCGCGGCTACCACTCTGGGGGCCTTGCTGGGCAGTTCTGCCTGGTGGGTGTGGGGGCCGACGTTGGCAGCGCAGTGGAACACTCCGCTTGTGCTGCTAACGGTCGTCGCCACGGTCGGCGGAGCCCTGTTGGGTTGGCAATTGCGACGCGAGCGAGTTCGGCCACTGGAGGATATTCCCACTAGCCGTTTTATTCATTGGCTCTACGCCTCCCGGCTGCGCTTCGCCTTGAACCACAAAATCACCGCCCTGAGCTTCTCGGGCATACTATTGTTCTTAGGCATCAGCGCTTGGGTAGGAATGCCACGCATGCTGCGACCAGTGGAAAGCCTTGCCCAGCGAATGGGGGCGGACCTCAATGCCGTGCCCGGCTACGTAGCATTCAAGCACTACCTTCCCGGTTTGAAGTCGGACGACTGGATCGCTCTGGACGAGGGCAGCTGGTTCTACATGCCCACGTTTTATCCTGCCGTCAGTTTTACCACGGCCATGCAGATCTTGCAGACGCAGGATGTGCTGATCGGCCACATCCCCGAGGTGGCTCACGTCTTGGGGAAAATCGGACGCGTCGAATCGGCACTGGATCCCGCACCGGCCGCCATGGTGGAAACCTATGTCATGCTCAAACCGCGAGAGCAGTGGCGAGAGGGGGTTCGCGAACGTGATATCTGGGAGGAGATCAATCGCGTGGCGACCTTGCCTGGGGTCACTCCGGCTTCACCGCTCCAGCCAATCGAAGGTCGCGTGGTGATGCTCCAAAGTGGGATCAAGGCTCCCATGGCGATCCGTATCTATGGTGACGATCTCCACGAGCTGGCCGCCGCAGCACAAGCGGTGGCGGCGCACCTGAAGAAATCTCCCTTGGTCAATCCGGCTACGGTCAATCCCGATATCGTCATGGGCAAACCGTACATCGAATTTACCGTCGACCGCGACGCCTCTGCTCGTTATGGGATGACAACCAGCATGGTCAATCAGGTGATCGAAACGGCTTTGGGAGGAATGAACCTGATTCGGACCGTCGAGGGGCGCGAGCGATATCCGGTCCGCATCCGTTACAACCGTGATTTGCGCGAACGCGTCGATGAACTGGGACGTGTGCCAGTGGTCACCCATAGCGGCGCGACGGTGCCATTGTCGGAACTGGCTGACCTGGAGACGACCTGGGGACCGGGAGCGATCAGCAGTGAGAACGCGAGGTTGGTCGCCCACGTCGCTTTTTCGACCACCGGTGCCTTGGGCGATTTGGAGTCGGTGGAATTGATCGAACAAAGCTTGCTGCAGGCGATGCAACGACCAGCCGACGACCCCGAACACCTCCATCTTCCTCCCGGTTATTCGCTGGAAGCGGTGGGAAGCTTTCGCAACCAGGTGGAGGCCAATCGACGGCTGATGTGGATCATTCCCTTGGTCATTTTCATCAACCTCTTCCTGATTTACATGCAGTTTCGCAACCTCCCCATTTCTCTTGCGGTGTTTTCGGGGATTCCGGTCGCCTTTGCTGGAGGAATGCTGGCAGTCGCATGGAACCACGTGGAATTGAACACGGCGGTATGGGTGGGGTTCATCGCATTGTTTGGAATTGCTGTCGATGACGGAGTCGTCATGGCCACCTACATCCACCAGCTGCTGCGGCGTCGCCGCGTACACCGTGCAGAAGATATTCGCAGCACCATTTACGAAGCCGGATTGAAGCGAATTCGGCCCTGCGTAATGACCACAGTCACCACGATCGTCGCTCTCATCCCAGTCCTGCTTTCCGACGGGCGGGGCGCCGACGTTGCCCGAGCCATGGCGTTGCCCGTTCTCGGTGGCATGCTGGCGGAACCATTGACCAGCTTTATCGTACCCACACTCTACGCGTTGTATTTAGAAACCAAGATGCGCTTGGGTTGGTACGACCCCTTATGGGAAGGGGATGAGGAGCCCACTCCCAATTTGGCTCGACAGTTCGCGTAATGAACAACCTCAGGGAAGGAGAATTTCCATGAACGATCCATATAGTGTGACAGCGCAGCGCCCACGCACCACCGTGAAATCGCTACATCACGGAGCATGGATTACCTGCTTGGCAGCGATGCTGGGGCTTTTGTTGTCGGAGGGCTCCTCCGCCCAAGAGCTCCTATCCTTCGGTGCGCAGCCGCTCGTACCTCAACTCGATCCTTCTGCCCTCTCGGCCTCGCCTCCTAGCCTGCGGCCGATCGATCAACCGCCTCCTCCCAGCTCGCGCCAGCAGGCTGGCGGCCATCTTCCGCTGACTATTTCCCACCAGGAACCGGAAATACCATCCGTTGCACAAACCACCGTTTCGCATCCCTCCCCACCTGTCGCCGAGGGAACTGTGGAACTGGATGGCGTTTCCTTTGGTATACGATTGTCCACCGCTGGTATCGAGCTTGCTATTCCACCCCAGTCTACGTTCCGGCCGCAGCGCAGCGTATGCATGGTGCGTGCTGCCGATGAAGAACGGACCTACCGCTACGACCTGTTGCCGGTGGAAAACGATGCGCGATTGCGGGTAACTGTCGATCTGCGCCGGCTGATGAATAAGACGGTTGAGTTGGAGCTGCTGTTGGTTGATGCCCAGAACAACCAGGAAATCCGCCGCCTGCGCTGGAGTTGTTTCCTCCCACCGGATGTCGCCATGCAGCAGCAAGCCGCCATCATGCGCCAGCGCGTCTGCCCGGTTTCTGGTAGACCGCTGGGCAGTATGGGAACGCCGCTGCCGGTCCCCTTGCATGATGTGACGCTGTATGTCTGTTCGGCCGATTGCCGTCGGGCTCTGCTTGCGACCGGATCCGATACGCTCCACCTGGACGCCGAATTTGTCGTTTCCACATCGACTCCCGAGGACCGACCGTGGATCGAACAGCAACGGATCTGTCCGGTAATGGACGAGCCACTTGGAAGCATGGGCCCGCCCATCAAAGTATGGATTGGGGATCGCCCGGTCTTTCTTTGTTGCCGGGGATGCATCAAGAAACTGAAAGCCGAGCCGGCGAAATATGTCGCCCGACTCGCCATCCGCCAACACGAAAGAGAAAGGAGAGAAACCATCGAGTAGAGCCTTGAACAGAACCTTTGGATGAAACAAGCAGTGAGGAGCGAACACTCTGTCCAGATCTAGTCGCATAGAGAGGTAGCCCTTCGACGGGGGCTCTTCGACGGTTGGAGTCGACTTAGGCAGAGAACGCAATTATCGCGGCAGCGGCGTCCCCTCTGGTTTGATCGAGCCGGGCGCCTGCTTCGGCCGGCCAAGTCATGGCACGCCGCTGCTGCCCTTTTGGTGGGTTCGATTTTTGGCTATGGGCGTTTCCTACCTCGCGGTACATTCAACGCCGCGGCGATACGTCCATCGCCACCCCGATTATTCTAAGAAATGGAGGTACGAGAAATGAGATTTGCCCAACTAACGGCAATGGGAGCCGCGAGCGTCCTGATCGCCTTTTCGGCAACGCAATGCCCGGCACAGCAGCATCAGCAGCCTCATGAACATCGAGACCATGCCCACCACGCGCATCCCGTGCGTGGTCCCCACGGTGGTGTCCTTGCCACCGTGGGCGATTACCGGGTGGAGACGGTGGTCCAGCCGCAGGGGCTCTTTGTGGTGCTGTACGACTCCCAAGGACAGCTGGTCATGGCGAAATCGGCGCGCGGTAGCGTCGAACTGAAGGTCGGCGAGAATCCTCAGGCCTATCCGCTGCAGTTGCAACCATTGCCCAATGGCGCCCTCGGCGTTGCCGTCGACCTATCGAAGGTCGTAGGCCATCCGCTGCATTTGACGGTTCAGGTCGAAGGTATTGCAGAGACCCCGCTGCACTACCAGGCGACTACTCGCATCGGTGGCGTCACCGATGCGCTGTTGATTGCCCTACAAAAAACCTGTCCCGTCACCGGTAAACCGCTGGGATCGATGGGATCGCCCCCGAAAATCATGGTCGATGGTAAACCGTTGATGGTTTGCTGCGCGGGGTGCCGTCAGAAAGCTGAGGCGAATGGTAGTACCTATCTCGCCAAGTATTACGCTCCTGTGGGCAAGGAGGTGCGCCCCGGAGTCTTCGAAGCGACCTTGGCCGATGCCGAAGCCATCGCCGCCCAGGGGAGTTGCCCCGTGATGGACGAACCATTGGGAGGTATGGGGACTCCGTTAAAAGTCAACGTTCGGGGCAACAGCGTTTACCTCTGCTGCGCCGGGTGCGCCAAGAGACTGACGGCAGAACCGGATGCCTACCTGGAAAAGCTGGCGCAACAAGGGGTTAAACCTCCACGGTTTCCACCGCAGTCGAAGTAGTCCCGTAGCGCAACCTCTGTGTCGCTCGGGAACGTTCGTTACCGTTAAAGTGCTGCGGCCAACGTCGCCGCAGCACTTGCTCTTTCACTGAATTGTTGCGACGGACAGAATCCATGGTGTGCCGCCATCAGGCGCGTCCGTTTGCCGTTCTTTGCCCCTGACCTGCCTCAAGGAATGCCGCCTTCCGCGAGTCGATCTCGCTCAGGTCTTTCGACTGCGCGCCGCGTCCCTGTTGGAGAGCATCTTTCCTAGAAGTCCGCTCGGCGCGGAAGTTAGAAAGCCTTTTCCAACTGCCGGTAACCAAACTTACGGCTACCTCTTCAGTGGCCGCAACACTCCGGAAGTTATTGATCGCAAGCATGCCCCGCGCAGCAGACTTCGGCACGCAGGTGCAACGAGTGGCCTCGTGTTGCCAGTTCGACCAGGCGTCGCCTCGGGCGTGCATCGGCGATCGCTTGGCGTGCAACTGGAACATCCACGAAGAACCTTTCCGCGGTGCCTTCGGCATACTGGCTGTCGTGTACGCACCCTTGGGGACTCCCCAAGGACAGGTCCATGTGTTATGAAAAAAACTCGCGACCCTTAGCGATTTTGCTGCGGTGCTCCCGAGAAATTGATCCTGGAGGTGGCGACTCAAGCTCCTGGAACAGAGTCGAAACCGGAGCCATTTCAGCCAGCGGAACGCAGATTTTTAGAAAAACATCGATATGCACCAGCATGCAAGGGCGTCTGTGCCCTTTCTACTAACCTGTCTTGTCCTGATAGCTGTGGCAGTAGTGCCGGGGGCTGTACCAGCGGCCGCAGTGGCGGAGGAGTTGCGGTATGTGGCTGCCGATGATTTCCGCATCCGCATTGGTTTGCCCTGCATCGATGCTGAAGTCATGTTGGTGGGAGTGCGCCCCGCAGTCTCACAGATGGGCGGAGAAGAATTGCATTTCCAAGGCCGCGCGGCAGGGCAAGAGGTTGCGATTGGGCGATGGGGAAACGATGGCCACGACCGCTTGTTCGACCGCTTCGAGTTGCACGACCTCCAGGGAAAACGGCTGGGGGGAGGCCGCTACGCGACAGATTTGCGTGAATTGTCCGCCCCTGGAATATCCAAGCCGTGGCCTAGATCGATCAAAGGAGTGCAAGATGTCGTTGACTTCGACGATGCGGTACAGCTGGGAGTGGTACACACGACAATCAATGTTGCCATCACCGATATGCTGCAGGGAGCCCCCGAGACGTCGGATCACGCTGACCCATGGCAGATCACGGTGGACGGCATCACGTATGGCATGAATGCTGCCGCGGTCCAACGACTAGACAGCCAAGTAATTGCCGCGACCGAACGCGGCATCAACGTTATCGCCATCATTCTTTGTCTGTCGCGGCAGCCTCGAGGCGTCGCTGCCGAGTTATTGCATCCTGATGCTGACTTGGTGAATTCACCCACAGGTGTTATTGCCGCCAATACCAAGACGGTGGAAGGAGAGCGGCGGTATCGAGCGGCGCTCGCTTTCCTGGCACGGCGTTATTCCCGGCCGGATCAGAGATACGGTCATATTGGCGGGTATATTATCGGTAATGAAGTCCAATCGCACTGGTACTGGCATAACCAGGGGCGACGCCCCGCTGGGGAGGTGATTCGTCAGTATGCCCGTCAAGTTCGATTGTCTTACTACGCCCTACGTACCGAGTGCCAAGATCCCCAGGTGTTTATTTCCATGGATCACCACTGGACGAAGCAGCATGGCAACGACGATACCAAGGCCATGACGGGGCGCTTCTTTCTGGATCAATTCGCTCGACTCGTGCATGAGGAAGGGGACTTCCCTTGGCACGTCGCGTTTCATCCTTATCCCGAAAATCTTTTTGATCCTGCATTCTGGGAGGATCGTACGGCCACCTACGCGTACGACACACCGCGAATTACGTTCAAGAACATCGAAGTCCTCGTCGACTACCTGCGTCGTCCGCGACTGTGTTACGATGGCTCGCCTCGGCGGCTGATCTTGTCCGAGCAAGGGTTCCATTCGGACAACACACCGGAGGGCGATATACTGCAGGCTGCCGCCTACGCCGCCTCGTTCGTCCGCATCTCCGCCATCGAGGAAATCGATGCCTACATTCTGCATCGGTATGTGGATCATCCAGCCGAGGGAGGATTGAACTTGGGCCTGCGCAAACGGTCGGCAGACGGACACGTCGGAGATAAACGACCGATGTACGATGTGTTTCGGGCTGCGGGAACCGAGCGTCAACAGGGCGTTTTTCAGTTCGCGTTGCCGATCGTGGGGATCGAGCATTGGTCCGAGGTTTTGCCACGACGGGGACCGTTTCCCGAACAGGGCCCTTGACTTAGGAGTCCCCGTTGCTCGCCGACGGCAGCTATCGGGGGCGGCGGGGAGAAGTCTTTTCTAACACATGGCTTGAACGACAAACAGCATGCGCAACGCTCAGCACCCTCGCGACCAGATCATGCAGACGATGGATCGCATCTATCGTTACCGCATGACCACCACCTCAGGAGGTAATTTGTCCATTCGCGATTGCGAGGGGAGTGTGTGGATTTCACCCGCGCGCGTCGATAAAGGGAACCTGACACGCGGCGACATCGTCTGCGTGCGTGCGGATGGATCGTTCGAGGGGGTTCATCCGCCGTCAAGTGAATTGCCGTTTCACCAGGCAATCTATCGAGTGCGTCCCGATATTCGTGCTATCGTCCATGCGCATCCGGCCGCTTTGGTAGCCTTCAGTATTTGTCGACAAATCCCCAACACGCGTTTGTTCCATCAAGCACACTCGGTATGTGGTCAGGTTGGCTTCGCCCCCTATGCCTGTCCCGGCAGCCACAAACTAGGGCAGAGTATTGCGCAGACGTTCGCCCGGGGATGCGACAGTGTTATCTTGGAGAATCACGGTGTCGTAGTGGGTGGAGGGGATCTGTCGGAAGCATTTCAACGGTTCGAGGCGTTCGAGTTTGCTGGCAAGACACTGATCAAGGCCCATCAACTCGGTCCCGTGCATTTCTTGGACGATCCCCAGCTCGCCCAGGCAGCCGGACGGAGCGTCGACTTCGCTTCCTTCGAGCCTCCAGAGGCTGGTCCGGTAGAGTTGGACCTACGCCAACAACTTTGCGATTTCTTGCGCCGGGGATGCCGTCAACGCTTATTGATCAGCACGGAAGGCAGTTTTTCCGCGCGGGTGGACGGAGAGTCTTTTCTTATCACGCCGACTCAGCAAGACCGTGAACGATTAACCCCGGATGACATGGTTCTGGTGCGCGGCGACCAGCGGGAAAGGGGGGAAACGAGCCAGCCGCGCCGCTCGTGCGCATCAGGCGATCTACCGGGAACACACCGATGTGCGGGCGATCGTATTTGCCCATCCCGTCAACGCCACCGCGTTCAGTGTCACGAATACTCCCTTGGATGTCCGTACGATTCCTGAAAGCTACGTATTCTTGCGCGACGTGGAGAGGGTACCCTACGGTGTGCAGTACCGAAACGACGGCAGCATCGCCCGGTATATTTCCCGCGCGAACCCCGCGGCCGTGTTGCAGAATGACGGAGTGCTGGTGACCGGCTCCAGCGTCCTGGATGCGTTCGATCGCTTGGAAGTGCTCGAAGCGACGGCCGAAGCGCTCATCAACGCACGGTCCATCGGTGCCGTTTCCACTATGTCGGCAGAGGTGATCGAGGAGCTTCGCGCGGCTTTTCAACTCCCCTGACTCGCCACCGCAGAACTGGTCGTTCGTGAGGGACATCTGCAGTCCGTTGAGGGCTCGTCCATCCTAGGTGTTCTATTTGGTTGTGGACCATGCCGCGCCCGAATTGAAAGCTCGTCACCGGGCACCGCCCCGCAATGGGTACAGCAATGGGTACAGCAATGAGTAATCAGGCGCGAGCTGTAGGCATGGTAACAGCTGCCTCGCTGGTCCCGGCATGACGAAAGAGCGCTTCGGTAGCACTACCGAACGTGAGGGCCGGCGCGTCTTTCCTCGGCAGAGATTCTAGCATGGAAGAAATCTCCCGGCGGAGGTGGCGATGCCAACCGGAGACGTCTCTGACGCGGTCATCTCCGCGATACCATGTCCGGTCGCATCACCCCAAATTTCCAGCCCTCTCCGGTCAAAGGTACCCCTTAGAACGATCGAGAAAGGTCTTGTCGTTGGCCACACTGTCGGTCACAATGGAACCATGTGCTGGGGACGAGGATCGGTTTATTGCCGAGGCGGATTGACCTTCTGTCCATGGATCGCTTCAGCACGCCTGTAGGAGGGTATCCGAATGGTTAGGAAGCTGATTCGAAATCAGTTGCCCCTTTATGGGGTTGCGGGTTCGAGTCCCGTGCCCTCCGCTTTCGATTTCACCGTCGAGAAGACCCCTTCATTCATGGCGTCCGCGGGCTAGCGGGGAGAGGTCGCTTGGCGGGCCACACCGACTATGCTGGCTCGCGGTTGCTCTTGAGTATCTCAACGCTACCGTTGCTCGGTGTCTGGCCGGGAGCGAAGGGGTGCGTTTAGCTGTGCCGGGCCTTGCTCGATGACTGGTCGAGTGCCGCACCGGAGAGCATGCCAAGCCACCTTGCTGGTCCTTCCGCGCGACGTTGGTTATCGGCGTAAGTAGGATGGCTCCCGGATCGGCACCTGTCTCACCGCCCCTGACCGTAGGGCCATTTAGCGGGAGGCCGCAAACTGTTGCTTTACCGTCTGCACCTGTTGCTCGATGGCTGCCAATTCGGCGGTTGTTTTCCGCTCCAGGTTCCGTAACTGCAATCCCATCCGTTGGTTGACCGCCAGTTTCTGCCTATGGCGTCGCAGGAAATCCCAGTACAGGGTGGTAAAGGGGCAGGCGTCGTCGCCGACCGCTTTTGCAGGGTCGAATCGGCACCCTGCGCAATAGTTGCTCATTCTTTGAATGTACTTGCCAGTTGCCGCATAAGGCTTGGAGGCCATCACTCCGCCGTCGGCGAATTGCGACATCCCCAACGTGTTGGGCAACTCGACCCACTCCACGGCATCAACGTAAACGGCCAGGTACCAACGGTGCACCTCTTCCGGTTGCATACCGAGCAACAGGGCGAACAAGCCAGTAACCATGAGGCGTTGGATGTGGTGGGCGTAGCCGTAGTCGAGCGTTTGACGGATAACATGGTGCAAACAGTGCATTTCTGTTTCGCCAGTCCAATAGAATTGGGGGAAGCGGGGCATGGGCTTGCAACGCATTCTGCTGGGCGTATTCCGGCATTCGCCACCAATAGATGCCACGAACGTATTCGCGCCAGCCGAGCACTTGGCGAATGAAACCTTCGGCCGCCGCCAACGGGGCCTGGCCTGCATGGTAAGAAGCTTCTGCTGCCGCAATCACTTGCCGCGGATCGAGCAGCTTCAAATTCATGGCTGCCGCCAACCTGGAGTGGAACAGAAAGGGTTGGCCACTCCACATCGCGTCCTGGAATCTCCCGAATCGCGGAAGACGATGGTGGATAAAGTCTTCGAGCGCTTGAGCCGCTTGTCGCTGGGTCACTGGCCAATCAAAATGCTCGAGTCTTCCAGGATGGTCCGCAAATCGCTGTTCGACCAAACTTATCACTTCCCGAGTAATCGAATCGGGGGAGAAAGAGCGTGGCGAGGGGATCGTACCCGGACCATGACGAGTGAACGAATCACGATTCTCAGAATCGAAGTTCCATTTTCCTCCGAGGGGTTTCCCGGAGCGCATCAGAATCGCGTGTTTTCGGCGCATGTAGCGGTAGAAGTACTCGAGTCGCAGTTGCTTGCGCCCGGAAGCGTAGTCTACGAACTCTTGCCGACTGCAAAGGAAATGGCGATCTGGTCGGATTTCTAGCGGCACGCCTAGTCTGCGCGCCGTGGTGAGGAAAAGCTGCTCGACACGCCATTCGCCCGGCTGCGGCAAAATCAACCGCTGAGGGCGATGCTGGCCGACCGCCGCAGTCAATTCACTGGCGAAATCACTAGCGGGGCCGTGTGGCGGCAATGCGGAGTACAGTACATGGATGCCTTGCCCGGCAAGATGGTCTCGGAAGTGACGCATGGCACTGAGGAACAGCACGATCCGAGCTTTGTGCGACCAGACATGGTTGGCTTCTTCCGACACCTCCGCCATCCATACGGCATCGCGACGGGCGTCAAATCCGTCGAAAACCGCCGAGGTGGCATCGAGTTGGTCGCCAAGGATCAAGATCAGGTTTCTCATTAAAGCCCTTGACCGTTTCCTCTGTCACCTCACGATCCAGTGCCTGAGCAGAGTCCGGTGAAAATTGGTGAATTTGTCCAATCGTCTCGGCAGAGACGCATGGGAAGTGAACGCCGGGTAGCCAATAGAAATGAGGTCAGAGAATACGAATGGCCTGCACTTACCATATCTCTACAGTGTTCTAGGATCAGCGGGGCAAAAGACAACCCTTTTACAAGCGGTGCGAGATATTGTTTCAGAGGGTACTGTTAACCGGCGCGACGGGTTACATCGGTGGGCGGTTACTGCCGTTGCTGGAGAAAAAAGGGTTTCGAGTTCGCTGCATGACGCGGCAGCCCGAAGCTGTAAAGGGGATGGTAGGGCCGGGCACCGAGGTTGTGTATGGCGACGTTTTACAACGGGAATCACTTCTCTCCGCCTGCGAAGGCGTCGATGTGGCATTCTATTTCATCCATTCGATGGGGGCTCAAGCTGACTTTGCTGACCAAGATCTTCAGGGGGCGGAAAACTTCGCCCGCGCGGCGCAGGGGGCTGGCGTGCGACGAATCATCTACCTGGGAGGACTCGGAGATGCCGAGGATAGCTTGTCCAAGCACCTTCGCAGTCGTCAGCAAACGGGAGCAGTTTTGCGAGCCTCAAAAGTGCCGGTGATTGAATTGCGCGCCTCGATTGTCATCGGGTCGGGCAGTCTATCTTTCGAGATGATTCGTGCGCTGGTGGAACGGCTGCCGGTGATGATCTGCCCCAAGTGGGTGCATGTCAAGGCTCAGCCGATCGCCATCGAAGACGTGCTGCGCTACTTGCTGGAGTCGATCGAGTTGCCGGAAGGGCCATCCAAGGTCTATGAGATCGGTGGCCCGGATGTCGTGTCCTACGGAGAGATTATGAACGAGTATGCCCGGCAACGAGGATTGCGTCGGCTGATGATTCCCGTTCCGCTATTGACGCCGTATTTGTCGAGTCTGTGGTTGGGATTGGTAACTCCGGTGTATGCACGTGTCGGTCGGAAGATGATCGACAGCATGCGGAATCCGACGCTGGTTCAGGATGAATCCGCGCGATCGGCTTTTTCGGTAGCACCGATGGCAATGCGGGAGGCGATTCGGCGAGCGCTGCGGAATGAAGACCAGCAGTTTGCTTCCACCCGCTGGTCGGATGCGTTGTCCGTGGCGGGGTACGAGCAGCGGTGGGGCGGAGTGCGCTTCGGCTCGCGTCTCGTGGATTCCCGGACGATCCATTGTAAGGCTACTCCCGAGGAGGCATTTGCTGCCGTGGAGCGTGTGGGTGGGGACACCGGTTGGTACTACGGCAATCGGCTGTGGCGACTGCGTGGCTTCCTCGATTTGCTCATCGGAGGAGTTGGCGTGCGACGTGGCCGGCGCGATCCTGAACATCTGCGGGTGGGAGATGTCGTGGACTTCTGGCGAGTGGATGCATTGGAGGCCGGTCGATTGCTACGCTTGCGCGCGGAAATGAAGGTGCCAGGAAGAGCCTGGTTGGAGTTCGAGGTAACACCTGGAGTACAGGGGAGTCAGATTCGGCAGACGGCAATTTTCGATCCTATCGGTCTGTGGGGGCTGTTCTACTGGTATTCCCTCTATCCTGCCCATCAGTTGATTTTCTCGAGAATGCTGCGCAATCTAGCCAGCGCTGCCGAAGATGCCTCGGGAGGGCGGCGTCAATAGTCTGCCAGGAGGGCAGGCAAAGAGGGCAAGGGGAACGGCACCGGGGCGTCAGGAAGCGCCGGTGCCTCAGCGTCTTCGTACTGTTGTGTTATCCCCAGCCCTGGTGAGCAGCGCGTGTATCGCCTGGCGGGGTTCACCGCGGACGCGGCAGGCCAGCTCATGCCTGAGTTATTTACCGCAGCGCGCTGCCGCTCGGCACCACTGGCCGTTCCTGTTTGACGCTTACAGCAAACCGGTTTCCGCCGATGGTCTTGCGGTCACGGACGATACGACAAGGCTGCGCATCCTCGGTTCACGTCTCGGAGGGCAAAAACCAGGACTGCGCAGCTCGCGCCACGCAGACCTGGGGGGTGCCGAAGGACCAGCGAGCATCGGGCATGAGCCTCCGTCACCCGGCGGCTCGCTTGATGGCATCACCGCAAGGTTCATCATGCGTCAGCGTGGGGGCGTTACCGCGAGACGGGTGAGCTAAAGCGACTCGCGAATTCGTTCGAGCAGCCGTTTGGTAGCACGAATTCCCTCGAAGGAGTCGCCGCCACCCTCGAATTCGATACCAATGTATCCAGTGAACCCGAATTGCGGTGCGCACACGATTTTGAGCATCTTTTCGTAATCGATCGTCGTTTCGTTACCTTGATCGTCGAACGCATAGCTCTTGGCGCTAGCGCCCTTAGCGTAGGGCATCAATTCGTAAACGCCGAGGTAGCGATCGTAGTCGATCGAGACGCCATCGACGCGCGCTACATGGCGGAAGTTGCCGAAATCTGGGAGTGTGCCGCAGCGCGGATGATCAACCTGCGCCATGACATCGGCGAGCCAACGACCGTGGCTGGACAGGCCGCCATGGTTTTCCACAATAACGTTTAAGCCGTAGGAATCACTCAGCTCACACAAACGCCGCAAACCGTCAGCCGCAAGCTTCTGTTGCTCGTGATAACTCAATTTGTCGTCCGATCGCGCATTGACACGGATCGAATGGCACCCGAGTTCCTGTGCCCACTCCAACCATTTGACGTGATTCTTTACTGAGTTTTCGCGGCGTTGTTGATCAGGGTCGCCCAGATTTCCTTCGCCGTCGCACATGATCAAGACATTGCGCACGCCAGCATCTTCAGCTTTTTTCTTCAAGTCGGCCAAGTATTGCTTGTTGCCAACCAC
This sequence comes from Pirellulaceae bacterium, assembly GCA_026004795.1. GTDB lineage: Bacteria > Planctomycetota > Planctomycetia > Pirellulales > Pirellulaceae > Aureliella. The sequence continues at coordinate 570,697 of BPJV01000004.1, read as the reverse complement.
CTCTTTGTAAAACTGGTTGACGTACTCGACGGCATGAATTCCGAACTCATCTTTGGCGATTACCGGGAAATCCTGGGGATCGAGGGGACGCGTATCACCGCCTCGATTCCGTCCCAGGAAGGCGAAAAATTGTCGGTTCAAAGACCACTGAGCCAGGGAGATGTCGAACTTGGCCGCCGGCGCGGCCTCAACCCGTGCTTGTGCCATGGTTATTGCTGCTGCTCCGGCTCCGACAGCACTCAAGAACTCGCGGCGATGCCAAAGATTGGAAGGCTCCATAACTCAACTCCTGAGTATCAAACGGTAAATGGACTAAAGTGAACTAACCTGTCCCCTCCCACGCCACTTCGTTGCGAACAGCCCCTACGCATAGTGGCAAGCAGTGATGGTGGCGAGCGCACCGACCGGCGCCCTGAGGTTTTTGGTGAGCAACTCGGGAGAGCAGCCAGAGGGGTAGGTGAACGTGAGGATCCTTATTGTAGCTGCTCGACGTTTACAGTTCGACCTGCCAGAGGCAGCCATCGCGGGGAAAATCCTCGTGGAGTCCCTTGCGCCAATCGGGTCGGCTAAAATACAGTCCACGAACAGGTGAATTGTTTCATCGGTGAGCGAAGTGGCTCCATTCCACGCTCACCGCCATGCCGATCCGCAAACGTGCGGTATTCCCCGAGACACTTCAATCCGCGAGATGCTCCATCATGCTGTGCCCCAAATGCTCGGTAAAACTGGAACGAACTCAGTATGAACATTTCGGCATCCGTCAATGTCCGCGGTGCCACGGCATGTTGATGCGACGCGACCGTGTTCAGGCGATTCGCAACCGCCGGGAAACACCCCCGGAGGCTTTGGTCGAGGAGATTGCTCAGTCCCCCGCCGATGCCGACGCGCAGCATCGCCTACGTTGCCCAGAGTGTCGCGTAACCATGCGGAAAGAGCGCCGCCGCATGGGGCCGACCGAGTTTTGGGTGGACGTTTGTCCACGATGCGATCTGATTTGGCTGGATGTGGGTGAACTGGCCATGCTGCAGCTGGCTTTTGAACTGAGCGAACAAGGTGCCGAGAGACTGCAGATTCGGGAGCGATTGCAGAAGATGTCGCCGGTGCAGCGCGAGGAACTGCAGCGCCGCATCGATTCCCTCCCCGAGTACGATGCATTTCGTAATCTACTGACGATCGATTTCTAGGATAAGCCTCATGCAACCTGATGGTTTCCTTTCGACGCCAATGGTCCGCTCGCTACTCAGCGCCTTCGCGGCATGTCCTGCTTTCTTCATTACCCTCGCCGTCGCCGCGTTTTCTCTTGGGTGCAGCTCGCCGTCTTCCTCGGAATCAGCGCCGTCAGGGGGGCGCTCCGACTCGCCCGATTCCGTGGCAGAGGCTCCATCGCCGGCGGACTCGTCGATCGATGCGTCACGACCAGCCGGTGGGGCCGACGAGCAAGGAAGCCAAGCGACGGATGTGAAGTTGAAGTTGGTCGATGCCCAGCAGTTGAAAGAGGAATTGGCGAAATTCCGCGGCAAGATCGTGGTCTTGGACGTGTGGAGCACATCGTGTGCGCCGTGCCTGCAGGAATTTCCTCATCTTATAGCCATCAGCCGGCAGTACTCGCCTCAGGTCCAATGCGTGTCGCTCAACCTGGATTACATCGGATTACCCTCCAAGCCGCCGGAGAGTTATCTTCCGACCATCAAAGCGGTGCTCGAGGAATTTGGTGCCAGTGCGGTCTACCATCTCGTCAGTGCGATTGCGGATGACCAGATGCGCTCTGAGTTGCAGATTTCAGCGATTCCCGCGGTCTTTCTTATCGATCGCGACGGTCGCATTGTTGACCGTTTCACCGATGCCAATGCCAGTGGCGAGGGAGTAAGTTACATCCGCGACATCCTGCCACGACTTGAGGCGTTGCGCCGTGGACACGATCCACCCACGGATGATGACCGGGAAGGAACGCCAGAAGGTGAACACCCGGCTGAGGCATGACTGGTGTTACGATGGCCCATCGCCACGGACGACGGGCGTTCGGCAGTGGCCCCCTTCAGGGCGGTCGGTACGAGCCTCTCCGTCGGCCCTGCTGTGGGGCGTTGAAGATGCAGTGAGGCGGCTCTAGTTCTTACTGGAACCGCTCCGGCGGCAATGGGCGGCAAGTTCCGCCAGCAATCGGGCCGCAGTACCGCTGTCGATGGCGTCGGCACAGCGCTGCGCTGCTGCGGTTAGCGAATTCTCCAGACCGACTAGCCACACGGTGGCCGCCGCATTCATCACCACCACATCCCGTTGCGGGCCCGGTTCGCCCGCCAACACGGCACGGATGCAGGCCGCCGATTCGGCAGGGCTATCTGCATGCAGCGTCCGGCGATCGGCAACATCCAAACCAAAGTCCGCGGGGCTCCACAGCATCTCGTCGACGGAATCTTGAGTCACGAGCAATACCCGCGATGGTGCCGACAAGCTCAGTTCATCGACGCCGTCTTCTCCGCGAACCACCAACGACCGCACGGTGTGCAACCCGCGTAAGGCCTCGGCCATCATTTGCTGGAGACGCGGATCACCAACCCCAAGAACCTGATGGGATGCCCGTGCGGGATTGGCCAAGGGACCTAAGCGATTGAAGATGGTAGGACGCGGAATCTGCCGCCGCACCTCGGCCACATGGCGCATCGCGGGATGAAATTGGGGGGCAAAGCAAAAACATAGGCCGAGCGTCTCGAGGCATTGTTGGACGACTTGCGTGTCGGTCTCCATCGGCACTCCCAGCTCGGCCAATACATCGGCTGAACCGGTACTGCTGGTAATGCGACGATTGCCATGCTTTGCCACCACCACTCCAGCGGCGGCAGCGACGATGGCGGCGGCCGTGCTAATGTTAAACGTCTTCGAACCATCACCGCCTGTTCCGCAGGTATCGGCAATGATCGGGTGGCGAGAGGAGAGCGGGACCATCGTTTCGCGCAGCGCTTGAGCGGCACCAATGATTTCCTCCACCGTCTCCCCACGCTCGGCAAGCAGCAACAGAAACTCCTTAACTGGGGTGATGGGCAACTCCCCGGCTAACAAGGTTAGAACGGCGTCATGCATCTGCTGACGAGTAAGATGCTCGCCATGGCGCAGTTGATGGATAAGGCTGGCAAGTGGATGGTGAGACATGGTCGGCTAGGTTTCGTCAGAAAAGTAAAGGTATTCCGTGGTTCGTCATCGGTAGGGTCGAGAACGTGGCCTGCCGGCGGTACGCCTGCCCACAGGCGACTGGGGTGCAGTATGAAGCGCTCGAGGTGAGACGCAATATGCATTGGCTGTCGTAAGGCACAATTTTGTATAGAATTCAGTACCGCAGTGGATTGACAGGGCCGATTGCGGCCTGAGGGAAAAGGACGCCAGCGAGGGAACTGACGACAACATGCCGCGTAAAGTAGTTTTAGTGTGCGATCCAGGGATTGATGATGCCGTTCTGCTAGCCCTGGCGCTCTTTGACCCGCGATTGGAAATCGTCGGCATCGCCGCGACAGCGGGAACCGTCGACACAGAGCGAACGACGCGAAATGTCAGCACGCTGGTGGAACGCCTGGATCCACCACGAATTCCGCGATTGGGGGCAGCGATTGCACCTGAACCGGGAGCTGCCGTCAGCGGTAATACGGCATTGCATGGACGGGATGGACTGGGGAATGTCGATTGGACACCGGTATCACGACAGCACATTCTACCCTCGGACAAGTTGATCGCCGATTGCCTGCGCGCCGACCCCGGAGCCGTATCGTTGGTGTGCACCGGACCGCTCACGCCTGTGGCGAAAGCGTTCAGCCGCGATCCCACGCTGCCCAGCCTGGTAGACCGCATCGTTATTGCCGGGGGGACAGCGATTGGTGTAGGCGACGTATCGGCGGTCGCTGAATTCAATATCCATTTCGACCCGGTGGCCGCCAAGAGTGTTTTCGAGTCGCCGACGACGAAAAGTCTCCTGCCTTTGGAGGTCACCAACCAATTAAGCTTCGGGTGGGAGCTGATCGAACAACTGCCACCTCGGTACACACCGGTTGGCGCCGTGCTGCATAGCATCCTTCCCGCTTATTTTCGCGCCACCCACCAGGTATTAGGAAGAGAAACCGTCTCGTTGCAGGCCATTGTTCCCCTATTGGTGCTCACCGATCCGGTCCTGGTACGCTGGGAGGAGATGGCTGGCAGAGTAGAAACCTATGGTGAATTGACGACCGGGGCGACCATATTCGATCGGCGAGATCCCCCGCAGTGGAGAGCAAACATGGAAGTCGCCGTTGGCCTGGATGTCGACTCGGCACGCGACGTGTTCTACAACCTGCTGAAATTCGCGGCCCGGCATTAAACCGCCGGAGCCCAATGCGCGAACGATGTCAGTTCGCCTCATCTTCCGCAAACGCGGCCGCCACAGATCGCTTCATTTTCTCCAGGCCGGTGCGGGCTACCTGCTCGGGAGCCTGCTGCCAATAGGAGCGATTGAATAGCTCAAGGCTCAATACGCCCCGGAAACCACCCTGGGCCAAGCTCTGGAGAATGTGCGTTAATGGAGCGACTCCGTCCCCCGGATAAACGCGATCCTGGTCCCTGATCTCACTGCGGCTCGGCGTGGCCGGATAGTCATTGATATGCAGGCAGGGCATCTTCGCAGCCGGTACCAGGCCGATGTTTTGAAAGTCAGAGCCGCCCTTATAGAGATGGTAAACGTCGAGGAGAAGACAAGCATCGGCATCGTTGGCTGCCGCCGCGACGTAGAGGATCTCCGGCAATGTGGCCAGGTTGACGGAGAATCCCCACAACTCCAGCATAGGCACCACGCCTACCGACCTTCCTACCTCAAGCAAGGTGGCATAGCGCTCGGCGATCGCATCGAGGCTCAGCTTTTCACCTTGCGTGGCCCCGGCCGGTGGGGCCGCAATCCTCGTTCCCCCCAACTCCCGCAACGTTTCCATGTCGCGGCGACACTGCTCAAGCCCTTCGCGGCGGCGCGCCTCGTCCTCCGCAATCCACGCTCCAAAGGCAATGGCGCTCTCTAACGTCAAACCGGAATCATCCAGCATGCGCCTCAATTCGGAAAGTTTGCCCCCCTGTTCGACAAAACGCTGGATGTCCCGCAGCCACAATTCGATGCCATCAAATCCTGCCTCGGCAGTGAGGGAGATCTGTTGCTCAACCGACAGCGAACTGCCGTTGATCGTGCTCGTATTGAGACAGTACCTCCATACCGCCGGGTTAGCTGGTAAAGATTTCGGAACCGCAGCCGAAGTGGACGGGGCCGAGAAATCGACCAGACCGCTGGACACAATCGCCGTGGACGCTCCCAGGAGTAGTTGCCTTCGCGAAATTGGATTAGTGATCATGGCATTTCCAAATCAAAGCAAGGAACCGGTGATAAAGTGTGTCTCAGTCGCAGCGCAACGAAAACACCCATCGACATCTCGCCGATGGGTGCTGGGTCTTTCGCAAGGATGCTTCGCGATAACAGGGTAAGAAGATCTTAACCCTTCATCGCGCAGTAATCTAGGACGCAAACCTTAAGCGGATGGAGAATCTGCTGCCGCGTCGGGAGTCGGTTCCGGCGGAGCCTCGGCTGGGCTCTCCTCGATGGAACCGCTATCGACGGCGGTCCCGCAGTTAGCACATCCCGATACGGTCGCTCCGCAACCGCCGCAATCAACTGGTGCCTCACAGCAGGCGGCCCGGCGGAGACGAAGACGACGCGCTCCACAGCAAGGCGCCGGTTCGCAGCAGGGTGCTGGTGCCGGTTCACAGCAGGGAGCCGGTGCTGGTTCGCAGCAGGGGGCCGGTGCGGGTTCGCAGCAGGCTGGCTCGGGAGTGCAGCAATCTGCAGCGCGACGAGCGCGCAACTTGGCCAGCAGACCGCCACCACAGTGACTAACCCGCTCGACACCGCAGCAACGAGCGGCACGAGCGTGAGCAAACAATCCACCGCAACGGTTGGCGCCACCACAGCGGTTCAACAGACCCACTGCGAAGGCATCTTGAGCCGCCAAACCTGCGGCCACGAGCATGGCAACTGCAGCCACGCTGGTAACAAGACGTCGATTCATTCTCTCTTCCTCCGTCAACAAAGCAACACTTACTGACAACCCAACCACTGAGCTATCACTGGCGAAGTCCGCCGCACGATCTCGACTTGCCCACCCCCCATCCCTGACTGCCGGGCGCCAGGGCGCCGCCTACCGGGCACACATCGCATGGATCGATCTTAACGATCGCACTGGATTTGCCGGTTAAGCAAATTTGGAAGGTAAGGCAATCTGGCGCAATAAGCTAGCTAGTCCTGAAGGCTTGTCAACAGGATGACCTCAATTCCAGGACCTGGATTCTGGTAGGCCGTCTGGTCAAGTTGCCCCCTGCCGAACGACCGGCGCCGGCGCATCCCCGATCCACCTCACCTCTCCATGCGGGATGGGAGCCATTGCACGACGGGCGGGCATCTCGCACGACCAATTGGCAGAACAGCATGGCACCGGGGCAACGGTAGTCCGGGCACAGCGCCGAACGGGGAGGGGCAAGCACGATTGGCGGGGCAGGGCTGGACGCGCGTGGCGGAAGGAAGGTTAGCGCGTGATTTGGGAAACGGCGTGGCAGGATTCAGGAGGCGGGTGAGTGAGTTTTTTCTCGAACTGGCCTCCGAGTCAAAGCCCTTCGGCTCAGCAAAAATCACTTGGCTGCAGGAATGGAGTGCGGGGATGTTCTCCTTTTGGCGTTTCTGCGGCGCATGCTTGTTCGACGCGTGGCGAAAAAATTGGGCTGGATCGCCTTCAATTTTTCACATCGCCACTTGTCAAAAATGCCGTTCCGCCGTAAGTTGAAAGCAGTATAGAAGACCGACTGGTCGATGCTAGCGTAGCTCACGGAGACGGGGAGAGAAAACGACCTGGCGCCATGCGTCGTCTTCCCAAGGTTGAATTGGGTGATAGAACCATGACCGAATCAGCGTTCGATCGTCACCACTATGTGCGAGCCATCGACCAGGAGGTGTTGGACATCCTGCGCCGAACCCCGGGGATGACGGTACGCGGCTTGGTGCAGGCGTTGGGAGTGACGGCGACGGCCGTCCGTCAGCGGCTGGATCGATTGGAGGATGCGGGGCTTATTGTCAAGCAGAAACGGGTAGAAGGTCGTGGTCGGCCGGTCTTTGAGTACACGGTAACGCGGCGAGGATCCCGCTTTGCTGGCGTAGATTACTCCGAGCTGGTTGGTGCCCTGTGGCAGGAAGTGTTGGAAATTGAGGACCGGGAGCTGCGAGAGCGAATCCTGCAGGGAGTTGCCGTGCGGCTGGGGCGTGAGCTGAAGCCGGGATGTTCCGTGGGAGCCGATTTGGTGCAGCGGATGTCGGCGACGGTGCGTCGGCTGGCCGAACGGGATCTGGTTGTCGACTTGGGGACCGATGGAGAGCTTCCTGTATTGGAGATGCAGTGTTGTCCGTTTCCCGATCTGGCGATGAGCGATCAAGGAAGGCACGTTTGTGAGCTGGAGGAAGCGATGCTTAGTGAGGCCGTGGGGCGGGAAGTGCATTTGGACCAATGTCGGTTGGATGGACATCCTCATTGTCGGTTCAAACCGGTATCCGCCGAGGTGGCTCAGGCGGCACATGGCAAGTAGTCCACTGGAGGGCTTGGCGCGAAGACAGTTGGGGACAGGCAAAGAACAGTCGGATACGCCGGGGGAAGGAGAGTTCGAGGTCCAGGGGAGCACGAGCGACGCACGGTACCAGCGGGAATGGTGGAGCAGCTCAACCGACGGTTTTTCATCAACGGTATTGGCATTTTTCTGGGAATTTGAACGAAGTGAGTAATCAGGCAGTGATGACGCACACACTGAAAATCGAGAATCTGCACGTAGCGGTCGACGGAAAAGAGATTTTGCGGGGCGTGGATCTGGTGATCCGCCAAGGGGAAACCCATGCACTGATGGGGCCGAATGGATCGGGCAAGAGTACCCTTGGTTTGGTGATCGCTGGCCATCCTGGATACGAGGTGACCGAAGGTCGTATCTTGCTCGATGATCAAGATCTGTTGGAGATGGATGCGGACGAGCGGGCGCGGGCGGGGCTGTTCCTCGCCTTCCAACGTCCCATGTCGATTCCCGGAGTGCGGATGGCCGACTTCTTGCGGCACGCCGTCACCAATGTGCGCAACCCAGAGCGCAAGGAGGGAGAAGATCTTATTCCCATGCGTGAATTCCGTCGTGAACTGAAGGAGAAGATGGAGCAGCTGAACATCGATCCGGAGTTCGCTCGCCGTTACGTCAATGATGGCTTTTCCGGCGGTGAGATGAAGCGCGCGGAGATTTTGCAATTGGCGATGCTGCAGCCCAAGTTTGCCATTCTCGATGAGACGGACAGTGGGTTGGACGCCGATGCGGTACGGTTGGCCAGCAAGAGCATTGCCGAGATCGGTCGGGAGAAAATGGGCCTCCTGATCATCACGCACCACGACAAATTGTTGGAGCACAACCCCCCGGACTTCACGCACGTCATGCTCGGCGGCAAGATCGTGGAGACTGGTGGTCCGGAGTTGGCGCGGGAGCTTCACCAACATGGTTACGAACGCATTCGCGCCGCGCATCCGGAGGCCGACCGTGCCAATCGCCAGATGGTCGAGCAAGACCAGAACGAAACGGCGACGGTGGGATGATCAACCGTGTTCTGGTCGACCAGGAGCACGAGCCGCTTGAGCAATAGTTTGAAAAGTAGGACGCGACTGAAACGCTTTCTCTAGCTTTGAGATAAAAAACCATGGCTACCGATCTGCAGACCACTGCTAAACCAGATATTGGCGAGATCAACAAATACGATTTTCGAACGGAAAGCCGGCCTGTTTTCAAAGCCCGTAAAGGGTTAGACCGCGAGATCGTGGCGCAGATCTCCGAAATGAAGGGGGAGCCGGATTGGATGCGCGACTTCCGCTTGAAGTCGTTGGAGATATTCAACGCGAAGCCGATGCCGACATGGGGTGGCGATATCGACGTCGACTTCCAGGACATCTACTACTACTTGAAGCCCACCGACAAACATGGGCGATCGTGGGACGAAGTTCCTCAGGAGATCAAGGATACCTTTGAGCGGTTGGGGATTCCGGAGGCTGAGCGGAAGTTTCTCGCCGGGGTCAAGGCGCAGTTCGAGAGCGAGGTGGTGTACGGGTCCTTGAAAGAGGACCTGGCGAAGCAAGGGGTGATTTTCCTTGATACCGACACCGCGTTGAAGGAGCACCCCGATTTGATGCGGGAGTATTTTGGGACCATCATTCCGCCGTCGGACAACAAATTTGCTGCGTTGAATTCGGCGGTGTGGTCGGGGGGCAGCTTCATCTATGTTCCCCCGGGAGTGAAGATCGACTTCCCGCTTCAAGCCTACTTCCGCATCAATGCGGAGAATATGGGGCAGTTCGAAAGGACGTTGATCATCGTCGACGAGGGAGCGTCGGTACACTACGTAGAAGGATGTACGGCTCCCATGTACAGTAGCGAAAGCCTCCATTCGGCCGTGGTAGAGATCATTTGCAAACGCGGCAGTCGCTGTCGGTATACGACCATCCAGAATTGGGCGAACAATATTTACAACTTGGTGACCAAACGAGCTGTTGCCTACCAGGATGCCACCATGGAGTGGGTCGATGGCAACTTGGGAAGCAAGCTGACGATGAAGTACCCGGCTGTGTACATGATGGAGCCCGGCGCGCGAGGTGAAATCCTATCGATCGCCTTTGCCAGCAAGGGACAGCATCAAGACGCCGGGGCGAAACTGGTGCATGCCGCACCGCACACCACCGGGCAGATAACCAGCAAGTCGATTAGCAAGAATGGAGGACGGAGCAGTTACCGAGGCTTGGTCCGCGTCAATCACGGTGCCAAGCATTCCAAGTGCAATGTGGTCTGTGACGCCCTGATTCTGGATCCGCACAGCCGTTCGGACACCTATCCCTACATCGAGATCATGGATAAGAATGTCAGTATCGGGCATGAAGCCAGCGTCTCTCGGATCGGCGAAGAGCAGCTGTTCTACTTGATGAGCCGTGGACTGACGGAACATGAAGCGAGCACGATGATCGTCAATGGTTTCATCGAACCTTTGGTGAAGGAACTGCCCATGGAGTATGCCGTGGAAATGAATCGGCTGATTCAGTTGCAGATGGAAGGTTCCGTCGGTTAGTTCAGCGCCCGATCGATTCCTCGGCGAGGGAGCCCGTCGAAGCTGGCGACTTTGGCTGCCAGACGATGGTTGACGTCAACATCTCCACTCTGTTTTGTACCCTTCTTCATGTCCATGGATACCATGCAAACTGAAACTGCCTCCGATTCCGTGCCTTTTCAACGCGAAGGATTTGAGCGTTGGTTGGCGGCTCGTGAAGAGCCACGATGGTTGCTCGAACAACGCCGGGAGGCTTGGCAGGCTTTCGAACAATCCTCTTGGCCGGACCGTCGACAAGAGGAATGGATGCGGAGCGACCTGCGGCCCTTCAAGTTGGATCGATATTCGCTGCCCATGACGGCAGTGGCGACCGATCGTTCCACCGCCTTGGCCGACGAGGGGATTCCCCGGTGGCTGGAGGAGGGGATCGACGCAGCGGGGACGCTACATACTCTGGACGGTGTTACCGTTTACCGCCAACTCGATGCTGCTACCGAAAATCAAGGAGTGATTTTCGGGGATCTCAGTCAACTGGCAGCAGAACAGGAAGCGATCGTCCGCGAGTACTTGCATCGGATCGTCGATTGGCAGCAGAATCGGTTTGCCCAACTGCACGCGGCCGTGTGGAGCGGCGGGCATTTCCTGTATGTCCCGCGCGGCGTGCATGTAGAACGGCCCTTCCATCTGGTTGCCGGACTGACCGATGGAGCGACCGATTCGGGGCACACCTTAGTCGTCATCGATGAAGGAGCCGAGGCGACGTTGCTGTACGAATCATCAAGTTCCCATGAGCAGGCAGGCGGTTTGCACTTGGGAGGACTGGAGATCGTCGTTCGGCCAGGCGGGCACCTCCGCTATGTCAATCTGCAAGATTGGGGGCAGGAGGTGTGGCACTTTGCCCATCAACGTGCAGTATTGGACCGTGACGCGTCCATCCAGTGGACGGTTTCGGCGCTTGGTTCCCTTTTCGCACAGGTCAGTCAACAGGTGGCCTTGATCGGGCCGGGGGCGCACAGCCAAGTCAATGGTGTGCTGTTTACCCAGGGCCGGCAGCAATTGACTTACAATACGTTGCAACAACATGTGGCCGCAGGGTGCCGCAGCGATTTTCTGTACAAGGCGGCTCTGCAGGATCGCTCCCGCACCGTCTGGCGCGGGATGATTCGCGTCGAGCCAGGCGCTCAGAAGACCGATGGATATCAACGCAATGATAATCTGATGCTGAGCGACCACGTGCGGGCCGATTCGATTCCCGGATTGGAGATCCTCGCCGATGATGTGCGTTGCACGCACGGAAGTACGACGGGAAGCGTCGATGAGGAGCAGATCTTCTACGCTCAGTCGCGAGGGTTCACCCGCAATGAGGCGACGCGGATGATCGTGACCGGGTTCTTCCAACAGATTTTTGATCGGATCACCATCGATAGTGTGCGCGAAGCATTAGGCACCTCCATTGCGCGGCAGGTACGAGAGTACGCCTGAACGACATTCGTTGAACTCACTGGAGTAGTCATGGCCGATTTCCATCGGGTTGCCCGTGTGGAGGAGTTGCAGGATTCCGTTCCACTGTGTGTCGAAGTTGATGATGCGTTCGTCGTGTTGGTGCGTGTGGGAGATGAGGTGTTTTGTCTCGATGACATTTGCACGCATGATGGCGGACCGTTGGGGGAGGGGGAAGTGGAGAACCACTGCATTATTTGCCCTCGACATGGAGCCAAATTCGATCTGCGAACTGGGGCGGCCATCGCCTTGCCCGCCACCGAGCCCACAAGATCCCACGAGGTAAAAGTGGAGAACGGGGAGGTCTATGTCCGCCTCCGTGAGGAGGGGACCGACGCTTAAACGCCGGCTGTTTCCTCGGGTGGAACGGCTGGTTCCTTCCTCGGAGAGCCTGTGCCGAGGCTCCAGGGAGGAACGCTTTCGCCGCTCTTCACCTGGCGATGGTCGATGCCAGCACACCACAAGTTGTCAGGGCGACGGTTTATGCTAACGGTATCTTCTTGATCGCTGCTGGCCAGGTGGCAATACAGCACCACCTCATGGCTGATTGAAAAGAATCGCCCTAGTTGACGAGCGCCGTCCCCTTGGGTGGAACTGTGGATGGCGACCGTCGGTACCGTGGTGTTCGTTGCTGGAATCGACCGCGGAAGGCTTCGCCCTGGCGTCGCTAACCGAATAGGCGAACCCCCGCTTCGCGGATGCCTGGCGCACCTGTTTGTTACGTCGATCGCCGGTGCCCGATGCCGACTTCGTGCAGCCCATGCGGCGGCCATGCCTTCTCGGCCATGGCCTTGACGCTGGCCGATTCCTGCGCCTTGCTCTTTACCGCACATGATTGCATCTCAGGTCTCCGGGCGATATGCTGCATGCAGTATGCGGACGCGGGAATCACATCTCGGTTCTTGGATACGGCCAGTCGAGGAGGATGACAGAGTGAAGAGGCACGCAGCTTTTGCTCCATTGTTGTGGATTGTAAGTGGCACTTGGCTGGGAATGATGGTCGTCGCGCAAGAAACTGCATCTCAGGCAACTTCGCCGCGAGCCCCGCAGGAGGATGCCACGGTCGATGGTGTGGATCGCACGTCGGTGAATGATGGTCAGGAGCCGCAATCCGCCCTGCACCAGCGTTTCGAACGCCTGCTGACCGGCGCGCGGTTGACCGGTCATTTCACCGTGGATGGTATGCCCTTGGATCGGTTGCGAGAGGAGAGTTACGAGATTCTCCAGGTGGAGAAACTACCCGAGGGCGACCTGTGGCAGATCACGGCACGCATTGTCTACGGAGATCGTGATCTGACGTTGCCGGTACCCATTGAAGTCAAGTGGGCGGGGACCACACCGGTTCTGACGCTAGACAACTGGCTGATGCCTGGACTGGGAACCTTTTCGGCCCGAGTCGTCCTTCATCGCGATAAGTACGCAGGGACTTGGCAACACGATGATCGAGGAGGGCACTTGTTCGGCAAGATTCAGCTGGCTGCAAACAAGTCGACCGCGGAGTCATCGGCCGGCAAGAGTGAGTAGGGAAGGCCCGGGCGATAGTCGGCGCGTCACTCCGAACAATCACTGCTGCCGCGGTGTGAGCGGGTTGGGGAGAGTTGCGGCAGTGGCCCGAGCATGCGTCGCCGCGAATCGACGGGCGCGCCGCGGTGTAATCGTTGTACTTGCTTGATGGACTACCAGACCGCAACGTTTGCGAAGGATAGTGTGATGAAGCCCTCACCCAACGACTCGACATTTCCCCGACTAAGCCGCCGGCAGCTGTTGTCTTATGCCGCATTCGCGCCAGCGGGAGCGACGGCGACTGCGGCTCTGGGCGATGCAACTCTGCAAGCCCCGGCGGCGCCCGGCAAGCGTTACATGATGTTGAAATCGATCAACCTGTGGGCGTTCCCCTATCCAGAAAAGATGGACTTACGGAGATGTTTGCAATTGGCCAAAGACGCTGGCTTCGATGGAATCGAGTTGAATTACGACTTGGAGAATGATCTTTCGCCGGAAAAAAGTACCGACGACTATCACCGCATTCGAGCGATGGCCGAGGAGATCGGGATTCGCATCAGCGGCGTCTGCTCCTTCCTGTTCTGGCCGTATCCGCTAACCAGTAATGATCCGGTGGAACGAGCGCGAGGAATGGAGTTGGCGGAGTTGATGATCCGCGCGGCGCATGCGTTGGGGACGGAGAATTTATTGGTCGTGCCCGGTGCAGTCCACATGCCTTGGCGCCCTGAGCATGAACCCACGCCCAATGATGTGTGCCACCGCAGGGCGCGCGAAGCGATCGGACGACTGCTGCCGATTGCCGAGCGGCTGGGGGTGCACTTGAATATCGAGAACATCTTCTTCAACGGATTCTTGCTGTCCCCATTCGAAATGGTGGATTTTGTCGACAGCTTTGACAGTCCGTTCGTTCGAGTGCACTTCGATACAGGGAACATCATGGAGTATCAGTTTCCTGAACATTGGATTCCCATCCTTGGTGACCGCATCCAAAACGTGCACTTGAAGGAATACTCCAAGAAAGGGACCGATCACTCTTTAGAAGCCTTTCGCCCCCTTCTCGATGGAACCACGAACTGGCCTGCGGTAATGGATGCCTTCGAGCATGTTGGATATGACGGCTTCCTCACCTTCGAGTATTTTCATCCCTATGCTCACTATCCCGAAGCGCTGATTTATCAAACAGCAGATTCCTTGGATCGGTTACTGGGGAGAAAGTAACCCCCACCTCTCTCCGTTGCTCGTCGACCAGCGACGCACGACATGAACCCGAGTCGGTAGCCCACCGCAACCTGCGCCGCAGGCACCGAAGTTTGGTGTGGTGCGTCTTGGGCCGCCAACTGCGTAGCGTTGGCAGTCAGGAGGTCCGCTACAAGCTCGGTTTCGGTTTCGGTTTCGGTTGGGGCTTCGGCTTCGGTTGAGGCTTCGGTTGAGGCTTCGGTTTTGGCTTCGGTTTTGGCTTGGGCTTCGGTTTTGGTTTGGGTTTTGGATTCGGCTTGGGTTTTGGCTTGGGTTTTGGCTTGGGTTTTGGCTTGGGTTTTGGCTTGGGTTTTGGCTTGGGTTTTGGCTTGGGTTTAGGGTCAGGTGGGGGGATCTCAATCGCTTTCGCGAGCACGGTGGGGGCACGTTCGGTCAACAGGGTCGTCTCTGCGGCCAATTGGAGATTCTTGGTAAAGCGAGTCAGGCCCCAAGCGTTATCGGCAGCGGCAGCTTCGATGCGCACGGTGACTTCCGGAGTCTCTTCCAAGATCGGGGAGGGAGAGACTTTGATTTGTTTAACGCGCAGACCGTGGGGAGCGAGGAGCTCGTTGGCATGCGCTTCGGCCTCGGCTACCTGGGCGCCGGGTACGATGACGATCCTCGCAGCTTCGTAAGTGGCTGTATCCAATGCGTGTCGCAACTGGGAAACACGCACAAACTCGATCATGCCGAAGACGAAGATGACGAAGATGGTCAGCACCAGGGCGAATTCGACACTGGTCGTGCCACGGTTGCGTCCGAGCAGTCTTCGGCGGAGTACCAACGGATCAATGGGAATAGTTCTTGGTGTATCTCGTCGCATAATCAGTTGTTCCCGTTTCTCGTCGACCTGCTTGATGCGGTCTTGACCTACTCGGTGATCAGCACCGGCAATTGTTTAGCGATTTCCAGGAATACGTCTTTCAATTCCGCACCGTTTGAGGCATGGAAGTGTTTGCCTTGGCCTTCTTGGGCTACCGCCCTCATGCGCGCTTGATCCGCTTCGTCGGAGAATGTCACGCTGAAGATCATGATTCCTTGAGCGGCAACCGTTTTGGCGGCGACGAGCGGATCGATGCCGGTGTTGTGCTTCCCATCGGTCATCACGATGATCACCTTGACGGCGCCGTGCCGTTGCGTTGCTCCCAGCGTCAGCGATGTCATCCCCGCCAGGATGCCGCCTCCAATGTTGGTGGCGCCGGCGCACAGCCGCTGGGTGTATTTACTGAGGTTGAGATTGATCAGTGCGTAGTCGATGGTCAGCGGTTGCTCGATCAGTGCGGTGTCCGCGTAGGTGACCAACGAGGCCAGCTCCGCGGTGGCAGATTGGGACAATTGTTGTGTGAACACATCGACGGCAGCAACGAGGTCCAACCATCGGCTGTTCGGTGGAGCGGGATCGCAGAAGTCCCAACCGGGTGGCGCCGATTTCGGCGCCGGCGGATACTTGGCGATTTCGTCAGAGGCGTAGGCCATCGAGCCAGAGCGATCGACGACGATGGCGATATCGACCTGTACTTGCGTCGATACCGAGGTTTGGGACAGGGGGACGGAAGTGTCGACACCGGGCATGGGGAACAGTAAGTCAACGGGACCACCGGCGTGGGAATCGTCGCGGGATACCGTGACGCGCATGGCATTCTTGAACACCCCCTGCGGATCGAAAACGTACCGGTCCAGGCCGTTCCGTGTCGACTGGCCGAATTCAATATCTCCCGGTTGCAAGTCTACGGGGGTGCCGCCGACGGTATTCAGTGCAGCGAATTGTTGTGCGCGAGCCACTGCCTCCGCCGAGGACTTCGCCATCCCCATTTCCCGTCCCCCAGCGCGGGCCGCGGCATCTGCGGCGACAAACAATTCGGTTTTGCGCAACTGGAGCAGCGCCATGTTGATGGTGAATCCTGCCAGAATGACCATCACCGGTAGCAACAACGCCACCATCACCAGGATGGCCCCCTGTCGTGGGCGACTACGTGCATTTCGACGCGGGAGGTGGTGCGGAACCGGGGATGTGACCGACATCATCGGCGGACCTCATGTTCGGTTAGCGGTGAAACAGTATGAATTCAGCATGCCCTGGGTAGCCTGAGGACGGCAGCGTTTCCACGTTGGATGGGCAATAAAGCCTCGACGATGCCTAGCGCTCTTTCATCATGGTGACCGTGCCCGTGGCGACTCGATCGCTCAACACGATGGCGGGACTGATTAGATTGGCTGACAGCGGTGCGGAACAGGTGACGGTGATCGGTGTTCCATAGGGTTTACTGGGAAAGTTTCCGGGAGTGATTTCGATTGTTGCCTCACGAATTCGACGTGCGTCAAGAATGCGGCGACAGGCATGCTCGACTTTGCTGGAATCAGCGTTGGGCAATAAGGCCACGCGGGCTCCCTCGTAGGCCGCGATTTTCAAACCTTGTGTCAGATGAATCGCATTGGTGACTTCAATGGTGCCGAATACCATGGTGACCAGCAGTGGAAGAACCACCGCCATTTCCACCGTGGCCCCACCATGTCGAGATACTCGGGACAGATGTCGCATAACCCAACCTTGGCATACACTAGCAGAACGGGGAACAGATGCTGCTCTGTGGACGGACGGTATTGGTCATTGCTATCGCGTCACGCACCAATTCATCCGGCGCTCAAGTAGACTTTAGGTTGCCAACCGATGACACGCTTTCGCGTGGAACGATATGATGCACCGATTGCCGAAGGGCCTACAGAGACGGCAACGATTGTATGGATTGTGCAGTGGGGAAGTGTGGCTAACCCGGTGGCCGACGTCCCTGGCATCAGCTCAAGACCTCGCCAATGGTCTTCCCCAGCCCATTGGTCAAGGTTTGATCGCGGCCACCGAATCGGAAGCTCAATTGCTCGGCGTCGATTCCCAAGCGGTTGAGAATGGTGGCATGGACATCATGGACGGTGACGGGACGTTCTACAGCGCGACATCCAAACTCGTCGGTGGCTCCGACGGCAGTGCCGCCACGGATACCCCCTCCCGCCATCCACATGGTGAAACCATGGGGATTGTGATCACGACCATCGAAGTCTTGTGAAGTTGGTGTCCGCCCAAACTCGCCACCCCACACGACAAGGGTGGAATCGAGCAGCCCTCGTTGTTTGAGGTCTTGCAACAGTCCGGCGATGGGGCGATCGGTCTCGTAGGACAGCGCGGCATGTTCCTGCCGCAATCGAGAATGTTGATCCCAGTTGCGTACGGCTCCACCGTGATAGATCTGGATGAACCGCACTCCGCGTTCTACCATCCTTCGCGCCATCAGAAGTTGCGTACCGAAGTAGCGGCACGGCGGATCGTCGATTCCATAAAGACGACGCGAGGCTGCATCTTCCTGTTGGATATTCGTCAATTCTGGAATCGACACTTGCATCCGAAACGCTCGCTCAAGCGCCCGCGAGCGCTGATGCAGTTCTTCACAGTTCGGTAGTCGTTGCGCGTGTCGATCGTTCAGCTGCCGGACCAGATCGATTTGCACGGCCTGGCCAGCTGGCGAATATCGATCCGGTCGGCGGGAGTATAGGACAGGGGGATCGGCAGGACGCAACGTGACTCCGCCATATTGGCCAGGAAGAAAACCAGAGCCCCACAGTTGCACCCCTGTCTCGGGGCAGGAGCGGTGATCGAACATGGCGATGAAACCGGGCAGGTCATCATTCTCGGTTCCCAGACCGTAGGTCGCCCAGGCTCCGACGTGGGGAGCCCCCATGAGGACCGAGCCAGTATTGATGTTGTAGAGTGCAGCTCCGTGGTTCTTCGCCTCCGTCGTACAGGAACGGATAAAAGCAATGTCGTCGACGTGACGTGCCAGATGCGGAAAAAGCTCGGAAACCCACGCACCGCTGTCTCCATGCTGACGAAAACGAAATGGACTCTTCATGACCGGACCGGGAAAGGGAAAAAGGGTATCCACGTCGCCGGGGAACAGCTTCCCGTCCCAGCGCTCAAGTTCCGGTTTCGGATCGAACAAATCGATGTGCGATGGACCGCCGTTCATGAATAGCCAGATGACGCTCTTGGCCGGCCCATGGGCCGCGATCGCGCCCCGGCTCGATTGAGCCATCAAGGTGGACCATGCCAGCCCTCCGAGGCCGGCGGACGAGTGAGTAAGAAAATCACGTCTGGATATCATGCGATGGCTTGGCTGTGGGAAGAGTTGGTGTCCCGAAATGGTCCACGGAAATCAATCGATGTACAGGAATTCATTGCTTATCATCAGCGCGTGGCAGATCTCGGCCAGTACTTCACTGTCGTACACATCTTCCTGTTGGCGTCGTTGGACAATGGTGCCGTACAGTAGGCTCAGTTCCTCGTCACTGGCCCGCCGCTGGAACATGCGTCGATACATGGTTTGTATCTGTACCTCCAGGTCGAGCGAGGTCTCGCTGAGCTGTTCCGCCATCCGCGCCGCTTGGTCCACCAAGAAGGGTGAATTCATCAAGGCTAACATTTGCACTGGAGTTGTCGTTGGGATGCGTCGCCCACGGCATTTGCCACCATCGGGAGCATCCAATAACGTCAGCAGGGGAACCGTGTTGCTGCGTCGCAGTGCGATATAAATGGAACGGCGCCACACCGCCGGCCCTTCCTCAACATCGGTGGGCCACTTGGCGTCCAGCTCGTAGTCGTCGGTATAGATCGCTTCGAGGGGTATGGGAGGAAAGATGCTGGGACCATACATCTCGCTATTCAGGTTGCCAGTCACCCACAAAACGCTGTCGCGATACATCTCCGCCGATAAACGCTTGATGGGGTATCGTGAGAACCACTGGTTGCAGGGGTCTTGTACTAGGTGTTCCGGTTGGAGGCGACTTGATTGTTGATAGGTTTCGCTGGTGACGATCAGTCGATGGAGATGTTTTAGGCTCCAGCCGCTGCGCACCAGCTCGCCAGCGAGCCACTCTAAGAGGTCGGGGTGGCTAGGGACGGCACTGCGAAATCCGAAGTCGTTGCTGTCGGAGACGAATCCGGTACCGAAGTACTGTTGCCAAAGTCGATTGACGATTACGCGAGCCACAAGAGCTCCGGCTCCCGACTCGACGTCGGTTATCCAGTAAGCCATGGCAGTTCGCGGATGCGACGCGGCGGACTGCCAGACCGGTGGCAGCCAACGGCGCCACCCTCCAGATCCATGGGCGTCGGCAGGCAGCAGAATTGGCAAGAATTGGGGCCCCAGCAGCGTATCACCATTTTCAAGTTTTCCTCCCCGTTGCAGCGTCGTTGGCCGTGCTTCGCTTCCTTGGATGCTGAGCACTTGAGGCGGAGCCATGGGGAGCGTGGCTTTGAGGTTAGCGATGCGTGGGGTGAGCTCCGCCCACTGGTCCTCGTGTTCGGGCAAGGGGCGTAGATCGGGTTCAAAGTCCGCAGCATCGGCACGTAGGCACCCGCCGCAACGTGCCAACAATTCCTGCTGACGCAGATTGTGCGGATCCACTGGCTGGAGCAGGAGTTCCTTCTCTTGCGGAGTGAAGTCGAGTCGCGCGATCTTGTCGGCACGAATACGAGCCACCTGCAGTTCGTGAAGTGCTTCCTCAGCGTCGATCAGCGGTTGCGCCAGAGCGGCATAATCGGGCGCGGATTGTTCAGCCCGTAGAAATCGCGTGGTGCGAGTTGCACTTTCGAACACAGCCACCAAACCGTAATAGTCCTCGATACTGATGGGATCGTAAAAATGATCGTGGCACCGCGCGCAGCCGATGCTGAGCCCCAGCAGCGCTTGACCGATGGTGTCGATTTGGTCGTGCAATTCATCGTAACGCTCGACCGGCTGCGGCATGAAAGTGTTGTGAGGTGCCGCCGCCAGGAAACCGGTAGCCGCCACCGCCGGTGCGAAGTCGGGGAGTAACTCATCTCCGGCGATCTGCCATTGCACAAACCGATCGTAGGGCAGGTCGTGATTGAATGCCCAGATGACAAAGTCACGGTAGGGATAAGCGTGGGGACGGAATTCGTCCAGCTCGTATCCATCGCTGTCCGCATACCGGGCTAGATCCAGCCACAGTCGCGCCCAGTGTTCCCCAAAGGCGGGATCTTGCAGATAGTTGTCCACCAGCTCGGCCCACGCCTGAGGAGCTTCGGGGCCTTCTTCCAGGCGATGTTGCCAAGCCTCGATCGTTTCAGCGTTTGGTGGTAACCCTCGTAGGTCGTAGGATAGACGTCGCATGCGCGTCACTACTGGAGCTGGTGGGTTGGGAGCCAATCCAGTGTCCTTGAGTCGCTGGCGAATAAAACGGTCGATGGGATGCCAAGCGAACGGTTCGTTGGGGATACTTACTTGCCGCAAGGGGAGGAATGCCCAGTGGGCCTCTTCCGAAACTGGGTGACGTCGCTCCCGACTGGTAGATGCAGGCTGCGGCTGATCTTGCAACACGTCACGCAACTCCGCTGCCGCAGCGTCCAGGATTCTCTGCATGTGCCGGCGCAGATGCTCGTCCGACGGAAACAGTGGTTCTCGGCCACTGCTTGGTGCGGCCTGCCGCGGCGAATCGTCATCCGCCGCAGGTGATACCAACCACTCGGATTGGCCGCCGAGCAATTCTCCTTGATCACGGTTTCGGAAAAATGCCGACACCGTGTCGACGCAGGTTCGCTCCCGAGCGTCCCATACGTTGCCTTCCCCATCCACGCGAACGAGACGATGGATTTCCGCTGTGGTGTAACGATGAAGTGCGCCCCATGTTCCGAGGCAGGTGAACGCAGCCGTCAAAAACAACAGAAATCGCATAATTGGCAGAGAGAGTTGATAAGGAAGACCGAACCGTGTTCGCTTACCAACCCTAGAACACAAATCGTGTCGACGTCGCAAGAGTTATGCTTGTCTGTCGAAAATCTTTTCCGCGATCCACCCTTCGCTTGGATTGGCGTGGAAAGTAGTGCATGCCTGCCCGTTACCAGGCATGTCACTGAGTATGCTCGGCGGATACGTTGCCCAGCATGTGTGCCTCATCGTCGTTCGCTGATCACCGCGTCCGGGGGCGGACGGCCGCGTGCCGCAGTGGTTCCACTGGGCGACTGAAAAGGACACGACCGTCTGACGAGGAGCGGGGGCTGATCCCAGGGCCATGTCTGTTCATGGAGGTGCTGGTCGCGAGCATGGTCGCGGGACACGCCACCGCGGTAGAGCCAGGCGGCGACCATTCAACAGGGGCGAGACCAGGGGGAGACTGACGCGTGGAGATGTTACGCCGTCGAGTCACCCGTCTAAATCCAGGATTTGAACGCCACCGTTTCTTTTTGCTTGGGGATCGACCATCAACGGCGATCGATGCGCACCACGGGCCGCCAGCAGCGGCTTGCCGACACCGGGGGACGTGTGGTGACCGGGGAACGCGTGGTGAAAGAGCCCTCAATGCCACGCTTACTTCCCGGGCGGGGCGGTGTGCAAGGTCCTTCGTGAGTGATGGGGCAACGTTCAGGAAGTTGCCGCCGTGTCTTCGGTGGCAGCAGGTTCTGTCGCCCCTTCTTCGGACGCCGACGGTGCGGTTGAGGGTGCATCCTTCGTTGCTGCCGGTGGAGTCATTGAGGTTGGCCGACGCCGCTGACTCTTCAGGCGTTCAAGAGCTTCCCGCTGTTTCTCTAGATGGGTGCCGTTGGGGCCATACTTGCGAATGAGGACAGCAGCTTTCTCGGTTGGCTGAGCACCGACACCTAACCAATACTGAATACGATCGGCATTGAGGATCGCACGCGCGTCCGTCTCTGGAACCATAGGATCGTAGTAGCCCAACTCCTCAATCACTTTGCCATCTCGTGGCCGACGGGAATCGACGGCACAAAGACGGAAGAACGGACGGTGCTTACGACCCATTTTCTTCAGACGGATTCGAACTGCCACGCACTAAACTCCTGACAAAACTTCTACTGACGTGATGGACAAATGACCTACCATCAGACCGGGTAGTCGAACCAGCCTTTGGCCAATACCGATCTGACGATGACTGGTGATAGAGGTGCTCCAAAGTATCTCAAACCCATATCGATCTAGCAAGCCGTTATTTTTTCTTTCTTTTCATCTTCCGCAACAGCTTTTCGCGATCCCGACGCATCTTTTCTCGCTCCTTTGCCGTCAACCGCTTGCCGGTGCCCTTCTTCACCCGCATTACAGTCATGGTCGGGTCGCCACCGGCAATCGCCTGCTGCATTTGCTGCATCATGGCCATCCGATCGCGAATTCCTCCTCCGGCAGCCATCTGCATCATGGGCGCCAGAACCTGGAATTGCTTGATAAGCATCGAAACCATGTTCGGTGGCACCCCCGCACCGCGAGCGATTCGATTGCGTCGCGGCGCATCGATGATCTTTGGGTTCCGCCGCTCCTCTTTGGTCATCGAATCGATGATCCCGAGCATGGTACGCATCTCGCCATCGGCGTCGGCCCCCTGCATCAGGTCTTTCAATTGCCCCATGCCCGGCATCAGCCCGATCATTTTTTGCATCAAACCGGGCTTGGCCACCTTAGCCAGCAGGCCCCGAAATTCTTCGAGCGTGAACTGTCCGGATGCCAAACGGGATTCGAGCTCTTCTCTCTCCTTCTCGCTGATGATTCGGTGCGCTTGCTGAGCGACCGCGACAATGTCCCCCATTTGCAGGATACGCCCGGCCATCCCTTCCGGACGGAACGGCTCGAGGGCATCCACGTGCTCACCAGTACCGATGAATTTGATCGGAACCTGCGTCACGTGCTTTACGCTCAGCAGTGCGCCACCCCGCGCGTCACCGTCGAGTTTGGTAAGAATTGCTCCATCGATGGACAAGGCCTTGTTGAAGGCATCAGCACTGTTGACGGCATCTTGCCCCGTCATGCCATCGACGACCAAATACACTTGATCGGGCTGGACCTGGCGGTCGATTTCCTTCAGCTCGTCCATCAACTCCTGATCGATGGCCAACCGCCCTGCGGTATCCAAGATGACGATATCAGCATGTTGGGCTCGGGCCGCTGCCACGCCATTGCGGCAAACCTGGACCGGATCGGCCGCGCCCGGCTCACTATAGACGGGCACGTCAATTTGCTTGCCAAGGGTGTGCAATTGCTCGATGGCCGCCGGGCGCTGCAAGTCGGCCGCCACCAAAAAGGGTTGCACCTTCTGCTCTTTGAGCAGCAATGCGAGTTTCGCGGCCGTGGTGGTCTTTCCCGATCCCTGCAGGCCGCAGAGCATGATCTTGGTGACCTCCCCTTTCTTCACAGGGATCGAGGGATCGACTGGCCCCAAGATATTGACCAGCTCTTCATGAACGATACGAATGAACTCTTCGTGAGGCTTCAGCGACAGGAGAACCTTTTGCCCAAGCGCTTTTTCGGACACGCGGGCCATGAAGTCCTGCACGACAGGATAGCTGACGTCGGCCTCCAGCAGGGCTTGCTCGACCATTTCGAGCCCGGCGCGCATGTTGGCTTCGGTGAGCTTTCCCTTGCCGGACAAGCTCTTGAACGCGGATTGCAAACTTTCGGACAATGACTCAAACATGGACAATTGGTTCCTGTAGCTCTCTTCAGTTGCCGCCCAAGAGTTGCGAATGCCTCATTCTAAGGGGCATGCAACAATTCTGGCAATGACGCCCTGCAGAAGCGATGATTCGTTCGGTGGCTTGAGTGGCCACCAACGTCGCTCAGGCCGCTAACCCAGCAATCTTGCGCGGCGATCGGTCGCGCTGCGGGTAGGTTCGCGTGATGCCACGAACCTTCGCGTACCGATATCAGCGCGATGGTGCGCGGCAAACCATGCTACCCGGAGGAATGAGCCGGCCCACGGTTCGTCCCACGCATCGAGGAAGGCGAGCCGTTTTACCGCGGCAGTCGGTACCGCATTCACCGCTTCGATTTCGATCACCGCTACGCGAGTGAGGCCACCTGGGTTGTTGTTGACATGGCGAGGCGTGCCGCACCGCAGCGACGCTCGCCGGCAAGGCGAAGGGGTGGGAGGCGCCACAGAACGGCGAGGCACGGTCCCACGGCCGCCTGTGATTCACTGCTCTGCCGGCGAATCGGTCGTCGCGGCGACGTAGCGAGCCAGCGTGGTGATGTTCTTCGCGAACGTTTCACTGGATAGATACAACTGACCGCGGGACAGTTTGGGTTGACCAGGCAATCGTTGCCCGTCGAACGTTTCGATCCACCGGCCCTGGGAATCCAAGCGGTCGATGATGCGGCGGACTTGATCGACTGTCGGTACCCTGGGCGGAGTAAGGTTGACATTGTGTGCAGTGCGTAGTCGTTCGTAGGTGCGACTCAGACGCTCGATCCGCGAGCCGATTTTCCAGGCGTAGTGATCCGGTAGGTTCGTGTCGTCATAGGTCAGGTCGTAGCGGTCGCCCTGGCGCCGCATGTACAGCGGACGGTTGGTATGCAACTCGTAATAGCGAGCGAGTCGGCCATCGGGCAGGAGACTTTCTTCCAGCCATCGCAGCGCTCGAGGTATCGGTTCCAAGTACTTCGCGTCGCCCGTCACCTCATAGATGGTCATCAAGGTCTCGATAACTTCCTGCGTCTCATCACTGGCGATCGCCGGCGGTTCGAATTTACGGGCCCAGATGGGATGCATGTCGAAATCGTACTGTTGAGCCCATCCCGATTGCGGAGCGGGCATCTGTACCAGGACGAGAAAGTCGCCCAGTTTTCGCAAGGCTGCTTCGGCGCGCTGTTCTCCCATGGTATGTATGGCAGTGATCAACGTCTCCGCCACGTATCCGGGAACATTGTCGTTGATGGTAGGCATGTCCCAGTAGTTCTTGATTCGGCCTTCGGTGCGCCAATCATAGGGCGGATAGCTAGCCGGCTGCGGTACGATATCTTGTGGCACTGGACCGTCCCAACCCTGAGGAAAGCCACCGTGCGGGAACTGAGCGTCATAAAGAGCGTCCAACCCCGTGCGTATCGCCTCGGCGATGGCGGCATGCTGGTGGTCCAGCGCCTTATCCAAGCGAATGAGGAAGGTCAAAGCTGATTGCGTCTGACCGTCGTCCAGCGAACTATGATTGCGGCCACGTCCTCGACCGTGGCGATACCGCGCCACCCGCTCTCCCTGAGGATCGAAGTCGATGCAGTTGGCCCAACCGCCAGAGACCAGTTGACCATAAACCAGCGCTTCGCCGGCCCTCGTGGCCACCGCCAAGTATTGCGGGGACTTCGTGGCGTCATATGCCTCCAAGAAGGCCAGCCCTACGGTCGGCGTTCCCGGCGGCTGCACCCATATCTGATCCTCCGTGGCTTCCCCCTCTCCCCAGCGTTGCTGCAGGTCGGCCGTGTAGAGATACACGTAACCGCCGTGCCGGGCGACTTGTTCGGAAAAAAACGCGGTTGCTTTCTCCATGGCGGCGATCGCCTGGTGGCGTACTTCGCCGTCGCGGTCGATCCCACTCCCTCCTTCATCCGACCAAACTGAGGTATTCGCCAGCGCCGCGATTGACAACAAGATGCGCGACAACCAAGGGTCGAACATGATTCCAGTGCCTCCAGCCGAGGGGAAAGCATATGCAACAGCGGATGATCAGACGTTACCGTAGCAGGAATTCGGGCAGGACGTAGGCAGTGTACCACAAACAGAGTCCCCTTCATAACAAGAATGGCGACCGAGGAGGGAATTGCTGGCCGGTGCATTGAAACTCCTCGTGTCTTACAACCGAGCGGCGCTCCTTGTTTTTGGTTTTAGTGGACGCCCATCGGCTATCCCTGAGGATAGAATCTTCTTGGGTGGTCGGCACGAGCCGGACAGGATGCGAAGACCGTTCAAGGGCATCCGGTCCAGCTCGACGAGTGGTGGGACCGCAAGAAGGCAACGAGCGATCGGACGTAATGATCGCACACAGGTAGCAGGCGAGAAAAACGCGCAGATGGCAGCGGGGGCGATGACCATACAAGGGATGCAATGGATTGGTGGCAGTTGGCAACAAGGCGCAGGGGCGGCAGGAGCATCGCGATCTCCCAACGATGCAAGCCTCGTGTGGCAAGGATGTTGGGCTTCGCCCGAACAAGCGAGGCGAGCGGTTGCAGCTGCCCGTGAAGCGTTTCCCATCTGGGCGGAAACGCGGTTGGAGACGCGCATGGATTACTGTCGCCGTTACGCCGATTATTTGACGCAACACAAAGAGGCGCTGGCGCGACTGATCGCCTTGGAAAGTGGTAAACCGTTATGGGAGGCGCGGACGGAGGTCGACACGTGCGCTGCCAAAGTGGACACCAGCATCGACGCGCTGCTCAACCGGCGCTGGACGACATCGCAGGAGTTGGGAGAGCATCGCGCTGTGACGCGGTTCCGACCGTTGGGTGTTATGTTCGTCCTCGGTCCTTACAACTTTCCCGCACACATTCCCGGTGGCCACTTCCTGCCGGCGTTGCTGGCGGGAAATACGATCGTGTTCAAGCCCAGTGAATACACGCCGGCCGTGGGGCAATGGATCGCGCAGGCTTGGCAGCATGTCGGCTTGCCCGATGGGGTTTTCAATGTGGTTCACGGTGGCGCGGATGTCGGGCAGGTGGCGACCGAGGACGCGCGAGTCGATGGAGTCTTGTTTACCGGAAGCTATCGTGTGGGCGCAGAGCTGCATCGCCAATTGGCTGGACGTCCGCAAACGATGCTGGCCCTCGAAATGGGAGGCAACAATCCCTTGGTGGTGTACCGCACGGAGAACATCGAAGCGGCAGCCATTACCACGATCCTTTCGGCCTACCTCTCGTCCGGTCAACGCTGTACATGTGCGCGTCGGTTGATTGTTGTCGGACGTTCTCTGTACGATAAACTGATCAAGCGATTGATCGATTTGATTCCGCGATTGCGCATCGGTTTGTCGCTGGAGGACCCCCAGCCGTTCATGGGGCCACTGATCCATTGGCGAGCTGCCCGAGCGATGGAGGAAGCGCAGCAACGTTGGGAGGATGCCGGTGCCGAAGTGCTGGTTCGCTTGCGTGCCGATCCCAGGTCGCCGGCGTTGGTTTCTCCCGGCTTGGTTCAGGTCCCAAGTACGGAGGCGCTCGAGGACTGTGAGCACTTTGGGCCCTTGTTGACGGCGCAATGGGTCGACGATTTCGACGAGGCGATCCGCGTGGCAGGAGCTACGGAATATGGGTTGGCTGCGGGGCTGATCACCGACGATGTGCACGACTTCCATTACTTCTTGCACCGTGTGCGTGCCGGGGTCATCAATTGGAATCGGCAGACGACTGGTGCGAGCGGACGGCTGCCTTTTGGTGGAGTAGGGAAGAGCGGCAATCATCGCCCCAGCGGATACTTTGCCGTCGACTACTGCTCCTATCCGGTTGCTTCGTTGGAGGCGCACGAGATGATCGATGCCCGGCGGAAGTTGCCGGGGATGGAATGGTGATAGCTGCCTATGTGGATCGAAGCGAATATCGACGGGTTGGTAGGCCCTTCCCATCATTTTGGTGGATTGGGGGTGGGCAATCTTGCATCGCATGAGCATGCCGGTCAAGTGAGTCATCCTCGAAAGGCGGCCTTGCAAGGATTGCGCAAGATGCAGTTGGTGGCCTCGCTGGGCATCCCGCAGTTTTTATGGTTACCGCCGTGGCGGCCGAATTGGCAACTGTTGGCGAACTTGGGGTTCCGGGGGCCCCCCCCCCAGCGCCTGGCTGCGGCACTGGCCGAACAACCGCAAGCCCTGTCGGCCGCCTTCAGCGGGGCGTTCATGTGGGTGGCCAACGCGGCGACGATTACACCGGCGTGTGACAGCGCGGATGGACGGGACCACATTACTCCGGCCAATCTCATTGCTTCATGGCACCGCGCTGGCGAAGCCGCGGAGCGGCGGTCCGAGTTGGAATTGTTTTTTCCATCGCCACGTAGCGTCGTTCATCAACCCCTCTCGGCCATCGTTCCTTTGCGCGACGAAGGGGCGGCAAATCACATGCGATTGTGCGCTCCTGCCGGTGATATCGCGTTTCACCTCTTTGTCTACGGAGCGGATGGGGAAGAGCTATCCCCTGCTTGGCAGTTTCTCCCGCGACAAACACGCGCGGCCAGCGAGGCCATCGCGCGGAGGCACCGTCTGAGTCCAGATCGCGTGGTAGGCCTCCGGCAGCACCCGCACGCCATCTCGGCCGGCGTATTCCATAACGACGTGATCGCCACGAGCCATCTTAACGTGTTGGTGCACCATGAGTTGGCGTTTCTCGATGCCGAGCAGGTGCTGGACGATCTCGAGGGGCGTTTCTACCAGACGACCGGCGTGCCACTGGTTCGTCGTGTAGTGCGGCAGGAAGAGATGTCGGTGCAGGAGGCGGTGGCCAGCTACTTTTTCAATTCGCAGATTCTCTCCCCACCGCTGGACCGCGGGCGTGGAGGCGTTGATGTCCCCAAGATGTTGTTGCTCTGTCCCAGGCAGTGCCAGCAGAGCCCGGCTGCTGGCGCGGTGATCAAGCGGTTGTTGGCCGATCCCGAAGTACCCATCGACCATGTCGAATTCGTGTCGCTGGACGAGAGCATGGCCGGGGGAGGAGGACCGGCATGTTTGCGTTTGCGCATGTGGACCCAACGGCAGAATCTTGCTACGCTACCAGCGTCCCGCCGTGTTACTTCGCAGTTGGTTGATCGGTTGGGCCAGACCATCGAACGCTGGTACCCGCACCAACTCACGCTACCGGAGCTGGCAGAACTTGCTGTGGTCGAACAGATAGATGAAGCGACGCGTCGCGTGCATCAATGCGTGGCTTCCCTGTGACCTGCAACCTGCCCATGCTTGACTGCGGTAACTGGTGCCTCACGCCCACCGTTGATGTCGCTCGTCTCGCTAGGCAAGGAGAAACTGACAGTATGCAGGTGTATCGGGCGTCCCCCTACTGCTGGTCACCGGCATGGAGTTGGCGATCATTGCTCGTGTATGTTCTGATTCTCGTGTCATTGCTCGCTACCCGTCCGCTGATGGCGCAGCAGGAACGGTCGGTCGGCAACACCGAGAACAGCGCTACGGATCGTGGTCCACAGCGCCAAGGACTGCATTTCAATTCGCTGGGTCTGATGCCGCAAACGATCGTTTATCCGGGCGGCACTCTGGTTCTTCGCGCTACGGTTTCCAATTACAGCACCAGCACCGAAGAAGGCATGTTGGTAGCCACGGTCGATGGGGTTACGCATTTGCAGAGCGGCCGCCGTTTCGCCTTGCCACCGCGCAGCCTCGAACACCTGCCCATCTACATTCAAGTACCGCGTTCTGTAGCAGGAAAGGATAAGGTCGAAGTTCATGTGATGTTGATGGTCGAGCGCGATGGCCGCGAGGTGATTCAGGATCAGCTCGGTCAGCCGGCCGAACATCGACTGACGCTCGACGTGGCCAGGAAGCCTTCGATGGCGGCATTGATGCTTGATCCCGAGCCGCCTCACCAAATGGATTGGCAATGGCCCCCTGCCCCCGCCCATTGGTCGTTCGAGTTGGTGATTGGAGGGCGGATCGATGCCGGAGGAAATCGGTTGACGGCGAGCTTCGATCATGGCCAGTATCCGCTCAATCAGGAGGATTGGAAGGCGGTGGATCTAATGGTCATCTCGCAGGCCGACGCCTTCCGCGATGCGGCTCTAATCGATGCACTGAAATCGTTCGTCGCCCGCGGCGGACGGCTGTGGATTATGCTCGACGCCGTCCCTTGTGCCGATGTTCGTCCCTTGCTCGGCGTCGGCCAGTCGATCGAGGAGATCGACACCACGGAGATCAACTCAGGAGTGGTGGAGCTGTTTCATTCGCCGGTGGAATTGGCGCCAACCGACCGCACGATCGACAGCGATGTCCCTCTGCGGCTGGTACGGGTGGTGCAGACCGGTGGTCGAGTAACCCACACGCTCGATGGTTGGCCACTGGCCATCTGGATGCCGCAAGGCCATGGTGAAATCCTCTTCACCACCTTGGAGCCGCGAGCATGGATCGAGCCGCGACCTCAAGATCCGGCGAACATTGATGTTTATCAGCAGTCCCAGTTTACGACCCCAGCGTGGAGCCGGCCCTTGGCGTTGGAAATCAACACCGCCGCAGGAGAGTTGCCAACTTATCGCGAATTCGACTATGCGGTGCAGTCGATCGGCAATCCCGTGGTGCCCAGAAGGTGGATCGCGGTAGGGCTGATCGGCTTCTGTGGCATCATCGCGGCACTTTCTGTCGTCGCGTGGCGGGGCGGGGCGACCTCTCTCATGCTGGGCGGAGCTCCGGTGACCGCGGTGATCGTCAGCGGCATTTTCCTGGTGGCCGCCCAGCGATTGCGTCACGATATCGAGCCGGGAGTTGCTCGCCTGCAACTCGTGCAAGTAACTGACGATGGCAGTCGAGCGATCGTCTCCGAACAGGGGGCTCTCTACCTCGACCGCCAATCGTCGTCAGCGCTCCATTTTGATGAGGACGGCCAGGCCAGACCGACAGAGCCCCTGGCCGCCGGAGTGCGTCGATTCGAGGTGATCGATTTCCAGCGGTGGAGGTTGACCAGCTCCGAGTGGCCAGCAGGCATTGGGCTTTATCGCAGCGACTATCGTCTCCCGTGGCTCGATGGCACCGCAGTAGCCCACCTCGATCGAGACGGATTGCATCTCCAGTTGCCGCCCCAACTAGGCCCGTTGGAAGACGTCCTTTTGGCCTATGCGATCGGACAACCGATGGTGTGCCAGCAGGGGAGAGACGTCCGGGAGGTCACCTGCGATGGTCGTCTTCCGGCCACCGGCGACCGCTGGATTGCTGATGCCTTGCTCAGCAACGAGCAGCTGCGGCGCATCGATGTGTATAAACGCTTCTTCGCTCCGCTAGAGCACCGTCGGCCGCTGCAGCGATATTT
The DNA here is from genome assembly GCA_026004795.1 of Pirellulaceae bacterium. Classification (GTDB taxonomy): domain Bacteria; phylum Planctomycetota; class Planctomycetia; order Pirellulales; family Pirellulaceae; genus Aureliella. The sequence goes on along the minus strand of BPJV01000004.1, from coordinate 539,533 downwards.
GTTCGGTTGGACAGCACTCACCGCGGTACGTCCGCAGTGGACCGATTCCTTACAGGAACGGGGGGCCGCCTTGGTCGCGATCCCGGTACAGTTGGTACGGCCGCCGGCGGGACGGCAAGTTTATGTGCCGGCTGGCCTGGTGCAATTGCGAACCGATGAGACCGCGATCGGGCAGACGGCGACGTACGACAACGAAACTGGTCGTTGGGCAAGTGAACTGACGCTGCGCACGCAGGCGCGGATGCAATTTGAATTGCCTTCCCAGTTGGTCCCTTTCGACGCGGAGCGGCTGGAGTTGGAGCTTGACATGCGCGCCCCACATCGACGCGTCGGATTGCACGTGGTACGTCCCAGTGGGGATTGGTATCCGATCGTGCAGCTCGACAGCCCTTCCTTGCCGTGGCGGGGGAACCTGGAGGCTCCCGAGGTACTCGAGGCGGTGCGTGACGGAAAGCTGCGCATCGTGCTAGAAGTCAGCGAGCGGATGGACGTGGCGAACCCCAACCAGGCGGCCAACGTGGTGACCTGGGAGGTGCGACGATTGGCGCTAGCCGTGCGGGGGAAGGTCGCCCCCGTGCTGCCCCCAGCCCCCTCGACCGCCAGCCGTTGACCGACGCGGCCATGCCGGTATCGGACATTGGCCGAACGATCCTGCCCACGGTAACTTGGAGTAAAAGGAAGCATGATGACCGCTGTGGAGAACGAGTTCGTGGTGGAAACGGTCGGATTGACCAAGCGCTATGGAGACTTCGTGGCGCTGGACGATCTGAACATTCACGTGCGTCGTGGTGAGATCCTCGGGTTCATCGGCCCCAATGGGGCAGGCAAGACGACCACGATCAAAATCTTGGTGGGGTTATCCAAGCCGACTGCCGGGCAGGCGCGAATCGCCGGTGTCGATTGCAGTCGGGAGGCGACACGCATCAAGCACTTAGTGGGATACATGCCGGATAAATTCGGTGCGTACAACAACATGCGCGTACGGGAATACCTCGACTTTTTCGCGGCGGTCTACGGCATCCACGGGCGACAACGACGCGATCGGATCGATGGAGTCATGGAAAAGACGAACACCACTTCCATGCAAGATAAGTACGTGGAGAGCTTGAGTCACGGGATGCAGCAACGGGTGGGCATCGCTCGTACCCTGCTGCACGATCCCCAGGTACTCATTCTCGACGAACCGGCCAATGGATTGGATCCCAAGGCGAGAATCGAGATGCGCGAACTGTTGTTGAAACTAGCGGCAGAAGGCAAAACGTTGATCGTCACCAGTCATATTCTCCCTGAACTGGCGCGCATATGCCATACGGTCGCCATCATCACGCAGGGGCGACTGCGCGCGTTCGGCCGATTGGCCGACGTAATGCAACAACTTTGCCCGCTGCGCAGTTTCGAGGTGCAATTACTGCGTGACGGCGATTTGCCGACGGCGGTCGATATCCTTGGCCGCCACGTCGATACCAGGGCCATCGAAGTGTCTCCCGCCGAGCTGGCCATCCGTTTCCCGACGGCGGATAGCGAACAGCAGTTGGCTGGATTGCTGAAAGAGTTGGTGTCTGCCGGGGTGGAGGTTTCCCAGTTTCGTGAGGTCGCCGGTGACCTGGAAGATGCTTTCTTAAGCGTGGCCCGCGATGCATGACAACGTGCTACCGAATCTTCGAGGATCTCCCACTCATGACATTGTTGTCCAACCCGATCTATCGTCGTGAAATGCTCAGCCGCTTGCGGTCGTGGAAGACAGGTACTGCCGTGATAGCGGTAGCTTTACTCAGCTCTACCTTGGTGCTCCTGCGGTGGCCTGCCGATGCTACGGTGGATCTGGTCAGCCGCGGGGCGGTGCTGATTTTTCGTCCGCTGGCCTTCGCCATGGCCATGGCGGTGATGATGTTGGTTCCTGCCTTCCCGGCGACCTGTCTGGTTACGGAACGGCAAGCTGGTACCTTGGCTCTCCTCCTGGCCTCTCCCGTCACTCCGTGGCGCCTGTATGTGGGGAAGATGATGAGCAATGTGGTGTTGTCCGCGTTGATGATCTCCGTTGGACTGCCGGCTCTGTCCGCCTGCTTTGCCATGGGAGGAGTGACGTGGCTGGATCACATCGTGCCCCTGTTGCTCGTCCTACTGACCATGGCGGTGCAGTATTCGGCGATTGGTCTATGGGTCAGTGTCCGCGCGGTATCGACCGATGCTGCGCTCCGTTGGACCTATGGGCTCATTCTTTTGGGGAGCGTCCTCTCGTTGGGGCCGCATGTGTTAGTGGGCAATATCGCCGGTGGGGTTGCCCATGCCGCGCAACGGTTGACCGTCCTCTCACCGCTACCCGCCCTGCAACGATTGACCGGCAGCACCGGTGGTCCAACCAGTCCGGGATGGGAGAGTAGTTGGCAAGTATTCGTGTTGGTCGCTTGCGCGATCAGCCTGGCGTTCAGTTGGGCAACGATTCGCCGCCTCAATCCCATTTTGCTCGACCGTCCGCGTCCCACCGGTCGCATCGTCGGGCGCGGGGCCGCTCAAGCTAGTTGGTGGCGTCGCCTCGCTTACCTCGTGGATCCCAACAAACGCACGCCGGGGATTCCACGATGGGTCAATCCGATCATGGTCAAGGAGTTTCGGACGCGTCGCTTCGGCCGGTTGCATTGGCTAATCCGCTTCGTCTCGCTATGCGCCATCGTATCCTTGTTGCTTACCGTGCTCGCTTCGTTGGGAACCGTCAGTTGGGGAGTGGAGCGGATCGCCGGCTCGTTGGTCTTGCTGCAAGTCGCCTTGTTGCTGCTGATTGGGCCCAGCCTGGGAGCGAACCTAATCGCGGCGGAGATCGAAAGTGGCGGATGGCAAATTCTGCGTGCCACGCCGATTTCCCCGTGGCGAGTCCTGTCCGGTAAGGTCATGAGTGTCGTGTGGACGATGATGCTGGTACTGCTGGCAACATTGCCCGGATATGCCGTAATGAGTTTCATCCAGCCCACGCTGAGCGGCCAGGTTGAGAACGTCATCATCTCGCTGCTGGTGGCCATGAGCATGGTCGTCTCCATCAGTGCCTGCATCAGTGGTTTCATGAGGTCTGCGGCCACGGCCACCGCTACGGCTTATGCCGTGGTGTTGTCTCTGTTTGCGGGTACGATGGTCATTTGGCTAGCGCGCGGACGGCCCTTCGGCGTCACCTTAGTCGAGCGCATCTTGTTGTTCAATCCCGCAGCGGCGGCGCTGAGTGAAATGGGGACGCCCGGATTCGAGCAGTACCGGTTGACGCCCACTGCATGGTGGGTCGGATTGAGCATCTCCGGCGGCTGCCTGGTGATCCTTGGTTGGCGACTAAGGCAATTGACACGACCTGACTGATCGTCCGGAAGATGCTGCCGGGAGGCGCTTCGATGATGCTTTCATGCTCTGTCCAGTGGGAGTTTTTCATGAGGAGACCACACCGCCGGAACGTTGCCCAACGGCCCAGGCGCCAGCGACTATGCGGAGCCGGCATGGCCGTGGCGCTGGTGATGCCGATGGCGATCTGCGCGCGATGGACGCAGCCCTCAAAAGCAGAGGATCCGTATCATGTCGTGCTGCTACATGCCTGGGAGATCGATCCAGATCTACCGGTGCAATGGTACTACTTCCAACCCGGCGAGGCCAATCAACATGTCGACCTGGAACGGCTGCGGTCGGCATCTCGACAGCACCGCGTCGAGGAAGCGCAGCAGATCCTGGTAAAGGTCGGACGGGGAGAGGTCGACAATCGAGAAGCCGCTTTGCACACGCTGCTGGACGTGCTGGGGAACGACGAGGAGACGAATCGCACGGTGCGCACGGTTTTGGTATCTGCGGCCGCGAGCTTGGTTCAGTCGCCCGCGGAAGCAGCAGCATTGTGGCAAGCCCTGGAGGACGATCCGCACGCGCAACTGTTGCTCGAACCACGCCTAATCCGTTGGAGGAGCGAGATGGCGATCGATCGTTGGCGAGCACGATTGCAGCAGGCTCTACCGCTTCCCACCGAGCGCTTGCTGGTTGCTATCGAAGGCTTGGCCACCTTCGGCTCGGAGGCAGATGCGGACCTGGTGGAGTCCGTATTGTTGGCGGAATCGACGTTGTTACCAGTGCGGCTTGCCGCTGCCGAGGCACTGGGATCACTGCGGAGGGAGGGAGGTGAACAACTTGCCGAGCAATTCCTCGCATCGAGCCTTCCTCACAGCGGCATGGTGGCTCTGCGGCTGTTGGCGCATCACGACAGTCCTCGGGCCGTGGCGCTGATCCAGCAACTAGTGGACGGTGGAACCGCGATCGAACAGGCCCATGCTTACTCGTTACTGGCCAACATGGCACCGGAGAGTGCCCTTGCTATCGCCAATCGCATGCTGAGCCATACCGAGGTCGCCGCGCGGCGTCAGGCAGCTCGGTTGTTGGACACCCAGCAGGATGCGACCTCGCTGAATCAACTGGCGACGTTGCTGGGAGATCGGAACGTGCATTTGCGCAGAGAGGTGCGCGAGCGACTGCGGCGCAAAGCCCAGAATGCCAATCTACAGCCCCTGGTCGATGAGATCGTCGCCCATTTCTTGGCCAGCGAACGATTCGAAGGGGTCGAGCAGGCGATTGTTCTGGCGCAACAATTGCGTCGTAGCAAGTTCGCGGCTCAGGTAGTGCAATTGCTTGATCATCCACGGCCGGAGGTTTTCGTCCGCGCCGCTTGGTGCTTACAAGATCTATCGCTTGATCCGGAGTTGCTCGAGGCGATCACGAAACGGTTGGGCGAAGTGACACAACGATTGGAAAGTGGTGCACAAATCAGCTTCGACGAAGAGGTTGCCGCCGCATACCTTATGGAAGCCGTGGGGAAACACGGCTACCGACCGGCAGTTCCTTGGTTGCGGAAGTATATTCCCAAAAATGGTCACAAGATGCGTGCTCTCCCTCGCACCTCGGCTATTTACGCCTTGGGACTCTTGTACCAAGACAGCCGCGATGAGGCGCTGGCCGCTCAATTGGCCGGTCGCATGTTGGATGACAATCCGTTTGATCCTGAGGATACCACGGTGCAGTACGCCGCCACTATCGCGATCGGGCGTATTGCGCACGCAGCCGGCTTGGAGCAGTTGCAGCGCGTGCCTGATGAGCCGCCCATGGCCCGCGCGGTCGCCGCTCGGTGGGCCATCGAGCGCATCGTATCGCAAGCAAGATAGCCCCCCAGGGACAGCACGAAACCGATTTGCGTAGCGGACGGCGCAGAGGAAGTGGCTGCCTCCAAGTATGCCGCCAGTCATTGGCGACAATGCTTCGGCGACGTGATGCGGGATGAGCGATGGCCTCGAGCCGCCGGGGATGGCGGCGCGCGTGAGTCCGCTGGTGCCGCGAGTCAGCATGGCTCGGTTTGGTCGTCAACCGCAGGCGTCGGCCGCAAAAAACTAGTGGACTGCCCGTCAAGGCGAGGTCCTTCCTCTACCACCGTCGCTTAGCGAAACCAGCCCAGGATTACGGCCAGCACCACGAAGACGACGATCGCGTCGAGGATCACGATTAGGAACATCCATTTGGGGGAAATGCGTTGCATGGTGGAAGTGCCAAGGAATCGAGCCGGAGTTGGCGTGATTTTGCGTCACCGCGTTCAATGAGGAAGCACTTGATTGTTAACCGGCATGAGGGGCGCGCAGCCCACGCTTAGGCCGGCGAGGCGCTTCCCGATGTGACCGCAGGAGTTCCTCCCGACATGGATGCCGCCACAATCTGTCGTGGATGTCCAAACAGATATCGCCGCTGGATTACCTCGGCAACCTCGGCGGGAACATGTTCTTTCCATCCCGCGTCGCCGGCCTGGATTTGCTGGAGCACTTCTCGAGAGAAAGTATTCAAGTACTTCGGCGTATAGTTGTCCAGCTGCTCGATACACCCTTTGCCGACCAGGTATTGATACAGAGGGCGAATATCATCGGCTACTTTGAGCGTTTCCACCGTCGTCAGCTCTCCCGTACTGCGATTGAGCAAGGGGTAGATGTAGAGCTTCAAGTTGTTCTTGAACAAGCGCCCAAATGACTCGAGAATTCCTCCCTCCAGCTCGGTGTAATAACGCTCGTCGAACAGCTCTGCCAGGCTGCCGACTCCCATGGTGATGCCGATTTTCTTCTTCGTGTATCGGCTAAGGTAAGCGGCCAGGCGATAGTACTCGAAGTAATCGGAGATCAGCACCGTCATGCCGCATGCAGCCAAACAATCGACCCGGGCGAGGAAGTCGCGCAGGTCGATGTCGCCGCCTGGAGCGTTGGCGCGTAAGTTGCGCATGGTGATTTCGGCCAGGGCGACCACGCCCTCTTCATCCACGTCCTCCTCGTGGACAAACTTCTCCTTGGCTGCACGCAACATGTCCAGGTTGACATGGGTGGTGGGCCGGAAGCTCCCCCGTTCGACGAGAATCGCTTTCTTGTACAACGCTTCGGACGGTTGCAATACCACACCGGCAGCAGAAAACATGGCAGCTTTACTCAGGCCGAGCTGCACCAGTCGTAGGCTCATGACCCGATTGTCCACGTGACGAAACGCAATGCCCGAGAACTCGATCATGTCGATTTCGATTCGCCGGGTCGATAGATTGTCCAGTAGGGACTCGACGAGCAGGTCGGGCTCATGATTGAGAAAGAAGGCGCCGTAGATCAAATTGACGCCCACGATCCCCAACGCTTCTTGCTGCGCAGCATTCTCTTGGTCAAGCATGCGCACGTGAATAACGATTTGGCTCTCTTCGTCCCGTGGGTGCGCCTGGAAGCGAATCCCCATCCAACCGTGGCACTCGTTGGTTCCGTGAAAGTTCCTGGCAGAGACGGTGTCGGCGAACGCGAAGAAACCCGTGGTGTCTCCACGCACTTCTCGCAGACGCTCGATATTCAACTGATATTCATGGTCCAACATCGCTTCCAAGCGTTCCCGACAGACGTAGCGTCGGCAAGGCCCGTAGATGGCATCGCTGACGGACATGTCATAAGCAGACATGCTCTTGGCGATCGTTCCGGCCGCTCCTCCCACACGAAAGAACCAACGGACCACCTCCTGCCCGGCGCCGATTTCGGCAAAGGAGCCGTATCGCCGAGGGTCCAAATTGACCGCTAACGCCTTTTGTTCCGTGCTTAGAATCTCACGTGCCATAGGTAAGCCCCCATGCAACTTCGCGCAATTTCAGAATGTGACATGTTGATATGGCATGCTCTGATCGAGAAAGCCGAGAAAAATGGCCGATTTGGCAAGATTTGGCGGCGGCCGACTCCCCCCTATCGATACAATCGCTGCCAGCCACGCGGTCGCACCTCTCACCGTCCATTGTGCAGGCGGAGGTTCGGGTAATGATCGGACGGCGCCGATCCGTGGCAGCTTGCCAGGTGCTGCGCGCAGGGGCCGCCCTGACAGCCGCTCCTACCAAGCCCCGTAATCGGCTGGTTTCAGGCTGGTGAACGCCATCTGGCAGGGAATGATCCGGGGATGAGAGGCACCAGCCCCTTTTGCCGTATAAGGTGGTGACGCCGAGCCCGCATCCCTCAACAATTACCCCTTGAATGCGCGGCGCGCAGATTCTGGATAACCGGAAGCGGCCGTAGGCAACGTCCCGCTACGGAGTATCCGCGGAAATGTCCTTCAGGGATTTACCCAACCGCTTTTTGGGCGGAGATTTTCGTTTTGCAGGTCCTGCCAATCTCGCGGAGCTTGTTCCACCGGGGGCTTCTTGGAGAAGATTCGCCAGCACAGGATGCGGGGCTTCGACCTCGTCGGGAACGCCAAGCTGCTCGACTGCATCGCTGACGCCAAGCAAGACGGACTGTCGGACTCCCTCGCGGATCCATTGAAAGAAATTGAAATTCTGCATGGCTGCTCTCTTTAATCGATAACGTGGTCCACACCATCGGCCGATGCTGGCCGTTGCCTGATAACGCTTGTAGTAAAAAATCGCACCCATCGTCTAGATCGCTTCGGCTAGCAGTCGTGGTGCGAGCCGTGGTGCGAGCCGTGGTGTGGGAGGTGGTGTGAGCCGCGGAGCAGGAGGTGGTTGATCCTAGAGAGCTTCCAGCTATCGGTTGGTCAGCAGATGAGGTTGATGGGCCGAGTGCCGCAACCAAACGAGGAACGCAGATTGAGTAGCCGACGAGAACTAGAGAGACGTGCTGACCTTCACCGCTGGCGACCACCTCGGCGCGGAACGGTTCCAGGGGTTTTGGCGGGGGACCTGCTCCGTTGGACCCCTCCACGTGATCACCCCCCCGGAGCGCCGCGCGAGGGCATCCGTCGCTAAACTGGAGGAACTGCAATTCCGCACCAGGAGGACCGCCCGTTGGAGGATATTCCTCCGACAACGGACGCGTCTACTTGCGCTCGATCGGCTGAGAAATATCGGCCCTCAATCCAGCTTCAGCTCCACCACGATGGCCTACAGAGAGCAAGATTATGGGGCGCGACGACGCGCACCAATTTCCCCGTCGATGGATGGGAAAGCACGACCGTTCAAGAGTCGAGCTTCAACATCGCCCGGTAACCGCGTCGCGTCAAGGAATAACCATCGCGGACACTTTCGGCCACAAGCAGCCCGTCGGCGATCATCTCTTGCAAGCCTTTCTTTTTCGAGCCTACATCGGTATTGCTGAGGCACAGCACTTGACCGGGCGCCATTAGATACTTGCGAAATACTCGCAAGATTCTGATCTCGTTGTCCGTCAATTCGGAGAGACTCCGTTTGGCCTCACTTCCCACCGGGGCGTTCGCATGGGTGCGAGATTTCGGGCTGCTAGCCACGAGGCGTCCGTTACTGCCTGTGGTATCGTGAGAGCCTTCGGATTTCCCCCGGACATTTCGACCGGCCGCAGCAGAATTTCTTGCTCGTGCCATAATTGGACCTCATTCGAGTATCGTGCATAACTGTTGCCATGAAGGATGTGGACCACGGAAAGGTTGAAGCCGTCCACGGCAAGCGCGAACGAATTCAGCTCGCCTATTGCAGCAGACCGCCCAACTTCCCTTGCCGTGTCACACCAAGCAACGTCGAGGAAAGACCTCAGGGGGCGAATTCTCGCCAACGCATTTTGTTACGAATGCCACCGGAAAACAGTTCGGCACACATCACCTGCGATAGAGAAAGCCGCAGCCTGCATCACCGATTCCCGCTCGACATACCACCCATTATAACGAAATAATTACCGTTAGGCCACCACAAGCGGAGGCGTCCCCGCGGGCAACGCGTGGGATGCTTGACCGAAACCGCGGGCCGTCCGGCCGTTCGCTCTGCGTTCCCATCGCCGTGCCTCTAACCTACACGGTCGCACGGTCGCAGGTTGTGGGAGGCTGCGTGTCCGGGGCGGGTGCGTCTTGTCCGCTGGCGAGGGGGGCTACCTACCATGGTGCAGCGTTAGCAGGCGCGCGGGGAGCACCGTCTGGAGGCGGTTCGTATTGTCGTCTCCTCGATGAATTGGTAGAAAACCAGAAGTAGTCACGCCGGTCGTTCAACAATTGGTGGTAGTAGGGCAGGTACTTGGAATTTGCGGCATGTCATTCGTCCTGCACCCGTCAACTTCGCCTCGACTACCTACCGCAAGCTTCGCGCCACCTGGACGGTGGCGAAGCGGATTGAGAGCTTGGCCGACAGAGCAACGGACCCGTAGTGTGGAGCATGGATGCGATGGACAAAGCAATGCGGCTGAGTGAGATTGCAGCTCGGTGCCGCGCGTCATGGCAAGGAAGCGATGATCCTTTCATTCGCTCGGTCTGCGCCCTGCAGGATGCCGAGCCTGATTGTCTCACGCTCATCGATCATCCTCACAAGTTGGGGGAGCTCGACACCTCTCCTGCGGCAGCGGCGGTTGCACCGACAGGGATTGCCTCCAGCTCGAAGCCGTTGATCATTACCGACAATCCCCATGAAGTGTTCCAAGCAGCGTTGCTGATGTTCCGTCAGGCTCCGGTGGAGCGGCTCGAAGGCATTCACCCCACCGCCGTCATATCACCTTCCGCTACGGTGGGGCCAGGAACAGTGGTGGGGCCTGGGGTAACCATCGGGGAGGATGTCGTCATCGGTTCCAACTGTTGTATCCATGCGGGTTGCCACCTCCAATCGCGCTCGGCCCTCGGTGACGAGTGCCAGTTGATGCCCAACGTGGTCCTCTACCCTGGAACGCGATTGGGTAACCGCGTCATATTGCATGCGGGAGTCGTGCTCGGGGCGCACGGTTTCGGCTATCGAACAGAAAACGGCGTGCACCACCTCAGCGCCCAATTGGGATGGGTGGAAATTGATGATGACGTTGAAATTGGAGCCAACACCACGGTCGATCGAGGGACTTATGGCCCTACGCGTATAGGGGCCGGCACGAAAATCGATAATCAAGTGCAGATCGGCCACAACTGCCGCATCGGGCGGCACAATCTAATCTGCGCGCACGTCGGTTTCGCTGGCTCTTGTCGAACGGGTGATTACGTCATCCTGGCTGGGCAGGTCGGGGTGGCCGATCACGTGACCATTGAAGACCGAGTCACGGTGGGGGCTCGATCGGGAATTATGCGGGATGTCGCGAGTGGAGAAGTGGTTCTGGGGGCTCCGGCATTGCCCATCAAGCAGGCGATGCAAATCAATGCCTTGATGGCCAAACTACCGGAACTGCGGCAAACGGTTCGCAAGTTGGAGCGTGAGGTGAAGGAATTGCAAGGCCGTTCGGGAGAGTCTCGCGGCGGGGCGACTCGCGAAGCCGCCTGATGGGACGTGCATGGAAAGGTCCGCTCACGATGAACCATGTCGGCGTTGAGGTCAACAAGGAAGACTTGCCATGGACAGGGGCTCCGTCGTCGGCGCGGGTGGGGATCGTGGCCGGATGGGGAAATTTTCCTGTCGAGGTTGCCGCTCGTTTGCGCGAGGCGGGGAAAGAGGTGTTCATCGCGGCTATCGCTGGACATGCGGACCCGGCCTTAGCCAACTATGCGACGGAGATGCGGTGGTTTGGCGTAGCCAAGTTGGGGGCTCAAATTCGGTTCTTCCAACACCGGCAGGTCCCCGCAGTGGTTATGGCGGGCAAGATCTTCAAACATCGTATTCTCCACCATGGCTGGGGATGGGTCGGGCATTTCCCCGATTGGACCTGCATCAAGGCGCTGCACCACACTTTTGTTTGGCGATCGCAGGATGGGAGAGATGACACGCTGCTCACTGCCATTGTTCGAGCTTTTGAGCGAGAAGGGATTGCCGTGTTAGACATCCACCAAACGGCGGCCAATCTATTGGTCCCCTGCGGTTGCTTGACCAAGCGGCGGCCGAACCGAAAGGAGTGGCAGGACATTCAATTCGGATGGAGTATTGCTCGCGACATGGGGCGACTGGACATTGGTCAGAGTATTACCGTGAAGGACCAAATCGTCTTGGGGGTCGAGGCGATCGAGGGAACCGATGCGCTGATCGCACGCACCGGGCAGCTATGCCCACGCGGCGGATTCTGCTTGATCAAGAATGCTAAACCGCAACAGGATATGCGATTCGATGTTCCGACCATCGGTGCACGAACCGTGCAGCAGATGGCGAGGGCCGGTGGTCGAGTAATTGCCGTCGAGGCAGGCAAAACGATCTTTGTCGAACGAGCGCAGACCATCCGTGCAGCGGACCGACTGGGGATTGCCCTCGTTGCTGTGCGGGAAGAGAACGGAATGTTGCTGGCCGATCGACAGCAACGGTTGCGGCCACCTGCGGCTCCACAGCCACGGACGCCACCGGCGGTCAACAGCGGCTCGTCTAACGGCATGTACGGCCATCAACCGCGTGCCGCCGACCGTGCCGCTTAACGCGCCGTTGCATTGTCGGGTTCGGCCGGAGTTGATTGAGTGAACCCCAGTTGGCAAGTCAACCATCGCTCCCTGACCAGCAATTGACTTTTGGTGGCGACACCGCCGTCACCGGAGTATCCGTGCAGTTTCCCATCAGCTCCGACAACACGATGGCAAGGGATGACCAGCGGCCAGCGATTGGTTGCCATCGCTCTCCCCACAGCCCGTCCTGCGCGGGGCCGATGGATTCGCCGAGCAAGATCTCCGTAGCTGATCGTGGCACCCATGGGAATGGCAAAGCACGCTTGAAGGCATTGGCGGTGAAACGTCGTCACCGCCGACCAATCGTGCCACGCAAGGTCCCAGTGCCAAGTTCCGGTGGTATATAGCTGCTGCAGTTCGTGTTGCAGGCGTTCACTACGTTCATCCCATTCATCGAACGGTCCCAGCTCATCGCGCTTTGCCGCCCCCGATTCGTCATCGGCCAGCAAATGAGTCCGGAACAGCCCCCGGGGGCTCCACCAGGTTATCAAAGTTCCCACGGGAGTTGGCAAAAGGTTGCGCCGCACGGATGATCTTTCCTTGATGGTGAATGCTCCACCGCGAAAAAACATCACCCTGCCAAGAAGGCAGGGGACGTGGGGGAACTGGTATCCTGTGGCCAGCAAAAACTCGATTCACTCACTCTCCGGGGCGCCCCGTTGGCGTCGCGACCGCAGGACACCGTCATCGGCGGAGATCGCTTGACGCAAAGCGGCACCGAGTTCTTGGGGATCGATGGCTCCATCGCCATTGCGGTCGATCTCCTCGAACCGCTCGGCGAGACGGTCTGGTACTTCCTCCTTGGTTAACTTGCCATCACCGTCCCGGTCAGCCCGCTGAAACAACGCCTGCAACCGACCTTCAGGAGTGGCCGGTCCGCGCCCACGCATGCTACCCACTGCTGCCAACTCTTCAACCGTCAAGTAACCGTCGTTGTCTTTGTCGGCTTGGGCAAACAGTGCCCTCATGGCGTCGGGAAGTTCGTCGCGTTCAAGTTTTCCATCCCCGTTCTGATCCCACTGTTGCAGTCTAGCGGAGAGATTGGGCTCTCCGGGCAACCCTTGACCGTCAGGCCCCACCCCCCGCTGGGGACGTCCCTCGGCTGGTCTGCGGCGCCCGGGCCCGAGATCGTCGGGGCGCAACATGTCGGGAGTTTCAGGAGGTCCGGCGACACGGTTGCCCGGTGCGAAGCCAGGACGGCCGGGGCCTCCCCGGAAACCCGGGCGAAGCTCTTCGGCATCTAGCATTCCATCCTGATTCTTGTCGAGTCGCTTCAGCAACTCCGATGCCTTCGCAATCTCCTCGGCTCCAATGGTTCCGTCCTTGTTATCGTCGAGAGCCGCGAATAGGGGAAAGAAGCGCATCATTTCGGCAAGCGGAGGGCCACGACGCCCCGGAGGTGCATCCGCATCCCGTGGCGGTCGCTCCCGTGGCGGTTGGTCACCGCCAGGTCGCGGGCCTCTCGGTGGCTGAGCATTTACGGTAGGAACAATCAAGACGAGCAATGTCAAAAGCGACAATACAGGTGCGTAACGAGCCTTCACAGTGGTTTCCTCCGCTGTCAAAGTAAGGTACATCTCACGCCCTCCAGAAGCCCCGCCGATGCGGCGGCACGCCTCTAGGATGGCATTCTCAACCTAGATAGTGCAACGTAGGCGTCCATGTGATACTACGACTTACGAAATCCTCGTAGGTAATATTTGGCGCCATCGGCTGTGTTGAGGATAGTCAAGAGCGAGTGAGGGCTCGCGATCGTTTTGCTTGTTATTCTCCATGGCGTTGACGATCAGCAGGTTGCGCATGACGGCGACCAACGCAACCTTCTTCGGCTTTCCTTTGGCCAATAGCCGTTGGTAGAACGCTTGCCTGGTTTCGTTGGGGCCCACGGCGACGACGGGCCGCCATGCAATCCAACTCCGGGCTCGCGCCCGGAAATTTGGTGCCACCCATCCATTGGATCGCGCCCGGAAATTTGGTGCCACCCATCCATTGGATTGCCGCAAGCGCTTCTGCGGCTAGAAGTTAGGGGTTGCGTATTGGCCTTTTAAAGCTTCGGTATGCCGTTTCTAGTTCCCAGGCTCCGCCTGGGAACTCAATGCCTTGCAGGCTCTGCCTGCCGATGGCCAGACAGCGCCACACCGCGTCGCTACGCGACGCATTGGGGGTTGGGAGGGATTGGGGCGCCGACGCCCCGGTCATGAATGACCGGGCTACCATCACCGCGTCGCTACGCGACGTCAACCAGGGCCGGCACGGTGGCGGCGGCTTGATCGTCCTCGGGCGGCGGCTAAGGGGGAAACTTAGTGCCATCCATCCATTGGATTGCCGCAAGCGTTTCCGCGACTATAAGCGACTATAAAGTCTAAGTATTGGCCTCTTAAAGCTTCGGTATGCCGTCCCTGCGGGACTGTTGAGAAACGATGTGCTATCCAACTCCGGGCTCACGCCCGGAGCTAGATCATCCCGCCGCTCCGCGGCTGAAAGTCCATTTAGAAAATTCGGTCGCCTTTTCAGAGCTTGGATGGTTGGTCATTCGTGTTCCCAGGGCGGCGCTTCCAGCGGCTACGCCGCTGTCGCTCTGCCCCGGGCTTTCATGGCGCTGCCCCTTCGGGGCCAATTGCGGCGCTGACGGCCACTTGGTGTGGGCTGATGCTGGTGCATTGCTGGCTGACGGACTGCCCTGAGGAGAGTTAGCGGGATTCGTCTTAAGCCACTTCCCCTTCGCGTCGGGGAGGCTTAACGGGAATGGTCAGGAGAATGCGTGCCCCGCGGTCGTAGGATTCATCGACCCGGATTGAGCCACCGTGTGCTTCGAGGATACGGCGGACGATCGCCATGCCGAGACCGGTGCCAGTGGGGCGCGTGGTATAAAACGCGTCGAAGATACGATCGATCCTCGCTCCTTGAAAACCTGGTCCATCATCACTGACGGCGACCTGCATCACTGAGCCGTCGGGATCGAGGCTGGCTTCGACGAAAAGCTGTACCTGGTCGCCAGCCGCCATCACCGAGTTTTCAAAGAGATTGCGAAATACCTGTCGCATCCGCTGCGCGTCGACGACGGCCAGCGGCTGTTCTGGACAATTCTCGCTCAGCTGCATCGTCGCGCGGGGATGCGATTGTTGCACCTCTTCGAACGCGCGCCGCCATACTTTGTCCAGCTGCTGCATGGTCAAATCGAGATGTATCGGAGCGGCATAGCCACGCACCTCTTCCAACAAACGGTGAAGGTCATCGGTGGCCTTCGCAATGGACGCCAGGTCATCCATCGCTTGAGCATTGTCCTGAAGCTCCAGTTGCAACAGATCCACTTTGGCGCGAATGCGCTGTAGCGAATTCCGGCTCTCGTGCGCCAGGGCCGCCATGGTTTCTCCGATGACTGCCAACCGCTCATGCTGCAATAGTTTGTTTTGCGCCTCAATGATGTCAGTGATGTCCAAACCTACGGCCAAGACGCCGATGACCTGGCGGGCATGGTCCTTCAGCACCGCATTCGACCAACGGATAACCCGTATCTCGCCGTCGCGTCGAAGCACGCTGTTGACGATACCCCGCGCATGCTCGCCGGCAATTGTCTTGTCAAATGTGGCACGCAGGGGCTCGACTTCGTCCACGGGAACAAAACGTTCAAACCAGTTTTCACCGATCGCCTCCGCAGAGGACCAACCGGTCATTTGTTCAAAGAATGGATTGCACCGTTGAATCGATCCATCGAGACCTAAGACCAATACGATGGCCTCGGTGGTTTCCAGGACGCGTTCGGCGAACTCGTGCTCCTCGTGCCATGCACGGCGCATCGCTTGTCGTTCGAGCAAGCGACGCACGCTGGTGAGTAGTGCCTCGGGATTCACGGGCTTGAGCAGGTAATCGGACGCGCCCAAGCGCATGGCACCAATGGTGCTGTCCAAGTCAGCATAGCCGGTGACGATGATGACATCGGAATCGCGAGAAAGCGACTGAAGTTCTGGCAGAAAGGTCTCGGCATCGGTGTCCGGTAGCCGCCGGTCGAGCACCACGACGCGCGGTGCGCCGTGGTGACGGATCACCTCGCGAGCCTCCTGCGCTGAGGAAGCACCGTGCACTTGAAATCCCTCCCAGGAGAGGATGTCCATCAAATTTGCCAGGGAATCTCGATCGTCTTCGACGACTAACACGGACACGGATTGACGATCCGTGATCGAGGGAGCAAGCAAGGGTGCCTTCATTTGCGTATCGCTTAAGAAGTCAGCCGCATCGGTTGCCGACAGGAAGCGGAGGCTAGCCCACCCGCCGACCGCTGCGGGAGGGGAACCATCGTGGTACGCCGATACGTGGGGAAACTGGGGCGAACGTTCTCTTGAAAGGAGTCATTGGACTGGATTGGCGATCGGTTTGGAAGATCAATAATGAAGTAACAAGATGAACCCCTCAATTACCCTGTGGCCGGTTGGTGCCGCCACCAGGTACCAATTGGGGGACCGAGGGTAGGGGGATAGCCTGGGCACGAGCCGGGGCACGAGCGGGGGCACGGTCGGGGGCACGGTCGGTAGCGTGTGCAGCCAATTGGCTGTGCCCGGAATTCTCGTGACGTCGACTGCCACGGAATCGCTAATCAGGGTATATTTGCCGCTTAACCTAACGATGGCGATGCTGCCCTCCGTTGAGGGCTGGGAGTGGGGGCGGCAATCCCAACAAGTGGGTGGCTCGGCGGGTAGGACCGGGCGACCAAGGTGAATCGACTGTGATAGACCATCTGGTAGGATCCCGCAAAACCATGAACGGACCGAATTCGAGTTTTTTTCTACGCCATGAATTTCTGATCCGCCGTTTGCACTCCCTCAGCGGTCTGATTCCGGTAGGTGCCTACATGGTGGTGCACTTGCTCGTCAATTCGACGTTGATCAACGGGGCCGGCGCTTTCCAGACGAACGTTCACAAGATCCATGCACTGGGAAAATTCCTGCTTCCCGTGGAATGGGCCTTCATTTTCCTGCCCATTATCTTTCACGCCGTGGTGGGGGTGTGGATTATTCGTAGTGGTCAGAGCAACCACAGTCAGTATCGCTTTACGGCGAATTGGCGGTACACCCTCCAACGGTGGACAGGGGTAATCGCCATCGTGTTTATCTTTACGCACGTTTTCCATCTACATGGCTGGTTCCATGCCCAGTGGTGGTTGGAGAACGTTGCTCAGCCGTTGGGGATGGCGCAGTTTCGTCCTTACAATGCCGCCAGCACGTTAGCCCAGGGGATGCAGAATTACGGATGGCCGCCTTTTTATCTCGTGGGCATCTTGGCGTGTGTCTATCACTTTGCCAATGGCCTGTGGACGATGGGAATCACCTGGGGGCTGTGGGTCAGCCCGGCAGGACAGCGGCGGGCCACGCTCGCCTGTGCCGTGGTTGGGCTGTTGCTGTTTGGTGTGGGGCTCACCGCCCTGGTGGCGACCCAAGTGACGGATCCTGAGGAAGCCAGAGGGGTCGAGGATCGGATGTACGAATCTGAAGACGGCGATCGGTGAGGTGATTCCCAACGAGCATAAACGGGCGGAAGTGCATCCTGACGCTGGAGCCGCCGATGCTCCCGTTCCCTGACCGGAAAGGAACCCGGAGAGAGGGCACACAGAGACGAGGCTATTGGCGGAGGCGTAAGCGTTGGACATTAACGGGCTGCTCTTCGCAGTCATCAGCAGTGGTGAACCTATCGTAACGAGTTAAGAACGGCATCATGGCAGACAATCAACGCGTGGTGATCATTGGTGGCGGTTTAGCCGGGCTTTCCGCGACGATGAAGTTGTGTGAGCTTGGGATTCCCGTGGACTTGATTAGCTTGACGCAGGTGAAGCGATCGCACAGCGTTTGTGCGCAGGGGGGGATCAACAGCTGCAACGAACAAACCCGTCAGCTGGGCGATTCCGAATGGAAGCACTTCGACGACACGGTGTACGGTGGAGACTTTCTCCAGCAACAGCCTCCGGTGAAAGAAATGGCCTACTGGGCCCCGAAGGTCATCGATTTGATGGATCGATTGGGAGTGACCTTCAATCGCACTTTCGAGGGCTACCTGGATCGTCGTCGGTTTGGTGGGACGTTGTATAAGCGGACGGCGTTTGCCGGGGCCACCACCGGCCAGCAGCTCCTTTACGCCTTGGACGAACAAGTGCGGCGGTGGGAGACGCAGGGGATGGTCCGGAAGTTCGAGTTTTGGGACTTCCTGGGGCCAGTCCTCGATGAGGAGGGCCGCTGCGTGGGGGCGGTGGCTCAGGATCTGGTCACCATGGAGATCCATGCCTTTCCTGCGGCAGCGACCATCGTTGCTTCTGGCGGTTGCGGCTTGATTTTCGGCAAGTCGACGATGAGCGTGTTCTGCAACGGATCGGCTGTGAGCCGCTGCTTTCAGGTCGGCGCCAAATACGGCAACCCGGAATTCATCCAGGTCCATCCTACCGCCATTCCGGGGTCCGACAAATTGCGGTTGATGAGCGAATCGGCGCGAGGGGAGGGGGGGCGAGTATGGGTGCCGCGAACGCCCCAGGATCCTCGGCCTCCGAAACAAATACCTGAATCGGAACGGTATTATTTTCTGGAGGAGCGCTATCCGCAGTACGGAAACCTGGTTCCTCGCGACATTGCCACGCGTGAAATCTTCAATATCTGCGTGAACGAAGGCTTGAGCGTGGAAAAGGGGCGGATGGCCGTCTATCTCGATCTGACGCACATTCCTCGCGAGGAATTGGATCGCAAATTGGGAGGGATTCTGGAGATCTACGAAAAGTTCCAGGGCGTCGACCCGCGAGAGCAACCGATGAAGATCTTCCCCGCCGTCCACTATTCGATGGGCGGTTTGTGGGTTGACTTCGCGAAAAGCAGTGACGGGGGATTGCAGGCGGGTGATCCGGCCAATCAGCGGACGAACATCGAAGGTTTGTATGCCATCGGTGAGTGCGACTACCAGTACCATGGTGCCAACCGCTTGGGGGCAAACTCCCTGCTGAGCTGCATTTTCTCCGGCTTGTTTGTCGGACCATGTATTCAAACGTACATCAAGCAATCAGGGGGAGCAGCGGTCACCCGCACTCCGTCGACGCTGTTCGATGCCGCCGTATCAGCGCAACAAAAGCGCCACGAGGATCTGCTCAACTGCCGTGGGGGAGAGAACCCGTACCTGTTGCATCAGGAGCTGGGGGATGTGATGACACGCGCGGCAACAGTGGTGCGCCACAATGATCAATTGGATTCCGCCTATGCCAAGGTGGAGGAGTTGCAACAGCGTGCGGCGCGTGCTTCGATTTCCGATACGGGAAGCTGGACCAACCAGAACGTGGTGTTCACCAAAGCGCTACAGGATATGTTTCCCGTGGCCAAAGCGATCCTCCGCGGGGCTCGTCTGCGCGATGAGTGCCGTGGTGCCCATTACAAGCCGGAGTTTGCCATGCCCAGTCTCACTGAAACCGATCCCGAGGCACGACGGCGGGAGGCGGAGCAGTGGTGCGATCGCTTCGAGGAGAACAACCGTCGCTACCTGAAGAGTACCATCGCCCGGTGGAACGGGACGGATCCTGATATCTCCTACGAGGATGTCGATACGAGCTTGATTCCGCCACGCCCTCGGCTGTACGGTCTGGTGGGAGCAGAGATCATCGAGCAGGTCTGGCGTGAGCGACAAGCGAAACGGAAGGAGCAGGTGGCGACGGCTGGCCAATAGCCGCCAGCGATGGCGCTTCCGGTGGACCGATTGGTACTACCGCGACCAGCTCTCCTCCAGTTGGTTTACCTAGTTGAGTATTTCCCAGTTAAAGAAATAAGAGCAGCGACATGAGTGCACCAACGCCGGCAAATCCTTCTTCTCCCGCTCATCCGACGAAAGTCAATGTGCGCGTGCTCCGCCAGGACGGGCCAGGACAACCAGCCTATTGGGAACGCCACCAGGTCGACTACGAAGAGAACATGAACGTCATCAGCGTGCTACAGAAGATCGCCGCGCAAGCTCAAACCGTCGACGGCAAGAAGGTGGCTCCCGTAGCATGGGAGTGTGGTTGCCTGGAAGAGGTCTGTGGATCCTGCACCATGGTGATCAATGGCCGTGTGCGGCAGAGTTGCTCGGCGCTGGTCGATTCGCTGTTGGCAGAAAATGCGACCGAGATCGAATTGCGGCCGATGGAAAAGTATCCGGTCATCCGCGACCTGGTAGTCGATCGATCGCGATTGTTTCATGCGCTGAAGCGACTGCAAGCGTGGGTGCCAGTGGACACCTACGGCCATCTCGGTCCCGGCCCGCGCATCAACCGCCCGCAGCAGGAGGAGATGTACCCGCTGAGCAAATGCATGAGTTGCGGTTGCTGCATGGATGCTTGTCCACAGTATCAGAAAATCGAATTGCAACGCCGGCCGGGTGAATCGGACGAGCAATACCAGCGTCGCAAGGAAGCCGCTTACGAGCAAGGATTCGTCGGGGCGGCTCCGATCAGCCAGGTCGTTCTCTTCAATAGCCACCCGACCGGCAAGTCGATCGCCGACGGGCGGCTGGACGCACTGACCGAAACCGGGGGAATCCAGGTCTGCGGCAATGCCCAGAATTGCGTCGCCGTCTGCCCGAAGGACATTCCGCTTACCAAATCGATCGCCCGCGCCGGACGGGCCGCCACGCTGCATTCGATCAAGCGGTTCTTGGAAAAATGATCTGCCCCGGTGTGCGGATTCCGAGCGCTAGTAGTCCCGATACGGGCCGGGCGGCTTGTCGGCCGGGACGTTGCCCATCGAATGCTTGGCGTGGCGCTGCTTACCAAACAACGCTGGCCGTAAAACCGTTAAATTCGCGTTAGGGTGCCTTCACTCCCCATTGGACACCGGTGATAATATCGTCGAGTGTCGACCAATCTTTAGGTGGTTCCTTTCCAAAAGGAGTGTGGTATGAAGGTGTTGCGAACGGTAGTCGTGCTCGGCTTATGTGTCCTCGTTGGTAGCGCAGTGGCCCAGGAGCAGAAGAAGCAACAAGGGGCTGCAGCACGAGTGGCTCCAAAATTGAAAAAGGGAGACGCCCTGGGCGCGTTTTACGTTACCAAGTGCGCGGGTGCGGAGTCGGATCAAGTTCCCGTCGGCGAGAACCTGTGCTACCGCTGCAAGAACGGAGCTCGTCCGCAGGTGATCGTCTTCACCCGCTCCACCGATCCGATCGTGATTCGCTTGGCCAAGCGATTGGATGCGGCGGTCAATCAGCATGAGGATCAACAACTGCGGGCTTTCATCTCGGTACTGGGAGAATCGAAGGAACAGGCCGAAGCCGAAGCAAAGAAGCTGGCCGCTCAAGCTGGTGTGGAGCAGATTCCGTTTGTTGTCCCCAATGATGTACAGCAAGGTCCGGAGAATTATGGCTTGAACCCCAAGGCAGCCATTACCATCGTTATTGGCAACGAGAACCAAGTAGTGGCCACCTATGCGGTCGCTAACCCCGCGGACTTGAAGATCGCGCGCGTCAACAAATTGATCGAACAAACGCTCAGTCCGCAAGACGCGACGGCGGCACCAGCGAAAAAGGCGAAACCGCAGGATAGCTGAGCCAGCGCTCGGTAAGCCTATTCTTGCTGGCCGTCGCTGCGTGCGTTCATCATTTTTCGTGATGTTGCGACGAATCGAGCTTCCCCGTCAACCTGGCGAGGGAAGCTTTTCTTTTTTTACTGCCAGCTCATCGGTCGTCCTCCTCAACCGCATGCCGTTTCATCAGGGCAGGGTCGACGTAGAAGACCGCGAACGATTTGTTAACGATCTCGATGGGGTATTTGATCTCTAGTAGCGGTGGCTCCAGTTGCAGAGAGCGATCGACCAGAATCCAAGGGGCGTCGAATTCGGTCGCTAAGGCAATGAGTTCCTCGGTCGTCCAGCCGCGGAGCCTCCCGTAGGCGTCGCGTGGCGGTGTGCATCGTCGCATCCGCTTGAACCACTCGATCACCGATGCATTGTCTTGAGGCACGTCCTTCCAGTTGACGACCTCCGATCGTCCGGTGTGCCACTTAAACGTCTGCTGGTATTTCGGCGTCAACCACAGAGAATCTCGGGGGGTGTGTTCTCGTATCCACGCACACACCGCCAGCCAGTCCACAAGACGATCAGAGTCTATCGCATTCGGCCCGGGTGGCACGACCACTAGGCGTTCGGCAGGCGGAACGGTGTCGTGAAAGTTGTTCCAGGCATGGTCCGCAGCGGTGGCCAGCACGGCGCCGGCCCCCAATAGGGAACCTCCCATTATGAGAAAATCTGTTTTCTTCCCCGCTGCAGAGCGGTGAACGAGCTGATGCGTCGCATCGGCGGCCGCATCGTTGTTCAACAGAGACCAGGAGGGGCGCACGCTGGATAGCAGGTACCACCACAGCATCACTCCCCCCAAGGGGACGGCTACATCCGCCCAGCGAAACCAATAAAACCGCAAGATTTGAGAAGCCACTTCTGGCTGATAGGTGGGCAAGCGGTCGTCGGACATCAACAGGTCGACTCCCAGTCCCGTGAAGGCTATCCCGACCGACGACCATACGATGATCAGCATTCGGTGTCCCCATTGTTGGCGCCGATTATTGGTCAATCGTAACGCCGGTGGTAGGAGTCGATAGGCAGCCAAGCTCAATAGGGCGAGTGTTGCCAGCGAGATAACTGCCGCAAAGTGCCGTTCGGGCGCGAACAATCGCGGGCAAAGGTGATGGGCCAAACGAAAATAAACATGAATCTGCGACGCAACGTATGGGCCCTCACGATTGGGACTGCCGAGACCTCCCAGAGCCGGTACGACGCCAATCATTGAGATGGCGACAGCGATAGCGATCCATTTTCTTTGCTGCCACAAGGAAGGGGAATCCCCACGCCGGCGGTCGCACCACCAGGCTACAGCGACGGTTATTCCTGCCCAACCTCCAACAACAGGGTGCCAAGCAACGGCCATGGCAAGCCATAACCAGCAACGGTGCCACCTGCTCTCCATAGCGTCCGTCATTCCCAAAAGCACGCAGGGGTAGGCTATCGCTTTGGCTTCAAAGCCGCCTAGAAACCATTCCCCGGACCAATGGCCGTAGTAGCAACCTAAATACCACGCCAGGAACGCAATGACACCGTGCCATGCCTTCATTCCGACAGAGATCGTCAAACGCGACCAAGCAACGGCCAAGAAGGACCAAGCGATGATGCGCCCGACCCATGCCACGGCTTCCAACGAAAGGTACTGCGCGAGAGCACCGGCAGATGCACTGGCCAGGAAATGAGCGTCATGGGAATTGAGGAACAGGTCACGCGGTGCGTAGGTGGGATCCCAAAAATGTTTCGCCTTGGGCAGATAATGCGATTCATTGATTCCTGGAACCGCAGTTGCAGCCACTAGAACAATCACGCATAGGACCACCGCGACTCGTCCCCAAAAACCCAAGCCACCGATGGAGAGTGCGGAAGAGTTCATTGAGCCGATACGGTGGAGTAAATGTCAACAAGTGAGAAAAGGAGGCCGAGTGATGGAAAAAACGGCTCGATTGGCATAAAATTCGCAGAAAAAAGGCCAGAATCCCATGCTCTTTCTTGACTCCCGCTTGTTTGTGCGTAGAGTGATGTTAGGAGCCAATCTAATCGCAGACTGGCCCAGATTCCGCGTGTTCAAGCATCTCCACGCCGAGCATCCGCAATTAGGAATCGGCCGACGGCCACAACCAAAGGAAGGGTCCGATGTTAGTACTATCTCGCAAAAAGAACGAGAGCATCGTCATCAATAATGATATCACCATCGTGGTGGTAGAGATCCGTGGTGACAAGGTGCGTTTGGGGGTTGAGGCTCCTCGGGAAGTTCCGGTACATCGTCGCGAAGTTTACGAGGCGATCAAGCGGGCTCAACAGTCGGATGAGACACCGAACGCCACTGCACAAGATTAAAGCAGCTCTGTTCTAAATTGCAAGTTCAAAGCGAGCCCACATCGGTGATTTGCCTGGAATAGGCTGGTCAGCGATGTGGGCTTTCTTTTTGATACGTCCGTCGCCCAACCAACCGCTCGGCTGGTCAGCTCTCAAAGGCGAAATGAAGGCGACCGTACGCGATGGGAAAAACGAGAAGTATTGGCAACCAAGTCGCTAACAGCGGAGGAATCAGGTTGCTTTGGCTACTAATTGCAGCCAGCCCCAATACCAGTCCGGTAAACCCTACTGTGACCCCAAGGCACGCCCCCGCAATCCAGAAAACGTGGCGATCTATCCGCGTCAACACGATGGGCAGCCCCAGCAACACCAGAGTCCAGTCGACAAGTGGCCGCACCAACCTTTGGTAGATCATGACCTGCAATTGCGTGCGTCCCCGGTCAGTCTGCGTCCGCAAGTGTTCCACCAACTCCTTCGTCGAAGCGTACTGTTTCCAGGAACTTCCTCCCCGCAGCTCTTCGAATTGCACCGATGCCACCAAAAAGCAGCTGCCCGGTGGAACCCAGGGAGTGTCGTGACTGGTCATCAACAGCGGGCGTCCATCCAAACCGGTGACCGACGGTAGGGCATCGATGTCAAGGGGAAAGGAGACTCCATGAATGAAGTAGCCGGCCGGCCGGTCTTCGCTGGCAGGTGAGAAAATAGCACTGCTGCCGACGATTTTCCCGCTACACACCTTTGCCAACGGGTCGGCATACAGCTTGATGACCGGCCCTACAATCTCGCGTTTAACCGGAAGCAAATGACGTCCCTGGATGAGTGCGGAAAGCTGAGGATCATACGTCGGTTTGATCTGGCGAGGATAATTGCCACTTAGGTCTTGAGGATTACGGTCCAGTCGATCCTGGTATCGTGGAATCGCCAATTCGCGAAGCCCCGTGGCCAGCAAGATAAGTCCGGCGGTGGCGACCAGCAGGGGACGCACCAATCGTCGCTTGGGAATCCCTGCGGCCATTAGGCAAGTCAGTTCGTTCGATCGGTGCATCGCGGCGATGACGAACATCAGCGCCAATAATCCCAGTGTACCACATAGCCGGTCGAAAATCGTCAAGGTAAACGGGCCGTAGTACTCGAAGAGTACCTGCACCACCGAACGCTGTTGCTGCTTGGCAAAGTCCAGGAATTCATCGAGATTGCTAAACACATGGACGACGATGACCAGCCCGCACAACGAAAGGAAGCAGATGGTCAAGATACGGAGATACATCCAAAACATGTACCGATCAATTCTTGTTGCTAGCATGCTGATCCTAGCTCAACATCCGAGGAGAGGAATCTAGGGACGGTAATCGTCATCGTCGCGCTCGGTCGGTTCGTCGCTCGCGATCTCAAGACCGCTGCCTGATAGTACTAGCAGCAGGGAATCATTGGCCAGAGCGATCGCCGCTGAACCGCCCCCACTTGTGGAAGTACTTCATGCTATATCCACGAGCTTCGTCGATGTAACGTGCGACCGGTAACGACGCCGGATGGCCCCGCTTTGACAGGCGACTGAATGTCGCATGGACGACCGCGGGAGGTAGAGAGGCCAAGAGGCCAGAAAAACCGCACCTGAGGAAGGCTAGTCACAAAGGATGGTTTGGCAGTCTACCGGGGAACAGCACTTCCATGGAGTGCAACAGCTCTCTTTGGAATTCTCCATGGCTACGGTTCGATCGTGGGGGCAGGGAAAAAAGTAACGGAGCCAACCGCCCTAAGTGGTAGGCTCCGTTTAAAGCCCCATCTTTTCTCCCTCCCAACGCCCCTGCGGAGCATCACTAGGAAGATTCAAAGTGCAGCAAAGTTATTGGTGACAGGGGCGTCGTATGGTACTCAGTCCCACCACCAATTCCGGCGAGGCAACTCGTTGGCCGTGTTTACCAGGTGCAAGTCACTGGATGGCTGCGCCTTCTCGACGACGATGCGCCACGGATTCAATGCCACCCCTCCACTTGCTGATACGATCCACCCGGCTTTGCCGCGAATGAAACTACACTGCGGGAGCACGGATTTCGGGGCGTTCCATCGTGGAGTTTCCAGCGTACTGTTCTTCTCGCCATACAGGAGGCTTAAATCGCACCCCGCCTTGGCGTCCAACTGATGTCCACGGATCACGGTGGCCACCACGTTGAGGTCCATAATGTTCCGGAGGTCACCAAAAGCCGCATTGAATTGACATAACTGGTCGAAATGCTCAGTGAACAGTTCAGACCACCGTTCCGCATACCGATTGGACCGGCCCGTTCCCCGGCGGTTCCCCGCAGCATCAATGAATTGATCTTCCGTTAGTGCTTTGATGCCGCGGCCATTGAGTTTCCACGCCAAGTGGTCTGGCGAATGCTCGATAGCCTCATAATCGCATTCGATCCACCAACGAGGTTGAGTGTTGGTCGGGGCGCCCACGTCTCGGATCAGCTCCAGGTAGCTAGGTAACCCTTGAACGGGAGACTCTTCCAGGTTCATCGCCAATCGTTTCATTTCATAATCTGCAGCGACCAAGGCGACGGCCATGCGAGAACTGGGATCGACCACGCTGAGCTTAACTATTTGCGGTCCGAACGCCTCCTTCATCATCGCTTCCAGACGAGCAGGCTGAAAACCAGGCCCCACGCGCACTTGGCCAAGCAAACGATTCAACCGCTGCTGACCTTCCGGCGTGGGCTCAATCGACACACTGATCGGTTCTTGTCGAGCAGCAGGGACCGTCCGTAGCGCCGTAATCAGGTCCTCCAAGCGGACGACGGGACGGCCCGATTGTTGGCCAACAACGGCACCATCTTCACGAACCGTCCAGGGTTCGGCAGGTCCAGCCAAGACGATATCCGCCGTGTCAGGGTAGACAAACACATACTCGATGCGTTGCAGACCGGCGAGAAACAGCACCTCCTCGCTCAGACGGCGATTTTCCGCGATCGCTTGCTGAATCTCCTCCTGGAGTTTCGTCAGGGATACCCAACGCATGGCACTTGGTTGGGACAGTTCCCCTTGAGGGGCAGCGACATGCTGGCGCAGTTGTTCCAACCAGCCCGTACGTTCCTCGTGGGATGCGGTGCGTACTGTCCCATCGGCATCGATGGCTACCCCGCCCACGGCACTGCCTCGCAGGCCGAATCCGAAGTTTTGCCCCCAAGCACGGTCGGTGATCAACAAACCGGCGATGGTAGCACCAATGGCCAAGACTCGGCACAAGACGTTAGCACCGTACAATGTTCGAACGGTCATTCTCTAGCTCCGGAGAAGATACTGGCATCCCCGACCCGCTCCACGCGAGTCCAGTTATTATGGTGATTGGTAGGTTTCACTTAGATAAGCTTCCTCCAGAATACTTGGCAATACCCGCCAATGCAACAAACTCCTGCTCCTGCTTACCTAATTATCCATCTCGGAAACCGGTGGAGCGATATCCTCCGCTTGGTTGCTCCTCAAACAGTGACGATCGGCCGAGCATCCAGCTGCCAAGTCGTGGTCCGCGACGACCGCGTAAGTCGTCATCACGCGGAAGTGTTTGGTTCCTCTGAGGGGTGGTCAATCCGCGACTTGGGGTCCCGCAACGGCACGCTGGTCAACAGCGAGCGGATCGGTGAAGAGCGTCGGCTAAACAACGGAGATGTCATCCAAGTTGGCCGATGCCTCATGACGTTCGTCACCCATCTGGGAGGCGCCATTCGATGTCCAGTTGCGTTGCCCGAGACGACTGGTTCCCAACGGACGGTCGGCGGCTCCCAAACCATTGTGTCTCGAAAGAGTCACTCGCAATGGTCGGCCCCTGCATGGGGGAAGCCTCGCAGCACTTCGTCGGTGGCTTCCGCGGACACGGATAGTCCCTGGGTGTTCTTCTACCAGCTCGTCGCTGAGTTGGTGCAGGTCCAACGTCCGGCGGAAGCGGCTGAGATTGCGTTGCAACGGCTGGTTGAGCGACTGGGCATCCGAGCTGGAGGCGTGCTCTTGTTCAACTCTCCGTCGTCCAACGACAAGCCCCCTTCTTGGCGCGTACTTGCTCATCGTACGGCCCAGGGGGGAGCATATCGCACCGCCAGCGACGAACTGTTGGAAACGGTCTTACGGGAGGGGCAAGCGGTGCTGGCGCGCAACGTCACCACAGACGTGGGGCAGGAAATCGCGCAGGCTTCCGACATGCGGGAGGTCAGCTCGATCATCTGCGCACCGCTGCGTCGATTGGACGGCAACTCCTCGAAAGCTCGGGGGGCCTCGCCGTCATCGAAGCGAGGATCGTCCTCCGAAAAAAGTGCGGAGGTTGTGGGAGTGCTTCACCTTTACTCTGCGGTTGGGGAACCGACGCTCACTCCGGCGGACCTGGAGCTGGTGGTCGGTGTCGCCGACAACCTGGCAATCGCCTTGGAACGCCAAGCCGAGCAGGTGAAGCTAACCAAGACGCTTGAACGAACGCGCCGTCAAGTCGACGCGCTTCGTGAACAGTTGGATGCCACGGCTACCATGGTAGGACGCAGCCCCGCGATGGAGCAGGTGCGGCGAGCCATTCAACGGGCGGCGCCAAGTACGGCCACCGTGCTGATCCGTGGAGAAAGCGGCGTGGGAAAAGAGTTGGTGGCCCGGGCGTTGCACGATGCCAGCAATCGTCGCAGCGGACCGATGCTCTGCCTCAATTGTGCTGCCCTGGCTCCGACGTTGCTGGAAAGCGAACTTTTCGGGCACGAGAAGGGAGCCTTTACCGGAGCAACCGAACGCAAACTGGGCAAGTTCGAAGCGGCTGACGGCGGAACGTTGTTCCTTGATGAAATTGGCGAAATGCCCCTCGAATTGCAGGCGAAATTACTGCGCGTCTTGGAAGGCCAACCCTTCGAACGATTGGGAGGACACAAGTCCATACGATGCGATGTGCGCGTCATCGCCGCCACGAATCGGGACTTGGAAGCGGCCGTGCAGGAGAAACAGTTCCGTGCCGACTTGTACTATCGTTTGCGCGTGGTGGAAATTGACGTTCCTCCTCTGCGCCAGCGGAAGGAGGATATCGAGGAGTTGGCTGCCTATTTTATTCGGAAATTTGCCCCTCATGCCAACCGCCGGCTCGATGGGCTCGCCCCCAAGACATTGCAGATATTGATGGCACATGACTGGCCAGGCAATGTGCGGGAATTGCGCAATGTGATTGAACGGGCTGTGGTGCTGGGGACGAGCAACTGGATTAGCCCCGATGACTTGAACATCTCGTCACTGCGTCAAGAAGGGACACGAACCGCAGTCGATGATGACGGGACGTGCCCGTTCGATCCTTTGCCGTTGTCGGAACTGGAACGACGCCACATCTTGGCGACACTGCAGTTTGTCGGCGGCAACAAATCGAAGGCCGCTCAGTTGTTAGGAATCGAACGATCCACGTTAGATCGCAAGCTGAAAAAGTACCGTAGTCTCAGCAACTAAAAACCTCAGCCACCAGAACGACAAGCCAGATTCATCGTGCCTCTACATCCTCAGGCCGCAGGAACTGCATCGACTTCATCCATTCGGCACAGCGGTCCGGCCAAGTGGTGGCGAAATGCTTCGTCCGTCGTAAACCGTATCCATGGCCTCCTTCATGGTAGAGATGGATCTCGCACGGAATCTCATACTGCTTGAGTGCCAACCCCATGCGGAGAACGTTTTCCGGCCCGACTCGATCATCGAACGCCATGGTCAAGAACATTGGCGGCGTACGTTCGCTGACGCGAATCTGTGGGGCCAATAGTTCTTCCGATTCTTTTTCATACAGATAAGCCGGATAAACGAGGACGGCGAAGGAGGGGCGGCAGGAAACCTCGTCCGCCGCATCGACGGGCGGATAGAGCCGCTGGTCGAAGTTGGTGGCCAGTCGTGCCGCCAGGTTGCCACCAGCAGAAAAGCCGAGGATACCGATGCGTTGCGGGTCGATATGCCATTGGTCAGCATGCGACCGCACCAGCGACATCGCCCGTTGGGCGTCGATTAACGGCTCGTCGGGAATCCTGCGGCTGGGCGGGCGAGGTACCCGGTACTTCAAGAGAATCCCGGTTACTCCGATGGACTGCAACCACTGGCAAACCTCCGTCCCTTCCAGGTCGTAGGCCAGAATGTTGTAGCCACCACCGGGACATACGATGATGGCGGCGCCGGTATTGTTAGCTTCCGGTGCACGGAAGACGGTGATCATGGGATTGGAGACATGCCCTAATCGCATCACGCGGCGTCCCGCCACCGTCCGCCCTGACTCATCATCGGTGGTGTCAACTTCCTGCTCCTGAGTGGTCCAACCTGGTGGTTCCTCCGGCCACAACGGCAGTTGGGCATCACCCAATTGGCGAGGGTCGATGGCTCCCTGCTGAGCGGAGGCTGGTGGAAGCATGAGGAGCAACCAAACAATGGCTGCGCCAACCCACTGGTACAGGCGCTTATCAATAAGCCGCACCGAACAGGAGGTGGGACAACACGTACTCGATTTGCTCGTCGCCGCAACGCTGCTCATCTGTTTCTCCACCATACGAAAAGCGCCAGAATACTCGCGGGAGCCACCACGCAAACGAAAAGCCCCATTCGCCGCTGCTCAAGGGACCGACGGCGGAAGTGGCGTCGTATAACATACCACAGTCGCTGGACCGGCGTTGCCGTTGGCTGGCAAAAAAACAGGAAACGGTCTGCAGGCCGCGTGATTGCTTTTTTGGGGAGCATCTCCGCCGCCCGACCTGCATGCCGATTCACCGCAGGACAAGCCAGGCCTCGGAACCATGGCTTCTCGTGGCCGTGCTACCACTGCAGCGCGCTGGACGAACGGTACTCGGTAACGCGAGTTTCGAAGAAGTTCTTTTCCTTCGCCAGGTCGATCGTTTCGCTCATCCAGGGGAACGGATTGCGGGTGTGATACCGTCGCGGCAGCCCGATGCGCTCCAATCGGCGGTCGGCAATGTACTTGACATAGGCATCAAACAGTTCGGCGTTCAGCCCCAGGACACCATTGGGCAAGCAGTCCTGCGCGTACTGCAGTTCGAATCCCACCGCCGTATCGATCATTTCGATCACCTCTCGTTGGAATTGATCGGTCCAGGCACTGGGATTCTCGGCTTTGATCCCATTGATCAAATCGATGCCGAAGTTCATGTGAATCGACTCGTCGCGAAGGATATATTGGAACTGCTCGCCGATTCCCGTCAATTGGTTCCGGCGGTGGAAAGAAAGGATCATGACGAAGCCTGAGTAGAAAAAGATTCCTTCCATGATCACGTAGAAGCCAATCAGATTGTGCAAGAAACGTTGAATGTTCTGCACCGATCGAGTGTGGAAATCCGGATCCAGAATGTCGGCGGTCAGCGACATGACGAATTCATCTTTTCCGGCGATCGAATCCACCTCGCGATACATATTGAAGACTTCACGTTGGTCCAGCGACAGCGATTCGCAAATGTACTGGAACGTGTGAGTGTGGATCGCTTCCTCGAAGGCCTGACGCAGTAGATACTGGCGCACCTCCGGATTCGTGACATGGCGGAAGATGGCCAAGACTAGATTGTTTCCTACCAGGGATTCGCCGGTGGCGAAAAAGCCCAGGTTGCGCATGACCACCAGTCGTTCATCGTCGGTGAAAACGCCTGAACGCCATTGCTCGATGTCGCGCTGCATGGGAACTTCCGTGGGCATCCAATGGTTCATGCAACCGTTCAGGTAATGTTCCCAAGCCCAGTGGTATTTGATGGGGCAGAGCTGGTTGACATCTACGGCTTGGCAATTGATCAGTCGTTTGTCGTCCACGTTCATGCGGGATACCGTGGAGGCGGTGGTCGCGGCGTTCTGTAATTGAGGGTTCATAGGGTCTCTCCGTGATAGGGATTCAATACGCTGGATGACGACTTCAACAGAGAAGTCAACAGTTGGAAAAATCGATCTTGGTCACGGTAGTGCCGCCAACCGGTGGTAGAGGCTGGGGCACTGCCGGTCAAACCGTGGGAGCAGTTCAGTGCACAGCCAGGATCACTGACACGCTTCGCAGTCCGGATCGTCGATGCTGCATGCTACGGTGGCATGCGTCTCCCTGACCCCCGCCACGATCTCACTAGAAGGACTGCGGTTTTTCATCCATTTCGGTTGAATACCGAAGCGATTGATATCCACCGACGCCTTTTCGATCTGCGTGGCGGCCAGGGCCCGCAGGTAATAGGTGGTTTTCAATCCTTTACGCCAACAAGTGAAGTACATGTCACTAAGCGCGCGACCATCGGGAGTCGACAGGTACAAATTGAAACTGATCCCTTGATCGACCCACTTTTGCCGACGGCTGTTGGCCTCGATGAGATACTCTGGTGCGATGTCGAAGGCGGTGCGATAAAGCTCCTTGATATCCTCCGGGATGCGCTGGATCGGCTCAAGCTCACCATCGTGGTACTTCAGATCGTCGATCATCTCCCTGTCCCACAGCCCCAGTCGTTTCAAATCGGCCTGCAGGTAGGTATTGACGATGGTGAAATCGCCAGACAGATTGCTTTTGACAAACAGATTGCGGTAGGTGGGCTCGATCGATTGCGAGCAGCCCGCGATATTGGAGATCGTGGCCGTGGGAGCGATGGCCATGACATTGCAATTCCGCATGCCGTGGGCCGCGATCGCCTGACGCACCGGAGTCCAATCCAGGCGGCAGGTGTCGTCCATATCCAGTTCCTCCGGTCGTCTCGCCGAACGCAATAGGTCGATGGTGTCGATCGGTAGCAGGCCACGCTCCCACTTCGATCCGGCGTAGGTGGGGTACGTTCCACGCTCATGCGCCAATTCAGCAGAGGCTAGGATGGCATGGAAACTGATCAACTCCGTCACTTCGTCGGCAAACTCCACGGCACGTGACGACGCGTAGGGGATTCGTTGGATGAAAAGGGCATCTTGAAATCCCATCATTCCCAGGCCGATGGGGCGGTGGCGACGATTGGCTGCGGCAGCTTCCTCGGTGGGATAAAAATTGATGTCGATCACGTTATCGAGCATCCGCACCGCAGTGCGCACCGTAGCGGCCAGGTCATCGGTGCGAATTCCGTTTTCGTCGACATGAACCGCCAGGTTGACCGAACCGAGGTTACACACGGCCGTTTCCGCATTGCTGGTGTTGAGCAGAATCTCCGTGCATAGATTGGAACTGTGAATCACACCGACGTGATCCTGCGGGTTGCGCAGATTGGACGGGTCCTTGAACGTTAACCAGGGATGACCGGTCTCATACAGCATCGACAGCATTTTTCGCCACAGGGCGGCGGCGTCTACGCGACGGTAAAGTTTGATCTTCCCGGCATCGGCCAACCGTTCATATTCTTCGTATCGGGCCGCAAATTCGTCGCCGTAACTCTCATGCAATTCCGGGACTTCATCCGGGGAAAACAGCGTCCACTGTCCGTTCTCACGCACCCGGCGGAGGAACAGATCGGGTATCCAACTCGCCGTATGCATGTCGTGGGTGCGTCGGCGATCATCGCCGGTGTTCTTGCGCAGTTCCAGAAACTCCTCGAAATCCAAATGCCACGGCTCCAGGTACGCGCACACGGCTCCTTTGCGTTTTCCACCTTGATTGACGGCCAGGGCGGTATCGTTGACGATCTTCAGAAACGGGATGACTCCCAAGCTTTTCCCATTCGTCCCACGGATGTGCGCCCCCGTGGCACGAATCCGCGTCCAGTCGTTGCCCAGCCCCCCCGCCCACTTGCTGAGCATGGCGTTATCATGCACGCATTTGAAAATGTGGTGCAGGTCGTCGTCGACGGTGGTGACGTAACAGGAACTCAACTGAGGATGCGGTGTTCCTGAATTGAAGAGCGTGGGAGTGGCACTGACAAAGCGGAAGGTGGACAACAGTTCGTAGAAGGCGATAGCCCATTGCTCACGACTGTCCGCCTCTTGAAGTGCCAGCCCCATGGCAACCCGCATCCAAAAATACTGCGGAGTTTCGATTCGCCGACCGTCCACATGCAAAAGGTAACGGTCGTACAGCGTCTGCAGGCCGAGGTATTGGAATGCTTCGTCCCGCGAGCCTACCAGGGCATCGGCCAATCGACCAAGGTCGAATTCGCGTAGCCGTTGGTCGATGCGACCGGCCTCGACTCCCTGTTGGATGCAATCGGCAAACCCTTGGCGATAGAGCTTCTCCATGGGCGAAGGGGCAGTGGGGTCCTGTCCGCTGGACCAGCCGACTGCGGCTTCCAGGTAGGCACTGGCCTTTTCGCCCCACACTTGCTCATAAATGATGTCCAACAACAGTCGCACTGCGACACGGCTGTAGCTCGGCTGCTCGACAATCCGCTGTCGGGCAACCATTACCAGGGCCCATTGCAGATCCTTCTCCTGGATCCCTTCGTAGATGGTTGCTCCCAGGTCCTCGAACAGCTCCGTCGCCACACAGTCGGGCAACTGATGACAAGCACGGAACAAACGCTGTTTCAGTCGATGGCGATCGACCGGATGCCGCCGTCCGTCGCGGTCGATCCAGTGGATGGAGGGGTGTTGTGTCGAGTTTTCTTCGCAGCGCAACGCGCGCACCCGACTCCGCTGCTCGCGGTAGACGATATAACGACGCGCCACTCGGTACTCGCCCGCCTTCATCAACTGCGTTTCCACTTCATCCTGGATGCCTTCGACATCCACGGTCGCCGAAGCGCTGCGGGTGCGGGCCACAATCTCCGCGACGACGCGCATCGCAATTTGGTGAGCACGGTGTGGACCATTGGCCGGAGACGAACGGGCACTCGCCTCTCCCCATTCGGCGGCCATGGCCGCCTCGATAGCGGCGACGATTCGTTGGTCATCGAAGGGGACGATGCGACCGTCCCGTTTGCGGACAGAAAGCTGCCTGACGGGATCAGCATTCATAGCCAGACTCCTACTCGCTAAACAATTGGACGCACGAACCTTGGAGGATCAGCGCAGGCGCACGCGCGAAGAGAACCCCAAGAGGCTCACCACAGGCTTAGCACCCGGAGACGAAGGGCATAGACGGGGTGCGTTCAGCGGCGCAACATGGCCGCCTCGAAGAAGAGACGAGCGCATAGAGCATAACCGACCGGCCTTTCCCTAGAAGGTTCGGACGTTGACGGCCCGACAACCGTTGCCAGGCTCCTTCGCTCGGCAGGTCTTCGGACTCGTGGGCACGGAATTGCAACCAACTCGCTTCCACCTACTCACCGCGGCTTCCCAGCTCGTCAACCAAGCCAGTGCCATCGAAATGCGGCTTTCGTTCCCACATACCGCTGCTGGGCAGTCCCGGATTCGCACCGGGTTCCCTCTTGCGAGATTGCACCGCGTCAGCGCAGCGCAATCAACCGAACGACGCGATCGTTGTAATGCACCGAGAACAGGACTGTCAAGTACCGCACCAACCCTGGTCCTTTGACCACCCGCGAGTGACGCAGCCTGATCGACGAATCGGAAAGGTAAGGATGGTGTGGGCCGGTGCGGTGTGCCGGCGACCAATAGATTCTGGTGGCCGTCTGGGCGAATCGACGCCCTACGGTTAAGGTACTTGGTATCCGGGAATAGACTCCGGAACTGAGCGCGCATCGATGCCGTTTCACTCCGCACGTGTCGCCACTCGCATTTCCATCCTGAGGAGGAACCCGATGGGATTTCATGCCACGACGATCATCTCGGTGCGTCACCGCGGCCAAGTCGCGCTGGGCGGCGACGGTCAGGTAACGCTCGACAAGACGGTGTTGAAGAGCGATGCCAACAAGATTCGCAAACTGGCCGATGGCCAGGTGTTGGTCGGATTTGCTGGCGGGGTAGCCGATGCTTTTGCGTTGATGGAACGGTTCGAAGCGAAGTTGAAGAACTACCCGGCCAACCTGCCTCGCGCCGCGACCGAATTGGCCAAAGAATGGCGCAGTGATCGCGTGCTGCGGCGTTTGGAAGCGATGCTGATCGCCGTGGATCGCCGCCATTCGCTGTTGGTTAGCGGGACGGGCGATGTCATCCAGCCCACCGATGGCGTGTTAGGGATCGGATCGGGGGGCAACTATGCCCTGGCGGCAGCTCGCGCGCTGCGACGACACAGCTCGTTGACGGCCGAGGAAATCGTGTTGGAAAGTTTGCGAATCGCTGCTGAGCTGGATATTTACTCTGGCGGCAGCATCGTTGTCGAACAGTTTGCCTCTGAGGATGCATAACGCATGACCTTGCCACAAGACTCGACCAAAACCACCAGCCTAACGCCCCGGCAGATCGTAGCAGAATTGGATCGCTACATCGTGGGACAACAGGAGGCGAAGCGGGCCATTGCCGTCGCCGTGCGAAATCGATGGCGGCGCAGTCAATTGCCAGAAGAATTGCGTTCCGATATTGCTCCTAAGAACATTCTCATGGCAGGTCCTACGGGTGTCGGCAAGACAGAGATCGCGCGACGACTGGCACGCTTGACCTCGGCGCCGTTCGTGAAGGTCGAGGCCACCAAGTACACAGAAGTCGGATACTACGGGCGCGATGTGGAAAGCATGGTGCGCGACCTGGTGGAGAATGCGATCAGCATGATCCGCGCTCAGGAGCAGGAACGTGTCAAGGAGGAGGCCGAACAGCGAGCCGAACAGCGTTTGCTCGACTTGCTGGTTCCACAAGCGCGGGAGTTGGAGACCGGTCTCAGCGGCAGCGAGGACGAGGACGCGCGGCAGCGGCGGGAGAGGACGCGGGAGAAGATGTTGCGCATGTTGCGCGATGGATTGTTAGAAGAGCGGATGGTCGAATTGACGATCGAACGCAAGACGCCGCCGGTAATGGTGGGGGGCATCGGCCTGGAGAACATGGATATCGATCTGCAGAACATGTTCGAGCGGTTCTTGCCACGCAGTTCCAAACGACGTGCCATGACCGTGGCGCAAGCGCGTCGCGTGCTGATCGACCAAGAGGCCGACAAGCTCATCGATGACGAGAAGATCGCCACCTTAGCCATCGAAGCCGCGGAGAACAACGGCATCATCTTCATCGATGAGATTGACAAGGTGATCGCGGCGGAGGGGAAGTCTGCCGACGTGTCGCGGCAGGGAGTTCAACGTGATCTGTTGCCCATTGTCGAGGGAACGACGGTGCAAACGAAGCATGGTTACGTGAGGACCGACCATATTCTGTTCATCGCCGCGGGGGCCTTCCACCACGGAAAGCCCAGCGATCTCATGCCCGAACTGCAAGGGCGGTTTCCCATCCGCGTGGAGCTCAAGGAGTTGACCAAAGACGACTTCGTCCGCATTCTCACCGAACCCACCAATTCACTCACCCGGCAGTACCAGTCCTTGCTGCAAACCGAGGGCGTCGAACTGGAGTTCACCGCCGATGCCATCGAACGGCTGGCCGAGTATGGCTTCAAGACCAATCAAACAACGCAAAACATCGGTGCTCGGCGATTGTACACCATCCTGGAAACGCTGCTGGAAGAACTCAACTTCGAAGCGCCCGACATGGGGGGCGGCAAAGTAGTGATCAACGCCGCCTACGTCGACCAACGGCTACGCACCGTCTGCCAAGACGAAGATCTCAGCAGATTCATCCTGTAATCACGATGGGAGCGTTGGAGCGTCAACGGCTGCGGTCCTCGGTGATCCTCATGGCTGCGCTACCGATCCGCGATCGACGCTAGTGGCGCGCTCAATCAGCGTGCGAACGCATGCCCGCCCACCGTTCATTCCTCCCCGCGGATCGCTTCGATGGCTTGACGAATAAAGCGGGTGCGGATGGCTGAGGAGCTGGAATCCTGTTCCGCCGCGGCAAGCCGTTTTTGCAACTCCGGCAGTACGCGTTTCGCATCGGGGCCAATCTTGCCTAGCAAGAAAATGGCAAAAAATGCGGTGCGGCGATCGTCCGAATCCAAGTGCTGCATGAACAGATCGATCGCCTCGGGCGGCGCCGCATCAATCTCCCTCAATGCACCGCTGGCAAAATCGCTGTCCTCTTCACTAGCGAGCATGGTGAACAGTTTAGGCACCGCCAGTTTTGCAGCCGGGCCGAGGGTACCGAGCCGTTGCGCAGCCACTTGACGAACTTCCCATGCAGGGTCGTCCAGCGCTTGGATCAACTTTTTGGTCAGATAGGAAACATCCTCCGCGGCAATGGCGGCTACCGCGGCGATAGCGGCCGAACGAACTGTCGGACTGTCATCTGCCAACGCCTCTTCGATCTTCGGCAGTGCGGGCTCTGCCTTTTTCCCCAATCGCTGCAGGGCTTCCAGCGCGGCGACCTGCCGTTGTTCGGGAGGGCGCAACTGGTTAGCAAGTCGGCCCACCGTTACCGGATCCTCCAATTGCCACTGCGCGGCGGTCTCGATGGCAGCCACGCACACTTGCGGAGATTCGTCGGCGATGGCGTCCCGGAGAAGATCGCGCAAGCGGTCGTCGACATCTTCCGGACGCCATCGTGACAAGCCACCGATGGCGGCCAGCCGCACTTCGGCCACCGCGTCTTTGGCCAGCCGCCCCAAGATGGGTGAGATGAGTTCACGCTCTGCTAACGAGGTCACGGCCTGAGCCAATGCCAACCGTACGTTGGCATCGGCGTCCTCGACGCGCGCGCGCAACAACTCATTTCGCCGATCGCGGGGAATGTCCAATGCGGTCAAGGCCATCACCGCCTGGACACGAACCGCGGGATGTGGATCGTTGACCGCCTTAACGACTAGATGCCGCAGCGATTCCTCTTCCGCCGCCCGCTCGACCGCCGTCTTGATCGCCGCACTGCGCACGCCGGGATCACTGTCGGACTCGATCATGGCCATGATTCGCGCGGCAGGAAAAGCATCACCGGGAAAATCGCCAATGGCCAACAGCGCCGCCCGCCGTACCACCCCCAATGGATGATTCAAGCAGTTGAAGACGGCTTCCTGTGCCGGTGGCCCGATGCTGGCAAGAGTGGCAGCAACGATCGCTTCCAATTGAGGGTGGTGTTCTAGTGATTGCAGCAGCGTGGACACGATCTGAGGACCGCTACGCCGCAGTAACGCCACGACGTCCTCGGCCGGCAATTGGCCGCGGGCCCCCACTGCCAACACCACCTGAACCTGCTCGGCACTCAATGGCTGGGGCAAGCGCACCAAGCCTTTGAGCAAGGCTCCCGCCGTCTCCGGAGTTTCCGCCTCAGCCAGGGAGGCTAGCAGTAGTTTAGCTAGTTCCGTGGGAGGCAACCCTGCTTTGGGAATAGCGGCCAAGGAAGCCAGCCGTACCGTTTCCTCGTCATCTTTGAGAGCGCGCAGAACCGCCTCTTCCTTCTTTTCTGCGGGCAGCCGCGATTTGGCTATCGCGACAATCGCCGCTTCACGTACCACAGGCTCACTGTCCTGCAGCCCCTCCCACAACCATTGCTGCTGCGATGGCGATAGTTGGGGCATTCCTGCCAACGCAAACAACCCCATGCACCGCAAGTCGGGGTCCTCGTGAGCGACCAACCGCTGATGAATCGCTTCGTCATTAGGCGCCACGGACAACAAGGCGGCAGCGGCCTCGGACCGCACCTGGCGATCTTCATGGTCCAAACCGCCGCGGAGCACCTCCACCGCCTCGGCGGCGGAAGGCCCCATGATGCCGATGGCTCTGGCAATCTCCACCCGTGCCCTGGAGGAAGATTTTTCCCAAGCCTGCAGCAGTGCCGGAAGTGCCGCTGTGCCGATCTTTCCCAAAGCATCGGCGGCTCGGAAACGCACTTGCGGATCCCGGTCGTTCAACAGCTCCACCAGCTTGTCGATTGCCGCCTCCGCCTGTGGTCCAGCATGGGCGAGACCGATCAGGGCGTGGAAGCGTACCTGCGGGTCTCGATCATCCAGCAAAGTGGCCAGCAACGCGATGGTCTGCGCGTTGAACGCTTCGCGACGAACGATCTCGTAGGATGCGTCCCGACGATCGTTGACCTCATCGGCCTGCGCCAGCTCGACCAATCGATCCAATGGCGCGTTTTCCAATTGGGCCCAACCACGCGTCGGGACGACCAACCACCAGGTGACAGCTCCGAAAAGGAGCAGGAATAACCACCGCCGCTTCATCGCCATTCTCATACCGTCAGGCCGGGGAGCTTACCCGTACTGTCTCCAATGTACGGAACGTGGACATCCATACGTTCCAACATAGAGAGGAACAGGTTGCACATCGGTGTTTCCGTGTCATAACGGACATGCCGCCCAGAATCGATGGTACCGCCTCCACGACCTGCCAAGACCACGGGCAGGTTTTCGTTGTTGTGACGATTTCCGTCATGAATACCACTGCCATAGACGATCATCGAATGGTCCAACAAGGTACCATCTCCCTCTTGAACGGATTTCAGCCGTTCCAGCAGGTACCGGAACTGCTCCACGTGGAAACGATTGATCTTAGCGATCTTTTCCAGCTTCACGGGATCATCTCGATGGTGCGACAGATCATGATGGCCATCGGATACGCCGATGTGGCGATAATTCTTGTTGTCCCCTGCATTGGCGAACATCAAGGTGAAGATACGCGTCGAATCGGTTTGAAACGCAAGCACCGCCATGTCGCACATCAGGCGGATATGCTCCCGATAATCCTTGGGAATCCCGTCCGGTACCGGATAATCGACTTCAATGTCTCGCGTCTCTGGTGCCGTTGCCAAATCCATGCGGCGTTCAATCTCCCGAATACCACTGAGGTACTCGTCTACTTTCCGGCGGTCGTGGTAGCTGAGCCTTGGTTCCAGGCGGCGTGCACTTTCTTGAACGAAGTCCAGTACACTCTTCTTCAGCTCCAACCGCTGCCACCGCGATTTCTCGACCTCCGACGGCTTGCCACCGGCAAACAAACGCTCGAACACCAGGCGGGGATTGACCTCTTTACCCATGGGGGTCGTTTCCGAGGCCCATGAGATATTGGACGAATAGGCGCAGCTGTATCCGGAGTCGCAGTTGCCGGCATTCTGACCGGGATGAATCCCTAACTCCAGCGAGGAGAAACGGGTCAAATGCCCCACTGCCTTGGCCGCCACCTGGTCAACCGAAACGCCCACGCGGATGTTGTCGCCGTCCGTTTTGCGTGGTTGCGCTCCGGTGAGGAAGACGGAGGCGGCACGCGCATGATCGCCAGGTCCGTCACCATTGGCCCGCCCTTTGTCATGGGTCAACCCGGTGAAGACCAACAGATCCTCGCGAAACTGCTTCAACGGCTCCAAGACATAAGGCATGTCAAAGCCGTAGCCGACCTTGCGCGGAAACCATTGATGCACATTGACGCCGTTGGGTACGAAAATGAAGCCCATGCGGACTGGGGGCTGCTGCGCACCGGCCGCTCGCACCGCCGGGGTCGTACTTTCCAACCATGGAAGTGCCAATGAGACTCCCATGCCACGCAGGATCGTCCGACGTGAAATCTTCGGCGTTTGGTACATAGCTCAGTCCCCTTTCGCTTGCATCATGAACTGTGGGCTAGAAACAATCCCTTCAATCAACGCACTGAAGCGATAATCATGCTGCGCCACATGGTCGACGATTTGAGAAACCGTGCATCGAT
Source organism: Pirellulaceae bacterium (assembly GCA_026004795.1). Classification (GTDB taxonomy): domain Bacteria; phylum Planctomycetota; class Planctomycetia; order Pirellulales; family Pirellulaceae; genus Aureliella. The sequence goes on along the minus strand of BPJV01000004.1, from coordinate 498,399 downwards.
CCCCAACGGTCAAACCGCGTCCCAACGCATAGGTGAGCATGCGTTGGGTCAAGCAGCGAACAAACTCAGTTTTCTTCTCATCGGCCAGTATAGCAATCAACTCGATCGGCCCTTCGAACCGGCGCCCTCCCGGCAGTTCGCCTGAGGCGTCGATTGGATACCTGCCGTCCGTGTCGCGCCACTTGCCAATCACATCGAAGTTCTCCAAGCCAAATCCCAAGGCATCCATCTTGTCATGGCATACGGCACAATTCGGATTGGCGCGATGTTGCTCCATCTGCTGACGGAGAGTTCCCAATGTTTCCGCAGACTCGGACAACTCAGGAACATCCGGGGGCGGCGGTGGCGGTGGTTCACCTAACAGATTATCCAGGACCCATTTGCCCCGTTTTACGGGCGAAGTTCGCGTAGGATTTGAAGTGATCAAGAGAATACTGGTGTGCATCAAGACGCCGCGCCGGTTGGGCAACTGCACACGGACAAAGCCGTTCTCCTCGACTCCCCTAATTCCATAATGATTCGCCAATCGCTGATTGACGAACGTGTAGTCGGCATTCAACAATTCCAACACACTGCGATCGTTGACCATGATGTGTCGAAATAACAATTCGGTTTCCTTGCGGGCAGCATCGCGCAAGCTTTTGTCGAAATCAGGAAAAAGCTCCGGATCGGGGGTGATGCGGTCGAGCTGTCTCAACTGCAGCCACTGCCCCGCAAAGTTCTCCACAAGCGCTTGCGATTTCTCGTCTCGGAGCATCCGCAAGGCTTGCTCGGTCAACGCTTGCGGAGTTCCCAATTTGCCCGCCCCTGCCAATTCGAACAGCTCGTCGTCCGGCATGGAACTCCACAGAAAGTACGACAAGCGATTGGCCAACTCGAAATCATTCAAACGACGGATTCCGTCGGTGTAAGCCTCGTCGGGGGCCAGCTCCATGTGAAACAGGAAGTCGGGTGAGGTAAGCATGGCGGCGATAATCGCCTGCTGGACGACCGCCGGCAGATCGCCGGCCTCGAAGCGAGATCGCGCGAATTCGAAAAACCGCTGCTCCTCGGCTTCGGTGAGCGGGCGGCGGAAGGCGCGAAGGCCAAAGTGGCGGATGTTGTTCCGGGCGAATTCGATCAACCGCGTTGTATCTTTGACCCCTTCAGGCTGATACGGAAACACCTGGCGACGCGCTCGATCGTCGGCAACAACTTTCTCCGCTATTTTCATCGCCGCATCCACATACTTCTCCATCAGTATGGGAGGGATCGTCAAGACGTCGCCAATGTTGTCGAATCCGTGCCCCACGTCGTCGGAGGGAAAATCGTTCGCCAATTGCAAGTCGAGTCCCGTAAGATCACGCACGGTGTTGTTATATTCGGCACGATTCAACCGACGCAGCGTGACCCTTCCCGGTGACTGGACCGCACCACAGTCAAAGGAATGCAACCGCTGCTCGATCCAAGTCAACAATGCCACGCGCTCACGGTCATCGGGCTGGTCCATATCGGCCGGTGGCATCTGACGCTCCCGCAGAACTCGGATCGCTTTCTCCATCACCTCCACGTGATTGGAAAGATCCACGTCGGTCCGTTGCAGGAAGTCAAGCTGCACACCGCCCTCAGCACCATCGCCGGTATGGCAGTCGTAACAATAAACGGACAACAAGGCATCAGGGCGAGAACCGGTAGCCTCTGGCCCCTCATCTCCGTAAACCGGACCGCCCAGGGCGCCAATCGCCAGCCAACCGAAAACCGCGCCGAGAACAATCCCTCGAGCTTGACGGTGACAACTGCCGGCAATCGATCGCGCTGCGTTCACTCTGTTCACTATCGTGTCCATCGCCTCAGGGAAAGTTGCATCGTTCTAGTGGTTCCGCATGCCCCAGGACGTACGTCTAGCATCCAGGACACGCTCGGCATCGATCGCTAGCCAGCGACGGCATTATCCAACATCTTCCGGATGCGTTGAACCATGTTCAATGAAGGAAGGATCCAAGGTGGGGGAGGGTCAGTTACTTGCGTCAATAACTGATGTACGGGATGTGATCGTCAAGGAACTCAAGCCGTCGCTGCTCTGGGGTTCCAATTACCACCTTCATTGTAGCACAATGCCCACGGCTCCATCAATGGTCACCCAGGCGATTGTAATGTTTCGATTCATCGGCGCACCAACTCGCATCACCCTTTAATTTCTACCCGACAATCTGCCATAACGTGATCGACAACTCCATCGTGCATTCGTGATCGATTGGGGCACGGCGAAAAACTCTTACAGCCAGACCGACGGTGTTGGCCCATCCCATCACTACGAACCACCGGTTAGTTGGCAGAGGAATCCGATTCGTGAGTCCCATGCATCCATGCCTCTTATGCTAAGTTCGGCCAGGACAGCATCGATAGTTCACTCCCCACGCCGGGGCTCACCCACCATTGGCTGTTAGACCGCCATGCTCGGGCCTCCTTCGCCGGTCGCAATGCAATTCCAACTACTCCAACTACGCCGACGAAAAAAGCGCTGCGTCGAGAATATCTTCGGCCTCAAGACGTGCCTCGTGCGTCGATTCGGTCTTGGCAGTCCATGCGGTCGTCATGTGGGACCGCGCTTCCACAAAAAACGATGGCTTGCGGTAGCGACAGGTTTCTCGATGGTGATTGGGTAGTTGTACCCCCTGTGCCAGCAGACGGCTTGGACGCCGGTAGCGACCTGCGGGAGTCTTTTAACTGGAACACGACGATGAATAAACCATGTTTTTAATATTGATTCCTCGCTGTTGTTTTCTACTCCTGCTTTTTCCCGGTGGACTTTGATGTTGATGATCGCTTCGCGCACCGTTCGGTTGCTATCCTTGCGGACGGCTAGATGGGGGATTCGTCAGGCATGGACGCCGTTTGATGATGGTCCTCCAATAGAAATCGGCGGTTCGGTGGCGTCCCGGACCGGGCCTTGTTTCGCCCCATGGACGATTGGGGGCATCCTCGTGCGGCCAGCGAGCGGGCTGCCTTCAGGCCCATCGCCAACCGTGTGGTGCTTCTTCGTCGCGGTGTGCTTGGGCCGGCGCAGCGGCAGCGGATCGACACCGAGTCTGTCCTGACCAGGTGGATGGGCTCGCAGCTCGGCCCCGGCGGAGCAGGGTTTGGCGGTGAGAGTGGGGGTCCGTGGAACAGTGTCCATCACCACGGTCGTTTTTGCTGGGGTGCCTTAACTGCGCGGCGATGGCCATGGTACATTGCGTAGCACCATGCTCGGTGGGGCCGCGCTTTGCAGCTAACTGACCACCTCGGCGGCGGGGCGGCGATGCCATCCCAAATGGGGGGCATTCTGCCTCACCACCGCGCTCGTACCGAAGTAACGTATCTTAGAGATGTACCGTTATCATGAATGAGGCGTCCTGCTTGTTGTAACGCTAGTATTTGAGGATTGAGCAGAAAATGCGGAAAGGAGTGCCAGTATCGCCTGGAGTAGCGGTCGGACATGCTTATTGCATCCATGAGGTGTTCGTCGATCCTCAACGGGTGCACATAGCGCCGCAGGAAGTCGCCGGTGAGCTGGCACGTTTTGAGAATGCCCGCCGCCGCTCGATAGCCGATCTTCGCGGACTGCAGGAAAAGGTTGAAAAACAGGTCGGAAAAGAGGCGGCGGCGGTATTCGCGGTCCACGAGTCGATATTGCATGACACGGCGCTGGTGGACAAGGTGCGCGGTTGGATTCAAGCGGAGCGTCTATCGGCTCCGGCTGCTCTAGCTCGCTTGGTGGAGCATTACCGCGGGTTGTTGGAGAAGGCAGACGATCCGTATTTGAAGGAACGCCTGGCCGACATCCGCGACGTCGTGGAGCGGTTAACGGCTTATCTGAGTCCGGTGCTGGAGAAGGGTTCGAAAGTTCTTCCCGGTCCAGTGATTGTGGTGGCCGATGAACTACTCCCCAGCCAAGTGGTAATGCTTGGCGACAAACCGGTTCACGGGATCGTGACCCAGTCGGGTAGTCAAACAAGCCACGCCGCCATCATTGCTCGCAGTCGGGGTATTCCCGCAGTGTGTGGCGTGGACGGCGTGTTGCGTCAAGTCAAGAGTGGCGACTTGCTCGTCGTCGACGGTCGGGATGGTCACGTATTGATCAATCCCGATCCGGAGGTGGTGGCTGCTTATCGCAAGCTGGAACGGGAGTTCTTCGACCTGCGCGATCAACTGGCGCACAACCGGGAATCGCCCGCAGTTACCCGCGACGGGACGACCATCGAGCTACTGGCCAACATCAACGGTCCGCAAGATGCCGAAGCGGCCGCCGCCATGGGGGCTTCGGGGGTGGGGTTGTATCGGACTGAGTACTTGTATTTGACCCATGCGAGCGTACCAGGGGAAGAGGAGCAGTTGGATGTCTACCGCAGGGTAGTCGCTGCCAGTCCCAACCATCGCTGTACCATACGTACGCTGGATATCGGCGGCGACAAGACGGTTCCCTTTTTGGGCCGGGAAAACCGCGAGGCCAATCCTTTCATGGGGTGGCGCAGTATTCGGTTATCGTTCGAGCATCCGGAGTTCTTTCTCTCGCAAATCCGGGCCGTTTTGCGTGCGGCTGCACCCACTGCCACGGTGCCCCGTCCCGAGGTACGGCTGCTGTTTCCGATGGTTACCACGATCGAGGAATTGCGGCGTTTACGAGCCATGGTTCGACGAGCGGAACGTCAATTGGCGGAGCAAGGCAAGGAGTTTGCGCGCGTGCCGCTGGGGATGATGTTGGAGGTCCCCGCGGCGGCGGTGATGATCGAAGAAATGATCTCGAGTGTCGACTTCGTGTCGATCGGATCGAACGATTTGATTCAGTACCTGATGGCCGCAGACCGCGATAACCCTCGTGTCAGTCACCTGTGCCAACCTCTCGCCCCTGCCGTCCTGCGTGTGTTAGAAAGTGTGGTACGCGTGTGCAATCGCGGCCGAACACCGGTGACGTTATGTGGGGAAATGGCGGCTTCTCCACAAGCATTCGTACTCTTGCTGGGCATGGGCCTGCGGCAGTTCAGCATGAGCCCCGCCTTTATTCCCACGATCAAGGAATTGGCCGCTCACGTCTCCCTTGAGGAGGCGCGACGATTGCTGACAGCCGCCAAGAAGATGAAGACCACGCGGCGGATTCACCGCCTGGTCACCGCGGAATTGGAAAGGCTTGCCCCCGCCTTGCGCCCCGTGCTGATGGACTGATGGAGGGGCCGCTTGGGCTAGCCGTCGTGAGGCCTGCGGACAGCAAGTCGCACCAGCGATGCAGGTCAGTATGCCAAGGTAAACAGTACCGGGAAGTGATCCGAACCGAGCGCGTTGTAGTGGACGGTTCTTCCCGTAACGAGGCATTGCGGCGTGTACAGGGCATGATCGATGGAAATACCTGCCCAGCCCAGTCGGCTTGGCCAACTCGCCCAATTACCGCTTCCATGCCGCGAATCGCGGAATCCGGCTTGTCGCAGTTGCTGAAAACTGGATGTCCACGCCGTAGTATTCAAATCGCCGCAAACGCAGATGGGGCCGCGCTGGTTGGCCACCCACCTGGCGAGGGCAGTCAATTGCTGGTCGCGGATTCGTGTTCGCCACACCGGCAACGGACTGAGGGCATGCATGGCGACCAGTTGCATCGGCTCGTTGCCCTCACCGTCTCTGGGCAACTCCAACACCACCGCCGGTTGCCTCGGCCAGCCAAAATCCTCGGTCCGCAGCCGACTGCCGGCAATCCGCGAATAGACCGCAATTCCCGCTCCACCGTGGGCGGGACGCTCCAGGTGATAGGGATAGGTAGTTCGCAACCACTGCAATGCCGCATCCATCTCGGGCACGACTTCGTACAGCGCGATCACATCCGGATCCTCGCTCTCGATCCACTGGCGGACAGCATCGAACTGACGGTTCGCCTCCCACACGTTCCAGGAGACGACCCGCGCGCGGCGAGAGAATTCGCCGCCTTGACCATGGGCAGGCCCCAGGGTGATTGGGGCTAGAAGCAACCATGGTTGTGTGAGCCAGCCGAGATAGCAGCATGCTGCACTCAATATCGAAACCTGCCGCCAATGCCCCCGATAGAATGCGATCACCAAGATCGCCAACGCGATGAAAAGATAATGCAGGGACCAATGCACACCTAGTTCCCACACGGGGGAAAGATCTCGTAGAGCAACCAATCCACAGCACGCGACCACGCCTAAGGTCAGCATGCCGAGTAACGGCACGCTCGCGCCGGATTGCGCTTCGACCTCCTCTATTTCCTCCATTTCGCAATCGCTGGTTGGGCAGGAGGTTTGATGGTAAGTTGAAAACATAGTGATCGCGTCCGGGGCCGTAGCGAGTACCAAGGTGAAAAGGCGACTGCCTTCTGTGATCCTTTAGCATCCGCCGAAAACGAAGTATACTTGCGACACGTCCAATTCTGCCGAAGCTCGTTCGGGATGGTCCGGTGAATCCATTTGTCGGGATTCTGCGCAACAAGGCTGGCCGACGGAAGTGGGGCGAGCGGGTATTTCTGTTTTCACCATTCAAGGAGTCGCATCATGACTAAGTGCTGCCATATGGTACCGCGTATTTTAGCTTGGAACCTTCTGTTGCTGGTCACCTGCCAGATTGCTGCCGGACAGACCGAAGAAGGATACGTGGAGCTGTTCAACGGCCAAGACCTTAACGGATGGAAGGGGAACCCGAAACTGTGGAGCGTGGAAGACGGCGCCATCGTGGGTAGGACGACGTCTGAGGACCCGATCGAGTTCAACACGTTTTTAATATGGAACGAAGGAACCGTGGCGGACTTCGAACTGCAGTTGGATTACCGGATCGAAGACGGGAATTCGGGGATTCAATACCGCAGTAAAGTACTGGACGACGAACAGTTCATCGTGGGTGGATACCAGGCGGACATTGACACCACGCTTCGCTACACGGGAATCAATTACGAGGAACGGGGGCGTGGCATCTTGGCCGAGCGTGGTCAGCGAGTGACGATCGATGCCAGTGGCAACAAGCATGTCGAACAGTTCGGCGATCCCGCTGAATTGGCCAAGCACATTCATAGCGATGGCTGGAATCATTACCGAATTGTCGCTCAGGGCAATCGCCTGCGCCATTTTGTCAATGACGTTTTAATGTCGGAAGTGATTGATCAGCAAGCCCCCCATGCCTCGCAGGAAGGCGTATTGGCCTTGCAGCTGCATCGTGGCCCTGCCATGGTGATTCGATTCAAGAATATCCGGCTGAAAAAGCTGGCGGCCGAATAGAGACGGCTGGCCGAATCATCGACCATGAAATGATGGCTGCTCACACGCCGGCGGCCGTACTTCCAAGTTCGGGGGACGCCGGCCCCCGACTGGCACCTTCGTGGCGCCCGATTCCCGCGTAGCGGATACCGTGATCGCTTCGCTCACAGCCACCCGCTCCCCGACCGCAAGGGCGGGAACGACAAGCGTCGGCGGTCTGGTTGGATTCGGGGGCGGTTTGCGACGACGCATCGCGCGACCGTCACGCCGCCGCAAGCAGGCCGAGGGGCTACTGTTCTGGCGGATCCTGCTTGCACGAGGAGGTGTTGTTGTCCCTGCCCGGAAACGCGACACGAACGCCGATGATTCAAACCTGAAGCGGGGTATCGGCCAGCTTTAGCAGTCCAAACTTCTTCTTTCCACTGCGGAGCACGATGATCGACGGACTTGCCAAATCATTTCGCGTGATGACGTAATCTTCTGGTACCGGGCGGTTATTGACGTAGGCACCTCCCTGCTGGGCAATCCTCCTGGCTTCGCTCTTACTCTTGCACAAGCCGACCCTTACAAAAGCATCCGCCAGAGCGATGCCCTCTTGCAGTTGAGCCGTCGGGATTTCCGCCCCCGGCACGTCGGCAAATATTTCCACGAGTTGTTCGTCTTGCAAATCGGCGATCTCTGCTCCAAATAGCACCTCGCGGGCCCGCTCGGCCGCCTGCAGGCCATCCGGCCCATGCACGAATTCGGTCAACCAGCTCGCCAGGCGTGTTTGGGCTGCCCGGCGATGAGGTTCCTCCTTCACGGCGCGTTCCAGTTCGCGATACTCGTCTTGTTCGATTTCGGTCAGATACCGCAAGCACATCAATACGTCGTCGTCATGGACTCGCACCCAGTACTGGTAGAAGGCGTAGGGACTCGTTCTCTGGGCATCCAACCACACGGCTCCCTGAGCCGTTTTCCCCATTTTTCGACCATCCTTGGTCAACAACAGAGGGCAGGTCAAACCGTGCAACTGCACGCCGAGCATGCGTCTTCCGAGGTCAATACCGGCAGTGATGTTCCCCCACTGATCGCTCCCTCCTATCTGCAAGGTGCAGTCGAACTGGCGGTGAAGATGTACAAAGTCGTATGCCTGAAGGAGCATGTAACTGAATTCGGTGTAGCTCATTCCTACATCATCGCGTTCCAGGCGAGATTTCACCGAATCTTTGGCCAGCATCACATTGATGGGAAAATTCTTACCCACGTCGCGAAGGAAACTGATGTAACTCCATTCCTTCATCCAATCAAAATTGTTGACCAGTAGACCTCCGTGCTCGAAGTCCAAGAAACGTTCGATGGTTCGTTGCAACCCAGCGACGTTTTCTTGCAGAGTTTCCTCGGACAGCAAGACTCTTTCCTCACTCCTACCGCTGGGATCTCCGATCATTCCGGTCGCCCCACCCACCAACGCGATCGGACGATGACCGAACTGCTGAAAGCGGCGCAACATCATCAGCGGCAGGAGGCTTCCGCAATGAAGACTTGGTGCCGTCGGATCGAACCCCGCGTAAACCACCGTCGGCTTACTGAGCAATTGGCGCAGTGCCTGGGGATCGGTGCTCTGATGAATCAATCCGCGCCACTGCAGTTCCTCAAGAATGTGATCGGTCGCCATATCAAGATCGTTTTTCACGCGATGAGAAAACAACAGTCCCTAATCCGCTGGCGGTACCAATCCGCCTCCGCAGGGACTCGCTGGACGGTAGAACTCCACGGTGGTCTCGCCTCTCCTACTGGAAAGGAAAACCTACTGATTTAGGAAGTGCCTGCAAGGCGAGCTCCGCCAATTTAAGGTCCTCAGGACGAGTTACCTTGATATTCAGGGAACTGCCCTCCACGACGGCGACTCGATGGTGTGCCTCGACCAACGATGCCTCATCGGTCGCCTCCATGGAGTTGCTCGCCCGCGCATAAGCATCCTTCAACCAATCGCAACGAAATACCTGTGGTGTCTGCGCCAACCAGACTCCGTCTCGTGACACCGTCGCTTCGATGTGACCTGCGGAGTCGACACGCTTTAGGGTCGCCGGGCAAGGTTCTGCCAAGATGGCGGCTCCCGTTTCCACCGCGCGAGCGAATACCGCGTCGATCCATGCCGGGGCAAGGCATGGACGGGCAGCATCGTGGACGGCGACAAACTCGGCCGCCGACGTGACGTGCTCCAATGCATTTCGAACACTCGCCGCGCGCGTGGGACCGCCAATGACTGGCTGGATGCCCCACATGGCGGCATTGGCAGCGAATCTCTCGTTGAACAGATCTTTATCCGCTTCGGCGATCACCAACAAGACCTGGACGACATCCGCACGCTGACAGAAGGCTTCGGCCGCATACAACCATAACGGCTTACCTCGAATCGAGACGAAGACTTTCTTGGCCAACGGATGATTGAATCGGCGGCTTTGTCCGGCCGCCGGAAGAATGACAGCGAATTTCGACATGAGTTTGGCAATTCTCCCCTAGTGGACTTCAGGAGTGTCAGCGGGGCCATTGCTTGATCCGTGACCACCTACCGAGCCTCGCGGCATGCGGTGGCTCCCTACAGTTGCTACCGTCGGAACGATTGTCACTCGAACAACACGACCGTCAATTGTGGGGAAGTGATTTGGAACCTAGCGCAAGTTGCGAGCTACAGTTGACAAGGAATGGCTCGCTACCGGCAATCCGTCAACCATAACGGCCCGGCCGCCCGACAGGGAAAAACTGCCTGGTCGCTGCCCAAACAGCTTCTGTCCCTCGTATCTGTGCATGCCATAAGATTTGAAATGTCCACAACACCCGATATGGAACTGAGCGTTTGTCCCGAGGCTGCGATCGTTCACCGCTGTTTGAAGCACAGTCCTCGGGTGCGGAAGTTTTTTCGTTGGTTGTCCGATCTTACCGCTCCCCAATGCCGCGTGGCGATACGGTCTTGGGGCCAACTCGACCCGCCTCTGCAGTCGGCTTTGGAAATGCTGCTGCTTGGCGATCTGGGTGAGAAATCAAGTACCTCTGCCCAGTCGGAAGAAGCACAAGGGCTGGGAACCATCCTGACCGCTCTGTACAAGCAAGGACAACAATTCGGTTGGGCCACGAATCAAGAATGGGCCTTGATAAGCCTACTGCCGCTTTATCGCGCTGCTGACGATGTCGACGCCTCGACGGCTAGCCGCGTGGCTCGGCAACGTATGGCCGAATGGTTGTGCCTGTTGCTGCTATGCCATGAGATTGGTGAAGAACTGGTCAGTCTATTGAACGAACCGGCATCGTTCGGGACTCCGCCGCATGCGATGCTGGAAAGTCGATTCAACTTGCACCTAGAGGGGATTGCCCGACGCGCTCTCGATCTTGTCTGGGAGTATAGCGAGAACGAGGATCAACTAAATGCGCCAGCCCAAAACGCGTTGGTCGAGATGCCCTTGAGTACATTGCTACACGACGTTTCCCAGCTCCATCACTGGAGCCATCCTGCCAGCCTGTGGACGATTGCCCATGGCATGCTCGGCTCGCACGCGGCGGCTCCTGTTCTGCCGCGGTCGTGGGTCGATACGACAATCCCGTGGCATGAGGTGGTTTCGCATTCCCACCGCGTGCTGGAGCTGCTTGGTACGAGCTCTTGTCGTCTACCTCTGGAACTGCCTCTGGGGATGGCGGTCGCGGCCGGTGACGGGGAAGAAGCGAAGTCGCCTTCTTCCGGGGCACCTTCTCTGTTCGATTTGCTGCAGAAGCGACAGTGCGAGCAAAAGCAACAACTGCACGATGAACGAATCAAGAATTCGACTGCCGGGACGCCCAGCGAAAGGTGGGCCTCCAAAGTGCTCATTGCCGAGATGCACAGCCACAATGATCCGTTGCTCGTACGCTCTTTGAACAAACTATTGCAGCAATGCAAAACGGCTGATCGACCGCTTAGTCTGGCCATGCTGGCGTTGCAGCCGCTGGATCCGGAGACTCAAGAGCGCCTGGCACGGCAGGGGAGCAAGAACCTCATTTGGCAACAAAAACTGGTCGAGTACCTGCGCGATCTGGCTCCGCACGCCATGCCGCGCGCCTACTGGACGGCCAACGCCGAGTTGATCGTTGCTTTGGTCGATGTCGAACGAGGCCAAGCAACATACGGCCTGCGCGAGGGGCTGGATGGACTGGTCGCCGACAAGATCGGCGGTCAATACGAGTCTGGCGGTTACAATGTCCATTATTTCGCCGGCGTTGCTGGCGTTGCCCCGCCTCTGGGGATGATCACCTCGGACCGGTTGATCGACGCCGCTTACCGCTGTTTTCGAGCCGCCAGCACCCATGGCAGCTCACTGGTCAAAGGAATCGATGTCTTCTGACGTCATTGCTTGGCGACTTTGTTCATGATGTACAGCAAGCCATCGATCATCCGCTGCTCGGCTGGCGAGATTTTCCCCAGCCCCCAGCGACCTCCAGACGCTTTGGCAACTTGTTCCATCTGTTGGCGCGTCAACTCGATAAAATGGCGGCGACCTCGTGGAGAGAGCTGACGTAGCTCGCGTTCGATGAGCCGCTTCCAGGCATCCAACAACTCGCGGGTCGGCCGCACCCGGATCCAGTAATCTAGCAGGGCATCGGCCACCGAGCCCTCGCGTATGCCAAAACTCCGCGCCGTATCCAGGATCGCCTGCCGTTCCTGGATATCGACGGCGTCCTCTGCCCACGCCACCAATACCAAGGGGACGAGGCGGAGGGCAACCAGCCCGTAGACGGTGACTCCCAAATCGGCCAGTTCGTCAATCAGCCGCGGATCATCGATTCCCGCGGCCTCTACCAGCAGTCGCCGCGATTGCTCCGAGGACGCTTCCTCCTTCAGTCGTTGAATAAGTCGTTGGTCGATCCCACGGAACACATGCTCCAGGGCTAAATCCAGCTGTTGGATCTTCTCTTCATCGGTAGGCTGTTTGGTCATCGATGCTGTGTCTCAACGCTTGCGTACTGTGCGGTACCATCATCCGTTCCAGGCCCATGCTGTTGCCAACGGGATCGCTGGGCAACGCCGTGTCGAATCACCGTGTCCGATCCTCGCCTCCAAGCCGGTCGACTACTGACGGCGCGTGCGCACCGGAGGGTCCTCGTTGAGCATCCGCAACGGCGGAGTGTCCATATCATCGAATTGTCCATGGTGAATGCAATACAGACACGCGGCCAACGCACTCGCCCCCATGAGGATCGCGATCGGCAAAGCGACATACAAAACGCTCATCATCCGCCCCCTTGCACCAGTTGGAAAGTGCTGCGAAAGTGCCGACTAAGGATGGTGCCTCCCACGACACTCAAGGAACTTAACGGCATCATCAACGCCGCCACCAACGGAGTGATCCATCCGATAAACGCCAAGGCGATCGCCAGCGCATTATACCCCAGCGCGATACCAAACGTGCGATAGATGAGGCGATGCGTGGCCCGTGCTCCGTCGATGAGAAAAAGAATCGAGCGGAGATCATCTGTCCCCACGTAGACCGGTGCGGCCACCAAGCTGGCTTGTGCCCCACCACGAACGGCAATGCCTACATCGGCAGCCGCCAGCGCCGCTGCATCGTTGGCGCCATCACCCACCATGACAACCGTGTGCATCGAGGAGGACCTGCGCACGATCTCCACTTTGTCCTCCGGTGTGGCCGCACCGAGCGCGTGGTGCGGATCGATCTGCATTCGTCTTGCCACTTGATGAACAATGCGTGGATGGTCGCCGGAAAGTATTCCCACTTGCCAACCACGCTGCTGCAGGGCGATCACGACGTCGCGAGCCTCCGGGCGCAGCGCGTCGGCCAAACCGATCAACAGTTCGATCTTCCCCTCGACAGCAACGTAAACGGGACTCATCCCCTCGTCGACGAACCGCTCCGCCCGTTCCTGCCACCTATCGTCCAGATCAATTCCTTGCGATAAAAGATACTCTCGGGACCCGCATGCGATCCTCAAGCCGCTTACCGTCCCCGCCATACCGCCAGGTTGTTTGGGTTCCAAGCGTTCCACGGCCGGGATCGCCCACCCCCGCCTTCGCACCTCCTCGACGATCGCCGCCGCCACCGTATGCTGGCAATGCTGCTGCAAGGCGGCTGTAGGGACGAGCCATTGGATGGCCCCTTCCATGCGGGCCACCCGCCGTTTGCCGCGAGTCAACGTTCCCGTCTTATCGAACCACATCTGCCCAGGACGGCAAAGCTGCTGCAGCACGTTCGCGTCACGGATGAACAGACGGCCCCTGGCGGCCCGTCCCACGGCAAGGGCCAAGGCCAAGGGGGTGGCCAGGGCCAAAGCACAGGGGCAGGCGACAATGAGCAGTGCCGTGGCATGCTCGACCGCCGCGTGACGATCCTCGTTCCACCAATAGACCAAGGTGGCGGCAGCCAATGCAAGGACCGTCAGCACGAAGATCCCACCCATTCGATCCGCCAACAGAACGATCGGTGCCCGCTGCGACGCGGCTGCGTCGATCGATTGCAGGATCTGCCCCACCCGTGTCTGCTGCCCGACCGCTTCCACGTGCACCTCGATCTCATGCCCCAAATTGATTTCACCGGCCGATACCCGGTCGCCCTCCTGCACCACGACGGGATCACTTTCGCCGGTCATCAGAGAGCGATCGACTTCCGATTGGCCGGCGACAATGCGGCCGTCCACGGGAATACTCTGATCGGGCAGCACGCAGATGCGATCTCCAGGAGCCAACCTGTCGGCCAACACCTGTCGTCGAGTCCCATCCGTTCGAATAACGGTGGCGTGCATCGGAGTCAAGCGGAGGAGCAGGTCGATGGCCTGCGAGGTTCGCTGTTGTTGATGATGTTGCAACCAGCGGCCGAGCAGCAGCAAGAACACCAGACTGCTGAGGGAATCGAAATATACGGCTCCCTCACCACGAACCGCATGCACACCACCGACCACTGTACCCATCGAGAGCCCCACAGCGATGGGAAGATCCATGTGGGGCGTGCCGGTGCGCAGCGCGGCTACGGCGCCGACCAGGAACCGCCGGCCGGGCCACCACACGGCTGCCGCCGCCAAAGCCATCCCGGCCAGGTTGAGGAAATACCGGTGCCGCGGATCGATCCCAGTAAAATCGGCGGCATACAGCGCCACGGCAATCCACATGGCATTGGCCGCCAAGAATCCCGCCATGGCAATGTGCGCCAAAAGACGGCGTCCCTCGCGGTCCAGCTCCTGCCATCGCTGATCGTTCAACGGATGGAGGGAGTAGCCCAACCGGTCGAGGAGGCACGCCAGGTGGCTGAGCGTCGTCCGCGACGACTCCCATTGCACGGTCAACGTATGGCGGCGAAGATTCACTTCCGCCGCGAGGATCCCCGGTACGCGCCGCAACGCATTTTCGATCAGCCAGGCACAGGCGGAGCAGTGCAATCCCGCCACGCCCAGTCGACTCTCGCACACCCCATCGCCGATCATCCGAGGGGCGGAGTTGCCGAGAAACTCGGGCGAATCGAACGGTTCGTAGGCGTCACTCGGTTGAGGCGGTTGGCACTCTCCCCACCGCCGCGAATGCTGACGCAATGCGTAGAAATCTTGCAACCCCAATCCCGAGATAACGGCATAGGCTCCTTGGCAACCAGCGCAGCAAAAACCGTTTCCCCGTTCGTCCACTACGACTACCGTACACGGCTCCCCACAGTGCAAGCACCGTCGGGCGTCAGCCCCGGCTGTTGTCGAGCAGGCCTGCTGGCGCTCCATGGTCACCGCCATCATTCCTGCCCCTCGTCGATCGGCCTGGCTTCGCCAGCGACACAGTGCGGGCACGCTGGAACTTCTTCGCCTGTTGGCGCTTCCCAGAAATCGTGGTCCGTTTCGCAGCACGGTAGGGGCATCCCCAGCAGAAGCCGAACCCGTTGCCACCAACTCGCGGCCGGGAGCGGAATGGACGCGTCCTTCTTGGCGGCCACTAAGGATGTTCCAGTGGGTGAGGAGGCCGTATCAATTGCCGCTCGCATTCGCTGCCAACGCGGCGCCGACAGATTCGTCTGCTTCCCGAGCAGCATGGCACCGCCCCCCAACATCAGAATTGCCAAAGCCACCGGTGCCGTGCGACGAAACCGCGATTGAAACCATGTGGCCCCGGCAACCCAGGTGACAAGTGCCGGAAGCGTACCGATCCAAAAGGCGACCATCACCGAGGCACCATGCTGCCAGCTTCCGGTCGACATGGCCACGATGGCGAACAAGTACAGCCAACCACATGGCAACAGCGCGGTGAGCAGTCCCACGAGGAAGGCCCGCCACAGCAACGGCATGCGGAAAATCATCGGTCTCCACGCTATCAGAACTCGGTTGGCAACCTGCAGCAGCACGCCTCTCGATGCGGGGGATGCAACGGTAGGGGTAGGGCGTCGCGGCCGCATGCGCGCCCAAACATGGATCATCAGGGGACTGCGCCCTAGTCGCACGAGTCCGGCCACCATGAGCACCACGCCGGCCACACGGAGGGCCATCGTCGGAACACCCATTCCCTCACCGCTCCAGTTCAGCGCCTTGCCGAACCACCCCGCGGCTATCCCCACCACGATGTAGCAAACGGCTCGTCCGCCATGGTAGACTGCCGTAGCGATGCGCACCGCCGGTGCCTGGAACTGGTCGCTCCCACTCGCCCACAAGGCCAGCGGACCACACATGCCGATGCAGTGCAGGCTCCCCAGCAAACTGGCGGTTACTATCGCGGTGAGGAACCACAACATGTGTCACCTGCTCCGTACCAACCCCTTGGCGTAACGTTTCATCTACCTAACGCCCTCGGGGAGCGTCTGTTCTATTGGTTCGTATTCTTCGTTGGCAGCTTCAGCACCAGCACGGGACAATGTGCCAGTCGCGTAACGCGTTCGGCCACCGAACCGAGCAGAAACCGACTGAGGCCCGTTCGACCGTGGGATCCCACGATGATCAACTCCGCCCCGATCTCTTCGGCGCGGCGGGCGCTGACCTTTCCTGGATCACCGAGTTGTACTTCCAGGCACAGCTTTCCATACCGTTGCTCCGGCAACGCCTTCGCCATGGCCTCGAGAGCATGACGAATGCGGCTGTCGTCATCCACCGTGCCCCATACCACGCCCGGTTCCGAAGGTACCAGGTAGGGTAGTACATGCAACACATGAATCTGCGTTGGTGCAGTGGCGATGCGCAGGGCAGCATCTACTGATGCACATGCATGTTCAGAAAAATCGAACGGCACCAATATCGGCTTCTCCAATTCCCAAGCCATCGAGCATCTCCTGTTCGTCGTGACATACCATCAGTGAGGGTGAACGATCGAGAAGCGTCATTGTACCGTCAAGGTGCGAGCATCGGCGGCCACACCAGCGCTTCCCTCCATGCGCAGCTCGATTTGCCACAGGCCGCCTTGCACGATCGGTACATCAGCCTGATACACGCCGGCCTCGATCTCGTCGAATTGCAGTTGATGGATCTCGTTGCCCCGTGCGTGATGGAACGCCTGCCCGAACAACTGGAGTTCCGCCACCGGCTGGTCGTCCGCCGTACGGACGAAAACCCGCAGCTCACGTTGCGATGCATGCTTCTCCGGTGCCAACACGACGTAATCGATTTTCCAGCCCAACTGCAGCGTGCGGAGGCGTGCGCGGCGGGTAACATCCCAGTTGACTGCTCGTTCATAGTAATTGGGAGTTACCGCTACGGTCGGATCGCGTACCGCCAGCACGATCGAACCTACGCCGATGGCGATCTGCAACGCCAGCAGCCCCACAATAATGCTTAACCAGCGTCGTCGCGCACGCCGCTCGGTCGCCGTATCGACGTGTTCTCTATCACTGGAAATTGCATTTGTCCCACTCATTGTTTTGGCCCCACCAATCGAAAGTTGACCGTTCGCTCGTTGCCGACGTCATCGCTTACGCGGAGTTCTACTGTTTCCTGGCCATCGCCAAAGGTAATCCACGTGGGAAAATCGATGCGAATGGGGGCCAGGACCGAGTCCGCGGGAGGCACCTCCAACAACTCCGGTTCGACGATCTCCAGACGAGCATCCGCTGGCCGCAAGATCGCCAAGTCGTAGCGACGCGTTGCATGGGTTCGGCTGACAATCCGCACGTAGAAGTTGTTCAGGACGCGTCCAGGTTGATAGTTCACAAATGGCGCCCCTTTCCCACGCACGACGCGGACATCGAGGCCGCGCCGCGTGGACAGCGAGAATCCGAATCCTGTCAACAGGGCGATCAGAATCAGCGGGTAGATCAACGTACGTGCTCGCAGCCAACGTGGACGACCTCCCTCCAGTGCGCTTTGCGACGAGTATCGGATCAAGCCCGGCGGCAGCCCGACACGGTGCATCACTTCGTCACACGCATCAATGCATTGAGTGCAGTTGATGCACTCCATCTGCAATCCATCACGAATGTCGATCCCCGTTGGGCATACACGAACACACTGATAGCAGTCGACGCAATCCCCAATCACCGGCAGTGCGGGCGCCCCGCTGGTCGTCTCGGGCGAGGTGCGCTGGGACAATAACCACGAGTGCCGATTCTTATGACGCCCCTTGGCACGTGGCTCCCCACGCGTGTGGTCGTAGGCCACGATCAACGAGTGCCGGTCGAGCATCACCGATTGAAAACGGCCGTAGGGACAAGCGATCAGACAAGTTTGCTCGCGGAAGAAGTAGAAGTCATAGGTCAGCAGCCCCGTCGTGGTGATCATGACCAGGAAGCCCAAGGGATGCTCCCACGGAGAACTGCGGATCCACAGGGCAAGCTTCTCCGGTCCCACGAAGTAGGCTAGAAACGTGTGCGCGAGAAACATATTTAGCAGCACATACACCAACAACCGAGCTGCCTGCAGCGGCAGGGATAGCTCCCGTTTGGGGGTGCCCCCTTTCCCGACCGTGCCTTCGAACAGGCGATCAAGGGGACGGAAGAGAAACTCCATGTATACCGTCTGCGGACAGGCCCAACCGCACCACACACGTCCAGTCACTGCAGTGAACAGCACGATGGTTACGAACACCGACAAGATGAGCAAGGCGAGCAGCAGCGTGTCGGTCGGTAGAAATGTTTCGCCCCAGACGGTGAATTGCCGCGCTGCGATGTCCAGCCGCAGGACCGGCCGTCCATCGACCTTTAAATAAGGCACGATGACGAAGATCACCATCAACACATAGGCCAAAGCACGACGGCGGCGCCACCACCGCCCCTTGGCCAATCGCGGATACAACCACCGCCGCTTGCCGTCCCGGTCCAGCGTGCTGAGAACGCGGTCCGGCGGCTCGAGCATCGGCCCCTCCGTATCGCTTGCCGCTCGGTCGAGTGTGGACATGTTCATGGGTCATCCTGCAGATGGATCACGCGGTCGATTGTGTCAGGTCTCTCCGTCGGCATGGAAAACGTAAAGCGTGGAGGCGTGGCAGCCATCAATCGCTCGTCTCGGATGGGGACGTATCTTCAGCGGCGCTCGTCTGCGGCTCATGCGACGCTACGGCGGAGGGCCAAGCAGGGATAGGATTTCCCTCTGCGGATTTGCCACCGCTGACATTTGTCCCTCGCAGAGACGCGACATAGGCGGAAACGAGCACGATCTCGTTGACGTGCAATCGATTGCCCCAAGCAGGCATGGCACCGGCATTGGCTCCGTCTTGCACCACCCTGGCGATGTCTTCCAGCTTGCGCACGTGCTTATAAAACTCGTCCGTGAGATTGGGCCCCACTTTCCCTTCACCATGGCGACCATGGCAGGAGGCACAATGGGTCTTGAAGACGACTTCGCCGATTTTCAGCCAGTTCTCTTTTCCCATGTACTCCAGAATCGTGGCTTCGGTGGGCTGCAATTCGCCTATCTCTTGAAACTGCAGCCGTGTCACCTCCGCCAACTCACGATCGTACTGTTCATAGATCGAGCGACCGGGCGCCCCGAGGTGGTAGTACATGAAGTACAGCACCGAGAACACGGCCGTGCCCACAAATGTCCACTTCCACCAACCCGGCAGGGGATTGTCGTATTCCTGGATACCATCGTAGGAGTGATTGGTCAGCACTTCATCGCTACTCATGCGTCAATTCCTTCACCGGTTCATCCTCTAGGGGGATCGTCGCACAATGCTCGGCACAGCGTCGGGATAAACGGAACGCTCCATAAACGATCATGGCGAACGAGATAACAAACAGGCTCAGCGCCACCTCCGCGCACGTGGACAGTTGTAAGGCAGAAACCAAGTCTTTGATCATCACCGGTCTCCTTGCTCCGCAGGCGGCTGCACGGTCGCCGTAGCGGCCGCTGTTTCTTCTATGCTTTCTCCGCCCTCGATCTGATCGCCAGGAGCCGGCTTGAAGTAGTCGGTACCGAGGCGCTGGAGGTAGGCGATCAAGGCGATGGCTTGCTTTTCATAGACATTGGCAGGCCCCCCTTGGCGGACGATATCGGCCGTGATCTCTTCGGCCTGGCGTCGGGCCATAGACTCCCATTCACTCAGCTCACGGTCGTAGGGAGCTCCCAGCTTGGCCGCCGTCTCCACCAACGGCCCGATGGCTTTGAAATTCAAATCCTGCTCGATCAAGTGTTTGTAAGAGGGCATAACCGAACCTTCCGAAATCAGCTCCGGATCCTCGAGGTGCTGCCAATGCCACAAGCTGCTTTGCCGACCTCCCTCTCGCGCCAAGTCGGGTCCGATGCGACGACTTCCCCACTGGAAGGGGCGATCGTAGATGAACTCCCCGGGCTTGCTGTACTCACCATACCGTTTCGTTTCCGCCACCATCGGGCGAATCTGTTGCGAATGGCAGTTGTAGCACCCCTCCTGCACGTAGATCTGCCGCCCGGCCAATTCCAAGGGCGTATAGGGTTGCACGCTGGCGATCATGGGTACGTTGCTGCGAATGACGAACGTGGGAATGATCTCGAATAGCGAGGCGACCACCACGGCAATTGTCACCAATACGGTAAACCGTACTGGCAGACGCTCCCAACGGCGATGCCACCCCATCCTCGCCCAGATATCCAGCTTCTTCGCCAACTCCAGCACCGGCGCCCCCTCCAGCTTGCTCCGCGGACGTTCCGGAGATTGCACGTAGGTCGCGGCCAGTCGCGGCGCGCGATACACAGGAACTTCATAGGTCGCCGGTCGATGCAGCCAAGTCATCACGGCATTGATCAGCAGCATGATCACGCCGGAAACATACAGCACGCCCGCCACGACTCGAATCGCCCACAACGGGATGATCGATTGCGTCGTCTCCACGAAGTCCGGATACATCAACGCACCGGTATCCGCATCAATAGCGCGCCACATCAACCCTTGCATCAACCCGGCAGCATAGATCGGAATGATGTACAGCAGAATACCAATGGTTCCCGTCCAAAAATGCATCCCCATCAACCGCTTGCTCCACAACGGAGCCTGGAATAAACGAGGCAACAACCAATAAAGCATCCCGAAGGTCATAAAACCATTCCAACCCAATGCACCGGAGTGCACATGGGCGATCGTCCAGTCGGTATAGTGGCTCAGCGCATTGACGCTCTTGACGCTAAGCAATGGGCCTTCGAACGTGGCCATTCCGTAGAAGGTCACCCCCACGACAAAGAACTTGAGAATCGGATCGGCGGCCACTTTGTGCCATGCTCCCCGCAGTGTCAGCAGGCCGTTGATCATGCCTCCCCAACTGGGCATCCACAACATGACGCTGAACAGCATGCCCAACGTGCTCGCCCACTCCGGCAACGAAGTGTAATGCAGGTGATGCGGCCCTGCCCATATGTAGATGAACACCAGTGACCAGAAGTGAATGATGCTCAGCCGATAACTGAAGACCGGCCGCTCCGCCGCTTTCGGCAGGAAGTAGTACATCAGCCCCAGGAAGGGAGTGGTCAAGAAGAACGCCACCGCATTGTGACCATACCACCACTGCATGAACGCATCCTGCACGCCGGCGTAGATGGGGTAACTATGGAACAACCCACTGGGGAGCACCAGATTATTGAGCACATGAAGCACGGCAACAGTGACGATCGTCGCAATGTAAAACCATAACGCCACATACATGTGACGCTCGCGACGACGAATCAACGTCATCATGAAGTTCGTGCCGAAGATGAGCAACCATACGACGGCGATAGCCACGTCGATCGGCCACTCCAGCTCGGCATACTCTTTGCTTTGCGTGATCCCTAGCGGCAAGGTCACGGCAGCCGCCACAATGATCGCCTGCCATCCCCAAAAATGAAGACGGCTCAGCAGGTCACTCCACATCCGCGCCTTGCACAGACGCTGCGTGCTGTAATAGACGGCAGCGAAAATCGCGTTGCCAGCGAAGGCAAAGATGGCCGCGTTGGTATGCACCGGCCGCAATCTAGCAAAGCTTAACCATGGCCAACCGTCGGTCAGCCCCGGCAGAATCAACAGAACGGCCACCACGACTCCAGCCAACGTCGCCACCAGACCCCAGAAAATGGTGGCAGCGACGAACCATCGCACGATCTGGTCATCATACGAAAACTCCTCGATGACCCCTTCCCCCTCCGCGCTGGCTTGCACGGTGATGTCGGTCTCCTGTGAAGGCATTGGTTCTACACTCATGGCTCAGCGGGCTTTCCATTGCAAAAAAGAACAAGCACTCTCCCCAAAAAGGGAAAGCACCGACCTCCAGCGGTTGCCTGTCGAAAACAGGATTCCCCAGCCGGTGCGCCACACTCACCGGACGACGATCCCACGCGAGCGCACTGATTGCAGATGGAATGCCAATGAGGGCGAATTAGGCTGAGAAAACGCCGGGTTGCACCACCTGAGACATCTTGCCACAGGTAGTTTCCTGCTGACGGGGTTTTTCGACGCCTCTAGTTCCCGGACAAAGGACATTCGCCCAGGAGCCCGGACGCAAGGGGCAGCGCCTCGAGGGGCCGACCTATCAAATCTGTGGTTGCCGGTGTGCGATGACGCGCGCTGCCTGTGCCCCCGCACTGGCACAGGTGTGCCCAAACGCTCACTTACCACGTGCCTCTCCAGCATGGTCTGCCGCCGCCAGCATCTCTTGCCGGGCCCTCGTGCGACAGAATCCACGGTCGCGCAAACGGCGCGAGGAAGGCCGTTCCCTCTCGCTTGCGCAACAGGAACGCCGGCCAATCACGGGGGTTAGATGGCCACTTCAGCGGGCTAATAAGAACAGTTCACCCTTGCCCAGCGCCGCCGAGTCGCCGATCCATCGCTGGTAGATGTGCGCGGACAAATCGACCGGCAGATCGACATCCAGCGATCGTAGGTAGCGAGTGAGAACCGCTAGGAAGGTGGGAGAGTAGGTGCCCGAGGGACGAAAAGTGGGCATCAATTTGATGGGATGGAGCGCAATGATCGTGCCGCGTCGCATCCACGCACCAGTCCGCAATTCGGCCCCGCCTAACAACACCAGGGTGCCCCCCTTCATTTCCAGGCCAGCGAAGTCCCTTACCATGCCGCCGATGACGATCAGGCCGCGACGCATCCGCATACCGACTTCCAGACCGGCGTTTCCACGGACCCAAATCGTCCCCCGGTTCATGCCGAAGCGATCCCCTCGATAGGCGGCGCCGACTTGGCCACCGGCGTCTCCGTGCACCACGATCAAGCCGCCACGCATTTCCGCCCCCAACCAATCACTGACATTGCCGCGGACGTGGATGGTTCCCCCCTTCATGTGGGCACCCAAGTGCATCCCCACATCGCCAGTGATCTCTATGGACCCCTTGGTCATGGACCGCCCAATCCAGCGTACCTTCTTTAAGTCTCCGACAATCCGCAGGCGGTCGCTCGGCGCGCCGGTGACCTCAAAAAAGTCGCCGACCGTGCAGGGGCGTTTGCCATGAAAGAGACGCAACGCGCGAATGGCATCGAGGTCCTTCCCCTCGACGACGTCCGGACAAAGCACTTCCGCTTCCAGCGGGACCGTGGGCTCACGAACTAAACGACACTCAAGCATGATCGGCACGCCCCGCAGTGCAAAAACGGATTGGGCTGGCGGTCGGCGGTCGGCACGCGGGTACCGCGGACGCCATTATCGGAAGCCGACGGCCCCCTGGAACCGAGATCCGAGCGCGCGCGGCGAGCCAGTTGATACTCGCTGTCGACCAACACGGTTTGGGCGCTGCGTCAGCTTGATAGCTGTCGAACCGACGGTCAATTGTCCTGGCTCGCCGATGCCGTGCAAGCTCCCCTTAGCGAAGTTCCCCTGGCTCGCTCGCGATCTGAAGAAACCGTGTCGATTCCTCCTGCACCAAGCGAATGTCCTCCTCCCCGCGCACTTCAGCGCGGAAGCGATGAACACCGCCCTGTTGGGCCACGGCTTGAACCTTCAGCACGCGGGTTTCGCCCGGGGCGATCCGTTCGATGGGCGAGAACAATACCTGGCCTGGCACCACCCGGGCAGGATGGCCGTCACCGGAGGTAGGTTCGATGCCCTCGGAGAACTGGGCGATCACGCGCACATTCTCCGCTGCTTTGGACCCCCGATTGGCTACCTGTAGTTCGTACACGACCGGCGTACCAACCGGTGCGGGCGCCATCGGGTCGGTCACCTGGAGCTTCAAATCCACAACGGCTTGCACATGAGTGACCGAACGAGCCTCCGCCGAACTACCGGTTGCGTCGGTAACTTTCACCGACGCAAGGTGCTCACCCTCGGCGGTCAAGCGAAGCGGCAACTGCATGCTCACCTGCTCGCCGCCAGGCAATAGTTCCAGCCGTTTTACAACGGTGTGCCCGCGAATTTCCAGATCGCCAGCGGACGGCAGCGCCGACAGATCCGCCGCCGGAGGAAGCGACAGTTCGACCAATAGTTCACGCGCCGGCGCGTCGCCACGATTTTCCAGTACCACCACGCACGGAATCTCGCTGCTATGGTGAGCCACCGGTGGGGTAGAAATCTTTGCCGATAGCACGGGACGCGAAACGGCCACCTCCAGTTTGCTGCTCGCCTGCCGGCGGCCCATCACCACGGCGTCGGCTAGCAGAGTGACCATGCCCGCCTTTTCGAACGTCAGCGCAAGCTCCAGCGTCTGCTGGTCTCCGGGAGCGATCTCGTCGATCACCGCGTGGCTCTTCCCGTACGGCTGAGCATCAAGCTCCACCCTCACGTCTTTCGCTGTCGCTTTTCCGGTGTTGCGCAAGGTAATCAGGTAATTGGCGGGAATACGGAATTCGGCGCGCTGCGGTCCGCTCAACTGCATCTCCAGCTGAGGGCTTTGGACGTCTAACGCCATGACGCCGGTGAACGGTTCAAGCTTGCACTGCAACGCCATGTCGAATCGATGCGGGCTGATGGCGATCAGTCGTAGTGGCAACGAAGCGATCTGCCCCGAGCCCAGCTCCTGCACGCGCCATTGCAGCCTGGTGGCTTCCTGTTCCGCGGATACGACGTCTGCCGTTCCGTGCGTCGGATCGCCGTAGGTGGCGCGGATTCCCTCAGGCATCGGCAACTCGATGATCACGTTGCTCAATACCCCAGCGTCCTCGTTGGTCACCACGAGTCGATAGTCGGTAGGCTGGCCAACGACCACTTCCCCCGGACCAACCAGGCGGGCAGTGAATCGGGGTACGGTCAAGGCGATCTGCGTGTTGGCCCGCAACTCATTGGGTACGATGCGTGCCGTCGCGATATCCGCACGGGCGATGCGAGCACTCGCCGCGGATGGCTCGCTGGCGGAGCTGTCCGTGAAACTCGGCGGACCATGAGCTGTTGTCCGCATGCCGTCCGATTTGGAAGTCAGCGCCTGTGGCTGGGCAGTTGCTTGTTCTGCCAATCGATCCTCCGGCGACGGCGCGGCGGTTTGCGGCAATGATGAGAGGAACGAAGAATCTCCATCGTCCTGTCCATCAGGCTCGCCGGGGTCGTCGGAAGAGCTGGCATCGCCGAACTGAGCATCAGAGGATAGGCTCGGCAGCGAGGGAAGCTGAGCCATCTGGTCCTGGTCCGCGGCCTGTCCCGTCGTTCCTTGGCGGGGGGAAGCACCTTCGTCCGATGACACGTTTCCGCTTCTTCCCGCCTCCCTCTGCAGCGGTGCAGCAGCAGCGGGAGGGGCCGATGGCGTCGATTCCGCGGGCGACGGCACGTGTTCCATGCCCGGGGACTCGGCGGAGGATAAATCACTCCGCAGGGGAGTTGACCGCTCTGGCGCAACCGTCACTTCGCTGCCTCGCCCCCCGACGTCTTCGGCCAGCGTCTCCATGCCTCGTTGAATCTCTCGCCGTACGGCTGATGTCTCCAACGAAGCGGCCGCCAAACGTCCCGGGATACTTCGGGAACTACTGCTCGTTTTCGATTGAGGCCCTTGGGGCAATGGTATGCGTGATACGCGAGGCGGCTCGGCGACATACTCGTCGTCGGCTGCCGTTTGGGTGCTTGCTGTCGTTTCGTCCTTTTCGTCAGCCGCTTCGCGTGTCGGCAGAGATTCCTGTTGCCGTTCGTTGGTATCTGTATCAGAAAAGCGTAAGACCGCGGCCGTCGACGGAGGCATAGGTTCATCGCGCCTGCTGCTCTCGAGGAAGCGATTCCGCCGGTAGGGGGCTTCCCCTGGGGGATCGCTTTGGCCTCTTGTCGGGGCAACTGGCTGACGCGCGGAGCCCGGCCGTCCGTCGGCGCGTACCGACATGCGCGCTCCCTCGGTCGGCCCAGCATACCGATCGGTACGAGACGGCGAGGCGATGGGCCGCATGGATCTGCTGGTGCTTCTTAGCGTGGATGAACTTCCCCGCGCAGCATCTTTCGCCGCATCCGTCGAAGCAATGGCGGATCGTCCCGATGTTCTTGTTGTCGCATCGCTGCGGGACTGATCTATGGGGACGGACGAGCCATGCGACGGTGTGGTTGCTCGATCAGCCGCAGCCTGGTGGTGATGCGTTTCCCCCACGATGATTTGTGCTGCCTTTGCTGGCAACATTCTCAATTGATCAAGCAACCCTCCGGCTCCCCCGTCAATGTGGCCCTGGGGGACGCTTCTCGCCGGAATGGCTCGCGTCTGCGCCCTCAAGCTACTGGTCATGGGCAGCACGATGAAAGCGACCGTTAGACAAACGGAAGGAAAAGCTCGGACAGTCGTACCGGAGCAACGATGGACCATGGCGTTCCGCCCCTGATCTGAAGGAATGCGTTCACTCGACGATGGGCTTACCCATAAACGTACGGGAAACCTGGTGTACTTGTTGTATCGACGAGGAAGGTTGTATCGATTCAGCAGAATTTTCCTTTCCGTCGCCCTCCATCCCGTTCTTGCATCGCTGCCACTTCCGTGCTCCAAGGCCTTGAATTGCCCTGTTTACCACGTAGGACGAAACGTTCCGCTTTTACCAAGGGTGGGAAAGTTTCGCTGACCGGTTACGTAGCTGAGCGTCCTGTTCCGATCGCTGGCCCCATACGGTCGGTCGCGCGCGTAACGAAGTTGACCGAAGGGGCTCCTTGGTCCAGCGTCACCACCATGACACGCCCTCAGACAAGGTGCAGTTCGGGGAAAAAATTGGAATCGCATTGAGCAGGCCAATTGCGTAGAATGGCGAAAAGGTGAAGAGGACATCCGCTCGAATCAAAGGAGTGTTGGGTGATGAGCGCGCTGAGATGGCTCAGTCTGATGGGCCTGTTGGTGGCCGGTTGGCAGTATCCAGTAAGCGGTTTTGGGCAGGGGGCAGGACTGGGATCGCTCGAGGAGCTGACCGCGCTGCTGCAACGCATCGATCCCTACCGGCCATCGCACGCAGCAGCCGGGACAGTGCATGTGTTCGGTTCGACCAGCATGGATGCTATGGCACATGGGTGGGCCAATGGGTTTCGCCAGTTTCACCCACAGGCCCAGGTGATCATCAACGGTCGCGGGGCCGAGGCAACCTTGGATGTTCTGAAGAAGCAGCCGACAGCGGTAGGAATGATATCGCGACCGGTAACCGAGGAAGAACTCGCGGAACTGCGTCAAGCGGGATGGAAGAACCCCACCGCCTTTGTGGTTGCCCGTGAGGCGTTGGGGGTCTTTGTTCATGCTTCCAATCCCGTCGCATCGATCTCGGGGGAGCAGCTACGGGCGGTCTTCACCATGGACGGACCAAAGGAAGGGCTAACCTGGTCCATCATGGGGGCCAGCGGTCCTTGGGCCGATCGTCCGATTCACGTCATCTCGCGCGTGGAGAACAGTGGCACGCAACAGTTCCTCGCCGACTTTGTGTTTCAATCGAGTGAGCTGCGGCCGGGCATGTCCGCTCATGTTTCCAACGCAGAAGTGCTTGAAGTCGTGGCGAAGGATCCGTTGGCCATCGCCATCTGTGGCGTGCGATCCCAGGGGAAAGGGGTGAAGCGATTGCAATTGGTCGCTGGCGGACGTGTCGTCCCCAGTGACGACCATGCTATCCTGACCGGCCAGTACCCGCTGACCAGACCACTGACGTTGGTCATCGATTTGGGCCAGCAAGGCCCAGACGCTCTGGCGGCGAGAGAATTCGTGAAGTACGCATTGGGACAATCTGGCCAGGCGGAAGCCGTCTTGGTCGGCTTTTTTCCTGTAGACCTGCCCCTCCTGCGGGCGGAAATGCAAAAATTGGGGGCTCCATCGCTGCACTGAGCGGCGATTGATTCTGCCGGGCCAGGCGAACCGTGATAGGGATTGCTGGGGCCACGCCCGACGAGGGGCGGCAAGTGGATGGATTGGTCAAGTTTTGTTAGTCGTTTTCAGCGAACAAGGATGTCGTCATGACTGCCACCCAGTGCTACGAAATACCGAGGTTGTGGTGCCCTATCCGCTCGTTGTGGCATCGCCTGGCATGCTGCGGCCTGCTGGTGCTTCTGCCGGCCAGCGCGTGGGGGCAAAACAATGCCGATGGCGTCGCTCGATGGCGAGACAATGGCAATGCCAGTGCGGCGTCCAGCGGCGCGATGGGCTGGGGGTCGACGAATTGGCTGTCCAACAATCCGCAGCGAAAATGGCGGTTGGGCGTGCGCGGAGAGAACACAGAAGTCGGGGTGGTTGTCAAGGAGGTCCAGGCAGGCTCGGCCGCTGACCGCGCGCGGATCGAGGCGGAGGATATCATCGTCGCCGTCGGCGGTTACCAGGTCGGCATGATCGAAGGACGTTTATACGACTTGAGCGAAGAGATCAACCTGCGGGCCACCGAGACCGGTGTGGTGGGCATGGTGGTCCAGGACCATCGCACCTTACGTTTGGCCCATGTTCGCGTGCAGTTGGACAACGCCGAATCGCTGTTACGCGGAACTCTGGTACTTACCGGGCGAACGTCCTTGCCACCGGATGCGGTGATTACAGTGCAAATCGAAAATGTTACCCGCCCTTATTATCAAGTTCGAAATGGACAAGTTCGACTGCGTCCCAACGGTGCGACGACCATTCCTTTTGAAATCGCTTATGACCCGGCGTTCATTTTCCCCACCGATGTCTACCAGGTCCGTGCCTACGTTACTTCCAATGGCCGTACCATTATGGACACCCCGCAACCGGTGCGTATCTTGACGCAGGGAAATCCGCGCGAGGTAACGCTGCAGTTAGCCCCGCTTCCCACGGAACTGGTAAACAACACGCCGTCGAACGTAGTGACAGCGGGATATCCCAACTTCAACGCCATCGACGAACAGATCATCGCCATCTATCGGCATTATTTGGGTCGAGAGCCCAAATTGCTGGAGTTGGCGGCCTTGCGTACGATCCCAGGAATCGAACGCAAGCTGCAAGAGCTTCCGTTGGAGTTGATGGCCAGCCAAGAATACTATGATGCGGCCGGGAACAACAACGCGGTGTGGCTGGACCGCGTCTTCGAGGAAATCGTCAAGCGGCCACCATCGGCGGCCGAGCATGAACAGTGGATGCGGCGGTTTGCCGAGTTGCGATACTCGCGTACCGAACTGTTAAAGCAGTTGTACCAACAAGCCCAAAAGATGAACACGGGGCGATAACTGGCATCAACCCGGCGAGGTGGGAGACGGATCGATGACCAGCACTTTCGCACCACGTACGGGCTTGAACTTTAGATCCACCAAGGCATCGTTCGCCTGTTCGAGGTGATAGGTCTGGACGTGGGGACGAATATCCACGTGCTCCAAGGCGGTGAGATAATCCGCAATATCATACCGCGTAATGTTGGCAACCGATTTGATCTCACGCTCCATCCACAGGTCATCGTGGTAGTTTAGCTTCAGTAGAGCCTCCTTATCATGCGCCTCTTTCCGGATGGCATTGATCACCAATCGCCCTCCCGGCGCGAGGTTGCGCAGCGCCCATACGATGGGAGTCCAGGCCGGTGTGGTGTCGATAATCGCATCCAGGGAAACTGGTGTCCGGCTTTCCGTCGGTCCTGCCCACGAGGCGCCGAGATCTAGTGCGAACTGCCGCGACTGAGCGTCACGCGCAAATACGTAGATCTCGGTGTTTGGCATTCGCTGTTTTACAAATTGCAGCACTAGATGAGCGCTGCCGCCGAAACCGGTCAAACCAAGACGCTGGCCGTCGTCGATGCCGGTGAGCCGTAGTGCGCGGTAGCCGATGGCACCGGCGCACATCAACGGTGCGGCGTGGACATCGGAGAGGTGAGAAGGAATCGCAAAGGCGTATTCTTCTGGGACTGTCATCCATTCCGCATAGCCACCGGGGGCATCACGACCAGTAGCCCGAAAGGCGGGACTGAGGTTTTCCTGGGGTGTTCCGTCGGAGTGATGAATCCATCCTACTCCCACACGCTGGCCCACCTGCAGCCGTGTCACCTGGCTACCGACCCGATCGACCACGCCGATTACTTCATGACCGAGAACCATCGGTAAGGTTGGTGGCGGGGTGCGCCCTTCGATCTCGTCCAACTCAGTGTGACATACCCCGCAGGCACGAACGCGAAGTCGCACCTCGTCGGGCCCCGGTTGCGGATCGGGCAACTCCACCAAGCGCAGTGGCCGGGAGGTCGGCGTCAATGTTTGGATCTTCTCCAGGATCATCGCTTTCATGATTCACTCGTCCTCCGGTCCATGCTCCTCCGGCGTGGTTGGCCCCCCGGCACTAAATTTTCCCAAGCGGAGGAACTGCACGACAGCATCCTGAACGGCAGCATCGTTCATCAACCACGTATGCATACAGGGGACTTCCATAAAGTCCGCTGCTCCCTCCAACCGGGCTTCGTCGACGGTGACGATCAAATCGCCATGAGAAGGAAGTAGAGGATTCTTGGGCAGGCGTTCTTCTACGTTGCCGGCGATGATGCCGAAACGGCAGGGTGGGATCGCCAGATGTTCCGCGAACTCTTCCCAGGCAGGCCCCAGTTCGATACCACTGCGACCGACGATCGTCGAAAAGATGCCGATGCGGGACAGTTTACGAGCGATCACTGCACCTTGATTTGGTGGGCCCAGCATCACAACGTTCTCGATACGGTTGAGGATTGGCCGGGCAGCCTGCTTTTGCCAATCCCCGATGGCGTGGCGAACCACGATATTCCCCAGACTGTGACCGACGAAACTTAGACGACAGTCCGGTGGTAATCCTTCCACCAGTTCACGCAGAGCCAACGCGTGAGCCGAGACGGGATGACGACTGCTGGCGTAGGAAAAGAGGATCGGAGTCCCCATGCGCTCCTGCACCAACCGCTGTTCAAGAGGCTGCATCGAGGAGGCGGAACGCATGAGCCCGTGCAGGAGAATGATGGCATGCTTATCAGGTAGGTCCATGGAAGGAGCCTGCTGCTGAAGAATTCGTTCACAGGCCCGCCGCGTTCCCCAAGCTCGGCGAATGTTACGCCGATCGAGAACTCGCCAATGTCCGGTTAGCGCATTCTGTTGCAAACGCCAGCCCATATGCCAACGGTGGTCAGTCCACAACTGCTTGCCCCCCAATGTGGGAAGCGGAATATTCAGTGCCGTGGGCCGTTGGTCCGCATGTTCCTGCACGGTGGTTTCCTCTGGGACGTTCCAAACCTCTTGAGACCGGGCGGCGTTGGGGGAGCAGCACGCCTGCCAAAGCCAAACGGAGCCGGCAAGCAGCACTACTGGAAGAAAATGCCATGACCGTTTTCTGGGGGCCGTCGGGTACCGCAGTGGTGCGATCCTACCACGAGACAGGACGGCAATGCTACCGATAGATATGAACAAGTTAGGCATCCTCCTTGTGCCCGTGCACACGAAACAGCGAGCCAACCGGGGTACGGGCTGTCACGGCCGAGGACGGCGCAACATGCCATTTCCCCAAATACAGTGGCGACGCTTTCCGCGGACGCACCGCGCCTTCATGGTCGCTGATCCGGTGGCGGTAACGAGGTCGGCAAGCCCGCGGCCATCGGATCTGCGGTGAGATCTCTTTCGGTGAACAACTTGAGAAACTCGGCGTAGCCCTCATCGGCAAGTTGCTCCTTGGGAATGAAACGCAACGCTGCCGAATTCATGCAATAGCGTTTTCCTCCTCGTTCCGGTGGTCCATCGTCGAAGACATGGCCCAGATGCGAATCGGCGAAACGTGAACGGACCTCCGTACGTACATAGAATAAGTGGCGGTCTGCGTGGTAAGTAACTGCATCCGGCGTAATGGGTTTGACAAAGGACGGCCAGCCGGTTCCCGAGTCGTACTTGTCGAGAGAACTGAACAGAGGCTCCCCGGACACGACGTCGATATAAATCCCCTCGCGTTTGTTGTTCCAATAGGCGTTACGGAAGGCAGGCTCCGTATCGTCCTCCTGGGTAACTTTGTATTGCATCGGATTCAACCGCCGTTTCAACTCGAGAGGACTGGGCTTCTTGAACTGCGCCCATTTCGCGTGGGCGCGGCGCAACGTTTCTTCGAGGCTGGCTGCCGCCTGGGTTCCCGGCGGAAATGCTTCGGCCAACTCCAATTGCGCGGCTCGCGGTCCCCAATGCTGCCACAGAAACGGATCACGACCCGATTGGGCACGGTATGCCTGGTATTTCAACGGGTTCTTGGTGTGGAAGTCCTGGTGATAATCTTCGGCAGGATAAAATGGCTGGCGTGGTTCGATGGCCACATGCAAGCGTTTGCCGGAGAAGACCTTCATTTTTTCAATGGCTTGCATCACCTTGACCGCTGAGGCCTTTTCGGTGGGATCGGCATAATAGATGGCCGGTCGGTACTGCGGGCCGCGGTCCCGAAACTGGCCCTCGCCGTCGGTTGGATCGATATGTTTGAGGAAGTACTCGACCAAGCCAGAGAAGGTGATCTGCTGCGGGTCGTAGATGACGAAGACCGCTTCCCGATGGCCGCTAGCGGCATATGTTTCGTAGGTGGGATTGGTGGAACGTCCACCGGTATATCCGGAAACGACTTGGTGCACCCCAGGTAGCTTCTCGAAATCGGTTTCCGTGCACCAGAAGCAGCCTCCGGCGAAAACGGCCGAACGCACATTCTGCGGCTCACTGAATTCCAGTTTGTCATCCTGTGCCCATAACGCACGATGGGGGCTCACAGGAACGCCGAGAATGAGGATGGTCCCACAGACGCACGAAAACCAACGGTAGTGGATAGAAGTCCCCATACCAACCCTCCTTCTTGCCGGCAACGATCTTTCGCCAGGTATCGTTGACTGCGACAATGCCAGCAGGTAGCGTCCCGCCGAATCTCAACGCATAATAGGTATGGTATACCATCCTGCCGCTGACATCCAACGGTCCCCACCGATTATTATCCCCCAAACGAGAGGACCTGCACCTCTTGGTTGTTTCCCACCGCAGACAGGTCAGCCTGCTGCGCGTTCGTCTAATGCGAGGCTGTCTATGACCCGAAATGTTCGCGTATTTTTTCCCCTATCACGGGTGACAACCATGGGGTTGATCGCCCTGGTTCTCTCCTGCGGCGGCTGGCCCTTCAACCTTGCTCCCCATGGCAGGGGGCAAGAGGAGCAAGAGCGATCGGTTAGTTTTTCTGCCGCTGTGCGCATTGCCAAACTGTTGTGGGACACCAATCCGGCCAGCAGCGCAACGACGCTAGAGCGCATCTTGAGAACGGCCGTGCAGCGACGCCAGCTAGCGCAGGCGGCCACGGACCTCTCTCCGTTGCGCGAACAGATGGAATTGTTGGTCAGCACCGGTGGGGCGGCGGACCCGCGATACCGTGTGGCCGTGGCGGTGCTGTTGACAATCAGCGAGACGGGCAATCAGTGCTCGACGGCTGGAGAAGCGATCGAGCGTTTGGTTGAACAGGGGCATTCCGTCCCCGACTATTTGGGGCAGATCTGGTTCATTCGCTGTGTGGATGATGCCCTGGCGATGCTTGACCAATGGATTGGCCGGCAGTCCACCCCGGAGATCGCCGACGCGGTGCAGGCGATGCTGCTGGCCGGCATCGAGCAACGGCCCGAGCAGACTACAAGCTGGTTGAAAGCCAACTGGGCTCGACTGCCAGCAGGCACAAAGACTGCGGTGATCGAACCCATGACCTCGAAGCGGGAAACGATGGCCGGATTGTTGGCGTTGTTGGCCGATCACCCGGCGGATAGGGATCTGGTGAACCCCAACCAACTGCGAAAATGGTCGGCCGTGGAGGATGCGCAGATGGCAGCAGCCATCCGCGGCATCTGGGGCGTGATCCGAACGCAGGACGATCGTTCGCGTCGAGAACTGGTTCAGCAAACATTGCGCCGTATCGCCTCCGGTGCCACCGGATCGGTCACCCGAGGACAGGCCGTCTACGTGCGCGTCTGCTCTCAATGCCATCGATTGCATGGAGTGGGATACGAGGTCGGGCCTCCGATTGACCGCAATGGACGGGGAAGTTTGGAACAGTTGGTTTCCAATATTTTGGACCCAAGTTTGGTGATCGGCGAAGCCTTCCAAGCGAGAACGGTGTTAACCCTAGATGGTGAAGTCGTCACCGGGTTACTGGTTGAGGAGGATGACGACTACGTGCGTTTGAAAGTACAGGGTGGAAAGGTGATCGAGTTTCCCCGCGATGAGATCGAGATGATGAAGTTGAGTACGAAAAGTCTGATGCCGGAGGGAGTGGAGCAACAGATGACCGAACAGGAGTTCCT
Organism: Pirellulaceae bacterium; assembly: GCA_026004795.1. Lineage (GTDB taxonomy): Bacteria > Planctomycetota > Planctomycetia > Pirellulales > Pirellulaceae > Aureliella. The sequence continues at coordinate 464,235 of BPJV01000004.1, read as the reverse complement.
CGATTTGTTGGCTTTCTTGTGCTTGCAACAACCGCCGGGATCGGCCGAAAATGACTTGATCCCGGGTACGCCTGATGGATTCGTGACTCCCTGAGGCGTGTTCATGGCTGGAAATGCTCCGTGGCCTCAGCATGCGGAAGTCCGCCCACGATACCAGGCCGCACACGGGCTTCAACAATGACTAATCCGATTCGAAACGAAGTTGACCATTTATGGATGCGATTGATTTTCAGCACCGGACGCGTTTGGTTTTCCAACCCCATGGGATTGATCGTTTGGGTGAGTTAGCGGCGGGATTGGGTGGAACGCGAGTTCTCGTGGTCAGCGATCGAGGGGTGGTGGCGGCTGGCCACCATCAGCGGGCTGTCGACTCATTGACCGCTGCTGGCTTGGTTGTCGAATCCTTCTTGGACGTTCATGAGAACCCTACGAGTGACGACGTGGAGGCCGGAACCGAGCATGCGCAACAATTCCAGCCGGACTTGCTCGTCGGATTGGGGGGCGGCAGCTCGATGGACTGCGCCAAAGGAATCAACTTCGTTTACTCCTGCGGCGGCCAGATGGAGGATTATTGGGGCGTGGGCAAAGCGACCGGTCCCATGCTGCCCATGATCGCCGTACCGACGACTGCAGGCACCGGCAGTGAGGCGCAGTCCTTTGCTCTGATCAGCCATCCTCAGACGCATGCCAAGATGGCTTGCGGTGACCAACGCGCCGCCTGTCGTATCGCCCTGCTCGACCCACATTTGACGGTTACGCAACCATCCCGAGTCACCGCATTGACGGGCGTCGATGCCATTTCCCATGCCGTAGAATCTCACGTTTGCCGTCGCCGCAACGCCCTGAGCGAGTGCTACAGTCGTCAAGCATGGCGGTTGTTGAGTCAAGGGTTTCCGCGAGTCCTCGAGGACGGGCAAGACATTGAAGCGCGTGGCATGATGCAATTGGGCGCGTTCTTCTCGGGATTGGCTATCGAGACGAGTATGCTCGGAGCGGCGCATGCCTTGGCCAATCCTTTAACAGCACATTACGGTATTACCCACGGTCAGGCGGTGGGCGTGATGTTGCCGGAGGTGATTCGCTTCAATGGCCATGTGGTGGGAGATTACTATGCGGAATTGTGGCGCGAAGTGGCCCATACGCCTTTGGGAATGCAGTGTGATAGTGGAGAGGCCGTAGAGTCGCTGGCCCGTTATGTGCGTCGGTTGATCGAGCTGTCCGGTTTGGAGACGAGCCTCGATGGATTGGGTGTCGCCGTGGATGACTTGGAGCAATTGGCGAGCGACGCGGCACGACAATGGACCGGGAATTTCAATCCACGGCCGTTGACGACGGATCAATTCCGAGATCTATACTCCCGAACCTTCGAACAATGCAGGACATGATGCAACGAATTGCTATAAACTGCGGTCGGGACCGGTGGTCCGCGCCGCGTAGTGGTGGAGCGTGCCGCGGTAGGCGTCGACGCACGGTGTTTGTGGTCCCAGTGTGGCTGGCGGTCGTTGCGGCCGTTTTCGGCGCGCTGGTGCCGCATGGTCGGGCGGACGACTGGCCCGTGGCAGGGGGGAATCCGCAAGGCACTGGGGCTACGGACGAGGCGTTGCCTGATCGACTGGAATTGCTGTGGCAGCGAGAGTTCGGTGGCTTGGGCTTTGAGGGGGGCCCCATCGTCGTGCAAGGGGTGGTTTATGTCGCCGATACCGAGGGGAGGGTGGCGGCGTTGGCGCTGGCCGATGGTGCAGTTCGCTGGGAAAAGCAGTTCGACACTGGATTTGTCGCCACACCGGGATATTTCCATGGCCGGCTCTACCTCGGCGATCAAGACGGAAGGTTCCACGCTTTGGATCCGGCTACCGGAGAGGAAATGTGGGTTTACGAGGCGGACATGGAGATCGACGCGTCCCCCAATGCCTTCCAGGATTCCATCTTGTTCACCTCGCAGAACGGCACCTTGTACTGCGTCAGCCGCGATCAAGGGATGTTGCGATGGAAGTACGAGACGGGAGACCAACTACGGTGTGCTCCAACACTGGCCGATACGAAGACGTTTCTTGGTGGTTGCGATTCGTTCCTGCACATCGTCGATGTACGCGATGGCCAAGCGGCCGACGCGCCGATTCCCATCGACGCGCCGACCGGTAGCACGCCCGCGATTGTGGATAACCGCGTCTATGTACCGACTTATGCCGGTGAAATATTTTGTTTTGAAGTGGGCAAGCGGGAGCCGTTGTGGCGATTCCACGATCCGCAGTTGTCCGAGGAATTTCGCAATTCGGCGGCGGTGACCGATGGGATCCTCGTGGCGGCCAGTCGTCACAAACGGGTTTTCGCCCTGAATACTGCTGACGGATCGGTGCGGTGGGTCCACGTGCTGCGTAAACGCGCCGATGCCTCCCCCGTCATCGCCGGCCAAAGTGTGATCGTGGCGGCTGCCGACGGAAGGATCATTCGGTTAGACTTGAAGACGGGCGACCAAGTGTGGATGACCGAGGTGAAAGGGGCATTCCTGGGATCGCCGGCGATAGCCGACGGCCGGCTGGTGCTGGCCAGTGATCGCGGAACCGTGTTTTGCTTTGGCGCGAAATAAACAAGCGAAGAAGAATCATGAGCACAGAAGCGACCAAGACAGAGGTTGGCAGCTACTTCATCTCCAACTACCCGCCCTATTCGCAGTGGAAACGGGAACTGCTTGCCGACGTGGAGAAAGCTTTGGCGAGCGAGCCGGGCGAGGTACCTCTCGGTCTCTACTTGCATATCCCTTTTTGTCGCAAGCGATGCAAGTTTTGCTACTTCAAAGTGTTCACCGGAAAGAACTCGACGGAGATCGAGACGTACGTTCAGTCCTTGTGTCGCGAAATCGAGCTGGTTAGCCGTCAACCGGCCATGGGTGGTCGCCCCTTTCGCTTCGTCTACTTCGGTGGTGGTACACCGAGTTTTCTCTCTCCCAAGCAGTTGACCAGCCTGGTCGATCGCTTGCGGGCGAATATCAATTGGGATCATGCCGAGGAGGTGACCTTCGAGTGCGAACCGGGCACGCTCAGCGAAACCAAGGTGCATACCCTGAAAGATCTGGGCGTCACCCGTCTGAGTCTTGGGGTGGAGAATTTCAACGATGCCATTCTCGAAGAGAATGGTCGGGCGCATCTATCGAAGGAGGTGTATCGCGCCTGGGAGTGGATCGTCGCCGCCGATTTTCCCAACGTCAACATCGATTTGATCGCCGGCATGGTGGGGGAAACCTGGGACAATTGGCGGGAGAATGTGCGGCGGACGTTGGAATTGTCGCCCGAGTCGGTGACGATCTACCAAATGGAGCTGCCGTTCAATACCGTTTATTCCGAGGGCATTCTCCAACAGCATCAGGAATCGCCAGTGGCCGATTGGCCCACCAAGCGCGCGTGGGTGCGGTATGCTTTCGAGCAACTTGCCGAGGCAGGCTATGTCCAAAGTTCGGCCTACACGATGATCAAAGATCCCAACAAAGTCAGCTTCAGTTATCGCGACAATCTGTGGCAAGGATCGGATCTGTTGGCCACTGGAATCGCTTCGTTCGGGCATATCAACGGGGTGCACTATCAGAATGTCGCCGAATGGCAGCAGTATATCGGGATGCTCGCCGAGGGACGACTTCCTTTGGGACGTGCCTACACGCCCACGCACCGTCAGCGGATGATTCGTGAGCTGATCCTGTTGCTCAAACGCGGCTGGGTCGATCGCGAATACTTCTTGAGCAAATTCGCGGTCGATGTGTGGGAGGAGTATGACGCTGTCTGGCGGGAGTACGAAGAGGAAGGTTGGGTTCGTCGCGACGACCATCAAGTACGCTTGACCATGGAGGGGTTGCTCCGCGTCGACGCCATGCTTCCGGCCTTCTTTGAACCGCAGTTCCAGGGAGTACGTTACACATGAGCGCCGACCCGTTGGTGTTCATGATGGGCCAATACGCTGCAGAGTTTCCCCGTGACCGCCGGTACGCCAAGAATCATATGTGGGGGCAGCAGCGTACCGCAGGCATCGTGCGCTTCGGACTTTCCGCGTACGCCGTGCGGTTGTTGCAAGATGTCTACTTTTTCGACCTGCAGATTGCGGAGGGCATGCAATTGTCCTCCAAACAGGAGATTGGGTCGATCGAAAGCAAAAAAGCCGAAAGCAGTTTATACGCACCGGTGGCCGGTCGAGTGACGGCAGTAAACGAATCCCTGTTAGATGATCCCACGGCGATCAACCTGGACAAGTACGGAGCAGGCTGGATGTTCGAATTGGAATGTGTCGCCGAGCAACTGTTATCGCCTGAGGAATACCTGAAACACCTCGATTCGGCATGGGAAGTCGCACAGCGCACCATCAAGGGACAAGCCAATGCCTAGACCAACTCTTACCGTCGTTATTTCGGCGGGGCAAAGTCGGAACCCGGAGAAACGTCAGTTGGAGCAAGGAGTCGCTGAGGGGGCCGCGATGTTGGAGAACGTGGGCGTCCTGCAGGTCCCCCACCTCTACGATCTACCGCCTCACAGCGAAACATACCGCCAACTGCGGCTTATCCCTACCGACTTGGTGGTGGTTAGTTGGCTTTTCGCCCGCGCTGCCCATTGGGTGCTGGACCGCAACGGCGTGCGAGGGCAAGTGGGGGACACGGAACTGAGGTATGGCGAGGAAGACGAAGAGCTATCGGAACCAGAGCCGAGCGGCGACGATGACGGAGCGGTTCCCCGTGTCTTGGACGGCCTGCAGTTACCGTCGCGGAGGATCTTCAGTCTTGATTTTCGCGCTAGCACCCAAGTGGCTGATTTTCTGGCAGAGATCGAGCGCATCCGCTCGCTGGTCGAGGCCGATCAAGCCGCCGGATCGGCGTCCAGCGACAACCATGCGGTCACACCAACCCCGCCAGCGGATGCGGAATCCTCTCGCGCGCCGCTTACCTTTGACCTGCTGGCACGCATGGCCAATCCGACCAACGACACGTACGTCGGCAGCCCCGCCAACCAGGCAGACCAGGAGTTCACCCTTTTCGGCGAAACGAGCAAGGTGGTGATCGACGAACATCCGGGGCGGCGTTGGTATCCGGTGATCGATTACAGCCGATGCACCAACTGCATGGAGTGCATTGACTTTTGTTTGTTCGGCGTCTACGGGATCGATGGTCAGGAGACGATCAAGGTTGAACAGGCGGACAATTGTCGCAAGGGCTGTCCGGCGTGCAGTCGGGTCTGCCCGGAAAACGCCATCATCTTTCCCCAACACAAAACGCCGGCGATCGCCGGAGCGCCGGTGACGCACGATGGATTGAAGATCGACCTTTCTAAACTCTTCGGTGCGCCAGAAACCGATGAGGATCCCATCGCCGTCGCCGCACGGGAACGCGATGAGCAGCTGTTGCTAGCCGGTCGTCAGGCGGTAGGCATGACGGTGGGAATTCGCGAACGTATCCAACAAAAGAAACAGGATGGCCAGCAGGGCGGTCATGCGGACCAGCTCGATGACCTGCTCGATCAACTCGATTCGCTGGATTTGTGATTCCGGGCGCTTCGGCAGCACGCCCCCGCCTAGGCATTGCGTTGGTCATAAAAGTAGGAATCGACGGCCTGGCGATCCCCACGGATAATTCGATAGGCAGTCCACGGTTGGCGCACGAAATACCAATCGCCGAACGTGTCGAACTTGCGACACGAAGTGACGATGTACTCATTGACGATCGTGCCGTAACGCTTTCCCTGTTGGCGGCCGAGGGCGCGAAGGCGGCGCCCGAAATCGACATCTTCGACACTGAGCAACCGTGGATCGAATCCACCGATGGCTTCGAAATCGTGTTTAAAGCACCAGAACATCCCACAGCTAACGCCTTGCCAGAGGAGGTACGGTGCCACGACCAAGGCACTGCAGAGGATCCCCAGTGACCATCGTTCGGGGTAGATCATCGTGCCGCCACCGATGTATCGCCCACTGTCCAGCCTACGACGCACTTCTGCTAACATACCCGGCGACATGCGGCTGTCGGCATCGATCGTCACCAGGATCTCCCCCTGCGCGGCCCGAGCGCCGGCGTTGCGAATCACGCTCAAGTTCTTCGCGTCCTCGAATACCAGGCGGGCGCCATAACGTTGGGCAATCTCCTGCGTCGCATCGGTGCAGCGATTGAGCACGACGATGTGTTCTACCGGCTCATCGACCCGCTTGGCAGCCTCCTGGACGGCCTGCAAACCAGGTTCAATGAATTCGGCTTCATTGTGAGCTGGGGTGATAATGGAAATCATCGATGGCGGAGCTTCACAGACGAAAGTCCTCATCCGTCTGTTGGTACAGAGGAGAGTATCGATAGTAGATTTCTAACGTCATCGTGGCCATGGCGGTGGTATACAATCGGCCTCCCTGACTACCGAAGTGATTGTCGAAGTACCAGCTTCCCGCCTCATGGCCGCGGGTAGCCTGCGTGCTGATCAGAAAGTCGCGCATGCGCGGGTTCCATTGCTCCCAATGCCCACCGCCCATATGGAACAGTAGCAGAGTGGCATAGTAGTTGAAATAGATGTCGTCGTAGGAAGGCCCCTGACGCTGAATGTAGTCAGCAGCCTGCAGCGCTAGAGGATCGCTGGGCGATCGCCCCAAAAACAAGCGAACGAGGTTGCCGATCGACGTGCATACGCGGTTCTTACCTCGCTCACGATAGCCGTAAAACACCGGATCGTCGTCTTGTTGCGAATCCAGGAAGTGCCCCAAGCGCATGATCGTGGTATCGGCAATGGCCAGTTCCGCCGCCTGAGCGCTTTTCAGCGCCATGATGTGCCATCCACTGATGGTCAGATCGCCTGGTTGCTGGGGAAGGTAGCCCCAGGAACCATGGTAGTGCTGAGCAGCGATGCTGTAATTGATCGCTGCCTGAGCAGCCTTTTGCAAATCAGGATCGTGCGTCATCTGGTAGGCTTCGCACAACGCAAACGCAGCGATGCCGTGGTTGTACATGCCACGATCGCACTGATAGAGAAAGCTGCCTCCCAGAGGTGTCTCTTCCATTACTTGCAATAAGTAGTAGATACCTTTGCGGACCGTATCACGGTACTTCCCCTCGCGATGGGTATAACCGGCCCCGAGGAATGCCAGCAAGCTCAAGCCGGTCGCCGCCGGTTCGAAACGTTGCGGTGATCCGGGATTACCACAGCGTCCTTGGCATGGCCCGCGATCGTGAACCAAGGACCAGCTACCATTGGGCATCTGGTGTTCGGCGAGCCACGCCAGGGCGCGCTCGACGGCCGCTTCACTGGCAACAGTCCCTCCCCGTGCTAAAGCGACGTCCCGCCGCCGCTGCACGGCTCGCCCCTCGATACCCGTGGAGCGGAAACGCGTGGCCACCCGCAAATCGACCGCATCGAAGAGAGAGGCATGTAGCGATTGTGGCTGCGCAGGCTGCTCTCCGTTCTGGTCGAGCAACTGGCGAATCACCTCGGCAGCATCCTCCGATCGGTCGCTGACAGTAGTCGTCGAACGCATCTCTAGCGCACTATCTGGCAAATCAGGCGCCGCTGGACTTTCAGCCATCATCTGTAGCTCCGAGGGCTGAGCCGTCCGGTCCGCTGGACCAACAACGGTCAAGTCGGCTTGAGGGCGTCCGGAGCGTAGTCCCCATCGGGGACTGAGCAGGGCGAGCACCAGCAGCAGAGTCAGGTGCACAATGAAGCTCACCAAGACCGCCGGGAATCGATGACGCTCGATGTGCCCCTCGGGAAAGAGACGCCACAGGAGGATTCCTAGCCAGCTGGGGACGCGGTCCCGCTTAGCGTCCGCGGGCCTGCCACCCTCTCCCTTTCTGGTTGCAGGCGGCTCGCTATCGGTGGCGGATAGATGGGCACCGGCGTGTGCTTCGTGCGACGAGCTTGCGGGGAGGCTGGTCCGTGGTCCGCGCGCGGCCCCGCCCGGTGATCCCTGATCCTCGGGATTGGTGTCCGATTGTTTATCACCAGCCAAAAAACTCAACGCCTCGATCCCATCCCTTTGGTGACAAGCTTGCCATGAGCCATTTAATTCTACCTCGTCGGCATGTCGCTATCAGTGGCCTTTGCTTGTGTCCCCAGTACCGCGCATCGAGCTGCGGCGAACGTCTCATGGATGGTTGAAGGTGTCGGTCCGGCCGACCCATGGTGTCGCTCTACGCATCGCGTGGTCCTCTGTCCGCGCGCATCGCTCGTCGCCCCAGGGCTGACCGTGCTGCGTGAGGCGATCGACCGAGCGGTAGGTACCAACAGACGTGTCCAGACCAACGCAACCCGAACCCCGAGTCGGTTCTTCGTAGTGGGGAAGCGTTTCGGCCATCGCTCCCGCATGGCGGATCGCCAAAGATCTTAAATGTCCGTCACCCGACGCCGCGCGGCGCGACGACGCGGGCCGCCTGACGTAAGACCGGCAGTTGGTGGAGTAGGCGATACGTGGGGGGAGTCCGGCGGGACGGAGCCAGTCGTCGCGGCCACCGCCACTGCCGATGTGCGACCACGCAACAGCGCTGCCTCGTCACCGATATCCCCCAGATACTCGTTGCGGACATCGGGATGTTGCAGGACTTCACTCGGTGTCCCTTCGCACATCACCTCGCCTTTACTGATGACATAGCAACGATCCACGGTTTGCAGAATCTCTCGTGCCGCGTGATCGGTAATGAGGATGGCGATGCCTCGCTCTCTCAACCGCGCAATTATCTGTTGGATGTGTTGCACGGTAATGGGGTCGATCCCGGCAAACGGCTCATCGAGCATGATGATGCGCGGATCGGAAACCAGACAGCGGGCGATCTCCAAGCGCCGGCGTTCGCCTCCAGACAACTTCGCTGCTTTGCTTTTTCGCAAGTGAGCGATTTCGAATTGCTCTAACAACTCTTGCGTGCGACGCTTGCGTTCGCGATAGGACACCCCCAGTAATTCGAGCAATGCGGCGATGTTTTGTTCAACGGTCAGTTTCCTGAAAACGCTTGACTCTTGAGCCAGGTAGCCCATTTTTCCTTCTGCAGCGCGTCGATAAAGCGGCCACCGGGTGACCTCGATGTTGGAAAGGTACACGCTACCGCGATCGGGCTTCACCAATCCACAAGTCATCTTGAAGCTGGTCGACTTTCCCGCCCCATTGGGGCCTAGCAGGCCGACAATCTCCGCCGTCTCGACGCGCATGCTAATCCCTTTGACCACTTTGCGCCGTCCGTAGGTTTTCTCCAGTCCTTTGACTTCCAGCACGCTCATCGAAGGATTCCTTCCTTACTGGCAAAGAGATCTCGGCTAGCGAATCAACCTCATCCGTTGAAGATTCGGAGTGTAGGGTACCGGTGTGTTCCACGTGTGCGGCCAAAAAATCAACAGTGCTTTGCCCAAGAGGAAGCGTTGCTCTACATAATGATGGCCGACCCAAGCGCGCGCGTCAGAACTTTCTGCACTATTGTCTCCCATGGGAAAATACTCTCCCTCACGCAGCTCGAACTCGCGCGTACCGCGCAGTGAAAACAGCTTCGTTTGTTCCCACCACTGCGGTTGACCATACACGGCGAACACTGCCTCGGCATCGGAATGCAACTGCGCTCTGACCTGTGGGTCGAGCACGATATCGTTGCGCGCTGCCAGGTTGGTACGCATGTCGTAGTCGGTGTAGTTCAGCGCCGAATACTGTCCGGAACCAGCGATTCGTTGGATGGCGATGTAATAAACGTCACGGTAGACTCGGGCGCGACGCACGGTCATGTCGATATTCCTGCCACCGATACCGACCGGTGCAGCATCCAGAGGATCTTCTTCCGACCAGTAGGGGCGACGGTCGTCCCCAGGGCGAAACTGCCGAGAGTCGTACTCGGTGGAATGGTCGAAGTGCACCACGTCTCCGTCGATCCACAGGACCAGACTATCATCAAAGTTGGCGAACTCCACGCAATATCGCCCCGGCCCGCGCAACGTCGTGCGCCCCGTCGTCTCGGGATTCTCCTCGAAAAGGGGCAGTTTTCGGGCGCCATCCAATGCTACCATCTTGGCCTCACCCGAGGCCACATCAATCTCCACGCGGTAATGGATGCCGAATTCGACGAGATCGAGCACCAGCGTTCCTTCCGCTGAAACGACCTCTACATCGAATTGGCCACATAGATCACCGACCCAGTGTAGGCCGTCGGGCAAAGCGGCGTAGCCAGAGGCCATGGGAACGCCGCGTTCCACCGCCGCATCGAACGCGGTCTTCTCCTCAGGAACCTCCTCGGAGAGTACCCACTTCGGTCCAGGGGCCAGAAAAGAAGGCAAGAATCGCCCCCAAGCCGGTGTTTTCCAGTCGAAGATAGCATCGGCCGGTGAAACGGTGATGCGCGAATTGTAGGCCAGGTAATCGGTGATCAGACGCGAATGGTAGGGGGATATCTCGGGCAGAGTGCCACCGTCGATAAATGCTTCCCAATGAGGTACATCCAATACCTTGTGAAAATAGCGCAAGAAGGTCGTTTGCGGTGTAGGTCGCAGCCGCGCGGTCCACCGATCGGGCGACCTCTCTATCACCCATCCCGACGCGCGATCGTCGACGTCGCCCCCCCAGGGCTGCCACGAACCTGGCCACCCCGCTTGGATCAATTTTGCCGGTACGTGCTCGGTGTCGAAGACGATCTGCCGCATGGCGCGGATCTTATGAGGAGGCTTCCTGGCAATGGTCCATGATGCCGTCCCTTCCAGAGGTGAGAGATACACGTCGCCCTCACGTATCAATAACCGCTCCCCCGGCAATCCCACCAAGCGCTTGATGTAGTTCATCCTCGCTTCGCGCGGGTATTTGAAGACGAATACATCCCACCGCTCCGGCTCTGAGAAGACGTAGTCGAATTTGCTGACCAGGATCCGGTCACCGGAGAAGGTGGCGTGATTGGGATTATGGCGAAAATCGTATTTGTTGAGCCCCCGACAGTTGGCACACATGCTGGCCACCGTCTTTTGCTTGGTCAGTGCTCCGGTGTCGGAATCGAACTCCGCACTCGCGCTGGCCTGATAAGGCATGCCGCAGTGGACGCAGGAAAGATCTTTATGGGCGCCCATCAACGTGGGGGCCATCGAACCGGTGGGAATGACGAACGCCTCGGCGACGAAGGCTCGGAATAGGAAGGCGAGTATGAACGCGACGATGATCGATTCCACCGTCTCCCGCGTCGGCTGTGGACGATCTTGAGGAAGCGGCAATGCAGTAGAGGTGCTCATAATGGCCAGGATGTACGAGTCAAGAAGGCGACGGAAAGCCGCAGTAACCATGGATCAGTGCTCCCATCGGAGCGTTGCGCGTGCGTACCGACTACCGACCACACGTGCATCGGCAACCGGACGCTCCGCTGCACTCGGAAGAGCGGATTATAGCCTTTGCCCCGCGGAGATGAGAATGCGACCTAGAAATCCGTGTGCGGTAACTGCCGTATTCATCCTCCTGCTCATCAGTGGCAAGTCGCCAGCGAGCCCCCCTCTCGACGGTTTCCGCTCCGATGGGAGAGACCAGCCGACTGCCCCCCGGTAGCGCCGGCCCCCTTCTCCGCCAACTAAGGATACCGTTGTCGCCGGGACACGTGCCTGGGCGCCGAGGTCAGGCATCGACAACTGGCAATTCGACCGCCCCAAACCAATATTGGGAACAAACACTGATCGTGCGCACGAAGGCCGCGAACTCCATGGACTTCACGATGTAGGAGTTGCATCGCAGGCGGTACATATCAGCGATATCATCGGGCGCTTGGGAGGTGCTGAGAACGATCACCGGAATCGTTTGGAGTTCGGGATCGATCACGATCTCTCGCATCACCGCGCGGCCATCCATCAACGGCAGCTTCAGATCCAAGAGCACCAGATCGGGACGCTCCGCATCCTGGTAAGGAGGATTCTGGCGCAGGAAGGCAAGGCATTCCTCTCCGCTCTTGACCCACTGAACGCGGGCAGGCACCTGGGCACGCTGCAACGCCTTCTGCGTGATCAGGGCATCATCCTCACTGTCTTCTACCAGCAGAATCTTATAGCGTGCAGCTTCCTGACGTACCAAACTCACCATGAACTCCTTTACTATGCTACGGTGGCACACGTTGAAGGCGGCTTAGGCAACACAATGGTAAACTCTGTTCCGCTGCCATTGTTGGACCGCACCAAGATCTTGCCGCCATGTCGATCGACGATTTTGCGGCAGATCGCCAGGCCGATGCCCGTGCCCGGACGATCGCCATGCACGTGGAGTCGGCGAAAGATCTTGAAAATCTCTTCGTGATACTCCTCGTCAATGCCAAGCCCATTATCGACTACCGCGATACGATACTCACTCGGTGACTCTTCCCCGTGGATCCTAATCTCCAAGGGGCGATTCAAGTCTCGGTACTTGATCGCATTGTCGATCAAGTTCTGAAATAGCTGACGCAATTGCCGTGGGTCACCGGAGACGACGGGAAGGGGGCCAACGTCAACCGTTGCGCCAATTTGCTGTAATTCCGCTGCACGTTCTTGCAGCAGCTCGTGCACGATCTGGGAGACCTCGACCTCTTGCCACTCCAACTGTTTGGATTCCAGTCGTGACAGTTGCAACAAGTCCTCGATTAGTGCTCGCATTCGCTTGGCACTGCGGATGATGCGGTCCAGGTACTCGCGGGCCGTACCGTCTGCGGCAGCAGCCGATTCGTCCAACATCAACTCGGCAAAGCCGACGATGCTGCGCAATGGAGCTTGGAGATCGTGCGATGCTAGGTACGCGAATTGATTCAGCTCCTCGTTCTTACGGGAGAGAGCGGCAATCGACTCCTGGAGCTGAGAATTGGCACGCTGCAGTCTTTCCTCCAGTTCGACGTGCTCCGTGATGTCGACATGCACGCCGATCATGCGCAACGGTCGTTGCGCTGCATCGAATTGGGCCTTCCCTTGCGACTGAATCCAACGATAACTGCCATCCAAGCAGCGCAAGCGGAAAATCGTATGGTAACCAACCTGGGGATTGGTGAGGTAGGCTTGGACGCGTGCTACCGCTTCGTCATGATCGTCGGGGTGCAAGCGACTTTCCCAATCCGAAAAATCACTCCACGGAGCATCGGGCGGATACCCGAGCTGCGTTTTCGTCGTCGAGGAGTAATACACCTGATTGGTGACGGTGTTCCAATCCCACAGACCGATATTGCCGTACTCGAGTGCCAGAGCCAGGCGATCGCGAGTTTCCCGCAACACATCATCGCTTTCGGCCAAGCGGCGCTCCAACTGAGCCGCTTGCGCCGCTCGTTCTCGGTTGGCTTCGACTCGGTCCGAGATGTCGACAAAGCTAACGACGGCCCCTTCAATCCCCCGCTCTCCCCAAATGGGATACGACCAGTACTCTACCGGGAAAGACGTGCCATCGGAGCGGAAAAAAACCTCATTCTCAACATGAACCTGGTCTCCCTGCTGATAAGCCCGGCCGATCGCGCACTGGTCGCCGGGACACTCCGTGCCATCGGCGTGGCGGGGGTGAATGAGGGCATGCATATTGCGGCCAAGCAGTTCCTCCGCACTGCCATATCGCAGCAGGCGAACACAGGCGGCATTGGCGAACGTACAGTTTCCCCGCGTGTCCACACCGTAAATGCCTTCGGCTGCTGAGTCGAGCAACCGTTGCAATTGCCAGGAAGTCAGCCGGATATCCGTCGGTTGCGATGCGTCATCCATTTCGGCTGTTCCTAGCTAGCAGCAAATTGCGTGCAACACGACTAGATTCCCTCATGTCAACCTACATCGTATCGCCCACATTGGTTGTTTTCCACCGTCATGCCTTGGATAATTACGAAAGAAGGGTCCGAGGCGCACCAAGTGGCACCAGCCGAGATGGCTGATGCGCTACCCTCGCGTACCTTTCAAGTGCTGTTCCATCTTAGTACCTCCCGATATGCCGTTCGTGGAGTGGCGAACCAGTAGGCTCCCCAACACGCTCGCTTTGGCGAGCAACTATCATGCGGTCGATTGCCGTCGCCTCCGTCATCGCAAGCGCTATCGCGCTGAGTCTGGCATGGTATTCGTTGTCAGTCGGTGGAGCTCTCGGATTGTTCTTTCTCGGTGTGTTGTGCGGTTGGGGAGCATCGCGACTGCATGCAAGGAGACGGCGGACGGGAGTTCGTCGACGCGCGGCGCAGATAGTTGACCGCGCCAGGGAGTCCGAAGCCCAAGGGGAGTTGAGCCGTGGGTGGCCACGTGTCTCTTGTCCGCGTCATAAAAAAAGAACATCCGCTCCTGCTGATGCCAGGGGTGGTCTCACCGCGATCGACATCCTTGAGGGCACGGTTATTGCAAGTGGCGAAACGCGGGGACTGGCCGAAGAGATCCACCAGGCATGCTCCACGCCACAAGGCGACCGAGAGGTGGACGACGACTCCCCAGCTGAGGAGGTCGACCAATTGACCGAAGTGCAAGCGCCGAGTGCTGTGCTGTCGCCATGCGGTGAGGAGAGGAAGCAACGCGGGCGCAGCGACCGCATTCCTTGGCAGGCCGTGGAGCAGCGGTTGCGGGCTGCCGAACGGTTCACCGACAGCGAGGTGCAACTGATTCGCTCGATCCTATCTTCCCCGGAGAGCCCCACCTCGCGGGGATCCACCAGTGGGCCCCCGCCATGGCGGCCTCCCAACACTATCGGAGTCTATCAATTGGAACGTCAGTTGGGGATGGGTGGCGAGGGGATGGTCTTTCAAGCGAAGCCTCTGGCCGGTGGCCCGAGTGTCGCGTTGAAAATATTGCGGCACCGTCAGTCCGATGCTCGCCTGCGCCGTGAGTTGCGCAACCTGATGCAACTGGCTCATCCCAACATCGTCGTCTGCTATGATTACGGAGAACATCAGGGCATACCTTACTTTGTCATGGAACTGCTTCAAGGGCCTAGCCTTCATGAACGCATGCAACGAGACGGCCCATTTCCTTGGATGCAAGCCACCGAGCTGGTACGTCAAGTTGCTGCAGCGCTTGAACATACTCACAGCCGCGGCATTCTGCACCGCGATGTCAAACCGGCGAACATCATCTTGCATCGTGACGATCACGTAAAGTTGATCGACTTGGGATTGGCTCAGTTGGCCATGGAAATTGCGCAGGCAGAGCCATCATCCCCGACGCTGGCTGGCACCGTCGAATTCATGGCACCTGAACAAGCCTGGGGCAAGAGTGGTTTCTCACCGGCAACCGACATGTTCGGCCTAGGAGCGACATGGTACTACCTGATGGCCGGACATCCGCTCATGGGCACCGGGGATTGGCGCGCCCTGTTGGCCGCCCTTCGGTCCCCGTGTCCGATTTTGCCCGCACCGATCGACGGTGTTCCCGACGAGGTGTTGGCAACTATCCAAGCGATGTGTTGTCGGGATGCGGACCGGCGGTTGCCAGGGATGAACGCACTGATCGACCGGCTGGATTCGCTCCTTCCCGGATCGACAGTACGACCGATTGGCATTCTTGTTGTCGAGGACGATGAAGACGATATGTACTTGACGGTGGAAATGCTGCGCCGCATGAACAAGGCGATCGACCTCCACCTCGCGCATTCCCTCGCCGAAGCCGTCTCCTGGGCAGGCAGCGATCATGAATTCGATCTGTTGATCACCGATCTTCATCTCCCCGATAGTTTCGGTACGGAAACGATCTCGCGGCTGCGGATGGGCGGCATGGACATTCCCATCCTTGCCGTCTCCGGCGTCAACGACCCCGAGTTTGCTCAGGCATGCCTGCAAGCTGGCGCGGCCAGGTATCTTTGCAAAAACGACCTGACGATTTCGCAACTTGAACGCACGATAGTGACAGCTTTATCCCGGTTGTGATCGCATTCCGATGCATGTTGCTTCTAAGAAACGACGTAGTTCACGATCTGGAGAAGCAGCGTGCGAGCACCATACGGTACGCCGAACCAGCCGCCTCGACAGACGCCGTGGGCATTACTTCTCGCCACCGTTTCCATACCGTATGATAAGCCGTGGCCTGCGGGATAACTGATTGTACTAGCGCTAATCATTGAGGAGAGTACGGATGAGACGTGTCCTGGTTGTTGCATGTTTTTGTTTATCGGTTGCGGCGATGGGCAGGTGTGTTCGGGCCGATGAGGGGGCGAAAACGTGGCCTACCTTTCGAGGTCCCGATCGCACGGCGGTGGCAGAAGGGGAGCAACTGGCCGATCAATGGCCGCAAGACGGTCCACCATTGGTTTGGGAAGCCACCGGCATTGGCCGCGGATACTCATCGGTAGCCTTGGACCAACAGCGGGCACTCACGATGGGAGATACCTTGCCAGAGGAATCGACCACCGACGAGTTCCTGATTTGTTTGGACCGTTCCACGGGCAAGCTTCTGTGGAAAGCGCGTACGGGGCCGGCCTGGAACGAGGGACGCGAGTCATGGCAAAGTGCGCGCAGCACGCCGACAATCGATGGCGACAATGTCTATGCCATGACCGCGTTCGGTGAATTGATTTGTTTTACCAATCAAGGTGAGGAAGTATGGCGGCGTCATCTGATGGAAGACCTGAACGGCAAGAAGGCCGATAGCTGGGGCTACAGCGAGTCGCCGACCATTGATGGAGACCGATTGATTTGCACGCCGGGCGGACCGGAAAACACGATGGTAGCCCTGGACAAGCGCACGGGAGAACTGATCTGGTCATGCCAGCGGCCGGAAGATCGCGGCGCAGGGCATGCCTCGATTGTCAAAGTCTCCGTAGCCGGTACGGAAGTCTACGTGCAAACCACCGGTAGTGGCGCGATGGGCGTTCGCGCATCGGATGGAAAACTACTATGGACCTATGATATTCCCAAGACAACAGCCGTCATCCCCACCCCCATCGTGCATGGTGACCTGGTATTTTTTACTGCCGGCTATGGCCTGGGGGGCGCTCTGCTACGTCAGATTCCTCGGGATCAAGGAGACATTGCTATCGAGGAGATTTATCCCAACAAACAAGATCTGCAGAACAAGCATGGTGGCGTGGTGCGTCTAGGCGACTACATCTACGGCGACACCGATGCCCGCGGTATCCCCTTCTGCGCCAAACTGCTTACCGGCGAAGTCGTATGGAAGGGACGAGGATCGGGGCGTGAATCGGCCAGCGTGGTGGCGGCCGATGGCAAGTTGTTCCTCCACTATGCTGATGGAACGATGAGTATTGCCAAGGCATCGCCCGAAGCATTCGAGGAGCTGAGCGCCTTCAAGGTGCCGGGGACTGGAAATCGCCCCAGTTGGGCGCATCCGGTGGTTCTCGATGGAAAACTGTACCTGCGCGAAGACAATCGAGTGCTCTGTTACGATGTATCCCGCTGATTGTTCGCGACGAGCATTGATCGGCTGACCTGTGGCAGCGTGGGAAGCTGCCACAGGTGCATGGCCCCCCTCAAGTCAGCTCATTCCCCCATGACGATCGTTGGGGAATCAAACGCGGTAAACAAGAAGGGGTTGCTCGAGTAGAAGCAGTACGTATCCCTTTCTCGCCGTGCTGGCCGGAGAACGAGTTGCTCTTGCACCAGCCCGCCTGGGCACCTCTGATGGCAATATGAGGACCGGAAACCGGGCCGCTCATCAGCGTCCCTGCCACCAATACCGAGGTTACCTGCCACCAGCAAGCATGGCGATCGCTGTGGGTTAATCGACCGGTGGCGCCGGGGGTTCTTCTGTGGGAGGATAGACGGGAAACTCGCCCACATGCAGTCCACGATCAATGATCCAGATGTTTCGATAGACGACTGGGTTGCCGTGGTCTTGCAAGCGAATGGGCAGCAGGGTGGGCTCTTCGGGTTTCCCAGCGCCGGTCTTGTTCGGCAGCTCCACGTCATCCTGCGTTTTGACGCCATTGTGCCATACCGTGATGCGGGCATTACGGAGCTTTGAGCCATCGGCCGCCCATCGAGGTGCCGTGAACACGATGTCGTAGGTTTGCCACTGCAACGGCGGGAAACACATGTTCACATCGGGCGCTTTGAATCGATAGAGACTGCTGCAATCATTGAACTGTGGGATCAGGGCGAAGGAATCAAGAATCTGGACCTCATAACGGCTTTGCAAATAACAACCGCTATTGCCGCGCGCCTGCCCATCGGCCAGAGGCATGAAGGGGACACGAAATTCGACATGCATATTGAAGTCCTGGAACATGGGCTTCACGTCGGCCCCTGCCAATAGAAGCCCGTCGGCGGTCATCTTGGCCACGGTAAACTGCTCGGTTCCGCTACCATCAAAAAGGACGGTGGCGTGGGGTGGAGGAGGAGCATGCAAGGTGGGGCTCACGCGCCGCACTCGTTCCAGACGCCCCAACTGTTCTCCTTGTTGTCCGATGACCAGGCAGTGGCGGGGATGGACCAGAATTGCAAATTCCGCACCGCCCAGAACCAAGAAACGCTCACTGCGTTGCCCGGTCAGCGATGCAGGCTCGTTGCGAAACCCTTCTTCGCCAGGAAGTCCGCCGGGATAGGCGAGCGCTTCAAAGCGGCGATGGCCGATCGCGCGGATCTGAAGCCCGAGCTTCTCCCGTGCGTCTTCAGATCGCGTCACCTCTCCCACGTACTCCCCCATCAATTGAAAATCCGGATCGTCTTCCGGGGGATTCGTCCACACCACCTGCTCGGCCGCGTTCGATGCATCGTGGCGTTGGGCCAGGAGTGGATTCTCCAGCACTAGCACGACGCTGGCGGCGATCCACGCGACACGCCAAGACAAAAGGAACATCCGTGGATTCTTCAGCAGAGGGCAGGCAGGATTCAACTGCATAGAAAGAGCCTGTATTTCCATGGTGGGTACGAGGGAGAAATTCGATGACCAAACAGCGATTGAAGGCAAGGCTGGGCGGAGACATTATCGTGCCATTGTCATGACAGCCCGCCACCTGGAATCGGTGCCGCCGCAGCAGCTTGTTAGAGTAGTTACCTTCCTTCGCCAATGCAAATCCCAGGCTGTGAAAACGATCCCCTGGGCCTCGATCACTTGGTGCCATCGGCGCAATGGATCGCTGCCTCGGTGCTTCTTCCCATTGGGTCGCGTCAGAAGAACGAACGGAACCCTATCCCCGGGCGGCGTTCGGCGCTGCCATACCATCTTGAGCATCAAAGGTCAGGCTACCTCATCGCGTGCCGCACGTCAGGAGATGCACCCGCGCCAGGTGCTTGAAATCGGAGCCCGCTTGATCTACAAAGGAAGCATGTCGAGCCTGCGGCATTGTGTCGCTCGGTTGCGGCAAGGGTTGACATCACAAATGAAGGAGGTCTCTATGTCCCGCATACGTAACTCGCTTCCCATGATGTTAGGGCTGTTGGCAATTGCCGCCGGCCTGGCAGTGGCGGCCGACAAAGTTGCTTTGGAGGGCGCAAAATGCGTCATGAATCCCAAGGCGAATGCCAAGGAAGATAAGGCAGCCGAGTGGAAAGAAGGGAAAGTTTATTTCTGCTGTGGCAATTGTCAGGCCAAGTTCAAAGCGTTGGATGACGAGGGCAAGGCGAAAGTCGCACCGCGCGCCAATCATCAGTTGGTGGCTACGAAACAGTATGAGCAAGGCGCCTGCCCCTTTTCCGGCGGTAAGCTAAACGCTTCGACAGCCATTGAAGTCAACGGAGCAAAGATCGCTTTCTGCTGCAACAATTGTAAAGGGAAAGCAGAACAGCTCAGCGACGACGAAAAGCTGACGAAATTGTTCGGTGAAGAGGCGTTCAAGAAGGGAAAATTTGCTCCGGTGAAGAGTGACGAGTAATCTTGGAGAGCCGCGTTGGCAACGCTTGGGCCTCGTTGGTTGCTGCATTGCCAGCCCACGAGTTCGTCCACCGCGAGCGCAGACGAATGGCTGGCCATGACCATGCGGTGCAGCAGACCGCTGGCAACACCATCCCCCTGGAGTCCGTTAAAATGGCTTCAGGGGTTTTTTGATCGACTCCCGTGTGGAATTCACCATCCTGCCGGCGGATCCCGAGAAATCGGTATGCCCGGTGCGCCAGCCGGCCAAACCGACGGCTGGTATCGAATCGCCTTTCCTTCCTACCTGCCATCCTTACCCACCCGAATAAGTCGAGACGATGGTTGTGACCATGCGATCGGCATCCGGCCGCGTAGATTTCTGTGTATGGCTTGAACAGGCGACACGCTGGTTGTCGCTGGTGAGTCGACGTTGGCGTCAGCACCGTTGGCGGCTGGCGATGGTCCGATGGTGCGTCGCGGTGTGCCTGCTTTGGCCCATCCGCACACAAGCGAGCGACGTGATCGATTTTGATCGTGACGTTCGCCCCATCTTGAGCGACAAGTGCGTCTATTGCCACGGCCCGGACGAAGAGACGCGAGCGGCGGACTTGCGATTGGATTCTCCTGCCGGGTGGACGGCCGATTTGGGAGGATACCAAGCTGTTGTTCCGGGAAAACTTGACGAGAGTGAACTATGGAGGCGGATTTCGGCGGAGGATCCGACGGTCCGCATGCCTCCTCCCGAAGCCAAACTTGGGCTAACCGACGCCCAGCGTCAGGTGCTCCGTCGCTGGATCGAGCAGGGGGCACCGTGGTCGCCGCATTGGGCCTTCGTGGCTCCAGAGCGACCGCTGCCGCCGCTGGACGCCAGCGGCTGGTCCCGCGGACCTGTGGACACCTTCCTTCGCAATGCTGCTCAGCGGCAGGGGCTACAACCGAATCCGGAAGCCAGTAGGGAGAAATTGTTGCGACGTCTGACGCTGGATTTGACCGGCCTTCCGCCTCAACCGGCCGAGTTGGATGCTTTCTTGCGCGACGAATCTCCGGATGCCTATGAAAAAGTCGTGGATCGTCTGTTGGCTTCGCCCGCCTACGGACAACGCATGGCTTGGGAATGGCTCGAGGCCGGCCGCTATGCGGATACCGATGGGTTCCAGGGAGATCCCACGCGGTCGATGTGGCCATGGAAGGATTGGTTGGTTGATGCTTTGAACGACAACTTGCCCTTCGATGAGTTCACGGTGACGCTGCTTGCCGGAGATCTCCTGCCGCAGCCCACTCCGGAACAGATCGTAGCCACGGCATTCAATCGGAATCACATGTTCAATGGGGAAGGCGGGCGTATTCCCGAAGAAACACGGGTAGAAAACGTGTTCGATCGCACGGAGACCGTGGCTACCGTGTGGCTAGGGCTGACGTTTACATGCTGTCGTTGTCACGATCATAAGTTCGACCCGTTCACCCAAGAGGAGTATTATCGATTCTTCGCGTTCTTCAATAACACCTCCGAGGATGGCCGCAGTGGGCGCGGCAAGACGCCGCCGGTGTATGACTACTTATCCCCTCAGTTGCGACGGCGGCAGGCTACGGTGAGGGCGGAGCTGGATCGGGTCACGCAGGCGATGGAAAGCGATATTCCCGAGCTGGACAGTCATCAGCAATCGTGGGAGGACGAAATGCGGCAGCAGTTGGACGCTCGCCGTACACCGTCCGCTTGGGGAACGTGGTACCGGACCGATGTTATCCCGGTGCCTGCCGAGCGCGTGTTCGCCGAACCTTTGGGCCCCGAGAAGACGTTACCCGGTCCCATCGATCCGCAGGCGGCCGCCTCCGATGGTTCCCGCTGGGTCGCCGCCCCTGACCTCCCAGACGGGGTGGTCCATTCTTTGCCAGACACCGTCGGCGCTACCTACTTCCTCCGTGAAGTCTTCTGTGCAGTCCCCCGCTCGTTTCATCTATCGTTGGGATCGGATGACGGCATCAAGGTTTGGATCGACGGGCAACTCGTTGTGGCGAAGGACACGCGCCGTGCTGCGGCGGCCGATCAGGAGCAGGTGACGATCGACCTGCCTGCCGGCAGGCATCAGTTGTTGGTGAAAAATCGCAAATGCGGGCGGCATTGGCGGTTTTTTACTTCCGTGTTCTCGGCGAACTGCCGTATGGATTGACGGCCGACATTGCCGAGGCGCTCCGCACGCCCGACGCACAGCGCACCAGTTCGCAGCGCCGCTTGTTGCGTCAGCATTATCGCCGCCAGCATTGGGAGCAGTGGGATGCATGGGAGCGGCGGCGTCAACAACTACAGGAACAGCTGGACGGAATCGCCAAGCAAGCTGTTAGGGTGATGGTCATGGATGATCTGCCAGAGCGACGACCGACCTTCGTGTTGCATCGGGGCGATTATCAGAAGCCGCTGCAGGAGGTGCATGCGGGAACGCCTGCCGTATTGCCGCCACTACCCGATGGCCCGGAGCCGGCACGACTGCGCTTGGCCAAGTGGTTGATCTCGCCCCACAACCCGTTGACCGCGCGGGTGATCGTCAACCGTCATTGGCAGATGTTTTTCGGTAGAGGATTGGTGGAGACGGCGGAGGATTTCGGCAGCCAGGGACAGCGACCGTCGCACCCCGAGCTGTTGGATTGGCTGGCCACCAGGCTGATCGAATCCGGGTGGGATATCAAGCAGTTGCATCGCGACATAGTGCTCAGTAGTGCCTACCGCCAGAGTGCGTCGGTCCCCGCGGAGGCCGGCGAATTGGACCCGGAGAATCGTTGGTGGATGCGTGGACCTCGCTATCGATTACCCAGTTGGATGTTGCGGGACCAGGCCTTGGCCGCCGCGGGATTGCTGAGTTCACGATTTGGTGGTCCACCGGTTAAACCCTACCAGCCCGATGGCCTGTGGGCGGAGGCCACGTTCGGCAAGATCCGCTACCAGCGCGATACTGGCGAGGCGCTTTACCGCCGCAGTCTGTACGTCTTCTGGCGGCGCATCGTGGGCCCTCCCATGTTCTTCGATGCGGCGAAAAGGCAGACCTGCGAAGTGAGACCGACCCGCACCAATACGCCCCTCCAGGCGTTGACCGAGATGAACGAAACGGCGATGGTCGAATGTGCGCGGGCCATGGCCCAACGTTGTCTCATCGAGGGCGGCAAAACGGACGAGGAGCGATTGCGATACGCATTCCGATTGGTAACCTCGCGTTGGCCGCGCCGCGAGGAAACGGAGATTCTGCGGCGGCGGCTGGAGGATTCGCGGCGACGTTTTCAGCAACAGCCTGAGGAGGCGCGGCAGCTGCTGGCCGTGGGCGAGAGTTCGCGCGTGGAGCTCGGCGATCCAATCGACCATGCCGCCTTGACGGTCGTTTGCAATCTCTTGCTCAATCTAGATGAAGTGTTGACACGGGAGTAAGGAACCATGGTGCCTGAGGACCAAATACGTCGCCATGTTACGCGACGAGCGCTGTTGGCACGCGGCAGTGTGGGGTTGGGGGCGATCGCTTTGTCCACGTTGCTGGGGCGGGAGGAAAGGAGCCTGGCATCCAGCTCGGTCGGGTTGCCGGACCTGCCCCACTTCGCCCCTAAGGCGCGCCGCGTCATTTACCTGCTGCAGAACGGCGCGCCGTCGCACGTCGACTTGTTCGATTACAAGCCGATGCTCGAGCGGATGCATGGCCAGCAAATCCCCGATTCAGTAGTCGGTGGCAAGCGATTCAGTACCATGACGGGCACGCAGACCGAACGCCCCTGCCTGCAAGCGATCGCCCGGTTGCGCCAACATGGAGAGAGCGGCGCCACCGTGAGCGATTTTCTGCCGCATACCGCCAGCATCGTGGACAAGCTGTGTTTTATCAAATCGATGCACACTACCCAGGTGAATCATGCCCCGGCGATCACCTACTTCCTGACCGGCGATGAACGGCCGGGACGTCCCAGCATGGGGGCGTGGTTGAGCTACGGGCTGGGAACGGAGAACGAAGATTTGCCCACCTTCGTGGCGATGACGTCCCGAGACAAAGAGGCATCCTGTGGCCAGATTTTCTACGACTACTATTGGGGGAGCGGCTTTCTGCCGACCGTGCACCAAGGGGTGAAGTTTCGGGGAAGCGGCGATCCGGTGTTGTACCTCTCCGATCCTCCCGGTATGGCACGCTCCCACCGCCGCGCGATGCTAAGCGACCTGCGGGCGCTCAATGAATTGCATCTACAGGAAATGGGGGATCCGGAGACGGCGACTCGCATCGCTCAATACGAGATGGCTTACCGCATGCAGGCGTCGGTTCCCGAATTGACCGATTTGTCGACGGAAACTGCAGCCACGTTGGAAATGTACGGACCAGACGTTACTACCAAGGGTTCCTACGCCTACAACTGCCTGATCGCGCGGCGGCTGGCCGAACGCGGTTGCCGCTTCATCCAATTGATGCATGCCGGTTGGGACCAACATCGGAACCTGAACACTCAACTAGAGATCCAATGCCGCGATACCGACGCTCCTTCGGCCGCGCTGGTCAAGGATTTGGAGCAACGGGGCCTGCTCGATGATACGCTGGTGATTTGGGGGGGCGAGTTTGGTCGCACTCCATTTCTTCAAGGCAAAATCAGTGAGACGCAGAGCTGGGGACGCGACCATCATCCGTATGCCTTCACCATTTGGATGGCCGGCGGCGGGATCAAGCCGGGGATCACTTACGGGGAATCGGATGAATTTGGTTTCAACGTCGTCCGCGATGGAGTGACCGTGCACGACTTTCAAGCCACGATTCTGCACTTGTTGGGAATCGACCATGAACGTTTGACCTATCGGTTCCAGGGTCGGCGATTCCGGTTGACAGACGTGGGCGGGCGGGTGATCACCCCCATCCTTGCTTGAAAACAAGCGGCAAGTTGTGGGATCAATCGGCCTGCACCGGCCCCTCCTGGAACATCTCTAGGTGCATCCACTTTCGCAAAATGGGGGTGAGCATCAAGCAGATCAGTCCGCAGATGACGGCCATGATGGCTACCGTCTTGTAGACCTCCCCGTAGATGTGCACGGTCTCCTTGGGTACCGGAATAAAATTGCTGTCTCCTTCATTGACGGCGGCGAACTGCGCAATGATGGCGGCGAGGAACTGGGCAAATGCCGTCGCTAAGAACCACGATCCCATGACCGTGCTCACCAGTCGCTGAGGCGAGAGTTTGGTGACCATCGACAAACCAACTGGCGACAAGCACAGTTCTCCGGTCGTTAGCAACAGATACATCAACAGCAGCCAGCGGGCCGCCACCATGCCATCTTCATCAGCGAACTGGGCGCCAAAATACAGCATGGCGAAGCCGAGGCCGACCTGCAGTAGTCCCAATGAGAATTTGAAGGGCGTGCTCGGTTCCATCCCCCGCGCTCCCAAATAATCCCACAGGGCCGTCAGCAGCAGTCCGAAGAGCATGATGTAGATCGGATTGACGGATTGAAAAACCGATGCCGGTATCTCGGAACCACCGATTCCCAATCGCCCTACGCTCTCCGCGGTGTAGACCCAAGTAAGCTTCTTGTCATCCAGCGTGGCTTGATCGGCACGCGCCATCTCTCGCAGGTAGGTCAACCCCGTCATCGTCAACACCGGTTCGGCAGTGACCTGAGCGATCAACCGCTCCAGCCGCTCGCCTGCCAACTGCTTCGTGGCTTCCTTTTGTGACTCCACCCGGCGAATAGCCTCCTCCAACCGCTGTGGGAAATCGGCAGCGGCGTTGCGGTGCCCCAGATATTCCTGGCTGAGGAAATCCAAATCCTGCAAGGATGCGTCGTTGACCAATCGCAGTTCGACGCTGTTGCCCACCATCGATTCGTCGACCACCGTCCGCTCGCTGACGCGATCGATATTGCGATCGGTAAAGTTGTTGATCGAACTACCCTGTTGCTCAAAAAATGCCCAGAACCAAATGGAGAAGAACGTCAACACGAAAATGACGAACATCCTTTCTCGTGCCACCTTCTCCAGACCGAATGCTTCTTTGACGAGATAGATCAGCGCGATCAGTCCAGCGATGATGAGCACCAATCCGGCCGGACGACTTGCCTCCTCAACAAACTGAGCCATTCCACGCACCAGCTTGTGTTCGCTCTGATGCAGGTCCGCCACCCATGCTTCGGGAATCAGCGTCACCTGGTCGTGAAAGCCTGGTAGAACAGACAATCCGGAAACCAGAATAACGAAAATGGGGATAGAGATGGCGGTCCCCACCAGCACGAGAATCAAGTTGCGTTGAAAGGCCTCCGGTTGCGGAGGACGTCCCAGTTCGGTCGGCAAACCGCCACGATTGAGGGCCAACAGCGCGGTGCAGGCGGAGACAACCAATGCTGCGACGACGAAGTAGTTGAACAGCAGCGAGAACAGATCACCGGCGTTGTAGCGCAGCATGAGTATCGCGCTGGCCAGAGCGGTGATGAAAATCATCGCCTGAGTCAATCGCGTGGGGGCAGCAAAAATGGCTACGCCGACCAACATGCCAACCGTCGCCAATCCGAAACCGTAATGCCAGCCGTAGGTTTCGCCGATGTAGCCGCATAGCAACGGAGCCATGGCGGCACCGAGATTGATGCCGATGTAGAAAATCGTAAATCCACCATCGCGTTTGCTGCTCCCCTCCGGATACATCTCGCCCACCATGGACGAGATATTCGGTTTGAAAAAGCCGTTGCCAGCGATTAGCAACCCCAAGGCCGAAAAAAAAGCCAGCTCTGTTTCGATCGTCATCAATAGATGACCTGCCGCCATCAGCAGCCCACCAATGATCACACTCGTTCGCCGGCCCAGCAACCGATCCGCGATCAGACCGCCGAAGAAGGGCGTCATGTAAACCAACGCCGTGTACGCGCCGTAGACCGCGTTGGCATCGGTATCACCAAAGCCGAGAAACCCCTTGATCATGTACAGTACGAGAAGAGCCCGCATGCCATAATAGGAGAATCGCTCCCACATCTCGGCGAAAAACAGGGTGTACAACCCGGTCGGATGACCGAAAACAGTGGGTAACTGAGTCGGATCGATGCGGGAAGTGGCTGATGAAGCTGTCGATGCCATGCGTTGAGCCCTTACGGATGTAGTTCGTTCCAAACGCGCTGCCGGTGGCTTGTTGGTGCCGCAACCGATGCGGCGATTCGACCAGTTCAGTCGTGGTCAGGAAACCAACTCGGCCGCCTTTGCCGAGGATCGATCCATGAGCCACCAGCGTAACGCTAGGGAAAATGCTAGAAAAGGCCAAGCTCCAAGTCGAGATCGCCGCACCGGTTCCGCATTTGCTGCTGCCACGCCCCCGCCCCGTCGACCGCGTCTCCATGCGGACAATGGACCGCACGGACCACATCCGCAGGGGTCGATCGTTCTGTAAGGAAGTAGGCCGCATGTGGAGGCAACATGGCATCACTGAGATTGCCCCAGAACGACGGGGAGTTGAATGGTTGCCTCGCCGCGAACAATGGTCAATTGCACCGTCGTGCCCGGTTCCTTCTCCTCGATGATGGCCAGCATCTGGTCGGCCGAACGCACCGGTTGACCATTGATGGCAGTGATCAGGTCCGCGGCAGAGGTATCCAGTGAAGATTCGGTGTAGTGGTAAGGCCCTTGACGAAAAGCCTTGGTGATGACGCGAAAGCCACGTACGCCGGCTTGATCTGCCGGGCCTCCCGGCACGACATCGACCACCAGCAGGCCGCGCTCCGTTTCATACACTCGGCGGATTCCAATCGCCGGTCGGATGACTCGTCCATGAGCAATCAGTTTGGGGACGATTCGGCGAATTGTGCTCACCGGCACGGCAAAGCCGACTCCGGCACTGTCGCCGTCGCTGCTCACGATGGCCGTCGTCATTCCGATCAGCTCTCCCCGCGTGTTGAGCAGCGGCCCCCCTGAGTTTCCTTGGTTGATCGACGCGTCGATTTGGATGAGGGAACGCATGGCTCGACCACGCTTGGAAGGAATTTGGCGATTCAAGCTGGAGACCATGCCGGTGGACATCGATCGCTCCAAACCGAACGGATTGCCGATGGCATAGATGCGTTGTCCCACGCGCAACGATTCCGAATCGCCCCACGGAATGGGGACCAGTTCCTCGGGCGGCGCATCGATCTTCAACACGGCGATATCGGTATCCGGATCCTCCCCCACGAGACGGGCGGCGTAGGAATGACCTCCTGCGAGACTTACCCGGATCTCTTTGGCCCCGTCAATGACATGTTGATTGGTCAAGATCAAGCCCGTTTTGTCGATCACCGAACCGCTGCCGCTTCCCTCGCGTACGGCGACTTGCAGGAATGCCGCCATTCCCACCGAACGGGTATTGATGTGCACGACACCACGGTTGGCACGTTCGTATACGGAGATCGCTACCTGCTCCTCGGGAAGAAGGAATTCTCCCAGGCTAGGGACGGAAAGCGGTTCCCGTGGGAAGGGAGACAGGAGTTCCGTTTCCGTCCGCAGGGCTGTTTGCGCCTTCGCGTTCATCGGCATCCAGAATGATATCACTGACGCGACGACCGCAATTGCATGAGCCATCGCGGATCGGCAGCTTGAGTCCACGAACATAGCGTTCCATCCTTGATCGATCATCGCTGTACACGGGATTCTCAGCGCGGTAGCGCTCGTGGGCAATCGTAACACCGGCGGCCGGTCGCCACCAATACCTTTTTTCGTCCGGCATGCGCGCCATCCCGCGCCCGCTGCCCGCATGACTACATTACCGGCCGGGGTCCCGACAGCGGCCAAAGTGAACTCAGTTTGACTTGGCGGAGGATGCGTAGCCCCAGTCGCTTAACAGCCGACCGTGGCAATCGACCCATTTTCCCCTACGGATCAGTACATCGGATACGCGTGGAGGCGCTGCCGCAGGATCGGGCCGTGGGACATCGAGGACGTAGTGCCGGTGGCGGAAAAAGGGGCGGAGCAGACCACTGGCAAGAGACAACGATAGCCTGCCAGGGGCGAACACGCGGATCGTCGAGGAATACGGACATATGGAGGAAAGCGAATTTACCTTCTCAACCGCCTTCAATGCGCGCTAGCGAAGCGTACGATATAATGACGGTTCGGCGACGCCTGGGCGGCGCCGGGATTGGGGAGCGGCGCCCGGATCAGGAATCGCTCGCCGGGTTGGTTAGGGAAACGGACCCGATGCCCATCCGAATCCATGTTTTCCACACCTCACACGATCGGCGGTCGGTGCTGATGCGGATGCCGAGCGGTCGTTTGTCGATTTGAGCCAGTGCAGCAGATGAGCAACCAACAGCGATCTAATAAAAAATCTACTAAGTTGATGATTTCCAGGCGGCAAGCGTTGGCCGGGGGCGGACTATTAATCGTGGGGGTCCTGCCGATCCGGCGCGGCCGTGCCGCCACGCAGCAGCCCGGGGCGACGGAGAAGGAGCTGATTTTTCGTAGTACCGAGCCGCGGAATGCCGAACCGAAGTTGTCGGATTTGATCCAGTCGTGGATTACCCCCACCAAGTTCTTCTATATTCGCTCTCACGCACCAAATCCTCGCATCGATCCGCAGCAGTATCGGTTGAAAATCGACGGCATGGTCGATCGGGTGACCGAATTGCGGCTGGAGGATTTGCAGCGGTATCCAGAACGCACGATCACCGCTACCCTCACCTGTGCCGGCAATCGACGTGCAGAGTTCAATCAGCAGGCGCCGGTCGGTGGTGTTCAGTGGGAAGCAGGAGCGATTGGCAATGCGACTTGGACGGGAGTAGCGCTGGCCGATGTATTGAATGATGTGGGGGTTGCTGATCAGGCCCGTCATGTGTGGCTGGAGGGCCTGGACGCGGTTCCGCACGGTGAGGGCACGATTCCCTTTGGGGCTTCCATTCCCATCGAGAAAGCGATCGATGCCGACGACGGACTGGGGGCCTTGTTGGTCACCAAAATGAATGGCGAACCGTTGTCGGAAGACCATGGCTTTCCGCTGCGCGCCATCGTCCCCGGTTACATTGGGGCGCGCAGTGTGAAGTGGTTAGGGCGTGTGAGCCTGGCGGAGCACCCGTCGCCGAACCATTATGTGGCGGAGGCGTACAAAGTGGTGACCGATACCTCTCCACTAGCTTGGGCAGAAGCGGGCCCCATCTATCGCTATCCGATCAACGCGGCCATCGGCAAGCCGGAGGCGGGGATGACCGTTCCTGCTGGTCCTTTAGAGGTAGCCGGCTATGTGTTACCTTCAGGCAAGCGTGACTCGCGCGTCCGCGAGGTCTGGGTGTCGGCCGATGGCGGCAGAGGATGGGTAATGGCTGAATTGGTGGGAGAAGAGCTCCCCTACTGTTGGCGGTTGTGGAGGGCGGAAGTGGAAGTAACGCCGGAGACGAAGGAGCTGATTTGCCGCGCCAGTGATTCGACCGGTGAGTTCATGCCGCCCCGCATTGCCTGGAATGCGAAAGGCTACCTGCAGAACAGTTGGTTCCGGCTGCCCATCAACGTTCAGTAGCCGGTGACGAGAGTCGCCAGTCGTCTCCTCCCGATCGGAATCCTTTATGAACGTCTCTGTCGAGAACAGAGTGGATGAACGATTGCTGCAGCAGTATCACGAATTGGCTGAACTGGCTGGGTCGTTGGCGCACGAGATCAAGAATCCTTTGTCCGTCATCCACATGAATGCCGACCTGCTCAGCGAGGAGCTGTCCGAGGGGCAATGGCCGGGCAAGCAGCGGGCGGAGGCGAAGGTGGAGATGATCCGCCAGCAGTGCCAACGTATGGAGAACCTGTTGCGCGACTTCCTGCGATTCAGCCGCCTTCGCGATCTGGAGATGTCACCTGGAAACCTCAATGAACAGGTGGAAACGGTCTTGCGGCTGTACCAGGCCCAAGCGGATAGCTGTGGCATCGATATCGTCCGCTATCTGGACAGCAATTTGCCTAGCATTCTCTTGCACCCTGACTCGATGCAAGCAGCGCTGATCAATCTGGTGAAAAACAGTTTGGAGGCGATGGAGGAGGGGGGACAATTGGTCGTCCGCACGTACACCACGCCGCGCGGCGTAGCGCTCGACTTGATCGACAATGGATGCGGGATGGACGACTCCACGGCTCTGCGCATGTTCGAACCTTTCTATTCGACGAAGAACGATGGTTCCGGACTCGGCCTTCCCACTGCCCGTCGAATCATTGAGGCGCATGGCGGGCGAATCAATGTGCAAAGCGAACTGGGCAGGGGCACCAAGTTCGTGCTCGAATTCCCCGTCCCTGCCCGCATCAGTTGATAGTCCATATCGTGCCTTGGTTCCGTTCCTGGCCGTGCCGTCTGCTGCCAAACGCTTCGGACGCGATCTTTACCAGTTGAGGATTCGATGAAAGTCTTGATGTTTAGTACCCGCCCTCACGACCAACAATACTTCCAGGCGGCTCTGGCGGAGCACCCAGAACACGAAATCGCCTACGTCGAAGCCAAGCTGAATCTCGATACCGCGACGTTGGCCCTGGGCTACGACGCGGTCTGCGTATTCGTCAATGACGACGTTAGTCGGCAGGTACTGGAAAAGTTGCAAGCGCAGGGGGTGCGGGTCGTCGCCTTACGCTGTGCCGGCTACAACAATGTCGATCTCACGGCGGCGGGGCAGCTTGGCATCGCTGTCGTGCGTGTTCCAGCCTATTCTCCCCACGCCGTAGCAGAACATGCCGTAGCGTTGATCCTGTGCCTCAACCGTAAAATCCATCGCGCCTATGTTCGAGTGCGCGAAGGCAACTTCTCGCTGAACGGACTGATCGGATTCGATCTGATGGGGAAAACGGTGGGAGTGGTAGGAACGGGAGCCATCGGCACCGTGTTCGCACAGATAATGGCCGGGTTCGGTTGCCGTCTGCTAGGATTCGATATCTCCCCGTCGGAGACCTGTCGGCGACTGGGAGTCGACTACGTCCCGCTGCACCAATTGTGGGGTGAGTCCGATATCATATCGCTGCATTGCCCGCTGACTCCCGACACGTACCATCTGGTCGACGGCCGTGCCGTGGAGCAGATGAAGAAGGGGGTGATGTTGATCAATACCAGCCGGGGAGCCGTCATCGACACCCAAGCCGTGATTCGGGGGCTGAAGAGTGGGAAGATCGGATATGTAGGCTTGGACGTCTATGAAGAAGAAGCCGGCGTTTTCTTCGAGGATCTTTCCGATAAGGTGATCCCGGACGATGTCTTGGCCCGCCTACTCACCTTCCCCAACGTGTTGGTCACCGGCCATCAAGGTTTTTTGACGCACGAAGCACTGCAGGCGATCGCCCATACCACGCTCCAAAACCTGGCCGATCTGGCTACCACGGGAAAGTGCAACAACCTGGTCCACCCCCAGTGATCGTACCGCACCTGCCTAACGATCCGCAGGGAATGCCCTCGCAGAAATCCGATGTCGCGGGTACCATCTTGCGGGACGTCGGTTCCGCCGCCTGCGGGCCGACTGGGATGGAGCGATTGGCACACGCAGTAGGGATTTGGGAAACGGGGTATGTCGTTCAGCAATTGGATAAGCGGTCGCGTTTTCAGCTTCGTCCACGGCAACAATCTCGTTTACAACACCTGCTGGGAAGACCCTCGGCTGGACCGCGAGGCATTGCAACTGACTGCGAAGGATCGCGTGTTGGTGATCACCTCGGCTGGCTGCAACGCCTTGGATTATGCCTTGGCGGGGCCGGAACATGTTTATGCAGTGGACATGAATCCCCGCCAGAATGCCCTGTTGGAGCTGAAGATCGCCGGCATCCGCACCTTGGATTATGAGGACTTCTTTCAGTTCTTCGGTCGCGGCTACCATCCCCGAGCGTGGCGGGTCTATCGCACGGCGTTGCGGGGGGAACTGTCGAGCTGGGCGCAGTCCTACTGGGACCGGTTTCTCAAGTTCTTCGACAATCCGCGGCGGACCTTTTTTTACCGCGGCACATCGGGTGCTTTTGCCCGCGGCATTCGCTTCTACATCGATCGCGTCACCCGGCTGCGCCCAGAGGTGGATGCGTTGTTGGCGTGCCCAAGCGTCGCCGAACAACAGGAGATCTACCAGCGGATGCGTGATCGCTTCTGGTCCAGAACGCTGAACTTTGCCATGAAGCGAGATTCCACCCTGTCCTTATTAGGGGTACCAAAGGCGCAGAGGTTGCAAATCGACCGACAGTATCCAGGGGGGATATTGCAATTCGTGCAGGATGCCGTCGAGGCTGTCTTTGCCCGGCTTCCGTTGAGCGACAACTATTTCTGGCGCGTCTACATCAACGGAGAATACACCCCGGAGTGTTGCCCAGAGTATCTGAAGCCGGAGAACGTGCAGCGGTTGCGCGCCACCGGCGTGGAGAACGTCTCCGTCCACACCGATAGCGTTCAAGGATTTCTGGAAAAATACGAAGGAACCATTTCGCGTTTCGTATTGCTGGACCACATGGACTGGTTGTCCGCCCACCTCTTCCCCATGCTGGAACTCGAGTGGCGGGCACTGCTGCGGCGGGCCGAGGTGGGAGCGCGGGTGCTGTGGCGCAGCGGCGGTTTGCGGACAGACTTCATCGATGAGGTCACGGTCGATTACGAAGGAAAACCGATCAAGTTGCCTTCCCTGCTTCGCCTGCACACCGACTGGGCCGCGCAGTTGCATCAACGTGACCGTGTCCATACCTATGGCAGTTTCTATATTGCCGATATCCTCTCCGCCCCTCACGAAGGTTGATGGAGAATCGACCACTCGCTGCATCCCCTGAAGGTGATCCATGTCACTGTTCTCCGACCTGAAAATCCTGTATCACCTGGCGTTGCACCCCGTGCGGGGAAGCGATCATGGAGAGCGGATGGAGAACTTCTATGCTGGGCAAGCCGATGCGTACGATGAGTTCCGCAAGCGGTTGCTCCAGGGACGCGAGGAGCTGTATCGCTCCATCGATGTGCCGACCGGTGGCGTGTGGGTCGATCTGGGAGGTGGAACTGGAGCGAACATGGAATTCATCGCCGATCGCATCCCCCAGTTGCGCAAAGCCTATGTGGTCGATCTCTCGCCATCGCTGCTGCAAGTAGCCTCCGCACGCTTCAGCCAGTTGGGATGGGATCACGTCGAGCCGATCGCGGCGGATGCTACCCAGTGGCAACCGCCCGAACGACAAGTGGACGTGGTCACCTTCTCCTACTCGTTGACCATGATTCCGGATTGGTTCGGTGCCATTGACAATGCCCTGCGCATGCTCAAGCCTGGCGGCATTCTGGCGGCAGTAGATTTCTATGTTTCTCGGAAGTACGCATCCTTTCCCGGGGCAGCACGCCACGGGTGGTTCACCCGCACTTTCTGGCCTGCGTGGTTCGCCATGGATAATGTGTTCCTTTCTGGCGACCACTTGCCGTACCTCTTGTCGCGCACGGAACTCTTGAGGCTCCATGAGCATCGTGCGAAGGTACCGTATATTCCGCTGATCCGCGTTCCCTATTATCAGTTTGTGGGGCGCAAGCTGTCGGATTGACGCTTTCCGCTGGCGACTACTCGTCTCCTCTCCGATGAAAATCGATGGCCACCCGCGGTGGCCACAAGCTGCTGACACAAGCCATCGCTGCCAGCGACGCTTCCCTGTTTCACTTCCCCCGCAAATGGCCGGCAAGAGGAGTGGCGCACGAAGCGATGATGGTGCAACAAGTCGATGAGTTGCACCAAAAAAATCGGCAAAATCTGGTTTCTGGCTCTTTACAAAGCAAAAAATGAGGTAAAATTCGTTATCCATCGGCGCATCGCGCTTCGCAATGTATTGAAGCGGAACGTGGTGAAGCATAACCAAGTTGCTGGCCTGGACGAGACAACCGCCAGCCGTCGACGTTGATCGGCGGTGAAGAATCGTGATCCATGGGATTGGTCCGTTAGTTCTTTTCTTGAAAGGAGTGTGGGATGCCACGCAAGGTCAAAGGGTACTCTCGGGTAGACACGGGAGAAGCACACGGTTGGTTGGTGCGCATCAAGCGGGGTGACGTACGCCGTTCGAAGTTCATCTCCGATAAATCGGCCGGTGGCAAACGAAAAGCGGAGAACGCAGCCAAGAAGCTCTACGAGGAATGGGCTGCCGAATTGCCGCCGCCGGATACGGCTGAAGGGAAGCTCGGCAAGCGGAATAAGACGGGGGTCGTCGGTGTTCACTTTTCCAGCGATGCCGACAGCCGCTACCCCAATTGCGTCTACGAGTACTACATCGCCTCGTGGAAATCTCCAGATGGCCAGCGACAGAATGCCCGCTTTTCCGTCTCCCGCTGGGGCAAGAAGGTAGCGTTCAAACTCGCCTGTTTGGCACGGGAGCACCGTATCGCCGACCGGGACGAAATCATCAAATTGTATGAACAGCAGTTCGGCCCGATCAAAGAGAAAAAGACGGCTCGCCGGTCGGCCGCAGCCAAGAGGGCGGGCACCAGCCAGGCGAAACTAACCGCCAAGAAAGCGTCGGCCAAGAAAGCTTCCGCCACGAAGAAAAAGGCCAAGAAGAAAACTCCAGCCCGAAAGAAATAGTGGCGTCGCCGCGTCCAAGAAGCAATAGGCCTAAGTTTCGCGATCCCGCGGTGCCTGGGCGCAGCATCGTCAACGGTGCTGCGCCAGCGCCATTCGGCGGTCCGGCCGGCGTCGCCTTGCCGGTTCGTAGCAGCAGGATGTCAGGCCCTAGCCATTGCTCGCTATCAGGCTGCATGGTGAGCGACCAATGATGGAATAAGCCCACGACTTACCGGCAACCGTCGTTGCTGATGCGTACCATCGGAGCGCTTGGTCCCCCTCCGCGGCCGTCAACATCCGGCAGCGTCTGGCATGCTATTGGCTGGCTACGGGGCACGTAGCCGCTCGCGCCTCTTCTGGAACCACGAGGGAGACCAACGGACCGGTTCATTCCCTCGTCGAGTAAGCCCTGTTGGCGGATCCGTTTTATCGGGCAATTGACCGTAGCGGTGATCGACCACGGAACCGATCATGGGTGGGATTCTACGGACGTAGGTTCACCGGCAGCCTGCGAGGATGGCAGCCGGACAATGCCGACCAACTGCAGGGACGCCAGTGCAGTAAACGCCAGCAGAAGAGTGTCGAACGCCTTCTGCGGGATATGATGCACCATCCACCGTCCTACCAGCATGCCTCCCAGAATCGCTGGAGAACACAAAAGGTCGATGAGCAGTGAATGGATGGAAATGAACCCCAGGTGGTAGCTAAAGGGCAGTTTAAACACATTGATAACCAGGAAAAACCAGGCACTGGTGCCGACCAATTCCAGCTTCGGCAAAGAAACCGCTAATAGGTAAAGCGCTACCACGGGGCCAGCCGCGTTGGCCATCATGGTGGTGATGCCGGCCAACATCCCTAACGTCCAAGCGAACCACACCTGGTGCGGTACGTTGTGCAGCAGGTGAGGACGCCAGATGCGGACCGCTTGTAAGCACGTTAGCGAAAAGATGATCCATCCGATGGTCGGCCGAAACGTCTGCTCATCCAACCGTCCCATCAACAGGGTACCGATCACCACTCCGATCGCCGTCGGGGGCAGCAATCGCAGGACATGTCGCCATTGCACCTGTTTGCCGAAGAAGCGAATGGCCATCAAGTCGCCTATTACCAGCATCGGCAGAAGCACGCCCGTGGAGAGTTTCGCGCCAAACACCCAGGCAAAAAGCACCACGTGCAGCATACTGACACCAGAAAAGCCGCTCTTCGAGACCCCGATCCCGGCGGCGGCCACCAACAGGCATAGCCACTCGCTTAATGATAATTGTGCAATCACCGTGTCGTTTTTCTTCTAGCACGAGGAAAGAGCTGGGGCGACGGCGAGCAGGGGGGACGCCATCACAACCATGCAAGACATCAGGGCGACTCCCCCGGAGGCTCGCAGGCCGAGATCGGTGGCGGCGAGGAGCCCAAAGGCTTCCGGGACCAGTTATTGAATCGGGAGAGCGATTTGATGCAAGCTCAATCGGTGGGGTGGCGAGGAGAATCGAAGTCGCGCGGAAGCGGAGCCAAGGAAATCGTCCACGGGTTTTCCCACTTTTCACGCACTAATTGCTCGACGCGTGGTCCAAAGAAAAGCACGCGTGCATGATCAAGCGGAATCGCACAGTCTCCTAACAGCTTGCTGCGACCGATCAGAATCCCATGCTCCACGCGTACAGGATTGACAGTGACCCTCCGGCCATCGCGCTGAACCACATGGATTTCAAACGGTGCATCGGAAGGGACATGTCCGGTTGGCACTAACGCTGCGGAAGCCGAACCGGTCGCCTGGCGGCCGAGGCGGCTTCCACCATCGTCACCAATCTTCCAGGTTCGGTCATAAAGCCAAATAATCTCGGCAACACGTGCGGCAGGGATGGCGGCCACATGACCGCGCACTTCCATGCGGAGGTGACGACCGTCAAACGACATCAAGCGACCGCGCAGATAATCACCAGCGGTGGAAAGAATTAGATGAGTGGGAGGATCCTCACGGCCGTTCCGTGGGATCGTCTTCAATCGCTTCAGTTTCTCTCCATTCACTTTCGCCGCGCCGACCGATTGACGGAGCTGGACGCGCCGCACTTGGTCGTGAGGAGCAAACTCGACAGCCGTTTGGGCGGATTCGAAAGCTATGCCATTGGCATCGATTCGGGTCACCCGACCATGGATCGAATCGCCGCTGCGGAATTCGATTGTTAAGGCAGCGGCCGCGTCCCCACCTCGATGGTCGGCGGCCGCTTCATCGGTGCTGGCCGATGGTGGGTCTTTAGAGTCGGTAGGACGTGGCGATTGGGGCGGCGCGTTCGGCAATGGTCGAAACCGCGGAGTACGATTCACTGCCGGTAGGGGACGGCGAAACTGTATTTCTCCGGATACATCCCCCAGGATCTCGGCGGCGGCATGGCTGGCGAACGGTTTCCAGAACATGGCCGTCTGGGTTTCCTCGGGCGAATCGCTTAGGACGCTGCCATTCAACTGCCAAGTGCCGATGCGCAACGTGGCCAGTTGGTCGCTGATTCCAGGCGCTTCGTAGCGTCGATCATGTCCCCGTATCCCGCGGACATCGGCGACCTTAAATCGTACGATGGGGGCAGGCCGGTCGATGCTGGGACATTCCATCTGCAACATACCGTCGTCGGCAGGTAACCAGTGGCCTCGCAGTCGTGAGCCATCGCGTAAGACGACTTCGAGCATTGGCGCCGCAGGCGACGGCCGGTGCACCGCCGAGGGCTCGGAGCTCGATAGGTGGGCCAAGCGCAATGCAGCCAGTGGAACCGACTGGAAAGATGGCTGACCGTCGGCTGCGGTCTGGACCAGCACGGTTTGCTGTTCCGGTTGATACGCGACAAGCGTTCCCGAGTGTCGCGTGCCATCCCTGAACACGACTTGGCTCTCCCCATCCGCACGCCTATCGAGGATTCCATCCCAATGGAAGACACAGAATCGTTCCAGCGCCAAGTCGGTTCCAAGATTCACTAGCATCACCTGACGGCCGACTGCCGGTGACAGGGATGGTTGGCCACGGTTAGGTAGTAACTCCACGGTGGCGAGTGGTCGTAGAAAACAATCGCAAAGGATTGCCCTGCCCGAAAGTTGATCGACGAATAGGCTCAGCTCGATAGCCTGAGTTGGGGATAGAGGATCGGGGAGTAACTGCAAGTCGGACTGCGGCCCCACTTCCCGCACCAAGGCGAGCTGATTGTCCCAGACCTCGAGGCGGGCAGCGCAGGAGACCGAATCACGACGCGGATCGACATGGACCGCATCGGTACCGAAGAGAAAAAGAAAATCGGGAAGGTTCTTCCAGCTCAGCGTGAAATCGATGCGCGCTCGAGGCGGCAATTCCATCAGACCTACGGCGATTGCCCCTTGGCGCTCGGTCACCAGCCCCCCGGCATTAAGTTTCCATCCGTTCTCGACGCGGGGAAACGTCCACGGTTGAGCGTCCATCGTTCCCGTGGTCACCGGCGCGCCCAGGTGCGCAGCGACGGCACGAATGCTGCGCACTTGCGAGCGTTTCAGTGGCAACGTGCCGAGCAGCATCGACTGCACCACAACACGGTGGGCATCGAGTTCTCGCAGATGTCCCACCACTACCGAGTCGTCGATGAGGTCGATGGCAAACTGCTGGCTAGCTTGCTCAAGAATCGCCAGCGTTCGCTGCATCGCCGCCCGGGGCGCGACTTGGCGCATGGCATCGACATCAAACAGGAACGGAGTACTGAACCCTAGGGCTTGCCAACCGAGAACTCCTTCCTGAGTGGAGGCAGTGATTCGTCCTGGGCAGATGCTGCCGTCTTTCAGAGATAAATGCCATTGGTAGCGGTCGTCCTCGTCTGCTCGAGTTCGCAGCACTCCGGGAACGCCAACGGACAGCAGGCATCCCAACATTACCCACAACAACCGCCGGGATCGAAGAATGGCCCCCTGCAACAAACGGTCGTCAACGGTCATGGTTATCGCAGTCACAGGAAGATCTACTCCACTAGCGCTCATAGACCGGTAGGAACCGGTAGTTGACGGCTAGAGCCAAGAGGTTCAACGAAGTGCTGGTAGCGTTGCCGAATTGTCCCGAGAAGCTACCATCGGCGTTTTGCAACGCCTTGAGTTGACGTACAAGCCGTCGGTTCCATCTCTCCCACGCGGCAACATCGGCCTGGAACAGCGCCTGAGCCTGATAATAGCGCGCGTATTCCACGTAGTGCGATTCTTCGTTCATGTTGGAGATGACGTAATGGCGAGTGGCACTGTACTGCGGCAGGTCTTTGCGCTGGGCAATGCTAAACACCAGACAGGCGATCGAGGAGCGGGCGATCGATTGTCCGAAACCACCTAGTCCGCCAGAGTATCCTACGGCGCCATTATCGCCAGTCATTGACACGAAATAATCGACGGCAGCATCGATCGACTTGTCCGGCACGGCGATTCCCGCATTGCGAGCCGCCAGCAACCCCATCAGCACCGAGCCGCTGACCGACGTATCCGCGTCCCGTGCACTGGGAGAATAGCGCCAGGCTTGGTGTGGATTTTTCCCCTGACTAGTGACGGCACAACGCACCGCCAATTCCAAGGCTTGAGCAATGGAGGGACGGCTGATTCGATCATCGGACCGCTCGCTCCGCCCATCGGTTTCGTCGACGGCGCCGTACGCCTCCGCCAGTGCCAGAGTGGCAAAACCGTGCTGGTACATGCTGTCTCCCAGATAGCCGGTCACCGGATCCTGAGCTTCGATGATGGCGCGCATGGCAAGTCGAATCGGCTCTCGGTACTTCCCGTAGTTGGGATCTTCGCCCGATGCCAAGAAAACCATGAGCGCCAGGCCCGTCGTGCCAGGTCCCGCGTAGCCATCAGGCCAATTCCCATCCGGCCCCTGGGAGCGGACCAGGTAACTGATGCCGCGGTCATAGATTTCGCGCACCTCGCGCGGAACCGGATCCCCACGGATCAGCTCGCCGGGAGGTTGGCCTACCGCGCTGGCCATCAACAGGAACCATCCGCAGACCCACCCTGCCACACGGCTCGTAGGGGATCGTCGAAAGGGCCAGACTCTGGAGCCGAGCGACAGATTGCATTGGGAGTGGGAGTATGCGAATGAGCAGGCCGCCGTGGCCCGCAGTAGTACCGGCAACATTACGGCAACACCTCCTCGATCTGTTGAAAGTAGATGTCTAATCCCGCACGAAATTCTTCGGGCAGCGAGTCGCCAGTATGGCCGGTCGCCTGGGAAACGGCACGTTCTTCCCGATGCTCACGCGGATTCAAACCGGCACCGATCATGGCCAAAGCGGATTGATCGGTAGTGCCGTTTCTGCCTCCACCTGGCGTGGCGCCACCACCGCTGCCTTTTCCTTGAGGGGGGATCCGTTGGCTCTGCAACAGCAATTCGATGGCTTCGGTCTCTGCGGCGATCGTGCGTTGGTCAGTCACCGATCGAGCGAGAAGAGCTGCCGCATCATCCATCACCATGGAGACCTGACGCAACAAATCGATTTCTTGGGCAAATCGCTGTTCCCCCTGCGGCATGGAGAGCAAGCCGTTGACGACCTGGATCAATCGCGTTTTCAGGGCTAGTTGACTGGCTTGCAGTTGCCTGGCCGAGATGTCATGGACAGTGGTCGCGACCGCTCCACGCGACTGCTCGACCACGCGCGTCTCTTCTCGCAAATCGACTTCACAGCGAAGCACTCGCAGGATTTCGACCAACAGTTGCGGCGGAATGGCATCCGGTGCCGCAGGTTCCTCATCGGTGGTCGTGGGTTCCTCTTCGTCCGTGCTAGCAGTATCACCTAAAGGTTCCAACAGCTCCTCGGCCCATCGGTCGAGGGTATCGGCCCAGTACTCCGCTTCAGCGATGGCCAATCCGTGCTGAATCCGTAATTCGTCGGCCAACTGCTGCAGAGCCAACAGGACGTCCACTTGTCGCATTTCATGGAGCACTTCCAGAAAGCGGTCCAATCGGCGACGTTCGAAATACCCCTGAATATCATCCATGATGAACGCTACCGTTTGCGCTGCCGCGCGCTCATCCCGGGCCAGTTCATCCAGCAATTGAACGCTCTCCGGGCTTGCTTCGCCGCTGGTCCCGAACAACTGGCCGATAGCCTCAGCCAGTCGATCGGCTATTTGCTGCTGTTGGCGGGCGGCGGCTTTCAATCGCTTGACCAAGGTGCTGCCTTCCATGTGGGCCAAGAGCTGGTTTAGTTCGGCGGCAACCTTGGCGAACTCCTCCAACAACGCCTCTTGTTCGAAAAGAGCATCGGACAGCGGCGATCGTTGACGCTCCCCATCCTCGCCCGCCGGTTGCCTGGCCGGAGCCTCCGCCGTGGCGTCGATCACGCCCGTGGTCGGCAGGCTCAATCGAGGCCCCCCGCTCTCCGCGGCCGCTCCATCGCCCGCCGCGGTAGCATCAGCAGCCCCAGGTTGCATCGTCGATTCGACACCGGACACCGACGGCATCACGACTTCGGGGGACAAAGGTGGTGCATCGTCTTCACCCGTGCTCTGTTGCCTCAAGGAAACAGAAGCGCGCTGGGCCCCGGCGTGAGGCGCCGCCTCAGCGCCGTCGCGAGAACCGCTGGCCGCACTATCGATGCGGCTCTCCGGCGAGGTTGCTGGTGACGGAAAGGGAGGTGCCGTGGGAGACTGCGGTGCCGCCGAGGATGCCGGGGATGCCGAGGATGCCGGGGATGCCGGGGATGCCGGGGATGCCGGGGATGCCGGGGATGCCGCGGGAGATGGCTTCACCGACCGCGCGTCCCCTGGCACCGAACCCTCCACTGCGGAGTCCGTTTCAGCACCAACGCCAGCAGGGGCAAACATCCCATCGGACGAAGCCGCTGTCTCCAACAGATGCGCGACAGTCGGCATTCGCCGGTTGGCGACCTCAGTAAGCAGCTCCAGCGTCGTGGACCACTTCTCCAATTGTTCTGGATGAATCTCGGGGTTGCTCATCGCCTCGCGCACCAAGTCCGCGCCCGTGGTCGTCAACTCCCTCAACTGCCGAGCGTTGGCAGCCTCCAGCTCCGCCTGTTCCCGCAACTCGGCTTGCCATTCCGGACGCGCTCTCTCGTCAGGAGGAAGTGCGTGCAACTCCTTGTTTTTGACGAATAACTGCAATTCCTGGTCACGAATGTCCAGCGAAGCGCGTTGCCACTGGTGCAACCGCTCAGTGATCCACACGGCGTGTTCGGCGGCCGTCAGCACGTACAGAAAATGTGGGGACGAATAAACTCGGGACCGACCGGGAAAAAAGTCCTCCACCCACATCCGCACAGCGACCCTCTGCGGCTCGACGTCCAGCCGACGTGGCGAAAACGTGCCCACCGCCCGCATCGACGTCTTGTCCGGGCCACCGGCAGCGAGCACGCGTTCGCCAAGCAACTCTCCCAGTTCACCGTCCCCGGTATCCGTCGCCATCGCTCGCCATTCGATGCCTACACGTCGCACGCCGAAATCGTCGGATGCCAACACGGTAAAGTTTAGCTGCTGATGGTCGAGCACCGTTCCCTGTGGCTGCAACCCCTGGGTGGCCACGGCCGGTGGGGCATCCTCCAGCGGCGTGACATGCAGAGTAAACGGTCGCTGACCAGCCAGTCCAAATTGATCGGTCCACCGCAACGCGTATTGTCGACGTGTCGTGCCGTCGATGAGCAGCGGCGTTGTATGGAAGTTGGCGCCGTCAAGCCGCGCGACGGGCTGTTCCCCCAAGAACGCTTGTCGTAGCGGCCTACTGGCTCGTGCGGAAACGACTACCTCGGCCCCTTGAAGAATACGCAGTTGCCCATTGCGGATGTCGATGCGCTCTTGCGCAACACGTTGCAAGTAAGCAGGCCACCGGATCGTCGCTTCCACCTCTACCAGTTCTGGCCGGATCTGGGGAACGAACTCCACCCGCTGGCGCAAGTCGCCCACACGGAGTTCTCCCACCGTGGCAGTGGTTAGCGGGGGCAACGGGAACGAGTAGCTTCCCTTGAGCAACTTTGCCTGTACCGGCGGCCGCTCCGCGAAATGCCATTCGGCGTGCAACGGTACGCGCTGCGTTGCTGCATGAAGATGCACCTCCATCTCACTCGGTTCACCGTGGGGGACGATCCACCGCGGCGGCAGCGATTCGATGCGAGTGAATGTATATCGGGGGATGTCCCCGGCAACGATTAGCAAACGAAGCCAAGCGTTGGTCATAGCATCGGGAACGCGGAAGGTTAGCGTGACCGTGACCACCAGGGTGCAGGCTACCACTGCCGCTAACGAACGCCAATACGACGGGGGAACAGCCGCGGTGAGGTCGCGGCGCGCCGCTTGTGCAGCAACCTGCTGTACGGCAGCATGGCACAAGGCTGGGGAACGATTGCGCTCGGCCGCATTGGCGGTCAACTCGATGACGCTAAGCAGTTGATCCCCCAGAGAAGGTTCACAGTTGCGCAGCAAACGAGCCAGCTGGTCCGGTCGGCGCTGCAACCATACCCAACGATAGATCTTCCAGGGCACCGCTGCGATAGCCAGCAGCACCATCGATAACAGCCCCCCGCGCAACCACCGCGGTGCCTCGAACAGACGATCGCAACTGTAGACGACCAGCACGGCAACGAGAAGCGTCGCTGAGGCGACCAACACCGACTCGCAGATCTTCGTCATCCACAATCGCTCACGAAAGGCGCGCAATTGCTCGTAAATCGAGTCCGGTAGCTCGAAGGTCCGGTCTTCAGTCCAGGTCGATAACGATGGCACAGCTCAATCCATACCTTTTCGATTCGTTGCTCTAAAACAAGCCCACGTATTTCCGTGCCGCCCAGAAGGCGGCCAACAACGCGATCATTGTCAGCGCGACCGCAGGATGACACCACAAAAGCAAACGTCGCTCTTCCGGCGGTGGGTCCGGAAGGGCGAACAACTGCGACCGCAGTTGATCAAGCTGATCGACAGCCAGGACCTGGCCACCAGCCGCGTGAGCCAATTCCTCAAGGACTTCAGGCCGGGCCGGACGGCCGATCGGCTCCTTCTCCGTGCCGTGGACGTACAGCTCCGTTGACAACTCCGTCGCGGCCTCAGCACACACTAGCTGTACGGCGTGACTTCCCGATTCGGAAGGAATGAACTGTCCTGAAAACAATCCCCACTGATCACCACGGTGCTGCAGATGGATCGTTTCGACACTGCCTGAGGGCGCGGTGATGTTGACCCGCACATCACCACCTTGGACGGGTTCTCCGGAGCGGTCCATGACGTTCACGTTCATCGTCACTGCGTGCGCTACCATGGGTTGCTCCGGCGCGTAATAAAACCGCATCCGACTTCCCTTCGCCATACTACGCTGATACGCCATCCAACGTACCACCTGCCCCCAGAACCGGTAGTGATACAGATCTTCGACGCCCCGCCGCCAACGCCATGCACCGTCCATCCCCATAAACAACACTTT
Organism: Pirellulaceae bacterium; assembly: GCA_026004795.1. Lineage (GTDB taxonomy): Bacteria > Planctomycetota > Planctomycetia > Pirellulales > Pirellulaceae > Aureliella. The sequence continues at coordinate 419,723 of BPJV01000004.1, read as the reverse complement.
ACCCGCACCGAAGGGGCGCGTGACCAGCAACGGGATCCGTCCATACTGGTTCGCGGTCTGTTGGTGTACGGCCAACACTTCCGTTCCCGCTTTGGCACGCACGGTGGCCGCGTGCCACTGAAAACCGGGGAGGGTTCCCCACACGCGGGTGTTTTCTTGGTCGGTATCGGCCAAGCGAGTCAACAAACTGCGTCGTCCCGCCTGAGTCAAGGCGAAATGTTGCGGTGTGATCGCACCGATGCCCCGCGGCTGTTCCCTATCAAGCACGACTGGCAACAGCGGCTCTAACGGCGAATCCAGCAAGGAATGCTCGTAACCTCGCGGCCCGGGAATAAACACCAGTCCGCTCGCTTGCTGCTCCACTAACCCCCGCAACAACTGGCACTGGGTGGTGGAAAGCTGATCGCGCTGCCGGCCCACGTCGCCCAGAAAAACCACGTCGTACTGTTGCAGGACATCGAGTTGTTCAGGAAATGCAGGCAGGTAGTCTCGGCTGCCTCCGCCAACGCCAGTTAACTCCGGGTGGTACAACAGGCAGTCGACGTCGACGCCTGGATCGCGAGACAAGGCATTGCGCAGGTAGCGATACTCCCACCGCGGCACAGATTCGATGACCAGTACTCGTAGATTCTCCCGCCGCACCGCAATCGGAGCTTCGCGCACATTGTTGTCTGTCACCGCTTCCTCAGGATGCGTGGCCACCTCGAGCTTCAGCGTAAACTTGCCGGTCTCCTGAGGGCTCCAGGTAAGACTATCGGTCGTGCCTCCCATGGCGGCGATCTCGATGGGTTGCTCCACGACGATGGTGTCGTCGGCATACAACCGTACGACGCTGGGGTGGTCATACGGCAAGGCGCTATCGATGCGGAAAGGAATGCGCATCGCCTTACCGACGATGCCGAAGCTAGGGACATCGAAACCCACGATCTCCAGGTCGGGAAGCCGCGTACTGCTGCCCACCGTCACAGCAAACACGGGCACTCCAGCCATCCGCAATCGCCAGGCGGCCTCCACAGGGGGCTGGCCGGCATTCCAGTCGCCGTCAGACAGAACGACTACGGCGCGCAGATCTCGATGCGATTGGTGGATGGATTCTAATGCCGAGGCGAGGTCGGTTCGGTCGGGGTTTTTCTCGCCCAGCTTGGTGACGCTCACATCGAACTTTGGGGACAGGTCCCTCCACGCTTCGGCCTCGGTCCATGGCAAGATTGCCTGAAGGCGGGAAATAGGATCTGTACTGGAGGTACTCAGACGCACATCCGGCGTCTGCATGCTGCGCGTCTGATCAGCCAGGATCGCGATCTGCGGGCGACGCGGCGGGCGAAACGCCTCCACCGCTTCGGGTTGATTCAACAGCAATGCCGCTAATGCTACCACCGCCACGCGAAGGCTTTCTAGCACCAGAATCGCCGGCCGATAACCACTGCGCCGCCATGCCATCCAGCCGACGATGGCTACCACCGCCACGGCAACCACCGCGACCACGAGGGTTATCCAGGTCCACTGAAAGGCGAGGGTCACGCGTGCCATGTAGCATTCGACTTCGCGGCTGATGGGATAGATTCACCTGGTCTGCGAGACAGTAAAGGGCGGGAGTTTTTAGTATAGCCCCCGCTGGCCGGCCGAAAAGTTGGACTCGGACCTGGTAGCCCATGCACGACACAGGTCTTAATCCGTGGCAGGCGTCCCTGCTGGCCAGCCTTCCTTTTGCCACGCGCAGCGAACGCCGACGACCTGCGCAGGCCGAAAACGCCGTCTGTTTTTTTGCCGTCTGGACTCAACCAGCTAAACTTACCATTGGAACCTAATAGCCCAGCGCGGCACCATCCTTACGTGCCTCGGTCGCCCCCTCGAGCACGCCCCGCTCCCAATCGATCAAGATCGCTTGATAGCCGCCAAACGATCCCCCTTTCCCCACACGATGCCCACGCTCGCGCAAGGCGATGATCGTTTCCTCGGGAATACCCGATTCCACCATCACCGTGCCGCCCCCCTCTTGCCCTGCCTCGCCAGTCGGCGAAGGGCTTCCGTCGTGGCGGACGCGCGCTGCATCACCGGCCAATTGGATGTTCATGCCAAAGTCGATCCAATTGACAAGTACTTGCACTTGCCCTTGCGGCTGCATGTCGCCGCCCATCACGCCGAATACCAGTAGCGGACGCCCCTCTCTAGTCACCATGGCCGGAATGATCGTGTGAAACGGCCGCTTGCCAGGCGCCAGGCAGTTCGGGTGCTCGGGATCGAGCGAAAAGAGCGCGCCGCGATTCTGTAGGGCGAATCCCAGCTCGCCAGCCACCAATTGACTGCCGAACCCGTGGAAATTGCTTTGAATCAAGGAGCAGCAACAGCGATCCGCATCCACCACGCACAGGTAAACGGTATCCCCGTGCACCAATCTTGGATCCCCGGCCGCAACGTGGGTGGCTGCACGCGCGGGGTCGATGAGGCGACGACGCGTTTCCGCATACTCTCGGGAAATCAATTGGCTCAGCGGTACGTCGACCATCGCCATATCTGCATACCATCGGGCGCGATCGGCAAAGACGAGCTTCTTGGTTTCGACAAACAAATGCACCCACTCGGGTGACCCCCATCCCATGGCGGCGATGTCGAACGGTTCGAGCATGTTCAACATTTGCAACACGGCGATTCCCTGGCCATTGGGAGGTAGTTCCCAAACATCCAAGCCGCGGTACTTCGTACTGACCGGCACCACCCAGTGACTGCGATGCGCCGCGAGATCCTCGAGCCGTAACAGTCCTTCGCCGGTAGAACGGCTGTAGCGGTCGATCTGCCGCGCGATTTCGCCTTGATAAAACACCTCCGCTCCTTGGCTGGCGATCCGACGATAAGTCTCGGCTAACCGAGCATTGCGGAAGATGTCACCGGCGCGAGGTGCGTGTCCGTCCACCAGATACGTTTCTGCGGCTAGCCGATCATCCCGCAATCGCCCTTCGGCTGCTCGCCAATACTCGGCGATGACTGGCGCCACCGGAAATCCCTCCTCGGCCAACGTAATGGCGGGCTCAAAGAGTCGCGACCATGGCAGTTTCCCGTATTCCTGATGTAATGCACGCCAACCGTCGACACACCCGGGAACGGTCCACGACAGTGGACCATACATCGGCACCTGCTTCAAACCTCGCCGGCGCAAGGAGGATATCGTAGCGGCTCGCGGTGCCCGGCCACTCGCGTTCAACCCGCGCAACTTGCCATCTTGGGGACTCCAACACAGGGCGAATAAGTCCCCTCCGATTCCGCAACTCATCGGTTCGACGACTCCCAGAACCGCGTTTGCCGCGATAGCCGCGTCGACTGCACTTCCCCCAGCACGAAGGATATCGACCGCTGCTTGCGTCGCTCTAACATCGCTAGTCGCCGCCATGCCGTGACGAGCGTAGGTGACGCTACGGGATTGCTTGGCCCCTCCCGGACGATCGTACATGCCGATGCCTCTCTCCACCGATTGCCCCAACGCCGCTGAACTGCCCAACCCCAATGACACAACCAATGGCCCAAGGACAGCGCGAGCCAGAAAAGTGGGTAATGACATCATCTGTTCCTTTCGCAATACAACACATTTTCTTCTTGCCACGCAGCCTATCCGGCTCGTCTGCCCGCATCGCCGGAATCGATCATGCATCTATATGTTCTATGCGGTCAGGAGACCACGAAACATCGATGGCGTTGGAAGCGGTACGCCTACCATCATAAAGCTTGAGATTCAGTGCGCCGCAACGATAAAGCGGGAATCCAAAATAGTTGATACTCCGTGGGGCCGCCCCCTGCGGCAAGCGTGCTCTTCCTACCGCTTGTGCAACAACGAACGGTTCCCATAGCGAGCGTCGACACGAAGCGGATGCGAACGCAGGCGATCACCTACCAAAACATTCCTCGTTTACCACCACCGCGCCGTTGAGTTTCTGCAGGCCGTGCTGCCACCGGTGCCGCTACAGTTCGAACGCTATCAGCGCACCTCCCGTGTCGTAGCGAATTAGTGGAGTGTATCGCGCGTCCTCGTTGATGCCAAAACTCGCACCGTCAATAAATTCTGAGGAATCGTGGCAAATTGCTTGACCAGCACAGATTGACGGCTACAATGGTGCACAATCGCCTGCCCATTGGTGGGGAGGCAAATCGCCCGTTTCTCACGCGTGAGGAGTTTCACCATGAAGAAGCTATTCGCAACGATTGCCCTGGGCTGCGCGGCAGCCATGGCCACTCCAGCCGAGGCCGCAGAACCGAACCTGAAGGCGCTCGGGTTGGGTAACATGAAGGTGGTATCGCACGAAGTTGCGAAGGAAGTTCGCGGTCAAGGCGGCATTGTGTGGGGTACTTCCTTTGCGCGCATTGGTCCGAGTTTCTCGACGAACAGCTATTATGGTTGGGGACCAAACTCAGCTTCCGGCTGGAACATTTCCGGCGTTGTCACCATCAGTCCTTTTCGTGCTGTGGTTGCCGGCGGTTATTCCACGGCCAGCGGAAACTAGTAGTAGTCGTCAAGAATTCACTCGTTCGTGGTTATTTCGCGAAGTGTGACATGACCCAGAAGGCAGTGGTGGCCACAGCTACCACTGCTTTTGTTGTTTCGGTATTAGCTCGCCAGATCGGTGGAAGCATTAAACGCGAAACATAGGCCAGGTGGAGCCCCCGGGGAGACGTTCCGACGCGTGGAGGAAATCCATTCCACCGACGAGGGCCTACTGCTAACGGGCGCGGTCGCCGCTGGCGATTGTCTTGGACAGGTCCGCGCAGCAGCCTGAGGGACAGGCCCCTGCAGAGTTTGCCTTCGGCCGTACCACGGCTTCCCTGCCGCCTGGCAGTAGTATCACTACCTCAGATACCAGCGCGACGCGCTTCCAATACACGCACGACGCGCCAGCGAGTGAACCAGTACCGAACGCCCCAGCCAGTGAGCAAAACGGTCGACAAAACGCGGCCCGAACCGCACTTGCTTGCGCAGCGTGACGGTATTGAAGAACTACACTAGCTTGCGCAGCGTGCGGGTATGGAAACTGCCTCCACACCTCCGCTCCAGCGGTAACCTGGCCAAGAAAAACCATTACCCGTTGCTTAACCGAAGCTCTCCTAACCTCTGGTGCAAAACATGCGGACCGCCCCCAGGACAAAACATGGGGGCCGCCCACATGGGCCATTACGGTATGCCTCCCGCAGGGGCACGCGCTTGGCAAAGTGGGCCACATGCGGTGAAGCGATGGAAGAGTGGTGTCGATTAATGGAAGTCGCGGCTGCGCGTGGGTAGCGAGGCGAGCCTGTGGCCGAGATCTTCGATCCGCCCGACGATGACATGGATGATACCTTCTCGGCTTTCTAAGACTCCGTGTACCAGCCACGCCTGGGAGCAATGCGCGATCTTGTAGTAGTGCTGCCAGGTCTCCGGCTTGACAATCAGATTGATAACTCCCGTTTCATCTTCCAGGGTGACAAAGGTGATACCTTTCGCCGTGCTGGGCCGCTGGCGGAGGATCACCAAACCGGCTACGCGGACGAACTGGCCATGCCGTCGCGATGGCAAGTGATCAGCAGGTGTCACTCGCCTCCGGTCCAGTTCCGGACGCAGGAATGCCAACGGATGTTTCCGTAGGCTGAGTCCCACTGTCGCGTAATCGGCGTATACTTCCTCGATCTCATTCATCGGTTGCAGAGCCTGGGGTAACGGCTCATCATCGTCAACGCCGGCGGCAGCGAACAGGGGCAGCGGTTGGGTGTGCGCATCATGAGCCAATGCTTGCCAGTAGGCGGCACGGCGATCCCCGGTGAGATTGTTCAGCGCGCCGGCATCGGCCAGTCGCGTCAACTGAGCTTGGCCCAACCCCGTTCGTTGGGCAAAATCGGCCAAGTCACGAAAGGGGCCCCCGCGCGTGCGTGCGTCCGCGATTCGCCGCCCTATTTCTTCCTGTAGGCCGCTGATCATCGACAAGCCCAACCGCAGAGCGTATCGTCTGGGGTGGTCGGCGAAAGCAGGAGTAGTGTCCTGCGTTGGGGAAGCGGCTGACGCGAGCTCCAGCGTGCACTCCCAGTGGCTGGCATTGACGCACACCTCGCGTACGACGACGCCATGATCTCGCGCATCGCGCACCAATTGTGCTGGTGCGTAGAAGCCCAGCGGTTGGCTGTTGAGCAGTGCCGCACAAAAAACTTCTGGATAATGGCACTTGAGCCATGCGGAGACGTAGACGAGCAACGCGAAGCTGGCCGCGTGCGATTCGGGAAAACCGTATTCGCCGAACCCGCGAATTTGCGTAAATACTTGTTCGGCAAAGTCGCGGCTGAGGCCTTGACACAGCATGCCGTCGATAAGTTTCTTGCGAAACTGGTCGATAATTCCCGGGCGTCGCCACGCAGCCATCGCCCGTCGCAATTGATCCGCTTCACCGGGAGTGAAACCGGCAGCCACCACTGCCAGACGCATCGCCTGCTCTTGAAAAATGGGGACGCCCATCGTCTTCGCCAGTACGTCGCGAATCTCTGCAGTGGGGTAGTCGGGTTGTCGTCCAGTGCGCCGTGCCTGCAGGTAGGGATGGACCATTTGGCCTTGGATGGGGCCGGGGCGGACGATGGCGACTTCGATGACCAGATCATAGAAGCAGCGGGGGCGAAGTCGTGGTAGCATACTCATCTGTGCCCGACTCTCGATCTGAAACACGCCAATGGTGTCAGCGCGGCAGATCATGTCGTACACCTTGGGGTCCTCTGCCGGAACGGTAGCCAAGGACAGTGGCCGCTGGTAATGAGTAGCAAGCATATCAAAGGCCCGGTGGATTGCCGTTAGCATTCCCAGGGACAAACAATCGACCTTCAGGATCCCCAGATCGTCTAAGTCGTCTTTGTTCCATTGCAAGACGGTGCGTCCGGGCATGCTGGCATTCTCCAGCGGACACAGTTCGCACAGCCAGTGTTGCGTGATGACCATGCCACCAACATGTTGGGAGAGGTGGCGAGGGAAGCCGATGAGATGGTCGACCAGGTACAACAGCCTCCTGCCGGTAGGCGAGTCGGGAGCGATGCCACATTCGGCCATCCGCGCCGCCAATCCGTCTGCGGCCAGTCGTGAATCCACCACTTTGGTAAGTGCGTCGATGCGATCCTGTGAGATTCCCAACGCCCGGGCACTGTCGCGGATCGCCGATTTCATCCGATAGGTGATGACGGTGGCGGTCATTCCCGCACGGTGGCGGCCGTATTTCTCGTAGATATACTGCAGCACCTCTTCGCGTCGTTGGTGTTCGAAATCGACATCGATATCCGGTGCTTCGTTGCGTTCTCGGCTGATAAACCGCTCGAACAACAGGTCCATACGTTGGGGATCAACGCTGGTGATTCCCAGGCAGTAGCATACGGCGCTGTTGGCCGCCGATCCTCGCCCTTGGCAAAGAATCCCACGACTACGGGCGAAGCGAACAAGATCCCACACCGTCAGGAAATAGGCCTCGTAATGGAGTTCGGCGATCAATTCCAACTCGTGTCGCAATAGTTCGATGAGGCGCTGCGGTACGCCGTTCGGGTATCGCTTCTTGGCTCCCTGCCAAACCAGTTTCTTCAAGTAATCGATCGGCCGTTGGCCATTGGGGGCAAGTTCATGCGGATACTCGTAGCGCAACTGCTCCAAGCGGAATCTCAGCCGGTCGGCCACCTCGACCGTCCGCGCCACCGCATCGAGGTGCTCGCGGTAAATGGCCGCCAGCTCCTTCAGCGAGCGAAGATGGTAGGTGCTGTTGCTCAGGCGTTGTGCCGCCACCTGGTCGATGGTAGTGTTCCACCGCGTGGCCAGTAGCGCATCGTGAAGTAACGAGCGTTCGGAACAGTGGTAGTGCACATCTCCACCGGCAAGCAGGGGGACACCGCTGATACGGCTGAGCGATGCCATGCGGGCGGCGTGCCCCCGATCGTCCACCCCCGCATGCAACTCCAGCATCAGATAGACGCGATCACCGAACAGGTCAGCAACCAGGTGCAACCATTGCAGCCAACCTGCGTCGTCGTGGGGATCGAATCGGAACGGCGGCAGCGCACGGGGCGGAGACGCCGATCCCTCGACTGCCGCCAACCAATCGGCTCGTTCGGTCGCCTCATCTGCCCCAGCCGGCGGATGGTCATCTTGCTGTTCCCAGGGCATGATCGTGGCATCGTCCGACTGCAGCGGGGGAACCGGTCGATGATCTTCATCTGCCGGTTGACGAAGCAGCAGGCCGAAGAGCAGCCCTTGGTTCAATTCGATCAAGTCCGCCCAACGCAACGCGCATGCCCCTTTTTCGCATCGCAGTCGACCACGTGTTATCAGTCGGCAGAGTCGCCCGTAAGCAGCTCGGTCGGTGGGCCAGGCGAGAACGGGAGGTCCATCGATCGGATGCAACTCAGCTCCCACGAAATACGACAAACCGCACTCTTTGGCCGCCGTATACCCGCGCACGACACCGGCCAACGAATTGCGATCGGTAATGGCCAGCCCGCCGTATCCCAGTTCGGCAGCCCGCGCCACCAACTCGTCGGCATGCGATGCTCCCTCGAGGAACGAAAAGTTCGATTTGCAGTGCAGTTCGATGTAAGGAAGCGTCATTATTTTTGCGGATTTCGATACCAAGGAAGGAAAACTTCGCATCATGCGGTTACGCCGAATGCATAGTCGTAAGAATTATAGCGGTCCTAGCGTTTCTCACTGTGGATCCCAGGAAGGATGCATGTCTGGCGGCGAATTCCCGCCACCTGCTCTCCCCAGGCGGGAATACGAATCTAGATTTCACACAGACCGAGGATGGTTTTGGAGGGAGCACACCGCCTGAATTGGGGGCGGAAGCCCGCCGATTCGAATATTCAAAAGCCCAGCATCAGGGCTGCTAGCCGGATGATTCGGGTGCTGCCGAGAGGGACGCAGCGCCGCACGAGTAACCATCACCTGCCCATGGCAATGAAAGGACACGCTCAATGTCAGTTGGTACGAAACCCGCCATCGATTTGAACGATTTGTTGGCCTCTGCTCAGTTGCCAGCACTTCCGCAGACCGCCATTCGTTTGATTGAGCTATCACAAGACGCGGCCAACGGACCGAAAGAGTACGCCCGTCCCATCGAGGCGGATGTGGGCCTGATGGGACAGGTGCTCCGTTTCGTCAATTCGAGCTATTTCGGTTTCAGCCGCGAGATAGCCAGTGTGCAGCAAGCGTTGGCATTGGTGGGCGTGCGTACGATCAAGAATTTTGTGTTGTGGAGTGCCGTCTTTGCTCTGGTACCTGATCCCAAATTCGGGCCATTCGATTTGAAGAAATTATGGCAGGATTCCTTGCGCCGAGCCTTGTTCGCGCGCAATCTCGGACGATGGTTGAAGCTGAACAATTCGGAAGACCTGTTTGCTGCCGCCTTGTTGCAGGACATGGCGATTCCGTTGTTGTTGAAAGAACTTCCCGAGCAGTATGAGGAGCTGGTTGAGCGGCGGACCAGCGAGGGAGCCCGCTTGAGCGACTTGGAACGCGAAGTCTTCGGTTGGGATCACGCGCAGGCAGCAGCGGCACTGGCACGCAACTGGCAACTTCCCGATGCCTTCGCTCGCCTCATCGAACGACACCCCTGTGTGGAATCATTATTGGCCAGCGATCCTCCCGAGCTGGATGCCGCCTGTGTGGCGCTTGCCGCTCTGTTGCCGGCGTGCCAGGATGAACGTTGGCCGGAATGCGAAAAGTTTCTCGAGCAACTGCGGCGGATCAGTCCGGATGCGGCTCAGCGGGTCGAAGAGCTGTTCGTCGAAGTCGATACGGCCATGGAGGAGTTCGCGCCGCTGATGAACCTGGCCGTACCTGCGAAATCGCTGCGCCAATGGTGGCACGAGGCGGAGCCGCTCACCTAGCACCAATGGGCCTACGGGGCTGGGTCGCTTCGCCTAGCGAAGAGTCACCTAACCACGCCGCGACGATCCGCTAAGGAGTACGTCTAAGGTAGAGCGCCCCGGGACGATGCTTCACCAGGACTGCAAGCGTAGCTGTGGAGCGGCGGAGCCAGCGTCCGTGGCGCCTTCGAGCCGCGCGAGAATCGCAGCTGCGGCGCGCTGCGAAGCGCCCGGCTTGCCGAACCGTCGAGTTAGTCTCGCCAGCTCCAACCGCGCCATGATGCGCTCATCGCGATCTCCCATCAAGCGATCCATGGCGGCGATCGTCCGCTCGATCGTCGTGGCGGTCCGCTTGCCCACCGCCAAGAACTCGGGCATCACTTTCTTCCCGGCCAGGAGATTCGGCAGCGTCATGGAGTCGACGTGCACGAACCGTTTGGCAATCTCGTAGGTCGACCGACTCAAGTGGTAGACTACCACCGCCGGCGTACCCCGTGCCATCATCTCCAGGCTCACCGAGCCCGATTTCATCAACGCGCAATCGGCCACCTCGATGATTTCGCTGGTCTTCTGCACGAAGAAATGAATGGGTATGCGGCGATCGGAGGGGGAGAGAAGGCTCTCGCAACGCTGGCGATGCGCGTGCGTCAAACACGCCACCAAGAATCGTGCGTGGGGGTGCCGCACCGACAGCTCGCGGATGGCTGCCAACTGCATCGGCCAAATCGTGCGAATCTCGCGCGTCCGCGATCCCGGCAAGACAGCGATGGTCAACCCTTGATCGTCGGACCAGCGAGCCACAAACGGCTGGTCGAGTTCCTGCTGCTGAACCTGGTCGAAAAACGGATGCCCCACATACTCGCAGGAAATCCCGTGGTTCGCGAACCATTGATGTTCGATCGGCAAGGCACAAAGGACATGGTCCACATAGCGACGCACTTTCGTAATTCGCCAACTGGCCCATGCCCACAACTGTGGCGGAAGGTAGTAGAAGACCGGAATACCGTGGGCCTTCGCCCGCTTGGCAATGTGCCAGTTGAAGCCGGGAAAGTCGACGAGGACGACACCTGCTGGGCGCTGCTGCGCGAAGATCTCCGAGGCTTGGTCCGCAATACGAAAGAACTGTCGTAGTTTGGGCAGTACCTCAGCAACTCCCACCACGGCTAGATCCGTGAGTGGATAGTCGAGACGACACCCTGCCTGCTGCATCCAGGGACCACCAAAACCGCGCACGGCCAATCGCCGCCCGCTGGTCAGATGCTCGATCAACCGGGCGGCATGCAAATCGCCGCTAGGCTCTCCCACGGAGAAAAACACTTCCGGGCAAGGCACGTTTAGTACACTCCTTCCAATCGGAACTCCATCCATGGATGATCGGCACACTGGCCGCCACGCATCGACCTGCCGGGTATAAGCTCGGTGGCGTCGATCGGCGGCAACGCGCGGCAACACGAAGCTTGCCGCCGTCTACGTTGAATACCGCATCCCCACCGCCCCTGTCCAGCCCTCCTGATACGCCATCGACTGCAGCCCGGCGCAACCTGGGACGCGAACAACGAGCGTCGACGCCTCCAACTTGCCCGCTGAACGGGAAGCCGTAGGGACTGGGAAAGCGAAAAAGCGACTGCGCAGGCACCAAGGCCGAGGGACCAGGCCTCAGGGCACGGAGGCTTCTACCACCGGTCCCTCAACCCCATGCGCGGGCGGCCTCCGATCGCGGTCCTGCGAACAGCACCAGCAACGTTCATGGCGAGGACCAAAATCGTCGCTTGCCGCAGCGAAGCGACGGCAACGCGCGGCTGCCATCGGCACCACCGGCTCCTGCCCTGGCTCTCCCCACGACAGCGAGGGCCGGTCAAATACATGAGAGGAAGTCAAGCACGCGAGAGGAATTCGCCCGTACGCGTATCGACTTTGATGCGCTCGCCAGGTTTAATGTACTCCGGCACATGAACCACCAGACCGGTCTCCAGGGTAGCCGGCTTGGTCCGTGCGGTGGCAGAATTGCCGCGGACAGCGGGATCACACTCGGCGATCGTCAACTCGACGGAAGTCGGCAGTTGCACTCCGACGCATTCCTCTTGGTAAATCAACGCGTACATGCCATCAAGCGCTTCGGTGATGTACGGCAGTTGCTCTTCGATATCCTCCAAGTTCACCGAGTACTGATTGAAGTCTTCTTGGTCCATCAAGTGCATTTGGTCAGCATCACGGTACATCATCTTTACCAACCGCTTGCGAAAATCGGCGTCAGGTAGACTGTCGGTCCCTTTCAACGTGATATCGACCTTTTGCCGAGTAACCAGATGACGAGCGCGAAATTTGTAAAGCGTGGCAGCGCCTCGTGCACTGGGCGTCTGGACGGTTACCGTTTCGATGATGACCGGCGATTGGTTGTACTCGACGACGGTCCCCGGTTTGATGTCTTTAGCCAGCATACGACGTCTCCGTTTCGTGGTGGTTCAATCGGGCAATGCGGTAGACCGGTTGCTTCCCATCGCCGGGACGCGTGGAGGGTCTGCCGTCCTCCAGCGCAGCCTTCGGCTCTTGCTGGAAGTGAAGCGGTACGAGCCAAACGCTACGTTCTTCTACTTCCCACACTGCTGCCCACGGCATGCCCCGTGGGGACGCGCCGAGCACCGACGAGGTCCAATGGCGTTTGGTTCGAGGTGAGGATTTTGCCGTTAACGGTCTGTCGTGGCAAGCGGGAAAGATCGGATCGTAGGGATTGTAGGCAGGTGAGGAGAAGCGATGAGGTACTTGGTCGAGCTTCGAGGAGATCCGTGCCCGCGAGGTGCCATCGACGGAGACGAGGATCTAGAATGAGATAAGGTTCGCCGCCTGATGACGCTCAAAGACTACTGCAGTTTTTCTTCCCTCATGTGGACCGAGTTCCGTGAACAGTTTTTCGATCCAATGCACCACCTGCCAGAGCAGGATTCGCGTGAAGAATGCTGCTTTGATTGGTCAGTTGGTCAACTGCCCGAAATGTCAATCCTTGCTGTTGGTCGAGCCGCCACGCCAAGTCACCGTTACTGCATCCAATGGCGATACAGTTGATTCTACGGCGCTGACCAGAGATGAAATCTCGGCGACGATCGAACCGGGTAACCGTAGTTCGGTATCTCCCGCCCCAGGAGTCGCGGAGCATTCGCCGGAACGGATCGGTGAGGAGGTATCCGCCCAGCGGCCCCGTTCGGCGGGCAACCGTGAAGGTGATCCCAGCGAGCGATGCGAGGACCAGGCGATGGCGGCAGGTAGCGTTCCTTTCGATGGTGAGGAGAGCCCCAGCGACTTGGTTATCGAACGTCCCATCGATCCGGAACAATGGGCTAGTCCTCGATCGAAAAAAGTGCGGAACTACCTGTTGGTCGCTTTTGCCGGACTTGCCAGTACGGTCGTCGCCGTGGTGGTGTTCATGGCGTTCCTTAGCTGGCAGCGTCGTCAGCCAACACCATCTCCCGCGACAGCCGAACACAACATCGCCTCAAACGGCGGGATGGGAAGCGACGAGGCCGAGGGGAGGCAGGAACCGGATCAGGAGCCTGGTGGGCAACCGCTGGACGGCGAAGGTTTGGAGGCCAACGATGCTGTTCCTGCGGTTGCTGAAAATTCAGTGGCCGATGGTAGCTCGGAGACTGCCAGCGGCATGGCGGAAAGCGAGGATAGGTCAGCAGACGCCGCTGCCGCATCCGTCGTCGCCGGTGGCCAGCCGCAGTTGCCGAACGATCGGCCAAGCGAACCGGTAGCCACCACCCCCCTCAGCGACGGCAGCCGACGACGGTGGCCCGGTAGAGAGCCCAGTAGAGAGCCCGGTAGAGAGCTTGGCGGACGGGACGCTGGCGGTCACCGATGATGCATCGACGCAGCAGCCCGATCCTGCTGCAGTACCAAGTGCGGAGTCACCGGCACCGATGGATCCGATGGCGGCGGTGAAACGAGCGCTTCCGAATGATCGGTTGCGAGAATTCGCGCCCATGCTCGACTGGGTGGTTCAACCGACTTTGCCTGACGTGGATGCTCCCCTAGGGCCACCTCCACTGACTGCCGAAGACCTGGGAATCAAAGTTCCCGTTTCAGACAGAGCGATTCCCGATATCGATTGGGAGGAGCGCCGGCGCGTCGAGATCGCGGGGTTAATCTTTAGCGACACGATCGGAGTCGCCCACGGAATCAACCTGTGGACGCATATCAGCGGTACGCCAACGGTGGTCGACTTCGCCAAGCTGCAGGCGGCCAATTTTCCGTTGCACCGTCCTATGGCGTCGATCAAGTTGACCGACGTTAGCGTGGAGGCGGCAGCGCAGCAAGTCGCCCACGCTCTCGGTTTGGAATCGGTGGTGCGAGAAAATCGCTACCTTCTGTGGCAGCCTCCAGCGGCCCAGATCGCTGCCACGTTACCTACCGAGCTGGCGGTCGACGATCTGATCTCTGCGGAGCAGGCAGGAGAACTGGCCATGGCACTGGAGACCGTATCTGGTGGACCGCCCGGTAGATGGCGCGTGGGCAATGGTGTAGTGCAGCGAAATGCCGAGCAGATTCGCGATCACGAGTGGTTCCTCGCGGTCCGTTTGCTCGAGTCCTGGAGGCGAACGCTGGGATTGCCGTCACGAGTGCCAACGTATAACCCAGAAAACCTCGATGCCAGGCTTCCCAATGTTGGGGAGTTCATTGGGAGCCAACACGTATTGCAACAGGTTGCGCCCCAGGAACGACCGGTAGGACAATTGCTTTCCAGCGTCAGCGCCGAAGCTGGGGTGGACTGCTGGATCGATTGGCCGAACACCATGTCCCAAGGGATGGGACCGGCGACCGAGGAGACGGTGGTCACTTTTCGCCGCCCTTTGTACCATGTGTTGCGCGAAATCTGTGAACGATATGACTTGGTGTGCTGTCTGCTGGATCGGCGCTCGATCTGGTTGACGTCACCGCGGGGATACCGAACTCAACCACAGTGGTTTGTAGTGCCAGTGAAGGATCGAACGCCGGAAGAAATCGAGTTGAGCTTAATTGGGCTGTCCCCACTATCGGAGGATGGAGTACAACGAATCCGCGTCGTCATGGTTCCCGGTGAACAAGTGGCCTGGGTCTATTGCTGCCGACCACGCATCGAATTTCCGTAGCCGCCGTCGTCGCTGCCTATCTTGCGACGATGACTTCTCTCGACAAGTTCGCTGACCGCTGGCACACCGCATGCTGGATGACATGAACGAGCATCGCATCGACTGCCTGACCGATCCGTGGTTGGAACCCTACCGCGACCTGCGGCATAAGAACTGGATTGAAGCCAGCGGTTGGTTCATCGCTGAAGGCCCGCTATTGACGGAGCGGCTATTGAATAGCGATTACGCATGCCATAGTGTTCTGCTGGATGATAGGCATTACGCGCGATTCCGACCGCTGATCCCTGCCAGTGTTCCCGTATTGCGTTGCCCGCAGGAATTGGTGGAGCGGATCCTTGGCTTTAATTTTCATCGCGGTGTGTTGGCGTGCGGAATCCGGAAACAGCCCCAGAGCCTTGAGGACGCCTTGGCCAAAGAACAGGAGGTGGGCAAGCGCACACCGGTAGTGGTGCTGCACGGCGTCCAAGATCCGGAAAACATCGGTGGCATCCTGCGAACCAGCGCGGCTTTAGGTATCGAGACGGTGGTGATCGGGCCGGGATGTGCGGATCCGCTATCGAGACGAAGCCTGCGAGTTTCCATGGGCAATGCGTTGAAACTGCAATTGGTGCGCTGCCATCGCTTAGAGCGTGCCCTGTCCGCGTTGCGTGCCAGCGGGTTTACCATCGTGGCGACCTCGTTGGGACCCGCAGCCGAGACGTTGGAGGACTATCGGTGTCCAGAACGCTTGGCAGTGCTCTTCGGCAATGAACGCCATGGTCTCCCGAATCACCTGCTCCAACAATCCGATGTGTTACTCCGCATCGAGATGGCCGATGGCGTCGATTCCCTGAATGTGGGTGTGGCGGCGGGGATCATCCTGCACTACCTCAGCCGGATAGCGCCCCGCGTGAGGTGGGAATGATCTTCTCGAGGGATGTCGCGCGGCAGGGCCCCCTGTCTTGGTGCTGAAGAGAGAGGTTACCGCAATTGCGGGGATTCGGGGCGACGAGCGAATGCCGAATCATCGAATACCGCCCAGTAGTAGCGGAGTGAGCGGTCGAGTCGAGCTAGCTCTTCTCGGTGCGAGGCTAACACGGATTGTCCCTCTGCGGCGGCGCGAACGATGAGGCGGGAAGTGTTGGCCAGTCGGTCCGCGAATTCTTTTCTGAGGATCTCTTTTTCAGCGGCCAATCGTTCCTGGAGCAATTGTTGGTAACGATCGAGCAGAAGCTGGTGCAACCACGCTGGACGTTGCCCCGCGGTGGTCACCACCGGTGCACTCCACCGCCCCCGTAGACGAACGACACCGTCTGCCAACTCGTCCATCGCGTTTCCATCGCCGGTAAAGTCCGGCAACGCGGGCGCCGCCGTGTCAGCGACGACGGCTGCCAGTTCGGCGGCTGTCAGCTGCAGCACGGCATCGAGCTGGTCATCACCAGCCGTACCGCTGATCAGTAGCCGCCATCCTTCCCCGCCAGAGGCAGAGTCCGTGGGGGGACTACCATAAACGACATCACTGGGCGAAAGCGGCTCGCCGGATACTTTGCGGCGTACCTGCAACGTAAATTCCACTTGATCCTTCGGCTGCGCGACGTTGCAGCGAATGCGCGTATCCGCATGGGTTCCAAATTCGAATGTCCAGTTGCTAGTAGCCGTTGGAAGCACCAAGGGAAGCTCGCGAGGATTCGTTGTTCCATCGAGAGCGTGGGCGCCTGAAACTGGCGTTTCCCGATGCCAGGCGCCGCGCATGGTTACCCGGAAGCGGAAGGGAGTGGTGGCATATTGCAGTCGAGCCATGCCGGCGCCATCGAAGTACATCAGCTCCAGCCAATCCTCATTCGGGATACCGACATAGCGTTCCAGATCGGGTGTGTGAAGTGGAGTCATGTGCTGAGCCAATAGCGACGCTCCTTGCAACATCGGCCGCTGTCGCCCCCACGTCTTTAGGGCTGCCATCCGCAGGAAACGATCGAGCAACTGATCGACCTGCTGCTCGGACATGACGGTGTGCTGGAGCACCCGGGCATCGAGTTCGGTCAGCTCTTGGGCGAACTGCTGTTCGAGCTGTTTCGTCTCCACCTCCAACAGTTGTTGCAGCGTATCGAACTGTTGCGCCAAGAGCGATTGCTCCTCCAGCAGACTTTGCGCACGGTTGAGGGCCGCCAAGACGTCTTCCCCTTCACGTAAGGGATTGGCCGAGGCGGCGCGGTCGGTAACGGCGGTGACATCGTCGACAATCTGGTCCGATCGCTGGACCCACTGCTGAATCCGGCTGCGCCATGTATGGTGCAAATGATCGGCATGAACGAACGAACGCAACTCGCCTTGCAAGCGGCGCCAATCGATCTGGCTGGCACAACGAAGCAATTCCAATTGCCAGTCCCAAATCGGCGAAGAGGCATGCAGGGCATGGTTCTGGCTGGCGGAGGATTGTTCCTCGGCACGCGGCGTCGAGAGTGACGGCGAAGAACCGGTAGAGAAAACGGCCAGTTCTGCATGATCACTCTTGCCCCGGACAATGCGTAGCCGACCATCCAGGATCGCTTGCCGATCGACATGCAACCAGCATTCCGGCATGCGCAGTGATACCGTTTCGCCAGGGAGAGCGTGCTGCCACTGAAGTCCTTCGATGAGCAGCAGGTTCCGGTGCGGAATGACGGCGGCACGACTGGCGGTCGCCCTCTCGTCCAGCGACCTGCTCAGCAAGTATGCCAATCCTCTCTCGCGAGCGGGGGCGAGCAACAGGAGGGCAGTGCTCAGCAAACCGAGACTCACGGCCCAGCGGACGCGGCGACGACTGATCAACATTCCCTTCGCTCCTTAGCATTTAGTTGCTTCAAGAACGCTAACAAGTGCCGCAGGGCTTCCTCGTGATCGTTGCGGGTCAGGGGGGTGGAACCTGACGGCGCTGTCGCGGTCTTCCCTGGCGCTGCCGCACCGATCGATGCTGCGACCTTTTCTCGGCGGGGCGTCGCAGATGGCATCGCAGGGAGTTCCCCGGGGACAGGTGGGAGAGGCTGCGGATGATTGTCCTGGTCGGTGAGGTCAGCGATGCCTGCTCCTGTCGGCTCGTCCGGGCACGAGGTACCTGGCCCAGGGAAGATCTCTGATGCGGAGGATACGAGGGGAGGTCCCGCATGCCATGCAAGATGCGGCGAGGTAACCGGACGGTGGTGGGGGCCTTCAACGTTAGACGAGTTGTGCTCCTCCTCCATGCCTTCGCCGGTGAGCATGTCCTGAAGCATCTCATCGACCATCTCCGCCAATTCGGCTGCGCGGTTGGCGATCTGTTGCGTGGTCAATCGGTCGACGTCTTCGACCGAACACGATTCCAGGAAGGAGGTCACCCGCTGTGCCGACTTCGGTGGTGCACACTCCTCCACCCCACAAGACAACGCATCGATGGGGACAGATTCCCCTACATCCGGTGGCTCGTTACCGACGGCCGCCACAACGGGCTCCTCGGACCGAGTGGCTGGTGTTGCCTCCTGAGTTGGTTCAACATCGAGGTATTCGAAACAGGACGCGGTACATGCAGACTCCTCGGTGAGGACCCCGGAGTGTACTACGCGCGACGCAGGATACGTACGCCGCAACAGGATCCAGGAGAAAAAGAAGGTGGCCGGCGCTTGAGCCAGTCCGATGGCCAACTCGCCCAAAACCGAGGTGCTGTTGAGTCGCAACAAGGGGAACAGAGGTACTTGATACGCCACCGTCAACCACTGGGCGACGTCGGTGTATCGCAGTAGCATCATTCCCACCGCATCAGCGCCCTGCGGATGGAGGATCGAACAGACGCCAAACGCAACCAATGCGGAGGTGACGCCTACGAGCAGATGAACGGGAAGCATGTACAGCGCGACCAAACCAGCAGCCAAAAGCAGCGGCGAATGGGCGCAGCAACCGATGCCGATCCCCAAGGCGATGGCCAACGCAACTTGAGCCGGGCGATGTTGTGAGGATGTTGCAGCCAGAAACGTATGCATCGACTCCGCGCCTCCTGCGTTGCCAGTCCTCTGCTGCCTTGCCGCCTCAACATGCAGCGTCGGTGTCTCGATGGCTCGCCAAGCCGGCCGACGCTATCCCTGTGACGTTCGATCGACTGCCGCTGTGTCGACGCTTGAGCCAACCATTGGGTCCGGGGAATGCCTGCTGGAGCGGAGACAGTGGAGGCTACCCAGTTTCCCTAGTTTGTGCGATTGGGTGGTAGGCATTAGCGAAGGTCAGACGGACGCGGGCGCCGCCTAGCGGGCTGTCGGTGATCTCCACCGTCCCCTGATGCCACTGCGCGATGCGCTTGACAAGGGCCAATCCCAAACCGACACCGCGGCCGGGCGATCCGGGCAAACGGACGAAAGGTTCGAGCACGTGCTGACGCTCGTTTTCTGGGATGCCGGGACCATCGTCATCCACATCGATTCGTAACTGGTCCCGGTGACCATGAAGGGTGATCATGACTTGGCGACGGGCAAATCGGCCGGCATTGCTGACCAGATTGCCCAAGGCGCGTTCGATACTGGTCAAGTCGCCGATCAGAACGGCGCTATCCAGGACAACCTGCAATCGAAACTCAATGGTGGGAAAGACCTGGCGACGGTGGCGCAACACCTCCTCGATCAGCGTGGCCACATCGATGGGGGCGAACCGTTCGCGTGGATCAAGCGACTCCATGCGAACATAACTGAGAAGCTCTCCCACCAGATCGTCCAGTTCGCTGATCGCTTGATCGATCGTGTGTAGATGTTCGTTGGAGGATAGCGGGCCAGAGTTTTCGGCCAACAAGTCGCAGGCAAACCTAATGCGTGCCAGAGGGGTCCGCAGTTCGTGAGATACGGCCTGGAGTAGTTCGCGTTGAGTGACGAGCAGTTTTTCGGTTCGCTCGGCCATGGTGTTGAACGCGGTGGCCAATGAGAGGGGGCGGCGCTTGGAATCGACCGGTGCCCGCGCCGAGAAGTCCCCCTGAGCGATCGACGCCGCCGCTTTTTCGATGGCGCGCATCTGAAAAGCCACCGGTCGCAACAAAATGGCGATCGCCAGGGCTGCGACCAGCAACACGGCACCGAAACCGGTCATCATTTGCGGGACGCTAGGCCCGACGAGCGCAGGCAATGGGCCAAACAATCCTATCGCTTCCTGTTGTTCAAGGAGACCGATCATGTGCGCTCCTTGGCGATAGAGATAGACGATCTCCCCCTGCTGTAACCGCTGCCGCAACCGCGAGGACAACGGATACTGCTCCAGGGGGACGACCCGCACGGGATAGTCGAAGTCCTCCTGCATGGACTCCAGGGCTGCCGCCTGCGCCGGTTCGCCCCCCTCGCGGTAGGCGGCATCGAGACGTTGGATCGCCAGACGGATACCACCGGCCAAGGCTTGTTCGATCACTTGAACGTTTTCTGCGACATTCAGTTGCGTGTAGAGAAAGCCTTGAACAAACCAGGCAACGATCAATACGGTGACCACGCCGAGGTAGAACCGGAGAAAGAGTCGTGTCATCGCCGTACCGCCAACAGATAACCCACTCCACGCACGGATTTGATCAGCGAGGGAGCCTGTGAATCATCGCCCAGTTTGCGTCGCAAGCGGGAAACACGTAGATCGATCGAGCGATCCATGCTCTCGAATGGTATACCATTGAGCCGTTCGTAGAGTTCGGCGCGCGACACGACCGTACCGGCACGCGTGGCCAGCAGGTAGAGCAAGTCGAACTCGGCGGTGGTCAAGGAGACCGACTTACCGTCAAGAGTCACCTCGCGCGTGGCTGGATCGATCGCAAGGTTGCCGATTGCGAGCGGCACGGAGGCGCGACACTCCTGCACCGACTCGGATTGACCAGCCCGGCGAAGGTGAACTTTCAGTCGCATCAGCAGCGCACGCGGTCGCACGGGCTTGGCCATGTAGTCATCGGCGCCGACCTCCAAAGCCACGACTTCGTCGATTTCGTCACCCCGAGCGGTCAAGATGATGATGGGACCATCAAACGAAGCGCGGACGCGCTCACACACCTCAATCCCACTAAAATCCGGCAGGCCGATATCGAGGATCACGGCATCAAAGGCCTCCCGAGTTAGTCGCTCCACGGCCGATGCCCCGCTGGAAACGATCGAGGCCCAAAAGCCATGTTCGCGCAGGAAGCGGGCGACCATGTCGGCCAGGCTGATATCGTCTTCAACAATAAGAACTTGCTGGGCCATATCACGGCTTCGGGGCGGGGGGCTGCAACGCGGCTACCTCGGCTGCCACTTCCGCCGCTGCTGACTTCCAGTCGCCAACCGGGGCGAGCACGAAGCCGCTCTTGCGCGTGCCCACTACCAACCGGCTCCCATCGGGGCTGAGCGCCAGTGACCAAATGGCGCTGCTGGCCACTTCCTCCTCCGTGACTTTGGTCAGCCAGTGGTAATCGGCCACTACCAACTTTCCATCCATCGCCCCTCCCACGACCAACGACGAGTCGGGCAGCAGCACCAAGTCGCTGACCCAATCCCCCGCCTTGGCAATCGTACAAACCGATTCCCGACTGTTCAAATCCCACAGCTGGATGCGACGGTCGCTCCCGGCGCTAAGGAGGTGTTGGCCGTCAGGGGTGAAGCATACGGCCCACAATCCTTCCTCGCCGCGACTCAAGCGACCAACGGCTTCAAGCTCCGGCCAGGTGAAAAGTCCAATCGTACCGTCTCCGGAGGCCGTCGCCACACGATCCCCTGCGGCGTTGAATTCCACGTCGAAGATGGCCGCTTGATTGGCGTTCACTCGACGGGATTCCTGCAACTGATCCACGCTGAGCACGACCAGCTGACCGTCCTCGGTACCAACGAGGAGCGATTCGTTTCCCGGCGCCAGAGCCATGGCACGTACCCACTTGAGATCGGCTTCGAAACGCTGCGGTTCTCCGCGTCCGAATAGATGCACCACTCCCCGATAATCAGAAGCCGCGATCCGGCCGTCAGGCAGGGGAAGCACCTTCCACAAAGACGTCCCTGCCTCACCTAGAACTTGGAAATCCTCCAAGTGTTCCACCTTTGCCTTGACCACTTGGGCTGGGCGAAGGAGGAGACCTTGACTCTTGGCCCCGACAACTTCGGCGTCGTTCAACCAAGCGACCGAGCTGATCCACGGGCCATCGGGAACATGATCGGCATTATCCGCTGCGCTACTGGGAGAGGTTATCGTGGCTGGTGCGGCCCCGAACAACAGGGCAGCTAGCAAGAAGGTCCGACGAATCATGCTGGGCTTCCTATACTGAAGGTGAGATGGTGTTGGTGAGGTTCCCGCGAATCCCTACGATGCGGTAGATCTATGATGACTGAACGGGCGATTGGATTCAATTGTACGGATTGATGTTGCCACGGCCGACGGCGCAGCCCCTCGGCGGCACCGTTCTCAGGCGGTGGGCTTGCCGGTTGCCCGCCCCATAGTACATTCAAACACGGATTTGACGGCAGTACCAACCCTTGAAAACATAGCGAAGCATTGCGAGTAGATCATGTCGCAGCAGTATATTTTCACCATGGAAGCGTTGACCAAGAAGCATGGTCAGAAGGAAGTGCTCAAGGACATTTGGTTGAGCTTCTATCCCGGTGCGAAAATTGGCGTGCTGGGCGTCAATGGGGCGGGGAAGAGCACCCTGCTGCGCATCATGGCGGGGGTAGATACCGACTACGATGGCCACGCGCGGTTGACGCCCGGCTACACGGTAGGTTACCTACCGCAGGAACCCCAACTGAACCCGGAAAAGGACGTGCAGGGCAACGTGGAAGAGGCGGTGGCCTCACGTCGCCGCATACTCGACCGCTTCCATGAGATCACCGTGCAATTGGGGGAGGTAACTGATGAGGCGAAACTGCAGAAGCTGTACGACGAAATGGAGAGACTGCAGAACGAGATCGATGCCAAGAATCTATGGGAACTCGATCGCCAGGTGGAAGTAGCCATGGCGGTAATGAATTTGCCCCCCGGCGATGCGGATGTCACCAAGCTGTCGGGAGGTGAGCGCAGGCGGGTGGCATTGTGCAAATTGTTGATCGAGCAACCGGACCTGTTACTGCTCGACGAGCCGACCAACCACTTGGATGCCGAGTCCGTCCAGTGGTTGGAACAGCATCTGGAGCGTTATCCGGGTACCGTAGTGGCCGTCACCCACGACCGGTACTTTCTTGACAATGTCGCCAAGTGGATTCTGGAACTTGACCGGGGCCGCGGCTACCCATTCGAAGGCAACTATTCTGCGTGGTTGGAACATAAACAACAACGGCTGGAGCTGGAGCAGCGTCAGCAGGCGTCGCGGCAAAAGACCCTCGCTCGCGAATTGGAGTGGATTCGGTCCAGTCCCCGTGCCCGACAAGCCAAGAGCAAGGCGCGTATCAGCGCCTATGAACAGCTTGCTGCGCAACAATTCGAAGATCGCCCCGATGAACTGGAGATTCAGATACCGCCGGGCAAACATCTAGGCGAGCTGGTTATCGAAGCGGAGAACGTCAAGAAAGCTTATGGCGATCGGGTGCTGTTCGAGAACCTCTCGTTCCGCTTGCCAGCCGGTGGAATCGTCGGCGTCATCGGCCCCAATGGAGCGGGCAAGACCACCTTGTTCCGCATCCTGGTAGGGCAAGAGCAGCCCGATGAAGGGGTGCTGCGCATCGGTCCCACGGTGGAGCTGGGATACGTCGATCAGACGCGAGACGAGCTGGATCCCAACAACACGGTGTATCAAGAAATCAGTGGCGGGCACGATGTGCTGGACATGGGAGGTAGAAAGGTCAACGCTCGGGCCTATGTATCTCGCTTCAATTTCAAAGGTCCAGATCAAGAAAAGAAGGTCGGTTCGCTCTCCGGTGGCGAACGCAATCGAGTGCATCTCGCCAAACTATTGCGTCGCGGCAGCAACGTACTGTTGCTCGACGAACCGACCAACGACTTGGATGTCGACACGCTGCGGGCTTTGGAAGAAGCCATTCTCAACTATGCCGGCTGCGTGGTCGTCATCTCCCACGACCGCTGGTTCCTCGACCGCATCGCCACCCATATTCTGGCGTTCGAGGGGGACGCCTATGTGCACTGGTGCGAGGGGAATTTTCAGACGTACGAAGAACAGCGACGACAGCGGTTGGGGCTGGCCGAGGACGAAGTACCCGCGTTTCCGCTACAAGAAACTGACCACCTGATTCGAGTGTATCCTCTTCGCACGCTCAGGTATTGATGTGGAGGAGGTGACTACCTATCTCGACCAATTGATCCACGAACAGTAGTGTTTCCTTCCTTGCTACGGTTGGTTAGAGGCGGCCAGTCTTGATCGGGCATCGTCGACGCTCAGTTGCTTCTCGTGACGTAGTCGAACCAACCCGTGATAACGGAATGCCATTCGACCAGATCGCCCCCATGTCGGCTGCGGGCCAGTGGCGCGTCATCGAGTTGATTCTCGGTTTCCACCATCCGAGGTCCATGCGGCGCGTCGGTGCCCATTCCGCCGGTGATGGAACTTGGATTGGCGGATGTCCCACCTCTGGCACACCTGGCCAACCGCCTGGCCAGCGGCCAACCAGCGCATCCGCCTCCCGCAATACCATGATGTTCTGCTCCAGTACAGGTCGCTTGCTTCTGCTGAGAGTCCTCCTTACCTTTCCTCACGCAGCTACCCTTGCATCCCACATGGAACCGTGTTTTGGGAAGCAGCCCAGTGCGGAGGATACGATGGGAAAAGGCGTGCCCGGGGCTCCGTCATGAAAGCAGCCGAACCGCTGCTCCATGCCGTGGCTCCCTGCGACTTCGCTACAGCAAGAAAATCGGTTACGGCCTTCAGACGTCAAATCTCAACGTGCGTTGCATCGACCGGCAACTCGCGTCCCATCCACATGGGCGTGGCGACGAACCAGATGAGCGTGCCGATGAGCGCGAGTCGCGTGACGATCGCGAGAGCCACCATTCCGCCAAAGTACATCATGCTGGGAACGAGTACCAATCCCAGGGCAACGAGCGATACGATCCTGAGTAGCATCTGCATGATCAATGGCTCCGAGTTACCATCAAGCGTTGGATTGAGTGGTCGGCAGTCTGGCACCTTGAGTGAACTTACTGAGGACTATGTAGAGGAGGCCGCATGCGATCCAGCAGGGAACCACGGCGTAAGCAGCGAACAAACCGCGGACGAATATCAGATAAAGCCCCACCAAGACGGGCAGCAGCCAGGCGATCAGGGCGGCTAGGTTCACCCGAGCTCCCGATCGTGCAGCGAATTCGTCGCGTAACCCCAAACGCGGCATGAGGTAAAAATCAAAAACGATGACAGCGCCCATCGGCCCCAGTATCGTGCCATACGTCCCCACAAAATCCAGCAGCTTTGCCGACAGATTGGGAAAAGCGCCGGCCATGGTCGCCACAGCCCCCGCCAGCAACGTCATGGCGGTGCGAGAACTTTTGGGGACGATTCCTTGAAAAGCCAGGCCCGCACGGTAGATGGTCGGATTGGCCGTCGTCCACCCGGCGATCACCACGCAGAGGATTCCGGTCCAGCCCAGCGCCTGGTAGGCTAGCATGCCAGGATTGGCGTTCACGCGCCCGTCGGGCCCTACAGCCAACTCAGGTTGTAGCTTGATCAGTGCGGCCAACAACAGCGCGGCAGCAATCCACGCCATATAGTGCCCGAGAAACATGCCCGCCGCTGGCGCCCACCCTGCCGATTTGTGGCGAGCAAAGCGAAAGATCGAAAGATCCGACATGCCGAAATGCATTGCTCCATTGCATAACCAGGCGAAAACAACGATTTGCCAGAAACTGAACGTTTGCGGGCCGTTTCGTGCCTGCACGAATGCAATGGCGTCGTCCCAGAATCTGCCTTCTCGTATGGTCGCTACCTCCGTCGCACCTACCTGACCCAAAGCGACGATGCCACAGGCGGCGAAGACAGCAATCATCCACGGCGCGGCGATATTGGCAACACGCGCAACCGTCTTGTATCCAGCAGCTGCTACGACGGCAATGACCAATCCCACCATCGCCACCAGCAGCGTAAACGA
The DNA here is from genome assembly GCA_026004795.1 of Pirellulaceae bacterium. Lineage (GTDB taxonomy): Bacteria > Planctomycetota > Planctomycetia > Pirellulales > Pirellulaceae > Aureliella. Next base: position 393,775 of record BPJV01000004.1, on the reverse strand, counting down.
CACGTTGCTCAAACCGAAGAGGTTCGTCGGCACATCGAAGCTGATGTTCAGTGGCACGCCGACCGCCGATGCCGAAACGGTGACCATGGCACCAGCCAGAAAACAAAACAACAACCCATTAACCAGGTTATACAGCTTGACCAATCCACCCCCGGCAATACGCTCAAGCTGGTAATACAACGTCAATCGCTTCGCCATGGCGATCGGCACGACCAGAAAACGCCAGGTCAACACGGCGAGGATGTTTCCCAGCAGCAAACCCAGTACCAGATCGGACAAGCTGGCGCCGGCCGACAGAAAGAGCGGGCCGATCATAAACTCCGTGCCAGCGGCGTGTTCACCAGCGTACATTCCCCAGAACTTACTGCTGCCCAGCAAAGCCGACTCGGGAACGGGCTCGCGTTCATATTCCCCGCCAGGACTGGCCGTTTCTTCGCTCATGCACAAACTCACTGATGAAGGGGCGGAAATTGCGAAACAGGAAACGTGCGGCTCACGTCGGCCGCGCGCATCAAGCGTGCTTTATTGTCGAAGAGCGATTGGTCTGAACCATCCTCTCGTACTGGCGTACCTGTTCTAGCCATTGGGCACCGACCGGCACATCAGACGACAGGCAGTAGTAATCCCACACGGCTCCCAGCGGCATCGTTTTTTGCTCTTCCAATAGTGCCAGCCGCGCCGTGAAGTCGCCCTCACGCTCCAACTGCTGCAGACGCTCGGTAGGTTCTAGCAACGCGGCCAACAGTGCTTTGAGGACGTTGCGCGTTCCAATGACCCATGCGGCGACGCGATTGATACTGGCATCGAAAAAATCGAGCCCAATGTGCACCCGCCGCAGAGAACCTCCGCGAACAATCTCCTGCATGATCGCTTGCAGCTCATCGGTGAACGTCACCACGTGGTCACTGTCCCAGCGAACACCGCGGCTGACATGCAAGAGCAATGCGGGGACGTACATCAACACAGCCGATATCTTGTCCGAAATGACCTCTGTCGGGTGGAAGTGTCCCGCATCCAAGCATAGCAACTTGCGCCGCGAAACCGCATATCCCATATAAAACTCGTGCGATCCGACGACGTAGCTCTCGCTGCCGATACCGAACAGCTTGCATTCGACCGCATCCAGTGCCTGTTCGGGTGGAAGGGCCTCGCGAAAAATTTCATCCAGCGAGTCAGCCAGCCGCTGACGCGGTGACTGGCGATCGACGGGAGTATCCTTGTAACCGTCCGGCACCCAAAAATTGTTGATGCATGGATTGCCCTGAGCGGCACCCATCGCCGCAGCGATTTTGCGGCAGGCAATGCCATGTTCTATCCAGAACTGTCGAATACTACGATCGGCGTGCGCCAAGGTGAACCCACTAGAGGCCAGGGAGTGGGAAAAAAACGTAGGATTGAAATCCAAGCTGATCCCCTGGTGCCGGCCCCAATCGATCCAGCCCTGAAAATGCTCGACGCCGATCTCATTCCTCTCCACCACCCCCTGAAATTCGCCGTACATCGCATGCAGATTCAATCGATGTCGCCCGGGAATCAACGAGTAAGCCATTTCGAGATCACTGCGAAGTTCGTCTACCGTCCGCGCGCGCCCGGGATAATTTCCGGTGACGGCCAGTCCGTCCCCCAAGGCCCGATCCTCACCTTCGAACCCGCCGACATCGTCTCCCTGCCAACAATGCACCGAAACCGAAGTCTCTCGCAACACTTCGATTGCTCGGTCGACATCGACGCCCAGGGACTCGAACCGTTCGCGAGCCAGGCCGTAAGCTGCTTCGATATCTCCAGCCTTGGTCATCATCGACATCCATCAATAGGAACACGCTGCGGTAACATGCGGTGAAAACATGGACCGCCCTCACCTTCAGGCCATCTACAAGGCAATAGTATCCGCCGTGACGAGCGGACTTAAGACAAGTGGTCAAACGTGGCGAGCACGCCTACTGGAGGCAAAGAGGTCTTACCCAGCCAGGCGCAGACCGAAGCAATAAAGATACTCAGTTTCGATGTCCTACAAAACCTACGGAAACGATTTCTGCCTCCCACAGAAGCTTTTTCGGTCCTAGTTCCACACGTCCACCGGGGAGGTGCTGGGAAGAAAAGATGCATCACGCCCGCCCTATCACCACTACCACGAGCTTCCGTTCGTTATTTGAGCTCTGTTCCACCGCCCGCGACAAACGCCACTCCCGACGACCATGGAGCGCGAACGGATTCCCCACTTGGGACTTGTATGACAATCCCATTGCTCCAGTTGCTGTGCTATCGTGCCCACGCCTGGCGTGAACGACAATCCACGCTTCCCTTCCCGTCGAGGGTGTGGTCGGTCCCCAGGTAGAAGTCCTTGGGCAAGATGGTGTTCAACGAGCGAAGGGGCTTTCGCGTGGCCGGAATACACTTCGCGCCATCCTGTACACCGCCGCCGCTCCCGTCGCTGAGTAAACCATCACGCGTTTTCTCCCCCACGGGGCCCAATCGTTCCCATGCGCCACGGGACGTCCTATCATGGCTGAGGCTCTCGCAAGCAGTCCTCAAACCAACGGGGAAGCGACCGTGCATCCCTCTTACGGCCATCGGCTTCGAGTGGGAAGGAAGAGACTGAGAAACCGTGGCCGCGATGAAGCCCCTTCTGGGCTCTTGACGCCCAAGTGTGATTGAGCGGCACGTCGTCTGGCCGCGGTCCGTCCGGTGGAGAATCCTCGTTTCTGTCCACCGGACGGCAGATTCTCGACGCCATGCTTGGGCCAAGTTTCCCCTTTACGCGAGTCCCGTCAGCGGGCCGTCGGTGCAGTAGTCTGGATTGCCGAAAGACGGGGTTGGATGTCCCATCGCTTCGCAGATGCTCATCAACAATCGATTGTGCGGGACATTCTTGAAGTCCAATGCCCGCCCCGTCTTGAAGCCAAGCCCGCCACCGACCAGTACGAAGGGGATGTTATCCCGCGTATGCGAGTTCCCTTTACCCAGTTCGTTGGTCCAAATAATGGTCGTGTGATCGAGCATGGAACCATCGCCACCAGGTTCTGGGGTCTCGGCCAATCGCTTGGCCAGATAGGCAACCTGTTCGCAGTACCAAGTGTTGATTTTTATCAGCTTCTCGTAAGCGTCCTCGTTACTATCTGGCTCGTGGGACAGCGTATGATGGCCTTCGTCGATACCCAGCCAACGCATGCGAGGCTGCCCCACGCTGTTCGTAATCTGGAAGGTGGCGATACGTGCAAAGTCGCCCAAAAAGCTGTTGACCAACAAATCCATCTGCATGCGGGTCAGCAACGGCATGTTGTCATTCTCTTCGTCCACATTGGGAGGCAGATCGGGAACGAGGTGGACATTGTCCTCGGATCGCTTCGCCATCTCCAATTCCATCTGCAACTCTTTCTCAATACCGCGCACCAGATCGACGTGGTTTTCGAGCAACTGCCGATCCTCTTTGCTCAGCAATTCCTTCACGCGTTCAAAATCCTCAGTGACATCGTCCAGAACGCTAGCGAGGATCTCGCGATTGCGGCTCTGCCCATACAGCTTGTTGAACATCTCGTACGGATTGTCGATCGGCGCCACCGGTTGATTGGGGCCTGCATAGGACCAGCGAGTCCACGTATCGGCACGATCGGGCACCATGACACCAAACTCCAGCGAACCGAATCGCGTACGGGTGGCCGGATCGGCTTGGAGTTGGTTCTTCAAATGTTGGTCGATGGAGATGCCCATTGACCAACCAGCCGGCGTATCCGACCCACCTTGGATGTCGCCGGGAAACAGCTCAATACCGGTCAGCAGGCAACCGATCCCCCGCATGTGACCGTCACCATCACCTTTGATTTTGTTGCATACGCCCTTGAGCGTCAGCACATGTTGACGCAAGTCGGCAAGTGGCTGGAGGATACGTTTAAACTCACGGTGCTCCCCCGGCTGGTCAGGCCAAAAGTGGGCGGGAATCACACCGTTGGGACTGAACACGAATACCAATCGTTGTTTGCGACGTTTCTCGGTTCCCCCCAGCGAGAGGCTTGGAAGCCCCATGAGCAAGTTGGCTGCGGCGGCGCTAACTCCAAACCGCTTGACGAATTCTCGACGTGTGTGGCATTCCTTAAGTCGTTCTCGTTTGCCCATTGTTGAGCTCCTTTTGCTGAAGGTAGGTGCGTACCAGCAACGTGGCCGCAAGGAAGGAAGGTATGTTTTCGGCAGGATCTCACCATTATAGGAGAGTGGATAACCGGTTTCTCTGGGAGCGTCCCTGATCCTCCCCTGCCCCGAGAGAAAAAACAGGGTGGCTCGCCATTACCGATAGGGAGTCGGTGCATGAAGCGTGCCAACTCCAACGTTATCGCGGAACTCGTAGTTTATCATAATCTATTGCCGCGCCGTAGTGCTAGCGATTTCCTGGTTCGCCTGACGCATCGGCCGCGTGGCCTCGACGGCGATTTCGACAATGAGCTCCGATATCTTGAAGCCCGATGCCCGAAAACGTTCCACAAGTCTATCGACGGTATCGGCACCGAAGGCTGCCGGGGGTTGCTTGACGAAATGTTGGAAAGCGCGAGTCACGAAGGCTCGCACGGCATCATCGCTTTCGGCCAAAAACTTTGCCAGGTCCGCAGCACCAGAAAACTCGACCCTCTCGCCGGTCCGCGTGATGTAACTACCGCGGGGATCGATCGGTTTGCCACGCTCGGTTTCCCGGTACCGACCAATGGCATCAAAGTTTTCGAGGGTGAACCCGAGGGCATTGATTTTGCTATGGCACGACTGGCAAAACTCAGGGCTGGTTTGCAATTCCACTCGCTCGCGTGTCGTCAGATCGGGGTGCAGGTCGGGGCTGAGCGGCGAAAATGCTTCTGCGGGGGGGCGAATGACGCGCCCCAGCAGGTAACGGGTCAAAAACACCCCCCGGTGAATCGGAGATGTGGAATCGTGATAGGCGAGCCCGCCGAGCAAAAAGGGATGGGTGAGCAACCCACGATGCTTCGGCGACGAGACGGTCCACTGCGTTTCAAAGCCCGTCTTCCACGGTTCTGCGGGCAGCCAGTGGTCACCGTAGTAGGCAGCAATGCGCGGCGTGGTCAAACTGCGGTCGAGGGTGAAGAATTTCCGGTAGTCGCTCGATTCGGACCATACGATGGCATCCAACAGCCTTAACAGACTCATGCGCAGGTCGGCCACTAGCGGCTGATCGAATCCCGGAAACTGCTCCGGGTCTTTGCTGAGGTCGGACAGGTGATCCAGATTCAACCACCCGTGGAGCATGGCTCGTGTTTTGGCTCGCACGCGATAGTCGTTAAGCAGCGTACGAGCGATGCGTCGGACCTCCTCGTCGGTACCGAGTTTTTCGCTCTCGATAGCCTGGCGGAGGCGTTTATCGGTAGGAAGTGAGTCCAACAAGACAAGGGCCAACTGGTTTGCCGTACGTGCCGCGGGCGGTTGGTCAATGTCCAGGGAAGGGTATAAGAAGAACGGACTCTTCAGACCAGCCAACAAGACACGCTTGATCGCTTCCGCGTCGTCCGGCTCCGCGGCTAGCTGGTTGTCGATGTATCGCTGCCGCAGCGCGTCGTCCAGTGGCCGACGCATGGCCGCACTTAAGAGCTGTTCCAGAAACTCCTTCAACGCCTGGCGATCCTTCACCTTATCGCGATGGCGACGTTGATATTCGGGCCACTTCTCGTCGATGATCGCCTCGGCGAATTCGATGGCCGCCGCCGTGGTCGCCTCCTCCCATTGCCGACTCACGCCAATGCCGCGCTCGTAGCCGTAACTGCGGTCATCGGGGGGTAGAGGTGTTTGCAAGGAAAAGGTGGCCGGGGCGCCGTGCGGGACGAGGTTTTCCGCACTGATCGGCCGCTCGACACCATCCGGAGGAGCCCAAGCAAGCTGGATGCGTGCCGGGGGGATTTCAGTCTTTCGTTTACGTTGCCGGAACTCGATGCGCAGCGGATAGACGGATCCGGCTAACAAGTAGATTTTACGGCGAAACTCAGTCTTATCTCCCGACTGCACGTGGTTGTTAATGAACTCGCGACCACCTCCCCCGAGGTAGAACATGAACGAACAGGTACTGTGGACGACGATTTCATACTCGCCACTTTCGGGGACAACCAACCCACCGGACCATAAGATGGAGAATTCGTCCGGGTCGATTCCTTCAACCGGTGGATCACGCCCCCAATCGAAATCGATCGCCGGGTCGACGCGTTCGGCCTTCAGCTCCTCTTTCTTGCGGCGTTCTCCATTGTAATACTCTGCCTTCAGTCCCTGTTCGCCAGATACGGTCGGCATCCAGCTGTCCATGGCGAACAGGTCCGCGAGACTTTGCCGCAATTGGGTGGTCGTCAAGTGGGTAAGTAGCGCTTTCGGTGGCCTCAACCGAAGCTGAGCGGCCTCGCTGTAGAAGGCGTAATGGATGTATTCTGCCACCGCCTGGGCGTCTTCTCCCTCGCACTCTTCCGGACTCCCCTCGGGCATCGTGCGATGGATGCGATCTGCGAGCTGGCCGATCGATTCGTCGCCCACCAAGGGCGCTTCAAAGGCTCCTTCGACACCTTGTCCCACATCGCCATGGCAATCGGCGCACAGGTTGGCATAGATTTCTGCACCGTGGCGCTGAATAGGCGTCAGCTCCAGTTGGGAAATCGCCTGGCGCAATGCGGCGATCGAATCCTCCTCGGCTCGAGTTGGTTCGGAAGGGACACCAAAGAGGCTCAGCAATAATGCCATTCCCATACCTAGGGCAACGCGAAGTGCGTCGCCGTATTGGTAATCACGGGCCGTCAAGATTATGGGGCGAGGTAGGCACTCGCCACACGGCGAGCATCCAATACCGCAAGCGCGCCAGGACGGCCAGCCGCGATTCCCTGATGGATTCTGTGCCGAGTTCTTGCCATTCATAGGATGACCAACTTCCTTCATGGGGTTGTTCCAGCAATTCGATACCGCTGACATGTTGCTACCGATCGACTCCCCGGGACCGGGAGTGGGACGTGGAGGTGACCACCCCTGCAACCTCAAATACCAACGTAGCAAGGAAGGAACCTGGAACGATCTCTCAGCCGGCGATGACGGATCGTTAAGCGATCTTGATCGCATCGCCGGCAGGAATTCACCACAGGTGCCGATGTCGAAAATGGGCGGGATTGTCTTACCAAGGTGGGATGTCGATTGGGTGAGCAACTCCATCGCGGAGGTCTCATTAGATTTTATCCTGACCATCAACAAGGTACAATATCGCCAGATCCACCTCGACATGCTCTATCCATTAGACATGCCCAGCCCGTTAATCGTATTGCAACTTCGCCTGCCGCAATCGCAAGGCGTTCAATAGGACCGACACGCTGCTGAAGCTCATCGCCGCCGCCGCAATCATCGGGCTCAACAAGACCCCCGTCCAAGGGTAGAGCACTCCCGCCGCGATGGGGATGCCGATTGCATTGTAGGCGAAGGCAAAGAAAAGGTTCTGCCGAATATTGGCCATCGTTCGGCGACTGAGCAGAATCGCCGCGGCGATGCCCCTTAAATCGCCTCCCACCAGGGTGACATCAGAGGACTCCATGGCAATCCCCGTACCGGTTCCCATGGCGATTCCCACGTCGGCGGCGGCGAGGGCAGGAGCGTCGTTGATACCGTCTCCGGCCATCGCGACCACCTTTCCGGCTTGTCGTAGTTTCATGATGAAAGCGTGCTTCTGTTCGGGCGTGACCTCGGCCTGATATTCATCGATCCCCAGCGTCTGTGCCACGGCGCGGGCGGTAGCCTCTTGATCGCCGGTGAGCATCACGATGCGCAGGCCCAGCCGATGTAGCGTCCGCACGGCACCGGGAGTGGTCTCCTTGATCGGATCGGTGATGGCCAGGGCGCCCACGTAATGCTGATCCACGGCGATGCAAACAATGGTGGCACCGGTTGATTGGCGTTCTTCCACTTCAGACGGCATCTCCGATAACCCGTCGACACCTTCTTCTTGCAGCCATTGAGGTTTGCCCACGCGCACCACATGATCCTGCACACGGCCTTTCACTCCCTTGCCGGTGATGCTTTGGAAATCCTCTGGAGCGGCGGAAAACTCCTGGAAACGTTCTTTGGCGTAGCGAACAATAGCCTGCGCCAACGGGTGTTCGCTGACCGACTCGACGGTCGCCACCAAACGTATCAGCTCGTCGGGCTGCCAGGGCTCAGCAACGAAGATCTGCGTCACCTCTGGTCGACCGCGAGTCAGCGTGCCCGTCTTGTCGACGACCACCGTATCGACCTGTTCCATGCGCTGGAGAACCTCGGCGTTCTTGATGAGAATGCCCTCGCGCGCTCCGCGACCGATGCCGACCATCACGGACATGGGAGTTGCCAAACCTAGCGCACAGGGGCAGGCAATGATCAGTACACTGACGGCGGCCACCAGCGCATGCACCAATTTCGGCTCCGGTCCCCATAAGCTCCACCCTAGGAATGCGATGGCCGCTGTGACGATGACCCCGGGGACGAAATACGCCGCCACGGTATCCGCCAAATTCTGGATCGGCGCCCTGCTACGCTGTGCCTGGGCCACCAGTTCGATGATGCGGTGCAGGACGGTGTTCTTCCCAACTTCTGTCGCTTCCACGAGGAGGGTGCCTGTTTGATTGATCGTGCCACCGGTAACCCGATCACCGGGCTGCTTCTGCACCGGCATCGGTTCCCCGGTCAGCATCGATTCATCGACTTGGCTTGTCCCTTCCACCACGACGGCGTCGACAGGGATTTTCTCGCCGGGGCGAATCCGCACTCGATCCCCTACCTGAAGCTGTTCGACCGGCACGTCTTCCTCACCATGCTCGGTGACGCGATGCGCTGTTTCGGGAGTCAATTTCATCAACTCGCGAATCGCAGCTCCGGTCTTGTTCCGCGCCCGCAACTCCAATACCTGCCCCAGCAATACCAGGGTGATGATTACGGACGCCGCTTCGAAGTACAGCGGTGGTCTCCCCTGTTCCAACACGGACGCGGGCAACCAGGCCGGAAACAAAAGGGCCACGAGACTGAATCCGTAGGCGGCCAACACTCCGACGGCAATGAGCGAAAACATGTTCAACCGCCCCGTGCGAAACGACTGCACACCGCGGAGGAGCAGCGGCCATCCGCACCAAAACACGACCGGCGTGGCCAAGACGAGCTGCAGCCAACCACCAGCGCGACCAAGGCCCTGGGCGATGGGCAGCCCCACCATCGGCCCCATCGCCAGAGCGAGAAGTGGTACCGACAGAATCGCCCCGACAACAAACCGCCGCCACATGTCGTGGTAAGCGGGCCCCTCGCTCTCATCCGCCTCTGATAGATCCTTGGGCTCCAGGTCCATTCCACATAGGGGACAACTTCCTGGCCCCACCTGCTCGACCTCAGGGTGCATCGGGCACGTGTACACACGATCGTCGAGCGGAACTGCCCTGCCGCCGGAACGGCTGGGCCTGCGCGAAGCCGACCAGTCGTGATGCGTACCGCCGTATTCCTGATCCCCCTTGGGCGAAGGGGCCACGCCGGAAGCTTTGCCCGTGGCGCAACAGCTATGCGGCTGCTCGGCGACAGATGGCCCACCGCGGTGATCATGGCGCGAAGTCTGCTGGCGCGAGCGGTCGAGAAAGGATGCGGGATTTTGGCGAAATTTCTCAGCACAATGCAAGGAGCAAAAGTAGTAGGTCTCTCCTGCGTGTTCGACGCTCGCCGCCGCCGATTCGGCGGTTATCGACATCCCGCACACCGGATCGTACTTTTCCCTTTTTTCGCCATTCATCCTGTTGTCCCCAACGGTGTAGTAGCCAAATGTGGTGTTACCGCGGCCGTCAAGTTACCATGACCGGCCAGACGGTTCGACCAACAATTGTAACGGCCATCTGAGACGGATACCCTAGGGGGGTATTGCGAATAGCGCGCCAAAAAGAGAATTCGCTATGCCCAACGAGCCATTTTTTCGCTATGGTACGTTCATGGCCAACAGCGAAGGGGCGGAGCCACGGGCAAGCGCTGTGGTGACCATCGGATCGCCTAAAGGGGAAGTAAGAGAGCTGAGAAGATAGATGCTGGACGAAGACCATTCAGCCAAACTGCGCAATCGCGTCCGTCGAGTCGCTGGTCAAGTAGACGCCATTGAACGCATGATTGCGGACAATGCATACTGCGTAGACGTTCTGATGCAGATCTCTGCTGCTCTCGGAGCGTTGCGCCGCATTGGCGAATCGGTTCTCGAGACGCACTTGCGAACCTGCGTTACCGAGGCGTTGGCCAGTGAGGATTTGGCCGAGCGAGAACGAAAGCTAGAAGAACTGATGGAAGTTTTTCGCCGGTACGGCAAAAGCTAACGTTTCAACTACTCGCCGTGCTCCTGGCGGTTGTTCCCGTGCTGCTGCCGCCGCTGCGCGCGAGGGCTAACCTGTAGGCAGGTGGCGCTAGCGCGAGTTGCGCTGACGCGTTCATCGCTGCGCGTTTCGCGCCGGCCAGCGGGCCGGTTTACTTTTCAACGATGCTCCCCACGGTGAGATTGCAGCGCTGCGCCAGCTTCACTTGTGCGGCCTGCAGTGGTGGCTGGCGAGGCGACGCAGCGGCAAGGGGATCGTCCGACAGTCGACTGCTCCGGCCTGCCGCTGGACGACGATCCGATCGACCAGTAACCACTCGGTACAGCCGCATGGAGATGGGGGCGATTTGGAGGATCCATCCTGTTGGGAATCTTTGGTATCCCCCACGGGCTCGGCGTGATCATCAATCCTCCAAGGCAGCGTTGTTGGCAACTCCCGACTGGCGCGTCTCCAGGTAGTTGCTCAAGATGACGTAGGCAGCAATACGGTCCAATCGCTTCTTCTTGCTGCGGCCGCTTAACCCGGTGTCGAAGAGCAAGCGGCGCGCCTCTTTACTGCTGAAACGCTCGTCCTGAAAGGCGACCGGCAAGCGAGTCAGTTCGTGCAGCCAGCCGGCAAACGCCCTCGCTTCAGTCGATTTGCGGCTTTCGTTTCCATCACAATGGATGGGCAATCCAATGATCCAACCAGCGACTCGCTGGCTGCGCACCAGTTGTTGAAAATAGGCCGTCTCTTTTTGCGGTGTTGACCGCTGCCATGTCTCCAACGGTGTCACCCACTGCTGAGAAGGATCACACACCGCTAGCCCCATACGTACCGTGCCGAAATCGATTCCGATAAGCCTGCCCGAATAGGGGATGCCCTGTGGATCTACCGTTGGGTGGGATGGACTACCATCCGGCATAACACGCCCTCTCCAATGTCGGAAAGAAAATAGAAAAATGGTGAAACGTGGTCGGCAAGTTGGCTCTCGCTTGCTCAGTGTACAATAGATAAGAATACCCGGCCGTTGAACCATCGTGAGTGGGAAACAGATTGGCATGCCCAGGATCGCCGAAAACAAGTTCGTCATTGCCGGAATAAGGTGGATGCTGACGATTCGTCCCCCATGCAGTTGGTACGCTCCGTTCCGGTCGCTCATCCTCACGCTCGCGGTATTTCCGATAACTGCCACCGCCGATATTTTTCGTTTCCAGGATGGCCGTGTAGTCGCCGGCAAGGTGATTCGGCAGACGCAGCAAACGGTGGATGAGCGAGCGCAGACGGTGTGGACGGTGGAAATCGAACCGGGAGTGTTTCTGCAGATCTACGAATCGGAATTGGAACGGAACGGTCACGAGCCGTTATCGGAGGCAGAAAAAGAGTATGCGGCGAAGATTGCGACGCTTCCCGAAACCGCCCAAGCCCATTATGACCTGGCCGGATGGTGTTCACAGCATGGTTTGACTGGCCTGGCGAAGGCTCACTATCAGCGAGCCGTTGATCTGGATCCGGAACATGAAGCAGCCCGAGCAGCGGCCGGGTACAAGAAGGACGAGAACGGGCGCTGGGTGCGTAAAGATGAGATCTATGGAGAGCGCCGCGGTAAGATCCTCTACAAGGGAAGGTGGCGTTTCCCGGAAGCGGTAGCCATCGAGGAGGCGGAAGAGAAAGCGCAGCAAGAACTTGCACCATTGCGCAAGGATCTCTATCGTTGGCATTCCCAAGCGTCGACCGGCAGAAGTGCGCGCCTACAGGAAGAAGCGCTCGCCCATATTCGCCAGATCAACGACCCGCGGGCGATCGGTATCCTGGGGGAATTCCTGCTCGATACGAAGAAGCCGGCGCCGGTCCCGCTGCGGATGCTGTACGTCGAAGTCTTGTCGCGTTTCCGAAATCCTCAAGCAGCACAGATTTTAGCGAGTACCAGCCTACTGGATCCCGTTGCTTCGGTACGCCATGCGGCACTGGATGCACTGGCTGCTTATGGTCGCGAATGGGCCGTCCCTTTCTACATCGCCCACCTGCGCAATCCGAACAATGAGTTGGTTAACCGGGCTGCCGAGTGCCTGGGACAATTCAACCCGCCGGAGGCTATTCTCCCATTGATCGAAGCCCTAAATACCGAGCACGTGCAAGAAACGGGCGGCGGACCGAACATGAACGTTTCTAACCAAGGTGGATTATCGTTCGGCGGCGGTCCGAAGAAGGTGCAGGTAACGCTACAAAACGCTAGTGTGCATGCCACGCTAGCAGCGCTCACGGAACAGAACTACGGTTACGATGAATCGCAGTGGTTGGCATGGTATGCGCGAACCTTCGCCCCACCGGTGGCCGACCTGCGACGTGACCCCTGAGCTCTCATGGGCTAAATGCTTGTTACGGCGAATGTTTCTGCTCGGGACGGCATCCGCGACGACCGGGCATTCGCGCCTCGAGCGGTCCCAGCATATCACTGGCTGGCCCCCGGAGTCACGATGGGTCCCCCGTGTCATCGTTGGCCCCTGCGAGGCGAGCATGCGAAGTCCTCTGGGGGGAGAATCGTCCGCTGCTCAGTCATTGCGCAGGTTATCTACCAGCGATCCCGCAGCTACCCGCCGTAGGGTCAGCCACACCACGACGAAGCCCAGCAGACAAACGACGCCCAACATGAGGACCGGGCCTATCACGCTCAGTTGTGGCCCGACCTCGATAAGGTACGGGACCAACGCCACCGCCGCGCACCCCACGCCGATGAGCAACCCGCTTCCCAAGAGCATCATGGTTTCCAGAGTGATCATCGACCGCAACCGGCGCGGAGCGAATCCCATCGCCTGCAGCACGGCCAATTCGCGACGCCGCTCGATGACACTACGCATTTGAACAGCGGCCAGGCCGATCGTTCCCAGCAGCAAGCCGAGCGCTCCGAGTGCCTGGAACGCACTGAGGTAGGTATTCTGGACGTCGAGGAACTGCCGAAGCAACCGTTCACTGGGCTGCACATCCAAACCGAAATCGCTCCAACCTTGCTCCAATAGGTTGGCTACGACCTCCGGCGATTGCTGCCCCGGGTCGATGAGAAAAAACCTGAAACCGTTTTCTTCCGGGAACAGCCGCTCGAAGTTCCGTTTTCCGATCAGCAACTTGCCCTGGAAAATGCTGTTGGAAAGCAACCCCACGGTTCGAAAGTACAGCTTGCGATCGGCGATCTCAATTTCAATCAGTTCATCCAGCCGCGCCCCTTGCTTAAGACTCCACGCCGCTGTGTTCAGGTCCACCACGACGGGAATCGGCAGGTCTCGGCTTCCATCGCCCACCTGCTCGAGGGCAAGCCAGGGGTTCTCTTCATCACTCACATCCGCCCAGGCAAAGGCAAACTGGTCGGGGGCTCGATCGTGCAACGCAGCCAATTGGGGAGGAACGCCTAGAATGGTAGGAATCTGCACGTGGTAAAGATTGGTACAACTGGCATCGTTGCCGATCCGCATGCGGAACGGCACAATCGTCACCGACTGCAACTGCTCGGCGTCAGGCCCCAAATAATTGCGCTGGACGGCACTGGAGGCTAAATTCTCGAGGACCGGTACCGCGCTCTCGGCAAACATCTCGAATCCGCCGTAACCGCGCGCATCGGGAGAGACTTGGAAGACGCTCATCGAGCTGATCAGAAAGCTGGCCACGGCGATCATGCCAATAGCCAACAGGCTGCGGGTCGGGTTACGGTGGACCGACCGCCACGCCAACCTGGTCAGTGACAAGCGCGGTCGGTGCGGCGGCGCGCCCCCGGTTCCCGTGACAGCGCCCCGCAATGCCAACAGCGAGGCCACCAGCAATAACATGCCACTGCCGAAGAAAGCTCCGGCGCGATCCATTCCATTTCGCCCTACGCCTGCCACCAGCAACCCGATACTGCCGACGGCAAGCAGCCCGGCGAGGACAAGCAGCCAGCGTGCCCCCGAGGACTGCTGGCCATCGCTCCACGAACGGCCGCGCAAGATCGTTTGCGGGTCTAGGCGCGCTAGTTGACGAAGGCCCACGGCGATGGCCAGCAGGCTGATCCCCCCTCCGGCAACGGCTCCCACAACCAAGCTCGTCCCCGTCATATCAAACCGGAGAAAGGGAGTGTTAATCGCGCCGACCCACAAGGTTTCCAACCCGATCAACATCAACCGACCATAGCCGATCCCCATCAGGACCCCGACCACGACACCGCCGCAACATACCAGCCCGTGTTCCTGCAACATCAACCGCCGCACTCGCTTGGCCGTGAACCCGGTCGCCAGCATCAGGGCAATGTGGGGCGCTCGAAATTGCACCCCTAGCTTCAATAACAGGTAGACGAGCATCAGCGAGGCGACAATGACAAAGAAACTCAGGGCAAGAAACAACCCATCGAAGGGAGTTGTCCCATGGGCAGCCTGCAACTGCGTCCAGCGAATCGGTTGAAATATCAGGCCTTTGAACGGGCGGGTGGCGAGCAACGATTCTTCCATCGTCGCCCGTAGCCGATTGGCGTCCTGCACACTTGCCGCAGCGATCCGCAGCGAGGTCATGGTGCCAAAGCGACTGCCAAACATCGCCCTCGCGGACGCGTAGCGGTAGGGCAGGAACAACTTGGGGGTCAGGCGATGATGGTTCCAGTAGGCATCATCGGCCGGTTCGATCGGATAGGTCAGCGTGAATGGCAGGTCCCATTGCGATATCGATTCCTGATCGGTCACTCCGGGGACGCGGGGAGTCATGTGGGGATCGTTGAACGGGGTCGGAGGCTGATCGAAGGCCGCAGGGCGACTGCGGACATAACGCCGCTTCGGTTCCGTAATCGGCACGACACCGGCAACCATCATCTCGACCGCCAATTCAACCTGCTGACCGTCGGCCGTCTCCGGTTGGAAGTAGGTAACGCGCAACCAGTCCCCGGGTTTCGCCTCAGTTTGCTCAGCCAGCCACGAGTTGATCCAGCAGTAGGGGACGTACAGCCGGTCGAGGGCAATCTCCCGGTACTGGTCCAGGTTCAATTCTTCGTTCGCGTCGACGCCCACCACGATCGAGTAGGGCACCCATCGACTTAGGACCGACGCTGGGCTCGGCAACTGCTGGTCGCTGGCATCGACGATTACCGGTTCGATGACTGATCCCAAGTCGAGCGGGCGATCGCCGATGGGAACCATCCACGGAGCGCCCGACGGGGAACCTGGCGGCGGTGGTTGCCCCGCGACTTTCCGCTCCACTTCTACCGCCAACCGTTCCTGCCGAGTGGAGGTTGGTGAAGGGGCAACGCGCGCAATGGAATTGGCCAGGTAAGCCATCATCCGCGTCGGCCGGTAATCTGCCAACCCTTGGTAGAGAGCGTCACCGGTGGGGGTATCGATTATCAATTCACGTGATGTGACCTGGTAATAGTCGTAGATCGTCTGCGGGGGTTGCTCCACTGCGGAAACATCGTCGATTTGCGGGTCGGGAAAGACGCGCGTATGGCGATCCAACTGCAACCCGTAATCCTCTACCGCCGGGCGATACTGGTCGTTGAGTTCCTCGGCCCAGCGACGACTGACGGACGCATCGTAAGCGGCCCCAGCCGCCACCAGCCCCACCGCGGCGTTGACTCGCCCGGCAGTCCCAGCGATATCGGCCACCGTCTGCAACGACGCCCACACGTTGCGCGGTGGAGTCTGCTTCGGCTGGAAACTCAAGCCCCCCACCGAATTGTCCGGAAGGATGGCCACCACCCGCTGGCCTGGTAGCCCCATCGTGGCGTCGTCGCGCCTGCCCAGACTCATGTCGCCAGGAACTCCCGCGAGTTTAGAAAAACGAATCGTCACTTCCTGCCCCACCTGCACCTCCAATTCCTTGGCCAAACTGGCATTGATCGCCACCTCGTCTTCGCCCAAAGTGAGGTCGGCCAGGGGTGCATCTACAGACTTCCAAAACCCTGGGCCTACTGCAATTAGTTGCACTTGAGAGGCGCGGTGCACGACTTCTTCGCTACGATGCTCCACAGAGCTGGTGGGGACGACGATGGCAGGTTCGAGGGCGATGAGCCCATCGGGCAATCGCAGACTCTGCAATCGCTGCGGATCGAAAAAACTTCTCGCTTGAACAACGAGATGCACATTGCTCAATCGGTCGAGGACCAGCCGCCGCAGGCTACCCCGCATGCTGTCGCCAATCAACAGCGCTCCGGTGATTACCGCCGTCGTGGCCGCCACCCCCAACGCCACGGCCAGGTTGGCGCGACCGAAATACCCGAGCGATCGCCAAGCAATTTTTCCTAGAGTCAACGCGGCCATGGTCAGCTCACCTCCTGCAGTTTTCCGGCCAGCAGTCGCGCCCGCCGAGTCGCTCGCTCGGCGACCCACTGGCTATGCGTCACCACAATCAACATGGTCGAAAATCGCTTCGGTAGTTGAAAAAGCAGTTCGGCAATCCGTTGGGTGTTTTCGAAATCGAGGTTTCCGGTCGGCTCGTCAGCCAACAGGAGTTTGGGGCGGAACAACATGGCTCGCGCCACAGCCACGCGCTGACGCTCTCCGCCGCTGAGCTGACCGGGCAGATGATCGATCCGGGAGGTAAGTCCCACCGCTTCCACCAACTCCCGGGCCATAGCAACCGTCTCCTCGCTGGGCGTGCCGTTGGCCACCGCAGGGATCAACACGTTTTCCAAAACCGTCAATTGGGGCAACAGGTGGTGGTCTTGAAAAACGAAACCGATGTTCTTATTGCGAAACGCAGCCAATTGATCGGGCGAGAGTTGAAAGGGGTCGATGCCGTCGAGCAGTACGGTTCCGGAGGTAGGGCGGTCCAAGGTGCCCAAAATGTACAGCAACGTCGACTTGCCACAGCCACTGGGGCCAACGATGGACAGGTCCTCTCCGCCGGCTAACTGCAAATCGATTCCATCAAGTACGCGCAAGGTCTCTGCCGCTGTCACGAACTGTTTGCAAAGTTTGGATACCTGAAGGTCCGCCATGATTTCTCCCGCCGTAGCTCTGCTTGTGGACCGGTAGCTGCGGATTCCGCTCCGCCTCGTCTTCCTCTAGCGTACTCCTCGCGACAGCTGTTGGAAACCAGCCGATTCCTAGCCGGTTAACGACTCGCCAGCTTCGTCCATTGCCGTCATCCCTCATCACCGACAGCCATGACCGACAGCAGTCGTCTCGTTGGCAAAAGGAATGCGCCGATGACGGCTGGGCCTGCCAGCAAGGAGCATGTCTCTGGCGTCGAGTCGACGCCGGGAGCGAGACGTCGGGCCGCAGCCGGAACGCCTGGGCAGGCATTCCCTCTACAACATCCCGATGCATCGGAACGGTCAGTCAGCAGGCCATTCAGAAGCGTGTCCCGGGCAGGGGCGACTGGTGGGCCGGCAGAAGGAATGAGCCGCGCATCGGAGGCGGCAGCACACGTCCCGGGAAACTACGATGCGCTCCTCACCCCGCCAATCGCTTCGCCATGGCATCCCCATTGCCTCAGTCCACCATGGTGGATACTCGCAATGAGATGGAGGCGTGCAGTCCGTCTCTTGGCTAAGTCACCGGCCAGCCAACTGACGGAAGCTGCGGACGCGGGGGAGGCATGCTGGCCCCGCATACCGTCGTCGCGCGGCGCCGGCTGCGGCCAATTGCTGCGGTCGGCACCGCGGAGTGAAGATGCGAGGTCCAGAAGAGCGCAAGCAATCAACCGTTCAACAGTTTCTCGCGCAATTGGGTGAGCAGATTCACCGCATGAGCGATCTCTGCTTTTTGTCGCTCGGGTTCCTGCGGGATCTCTCGTTCGATGGTCAATGGACCACGATAGCCGATCTCCTTGAGCGTGCTGAGAAACGCTTCGATATTCACGTCTCCCTCACCCAATGGCACTTCCTGCCCCCAGGTCTCGCCCGGCCGATCACTCCATTTGGCGTCCTTGCAATGCACACTGCGAACGTACGGTCCCACCTGGCGCAGCGCCTCGATCGGTTCCCCGGTGCCGTAGAGTATCATATTGGCGGGATCAAAATTGATGAACAAGTTATCCCGCTCGACATCCTTGATGAACTGCAGGAGCGCGTCGGCCGTTTCCTGACCGGTCTCCAAATGCACGGCTTGATCATTCAGTTCCGCATGATCACACAGTTTACGCGTGACATCGATCACCTCCTGGTAGAGGGGCGCGGTCGTGTCGTGGGGGACAAAACCAAGGTGCAAGGCAATGACGTTGCAGCCCAGCAACCGAGCGAAATCGGAAATCTCCCGCATTTCCTGCAAACGCTCCGCCCGCGTCTCCGGCGGGACCAGACCGACGGTGCGGACGACGGTGGGAATATCCGCGTAGCTTTCGCCATCGAAACCACCAAAGACGGCCGTCAGCTCGATTCCCAGCTCTTCCAGCCGTTCGAGGAACCGTTCGGCATTGTCTGGGGTTCGTGTCGAGCGTTTAGGCGCATGCAATTGTATGGTGGGAACCCCTAATTCGTGAGCCACTTCAAGCTTCACTCCCAAACCGGCATCGATGCTGGTGAAAACTCCGATCGGCCAATCCGACATGCGCTAGTTCCCTTCGGGTTTGCGAGGACCAGAGAAACGATTAATGCCAACGGCTCGCCATGAGGCTATCAAGATACAAAAAAACCTACTGCCGCGCAGGACGCGAGAGTAGGTTTTCGTGAGAAATCCAGTTCACCACACCGCTGAAGATACCTCGCAGCATCAGTCCTCACAGAGCGGCTTCTTCTTCTCCGTGATCACTTCGCACTGCGGAGCCATCTCAGCGTTGATTTCCTTGTAGTGCTTCCACTCCTCGGGCAGATTGTCTTCATGATAGATCGCCTCGACCGGACACTCCGGCACGCATGCTTCGCAATCGATGCATTCTTCCGGGTGGATATACAACATCCGCTCGCCTTCGTAAAAACATTCGACGGGGCAGACGACGACACAATCGGTATATTTGCATCCTTCACACGGTTGAGCAACAACGTGAGTCATGCTGTCCTACCTTTCTATGAAAATGAAACGGTGCACCCGCTATATCGGACTCTTGTTCGCCATACTCGACAACTTTCCTGTATCGAGGCTCAGCTTGAGCGAAATGGTAAAGTGCGCTGGTGGACATGTCAACCTGCCTGCTGCCGCAACTCAGGGTGCCATAACGACTTGCGGCACATCTTGAGACTCGATTTCAATAGCCAAGGTTCGGCTTGCTGGCACTCTCCTCGTCACCATTACGCAGCGACCGACACGGTGACAGCCCCGGTAGAGGGAGGACAGGCCGTTGCGGAGGAAAGCTCTATGGCAGAATTGGGCCTTTTTGTTAGGATTGGGGCCTGTAAATTCAGTAGGGATAA
The DNA here is from genome assembly GCA_026004795.1 of Pirellulaceae bacterium. Classification (GTDB taxonomy): domain Bacteria; phylum Planctomycetota; class Planctomycetia; order Pirellulales; family Pirellulaceae; genus Aureliella. The sequence continues at coordinate 374,182 of BPJV01000004.1, read as the reverse complement.
CGGGAGTATTGCTTTGAGTACGGGGACGAACAACGAACCGGCGGTACAGGTCTCAGGGGCGGCGGTGGCCGAGCTGTCCGGCCGCAGTCGCCTGGGGACGCTGCCCGGGATTCGCATTCTGGGGACGGGAAGTTACTTGCCTTCACGACGCGTCGTCAACGATGAGCTGGCCGCCCTGGGGTGTGATAGTCAATGGATTGTGCAGCGGACCGGAATCTTGGAACGGCGTCGTGCCGCTGAGGATCAGGCCACCAGCGACTTGGCCTATGAAGCAGCCATCGATTGCTTGCGCAAGGCGGGAGTAGCGCCTCGTGATGTCGATTTGCTGATCGTGGCCACCATCACTCCCGATCATGCCACCCCGTCCACGGCGTGCCATGTGCAGCGTCGTCTCGGCTGCATCTGTCCAGCGATGGATGTCAACGCGGCCTGCGCGGGGTTCATGTACGCTGCGCTGACGGCCAGCCAGTTTATCGCCAATGGCATGGCCAAACGGGCCCTGGTCATCGGCGCGGAGGTGATGAGCCGTACGGTGAATCCACGCGACGTGAAGACCTTTCCCCTGTTCGGTGATGGCGCCGGAGCGGCGCTGCTAGGACCTGCCGACGGGGATCTCCAAGGTTGGCTCAGCTTTACCCTGGGAGCTGAAGGCTGTGGCGGCCAACTGCTGTGCGTGCCCAGTGGTGGCAGCCGCCATCCTCTCTCGAGCGAATCGATCGCTGCGGGAGAACATTACATGAGAATGGAGGGAAGACAGGTATTCAAATGGGCCGTGCGGATCGTGGCCGATAGCTGCCGTGACTGCCTGATTTACAGTGGCAAGGACATCGCCGAGGTCGATGCACTTATCCTCCATCAAGCGAACATTCGGATCATCGACTCGGCCGTCGCCGATTTGGGCATCGATCGCGACAAAGTATTAGTCAACCTGGATCGTTACGGGAATACGTCGGCAGCAAGCATTCCCATTGCCTTGGACGAAGCGATCGCCGGCGGAACGCTGGCTCCCGGGAGCCTGGCCCTGTTGTGCGGTTTCGGATCCGGCCTGGCTTGGGGGACCGGATTGTTGCAAATGTAAAACCGGCCTGCTACCGGTTCAGCGCCGCCGCAGGCGGTTCCGCGCCGCTTGGTCGCAGGCGGCCAACCGTTGTTCGACAAGGGCTAGGGCGGCGACGTTGTCCAAACGTCGACAATTCCTCAGCGGTAATCGGCTTGCCCACTTCCACGCGGATCGGCCTGCGACGCACCACAGACGTCCCCCGCGGCATGGCCTCATAGGCGCCGCAGATCGCCATGGGAATCAACGGCACACGATGGCGGCGCACGAGAATCAAGAACCCCGCCTTCAACGGCAGCATGCGTCCATGCGGCGTGCGTGTCCCTTCGGGAAAGATCAACACCAGGTGACCGGCCGCAAGACGAGCCATCGTCTCCTTCATCCCACTCAATCCCCCTCGTTCGCGATCCAGCTCGATGGCATTCAACCACCGCATGATCGTCGCCAGCAGGCGATTGCCGAACAGACTTTTCCTGGCAACCGATTGCAAATGCCGATCGAAGACGATGCCGACCAACAGGGGGTCGAGGTGACTCTGGTGCGTGCTCAGCACCAATGCTGGTCCTTCCACGCAGGTGTGTTCGCGGCCCACGCTGCGAAATTCGAAAAGCACGACGGCGGCCAGGCGACATACGATTTGCAGGCCGCTATAGAACAGCCACTTCCACCAGACAAGCAGCACGGATTCTCGCCGCCCTGCCTGCCTCCGCCCCGCCTGCCGCGATTCCTCGTCCGGTTGGTTCACACTTCTTGCCCCTCGTCTACGGCGTGGCGTGGATCAGCAGCGGATACCAACTGAGGGAACTCGAGACGGACCCGCTGCACCATCTGGTCGATGACCTCGTCGGTGGTCAGTCCATCGGTGTCCACGACCATGGCGTCGGCGGCAATACGCAACCCTCCCACCGCCCTGGACGCATCTCGCGCATCACGTGCATCTTGTTGTTGCAACACTTCCTCGTAGGTGGTGGCGACGCCACGCTGTTGCAATTCTCGCCACCTCCGCCGAGCTCGCTCCTCGCGGCTGGCCGTCAAGAAAAACTTGCAGGGGGAATCGACAAAAACTTCGGTCCCCTGATCGCGCCCCTCGGTAACAATGCGTCGGCCACGCGCATATCGCCGTTGCAGCGATGACAGGACACTGCGCACCGCCATGTTGTCGGCAACTCTGGTCACGTGCTGGGTGACTTCCGGTTGACGAATGGCCTGTGAAACATCCTCGCCATTCATGGTAACACGACCATGTTGCATCTCCAGTTGCAGAGACTCCGCAATGCGCGCAATCCGTTCGGTGTCTTCGAAGGCTACACCTTGTCGAAGCACGGCCAGAGTGACACAACGATACATGGCGCCGGTATCAAGAAAGTCGAAACCGAGCCGCTTGGCCAGTTCCCGAGCGATCGTGCTCTTCCCAGCACCGGCCGGTCCATCAATGGTAATTACCAGTGTGTTCATCGATTTCCCATCGGGTCGATAAATGAATAGGCCAAAGGTCAGTGGAAAACGCGGTGATTCGCCGAAGCCGCGGAGGTGTGATGGCCATGGGACTGCCACTCTTGGAGAGCATCGACGATGGGGAGTACTTCCATCGCACGCCCCGACGCGTCACGAGCTACGTACCGACAGCACGGCCCAGGCCATGCCGATGATCAACCCTCCTAAGTGACACAGATGTGCCAACTGCAACCCGGGAAACATGCCGAGTAATCCGCCCACCAGCATCCCCACCAACAATACGACGAATGGGAACGGAATGCGGACCCCAAACCATGGGTCAAGCTTGGAGCGGATCCAGACGTACCCGAACAGTCCGAACAGCACGCCGGACATGCCACCGAACATGGGAGAGCCGTGGAGCCATGACGGCGCAAGCCCCTGGAGAAGATTGGGAAATACCGCCATCAGCAATACCATCCCCGCAAACGTAGGAGTGCCCAGCATGCGTTCCATCAAGCGGCCGAAGGACCAGAGCATGAACATGTTCATGGCCAAGTGAAACAGGCTCCAGTGCAAGAAGATGGGTGTGACGGCACGCCACACCTCTCCCCGCAAGAGACTCGCCGCCGGGTTCCCCTGCGCGGCTTCGTAATCGGAAAGCGATACGAAACGTAAGCCGTCGATCAACTTCGCCGCCAGGGAATCGGGCGGTCCTCCCTCACCGAAATTGGTGAGCACGAATACCGCTAAGCTGACCACCAGCAGCAGGATCGTTACCGGTGTCGTCTGCTGCCTCCCCAGGACAGGTCCCGGCGCGCTCCTGTGCTGCATGCGCCGCACGTTACTTGCCGCTTTCTCCCGTTGCTTTTGCTGCTCCTTCAGTAGCCGTCGCGCCCGGCTTACCGCTGCGGCGTATTTGGGGTCGCTTGGATGATGCCGAAACTCGTCGTAAATCTGCCGCGCCGTCGGCAATTGGTCTTCGTCGCGAACCCAGATCTCTATCTGTTCGCTTTCTTCCGTCGTTTCGACCTGTGTGCTGATGCCTTCGGTCAGCAGGTAGGCCACCAGCTTCTCCGCGGCGTCTTGGTTATCGACATTACCCAGTGATCTCATGGAACGACAGTATTCTTCGATGCGATAGTTGACAGCACTTCCTGACGCAATGCGTCCTATTGTGCCAGATTCGATTCTCGCGTCCATGGTGGCCGTGACGTGCAGGCAAGTTCGCCCCGGTCCTGTTCGGATCCCAGTTTGGCGCCACGTCCATGGAGAGGTTCCCCACGCGAGCGAATCGACACCGCAGAGAAAGCAGGAACAGCGGCCGCAGTGAACCACCACCAAGCGACGTTCTCCGGGATGCTCGACAGTTGTCGCAGCCAGTAGAACAACTAGATGGTCGAGCAATCAGCAATCATGTGGCCAGGGATAACCACGGTGCTTTTTCGGCCGCCGATGGTTCGCGGTTTGGTCGATTGCTGATTTGCCCATGTCGATGATCGATGAGAAAGACTCCGACACAGCGTCTCGAGGGGGGCCTTCTGGGGCGATGCGCAAAGCGTCACCTCCTCCCAATGGCCCCTTCCTCGCCATCGCGGTCGATCACGGGCAGGCCCGTAGGGGTACGTTCTCCGTGCTCCAGATCGGGACCGGCTGACATCGACCGCCTCATCGTTTTTCTCATTAGCCGAGCAGTGGTAGCGTGCGTTTCTGTTCGGCAGAGGCCAACGCAGTGTCCACGATCTGCTGACCAATGCGGCTGAGAGTCGGCGATAAGGGCCCTTCGACCGGTCGCCCCTCTTCGAGACACGATATCAAGTACTGGATGGGATTCTGGTATGGTGGTGCGAGCGGATCAACCGGCACTTCGTAGCCACCCGGACGATCATGGTCTTGCACACGGACGGTGGGCTCGTAGTCATACGAGCTGATCGTTCCCGCCGATCCGACGATGACAAAACCGCACTTCGGCTGCGGTTGATGAACCCACGGATCGGTAAACGTTCCCCAACGCGTTTCGAACTTGCTCAGGCCCTGCGCATACCGGGCGACGACCACCGCATGTTCATCGACCTCCAATCCCGGAGGTTCGTCGACCACCGCCGTGACTTCCAAGGGAATTGCGCCATCGAGAAACCAAGTTCCCAGGGTGGTGCCGTAACCCAGGTAGTCCAGCAGAGATCCACCTCCCGACGCGCGTCGGTACCACCAACTATGAGGCTTTTGCCGCGCGACCTCATGCGCATCGACTTCACGTTTGCCCGCGGTATGCCACAGCGGACCTCGATTGCCGTCATAATAATGGATTTCCAACGGCCTACCGATGCGACCTTCGTCGATCAACCGTTTGGCCGTTCGGTGAGCAGGAACCCATGCCAAGGGCCAGTTGATGGCCCACAATGTCTCGTGGGAAGCACAGGCAGCGATCATTCGATCGGCATCGCTGAGCGATCGAGCCATCGGTTTCTCGATCAAGATGGGTAATCCGAATGGCGCTAGCCGCTCGATCCATACCGCATGATCGGCCGTCGCCGGACAAGTGATCAGCAGATCGGGACGGCATGCTTCGATGCAATGCTGCCAATCATTGAAGAGCTGGCTGTTGTCGAGCCCCAATTCACGCTGCGCGCCACGCATCCTTTGACTATCAAAATCGCAAATGCCGACCACGGTGCAGTCAGGATGCTCGGCGGCCATCCGCAAATTGTCCCCCATGTGCATGTGGTCGAAACAGATGCCGACGACTCGGTATTTCGGCGCCATCACAATCTCCCTACGGAGCGACACGAAGTGCCCCGGCAAGACGCACTCGGGACCGACGGGCAGCGGCGCAAAAATCGCTCGCCGCGTGGACCACCGACCGCCACTTCGACTCTGGCCACCGCATCTCTACCCGTTGCCAACAACGGCTCACGGTGATCCCGTATGGCCACGGATAGCAGCAGACAGCGGCTCCCGTCGCTCAGGCCCCGGCACCTCAGCCCCAGTGGCTGTAATGCGATTCTCTGCATCGACGAATACTACTTTCGGCTGATGGCTCTCGCATGCTGGCCCGTCGGCGAGGAACCCGAAACTGGCAATGATCACGATGTCCCCCGGATGAATCAAATGGGCTGCCGCTCCATTCGCACAGACGGCGCTACTACCGGCCTGACCCTCGATAGCATACGTTTCGATGCGACTGCCGCGAGTGACATTCCACACCTGAATCGCCTCATAGGGATGAATATCCGCCGCCTTCATTAACTCTGGCGGCAAGGTCAATGAGCCTTCGTATTCCAGGTCGGCCTGCGTCACCGTCGCTCGATGAATCTTTGATTTCAGAAATTTACGCAGCATCGAATTCCCCGAAACGAGCCATACGCTCGCGGAATGGATTCCCAACCATCAAACAAGCCTACGGAGGATGCCCCCACGCTGCCTGCAGGCGTCACCCAATGCGTGCGGCGTCCTTTGGGGACGCACTCGGTACGCGACGCCACTTCATTCTACACGTTGGCGACAACCTGACGAGGCTCGTTTCTTCTTCACTTTCTCGTCGCCCTTTCCCGGAGAAAAGAACAACTCGGCCCATCCGCCGGCAGAGGTCCCACCTCCGTGTTTTCCCTACCTTGCCTATCAAAAGCCGATTAATCCGCATCTTCAATACTCTTGGCAGGCGCCACCGACCGTGGCATGGGCCGGATGATTGGAATGCGTGTCATGGCAATTAGTATGGAAGTTATGAATCCAGTAGCCAACAACAACCAGTCTAGCTGCCCTCCAACGCGTCGGATTCGCCACGTCATCTCACTTGTCCTGGCGGTGATCGCCCTAGCTGCAGTTTCTCCGCCGGTCCATGGCCAAGAATGGATGACCTGGACCTCGACCTACACCCATGATCTCGAAACCGGGCAACGGATCGATCAGTTCGCTGAACCGCAGCAGCCGTTGGGTCCCGATGAATTTGCGGCTCGTCGTAGCGGTTATCGCCATTATCGGAGTACGCTGCAAGCGGGTTTATCAACCGACAACTACCACGTGGTGGAGAAATGGGGTGAAGAGGTGATCCCCTACGAACATTGGCGTTTCCCCTTCCGACCCTATGGCGCTCCGTATCCAGCTTGGGGACCACCCACACCGTACGGAATGTTTTGGGGCGGCTTTCCTTACCCCGTTCCCTATCACCATCCTCATAACCGGCCCGCAGAATCCAATGCCGGAGCCTCCGCAACAGGGAGTGCTGCCGCCGGGGGTACCTCCGGCGGTAGCGCTGGCCCTGCCGGTAGTCCGTATACCTGGCCCTACGGCACTGGGTACGGATATCCACCCTACTATCCGGGCTTTCCCTTGCAGCCACACTATCGAGGCCAACCTTGGTTCGACGGCACCTACCCCGCAGCTCCTCCATTGGACCGACGGACGGACGCGGAATTCTTCTATCACCCGCCTCTTGGGCGGCCTGCGTCGCCATAGTTCTCCCACCAGGCATCAAACAGTCCCTTCCCCGCCCCCGTCTGCCCCACGGCACACTTTACCCCACCCATTAACCCACAATTGCCTACACCTATCTTGTGCATGGACCGGACTGTCGAGCGACGGCTCGATCACCTCCTCCGCCATCACCGCGCCACGTCCAAGCTTCCTCCGTCAACCATTTTCGCGAATCCCCCCGCGACCTCTTCTTCAGTAGCCAGTCGGTGAACGACTCGTTCCATCAGCGCGTGGCTCGATTCACGGTTGCACAAATGAAATGCAGGTGCTCTGTGAGTTTGCGGCAAGCGTTGGTGAGGATTTGATTGGGACCGGGTAGGATTAGAAATGGGTTTGATCCTCTATTCGAGAGGAACTCCGTTCCATGGAACGATTCACTGCAACTAACGATAGTCCGTTCGAGTAGGCCGCGGAGGCGTTCGGGCAGTGTAAGGGGGGCGAAGTCGGGACGCGGCCGGATTCCAGATGAACTGTGGCCTTTGGCATGTCAGGTCGCTCGCAGGCACGGCGTCGGGAAGATCGCCGAGTCGCTGAAGCTCGATTACTATCCCCTGCAACGACGGATGGACGGTCGTGGTGGAGCCCGGGGACCACTATGCAGAAGGCTCAGCCACACCAGCCACCCGCCTGATTCCGTCCAAGATTCTTCCCGCCTGCACGCTTGCCGCACACTCACCGAAGCTGATCGGCTAAGACCGCAGCGAGCCCCTGGTGTTCGAGCGGCTGAAGCTCCTCGCGCCGGTTAGCTCCGCGTGCTGATCAGCTTCGTGTGCAGGTCAGCTTCGTGTGCAGGTCAGCTTCGTGTGCAGGTCAGCTTCGTGTGCTGATCAGCTTCGTGTGCAGGTCACGCTGCTCCCGAATTGCGTCTGCGAAGAGGAAGTGGCGCCCTACGTCGGGCAGCCGCCTCGCTCCGGCACGCCGCCCCCGACAGCCTCCAGCCCCGACTGCTCCCGGTCCCGACGTACCCCAGCCCCGACTGCCTCCGGCCCCCGACCAGTGGTCCGGCTGCCCGCATGCCGGCGAATACGCAGAGCTGACAGTCGTCAAATGGCCGCGCAATCCTACTTACAACCATCGCTCGCCGGCGCCGAACGGACAGAAAATACAATCAACGGTCAGACCAACGGTCAGAAGGGGCATTGCGGATCCACTATTGCCAATCGCGTGCCTGCCACTGCCCCCGGATCAACCCGACCGAATAAACTGCACAGCGCGAGCAAAACGCTCTGGCGTGGGGACGAAGTCGAGGAAGCCAGTGATCTCCGCCAGTACCTGGCGTGGCTCCCTTCGCAACCGATCGAACTCGACGCGCAGGAAGGAACACCGGGTCGAGCGGAGGAACTCCTCGCGACCGATCAACATCTGCCGAATGACCGTCGTACACGTGTCCAACGGCCAGCCCCATCCGCGTTTGGCCAACGAGTTGATGATGTGCTCTTCGTCCCGATCGACGATGAGTAACCTTGGTCGGTCCCACGCCGTTTCTAGATCTTCCCCCATCAGGCAATTTCGTGCAACCCAGCAATTCTGTTGACCCAAGTGGCTTTGCGATAGAAAGTTATGCCCCCAGGGTGAGCTTCCTATGGCATCGGCAGACCATCCCTGGGAGACTGTTCGGCGGTTGGCCGAGTAGTGCGACCAGCTGTCGCAATTGGAATCGCCCGCCCCACAAATCCAGGAGAGTGGGAAGGTTGGGCGAAGCCCTGTCGACACCGCAGCCTGGCGGCAACGCCCCAGGAATCGGAATCGCACCAAGTTCGTTTTTGGCCGAAGGCCAAACTCACCGGCGCTTCAATCGGCTCGACACAAATCCACGGAAGGACCATCGTGCGCCCAACCGCATTGCAAAAAGGACTTTAGTGCCACCCACAAACAGGACTTTAGTGCCACCCACAAACGGACTTTAAATCGGACTTTGGTGCCACCCACCGGTTGGATTTGCGTAACCTTCTTTGTAGCAGAGGCTTATGAGATAAAAATCGGATCGCGAAGAGATTCTTCGTGTGGGCTGATGGGCAGGAAGTGCTGCGGATTGTTGATTTCCTCGTGCCCAGGCTCCGCCTGGGCACGCGCTGCTAGTTGAGGCTCCGCCTCTCTCCCGCGAAGTGGCCGACTAGTGGGTGCCAAATTCGGTGCCACTCACTGCATGGGATTACGTAACCTGCTCTGCAGCAGCAGGTTATGAGGTGTGTTCAGTATCGCGAAGAGATTTTTGTGCGGGCCGACGGCCAGGAGGTGCTGCGGATTGTTAATTTCGACGCCGAAGGGGCGGCGCGGTTGATGAACCGGTACCTGTGGGGCGCGGCGGTGGACCAGTTGCTGGCCGACGAACAGTATTTGTCTTGGTGGTCGCCGGACGCGTTCCACGGCAGCGCGTTTCTGGGGGCTGGGCCCGTCTACTGGCCGCTGACCGATCACCTGGGGACGGTCCGCGACCTGGTCGATAGCAACTCGACGGTCCGCGAGCATCAGGTGTTCGACAGCTTTGGCAACCTGATCCACGAAGCCGACTTCGACGCGGCGGGCAATCCGATTGCGTCCAGCCATCAAGATGCCGTCGATGCGGTCTTCGGTTATACTGGACGGTCGTGGGACAGTGACGTCGAGTTGCAATACAACCGCGCCCGCTGGTACTCCCCCACCCTCGGCCGCTGGCTCAGCCAAGACCCAATCGGATTCGCTGGAGGCGATGCGAACCTTTATCGTTATGTGGGAAATGGACCGACTAACTTCACTGATCCCAGTGGACTGAAGAAGGCAGTTCGTGAGCCATACGAAGGGGGTTGGAAGTACGTTCCATTCTTCAACAACAAGTTCAGTTGGGTCTTGGACGATGCGGAGATTCAGAAGATTGCGGAATTGACCGCCGTAGCAAACTTTGCGTCAGCCCTTGCAACCGCTTTGAGGGAGAACGCCAGTGGTCTTGAGGCAGAAGGCTGCGGTGACTTGACCGAGTCGATAGCAGAGCTTGAGCTACTTGCCCAGTATTCTCGCGAGTACATCTCGGCAATTGAAAGTTGGGAGCCCAATGTTGGATTTGCAGCAACGGGTTCAGTAATTTCTTTTCCATTTGACGCTGAATCATCCCCAGTTTGGCGCGGCGTTTTGAGTGGCGCGGATGAGGGCGTTGATAATCTGTTGGATGGTCAGGTCGACATGGTGGCGCATCCGCTTTCCGATCGTAAACACACTGCATTCAGACTGACGCGTGTTCGAGCACCAGTTTTGCGGACAGTACAACTGCCGTGCACGCAGGCCAATTCCCAACAGGAGAATGTAGGCCAATACCAGAATCAGCAACAAACGATCAAAACGATCGGCGCGGCGAATCTGGGTGTTTCGCAGAGCGAATCCATTCCGACGGCTCTTGTAGTCACGAAACATCTCTTCGATCGTCATCCGCTTGGCAAACAACTCTGAGATCCGTACCGCATTTCCTTGGAGATTGGTCATCAAGAACCAGCATTCGTCACGCTTCTTGGCCAGTCCCTTTTTCCAGCGGATGACAATGTGGTGATCAACCGGATTTCGCTTGCGGTAGGCCACATTCCGTAGGCATCGACAGATCCCTTTTTTCACTGGGAAGTCCCGGAGATTGCCTTCGTAATCAGTCGCTTGCACCCACACATCGGGCACGATACGGATGACGTACTGAAACCGAAGTTCTTGGCACAGACGGGCCATCTCGGTGCGTCCGAAGCCTCGATCGGCCAGCAAGATTACCCGCACTCCATCAGGAAGCATGGTCCGGAATTGCCGCAAGATGGCTTCCTCCAGTTGGTGTTGACGCTGGTGAAATTCCTCCTCCGGATAACTGGCCCACAGCAGCGGAATGGCTCGCCCATCGATGGCCGCGCACAGAGCGATCGTACGAAACTGTCGCACCTGGACCCAGTCGATGCTTACCACCAATGGCTTCTTTCGCTTGGGGCGGACCAACTGCCGAATCACTCCCTGCATGGCCGAACTTACCTGCACACGATGGTTATTGGTAAACCGCCACGCACGCTTGATCCTATGCTTGGCGGTAGTCCCTGTCAAGCGGCGGCCCAGTTCGGCAAGGCTGACCCTGCCGACGTCCAGAGCACCGGCCACCAAATCGCCGAGCGTTTTCGCTTGACTCAGACGCAAACCGGCACATACAGTAAGGACCCAGCTAAAGGCTTCCATACGATCCATGGCGGTTCCCTCCGTGTTCTTGGGTTGGAATCAGGACTGTTGATACCCAACTTCATACCCAATAACGCGCTGCGTGACACCGCCAATTTTTATGCGCCCACGCACACCTCGCCCGGAAAACTGGGGATGGCTCAGCATTTGACGAGTATGAGGGGACTCAGGCCTATTGGAAGTCGCTATTCAACGCTGGTATGGCCGGTTTCAATTCTGGTTGGGCTGAAGGCTTGTTGAGCGAAATAGGGGCCGGAGGGGCACGTGCTGGAATTCGGCACGGTGTTAAAACCGTAATGCGTGCAGAGGCAGCAGCAATTCGAGAGCTGGACGATGCTGCGAGAATCGGTTTCCGCGGCTCTGTCGCACGCTTGGCAAAGGGACCGCATAAAGGCGGTATGCCGTTAGACTCATGCAATTTTGACGTTGATGCGTTTATCGTGAGTGACAAGCTCGCGAAACAATTTCCCAAACGCGTTTGGTTCCGCGCAGGCAGCAACATTTCTGGGCTATCCGAAGTCCAGTCTCGATTGCTTAAGAGGCTGAAAGAACTGCTACCTGGAATGCGGAATGAATTCGCATTTAGAATTTACACAGAGGCAGAGTACTTAAAGAAAATTGCGAAGGACGCACATGTCATCTTCTGATCAAACTTATTTTTTCCGTGGCTACGTTGCAATCCAGAGTGATCTCGGACTTGATGATGTAGCAAGAAGCATTTCTCAACATATGTTGGGTGGGATCTCTTTCGGCGGGAGAGAAAGGCGAATTCGCGACGAGTTGGATGCGATTTATGCGGAGACATTTGGAGTACGGTTTATTCTGGTAGAACAGTTAGAAGAGATGATTCTGGAATTTCACAGCACTCGCAAATTAGGCGATGCGGTTGAGCTAGACTTGTCAGTTCATGTTTTAACGATGCTCAAAGATTGGCCAGATGGTACTGTCTCGTTGTTAGATTAGAAGAAGTCAAATGGGGCAGGCCTTAAAACATGGCAACGACCGCGCGTTGATGCTTGCTCGTCGCTGATGCTGTTCGCGGTCGCAACTTTTTGACGGTTTGGGTTCAAGAGCGGCGAGAGGTGAGGCCGTTCCGCGAGTGTTGACGACCGAGACGCAATCATGCTGTTAGTCAGTGTTCTGGAAGACGTGCTGGGCACGAGCGGTCATGGATGCCGCGAGGGTTGATGGCCGCGGTGCCTGGATGGCATTTTCGCTGGAGGGCAGGAAGCCCGGAAGCGAAAACCGCGTAGCGGCAAGCGGCCAGGGAGCCCCGCACCCGCGCAGGCAGGAAGCAGGCGTGAGGCTTGAGACTGTAGGCTTGAGGAAGAGAAGTCAGAATACCAAACGATGATCCAACTCGATTGATTCCAGCCTGCGTAGCCGTAGCGGTCTTGCGGGGCGAGCCAGTGAACACAGAAAAATCTGTGCCACCCACGAAAAAATCGGTACCACCCACCGCATGCGATTGCGTAACGTGCTCTGCAGCACGAGCTTACGAGACGCACGGGACCGTGAAGAGATCTTCGTGTGGGCCGACGGTCAGGAGGTGCTGCGGATTGTTGATTTCGACGCCGAAGGGGCGGATGCGGCGCGGTTGATGAACCGGTACCTGTGGAGCGCGGCGGTGGACCAGTTGCTGGCCGACGAACAATACCTGCCGACCTGGTCGCCGGACGCGTTCCACGGCAGCGCGTTTTTGGGGGCCGGGCCCGTTTACTGGCCGCTGACCGATCATCTGGGGACGGTCCGCGACCTGGTGGATAGCAACTCGACACTGCGCGAGCATCAGGTGTTCGACAGTTTCGGCAACCTGGTCCACGAAGCCGACTTCGACGAGGCGGGCAATCCGATTGCGTCCAGCCATCAAGATGCCGTCGATGCGGTCTTCGGTTATACTGGCAGGTCCTGGGACAGTGACGCGGACTTGCAATACAACCGCGCCCGCTGGTACTCCCCCACCCTCGGCCGCTGGCTCAGCCAAGACCCCATCGGCTTCAATGCGGGTGACGCGAACCTGTATCGGTATGTTGCTAACCGACCAACCAATGCAATTGATCCCAGTGGCTTAGTCGAAGAATTTCCCGCTCAGAAGCGACCTATTAGTCCGACTGATCTCCGGGAATTGATGAATATCTTGCCAAAGCTTCCAGGCGAGAAGTTGGGAGACTATCTCAATTCACTTGGTTTCGAATTATCGATAAATGTTCCGTCAACCGTTATTGGACCAGTTGGGCAAGTATCAGGAACCGGTGTTTGCACTGGCTTGGGATATCAGAAGGGATCGGTGCTGTTTAATCCGTGGGTTCGTTCCATCCATGGGTTCTTGGTAATTGACGACAAAGGTTATGGTGCGTTTGAAAAGGATTTGAACTCGATTGGCGAAATGAGGATCCGATCTGACGACCTTGAAACGTATCCGACCTTACCTCCATCGCCAAGCAAAGTTGTACCGCCGTTCTATTCGGTTCTTGGCGAAATTGTCGTTGATCCGACGGAACACGACGTTGACAAATTCAGAGCTGCAATCGAGGCGTACATTCAAGCTGAGATAGCGGCATCAGGTTCTAAAACTTATGTGGTTGGCGTATACGACTGTTTCTGGTGGACTTCGGCGGGGCTTGAGCAAGCGTTGAAAGCAAGTCGCATTAAACCAGGCGAGGAGACACGGACAGAGAAGGTGATTTTGGGGGATCCGTCTGAGCCATCCCCAGTTTTCCGGGCGAGGTGTGCGTGGGCGCATAAAAATTGGCGGTGTCACGCAGCGCGTTATTGGGTATGAAGTTGGGTATCAACAGTCCTGATTCCAACCCAAGAACACGGAGGGAACCGCCATGGATCGTATGGAAGCCTTTAGCTGGGTCCTTACTGTATGTGCCGGTTTGCGTCTGAGTCAAGCGAAAACGCTCGGCGATTTGGTGGCCGGTGCTCTGGACGTCGGCAGGGTCAGCCTTGCCGAACTGGGCCGCCGCTTGACAGGGACTACCGCCAAGCATAGGATCAAGCGTGCGTGGCGGTTTACCAATAACCATCGTGTGCAGGTAAGTTCGGCCATGCAGGGAGTGATTCGGCAGTTGGTCCGCCCCAAGCGAAAGAAGCCATTGGTGGTAAGCATCGACTGGGTCCAGGTGCGACAGTTTCGTACGATCGCTCTGTGCGCGGCCATCGATGGGCGAGCCATTCCGCTGCTGTGGGCCAGTTATCCGGAGGAGGAATTTCACCAGCGTCAACACCAACTGGAGGAAGCCATCTTGCGGCAATTCCGGACCATGCTTCCTGATGGAGTGCGGGTAATCTTGCTGGCCGATCGAGGCTTCGGACGCACCGAGATGGCCCGTCTGTGCCAAGAACTTCGGTTTCAGTACGTCATCCGTATCGTGCCCGATGTGTGGGTGCAAGCGACTGATTACGAAGGCAATCTCCGGGACTTCCCAGTGAAAAAAGGGATCTGTCGATGCCTACGGAATGTGGCCTACCGCAAGCGAAATCCGGTTGATCACCACATTGTCATCCGCTGGAAAAAGGGACTGGCCAAGAAGCGTGACGAATGCTGGTTCTTGATGACCAATCTCCAAGGAAATGCGGTACGGATCTCAGAGTTGTTTGCCAAGCGGATGACGATCGAAGAGATGTTTCGTGACTACAAGAGCCGTCGGAATGGATTCGCTCTGCGAAACACCCAGATTCGCCGCGCCGATCGTTTTGATCGTTTGTTGCTGATTCTGGTATTGGCCTACATTCTCCTGTTGGGAATTGGCCTGCGTGCACGGCAGTTGTACTGTCCGCAAAACTGGTGCTCGAACACGCGTCAGTCTGAATGCAGTGTGTTTACGATCGGAAAGCGGATGCGCCACCATGTCGACCTGACCATCCAACAGATTATCAACGCCCTCATCCGCGCCACTCAAAACGCCGCGCCAAACTGGGGATGATTCAGGGGATCCGTGGCCGGTTGATCCGCCGCTGGACATCTTGGATTAATGAACTCATGAAGAAGAAACTTGTGGCTTATTCGCTTGCCACGATTCTATTCGTTGCGTTTCTCTTTTCGGCGAGTGCTCTCGTTCTTATTGAGGCTACGAAGCGAGCCAATATCCAGGCGCTGTTGCTGCGACAAGAGAAAGAACTAAATGAGGTCCACGGCAAAGTTGTTCCTTCAGAGGGAACGTTTTCGGTATGGCCACAAGAAATAGATCTTCGTAATGCGGAGGTCGACGAGCGTTGGATACGAGAAAAACTTGAATATCCAGAATACAACAACGCAGGAAGGATTGTTGTTCGAAGTGACCAACTCACGCCACAAGTGCTTCGCGAATTGGAACTGAGATACGAATATGTGCAGTTCGTGATTGTGGATTAACATGCAAGATGTTACCGGCCGAATTGTAGTCGCACTGTGACAGTGCGTAACACTTCACTTCGACCAGTTGGTAGCAGCGGCGGGCTGGTGATAGTGACGAAGGAGTTGAGTAACCAGCCCGACGCAACGCCGTAAGATTGTCCAGTGCGATGCAGCGGAGAAGAATTGCGGGTGCCTGGTTGTGTTGGAATCGGAACAGGAGAAGAAGGAACGCGAAGCGAGACGGCGAGCACGGATGATCGCCGAGTTGATGGCCGCGGTGGCTGGATGCCATTTTCGCTGGAGTGGTCCGCGATACTTGGTGCCACCCACCGTACGGACTAGCATAACCTGCTCTGCAGCAACAGGTTATGAGATGCACGTGGGATCGCGAAGAGATTTTTGTCTGGGCCGACGGCCAGGAAGTGCTGCGGATTGTTGATTTCGATGCGGAGGGGGCGGACGCGGCACGGTTGATGAATCGCTACCTGTGGGGCGCGGCGGTCGATCAGTTGTTGGCCGACGAACAGTTCCAGATGTCGTCCCTTCGGGACTCCCGGGATACTGCGACACGAACTCCGGGCTCCCGCCCGGAGCTAGATTATCTCGCCGCTTCGCGGCTGGGATGCGACAGCCATGGAGTCCCGGATCGCTGATTTGCAGCGCTTGACAATTCTGGCCGATCTTTGGAGTGCTCCGACTTCGCGGAGATTTCTTTTCCCTCGTTCCCAGGCTCCGCCTGGGAACGCACTGCCAGTTGAGGCTCCGCCTCTTTCCTCCGAAGTGGCCGAGGATTGGTTAGCCAGTCTGATACGCGGAGGCCGACGGCCAGAGGTTCCCGGTCGCCAGCTGAAAATCAGAAGAACCTGCTCCACGAAGCCGACTATGACGCGGCGGGCAATCCGCTCTTGTCCAGCCATCAAGATGCGGTGGACACGGTATTCGGTTATACTGGCCGGTCGTGGGACACTGACGTCGAGTTGCAATACAATCGCGCCCGCTGGTACTCCCCCACCCTCGGCCGCTGGCTCAGCCAAGACCCCATCTCCTTCGCCGCTGGCGATGCGAATTTGTATCGGTATGTGGGCAATGCCCCCGTCGACGCAACCGATCCGAGTGGATTGGAAGAGAACGAAGACCTGCGTGCGCGACTAGAAGCACTTCTTAAGAAACTACGACAACAAAAGCATACCGCTAATGCGAGTCCTTCTAATCGAGAACGCCACCAAAAGGGGCAATCGAGGAAGGCAAGCGACGGACGAAGAAAGATCGACAGAGAGTTGAAAGCTGAAGCTGAGCGAGCAAAAAAGAAGGCGGCTTTGGAGGCCTCAAAATCAGAAAAGCAGCGATGTCAGGAGGCGTTAAATGAAATTGAAGATATTTTTTTCTGGTTTTCTGGTTCCCAGGCTCCGCCTGGGAATTCAATGCCTTGCAGGCTCTGCCTGCACATCGCCAGACAGCGCCTCACCGCATCGCTACGCGACGCGTAGGGAGGGATTGGGGACTCGACGCCCCGGTCATGAATGACCGGGCTACTATCAGGGCATCGCTATGCGACGACAACCAGGGCCGGCGCGGTGGCGGCGGCCCGATCGTCCTCTGGCGGCTGCGGATACTATATACGTCACGGACACAAGGCAGCATGAGAATTGGGTCGCCCTTTCAGGGCTTGGATGGTTGGGCATTCGTGTTCCCAGGGCGGCGCTTCCAGCGGCTTCGCCGCTGGCGCTCTGCCCTGGGCTTTCATGGCGCTGCCCCTTCGGGGCGAATTGCGGCATTTGGGAACTCTGGCGAATTCCACTACTGATAGTGGACCTGGTCGACGTGTTCCCCGAAGAGACGGAGTATGTGATCCGGCAGCTCAGTCACGTCTACCGCGTGGATGCCGAGGCGCGGCGTAAGGGATTGTCTCCCCAGAAGCGGCTGGCGTTGCACCGGGCCAAGAGCCAGCGGGTGATGGACGGCTTGCACAAATGGCTGACCCGGCAATTGGACGACCGGCTTGTGGAGCCGAATTCAGCGCTGGGGCAAGCGATCAACTACATGCTCAAGCACTGGGAGCGGCTGACCCAGTTCTTGCGAGTTCCCGGCGCTCCTCTGGATAACAACGTGGCCGAGCGTGCGCTGAAGAAATCGATTTTGCACCGCAAGAACTCGCTCTACTATCGCTCACCCACCGGAGCAGAGGCGGGCGACGTCTACATGACGCTGATCCATACGTGCGAATTGAATCGCATCAATCCTTATCAGTATCTGGTAGCGCTTCTTCGCCACGCCGACGACGTGGCCTCCCAGCCCCATGCCTGGCTCCCTTGGAACTACGCTCAGCGCCAGGCCGAGCTTTCCCAGGCGGGAGTGTCCCCCTGAAGCATCGGAACCCAGCCAACCGCCAGCCCCGGCAGCCCGCTAGTTCCGGGCTATCACCCCCTCCCACCACCACAAGCACCACCACCACCATCCAGCCCGCTCAGGCCAACCCGCCACCCGCCCAATTCCATCCAAGATTTTTCCAGCCCGCACGCTTACCGCAAACTCACATTCAATTGGACCGCTTGATTGACTCGATTCGATTCAACCAATTGGTTTGATTTGACACGCGTTTGGCAATGCGTAGGGGCGTCAGACGACAAGCTGACAGCCGAGGGTCACCGGCAAAAGTATATCGAAAACGGTTCCCACCTGGCTGCGATTTCATCATCCTGCAGCCCGATTCCGTGAGCAGACGATTTCGACGCCCAGTAGTCCGGGTCTCCGAGTTAGTGGTCTCCTTTTGGTAGACTCGCGAGAACCGACAGGAGGCGTTCTTCTTCATAAGCTTGGTTCATGAACCAGTCCAATGACCACAACCGATGCAACTGCCAACCTCGCGAAAGCACCACCTCGTCTTGTAATCGATCCCGGTCTCTCGTGGACTTCGAGCTGCGATAGCACGGACCATCGTACTGAATCCCCAGAAGGAAATCAGGATTACCGTTCGGGTTGCGCACACCCATATCGAGAAAGAAGCCGGCGACACCTATGCGAGGCACGGGAACTAGACCAGCCTTTTCAACAATTCGGGAAACAGTGTGTTCGAACGCGGTCCGCAGTTCGTATTCGTTCACAAATTGATGCCCGGTAGAGCCCCCCGTCAACGCATACTCCAGGTAGTTGCGCAGCGCAATCACTCCACGTGGTTTTTCTGGTCCGGCATTGATTTCGTGTGGTTGCATTGACGAGAACAACTCCAACCTTTGACGGGCTCGCGTCACCAATACATTTAATCGTCGCCAGCCCGCTGGCCCGTTAATGGGCCCAAAACGGTTCATCAGCCGACCCGTAGTTGGATCCGGCCCGTATGTACATGAAATGCAAATAACATCGCGCTCATCGCCTTGCAGATTTTCCAGATTCTTAATGAATATTGGCTCTTGTAAATGCTGCCGCCTGCTTATCGCCTCCATCACATCAGGATGCTTTTGACATTCGGCATCGAGAATCTCTTCGATCAAGCGACTTTGCTTCAGATTGAGAGCACCCACGCCCAGGCTTTCGTTAGGATACCGTCTGAGGTGCGTGATGACGGCTTCGACGACGCGCTTCGCTTCTTCGGGATTCTCACCTTTCTTGAACCAGCCTCCTTCAATCTGGTGGTAGACCACACCGAGTCTGCCCGAATCGCGTGAAGGGGACGGAAACACGATCAGGTCGTTGTCGTAAAAGTGATGGTTCGAAAACTGAATGAGGCTCTCGTGTTGACTGCGGTAATGCCACCGCAAGCGTCGGACTGGCTGGAACGCCTTTGTCGCCACCTCCAAAATCGACTCGGCATTATCAAATTGAGTTTCCTCCTCATCGTCAACTTCATCGGTCACTCGATCGAAGAACGATGTAGGCGGCAATTGGTTAGCATCGCCAACCACCACTAATTGGCGTGCTCGCAAAATAGTACCCAGTGCGTCCTCTGGCTTGACTTGCGACGCTTCATCGATCAACACAAGATCGAACTCCACGGCATCAGGTACGATGTACTGCGACACTGACAAGGGGCTCATGAGGAAGCAAGGCTTAAGAACCTGCACCGCGCGGCCAGCTCGGATGAACAAGTCTCTGATGCGGCAGTGACGCCGCTGTTTCTTGACCTCGTTTCGGATCAGGCCCATCTCCGTATATTCAGCGACACGGCCCTTTGCATTGCCCTCTGGCGGCGTTCGTTCCGCTAGTTCGGATGCAACTAACTGGCGATTCAAAGTAAGCGCCCATCAGAACGGTTGTTGACGAAGGGGGTATGTTGGTGACGTAGGCGATTAGTTTCCAGCTGCTACGTCAACCTGAGGAGTGACTCCCATGGCACAAGGACCGCGTCCGGCGAAAATTCGAGAGTGGTCGCAGCGAATGGCTCGCTATGCTGCATCTGGTCAAACCGTCACGGAGTTCTGCAAAGCCGAGCAGGTTTCGCAACCGTCATTCTACCACTGGAAAAAGAAGCTCGGCGACCGCGGCACGTCCCAGCGCACTGGCCAGCCGGCATTTCAAAAAGTGCGGGTGGTCGAAGGTCAAGTTTCCCCGATGGGCCTATCCATTCGCCTCCCTAACAACGTGGAGATCGTCGTCGGTCCCGATCTTCGGCTAGTGGAACTGGCGCTGGACAAAATGGTGGCGACGTATGAAACGGGCTTGGGAGGCTGACCGCATGCTATCGATCGCCGCTGGCGTCAGAATCTACGTCTACACCCGCCCCGCAGATCTCCGCAGAGGCATTAGCGGACTTAGCGGTCTGGTACGGGAGCAACTCAACGCAGACCCGCTCGACGGCAGCCTGTATGTCTTCATCAACCGCCGGCAAGATCGCATGAAGGTTCTTCATTATGAACGCGGCGGGTTTTGGCTTTACTACCGCGTGCTCGAAGCGGGGACGTTCGAATCGCTACGGCCCAACGACGGTGCTGAGGCGATCGAATTGGACACGACACAGCTTGCGATGTTGCTTGCCGGCGTGTCGTTGGTTGGCTCCGATCGCCGTCGCAAACGGTTTGCTCTATCCAGAACGCAAGCAGCATAGGCACCGAGTGCACCGGTGATGCTGGTCGGATCGAACACGTCCTGCGTCGAGTAATGGATGCGTGAAAACGTTTTGAAAAAAACTTGCAAGAACCTCGAAAAGGGTCTTGCGCCATCGGCGCACCTGGCTACATTCGTCGTCATGAACACAACAACGCATCCTGACGACGGCGATCGGCTAGCTCAGCTTGAGCAGGCAAACGCACTTTTCCGCGAGCAACTCCGCAGGCTTGACGTTGAGCTTCAGGAGAAGGACCTGAAGATCAAGTCGCTGCAGGAAGAAGTTGCCGGTTGGAAGAAGGCCTACGATGAGCTCTTGCTGCAGACATTTCGCAAACGCAGCGAACGCTATCTCGCCGATCCGAATCAGTTGAAGCTCGATTTCGGCGATTCGGACGAAGCAGCCGATGCGGCCGAAGGCCTGGCCGATGCCGTGGAAGAACTCGAGCAGACGATTCCCGAACATAAGCGGCGGCGTCCGCGCAAGAGGCGAGACGAGCGTCTCCCGCCGCATCTGCCGCGTGAAGAGGTGATGGCCGAGGTTTCTGACGATTTGAAAACCTGCCCGACTCACGGTGATCGCGAACTGCTGCCCGAGGCCATGTGGGACCGCACCGAAACGCTGGTGTATCAGCCGCCAAAAGCCAAAGTGCTCGTGACACTCTATCCCAAGTACGCCTGTGCCGCCTCGCCTGATTGTGGCATCGCTTCCCCCGAGCGGCCGAGCAGCCTGGTGGAAGGCAATAAGTACGATACTTCGGTGGCAGCGGAGATCATCACAGCGAGACTCGGCTATCACCTGCCATTCTATCGGCAGCAGGACCTGTTTCGCAGTATTGGCTGGACTCCGCAACGCAGCACGCTGTGCAACATCTACGCCCAAGCCCATTTCGTGATCGAGCCTCTACTCGCGTACTTCAAGCAGCAGTTAATGCAAGACTCGGTCATCGGAACCGATGAAACGCGAACGGCGCTCCTGCTGCCTCGTGCGCTGCCCGACTTCGACTTGGAGGATCCCAAGCAACGTCGTATGCACGAAGTGTTCAGCGAGGCAATTCGGGAAGGGAAACGCAGCATCAATGGCCGGATGTGGGCCTACCGCGGCTCGACGATCAAACTGAATCTGTTCGACTTTACGGTAAGTCGCCACCGGGACGGCCCCGAGTTGATGTTTCGCGACTACCAGGGGACGTTAATAGGAGATTGCTGGTCTGGATTCGAGTCGATTGTGGTGGCATCGGAAGGGGCCATTGTCCGCGCTGCATGCAATGCCCATGCCCGCCGCAAGATATTCGAGTCGAACGCCTATCCGTCTGATCGACGGCAGTGGCTGCAGTGGTATCAACAGTTGTGGGACATCGAGGACCGTGGCAAGGATATGTCGCCCGAAGAACGTCTGCAACTGCGTCAGACCGAGGCGGTCGAAATCTGGAAGGCGATGGAGCAGTGGTTGAAGGACGCGGACGAGCGAACTGGCCACGTGATTCTTCCGAAGTCCGACTTTGGCAAAGCGATCCAATACATTAAGAACCACTGGGGTCCGTTGCGACGGTATTTGGATGATCCTCACGTGCCGATCGACAATAACGATACCGAGCAACTGATGAAACAGGTTGCGATCGGCAGGAAGAACTGGCTGTTTGCTGGTAGCGTGAAGGGGGGTGAACGAACGGCCGGCTTACTGACTCTGGTTAGCAGTGCCCTGCGGAACGATCTGGACGTGTGGTCTTACATCAAGGATGTGCTCGACCAACTGCTTGCCGGCAATACGAACTACGAGTCGCTCTTGCCATGGCACTGGCGTCACGAGCATCCGGAAGCTGTTCGCGAGCATCGCATTCAGGAGCGCAAGGAGCGGACGGATCGCAAACGAGAGCGTCGTGTCCGGCGTCGAGCATGGAAGCAACGCGCCCGATCGGGCTCCACATGATCGGCGGCTCAGCGGGACTGTTTAAGTCAGCCACGTTACTGATTCTCCTTGGTGCCGATCTTCGTGCCGATGCGCGATGTGCCGGTCTTTGTGCCGATCCGATGTGCCGATCCGATGTGCCGGTCTGATGTGCCGGTCTGATGTGCCGGTCTGATGTGCCGGTCTGATGTGCCGGCCTGATGTGCCGGCCTGATGTGTCGGTCTGATGTGTCGGTCTGATGTGTCGGCCTGATGTGTCGGCCTGATGTGTCAGCCTGTGCTAATTGCTGCGCGTTAACTCGCGTCCGCCGCCCTGCCTGCGGAATCGTCCCTCTCACCTTCTTCTATCGAACCGAGCAAGTCAGACGCCCCCACCAACGCCCCCATCGGCCAATGGCCCTGCTGGGCGCTTACGCATCGACGGCATCTTGATGGCTGGACGCAATCGGGTTGCCCGCCGCGTCAAAGTCGGCTTCGTGCACCAGATTGCCGAAACTGTCGAACACCTGATGTTCGCGGACGCCCGAGTTGCTATCCACCAGGTCGCGGACTGTGCCCAGGTGATCGGTCAGCGGCCAGTAGACGGGCCCAGCCCCCAGAAACGCGCTGCCGTGGAACGCGTCCGGCGACCACCACGATAAATACTGTTCGTCGGCCAACAACTGGTCCACCACTGGCCCCCACAGGTACCGGTTCATCAACCGCGCCGCGTCGACCCCTTCGGCGTCGAAATCGACAATCCGCAGCACTTCCTGGCCATCGGTCCACACGAAAATCTCTTCGCGGCCGCACGTGCCATCTCATAACCTAGTGTTGGAGAAAAGGTTACGTAAACCCATGCCGTCGGTGGCACCAAGATCCTTCCGAACACTTAATCTATTCCACTACCGCACCTAAATACTGTTCGATCTTCTCTTTCTCCTCTTCAGAAACTGCGTCTCCAACATAAAGCTCCCGCAATCTCATCAGTTGCCTCAGATGCTGTAGTGCGTCTTCTGTTACGGGAAGACCAATGTAGAGAATCTCTAAGTCATGAAACCACGGCAATATGCTGAAAGCCTTAGTCGTGATATAACTCTCTTGAATCGTTAGGTATTTAAGGTACTTGAGGCTTGTCAAGCATCGCAGTCCTTCGTCAGAAACACGAGTGCCTTCCAAACCAAGCTGGCGCAACTTCCAACAGCGCGCAACTGTCCCCATCTGCGCATCACCGACTTGAGTTCCGGATAGGTCAAGATACCTCAATTGATTTGCCAATGGCTCAATAGGGCGAATATCGAAGACGCTTGTATCGATCAATACTAATTCTTCGAGCTGAGTGATCTCCACAATTTCACGTAGTGTCGCATCATCGACTGCACGATCGCGGAGGTCGAGCTTGAATAACTTCGGGCATGCTTTCAGCTTGCGCACACCGCGGCAGTTGTTGCGGACCCCCAACATTTCGACGGTGCGCAGGTCCGGCAATTGCGTCAAACCATCCCAGATGGATGGTTCGATTTGTACGTCCCATAGGCGTATGCTGCGAAGGTTGGGGAGCTTGCCAAGCAGTCTTGTCTCAAATGTGGCACCTTCCGGTCCGGAAACGCCCAAACTCCAAACCGTTCCATCTGGATCCCTCTTCACCCATGCATCTAAACCGGGTAGGTCCACTTTCGGATCGAATTCATCGGACATTCGAATCTCCATCTTCGGTCAATCGAGCATTTTTTTAAAAAACCAAGGATTTAATTCTATTGCGTGTAGATTGCGATTGTATTTATTGCGACCATTGAGTTCACTTTAATCACGTGGGTCCGCTAATCTTTCGATCAGTCGGGTGCGCCGACGAGCTCCATTACCCCAGGAAAAGAACCAGCTAAAAAAACTTCCCGTGTTTTCTATAAACGGCTCAAAAAGGTAATTTTCTACAAGGTCAACCACTGAATCATCCCCAGTTTGGCGCGGCGTTTTGAGTGGCGCGGATGAGGGCGTTGATAATCTGTTGGATGGTCAGGTCGACATGGTGGCGCATCCGCTTTCCGATCGTAAACACACTGCATTCAGACTGACGCGTGTTCGAGCACCAGTTTTGCGGACAGTACAACTGCCGTGCACGCAGGCCAATTCCCAACAGGAGAATGTAGGCCAATACCAGAATCAGCAACAAACGATCAAAACGATCGGCGCGGCGAATCTGGGTGTTTCGCAGAGCGAATCCATTCCGACGGCTCTTGTAGTCACGAAACATCTCTTCGATCGTCATCCGCTTGGCAAACAACTCTGAGATCCGTACGGCATTTCCTTGGAGATTGGTCATCAAGAACCAGCATTCGTCACGCTTCTTGGCCAGTCCCTTTTTCCAGCGGATGACAATGTGGTGATCAACCGGATTTCGCTTGCGGTAGGCCACATTCCGTAGGCATCGACAGATCCCTTTTTTCACTGGGAAGTCCCGGAGATTGCCTTCGTAATCAGTCGCTTGCACCCACACATCGGGCACGATACGGATGACGTACTGAAACCGAAGTTGTTGGCACAGACGGGCCATCTCGGTGCGTCCGAAGCCTCGATCGGCCAGCAAGATTACTCGCACTCCATCAGGAAGCATGGTCCGGAATTGCCGCAAGATGGCTTCCTCCAGTTGGTGTTGACGCTGGTGAAATTCCTCCTCCGGATAACTGGCCCACAGCAGCGGAATGGCTCGCCCATCGATGGCCGCGCACAGAGCGATCGTGCGAAACTGTCGCACCTGGACCCAGTCGATGCTTACCACCAATGGCTTCTTTCGCTTGGGGCGGACCAACTGCCGAATCACTCCTTGCATGGCCGAACTTACCTGCACACGATGGTTATTGGTAAACCGCCACGCACGCTTGATCCCATGCTTGGCGGTAGTCCCTGTCAAGCGGCGGCCCAGTTCGGCAAGGCTGACCCTGCCGACGTCCAGAGCACCGGCCACCAAATCGCCGAGCGTTTTCGCTTGACTCAGACGCAAACCGGCACATACAGTAAGGACCCAGCTAAAGGCTTCCATACGATCCATGGCGGTTCCCTCCGTGTTCTTGGGTTGGAATCAGGACTGTTGATACCCAACTTCATACCCAATAACGCGCTGCGTGACACCGCCAATTTTTATGCGCCCACGCACACCTCGCCCGGAAAACTGGGGATGGCTCAGCTCGATGTTGGTAAGAAATGAATGTCTAGCTAGTTTACTCTGTACGAGCCACGATGTCAGCACGTTGCGACCGATGGGAGCATGTGATGAATAGCCTCACATTCGCATGCCACTCGCTTAATGACATGTAACAGTTGACGATTCACTGCGGTGGGTGGGGAAAGCGGTCTTAGACGTCGTTCTTGGATGAACGTTGCCAGTTGGGCGTCTGGTTGAGGGAGGGGGTGGGGGCGTAGATGGTCGGCTTTCGGGAGAGGACTCGGGGAGGCTGACGGGGCGAACGAATGATCAAGATCGGGCTGCGCACGGGCAGCGGATGCTCGGCGAACTGGAGGCAAGTGGGCTTTCAGTTCCAGCGTTCTGTCGTACGAAGAACTTTGCCGCATACTCGCTCGACTGCTGGCGGCGAAAACTCGGCACCCAACAGGCACAGGGTAACAACAGTCAACATCCCTTGAATCCCCACAGGCAACAGGCCTTGGAGTCCGAAAGACAACCGGGCCTTGGAGTCCGAAAGGCAACCGGGCCTGGGTACAACAGACAACATACACTGGATCCCGCCGATCAACACGCACCTCGTGCCAACCGGCAACAGACACAGGGTTCGAACAGGCGATAGGTACGGGGTACCAATAAGCAACAGGCACTGAGTACCAAGAGGCAATAGGCACTGGGAACCGATAGGCAACAGACAATGGGGGGCACCAGGCAACAGCAGGGGACACCGGGGGAGGTCATGCATGGGATATCGGTAGGCATCCAGCAATGGCTACTGCCGTCCAACGAGCAACTGGTGCAGGCAGGCGGCAACGGTCAAACGACTGGAAAAACTTCTCGGTTCGGTGACCGCCGGCGAGCAACCGGTGCAGGTAAGGCGCCCTCGGGGTTAGGCGTGCGCGCCTCACGCACCGGATGCTGCGGGTAGGCATTCATCGCTCCCTCCCGGCAGCCAACAAGCGTGTGACCCCGGCAGAAAAAAAAATGGCGCATGGTATTGGCAAATAAGGCGTGTGATCCTGGCAGAAAAAAGCGTGGATCCTGGCGGGCACCATGCGGGAGATGCTGGCGGGCAAACGGCGACTGATGCGGGATGGTGGCAAGCAATTGTTAAGCGCAGAGGGCCAGGTGTCGCGGCGGATGGCCGCCACGGACCTGATGTTGGCAAGCAGGTGGGCGGCGTGGCGGAGATGGAGGGCCTGGGCGCGGTGGGTGAGGAGCGACCGGGAGGCGCTGGCAGCACCGGATGAACCGAGGCGACGACCTAGCCGAAGAGCTCCGCGATAGGGCGTCCATTGTCGGTAATCGGAACTGGGCGATCGCCATCGTACAACTCCGTTCGGCAATCGATCCCCAAGGCATGATGGATGGTCGCATGAAAATCGGGAATCGACACGGGCCGATCCACGATCTGTTTCGACAGTTCGTCGGTGTGCCCGATCGCCCCGTGGTGTTGCAGACCGCCACCGGCGAGAACCATGGTAAAGGTGGACGATTGGTGGCCACGTCCACCAGCGCCGTCGAATTCTGCCGGCCTACCAAACTCGGTAGCTACCACGATCAACGTTTCGTCCAGTCGGTTCTTCGCCTCCAGATCGTCGATCAGTGCAGCCAAGGCTTGATCCAACTCCCGAATGAGTACCCATTGTTGCTGTTGTCCTTCCTTGTGCGTATCCCATCCGGTCCCGTTGACGAAGTTCAAATTATGCGCCACTTCCACAAATCGCACGCCACGTTCAGTCAGCCGGCGAGCCAGGAGGCACCGTTGACCGAACTGCCCTCCGTAGGCCGCGCGCACCGCATCGGGCTCGCGCTCCAGATCGAACACCGACATGAATTGGGGAGTCGAGAGCTTTTGCGCCGCAGCTTGCGCTTCGATATACTCATCGAGCACCGGATCGGCAAGCCGCTGGCGCGCCCGGTCCTGCATCATCGCTAACAAATCGTTGCGTCGCCGGAACCTCTCCTCGCTGAGATACGGCGGCAGGGAGAACCCACGCGGTCCAGATTGGAGATCCGTCAAGTAGAGATATCCATACCTGGGGCCCAAGAAACCGGGGCTGCGGGCGACGTTGGGATAGCCGATCAACACATAAGCTGGACTTTCACCGTCACGCGCTCCACGTTGATGCGCGACGGCAGCGCCAAGCGACGGATACTGGATCGTACCGCTAACCGGTCGCCCGACATGAACCCAATAGACGGCTGCGGCATGTTCATCAATCATCTCATGGTGCACGGTGCGGATGGCAGTGATCCGATCCATGCGGCGGGCTACCTCGGGCAAATGCTCGGTCACCTGAACGCCCGGCACCACCGTGTCGATGACGTCATAATCGGTTCCCGGCCGCCGTTGCTTCGAATCGCCACGCTGCTTGGGATCGAACGTATCGATCTGAGCCATCCCTCCGCCCAACCACAAAAAAATCACCGACTCGGCACGCCCCATGGGAGGCAGAGGCGGGTCGCCGAGCTCGTCGGTCGGGTTGGCTTGTACTCCAGGCATTCCCGGCAGCGACGAGGCCGCAGCGGCAGCGGCGGTGGATGCGATAAACCGACGACGTGTTGTTTGCATGTCGAGCGGGGTACGGCTAGTCTCCGCATCGGCTCGGCTCATGGCAGGCTCCTCGTTCTCTGGTGTTGGATAACAAATCGATTGGGGGGCGAAGCCTCCAGCGATCAGGGCAGCAACGTAAACTCTGGAGAATTCATCAACGCCCACAGCGCATCCTCGGCGCGTTCACGCCACTGGGGATCCAGCCGTGGTGTGGGGGGTGGCCCGTACGCTACGCGGCGTTCCATCTCTTGCATCAGTTGATTGGCGCGGACGTCGAAATGATTGCTCCAAGTGACGAATCCACGTTGCGGTGCTGGCGTTACTGGCGTCGGTGGCGGTTGGATGACACGCCGCGACCATCCCGGCGCCAGCAGTTCGATAAACCGCTGGCGTTCCACTTCGTCGGGATGGCGAGTCAACACGGCCAGGAAGATTCGATCGACGAACTCGTCGGGCCGTTGCGCCTCGCAGGCCACGCGTGTCATCAACGCATCGTCGGTCATCCGGCTGACGTAGGTCATCAAATTTCCGTTGGCGAGCACGGCGGGGGGAACGACATTCACTTCGTCTTGCCGATGCTCAACCGGTGCTGGTCGTGCTGCCTGCCAACCGAACGCCTCCAGGCACTCGACGACTGCTGCAGCCCGGGGCAGCGACAGGCTGGGCCGATCCCGCTCATTGGACAACGAGGTGAGTTGCCAGGCCCGTCGCGCCCGTCCAAGATTCAAGAAATTCTGTTTCTTCTGCGATGCCTCGGGATCGAAGGTGATCGGCTCGGTCGACATGGGAACTCCGGCCACCGAGTGCATGGCATCGACGACTTGCTCAGCCGTCAGTCGCCGCCGCCAGGGGGCGAGGAATCGCCGCGTGCCGCGAACAGAGGCCGGGTCGATCGGCTGCAGTGCGTAAAACTGGCTGGATACCACAATTTCCACCAGAGCTTTCATGTCGTAACCACTTTCCACCAGGTGCCGAGCCAGCAATTCGACGACCGGCTCGAATCGCACTTCACTACTCTCCCAGTCATGGGGCTCATCCACCAACGACCAACCGATCAGCCGTTGCCATACGCGGACAGCCAGCACCTGGGGAAATCGTCGGTTCTCGCCGCGCGTCATCAAGGCCGCCAATCGCTCGCGGGTGGAATCGGGGCGACCGAGCAGGCCCGGGTCCAACGAGGCCGGATCGCCTACACCTCCCACCAATCGCTCCGGCCACAGCGGCGCGACGATGTCGCCTGGCTGCAGCGTACTTCGAATGGGAGCATCGTCAGCCCGCCGCTGAAAAAAGGCACGAGGAACACTGCTGGTAGTGGGCACCTGGATCGGTTTCTTAGCCAGCATGGCGGCCACTTGAAAAAGATCGCGCTGCTGCCACGAATGGTAGGGAGCGTCGTGGCATCTGGCACATTTCAAATCCTCACCAAGAAATGCTGCCACGACGACGTGCGCCTTTTCCGCCATCGGTAAATCGTTCTGGGAAGCCTCGGCGAAGCCAGCGGGACCGCCAGCCAGGGGGCTTCCCTCCATGCGAATCAGCTCGGTGACGAATCGATCCATCGGTTTGTTGAGCACCAAGCTGTCATGAATCCAGAACCGAAATGGCCCGGTATTGTTCAAGCTTGGTTTAAGAATATTGGGATTCTCGGCCAGCAAGTCTTGCCACAAGCTCGTCCAATGATCGGCCCACCGATCGTCTTGCAAGTAATACTCGATGGCCCACTGCCTGCGCTCGGCAACCCCTTTGCGCAAGTATGTGTTGATTTCGTCCAGCGTTGGCGGCACGCCGACCGTGTCGAAACTGAGTCGCCGCAGGAATGCCAGGTCCTCGACCGGTTGCCACCGTCGGTCGATCTCCTCGACGGACACGCCGTGGGATTCCAGTTGCTCACGTAGCGTGTCATCAAGTGATGGGAGAGGGGAGATGGCGGGCAATACCGAAGGCCACCGAGCGGCAGCGCGGCGAGCAAGCTCATGGCGGCGTTCCCAGAAGGCGTCCTCCACCGCGCTCGTCTGTTGCAAAGTGACGCGGTCCAATCGGTCCAACGCACCATGGCTCCAGGCCAAGTAACGCTCAAACGGTTCGTCCACCAATGGCAGTTGCGTGGGCAGCCCGTCTTCGAACGCCGCCGTGGCGGGGCCGAGGATACGAAACATCTCGGTCCCCGTTCGCCACGCCACCAGCGTTTCCCCCGGCTCGCAGCGACTGCTCGCCGAGCCGACTAAGGTCTCTAGCACCACCTGATGCGGCTTGCCATCGCTTTCCCACTTCACGAGGCGTTCGTGGTCTCCGACATGCGGTGTGCGGATCAACGGATCAGCCGGCTGGTAAGTGATGAACGGCTGATGAGCATCGGGGAACAAACGTCGCGGCGGAGTCTCCACGATGATCTCCCCGTCGATCCACAGCCGCGATTTCCCTGGGCTCCGCAGCAGCAATTCCACGGGACCGGCAGGAAACTCGCACAGAACAAACATTTGTGCCATCACCGGGCCACGCCACTCGTCGCGAATCCCTCCGGGAAGGAATTTGGCGGGCAAACGGTGCAGGACCATGCGCGTGGTTTCGAATTGCCTAGAGATCGACGGTGGCAGATCAGGAAAACCAGTGTGACTGGATAGTCCTTCGGCAAGTCGAATGAAAACTCGGTCCTGCGTTGCCCCGGCGGGCCAACGTGGCGGCTGCAGGTGAACGATGCGGCGGGAGGCCAGCTCGGCCGGTTTCACCAGCCGGCGATGGATGGCCACACCGTCGATCGCTCCGATGAAACTACTTGTGGGAGCCCCTCCGCGGGAGGAACCGATCCACAGCGACTCATTGTTGTTCACCGGTGGTCGGTCAGTCGCCCCACCCATGTCCCACCGACCGGTAGAGGCCACACCGTCCACGTAACCACGAATGCTGCTAGGAAAGCCAAACTGGTAGCTTACGGCGATATGATGCCAATAGGGATCGACTGGCACTCCCTCATTCGCGGTCCACCGGTGGTAGGTATACGTGCCCTGCGGTTCCCGCGTGGAAAACAAGAAACTGGGATAAGCCATTCCCCCCTTGATAAACACGCGCAACGCATAGTTGTGGTTCTCCAGCGGACCATTCTCGTAGGTACGCCCCTTGCCAATTACGTAGAGATAACTGCCCGACCGCGCGTTATCCAATCGCACCCAAGCTTCGAGCGTGATGCAGTCCCCCGGCCCGAAATCCAAAGGGCCCTGCTCTTCGTTGTCCACCAGACGGACGTAGCCCGCCGGCCCAGGGAGTACGAGTGCGGAATTGCGCTCCGGCATCCCTTGAAACCCCATCGCCGCCGTAGGCCCCACCGGCTCCATACTGGCGGCTCCTACCAATTCCCCACTACCGAGTTCCTGTTCGAAGTCCCACCGAAGAACGGCACTTTCGCCGGCTGCCGCGTCCGCGGGGCCATTCGCCGCCAAGGCGTAGGCGGTGGGATCCACAAGAGCGGCCAACAGCATGCAACTCGTCTCAAGTACCACAGCCCGCCAGATCGGTCGGCAACGCATGGTCCAATACTCCGTCGGTGTCGGGGGAGGGAAAAACTGGCAGAGGAATTATTCGCGGGTACGGAGAGAATCTCGCCGACCACTGCCGACCGAGGCGCGGCAAGTGGCCTACTGCGCTAGCCAATTCGCTGTTCAGTTTGACATAAAACGACCACTGGGGCAAGCATTCCGTCCTTGGCACGCACGGACACCAGGCAAGCGCCCAGCGGTCCGGCGCGGCGGGCGCAACGGAACATCGGGCAGCGCTTGCCCTTACTGCGATGCGTGGTACGCTGATTGCACGCCAACACCCTTTCTCTGGGAGACGGATGCCGCGGGCCGAGGCACCCTACGGCTGGCAGCAACAGCCTGCGGTGCCATAGTTGAAGGGTGACGAGCGCGCCTGGGCAGCTCGGTTTGCAGAGCGAATACGACGCAGAACAAATCAACATTAGAGGAGGCGCAGCCTTGTTGCATGCAGTGATCATGGCCGGAGGATCGGGAACGCGATTTTGGCCGGCAAGTCGAAAGGGGTATCCGAAGCAACTGTTGCGACTGCTTGGTGACGAGACCATGCTGCAGGCTACGTATAAACGCCTCGAGGGATTGGTGTCGCCAGAGCAGACGTTGGTGATGACCAATCAGCACTTGGTCCGTCATGTACGTGAACAACTTCCTGAGGTGCCTCCCGAACAGATTTTGGGAGAGCCGACGAAGCGCGATACGGCGGCCTGTATCGCACTGGCAGCCTCCTTGATCGCGGCCGTCGATCCCGACGCGTCGATGCTAGTGCTGCCGGCCGATCACGTCATCCGGCCCCGGGAGCAGTTTCAACAGTGCATGCGCAGTGGGCTGAGCCTGTTGGACAAGCATCCGGAAATGCTCGTCACCTTCGGCGTACGCCCCACCTATGCGGCGGAAAGTTTTGGATATATCCAACGCGGGCAACCGCTGTTGGAGACCGGCGTTCCGGGGGCCTACCGCGTCGCCTCGTTTCGCGAGAAGCCCAACCGACAGACGGCGGAGCAATACTTGCAGTCGGGCCAATACGACTGGAACTCCGGGATTTTCATGTGGCGTGTGAAGACAATCCTCGACGCCCTGCGGCAGTTCGAACCGGTCATGATGCGGCACATCGACGCGATCGCTGCCGCCATGGGCACCCCTTCCTTCGATGTCACGCTCGAGAAGGAATTTGCCAAGATCAATGGCCGATCCATCGACTATGCAGTGATGGAACGCTATCCCGAGGTGGCCGTGATCGAAGCTACCTTCGACTGGGACGATGTGGGCAGTTGGCAAGCCATCGGGCGGCTTTCCACACCCGACGAGCAAGGTAATAGCGTGCGCGGAAAGTACCTGCCGATCCAAAGCCAGCGCATGATCATCTATACCGATGACAAGCACTTGGTGGCCACCATCGGCCTGCAAGACATGATCGTCGTGCACACGGATACCGCAACGCTGGTGGCCCCGAAGTCGGAGGAGGAGCGAGTGCGCGAAGTCGTCAAACAGCTCGAGGCACGAGGTTGGACCGAATACCTGTAAGTGACCAACAGCCCACTGCCCCTGTGCCCAGCCCTCCGCAGTCGACGACGATGCGGGAATCGTTGGCTACGCCGTGGGCCCCGTTGCAGTTTGCGACCTACCGCTCCTTTTGGATTGCCGGATTGGTTTCCAACCTGGGAACCTGGATGCACGAGACAGGGGCTCAATGGTTGATGACTTCCTTGGACGGGAGTCCGCAGATGGTGGCGGCCGTACGGACGGTGATGACGATACCGGTCTTCGTGCTGGCCTTACCAGCGGGCGTCTGGGCCGATCGAATCGATCGCCGCCGATGGTTGCTTGGGACCCAGACGATATTGACCATCACCGCTGTGGGCATGACGGTCTTAGCCGCTACCGAGTTGATGACGCCAACTGTACTATTGCTGCTCACGGCCGCCATGGGAATCGGTATGGTGCTCAATCAACCGGCATGGCAATCGATGACCCCCGAATTGGTTCCGCCAGCACTGATTCCTGCGGCCGTTTCGATCGGCAGTTTTTCTTTCAATTTGGCGCGGACGGTAGGGCCCGCCCTAGCCGGCTTTCTCATTGCGCAGTTCGATGTTTGGGTGGCATTCGCCCTGAATGCTTGTTCGTTTCTGGCAGTTATTGCCGTCCTCTATCGCTGGCAGCCGTCCCCTCATCGCGCGTCAGTCCCGGGCACTTCGTTCGCTAGTGAGTTGCAGCAAGGGCTAGCCACAGCCATGGCGGTCGTCGAGGTGCGGCATACCTTGATTCGCCTTTTCTGTTTTTCGCTTCCGGCGAGCGTTCTGTGGAGTCTGCTAGCCTTGGTGGCGACAGAAAAACTGGAGTTCGCCGAACGAGGGTTTGGTCTCAGCCTGGCACTGGTCGGCAGCGGAGCAGTCGCCGGTGCCTGGGTGATCACCTATCTTCGCGCTCGATTCTCCAGTGAACAAATCTTATTGACCGTTCAGTGCGTCTACGGCACGCTGTGCGTGATGGTGGGCGTCAGCGATTCTCGTTTCCTATTGCTTCCAGTGCTTATCTTGATCGGCTGCTGCTGGATGTCCGTGATGACAACCTTGAATGCTACGGCTCAAGTTTTTCTCCCCCGACATATCCGTGCGCGAGGGATGGCTGCCTACCTGATGGCGTTTGCGTTGGGGACGGCAGTCGGTTCGGTGGTATGGGGATGGGTTGCCCGCTGGACCAGCCTCGACGGCGCCTACCTGTTGGCGGGATTCAGCATGCTGCTGGTCGCTGCCCTGTCGCGGCAACTGCCGCTTGGCGACCTACGTCGGCCACGTGAACAATAGTTCCGCTATCATGACCCATCTCGTGACGCTTGCTCCGCCGCTTGAGGTAGATTCCATCATGCACTCGCCACTCGACCCCAGCCATTCTTGCGGCTCGTCCGCATCGCACTCACTCACCATGGGCCGCGTGTTCCTCCTGGCCATTGCCCTGAATGTCCTGCTGGTGCTGGGCGAAGCGATCGCCGGACTGATCGCCGGTTCGATGGCCCTGATTGCCGATGCCGGGCACAACCTCAGCGACGTCTTGGGACTCGTGCTGGCAGGCCTGGCGGAATGGCTGCGCAAGGGACAAGCGGCGGGCCGCTGGACCTATGGAAAACGCTCGTTCACCATCCTCGCGGCGCAGATGAACGGCGTCCTCCTCGTTGCCGCCATCGTCGGCATCCTCAGCGAATCCTTGCGGCGACTTTGGATGCCCACCGAGGTCCTCGAGGGCCCGGTGCTCATCGTGGCCGCTGTAGCGGTATTGCTCAACCTGCTCACTGCCTGGTTGCTCCTGGGGCATCAGGACGACTTGAACATCCATGCCGCCTACCTGCATATGGTTGCCGACGCTGGGGTCTCCCTGGCGGTGGTAGCAGGAACCGCCCTGGTGATGTGGACGGGTTGGAGGTGGATCGATCCGGCACTGGGGATTGGCATCTGTATCGTGCTGAGCATCAGCACGGTGCGTCTTCTATGGAAGGCAACCACCATGATGCTCCATGCCGCTCCCAGTGCAGAGAACGTGGCGCAGATTGCCCAGTTCTTGGCTTCTCTCCCCGAAGTCCACGACGTCGTCGACCTGCATGTGTGGAACGTGAGCACGACCGACCTCTTGCTGTCGGCGCGACTTGTGTGCCCGTCCCTGGACCAGAAACAACAAGATGCGTTCCTGCAGCGGATTCACGAAGCGCTGGAAGCCCAATTCGGAATTCGCCATGCCACCGTCGAGCTGCTGCACACTCCCCCGCAGCAACCCCACTGTTCGCTCGACCGCGCATCGGACTCCCCTTGAGACGCCCCCACCGCACTGTCAGGGACCAGCGTCAATTTTCACCGCCAGGCGGCCTGAATGGTCGATGCGGTGGAGATACAGGCGCAGGCGATGCTCTGCGATATACTCGTCCACGGCCTTTCTCGCTCCGCGCCAATATCCATAGTCATCGAGAATCAGGATCCCACCTACTGCGAGCCGTGGATACAAATGGATGAGCTCGTGGCGTGTCGATTCGTACCAGTCGGTATCCAGACGCAGGATCGATATCTGGTCTGGCGCCGCGTTCGGCAACGTCTCCTCGACAGGCCCCTTGACGTAATGGATACGTGCGTCGGGAAAACCTGTGGACGCCATGTTTCGCTGCACTTCCTCGAGGGACTGCGCCAGCGCTCGCTTTCCATCGGTCGCCACCGATCTCATCCACTCCCAAGCCGAGCGGTGGCGGGGATCACGATCGACTTCTTGAGGATCGGTCATTCCTTCAAAGGTGTCGCAGAGATAAAGGTGGCGTTTCTGGTCTCCCAGCTGTAGCAGTCGCAGTGCCGCGGCCATCATGCTCCCCCCGCGCCATACCCCACATTCAACGATGTCACCGGGGATATCATTTACAACAACATACTCAACCGCACGACAAAGCGCGGACACTCGAGAACGGGAGGTCATCGTATAAGGACCTACCCGCGAAAGAATCCCCAGCTCTTCATCCTCTCGTCGCAGGTCAAAGTCGTCGTAATCGAGGTTCGGATCATAGGGAATGACCTCGTAGCCGAATCGTTTCAACAGTTTACGGATACCTCGCCGCGCCAGTTTCATCTCGCCTGTGCGACCTCCCTCACTTAACCATCGTGGTAACCACCTGCTGTCCAGTGCGGCGGGATCGCGCACGTCTTCCCGCCCCTCCAGTTGAACTTCGTGCCTTGTACTCAGTTGGCGGCATGCGATCTTGGTGCATTGGTCAGATCCGTCAAGTTTTTAGCGGTGCTCTCGACCGCTTCCCACGGAATCGTATGTCCCCCAGAAAACTGAATAAAGTTCACCGTGCAACCAGCTTCGACCAGCAGGTCGTACAACCATCTGGCCGTCTGGAAAGGCAAGATCGGGTCTTGAGTGCCGTGACTTTGCACGATGGCCGTGTCCCGAAGCTTCGCGGCCAGCGGTTGCCAGATTCGTTGACAAATCAAACACCCCGAGTAGATGCTGAGTGCTGCCGGTGGTGCGGGCAGTCCGCGCAAGGAGGTGTCAACAACCAGCATGGCCCCTTGGCTGAACCCGCCCAGTAGCAAGCGGTCCGGCCCCAACCCCACCGATTCCAGGACTAGCTGAACCGTCTCGACCAAGTGATCTCTGGCCATGTCAATCCCGTCGGGGACCGAATCCTTGATCAATTCATAGTGCCCCTGCTCCATGGCATCGATCAACCGCTGGATGCTCAGCATCCACCACGCGCGCCCGCCAGGGATTCCCTGCTCATCTAAATCCAACGGCGCCTCGGGAAAGACCATCACCGTCCCCATCTGTAACGTGGCCAGGTGCAGGATCTCTTCGGCCAAACCCACCAGGTCGTCGCCGCTAGCGCCAAATCCGTGGCAAAACACGGCTACCGAGCCAATGGGGAGCTGCTCGTCGGTCGGATGCACCACTCCACAAGATAGGCGTCCGATCGTTTTGCGAGTAAATGCGTAACTATGTGGCGTCAATTCGCCTCTCCTTCCCTCTGCGGTTGATCGCTATGCCCCAAAGACATGTCGGGGGCAATGCGATCTCGCACCTGTTGTTTCAACCATTTCACATCCGGGAACCCGCCATCACGCCGCCGATCCCAAATCAGCTCGGATCGATCATGGGCCGTTTGGACGCGGATCTCAAAAACGCCACCAGTTGACGGGATCAACGTCGCTTCACCCAGGATGTCTCCGAAGGTGACCAGCAATTCTTGGAGATACCAAACCGACCGCAACATCCAACGACATTGCGTGCAATACGTGATTTCTACTCTGGGCAATCGCATCCGTCGTTTCCCTCATCGCGCTTTCCCGCCCGGGTCCATCCCCACCGGACACTGGGCAATAGAGGTAGCGGACAACCGCCACGCGTCGGCCGCCGCGCACCGACCATCTCCCCCAGAGCGTCGATTTCTAACCGTGGGCTTCCAACCAGTTCTTCCCCCATCCCATGTCGACGTGCAACGGCACTTTCAACTCCATCGCTCCCTCCATCTCCTGGCGGATCAGGGCGGTGGCGTGGTCGATTTCCTCCCGGTGGAGATCGAAGACGATTTCGTCGTGGACGGTCAACAACATCTTGGTGTGCAGCCCCTGTTCTCGCAATGCCCGATGCACACGAATCATGGCTAGCTTCAAGATATCGGCTGCCGTCCCCTGCAGCGGGGAATTGACGGCCAAACGCTCGGCGGCAGCAGCAACCGTCCGATTTCGCGAGTTGATGTCGCGCAGGTACCGCCGACGCCCTGTCTTCGTGCACACAAAACCGTGCTGGCGGGCGAACTGAATCGTCTCCTCGATAAACTGTTTCACCCCCGGGTAGGTCTGGAAATATTGCGAAATCAGCGTTTGAGCTTCGTCGCGAGCAATCCCCAGACGCTGTTGCAGTCCGTAGGCCGAGATGCCGTAGATGATGCCAAAGTTGACCATTTTCGCCTGGTCACGCATCTGCCGCGTTACCTGATCCAGCGGTACGCCATAGACCTTGGCCGCCGTGGCAGCATGGATGTCCACTCCTTGCCGAAAAGCTTCGATCATCGCCTCGTCGCCACTCATGTCGGCCACCACGCGCAATTCGATCTGCGAATAGTCGGCGGAGAGAATCAAGTAGTCGTCGTCGCGCGGAACGAACGCCGCTCGTATTTCCCGACCGCGTTCCTTGCGGATAGGAATGGTCTGCAAGTTGGGGTCGTTGGATTGCATCCGGCCTGTCGCCGTCCACGTCTGGCTATAGTGCGTGTGGACTCGTCCGGTGCGAGGATCGACATAATTGGGCAACTGATCGACATACACGCTTTTCAACTTGACCGCATTTCGGTAGTCCAAGATGTCGGCAATGATGGGATGGCGATGCAGAAGCCGTTGCAGTTCCGATTCCCGTGTCGAGTATTGGCCCGTGGCCGTCCTCTTGGGGTTATCATCAATCTTCAGTTCCTCGAACAACACCACGCCAAGCTGCTTGGGAGAGTCGATGTTGAATTCATGGCCGACCGTGGCAAAGATACGATTGCGCAATGCGTGGATTTCCTCTTCCAGCTTCTTTGAATAAGCGCGCAACGCTTCAACGTCGAGGCGTATGCCTTGGTACTCCATGTCAACCAAGACGGGGATGAGCGGAAACTCGACCTGGTAGCACACCGAATCCATCTGTAGCTGACTGATCTCCTGCTTGAACCGCTCCGCAAGTTGCAGCGTGATGTCCGCGTCCTCGCAGGCGTACTCCACCACCTCGTCGATGGGCACGTCCCGCATCGACTTCTGTTCTTCTCCACGCTTGCCGATAAGACTTTTGATAGAGATCGGTTCGTAGTGAAGATAGATCGACGCTAGAAAATCTAAACCATGTTTCGTATCCGGATCGATAACCGAATGGGCCAACATGGTATCAAAGTAAGGTCCACTAATTTCCAACCCATGCCATTTGAGTACGGTAAAATCGTACTTTAAATTGTGTCCGATCTTCTCGGCGGACGTCGAATTGAGTGCCTTGGCCAGTCGCTCTAACAAAGCGGTGCGACCTTCAGGGTCGGCAGGACACGGCAAATAGTACGCTTCACCAGGCTCGAAACTGAATGAAAACCCCACCGGCTCGGCATGGCGGGCATCCAGCCCCGTGGTTTCGCTGTCAAATGCCACCGCTCTCGCCCCGCCGATGCGTGCCCACAACTCTTTTTCTTCGTCCATCGACGCGATCAACCGATAGTCGTGCGCCGTCTCCTTCAAGGTTCGAGGGGCTGGATCGTCGTCGAACAGTGTTGGCTCCAGCCCCAGCTCTCCTTGGGCAGCGTGCCTTTTGGGACGCGGACGTACTGCAAAAGAGTCACCAAACAAGCGTTTACCAACCGTTTCAAACTCCAGTTCGACGAGCAATTGCTTAAGCTTCTCTTCGTCGTATCCCCGCCAGTGCAGCGTTTCCCAATCAATTTCCAAGGGCACATCGGTTTGAATGGTGACCAGCCGTTTGGAAAGGAGCGCTTGTTCGGCATGTTCCTGGACGCGTTCTTTTTGCTTTCCTTTCAATTCATCGGCATGCTCGAGAAGGCTTTCCACCGAGCCGTATTGGGCGATCAGCTTCTGTGCCGTCTTCGGGCCGATGCCAGGAATCCCCGGTATGTTGTCGCTACTATCGCCCATCAGCCCGAGAATGTCGATAACCTGGTCGACCCGTTCAATCCCCCACTTCTCCAACACCTCCTTGACCCCCAGTATCTCAGGCTCTCCGCCTTGACGTCCCGGACGAAAGATCTTGATATGGTCACCGACCAATTGTTCGTAATCCTTGTCCGGGGTGACCATCACCACGTCGAATCCCTCCGCGGCCGCCCGACGGGCTAGCGTGCCGATGATGTCGTCGGCTTCGTAGCCAGGAGCGCGCAGAACCGGGATGCGAAATGCCTCGAACAGGCGATCGAGGTAGGGGAGCTGCGCGGCGATGTCCTCGGGCATCTCTTCTCGCTGCGCTTTGTATTCCGCGTATTCCTCGTGCCGGGCCGTCGGTTCCGCAGTATCGAACGCCACGGCAATGTGCGTCGGATTCTCGCGACGCAGTACATCCAACAGCGTATTCAACACGCCGAAAATGGCTGACGTACACAGCCCGTAGCTCGTAATCCGTGGGCTGCGGATCATCGCGAAGTGCGCGCGGTAAACCAAAGCCATGCCATCGAGCAGAACAAGCTTGGGGCGTGGCGTCGAGTCCGTCATTTGTTGCTCCTAACAAGGTACCATCGGTCGGTGAGCCATGGTATGCTGTTGTTCTAACCTTTCGCAATGGGCTACATTGGGTCTCTCTCTCAGAGCTAGATTGCCGAATTTCTCGATTCCGCAACGCAGGGCAAAACGAACTCCATCGCTTCACCGACCATCCGACCGAGAAGGGTTTAACACATGCCATCTCTGAAGTCTATGTTGCTCCTGCCTCTACTGCTATTCATCAGCACTGGATGCGAATCGCTGCGCGGTCCCCAGCCAGACGCAACCGTGGACGGTTCCAGTCACTCGGGAGGCCCCGGCGCGGAAACGGCT
Source organism: Pirellulaceae bacterium (assembly GCA_026004795.1). Lineage (GTDB taxonomy): Bacteria > Planctomycetota > Planctomycetia > Pirellulales > Pirellulaceae > Aureliella. The sequence goes on along the minus strand of BPJV01000004.1, from coordinate 333,493 downwards.
CCACCGTCGATCGATACCAGCGGTATCTCCGTCGAGGTGCCCCAACCAACGCAGGACGAGCCAGTGGCTTTCGGTATCGCGGTGGCTCCTGCCTCGGTTCCGGTGGGTGGAGAAGCGACCTTGGTGGTCGACGCTCGCATTTTGCCCCCTTGGCATATCTACGCCAGCGAGGGACCAACCGGTGTCGGCATCCCCACCCAATTGGAACTGGAGCTACCCCAAGGTATCACGGCCACGGCATGGTCGTTGCCCGACTCCCACGTGGAACAGTCACCACTCGGCCCCATGGCGCTGTACGAAGGATCGCCTCGGTTCGTTTGCCGTTTGCACCTAGATCCATCCACCCCTCCCGGCCGGTATTCCGTGAACGTCAAGGTAAAATACCAAGCCTGCAATCAGTCCCAGTGTTTGCCTCCCAAGACAACCCCACTTTCCGCAGAGTTGACGATCGTTGCTCCTCAGTAACGAGGAACGAGCCGAGAACGAAATCTGGGCGCGCAACTGCCAATGTCGGCAGTCGGGAACGGCGACCAAGTTGGTCCCAGGGGCAACGCATCGTTTCGCGGTCCGTGCCTCATCTGCCACCACCATGGAAGTGGGCAGACCAGCGCGGTTGGCCTACACCTAGGCCCGGTGCCAACAAGTCAGACCAGTTGACCACCGCGTGGCTGACGGGTTAGGCCGCGCGGGCAGCCAAGGCGCGGCGATTCCGTGCTAACGCACGGCGACATTAATACCATATGGTATGGCATCGCCTGGGATGCGCCGGACAACGGGTTTTCCATGCTGACTGCGACCACTTGTTCAACGACCGCTGCCCCCATCGCCTGCGACTCGACCACCGCCGTCTTGGTCACTGCGCAGCTACTTGTCCGACCTCAACCGCCCGGCCATGTTTACAACATACTGCGCTTTCTTATCTCCTGAGAGGTACCACCGGGCGGTGCGGAACTCGACCGACGCGTCAGCTTCACGGTCTCTACCATGGTCAAACGGCACCGCTAGTCGATGAGCAACATGCTTTTCGCTCCGCAGAAAGTGCCAAGCCAACGGTGCCATCCGGGAAGTAGGCGACAGTGAAATCACCATGGCATCGCTCGTGGTGGCTTGACCGAGCGGAGGAGGCGGCAAATGAAAGCCCAGCGTCGCGGTGGCGGAAATCCGTCACCGGCATCCCGACGAAAATCCTTGCGGAAAATCGATTTTTCTTGCATCGCCGATTGGATTTGCTATAACCGATGGCGCGTCGCCAGCAAGGCTTTTCACCAGGCGCCGCCACTTGGGAGCGAGATTATGAATAAGATTATGAATCGCGCAGTCTCCAGTCTCCAGTCTCCAGTCTCCAGTCTCCAGTCTCCAGTCGCCAGTCGCCAGTCTAGTCGGCTGCCTCATCGTTTGCTTATTGCTGTGGGGGCTGGGTTGCGAGTCGCCGGGGTTGGATGCGGACCAGAGCGAGTTTGGCGGCGTTGCGGAGAGCGGCGCGAGTCGGCTGGGCCGCAGCACGTCGGTCGACCCGCCGCGCATCGACTTGGGGGTGATCGACGCCACGCGTGGCAGTTATCGCTGCGTGCCGTTCGCGCAGTTGGGGATCGACCCGCGTGTCTCGGTCGTCTCGATCGAATCGACCTGCGAGTGCATTGTGCCGAGGGTTGTCCGTTACATCGACTTGTCGGGCGCCCAATCCCCGGCGATGTGGATCGAGTACGTCCCGGAATCCTCATCGTTGCCTTCAACCGGTAGCGATGACGGCAATCCTGTGCACGAAGACACGCAGTACCCTCCCCGGCTGTTGCACGTGAATTGCACGGCAGCTTTTGAAGATCCGGAAGGAGAAATGAGATGATGCGATGTTTGAGGCAGGCCTTGTTGGCCGGTGCGTTGGTGGCAGCCTTGTCGCCGGCGGTGCATGCGACGTACTGTTGTTTGGTACTGTAACGGCCCGGAGTTGCAATCGATCTCTGCCACAGCACGGTTGCAATAATGGCCGTTTGTGGGACGATGGGTCATACGGTTGCGAAGGCTGCAGTTGTGGTTCCGAACAATGGGCAAACGGCCTGTTATTGTGCGTAGGAAGGGCTGAGATGGTAATTTCGATGAGGGGGCTGAGCTCTGCTTGGCTCCTTCGTGCGACGGTCATCGTATAAACCGTGGTCGCTATCTTATTGTCTCGGTCTGAAAGTGTAATGCTGATGAAGGCGTTCATGCCAGCGCCATTTTGGCGATTTTTAGCGCTTTTCATTGGTCTCGTCAGTGCGTGTGACGCAATGTGTCGCAGAAGAAATCCCTGATGAAGCCGTCGCGGCGTGGGAAGAAATCGAAGAGGCAAGGATTGTCGGCCAGAGCTGAAGCTTAAGACGCTCAGGGGTGCAGTCCCGTTCAGTCAGGCTTCGTCCCACGGTAACAATTGCAATTCTCCGTAACGGCGATGGCACCGTGGTTCAGATGGACGAATGACGTTGCTGGTGTCCATTCCCGCTCGCGCCGATTCCATCGTACTCCAAAACGACGAAGGGGTATTTGGACGTAGAACGCTCTAGTGCCAACGCGGCGTGGAAGCTTGTGTTCGCTGAAAGACAAAGGTTCCGATGCTGCCGCGTCGCTTGCTTCCTGACGGTGGTGACACGGTTCTACTTGCTCAACGCTATCCGGATGCTACGGTACGACATTGTACCGGATGTGGAAGTCGACCAGAAGCGAATTTTCACGACTGGGAGAAGTCATCAAGCGGGACGGCAGTACTGTGGCCCAGTTCAAAATTGCGGTTCCCACAGGTGCGGTGGCCGCGATCGCAAAAGGGAAGTACGAGATCACCGTGGATCCGCACAATCGCTACCGGCTATTGGAATGGCTGTACACGTTTGAGCGTGGAATAAAGACTCAGGCGGTCTGGTGGAGTATAGTGGTGATGCGGCGACAGCTGTTATTCCCCAAGCGAGAGATTTATACGCTCGTCGTACCGGGCAAAGAAGAGGAACGAGTCACGGCGTGGGAACGAACTTTCCTACACCAACGATCCGCCGGATCCGGAAGTGTTCGAGTTGTCGTATTACGGGATCGAGGATGTGGAGTTCGCGTCCGAGCCGTCCTACTGGTGGTTGTACGCCCTGTGCGGCGTGGTAGCCGCAGTTTGCCTTTCCGGTTACATCGTGATGCGTCGGAGGCGGGATTAAGGCCATGAACCGTGCGAAAGGGGTGCTGCTGTCAGTGATCGTGCCCGTGTTCAACGAAGCGCCAACGATCGCCGTGTCGCTCGACCGGTTGGTCGCCGCGCTGCCCGCCGAGGCCGAGGTCATCGTCGTGGATGATGGTTCGACCGATGGAACGCGAGACATCGTCCGGCGATGGATGTCCGCCAGCGGCCGTGCAGATTCGGCACGCCGAGCGGCCCAGGTGACGTTGCTCGAGCACCGGAAGAACCGAGGCAAGACCGCGGCCCTCCGCACGGGGTTGGCAGCCGCCCGCGGCGAGTGGGTGGTGGTGCACGATGCCGATCTGGAGTACGACCCGCGAGACATCGGCCGGTTGTTGGACGTGGCCAGTGCAGTCGGATGACGAGCCGGTGGCGGTGTACGGGCGGCGGCCGTCGATGTGGCATCGTCGCGATCGGTGGTTGCTGGTCAGCGGAGTCCTGGCGATCGATGTGCTGTTGTGGTTGTTGTTCCGCCGCTGGGTGCGCGACCACGCATGTTGCTACAAGCTGTGTCGGCGAGCAGATCTGCTTAACATGGACTTGCGCGCCGATCGCTTCGAAGGTTGCGTCGAGATTACGGGAAAGCTTCATCGCATGGGGAGAACAATCATGCAGGTGCCAATCCACTACGCCCCGCGGACGGTAGCGGCGGGTAAAAAGCTGCGATGGAGCGATGGGATCGGAATTGCCCGGTTCGCCTGGAAACTGCGGTCGTGGCGGCCTTCGCAGGTAGCGAGTCGCGATGGCGAGGCGAAGCACGCAGAGCGGTCGATCGAGCCGGGGCAAGCGGCGGGTCCGCCGCATTTCAGGTTGTCGGAGTCGACGCGCGAGTCGGCCGAGCGGTCGGCGTTCACGCTGGTCGAATTGCTGGTGGTCATCGCCATCATCAGCATCTTGATGGGGCTGCTGCTTCCGGCCGTGCAGATGGTGCGCGAGTCGGCTCGGCGGGCGCAGTGCCTGAACAATCTCAAACAGATGGGGTTGGCCGTCCAGAATTTCGAGAGCGCGTACCGGATCGTGCCGCGAAACGGCGGGCGCCAACCGGACTCGCTGCTGACCGCCAAGGACGGATCGCAAGTCGTTCCGTTTACGTTCGACAAGTTGTTGCAGATGAAGTTCGAGTGGGGAGTCGCCGATCCGGCACGCGCGGGAGCCAAGCAGACAGGATCGTGGGCGTATTCGATCCTGCCGCAACTCGAACAGGACAATGCTTATCGATCGCTGGCTTTTGAGACGATCATTCCGGTGTTTTTGTGCCCGTCGCGAGCGCGATACGATCCCGAACCACCGGCCGAGGACCGATGGGGCAGGTATGAAGGGGGCGGTTGGGCCATGTCGAAGACGGACTATGCGGCCAACGAACACGTCTGCACGAAACTCGATCGGCCCGTGGTGCGATTTCGTGACATCACTGACGGGTTGAGCAACACGATGCTGGTGGGCGAGAAATCATACAATCCGGGTATCCAAACGCCATCCTCATGGTACTGGGATGAACCGATTTGGGTGGGCGGTTCCGCGGGGACGGCGCGTAGCGGTTCGCGATTGGTCAACGACGGGTACAAGACGGACGTGCGGAACACGTGGGGCTCGGGGCATACGGGCATCGTCAATTACACGTTGTGCGATGGTAGCCAGCGTTCGATTCCGACGACGATCGATTCCCAGGTCTTGCGTTATTTCACGCTGCCGCGCGATGGAGGCGTGTTTGAGTTGCCCTGATCCGAATCGTTCCATGGCCGACGTTCAGCGCCGTGAGCGATGGGGCATCATGGCGTTCATTTCTCCCGGCTTCGCTGCTTGGGTGGCCGCCAGCATTCTGCTGACCGGATACGCGAATCTGCCTTGGTTCTTGGGCGACGAGTGGAACGGCTGGGTGCCTCCGTTCCGGGCCGATTTGAATCCGGCGATGCCGACCCACCTGGGTGTCGAGCATGTGAACGTGGCGGCAAGCCTGGTCCAGCGTGGTCAGTTCGCCGATCCGTTCGGTGATGCGACCGGTCCGACCGCGTGGGTAGCGCCGTTGGTGCCGTGCGTGCTGGCGGTGCTGATGCTGTTGGTCGGTGAGCGCCCCGAGTGGCTGGCCGTTGCGTTTCTGTTGGTCCAAGCGGTGGTGATTGGTGTAGCCTGCCAGGTCGTGCATCGTTTTGCTCTGAAAAATGTGTCGACGGCGATCGCGATCACGGCTTTTGCATGCGTCTTTATTCCGGATTTCAAGTGGCTGTTTCAGATGACGCACGATGCGGCCGTGTTGAGCCTGGGGCCAGCGTTGCTGGTCAGTGGCCTGGCCAGCGGCTGGCTGCGTCCAGCGGCCGTGAGCCGGAGGATCGGTTGGGGCCTGTTGGGTGGCGTGATGGCGCTGGGTAACCCGACTTATGGGCTGGCATGGGCAGTTGCCACGTTGGTTTATTTCGGGCGGAGCTGGCGCGGCTGGGCCACCGCAGCGCTGGTGTCGATCGTGGTTGTCTTTCCCTGGACGGTGCGAAATTACGTGGTGTTCGAGAAATTCGTTCCGATCAAGAGCAACGGAGGATTCGAAGCCTGGCAGGCGCAATTGGGCACTGAGCGCGGACTGGTATCGTTGAGTTCCGAAATGGCGCATCCCAGCCGGCGGGGAACTGAGTTGGGTGACCAGTATCGGAAGTTGGGTGAACGTGAGTTCGTGCGGAGAAAGCAGGCCGAGTTTTTCGCTGCGGTTTTCGGTAGCAGTGCCGGAATGAAAGCGTATTTGGAACGAATGGCCAACCGGTTGAACGCCGCGACGTTCGCCTATTACGAAGCCTGGCCCATCTACCGGTATGGGTGGTTTTTCGGTCTGCAAGCTCTATTGTATCCGTTGGGATTCCTGGCGATGTTGTTGACGATCTTCGTCCGCGTTGATGTGGATGATCGCGGATTGGCGGCGATCCAGATTTTCTTTCTGGTGGTCTTGCTGATGTACGTGTTGGTCAGTTTCTATCATCGGTATGCGGTTCCGTTGTTTCCGGTGCGCGCGTTCTTCATTGGGTTGGCACTGCAGTGGCTGGTCGATCGTCGGAAGCGGCAGGCGGCACGCGAGTGAGGCGGCACGCGAGTACGGGGGGAGGCGGGTGACAGGTTCCATGCGTCGACACGCGGCCATCCTGATCCTGCTGGTCGTGCAATTCGCGGCCAACGCCTACACCGCATTCCGATTGGGACCGGTGTACGACGAACCGGGGCATTTGGTGGCTGGTTTGAGCCACTGGCAGTACGGGACGATGGTGCTGTACAAAGTCAATCCGCCCCTGCCGCGGATGGTGATGACGTTGCCGGCATTCTTGATGGGAGCCCGGATCGACTACCGACCGGCGCTCACCCCCGCGCTGGACCGCCCGGAAATCCACTATGGATTCACGTATCTGGCCGAGCGGCCGAGGGAGCGATTGCGGTTGTTGGCGATCTGCCGCTTGACGACCTGGTTGTGGCTGGCCATCGGCAGCGTGGTGCTGTATGCCGGTGGGGCAACCAGGTGTTCGGCCGCCCGGCCGGAGTGTTCGCAGCCTGCATGTGGGCCGCGTCGCCGTTGGTGATTGGAACCAGCCAGGAGATCCTGCCGGACGTTCCCGCCGCGGCGCTGGGCCTGCTATCGGCCTGGGGGTTTTACCGGTGGGTGGTCGAGCCGCAATGGGAATCCGCCATATTGGCCGGCCTGGCTCTGGGACTCGCGGAGCTGTCCAAGTTCACGCTCATCCTGTTGGTCCCGGTGTACGTTGGCGTGTGGTTGATTGCGTGGTGTCGGCGAGGACGCGGAGGGAAAAGACTGCTGAGTGAAGCGGCGCAGTTCACCGCCTTGGGCCTGATCGCGCTAGTGGTGTTGGGAATCGGGTACAACTTTCAGGGCATGTTCCGTCCGCTCGGCGACTACAGATTCTACAGCGACAAGTTACGCGGCGAGCCGGGCACGGTTCAGGAGGACAATCGGTTTCGCGGCACACTGTTGGGCGCGGTACCGATGCCGTTTCCGGCGGACTATGTGCAAGGGATCGATCGGCAGGCCTACGACTTGGGACATCCGTGGCACGGTTATTTGCGTGGCGAGGAGAAGGAGGGGGGCTGGTATCACTACTACTTGTACGGCTTGGTGGTGAAGGAGCCGTTGGCTTTTCTGGGCCTGATCCTGTGGGCGCTGGTGTTCGGGAGCTGGCGACGAATGCCACCGGAGTTTTGTTGCCTGGTGATCGGTTTTCCCGTGCTGGTGATGCTGTGCGTTTCGTTGCAAACCAATTTGAACCATCACTTGCGGTACATTTTGCCGGCCCTGCCTTTCCTGTTCTTGTGGAGCGGCCAACTAGTGTCACCGGAAATGCGGCGACCGCCGGTGCGGTGGCTGGCCTGGGCGCTGCTGGTGATGGGCATGGTATCCAGCGCCATCGTTTACCCCTATTCCTACGCCTATTTCAATTGGCTGGCCGGTGGGCCGGAGAACGGGTATCGGCATTTGATCGGCAGCAATTTCTGTTGGGGGCAGGACGGCTTGCTGGTGGCCGATCTGTTACGAGACGATCCTGAGATTCGCGTGTCGCCCGGATACGTCAGCAATCAGTATTTGGTAAAGCTGCTCGAAGAGGAAGGAATCGAGGTGCAAAGCTTTGTGCCGATGACGCCTGAGCAGATGCGAGCCCAGAAGCTGTCGGACTTGTTGGAAGCGTTTCCTCCCGGAGACTATGTGATCTCTGCTACATCGCTGATTGATCCCGAGGGGCGGTATGGCTTGTTCGAGAAGCTGCAACCGATACGAATCGTGGGGTACACCGTTCACGTGTACCGATTGACCGAGCGGGAATTGCTGGATTGGTTTCAGCGATATGGCAAGCATCGTGAAGCATCCGTTCAGCATCGACACCTGTCGCATGACGCCGAGTAAGCTTACGTGCCGTGGCAGAGAACTTGGGGCAGGTTCGATAGGCGCAGTCAAACCCTAAGCTGTGCCCCAAGAAACTTTTTTTCCTGCCCCAAACGAGTCGCGCCCCTAGGGTATTTCGCGAGCCGCTCAATCCATCCCCCACGGAACCGACGGGGCGTTCTGGCACGATCGGCAGGACCGTTCCCACACGATCCGACGGAAGGGATAGTGCCCGGCTGCAGTTCGCCCCCATTTCCTGGCCCCAACCGCAATCTAGCGGCCGACGGTTGCCGGAAGGCAGGACTGACGGCAGAGATGGAGGCGAGGTTGGTGAAGCAGTTTGCACTTGGGCAACACGCCAACCAGTTCCCAGCGAGCGACGGACACGCCTCCCTGGCTCTCGACGCCACGGCAGGTAGCAGAAATCTCCCACGAAGTCGGCCAGCAGCATCATGGTGTTCCCCTTGGGAGTACCGAGCTGGAATCGCCGCACAACCATCGACCTTCCCCCAAGCCTGCGGACTGAATGGCAGCGAGGTCATCGGCCTCCAACGAATAAATGCCTATCCTTGGTGAAGCCTCACACGCGTCGGAAGGCGGAGCGCAGCAGGGCGAGGCTCTTGGGTAGGGCGGTGCGATAATCTTCCATACCTTCGAATTCCAAGGAGACGTAGCCGCGATATCCGGCATCGCGCAGAATCTGGGCGATGCGCGGGTAGTCGAGATCCAGCGTGTACCATTGACCACCTCCGTAGTACGTCTTCGCTTGGACAAAGATCGTCTGCGGGGCGATCTTGGCCAGCCGGTCGTAGGGATCTTCGAGGAAGTTGCCGGTGTCGGCGGTGATTTGCAACCAGGGTGAATCGACGGCGTTGACGATCCGCAAGATTCCCTCGGGCGTTAATCCCAGCCCCCAATGATTTTCCAACGCCAGCACCACTCCGCACTTCTCGGCCGTGGGCAGGCAAGCCTCTAGCGCCTCGATCACCCAGGGAAAAGCGTCTTCGTCGGTATAGCCTGGTAAGGGCGGTTCGATTCCACGATTGGCCATCAGCGCGTCGAAATCCTTCGACGTCCCCCATCGCCCCGTGTTCACGCGCATGACTGGAATGCCCAGCTTGTAGGCCACCTCGATTTGGCCGATCGTGAGATCGATATTCCGGCGTCGCTTTTCGCGATCAGGAGTGACAAAACCTTGGTGCGTAGAAAGGCCCACCAAGGGCAATCCCAAGCGGAGGGCGTGGCGTTTGAATCCCATCAGCGCCGCATTGCTAAGCAGCTCCTGTTGCTCCAATTGCACCAACAGCAACTCCACGCCGTCGAATCCTAATTCGTCGGCAATGTCCAAGCATTTGTGAAAATCACGCAACGCATCGTTATAAAAACGCCATAAGGAATATGACGAGAGGACGATCGGATAACTAGGTCGCGCACCGGCAGCGGGCATGGCATCCGATGCCTGTTCGGCTCCCACTGCCACCGTCAGGGGAACCAATCCTGCCGAGGCAACCGCGGACAGAAACCCCCGCCGCGAGGTCAGGGAATAGGAACCAAGCTGTGTGGAACTCATCGATGCTTTCTCCTAGACACAAACCTTGAAGAACAATCAGCCGTTGCGTGAGATCACTCCCTGGACCACCCGCTGCTCCTGGCCCAAATAAGCTCCTTCCAGCCATCCTTGTCGCCACGACCTGACTGCCTGCGGTCCATCGCCACGACATCACTGGCCGAGGTCAATTCTACCGCTTTTCGGATCGCTGCAGACCCCACAAGATTTTCAGTTTCCACTCTCGTACTGGACGGCACGTCGGATCATTCCATTGTAAAACCGGGCGCTATCTGGGTGATGGTCAAGCTGCCGACGACGCGACATCGCGCGGGCGACGCCTGCGGACATCTTCCCAGTGATCCGGAAACTCGGTACGTTCATTGATCGTTGAGTCGTCGACAAGCTGGACTTAATCATCGGCTTGCTGAGGCTTTCCCTGTGCGGACCAATGCGGGGAAGCCGCCCGTAAGGAGCGACGTCAGCTTCCGATCACTGGTCGGCCGTGGATGACGGCTCTCAACTCGCATCGATTCCCGAGCAGCATCGTCGGACGGCTATGTCCCTGGGAGGCTGCTAATAAAAAAGTGCCGCCATGAACATCTCGCTTCATCCTTTTCAATTGCGGCTGCGCGATCCTTTTACCATCGCGCGGGAAACGACTTCTGTCCAACCTACGCTGATCGTTCGTGTGGAATATGACGGACTGGTCGGTTGGGGAGAAGCCACGGCGAACAACTTTTATGGGGTGACCATCGAGGGGATGCAGCAGCTTCTTCGACAAGCGGCCCGGAAACTCCGTGGTGCAACGTTGGAGAATCCGGCGGAGATATGGGCCGATTTGGACCCCTTGTTGCGTACCTGCCGTTTCGCTCAGTGCGCCTTGGATTGTGCCCTGTGGGATATCTATGCTCAGATGCATCACCTGCCGCTGTGGCAACTGTGGGGATTCGCCCCCGAGGATTCCCGTCCCCCGACTAGCTACACGATTGGCATCGACACGCCGCAGCGGATGGTGGAAAAACTGCGTGCCATGCCGGAGTGGCCGATCTATAAAATCAAGGTCGGTGCCGATGGCGGGTTGAAGCTGGTGGAAACGCTGAGAACCGTCACCTCCAGCCGTTTTCGTGTGGATGCCAACTGTAGTTGGGAGAGGGACCGAGTGGTTCCCTTGGCTGAACAGCTAGCCGTGCTGGATGTGGAATTGATTGAACAGCCGCTGCCGCCCACGGATGACATGCAGATGCGCAAGTTGAAAAGCCGCAGTCCGTTGCCCCTGATGGCCGATGAGAGTTGTCAGACGGAAAGCGACATCGATCCTTGCATCGAGTATTTCGATGCGGTGAATATCAAGCTGGTAAAATGTGGCGGACTGACACCGGCGCGTCGCATGATCACCCGCGCGCGACAGCATGGCCTGCGGGTCATGGTCGGCTGCATGACCGAGTCGAGCATTGGTATCGGGGCGGCGGTGCACCTGCTGCCGCTGCTCGATTACGCCGATCTGGACGGCGCCCTGTTGTTGGCCGAAGATCTGGCCGAAGGTCTTACTTGGGAGCGAGGAGTAGGTACGCTGACCGATCGTCCCGGTCTGGGCGTGTATCCTGGCCGTACTGCAATGGAGACCATCGATGCGAGCCTTGCTGCTGATCGACATCCAGAATGACTTTCTTCCCGGTGGGGCTCTGCCTGTTCCGCGCGGAGACGAGGTCATCGGAGTAGCCAATCGCTTGCTTGGGGACTACCCGTTGATCGTAGCGACTCGTGATTGGCATCCCCCAAACCACGTGTCTTTTGTCAGCCAACACCCAGGCCATCGAATAGGGGAGGTGGTTGAGGTCGACGGCATTTCGCAAGTCCTGTGGCCCGATCACTGCATCCAGCACACTTGGGGTGCCGCCTTCGCTCCGGAGTTGAACACGCAACGCATCGACCACATCGTTTCCAAGGGGACTGACCCGCGCGTCGATAGTTATAGTGGCTTTTTCGACAATGCTCGACGCCGGGCAACCGGATTGCACGACTACTTGCGTAGCGCCGGTGTGGTGGAGATCGACATCATGGGTCTGGCTACTGACTACTGCGTGCAATTCACTGTTCTGGACGCCTGCGAACTAGGTTATCGGACGCGGGTGGTGTTGGCAGGATGTCGTGGTGTGGAGCTGAAATGCGGCGACACGACCCGAGCCATCGAAGCGATGGAGGCGGCGGGAGCGATCCTCGTCGAATGAACCCTCAGCCCGCCTGCGGCATTTGATCTGCAGCAAACAATCTGGGGCCGGTCCATGTCCGACGTGGTCATTTGGCACGAAGCCTCGAGGGCTTGGCCGCCTTGCCGCTGGGGATCAGCAGAGTAACGGCTCGGCGAGCTCCGATAATCTCTTCGCCCCCGGCTTCTTACTGCCCCATCTGGCATTTCAAACTGCCTCCTTCCTGCATCGGACGATCGTCTCGTGGAAGTAATTGATGCGCAGGCGCGATTGTCATGCAATCCGCCGGGCCTACGTGGCAAGTTCTCCGTCCCGGTACGAAGCATTCATACGCTTACGCACCAAGACCAGCAGCGAGTAAAACAAGGCGGCGATCATTGGCCCCACGAAAATCCCCCATAAACCGACGTACTGCAGGGCTCCGAGTACGGTCACCAGCACGATGAGCGGATGCAAGCGCGATTCACCGCCAATCACATAGGCTTTGATCAAGTTATCGGAGGCGGAAACAATGGTGGTTCCGTAGATGGCGATGAAAAGCGCAGCGCCATACCGTTGATCCAACAGCAGCACTGCGACCACGAACAACCACACGGCGGCAGCCCCCAGAAACGGAATGAAGGCGAAGATCACCGTGATGACGGCGGCCAGCCAAAACCAGGCAATGCCGACCATGGCAAAGCCGATCCCGGCGAGGATTCCTTGCGCCAGGCCCGAAACCACGGTTCCCAACACCACACCGCGACAGACCCTGCCGAACTGTTGAATCAGAAGCTCTTCATCTTCGTCGTCCAATGGCGATAGCGCCTTGATCTCGTTCAGTATCGCCGGACCATCAGCGAGAAAATAATACAACGACATGGCCATGATGACCAAGCCGACGAAAAAGGCGATCAGATTGGCCACCAAGCCCTGCGTCTTTTCATACAGCGCACCGGTCAGGCCCCGCGTGGAGTTCGTGATCAGCTCGGTCAACCTCTGCCGATCTTCTGGCAGCATGGCGTCGAACTTCTGCAACAGCGGGCCGACGCCCTGCAGTTGTCGCAGCTTGGCCAGTTGATCACCGATCCACGAATCTGCGGGCGATTTCGCCCAGCGGATGAACTCTTCTCCAAGCTCCAACACCTGGTTACCTGCCAACACCAGCCCGCAACCGATAGGAACCAACAATACGAGCACCACAGCGACGACCAAGAGGCCTGCGGACAATCGGCGACGGCCGCCCAGCGTGCGCACCAACCGATCGTAAACTGGTTGAAACAAGACGGCCAACACCGTGGCAGAGAGAATCGAAAAGAGAAAGGGGCGGACAATGTGCACCAAAAGCACGCCGACCATCAACGCCGCAGCGAGAAGTAAGTAAAATGGCAGGCGTTGATTGGATGGCGGCGGTTGCATTACAGAATGCCTTGCATGGCTGGGTGACGAATCCGATCACGCTTAAGGCTCCCTCGCGATCCGAGGTGGGAGGGCGATCGCTTTGCGGTCGGTCCAGGCGATCCCGGCTGAGAAAAGCCACTGGGCCTTGCGGTGAAATATACTGCACCCCCGTTCGCTGTCCATCGCCATGGGAAAGGAGGTTGCTGTTCATTCGACAGCACGTTGAGCGCTAGAAAGGGAACCGTTGAAGATGCTTAGTCGAGTCGTGGTTCGGGCATTCGGGCACAAGGATAGGCAGTTCGTGAGGGAGGGATCACCAAGATTATCACGGCGTCAACGGTCGTCACGCCACCTCGAACACGGTGCGTCCGCTGGAGATCCTCCTGTCTCGGTCAGCGCCCTGCTCGTTGCCCTGGTATCGTTTTCCTGGTCGGCCCTACGCGTGGCATTGGCGGTCCAACGCCACGATTGGTCAGCCTTTGCCACCTTAGTAAATTGGCGCGTCGTTGGCCGGCATGGCAAGTTGCTTGGATGGAGTTGCGTACTATGGGCAGTTGTCATGTGGCGTTCCATTCATGCCGCGGAGGTGTCCCGCGACGTGGTGATCTACGGTGGAACCAGTGCCGGCGTGATCGCTGCGGTGGAGGCCGCACGGTTGGGAAAGTCGGTGATTCTCGTTGGACCGGATCAGCACTTGGGAGGCATGTCCTCGGGAGGATTGGGCTGGACCGACACGGGTAACAAAGCGGTGATCGGCGGCTTGGCCCGTGAGTTCTACCATCGCATCTACCTCCACTACCAGGACGATGCGGCATGGGTCTGGCAGTCCCGTGAGCAGTACGGAAATCGCGGCCAAGGCACTCCCGCCATCGATGGGGAAAACCGCACCATGTGGATCTTCGAACCCCACGTTGCGGAGCAGGTTTTCGAGGATTTCATCGCCGCGCATAACATCGAAGTGCACCGTGACCGCTGGCTCGACCGAGAACACGGCGTGGACATGCATGAGGGCCGGATCGTGGCCATGCGCACGCTCGACGGCAGCATCTATCGCGGAAAGATATTCATCGATGCCACCTACGAAGGCGACTTGATGGCCGCTGCAGGTTGCTCCTACCACGTGGGACGTGAGGGTAATGACGTGTATGGTGAAACTTGGAACGGCGTGCAGAAGGGGGTGTTTCACCATAGCCATTATTTCCGCACCGAGATTTCGGCCTATTGGGTTCCGGGAGATCCATCCAGTGGCGTGCTACCGCGCATCAGCACGGATCCGCCCGGTGAAAACGGCATGGGAGATCACCGGGTGCAAGCATACTGCTATCGGATGTGCCTCACCGACCACCCCGAGAATCGCCTCCCCTTTCCTCAACCCGAGGGATACGATCCTCGCCAATACGAATTGTTGCTGCGCGTCTTGCACAACGAATGGCGGGAGGTATTCCACAAATTCGACCCGATTCCGAACCGCAAGACGGACACGAACAATCACGGCCCGTTCAGTACGGACAACATTGGGATGAACTATGACTACCCCGAAGCCAGCTACGAGCGGCGGCGAGAGATTCTGGCGGAGCACGAAACCTATCAGAAGGGGCTGATGTATTTCTTGGCCAACGACCCGCGCGTCCCTCCAGACGTGCAACAAGAGATTCGTCGCTGGGGATTGGCCAAGGATGAGTTTGTCGACAATGGCGGCTGGCCACATCAAATCTATGTTCGCGAAGCCCGCCGGATGGTCGGCGATTTCGTCATGACCGAACACGAAGTGCTGTCCCGCCGCCCGGTACCTCACCCGGTCGGCATGGGCTCTTATGCCTTGGACTCGCATAATGTTCAGCGCTACATTACCGAGGAAGGCTATGTTCAAAACGAAGGAGACATCGGCGTGGGAGTGCCCCGTCCCTACGGCATCGCCTATGGCAGCCTGACGCCGCAGCGAGAAGAGGTCACCAATCTGTTGGTGCCCGTATGTGTCTCCAGCAGCCACATCGCTTATGGCTCTATTCGCATGGAACCAGTATTCATGATCTTGGGCCATTCGGCGGCCGCTGCAGCCAGTCTGGCCATCGACGATCAGGTAGCCGTCCAAGACGTCTCCTACGACCGGCTTAGCGATCTCTTGCGCAAAGAAGGGCAAATTCTCGATTTGATCGACGTGACGCGTCGGTACATTCAGGGACTTCCAGGAATTGTCGTCGATGACCTGCAAGCAGAGTTTTCCGGGAACTGGCCCTCATCGACCTCTGCCGCGCCGTATATCGGACTGGCGTACCGCCACGATGGTAATGAAGGCAAAGGGGAAAAAGAAGCACGGTTCGTAGCACGACTGAAACCTGGGAAGTACCAGGTGCGTATTGCCTTCACTCCCCATGCAAATCGGGCCACCCAGGTTCCGGTTACTATCTACCATGCCGATGGCATGGCTCAGGTGCAGGTCGATCAACGGCGCCCACTACCTGAACAGGAATCACCTTGGTACACCATCGGGACTTATGATTTTGGAGAACAGGGCCAGGTTACTATCGCCAATGATGGCACCGAGGGCTACGTCATTGTGGACGCGGTCCAGTGGTTGCCAGTGCCATGAGCAGCCGACAGCAGGAGGGCACACAACGTGTCGCATCTAGCGACGCGCCATTGGCCGCGATCTCCAACCATGCGACCAGGTAGGTGGATTGCCTCAGCAGGCCCCAGAACTAGGAAACGCACTGTATCCTTCGAACGGAAAAGGTGGATCGATGAAAGATTACGAATCCGATCGTCGGGCCGCAAGCCAGACAATCTTGCTGGTAGCGGCGATTGGCACGCTGCTGACCAATTGGTCAACGGCAACCAGTCGCAATGCCTTGGCGGCGGAGCGGCCCAACATCTTGATTGCCATCTCCGATGACCAATCGTATCCTCATGCGTCCGCATACGGTCATCCGGTAATCCAGACGCCGGCGTTTGACGAAGTGGCTCGCCGCGGCATCCTTTTTCATCGTGCCTTCACCCCCGCACCGGGATGCAGTCCGATGCGGGCGGCCTTTCTTACTGGTCGTTACATCTGGGAGATCCGTGAAGCCGGCACCCATGCCAGCTCATTTCCTCGGGACCTACCCGTCTTTCCTGATCGTCTGGAAGAGGCCGGTTACGCCATCGGCTATACCGGCAAGCCATGGGGGCCGGGCAATTATCGTGTCAGTGGATGGGATCGCAATCCGGCAGGTCCTGCCTTCAACGAACGTAAAACCTCCTCGCCGACAGGAATCTCTTCCACCGACTACGCCGCGAACTTCGAAGCATTCTTGAATACGAAGGCAGAGGACCAGCCATTCTGTTTTTGGTTCGGTGGACATGAGCCGCATCGTGCCTTCGGAAAAGGATTGGGGGCCAATTCGGGTATGAATGTCGACGAGGTCGAGGTTCCTGGCTTCCTGCCTGATGTTCCCCAGGTACGCCATGATCTGCTCGACTACTTTTTTGAAATCCAGTGGTTTGACCACCATCTGCAGCGCATGTTGCGGACGCTCGAGCAGCGTGGGCTTTTGGATAACACGCTGGTGATCGTCACCAGCGATAACGGGATGTCGTTTCCTCGCGCCAAGGCCAATCTCTATGAATATGGCATTCATATGCCGCTGGCCATCGCCTGGCCTGCACGATTTACCGGTGGTAGAGAGAGTTACGAACTGGTCAATCTCATCGATGTTACGGCGACGATCTATGAAGCCGCTGGAGTCACACCTCCGAAATTAAGTGGCCACTCTCTGTTCGATATCCTGGATGGACATCCGCGCATTCGGCGCGATGCCGTGTTCAGCGGGCGGGAGCGGCACTCCTCATCGCGGTGGAATACCCTGGGGTACCCTTGCCGCTGCGTGCGCACCGAGGATTACCTGTATATTCGCAACTTCACTCCAGAACGCTGGCCGGCCGGGGCTCCGCAGAAGTACGAAAAGGTATCCTACGACGCGGAGGGAAACGTGGTTGAGGGCCAATTGGGCCCCCCGCATGGTGCTTACCATGACATCGACGCTTGCCCCACCTTGGATTACATGGTCGAGCACCGTGAAAACCTCACCATCGGACCACTACTGCAGTTGGCGGTCTCCTATCGCCCCGCAGAAGAGCTCTACCATGTCTCGAGCGATCCGGACTGTTTGACAAACTTGGCGAACGATCCGGCCCAGCAACGAGCGCTCGCCCATCATCGCAGGCTGCTGGTTCAACGCCTGACCGCCGATGGCGATTTAAGGCAAACCGATTTTGCGGCTTCTCACGTCTGGGAAACCTATCCTCGTTACAGTCCGTTGCGCTGGTTTCCACGTCCACCGTGGGCAGAGGGCATGAGCATTCCAGAGCAACCGTGGCTCGAACAGCGCCGCCCGCGAGCAACCGCTGCAGAGTAATCGTCCACCGCTCACGCTTCCCACTGGCCTTTTTTCGAGAATGTCCCTATGAGAAAACACTTCATCCTGCTCGCCTGCATCCTCATGCCATGGATTGGCGGATCTGCTCCGTGGGTTATCCGAGCGGAGGAACCGGCGAACCGGAAGGTGCCGTTCGGTCCTTTTCACCTGCCTCCAGAGATGTTCGGCAAGCCTTTCAACTTGACGATGGCGGCCGTTCGCAGTCCGGCAGACGCGATCCGCATTCTTCAGGCGGCGAAGCAGAACCGCACCCAGGTGCTGATTCATTTGTCCGGTGGACGAAACCGTCATCGAAACCCGGATGGATCCTTTAGTCTGGAGCGTTTTACCATCCAGCTGCAGCGTTTTAAAGACGTTGATTTTCAACCATTCGTCGAGGACGGAACGCTGATCGGTCATCTGCTATTCGACGAGCCGCACGATCCATCGAATTGGAACGGCCGCCCAGTACCCTACCAGACGATCGATGCCGCTGCGGCGGCGAGCAAGCGTTTGTTTCCCGAGCTTCCTACCGGCGTCGGCTCTCATGCCAGTTTCCTCGCCGCTGGAGCACCGTTCAAGCATCTCGATTTCGTGTCGGCGCAGTATTCGGCACGGCGAGGCGAATTCCAGACATGGTTGCAGCGGCAAGTCGAAGGAACTCAACAGATCAAGCTCAAGTTGGTGATTAGCCTCAATGTTCTCGATGGCGGCGACCCTCGGCAACGGCGCCAACCGATGTCCGCCATCATGCTACAGCGTACGCTCGGTGCGGCGATCAGTGAGCCGACGGCGATGGGAGTGCTGATGTGGAAATGGGATCCTGGATATTTCAACCGCCCCGATATTCGCAAAGTGCTCGCAGAGGTTGCCGGCAGCGATCACCAACCGTCCAGTAGCGGAGAATAAGGGCGGCGTCCCTTCACGGGCCCCCCATCGATTCGGTCCATCTCGTACAATAGAAAGCAAGGATTGCGGCGTGAGACCGCCAGTCCGCAAGCACAGACGCCCCTGTGCCTATCGGTGGCAGCCGCACTACGGCCGGTCTGTGCCGCCCTCTCAGTGCTGATGGCCAACCTGTTACGTGACACCAACCGCAAACCGAGCCATGACAACGAAAGATCAAGCAACCGAGGCAACACTGCCCGCGGGGCCAACAGGCGATCACCGTCCTTGCCAAGATGCAACGCAGTTCCAGCGGCAGGCGGAGGAAACGGACATGGGGCTGGTTGCCGAGTTGTTGCTGTTCCTGCGTGAAAACAAGAAATGGTGGCTTATCCCGCTGATTGTTTCCCTGTTGTGTATCGGCCTGCTCAGTTTGATTGCGGCCTCCGGCGCGGCGCCTTTCATTTATACTTTATTCTAAGCTCTCCTGCGGCGTGCCTTCCCATAGCACACCTCACCGGGCACCCATGGCTAGCTCCCTCCGGACAATGCTCACTTCCCATGTTGTCGAACCCCGCCGCGTGGATTGGTTTCAGCTCCTGGTCCCACGGCCCGGCGGCCAAACAGCATGGCACACGCGAAAACGCGTGATGACCTGGCAAGTAGATAGAGAGACAGAGAAATGACGAACCCTACACGACGCAATGCTTTGAAAATCGGTGGATTGGTAGCCGCTAGTGGGTTGGCCGCTTCACCTACTGGTGCTCACCAGGGAGAGGATCAACACGTTTGTCCGTGGTCCAACACGCATGACCGCGTGTGGCTGGGCGAGTCCTACTGGGCGAACCCCATGGAAGACTGGTGTATCCGTGACGGCGGGGCGGAATGCTTGACCCATGGCGGTAATCGCAATATCCACTTGCTCACCCATCAGTTGACCGATCCGCGGGCAGGATTCGAGATGGAAGTCATCATCCAGCGGATGGGAATGAAGCGCGTCGACGGGGGAGCAGGATTCCGCATCGGCGTTCGCAGTGAATTGAACGAATATCGAAGCAATGTATTCGCCGGGGGTGGATTGCCAGCCGGGGTACGAGATGGTCAGCTGTTTATTGCCCGCAAGTCGACTCCCTGTACCATTGATCCTGCGCAACCGTACCGTTTGCATGTGCAGGCGGAGGCAACCGCCAGCGATGGTCCGGTTTCGTTGACCTTGACCGCCAGCCAAGGCGATCGGCACGCCCAGCTCCGCAGCTCCATGGATGCAGATAGTTTGCTGGGCAACGTGGCGGTGGTGAGCAACTTCGATCCCCGGCTCGGTAAACAAGAAGGCGCTCGCTACCGGTTCACCGATTGGCAGGTAAAAGGCGAAGCGTTCCACGTCGATTTGGAACGTAGATTCGGCCCTATCCTGTGGGCGATGTACACGTTGAGCGACTCGCGAAGTGTGGAAGGTTTTGTGCTGAAGATCACGGCCCTGACGGGGCCATTGGGCCAACAGGATGACCGGCGTGTGGAGCTTCAAATTGAAAGGAATGGCAAGTGGCAAAGTTTAGGTTTCGCGGAATTGGATCCCGACGCTTGGACGGCCACGTTGCGCATCGCCAATTGGGATGCCTCGCAGCGTGTCCCTTATCGCTTTGTCTATCGGATGCGGAAACGTGATGGCAGCGTGGAGGAGAGCGAGTATCGCGGGACCATCCACGAAAACCCACAGGGGAGGCCGCTCCGTTTGGCCGCGTTGACGTGCCAGAATGATTATGCTTTCCCGTATGAACCGGTGGCCAGCAACATCGCCCGCCTCGAACCAGACCTGATCTACTTTTCTGGCGATCAGATCTACGAAAGTCACGGCGGCTTTGGCATCATTCGCGAACCGGCGGCACAGGCCATACTCAACTATTTGCGCAAGTTTTACCAGTTCGGATGGGCGTTCCGTGAACCGATGCGTCACGCGCCCACCCTGTGCATTCCCGATGATCACGATGTGTTCCAAGGGAATATCTGGGGCGAAGGAGGAGCCCCGATGAAAGACCTCGATCAAGGAGCTTCTTCCAAAGGAGGCTACCGAGAACCGGCGCGGATGGTAAATGTGGTGCACAAGACGAATTGCTCCCATCATCCTGACTTCTACGATCCTCGGCCGGTAAAGCAGGGGATCAGCGTCTATTACGGCGACATGGTCTATGGAAATGTGGGCTTCGCCATTATCGCCGATCGCCAGTTCAAGAGCGGGCCGGAGTGGGTGAACACCGGTGGCGGCCGCGCCGATCATGTGCCCGATCCCGATTTCGACACCTCCACGCTGGATCGCCCCGGCCTGGTGTTGCTTGGTGAACGACAGGAAGAGTTTTTGCGGAACTGGAGCAACGATTGGCGGGGCCACACGATCAAGGTGCTGTTAAGCCAAACAGTCTTTGCCGGTGTCGCCACGCACCATGGACAGTATGACGGTTTCCTCAAGGCGGATTTGGATTCTGGCGGCTGGCCACAGACGCCGCGCAACAACGCCATTCGCATCCTGCGTGAAAGCATGGCGCTGCACATCAATGGCGATCAACACTTGACGTCCTTGGTCCAGTACGGTGTCGATGAGCAGCGCGACAGCAATTGGTCGTTCTGCACTCCGGCCATCGCGGTGGGCTATCCGCGCTGGTGGCGACCGGATGAAATGGGGATGCCCTACCAGAACCGTCCTGGCCACGGCTTACCGCATACAGGCGAGTATCTCGACGGACTGGGTAACAAAGTCTACGTCTATGCCGTCGGTAATCCGGTGGTGCCCACGGCCAAGAATCGCTACCAGCGAGCCCACGAGAAGGGAAGTGGATTTGGATTGGTTACCATCGATCCCCAGCAGCGCACTTACCGCATCGAGTCCTTCCGCTTTCTGGTCGATGCCACTGATGGCAATCCCGAAAACCAGTTCCCGGGTTGGCCGGTGGTGATCCACCAGACGGAAAATCGTGGGGAAAATCGGTTAAGTTAACATGCCAAGCCAGCAGTCACCCGCCTGCTGA
Organism: Pirellulaceae bacterium; assembly: GCA_026004795.1. Taxonomy (GTDB): domain Bacteria; phylum Planctomycetota; class Planctomycetia; order Pirellulales; family Pirellulaceae; genus Aureliella. The sequence continues at coordinate 312,004 of BPJV01000004.1, read as the reverse complement.
CCCGACCTACGTTTTCAGGAACAATCCTCGCGATAACGAACAGCGTCCGCCCATAGGCCGCCGGTGGCGTGCGCGGCGCCGTCGCCAGTCTTAACTTTTAGGAGCATGACCGGTGAACATTCTGATACCTTTTCTTACGATAAGACTTGCCACTGGCAGATGCGATCAACCGGCGATTACCCCAGTGCTCCGCCGTGCCGTGTGGAGCCTGGCGGTGATGGCCGTCGGCGGTGTGATGGCGCTCGGCGTTGTCGATTCTTGTGCGGCGGACGATTGGCCGCAATGGATGGGACCTCAACGCGATGGAGTGTATCGCGAGACGGGAGTGGTGGAGCAGATTCCGGAGGAAGGGTTGCCGGTGTTGTGGCGCCAGCCGGTCTCCCATGGCTATTCCGGTCCAGCGGTCGCCGCTGGCAAGGTATTGGTCACCGATTACGTCGTCGAGCACGGCGAGATTCGCAATGATCCATCCAATCGACACCGCGTACACGGCAAGGAACGCGTCTTGTGCTTGGAAGCGGCAAGCGGAGAAGTGTTGTGGACAGTCGAGTACGAGCGCCCTTATCAAATATCCTATCCCAATGGCCCACGAGCCACGCCCACGGTTGATGGGAAAAACGTGTATGTCCTGGGAGCCGAGGGGGATCTGCTCTGCTTGCACCTCGACGACGGTCACCTCATCTGGAAAACGTCTCTACCGCAGCAGTTCGGCACTCAAGCTCCGTTATGGGGCTACGCCGCCCATCCCCTGGTAGCTGGCGAGCTGGTCTACTGCATGGCAGGAGGCCAGGGGAGTGCTGTCGTCGCGTTGGACAAGCGCAGCGGTGCCGTGGTGTGGCAGAACTTGGATGTCGACGACATCGGGTATTGCCCTCCGATGATCCACACCTTGGGCGGCAAACCGCTGCTGATCGTGTGGCATTCCCAAGAGCTGTGTGCCCTGGATCCGTTGACCGGGGAGGTTTCCTGGCACTACCCTTTGGCCCCGCGTTATGGAATGGCCATCGCTGCTCCTCAGCTCAGAGGCAACCTATTGTTCGCCTCGGGAATCGGTCAAACGGCAGCGATGTTACCCATTGGTCCGGATGGCAAACCAGGCGAACCGCTGTGGACGGGGCGTCCCAAGATGGGACTCTACGCCGGCAACGCCACTCCCTTGTTCACCGCCGAGGCGATTTTCGGCTCGGACTGTGAGACGGGGCAGTACATGGCCATTGATCCTCACGACGGCACCCGGCTGTGGAGCACCTTCGAACTTACCACCGGCGGCTCCCGTCGCGCCTCGCATGGCACCGCCTTTACCGTCCGCCACGGCGAGCATTACTTCATCTTCGCCGAGACAGGCGATTTGCTGCTGGCCGATCTAAGTCGTGATGGCTTTCGGATACGCGGCCGAATGCACGTCGTTGACCCCACGTCGGAGTGCTTCGGCCGGTCGGTCGTCTGGAGTCACCCAGCGTTTGCGCAACGTTGTGTTTTTGTCCGCAACGACCGTGAAATTGTATGTGTTAGTTTGGCGGTTCGATGAGCCGCCCTTGCTTCCAGGACGGCACTGGTTGTCCTGTGGACAGCAACCGCATGAGACTCTGGGCTGACGGCCTGCGTGACTGCTCGCAATGGTTTCTCCGCCAGGCCAGCGTCACGGTCAGCAGCGGTTGTTGGCGCGGTTGGCTGTCGTCTGGACACTGGCGGATTACCTCGATGCCACCTGCCTGATCCTCAAGCCTTACACCAGCAATCTACATGCTATACATGGCAACCGTTTTTCTCATGACAGGAACATGCGCACACCATGCCCACAACCTCCGCGGACTCCTCGCTGATCGCGTCCCATCGTGTGGTTGACGCCGATTCGTTATTGACGCCTTGTCTCTTGCTGTCCCCCGATGTGGTACGCGAGAACCTGGCGACAATGATTGATCTGGCTGGCGGCGCGTCTAGGGTACGCCCTCACGTGAAAACTCATAAGTGCCCGGGCATTGTGCACCTGGAACTGGCCGCCGGTATCGACAAACACAAGTGTGCCACACTACGCGAGGCAGCCATGTTGGCCGCTTGCGGCGTACCCGACGTCTTGATCGCTTACCCTCTGATCGGTCCTGCGGTGCGGAAGCTGCGGGAATTATGCGAACAGTTCCCGGCCACCCGCTTCATGACGCTGGTCGATTCACCTGCTGCCGCACAACAGCTCGATAGCGTCTTCGCCCGCACCGGCAGGCGGATTGACGTGATGCTCGACATCGACACTGGCCTGCACCGCACGGGAGTTCCGGCAGACCAGCGAGCGGTCGAACTGTACGCAGCCTTGAGTGATTACCGCCATCTTCACGTACGTGGCATGCAGATCTACGATGGCCAGCATCACATGCCGTCACGAGACGAGCGGTGCAGTGCGGTGCAGAGTTTGATGGAAGCGGTGGTCCAAGTGCTCACTGCAGTGCGCCGCGCGGGCCACGAAGTCGCCACTCTGGTTTGCGGCGGTACGCCTACGTTCTCATTTTTCGCCGCGGTCGAGATTCCAGCGTTTTCCGGCGAACTAGAATGTTCTCCCGGCACATGTGTGCTCCACGATGCCAACTACGCCCGACTGTTTGACGACCTCCATCCCTTTCGCTACGCCTGCAGTTTGTTGACGCGCGTGGTCTCCAAGCCGGTGGCCGGGTGCGTCACGTTGGACCTAGGGTATAAGGCCGTGGCGTCCGATGCGCCGCTGACCCATCGAGCGGTGTTTCCTGAGCTTCCCGATGCGACTATCGTCAGCCACCACGAGGAGCATATGGTGGTGCGGTGCCGCGCCGCCGACGAACTGGCCGTGGGGGCAGTACTTCATGCCGTTCCCGGTCACGTATGTCCCACCGTCGCCCTGCACGACGCGTTTCAGATCGTAGCCAATGGTCGAGTTACCGCAAGCTGGCCGATTACTCGCGATCGTTATTACCGTTTAGAATCCACCGCATAGCCGCATGCGCTGATCCCGCCAGACCACCGGGCAGCAGATGGCGCCCAGGCTGCCGAGAGGAGTTGGCTGCAGGGGGGGGACACCGTCGGATGGCTCCCGGGAAGGTCGCCTTCTACACCAACTCGACTAACACCCAAGCCCCACAGGGACGACGGTCGAGGCACTTTTCCCGGCAGCATCGGGAAAGTTATTCTTTCATGGCCAGCGTAGCGAGAACGCAGCGAGCCGAGGACGGCCTACTCGCCGTCGCTCCTGCCACGCCAGCCAGACGACGCTCCGGCCGCAGGAGCAACGGCGGCGTTCCCGGTGCGGCATCCGTTTGCTGGATTAGCACCAGTTGACCAGACAGCGTAGCATCCGCGTAAACCGTTCCATCGTGGCGACGTGATGTTCGCGATCCTTCTTGGTAGAAACCACCAGAACAAATGTGTGCACCGGCACTCCATCGATGGCAGCGAACGGGACGGGACGCGCGGCATGGGCGACCACCGCGACAGGGCGCTCGATCCATTCCAGGGATGCATGCGGAATCGCGACCCCTCTCCCCAAACCCGTGGACCCCAGGGATTCACGGCGCCGCAACGCGTCGGCCAGTTCCTGTTGTTGGGCCTCAGTCCACCCCAACGCCGATCCCGCCGTGCGTGCCAACGCATGCAGTACACCATCGCGATCCAGAGCAGATACATCCGGCAAGATGGCATCCACGGAACAATCGAACTCGTTTGCTAAGTCGACCAGACCATCGCACCACAACAGCTGCCCACACTTGCCGCAGGAGGCCGGAGGCTGCGGGCGTGAAAAGTCGATGATCCCTGGCGTCTGACACTGACTGCATACCACCATGCGGCGGCTGCGCGTTGATTCGGTATTGGACACTCGATTCCACCTCTCCATTGACACCACGCTAGCCCCCTGTCAAAAGATGTCCGGTTCGACGCCAGGCGATCTGCCATGGAGGAAATCGAAATCGCATCCTTGGTGCGCTTGCGTCACGTGTCGCGCGTACAGCCAATTGTAGCCACGAGTCCAGCGCGGTTGGGGCGGTTTCCAAGCAGCTCGGCGACGGGCCAATTCCTCCTCGGTAACATGCAGGTGTATTCGCCGTAGGTCCGCATCCAGCTCGATCTCATCACCGGTCTGCACCAGCGCCAAAGGCCCACCGGCAGCCGACTCGGGCGACACGTGCAGGACACATGTGCCATAGCTGGTGCCACTCATCCGCGCATCGGAGATACGCACCATGTCGCGAACCCCCTGTTGCAAAAGTTTCTTGGGAATGGGGAGCATGCCCCATTCGGGCATCCCTGGCGCACCTAACGGTCCTGCGCTCCGCAACACCAGCACTGAATCCGCATTTACCTCGAGGTGGGGATCGTCGATACGCGCTTTCAACTCGGCATAGGAATCGAACACCACGGCGGGACCACGATGCCGTAACAAGCGAGGATCGGCAGCCACCGTCTTCAATACGCACCCCTCCGGTGCTAGGTTGCCAAACAATACGGACGTTCCCCCAGTCCTGGAGACGGGGTTGTCACGCGACCGAATCACCTCGTCGTTCAGACACTCCGATCCGCGAATCTGCTCCCCCAATGAGCGACCACTGACGGTCATGCACTCGGTGTGCAGCAGGTCCTCCAAGCGCGCAAGCAGGGCCGGCACTCCACCGGCATCATGGAAATCCTCCATGAGGAACCTACCACCGGGGCGAATATCGGCCAACACCGGCACTTGTCGAGACAGGCGATCGAACTGCTCGAGCTTTAATTCCCAGCCGATTCGCCCGGCGATGGCAATCAGATGCACGATCGCATTGGTTGATCCACCGATCGCCAGATCTGCGACGATAGCGTTCTCGATCGATTGCGGCGTCACGATCCGACTGGGGCGCAGTTCTTCCCAGGCCAATTCGACGGCCCGTCGTCCGGTGGCTACGGCCATTCGACTATGGGCAGCCATGGGAGCGGGAATGCTGGCCGCGCCGGGCAACGTCATGCCCATGGTCTCGGCCACGCACGCCATGGTGGAAGCGGTTCCCATGGTCATGCAGGTACCGGCCGATCGCGCAATACCATCCTCGATCTCGAAAAATGCATCATCGCACAGGTTTCCCGCACACCGTTCGGCCCAGTATTTCCATACGTCGGAGCCGCTGCCTAACGTAACGTTGCGCCAGCGTCCTTTGAGCATCGGCCCGGCAGGAAGAAAGATCGCAGGGATGTCGGCAGAGATAGCTCCCATCAGCAAGGCCGGAACCGTCTTATCACACCCCCCCATGAGCACGGCCGCATCGACAGGATGGCAACGCATCACCTCCTCGGCCTCCATCGCCAACAGGTTCCGATACAGCATCGTGGTGGGCTTCATCAGCATTTCGCCCAGGCTCATGACGGGAATCTCCACCGGCAGCCCGCCCGCCTGCAACACCCCTCGTTTCACCTCTTCGACGCGTTGAGGAAAGTGCGAGTGGCACGTATTCAAATCGCTCCAGGTGTTCAAAATGGCCACGATCGGTTTGTCACGAATGTCGTGATCATCGTACCCCATCTGCTTCATGCGCGACCGATGCCCGAAGGAACGCAGATCATCGGGAGCAAACCAACGTGCACTGCGCAGGCGCTGGGGATCACGCGCAGATTTCTCATGGGACATGTTCTTCTCCCTGCCGATTGTGGTTGGCGAAGGCGGATAACAAACGATCGAGTTTTCTGGGCGCGGTTGTTGAATCGGTTCATGCCATGGTCTTCCAAACCGGACGCGACGCCGACCAGTCGGAGGAGTCCGTGCTCGCCCGGCACACTAACCGCGGCCCTGTCGATACGGTACACTTGTCGCACTGAAAAGCGTGTTCGGAGTTTCGCCGCGGCGCGACTGCATGGCATCCCGAGCCCCCTGGTTTCCCATGGCACGAGCCGCATTGTGGCTCGATTCCCGTTCATTGTCCAGAATGCGGTTCTATGAACGTTCTTGTTATCGCAGGTATTGGCGTAGCGCTGGTGCTGGTGCTCATCCTCTGGCTGCGCTTGCACCCCATGATTTCGCTGCTGCTGGCCAGTCTGTTCCTCCTGGCTGCCACCCCGGAGGCGCTTTTCATTGCCGATCAAGTAGCCGATCAACGGTATGAAATCGTGGCGCTGTCCGGAACATGGATTGGGTTGCGACGCGCACCGCCGGAGGGAGCCATGGTGTTGATCCCGGCGGGCCAATCGGTAGAGCAGGCAGTCCGGGTGGAACTGCGCCGTTTGCTGCCCTCGGAGTTGGTCCGCGCCGCGGCGGCAGGGCAAACGGTCACCGCCGCCTGGCATTGGTACGAACCTCGGCTTCCCCCTGGAGCCACGTTGCAGCGAGGTGACGTCCTGGTGCCAGCGCACGTGCTACAAGAAGCCCGGCGAAGTCGTTGGAGCAGTTTGGGGGAACGGCTGACACAAGGATTTGCACGGACGGTCCGCAAGCTGGGGATTCCTGTGGCCATGGCCGCCGTCGTGGGCGCTTGCTTGCTCGAGAGCGGAGCTGCTGAGCGATTGGTCGCCTTCATCATGGCAGTTTTCGGGCGCCGGGGAACGGCTCCCGCGCTGGCCACCAGCGGTTTCTTCCTAGGGATTCCGGTATTTTTCGACAACGTGTTCTATCTGCTGTTGCCGCTGGCCAAAGCTGCTGGACGATTCCGCCCTGCTCACTACGTGACCTCGGTGATGGCCATCCTGGTGGGCGCCACCATGGCCCACTCTTTGGTCCCCCCCACGCCAGGTCCGTTGCTCGTGGCGACAACCCTGGACATCGATCTCGGCCTGATGATGTTGGGTGGGATCGTGGTCGGCGGTGCTGCCGCCTGCTGTGGACTCCTCTATGGTCGGTGGTGCAGTCGTTGGCTGAAATTGCCAGTGGTCGACGCAGCCGACGACCATTCGTCTCCGCCATCCCCGGCGCGTTCCGTTCCACTTAGCGTTGCACCTCTGCCCATTCTCGTGCCGATTCTGCTGCTCAGCGGCTCCGCCGTGCTCGCGTTCGCCATGTCACGTCATGCGGGGCTGGCCAATCGCCTAGCGTCTTATCAATGGCTGATCGATGCTGCCAGCGACTCGACGCTCGTGTTCCTCGTTGCCGGCCTGTTAGCCATCATCATGGTCCATTGGTTTCCTCCTCGTGCCGGAACACCGACATCGGTCGTGGCCAAGGGCTTGAGCGATGCGGGAATGATCGTACTACTTACCAGCGCCGGGGGGGGCGTTCGGCTATTCGCTACAACAACTCCATTTGGCAGAAGCCATTGCTGGCCAGTTCGATAGCATGAGTACCCCATGGGGTTTGTTGGTAATGGCTTTTGCCGTGACCACTCTCATCCGTGCCGCGCAAGGGAGTGCCACCGTGGCGATGATGACCTCGGTGGCGATCATTTCTCCCATGCTCGATACGGTCGACCTGCCATTTCATCGGCTCTATGTGGCCCTAGCTATCGGCTGCGGTTCGAAACCGTTGAGCTGGATGAACGACAGTGGTTTTTGGCAGGTGTGTACGATGACCGGCATGACAGTACCACAAACCTTGAAGACGTTCACCGTTGCCCTCACGCTCATGGGATTGATCGGATTCGGCCTCACCTTGTTGGGCGCCTGGTTGCTGCCATTGGTGTAAAGGGCCACGTCGCAGCCGCGTCCGCGCGGTCCCATGCTGAAGACGCGCCACGCAGCGACGGGCAAAACGACGACCTGACCGGTGCGGGCAGACCGGTCTGCGGCTCGATCACCCCCAGGGCCGGCACAGGACCAGCAGGCTCGACAATTCGACCGAGGCATGGCATGGCGACCGAACGACAGCCGTGCACTACCTGCCGCTTTCTTATCGATAGAGACTATCACTGCTCAGCATGAAGACCGGGTGGCCCCGCTGCTAGAAGTCGTGCGTCACTCCCATTCATCCCGTCACTGCTAGAGTCCGCGCACTGGGGGGCAGGAGGCGGGTGAGAGACGCCGCCGGCGATCACTTCGGAGCCACGGTGGCTAGCATGCGCCGCCCCTGCTGTTGCGGCGGGGACTCCAGTTTGCCGTACTGCAGCAATTCCTCGAGCACATTATCCATGACCCGCTTCCCCTCCTCGATATGGGCCATCTCGCGACCGCGGAAGAGAACGGATACCTGCACCTTATCCCGATGTTTCAGGAAGCCGATCGCCTGCTTGACCTTGAACTCAATATCGTGCTCACCGGTCTTGGGTCGCAAGCGGATTTCTTTGAGCTTGGTATGGTGAGCTGCCGACTGGCTGTTGCGCTTCTTGCTCTGCTCGTACTTATATTTGCCGTAATCCATGATTCGGCAAACGGGTGGTTTGGCATTGGGAGCCACTTCGACCAGGTCCAAACCGACTTCCCGGGCTCGATCTAGCGCGTCCCGAATATCTAAGACGCCAAGCTTGCGGCCCTCTTCATCGATCACCAGGACCTGTCTTTCACGAATGTTGTTGTTGACTCGCGTCTGGTCGGAATCCCTTTCGTCCCTACGGTATTTTCCTGTTGGCGCCACGTTGTTGCCATTACTCCCTTCGAGTTGAACAAAATAAAGAAACGTGCCAGCGAGTTACGCTTGCGATCCAATAGAGCGTAAGTATCCCATAAGGCGGGTGCAAAAGTCAATAAGCGGCCGCCGGCACTTCCCATCTCTCGAACAGAAGCTGTAGTTGCGTTGGTCCGGCTCCAGCCCCGGTCCGATTATCCTCTCCCAATCTCGTCCGTCCCCTTGGCAGGTGTCGCGAAATCGTGATAGTCTTGGGAAATTTTGCAAGCGTGGTGGCTCGGCCGCGTGCGGTGGCGATCCGCGTTCACCTGTCGTTGCGAAGCGTCGCTTGGATGCGATGCTGTTCAAGCAAAGTAGAAAAAGTAGAAGATGGTGCAGCGGCTCCCAACCAATCGTCGGGCCGCTGAGTTACGGGACACGGTATCGAGGGAGAGGTAGAGTACGGTGCCAAAGCGAACCGACATCAAGAAGATTCTAATCATCGGGTCGGGCCCCATCGTCATCGGCCAGGCCTGTGAGTTCGATTACTCCGGGACTCAGGCCTGCAAAGCATTGCGGGAAGAGGGGTACGAGGTGGTGCTGGTCAACAGCAACCCGGCGACCATCATGACCGATCCGGGCACGGCCGATCGCACCTACATCGAACCATTGACGTGGGAAATCTTGGAAAAAGTCATTGCCAAGGAGCGCCCTGACGCTCTCCTCCCCACCCTCGGCGGCCAAACCGGCTTGAACGTTGCCATGGATCTGCATCGGCACGGCGTATTGGAAAAGTATGGCGTGGAGATGATCGGGGCGATTCCCGAAGTGATCGCGAAGGCGGAGGAACGCGACCAGTTCAAGGAAGCCATGGAACGGATTGGATTGGATGTTTGTCGCGGGGAAGTCGTCCATACGGTGGCCGAAGCGAAAGAGGCCCTGGAGCGGATTGGGCTGCCGTGTGTCGTCCGCCCGAGCTTCACCCTCGGCGGCTCCGGTTCCTCGATCGCCTACAAACCGCGATGACTTCGAGACCCTGGTCCGCAACGGGCTCATCCAATCGCCGGTGTCCGAGGTACTGATCGAGGAATCGATCATCGGCTGGAAAGAGTTCGAGATGGAGGTGATGCGTGACCAGGACGACAACGTGGTGATCATCTGTGCCATCGAAAACTTTGATCCGATGGGAGTGCACACGGGCGATTCGATCACCGTGGCTCCGGCACAGACACTAACCGACAAAGAATACCAACGCATGCGGGACGCCTCCCTGGCGGTAATCCGGGAAATCGGCGTAGAGACCGGCGGTTCCAATATCCAGTTCGCCATCAATCCGGACACGGGGCGGATGATCGTCATCGAGATGAACCCCCGCGTCAGCCGCTCCAGTGCCTTGGCCAGCAAAGCGACCGGATTCCCCATTGCCAAGATTGCCGCCAAGCTGGCCGTTGGCTACCGCCTGTGGGAGCTGCCCAATGATATCACCCGCAAGACGGTCGCCTGCTTTGAACCGACCATCGATTATGTGTGTGACCAAGATCCCCCGTTTCGCCTTCGAGAAATTCCCCGAGGCGGATAGTACGTTGACGACGCAAATGAAAAGCGTCGGTGAAACGATGGCGATTGGGCGCACGTTCAAGGAGTCGTTTCAAAAAGCGCTCCGTGGTTTGGAGGTCGGCGCCTTCGGCTTCGGTGGCGACAACAAGGACCGCTGGGGCACGGACGAGCAGCCGGATGAAGACGAGATCCGTAGTTTTCTCGCCCGTCCCAACCCCGACCGCGTGTGGTACTTGCGGTATGCCATGAAGGCGGGCATGAGCATCGACGAGATCCACGAGCTGACGCACATCGACCCCTGGTTCCTCGATCAGTTAAAGCAAATCGTTGAGCTAGAAGACGAATTGCGAGCGGTCGGTAGCCTGGAGCGGATGTCGCCGGAATTGATGAAGCAAGCCAAGCAGTATGGCTTTTCCGATCGCCAATTGGCCCATTTTCTGGAGAGCGACGACCTGGAAGTGCGCCAGTGGCGGAAGAGCCATGGCATCGTGGCTACCTTCAAGGCGGTCGACACCTGTGCCGCGGAGTTCGAAGCCTACACGCCTTATTACTACAGCACCTACGAGGACGAGGACGAGACGCCGCCCAAGCCCGAGGGGAAGAAACGGATCATGATTCTTGGCGGTGGTCCCAACCGCATCGGGCAGGGCATCGAGTTCGACTATTGTTGCTGCCATGCCAGCTTTGCACTCCGCGAGCTGGGCATCGAATCCGTGATGGTCAACAGCAATCCGGAGACGGTGAGCACCGACTACGACACCAGTGACCTCCTGTTTTTCGAACCACTGACCACCGAAGACGTGCTGAATATTTTCGACCGCGTCCAGCCCGATGGAGTCATCGTCCAATTCGGTGGCCAAACGCCGTTGAACCTGGCCCGTGGATTGGCGACCGCCGGTGTGCCCATCATCGGCACCTCGGTCGATACGATCGAAGCAGCCGAAGACCGAGAAAAGTTCCAGCAGTTGCTCAAGGATCTGGGGCTCGCTCAGCCGGCCAATGCCATCGCTCGCAACATGGACGAAGCGCGGTTGGCGGCGAAACAGGTAGGCTTCCCCGCGCTGGTGCGCCCAAGCTTTGTACTCGGTGGTCGCGCTATGGAGATCTGTTACGACAAAGCGCAATTCGAGCGTTTCGTCGCCGAAGCCTTCATCGTCGCCGAGGGACAACCCGTGTTGATCGATCGCTTCCTCGAAGACGCCATCGAAGTCGACGTGGATGCTCTATCCGATGGCGAAAACGTGGTGGTCATGGGAATCATGGAACACATCGAAGAGGCGGGTGTCCACTCTGGTGATTCCGCCTGCGTGATCCCTCCCTACAGCCTGCCACAACCAGTGATCCAGGAGATCCGCGAAGCCACCTGGGCCATGGCCAAGCGCATGCGGGTAGTGGGGCTGATGAATGTCCAATTCGCCGTGAAAAACGAGGACGGAAAACTCAACGTTTATGTCATCGAGGTCAACCCGCGGGCCAGCCGCACCGTACCGTTCGTGGCCAAGGCCACGGGAGTTCCTGTGGCGAAGTTGGCCGCTAAGGTCATGACCGGGTGCACCCTCAACGAATTGGGCGTCGATCGCGAACCATTGCCCCGCCACGTATCGATCAAGGAAAGCGTCTTCCCTTTCCGCAAGTTTGCCGGGGTCGATATCGCGTTGGGCCCGGAAATGCGGAGCACGGGAGAGGTGATGGGCATCAGCGAAAGGTTCTCCATCGCCTTCGCCAAAGCCCAATTGGCCGCCGGCGTGGTGCTGCCCAAGTCGGGGAATATTTTCATCAGTCTGAACTCTCGCCACAAAGCAGGCCTGCCGGATATTTGCAAACCCTTGCATGAAATGGGATACCACTTGTTGGCGACGCCGGGCACAGCGCAGTGCATCCAGCAGTTGGGCCTGCCGGTTACCGTGGTGAAAAAGATCGCGGAAGGTTCTCCCAACCTCATCGATTACCTGAAGAGCGATGAAGTAGCGTTGATCATTAACACGCCCAGTGGCAAGGGCGCGCGGACGGACGAAGGTAAGATTCGGGCGGCCGCCGTCCAGAACGGTGTTCCATGCATCACCACGATGGCAGCGGCCATGGCAGCCGTGAAGGCCATGGAGGCTCTACGAACCGAGGAGCTTACGGTACAATCCCTGCAAGATCGGTTCGCCGCAGTCGAGGGCTAGTCGGCGAGGGCTAGTCGCACGCCGCTTGGCAACAAGTGGGCACTCGGCTTGCGTCCCGGGTTGATCATTTTTCCCCTTGTCGGATTGGGGGATGGCTTCCCTATCAAGTCCGTCGTGACGGGACACCGTCCAGCGGCCATGGGAAACGTCCCTCCCCGGTAGCGCATACCAGGCACCAGAACGCGTAGCAAAGAGGTTCAACGAGATGGCGACAGCAGTGCAAAACGAGCCAGTCCTGATCGCTGGCCGGTGGCAAGCATCCCATGGTACGGAGACATTTCAGGCGCTTAACCCCACCACGCTTGAACCTTTACCACCGCAGTATCCCGTGAGCACGTGGGAGGACTGCGAGGCAGCGCTTGCGGCGGCCGTAGACGCCGCCGCTCGTCTCCGCCAACTACCCGCCGCGAGAATTGCTCAGTTTCTCGATACATACGCCGATCTTATCGATGCCAACATGGCGGAGATCGCGGAATTGGCGCACCAGGAAACCGCATTGCCGATCGAGCCGCGATTGGCGAAAGTCGAAGGGCCGCGCACGTCGAACCAGCTTCGACAGGCCGCAGCCGCAGCTCGTGAAGGCACCTGGGCGATGCCGACGATTGACACGAAGTTGAACATTCGGTCGTGTTATGAGCCGATCGGTCCGGTGATTGTCTTCGGCCCAAACAATTTTCCTCTGGCCTTCGGCAGTGTTTCTGGTGGTGACTTTGCAGCGGCCATCGCCGCCGGAAATCCGGTGATCGGCAAGGCCAATACCTCTCACCCTGGAACGACGCGCAAATTGGCCGAGCTGGCGCGACAAGCCGCCAGTCAAACGGGATTGCCGGAGGCCACCGTCCAACTTATTTACCGGACCTCGCATGCCGACGGAGAGCGTCTGGTTTCCGATCGCCGCACCGGTGCCGTGGGGTACACCGGCAGCCGCAAAGCCGGATTGGTACTCAAGGCCGCCGCCGATAAGGTTGGCAAACCGATTTACCTCGAATTATCAAGTGTCAATCCGGTGGTGATGTTGCCCGGCGCCTTGCGAGAACGTGGAGAAAAGCTGGTCGATGAATTCATGACCAGCGTGCTGATGGGAACCGGTCAGTTCTGTACCAACCCCGGCTTGGTCCTCGCGCTGTCCGGGCAGGAAACAGAAACGTTCATCGACTCGGTCAGACAACGGATGAGCGCCAATGAACCGGGCGTGCTGCTATCCCCCAGCGTGCAGCAGTCGCTGGTGGCAGCGGTTGATACATTGGTCCGCGCCGGGGCGGAATTGCTATGTGGGGGACAGGCTCGCCAGGGACGGTGCGCGGTGGAAAACACGCTGCTGCGCACCTCAGCAGAGGCGTTCCTACGGCAACCGGAAGTCTTCCAAACCGAGGCCTTCGGCAATGCGTCGCTGGTAGTCGTGGCCGACACCATCGATCAGTTGGCCGACGTCCTGCGGCACCTGGAAGGCAACTTGACCGGCTGCATCTGCTCAGCCGAAGACGGTTCCGACGACCCCCATTATCCCGCTTTGGCCTCGATCCTCACCCAGCGTGTGGGACGGCTGCTCAATGACAAGATGCCTACCGGAGTAGCCGTCAGTCCGGCCATGAATCATGGTGGCCCTTTTCCCGCGACTGGCCATCCTGGATTTACCGCGGTCGGCATTCCGGCTTCCATCCATCGCTTCGCCAAGCTGACCTGTTACGACGGCGTGCGACAGGGACGCTTGCCTTGGCTGCTGCAGGATAAGAACCCGACCGGTTCTACATGGCGGTACATCGACGGGAAGTGGACGACTGCCGACGTCGACGGATAGCCAAGCCAACGGCAACGGATGAAGAACACCGTTGGCCCTCTGCCCTCATTGCGAGTCCGATAGCAAGCCTCCGCGGTAGGCTTGCAGGAACGCGTGAGCGGCTGGATGCCACGGCAAGCTTTGCCAATTGGCGCTCATCTCCGGTGGAATGATCCCCCACGGCACGGAGACGTCGGGATGATACAACTCGGTCAGCATGTGGGTGATGAGTCGAGATGGCGTGTCACGGCGGGCCACCAAGAAGGCGGTGGTGGCCACCGTGGGAATTCCTGTCGCCGGGATGGCACTATCGGGATAAGCCTGCTGATCGAGAACCAGCGGATGGAAAGCCGGATACTGCAGGGCGAATTGCCAGGCAGCGGGAAAAGGAAGTAAACGATACTTCCCGCTAGCCAGTAGTGCACGCATGGGCGCGGCGCCCGTTTTGTGAACAGCAATCGCGGCATCCCAGGGCGTTTCCAACGTGGGGTCGAACCAGGCTCCGGATACCAGCTCCACCTCCTCGGGGGACACCCCCGCAAACCGTAATAGATTCACACCGACATCTCGCGATCCCGATTTCGGCGAACCGATGAGGACGCGGTGACCACGAAACTGGTCCACTGCCTGGATATCCGTATCCGTGCGAGCAATCAAATGCACCGCCTCGTAGAACAATGGGGCAACAACCGCGACACGAGGAGTGGTGATAGCATCTGCCTGCACGATGGCCAAATCCACACGTTCGGTGAGCAGTAGCTCCAGATTCTCCGTCGAACCCTCGGTCGTCAGCAGCCGAGCTGCGGTTCGTCCTTGCGCATTGATGCGCTGGACGAGAGACTCCATGAGGGGAGCATAGGCCCCTTGTGGATTTCCCCCTGCCAAAACCACGCGATGGGGAATCGCTTCGGCGGTCCATCGAGCCGTGGCGCTAAAGGTGACCACCAACAGCAACGGTAAGACGAGAAAGGCGATCAAGGCACGTTGAAACCATCGATGCGCCTGGGAGGGTTGTTCGACACGATGGTCCAATAAGGCTCGCAATATGGGTACCCCCAATAACCAATACCAAGCCCGGCGGTACCAGGGGGTAGGGCGAGCCAAGATTGGTTGCCCCTCCAAATAGCGATCCAGATCATCGGCTAACGCGTCTGCGGTAGGGTACCGCCGCTCGGGAGCTTTTTGAAGGCAAACATCGATAATCGTATCCAGGTCCGCATCGACACGCGAGTTCAACGCCGAAGCACGCGGTGCCGGCCGATGAATCACTTGCATCATTGTCTGCATGGCCGATCCCGATCGAAACGGCGGCCGGCCGGTTACCAGAGCAAACAAGATGGCGCCCAAAGAGTATATGTCAGGAGCAACCCCGTGTTCATCGACGCTGCCGGCAGCCTGCTCGGGCGCCATGAAACTGGGAGTTCCTATGGCCGCGCCGGAAACCGTGAGCCCCGTATCGACCCCGATTGTCTTGGCCAGCCCAAAATCGGTGATATGCACCTGATCATGCTCGTCGACCAGGATATTCGCCGGCTTCAGATCACGGTGGACGATTCCTCGGCGATGGGCGTAGGCGATGGCACGGGCGGCATCGCGAACGTAACGAGCAGCCTGGTGGGGAGGCAACGGACCGTGCCGCACCTTTTGTGCCAGATCGGCACCTTCGATGTAATCCATCGAAAAGAAGTGATGGCCATCAATTTCCCCACACTGATACACGGTAACGATGTAGGGATGCTTCAGTTGAGCCGCAGCACGCGCTTCGCTGTAGAATCGGCGAATCTCTGTCGGCCCGGCCAATGCCCCACTGCGGATCATTTTCAACGCCACAGGACGCTGGAGGTGGGTTTGGTAGGCCAGGTAGACGACTCCCATGCCCCCGCGCCCCAAAATCCGCTCCAATCGGTACTCACCGAATTGGCAGGGGAGAGTGGGAGAGGTCGAGTGCATGGGAGGAGGTGGCGCCGCGGGGGATGCATCCTCAGCGCCGGAAACGGCAACGGTCGACTTATCCAAGGCGATCGTCGCTTCATTACCTACCTCGTGGCGGTGGGTACGGTCGTCCACCGCGGGAGCCGGGGGCGGCACCATGGTGTTTTGGAGATCCTCCTCCGCTGGTCGCCAGCCCGCCACCCGTTCCATCCAGTCGATGGATTCGAGCAACGATTCCAGGTGCGGACGTATATCCGCATGCCGCGCTAGAAAATCCTCCCGGTCTGGTGGCGTGCCAGCATCGCATTGCTGCATGTACTCGGCCAACGCCTCGTCAATTCGTAGCTCGTCAGGAGGATCCGTCGAGTAGGACACAGTCTCGCATACCCTGCTACGGAGGCGATATCGTCGTTGCAAGCCGCTGCTGGGACAGGACCAGTTGCCCCACCTCAACCAAGGCCATCGGTCGGACCATGATCCATCTTACTCTATTCGCTATGCCAACTAAAATCTTGCCCGCTGCCCCCACGCGGGGGGAGCCCAGCCGCGTTGGGTGGCCAGACGAACCTCGAACGTCATATTGACGCCTCGATGGTAAACCGATCGAAGGTACGTCGTTCGATCGGTTCCCACTGCTCACGTTGCTCGACAATCTTGTTCCCCATCTGCGTGGCGATGGCATTGAGAAACTTTCGCAGCTCGGGCGGCTCGCCTTCAGCGACGAGTTCGACCGATCCATCGTGCACGTTGCGAACAAATCCGGTCACCTCAAACCCCTGCGCCAGATGGGCGGCAGTAGCACGAAAACCGACTCCCTGCACTCTTCCCAAGTAGCGCACCGTGACTCTTTCCATTACTCCGCTCCTTCCTCGCACATCCTATGATTCGTGGGCACGACAACTGTCGGCAATCCACCGCCCAGATTTCGCGCGCAGGGGCGGTTTGAGGAACGATACCGCGATCGAGCATCCGCGGCGTCGCTCCCCAGCCGCTCACGGGGACTCATTGTAGCCGTCGCCCGCC
The DNA here is from genome assembly GCA_026004795.1 of Pirellulaceae bacterium. Lineage (GTDB taxonomy): Bacteria > Planctomycetota > Planctomycetia > Pirellulales > Pirellulaceae > Aureliella. The sequence goes on along the minus strand of BPJV01000004.1, from coordinate 295,101 downwards.
CTTCGGCGAATCGGGCGAGTCCCTGGGAAGCGAGCGACTCGGCCGAGTCGGGAGGTTGCATGAAGCTTCATGCAACCCAGTCGGGAAGTCGGGACAGTCGGGAAGTCGGGATTCGCGAGATGGCTGGGGTTGACGAGAGGGATAGCGGCGTGGTACTCGCATAGGTGCAGGATGCCACGTTTTAGTAGCGGTTTCGTCTCGTAGCTCACCCGACCACGATGCATTGCACCGATGGCTTGTCGCGCCCCCCCTGTTGCCCGCCTTGGGTGCCAGCGTTAGCGATCGGCCTGTTGGTCGGCTTGCTGGGATGCCGGGCAAGGGTGGGGATGTACGTGCTGCACCCACCTCGTTTTCCGCACGCAGCCGCTCAGCGGCTTGCCATCGCCCCTATCGGCGGCGCTTCGCCTTTGGTCCCCCAAGTTGAGGAACAGCTGCTGCACCAGCGCCCGTGGCAGCGGGCCGATGCCATCGTCCTGACAGCGGACAGGCTCACCGAGGCGGCTCCAGTGCGTCTAGCCTCCACCTCCGCCCTGCAACACGATGCGATGATCGTTGCCGCCGCGCGTCGTCTCCAGGCCGACGCCATTCTCGATGGCGAAATCCTGGTCGATACGTTCACTCACCCCGAATCGGAGGTGGACGCGCCCACCTCTTCAGTGCCGCGCTGGCCAATCTCACGATGGGGACGGCCAGGGGATGGGAAGAATGCGGGGAAGATAACCATTGCTTGGCGATGGATCGATCCCCAAACAGGGAAGACGTTCGACACGTACGTTCTCAGCATCGACGACCATCAGATCTTGGCAGAATATCCCGATCTGGTGGCGGTAGAAGTCCCCGAGCAACGGATGGCGATCGCCATTGCTCGTGAGTCGTGGAAGCTGGTGGGCCCATGGGTCGGACGTGAGACGGTCCAACTGGCGACTTTCCCTGTCTTGCCCGGGCATCGATGGGTGTTGGCGGGCAATCGTGCGGCATCGCGCGGCGATTGGCCTAGGGCACGGCAGTATTGGGAAAAGGCGCTGAAGCTATTTCCGGGGAACGCCGCGGCGCATCACAACCTGGCTCTAGCGCAAGTGGCTGCCGAGCGTTTCGATTTGGCTGTCGAGCACCTGGATCGCATTGGTTGGTGGAACCATTGGGGACTGCCACGAGAAACCAAATTTTGGATCCAGAAAAAACACATGGACTATCAACGTATTTGCCGGGGCACGCCGGTCGGAACCAATCCCGCCGAATCGGCAGCGGCCCCCGCCGGCAACTGACGCAGCTCGTCACGGGCAGCCCGTCGGCGCCAAGCTTCGCTCCCTCCCATGGCCCACTCTACGCCCTGCCTGCCGACGTGGTATTGATGGCAGGAGGTACAAGCAGAGGCGGCATCGTCATGGTGGCATGAGGCACATTGTTCCAGCCGCATCGGATGAAAATCGGAGGACGTGGGATGCGATAACATGGCATCACTCGGTCCGCCGGACTCGGTTGCCGCAAGTTGGTGGCAGGCGACGCAATCGGCCAGGGCAGCTATCGTGCGGTGCGGCCGATGATCGAATCGAGTAAACAGCCGCACGTCAGCTGGACGTTGCACCGAGCGCCAAGGAGAGTGGAGCAGCGGCGTCACCAATGCACCGGTTGTTTCACGCTCGTCGGAGCTTTCGAACCTGGCCCACCAGTTTTCCCGCTGAAACTCGTTACTCAAATCGTGACAGGACAGACAATCTCCCGGCAAATCCACGGCGGAGGCCCCCTCCTCGAATAGCCCCAGGATTTGGCGAATCGATGGAGCATCTTGGTGATCCCCATCGTTCTCCGCTGCCCAATCGAGTAGCACGGCCAGTTCGGCCCAGGCGGTGAGTGTAGGATCGGCATGCACCTGGGGACGATACCGCAGGGAGAGGGTTGGGTGATCAAGGTACCAACCAGCAACGAGGATGCGGTCGGCGGCGGAGCGTCGTTTCCCATTCGCAGGTCCGCTGACCGGCGGTTCGCCGAAGAGGGCGGTTGGATCTTGGCCGGATGCACCATCCCCGAACTCGAACAAATCTTCCTGAAGATGCCACCCGGTGAATTGGAACACGGAGGGTCTGGCCGGCGACTGCGCACTTCGCTCTCCTCCCTCGACGAACCACTGTTGCCGCATGGTGTCAAACAGGTCGGACGGGATTCCTGAGGTGGCCCGTTCGAGGATTTCCCGGGTTGGCTCGTGAAGTGGAAGCTGACATAGATCGGTAAGGACGGACGTCAAACGTCGGCGCCATGCAGCTTGCCCCTCGTTCACCAGGTCGTCGATACATTGGTGAATGCCGCGAGCGAGCGACAATCCGACCTCCGCGCGTCTGGCCTGGGGAACGTCTTCGATTCGCCCTGAGGAAGGCAACTGAGCCAGCGCTGGGTGCAACGTTGGATCGGCAGCCAACAACACCCGTAGGGGAAAGGATACTGTCCCTTCGAACCCGAATCGAGCATGCTCAGGCCAGGTGCGCCACAGGCTATCGTGCTGGTCCATGTCATCGGGAGCGATACTCGGAATCGCCAACGCCACCCAGCCGTCCGACTGCTCTGCCCGCATTCCCGCCGCATGGCACTGGGAACACGTCGTCTCGAAATCGAGTGTGCGAAAAACATGCCCCACCAAGGATGCTCGTTGATCATCGACGTGACACGCCTGGCAAGTGAATGCCTGATCCGCGCGTGCGAAATGCAGTTCGTGATGCCGTCGATGGTCGAAGCGGATCGATTGCGGCATGCGATACGGATAATTCCGAAACTCCGGATGACCATGGGCGAAACTGGCAAAACGCTGCGCGTGGCAGGTCTGACATTGAGCATCGGTCATCGTCGTCAGGCGATGCGCTGCACCGTGGTGTTCGCGATGGCAGTCAGCGCATCGCGTAGTTCGATGTATCTGATGATCGCTGGCTGCCGCCGGCTGTGTGGGATCGAGTTGACGCGTGAGAGCTAGCCGTCGGTGGAGCACCTCGTGCCACATGGCGTCGCTAAGGTCATGTGGAGTGCCCCAACCAGCATCCGGCAAGTGCTGGTCATGGCATTTCAAGCACAATTGATCCTGCGTGGCAGTGGCGGTTCCGCCATGAACCTGGGGATGGCACTGTCCGCATCGATCCACCAGAGCACGGCCGCTCAGAATCTGAGCATGCGGCGGAGATAGAGGACCGGGGACAAAGATGGCTTCCCGAACCGGCAGATTGAACCCCACGAGGATCGCGCCGGCGGCGAGAATGCCCAAGTTGAGTGCCCAAAGATAACGAGCATGCCATGGGGAGCGACGAGGAATGCAAGGCCCCATTTCCCGTAGCAACTCGTCGTTCTCTGCCGCCGATGCGTCCATCGAGGCAAGCGATGGCGCCTTGCCAGGCTGGCCAACGACCAGTCCACACTTGCCACGCCCTTGAGGGCCGGAGGGGCAGGTGATCCCCAGGTGCTGGTACCCACATATCCACTTGGCGGCGGGATTGCAGCGAGGCGACGTCACCCCACGTTCGCCATGCCAATCGTCCGTCGTTCGCTCGGCGTCGCTCATGCTACCAGGCTCCTTGAAACCGCAGAGCCAGTACTACATGGGCGGCGATCATCATTCCTAACGCCCAGGTAAGCGCCACGTGGGCTGCGTATGCTACGCGCAATCTTCGCTGTAGCGCGTAGTGGTAGTCGAGATCGTCCTTTTGTTGAACCAACCGTGCGAGCGTCTGCTCCACTTCTTTGCCCCGCGGCCCCAAGTAACGCCGTAGCTGGTGAAGCTGCCCCACCAGCCGCCGACGCCGTGAACCGGAGGGCCACGCCACATACAACCAACTGCGCGAGCCCTGAAAGAACGGCAGCAATTGCGTGTGGTAGAACTCCGCCAGCGTTGCTCCTTCGTCGAACGACGCGGAAGCGATCGCCTGACAGTGGGCTTGCTGGGCCACCTGTCGCTGCAGGGCAGGAATCTGCTCCCATCGGTAGTCGGTGGGCAGGGCCAACAACCGCCGAGGAACCGTGCGGCTGGCGATCGAGACCAGGATGCCCGTGGCAGTGACCACCAAGAAGCTCATGGCCAACACCTGTTCGAAGCGGCCTTCGATGGGCCATCCGATATGCATCATGAATACCGCAGCCGCGAACCAGCCGAGTCGCCGATGGAGGGCCAACCAGCCGGCCACACGCCCCCATCGGCGTGCGTAAATGCGTTTTCGGATCCACAGTAACATCAGCCCCACATAGGCGGACAAGAGCAACCAACCACTGAGAATGGCGGCATCCCCCAGACGCTCATCGACGGCCCGAAGCCAGTACCAGACGGCGCCGATGGCCATCACCAAGCTGATATTGGCGATCTGCTTCTTGACCATCCCTGTCATGCGACCTTCCTATGCCACCAATTTTTCAGCGAGTCCATATCACTGGTATCAATCCGCACCAAGGCATCATGCGGACATGCATCGTAGCATGCCGGCGCGCCTCCGCGATCCTGGCAAAAATCACACTTGCTCGCCTGTAGGATCGGTAGGCCGGTGGTGGAGTCCTGCAAAGGCTCGCCAGCAGCACTGTGCACCGGCACCATGCGAATGTTGTCATACGGGCAACTCTGAGCACAAGTACGGCAACCGATACAGGTCGCTTCGTTGATCTCCACTAAACCAGTACGGGTATCACGGTGAATGGCTCCGGTGGGACAGCCGATCATGCAGACCGGATCTTCGCAGTGCATGCATGCTTTAGGGAACATCCACTGATGATAGATGGGCCCCGTGCGTTCGAAGACCGGTGCTCCACCGTGTGTTGCCGCACAAGCCCGCACGCAGTCGTCGCAGCGTGTGCAGCGTTCCAGATCCACGACCATGGTTTGCTGGCCATTATTCAGCCGGTGATCGACCAGGAACTCGAGCAATCCCGGATCGATAGCGGCAGGACCGGTTTCCAATGGCGCATCCAGTAGCGGAGCGTTGAAGCGGTAGCGAGGCGACTCAATCGGAGGAGGCAGTTCGTCTCGGCGAATAAATGGCAACAGGTGCTTTACAACAACATGCTTTGGAATCCATAACGTATCCACATAGCCGATGGCCCGCAACGAATGCTGCAGGGGCACAGGAGGTTCTTCAGGAGCATGAACATACTGATGCACCAGCTCCTCCAGTCCAAACAGGCCGCCTTTCCCCACATAGGCTAACGTGCGATGCCCCACCCCTTGACGCCAACTCAACCGGGCAAAGCCACTGCGGACGATCCACAACCCAGTGCTATAGTCGCCTTCCTCTGCGATCAATGGCTCGGCAGCAATCCGCTCGCTCGGCGAACGTTCCGCGTCGCGTCGGTAGCGAGCGTACCATTCGAGCTGCCCATAGGAAACTAGCTGGGTAGCCGCAACGATCTGCTGCAGCTGCTCTTCCGGAACGAAGCGGAACAAGCGGATCTCGCGCAAATGAATCGCCAAATTCTGCGCGCGATAGCGTTCATTGAGTAGCTCACGAAACGCTGGATCCTGTTGGAGCAAGCGCAATCCCTGCCATCGGATTTCCAGCACCCAGCTATCGCGCAAGGCGATGGCCGAAAAATCGCGTGGCGAGCGGGTAACGGCGGCCAACTCACCGAACAGCTCCCCAGGCCCGATTTTCGCCACTCCCTCCTCGTTGATAACGCCGGGAATATCCTGCAGAAAAAGCTGCGTTGGTCGCTCCTCCGACTCGAATCGTGTGCCAAACCGGATCCCAGATTCGGGGTCGAGGATGGCTCGGCCACCATCGGCTTGCCTCTTCGACGCGTCGGTGGCCGATGGATCGTCGCGCCGATAACGCCGGCGTTCCTTCTCCGGCCCCACCCTCCGCCGTCGCCATCGCCGCCACACGCGCCCCCACCAACCCCGCGGCTGATCGCTCGCTCCATGATCCGGTGGCTGAAGTACGGTGGCGGCGATCTGGCCCGAGAGCACCAGATAGGCCGAGCCACCATATTGCCCCTCGCGAAACACAACATCTCCGCGACGCAGGCGGAGAAGACGGCAGTCATGCCGCAAGATGTCCGGCAAACTGGCTCCCGCAGAGAAACGCGAAGGATCCATTTGAGAGAATGGCCGGATAGCTAGCAATCGCTTTACATCACTGGCCGCCAGGTGAGGATCGAGCGGATGATCCCATCGGTCAGGCCGTTGCACAGTGATCGGTACCATAAAGCAATGCTCGCATTCGGTCTACGATTCCACCTCCCTGTGCTTGTATCGGCATCCTCGGGACAGGACTCTACCAGCATCTACCATCGTTCCTCGACCGTATCGTGGCCGTCATGTGGGCACCAGGAGTCTGTTATTGAGCCGAGGAGTTGGCCGGAACCGTTGACGCGGTGCGCACTGCAGGAGCGGGATCGTCACCCGAAGGTGCCCCACCGGTGGTAGTCTTCTGACGCGGATCGATAAAAATACGTGGATTGGCGTAGGCGGCGAAAGCCTCGCTGGTCCTCACGTCGTAGTCGTCGTCTCCCAACGCGGGCACAAAGTCGGTCGCGTCGATGTCTCCACCGGCAAACTTCGTCTTCTCGTAGATGGTTCCTCGCTGCAACGGCCCCATACCCAAGATCCACAGATCCCGCGCATCGCTGTTGGCCAAAGCGATTCCCGATTGCCAAATCGGCGCACGGTCCTCACGGCGATAAGCAAATACGGCGACTTTGGCGGCGCCCGATTTCTTCTCTTTACGAGCAAAGGAAATCTCGGGCAATGCAGGAAGGAACGGTTGCCCACCAATCGCTTTGGATGCATTCGCCAGAGCATTCGTCTGCGGGATACCGTAGGTGACCGTGTGATCGTCAATTCCCAATGCCCCCAAACGAGCTTCGGCGATCACCTCCGCCTCATTGGGATTTTCCACCAACAGGACACCGGTGCCCGCCATCTGTTGCCGCAAAGCACTGATTACGTAGGAAGAATCAATCAGTTGGTTGTTCTTGACTGATTTGAGATAACTGGTATCCAAGTAGACGCGTTGTCCCATCAGCGGCGTGAAATCGATCTGAGCGACGGTAGCGTCGACCGCGTCACTCATTAGCAACTGTTCCGTGGCAGTGAACGACTTCGTTTGCCCACAACCGGCAATGCCCACCAACACCCCCAGCAAGGCCCCTACCCAGTATCCGGAAGGCGACCAGAATACCGGTTGCTTGCATTCAACGGTCCGTGAGCAGAGCGTGCAACACATGGGCAACGGAGGGCTTTCACCGCGAGTGAATTCAATTCGGTAGGCTTCAAGGTAGGATGGGGGGCCAACCGCCGGATGGTTAGCAAGGCTGGCTTTCCCTCTCGCGCGCGTCGCTGCGGCAAGCGGGGAATACCGCAGGCATCGTCCGATTATTACGCCTATCGGCCGACTCGTTTCAAGAGCATAAGAAAAATAGCAGCAGGCCGCCTACAGGAGTTTTGCCCTGGGAGCCAGACGAGAAGGTAGCGGGATCCTCTCCAGAACGGTTCCATGAACCATGAGAGTCCATGTGCTTGATGTTAGATAAGGACCCCTCTCTTATGAAACGAAAGCGACACACTCCGGAGCAGATCATCAGGAAGCTTCGGAAGGGAAATGCCCTGTTGGCGGCTGGCCAGACGATTGGCCAAGTGTGCCAAGCGTTGGAGATCACCGAGTCGACATTTCATCGCTGGCGCAGTCAGTACAGTGGGATGAAAGTCAAGGTGGCCAAGCGGATGCAAGAGCTCGAGAAGGAGAACAAGCGGCTGAAGCGGCTGCTGGCCGAATTGGAACGGGACAAGTTGTTATTGAAAGCAGCCTGGGAGGGAAACGTTTCTCAGGTGCCGGCAACTCGCCGCTCCGCGAGCCAACCAGGTCAGGGCCCGCGATTGCCCGGTAGCCGGCCTACAGGAATCAGCCCGGCGCGGCGTCGGCAGGCGGTCGCTCATGTGCAACAACGTGTGAACGTTTCGCAGCGTCGGGCATGCCAGGTGTTGGGTCAATCACGGAGCACGCAGCGTTACCAGGCGAAAGAAGTTTCCCCAGAGGAGATGAAACTGGTGTCCCGTATTCACGAATTGGCACGGCAGTATCCGCATGCCGGTTATCGGACGATCACGGCGAAACTTCGCCAGGAGGGTTGGACCGTGAGCCTTAAGAAGATCTATCGCTTGTGGCGGCGTGAAGGCCTGAACGTGCCGCGAAAGACGCGGGAAAAGCGGCGCAGTGCCTCAGCAGACTAGTCCTTGCCCCCGCTCTCCTGGCGCTCGATTTGAGAACGGTACGTGCTTTCGAAGATCTTATCAGCGTTTCCTGTCTCGAAGCCATCTCGACGATGGTGTCGGGCGATACTTTCTGGCGGGAGATGGGCATACTGAGGCAACACCCGGCGCTCGGCGAATTCGACATACGAGCCGGGGATTTGGTGCCGCACCTTGCCACCATGTCCATCGTCGAACTCTGCTTCGACCAGCTCGGCAACCGTGGAACTTTGCAACAGCAATCCATCTGAACTCATCTTGATCTTCCCACCGGCGTCGTTCAATCGTACGCCAATACTCTCCAACCAGGCATTAAACGACTCGATTCGGTTATAGGGCGACGGCAAGTTATGAACACTGATCGTAAAATGATTGAGGTAATACCGATTGAAGATCACCCAGGCAGCATATTCACTCTCTTCGGCCAATCGCTGATAGTCCTGCCAAGTGGGAGTGCGCCACAAAGATCGATGCAGAAAATCATCGACGACTGCACCGTCGTCGAGAGGCAGCGCATCGACCGGATCGCTCGGGACTTCATCGGTGTACGAACGGATGATGCGCTGTGCTTCCTCGGATAGGTCGCCAACGCGCAGCTCACTGATAAAAATGCGGGGATAATAGTCCTGTGGAGGAGCATACCAATAGGCATCAAGTTTTTTCGCAGCGAAATGATAATGGTCGCGACGCATGTATCCATAATGAGTAAAGATTTTTTCTAACGACTGGATGCCCAAGTGAGGCACTCCCATCGTGCGAAAGGCGATATGATCATTCTCGATTTCGTGGACGTTGCCAATCATCCCCTGATCGATCATCGCCGCGACAATCTTTCCGACCACCGGCACCCGTTCCCGATATCGGCGCATCAATCCTTCGAGCACAACATCCAAGGTTGCCATCGTACCCTCGCAAGTATCAGCTATCGGAGCAGAAGAAGTTTATTCCACTCCTACTTCACCAACCACCGTTTCCCTCACTTCCCCGCATCCTGCCTTCACGGTGACCAGCCAGGTAATTCTACGCAATTCAAACTGGATTGCCTCGCTCGTCGGGCCGTACACCGGGCAATCCGGAGGCCAGGGCAGGGTAGTTTTCGCGGATGTCGTCCCCCGCAGGATGGCGCTGACATGCTCTTCGTCCGGTGTGCCTGTTCAGGGCTCCTCACGAGTCACCCGTGGGATTCTATAGGTGCCACTGGACGACGTCCTGCAAGCCTTGGAGGGGCTCGTCGACTGGCCAATATTCCAAACCCACAAAGCCGTTATAGTTTTTCCCCGCAATCGCGCGGAAAACCTCCGGGTAATTGATTTCTCCCCGGGTCAACTCGTGCCGACCGGGGTTGCCAGCAGCGTGAAAATGTGCGATGCAGTCGATATTCTGTTCAATACGATGAATCAGATGCCCTTCACTGATTTGTTGGTGGTAGATGTCATAGGTGACCGCGATATGAGGGCTATCCACCTCCCGGACCATGTCGAATGCTTCGTCGCTGGCAACCAAGAAATATCCTGGATGATCGACGAGGACATTGAGCGGCTCGATAGCCAGCCGCACATCACTACCCTCGAGAATCTTTGCCGCTTCACGCAAACCTTCAACGAGCGATTGTCGCTGCACAGCTCGATCCACTCCGGGGATGGCATCACCAACCTGACTGATCAACACGTGGCAACCGAGCTGCCGAGCCGCGACCAGCGATTCGCGCAACCCCTGCAAATAGTCTTTGCGGACACTGGGATCGACCAAACTTACAAACTTCGTGCAAGTCGCTGCAACCTGCAAATCATGGGCGGCGCACATGCGGTGAACTTCGTCCAAATCTCGTTCCCACCATTTCCAGAATTCGATCGCCGGTATCCCTGCGCTGGCAACCAAGGCACAGGCGTCGGGAAGTGGCAATTTCGCTAGAACGGCATCGATACAGACAGAAAGTCTTAGCGTCATGGAACAGCGCCTTTCGTGAGTTAAGGGGTGGAGTCGTACAACGTGGTAGTCGATCAGCTCGTGAGCTGCCTCAGTCGCAAGGCGGCATCGACCAACCATTGGGCGGCAGTTTCAATATCCGCCATCGTGGTATCACGTCCCAGGCCGAATCGCAAACTGCTCCGCGCGCGATCTTCCGATAGGCCAATCGCCTGCAGCACGTGACTCGGTTCGGGATGTGCTGACGTGCAGGCACTACCGCTACTGACCGCCAGGTCCGGTATCTCCAGGAGCAAGCTTTGCCCTTCCACCGGGTAAAAACAACAATTCAAGTTGTTGGCCAATCGCCGATCGATCCCTGGAGCGTGGTGTTCCAATGGCGGCCCATTGAGCTGGACGAAATCCAATTGAGAAGAAAGCAAATGCCATAAATGATCGCGCAGTTGTCGCTGGCGGGCAACCTCCGTGTCCATTTCCTCCGTAACCAGTTGCATTGCCCGAGCCAAACCAACGATACCGGGAACGTTGAGTGTGCCCGAACGAAGGTTTTGTTGTTGACCACCACCGACGATTTGCGGTTGCAGGCGAATTCGGCGGTTGCGTCGTCGTACAAACAAACCTCCGACACCTTTCGGACCGTAGATCTTGTGGGCAGAGAAGCTGAGTAGGTCGACGTCCAACAGGTCGACGTCGATGGGAATGCGTCCCACTGCTTGCGTGGCATCGGTGTGCAACACGGCTCCCACTTCGTGACATCGTTCGGCAATGGCCGTCAGCGGCTGCACGACTCCAATCTCATTGTTGGCCAGCATCATCGTGACCAACGCTGTGGAAGAGTCGATCCTCTCCAAGGCCTGTTCGAGTATGATCCTGCCGGGACACGTTCCCGTTTGGTCTTCGACGGGAAGCATGACCACTTCGAACCCGGATCGCTCCAAGCGTTGCAAAGGGTCCAGGATGGCACGATGTTCGGTCACTACGCTAACGATCTTCCGCCGCTGCTGTCGCGGATGCAAACAGTAACCGAACAATGCCAGGTTATTGCTTTCCGTGGCACCGCTAGTGATCACGATTTCTTCATCCGAAGCGCCGAGCGCATGAGCGATCATGGCCACGTGCTGGTCCACCACCATCGCTACTTCACGTCCCATGCGATGGGTGACACTCCCAGGGTTAGCGAATAACTCCCGGAAATAGGGTAACATCGCCTGCAGCACCTCGGTGGCGACGGGCGTCGTGGCATGATAGTCGAGATAGACCATGGGGAGTTCTGATTTGCCAAGCAAGGGGATGCGACCAGGTCAGAAAAGGTGCGTCAGGCACAGTTGGGACCAAGTTTCAAATTCATCGATATGGCGCTTCAGCTCGTCGATCGGCGCGAAACGGCCGTCGGTCAGTTCGCATTCTCGCGCTCGCGCTTGCGGCTGTGCCAGGGTCAGCCGGTGGACAACTCCCAAATGGACTCTCCCTACCGGCGAGGTGTCGTCGTAAATGAAGCCGACGAGCTCCTCACTGTATTCGCTCTCGATGTACATTTCTTCTTCCAGTTCTCGCAGCATTCCTGATCGGTAGGGATCCTCGGCAATCGCATCTTCCTCTGAAATGTGGCCACCAATCCCGATACTTCGCAAGGCATGCAGCCGCTTCTCCCCTTGGCCTCGCCCCCGCGTGTATTGGAAGACATGAGGTACTCCCTCAATCTCGGCTTGCAGGATCGCGTAGGGAATCAGTTGCTTGAACGTGGGGTCTTCCTCGACGCTTCTGCGAGGACGAAACTCCATATGGCGAGGATTCATCAACGCACCAAAAGCTTCGGGGCAAAACGGCCGGAAGCCATGAAATCCACCGATTTCCGCCAGCCTTCCGGCCGGAATCACCAACACGTTTTCGTCGTTCAACACTAATCTCCTTGTCGTCTTTGGCGGGTCGTACCAGCCGCTTCATCACCGTTGCCGGGCGGTGGACCATGGGCCCGTGATGCCTACAGAATCGCCACTGCCACCTCTACTCAAAGGATCAACATGCAATCCCCATAGCTATAAAAGCGATAGCGGTGTTCGATGGCCAATTGGTAGCAGCGCATGGTCAACTCGTAACCGGCGAAGGCACATACCAGGGCGAGCAAGGTACTCCGCGGCAAGTGGAAATTCGTCAACAGGCCGTCGGTGCTTTGAAATTCAAAACCGGGGCGAATGAACAGATCCGTAGTACCAGTCCAGGGAGTCCCAAATTGGCCGGAATGAATCGCGGCCGATTCCAACACACGCGTACTGGTGGTGCCGATCGCTACCACTCGCCCCTCACGCTGTCGGGTTTCTCGAATCGTGTTGGCCGCTTGTCCACCAAGCGAGCACCATTCCGTATGCATTCGATGCTGTGAGAAACGGTCACTGGATACGGGCTTGAATGTCCCGAGACCGACATGAAGGGTCACGGCCGTCCTGTGGATGCCTCGCTGCTCCAGCTCCTTCAACAGTTCGGCGGTGAAGTGCAAGCCCGCCGTAGGCGCAGCAACCGAACCAGGCTGTTGGGCGTAAACGGTCTGATAAGCCTGCTGATCGGTTGGCAACATTTGCCCATCGCGGATGTAAGGGGGTAGCGGGACACGCCCAAACCGCTCCAGTATCGTTTCCACGGGGGTATCCTGCAGCGGTCGAACCGCCAAGTGGCCGTCCTCCAACCTCGCCAACACACGAAGCATCTCTTCCTCGCGGCCCTCGCGATCTCGCAAGGTGATCGTTTCTCCCGGGGAAAGCTTACCGCGCGTCTTGCTCAACAATTCCCACACCCCGTGCTCGTCATGCCGCAGGAATAAACCTTCCCACCGCCCTTGCGTCGCCGTGCGATAACCGATCAGCCGAGCTGGAATCACCTTCGAGTCGTTCATTACCAAACAATCACCCGAGCGCAAAACACTCGGCAAATCCCGTACGTGCTGGTGCTCGATCTCACCCGATGTGCGGTCAACGACCATCATTCGCGCGTCCGAACGGCGCTGCAACGGAAACTGGGCGATCAACTCCCTTGGCAGCTGGTAATCATAAGCGCGTACATCGTCCAAGTCGAAATCCGTAGCTCGCTCCACACGTCCCTCCTAATGGAATCGTTGGATGGTTGGTTGACTATCGTGGGGTTACCGTTCCTAGCATACCGACATCTACTAAAATGCGGAACCAATTCCATTTTCACTACCAAGGGGAACCATGCGAATCGCTCTCGTCATCACTGAGCTTTACCCCGGCGGGGCCGAGCGGTGCCTGGCCAGCCTGGCGGAGTTTCTCCAGCGACAGGGGCATCAGGTGATGGTTCTATCGCTGTGGGATCTGCCCAGAACCCCCTCGCAACGGCTGCTCGTCGAACGCTTAGAGAGCAATGCCATAGCCGTTCGATCGGTGCACTGGAATCATTGGTGGGAAACCTGGGCATCCCTACGACGCTTGGAACGTGCGTTGCGTGACTTCCGTCCAGAAATTGTGCAGTCGTTTCTGTTTCACGCCAATGTGGGATCCGCTTGGGCGTGTCGTCGCCTCGACATCCCTTTGGTAGGTGGCGCCCGGGTGACGCAGCCAAGCCGTCTGCGACGCTTATTGCACCGCTGGGCGACCGCTTCGATGCACCGCCTGGTCTGTGTCAGTCAAGGTGTCGCCAACCACTGCCGGCTGGTTGAACACATCTCTGCAGAAAAGCTGATGGTTATCCCCAATGGAATTGACCTGCCGCATGCAGAAGGAACACCTGTCGATCTCGCCGCCTGGGGATTACCGCGCGAGGCCCGTGTGCTGCTCTATGTCGGTCGCCTTGATCCGCAGAAGGGCATTGTCGAGTTGAGCCAGCGATGGGACGAACTGCTTGGCCAACTGCCGGAACATCATGTAGTGATCCTGGGCACTGGCCCGCAGGAACAGACCGTGCAGCGACTGACGAAGCGTTCGGCCTGTGGTGCGCGAGTGCACCTGCTCGGATGGGTTGCCAATCCATTGGACTGGATGCGATCAGCAGAAATGCTCCTGTTGCCTACTCGGTACGAAGGAATGCCCAACGTAGTCATGGAAGCGATGGCCGTCGGCACACCGGTGGTCTGTTTTGCGGTTGAAGGTATCGCCGAGCTGATGGGAGAGGACGAGGAGTTGGTGGCGGCGCAGATTGTTCCTCGTGGTGATTTCCATCGATTCGTTCGCGCCGTCCATAGGCTCGCTGCCGATGCGCAGCTACGTCGGCGGATCGGAGCGGGCAATCGCCACCGAATCGGCAATCACTTCTCTCTCGAGCAACAACTGCAGAAATATGAACAGCTATACCTCAGCCTGCTTGACAGATTACCTGCCCCCCCGCGGGACACCTAACCGCTAGCGCCGTCAATCCCTTTTTTCCGATGCCTCGCCATGATCCACGAGCCGTAACCGACGCAAAACCACCCTGGTGCCTAGGCATGGGGGCGGCTCGGCGGGACAGACTCTGCGCAGCGGCTTTTCGATCGTCGTCGGCCAGCCCCGATGGTTCTACGTCCGATCAAGCCTGGATCAATCGCCAGATGTCTTCGGCATTGATTCAACGACCTTGTCGATCAAGCCATACTCCACAGCTTCTTCGGGAGACATGAAGCGATCGCGATCGGTATCGGCCTCGATCCGATCCAGGGATTGGCCAGTGTGTTTGAGCAGGATCTCGTTGAGCTTTTGCTTGATGCGCTTGAATTCGGTGGCGTGAATCATGATATCTTCCGCCGTTCCTTGCATGCCGGCCAATGGCTGGTGAATCATGATGCGCGCGTTGGGCAAGGAATACCGCTTCCCTTTCGCACCGGCCGCCAACAACACGGCTCCCATCGATGCTGCTTGACCGATGCAATAGGTCGCCACATCGCAAGAAACGAATTGCATCGTATCATAGATCGCCAACCCGGCGCTCACGCTGCCACCGGGAGAGTTGATGTATAAATGGATGTCGGCTTTCGGGTCATCCGATTGAAGGAACAGCATTTGCGCTACCAGCGCATTGGCCACTTCATCATTTACCTGCGACCCCAAAAAAATGATACGGTCTTTTAGCAAGCGCGAGTAAACATCATAAACGCGCTCTTCGCGTCCGCTTTTTTCAATTACGTAAGGAATAGATGGCATAGGTCAATCCGTCGATGGGGAATTTGGGAGCTTCGAAGTCATGGTCCAAACTTACGACCGGTACCAGCGTTGCTGAAATTCGGTGAAGCACGACGCCTCACGCGTCGAATCAAAACGACACTTGGTAGCGGGGCAATCAACGGCCGGCAATGCCTCATCCCGGCCGATGACCAACGAGAGCGTTACCGGGCATCAGCAGTAGCTTCTTCTTCGGCCGATGGCGGCTTCGTCAAGATCTCGTCGACGATTCCGTAATCTTTGGCCTGTTGCGCTGTCATGAAGAAATCGCGACTGGAGTCTTTGGCAATCTGCTCGGGCGTTTTGCCCGTGTGCTTAGCCAGAATCTCATTGATCAGCTGCCGATAACGCAAGATTTCGTTGGCTTGAATCTCAATGTCGGAGACCTGCCCGGAAACCCCACCAGCAGGCTGATGGATCATCACCCGGCTGTTGGCCAAGCAATACCGCTTGCCCTTCGTTCCACCGGCCAACAACACCGCCGCTCCACTGGCCGCTTGCCCAACGCAGTAGGTCGCGATTGGACAGGACAACATCTGCATCGTGTCGTAGATCGCCAACGTAGCGACCACATCTCCACCGGGGCTATTGATGTAGAAGTGGATGTCCTTGCGGCGGTTTTCACTTTGCAAATAAAGCAGTTTCATGACCACTTCATTTGCATTACCGGTATAGATTTCACCCTGCAAGAAAACGATGCGATTCTCTAACAGCAGATCTCCTAGCGTCAACTGGCGTTGTCGCTGGTAGGATTGAGCTGCGTACGAGTTTTCGATGGTCGTCAAATGCGGTAGTTGGGTCAACGTGCACTCCTTTGTCTGCGCTTCATCGTTGGTGTCATCAGCGACCGCGAGGCGTCAACTGCTAACCGTGCGGTGCCAAGATAATGCATTTCTAAGGTTAGTAAAATAGCGTTCCCGCGCTTCGGCAAGGCCCGAGCTGCGGAGAAGAGACGTATCCAAGAGACCGACGGTCGGATAGGGTACCAGATGCACTGCGGGCACACAATGATCCTCTTCTCTACCCGTCAAGCGCCGCAAGCGGCAGATTCGTTCACCCAGCAGCAACAGGTCGAGGAGATTGGGCCACCAGCAATGCCGCGATGTCGCCACCGCCCCTCGAAGAAAAAGCCGCTGCCGCGGAGGCGCGTGGCCGTGGCGACGCCCGCTGCGACCGGGCAGTAATCGACGGCACCTACTCCCCCAAACGTGCCACCGCCGATTCCGACATCCAAGCACCAACGCCTGAAACCGCTCGAGATGGCAATGTCGACCGCGCGCCATCTAGCCACACTACGCTCGGCATAGGATCGCAGTATCGCCAATTGGGAGAATGCGTTAACTGGGAGCATGCATCAACTAGTCGAATGGCCGGCATGACGTCGTTGCTTGCGAAAGCGACGCTTGCGTCTCGGCGGGTAGGAATGCTTATCACCATCTCCGGCGTGTCGTCCCTCGGTTCGATGCCTTGCCCCGGCAAGGTGTCGCCGACCGCGTTTGGCGGATGCTCTGGCAGAGGGAGCGGGAGGAACCTCTCCCCCAGAAAGGGAGCGCCCCAAGAATCGTTCGATAGCGTGCAACTCTCGTCGCTCGGCATGGGAACAGAACGAAACGGCAATTCCCTCGCTTCCGGCTCGTCCGGTCCGTCCGATACGATGCACGTAACATTCAGGATCACTCGGCAGATCATAATTGACGACGTGGCTGACGTCACCGATATCGATCCCCCGTGAGGCGACATCCGTGGCCACGAGAACCTGAACGCGATGGCGCTCAAATGCGTTGAGAGCCTTTTGGCGGGCATGTTGCGACTTATCACCGTGGATAGCCGCCGCGCGAATCCCGTTGCGCTCGAGCTGCTCTGCTACCGAGTTGGCACCACGTTTGGTCCTGGTGAAGACCATGACGCGGTTGGCCGGACCGCTTTGTACGATATGGCACAACTTTCGCAATTTCTCCCCGCGTTCCACAAACATAACCTGCTGATCGATCCGTTCCACGCACGGTGATTGCGGAGCGATATTCACGCGCATGGGATCGCTCAGCAGACTCCCGGCCAATTCCAGGATCTTCGACGGCAACGTGGCGGAAAAAAACAAGGACTGCCGCCCTTGGGGCAACTGACTGAAAATCCGCTGGAGATCGGGAAGAAAGCCCATATCCAGCATGCGATCTACCTCATCAAGGACGAGTACTTCGAGGTGCGACAGATCGACGTGCCCTTGGTTCATGAGATCCAACAGGCGGCCGGGAGTGGCTACGACGATATGAGCCCCTCGTTCTAGAGATCGAACCTGCTTGAATTGGCTGACCCCACCATAGACGAGAGCGTGGCGGAGGCGCAAACCTTTGCCGTAAGTAACTAGGCTTCGTTCGATCTGGATGGCCAATTCTCGTGTGGGGGCCAGAATCAGGGCTCGGGGTCGATTTCGCTCTACCTTCGCCGGACCGCGAGCTAGCCGGTCGAGCACAGGCAGGGCGAACGCTGCTGTTTTTCCCGTGCCGGTCTGAGCCACGCCGAGAATGTCCCGTCCTTGCAATGCTTGCGGAATCGTTTGCGCTTGGATAGGCGTGGGAGTGGTGTATTTCGCCACCGCCAAGGCTCGTCGTACCGGAGCAATCAATTCCATTTCATCAAATGTTTTCAAGACTTTTCCTTTTTGTAGATTTCGACCGAGTCGTCAGCGAGCGGCCCTTGGACCAACAGCCGAGATTCCCCGACCTGCCCCCTCCACCTTACCATCGACACGTGGAGGACGTGAAGTTGCCTCGATGCGGCGATGCCACTGGATACCGCCAACCATCGGCCCCAGATACCCTGGCCAATCCTCCTCTGAAGAGGCGGTGGCATGTGCAACGCCGGTCTGCGATCACCGATATCGAACTCGATCGTGCTATTGTTCTTACTTTCCAAGAACCATCTCAAGCGGACAACCACGGCGGTTGCTTACAACCATTCGAGACGGTGAATCCTAGCGGCATACACGCGCTAAAATGTCAGATGCCTGCTCGCTGTACCGACCGGAAGTCGGCAAGAAATGGACGCATCATCGGGTAGGCCCACGGGAGACTCGCATCTCCTCCAAAGGCTCGGTGCGTCGACAACGACGCAGGCAGCCCTTCCGCCGGAAGGGACAACCTCAATGCTAACAACCTGCACGCAGCAGGCAGTGGTAGATAGACGCCCGGTCGCCAGGCTCACGACGCCTAGGAAGCCGTGAGTAGTTACCAGACCCATCGCGGGGAGGTCGGAGGTTGGCCGTCGGCTGCCCCCAAATCCATCCCATCCACTTTCCTTTTACTTCCGTAGGTATACCCTCACGGCAACTGGATGTCGATGCCTAATGACTGCCTCGTCACGGTTTATCTACAATTAGCTGTTCCGTGCTGTTGAGGACTCTCCGATGATGCATAACCGCTTGGAGGCTTCTTTCCGATGAATCTATCTGCCAATCGCCGACAGACGCGTCCCTCGCTGGCCGCATTTCCGAAGTGTTATTTGGACCAGATATCTCACCAGCGAACGATGTCGGTGTTCGACTGGATTGAACAGGCACGGAGTTTGGATGCGGATGGCCTGGAGATGTATGAAGGCTTCTTCACCAGCCTGGACGATGGCTACCTGGACGACGTTCGTGCCGCGATCGCTGAGGCCGGATTCGCCATGCCCATGCTATGCTGTTCGCCGGATTTCACCTCGCCCCACGCGGCCGACCGCCAGGCCGCCATCGACTACCAGCAGCAAATGATCCGCGTGGCACATCGCTTGGGAGGCGAGGGGGTTGTCTGTCGGGTTCTGAGCGGTCAACGATGGCCGCAAGTCAGCCGTCAGCAAGGGCTGGCTTACGCCCGAGAAGGCATCTTGGCATGCTTGCCTCTGGCAGAGGAGTTAGGGGTCATCCTCGGCATCGAAAACCATTACAAGGATGGACACTGGAGATTTCCCGAATTTGCACAAAAGCAGGATGTCTTCCTGGAGCTAGTCCAGTCAATCCCTGCCTCGCCGCATTTCGGTGTGCAGTACGACCCGAGCAACGCGTTGGTCGCCGGCGACGATCCGCTTGAGCTGTTGCAAGCCGTCGTGGACCGTGTGGTGAGCATGCACGCCAGTGACCGCCATCTGATTCCCGGTGCGACGCTTGAGGACCTCACACGAATCGACGCGGCCCCTGAGGGGGCAGTCGGCTACGCCGACATCCTTCGGCATGGCGTGACCGGCAAGGGACTCAACGACTACGATCGAATCTTCTCCTTACTCTCCCACGCCGGATACACCGGTTGGATCTCCATCGAAGATGGCATGAATGGCATGGAGGAAATGGCCGAGTCGCTGGCCTTTCTCCGGCGTAAAATCGCCGAGCATTGGCCAGATACCACGAAGAGATCAGAGCTTGCTACTGATTAATTTGGCCACCAGCGCCGGATCGTCCTGCTGGCGAAGGTGCTGGATCTGTGACGCTGGAACACCGAGTTTTTCCAAATTCTTCTCCAACGACTCCCACACACGTTGCCGTTTTTTCCCCTCGGCCAGGTAGAGTTCGGTCACCTGCTCTTGAGCACGCTGCAAAGCAATCGCATCCCGGTTCTCGTAATAACGACGAATAACGTTCTGTTGGTACTTGGTATACTGACGATCGGTCACTTATCCCCTCCCTCCGTTGGCTTTGCCAGGAAAACAATCCTTCACGCAGGCGGCGATGCGCGCAGCAGCGCCTACTGCACGCATCGCTCGTCGTCGAACCCGAGGTTAGCTAGCGCCTCGAGCGCCAGTTAGTTCTTCGGCATTTACTCGCCATAAGTTTGCGGTTCTCCGCCGGCGCGTGTGGCCATCGCTTGGTAAACCTGAAAATCGATGTTTTCTGGCAAGAAGCTAACGGAAACATCGGCCCGCATAAAGTTGACACCACCGGTGTGGTAGCTTCGAAAGTCCTCGAAGTGGCCGTCTCGATGGTTAGGCGGATGGTCTGCCACGCCAAGGATACGCGCATGGGGCTCATTGGCCTCAGGAATGTTGCCATGCCAAACGCTCTGTCCCAATTGGGAACTTCGTTCGCCGATCATCAACGTATTGCTCAAACCGTCGAGGATATCGCGGAACTTGATACCACTGTTACCGTAGAAGATGCCGTTGCCCTGGTAGGGTGCATCCTCCAGTTCGTCCGTCCCAAACATACCGACGTAGTTGCTCTTGGCTATACGAAACAGCTTGTCCCCTTCATCGACCGAGTGGTGGTGATCGAAATTGGTGGAGCCATGAGAGTGACTATGAGGATCATTCTCGGCGATCTCGAACACATCCTCCCCGGTGTCCGAAGGGCACTTGTACGTTGGTATCACCGTAACCCGCACTTGATCATGGACCACATGCTCGATGGGCAAACGAAAATCGATCTGGTTCTGGATGTTGGTCCCTTCGATGAACCCCAGCAAGCTGGCTCCCCATCCCCAGCCCGGTTCGCCACTGCGTTGCCAATCGTACCACCCACCAGGCAATCGCTTGTGCGCAGATTCATAATTGTGCACGGCGATGCCTAGCTGCCGCATGTTGTTGGTACACTGCATGCGCCTGGCTGCTTCCCGAGCCGCTTGCACGGCTGGCAGCAGAAGCCCCACCAGGATGCCAATAATGGCAATAACCACGAGCAGTTCGACTAACGTAAAAGCGCGCCGGCCACGGCTGCCTCCGACCTCCACTACAGGATGACGCTGGTCGCCAATGCCGCCGCAAACCATCGCGTGCCGATTGACGGCATGGGCCGGCTCCATGCGGGCACTGCTGACAAGGATCGTTGTTTCGTATTTTCTTAACATAGGAACTGTGGACCTTATTGATTGATAATTTTGATTGATAATTTCGAGAACTCCAATGGAATTATTCCACCTCGAAATATCCGGTTCGTGGGTGCCTAGCAGGTTCAGCACCTGCCATCCAGCCAAACCTTTCGAGGGGCAGCGTTGAGCGCGCTGTCGCGCAGGCCGCTCACGCCAACAACGAAGGCGTGCCATAGGCAAAGCAAAGCGATCGCTGGCGAAGCGTCCGCCTACGTCGGATCACCTCACCAGGGGCACTACGGAGCAAACGCCAGCGGCGGTCCACGGGCCGGTGGCGAATGTGGAGTCCATGAAATGGCCGGCGGAATCCACGCCACAACGCAGGGACTCACCGGCACACGGCCAGCTAGAGTGAAGGCCTCTCCAGATACAACGCGTGACTGTGCTAACTGAAAGCACACCCCGCAATCGTGTTGATCGCTCAGCACATCTCCGGGGAGAAGCAGCGAGATGGCCTGCGACATCTCTCGCCACTGCGTGGTTGAACCGCCCCCCCGACTGGCGTCAGATTCTGCAGTGGAATGGCAGGCGGCATGTGCATCAGAACAAAGGTGGGATCCAGCCGTAAGCTGCTTCACCTCCTGTCGATGGGCACAACAACCCGCCAATCGTGCACCGTCATGGTGGATCACGTGGTGCAACCACAGGGGAGCGCTGCCCATGCTGGATAGGACCAGCATCCAAGCAAGCACCAGCCTATGGGACCACTTCGACATGCAACTACTCTCCCGCGACGATCGGACGAAGGTAAACTACGGAACGTTTAATATACTACCACCATGCAGACAGTGGGGGTTCGTGGTATGGCCGCCACTGCTACCCCCGTAACAGGTATTGTTTTCCCGAACTGTTAGAGTTTCCCATCATGAACCAGCCCTGCACTATTGTAACACTCCTCCATCCCATGGCCATACTCTTCCGCCATTGGAGAGCCATTCTCCCCACGCTGGCGTGCGGATGGCTAGCGATAGCCGGGGCACCGCAGTTTCGGCTTGCAGTAGGCGAAGAACGTGACCAGCAAGCCAGCGATGGTTGTGCTCCCGTGCAGGCCTTCTTGGAAGAAGTCCGTACTCGGCATGGTCTGCCGGCCGTATGGGCGGGTAAGTTCTGGCTCGATCCACCCCGGCGAGTGGTCGCGTGCAGCGGCGTGCGGAAGTTCGGCGAGGCCACTGCGGTCAGTCTCGAGGATTGCTTGCACTTAGGATCGTGTACCAAGGCGATGACGGCGACGCTCATCGGCTGCCTGGTCAGCGCCGGGAAGCTACGGTGGGATAGTTCCCTGGCTGAACTGCTGCCTGATCGTCCCGGGTTAAGCTCCAGTCCCTGGGGCGAAGTGACCGTGGAGCAGCTCATGCGCCACCGCAGTGGACTGCCTGCCAATGCACCTTGGTGGGAGCTGCATCAACGGCATCCCCATGATCCTGTGGCGGCCAGGGCAGCGATCCTCGATTGGATGGAGACTCTACCGCGACCTACCGAACGGAAGTTCGAGTATTCCAATGCCGGCTACGCGCTGTTAGGCCACCTCGCCGAACGCCTCGAGGGGGAATCGTGGGAAGAACTGATGCAGCAGCGGATCTTTGTTCCCTTGGCGATCGATCGGGCAGGTTTCGGGCCGGTGCTTGGTGATCACCCCCTGGAACAACCATGGGGCCATACCCTGGCGCCCATCGCTGCCAGCGCCGGGGAGCAGGACGGGAGCGAATCGGAACCGAGGAAGATGCCACAGTGGCGTCCTACGCACCTAGACAACCCACCCCCGCTCGGCCCCGCCGGGCGCGTTCACATGCCCTTGCACCAATGGGCACGTTTCGTTTCTTTGTTCGCTGACGCCGATCTACCACCGACCGCACTGCCCATCAGGGACGAGGATTGGCTGCAATTGGTAACTCCGGGAGCGAACGGAGAGTACGGCGGCGGGTGGGGAATCACGGAGCGGTCGTGGGGTGGCGGAAAAGTGTTGACTCACAGCGGAAGCAACACCACTTGGTATTGCGTGGCATGGGTTGCCCCTCAGAAGAAGTTTGTCGTTCTGGTGGCGACCAATTGCTTCGCCGAAGAGACGCCGCAAGCCTGTGATGAAATCGCGGCCGCCTTGGTGAATGGTCGATTCGACTCAGCCTGTGAACCGTGATGCCGGCAAATTGCCCTTTCCTCCTGCCATCGCCCGGGCATGGAATTGCAAGGGTTACCGAAATGAGAATTGCAGGCCCTGAGTTCATGCCGCCGCCGGTAACCCCACGCATAGCCACCGCCTCTGCATTGCCCGTGGGTGCACCGACTACAACCGGCGTTTGTGCACATTTGGACAAAGAATCGACCGCTGCATTGTGCAAGCTTGCACGAGGTTCTTGCCGCCAAAGGGCGTAGATCGTTTGAATGAAGGGTAGCGGACTGGTAGGTTGAAGAGCAGCGAGTTTCTTATCCGCAAGTGTCGCCACCGGTATCCGAATCCATGGCACGTGCAGCGATTGCTGCGTACTGGTCGGCGGCAAGGTACTTTTCAATGAGGTGCGCTATGAAGAAGTTGTTGAACGAACGTCCCATATTGGCCAAGGACATTATGACGACCAATCTGGTGACTCTTAGCCCGGATCAGGATGTATTCCAGGCAATCGACGTTCTGCTTCGTCGGCGTATCTCCGGGGCACCGGTCGTGAGCAAAGAGGGGCAGTTCTTGGGGGTCTTCTCCGAGTCTTCGTGCATGCGTTTTGTTATCAACGCGGCCTACGACAGTCTCCCCGACGCCAGTTTGCTGCCGTTTGTCGACCCCAACCCACCTACCATACGTTCGGACACCGACTTGTTGACCATCTGCCAAACGTTTCTTGACCAAGCAACGCGGCGATTGCCCGTCGTGGATGATGGACGACTGGTGGGGATGGTAAGCCGCCGAGATGTGATGCGGGTGGTAGCGGAATTGGCCAAGGGCAAGTACTTGTCGGCCCATGCCGAGCCGCTCTATTTATCGGCCGTCGTGCCTCAGGATCAAACGGAAGAAATGGCTTTAAGACTGATGCACGAGTAATGAGGCACATCGGCCCAGGAAGCAAGTGAAAAATGAAAAAGCCCGTCGGTCACGCGGGGACAGACGGGCTTTTTTATTGGGGATTTCGGCGGTTCGACGTGGGACCTGAACCAAAGGCAACCGAGCTGAGAGTAACGAACCGTTACACCAACTCTTTCTTGCTTCCGATCAAGGTCCGCAACCGCTCGGCAAGCAAGCGGGCGTCGAATGGCTTCTTGAACGTCTCGTTGATAGCCGAACGGTCGAAACTGAACGTTTGACCGTCATCGGGCAACAAGGCGATCAAGATGATGTCGCTGAAATCGCTATTCTTACGCAGGTTCTGGCAGATCTGAAGCGCTTCCACCTTGCCGATCGAAAAGTCGACGATCATGCAGTCGGGATGGAAACTTTCTGCCTGGATGCCCGCCTCGAAACCGCTGGCCGCGGTACTGACCTTGAACGATTTTTCAGGCGGCAATTCCCGCTTGAGGTTCTCGATCAGTACTTGATCCTGGGCAACGATCAACACCTTGGCCATCGCCTCATCTTCGAGATCCCCCAAGGGCATGCCATGCTCTTTGAGGAACTTGATGAGGTACTCGCGGGGTATCCGCCGGTCTTGCGACCCCGGAATACGATACCCCTTGAGTCGGCCGGAGTCGAACCATTTGCTCACGGTTCGAGGGGCCACCTTACAGATCTTCGCGACCTGTCCTGTGGTGAACACCTTCATATGCAGGATCTCCGTTTTCCTTACGTGATAATGAAGCCTCCCCGCCCCATCACCAATCGATGAGGCAAGTAAGCTGTAGCAGCCCCTGCCTGCGTCACGCCCGCGCCTCCGTGGCAAACAGCGCCATGGTGACGATCAATCCATTGATCTCAGGAGTGCCACAGACACTTGGGTCAGGGCTTTCGTTGGCCGGTATGCTGGGAAACGAATGCAGGCTCAGCTTTCCCGCATTCCCACACACCGATGGTGGGCAGTTGCCTTTGGAGTCCCAAACGGAGCAGGTTTCTCTCGCGCACCCCCGAGCGTGATGAAACCACCCGATGGAGAGCACGCGCCTCGCCAGCTCGGCTAGGTCTGCATGGCGCAGTGATAGAGAATCTACGACAAGAAGAGTGCGGCAAAGGCTTACGGCACTCTACATGCACGCATGAATGCACCTTGCGTGGCACATCCAGTTGATCAGATTCCCCCCTAACTGAACCAGTTTGGCACCTGTGCCCCGATCAGTCGATCCGATGGGTATTCACAGAACAAACTGTCCGATGTTTGTTTTCGAGCCAGACGGGGTAATTACTTTAGGAAGATTCGTTGATTACTCTCGACCAACCGCGTTGACGCTTCCAGCCCCTGTCAAGAGCAGTTTTCGTCCGCTGAGAATGTCCGCCCTCTTCGCTCCATCCCCAAGGATCGCTACCGTTTGCCCACTCGAAAAAAACCCCACGGACGATCAAGGCTAGGCGTCCTGCTCCTCGTGCCATTCACCTCGCCCTGCCGGGAGGCGGCCTGCGGCGGGAAAAAAGAAAAAAGGGACTCGTCATCCCCCGCAACCACGTCGCAACCACGGCGGTGGCCACGGAGGAAAAATTTCTAGGACCCGCACGACCAGGACCAAAGGTGTCTACTCCACGGCGATAAACACTTGAAGTTCCCGCCCTCCTCAGAACGACGTTTCTTGGGGAAGTGCCAACGAGGTGTGCCCCCGATGGGGGCGGCCAAGCGTTTGATTCCTGCCCTGCCAACAAGACACAATGCTAGCATTGAATACAATGGAAGGGATGGTCCGCTCGGTGGTGGTAGGTTGGCCAGGCGCCCGCGGTATCGAGAAGATCGAGGAGATCGAGAAGATGAGGTGGATGTGATGGCAGGCCTACCACAACCCCCGAGCAACACGGATCAGGGGATCGATCGATTGCCAACTAATCCGGCCCGTGCCCACGAACTGGTTGGAAAGCGCGCATCAGCAGCTCCACGCACCTTGGTGGCACAATTGGCCAAGCAGGTGCGAGCCATGGAGACGAGTAGTCGACGGGAACACGATGGTTCTATTGTTTCCTGCGGCTGTTCCGCGATGGATTCTTTATTGCCAGCCGGTGGCTATCCGTTGGGTACGGTGGTGGAGTATCTTCGCAGCACACCGGCATGCGGGGCGACCTACCTGGCGATGGCCGCTGCCGCTTCAGCCCTCTCGACTCGTTCTGGCTATGTGCTGATCATCGATCGGCATCGTCGTTTTTATCCTCCCGCTTGGCTCGCTCACCAAATCGATCTACGCCGGCTGATTTGGATCTACCCGGCGGATGAGCGCGATGCGCTGTGGGCATTGGACCAGGCGTTGCGGTCGCCAGCGGTGGTGGCCAGCGTCGCCGAAGTGGAAAAGCTCGATGGGCGCGCGGCCCGCCGATTGCAGTTAGCGGCAGAGGAGGGAGGTGGCATCGGTTTACTCCTCCGGTCAGCCGTGGCGAGGAGGCAACCAAGTTGGGCGGAAGTGCAGTGGTTGGTGCGTTCCCCGCGGCAGCATCCAGGCACGGTCGGCATGCATCGCGGCCGACGCCTGCACGTCCAGCTTGTCCGCTGCCGTGGCGGCACTGGCGGGGTGCATCTTGATATCACCATCGATGGCGTAAGTGGCCAGATTCGTGGGGAACTCCAGGAATCGCCGGCCGAGCGAGGAGACCGACGTGAGCAGCCGAGTCCTGTGCATTTGGCTTCCCAACTGGCCCATCCAACGGGTCATGGTCGCCGATCAACTGCCGGTTGAGCGACCTTTGGTGCTGGTCCATCGACACGCCCGGCGAGGAATAACCATTGCGGCGTGCAACCGAGCGGCGCGACGCGCAGGGATTGGCATCGGCATGCGATTGGGCGAGGCAGCAGCCACGGGGGCCTCGTTTGAAGTGCAAGACTGGGATGCCGAGGAGGATTGGGCCGCCTTGTGCAGTTTGGCCGAACAGGCTCAACGCTTCAGTCCGATCGTGGGCCTCGAACAGCTCGATCAACACCCTTGGGTAGGCCGCACACCGCATCAACCCCAAGCTCTGATGCTCGACATCACCGGCTCGGCCCATCTATTCGGAGGCGTGCACGGGCTGGTCGAGCAGGCGGCCCAATGGTTATTCGACATGGGCTATTATGGTCGCCTGGCCGTGGGGCCAACAGTTGCTGCTGCCTGGGCGCTGGCCCACGCCGCTCGCCTTGCCCCCGCTCTCACGCCGCCCACGGCACCATCACCCCAGACGACACCTCCTCCGAAACAAAGCGGGAAATTGGACACTCCCCCCGTCGGCGCGGAGAAACATGCGTGGCCAGTTCCTGCGAGTCGATACCTGATCGCCCCCCCCGGCGAGGAAGCAGGATGGATCATGCCCTTGCCCCCTTCGGCATTGCGGATCGATCATGTTACGTCAGCCGCTTTGCGACGTTTAGGAATAGCTAGTATTGGCGAGCTGGAGCAATTCCCGCGCAGTGGTTTGGCGTCGCGATTCGGTCAACAGTTCATTCGCAGGCTCGATCAGACGCTCGGGCGAGAGGCAGAACCGGTGCGCACCCTTGCCGCCGATCCCGACTGGCAACTTACTCACACGCTGGAGTTCCCTCTATCTGACCTCATGACGATCGAGACCGTAGTGGGCCAATTGGTCGATCAACTGGCGCAACAGTTGCAACGGGCAGGACATGGGGCATTGCGTGTCAGCTGCACCTTGAGTGGGCCGGAGCACGTCGCGCATGTCTTGACGGTAGGCTTGTTCCGCCCCACGGCAACCGCCAAGCATCTCCACCAATTGCTGGCCGGGCAACTGGAGCAATCGGCAAGGCGTGGTGAACTACTAGCCGTGCACCGGATAGACGTCCAAGCCACGCTGACTGCTCCCTTGCGGTGGCGGCAAACCCACTTGTTCGCACCGGCAGAGACGTCCGATCGCCAAGAAATCGCACGTCTAATCGACACGCTCAGCAGCCGCTTGGGAAGAAACCACGTTGTGCAGATACGCCCTCATCGCGATGCCCAGCCTGAAGCCGCCTTTACGCTTCGCCCATTGACGGGCCGACGCCCCGACGGGACGGAGCAGCAGACGGTGCGCAAGGTGAGCCTCCCGTCTCGTGCTGGCCGAGCGGAACCATCCCCTTGCCAACCGCTGCGTCGCCCTACCCATTTACTCGCCAAGCCGTTGGCCATCGAGGTAATGTGCAGCGCTGCCGAACCTTCTCCCATGTCTCCGCTGCTCATGCGTGTCGAATCTCGGACCCATCGAGTGATTGAAGCGGTGGGGCCAGAGCAGTTGGAAGGTGGATGGTGGAACGGCCCCAGCCAACGCCGACAGTACTACCGTGTGGTGGACAGTCGTGGTGACTGGTTCTGGATTTTTTTCGACATGAATACCAAGAATTGGTACCTGCATGGGTGGTTCGACTAGCGCCCCCGCGCTCGTTCGGCCTGGTCGGCAATTTGCCTGTTCACCATTCTCTTAGTTTTTAAAAAAACGCGAGCTCATCTTGTGGAATCGAACGCGTTTCTTGCATTCCTTCCCAATAGTGGCCCACACAAAGGTCGCTAGGCATTCTACCGTGAAGTCAGCAGGACGAGCCAGCTCGAGGCGGAGGTGGGACCTAACGTCAGCCCCTGGTGGAGCTTGTAGCCAGGTCATCTGAAGCCAGGGGCACCACGTGCATCTTCCCAGCACACCACCGACTCGGTGCGGCCACCCATGACTAAGAGACTGCCGGCAGGCAATACCGCCTATTGGCCTCAAAACATTCTACCGACGCAAACTTATCGCGGTTTCACCAACAATCAGAATCCACCCACAATGGCCAACGGCTGGTACAACGGCATGTGGAGTTGGTCGGCATTCATTTTACCGTATCTCGAAGCGCAGAACATTTATAATATTATCGACTTTCGCTATCGGCCGTTTACCTCCGAGGTGTGCGACACGTGGTTTTGCGAGTTCGGCCAAGATCCGTATGCGAGCAATGTTCCTATTGCCGACTCTGGGAATCCGGGATTTCTGATTAACGAAAAGGCTGCCAAGTCATCCTTTTCGACGTTCCGTTGTCCAAGCGGACCAGGACTTGCTCCGCTGGAACAGTTCAAAGACTACGCCATGAATGCGGGCATGGGGCCCTATCCGACTGGACGTAGTGATGCGGCGGCCCAAGCCTATGTGGGAACTCGCCAATCCTCGTGTTGTGCCGAGCGAGCTCACACGGGAAGATCGCCGATGAGAATGGCCGTTTCGAAATGAAAACGGGGCGCCATATCGGCGTGCCACCAGGAAGTTACATCGTGCACATTGAAGACCCGGCTGCCGCCGATGGAGGGCAGACCAGTACGGATCCCGATTACCTCTACGTCGTCGACCGCTATTCTCCACTGAAATCGGACTTGAAATACCTCGCCGATGCCCACCGTACTGATTTCGAACTGAAACTCGATACCCGCGAATACACCGGTCCACCGGTCAGAGAGGAGAAGATCAGGAACACGACCGACATTCCCGCTACCAACCAGCCGTAATGCGTGGTGGGGGAGATGAGACGTTGAGCGAAGAAAAATCCTTCACCGCCCCCCGCCAATCGTCGACGCGTTCGTCTGCATCTACGGTGTTGAGGGTGCAATATGTCGCTGCAACTGATCAACGATATGTTTAGCCTCCGTATCCACCGTCCCATGTCGCTTTAGCGCTTCACGCCCTTGCGTTCCTAGCTGGCGAGCCTCTTGACGGTCCGAGAGTAGTCCGATGAGCAGGTCGACCAGGTGCTGGACATCACCCGGTGGGAACAGTCGGCCACCTCCCAGACGTTGATGAATCTCGGGGAAGGCCCCATGAGCAGGTTCGACGTACGGGACGCCCGCCGCCAAGCCTTCCAGCACAAACATACCCTTGGGCTCACGATAGGTTGTCGGGACGCTCAAGATGTCGATGCGGCTGAGAAAACGCCGCTTCTCGGCCCGGTCGATCGTACCGTAATACGTATAGCAATCTGCTAAAGACGCGGCGGCTAACTGTTTTTTTTGTTCCTGCCAATATGCCTCATGTTCGCGCCCCAACCACCCAGCAATGTGCAGCTGCGCCTGAGGAATCTCAGCACGCACGTGGCGGAATGCCTCCACCAGCAGGTGCAAGCCCTTCTCCGGAGCAATGCGGGCCAGGTAGCCGATGGCAGGGAGATGCTCACTACTGGGATCCCGTCGAATAGTGAACAGATCGTCGGCATCGATGCCCAGCGGAACGACCGACAGACGCGCAACATCGAATTGCAACAACTCGGCCATTCGCTTGCCATAATCGAGCGAATGAGCAAAAAAGAGATCAACTCGCTTGCTCAATGATCGCAATTCGGCCATAGCCTCCGTACGCCAAGGCTCCGGCAACCCCTCGAAGAAAATGTCGTCACCTTGGAGCACGACCGCCATGACCGCGTCGAGCTTCTCCCTGAGCATATCGATACACCCAGCAATCATCAGATTGGAAAAGATAACGACATCGGGCTGCAACTCGGCCAACCAGTCGGCCAGTCGCTGCATTTCCTTGCGCTGATTCCCCCGCGGTCCGCGTAGCATGGAAACGGTCAGCGCCCCAAGATTGCGCGGCGTCCGGTTGCTGGCTCGCGCCGCTACCCAACCAACCAAGCGTGCCGAATTGAGTACGCCGTCAAGCCAGCCGGGGAGCTTGCGAAACAACGGAGAAACCTGTTGCAAATAGACATTGATCCCTCCCAGGAACAACCGCTTGTTAGAAATATCTTCTTGATCGGTAACGATGGGTGTATAAATCGGCTGCAAGATGGCATCGTGCCCTTGGCGCTGCAACGCTTTGACCAGGGCATTATCATGCAAGCAACTGCCACAGTACATGCCGGCAGCTCCGGCGGTCAGATAAACGATGCGCATGGGGGCTCTTGCAGAAGGTTCCACTCAGGTTATCACAACTCGATCATACAGCTTCGGCCAGATGTTCTTCGGCCTTTTCGGGCACCTTTTCAAGGATGTCGAGGAGCACTTGATCGACATCAATTCCTTCGGCTTGCGCTTCGAAATTCAAGAGTACGCGATGGCGCATCGAGGGGAGGAAAACACGGCGCACGTCCTCGAAACTGACATTGAATCGTCCATCTAAAAGGGCTCGCACCTTGGCCGCCAGCGCCAGTGTTTGCGCACCTCGTGGACTGCTTCCCCACCGCACGTATCGATTGGTGACCTCCGCGGCCAACGAGCCTCCGGGATGCGTGGCCAAGACCAGACGGACGACGTAATCTTGCACATGCTTGGCGAGAATTACCTCGCGCACCAACTGTTGCCAGCGGAGAATCTCGGGACCATCCATGACCTTCTGCACGTCGACCTTCGTACCTTTTGTCGTTCGATCTACGATCGTATTCAATTCCTCGCGAGTGCTGTAGCCAACCACTAACTTAAAGAGAAAGCGATCGAGCTGCGCTTCGGGAAGCGGATAGGTTCCCTCTTGTTCGATCGGATTCTGGGTGGCCATGACGAAAAATGGTTTCTCCAGGTCGTAACGGGTGCCGGCGACCGTGACCGTTCCTTCCTGCATGGTTTCCAACAGTGCTGACTGCGTTTTGGGCGTAGCCCGATTGATCTCGTCGGCCAAGCAGATTTGGGTGAAAATGGGGCCGCGCTGGAACTGGAAGTGCCGGCGACCATGCTCGTCCTCCACGATCATGTTGGTTCCCAGAATATCAGCGGGCATCAAGTCGGGCGTGAATTGGATACGGTTGAACTCCAAACTCAGCGTTTCCGCCAGTGTCCGCACCAGCATGGTTTTTCCCAGTCCCGGAACCCCTTCGAGCAAGCAATGGCCGCCGACGAACATGGCCGTCAAGACGCCATGGACGATCTCATCATGGCCCACGATCACTTTGCCAATTTCGTCGCGTACGGTCTGGTAACGCTGCCGAAATTCGTCGGCTTGTTCCTGCATTCGCTCTGCCATGCTGCTCATGATTCGCAACCATTTCCTCAAGTAAAACATCGCCAGCAGGAGACCGCACGGCCACCCGTACCGACCAAGCGTGTACTAGGATCGGTTCCGAACCGCTGCTGCTGTCGGGAGCTCCCGCGCGGGCCGACGCCCCCATCGGCGAAAGAACACACAAAACTAGGGTACGTACGTTTCTCCCGCTGAAAAAAAACTCCTACCGCCCACTGAGCCACTCCAGTCCAATGACCTGCACGGCTCGATCACCGGTAACTTTCGAAAACAGCGACCAGCAACCTGACGGCCACTTGCCTATTCAGCGAGGCGGCAGGGGGTTGGCCGCACGTCCCGCCATCCCCACACGTCGGGGTCATGGACGCGACGAGATCGTATTGTAACGTCTGCTACCGACGACTGCACACCGTAACGTTACCTGTCTGGTAGGTGGTATCGCCACCATAGACTTTGGGACTTTCCGTGCAAACGAAAGAGGGGGTTCTTGAGGAAAACTTTTTTAATCTCCAGTAATTGACGGAAATCCGCCGATAGAAGAGCAGAGCAGTCACCGATCCCATGCCGGTTTAGTAAGGATACGCGGCCGTTGGGTTTGCGCGATTTAGGCGTAAGTTGATCGAAGGCTTGGCAGCCGTGCCTCCTCGACTGCTCATCGCGCTGGTTCCGTGTGACAGCGCATCAGGTCATCCCCAGAGTTCCGTGCAGAAAGTGCCCCGATGGTTTCCGGATGCATTCCTATTGCAGTGGAACACCTGCAGGTTCACAGTGAGATCGGATACGATCTGGTCGACGCCAAGGGGCTGTTGTTGCTGAAGGCCGGCGAGAAGATCAGCCCGGCGTTGATTTCGCAATTCAATCGTCGTGGTGTACGCACCGTCTATCTTCGGCGCGTCGCCGGTGCGACAGCGGCAGAAGCGCCGCAGGGGACGGAAGAGGGGGCTTTTTCCGCTGCGTCTATCGGGAACCGATTATTCAGCGGTGTGGCAGCCCTTTCCAACCAGCTCGTCTCGGGCAAGATAGTTTCCACAGAGGCGCTTGTTCAATCCTTCGAAACGGTCGATAGGCATTGTCAAGCCGACCGTTTCACCGTGTTGGCCGACGCGATCTCTTCATCCAATGCGCACGAGGGATCGCCACACCACCGGGGGATGCGCTCGGCGATGATTTCCAGTGCCGTGGCTTTGGAGATGGACCTCGATAGCCGTGCGCGACAATTGCTTTTCGGAGCTGCGCTGATGTCGGACATCTCCCTGCAGATGCCACGGTTCGTTGAGCTTCGCGACCAGGAGTTGCGTTCGGTCGAGCAAGAGCATGAACTGCGGGAGCTTTACCGGCAACACCCGGAGAGTTCCGCACGGCTGTTGGAGACACGCATGCCCGACGCCGATCCGACGATGCTTACGATCATTCGTCAATCGCATGAGCTGTGCGACGGAAGCGGATTTCCACGGGGATTGCGCCGCCACCTGTTGCATCCGCTCAGCCGCATTGTCGTCGTTGTCGATGCCTTTGTCCGATTGACCGAAACAGATTCGGCAGGGGAAAATATCGGATTGGTTCCCGCCGATGCCCTCGCCTATCTGGTGCTGCATGCGCTCTATGGGGTCTTCGATTTGGAGGTGGTCAAAGCATTGGTCGCTACCACCGCAGCCTACCCCGTCGGCACAGCGGTAAAGCTGGATGACCAACGCCAAGCGACCGTTGTTCGCAGCCAAGGGAAACACTACCTCGATCCCGTGGTACGCATCGACGGTCAAACGGATCTGGTCGACCTGCGTCGAGCCGGAATCCGCATCGAAGCGCCACTGACAGCCAAATCGTGGCGACGATTACCCAAATCACTGATGAATCGCCGCCTGTGGGAACCCGCATTCGCCCCCAGCAGTTTATAATCATTCGCTCTTGGAGTGATGCCCTTCGTTGATGCTTGCCGTCGGGCAGCACGTCAAGGAACCGATCGATGCGCCCGGCGACGACAGCGATGGCATCGGTAGTGGTAGCAAGGGGACCTGTGGCTAGGTTTTTCTGGGGAGGCGATAGCGTCATGTGGCGGTGGAGATTCAGTTTCGTTTGTGGCCTGTTGGTCATCGGCAGCGGCCCCCTACCTGCAGCTTCTCCCAACATTCTCATCCTCTTCGTTGACGACATGGGTTATGGCGATCCACCGTCGTTCAATCCTGAGTCGAAGATCCCCATGCCAACGGTGGACGGCCTTGCTGCAGCGGGGATGCGATTTACCGATGCGCACGCTCCCGGACCGCTTTGCCACCTGTCTCGCTACGGCCTAATGACCGGTCAGTATCCGTTTCGGGCCGATCCACAAGCCTGGCGAGAGCGGGCGACAATCGCGGACGACCGACCAACCATCGCTAGTCTGGCTCAGGAACAAGGGTACGTTACCGCCATGGTGGGAAAATGGCACCTTGGCTTCAACGAGCAAGGGTACGATCGGCCGCTAACCGGGGGACCGATCGACCGCGGTTTTCACACCTTTTTCGGAATCCGGGCCTCCACGGATATTCCACCCTACTTCTATATCCGCGACGATCGAGCCGTCACGCCCCCCACCGAGTTCATCGAGGCCAATGCCACACCGGGATGGTCGCCCATTCAAGGAGCGTTTTGGCGTGCCGGAAAGATCGCTGCGGACTTTCATTTGCCCGAGGTCTTGCCCCGCTTTACCGACGAAGCGATCCAAGTGATCGAGCGCCACCGGAATTCGCCCGATGCAGGTAAGCCGCTGTTCTTGTACGTCGCCTTGCCAGCGCCGCACACTCCATGGCTTCCTACCGATGAGCATGTGGGGAAAAGCGGTGCCGGCCTGTACGGGGATTTTTGCATGATGGTCGACGCCGAGCTAGGGAGGATACTTGCCGCGGTAGACCGATGCGGAATGGCAGAAAACACTCTCGTGGTGTTCACGTCAGACAATGGCCCGGTATGGTACGACAGCGATCGCCAACGGTTCGGACACGATTCAGCCGGAGGATGGCGGGGGATGAAAGCGGACGCCTGGGAAGCCGGTCATCGCATGCCTTTTATCGTCCGCTGGCCGGGCGTAGTGGCGCCGAATTCGGTGAGCGACCACCTGATTAGTTTCACCGACCTGATGGCTACCTTTTGTGATCTTTGGGGGGCCGAGTTGCCTTCCGATGGCGGGGAGGACAGCTTCAGCTTTCTTTCCGTACTCAACAACACCGATCCACATCCCTCCCGTCCGCCATTGGTAATGGAAGCTGGTGCCTCCGGCACGTTCCTGATTCGCGATGGCCACTGGAAGTTCATCAACCGTTTGGGGTCTGGGGGTTTTTCGCCACCGCGCCGCGTCGAACCAGGTCCCGGACGACCGGAGGGTCAATTGTACAACCTTCAGGAGGACCCAGCCGAGACCCACAATCTCATCGATCGCCACCCTCAGATCGCCGCCAAGTTGCGATGGCGGTTGCAACAGATCATCGAATGCGGATCTAGCCGTTGTGAAGAAGCCGTGCCGCGAGCAGAATAGGAAGAGCAACCTATTCGACTACTGAGGAGCATCATGCCGATCAAATTGAAATGCAAGTGTGGTCAAGTGCTGACTGTAGCGGACAACCTGGCCGGCAAGGTCGGTAAGTGTCCGAAATGCAAATCAGCGATCAAGATTCCGGTAGCCGAAAACACGTGCCCCAGCGACTGCCTCCCCCACCGCTCGCCGTCAGGAAAGCAGGGAATCATCCGGCGGTAGCGGATTGGAAGCACTATTCGAAGAAGTGGGACTGACGCAGAAGAAGGGACCAGTCTGTCCCGAATGCAGTACCGAGATCAAACCGGGAACAATCCTCTGCACCAACTGCGGTTACAACTTCCAAACCGGCACGAAAGTCACCACGGTTCAACGCTCCAAGAAGAAAAAGGACGAAGAACCCGAGGAGGTATTCGACAACCTTTACCTTCAGGAAGCCGCTCAAAACATGAAACGCGACCTGGAGATGGATGCCCGCCGCGAACGGGCTGCCATGCCATGGTGGGTTCTGATGTCCTTTTTGATCGGCGCCATCACCCTGTCGATTGCTGGGGTGATTATCGTCGATGGGAAGTTTGGTGAACCGGCCGATGCGAACACCTTTATCGGCAAAGTGCAGCGGTGGCCGGTGGCCACCACGGTGGGCTTGACGGCGCTGATCACGGGGGTGGTTATCTCCCTGTTCGCGCAGATTGATTTGACCGTGTTTGGATTCAAGAATTCGGTCAAGGAAGGCTTGTTGTGCCTGTGCTTGCCGCTAATCTACTCAGTGATCTACGGGGCGATGAATTGGAATCGCAATAAAGCGCCGTTGAAGGCATTTGGCATCGCCATCGTCTTCGTGGCAACGGGAATCGCCCTGATCATCAAGGGAGGAGGATTCGGTGTGATTGGCGAGGCATTTCGCTAACTCCCTTGGTGTTGAGGAGGTTCTTGGCAAGATACGGAAGGACGGATGGACCACATCAAGGCGACCTTGCGATGGTTGGGTGACTTCGTCTACCAGACCGATGTCCGCTCGCATGGAAAGTGGTTTCTGCTGTCCATTCTCATCGGATGCGTCGCCGGACTGGGGGCCATCGTTTTCCAGTACTTGACTCAGGCGATCTCCACGGCAGCCTTGCTTTGGTGGGCGGGCATGGACATTGGGGAACCGGCCGGTGAACCGCGACTTTTTCCCATCGCTGCCACCACGACGTTCCAACCTCTGTTGCTGATCCTCGTCTGCACGGTCGGTGGATTGATTTCAGGTATCCTGGTATACCGATTGGCGCCGGACGCGGCCGGGCACGGCACCGATGCCGCCATCGACGCTTTTCACCGACGCGGAGGGGTCATATTGCCGCGCATTCCGATCGTCAAGACAATCGCCTCGGCGGTGACCTTGGGGACCGGCGGATCGGCAGGACGGGAAGGCCCCATCGCGCAGATCGGCGCAGGATTCGGTTCCTACTTGGGAGCCAAATTGGGGATGACGGCGCGCGATCGGCGCATCATGTTGGCCGCTGGCATGGGGGCCGGGGTGGGGGCCATCTTCCGTGCGCCGTTGGCCGGCGCCCTGTTCGCTGCCGAGATCCTCTACAGTGACGCCGAGTTCGAGTCGGATGTGATCGTCCCGGCGGCGATGAGTTCCATCATCGCTTACCTGGTCTATTGTCAGTCACTTCCGCCCGAGTATCGCTTCCTACCTCTATTTGGCAATGAATTGCGACATACCTTTGGCGGCGCGGCCGAACTGCTGCCCTATTCCTTGATGGCCATCGTTCTCATGCTTGTCGGAGCCCTCTATGTGCACGGCTTCTATGGCTTCCATGCTCTGTTCCAACGCTTGCCCGTGCGGCCATGGTTACGACCGGCGCTCGGCGCGCTGCTGGCGGCCGTCGTGGGCGTGTTGTTCTGGATGCTGTGGGACCGTGAGGAAACGGCGCTGGCCGTCCTGGGAACTGGTTACGGCGGCCTGCAAACGGCTCTCTCAGATGCGCATTCGGTAGGTGTCCCCCTTCTCCTGTCGATTGCCCTGGTCAAAATCCTGACCACCGCCCTGACGATCGGGTCCGGTGGCAGCGGCGGGGTGTTCGGCCCGTCCATGGTGATTGGAGGGTGTGTAGGAGCCGCCTGCGGTTTGATGTTCGAGAAAGTGTTCCCCGGCTTCATCCAACAACCCGAACCGTTCGCCTTGGTAGGCATGGCGGGATTCTTCGCCGGAATCGGCAATGCTCCCGTCTCCACCGTCATCATGGTCTCTGAATTGACGGGAGACTATGAACTGCTGTTGCCGACCACGTTTTGCTCCACCGTTTGTTTTATCCTGGGGCGACGCGTCAATTTGTATCGCAGTCAGGTGCCCAGCCGTCTGGAGTCCCCCGCACATCGCGGCGATTTCATCGTCGATATCTTGGAGGGAATCAAGGTTAAAGACGTCTATCGGTCGGCCGACGATTTAACGTGCATCGAAGAGGGAATGCCGTTAGAGGATATCGTGCACCAAGTTGCTGTCGATCATCAACACTATTACCCGGTAGTCGATAGTGACGGGAACATGGTGGGCATTTTCTCCGCCGACGATGTGCGTGCCTATCTCTACAATGAAAGCATTTGGCAGTTAGCCGTCGCGCGCGACGTCATGGTTTCCAATTTCCTCTATGTTACCCCTGAGGAAGACCTCAACTCTGCCCTGGTTAAATTCACTCAGCTCAATATCGATGAACTGCCCGTCCTGGATGACCAGCGCCCTGGCAGACTGCTGGGCATGCTCCGACGCAAGGAATTGATTGGAACCTATAATCAGCGTCTCGTAGAACTCAAGCGGTTGTCGGTGGAAGCGTAGCCGCTGCGCAGGAGGACGAATGGTACTGGCCGTCACCTATTCCATTCCCGGGTTTCAGGATCCACTGAGCAGTATCACCCACTTGCTGGCCGTCCCGGTATTCCTCTGGTTGGGCGTGCGTCTGATCCGCCAGGGGCGAGGAGCACTCGGCCGCACCGTCAGCCTCGCTGTTCTCGTGCTGAGCACTCTATTCCTCCTATCGATGAGTGCGGTGTACCACCTGTTGGGGCCCGGTACCGGTCGGTACGTGTTGCGGATTCTGGACATCAACGGGGTGTTTGCCTTGATCGCCGGAACGGTAACCCCCATCCATTACATTTTATTTCGTGGACGCCTACGGTGGATCCCCCTGCTGTGCTATTGGATGGTTGCCGCGACCGGTATTAGCTTGCGATCCGTGTTTCCCGATGGGTTACCGCCGGGATTAGGAATCGGGATTTTCCTCGCCATGGGCTGGGCCGGAGTAGCAAGTTTCGTGTTGCTATGGCGAGGTTTCGGCTACCAATTCGTCCGTCCCATTCTGCTGGGCGGGTTGGCTTACAGCTGCGGAGCCATTGTCCTGGGCATCAAATGGCCAACGGTCGTCCCAGGAGTCGTAGGACCGCACGAGATCTGGCACCTGGCCGTGTTGATCGGATTGGCGCAGCATTGGCGATTCGTGTTTCGGATCGCCGATGGTAGTTATGTCCTGCCGAAAAATGAAAATCGGACGCCGCTTTCCTAGAGAACGCCTACCCTGAACTCACCTTCCCGGTGAAACTGCGGTTGATCATTCCCTGCGGTAGGAATGCTGGGCGGTACAGCTTCAATCGGCGCCTGAATTCGCTTCCTCCCCTCCGTGCTCCCCAGGCCGCCCCCATCTCCCTTACCAGTTTGTTTTTTCTCGAACCATGTTGATCTTGGGCCGACGCCGACGCTTCTCCCCGGCGTTGCCCCCCACCCTCCCCCTGGGAGGGTCGCGAGTAATGCGAGCGGGGAGGGCGCGAGCGGGGAGGGCGCGAGCGGGGAGGGCGCGAGCGGGGAGGGCCAACGCGACAGGGGCACGCGTAGGACACGCTCCCCGCCCGAATACACGGACTTGCGCAGAGAGGGCTGGTCCACGGGCATGGTTCCGGCACCGCCTGCCGCGCCACCCGACCACTCCGGGAGAGCCGTCTAAGCCGCGCACCGGTGCAAGGCAGAAAGCGCATGGCAACGTGCTGAGGATTTTGGCACGCTCGATGTCTGCATCTCAGCCCTGGAGGCCGGCGACAGATGGTCGGGGGGAATACCGCGCCGATGGTATCAGGTGCCGATTCGATACGGTTTCGATCGAGCAGCAGCGAAGTGGAGGCAGCTGGCGAGTCCTTTTCCACCAATCCTCTGTTCATTGCCTTCAGGGGCGACGGCACTACATCCATCGGCCTCTAATGGACATCTCGCCCGGCGCAGGCGGTGGTCGGGGCAAGCCACATCGCCATCATCCCCACTATTCAATGCTCGCCTCCATCAACGCCCTCACCATCCATCACAGCCCGGCGAGGGACTACCTCGGCCACGAAATCTTGAACGCTCTTGAACTCCCGATAGACGCTGGCGAAGCGAATGTAGGCGACTTCATCAAGCTCCATCAGGCGCTCCATGACCATGCGCCCGATGATGGAACTATCAATCTCATGATCCGCATAATCGGCAACGATATCTGCTTCTACCGCCGACGCCAATTCGCGAATCGAATCGCTGCTGACCGGCCGCTTCCAACACGCCCGTTGCACGCCGCGTTCGATTTTCTCCCGCGAAAACGGTTCACGAGACTTATCTTTTTTGATGACTTGCAAGGGCGCGTGCTCGACACGTTCGTAGGTAGTGAACCGATGCCGACAATGTAGGCATTCTCGCCGCCTCCGGATCGCTCGCCCATCTTCACACGAACGAGAGTCTAGAACGCGGTCGTTGTCTGCAGAGCAATTGGGGCAGATCATCGTTCGGTTAAACCCGTTACCATGCGCATTGGTGAATTGACGTGCCGATTCGGTCGCGGCAGTCGCTTGCAAAGACGAACGCGAACCACTAATGGCGAGAATATCCGATACGGGATCTTTTCACAAGCGACTGGTACCGGTAGACCGCTACTGAGCAGAGGGCCGGATCGGTCGCAACTGGCGATCGCGGTTTCAAGCTCCAATTTATGGGCTCGCAATCCCATCGCCTTTGGTATACTTGTCTGCCATCGCCGTCTCGGTAGGTCCCGCGAAATCGACGAGGAACGCGTCATGTCCGAAGAACAAAAGCCAGAAGCCCCACGACAAGAGGTATCCCCGGCTCGCCAGCAGTTCGAATCGGCCGTTGGTCATCAACGGGAACTTGACCGGCATGCTCCTGAGCGTAGTTTATGGCAGGGGGGCTACTCCCCCAAAGCCATGTATGGCACGTGGATCGGATCGGTTCTGTTGACCATCCTGGTAGTGGTGGCCGTCGCGGTGCTGGCCCGCGGAGAGCACGCACGGACCGTCTGGTTGATTGCCGCCGCAGCATTATTGATCTGGTGGTGTGGTGCCATCGCCGTCTACCTGTATCGCCGCTTTAGCGTCCATTATGAATTGACGACTCAGCGATTTATCCACCAATCGGGACTCTTGAAGCGCACCACCGACCGCATCGAGGTAATCGACATCGATGACGTGAGTTTCACGCAAGGCATTGTTCAGAGAATGCTGGGCGTGGGTACCATCAGAATCACCAGCAGCGATCGCTCGCATCCCGAACTGATTCTTTACGGTATCGATAACGTCCCCGAAGTGGCGACATTGATCGACGACGTACGGCGTGAAGAGCGGAGGCGACGCTCCCTGCACATCGAATCGATCTGACCGATCAACGAATGCTTTGTCCCACGTCCTCCCTAATCATGGTGCGTTCATGATAGAAGGGGGACGATGATCGTTGGCGGATATGCCCGTGTCGGAGATCAACGTGCCGGATGCCGAGAGTAGGCAGCTTGGCGCAACCGTGGAGCCAAGCGACGTCGGTACTGTGTCGACTCCTCGATCTCCGGCGCCGGTGTGGGAACGGGCTCCGCACTGCCCTCTGCGGACTCGGAAGGAGGTAGTGAACTTTCCGTTTCGAAGTAGGCTTCCTGTTCCACGGGACCGGCGGTGCAGGAATCGCATTCCGCGGTCGCGGGTAAAAAGTGCCCGGCGCTGCTGGGGTGATATGAAACAGGCGCCGGGCCGATGAGCACGCGCAGGAAGTTGCGTAGTGGTTGGCACTGGGAACATCGGCCGCAGTCACCACACTCTCGCCCTCGGGGAGGAGGTCCCATACAAGGATCCGGTTGCGGCGGATGACTCAACCACTCGTCGAGGTATACTTCTCCGCAGCCGCTGTGACAGGCCAAGAAACGCTGCCCCGGGTGAGAGCCACAGGGACCGCACAGGCCACACTGCGTCCCCGCTTCGCCAGGCACGATGCAGCAACCAGCTGCCAATAAGATCGCGGCCAATGCCAAGTGCATCCCTGCAAGTTTGATGGCCATGGAGTATCCTCAATACGATTGCGCTAGACTCAACTGCCATTGGACTATGTGGTACGATGCTCGACCATAAAGTTTTATCGACCGTTACAACTCTCGTATTCAGCAAAGTTTAACAATCGCTGGCCAAATCACTGGGCTGAATCCTGGGGTAATCGGTGGCGATTCTGCTTGTCCGAAATCGACGTCTACTCAATTGCATCGGGCCCATGTCTTCGTCATCAACGGTAGCTAGGGAGGTTGCCCTGAGAGTTGTGCAGCGACTGCGCGAGCACGGTTACGTGGCCTATTGGGCCGGGGGATGCGTGCGTGACGCCCTGCTGGGGTTGCCCTCCAGTGATTACGACGTGGCAACCAGTGCCACTCCGCAACAGGTTGTCCGGTTGTTCGGACGTAAACACACGCGCATGGTTGGTGCAGCCTTTGGCGTCGTGCTGTTGGTCGATCCGGAGACTCGCGTCCAGGTAGAGATTGCCACCTTCCGCACCGACGCGTCCTATTCCGACGGCCGTCATCCAGATGCAGTTCGATTCAGCACGCCCGAGGAGGATGCCAAACGCCGCGACTTTACTATCAACGGCATGTTCTACGACCCACTGGCTGATCGCGTCATTGATTATGTGGGTGGCCAAGCCGATTTGCGTCGAGGGATTATTCGTGCCATTGGCGATCCTGAGCAGCGCATCGACGAGGACAAGTTACGCATGCTACGGGCCGTGCGATTCGCCGCCCGTTTTCGCTTCGAGATTGAACCGGTCACCCTAGCGGCTATTCAGCGTCATGCCGCCGAGATTACGAGGGTAGCTCCTGAGCGCATTGGCATGGAACTCCAACGCATGCTCAGCGGCCCCAACGTAGAACTTGTTCCTCGATGGTTGCAGACCAGTGGTTTGCTCCGCTACCTTTTCCCCGAACTGCACGGTGATGGCGATATCATCGACGTGGCCTGCCGGGTACTCCACCACCTGGAATCGAGCGACGATTGGGTTTTGCGATTGGCGGGAATGTATTCTCCATTGCTGGCATGCCCTCGCGATTGGCATGCCACCGCTGCTGCCGTGCAGCAACGATTTCGATTGTCCCATCAGTGCCGCGAGAAGTTCGCGTTTCTGCTTGATGCGCAGGACCTTCTTCAGCGTGCAGATCATTTGCCGTGGTCCACCGTTCAGCCACTGGTG
This sequence comes from Pirellulaceae bacterium, assembly GCA_026004795.1. Taxonomy (GTDB): domain Bacteria; phylum Planctomycetota; class Planctomycetia; order Pirellulales; family Pirellulaceae; genus Aureliella. Next base: position 252,010 of record BPJV01000004.1, on the reverse strand, counting down.
GCGGCCGAGCATGGTGCGGCGGCAGTCGAGCTTTTGGCAGCTCGAGTGGCCGCGCGCGTGCTCCCCCCTTCGATACGCACGGCCGTGGACTTTCTGCGCCGACAACTGAGTTTACCGCCTGAGCAGCTCGATCCTCCACCACTGCTCGATGGCCATGCATTGAAGGATCTCGGAATCCCACCTGGGCCGCACTACCAAGAGTTACTACGGACGGTGCGGCAACTGCAATTGGATGGGGTGCTTACGGACCGTGAGCAGGCCATCGCGTGGGTGCAACAGCGATGGCGTGCGTTGGCCTCCAGTTCTCCAGGCGAAGGGTAGTCGCGTTTAACGCTGAATTCGTTCCCCGGTGGCGAAACGGCGTCCCGGGTTTCGTACAAAGACCTGGGTGTCATCAATGATCAAAGGGCTGGTCCAGTCGCGACCGTTATCACCATTGACCACATTGAAAAACGCGCTGCGGAACCTTTCACATCGGTAGCCGTAGGGGTACTGCGAAGCGATATGGTCCTCCGCCGTCAAGTCGCCGACTCCAGGACGAGCATAGTAGTGCACGGCCCCATCGGCGCTGATGGACATGCCCAGCGTCCACCACCCGGTCTGTTTGATCTCGGGGCCGAGGAAGTCACCACCATTGGGATTGGCCCGGATCCGGAAGTAGATCGAATCGTAAGGCTTGCCGGTTTTCTCTTTGGTATCCATGAGAATAAACAACCCCGGCCAATAAACCTCATTCTCCGTCGAACGAGATGTAAACAAGAATCGTTGCTTGACCTCCGTCTTCGTCGTCTCGAGAGCGATGCGAAAGGCGAAATGCGGGCCGCTGCGTCGTTCCCATTGTTCGATTGGCGGTAGGTAGATGCGGGTGACAACGCTCGGTTCCTGCGACGCGGAGATCGGCCCGCCTATTCGGTACTGGACATTGCAGATGAAATCTTCTTGATGCATCCGATTGCTAGGTCGGTTGGGAATCCCCGTGTACAGCGACTGCAGAAGCAATGCCCCTTCACTTCCCGGCAGACCTCCCGGCGGTGTGGGGACACGTTTCACGATATCGGGATGCCCCCGCTTGACCCCTTCGTACCACCGGCCGTTGGTCGACTTTCCAAACGGTGGGTTCTGGCGTTCGTTGATGTCCTCGGTACTCTTCGGATTGTTGGGAATCCAATCCCATTGCGGGTCTTCGAAGTCGTCCCCCACCTGGCTCAATTCGACTCCGGTCCCTGGCACGAAGCGCGAGGAACTTTGTCCGAGAGCAAACGAGGAGGTTGCCAGGAAAGTAAGCAATCCAATGAGTGAACAACGCGTCATGATCGACATCCTGTCGTGGGAAGAGATAGCGATGCATGGGGCCGAGGCGATCCTTAGCGACCTTTCCTAGCCACGAAACCTGCCCCGGACGCAACTGTGTGGCCACATAGTCCTTGCCGCCCACCGTAGGGACGGACGAATACCACGCGGAGCCCCTTCTTCTACCCTCCTCGTATCGGCATCTGCCGAGGTGGCAGTTTATCGATTTTGCCGATCGCATCGAGACTTCCGCTTCTGCTTCCTACCGACGCCGGCGATAACCAGGCGGTGGCGGGATACGGGGATACGGAACTTTGCCATTTCTGTATTGGCGGCCTCAAACAGGTTTGTTACCATCAGGCCCTCACGCAAGACAACCACCCGTCTTGAAAGAAGAGACGACCGCAATTCGGATCAACACCATCGCAAAAAGTGGCCGCGCAAGGCGTGGCTCGGACGACTACTGTGGAGGGAACCATGGAGACGGCGGATCGACAACAGACCAGTGTCCATATCCGGTGGATGATTCGGCGCGACATGCCGGCCGTGCTGGAGATCGAGGAAGCCAGTTTCGAGTTCCCTTGGTCAGAGGAAGAGTTTATCAATTGCTTGCGACAGCGCCATTGCATTGGCATGGTGGCAGAAGTTGGGGGCGAGGTCGCCGGCTTCATGGTTTACGAATTGCATCGCCATCGTCTGCAGTTGATCAATTTCGCGGTCTCTCCCAAATTCCGTCGCCAGGGCGTAGGCAGCGCGATGGTAGAGAAGTTGATCAGCAAGCTGTCGCTGGATCGTCGCAATCGTATCTTGCTGGAGGTGCGTGAGACGAATCTGCCGGCCCAGCTCTTTTTTCGCTCGATGAACTTCCGGGCCACCGCCGTCCTCCGCGATTACTACGAAGACACGACGGAAGATGCTTACGTAATGCAATATCGCTACACACCACGACCGCAAGAGATGGCTGAGGACGGCGATTTCCAGCAGCGCCTGGCCGGTTGACCGGAGGGAGCCGCGGTCGTGGGAAAGGTCATCCGCAGGGAAACGTTGCTGACCACTCGCCGATTCCGCGTCTGCCGAGTGCACTACAGCGATGACGAAGGACACCTCTGTACTCGGGAGACGATCGAGCATCCTGGGGCAGTGGTGGTCATCCCTGTGGTTTCCGATTCACAGGTATGTCTGATCCGCAACTATCGGGTCGCCTTGGACCGACAGTTGATCGAATTGCCCGCTGGCACGCTGGAGGGCTCCGAGTCCCCGGAGGCGACGGCGCGCCGCGAGCTGGCGGAAGAGACCGGGTATCTGACGGAGACGGTGCAACCGCTGTGCGAATTCTTCATGTCACCGGGCATTCTCAACGAACGCATGCTGGTATACGTGGCGCGCGATCTGCAGGCAGGCAGGCCAGCGCGGGAACCGGGCGAAATGATCGACAACCTTCTCTTCCGATTCGATGAAGTCGATGAGGCGATTCGGCAAGGGAGAATCGTCGACGCCAAGACCATCGCCGCCTGGCTGTATTTCCGGCAGTTTTCGACTTGACCTCTAACCCCTTTCCCAGGTACGAACCAGGAAATCGATCGATGGACGCAGGGGGGCGCTGCGGTTCGAAACATGGAGTGTCATGCCATACGGATTGTATCTGTCTGCTGCTGGGGCGAACGCACAGAGCCATCGGCTGGAAGTGTTGAGCCATAACCTGGCCAACGTGAACACCACTGCTTTCAAGCCGCACCTGGCCATGCTTCGCAGTCGTGCGTCCGAGGCCATCGAACAAGGCATTGCCGAGCCCGGAACCGGCTCGGTCGATGATCTCAGCGGCGGGATCCAAATCGAGCCCTCGTTGACGCAATTCAAACTAGGGCCTATACGCCAGACGGGCAATCCGACCGATTTTGCGCTTCAAGATCCCAACCAGTTCTTTGCCATCCTGCGTGGCGATCGCCAACTACTGACACGGGCCGGAAATTTTCAAATAGATGCAGCAGGATCTCTAGTGACTCCGCATGGCGACCCCGTTCTCGGTGCCGGTGGCGTCCCAATCCGGATCGATCCTAACCAGCCGTACAAGGTGAGCGATGACGGAGCGATCGAACAGGCAGGGGTGAGACAAGTGCTGGCGGTCGTCCGCCCACGTGCGTTGGGGGATTTGACGCGGGTGGGGGATAACCTATTCGAATCCCTGACTAGTGTATCGGAGGTTCCTGCGGATCAACGCCGCTTGCGCAGTCATGCCTTGGAAGCCTCAGCGGTCAACCCCACCGAGGCCATGATGGAATTGATCGAAGCATCGCGCGTATACGAAGCCAACATCCGTATGATCCAAACGCAGGATGAAGCGATCGGACAGTTGCTCGGCCGCGTCCTTCGTCAATAGCGAACTGGGGCCGTGTACATCTGTCTAGTCCTGACTGCCAACTACCTGGTACGATCCGTCGCATCCAGGTGTGGTCGATCCTGTTGCCGCACGGACGGTCAGGCAAGCAAGAGAATCGCGAGCGTAGTAAACCGAATTACAACGACAATTCACGGGCGATGTTCGTCACCAGTTCTGGAGAAGGAAAAACCTAGCCATGAGCGTGCAAACACTCTACACGGCTGCTACTGGCATGGACGCCATGCAGACGAAATTGGATGTCATCGCCAACAATTTAGCCAACATCAACACGACGGCTTTCAAGAAGGATCGTGCCAACTTCGAAGATCTGCTGTATCGCAACGATGTGCTGCCGGGGACGCTCGACAACAATCAGTTGCCCACTCCCGCCGGCACGCAGATTGGCATGGGAACGCGCGTGCAATCGGTCCAGAAAGACTATCGTCAAGGAGCAATTCAAGATACAGGTCGGGAACTGGACATCGCCATCGAAGGCGAGGGATTTCTTCAAGTTCTCGATCCTCTGACGCAAACGGTGATGTATACCCGATCTGGCAACCTGGACATCAATGCCGATGGCAATCTGGTGATCGGCTCTGCCAGCACGGGACGACTGCTGGAACCTCCCATACAGATTCCTCAGGATGCGACCGACATCGAGATATCGCCCAGCGGCCAAGTCTTGGTACGTCAGGCAGGCCAGACGGAGCTGCAGCAGGTAGGGCAGATCCAAATGGCCAAGTTCGTCAACCCGGACGGTCTGTTGAAGGTCGGAGAGAATCTGTACCAGCAGACCGATGCCAGCAACACCCCGGTGCAAGGGGATCCCGGTTCCCTCGGCTTTGGAGTGTTGCGGCAACGCGCGTTGGAGGCCTCCAACGTCGAGCCGGTGCAGGAGCTGATCGACCTGATCACCACGCAACGCGGCTTCGAGCTGAACAGCCAGGCCGTGCAGGCTGGAGATCAGCTCATGCAACTAATTGCTAACCTGCGGCGATTCTAGTTGGTCGGTAGATGGCCAGGAGGAATGCTCCTGCGGCGACGATTCGGTGACTGAGCTGGTAGAATCCAGTAATCTTTTGCAGTAGATGTTTGCATGCACCACCAACAGCGAACACTCCGAGCTCTAACGCGGGGCGTTGCCGTCGCTTGCCTCTGGGCAGCGATGGGCTACGAGGTGGGCGCAACGGATACCGTCGTTATACGCTTCCTCACCTCACCTCAAGTGCAGCACCATGTGGTTCGCCTGGGCGACGTGATTGAAATCGTTAGCGGCCAACTGGATCGCTCCGCAGAATTGTTACAGGCACCGCTAGGCCCCGCGCCCCGTCCAGGCCAAGTACAGCGATGGTTTGCCTCCGATATATTGCAACACCTGGAGTTACGTGGGATCCATCCTTCCACGATTCGCTGGTCCGGTGCCGATCAGGTGGAGGTACGGTTCACCGATCCGGTCACCTCTCCTCCCATGGTTCCTGCCTTTCTCAACAGCCGGGCGATCTCTCAAGCCGAACAGGTCGTCGGCTTGGCGATCCAAGAGTACGTGAAACTGCAGTCGGGAAGCGACACTTCGTGGCGCGTCAAGGTGCAGCTACCCGAGCAGCTGGTCGATGCCTGCCAAACCAAACGCCACATCGTCGCGATTGGCGGCGGCCAGCCTCCATGGACCGGAGAACAACAGTTCACCTTAAAGATTCGCCGGGGAACGGAGCATCAGACGGTCACCATTACCGCCGAAGTGAGCATGCCACCGTTGGTTGTCGCTGCCAATCGCGCGATGCGGCGAGGAGAGACGATCAGCCCCGACGATCTGGTCTACGTACCCTTGGTTGATGAATCCGACCGCGCAGCCGACTACTTCTCCGACATCGATGCCCTGGTGGGCAAGCAACTGCGCCGCAGCGTCAGCACGGGACTCCCCATTCTCACCGATTACGTGGGCGACCCGATCCTCATCGATCGAGGGAGCCTTGTCCAGGTCGAGTCGGTCGCCGGGGCGATTGTGGTAAGCACGCAAGGCAGAGCCCTGGGCAATGGTGCAGCAGGAGAGCTGATCGAAGTCGAGATTCTGGCGACTCGTCAGCGTGTTTTCGCCTTGGTGATCGATCCGCTGACCGTCCGCATTGTGGCCCAACCTCAACGTCCTCGCTAAATGATGCACGCCGATGACACCTGAATCGATACCCAACCGAGAACACCGTCACGCCTCGATGGCTCGTCGCCCCGTCACGCCAACCAGGCATGCCGTGGTCTCACCACGGGCCCATCGGACAAGCGCATTGGGCCAGAGACAACGGGCACACCAAGCCATGCCGAATACTTGCCATGGCAGGAGCGTAGCATGCTCCGGTGCGCCGCGGCACCAACGCGTTCCTCCAGGTGCTGAACATCGCACCAGTGGCCGCTATCTCACTACCGGCCCATATCTCATGCTGGGACTCTGCCTGTGGATGGGAACAGGGAGCGTCTGGGGACAGGAGAGCAGCCTGTTCCATAATCCGTATGGCGGCCAAGCCGGCTCCCCGCCAGCGACGACCAGTGCGGCACCGCCCCCGCAGCTTGCCCCCCCGACCGGGATGTCGGCGGAGGGCTCCCATCAGGCGGCGACCGACACGAGCGTTCCGGCATCACAATCCTTTGCTTCCAACGGAGCCCTAGCGGCGCCCACCGGTTACCCCGCCTGGTCGGCTCCCATGCGTCATCCGTCCTTTTACTACCAGCCGCCCCCTCGCAAACGCGTCCTACGCATTCATGATGTCGTGCAGATTCGTGTGGACGAATCGGCGCGGATGTCCGCCGATGGTGTCGCCTCCACCAGAAAAAACGCTATTTACGATGCCGTGCTCGAGGACTGGATCGCCTTGGATGGGCTCAATCGCATCATCCCGGCTCCACAAAGCGATGGCGACCAGACGGTCAGCGGTCAAACCAACCAGACGTATCGCGCCAACTCTCAAGTAACCACGCGCGAATCCCTGGTCTTCAATATCGCCGCCGAGATCGCGGATATCCGTCCCAACGGCAATATCGTACTGGAAGCCCACAAGACCATCACCATCAATGACAATCGATGGGAATTGTCGTTGACTGGGGAATGCCAAGACCGCGCCATCGGCCCCGACAATACGGTGCTCAGTCGGGACATCATCAATCTCCGGATCGAGAAACGAGAGACTGGCCAGGCCAGAGACGGATATCGGCGTGGCTGGTTTTCTCAATGGTTCAGTAAGCTACAACCCTTCTGAAACTTAATCGCTACGGCCGAGAGCAACCCATGAGGCGTTTGCGCAAAAGATTGATAAAGGAATCGTTCAGGTACGTAAGTGCCTTCCTGACGCCCACAGCGTGGTGTGGGCCGTGCCGTGAAAGCTGGTGGCGGGCAGCGGCGGTGGCCTGTATCGCAGCTTTGTCAACAGCCGTCGTGCCGATCGCCTGCGCCGATGATCAACTGCGTATTGGCGATGTGTGCCGCTTGAAAGGCCAAGAAGAAAACTTGTTGCAGGGCTTGGGGATTGTCGTCGGATTGGATGGGACTGGTGATGATGGCAGTAAACCTACTCTCCGCGCCTTGGCCCGCATGGTCCAACTGATGGGAGGCAGCGTAACGACCGATTTACAAGGTGTTCCTCAGATCGAGGACTTCGAAGACTCGAAGAATACCGCGCTGGTCTTGGTCACGGCGAAGATTCCTCCAGCCGGTGCCCAGCAAGGCGATCGCCTCAATTGCACCGTCAGTGCCGTCGGTGCCAAAAGCCTGCAGGGTGGCACGCTGATGATCGCTTACATGCTCGGTCCGCGGGCGGACGTCGATCGTATTCTCGCTCTGGCGTCTGGCCCGGTCAGCCTACCTGACCCAGATACTCCCACCACGGGGGTCATTTATGGCGGATGCAAAATGGAAACGACGGTACAAAATCAGTTCGCGATCAACGACCGCATCACCTTGGTTCTCGATCCCGACCTGGCTAGCTTCTCCACCACGGTGGACATCGCCGACACGATCAACCAACTCAACCAGGCCGGCGTCGGCTCTGGAGATTCCGACAGCTTGATCATGGCCGAAGCCGTGGACCAGGTCCACGTTGTGGTGACCATCCCCAAGCACTATCGCTCCAGCCCCGTCAAGTTCGTCTCCTTGATCGAGCAGCTTCCGCTGACCAACCTGAAAAAGCCCAAACGCGTAGTGCTCAATCAAAAGGAGGGCGTCATCATCATCGGGGAAAACGTCCTGATCAATCCGGTGGCCATCGCGCACAAGAATTTCTCCATCGAGGCGCGACCGGGGGGGACATTCGTCGGCGTGGATACCGACTCTCCCAACACGCCACGCCCCAAACTGAAGAACCTAGTCGATGCGCTCAACGCCCTGAAGGTACCTACCGAAGATGTCATTGCCATCATCCGCAGTCTGCATCGCAATGGCGATCTGTATGGCGAATTGATCATCGAATGACTTTCTCCCGCGAGGATATGTGGTAATGAACGTCGATCCTTCCATGATCGCATCGCAATTACGAGATGGCTTTCATCTGCCTGAAGCACTGAGCCGAGAGACAGGCTCTGCAGGTCGGCTTCCCTTCTCCGCTACTCTGACGGAGGTCATGGCTAGTGGCGACACACGCGAGGCTGCTGAGCGGATTGCCACGAACCATCAGGGCCAGGCGATTGCCGCCGCAGGATGCGACAAGGGGCCGGAAGACAGCGACCCCCTGCGCGAAGCATTTCAGGACTTCGTGGGTCAGACTTTTTTCGGCCAACTGATCAAGTCGCTGCGCAGCACCGAGGATGGAGCGAAGTATTTGGATGGTGGTCAGACGGAGCGTATTTTTCGTTCGCAACTAGATCAAACACTGGCTGCGGAGCTGAGCAAGAACTCGGCAGCTCAGATTGCCGATCCGATGTTCGAACTTTTCCAACTTGGCCGTCCCTCGTGAGTCCTTCGATGCAACATTCCATCTGGCATTTTTCGACAGCGCAACGCATTGTTTTCGGGCGAGGTGCCTTGGATCAGCTCGGCGACGAAGTGTCGGCGCTGAAGGTATACCGACCGCTGGTAGTCACCGATAGCACGGTGGCTGCCATTCCAGTGGTGGCGGATGCTTTGGGAAAGCTAGACCAAACGTTTCCCGGCATGCCCCTCTTCGATCAGGTACGCGCCGAGCCGGAGTCCAGTATCGTGGAGGCGGCTGTTGCTCAGTGCGCCGACACCGGCGTGGATTGTGTGATCGGTATCGGTGGCGGCAGCAACATCGACGTCGCCAAACTGGTGGCCACCCTGTTGGCCCATGGCGGATCGCCCCCAAACTATTACGGCTTCGATACCATCCCCGGCCCCGTACTGCCGTTGGTTGCCGTTCCCACCACTGCCGGCACAGGTAGCGAGGTTTCTCATTCGGCCGTCGTCACCGACAAGCAGTTGCACACGAAGGTCAGCACGCTATCCCGCTGGCTACGTCCGACGGTGGCCATTGTCGACCCGCGGGCCACTGACCGATGTCCTGCCCGAGTGACGGCGCACAGCGGCATCGACGCGCTAGTGCACGCTATCGAAGCCTACACCAATCGCGACTATACAGCGATGCGCGATGTCGATCCGCAGGCGCGCGCCTACGAGGGATCCTATCCGTTGACGCGGATGATGGCTGCCGAAGCAATTCGCTTGATCGGCCGCTCCTTGGAGAATGCCGTGCTGCAGCCGCACGATGAAGCGTGCCGCGATGCCATGGCTCAAGCCGCGTTGTTGGCCGGTATGGCGTTCTCCAATAGTGGCGTGGGAATCGTCCATGCCTTGGAGTATCCCCTCGGTGCCCTGACGCATTGCAGTCATGGTGAAGGCAATGGCCTTCTGCTCCCACACGTCATGCGATTCAACCTACCCTACTGTTACCAGCAGTTTGCCGATATCGCCCGATGGCTGGGTATCAACGTCCAAGGACTCTCGCTGCGTCAAGCGGCCGAGCAAGCTATCCTCCGCATCGAGGAGATACTCGACGCCATCGGCGTGCGGCGATGGCTTCGTGACTTGGGCCTGCCGCGTGAAGCCATCCCGGAGGTCGCCCGCAAGGCTCACGGCATTCGACGCCTCATGGAACTCAACACCCATCCTCCCACAGAAGACGAACTCATCAGCATCCTCGTGGGCGCGTACGCGCCCGGCGAAGCAACAGATTGACGCCGGATCGGGCTGCGGTCGACGATTCCTGCTGCAGACGAGCGCTGAGCGGACGCGGAGGCTGGCTGCTGAGTGTCGTCGCGAAAACTCTCCCCCACCTACCGACGTCGATTTGTCGTACGGTGAATTTACGAGGGATGGGGTTAGGACCGGATGCTCAAGCCACGGATCTTGAGTTGGGGAAAGCGCGCACGCAATTGCTTGAGAATTCGACTCTGTTCAAAGTGCAACTGTTGCCGCGCACTGGGGTCACTTACCTCGACGATCAGGTTCCCGCGATAGATACGCCCCACACGGGTGGCGTCGGCGAGCAAATCGCCAACCAGCTCCCGCCAAGCGTGTTCTAGTTCGCCGGCCGCTTCGATCTGGCCGTACCCTCGCTGGGCCATCAGTCGATTGATCACCCGCCCCATCCGTTTGGCGCGTAATCGCGATGGCTGCTGCTTGATCTGCGACAACAACCATTGCTCGTCGTCTTGCGAAGGCCGCTGGGAATCGTGAGGTACATCTGCGTTCATCGCGCTGCCTCCTGATCCAGTCGAATTGAGGTTGCCCACCGTGAGGTCGATTGGCAAAAGCACCATCAGAAGAGAGAGCGCATCTGCTCAGCCAACTGCTCGGCTTGCCATGGTGGTATACCGGCCGGCAAACCGGGACGGTTCTTTCCGGTAGCCGTCAAATAAGCGTCGCGTAACAAAGTCATGCGCCGAACGTAACGAGCGAGCATCTCCTGGTTGATGGTACCGTCGACGACATCAGCAGGTGCCCCCAGATGCCGGAGTACGGCCGTCCCCACTTCACGATGCGCCACAGGACCGAAGTGAATTCCATCGCTCGTCAAATGGAAACCGGGATCCTGCTCCCGCTGCGTTGCTCGGAACTCATGCAACAAGCGATAAAGATCGATTACCAAATCTGCATGCATTTCATTGCTCACGCACCAAGCGGCCTGTCGCTCAACGACGCGATGATACCCGGGGAAGGGGGCGAAATAGGCGTAACGCCCGTCGGGTGTTGGGCCCAACCGCCCTCGCGCGGCCAGCGGCTCCGGCTCAAAGGGCGGGGGAGTCAGACAGACCACCGCCGCACCGGACGCGCGCAGGTGCGCGACGAGCTTCAGCATGCCGTCGCGATAGGCCGCGAAGTTCTCGTCGGTCGGTGGAGCATAGACGCCATCGTTCATGCCGTAACAGAGGAACACTACTTGCGGCTGCAGCATGCGCAGTACTTTCTCCAATCTTTGGTGCACCCACGGACGGGGGAAAGGGTGGTCCGGTTCCGACGCCCCAGACGCTGTTTCGCTGGCCACGCCCAGATTCAGAACTCGCGGGGCTCGACCTCCCAGCGACTGATGCAATCGAGCGTCGATCTCCGCGACGTAATGTCCCGCGAAGGTATTGGAATCACCCAAGAAAACCCAAGGCGAAAGTCGAATCCATTCGTCCCACGCCATGGCCCTGCCCGCTTGTCCATACCCGCGACTAACGTGGACAAACAGGACCGCCAATGCCACCAGCAGCCCTCCCCCCACGCGCGTCATCCCACCCCCGAGCAACCAGCGAATTCTAACGTGTCCCAACGGCATGAATCTTCTTTCTTGTTACTGCACCCTGGTCAGCGCGCTCATGCCCCATCAGCCAACTCCAGTGAACACAGATGATCAAGCGCCAACGCTCTGGTTCACAGGCTGCCCCCCCAGTTTACCCCTCGTCCCCTCGAGTTTCCAATTGCGCAAACTGTGGCATACCCGATTGTGCCCACGATGGTAGAATAATCGATTGTCGCTGAAGAAGCGACGTGTGGAAGTGAGTCACCCTCGACCTGGTGAGGAGAAAACCGTATGCCAATGTTGTGGTCTCTACTGGTGGTAGCACTTTTCCCATTGATGGTTGCCGCGCAGGAAGACGGCGAGCTGAAAGTCGGCGATCCGGCGCCGGACTTCGAGCTGAAAGGTAGCGACGGTAAGGTCTATCGCTTATCCGATTTTAAGGGCAAGAAAGGAGTCGTGATCGCTTGGTTCCCCAAAGCATTCACCGGCGGATGTACTGCACAGTGCAAATCGTTTCGCGACCACGGAGAGGTGCTTCGCAAGTTCAATGTGGTGTATTTCACCGCCAGCGTTGACGACGAACAGACCAATCGCCGCTTTGCGGAATCGTTGGGAGTCGACTATCCGATATTGAGTGATCCGGAGAAGAAGGTGGCTCGTGCCTATGGAGTGCTCAACGCGCGAGGGACGGCTAGCCGAGTTACTGTCTACATCGACAAAGACGGAAAGATCGCGTTCATCGATCGAAATGTCACCGCAAAAGACGATGGGATGAATGTCGCCAAGCGTTTGGACGAACTCGGTTTTGACAAAGCCGGCGACTGACGGTTCGTACGGTCCGTAGCGGCAACCCATTCAACTACGCGAGGACGTTCCTCAGAGCGGTCGGGCCGCGGTTGTGGAGTGAAACCCGGTACGCGCTTGCCGAACTCCCAAAAACGAACCACACTCCCCCTCTTCCAGGCGGGCAGGGCAACGGTTCTGGTGCCGGTTAGGTCGACGGCCAGCAGGCAAAGCGTTTGCCCCCCCGCTCAAGGTAGGGGAGGATACGCCGCTCTGGGGTCAGTTCGTCTTTTTGGCAATAGAAGTAGGCATAGGCATCGACCGTCCGATTCGCATCGAGAAAATGAACCGGCAGAATACGGCGTTCGTAGAGATCCGGCTCATGGGGTTGGTTCGTCCCTTCGATGGCGTCGAGCACCTGTAGGGTGCGCGCCATGTCCGTCTCGTGTAGCTCCCAGACTTCTCCCAGCACCATGCCGTCACCGTCGTCTAACGCCGGATAGGAGCCGAGATCGTAGAGGGTCCCAAGTGTCCAAGCGCTAGCAATGGAGATGGGGCGGCATGGCCAGCTTTTTGCCCGACATTGCGTCGACTTCAGGGTACCGTAGACGAACACATGCTTGATGTGAGGCGTCTGAGAAGTACGGTTCATGACAGCACCTCATACGGGAAAAAAGGTCGAACTACTGCCTCAGGATTGGCGATCTACCACGTGGGGCTTATACTTCCCATGGCAAACGCTGCATCGAAAGGAAACCCACATGAACAAGTACGGTGCAATTTGCGATGAATTCTACATCAACATGTACCTCAACACCGAAATGGAGCTGCCGCAAAACCGCGAGGCGGTGATGCACTTTTTTGAGCAGGTACAAAAGCGCTTCCCCCGTATGACGAATTTCTACACGCGTGATCGGGGCGAGTATTTCCTCGAAGAGGACAAGGATAGTGGCAGCTATCGATGGGTTTCGGCAGAGATTCGACGGTTAGCCAGTGGGGTCGTCAATCCTGAATCGGTGGAAGGGGCCATCGAGCAGCATGTCGCCATTTTGGATCTGATTCCCTATGAGTTGAGCGTCAGCCACTTGGATTGCGAGTCGCTGAACATCACCATGGGGTTCGATTACGCCTATCGAGGCAACCACAGCGAGTTGCTGGCGGAAGTGCTGGGGATGCCGGCGGCCTTGGAGCGATTTGCGGAGTCGACCGGTAGCTCCATTCTCGGGTATGAACCGGTGGTCGCGTTGAGCCTGGACGCTGAGTGCCGCACTCAGTGTCGCGTCGCATTCGAAACCCGCTCGTCGGCTTATCAATTGCGCACGGGCGAATACACCGACGATCCGCTCAGTGTTTACCTTACGGTTCGCCGCGTCGACAGCTTGGGAAGCAACGAGCAGTTTGGCTCCGAACTGCGTCGGCTCGCTCGCTTGTGTGAGCGGTTGGTCGACGAGTACCTTGTCGACGAAGTGCTTCGCCCGTTGCAAAAAGCGATCGCCCTAAAATAGCTGCGGACCCAGGATCGGCTCCGCCGCTGCGTTAACTCGGGGATTTCCTCAGAGCGTCTTGTTTGTTGGCGTTGCCGATCGAGCTGGGGGTTACCTGCCGAGCAGGGAGCCCCCATAGAGCTTGCCGGTGATCCGCCGCGGCACTGCCATCGGTTTCGCCTGGACGTCAAAGGGCACGCGTTCCAGTGATTTGAGCGTTGTCACCGTACGGACGGCTCCCGTACGTGGGTCCTTGGCCTTCACCGTTTCGTAGCCACAATACTCCTTCATGATGGCCACGATCTCGGGGAGGTACTCGAAGGAACCGTCCGCCTTGTCGCGACCAAGCTGCTCAAAGCTGCCGATCGTCACGTAGCTGCCATAGCGATCATGGAATTGATAAGCCTCCACCCCCTTTTCACGCAGGGCGAGAGTAAGACGATTGGCTTGTTCCGCCGCCACGTCCAAAGCATTGCTCACCCCTTGGGGTTCGTTATTGTTGATCGTTCCCAGCAGCGATGTTTTGGCAAAACCTTGAAACGACGCCACGCGCACGGTAAATCTTCCGGGGCACTCCAGCAGTGAATACTCTACCTGCTTGTTCAGTTCCTCGACGAAATCGTCCACTTTGGGCCCTTGAAAATAGTCCTCTGGCAACAGTGGGTTGCGGGTGAGGAAGGCAGCCCCCATCGGCCCTCGCTGCTGCTGCGTCGTCTCAGCCGCACGATTCCACATCATGGCGCGGTATTTTTTCACCAACCAGCTCGAATCTTCATCGGCGGCTCCAGCAGCCAGCGCACCGGATTGTAAAGCACGCGGTTGGAGCGCACGCACTTGCTGCAGGGTGGGCTTGATCCGTGGATCGTCTGTCGATGTGAACTCGCCGACAAGAACGGCATAAGCGGTCCCCGTGGTGGGATTGGCGTATTGCCGCCAAGCTCGATATTGGGTCGTCGAACCGTCCAACTCCTGAATCAATCTTGTCGTCGAACCAAGCACTGGCGAATCGTCCCGTTCATGTTCCCATACAAATGCTGGTTGACGCAGTTGCTGTCGCAACTCATTGGCCAAAGCGACCGCTTTTTCTTGAGCATCATCTCCGGTAAGCGTGATAGCCAAGATCAACCATGGGCCATGCTCGGCTTTCAGCGCCAACTGCTCGGCATCGAGGGTGGTCCGTTTACGGAAGACGCTCAGGATGGAAGGTGGTTCGGCGAAGACGCGGGAAAAAAATAGTGGATTTCCTATCGCCAACAAGCACAAGGTGAACACCCCGTGCCGAAGGGATACCTTCCATTGGGTATCATGGCGGCGCCTTGGTGGTCGAGATCCCGCATCCATGCTAGGGCTCCTGATATCGTTGAAGTCGCTTTGGGTCGGCGAGTGCGGCGTCGTTCCTCCGCATCATTCCCCTCATAGCAAACGAGGCGGATCACGGCGAGCCCGTTTTTCGGAAAACCGTCGCTGAGCCGCAATCGGCCGCTGACTCGACACACGAGGCCGTCCCCCTCTCAGGCGATGGACGCCACCGCGTATCAGCAGGTCAGTGGGAACAAGGCATCCGCTGGATCGCCGCCAAAATGCGTGGGCACGCGGCCTCCAACATATCCAACACCCGCTCGAACCCCTCTTTTCCTCCATAATAGGGATCCGGCACATCGATCGGCCACGTCTCGTCAAGATAATCGCTCAGCAGCTTGATCTTCGACTCCTGCCCTCGCTCGGCCATCCGCAACAGTTCACGCAGATTGTCCCGGTCCATGGCTACGATCAGATCGAACTGATCGATATCGCGGGGCGAAATCATTCGCGAGCGGCTAGTCAGCTCGATGCCGCGTTCCGCTGCTGCAGCGCGCATGCGCCGATCCGCCGGTTCTCCGAGATGGTAAGAACTGGTACCAGCCGAATCGATCTCCACTACCTCCTGGAGTCCATGCTGAGCCACCAAATGCTTCATCACTCCTTCCGCTGCCGGGCTACGACAGATATTCCCCAAGCACACGAACAGAATCCTACATCTCGACTGGTTGGCTTTCGGCACTCGAATCCTCTTCCTCGTGATCATGCGTGACGCGTTAATGATGGCAATTCAATCAAGTAATTTTGCCGCTCAGGCATTTCATTTACAACAGGTTCACACCATCTTCATGGAAATCGAGGTATGATTGAACTGCGTTGTCAACTATTCTATCCGTAATCAGCCATTTACGGAGGAGATGCCCGACCATGTTTCACTGGCGCACGCGTTATCGTATCGGCGACAAGGTCATTTATATCCAGGATAAGGCGACACCTTCTCCAGGACCACGAGCGAAGAATATTTATCCCTGTCCTGCTGGGGACCTCTACGTCTATCAAGTAGAGAAATATTGGGTGGTGAAGGACGTTTTACCCGATGGCACGTTGGTCCTGGCGACGCGCCGCGGCAAAGAACGCCATGTTCCAAGCGATGATCGCCGGCTAAGAAAAGCCAGTTGGTGGGAACGGTTAACCCGCGCCCATCGCTTTCCTGAACTTTCTACCGCCCAGGCTGTCACCCGCGCGGCCTGATGGTGAAACAGGGTGTCGCCACTTGTCGATAATTTGATCAGCCGTCTTGGACGCGGGGCAGCCTCTCTACGCCTATCCCTTCCTACCGTTTGTCGCGATCTTCCCACCTCAATCGCCGCTGGTTGGTCAACCGAGAGCCTGGCAGAAAAGCCTGCAGACAGAAGGACGCGACCTCCTATAATAAAAGCAAACCAATGGAGGATGACCAGTTATCGCTGCGACCGGCGGCCACTGGTTCAGCGATCGCAGCACCACAATTCACACACCTAGCCAGGATCCATGGGAAACGAGTTTAGCACCGTCCAAGATGCCGTCGACGCGATTCGCCGCGGCGAAGTCATTATCGTCCTTGATGCGGAAGATCGGGAAAACGAGGGGGATTTCATTTGTGCCGCGGAGCTCGTCACGCCGGAAACCATCAACTTCATGTTGCAAGG
The DNA here is from genome assembly GCA_026004795.1 of Pirellulaceae bacterium. Lineage (GTDB taxonomy): Bacteria > Planctomycetota > Planctomycetia > Pirellulales > Pirellulaceae > Aureliella. Next base: position 235,368 of record BPJV01000004.1, on the reverse strand, counting down.
TAGAGGTCAATTGTGCTGCCCCATCTTGCCCTCGACCTGTCGACGGTTGGACCTCCGTCCCGTGGTCGACCAGAACAACGCTCCCCTGCAAACTGCCTTCCTCACTCCCGTTGATCATCGCAGTTGCAAGACCGGCATCACGGCGGCCGAACGGGCGCTGACCATTCGGCACCTGGCCGATCCAACGGCCCGACCCGAAGATTTTGTGCGTCCGGGTCATGTTTATCCGTTGTTGGCGAAGGAGGGCGGAGTCCTGCGACGCGCCGGACATACTGAAGCGGCGGTCGATCTGCCCAGAATGGCCGGCCTGCAACCGGCAGGGGTGCTGACGGAGATTCTCAACGAGACTGGCGATCGGGCAACACGTGATGATCTGTTGGAGCTTGCCGATCGTCATCAGCTGAAGATCATCACCATCGAACAACTGATCGCGCACCGCCGTGTTAGCGAGAAACTGGTTTCGCGCGTGGCCGAAGCCCAACTGCCTACGCGGTTCGGTGATTTTCGAATCGTCGTGTACGACGTCCAGTTCGAGAACCAGCAACCGATAGCTCTCTACATGGGGGACTTGACTGCCGAACACGCTCAACCCCCGCTGGTACGGATGCACAGCAGTTGTTTTACCGGAGATCTGCTCGAGTCATTGCGATGCGATTGTGGTGATCAGCTGACGATGGCGTTGCAAATGATTGCCGCCGAGGGACGCGGCGTTCTGGTCTATCTGCCGCAAGAAGGTCGCGGCATCGGCCTGGCGGAAAAGATCAAAGCCTATGCTCTGCAAGAGGAGGGCATGGACACCGTCGAAGCCAATTACGCGTTGGGATACCAGGCCGATATGCGTGACTACGGTATCGGCATCCAGATTCTAAAAGACTTGGGGCTCCGCGAAATCCGCTTGTTGACCAACAATCCGAAGAAGACGGAGGCATTCAACTTACGCGGATTCGATTTGCGGGTAGTCGACCAGGTTCCAATCATTTGCCCTCCCAACCCTCATAACGAACGTTATTTGGCTACCAAGAAAGAGAAGCTGGGTCATCGCTTGCCATAATCAGGCAGCAGTACCAAATTCCATGGGATCAAGACCACCCCCGAATTCTTCACCCATAAAAAACGCAGAATCGGCCACCCAACAGTTGATTGAGCGGCCGCCCTACGGGCAGCGGTTCTTATTCAAAGGACGTTGGCACCCTGTCCTGGTCGTCAGTTGGCCGGTCGCTCCGGCCGTGCTCGTCCCCCATCTGCCCGCCGGAACGGAATTAGACCTCTACCGAGGAAGGGCGTACCTTTCGGTTGTGTTTCTTATTTTCAGTAGGTTCCGGGTGGCCGGTCTTCCCTTTCCTTTGCGGCCGAGGTTCGCGACGATCAGCCTGCGATTCTATGTACGCCGGTGGCATCCCACCGCGGACCATGGAATAGAGCTTCGGCCCGGCGTATCCACCATTGGTCAAGTGGTCCCCTCACGGCTATTGCTGGCGGTGGCCCGGTGGAGCCGAGGCGAAAAGGGCACTTACCGCCCCATCGGCTGCCGCACGGGTCGTGGGCACAGCGGGGAGCGCGAACTGAGGTTCGAATGGGTACACGATAACCGTCCTCAATGGGTGCGCGCAAGCATGGCCGAGGCCGGTTACCGACCGCAACCAACAACCCTGGAGTCCTTCGTGTTGGATCGCAGTTGGCACTACACGCGGCACGAAAACGGTTGCTCCACCGAACACCTTGTATGCCATCGCCCCTGGCACGTCTGTCCGTTAACAGCCGTGGAACATCAAGCCGACGTTGCCGCTTTGTTCGCACCGCAGTGGTCATTGCCGCTGGATTTGAACCAGGCGCACTTCATGATGATCGACGGTTCCGATGTAGCCATCACCTACCCGCAACGATTAGCAGCCACAGCAACGGCGCTACCGCAACAGCCACCAGTCCCCGTTGTACCAACATCGGCGTAATGGCTACCATCCCATCGAGGGCAGGGTGAGCCGTTTGTTGGCTACTCATTGCTGGTATCGGGGATTCTAAGAGTTGGGGTCAAAAAACGGATAATGGTTCCTGTAAACGGATAATGGTTCCTTTAATTGGCTGTGCCTAGCGGGGAGCAGAGACGCAGCCAAGGACGGATCACACCAGCGAGATGGGCGGCTTCCGATCGGCCATTTCGGGAATCGCAGCCGCCAAGGCATCCTCAATCCGCTCAGCAAACAGGAACTCCATGTCCTGTCGCACCTCCTCAGGCAACTCCGTCAAATCCTTTTCATTGGCTTGCGGTAGAATCACGCGTCGGATTCCCGCGCGATGGGCGGCCAACACCTTTTCCTTGATGCCGCCGACCGGCAACACTAAACCGCTTAAAGTGATTTCGCCGGTCATCGCCGTATCGGCGCGGGCCGGTGCGTGAGCGAACAGGGAAGCCAAGGCTGTCGCCATGGTTACTCCGGCGGAAGGACCGTCCTTGGGAACGGCCCCAGCCGGCACGTGGATATGCACACTGGCCCGCATCAAATGTTCTTTTTCTAACCCGAGCTGCGGAGCCATGGAGATTAGATAACTGAGCGCGGCACGAGCCGATTCCTTCATCACCTTTCCCAGATGCCCGGTAAGGGTCAGTTTTCCGCCGCGCCCAACCTCGACGGCTTCCACATACAACACGTCACCACCGGTGGGAGTCCACGCCAAACCTGCGGCCACACCGGGGCGTAAGTGCTGGCGAGCCTTTTCGGGAGTGAACCGTTCCGGCCCCAAAATGTCGGTCAAATCGTCGGGCGTGATGGTAATGGGACCAGTTTCTCCCTCGACGATGCGTCTAGCCACCTTGCGCACGATGCGTCCGAGCATGCGTTCGAGATTGCGCACACCGGCTTCACGCGTATAACCGCGGATAACGTAGCGCAGCGCTTCATCGCTGATCACCAACTGCTCAGGAGAAACCCCGGCTTCCGCCAGTTGACGAGGAATCAAGTAACGGCGGGCAATCTTCTCCTTTTCCTCGCTGCTGTATCCGGACAGTTGCAGCACCTCCATCCGATCCAACAGCGGCGCGGGGATCGTATCCAGCGTGTTGGCGGTAGTGATGAAGAAGACCTTGGACAGATCGAACGGAAGGTCAAGGTAGTTATCGTGAAACTCTCGGTTCTGTTCCGGATCCAGGATCTCCATGAGTGCGGCCGCGGGATCGCCGCGATAATCGCGCCCCAGTTTGTCGATCTCATCGAGCATGATCACTGGATTCTTCGTTCCGGCACGGCGAATCGCTTGGATGATGCGCCCGGGCATGGCGCCGATATAGGTTCGTCGGTGCCCGCGCAGTTCGGCCTCGTCGTGAAGCCCCCCCAACGCCAATCGCTCGAACTTACGTCCCAAGGCCTTGGCAATCGATTTTCCGAGGGAGGTCTTGCCCACACCGGGTGGCCCTACGAAGCACAGGATTGGCGCCTTGGCGTTGGGATTGAGCTTCATCACCGCCAAATGCTCGATGATTCGATCCTTGATCGAATCGAGATCGAAATGATCTTCGTCGAGGACGGCGCGCGCGTGGTGCAGATCGAGGTTGTCGTCGGTCGTCTTGTCCCAAGGCAGCTCCAATAACAAGTCGACGTAGGTACGCGTCAGTTGGTACTCGGCCGCATTGGGTGACATACGTTCGAGCCGCTGGAGTTCCTTTTCCACCTCAGCGGCCACCTCCTCCGGCAACTGCGTCTCTTCGAACCGCTGGCGCAGCTCTTCCAGATCCGCTTGCTCCGCCCCTTCTTCCCCCAGTTCCCGGCGGATGGCCTCAAGTTGGCGCCGCAGCAGATACTCGCGTTGCTCCCGGTTCATTTCCGATTGAGCAGTCGAGGCGATCTCCATTTGCAGCTCGCGCACTTTGAGCTCGTAGGAGAGATACTCCACCAGCAGCTTGAGCACTTCCTCACACGTATTGGCTGCCAGCAGCGCGCGATCACGCTCGATGCTCAATCCCATCAACGAGGCCAACAGATAGGCCAATTCCAGCGGCTCGGTGACCTGGGCCAAAATCTGTCCGACGGCCGCCGGCGCATTCCCCTTCAAATGCTCAGCGATCTTCGTTGCCAACTCGACGACATTGCGGCGGAGTGCCTCTACCGCTTCCGTTTTCTCGCAGCATACGGGAACTACTTCGAAGTGCGCCTGCAGATAGCCATCGCGCATCTCTACCTTGAGAATGCGTACCCGCTCAATGCCCTGGGCGATCAGCGAAATCCCTTCGTTGCTCCGTTCGGCTTTCTTGATCACGCCGATCGTGGCATACTCGAACAAGTCCGCCTGCTGCGGTTCCTCCACGGCTGGATCCAGCTGCGTGGCGACAATCAACGTCTTATCTTCGCTCGCCATGGCCGCCTCGATGGCCGCCACCGAGGCTTCACGACTTGCCGCCAACGGCATCATCATCGAAGGGAAAAGCACACTATTGCGCAACGGCAGTACGGGAAGCACCCCGATAGCCACCGGGGTCTTTTCCGGACCACCATGCTGATTACCACCTCTTTCACTGTCCGATCGCTCAGGATCGGTCGTCGCGTCTCCTCGTGCACGCTTCAGTTCTGGAGCCGTTTCGTCGCTGCCGCGGGTATTTTCCTTGTCCATCATTTTTAGTCTCTTCGCTGCGCGTCATCCGAGTTGAACCTGGCTCTATACCTGTTCCAACCTCACCAGCAGCATGCCGTCGCGATATTCCGTGGAGACATGCGCTGACTCGATCTCCGTGGGAAAGTGCACGGTTCGTTCGAATCGGTTGTAACTGATTTCCAACGAGTAGGATTGCACCCCTGTTTGCACCAAGACATCGCGCCGCGTCCCCCGAATACACAGACGATGGCCGTGGCGCTGCAATTCCAAGTCCGACGGGTTCACACCGGCCAAATCGAACTTGACCAGCCATCCACTGGGCGTGCGGTAGACGTCGGCTGCAGGAACCCAGCAGCTTCCCCGGGCGGGCTTGGGAAAGGTCACGTCGTCAAACATAGGGAACCCCGTCTTCGTGGGTGCTCGCAGTGAGCACCACCCTGTTCTGCCAAATCATCCCCAATCATGTCCACCAACGCATCAGCCGCCGCATGCGAGCCGGCCGCGAGCCCCTGGAACCTCCGCAGCACCGGAGACCGGCGCCTACCGGCAACCGTGCTGCCTTGAAGGTGCCTCGGGAACGGCCTGCTGGCTCGTTGAGGCGCTTCGCGGTGGGACGACGGCAGAGCACAGCATGCCGCATGCCAATCGTCCGACTCGGCGCAAAGGAAACGCCAAGTTGTCCGACTGTGGAGCAGGCCGACAACTTGGCGTGGTCCAATGTTCCTTCAGCCGTCTTCAGGCGACGGATCGACCTCAATACATGTCGTAGTCACCGCCACCGGCGGACTTCTTCGCCGTCTCGTTCTTCGGCTTTTCCGCGATCAATGCATCGCTGGTCAGCAACAGCGTGGCCACGCTGGCGGCATTTTCCAAAGCCGTGCGAACAACCTTGGTCGGGTCAATAACGCCGGCCTTGACCAAATCTTCAAACACGCCAGTTGCTGCATTGAAACCGAAGTTTCCGGTCCCTTCCATCACTTTTTCGCACACCAGCGACCCATCTTGTCCTGCATTTTCCGCGATCCAAGTCAGAGGCGCGCGGCACGCCCGCAAGACAATGTTGTACCCGGCGCGTTCATCATCGCTCAGTCCCTCGCGATTGGCCTTGGCAGCCGCCCGCACCAGCGCGACTCCACCGCCGGGGACAATGCCTTCTTCCACGGCCGCCCGAGTAGCGCTCAACGCGTCTTCATACCGCATCTTCTTCTCTTTCACCTCCGCTTCGGTGGCCCCTCCGACGCTGATCTTGGCAACGCCACCGGCAAGCTTCGCTTTCCGCTCTTGCAGCTTCTCGCGATCGTAGTCGCTGGTCGACTTCTCGTACTCGTGCTCGATCTGCGCGATGCGCGCTTTGATGTCCGAGGTCTTACCAGCCCCCTCGATGATGGTTGTCGTGTCCTTGGTCACCACCACCTTCTTAGCGCGTCCCAGATCGGTCAGTTCAACATTCTCCAGCTTGATCCCCAAGCTCTCAAACAACGCCTTACCGCCGGTGAGAATAGCGATGTCCTCCAACATCGCTTTGCGACGATCACCAAAGCCGGGTGCTTTGACGGCACACGCGGTGAACGTGCCACGCAGTCGGTTGACCACCAACGTCGCCAAGGCATCTCCTTCAACATCCTCGGCGATGATCAACAACGGTTTGCCGGTCTTGGCGATTTTTTCCAGCAAGGGAACCAGGTCGCGAATGTTGGAGAGCTTCTTTTCATGGATCAAGATGTACGGCTCTTCCAGCACGCACTCCATCGTCTGCGGATCGGTGACGAAGTAGGGAGACAAATACCCCTTGTCAAACTGCATCCCTTCGACCCACTCGACCTCAGTCTCCAGGCCTTTGCCTTCCTCGATCGTCACCACCCCATCTTTACCTACTCGCTCCACAGCATCGGCGACGATCTTGCCCACTTGGGGATCTTGGTTGCCGGAGATGCGGGCGACATGCTCCATGTCGTCCCGTCCCTTAACCTTGGTCGAAAGGGACTTCAGGTTGGCCACCACATCATCGACCGCCTGCTCGATTCCCCGTTTCAGATGGATCGGGTTGGTCCCTGCCACCACCGCACGCAATCCCTCGTTGAAAATCGCTTCCGCCAACACGGTAGCCGTGGTTGTCCCGTCACCGGCAACGTCATTGGTCTTGGAAGCAACCTCGCGCACCATACGTGCGCCCATGTTTTCGTAAGGATCCTCTAACTCGATCTCCTTGGCAACGGTCACTCCGTCACGAGTTACGACGGGTGCCCCAAAACTTTTCTGCAGGATGACGTTGTGCCCTCCGGGCCCCAAGGTGCTGCGCACGGTCTTGGCCAGCTTTCCAACTCCCCGCTTAATCGCTTCACGTGCTTCTTGTTCAAAAGCGATAATCTTTGCTGACATAAAATTGAACCTCCTCAAACGCAACCATCAATGGACACAACAAAACACGTGGCATCAGGCGCCGCCAGGACGTCATTCGTCGATCACTGCCAAAATGTCGCTTTCGCGGACGATGACGTACTTGCCCCCATCGAATTCGAACTCATCGCCGCCATACTTATTGATCAGCACGTGATCTCCAGGCTTGACCGACGGCTCCACGCGCTTGCCGTCATCGGTCAACTTGCCCGGCCCTACTGCCACGACTCGCCCCCGATTGACCTTCTCCTTTGCCGTATCGGGAAGCACGATCCCTCCGGCCGTCTTTTCTTCCGCTTCATCTCGCTCGATTACCACGCGATCGGAAAGCGGACGGAGCTTGATGGTCTTCTTCGTTGCTGTAGCAGTTGCCATTGCTTTTGCCTCCTGTCTCAACAACTTGTTGTGGGAACTACGCACACCTCGTGAGCAAGGAAAACCAAAAAACTACTCAGTGAACTCCATCCCTAACCTCCTGTTCAATCCCCCACACACAGGCAGCTCAACTTCTAATCACCAGCTTGGGAAACCGTTTTCTGGGCCAGTTGGCCGACCAGCAGAAGCCCGAGCAATTGGGGGCCGTTTTGACAGACGGTGGATGAGTTTGCTCAGCCAGATTGCAAAAAATGTGCCAGTTTTTTTGACAGTCAATGCAACAATCCTTCCGGTGCGGCAACGCTCTACACATCCAGCCCACGATTGCTGCAACCGGAGCGAGGTGGCTATTCCTCATCGAGGAGATCACGACAGCCAAGCCGGGCGGGCACAGTTTTTGCTTCCCGAACGGTCAGTCGATCCTCGTAGTCCGATAGCTGCAGCCACCTCAGCCTGCTTGCAGGCAGAACGGCTGGGACGAACTCGGAATCACTCCTTCCGGCACGATGTGGCCCCGTGCTTTTCGGAAAGGAATTTTCGAACCACTGTCTGGACAAACGATTCAGTTTCCGCGTTTCCTCAAAGGAGGTTATTCCATGAAGAACATGTTCCGAAGGAAGCCAGTGGTATGCTCCCTGGCAATCATGCTTCTCGTTTCAGCGGTCGGCTCGGTGGTGATCGCCTTGCCGTCAACCGTTCATAAGCTGACCTACGCGGTAGAATCCGCTCAAAGTGCGGTAGCCAAGGAAGAACTGGAGACCGCCAATGATCTGTCGGCCGCTTTCAAAAACGTAGCCAAGGCACTGCGCCCCAGCGTGGTGAGCATCAACTCGACCATCAAGGTCGCTTCGTCCCCACGGCTCCCTGGCGGGCAGCCGGAGATTCCAGAAGAATTTCGTCGCTTCTTCGGTGACGATTTCTTCGACCGCTTCCACTTTGACCTTCCTCAGCCTCCACGAGGGTTCGAGCAGCACGGGACGGGATCGGGTTTCATCATCAGCGAAGACGGCTATATCGTCACCAATAATCACGTCGTCGCTGATGCCGATCGTGTAACCGTGCGGCTGTCCGATGGTCGAGAATTCCGCGCGAAGGTCATTGGCACCGACCCAGCCACCGACGTGGCCGTATTGAAAATCGATGCCGACAATCTAGTACCGGTAACGTTCGGTGATTCATCGAAAATGGAAGTTGGCGATTGGGTAGTAGCAATCGGCAGTCCCCTTGGTTTGGAGCAGACGGTCACGACCGGAATCGTCAGCGCGATTGGTCGTGCCAACGTAGGAATCACCGATTACGAAGACTTCCTACAGACCGACGCGGCAATCAATCCGGGCAACAGCGGTGGCCCTCTGGTCAACCTCAAGGGTGAAGTGATCGGTATGAACACGGCCATCGCGTCACGTACCGGTGGGTTCATGGGTATCGGATTCGCCATTCCCAGCAATATGGTTCGCCGGATCGCCGAGTCGTTGATCGAGAATGGCTCGGTAGAGCGAGGCTGGTTGGGAGCTGTCATCCAAGACCTCAACCAAGACTTGGCCGACTCGTTCGGTTACGACAGCACCGAAGGGGTACTGCTGAGCGATGTCGTAGAAGACAGTCCAGCCGATCAGGCTGGCCTCCAGTCAGGAGACATCATCGTCCGCTATGACGGCCAACCGGTGCGGGATTCCCAAGAGTTGCGTCGCAAAGTCGCCGGAACAAAACCTGGTAGCCGGGTAGAAGTGGAATACTTCCGCAACGGTCGAGTCCGCACCACCACGGTCAAGATCGGCTTGCTGGAACCCGAGAAGCTGGCCTCCGCCGGCATCACCGTCCCGCGTGGCCGTGCCAACAAGGTCGAAGCGCCCGACCTGGGCATCGAGGTGGAGAGTCTGACCGAAGAAATGGCAGACGAACTGGGTATCGACCAGCAGGAAGGGGCGGTGGTGACCAAGGTTGAACCGGCCACACCAGCCAGCCGTGCAGGCCTGCGCGAGGGAGATGTGGTGGTCAATGTCAATGGTCAGCCGATCGGCAACGCGGCCGACTTTCGTAAAGCCTTGGAGGAGGTAGACCTCAGCAAAGGCGTGCGGATGCAAGTAGTTACCAACGGTGTACGCCGCTTTGTCTTCCTCAAAACCAGCGAGTAGACACCGCGGGACGAAAACGTATCTATTGCCCCTGGTCAACAAGATCGGGCAATAAGAAGTCCATTAGAAATGGCTGCGCGGCTCGGACTAGCCGCGCAGCCTTTTTCTTTCTTCTGTCCGTCACCAAGCGATCGCATCGGACGGTTTTCCTAACAGGCCCTGAGAACGTCCCCACGACGAAGCGATGCTCTGGCAGACGGCACATCCAACCACCAGAAACGCCCCCTATCGATCACCCGGTGTCGAGGATGCTGCATCGAAACGTCGGCTGACTGGGGATCCCCGGCCCTAATTAAGAACCGTACTCCGCCTTGAAAAAGTCCTTGCTGGCATTCGGGTCCGGCTTGATGGTACGCGTCCCTTCTTTCCAGTTCGCCGGACAAACTTCACCATGCTGTTCGAAATACTGCAATGCTTTAACCATCCGCAAGGCTTCATCGACGCTTCGTCCCAACGGCAGGTCGTTGACGACTTGATGACGGACGATTCCCTCCTTGTCGATCAGGAACAAGCCGCGAAGTGCCACCGAGTCATTGAACAAAACGTCATAATCGCGAGCGATCTGCTTGGTGATATCAGCAACCAACGGATAGTTGATCTGTCCCAGACCGCCCTCGCTTCGCGGGGTGTTGCGCCAGGCCAAGTGCGAGAAATGACTGTCCACACTACATCCCAACAATTGCACCCCTAGCTGCTTGAACTCCTCAGCGCGATCGGAAAACGCGATGATTTCGGTGGGGCATACGAAGGTGAAATCGAGGGGATAGAAGAACAGAATCACATACTTGCCGCGATAATCACTGAGGCTGATCTCCTTGAAGGAGCCGTCCTCCATCACCGCCGTTGCTCGAAAATCCGGCGCTTCTTTCGTCACTAAAACACTCATCGTCTTGTCTCCTCTGCAATTATGGAAGCACTTCGAAGGATAGGCACGTTCTATCAACAGACGCTTTCTACCCCGCCTACGTTCGCAGGACAGATGAAAGCGAACCTTGTTTTACTGCAGAATTGGATGCTTGACGACCGGTCCCCGCGGTGCCGCGCCGACTCGATGGTAACGGCGGAGCCACCTCCCATGCGCGTCCATTGCTGCCACACCTCGGCCACCGGTCTGGGAGCGAGGTGATGCGATTAGATGCCCCGGCAGCTAGCGAATCTCGAAGATCGCTTCTATCTCGACAGCGATCCCCCCCGGCAACGCATTGGTCCCAATCGCACTGCGGGCAGCAACTCCATTGTCAGGACCGAAGACATCGGCAAACAGCTGGCTGCAGCCATTGATGACCTGCGGCTGTTGCTGAAACGTGTCGGTCGATTGCACGAGCCCGAGCACCTTGACGACTCGTACCACCCGATTCAGCGACCCTAACGAGCCCCTTAGGGTGGCGAGCATCGCCAAGCCTGTTTGTCGGGCCGCCTCCTGCCCTTGCTCGACGGACAAGTCGTCGCCCAGTCGCCCCGTAATCAAGGTACCGTCACTGCGCAACGGCCCGTGACCGGAAAGGAACGCCAGATTCCCCACCACCACCATTGGTTTATAAAGCCCCATCGGCTTGGGAGCCGGAGGCAGTTCCAAACCAAGTTTCTCCAATCGCTCGTCGGGCAGATTCGCCGTCGCTGCCATGCTCACCAACCTCCCGGTTCTCGCAGGAAATACTAAGATAGGTTGCTCACCTCTCCCTTCGACGTGGCCGCACACGTCCTGATCGATGATTAAACCGCGAAAACATTGGCCAACGTTACGCACCGTGGCGCGTAGGACGAAAAGACGGCCCCGTCCCCTGCCGCCCCCCGGTCACGACTGTCGCCATGGCGCGGGACTGGCATTTCCGATCGGTTTTCTACTTCGTTCTCGCCCTGATGGCAAGCACCCCTGGTGGCCTGATCGCGTCTGGCGTCGAGGTCCCGCCAATCCTGGACGAGCCGCCGGAGAGCACCGGCACCAGGAGGCACAAGCGAGTTATGCAGAAGGGGTTAGCTGGTCAGCCAATTGCTGCGCTTGGCAGGCCAAACGCAGGGATTCGAGACCATGCTCGTGAGACACGCGGCGTCGATGAGATCGATCGCGTATCCAGGCAATCTGATCGGTAATCAATCGGCGGAGCAGTTCGCAGTACAACGGCAGCTTCGGTAACGGATGCTCCCAGGTGACCTGTACGCGCTGCCATACCTCGCGCCGGCAACCGCGATTGGTAACCTGCCGCGATGGACCGGCATAGCTCTCCAAGACGTCCAGCCGGCAACCGGGAAAATACTCCACAATCGCTCGGGTCTGGGCTTCGTCGACCACGGCATCCATGGTCACGGAACGGGGAATCCACTCTCGGAGGGTGATATCTCCCTGCTCGAATACCAGTCGGCAAACCTGGCGATCCATCCGACCAGCTTGATGGAAACCGTGGTAAAAGTGGGTGCAGGTCGTCCCGAATACCCCCGCACATTGAACCTGGTCAATAAGGTGCGTACCGGGGCGCGCGAACTGCGATCCGGCAGTTACCGTGCCCGCCCCCAGCCAGCCAGCAAAGAGGTCGAAGAAATGAACACCATGTTCCACAAAAATACCGCCGCTCTGTTGGCGGTTCCAGAACCAATGATCGGCAGGCAAGTTCTCATCGGAGGCGCAGTTTTCGAAAGACGCGTACAAGCATGCCCCCAACAACCGCGAGTCGATGAGGGCCCTGACCTGGTCGAATACCGGGTTGTAACGCTGCATCATATTGACCGCCAGAAGAAGGTCTCGCCGCTGCGCTTCGAAAATCAGCGTTTCTGCTTGTTCCACCGAAATTGCCAACGGTTTTTCCACCAGCACATGCTTGCCGGCACGCAACGCCTGCAGGGCCTGAGGACCATGTAGAAAAGGCGGTGTGGCGATGTACACCATATCTACGTCATCGCATTGCAGCATGACGTCGACTTCCTCGACATCGCCCAGACCGAAGCGCCGAGCAGCGGCGCGGGCGGCCTCGCGGTGCGTTCCGGCTATTCCCACCAAGCGTACCGCAGGGTGTTGCACGAACTGCTGCAGAGCAAACAACCCAAAACCGCCGCAACCGATTACTCCCAATCCAATCGACTCTTCCTGGCTCATCGTTTTGCAATCCCGCATCCTTCCCCATGCAAGCTGAACTCACCAACCAACAGTCGATGCCGAGCCACCGGTCTTAGGGGATTGACCGCTCCCGCTGCTGACGCAAGTCGTTGCTTCGAATCGACGCCAGCTTTTGTTGCAGTTTTTGCTTGAACTGCGCCACGACCGGTTCGAACTCGGGCAATCGGGCCAGATTATGAAACTGAAAGGGATCCGACAACATGTCGTACAACTCCCACCCTCCGCGGCCATCCTCTCCATATTGCATGAAGGCAAAACGCTCGGTACGCAAAAGGAACCCTTTGCCGTTGACACAAAACGCGGCATCGCGCACCTGCGCGGTGGGGACATCTAAGATGGCCGTGATATCCTTTCCTTGCAACCGCTCCGGGACTGGCAACCCGCAAAGCGATGCGGTGGTGGGAAACAAGTCGAGCAGCTCAACCAACGAATCACTAACTGCAGGTGATTGGCCGGGAACCCGAATGAGCAAGGGAACGGCTGCCGACTCCTCGTGCAAACTGACCTTGGCCCAAAAATCGTGTTCTCCCAAATGATAACCATGATCGCTGGTGAAAATGACGATCGTCTCATCGGACAGGCCGGCATCGTCCAACGCCGCGAGGATTCGTCCTACCTGCGCGTCGACGAAAGCAACCGCGGCACAATATGCGGCCTTGGCCTTTCGCTGTTGATCAAGGTTCATCTGCATGTTCAGGGTGGTCTTGTAGTTGATGCCCGTGGGAGGAATGTCGTCCCAATCGCCGGGGATTTTTGGTGGCAACTCCATCGATCGCCAGGGGAAGGGAGTGAAATACTGCTTCGGCGCGACGAACGGAACATGGGGGCGCACGAAGCCGACGGCAAGAAAGAATCTGGAGTCCTGCAACTCGTCGATAAGCGCACACGCTTTGCGCGTTGTCTTGCCATCGGCATGGTTTTCCGCCGCCTCATCCGCCTCGACGACGACAAACGTGTTGCCCCCTACCGGCCCCGGATAGCGACCATCGGGGTTTCCTTCCAGGGTTTCTCCCTTTCCAGGCGCCTTCCACTCAGGCCCCTGGCTGTTGAACCGCATATCCCAACTGAGAGGATCGTCCGCCCCATCGTCTCCCTCTTCAATGCCTCCAGGCACGCCCATGTGAAACACCTTGCTCACGCGGGCTGTGGTATAGCCGGCCAGTCGGAAATGCTGGGGCCAGGTCGCTCGGTCTTCAAGCACGGGGCGCGGACTGACGTAATTCAAAATACCCAGCGCATGAGGGTAGTATCCGCTGAGGAAGGATGCTCGTGACGGCCCACAGTAGGTGCCCTGACAGTAGGCACGGGTGAAACGCACACTTTGTTGCGCCAGCGCATCGATATGGGGCGTGGAACAGAACCGGCTGCCGTAACAAGATAATGCCGTAGACGTCAAATCGTCGGAGAGGATCAGCAAGACATTGTACTTTCCTGCGCGAGGTGCCGAATCGCCTGGAGCGGCTCCCGCAGTGGGCACCACGATTGCCCAACCGATAGCCACCAGTGCCGCACGAACGAGGCTTTTCCCTTGCATTGCCGCTGTACCTCCACGGAGCACCGCCAATCGCCCCCATCGATTACCGCGAAATAGCCCTCAAGGCCAGTCGGTATGATTGTAGCCGGTCAACGTGTCCGCCACAGCCGAGCACCGAGACGCTACTGGTCTTTAATGCGAGGAGCCAACGACCGGCTGCCCCGATCGCTCCGCGCCTTGGCGACGTCCGCGACTGCCGATCTTGGAGCCCCAGGCGCACCGCCATCGTGCCCACGGCGCCGCACGGGCAGGGCTGCCACTCCCCTCGACAAGCCCTGATCGTGATGGGCACCGGGTACCCGTGAATTCACCGAGTGAGCCTCCGCTCCGCTCGGCTCACGGTGTCAGGCCGCTGGTCGTCAGAATCTGTTGCAACTGCATCTGCAGCCGGTCGAAATCATCCCAAAAGGCTTCCTTGTTGCCTGCACTGGAGAACAAAAAGAATCGCCCGGACCCTTGGTCCTGCAATCCATACTGGAGCTGGCCGGGTACGAGCTTGCCCTCACGCAAAAACACGAGCGGATCATATCCGGAAAGAACCGGCGCGAACCGATCGGGAGCGGCTAGAAACTGTTCCACGGCCGTCGACGATTGCATGAAGTAGAGCTTGCCTCGGTGACGCACGGCATACTGCTGACGGCCGGGAACCCATTTACCGGCAGTCACCAGCGCCACTGGGCAGTAACCGTTCAAGGCCGGAACGAGAGCCGTGCCTGGGGGACCTGAAGACGCTCCGTTGCCCGGCACCGCCGCCGCGTCGGCAGCAGTGCCGGCGACGCTCCCGCTAGCCGACAGCGGATCATCCGCCTCCGGTTGCGCGTACGGATTCTTCACCGTCACAGGCTGGGCCGCAGCGAACGACGCAGGTTTCCAACGCGGGGCTGCGGCGGTGGACGAGGCATCCGGCGACGCAGAAGCAGCATTCGTCTGCCAGGACTCGCGCGGGTGGTTCGTCGTCGGAAGGCCGCTGGAATCCCCGGCCACCGAAGCCTGAGCAAAGGCAGCAGAGCGAGCCGGGACCGCTTTTGCATCCGTTGCAACCATATGTAAACCTCCTGGCAGAGAGGCACTGGATGCAGGGGAAGGCGGCCACGCCTGCGAAGTCGGCCGGCCATCGCCGGCAACCGTAGGCCGCTGGTCGACCAGGGAACCGCTCGGCTGTGGTGTTGGATTTGGCGCGCCCGGCGAAGGCGTAGTAGACTGGCCATAGAGTGTCCGCGACTGAGTGCGGGGATCTGCCGACCGTGGATAATCGTCTTCCGACGACTGCGTGGGCGGCTGTTGACTGGCGAGCATCACGTTGCGATCGCGATTCATCACCGCCACGTTTTTCAAGATGGCCAAATAACCAGCCTTCGCCGTGGGGCTCACGCCCTGATAGAGGACCTTGCCATCGGCGGCCAAGAAGACGTCGGTAGGCCAGGAATGCACCTGGTACTCCGCTGCCAGTTGTCGGTTTTCCGGCGCCGATGCATTGACTTGAACACAGATAAAGAATTTGTTCAGCGTCTCGATCACTTCCCTATCGCTAAAAACACGCGCGTTGACCAATTCGCACGGCAAGCAATGATCGCCGTAGAAATGAATCAGCAGCGGTACCTGAAAACGCGCCGCCGCAGCGCGGGCCGCAGGGAGGTCGGGAGCCCAGCGAATGCCTTCAGTGGCCACAACCGTGCCGCAGGCAAAGGCGAGAAGAAGCCACAACAGTGCAATCGATTGTCGGCGATGCGTCATCATTATCCTCGAGACCAAGGCGAATGGCATGCGGTCGTGCGCAGAGTCTGATGAGTAGATCGGTCGCCGCGATGGTAGCAGTTGAAGCGATCCGGCGGACATAGGGGAAAATTCCAAATTCCGCGGTCCGTGATGGTGGTTCGCCTTGACACATGCCAGCGGAGAGATAATATTCCATTACAGCTTCGGCAAGGATTCTTCAGCGAACCTTCCAAGGTTGACCGGGATGAACGCCCGTCCATCCGGTTGCCGAACTGTCCATCGTACGATTGACGTGCTGCGCATTGCAGGGCGATTGCTCGCCAGTCGGGCCGCAATCCGAGGGCGTTTCTGGGTTCCCACCGTTTCGACGTGGGGCGGGGCACCGCGACAGTTCACTTGCCTCTTTGAAGAATCCGTGGAAATCACGCGTCGTGCGTGAGATGTTCCAGATCGAAAGAATGGCCGTGCGCCGATTCAAGTCGAACAAGCATCAGCAAACAAGCGTTGGCGGGTTGAAGCGTGCCTCCAGGAAGGGGCCATCTGCTGACGGCAATGGAGAAGTTTTTCTAGGTTGATCTAACACACACGAATACGTTTCTGACTTTCTTGACAGGAGCAAAGGCACTCGAGGAAAGGGTGCAGCCTGGTAGTTGGTGGCTGGAGCCTCTACTGCAGGCCTTTTGTTCATCTATCCATGTTTCCTTGGTTGGCAACGACCGCGCAGCGCAGGGGGATTCCTGCGGTCCTTCGCGGGGCGTGGGCACAACCCCATCTTTCTCACAGTTAGGTTTCTCTTCCATGCCTAAAAAGAAACGGTATCGATCTCGTGCGAGCAGCAGCGCTCGCCCTCAAAACAATGGTTCCTCGGGTTCTCGGTCTCGTCGCGGCTCGCGTCGCCGTCGTGGCACCGGCTCAACAGCCCCGAAAGAATCGTTTCCTGCCCCCATCGTCGACGAGGACGGCAATATCCCTCTGTTGAATTTCCAAGGGATTCTGGAAATGCACCCCAACGGCTACGGCTTTTTGCGTAGTCCGGAAAGCAATTACTCGCGGGAACGCACCGACCCGTTCGTTCCTGGCACCATGATTGAAAAGTATGGCCTGCGGCAAGGAGTCATGGTCAACGCCATGATCCAGCAGGCACAGAAACAGCAAGGTCCTCGCGTGCGGGAAATCATCGACATCGAAGGATTGAATCCAGAAGAATACCGCGACGTCAAAAACTTCGACGATGAACGTTCCCTGACGCCGATCAATCCCGAGCAATGGTTGAAGCTCGAGATCGGCAGGGAGCCGTTGACCAATCGCGTCATCGACTTGCTGGCACCGTTAGGCAAAGGGCAGCGGGCGTTGATCGTTGCTCCGCCACGCAGTGGTAAGACGATCATGCTGCAACACATCAGCAAGGGAATCGCCATCAATCATCCCGACGTTCATTTGATGGTCCTGCTGATCGACGAACGGCCGGAAGAGGTGACCGACATGCGCCGCAATGTGATCAATGGCGAGGTGATCGCCAGCAGCTTGGACATGGATGTGGACAGCCACGTCCGATTGAGCCAGCTGATCATTGATCGCTGCAAGCGTTTGGCGGAGATGGGTAAGGACGTCTTCTTGCTCATGGATTCCATCACACGCTTGGCCCGCGCGTTCAACAAATGGGTCGGCAGCAGCGGTCCCACGATGACCGGGGGCGTGAATATCAAGGCGATGGACATCCCCAAGAAACTTTTCGCTTCAGCGCGTGCCTTCGCCGAAGGTGGCTCGTTGACGATCGTGGGAACGGCGCTAGTGGATACTGGTTCCCGCATGGACGACTTGATATTCCAAGAATTCAAGGGGACCGGCAACATGGAACTGGTCCTCGACCGCCGCTTGGCCGACCGCCGGGTTTGGCCAGCCATCGATATCACGCAGTCGGGTACGCGGCGCGAAGAATTGTTGCATGACGAGGAGACGCTTCATGCCGTGACAATGCTGCGCCGAACGCTCAACACGATGCATCCGGTCGAGGCCATGGAGCAGTTGACGAAACAGTTGGCGCGATTCGAAACCAACAAAGATTTCATCAAGTTGATTTCTGCCGCTAAAGTGCTCGACTAGGCCGCGCGCTCCACCGCCGAACGCTGCCGTGAGGTGGTGTCGCGAAAGGACAGCGGAGCGCGAGAATGCACCAACAAGTCCCCCGCGTACGGAAAGGGTCCCTTCGCGGGTGGCCTGGATGCCCAGCGAGACCGAGCCAGACGTTGCTCCAGAGCAATGTAGCGACGGTAGGGGGCCTAGTCGGCATGACACCGCAGCCGCGCATCGACGCCCATGCGAAGCTGACCCCCGATGCCGATTTGCTAGCTTTTTCTCGCCCGGTCCGTTGCTACAATCGTCTTATCTTTACTTATCGCGCCTCCCTCCCTTGGTCGATTCTATCTTGAGGTGACCCTCGGGAATTGCTGTAGACGCAGCCGTCGGGCTGTTATTCAATCAACTAGAGAAGTGACGATGCTCGGTGACCACTGGGTGAGGATGATGGATTAGGTATGAGCGACCCCTTCTACTCGAAAAAATCGATCTTCGGCATTTCCAACGCCTTGTTGATGCTGATGGTCGTCTTCTTCTTCGTTCCCTTTGCGGGACGGGGAGCGCGGATGGCCATGCAGCGGACGGAAAACAATGTCAAGGATTGGTTACCGAGCGATTTTCGCGAAACGGAAGAACTCGCTTGGTTCGCCAAGCGTTTCGTTAGCGAGCAATTCGTATTGGCCACCTGGCAAGGCTGTACGGCCGATGACCAACGGCTGAAAATGTTCGTCTCCAAGCTGCGTCAGGATGTGATGCCCGCCGAAGACGAAGCGGGGACGGATGCCTACGCCGCCCGACGATTGGGCTTCGACTATGCCTTGTTCGTAGACAAGGAATTGCATGAGAATTGGGGTGGCAAGAACGAAAAATGGCTGGTCGACGAGCACGGTCGCCATTACTACATCACGCCCAACGGCAGATTGTATCGTTGGGAGGGAAAATCGAATGTTGTGGGAGCGCTGTGGCGGGCGTTGCAGCGAGCCACCGGCAGTTTTCAACTCGAAGGTCAATTCGTGGCTGCGGTGGGAGAGCCCGGGACCGAGGAGCGTCCGAATCCTTTTTGGCAAGAACCGCGGCGCTTGACCGCACCGCTCTTCAAAAGCATCGAAACCGGTCCGGATCTGGTAGAGCAATTGACCGGTCCGGAGGGATCCTTGGCAACCCCAACCAATCCCGCCGCGGGCCGTCGCAACGCCATCGCCAGGTTGACTGGAACGATGTTCGGCCCTCCCGTGCCGCATGGCTTCAGTTGGACGGCGGACGAATTGAAAGAGATACTGCCGGCCGAAAAGCTGGCAGAGCTGCCGGAGGGCTGGGAGTCGGTGTGGGAGTTGATCGTCCAACAACAGGTAGACTCGCGATTCGGTGGCCAACGCGAGAGGTTGTTACGGACCGACCCGGTAGAGCAATCGGAGGTCTGGTACGCCTTCTTCGACGCCATCGCCGTGGAGGAACCTCCTCGACAGACCTGTGTCTTGATCACCTTGACCGAACCTGCCCGGCGCAATCTCAAGTGGGTCATCGGCCGGGGCATCCTGGGGTCGCCTCGCGGGCGAGTCTTCGATGTGGCTGAAGAGTGTGGAGTAACTCCGCCTCCTCCCCCGACGACCGCCCCACCACCATTCTCATTGCTGGCCCAGGGCCCTGAACTAGCCGAACCGGTGCTACATATCGGCGGTCCACCGGTGGACAACGTGGCCATCGACGAAGAAGGTTCCATCACGCTGGTGCGGTTGATCGGTTATTCCTTGGCATTGGGACTCGGCTTGAGTTGGCTGCTGCTGCGGTCGACACGGCTGATGACCATGGTGTTTTTTGTCGGTGGCGTCAGTGCCATGGCCAGTCTGAGCATGGTCTGGTGGTGCCACGCCTCGGTCGACGCCATCTTGCTCACCATGCCCTCGTTGGTCTACGTATTGGGGATGGCCGGGGCGATCCACATTATCAATTACTATCGCGACGCAGTGGTCGAGGAGGGACAACGCCTTGCACCGGAGCGAGCCATTTCTCACGCCGTGGTCCCGTGCACCCTGGCCGCTCTGACCACCGCCATTGGGCTGCTGTCCCTATGCTCGAGCAACATTTTGCCGATCCGAAAATTTGGCATTTTCTCGGCCATGGGAGTGATGGCGACGCTGGTCCTGCTGTACATTTACTTGCCCAGCGCCCTGACGGTCTTTCCGCCTCCGGCGAAGAAGTTGCGACAGTCTCAACATGGCTCGGCAGACCGGATCCTGCGCTTCTGGGAGGGCATGGGCAATTTCATCTTGCGCCGTCATTGGCTGGTCAATGCCCTATGCTTGACCACCATGATCGGGCTGGGATATGGGCTGACAAAGATTCGCACCAGTGTGCAGTTGCTCAAACTGTTCGACAGCGATTCGCAGATCATTCGTGATTACGCATGGCTGGAAAGCAATTTCGGTCGGCTGGTTCCCATGGAGCTCGTCGTGCGTTTTCCCAAAGAATTGCAGCGTCCCTTGGAGTCCGACGAGGTCGACAGTGTTGACGAGCTCAAGAACTCGCGAATACAGATGTCGGTGCTCGAGCGGGCGGAAGCGGTGGCTCGAATCCAGCAGGTTCTGCAAGACCAGTTCGGCTACGAAGGCGAGGATATCGTCGGTCGGGGCATGTCGGCCGTCACCCTGTTGGGTGACATGCCAGTGGCGGAGCCCGGATTTCGCGCCCGCTTGAAGCGTAGCGCCGCCAATCGCCTGCTGTCGGAAGCGTTACCCAAACTCTTGAAAACAGACTATTTGGCGATCGAAGACTCCCCCGAGGCGGCCGGCACGGAATTGTGGCGCATCAGCTTGCGCTTGGGAGCGCTCAACGACGTCGATTATGGCCAGTTCGTCTCGTCGTTGCGGTCGGTCGTCGAGCCAGTATTGGCGGGTTACCGTTGCCGTGAACAAGTACTGCGAGAAATCCTTGCCCAAAGTGATGAAGGAGACGGGCGTGTGCGCGGCGAAGTGCTGGTGCTCGGCTTCGATAAACCAGCGGATACCGCCGCCGATGCACCGCTGGATAGCGGTTCTCGGCCTCAGTCGCCCGCGGAGGATCGCTCGCTTGTTGACACCTCGGAGCGCAAACGCCTGTTCGCTGAAACGTTGGCGCACAGTCTCGTCAACGAGACGATCTCGCAAACCATGTGGCATGATCCGGAGCGTTTTCCACTTGATAATGGAAAAGCGACCAGCGATAAGTGGGCGGCGTACCTGAAACAGTTCGAATGCATCGTGTTGTTGGACCCACATCCTCAATACGATCTCGAGTTCATTCGACAGGCCAACCCGCATATCGTTGATGCCCATCAGATGCTACAGGCCGTTGATTCGCTTGTCAGTTCGCCGCCGCAGAAGATCGACCGGCCGGTGGAACAAGTTGCCTACCCCGGTTCTTTGGACGTCGTGTACACGGGAGTGGTTCCCGTGGTGTACAAAGCACAACGAACGTTGCTCATCAGTCTGATCGAGAGCGTGGCTTGGGCCTTCGCGCTGATCGCTGTGGTGATGACGTGTTTGCTGTCTCCGGCCAGAACGTTCTGGCAGACATTCCGCCCAGACAACTTGATGCAAGCGGTCGCGGCCGGTGCGATCTCGATGATCCCCAACGTTTTCCCGGTGGTCGTCATTTTCGGATTCATGGGGCATCTCGGCACGCTGATCGATATCGGAACGATGATGACCGCCAGCGTGGCCATGGGAGTCGCCGTGGACGACACGATCCACTTCCTCACCTGGTTCCGCAATGGCTTGCGAGAAGGTTTGGATCGCCGGGCCGCCATCTTCAAAGCGTACACCCATGTGGCTCCGGCGATGACCCAAACGACGATCATCGGTGGCCTCGGCTTGAGTGTATTCGCATTGAGCACGTTCACTCCTACCCAACGATTCGGCACCTTGATGTTGACCCTCCTATCGGCGGCCTTGGTGGGCGATTTGATCTTTCTTCCCGCCCTGTTGGCAAGCCCCTTGGGGCGAATTTTCCGTTGCCATGCTCCCCCCCCCTCCCGTCGGCCAGATGCCCACGGTGGCAATGGCGCTGCCAGGACGGAGAATAGCACTACGGAGGTCGCTACCGCCTCACATTCTCGGTACGGCAGTGCCGACGAAGAGTATCGGTTGCAGGAAGACGATCTGACCGCCCAACCGCGTCGCCCTTATATGCTTCGCCCCGATGTCGCTCAGTATCTTCAACATCCGGATCGGGGAAGCCCCGACACCGCGTAATTTCTCTCGGCCCATGATGCCGTGCGGTGCCAGGGCGGAACCTGGGTGACCAGCCAGTCGGACCCATCGACTAGACGGTTCCATCCCCCGGCGGTCGCCGCCTGACACTAAGCTGATTCTGCCCTCCCCAGTAGATTCTTCAAGAGATCGACCAAGGGTTGGGGAGCATCGACACTCCAGGGCACTTCCGACGCTTGCTTGGTGCGCAAGTCCTTGACTTGCACAAGGCCCGCTTCCAGTTCGCGCGAACCGGCGATCACGGCCACCGGAAATCCCCGCTGAACGGCATACTTCAGCTGCGCCCCTAGTTTCTTTGGATCCGGGTAGACTTCGACCCCCAACCCCTCGTTTCGCAAAACGCGCGCCAGCTGCAGGTAGGAAGCGAGCCGATCGGCGTCGAAATACGGAATGAATACGGCAGCCGGCGTGTGGACCGCCGGAAGCATACCAAGCTGCTCCATGGCGGCTAACAAGCGGTCGATGCCCAGCGATGCGCCGATGCCCGGCAGATGCTGCTTGGTGTACAGCTCCGCCAGATTATCATACCTTCCCCCGGAACACACGCTCCCCATCGCTGGCAAGTCAGTCAGCGTCGTTTCGTAGATCACGCCGGTGTAGTAGTCCAAACCACGCGCGATGGCCACGTCGATGCGGTAGCGTTCGGGGGCGATCCCCAATTGCTTGAGCGCCCCGGTGATCTGGTACAACCGCTCCACGCCGGCCTCCCCCTTTTCACTTCCCTGCACCAGATCAGCCACCTGACTCAGCACCTGGTCGACCGAGCCGTGAATCGACGCCAGGCCGAGGATGGCCTCACTCTGCTCCACGGACACCTGCGCCGTTTCCGACAATTCTTGAAGAACCCCTGCGGCGCCGATCTTGTCCAGCTTATCCAACGCGCGCAAAACGGGCGTGGCTCGCTCTTGCAAACCATGTTTTTCGAGCAATCCGTTGAGAAGTTGCCGGGTATTGATCCGAAGGACGAAGTTCGTGATGCCAATCTCCGTCAACAAGTCGTGGATGACAAGCGCCGTTTCGATATCGGCAGCCACCGATTCCGTACCGATCGTGTCAAAGTCACATTGCAAGAACTCACGAAAACGCCCTGCCTGAGGGCTCTCGCCACGCCACACGGGGGCGATATGGTAGCGTTTGAAGGGCGTTCCCAACTGCTGAATGTGTTGCGCGGCAAACCGAGCCAAGGGTACGGTCAAATCGAATCGCAAACCAACCTTGCGGCCACCGTGGTCTTCGAATCGGTACAACTGCCGGTCGGTCTCTTCACTACCCTTACCGGTCAGTATTTCCAGATACTCCAGCGCCGGCGTATCGATGGGACTGAAGCCGTAGCGCCGGTAGACGCGGCGCGCGATGTCCATGATCTGCTCTCGGGGCATCATGACCGAGGGAGGATAGTCGCGAAAGCCCTTAAGGGTTCGAGGTTGGATCAGTCCCTGCGCCACGTGGTATCGACTCCTGGTTTGCAACAAGTCAAAAGTAAGTCAAAAGGTCAACAAGAAAGGGGGAACAAGCTAAGGACGACAGCTAACGGAGCACTGGCAATTCGGGCGGTTCTGGGGTACGCACGCATCCCAGATCGGCCTGCAACACGGTCGCCTCCATGAACTCAGCAACCTGTTCGGGAGTCTCGAAGTACGCATCGTACGTCGCATCCTCATCGAATTCGCAATTGTCGGTCGAATACTCACGGCAAATCTCCGGACGCGTGTCGTAGATTCCGCAACGATGGTCCGGCCGCAAATGTTTGCACTCCGTATGTACCAACAGGTACCAACTCTCGTCCTCCACGAAAACCGTCGCGCGGTCATGGAGCAAGAACCAGCGGATGAAGTCCCAATCCCTCACCGTCTCTGGCGCGTCGATAGGCAGGGCAAAATACCGACAGCACTTGGCCGTACAGTAATCACACAGCGATTTGCCTTCGGGAACCTGTTCCCGAGTGATGGTCACTGGTCGCATAGTCAATCCCACCCCCGAAATACTCCCCATCAACCGTCCCAGCACCGTCTGCCTGAGAAGGGCCCGGTAGGTCTACCCCATGGTGTTTCTGCTCGTTGGGCCTCTCACAATTCGACAGTCCGTTCTCAGGCGTTGATGGTACCAGAAGTTTTGTTCAAGCCAACCTAACATCGTGGGGAGAAGAACGGTAAACTGTGCCACACTCGACCTACCGTCCTGACACGACCTGTTCGGCAAAAAACAACCGCCGCTGGCTTTCCAACACGAGTCGCGGAAAGTTTGTTCCACGAGAACGATCACCCACAGGACCGAATGGTGAGATTCGATACCTTCGAAAACGCAGCGGAGATTCCATGGAAATCGTAGTCACTGCGATCGGCCCCGATAACGTAGGCCTGGCCGATCCGATCATCCACGAGGCAACCACCCAAGGGGGAAGCATTGCCGAGATTCAGATGTACGACCACGACGAAGCGTGCGTCTTTGCGATGATGTGCCGCTTCAACATCGATCCTCAACGTTGGGACCCGATTCGCCGTTCGATGTTGGAGATCGGCGAACGAAAAGGGCTTTCCGTCCGCGTGTGGACTCCCACTCCCAAACGCCGCGCGCGATTGGCCATTTGCACCACGTTTCAAGAAAGCACGCCGCGCGCTGTGCTGGAGGCTTGTCGCGATGGCATCATCAATGCCGATGTGCGAGTAATGTTGGGCAATCGTCGCAAGTGCGAGTCGTTGGCCCAAGAATTCGGCATCCCCTTCCATCATATTGGCTTGCCCGATGGGACCGCAGACAACGAAGCGTTTGTCCGGTTGGTCGATGCGTATGACGTCGATTACATCATCCTTGCCCGCTACATGCGCGTGCTGCCTCCGGACACTTGTTGGAAATTTGCAGGAGGTCGCATCATCAACCTCCACCACGGATTGTTGCCCGGATTTCCCGGTTTTCGCCCCTATCATGACGCCTACGCCTCCAGAATGCTGACCTTCGGAGCCACATGCCACTTCATCATTCCGGAGCTGGACGCAGGAAACCAGATTATCAACCAGCGGACGTTCTCAGTCGCGCCGGGCACCCCACTGGATGAGATCATCCGCATCGGGCAAGAGGAGAACGAGCCGCAATGTCTCGTCGAGGGGGTCCGTCGCGTGGTAGATCTGGAGGTTAAGCTGCATTTTCATCGCGTCATCCCGGCGCATCCCCCGGCACGCGCCTCGACGTAACCCTCCTTCCTCCGCCATTGCACTCGGGTGCCTCCCCAAAATAGTCCATGAATTATGAGGGTCCAACTGCCTGAATTCGATCAGGAGGACTCTCATGAGCAGTAAGCGCCACAGCCCAAAGCAGCTCATCAGCAAGCTTCGTGAGACGGAGGCACTTGTCGTCGTCCGGCCAGACGATCGGCCAGGTAGGCCAAGCGTAGGAGAATAGCGAGGCGACGTCCCATCGCTGGCCGAGTGGCATCGCAGCGTTAAGAATACAGGACGAGTGCCGTTGCGATGGTGGCTGTTCCCGGTCGGCCGGGGTATCCAGACGATGGGGAGGCTGTTCGACGACAGGCCGGTCATTAGGATGCCTTCTACACGAGCGAGCGACCAATTCCAGCACACCGAAACAGCCTCCTTGTGGAGGATGAACGAGAAGGTGCGATGTCGAGATCAGGAGGGCCCGAGGGGTGATCACCACCGTCCGCAACCTTCGAGGGCGCTTGCGCTTGATGTTCCTCCAGATGCGTTTTCAGGGGAGAATCGACGGCGTTCCCTTTCTGTATTGGTAGAAACGTCCAATGCACATTACGGCAGCAGAAATGCCTCTCGCCCTGGTAACGCTAGCCGACCATAAAGTATTCTCTAACCAGAGAAGTGCTTCGTCGACTTAAGGGATCGCTAGCTAGTGGTACGTCTAATCCTGTCATTCTTGTCCGGATCATCCAAGCTGATTGGTTGGATGCTGCGCGGTTGGTCTCTGGAGCGGAAGAGCATGTTGTTGCTGAGCCTCGCTCTGGTGGTACCACTGGCTCTGGCGTTTTGGTTCGTCCTGGAGGTCGTGGCTAACGGGTTGGTCATGCAAACGACCCGCCAGGTCGCTCGTGACTATGCCCGAGCCATCATTGCATGGCGGCATGTTGACCGACATGATGCCTCCCAACCCAAGACGGTTTTTCCTACTGAGGTATCCTTGTACTCTCCGGAGCAGTACGCGATCCTTCGCCAACGTTTGGTCGACAATCCAGAATACGTCGTCAAGTTTTTGATGCTTGATCGTGAAGTGCAACATTTCCAACTCGACTATTCCGAGCGTCCTGCCGATCCCGACGAAGAGGCACTGCTGCAAGGGCTACAAGAACAGTTTCGAGAGCGGTTGGCCCGATGGCAGGAAGTGAAACGTCAGTACCAGGAACTACTAGCTAGCTATTCGTCACCCGAGCCCGAGGAAGTTCCTCCAGCCGGAGCTGCGCCAACTCCTGAGGTGGCCCCCCGCACCGACAATCGCGAATCTGCGCCGGATGGCGCTCCCCAAGCCGAGTCGGCATCGTCTCCCCCCGCCCGCTCGCCCTTGCCTCCTGCCGATCCACGTTTGGAAACGCTGGCTGCTCGTGCTCGGGACTTGGAACGCTCGCTCGAGACGCTATACGCAGAGATCGATGGCCCGTACTATCCTACTGCCCCCGAGATCGCTCAGCGGACTCCGGACCACGGTTGGTATGCGTATTACCACGTAGTGCATTTTCCCGATAGTTGTTTTCCTTGCCATCAAAAGTTTGCAGGCGCAGACGCCGAAGAGATTCCGTTTCGTGTGGTAAAAGTACTCATTCCCTATGAACAAACACTTGTTGCGTCGACGATGACGTTGGCAGTAATGATCTCCATCGCCATGGTCACCATTGCCACCACTCTCGCCGTAGTGCACTTTATCATGCGTCGTATCGTATTGCGTCCCCTCCATCACCTGCGGAGCGTGGTTGATGAGATCAGTCGCGGCAATACGCACTTGCGGGCTGCCATCGATACGGAAGATGAGTTCCGCGATTTGGCCGAAGCTTTCAATCGCATGTTACGTCACCTGACGGACAATGAAGCTCAACTGCGGCAACTGAATCTCGAATTGGATCGCCGCATCGATGAAATCGCCAAGAAGAACTTAGAGTTGCATGAAGCGAACCGACTGAAGAGCGACTTCCTGGCCAACATGAGCCACGAGCTGCGCACGCCATTGAATAGCATCATCGGCTTTGCCGATGTCCTTTGCGAGCTCGACACACTCAATGACCGTCAACGCCGGTACGCAGAGAACATCAAGAAGAGCGGTCAGACGTTATTGGAGATGATCAACGATATCCTCGATCTGGCCAAAGTCGAAGCGGGGAAAATGCAGGTTACCCCCACCTCGTTCAACGTATGCGATCTGATCGAAGCCCAGTGCGATTTGATGCGTCCCCTAGCCAAAGAAAAAAATATCGACCTGGTCGTGGAATGTGGCACCAGTCTGCCGAACACCGTATTTCAAGATCGGCCGAAAATCCAACAGATCTTGACCAATCTACTCTCCAACGCCGTCAAGTTCACTCCCGACGGTGGTTTGATCACCGTTCGCGCGGAAGCACTGGGAACGCGGCTTTTTCAAATCGAAGTTTCGGACACGGGAGTGGGAATCCCCGAGGTCGAACTCGAGGTGATTTTCGAGAAGTTTCGCCAGAGCAGTAACGTCGTCCAGCATGATGGGATGACGCGAGAGTACACCGGAACGGGGCTGGGCCTGTCGATCGTGCGCGAACTGTGCCATCTGTTGGGGGGCGAGGTTCATGTGCACAGCCAACTGGGAACCGGCAGCTCCTTCCGCGTTCTGCTCCCGATTCAATACTCTGAACATCTTCGTCAAGCGATCGCACGCGTATGAGTTCGTATTGGACACCCTCGCCGAACATTGTGGGCGCCGATATTGGAGGGGCCAATTTGAAACTGGCTACCTGCGATGGGCGTACCTGGTCAGTTCCCTTCGCCATGTGGCAACAGGCCGACGAGCTTTCGCAGTGGCTGTTGCGTGGTCTACATGCGCTCGAGATAGAGCCCTCGGAAGTCCAGCTGGCGGTAACCATGACTGGCGAATTAGCCGATTGCTTTCCCACCCGTCGCGCTGGTGTTCGCCATATACTCGCGCAGGCTGCCGACATCGTTTCCCGGCCGGAGCAGGTGGCGGTCTACACGGTGGACGGACATTGGTGGAACATCGAGCAGGCTGTCACGAACCCATGGGAAGTAGCGGCCTCCAACTGGAGAGCCCTGGCGCAGTGGGTGGTGACCGAGTCGGGCGCAAGGTTGCCGGCCGTCGACTTGCTCATCGATATCGGTTCTACAACCACCGACCTCATTCCTTTGGCGGATGGTGGAATTGCTACCGAGGCGCGCACCGACCGACAGCGTCTGCTGGCTGGTCAGCTCGTCTACAGCGGTTGCCAACGGACTCCGTTGATGGCGATTGCTGCGGAGATCGATTGGGAAGGAAGGCCATGTCCGCTGATGGCGGAACGTTTTGCCGATACCTGGGATGTACTCTTAGTGCTCGGCCTGGCAACTGCGCAGCCGCAATGTCGCGACAGTGCGGACGGTCGCCCCAGGACGAGGGAATACGCAGCGGCGCGGATCGCACGGATGGTCGGTGAAGATCAAGAAACGCTGCCCGATTCGGTCGTCGAAGCCATGGCTCGCCAGTTTCTCGACCGGCAAATCGAAACCTTGCTGCAGGCGGTCGATCAACAGTTCCGCGTCCTTCGCCCACACCTGGGACAGCGGCGGCCCCGGATCCTATTCTCTGGTCATGCGGCGGGGCTTAGTCGCGAACTGGCGGAGCGACTTCGGGGTAGCGGACGAGCGGAGACGTTTTATTGGCTAGCGGAACTTGTAGACGAAGGGGTAGCGCGATGTGCACCTGCCTACGCTTGTGCGCAGCTTTGGGCACTTCAGCAGGCCCAATCCACACCAACCATTCGCGTTGTCAAGATTGGTGGCAGCCTATTAGATCTCCCTAATCTGGGCACCCATTTACGACGTTGGCTAACGAACGAAACGCCCGCCCACCACCTGCTCATCGTCGGTGGCGGCGAAATCGTCGAGGCGATGCGGCAACTCGACGCCCAACATGATTTCCCTCCCACCGATGTCCATTGGACCTGTGTGCGACTGCTTGAGGCTACCAGCGACGTTCTGACCTGGATGTTGCCCGATTTGCCAGTCATCGGCTCTCCAACTGCGCTGGCCCATCACCTCCAGTCCCGCTGCTCCCTACCCAGCGCCGCAATCGTCCGTCCAGCCGCGTTTTATCTACCTGACAACAAGATCTCTGAATTGCCAAATGGGTGGGAGACGACAAGCGATTCGATTGCGGCATACCTGGCATTACAAATTCATGCCACCGAGCTGGTGTTGCTCAAATCAACCGGCGTGCCCGCGGCAGCTCCCATCGATCGAGCCGAAATGCTACAGTCGTGGGCTGCCGCTGGATTGGTCGATCCGACTTTCCCAATCGTTGCCAGCCGGATACCGCAAGTGCGGTGCGTCAACTTTCGCTCTTGGTGCATGCACGACAATTCCATGCACGGTAAGCGGTCGACAAACTTATAATCACCGACCGGAGATGATCGCCTTGGGGGACACGGTGGATTGAACTCCCAGCAGCCTACCGCAGCACGCGCCACCCCATGGCGACGGATTGCTTCGACCCAACCGCTCTGGCGCCCTCCTTCTCATCAACCGGCGGGCCGTTACCGACTGCAGGTGCTGCGACTGAAGCAGAAATGGGAAGGGAAACGTCCCGATCAGGCACGTCCACGCCGATGGTCGCTTTCGCCAAGCCCGGGAGAGCCTTTCCTCAGTGGTGCGCCCATTGCCACCAATTACCTAATTCTCCCACGCCTCCTTGTTCTCACTCTTTTCGGGCAGCTTGGGGGCACCCGGCCGTTGTGGAGCATCATCGGCATGCTTCGCCTCCGGAATCGCGGACTTCTTACCAGCCACTGCATGATCGAGAGCATAGGTGTCGGTGTTTTCACCAAGCAGTTCCGGCGCTTCGACGTCCGTGATCTTGGCCGCCTCCAAGATGGCATCCAGCACTTTGCGTTCGATGATCTCGTTTCTCAGGGCATCCATTTCTCCGCCCCGTTGCAGCTGGGCACGTACCGCTCGTGGCGTTGAATCGGTACGTTCGGCGATGGTGAGAATTTCTTCTTCGTAGTCTTGCTCGGTCGGCTCGATTTGCAAATCTTCGCCGATCCGTTCCAGAACGAAATGCTCTCGCAATGCTCGCTCGGTAGACGCCTTGGCGTTCAAGCGTTGCCGAGCGACATAAGTCTTAATGACTTCCTCAGGCAGTCCGGCACGCTGGCACTCCAAAATCATTCGCCTCAACTCACGATGCGTCTGCCGCTCGACCAACGTCGGCGGAAGCTCCCAATCGGCATTTTGCAACAATTGATCGACGATCTCCCGACGCAATTTCGATCGCTGCTGGTATTCAACTTGGCGTTCAAGCTCTTGCCTGACAAAATCACGCAGCTCGTCGACGTTGTCGAACCCTAACGAATCCAGCTGCTGTCGGGTGAGCGAATCGATGTCGATGCGCCGTACTTCCTTGATCGTGAACTCAGCCTCGATCTCCTTACCCCGCAGCTCCTCAGCTTTAGCCTCTTCCGAAACCGTGGCCCGCAGGGTAACGGTCTCACCCGCCTTTTTTCCGCCCATTGCGTCTGCAAAGCCGGTGAATTCCACATCCGCGAAAGCGAGCTTATCACGAACGGAGATCTCTTGGTCCTCCAGTTCGTCGACCAGCTTGCCTTCATGGCGAATCCGCACATCGACCGTCACCGTATCGTAGGGCTGACAACCATCCTCGACGACGTCTCCGGCGATCAACCGAACCAACACGCGCTTGAGATGCTCGTTGACCGCTTTGTCGTCAACCGTGGCCACGGGGCGGCGAAGCTCCAGCCCCTTCCATTCGGGAGTATCGAAATCAGGACGAACTTCGATATCGAATTCGTAGACAAAATCCCCCTCGTCAGGAACCTCAATGGCGACGAAGTCGAACTCTGGTTCACCGATGGCGGTAAAGTAATCGCCCTCGGTGATCTGCTCCAGACTCTCCATCACCAACTCCGTCTTTACCCGCTCATCGACCTGATCTCGAAAGCGAGACTCGACCAATTTTCGCGGAGCCTTTCCGGCACGAAACCCGGGCAGTTCTGCTTTGGGGGCAATTTCATCGAAGATTTTTCTTCGAGCTCGCGCAACCTCGGCTTCCGGAATTGTGACCACCACGTGACGCTCGCATGGAGACTTCTCCTCCACCTTTACGTCAATCGTCAACTTCTTTTCCGCGGCGTCAGCGCCGGTTGCCGTGGGTTGTTCAGAGCCGGTCTCCGTGGCAGTCATGAATGTGCTCCGCTGCAGCCTAGAGTGCGAGAAAAAAATGCTAAGAACACTTAATTACTAATCAGCCAGCGTCGTCCCACGACCTCAAGCCGATCAGCATCTCCGACCGGCACCACAAACCTCTCGTGTGCCAGGGAGTGTTCTCGCCAAGATTCACTATTTTAAAAACAAGAAAAGGCAGGTGGTTGACCTCCGCCCTTGGCCTCCCTCACCAACGCCAGGAAGCTAAAGAGCGGGCGATGGGATTCGAACCCACGACAACAACGTTGGCAACGTTGTGCTCTACCAACTGAGCTACGCCCGCGTTTGTGGAGGCGCCAATCGTCAAGCGATTGGATGTTTTGGCTCAACCACCAGCCCGAGCCGGCGATTTGCACTCGCTACCGAATCGTGCAAATCGTCCGACGTACGTGCGAGAATTATAAAGAGCCCGAGCCACCATGCAATAGCACGAAAGACACGTTTTTTCCACGCGTATCGACCTGCGTTTGCTCGTGACATCGATTATCGGCATCTTACCTCAAAAACTTGCGGCGTGTCAAAAGGGGCGGGAAAAGTTTGGACGGCTCCTCTCGCTCTCCTAACCCACCTTCCACATTTTTTGGGCGACGATTGCGAGGCTTCCCAGGGGGCCAGATCGTGTGGCCTCACCGCCCGCCCCGACTGGTGGTTGCCCTACAAGGCGGAGAACCTGATCAACGCGACCACAACAGCATCATCATGCGTCAAGGCTCCCTTCTGGCGAGAGAAGCTATCGTCTCGATCCCCTGCGGCCGATGAACCTAGGAGCTACGCGACTGGTGGCATCCGGTAAGATGTTCACCATCCCCACCATTTCCTGATGAGGTAGATTGATGAACCATGGGGAGTCTGCTCAAGTTGGCAACGCCCTGTCTCGGCTGCCGGTTACATGTCCGGCTCCTGGTCCGGAAAGCCTTAAGGCGTGAATTAAGTAGGGAGGTGTTCCGATGGATGATGACCGCGAATTACCGCCACGAGGAGTAGCGACAGAAACACCGCCCCAAGCTCGGTCAAGGTTCCTTGCCCTTGCCGGCTTCCCCACCGGTCGCTACTGGCAGGACCAGCCGCCGGGGGGCACCAGGCGACGACCAGTGTTCGTGGCGGTCTTGGCCTTCGTTTTGTTATCGGTGCATCGACACTTGGAGGCCGGGATCAGTCCCGCCGAGACGGTGGTGGTAGTCAACGGCGAATCCTTCAATTCTTGGACCGTTGCCAACCACTTCATCCACCTTCGCGATATCCCCCCGAATAATGTCATTGTATTGAGGAACGTCCCTAGCTCTGAAGAAATCGACGTAGCCACGTTTCGACAACGAATCCTCCAGCCACTATTGCAAGAATTGGACCGACGTCAGCTGGCACCGATCATCCAATGCGTCGCCTACTCGGCCGATTTTCCGACGGCCATCGATATCTCTGCGGACCTGGAAGGCTTGGGAGAATTGCCCAAGATTTATACTCGCAAGGCGTCGATCAACGGCTTGACCTACCTCTATATGTTGGCTCACAGTGCCAATCCGGCTTACGTCCTGCCAGTAATCAATTTCTATGCCCGGCGAGAACTCGACGCCTATTTTTCCAATCCGGGGGGATCGGCCACCAAAGAGCGTTGGGAGGCCGTCGAGCGAGCGCAGGAGGAGGGAAACCATCAACAGGCGATCGCGGGCCTGATCGAATTGCTAGACGATCAGCCCTATCAGTTCCCGTTGGCCTATTTGTTGGCGGCCCATGCGGCCGCGGTGGGTGATACGGAGCAGGCGCTGCGGTGGTTTTCGACGGCAGTGGAACGTGGTTGGATCGCCGGCGGCTATCTTGAAGCTGACGACCGATTCGCTGCCCTGCGCGGCAACCCTGAGTTCGAGGTGCTGCGCAGTTTGTTGGATCCAGAAATCAAGAGCCGACAATGGCCCTCCGGATTCGAGGCACAGCGATGGTGGTGCACCAATGGGGTACCTATCGCCATGGAATTGGTGGAGGAGGACCCGCAAACGCATGGAACCAAGTACGGCGTACGATTCCTTCTGTGCACCGTGTTGGCAGTCACCCGTGGAAACGGCCTCCGCTTGCCGGAGGCCGTCGCTGCGCTCGAGCGCTCGGCCAAAGCCGACTTCACGCATCCTGACGGGGAGTTCTACTTCTGTGTGACCGACGATATCCGCACGCTGACGCGCGCCAGCCTCACGCCGGACGCGATCGACCAGTTACGCCAGCTTGGCTACCAAGCGCGTCTGATTCCGCGGCAGCTTCCGGTTGCGCGGCCTCGTGTGCTGGGCGTTCAATTCGGCACCCCCAGTTTCAGTTGGGATAGCTGCCAGTCCCAGTTGATGCCGGGCGCCATTGCCGACAACCTCACCAGCGTCGGCGGCGTCATGGGCCCACGCGTTGGACAAACCAATCTATCCGAACTGATCCGCGCCGGGGCCGCAGGCAGTAGTGGTACGGTCGTCGAGCCGTATGCCATCGCCAATAAATTCCCCTCACCATTCCTGTATGTCTACTATGCGCGCGGCGCCAGCCTGGCAGAGGCCTTCTATCTCAGCGTAACCGGCCCCTACCAGCTTCTCATCGTCGGTGACCCGCTGTGCCGCCCTTTTTCTCATGCCCCACGCCCTGTGCAGGATGAAGAGGCGATGCGTCGATTGCACTTCGTCACCCCTGATTCTTCGGTTCGCGTGGAGTTGAATGTTTCCGGGCCGACGTACGCCAATTGGGAAGAGGTTGAACCGGGACCTCTGGCATCGCGCAAGCAACATTTGGCTCCCACCAGAATGCGATTGCTGCGCGATGGCAAGCTGATCCATGATGGTGCTCCTATTAAGAATATCTCGGTCACCGCCGACGGTTTGACCGCTGGCTATCACCGTGTGGATGTTATCGCCATCGCCGATGATCCACTGAGCCAACGCGATTCCGTGGGGCTTGGATTCTGGGTCGGCGACCCGAAGCGATGCACCCTGGAGTTCGTCGGCAACGATTCCGTTGACCTGCAGAGTGAAGACGGTCGCTTTGATCTGCAGATGTCGCTACGCGCCACGGAATCCCTGGTGATTCAGGTGGTCGGGCCCTCGGAAGCGAAACGCGTGAGCCTGTGGCGCGATGCCGAACAATTGGCAGTCAGCGAATCGGATTCCGGCCAGTTTGCGGTCGAGGTGAACGAATTGGGACTGGGTCCAGTGCGATTATTTCCCAAAGCCGAACTCGATGACGGCCGCGTCGTCTCTGGTCGCCCCTATTGGATAGAAGTTCTCCCCTGAAGGCTACTTGCCGCTACCTTATTCAGACGGTGCCCAGGAAGCCATTGGCCGTACCTTACTCCCTCGGAGTCCATCGCCGATATGGTGCTTCGGACAGCCGTCGAATTGCGCGCCCGCTTACAACTGGAGCTACCTCCTGCCACCGCTACGCGGCTGAAAACCGACACCGCTTTGCGGCCACCGCCGCATGGGCAAGCAAAGACCGAACGTTTCTCCTGCCTACCACATGAAGAACTCTACCCCAAATCGAAGTGCCCCTGTTGACCGACGCTCCCCTCCCTGAGGTCAAAATTCGGGGCGGGGCAGGCTGAGGAACTCATTGATGTCGCGCGGTTCTTCTTTTTCACTGCGACTCCACCAACCGAACCAAGGTCGCGACTTGGCTTCTTCTCGCTCTTTCTGCGGTTGGTAACCCTGATTGCCAAACAGGGAGGACTTCGCCGGCGGCTTTTTCGCGGAGTCGTCGAAGGGGTTCAACAGATCGACCGTTGAAGTCCACATGTTTTTCGCCGTCCCACCAACACGTTCCAGGAAGCTGGGCGCTGCCGATGGCCTCCCCTCTACAGATTGTCGATCATCGCTGATGGAGGCCGTAGCAGAATCCCGAGAAGGAAGTAAACGTGGCAGGTTAAACCAAGACTTGCTGCGGGAGTTCCCGAAGAAGGAACTCGTCTTCTCCGTTGTTGACGTCGCCCGTTCCTCGCCTCCGCTACCCAATCCCAGTGGATTCCACCAGGCATGCGAGCGCGATTGACAATGGGCGTTCGTTGCTACGGTAATCGTGATGGCGATACTCAGAAGGATCGATCGCATGGCGAGCTTTTCTCCCCAATCGGATCTTCGGGTGGTGTGCAGCAATAGCCACCACCGTCTTTACGTCATTGTTCTTCCCGGCCGCGGCAGAACTTCTTCGACGCTTTTACTCAATGCCCCTTCATGATGTCCACACCATTTGCTCCCTTGTCAGGGCGGTGGGTCGGCAGGACGGCAAGACGGCCGAGGACGGCGAATGGGGTAGCGTGGAATCTTTGGACGGTGCTGTGGAAGGCTGGCATCGCCGCCGTTGTGGCGATTCAGTCCTAGTCGAGGGTCGGCCGCTAACGCTCGGTGGCGGCTAGAACAGGTGGGGGGAGCATGCCAGTGCACCCTTCATCGCGGCACCGCTCTCCGTTTCCAAACCTCCGGCAACCCGTCCCTTCCGTGGGAAGCGGCAGGACGGCCGGCCGCGAAGCTGGCGAGAAAGACGCTCAATCCCGTGTTTGTCCTCGCCTCCGCGGATTATTCGGGCTCAGCCTGCCCCGCCGATCGTCCGCCATTCTCGTTGACCGCCGCAGCTGATTCGCTCCCGCTAGCAGCCTCCTGCGGCGCCGGAGGCTGTTCCTCCGTGGCGGGAAGGCCATCGTTGGTGGGATCCTTGGACGGCGACGGACCGTCAGGCGCTGTGGTCGGAGCCGGCGGCTCGTCGGACACTTCCGCTGGTCGTGGCGGTTCAGGTGCCGGTGGCTCCTCTACGGGAGCATCGCCACCGGCGGTTTCTCCGCTGCTTCCAGATGCGGGAGAAGAATCAGCAGCGGCGGATTCCGCCTCGGCATCGGCCGGCATCGAGCCGGTCCCACTGGGAAGTTCAGGAAGCGAAAGGCTGTCCCCGCTCTGCTCATTGCTGCTGTCCTCCTCGGCCGACTTCTCCTTGATCAAGTCGCTGCGGTGCAGTGTTAACTTCTCGTAGTCTTCGCCAGGAATGACATAGTACCACTTGGCAAACCTGCGATTGAGCTCATCGACCTTTTCTTGGGCCTTCTTCAATTTGTCATGGTACTCGTCATACTTGCGCTTGGCCTCTTCATACGCCGACTTGGCCTGTTCGTATTCCTGCCGCAGTTTCTCCAGCTCCTCGTTTTGCTCATCGGAAGCGTTGTCACTGTCACTGCTATCGGAGTCATCTGCCGACGGATTGCCAACTTCGCTGTCGCCGCTGTTGGCATCAGCCGTATCGTCCGATTCCTGCTCCGCCCCCGCCTCTTGTTGCTTGGCTTCCTCCTCAGCCTTCTTTAATGCCTCCGGCATCTGAGGTTCTACCGGCTCCTCGGGGGCAGCCCCAAGTACGGACGTATCGATGCGAGCCCGAATGAACACATAGCGACCAGGTTTCTTTTCAGCTTCGGATTGTTCATCCGATTCATCGGTGGCTTCGTCGGACTGACCTGGCTGTGGGCCAGCATCGTCGTTTTCGCGATCGTCCTCTTCATTCGAGCCAGATTCACCAGCACTATCTCTATCCTGTGAGTCGGCAGCGTCGGCCTTTTGGTCGGCCGCCGATGCCCCGCTTTGCTGGCCCGCTGTTGCCTTCGTGGAGGAAGCCTTGGTTGTCGTGAATCCCAACTCAAGCTCTTCCTCGGTTCCGGTGAATGCTCGACCAAAATACAAATCGTAGGCCACCGCATCCTCGGTCGCGACGGTCATCTCCCCCTCACGAGCCAACAGCTTTAGCGAGTTGGGGTCACCGTCATTGCCAGGTTGCAGCAGAAATCCACGGGCCAGCAAGTCGGATTGAAGGCGGTCCACGTCGCCTTGCGACTTGATCGCCGAGCGATCCAACCGCAAATCAGCGGTAAGCCCAGGCAACTTTGGACGTACTCCAACGATTTCCAGATTGGCCAGCGTATTGACCGTCTCGCGGACCTTTTGCTGATCTACCTCGTACTTGGTTTCATCCAATCCTTCGAGCTTCCACGGATCCGTCGATGAAGTACGAGTCAGCCGCGAGATCTCCGTTTGCGTCACGGTGCCGCGCAATTCATCGAATTGATAATCACGGATCTCGAGCAATCGCGTATCGAATGCGTCGATCGCCAGCAAGTCGGTATCGATCCAATCACGGAACCGTGTCGACAGATCGATATCCAGCGCCGCGATATAAACTTCATCCTCATCTGGATGACGCACATAGAACTGATTCTCGTCGCCTTCTTCCCCCTCGACCTTTTTTCCGATAATCAGATCGAACAATACCGAATCGTCTTTGCCTCGCAGAACCAAGCGTGTGCCCACTCCCTCCAGCTCATCGACGTTGAGGGTATCGCGTGCCGGATCGACGACGCCGAAGCGAGCATGATCGCTGGCCCAACGAGTGACCAGGGCGCCACGTTTGATGCCGATTACACTGGCCGCCGTCCTGGCCAGACGTTCTTCGGCATCAGCGGGATAATTGTGGTGGCTGGGGATCACCCATTGCCCTTCCTCGTTGCGGCGCACGCTGAATTCAACCGGTCGCGCCGCATCTTTGTCGATCGTCCGTACAGTGAGGCTGGTCGCCTCGGTCGGATCGACAAAGTCGGGATAGAATTCCTGCCCTACCTTCCCGTATTCGGCAATCTCTGCTGGGCGGGTCATTAGTTCGACCGCGATAGTGATTCCGATGCAGGCTACCGCTACCACTGCGTAGATGATCGTCCGAAAGGTTTCCGGCGGCAGTTGCCGGTCATGGCGCGTGGCCTCCCCGTTGGTTGATCGTTCCGGCGAAGTCGTTTGTTCTTTCATCGCTTCAGTCGCTTGGGTTGTATCGCTCATCACCGACATCCTATGTTGATTGTTGTCTGCGTCTCTGCGATTCGAACTAAGGCATCGGACCTTCCCCCGTCGCTGGGATGCTGCCGACCGCAAGGACTCTTCGGGCCAGACCTTCTGTCCCGTGGCCCCGGTGCTATGAGTCCTTACGTCGCCGATCAGGGGACACACTTCGTCGTTCGTCGGCCAAACGGATGGCCAGCATAATCACTCCCACCAATACCGCAGGAATGGCGGGCAACAGGATCGACAGCAGGCGGATACGCCACTCAAGCAGCTTGACCTGACGATTGGTAGTCGCCCGAATTTTCTGAATCTCATTGTTCTTTTCCTGCTCGATCTGCGCTTCGGCCAGACTCAGCCTTTGTTGTTCGGCTTGCTGGGCTTGTTCGACCAACTGTGCCTTGGCGATCGGATCGAGCTGTTGGTTCTCCTGGATTTCTTTCACGCGGGCCTGCAGTTGCTCGCGTCGCTTCTCCAATTCCTCTTCTGCCTGTCGATCGGCTTCCCGCTCCGCCTTGTTAGCCTGCTCGAGAAACACCTTCTTCATTCGCTCGACGCGATCGAGCGTACGGTGCTTCTCACGGCGGCTTCGCAGTTCGATGAAGCTTTCGTCTCCCACGAGGAAGTCGATGGCATTGAGCACGAAGGTAACGTTATCGAATTTCATGCTCAGATTGCCCATCGTGCGTTCTTCGAAGAAGAAATCGGAGATCATGTCGATATCGGTAACGAATACAGCGTTGATCTTGGCATCCGCCTCCTCTCCATGCAGATAGGCCGCCAAGCAGTAGCGGTTGGCATCGATCCGTCGTGGTGGGTTGCGTTTGGGGTTGGCCGCCGCGGACATGGCAAAAAAGTTGAAGCCGCTTTCATCGACGAATTCTTCCCACTTCAACACCCCCGATTGGTAGCTGGTCAGCAGCAGCGGAGTAAACTCGATGCCGCTGGAACTGCGCTGCTGCACGAAACCAGGATAGAGAGCGATGAGCTCTTCCAGCCCGCGGGTAATCGGCGATTGGCGATTGAACCCATCTTCCTCCGGTTTCGTGCTGCTGGTGATGAAGACATACTCCGCAGGCAGGTTTCCATATTCGGGGTGCGGATTGTTGAAGTCGAACACCACCTGGTCGTAGGGCCATTCAATGCCCAGTGCCTCCAGCAAACGGGTGGCCCGGCCCCCATCGGCCTTTGGCTCCGGCGGCGGACTACCCCCGAACATACCAGCATGCGGATTGGTTTTCGGTTGTCGCGGTGCACTGCTGACGCCGAATTGACCACCCAAAGTCAGCGGGAATGGATCGTCGAATAGAACCACCGGCCGGCCCGATTTGACATACTGAACCAGATTATCCATCTCCGGCTCGGTCAAACTGGACGGCATGCCTACCAAGAGCACATCGAACTTCGAGCCGTCGATTTCAGTCGCCGGCGAGACTTCTTCCACGATGTACTGCTTTTTCAGCTCGCGGACGATCTGCCATTGCCGGCCGGAAGTGGCCAGCGCTGCATCGGTTTGCAGTACTCCCACGCGATGACGTGTCTCATTAGCAACCGTCTGCACTGAGCGTGTCAGCTCGTATTCGATCGGCAAGCCCTTACCGAAAAAGGGGATGACCACCTTATCGTAACTGCTGATCACCACCGCCCCGAGAAAAATCTCGGCTTCGGCCCTGCGACCGTCTCGGTCGATATAAAACACCTGAACCGGTTCAATGCCGAAATGCTCCGCTTCCTCGGCTTGAGGACTGAACGGCTCTACCTCGACGTACCGCACTTCCAGATTCTTACCCGCCAGCTCGTCATACTGACGCAACAGTCCGATCAACCGCTTTCGCGTCTCCACATACTCCGGCGGCACTTCCTTGCTTATGAACACCTGGATCTCGATCGGTCGTTCCGGATCCAGCTTCCGCAGTACCTCTCGCGTCGTCGTCGAAAGGCTGAACTGCTTCTCCTGCGTGGCGTCGATACGTACGGTACTGTAGCTGGCCCAGGTCGTGGCACACGCGAAGATCGTTGCCAACGCCACCGCGCGAACGGTGAACTGCAGAGCCGGATGAACCTCCCGCTTGGCCGCCCAATGCCGGCGGGTCATCACCACATAATTCAAATAGAGCATAAACGCGGTTAAGAATACGAAGTAGAGCAGCCCATCAAAGGGTATCACCCCCATACTCAAATCGCGAAATTGCTCGTCGAGGCTAAACTGCTCCAGCAACTCTCCCAAACCGATCAACTGGCTGACGGGCCCAATGCTCACCGGGATCAACAAGATCACCACTCCCACCACGAAGGCGACGGTGATGTTTCTGGTAAACTGCGAAGCCAACATGCCGGCGCTGAGCAGCGCGCAACCGGCCAACCAGTAACCGAAATAGGTCGCCAGAATGAGCCCCCAATCGGGGTTGCCCAAATAGGCCAACACAAACATGTGCGTCATCGAGAAGACCAGGGCGACGGTATAGACGGCCACCACCGACAGGTACTTCCCGATCAAGATTTCCAGCTCGCTCGCCGGCAAGGTGAACAACAGTTCGTCGGTCCCCATCTTCTTCTCTTCCGCCCAAACGCTCATCGTGATCGCCGGGATGAAGAACAACAGCAGCACGGGATACCACTCCGAGAGCTGATCCAAGTTCGGTTCATTGGCCGTGAAGAAATCAGCATCGAACGCGAAGAAGCCAGCGGCAACGACGAACAAGATGATGAACAGATAGCCGAGCACCCCGGAAAAGTAGCTCGTCAGATTGCGAAGAAAAATGGCCTTGATGACACTCCATCGCAGTTTCATGACTGCCCTCTACCTCGTAAGTGTGTTTTCTTCCGCGTCAAACGCCCGTTCCCGAGCCTTTGCGGCTCGACAGGCAATTCGTCCATCGCTCACCCGCGGAGTACCGGCGGGATCGAACCTTCGTCAATTCTAGGCTGCATTGGTCAGCTCGCGGAACCGAACCTCCATCGTATCTCCGTCCTCTCCCAGTTCCGTTACAGGCCCATCGAAGATGAGCCGCCCTCGGTTGACCAGCAGAACACGACTGCACACCGCATGCACCTCCTGGAGGATGTGCGTGCTCAGCAGCACGGTTTTCGACTTGCCCAACTCCAGGATCAATTCACGCACACCTTGAACTTGATTGGGATCCAATCCACTGGTCGGCTCGTCCAAGATCAACACCTGGGGATCATGCAAGATCGCTTGAGCCATCCCGACACGTTGGCGGTAGCCCCGCGACAACTTCCCGATCGCTTTACCCCAGACATCCTCCAGATGACAAATGCGGCACACATAATCCAGCCGATCGCGCAACTGACGGCCTGACATCATCCGCACTCGTCCGCAGTAGGTGAGAAACGCTTTGGGAGTCATGTCGGTGTAGAGGGGCCCCTTCTCCGGCAAGTATCCCAACAATCGGGCTCCCTCCAAACGCTCCGTCTGCATGTCGAAGCCGCCAATCCGCGCTACGCCGGCCGAAGGAGCCAAGTAGCCGGAGAGCATCTTCATCGTCGTCGACTTACCAGCACCATTGGGCCCCAAAAAAGCACACACCTGCCCCTTAGGAACCGAAAAGGTAATGTCTTCAACCGCCACGAACTCGCCGTAGTACTTCGTCAATCCTTCGGCTTCGATCATCGGCCGGTCGTGATTTCCCGTCATTTCAACTCCTTCACGTCTGCGATGATGCAGGTACGACACTTCGGAATCCGCCCCTGAACCGACAATTCATCCACACGTTGACGTGCCAAAAAACGGCGAGGGGCCGTATACGACTGCTCAGATTGTCGTGGCCGAGGACAGGCAGGGCCGACGTGGAACGCAGCCCCCTCGATCTTCAGGTGCAGCAACGGTGGGAAAAAGGGCGCCCACGGCGAATTGACAACCGCCAGGGATTTACCCCCTTTACGACTGCCATTTTCGCAGAGTTCGGAAACTTTGTCGCTCTCAAGCAACGAGCGTGCCAAACCGTACTCTCAAAGCAGCCCGGGCACCCCGTTGCCCCTTTACAGCGCGACGTTAGGACGCTCACCCAACATACGGTCGATTTCCAGCAAGGCAGAAGGATCGTCTTTGACCAGTTGCAATTTCTTGACGATCTCTCGAATCGTCTTCTCTTCCTCCACCTGTTCGGCCAGGAACCACTGGAGCTCCACCAGCGTGGTATAGGCTCGCTCCTCAAAGGCTTGCTGATACAACCGCTCCAGCCGCTCGCTCACCGCCACCTCCTGCTCCAACGCCGTCGCAAAAACATGGAGCAGCGAATCGAAGCGAATCGTCGGTTTATCGATCTGCCCTAGCTCCACCTCGCAGTCACGCGCGAGGAGAAAGTTGTAGAGCTTCATCCCATGACCGATCTCCTCTTCGTATTGCATGCGCAACCACTTGGCTGCACCGCTGAAGGCCTGCCGTTCGCACCATGTGGCCATTCCCAGGTAGGAATAGGCGGCATTGAATTCAACGCTGATCTGCTCATTCAGCGCCTGGCGAATGGTATCACTGAACATCGTAGATTTCCTCCTACGGCAAGAATCTCCGGGGTAATTATGAGTAAATGACCTTGGGGTGGCCGAGTCGAGATTCTAGAGCCAATCTTCGCCACCTGCCAGGGTGCCTGTGCTGAGCTCGCCAGCTTCTCCGCAGTTTCGCGGGAACGGCAATCTCGCTGCCCACACTCCGGTTCTAGCGTCCATCGAGCCGGTTCGGCTTGCCCTTTCCTGCCTTCTCCGCAGTCGCCCCATCCCCTCCCGCCGCGGGAATGGCCACTGCCGGGGACGAAGATTCGCCATCGGGACGGCCGCACACCAGCGGCTGGTGCATCGAGGCGGGCCGCCTAGGAAGAAGGTATACCACCCCTCGCCCCGCGATGGTCACGCGCTCAGGCGACCATCGCGAGGCTATGGCAGTCAAGGTCCCACGCTTCGCCCCCGGCCGCTTAGGACGGGCGCCCCGGTCCGCCACGTTGCCATGGCCAACGACGCGGGCGGTGTTACCAACGGCTATTCCCGTCGAAATTGATGGCCAGGAACAGGCATACGACATTGATAGACACCCGTGCGTGCGGTGATGACTAACGTTCGATCGTCTGCACCGCAGAACGTGCAATTGGCCGGCTGTTGAGGCACTTCGATCACCCCCAAAATGGCTCCATCGGGCGAGACGACTTGGATGCCGATGGCCGTGGTGATATACAGGTTGCCTTTCACGTCGATCGACAACCCGTCTCCACCTCCGTTGCTGCTCCCCGACCGCTGTTTTAAACGCACCAAAACCTTGCCATCACCCAGCTTGCCGGGCCCTTCAACGGGAAACGCCATTACCTCTGCTTGCATGGAAGGAACCACATACAGCGTTCCTTCATCGGGCGAGAGGATGATACCGTTGGGCGCCGCCAGGTCGTCCCCCAAGCGTGTGACCTCTCCGTCGGCACTGAGGTAGTAAAACGCCTCGACTCCCTGCGGCCAAGGATCGGGAGCCCGAAACCGGGGATCGGTGAAATAGATTCCACCGAATCGATCGACCACGAGGTCATTGCACGCGTTGAACCGCTTGCCCTGATAACCTTCGGCCAAAACGGTCTCCGATTTCGTGCTGAGATCATAGGCTGCCACGCGTCCATCCATCTGACAGGCAAGCAAGCGATTGTTTCCGCCATACATCAGGCCATTGGCATGCCGAGAGGGATTGACGAACGTTTCCACTTCCCATCCGTTGTCAGTGGGACGCAACGAGTAGATGATATTGGCCGGTATGTCGGTAAAGTACACCGTTCCATCGGGGGTCTTCGCGGGGCCCTCCACAAACTGGAATCCGTCTTTGATCAGTTCCACAGGCCCCGCTTCACCCAATCCCTTCAGCGGGGTTTGCCCCCGCCCAATGGCGCCGACTGCCAGGACACAAAGCCACACGCACCATCCGCGACCAGCAAGTTTCATAGAGCACCTCCCCAAAATCGACCGATTGAACTTAGAATGACCGTATCCTGTCGCTGCCGTTCG
Source organism: Pirellulaceae bacterium (assembly GCA_026004795.1). Taxonomy (GTDB): domain Bacteria; phylum Planctomycetota; class Planctomycetia; order Pirellulales; family Pirellulaceae; genus Aureliella. Next base: position 190,976 of record BPJV01000004.1, on the reverse strand, counting down.
CCAGACTGGCGCACCGGCGTAAGCGGAACCGAGTTTGTTTCTCGGTCCGACACCCATGCCGATGAGCGAAACAACGGTATAGCGGACATCATTTTAACATCGCTCGCTGGTGGCGGGAGGAGTACGGCCGTCAGCCCCCTACGATTCGTCAGTCAGGAAACTCACTCAGTCCGGGAAACCTTTTGTTTTGCCTACACCTGCTATCGTTCCAGCAGCCGGTTTCCGCTGTTTGCTACCTTGGTATGACTGTGCCGTCCGGTGGTTGACACGGGAGGCAGAGTTCAAGTCTCATATGCTCGAGGAAGCCCACCTGCGGTCGTGTGATCGGATCATTGACGTCGGATGTGGAACAGGTACGCTGCTCAGCTGGGCCGTGTCGCGATCCCCCGGTATCAAGGCGACCGGCGTCGACGCCGACCGGCAGGCACTGCATCGCGCGCGACGCAAAATGCCACCGCCAAACGTTGTCAACCTGGTCGTGGCCTCCTGTTATCGGCTTCCCTTTGCCGACGATTCCTTCGACGTGGCCTTTTGCTCCTTGCTGCTGCACCACTTGGATGATGTCGAGAAGGAAGCCACCCTGGCGGAAATCCATCGCGTGCTTGCGCCGCAGGGACGCTTGTTATTGGCCGACTACCTGGGCATCGATTCGTCGCTAGCAAAACTGCGGTTTCTTGTCGTGCGATGCCTGGATGGCTGGCGACGTACCCGCTTTGCCCTCTATGGCCATCCCGCGGTCCTGTTGCGGAGGGCTGGTTTCGTCGATATCCGCGAGACGCGCTCGTGGTCCACACCGTTGGGCCCACTCCGCTGCTACCGCGCCACGAACACACGATTACGTCGGCAGAGCTGCGACAGGGCTGTCGACGACCGCCAGCACGGCGGCGGCACGCCATGCCGCCCCTATCGTTTTCTACTGCCAGCGGAGACTGCGCAGCATCCTGGACCTTGGCGTCGATTTACTGACCAGTGAGAAGCACAGCGCTGCGATTTTCCTCCCTTCCACCAGCAACAGGTGCCCCCCATGGCGAGCAACTTAGAAACACTAGCCAGTATCGACTATCGGCCACCAGTTCCGCGCACGTTTCGCCCAGGCATCGGGCTGATCGGTTGCGGCGGAATCGCCGTCGAACATCTGACGGCGTATCGCCATGCCGGCTGGGAAGTACGGGCACTGTGCGATGTGCGGAGAAAAGCAGCCGAGCAACGGGCACAGCAGTTTTATCCCGCGGCGAAGGTTTACACGGACTTTCGCGACCTGCTACGGCAACCTGATATTGAGGTGGTCGATGTGGCTACCCATCCGATGGAACGGCCGCCGATCGTGGAGGCAGCTTTGCGCGCCGGCAAACACGTCCTCAGCCAAAAACCGTTCGTCCTCGACTTGGATGTCGGAGAGCGGTTGGCAGACCTGGCCGATGCACGGGGGCTCTATCTGGCGGTGAACCAGAATGGTCGCTGGGCTCCCCATTTCAGCTTCGCTCGCCAAGCCGTAGCGCGGGGCGTTCTCGGGAAAGTCTTTGCGGCGCACCTATCCTGCCACTGGGACCACACCTGGGTCGAGGGGACTCCCTTCGAGCGCATTCGCCACTTGATTCTTTACGACTATGGCATTCACTGGTTCGACATCGTTCGTTGCTTCATCGCTGACGAACCCGTCGAGGTTTTCGCTCGTACCGCCCCTGCGCACGGCCAGCGTTTGAAACCACACTTGTTGGCAGCGACATTGATCCACTTTCCCACCTCGCACGCCACCCTGGCCTTCGATGCGGCGCTGCAGGCCGGCCCCCACGACCGAACGTTTCTCTCGGCCACGCACGGCAGCCTTCTCAGCCATGGCGAAGACTACCATCACCAACGCCTGGAAGTCCGACTCGCCGCAGGGACATGGAGTCCACGGTTGGAGGGGCGATGGTTTCCCGATGGTTTTCAGGGCGCTATGGGCGAGCTGCTGTGCGCTATCGAGGAAGGGCGACCGACCAGCATCAATGCTCGCGACAACCTCCAGAGCTTAGCGCTCTGCTTCGCTGCCGTCCACAGCGCCGACACGGGACAACCGGTCAAGCCTGGCGCCATTCGTAGCATCGATACGTAACTCACGAGGCGAGTGTTCCTGGCGATTCATCGCTCGGCCGGACGTCGGTTATCGAGCCCCCGACGGCTGCTGCCGCAACTGCTTGTACTTCACCTCGTACTTGTGATATAAGTCGGTATGCTTGCTAGTCAGGTCGACCTGCCTACCTTGGACGAACGCCAGTTCGACGTTGCTGGGGGTTTCCAGGATGTCGCCACTGGCCACGAACAAGGTGGCATCCTTGCCCGGTTCCAAAGAACCGACGCGATCGGCAACGCCGAGGATTTCTGCAGTGCTCAAGGTGATCGACCGCAACGCCAGCTCCGGCGGTAGCCCAAAGCCGACCGCCGTACCAGCGTGATACGGAAGGTTCCGCATCATGCTCGCCCCAAATCTGCCACTGGACGCAATACAGAAGTGAATGCCTGCCTGGTGCAATCGCGCGGGCAACGCATAGGCTTCATCGTAGGAAGCATGCCGTCGCTGCGGTAATCGATACACGCCAGTGACGATTACCGGCACTTCATGCTTTTTCAACAAGTCCGCGCACATCGGCGCATCATAACCGCCGAGAATGATCAGTCGCAAACCATTGTTTACCGCAAATGCGACGGCACCGGTGATCTCTTCGTAGTCGGTTGCCGCAAGGACCAGTGGGACCTGGCCCGTCAACACCGCCTGCATGGCATCCAGATTCAGATCGCGCGGCGTGGGGCTGGCTGACTGCTGCAAGTCACCGTAACGACGCGCTGCATCGACTGTTTTCTGCAATGCGGCGATGCGCTCGGGACGCGAGGACCATTGTCCATGCATTCCCACATCCGGTTGCAACATCATCTCCTCCCATGTCCAACCATCGAGCATCATCAGTGCCGATCGTCCGGCGAGCACTCCGCCACGCGGCGCAGTGACAGCCAGCAGGATGCCGTTGGCCCGGCACACCGGTATCAATTCGCTGTCCGGATTGAACGCTACCACGGCCCGCACCGCCGCGTTGATCTCTCCCGTCTCACGTTGATCCAGGGTTCCGCGCACCGAATTGATCTCCACCAACCCGATATCGGAATACGGCTCAATCAGACTTGGGTATACATGCCGCCCGGCCCCCTCGATCACGCGACAACCTTCTGGCAGAACGACTCGCCGCCCCACCGCCACGATCTTTCCTTCCTCGAACAGGACGGTGGCATTCGTCAATGTTGGCCCGCTAACCGGATGAACCGTAGCATGGATGATAGCGATCGGCCGATCTTGAGGCGCACCAGGGATTTGATCCGATGCGTGTAGACGAATGATAGAGACAAGTCCTAATGCCCAGCCGATGCTTACTGACACCAACCCAAACGACATCGAAAAGCTGCCCATATCAACACTCCCCGTAGTGGCCTTCGCCAGAAGTCCATTGCCATCGCGCTTTAGACTTCGCCAGAAGTCCCTTCCCCAAAATCCGGAATCGACTTCGCCAGAAGTCCCTTCCCAAATTACGCATTGCCGCGCCGAGTAATTCCCATCCCCTGCCATCCGTTATCCGTTGCCCGCCTCTAACGGATCGCTCTCCGTCCGCTATTGCTGGTCATGGTCGTGCGTTCCAGCGTGATCATGGTGGTAGCAGAACTCATCATGCCGCGCCCACCAATATGAAGGATCGTTGTCGGCAGGCTTTGCCCGTGGCTTTTCCCCCGACTTCATGACCAATTGGATCAACCGTTGCCGCAATTCTTCCTCTGCCGCATGTTGTTGGGCATCGGCGCGGCGATCAAAGTACTTGCGGCCGTCAATCCATGTTTGCAAACAGACCGACATGACCGACAAGGGCGAACCACTCCACAACACGAAATCGGCGTGTTTCCCGGGCTCGAGCGAGCCGACCCAGCGATCGATGCGCAACTGCTTGGCAGGGTTGAGCGTAACGAATTGCAACGCTTCTTCTGCAGAAAGGCCACCGTACTTGATCGCCTTCGCCGCCTCGTGGTTGAGATGCCGCGCCAATTCGTCGTCATCGGAGTTGAACGAGACAACGACCCCGGCACGGTGCATCAATGCCCCGTTGTACGGAATCGCGTCATAGACTTCGAATTTGTACGCCCACCAGTCGGAGAATGTGGAGCCGGTGGCCCCATGCGCAGCCATCACCTCGGCCACCTTATAACCTTCCAAGATGTGCTGCAGCGACCCTATCGTCACGCCATACTCTTCCAACAAACGAAGGAACATCAGAATCTCGTCTTGACGATAACTATGGCAATGGATCCATCGCGTGCCTTCAAGAATCTCCGCGATGGCCTCCAGCTCGTAATCCCGCCGCGGCGGCAGTCCCTGATGAGTTTGCTGCCAGCGCCGCTGATGTTGACGGTACTCCCGGGCGGCTTCGAACGCATCGCGTATTATCTGCTCCACACCCATTCGCGATTGCGGATAGCGTCCTGTGGGTTGCGACCAATTACTCTGCTTGACGTTTTCCCCAAGGGCGAACTTGATCCCCGGCGGAGCTTCCTGCATCTTCAGCCCCTCATCGCCCGCCCCCCAACGCAATTTGATGACCTGATTCTGGCCACCGATAGGGTTGGCCGACCCATGAAGAATATTCGCCGTCGTCACCCCGCCAGCCAGTTGACGGTAAATCGTGATGTCGTTCGGGTCGATGAAGTCCCCGATACGCACTTCCGCCGTAATCGCCTGCCCCGATTCGTTCACACCACCGTCGGTCGCCATGTGGGAATGGCAGTCAATAATGCCGGGGGAGACATGTTTCCCCACACCGTCGACCACCACCGCACCTCGCGGCGCTGGCAATCCATGGCCGATTTCTTGGACGACGCCATAATGGATGAGCATATCGGCGTCATCGAGCGTGCCCTGAGGACCACAAGTCCAAATGGTTGCGCCGCGTACCAATACCCACTCCGGTTGCTCGGGCAAGCTGCTGCGTCCGTAGGCTCCCAGGGGATGCGTCACGGCCACTTCGATCCGATCCGTCGGCTGCTCCTCGGGCGTCCCCTCCTGCTGCTGCCCGCCAGCTCTCTCGCCGGTAGCTTGGTCCGCAGCCGCTTCTGCTGCCACCTCCTTCTTGGAGGTGGAAGCGGATAGGTTTCCTTCGCTGGCACTCGTCGCTGTGCGATGGCCGGTGAGCAGTATCCGCTGACCGTCGGGCCACAGGATCTGGAGATCCAGACGATAACCATCTCCCTCGCGAACGGGGACTGCGTGCACTAGCGCCCGACCTTTCTCTCCGTCCACCAGCCTGGCGACGTCGAACGTCCCGCTCATTTGCACCGAATTGTACTGAAAATCCTTCAGCTCGACTTCGCGAAACTCTTGATTGTGCGATTCATCGACCATTTTCTGTGGGCCAGAGCGGAGCGCGGCTCCATCGCTGACTGCTTCGCCCTGGCTTGTATCCGTCGGCTCCCCATCCGTCGACTGGTCTGACGGTTGGCCCGATGCTTCAGCTGCCGCGAGGGGCGCATCGGCATCAGTGGGCTTTCCCTTCTCAACCTCGTCTTGACGCGCCACGTTGTTCCGAGGCGGCGCGACGTTTTTCCTCGCACGCCGCCGTTTCTCCGATCTAGCGGCCCGTGAGTCGGGACCGGCAGCTGACGGCGGTCCCTCGTCGTCTCCTCGCCGCGACTCTGCTCTTGGGCGAGTTTCTGTTGCCGGACGCCGCTTCCCGTTCCTCGCCCTGCCCCGGTCTCTAGAACCATTTTCCTCGACCGCCTCATCGGGTGAATCGGCCACCTGCGGCACACGCAACCTTGCCTCCCATTTGTCAGGCTGACCGGAGAGGACCATCTCGAGCCCGACGAGACGCTCAGCTGCAGGGCGCCCGCCCCGTGCCTCGATGGTCCAAGTCCCCCGCAGGTCGGGCTCGAGCTGTTGTTGCCAGATGAAACGGGCGCCGCGAATCCATGTCTCCTTGATCGTGGTGTCTTTTTCGAATATATCGCCAGATGCCCGCACCAAGTTGGCTAGCTTTCCCGTACGAACCGTTCCCAACTGGGACTGGCAACCTAACAATTCGGCAGGTACCGTCGTCATTGCGGCCAGCGCGATCTCTCGCTCCAGACCGTGGGCGACGGCTATCCTGACGCGAGACAAGAAGTCCTTGGCGCTGTCCAATCCATCGGCGGTCAATGCGAATGGCACGCCAGCACCGGCCAAACGTGCAGGGTTTTCCGGCGCCAAGTACCAGTGCATAAGTTCTTGGAGCGTCGCGTTGGCGGCATCGTTGATCGAGTCGACTTTGGGAGCGCGGGGAAACGAAACGGGAATGAGGAAGGCTCGACCGCACGCCTGAATCGCTGCCAACTGCCGATACTCGCGTCCCGATCCGCGAATAACCGCACGCAACCCGAATTCACGAGCCAGCCGATTGCTCCGTAGGGCGTAGAGTTCGTTGGTGCCGTCGAAGATGGTCAACTGCTCGCCCTCCATCACCTTTTTCAGCGCTTCCAAGGCTGGATCGTACGCCGGCCGAGTCAACGACGGATCCGCAGCCGCCATGCGCTGGGCCTCGTCGTACCACTGAGCGTCGGAGAGAACCTGCCGTGCCAACGCCACTGCCCCCATCGGGCTATTGGGATACTCGCTACGGCGGCCTCGCGGTGGATACAAACGGACGTGTTGGGCAACATCCGTGAGAATCAACGCCTCCTCCAGAGGAGCGTCGTCGAGCGTCAACAGACAGCTTTGCCCCTTGATAATGCCCGCATTGGGGACCAGTAGTGCAGCGCCGAAGCCTGCCTCCCGCAACTGCGCGCACCGCCCCTCATCGACTCGGCCCAATCGATGCATCGAGTACTCGGGGTGAATCGCCGCATTCCAATGCGCGCTGGCCGGACTCCCCTCCGCCAAGTCCGCTTCCCACAGCGATTCGATCCACGCCGGATAGATCCAGTCTCCCTGACAGTCGATCGTCTCAAAACCACTGGGAACCGCGACGTTCTGGCCTACCGCTCGAATGATTCCATCCTCGATCAGGACGACCGCGTCCGCCATGTGCTGGTGCGGATCGATGACTACGGTAGCATGGACCAGTGCTACAGCAGTGGGAGGGCGATCGCGAATGCCAACTTGGGGGGAAGTCGTTCGGTCACTTTGCGCCCCAGCGCTAGAAGCCACTAAAGCTAAGCAGCTCACCCATGCCACACGCCATCGTATCGCCGGCCATATCATGAATGCCAACTCCCAAGAAGTCGATGAAACGGGATCCCCAATCGTGGTGAACCGCCTCGCCTATTCCTCTCACTCACCATCGAGCCCCACTGTGATTCATCCGGTAGCCAAAGTCAATTGGCGAGGGTCCTCCGGGGTGTGCTCCACGCCAGCCCTAACCTGACTGAGCCGCATTGCCAGAGCCCCATATGCTCCACCCGTCACCAGGCCGCCCCACGATCACCCTCCGATCTAGCTCACCTGCTGGCGTTGCTCGCTTCCTGGGCTCAACCTGATGCCATGTATTTCAACGTGGAGGTGATCGGGTTTCGTACAAGTCATGCGATCCGTAACGCTGCGAAAACGACCAGCGCAGAGACTAGCGCAGAGACTATTGACCTAGGAGTCCCCGCCCGTCGCAGGAGGCCGCAGTCGCCGAGGATCCGCGCCAGCTCACGATGCCTCGAAACGCTGCCACGACCGAGCTGACCATGGACATTCATCGGTTCGCTAAGAGCTCCTCCCGCGACGAGCATCGCTGGCATCGGCCATTGGAGGCATGCACGTGCGACGCCAAGCCGATTGCGTGGATCGGCATGAACAGCGCTTTCCCGTAACACGATTGGATCTGATCAGCCGCCCCACTGGCTCCTCCTATCCCTGCTATGTTTCGCGGGGCAGCTAACCTTTGCGTGGTCACACGCTCCTATCGATGTTCCCAAGCAACGGCCGCGAAAAAAATTTCTGACAAAGCCCTTGGCGCCCAGAGCGAAATGAGGTCTATTTTAGGTGCGGGATGGAGCAGTCCGGTAGCTCGCGAGGCTCATAACCTCGAGGTCGTCGGTTCAAATCCGGCTCCCGCAACTTGTTTTGCAGCAAGCGAAACTGCAAGACCGCCGAGTTATAGAAAAGGCCGATGCCTCCGGGCGTCGGCCTTTTTGCGTTCTATCCCGAGTATTTCCAGGGGGTTACGACAACTCTCAACCTCTCGAACTCTCGGCATCCGAGACTCGCGCGTGTGGACCATTCCGCCGGTTCGCCTCTTTTCCCGGTCCCATTTTGGCCCAAACTCTCGCCACTCTCGGCCTTGCGCGCGACACAGGTTATAGCGTGTTGTTTCCGCTCAATCGCTCAAAACCAAGGGGGTTCGGACCGGTAGCCTTGGCGTTTTGCATTCCATAACCTCGCGCCGTGAAATGGGCCGAAGGCCTGAAGCCACCGATGCACCGCGCTTCAGCCTCCGTGGTCTCTGAGCCTCTGCGTTTCCTTCCCCCGCGGGACGATCAATCCCGACAGCGCGTCGACGGTCGCGTTGCGAAACGCAAAGACGCTAGGACGCTAGGACGCAAAGGGCTAGGGATGCTTGGATATTAAGGATGCGTGGATATTAGGCGTGGATGCATGCAGAGAGGGAAGGGGTACCCTGAGCGATCGGCCAAAGGCCTGAAGGCACCGCAGCCTGGGGTTGGACGTGGCTCTCAGGCCACGGCCTACCCCAGGATGGTGGCGCGAATCCAGGTTGTTGGCTGAAAGTCAATTTCACCTCAGCGCGCATCGAACGGTCTAATCTCTCCCAGGTGAATGGTCCATTCACCCAGAAGTGAGCTGTCCCATCATCCAGACGTGAACTTCGCCCCGAAGGGGCAGCGCCATGAATGCCCAGATGTAACGATGAATTTCAAGGGGCGTCGGGCGTGATGACGGCGGCGATTTCGGGGGCGGCCACTGCTTGATGGCGTTTGGGTTTACGGGTTCCGATTACGTGTTCCTATTCTCTGATCGGGGTGGAGTTCCAAGCCCAACGTGTTGGCCAGGTGGATCGCTCCTTCATAGACAGTCAAGTTGTGGACCTGGCACCACAGGTCGAGAACGTTGCCTGATATGCCGCAGGGCGGGTGGAAGCACTGATATACGTTCTTGCCCAGATGTACGGAGAACGTTCGCCCACGTGACCGCTTGGACCCGTGGACGGGACATGGACCGCGTCGCTGGGGACCACAGCCACGTAGGCGATCGAAGTAGCCCAGGTGGCCGAGCACACGTTCCAGTGTGATTTGACTGCGGAGATATGGAAAGTCAATCGAACCGGGACGGGAATTGTCGTCCGTTGGTGATTGCGTCTGCACAGATTCTTTGACGATCGACGCTGAATTCTCTACGGTAGAGTTGGTCGTGGTGACCGATTTACCTTCCGGCGATGCCCCCGTTTTGCGGCCCGCGGCCTTTTCTTTGCGACCGTCTGGCAACTGTCCCGAAGTCTGCCTGGCGGCGTTTTGCTTTCCGGCGTAATCTGGGTCATATTCCCGGCCTGTCGTCCAGATACCGAATACTTGGTGCAATAGCTTTCGCATGCAGTGGCCCAGCGCGACGTCTCCCCTCCGCCCTCGCGCTCGCAGTCGTGCGTACAAGTCTTTGACCTGTGGGTTGCATTTAAGGGCCGAGAAGGCAGCCATCCGAAGATGCTTGCGCACCAGATCGTTTCCCTTGCGTGACATGCGCATCGCCGCATCGCGTTTGCTGCTACCATGAAACACGATCTTGCCACAAATCACGGAAGTTGTTATCCAAAAGAACATTAGCTTACGTCAAGAGAAACCAAACAGTCGAATTAAACAGAAGGCAACATGTGGAGCCGAGGCTCTGTTTCCTCCGTTTGCTCCTGTTCAAGACACTTCATGCTCCATTCTGGCCCTGGGCTCTTCTCTCTTGACTCTCGACTGTCAGCGGCCCTTCCTATGCCCGCGTCCTGGGAAGCCGCAACGGATGGCAGCTCTCCCTCCCACGATTACATCACCGCTATTGGCGGAGCAGGCGCAGGCCGTTGGAGATGACCAGCAGCGAGGCGCCCATGTCGGCGGCGATGGCGGCCCAAAGCGATGCAAAGCCGACGAAGGTCAAGACGACGAACAAGGCCTTGACGCCCAACGCAAAGGTGATGTTCTGGCGAATGACGCGAAGCGTGCGGCGCGAGTGCTGGACCAACCAAGGTAGCTTCTCCAATTCGTCGGACATCAGCGCGACATCCGCCGTCTCGATCGCGGCGTCGCTGCCGGCAACGCCCATCGCGATCCCCAGGGTGGCGACGGCCAGCGCCGGCGCGTCGTTGATCCCGTCCCCGACCATCGCCGTCGGGCCGTATCGCTGCACGGATTCCTCGACCGCACGGACTTTCTCTTCCGGCAGCAATTCGGCTTTCACGGTGTCGATTTCCAGTTCGCGCGCGATCGCCTCGGCCGTGCCCCGGTTGTCGCCAGTGAGCATCACCAGGTGTTCGATTCCCAACTCCCGCAATTGTCGCAGCGTCTCGTGTGCCTCATCGCGCGGACGGTCGGCCAGCGCGATCAGGCCGCACACGTGACGCTCGTTGCCCACGACGACCACGGTTCGCCCGGCTGTTTGCAATTCTTCCAACCGCTGGTGAATCTCCGGCGTCTCCTGGCCGCGCTCTTCCAGGTAGCGGTGCGAGCCGAGCCAGAACTCGCGGCCGTCGATCCGGCCGCGGGCACCCTTGCCCGGAAGGATCGAGAAATCGGTCGCGTCCAACGGCGAGATGCCGCGTTCCTCGGCTGCGCGGAGGATGGCTTGAGCCAGCGGATGGTTGCTGTGCGATTCCAGACCTGCGGCCCGGGCCAACAGTTCCTCTTCGCTGTGTCCGTCCAGCGGGATCACTGCGACGACGCGCGGTTGCCCCACGGTGAGCGTTCCCGTTTTGTCGAACGCGATTGCCCGCAGGTGCGCCGGTGCTTCGATGAACTCTCCCCCTTTCACTAGCACGCCGCGACGTGCGGCGGCCGCCAACGCAGCCACAACGCTGACGGGCGTCGAGATGACTAGCGCGCACGGGCAGGCAATCACCAGCAACACCAGCGAACGATAGATCCAGTCGAACCAGCTCGCGTGAAAAAGGACCGGCGGGACGACCAGTACGAGAATGGCCAACAACATAACGGCAGGCGTGTAATAGCGAGCAAACCGCTCGACCCATTTCTCCGACGGGGCCTTTCTCGCCTGGGCGTCGCCCACCAGGCGAATGATCCGGGCCAGCGTCGTGTCGCCCGCCGGTTTGGTGCACTCGACGACCAGCGCGCCTTCGCCGTTGATCGTTCCGGCAAACACAGTCGAGCCGGGGGATTTTGAGACCGGCACGCTTTCGCCAGTGATCGGCGCCTGGTTCACGTCGCTCGCACCCCGGACGACCTGGCCGTCGACCGGAATGCGTTCACCCGGGCGGACGACGACTTGCTGGCCGACCTGCACTTGTTGCGCGGGAATCTCTCGTTCCTGGCCGTCATCGGTCAAAAGCCGTGCTGTCGGCGGAGCGAGATCCATCAGCGCCGAAATCGCTCGTCGCGCACGCGACACGCTCCAGGACTCGAGCAGCAAGGACACTGAGAACAGGAAAGCGACCGTGGCCGCTTCGAACCACTCCCCGATCGCTACGGCTCCGGCGACCGCGATGAACATCAGCAAGTTCATGTCGGGACGCAGACTCTTCGCTGCATACCACGCCTTTGGCCCGACGACCCATAGACCCGCAGCGATCCCGATGAGGTAGGCCAACATCGCGGGCCAGGGCGCACTTTCGGCAACACCCATTCCCTCAGACCCGAGCGCGGCGCCGACTCCGCCGGCCAGAACCGCGTGTAGGATGAAGCCGAGAGCGCCGCCGACGCCGCTGATGACGGTCAGCACGGTCAGGCGTTGCACGCCGCGATTGGTCGTGGGAACGGCGCACACGCCATCGGCGCAGGCCGCATCCCCTTCCGGTCGCAACTCGGCTCGCATCCCCGTCCGCTTGATGGCGCTGATAATGTCGTCCGGTTTGATCTCCAGCCCTGTGAAATCGACTGTCAATTCGGCATTGAGCAGATCGAAGGCCAATCGTGACTCGTCGCCGACCAGCGGCAGCAACGCACGCCGAAGCGCGTTCGTCTCCTCGGCGCAGTCCATGCCCTGGATGTGAAAGGTGAGTGTCTGCTTTTGCATGGCGGTTGAGAGTTGAGAGTTGAGAGCCGGGGCTGAGGGGCCATAAGCGAGTGGCTGTGGACAGACTTGTCTGGATGTGTTTTGAACAGGAGGACACAGAGGGAACGGAGTGGTGGTTTTGTTCGCCTCTGTTTTCTCCGTTGTCTTTCATTTCATCGTCCCGCCAGTCAAGCGGGTTGGCTTGTAGCAGTGTGGCTGGACGAGGCGCATTGTCGGTCAGCTAGTTGGTGTTGATCGAGGTGCCGTTGGCCGGGCAATTTGAACAGGAGGGCGCAGAGAGCACAGAGAAGAGTTGTCGCTACCCTTTGTTTTCTCAGTTGTCTTCTGTTCAATCGCCCCGCCAATCAACCCCAAGTCTGTGAGTTCCGATCGATCTGACAAGAATCGGTCGATCACTCCTTTGGCGCTGGCGGCTTATGGCCGAACTTGGCTTCATAAAGTTTGGCGAACTTCTCGGCTCGTGAAGGATCGCAGATAAAGCATTGCGATTCGGCCCGATTGTGCTCTTCACACCAATCACCCTGCTCCTTGAATTTCGCCGCGGCCTTCGAACTGCACATGCTGCACTCTTCTTCCGGGATGCCGTGTTCGACGCACCACCAACTGCCGTGGTCGTGACCGTCGGCATCGGAGTGCCCGTGGTCGACGGCGGTTACGTTTGAGGTGTCGCTGGCGGAACCGTTTTCGGAGGACTGGTTGCAACCGACCACCATCACGGCGACGGCAACCAAGGCGCTCAACAATCCCATCCGGCTCATTTCCATTACTCTCGTCATCATTTCACTCCTGTGAAAAAACGGGTTACGAAAAAACGTTGAACAGGAGGCAACAGAGAGACCAGAGGCTCTGTTTCCTCTGTTTTCTCTTGTTCAAAACCTTCCTATCAGTTAATCCGGTTTGTTCGCGCCGGGCAGAATCAATCGCGACACTCCGTCGGTCAACTTCATTACGTGAAAGTTGATCAACAAGCCGAGTGGCACACCCAACAATTTCATGTAACTCAGCAACTGTGCTTTGTGGATGGGATGCACGGCTTCCACTGCTTTTACTTCAACCAGTACGCTGTCGTTGACGAGCAAGTCGAATTGGAGTGGATCTTCCCGCTCGAAGTCCTTGTAGCTGACGACTACCTTTTTTTGGTTGCGGACTTTATGACCGCGCAGTTCCAGCTCTTTGGTCAAGCACCATTCGTAGATCGATTCCAATAGCCCTGGTCCTTTGTCTTTATGGACCTCGATCGCCGCACCGATAATCTCTCGAGTCAACTGGGAAGCGGTCATGAATTTAGGGTGCATCGTGGCGTCTCTCGTATGTCTTGGTCTTATGGAATTTTTTTGAACAGGAGGGAACGAAGAGAACGGAGTTTGTGCTGTCACTGTTTCCCGCTGTTTAAAAACGTCCTCCGTGTCCTCTGTTTTCTTCTGTTCAAAATATCCTTGACAAACTGGGTACCGGTCACTTGCTTTCAGCCCCGACGATTTCGTCCTCCCGGTTTTTGATCATCAGCTCTCCACTTTCACCTCTCGAAAAACAGATTGAACCTGAATCATCCCCAGTTTGGCGCGGCGTTTTGAGTGGCGCGGATGAGGGCGTTGATAATCTGTTGGATGGTCAGGTCGACATGGTGGCGCATCCGCTTTCCGATCGTAAACACACTGCATTCAGACTGACGCGTGTTCGAGCACCAGTTTTGCGGACAGTACAACTGCCGTGCACGCAGGCCAATTCCCAACAGGAGAATGTAGGCCAATACCAGAATCAGCAACAAACGATCAAAACGATCGGCGCGGCGAATCTGGGTGTTTCGCAGAGCGAATCCATTCCGACGGCTCTTGTAGTCACGAAACATCTCTTCGATCGTCATCCGCTTGGCAAACAACTCTGAGATCCGTACCGCATTTCCTTGGAGATTGGTCATCAAGAACCAGCATTCGTCACGCTTCTTGGCCAGTCCCTTTTTCCAGCGGATGACAATGTGGTGATCAACCGGATTTCGCTTGCGGTAGGCCACATTCCGTAGGCATCGACAGATCCCTTTTTTCACTGGGAAGTCCCGGAGATTGCCTTCGTAATCAGTCGCTTGCACCCACACATCGGGCACGATACGGATGACGTACTGAAACCGAAGTTCTTGGCACAGACGGGCCATCTCGGTGCGTCCGAAGCCTCGATCGGCCAGCAAGATTACCCGCACTCCATCAGGAAGCATGGTCCGGAATTGCCGCAAGATGGCTTCCTCCAGTTGGTGTTGACGCTGGTGAAATTCCTCCTCCGGATAACTGGCCCACAGCAGCGGAATGGCTCGCCCATCGATGGCCGCGCACAGAGCGATCGTACGAAACTGTCGCACCTGGACCCAGTCGATGCTTACCACCAATGGCTTCTTTCGCTTGGGGCGGACCAACTGCCGAATCACTCCCTGCATGGCCGAACTTACCTGCACACGATGGTTATTGGTAAACCGCCACGCACGCTTGATCCTATGCTTGGCGGTAGTCCCTGTCAAGCGGCGGCCCAGTTCGGCAAGGCTGACCCTGCCGACGTCCAGAGCACCGGCCACCAAATCGCCGAGCGTTTTCGCTTGACTCAGACGCAAACCGGCACATACAGTAAGGACCCAGCTAAAGGCTTCCATACGATCCATGGCGGTTCCCTCCGTGTTCTTGGGTTGGAATCAGGACTGTTGATACCCAACTTCATACCCAATAACGCGCTGCGTGACACCGCCAATTTTTATGCGCCCACGCACACCTCGCCCGGAAAACTGGGGATGGCTCAGGATTGAACAGGAAGGAACGAAGAGAACGGAGTTTGTGCTGTCACTGTTTCCCTCTGTTTAAAAAGTCCTCCGTGTCCTCTGTTTTCTTCTGTTCAAAATATCTTTGACAAACTGGGTGCCGGTCACTCGCTTTCAGCCCCGACGATTTCGTCCTCCCGGCTTTTGATCACCAGCTCTCCACTTTCACCTCTCGAAAAACAGATTGAACAGGAGGGAACAGAGAGAACGGAGCCTGTGCAGTCGTTGTTTCCCGCTGTTTAAGAACGTCCTCCGTGTCCTCTGTTTTCTTCTGTTCAAAATATCCTTGACATACTGGGTGCCGGTCACTTGCTTTCAGCTCCGACGGCTTCGGCCTCTCGACTTTTGATCACCAATTCTCCATTCTCGACTCTGGACTCTCCACTCTCCCCTCTGTTCTCTCGCCTCTCAACGCCTCCTGCAAAAACCGTGTAGAGCACGCGCAGGACCAGCAGCGACGTGACCATGGCGCTGATCACGCCGCCGATGACGACGGTGGCCAGCGGCCGCTGCACTTCCGCCCCCATGCCGGTGTTGAACGCCATTGGAACGAATCCCAACGCCGCCACAAGGGCCGTCATCAATACGGGCCGCAGTCGCGTCATCGCCGCGTTCTCGACCGCCGACTCCAGGTCCATCCCGCGGGCGCGAAGCTGCCGAATGTACGATACCAGCAACATGTCGTCCAACACGGCCACGCCGGACAGGACGACAAACCCGATGGCGGCCGAAATCGAAAACGGCATGTCGCGCAGCCACAGGGCAATGATCCCTCCGGTCCAGGCGAACGGGACACCGGTGAAGACGCGGATGGCATCGACGACGTTGTTGTAAGTCATGTACAACAACAGGAATATCAACGTCAGCGCGATCGGCACGACGATCATCAACCGGCGGCGGGCGCTGATCAGGTTCTCAAACTGCCCACCCCACTCCAGGTGATAGCGGCCGGGAGGAAGCTGGACTTCTTCTTCGATTCTCCGCTGGGCCTCGGCAACGAAACTCCCCATGTCGCGGCCGCGAATGTTGGACGAAATGTTGATCCGCCGGTAACCCCATTCGCGGGTGATCGTCGAGGGGCCTTCGGTCAGTTTGATCTCCGCCAAACGTGCGAGCGGGATTCGCTGGCCGGATGGCGTCCTGAGTTCGACTTCCCCGATCGCTTCCTTGCTGGCGCGGATGTGCTCGGGCAAGCGGACGATCAGCGGGAAACGCAGTTGACCTTCGAAGACTTCGCCGACGGGATAAGTGCCCAGCGATTCGACCAGGTCCAGCACCTGCTTCGCCGAGACACCATAGCGGGCGATTTCGTCCTGCTTGATCTTGATTTGCAGCACCGGTTGGCCGGTAACCTGCTCGACCGCGACGTCGGCGCTCCCGTCGATCGACCGCAGCACTTGCTGGATTTCGTCGGCCTTGTCGACCAGCACGTCGAAATCATCGCCGAACAGTTTCACCGCGACGTCGCTGCGCACGCCGGAGATCATTTCGTTGAGCCGCATTTCGATCGGCTGCGTCATCGCGATCCGCTGGCCAGGCATTTCGCGCAGCGTTTTGTGGATCAGCCGGGTCAATTCATCCTGTGTACTCGCCCGTTTCCACTGGCTGCGCGGTTTGAGCGTGATGAACATGTCGGTCAGTTCGATGCCCATCGGATCGGTGGCCACTTCCGCACTGCCGATGCGGCTCCAGACATGTTCGACTTCGTCCGGGAACTCGCGCAGGACGACCCGTTCCATCTGGGTGTTGTAACGGATCGATTCTTCGAGATCGGTTCCGGCCAGTCGTACGACGTTGATGGCGATGGCGCCTTCGGACAGTTTGGGTACGAACTCGCTGCCCAGGTTCGGCGCGATCATCCCGAAGGAGACGATCAACAGGCAGAGCGCGCCGCCGATCACGACCACCTTGTTGTGCATCGTGAAGTGCAAAACGGGCTGGTAAAGTCGCTTGATCCAGCGGATCAAAAGAGGCTCGCGTTCCTCCATTCGGTTGGGCAGGACGTAACTGGCCAACACCGGCATCAGCGTCATCGACAGAATCATCGAACCGGCCAGAGCAAAAATCACGGTCAGCGCCATCGGCCGGAAGAGTTTCCCTTCGACGCCTTGCAGCGTCAGGATCGGCAGATACACGATCATGATGATCAGCTCGCCGAACATCGTCGGCTTTCGCACCTCGATGGCGGCATCGCGGACGACGTCGATCTTCGTCATCCCGCGCGGAATGCCGTGCGACAACTTCCGCACGCAGTTCTCGACCATCACGACCGAGCTGTCGACGACCAGTCCGAAGTCGATCGCGCCCAGGCTGAGCAGGCTGGCCGCGATGCCGAAGCGCAGCATGCCGGAAAACGCGAACAGCATCGAGAGCGGGATGGCCAATGCGACGATCAATCCTGCTCGCAGATTGCCGAGAAAGAAGAACAGCACGGCGATCACCAGCAGTCCCCCTTCGAACAGATTTTTCTGCACCGTTTCGATGACGTAGTCGACCAGTTCGGTGCGGTCGTAGACGGGGACGACCTCTACGCCGGGGGGGAGCGTGTCCTTGATTTCCTCCAGCTTTTTCTTCAACTGGCTAGTCACTTCATGGCTGTTCTCGCCCATCAGCATGAAGCCCAGGCCGTAGACGACTTCACCGCGACCATCGGCCGTGACCGCTCCACGTCGAATTTCATGACCGATCTGCACGTCGGCCACATCGCGCACTCGAACCGGCACACCATCCTTGGCCTTGATCACGATGTTTTCGATCTGTGGGATGTTGACCGTGCGGCCGACCCCATGCACCAGCAACATCTGGCTGTTTTGCGTGATGTTGCCGCCGCCGACGTTGCGGTTGTTTTCCTGGAGAGCTCGCACCACATCATCTAACGTCAAGTCGTGTTTGATCAGTCGGTTGGGATCGATGCGAACCTGGTACTGTTTTTCGTACCCACCCCAACTGTTCACTTCGGCCGTGCCGCCGACGGTTCGCAACTGCGGCTTGACGACCCAGTCGTGGATGGTTCGCAGTTCCGTCAGTTTTTGGATCCGCATTTCCCTGGGCAGCGAGGCGATGTCGACGTCTTTTAGCCGCACGATGTAATGAAAAACTTCGCCCAGACCGGTGGAGACGGGCCCCATCTTCGGCCGCTCGATGCCGGCCGGTAGTTCGACGGTCCCCAGGCGTTCGTTGATCAACTGCCGTGCGAAGTAGATATCGGTGCCGTCTTCGAAGGTGATGACGACCTGTGACAGGCCGAATTTCGAGATCGACCGCAGTTTTTCCAGTCCCGGCAGGCCGCTGATCGCCTGTTCGATCGGGAACGTGATCTGCCGTTCGACCTCTTCCGGGGAGAGTGACGGCGCGGTCGTGTTGACCTGGACCATCACCGGTGTCGTGTCAGGGAATGCATCGATGTCGATGTACTGCAACGACCACGCCCCCGCCACGATCACCACAGCGACCAGGACGAGCACCATCGCTCGATTGCGTAACGAAAATTCGATGATTTTGTTCAGCATGGTCCACCTGTGATTTTTGAACAGAAGGCAACAGAGAGAACGGAGGCTCTGTTTCCTTTGTTTTCTCCTGTTCAAATTCCTTCCTGCAGTTAATCCGGTTCCTTCGCGCTGGACAAAATCAATCCCGACACTCCGTCGGTCAACTTCATTACGTGAAAGTTGATCAACAAGCCGAGTGCACATCCAGCAGTTTCATGTAGATCAGCAACTGTGCTTTGTGGATGGGATGCACGAGTCATCCTGGAAGCGGCTTGAAATTGAGGATGCATCGAGGCGTCTCTGGTATGTCTTGGTTTTTAGGGATCTGTGTTTTGAACAGGAGGCACCGGAGAGAACGGAGCTCTGCGTCCTTCGTTTCCTCCTGTTCAAGTCTTTTTTTCTCATCAAGGTTTGGCTTTGCCAGCGCCCGGCTGGCTATTGTTCGCACAGTCAGCCGGGGCCAAGGTTGCCTTTGAGCAGTTCGGCTCGTAGGACGTCGCTGCCTTTTGTAACGACGACTTCACCGGGCAACAGTCCTGCTATGATCTCGGTGTGGTCGCCCATCACGACACCTGGTCGAACACTGCGGGTGTGAAAGATCTTATATGGACTGGAGAACCAGTTCTTGTCGCGAACAAACGCCACATGGCAACACCCTTCCCAGTGCACGGCCGAGCGGGGAACCAGAATGGCCTGAGCGTCTTCCCGAAGGATGATTCTCCCGGTTCCGAACGTTTCGTTGCGCAAATGGCCATCTTCGTTCGGCAGTTCGGCGCGGACCTGCACCGTCCGAGTCTCGCGGTCGACTTCGGTGCTAAGCCAGTCAATGCGTCCGCGGAAGGTCTGATTGGTGCCGTCGGGCTGAAAGACGACTTCTTGACCATTCGAGACGTACTGCATCTGCTCCAACGGTACATCCAGTAGCAACCACATTGCGCTGGTGTCCGCCACTGTAAACAGCGTCCTCGTCGTGTCGACCACTTCTCCCGCAACAACATCGCGGTAGACGACGATGCCGTCCCGCGGAGCAACCACCGGGAGCAGGTTGGACGTCGTGCGCAGAGGATCAAGCTGGGCAGAGACCGAGGCGGGAACGCCAAGGAACTGCAGCCTGCGATTCAATTCAGCAGTCGGGAATTCTTGCAACTGTTCGCGCGTAAGCGGCACACCTAGATTCACCAGTTTTTGAAGGCATCGCTGGATCCGCGCTTCCGATTCGGCAACGGCCGTTTCTGCTTCCACCAGACGCTTCCCCGCGACAACTGTCCCCAGTCCAGCGAGGCGGTCGTACGTGTCAACGGCGAATCGATACTGCACGACAGCCTGCGCAAGTTCCGTTTTCGCCTGGCCTACCTCTGTCGCATCGACCAGCGCGAGCAGGTCTCCCTTGCGAACCTGATCCCCGACGTTCTTCTCTACCAACCAGACGGTGCCAGCGGCACGCGACGCCAACCGAGCGACGCGCGTGGGGTCATAGACGACTTCGCCATTGGCTCTGATCGCTTCAGTCACCGGCCCCCGGTCGACCAGCGCGATGTCGATACCGGCCTTGTCCGCGGCTTCGATCGAGGGAAATTGAATCCGCCGCAAGTGCATCTTGCATCCCGGGTCATTCTCTGGCCGCGGTCGCACCTCCAGGGCTTTCGCCGCACGCTGAAGGTCGGCGAACGAGATCAGTGGGGGCCGATCCAGTTGTGCCAACTCCGGATGCTCTAGCACGCATTCATGAACCCCGTGCACCTTGCACCAGCCGTAGAGCTTTCCCTTGGGCATCAGGTCGGCGTTGCAGGCGATACATTCAGCCTCCGGCACTCCGTGTTCCTCACACCAGGCGACAGGTGGTGTTGGTAGGTCACCGACAAGTTCAGAAAACTTAGGGAATCTCCATCCTGTGCGGTGCCCCCAAAAAGCGATACCGCCCAGGATGGTCAGCATGATCACCGTCAAGGTTTGGCTGGCGAATCGACGGGCGTTCAAGCCGTGGGAAGACCGGGAAGACGAATGGATAGCAGAAAGCTGGGCGGGATCGGTGCACTGCGGCTTGCCGGTTGTGGGGGAAGGTGGCGATGCACGGTCGTGCGTGTCGGTCTGTGGCTCTGCTGCGCCACACTCGGGCCGGTCGGACACGCGATGTTGGGGATTGTGATTGGGCAACTCTGTGTTCATGGCGACGTCTGTATGGCAGCGACTGCGGAGGAAAAGACAGCACGAGCAAAGACCGAGCAGCATGCGCTACTCGAATTGCTCACTCAGCAAGAATGCGGTGCCACAATGCTCAGATAAGAAGCGTACACGTGCGCACGCATACATCCCGCCCAGATGAGAACGGCGGGAAGGCAGAGGGCGATTGGAAGAGACGGTTGGTAACAGAGTGGCCAGCCGGGGTAAGTACAAGATTACCAAACCAACATTCGCTTCCCACCGAATCCGCGTTTACCTCCGCAGGTCGCACCCCTCCCTTGGGGATTGCGCCGTGGCAGAAACAGTCCGTTTCGGTGTCCGTTGGCTGCAGCGGTGCCGGCACGTCGGGCTGATCGCTAGATCGATGGCAGCAACAACATTCCTGTGCATCATGCGGCAAACCGAACTGCCCCACATTGCCCATGCAAAAGTAAGGGCAAGCGAGTAGCACGAACAGATTCAAGTTCGTCGTGAGGAATTGCAATGTACGCTGCACCATCAAAATCAAGCATCACGTGCATGTTGTCGCTGACTTCTTAAAGCATAGTCCTCTCCGGGGACGCGGTCAAGATAAAGACATTGTCGTCATCCGGGCACCGAGCCTTGGTACGGCCTTAGTTCCCCCAGGGGGTACTGGCGGGCGGGGCGGCATCTAATGCACCCAAAGCAGCCAAGCCATCTCCATACCGATCCGGCTTGCGGATCCGCTCCGAAATGGGTAGAATGCAAGAACGAGATGGGTGGAGAGCCCAACTTTGTCCGATCTCTGTAGCTGAGGCGGTCCCGGATGGTACGGGTTCGGTTCGACGCTGGGCGATGCCTGGACGTATACTTCCACTAAACGCCTCAAGAAACTTTGCCAGTCAGAGCTTCGTGGATGACGGAACGCATTCTTACCTACTACCTGGTAGCATTTTCGCTGGCCCATGCCGCGCTGGGATGTTGCTTTCATCATGCCCATGCGCAGGATGCTGCATTTGTTCACGATGCGGACCTCATAACGCACGAGCACTCCTGCGCTGATGACCATGCGGTGGGGGAAGCGCATCAGCGGCAATCGGAGGTTCCCTCCCAGCCGGCGCCCGAGCCGGTTCGTTGCCCGGAGGCCCCCTGCGTGTTCATGGCCCCCGATCGCCTCGCCGCACCCACGGATGATAGCACCGGGTGGGCCATGGCATCGTGGGATTCCTGCGGTATGCCTGCTCGATGCAGCGCTTCTAGTCACTCCGCCGATATGCGATCGGCGATTCTCACCGACACCCCGGTACGATTGCATCTCGCGCTCTCGATCCTGCTCATTTGATCGTTCTGCGCCGTTGCTAGCGTCTGTCGCCGGCCACCGCGACACCGGTCCCGCTCTCGGCATGCCAGCACCAGCGGCGGCGAATCGTCGTTGAATGCTTCGGTTGCTCCCCCGGCGTCCAGGTTGTTTCCCTACAACGTGGATCTGAACTCGTTGCCTTGGTGGTAAGGGGAGAAGATCCATGACAATTTCGGGAGATCGTTATGATTCGTTTGCAGGTTCGATATTTGCAGCAGCACGCGGCAGTGCTCCGGGCGATCGCCCTGTTCGTCGCGGTGGCTCTCATCGGGATCGGCGCGTGGTGGTTCCAAGACCGCTGGCCTACCGAACTGAAACGGCTTGTGGGCCTCGAGGTAGCAGCCGAAGCACACGAACTCGCCGTCGCCGATGATGGGCATGAGCATGGGCACGATCATGGGGGGCATGCGCACGACCATGAGCATGCCGGACACGACCATGAGCATGCCGGACACGACGAAGCGAACTCATTGGAGCTCAGCCCCCAAGCGCGCAAGAACATTGGTCTTGAAACGACGGCCATCGAATTGCAGCCGTTTGTGCGGCGAGTAACGATGCCGGCGATTGTCATCGGCCGACCCGGTCGAACGGAGGTCGAGGTGACCGCGCCACTCGGTGGCCGCATCACACGCGTCTACCCAGTAGGAGGCGAAGCGGTGGAGCCAGGGCAGTTGCTGTTCGACCTACGCTTGACCCACGAAGAACTGGTCAATGCGCAAAGCAATTTCTTGAGAACGGCTGGTGAGTTGGAAGTCGTGGCGCGGGAAATCGAGCGACTGCAGTCGATTCAAGCATCGGGTGCCATCGCCGGGAAAACGTTGCTCGAACGCCAGTACGAACAGCAGAAGCTGATGGCGGTGTTCAATGCGCAGCGACAAAGCTTGCTCCTTCACGGCCTGACCGAGGAGCAAGTCGACGGCATTTTGCAGACGCGGACCCTGCTGCGCGACATTACCGTGGTCACGCCGGAGCACCCTGAGCATAGCCACCCCGAATTCGGTGACCATCCTTTCGTCGTTCGAGACCTGACGGTCAAACAAGGTCAATACGTCGACGCGGGAGCCCCACTGTGCCAGTTGGCCGACTACGCCGACCTATACCTTCAAGGTCGCGGATTCGAACAGGACGCAGATGAGTTGCTCCGAGCCGCCCAACAAGGTTGGGAAATCATCGCCACACGCGAAGATAACAACAGCAATGCCGAGGTGATCGACGGACTGAAAATCGCGTATGTCGACAATGACGTCGATCCCGATTCGCGTGCCCTGTACTTCTATATTCCGCTGACCAATGCGATTGTTCTGGAGAATCGCTCTCCCGAGGGGCATCGCTTCGTCACCTGGCGCTACAAGCCGGGCCAGCGGATGCAGGTCCATGTTCCAGTGCAACGGTGGGAAAATCGCATTGTCTTACCGATCGAGGCAGTAGCCCAGGACGGCATCGAGCACTACGTGTTCCAACAGAACGGCGATCATTTCGACCGCATCGCCGTCCACGTCGAATACCAGGACCGGTTCTCGGTCGTGATCGCCAACGACGGCTCTTTGTCACCCGGCGATGTCGTCGCCATCAAAGCGGCCCAGCAACTCCAGATGGCTCTGAAGAATAAGGCGGGTGGAGGAGTCGACCCGCACGCGGGACACAATCATTAATGATTTGCACAGATGAGAACAGAGGAAACGGAGCCTCTGCGCCCTCTGTTTGCTCCTGTTTAGAAAAGTTCGAAAAGGAAGTTAACGAACGATGCTCAACGCCATCATTCGATTTTCGCTAAGCCAACGGTTGCTCATCGTGGCGCTTTCCCTGTTCCTGATCGGTTACGGAACGTGGACCGCCGTGAACATGGATATCGATGTCTTTCCCAATCTCAATCGCCCCCGGGTGGTGGTGATGACCGAAGCGCCAGGGATGGCTCCGGAGGAAGTCGAAGCGCTGATCACCTTTCCGCTGGAGACGGCCATCAATGGGGCCAATGGTGTCGTCGCCGTGCGAAGTTCTTCGGGCGTCGGCATCTCAGTGATCTACGTCGAATTCGATTGGGGGACGGACATCTACAACGATCGGCAGATCGTGATGGAGCGGCTGCAGTTGGTGCAGGACCGTATGCCACAAGGCGTCCGACCTCAGCTGGCACCGATCTCCTCGATCATGGGCCAGATTCTGATGATCGGTATGTGGAGCGAAGGCGGCAAGACATCGCCGATGAAGGTCCGCACGCTGGCCGATTGGGTCGTCCGGCAGCGTCTCCTAACCATTCCTGGCGTGGCGCAAGTCTTCACCATCGGGGGCGGGCGCAAGCAGTTTCAGGTGCTGGTCAATCCGGACGAATTGCTGCGCTACGGCGTGACGCTGCACGACGTCAAACGGGCCGTCGCCGAGAGCAATCAGAACGCGACGGGCGGATACCTCGATGAGCAGGGGCCGTACGAGTTTCTCGTCCGTTCGTTGGGCCGTGTCCAGACGATTGAAGATCTGCGCAAGGTCGTCGTCACGATGCGCGATGGCCGGCCCGTGCTGTTATCGCAAGTGGCGCGTGTCATCGAAGGCCCGCAAGTCAAACGAGGCGACAGTTCGGCGTTTGTAAAAGTCGAGAGTCGAGAGTCGAGAGCGGAGAGCCAGAAGGATGTTTCTCCTACTCTGGACTCTCGACCCTCGACTCTGGACTCTCAACCCTCGACTCTGGACTCCTTCTCCGGTGGTCCCGCCGTCATACTGACCGTGAACAAACAGCCAAGCGCCGATACGCGCGCGGTCACCGACCAGATCATGCAGGCCCTGGCTGAACTCCGGCCGTCGCTGCCGAAAGATATTCACATCGCGCCGGAGCTGTATTCCCAAAAGGCATTCATCGATCGAGCAATTGAAAACGTGATCGAAGCGCTCCGCGACGGAGGCGCGCTGGTCGTCATCATTCTCTTCCTATTTCTGATGAACTTTCGCACGACCTTCATCACCTTGACCGCCATACCGCTGTCGATAGCGATTACGGCGATCGTGTTTACGACGTTCGGACTGTCGATCAACACGATGACGCTGGGTGGATTGGCAGTGGCGATCGGCGAGCTGGTCGACGATGCCATCGTGGACGTGGAGAACATTTTTCGGCGGCTGAAGGAAAATCGACATGCGGCTCATCCGAAACACCCGCTGGTGGTGGTGTTTCAGGCCAGTTGCGAGATTCGCAACTCGATCGTATTCGGCACGATGATCGTCGTGCTGGTCTTCCTGCCGTTGTTCGCCTTGTCGGGGATGGAAGGCCGGTTGTTCGCTCCGTTGGGAGTCGCCTACATCGTTTCGATTCTCAGCTCGCTGCTGGTCTCGCTGACGCTGACGCCCGTTTTGTCCTACTGGTTGTTGTCCGGCGCGAAGTTCATGTCGCAGGAGAAAGACGGTCCACTGCTTCGGCGGCTGAAGTGGATCGCAGGAGCAGCGATCGGGCTGAGCCTGCGTTTTTCCCGCACGATGTTGTTTGCCGGTGGCCTAGCCGTTGCCGTCGCCTTTCTGTTCTTGATGCGATTGGAGAACGACTTTTTGCCACCGTTCAATGAAGGCGTAGCACAATTGAACATCGTGCTGCCGCCCGGGACGTCGCTGCGCAAATCGAACGAGATCGCCGAGACGGCCATGCAGCGGCTGATGCAGATCGAAGGCGTGCAGGCCATGGCGCGGCGAACCGGTCGAGCCGAGCTGGACGAGCATGCCGAAGGAGTCCATGTCACTGAAGTGATCATCAGCTTTGATCCCGAGATCGACCGCAGCCGCGAAGAGGTGCTCGAAGAGATTCGGCGTGCTATGGAAGACATCCCTGGTATCGTGACCAGCGTCGAACAGCCGCTGGCCCACCTGATATCGCACATGCTCTCCGGGGTCAAAGCCCAGGTCGGCATCAAAATCTACGGCGACGATCTCAACATCCTGCGCCGCAAGGCTCAGGAGATGGCCGCGGCCATGAGAGAAGTGCCGGGTGTTACCGATTTGCTGGTCGAACCCCAAGTGGAGATACCCCAACTGCGGATCGAACTGGACCGTGATCAGCTCATGCAGTACGGGCTCACGCCAGCTTACGTCAACGAATACGTCTCCACGGCGATGAACGGCGAAGTCGTGTCGGAAGTGCTGTTAGGCCAACGCACCTTCGACTTGCTGGTCCGCATGGACGAAAAGTATCGCGAGAACCTGGAAGCGCTCAAGCGTCTCTCGATCGACCTGCCCACGGGCGGTTCGACCCCGTTGGCTTCGCTCGCAAAAATCTACTCGTACACCGGCCCCAATACGATCAATCGCGAAAAAGTCCGCCGCCGGATCGTGGTGCAGTGCAACGTGGCCGGGCGAGGGTTGGTCGACGTGGTCGACGAGATCAAGCGAAAGCAACGGCCGATCATCGAGTCGCTCCCAGCCGGATACTTTGTCGAATATGGCGGGCAATTCGAGAGCCAACGTTCGGCCAGCCGCGTGATCGGCGTTCTGTTCGCCGTTTCGATGCTGGGTGTGTTCCTGGTGCTGTACACCTTGTTCCGCTCGGCCAATTTCGCGCTCCAAGTCATGGTGGCGCTGCCCATGGCCTTCATCGGCTCGGTCGCCATGCTGGTGCTGACCGACCAGACCGTCACGATCGCCGCCATGGTCGGTTTCATATCGCTCGGCGGCATCGCTTCCCGCAACGGCATCCTGCTGCTCAACCACTACTTGCACCTGGTTCGTTACGAAGGTGAAACCTGGTCGAAGGAGATGATCATCCGGGCCGGTCAAGAGCGTTTGGCACCGGTGTTGATGACGGCGCTGACGTCGGGCATTGGCCTGGTGCCGCTGGCCCTGTCGGCCGGCCAGCCGGGCAAGGAGATTCTGTATCCGGTGGCGACGGTGATCATCGGCGGGTTGTTGAGCAGCACGATTCTCGAGTTCTTCGTCCGCCCAGCCTTGTTCTGGCGACTGGGACTGAAGGCCGGTGAGCGAATCGTGCACTCCCAACGCCCAGAGATGCTGTTAGCGGATACTGCTGCGTCGTGGGAGGAAAGAGAATGACCGCCTGCCGTTCTCGCCCGCGGATGGATTGCCCATCCCGGGTCGCCTCACCGTGCGCCACACGGTCGGCAGAGCAGCAGAACAAACAGCAGCACGATAGAATCCGACGATAAGCCACGAAAACCTGCCGACGAAGTTGTCCGTCAGCCCAGTCGTAAGAGGAGGCCGATGCGGGATCCGTTGGAGACGAGAGCTCTCCTCAACTTCCGTCGCATCCAGGCGGTTCTAATGAGAATTGCCAGTCCTCCATTGCTTTGAGGACCGGCACGTCGGTCAGGTCGAACATCAGGGGAGTTATTGTCACGTACCCTTCGGCGACGCGCGTCAGGTCGGTGGGGTGGTCGGTCGGTTGCGGAGGAGGGTCGTTGGTCGCCCAATAATAATCGCGTCCCTTGGGATCTTTGCGGCGAATAAAATGTTCTCCGTAGCGTTCCACCCCCATGGGCACGACGGCAACGCGCGGCGTTTGTCCGCCACGGAACTGTTCCACTGCCGCCGTGGGAATGTTGATGTTGTACAGACGCGGTGGGGAGTCTTTTTTCTCCAAGATCTTTTGGATCAGTGGCACAGCAATCTTTGCCGCTGTTTCGAAATCGGCATGGGGATCGTATTCGAGGGAAACAGCAAAGCTGTTGATGCGAAAGAAGGCTCCTTCGATCGCTGCAGCCACGGTCCCGGAATAGAGAACGTTGATCCCAGCGTTGAGTCCCCCGTTGATACCGCTGACCACCAAATCTACCGGTCGGCCAATCAACTCGGCCACTGCCAGCTTGACGCAGTCGGCAGGACTACCTTCCACGGCGATCCCGTAAAGCTCATCGCCGTGAAAGATTTCTTTGCAAACCAATGGCTCGAGGAAAGTGATGGAATGCCCCACCCCGCTTTGTTCCGTTGCTGGAGCGATCAAGGACACGTTGCCTAGCGACGCCAATTCGCTGCGCAATGCTGCCAGCCCAGGGGCGTACACGCCGTCATCGTTCGTAAGTAGAATTTCCACTTCCGTCCTACACCATCGTTTCCAGCAGTAGTCTCAGTTTTCGCAGCTCGGCAGCCTGGTCCAATCCAGGCAAAGGCTCCATTTGAATGCTGAGGGCATGCTCGTAATTGAATCGATTGAGCATGAGAATCATCTTGCTGTAATCCACCGTGCCCTGTCCGACCCGTACTTGGACCTTGTCCTTGGTAGAATCGCGAAGGTGGACGTGGTAGACGTAAGGCATGATTTTATCGAGCCGTTTCAGCTCATGGTCGCCCAGCATGTAATGACTGGGATCGAAAGTTAGCCCCAATCCTTCGACGTTATCGCACAGCACCTTGACGGTATCAGGATCACCGCTCAAACAGCCATGTTGGGCTTTCACGGCCACGCGCACTCCTTCGCCATCAGCCAACTTGACAAGCTTTTGCAAACGCTCCACCTCTTCGTTGAACGGCGTTCCCAACTCCGCAGAGGGGACCGTCAGCGTCACGACCTTCGTGGCTTTCCCCAAGCGGCACACCGCTTCAAACTGCTGGAAATACTCTTCCCCGGCGGCACTGATATGCACATCGTAGGCACAAACGTCCAACCGATGACTACGCACCGCCAAATCGACGGCGCGGTCGAATTCGCCAGCAATCCTGCTCGGGCTGAGTGCAGTGCCATCCTCCCGCAAGGAGATTTCAATGGAGGAAAACTCCTGATGCGCCAGCATCTCCGCCACCTCAGGCATTCGCTTGTCTGGAAAACAATCCGTTGATGCGGCAACGTACACGGTAGCACTCCTTCTGATAATCCCATACGTCCTTGCAATGACGCCTCTCCGCCTCTGCTCCTATCGAGAGTGGTGGAAAGTTTTTTCGCTTCGATGCCGAATGGACAGGCACGTCGTCCAATCGCCAGCCCATCCTTCTCTGGTGTACATCGGACTCTGGTGTACATCGGACTACATGCCTCCATGGCATGCAGCAGTGTAGCAGCTCCACCCAATTCGTTTAAGGCCAGCCTGTCGAGCACGACTAGGAAGATTCGGTGATTCTTCCGCCTCACCTGGCCGGTCCTCTTGCGCATCGCGGGCGGCAGGCAAGCGAAATGCTTGCTTCGCTTTCACCCCAGCGCTCTCCGCAACCTCGCCTTTTCGCGCTCCTGTGGCGGCTCACACCCGGCAGATAAGGTTGCCCCAGGACGACCACTGACGGCATTGCCCGATAACTGGCATCGGCAAAGATTCCTACTGCAACGGCATCCACTCATGGGAGAGCTAGGTACTTTACGGTAGAATCGGGTGGCCACGGTACACGCCAGAAAGGCGTTGCTGACCAGGCATCACGAGTTCTCACGTCACCGTTCTTAACCGTCGCGAACCGAGGTCGAAGCATGCTCAACGCAGCCATTGTGGGTGTCGGATTCATGGGGTGGATCCATTACCTGGCTTACCAACGGGCTCAAGGCGTTCGCCTGGCAGCGTTTTGCTCTCGCAATCCCAAGAAACGCGGCGGTGATTGGACAGACATTCGGGGCAACTTTGGTCCGCCTGGCGGAAAGGTCGACGTCAGTGGCTTGCGTGTCTATACCACGTTGGATGAAATCCTTCACGACGAGAGCATCGACCTGGTGGACGTGTGCTTACCACCTCACTTGCATGTGGATGCAGCATGCCGTGCCCTGGCAGCCGGCAAGCACGTATTATGCGAGAAGCCTTTGGCGCTGAACACTTCCGACTGCGACCGCATTCTGGATGCTGCTGCCCAGGCCGATCGGCGAGTATTGGTCGCACAGGTGTTGCCGTACATGGGAGAGTACCAATACCTCTATCGCGTCGCCCTGCAACAAGCGTTGGGCAAAGCGCGTCATGCCATGTTCAAGCGGATCATTTCACCGCCAGACTGGATCCCGAATTTTTACAATCCTCAAGAGGTGGGAGGACCGTTGATCGACCTCCATGTGCATGACACTCATTTCGTACGACTGCTATTCGGTATGCCGCAGCGAGTAATGTGTACGGCCGAGATGCATGATGGAGTGGTAAAATTCTGTTATGGCCTCATGGAGTTCGATAGTCCGGGGCAACGCGTAGCAACGGCAAGCGGCGTCAGCGAACAAACCGCCCGTCCCTTCTGCCACGGATTCGAAGTGCAGTTCGAGCAGGGGGTGGTACAGTTCGAGCTTGACGCTTTGGTTGACGGAGTGGACACCCTGGGGCTCAAAGTATTGCGGCAAGATGGGCGTATCGACCGACCAGCACTCGACGCCAGCGATGAGATCGATGCGTTTGCTCGAGAACTGTCCGACGCGGCGCGTTCGATCCGCAGCGGTACCGTCGAACCGCGGCTCGATGGCCACAATGCTCGTGATGCCATCCATATTTGCCAGTGCCTGCAACAGGCGGCTGAAACGGGTCAATGGGTGGCCTGCCGTGCACCGCAGGACAATTAGTTGAACCCGAAGAACGGGTCGTGCCCGCCGTCGATCGGTGTCGTTGATGTTAGCTCGCGACGCACGAATCGTGGGCGGCGAATCGGGTTCCGCTGGTGGAGCGCGGGATGAGGATGGCGCGTCCGTTTGTACCTCACCCATGGTACGAAGGAAGCCACCCGGAAAGGGTGCCATCGCCACGTCGCTCCTGCGCGAGCCACTCCACTGAAAAGAATCAGCCACACCGAGGACTGCTCACGCGATAATGTCGTGGATCACGCGCCCATGGACATCGGTCAAACGGAAATCGCGGCCCGCCCAGCGATAAGTAAAGCGTTTATGATCGAAACCGAGCAAATGCAACATGGTGGCATGGAGGTCGTGTACGTGCACGCGATTCTCCACCGCCTTGAATCCGAATTCATCGGTGGCGCCATAAACGGTACCGCCGCGGACACCTCCGCCGGCCATCCACATGGTGAATCCCCAATGGTTGTGGTCTCGCCCATTGACCTTGCCTTGATTGGAGCCCTCTTTGGGCAGCTCCACGGTGGGCGTCCTGCCAAATTCGCCACCCCACAACACCAGTGTTTCTTCCAACAACCCGCGTTCTTTGAGATCGGTCAGCAGGGCGCTGATCGCGCGATCACATTGCTGAGCCAATTGCCGATGTCGCACTTCCAGGTCGTCGTGATTGTCCCACGGCTGTCCGGCACCGTGCCAGACCTGGACGTAACGCACACCATTTTCGATCAAGCGGCGGGCGATGAGTAATTGGCGTGCCTGGACGCCAGGGCCATATCGGTCGAGGATGTATGACGGTTCCCGGGAAACATCAAACACCTCGGCCGCTTCCAATTGCATCCGGAACGCCAGTTCGAATGCTTGAATACGAGCCTCCAATTGTGGATCGGAGTCACGTTGCTGCTGATGCCGTCGATTGAGTTGCTGCAACAGGGCCAGTTGCCGTTGTTGCACCGGTCGACTGACGCGGTCATTGTCGATGTACTCGATTAGTTTATCCACCGCTTCATGCTGGGTGTCGACGTAGGTCCCCTGATAGATGCCTGGTAGGAAACCGGACTGCCAATTCTGCGATTCTTGGATGGGGTATCCCCCCGGACACATGGCGACGAAAGCAGGTAGATTCTGGTTGTCCGTTCCCAATCCGTAGGTCAACCACGAACCGACACTGGGGCGCACCAGTCGCGCTTCGCCGGTGTTCATCAACAACAACGATGGTTCATGGTTGGGAACATCGGCATGCATGGAGCGAATGATGCACATGTCATCCACGTGGCGGGCGGTGTGCTGAAATATCTCGCTCACCGGAATGCCCGATTCACCGTAGCGTTGGAAGCGAAAGGGACATGGAAACAACGCTCCTGTTTTCCGTTCGGTGCGCGGTGTTTCGCCAGGCATCGGTTGCCCCGCGTATTTCTGCAGGGCGGGCTTGGGATCGAAAGTGTCGACATGGCTGGGGCCGCCATTGGCAAAAATATGAATCACGCGTTTAGCACGGGGAGCGAAGTGAGGGGATCGCGGAGCCAGCGGATTGACCGCACGATCGGTGGCCGACGTCTCGGCCGCCCTCGCCGCTTCCTGCAGCAGAGCATGCAGGGCCAAACCGCCAAAACCGATTCCGCATCGTTGCAATGCTTCACGTCGAGAAATCATGGATGCTCTCCACAGGTTCAATCAATGAACATTAACTCATTCGTACATAGGAGAACCTGAGCGAGTTGACCCCAGGCATCTAAGGGTGGTGCTACCGGTTCAGGAAACTGCTGCTGCGAATCATATTCCTCCCGCTCCCCATCTCCGTATCGCACCACCACCTTCCAGTCGAACGAATCGTGGGACACACTGCCACGGCAGTCGGTGACGAAATCGATCGTCGAACCCTTCTTTACCGTCGCCGTGGGGATCAACGTGGCAACAGAGTCGTTGTGCACTAGCCATTCCCCCACCCGCTTGCCGTCGACCAGAATCGAACCGCGAACGCCGTCGCCTTCAGGACGTCGGTGGGCTAAGCGGCCGCCAATGTTGATCCGCCCCGCGCGTGGCGCGTGCCAACGCCGGACGACGGCGTGTTGCAGATCATTGCCGACGTGTCCACCGGTCGCCGTGAGTAAACACCACCCCAACTGTGGATCGGGTAAACTGCTGCCGCCTCGCCACCCACCGTCGACGAACGCCGGCAGCGGGGTAAAGCTCTCCAAGGTTCCATGGTCAGGATCAAACGGCCCGTAGCCGCACTCCCAGAATCGTGGCGGCGACTGCTCCGTCGGGCGAGGCGTCGGATTGAATGAACTGAATTAGCCAAACGAGCTCTTCACCCTCCGGCCGGCGACCCAACACTTGCTGAAACAGACCTTCGATGGCGACCACCGTATCTTGTTGCTCGGCCATGGTACGGAATCGTTGGCCAAGTTTCGCTGCTAAGTCGAGGACCATTGGACTGTTGAGCATGTACAGTCCTTGTTGGGGGACCGAGGTGCGTGGACGCTGTGGCGCGTGGGTATCCGGTCCCGCCATATCGAAAGTGCGGAAAAGACTGGGAAGATTCTGGCGATCGATGTAAGCGTAGAGGGTGCGCCGCGGCGCGTAGGGCATCGAGTCGATCCGTACACTGGGACCTCCCATGCTGCGATCGAGCAATCCGCTGCGACTGAGCAACGTATCGCGAAACGCTTCGAAGTCCAACCGCTGCCGGGGCATGCGCCACCACAAACGGTTCTCCGGGTCGACCGCTACCGCCTCGGGTCGCTTCTCGCTGGCTTGGGCGAACGTCCGCGAGGTGACGATGTAGCGCACCAAACGCTTGATACTCCAGCCATTTTCCACCAGGTAAATGGCCAGATGATCCAACAACGGCAGTTGGACTGGCGGAGGGCACCGCAGGCCAAAGTCGCTGGGCGTGTCGACCAATGGTGCGCCGGTCAAATGCATCCACACGCGATTGGCCAGCACCCTGGCAGTCAATGGATTGTCGGGGGCAACGATGTGTTCGGCAAGCTGCCGACGGCCGCTCGCTTCGTCAGGAAAATCGGGGGCATCAGGGGCCAGGAAACGGACGAAACGACGTGGTACTTGGGGACCTCGCGCGCCCGGACTGCCGCGCAACAGAATAAAGGCTGGTTGCATTTTCTCGGCATCGACTAGTCGATGGGCGAACGGTTCTCCACCTGGCTCTTGACTGTTGAAGAAGACCCCGGCTAACGCGTAATAATCGGCTTGCGTGATCGGATCGTACTTGTGGTCGTGGCAGCGGGCACAGGTCAACGTCATGCCCATGAGCCCCCGGGTAACCACGTCCAAACGGTCATCGGTAATATCGAATTTGTTGTTCAAAAACCGGCGGCCGAGGGTCAGGAAGCCTTGCGCCGCCAAATGCGATTGCCCATCGGGCACCTGATCGGCGGCCAACTGATACTTCACCATCGCGTCGAATGGTAGATCCTGGTTGAATGCATCGATCAACCAGTCCCGATACCGGTACGCCTCGGGATACTCGCGGTCCTCTTGGAAAACGTATCCCTTGTTATCCGCGTACCGGGCCACATCCATCCAGTGCCTGGCCCAACGTTCTCCAAAACGTGGTGAAGCCAGCATGCGATCGACCAACGCCTCCCAGTCCATCGCGGCGAGTGAATCCCCATCGATCCGGCCCATCACCTCCTCAGGGGGCAGCCCCAACAGGACATAGCTCAAGCGGCGCAGGAGTACCGAGCGAGAAGCCGGCGCCGAGAATTGAAGCCCGTTGTCAATCAGTTTTTCCAGCACCAAAACGTCAATGCCCGAACGCAACTGCGACTCGAGATCCACGGTCCCGAGCTGTTGCAGGTGGCGTCGCGCCGCGGCAACTCGATCGACCGGAGGTTGATAGGCCCAATGGTTGGCCGCCAGCGTTTCGCTACTGACTGCCTCGCCAGGAGTAGGTTGAGGGGACTGCTTCCATGGTTCCGAAACCGGATACCCCGCGACAGCCCATTGACGGAAACGTTCGACTAATTCGGCAGGCAGAGGGCCGTCCGGGGGCATCTGCAGTTCACTATCTTGATATCCGATGGCTCGCAATAACAAACTTTGGTCCGGTGCGGCAGTGTCGATGACGGCTCCCCGCGAGCCACCTTGTTTCAAGCCGGCTAGCGAATCGAGCACCAACCCGCCGCTCGCTTCGCCTGCCTCATGAGAGTGACAGTCCCAACAATGCTGCTTCAGGGCCGGAGCGATAAATCGATCGAAAAAAGCTTCATCCACCTGCGCCGAAGCCCTCGCTCCAACCGCCCACAGAATGCCCAGCCCCATCATCATGGAGACCAGCATTCGGCAAAGGATAGGTGTCGGTGCTCTCGGTCCACCAGCATCGGCAACAGACCGGCCTAGAAGTTCCTGATCCCCCCGGACACTCCCGGCAGGAACGTCGCGTCGACTAGGAGGTGTTGCCCGAGCTGGTTGACAATCTACCAGTGGCTTCTCCCCCCGCCGCGATTGTCGCCCGCAGGCCATCGTTTGTTTGCCGCGGGTACTTCTATTCCGTGAAGCGGAAAGAATCCGCCCAAGCTTGGTAGAGTGGCGGCGAGGCAATACGGCTGCCGAATGGCCAGTGGTTTGTCGATGCGCGTCCATAACGTGCGGATTCTGAAAGACGAAAGGAGGGAAGGCATGCAGGTTGGCAGGTGGGCTGGGGGCTCCAGCTTGGCCTTCGTCGTCGACCGAAGCTGAGCAGGCGATCGTGAAAGCGGCCCCTAGGGGAAATCCGCCCATCTTCTATTGTAGGTTCAGCAAGTCGAGGATACCAGACGAGCCAAACCACGACGCCGTTGATGCGATTCAAAGGCGGAACGACACCGGGAACGGGTCGGCATTCACGCGATCGTCGCCTCGGGCCGCATGAGACGGCTGGTGAGTTCGCGTGCCGAAAGCAGAATCAATTTTCCTAAACGGCTCAAGCAGCGCAATCGATAAAGTCGATAGACAAATTGATGGGATGTCCGAGGAGATTCCCACCAGGGGTGCATGCCCTAGGAAGCCCCACTTGTCCTTCCCCCGGCACGTACCCCGGAAATCCCCAGCACCTCCCCTAGAAGTCTCGGTAAACCATTCTGTACGTCGATCGCGTCCCTGAGTCGATGCAAGATATGCCATGATCGCTTTGCGGCATCAGCCAGCGTGCCAACCAACCCATGAACATTCCTGGAAAGGGATGATAGCGGCGTCATGCGCCGTGCTTCTGTTCGCTGGCTGCCACGCCTTAGGGCTTCCTAGCGATCGCTATCATCCGCTCGAAACCGTGTCGAGCATCGAGGGGAGGCTCGGATTGCCGCCAAGTGCTCTTGATTCGCGCGCCGAAGGGGTGCCCCCTGGAGCCGTGCTGGGAGACGAGGAACTCGGTGTGGGGAGCGCGGAAGTGGGGTGCGAGGAAACTCCCCGCATCGCCTTGCTAGCACCAATCTTGGCTCCCAGTGGCCATTTGCTGTGTCGTCTGTGCGGCGTCGAACCACTTCCCGATCCTCCGCCTTACCCTCGCTTTCATCCCCTGCCGACTCGTCCGGTGTTTGAGCCGAGGGGAAGACGGATCGTGCCGGTCGCCGTCGCGGAAGCGTCGCCCATCGAAGCCGACGTGCCACCAGTCGATGCCGCGCCCGCTCCACCGAGTCAAGCATCTCCTTCTCCCACCTTGCGTCCCGTTCCCAGCGGCGAGAACGAGCCCTCCAATCCCGTTGCGGGAACATGGACCTCGATCCGAGGTTAGACGTCCTGGGACCGCTTGCCATCGGCGGGGGAAACCATCAAGATAATCGGCTTCGTTGTTCTCCCGAACTGCCGGAATCGTGTAGAACTGTCACAAGGCCTACCATGACGCAAACATCGCTTGTCGTATCGCTAGTTCCCTTTATTTCAGCGCCAGTACAGTCCAACACTACCTGGTCTGTACCGTCCAGCCCCGCCCTCTCATCGCCCTTCATTGTCGCCATGGACGACGAGGAAGAAGAGGACGACGAGGATGATGATCTCCTCGACGACGATGATGACATCGATGATGACATCATTTTGGATGACGATCCCGTGGAGGATGATCCCTTCAGCGAATTCGATGATGACGATTTCGATGACGATTTCGACGACGACTTCGAAGAGGAGCTGGAGGATGAGTATGAAATCGAGCCGGACGACAGTGAAATGTTTCCCGAGGACGACGAAGATGATCTCGGGGGCTTTGAGGATGAAGAGTAGGCAACGCGACTTGCCCTCTACGGATCGCCTTCCCGTGGGATGAGCTCGGGGCCGACTGCCCGACTCGCAAGCGAAGGTTAGCTCAGGCGAACGATGGACGACCTCATCCCAGACACTGAAATCGTGTGAGCCCCGTGGCATCGCCACTGCGACGATGCCGTGGGATACGACATCTGAGGCAAGCCATCTCAGAGCAACAGTGGCACGTCGCTGGAACCCGCGTCATCTCGTCGCTCCCACTCACGGCGAATCTCGCGCAGTCCATAAGCGCACATTTCGAATTGATCGGCCAGCCGTTGCAGCAGCGAAGCGGGAGGATCATCCTTCTCCGTTTCGATCGTGCTGGCGATTTCGTACGCACGTTTTCCTTGAGCGCAGTAGCTGACAAAGCAATCAGAACTACTGGGATTGCGCATCTCCCGCAGGGCTTCGGGATAGACACCCGACCAGAAGAGGGTGAAATCACCGATGTGCCGATGGACATCGCGTTTCGCTTCACCCACACGACGCTCTGCTTCCGCCACCATGGTGACGACTTCCGTAACCGGTGCACCGTCCGGCTGCCGAATCCGCGTTATGCCATCCAATCGCACGAAACGCACCAACAAATGGCTGACGTAGTCAACGATCTGGGGATCAACCACCCCCAACTGCGTATGAAATACGTGCTGGCTCAATCCACCGAAGAATCGTTCCAGCGTATTGGGCTTTGCGGCTTGCATACGATCTGCCTCCACAAGTGAGAACTTGGCTGCCGGTGCCCACCATCTTTCACCTTAATTATACGTGATAACGGAAGTCAAGCCTTTTGAAGTCCTGGTCTCGCGGCATATCGGTGGCGTGTTGAACAGCGACGCGGTGGCGTTGTCGGTCGCGGGGGCACACGGTGGCGAATCGGGTAGGCGACAACTGCGGAGCGTCTCGCGACTAGATCAAAACGCAAGCAGTCAACGCCTGCGCCATGCCGGCCGAACGGTGTGCATGCCGGGGACGATCCAGGAAAGACAGCGCCTCTTCCTCAGGATCAGCAGCGTTGGTTGCCATCTCCTGAGGAATGAACTTGGCCGATCTGCGAATCGCGGTATCCACTGCGACCGGCATAGGGCGCCGATTTACCTTGCAGTCCTGTGCCTCACCACGATGAATCGACGCGGCCGTGGCACCAGGTGTCGCGGATAGAAGAGTGAAGCGGTTGTTGGTAGAACGTCGCGACGCACGGACGATGCTTGCCACGAGTGGGGAACAAGCGAGCCGCGACACGGCAGCGACGCGGCTCGGCTTCCCCTCAGATCAAGGCTCTACGGACGATCGGTTGCCCCATCGCCATTATTGTCCTTGCTTTTCCGATTCCAGCTCCTTGAGAAACTCGGTAATAAAATCTCGATCTCGGTCACCAGCGAATTGCAGCGCCTGCTTTTCTACAGCGATGGCTTCATCGAGTTTACCCGCGGCATGTAGCAAGTGAGCCAACGTGTCCAACGCACTGGCTTTCTCTTCACCAGTCAGTTTATCGATGGCTCGCCGCAGTTCCTGCTCGATCGACGCCAAGACCTTCTCCCCAGGGCTCTGGCCAGCCTCGGCCATTTGGTACAGATTCCAGGCAATCATGTTGATTGTCTCAGGGCTCGACTCGAGATCCTTGTACAGGGACTCGAGATGAGCGACAGCTTGGTCGGTCTTTTCCGAGGCCAGCAAGATCTGGAGCTTCAACACCTTCAGCTGCAAACTATCGTTTTTCGCGATCAACTCATCGAGTTTTTTCAAAGCCCCGTCGAAGTCTTGTTTCTGCAACAGCTTGAAAACGTCTTGCATCGCCTTTTCGGCCTCTTGCTGCTTACGGAGCTCTGCCGCAAAGGCCTCTCGGTCCCAAGTTCCGGCAACGACTTGTGCCAGAGGACCATCCAGTTCCATGGGATGACCAATCCATTCGATCTTGCCATCCTTACCCACGATAAACGCAGTGGGAATACCGTTCTGGGCTGCCGCTTCCATGTAATCGCGCTGCGAGGAGCCATCGGGATCGGTGGTCAAGCAGTAAACACTCGTCAGCTCGCCAAACGTCTTCGCCACTTGTTGACCATCGGCAACAGCTACCCCCGATTCCTCAGCCGCTTCGGCTTGAGGCGTTTCGCGCTTCAGGAATTCCTGGACCGTTTCCAGGTCTTCATCGCTGATGCTGATGATCTGCACGCCCTTATCGGCATATTCCTTTTGCAATTGAGCCAAGTGGGGCATGCTCTGAATACACGGGCCGCACCAAGTGGCCCAAAACTCGACGACATAAATCTTTCCTGGCTCGAATTTCGTTACCGGCTTGAACTTTCCATTGCCATTGGAAATCCAATGTTCGACGGCCAACGGAGGTGCCTCCGCCCCTACGGTCAGCAGGTCGTCGGTCGGTGGTTGATCCTCATTGCCGCGAGCCACGAGGCTTAACAATCCGATGAGCACGAGAGGACACAATGCGATGAAACGAAGCACGATCCTGGTCTCCATTACTGAATAAACTTGTTCGTCGGCGCGGTCCGATACCCGTTGCGCTCCGCAGTGACGTGGACGAATGGCCCATCCCCAACGGTCACCGGCAGGACGGACAATCGAAATTATATATCTATTCCCTGTCACCGAATACCGCGGTCTCCAGCCGGGAGTGGGAAAGCAACGGCTGCCCTCGGCGGATATCAGCAACGGTGGCAAGTGTCGACGGTGGGGCAACGCCGCTACTGACCACCGCTACGGATCGGCCAAGGATTGCGTACCAACGTCCTTCGCGATGGGGCAAGGATCCAGTACAGTGGCAGGCAGTTGGCGACCAAGCCGGAGTGAATTCATCGCCCCAATGTCATGTGGCGTCCTTGGCGGGAATCCCAGTCGGTGAGAAGCCGGGGGGTGTGACCAGGACTCACGCTTACAAAGCGGAGTGGCTTTCCTGGAAACTTGGCCGGCCAGTGGTGCTGGAGGTGAAATTTAGCCCGTACTGGGGCGGGGCCCGCGGTTTTGGTGCGACCAGGGATCCGGCGCGAAGTTTGAAATCGGGAGTTCTACATGAATACACGGCGGGAACGAATTGAAGCCATGCTGCGTGATGAACCTCACGATGTGTTTCTGCGATATAGCCTGGCGATGGAAATGGTTTCCGATGGACAAATCGAGGAAGCGATCGCTCAGTTTCAGCAACTGACGTGCGAGTCGCCTCCGCACGTACCCGCGTTTTTTCGCTGCGGGCAACTGCTGGCCGAATGCGGTAAAGTGGAGGAGGCGCGGCGTTTCTTGCGAGAAGGCATCGAGGCCGCGCGAGCGCAGCAAGACTTGCATGCGGCAGCGGAGATGAGCGAAATGCTTCAAGCGCTGGGCGAACTGGGAGAGGGTTGAACCGTGCCCACGATGCATTGACCGGCAGGTTATCCACGTTATCGCGGTCTTGTCTCGTAGCCGACCAAGGGGCGGAAAACGCAAGGTAGATGGACACCGAACGAGCACGAATCGAAGCAGACCTACGAGGCTTGATCGACGGCGACGTGCGCTGTGATGACCTTTTTTCACAGTTGTACGCCAGTGACGCGAGCATCTATGAGATACGGCCCTTGGGGGTTGTTCGCCCGCGCACAGTCGCCGACGTCAGTCGACTGATGCGCTACTGCAGTCAACATCACCTCCCGGTTTTCGCCCGCGGATCGGGCAGTGGCCTTGCTGGCCAAAGCCTAGGGCGAGGGATTATCGTCGATTTTTCGCGGTACCTGCGCCGCCAACAGCCACCTATCGACGGGACGGTTCGCGTGCAAGCGGGAGTGGTGCAAGCGGAACTGAACCGGACGCTAGCTAGTCAAGGGCTTCACTTCGGCCCCGATCCGGCCACCCGCAGCGTGTCTACCATCGGCAGCATCCTGGCCATCGATGCGGCAGGAAGTCACTTTCTGCAATACGGTTCGGCCGGGCAATGGGTGCAATCCTTGCAAGTGGTGCTAGCAGATGGTCAAGTGGTTGAAGTCAGCAGCCATCGTTGGTCGGATTGGCCTGCGTCCGGCACCACCGTGGGGCGGTTGGCCTATGAAACGGGGCGATTGTTGCAGCAACACTTGGGGTCGTGGTTACAACCGCCGTGGGAGGGTGTGGCGCGGGGATGTGGGTACCGGGTAGAAGAGGTGCTTGACGGGGACCGTGTCCATTTGGCGCGGTTGTTCTGCGGAGCGGAGGGGACCCTAGGGCTGATCACTGAAGCCACCTTGCGAGTCGCCCCTCTTCCGGAGGTGCGCGGGGTCATCCTGCTCTTTTTCGAACGCTTGGACACTGCCGTGCGGGCGGCACTGGAGTTGCGTGAGGAGCCGATCGCGGCCTGCGATCTAATGGATCGCCGCCTACTGGAAATTGCCCGTGAGACGGAACCGCAGTACGCAGCGATCCTTCCTCGGGGGGCCGAGGCAATGCTCTTGGTGGAAGTGCAGGGCGAAATACAAGCGGAGGTCAGTGCGCGACTGCAGAGATTCCCCGAACGTTTGCAGCGGCGTGGCATGCCTGTCACGGCCTACCGTACCACCATTGATCGCGAAGAGCGCAACTTGTGGTGGCGACTGACGCGACGGGTCATCCCGCGGTTGTATCGATTGAAAGGGAGCACCCGGCCGCTGCCATTCATGGAAGATATTTCTGTCGCCCCAGAGAAACTTCCTGACCTGCTGATCGAATTGCAAAACATTTTGAAAGCAGAGCGCGTCACGGCAACCTTTTTTGGTCGCCCGGCGCAGGGGCAACTGGATATTCGTCCTTTCCTCGACCTCGCCTCTCCCACGGACCAATCGAAAATGTCTCGGCTGGCAGATGCTATTTACCAAAAGGTGCT
This sequence comes from Pirellulaceae bacterium, assembly GCA_026004795.1. Classification (GTDB taxonomy): domain Bacteria; phylum Planctomycetota; class Planctomycetia; order Pirellulales; family Pirellulaceae; genus Aureliella. Next base: position 149,485 of record BPJV01000004.1, on the reverse strand, counting down.
CGATTTTCGCGGCTGCATCGCGGGAGAGCACGCGTTAGGCATCAGTCGCGCTGCGTGGGCCGAGAAACAATTCGGGCCACGCATCGAGTTGTTCCGCAAGATCAAACGAGTTTTCGATCCGGAAAGCATTCTCAACCCTGGAAAATTCCTCTCGCCCGTGCCGCCCAAGCTCACGGAGTTCCTGCGTGCCGTCCCCGGCCACGATGATCATCTCGAGCCAATGGTGGTGGGAAGCAGTGTCATTCCGGTCGGCAATGCCATGCAAGCGGCCGCTGTCATGCAACGACTGTCCGAGCATCCTCCCCAGGAACGCGAGCCTGGTGAGGGCACGATTCCCTCCCCAGCCGTTTCTTCCTCGTCGGCAGCGACGATGGGTAGCCGGGGAAGCCATGGCGGCAGCAGCCCTCTGACTCTGCCCGTCTTGCTTGCCTGGGGGGGAGACGGGGAATTGCCCCATGCCGCTCACGCCTGCAACGGTTGCGCTCGCTGCCGTACCTCTGCCCCCACCGAAAGAATGTGTCCGGTTTTCCGAGTGCATCGAGGTGAGGAAGCGTCGCCGCGGGCCAAAGCCAATTTGATGCGTGCCATGTCGATGGGGCGTCTGGATGCCCAGTGGTTAGAGAGCCCGGAGATGAAAGCGGTGGCGGACCTGTGTTTCAATTGCCTGCAGTGCCGTCACGAGTGTCCGGCTACGGTCGACATTCCCAAACTGGTACTGGAGACGAAAGCCCAGTATGTTGCCGTACATGGTTTGCCGCTGCGCGAACGGTTGTTGAACCGTGTCGACCTGTTGGCGGCAGCCGGCAGTCGTGTGCCTCGCCTCAGCAATTGGGCATTGGGACAGCCGGCCGCCCGTTGGTTGCTGGAAAGAATCTTCGGCATCGCTCAAGGAAGAAAGCTGCCGCGCGTAGCACGCCGTTCTTTCATCCGCTGGGCGGTGCGCAACCGCTTGCACCGACCACATGCCAATCCCGGACGCAAGGTATTGTTCTTTGTGGACCAGTACATCAATTGGCACAATACGTTGTTGGGCCGGGCGATGATCGAGACGCTGCAGCATCAAGGGGTCGAGGTCTACGTCCCCGCCGCACAGACGCCGTCCTACATGGCGATGATCGTCGCCGGCGACGTGAACCGCGCCCGAAAATTAACCCGTAGCAACGTCCGCGTGCTTGCCGAAGCGGTCCGGCAAGGCTACACCATCGTAGCTGCCGAACCGACCTCGGCCGTTTGTTTGCGCGACCACTATCCAGCTCTCCACCCCGGGGAGGACACCGATGTGATCGCGCAGCACACGACGGAAATTCATCAATACTTGTGGCAGCTGCATCAGTCGCAGGAGTTGAAACTCGACTTTCGCCAGACCAAGTTTTCCGTCATCTATCACGAACCATGCCATGCCAGAAGCCTTCATCCGCATCGTCCCGGCCAGCTTTTGCTAGAGCTTGTCCCCGGACTAGAGGTCCACTTCCTCGATGAAGGATGTAGCGGGATGGCCGGCATGTTCGGCCTGCAGCGGAAAAACTACCGGACGAGTTTGCGGATCGGCTGGGGATTGCTATCGGCGATGAAGTCGACGTCGGCTCAGTTTGGTGTCACCGAATGCACGGCCTGCAAGCTGCAAATGGAACAGGCGAGCACCAAGCCAACGGTCCCGCCGGTGGCCGTGTTGGCCTACGCCTACGGGTTGATGCCACAACTGGCTGGCTGGTTCAGCTCTCGCAATGAGGGATTGGTGGTCAACTGAAGGAGCTAAGGATGACAGAGCCCGGAAGCGCGAACGGGCAGGCGACCGCGACGGTCCATGTGCTGTTGTTTGCCGGTGCCGCCGAGTTGATGGGGCAACGTTCGATTGCGGTTAACCTGACGGGAACGACACGGGTCGGTGAATTGGCCGCCCTGGTCGAGGCCCAATTTCCACCATTGGCTGCTTTGGCACAGCGCAGCCGTTGGGCGTTGGAAGACCGCTTCCTCGACGCGCAGGACGAGGTTCGTGCCGGTGATCAGCTGGCGATGATCCCCCCGGTCAGTGGGGGTTGAGGCATCGTTCCACGAGACCGGCGGGCCTGCCTGCCCTTTAGGAACTCAACCGCCGCAGCCGGTCGCCGAAACAGCACCTATCCAGTATGCTGAAGCGAAACAAGGCGGCCCGTGGTCGGGGCCACGGCGTGGCAGAAGTTCGGCAATAGCGCGATGGTAGATGGGTGACGCGATGATAGCACTTACCGATGAGCCGATCGATCTGACGAGCGTTCTGTCGGCAGTGGAGGACCCTTCCTGCGGCGGGCAGGTCTTGTTTGTCGGCACCACCCGACAATGGACAACCGTTGAGGGGCGTTCGGTAGAAACCGATCATCTGCAGTATGAGGCCTATCGACCATTGGCTCTGGCAGAGCTGCAGCGGTTGGCCGAGGAAGCTCGCACACGCTGGCCCGTGCGGAAAATCTGTCTCATCCACCGTTTGGGACGCGTCAAGCCGACGGAAGCTAGTGTGGCAGTAGCCGTAGCCACTCCCCATCGAGCAGAGGCCTTCGAGGCGGCCAAGTGGTTGATCGACGAGATTAAACATCGCGTAGCCATCTGGAAGCAGGAGCATTATGTGCAGCGGGGGAGCGAGTGGATTCATCCCACCTCGGGTAGCTGCCGCTGCGACCACTCTACCAAGCAGATTTGACCGATGCCCGTGGATACACGAACCGATACCCATGACGATCTTCTGGCCCCTGCCGGTAGTGGAGCCACGGCGATGACCGCACCGCTGGTCGACCGCTGGGGACGCATCCATCGCTCGCTGCGCATCAGCGTCACGGACGCCTGCAACATTCGTTGCCGTTATTGCATGCCCGCTCACCCCGCGCCATTTCTACCGGTGCAACGCTTGCTGAGCTTTGAGTTGATCGAGCGGTTGGTGCGCGCAGTGGTGCCCATGGGCGTGACTCGCCTGCGACTGACCGGCGGAGAACCACTCCTGCGTCCCCATCTAGCCGACCTGGTGGCAAGACTCTGCCGGGTCGACGGCGTCGAGGACATCGCACTGACCACCAACGGGATCCTGTTGGCCGACCAGCTGCCGGCGCTGGTCGAGGCTGGTCTGCGACGCGTGAACATCAGTCTGGATACGTTGGAGGAATCCGTTTTTCAACGCCTATCACGTCGCGCGGGGCTGGACCGCGTGCTCCGCGGCATCGACGCGGCAGTCGGTTACCCAGGGTTGGAGGTGAAGCTCAACGCCCTGGTTCTGAGAGACGTCAATCTGGAAGGAGTCGTCGATCTGGTAGAGTTCGCGTTGCCGCGCGGCATACCGCTGCGGTTCATCGAATTCATGCCGCTGGACGGTGACGGATGCTGGTCGCGGCAACAGGTCGTCTACGGGGCGGAGTTGCGACGACGCATCGCAGAAAAGTTCGGTCAGTTGCAGGCCGTCAGTCGCCCCGACCCCGCGCGGCCCGCGGTCGAGTATCGCGTCGCCGGATTCGAGGCAACTCTGGGCTTTATCGACACCGTATCCCAGCCATTTTGCGACACCTGTGACCGCCTACGCTTGACGGCCGACGGAAGATTGCGCAACTGCTTGTTCGGCAAGGAAGAATGGGATGTGGCCACGCCACTGCAGCGTGGGGCGGCCGACGACGAGATCCGACAGCGGGTGCGGGCCTGCATCGCGGCGAAACACCAGGCTCATGGCATCAACCAGCAAAACTTTACGCCGCCGCATCGAGCCATGTATCAGATCGGTGGTTGAGGTGCTCCGACCGTGAGGCAAGAACAGGAACAACAGCGTATTTACTTGGACAATGCGGCTACCAGTTGGCCGAAGTTGGATGAGGCGGTACAGGCAGCGCTGCAGTTTGTGCAACGTTGCGGTGCCGCGAGTGGACGAGGAGTTTACCGCAGCGCTCGAGAAGCCGATCACTGGATCGCGCAAGCTCGACTGAAACTCGCTCAGTTGATCGGAGCCCCTGGGCCAGAGTCGCTCGTCATGTGCCACAGCGGCACGCACGCGCTGAATCTGGCCTTAAGCGGTCTACTGCGTCCTGGCCAGCGGGTACTCACCACCGCCACGGAGCATAACAGCGTATTGCGCCCCTTGCGACAACTGGCCGTCCACCGCGGCCTCGATGTTCAATACGTTCCCTGCGACAGCACGGGACGCGTGGACATCGATGCGGTCAATCGCCTGCGCGGCACGCAGATCGATTGGGTGATCCTGTCCCATGCATCGAATGTAACCGGCGCGGTTCAAGATTTGAAGTCGTGGACCCAGTTTGCCCGCTGCTGTGGTGGACGCACGATCGTCGACGCAGCGCAGACGCTCGGCTACCTCCCCATCGATGTGGTGGCCGACGACGTCGACGTCTTGGCAGCCCCCGGGCATAAAGGGCTCCGCGCCCTGCCGGGAACCGGCTTTCTCTATTTGGCACCCGATCTGATTCCGCATTTGACACCGATGATGTGGGGGGGGACCGGGGAGGCGAGCCAGGTGGAGGATCCGCCGCTTCAGGGGCCCTCAGCCATCGAAGTGGGCAATCTGAACACCATGGGGATCGTATCGATGGCGGTTGCTGCCAACCGGATACTGGAACAGGGGGGATGCCAACGTTGGCACACCTCCTTCGCTCGTCTGATAACGCGTCTCCGCGAGGTGCCCGGGTTGAAGGTCATCGGTCCTACCTCAGCGATTACGAAACACGAAACCAGGCGAGTACCGGTCGTCAGCATAAGCCTTTCGGGCTGGGACGCCCACGATGTTGCCATCGCCTTGGATAGTCACTTCCGTATCGAAGTGCGCGCGGGATTTCACTGCGCTGCGAGAATCCACGCCTTTCTCGGCAGCGAGCAGGGAGGAGGCACCGTGCGTTTGAGTCCTTCTGAGTCGACCAGTGAAGAAGAGATCGATCGAACGGTGGAGGCGTTGCACGAGTTGGCCAGCGCGGGAGTGAACAGTGCCCACAGATGAGCTAGCCGGCGGCGGTCGAATCGCTCTGGCGAGCTGGACCTGCCGAAGGCTACGCCCACTTTGCCCCGAGCCCCACGGTCAACGCCAGCCAGAGCGCCACTTCGCCAGTATTCGTTTTTTCAACAAGATGGATCATGAGCAGAAAAAAGAAATGGTATGCCGAGGGATTGCGGTTTGCATGCACCCAGTGCGGCGCCTGCTGCAGTGGGGAAGCGGGGTACGTGTGGGTGTCCGCCGATGAGATCCGCAACATGGCGCGCCATCTCGGCATCGACACCGCCACGTTTCGTGACCGTTTCGTGCGCCGAGTTGGCTCTCGCCATAGCTTAAAGGAATACCCCGATGGGGATTGTATTCTGCTCGATCCCGAAACGCGGCGATGCTTGGTGTATGCCGCGCGCCCCGTCCAGTGCCAAACATGGCCGTTTTGGGATTCCAATTTGCGCAGTCCCCAAGACTGGGAGGCGACGTGCCAGGAGTGCCCTGGGGCCGGCACGGGACGATTATACTCGTTGCATGAAATCGAAGTGGCCCGCAAGCGAAAGCGCGTGTGAAATCCCAGGAGGAGAACGATGGTGAATTTGCGTGTAGTTGCCTGGGGAATTGTTTTGGCGGTGTGGGCGACGACAACGACGCAGGCCGCCGAACACCCCAACATCGTACTGATACTGGCCGATGACCTTGGATACGGGGATGTCCAGGCACTGAATCCGGCATCGCGCATTCCCACACCGAACTTGGACCGCTTGGCGGCAGAGGGTGCTACGCTGACCGACGCACACAGTCCCTCGTCGGTTTGCACGCCTACCCGTTATGGAATCTTGACCGGTCGATACTGCTGGCGCACGCGGTTGAAGAGCGGCGTACTGAATGGCTACAGCCCGCCATTGATCGAACCTGGCAGGCGTACCATCGGCGATTTGCTTCGTCAGGCGGGATACCGTACGGCAGCGATCGGGAAGTGGCATCTGGGTATGTCCTTGCCGATGTTGAAGGACAAGACCTCACCGTGGCAGGGCGATCCTGGTGTCGATTTCGATGGTCTCATCGCCGACGCTCCGATCCATCGCGGATTCGACTACTTCTTCGGAGTCAGCGCCTCGTTGGATATGGCCCCCTACGTCTACATTCGCAACGATCGCTTCGTTAGCCGTCCGACGATTCAGCAGCCGGCCGTGAAGTTCCCGCACTTCGTTCGCCAAGGTCCCCGTGCGGAGGATTTTGTCATCGACGAAGCTCTTGATCGGCTCGTCGATGAAGCCGTGGCGTTCATCGACCAGGCAACCGCAGAGACGAGCCCGTATTTCTTGTACTTGCCGCTCACCGCACCCCACAAACCCACCCAGCCGCACCAGCGCTTTCGTGGCACCACAGGTTTGGGAGAATACGGCGACTTCGTGCATCAAGTCGATTGGTCGGTAGGTCAAGTCCTCCGCGCCATCGACCGGAGCGAAGAAGCGGACGAGACGCTGATCATTTTCACTTCCGACAATGGATCCTATATGTACCGCTACGATGATCCGCACCGTGTCGACCACGTGGAGGACGCCTCGGTGCAAGGTTTCCGCCAGGAGCATCACCGAGCCAACGGTCCGTGGCGCGGGACGAAAGCCGATATCTGGGAAGGCGGCCATCGTGTTCCCACCTTCGTGCGGTGGCCGGGCAAAGTCGAGTCTGGAAGCCGCATCGAGGCACCGGTCTGTACGGTTGACTTGTTTGCCACGCTGGCCGAGGTAGTTGGCCAGTCGGTCGGCGAACAGGAGGCCGAGGACAGCTTTTCGTGGATTCCCTTGCTGCGGGGGCGCAGGGCAGATCGTGGCGCGCCGGTGATCCACCATTCCGCGCGTGGTATGTTCGCCATTCGTGACGGAAGGTGGAAGTTGGTGGCGGGCAATGGTTCCGGTGGTCGCGAAAGTCCCGCTGGCAAACCGTTTGAACCACCATATTCGTTGTTCGATCTCCAGTCGGATCCTGAAGAAAAGACCAACGTGGCCGACCGATTTCCCGATAAAGTTGCGGAATTGGTGGCACAGCTCGAACACATCCGAACATCGGGCCGTTCCCGCTAACCCCCACGTACCGATCAATCGAAATCGCGATCGCGCCTCGATTGCTTTTTCCGGCTCAGGCGTTTTTTCTCTTCCAAACGTCGGCGGCGGGACGCCTGGGTGGGGCGAGTGGGAATACGATGTTTTGGCGGCGTCCACGCGGTACGGACCAACGCCAAGAGTCGGTGTTGGCAAGCAGTCCGATTCTGTTCACGATCGCGGTACTCCTGGGATTGGATCACAAAGGTGCCGTCGTTGGTGAGGTAGCGCTTTCCTAACTGCTGCAGTCGCCGCCAAACGCTCGGCGGCAAACGACGAGGATCCGGGGTCCACCGAAGGATGGCCTTGCTGTTTACCTTGTTGACGTTCTGACCGCCAGGACCGCCACTGCGCGCAAACGACCACTCCAGCTCCTCTTCCGGGATTTCATACTTGTCATTGACGTGTAAAGACGGCATTGGCGGATCCAAGCTGGCTGCGAGTCAATATTGCCCAAACTACAAGCCGTAGGAGGCACCAGAATTCGCTCCTGTTCCCTGAAAAGGTTCGGCAAACCAGCGGACTACCCTTACCACGACCGTCATCATTGGACCGCCAGCAGCGAGTAACTTGCCTCAGGCCGCCGTCCCTGCTCGATTTAGGGAGCGATTCCGGTTAATCTACTCCCTCAGCCCATCTGTGCTAGCCTCAGTGCAGTATTGAAGGCGAACCCCTCATGCAGTAGGGCCAATTGACGGCACGACGTTTTTCTACCCTTCGAGAACATCCTCCAGGTATTGAACTCCCATGTCGAAAGCGAAAATTGCGACCGATCGCGAGATCTTAGTGCGAGCTCAACAGCAGGGGCGCGCCGCTCTATGGAAGGCTTATGTTCGTTTGTCCGGACCGGGTTGGTTGCAGTCCGCCATCACCTTGGGGGGAGGCTCGCTCAGCGGCGCCCTGTTTCTAGGCGTTCTTGGGGGAACCGACTTGTTATGGCTGCAATTGATGGCCATCACCATGGGCGTGATCATGCTGTCGGCAATCAGCTACGTCACGCTGTCGACCGGTCGCAAGCCATTTCAGGCCATCAACCAGCACATCAACCCAGTGTTGGGATGTGGATGGCTACTGGCAACTAGCACGGCCAACATGATTTGGTGCATGCCTCAGTTTAGCCTGTCCTTTGACGCCTTGAATAAGAACCTGGTTCCCGGCGGAATTATCCCCGAGGGAGCTAACGAGGCGACCGCATTGTGGTACCGCGTGGGAGTGTCTGCGATTCTGTTCGTACTCGCCTTGGCCCTGGTCGTATTGAACGAGCGGCGAGGACGAACGGCGAGGGTTTTCGACGTCTTCCTGAAGATGCTCGTCGGCATGGTGGTGATCTGCTTTTTCGGCGTCGTCATCTACCTGTTGATCAAAGAGGGGCTTCCTTGGGCAGACATTCTGTCAGGGTTTATCCCGAAACTGAGTCAATGGAGTGAACCGACGGGGACCGTGGCGGAATTGGTGCAGCAGGCGCCGGAGGCGTTTCAGCAATTCTGGAAAACCCGCATCGTCAGCGCGCAGCGCGACGTGATGATCGGAGCAGCAGCAACGGCTGTGGGTATCAACATGACCTTTCTGCTACCCTACTCCATGCTCGCCCGAGGATGGGACAAGCCGTTTCGCGGTTTGGCGAGATTCGATTTGGCGACCGGGATGGCGATCCCCTACGTGATCGTCACCGCTTGCGTAGTGATTGCGGCGGCGTACAGTTTTCATGGGAAAGTCGACGAGGCGTTTCTCAGCACCGATCCTGCCGTGATGGAAACGAGTCCCATCTATGGCGGTGCGTTGGGACAATTGGAGGATCGCGTAAAATATGAACTGGGTTGGGAAGCCTTCTTGGCGGCTGACCAAGAGCAGCGCGAGCGATGGCGCGAAGAGCTTCAGCAGGACGACGCACGAATTAGCGACGAACAACTGCAGGAGCGAATCGCCCCCGTGTTGGGCGCGACCTTATGGCAGCAACTGTCGCCGCAGGAGCAACAGCAACGGATCGCCTCGTTATCGGAAGCCGACAAGATACTGGCGTCCACGCTGGTTAAACGCAATGCCTTCCAGCTTTCGCAGTCCTTGTCTCCCTTGCTGGGCGAACGCATATCGAAGCTGGTCTTCGGTTTGGGAGTACTCGGCATGGGTTTCTCGACGATCATCATCCTCATGCTCATCAACGGCTACGTCTTCCGTGAACTGGCCCCACAGCGCTTCGAACGCAGCTCTCATTTCGTCGGCTGCCTCGTCGCCGGAACGGTAGGCATGTTATGGCCCGTCGTATGGCGCGGAGAATCAGAATTCTGGCTGGGGATTCTTACCTCGACCTTTGGCATGATCTTGCTCCCCATCGCCTATGTCACCTTTTTCTTCATGATGAATAATCGAGACTTGTTAGGGGACGATATGCCTCGGGGAGTTTCCCGGCTGGTGTGGAACGTGTTGATGGCGATATCGGTCGCTGGAGCTACCATCGCCGCCGGTTCGTCGATTTATACGAAAATGTCGGATCCTGTCGCAGGTCCGACCATCGTTGGTATTACGGTGTTCTTCCTCTTACTAACGGCCATCGGATTTGCGGCCACGCCGCGTCGCAGCGAGTTCGTTGAGCCGCATGACCAGTAAGGAACAACCGCTCGCTGTCGCTGGGCTGGTTCGTTGCCCGCCGAAACTGGCGCGATGACGATTCGAGCTTGGCCATGATGTGGGAGTGGCAACATGATAGGCCGCTGGTGCCGAGATCGATACGGTCCTCTGGTGCTGTCGCCGATGAGCGTGATCGCCTGGTTATCGATGGGATGTTTGCCGTTTCACCGGGTCGAGCACACGATCGCCGCGGAGCGACCGAATATCATATTGATGATGGCGGACGACCTCGGTTGGGGGGACGTAGGTTTCAATGGCGGTACCACGATTCTCACGCCACATCTGGACGCCATGGCTCGCCATAGCCTGCGTTTCACCCGCTTTTATGCCGCCGCGCCGGTGTGCAGCCCCACGCGGGGCTCTTGTCTGACCGGTCGTCATCCCTACCGCTACGGAATTTACTTCGCCAACATCGGCCATATGAAACCGGAGGAGTGGACATTGGCCGAACTCCTGCAGCAGGCCGGGTATACGACCGGACACTTCGGCAAGTGGCACTTGGGAACGATGACCACCACGTTACGCGATGCTAACCGGGGCGGCCGTGCCGGCAATGAACAACACTATTCCCCGCCACAAGCCCACGGTTTCGAAGTTTGCTTCTCTACCGAATCCAAGGTACCGACCTTCGATCCCATGTGGAAACCGAAACATTCACGAAACGGTGATGCATGGAATGCGATCGAGGATTGGCATCAGGTAGAACCCTACGGCACGTTTTATTGGGACGAACGTGGTGCGCGAGTGACGGATCCATTGCGCGGTGACGACTCGAAGCTGATCATGGATCGAGCCCTTACCTTCATACGATCTGCCGTCGACAACCGACAACCATTCTTCGCGGTCGTGTGGTTTCATGCCCCGCACCTGCCTGTGGTAGCCGACTCGGCGCACCGAAACCTCTATCCCGATGCGCCTTCGCTTCGCCATCAGAACTACTACGCGTGTATCACGGCGTTGGACGAGCAAGTGGGGCGTCTGCGCGCTCAGCTGCGTGCGCTGGGGATCGCGGAAGAAACCTTGATCACGTTCTGCAGTGACAATGGGCCGGAAGGGAGTGCTCGTGATCCGGGTTCCGCCGGACCGTTCCGCGGCAGAAAAAGGTCGTTGTACGAAGGGGGAATCCGCGTTCCCGCATTGATCGAATGGCCGGGACATGTTCTCGCCGGCCAATCCACCGATTTTCCTGCCGTCACCAGCGATTATCTTCCCACGCTGGTCGACATCTTGCAGCTCCGTTTCCCCGATGACCGTCCCCTAGATGGTATCTCACTGCGGCCGGTGCTGCACGGCGAACGCCCCACACGGCAAGCGGCGATCGGTTTTCAAAGCCGTGATCAGGTGGCATGGAGCACGGCACGATACAAGTTGCTACGGCAAGGAAATGGCCCGTGGGAACTCTATGACTTGTATGAAGATCCAGCAGAGTCGAACAACTTGGCGGCAGCACATCCGCAGCTAGTCGAACGCCTGCGCCAGGAACTTCAGCAATGGGTCCAGTCGTGCCAGCAGAGTGATGCCGGAGCCGACTACGGAGTCGTCGGCAGGCCACAAGCGGGTGTTGGCATCGGCTGGCCAGTCGACGACGGCCCTCTGCCAGTGGACCAGCCACGGTAGCTCATTTCCCCCCTTTGCTGGTTGACTGACAATCACGTGGCAACGGAAGAGCGTCTCAACAGGAATTTTAAAAGGAATCCTCCCAGTTTTCTTAATCCGTTTTTCCCACACAACCGATACCAAGTAACGGGGGCGGAAGGACTGCGTGCGTTGGGACCACGCGGGACTTTTGCGATGACGCGAGCAAGACGCAATGCTTGGCTGATGCTGGCTATTTTTTCGATCCTGTGTGGACTCGGTCCGCACATCGGTATCGCTGGCACGTCGCCAGGCCAGGCAGTGGCTCAGCAGAGCCGTGAAAGCCGCTCGCCCCGCGCCACGGTTAGTTCGTCGTCGCGACCATCATCGAACCTACGACCTACGGCAAGGCGTGGGGGCGCGAGTGGTCGCCCAGGTTCGTCGATTCGGCCGGCCTCTTGGCAAGAGGAAGTCATCGGGCCCAGCGTAATAGAATGGGACGACACGCTTGATGATGCGGAGGAGGTGACGCCGCCGGAACCGCGCAACCGCCCGATACCCACGCACCACGATCATCACCCTGTCGGCTGCGAAGCCTGCGGTGCGACGTCCCCCTGCCAGTGTCACCCTGAGTGCTATCTCATCGATTGGCGCCGCGCCGACGTGTACGTCGGAGTCAGTGGGTTCAAAACGCCGTCCAACTATCTGTCCACCGGCGTCAATAGCGACGGGCAGATCGATGGGAGTTTCGGCTTCCAGGAAGGAATCAACTTTGGTTCGCGAATTCCCGGGTTTTGCTACGGGGAATTTGGGGGCCAGATTGGTGTACGTTTCATCCACACCGATTTGGAAGGTTCAACGGCTGGGACAGACAATCGCCATCAAGCATTTGTCACCGCTGGCTTGTTTCGCCGCGTCGATTACGGATGGCAAGGCGGACTGGTCGCCGACTACCTGCGGGACGAATGGTTTTTTCAGGCAGAGTTGCTGCAGCTACGCGGCCAACTGAGCTTCGTCAGCTCACCGTGCCATGAGCTAGGGTTTCAATTTACCAGCAGTCAAAAAACTCGCGCCATCGACCTGACGCTTGCCGATGGTACTCAGGTCTCCACGCGGCTCGCCACCTTGGACACCTACCGATTTTTCTATCGGCTGAGATGCGGTCCGCAGGCTCGCAGTGACGCCTATCTCTATGCCGGCTGGTCGGAAGATTCGGACGGTTTGCTGGGAGCCCACCTGGCTACTCCTCTGCAAGGATCATGCGGGTTGGTCACCGCCTGGGATTACTTGATTCCCAGTGATCAGTCGACCAGCCCCTTCACCAACGAAGGGTGGAATCTTTCCATTGCCTTGCACTGGACCCCATGCCGACTGTTCGGCGGCGGACGCGACTACTATCGGCCACTGTTCGATGTCGCCGACAACGGCAGCATGTTCACCAAACGGCTGCCATAGGTGTCCCGGAGCGGGTTGGCAGCTCACTTCGATGCAGCTAGCGTCATCAGAGGGCCAGGAGGAAGTCGATCAAGGCTTCACGTTCCTCATCCGATAACGGGGAATCCAACTGGTGTTGCGCCTTGAAGACGTCATCCAGGCTCCGCGCGGAACCGTCGTGGAAGAGGGCCTCCTGACGCTGGCTGACGCCGAGCAAGCTGGGAGGATTGAATTGAGCAGCTCCCTGCTCATCGTGGAGCCCCACGTCATAGGTCTCCGGTGAAGTGAAATGCGGAGGAGGGTGGCAGTGCACACATCCGCGCTGCTCGAAAACACGAAATCCTTGAGCAGCCGCCTGCTGTGCCGCCAGCCACCTCGTTTCGACGTGGGCGGCATCGGCGGCTGCCCCTCCGCCTTGCCGTGCCGCACGAACGGACGGGGGGACAGGGAGACTGTCGAGGAATGCAACCAGTGCACTGACTTGTAAATCCTCGAGTTCTCGATCACCGGCCATGGTCGACTTCACCGACTGCCGCACCTGTGCCGCCAGATGGGGAACGCTGCCATTCCAGGCGAAAGGAGATGTAAACCGCTGCCCCAGTAACGACAGCACGCGTTTCGGCGTGCCAAAGCTTCCATCGGAAAAATTGTCGTTCAACAAACCGCAGGTGTGCCCATCGGTATGACAACTGTGGCACGACATCCAGCCATCATGGGACAGGGTAGCGTCATAGAACAATTGTTCCCCACGTTCCGCCAAAGTGGGTGGACGTAGAGGTCCCAGCGCGATATGCCGTACCTGACCGGCTGGGAGATCGATTAGCGACACGGTGTCGCTGAATTCATTGACCACCCATAGCTGCTGAGCATCCTGGCTGAATTGGCAGTCGACCGGGTGCAACCCAACCACGAATTGATCGAAGTAGAACTCCCCTTGACGCAAAACCGCCACGCGGTTGGTGCCTCCGAGGGTGACGGCGATGCGACCGTCATGAGCCACGTCCATATCCGTGGGATCCGCCGCACCGTTACCGGGGGATCCCAAGGGGAAGAACTTCCCCTGACGAAACATCGCTTCCCCTTCGACGTGGAGCAGCCGTTCGGTCTGCAGCCAGCGGATATTGTTGCTGAGCATGCCTCCCCAGGTGATATCCGTGGTGACCGAGCGCGCGAATTCGTTCAGCAAGCGATGCGGATAGAAAACCATCGTCTCGTCGTCCGTAGCGGCGAGAGCTGGCACATCATGCCCGTAGAATGTTCCTTGCCGAAGTACCCGTTGTCGCTCGACATCGATCACTGCGAATCGATTTCCGAAGGCATCGGCAACCAGCAGTACCTGGTGGTGCTCGAGCAACAGCATGGGGCCGGGACAGAATTCTACATCAATAAACGACTCACTTACGGGGGCGAATCGATCGCGGGAATCGTTGGTAGCTTTGTCCTGAAAAGATAAACGGCAGGCGTGCAGCCGCCTGGCCCACTGGGCTCCAACCCAAAGAACCCCTCGTTGCCGGTCCCAACCAAGCGAACTCGGTGCCCCTGGAACGACGAGCTCTCCGTTCAACCGCCAACCATCGGCAGTCTGCTCGAACAGAAGAACGCGGTGGTGAAGAGCGTCGGCTACGGCATATCGCGACGACTCGATGCGGCAGATCGCCACGAAACCGGAGGCGCTTGGTCCGAACAGACGCTCCACGCGCTTGCCATCGGAAGAGATCAAGAGAATCTCGCCGGTGCCGCGCGTCGCTACCAGCAGGTCGCCTGCGTCGGTCGGTATCGAACAACGGGGGCGGCGGTACTGACCATCGGCGGAGTATGGAGGCACGTACGGCGTGTTTGGTGAGGAATCGCGATAGGGCCGCGAGGCGGTATATCCGGAAGCACCACCCAACGTCGAGTCCTCCGCCAAGGGGGTCGTGAGCGCCGATGCGCCGGAGTAGGTGGCATCGGTTTGCCGACCAGTGCCAGTGGATGGTAGGCGGGCCTCGTGCTGGACATCACCACCTCCGCCGCCTTCTTGCTGAGCAATCAGGGACGTGCCGGTGCACAGCGCAACCACCAGGCCCCACCGCCAAGCAATGGTATGCCTTTGCCGAGATATCATGGCCTTTCGACTCCAGCGGCGGGAAGTTCCGGAGGGGGAGAGACGATGGCATTACGCTCGGAATGCTCCGACGAATGTGGTTGACAACTCCGATGGATCAGCAACACCCCCACGATAAGACCTGTCGCGCTAGCGATCAACCATGAGACGGGGAAATGCTCGTTGGCTCCGGCGAGCAGGCCCCACTCGGAAAGCGTTTCCCGGTACTTTGCGGCCATAAGCAGCAAACCGTTGTGCAGCATATGCAGCAGAGTGCTGGTCCATAAGGCATTTGTTTTCCAGGCCACGTAACCGAGTATCAGGCCGATAAAGGTTGTCGGCAGGAAGCGTTCGATGGCCAGCACATTGGACGTCAACACGTGCATCAGCCCGAAGGCGAGGGCAGCAATGACGATCGCCATCCATGGTCGCGGGCGAAGGGCGCTCATCACAAATCCGCGAAACAACCACTCCTCGCACACAGCGGGCGTTAGCGCGATGGTCACCAGTGTGAGAAACAGCGGCAGCGTCATCAACTGCTCACTCAACTCAGCGGCTTGTTCCATATGACCTTGCGGGATGGGGGCCAGATTCCATCGATCCGCGATGACCATCAACTCATGGGCAGCAATCCACATCGATGCGGCCAATAGCACGATGGCCGCACACCATGGGAACCAGTGTCGCGGGTCTCCCAGCCGCAACAGGAACGTCTTGGACAAATCGATGCGACGATACCAACAAACTGCCGCGGGCAAGGCGAAGAACAACAGATAGGAAATCGCGGCCGAGTACAGCAGGCGCGGCACGACGTCGTGAGCGAAATGGGGTAGGAGGCTCGATGCCACAAAATACAGTGGAAACATCACTGCCATGGTCATTGCCATTTGGTCCACAGTAGGGAGATCACGGCGCTTGGTGGGGCGAACCCACAGATCGCTCCAACTCCCTTGACTACCGCTATAGGCTGCCTTCGAACCAAAAAGGCGGCTGGCCACCGCCAAGGCGGCAATGGCGTAGACACACGTGCAGATGACCGCCAACAACGCAGCATTCCACTGCGCTTCCCCCGTCAGAATCTCTCGCGCTAACAAGACGATATTCACCAACGGAACGGTAGCCAACAGGGGAGTAAACCGTATCCCCGGCAGGAGACTCATGACTCCGGGGGTCAACGCCAACAAGGTGACGGGGATCAAGTAGGCTTGGGCTTCCTTGAAACTCTTGGCGAAGCTGGTGATGGCCAACAGCAGTGCAGCAAAAAACATGGTGAATAAGATGAGCAGAACAAGTACCGTACCGACGATTCCAGGCGTCAACACTTGCTGCCCGAAAATCATCTCGCCGATGCCGCTGACCCACAGCGTCAAGGTCATTGCCGCCAGATTGGCCAAGGCCGTAAGGAGAGCCACCGACACGACCGCGGTGTATTTCGCCATCAAGATCACCCAACTGGGCGTGGGAGCGATCACCAAAGCCTCCATCGTCCCCCGCTCCCGCTCTCCAGCCGTCAGGTCGATCGCCGGATAAACGGCCCCAGCCATCGTCATCAAGACCAGAACCAGAGGAACCATGGTCGCCAGTAGATCCACGTAGCGTCCCGGAGCCACCACGGGTTGCGCCGCAATCCGTACCGGGGTGACGAAACGGGAGCCCAGCAGGGTGACAGCCACCTCTTGATTCAAGGCAGCGACGATCTGCTGCAACGTCAACAGGGCTCGTTCGCTTTGCCGATCCCCTTGGCGATACTGCACTTCATAGGTTCCAAACACGTTCAGGACGGCTTCCACATCGACCCCCATGGCCTGCGCGCCAGCAGCGTCGAGGTACGGTTCGATCAACTCGGCTAACGACCGAAACTGGTGGTTGCCCCCTTGATCATCCTCTCCGTCAACTTTCCGCCGCAGCACCAAATCCACACTTGCCGCACGCAGCGCTGCTCGTCCATCATCTTCGAGAAACACCAACTGCGGGCTTCCCCTTCCACTGCCGATCAAGGAGGGAAGCGAGAATTGGCGTCGCTGGCGCGGCACGGACGGTTCGGCAATGCGAATCGGTGCCTCCTCCTGCTGAGCCAGCCCCCAACCGATAGATAGCAACGTGGCGACGTGGGAATCCTTCAGCTCAGCGGCGATTCCGAACGTCACATCCACCCGATCGACATCGGCGAACGACATCAACAGCGCGCGGTTCAGCAGTAGGCTCAGCAGGGGATAGACGAGCAACGGCATCAACACCAACGTCACGATGGTGCGCCGATCTCGCAACGACTCGCGATGCTCTTTGAGGCACATTCGCAGAAAGCTCAGGGGCTTCACTGGTGACATGGTTGCCCCTCATTCTCTTGTTGGGCGCGCTCCATCATTCCCAGGAACATATCTGCCAAATGCTCTTTGCCTGTTTTCTTCCGCAATTGGTCCAAGGTCCCCGTATACATCAAGTTGCCCTGATGCAATAACCCGAACCGATCACAGATGCGCTCCGCTTCGTCCAGTCGGTGGGTGGAAAGCAGAACGGCTTTTCCTCGACCTTTGAGATGATCAATGAAGTCGAAAACCGTCTGACTGCCGACAATGTCCAAACCCCGCGTGGGTTCATCCAACAGCATTACCGGTGGGTCATGCATCAGCCCACGAGCCAAGATGACCCGTTGCCGCTGTCCGGTACTCAAGGTTCCACAACGTTGATCCATGAACGCCTGGAGCGCCAAACGTTCGGCCAACACGTCGAGACGCTGCTGAGCCTGCTGCCAGGTCATGCCGTACAGGTCGGCAAAGTACAGCAGCATCTCCCGTGGCGTCAACCAGGGGTATACGCCGTCGTTGGTTGACACCAGCCCCAAATGGGATCGCAAATGCGGGTCGTCGGGACTACTCCGGTACCCCCCGATCTCCGCAAATCCCGCATCCGGTTCGATCAATCCCATGATGATGCGCAGGGTCGTCGTCTTACCAGCTCCATTGGGCCCCAGCAGCCCGAAGACTTCCCCGGGATGGACGGTGAAGGAGACTCCGTCGAGAGCTCGCACGGCACGGCGACCTACACGAAACTCTTTAACTAAGTGATGAATGATGATCAAAGTCCGGTCC
The DNA here is from genome assembly GCA_026004795.1 of Pirellulaceae bacterium. Classification (GTDB taxonomy): domain Bacteria; phylum Planctomycetota; class Planctomycetia; order Pirellulales; family Pirellulaceae; genus Aureliella. The sequence goes on along the minus strand of BPJV01000004.1, from coordinate 131,635 downwards.
CAATAGATCTATTGCCCACGATGGCGGCAGGGGGAAACAGTTGGCGGGCGAAAGTTGGTTCAACGATTCAACGCCCGGCGTGCCGCATGCGCTCGCGGCCGAGTTGGGGCGTCATCGAGTGATTCGCGCACGATAAATCTTTAAACCGCGTAAGGCATGGTACAACGCACCGCAGTCCACTTCCTCTCTTTCGGTAACTTCCAGTAATCGACACACGGCGGTGGCTGCTTGGGCAACCCAAGCTTCACGCAGACGCTGCTCCGGTAGAGCAAGAGCACAGAACTCGAACAGGTGGCCCGTACTTGCCAACTGGGCATGCACATCGTGTGATGCGCCCAATTTGGCGAAATAGTAGGCACTCAAGTTGCCATCGGGCAGGCGCAGTTGCTCCACACGCTCCAACATCCTTTCGATACGCTCCCTGGCCGCCTGCCAGATCGGGCTGTCCGGCAATCCGAGTCGACGGTGGGCATTGACGGCGGCCACCAATCCAGCCATCCGATGCGTCCCGCCACAGGGACTGGTGTCCAACTCCCGCCGCAATTCCTGCTCTACCAGCATTTCCCAAGACACTTCGTAATCCCCCCACGCCACCCACCGCGGCTCATGGGGAAAATAATGCGTTAGGGCGATCAGGGTCCAACTGTATTCGTCCAACAGATTTCTGGAAACGTCATATTGGGCTTGGCGCGCCAAGCCCTCGACGGTGGTTTGCACTTCGCCCAGTTGAATCGGCGTGTCGAGAGGAATATCTGCCATCGCCATGATGGCGATCCATTGGTCGACATGCCCCTGCCCTTGGTAACTACCTGGTTCGAGCTTCGCTTGGACCCCGCGGAGGCGACCATCTGAGAAAAGATCCCCGAGCATCAATTCAAATCCCTGCACCTGGCCACCGGAAAGGAGGTAATCGAGCGCTCCCACCCGCCCCCGATCTGGTGTATCCAGCTGCAACTGGGGGCCGTAACAGAGGACGCCGTGCATAATCTGCCAGGCGGCATGGCGCGAAGCCGAAAGGATGCGTTTGCTACCTACTGCCAAAACTCGCTCCAGACGCTCGGTCAACTCCCCGTGTGCACGGTCCTCAGCCGTCGCCTGCGGAGGCTCTGCTCTATCGGCCAGATCGTAACGCACCGGTTGAAGCTCCACGGCTTGCTCCACCGTCGGCCGACAACCAATGGTGCCTAGACAACAAGCCATTCCCACTGCCACCCACATGGGCAAGCACCGCGCGCGCTGGGCCAATGCCAACGGGCTCCAACAAGCTCTCGAGCAGCGAGGGCATACTCGCATCATGGGATTCCTGGCCGAATATTTGGGTTGCATGAACGGGGAAAGGACTTCGATCGCTTGCCAACAGCTACGCCCGCATTCGGGTAAGCTCACGTCTCAACGCCAACTCGATGCCGTTTGGCTGGCCGCACACAGAGTCGCCGTCAGCCGCTGCACCAGAGCGTTGAACCAGCGCCACGGATCTACCGTCAGCCAGCCGGCGGCGCGGCGTCGCCCCCCTGGGGAAAACAACGCCGGCAGATCTCCTTCACCTACCGGCCCCCCGATTTTAATAATAATCGAGTTCCCCGTGAATGAACCACCCGTTTGCCCACGGTTGCCTCACGCCCGTGGGTGAAGCCTCGGTGACGGTTCAACAACTTCCGATCCGGTAGCAGCGATGAACGCCCCTGCCAGCAGTGCCGGACAGGGTCGCGCAGGAAGCGGCCTGTCTGTCCCAGGCGCATGCCATCGCTACCCGAGTGCGCTGGGGCGTAGTCGCCTGGTGTTGCCCCGCTTTGCCACCAGTGTCCAGCCAGAAACTGAAGTACACTCGCATGCCTGTGACGCCAAACTTCGGGCCTCTACGGACCATGGACTTGGTCCGGAAACTTGCCTTCCTGCATTCTTGACCTACGATTCACTACACCGACTTGCATTTTTCTGTGGTGGCTAACACTCCCTGCAGAATTCGCGCAATCGGAACAACAGACAGCAAGAAACGAGAATTCTGTTCCCTTTGATTGAACGAAGCGGGCCTGGCGTTGACAACGCTTCGTGCAATGCTGTCTAACAGTAGGCATGAGCGCCATTTTTCGCCCGCAGTGAAAATGGCTAAAGTTTTGCTGGGTAGCCTTCGTGAGGAGGCTGCCGGAACTCGATTAGCGATGGGGAGAAGTGGAAAATGGTAAGCGGCCGATCGTCGAAGCTAGCCTGCGGATGTTTGGTCGCCCTAATGTCCCTATGGGCTAGCCCCCGTGCTGCGCAGGCCGGTCCATTACTGGACTGGCTGTTGGGGCGACGCAATCCTCAGCCGGCTTATCCGGCGGGCCCACCAATCCCGCTGGGGAGCCAGACGGCAGGCTATGCGCCATACGGGACGTACTATGCCCCCACTTGGCCTTCGACCACCTCGGTAACTCCTTCTACCTACCCACCGCAGTATGCAGCGGGCTATGCCTCAACAGGATCGACGTTCGGGAGCACTGGTAGTGCCGTCGCGCCGGGCACCGTCGCGCCCAGTTTGCCGCCTGCCGTTCCAGCCGGCAGCTATCCCAGCACCACGACATCTCCGGGAACCGCTGTTCCCACACCGGTCACGGTGGCGCCAAGTGTACCGAATTTCAACAGCTATGCCGCGCGCGTCCCGGTCACTTATTACCGGCCCATCCTCACTACCGATCCGGCCACAGGCCAGCAGCGCGTCGTAATGGCTCCCTGCACTTCCTACGAATACCAGACGCAGCGGGTGCCCGCCGTCGGGCGTCGTTCCCTCTTCGGATCGCTTTTCCCACCTCGGCAAGCACCGCTGCCTCAGGCACAACCGACCTACACCCTACCCAGCGGCGGAATTCCCATTGCCACTGTTCCCTTGATTCCCGTTCCTACCACTACGATGGGATATGGAAGCTACTACGGCGGCTACGGCACCTACAGTGCTTTGCAGCCTGGCGGAGTAGCGTTGCCACCCGGCACCGCATCCCCCTCGGTCACTTCGGCTCCCACCTACACTGTCCCCGGAGCGTGTAGCTCACCTGCGATGGGAGCGACCACACCGGGAGTGACCATCCCGGCGACGCCGTCACCGTTGGCTCCGAGTTCAGGTTCTCCGCCCATGGTCCTGCCACCGGCTGGTGCCCCCAGCAGCGACCCTGCGGCCAATGTGCCCCCATCGCTTCCGTCAACGCCAACAATGAGTGGGATCAGCGATCGAAGCAAAGGGCCTGCGATCAACAATGAGCAGCAAGACCAAGGCATTACCCGCAGTTTTGTGCAGCAACCTACTCAACGATCAACCACCTCCGGGCCAACGCGCAATGAACCATCCTACCGTGAGCGCACCGAAAGAGAGTTGCCCGTACTCCGACCTATTCCTTTGCCACAAGGGTTTGAGCCGCCAAAACGATGGAATCCTGGTCTGTTGTCCGATGAAGACCTGACGGCCCAACGAACCTCTTCGCCTGAGGCGACTCACGGCGGTGCCGATTACAAATTGATTCAGTGGACGAGTTTGGTGGATTCGTCGGCTGCTGCAGACCAATCGTCGGACGTTGCATTCGGTGCAGAAACGCTCCGCGGCGAGCCAACAGCAGCGGCGGATGCCCCATCGATGGAGATCGAGGGCAGTACGGCTCGATTGCGAGCGATCCAATCCCCGCCTGCTCGTCTCCCTGCTGAATCCCGTGCTGTTGCGGGACCGTCGCAAAACCCGTCCGCTGGCCAACAGCATCGTGTGGCCAAACCGACGACGGTTTCGTCCCCGGTGTATGAAAACAGCGGGTGGCGTGCCTCTGGGCGGTAGCACGCGCCGACTGATTCCTGCCGTAAGGCGATGTGTTGCGTGTCGAGACCGCAGGCGTCATAATCGGGCTCCGCTGCCGACCGAAGACCTTTCCTCCGCTGGCGATAGACGATCATGTGGTCGCGACCTCCCCTCGTATGCTGCCTCCTGTGGCTGTTGGTATGTCCAGTTGGCACAGGCCTTGGTCAAGAACCAGACGCGGAGGCGTCAGAGCAACTTCCCCCGCCTAATCTAGTAGTGTTCTTGGCCGACGACATGGGATTGGGCGATACCAGTGCGTACCAGGATTGGACGGGCAATCCAGCGAGCAAACAGGTTCATACCCCAGCGATGGAGACGCTCGCACGGCGTGGCATCCGCTTTACCGACGCTCATTCTCCGCACAGTCGCTGCACGACATCGCGATACGCCTTACTTACCGGCCGCTACTGTTGGCGAACCCGACTGAAACATTGGGTCTTGTTTGGAGTGCAAGGAGACCCGTTGATCGAGCGCGAGCGGGTGACGTTGCCCGAGTTTCTACAACGCGCGGGCTACCTAACCGGCATGGTGGGTAAGTGGCATTTGGGGCTGACCTATCGCCGCCAGGACGGCGCTCCTGCCGATGGTTGGAACGATGCCGATTTGACCCAACCGCTGTTCGACGGGCCGCTCGACCATGGATTCGACTTCTTCTACGGAGTATCACGTAGCCATGGTACCAGTGGGCCGGACGGAGCGCGCGACGCACGCAACCAGCCGGATCAACAGGTAGGACCAGGCTGGATCTCAGGACGTCACGTCGTGGGGGCTACTGGTCGCGGTAAGCAATTGGACGGAAGTTACCGGTTGGATGAAGTCGGAACCGTGCTCGATGCCCAAGCGTTTCTGTTTCTTCAGCAAGCAGTTGAATCAGAGAAGCCATTCTTCCTCTACTTTGCGTCGCCAGCGAATCATACTCCCTACACGCCGTCTCGAGAAATTGCCGGGCGGCCTATTCGTGGAGCCAGTCGCTACGTGGATGGCTCTCCTACCAACTCTCGTCGAGCGGATTTCATCTATCAGAACGATGTGCATCTACAACGCTTGATGGACTACTTGGCAACCACGCCAGATCCGCGCCGGCCTGACCACCCCTTGCTGGAGAATACACTCTTGGTATTCGCCAGCGATAATGGGGCCGATCGGCCCGACAAGACGTGTACCGGACCGCTGCGAAGCAACAAAGCGTCTCTTTACGAGGGTGGGCATCGTGTTCCACTGATTGCCATGTGGCCAGCCGGCAAGATTGGCGACAACAACCCGCATACGTCGGGAGCAACGTCCGAGGCGCTGGTGGGACTGAACGACCTGTTTGCCACGATGGCCGAGGTGCTTGGTCGCCCGCTTCCGCCACTTTCCGGTGCCGACCGCGGTGCGGAGGACAGCGTTTCCTTCCTTGCCGCACTTCAGGGCCGTCCCACGCCTCGTCGTGTTCCCTTGTTCCCTAACGACCACAAAGAAGCATCTCGGCAATTGTCGGAGCGCCGGGCCTGGGTAGCCGTTCGCTCCAATGCCACTCCAATTCCGGGCCAATGGAAGCTCCTGTTGGATCATCGCTATGCCTACCAAGGAGAATTGCACGCTCAAGAACTCTATGAGTTGAGCCGTGATCTGCAGGAGACCAACAACCTCGTGCACGACCCAGCCGCTGCCCCCGCTTTGGATTTCTTGCTGCAAGCCGCTCGCCAGGCTGCTGGTGACCAAGGTCACTCGCGGCCCTGATGGGCATGCCGTTGGGCCACAGTTTCGGATAACGCGGCCAGGAATTGACTTGACCGAGGGCAGCGACCGAGTGGAGGCAATCGCGCCACGTGCTGCTCACTCGCGCCACGTGCTGCTCACTGGCAAAGTTGTGCCCAACGGACCGCCCCTGGTGGCAGCACCTACCGGCCGCCCGCACCTCACGCCTCACCTTGCGACTCTTCCACTGGAAACCAGGGAATGGCCGCGATATCCAAGACAACCCACGCCGCATTGCCCAGTAGAAGTGTCCACCCATAATCTGGCAACGAAGCACGACACCACATGGGCAAGGCAACCACCAATAACCAAATGGTTTTGTAGAGGAGTTGGATTCTCAACAAAACAAGGTACCGGAACGGTTTGCGAATAGCGTCCAAGCAAACCAGTCCTACCGCCAACCACATCGTGGCCAACAGGCCAAAGACAATCGCATCACACTCGGGCAATTGCCGGGGAAACCCGAGGATTTTGTGCGACATCCGGGGGAAGCACAGCATCAGGGATCCGATGACAATCCCCACCAGTGACGTCGCAGCGTAGGCGGCTCGCAACCCCCACAGTCTCCAAGCAGGGCAGGGAACGGTCCCGCTCCGATGATACTTGGTGTCAACTGAGTTCAACACGTCCATCGCGCCAATTGCATGCAGAGGTTGGCCGGCGACTTCGTTCCTTCTCTCTAACTCCCGTTGGCAACCGTACAGCAAGTGCTCGCTTCATAGCAAGAGGAGTGTACTCGGCAGTTAGCTCGCGGGTGCATGAAGCTTAATGCGCGAGATGGATTGGTCTGGCGTTGGATGACGGAAATATGAAGACTGGAGACTGGCTGGGACAACAAGATGGAGAATTTGGCTGCGACCAGGGAGGGAATTAGCATGACTATCGTCGATCAGAACACTCATCAGTCGTCGTTGGAGCGAAAGATTCAGCAGAAAATAGTGGAGTTGGCTGAGTTGGTTGCCCAGCGGGAATTCGGAGCGGATGGCCCTGGCAAGAATGTGACTTTTCGGGAGATCGAAGAGATTGGGTACCAAGCAGCGCAGCGGGCGGCACGGGAATTCGAGGTGGCAGCCACCAAACAGCATCAGCAGCACTTTCAGGAAGAGCAAGCTTGTCCGCAGTGCGGACAAGCATGGCCACTGCTTGATGTGGTCGACCGCGAGATATTGACGAGGCTTGGCCCGGTCAAGCTCTCGGAACTGAAGTTCTTCTGCAACGCTTGTCGGCGTTCTTTTTTTCCCTCAGCGTGAAACTCTGCGCCTGAACGGTCGGCAGTATGACAGCCATACGTTGGAACTGATCGTAATGGCCGGTGGCAGTTGCAAATCGTACGCGATTGCTGCCAAACTGATTCGCAAATTCTTGAATATCCCGATTTCGGCGAAGCAGGTCAGCGAACTGACGACGCTAGTCGGCCGCCAGTTGCGAGCATCGCGTGATGAACGTACTGAGCGATGGAAAAACCGCTCGCTTTCCCAACCGAAGAACGAAGTTCTCCCGACTCCGCAGCTAGCTTGTGTGCAGATCGATGGCGGCCGCATGCAGACGCGGCAGGCCGGTGGTGGCCATGGTGTTTTTGATCCGCATTGGCGTGAGACGAAGAACGCAAGCTTCCATCGGATGGCGACCAAGACCTACGCCAGCGATCCTTGTCCGGAATTGCCCGAATGCTTTTCGAGTCGGAAAATCATGGGCAAACTGCTTGTGGGGCTTGGCGACTGCGATGCTGAAGTCCAAGTGGATCAGACCGCTGAGGCGGAGGAGTCGGACTTTTCGTGGCGTCCACAGCCTCTGTTTCGAAGTTGCCTTTCCTCACTGTCTTGCAGCGATGAGTTTGGCTCGATGATGGCAGCCGAAGCAGATCGTCGCGGCTTCTATAGGGCCGCACGGCGAGCCTTTCTCGGCGATGGCCTCCATTACAACTGGACCATCCACCGTAAGCACTTTCCCACGTTCGAACCGATTGTGGACTTCATCCATGTGATAGAACATGTGCACCGCGCGTCCCAAACCCATGGCGCCGTTTTTGGGGAGCCCTGTCTCGCAGGCCCAAGACGCTTCAATCCCCTCATTAGCTTTGGAAGACAACGCCCAAATGCAACAAGGCGTTTAGATCAATAATCGTAACACTTTGGCGAGTAGGCAGAAAACTGCACCAAACCGACCATCATTAATAGTGAAGAGAAGCATACAACGGTCCACAGGCCCCAGGTATCGGCGGCGATCCCCATAAGGGGAAGTTGCACCGCGACGGTTAAGCTCCGCGCTTGGCTGTCGAGCGAAAGAATAGTAGCGCGGAGTGGTCGATTCGCGACCTCATCCATCAGGCTAACGAACATAGGGCGGCGGAGATTCTGCAAAAATGTTGTGGCTCCGATGGCGACCAATCCAACAGGGAGTAACTTCACGGGATGGATGGTGGTAAAACCCAGTACGGCAACGACGGCTGTGGTCGCTAGGTGGATAAAATTCACACCGGTGCTGCGATGGCGAAATCGTCTTTCGGCGCGGCCGCTGAAACTAGCTCCGATGGCGCCAAGCATATCGCGAAACATCTCATTGATCCCAATCAGAATGGCCCCGGTGGTTTGTACACTCTTTCCACCAGCCGTTGGAAATGAATATCCGATGCTTGACAGTCCCTGATACAAGAACGGTTGCAAAAAAAACTTGAGAATCACTTCCACCTGGCTTTCGTAGATGAGAGATTGACCGAGCACGGGCCACAAACGTTTGTTACGCAGTAGGTTTGGCACCTTGTATGCCTCTCCATGTCTCGTCTCACCCAGAGCCGACCGCTGTCTGCTGACTTCACCCTCCAGAGATTTTGGATAGCTGAGTATCAGGAGACAGCCGGTCGCGCCGGCGAAAGCGGACAACCAAAACAGAATCACATAGTCCTGGAAGAAGTAGAGCAGCAGCCCAGCCGCAACTCCAGCCAGAGCGGAGGACGATTTGGAGAACGTCCGCGCCAACGCGAGGATGGCCGTGGTTTCAGCTCGTAGCCCCTGCAGTTGCAGATAGTCCAGCATGATTGCCTTGTGGCTCCCTGTTCGAAAAGCCTCTCCCACGCCGAATATTCCCAAACCAACATAGAACCAAATGGGATGGAGAGCGCCAAAGCCAGCGGCGAGCGCGATGACCAACAGTCCAGTCGCATGGCAGGCAAAGGACCAGGCCAATACCGTCCTCCGTCCCCAATAATCAGCGCCATAGCCCGACGGAACCTCCAATAATCCAGTCACCAGTCTCTCGAATCCGAGCATCGCACCGATCTGCGCGTACGAAAAGCCGAGTTCAAGAAGGTAAATGGGAAGAAACGGGTTGGCGAAGCGGAGGTTCTTGACGACAGAGTAGAGACAGAATCGTACAATCATGGGTGAATGGGAGTAATGCGTAGTGAGGGATCCGCGCCTCATAGGCTTGAGCACAAATCCCTTGGACGATGAGGTTAAGTGAGGCTTCGCAGAGGAATACAATATGGAGCGTCAATGTCTTCGCGCAGCAACACCCTGGCTTCAATTTTAAAAACACGGGCGAGCATTTCGGTAGTCAAAATGCTTTTAGGTGCGCCACTGGCCGCCACGCGACCATCGACCAGTGCTATCATGTGATTGGAATACCTTGCCGCTTGATTGATGTCGTGCAGGACCATAACGATGGTGCGTTTTTGATTCGCGTTTAGTCGCTTGAGCACCTCGAGTACTTCTATTTGATGAGCCATATCAAGAAATGTGGTCGGTTCGTCAAGCAGCAGCAACTCGGTGCTCTGTGCAAGAGCCATGGCAATCCAAGCCAATTGGCGTTGCCCACCGGAAAGTTCGCCAAGATAAGCATCGCCCAAGTGAGAAATACCAGCATCTGCAAGAGCCGTTTCGAGCACGGCCTCATCCTCCAACGATCGTCTTCCTAGAATCCCCTGGTAGGGGAAACGCCCGAAAGCCACTAGCTCGCGGACAGTCAGGTCGTTAGGTGCCGATCCTTGCTGGGGCAAGGTGGCAAGTTTGCGAGCGACTTGTTTGGTGGGCTGCGTGTGAATAGCGCGGCCATCCAGGTACACTGCCCCGCGCGTGGGCACCATCAGCCGCGCTAGCCCGCGCAGCAGAGTGGTTTTTCCCGATCCGTTTGGCCCAATTAGCGCCGTGATCTGCTGTGTGGGAATGTCAAGTGATAGCCGATGAATCACTTCTTCACCGTCGTAAGCGAGGGAAAGGTCTTGAGCGATGAGGTGACTCATAAACGGTTAATCCTTGGTCCTAATAAGCAGGAAGAGGAAGTAAGCGCCGCCGAGTATTCCAACCAACACTCCAGCGGGAATCTCGACAGGAGAAAACAAGTGGCGCCCCAGACTATCGGCCAACACCAAGAACAACGCGCCGCTCAGCGCGGCGGCCGGAAACAGGACGCGATGGTCTTGGCCCACGATTTGGCGTGCCAGGTGAGGCGCCGCGAGCCCCAAGAAGCCAATCTGGCCGGCGACACCCGCGCACACGCTGGCCATCAACGTCGCCAACCCAAGAGTGACAAATCGCTGCCATTCAACCGCTACCCCCAGCCCTTTGGCGGCGGTATCGCCCAACGCGAAAACATTGAGTACTCGAGCACGGGAGTAGGCCATTATTAACAACACCACACAGGAAGGCGCCAGCGAGGTAATCGACTTCCATGTGCCCCCAGTGATACTGCCCGACATCCACGAAACAACTCGATTATACGTCACAAAGTCCATGCGTAGCGAAAGTAGCGTCATCATCGCATTCGCACCGAAGCCCACGGCTATCCCTATTAGCAGTAGACGTGAAGGAAGCACCGCTCCTCGGCGATAGGACAAGGCAAATACCAACAGCGTGAGCAATAAGGCGCCTCCTACTGAGGCGAGCATCATCATCCACGGCTGTTGGAGGACACCGATCGGGGCGAATACTAGGGCGATCATGATACCCAGCCCTGAACCTGCATTCACTCCGACGGTAGACGGGCTTGCTAGCTCGTTTCGGCTTAACCCTTGGAGCATGACCCCCGAAACCGACAACGAGGCACCGATAAGACTGCTAGCTACAAGTCGCGGCAGCCGCATTTCGAGTACAATCAAATTCTCAGTCCAGGTGCCTCGGAGCACCAAGGCGTTTAACACTTGCGAGAAAGATAACGGCGTGGCGCCTAGATTCAACCCAGTAAGCAAAGCAACGAGCCATGCCAATACCATCAGGCACAAAACAAAGCTCGGGTTCATTCTCGAAGTTCGGCTCATGGTCGGCCTCCGGGGTTGCTCTTCTGCCGACGCAATGCCAGGTACAAGAAAAAAGGGACGCCCAAGATTGAAGTCACCACTCCTACTGGCACGGCAGCGCGGTAGGGAGTTGTTACTATGCGAGCACCGATATCAGCTATCAGCAGAAAAGCCCCGCCCGCAAGAGCTGCAGTAGGAATTACGACACGGTGGTCGTGTCCTACTACTAGTCGCACCACGTGTGGAATCATCAGCCCCACAAAACCGATTGCCCCAGCTGCCGCCACGCTGCCGCCAGCCAATAAGAGAACGACCAACCCGCCCCATAGATTGACAAGCCACGTCTGCTGCCCCAATCCCTGAGCCACTTGTGCTCCCAATTCCAGGACATTCAGTGCCGGGGCAATGGCCAGTGAGCCGGTCAAGCCCGCCAGGAAAAATGGCAAATAGAGCATTACATCTTCCCACTGGATGTTGAGCGTGCCGCGAGACTCCCAAAGTAGAAGATCTTCCCCCAGTTCAAAATAGATCATCACTCCCTTACTAAAGGAACCGAGCAGTGTTGATACCGCAACACCTGTCAGTGCTAGCCGAACCGGCGTCAATCCCCCTCGTGACAGAGAGCCGAGTCCGTACACCAATGCAGCGCCTGATGCGGCGCCAGCGATCGCAACCAGCAACAAGCCGGGCCGCCCAAGTGAGGGCACAAGTATCAAGGCGGCAATAGTGGCAAAATTGGCACCGGAGTTTAGTCCCATGATGCCAGGACTGGCTAATGGGTTACGCGTCATCGTCTGCATTATCGTTCCAGCAACGGCCAGCGACGCTCCGATCAGCAAGTCGGCGATCGCCCGTGGCAGACGCCAATCACGGACAATGACGTGAGCAGCAATGTTGGCATCGTGTTGAAACAATGCCTCGTAAGCCGTACGAGCATCGATGGCGACATCGCCTATCAGCAGGAAGGCACAGATTCCTAAAGGCATCACCACTGCGGCTACAATGACCGGCGCAAGCACGGTACTCAAACGGCGATGGCGCAGTCGTCGAAGTATTTCCGTTAACATGAGAGCCCTAATTGGAAACTACGCATTGCAATACGTCGTCTATAATCGCTTCACAGCCCAGCACGCCGTCGCCGCTCAACCATGTACCGGCAGCGACAAAGAAAACGTGTTCGTGCGCGACAGCCGGAATGTTCTCCCAGATAGGTGTTTTTCGCACACGGTTGAAGTAAAACTCGCTATCACGATCGACGACCACGAAGAGGTACTCTGATTGAAGCGTCGACAGCCGCTCAACCGAAAGTACATCCCAACCTCCTCCGGTCATTACAATCGGCATTTCAGGATCCGGCTCCAACCCCAATTGGTCGAACAGCAGCGGTCCAAACATCAACGTGCGGGTGTAGATGACACAAGTGTTACGCCTAAATCGCAAAAAGCCGACCGGTCTTCCTTGCGACTGTCGTTTTAACACCCGACGCGCCGACGCAACCCGCTGATAGTAAGCATCAAGTCGTTGCCGAGCCGCCTCTATCATGCCGATGGTCTCCCCCACATCAAGCAATCGCAGCTCGCGATCCGCCATTGTGCTGGACGCGATACAGACTGTTGGCGCGATCTTGGAAAGCTGTTTGTACAGCCGACCATCACGAGAAACCCCAGCAAAGATCAAGTCGGGGTTCACTCGGAGCAGAGCTTCGACATCAACCGCCTCACCATAGCGCAGCTTGGGGATTTCCTCCAATTGTTCTCGCAGATAGGGAGTGATACTATCGCTTCGCCATGAGGTGGCGACAAGAATAGGCTTTATTCCCAATGCACACAAGCTGTCCGTAGCTGAGTTCGTAAGGCTAACAATTCGGTGCGGCCTAATGGGTACTTTTGTTTCGCCGAGTGGATGCTTGATAAGCCGATAATCGGCAGTCTCTTCTAGAACTTCCACTTGACGTTTCGCGGTCTGAGCTGGTGGTCTCAAAAAACGCCGTGACAGGTCATTCAGCTGACCGGTCTCGATAAATGCAAATCCCACCACAATTAGAATTGCCGAAGACAGAACTTTTGTTTTGCTAATCATCCGTTTCTATCTCACATAGAAAGGAAGTATCATTTTTTCACGATTAACTACCATGAGATGATTAAGCGGACTTAATCAATCGCTAGCTACGTCATTGCGATTGTTAATCGTTGTGCTCCCATCATCCAAATCTCCTGTGAAGTTAACTTCCTGGTTCTTTCGACCAAAAAGAAGTACCCATGTAGTCATCGTCAGACGCGGCCCCTTCAAGCTCGACACATGCTTGTCGCTCGTGAACAGCATTGCACACTGGGACAGGAGGAACTGTGCCTGCTTCCCACGTTCCAACTGTTGAACAGGATAATCGCCAGTGACTTGCCATTGCAGGAAGCGCTTCTACGCCCCCGGCAAGATTTCAGTGATGCGCCCGGACTGGCAAACGGGTTGCCGGAAGTGCCATGGACTACACGTGCAAAGGAGTCTCACTATGACGCGACGACTGCAACTTCATCCTTCAGTTCTTATTAGGGATCAAACCCTCGATCATTAATAACTTGACCGTCGTCGATTGCCACAAGTTGAGCGAATGTAAGTCCCCTTATGCCCTCGCTGACAAAATGCACGGAACCATCACAAAAAGCAATCAATGCTCCACCCGGATGAAAACTGTAAACTGCAAACTTGTTATTGCAGTTGATTCCACAGGCCGCCAAGTCTCCCATGCCGGCAAAGCTTGCCCTGTCTCCCTGAAAGGCATTCGTTGCTCCATCGTAGGTTGACGTGGAGTAGACAAACGATTGCCAAGCGGCCCAAGAGCCGCGAGTCCCCATGGATGCAAAATCCTCTAACCGCTTGTTGCGTTGCCATTGCTGAGGCCAGCCAGCGGTTTCATTGACCAACAAGGTATTCGACAAGCCATCCGTAATCTGTGCCAACTTGCGTGGCGCGCGGCCCTCATTCCCATTGGCAAATACGGAGATATTGGTGCTGTCGAGTAACGCCACATGAGCGTTACCAGAATTCTCCCACTGAGGAAAATCTTGGAACTGACCGTTTTCTGGAACACGGATGCCGTTAGGGACAAGATAGTCGATCCAACCGTGTACGGTGTTGGTGCCAACTCCACACACAATTGGCTGGTCACGGGCAACGCTGGGGCACTCAAAAACATCAAGCCGAGTCTCGACAACTTCCTTGTTTTGAGGATCGTAGAAGTGGTATTTCCATTGGTATTGGCTGTAGATCGTTTGGTGCTCCATGAATGGCAATATAAAAGTCCCCCACCCCGTTCTACCCTCGTCTGCTCGTTGCCATCGGCGAGGAGGGAAGCCACCGTACGCTGACTCAAAGTTCATGAACCCCAAGCCGATCTGCTTCAGATTGTTGGAGCATTTCATTCTACGGGCCGCTTCGCGGACTGCTTGCACTGCCGGCAAGAGCAAGGCGACCAAGATGCCGATAATGGCGATAACTACCAATAGCTCGACCAAAGTAAAACCTCGTTGGATTGCACGCACGATACGTCCTTCCCTTGTCTGACTTTTGTAAAACCACCTGCCGCGGTGGCGGATAACCAAATACGCTTCTCGCCGAACTTGCAACTGCAATCCCCGTGCCGCCGAGCCTCGGAATCAATCGCCACCTAAATCCCCCTCCGCTGAACGCCTACCACAGTCTTTTCACTTCCTGACTACGCCAGAACGAGCGGCATGGGGGGCGAAAAGTTCGCCACGTGTGGCGGATAAATAACCATGAGGTGGTCGGAAAATCTTTTCGTTCCACGGCGACTGGCCCCCCAGTGCTGCGAATCCGCAACCATTTGCTCGTTCGCGGCCATGGAATTGGGAAGAGGGGCCACCTAACTCATTGTGAGTAGACTCGCTACGCCCTGTGGCCCCCAACTTGCAGTAGCATCAGTAGAGCTGACACGGCACATAGCCAGCTTTACTGCTGCCAGAACGTCACGGTTCAATTGAAGGAAAAGGAGCTTCCACTGCGTAAACGGTGATGCGGATGAAAAGGTGAACGGAGGTGGTCCCGAATTCTTGGACCACTAGCGAGCGAAAATAAGAATAGTGTTCGCCGCCGGGTGTCGCTCGCTGTCGTGTGGTGCTTGCTGGCCATCGACTAGAGTGGATGAAAGCAAGGCAGTCCGGTGGCACTTGCCGAAATCACGCGTCGTGTTGTTTCGCTTTGGCAATGAGGGTAATCAATTGAGCCGTCACAGTTAAGTAGTTGCCACAGCGTCTCGGACCTTTGGCCAATCCGGTCTCTTACTCCTTGCGCGAGTAAGGATCACAGCAGAAACGAACCATGCACCATACGGGAGCACTCTCATGCTAGTAGCGTCTTCGAATAGTGAGTCACCTAACCTGCCTTTAAGGCACGTCAGCTGTGCTCGCTTTTTTGCTCCTGTCCGTTGCGAAGCAAACTACCCTCTGGAGGAGGAGACGCCACTTTTTGCAGCCGATCCACATTTCGCCCTTTCCCAGGGAGGGCCGCTCACACGTAGGTTTCTAAAGGCGGCTATCATCGATTGGCATCAAAGGATTGTGGTTGATTCATCGCTCGTGTGGCTAAGTCCTGGCCTGTCTCATGAGTTAACGCCGATCGGCCCCCTGATCGGACCTCGGACCAAGGTGGGGTTCGTACATGAACCGTTTCCCGGCATTACAAGCGGAGTCTGCGGCAACGCGAACAGGAACCTTCGAGCCGTGCATCGCCTTGGCATTTTCGGACTCAACTGCACGCCCGAACTGGCTGAGGGCGAAGTCGCGTTTTCGTCTCTCGAAGAAGCTGAGGCGTTTTGGTTGCCCACCGACAGCTTCGAATTTCGGGAGCGAGAAGTCGCTCGCCGAATAAAAGAGGGCAGCCTACGCTGCCGCAAACTACCCCTCGCTACAGTCATTGAATTCGGGTGGGGGACGCTGTTGCGTTCGTGCGCTGCGAACTCGCATGGTTTTCAGCTCATCATCCGCGTAACAAGTGGTGATGAGCGTCCGTATGTGAATGGACTTCGCAACTACGCTCAGTTGTAGGAGTTGGATCATGATCTACGAATCGAGGGTGGAAGAGCTTGGCACCACTCCTTATTTTCCGCAGGAAGTCGTGCGACGGGAGCGAAGTCAAGCACGGACCTGCATCAAAGAGGCGATCAACGCCGGGCCAGTACATCGTGCCTTCATAAGAGCTCTTCCCGCCGATTGGCGTGCTGACCCACAGGTGGAGATATTCAGCCGCGTGTTGTACTTAAAGCGAGGTTGGTATCCATTAACGCCGCATTATCATTTTGATTGGGGGCGCCACGGAGGCGTCAATGGCTCGCCCGTCGAGACGATCATGGTACTTAATGGCGAGGCTTCCAAGACCGAATTCATCCTTGGGCCACTGGAATATCCCACCAAGCAACCGCCTGATCGCTCCGTCTCTCTCACTCCTGACCGAGATCCCTGGGAGGAACTCGTAAATGCCGGTCTGAGGACCGGAGTCTTGCAAAAGTGGATTCTGGAGCCCAATAAGCTCATCCGGTTCAACAGCCACACTCTTCATCGGGCGCGCCCAGCCGAAATTACCGGTTGGCGTGTCTTGATCCGCGCCATCCGAGGACTTGGCAAGGCTACCCCCAACCCTGGACGATTCACAACCTGTCGCAACGGATTTATTCCCACGACTGCTGAGGAACAATCCCGCTACCAGTCGTATCAATTGTGAAAGAGAGGAGCTGAGCATTGAAGAATCCTCCGGACAACGTTTCAGGGAAACGTCATGAATGGCGAGCCCCGACTGTCGATCTCTGGCAAGTCAGTCGTAAGCTGCTCGCCGTTGCGGATGTACAGACGGGTTACCATCACGACTCGATCTCCCACGCACTCGCCACGCTCTCGCTGCTTGGCCGCCGCACGAGGCAATTTGTCACGAACATTCGCACCGATTCACAGCTATTAACGCTTCAACCGCTCCTCGGCGTCGGTCCAAAATACGGTGGAAAACCGGTCAATGCTCGTGTGCTATCCGAGTATGACGCCGTATTCCTACTACCCAGTGGCGCTGGTACACTTAGCGCCGAGCAGCGTGCGGACCTTTTTTCCTACGTTCACGACAAAGGTCGCGGCCTGATTCTCGGCCATGCCGGGGCCATGGCATTCTTCGAATGGCCGGAATTCTACGACTTGATCGGCGGGCGTATGGGCGGCGAATTCACGTGCGAAGCCCGGATCAAGGTTGAAGACCCGGCATTTCCCGGTGCGGACGTATTTGGGGGTACCTCATTCTCTTTTTATGAACAGCATCCTGTCTTTACCGCACCTTACTCGCGTGACAAGGTGAACGTGGTTATGAGTCTCGATCCTGAGTCGCTTTCAAAAAAGCAACGCGCCATGCGCCCTGACGATGACTTCCCTGTTATTTGGTCTCGGCGTTTTGGCACGGGCCGCGTCTTCAATATCGGATGGGGCCATTTCGAGGCAACCTGGGACGACCCTAGGTTCCAACGCCTTCTACTAGGTGGAATTCTCTGGGCAATGGGCGCCTGAACTTCGCATCATTGAACCATCGATATCGCTTCTTCCATCACGAACTTTGCCACGAACTTAAGTCACTCCGTCAGGTGAGCGCGCATCAGATCTATTCTTCTCACGAGGCGGGTAAGTTGGCGGGGTTGATTCCATTGTTAGGCCCGTTCAACGCAGAGGTTCTCATGGCTGGTTCTCGGTTCCCCGGAAGGTTCTGGGATGCCCCATGTTTTGCACCAGGGGTTAGGAGAGTATTGGTTGAGTATCCGGTAATGGTTCCTCTTCTCGGCTGTGCCGCGGCTGGAACGGAGGCGGAGAGGCATTTTGAACACCAGCACGCTTTCTTTACCAGCACGCAGCGCCAGCAAGTGTGGTTCGGACCGTGGTTGGGACCGCGTTTTGTCGACCGTTTTGTTCACTCGCTGGTTCACTCGCTGGCGCGTCGCGATTGTATTTGAAACGCGTCGTACTTGTACCTGAACTATGGAAACTACTGCCAGACTGCGGATGTGGCGCGGCAGACCACGCGTTAAAAAAAATTCGTTAGCACGTCCAACACCCGATCGGCTCTGATATTGCGATCGACTTCCAACGCCAGCCAATCGCGCGGGTAGTCGTCGTTGATCGCCAACCACTTTGGCGGACGACCATTGGCCGTGCGGTCCTGGGTGAAGTCCCACGCCCAAAGGTGATCTTCATGCTCGGCACGCCAACGCACGCAGGCTGTTGCCGCTGTGCCCCACGCGCCGCTTTTTCCGCAGTCTTTTATGGAACTTTCAAGCGTTCACGTCGCCACAGGCGATCACCTATTCTCGAAGTTTACAGCCCAACCTTCCTGACGCAATTTCGCGGTGATCCTGGGATAACCGTAACGCGGATACTGCCGCACCAGTTCGTGAATGCGGGACACTGTTGGTAAGCCAATGGTTGGTCCATGATGCGAGGTGGAGGGAATCCGTGGCAGGAAACGGGGCACGTTGCCAGTTTTAGATCTCTTGGCGATAATGCCGCGTTTCACTCCACGCTAAACACGGAGGTTGTCGTTGACATCTCGTCCCATGGACGGACGCCGCAACCAACTGGACCGCTGCCGCTTAATTGGAGAAACAGGAGAAACAGGGCCAATGGATGACAAGCTATCCTACACCGGAATCACCTTTGACGATGTGCTCCTGGAACCCCGCTACAGTTCGATCATGCCGGCCGAGGTGGACGTATCGACTCAGCTGACGCGGAACATTCGGCTGCGAATTCCGATGCTTTCCAGCCCCATGGATACGGTGACCGAAAGCGAATTGGCCATCGCCTTGGCGAAGGTGGGCGGTCTGGGGGTAATCCACAAGAACATGAGCATCGACGCCCAAGCTGCCGAGGTCACCAAGGTGAAACGGAGTGCCAACGGCATCATCGAGCGATCCGGTGACGCTGCCGTCCGGACGCGCCGGTGGCGCGATGCCAAGGCGCTGATGGAGCAGCACAACGTGTCGGGCATCCCGATCGACGACTGCCGGGCGGCCGGCTGGTGGGCATCCTGACGCGCCGCGACCTGCGGATTCTCGAGCAGGAAGCGACACTGCCGAGCTCCAAGACGTGATGACCAAGGAGAACCTGGTGACCGCGACGGGGCACGGTGACGCTGGAAGCAAGCTGAGCGGATTTTGACGGCTAAAAAGGTGGAGAAACTTTTGCTGGTTGACGATGATCTTACAGACTGACCGGCCTGATCACGATCAAAGACATCGACATGATGAAGCGGTATCCGGACGCGTGCAAGGACGAAGCCGGGGACGGCTGCGGGTCGGGGCGGCCGATCGGGGTCTTCGACTTCGAGCGCGCCGAGACGGCTGATTCAGCCCAGGGCGTCGACGTGTTGGTGGTGGATTCAGCGCCCACGGCCATTCGGCGAACGTGATCGAAACCGTGCGGGAGATCAAGAAGTCGCGATGGGACATCGATGTGGTGGCGGGGAACGTGGCCACGCGTGCCGGCGGCTTGCCAGGACCTGATCGCAAGCGGGAGCCGATGCGGTGAAGGTGGGCATCGGCCCGGGATCGATTTGTACCACGACGAGGGTCGATCTCCGGCGTCGGAGTGCCGCAGATCACGGCGGTGCTGCAATGCTGACGCGAGGCGGCTCGCGAGGCCAGCGGGACCCCGATCATCGCCGACGGCGGTATTCGGTATTCAGCGGCGACATCACCAAGGCGATCGCCGCCGGGGCCCAGCGCGGTGATGATCGGCGGACTGTTCGCCGGCCTGGCGGAGAGCCCCGGACGAAACGATTTTGTACCAAGGGCGGACCTTCAAGGTCTACCGCGGCATGGGGTCGCTGGGAGCCATGGTGCAGGGGTCCAGCGAGCGATACCGGCAAGGCGGCACGGAGACCAAGCGGCGGAAAGCTGGTCCCCGAGGGAGTGGAGGGACGGGTGCCTTTCAAAGGCGACTCTGAGCCGACTTCGTCTATCAGCTGGTCGGCGGGTTGCGCGCCGGCATGGGGTACTGCGGTACACGAAGACGATCGAGGAGCTTGCGGGCACGCGGATGCGAAGTTCATCCGCGTGTCGCCGGCGAGCGTGCGGGAGAGCCATCCGCATGACATCGCCATCACGCAGGAAGCGCCGAATTACAGTCCCGAATACACGGGGAGTGATAGTAACTGACCACGTGGGCCGGTGGCAGAGGGCCCGCCGTTGGGCGGCAGGAATCTCCCTGGCGTTCGGTCTGTCTTCGAGCGCTGCCGCACAGCAGCCACAGTGGCGACCGACGGCTCCTGCGGTCCGTCAGGCAGCCGTGTTCGACGAGCTAAGTTCTCGACGCTCCTCGCCTCCAGCGTCCCCCGCCCATTCTCCCCCTGCGGCAGTATCAAGCCAGTCCCAGCAGTTGGGCGACGGAGCCGTCTTACGATGGAAGAATGTGGCCCAGCAGCGTGCCACCGAGCAGATTACCGCAGCGACCGCCGCTTCCGCCACTTCGTACGTCCGTACCGCTGCCTACCAACCGGCGCCGTCGGTGCCTCAGCCGCCCGACGCCAGCCTCCCGCCGTTGCCATCGGAATCGTTACAAGATCCTGCCGCAAATACCAAGCCGTCGCTGCCCGATGTGTTCGACGTGCCGACCGGTCCCCGGTCAGGGCAGCCGGTACCGCCCTCAGAGGATCCGCTGTCCGAAGCGGAGCCGGCGCCGCAACCGTTGGAATTGCCCCCTCCCAGCGATCAACCTTCCCCCAACAACCGTTCCTCAGTACCTTCCCCATTCCCCGCCGGCAATGACCAGGCAATGCCGTTGGAGCCGTACTCGCCCTCCGATGCCAGTGGACGAAGTCGCCAACGGGGCCAGGTCAGCTGTGATGAACTACGCGAGCGAGTTAAGAGCAATACGATATTCAACGTCTCCCTCGATGTCTCTCCCGCGTACGGCGAGGGGCTGCGCAGCGTGGGTAAGGATACGGAGCAAGAGCGTTTGGCGTTCGCTTCCCGTTCCGAGATGCGGGTATGGCGGGACGTGGCTGGGGAAGAGATCGCCGCAGGTCGACTGATCGACTTGCGCGACGACCACGTGATTCTGGACGCCGATGGACGCACGCAGCGCATCCCGATTTGGGAACTCAGCGATGCGGACGTCGCTTACGTCGGTCAGGCTTGGCACATCCCCATGCGTTGCGGTCGCGGCTACGAGGTGTATGCCGATCGGAACTTCATCCCCAGTGTCGTGCAATGGAAAGCACCGGGACATAGTCACAAACCGTTGTACTTCGAACAACCTCATCTGGAGCGGTATGGCCATACCTTAGGCCCGGTCCTACAACCGATGGTCAGCACCGCCCACTTCTTCACCAACATTGCCTTCTTGCCCTACAAGATGGGTATTCATCCGCCCTACGAATGCCAGTATCCGTTGGGCCATTACCGGCCGGGAGATTGCGTCCCGTACTCGATTCGTCCGTTTCCCTGGAGCCTGCGTGGTGCTGTCGCGGAAACGGCAGTCGTCTTGGGCGGTGGCGCCCTGATTCCTTGATAGCGTTCACTTCACCCCGTCGCGGAACGAGATGGGATGGGTTGCCAAGTCTGCAGCGGACTTGACAATGGTGTGCCATGAAAGGTCATGGTACATCGAACATCGAGCCGCTGGCGGTTTGGATTGACGTGGGAGGCACCTTTACCGACTGTTTCATCCGAGACAGTACGGGACGATTGCGTGCCCACAAGACGCTCAGTTCAGGCAAGGTATTGCTGGCGTGCGAGGTGGTGGCCAGCGATCCTATCGTTCTATCTGCAGCCGCGCTGCGCCAGGATCCGGCGAGATTCTGGGAAGGCGCCCGAGTAGAGCTGATCGACGCAACCGGTCGCCTCTGGCAGGCGCATCGCGTGGTCTCCTTTGCCGAAGGTCGCTTGACGTTAGCACCGGGGGCCGAGTTGCCTCCACGTTGGACAGGCCGCGCGGCACTCGACGCCGGCTTGGAGGCTCCGGTTTTAGCCGTCCGTCGCCTCCTTGGAGTTCCACTGTCGGATCCCTTGCCGCCGCTGCACGTCCGCTTGGGAACTACCAAAGGAACCAACGCGTTGCTCACTCGCAGTGGAGCCAAAACGGCTCTGGCCATCACGGCTCCGTTGGGAGATCTGCCACGTATCGGCGATCAGACGCGCCCGCACCTGTTCGATCTCACCGCGCGAAAACTTCCGCCTATTGCGGTGCAGACGGTGGAAATCACCGAACGACTGGATGCCTCTGGCAATGTCATCGTCCCCCTCGACATGGAGGATGCCGCTCGAAAGTTTCGCCGCTTGCTGGATGCGGGCATCGAATCGCTAGCCATCTGTTTGCTGCACGCCTATCTGAACGGGGAACATGAACAGCAGTTAGCCGAACTGGCGCGACGTCTGGGGTTCCCACACGTCAGTACCAGCCATCAAGTCGCCCCGTTGATCGAGATCGTTCCCCGCGCCCACACGACGGCTGTCGATGCCTACATCGGCCCGGTGATTCGACACTATTTGCAACTGCTGCATCGACAGTTCGGTTTTGAACAAAACGATGCGCCGTTCTATATCATGACCAGCGCCGGCGGATTGGTACGTTGGGATCGCTATTGGGGCAAGGATAGCATCCTGTCCGGTCCGGCCGGAGGCGTGGCGGCATTGGCCAGTATTCGGGAGGCACTGGCCGGAGTCTCGTCTACGGAAACTGCAGGGGTCATCGGCCTGGACATGGGCGGCACGAGCACGGATGTCAGCAAAGTAGGGCAGCGCATCGAATTGCAACTGGAATCGACCAAGGCAGGGATCGCGCTGATGGTCCCTACGTTGCCGATTGAAACCGTAGCGGCAGGAGGCGGGTCGATCTGTTGGTTCGACGGTGTCAGTCTACGCGTCGGTCCGGATAGTGCCGGCGCCGATCCCGGACCCGCATGCTATGGCAAAGGGGGCCCGCTGACGATCACCGACTTGAATGTCTACACCGGACGCATTCCTCAGGAACAGTTTCCGTTTCCTGTCGATCGCCCCGCCATCGAGCGACGATTGCAAGAGCTGTGCCGTCAGGTGGGCGGTAAGCTGGGGCCTGTGGAGCCGGCGGAGCTCGCCGAGGGTTTCCGCCGCATCGCCAATGAACAGATGGCCGGTGCCGTACGCACGGTGACGCTAGCGCAGGGAGTCGACCCACGGCAATTCGCCTTGGTCGGTTTCGGAGGGGCAGCAGGGCAACACATCTGTGAGGTCGCTGAGCTGCTGCAGATCCAACAGGTGATCGATGTTCCCCAGGCGGGATTGCTCAGCGCGTTGGGAATGGGCTACGCCCCTTTGCAACTGGTCGAGGTGCTCCCCGTGTACCAGGAGTCCAGTCGATGGGATGCCGCGACCTGTTGGCAAGAGGCCCAGGTGGTGGCCGAGCGGCTGCGCACGGAGTTGCTTGGGCAGCGTCCCCCCGGCACCGCTGCCACGGTATCCACACAGATCGCCGTGGACATGCGGTACGCGGGAACGGACACCAGTCTTACCATCCCCTGGACCGAAGGGGCTCCGTTGGTAAGCGATTTCCACGACGCGTTCTTCCAACGCTACGGGTACCGACCGCCGCGAACCGTCGTGGAGATTGTCGCCGTGCGCATCGTCAGTACGCTGCCCAGTGACGAACGCTTCCCGGCCCAGTCGCGCCTGGCTCGACGCCTCCTTCCTTCAACGAGCGGCGGCATCCGGCGTTCCCAGCTGCGACCGGGTGATGTCGTTATCGGTCCGGCAGTCATCGGCAACGAAGGTTCGACGTTGGTCGTGCCAGAATCTTGGGAAGCAGAATGCCTCGACGGTGGCGCCTTACGAATGTCGCGACGCGATGCGCCACCGTCTATGGCCAGCATCGACCACCATGAACAGCATTCTCCGCCTGGCGCGGCAGAGGTCTGCTTGTCCCCCGCAGCCGAACCGGCCCTCAATGCCCCCACAGCGACTGATCCGGTACTGCGGGAGTGCTTTGGCGCTCGCATAGCTGCCATTGCTGCGCAGATGGGAACCGTCCTACAGCAAACGGCCATCAGTGTTAACGTCAAACAGCGTCGAGATTTCAGTTGCGCGATTTTCGATCGTGACGGGACGCTACTGGCCAACGCTCCTCACGTGCCCGTGCATTTGGGAGCAATGGGCGAGACAGTGCGGGAGATCCTGCGCGCGTTTCCTGACCTCCAGCCTGGTGACGCGGTGGTCACCAATGACCCCTATCGCGGCGGCTCCCACCTGCCCGACATCACCGTCGTCAGCCCCGTCTTCGACGACCAAGGTCAACGCGCCCTGTTGGTGGCCAATCGCGCGCATCATGCCGATGTAGGCGGTATCACCCCCGGGTCGATGGGTTTCAACAGCCGGCGTTTGGCCGACGAGGGAGTCCTCATCGAGCCGCGTATGCTGGTCCGCGGTGGAACTGCCCAATTCGAATCCATGCGGGCCTTACTCTCCCGTGCTCCCTACCCACCGCGAAACCTCGACGAGCTGCTGGCCGACCTCGCTGCCCAAGTTGCCGCCAATCGTCGCGGCGCGGAACTGATTGCCGAATACGCCACTCAGTTCGGTTGGCAGAACATCGCTCGCTACGCGGCTGAGCTTTTGGAAGCCGCGGCCGATCGAATTGATCAGCTCGTACGTCGTCAATTGGTGGGAAAGTATTCTTTCCAGGATTGGCTCGATCATGGAATCCCCATCGCTGTTACGCTGGAGGGGACCGAAGACGGAAGATTACGGATCGATTTTTCCGGTAGCGGGCCGGTCGATGTGGGGAGCTTCAACGCGAATCCAAGCATCGTGCGCGCGGCTGTGCTGTACGTGCTGCGCTGTTTGATGGCCGACGACTTTCCGCTCAACGAAGGGGTTATGCAGCGCATCGACCTCCACATCCCTGAGGGCATCCTCAATCCGCCACGTGGAGCCACGGCAGCCGACAGTCCGCCGGTGGCTGCGGGAAACGTGGAGACGTCGCAACGGGTAGTTGACGTCCTGTTGGGAGCGCTAGGCGTGGCCGCCGCATCCCAAGGCACGATGAACAACGTCTTGTTTGGGACAGAATCCTTTGGATTCTATGAAACCATTTGTGGTGGGGCGGGGGCGACCTCGTGGGCTGACGGTGAGAGCGGCGTGCATACGCACATGACCAATACACGTCTCACCGACCCCGAAGTGCTGGAAGCACGTTACCCGGTGCGATTGGTCGACTTCCGGTTGCGTCCCGGCAGTGGCGGTCGAGGCAGATTTCGGGGCGGTGAAGGTGTCCTCCGAGAGATCGAATTCTTGACCGAGGTGAACGTTACCTTACTGACATCACGCCGAAACCCGCAATGGCCTCCGTTCGCCTTGGCCGGTGGCGAGCCGGGCGCGATCGGGGAAAACTGGTTGGTGCGCCCTGACCAACCTCCGCAGCGGTTACCTGCCAGCGGCCAGTTCGTGGCTCGCGCCGGCGATCGCCTTCGCATCCTCACGCCCGGCGGAGGTGGTTACGGCAGTCCTCAAGACCGCACCGAGTCCGGGAGGGGCCAGTGAGCGCTCGTCCCGAGCCGACTTCAGATCCCACTGGCCGTTGCATCCAACGCTACGTCCGACGTGGCATCTACCGGATAGAACAGCCCTGCCACCCGTCGAGTGATCACCTGCAAAAAGAAACTGCGGAATTTCGTCTCGGTGGTTTCCGTGACCGGCATCCCTCCGGTCGATGGAAACACGAACTCCGGCATCTGCTCGCGAAACACCAACTTGCCACTGGGAATCTCGTACACCGTCACGGTGACGTTGGCCCGCCCTTGGTAGAGCGTCTGTCCATTTTTTAGCTGCAAGTTCGATACCTCGACGACGACCAAGCGATCTGCTTGCACCCCTTTGCCAATCTCGACGTAATCGGAATCGTCCCAACTGTGGGCATCGAGCCACTGTTCGATCTCCGACTGCCGCACCATGTCGATGTCTTTGACATTCATACTCAGGGCGGCGTGAATACTGCTGGAAAGAATCGAAGAAGTGGCATCACCAGAAAATCCAGCGTCGGTACGGCACAGCAATGCCACACGTTTTCCTTCCAGCCCCTCATACTTGGCGGGAATGTTGTTGCCGTAGACGGCATGCAACACATTGGCCAACAAGCCCACGCATCCTGGTGTCGTGGTCATCAGTCCGGCCAATAGGCTCCCAATCCATGCCCAATGTCCCCACTGCGTCCTGCGTCTCATGATCGCCTCGATCGGAAGAAGGCTTGGTAAGTCGATGAGGAACCGCCGCTCAACCGGGCAGCCGTGCAATCCATTGCACCATGGCAACAGCACCTGCTATCAACAACAGGATCGCCAATGCTAGCGAAAACCACTCGCCGCGCGTCGCCACTCCTCGAATGCAGAAATACCAAGTTATGGGAACGCAAGCCATACCGATTATTGCCAACAACACCCCGCCCACATTGGCGCGACATGCCTCCAAGAACCGCCCGTGCACGAGAAAAGACCAACTGGTGGTCATACCGCATGCGGGGCAGGGAATGTCCCACAGAGTGACAAACGCGCAGGGAGGAAGCCCGAGCTGCTGGTGCGTACCTCGACCGGTCGGGTTTGGGGAAAGCGACCAGGCCACGGCGAGAAGCCCGCCCAGTACCGCTCCGCAAAGCCCAATCACCACGCGGGTCCACCAAGTCAACGGCGCTCCGTTCCAAGCGGCCGCCCAGGCGGCGCGGGTGGTCGATTTACCTGGCTGGGATTGCTCGTGGCTCATCGCTCCTGTTCCCTCGTTGCCCTACTGCCCTCCGGTAGCCTGGCGGAGATCGCAACGCCAGACCACCGGCCAGCCGTGTTGCCGATTCATTCGCCCGCTGCGCCGCAGCCCCCCTGCTGGCGAGGCCCAGGAGAATCGGCGGCCGATAGCCGCCCGCGGTCGATTGCTAGCCCGGCAGCTCGGTCTCAGCAATGGCGATGCGTCCGATCGCACGACACAGCCCGGTGGTCGCATCAGCATCGAACCACGTGGCATTCAATCGCACATCCTTGGTGCTCACTTGGAACGGCACCGGGAGTCCGGTGAGGACGTTATCGAGGACCGGCGCGATTTTCCTGCCCAAAATCCCCTCGAACGGTCCCGTCATACCGACGTCACATTGAAAGGCAGTTCCGCCGGGAAGAATCTGCTGATCTGCCGTGGCGACGTGGGTATGGGTGCCGAGGACAGCTGAGATTTTTCCATCCAGATACCGTCCCATCATCTGCATATCGGATGTGGCTTCCGCATGAAAATCCAACAGGCGAATCTTGACCTCGGTAGGTATCCGGTCCAGCTCTTGAGGAACGCGGCGAAACGGACAATCGTTGGGAGGCATAAAGATCCGGCCCAGCGCGCAGAGCACGGCCACCGGTATCCCGCGAGCCGTCCTCAGAAGCATGTGGGTGGCCCCAGGCGCGGTAGGGGGCAGGTTCACCGGCCGCACGATGTTCCGCTCGGCGGCGAGGATGTCGACAATCTCTCGTTTGCGAAAGACATGGTCGCCAAGCGTGATACCATCGATGCCGGCTTGGGTCAGTTTGCGATACTGGTCACAGCGCAGGCCGGACCCGTCGGCGGCATTCTCCGCATTGGCCACGATCAGGTCCGCGTGAAGGGCGGTACGCAGCCAGTTCACCGCCCGACAGGCTATTCGTACACCAGGCTTACCGACGATATCGCCCATCATCACCAGGCGCACACACCCTTCCTCGGGCGGCGCCGGCGGCTCCTCACCACCGCTCATTTAGCGATCTCCGTGAAGCGGCTTTCCCGAACCACAGTGATCTTGATCTCGCCGGGGTAGGTCAGTTGCTGCTCGAACGCGTGGGCGATATCTCGGCAGATCTTCGCCGCCTTGGCATCATCGGTATCCGCCGCGCTGACGATGACGCGCAATTCTCGGCCCGCTTGAATTGCAAAGGCCTGCTCGACCCCAGGAAACCCCTTAGCAATCGATTCCAGCTCCTCCATCCGCTTGATGTACCGTTCTAACGACTCGCGACGGGCACCTGGCCTCGAGGCACTGCACGCATCGGCCGTGGCCACCAGCAGCGTGTAAGGATACTCGGTCAGCAATTGATCGTGATGTCCCAGGGCAGCGTGGACGACGATCTCGTTCTCACCGTGGCGGCGCAGCAAGTCGGCGCCGATCTTCGGATGACCACCTTCCAGTTCATGATCGGCCGCCTTGCCGATATCGTGCAACAATCCGGCTCGGCGCGCCAGCACCGGATCCAGGCCGATCATCTCCGCCATCATGCCGGAGAGGAAGGCGACTTCGACACTGTGCCGCAACACGTTTTGGCTGAAGCTAGTGCGAAAATGGAGGCGTCCCAGCATGTAGACGACGCGATCATGAAGTCCGGTGACATCGACCTCCTCGGCCGCTTCCTGCCCCTTACGTCGGATAAAGGCATCCAGTTCCTTTTCCGTCTCTGCCACGACTTCCTCGATGCGCGAAGGATGGATGCGGCCGTCAGCGATGAGTTTATCCAACGCCTGGCGGGCGACCTCGCGGCGCACCGGATCGAACCCCGACACGATGACCACGCCAGGGGTATCGTCGATGATGACATCGACTCCGGTGGCTTTCTCGAAAGCACGGATGTTTCGGCCTTCACGACCGATGATCCGTCCCTTCATTTCATCACTGGGGATATCCACCGTGCTGGTCGTCGAGTCGGCAGTATGAGCGGCCGCATAACGCTGCATGGCGGTCAGAATGATGTCCCGCGCCTTTTGGTCAGCGATCTCGGCGATCCGTCGCTCATGCTTGAGGATCTGCGTCCCCACCTCGTTTTCCAGTTCCTGTTCCAAGACTTGCAACAGTTCGGCTCGCGCCTGTTCGCGACTGAGGCCGGCCAACTGCTGCAACTTGGCCGTCTGTTCCTGGATCAGCTTCTTCAATTGCTCGGAGCGGCGAGTGGCTTCCTCGAGGCGTTCCGATAGCCGCCGTTGATTCGCCTCGACCATTTTCTCCTGCTTGCGCAGATCGTCCGCAGCCTGTTGCAAGGCTTCCTCGCGACGATCCAGCGCCTCTTCCTTTTTACGGAACTGCTTGCGTAGCTGGTTGGATTCCTCGTCGAAGCGCTGCTTCTGCTGCAAGGCGCGCTCTTTGGCCTCCAGCTCCGCTTCCTTCAACACATTGGCGGCATCCGTCTTCGCCTTATCGAGGATCGCCGCCGCCTGATTCTTCAGATCGCGCCCACGCAACTTGAGCACGAACAGCACGCCGGCGGCTCCTGCCACCAGGCCGATCAACCCCGCCAACAAGGCAGTGAAGTTGCCCGACTGCGCCACCAGCACGGGCAATGGGATCGCCAAGAAACATGCAGCTATCACAGAAACAACCTTTCTTTTCTGTCACAGCGCGGCTTTCGCGGAGAAAACGAGTGTCCAGCGAGGCGGTCGTGGTCCACGCGTCGAGCCTCCGGCCTCCCCATGCAGGACTGGGTGAGAACCGGATCGACACCGTCCCAGCAATCCCCGTCGATACCTCGTCGGCACGGCAGTGGCGACGCTGACCATGGCCCAACGCAGGAAGGGCGTATAGCCAACCGGCCAGGAAACAAAACCAATTCCACATGGCAACCATCAACAACTAGTTTCTCTCGTCCGGCGACGAAGAATGCATTTGGCAAGCTCGACGGTCGCACTTCTCCTCAGAAGCCGCCGCGATTTCGAAGAGCCAACCTCGTGACCACGCGTCCAGGAGCCTCACGAGCAGTCACATTCTCCGCGGTAGTCGCGCTTGGATAAAGCTTGAGAACGAACCAATAAGAACGTCGTGCAGCTCACCTCGGCAAGCGAAGGATTGGGGGAAGACGATCAGTGACAAGATGTCCGCATCCCTTCGATCGCACAGACCGCCGCGATCGCTGCAGGCGACGTTGAAGATCAGCCGGTTAATCTACCTGCTCAAGCAACCGGTCGCAACTAGACGCACTCCTCCACGACAGCGGCACCGACCGCCTCAGCGCGATTAACCCCTATAAACAGCATAGTCTATCTCTGCCCCGCTGCGGTATTTCACTCGACCACCGCGCAAGCAGGGACACTGCCCACGCCGTGAGCTAAGGTTTCAATCGAAGTGCTGCGACGGCGCGACGGCCTATTCTTGCCAGGAAACGGCCGCCAGCCCTGCTAACTCTGCTCGTTGCGATTTCCCAGGAGAAAAGGTGGATGTCCAACTCGCCCAAAAACCTCAAAGCCAAGCGTAAACGCGTCTTTGTCGATCGGCAGGTCCAGGGAGCATTGGCCAAGCACTTGGTGTTGCACTGGTGCGCGTACATGTTCGTCACCGGGGTGTGCGTTTGGGCATTCGAAGTAGTAACCGCCCAACCGGGAAGCGACTGGCGCACCTCGCTACTGGCGACTTGGGAAAACTACGGCCTGTTCTGGATTATTTTGGTCGCCATGGTCCCGTCGTTCCTCTACGACACCCTGAAAGTCAGCCAACGATTCGCTGGTCCCATCCTGCGGTTCCGACGCTCGTTACGCGCTGCTGCCGACGGGGAGTCGGTGGCTTCCATCCGTTTTCGCGACGGTGACTATTGGCACGAATTGGCGAACGACTTCAATCGTCTGTTAGCGCGTATCGAAGCCCTGGAACAACGCCACAGATCCGTCGCTACCGACGCCAGCGCGGACGATTCCCGCCTACCATCGACCTATCAAAGCGCTTGTCGGAACACGGCCACCACGCCCATTGCCAACCGGCCAGCCGAGGACGAAAAAGGTCGAGCGGGGAAGGAAACCGGCCCTTCGGTCCCACCTACGACGGGTTGCCAAACTGATGTCCCGGTCGAGGCCCATGCTCGGTAAGAGTCAGAATCTCCGGTCCCTCCTCGGTCATCAGGATCGTGTGTTCGAACTGCGCCGATAGCTTTCCATCGCGGGTGCGCACCGTCCACCCATCGTTCTTATCCAGCTTCGTAAATCGTGTCCCCGCGTTGATCATCGGTTCAATGGTGAAACACATGCCCGGCATCAACCGCTGTTGACGCGAACGCCGATCGGGAAAATGGGGAATGTTGGGCGGCTGGTGAAACACGCGCCCCAGACCGTGCCCCACATACTCCCGAACCACCGAATAGCCCCGCTTGGTGGCCTCCGCCACGATCGTCTCTCCAATCACACTCACGGCACACCCCGGAGAGATCGCCGCGATAGCCAGGTAGAGACAATCGAAGGCAGCCTGGGTGACTCCAATTGCTTCCTCCGAGGCTGGCGGAATCACAAAAGTTTCCGATTGGTCGCCATACCATCCATCGACGATCGAGGTGATGTCGACGTTAACAATATCCCCTTCACGCAACACGGTTTCATCCGGAATTCCATGGCAAATCACATCGTTGATGCTCGTGCAACAACTCTTCGGATATCCCAGATATCCCAACGTGGCAGGCGTGTGCCCATGATCCATGGTAAACTCGTGCACGATGCGGTCGATCTCCGCAGTGGTAATCCCGGCGCGGACATGCCGGCGCACCTCATCCATCAACTGGGCATTGAACCGCCCGGCCGCGCGCATTCCCTCCCGTTCTTCACTGTTGAGAATGAGCTTTCGTACGTTGTTGTCTTCTTTTAGCATGATTTTGGTCGCTACCGCAAAGTGTCTCTTCGCTCGACGCTTGTCGGGCCTCGATTCGAGCAATTCCACCAACGATGGTAGCCGTCCCGCCACTGACGGTAAAGCTTGAATATCCCCCGGCATCGGGAGCAACCGGGCTTCAACGAGCGTTTGGTCGTCGCTTCCTGGCCCCGCTGAGTCTACCGCACCTGGGCGCGGAAGTCTTTTCAGTTTAATCGAGTTTCAGTAAATCATCGCCTGCCTCGGGAATCTTTCCCGACTGATAGAACTTGGTGATGTCCAGCCCCCCCCGTTGCTCTTCTTCCATCAGCTTGATCCGCATCTCCAATCGTTCGATGCGCCGCGCCAACTGAGGAACCAACGACGGGATGGGATCGATCGGGTCCGGACGGGGCACGGGAGGATACCCCAGATGCCGCTGCATGGCGGCGAACAGAAACAGAGGATCTTTGCGGCGATTGGCGTGCGCGATTCGCCCTTCCGCCTCGCCAAACAACACGGGAAGCGGATTCTCGATTTCGCCATACGGTCGCTGTTTGGTCAGAAAGTGCTCACTGCGGGCGTAGATCATCTCCGCCAAGTCGAACAACCCCAACTGACGGCGCAACAGCAGTAGCCATTCCCTCCACGGCGGATCGAAAGCAGGGTCCTCGGACATCGCGAGCAACCCCCGATCGTAACGCAGTCGATTGCGCGAGATGGCCTCGAACTGGAAGAAGAACAAGCCTTGGGGATCGAACTGATCGCTAGCCCGATACTCGGCTTCGGCGGCCAAGATGCGAAGGGCCACACGAAAGTCGAACCGTCCCCGATCCTCCTCCGCTTCGCGCACGAGAAACGTCTGGTAGGGGACAAAGTAATGGGAAAGCATGTGCATCGCCGTTCCCATAACTCCCCGATGCTTCAATTCGGCCAACATCAAATCAATGGCCATGGGCAGCTTGGTCGAGGCGAGCAGTTCATGCTTCGTCTGCGCCAACAACTCCTGCAGGGGAATGTTTTGATCGAGACGGCTGAGGAGCGTTTTGAAAAAATAGGCTTGCTCGATGTATTCTTCACGTGGCAACATCGCTTGGTGCATCTCCAGCCGAGTCGATAACTTGTGGGAGCACGTGGCGATGGACCGTGCTCGAACGCCATTCTCGCTCGACCACCTCCGTGCTGCAACGGGAGCCCCAGTCGAGTGCCTTCCAGCCTCGATGCGCCCCAGCTGCCATACCGTGCGGTTAGGCCTTCGACCGATGGATCAGCGTATACACGCAGGGAACCAGCACCAAGGTTAGTAGCGTAGAGACCACCATCCCTCCCAACAGGGCGCGGGCTAGCGGAATCATCGCTTCGTTCCCGGGCAGGAACTGAATCGACATTGGCAGCATCGATGCGACCAAGGTCAAGGACGTCATCAGAATCGGCCGCACGCGTATCAATGCCGCTTGCCGAGCCGCCTGGCTGGCGGGCATGCCTTCGCGACGACGACGGTTGGCGAACTCCACCAGGAGAATGGAATTGTTGACCACCACTCCAATCATCATCAGCGTTCCCATCACCGATTGGATGTTGAATCGCGTTTCGGTCAGAAACAGCACCAGAACGACGCCCCCCAAACCAAGGGGAACAGCCAACATGATGATCAGCGGATCGAGAAACGAGCGGAATTGGGCCATCAGGGCCAGGTACACCAGGACAGCTGCCACCACCAGGCCGATTCCCAGCATGTGCATTCCCTCGCGCATCGTCTGGATCGGACCGCGCAAACTGACGGTCACTCCCGGCGCAAAATCGATGCCAGAGATCGCCGCTTCGACGTCTCGAGCCACCGAGCCGAGGTCTCGTCCCGCCACGTTGATATGCACATCATTGACGCGGGCAATGTTGTAATGCGCGATTTCACCAGGAATCGTCACGCGTCGAACCTGCGCAATGTGCCCCAGCGGGATCGTGATCGGGCCGTTGTCGCTGCGGATCGAAATGGGCAGATTCCGCAGCTCGTCTAACGAGTGAAGTTCGTTGCTTTCATACTGAACTCCCATGAAGAAATCCGTTCCCGTCTTCGGGTCGATCCAGATGGTTGGGGCATAACCGATGCTTGATCCCAGCGCCGTGACCACCGTCTGGGCGACCTTCTCCTGATCGACCCCCAACTGCTTGGCCCTCACTCGATCAACTTGGATATCGAACTGCGGATAATCCAGCGACTGAGCGATCTGTACGTCGCGAGCGCCTGGGATGTCCCTGACGGCGCGAACGACCTGTTCGGCCGCCGTCCGGCACTGATCGAGCGATCCGGCCGATACTTGAACGCTTATCGGCACGGGTACTCCCTGGTTGAGTGCTAAGTTGACGATACCACCGGAGACGAACAGGAATTGCTCCAGAGGATATTCCTCCGCCAGCTTTGACCGCAGGCGCTCGATATAGTCGGCCGTTCCCATACGGCGTCCTTGTTGCTTCAGATTCACAATGATGTAGGCACTATCAGGACCGGAATTCGAGCTGAGTACGGTGGAGAACCCGGCCCCTTTGCCCACCGGCAAGCCGATATTCGAGATGATGGTTTCGATCTGCTCGGGCGGAATCACCGTCTGGATTGTCTGCTCGATGCGAGCGACCAACCGTTCGGTCTCCTCGAGACGCGTGCCAGGCGTCGTCTTGACACGCAATTCGAAACTCCCGGCATCTACCTCAGGAAAAAGTTCGGTGCCGACCTGTGGCCACAGCAAGAACATCGCCCCACACAAGGCACAGGTCAGGGCACAGGTGAGGGACGGATGCGCCAGGAAACGATCGAGCGTCCGCTGGTACCAGCCCCGTGAGCGCTCCTCATTCGCCTTCCCCGGCTGCATTGCTTGTTCGTCCCTCTCCGGCTGATGAACGCGAATGAAGGTTGCGCAGAAAGCGGGAATAACCGTCAGAGCAAGAAAATAGGACGCTCCGATGGTGAGCACGGCGGCCAGCGACAACGGGACGAACAGGTACTTGATCATCCCCGACAAGAAAACGGCTGGAAGAAAGACTGCCAACGTGGTAACCGTTCCCGCCAACACGGCTCCCGCCACCTCATGACTTCCCTCCCGCGCCGCCACCAACGGTGGTTTGCCCCCGCGCCCATGCCGGATCACGTTTTCCACTACTACGATGGCCGCATCGACCACCGTTCCGATGGCCAGGGCGATTCCACCCAATGTCATCACGTTGATCGTCTGGCCGGTGAACGCGAACCCCAAAGCGCCAATGAGGATCGACAAGAGGATCACCGCCATGATGGCCAGCGTCGGCAAAAGGCGACGCAAAAACAACCACACGACGACGGTGACCAGTATGGCGCCCAGCACGACCT
Source organism: Pirellulaceae bacterium (assembly GCA_026004795.1). GTDB lineage: Bacteria > Planctomycetota > Planctomycetia > Pirellulales > Pirellulaceae > Aureliella. The sequence continues at coordinate 96,902 of BPJV01000004.1, read as the reverse complement.
GCCAATAGAGATTGCTCATCGCCTGGCGAATGTAGTGCGATTGATCGCTCACCAAAGCGACTTCGGCGGCCTCTGGGATCTCCCCTCGCTCCTTCATCCGGGGAATCTCGCGAGCAATACCTTCGTAAATGCGATCCACCACCGCAATCGTATTCTCGCCGGGCTCGCGCAACAATGGGCAATAGACGCTGCGTTTGCCATTGACCCGCACGATGTTGTACTGAATGGCCGCATCGTCTTTAGCATATCCCACGTCGCGAATGAAAATCGTCCTTCCGTCGCGGACGGTGATGGGTACAGCTTCGATATCTTCGGTGGTGGGCAACGTATTGTTCGGATGAATCTGATAGTCTTGACTGCCAAGGCGTGCCGTTCCGGAAGCGAGCACCAAATTACTGCGCAGTAACGCCTGCACCACATCGGTCGGTCCCAGATGATGTGCCTGCAACTTGGCCGGATCCACGTACACCATCATCTGTCGAAACTTGCCACCGAACGGATGCGGAATCTGTACTCCCTTCAGTCCCCCCATCTTGTTGCGCACGGCGTAGTATCCGATCGTGTACAGCTCCGATTCGCTAAGCCCTTCACCAGAGATTGCTGCCAGTACGACAGGAAGATTCGCCGGCTCGCTGCGCAACGTGAACGGCCATTCGATTCCCGGCGGCAAATGGAACATGTCGCTGGCTTCCAAGTTCACGATATCGTTCATCGCCGAACTGGGATCCGCACCAGGCTGGAAGAACACCTTGATGACCGAGGCCCCAGGCAGGGTGCGGGATTCCTGGTGTTCGATCTTTCCCGCCAGCGTCAGCGCGCGCTCGACCCGCGAGGTGACGGACTTCTCCATGTCCATCGTCGGCAATCCGGGATAGGAGAAGAAGCTGACCACCACCGGCTGCTTGAAATCCGGCAGGATGTCAATCGTGATGCCGGGAATCACCGCCACCCCCAGCAGCGCCAATCCCACCACCACAGCCAAAACAGCGAAACGATTTTTCAGTGCCAGGTTGATCAGCATGGTAGATCTTCGTCTTGTCCCGTCATGTTCCCAAGTCTTCCCCACCGCGGCTCGACGCCCTGCGGCGGTAGCCAAGGTGGCTTGCCCACCGGAAGTAGTCGTGGGGCGGCGCTGACGAGAGCCGTCTGCGGCGTCCGTAGCATTCGGTCGCTAGTCGACCAACCGAATCGGCTGGCCCTCCTCGAAACGCTCCAGGTGAGCATCGACGACCAACGTGCCCACTTCGATGCCCGCCAAAATCTCGATCAAGTGGCCAGTATCCTGCCCCGTCGTGACCGGCATCCGCCGTACAGTGTCCCCGTCTGCCACGGCATAGACGTACGCTTCTCCGGCCTCGGTAAACCGCAAGGCCCGAGCGGGAAGGGCGGCTACTTCGGCCGCTTGGGCACTGGTGATCGTGGCCACGCCGAACATGCCCGGAAGCAGCTTTCGATCCGTGTTTTCGAACTCCGCTTCGACAATCATGGTGCGTGTCTGTTCATCCAGAGCGGTCGATGTCCGTGTGACCGCAACGTTCCACACCTGTTCGGCAGGAAAAGCGGGAAACCGCAGCTCCATCGATTGGCCGACCCCCACCCATCCCACGTCCGCTTCGGGAATCGGCACTTGCACGCGCACGCGGTCGATGGCGGCAATGGTAAACAGGGGCGATCCCTCCGCGGCCACCAATTGTCCCAGTTCGACCTGACGCTCGGTGATCACGCCGCGGAACGGCGCCTTGATCTCGCGATAAGCCATACGGGTCTCCAGTTCGGCCAACGTGCGCTGAGCCACTTCGATCGCCGCTTGGGCAGCATCCAGCTCCGATTGGGCGACTGCGACGCGCGCCTCGGCCACCCCCACCGCCGCCTGAGCCGATGCCACCGTCGATTTGGCCGCTTCCTGTTCGGCCAGAGCAGCATCGCGCCGCAAACGTACTTCGTCCAGCAACCGCGGTTCGAGCGACCGGCGTTGCACCAGATCCCGTGTCCGCTGAAACTCCGCTTCGGCAGCCGCCAACGCTGCATTGGCCTTCTCTGCCTCCGATTCGGCTTGGGCCAATCGCGCGGTGGCAGATCGAAGCTCAGCACCCGCTAGTTCCACCTCCGCTTCGTACCGCCGTCGACGCGCTTGGGCACTGGCCAACTCGGCCAACAGAATCCGTCGCTGCTCATCCATTTCCGGCACCTCGATTACTGCCAGCACGGCCCCAGCCTCGACCACCTGCCCGATGTCCGCGTCAATCTCCCCCACGTAACCGGCAATCCGCGGTCGTAGTTGCGTGTGGTAAAGGGCACGCACGGTCGCCGGCTGAATCGTTCGACGCGGCATCGCCACCGCCTGCACTTCGACGGTGCGCACCGGGGTTACCCGATGCTTCATGTCCCGAACGGCCGTCGGCGGATTCTTGGCACAACCTCCGCTCAGCCACAGCAGGATCAGCATCCCCCACGCCATCTTCCGAAATCGCGATTCGGATCTTGCCATAATTGCCGTAGTTTTCCCTCGTCGAACCAACAAACCATCCCCACTCTACGCTCGCCCTAACGAGGACCACCTTGGCCGGCCATGGTGACGCCCTCATTCACTCATCACGACGCGAGTACCTGACATGATGGCTAACCTGACGGTGGTCCACAACGCAATTGGGCCCCAAGCCGATCATTATACTTGGCCCTCATCTCCAAGCCCCAGAACTTTTCTTGTCTTTCTATTCGTTACCTCTTACGCAGACCGTTTAACTCGCAGGCGACCGTTCCCCGACGAGGAAATGCCGGCACTACCGTTGTAGGCCTTGCATTCGTTACGACGATTCTACCGCAACAGGCTCCACAATCAGTGGCGGTGGCGTCCGCCGAGTCAGGAAGCGAACAGAAGCGAATGGAAGCCATGATCACCAATTACGGTAGGGCAAGTGGCGGTCGACGTTCTGAGCATGACCACGCGAAGCGACGCCCTACAACAGCGAAAACCGTAATACGGCACCTGCTTCTGCTTGGTACAGCGGCGCCGCTCTGTTGGTTGACAGGCTGCCAGTCGTGGCGGCTGGACTCACCACCGTCGCGATGGCGAAGTCCGCGGCAAGTCTCTGCGGCTGTGCCATCTCCCGCAACTCGCTCCTACCCCTTGGCAGCGGCCCCCGCCGCTGCCGACCTATCGCCGCTGGGACCACGCCAGCCATCGGCGGCTCCAGGCAAAGAGCGGTCGGCGACAGATTCGAACGGGGAGAGTCCTGTACGGCTGGCCAGCACGACGGCTCGTCCTGCCCAGCCTCTAATGGACGAGCCATCATCCCTCCTCAATACCGAACTCACCTCCGAACCGCCAAACGATGCGACAACACTTGCCGTCGCCACACCGGCCCTGGTCGGCATGGACCTGCCGACGTTATTGCAATACGTTGGTGGCGATCACCCGGCGATCGGTATTGCCCGCTGGCGCGTGCAGGAAGCCTACGCACAATTCGATGCCGCACAAGCCATGTGGCTGCCGCACCTGCGCGCGGGATTGAGCTACCATCGGCATGATGGTAACTACCAAGCCAGCAACGGAGCGATTGTCGATGTGAATCGCAACTCTTTGCAATATGGCTTAGGAGTGGGAGCCGTCGGTGCAGGCACTACCCCCCAGCCAGGAATAGGCCTGCAATTCCATTTGGGCGATGCCTTGTACTCGCCCGAATTGCAACGGCGGTTAGTGCGTGCCCGTTGCCACGCCGCCGATGGAACGTTGAACAGTCAATTGCTGGCCGTAGCCGTCGCCTACCTCCGCTTGCTCGAAGCCGAACAAGCCGTCCAGATCATGGATGCGATGAAGCAGTTGACCGGCGACCTGGCAAAACTGACCCGTGACTTTGCGGAAACCGGCCAGGGCCTGCAGGCCGATGCCGATCGATTAAGTACGGAGTTGCAATTGGTGGAAAGTCGGCGGCTGGCCGCCGTTCAACAAGCCGAGGTGGCTCGCGCCAATCTGGTGCGTGCGCTGAGCTGGGATGGAGCCGAGCGGATCGTCCCCACCGATCCCAGCGTGGTCCCCTTTGAATTGCTCGAACCAGACACGCCCGTCGAAGACCTGCTGGCGACCGGATTGGCCAATCGCCCGGAATTGAAAGAAGCTCAGTCGCTCGTCTCCGCCGCCGTCGTCGCCTATCGCCGCGAGAAGACAGCGCCGTTCATCCCCAGCGTACTGCTAGGCTTCAGTACCGGAGGTTTCGGCGGAGGTTTGGGTAGTAGTGTCGATAATACGGACTATCGATACGATCTCGATGCGGCCGTTGCCTGGCAAGTACGCAACTTGGGACTGGGGGAACAAGCTGCTGTGCGTCAAGCGCACGCGCGCTTGCAACAAGCCCGATTCGAGGTCGTCGACCGCATGGATGAGATCACGCGTCAGATTTCGGCAGCCCATGCCCGCGTGATGCTCGCCGGTCCGCGCATTGCAGCTACCGAACAAGCCGTCGCAGCTGCCCACAGTTCCTACGAGTTGAACCTGCAGCGCATTCGTGATGGCCACGGGTTGCCCTTGGAGGTCTTGCAGTCGCTGCAGGCGCTGGAGGCAGCGCAACGAGCCTACCTGCAAGCCGTCATCGAGCAGAACATTGCTCAGTTCGAACTGCAACATGCGCTCGGCTGGCCCATCCGTTACGTCGATACCCATTGACCCGCCTTGCCTCTTCCGCCAGAGACTGCCGAACTCGACCAGAACCGCAAGGTGGCGTCAGGACTGCCCACACCTCCTCTCCCTCTCTCTCTGGGAATGGATCTCTGGGGTAGTGAGGTGCCGTGTCCGCGAAAGACAACCGATTGCTACTGAGTCTCGGCCCCGACGAGGGGAGCTCTGGCCTGCGCGTCACCTTACCCGGCTTCGATGCATCCCAGCGACCGTGCGCCGCGGCATCGCCCAAAATCACCCTCCGCGCAGGGAAGGAGGCCAACGAACGTCACGACAGCAAGCACCGCTCGGCCGACGGAGAACGCCTTAGGCACTCTCGCAGCCGATCGAGACCACATCCGATCAGCACGAGAGAGGTTTGTGCGGCAAGGCACTGACCGGGACCAGCCAAACACCATCGCCAGAAGGGAGTCCCCAGAGGACGGAACAGCCCGGTAACGACCAGCAGGCCCAAGACGCCGAGCATACTGAACACAAGCATCATTCCTCTGGACGTGCTCCAGCGGTCTTCCCAGACGATGCGATATGCGGCCCAACAAGAAATGGCACCTGCCATGGTGGCCACCAGCGCGACCCACACATGCAGCGGCCCCCAACCATTGGCTCCGTTCCGCCACGCCGCGGCCCATCCTGCCTGATAATCTGGCGATTCGGCGTGGAGGCGAACCGACACCATCGTCATGGCGACCAACGTAGTCGTCACTGCCAAATCTGCCAATGTCCAGCGGAATTGCCCCCCTGGACGCGCAGCGACGTCCGACCGAGAAGCAAACGCCCTGCAGCGTCCGACGCCCCAGCCCACTGCTAGGAATATCGATGTGCAGAAGATCGCGGTCGCACGGTCGACATCCGTACTACCTTCCAGCCACACGATCGTCAGGACGGTATTTGCCCCGGCGGCCAAGAACCCTCGGCCCGTGGCGGCACTTCGCGCCAGAATGGTGGCCGCAACGAAACAACTTCCCCAGGCGGCCCCCACCGCTCCCGCTACCCACCACCGAGGTCCAGCTTGGCCACACGTGCAGGCCATGCCCAACAAGAGCAACCAACCGATTGTCGCTAACGGCAGCAGCCATTCACCAACCACTAAGGAGTTTTTGGCGGAACCACCTCCCTCTCCCCATGCCACGTCAACATCCGGGAGTTCGATATCGGATTCCATGGACGATCTTTTCAAAGCCGATCGGTGCGCACTGGTTTCGTGAGGGAACAACGTCGGTAGCAATCGGCAGGCAAGGATCGACAGGTCCGCAACCGCCACCGATGGGGCGACGTAATTTTGGGCACCGCCCCATAAACCAGCCTAATTCTTGTCACGGCCAATCCACCCAAGTGCTGCCTGTAAATGGGCGTGAAGTAGAGCGAAGCGCGTTTTCATCGTCATTACCGGCACATTCTCCCCATAGGGTGAACGACTTCTCGTCCCCTGGTACGAGATCGGCACCGCCACCTGCGATAGTCACTTGCGGAACGCATGTCGACCTACCTTTCCTGGATGACGGAGCCGATGCCCGAGAAAGCAGGTGCTAGGCAGAGGCGTGGACGGCATGCTAATCTGAGTGAAATGCCCTGCGCACGCTCGTCGGCCTTGTTGCCACGGCGATATCCACTCGCAGTGGCCGGGAACCACGAACAGCATTCTCTCGACGAAGCACGACACATGGAAGCAGCAACGCAACGGGTGCTTTGTTGCATCGGTCAATCGGTAGCGGGATATCCCACTCAGTTCCTCATGCAGCGTCTGTTCGCTGTCCACGGACTCGATTGGACAGCGATCAGCGTCGAAGTTGCCAGCGAGGACCTGCAGGCGGCGATCGCCGGGTGCCGCGCCATGCATTTTGCGGCCCTTCGTCTCTATCCCCCCTATGTTGAGAGCAGCAGCCAGTTGTTTCCCCCCGCGCCCCAGACGCCCTACCTGCGCAGCGGTTTCACATCGGCTGCTCCCGAAAATGGTCAATGGATAGCATGGCATCACGCTGGTTTCGGGATGCTCCAACTGCTGCGCAACTACCTGGACGACTTGCAGCGGGCGCTGTTCTGGTTGCACGGCCAATCGGACTTGGTGCTCAGCGTTCTGGAGATCCTGTGCCAACAGCAGAAACAGGTGGTTTGGTCGTATTCCGAGTCGAAAAAAGTGGGGGAAGGGCCACCGAGCATCCCCGAACGCGGCCTGACCGCGATATCCATCAACGACGCCATCGACAGGGTGAAGCACCATCTGCGCGATGAAAACGCACCGAGGGAGGATCTTGTTGTCGTTTCCGATGAGCCGATCGCCATGTACGAAGGGACGTGGAACATGTTCCTCGATGCTCTGGAGAGCCGTCCTTCAGGCGTGGAGCCATCGCTACGTGATGCGCCACGTGATATCACCGCTTCGTCAGAGCAAGATCCGCCCCGGCGTTTTATCACTTTGGAAGGCGTCCTTGCTTTCCCCCTGTCGACCCTACCCGCGCCTTGGTCTGCTGAGATTCTTACCCGGCGTGATCTCGCCGTGGCATGCGAAGCGTATGACTTCGAGCGTTGGACCGGCATCGTCCCCAACACGGAATTGCTGCGAGATGCTTATGACGAGTTCTTCGACCTGTAAGCGGTGATCAGTTCTTCCGGCGACTGGACCACCAACTCCGCAATCAACCGTTGCGGCAAACCAATCGGCATCACCGCGATGGCACCGAAAAGGCTCTCCGCGCCCGGCGCGACCATCGCGGGCTTCTGTGCCACGAAGGTGAGGGTCTTCTCCGCTTGAAATGCTGGGGCATATCGTTGACCAGAATCGGCATCGATCCCGGTGGGAATATCAATGGCGATTCGTCTTCCACGCGAGCGGTTCGCCCAGTCGATCCATGTATCCAGCGGTGGTTTGGGGTTCCCGGTAGCCCCCGTCCCCAACATGGCATCGATGATGACATCGGCCCGTTCGAGCAGTTGTCGCGTCCCCTCGTCCGGCTGTTCGACAAAGTGCACTCGATCGGGAGCATCTACCATAAAAATTCGCGCATTTGCTTGCGCATCGGGCCTCAGCCCGTCCAAGTTGCCGTGGACTATGGCGTCGCACTCCCAGCCAGCAACTCGCAGATGCCGCGCGATGACCAACCCATCACCACCGTTGTTCCCGCGCCCGCACAGAACCACCGCGCGCTGCGGATCCACGAACTCGTCACGCAACCAAGCAGCACATCCACTTGCGGCATTTTCCATCAAAACCAGCGAGTGCATGTGGTAGAACTCGATCGCGATCCGGTCGACCAAGCGCACCTCTTGCGACGTCAACACCCGCTGACGCAGGCGGTCCCAATCCGTCATTGTGAACAACTCCTTGTAAAGACGATGCCCGAAAGACGACCTGCTCGCCGGCCCGGGCGAGCCTGGATGCGTGCCCCTGTCCGCCTCGCCTGGTCCTGCGCCGCTTCCACACGTCTCTCCTTCTCCCACTTCCCCGACGCATCAATCAGTTTTGTGAGCATGACACCGCTCGATGGCGGCAAACACCAACTCTTGGGGCACGCCCTCGACTAATTCGACGTGTCCCATGCGACTGGGCAGAATAAATCGCAATTTACCATGGGCGACTTTCTTATCACGCTGCATGACCTCCCACATGGCGGCTGGTGCGACGTCGGTCAGGCAAACGGGCAGCCCGAAACGCTGCAGCAACTCCCGTTGTCGCTGTACAAAACGATCATCCACCCGTCCCATTAACTTGGCCAACTCGGCAGCCATCTGCATGCCAATGGCGACAGCTTCCCCGTGCAAGTAATGGCCGTATCCGGTCAACGTCTCGATGGCGTGGCCAAACGTATGACCGTAGTTCAAGATCGCGCGGTGGCCGGAGACTTCGCGTTCATCGGCGCCCACGACCATCGCTTTCCGCGCGACAGCTCTGCTCCACCACATGCCCCAGCGCACGCGGATCCTGGGCCCCAATGGCCTCTGCGTGTTGTTCAAGATACTCGAACAATTCCGGCAATAGGATCACCCCATACTTGACCACCTCCGCCAATCCTGAGCGGAATTCTCGTTGGGGTAGCGTATGGAGCGTCTCCAGGTCGATGATCACTAGATTCGGCTGCCAAAAGGCGCCGACAATGTTCTTTGCCCCCCGGCAGGTTGATGCCCGTCTTACCACCAACGCTCGAGTCCACCTGGCTGAGCAGCGTGGTGGGAATCTGAAGCAACGGAAGGCCGCGGGCGAACGTTGCCGCCACGAACCCGGCCAGGTCGCCCACCACGCCACCACCGACGGCGATCACTGTCGAGCCGCGATCGGTACGGGCGTCGAGCATTTCCTGCCACAATCGCTCGGCGTGCACCACCGACTTGGTGGCCTCACCGGCGGGCACACCTAGCGGCGTAATGCGCCAACCAGCACCACGTAATTCCTGTTCCACCCGCGATGCGATGTGCGCGGTGTGGGTATCGTAGACAATCACTCCGTGACGGCACGCACCAAAACGTGGCCCCACCCACTCGGTCAATTGCTCCAAAACGCCAGTGCCGATCACAATCGGGTAGCTGCGTTCGGCCAGTTCGACCTCTACCACACGAAGTTGGTGCCTCGAACTATCGCTCGTACTAGACTCTGTTTTGCCGTTCACCGTTGCTCTCCTCTCGCCAAGAACAAGAATACGGAGGATGGGGCCACCTCTGGCCGGACTGTTTTGTCTGCTCACCGGAGAAGAGGTTAGTCCAGGGAGCTTGGTCTTCCAAGTCGTGGCCACTTGTCATCGGCCCCCGCGAACGATCCGCTGCCTACTCCCCCGCGCGGCGGCATGCCGATAGGCACGAGTGCGACGATGCCTACCCCCAAAGTCTCGACCTCGGCTTCATCCTCCGGTCCACCTGGGCGGGCCATCGTCCGAGGAGTAGACGCTGCTCACGGCGTCCTCCATGGAGGGGCACGCCGCGGATCGGTGCCGTAGCACGATCGTCATGCTGCGGCCATCCTCCGTGCCACCAAAGCCCGCCGCTTTTCTCCATCTTTCGCATTCTCTCGGATGCGTGGGTGGTAGTCCTGCAGTTCATGCCGATTATTCGGGTTCCGGCAAACTTTTCAGCCGGTTTGTGCCGATAAGCACGTCTGTACCGAGTTTTCGGGACTTAGCGAATCTACGTTATGTACTCGCGGTATGACCGCTTGGGTGCGTATGGACTGCCGAACGGACGAAGTGCCGCTGGAGAGAAATCAATGAGAATGCTCAGTGGTCGATTGCACTGGCTCACGATGGGGCTTGCTCTCTTAATGAGCGCGCAAGGGTTCACATCGAAGAACGTCAACGGACAAACGACTTATGCTGGTGGCTACGCGCAGCAGCCGGCCGGGCCGGTTGCGGGGACGAGCTACGCGATGCCTGGCCCGGCGCCGGGAGGAGTGGTTTATGCGAGCGCCCAGTGCGACCTGCCAAGTGGTTGCAGCGGGGGATCCTGTGCCGGAGCATGCGGGGGGCAATGCTCCGGGGGTTGTGGTGTCGGCGGTGCCGGCCTGTTGCAGGGAGGTCTGCTGGGCCGACTCGGCATAAGCGGTCCTGCCGGTTACTGCGGATACTGCGGTGGTGCAGGATGCCCGCTGTGCGGCGGCGATTGCCATTACCTATTTGGTGGCCGCTTGCACGGAGTGCTGGGGCTGTTGGCGCCGTATGCCGAAGGCGGAAGCGGGCAACAACGATGGTTCGACGTCTACGGCGGCACCATCGGTTTGGCTCGCACCAGCGACTTCGGCGGCTTTTCTAGCAACCAACAGGACTTGGTCACCGGGCAGTTTGTGCGGCAAACGATCGTCAGCAAGAACGGCCAAGATCCGGGAGGCATTCCTGTCCTCAGCATCACCGACTTGGATATGGACAAGATTCGCTATGGCCTGGAACTGATCGCCAACTTGCAAACAGGTGTCGGTTCCCATCTGGAGTTCCGGTACTTTGGCCTCAACGACTGGGACGCCACGGCTTCGGCCAATACGATCTCCTCGGGGAATCCTACCCTGTATTCGGTGTTCAGCGATTTCGGCACCAACCCGCCAGGCGGCTTCGACGATACCGATCGCAGTTTCATCCACACGCTGAACTACAACAGTGAGCTGCACAACGGCGAGATCAACTTCCGTCGTCACTGGGTTGGCCTCCGTCCCTGGTTGCAGGGCTCCTTCCTTGGTGGCCTCCGTTACATCGACCTGGACGAACGCCTGACCTTCAGTGCCGTTGGTAGCAACAACAACACGTTCACCTTCAACCAATTGCGCTTCTTCGACATGGATACGATCACGCGAAACCAGCTGGTCGGTTTCCAGGTCGGTGGCGATCTGTGGGTGGCCGTCATGCCCGGAATGTACGTCGGCGCCGAGAGCAAGGCAGGGATTTACGGCAATCATCATGAAGTGCAAGCCCACGTCATGTCCAATTCGATCCCTGGCGGAAGCGCCCAGGAGTTCATGCAGGATGGACAAACGGCTTACGCCGCCGAGTTCGTCGCCTCCGTCGTCTACCGCTTGACCTACTCCTGGTCGGTGAAAGCCTCTTACAACCTGTTCTACCTGGACAATGTGGCACTGGCACCGGAGAACTTCAACACCCGCGACCTGAGCAACGCGATCGGTGGCGGAGCCTTCACTGCCAACCGTGCTCCCTTCATCGATGCCGATGGAGAAGTCGCCTACAACGGTTGGTCGATCGGTGCTGAGTGGTTGTGGTAATTCAGCAACCGGCATAACGTAGAAGTATCGCGCCAGGTTAATCTCGGTTTCAACCACACGAGCCACCGAATCCTCGGTGGCTCGTCGTCGTTTCAGGGGCCGCAAGTTTTACGAAACCGTTCACGGCACGGTCGAATGGGCGAGGCTGCTCCCGAGCCGGTTCCGCAGCCCACTTGTCCTGCGCGGCTCCGCCGGAGCCTCGCCCTCCCGCAATCGCAACCCGTTGTGTAAGCCGTGAACGACGGGATTACCACCACCCGTGCCCCCATCACAGCGGCGTTTTGCTCGGCTCCCCCGGGACCTCTCGCACCAACCGCGGCACGGCGTAACCGGGCAGTTGGCGTACCAACTCGTTCCAAATCTCACGGGCACGGTCGTCGCCGACTTCGAAATGAAGCGCTCCACGAACCGGATCCAGTTGGTGGAGGTAGTAAGGAAGTACCCCCATGTCGACCAGCTCCCGGTTCAGGCTGGCGAGCACCTCGACATCATCATTGACCCCCCGTAACAATACCGACTGGTTAAGCAATACGGCTCCACTGCGGCGTATACCGACGATCGCTGCACGAACTGCATCATCGATTTCCTGCCCATGGTTGACATGCAATACGCAGTAAACGGCAGCTCGACTAGCCCTCAACAGCTCGATCAACTCCTCGGTGACCCGGGAGGGAATGACGACCGGAAAACGCGTGTGGATACGAATGCGTCGGACAGTGGGTACCGCGTCGATCGCTGCTAACAGCCGCTGCAACTGGCCATCGACCAGTGACAACGGATCCCCACCGCTGAGGATCACCTCGTCGATCGAAGGATCGGCCTGCAGTTGGTCCATCCAGTGTGCCCACGTGGCGGGACCAACCGCGACCTGACTGTAAGGGAAGTGACGTCGAAAACAGTAGCGGCAGTGAATCGCACACGCGCCGGTAGTGATCACGAGCGCCCTCCCGGCGTACTTCTGCAACATGCCGGCGGTCCGTTGGACCTGCAGGTCTCCCACAGGATCGAGCTGGCCGCCAGGTAGCGTTTCGTCGGGGGCAGGTAGTACCTGCCGCAATAACGGATCCGTCAAATCTCCCGGCCGTATCCTCTGCAAGTACTCCTCCGGGACGAAAACCGGAAAGTCCTTCTCGGCCGACGGACTCACAGCTTCCGGAGGCAAATCAAGCCGTCGACACAGCTCGATCCCACTGCGAACGGCGGTCCGCAGACTGTGCTGCCATCGCGATTTCGCCGCCAAAGTGGCTTCGACAGAGTTCCGCTCGGTTAGTAGAATCTTCTCCAAAACACGCTCTCCAAGGCAGCGATAACTGTCGTGTGGACATCTGCTGCTGCCCACTGATAGCAACATTTGACTGTTAACGATGAGGTGACTACCGGTGCCAACCTACAAGACGAGCGATTTCCGTAAAGGGCTGAAGGTTCAGATTGATGGCGATCCCTACTTGATGATCGAGATGAATTTCGTCAAGCCGGGCAAGGGCAATGCCCTGTACAAGTGCAAACTGCGCAATCTTCTTCGCGGTACGGTCATCGACCGCACGTACAAAGGGGGGGATGAGTTAGAAGCGGCCGACGTCCATGAGATCACTGCCCAATATCTGTACCGCCAAGGTGATACCTTCGTGTTTATGGCCGACGATACGTTCGAACAATATGAATTGAGCGCCGAACAGGTCGACGACAATTGGAAGTATTTGAAGGAAGGCATGAAGGTGCAAATTGTCCTGTTCAACGGCAATCCGATCACCATGACACCTCCCTCCCACGTCGAGTTGACGGTGACGCAATGCGAGCCCGGTGCCAAAGGCGACACGGCTACCAATGTCACCAAACCGGCGACCGTCGAAACGGGGGCAGAAATCATCGTGCCAGGATTTATCAAGGAAGGAAATGTCATCAAAGTCGATACGCGCACCGGCAACTACGTGGAACGCGTTAGCAATTAGGCCAGTCTTGCGCCTGCGCGCCGACCGTCGGCCCCGCATCGACGTAAGCCCACGGCCCCTTGGCATCACGCAAATGCGCACGCCTGGAGGCGGACCGGACAATGGTATCGTGGGGGCTTGTGTGCGGGGACGAAGGCAGTTAAGTCTTTTCGCACCGCTGGGCAAGTTGCCGAGGTGGAGCACCATCGGGGATCGGGAAGCTGGGCCACACCAACGGAGCTGGAACAGGCAACCGTCGGCTACCGCGCAGCGTTCCACCGGGGATTGTTGTATCGGGTGGTCACCAAACGGGTCACTGCGACTTGCGGTACGCTGAATTGCTGCACCGGTTCGGCCTGCCATTGACGACACAGGGCTGCGGCAAGCTCCTGACGGCCGAGCCCCAGATTGGCCAAGAATTCACGATGAGGACGGCCGCGTCGATACCCCGGCTCGCGCGGGGGATGGCGAAGAAGCTGCTCGATCAGCGTCAAATCCATACTCAACAGCAGCGTGCCGTGATAGAGCAACCAATTCCTCTGAATGCGCAACGCATTGCCACTGACTTTGCGATCCCCCACCACCAAGTCGCAGTGGCCGTCGACGCGGGGCTCTACCCCCAATTGCCTCACGGCCGCAGCGATCTTTTCCATCACGAATCGATGGGCCTGATCGATCATCCGCAGGTGCGGACGGCGATGCAGAGACAAGAAAACGGCGTAGAAGAAGCACCCGGGCCCGGCGGCAATGCTGGCTCCGCCACTGATGCGTCGAAAGACGGGGGCCTTCATCTGAGCTGCTGCAGCTAGATCCACCTCCTCGGCAAGTCGACTACTGCGACCAATGACGACGAATGGTTGGTGGGCGTCCCACACCCGCACCCATTCCTCCGCTCCGAGCGTACCATTCTCGCACTGCTGCAAGATCGCCTCCTCCAACGCCAGGTTCTCGGCCACAGTGGCCAGGGTCAGGTCAAGGTATTTCATACGGATCGTTGGACTTGTCTTCGAGAGCGCATGGCCTGTAGTAACGAGTTTACCGATTGTGAGAGTAGGGACGATTACGACAAGCGGCCTGAAGAAATTGCATGCCGATGACGCCCAGGTCCGATATCATCCAATTGATACGGAACCATCCCCGCCATCATTAGGCGAGGGAATCCTCGAAGTGGTCAAGGACGACCGATGTTGATGCTCTTCGGACACAGAAAATAATCTGTGCGCCGCAGGGCATCTGCTCGCCCATGCTCGTTCCTGTCGGAGATAGTTCCACGACCAATGACCACTTCCCAACGCAGTATCGAATTGGATATCGAAGCCATCTTGCTGGCCGCGGCCTGCGTGTTGGGATGGATCAGCCTCTTGACCTATGATCCGGCCGATCCCGTCGGTCCCCTCCCGTCCGTCCTGACCTGGCTCTTACCGGCCGGCGGTGAGGTCTACCCCCCCAATCCGACCATTGCCAATGCATGTGGATGGATTGGAGCTTTGATCGCGCATGTGCTCGTCCAAGGGTTGGGCGCTGGTTCCATCGTCTTCCTACTGTGGATGAGTTTATTGGCGATGTGGATGTTGCGGGCCGAGAGCAACTTCGTTGGTCCCGTGCGGCAATTCGGTTGGGTTTTGGTGATCGTCGCCATCACCACATTTTTTGCGCTGCTACCGGTCCACCTACCATTCTCTCCGGTGATCGGTCCTGGAGGGTATCTTGGAGCGACGACAGCCACGTGGTTGAATGCTCACTTTGCGCTAACCGGCAGCTTGATTCTCACTACCGCCGTACTCCTCGCCGGCCTGCTGTTGAGTACCGATTACGTGGTGTTTCGCGCGGTGGCCAAGTTGCTCTTCGGCGGTGCGTCGGTGGCCAAGCTAATGACGGCAATTACCAAAAAGCGCATGGTCATCCCTGCTCCGGCCCTGGCTCCCATGGTCGGCCTCGAGGCCGAACGCGCCCCGTCGGGAGAAGCTCACGAGCAGGATCCTCCCATTCGTATCCGCCGCGGCTCGCGTCCCGACACGCATCCGGCGCCAGGCGATGCGGTCACCGCAGGCCGTTGGCGGCGGTGGTTCTCTTGGTGGAAGCGAGCGGCGAAAGAAAGTGCTGCTCCCGAACCTCAACGGGGGGATGGCAGTGGAACGCCTGCAGGCCGTGTGGGAAGCGTTTCTGACATCGCTACCAGTTCACTCTCCTCGGCGACCGCACCGTCGGATGTGGAGCCTGAGCCGCCGGAGGAACCAAAGTCGGATTTCATCGAACTGAAAACCGACCAGGGCGATCTCCAACTGCGGGCCGATCTTCCACACGAAGAGCCGCCGCCACCGACAGAGATCAAAATCAAAGCACCGAAACGGAAGAAGGCCACCACGTCGGCCAGCGACCAGGAGAATGACTCGCTAGCGCACATGGACGATACGCTGCTGCCGGCCGGAGCCGAAGAGTACATTCTGCCCAGTCTCGATTTACTCCTGGAAAGCGATGACTTGGACTTCGAGCAACAGGCGATCGAGGTCCGCCGCAAGGCGCGGATCCTCGAGAAGACGTTCAAGGATTTTGGCTTCAACGTCCGCGTGGTGGAAATCGAAACAGGCCCCGTGATCGCCCAGTACGAAGTGGAGCTGGAGGCCGGGCTGCGGCTGAGCAAGATCACCGGGCTGGCCGACGATCTGGCCATCGCGCTCCGCGTCCCCAGTGTGCGCATTGTCGCCCCCATTCCCGGCAAGAACACGGTGGGTATCGAAGTCCCCAACGAAGCCCGGCAAGTGGTCCGCCTGCGGGAAGTGATTGAGGAGGCCGGGCCGGCGGTGCGGAACTACAAGATCCCCCTGTTCCTCGGCAAGGACGTCTCCGGCAACCCGCTGTGCGTGGACCTGGCCACGCTGCCCCACTTGCTGATTGCCGGTCGTACCGGGACGGGGAAATCGGTTTGTTTGAACGCCATCATCGCTTCCATGCTGATGACTAAACGGCCGGACGAGGTGCGTATGCTGATGATCGACCCGAAGATGGTCGAGCTGAGCGGCTACGGACGTCTTCCTCATTTGATGCATCCTGTTGTAACCGACATGCGGAAGGCGGAAGCGATTCTCGCTTGGGCGGTCGACAAGATGGAAGAGCGGTACGCGCTGTTGGCCCGAGCCGGAGTCCGGCACATCACCAGCTACAATGAACTGGGACGTGAGGAACTGCTCGATCGCTTGCAACCCGAAACGCCCGAAGAAGCAGACTGCATCCCCGATCACCTCCCGTTCATTGTCATCGTGGCCGATGAAATGGCGGACTTGATGATGACCGCTGGCAAGGAGGTGGAGCAGCATATCATCCGGCTGGCACAAAAAAGCCGCGCAGTTGGCATCCACCTTATTCTGGCAACTCAAAAACCGACCGTCGATGTCATCACGGGATTGATCAAGAGCAACCTCCCCGCGCGAATCTCGTTTCAGGTCGCCAGCCGTACCGACAGTCGTGTCGTCCTCGACGAAATGGGCGCGGAGAAACTGTTGGGCAATGGCGACATGCTCTTCCTGTGGCCAGGGACCAGCATGCTCCTCCGCGGACAGGGGACTTACCTCAGCGATGACGAAATCAACGCGGTCGTCGACCACTGCAGCACCGGGGAGCAGCACTTCGTCAACGAGCTGGTCAATCTCAAAGTCAAGGACGAGAATGGCGAACCGGTCGCTCCCGGCGCACTGCGCAAAAGGGACGAACTGTACGCCGCGGCCGTCGACATCGTCGTCCGGGAAGGACGCGGCAGTTGCTCTTTACTGCAACGTGCCCTGGGTATCGGTTACGGACGGGCGGCACGTCTCATCGATTACATGGCCGAGGACGGCATCGTGGGACAGTACAACGGATCGCAAGCCCGCGAGGTGCTGCTGTCGGTGGCCGAGTGGGAAGCCATGCAGGGAGGCGAAGGTAACGAAGACTCCGCACCAACAGCCTCCCCAAACACCGCCTCGCCCCTGACGCCGCCCTCTCCTCCTCCTCCCCCTCGGCCCCCGCGTTCCAACAAAATACGCCCCCATGACGACGCTCCCCAACCTGCCGCCGAAGCCATAGCCACCAAGGGACGGGCATCGGGGGCACTATCAACAGAAGAAGAAGAGGAGGAAACACTTCCTTGGGAAGAGGACCGCCGCACGGAGGGCAAAGCGACTGCCGCCCACTACCGCGATGCGGCCGATGACGCTGACAACGATGCCCCCTTCGGCGACGACGTCGAGTACGAGGATGTGGACGAGTAGACGTTCGTCGCTCACCATCCCCGTCGTCGTGCCAGGATTCGCTCACCCGTGCGTCGATTGCCACGATCGAAAAGTCGATAGATTCGATCGATCAAGTGCCATTCGAGGATCAGCAAGATCAGTGGCACGACGAAGTAGACGAACTGCCCCACGCGGGCCGCCAACTCTTTACTTGCCGGTTTGGGCACCACGCTGAAGAGAGTCAGGGCGAAAATGGCATTGACCAATAACAAAGCGGTACTGAGAGCGATCACGTAGACAGCATACAAACATCCCGACCCAGCTGTCCGCCACGGCTTCGGGGTCGATTGTTCATCCATCGACAGGCTCCTCGATCGTCACGGCCCTGCAGCCCACCGTTTAACTTCTCGTCATCCAACCAATCATCGTAATCGTTCACGGCTCGGTCGAAAGGGCGAGGCTGCTCCCGAGCCGGTTCCGCAGCCCACTTCTCCTGTGCGGCTCACCCGGAGCCTCGCTCGCCCCGCAATCGCAACCCGTTATGTGAGCCGTGCCCGTTGTGTGAGCCGAGAACCACGACGCGCTGGTATGGAATAATGGGATTACCCTCGCCCAAAAAACCTACCTCGGGGCGTAAACGGTTACCCCTCATCAAACCAGGGGGATCAGCCAGGCAAACAATAAAGTGACCAGCAACCCGCTGAGACTGAGAATCGCCAACAGCACCGTCCAACTCCGCAGCGTCTCCCCTTCGGTCAACACACCCATCTTCGCGAATACCCAGAATCCCGAATCGTTCATCCAGCTACCCATCAACGATCCGGAACCGATCACCGGCACGAGGTAGGCCAGATGGTATCCCAACTGTCCTTTATCGGCCAATGGCACGGCCAACGAAGCCACGAGCGACGAGGTGATGATCATCGACACCGTGCTCGACCCCTGCGCCACCTTGATCATGGCCGCCAGACTGTATGCCACTAAGATCAGCATCAGTCCTCCCTGCTGGGTTTTGGCAAACAACGATTCGACCACGTTTTGGATCTCGGTCATCGCCAGCAACGCTCCAAAGGCTCCTCCCGCAGCCGTAATCAAGATGATCACCCCACCGGAAAGCAAGGCTTCCTCGACATAGTCGGCCAACTCGCGGAACGAGCACCCTTGGACCGATATACACAGGTACATGGAAAACAACGCGGCGGCGAGCATGGCCAGGTTCGGGTTGCCGATCAAATCGAGCCAGCTCCTCAACCGGTCGCCAAATGGCTCATCATCCTGAGCAACCTGAGCGCCGACCGCCGCAGGCGGTGCGTCCGCTTCAGTCGCAGCCGTCACTGCCGCATCGCTCGGACCATGCCGCATTCGTTCCCACACGACGCCATAGACCGTTGCGATGGTGATGAGCACCACCGGCAACAAAACGGGGACCAGCGCCAGGGACAGGGAGGGGAGCCGCTCCAGTGGCGTCTCCTCTTCCACCTGCGAGGCAGCGCTGCTCATCGGTCGCATTTCGATTGGCATCCGGCGGTTGAGGATGCCAGCCGCCAGGAGGCCAACGAGTGCGGAAGGAGCACCTACCATCAGCCCAATCAAGATCACCATACCGATATCAACGCCCAAGGTCGACGTCACCAGCAACGGCCCCGGAGTAGGAGGGACCAAGGTATGGGTGATGGCGCCGCCGGCGGCGATGGCCGCCAAGTACAACAGATAGTTCTTGCGTGTCTGCCGGTACAAAGTCCTGGCCAGCGGGACCAGCAAATAGAAGACGGTGTCGAAAAAAACGGGCACCGATAGGATGAACCCGCTGACCATCATCGCCAGCGCCGCGCGCTTCTCGCCGAACACGTCCAACGCCGCGCGCACGATCCTGTCGGCCGCCCCGCTGACCAACATGCACTTGCCGATAATCGCCGCCATGGCGATGAGGATGCCGATGGAAGTCACCGCACTGCCAAACGAACTCGCCACGCGACTGACGATGTTCGCCGGTTCACCACCCCCGGCATCGAGAAGGACATGGGGAGTGGGACTCTTGGCAAAACCGATGACATCTACTGGAACGAACAAACTAATGCACAAAGCCCCCAGGATGAGGGCCAAAAAGGCGTGCAGTTTCAGTCCGATCATCAACAGCAACACCACGGTGACCCCCACTGCCGAAGCCACTAACGGACGCCACAGCACGGGCACGACCGCCTCACGATCAACCCCTGCTGGCTCTCGTGCAGCCTGGTCCTCTTCCGCGGCAGAAGCGCCGGCATTGTCCGGCATTGATTCAGCCTCCCCGGCCGCTGCTGGCAGAGAGTCCGTCGGCACCGTCGCTCCCGCGGCGTCTTCGACCGTAGCTGCCGATCCCTGTTGCGTCCCCAGAGGAGTGTCAGCGGCGATAGACAGCGAGGCCGAGCCACCGACACTCAGCACCCACAGAAAACCGATCTGCAGCAGACGACGGCAAGCTCTGTCGGCGCCATCTCGATCGCGCTGCCGTCGGCAACCGCTGGCAGGCCGATGCTCCGCTCGCATCCCCTCCTCAACCTGTCGTTCACCGCATGCTGTCGTCGCTCCCATGCGTTCCCTCGTTGAAGTCATCTCGTGCGTTTTGGGTTGAATCAAACTGCCTTGCGCTCCGGGCAAGTCGGTATACCCGTCAGACCGCACCGCCCTCACCCAAAAGGCCCCAATATAGTCGAAACAGCATTCACCGGGGCTCCCCCTTGTCAGTTTCGACCGTTCCCTCGACCATGAACGCTGGCAACCGCCACCACGAGACCGGCGACCGCCAGGCCGACAAACGCCGAGCAGGCGAGCTTCCGTCACGTGAAAACTACCGATACTGAACCATCGATTCGATTCTCAGTGACTCACGGGTACAGGTGTGCTATGACCGAATACCGTATCGAACGCGACTCCATGGGTGAGGTTCAAGTTCCCAAGGATGCCTACTACGGCGCGCAAACGCAGCGCGCGGTGGAGAATTATCCCATTTCTGGGTGGCGACTGCCGCCAGAACTGATCCGCGCGATGGGACTGGTCAAGTACGCCGCTGCCGTCGCCAATCGCGATCTGGGATTGCTCGGTTCCGTGGGCAAGAAGCCGCTCACGGAGGCCCAGATCGACGCCTTGCTCCAAGCGGCCAGAGAAGTCGCCGAGGGAAAGCTGGCCGATCAATTCCCCGTCGACGTATTTCAGACCGGTTCGGGTACCTCGAGCAACATGAATGTCAACGAGGTGATTGCCAATCGGGCGATCGAGATTTGCGGTGGGCGGCGAGATCAACCAGAAAAGGAGATCCATCCCAACGACCACGTGAACATGGGGCAGAGCACCAACGATACGTTCCCCACGGCCATTCATGTGGCGGTCGGTCAACAGATTGCGCAGGAGTTGATTCCGTCGCTGCAACGTCTGCACGATGTGCTGGCACGATACGCAGAACAATGGGACGACATCGTCAAGATCGGGCGCACCCATTTGATGGATGCCACCCCGCTCCGCTTGGGGCAGGAGTTCAGCGGCTTTGCTCGTCAAATCGAATTGTCCATCGAGCGGGCCCGGCGAGCCATCCAGTCCATTCTGGAACTCCCTGTCGGCGGGACGGCCGTCGGCACCGGGATCAACACGCATCGCCAATTCGGGCGCCGTGTCGCGGAGGTGCTGGCGCGAGAAACGGGAATACCGTTCCTCGAAGCGAAAAACCATTTCGAGGCCAACGCGCAACGCGACGCGTTGGTGGAATGCCACGGCGAATTGAAAACGGTAGCTACCACGCTGTTCAACGTGGCCAACAACATCCGCTGGCTGGGCAGCGGTCCACGCTGCAGCTTTTTCGAGATCATGCTTCCCGATCGTGCCCCCGGTAGCTCGATCATGCCCGGCAAGGTCAATCCGGTAATGTGCGAGAGCTTGATGCAGGTCGCTGCTCGGGTTCTAGGCAACGATACGACGATAACCACCTGTGGTGCGGCCGGCGGCAATTTCCAGCTAAACATCATGATGCCGCTGATGGGACACGCGACGCTAGAGAGCATCCGCCTGATGGCTCGTGGGGTCGACGCGTTCATCGAATTCTGTGCCGCCGGACTCCAACCCAACCGCGAGAAATGCCAACGAACGGTGGAATGGAGCATGGCGATGGCTACCAGCCTCAATCCGATCATCGGCTACGACATGGCCGCTAAAATTGCCAAACGGGCCTTTGCGGAAAACAAGACCGTGCGCGAAGTGTGCCTGGAGATGAACATTCTGCCCGAGGATCGGTTGAACGAAGTTCTCGATCCGTGGCGGATGACCGAGCCGTTCGAGTGATGAAAACAGATGGTCGACCGGTGCTGGTCATGCCGACCGGCCAGTCCCGACAATTCCTCTTGCAAGGCTGCGTAAACAACGAAAGGGTTTTCGCCTGTGTCATCCCAGTCTCCTCACGATCCCGACGATGCCGATGCTCCGGCGACGGTGCGGATGCACGATGGTCGCCCACCTGCCGGCTCGGCGACCAAGGAGCCCTCTCTTGGCCCTGCATGCTTGGTCGTCGTCGTCCTCGGCTTGGCTACATTCAGTGCCATTTGTGCGTTCGGTAGCTACTTCATGCTGCGCGATCAGTACCCGTTAGCCGAAAAGGCGATCAGGCAACAGCTCATCCCGTGGATCGAATCGAGCCAGTTGGCGGAGGAGGATCGTGCGGCGATCATCGCCGAACTGGAACATCTGCTGCCGTTATTGCGCAACCGACAGATCGACCCCCAGCAGCTTTCGCGATTGCATAGTTGCCTGCAGGACAACCCGGTGCTGCTGTGGGGCGCTGTCCAAGCGGTGGAACGGCAGGCGGCGGCTGCCGGTTTGTCCGACGTTGAAATCACGGCGCTGAGGCGGCTGAATCAACGACTACTGCGCGGCGCGGCCGAACGCATCCTGAGCCGCAACGATATCGAGTACGTGCTGCAACCCTGCGCTCGAGTACGTGACGATGGCCAAAGTCTGGAAGCTCGGGAAGGCCTCTCCGCAGACGAACTCCGTCAATATATGCAACGCGCCGAACAGGTGCTGGAGCGGAACCGCATCCCGAATGAACCCTATCCGCGAACGCCAGCGGAAGCTTTTGCTACACTTATTGACGAGGCGTTGCATGGCAGCCCCCAGCCATGAACCGCGCCGAGCAACCTTCGCCCCCCGGTCTCCGCACTGTGCACTATTTCGTTGACATCGATCGATCTGCCCCGCGGCCCCTACACACGATTACCCTATGGCGTTCCTCACTCCTACCGGCGGTTCTCAATTTGGCCGACGCATCGAATTGAATCGCGCGGAGACGGTTTTCGGCCGACATCCGGCTTGTGATGTAGTGCTCGAGGCCGGTCCGGTCAGTCGCCATCATGCGCGGATCGTCCAACAAAGCGATGGGCACTATGTCTTAGAGGATCTGCAAAGCCGTAATGGTACGCTGCTCAACGGTCAACGGGTCGTCAATCCCACGACGTTGCACGATGGAGATCTAATCACCATTTGTGATTTCGAGTACCTATTCCATGATGAGCAGCAGCAGGGAGACGCACGGCGCTTCCAAGAACACCTCTCCGAAGGCTCCTCCCTGGGAGTCGTACTCATCGACGATGGTGGCCAGCGCGATGCCAGTCGCAGTGTGCAGCGGAAATTGGATGTCCGCAAAAGCAGCGCCGGTACGCAATTGACCAGCTCGGCCGAAATGCGCCTGCACGCCGTGCTGAGCATCGCCCGCAATCTCGCCGGAGCCATCAAACTCGACGAAGTCCTACCGAAACTGCTGAACACTCTATTCGAGATTTTCTTACAAGCCGATCGCGCTTTCATCGTTCTGCAGGAAGGAGAGCAGCTCGTTCCCAAGTGGAACAAGACCCGCACGGGAGACCCTCAACAAGAACTCCGCATCAGCCGCACGGTGATTCGTGAAGTGATGGAATCGAAGGAAGCCATCATCTCCCTGGATGCCAGCGCCGACTCGCGATTCCAGTCGGCGATGAGCATCGCCGACTTCAGCATCCGCTCCATAATCGTCGCGCCGCTGATCGATAGCGCGGGCAACGCCCTCGGCGCTTTGCAAATCGATACACTGGATGCCAGACGTCAATTCTCGCATGACGATCTCGAGGTGTTAGCCGGCATCGCGACGCAAGCGGGCATCGCCATCGAGAAAGCACGGTTGCACGAGCAACTCATTCACCAGCAACAAGTCGAACAAGACCTACGGTTAGCACGCAGCGTTCAGGAAGCGTTCCTGCCTCAAGATTATCCTCAGGTGCCGGGATGGCAATTCTACAGTTACTACCACCCGGCCGAGCAGATTGGAGGGGACTACTATGATTTCATCCCCCTGGCCGATGGTACCCTCGCGGTGGTGGTCGCCGACGTGGCCGGACACGGTGTCGCTGCCGCCATGCTGATGGCCAAACTCTCTGCCGAAGTGCGTTACCTGCTGGCCAGCTCCAGCGATCCGGCGGCAGCCGTCAATCAATTGAATAAGCGGTTGGCCCGGCTGAGCGTGGAGAAATTCGTCACCCTGCTGTGCGTCATCATCGATCCCCGCAACGGGCAGTGCACGCTGGTCAATGCGGCTCATATGCTCCCCTTGTGGGTCCGCGCCGACGGAGAATTGCTGGAGCCCGGTCACGAGGAATCTGGATTGCCGCTGGGGGTCTTCGATGACGCCGAGTACAGCAGCTCCTCCCTCCAGCTTGCCCCCGGCGATCGCTTGGTGCTGTACACCGACGGAATCAACGAAGCGATGAACTTGGAAGGCAAGATGTTCGGCATCCCCCGCCTGAAAAAAGCCATCGCGCAGCACCGCGGCACCCTGGTGGAATTGGGACGCCACATCATGGACAGTGTCCATAAGTTCTGCGGTCGTGCGCGACAAAACGACGACATGTGCCTGGTACTGATCCAGCGGGATGGCGACGCAGATCGCCGTGCCCCCTCGACCGACACTTAACCGTTTTTTCCTTCCGGTGCGGCGCGGTCGCGCGGCACCAACAACTTGATGTTTCCACTTAGCGATAAGGAATCAACTTCATGGCCGACACCATTTGTCGTTGGGGAATTCTGAGTACGGCAGGTATCGCCCGCAAGAATTGGAAAGCCATTCGCCTAAGCGGCAATGCGTGCGTGACCGCCGTGGCCAGCCGTGATGTCTCCAAAGCACAACGATTCATCGATGAGTGCTCGCAGCAGGTGCCGCAGTCGCCCCAGCCGGAAGCAGTGGGCAGCTACGAAGCGCTGCTGGAGCGGGAGGATGTGGACGCCGTATACGTGCCGCTGCCCACCGCCCAACGGCATCATTGGGTAATCCAAGCTGCCGAGAAAGGAAAGCACGTGTTGGCCGAAAAACCGGCCGCGCTCGACGCCTCCCAAGTCGACGAGATGCTCGCTGCGTGCCGCAGCCACGGCGTGCAATACATGGACGGTGTCATGTTCATGCACAGCCAGCGGCTACCGCTCGTCCGTCAACTGCTCGACGACCCGCAACAGATCGGCACGCTGCGCCGCCTGGTCGCTCAATTCTCCTTCGCCGGTGACGAGGAATTTCGTCAGCACAACATTCGTACCCACAGTCAGCTCGAACCTCACGGATGCCTCGGTGATCTCGGTTGGTACTGCATCCGCATCTTCCTGTGGATCCTCAAAGGCGAAATGCCCGTCGAAGTCCGCGCGCGCACCCTGGCAACCCTGCAAGGAAACACCAGTCCAGGGCCAGTCCCTGCACAATTCACCGCGGAATTGGTATTCCCCAGTGGTGTTAGCGCATCGTTTTACAACGCGTTCGTCACCGACAACCAGCAGTGGGTCCATGCCAGTGGCGATCGCGGCTATCTCCGTATCGATGATTTTGTGCTGCCGTTCTATGCGCCAGAAGTCGCCGCCCATGTGGGACAGGACAAGTACGTGATCGACAATTGCGAATTCCACATGGAACAGCACCTCCGACGATACGCTATCCGCGAATACGACGCCGGTCATCAGACAGCACAGGAAGTGAACATGATCCGCACCTTCAGCGACATCGTGCTCAGCGGCAACCTGGATCCCAGTTGGCCGGAATGGACACGCAAGACGCAACAGGTGTTGGACGCATGTTTTCGCTCCGCAGAACAAGACGGTGCACCAGTCAGCATCGACTGACACGCGTCGGCGACCGTCTCCAGCCAGCCGCTCCGCCAGTGACGAGGCGACGGCCAACTCGATCCCGGGCCCCCGTCGGTGCGCAAGCAGTTTGATGCTGGTGCCCCCGTCTGCCCTCACACGCGCGGCACTCGGCGGCCAGGCGCGTCAGGATATCCGATGCACCGGCACCGGCCGTCCGGGACGGAAGCTTTGCAGCGTGTCCAAACTGCTGAGCATGCCCCGCCGATCGCTCAGCTCCGCCACCGCTTCTCGGACCAAGCGTTCCAACTTCACGGGATCCGTACCTACCCGAGCGTTGATCACCACATTCGCCTGGCGGACCATGGCATGGCTGGCGAGCGACACTTCGGGCGGATGATACCGCGTGACGGAGTTGACGACGGCATAGTTTCCGTCAGCCATCCCCAGGATCTTCAAATGGGCGATCTCCCCATCTTGCTGAACGATCCGCGATTGAATATCGGTAATCAGCTCCATCAGCAAACCATCCAATTCTACCAGCGACGGCGAACGCACCACCAACTGAGCATTCAACCAACCTAACTCTGCCTCGCCCTCTGCATACACGTCGTAGTCGACGTCGATGACCTGAGTGGCGAAACTCCCCTCTTGCTCCAAGTATTCCAGGTAGGCAGAAAAGCCGGTTCCGGTGCGTGCCGACATCCGCAATACCGGCCGGCCTGGAAACTCGTTACGCAGGGCACGCTCCAGCTCGTCTGCCGCCTCTTCTGCCAGCACATCAATCCGGTTGATGACCAGAAAATCTGCCTCCTCAGCCTGCTTGCGAAAGATGTAATCCGCCTTGGGTGAAAACCCGCGCTGCGATGACAACCCCAGAATACGTTGTGCGTGCGACGGTTTGATCAACACCCCATAGGGAGCGACGCGCAAGGGACGCTCGTACATGGCCACCAGCGGTCGCATTACCGTGGCCACCAAATCGGTGCAACTGCCCACCGGCTCGGCCAAGATCACCTCCGGCAACTGACGTTGGCTGAGATCGCGCAACACGTCGGTCAGTTCGTGGAAACTGCAACAAAAACAGGCGCCAGCAACTTCTCCCACGTCAAATCCTTGTTGCCGCAGGGCATGGGAATCGACCAACCCCGGCGCCTGGTCGTTGGTCACAATCCCCACGCGCTGGCCGCAGGCCGTGTAGTGCTCCGCCAACCGCGCCACCGTGGTCGACTTGCCGGCCCCGAGGAATCCTCCTATCAAGACGAAACGCGGCGCGGTGGCCGTTTCATTACTGTTTTGCATGGGTAGGACTCAATCTACTCGCGAATTTGTACATCGACCCACACCAGCCGATGATCGGTCGCCTGCATCGCTCGCGCGACGCTGCCACGAACCTCGTGGGGAACCTCGTCGGCGGCCGGCCACACCACGCCGCTGCGCACCACCTGCATGGTGCGACACGGAAGCACATAATCGACGCGTAGGTTCCCTACGCTTCGATCGTTGAAATCGGCCGTGTCCGCCGCCGGATCGCCACGATGCTGGCTGTTGACTCCTCCCTGCTGCGCGGCCGCCATCTCTCCGCCACGACTGCGCGGTGCCGGCCCCTGCCGCAAACGCCGATGGGCCAACAGACGCTCCACGACCTCATGTCGACTCTCTCCGTCCAACGGGTCACAATTCAAATCCCCGGCCACGAAAAACAAAGCGTCAGGCGGCAAGCCACCTGCTCTGCCTTCATCGTCCACAATCCATGCGGCATCGTCGAGATAATCGATCAACAACTGAATCTCGTCATGGTTGCGGCACCCGTTGCGGTCCTCTGGCCCGTCGAATGCCGGTGGCGTCGGGTGACTTGCCAAGACATGGACGATTCCCTGCGGAGTTGCGACGGGTACGTCCCAAAAACTTTTCGACGGCAAATACAACGCCTGCCATACCGCATCGGCATAGTACCATTGCCCCGTCTGCGGATCGCGAGGACGCAAGGCATGGGGCATCGAGGACCATTTCAACTTACGAAACGTACGCACGTGAGCGTCGTCAATGGGAAAGCGACTCAACACCGCCATGCCGTACTGTCCTGGAAACCTGCCATACCCCCATGCATCCTCCGGCTCCCCTTTCTTTCCGTCACGGTCGAGGTCCAAACCGCTCGGTTGTCCCGTATTCACCTCCGCCGAGAAGTGATGAGGCATCGGCCACGACGCACTGCCCAGCAGGTCGAGATTGTCCTTCGCCAAGTAGCGTCGTTCCCACAACCCCACGTTGGCACCATCGGCGGCATAGTCCAATTCATTCACTACCAAGATGTCCGGTTGGACATTGCGAACAAGGGCGGCAATCCGCTCCGCCTGATCATCTCCCTGCTCCAGATCGGCGGTCAACTCCCCTTCCTTTTCTCGATGCAACGACACGTTAAAGGTGGCAATTCTCAACATGCCTTCACCGGGTGGAGGTACCAAACGCACCGATACACCTTGACCTCTGGCCACTTTCTTCCCCATTCCCAGCGCCAACAGGGGCGTCAACCCCACGGTACACAGGACGATACGCCACCACGCCCTCCACCGTTGGCCAGGCGTCTGTCGCAGGAAAGCTTTTGCGCTGGGTGCCATACTTGAATCCACTATGCCTCTGTGTTGGTGCATCACGCCGCTGGCTGCGTTGCAGTCCGCGGCAGCGCTAACCGCCCAATCGCGGTAAACGATTCAACGATCGACTGCCGTCTCCCCCCATTTGGCCCGCCGATCCTTCTCCTGCCATTGACGATTGTGGTACGTCCCGGGCCGCGCGGGTAGATGTTCCTGCACCGCGATACGTTCCATCTTGCGCACAAGTTCGGGATGCTGGGAGGCGACGTCGTGCACCTCCTCAATATCCTGTGCCAAGTCGTACAGCTCCCACGGTCGTCCTGGCCCCGAGCATATTCCCTTCCAGTTGCCGATGCGGACGGCCGTCGCGTCGCGGTACTCCCAATACAAGTGCGGATGCTGCGGTTGCTCCCGTCCCACCTGCGCTGGCCCCAACAACTCGGGAAGGATGCTGATGCCGTCGACATCGGCGGGCGTTTCGCCACCGACAAGTTCTGCCAACGTGGGAAAGATATCACACTGGTAGCACAACAAATCGCTGACCCGTCCCGCCGCAATCTTGCCGGGCCAACGTACGAGAAAGGGTATGCGCAATCCCCCCTCGTACAAGGTCCCCTTTTGCCCGCGAAATGCCCTTCCCGATCGAGGGTCGACATTTGGACCAAAAAAACCTCGTGGATAAGCCTCACTTCGAAAACGATCCTGACCACCATTGTCGCCGGTGAAAAAGACGATGGTGTTTTCCTCCAATCCTAACTCGCGCAACACGTCCAACACTTCCTGCACGTTCCGGTCGACCATGCTTACCATGGCCGCATAATTCTTCGCCTCGGCAGGCACCTCCTCATCCTGCATCCAGGGGTCGTGCCGATACAGTTCCCAGGCCGGGTCGTCGGCAGGGATATCGTACATCCCGTGTGGTGGCGTGATGGGCAGGTAACAAAAGAAGGGTTGGTCTCGATGTTGTCGGAGGAACGCCAGCGCCTCATCCATGATGCGATAATGGGAGTAGGTTTGTCCCTTGCGTCCCCCACGGTTTCCCGCCAAGGGCACCTCCACGCTGTTGCGCACCAAATACGGCGGATAGTAACTGTGCGCGTGCACCTGATCGTAATAGCCGAAAAACACGTCGAACCCATGCTTCTCTGGAACACCGGTCGACCCGCGCCCACCAGCTCCCCACTTGCCGAAGCCGCCGGTGGCGTAGCCGAGAGAGTGCAACATCGAGGCGATGGTCGGTTCCTCTGCGCGCAAGGGAGTTCCACCGTCATTGGCCCGCACCGACGCGTGTCCCAAATGCTTACCAGTCATCAAAGCGCACCGCAGTGGAGCACACACCGGCGCGGCCGCCAGGGCTTGGGTGAAACGCATGCCTTGCGCCGCAAATCGATCGATGTTCGGCGTATGCAGCTTGGCGTTCCCCATGTGCGATAGCTCGTAGTAGGCCAACTCGTCGGCCATGATGTAGACGATATTGGGCAACGACTCCCGACGCGGCTGGGCACCTACCGCTGGCGAAACCGAGATCATCGCTTTTGCCCCCCACAAGATAGCCGCCCCCACCAACCAGCAACTGCCCACACGCGTCGCCCCCGCATTACCTACTCGCCACGGCATCAGCCTGCTCTCCAGGATACGATGGGAATCCGCCGTTCAACCGCCCGTGCGCCGCATACCTACCGACGGATCGAAGTGTTCATAATCACGCACCAACCAACGTCCATCCTTGTGGGAAAGATACAAACGAATGAACCGCGCCACGCGAAAGACCTGTCCCCCAGAGGACAAGTGGACGCGCACGAAGAATTCCGCCTCCGCGGCTTTGGGATCCGTCCGCTCGTTCACCTCGATGGAACGAATCCCCGTGATCTTGGCGAACGAAAAATCATACCGCGGCAACTCGGCCTCGGCCCGTCGCCGCACCTCCACTGCCGCCGGATGGATGGCGGCCAATACCGTTTTATGATCGTTTCGCTCCAGCGCTTCGGCTACCTCCCGCAACCTGTCACGAATCTGCTCGCGATCGGTTCGCACCACGAGATTGATCGCCACGGCGACGACCGTTAGCATCAACAGCGACACTCCCGTGCCCAGAGCAGCGCGATGCATCGTCTGCGTCCACAGCAACAAGGCGCCCGCACCGCTGAGCAGACCCAGCAGCCCGATTATCCAAGGATCTTCGAATAGTAGTGATTCCACGTCTGCCTATCGTCCCGCCGTAGGGCCTGTCGCTCATTGAAGATCAGGGAAAGCTTGGGGATCGCTTTTCGCTAAAGGCCTTCAGCCCTTCCCGCGCGGCATCGGTCGTCAGGCTGGTGGCCGTCGTCGCGGTCGCCACCGATAACCACGTCAATAGCTGCTCACCGATCGTTTCGTTCAACAATCGCTTCGTCATCTGCACTGCTTCCGCCGCCCCCGCGGCCATCTCTGCGACCCAACCGTGAGCGCGTACCCAAACTTGATCGGAATCGACCACGTGGTGGATCAAGCCCAACGATTTGGACTCGCTGACCGTCAAGCTCTCGCCGCCTACGGCGACGCGGGCCGCCGTGGCCGCCCCGGCGCGGAATGCCATCAAGGGGACCGCCAATCCCGATACCACTCCCCATCGCGACGCCCCCAAACTCAACTCCGTCCGATGACTGGCCACCACCAAATCGGCCGCCAGAACCAACGCCAGCCCCGTACCCGAGGCCAAACCATCCACCGCCGCAATGATCGGTTTGGGATACTGCAGCATCTTGACCACCAGCTCGTGCGCCAGCTCGATATCCTCGCGCCACTGCCGCCAGCGATCCTCCTCCGGTTGCTCTCCCACCTGCTGCAACTGGTGCATATCCAACCCCGTGCAAAACTGCGTCCCACTTCCCGTGAGGATAACCCCGCGCACATTCTTTTGCACGTGAAAATCGTCCAAGCCGCGAATCAACTGCTGCAGCATCTCGCGCGTCAACGCGTTGCATCGCTGTGGTCGACTGAGCACGATGGTCCCGGAAGGCGGATTGAGCTTGACATCGATCATGGCAGTATCGTGGGAATTACGTGGCGAAAAAGAACCTGGTCACATGATAGAACACTGGCGCCGCAAAACACAGGGTGTCGATACGATCCAACACCCCCGGATGCCCTACCACCAGACTGCCGTAATCGGTGACCCCACGATCGCGCTTGATGGCACTCATCGTCATGCCACCAAACATCCCCATGACGGCGATGAGCATCGACATGCACGCGGCTTCCCAAAAAGCAAACGGCGTTACCCAGAACAAAGCCGCGCCGATCAGCCCCGTGCTGAAGGTTCCACCAGCAAACCCCTCCCAGGTACGGCTCGAGCTTATCTCCGGCGCGATGACATGTCGCCCCACCAGATGCCCCCAAGCCCACTGGAGAATGTCGGACAACTGAGAGATGAGGATCAGGAAGAAGAGCAACCCCGCCGGACTTCCCTGCCACCGCTGGCCGGAACTGGTGACCAACTCCAGATTGATCAACGCCGGAGCGTAGCTCAGTGCATACACGCAGATCAACATACCGACCGTGATCTGCGCCGACCGTTCGAGAAACCGCTTGTGGTCCCCCGCGATAGCGATCCGTGCGGGGATGAACAGCGCTGCATAGACGGGAATCATAATGCTGTACAACCCATAGAAATCGATCTCCTTGCCATTGCTCCACCGCCAATCTCCGCGCTCCATGCCGATCAACACGTACTGCAACGGCGTGAACACGATCAACGCCCAAAACAGAGCGCGATGATCTCCCCGCCGCGTCGGTGCCATGGTGATGAACTCTCGCAACGCCCAGAAAGAGATCAGCCCGAATAGCACCACCGTCCCGATCGGCTGCAACAGCATGCCGAAGACAATAATCGCACACATCAACCACCACACGTTGACCCGCTGGCGAAAGCGGCGCACCAACGCTGGATTGACCGACTCACTCGGCTGGTGACTAAGGTAACGCCCCACCACCGAAGCGATTGCCAAACTGATTAGCACGACACCGAAGAGGATATTGGTGCGCACATCGTTCAACCATACCCGCTCCGCCGGCCCCTCGCCGGACGGCTGGGGTTCCGCGAGCGTGTCGGCACTAGCGTTCGTCGGGATCGTCACCGAGGGGGTCCTCGCTGGGGAAGTGGCCGGGATCGCCTCGCTCGCCCCTTCCACCTCCTCACCCCGCTCACCCCGCCGACTCTCCTTCAGCACTTCCGCCGCCTGCAGGTCCTGGCGATCCCGCTCATCGCCCGCCGCCAGCCCCTGCCGGGATTCCGTCCCACTTGCCGCTGCAGACGCGCTGCCGGCTTCGTCCATGTGTGCTATAGAACCAGATGCCCCGCTGGTCCCTGCCCCAGCCTCCTGACCATCGACCTCGAAGGCACGTCCCTCCGGTCCAACGGCAAGCTGCTCCGGCCGCGCCAACAGAGACGGCGCGAGCACACGAATAACCAAGCAAAAGACCAGCAGCATCCTTCCGCCGTAGAAGGACGCATCCCGCATTGTTGAAAAAAACGGCCCAACCATGTCCATCAATTAACAACCTTTCCGCGTGCCGTCCCCCCAAGCCATATCGCACCGG
Source organism: Pirellulaceae bacterium (assembly GCA_026004795.1). Classification (GTDB taxonomy): domain Bacteria; phylum Planctomycetota; class Planctomycetia; order Pirellulales; family Pirellulaceae; genus Aureliella. Next base: position 64,128 of record BPJV01000004.1, on the reverse strand, counting down.
CCGGACAGCCAACCACGACATCCAAAGAGAGGGATCCCTCTCCGCGCTCGCGCTGTAGCGTATTTCATCCTAGCTTGTTCGCCACCAATAAACCTAGCCACCATGGCCATGACGCTGGCATCTCGGCAACCGGGGCGGACAAAAGAGCCCGTGCTTGCAAGCATCGATCCAGAAGCCAGCAGGCAGGAGCCCCTAACGAGGAGATTACCGAACGAGCGGAGAGTTTACCGCACGTGGATGGTAGCCAGAACCATACGTGACTGCATCGGGTCGGGGTAGGCGTCGGTTTTGCGAGCACCGAGGCGCTGAAAAAATCCCGGTTGCTCGGTTGCTCGTGGTTGAGGGGGTTGGGGTTGCCGCAAGGCGCCTACTACCGCTAAGCCTAACGGGGCAACTGGCAAGACGAACCTCAGGCGGCGCAACCCCTCTATGGTTATGGAGGCCCGAGGAAACGCCCCACGTCATGACCTGCGAGCGAGACATGACTGGATACTGAGCTGACTGGATACTGAGATCGTCAAGTTAGTGTGGCAGTGAATGGGGACTGGTTATAAACTGGAAGTTATGGGAAGCTGAACGGGATTTTTACCGATGTTACGTCTGGGGAAATCGCGTGGCCTGGTGTCCGCACGAGAGTCCTGCGGGTCGTGACGCCATCGCTTCAGCGGTGGGGACTCGACGATGGATTGGCCAGGGCAGCGTTGAGGCTTAAAGCATTGGCGTCTAATGCATAAAGACGTCCGCAGTGCGGTGGCAGTGTGGACGAAGCGTGGCCGTTGGTGCGGGGCATCGATTGCCGCCGCTCAAAGAGTTTGGACGTGGATCGTTCCTGGATACCCACGCCTCAGGGCGACCCGCTTTGACGGAGGTGGGATCATCCTGGATAGTGGGTGAATTCGTGGCCAGTATGGCCTTCGTTATCATTTGATGGAGAGGCATGCCGCCATGGCGGATGAGACCAAGTTAAGTCCTGCGGAAGCGATCAAGGCGGAAAGTAGGTTCTTGCGTGGCACGATCCAAGAGGACCTGGCGAATGATTCGCCCGAGTTTGACAAGGACAATGCGCAGTTATTGAAGTTTCACGGCACTTACCAGCAAGACGATCGGGACCTGCGTGGGGTGAAGGGGCCGGATGGAAAGCCGGGCCGCAAGTACATCATGATGACGCGGACGCGAGTTCCTGGAGGACGTTTGACGGCCGAGCAACTAATCGCCCACTTGGACTTGTGCGACCAGTTGGGGGATGCCACGTTGAAATGCACGACGCGACAAGCCCTGCAGCTTCATGGCATCGCCAAAGGCAATCTGCGCGAGGTGATTCACCGTATCAATGAGGTGAATTTGAGCACCTTGGCCGCTTGCGGTGATGTCAACCGAAATGTCATGTGCTGCCCCTCTCCGGTGGACGATGCGGTGCACAGGGAGGTTCGGCGGCTCAGCGAAGCGCTGAAAGACCATCTCGCCCCGCGGACGCGCGCTTATTACGAGTTATGGGTTCGTGAGGAGGGAGAAGAGGAAGCGACCTTGGTTGCTGGTGGAGTACCGGACGAGGAACCGATCTATGGCCCCACCTATCTGCCACGGAAGTTCAAGATTGCGATCGCCTTGCCCGAGGACAATTGCGTCGATGTGTATACGAACGATTTGGGGTTCCTGGCGGTTGTCCGAGACGGCGAGGTGGTGGGATACAACGTCCTGGTCGGTGGGGGCATGGGACGCACGCCCAGCGCGGCCAAAACGTTTCCGGCGCTGGCCAAGCGGATGGCCTTTGTCACCTGCGAGCAAGCCGTCGGGGTGGCGGAAGCGGTGGTCAAGGTGCAACGCGATTTCGGGAATCGTGCCGATCGCAAAGTCGCGCGGCTAAAGTATCTGATCCACAACCGTGGGCTGGATTGGTTCAGGAGTAAGGTGGAAGAATACTTGGGGCAATCCTTGGCAGACTGCACCGAGGATGATGTCACTGGGTTTGACGACCACATGGGATGGCATGTTCAAGGCGAGGGCTTGTGGTTCTACGGACTGAACGTCGAGAACGGACGGTTGTATGACAGTGAAGACCGCCGTTGGAAGTCTGCTATTCGCGCTATTTGTGCGGAACTGAAGCCGGGGGTCCGATTGACTCCGCACCAGAGCATTCTCTTCACGGGGCTGACCGAGGAGCAGAAGCCGCGATTGGAGACTTTGATCAAAGACCACGGACTGCCGTTGACCGAAGAAATCTCCACCGTTCGCCGGTGGTCGATGGCCTGCGTTGCTTTGCCAACATGTGGTCTGGCGGTGACCGAGAGCGAACGGGTGCTGCCTCGCGTGCTCGATGCGCTCGAGGTCGAGTTAGCGAAACTTGGGCTGGACCGAGAAGCGTTTACCGTGCGGATGACCGGATGCCCGAATGGATGCGCGCGGCCGTACAATGCCGATATCGGTTTGGTCGGCAGGGCGAAGGACAAGTACACCATCTTTCTGGGAGGACGACTCCTGGGCACTCGGCTCAATTCGATTTACAAGGATATGGTCCCGTTGGAAGAGATTGTTCCCACCCTGGTGCCTGTCTTCGTGGCGTTTAAGCAACACCACGAGGAAGGGGAAACGTTTGGCGACTTTTGCGACCGTATCGGTATGGAAGGCCTCGCTTCGTTGGCTGAGAAGTACGCGGAAGCCGCCTAAACCGAACGTCGTCCAACCCTCCCAGGTGGCGAGGACGACGCTACCGTTTGTTCGCTTTGTGCCGATCGTGTTGGGCGGAATAGGCGGCGACGGGCGCTCAACACGCTCGGTTCATGGTATCCGGCCCATGGCGTAAAACGGGTTCTACTGGTGGCGGTTGGGGAAGTTCGGGGACGCGAGTTCATCGGACCATGAAGTCCTGGGGCAGTTTGCACCGACCTCTACACGGCTCTGAGACGATAGATTTACCTGAGCGGGAGATCATGCTGGACTACGAGGAGTCTCAGAGATGGGGCGAGTTGGAGAGACCATTCGAGCCGTGAACGCCTTTGTGCGGACGGTTTTTCTCGGTGCCTTGGTGGCTTTGGTGGCCGCCGGTGGCTATATCGGCTACAGCGAGTATTATCGGGCCGAACGACGCCTGAAGGAGCAAGCCCGGCGGCTGGACGAAGCAGAGGCGCGTGCCCGGTCGTTGCAGCAAGAACTTGTCGCCAAAGAGAAGCAGATTCGCGACCTGGGCGAAGAGATTCGTGTTCGCGATCAACGGATCGAGCGGCTGGAGTTGGCGCGGAAACTGCTCACCACCGAACAGCGTCTGGCGCGGCTGACCGTGGTGGATATTCGTACCGACGAACAGGACAACGTGCTGTCCAGTACGGTTGAATTCGTGGAGCTTAATCCAGCGGGGGAGCCGATCAGCGAACCCAAGCGGTTCGATCTGGAGGGTGATGTGGTCTACATCGACAATTGGGTCGTCAAGTTCGATGACCGATTCATCGAGCAGGCCGATTTAGAACGCGGTACCTCACTGTGCCTCTTCCGTCGAATTTTCAGTGAATCGCAATCACCGGCGGAAGGATTCGCCTTGGATGAAGTGGGCATGCGTCCGCAAGCCTATGCCCGCGGTGGTCAATTGTCGGACTTCGAACGGCAATTGTGGCGAGAGTTCTGGGAGTTTGCCAACAATCCAGAGAAGGCCGCCGCTATGGGGATTCGTGCGGCCAATGGCGAGGCCGTGTCGATCAAGGTTCGCGAGGGCATGGCCTACCATTTGGTGCTACGTAATTCGGGCGGTTTATCGATCCAGCCGATTCGTAATGCAGGGCAGAAGTTGTAACTGGGCGGCTCACCTTACTGGAGTACCGATTGCCGACGGGGAGCACATTTCCGGCCGACCGTGCTTACCCCCTCACAAGCCCTCACCTGTCGTGCCGCAGATCGCCGTGCAGCCAACCAGCATCGCCGCTTGGATGGTTCAGGACGCGGGAGGAGGAAGGCCGCTGCTGAATGTGTCCCTCTCCGCTTTCGCCCAGGCGCGCCGCAAATCCTGCCCCAAGTCCTGCCGCCGGAAGGTGACTCACGTAGTGGGGTAACTTCTTGCTTCGGCAGAAGGAAATGGCCCAGGGATTTCCCGGTACCTGACCTCGCGCCGCGCGACTTCCCATTGCGACCAAGCATGGCTGGGGACACGACTTAAGTAGCTAGCCAATGGCAGCAACGGATAGCGCAACGGTGAACCTAGCCGGCCGACCGTGCTGATGGGCCGAGCAAGTGCGCGGAAAGGGTGGGAGGCACAACCGCTACGCCCGCCAACCGCCCTTAGCCCGCCACGCTTGCCTGCTGCCCGGACTGCTTGTGGCTGACAATCAGATGGGCGATGCGTGCCTTCAAGCGAGCTGCCTTATTGCGATGGATGACGCGTTGTGAGGCGGACCGATCCAGCAGTTTTTGGGTCAACTGAGCCAGTTCCTGGGCTTGCTGCAGGTTACCAGCAGCAACGGCCTCACGGACTTTACGAATGGAATGGCGCAGGCGCGTCTTCTTAGCGCGATTTCGATCCCGGCGTACAAAGCTTTGTCGCAAGCGTTTCTTGGCTTGTTTGCTATTTGGCATGGACGACGTCTCTCAACCCAACAAAAGTAATCTCACGTTCCGTTACGTTCATTCGAAAACTGGTGCCGCTAGGCAATTTGACGGTCCCTAGCCGCTGATCCATTCGGCCTGACGCTTACCAGTTTACTGTTCGATGTCGCAAAGCTTATCGGTCGGTTGCGCGTAGGCAAACGAGGAAGATGGAGAAGACCATTCCTTCGCAACCATCACGAAAATCATTCCACCGACAGCCGGGCAGCCCCTAGGGGACGATGGGACGTGCTCATATATTGCAGGATAACGAGAGAATTGTCCAGGGCTATATGGCCATGGCTAGGTGGGGTACAAGCAAAACGGAACGGGGGGACGCCGGTGTGGCGTCGGCGGCCCTCCGGTGCGCTGCGTCCACCCCTGGTGGCGCCCCGTCGAAGTCGGAGCGGCGGCATCAGGGGACGACGGAAGGTGACTGAGGTTCGGAGGTAAGGGAGTTGAGGTGAGCGATCGTCGCGAGGGGAAGGTTTATTTGGTGGGAGCCGGGCCCGGTGACCCTCGGCTTATCACCGTCCGAGGGCGCCAAGTATTGGGGTTCGCAACGGTTGTCCTGTACGATGGCTTGGTCGATCCTCGTCTATTGAAATGGGCCCCCCAAGCGCAGCACGTGTGCGTGGGCAAGCATGGGCGATCAAAGATTTGGACCCAAGAAGAGATCTGTCAACGGATGGTCGCCGAAGCGATGGCGGGCCATGTGGTAGTTCGCCTGAAGGGTGGTGATCCCGCCTTGTTTGCTCGGACTGCGGAAGAACTGGATGCCTTGGTTGCCGCGGGGATCGAATTTGAGGTGGTTCCCGGAGTTACGGCTGGCTTGGCCGCAGGTAGCTACAGTGGTATCCCCATCACCGATCGGGCACGAGCCTCGGCCGTTGCCTTCGTCACCGGGCACCAATACCAGCAGGGAGGTCAGCAGCGGCCTGTCGATTGGGCTACCTTGGCCAAGTTTCCCGGCACGCTGGTGGTGTACATGGGGGTTACCACGGCTCCGGATTGGTCCCGGCAGCTCATTCAGGGTGGTATGTCGCCGCAAACGCCAGTGGTGATCGTCCGCCATTGCACGTGGCCCGACCAGCAGACATTGCGCTGCTCCCTGGAGGAAGTTGGTCGGCTCCTGGGTCCGGACGGAATCCTGCGACCGCCCGCCGTGGTGGTTGTGGGGAAGGTGGCGGAAGTTGACCCACGGTGGAACTGGTACGACCGGCTCCCCCTGCGTGGTTGTGGGGTGTTGGTATCACGGCCCAGGCCGCAGGGGGAGGAGCTGGCTAGACGGCTGGAGGAATTGGGAGCCGCCACGTGGGTGCAGCCGGCTATCGAATTGACGGTGGCTGAGGACATGTCCCCGGTGGCACGTTTGCTGAAGCAAATGGCAGGTGCAAGGGGGGGCACTAACTGCGACCTTCCACCGGCGGGCGAACCAAGCAGCAGGTCGGAGCAGGGGGGGACGAACCAGCCGTTGGGAATCACGTTCAGTAGCCCCAACAGTGTCGAGTTTTTCTGGCGCTATGCTTACGATTCCGGCTACGATGCGCGGATCGCCTCCCAATGCTGCCTGGCCGTCGTGGGGCCCGCAACGGATGAGGCGCTGCGCCGCTTCGGGCTGCGCGCTGACGTGTTGCCACGAGAAGAAGATGGCTTTTCGGCGGCTGGATTGCTGAAGCGGCTGGTCGAATTGACCGAGATTAACCACTGGGTGGTGACCAGCAGCAACGAGAGTCGCGACACGTTGGCTGCCGGTCTGCGCCAGGCGGGAAAGCGGGTCACCGTGCTGGAAACCTACCACAGCCGCCCGGTCCAGCAGCTCGATGCGGCAGTTGTAGCAGCGCTCCACGCCGGCCAAATACGGCTATGTACGGTAACGAGTTCCGCTATCGCCCGTTCGTTGCACTCCTTGCTGGGAGACTTCGTCCAGCAAGTGGCGCCGGTAAGCTTCAGCCCCGCGATTACGTCCCAGTTGTCGGAGTTAGGCTGGCAACCGGCAAGCGAAGCGAAGACGCAGACGCTCGACGCGCTGACGGAAGCTTGCCTAGAGGCAGCTAGAACGATCGGGCCGAGCGGAAAGTGATTTCGGGATGCGACGGGAACCATTGGCCCCGCTGCCACCGGTCGGCACGGCCTTTTGCACGAAGCGATGGCGGGCAGGGCACGGTGCCCATCAGCCGGTCGCGCCGCCCAGGAGAAGAAAGCTGCCCGGTGGATGGCTTGCCGATGATACCACGCTCAATGGGGCATGACAGATCGGTGCTGGTGGTTTGGCCGAGAACTAGCGACCACGAGAACCGGCAACCACGAAACGTTAACCTTGAGAAGACTCTACGTCATTCGACCTTGTAGGTGGGGGACCCTATGTTCGAGCGAGCGGTATACCGGGAGCGCCGCGCCGGCGTCCAGCGTCAATTGGAGGCTGGTGAGGCATTCTTGATCACCTCACCCATCAACGTCACCTATCTCACCGGCTTCACGGGAGATAGCAGCTACCTGCTGTTGACCTCGACCGACTGCTTGATCCTTAGCGACGGCAGGTACGAAATTCAGTTGGCAGAGCAGTGCCCGGACGTACCGGTTGCACTGCGCCAGCGCAGTGAACAGATCATGGACTATGCGGCGGCGAAGATTCGCGAGTATGGGCCGCGGCATCTGCGGGTCGAAGCGCATGTCCTGAGCCATGCGCAGTACGAACAATTGGCTGCGATTGAGGACCTGGAGGTGGTGGACGGCCACCGCACGGTCGAGGGACTGCGAGCCATCAAGGGGGCGGAAGAACTGGAGTGCATCGAGCGGGCCGTCGATATTGCCGAGAGGGCTATGCGGTCGGTATTACCGCTGTTGAACCGCCGGCATTCAGAGCGGGAGATCGCCCTGAGACTGGAGCATGTGATGCAAGAGCTGGGGGCGTCGGCCAGTGCCTTCCCCATTATCGTGGCTGCCGGGCCACGGGCTGCCCTACCGCATGCTGAGCCGAGTAGCGCGCGGTTGGGAGGGGCGTCCCTGATCCTCGTCGACTGGGGGGCCACCTACCAGGGCTATCGCAGCGACTTGACGCGTGTTTGGGCCACCAGTAGAATCCCGACCGACCTTGAGCGGGGGTTCGAAGCCGTATCCGCGGCACAGTTGGCGGCCATCGAGGCACTGCGCCCTGGCGTGTCTACGGAAGAGGTCGATCGAGCAGCACGGCAAGTGCTGGCCGAAGCCGGTTTGGCTGACCGTTTCAATCATGGGTTGGGACACGGGATCGGCTTGGAAATCCATGAGTCGCCATTTGTTGGTCGTGAGGCAGTGGAATTACGTCCTGGTATGGTGATCACCGTGGAGCCAGGTGTGTATTTTCCTGGGCAGGGCGGTATTCGGATTGAAGACGACGTATTGATTACCGAGGATGGTCACCGCCTGTTAAGCCGGTTGCCGAGAACCCTGGCTGGGAATCGAATCGAGCTGCTCGACTGACCGGCATGTCGGGTGCAGATAGGGTAGGGTACGGCGCAAGGGCCGAGACAACGGATAACTTTTGCATCACACAGGGATACCCATGGCAAAAGCGGCTGGTGGCGGATCGCGCGGACGCTCAGACGTATTCAACGTTGACCGCATCCGTGAGTTGATCGATTTGATGGAGGAACGCGGGCTGGTTGAGGTCGATCTCAAGCGGTCGGATGAACAGATTCGTTTAGTGCGCGGCGGCCAAGCAGCCGCTCCGATGGCGGCTGCTCCTGCTCCACCGGCGGCCGCGCTGCCGGTGGCGGCGGAATCGCCGGCCGCTCCGGCGCCAGCGGCCCCGGCCGGTGACCCGCCTTACATCAAGGTCATCCGCTCTCCCATGGTGGGCACCTTTTATAGCAAGCCCAATCCGACGGCCGACGACTTCGTCAAAGTGGGTTCAAAAGTCACGCCAGATACCGTCGTCTGCATCGTCGAGGCGATGAAAGTGTTCAACGAGATTCCTGCCGAAGTCCAAGGGACGATCGTCGAAATACTCGCCTCCAATGAAGAAGCAGTCGACTTCGATCGCCCCCTGTTCAAGGTAGATACCCGCGGTTAACCTCTGCCGACTATGTACAACCGAATTCTAATTGCCAATCGTGGCGAGATCGCCTTGCGGGTCATTCGCGCTTGTCGTGAAATGGGCATCGAGTCGGTGGCTGTCTTCAGCGAAGCCGACCGTGATTCGGCTCATGTGCGGCTGGCCGATTACGCGTTCTGCATTGGCCCGCCCAAGTCGATCGACAGCTACCTCCGCATCGATCGCATTATCAGTGCGGCGGAAGTCTCGGGAGCCGAGGCGATTCATCCTGGCTACGGATTTCTCGCCGAGAATGCCAAATTCAACGAGGTGTGCCGTAGCAATAACTTCGATTTCATCGGCCCGACGCCCGAAGCGATGGAGGCGCTGGGGGACAAGAATACGGCTCGCCGCATGGCGATGGCTGCTGACGTGCCGGTCGTTCCCGGTAGTGACGGGTTGATCACCGATGAAGAGCACGCGGTGGCCACGGCTCGCGAGATCGGCTATCCGGTATTGATCAAGGCTACCGCTGGAGGAGGCGGCAAGGGGATGCGGGTAGCCGAGGACGAACAAGCATTGCGCACGGCCTTGCAGCAGGCGCAAGCGGAAGCCAAAGCGGCGTTCGGCAACGCCGGCGTGTATCTGGAAAAGTTCATTTCGCAACCGCGACACGTCGAAGTCCAGATCATCGCCGATCAGCACGGCAATGCGCTGCATCTGTATGAACGCGATTGTTCGGTACAGCGGCGGCATCAAAAGTTGATCGAGGAAGCCCCCTCGCCGTTGCTGTCGTCACGAACGCGGCAAGCAATCTGTGAAGCGGCAGTACGGTTGGTCCGTCAGGCGAACTACTACAATGCGGGAACGGTAGAGTTCATTGTCGATGCGGACGACAACTTTTACTTCATCGAGGTCAATGCGCGGATCCAGGTCGAACATCCGGTGACCGAAATGGTTACCGGTGTCGATTTGATTCAATCGCAGATTCGCGTTGCCGCTGGGGAACCGCTGCCGTGGCGCCAGGAGGATATCCAGTTGCGTGGCCACGCGATCGAATGCCGCATCAACGCCGAGGATCCGCAGAGGAATTTCCAGCCGTGTCCTGGGAAAATCAAAGATCTGTTCATCCCCGGCGGCCTGGGAGTACGTTTCGATTCGCATATCAAGGCGGGCTACACCATTCCTCCTTTTTACGATTCGATGGTCGGCAAGTTGATCGTATATAAGCCGACACGTGAAGAAGCCATCGCCTGCATGCTACGAGCGCTCCGCGAGTTGGAGATCGACGGGATCGCGACCACGGCAAGTTTCCATTCGCGTGTGCTGCAAGAGCCTGCCTTCGTTTCCGGCAAGGTGGATACGAAGTGGGTGGAACGCGAACTGTTGAAGAAGAACTGAATCCAGCTCGGCACCGCCAGCCCCTACACTCGAACTGCTGAGTAACGGCGCGGTAGCAGCTTTCCTACCTCATGCATTCGTTGTACATATTCCTTGAGGAGTTGTAGTTTCCATGTCTGACATCAAGCGAGTTGCCATTCTGTTCGCCGGCGGTCCCGCCCCTGGAGCCAACGCAGTCATTGGGACGGCCGCACATTCGTTTCTCAATGCGGGCATCGAAGTCGTCGGCATCAAGCATGGATACTCGAATCTGATCGACTTCGATCCAGCCCGGCCGCTGCAGGAAGGCCAGCATTACATCAAGATTACCCATGAGGACTTGATTCACCGTCGTACCTCGCAGGGGATCATGATTGGAACCGCACGGACCAATCCCGGCAAGCTGGTGTCGTCTCCCGAGCATTTGCAGGATCCCGAGCGGACTGCACCCCTGCATCGCGTCTATCAAGCGCTGTGCTCCTTGGGCGTCGACGCGCTGATCTCCATCGGTGGCGATGACACGCTGAAGACAGCCAACAAGATCAAACTGTTCCAGGAAACCCTGCCTGCCGATGCCAAGCGGATGCCGGTCATTCACTTGCCCAAGACGATCGACAATGACTACATGGGAATCGACTTCACGTTCGGCTATTTTACCGCTGCTGAATTCCTGGCGACGGAGATCCGCAACCTCAATTACGATGCGGCCGCAGGCCAGGCGTATTTCATCTGTGAGGCTATGGGACGAAGCGCCGGTTGGCTGGCTTATGGAGCAGCGATTGCCGGCGAAGCCTGCATGGTGATGAGTGTCGAAGATGTTGTCGGCGATCTGCGCGGCGAGGAAACGGTGACCGCCGAGGACGGCACGACGACCACCAAGCCGGTGATGTACGTCGATAAGGTGGTCCAGAAAATCGTCAAGATGATGTTGGCACGGGAGCGTCAAGGCTGTCCCTACGGCGTTATCGTCATCGCCGAAGGTCTGGCAGAATACCTGCCCGCCAAGTACCTCACCGGCATTGCCCGCGACGATCATGGACACATTGCCATCTCGGCGATCAACCTGGGCAAAATGATGGCCGATTTGGTGGCCCAGGAGTACAAGAAGCAAACGGGCAAATCGCGCAAGGTGAACGGCGTTCAGTTGGGGTACGAGAGTCGCTGCGCCCAACCACACGCCTTCGACATCATGTTGGGGTCGCAAATCGGCGTGGGAGCCTACCGCGCTTTGGTGGAGGAAAAGCTCAATGGCGTCATGGTGTCGGTCGTCGGCCAACTGGAGTTGAACTTCGTTCCCTTCGAGCAGTTGGTCGACCCGGCCACGTTGGTTACCAAAGTGCGGTATATTGAGCGGGATAGCGATTTTTACCGGCTGGCTCGCTTCGTCGAGACACTCGTAGACGACTGATCGTCCCTCGGTGGCGCGGAGCAGTCGGAAGCTTGGCCCTACCGGCAGCGGGCTCCTCCCTCGCTGCCCCCACGGTTGTCGCGCACCATGAAACCATCCAGCACACCGTCGTGGAAGCTCATCGGTCCCGGCGTGTTGGTCGCCGCGACCGGTGTGGGCGCCGGCGACCTGGCGACGGCGACGTTTACCGGAGTCCATTTGGGTTGCGCGGTGTTATGGGCGGTCCTCGTCGGTGCGGTGCTCAAGTACGTGCTCAACGAGGGATTGACACGCTGGCAACTGGTCACCGGCACCACCCTGCTGGAAGGTGTGCTGGCCCATCTGGGAAGCGTTGCCCGGTGGACGTTCCTCGTCTACCTGATCGTGTGGAGTTATCTGGTGGCCATGGCGCTGATGAGCGCCTGTGGCGCGGCCGCCTACGCGATCTATCCCATTGTTGACCATGCCAGTCGCGGGAAGGTGCTTTATGGAGCGCTGCACAGCCTTCTCGCCGTGGTCTTGATCGGCGCCGGCGGTTATCGGCTCTTCGAGTTGGTGATGCGCGTGTGCATTGGGCTGATGTTCGTAACCGTTATTTGTACGGCGACGCTTCTGGCGCCCAATCCCAGCGAAATCTTGATGGGCATGTTCGTACCACGAATTCCGCAATTCTACGACGGCGGCCTCGCCTGGACAATCGCCTTGTTAGGTGGCGTGGGAGGCACGGTGACGATTCTGTGCTACGGCTATTGGATACGGGAAGAACATCGCCAGAGCGTGGACGATCTGCCTCTCTGTCGACTCGACCTGGCCATCGGCTATGCGATGACCGCACTTTTTGGACTGGCGATGGTGATCATCGGCAGCAGGATCGGCCAACTCGATGCCACGGGAGTCACGTTGATTATCGAGGTAGCCAATTTGCTGGAAGCCAGGCTGGCCAGCGGAGGACCGGCGGCCAAATGGGCTTTCTTGGCCGGCGCCTGGGGGGCCGTCTTCAGCAGCCTGCTTGGCGTGTGGCAGAGCGTTCCGTATCTGTTTGCCGACTATTGGAGCCAATGGCGTAGCGGGGGGAAACGATCGACCGCCGTATCCTCGCGCTCGTTGTTGTACAAGAGCTACTTGTTGCTCATCGCTACCGTCCCCATCAGCGGACTGATCTTCTTCCATTTCAGGACGGCGATGAAAATCAACGGCATGATAGGAGCGATGTTCATCCCCATGCTCACGACCGCCTTGCTGATACTCAACGGCTCCCGTCGATGGATGGGCACCGAGTACCGCAACTCATGGTCGACCAATGCGTTGCTGATCCTCACCCTGATCGTGTCCGTGGTGGCCGGTGGAATGCAGATCGCCAGCTCATGGTAGACAACTCAATGGTCCTCCTGATTGCTGGCCTGTTGAGGCAACTGGTCGGTTGCTCGTAAGTAGCGATCCCAAACCACCATCAACATGGCGATTCCCACATAACCGATCGTCCAATTGAGCACGGTGGACAAGTGTTCCTGCGGCAGGACCGCTGCGGAGGGAAGGATCCCCAGACCGACGGGGGCCAGGATGGGAGCATTGGCAAGAGGGGAGTGCATCAGTCCGAACAAAGTACAGAAGGCTGCGACGAGGTAAAAGCCAGCCGCAGCCACCAGCCGGCGGTCAATGGCCATCGCCAGCGCTGAGGACCAAGTGATGCTGGTCAAAATGAATCCGTTGGCCAGCATCGAGGTGGTGGCCAGATTGGATTGTAACTCGTGCTTCTGAAGCGTGGCGGGATTGATCCCAGCTGCTACCAAGGCGCCGTCGCCCCACAACTGATTGACGAAGAATATGGCCAGTGAGGCGAGCGCTGGGATGCAGGCGATGGCCACCGCCGGGTAGTGACGACGTGGTGTGGCCAAGAAGCTTTGAGCCGCAATCTCCAAGCCGACGAAGACCAGGATCGGAAACACGGCCGCCTTGGGGATCAATTGGTAAAAATAACCGAACAGTCCGGTCGTCCCCAAAATCCCCATCATCAGTGCGGTTGCCAAGGTGTAGGCGGCGCGGCCCCCCATCGCTTTGTACGCTGGATGTCCGATGTACGGAGTCGTTTGCACCACGGCGCCGCAGAAACTGGCCAACAACGTGGCCACCGCTTCGATTCCGATGACGGCGCTGGTGGGGTAATCATCTCCAGCCGCCGCAGCGCTTTCTGCACAGTCGATGCCTCCCACCACCGTCGCCAACGCAAAGGGGAGTACGATAGGAAGGTAGTGCACCGAATCGGCAACAGCGCGCATCCATGAGAAGGACAGCGCGGAGAGCCATTCGCTGGGGAACAAGCCGGCATAGGGGTCGAACAGAGGTTCTTCCGTAGGCCCTAGCATCCCAGTCCACTTCAAGAGGAGAAACATGCCGCCGGCGACGATGAGCCCGCCGACGGCTCCAGGAACCCGTCCAGGAAGCGGCAGGCGGGCGATGAGCGCGGTGAGAATGATCGACATGGCGACCAGCCCGACCAGCGGGTAACGGAGAATCTCCAGCAAAGGAAGAAAGGAGATCAGGACCAGAGCGATTGCTGCCAACGAGCCGAGCAGGCCGGCCCGTGGCACCACGCGACGCACCCAACCGCTCCCGAAAGAGCAGCATACCTTCAGCACGCCACTAAAAAAGATGCTGCAAATGCCGATGTGCCAGGCGTGCAGGGCTGCCGCTTGCACCGCGTGCCCTCCGCTACTACCTGCCTCGGCTAGCGCCCCGCGGTACGCCGGTCCCAGCACAAAAAAGACCATGCCGAATGTACTTGGCGTGTCCAATCCCAGCGGCATGGCCGTTACCGTTCGGCTTCCCGTTGTCCGGGCCAAGCGGAAGGCGAGAAAGAAGAACGCCAGGTCTCCCAAAAAGACTCCGATGGCCGTTCCCGGTATCATGTGCCGCAACGCGAACTCTACGGGAAAGTCGAAGTTTTGGTGCAGGAGGCTGACGATCAAGATCAGACCCGCTACATTGTCCAACATCAATCCGAAAAAGGCATTGATGTCTCCGATTGCCGCCCAGCGGTACTTCTCACCCATGTCGTGATCTCGCGTCAATTTCGATGATGTCGGAATGAATGATCGTGTCGGATTGGCTCAGCGATTCCCCAACGCGGGAAGCAAGGTGTCGATCACTGTACCAGATTCTTTGCCAACTTCGAGCATGAACAGATGGATCAACAACGTGATACCGACAAAAAGCGGTCGCCCGAGAAGGCATCCAACAATTCGTTAACCGGACGTCGTGAGGAGCCAACTGGCGACACCGCGGCTCTCCCTCTAGGCCAACCGCTGGTTCCACCATTGGAATTGAGCAGTGTTTGGTGCTTCACCTCTCCGACCGAGGCCGAGGCCGCCCTTGACGGAAGTTTATCAGAGACCTTCGTTTATCGACGGGAAAACCATCCATCAGCTCAGCGACTGGAACGAGTGTTGGCACAGATGCATGGAGCATCAGATGCTATCGTCACCGCCCAGGGGATGAGCGCCATCGCTGCGGTAGCCCTAGCCTGCCTAGCTCCCGGCGACACGGTGTGGGTGGCCGAAGAGGTGTACGGAAAGACCATGGTGCTGTTCTTCGACCACCTGGCCAAATGGGGAATTCGCAGCGTATTGTTCGATCCCTACGACGACCAAAGCATGCAGCGGATCGTTGTGGAACGCCCACGGATGGTGTTCGTGGAGACGGTAAGCAATCCCCGATTGCGCGTCGTCGACCTGCAGCGACTTCGGGAGCGCGTCCACAGCGTTGGCGGGCTGCTGGTAGTCGACAACACGTTTGCCACCGCTCACCTGTGCCGGCCACTGGACTGGGGAGCCGACGTGGTGGTGGAGAGCTTGAGCAAACAAGTGTGCGGTCACAGCGACGCGATGTTGGGCTTGGTGGCTACGGTCGATCCGTCGATTTGCCAATCGGTGCGCAGGCACGTGGCCAGCTTGGGGATGACCAGCAGTCCCATCGATTGCTATCTGACCGAACGCGGGCTGCAGACGCTGGAAGTGCGTGTGGAACGAGCATGTCGCAACGCCGCCGCCGTAGCGGACCTGTTGAGCGCGCAGGCGATCGTGCGCGGTGTCGACTATCCGGGCCTGCCGTCTCATCCGCAGCATCGCTGGGCCAGCCGCTTGTTGTCCGGAGGATTCGGGTGGATGGTGACCATGCACTTCGCCATGGAAGCCGGGACGATGGACGACGCCTTCCGGGTGCTGACGAGGTACTTTCCTTTTGCACCATCGCTGGGGGATGTGCGAACCACCTTGTCGCATCCCGCCAGCACCAGCCATCGCAGCCTATCGGATGCAGAACAGGCCAAGTTGGGGATTTGCCGCCAAACGGTGAGAATCTCGTGTGGAATCGAGGCCACGGACACCCTCCGGCACCAGTTCCAGCAGGCATTGGCGGCGGTTGCGGCAACCGTGGGCCGGGCATCATGAGGCTAGGACAAGAGGCCGCTTTTCCCTATCGTAGCGACCGCCAGCGGTTACCTTACGCCGCCACCACCTGCCTTCCCTTGAGGACTTACCATGCCCGTCAGGAAGACGCCCAATCGGCTAACTAGCCATCCCCTACCCATCAACGCATCACGTGGTAACCTAGCGGAAAACTGCCGCACAGGCTGCTCCTCTCCGTTGGATCGCCCGTCGTGGCAACAGGCAATGGAGCGGAGGTCGTGGCGGCCCGCCGTACCGCCATTGGCTCGGCGGTGAGCGTGGCAATGTATCGAGAGCCTAACTTTGGATCGTTACCATGGCGAAACCTCGCGTGATGGTGTTGCGAGCACCGGGAACCAATTGTGACATGGAGACGTCCTATGCGTTCGCGTTGGCCGGTGCGGTGCCGGAAGTGGTTCATATCAATCGACTGGTGGAAAATCCGCGGGTAGCCGCCGATTATCAAATACTCTGTTTTCCTGGTGGATTCAGTTACGGTGATGATATCGCCGCGGGCAGAATCCTTGCCCAACGTCTTCAAGTGCACGCCCGCGAGGTGATCGAGGGGTTTCGCGAATCGGATCGTCTCGTCTTGGGCATTTGCAATGGATTCCAGGTGATGATGCGCCTGGGGATTTTCTTCCCCACCTCGATCTACGGCAACGCGGCTGGCGCCACGGCGACCCTAACCCTGAATCG
Source organism: Pirellulaceae bacterium (assembly GCA_026004795.1). GTDB lineage: Bacteria > Planctomycetota > Planctomycetia > Pirellulales > Pirellulaceae > Aureliella. The sequence goes on along the minus strand of BPJV01000004.1, from coordinate 47,639 downwards.
GCAAGGACGGTTCGAGGATCGCTGGGTTCATCTGCGCACCACCGAGTCCAATAGCGTATTCCTGTGCGGTATCGACCGCATGTACCTTCCCATGGCCCATGCCGAAGGACGGTTCGTGGTCGCCAATGAGGATATCGCCCGTCGGATGCAGGCGGCCGGCCAGATGGGATTGCGCTATGCCATGCCCGACGGTGGGACGGGTGATGAGGTGCTGGATTACCCTTGGAATCCCAACGGCGCGCAATTCAACATCGCGGGGATTTCCGATCCTTCCGGAAGAGTGTTGGGTTTGATGCCGCATCCGGAGCGGTGTATCGACGCGACTCACCATCCGGCATGGACGCGTAGGGAGGAGCTTCCACCACGCGGCGAGGGCATGCAGATCTTCACCAACGCGGTCGCCTACTTCAATTAGCTTGTGCGGCTGCTGACGAGGATGGCCGCGGCACGTCGGCCTGTTGGAACAGCCGGGACATGGCAGCATAGCATGATCGGCAAGCTGCCAGGGGATCGTAATCGGGAGCACTCCAGAGCATACTGCTGACCTCACAATTGAAATCCCCTCGGTATCCCCCGGCGAAAAACTGGCTAAGAAGCTGCCGATAGTCGATCGTGCCGGTGCTGCCAGGTAGAGCGAAGCGAACGCGGTGGGACTCGCGGACTACATCCTTTACCGCAACGTGCACCGTATGCGGCAACGATTGTTGGATGGTGGCGGCCAGATCCATGCCTCGGTACGCAAAATGGCTGTAGTCATAAACCATTTTCAACCGCGCAGGAGAACCGAGTTGCTCCAACAGCCAGATGGCTTCGCTCGGTCGCGACACGACCCCGCCACGATGCGGTTTGATGGCGAGGGTGATGGCATTGGCATCGGCCAGGGCCACCCATTGACCTAGGGCGTCGCGGAGCATCCCTTTGTTGGCCGAGAACGCTCCCGACCCCAGCACGGTTTGGATGATGGGAGGGGAATCAGGCGAGAGATCGTGAGCCAGTTGCGCCGCCAACCGCAGCCGCTCGAGGACGCCCTGTTGCTGTCGAGCAGGAAACACGTGCTCCATCAACGAGGAAAGGCGCAGACGCCGGTCACGAAGAAGCTGGGCGATCGCTCGACGTCGCGCTGACGGCAAGTGGGCCGCATCGGCGTCCGCTCCGGCACGGATGGCAAGCTCCACCGCGTCGAAGCCTACCTTGGAAATGTGGTCGATCGCCGCTTCCGTCGTCAGCGAGGGCATCCCATAGGTGCTGAAACCAAGCGTGCACCAGGAGCGAGGCTCCGGTGATTCCACAGGGGCACCAGCGCACGGCCGGGACCAAGGCAGCACCAGCGGTGCTCCCATCAGCCACAGCCCCCCTCTGAACAAAGCATTGCGTCGACGCAAGTCCGCTGTCGACATGGCACGGTTGGCGCATCGCATGGTTCCCGGAACGTCCTTTGCTACCGTAGTTCTCTGGCAGGAAAAGCGACAAAGCTATCGGCATATCGTACCAGGGTTATGGCACGACAGCCGCCAATCCGGGGAATCTCCCATAAACTTGGCGGAATTACCTGCAGTTCCCCTAGACAGGCCGCCGATAGTACCCTATGATTCAGATAACGCTATTGGAAGTATTCGGCCCGCGGGGGCCACGCCAATAGCAGCTAGCTTGAGGGATGGATTTCGGCGCACGAATTTGTTTTTAGTCAACTGACGGTCGATCTGGAATGTGATCTGGCGCCCGGCTCGAAGATAGAGCTTTCTGCGGCTTCCCTCGTCTCTCCGCTTTGATTGTCCAGTGCTTGTGGCTGGTGTCTGCTCGCTGAGTTTACTCGCGTCTTGACGATTGCCCGCTAAGACGTATCGTCGCTCGCAAAAACATCCCTCGCGGCATCGGTTCGCCAAACCGATGGCGTGTAAGAGAGGAGTTCGAGAATGAACATCTACGTAGGCAACCTTAGCTTCAATGCAACGGAACAGGATCTGGAGACGGCGTTCGGCGAGTATGGCGACGTAAAGTCCGTCAACATCATCAAAGATCGCGACACGGGACGATCACGAGGTTTCGCGTTCGTCGAGATGCACGATCGCAATGACGGTCGTGAAGCGATCGATGGCTTGAATCAAACAGAACTATGCGGCCGCGCGGTTACGGTCAACGAAGCGCGTCCCCGCGAAGATCGCCGTGGTGGTGGCGGTCGCCGCTGGTAAACGCCCCGGGGGTGTCGGAACGGAGCGGTGTGCTCGGTTGGCGACCTCGGTGTGACGCCGCAACGGGAGGAAATGCCCCTGAGCTGCCTTCTGTAGCGATACTTAATGCCGGCCAGCTTGTAGGATGTCCTCAGGCTGGCCGTTTTTTTTTGGCGCGGCAGTGCTCATCATCCCAGCGATGAATCGAGTCTTGCTCGACTTCTCAGCCCCAGCCGATCCGGCGAATCGATCGCTGGCATGAGCGGGAACCGGCCAGTTGCGTTGAGCCGCATCCTGCACTTGCGACGCAATGCCGTCGCGTTTCCCATCCTTTTTCAGGCATACACCACGTCGGCTACCTTGAACAACGTCTCCACCCGACGGAACCCGCATCGTTCATACAAACGAATGGCGTCCACGTTCTGCACGGTTACCTCCAGATGGGCGTAACGGCATCCGACTTTGGCAAAGCCTTGCAAAGCAGCCACCAGCAAACAACGGCCAATTCCCAGCCCACGACATTGGGGATGGACGCCAATATTCTGAATGGCGCCCTCTTTGGCACTGGCACGCAACCCCTGGATCGTTCCACACGGTTGCGGTGAATCGAAACCCGCGCGCCGGTAGGCCAACCAGGTCGCCTCGGGAACAAAGTTCTCTCGACTGGAGATCTCTTCCATCAACTGTCGGCACCCCTGACGCTGGCCCAAGCAAGGGAACACATGAGCATCGATTTCGTGGGAGAAGCTCAAGTACTTGACCTCCGCATGGTCCTTCAACAAAGTAGGATCCCAAGGGGCTAACTCAAACCCCGACGGCAGGTGGCACGAGCGGAGAAATTCCGGAGCAATCGAATCGAGCCGAATCTCCATGCGGTAACGTTTGAAGTAAGTCAACGTCATCGGCGGCGCCTCACTGAAACCAATCCCCTCGGGAGAATCTACCCGCCAACTATGGGGTCGTCAAACTTTTTGCGCCCGTTGCCGGCAAATTGACGCTGACGCTGGGCCTCGTAGAGACACAAGGCGGCAGAAATCGAGGCATTGAGACTATCCGTATGAGCCTGCATGGGGACGCGAAATCGGGTGGTCGCCGACTGCCTCCACACCTCCTGCAGGCCATCTGCCTCGTTGCCAATCGCGATGGCCACCGCTCCGGACAGATCGGTTTCCCAGAATGACTGCGGGGCATCGACCTCAGCCGCGCAAATCGGCACGTCATGGCGGCGGAGCAACTCGATGGCCTCGGCCGATCCGCACTGGACGACAGGAAGCTGAAAAATGGCCCCGCGGCTTGCACGGATAGCGTTCGGGTTGTATAGGTCGGTGGGACAATCGGCCAACAACACAGCAGACGCCCCCACGGCCGCCGCCGAGCGGAGACACGCGCCGATGTTTCCCGGCTTCTCCAGGCGATCCAGGACGAGAATCAGGGGGCAGGGTGGAAACGCGAGGGCCGTGAGCCGCTCGGTGCGCACGCGCGCCACGGCGATCCAATCTCGATCGCGTTGGCCGTAGCTGACACGCCGCATGGCAGCAGGACCAAGTGGTTGAACCACGTGCTCCGAAACCAGACTGGTCACCCTGGCAACCGTCTCCGGGTCGGCCAGGTCGTCGCCGGGAATCAATAGCGTGCAAACCTCAATACCGGCCGCCACCGCTTTTTCCACCTCTTGTCGACCGTCGATGAGGAACTCACCGCACTGTCGGCGAACATCCGACCGACGCAATCGCACCCAGTGCTTGACGCGATGGTTCGTAGGGCTGGTAATTAGCGGTAGCACGATGACGGTTCCTCGTGAAAGATCAACCAAAGGACGTTGCATCGACAGTGGAGGTCGACCGATGCCCGGGACATTAAAGTTTTCCTAAACGGTACCACTATTTTCAGCCGCTGGATGCAATGGCCAAGTTTCCGTCGGCAGACTGGCCCTCGTAACGAGGACTGATCGATACCGCTAGTAAAAGAAGAAGCGGCTTCTTACCGTCGAGCAGACGGCAAGACGGTGTTTTACCATCACGAGGCCGCTTGCCGACGGGTTCCATTCGCATCACTCGCATCGCTGGACCTGCGCACCGTCAAAAGCTCACAGGAGGAAACATGCTAGACGCCACCGATGACATCAGTCCGTATCTACGCCAAGAAGTGTTGTCGGCTTCTCCCCTACGCTTGCGATGGATGCTCATTCGTCGAGCCGAAGAGTTGTGCCAACTGGTTGAAGAGTTATGGGATCGTGGTGACGAAGCAGTCGCCCAGCAATGGTTATTGCGCCTGCGTGAGATTTTGGGAGAGTTACTGGGCGGCATCACCTCCCACGATAACCCGCTCGGCCAAACCGTTGCCGACTTCTACGTCTTCCTTCTGAAACTTGCCCACCAAGTGCGGCAGCCCCACGATGTGGATACCCTGCGCACGCTGAAGGGCTTGCTACAGATCGAGAACGAAACGTGGCAAATGGTGGTCCAGAAATTCGACGCAGAAGCGACGGACAACCCCGCATCACTGCCCGCCGAGGAACCTCCGCTGCGAAGCGACGTTCCACCTGCACCAACCACACCCGAGCCATCAGCCTGGCTAGGCGGGGACTCGTTGAGCTTGGAAATCTGACCATGGTTCCCACACGATCAGCCAACTCACGCCAGACAATGCGGCCAGTCGGCAAAGAAAACCGCCTGAACCATCCATGCATCCGCGGCTGACGGTACTGCCCCGCCGCCAGCCATCTCGATGCCCCAATATGGATCGTACTAACGACCGGTTAGCGGCAGCAGCGTCGCCCGCCCTCGATCCATGTTGGACGCCCCCTCGGTGCTCAACCAGATCGCCCTGCTGCCTAACACGCCCGTAGCTATGAAGCCCGACAAAGCGGATGGGGAGGGATTCGAACCCCCGGTACCTTGCGGTACAGTGGTTTTCAAGACCACCGCCTTCGACCACTCGGCCACCCATCCTCACCAGAAACTGTCGCCCACTTTCTGGAACGAAACGCCAGAATCAGCGCAATGCTCGCCCCATGGCGGGACACGTTCCCTGCGACCGTTTCCAGATCTTAAAGATACGACAACTCACCGTCTCCGACTAGCCCTTTCACTATTGCTGAGGCGGGTACAGCAATGGCAGTAATGAGACCTCTGTTCAAGCTATCCCATGCCGATCAAAACGGCCAACGAGGAAAACTTTCTGACGGTTCGCGCGGGCAAACCGCCGTTGCGTTCCATGCGCGGCGCAGGTACACCCAGCAACTGCGGACGCTTTCCCCTGACGGACTCTCCGGCGACGACGTGATGCTTAGCGTCCGATCGGTACTGCCCCTTCCACACAAATATATTCATCTGCCGAGAGTTGATGCTTGCCTATTCGCACTCAGCCCGAGGGGGCGAAATCTGTCCGGTGCCCCGGTGGGCCGCAGGAGCCCTGGACACTGCGACGCGGAGACGTTTTCCGATAACGTGCAGTTGTAACTTGCTTCCTTCTCCAGTGAAGACCTCAGCCAACGCCGGTCGGCTCCCTAGGGACGTTGAGCCCGCTGCCCCTCGAATCTTGCTATTAGTCCCGTTGGGTACTAGCCAAACGATGCCGGGATCGTGGTCGAGCTGAGGGACTTACGCCTCGCGCCAAGCCATGCTTGGTCGCGACGCTCCCGCAATTCGGCCGACACACCGGCGCCGCAGTAAACATGCACTTCGGAGCGATTCCAGACCCCCGGCCGCAACAACCGACACCCGTCGACCGCCGCCGCTAAACTCGATCGCCACAGCCACCTTCAACCCATGCGCAACCCCCACTTGAACCAGTCGCCCCGCCCCAGTAAACCAGCGGCACTGGCACCCGATCGTACGCAACACACAGAAATCTAAAGAAAACTCCATCTACCAGAAATAGAGTTACGAAATCGACTGCTGGCGTTAGATCTCTTCTTGGACGGCAAGAAAGGGAAACATTTTCATCATAAGCTGATTGACACGGTCAACTAGTACCGTTACACTTCGTCAAAACTGCCAACATTCGCAGGGTTCAGCGATCGAACCATCAGTTCGCCGAATTAACTTATCTCTTCGCGAATTTGTCGTTTGTCGTCGTAGCCAGAAATCTTCTCTTTTCCTTGGCGATCCATATTGCGTGGCGATAACCGATTGGCCTCGACAGACCTGCCGAATGTGGTTCGCTGTCTCGGGAGTCAGTCGCAGTCGGAAGTACCAAATAGTCGTTTGTTTTCGTTTTTTTGGTTTCTTTGTTTTGAGGAGTATGGTATGCATACGAAGAGACGCGACGGTTTCACGCTAGTGGAGCTGTTGGTGGTGATTGCCATCATCGGCATCCTGGTAGGATTGTTGCTCCCTGCGGTCCAAGCAGCACGCGAGGCGGCGCGGCGAATGCAGTGTAGTAACAATCTGAAGCAACTTGGGTTGGCGATTCTCAATTACGAATCGTCATTCAAACGATTCCCCGCACTCCAAAGTGGCACCGGCCACATTTGGGGAGGTTCGGACACATCGGCGACGCAGCGTGGTTCGATGGGAACGAACTACTTTCTGTTGCCCTACCTCGAGCAGGGCGCTTGGTACAACAGCCTCAGCACATTGGGCAGCAAACACTTGGGACTTGAGCCTTGGAATGGGCATCAGCTCTATCTTCAGCGAGCTTCGGTCTTCGAGTGCCCCAGTGACAATGGGGAAACGGATCCGTACCAGCCGGGTCGAACGAGAACGCTGACCAGTTACGCCTACTGCACCGGGGATAACTATTCTGCTTCGGAGTTGTTTTCTCCCAATGAAGAGCGCAACGACGCCGGTTTGTCGCGTCAGAAACGGCCGATCCAGCACCGCGGTATCTTTGGCCGTTATTATTTCCCGCAGATGTCGTCGATTGTCGATGGGACGAGCAATACGATCGCTATTGCCGAACGTTCACGGCCCCACGCTCCGAAAAGCAAGGGACATGCGGTGGCGGTCGCCGGAAACGTGACCACTACCATTCCCTTGGATTGTCGCGTTCTGTGGGGCAATGCCGGTGGCAGTGTTGGCTACGTCGCGACCGCCAATGTTGTGCCCACAAACGACACATCGCCCGGATACCGCGGATTGGCTGGTAATACCTTCTTCAATGCGGTTTCCACGATTCTGCCTCCCAACTCGGCAGTGTGCATCATCATGGAAGGATCGGCATCACCGCACTGGTTCCCGGGCATTTGGACCGCGACCAGTGAGCATGTCGGCGGCGTCCAAGTCGCGATGGCCGATGGCAGCGTTCATTTCGTCAGCGACAGTATTGACACTGGAAACCTAGGCGTAGTGGCCCCGGCGGCGAATGCTGGCATCCCCAGTCCTTATGGTGTATGGGGAGCGTTGGGAACGGCACGCGCCGGTGAGGTCTCCAGCTTGCCCGAATAGCACCGCTGTCCGCTTGTTGCTTCATCGGTCGATCGTGGTGGCTTTACGAAGATAGCTCCACGATCGACGCTGATGTTGGCGGCGTTATATCTGGTTTAAGTGCGCGTTCATTATGGGGCAGCAATCCGAGTCCGCAGCGGGACTGAAGAAGTATAGCAAATGACGAACCACGGGGGCTGAGTGTTCGTCTCCGTGGTTTCTTTATCGATTCGTTTGAGGCTCCGCTGGTGGACAGTAGCCATAGAGAATCGACGAGCACGGGTGATTGCCCGGGCAGCGAGGATGAACAAGGTTTGATGGACTAATCAGGAGTTTATGCGATGGGGAACGTTCGTTTGGTTTGTTGGGGATCCTACAGTCTGGCATTCGCGGCACTCATTTCACTTGTCGGATGTGGCCCTGACCTCAGCCATTTGCCTAAGACCGTCACGGCCGAAGGGGTCGTCACCCTAGACGGGCAGCCAGTTGAAGGTGCAAGTGTCAACTTCGTATCGGAATCGACCAGCTATCATGCCTCCGGGGTTACGGATAGCAACGGCCATTTCTCCTTGCGAGCTTTCGAAGAGAAACCGGGAGCCGTTCCTGGAGAATATCGAGTTACCGTCAATAAAACGCTGGTGTCGGAAACGGGCGGTGGAGAGGACGAAAACTCGATCGGTGAAGTCAATGTTCAATACGGCCTGCCGAAGAAGTACGCTGCTCTGGGAACCTCCGGATTGTCGGCGACGATTCCCGAAGAGGGAACGACGGACCTGAAAATCGAATTGACATCCGAATAGGCATTCCTTCAGCCCCTGGATGAATTGCCAGCCAGGTCGAGCTGACGCGCGATGCTCAGCGATACAATCGCTCCCTTGCACCGCCTCCCCCTTGGGTGGCGGTGCAAGTTTTTTTCCGCTTGTCTCTCGCCTTATTCGACCACGCAGGTCGATGCGAGGGTTGAACTAACTGGTCTGCACCTGGGGATTACCCGATTCCACCACGAACGACCTGCGTAAGAAGGTCTTTCCACCTGGACGGAGAACGTCGTCGGTCGTCATGTAGTCGGCCTGCCATCGTGTGGGGGTAATGTCGCAGCGAATGTATCCTCGTTCGGCATTGTGGTACCTCACGCACGGATTGGCTGCTAGCAGGGCATCTAAACCTCGCGGTCTTTCCGTGCCATTACCGCCACTGCTGAGCGAGGTGGCGACGAATTCAGTAGCGACCACGGGAAGGTCGGGTTGGCGGTCGTCTACACGCAGTTCATTGACCCAATTGGAATGGATATCGCCAGTCAGCACCACTGGATTGCTGATGCGACGGGACTGTAAGAAACGCATCAGTTGCATGCGCTCGGCAGCGTAGCCGGGCCATTGGTCCATCGAGTATTCGGGCGCCTCAGGATTGCCGGCCCGATCGACCATTCCCATCATGACCTGCTGTGCCAAGACATTCCACGTCGCTGATGAAGTGATCAACTGATGGCACAACCAGTTTCGCTGATCCGTACCCAGGAGCGATTGGCGACTATCCAGGGCGGCATCGTTCAGCGGAGAACGTTTGTCGCCGTTGGGCTGATCGCTGCGGTACTGCCGAGTATCGAGTACGTGGAAGTTGGCCAACTTGCCATAGGGAACGCTTCGATAGAGACGCAACTCCGCACCTCGTGGGAGGCTGGTTGCTCGTAGCGGCATCGCTTCGTAATAGGCCTGATAGGCGTTGGCTCGTCGCGCCAAGAAAGCCACCGGGTCGATCCCCTCTTGCTCGGAGATGGCACCGGCGTAGTTGTTATCGAACTCGTGATCATCCCAGGTGACGATCCACGGACAAGCGGCATGCATCGCCTGCAGCAACGGATCCGAACGGTACTGGGCGTGGCGCGCACGATAATCGTCCAGTGATTCGATCTCCTTACCATGGTGAGTGCGCACCTTGCCATTCTTTCCCGCCTCGTATTCGTAGATGTAGTCGCCGAGGTGGAAGACGATATCCGGTTGATCAGCGACCATTTGTTCGTATCCGGTGAACAATCCTTGCTCGAAATTCTGGCAGGAGGTCACCGCGATCCGTACCCGCGGCGGCATGGCATCGGCCATGGGGAACGTTCTCGTGCGGCCTACGGGGCTGACTTCCTGACCACAATGAAAGCGGTAGAAGTACCATCGGTCCGGCTGCAGGCCATCGACCTCTACATGCACCGAGTGGCCGAGTTGTGGCGTCGCCGCCACCGTCCCCGATGCAACAACGTGCTTAAAATGTTCATCGTTGGCGACCTCCCAAGATACCGCATACGATTCGGGCGGCATGCCTCCGCCGGGCTCCAGGGGTTGAGGCGCCAGGCGTGTCCACAGCACCACACCCGTCGAAGTCGGATCGCCGGAGGCAACGCCGAGCGTGAAGGGATAACTACGAAATCGCCCCTCGGCCAGTACTCGGGTTTGTCGCCCCAGGAGCGGAATGCTGCTCAAGCATCCCACGTAGGCCATGAACCAACGTCGATTGATGCCTCCTTCTTTGCGCAACGCCGAGCGCAAGATATTTTCGGTGAACATGTGGTTGCTCCTGACTAGGGAATAACGAGGTTACCGATTCCTTGGTTTGCCGCTGGCGGTCGCCGCTGCCGCTTCGAGGACGGCTGGATACCACCGCATGTTGGGCAGATCGACCAGGCAGAACTTTATCGATGGATGACCACTCGAAATCGTTATCGCTGCCACCGACGGCCACTGCCGCTGGAGGAGCGACCCGCGTGTACTATAATCGAACCGGTGGCGTCTCAGAAGTCAGTCCGGCGTGCCCGCTGGTGCCCTGCGCCTTCGCCAGTGGCTTTTTCCCTGGAAAAAACGAGGTGAGCATGCGCCAAGCCTCATCGCTTTTTAACATCCGTTCAGTTGTTCGAAGTAGGCCAACGCCCAGTTCGGGTCGATCTTCGCCGCTGGTCCTTGGCAACGCCTTCCGGGTAATCGTAATCGCAGTGGCCACGAGGGGAGTGCTCGTGAGCGGTGGAAGGCCATCGGTTGGTTTCGGTCAAGAATCGCGGGCAACCACATACGCAGAAGTCCAGATCCTCGATAGCCACAGTCAGCGCGGTGTGCCGCTGGTCGAATTGACCACGGTCAATGGCATGACCTTTGTGACCGACAATGCGGGGCGGATAGCCATCGCCGAACCAGGCTGGGAGGGACAACCGATCTTCTTCCATGTGCGCAGCCACGGCTACGAATATCCCGCCGATGGATTTGGGTTCCGCGGGGCCACGATAACGATTCGCCCTGGGGAGAAGACAGTCTTGTCGATCGACCGGAAAAACATCGCCGAGCGCATGTACCGCATCACCGGAGAGGGACTCTATCGCGACAGCATTCTGTTGGGTTACTCCGTACCCTTGCGTCAACCGCTGATTCAAGGTCAGGTGGCGGGACAAGATTCGGCGTTCTCCCTTCCTTATCAAGGAAAAATCTATTGGTTTTGGGGGGACACCAACCGCATGCGTTACCCGTTGGGGCATTATGGAATGGCTGGTGCGACGTCCGTGCCGCCGGATGCGGGAGGACTGCCGATTGCCGCTGGGATCGAGCTTAACTACTTCGTCGACCAAGAGGGCTTTTCGCGCCCCGTTTGTCGCTTGGGGTTCGAGCATGGTGTTGTGTGGTCAGACGCCTTCACCGTGTTACCCGACCACCATGGAGAAGAACAGCTGGCGTGTCATTATGTGCATCTGGCCTCGCTAGATCGGCCGCTCGGCCACGGGATCGCCGTGTTCGATCCACAACGTGAGGAATTCGTCGTCATGCGGCGCTGGAACATGGAAGACCGTTGGTGTGTGCCGCCACAATCCCATCCCATCACGATGACCGAAAAGGAGCGTACCTGGTTGCTTCTCGGCTCCGTCTACCCCACCGTGCGCGTGCCCGCTACCTTAGAGGCGTTTGCCGATCCGTCAAGCTATGAAGCGTGGTCTTGCCTGCAGCCGGGATCGACGCTGGCGACCCCACAAGTTGACCGCGACGCCCAAGGGCGGCCCGTGTGGAAATGGCGTCGCGGTGTTCCTCCGGTCGATGCCGCCTGCGAACGACAACTGATCGACGCAGGTCAATTGGAACAACACGAAGCGCGGGGATGGCCGCGCGATGCCGCGACGGGGCGTCTGGTTCAGTTACACCGCGGTTCAGTACATTGGAACGACTTTCGTAAACGCTGGGTCATGATCGCCACAGAACAGGGAGGCACCTCCTACTTGGGAGAGGTGTGGTACGGTGAAGCGTTGCACCCGACCGGACCTTGGCGAACTGTGGTCAAGATCGTCACTCATGATCAGTACAGCTTTTACAATCCAGTACATCATCCGCACTTCGACATGCAAGGAGGACGCATCATCTTTTTCGAAGGGACCTACACCCGCGAATTCTCAGGAAACGACTCCCCTACTCCCAGATACGATTACAATCAGATCCTCTATCGATTGGACCTGGCAGATGCTCGGTTGCAGCCGGCACATGGAGACGCACAAGACAGATGACAAAACCAAAAAACCCGGATTGCCTCAGGGCGAATCCGGGTTGAGTCAGACAGGTTCGTCGGAGAGTGGGTCAACGTTCGCCAACATTACTTGCTGGTGAAGTCGAGGTACCACAATCCGTCATCCCATTCCAGGCTCACTTTACGCCACCCCAGTGGAACCTGAGGGTAGGGATAGAACGGACCGATGTAGGGCCATGCCGACGGGCTGTACTGTTGCGGATAGGTCACCGCTGCGTAGTTGGGATGAGCGGCATAGCTTGGCCAAGCGTAGCTCGGCATGTTCGGCTGATCATATCGCGGTGCAGCCACTGGATGGCCGCCCGGGACCTGCATCGGCACCGGCTGACCGGCCGTTGCCTGCATGGGCATCGGCTGCGGAGCCGGAGCCAGGCTGGCAGGTGCGGCCTCTTGCGGCAGCGGTGCCGGAGCTTGCATGGCGGCGGGACGCACCGCCGACCGATTCTGCTGGACGACGCGAATTCCATCGACGACGCGCCGAACTCCCTTGGTATGCCGCGCCGCCTCGAGGATCATCGCTTTCTGCTCGCTCGTGGAAACATGCCCGTTGAGCATCAAGTCTCCGCCGACGCAGCTTACATCGAGCTGGAAGCCGCGAAGATCACCGGCCGTCTGCATGCGCTGGAGCTGGTTAATGACGATGTCGGTCACCTGATCATCACTAAGCATCGGCGCGGTGGTGTTGGTCGATGCCGGAACCACCGGATCGTAGCTGGGATGCTCCACCGGCGTGCTCCCCCTGGTCGACACCGGCTGCACGGCCGAGGATGAATCACTGGCGGTGTCCCCCTTGACCTCGAGTTTGCTGACCAGATTCTCAGCTCCAGCCACCTCGGCGGCCGCCTTCTTGACCAGTTCATACTGGGCTTGGGTGGCCACATGACCATCCAGGTAAACCACGCCGTCCTGGACCCTCAGGTCGATATCGAATCCCCGCAGCAATCCGGCTGCTTTCTGCTGCTGGAGCTTCGTCATCACCGCTTTGGCAATTTCTCGATCACCGCCCATCGCCCCGGCGGGCAGTGCGGTGGTGATCGAAGCGATTACCACGCCAAACAGAAATCGTCGCATTGGAACCCCTCCTACGAAACTGTCGTGTGTCCACATTCTGGCATCCTGCCCTGCGACGTCAGATCGCTCGGCAGGAGGGTGCGGGAGAAAGTGGCTCCCTCATTCCCTCCAAGGCGCCTATCGCCCTGCAGAGAATGAGGCATGGAAAGTCGTGATACAAGCCGCGACACGAGGAGGGTGCGCAGGGGCAGACCTCGATCCCAACCGTGGAAACCATTCGGGATGGTTCTCCGGTGAGGGAGGTCCGACCGCGTTCAAGTTTGCCCCCCTTGCTCGCAGCTCGGACTACATTTCTTTGTCCGCTGATTCTTTTCGGCACCGGTGGCGCGCCGTAGTAAGGTTTTTTCCAATTTTACAGCTCTATCCGCCGAAAACGGTCGTCCATGTTCGCCCTAGCAGAACGGCTGCAAAGCCTGCGTAAAGTTTACGGATTACAGCACGATTGCGGCTTTCGAAACGCACGTGGCTTTCGGCCACTTTGCCGGCGCAACAGGGGGATGGTGGTCCCCCTGCCATCGCCCTTCAGCTGGTACTCCAGACCCGTGCCAGAAGGCGCAGCCACGTGCCTGGCGGCCCTTTACCTAGGCTCACTGCTTTCCGAGTAGGTGGCGTCGTACCCATCCAAGCAAGCTAGAGGCGAGGGCCACACTGGCGATCACCACCGCGGCCACCGCGCCAATCCGGGGACGGATAGCAAACAAGAGCAAGACGATTATTAGACCAACAAGCAGCCCCCCACGGATCCGTTGCCAACCAAGGCGTTGAAGATGGGGAGCCGCTAACCAGACGATTCCCAACACGACTCCCACTTTCAACAGCGTCCCGGCAGCGAACTCTCGACTCCCCGATTCCAGCCAATCGGTCGTCGAAGCCAGCAGGCCGAACGTCAAGAAACCGACGGTAGCAACCGCCAAGCCCCATCGTTGCCAGGTAGTGTGGTGGTCCATGTCAACTCGTTCGGTAGATGTGTTCGCGGCCTTGAGGTTTGGAATTGCTTTCAAAAGCGGCCAAGCCCCGCTAACCATAACTGCACCGGTTCGGCCGGAACGATCCGCCAATCCTTTTGCTCACCGGCAGTGCTCTCCACTTCGATCACACTGTAGCCCGCTGCTCGTAAGGCCTCGACAGCCGAGGCATTGGTGGACGCACCACCCACGAGCAAGAAATCGACGGATTGCATGGGCATGTTTGCTTGCCGTGGTGCGAATTGCCCCAAATCGGTGTCGATCAGTAGTACGCCGGCGACCCGGTCTCGCGCGGACAGACCAGCCAACACCGCTAACCTCCCGCCAATCCCCAAGCCTCCCACAACGACACGAGCCGGATCGATGGAATAATGTTGCTGTAGACGCCCAAGGGTTCGCTGGGCAAGCTCCAATTCCTCCAAGGACCAGGCATGCGGATTGCGGGAGTTGATCACCGCCACGATCCAGCCATAGGCGGTAACGAAATCTCGCCAATACGCCTCGGAACTCTCCGACGGCAATTCGCCCGGTTCGGGAAAAACGATGAGCAGCCCCAACGGAGGCGGATCCACTTTTTGAGGAACGATGGCGTAAGCGTGATTGGGAAAATCGCCCAGTTGGATATCGACGATGCGAGTTTCCGCCACCGCCGTCTCGATAGCAGGTGGCATGATGCGGGGCAGTTCATCAGGCCACTCCGCCGGCTTGACCCGGACGGGCATAAGCTCATCCTGCTTGTTACGCAGGACGGAGAACTCCAGCTCCTGGTCCAGCTCTGCCACAGCCAAGGCACGGCGCAACGTTTCCCGAGACAATTGACGGTGTCCGTCCAGTTCGACCAACCTATCGCCTACCTGCAATCCAGCGACTGCGGCAGGAGTTCCCGGCTCGACTTGCGTGATCCGCAATCCTCCCTCTGGCGCATCCCCAGCCCATAAGCCCAACAACCGCTTGCGATAAGTGGGAATCTCGGCCGCTAACTCGGCTGTCAGGTCGATGCGATTGCCCCGGCGCCACAGGGTAAAGCGGAATGGATGCCCGGCATCGACCGGTCCCAAGGCTTGCTGCAGATCGGCCAAGCGGCGGATGACGAGCCCCTCGGCGGCGACGATCACATCGCCAGCCTGGAGGCCAACGCGTCCGGCCGGCGTGCCGGGCATGGAACCGGCGACGACCACTGGTCCGGCCATTTCATTTTGGTTGGTTGTCACGATCCCCAACTTTCCGGGATGAATATCCTCACCAGCCTTCATCCGCGGCAACCGCGCGAGAATATCATCCAAGGGAATGGCAAAGCCGATACCGGAATCGTAAAGCTGATCAG
This sequence comes from Pirellulaceae bacterium, assembly GCA_026004795.1. Lineage (GTDB taxonomy): Bacteria > Planctomycetota > Planctomycetia > Pirellulales > Pirellulaceae > Aureliella. The sequence continues at coordinate 32,200 of BPJV01000004.1, read as the reverse complement.
CGCCACCTTCGACGAAAGGCCCCGGTGTGATGGGGGCCAAGACCCCGAGAACTCGACCAAAAACATCGACCAGCGGCCCGCCGTAATTGATCGGCGAAATCTTGGCATCGGTTTGCAAAGCGCGTCCGTAGGCACGACCGGTAGCGCTGACGATCCCCACCGATTGCGAAGCCGTCCGCGGGTCGTAGACCTTCCCCAAAGCGATCGCCCAGCGTCCCACGAGCGACTGGCGGTCATCAAGCAGCGAACTGAGACGAGCCACCGGAAGTCCCTCGACTCCGTCTACTTTCAACAACACCAGCTCACGCGAATAATCGCGCGCCACTATCCTGGCGCTCAACCGCCGTCCATCGGCAAGGGTTACCAGAATCGAGGCCGGTTGACCACGAAAACTGTGCATCGTCGAAATGATCCAGCCGTCTTCGCCGACGATGGTACCGGTGGTGGGCCCATCGGAAACCAATTCCTCCCCCACACGCTGCAAACTGCCGAAAGACTCAATCTGCACGGCCACGTGCTGTGCGGCTGCGGCGGCGCGACGAAAAGCTTCCTCCTCGCGTCGCAGTAAGTCGTCCGCATCGATAGAAGCCGAGTGCTGTGCGAATGCCGTCACGGAGAACATCAGCAACCCCAGCGACAGCACCCAACGGATTGCTATCGAACGTGGTCCGCAGGTCGGCAGTTCAGCCGTGGTGAAGATCGAATTGTGGGGAACAGGTAGCATGTTTTCGAGTCCAAGACTTCAAGGATTCACGACGATTTCCAGGACACGATTCCGACGTTGCACCAGCCACACCAACCGATCCGCACGATCGATGAACTGCAGTTCGTCAAGGAGATCTTTCTGGGATGCAATGCGTGTTTGATTGACAAACAAAATGAGATCATCGGGCTGCAAACCGGCCTGCTCGGCTCGTGAACCAGGACGGATTTGATCGACATAGGCAGGCGTCTTATCTAAGACATTTGGGATCAGGGCGATCCCCAAGGCGGCCAGGTCGACCGGGCGATCGGCTGGCTGGCGCACCTCCTCGACGCGTTGAATCGTCTGGCCGGCGAGAATGCGCTGAATTGACTCGCGCAACTGGGCAACGGGAATCGCGTAGTTGAGCCAAATGTTTGCTCGCGAGTCGCGTAGTTCTTTACCGAGCATCGCGAGGAGATTTCCTTGCAGATCGACCAGTGCTCCCCCCGCCGCCCCGGGATTGTTGATCGGAGTGTCCAGCACGTAAACCGGCCCACGGTAAACCGATTCGATCGAACCGCGGCGTGCTTGCAGATCCGTGATGGCCATGACGACACCACGTTGAACGCTGCTCATTTCACTACCGGCAGCGATACCATAAAGATTGCTTACCGCCAGCACGCGGCAGCCAACCTCGGCCTGGCGTGCCTGATCAAGATCGAACCACGCCGGGGGCGGTGCGTCGGTCGCCAGTACAGCGATCTCCAGATTCGGATCGACGCCGACTACCCGCGCTTCGTGTCGGCTCCCGTCAGAACTGACCACCAACACGCGATCGACATCCAAAACCGTGCTCCACACCGTTAACACATGACCGTCGCCAGAGATATAAAAACCGCTCTGGTAAGCGTCCAAGCCGCGGAAGCCGCCCGCACCGTAGATCTTTACCGTCTTCAGTTCTGCAGCCACCGCCACTCGATTGGCCGAACCGAGCGAAGATTCATTGCCGTGCAGTGGCAAGATCATTAGCAACAACAATCCGCAGGCCTCGGCCAGCGCCGTCGACCTGTTTGCCACCTCCAGCAGTATTGCCATTAAACGCATCAACTCACTCCTCCGTGTCCCCGTGCGCAGACGCAGGAATCCACTGCTCGATGTCCACGATCATGTGGACATCGGTACCGTATTGAAGGCGCAACCGATGCGGCAATGCGGCAGTACCAGCGGACCAGGTTACTTCACGATAGTGACTCGGGTACAACTCGATGGGATCATCCCCCGCATCGCCATGCACTTCGATGAGCGTCAGTTGGGATGAGGCGGGAGGCGCAAACAAGCGAACCTCGACGTCGCCCCACAATACGCGTAGAACATCGTGCTGTTCAGCATCACGGAGACTGAAACGTTGGGGTGGGTACACCGGCATCGTCCCCAGATAGACCGTGTCTCCCATCTTCTGCGGGCCGGTCCGCAAGAACTCCAACATGGCTTCCAAGGCCAACAGCAGGCCCGATTCGCGGCGCCGCGCGACCAAATCACTGCGCTCTCGAGCCAGGCCGGCCTCCACCGATCGCGAGCCGATCTCCAACCGACCTTGCTGCGGAGTGATACGAATGCTGACCGGCGTCGGCTCGGTCGCCAATTGCCCTCGCAGTTGCCAACGGATCGGTAGACGTTCCACATCTCCACCGCCGCGCATCTGCGTCCACATGCGATCACGATGCAGTCGATTGAAATAAAAGTTGGCAAACCCTGGTCGCCTTTCCAAGTGCGCTGCGACCCATTGCGTGTTGGGCGCTAGAGCGGCCAGCTCCGGATCCGCCCGCCATGCATGCAACGGGTCGCCGGCATCCTTTTCCTCCTCGTGCTGTGGTTCCGCTTGCTCGTCTTCTTCTTGCTCACCTCCCTCTTCTTGCTCACCTCCCGGCGGCTGCATTTCACTGGATACCAGTTTGGTCAATTCTTGTTCGGTGTGCACTCCATCGAGTCGTACCAATAGCGTGTGCAGCGTTCCCTCGCGGCGGATGGTCAACGGTACGCGCCAATCGCGCGGAAGCGTGCCCAGGATATTCTTGAACATGTTCGTGGTCCGGACTTCACGATCAGCCAGTGCCACGACTTGGTCGCCATAACGCAAACCGCGGCGATAGGCATCGCTCGAACTCAACAGATTGCTCACCACGACGCGGCCCGAGGCATCCGTGGCGACGGTCGCCCCCAGTGTGGCGTGATCGACCAGTCGCCCGCTTTTCAGCGCCGACAGGAACATCTTGATCTGGTTCATACTGATCGCATACCCCACGCCGACGTTGACCCGACCACGTTTCTCAAAGGAACATCGTCCGTTGATCCCCACCACTTCGCCATCAAGATTGAACAAGGGCCCTCCCGAGTTTCCAGGGTTGATCGCCGCATCGGTCTGCAGGCAATCCGCGTATTCCAGCAACGTGCCTGCCGGATATTGGTAGCGGTGGACGCCACTGATCATCCCCAATGAGACCGAAGGCTGCAGGTTGGTTGCCAGCACGAAGGGATTGCCTACAGCGAAGGCCCACATGCCAACCCGAACGGTATCGCTATCTCCCATCGGGGCGAAAGGCAGAGGCTGCTCATCAAACAATTTGATGAGCGATACGTCACCTGTGGCATCGATGCCAACGATCACGGCATCCAACATGCGGCCGTCGCTCAGCCCGCACCGCATGTGGTCGCCGCACGCGCTGGAAACGTGGTAGTTGGTCAACGCATACCCGTCGGGACTGATAATCACCCCGCTGCCGCCCCCGCCACCGTCGAGCCCAAAGATGGAGATGGTCGCCTCCGAGGCACGCCGCATCACCTCCACCCGCTGCTGCTGCGCGGCTAATACGACGGGGTCGACCTCGACCGGCGGAAAAACCTCTGCCGACGATGAACTCTCGGCGGAAGGAGGAGCCGCGACGGGCTCGGTGCCCCAGCCGCTGAAGTTCCAGCTTCCGAGCATCCATATGCTGGCGGCTAGCCACAAAGTAAACCTCGGTGCCCATGGGCGCAACCATGGGAGGGTCGCCGAACGGATAACTGGCGCCGCCAAGCCATGCTGGGTGCGGCGAAGATCGTCCATGGTGAACTTACCTCAATAATCGGGGCTGACGAAGCAGAACAACCGCACCGGCGGGCAATTCCCCCACAGGCTGTGATACCAGACGCAGTCGGGCATCAGGCCGCACCGCTACGTTAATCTCCTGTAACTGACGCGGGGCCCGCAGCACAGCGTCGTACACGACTTCGCTGTCAATCCAAACCTGGAAACGACATGGCGTCACGTATTCGCCGCCTGGACGCAACTCGATCGCGCCAACAAAGCGGGCAAATTCAGGGGGCAGACGAAAGGAAATCTCACTGTGCCCCAAGAACTCAAGCCCCGCCCCGGCCGAAACACCATCCCCGGCCGACACCTCGATCCATCGGGGAGAGTACCACGGTTCGGTTGGCAACGACGTTCCCAGTAGCGGGAAGACAGATCGACCACTTTCGCTCAGAGCGGGTAGTTGCTGCAAGTACTTCACGCTTCCGGCGGCAAAATCGATCGCCTCCACGTTATCCCAATCTAAGCGGAGGCGGGCACCGCACCGCAACAGAACGTCAATCGTCTCGCCGCTGCCGCTGAGGACCTGAGAGGCGGACCATCTCCCCCCGCGGGTATCGCGCACCATTGCCTGCAGCGCCCCCAACTGCGCAGAGGCGGCGCTGAAGAACCGGATGCCGGCTAGTTTCTCCACAGGCACCGGCAGTTCTTGCCCGTCGAAACTAAACTGCACGGTGGCTTCGTCCAGTCCCTGGACAACCCCTGCGATAGTGGCCAACGTCTGGGCATCACGTCGAACCGCCAACACGTCACTACTGGTGACCGATTCCCGTATGGCCTTCCATTGACGCTCCTGCTGGGGGCTGAACTCCCCGAAGGCGATCCACTGCACATCGGTCAGCGGCAACTTGTGTGGCTGCGGACTCCCGTCGTCAACAATCAGTTCGCCACTCTCGCTTCGCAGTCGCCGAATTGCGAATTCCGATTCATCGATCAAGCGAACACGGCCGATCGGGGAATCACCTTGCTGGACCTCAAGGCGATCCGTCGCTGCCAGTTGGAGCGTGCGAATCTCAGTCTTCGCCATCGCTTGGGCTCGACCATTCATGACGACGGTCACCTGCGTTTCGTCGATACCTTCCAGCTCCCCGTTGAGCGCACTACCGTCCATGAGCTCTACCCGCACCGGCGGCCCGGCCACCGCATGAGGGCCGCCGGTGACGATCGCGAAAACCAGGAAAACGGCTGCGGTTACGCAGAACCCAACGCTTATTCTCATGCGGTTCGTACGCCGGTCCATTGGTGAGCGAATCCTTCAAAAAAACGCTAATCACAGCTTGCAAGGATGGCTGGCTATCGTTTAGATAATAGAAAACGAACTTACCCCACGGCGAGCGAGTCTTACCGATGCAGGATGGAGAGTCGGGTCCCTCTCGCCCTCAATCATGATTTGATTGCCGGGTACTGTCAGTATAGAGCAAGAAGACCTGCGGTGAGAGCGCCAAGTAGTGTGCAGGGCCGAGTTCGGTAGAATGAATCCAACGGAGAGGTGGCTGAGTGGTCGAAAGCGCCTCATTGCTAATGAGGTGACCGGGTAAAACCGGTCCGCAGGTTCGAATCCTGTCCTCTCCGCTTTGTTATTGCATCCCATCGACGCCTGAAGTTGAATCGATCGGCTTCAGGCTTTTTTCGTGCGGCCCCCTTGGCTGCTTACCGTGCGTGGGCACATTGGCGATAACGCATGGGATGAGGAAGCGATCGACAATCCTGGCACTAAGTCACTGGCCGCAAACAGTGTCAGCAGCCGACGCCCGCCCTGGAACGGCTGAGGTTTAAGTCCTAGCCATCTTGATGCGTTCGCGAACGATCGAAAAGTACTCCAACTCCTGGGCAATCCCCGCCGCGAGATTGTCGGTGGCCAACTCGGGAGGGAGCACCGTCCAGGCATAGGTTTCGACTTCATAGTGCCCGGTGAACCACGGCATACCGTCAACCGTTTCCTGGCGGTACTGTTCCAAGTACGTTGTCGCCTCACCGATGTCGTCTTGAGTTGTTTGTAGGCTCCCAAAACAATCGACGTAGATGGGGATATGAAAATGGATGCGCCACGGATGGCGAGGAATCGCGTCATCGGCCAACCAGCGTGACAGCGCGTGCGGTAGATCCTCGATCAAACGTTGCAACCGGCCGTGTGGAGCGGCGGCGGTCGTTTGATGGAGATACTTCGGTTCGCCGATGCGGGCAAGCTGCGTCCGGATGTCTGCGGCCGCGCCGGGGTCGTCCTGGCAACGGTCCCACGGGACGTGAATCGCAGAAGAAACCTGGACTTTACCTAAACGGATGCCTGCACGACGGTATTGCTCGAGGGCCTCGGCTTGAGGCTCAAACATGACGCCGCTATGGCAGATATCATGACACACGCTTAGATGCCGCCGAGCAACTGCCTCCTGGCGACCGCTGAACAGATAGTGAGTGAAGAACTCGACAACTTCCGAAGCCGTATTCAAGACGCAACCAGGCTCCGGTTCGATCGCGACGACGATGTGCCGCCCAGTTTCTTCCTCCATACGCTTGGCGTACTGCGCGACCTCCAGCAAATGTTCGGCGGCCGTGCGCAGGTCGTCCGCATGCCACGGGGCGTGCGGCCAACCGAGCGGCAAGGTAGAGATCGTGCCCACGGAGCCTTGCGGCAAAAGCCAGGCCAAGACATCGATCAGCATCTTCGTATATTCGGCGCGGGACTGACAAAGCCATGTAGGTTCGTAAACCGCATGCTTGACCACCGGCTGGTGGAAGTCTTGTTGGGGGAAACCATTCAGTGTGTAAGGCACCAGCCCTTTTTCCTCCAGCCAGGCACGAAAGTCCGCCAACCGCCCCTCCCGCAACAGTTGGTGGGCCGCCTGCTCGGCCAACCAAAGTCCGACGGGTAGTCGGCCCTGTGGAACCAATCGCTGCCGCACGTCGCACGCATACCTCTCTAGGTTGGCTTTGGCGGCGTCGATCGAGATTCCGGCATGGACGTTGGTGCAATAACCATGATGATAGACTGTCGCTGAATCGTTCACGGAAGAACCTTCCACACGAAAAGAAAGAACTAGTTGCCCATCGAGGAAACCGCACGGGGGGCGACCCGACGCCGCACGTTCTGGGTACCGCACAATGCTTACCATAGCGACTAGGAAGGCCAGTGCTCAAGCCAGTCTAGCGCGTGAGCGAAGGATTCGGAGGATGCCGCACGGCAAGTCTGGCGCTGCCCCGCCTCGCTCCGCGCTGGGAGGTTGGTGGACCATTAGGAACTCGGCACCGGGCAAAAAACGCGCCAGCTGCATTGTCGAGGACTAGCCCCCATCGCATGCTGATAAGGCCAAGCAATGTGGATGACCCCCGGCCTCGATGGCGCATTATGGGGAAAAACGAGAATTCGAGAGGAAACGGTCCTCAAGATAGCCGCTATGCCCCACGCCAGCGTCCGGCGGTTCCAGGGGCCGCCGGACATGGAGCCTCAGCCAGCGCGGGTAGTAACATCTCCCCGACGACGCCAACTTGGTATACCCACAGCCACACGCCGTCGCTGCTCGGCGCTGCAGGAACTCCGCGCCGCGTGAACAGCGTCGACCGGCCCGCCCCGAGTAGCGGTGGTTGCCCAGTCCTCGTCATGCGGCTCGCTCCGTCCGACGCTTTGCCCACACGTGGCAGGCAAGGCAACCTTGCCGCGCGGCGGGCGAAGGAGAGGCTCGCAAACGGAGCGCGCGGGCGCTGTCCACTCGGACTACTCCACCACCGACCGGCGCCAGGCTTCGTCTCAAGACGCCGCAGTGGTTGAACAATCGGATGCAAGCGGAAAATCGAGCGAGGAATCGGCTTCGGTGACTTCGACCGTCAACACCGTCTGCTTGTTGTAGCAAGCGGGAATCTGCTCTTCTGCGTGGGAACGTGCGTCCGGATCTTCCTCTTCCACCTCGCCGCTGGCCGCTTCGCCTAACGGGTTCTTGGTGGTCCAGATTTCCACGCGTTTCTTCCCCGGCGTTACTCCGGATTTTTCCGAGTTGAACATCAGTTGATAATGGCCTTGCTCATCTGTGATGCCGTAGCTGTACCGCTGCTGCTCATCGTAAAAGAACACGCCGGCCCCTGCCACGGGAGCTCCGTCGAGGGTGACGATGCCACCAACCTCGACGAGGCCAAGCTTGCCATAATCGGGGCCTTGCTGGTCGCACCCGAAAAGGCACAAAGAACCAACAATTACAGCTACAAACGCTAATGTTCCTGGTCGGATCATGTCCCGTCTCCTATCGCTGGTCGTCCGCAGGTGGGCGGCCTTACCTGTCACTGATGCAACTTGTTGCGCTGGTCCTACGGATCCATGCTGACGACTTGACCGTCGTTGCGAGCCCCCAAATTGCGATAGACCGTCAAATCCATGTTCTCACTGAGGAATTGAACCGAACCGTCACAAATACCGAAATGAGCCCCGCCGGTGTGGTAGCTACCAAAGGCCAGTTCGATCAGTCGACCGTGGGCCCCGGGGTCTCGGATCTGCAAGTTCATCTGCATGTAGGTACTTCCCACCGCCTCGCTGAACTCCGTGCCACTGGTGTTACCGGTACAACTACAGGGGTCGGCCTGAGGCGAACCGATAAACCAAAAATCCATGCCTTGTCCATCTTTGACGAATTCTGGATCCGTGCGGGACTCCCCGAAAGCAAACGTGTTGCTCGTGCCGTCGGTAATGTCCCCGAAACGAATGGCACTGCAGGCATAAAAGATGCCGTTGAGATTCAGTTGTTCGAATGATTTGGTACCGGCGACGGGGATCGTACTGGTGTCGTCGGAGGTCACTTCACTGCCGCCATTTCCCCGGTAGCTCGATGGTCGCCGAGTGGGGATCCCGGAGTTGTTGAAACTCTGAGCAATAGGCAGGCTCGGACAGCGGAATACGGAGATCGGAGTACCGGCGGCCGCTTCATTGGGCGTGTCGTCGGTGGCCCAATTGCGATACTCCGAGAATTCGAGCGTCTGGTACAAGTTCCCCTGCTCGATGAACGGCAGCAACATGGCCGACCATAGCGTTCCGTGCGTGTTCCAGCCGAAGGGGAAACGCTTGTGGGTACTTTCGTAATTGTGGAGTGCCAAAGCCAGTTGCTTGACGTTGTTTTGGCAGCTCATCCGCCGTGCCGCTTCTCGCGCGGCCTGCACCGCCGGGAGCAACAAACCTACCAGAATGCCGATAATGGCGATGACCACTAACAGCTCAACCAACGTGAAGCCTTTTCGTCTATTCATCGTTTTTGGCTCCTCTGCCATCGAATGCCCGAGCAATGTTAACCAGGTGAAATCCATGCATCTCCGCAACCGCCAAAGCCGTTGAAAATTATAGCGATTAATTCCATTGCGATTCGCTCAGCTGCTCGTCGCTGCACGTGGGCGATGCATGACCAACCAACACGGAACGTTAGGTTACTTTGAATCAGCCACCGGCCACCCCCCACTGCATGAAGAATGCATGAAGGAATCGTCGGTAGCCGGGCCTCGCCCCACCGCGCGACAAAAGTCGGCGACGGCCGAAAGAGGCCTTGGCGGCTTTCGATTCGCTCAGGCTGTGCTACCATGCTCGGGAGAAATACCACCGGGCACGATGGATGGTAAGGTGTCCGATGACGGTTTTGTCCTGCTTCGGGCGAGGGTAAAGATCAGAAAGGACGGCAGCGTGGTGACGCAGACCGAACAAAAGACATTCATCGTCGGTATCGGCGACGATGGTGTGGAGGGATTGACCCACCAGGCGATCGAGGTCCTGCAGCGTGCAGGAACGGTAATCGGACCGCCGGAGTTGCTGGCCAAAGTCCGCGAGGAAGTGTCTCGCCATGGCCCAATTCGCGAGGTGGCCATTAGTGGAGATCTGGACGATGCTTGTCGAGCCATCGAAGAGGCGGAGCAATTGCCCTGCGTCGTTCTGACCAGCGGCGATCCTCTGTTTTACGGAGTGGCACGGTACCTCTGCGATCGCTTAGGCAAAGATCGCTTCGAAGTCGTTCCTCACGTAAGCAGTATGCAGCTGGCATTCGCTCGCGTCAAAGAGAGTTGGGAAGAGGCGTACCTGACCAACGTCGCCAACCAACCGCTGGAGCACATCATTGAAAAGCTGCGTACGGCTGATAAAGCGGGCATTTTTACCTCGGAAGATTATCCACCGGCGCGACTGGCCCAAGCATTGCTGGATACAGGCATCGACTACTTCACCGTTTACGTTTGTGAGAACCTGGGGTCCCCGGACGAGCGGGTGACGCGCGGTACGTTGGCTGAAATTGCCAATACGGAGTTCACCAGTCTGAACGTGATGGTGCTGGTTCGGACTCAGGGAGTTCCCGATCGCCCCGGGAAACTCCAGCGTAAAAGACTGTTCGGAAACCCCGATGTGGCGTTTCACCACAATCGCCCCAGCCGCGGGTTGTTGACCCCCAAGGAAGTGCGCGTGATGGCTCTGGCAGAGATGAGCCTGGAGCCGCGGAGTATCGTGTGGGACATCGGCGCCGGTACCGGTTCGGTAGCGATCGAAGCGGCGCAGTTGGCTAAGGAGGGAAAGGTGTTCGCCATCGAGATGGACGCGCACGACTACCAGCTGTTGGTCGACAACGCGGCCCGTTTTGGCGTGACCAATCTTCATCCCATCCATGGCCAAGCACCGCTGGCGTGGCGAGACCTCCCCGACCCGGATGCGATTTTCGTCGGAGGTACGGGGCGCCAGGTGGCCGGTTTGGTGGAAGCCGCGTGGCAGCGATTGCGCAGCGGTGGTTACCTGGTCGCCAATGTAGGGAGCCTGGACAACTTGATGGCAGTCGAACAGGCGATGCGCCCCCATCAGCCCGACCGCGATGTGCTCATGGTCCATCTGGCGCGGAGTCAACAGCAACTGGATCGATTGCGATTCGAATCGATGCACCCGTCGTTTCTGTTCGTGGCCAGAAAAGTGGGTGCCGAGTAGCGATTTTGACATGCCCGGTTTACCAACGATGCGGAAGGAACGATGACTGCACCAGTAGACGTATTGGCCGTCGGGGCACATCCGGATGACGTGGAAATCGCGTGCGGTGCGACCTTGGCCAAATTGGTCGATCAAGGATATCGGGTCGGGATTATCGATCTGACCAACGGCGAACCAACGCCCCGTTGCGATGACCCCGCCATTCGCCTGGCAGAAGCCGAGCGAGCGGCGAACGTTCTCGGCGTAGCGTTTCGCAAGGTCCTTGATTTGCCCAATCGACGGTTGTTCGACTCATTTGAGGCGCGAGTGGCGCTGGCGCGCGAGTTTCGGCGCTACCGGCCTCGATTGGTTCTCGGCTTCGGCCAGAAAACCCCCTTGGCTTCTCCCGATCACTACCAAGCCATGCTGATCACCGATGCGGCCGTGTTCTACTCGCGACTGACTAAGTGGGACGAACATTTTCCCGACTTGCCAGTGCACAACATCCCGCGGCAACTCTATTTCCAACTTGGTTTTGAACACCTTCCCGCGTTGGGCCCATCGATTACGGTTGATATCGCGGGTTATTTGGAACGCAAGATCGAAGCTATCCTTTGTTACCAGACGCAATTTCCTCCGGAGAAACAATATGTCATTGAGCGCGTACGTGCGATTGCGTTGACCGCCGGAGCGGCAGCCGGCTTTGAGGCAGGCGAGGTATTCGCGTCTCCACGGACCATAGGTTGCGAGGATCTGGTCAAGGCAATGATCCCGGCTTCGCAGCAGTGAGAGAACGCTGATGGCCATTCCCACTTTGCTGCCGCAACAGGTTCACCCTCGTCCCAACCTAGCGACCGCCATCTGGTTCCTCCACCTGCGGTGGGTGGCCGTTGCCGGGCAACTGCTCACCATGTTGGTGGTGGTGTTTGGTTTGAAGGTGAAACTACCGTACGTGGAGTTGCTGGTGCTGATCGGCATCACGGCGTGTACCAACCTCGTCTTCTGGTGGTGGCTGCGGTCGTTGCATCGTGGTGGCAGATCAGCCGCCGATTGGTTGCCCCTGCCGCAGGTCATCCCCCTGCTGATGGTACTCGACGTCCTGATTCTCACGGGCATGCTCTACCTGACCGCGGGTATCGCCAACCCCTTTTCCATGTTTTATTTCGTCAATGTGGCGGTCGCCGGCGCCGTCCTCGGGCCGGCATGGGCGTGGAGCATCTGGGCGCTGACCGTTGTGGGAGTGGGGATGCTGCTGGTTCGGGCGTTGCCGTTGGATGTACTAGCGGCAGCCGGTCTCCATGCGGCACCGCCTGGTGCAACCCCCGAGTGGACCATACCTAAACTTGGTTTCTTGGTGGCGTTCGCCACCTGCAGTGGAGTGATTCTTTACTTCATCACGGCCCTGACCGGAGAGGTACGCCGACGCGAGCGCGCTTTGCAAGAGGCGGAGGAAGCGCGGTTGCGCAATCGACAACTCGAAAGCCTCGCTACCCTGGCCGCTGGCGCAGCACATGAATTGGCCACCCCCCTCAGTACGATTGCCGTGGTGGCCAGCGAGTTGGGCAGGGCATTGGAAGGAGCGGCGGGAACCGAATCAGCTCGCCAAGACGTGCGACTGATTCGCAGTGAGCTGGATGCCTGCCGTCAGATTCTCGACCGCATGATGAGTGCCGCTGGAGAAGCAGCCGGGGAACAGCTCTCGTCGGTCACCTTAGAAGACTTCTTGGAGGAGACTTTAGTTGGATTGCGTGGCGCCGAACGTGTGCGGCTTGATCTCGACCCCGCATCAGCCTCCTCCGTCGCCGAATTGCCTATACAAGCCGCTGCTCAGGCGGTGCGAAACTTGCTGCAAAATGCTGTCGATGCTAGCCAGAACAGCGAAGAGGTTGTGCTTTCAGGAGTCGCCGACGACCACGGGTGGACGATCACTGTGCAAGATCATGGGCCCGGCATCCCAGCGGACATCCTCGAACGAGTGGGAGAGCCGTTTTTTACCACCAAAGAACCCGGCCGCGGTATGGGATTGGGACTCTATCTGACAAAGAACGTCCTGCAACGCTTAGGAGGCAGCCTCCAATTCGATAGCCAAGTGGGGGTCGGGACCATCGTCGTCGCCCGCATCCCCTCCTCCCCGCCGCCAGCTTGACTCCCCCTCATCGCATGCCCTGTCCTGCGCGGCCGACATGCCACTAACCATCACACCAGCACGAGCCCGCCAGCCGCCAGGTGCGATTGCCTTCGCTCATCGCAACAAAAGGACCGTTGGCCGCAGCCAGTCGAAACGGTCGTAACCAGTTTTCCGATCATAAAACGCGAAAAACCCGCAAGTCCTACGCACCTTACCAACGATAAATGCTCTTAGACGGGAAAGGAGTCTCCCCGACGTGCTGTCACTTCACGCGCTAGGAGTGTGTGGAGGAGCCAGATGTGTTGGAACGCCGGGTGGGCAATGGGGAGGACTCGTTTCCAACTACACCAGTCGACACGAGGGATCGTTCGATGCCAGGACATGCACACGAGAAAACAACTGTTGGAGCAACTTGTAGCGTTCTCCCTTGGATGCTGCTGACCGTGGTCTGCGTCACTGCCGTATCCTCCACCGGATGTGTCGGTATCACGCAGGGGGTGGATCTCGGGCCCTTGGGTATTCCGATTCCCATCAGCCCCTACCTACAGGATTCGCAAGAGCTCAAGTTTCACATTCACGAACGCTATGAGCGGGTACCGATCATGGGACCGATCACTGCCGGGGGGCCGCCAGTCGCTCTAGATCCCCCCAGCGACGACGAGGTAATGCAAGCCTTGGAGAAAGCTCGGCCAGTGCGTGGGGGAATCCCCTTGCTCCACGAACGCCAACGGAACAACGTGCGGATCGTGAAGTGCAAGATCGCCGATTACGTGGATCCGCCTCGCTTTATCCCCTTGATCGGTATGGCCCAACTGCACCATGCCCACTACAAGTGCACCATCTATTTCACCGAACGAGTCATCAATGGTTGGCCCGTGCCCTACACGTTGGAAGATGAGGAAGCGGTCGAAGTCATCTATATCGACCACAACCACTTCCACATCTGCGGCGACCCCGAAGTTGCCTGCGAGTAGCAATTTGGCCGGTCGTCTCCCCGACATTCCGGCGGCCCCAGGCCACTGCCAGATGTTGCTTGTACCAACAGGCCGGACTCGTTTCCCCACCCCTGTTCAGTGGTATTGCCACCGGCCAGTCTTGCCTGATAACCGCCTCACCCGGCGTATCAGCTAGTTGAACCGCTGGACCTTCCTCAGGAAGATGTTCAGCGGTTCTTCTTTTTTCTACTCAGGTATCCGTAGGAACGTGAACCATCGCCATCGACAAGGCGACCGAGCCTCGGCCGATGGCAACGATGCGGACGGATGATTTTTCGGGGAGGCAAGTCGGTGAATCGAGTCGTCTGCGTTACTGGAAGTTCCTCTGGTATTGGTGCAGCGATCGCCCTGCGGTTGGCGAGAGAAGGGTTCGACCTCGCCTTGCACTGCCGCCAAAACTTGACCGGACTCTTCCACACGGCAGCACGGATTCGAAAGCTCGCTCCCCAATGTCGCCTGCGTTGTTTCACGGCCGACCTGAGCGACCCGCTGGCTTGCAACGACTTGGTCGGTGCCGTCTTCCACTGGGGTGGGCATGTTACCGCATGGATTAACAACGCGGGTGCAGACATTCTCACCAACGGTGCTTGGGAAGCGGACTTCGACACAAAGATGCAGGCTTTGTGGCAAGTCGACGTAGCCGCCACCGTACGTCTGTCCCGCCTGGTGGCCCAACGACTGCTCGATAGCCCGCTTACCACTCCTGCCGAACCTGGCCACGACGCCCCCACAAAGTCCCGATTGGAACAGCCACCGATTGTTGCCCCATCGTCCCTGCCGGAACACCAGTTGAACGACTCTTCCGCTTATCAGTCCCCATCCCCCCCAACGCCCGCTCCCGCCGACCCGTCTCCATCCCCACCAGCTCATCCATCATCGGACCAACGACAAGTCTGCCCCGCTGCGACTGGGGATCGCCCCCAGCCCAACTCTCCCACACCATCGATCATCAACATGGGATGGGATCAAGCAGCCTATGGAATGGAGGGAGAAGCTGGTCAGTTGTTTGGAACCGCCAAAGCAGCCGTCGAAGGATTCACCAAGGCCCTTAGCCAGACAGTCGGCCACCGCATCCGCGTCAACCTCATCGCTCCGGGGTGGATCAAGACCGCGTGGGGAGGTCGCGCGGAGGGTACCTACTGGGACCAGCGCGCCTGCAGCGAATCGCTTGCTGGCCGTTGGGGGACACCGGAGGAAGTAGCGGAGGTGGTGGCTTGGTTGATTACCGACCAAGCCTCGTTCGTCAATGGCCAACGTATTGAAATCAACGGTGGACGCCGCTGGTATCCTGCGGATTGATGAATTGCAGTTCCCTGCGGAATCGTGGAATACGTGTTTCTGTGCGGATGCAAACCTACCCGTCGCCCCCTTTTGTCAACGGCCGCATTTCGCCTCACGTGCGCATCAGCCGCCGTTCCATTGCCCGTCGCCATCCACCGAGCTTGATTCGGCAGCCAGGCCTCCGCCCGCTCACCGGCAACCGCTCACTTTAGCCTCTGGAACAAAAGGGCCCCTCAGCTAGAAAAAAAGAACTCTCACCCTCAATAAACACACCATCTGCAACCGCGCACGGGCCAATGTTCCCACGTATGCGATACTGTTGAATCGCGCTTCGGCGGCGTCCTGCCGGTGGTCAAGCGTTAACACCTGGGCTCCGCATAGCTCCCGGAAGCAGGTCCTTCAGGCGAATCGATGAAAGGGAGCAGCAGGATTTCTATGGACCGATAGAAGTTGGAGCCAACAGAAGCCCTACGTCGGTCTGGCTAACGACTGCCGGCATGCCATCGATGAATGCCACCGATGAACTCTTCTGCAGGCGGTTCGTGGGCCTGAGCGGTCATGCGCTGAGCTACCAGCACCGATAGGTTGCTGGCAAACCCTGTCGGATGAAGCCATCCGTAGCTTCGCCGTCGCCGTAACGCTCCTAGAGATCACCACGCCGCCTAACCGCGATGCCAGTGAACGCGTAGGCAACCGCGCCAGCGCAGGCGCTTGCAACTGAACAGAGACATGGTATCGTGAATAGTCATGGCGCTGGGGCCATAAAGAATGGCTCTCCGTCCTTCCTCGCTTTTTTCCTATTGAACATTGAATCCCACCGGAGTCCAGAGGCAATGATCCGTCGTTTGGTGATGCTCCTATTCCCCCTGTTTCTTTCTGTCGCCCATCTCGCTCATAGCCAAGAAGTGCGCAAGATTGTTTTCTTAGCGGGAAAGCCATCGCATGGTTATGGGGCTCATGAGCATTTGGCCGGCTGCCGCATCTTGGCCGATACCATCGAACGTGCCATGGGCCGTGCGGTGGAATGCGTCGTCCTGAGCAACGGCTGGCCGGCCGACGAATCGATCCTCGACGATGCCGACACAATCGTAATGTACTGCGATGGAGGTGATCGCCATCCCGCCTTGCCACACCTCGAAACGTTAGGGAAACAGATGGATCGTGGCGCGGGATTCGTCTGCCTTCACTACGCTGTCGAGGTCCCCAAGGATAAGGCGGGAGCCGAGTTCCTGCGATGGCTTGGCGGTTACTTCGAAACCCACTGGTCGGTCAATCCCCATTGGACCGCTCAGTACATTGAATTGCCTGAACATCCCATCACGCGCGGCGTGCCTCCTTTTTCCGCCAATGATGAATGGTATTTCCACATGCGGTTTCCCCAGGATATGCAGGGCGTGACACCGATTCTGTCGGCCGTGCCGCCTCCGGAGACAATGCGTCGCCCGGATGGCCCACACAGCGGTAACCCGACAGTACGCAAGGAGGTGGCTGAAGGACGCCCGCAGATCACCGCGTGGGCGTTCGCACGGCCTAACGGTGGTCGCTCATTCGGCTTCACCGGCGGTCATGTTCACTGGAATTGGGGACGTCCAGAAATGCTCCGCCTGGTAGGCAATGCCATTGTATGGACAGCCCACCTTCCTGTTCCCGAACAGGGATTGGCGATCGACGCTCCCGCGGTCGGAGAACTTGCCGAAGGTCAAGACGAACCAACACCGCCTCAGCTTAATCTAGAGGACATCGCCAAGCAGTTTCAACTGCGCAAGTAAACTTCAGCTTCGCCAATCAAGCCGATAAAAAACCTACAGACGACGTGGCTGCGGCAGCTAAAGCGGCAGCTTACTGGGTTGATGACGCTGGACACAACCAGCAAGCGAATGCCTACTTCGTGATCGCCTGTTGACGGTAGAGATAAGGATTGAGCGACGGATCGTTGTACATTTTCATCTGCCGATAGGTCTTGTGAAGAAACGCACCATCGGCAATGCCGTCAAGCAGGTGTTGCAACGACTGGCTCAGATCATGCTTCTGTTGACGACATAGCGCAATTCGTTGCTCCACCTTTTGGCGATGGGCAGCATCGACATCATCGCGTTCGAGCTGTTCGAGGTAGTGATAAAGACGCAGCGCCATGATGCTGAGGCGATCGATGGCACTGCCTGCCGTTTCTGTGTTCAGCCTGGCCTCGGGAAGAGGTGAGATTCCGCGTCGCTCTACCTCTTGGGTGATCCAATCGTCGATCTTCTCGATGTAGTCATTTCGCGCTTGGTTGAGCCGATCGATCTGCCGCTTTACCTCTGCAATCTCCGTATCACTCGCCGTGGGGCTGCGCGCAATATCCTCCTGATGCCACAGTTGGAAATTGTAGGAATGCTGCTCACAAATCAGTTCCCACACCCCCTGATAAGGATTGTCCACCGGTTCCGTATGCCATCGGACCACGGTCAGTTCATGTAGCTTGACGACTTCGCTTACATCTATCATCGTATCGGATTCCTATAAGGGGTAGTTCCATCCGCAGCGTCCGCGGAGCTAAAAAATCCTTTTATGCTTTAGCAAACCCCCAGCTAACCAGGCAAGCCCCATTACCTCAACCCCGGAATTCGATAATTCCGTTGCTCGCCCAGTGCGCGTCGCCGCATAGCTCCTAGATACACCACCTCCTTCGCAATCGAATCGCTCACTCCACCTCCGATACCCCATTTGGCACCGAGCTTCCGGGAACCTACCTGCGACAACCCAGAAAGGCGTTCTCGCTCAATACCATCGCGCCCCAAGCCACCTCTCGACTTCCCCCTCCCAGTGGCATACCCACCCTTCATTTGTCAGCATGCCCGAACAGCCAGAGACGATCCATCCAATAAAACGGTTCGACAACGGCGGCGAAACACTCCCCACCCGATAACTACCGCCACGATTAGCCCCGCCGACGGCTCAGGAACCGCAGTGAAAGTCTGTCCGTTATTGACGAAGCCAGGACTTGCAGCTGCCGGACTTTGCCATTCAAAGTCGGCAGCCTTGGAGCCGGGGCCACCAACAAGCTGCAGGGAATACCCTTCCTCCGTGCTGCTATCAGATTCCGCCACCCCAATATCGACTGACTTCTTCCCGCTAGCTGGCCCGTCCGCCGCAGTAAAGACGCCCCCATACGATTTAAACTCTACCAGTGAACCGCTGTCTCCTACAATGTCCACAGCCCAGCCATCTGGTGCACCGTTTTGAATTCCACTTATCTCTTTGTAATAAATGCAAAAGCCACCCACATTTTGACCGAGGGTGAATGAGTCCAGATAATGATAAGAATCATATCTTTCTTTGTTGTCACCGTTGTAAAGAGATAACCTTACCGAGCTGAGAGCGATTGATGCCGACGCCGGCGAAACCACAATCTCCACGAACTCACCCTTATCTGCGCCTTTGTTCGCATAGTGGATTTCATTCACCCAGATATCGGCATGAAGGTTATGCGTCGACACGAACAAAAAGGACCATAAACCCACCGCCCAGAGTGACCGGAAGCCCCAATACCGATCCAACGTTTCTTCCCAACGGTACATCCAACCAACCTCTATCTATTTAGCAACGAGTTGATCCGCCCTGTTCGATCATCTTCACAGCATGTAATTAAGCATGTGATGTCGAGCCATTGCGCGACCGGCCGCCGCTCCCCCATAGAAGCACCAAACGCGAAACTGCACCATGAAGCTGCCTGCCGCGACGAGTAGTTGAATCCTCTTTATAACACATTCCGGACCATCGGAACAAATCCAACAACCTCTTCTTAGCCCGCCACTCGTTTTGGTGCCATTCCTTTTGGTGCCAACATTCCTTTTGGTGCCACCCACTTTCTTCTTGCCATCGCTCGGCCGATCTGCTCTAATGGTGTCTGCCCGCTTGCCGCCGCTTGGGCGGGGTGCCTTGTGCCCATTGGCCTGGTGGCCCTGCGTCGGTCGAGGTGCCCTGCCGTGGCGGGGAAGCCAGCCAACGGTATTTGCTGCCCTGTTTCGTCTCCTCCCCCAGGAGTTGCCCCCATGGGAAGACCCAAACGTGCCGAACAGTGGACTCCCGACGAAATCGCCATGGTGCCATTCCTTTTGGTGCCACCCACTTTCTTCTTGCCATCGCTCGGCCGATCTGCTCTAATGGTGTCTACCCGCTTGCCGCCGCTTGGGCGGGGTGCCTTGTGCCCATTGGCCTGGTGGCCCTGCGTCGGTCGAGGTGCCCTGCCGTGGCGGGGAAGCCAGCCAACGGTATTTGCTGCCCTGTTTCGTCTGCTCCCCCAGGAGTTGCCCCATGGGAAGACCCAAACGTGCCGAACAGTGGACTCCCGACGAAATCGCCATCGTCCACTGCGTCCAACGCTGTGTCCGCCGTGCCTTTCTCGCTGGGGTCGATCCCCTCTCCGGCCAAGACTATAGCTACCGCCGCGAGTGGATCCGACGCCGCCTCGAGGCCCTCGCCTCGGTCTTCGGCATCGACGTACTCACCTATGCCATCATGTCCAACCACTTGCACGTCATCCTCCGCACCCGCCCCGACGTCGTCGCTCAGTGGAGCGACCGGGAAGTGGCCATCCGGTGGCTACGGCTGTTCCCCGGGCACCGCTTGGAAGAGCATCTGGGAGAGCCGACCGACAGCGACGTGGCGGCCCTGCTGGCCGATCCACAGCGGCTGGACACCGTGCGTCGGCGACTGTCGGACATCTCCTGGCTGATGCGTGCCCTGTGCGAGCCGATCGCCCGCATGGCCAATCGCCAGGACGACGTCACCGGACGATTTTGGGAGGGGCGATTCAAGGCGCAGCGGCTGACCGACGAAGCCGGTCTATTGGCCTGCGCGATGTACGTGGACCTCAACCCTGTGCGTGCTGCCATGGCCAGCCAGCCCTCCCAGGCCCCGTTCACTTCGGCCTACGATCGGATCCAAGCGCAGCAGGGCCAGACGATAGCCTCGGCCGCTTATCCGATCCGATCGATCCCTACCGAGCAGGCGGGGGAGATTCTCCGCACGCACACCTCGGCGCAGATCAAGCAGAGGAGGCAGCGTCAGCGACGCAATCCGACCGGCCAGCGTATTGCCCGCGACGGTTGGTTAGCGCCGTTGTCGGCCGATGCGAGCATTTCGGCGGCCGACCCGCAAGTGCACCGTGGCGGTGTGCGAGCCAGCGACAAGGGGTTTTTGATGCTCTCCTGGGAGGAGTACCGTAAGCTGTTGGAGTGGGTTGCCGCGCAGAAGAGCCCGCTCAGTGGCCATGGCGGCCAGTCGACCGATTCGACCAAGTCAGCCGAGTCGGCGGTCCACAGCGGGGGAGCTTCTGGCAAGCCGCCTGCTGGTGTGCAGGGGGTGTTGGCGAAGTTGGGGATAGACGCTGGGTTGTGGTGCGACGTGGTGTGGAACTTTGGTCGCTACTTCGGCCGCAGCACGTGTGCCGGTCGCTCCGAGAGCATGAGTCGGCATGCCGAGCGGACTGGTCGCCGCTGGGCTCGAGGCCAGCGGCTGGCCGATCAGTGTTTTTCCTCCCCGCCGACCTGAGCGCAACTGCCCAGTTAATCCCTTCGCCCTTCCTCCCAATCGCGCGGCGAGCCGCCCCGGCTCACCAAGGGGCGAAATGCGGATAGGTTTCTTTGCTTGCTAGATTGTACCGATCTCACTGCGGACCGCTGGCTCACCAAAGAGCATCTTGCCAGCCAGCCGCGGCATTCCGGCCAGCCTCCCCCCCCGTCTCCCCCTTATCGGCCTCCATCCACCCCCACCCCTCACAGCATTCTCCCCCTCCCAGTCTCCCTTCCGCCTCCACGCCCTCAAATCAAATTGCCAGCTCCCGTGGAACCGGCCTACTGTCGGACGGTCCTGCCGTTGACCTGTTATTGACCTGGCCTTTATTGAGCTGTCCTTGAATCACTCCCACCTACAAAGCCCAATCAGCCACAGGGCAGCACCAAATCGAATCCGAACAGTGGGTGGCACTCAAGTTTTGATCCTAGCCGCCCCGGCTCACCAAGGAGCGAAATGCGGATAGGTTTCTTTGCTTGCTAGATTGTAACGATCTCACTGCGGGCCGCTGGCTCACCAAAGAGCATCTTGCCAGCCAGCCAAGGCATTCCGGCCAGCCTCCCCCCCGTCTCCCCCTTATCGGCCTCCATCCACCCCCACCCCTCACAGCATTCTCCCCCTCCCAGTCTCCCTTCCCCCTCCGCACCCCAAATCCACAGCCAGCTCCCACGGAACCGGCCTGCTGCTGGACAGTCAGGCCGTGACTATTATTGCCCTGGCCTTGAATCACCCCCACCTACAAAGCCCAGCCATCCACGGGGCAGCACCAAATCGAATCCACACAGTGGGTGGCACTCAAGTTTTGATCTTATAGGTCATGCTGCGGCTCACAGGCACGTGGAATTCAAATGCCTTCGCCGCATCGATAGGTCGCCCCTTCAGGTTGATCAGGGATCGTGTCGATCTTCTGCCACCCAGGGCGTCGGCCGCATGCGAGCGGTACTCGCTTAACGGCCTTGCCCCGGGCTAGTTTGGTCTGGCCCCTGCGGGGAGGTGCCGCTAGGGCTTCGCCCAAACTCCACAGTCGCCTGGACCTGCCTGGCGAGTGATGCTTACAGCCGTTCGAAAGACTTCGCCAATCGCCCAACAGTACCGCAGGGACAGCATGCCGACGCGACGACTCACCAACCCGCGGATCCTAACCTCTTATCGCAGAGACATTTGTGGCAACCCAATAAATGGGTGGCTTTCAATTTGCAATAAATGGGTGGCACTCAATTTGCCCCAATTGCCGAAGTTCGCGAGTGATATGAAGGTGGGTGGCACTAAAGAATACTAAAGAATAGTCAAGCAAGGGAATTTTGGCGAATTCTACTACTTGGTTAGGCAGGGGAATTCTGGCGGATACTACGACGTGGTAACAAGGGGAGGTGTGTGGCGATCCCGCGCTCTGGGTGGCTCGCCATATCGCTGATGGCACTGAAGTGCGCGGATGGTCAACTTCGACGGGGAAGGCTATCTTGTTAGACGATGGGAGGCTAAACGCCTGACCGTTTGACGATGGGAGGCCATAAGCCTGAGATTCAAGCGATCGGTGGTCAAACGCCCGACCATTATCACAGGATTTCGTACTCATGTTTTGTGAGAAGAAGGATGACTTCGACTTCTAGCACGGTTTTCACTGGTTGCATTCCTGCGCTGATGACTCCTTGTGATGGGCAGGGGCGGCCAGATTATGACGAACTGGTTCATACGGCGCGGCGGCTCATCGACTGCGGCATGCGAGCGGTCGTCTATTGCGGCTCAATGGGCGAGTGGCCATTGTTGTCCGATGCACAACGGCAAGAAGGTGTGGCACGATTAGCATCCGCCGGGATTCCTGTCGTCGTGGGGACTGGAGCCCAGAATACGGCAGCAGCAGTGGGGCATGCGCGCCATGCTGCCGAAGTAGGAGCAGCCGGTTTGATGGTCATCCCTCGTGTCCTTTCCCGAGGAACTTCTGTTGCGGCACAAGCCGCTCACTTTTCCGCTGTCTTGGCGGCTGCTCCCGATCTGCCCGCGGTGATTTACAACAGCCCCTATTACGGATTCGAAACTCGCGCCGAGCTATTCTTTGCGCTGCGCGAAAAACACTCGAATCTCTTGGGCTTCAAGGAATTCGGCGGGCGTGAGGCACTGACTTATGCCGCTGAACATATCACCAGTGGCGATCCCGAACTGACGCTGATGGTGGGAGTGGACACCCAAGTGTTCCATGGGTTCGTCCGCTGTGGCGCAGCCGGAGCGATTACCGGTGTCGGCAACGCACTCCCTCAGCCCGTGCTTCGTTTGGTCCAGCTGTGCCAACAAGCCCAGCAGGGGGACCCGCAATCGCGTCTCTTGGCTCAACAACTCGACGAAGCACTGGCCGTCCTGGCGCGCTTCGACGAGGGACCGGACTTGGTGCTGTACTACAAAGAGCTGATGGTGCTCGAAGGCCATATGGCGTACCAGCATCCGGTCCAGGCCGACGATCGACTATCACCCACCCAACAGAATTTCCTCCGGCAACAATGGGAACAATTCCGCCGGTGGTGGGACCAATGGCCGGGAGCAGCCACTCAGGCTCGCTAGCCCAGTGCCGCCGCCGGGCTGGTTTCTTCCGCGTTGGTGGGACTCCCTCCATGGTCGATCCGTCGCCGCAGCCTATTGACGTACGCATCTAGAAATTGCTGAGTGCCGGTTTCGGAAAAATAATGAGGACTGCACCGGAGGCAGATTCGTAAATCGCGGCGATAGGTAAAGATCGACATCGTGACGTGTGTCAGTTTACGTAGCGGCGGGACTCCCTCGATCGTCTCCAACTGCAGGTTGCCGCATTGCACCAAACCACTCTTTCGGGGCAGCGGTAGGTAAAAACTCTTCGTCGGATCACCCGTGTTGGAGAGAATCGCTGAGGCCAGACACTTATTGCTGCGCAACACCCACCGAGCGGCCCGCGGGTTGTAGCGTGCCATTACCATCAGTTTCGCGAATCCGGTAAAATACCGCTGGCTTTTCAGTCGTGTCATCTCGGCACGGACAAAATCCGCCACGCCGCGCTCGTCCTGCAGTTCCCCGCTGCGGCGCCGCAACAAAGCGTAGGTCACACAATTGCAGGCCGTGCGAAGCGGTTCGTGGGGCTGGCGTAAGTCCATGGGAACCATGACGCACAATCCGCCAGGAACAACATACCGACCATGAGAGCGGTTCCAGTCACGCATCGTCAAGAACAGATCGGTCACCAAGGCATCGTTGACCGTCAATCCATCCCGTTGGCATGCAAGGCGAAAAGCCTTGTACGCATCTTTGTCGAACACGTGCGATTGAATTCCCGGAAAGGGGGGCGGTGGCTGTCGATCGCTTCGATTTCGTGGTGGCGCCACCGGTAGGATCCTCCGCAACATGAACTTGCGCAACTCCCGCCAGCCATGTTCCATCTGGTCATTGGTCAATAAGGGTTCGAAACCGCTGCGGTTGCGATCTTTCAAGGTCCGGCGGTCCAATTCGGCCAGCGGTGCCACCTCGCCGCCAGTACGCAGCGCGTATCCTTGCAACAGATCACCGAGGAACTGGTAGGAACCAATGCCATCGCAACTGGCGTGATGGAATTGCAACGTCAACACCGCCTGCTGCGTATCATGCCTCACCCAAGCGCGCAGCCCCGGTTCCTGGCGCAGATCGATGAACTCTCCCGCCGTAGGCAACGTAATCGGCTCGTCGTAGTTTCCCCAATCGATCTCGGGAAAGGTATCTCCCGCGACCCAACAATCGCGCCCGGCTTTGGCTGGCTGAATCCTTGCCGTCAGGAGTGGATGCCGCGCCAAGGCCTCCTCGAACGCACGCTCGAAGGCGGAGCGATCCAGGTCTCCCGAGAATACATACCGCTCCACGAACGTCATGGGATATTGCGGACTATCGTCCAGAAACATGTAGTGTTCGAAAGGACTGAGGTGGAGCGGAAAAATACGCTTCGATGCCATGGATAATAGGCCACAAGGGACAAAGTAGACAGGTATCGGCCATGTGCCCTGCAAGAGGAGCAACAGGCTGGAATGACGCCATTGAGAGGACAGAGCCATCGCCTGGCGACTGCGAAAACGGATGGGGCACGAAGCGGATTATAAACGGTTCGTCCCGAAAGCGAACGGGCCTCAAGAATTCGGTCGCCCGAAGAATCTCTCCTGTTTCAGCGGCCGCCGCCGCAGATTATCGATATCCTCAGACCGATTTCCCAGGAAACGCAGCGGACGCGAAGTACCGGCCCCGCACGGGAGCTTTGCCTCGCGCTGGGCAGGCGGAGCCCGGAGAACACGCGGGGGCCAGGAGGAGCCTGGAGAACCAGAAACCACCAAAAACACAGGTTCCCAGGCGGAGCCTGGAGAACATTGGGTTCCCAGGCAGAGCCTGGGAACCAGAAAAGCCTGGGAACTAGAAAAGCCTGGGAACTAGAAAAGCCTGGGAACCAGAAAACACTTGGTACCAGAACAAACAGAAAAAGCGCGTGCCGAAACAAGTCCACGGCGCGCCCCCACCTCAACAACTCCCACGGTCCCCGTTCTAGGATCGGTGGAGAGCACGTGGAGGAAAATCGCGCTCCGCGGCACGCGAACGCCAGAGGCATTGCGCGGTATGCTCCCCATAAAGCTCGCCCCGCATGCAGGACCCGGGAAGCTGAATGACGGCGCCGTGCCATCGGTTGGGCGGAGGATTCCTTCGCCCTATTCGATCATTCGCCGCATCAGGATGCACTTCTCGGTGTTCAAGTCGCGTCCCTGTTGGTAGCCGACCGGTATCGAGCGATCGATGATGTAAAAGGCGGTATGGCGTTGGCTTCGTCCTTCGTCGGCCAAATACTCCTGCCCCAGACTGCCGCTAGCGTCGACCTCGAAGAAGCCGATCGTTACCCGCACGCTAAACACGTTCGACCGCGTCGTCACCAAATTGGCCAACCGCGTGATCGGCAAGTATTCGGCGAATGGATGTTTAACCGGATAGGGGCTGGAGGGCGAAAAGAGCGGTTGGTTACCATTGAGTACCGACCGCAGCAGGGTCGTTTGTACAGGGTTACTAATTGCCTGCTGATCCAAAACACCGCCAAAAGTGTCTGGGACGAACCCTGCTTCGAAAGGCGATTTGAATACGCCGGCAAAGCGAGTGGGGTAGTCTGGACTCAACGGCAAACTAGCGGGATTGCTGCCGTAGAAACCGGGTTGCCCCACATCGTAACCTCGACGGCTGACGACCAACGGATTCCAATACGGCAAGGCCCCCCCAGTCAATATGCTGGTCCGTTGCGACGGAGACAATGTCCCCCAGATGATCCCTTGCCACACCGCCGGTTCGGAAATGTCATTGATATTTACCCGTCCCGGTTCGGTGAAGCAGGAAATTCGATTGTAAGGAGGCCTCAAGGGGGCGAAAAGTTCGCGGACGCTGACGTCCTGCAAGGTAGTCGCTGACGGTCTCACGACGACATCGGGTGGGAGCCAATCCTCGGCATCAGTCCATGGAGACGGTGTTTCCACCAGCTCGAACAAGGTTGCCGGGGACAATTGATTGCCGGCGGACGCGTCGATTGCCTGGAAGAAATTGGGTAAGTGCGTCATGTCGTTCACGTCTTGAGGTGAACTGTAGAGATTGGTCGAACCGGGTGGTGCGGGCGTGGAAAACTCCTGAAACAGTTGCCCAGGCGCTGACAGCGGCACCATCATCAGCTCCAGCGGATTGGCGAACGGTCGGTCTAACCAGAACAGCGACGCCGGCATATCCGCCGGGG
Organism: Pirellulaceae bacterium; assembly: GCA_026004795.1. Taxonomy (GTDB): domain Bacteria; phylum Planctomycetota; class Planctomycetia; order Pirellulales; family Pirellulaceae; genus Aureliella. The sequence goes on along the minus strand of BPJV01000004.1, from coordinate 5,793 downwards.
CACCGATATACCCATTGACCACCTGTGGCGTATCCTGCCCCAACATACGGAACGGTGAGTTCAAGTAGCCAAGCGTCACGAAGTGCTGCGAGGCGCCAGTGTCGGTCGTCGGCCGCACGCGATCAGGCTGAGGTGGATTGGCCAACGAGGTATCCAGCGGCAGTTGGCGGTCGAAATAGGTTCCCGTCACTGCGCCCGTAGGCGAGGTGTAAGCCCCCGTGTTGGTCACGGCGTAGGAAAGGAAGGTGCGTCCGGTCTGCGGCGCGAAACCTCCCGCCGTAACGTCGACCATCGCCCCCGACTTTTGCCGTGTAGTGAATCGATAACTGCTTCCGGCATCAATGTTGTCTTCCCCAGAGAAAACCGTCAGGTCGATGGGGATCCAATCCACCGTGATGTACGGATTGAAGACTGCGTGCCATGGCCGTTCAGGATCAGCCAACCGCTGTAGGAACGCCGTGCACCAGTCCTCGACCGTTCCCGGAGCGGGCAAGTCCGACGTTCCCGGTGTCCCACTGGCACCGTTGAGGGGCCAAAAACGGGCAATCGGGGAGAGGTTCCGATCCGTGCTGTCGAACGGCTCGTCCGGTAGGGACGGCGTCGTACCTCCTCCGGAGAAATCATAAAAAGCATCTCCGGGCATCAGCGCAAAGCCGGGCGCATTGTTAACCGGATCCGGCATGTTGTCGTTGCTGTCCAATTGTTCGGTCGGCGGCGGATAATACTGGTTCACATGCGGCGCCGAAACATTTACCCCGATCATATCCAACAACGGAGGGGAATTTCCTCCCGGGTTTGGATTCCAAGTCATAGGAGGAATACCCGCGATCATGGTCAGACAATCCCGTGTGGCTGGGTTCCCCATGGAATCAGTGCGACGGTTGTTTACTCGATCATTGTTCCCGTCGAAGTAGGTGACCCAATTCCGGTAGGGTCCCGCATTGTTGCCCTGCGTGTTGCTCGGCTGGTACGGCGTGAAGGCGTCCTCGAGCACGATCCGGTGGTGATTCGGCCGATGATTCGTGCCGCCAACATTGCGCGAACCAAAGTAAGTGACCTGCCGCGGTCCAACTACCAGGTACTGTCCTCCGGCCAATACCATCGGCCGACCACTACGGTTTTCGAAAACGCGCCCTTGCACCTGAGCTGCCGTCAAGCCAGTCGGCAGGTCTGGAATCGATTGACCATTGATGGCTAATAGCCCTGGCTGCGTAAACAGAATGACGCGGTCAATGTCCAGCGGCGGTGGTGCGGTGGGATTCGTGACATCCCACACCAAACCGCTGGCCGACGTCTGCGAAAACTGATAGGTCGTAACCGACCTTTCGACTTCACGGCCCGGTTGTTGGAGAGCTAGCGGACTGGCGGAGGAATTCGGATGGGGCGCCGAAATAACAATTCGAAACACCGGGAATTGTATGCCATTTTCATTGGGAGGCGTGATTGCTCCCAGGTTCAACACGACATTACTCCCTACCCGTGTATATAAGGACCAAGGGAACGTGGACGCAGCGACGCCCGGGACCGAGGTATCATTGGCATCGGATGTCGTCCGCGTGGCCATCAGTTCCAGGAATAGCGAGCCTTCGGGCATGCGATACTGATCGAAATCATCATCCGGGTTGGTGGTGGCCGTTGTGCGTCTGCCCGTCGAATCGCGATCGGTATCCTTCACCCGCAGGTCGTGAGTCGCCAATGACTCGGTCAGGACCACATCGACGTTCTCATGTCCCCATACCACTTCGCCCTTGTTCAATTCAGGTTCCCAATAGTAGGTGCCCCCCGTACTGACGAACGGATCGGGATCATAAGGAAAGCGTGTCATGGCCGAGTCGGCATCGCGGAAATCGATGACATTGACCGCCCATTGGGCGATGGCCCGCGCGCGCAAATCCCCGGTCAATGGACTACTGTTGGGACGATTGGATAGGTACAATTCTTCGGGCAAAATTAACATCGCCAAGCAATAAAGATTGCGAGCAGCCAATTGACGGCTCTGCTGGCCGAAGTGAAAGGCCCTGTCGGCCACAGAAGTGAGCGATTCGTAGGCTGGATCGAGATTGCCCGAGTCGATCCCCTGTCCGAAGGTGTAGTCTTCAACCATTTGGGGATTCGAGTACTGCATGGTGTTGCCACTGATCACTTGCGTGCGTTGACGACTCGTAAAGCCTGCCGTGGAATTTACAGGCGGCTGACGCTCGGCGACGGTCAATTCATCGATTGTGCCGTCGCCGTCGTCATCGATTCGGTTCTGCAGCATTTCTTCCGGTTCATCGACATTACCATCTCCGTCGTCGTCCACCCCATTGCCCAAAGGCCGGTTCAGATTCATCAACTGGCCGCGATGCAGTTCGATAGGAAACAGCTCGGCAAACATGGCAAAACTCATGGCGTTGTCCGCCGCAACTCCATGATTGGCTAGATCCCGAAACGCGTAGATATCGGCCAGCAGCTCGTACAACGAATTCGACCGATCATTGTTCTGAGGGACGGCCATTGAAGGCAGGCGCAAATGACGAGAACGAGGGACGATCGACCGGTGAACAAGTGCCAAGCCGTCAAGCCGTCGCGGCAGATTGCTGCGATCCCAATCGTTCCGTCTCAACAGTCGCTCCCACTCCGCCAAGGTGAAAGGAGCGTCGCGGTACGCGCCGCGCATCCACCGCGCTTCATACGCCTCGTCGTCGAACTGCGTCATCGGCCCTCCGATGTTGAGGGGATTCGCGTTGAGTACCAGGGGGTTTCCTAGGTGATCCAATCCAATCGCCTGGCGACCGTTGACGGATAGACTAAACGCCGGCAGTAGCGGATGCCGCGGTAACGAAGAGGCCATTGTGTTCTTGAGAAACTCGCGTTCGTTCAAGCGACTGCGCAAATCATTGCCCTCCGCCCCCGCATGAAAATTGACGCCACCGTAACGCTCGAAAAGGAATTGCAGGTACGCATTATCGTTAGGGAAGAGATGGCGCAATGCGATGTCGGCCGGCCCCAAACCCAGCCCCTGCGGGAGATAGTTCCCCGCGCCTACAACGTAGGACGCATTCGTTTGGGTGGTAAAATTAGCGTCCGCTTGGGTTAGGTTTCCTGCGGCGTTCACATCCAGTCGCGAATCGAGGCTCTCAATCGTGTAGGAGACGAGCACCTTGAGCAGCTTGCCTTCCGGCGAGGTGATCAACGGCATGTTGGGATCGACCCAGATGCCATCGAAGATGCCGTCGGCATCGCTGTCCACATCCCACGGCCCCAGCGTCAGCCACCTGACCCAGTTTTGAAACGCCTGCACACCGTTCGGTGAGGAAGCCCAGTTGTTATCGAACACGCAGTCGAGGATCGGTTCGCGGCCATTGGCGTAGTCCCCCAGGTTGCTCCCGCTGAAACTCAAATTGGAAACCAAGTCGGGTGTACCCGAATTCGTCCCATTGATGACGCGATACGCAAGTGGACGGGCCGCCGCCCGCTCGATCCTCAGTACTGTAGCCGCTAATTCCTCGAAGTTGACGAAGGTGCTGGGGTCCTTCCAGTTGGCGATATAGTTGATCAACGCCGGCCGATGGAAACTAGGAATGATGTCCTCGCTGCTGGTCGCCCCACTGGCTCGATGGCTCAGCCAGAAGTTGTTGTAGTCAGCCGCGTCGTACGATTCGTCTGTGTCGCCTTCCAACCCGCCAGCCCCCAACCTGCCATAATTCGGTTGCAGGTTTACGGGAAACGTGGAAATGCCGGCTGTATCCAGCGGAGTGGGCAAACTATGATTCTGGCTGACGTTGCTGAGGTCGCTACGAATCCCCACGCCGTGCGCATTGAACGGAGCGGCGTTGAGCAGTACTCGGTAACCTGCTTGAATACTGTTCTGCGCGTCGAATTGATAACACAGATACAACCCACGCTGGTCCGGCCCGGCCGGCGTCGCCTCGATCCATTCGCGCAAGGAGCGAGTCGTGCCTCCCACGTGCACCACTTCATTCGGCAGGTCCTGCAAATCGATGACGATGCTGAACGTTTGGATGCGCTGGTCCATGTTCGGATTGCCGCTGCCATCGACCGCGTTGCGTGTGTCCCCGACGTAACGAATTACCCGCAAGGAGTGGCCGCGCAAGGGACCATCGAGGAACGTAACGATGCGGCCCGTCCATACGTCATGTTCTACCGGCAAGTACGCGTTGGCATTCGCAGGATTGGAACTGGGAAATTCTTGGTTGGCAGCGAGCGCATTGCGCACTATGGGGATGCGCAAAAATCGTCCTTCTAACAGCAACGGTCGCTCGGGGTGAACCGGCGTCAAGGGTGGAGCCCAGCCCGCAGGGGGTGGTGGATTCGGAGGGATGGCGGTGTTCAAACCGGCCCCGGTATTTCCCGACCACTCGGTCCGGCGCACCCGCAATTGCACCGGTGGTTCGATCGAACCGTACAAGTCGCCCAGCAAGTCATGATGCCACAGCGAGGAGGCGGGATCGGTCGTACCCCGCAAAGCGATGCGCAGGGCCGAATCGAGCAACTTGGCTGGGGGCGTGCCCCGAAAGTCTCGGCGCACCATCGCGGTGTTGGCGGCTCGCGATTGACTGGAAACGACGACATAGGTGACCGCCAACAGGCTGAACAACGACAACATGCCGAGAACCACCAACAAGATCAAACCCTCACGACGAGGGTAACGTGTGGATCGTTCAGACATGAGGCTTGCTCCGTTTAAGTTGTGCATGGTTATCGATTCTCGCTGGGTTCAGCGATGCGGCAATCGGAATGCAGGAATCGTCGATCGCTCATCGGCGGACGGCCACCTGCCGCGGAGGCACTCGTCACGATTGCCTCCGCCTACGTTCCGTTAGGACAACGCCTTCGAGGAGCCGAAGGCAGCGTACGACCGCCTTGGCCACAGTTCGGCGCCATTGGCGAAACGGCCGCTCCTTTTTTGCAGATCCGACATTGCCTCTAACACTTCATTTCTCAAAGTTCGCAACTGACTTTTCCACTTCTCATTTCATCATTCGCCTTGGCGAGGTCAGCTTCCCCCTAGCGCTGGCCTCGCCCCCAGGGGGGAACGCGGATCATCAATCCGGTATCTCGACCACGCGTTCGTAAACCGCTACCGCACCTTTGACCAAGGTGGCTGTGGTGGGGGCGGCTTGAAGTCCAGCGCCGGTATACGTGCCGAAAACCCAGTCAGGACCGGCTAATCCAACATGAACCGACCACACGGGTTCAGCATTCGCGTTGCCGTAAGGATCAGCCACCACCGCGCCTACATCCAACAATGTTGGTTCACTATCGACCGAGACGACGCGATACCAACGAAACACCGAATAGGGACGAACACCTACTCCGGGAACTTGCTCCGCCGCAACATGCTTGGCCAGCATCACCCAATCACCGACGCGGATTTCCTCTTCCATGGCCGAGGAGAAAAGCAACTGGACCCGTCCACCGTTTCCGCCAACGAAATTGCCGCTCTGCGGCACCACCCACATCAGCCGCTCACCCTGCGGGGTGGAACGAGGGTCGGGCACGCCGCCGGTGCGCAGCGTCGGATTGAACAACCGATCGCGCTCGAACAAGACCACTAGCGATAAGACGTATTGCTGTTCGGTGCCTATCCGCGTGGCCTCGAGCGGACTGAGCGTCGCCAACCACGAGTATTTGTTTCCGGCGCTCGCCCTCCCCGGCACATTGCCGCTGACCGGTTGAAAACGGCGCAACGACGGGACCGGACTCTCGAACCCTGCTTGTTCGGCTTCCTCCTCACCGATCTCGATCACCTCGTCCTGCGACACAAAAACGCGTCGCACCATAGCTTCC
>BPJV01000003.1 GCA_026004795.1 Pirellulaceae bacterium | reverse complement strand
CGGCAGTTTGGTGCCACCCATCCATTGGGTTGCCGTAAGTGTTTATGCGATAAGAAGTTAGGCCCCTCGGGTTGGCGAGTCGTGGGTTCGGCAGGCTGTCCCTGCGGGACTGTTGGACGGCTGTCCGAGTTGTGCGCGAGTTTGTCCGAGTTGTGCGAACGGCGGTCGGAATCGCTCGCCAGGCAGGTCCAGGCGAGCGTGGAGTTTGGGCGAAGCCCTGTCGGCAACGCCCCGCAGGGGCCAGACCAAACTAGCCCGGGGCAAGGCCGTCAAGCGAGCACCGCTCGCTCGCGGCCGCCGCCCCGGGTGGCAAAAGATCCCCACGATCCCTGATCGCCCTGAAGGGGCGACCTATCGATGCGGCGAAGGTATTTGCATCCCACGAGCATGTAAGCCACAGCATGACGTATCGCTGTAAGCCGCAACATGACCTACCACTCCGTCCCGCAACAGCATCGCATCGGCCAGCTTGGCCGCTGATGACACGTTCACGTGGAACGGTTCGGCATCCTCCTCGGCCACTTCGTCGGTCGATTACCAACAGCATTACGAATCGGTCGACCAAGCCATTATGTTGCTGGGCGAGATGGGTTGGGATTACCAATCGCTGCGCGATGCGTCGTTCCAGCGCTCGGCCAACTGGAATGCCCTCTTCGATCCATCGACCGGCCAGTTCGATGAGTCGTTCACGGTTTCGGGCGACGATGAAGTCCACTTGAGCGGTTACGAGTACCATCCGACCAACACCAACCTCTGGAAAACCCCGCTGGAAGAAGCTCTTGAAGAACTTTTCCCGCTCGACTACCTCGACACCACCGGCGATCCACCCAGCAGCACCGATCCCTCCTCAAGTGACCACTCCGGCGATTCATCCGACGGCGGCGATCTCGATGGTTACGCCGGGGACTACCAGGACAGTTCTTCCGGTGACTACGTCGCCACCACATTCACCGACACCCCTGGCGAATCGTCCGGTGGTGATGTGAATGTGCCTGGCGAAAGCCCCCAGCCACGAGTGGTGGAAGACTCCCAGAATGTTGATCACTCGCCAAGCAGCTCGACAGGTTTTTGTTCTTCTGACGTGACGCTGACTCCCAGGGTGATGTCCTTCATCATCGCGAACCCGGAACTCTATGAGCAGTACGTAATTAGGTGCGGAATTCATGCTGCACGCCAACTGGCGCTGGTACTGGAAAGTGGGTGGATAGTCAACAACCAAGAAAATGTTTGGGCGTGGCACAATTCGAAATACGATCAGGCGAGCCAAACGATCTGGATCGAAAAGGACCTGTCTCGGGAAGATCAGGCTGAGCAACTGCATCGATTAGTTTCCCAGATTGCTGACAACCCAGCGCTGATCGATCCGATCGTAGCGGATGGAATTCTACGTGCTGGTAGCATCGAGACCTGGGATGGGAAGTTGACTCAGCTTAAGAATCTGATATCCGCTAAGGGCTGGGCTTATGACCTAATCTTTGACACTGTGACTGACGCCGGATTGGAGTGCGTAACTGCCGGTGGCGGCATCCTAATCGTTCACTTTGACGATGCCATAGACATAGCCCGCGCGCTCAGTAAGCTGGACGATGTCCCAAGCAGAGCAGTGGATCCGAAGGCGGTAGTCAACGCACTTTCAGGATTCCGATCGCGAAAGTTTTTCATCAACGGCCAAAATCTGCTTCTCGACAAGGCGGGAATGAAGCACATCCTGCAGCGTCATCATCCCTCCTTCTGGGACGGGACGATTAAGGGAACTCAATCGTTTTTCCCAAGGAACATGTCGATAACCGAAATTGAGAATGCCATTGCGGAAGTTGTGAAGCAGAATCCTCGTAGAATTGCGGAAATCGGTGCGAGCGGACGAGGTCAGATTGAGGGAATTGTGCATGGCATTCGTTACCGACTAGGAATCGATCGTGGTAGAATCGGTCAATTCTACCCGATCGTGGAGTAATCGATAGATGTCGAACAGCTACGTCAAATCGTACTTCAAGATCGATGATCGGTTTATCCCGGTCGAAACGTTTTCAGGTGAGTTTCCGGATAAGAACTATATCGACGGTGCGATTGTGTTGACGATTGATGGTCAAGAAATCTTCACCTTCGAACATTGGGATTTGGTGGACCAATTGTGGTGCTACATCGCCGACGGAATCGGAAAGCTGCGAGAAGGCGAGGATTTCGAAACGTATTTCCCAGACCAGCCGTTGCTTTTGCGGTTTGAACTGATCAACAAGCGTTTTGTCCGAGTCACCGTTGGTGACGACACGTATGAAGTCGCTACTGAGACGTTTTTGAAAACCCTGCAGCGAGGCGCGAAAGAGTTTTTCCAGCGAATGCGCGAACTGCTGCCCGATTGGAACGACACATGGGAAAAATACGAGAAGGCCGCTGGCATTTAATGATGTGAACGGGCAAAAGGGGACACACAAAGTTTCTGGTCGACTCGAGGCGGAAGAGAGAGGTAGAGAGAGACACCCAATTTTGGGTTAATCGCGCAGTTTGGTGCCACCCACGAATTGTATTGCCGCAAGTGCTTCTGCAACTGTAAGTTATGGCCTTCGGGTTGGCGCTCCGTGACTTCGGTATGCTGTCTATACAGGACTGTTCGGCAGCGTGGTCCGACCGTCCCTGTGAGGCGGTGCGGCGGCTGGCCGGGGTGTTCGAGCGGCTGTCGGAATCGGCCTCGCTCGCCAGGGAGGTTGAGGAGAGTGTGGAGTTTGGGCGAAGCCCTGGCGGCACCGTAGCCTGGAGGCAACGCCCCAGGAATCTGAATCGCAACACGCCCCCTTTGGCCGAAGGCCAAATTCACTGGCGCTGCGATCTGGATGGCCCCCGAGGCACGTCGAAGAATCCTTGACAACACCCCAGATCCATGACAAGCCCCCAGATCCATGCCAAGCCCCCAGCTTGGACGCGTCGGTGGCTGTGGCGGCGGTGAATTCGGCTTACAGCCAACAACCTCGATGTGCACCTCCATCCTGGGGCAGAATTGGATCGCCCTTTCAGGGCTTGGGTGATTGGTCGTTCGTGTTCCCAGGGCGGCGCATTCAGCGGCTACGCCGCTGGCGCTCTGCCCTGGGCTTTCATGGCGCTGCCCCTTCGGGGCGAATTGTAGCTCTGACGATTGTGCGACGCCCCGAAAGGCGGATCGACAATGATCACCATTGCAGCTGGGGGCACGCCCATGCCGTCCCTGCGGGACTGCTGGAAAAACAATGCGCCATCCAAACTCCGGGCTCACGCCCGAAGCTAGATCATCACGCCGCTTCGCGGCTAAAATCGAAACCGAAGAGGGTGGAAGAGACTGTCCGGCAGCATGATCAAGCCAGTCTATGCCTCGCGGCTTGAATCGGAAATCGAAGAGGAAGGAAGAGCCTCACCGCGTCGCTACGCGACGCATAGGGAGGGAATTGAGGGACTCGACAACCCGGCCATGAATGACCGGGCTACCATCACTGCGTCGCTACGCGACGGCAACCAGGACCGGCGCGGTGGAATCCTCTTGTCTGAGGATCAACAGCGCCAATTGAATCGGGGGCATTGTGCTGCCTCACGGCGTCGCTACACGACGAAGAGGAAATCAACGACGACGAGAAAGACGAAAACGAAGACAAAAAGCCGAAAACGACGGTAAGCACAAAGACGGAAACGAAGCCATGAAGAAGTAGATCGTGAGGCAGAGCCTCGGGTGCTGGGCGTTCCCAGGCAGAGCCTGGGAACGAGACGATATCCAAAACGGTGAGCAGACTCCTTTCGGCCCTGTCTTCAGTAAAGCCAACCGCAATAACAACTCGTCGCTCGAGTATTTTGCTGCCAGCTACGGTACCGGGCGGGGAGCCTACCAGTCGCTGGCCAGTGCATTGACCGGCGCCTCCGCCTCCCTCTCCGGCGATGGCGATAGTCAGGGCTTTGCGGTCCTGCGGATTGACGAGACCAGTGACTATGTTGGCTCGGAGCGGCAGCAGGCCGGTTTCGATGATGTCTGGGAGGCCTCCTCGACCAGCAACTCGTCCCTGCACTTAACACTCGTCGACCAGTGGGACAGCACCGGTTCGCTGTCGGCCAGTCTGGCCGCTGATGACACGTCCACGTGGAACGGTTCGGCATCCTCCTCGGCCAGCTCGTCGGTCGATTACCAACAGCATTACGATTCGGTCGACCAGGCCGTTTTGTTGCTGGGCGAGATGGGTTGGGATTACCAATCACTCCGCGATGCATCGTTCCAGCGCTCGGCCAACTGGAACGCCCTCTTCGATCCATCGACCGGCCAGTTCGACGAGTCGTTCACGGTTTCGGGCGACGATGAAGTCCACTTGAGCGGTTACGAATACCATCCGACCAACACCAACCTCTGGAAAACCCCGCTGGAAGAAGCTCTTGAAGAACTTTTCCCGCTCGACTACCTCGATTCCGCCTCTTCTTCCTGTACACCTGACTTCCGCGCATATGACGCCCCGGGCGCGGGAGCCAATGGCGACTCGTCTTTAGGCGACCAGCCATCAGAGTCGATCGCCGCACCGGAGCCTGAAAGTTCACCACAAGAATTGGAGCCCACTCGAATCTATCCCTTAGCAATAGATTCGAGTGGTCAAATTTATGCCGATATGACCCGTTCCTATACTGACTTGCTGGTGTTGCCAGCGCAAGAAGCGAAATATCTTCAATTCACAGGTGGTTTATATCCCTATGTCAAACACTCCTACCTTCAAGAGCTCGCAAGGGAACGTGCGCGTAGTGAGGCACATGCCGCTGTGGCCGGAGTTGCAGTGATGGTGGGGGCCGCTGCTGCTATTTATGAAGCTCCTCCTGCCCTGCTTGGTGCCGGCGCTTATCAGATAGCGGACTTTGCCGCTGACGAATTGGTATCGTATGCATCGGGTGGAGCCATCCCATTTCTTCCGACAGGTCCATCAGATATCATTAAGGGAGCATCTCGGCGAGCAGCAAAAGGAGTGGTTGCCTCAAGGGGGGCACTGCAAGGACTGGAGTCGTTCAAATTCCGTGGTGCCTCGCGTATTGATGGTTTGCGCGAGGCCACACACGCCGACATCGTAAACGCGTTCAAGGGAACTGGTTACACGCCCTCCAACCACTTCATCACCAGACTGAAGGATGTTCGCACTGACCAACTGGGCATTCGTACTTTCAAGGACGTTGAGACGATTTTTCGTAAGGGTTCGGTATTTGATGCTGACGACGGTGCCGTAGCGATCGTGCATAACGGGATGGCCATTATTGTTGATCCAGCAACAAAACGCTTGATTACCCTTCGACCATGGTGATGACTATGATGAGGCACATTCGGCCATACATGCTTGACTACGATACCGTTGTCGCAGAATTTGGGCGGGTAACTTGTCCATACTGCGAAAGTCAGTCAACGGACGATCGCGAAAGTGATATCGGTTGGGTAGAGTGCCCGATTTCACACACACCAAGGCGCGTAATTTGCCTCGGTTGCTGTGAGGACATTTACAGCGCATGCGCGGCGGACGATTTCGAATCGCACCCATACTATAACATCGTGGAAGCTGCTGCGGCCAAGGAAGGGATCACCGTCAATAAATTCCGCTACGAGTGCTTGCAACAACAATTACGATCGGCCCAAGAGCGTCGAGAAAAGGAGGCAACCACGAAGTACGACGAACGAGCAGCGCGGCTACGACGCCTAGTGGAGAAATTGCCAACAGCCTAGGCAAGCATTGCCCCAAACAGCGCAGTGGATGACGTTGTTCCGAATACGCCCGTTGGGCGACGAACAAAGATCATGTCGGAACCCGATCCGTCGCCGCATCATCCTCAACACGTAAATTCGCCACATCAGCCGGTTCAGAATCGACCGGGGACAGTTAACGGGATCGACTATTCTGGTCATGCGTTTGATCAGATGCGCAATCGGGGAGTTACGCCAAGCGTCGTTGAAAACGCACTTCGTACGGGTACGCGTACTCCATTGGCAGTTTAGTGCCACCCATCCATTTGGTTGACGCAAGTGCCACTGCGATCAGAACTTAGGATCCGGGGGTTGGTTAGTCGTGGCTTCGGCAGGCGGTCCCTGCGGGACGGTTGGGCGGTTGGCCGGGTTGTTCGCGGGTTTGTCTGAGTTCTGCGAACGGCTGTCGGAATTGCTCGCCAGGAAGGTCCAGGCGAGCGTGGAGTTTGGGCGAAGCCCTGGCGGCACCGTAGCCTGGCGGCAACGCCCCAGGAATCTGAATCGCAACACGCCCCCTTTGGCCGAAGGCCAAATTCACCGGCGCGGTGGTCCGCTCGACCCCGATGCACGTCGAAGAATCCTTGACAATGCCCCAGATCCATGACAACACCCCAGATCCATGACAAGCCCCCAGATCCATGACAAGCCCCCAGATCCATGCCAAGCCCCCAGCTTGGACGCGTCGCTGGCTGTGGCGGCGGTGAATTCGGCTTACAGCCAACAACCTCGATGCGCAACTCCATCTTGGGGCAGAATTGGATCGCCCTTTCAGGGCTTGGATGGTTGGTCGTTCGTGTTCCCAGGGCGGCGCTTCCAGCGGCTACGCCGCTGTCGCTCTGCCCTAGGCTTATATGGCGCTGCCCCTTCGGGGCGAATTGTAGCATTTGGGAGTTCTGGCGAATTCCACTGCGGGTGGGTATTTGGGGGTTCTGGCGAATTCCACTACGGGAAGGCGTACGCATGCCGTCCCTACGGGACTGTTGGGAAACAATGCGCCATCCAAACTCCGGGCTCACGCCCGAAGCTAGATCATCACGCCGCTTCGCGGCTGAAAACGAGACTCGAAGGGAATGCAACTCTGGACTCACGCCTGAAGGTCGATCATCGCGCCACTTCACGGTTTGAATTGGTATCGAAGAGGGGAAGTAGCTTCAACGCATCGCTTCGCGACGAAGATGGATAGACGACGAAGAGAAAAACAATCAACGAAGATGACAAAGCACCTCGCGAGGCAAAGCCTCTGGTGCAGAAAACAAACAACGGCAGTTTGGTGCCACCCATCCATTGGGTTGACACAAGTGTTTATGCGATAGGAAGTTAGGGTCCGTTGGTCGGCGAGTCGTGGATTCGGACTGCTGTCTCTGCGGGACTGTTGGACGGCTGTCCGAGTTGTGCGCGAGTTTGTCCGAGTTGTGCGAACGGCGGTCGGAATCGGAATCGCTCGCCAGGCAGGTCCAGGCGAGTGTGGAGTTTGGGCGAAGCCCTGTCGGCACCGCAGCCTGGCGGCAATGCCCCGCAGGGGCAAGACCAAACTAGCCCGGGGCAAGGCCGTCAAGCGAGCACCGCTCGCACGCGGCCGTCGCCCTGGGTGGCAAAAAATCCCCACGATCCCTGATCGCCCTGAAGGGGCGACCTATCGATGCAGCGAAGGTATTTGAATCCCTCGCGCCCATGAGGCACAGCATGACCTATCGCTGTGAGCCGCAGCATGACCTACCACTCCGTCCCGCAACGGCATCGCATCGGCCAGTCTGGCCGCTGATGACACGTCCACGTGGAACGGTTCGGCATCCTCCTCGGCCAGCTCTTCGGTCGATTACCAACAGCATTACGATTCGGTCGACCAAGCCGTTATGTTGCTGGGCGAGATGGGCTGGGATTACCAATCGCTGCGCGATGCGTCGTTCCAGCGCTCGGCCAACTGGAGCGCCCTCTTCGATCCATCGACCGGCCAGTTCGACGAGTCGTTCACGGTTTCGGGCGACGATGAAGTCCACCTAACCGGTTACGAGTACCATCCGACCAACACCAACCTCTGGAAAACCCCGCTGGAAGAAGCTCTTGAAGAACTTTTCCCGCTCGACTACCTCGACACCACTGGTGATCCACCTAGCAGCACCGATCCCTTCGCAGGTGATCAATCCGGCGATTCATCCAACGGCGGCGATCTCGATGGTTACGCCGGGGACTACCAAGGTGATGTGTTCGGCGAGGAGCAAGGCGGCTCGTCCGGCGGCGTCTACTACACCGCTTACTCCGGCTCGGGGCAATCGGAGACATATTCAAGCAGCTCGCCAAGCAGATCCGGCTGGAGTGGCTTTTGGGACAAAGTCCAACTGGGGCTAGACGTAGTGGGCTGCATTCCCGTAATCGGTGAAGCGGCCGATGGAGTCAACGGAGTGATTTCATTGGCTCGCGGCGATCATGTGGGCGCCGGCCTGTCATTCGCATCCATGATCCCCGTCTACGGCGACGCCATCGGCAAGGGTGGCAAACTTGCTCGCTACGCTGCAAAATACGGCGACGAAGCCGCCGAGGCCGGAAAGCGAGTTGTCGACAATGCCCCAAGGGGAATAGGCGCCGTTGATGAGGCAGCCGAACTTGCAGCGCAACAATCATTAACCGCTCTTCAAGGATCCATTCGGAATGGGCATTTTCTTACACGTCACAGCCCAATGGTCACGCTGGACGACCTCTATCGTCGTGCGACGCAAGGCATCCTTCCAGATGGCACGAAGAGCTTCAAAACCAACGCTACTCGCTTCTTGAGGTATACAGACATGCAGGAAGCGATCGACAAAGCCATACGTTCCTATCGCGCCTCCGGCCAAACTGGCCCAGGCTCGGTCGTGATCGACATGCTGCGCGACGTGGGCGAAGGTTACTACAAAGGTTCGGGAATCTACGGTCGTACGCGTGTCGTAGTAGTCCGTTTCAACGAGTTAGGTCAACCGTACACCGCATTCCCGCGCCTTCCGAAACTTCCGTAATAGGAGCAACGATGCGAACCGTTAATCACTGCCTGATTGAATCAGCGTTAGGTTACTTGGCGATTGCCGAAGCCGAGAACGGCAAGCCCTTGCCTCTCGACCCGGATGACGAAGCGTCTATGAAGGCCGCATTTACGAAATATGTTAAGCCGGAAGTGGAACGTTGGTCGTCGCATCGGCGGGAGCGTTTGAAGCTTTCGTTAGTGTACTTTCTGGATAAGCCGAACGTACTTGAAGACGATGTCCTGGCGAACATTCAAGATTTGACGATGCGGGAACCATCGGACATCCGGCAGTGGTTCTTGTGGCTGTATGAGTCGCTTTTTCCAAATGAGAATGCCAAGAGCGTAGACGTTTCCGACGTTGTTGAAGACAACGACGTAATGCAAATGAACTTCGAACCAGGCGAGTTATCTTAGGCCGTCGCCGAATGCGGTCTCCACCCCAGCGCGGCAACCCGCGGCGGCGGAACTGATGACGCGGCTTCCGTTCTTGCCGCGGACGCGGAGAGCGTCGGCGTGTTCCACAAGAAGGACTTCCTCTTCTTTCTGCGCAGCTTAGGGCACTGAATATTTTGGCGCCACCCACCAATTGTATTGCCGCAAGTGCTTCTGCAACTGTAAGTTATGGCCTTCGGGTTGGCGCTCCGTGACTTCGGTATGCTGTCTTTACAGGACTGTTCGGCAGCGTGGTCCGACCGTCGCTGTGAGGCTGTGCGGCGGCTGGCCGGGGTGTTCGAGCGGATGTCGGAATCGGCCTCGCTCGCCAGGGAGGTTGAGGAGAGTGTGGAGTTAGGGCGAAGCCCTGGCGGCACCGTAGCCTGGAGGCAACGCCCCAGGAACTGGAGTCGGAATAAGCCCATTTTGGCCGAAGGCCAGATTCACTGGCGCGGTGGTCCGCTCGACCCCGATGCACGTCGAAGAATCCTTGACAATGCCCCAGATCCATGACAACACCCCAGATCCATGACAAGCCCCCAGCTTGGACGCGTCGGTGGCTGTGGCGGCGGTGAATTCGGCTTACAGCCAACAACCTCGATGTGCACCTCCATCCTGGGGCAGAATTGGATCGCCCTTTCAGGGCTTGGATGGTTGGTCGTTCGTGTTCCCAGGGCGGCGCTTTCAGCGGCTACGCCGCTGGCGCTCTGCCCTAGGCTTATATGGCGCTGCCCCTTCGGGGTGAATTGTGGCATTTGGGAATTCTGGCGAATTCCACTACTGGTGGGCCGTCCCTACGGGACTGTTGGGAAACAATGCGCCATCCAAACTCCGGGCTCACGCCCGGAGCTAGATCATCACGCCGCTTCGCGGCTGAAAACGAGACTCGAACTGGGAATGCAACTCTGGACTCACGCCTGAAGGGCGATCATCGCGCCACTTCAGGGCTTAAATGGAGCACTAAGAGCGTGGACGTCGCCCGCAAGTACCCACCAACGGTCAAGTGCCGGGCTAATGGAAACTTGGTGCCATCGGCTGTCTTAGGAGGGTGGCAGTTTGGTGCCATCGGCTGTCTTAGGGATTGTCAAGAGCGAGTGATGGCTCGCGATAGTTTTGCTTGTTTTTCTCCATGGCGCTGAGGATCAGGAGGAGTTTTCCAAGCGCCGCTTCAAACATTCCCGAGTCGAAGGTTCATGCGACTCGCTTCTCGTGCGATGGATCCGTTGCAATCCGGAGGAAGCCGTCGTCGCGGAGCATCCCCATTCTCCATGCCAGCAGCCGAACCCATGATCAACAGCATCCTTTTCTATTCCATCGGAGTCTATTCCATCGGAGTCGACCAGCCGATTGAGCCGGACTCCCCTCCCTCCGAACCGTACGTGCGGTTCTCCCGCGACCAGCGCTGCGCAGCGGTGCCCGCTCTCGGTTGGTGGTTCACCGCCGAGCGGATTGACTGACAGTGGCATGGGCTCGTTCCAAACTGAACAACCCAAGTTCTGTAAAGCAGGCGTTGGTCCAACGCTGATGATCCGACCCCCGTCCTCGACCGCGCTTCTTCTGGCGTTTACGGAGAATGCTTCGCAAACGCATGCGAATCCAACTGTCGAGAGTCGTGAAGGTCGTCCAGTGGCTGTATTGGAAGTATCCAAACCAGCCGTGCAAGGTCCGATTCAGATCCGCCGCGATCGTGTGCATACTGGTGCCCCGAGTCCGCTTCGTCTTCTCGCGCACCGCATCTTTGAGTTTCTGCAGGCTCTTCTGGCGAGGCCAACGCTAGCCGCGCTCGAAGTGATAGCCCAGGAAATCGAAACCCGCCGACGCAGCGTCGACAATATGAGTCTTCGTCGGGTGCAACGTCAAACGTGCCTCGGCAAGCCACGATCGAATCAACTCCAAGGCGGCTTCTGCCTCGGCCCGGCTGCGGCACAGCACCACGAAATCGTCCGCATAGCGAACCATCTCGAAGCCGTGTTCGGCCAGCAGGTGATCCAGCGGCGTCAGGTAGATGTTGCTCAGCAGTGGGCTGATGACCGAACCTTGTGGACTGCCTTCTTCCGGCGTCCACGTGGTTCCGTCGTCGAAGATGCCCTGCTTGAGCATCTGTCGAAGCAGGTCCAACACCCGGCCGTCCGGCACCTTGGTTTCGATCAGCGCCATCAGGATGTCGTGATCGATCGTGTCGAAGTAGCCTTTCAAATCGGCGTCCACCATGTGCATGTACCCGGCTTCCAGCAACTTCTCCATCATCACGGAGAGGTGGCATTGTCAGATCTCGGAGGCGGTGTCATATTGGTGAAAACAGTTTGGAAAAGATGGAGTGGTCCCCGCAGTGGTCCTGCAACGCTGCGGGTTTATTTTAAAAGATCGCTTGTGAAACCTTTCACGAGCGTTCGTTGTCGAGCAGTGCGAAGGTTTGGCGTAGGGCGATTCATCGTTCCCATCTCGATCGAGCGGGAGTACGGACATCGATGGTTATGCGGTTCGAATTGGAGCGGGGGCTGGACATCCCGATAGCGGGCGAGCCAGATCAGGGCACGCTGGACGTGCGCGAAGTGTCGCGGGTGGCCCTGGTGGGGGAGGACTACATCGGTATGCGCCCCACCATGTTGGTCGGGGTCGATGATGAAGTGCAGCTTGGTCAGCCCGTCTTCGCGGACAAAAAAACCGAGGGTGTCCTCTACACGGCCCCGGCTAGCGGCCGGGTGGTGGCGATCAATCGAGGTGAGAAGCGGCGGTTTCTGTCGCTGGTAATTGAAAAGTCGGAGCGGCAGGAGAGCATCGATTTTGGCGCCGTTGATGTAGGTCAGATTTCCACATTGGATCGACAGCAAGTGGTCGACAAGCTCGTGCAGTCCGGGTTGTGGACATCGCTGCGGACGCGACCTTTTAGCAAGGTTCCCTCGCCGCAGTCGCGACCGCATAGCGTATTTGTCAACGCCATGGATACCAATCCCTTGGCGATGAATCCTGCGAAGCTTATCAACGACAACCGGGAATATTTCGAGGCGGGGGTACAGGTTGTTAGTCGCTTGGCCGATGAAAAGACCTATGTTTGCCGGGCGGCCGGGGCCAATGGGCAGGTGCCGGGGGAAGAGATAGAGGGCGTTGAGGTGGCCGAGTTCGTGGGCCCGCATCCCGCCGGTCTGGTGGGTACTCATATGCACTTCGTCAAGCCTGTGTCGTTCGGCCGGGTGCACTGGCATGTGAACTATCAAGATGCGATCGCCATCGGGCGGCTTTTCTTAACGGGGTTGCTGGATCTGACTCGCACGGTCTCTCTGGCTGGTCCGAGTGTGCTCCGTCCACGGTTGTTGCGAACGCAGGTGGGGGCAGACCTGGCGCAGTTGGTCGAGGGGGAGTTGGAAGAGGCCGAGGTTCGTGTTGTCTCCGGTTCGGTGCTGTGTGGGCGTGCCGCCAATGGGCCGGTTGGTTTTCTTGGCCGCTATCACCTGCAGGTTTCTTGCCTTCCTGAAGGGCACCAGCGCGAGTTTTTAGGTTGGCAGAAGCCCGGTTTTGACCGCTTCTCGGTGACGCGCGCGTTTGCTTCGGCCTGGGTGGCCGCGCGGCAGAAATTCCGCTTCACCACGACGACCTGGGGGAGCGAGCGGGCGATGGTGCCGATTGGTACGTACGAGCGGGTGATGCCTCTCGATTTGCTGCCTACGCCTCTGTTGCGGTCGTTGATCTCTCGCGATACCGAGACGGCGCAAATGCTCGGTTGTCTCGAGTTGGATGAGGAAGACGTTGGGTTGTGCACTTTCGTGTGTCCCGGCAAGTACGAGTATGGCGAGATCCTGCGGGACAATCTGCTCACGATTGAAAAAGAGGGTTAGTCACTGACATGAAGTTTCTGCGTAACTCGCTAGACAAGCTGCACCCTCTTTTTGACAAAGGGGGGAAGTTCGAGAAGCTTTACCCATTGTACGAGGCGTTGGATACGTTCTTGTACACGCCGGGGCAGGTGACTCGGGGGCTAACGCACATTCGTGATGCGTTGGACCTGAAGCGAATGATGATCATGGTCGTCATCGCGCTGGTGCCGTGCGTGTTCATGGCCATGTGGAATACAGGCTACCAGGCGCATTTGGCCATTGAGGCGATGGAAGAGGCTGGTCTACAGCCGGCGTTTGATTGGCACCATAGCGTGCAGGTGGCGCTGGGGCGTGGGCATGATCCCGATAGCTTTCTGGACAACTTGTTGTACGGGGCGATTTATTTTCTGCCCGTCTACCTCGTGTGCATGACCGCTGGCGGCATCTGCGAGGTGGTCTTCAGCATCGTGCGGGGGCACGAGGTCAACGAAGGGTTTTTTAGTCTCCGGCTTGTTGTTTCCTTTGACCCTTCCGCCGGACATTCCGTTGTGGCAGGTCGCTCTCGGAATCATGTTCGGCGTCGTTATAGGGAAAGAGATTTTCGGAGGTACCGGTCGCAACTTTATGAATCCGGCGCTCACTGGGCGAGCGTTCCTGTATTTTGCCTACGCGGGGCAGATCAGCGGCGATAAGGTGTGGACGGCTGCCAAGGTCGCCACGGAAAATGGCGTGGATGGTTTTTCGGGGGCGACGGCGCTGGGCCGTTTGGCAGCGGTCAAGCCGGAGGAATTGGTCGGTGATGGAGCGGTCTATGCGAGGGTGGTCGATGCCCTAGGGCATATTTCGACGTCGGCCACCACCGCCGGCGGTAGCGAAATGGCGATCACTTGGTGGGACGCCTTCGTGGGAACGGTTCCCGGATCCATGGGGGAGACGAGCGTTATCGCCTGCTTGATCGGTGCCCTGGTTTTGATTGCGACGGGAATCGGGTCGTGGCGGATCATGGCCGGAGTATGCCTTGGTGCTTTAGGGCTCTCCTCGCTTCTGTACATTGTCGGCAGTCCGACGAACCCCATGTTCGGTGTGCCTCCCTGGTGGCATTTCGTTCTGGGCGGTTTCGCTTTTGGGACGGTGTTCATGGCCACCGATCCAGTCAGCGCGTCGATGACCGAGATGGGCAAGTGGTTCTACGGCGTGTTGATCGGCGTGATGACGATTTTGATCCGCGTGATCAACCCGGCGTTTCCCGAAGGGATCATGTTGGCCATTTTGTTCGGGAACGTGTTCGCTCCTTTGATCGATTACTTTGTAGTTCAAGCCAATGTGAAACGGAGGGCTGCTCGATATGCTGCCTAAGGACTCCATGGCCAACACGTTTTTGGTTTCCATCGTGTTGTGCATCGTCTGCTCATTGTTGGTCAGTACGGCGGCCGTGGCGCTCAAGCCGCGGCAGGAACGCAATAAGGTGCTCGATCAACAGCGCAATATCATCGCTGCTGCCGGCTTGGCTGAAGATCCACGGGCCTTGAGTAGTAAAGAGGTATTGCAGCTGTTCCAGCAGCGGATTGAACGCAAACTGGTAGACCTGCAAACCGGGCAGTTCGTCGAGGATGCCGATGAGGACTATGACCCTCTGAAGGCCGCCAAGGATCCCCAGCAACGTGTGCCGATCGATAGCGAGTTTGATATTGGGCTTCGGTTCCGCGAGCCGAAGACGTGGGTGTATTTGGTGAAAGACGAGCAGGGTGAACTCGAACAGATTGTCTTGCCCATCTACGGCATGGGGTTGTGGTCGGTGCTCTATGGGTACATCTCTGTGGATAAGGATTTGCGTACCATACGGGGAATAACGTTCTACGAGCATGGGGAGACGCCGGGGCTGGGCGGCGAGGTGGAAAACCCGGTGTGGCGTGCTAAGTGGGTCGGTAAGCAGATCTGGGAAGAAGGGCAGCCGCGTACGGATGAGTTCTTGCGCATCGGAGTGGCGAAAGGGAGTCCGCCTCCCCAGTTGCAGCCCTATCAGGTCGATGGCCTCTCCGGGGCGACGATCACCAGCCGCGGGGTCAGCACCATGCTCAAGTACTGGTTCAGTAGTGACGGATTCGGACCGTTCATCAACAACTTAGCCAATCAGCAAGGAGCCACCGATGGCAGCTCCCAAAGCTAAAGAAGTTCTCCTGAAGCCGATCTTCGACAACAACCCCATCGCCCTGCAGGTGTTGGGGATATGCTCGGCGTTGGCGGTTACCACTCAGCTGACCACCTCACTGGTGATGAGCGTCGCAGTGATTGCGGTGACGGCTTGTTCCAGCGCGGCGGTAAGTATGATTCGGCATCGAATTCCCAACAGCATTCGCATCATCGTGCAGATGGTCATCATCGCATCGTTGGTGATTCTGGTCGACCAGATACTGAAAGCCTACCTGTTCGACATCAGTAAACGGCTCAGCGTGTTCGTCGGGCTGATTATCACCAATTGCATTGTGATGGGGCGCGCCGAGGGGTTTGCCATGAAGAATGGCCCCTGGTTGAGCTTTTTGGATGGTATCGGCAATGGCCTTGGATACAGTTTTATCCTACTGACGGTTGGGTTCTTTCGTGAATTGTTCGGGTCAGGCAAGTTGTTCGGTTACACCGTTCTCAACCCGATCACCAATCCCGACGGTTGGTACAACCCCAACGGCCTCATGCTGCTGTCACCCAGCGCATTTTTCCTGATTGGGATCATCATCTGGGTGATTCGAACGTTCAAGCCCGAACAGATTGAGGAGGCGTGACGATGGTAGAAGAGTATGTAAGCCTGTTCCTCAAAGCCGTATTTGTCGAAAACCTGGCGTTGGCATTCTTTTTGGGGATGTGTACGTTTTTGGCGGTGTCCAAGACGGTGAAGACCGCCTTGGGGCTAGGCGCAGCGGTAACGGTCGTGCAATCGATCACGGTGCCGGTGAACAACCTTTTGTACCAGTACATCTTGCGGGAAGGTGCATTGGCGAAGACGTTGGGAGATAGCCGTTTTGCCAATGTCGATCTCTCTTTCCTGTCGCTGATCACCTTCATCGGTGTCATTGCGGCTAGCGTGCAGATTCTGGAAATGGTTCTGGATCGTTATGTTCCCGCGCTCTATCACGCGTTGGGGATTTTTCTTCCCTTGATTACGGTCAATTGTGCCATTCTTGGCGGTTCGCTGTTCATGCAACAGCGGGATTATAACTTGCCGCAGTCATTAGTCTTCGGCTTGGGTTCGGGATTCGGCTGGGGGTTGGCTGTGGTGGCGTTGGCCGCTGTGCGCGAGAAATTGCGTTATGCCGATGTGCCCCCCGGGTTGCGAGGCTTGGGGATCACCTTTATTACCGTAGGCTTGATCGCCTTGGCCTTCATGGCGTTCTCGGGTATCCAGCTGTAAAGAACACGGAAGGCATGTCCTTGGGGGAGCTGTTGGAGAGGCAGGCAGCCTAGCGCTGTTTGACGAGAGAGGCTATTAAACGGTTTTTTCACGACGAGATTTTTCTTATGGCGCAAATCGTAGTTTTAGGGGTCGCGGTATTCACCCTGGTCGTGTTGGCGCTGGTGGTGATTATCTTGATCGCCAAATGGGCATTCGTTCCATCTGGTAAAGTGAAAATCCTAATTAACGACAGTAAAACCATTGAGGTCCCTGCCGGTGGGAAGCTGCTCAACGTATTGGCCAACGAAGGGATTTTCGTCTCGAGTGCTTGTGGCGGTGGTGGCACGTGCGCCCAATGCGTGGTCAAGGTCCTCGAGGGCGGGGGCGAAATCCTCGATACCGAACGAGCACACATCTCGAAGAAAGAGGCCCGGGAAGGATATCGCTTGAGTTGTCAAGTGACGGTCAAGCAGGACATGAAGGTCGAGGTGCCACCGGAGGCCTTCGAAACGAAGAAATGGAAATGCAAGGTCAAGTCGAACCGGAATGTCGCTACCTTTATCAAGGAATTGGTGCTCGAGTTGCCCCCTGGGGAAGAGGTCGATTTTAAACCCGGTGGATACATCCAGATCGAGCGCCCGCCAGGAGTGGTCTACTACAAGGATTTCGACATCGAACCGCAGTTTCGCGACGAATGGGACAAGTACAATCTGTGGCGATACGTATCCAAGGTGGATGAGCCGGTGGTGCGAGCCTATTCGATGGCCAATTACCCCGGCGAGAAGGGAATTATCATGTTGAACGTCCGTGTGGCGACTCCTCCCCCCCGAGCCCCGGAAGGAACGCCACCGGGAAAGATGAGTTCCTGGATTTTTAGCCTCAAACCGGGAGACGAAGTAACCATCTCGGGGCCCTACGGAGAGTTTTTCATCAAGGATACGGACAACGAAATGGTATACATCGGCGGCGGTGCGGGTATGGCTCCGCTGCGTAGCCACATCTTCGAACTTTTCCGCAATCGCAAGACGAATCGGAAGGTCACTTATTGGTACGGCGGACGAAGTCTCCGGGAGTTGTTTTATGTGGATCATTTCCGGGCTATCGAGAAAGAATTCCCCAATTTCAAATTCAATATTGCTCTATCTGAGCCCAAACCTGAGGACAACTGGGACGGCTACGTTGGATTTATTCACCAAGTCGTCTACGAGAATTATCTGAAGGACCATCCTGCACCGGAGGATATCGAGTACTATCTGTGCGGCCCTCCGATGATGAATGCTGCGGTATTCAAGATGCTTGATGACTTGGGAGTCGAACCGGAAAACATCGCCTACGACGATTTCGGAGGCTAACGGCCCGATGCCTGCGGAAGCCCCGGGGCGTTTTGTTTGGTGGCAGTCGGTGTTGTGGCTGCGTCCGTTCTACTGGTTTTCCGCTGGTTTCCATTGATGAGAAGAGGCTGATGATGTGCTCGTCGCCGCAACCGCGCGTCAAGGTGCACCTCGCCTGCTCGGCCTCTTTGCCAACACCAACGGTCAGGAGTCGCCCGCGGCTGGGCGCTCGTTGGCGCTATGTCCCCGTGCTTATATTCCTGGTGATCGCTACGGGCTGTACCCGCAGGTCGCCCCCGGCGGAATTGCCGCAGACCCAATTGATCCGTGGGCTGACGATGGGCACGAGCTATGCTGTGAAGATCCCTTCCTTTCCGGAGATGCCTGGCTTGCCGACGCTGGCCAAGGCGATTGACGGCGAGCTGGATCGCATCAACCGGCAGATGTCCACGTATTTGTCGGATTCCGATATCTCTCGTTTTAATCAGTCCCGGAGCACGGACTGGATCGAGCTGCCCGCCGAGTTGGTAGCATTGGTCGCGTTGTCCGAGGAGATCTCTCGCCAAACGGATGGACGATTTGATATCACAGTGAAACCGCTGGTTGATCTGTGGGGATTCGGAGCCTCAGGGCCCGTGGACTCCCCCCCGACGAAAGACGAGATTGCGGAGACGCTTCACCGCGTCGGCTGGGAATTGATTCAATTTCGCCATGAGCCACCGGCGCTGCGGAAACGGCATCCGGAGGTGGAGATCGATCTTTCCGGCATCGCGAAAGGGTACGCGGTCGATCGCGTAGCCGAAATCCTCGACGGCTATCGGGTGCCCGCGTATTTTGTGGAAATTGGAGGTGAGGTGCGGTGCAAGGGACAACGCACCGACGGAGGCCCCTGGCGTATTGGTATTGAGCGTCCGGACGAGGATCAACGAAGCGTGCTCGAAGTATTAGAATTAAACGAGGGGGCGGTGGCTACCAGTGGGGACTATCGGAATTTCTTCGAACACGAGGGGAAGCGGTTTCAGCATACCATCGATCCGACAACTGGGTATCCTGTTCGTGACCCAGTGGCATCGGCCAGCGTCGTGGCGGATCAGTGCGCTTGGGCCGATGCGGTGGCCACGGCAATGATGGCGCTCGGAGCAGAGCGGGCTCAGCAGTTGGCCCAAGCGAAGGGCTGGGCGGTACTGCTAGTGTTGCGAAACGACAACAAACTGAAGACGGTTCGCTCCGGGGCGTTCGCACGACGCTTCTCCGATCGAGTCGATGCGGCTGACGTCGAGAGGGAAAGGGGTGTCGAGAGTGAAAGGTAAGGGAGCAGGTGGTTTAGAACGGTGAGCCGCCATCAGGGCGATCGCGTGTGGGGGGGGCTGAGCTGCGTCCGTTGCCATCCACGTTTATTGAGGTCGATTGATTGCGAGGTGCTTGACACTATGGATTTATTGATCGTTTTCGGTTTGGCGGCGCTGGCCTTCGTTCTGGTCGTTGCAGGGATGGCCGTGGGCGTTCTCTGTGGGCGGCGGTCGATTCGTGGAAGCTGCGGGGGATTGGCCAATCGCCCAGATGAAGATGGAAACACCAAATGCGCATTGTGCACGAATCCGGATGAGGCGTGCCAAGAGCTTCAGCGGCGAATGGAGGCGTCGCGGGAATGTCGACCCGATGGCCCGACCGAATGCTCGGAGGATGCCGAAGTGTGTTCCAACCGGTAGAAATGGTTCGACCCTTCATGGCTGCGTGCAGGAGGCCTGTCAGCGGCAAGTCACTGTGCTTGCCAAGAAACACCCTGCTGGCTTTTATGGGGAGTTGAGCGCCCTTGGTGCAGGCGTGTGGTGCTGATTGTTTTCTTTGGCGTCGGTGGCCGACCGCGGTGTTCTTTGGCAGCTCCTTTCGGGCAGATAATCTTCCTCAGAAAAAAGCGAAGAGTCGCTTGTGGAAACCCCGGTTGCGTGTTAATTTGGCTACCCTATAGGCGGACTGCGCTAGAGTGCATGAAGATGCCGATTGGCACTTAATCGGCCATAGGAGGTTTAGGGTAGGGGCCTTCTCGTGGGCGTGTGAGGCACTCGCCCGTGGCAGCGAAGCTGAGGTTGGGTCCTTTTGCTGGCTGTCGAGCGGAGCGCATGTCAAGACGTAAGTTCGTGTAGTTTTTTGCCGTAAAAGGGGTGCTATGTCATCGGACAACAAGTACAAATTGGAGTACATCTGGCTGGATGGTTACCTGCCCGAGCCGAACCTTCGCAGCAAGACGAAAGTAGTTGATAAAGAGCCACAATCCCCTGAGGATTGTCCGGTGTGGGGCTTTGATGGAAGTTCCACCCAGCAAGCCGAGGGACACAGTTCGGATTGTGTGTTGAAGCCAGTCGCACTCTATCCAGACGCAGCGCGCAAGAATGGCTATCTTGTGATGTGCGAGGTCTTGAATCCAGATCACACACCCCATCCTTCGAACTATCGGGCGACGGTGCCGGACGATCCTGATCTATGGATCGGGTTCGAGCAGGAATATTTCTTCTGGGAGAATGGAAAGCCGCTCGGATTTCCGGAAGAAGGGTATCCTGAGCCCCAAGGCAAGTACTATACCGGCGTAGGCTACCGCAACGTCGGCGATGTTGCCCGACAGGTGGTCGAGGAGCATATCGACATCACGTTGGATGCCGGCATCAATCTGGAAGGTGTCAACGCGGAAGTGGCGAAGGGGCAGTGGGAGTTCCAGATCTTTGCGGCTGGATCGAGAAAGGTATGCGATGACCTGTGGGTAGCCCGTTACCTGCTGATGCGCACAGCAGAAAAGTATGGGCTGGATGTTAACTGGCATTGCAAGCCGGTGCGGGGAGACTGGAACGGCTCGGGCATGCACACGAACTTCTCTACCAAATTCATGCGTGAGCAAGGTGGAGAAGAATACTTCAAGAAGCTCATGGATGCCTTTGAGAAGTACCGGGACGAGCACATCGCTGCGTACGGTCCCGATAATCACTTGCGCTTAACCGGATTGCATGAGACGCAATCGATCGACAAATTCAACTGGGGTGTAGCCAATCGTGGGGCATCGATTCGCGTTCCCCACTCCTTTATCAATAATGGCTACAAAGGATACTTGGAGGATCGGCGACCGAACTCCCAAGCCGATCCCTATAAGATTGTCGCACGTATCCTGAAGACGATTGCGTCGGTAAGCTAAAGGGTGTGCAGTGGACGCGACGGCTGCCCAGAGTCAGCACGTCGATAGGAACATGATGACGACGCCGCGTACTGGGGACGCGGCGTTGTTTTTTATCATGTTGGGGAGTGCGGCGAAAAGAGCTAGTGCGGTGGTAGGGGCACGATGCACGAAGCAAAAAACACTCAGCGAGCGGTAGTTCGAATCGGATTCGATGGGCGCGTTCATAAGACGTTTCGTGGCCCAGATGCGGAGAAACGATTCGCCAATGAAGTCCGCGTGCTCAAGTATTTAGAGAAGCGGAATTGTCCGTTCGTGCCGCGATTGCTGGATTACGATCCTCAGTCGTTGAAGATCGTGACCACCAACTGTGGATCGATCGTCCAGCACATTTCCGCAGAAAAGGCGGCTCAACTGTTTGGCGAACTGGAAGCCTACGGCGTCCGGCATGATGATCCCTACCCACGAAACATCACTTACCGTCCTAGCGATGGACGTTTTTGCATCATCGATTTCGAGTTCGCGGAGATCATTGATCCTGATGCCGAGGAGGTCGATTTCGCGCCGACGTTGAGTCCCGAACCTCAGGTGCATCACATTGCTTGGAGCGGCTGCACGGATCGGGGGAAGTTCCGGCCAAACAATGAGGACGCTTTTCTGGCCATGATGTTGGACCAGCACGGGATTCGATATCTGGGCAAGGTCGGTGAAGCGTCGATGGATGTGGCCGACTTTATTTTCGCCGTAAGCGATGGGATGGGCGGAGAGCGATCGGGGGGAGTTCGCCAGCCGCATCGCCATTTCTCGCATCACGTCGATGCTGCCGCAGAAATTCTTCATGTCGGATATGCAATTTACCGCCTATAGCTCTGCCATCATGGGTGAATTGTTCGCCAAGATCCATCACGACATGTTGGAGTTGGGGCGGTACGACCCGAATTGCCAGAACATGGGGGCCACGCTCACCCTGGCATGGTTCCGTCGTGGCCGATTATTTTACGGGCATGTAGGTGATAGTCGTTTGTACTACGTTCCGGTAAACGGCCCGATGGAACAGTTGACACACGATCACACTCATGTCGGTTGGTTGCGCCGACAAGGGAAGATCAATGAACGCGAGGCTAGATACCATCCGCGGAAAAACGTGTTGGCTCAGGCGCTGGGAGCCGGACATCGGTATCTGAAACCGCAATTCGGGATGGTCGAATGCCAACCGGGTGATCGCTTCCTGTTATGCACCGATGGTGTCAATGAGGGGTTATGGGATCGAGCCCTCGAGGAGATGGTCCGCAACTCAGCCGATGGAGGAGAGGAGCAGAATCAGGCTGCGGAGATCGTTCGAGCTGCGGTCGCCGAGTGCGGGCGCGATAATGCCACCGCCGTGGTCGTCTCCGTCAAGTAGGAGGGAGGTCTCTCCGTAAACAGCCACCGAGGGTGCTGGCGGCCGATTCGGCGGCAGATAGTGCAGTTTAGGGGCTGGCGATGGCTGGCAGATGTTGCCGCGGTGCGACGTAGCTTAGCTCTGGAGCTGCGACAGCACTTCGCGGACGATGCGCTCGATGAAAGCATCGTCGGCCGCCGAACTTCTTCCGTTGGTATGGCGAGTGGGGGCAATCTCGGGCAACCATTGGCTCAATTCCTCCAGCATGCGGATTAATTGCTGTTGAGCCTTTTGGGCTGCTTCGAGCTGCTCTGGGGCCAAAGGCTGGCGGCTCTTTCCTAGGTCCCATCCGCGAGCCAAAGCGCCGCGTCGGAAACCCTCGGGAAACTCCGGCAGCCCGATCATCGCATCGAACAGGGGTAACAGGCGATACTGTAGCTGCATGGCTCGTTCCCACTGCTGGCGCTGGGCCGCTTCGAAAATGGCTCGCGTCAGTTCGGGAACGACGCCGCTGGTTGCATTCGTGCCTCCATTGCAGCCGATGAGCAGCATGGGGGCCAGGGCAGCATCCCAGCCAGTAAGGAAAGAGAACTCCGGCCGATGGGGCCGCACCGCTGCGATCATACGCATCATGTGCGGAATATCGCCGGAACTGTCTTTGATGCCCACGATGCGGGGGCACTCCAAGGCCAATCGTCGTACGGTGGGCACGTCGATCGGGGAGGCGAACAGCGGGATGTTGTACAGGGTGACGTCGACGCTTACCTGATCCGCAATCTCCTTGAAGTACTGATAAACTGCTTCTGGGCTCAATTTGTAGTAATAGGGAGCGACAATAGCTACGGCTCGGACACCGAAACTGCCGTATGTCTCGCAGGCATTGATTGTCTCTTGCACATTGGCTTCCGCTGCCCCGGCCAAGATGGGAACGCGCGATCCCACATGCTGGCACAAGACCTCAACGATACGGCGGCGTTCCTCGGCCGTGAAACGAATGAATTCACCGGTCGAACCATTGGGGTAAAGTCCATGAACGCCGCGTTCGATCAACCAGTCGGCGTACTCGCACAGACGCTCTTCGTCGACTCGCCCCTGCGCGTCGATGGGCGTGATGTTAGGCGTGAAAATTCCTTCAAGGGGTTGTTTGGTCATGGTTTGCCACTCGCATGGATAGGCGGATGGGTTGGGTAGGATGACGGGAGGATAGGGCTTCCGGTGACCGGTTCCTCCCGATCATAATTGCAAGTTACAACGAAGGGTGTACGGGACGCTGCGAAAATCTAGATCCCATTCCGCACCGCGTGCACCGCTAGGAGCTATTCATCACTTGATCCACCGTACTTACTTGTCGCTTTCCTGTGAATAATCGTCGTAAATCGATTTTCCGATCCGCGCGCCTGTCGCGATCCATCGCCATCCTCTTGCTCTGCCTCGCTACGACTGCATCGGTGACGCTGTATCTGTTACAGGATTCCCTGTTCGGGCTGCGCGGGGAGGATGGCGCCGTGTACCCGCGTGTGGTCGATTTTCTCATCATGCCGACACTCTTCTCAAGCATGTGGGGGGATGGAGTGCGACCGGTTGGTATCGCCGATCGGATTCCCATTCTGGCGTTTACGACTGGCTGGTTCGTGCTCGCATGGCGTCTGGGGCGTCCGTTCGTCGACTGGATTGGCCGCCAACCGAGCGGACGAGACCCTCACTCGGGCAGAACGCATCGCTTGATGGGTGTACTTCGGGGAGGGCTGGCTACGCTTGTCGGCCTGGCCTTGATCTCCACTGCCGTGTTGTTGTTGGGCCTGGCAGGTCTGTTGTCGACACGTCTACCGCTGGCATGGGCGCTATTGTCAGGATGGCTGATCGTCGAGGTCTGGGGACGTGGTCGTCGATGCGCGAGGGATGTTGGCAGGCAAGTCGCGCCAACGAAAGCCCCAACAACTGGTCGAGCAGGACGCCTCAACAGTTCGTCCGGTGCTGCGGCTGGGCATCATCTCCCTGGACCGATTTTCGGTTCTCCCGGCGACGAAGATCTCGATATCGCCTCGCCGCCGGTGCTGTGGATGCGCCGCTTGCTGCCGGTCACTGTCGTCGGGTTGGCAGTTGTCTACCTCTGGGGGGCGATGCTGCCGCCGTGGGAATTTGACGTGCTGGAGTATCATCTCCAAGCACCGAAGGAATTCGCTCTCGGCGGTAAGATCGAGTTTGTGCCACACAACGTGTATGCCAATATGCCGCTGGGGGCGGAAATGCATGCACTGGGGGCCATGGTATTGCTGGGGGGCGCCGATGGTTGGTGGTGGGGAGGGATCATCGGCAAGACAATTCTCGGAGGAGTGTCGGTTCTTCTGATGGCAGTTGTCGGGAGCTGGGCGGCCGTGCACGCCGGACGTGTTGCCGGTTGGTCCGCAGCGGGAATTTGTTTGGGTTCAATCGGGCATGCTCACGTGGCGACGGCTGGATTGATCGACATGGTCATGGCCGCGTATCTTTTTGCCTCTGTGATCGTCGTGCAACTGGTTCTCTTTCCCTCTTCCTGCCACAAAGTCGCTTCAGGGCTAGGCGATGCCGATGGGCTGTATGTTCCTATGATGGCCATGGGGGTTTTCTCTGGCGCAGCGGCCAGCTGCAAGTATCCTGGAGTGGTTCTCGCCATGTTGCCCGTCGGTGGGTTGGTGCTAGTGACGAGGTGCTTACGCATCCATCGTGATCAGGCGCCGCGGATCCAATGGACGGCAGTTGCGGGATTGCTTGTGGGGTGGTGCGCTACGGCAGGGCCATGGTTCGCCAAGAATTGGTTGCTGGCCGGCAATCCGATTTATCCTTTGCTGGGCCGATGGCTTGGGGCCAAGGGATTAGATCCGGAAGCCATGGCACGGTGGGATCAGGTTCACAGTCCGTGGGCCAATTCGGCGCATCCGTTCGGGATGGAGGCTGCATGGGATGGTGTCCTGCAGCTGTTCGTGCGTTCTCCGTATCTCAATCCACTGGTCATCTCGTTGGCCTTTTTGGGGTGCATTGTTTTGTTTTGGCTGTTCACGGGGCATTCCCCACGGCAGGCACATGCCTGGCGCTGGGAGTTTCTCGCTCTGGGGGCATGGGCGTGGCTGCTGGTCGTATGGTGGGTGGGCACCCATCGCATCGATCGCTTCTGGTTGCCTGCGCTTCCGTTCATCGCTCTGCATGGAGCAGCGGCAGCGCAGTGGACCGCGGCACGCCTTTCGACAGTCCTGGCCCTTTCCCTGGTGCTGGCGGCGAACATCTTAGCGCTCTGTCAAATCTGTGCGGGCGCCGGGCCGGTATACAATGAGTTTTTCGTGCAACTTAGAGTGTTGGAAGAGGAGGAATGGCGACCGACGAGAAGCCTGCGTGTCGACCCGGCTACTGCCTGGATCAACGCCCATTTGGACGGGGATGACTTGCTGCTGTCTATTGGCCATGCGAAAGCCTATCTCTATCGTGTGCCCTTGATGTATGCTACCTGTTTCAATCCGGTACCTGGCCGCGAGTGGCTGGAAGGTCGAAAGCCTGCATCACAGTGGCAATCGCTTCGCGAGCATGGTGTGACTCACGTATTGATCGATTGGGCGGAGATCGAGCGGTATCGGAGCCCGGGAAACTACGGTTTCGCCTCGTGGCCGCAGCCAGCAGACGTCGAACAGTTGATCGACCGGGGAGTGTTGACGCGACTACGCACCCCTTTTGATCCGCGTGTTGTCGATATACTGGCAGTCGCCTCGCATCCTCCCAATGACGATCGATAATCGGCGATCGTAGGGTGTTGTCAGGCAAGTGCTTGTTTGCGGTAGAGGCTGGTGGCCGCCGCAATGGCATTCGGAACGCCAGGCAGGGATTGTTAGGGAAGAGCTGAGGTTAATGCAATTGCTTGCAACGGAGAAGCCTGTTGACGCTTGACCAGCCACAGCGACGCGTCGTCGCGTATGTAGCGCCACTGGTAGTCTATTTGGTGGGCACTGCCATTGCGGGGCGGTTCGAGGGGGCCGGTTACGCGATGGCCTATACGGCAGTAGTGTTGGTCGTCGCTGCCCTGTGCCTGATGCTACGCCGTGAAATGGTCGACCTGCGTCCGCATTTCCAGGTACTTCCTGGATTGGTGGTGGGTGTGGGGGGCATCATCAGTTGGATTGTGTTGAGCCGTCTAGGGATAGAACAGTTCGTCGGCGAATTATTGCCCACCTTCTTGCGTCCGGCTGAGCGTCCCGCGTTCGTTCCCTGGGAGGAGTTGCCGAGGGAAGCGGCGATGGGATTCCTTGCCACCAGGATCGTAGGCTTGGCAGTCCTCGTGCCGGTGGCTGAGGAATTGTTCTGGCGCGGATTTCTACTGCGGTGGTGGGTCGACCCTGACTGGCAGCGTGTTCCTCTAGGAACCTTTACTTGGGGGTCATGCGCAGGGGTGACGTTGCTATTTGCCGCGGCGCATCCGGAATGGGTAGCTGCTGCTATCTATTGCCTTCTGGTCAATGGATTGCTGTATTGGAAGCACGATCTATGGCAATGCGTTACCGCACATGCCACCAGTAATCTCCTCCTGGCAGCCTATATCCTCTGGACGAAGGCGTGGTGGCTATGGTAGGCGGACTAGCGAACTTTGCCGCAAATGATACTGGCGTTATGCCCCCCGAACCCGAAACTGTTGTTCATCGCCGTACCAATGGGACGGGAAACGGCTTTCAGGGGAGTGTAGTTCAAATCGCAGGCGGGATCGGGGTTTTCCAAGTTAGCCGTGGGAGGGACGAGGTCATGGTAAACCGCCAATAAGGTGAGGATCATCTCGATACCACCGCTGGCACCCAATGAGTGGCCGAGCATGCTCTTGGTACTCGATATGGATAGGTCGTAGGCGTGTTGGCCATAGACTGCTTTGATCGCTTGGGTTTCTGCCTTATCGCCCAGCGGCGTTCCTGTACCATGAGCATTGATATAGTCGATATCTTTCGGGCTCAAGCCACCATCCTCGATGGCGATGGTCATTGCACGGGCGGCACCCGATCCGTGCGGATCGGGTTGCGTGATATGGCCCGCGTCGCAGGAAGCGCCGTAACCAAGGACTTCTCCGTAGATGCGAGCCCCGCGGGCCTTGGCGTGCTCATACTCTTCGAAGATCAGTACGCCGGCGCCCTCGGCCAGCACGAAACCATCACGGTCAGCGTCAAAAGGTCGACTGGCCCGATGGGGTTCGTCGTTGCGTGTCGACAAGGCTTTCATGTTTTGGAAGGCACTAAGCCCCATCGGCGTCACGGCTGCTTCCGAGCCACCAGTGATGACGATGTCTGCTTCATGAGTTTGGATAGCACGGAAAGCGCCTCCCATGGCGTTGGTGGCACTAGCGCATGCTGTAGCCACGGAATAATTGGGACCGTGCAAACCGAGTTGAATCGCAATGTTGCCTCCGGCCGCATTGAGCATCATCTTGGGAACGGTCAGGGGACTGACCCGATCCGGGCCTTTGTGAAGCAGCCGTTCAATCTGTGCTTCGATCTCGGCCAGTCCACCAATGCCCGAACCGAGCACCACACCACAACGATGACGATCGACGGAGTTCAAGTCGAGGCTGCTGTCTTCAATGGCCTTCCCGGCGGCAACTAACGCAAACTGGGAGAAACGATCCAGCCGTTTCACTTCCCGAGGATCGCAATAACCAGAGGGATCGAAGTCGGGAATGTCACCGGCGATTTTAACCTTGAATGGCTCCGGGGAAATAATACTCAGAGGATGGATGCCGCTTTGAGCATTCACCACGGCATTCCACAACGGCTGCAGATCCTGCCCTAGTGGAGTGACTGCTCCCATGCCAGTGACGACGACACGACGCTTCATGATACCTCACTGCTCGATGCGATGATTGGGATCGATTACCATCTTCGGCCGCAGCAAATAGGGAAACGGAGAACTCCGTGCGGGCAACTTTGTCGTTGAAGCTGCACGACGATGGGAGACTCACGATCGATTATCTGCACCCAATAGCCGACTAGCCTTGCTGGGCTTTTTCGATGAAGTCGATGGCTTCACCCACGCGTTGAATCTTCTCTGCTTCTTCCTCGGTGATCTTTACATCGAACTCGTCTTCCAATTCCATGATTAGTTCGACTGTGTCAAGCGAATCGGCTCCTAAATCGTTCACGAAATGGCTGTCTCGGGTGATCTTGTCTTTGTCGATCGATAGGTGCTCGGCCACGATATCGATAACCCGTTCCTCGATAGATGCCATGAGCGAATACTCCCGCTAGATAGTTAAATGGTGAAGATGTAAATGTGTCGTAAACTATCAAGTTCTAAACAACCTGGCTAGATCCTCCTGCCGCAGATGCTACCGGTGGCGATGACAGGGCAGGCCCGTGGGCCACTTCAGCAGCGGATGCGGGAAGCTTAAATTAGCCAGGGCAAATACTCAAGCGGTCATGCCACCGTCCACGGTGATCACTTGACCATTGATGTAGCTCGCCGCTGGACTGGCGAGAAAGAGGACGGCGGCGGCCACGTCGTCAGCGACTCCCAGGCGATTGGCTGGGATGCGCTTCTTAACTTCCGCTAACATGGCGTCCCCCAAGGCCTTGGTCATGTCGCTTTCGATGAACCCGGGGGCCACCGCATTTACGGTAATCTTTCGCTTGCCCAGCTCTTTCGCCAAACTGCGCGTGAAACCGATCATCCCCGCCTTGGAAGCAGAATAGTTCGTCTGCCCCGGGTTGCCGATCAGTCCGGAGACACTTGCCATGTTGATGATCCGCCCATACCGCGCGGACATCATCATGCGGGCGGCACCTCGTGAGAATAGGAAACAGCTCGTGAGGTTGGTGGTAATGACATCATCCCACTGTTCATCCGACATTCGCGGTAAAAGAGTGTCACGGGTGATGCCGGCGTTGTTGACAAGAATGTGCAGTTTTTCGTGACTGGACTCCACGTGCTCCAGCACTTGCTGCACAGTCTGCCGGTCCGCCACATCGCAGGGGTGAAACTCAGCGGATCCGCCGGCGGCGGTGATTTCCTGGACCAATGCCTCGAGCTTCTCGGTAGATCTGGCCACGCATATCACGTGAGCCCCGCTGGCGGCCAGACTAACTGCAACTGCCCGGCCAAGGCCTTGCGAGGCACCGGTTACCAAGGCAACCTGACCGCTCAAGTCGACACGCAAGGCGCCGTATGCATTCTCATCCATTTTTTCTAGCTCCGCTACAATTTCTGTCTTAAGTAAGGGGTTGTGCCCCTATTGCACCTGCAAAAGGCTTCCCATGCTGTAGGATTTCACCCATGAAAGACCATCCCGCGCTCCACCGTGGCATCCGCCCATTATGCCCAGAAATGGTGTCGAATGCGTTCTACCCTCCGATGCTCCGGCATGCTGCCTTGCGGTTGATTCTCTTCAGTGTTCCCGCCAACACCCGTCCCGCACCAATTTCCAAGAACTCGTCGGGCTCCTGGTTGATCAAGTAGCGCAGGCACTCCTCCCACTGAACTGGCTCTACCACTTGGCGAGCTAAAAGATCACGAATCTCTTGAGGGGCAAGATGGGGGGCCGCATCCACATTGGAAACCACGGGAACGCGAGGGGCATGGAATTCAACCGCTTCCAAACCGCGCACAAGCTTAGACACGGCAGATTGCATCAGCGGCGTATGAAAGGCTCCCGCCACTGCGAGGCGAACCGTTTTCATCGCGCCGGCTTCTTCGGCTCGCTGCTGAGCCTCGATAACTGCCGCCGTGTGGCCGGAGATGACTATGTTTCCGGGACAGAGATAGTTGGCAGGGATAGCAAAGCATTCATCCGAGGAAACCTCGTTGCAAATTGCTTCGACGGTGGAGGCGTCCAGCCCCAAAATGCTAGCCATCGCACTGTCGACTGAGTCAGCGGCAGCTTGCATCGCCCGGCCACGCAGTTGCACGAGCCGGACGCCGTCTTCAAAGGATAGGCCTCCGGCGGCCGCTACAGCCGTGTACTCCCCCAAACTGAGCCCTGCCACTCCAATGACATTTTCCCAGAACTGCTCTTCTTCCTCTTCGAGCGTACGCAACACAGCCATACTATGGACGAACAGCGCCGGCTGGGCATGCTCCGTGCGATTGAGCTGCTCTTGAGGGCCTTCACTGCAGAGGCGCAGAAGGTCATATCCCAGGATCTCACTCGCAGTCTCGTACATTTTTTGCGCAGTTGCGGAGCGAGCGCATAATTCGACCCCCATTCCCACTGCCTGCGCACCTTGGCCCGAAAAGAGAAGTGCCGTCTTCAATGTCCCAATCTTCCTGGTTTGATAGAAGCGGATCTTGAGTGCGTCAACAAACTCCCACCTGGGTGCCTCAGCGCTGCGGAAGGGTACAGGAACTGACAGGGCTGCATTCGCGCTGGAATTGAGAAGCGCCGGCTCCCACCCCCCTCAGTGCTCTGGAGCTTTCCCAGGATGGCACCGCCACTGCAAAGGCCCAGATTGGCTATCGTCGATGACGCGTTCCCTTAGGCTTCAGCAGCATTTTCGTCTACAATGCGACCCATGTAATAACCGCACTTAGGGCAAACGCAATGGGTAGGTACCGGAGAACTGCATTCGGGACATGCGCCCAGTTGCCGAGGCGGAATGCGATCATGAGATCGACGCTTCCCAGTGCGTGAATTGGACTGTTTTCGCTTTGGTACTGCCATGATCAGACCTCAATTACCATGTGCTCGATTGGTTGACTAACGTCGATGTCAGATTTGATTGCACCGACAGGGTATGGACTGCCTCTTAAATAGCAAAAAATGCTTCTGTTGAGCCGTTGGTCGTCTCCGTGCACCTTTATCGGACAAGCTGAAGTACCGTCGACTTGCATCAAAGCTGACCCATCGTACTATGCTCAGTGAGCGGTTGTCGAGGAGGCTAGGCCGTAGGAATGAACTCCCCTGCAATTGGCACCGGCGAGCCACGCGCCCGGAGGCATTGCCCCAGCGATTTTCGTCCAGTGGCTCGGATTCCAAGTGGTCTTCTGGCCGACCGCTTGTCCGGGCAAGAGCTCCATCGGACATCAGTGGATCACTCAAGCAACGCCTGCCTCCGTGTCCCCATTGGAGCCCGTATTGTAGCGAAATCGCTGCCCCTCATCGTCAACGGACCAAGCCCCGCAAATTAAGATTGTTCCTTCCATCTGTCAACCCTAACTGCCCCACGTTCATCCATGACAGCCAATCTCGGTGCCACCCACATCAATCTCGGTGCCATCGGCTGTCTTAGCGATCGTCAAGGGCGAGTGAGGGCTCGCGATAATTTTGTTTGTTTTTCTCCATGGCGTTGAGGATCAGGAGCAGTTTGCGCATGACGGCGACCAAGGCAACCTTCTTGGGCTTTCCTTTGGCCAGTAGGCGTTGGTAGAACGCTTTCTTGGTTTCGTTGTGGCGTACGGCGACGATGGCCGCCATGTAGAGGACCTTGCGGATGTTGGCGCGGCCAGCCGATGTGCTGCGGCAATTTCGGTGCACTCACCATTGATGGGCAATGGCGGTGCCACCCACAATTTGAGTTACAAGTCAAGGAGTTCCAATTCAAGTGCCATCGGCTGTCTTAGGGATTGTCAAGAGCGAGTGAAGGCTCGCGATAGTTTTGTTTGTTTTTCTCCATGGCATTGAGGATCAGGAGCAGTTTGCGCATGACGGCGACCAAGGCAACCTTCTTGGGCTTTCCTTTGGCCAGTAGCCGTTGGTAGAACGCTTTCATGGTTTCGTTGTGGCGCACGGCGACGATGGCCGCCATGTAGA
Source organism: Pirellulaceae bacterium (assembly GCA_026004795.1). Taxonomy (GTDB): domain Bacteria; phylum Planctomycetota; class Planctomycetia; order Pirellulales; family Pirellulaceae; genus Aureliella. The sequence goes on along the minus strand of BPJV01000003.1, from coordinate 702,740 downwards.
GGACCTTGCGGATGTTGGCGCGGCCAGCCGATGTGCTGCGGCGACGCTGCACCGTGCCGCTGTCGCGAGCCAGGGGAGCCACACCCACGAGCTTGGCAATCTGCCGTCTGTTGATCTGGCCCAACTCCGGCAGTTCCGCGATGAGGGTGGCCGTGGTGGCCGGGCCGATACCCGTAGCGCTTTGCAGGCGCTCGGCCTGCTGCTGAAACTCGGGGCTCTGGAGCAGTTTTTTGATGCGCTGATCCACCTCTTTCAACTGCGCGGTATAAAACTCGATGGCTTGGCCGATCAGTTGTTGGACCTCGGGGTCCTGCGTCTGCTTGAGGCGATTGCGCTCGGCCCCGAGGTGCTCGAGAATCTGACTGCGGCGGCGATTGAGCATCAGGAGATGTTTCTGGTTTTCGCTGGGCGGTTGCTTTAGCTGAACCGGGACTACCTGGCCGAACCGAGCGATGATCGAGGCGTCGATCTTATCGGTCTTTTCCAGCAATCCGCAGCCTCGGGCGAAGTTGCGGATCTGCAGCGGGTTGACGACGGCCACGTCGATGTGGGCCTCGTGCAGAGCCTCGACCAGCTGGCTTTCGTAGCCTCCGGTTGCCTCGGTGACGACCAGCGATCTAGGCGGTATCTGGCCGACCCAGAGCTGGATTTCCTGCTCCGTGTTTTCGACTACCTGGTGCTTCTGCGAGCCCGATTGGTACACGTCGAGCTTGTCCTTGGAAACATCGACACCGATCACGTTTTCGTAGCTAGAGTGATTCATTGCATTCCCTGGATAGTAAGTTCGAGCTCTAGTGGCTCCCACGGCTGTTCGGGATGTACAATAAGAGCGGACCGGCGCTCGTGATGGCACTCGACATCGACCGCACGGTCGTGTCCACCCATGACGAGCTGCCGAGTCCGCGTGCCTGCCGGGAGCGACCCGGCAGGCACTTCCTTTTCTTAAGATAGGCTTGGCTCCTTTTCTACGGGGCAGGCCAGTCTCCTTTCTCGTGGAGGCGTTAATCTCTGGGAGGCGTTCAGTGGTGCGTCCTGGCGACGCTCCCTCGGGCTTCACCAACAAAGGCAACGGTTGCCTCGTCAGTCGCCAGCGTCGGTCGCCAACTCGCTGCGCTCGAACCGGGCGAGCGACCGACGGCTGGCTCCGACGAAGGCAACAAGGAGGACCTACCCCTAAGACACTACCCAGTATGTGGACTCGATTTGGTGCTGCCCTGTGGCTGGCTGGGCTTTTGTAGGTGGGGTTGATTCAAGGCCAGGGCAATAGCAGTCACGGCCTGACTGTCCAGCAGCAGGCCGGTTCCATGGGAGCTGGCTGTGGATTTGAGGGCGTGAAGGCGGAAGGGAGGCTGGCCGGAATGCCGCGGCTGGCTGGCAAGATGCTCTTTGGTGAGCCAGCGGCCCGCAGTGAGATCCCTACAATCTAGCAAGCAGAGAAGCCTGTCCACGAACCGCTCCTTGGTGAGCCGGGGCGGCCCGTGCGGCCCGCAGCGCGATTTGGAGGAAGGGTGCAGGGATTAACAGGGCAGTTGCGCTCAGGTCGGCGGGGAGGAAAAACACTGATCGGCCAGCCGCTGGCCTCGGGCCCAGCGGCGACCGGTCCGCTCGGCATGCCGACTCATGCTCTCGGAGCGACCGGCACACGTGCTGCGGCCAAAGTAGCGGCCAAAGTTCCACACCACGTCGCACCACAACCCAGCGTCTATCCCCAGCTTCGCCAACACCCCCTGCACACCAGCGGGCGGCTTGCCAGACGCTCCCCCGCTGTTGCCCGTCGAATCGGTCGAGTGGGCCGACTCGGCCGACTGGCGGCCATGGCCACTGAGCGGGCTCCTCTGCGCGGCAACCCACTCCAGCAGCTTACGGTACTCCTCCCAGGAGAGCATCAGAAACCCCTTGTCGCTGGCTCGTACTCCGCCACGATGCACTTGCGGGTCGGCCGCCGAAATGCTCGCATCGGCCGACAACGGTGCTAACCAACCGTCGCGGGCAATACGCTGGCCGGTCGGATTGCGTCGCTGACGCTGCTTCCTCTGCTTGATCTGCGCCGAGGTGTGCGTGCGGAGAATCTCCCCCGCCTGCTCGGTGGGGATCGAGCGGATCGGATAAGCGGCCGAGGCTATCGTCTGCCCCTGCTGCGCGTGGATCCGATCGTAGGCCGAAGTGAAGGGGGCCTGGGAGGGCTGGCTGGCCATGGCAGCACGCACAGGGTTCAGGTCCACGTACATCGCGCAGGCCAATAAACCGGCTTCGTCGGTCAGCCGCTGAGCCTTGAATCGCCCCTCCCAAAATCGCCCGGTGACGTTGTCCTGGCGATTGGCCATGCGGGCGATCGGCTCGCACAGGGCACGCATCAGCCACGAGATGTCCGACAGTCGCCGACGCACGGTGTCCAGCCGCTGTGGATCGGCCAGCAGGGCCGCCACGTCGCTGTCGGTCGGCTCTCCCAGATGCTCTTCCAAGCGGTGCCCGGGGAACAGACGTAGCCACCGGATGGCCACCTCCCGGTCGCTCCACTGAGCGACGACGTCGGGGCGGGTGCGGAGGATGACGTGCAAGTGGTTGGACATGATGGCGTAGTTGAGTATGTCGATGCCGAAGACCGAGGCGAGGGCCTCGAGGCGGCGTCGGATCCACTCGCGGCGGTAGCTGTAGTCTTGGCCGGAGAGGGGATCGACCCCAGCGAGAAAGGCACGGCGGACACAGCGTTGGACGCAGTGGACGATGGCGATTTCGTCGGGAGTCCATTGTTCGGCACGTTTGGGTCTTCCCATGGGGCAACTCCTGGGGGAGGAGACGAAACAGGGCAGCAAATACCGTTGGGAGGCTTCCCCGCCACGGCAGGGCACCTCGACCGACGCAGGGCCACCAGGCCAACGGGCACAAGGCACACCGCCCAAGCGGCGGCAAGCGGGCAGACATCATTAGAGCAGATCGGCCGACAGATGGCAAGAGAAAGGTGGGTGGCACCGATTGTGGTGAGTGGTACTAAAAGAGAAGGGAGGGTAGCTCTCGATGGTTGGGGGCGTTTGGTGTATTGTTGATAGTGAATCAGAATGAACGCATGGTTGCATTTGGTTGGCGGTAGAATCGTTTGCCGCGGGTAAGGGAATGGGACAGGCGGCTTAAAATACGGCAGAGAGACATGAAGCTAATGAAAGGTTGTGGGAGTATGTGGAATCGCGTTGCATCGGTGGCGATCATCTTTTTTGGAATAGGGATGGCCTGGGGGAAGGCGGCAGATTCGGCAAAGATTGGGGTAGTAGCAGAGAAGCCCGCCGAGGGGCCGTACGTGGAAGTGGATGGCGGGTTTATGGTGCCGTACACGCTTGTGGTACCAGGGACAGAGGTAAAGATTGAAATGGTCCCAATTCCCGGGGGGGTATTTCTACTGGGCAGCCCTGAGGATGAGGCAGGACGCGAGGAGGATGAGGGGCCACAGGTCGAGGTGGAAGTGGGGCCCATGTGGGTTTCCAAGTATGAGACGACATGGAGGCAGTACCGTTTATACATGTCGATGTACAAACTGTTCAAAACGCTTCAATCGCAGCAGTTGCGGGTAGTTACCGATTCGAATAAGGCGGATGCCGTAACTGCTCCCACTGAGTTGTACGATCCCAGCTTTACTTTCGAGTTTGGCCAAGATCCAGAGCTTCCGGCTGTGACGATGACACAATTTGCCGCGAAGCAATATACAAAATGGCTTAGTTTGCTCACCGGTCATCAGTACCGACTTCCGACCGAGGCCGAATGGGAATATGCCTGTCGTGCCGGGGCAAAGACGGCGTATTGCTTCGGTGACGATCCTGCGTTGCTCGGTGAATATGCATGGTACTACGACAATTCTGATGAGATGCCTCATTTGGTTGGCCAAAAGAGGCCGAACGGGTTTGGGCTATATGATATGCACGGAAATGTTATGGAATGGGTGATCGATGGTTACACTGAGGAGGGCTATACAGCGCTTGCCAAGAGAGGTAAACGTTTGTCTGTTTGGGAGGCAATTCAATGGCCTACCTCTTCGGATCAACGCGTCATTCGCGGAGGAAGTTTTCAGGACGATCCGGAGCGGCTGCGGTGTGCTGCACGAATGGGTTCCGAGGATGAGGATTGGAAGGCGGAGGATCCGAATATTCCGCTGAGTCCATGGTGGTTTACGGATGATCCGGCTCGCGGTATTGGGTTCCGCGTCGTTCGTTCTTACCAGGTTCTCGATGACGAGCTCATTAAGAAATTCTGGGAAATTGACCACGAAGATATTGAGCTGGATGTGCAGATGCGGCTAGATGAAGGACGCGGAGTCTTGTCGCCGGTCGATCCTACATTGGCAGATCAAATCCGGAATAGTGGGAATTAGTTCGACTCGTAGGCTGGCTTTCGTGAGTTGAACGGGTGCTGCGTGGTGGTTGGAGGCTCAAGAGGCACTTCGGAGGGAGGCTATTGGTGAGCGAGGCAAGACAGGGAGGTTTGGATGCGCTACAGTGGGGAAGTTGGAGTGATTGGTTTCAGCTCATTCGATTGCCTCTAGTTTTTACGTTGATCGCAGACAACATCGCGGCATCCGTGATGGGTGCCGGCAGTTTGTACCCGCTTTCCGCCTGGCTATTGGTGCTCGGGGCATCGGTCAGTGCGTATTGGGGAGGGATGATCCTCAATGACGTGGTGGACGTGGAACGCGATCGGACTGAACGTCCCCAGCGTCCGCTTCCCTCCGGGCGCGTATCACCGGTCATTGCGGGTCATGTGGGGAATGTATTACTGTTGCTGGCACCAGTTCTCGTGTTGTCGGCAGTCATGTTTCATCAGGCTAAGGGCCAGTGGAGTGGGGCTGCCGTAGGTGCCGCTGTCGGTTTGGCAGGCGCCGTTCGTGCCTATGATTCGCGGCTCAAACCAACCTGGCTGGGGCCGATCTTGATGGGAGCCTGTCGCGGGCTTCACGTCCTCATGGTCGGACTGGCAATGCATGCCGTCAGTGGAGCCACTGATAGTAAGCCATCGTCGCTTGTTGTTTTCGCCACGGGCATCGCGGTCTACGTTTGCGGGGTGACGGTGTATGCGCGGCGCGAGGCGGGGCAAAGTGCACGGTCAGTCTTGGCGCTAGGGATGATCATCGAGGCGCTTGGCTTGCTACTTATCGCTTTGGTGCCGCAATGGGTAGAGGGAGCCCGTAGGTGGTATTTGGACCCGAACTTCCACTATCCGCTGTTGATTGGTCTGATTGGAATCACGGTTGTTCATCAGGGGGTGCGGGGCTACGCACGGCCTGTACCCCGCTTCGTCCAAGCGGCGGTGAAGCATGCGTTGTTGACCTTGATTCTTTTGGACGCGTCCGTGGTAGCGCTTCGGTGCGGCAAGTGGGCAGGTGCGGCGACGGTAGCACTGGTGCTCCCGGCGTTGTTGAGCAGCTTTCGGTGGCGTACTACGTAATAAGTCATCGCGGGTTGGTCACAGCGCTCCGAAACCAGTGATCACCACGCGGATCGTTCGCCACAGGATTCGCAGGTCATTGCCAAGGCAGCAGTTTTGTAGGTACATCAAATCGTAGGCGATCTTGCGGTGGTACGAATCGAGATCGTTGGCATAGCCTGATTCGATTTGCGCAATCCCGGTTAGCCCCGGTTTCAGGCCTAGGCGATCGATATAGTGGGGGATTTTTTTCGACAGATCGTCCATGTATTCAATGCACTCGGGACGTGGACCAACCATCGACATATCGCCACGTAGGACATTGATCAGTTGGGGGAGTTCATCGATGCGAAATCGCCTGAGTAGGCGCCCCACGGGAAAGATTCGCTGGTCTCCTGGTTGCACTTGAGTGGGACCGCGGCAATCGGCGGCAACATGCATGGTACGAAGTTTGTAAATGGTAAACGGACGGCCGTAGCTATGACATTGCCGTCGGCAACGAGCAACGGTTTCGTTTCGCCAGCGTCGATTCAATCCCACCCGGATTTGGGTGAAGAACACCGGTCCAGGAGAGCTGCATTTGATTGCTATAGCAGCCACGGCCATCAGCGGGGCGGTTGCCACGAGCAGGATGGATGCGACGGCGATATCGAGTGTGCGCTTGGCGAGTCGTGTTCGCGGCAGAAGTGATTCTAGGTTACGGCGCTGGGTGGGAAGGTTGAGGGGGTGTAGCCAAGATGGGGGGGCGATCTCGACGGTATGAGAGCGCCAGTGGACTGCAGGAGAGCTTCCACCAGATCGCGGTGGTTTGCCAGATGAGTTTGCGGGGGAAGCGGAGGGCGGGGACGGTGTTTGAGCAACCGATTGCAATTCTGGTGATGTGAGCTGCGTTTTGTTCATCGCCATAATGTCAGACAGCGAAGCACCGGTGCTGGACAGGAGTTGTCATGGCCTGATGGAGCAGGGGACGGCTGGATCTGAGGCAGATCATAGATAAGCGTAGGTTGTGATTAAGGCCAAGCAAGCAGGTTTTTCATTAGGGAAGTCAGTTGCATTGAGCGCCTACGTCGGTTCACCGTATCCCGCGCATGATTGTCATAATCTGCCTCCGCGGCATAATGTCGACTTGGTGCCGATTCACGGTCGCCGCAGGTTCGATGGCGGGCTTCCGTCCGCGCGCAGGGACCAGTTCATCAGAGAGAAAGTAGGAGCATGATGGTCCATTCCGACAATAGGGTGCGATGCTTGATGGTACGCTCCATTGGCGAGCGCACCACGATGCAGGTGGAGACGGTTTCCGAGAATGATTTGCCTGCGGGCGATGTATTGATACGCGTCGCGTATTCATCGATCAACTACAAGGACGCCTTGGCGACAACTGGCCATCGGGGGATTGTCAAGAAGTTGCCGCATGTGCCCGGTATCGATGCTGCCGGGATTGTGGAAGCAAGTAGGGATCCACGTTTTGCCCCAGGGGATGAGGTGTTGGTGACCGGTTATGATCTGGGGCAGGGGGTCTGGGGAGGATGGGCGGAAAAGATTCGAGTGCCGGGAGACTGGGTAGTTCCTCTGCCGTCAGGATTGACCCTGCGCGAAGCGATGGTGCTAGGTACTGCGGGCTTCACCGCGGCTCAATGCGTTTTGGCACTTCGGCGCAATGAAGTGTTTCCAGAGTCGGGGCGTGTGGTGGTTACCGGGGCAAGTGGAGGTGTGGGAAGCTTGTCGGTGCGGTTATTGGCAAAGCAGGGCTACGAAGTGGTAGCGATCAGCGGTAAGCGTGAGTTTCACCAGCACTTGACGGAAGCGGGAGCGGTTGAGGTTTGGGATCGCAGTGCCTTGGCAGATGCCGGCGAGCGTCCGATGCTGAGTGCCCAGTGGGCGGGGGGTGTCGATACGGTGGGAGGAACACCACTGACCGTGCTGTTGCGAGCGACCCGTTATGGAGGGGCGGTCGCGGCATGCGGTTTGGTAGCGGGGGCTGATTTGAAGATGACCGTCTATCCGTTCTTGCTGCGTGGCGTCTCCTTGTGTGGCATCGCATCGGCTGACTGTCCCTCTGCTCGGCGACGACGGATTTGGTCCTTGTTGTCCGGCCCCTGGAAGCCGACAGAGTTGGATCATTTCTGGGTGACGGAGATTTCGCTAGACCAGATTCCGGAGAAGGTTGCTGCCATGTTGCAAGGGCACGTCGCTGGACGCATCATCGTCAATTTGAAGCCGACGGATTGAGCAACTCAACGATGCGCTGGACGGCCAACTTCAGAGAATGCGCCGCCATACGGAAATTCATGTGTCCGGAAATCTCTGGTTGGATTTCTAGGAACAGCTCAGTGGCTCGCTGTAAGCGTCTCAGTTTCTTGCGAGCCAACTTCACGTACTCCGCCGCGTCACCGCGATCCCATGCAGGGCCGAGGGCCAGCATGAAGTCGTACAGATCGCGATGGACCGAGGCGAGTTCCTCATCTTCCGCGGCTTCATCGCTGTGTTTGAGAAAAGTACGCACCATCCATATGTGGGCGACTTGATCGTCGATGGCACGCATCAGTTGATCGGGAGAGTCGTGCGGCGGTATTGGCTCATTCATCGCTTCCAGTTACCAATCGTGCGGACCATGTTGAGCGGGGAAATAAAATTGCTGTGGTGACTATTTTGAGCAGAGGTCGGGAGTCTTGCCAGCCGATCGGCAACTCTTTCGGACGCCACTGAGAAGACGGTGGGCAGGCGAAGCGCTGGCGATTGTCGGGGGTCGCCATGTTGGCGATCCGCGGGAACGCGCGGTTCAGCGAAGCCTGGTTTCCCATTGCGGGGAAGGGGCAGTTATGGGGGCTGAGGTGCCCTCGCCCTAACGGAGGTCGCTGAAGTGCCAGGGCAGGTCGACGAAGATTGTATGACAACGCGGTATCGGCAAAGATGGCGAAGGATGTGGAGAGCGAACCGGTGACCGGGTGGGTTAGGGAGGATGATGGATTGGATTCATTAGTTGAATTGGTTGCCCAAGGGCCACGACCAGAAGACCGATGGAGAAAGTTGTTGCCATCGGCAGGAGATAGTTTCGTGCTCGGGCGCATCGCCGTGCCGTGGGACGTGCCTTGGGACGATCGCATCTCACGGCGACATGCCGAACTGAAGTGGACGGGAGAGCGATTGGAGGTGCGTCGGCTGCCCGAGGCACGAAACGCCATTTTTTATCGGGGGCGTCGTCAGGAGGAGTTTTTCCTAGCGGTGGGAGAGCATTTCGTGATTGGGCAAACGACCTTCTCTCTCGTGCGGACGCAGCAACCTGCTCACGCCACGCCGTCACCGCCACCGATTGCAGAGCAAACGTTCTCCGCTCAAGCGTTGCGGCAGAAAAAGTTCAAAGATGCGGGAAAACGCATCGAAGTGCTCAGCAAATTGCCGGACGTGATTCGGGGAGCGTCCGATGATGCCGAATTGTGTCAAGGAATTTCCCAGCTGGTTTTAGAGGGCGTGCCGGACGCTCAGTACGTCGCCATCGTGCGACTCGGAGAAGCTGGCGGCGATGCGGGGGCGGAGGCCAGAGCGGTTACCAGTGCGACGGGCAGTGGGCCAACGGATTCCCCCGGAGGGGACGCCCGCGAGAGGCTCGACGTCATGCATCGTACGGGAAGAAGGGGTGATCCAAACGCGTTTGTCCCAAGTATGAACTTAGTGCGGACAGCGATCCTGTCGCGGGAGAGCGTTTTGCATGTCTGGAATCGGATGGAGGAGGTCGCCGATGCCTTTACCCATTCGGCCAACGTTGATTGGGCGTTTTGCACCCCGGTAGAATCCGATGCCTGTCCTGGCTGGGCCATCTATGTAACAGGTGCATGGAGTGGTCCGTTGGCTTTGGAGATGCAGCTCACCGGTGACGCAGGTGCGCTGCAGGACGATATCAAGTTCACCGAATTGACGGCCACGACGTTGGGTGCCCTGCGGCAGGTGCGGCTATTGCAAAGAAGGCAAGACAGCCTTCGCCATTTCTTTTCCCCCGTCGTTCTGCAAGCGCTGGCCGGTCGTGATCCGGAGGAAGTGCTCGCTCCGCGAGAGACGGAGGTCTCCGTTCTGTTTTGTGACTTGCGGGGTTTTTCTCAGCGCAGTGAAGACAATGCAGATCGTCTACTGGAGTTGCTGCAGCGGGTCAGCGACGCCCTGGGAGTGATGACCCACCACATCCTCGATGGTGGCGGCGTCGTCGGCGACTTTCATGGTGATGCAGCCATGGGGTTTTGGGGATGGCCCTTGCCCACGGGAAATCCGGTCGAACAGGCGTGTCGGGCCGCTGTGCGCATCGGGCAAGAGTTCCAAAGCATCGCCTCGCAGGAAGCTCATCCGCTGGCGGGATTTCGAGCAGGAATCGGGGTGGCTACTGGCCCGGCGGTGGCAGGGAGGATCGGCAGTCAAGATCAGGTCAAGGTCACCGTGTTCGGACCGGTGGTCAATCTGGCCGCGCGTCTGGAAAGCATGACGAAGCAATTGCAGGCCTCGGTATTGGTCGACGAGATCACGGCAGAATGGGTGCGCAGCCATATTCCGCGAAGCGAATTGCGCGTGCGCCGCGTCGCCAGAGTGCTGCCTTATGGCATGCATCGACCGCTGGTCGTCAGTGAGCTGCTTCCGCCGGAGGGCGAGTCCAGCATTCTGTCCGACGCCCATATCGATGCCTATGAACAGGCCTTAGAGCATTTCTTGGCGGGGCGATGGAATGAGGCGTTTCGGCTTTTGCACGATGTGCCCGCCGATGATCAGGTAAAAGATTTTCTCACTGTTTACATTGCCCAACACCGGAGAGTTCCCCCTCCGGGCTGGAATGGAGTCATTGAGCTACCGAGCAAGTGACGATCGGCAACCTCCTAGAGATCCGTTGTCTCATCAGCAGAGGAGGCAGTATCGTCTGTGAGCGCCACCTCATCGTGGCCGGCATCGCCGGTAGGCAACGTGTCGTCGAGTTGTTTTAGGCTCTCGATGACCTCACGCTCTTCCTCGGTCAATCGTACGTATCCAATCGATCGCACAACCTCCAGGATCTCGCTGCAGGTGGGGAACATACGGCCGCTGGAGCGTTTATACGCATCCAGGGCCCGCATGAACTCGATTTCGTCTTGACTGTAATCACGTTCGCACGTGGTGGGATCGATCTGGCGGCGACGCTGCTTTTTACGTCGAGCCGGTGCCCCCTGCGTACTGCCGGCCGTAGGCGAATCGATCTGGGGGCCATCGGCATGGCGACGTTCCTGGCGACGGCGATCCATCTGTACCTGTTGATCCTTCACTGGATTGCCCGCGGTCATGTTCTACTTCCCCTGATGCGCGAAGAGTGAATTAGCGAAAAGATGCACCGGCATGGATGGCGGGAGCGAATAGCTGCAGGCGGTATTCACGCGCCCTGATGGCAATATCCGCAATCGATGAGAAGCCACTGCGCTTGATGGCGGCAGGCGGCTATCGAGCCATCCAGCTCTTCCTCGACGCCGCGACTTGAGCCGAAGTCTTGTTGGCGTCGAAAAAACATACCTCACGCGCATTGCGGAGGCAGTCTGGGTAAAGAGATGGCAAGGGAGAAAGTTCGCTGGGCACGTAAACGGTAGCTGATCTGTGGGATGTGCCGCCTGTAGGGATTAGGGGAGGCGGCCTGCCTCCCGTACTTCTGTGCCTTCGATGCCGGTGAGTTTATCTCCTAAGCGGCGACGCATGCCGTCGGCCAACTCGGATAGGCGAGCGACGATCTCTGGGTGTTGGTCTGCCACGTTCTGCTGCTCACCGATGTCCTGGTCGAGGTTGTAGAGTTCCAAGCCGCACCGCAGTTGTTGGTAAGGCCCCGGTTTTCCATCACGCCCCGGCTCTCCTTTCAAGCTGCGATAGCTATGCGGGAAGTGGAGTTTCCATGGCCCACTGCGGACGGCATGCAGCTCACGCCCCCAATAGTAGAAGTAAGCTTCGTGCGGACTCTCCGAACTTTCACCACTGAGAAGGGACCAAATATTTTTGCCGTCGATCGGCCGCTGTGGCAGCGGCGCCCCTGCTAAGTGGGCAATGGTAGGAAGCACATCGATGGTTCCCGCCACGGCGTCGCACGTAGTGCCGGCGGGGACTTTTCCAGGCCACCAAACAATGGTGGGCTCCCGTTGACCTCCTTCCCACGCCGTTCCCTTGCCTTCGCGCAGCGGCTTGGCCGAACCAGCATGGTTGCCGTACGAGAGCCAGGGGCCGTTGTCTGAAGTAAAGAGCACCAACGTGTTTTCGGCAAGGTCGAAACGGCGCAACGTGTTGAGAATCTCCCCCACACTCCAATCGATTTCGGCAATCACGTCGGCATACAAACCACGACCAGTCGCCCCTGCGAACTGTGGGGAGGCGAAGATCGGTACGTGAGGCATGCTATACGGGACGTAAAGAAAGAAAGGTTCGTCTCGATGTCGCTCGATAAAGGAGACCGCATGCTCGGTCGCCCAACGCGTCAGGTATTTCTGGTCTTCAGCCGTGACGTTGTCGTTAATGACACGGTCGTTTTCGATCAGCGGCAATGGGGGGAACGATTTGTTGGTGGGGTGGTAGGGCCACATGTCATTGGAATAGGGAAGACCGTGGTATTCATCGAAGCCGTGATGGATGGGCAAACCAATGCCGCGATCTCCCAAATGCCATTTTCCGAAAATGGCGGTGTGATATCCCAACGGTTTGAGCACTTCGGCGATCGTCTGTTCATCAGGGTGGAGGCAAATCTTGGCTCCAGGACCCAAGGCGCCCAGGATGCTCAGTCGTACGTTGTAGCAACCGGTTAGCAGAGAACATCGTGATGCGCTGCAGACGGCTTGCGAAACATAAAAGCTTGTCAAGCGCATGCCCTCTCGCGCCATGTTGTCGAGATTGGGCGTAACCATTTGCTCGCCGCCGAAACAATGCAAGTCGGCATAGCCAAGATCATCCGCAAAAAGGATCACAAAATTTGGTGGCCTGCTCGCTTCTTCGGCATGGCCCATGGTCGCTGCTGCCCAGCAGCCTGTGATGATGCCCAGCAAAAGAGCCGCCAAACCGCTGATCCTCATCGTTACCTCCCCATCTACGGCGTTTTCTTTCGCTGAAGACGATTAATGATGATGGTGGTGTTCTTCGTGGGCTTCGATGCGCGCACTTAGCTGCTGATCGCCCGACACGACCTGCAGGGTCGTGTCTACTGCCTCTCCCATGTTCAGGTGCGTCAACAGAGGCTCGCTAACGATCGTCCACGCTTCACCTTTGCGTTGCAACGGAAACTGTTCGGTTTGCTCACCGATTTTTACTTCGAACTGCACTGCCTCGACCGAATCGTCCAGCGAGGGCTCGAGGTAGACGCTGATGGTATGCGTCTCATCATCGTGCGTCCATTCAGCATGGGCTCCCGTAGGCTGGAGATGAATCCAATGGCCTCCGTGCGGCCCCAAGTCATCATGGGCATGGTGGTGGCTGTCACCGCTTGCCGCTTGAGCGGAAGAGTCGGCCGTGCGTTCTACACTCGCGGTTTGAGTTTCTTGTTTGTTGTTGCAGCCTGCCATCAAACATCCCCAGATGACAGCTACCAGCAGGGGCATCCCATTGCTTCCGTGGTGCATTTCCTCGTCTCCAACTGAAGTGCGTGAGTTCGATGAAGTACAATCTACATCATAATCGATGAGACAGGTTCAGGAGGATGGGGGTAGGAAGAACGATGGTGACGCAGCATATCGTATCGATAGGGTGGTGGAGCCTGGGGGTTATCCTGCTCTGGCGATCCGCCTATGGTCAAGTAGTCGTGCCGCTAGGGGCAAGTGAAGCTGAGCTTTGGCGGCGAGCCCAAGTGAGCGCTCTGGAGCAAGCACGGCAAAAGGCCGATGGACAAGTGGCCGTGGAGCTGGAGTGTCAGTGGCGCTGGTTGCAAGCTTGGCAGCCGGGCACGCTCGGTGAACAGCCGCTGTTGGCGCGGGACGATCTGCCCAAGTACCACCCGGAACCAGCGCTAGATCCACAGGGCATGGTGGCCGAGTTGCGCGAGCGCTTGTTGGGCAGCGAGGCGAAGCCGACCATCGCTGATACCCGCCGCTTAAAGGGATTGCTGGAAGAGCACGGAGACGATTGGGGAGTGCGGCAGTTGCATCTGCAGTGGCTGGACCAGCCCGTCTACCGCAAGCAGTATGCGGATCAAATCGCCGACGCCGCTCAGTATTTGGCCGAGCGGTTGGCGGTCGATGTCGATCAGGATGAGCGGGTCAAATGGGCTGCCGCTTGGGCTTGGTACCGTTGTGGTCGCGCTCTTGCCTACCGTGAACTACCAGATGTCGTGGCGGACCGGCCGCTGCCGGATTCCGACGCCCATGACGGGCGGTTGCGCTATGTGTGGCAGCAACTGCGTGACCTGGTGGGTGAGGATCGGCCCGAGTTCGTGTTGTTGCAAATACGAATGTTGCGGCGCGATGGATTCTTGGGGCAAGCCTTGGTAAAGCTGGAGGAGTTCGGAAGGGCGGTCGATCGCAAATGGTTGCTGAAGAAGCGTCGCGACTTGTTGCGCGAATTGCATTGGGAATGGCCGGCCACCGAAGCAGCGTCGGTTTTGGAGGCGCGATTTCCGGAGTTTGCGGAGCAGGCTAATTGACTGCTCCGAGCAAGGACAAGGCGAGGCAGCACCAGTTCTACGAGCACAACTGAAGAGGGCATGATGGAATATCGGGACTATCGCTTCTTGGGTACTACGGAAAGCCTGTGTCCCGAGTGCCTGCGGTTGGTGTCGGCGAAGATTCTCGATCGAGACGGGAGGGTGTATTTTCGCAAATTCTGTCCGCAGCATGGTGTGCGGGAGGACTTTGTCTGTGCCGATGCCACCGCTTATGATCGCTTGGAATACACCGTGCCGGCGCGCAAGCCGGCTGTGTTTGGAACCAGCGTCCAGCAAGGATGCCCTTTTGATTGCGGGTTGTGCACCGAGCATGAACAGCACACGTGCATCGGCCTGGTCGAATTGACAGACGCATGCAATTTGACCTGCCCCATGTGTTACGCTGCCAGTGCGCCGGGGTTGAAGCATCGCACCTGGGAAGAAGTGAAGCGGGCCATCGATCGGCTTGTGGAAGTCGAGGATGGTGCCGAAGTACTGCAACTCTCTGGCGGCGAACCGACGATTGCTCCCACATTCGAGCAAGCGGTCGAATATGCAATGCGCCAGCGTATTGACTACGTACAGATCAACACCAATGGCATTCGACTGGCGAAAGATGACGCGCTGATACATTGGTTGGCGCAATACAAAGATCGATTGGAAGTCTTCTTGCAATTCGATGGATTGGATGATGAAGTGTATGAACGTTTGCGCGGCCGACGACTACTTGAGACGAAATTGGCCGTACTGGATCGCCTAGAGGAGGCAGGATTGAATATCACTCTGGCGGTTACGTTGCAGGCTGGAGTGAATGAACAGCACATCGGGGCCATCGTCCGGCTGGCCGCTCACCGCCGGTGTATCGGCGCCATCAATTTCCAACCGGCCACATATTCCGGCCGTCACTTGTTACCTGACGATCTGGAAAACAGGATCACGTTTCCCGACGTCATCGCTGCGATCGAAGGGCAGACCGATGGATTGTTACGGCGCGACGATTTTCTACCGTTGCCTTGCGCACATCCAAATTGCCATCAGATTGCTTACGCTTGGCGGACGGATGCGGGCTTGCAATCGATCGCGCAGATGATCGATGTGCGGCAGCACCTGGATTTGCTGGCCAACGGAATCAGTTTCACCCGGGCTTCGGCCCGGCGGCTTGTGCAAGAGTATTTGGCGCGCACCACCTGTTGTCCCTCCGGCTGCGCTCCGTGCAGTGATCGAACGGCGATTGTCACGGCGGGGCAGGGAGCGGGCAAATTGCCTATGGTGGACGTTCCGTCGCGGCAGGGGATGGCCGCGGCTGCGATGACCTCGGCGTGCGGGACAGGAGCGAAGGCGGCCGATGGCGTGGAGTCCTCTGCTGAAGCCCCAGAGGATCAGTTCCTGCGGCAGGTTCTCACGGAACAGATCGGTGCGCGAGACCTATTGCGCATCACGATCACTTCCTTTCTGGATTCCTATAACTTCGATGTGCGCCGAGTGATGAAGTGCTGTACGCATCATGTGCTGCCTTCCGGACATGTCATCCCATTCTGCGCGTTCAATACCTTGTACCGCTCGGGGCACGTACCGCTTCCCGAACTGACGCGTGCAGTCGTCAGTATCGGCCAGGGGGGGTAAGCGTGGGGCGTGGCGAGTGCCACTGCGGGCCTGAAATGCACTGCCGCAGGGGATGGGATAGGCGTTGGTGGTGGTCTGGGTGGCCTGCGGAAAACAGGGCGGCTGGGTGGGTTGTTCCGGTCCTGGCGGTCGTGCTTCATTTTCGGGTCGTAGCGATTCGATAAGCTATGCGGTGGTTCGGCGTCGGTGCGAACGTCCGACGGCGACTTTTGGCAAGTAAATTGGCTCAGGGAGGAGCGTGCGGCGCATGAGATCCACGTTATGCATAATGGTGTTGACCATTGCCCTGGGATGCCTAGGGGAGCAGGTAGGGGCTCAGTCCTGTGATGCTTGTCGCATCGCTCACCGGCACTGCCACTGCGACGACCGCGGTTTGCTGGATGCGGCGGATCGCTGGTTACAAGCTATCGAGTTGCGAACGCGGCACAATGTTCTACGAGCGCAGCGCGACGCCAGCCAGCTCACCGCGCTAATGCGGCGATGGACGGGCACCCCTCGCTGCGATTGCGGCAGGCCAGGCTGTGGAAGTGAATCGGTCGGTTGTTGCGACAGTTGGCCCGGCCAAGGGGGCATGGTTGGTCCTGGTTTCCAAAGGGGGCATGCCGGTGAATCCGCCGTGGGGCGGTACGATCTGCGCCCCTCAGGTCCGGTTGGCGTCCCTCAATTCCCCACTGTTCAGGGGGGGCGCGCCTGAGCATGGCCGTTTGGCTGTGCCGCAGGATTCTGCAGGTTCGGTGGATCGTCCGCGACCGCAGGCTTCTATCGCTTCCCCCACGGCGCGGAGGACGATTGGTGACCGGCAACCTTCCATTCCGCACCGCGATGTAGCACCGACGCCAAATCTAGGGCAAGGGGTTGAAGCACAGCGGGGGGGCGATCCTCAGTGGCACATCCGCACGATCAAACCACAACCACCGGCGGAGAGAGCACCGGCGAGCCCAGCACCCTTGCCCCGCAGCAATTCCCATCCGCTTCCCGACGAGCAGGTCAATCCGTTCCTCGATGATGAGATTCCTCCTTCCATTCCCCAAGGTGTGGGGCGGCTGGAAGGAGCGACCGAGGGGGGAGAGCGTTTTGATGCTCGTTTCGATCCTCAGGCCGCGCGATACTCGACCTTATCGTCCAGCGTCGTAGCGCCAGCTTCCTATCACGGGTTATCGGTTCGCGGGAGTTCGCGTCGTGGAGCCGAGCGGTCAGAGGAAGAGTCTGCAAAGCGGCCTGCGCCACTACCGTTACCACTCAGGGGCGTCACCCGATTGCCTGATCACGGAAATGGGGGTGGCTAGGGAAAGTAACTAATCGACTTGGGGGCATTTTCTCCCGCGGCTAGTCCTGTCACCTGGATCATGCGCCCGCGATGACGTTTCAAGCAGGTCTCATCCGGGGCACTGCCGAGTCGAACAAGGGACAGATCGTACGGCAGTGGGGGGCAGGGATATTCCCGCGTGAACACCGACGCGTTCTTCCCGCGACCGTCGGTGTTCGTTTGATGACGGCGAGGGACGCGCTCGAGCAGCGTGGGGGTAACGATCGATCGCCGCGCGGTAGCGGTCACGAAATCGGGAGTCAGCGAGCCCCGTCGTCGTGCAGTTGCCGTTGCCACTGCTCGAGCAATTGTAGGGCCTGCAAGGGCGTCATTTCGGCGATGTTCAATTCCCGGAGTTTGTCGAGCACAGGATGGCTGGCAAAGTCAAAAAGGGTCAATTGAATGGGCGTTCCCGATGGGCGCCGCGGCGGCGTGATCTTGGACTCGCCTCGCGCATTGAGGTGATCGGTCTCGAGTTGCTCGAGCACCTGCTTGGCGCGCTGATTGACCGCTGCGGGAATGCCCGCCAGTTGCGCGACGTGAATGCCATAACTCTTGTCGGCTCCTCCTCGGGCAATGCGGTGCAAAAAGACGATGTTGTCATCCCATTCTCGCACCGTCACATTGTAATTGCGCACGCCCTGCAGAGACTTTTCCAATTGCGTCAATTCGTGGTAGTGAGTGGCGAAGAGCGTCTTCGCGCCGATGTGGTCGTGCAGGTATTCGACGATCGCCCAGGCGAGGCTGAGCCCATCGTACGTGCTGGTCCCGCGGCCGATTTCATCCAGCACGATCAGGCTGCGGTGCGTCGCCGTATTCAGGATTCTCGCCGTTTCGACCATCTCCACCATGAACGTGCTGTGGCCGCGTGAAAGCTCATCGCTGGCACCCACACGGGCGAAAATCTTATCTACCACGCCGATGGTTGCCTGGGAGGCCGGGACGAAGCTGCCTAGCTGGGCCATCAAGGTGATGAGCGCAACCTGCCGAATGTAGGTGCTCTTGCCTGCCATGTTTGGGCCGGTGATCAACATGATCGTACCGTGCTGGCCACCGAGGTGGCAATCATTGGGAACGAAAGTTCCTTTGGCTTGTACGGCATCGAGGACTGGGTGGCGACCGTCGATGATCTCCAGTTCGTCGCCTTCGGTCATTTGCGGACGAACGTAATTGCCTTTGCGGGCCAGCTCCGCTAGTCCGGCCAGCACATCGACTTGCGCCACCATGTCGGCAGCTCGTTGCAGCGTCGCCAGGCGAGCGCTTACCTGTTCACGCAATTGATGGAAGATCTCGATCTCCAGCTCGATCGATTGTTCCTCGGCGGCGAGTACCTTCGTCTCATGGGTTTTGAGTTCGTCGGTGATATAGCGTTCGGCGTTCTTCAGCGTTTGCTTGCGGATGTAATGGGGGGGCACTTTGTCTTTGTGGGCGTTGGTGACTTCGAGATAGTAGCCGAAAACCTTCGTGTAACCCACTTTGAGGCTGGGGATTCCCGATTCCTCGATTTGTTTTTTCTGGTAGGCAGCAATCCACTGCTTTCCTCCCTTGGCAGTGTCTCGCAGTTCGTCCAGCTGCGTCGAGAAGCCTGAGCGGATGAATCCGCCTTCGCGCAGATGCAAGGGGCAGTCGTCGCTGAGCGCGCGGAGCAATGTCTCAGCCAAATCTGGGCATGGGTCGAGCTGGTCAGCCAGTTGCTGCCACATGGGAGCGTGACATGCGGTGACAAGATCCTTAAGATCGGGCAGCTTTTGCAGCGACAGGCCGATCTGTCGCAGGTCTCGGGGACTGGCTCTACCGGTGGCCACTCGGCCCAACAGACGTTGCAGGTCGTACACCGATTCCAGTGCAGCGCGGAGGCGTGCCCGCAATCGGTCATCGCCCACCAATTCTCCCACCGCCGCATGTCGGGCTTGGATGGCGGCCACGTCCACCAATGGGGAGGCCAACCAGTCGGCCAGCAGTCGGGCGCCCATCGAAGTGCACGTTTGATCGAGGACCGACAGCAGCGAACCGGACCGATCGCGATCGCGGATAGTGTGAGTCAATTCCAGGCTGCGTCGCGTCGCCGCGTCGATCTCCAGGGTGTGGCCGCTTCGCCATGGGACCGGAGGTTGCAAGTGACCCAGCGACGTTTTTTGCGTCTCTTGTAGATAAGCCAGGACGGCACCGGCAGCACCGATCGCCGCCACATCGGTCTGTTCGTCCCAGCCCATTCCTTCGAGACTGCGGACGCCGAAGTGCTGGCACAGGCTGCGGCGAGCCTCTTCCGGAGAGAATTCCCACACTGGGCGGAGGGTGACCGCCCAGGCCGCATCTTCACCTGGAGACAACAAGCCGTCATCGTCTCGGATCAGTACCTCGGACGGTTCCAAGCGAGCCAGTTCATCGAGTACTTTGGAGCGAGGAACGCTGGTGGCCGCGAAGCGTCCGGTAGAGAGTTCCGCCCAGGCGAGCCCCACCTGGCTTGCGGCTTTCTCGACTTCGGGAGAAAAAACGGCAACCAGCAAATTGGGCTGGAGCGGATCGAGTAGGGCATCATCGGTCAGCGTACCGGGGGTAACGATGCGGGTCACCTCCCGCCGCACGATCCCCTTGGCCTGTTTCGGGTCTTCTACCTGATCACAGACTGCGACTCGGTAGCCCATGCGGATTAGTTTGGCGAGGTAGCCTTCGAGTTGGTGATGGGGAAAGCCGGCCATGGGGATGGGGTTTTCCCCTTTGTCGCGACTGGTGAGCGTCAGGCCGAGGATGCGTGCGCAGATTTTGGCATCCTCGTGAAAGAGCTCGTAAAAGTCGCCCATGCGAAACAGGAGCAAGGCATCACCGCAAGCCGCTTTGGCCTCTTCGTATTGGCGCATCATGGGGGAGGTGGCCATGGCCGGTCTTGCATCCTCCGTGGGTCGCTAGCGAGAACAGAATCTAGACGCCGAGTTGGCGAAGGTTCAAGGGATGAGGCTGAGTATCCCGCAATGGGCGTCGAGTGCAAGGTGGCTGCCGCCGATGGTGAAGATCACGCCACGTACTCTTCTTCTTGATCCCCGGTGGGTCGGGAAATCTGTCCGGCGTCTTCCAGCGATCGGACGATGTCGACGATTTTTTGCTGCACCGACTCGACTTCGCTCAAGCGAACCTTGCCCAAGAAATCCATCTCCTCGCGAAGCATCTCGGCTGCCCGCTGCGACATATTGCTGAGGATCTTTTCCTGCAGTGCTTCGCTGGCGCCTTTGAGCGCCATGGCCCATTGATTGGTTTCGACATGCTTGAGAATAGTTTGAATGTCTTTGTCGCTGAGCTTCAAAATGTCTTCGAAGACGAACATCAAGCGGCGGATTTCCTCGACGAGCTCCGGCTTCTCCTTGGCCAGAGCATCCAAGATGGCGCGTTCGGTGGAGCGATCGCACACATTGAGCATTTCGGCGACCGCCGGGACACCGCCCGCTTTGCGAAAACCCTGGGTCAAGAACAGGGACATGCGACTGGAAAGGACCCCTTCGACCTCCTCGATCGCATCCGGGCTGGTCTCTCCCATCTCCGCGATGCGTTCGATAACGGCCAGGCGCCGGTCGAGGGGAAGTCCGCTGATGACACCAGCAGCGGTTGCCGGAGGCAGATGGCTGAGGACCAAGGCGATCGTTTGCGGGTGTTCGTCGATGACGAACGAAAGGATGTTCTGGGGATCCACTTTGTGCAGGAAGCCGAAGGGCAGCGATTCCAGCGTCTGCTGAAGCATGCTGATCGTATCAGCAGCTTCCTTGCCCAGGGCCTTCATCACCAGGTTCTTGGCGCGATCCAACCCCCCGGCATTGGGGCCCATGATGCTCGGTCGGCTTTCCAGGAACTCCCGCATAACCTGCTCTTGCTCCTGGCCGCTAACGGTGTCCATCTGGGCAATGGCGATGGAGACTCGTTCCACCTCGTGGCGAGGTAGACGCGCTAGCAGGGCCGCGGCATCATCCTCCTCCAAGCTCATGATGAGGATGGCGGCTTTGCGAACTCCTTCGGAGATGTTGACCGGAGTGCTGCTGGCCATGGAAAGCTACGATGGGGGACTAGCGAGTCTTCTGGCTAAGGCCTGTTACGATGTCAGCTTGCGGGGAGACTCCATCCGCACTAGGTAACTTCGTCCCCTTGCCGGAGTCAGCTTTGCCTCGATTGCTCAGCGGCAGAGGCCAGCCGGTGGCGGCGTAGCCGGTCTTAACGTTTTTACCAGTCGATCCGACAGATGCCCCACTGCCCGTTGTTCTCGTCGACCCCAACCTCCAGCCAATCCAGAGCACTGCCCACCTGCGGCTTGAGCGCCGTGCGAACTTCCAGGGCAATCCACCGCGCCAATTCCTCGGCCGTTGTGTTCGACACCGGGAGGATGAGGCAATCCTCGGCAGGGAACAGCCACCGACGTTCCTCAAAGCGAGCGGTGACCTCATTTTCACTCGTCGTTACTTGGATGTGAGGATGTGTTGCCGGTAACAACATGCGGTGGTCCAGCCGGGCTACAATGGCAGCCAGCGCATCACGAAAAGCGATAAAGTCGATGACATAACGGTTTTCGTCCAGCCTGCCGGCCACCTCCGCCCGAACAGCATAATTGTGCCCGTGAAGCCGTTCGCAGATGTTGCCAGCGAAGGTGATGAAATGGGCCGCGCTGAAGACCAATTGCTCCTTCTGCAACTGGACGCGAAACTGACCTTGAGATGGCGGTGATGAGGGTAAGGCTTGATCCACCACTTGGCTCCTGATAACGACGGTTGGTTCGCTGTGGAAATGACGAGTCGAGGGCCTGTGGATAGCGCATTGTAGTCCCCGACGAGAATTGAGAAACGCTTGCTGCACGAACTATGGCCAGACGATCTCCCAACCGGCAGAAATCGAAGGACGGCAGGGCAACACCCTCGCCGGTGGATGTGGTGGCACCTGGGGAGCAGAACCAGGTTTCGGTGATCGATGCCAAGCTGGTCGACAGCCCCGCACCTCCCGCATCACCGGCCGACGAGATCGGGATGTGTTCTGCCTGTGGCATGCCCTACCGCGCCGCCGATACGCACTGCCGCGCCTGCGGCCAGAGCTTGGCGTCAGGATCGAGGTCTCCGGTCACCCCACTGGACAGAGGCGAGAGTGCCCACCGCCACGCATTCCAGTGTGAGAATTGTGGCAGCGTCGTATCGACCTCGGTGGACCGACGCAGCTATGTTTGCCCCTTCTGCGATTCGACCTATGTCGTGGAGATATCGGCCGAAGTCAGTGGTCGTCAACGGCCGGAATTCATCATAGGCTTTGCGATCACCAAGGAGCAAGCGGTGGAGAAGTTCCACCAATGGCTTGGCCGCAATAGCTGGTTTTGCCCGAAGGATCTGCGCGTTCGCGCCGTTACCCAGCGGCAACAAGGAGTGTATTTGCCATTCTGGCATTTTACTGCGCTAGCACACAGCTCCTGGACCGCTCGTATCGGCGAGTACTGGTATCGGACGGAAACCTACACCACGACAAACTCCAAAGGAGAGCAAGTGACCAGGACACGGCAAGTGCGCGAAACGGAGTGGTATCGGTTGGCAGGTGAGTTCGAGCGTTTCCATTGGGGAGTACTCGTGCCTGGCACTCAATCCATCACGGCAGAGGAGGCAAAGTCCCTCCAGCCCTTTCGCCTGGGGGAATTGCAGCGTTACGATCCGGCGATTATCGCTGGTTGGTTGAGTGAGGAGTATAGCATTCCATTGTCCACCGCTCGCCAAGCTGCCTGGGGCGAGGTCGAGCAGCGGCAGCAGGCTGGCGTGGCAGCGTTCCTACCAGGTGATACCCATCGAGACCTGACGGTGACTACGAGGGTGGAACAAACGGGCACTGATTTGGTGCTCTTTCCCGTCTATGTTTTCAGTTACCGCTACCGTAATACCGTTCATCGCTTCTTGGTAAACGGTCAAACGGGAAAGGTCACGGGAACGAAACCGGTCTCCTGGCCACGTGTCGCCCTGGCGGTCGTGGTGGTTCTGGTCCTCCTGGCCCTCCTGCTGGCGCTTATTCTCTGGACGGGGCAGCGTTGAGATGGATGCCCGAGAACAGAATAGGAAGGCAGTCTTTGCCGACCAAGTGGTTCCCATGCCCACGGTGCGCTTGAAGAAGCAATTAACGCGGCTCATTAAACAAGGGCATGCGTGGATCTTTTCCGATGCCATTGAAAATCGCGGCGATTTGCCACCGGGAGTACCGGTGCGCGTATTGACCCCCCGCGGCGACCGGCCGATCGCCAGCGGTCTCTACGACCCGGAGCATCCAATTCGTGTTCGCGTATGTCGCACCGAACCTCCCTGGGAGTTGGATCACCGGTGGTTGGCTTCCCGACTCCACCTGGCCAGCACTCTTCGGCGAGGACTGACCCGGACGGAGAAGACGACCGGATACCGACTGGTCAACGGGGAGGGGGATCGATTGCCCGGCCTGATTGTCGATATCTATGGCGATACCGCGGTAGTCAAGCTCGATGGTGGGGCGCCAGAAGCGTTCTATGATTGCAGTTGGCTTGGTGACTGGTTGGTCACCCAGGTGGGAGTTCGCCGCGTCGTTCGTCGTTATCGTCAGCGAGGCAGGGCAGGGGAGGTCCTGTGCGGAATGCCTTGGACGGCTCCTGTGGAGTTCTTGGAGAACGGCATGCGACTGACGGCTGACTGTTTACAAGGGCAAAAAACGGGCTTCTTCCTCGACCAACGCGACAACCGGCAGGCCATTGCGTGGGTGTCCTCGGGACGTTCCGTGTTGAACCTGTTTTCATATACCGGCGGTTTTTCCGTGGCTGCGGGAATGGGTGGCGCCAAGTCGGTAACGTCCGTCGACAGTGCGTCTCGGGCCATTGCCGATGCGCAGCGCCACTGGGAACTGAACCAGTTGCCCTCGACGAATCATGAGGCAATCGTGGCGGACTGCTTCGAGTTCTTGGAAAAGGCCGCATCACGCGGGAGAACATGGGATCTGGTGGTTTCCGATCCGCCTTCGTTCGCTCCCAATCAGCGGAGCCGGTCGGCCGCCTTGGCTGCTTATGCGAAGTTGGCTCAACTCGCCCTCCAAGTCACGGCACCGCAAGGGCTGTTGGCGGTCGCCTCTTGTTCCAGTCATATCGGAGCCGCGGAATTCTACCAGCTACACCTCGACGTACTGGCCAAGGCGCGACGTCCCGCGACGCTTCTGCTGCAGCGAGACTTGCCCTGCGATCACCCCACCCCATTGGCCATGCCGGAGATGCGGTATTTGAAATTCCTCCTCTTTCATCTGGCCAGCTAAGCGCTTCTGCCCGCCTTTTGGCTTTGCACAGAATCATCCACAATCGTCTGCAATGGAAGCAACCTGAGGAGAGGGGCTTCCGCTATGCACCTTGGACAACGAACGACAGAAGAGGAGCTAGGTCACGTGGAGTATGATTTGCCGTGGGATGCCGAAATCGATACCCCAGCCACCATTGCCGTCGTGGGGGGAGGGCGAGCGGGGATTGAAGCCACTTTGTACGCTAGATTTCTCGGTTACGACGTGCAACTGTACGAGCGACGACGACCGGGCAAGCAATGGGACTCGCTCCGCGATTGGCCCATGAATGGTACGTGGGAGCAGGAGACATCGCCGCTGGGCCGAGCAGCTCTCGTCGCTCAGGACACGCCACTTGAGGTGGATCTCAATGCTCGCCCGTCCTTCGCCGAGTACGTCGATCGGTACCTGCTGCCATTGGCAAAGACCGATCTGGTGTACGACTGTGTTCAGATTCAGACCGAGGTGCGATCGATCAGCCGCTTGGAACCGTGGAGGCTAGCAACAACCGAGGAGGAACGTTGGTCGGAACAAGAGTTTCGCGTGTTGGTCGCCTCGTCGACTCGCGGCGAGTACGTACAACGGGCCGATATCGTGCTCGATTGCAGTGGTCACAGCCTGAGACTCGGGTTGGGGCCAGGAGGCGGCGCTGCGGCGGGCCAGCAGGCGGTCACCGACGATGAGCTGGCGTCCTCGTGGTTGCAGCGAGCCGAGCGGCCAAACGTTGCAGCGGGCCAGCGGTGCATCTTGTGGGGAAATCAACCTGATGCTGTTCAATGTGCGATGCGACTGGCGGAGGCCGAGGGGACGGGCCAATCCCCGTGGCTCTGGTTGGTGCCGCATGCTTCGCCCGAGTCGCACGATGCATGGTCCCACTTACCGACCGTTCTTGCCGATGCAGCGCTAAGGATCGCCACGCGTCCACCATCCGACCGGTGGGCCTGCCTGCCAATCCTCGGAGTGGAACGTGTGACACGACAACAAGATGGCCTGTGGCACCTACTGGTGCGTCGCACCGTCGAAGAAACGGTGGAGCTCACTGCAGGAGGCTTGATCGTCGATTTTCCTCACGCCCCTGACTGGTCGTTCTCCGCCCCCCTGTTCGCCGCCTGCCAGCGAACGTTGCCTGTCTTGGGCTTGCCCCCAGTGCTAACGTCGCAGCCTCACTATTATGTCTTGGGGGCTAAAGGTGACGGGAGGGCACGAAGCGAATTTCGGCGCACGATGGAACACATCCGTACCGTGTTCGCGTTAGTTGGCGGGCGGGCCGATTTGGATCTGTACCAAACGGTAGCGGGCTGATGTGACCCATGCTACGAGTAGAGCGAAATGTTGCTGACCAAGTGCTCGGCGCGTTGAGCGAGGTGGGCACGAGCCACTGTTCTCGCTCCATGGATTCCGCTGTGGCGCCCATCGTTGTCTGGCGCCCATCGTTGTCTGGCGCCCAACTCCGTCTGGCGTGAGGAGTTCGGCGACTGGAGACGAAGGGCCTTCTTCATCGAGGCGGTGTCGCCTCCGTGGTCATCGGTGGTCCGACGGGTGCCCGATCGTGGTCGGATCGAAGGCCCCGTCGCTGACGCGATGCGCCGGTTTCACCTCGACCGCCTCAGCCTCCACTCGCGGTGTAAAGAATTGTCCGCGCTCGGCAGCGTCTGCATACGCCGCAGTGGGCCAAGCATCTTCGGCCAACCCGATGTGATTGTAGGCCAGTAGTGAACCTTTTTCCCGATGGAAGTCACGCAAGGCCAGTTGGTAATCCACCAGGGAGCGGAAGAAGGCACTTTGGCTGGCCGCCAGTTGCTGCTGTGCTTGCAGCAAGAAATTGATATTGTCGAGCCCGCTCTCGTAGCGAGCTTGCAATGCCTTCACTTGCTCCTGATCAGACAATTGGCGGTTGTAGTTGGCCACCAACAGCTCATAGGCACGCCGCACCTGCCGTGCCGCATTGGCTAAATCATGGGAGATCTTCAGCTCTTGTTCTTTCAGCAGGGCACATTCACGCGCGAGATTCCAGCGGGCGTTGGCCACCGCCACCCCAGCTTGACGTAGGCCCACGGGATAGGAGAGTTCCAAGCCGGCCTGCCACTCCTGATAATCTCCTTCGAAAATGCTCTGGTACAAACTGTTGAAAGAGTTGTTCGGATCGCGGGAATCGATCAAGGCATCGCCCAGGCCTCGATAGCGGTACAGTCCGAGGAAGTCGAGGTTGGGGAGGCGATTCATCTTCGCTGCAATCAATTCCAACTCCCGTCGCTTGATGTTCCATTTCTGCCGCCGGATTTCCACACGTTGAGTCAACGCGTCCTGCAGGGCAGCGTTCCAGTCGTAGGCTACCTGTCCATCCATCGGCTCGGTGATCGGTTTAAGGATCATGCCGTCGGTGGCAGGCAAGCCGAGGAGATAACGTAGACGCTGTTCGATTGCATAAAGACCGTTGGGGCCGGTCAACGCGTCTTTGACCTGGACATCGAAATTGTAGTAATTCGATCGCGCTTGCGCCTCCGCAGCCGCATCGCCACCACGTGCCCCTACTCGTTGCAACTCCTTGGTTCGTTGCCATGTAACCAGGGCAGCATTGCGCCCCGCCACCAGGGATTCCAGGTTGTGATACGCGAAGTAAAGTTCCCAATAGGCCGTTTCTACGTCATTGATAAAGGAGATTACACCGGCCTCGAAATCGGCCAACGAGATGTCGGTATTGATGCGCGCAATGAGAACACCGTTGTACTGCCCAACGCCGCTGTTCGGACCGGCGATGCGATTGAAGTCAACACCCGCCCCACGCAGCAGCGGTTGACGATACTCGAACTCGAACCACCCCGTATAGGCGCCACTGAACAATCGGTTCGGCGTATTGGCATTGTCGTAGTTGAAAACGTGACGAGCCGCAAACCGAGCTCCAGTCGCCGTGCGTTTGGCGATCTCATAGTTGAAAGTGGCCGCCGTTTGTTGAAAGGTGGGCACCTGGAACTGACCTAAGATCGGGTTGAGCTGAATGTTATTTGGCCGATCGTTGACGTTCCAGAAAAGTTGCGATGCAACCTGCGCATCGAAGGCGGACAAGGCCGCTTCTACACCGCCAATTGGGTTGGATTCCGTGACCGCAGGATCAAATTTTGTCCGCACCCCAGCCGGCGCTTGGACCACGCTGCCACCCAACGATCGCAGGATCTCCGCATTGCTGAGAGCTAGCTGTATAGCTTCGTTCAGCTCGATGTCTCGCGTCGGAAGCTCAGCAGGATTCTCCAGAGCCAACGGCGGTGGCGTTTGAACGACTTCGGGCTCCAGATACGACTTCACACTCGGGTACTCGATCCGCGTCTGCTCAGGGGCGTAGTAGGTCTCCCCTGATTGGGGCGCAGAGTTCAGCGTTCGATCTCGTAAGCGGGCGCAGGCCGGTACCAAGGCACTGCATAAGACAATCGCCCCGAGCGTCACCCGCTTCTGCCACCTGCCTGTCTGATAGTGCGTCTGCATGGAAATCCAATCCTTGGAGTCCAATATTGAGCCTCACGAAAACGCGGTAGGGCAAAACGGTCAAGCTGCTGCTTCATGCGTCGCAGCCTGAAGCATCCATGGGACCGCTCAGTCAATCGGGCGATGAACCGCTTTGCTCACTTATCGGGTCTGCCACAAGGTGCACTTGGAACGATCGTGAGGCTGATAGCGCACGATCAAATGATAGCAACCGGGGAATCGTTAAATTCGGAAGAGTTGGTTGCGTTTCGGCTCGGCAACTAAGAGCGGATCATGATGGAGGCTTTCGCGCAGGGGTCTCCACGATCGGCACTGCCGTACAATTGAAAAGCCGCGGTTTGCTCCTGGCACCGCCCTCTATGGTAAGCGGCGCTACGGTCCCTTGCCTCGGGGCGGCCGATCGCCTCACCTGCTTTGCCGATTGTTCCGCGAAGGCCGTGGCGGATTCCTCGTCCGTTTCACCGAAAGATGCCTGCAAAACTTACTGCAATTGGGCGAGGAACGCCGTACCGGGATCCGCGCCCCCCACTTGAGGGTTTGCGTGGCAGCGCTCGCGCCCACTGCCATCCGTGGTTGCCCGTCAACCTACCAGTAGTGGAATTCGCCAGAATTCCCCTGTACTCAATAGGATCTCAGGGACGGCATGCGTACGGTCCTAGCAGTAATGGTTATCATTGTCGATGCGCCTGCGGGGCGTCGCACAGTCGCACAATCGTCGGGGCCGCAATTCGCCCTGAAGGGGCACCGCCATGAAATCCCAGGGCAGAGCGACAGCGGCGTAGCTGCTGGAAGCGCCACCCTGAGAACACTCGCTCTTGACAGCACCAACGGTAGTCGATGGCACCGTAATCTTTTTCTGCCGATCGGCGGCGATGGTGCCGCAGCAGGAAGGTAGGACGTTCGAGGGGTCCACCAGAGTTCGGAGCGGCCAAGCTGGAGTTAGTCGCAGTTACTCGTCCGCGCTACTTTTGCTCGTCCGAGCTAGGTTGTGAGAAGCTGGACGCAATTCTGCGTTGTGGGCACCGGCATGACTACCTAGCCACTGCCCTGCAGCGGCATACGAGCCGAAAAAGATGGCAGAAAAAAGGAAGTTGCCCAAAATCGTATTCTTGATGAACGGGATGGCTGCCACATAGCATTCGACCAATCCCGCGACATTGCGAGGATACGTGCTATAGGGACCAATCCACACGGCGAAGTTCGAGATAAGGAAAAAAGCTAGCGACGCCGCAGCGGCGCCACCTGGTACGACCAGCCATAGCGGCAATCGACGTTTTCTTCCCGGCATGGCGAGTGCTCGTCCAATCAATCCCGAAGCTCCCATGGCCAAATAAACTGGTAACATGATGCGGATGTCGTAGACCCCCATGCTGGGAATCTGTAGCCAGTGTCCAACCATGTCGCTTACGGCCATGGCGGCCATGCTGAAAAGTAGCCCAGCCGTTGCTGACCAGTAATAGCCGGCGAACAATCCTAACGCTCCGATGGCGGTAAGATTGTATTCGTGTGGCACCAGTCGCAAGGCTACGGCGATCGCGAAAAATGCCAGGACGAATGCACGGGCGGATAGGATTGAATTCATCGCTGGGTACAACCTTGCTCGAAGTCGATCGTCGGGAAGTGATTGCGGCAGCCGGCTGCCACGAAGAATTGGATTCGCTTTGCGGGCGTTTGGCTGGCGTCTTTTCAGACAGGCCTAATCGCCACCCGCCTAGAGCCGACGGAGGGCCAGCACGGTCGGGGGGCGAGACGCACTCTTCGCCAATTGCAGTGCTCGCTGAATTTCCTCCAAACTACCGTGGTGACGGTCGCTGTGCAAGATGGACGCGTAGGGACGGGACGCAAAGACGCAAAATCCGGGGGGCTTCGACGTTGAGTTGACCGCGCCCTGGGGGCTTCGCGTGACGGCTCACAGCGGAGCGCCCCAGAAGAAACCGGCCAGAGAAAGAGTTTCGACAATCGCTGCGCGGCGGTTCCACGGTGGACGCTGGCGCAGTGCAGGAGCTGCCGTTCCTGGGCGGAAGTGGCCTAACACGTAGGCTCCCTGTTTCGGCGGATGTATGGTTGCTAGGTAGGGCGTCATGGGAATGGTGCCAAAGAACCGTACACCGGAAACGAGCGGTTGACAGCACCCCCAACGTACGTGTCCGTGGCGCTCCAGCATGACATCTTCGTAATACAAAGGAAAATGACAGATATTACTAGGTTGCCAACGGACTTCGAAATAGGGGGCTCCGCGCGAATGCACATCCGGTAGTGCGTAGAGTTCTTCGTCGACGAAGTGTTGTCGCGGCGGCACCAGTCCTGTGCCAACGTTCGCTTCATCAAGACTAACCGCCTCGACGGTCAGCTCGAGTTGACGAGTTTGCAGCGGCGTTAAAACTTCGCGCCGCGGGGAAGGGGGCTGGTTGGTGGGGGAGGCGGCTTCGATCGAGGATACCTGGTTGGTCGAAGTGTCGGGGGCGGGGTGGTCTGATGGAGAGATTTCGGTTTGGATAAACTGCAAGGAGAATGATTCAGCGGCACGAACCGTTTGGGAAGGGGTGCGCGCGGAGCGAACGGTGCTGCGTACGAGCTTTATCGACGCGGCGGGATAGGAGGGCATCGGTTCCGGTTGATGGAATTCTGCGGTTTGGTCGACCGAGGCGGATTCTTGCCGATCTGGGGCATGGCATACCGGCCGTACCGGTTGAGGTGCTAATGGCAAGGTAGAAATCGAGGACCGGAAGGGAACTCGCAGCGCCGGTTGTTGTCCCAGCGCTGGAGAACAGGCCGTCGTCAGTATCACCGCGCTGCGTAACCAACTCATGAGCGAGAATCGCATTTTTGCCTCCTGCAGATCACAACGCATCCTATCGCGCGCATGGAAAAACGCCTTCCCCGGTGGTGCGGGGTGGGCATTACCAGACGAATCGGTTGTCGCGGCAAAACGGCTTCAGCGTATCACCGTCGCCGTGCATAATCGGCAAAGTCCGAACAGCTGGCGACGACCCTTTCGGGAAGCAATGTGCGATGTACGACCTGATTCATCTGGCTAAGCGTTATCGGGGCCACTGGGCGGTGGATGATCTATGTGCGCAGATTCCTAGCCAAAAAATCACCGTCATTTTAGGAGCCAGTGGAGCAGGGAAGTCGACCTTGCTTCGCTTACTTGCCGGTGTCGAGCAGCCCGATTCCGGCAGTATTCGCTGCGGATCATCCGATGTAACGAATACTCCGCCCTGGCGCCGTCAAGTAGCCTTGGTGACTCAGGATTGTGCGCTTTATCCTGGGCGATCGATTCGCCAAAGCATGCGGCTGGCGATGCGATCAGCAGGCGTGGCGGCATCCGAACGCGAGCTTCTTATCGATCGCACCTTGGAACAATGTGGACTCTGCGGTGTCGACCATTGCTTGCCCCATGAACTCTCCGGAGGGCAATTGCAACGTGCTGCCTTGGCGAAGGCGCTAGTACGGAAGCCCAGTCTGTTGTTGCTCGATGAGCCGTTTTCGCAGGTTGATGGTGTGACCAAAGGGCCGCTGTTGCAATTGGTTGAAGACACCCACCACGCGCATCGTAACACCGTGATTCTCGTCTCGCACGACCCGAATGATGCGATGCGTCTAGCGGATCATCTGCTAGTGATGAAGCAGGGAAAGGTCATCGACGGCGGCAGTCCTAGCCAATTGTACTGGTCGCCGCGTACTCGGGAGTCGGGTAGCCTGCTGGGAATTCTTGGCATGAATTGGATCCCCATCGACCTGCTCTCCGATGTCCCGCGGCTTGCGCGTAATGCTGGCGACGCTCGATTTGTTGGTTTTCGGCCTGAGCACTTTATCGTAGGTAAGACGGGCGAGGAGAATCGAAGTGCCGATGCCCATGCGGCGATCTGTTTGCCATCCACCCTGCCGGCTGGTAATCCTCGGTATCGCTCTCAGGAAGAAGAACATGGAATTGCATCAGGGGATGGGGGCGCTCTGCAAATTCGTGGCACTTGTCTAGAGCGGCGTGACATCGGTGCCCATCAGTTGGTGCGCATCGAGTTTTGTGGCGAGCATCTATGGGTACTTGCCGATCCAGAGCAAGAGATTGATGACCCCGTTCTGGGCTGGGTACCGGCCGAGCGATTGGTCTGGGTGAAAGAGTAGGTAGCTGAGGCAAGTCGACAGCACTTAGGAAGTCGCCGACATCGCTCGTCGTCTCTTATGGTTGGCGGTCGCCTCGTTGTTGCTCCAGCGCTCGGCGAAACGCGTCCAACCGTGATCGCAGTTCACGCGGGGGTTGAATGCGAGATCCCGCGTCGAGCATTTGCTGAAAAGTATCGTTAAGGGCGGATGCTTCCAGGGGAGCACGGCGGTCAGCGGTGCCCAGATCGAGGCGGTCAAGATCTTGTTGCCACCGTTGCTGGTGGTCCGGATCCGCAGCGGCGTTGAGTTCGCGCGCCGCTTGCCAACGACGCAAGAATTCTTCCAGATCCCGCTCTGTCCAATTCAGCTCCCGAAGAAGTTCTGGATCGGGTTGGTCTTTCTGACGCGTTAGGTAGTCGAGCACCAGCTGGGTTGTCTCGTCGGTGTACTGCTCGATGGCCTTCATGCCGGAACCTTGGCCTCCACCGCTACCGCCCGTGGTTGCTGGACTGCTACCGGTTCCCGTCTGAGTTCCAGCCGTGGAGCCCCCCTCGCCCGATTGCCCGCTGTTGGTTCCTGATCCTGCGCTCGCAGAACTGCTGCTGGAGCTGCTGGAGCTGCTGCTGGAGCTTTGTTCGCTCTGGGACGAGCCTGACCCGGAGGAGGCGGCGGAGCTTGGTTGCGACCCGGGCGAGTTCGTCTGGCTGTCGTTGACTGCCTGCGATTCGCTTGGCTCGCCTGAAGACGAGCTGCCGCTGTCCTTGCCGCCATCTTGCGCTTGGTTGCCCGAGCCGGCCGAAGAGGGCGCGGAACTTTGGGCGTTAGCTTGATCCGAGCGACGTGGACTGCTGCTGGTGTTCTGGCTGTCCGCGGAGGGATCCTGGCCGGGCGAATTCGATGAATTCGAGTGGGGGGAACCGGTCGGCGTCGAATTGTTGTTCGCGCCGCCCGACTGGTTACCGGAGGCCGTCGCGGATGCGTTGGCATTGGCATTGGCTCCCTGGCTGGGCGGACCATCAGTTGAGTCTTGCGGGTTGTTTGTCGCGCTTTGTTCGCCGGGTTGTCCGGGCTGGTTGGAAGACGGCAGGGAGCGTTGTGGAGAACTTGGCGGCGAAGAGTTTGAGGAAGCATCTTGGTCGTTGCCTTCACCTCTTGGTGGCGTTGCCGGCTCACCGGCTGGCTTCTCTTGTCCACCAGATGGTTGATCCTGTCGGCCCGAGGCTTGCTCCGTGCCTGAGGGCGCCTGGTTTCCTCCGCCCGTCGACTCGTTGGCCGAAGAATTTTCCGCGGCGTCCGCATTGCCATCAGAAGCTTTGTTCTGCCCCGATGGGGAAGCGTCTTCCGCACTGGTCGGTGATGTAGCCTTCGAGTCGGGCGACGGATCGGATCGTGGGGGGGCGTTGGCAGGATCCGAGGCAGTGTCTGGTTGTTCCGTTCGTTGTTGCTGCTGCTGCGTGGACGGAGAACCGGAGGGAGTGTTGGGCGAGGAATCCTCGGCGGAGGCGTCTGGCGACGGCGTGGTTGTTGGTGGTGAGTTTTTGAGATGCTCTTGCCGCCGTTCCAAAAACTCTTTCACCTTGCGAATGATTTCCGAATCAGGGGGAGAATTCTTGGGATCTCCCGCAGTAGTCGTCGGCGGCGCGGTGGAGGCTGGATCCGATGGTGCCGGTTGTGATGAGTGAGGCGTTGACTTTTCGGGGGCTACGGAATCGCGGGCCGACTGTGGTGGTGACATGCGGTCTTGTGGGTTCAATGCATCGCCCTGGGCGCTGTCCCTAGGCGGCGATGGCGACGAAGTGTTGTCCGAACCGTCGCCGGTAGAGCGACCGCGTGGTTCGTTACTGGTTGCGGCGGATGCGTCTCCTGGTGTCGACTGGTGATCCGCATTGAGTTGGTCCGATGCGGGAGAATCGCCCGCCTGGCTACGCGCGTCACCGGAGGATGATTGCCGATGGGAGGTGGTATCGTCATCAGCAGACGCATGGCCGGCGGAGTCGTCCGGTGCGGTCGCCGGAGAAGACGGCGAGGCATTCTGTTCGCCCATCGCGGGCGATGGTGTGGAATCGGAACTGTGGTCAGTTGAGGGAGCGAGGTCATTGGACTGGGGGGAAGTTCGGTCGGAACGGTCTTGGTTGTCGTCTGCGGATGGCCGACGTTGTTCGGCTATTTGATCGGGGGGCAGATCCTGCTCGTCTGTGATGACCAACAGGAGGGGCTCCGATTCAGCGATGTTGGGGGCCCACTGGTGGCTGTTGGGATCATGACGGTTGTCGAGCGCTCGGACCGAGACGAGGATCCGTTCGCCGATGCGGGCATTGAGGCGGGAGACGTCCAGGGGAAGAGATTGAGTCAGGCGCCCTTGGAAACCGTCGTGCCGCCAGGCCACCCACTCTTTTTTTCGTCCATCGGCATGTTGCGCGACGATGACGAGCTGGGTCAGGCCGTAATCGGGATCGCTGGCGACGACATCGAGCTTCCACTGAGCATCGGGAAGGACGCGCACGATGCGGCTGTTGGGGCCCTCGAGAGTAACTTCCGGCCCGACATCCGCTAGCACGGACAGTTGGTGGACGATGGGGTCCGGGTTGGCATCACCACGTTCGTTGAAACCACGCAACTGAAAACGGACCGTCGTCGGATTATCCCGGGCAGCATTCAATTGAAGGAGTAGCTGGCCGGTTAGGCGTTGGTCGTCGATGGTCAGGTCACGAACGGCCGAAGTGCGCACATGTTGCGTCTGGGGGTCGTAGTCCGGATCGATCTCCATGCGCGCTGTTTTCAGAGGTTGGTTGGCTCGAGCGCGGATAATTGCTGTGGTGCCTTCCACGGCTTCGAAGCCATCACGAGTGTAGGTCTTGGGGGGAATCCGCGTATACGGGGGAAAGGTCAACTCGATGGACTCCAGAACAATGCGCGGCAACGGATTGATGGTGACATGGTAGACGGGGCTCGTGGCGTCACCGGCGATGATCCGGTAGTGCAATTCATGTTCGACACCCCCCTTTCCCGTCTTGAGCAGTCCCATGTAATGGAAACCGGACGTTACGGGCGTCATTTCGATCGTGTGGTGGACAATCTGACCATCGATCGTCGAAAACTCGATGTGGACTGGTTCGTCACGGCGTAACCCCTGCAATTCCGCGTGGATCTCGAGGGGTTGTCCGAACGTAACCTCAACGTCTCCAGGTTCGACAGATAAGACGTGGACGCGGGTCGGTGCGGCGACGTGCGACCATGGCATCGCCACTCGCTGCAAAGTCGCATAAATACTCTTCGGTACCACCACGGCGTAAACGACCAGCGTCACGGCCAGGAGGAGGACCACGGCAACGGAGCGGATAAGCGGGCTGGTATCCACAATCGAAGAAGGGTCATGCCCGCCAATGAACTTCTTGGCACGGTAGGCCAGGGCGGCCATAATCCCGGGAGGGACAGACGGTTCAGGCATCGTTTCCAGTTCCAGCCACGTCACCAATCCGTTCTTGAATTCCGGTACCAGTTGCTCAACCCGTTTGGCGGCATAAGTCAAGTTGATGCGGTAGAGCAACAGGGGGGCGATCCGAGCACCGATCAACCAGGTCACGCCTCCGATGGCGAAAAAGAACAGCCCCCAGCGGACAAGCGATGGCAGTCCATACAACCAGTGGTCGATGAGGCAGGCGACAAGCCACACCATCAGCACCAGCCCCACGGCTTTGCTGAGATACGTCAACGCATCGAGCGTCTTGATAAACCAGGCGGTGCGCTTGAGGTGTTCGAGCAGTCCGGCGCGGAGGCGCTCGGTGCGAGAAACTCGCTGGCCGCGACCAGGTGCGGAGGGGGTGGATGGTAAGCTGCTCATGAACCGGTTTTCCTAGAACTTTTCCCAAGGGGCGTACTTTGTAGTATAGACGATATCAGAGGCGGGAGCGGTTCCTGATTCGTCCCGCAATCGTTTCCTTCCCCCGTTGTCCATCTCACTTTACCGACGCTTCATCCACCCTCGAGATTCTACAGGTGCCGCTTTGCCGACTAACAACGTTCGGTCTGATTGGTTGTTGTTATCACCTCATGACAGCGTCGTCGTCGCATTGCAGGCGATGAAGCCTGGGGTTGAGCTGGTGATCGGCAATACGTCGATCGAAATACGGGATGCGATTCCACCCGGCCACAAGGTGGCGCTGCGGCCCATCGACACCGATGAGCCGGTGCTGAAGTACGGTTGGCCCATCGGGCGGGCTTCGCGGCCGATCGCTGCGGGAGAGCATGTGCACACCCACAATGTGCGAGTCGATCATCGAGTCGATCCCGAGCAGATTGCCACAGAGATTCCACCGGCCCCCGCCCGCCTGCCGGGGGTCACTTTTCGTGGGTATCGTCGCCCCCATGGAAAGGTGGGGACGCGAAACTATCTGGCAGTCATCAGCAATGTGAATTGCTCGGCAACCGTTGCCCGGCGTATCGCGGCTCACTTCGATGAACGCGCACTGCGAGAATATCCGAACATCGATGGAGTCATCTCCTTTCGTCATGAAGGAGGATGTGCGATGAAATGGCGGGGTAGTCGCCACGAGATGTTGACCCGGGTTCTCGGAGGCATGGCACGCCATCCGAACGTTGGGGGATGGCTCTTAGTGGGCCTGGGATGTGAGCAGGGAAGTTTGGATTATTTGGTGGAAAGTCAGCGTTTGTATTCGATCGGCCAGGCGGGTGAGGAGGATGGGAGGAATGGAGGGGCGAGCCGGTTGCCCGTGTTGTCGATCCAAGCCAGCGGTGGGACCGCAGCGACGATCCAACGCGGCATAGAGATGGTAGCGCGCATGTTACCCGAGGTGAATGATGTGCGACGGGAAGAAGTGCCTGCAGCGCATCTGGTCTTGGCGACCGAGTGCGGTGGATCGGATGGCTACTCGGGGATTACAGCCAATCCTGCATTGGGCGCTGCTGCGGATCTGCTCGTGGCCTGTGGTGGTACGGTGGTCCTGTCGGAGACTTCGGAGATTTATGGGGCTGAGCATCTGTTGACGCGTCGGGCCCGGACGCCTGAGGTCGGCCGC
Source organism: Pirellulaceae bacterium (assembly GCA_026004795.1). Classification (GTDB taxonomy): domain Bacteria; phylum Planctomycetota; class Planctomycetia; order Pirellulales; family Pirellulaceae; genus Aureliella. Next base: position 665,896 of record BPJV01000003.1, on the reverse strand, counting down.
AAACTCCTGGAGCGGATCGCCTGGTGGCAACGGTACTGCGAGAACTATGGGGAACAGTTCGACAACAATCCCTCGGTGGGAAACAAAGCCGGCGGCTTGACGACCATTACGGAAAAAAGCCTGGGCGCCATTCTCAAAGGAGGGACGACCGCCTTGGAAGCCGTCTACGAATACGCCGAACCGATCGAGCGGCACGGCTTGGTCGTCATGGATACGCCGGGGTTCGATCCGGCAAGTGTCACGGGTATGGTCGCCGGTGGAGCCAATTTGATCGCTTTCACGACCGGGCGGGGGAGTTGCTTCGGCTACAAGCCAGTGCCCAGTTTTAAGATCGCTTCCAACAGCGAGTTGTACCATCGGTTGCCCGATGATATGGATTTCGATGCCGGCCAGGTGCTCACGGGCAAGTCATTGCAGCAAGTTGGACAAGAGATTTTTGAGGCGCTGTTGCAGGTGGCCAGCGGACGCCGCACGTGCAGTGAACGGTTGGGACTGGGGGACGAAGAATTCGTTCCGTGGCTGGTCGGTCCAGTGCTTTGAACGTGCCCAAGACGATGGCGGAGGAGGGCTCATCGCCATCTTCCCGGCTGCTGGTTGACGAGCTCCAGAGGCGATCCATGCGGTGCGGCACCTCAATTGCTAATCGGTCGACACGGCAGCATCCTGCTGCAATTGGTCGACCAGCGCGTTCCACGATGGGCTCGGGCGCATGTGCTGCGCGACCAATTGGGGATCGGGGTGGTAGTAACCTCCGATATCCACCGGATGGCCTTGGGCATCGAGAAGCTCTTGGAGGATCTTGCTTTCCAAACCTTGTGCCTTCTCGGCGAAAGGCTGGAACAAGCTCGACAAATGCCGATCGGCCGCTTGCTGGGCGATGGTTTGGGCCCAGTACAAAGCCATGTAAAAGTGGCTGCCCCGCGTATCGAGTTCCCCTACCTTCCGTGATGGGGACTTATCATTCCGCAGGAATAGCACCGTCGCATCATCGAGGGAACGAGCAAGTACGGCGGCCCGCGAGTTGCCACTCTTTTCCGCCAGGTCTTCCAAGGAGACGGCGAGGGCCAAGAACTCGCCCAGCGAGTCCCACCGCAGGTGCCCCTCCTCGAGGAATTGCTGCACGTGTTTGGGGGCCGATCCGCCTGCTCCGGTTTCGAACAGCCCACCTCCTGCCAGCAAGGGGACGATCGATAGCATCTTTGCGCTGGTGCCCAGCTCAAGAATCGGAAACAGATCGGTAAGGTAATCGCGCAGGACGTTTCCGGTGACGGTAACGGTATCGAGCCCTTGACGGAGGCGTTGGCAGGCGATTCGCGTCGCCTCGATCGGGCTGTGGATCGAGAGGTCCAATCCCGTCGTGTCGTGGTCCTGGAGGTAACGCTCTACTTTGGCTCGCAACTGCTGATCGTGGGCGCGCTGAGGATCCAGCCAAAAAACGGTAGCGGCTCCAGTGGCGCGCGCACGGCGCACGGCCAGCTTCACCCAGTCGGCGATGGCCACGTCTTTCGTTTGGCACATCCGCCAGATGTCTCCTTTGGCCACTTGATGCTCGAACAACGTGTTACCCGCCGTGTCGATCACCCGTACCTTACCGCAGGCTGGAATTTCAAAGGTCTTGTCGTGGGAGCCGTACTCCTCGGCTTTCTTGGCCATTAGGCCTACGTTCGAGACGCTGCCCATGGTGCGCGGATCGAAGGCTCCGTGCTGCTTGCAGTCGTCGATCACGGCCTGGTAGACACCGGCATAACTGCGATCGGGAATGAGCGCTTTGGTGTCATGAAGCTTGCCGTCAGGCCCCCACATTTTGCCGCCAGCACGGATGGCCGCCGGCATCGAGGCATCGATGATGACATCGTTAGGCACGTGCAGGTTGGTGATGCCACGATCCGAATCGACCATCGCCAAGGGAGGGCGACGCTGGTACGTAGCGGCGATCTCTTCCTCGATGGCACGCCGCTGGGATTCCTCGAGCCGCTGGAGCTTGGACAAGATGTCCGACAGCCCATTGTTGGGGTTGGCCCCTACCCCCCGCAATGCCTCGCCAAAACGCTGGAAAACCGACTCGAAGAAGACCTCCACAGCATGTCCGAAGATGATCGGATCGGAGACCTTCATCATCGTCGCCTTCAGGTGTAACGAAAGGAGCAAGCCCTGTTGGCGAGCGTCGTCGATCTGTTCCTTCAGGTACTGGCGGAGATCGGCAACGTGCATCACCGAGGCGTCGAGGACATCACCGGCCTCGACGGCTACCGCCTCACGAAGCACGTGGGTGCTCCCATCGTGGGCGATCAGTTCGATGCGCACTGCGCCATCTGAGGTGGCGGTGTGAGATTGTTCATTGGCGTAAAAGTCGCCTGATGGCATGGAGGCGACATGGGTTTTCGAGCTGGGGTGCCAGTCGCCCATCGAGTGAGGATGCTCCCGGGCGTACTCCTTCACCGCCTTGGCCACGCGCCGGTCTGAATTCCCCTCCCGGATCACCGGATTGACGGCGCTGCCTAACACTTTCGCATACCGAGCACGGATTTCCCGTTCGGCGTCGCTCTGCGGCTCAGCAGGGAAGTCGGGAACTGGAATACCTTGCCCCTGCAGCTCGCCAATTGCCGCTTCCAACTGCGGAATCGATGCGCTAATGTTGGGTAGCTTGATGATGTTCGCCTCGGGACGCAGGACCAATTCCCCAAGTTCCGCTAGGGCATCGGGGACTCGGTGTTCTTGCGGGAGCAAGTCCGAGACGGCGGCCAGTAGACGACCGGCCAGCGATATGTCCTTGGCGTCGATACGGATGCCCGCAGCAGTACAGAATGCCCGTACAATCGGCAGCCACGAAGCCGTTGCCAGCGCGGGAGCCTCATCGGTAATCGTGTAGGTAATGGTATTCATCTTTTGCCATCTCGTCGTCGGCGACCTGGCGGCGAGCGTTCGTCCAGGAGCCAGTGTTAGGAGGAGTAGCTAGCGACTCGAACCGCGGCAGCCGCTGCCCAGTCATCACGTTGCCAAGCCAACGATTCTAACGTTGTCCCACCCCGTGCGAAGCCCTGGTGGTTCTGCGTCGCTGGCGGTTGCCCGCGGCCCTACCGGAGGGTTGAGCTTCCCATGGCAGTAGCCGCCGAGGAGTAGGAATGCGGATTGCCAAGTGGTACCTCGTCATGGAATACTGGCCAGTGGCTGGCAAGGCGGTAAGACGGTTTCTCGATGAGGTGTGTGAACGGATGCGTTGGCGCGACCTGGTGTGTGAAACAAAACCATCGGCGGCTGTAGTCGCGGCTCGACTTGCCATGCGCGGGCTGGCGCTCCCGTATAGTGTGGGTGTTCGCGTGCGCAATCTCCTTTATCAACGCGGTTGGAAGTCGGTGCACCGCGCTGAGGTACCGGTTGTGAGCGTCGGCAACCTTTCGGTAGGTGGTACTGGGAAGACGCCCATGGTCTCCTTTCTGTGTCGCCAATTGCGCGCCGAGGGAGTGCGAGCGGCCGTGCTCAGTCGCGGCTACGGCCAACTGGATGATGGGTTGAACGACGAAGCGTTGGAGTTGGAGTTGCTTCACCCCGACGTGCCTCACCTGCAGCACCCCGATCGCGTCGCATCGGCTCGTATCGCCGTAGAGCAGCTCGAGATGGAGGCCTTGGTCCTCGACGATGGATTCCAACACCGTCGGCTGCATCGCGACTTGGATATTGTGCTCATCGACGCCACCGATCCTGATGCCGCATGGAGAACGTTTCCCGCCGGTGTTCTGCGCGAACCGCTTTCGGCATTAAGGCGTTGTCATGTGGTGGTGCTGACCAGAACGGATCAGGTTTGCGAGCCGCGTTTGCAAGCACTAGAAAGACGATTGCAGCGCTTTGTCGATGCGGAGCAAATCTGTCGCTCGGTTCATCGGGCCCGCCGACTGGTTGGCTATCCCGATCACGAGGTTGCTTTCCCTACCAACGCGGGCGAGCCGGTGTTGGCCTTCTGCGGCATCGGCAATCCGCAGGCCTTTTTTCGACAGTTGGAAATGCTTGGATTCGACCTGCTCGACCGTCGGATTTTTCCCGATCACCACGCTTATCAGGCCGACGATGTGCTGGCGTTGCAGCGATGGGTCGATGCCGTTCCGGCAGCTCAGCGAGTGTTATGCACCATGAAGGACTTGGTCAAATTGCAAGCCGAATCGCTCGGGGGAAAGCCTTTGCAAGCATTGGGCATCGAGATGGAATTGATCCCTCCCTCCGCCTACTGGCATGAGGTGTGGGGCCGTTTTCGCACGCTGATTCGTCTCCAGAAAACGACCACTTGCACAAGCGATTTCTAGTCGACGGTGACGGAATTGACGATGTGCAGTCGTCCCACTGCTCTCTTGACCGTCTCTTGCGCCATCTGTTTGGCGTAATACGATCGGACTCGCCCCTCCAAGCGAACCTCGTCGCCATGCTGCTCGACACGAATACGTCGCACGTCAGCAATGGGACTGGCCTGAAGCAGAAGCCGGATTCGTCCCGTCACGTCATACACCGCAGAATCGATCATTTGTTACTACCCGTCCTGTGGGAAGACCCGCCGTGAGCTCGAAGATTCCTACGCCATCCAGTGGAAGGTAAAGCAATGAAGTGTGTTGGCGGCAAGAACAATAGAATCCGTACCAAGTATGGCGGTTTATCCCAAAGTGTCAAGTATTTGGGATGTTCCGATTGTTCTTGGTCAAGGGCACCGGCCGGCTGACAACGGAGGGGACGCCTTTTGACTGCGACTCAAGTGGAACCTATTTTCCACTGTACGACCGTTGTCTGCGAGGCAGGAACTAGAAGATCATTGACGGGATTCATCCATTTATGATTGAGCTGCTCTATACCCTTGCCGGAATCGTCGCTGGTGCCACCGTTTACGCCTCTTTGCATCGCGGGGCCAGCCCGTCGGTCAAGTCGCCACAAGTTCCTGATGACCAGTCGCCGGCAGAGCCGGCCGGTGCAGTTGAGATTCAGTCTGTCTCGGACAGTTTGCAGTCGATCACTTCCCATGTGGCGTCCAGTGTGGGAGTGCATCGAGCAGAGATCGAACACTTCAACGCGGTCTTGATCGATGCTGGTGTCGAGCTCCCCTCCCACTTGTCCAAGGCCATTGTTCAAGTGTTGTCCGCCAACCGCAAAATGGAGGCCGAGTTGGCGGATGCGCAAAAGCAGATCGAGCATCAGGCAAAGTTGATTGAGAAGACCTCGCGTCAGGCGCGAACCGATGCGCTGACCGGACTGCCCAACCGTCGGGCCCTTGAAGAATATCTTCGCGACGAATTGGCAGAGGCAACGGATAAGCAGCTAAGTGGCCTGTTGCTCATGGACATCGACCACTTCAAGAAATTCAATGACACGTTTGGACACATTGTCGGCGATGTCGTGCTCACACGATTCGGGGGCTGGCTGGAAGAGGTGTGTGGAGATCAATGCCGCCCATTCCGCTACGGCGGTGAAGAGTTCGCTGTCGTGGTTCATGCCGATTCGATGGAAGAGATGGTGCATCTGGGGGCGAAGATCCGGCGGTACGTCAGTGAACAGGTGTTGGAGCATAACGACGTGAAACACCGCGTTACTGCCTCGGCCGGATTGTGCACGCTGGTCTCTGGCGAGTCGGTGGAGAGCGCTTATGAGCGAGCTGACGAAGGTTTGTATAAATCCAAGGAGGCGGGGCGCAATTGTGGGCACTGGTTGGATGAAGATGGGTGGAAACCGTTTCCGGATGGGAAACTGGAGGGAGCTGCCGCCGCCCAGGAGGGACCCGTGGAGGCCGACGACGGATCCGTTGGCCAAGCAAAGCATGCCCAGGAATTGGCCGAGGATGTTGCACCGACAAAGCAGGGAAGCGCCAGCGACGGAACGGTTGAGGTGGTGACGTTGAATGCTTTCATGCAACGGTTGGAGGCGAATCTGGAACAATTGCATTTTGCCGATCTCCCTGCCGGAGGAATCATGGTTGAGGCCATGGAGTTCGATGGCGATGGGCAGGAGACGCTGAACCCCGAGCAGATTTGGAGCCAGCTCGAAGAGACGGTTCGTCCGCATCTGCGGGGGATCGACTTGATGTGCCATTTTCGTCCTCAAACCCTGTGCATTTTCCTACCGGGGTGCTCGATGGATGCGACCATCAATCGCGCTGCCGCCATCCTAGAGGCGTTCGATCGCCTGCAGGCCAATGACGGTACCAGCACTCCGTTCTCGCGTTTGGCGATTTCGGTCTCCATCGCGAAGTCGATGGAGCAAGCGGCCGACTTCTTGGATCGACTCGAGGATGCACTGAATGCCGCTGAAGCGGCCGAACCGATGCAGATCGTGATTCACGATGGCGATAGCTGCATCTACCGTGATGTCTAGAGCTACCGTGATGTCCAGAACTGGGCACGCCTCCCAGAACGAGGAGGGGACATGGAGGGGCTGCTCCGCCTCCTCACCGTTGCCCGCCATGATGTGGTGATCGTGCTCGCCGAGGCTATCGTGCTTGCCGAGGCTATTGCCGTCCCGCTGGGAAAAACAGAGAAAAATGCAGAATCAACCTTGCGGAGTCTCCCCGTCGTGCAGTAATCAATAAATCATGATGAGTGGCAGGCGACGCGGTCCGTCACCGATCGCTGGATGGCTCCACCGTCCCGTCGTACTCCGCGCCACTGCAACCCAACCTAGCAATTTTTCCTTGCTCCCGGATCAGTAGCTCGCAGTCCTCCGCCCCCCTGGGACTCGTTCACAATCCGGGAGCTTTTTTTTCTATCAATCTCCGTTTGCTAGCAATTCGCCACAGTTTTTGAAATCGCACAGGCACCCAGCCCCCCGATTTGGCAGCCAAGAACCCGATCGCGTACCGACGAAGGTGTTCCTGAGGGGGAAGAGGAGTGCCGTGATGCAGGAGGCTAAGGCGGCAGATTGGCGTGGTAGCTGCAGGGTATTTGGGTGGGCTGGGGAACTTTGTGCTGCGTCAATCCGTCCAAAATCGGCTGCCTATCCCGCACGCTCCGATTTGGCGCGGGCTATCCACTTCATTTGACTGAATGAGCGCCGGTGCCGAACAGCGGAACGGTACCGGTTTTCGCGGTTAAGTTGAAATTACTAGGGCTTGGTTGCCGACCCAACCAATACGTGTAACAACGCGCTCAACGACGGCGGTACCTCGGACTAATCTGACTTAGGAGGGCTCCTTCATTGGATCCTGGCTACCCTGGCAAAGATGGTGTTATTGCTGTCCTCCGATTGGCAGCTGGCGACCATTAGTCTAACCCCATGAAATTGTAGGTTCACGAGCCGAGTATGACCCAACAAGAAAAGCGACGTCGGTTGTCCCGATGGCTGTCGGAATGGATCTTTTCGTCCAACGGCAGGGAGAGGCTAGGGAACGATTCACGGGGAACGCGGCCCATCGTGGTCGAGCCGCTGGAGCGCCGCGAATTGCTGGCGGCCGATCTCTTTACGTGGATGGTTGGTTCGCTGCACGAGCCTGCCGCATCGAGTGATCTTTATGCTGCCCCCCTGGTTGGCGAGGGGGAGATGGTAGCCGAAGGGGAGGCGGCACCCGATTTGGTGGCCTTTGCCAAGGCCTTGGCCGATTCGGGAACTCGCTTCTTCGGTGCCGCCTGGTGTCCGTTCTGTACGGAGCAGAAGGAGTTGTTCGAGGACGGGGGGAAGTACTTACCCTTCATCGAAGTGACCAATCCCGACCGCACGCCAAATTCCATTGCCGTCAGTGAGGGGATCACCCAATATCCAACATGGGAGTTTCCCGATGGTACCCGGCTGACCGGCGTGCAATCGCTGGACACGATTTCCCAGCGGTCTGGTGTAGCGATTCCCACCAGTGCCACGCCTTCTTTCGATGCGCTGAGCGATGTGAACGTTGCCATCGGATCTCCGCTGCACATTCCCATCGATGCCTATGATCCCAATGGCGATCCGCTGACGGTGACGGTGACATCGAGCGACCCCAGTCTGGTCACCGCCGAGGTATTGACGGGTAATCGTAGCCTACGGCTCAACATGCAGGGCTTTGGTGACATGGTTTTCGAGCTGTTCGAGGATCGCGCGCCGGTGCCCAGTGGCCGGGTCATTCAGTTGGCACAGTCCGGGTTTTATGATGGGGTGACCTTCCACCGCGTGATCAATAACTTTGTCATCCAAGGGGGCGACCCAACGGGAACCGGTGCCGGCGGCTCAAGCCTGGGCGATTTCGATGATCAGTTCCACCTTGATTTGCAGCACAATCGCACGGGGGTGTTGTCGTTCGCCAAATCGACCGACGATACGAATGACTCGCAGTTCTTCATCACGGAAGGGCCGCAGCGATTTTTAGATTTCAACCACTCGGTCTTCGGGCAATTGGTGGAGGGGGAAGCGGTAAGGGAGGCGATTAGCAATACGGCTACCGACGCCTCGGACCGGCCCGTCCATTCCGTGGTCATTGAGTCGGCCGAGGTTTTCCAGGATACGGAGAACCGCGTGATCGTGCTGCGTCCCACGGGCAACGGAACCGGGACCGCCACGATCACGGTCACCGTCAGTGATGGGGAGGGAAATAGCACCTCGCAAGCGTTTCAGGCTACCGTTGTCAATGACACGGCCAATGGTGCTCCTTTCCTCAATCCCGTACCTGCGGTGGAAGCGTTTGCCGGTCAGGCGACCAATATTCAGTTGACCGCTCAAGACAAAGAGGGGGACACCCTCGTTTACTCGGTGCAACCGCTTGGCAGTCAATCATTCGGTTTGTCGGTCGATAGTGCGACGGGATTGGTGACGATTACTCCTCCGGCCGACTTCAGTGGTCAACTGCAGTTCCTAGCCTCGGTGCGACAGACGCAACCGACGACCACCACCAGTCCGGATGACAATCAGATCATTACGGTCAACGTCGTCCAGGGGGCTCCTACCGCCGTCGACCTCGATACGGCCAGCGATTCAGGGACTAGTGATAGCGACAACATCACCAATGCCAATAGTCTGGTCTTCACGGTCGCGGGGACGATCGCTGGCGCTACGGTAGAACTGCGAGCCGGTGGTACGGTAGTGGGCACGGCAGTGGCGTCGGGCTCCACCACCCAGATCGTGGTTAGCGACGCCACGTCCTTGGGCGAGGGAGTGGTGGAGTTTACGGCGACGCAGACGATCAATGGCACCACCAGCCCCGAGTCGCCGGCCTTGGCGGTGACACTCGACCGGACCGCGCCGGGAGAGCCGAGCAGTGGTACCGTGCCACCGACGACGATATTCGGGCAGCAGCTTACCGTCGACTTTGGGCACGCAGAGGAAGGTCAAGGATTGATCTACGGGCTCAGCGGAGCACCGACCGGGATGGCCATCGATGCGGCTACCGGCCAACTTACATGGACCCCCACGTCGACTCAGGTCGGTAGCCATAGCTTCACCGTGACCATGACCGATGTGGCGGGCAATACGAGTACGCAGAATTTCTCGATCAATGTCATTGATCAGCCGCAAGTGCGAGTTCTGTTGCGAGCGGTCGATGATAGCGGCGCTCCACTCACTTCCGTCACCGTGGGGCAGACATTCCGGGTGCAAGTGACCGTTGAGGATTTGCGTCCCGCCGTGCAAGCCAACGGCGTCTTTGCCGCCTACGTGGACCTGTTATACGATCCGGATGTGTTGGAACCGTTCGGTGACAATCCGATTAGTCACGTCAGCCCGTACACCAACGATAAGAGCGGATCGGCAACTACGCCGGGATTGATCGATGAGCTCGGTGCGTTCTCCGCGTCGACCAGCCCATTGGGCAATGATCTGCGCGTGTTGGCGGAGATTACGTTTCGAGCCAAGGCGGTGGGGAATACCGGATTGCGGCTCGATGCTGCTGACGATACCGGCAACGATGTCCTGTTGTTCGATGTGGATGAACCGATCTCGCAGACGCGAGTGCAGCTTGGGGCACTGGATCTCGGGGTAGGAGCCGACTTCCAGGTGGCCGATGATCTTTTCAATTTCGATGAAGATACCGGCCCTCACACGCTTGATGTTTTGGCCAACGATGTCGTGCAAGGAACCACCACGTTGACCATTGTCGCCGTGGGAACACCCTCGGGAGGAGGGCAGGTGAGTATCACCAACAACGGCGCCTCGCTCCAGTACACTCCCGCGGCGAACTTCAGTGGCCAGGAAGTGTTCACCTACACGGTAGCCAATCAGGATGGAGTGCAAGACACAGCCACGGTCACCGTCCAGGTGGCCGACGTGAATGATCCTCCGGTGGCCCAGAACGATTCCTTTACGGTGTTCAAGAATAGCAACGAGAACGTGCTCGAAGTGTTGGCCAACGACAGCACCGGGGTCGATTCGCCATCGGCCGAAACGATTCGCGTGACTGCGGTTGGTCAGGGGTCGGCCGGTGGGCAGGTCTTCGTGGGCAGCGGTGGATTGACCGTGCGGTATACGCCTCAGCAGGGATTTGAAGGAACGGAGACCTTCACCTACACGTTGTCCGATGGCCGAGGGGGGACGGCAACAGCCACCGTCACGGTGACCGTCAATGAGGAAAATCCGCCTCCCACGGTGCAGAATGATGCATTCACCGTCGAGGAAGATGCCGCGCAAGCGTCGTTTGATGTGTTGGCCAACGATTCGACAGACGATCCTGGCGAGACGTTGGTCGTCTCTGCGGTGGGAACCAGCCAACGGGGAAGCCTGTTTCAGGTCGCCCCGGATGGGCAGGGCGTGATTTACCGACCGGCCGCCAATTTCTTTGGCACGGAAATCCTCCCATACACGGTGCGCGACAGTCGCGGGGCAACCGCCAGCGGTCTGGTCACCTTTACGGTGACACCAGTCAATGATCCGCCCAACGCCGTGGATGACCAATTCACGGTCATTCGAGGAAACGCGTCGACCACGCTGGATGTGTTGGCCAATGACACCAATGTCGATGACGGAGAGGAGTACACGATCATCGAGGTGACGCAACCACCGGCCGGTGCTGGTTCGATTGCCATAGCTGAAGGTGGGAAGTCGCTGATTTACACGCCTCCATCGGATGCGTTTACCGGTTCCTTTGCCATCACTTACACGATCAGCGACGGTAGTGATGGGACGGATACGGCGACGGTGAACATCGAGGTGCGGGACTTCGTTCCTCGCAAGTTCCGAGGAACAGTGCGCAGTGGCAATGGTGGCAACGGTTTGCCGGTGGCTGGTTTGAAACTGACCTTGACAGGCACCGATTTCGAAGGGAACGCCATCGAGCGGACGGTCGCCGTAGGGGCGGATGGAAGCTTTCAGTTCGATGAGATGCCACCGGGTAATTATGTGTTAAGCAGGCCGCCCTTGCCGTTCTTGCACGATGCCGGGGAAAGTATTCCGCTCGTCTCAGCGATGGACGATGGCGATCTGGTCGCTGATCTGCAGGTTGCGGGGACGCTGAAGCCTCAGTTCTTTGATGTTCGCGATTTTCTCGGTTCATCGGCAGGTAGCAGTTTGACGGCGGCGATCGCCGCCGACGGCACGGCCACCTGGCATGTGGCACGAGGGGAATGGGGCGCGGTCAGCGGTTTGCAGGTATCCGTGGATGCGGCGGCCAATGCCTTGGTAGTAACCGGGAGCGATGCTAACCAGAATCCAGTACAAAAGAGTGTGCCCATTTCCGGCGGCAGTAGTCGCGTTTTCGAAGCCGGGAGAGAGGCAAATGCCCGCTTGATCAAGCTCATCGGACGTCCTACCGACGTGGGATTGTCGGCCGTGGCAACCAGTGCTGCTTCGGCGGGATCCTCGGCAAGCGGCGCGGGCGGTGAAGGGGAAGCTGCTCCTATCGTGAACGCGATCACCAATGGTCAAGAGTTAGTAGGCGAAGGGGAATGGGTACCGCCGCCGGTGATTCAAAGCGTGGTCGTCCCCTCCCCTGAGACCACGTCCGCGCCCAGTGTCTTCCAGGGAACGTCGGCGTTACGATCCAGGTTGGGATCAACGTGGGAGGATGGGGATAGAGGTGATTCGGCTGGAGTTCTCGATCCTCTTTCGGTCGATTCGGTGATGCCTCAAGTGCTACCCCAGTTGGAGTTGTCACTGAACGACGAGCTCGAACAGACGCTTCTTTCCGGAGCATTAGGATCGGAAGACGGGAGTGATTCAGCGGCTGAGGATGGAGAGACAAGGTAAGCGTTGGGGGGGAGAAATGTGCTGATTTCTCCCGCCCTTGATTGCCTCGCTGCGGTCGCGGATCCGTCGCTCCCGGGGGCCCGTGGAGCGGCTTGAATAGGGGCGGAAGGGGGTTGAGGGAGGCTTAAGGGCAGAAAACTGCCAAAATCCTAGGGAAAAACGGCCGTTTTCGCCTCATCTCCCGTTGAAATCTGTCGTGTCCCCACGTTAAATCTTCGGACGTCTGTCACCCCCTCAGTAAAGTTCATTCGGACTCTAGAGCAAAGGATGTAGAAGATGGCGAAAGCCGCAGCGAAGAAAAAGCCGTTGACGAAGACTGAGATTTACAATGAGTTGGCCGAGCGGACCGGTCTGACCAAGAAGCAGGTCGCTGAGTTCTTCGACGCCTTGTCGGACCTGATCGCCGAGAATATCGGCAAGAAGGGGCCACGGGTGTTCCAGTTGCCGAATCTGTGCAAGATCGTGGCTGTGGATAAGCCGGCGCAACCCAAACGCCAAGTTCGCAATCCAGCGACCGGAGAGATGATCTGGGCGGCTCCCAAACCCGCATCGGTTCAAGTACGGGTGCGACCGTTGAAGAAGCTGAAGGACATGGTCTGATCAAGAGCCTGAGAAAAGGTAAGAAAAGGTAGGTGATCCTCCCAGGTCAGCTCACCCAAGATGACGGGCCGCGTACCGACGTCGGTAGGCGGCCCTTGTTGTGTCTGGTCCGCCGTCGCTCGCTCCGCAGCAGTGGAGAGTCGCCGCTACACGGGCCTCGACTAACGTGGCCGCTATGCGGTCGCCTGGCTCCAGTGTTTTACTAGGAAGTGAAGCTGAGGATCGGCCAGTGACTGGGCAACGAAGTGCACTTGGGAGAAGTCGTGATTTCGGCTATGACGACTCGGGACTGCGACGGTTAGAGTTCCGGCCTGCACCGCGGCCTGTGTCCCGTTGTAGCTGTCTTCCAGGACCAGTAATTCAGGCGGGGTGACACCGAATCGGCGTGCTGCCTCGACATAGATGTCTGGATGCGGCTTACCACGTGCCACATCTTCCGCCGTCAAGATGAAGCGAAGCCGATCGGCGACGGCGATGCCCTGCAGGACGTTTTCGGCAAAGACGCGGGAACTGCTGGTGGCGACCGCCTTGGGCAATTGGAGTGCTTCGAGCAGGGCGAGGAATTGTTCCAGGCCTGGCATCGGCTCCAATCGCTCCTCGAGGAGCCGAGCAAAAATCTGGTCAGCCTCGTCGGCCAATTGTTCCGCGGTTGCCGTGATGCCGCTATAACGAATCATCTCCCCGTAAGCCTCCGGTCCCGGCAGGCCCATCATGCGGGTTTTCAGCTCGGCGGTGAACTGTTTGCCGCGTCGCTGGAGCAAAGTCTGGCCCACGATCGAATACAGGTCTTCGGTGTTGACCATCAAGCCGTCCATGTCCAACGCGACGGCGCGGATCGGAACGGGCCACCGGAGCGGTGTCGGCTCGGGCATCATCAAATCTACCGCTGCGTCTGCATCGACTCGGCTTGCGCTTTCTTCAACGCTGCCGCTTCATTGGCCAGCTTATTTTCCGGTCCGGCGGGGAAGTACTGAACGTCGTCCTGGAGGTAGTACGGGCTGGGCAGCGTCTGGCCAGCGACGGATACCTGGCAGCCAACTAGGGGCGCCATCGCTCCTGTCAGCAGCAGTCCCAGAGCAGCAAACTTCCAAGCAGATGGTCGCTTGGTCGAACTCATTAGCAATTCTCCTTGGCATCCATGGCAACTGACCACGCAACTCCCTGACAGCCTGCAGGGGTAATCTCTAGCAATTCTATCGGTCAGGTGTGTCGTTCCAGTTGATAGAAAGAGGAACATTTTGTCGACTCATCCGTCTGATACGATGGCGGCAGGAATGCTGTTGCCCAGAGCATTTCCAGACCAATTCTGCCGATCGCAACGGAGAATCCTTGACTTGTTAATACTGTCAATGTCAGGATGGATGGTGGTCGAACGCTTGCGGTTCGATGCCGGCGGGCGCGGCGGCAGGGTAGAGGCACGGTTGGACGCGGCGCAAGCCGTATGGGAAAGATAGGGTGAGCGATGGGCCATCTGAACCGAGAAGAGCGAACATGCGCCGGGCGGGCATGGGCGGGACCGCATCGAGGGGGACGCCTACCGATGGCGGGGGCCGGTCGGCTGCGAGGAATGTTCCTCGTTGCGGCAGTAGTGGTACTGTGGCCGTCGCTTGTCCGGGGGCAGGCGGTGAGCGAATTGCCTCGTGCCGAATATTACCTGGGGCTGGATCTGTACGGTGCCGGGCGTACGGGGGACGCACTGGAGGCATTTCAGAGCGCCTACCAGGGAGCGAGAAAGATTGGTACCCAACGATGGATCGATAGCTTGCCACCGTTGGTGATGATTGGGGAATGTTATTACCAGCAAGGGAACCTGGCCCAGGCGGCTGAGTACTACGATGCGGCGCTGAACCTGGCGCTGGCCCATCCCGTGTGGATCGATCAGTTGGAAGTCCCCACGACGACGCTGCAAGAGATCGGGTCCGACGCCGCCATGCGTTCGATCAACTGGTTTCCCGCTTCGCGTCCTCTCCGCCCGGTCACCGTGCCCGAGGCCATGGAACTGCTGGTCGATCCGAGCCAGTCCCAGGTGACTCAACCGGGAGTGGTCGTGGCGCCGGTTTCCTTGGTTACCAGGTTGGACGTCAGTGAAGTGTTGCGGACGATGGCGCTCGCTTTGCATCGGCGTTGGCAGCTACTGGGGCCCCTGGCTCCCTATTCGCCGCTGTCCGAGCCGCTGGCGAAGATGTTGTCTCGCCAGCCGACCGTGCCGATCAATTGGGTGCAATCGTCTTGGATGGTGCTGCGCGGCATCAGCCAACTTTCGACACGGGCATCGGCGGATGCGGCCAATGCCATTCGGGCAGGCATGCTGTTACCCGGAGGGGGCGATTATTTTTTGACACCGCGCGCCAGTTTGGTGTTGGCCGAATTGGACAGGCGGCAAGGGGCGGTGGCGCCAGCGATGAGCTTGTTGCAAGACGCCATTCTGCTGGCGGGATACTATCGGCAGCACGACATTTTGAGTGCGGCGTTGGCCAAGTTGACTGCCTTGGCTGCAAGTGGTCGGCGCACCGACATGGTGTCTTCGTTTCAACGCGTGGCGGCGTGGGGAACGAAGACCAGTTTGCTGGCCCACGCGTATGCTACGCTGGCCGTCTTGGAGCTGTCTTTGGAGGCTGGGCAATTCGCTTTATTCGATCGCACGTCGCAGCAATTGGCCGGTACCTTACGAGGTCGCGATACGGTGATGCCACGGCCGATTGCGCACCTGGCAATGGTTTTGGCTCGTGCTGCCTGGGCGCGTGGACGTGCCAGCGTGGCTCAAGGTCACCTGGACAATGCGCTGCGCCTAATGCATGGTTCCGCGCAATCGGGCGCCGCCGTGGAACGCGTGTTTCAAATCCAGTTGGTTCTGGATTTGTACAGCAGTGGCAGCCTAACGATGGCCGACGCGGAGCGTGCACTGGGGCAGTTGTTGGCCGAGCCGAGCGAAAGCCAGTGGCGAGACGAGCCGCTGGATATGTTGGCCTTTCTGACGACCTCGAGCCTCCCGGCTTATCGGGTATGGTTCGAGATGGCGATGGCCCGCGGCGATCTGCAGGCCCAGGTCATGCGTGCCGATCGCCTACACCGTCAACGGTTCTTCGAGTCGCTTCCCTTGGCGGGAAGAGCTCTCAGTTGGCGATTGGCCTGCCTGACGCCGACCGAGCAATTGCCCGCATCGGTGCGACCAGTGGTGCAAGCCGCCGTGGGACAACACGGGCAACTCGCGGCGGCCAGAGGACGTTGGGACAACGCGTGGCAGAGCCTGCATGCCCTTCCGGTGCCGGTAGATGAACGCCAGCTTACTGCTGAGCAGAAACGGGCGTGGGCCGAATGTCTGGTGGCCAGTCAGGAACTGGAAGACCAGGTCAGTTTGCTGGCCCTGTCTCGCTATTCCCTGCCACGTTTCGTGCCTTGGGAGATGACCTCCGTCCCCGCCGCATCCGTCGTGCCTCCCACGGATGCCATTCTGGCTTGGGCCGTGTCCAATTCGGGGGCGTTAGGAATACTGATCACTGAGGATGGTGTGGAAACGTGGCGTGTGGAGCAGGTCGATGCGGTGCGTTCGCGCATCGCTTTGTTGTTGAGGGAGATTGGCCTGGTGAGGCAGCAAGCTCCGTTGCTTCCCTCGGTGGTCATGGCATCTGAGGCGGCGTGGCGGCAAACGGCGGAGGAACTTCGCGATCTTCTGTTGCCCGCGGATATTCAGGCCAGGTTGCACCAGGCTCAGCGGTGGATCATCGTGCCCCACGAGCAGCTTTGGTACTTGCCGTGGGAATTGTTGCCCGAGCCGCAGCAGGGCGGGGGAGGGGGGCAACGAGTGTTGGCGATGCATGAAGTGGTCTACGCGCCGACCTTGGGGATGAGTCTCAGGTCGCATCCGGGCGGATCGGCCCTCAACACGACGGTGGGAGTTCAGGGGCGATTATTGGCGGCGGATCTGGCACTGAATGCTCAACTGCATCAGTCGCTGGTGGCTGCCCGCCCTGGCACCTTGGTAATCGATGCCAACCAAAAGGTGAACTACCCATCGCCTGTCTGGTTGCGCGCGCGCACCGACCTGCTGTGGTCGACCCAAACGGTTGATATTCGCGATCGCGAGCTGGAAGTGACTTGGATCCCTCCGGTGCGCGGGCAGGGAGATCCGTTGCGCGGTTGGCTGCGCGTTCCCCTCGGTGGTCCATCCCTGGTAATCTTGCCTGGAATCAATGGCGGGTTGGCGACCGGTGGGCTGGGGGATGGTGACGAACTGTTCCTGCCCGCCTGTGCCCTGCAGGTCAGTGGAGTCCGGGGGGCGGTACTCAGCCGTTGGCCGACGGGGGGACGAAGCACGGCCGCCCTTCTAGAACGCTACTTGCGCGAAGTCTCGTTAGGCTCCTGGAGCGCGGCCTGGAGAAGGAGTGTCCTGTCGATGTGGGCCAATCAGTGGTTGATTGCCGAGGAACCAGCGTTGCTACCGGCCGGCAAAGAAGCAGAGAATCTCGTCACCGGTGAGCATCCTTTGTTATGGGCCGGCTACCTGCACATTGGTGATGGTGTGGCGGACGACCAAGGACCCTAGCTGGTGGGACGCATCGGCCTGCTGCCATCGCTGCTTCCTGCCAGCGGTCCAGTTGTCGCGAACCGGGAAATGGCTACGGTGTCGCGGGACGTGCTTACTGCAATGCCGGCCAAGAAGTGTGGTTCAAGAGGCGGGGCTTGAGGCAACAACGCGGAATCCGCGAGAATCGTTGGTGTTCCACTCAGGACTTTTCTGGGAAGCGCAGGACCACTGTGTACTCAGCGTGTACTCGGGGCACGCCGCGCTGCCGCCACCGACGATGAGCAGATGGTCGACAGCACCGCCTTTGCGCAAGGCTTTCTGCAGTTTCGAGAACGCCTTTCGCAAGGCGCTTCAGGGCGCTGTCGAATTCATCCTGGCCCTCGCGGTCCGTTTCAAATCCATCGATGGCCCGCTGCACCTCGACGAGCGTAAGGCCCCGCCCGACCGAGGAGGCAAGCAACCAGAAGAGCTTGCTGATTTGCGTGTCGCGGCCCAGGTAGATGCGCTTTCGCACACGCCAGGCCAATTCGCGGGTCGTGCTCATCGCGCCGGATGCTCGCGTACTCAGCAGTGCGTGTTGCTTTCGGGAGAGGCTTATCACCAGCCTCGATTGGCGTCTTGCCGCGAGCGATCTTGCAACGGACGACCTCACGCTTTGCCGACGCAATGGCCCAATCGTAAATCTCGGCCACCGTGATTGGTCCCGGCACCTTTTTCCGCAAGCCTTGGCAATTGCTCCCCATCTTCCAAGTTCTGCGGCGGGTCGAATTCTTGCCCCGCAAGATCGGTTCCCCGACCTGTTCGGCACGCTTGCTGGTCCGACTTGTGAGCACCGATAACGTCTGTGGCCCGAAGACATCCGGCCTGGTCGGACCGTTCGACCTACAGCCGCTCATCGACAAGACGCTGGCCATCGTGAGTGACACCCGGTTTGGCGGCGAGAGCATTTCCACCGACGTCCAACGCCTGCCGGCCGAGGCCAGCAAGTCGCTTGGCGAGTTACGGACAGACGTGGAAAAACGGCGCGCGAAGATCAAGCAGCGGATGCGTGAATCCCGTGTCTGATCGCCGCCTTCACGTGGACTCGGCCAACTCGCCGTCGCGCTGACCAAGCCCACTGGCACCACCCAACGGAAAATCGCGCTCACCAATCGGCCGCCAGCGGTCGACCGGACATCGCATTCACTTATCGGCTCGCAGTGGTCGACGGTGAATCGCGTTCACTTATCGGCCACCACCGGCCGACCGGACGAGGGTGTGCGTTCGCGAATCGTTCTTTGACAATTCGGTCCATGTCGTGAGTCGCCGGGCCTGGCACCCCCGGCGGCTCGGGGGGCGGCTATGAATTCTCTTTGCGAATCTTCCCCTCGACCACTGCAACGCGTTTCACATCGGTATAAATGCAGAGATTTGCTGCGGTGCGCTTGCCTTCCTTCGTCGCGCGGTTGTAGCCGTTCAGGTGGCCAAGCAACTGGCCGAGGCTCAGGTGCAGTTTCAGTGCTTCCTCGAAGCTGAGGACGACGTTGATCGCCTTCGGTGTGCCTTCGGGCAATGCCGGGCTGAAGTGGTCAATGTTCGATGAGCCGAATGTGGATTTTCGTTTCGGGGTTGATGCATTCTTTGCCATGTCGGTTGCTCCGGGATTGCTGGTCAGGGGTGAGTTGTTTCAGTCACGCCACGAGCCCGTCGGCCCTTGGTCCGGCCGTGGTACTTGATGGGTTCGATCAGTGGCTCGATTCGCTTCTGGTAGTCCGCGTCGCTCTCGCCTCTGCGTTGTGGCGGGACGCCATCGGTCATCACGACCTTGATGAAACCCTCGTCGTCTTCGTCGGCATGCCAGTCCGCCCGCAGCTTGGTGATCTCGTTGTAGAGGTCGATGCAGATCTTGCGGCTCATGCAGACGACCATGCCTTTGCCTTCGATCGCCTCCCGCCGCTTCTCGAAATGCTCGACGATTTCCTTCGCCACCAGTTTCAGCCGCCGCTCCGCGCCGACAAGTTCCTCGAGCGGAGCGCTGATGTCTGGGGGAACTGCGCCGGCGGTGTCCTCGGTCCGAGCGGCCTTCGCTATCAGCCGTTGGGCGCTAGCCCCGGTTCCTGAATCCGCATCGCGACAACCGGGGCTAGCGCCCAGCGGCTCACTTGCTGAGGGTGACTGCAACGCCGCTGTGATCTGGGCTTCCGCCTCGGCAATGCCTTCCTCATCCGGCAGCAGTTTGACGAGCCGCATCTCATAAAAGATGGGTACGGTCGCGTTGTCGTCGATGGCCTGCCGGATGTCGTAGATGTCGCAGTAGTCGCCGAAGACAGCCGGAGTGTTCTTGTCGTCGCTTTCGATCGGGGTTCCAGTGAAGCCGACGAAGGTGGCATTTGGGATCGCGTCCCGCATCCAGCGAGCACCGCCGTCGAGGAACCCGTACTGGCTGCGATGGGCTTCGTCGGCGAGGACGACGATGTTCGACCGTTCGCTGACCGGACCGCCGCGTTCTTCGAATTTCTGAATCGTGGTGAAGACGACGCCGCCCGAGGCGCGATTCAGTTTCGCTGCCAGATCGTCGCGGCTCTCGGCCTGTTCCGGCTGCTGCCGCAACAACGCACGTCCGGCTGCGAACGTGGCGAACAGTTGGCCGTCCAGATCGTTCCGGTCCGTGACGACGACGATCGTCGGATTGGCGAGCTGCTCGTCGGCGATCAGTGCACCCGCAAGCATCAACATGGACAGGCTTTTGCCGGACCCCCTGTGTGTACCAGATAACCCCGCCTCGGCCATCGCCCGATTCCATCAGCCGGAACGCGCTAGCGTCCGGTTCCCCCCGATCTGCCGCGCCGGTCGAACCGGGGCTAGCGCCCTGCGGCTGATTGCGCAGCGCCCGCTTCACCGACTCCCGTGCGTTCCGCACCGCGCGGAACTGGTGGTAGGCCGCGATCTTCTTGATGATGTCGCCGGAGCGTTCGTCTTCTTCAAACGTGATGCAGTGCCGCAGATAGTCGACCAGCCGCGACGGCTCGAACAGTCCCTTGATCAGAACTTCCAGAACGTGATGTCCCGGATTGCGGTAATCTTCGATCGATCGCCACGGCGCGAAGCGGTCGTTGTCGGCGGTCAGGGAACCGACGCGCGTGGAATCGCCATCGCTGATCGCCAGCAACTCGTTGTAGACGAACAGCGGTGGAATGTTCTGCTTGTAGTCCTGCAACTGGCGATAGGCCTTCCACAAGTCGGCCTGCTCGTCGGCGGGATCCTTCAGTTCAATGACGGCAATCGGCAGGCCGTTCAGAAAGACAACCAGATCCGGCCGCCGTGTCGCGTTGCCGCATTTGACGGTGAACTGATTGACCACCAGCAGGTCGTTGTTCTTCGGTCGAGCAAAATCGACCAGCCATGCCTTGTCGCCGCGTGTTTCGCCCGACTTGGTTCGATACTCGACATCGATTCCGTCGGTCAGCAGCCGGTGGAACCAACGGTTGTTTTGGATCAGCGTCGGTTCCGGCGGCCGAGCGACGACGCGAACGGCCTGCTCGATGGCATCGTCCGACAAGTACGAATTGATCTTCCGCAGCGCCGCTCGCAGACGCGGCTCAAGCACGACGTCTTCGTAACTCGCCCTGAGCGGATTGTCTGCACCGGGCGAGATGTCGGCCCCGCGTTCCACGTCGTAGTTGAGTGCTTCGAACCATCCCAAAGCCGCCCGCTCGACCACTGTTTCAGACAGAGGACGGTAATTGGCCGGGATTCACGAATCTGGTTGGCGTCAGTCATCAGAAACGATTCTTCATGCTTCAGTTTTCAAGGCGACCATGGGCTGTCGCGTATCGGTTGGGCGGTTTACCTCGTGCTCTCGATTCGAAGCACTAACTGAAGGACCGCGGCCGGAGTCAATCGGAGTCGCGAAAGGACAGTGCAAGTCGATAACATTGCTTGACTTTGGGTAGATCCGGGCCGATACTGTTATTGGAGGCTCGGCTGCGGGACGGCTCCTTGTGGGTGGTCCCAAAGGCATTGCCTCTTTTTTTGTGCGCACTCCCATGTCATGTCCTCCCAAATCATGTCCTCCCGGGGGCGTACGGGTTCGGAACATAGACGATGCCCCAGCTTTGGAAGACTCGCCCGTCCTTCTCTCCTTCGCCTTTGAACTGCAATTGACCGAGCCAGCGGCCGAACTCATCGGCAATCTCAGTTCGTGTTGGCCCGTTCATCCCCTGAGACGGAAGACGGAATCCCCAGTTGAGGCAATAAATGCACAGGTCCGCTGCCTGAACCGGATACGTCATGTCTGACGACACAAAGAACGGCGTTGGCACGATCCACGCCGTTCGGTAGCGTCCGGTACTGGTCTTCGTGAAGTACGCTTCCAATTGCCGCACGAACTTGCGATCAGCCGCTTTTTCGACCTCGTCCATGACCAGCAGCCCATGCTGGCGCTGAGCTTCCAGAAAATAGAAATAACGTTCCAGCAGGAAGACGTGGTCCTTGCGCAGGAATTCGTCAAGGCGTGCCTGACCGGGCTTTTTCATGCGGGCCGGAATCGCCGCTGCGAAGACTACGGCTCGGTGATCCCTGAGCAGTTAAAATATGCCGCGCGCCATCTCAAGACAAGCCTGCCCGTAGGCCGTGAATTCGTCGCGAGTCGGCGTCTTCTTCTCCAGCCCTTTGGTCAGAAACCCGCGAGCATGTTTCCGGCGTGCTTCGGGTTTCATCGGCGACGCCTGGTTGGCAAATCGGAAACGTTTCCGGTCGACCAGCGTGCTCCCTTTCAATTCCTTGCGGTAGTGGTGCAGTTGCCCGCCGAAGGAATCGAGTTCAAGTCGCTGCATCGCTTGCACGAACGGCCAAAGCTGAGCATCCTGCAGAGCCACACCGCCGCGAACATCGTAGGGCATCTGCCGGTGGTCATGCCCGCTTTCGTCAAGGAACAACAGCCAGCTCATGCCTGACCTCCGTTTGCGGCTGAGGTGGCAGCGTCATGGGAGCGGTTGCGGCGAAGGGACGGGGAGGAAAACACAGAGGCACAGAGAACACAGAGCCGATCGCGCGGCCGCTTCTTCGTGCCCTCTGTGTCTCTGTGTTTCCCAACGAACTCACGCATCGCCGCCTACCTCGGTGACCGGAAGCGCGGAGAGCGTCGCCGGAGATGCAGTTTGAGAAGGGTCGCGGAAAAGGTAGAAACACAGAGGCAGAGAGAACACAGAGCCGATCGCGCGGCCGCTTCTTCGTGCCCTCTGTGCCTCTGTGTTTCCAATCTTCCGGTTTTCCATCTCAATACCCGTTCACAATCCGATAAACGCCGTCCACCAGTTTGACCTCATGAAAATTGATCAACAGCCCGAAGCGCAACCCCATCAATCGCCGGTGCGACAGCGTTTGCGCCTTGTCCACCGGATGAATGGCTGACTTCGCCTTCAGTTCAACCACGACCTGTCCATTCACAATCAGGTCCGCCCGCAATCCGCATTCGAGTTTGACGTCGTCGTAAACCACCGGAATCGGTTGTTCCTCAATCACCTCGAAGCCTCGTTTCCGTAGTTCGTACGCCAGACACACGCGGTAGGCCGATTCGAGAAGTCTCGGGCCGAGGCGTTTGTGAACTTCAATGGCCGCACCGATGATCGAACTGGTCAGGTCGTTCGTATTTCTGATGTGCTCGCAATTCGATTGAAACACAGAGGCAGAGAGAACACAGAGCGGTGATCTCTCCGTGCCCTCTGTGCCTCTGTGTTTCCAATCTTCCCGCTACCCGCCAGAACCCAGCCCCTCCAGATTCGCCTTAATCTGCGCGGCGAGCGATTCCGATTCGGACAGGCACTCGTACAACTCGGCCGTCAAACGCTGCATCTTTTCCTCGAACGGTTCGTCGTCGTCTTCCACATCGGCCACGCCGAGGATCTCCGCCGCCTTGGCCGTCATCACGTATTCGGACAACTTCGTCATCACTTGTTCATTCCCTCCGAAGGGTTTTCGCCGCCCTTCGCAGTCTATCAAAGCCTGCACGCCAGCGGTAGCAGCTCTGGCCACCGGCGGTACCAACGAGGCCCGCCGAAACCTAGCAAAACCGCGCTTGATGTCGGGCGGAATTCCTGGCTCAGTGTGACTATCGCAAGCGGACGTGGCTCTTAACGCCAGCATGCTTCGCGACCTGAAGTAGAGTGAAGATGCTCGCTCCCGGAAGGGACTCCCTGACCGACGACATCCCCAGCCCCGGGCGGTGGCGCGACGCCGTCCAGTTCATTCGCGAGCAAGACGGCGTGGTCTTCGTACAAAAGATCGCCGACGCCCTCGGCATCCACCAGGCCCTCGCCTCCCGCCTCCTGGCCCAAGCCGTTCTCAGCGGCAAGGTTAAAAAGCTCGGGCACCAGAGAGGCTGGACCGCCGCCGGAGAGACGCTTTCTGCGTGGTTCGCTTTCTTCTCGCCTCTTGGATTCCCTTCAACACGGGTGCCGTGGCGGAAGAGAGCAACGATGGGCGCTGTCGAGCACGCTTAGAATGCGTCGATCGAACGGTCCGTGTTTTCGATGATGTACCGATCGATCACTGCCTTCATTTCCGGATCACGGTCATCCAGCTCGCCAATCAGGTCCCGGCGTAAGGCGATCGTCAGCTCGGCCAGCTTCCGAGAAACGATGTCGGAATCCATCTGGGAAAGATGCGCGTCCCCCACGGCCGTGGCGATGCCGGCAACGAATTCCCCATAGGACTTCAGCACGTCTGGAGATCCCACCAAGGCAACTCTGTGCGCAAGAAATTCCAGATGACGCAGGTCCTCGCGAGTCAAGTCTCCCTTGACCACAAATTCCTGAATGTCAGTGACAAGTTGGTGGTAGGTCGTGGATTTCAAGTCCAGGTACTTGATCCGTTGTTCCTTGCCCAGCTCGACCTCTGTTTGTTTTTGCAATAACAATGCCGTGATGAAAATTGTGGCCAACGTCCCCAGTACGATCAGCACGATTTCTTGGGAAAAAGGAAAGGAGTCGGCTACCTGGTAAGCATACCGAAGAAAGATGTACCCGAAAACGAAAACGGACAGGCTTAGAATCAAGTTGGCTGTCTTGAATCGATAAGAGGGCATGGTGTGCGCTGAACAAACGGAGTAATGATGGTGAAGCCTGAGATCGGTATCGGCGCCAGACGTGGCACCGTCAGTTTTACTCGCAGTAAGGACGAGGAAACACCGGTACTCGATGGAAGATGGCTGGCTCCCCGAGGCCAAGTGGGCCTCCGTCGCTGGTGGGAGGGCCCTCAAGGTTGTACAGCTATGCCAGGAGCGGCCGGTGCGGCGGTTAATCGGAGCCGGAGATTCCCGTCCCTTCTTGCAAATGGTGCACGCGATCAGGCTGACATGAAAACGATTCTTGGCGTCCCGAAGGCCAGGTGACGATTACCGGGCATTCCGTGTGATGGTCTCCCAGTCCAAAGGTCAGCGGTGCCTCGCACTGACTCAGGTAACTGCGGGCCGACATGACGAGGCGGCGTTGGGTAGTACCGGCCGGTGCCCGCACCTCCACCGTTGCTCCCAGGGCATCCCGGTTGGACGGCATCGTGCCTTGCAACTTGATACGCAACCAATGGTGCCCTGTTTGCTGATCATTGCGCAACACACGTGGTCGTCCGCTATTGGCAACCAACACGATGTCCACGTCGCCATCACCGTCGAGGTCGCCACCAGCGGCACCGCGACCGACCATCGGTTGCAAAGCATCCTCACCGACTTCCGCACGGCCCAGCGGGATGAATTCACTGCTGTTCAGCACGCCGGCGTTCCACAGGAATTGCGGTGGTTGCTGGTAGGACTGAGTCGGCTGAACTTGAGCGATCTCCTCCTCCAGGTGGCCATTGGCGGCAACCACATCGTACCGGCTGTCCAAATCGAGATCGCAAAAGAAGACGCCAAAGGTAAGGCTGAGGCGCGTTTGCGGTCCCAAGCCGCTGGAGAGCGATTCGTCGTTGAACGGAGCCGACGGGTCGCGGGTCACGTAGAGGCTCATCGGCTCATTGGCGAAATTCCCGACGACGATGCCCAACGAATGGTCATTCCTGAAGAAACCACAGTCGACACCCATCGCTCCGGTGGCATTGCCAGCGCGATCGAAAGCGATACCCATCGGAATCGCTGATTCCTCGAACCGGGTCCCCTCGATGTTGAGGAACAGGAAGTTTTGGACGGTGTCGTTGGCCACGATGATATCCTGCCACCCATCTCGATCGACGTCCAAGGCGGCGGCCGCGAGTGCTTTGCCCATGGGGACACCCGTATTGGGATTGAATTGTTCGATCCCCATACGCTGGGTGACATCCTCGAACGTTCCATCGCGTCGATTGTGCAACAACTGGCAATGGGCACCGCTGAACGCGGTAGGTTGGCCATACGCCCTTCCGACTCCCGTCAATTGAAACCCTAATGACTTATCCAACTCGCGTGACCATAGCACGTAGTTGCACACGAACAAATCGAGAAATCCGTCTCGGTCGTAATCAATCCATGTCGCTCCGGTGCTCCATACATCTTCGCCGCCGGCCCCCGAACTGTCCGTCACGTCGACGAACTTGCCCTGTTCATTGCGGAACAGGCGATTGACGCCCACCGCGGTAACAAACAGATCGGACCAACCGTCGTTATCGAAATCGCCGACCAGCGGTGCCATCCCGTACAGGTTGTCCGGCAACCCCACTTGCTGCGTCACGTCGGTGAAGCGTGCCTGCCCGTCGTTGGCATACAGGCATAGCGACCTTGGCCGCCTGATAGGATGTTTCGCCCAGGGCCAGCTTGTACCACCCACGAACAGCACATCTTGGTCGCCGTCGTTGTCGTAATCGAAAATGGCTACGCCGCCACCCATTGTTTCCGGCAGCAGTTTTTCGCCTTCCTTACCGCTTACATGCTCCCAGTCGATGCCTGAATCCACCGTGATATCGACCAGTGGGAGGTGGGGCAGTACTACCTGATCGACCTGCCGTTTCTGGGGAAGTTCCACGACGTGCTCGATCGTCGGCGGAGGCTCTTGGTGGTAGAGGTACCAGATACCCCAACCCGTACCGGCGGCGATCAGCGCGAGGAAGAAAACCACCAACGACCATTTCAAGGCCACACCGATGACCTCGTCGTCTTGACGATCTTCGGTGATCAATTCGTCTTCTGGCATCATGGGGAGTTATCCTCCGGAAGAGAATGGGGAAGAACAGGGGCGGAGGCACGCTGCTCCACACTATCCTGGAAGGCTGGAACGCCTTCTTGCTCTGGAGCGTAGGGATCGGGCCGTTGCGATTCCGGCGGTAGCTCAGGCGCCCCGCGGCGATGCAACCAATAGATTACCAGCTCTTCTGCAGCGCGATTGGCAGCGGGATACTTCCGCCGCGCAGCCGGTTGGGCGAGATCGGCGGCGTTATCATCGGGTTTGTACCTCAGATGCAACTGTTGGTGGTACCGGGCCTTCTCCGGCTCTCCTAGGCGGTCATAGAGTGAGGCCAGATTGGCGTGGGCGGTAACGTTCTCCGTATCGATGGCGAGCACCTGTTCAAACTGCTGCACGGCCGCCCGATAGTAGGAATCCGCCTGGTCGTCGTGTCCCCGCACGGCAGCTTTTTCCGCCAGGTCGATCAACGTCAAACCCAGCAGATTGCGGACCCGGTAATCGAGGCTGAAATCGAAACCGCGCCGCCGACGCTCGGGATTGTCGTCTTCCAGCACACTGCGAAAACTCGATTCGGCCGCCTCCAGGTCGCCCAGTTGTCGGCTGATCTCACCACTGAGCCAGGCGATGGTCCAGGGAGGGGGAGCCGGTTGCATGTTGGCGGCACGCTGCACTGCCGCCGCAGCCTCTTCCAGGTCGCCTTCGGCGAAGAGCACCCGGGCGAGGTTCAGCGGGCCGTCGTACCGTCCCAGTGATTCGACTCGACGGAACGCCTCGGCAGCGGCCTTGCGCTGAGATCGCCCGGCCAGCAACATGCCGATGCCGTAGTCGTTCCAACGCTGCCACTGTTCGGGCAGTTGGCGATCCTCCGCAGGCCGAGGTAGGATGCGGCCATCGGCCAGTTTGACTCCCAGTACCACTCGGTCTTCTGCCATCACCGTGATGGGCAAACGATTAACCGTGTGGGCCGGATCGCTGCGCTCACGGAACTCGCGGTCTCCCGGACGAAAGTCTCTGTTCATGAAGTCGAGGTACTCTTTGTCGAACTTGCGGTAGTTCAACCGAACGATGATCTCGATGGGCGCGTCGAGATCATCGGGCAGCTGCAATCCGTAGTGCACGGTAGCCGCGGCCCCCGGAGGGATCTGGTGGTTGTACAACGGGATGAAGATGTCCTGAGCGTTGCGGCGCGAAATCCGATTGCCATGCCTGTCAAGCATGAATACGTTGACGAAGTGGCCCCAGCGATCCGATTCGCCCTGGGCATCCAACCCGCCGCTGCGGCCAAGAATCCGATCGCCGCTGCGCACCGTGACGTCGAGCCAGAGTTCGTTCGAGTCAACCGTCCCTTGCGTCAGGTGATGCCCCAGACGCGTGGTACGGATAACCGTTTCCAGCAAGTAACGCTCACCTGCTTCCAGGAGGGGATACTCAGGTCCCAGCGGGGCGATCAAGGGGTCGTCGATATGCCCGCCTTTGCGCAAGCCGAAGATGTCTACGCGCGTGACATCGGTGAGCAACTCTTGGGCTCGTTGGACCCACTCGTCTTCGCCTCGCCACCAGGGCAGGGCGGTATTGGCGCCCGGAAAAAAGTGGTCGTGAACCGCCAATCCTTGGAGTTTGTCCGACCACTTGGCGCCGAAATCCTGAGAGAGTTGCTGTGGCATATGGCATTCGTTGCAGTTCGGTTGAGCAACGTCCGGATAGTAGAAGCTCGAAGCGCCATGACCGGAAACGCCGCTGAGCAAATAGCTGTCATAGTGATTTTGCCCACGTAGAAACTCTTTGTAAGCCGTCACCTCCTTAGGCAAATGGACCTTATGGCAAACGCTGCAGAACTCGGCCGTCTTGTGGAAGGGTTTCAAATACGTTTTTTTGTGGAAGCCCGGCTTGGCTTTCACCAGCATGCTGTTGATCTGCTGCAACAATGGGTGGTCGCTATAGGTGAACGGATATTGGATAGGTTCGTCGATCACGTAATCCGCGTTGCCCCGATTGCTGTTCACGTGCGTGATGCCATGGCATACCGTACAGGTGATCCCTGCCTGACTGGTCGGATCGTTGACGTCATCGTAATTCGGGTCATCGAAGGCTCCGGAAAAGAATGGTACGGGATCGTGGCAGCCGGCGCACCAGCGAGAGGCCTGCACGTTACCATCACGCTCGAGGGCGACGCGGCGCGTTTCTCGTACCGCGTAGAGATAGGCCGGATTGTTGAACGAACTGAAGCGGTGTGCACTGTGGTACCAATTCTCGTAGATGTCCTGATGGCACCGCATGCAGTACTCGTCGTTTTGCAATGCTCTGGCCGGGATGAAGTTGCCGGTGGCTGTCCGGGCCAACGAAGGTTCAAAGTACTTGGCTCCTTCCTTCGGTCCGGATTGATGCCAACGACGTGGGTCCTGCATCTGCAACCACACCATGCAGCCCACGAGGACGGCGGTCGCGATGGCGATCCGTCTACCGACGTGCCATTTGATTCGTGGACCAACGAGCCGGTGGAGCCAATACAGCCACATGGCCGTCAACGGAGTGATGACATGCATCCAGTACACGGTATTCCGCGCGGTGGGATGCTTCAGTTCAAAACCGAAACTGCGGGTCAAGGCGATTCCGGAGACAAGCACTGCCAGGGCGCAGGCGAACAGCGCGTAGCCGATCTTGACGGCGCGACGGTTGCGACGATTCCACGCCGCCAACATATGGATAACTCCAAACACCACCACCGGCCCGATGAGCAGCAAGCCGAGGACCACGTGAGCCATGAACATGTATTGGTAGAACAAGTCCTCATAGATTTCTCCAGTGGCCACCTGCAGCCAAGTGATCGTGGCCAGGTACAACCCGTTGGCCAGCAACAGCGAAAACAGCGTCAACACCACGATCAGCACCACGCGCAGGCGCTTGCTAATCACGCGTTTAACGGGCTTGGCCGGCGGTGTCGCTGGCACAGGCGTATTGCCTTGCAAATTTTTCATGATCGCCCTCTCGACCGAAATCGATTCGATGCACTGCCGTGTTGTGGGCAGGCCGCGTCTTCAAGCCGAGACGCGGCCTCACCTCTAATCCATCTTGCGATGTCGTAGAATCGCTGCCGACTGAAGGCCTGGAGAAAGCGGCGAGTGGTCGGCACCGTCGAGCGCGCTATCAGGTAGGAGCGGCGCGAGAAACACCACCGTTACCGCACAGGAAGGGCTAAACACAAACTCTTCGTGGTCTGGCTGCTACTATCGACCATTGCGGATCGATCAGTGCACGCTACCACGCATGCCCGTCCCCTACTCTGGACCGCGCTGATGAGGACTAGCCGCAAGGGGGACGCAGGGGAGGATCGTGTGGTTGCTGCGAGGGTAGTTGAGAGAAGTCGAAGAGGCGGTGACCGAGTTGGTGGAGGTCATCGGGGCGACCTTCCTGATCGGGACATCCGGTCGGTACGCGGTCGGTCTGGACGATCGTCAGCGGACGCATCTCGGGACCTTTAGCGGGTTGACGACACGAAGGACCGCGGCAGGGCAGCGTGTCAGCGGCCAACTGGAAATAATACACTCGGCCGTCCCGGTACACGCGATAGACCAGGCCGGTCGACCATTCCACCCACTGGGGGCGATGAGGGGCCGCATGGCCGTCGTAGATGCCTGCCGAAACATCAGCATGATAATCGCACCCTGATCCCTGCGCCGTTCTGGGCATGCACACCATCAGCATCACCACCAAGGCGCATGAGATCCACCCCGCAGCAAGGCGGCAGACGCTCTGGCCGGGCGAGATAAGAGGTGCGTTGAAGAAGGGTCGATTCATCGATGAGGCGAAGCTATAGGCCGTGAGCAGCCGATTAATATTCTTGCGTGATACCCCAACTTGATCGTGAACCGCCAATAGACGTTGATTCTTGATCCTGGTATCCCACCTGCTCATTCTAATCTACGCCGGAGGGGGGCCGTCAAGGGTCTGCGCTGCGGTAGAAAGAAGGAAGCCGGGAAAGTCGGTCCATGACAATTCCGCTCCTCAAGCAGTACCCTTTGTTACGGTAATGGATTCCAGGTGAGGGCATGACGCACCGAAAGAGATCGATGATACCCTGACACCGGGACGCTCCGTCGACCCTATCGTTGCCGCCGTACTGTCTCTTTCTTCAGAACTGGCGCCGGCACACTTCCGCCAATCGAGGAAAGCATGAAAGGATGTCTCCACTGTTGCCCTCCCGCAGTGCAGAGCCGGTGCATGGCTGGAGCGATGACGGTGAGCATCATCGGTGCTGGCGCGTGGATTGTTTCGAACTGATTTCCTGAACCCCACCGGTGGGCGGGAGTGTCAATAGCGGCGTAAGCCGCCGAGGGGTTGATTTTGCACCGTCCAGTTGGTGTCGGTGGACGTGCTGTTAACATTGCTTTGCGCAATACGGACGTTCAGGGCAGCGACTCGTTGATAGAGGTCAGGCTGCAGGCTGTTGATGGCTAAGCTCTGTTGATAATTCTGGAGGGCCTGTGTCAATTGGCCCGCCGCTTCGCGCATCTGTCCTTTCGCCGCCCACGCGCGATAATCGTGGGGATTCACTGCCAGAGCCTCATCCAAGTACCGCTCGGCCAACTGCGTTTGCCCCAGTTCCTGGTGCAAACGTGCTAGCTCGATGCGTGGTGCAGAGAGCCCCGGGGTGCGCGCTGCCCAGTTCTTCAACAACGTCATCGCCGCATCGGGGCGCCCAGATTCCGCCAATAAGACGGCCAGGCCACGATGGCAATCGACGTGGTTGGGAGACAAGTCCAAGCATTGGTTGTACAGCGATTCGGCTTGCTCAACCAACCGTTGGTCCTTCTGAGCAGCGGCAAGTTTATGATACGTTGATGCAAGATTGTAATACGCGTCGGGATTCGATGGGTCGCGATTCAAGGCCATTTGGAACTGCTGCAATGCTTCGGTGTAACGGCCCTCCTGAAACAGCCGAACACCCAGCGAATTCTGCCCATTGCTGGCGATTCGACATCCACTGGCCATCGTTAGCAGCACCGCACACAGCGTCGACCAGGTCCAAACCATAAGACTGCGGGTCGGCATGAATCCATTTCCCAAAAAGCGCAAACCGTCCGGATTGTTCCGGCGATAAAAGGCATCCAAGCATACACGCCACAAAGGACTTTAGTAAAAATCAATCATTCGTCTCAAGAGAGATCGTGGTCGTGATTCACGCCTTCACGCCTTCACTCCCTTCACCCCTGCACAGCTTCGATGCGATTGCAGCCCGCGTTCCGTGAGACGCTCTCGGGGGTGACTGGCCGAGAATGTGTTCTGGGGAGCCGCATTGAGGTGGGAGCTTGACGCCAGCACGAGAGGGCGTCTTCAGGGGGCAATTCCCAGGTTGTCGTTGTGTGAGAGGAAAGCTTTCAGCCACGGCCGAGCAACGTCGGGGCAAGGCCGAGTTCGCTTCCCAGTCCTCGCCGATTGCCCCAGACAAATCGCTCCCTCATCGGGTGCTGTTGGCCACTCAGCCCATCTCGATTCCTGATCTCGACTGCCCACGGGCCCCTGGACACAAACGGCAAATCCGGGCCCCCAATTCTTCTTGCCACCGCAGATCGCAAGGGTACTCCCCAGCCGGGAGGGAGCGCTCAGATGAGGGTGGGTGGGCGGCTAACTCGCATGTAAAGCTGACTTCGCCAGGCACTGATGGGTCCCAAGTTTTGCCGGCCAGTGATGCCGAGCGGGACGGTTGGCACCCAACGATCTGCATGGGGGGCAGTGGTGACGGGGTATCGTGGCGGGTGGAGGATCAGGGAGGCTACTTTGCCGGTGCTGTATTCTTCGTCATACTGGTTTCCTGAAGGATCACCGAAGGTCGGTCGGTCACCTGTTCCCGCAGTCTATGGAAACGGCGGATCCATGGATCCACTGCCACGTGACACCCTGTGGAGGAGGGAGAATTGGTGCAAAAAGTTAAGCTGTTCAAAGGATTGGAATCGGAATTGACCACCCTCGAGCAAGAGATCAACGAGTGGATCGAGCAGTCGCAGGCGCGAGTCATTTCCATCACCGGCAATATCGCTCCGCAGACACGTTCTCAAAGTTCAATGGGATCGTTCGGTGCTTCAGACGTCTTGATCATTGTCCACTACGAGGATGGGCGTGGAAGCTAGCGACCGACCTTTGCGCGTTTTGGTATTCGGTGCGCATCCGGATGACGCGGAGCTGTTTGCTGGGGGGCTGATTGTTCGTCAACGTCGCGCCGGCAACGTGGTGAAGATCGTTTCGGTTACCGATGGGCGCAGCGGCCATCATCGTGTTCCCCCTGAAGAACTCGTGGCTATTCGTCGCGCGGAAGCGGTTCGAGCAGGAGCGGCTGTTGGTGCGGAATACGTAACGTGGGACTTTCCCGATGGAGCCTTGTTGCCCACCTTGGATGTCCGTTGCGCGATCATCCGCGAGATACGGCAATTCTCCCCGGACCTCGTGTTGACGCATCGCCCGTTCGATTACCATCCCGACCATCGTGCCGTGGGAACGGCCGTTCAAGACGCGTGCTACCTGGTCACGGTGCCACACGTTTGTCCCGAGGTTCCATCCCTAGCGCGAGATCCGGTGGTCGCATCCATGGTCGATCTGTTTACCAGGCCGGTGCGCATCCAGCCCGACGTGGTCATGGACGTGGCGGCGGAGATCGATCAAGTGCTTTCCATGCTCGCCTGCCACCAATCGCAGGTTTTCGAGTGGTTGCCGTACCACGATGGGGTGATCGACTCGGTTCCCCCAGAGCCGGTCGAGCGGAGGAAGTGGTTGCGACGGTGGATCGATGAATTTCACCGGACACGCTGTCGATTTTTCGCTAAGGATCTGCGGGCTCTTGGTCGTGCGCCCGAAGCTGTCCAGTACCTTGAGGTCTATGAATTGTCCGAATACGCTGCGCAACCTGACGAGGAGATGCTGGACTGTCTATTTCCCGGACGGCTTTCGGCAGGGGGATAGGTGTCGAGTGCACCTACCGTAAAAACTCTTGGCGGCCTATGGCGTCTATCTCGTTCCACGGTGTGTTGCGCTGCGAAAACCTGTTGCCCCAAATTGCAACCAGTTGTTCCCCTGCATCTTCGATCGTTGCCAGCCACGCATTTCGTCACGTAGATCCCTGATGATGGGGAGTCAGGGGTGATGGGGAGGCAGGCAGCCAGGTCAAGTGCGGCCAAACGCCTGCCATAGATCGAGCAACTCGACCAGATGCTCGACCGCCCATACCATCTCGTCCAGCGACGCGAATTCGAGCACGCTGTGGATCGCATGTTGGCCGGTCGACAAATTGGGCGTGGGCAGCCCCATCTCGGAGAACATCGCTCCGTCGGTCCCGCCGCGAATGGCGCCCAGCGTCCATGGCCGTCCCAGCCGACGGTACGCTTCGCACGCCAGTTCGACCACGTGGGGCGCCGCCTGCAGGAACTCAGCCATGTTGCGGTACTGCCGACGCCGATCGATCTGTAGCCGCACGCCGGGAAAGGCGGCTTCCGTCTCCGCCGCCGCCGCTTCGGCCAGCGCCGCATACTCGTCCAACCGGGCCGTGTCGAAGTCGCGCAACAGGATCTCACACGAAGCTTCACCCACACCGGCTTGCAAGTGATATGGATGGAGGAACCCGTTGCGTCCGTCGGTCGTTTCCGGACTCAACCGGTCGCGCGGCAGCCGATCGACAAAATGGCACATGGCCCGCAAAGCGTGCTTCATCCTGCCCTTGGCGATGGCCGGATGGATGTTGTGACCCATCGCCCGGACGGTCAGCGCGTCGGCCGAGAAGTTTTCGTTTTCGACTTCGCCGTGCCCTTGCCCGTCCAGCGTGTAGCCAGCCGCAGCTCCGGCACGCTGCAAATCAAAGTGCCGCGCCCCGTGTCCGATCTCTTCGTCGCAGGTGAACATGATCCGCACGGGACCATGCGGCAGGTGTGGATTTTCAATCAAGTGCTGCGCCAGCTCCATGATCACCGCCACCCCCGCTTTGTCGTCGGCGCCGAGCAACGTCGTGCCGTCGGTAGTGACCAGGCAGTGTCCGGTCATTTCCTTGAGTTCCGGTGCGTCGGCCACGCGAATCACCTGGTCGCCACGCGGCAAAGGGATATCGCCACCTGCGTAGCTTTCAATGATCTGCGGATCGACATTCGCGCCGGGCGCCTCAGGCGAAGTGTCCAGGTGGGCGTTGAGCAGGATCGTTGGCAAGTCGCCCGGCACGGTAGCCGGCACGGTGCCCCACACCAGGCCATGCTCGTCTTGCTCCGCGTCCGCGATTCCTGCCTGACGCAGTTCGTCGACCAACATGGCGCCCAGCTCCAATTGCCCCGCCGAACTCGGATATTCTCCCGAGTCCGGGTTGGCTGTAGTATCGACGCGGACGTAACGCGTGAATCGTTCCAGCAAACGGTCGGAGCGAATGGATGACGCCATGAGTGAATCCCCAAATCCCTAATTCCTGATGGTTGATGCGTGGTGCATCATGCGTGACGCCGTGTTTGGAATCAATAGGTCGGCATCGTGAACCAAGGATTCTGATCAGTCAACCACTAGCTGAAATCAAGGAGGACGATATGGGGAAACTCGATGCATGAACGCGATGAGGACACGGCTGGGGCCTTGCCAGCGGGCCGTTTCAGGGCGAGGTCGGGGGGGCTTGTTCAGCAGCCAGTTCGTGCAGCCGCGCAAGGTAGGAATCGGGCGGCGGGGAGCCCGTCTCCGATGCCCGGCGGTTCTGGTTCTCGTGGTCCGCCACCAGATTCCGCGCCTGTTCGGCAATCTGCGCTGCATCCTCCGGTGTCCATCCAGTCGAAGCCACCAGCTCCTCCAGAACGGACGCCGCTTTATCATAATTTCCCGATCGATCCAACAACCATACCTCGAGCCATCGCTCTCTCGCTGGTAGTCCAGGCAGAGCTTCCTTCATTCGTTGCAGTTCGGTCAAGGCCAGATCGAATTGCTGACGTGCGCTGTACAACGCGATGGGACCGGTAAATGAACTGTGGAATACTCGTGCAGCTCGCGCGTGTTGCGGTTGGAGCTGGTGGATCGGTTCGATCAACGACCTCGATCGTTCGTATTGCTCGATCGCCTCCGAATCTCGCTTCATATCCGCCAAGAGATTTCCGAAATTGCCGACGGTTTCGGCCTGGGCAATGCGTGTTTCGGTCCAATCCGGACGTTCTTCCAAGACGGTTTGAAAGCATGCCAGAGCTTCCTCGATCGCCTCGTTGGCACCGCCGGTGTCCCCTTTACGTCGCAGGATGACGTAAAGCAGATTCAGGTCCTTGCCACAACGATCCTCCAGCGTCAAACGCTGGTCGGGCGCGGCCTGCTGCAGCGATCTCATTTCAGCTACGTTTTCCCGGATCAACTGCTCTGCTTGCGCGTAGTTCTCCAACAACAGCTCGGTTACTGCCAGGCTATACCGCGGACCGGTCATGTCCTCACGATACTTCACAGCAGAAGGTCGCTGGCGCACCAATCGACCGTATTCGGTCAGCGATGCTTGGTACCACTGGCGGGCACGGCTCAACTCGCCCAATTCAGCGAAAGCGATGCCGAGCCCCTGTTGGGACCTGGCCAACATGGCTCGCCACTGGTCGCCGCGCAGATCGTCCGACTCCCACGGCGTGGCTGACAGCCACTCGATTGCTTGCTCGAAGTAGCTCTTGCTTTCCGTTGGCGCGCCGGTCATCTCGCAGAGCTGGCCCTGCGTGACCAGCCACCGTGCGTAGGCCAGACGATTCTGGCTCGTACCGAGGTGCGGGTTTGCTGCCAGGCACTGCTTCCACAGTCGTTGGGCTTCCGTCGCTGCCGCGCGAGCCCGCGTGGTGTCGGCTAGAAACAGCTCGCTGGCCGCCAGATCGCTCCAAGCGCTCGCTATTAGCGCGGCATCTTGGTCTGCCTTCACCGCTTCGTCTGCCAGCAAGTCCTGGTAGACTTGACGCGCCTCGTCAAACTGGCCGGCCCGAAACAGGTGATGTCCGAGAAATGCTTGCCAGCGCGCTCGATTTGCCGTGGCATCATCGCCTGGCAAGCGGACGGCATTGAGGTTCACCAAGGCTTGGCGAGCCAGCCGAACAGCACCTTGCCGATCGCCGAGCGCGGCGTGGATCTCCGCGAGCCGGAACAGGTTTTTCGAATGGTTGAGCCGCAACGCATCATCCTGCGGACTCTCGGTTAAGAAGAGTTCGTAGTACTCTCGGACCTCCGACAAGAGCCTTTGTCGCAAATGTTCGGCATCCACCGTATGGATCTCAGGACTGTCGGCGACGGTACGGAACAATCGATCGATGGCTTGTTCGAGTTGTTCCGATTTGACCGCCAGTTGTTCGGCACGCCAATCAGCGCGGCCGCGTTCTACCACCGCGCGTCGCCACAGCACCGTGGTCGTAGCAGCCTGAACACCCAGCACCAGGAACAGGATCAAGGCGAGTGAAACCACGGTGCGATGGCGGAGGCACCAACGCCAGGTGCGGGTGATCGGCCCGAGTCTGCGGGCTCGAACGGGTTGATGCGCGAGAAACCTCTTCAAGTCGTCCGCCAGATCGCGGGCCGACACGTAGCGTTGTTCTGGTAGTTTTTCCAGGCACTGCAGGCAAATCGATTCCAAGTCGGGCGGGATGTCCTTTCGCTCTCGTCGCGGCGGCACTGGCTCCTCGGTCATCACCGCGCGCAAGGTAGCCACGGATTTCTCGCAACTCCAAGTTACCGGCACGGCATCGCTCGGCGGCCGGCTCAATCTTGATCCCCTGCCGGGATTGGATCCGGCGGTCGGTGAGCAATTCGATGTTGTTTCCGCGGCAAACGTCAACGGCAGTTTTTCGCAGGTCAGCGGAGTTTATATTGATGCGACGCGTCGATTGACGCCGATGACCACAGCCACGCAAATGGCGCTGGAAGTTACGGCGGTGGATCAAGCCGCTCTTGCGCAACAACTGCGGTCGCAATGGAATGCCGGGGTTACGGCGCTGTTGGCGGCACTGCCCGATTGGGCGGCCGCACTGGACACCCATGGCGAGGATCTACTCGTTTTGCCCGACGCGGTGGCCGGCGCCTTGGGAGTGGATTCGCTCTTGACTTCATGGGCCACGGCCAACTTGAAGACGATCGACGAGGCGACTTCCCTGAACACGCTCACCGATCTCCGCACGGCACTGCAGAACTTGGGATACGGCAGCGCATGCGTTCTCGGTGACGCGGCATGTGACAGGAATCTTCTGGCGGTGCCCATTGTCGCCTCGCTCAGCGACCAAGGCACGAGCATTCCTTACGACGACACGATGAACTCCCAGCTTACCGGATTGGCTCCCGGTGCTGCGCTCGCCGCCGATTTGAACCCGTCGCTCGACCTCTCGTTCGACTGGAACTTGGGGGTCGACGAAACGGCGTTCTACTTGGAACCTCTCACGATCTTCGACGCATCGATCACGTCGGCGGACCCGATGACGGGACAATCGCCGCTTCCGGGCGGCGCGTTTTCGCTTCTTGCGCAACCCACAAGTCAGGTCACGGCCGATTTGCATCTTGCGCTAGCCGCCGCCGGCGCCCCCGTCCGTCTTCGCGCGGCACAGTTTTCCGATCCGACCACCACCTTCCAATCAACGGCTACAGCATCCGCCGAGATCGCACTCGACTGGTCACTGCAGCTCGACGGCGGCGACACGGGCTATACATTCACGGACGCTTGGATGCTATCGTCCGCAGATGGCACGGTTACGGTCACCGACAACCTGGCTCCGGTCTCCGGCGACGTGTTGCTGAGTTCCTTAACATCGCGATTGTCCGACACGCTGGACCAGTACTTCCAACCTGAATTGCTCGACAAAATCGGCGAATTGGTCTTACCCTTTACAGGGTCGCTCGAAGCCAAGAGCGTGACGACCTCCCGCGCCGTTGCTGATCATGACGCGAGCGGTGATTCCATCTGGATGGATCGGTTTGTCGGTTGGCTTCGCGGTCTGGTCGACGTGCCGCAAGGCGGGCAGGGACTGTTCGCCACGGAGGGCGACCAGTGGCTGGAAGCCGATCGGCTACGGCACCGAGCCGGCGTCTCCGGGGCCGGCATCAAAATCGCCGTGATTTCCGACGGCATTGCGACCTCAGGCGCCGAGCCGACCACATGGACGGCACTCAACAGGGCCATCACGACCGGCGATCTGCCAGCTCTGCGCACCGACGAGTCACAACCCGGACCATGGGTCGACGTGCGTCGCGCCGGTTTTGGCAGCGGCGGTATCGGCATGATGGAGATCATTCATGATGTCGCTCCCGACGCCCAACTCTTGTTCTGGGGCATCGACGCTCCGTTTGAGACGAATGATGCGGAGGACAAACAGGTTCTGTTTATCGAAGGGGCGAAGGCCCTGATCGCCGCCGGTGCCGACGTGATCGTCGACGACTATTCCTTTCTCAACGACACATGGTTCCAGGACAGTTGGTTCACAGCCCAATTGCGTGAACTCCTTGAGACACACGGCGTCACGTGGATCACGAGCGCCGGCGACGATCGGCTGAACCATTTTCAGGAAACGATGGCTCCCGATTCGACAGCGATGGGGGATTTACACATCATCGATCCGGGAAACGACGTTGACGGCCGGTTCGTGCTGCAGGTCCAGGCGAGCACTTCGGGCAACCACCGGCTCTCGCTCCAATGGAACGACTCATTCTATGATCCCCAAAACCGGCTGGTCCTTCACCGCGTTGATTACGCCCCGGCGACAAAGACGATTACCGGTACGGTCGCCACCTCCGAAGCTCAGCCGTCGGCATCCGCCGAGTTATTCTTTTCGCTCGATCAGGGCGAGACGGCATACTTCGTGGTGGAACTGGCCCAGCAGGCAAAACCGGATGTGCTGCCCGAATTCGAGATCTTCGGCGATCGCGGTCTTGTGTTTCAAGTGGATCCGACTCAACGTGGCGATGCCCTTGTATCCCACAAAAGCCTGCCGCACGTGCTGGTCGTTGGTGCCATGGACATCGCCCAGCCGAACCAGGTCTCGCCGACCAGCAACGCCGGTCCATCGACGAGGCGTGGCCAAACGCCCGTGCCTTCGCTCGACGTGCTGGGAGTGTCGGGTGTAAAAGTCAGCGGGGCGGGCGGAGCGAGTCGGCGATTCGACGGCACGGGAGCCGCGGCGGCTCACGTCGCCGCGGTCAGCGGCCTGCTGATGGAGCTACTGGAAAAGGATGGTCGTCCCCAAACGCAATGGAGAGCCCTGATCACCGACGCGCTGACCGGATCCGCCCAAACGTTTTCGGGCGAAGACTACACCGACGAGGAAGGATACGGTCTGATCAACGCCGTGCGCGCCGCAGATCGGCTTGGCTTGCTTCCCCCCGACGACGGCTCGCAACCGCTGTTGCCACCACGCGTTCCCACCAGCAGTGCACTCGGATTGATCGGGATCGACGTGCAGATGACCTCGGACGATGCGTTGCGCGCGTTCCTTTCCGGCGATGCCACGCAATTGTCCAACGACCAGCTCGTGACCCTGTCGTTTACGGTACCGGAGCATGCTTTTGCCCCGCTCAGTGCCGAGTTCGATTTCTCGTTGGGAAAGGACACGCTCGGCGCGCTCGATCAGTTCGGCTTGGAAGGGACCGTACGGGGCACGTTTCTTCCGGAAGCCCTGGTGCAGTTCGGCTTGGATACGGCAGGCAGTTACCTGGACTCGGCGACCCACATCGGGGGGCGCGTCGTAGTCGAGCCGGCGGCCAGAGGCAGGCACTTCAGCAGTACGGTTCAGTTGGTTGGTAACATTCAAGCGCGACCCGTGTTGACGTTCGATCCGGGCGCGGGGCGCATGCGACTGGGCGATGTGGGTGAGCATCTGGCCAACGACGTGCGACTCGCGCTCGATCCGGTCGCTGCTGGCGAGCCGGCCACGATTACCGGTACGGTGGACGCCGATCTCGTGCTCGGATTTCTCGACTACGTTGATGTTGATCCGCGTTTGCCGAATACGGCACACGGCGGCGATCCGTTTCGAATTCGGGGTTCGGCCGGTTTGGGAATCGAACTGACGGATCTTTCCGCTTCGTCGCTGGCGAACGTCCAATTCACTTGGGGTCAGTTGGATCTGAAAAACCCCGATGTGGACGAAGACGGCGTTCAGGACTACACGGCAGGTGTGTTTCTCGCCAATGCCTTGGAGGCGGGCTATGCCCTGATCGACGGAATCGGTCTGGCGGATTATCTGTCCGGTCTGGCATCCGGCTTTGGAGAAAGCGTCAGCCAGGTCATGGCAACGGTTACCAAGCCGCGAGGTGCCCTGCCCGAAGACATTCCACCAACGGCCGATGCCGAGCGTGCACGGACGATGATCCGACAGAGAATCGAAGAAGGCGCCGCAGACGCGAACGACAGCGGTATTCTCCAGGCGATGGCCGAGTGGCTGAGTGGAAGTGGTGATCCGGACGATACGAACCTCTCCGTCAAAGAGCGAATCAACCGGCTGGATCCCGGTTCGCCGGACTTTGACGGCAACCAGACGTGGGGCGAATTCCGCGATTCGCTCATCGCAGCGCTCGGTGACTGGGAGCTTTTCAACCGGACGCTCAGTGCGCTGTGGGGCGGCCGAGACACCGCACCGTCCCAACAGGTTTCTCTTTTGGATCAGTTGAGATTGAGCGTTGCCGATGCGATCGCCGAGGCCATTCGGCGGGCCCACGACGATGCCATCGCCATCTTCCATGCCAACCCCCGAGGACCAGCCCGGGACGGCGGCGACGGTTATCTCGACCGCGCCTACGACATGGTCCAATGGGCAACGACCGCCGACTTCTTCAACCTGACCGACGTTCGCACCGATATCTCGCCGC
This sequence comes from Pirellulaceae bacterium, assembly GCA_026004795.1. Taxonomy (GTDB): domain Bacteria; phylum Planctomycetota; class Planctomycetia; order Pirellulales; family Pirellulaceae; genus Aureliella. The sequence goes on along the minus strand of BPJV01000003.1, from coordinate 624,739 downwards.
GATACGTGATGGAGCATCTTCCGTTGCGCGTCGTGATCGTGAACGAAGAAACATCACTCGTGGCCCAAACGGAAGACGGCTTATTGGGAAAGGATGACGAAGCGCTATTCCGAGCGAAGGCGGGAATCCAATTCAAGCATACCGGCGTGCCGATCAATGCCGACCCGAAGGCGCCGGACTACGATTCCAAGTTCGGCGCGCCCGTGTTCGATACCCAGCAGGTCGTGATTCGCGCCCGCGGTCGGGACAACAGCAATCGGGTATCCGGAGCCCCGGCCACGGAAAACAGCACACTCGATCAACTGCTGGAGCTGGTAGGCCTCCCCGGGATCGACTGGTTCGATTCCGAGCGCAACGACGGATCGGTCGAGTTGACCACGGATGCAACGGGGGTTGTACGGACGAGCGTGCACTTGGGCGAGAACGATACCTTGGCCCAAGTGGAATTCACGGCCGGTATCAAAGAGCTGCCGCTGGCCGAGTCGCGCACGGAAGTCGTCTTGGGGCGCCCGCATGTCGAGTTGGAAGGAGGCGTGGCGGGCAACGATTCGGTTTCCGATTCGCCACCGCTGGTGGGGCCACAACAGTCGGTGCTACTCCGGGCACGCGTGGTCCGCGGACGGGGGACCGCTCGCCGATGCGCCGGTCACTTTCTACCTGCTCAACGAAGACCTCGGCAGTTTGACTCCGTCCGGGGCTGCCACGCGCGTGCGCGTCGGCGCGCGGACGAGCCCGGACGGCTATACGTTTGCGGAGTACTTCCCGCCCGCCGGCGCGGTCGACACGGCCGTCCTAGGCGCCGTCTACTTCGAGAAGGGACATGCCTACACGGACAACCTCAATTTCCAGGTGGTGACCGACGAGGCGAACTACGCGACGGCCTCCGGCACGGTCAGTCCGGCGGTCTCGCCCAATGCCGCATCCGCGGACGCAGACGCGGTGCGTGCCGAGCGGGAACGGCTGATCGTGCAATCCGGAGGGGTCGTCCATCCGGGAGATCTGGTGGGCCTGCAGCCGCTGCTGGTCGAATGGTACAACGGAGCTGTCACGGGCTCGATTCAAGAGGCACAAACCGCGAGCGAGGCGTATCAAAACCTTGGTAACGTGTCGATCGAAGCGCGGATGCAGACGTACAAGGCGGCCGAGCGGGCAACCGACGATGCCGGCACGGAATTGCTTGAATGGCTGGGAAACGTCACGTTGCTCGGCGAACACCTTACGGCCGACTTGATCGCGAAGCGCGACGCGGCAGGCTCTCAGTACGGGTCGCTGCTGCAGGACGCCATCGAGCGAAACCTCGATTTCTTCCGCCGGTTGCAACCCGAAATGAATGCCAGGGCTTTCGGCGACGAACAACTGAGTGATTGGTTCGGTGAGCCGTTGCTCGGCACGCGCCCATTGGTGGAAGCGCTCCGTTGGCGCGTGACCGCCGATTCGATGGCTCCGATGGTGGCCACCGTGTTGGCGACGTCCGAGTCGGGGCGGCAGACTCCCTGGTCGAAAGGAGACATTCTTGCCGAAGCCGGGTTACGAACCCGCTGGGATGACGGTCCCCATGTTTCCCCATTGTCAACTCAGTCGCCGTCGATCGCCATCAGTGGCCGGCCAATCCTGGAAGTGGTTACCCCCGGACCCGGTACCAATGAGGCGGCGCAGGTTTGGATCAAGCCGGGCATCCCGGCACCGTTGACGGTCGAGTTGTCCAGCCCGAGTGGAATCGAGATCGAACAAGCCAGTTTTTCGGTCGGCTCGACGATGGAGTTCGACGAGGGTACGGGAGCTTACGAGCCCCGGATTGCTGCAGCAGACTTTGCAACGTCGGCTACTGCCGGCGCAACGCTCGGTTCGGTGGACGTCGATTTCATCACGTTGTTTGCCGGAGTTGAGTTGGATCGGGTGCGCGTAACCCGTGTGGCGCCCCCATCGTTGACGTTGCGAGGTCGACTCGGCGATCAACCACCCAGCACGCTGGCACTCGGCTCGGTGAAGTCCGACCAGGCTTCCGTGGTCCTGCGCGTGGATCTGTCTCGGCGTGGTGAAGTCGTAGCGGGAGCGCCGGTCAGCTACCGGCTGATCGGGGCCGGGACGCTATCGAGCGGCGAGACGGAGACCGACGAGAACGGAGTCGCGCGTGTCGTGTATACGCCTCCCAATGCAACCCCCGACATGCCCGTCGATTCGAACGGAGTCGCCCTCGTCATTGCCAGCTATACCGAAAACGGCGCGCTGTTCAGCAAAATGTTGACGCTGGTCTATCAGCCTCGAGAAAACTCCGGCGGAAGCGGGGACGCGACCGGCAGTGGGTTCGACACGCCCGACCAAGAGCAAGCCGCTGCTGATCTGGCCGATCTGATTGCGGCACACACCACCACCGATTCGCTCGGTGTCCAAACGGTCGATTGGGATGCCATCAGAGGTCCCGCCAAACAGATTCTCTCGCAATGGTGGGGAACTCCCGACGACTACCAAACGTTAGGGGCCGGGCATGCCGTGGGGAGCGTGCTTTATTGGTTGGAAGCGGTCACTCACCTCCCGCCCGACCTCCAGTGGAACGAAAACGCAGATGAGCAGGATGCCGTCTTCCGACAAACGCTCCAAAACGCGCTGGGCAACTGGGCTCAGTGGTTTGCGGCCGCCAAAGCACTGGAGATCGCACCGTCGTCCGTCCCCGGCTTCAACGCACTGGCGGGCGACGAGCGGATCATTGCTGCATTGAACACGGCGATCGCGCGGACGCACGACCGATGCGTGGCACGAGCCGACGAGTACAAGGCGGCCCCCAGCGGCACGGAGCAGCAGCGAGAGTACCGTGTCGAGTTGCTCAGGCGATTGGTACAAGAGGGCGAGGAGGCGTTGGAATATTACACGGCCGGGCGCATCCTCGAAGTCTTCAAGCGCGCGCCGTCCACACTCGAAGAAATCCGCGACGCCCTTTGCTACATTCCCGAGATTTCTACCAGCCGCGACGAGACCTTTTTGAAGCCCAACGGAACGAGCACCACATCGGCGAAATTCCAGATGCGCGCCGGTATCCGCGTCGAGGGTGTTGAAGAGTTGTTGTTTGTCGAGGGATTAACCGTGGCCGTAACTCCTGTCGGTGGAAGCTCCACTGACTTGATAACCGGCGCAACGGACGCGGATGGCTATTTTCGCCATACGATACCGATGGATACGCGTGAGGAGGTCATCGAGGTCGATGCCGTCGTTTCTTGGAACGCGTCCACGATCGCCGAGCAAGGGAGTTTCATCACGTTCGCCGAGCAGCGCGTCCTGTTGGAAGGCGCACCGGTGATGGACATCCGTGTGGCGAAGGTCAGTGACGGACCGGGCGCGCTTTCGACCACTGCGCCCACACTCGTGGACGGCGAAGAACTTTTGGTGGAGCTGCGATTGACGCGCGGCCCCGCACCGGCTGCGCATCAAACGGTGTTCACCGCCATTCACGGTCCGGCGGCCGAAACGGAGCTGTTCTACGTAACCAACGAGAGCGGCATCGTACGGTTTGTTGTATCGCCAAATGTGAAACAGACCGGCGACATCGTCATTGCGTTTGCTTATCGCGACCAGGACGGCGTCCGCAGCCGCTCGATCCGCGTTCCGCATCAGTCGACTGACGACGGTGCCGCGACCGTTACCGCGTTTTCCGCCGCGCAAACGGAAGCGGAAGCGCGAGTGGGCGAAATCGTCGGCCAGGCCGTGATCGACCTAGGGCCCATGGCGGAGTTTGACTTCGATTTGAATATCGATCCGCAACTACTCAAGGCCCCCCAAGAGTATTGGCTCAATGCCGGCTTGGCAGGTCCCGACGAGCCGGTGGGATTGCAGAAGCGCGTGGACGAGTTGTCGATCGACACGCTGGAAACCACCCTCACCGAATACGCCCGATGGCGTGCCGCCAACGAGTTCTTGGGGGTGGACGAGTTGTTCCCGCAGGGGCCATTGGAAGACACGCTGCGGACGAAATACCGTCAGGTTGTGGAAGCGTTGATCCAGTTGATTTGGGACCCGGACCCCAATCGTGTGGGCGAAGCGCCGTCGGCCGATGGCGCACGCCGCCTGCTGCGTTGGGCGGCCCAGGCTGAGCATATGGGATTTGATCGCAGCGACATCAACGACGAATCGTATAGTTTCAACGCCATCTTAAGCCGGCTTGGCTACGAACTGAAAATCGACGAGGTGCTGCTGGACGGTCCCGCCACCAACGCGTTGCTCACCGTCAACGCAAATTACTATCTGTGGGACGCCGATCCCGGAGCCGGCGGGACGGGCACGGGCAAGGTCCAGGCCGCCACGATGAGCGGCCACCCGGTCGTCGTCGATGTCGTTCCGTTCAACGGCATGTTAAGCGAACAGGACGGTGAACTGAAGCGACTGGCTCCCAATGGGCATTATGTGAACGGCATCCGCTTGGGTCCGAACGCCACCGAATTGGTCGTCGATGTCCTGGCTTCCGACTCGGAGTACGGGACGATTTACGACTGGCGGCGGAAGATCAAGTTGCCGGCCGAGTATCGGTTTGATGGGGCTGCCAAGAAAGCCTCTGAAAACGATAACGCCTGGTCGAAGGAGCTGAGCGTCAGCAGTCATGTCGATACGCCCGAGCAGGCAGTGATCCGCGGCGAGTTGTATCAGGGGACGGGCCGGCTGACAGGCCAACAGGTTACCGCCGAACTCGCGGCGCCCGCCAAAGGAACGCTGCAGCGAGACGGCCAGCAGGGGGACCGATTCCTATACACGCCCCCGCCAGGAGAAGACGGAAGCCAGACCATCCAACTGACGACCATCATTGCCGGCGAAAGACAGTCGACCGAGATCACGATCACCTACGAAAACACACCGGCCGGCACTGTCGGGCAAACCGGCGATGATTCGCTGTGGGGCTGGATCACTCGGCAATTCGACTCGTTGACCACGCCGCTGGGCGACGGCGATGCGGCCGGTTCGGGCGTGGGTTCGAGTTTCGGAATGGAAGACATCCAGTTCCCGTCGCTCGGCGGCAGCTTCAATCGGGCTGCCGGATACGCGGGCGGATTGCTGGATGCCGCGATCGGCGCCTTCGACGTCGTCGACACGATCAGCCTGTCCGAGGTTCTGGACTGGCTGCAGAACGGTCCGCCGGCGGAAACCAAGAACTTGATCGAGTTCAGTTTTGATCTGAACGCCATATCGGCCATCCTCTCGCCCACCCTGCTGGCCGCCGACTTCACTGATCTGTTGCCCGAAGGATTCTCCGGCACGGCCTCCGTGGATCGCCCGGAACTGACCGGCCAGATCGTGTTCGGACTCGATTCATCCAACGATTCCTTCTACATCCGCACGCGGCCGGATCGCACCGCCAAATCGGAACCCCAACAGCGGCCGGTAACCGACATGGGAGCGCGTTTTGGGATTGCCGCCCATATCGACGCTCAGCTCGAACTGTTCGACGGAATCCTGACCTTGGAACATGGCGAAGGGTATCTCACGACCAAAGTCCAAGCTGATTGGAGCCACGTGGCGCCCGCTGATGGAAAGCTTCGGTTGAGCCATCTCGATCAGTTGCAGCATCTGCAAGTCGGTTTTGACGGCAACCCGCTCGACTCGTTCCAATTGATGCTCGCTGCCAATGCGAAAATACCGGGTGTGAGCGAAGCGGGCAGCGGCGCTACCGATCCGAGCTTGTCTCTGCCGCTGGCGGGAGCCGTTTTCAAACCGTCACTTGATACGATCGCGCCCGCCGACCGCCCGCCGGAAGGCGCCGATCTGCCCACCGTGTTCGAGTTGCGAACGGGAACGCTGGATCTCAACATCGACCCGCAATTGGCTGAAGCGCTCAAGACGCAAACCATTACGGTAAACGGACAGGAAAAGGACGACGTTCACGAATTCTTGGGCGACTACCATCAGTTGCTTGTCGGCGGGCCAGGCGACCTGGGAATCCCCAACCAGAAATTGACCGTAGTTCCCTTGGCCTTGCGCGATGCCGCCGATTGGTTCCGTTTCGAAATCACATCGCGCGGCACACCGACCAGCTACGTGCAAGTCGACTTCGCGCGGCAGCGGGGCGACTTGGACCTGGAACTGTATCGCGAGACCGTTGACTCGGCCACCGGCGGGCGGTCGGTCGTATTCGTACGTGGAGACGCTTTGGCGTTCGGCGATCGCGCTCGTGTTTCGCTCTTGGGGCAACCGGCCGGCGTCTATTACCTGCGTGTGTCGGACGACGCCGGCGGCCGCAATCCCTATTACAGCATCACCATCCAACCGCCCAAGCCCGTGGACACGGGAGTGACGGCCGAGATCGAGGGATTTGAGCTGCGCGATACGGGGCTGGCCTTTTCCGTCGACACCGAATTCAATTTCGACGCTCAGTTGCAAGGCCGATTGTTGATCCCGTACAGCTTGCAAGAGGGCGTTCCAACCGAAATCGGCTTTCAAGCTCAGGTGGACAACCAAGGACTGCATGCCGAGGTCGTGACCGAGATCGGTGCGGATGCCGTGTTAACTCGCAGAGAGGCGGTACCGACCATCGGGGCGATCGAAGTAGACGTCGACGGGCAACTCGGCGGAATGATGATCTTTGATTACCAGTCGCCGGATCGGTTCAAGTTCGCGGGGCTCGAAAACACGACCGAGTTCGGCAAACGGTGGGTTATTGGTCAGTTTGAATTGGTGGAAGCGGGCGGTTCCTCTGGCAACGTGGGCTCGAGCGAGCCGCGCTGGACCGTTCTGGCCAATGGTAACGCTGAAGAGTTGGCGGGAGTCTCCGGGATGATCCGGATGCGCGTCGAGTGGAACGGCGGCCAGGTGCGCGTGGGTCGCCAATTGAGCACAGGCGGGTTTAACGTACAAGCAAACTATCAGTTTTCGAGCAGTTTCGCCGGAGGACTTGCCGGGCTGGCCGCGTCCACCCGCTCGGCCCAGTTCCAGAATTACCGCGTCTTTGCCAAACAGGCAGCATCCGGCACCTATGTCGAGTTGGCTCAGGATCCGCTCACCAGCACGCCCGCTGATCCCTGGCAAGTGGAGCGAGGCGTGTGGAGAGTAGAAAATGGTATCCTGACGGGCAAGCCGACCGAGGTCCGACTGGGCGACTGGCTGCTGGTTTCCCGAGCGCGCCTGGCGGCTGAATTGGACGTGCGTTTCAATCAGCAGGACATCTTGGGTCCTCCAACTAGCGTTGCGGCTGAAATCGGCGTTTCCGACCTCGATGCGTTGTTGTACGAAGTCAGCGACGGCGGCACACCGCTATACCCGGACGACCCCAATTCACCAGAAGGCCTGGTGGCCATCGAGGGTGGGTTTGGAACATTGAGTACAGATGGCCTGGCCCTTGGGGCTGAACGCTTCTCTGCCGGTATCAAAGACGTCGTCTTCCTTGAAATCTATGACGGAAAGATCGATTTGGCCGGTGGTCCGAATCTTCTCCAGGCGGGTGGCGTCGGCATCACCGTACCGTTCTTCGGCGACGAACCGTTCCAAATTCAAGATACGAATCCCGATGACGACGTTCCGCTGCTGGCACTGAAGCGGCCTGAGATCGATGCAGGCCAAATCGTGCGCGACGCTGCCTTCGCCTTCGGCCAGGCGGTAGGCTTCGATCTACCAGTCGGCCAGGGGCTGGACGAATTCAACCTGCGAGATCTCTTGCCACTGACGGTCGAAAACGTCCACCTTGAGTTTCCTGATACGAACCAACTGGACACGTTCAAACTTAGCGTCGACGCACAATTTAACTTGTATGAAACAGACGAGGACGGCAACGTCGTCATGCAAGATGGGAAGCCCAAGAAGCGAGGGTTCTTTGCGGCGTTGCCCTTTGATCCGATCCTGGCGATTGGCCGACCCGATCAACAAAGTTGCTCGAGCGGCACGGTCATCAACTGGCCTGAAATCGATTCCAACGAGTTTCCTGACGTTCAAGGATTAACCCTCTGTGAAAACGGTTTTGTTCAGGTGGAAGTCGAGGCTTCGTCGTTGCTCAATCCCGACCGGCAACTGATGTTCACCGAACTCGGCCCCATCTTCATCGGTGCCCGCAACGTACCGATTCCCGCCACATCGGTTGCTGCCGACGGTGCGTTGTACTTGGGGAAGTTTGTCAACGGGAGCTGGGACGGCGATATCGCCGGTACCTTTACGCTGCGCGACACGCGTCCCAATGAAAACAACAGCGTCCGGGCGTCGGCCGTAGGCCAGATCTCCGTTTCGGAAGGCACGACGATCTGAGGAACCAGCTATACCGATACGAAGCTGGATCTGGATTGGGTGGTCGAGGCGTCGGTCGACACAAGCTGGTTCGGCGTGGACCAAGGCTACGCCCGGTTCAATACCGTCCTGGCTAATCGTGCCACGCCAGCGCAGCCGTTCGATTTGTCGTTCCAGGCCTCATTGGAGTCGTTTGACACCGGCATGGTGGAAATTCCCCTGGGCGATTACTTCACGATATTCGGACGGGCCCAGGTGAATACGGACGCCGCAGCGAACGAACCTTACTTTATTCTGCGCCAAGCCGGGGTACGGGTTGAAGAGGCCGCGCCCGATTCGATCAAAGGACTTACCTTTGAAGCTGGCGGATTCGGCATTAGTGCCGATTTGCAACGTGTGTTCGTCATGGCAGCCGAACCAGTCGATGATCCGGCGACGCTGGATTTTGACGAGACGATCGGCGCGTTCTTCCGTGTCGCCATCGACGAAGATTCGGGAGTTCCGGGGGGCAATGTTTTTGGACTACCCGATTGGTTCCCGTTGCATGTCACGGAAGTCGGCATTCGCTTCAAGGGTGCGGAAGGGACAGGCGACGATTTTGATTTAACGCTTGATCAACTCGGCTCGGATTCCCTCACGCCGTTTCAGGAACTGGTCGACCCGCGCAACTATCGGCTGATCGTCAGCGGCGGGCTTGAATCGAGCGAAGGGGGTTGGCCGATCCGCGCTCAAATCAAGAAGTTGGAAATCAAACTGGCCGAACTGGCAAGATACGTTTCGAACTCGTGCGCAACCCATCCCGCCTTGATCGGCAGCGAGACGTGTCCGCTGCCTTTCGACGTTTCGAGCGTCAACGGAGTATCGATCGGCATGGAGCCCTTCGAACTGGGGCCGGTTTCTATCGGAGGCGGCTTGACCCTTGGTGTCCAGGACGTCCAACTCGACAACTCCGAGCACCGTCAAGTTCTTTACGCTCAAGTGCAAGGCGAGTTATCGGCAGGCAACGTGGGAATTGGTGCGGAACTGGTCATCACGCAATATGGTCCTGTCCTGGTGCGGTTGAAATCGGGTGTGCCGATTCCAATTGGAGGCATCGTTGGCGCCGGGGTTGGTGCGGCGTTTTTCGGAATCGGTGCCGCGGCCGGCTACCAGATCGGCAATCAGACCGGTTTCGTCATCGAGGGCTTAGAAGGAGCTCTGGTCTTCGACGCGCCACCAATCGAGGAAGTGGCCAATCCGATCGACATCCTCGCGCGTCCCGAATTCGCCCGCCCAAAAAACCTCTCACCGTCGGAGATCGAAGCTGCCATCACGCGGATCGTTAATAAGAATCAATACGAGCCAACATTCACATGGAACAAAGGATTCCGCTTAGTCGTTAGCGGCGTGCTCACCAATACGAATCTGTACAACGCCATCGGCGGGCGGGTCACGGTGGGAATGAACGTTGGTTACGATGCGGCAACGCTCGAAGCACTTTCCCAGTCCAAGGCTCAAGTATTCGTTCGCGGAGATGTCGAGATCCTGGGCCAGTCGCTCGCGCAGGCGGACATCGTGTTCGACTCCAGCGACCCCATCAATCCAAGTATCAATGTAGCGGCGGGAATCCCGGGCACCGGTGGCTTACTGTCACTACTGCTTCCGATGCAAGCCCGCATCGGCGCTCAATTCGACACCGATGGACTGGCGGCCGGCACCGCGATTGCCGCGCGCGCGTTTCTGGAGACCATTGCCAACGAAAGCAACACCTATTTGGATCAAGCACTCGGGCTGGTTGCTAGGCGGTACGAAAACGAGCGCCTCGCGTACATTGGTAAACTTGCGATCCTGGAGGCTGAAGTCGCTCGACTGGAACGACTCAAGGCACTCAACGGCAACTCCTCGGTGTTCGACAGTTTGATCACCGCGGCCCAACAGGCCGTCGACCGCGAGCGCCAACGTCCGGCCTTCTTCAAGTTCTTGCTCGATCTAAACGAAAATCGACAACTCGACGAGGGCGGCCCTGGCGATGAGCTTGGCAGTGCTTCGGAGACGTTGATCGACACGGCATTCCTGAAAAACCGAATGCTCGGTGGCAGCCAGGTTCCAGCAGCGATCCCTTCGATTGCCGACTTGCTGACACCAGGGAGCATTGATTCAGAGACTTTCCAATTAGGTGTAATGGCTGCCGGCAAATTGCTGACCGACTTGATGCAAGTGGCGCCGGAATTGGATGTGGATTGGGACCCGCAACTGTTCACCACCGGAATTCCGCAGCTCGATCAACTGATTCAGCGTTTGTTCGTGGCAGGGGTCGAACGGGCGACCGCCTTGGCCGATACGCATTTCACTCAGTTAGTCAGCCTCGTCGATTCGATCGAGCCCGACAGCTCCGGCTTGTCTCTGGCCGACAGCCTCATTGAATCACGCACGCGGATGGAGAAGTCGGCCCGGATGGCTGGAGCGATCGCGTCGGTCATCTTTTCGACCCTTGGCAGTGCGGCTGAAGAGGCAACCAACGCCTTTTTCGATGTGATGAATCCCAGTTTCTCGATCGAAGGCTACGTCCAGCCCGTCATCCTGGGCTTCCCGATCGGACCGCCGCGCGAGCGAGTTCACGTGCGGATCGACAAGACGCGAATCGACATCGATGCCCAAGTGCGGTTGATCGAGCAACTCATGCGAATTGCCACTCAAGGCACGCTGCCGGTCTCCCCCATGTCCGACATCACGAACGTCAATGTCCATGTCCCGTTCACCAACTTGTTCAAGGACCTGTTTCTCAATCGGATTCCGGAAATCGATTTCAGCGGTCCTTCACCTTGGTTCGCGGGTCTGGGCGGCACGGTGGACCTCTATGGCTTGGAATTGGCCCAAGTGCAAGGCTTGATGTTCCCCGGCGACGTGGTGTTGGAAGACAACACGGCCACGACAGGCGCCCGATACTTGAAGGAAACCGAACATCTGCTCGTAACCGATCCGGGTCAGCTGGGCAGCGGCAAGATCTACGTTGATCCGCAGTTGCCCGACGACAGCGGTCGGACCAACTGGGACAAGATCCAGGGTGGCGGCATCCTGCTGGACGGCCGGCTGACTCTGCCGCGGTTCCTGACCGAACCGGTCGACCTTTTCAATGAAGTAAAAAACGATCTCTTGGCGCACATGCAAGGCCTTGGCCAGCAGTGCGACGATACGATTTCGTGCGTGATCGCCCATCCGGACGAGACGTTTGCCTTCCTGCGATTCTTGACTGAAGTTCCCGGTGCGATTACGGCTCAGCAGCAGGTCGCTCAGCTTCAGTTGTTCGTCCCCGATCTACTGACACCCGTCGTGGAAGAGCTCGGCGGGCTTGACGAGCTGGTCGGTCTGCCGCCGGCTGAGCTGGTCGCTCGGCTGACGGGGCGAGCTGCCGAGTTGGGAGACCAACTTAGCGAGAAGTGGGCGACCGACGGCTACCTCTTCGGCCAGTACGGCAGCGTGGAAAGTGTGCCCGGCAATCCGGATGCCACAACCGGCAAACTCTTGGGAGTCGACCTCGGCGAAGCGCTGGTGATCGGCCGCGGCGAACAGTTGGAGATTATCGGCGACTTCCTCGGACTCGAAACCCGTTTTCTCGTCGACCTGAATTCCAGCGCCGCCGAACAGTATGAAGAGATCAACGGCACGCCTGGGTTCAATCTGGCCGAGCCGTTCGCACCCGAGCCGTTTGAGGACACGAACGGTGATGGCCAGTGGCAGCCGGGAGAACCGCTGGAAGACTGGAACGGCAACGGCACTTGGGACGCATTGGGCGGTGATTTCGACGGCGACGGCTTATGGGATCCGGGTGAAGTGTGGAACGACAAGAACGGAAACGGGGTGGTCGATGCCGCCGAGCCGTTCGAAGATTTGAACAAGAACGGCCGCTGGGATTCGGGGGATCCTTGGAGCGACTTGAATCGCAACGGTGTCGCCGAGTACTGGGAGTATGAAGACACGAATCCCCGCAACGGGCAGATCGACCTTCCCGAGCCCTGGACGGATCTGAACGGCGATGGTGTTTACACCGAGCAGGAATGGGTCGACCTGAACAAGAACGGCCGATTCGATCCTCAAGGCGAAGTGTTTATCGACCTGAACAACGACGGCGTGCGGCAAGCTGTGGGGGATCGCGTGCTGCCTACGGCCGGCGACGACGGCGACGAGCAACTCGATGGCGGCCTCCCGCGCGTGGCTGCCGAAGTGATCCTCGGCAATGCGCCGGCCGCCTGCGCCGCTTTTGGTCTTCCCAACGTCCACACCGTCGTCAATGCGACCGCCCAGTTCAACCGGTTCTTAACCGCCATCGGCGTGGGCGGATTGATGGGGATTGACCCGAATAATCCGGAGGCTACACCAGGTTGGTTGCAACTTCGCACGGGAACCGATAACGGCGGTTGCATGCGTGTGTACTCGCCGGGCTACTCCTATGACGAGACCGATCCGCTTATCATGCGCCGCGGCGGAGCGGAGTTGTTGGCCGACATCGACATTCCCGGATTGATCACCGACGGCAGTTTCACGTTCAATATTTCCTTGCCCGAATCAGGTCTGATTCCCGATTTCAGCGCTACGGGAACAGCCGATGCGATTTCCGGGGCCGCATTCTTCCTGCCGGGAACCGGTGCCGAAGGTGTGCAACTGACCTTGCGGCGCGAAACCGCACCAGGCGGTGGTTCGACCGTGACCATGGGATTGGGGGCCTCGGTCAACCTCCTGGGATTGACCTTTGAGATGCCCTATCGCGAAACGACCTTGGGCAATCCCGGCTCGGAAGAGGCATCCTTTCAATTCGGCGCTGACGACACGGGGGGCTTCGGCAACATGCAGTTGATCGCCCCAAGCGACAACAACCCGCTCGCCGACGGCAGTTGGCCCGTGAAGATCGACGGCGGAACACTTTCGCTGTTGTTCGATACGCGGCCCGCCACGGCCGGGATGTCGATCGAGCTGTCTGATGCCACACTGATCATTCCCGGTTTTTCATTGGAGCACGCCAGTGCGTCGATACGCGTCGACGCGGATGGTGCTTTGCATTTCTCGAATATCCGCGGCGACAGCAATCTGTTGGGAGCTTTCGGCGTTTCATTCAACGGTGGTTTCACTGTAGTGCCACCGGATCTAAGCGGTTTGCCAACGGTCACCAATGTCACACTCTCGGCCGAGGTGCACATCGACGCCGTGCCGAACGTACCCGCCGTTTTGGAAGCGCACGGGGATTTAAGCTTTGCCTTTGACGGAACGCAAGCGACGGGCAGTTTCACCGGTTGGGGATTTCTGGCAGGCGTACCGGCGGGCGACAGCACAAATCCGGCCATGAGCGGTTCGCTGGACGCGGGAGGATGCTTGCAAGTTCAATTCGGAGCGCTGCAAGGCACGTTCAATTTGCCAGGCGGCAATTGCGGAGTGGCCGAAGGGCAAGTCCGACTCGATCTGGGACCCAGCGCGGAGCTGGTCGACGGAACACCGCTGGCCGGACCGGAGGTGGTGATTCATGAAGGCGACAACGGAACGACGCGAATCCGCATTCCGGTAACCCTGCAAGCTTTGGCGGCTGCCGATCAGCCGACAACAGTGCGAGTGAGCTTCGACGTGACCGCCGACACGGCTCAACCGGGCTCCGATTACAACGTCGTGACCACGGGCCCGATTGACTTTTCCGTCGACTCGTCGCAGATGACCGACACGAAGTACATTGAGATCGACATCGTTGCCGACGCGAACCTGTTCGAAGCACTCAACGAACAGTTTCATATCGCGATCACCGTCGACAGTTTCTCGCCCCCGGCCGGCAGCGATACGAGTCTTTTCCAAGGCGTCACGGCCATGAGCGTGACGTTGCAAAACGACGACCCGCCCGATCCCAATGATTACCCGGCCGGACTTTGGACCGCTCCCTATGGCGCCCTCGCTCACTGGACGTTCGACGACCCGCAGCCCGGCTCTTTAGACTACACGCCCCTTGGCCAGGACTTGCGCAACAGTATGGATCCCGCGCCCGTTGATCATTTCGGCAAGCTCGTCGTTTCCAAGCGAGGACTTCCCGGACTCGTTGAAGAGGACGGCCTTTTCTGGCTCGGCGGTTCCAATGCGCTGGGGATCGCGGTGCCGCCGCGTGCCGAAGCGTCGTGGGACTTCACCGTCCAGCCAAGTTCGCTCATCTTGAACTACGATCCGACCGAGTTCCGGTTTTACACTCGCACCACGTCCCGGCAGCCGGACTGGAGGCTCCAGTGGAGTTTGGACGGCACAACGTTCCACGAAATCACCACCAGCGGGCAAAGCACGCCGGCTCTCTCGTATCATGATTGGGATCGATATGAAATCGCGTTGCCCGGCGAGTTCGAAGCGAATGACATGACACTTCCAGTTCTCGCCCAACCAATCACCTTCCGCATTGCGACCACCGACCCGAACATGCAAATCGACAGCGTGTCAGTGCTGGGCAAGAAGAACGGCGCCCTCGATGAGTTCCTGTTCGATTTGAACCGGTTCCTCGAGCGCATGGATCAGCGTTTGCCGCACGACTTGGACATCACCGGTGCGGGAAAAGTCCAGGTCGGCATCGGTCCGGAAGTGGTGTCGCCCGGCGGCACTCCGGAGCCCGCCGTGGTGATCGAGTTGTTCGATACCATGCCTGATGACACTTATATCACGCTGTTGTCCGGCAACGGATACGGCACCGGCCAATCGCTGCCGGTCGTCGTTCGGTCGCACGGCGGAATCGAGTCGATCGATCTATCTACGGTCACGCATTTCGAAGGTGTGTTGGATGTGGACGGTGATGTGACCGGTTCGGTGCTCACGACGGGAATCGATCGCGGGCGCATCGACATCCAGAATTCGGCGTCCTCGCCGGTTACCATTCTGGCCTTCGGAAACTTCGGTACGGCTCCCGGTGCCGACGGGGTGTCGATCTCGGCAGACCAGCGAATCGGCAACCTCCAAATCGCCGGCTCGTGGTTGTCGGGCGAACTCCGGGCGAAAAGTCTGGGGAGCGGGTTGATTCAGGGTGAGTTCCGGGGAGGCGTCTCGCTGCGCAACGGATTCGACAATTTGACATTCGCCAACGGTGATTTTGCCCCGACGCATTTCCAAGTCGGAACCGCGAATCGGCCCGGTTCGGGTGACAGCGGGCAATTGTCCGTGACCAATGGAGACCTGACAGGAACGCTCAACGTCCTTGGCACGGTCGATGTGATCACCGTCTCGGCCGGTACGATGAACGCCGACCTGACGGCCACACATATCAACACGGTGACGGCCACGACTCACGCAACGCTGCTTCTTGGCGGCGACGTGAACGGCAACCTTCAAGCCGGCAGCATTGATGCTATCCAGATTACCGGTGGCGATTTGAACGCCGGCATTGAATTGACCGACGCGCAATTCCGCGATGTGGATATCGCCGTCAGCGAGTACTGTTATGCCGGTCAGTGCAAAGGCGGCCGCATCAATTCACCGGGATCGATTCACGTAGCGGGCGGTGTGAAATCGATTGTCGCGAACGATGTTTTTATGGGGTTGCATGTGGAGGGGCCCGTCGAGTCGATCGTCGTGGTGCCTTATACCGACGGTCGCCGCAGCGGATTGCGTGGTCAATTCGATGCCGGGAGATTTGGTTCGATCCAGGTTACCGGCGCAACGGTGGACGTGCAGCTAACAGCGAAAGACGAGCGATGGCGGATGGGCAAGTCTCCGGGTATCGAGCTGATCGAATTGATCGACAGCACTTGGACGAACGGGATGATCAGTCTGCCGGACGGAGTGCCCATGGGGACGATCCTCGACGACGGCAACGTGCTCGAATGGCCAGGCGACGTCAATACCATCATGGCTGGAGGGTATCGTTTGGAGCAGATTCCCGGAAATTGGGGGACGCGAGCTGTGGTGATTCCAGCGAGTTGGCAGAATCCGGTCAACCGCTTGGACGTCAACCAGGATAGTTACGTAACCCCATTGGACGTGTTGTTGGTGATTAACGCAATTAACCGTAATGGTTCTCGCCCATTGCCGCGTCCCTCGTTATTAGGTTCATTGCCAGCGCCGTTCTATGACACGACGGGTGACGACTACCTGCAACCACTCGACGCGTTGCTGATCATCAATCACTTGAACCGAAGAGTTGGCGGTGAAGCGGAATTCACTGCCGAGTTTGCTGGTCCATCGTCCGCGGATCAGGCGCAGGCCTGGAGTGGTGCTGGTCTTGGCCCTTGGGAATCGCACGATAGTGCGATTCCTCGTTGGCGTGAACGGATTCTGCCGCTCGCCGCGCCGCGGCAGCATCAGAATGTCCAACGCACACCCACCAACACTCAGGATGGGCGCGACGTACTTTTCTCCCGTTTGCCGTCGCACCATGCGCGCCACGTCGACGCCAACCGCATTGTCGCGGTGGATGTCGTCGCATTAGATACGGTACTCGCGGACTCGCGTGAGGAGGATGACTTGGAATCCATTCTCGACTTGCTGACAAGCGACGCAGACTCTTCTTACAAGCCATAATCCTGTGTGCCGAGAAGAGCCCCTTGGGTAGATGTCCCCTCTATGCCAGCGTCACCCGGCCAACTTCACCAATCAGGCAACCCCCACCTACAGACAGCAAGTCGTTTCGACCAGCTCATCGACGTTGATGCGATTGGTGGGCGAACCCTGCGTAGACCGTTCAATCGCCCGGTCGCGGGGTCCTGTTGGGGCCCGTAGCGCATGCTCTGGCGGAACGCATTACAATCTAGGCGGAATTGGGGGTTCGAGCCAGAGCGGAGAGGGTCGTGAATCAAGACATCAAGTACTTTATCTTCGACGTGGAGAGCGTGGCGGATGGGGATTTGATCGCCCGTACAAAGTATCCGGGGCAATCGCTGTCACCCGAGCAGGCCATCCGACGTTTTCGCCAGGAGTTGCTGACCACCTCAGGGCGTGATTTCATTCCCTATACCTTCCACATTCCGGTGGCCATCCTGATCGCCAAGGTCCGCCACGATCTGACGCTAGAAGACATCGTCTCGCTCGACGCCCCCTTGCATCGACCACACGTGATGACGCGGCATTTCTGGTTGGGGTGGGAAAAGTACCAGGAGCCGACCTGGGTGACGTTCAACGGCCGCACCTTCGACTTGCCACTGATGGAACACGCCGCGTATCGCTACGGTATCGCCGTTCCCAAGTGGTTCAACCTGCAGGGCCGCTCGTTCGAACAATGCCGCAACCGCTACAACCTGTCGGCACATATCGACCTGCAAGAGATTCTGACGAACTTTGGTGCCACCTGGTTTCGCGGCGGTTTGAACTTGGCCGCTTCGATCCTGGGCAAGCCCGGCAAGATGGACATTCAGGGCGATATGGTTTACGACCTGTACCAACAGGGCAGGCTGGAAGAGATCAGCGAGTACTGCCGCTGCGACGTCCTCGATTCCTATTTCGTATTCCTGCGCACCATGGTGTTAACGGGCGAGTTGACTCTGGAACGCGAGCAGCATTTGGTGGCCGAGGCGAAGAACATGTTGACCGCGCAGGCTGATCAGCATGCCGGTTACCGGTTGTATCTCCAGCGTTGGGGCGATTGGGACAACCCGTGGACCGAACCGGCCGACGCACCCGCGACCGCTAGCCATGGGACCAGTCAAGGCTGAATCGTATCAAGACCGGCCCGACGACGATGCATCGCTCGGGGCGACGCAGTTGAAAAACCCGTATGTGCCGACGCACGCCGAGCATCTCGCGCCGCCACCCTCACCGCTTCCGCCGCCCGCTTGGTTGAACGTCGATCCAGTCACCAATTTGCTCCAATTGGCCGCCCTTCCCGCTGGCGGAATACTGGGATACTTGATCGGCGCGATTCTGATCGCCCGCTTGCTTAGTAGCGATCCCCTCGTCGCCGGTTCGCTCGGCGCCGTGATCGGCAGCGGCCTGCTGTTCGTTCTCGCCGGCCTCTGGGGCCAGTACTACCGTCGCCGCTCCTAGCCATCCCACGCTCCGCCTGCCGTCCCTGCAGGACTGCAGCGGGGCAACGCGCCTACGATCTCCTGGCTCACGCCCGGAGCTACAGCATCTCGCCGCTTCGCGGCTGGGAGTGCGCGGCGGTTTACGGCTGGGGTCAGGCGCGGTTTACGGCGGAAAAACATCTGCGCGCGGCGGTTGAAACCCAATGCGGATTGGGGACTGGCTTTTGATGTTGATTCGCGTCTTTTCTCGGCACAGTTTCAGGAACAGACGGCCCATTTGTATCGCTCACGTTTGAGATGCGTGCGACTTGTCGGCCTTTTATGTTGAGCCAACAGGATCGTGGTAGCCAATGCAGAATCAGGGCTCCAATATTCCCTTTCTGCAATGATCTCGCATGTCGGATGCTCCGGTCGGCTGCCGACGGGCTTTGATGCGGATGTAGGGCGGTATGTAATGGCAACGGTGATGAAAGCTGCCGATGGGAGCGTCTGCACGTGCATGAAATGGTTCGGTCACGTCTTCGATGGTGAACCCGGCGCGGCATATGCCACCTAGAAGGGTTTCCCAGCGATGTACATATTCTCTGGTTCCCGGCTCACGGAGTTTGCTTGGTTGCTTCGCCGGCGGTACGGGGCGAGGATCGTAGTACGAGTGTTCGATGACGTACTGACCTAAATGGCTTTCCAGGGAGGCTTGAAGGTTGGTTGGTTGTTTGTGTTGGCTGATGTACAAACCGCCGGGGCGGGTCACCCGGGCGACTTCAGGAAAAAGACGCTCCAAGCTCGGGAGATAACAAGTGCTAACCGGATGAATGACCAAGTCGAAGGTGGCATCGCCCAGCATGCGTAGATCGTCCATCGACGTTTCGATGGTCTGCAGCGACAATCGCAGTTCGGCGGCCACTTGTCGATCCCGCTCGAGCATCGCCGGGCTCAGATCGACCACCGTGACTCGGGCTCCAGCCGCAGCGTACAACGGACCGTGGCGCCCGCCACCGGCAGCCAGGCATAGTACGTTCCAGCCGCGGATGCTGTCGCCTAGCCAGCGGACGGGATCGACTGTCCTCAAGGGATTCTGCAGTTCCTGAGGCCGCACCGGTTGGGTCAAGATGTGAAAGCTGTGTGCCATCGAGTCCCAAGCGCGGCGATTGTGTTCGAGACTATCTTGTTCGCGACTGCTTTCACTGGTCCTGCTGTCCATCATCTCCTCGCGCTGTCCACGGTCGCCAATGTCATGACCCACTATCCTCCTCGATTGCCCGCCTGGTCGTCAGGTCTTGAGGTGATGTCCACCGCGGCATGATTCCGGCACTTTCAACCATTTCCTGCACGCTGAGATCCTACACCCATTTGGCGACCACTCGGCTTCTCGCCTCTCCACGGACATGATAGCCGTCGAGAGCTGCGTTTGAAGGTATTGTTGACCAACTGGGTAAGTCGTTTGCATCGCGGCCAACGCGCGGCACGGGGAGGCGAACGTGGGCGAGGAACCGATGCTACTCCTCCGGCCATAAGTGGTCCATATCACGCGCGTGGATGGTCACCCCCAGCGTATTGAGATGGAGCAACAGAGGATCCGTGGGCCAACCGCATGTGGAGAGTAACACCTCTAAAATCTCTCGCGGGCTTGTGCCGACGGCGTCCAGCCACCAGAGCCGATTCTCGCGTTCGATGGCGGTTCCCCCCAGTTGCCAATGATCAGCCCCGTGCGGACTGCATGCCGACCAAGCGCCATCCGGTTCCCAATGAAACCAGGGGAGTCGTTCGGCAGCGGTGAGCCATTGGTCGAAGCGGACCGGTAGAGGCTGGTGTGGAGAGGGGCACGTGAAGGTTGCCGTAGCCATCCCGTGCAAGGGAATCAGTTTACCGGTCGGTTGGGCATGCAACGCGTTGAGTATCTGAAGGTTGATGGGGATGGCGATCATGGGCAAATCCATGCAGGAGCTAGAAAGATCGCGAGACAAGATAGCCGATGATAGCACCGGCGAGCAGGGCAGGGGGGAGGACGATGGCGATGGTCAGGGCAACGATCCAAGCGGTTGAGCGTGTCGGCCGAGCGGAAGGGGGCTCGGGAAAGGGGGACGCCGCTTGGTTGTTCACCGACGACCACTCTCCAGGCTCCCCGTCGGCAGCCAGGTCGAGTGCGGTAGGTTCGCAGACACCGGATCGGGTCGTCGTCTGGCGATGATTCGTCGAGTCGGTGCCGTTGGTCCACTCCGCCGGGTCGTCACCAGCCGGACCGGGCCAGGCCAGAGGATCGTAGGATGGCGGTGGCGGCGCGGACCATGGAGAACGAGCAAGCGGGATAGCACCCACTGGCAGCGAGGGGTTGGCCCATGGTTCGAGCCGTGCCGCCACCTCGGCGGCACTGGCGATGCGTTTACGCACATCTTTTTCCATCATATCGACAATAACGTCGACAAACTCCTCGGTGATGTCCGGGACGAACGTCCGTGGATGCAAGGGGTACTCCTCCAAGTGGCGTCGGAGCTTGGACTCGGTGTCGCCGCCCGGAAAAGGGACTTTGCCACATACCGCGTAGTAAAGCGTGCAGCCGAGGGAATAGATGTCCGACGCTGGCTGGACTTCCAACGGTGTACGGATTTGTTCTGGGGAAAGGTAGTCCGTGGTCCCCACAATCCTTCCGGCACGCGGGTCATTCATCAGATCATGGGTAAAGCCGGCGAGCCCGACGTCCGACACCTTGGCATCGCCTTGCGGGGTGACCAAGATGTTTCCTGGCTTGACATCACGATGCACTAGCCCTTTGCGGTGGGCGTAGTCAAGCCCCAACGCGGCTTGCATGATGATCTTGGCCGCCTGTTGAATGGGTAGCGGTCCGCGCGATTTGACCAGGCGGCGGAGGTCCATGCCGGGAACATATTCGGTGACCAAGTAGTGGACGCTTCCCTCCTGGCCCGCATCGAAGGCCCGCACCAGATAGGGACAGTCGAGTTTCGCTTGCATGCGAATTTCACGGATGAAGGCTTCACGCGCCTCCTGCGTCGCGCGATCTAGTGGTAACACCTTGACCGCACATTCCCTCCCCATCACGGTATGAACCCCCTTGAAGACGCGGCCCATGCCACCCTGGCCGATCCACTCGGTGATCAAGTAGGGGCCGAGGTGGAATTTGGTGCGTCCAGCCATTAGCTGGTCGGCCTGATATGCCGTCAAAATCCCCTGTTCGATGAGCACGTCGGCCAACAGGCGATCATCGACCCGGCCGTCTGCCTCCTTGCCCTGCTGGCGGAGTCGATGACGGCATATGCGCATGGCATAGTCGAGTTGTTCTGGCGTAATCAACCCGCTGACAAGGGCTGAGGTGCGAAATAGAGATTCCTCCATAGATCGATGACTCGCGCGGTGTGGTGCAGAGGGAGAATCCTCAGAGTAGGTGGTTGATGACTGACGGACAATGCTCGACAATTCGAACGCCCAGCAACGGTAAATTGCCTAGCGATAGATTCAACTCTTCATTGTACAACGATGGGATGGCAGGGCGACTGATAGCTATTGGTGACATCCATGGATGCGCGACCGCTCTGGAGCGGTTGATCGAAGCGATCGCGCCACGGGCTGAGGATACGCTCGTAACGCTGGGCGACTACGTCGACCGTGGTCCTGATTCCAAAGGCGTGATCGATCGGTTGATCGATCTGCAGCAGCAATGCCGCTTAGTGGCGTTGCAGGGTAATCACGAGGAAATGATGCTGGACGTCGTGCGAGATCATCAGCCCTACGAATCGTGGCTCCGCTACGGCGGCGTGGATACGCTGGATTCCTACGGATTCGTTGGGGATCTAAGCGTCATTCCTCCCAGTCACTTCGCGTTTTTCGAATCGATGGTCGACTATTACGAAACCGATACGCACTTCTTCGTCCATGCCAATTACGATCCAGTCCTACCGCTAGAAGAGACGGACACCTATACGTTGCGGTGGTTGAAGCTGAGTCAGTTTGTCCCTGCCCCCCATTTTTCGGGAAAGCGGGCGGTGGTGGGGCATACGCACGACCGGGGGGGCGAAATCTTTGACGTGGGGCACCTGGTGTGTCTTGATACCTACTGTTACGGCGGTCAATGGCTTACTGCCATGGATGTCAAGACTGGGCAAGTATGGCAGGCCAGCCAGCAAGGGCGACTCCGGGAACGTGCGGGGCAATCCGGAGATCGGTAGGCTGCCTTGTCCCACGTCATTCCCAGTCATTCCCACCTCGCGACTGGCGCATCCAACCTCTTGATCAGCTTGCCACGAGACAGAAATCTGGCCCGCAAAGGGCGCCTGGCCGACAAATCTTGCCAGGTTTGCTCAATCGCCGCGACCCGAATAGCCGACTTAAGAGGCATAGTCGTAGCCATTTTGTCGGTACATTCGAAGCTCAGGTGTTCCATGATTGATGCGCATGATTCTGGCAGGACTCGGCGGTTCTCGCGGTGGGCATCGGCCAAGCGTAGATCTTCAGGGAGCGACGAATCGATCTATTCGGCGTGCGTGACGATCGTAAGCAGAGCGGGAGGTCGACCGATAGCAGTCGCCACAGCGATTCGGTCGGGTGTGCCGATGAAACCGGTCTTGGTGATGGTCGCCCTAGGGATGCTTCTGGTGATACCACGTCCCGCTTCAGGGCAGTACCGCAGCGGCACGACCGTACGGCAACGTTACCCTGCCGTTTCCTCCGGTACAGAGCATGAACGGGGAGAAGAGCGTCGCATCCGGGCTGCGGGCCACAGAAGAGGCTCCTCACGCAACGTCCAATCGGCCGCGTATCGATCTCAAGATTCGGGCGCGGAGACTTCCTCGGTCGTCGAATCGGTGAAAGCGCCGGAAGGGCCGTCTGCTGGCCTGCAAGCGAGGTATCGAGTTCGCGAATCTACTCCCGTTTTCGAGGAAGTGTGGGACGAAGGGGCGAGCTATGAAACGCGCGGCGCGGCCGTTGAAGCGTGTGGGGCGTTCGGCTGCGATGGCTTCGGATGTGATTGCTGTGGCGGGGGGTACTCCGCGATTGCTCCTACGTGCACGACTCCCTGTCCGCCTGGCTGTGGCCCTCTAATGGCGCTGTGGTATCGATTGCGGGTGCGGGCCGAGCTGCCTCTGTATTGGCGCCGCGCTCATGGACCGCCGGCCCTAGTGACCACCAGCCCCGCAGGAACAGCTCCCGGCGTGGCCGGAGAACTCGGCCAGCCCACTACTCAGGTCCTGTTCGGCGAGCAGCCGATCGGCGATGACGTGTCACTAGGGATGCGGTTGACGTTCAGCACCTGGCTTGATGAAAGCGAGTGTTTTGGAGTGGATGTTCGCTACTGGAATGCAGGGGATCGTGATGATTTGTTCGCCTTTGACTCCTCCGATTTTCCAATTCTTGCGCGCCCGTTCTTGAATACCACCGTCTTGAACACGCCTACACCGGATGCGCAATTGGTTGCTTATCCGGGAGACAGCGAAGGTGCCATCGATGTGTTGTTGACCAGCCGCGTCGACGGGGTCGATCTGGGCATGCGCCGCTTGCTGTACCGAGATCGTTACACACGCGTGGACTGGTTGTCAGGGTATAAGTATGTCGGGATCGATGAGGGGTTGATCATCGAATCCCATACTTTGGTTACCGGCAATAACAACAATTTGCAAGGTGCGACGATCGACGTTCGCGATCAGTTTGACACGGAGAATCGCTTCCATGGTGGAACGTACGGCATCATGAGCACGCGTCGTATAGGACGACTGCACATTGAGACGATGTTCCGCATGGGACTGGGCAATCTCACCCGTCGTGTGCGTCTTCGCGGCACGACGACGACCGCATCGGGGGGGGCTACCAACGTCGAACCGCAAGGACTGTTGGTCCGTGATACCAACTCCCAACCGTTCACCGACGATACGTTCATCATCGTACCGGAAGTGGGAATCAATCTGGGCTGGGCTTTGCGACCGGGGCTCGATTTCACGGTCGGCTACCATTACATGCTGATTCCCAAAGTGGCCCAGGCGTCACGGCAGCTTGATAAGGACCTAGCAGTCAATCTATCCGATCCGCTGGTCGGTTCGCTCGATCCGCAATTGGACTTCGAGGAACGCAAGTACTGGCTTAATTCCCTTGGACTAGGCCTCCAGCTGCGATACTAGTGTGGCGTTATATTTTGAACAGCCCATCGAGTGATTGGCCGGCCGCGGCGATAGTTGCTGGATCCAAGTAATTGGTGGCTTGCCGCACCCTGTGCCGCTCGTGTCACCCATCAACCTGTTGTGCGGAAGATGTTGGCTCGCCGGCGCGGCGGACCGTTTGCCAATTCCATAGGACGGCATCCCTCAACCCTATCCGCCGCCGTCCGAACTCTACCACCTGCCATCCGGTACCCCATGGCCAGGCGGCGAGGGCTCGCGCTGCCGTGGCTGATCAACACCCGCAGCTTCTCCGGCACAATTCGCACCCCACCGCGGCGCGTCTTTGTGCCTACCTCCCCCGCGCATCGACCGCTCGTGTTACTAAACACCCTATTTCGCGGGGGAGGTCGGCGGCAGGTCAAGTCGACTGGACTCGTGGCATGGCGATCATTTCCTCCTTACCAGTCCAAACGTCGTTCAACCCCGCAGCCGGGAGGGGGCCTACACTCCAGCGACTCGCCAACGTGTCCCTTACCGCTGTGCGACTTTGTACCCACCTCCTCCGCGCATGGATCGCTCGTGGCCTCTCTGCTCGGGCCCTCCCCGCTCGCGCCCTCCCCGCTCGGGCCCTCCCCGCTCGCATTACTCGCGACCCTCCCAGGGGGAGGGTAGGGGGATTTGGGAGAACCAATCCTTGCATTGCTCGCGCCCCGCTCGGAATCGGGAGGGTGGGGGAAAGGTTCGTGTGGGCTACCTTCTGCATTACTCGCGACCCTCCCGGGGGAGGGTGGGGTGGCGGTATGGTTTCGTGGTTTTTGGGGATGGTCATTCCCGGTTTCGTGAGCCTCGCGGCGGGAGGGTGGGGGAATGTGGGTGAGCCAGTCCGTGCGTTACTCGCGACCCTCCCGAGGGGAAGGGTAGGGGGGCAGGAGGCAGCGGATGCGTCCTTTGCATCGAGCTGCATCGTGGTCTTCGACAGGAGAGAGGGGGGGCGTGGGCAGAAGTACGGTCCGGCGCGGCTAACGGGCTCTTTCTCTCCTCGTGGTTGCCGCTACGCCAACACGCTCGATTCGTTCGATTTCGTGAGGCGTTTTTCTCGATAATCCCTGTGTCAATCGTCCATCCGGGCAACCACCTGGGGGAATGAAACGAGGGGCCTGGCAAAATAGGGCCGCATGTTCGCAGCCGGGTCTTGCCATGGCCCCTCGAAAGCGGAGGCGATTTAGCGGAAAACGCCGTGGCCAAGTCGACAAAGGACTACAGCGTCCAGCCTTCGCGATACTCGCGAGCGGTGAACTGGTTCACCGATTCATCGTTGGTGCACCGCAGGTTCTTGGCATCCCATTCGTATCGTTTGCCAGTTTCCCCGCGGAGGGCGATGATGCCGACGAGCATGGTTTCGGTCAGGCGT
Organism: Pirellulaceae bacterium; assembly: GCA_026004795.1. GTDB lineage: Bacteria > Planctomycetota > Planctomycetia > Pirellulales > Pirellulaceae > Aureliella. The sequence continues at coordinate 599,099 of BPJV01000003.1, read as the reverse complement.
CCAGCGTAGCCGAAGTTGCTCATCGTGCCATGTTCGTACTCGCCGGTAATCGACTTGACGAATTCCCACTTCTGCCGCTCGTCGGTGCCACCCTGGAACGGGATGCGCGGCAGGCTGGGCTCGGGTGGTTGATAGTCCTCTACCACCTTGCCGTTGCGGATCAGATCGTACGTTGCACCGTAGTCGTCCGGCGAGAAGATCATGCCCTCGGAGCCGACGACCACGGCACCGCTGGTACCCCGACGGAGTCTGCCTGCTTTTTGATCAGCGATCCGTTTGCGGAAGCTCTCCGGCAACTGCTCAATGATCTCGTCGGGCGGAAGTTGGCCACCGTCGTACCAATAGAAGTCCGTGGCGGCCAAGCCCTCACGTTCCGGAAACTCGAACTTCAGCACCGAGTACGACGGATACTGTTCGTTGTCGACGATTCCCGAGTTGACGACCGCAGTGACGGCTACTGGGTCCCACAATTTCAACGCCATGACCGGCATGTTGGTGGTATGGCATGCCATATCGCCCAAGGCGCCGGTACCGAAATCGATCCAACCGCGCCAGTTGAACGGATGGTAGACGTCCTTCTTGTAGGGCCGCATCGGTGCGGGACCAATCCAAGCGTCCCAATTAAGTTCGGGAGGAACCGGATCGCTTCCTTCGGGGCGCCCGCCACCTTGGGGCCAGATCGGACGGTTGGACCACACGTGGACTTCACGAACCTGACCGATGGCACCGGAGCGGATTACTTCCACCGCTTCGCGCAGGCCGTTTTCACTGGTCCCTTGATTTCCCATCTGAGTGACGACTCCCATTTTTTCGGCTGTCTCGCGCAACAGGCGGGCCTCCTTGATGGACCACGTCAATGGTTTTTGGCAGTAGACGTGTTTCTTCATTTTCATGGCCATCATCGCGGCGCAGGCGTGGTGATGGTCCGGAGTGCTGATGGTAACGATATCGACCTTGTCGCCGAGTTTGTCGAGCATCTCTCGGTAATCCTGGAATTGCTCGGCATCGGGGAATTCGACTCCCTTCTTTTGCAGGCGCAAGCCGTCGACATCGCACAGGCCGACGATCTTGACGCCCTGTTCGGCGATATGGCTGGTATCGCTACCGCCTTTTCCACCCACACCGATACAGGCGGCGGTCAGGGATTGCAGGGGTGAAGCATGCGTACTTCGCTGTAGCGAAGAACCCAGCCAGACGCCTGCACTCAAGCCGGCGGCAGTGCCCAAGAACTGACGACGTGTCTTTTGTCGAGTCATAAACAGATCCTTTCAAAAAGCAAGTTCAAGGAAGGTTAGCCGAATGATGGTTCACAAGCCCGTGATGTCGAAGCCCACCGTCGGGATGGTACCGACAGGCGCACCGCGAGTCTTCACCTCCTCATTAAGGCGTGCGCCACGCCAGTGGCGGTCAACAAGGCGAGTGATGTGGTTCTAGGAGGGAAGTTGACGAACGATGATTATAATCCCTTTCACGCGGCCTGCAGACCATACGAGGATTTGACCGGCTTGTTTCCCGATCGCCCGAGGCCATCATCACGGCTTCTGGTGTCAGGGATCTTCCCAGTCGTAGGGTGGGTAGCCGAGGGGCGACAAGCCAATCTCCTTATCCGCAGCACGCAGTTGGGATCGACGGTTCGCTTGCAGTGCCCCATCCATCAGGTACGGACACGCGGCAAGCCGTCTGGCAAAGTTTGGGTAACCGTTCACGGCTCGGTCGAAAGGGCGAGGCTGCTCCCGAGCCGGTTCCGCAGCCCACTTGTCCTGTGCGGCTCAGCCGCAGCCTCGCCCTCCCACAATCGCAACCCGTTGTGTAAGCCGTGAACGACGATGCGCTGGGTTACCAGCACGACGCGGCAGCGAGTGAGTCGAGGTGGTTGCAGGATACACACTCGTTGGCGCTTCGTGCTGGTATTGAATAACGGGATTACCCTCGCCCAAAAACACTACCTCGGGGCGTGAACGGTAACAAGTTTGGATCCTTCATGTTGTGGTTAATTCGGCCAGGAGTTGGTGCAGCGATTGTAGGGGCAGTCCAACTACATTGTCGGCAGTTCCCGATATCAACTCCAGCCACGGATGGCCGTCTTGGTAGCCGAACGCTCCTGCCTTCCCCTCCCACTGGCCAGAATCAAGATAGGCGTCAATATCCTCTTCGCTCAGCCGCTTCATCCGTAGATCGCTGCGCTCGACTCGCTGTGCACGACGGTGGTCGGTGGTGCGAATGAGGTGCAAACCGGAGTAGACACGGTGTTCTCGGCCACTGAGGCGGCGGAGGATTTGTTGGGCATGGCGTCGATGGTGCGGTTTGCCAATCGCTTCGCCATCAAGTTCGGCGACTGTATCGCAGGCAACGATGATGGCAGGATGCCGGATGCGGCTGGCGACATCCTCGGCTTTTTGCCGAGCCATACGGGCGACCAAGTCCGGTACTGTCTCGTTCGGCATCTCTCCGGTTTCGGCAGAAGTGGACGGAGGTACCACTTCGAAGCGGTAGCCGGCCTCGCGCAGCAACTGTTGACGGCGAGGAGATTGGCTGGCCAACACCAACGGAAAAGGAAGGTCGATGGACATCGTCGAACTGGGGGAAAGGGTGAGGATGGATGGGCCAATCCATGGCGATCGTTCCATGGTAATCGAATCGGGCGAAGGCCGATGGGCTGCCGAGTCGACGGTTATCGAAGACCGACCCGGGCAAGGTCCAATCCGCTCAAGTTGGTGAAGTCGGTGGCATGCCTCCCGAATCTCCGGGACCGTGCAACCGCTTGCGGAGTTGCTCCCACGTTCCTCGCAAGCTGTCGTAAAGACGAGGGATCTGACCTGCAGCCAAGAAAACCCGCGCGCTGACGGCCGAGTGAGGATAGAAATTGGTGATGAAGTCGAAGCTGAATTCGTGCGGACCGTGTCCAATCATCACTGCGTTGGCGTAAGCGCCACTTAACAGTTCATCACGGATCTTTAGATCATCATATATCTCTTGCGCGGACAAGGGCCGGTGCATGTGATTGCTACTGGAGCCACCAGCGGCTGGCGATGCCGGATGGGGATCGGTGCTGGGTGGTCGGGGAGGAGTTTCCATCGATCGTACCTCCCCGGCATCACTTGCGGTAGGAGACGCTTGCCCCGTTCCACCGGGTGTTGGTGTGTCCGTGGAGGAGGGGGGTGCATTGGTGGCCGGTGGCTGGTTGGCTCCTGCGACGAACTGGCTCGTTCCGATCGGCGGCTCCGCGGGCGCCGCCTCGGCCGACCAAGGGAGTTGCGAGGCCGTCGTGGGGCCGACTTGAGGCAGTTCTCCCCAGCGTCCACGATACAACTCGATGTTACGTCGCAGGGCATCCAACAATTGAGGGAGGACGGGATGAGGCAGGACGACTCTCGCCACGATCTGGTGCGGTCGGCCCAAATTCTGCACAAAATCCAGAATCACCTCCGTTTGTCCAGTGACAATGATCACGCCCGTGCTGAACGCTCCACGTCCCACGTGGTCGGGTACGCGTGCCCGAATGGGCTGCTCGGAGGGCTGCGGTGATCTGGGCTCATCGGTGGTCATGGAGACTATCCCTCAGGGAGACTACGGGAGCACTTCGTTCAGGGTACAAACCATTCTGGCATGACCGCGGCTCTTTGGCCATGCGGGAGGGATGTTGCAGGATAGCTGCATAGGCCATTTCGTCGACGACGACGAGGTGCGTTTTTATGCTCAATCCGCGAAGGGATCAACCACCTTGGCCGACCCGAGTGATGCTTGCCTTGGATCGTCTGCTGGTGGTGGGGCCGCTATGCGAATCAGCATCACATCTCGCGTCGTAAAGCTAAGGTTGATCAGAAAAACCACGCCGGCCAGCACCGCCAGCAAGGTGAGGGCGGGGGCGGTAGTGACCCATCCGCTGGACATAATCTCCGTGATCGTCCAGGGGACATTGAACACCTGGTGCATGCCATAGTCGAATGATCGGTAATCGTGCCAATAGAAGGCAGCGGTCAAAGGGCCCAGATGGAGTATCGCCAACAATAGCATGAAGATGAATAGAGACCACAGTTTTCGCAAGGGAACCGACAGGGGGATCAACAGCATTAGCAGGCGGGTCAATCCTAGGTACAGCGCCAAGTAAGCCATACAGGCGATACCCACGAGGAGGACGGATTCGGTTCCCCACAAATTGGTTGTCGTATTGCGGCAATAAACGTCAAACGCACCGGTAGCGATCACTTGCGCGCTATGCAGACTGATCAGAAAGAGGTACCCAAGGCCAGCGCCGGGGTAAAACCAGCTACGAAACATGCGGCCGAGAAAGGTTTGGGGGAGCGTTCGTTGCGCGCGGGGCGAAAGGATCCCTTTCTCTCCCATCATGATGGCACCGATGATGGCAATAATTGCGGTGTGCATGGTTAGGAAGGCGTTGATGACGGGACCTTGGTCGCTAACGCTCCCGTAAAGCAGAAATTGCCAAAAGGTGATCAGGATGGTCAAGACGAGTAATCGGTGCCGGATTGCCGTGGTGTGGTTTTCGGTGGGAAAGTCGATGGCGGCAGCGGCGGCACGAACGAGCGTGGCGTTGCCGGCCAGGAGGATACTTCCGATCCCCAAGGCGACCAACCAGGCAATACTTTCGCCACCGCGGAATGCTGCATAGCCGATCGCGGCGGCGGTGAATCCCATCCAATAAGCGAAAACGATCAGCAGCACCGTCAGGAGCATCACGGATACACCCAGTTGCATCAGTTTCCCTTTGGCGATCGCCCCGACCGTCAAACCGACGACGGTGGCGGTGAGCGATAGTAGCATGGTGAGGACAAGAAAGAGAATGGTGGTTAGCAGGTCGAGGCCCCGCAACAGGTAGGTCAATACGATGCACGGGGTCATTGCCGAGAGGTATAGCATTACCTGAAGACAGCTCGAGGCCAGTTTGCCTTGAACGATTTGTACTGCGGAAAGTCCCGATATGCTCAGCAATTCAAACGTGCTGTCCTCGGTCTCAGCACACAGGGAGCGGAACGCACCGTAAGGGATCACCACGACCAAGGGAAAGGTAAGAATGATCAAGTAGCCGACGAGCAGGGAATGGCCGGAAGGCAGGAAGTAGATGCGGGGAACGTTCACCGCGATGTAGGCGATTGTCCAAACGAAGGCGACGATCAAAGTGGAACAGAAACTGATCGAAAACTGTCGGCTTTTCAACGCCTGCCGAACTTCCTTGATCACGATCGGATTGACATGGTCAGCGGCCCAATCCCACCACCGCTGCCAGCCCCGCTGCGGCGGGTCGAGCAGGTAATGCCGCCATTGCCTCGACGCGGGCGCGTCGTTCGGCTGACTCAGCGAAGCATTCATTGCACGGCTCCTGTAGTCAGATGCATGAATACGTCCTCCAAGGTCGAGCGCTGCGCTGAGAAGTCGACGACTGGAAAACGTTCCTCGATCATCTGTTGCAACAATTGGTGTCGAGCCTGAGGGTCATCGCCCGAGAGCTTGAATTCGACATTCTCTGCCGATGCGGACACCGCGTGGATCGGTTCCCCTCTGCGTTGTAGCCATGCGGCCAATTCCTCACCGCGCCCCAGCAGATGAACCCGCACGGTCACCTGCGGTTGCAACTGGCGCCGGATCTCAGTCACCGTACCGGTAACGATCAGCTTGCCTTGTTCGATGATGCCGATGGCGTCGCACATCTCTCCTAACTCGGTGAGAATGTGGGAGGAAACCAACAAGGCTTTGCCTTGCTGCGCCAACCCACGGAGCATGTTGCGAAGTTCAATGCGCGCCCGCGGATCCAAGCCGTTGGCCGGTTCATCCAGAATCAGTACCGTGGGGTTGTGAATCATGGCTCGTCCCAAGCACAGCCGCTGACGCATGCCTTTGGAAAGACTGCGGACCGGTTTCTCCGCGATTTTGTCCAAACCCGTGTAGGCGAGGGTAAAGCGGAGGGTGCGCATTCGCTCACGTCCGATGATACCGTAGGCTCGAGCAAAAAAGTCGAGATACTCGATACACGTCATGTTGGGGTAGGTACCGAAGCCGTCGGGCATGAAACCGAGCCGGCGACGTACTCGATCCGGGTCGTTGATTACGGAGAAGCCGTCGACCAACGCATCCCCGTAGTCGGGCAGATCGAGCGTCGACAGGATTCGCATGGTGGTCGTCTTGCCGGCGCCGTTGGGCCCGATGAAGCCATAGACCTGTCCTGCGCCAACTTCAAAGGACACGTCATTCACGGCGCGTGTCGAGCCGAAGATGCGATAGAGCCGCCGGGCGTCGATCTTGATGTCTGGCGATGAACTATGAACCGCAGGGACTACCACGGACCACCTCCGATCACGAGGTGAAGTCCCTGGGAGGGTTCGTCTGCAAGTGCGAGGGGCAGCCTCGGGTGTTCAGGGATTGCGGTCAGGAATTCTCCGGGAGCTAACGGAGCGCGACCGGATGCCAACTCGCTGAGGACGCTGCCGATGGGGCCTTTGCCCGGAGAGTACATCGGCTCTTGTACAACACGGTGCACACGGTTGTAGCCGAAGGTGAACGACCAAAGCGGTGTCGTGTTGAACAGCTCGGGAGGTGGCAGCGGCATCAGTTCGCGCACGATCGAAGCAAGCCCCTCCGTGCTGCTACCAGGCGGTTGAGCGTTCAAGTCAACCGCTTGCCCGCGGGCGAGCGCGGTGGTATGGTACCACTCCCCGTTATGATCGCGCACCACAACAAATGGTAGCTCATGTGCGCAGGTGTTCGTCACTCGCAGTTGACCAGGGCCCCGTCGGGTAATTCGCAGGGGAGATACGAGATTATCTACTGGGGCCACCACGAAAAGTTGCTGTTGTGTTCGTGGCTTCAGCCAACCGTGCCAGAACTGATATCCCTCGGCAAATCGAATGATTGCTTGAGGCCCCTGACGCGGACTTCCATACCGGTAACTGGCGGCACTCGGCTCAGTCACCGGTCTGGCGAGCACCGAGCCGGGGAGCTTCACCCCCTCGTCCGGCAACCAACCGCTGAACAGGGACTGCCGCGACCAACTGAATCCCTCCCCCGTCTCACTGCGAAATCGCGTCAAGCTGGTGACCCGAAGGTGGGATGAGAATCCCTCATACATCACGCTGTACCCGAGGATGAATGCTGTGGTGAGGCAAGAAACAACTGGGATCAAGAATACCAAGGTGCTTGGACGCTGAAGTCGTCTGGCCCACAGCAGTAATCCAGGTCCAATCAATAGGGTGAACATTCCTACGATCGCACAAAACATCCAGACCGGCGGTTGGCCGATATCCTCGATCAAGTGTCGGACGAACCATTCTCCGTCGATCTGCGGGGAGATGCGTACTTGATGGAGGTGACTCCACAGCGCTTCCAGGAACTTAGCCCCTTCATCGTTCTTCCATGTGTCGATGGGTTGGGCGGCGAACACCCTACCGGCGCCGAGCGGGAAACCGACGAAGCTGGCGGAGGTGACGAGTGCTGGCCAGGATTGGGCATCGCCGCGAACCGTATCGCTGGCGATTCCGCTTGTCGATGCGGCGGATGGGTGGGGAGGTGAGGCGGGACTGCTGGAGGATATAGTGTCCGTCGGCACGTTGGAGGGGCGTTGGTGATCGGGGCGGCGTGACGGTTCTTCACTTGGCGGATGCGTTTCTCCCAGCAAGAATCGTCCCACCACCTCTTGGGGGAGAGCATCGTCGATCACCAGCAAGTTGCCTCCCGAGGCGACGTATTGGCGAAGCGCGCGATGGATGTCGGGAGCATCGTCGATAATCTCTTCCAGTAAACTCCGCTGCAACGCCCAGCAATCGGCTATCGAGTAGTGAGACCAGTCGGCAGAGAGCCCCGGATACGTGCGGACCAGGTGTGGGGCCACCGAACCGTTCCGGGCGACTCCCCAGCCACGCGTGCTCGCCTCCTCGGCGGGCCGCTTTTCGGCCAAACGTTGTAGACCAATTGCCGTCTCGTCGATCTCCCCCTCTTCCCCTGATCGGATCAGGATTCCGAAGGCGGCGGCGAACCGCAGTTCGTTCCTGCCGTATTGAAAAGGTAACGATGATCTGTTGAGCTGCTGCGATGCGCGGATGTCGCGACCGTCCTCATAGACATCCAACGCCCACGTAAAATCGGTTCCCAGGTCAATGAACGCAATGTAGTCGTCGACCAGGCGGGCGCCGGTGGGCAGGATCAGCGACTTCTGGAAAACCAATACGTCGTCGGTAACCGAGGGGCGAACGCGCAAGCGGACCTCCAGATGGCGGTCTTGAACACTGGGGCCCAAAGGGTTGAACACACGAATATGAGCGCAGCGATAAGAACCATGGGTGCTCTTAGGAAGCATGTCTGCCGTGACGGTAAGTGACGCTCGACCGGCAATCGTGTTGGTGGCGATGCGCTCCTGAGCCGGAAGAATGGTGAGAAACGCTGGGCGGGTGGAGAGCATCGCCCAGATGGCTAGCCCCGCGAGCCAGCAATGCGTCGACCTGCGTTGCCTCAGTGCGTTCATCAGTTGCTCTCAGTTGGCGGTGAGCTAGGGGGCAATACTTGTGGTGGTAGTCGGTCATGGGCAAAGGGGCTTTCGACGCGCTCTTCCGGTGGAACGACGGCTCGTTCCAATGCTCCTAACGAAAAGGCGATGACGAAAGTAAGTGCCGACAGGGTGCCGAAGGCCACCAAAAACAAACAGGTGAACATGAGAGCATTGACCAGCGCGGAGCCGCGATCGGAAACCTGGATCAGCGTCAGTCCGGCGGCGATGAGGAGCGTTACGACAAAGAACCAGATCATCCGCACTTGGGGCAAGAGCGGCTGTGCCTGGATCTCAGCAGCGTCAGGGTCGTGCGACATGAGTTCCGTCGATCGAGAAGATAAAGTCGCAATGGCTAGCCCACCAAACGATTATAATACCTGCGATTCGCCTTCGCTAAGTCGGTCGTCGCATGAACAAAGGGCAAACCCAATGATACCAGCTACGGGTGGCTCAAGGGCTAAGTTCGCTGCTGAAGAATTAAGGAAGTGCAGGGGAGGGGGAGCGGTTGGGATGGCCCTGCTGCCGATTCTATGCGGTGGCCTGTTGGCTGCCGACCGGCTGGAGGCCCAACAGGCCGATGCACCAGCTCGCCTGATCACGGTGTCGTCGCGCGCTGAAGCGATTCATCGCCGGGGATTCGTGTTCGATGGTCATAACGACTTGCCATGGCAGATTCGCACTCGCGCCTCCCAAAGTTTCGATCGTCTGGACATCGCTCAGGAACAACCTGATCTGCATACCGATATCCCACGGCTGCGGGCCGGCGGTGTGGGCGCGGTGTTCTGGTCGGTGTACGTTCCGGCAAGTACCGATCAGACCGGGGTTGCCCACCAAATGACCTTGGAGCAGATCGAGATCGTTCACGCCATGGTTCGTCGCTATCCGCAAACCTTCGCTCTGGCATCGACGGTCAGCGACGTGGAGCAAGCGCGACAAGCAGGGAAGATTGCATCGTTGATCGGTGTCGAAGGAGGGCACGCGATTGAGAATTCGTTGGAAAAGCTCAGACGGCTTTACCAGTTGGGGGCCAGGTACATGACCCTTACCCATAGCCAGTCGCTCGACTGGGCCGACTCCTGTAGTGACGAGCCTCGCTGTGGTGGGTTAAGCGAGTTCGGGAAAGAAGTGGTGCGGGAGATGAACCGCCTCGGCATGCTGGTGGATCTTTCCCACGTGTCGCCTGCGACGATGCAATCTGCTCTGGATACCAGTGTTGCTCCGGTGATCTTTTCTCATTCGTCGGCCAGGGCGGTAGCGGACCATCCACGCAACGTGCCGGACGAGATTCTTCGTCAATTGCCGGCCAATGGAGGCGTGGTGATGGTGAACTTCTATTCCGGATTCGTTGTGCCGGAATCGGCGAACAACACGAGGACCATGTTTGAATTGGAGCGGCAATGGGCGGCGGAATTCGGGGATGATGAAGAGGCCATCCGGCGGGCGCGCGCCGCCTATCGTGCCCGGTATCCTATTCTCCGAGGTTCGGTGCACCATGTTGCCGATCATATCGACCACATTGTAAAAGTGGCAGGAGTCGATCACGTTGGGTTGGGGAGCGACTATGATGGTATTGGTACGGTTCCTGAACAGTTGGAGGATGTCTCCAAGTATCCGGTATTAACTCAAGTTCTGCTCGATCGCGGTTATCGCGAGGAAGATATTCAAAAAATACTATCGGGTAACATCATGCGAGTGATGCGCCAGGCAGAAGCAGCGGCTCGACGGATACAAGCAGCGCAGAACTGATGTTACTGGTTCTCGGAGTGACTGATTGGTGGAGAGTCGAGACGCAGATAAGCTGGCAGCGGTCGTACCTTGCCACTGCGATCAATACAAGCAATTACGCTGGTAGCCTCCACGATCGGTTGTTCGGGCTGGTCCGCTAATGCAATCCGATAGGCATGGTCGATGCGCGTACCGCGAGTGCGAGTTACTGTAGTGGTCAATCGCAGGAGGTCATCGAATTGGGCCGCCCCCAGGTACTTGACATGCATCTCAGAGACTACGAGCATCAATCCTGTTGCCTCCAGGTCGCGGTAGCTATGCCCCATCGCTCGCAGGAGTTCCACGCGGCCACGTTCGAAGTAATTCAAGTACTGTGCGTGGTGGACGCGGCCTTGTGCGTCGGTCTCGCTGTACCGTACCCGGATTTCAATCGTATGCTCAAGCGTATTCATGGATGCCCTTTCGCGGAAGCGTGCTGCTATGGCTAGCCGTGTCAATGCGATCATGAAATAATGACAACCAAGCGCCGGGGAGGGCAATGCCTTCTCCGGTTCGTGCGTTGCCGCCCCTGATCATTCCCAAGGCCACCAAGACGATGAGTACCGGAGAAAGCAGTTCAACCAATTACCAAACGGCTCGTGGTCGTGATTATCCTTCGATTCGCCAGTTCACCGTGTTTCTGGAAAATCGCGTGGGCCAACTTTTGGAAGTAGTACGGCGGTTCGAAGGAACGGGAATTCGCATCGTTGCTCTGTCGATAAGCGATTCGGCCGAGTGCGCGTTTGTGCGATTTCTGGTTAGTCACCCCGAACGTGGTCGGGAGATACTCGAACGAGCCGGCCTGGCGCTGATCGAAAGCGATTTGATCGCTCTGGAGCTGCCCGAGGATGGCCAGCCGTTACTTCAGGTTTGTTCTGCCCTATTGCAGGCCGAAATCAACATTGTCCAAGCCTACCCGTTGTTGACCGAAAGTGGCCGGGCGCCTGCGGTGGCGATCATGGTCGATAATACCGACTTGGCGGCTGAGGTGCTGTCGCAGCGCGGGTTCCGATTGCTCAACGAGGATGACCTGTTGAACCGCTAAGGGCTGCAGTGGTCACGGACGTCCGTGCGAGCAGGCCGCGTTTTGATCGGCGGGCCATCACCGTACAGGGCCCACTGCCGCGCTCGATCGATCAAGACGCCTCCATCATTTGGGCGACCGCAGCATTGTCGAAATTCAGGTTGGAAGCGACGTTTTGAACGTCGTCATGATCTTCGAGCGCTTCCAGCAACTTCAAGACTTTTCTTGCTGTCTCCTCATCGACGTCTACGGTCGTTTGGGGGATGCGAGCCACCTGAGCCACGTCGATGGCAACATCAGCCTCTTCCAATGCCGTGCGGACCTGACTGAGGTTTTCCGGTGCAGTGAAGATCTCGATGCGGTCGTCGTAGGTTTCGATGTCTTCCGCTGCGTTTTCCATAGCGATTTCCATAATCCGCTCGACATTCTCCATCCCCTCACGGATGACGATCACGCCTTTGCGGTCAAATAGATAGCTGACACAGCCGGTCGCTCCCAGGTTACCTCCGTAGGTATCGAATAGCTTGCGCAATTCCGGTGCCGTTCGATTGCGATTGTCCGTCATGATATCACACATGATGGCCACGCCCCCGGGGCCATACCCCTCGTAGAGCACTTCTTCGACATTGCCACCTTCGATTTCACCCGTGCCCCGCTTGATCGCCCGTTCGATGTTGTCCTTGGGCATGCTCAGCGACTTAGCTTCCTGAATGGCCGCGCGCAAGCGGGGATTGGCGTCGGGATCGCCTCCACCCAGTTTGGCAGCTACGATGATGGCCTTCGACAATTTCGACCACAGCTTGCTACGCTTGGCGTCAACCAGAGCTTTCTTGTGCTTGATGCCGGCCCAATGGGAATGTCCTGCCATGACTAAAGCAACCTCGCGTCACCGATTCACTCAAATGGGTTCGTGATGAAGTATGTCCGTACGTCGTACAAGATCTTTTACGGAATCTTAACGTGGTTTTTTCTTTGCCGTCTTTCCGGTTTTCTTCTTCGCGCTCGGGGCGGTTTTCTTTTTTGTTGCCGAACTATTCTTCGTTACCGCCTTTGATTTTGCGGAGCTCTTCTTCTTCGGCGGTTTGGGTTTTGCTGGGCCGGGCTTTGTCTCCTCCTCGCCGGTCGTCACGTTCTCGTTTGTTGCCGGAGGAACGTAACCGGCATCTTTCAGAATCGTCTTGAGCTTGCTGCTGTTGGGAGACTGGGCAACCGCTACCGCGAACTGATGCAATTGGGAGGCGAAGTCAATGCCTTTGGTCTTGGGGATGGTGCGTTCCAGACCTGGCGTCTGTCCCTTGGCGGCTTCCGCCTCGGAGACGATTTCCAGCATCCGTAGCAAATTCATGATCGATTCGCTCACCGGCACCGCGTGACCACCGAGGGCATGTTGGACAACATAGCCGAGGACGAAGCGGGTCATGCCGGCCAGCTTTTCCAGTTCTTGTACCGCCTTGCCTTGATTGAGTTTCCGCAGATCCTCGAGATCAAAAGAATAGCGCGTTTCGAAAATCGACTGTAGATTCTTCTTGATGCGAATCGCGGCCGCTCGAGGATTCGGCAGGTTGTGCAGCGTTTCGGAAAGCTCGGTGATGGTCGTCACGCGGACTTCGTTCCAGTCGAAGTACGATTCCTGCAGCCGCCCGAATGCTTCATCGGCGGCATCGTAGGGCGCATCTTCCAAGCAGCAAGCGTACAACAGCGTCTCTAGAACGGAGCGATCCTCAGGGGGGAGGATGGGAGTAAAGTTTTTTGCAGTTACCTTCTGCAGCAACTGGATGCGATCCGCGCGGCTCGTCTTGCTCATGGATGGTTTTCTTCGTGTTAGCTGGGAATAACGTAGGGATGCTCAAGCAAACCACAGGCCTTGATCCATGGAATGTCACCAAGCATAGGCAGGCTGTCGGCTGCATCAAGTCGGGGATGGGACCTTATTCCTCGTCCACCTCCTCGGTGAAGGGCGCCGAGGTGTGGGGCGACTCGGCAGGGGACTCGCAGGCGTTTTCCGGGACGCTACCTTCCTGCTGTTCTCGTGCAGAGCGCTCGTCGGCGATCTGTTTGAGAATCCGCGCCACTTCCAGACTCTTCTTGACTCCGTCGTCCAAGGAGAAGGTCAGGCGAGGCGTATAACGCGTATCGATACGGCTGGCGATCTTTGCTTGTAGAAAGCCCGCCGCATTGTTCAGACCGCGCAGGCAAAGCTGTTGCCGCCCCAAGTCACCCATCACGCTGACGAACACTTTTGCCGAACGCATGTCCGGCGCCACCTCGACACTGGTTACCGTGACGTTGCGCACCCGGGGGTCTCGGATCTCGGTGAGGATCGCCATGCTGACCACTTCCCGGATCGCTTCTGCTGCTTTCAACAATCTACGGCTCGTCATTCCGCCTTACCTCGCCATGGTGTCGTCAAGTATCTAGCCAGCGGTGCATAGATACGTAGCTCATCGTTACCCCGGGAAAAGTAAATCAATCGAGTTTTCGAGCGACTTCTTCGACCTTGTAGGCCTCCAGGACATCATCGGGTTTCAAGTCGTTGAATCCGGCCAGCCGGATGCCACACTCCATGCCTCGTGGCACCTCCTTGACGTCCTCTTTGTGCCGTTTGAGCGACTCGAGCGGGTAATCGCCGATGGTGCGGCCATCGCGGTGAACACGGATGCGGCATCCGCGCTGGATGGACCCCTGAGCAACCAAGCAACCGGCAACGGTTCCCACGCGCGAGATATTGAAGACCTGTTTGACCAACGCACGCCCCAATTCGACAATACGCTCTTCGGGCTTCAGACGCCCTTCGATCAAAGCTTTGATGTCTTCGGCCAACTGATAGATGATGTCGTAGCGGCGAATCTCGACATGTCTCTCCTCGGCCAACGCTCTAGCCTGTTCATCGGGGATGACATTGAAACCGACGATCACCGCTTCGGAGGCATGGGCCAGGGTGACGTCGCCAACCGTAATCCCTCCGACGCTCTTTTGCAGGATACGGATTTCCACCTCCGGATGGTCGATCTTGCTCAGTTCCTTCTCAATGGCCTCCAAGCTGCCACGCGTATCGGCACGTAGGATGAGATTGAGTTCGACCTTTTCCTCCTGTTGGCCCAAGCGGCCGGACACGAGCAAGTCCTGAAATCGCTCGAAGGAGACCTTGGGAGAGCTACCGGCCAACGATTGGGCACGCGAATGTTCGAAACGCGCCTCGGCGATTTCCCGCGCCTGGGCGATGTCCTCGAGCACGTAGAACTTCTCACCCGCCTCAGGGGGAGATTCCAAGCCGATAACATTGGCCGGACAGGACGGGCCGGCTTTCTCCAGCTGTTTGCTTGGATCGAGCGCGTCGTACATCGCCTTGACCCGTCCATAGCTGGTTCCACAGACGACCACATCGCCGACATGAAGCGTGCCATTCTTGACGATCAGTTTGGCGACCACACCTCGTTCGGCCTCCTGCTGCGCTTCGAGGCACACGCCGATGGCCGGGCGGTCGGGGTTGGCGCGGTACTCGTGCAATTCAGCGACCGTCAGCACCGTGTCCAGCAGATCGTCCAATCCTTCGCCAGTGAGGGCGCTGGTGCGGACGACCTCGACATCACCTCCCCATTCGCTGGGCGTCAATTCGTGTTCGGTCAATTGGGTCAACACGCGCGTCGTATCGACGCCCGGCAGATCGATCTTGTTCAGTGCCACCACGATCGGTACGCCGGCCGCCTTGGCGTGGCTGATCGCTTCTTCCGTCTGAGGCATGATGCCGTCATCGGCAGCGATGACCAACACGGCGATGTCCGTCACATTGGCTCCGCGGGCTCTCATCTCCGTAAATGCTTCGTGTCCCGGCGTGTCGACGAAGGAAATGGCTTTGCCGTCTTTTTCCACTTGGTAAGCCCGGATGTGTTGCGTAATGCCTCCGGCCTCCTTATCGACGACGCGCGTGCCGATGATGGCGTCTAGAAGGGACGTCTTACCGTGGTCGACGTGTCCCAAGAAGGTGATCACCGGTGGCCGGGGGACGAGTTTATCGGGCGGATCCTGCATGTTCTCGAGCTCCTCGATGACAGCTTCTTCGAGCGACTTGGGTTGTTTGAACTCGAGTTCCACTCCCAACTCCAGGGCGAGCAGTTCCGCCAATTCCACGTCCAGGTTGGCGTTGATGTTGAGCATCTGGCCCATTTGCATCAGCGTGGCGAGCACCTTGCCGGCGGGAACACCGGCCGCTTCCGAAAAGCTGCGCACCGTACAAGGCAACTCCAGAACGGCTTTCTCCTTCCTCGGAGCAGCCGTGTTGGTGCCTTTGCGGACGATCCGTTTGTAGGAACGTGCTGGTTGGCGTTCCTCTTCCTCGAGCAGGTCTTTGCCTCGCTTGCGCCGCTCCGCACGAGTGGCCGCCAAGCTGGCAGCACGCTTCTTGCCTTCCCGCTCGTCTTCGTCCTCCTCCCGGTGGCGTCCCCGTTTCTTGTCGGCGGCGTCCTTGAAACCCTTCAAGCCACCGGGGGCGGTAGCAGACGGCATGCCACGGCGGCGCTCCTTCTCCCGCTCGTTTTGCTCCTCGAGTCGCTCCAGCGAGGCTTTCATGCCCTTCTTCTGGCCGCTAATGTCCTCTTTGGTGAAGCGAATTTCCGGCCGTTGGGGAGCCGGTTCGTCCTTCTTGGTTGGGGGGACAGGGGGCAGATCGGCGGTGGGGACGCGCGCTACCTTGATGATAGGTTCCCGTTTGGCAGGCCGTTTGCGTTCGGCCGGTTTGGCATCGCTATCGCTCTTGGGACGCCGCATGTCGAGGCTGCGCACCCGACCTTTGGCGACGGCCGAGGGCGGAGGAACATAATCATCACGGGAGATGGGTTTTCGTACCGGTTCGGAACCGGCGCTGCTTTCGCTGGTCGCAGCCGCCGGGGCCGCATCGGCTTTCGCCGTGATGGCTTCCTCCGCCGGCTCCGTAGGAGTTGCCGGAGGAGCTGGCGGTTCGCTGGCCGCGGGCGAAGGGGCGGTTTGCTCGGCCGCTGGGGGAGACGATTGGGCTGCTTTCGAGGAGCGGCGGGTGGGAATGACAGGCGGCTTGCTCCCCAGTCCCCCCCTACCGGTCAATGGGGCAGTACGGACGGGAGCTTCCACGCGAGGCTTGGGCGCGGTGGACGCCGACTGTTCGGCCGGCTGCTTGGCTTGGGCCAAGTGTTTCTCGATGCGCTGTATCTCCTCGTCGTCGAGGCTAGCTAGCGCCGACCCTTTGTTCTTGATACCTACCTTCTCGCAAAGAGCAACAAGCTCTTTGCTATCCATCCCCAGTTCTTTCGCGAACGCGTAAATACGTTTTGGCACGTGCAACAATTCCTAACAAGTAAAAATGGCCATGTCGCGGTTTCGGTCATTCTCAGTACCCCGCGACACTGCCATTGCTCGTGCATACGCAGCGTCGCGTTACATGGGCCGCCCCCGCGAGGCCGGGAGGCCCATGTGGGAAACCAGGTTCACTATCCCGCATTCTCCCTCAAAGGAGAAAACGCCGGCAGTTTCGCTGATTCCGATCAGAGTCTTCTTCGCTTCCCTCGTCGCCCAGTTCGACCCCCTCACGCATTGGTTTTCACGTGACGAGTTCGCACTGATCGAGGACGTCGCCTCAGTTCTGATCGGTTGCATTCGTCTTATCCATGGCTTCCTCTTGGGTACTGTTGGCCGTCGAAGTCGCCTCCGCCGGCACTTGTTCCGATTCCGATACGGCGGAATCGTTTTCTGGTGATTCTGCTATCGTCGGGGAACTCGTTCCCTCTTGCGCATCATCCTGCTCGGGGATATTTCCGTCCGCAGCAGGCGGGGGCGGAGCATTCTCCCCGGGTGGTTGAACCGTCGCTGGTTGGGCAGCCGGCGCTACCTGCGTCTGGTTGGACGCCGTCGGTGACGCTTCGGCCTGCTCCTCTGCCGGCAGCTCCGCAGCCGGCGTGCCATCTTCTTCGGGCGACTGGTCCACACTGGCGGCCTGGTCAGGAGTGCTCGCAGCGTCAGGGGAGGTCGAATCGCCGGCTTGGGCTTGCTGAGCCGCTTCCAGCGCCGAAGCCATGGCCGGATTCTCTGCCGCCATGCGCTCGATCGCCGCCCGCTCCTTCTTCAGTCGTTTTTCTTCAGCCGCGATCCGTTCGGCTTCCTCGGCACGCTCGTCGGCCTGTTCGACAATCAAATCGACCTGCTCTTCAGTCAACCCGCCCATTTCCATTAATGCTTCCGGTTCGATCACCGACAAGTCGTCGTAGGACAGGTAGCCTTGCTCCACCAAACGCTGAGCCAGTTCGTCGGTCATTCCCTCCAAGGCCATGAATGCGTTGATCGCACGGTCGATCTGATCCTCCAGCTCTTCGGCCGTCATGATTTCAATGTCCCAGCCGACCAGTTTGCTGGCCAACCGCACATTCTGTCCGTATTTGCCGATGGCTTGCGAAAGCTGGTCGTCTTTGACCAGGACGATGGCGCGACCGATCATGTCGCACAGCAGGACCTGGTCCACCTCGGCCGGTTGCAATGCCGCAGGGATTAATTCCATCGGATCAGGGCTCCAGCGAACGATGTCGATCCGTTCACCGGCCAGTTCGCTGGTGATGTTCTTGATGCGATTGCCGCGTACCCCCACACACGCGCCCACACAATCGACCCGCTGGTCGGAGCTGGTCACGGCCACTTTACTCCGCTGCCCAGGCTCGCGACTGATCGCCTTGATCTCGATCACCCCTTCAGCGATCTCCGGGATCTCCTGTTCGAAGAGCCGTTGCACCAGCTGCGGCTTGGTGCGACTGAGGATCACCTTAACGCGGTTCCCAGCAGCTTTCACCTCGTAAATGATCGCCTTGACGCGATCGCCATGGTGGTAGGACTCGCCGGAGATCTGCTCACTACGCGGCAAGATCGCTTCGACGTTGCCAACTTGCACGATGGTTACACCACGGTCATTGCGCTGGACCGTGCCGGTAACCAGTTCTCCCACCTGATCCTGGAACTCGGCCAGTAGGGCGTCGCGCTCCGCTTCCTTGATCTTTTGGATTATGACTTGTTTCGCCGTCTGGGCTCCGATGCGACCGATGACCGTTTGATCAAGCACGTCGTCATCGACGCGCGCCGTGATCTCACCCGATTTGCGGTCGATGGAGACGTGGATATCAGCGTCCTCGCCTCGGAATTTCCGCAGCGCAGTCACCAACGCCGACTCGATCGCCGAGAAGACAACTTCGGTGTCGATGTGTTTTTCGCGGTGGAGACCGTCTACTAAACGCAGGATTTCGTTTGGATTCATGCTTCGCTCACTGGCCGTGAGAGAGTTTACATTGCGTGACTTGTCAGAGGGCAGCCCACGGCCGGTAACTTCCAGACCGACGGGGCGCCGCTTAGTCAAGAGCGCCAGCGAGGCTTGATGCCGATAACCACCCTATCTATCGCGATTACTGCGCCGCGATTCAGCACCAAAATTGGAATTCGGCCGACAAAACAACCCTCCCCAGGTTGAATTCAGTCAGTTTTCTGACAACATCGTATAACCGGCTTTCTCGCCTGTCAACGCAAACTCAAGCTTATCTGCAACGACGAGTGCATGAAGCTCAATACGCAGGACGGGTTGGTCTGGTGTTGATGGGCACGATGAATGCGAAGCGGTGCGCGGTTGAAGCCGGCACCATGAAGCTTGGGCACAAGTTAATCTAGATGCGACTGAGGAGAAATGAGGCATGGAGGGTTTCGATCAAAACAATCAACGGTCGTCGATCGAACAACAGATTCAGCACAAGATGGAAGAGTTGGCCGAATTGTTTGCCCAGCAGCAACTAGGCGCCGATGGCCCGGGCAAAGAGCTGACCTTTCGAGAGATCGAAGAGCTGGGGTACCAACTGTGCCAACTTACCGCACAGGAATTTAAGTCGGCGGTCACCAAGGGCAAGCACGGAAATGAAGGCTCAAGCTAAATCATGCCACCGCTTGGCGCTCGAGTTCTGAAGCCCGGCATGGACCGCGCGTCGGCGTCCGGCGTGAGCTGAGTTGCCGCGGCTGTTTGCGCGTTGCCGCGGCCGTCGGCGCGCTTGGGGGCAGTCGCTCTGGACGGCGTCTGAGCGGCGAGGAGAGAGGTGCTGACCGGCGACGGGAGGAGATCCTGAGAGGTCCGGCCGTCGGCTTGCGCTCATTCGTTGTCCGGATCGAGCGGGTGGCCTTGGGATTGCTCGCCTACGGATGGATCTTGGCGGCGACGCCAAACGGGACGGCGTTGCCGAGCGCGAGGGTGGTGTTGGGCATGCAAATGGGGGGCTTCGGTCACCTTCAGCCGTCGCGTAAGGGGGCGGTCGGGCCACACGACGCGCGTCGCCCGTAGAGGTCGTTTCTCCAATCGAGCAAGCTCGTCGATCTCGAATTGAAGCTCATCCCCTTCACGCAAGGTCCGCACACGCAGGTTTTCGACCTGAGAAAGATGAAAAAAAACGTCCTCGCGCAACCCCTCCGAACGGATGAAGCCGATTTTTCGATCTGGCAATAGTTTTACGATCGTGCCGACGCGCATTTCGCGAGCGATTCCGTTGTTGGGGTTTTCTGGGTGTAATAAAGCGGGGGCAGCAATTTAGCGATCGACGTTTTTCGGGAACCTCAATTGTACTCGCAATGCGGCGGCAGGATACGGCTTCCTACCAGGTTGGCGAGAAATCGATTTCCTGCCTCCCGCACACCGATGCTCCACATCCGCTCGCTATCGGCGAAGACCAATTGGGGGATCGCGGGCAAGACCAACCAGCATCCTCCGGCCAACTGCGCGTCGAGTTGTCCAGGGCCCCATTGGGCTTGGCCAACTACCACCTTCAACTGGCCGGATGCTGGCGAGTGGTGTCCGAGAAGTTGGCGGAGTTTGCCGAGGCTGGCAGTAAAACAAATTCCTTCATGGCTCGCGAATTCCGCGTGTTCTTCGACCCGATGGATGGCAACCACCGGCCCCGGATTGGGACCGCCAAGGTAGAGGTTACCGACCAGGTTTTGACGCGAAGTGCCCTCGAGCATGCCGGATAACGCGGCAGCCATGTGGTGGCCGGCCGTGCGATTCAGGATCACTCCGAGGCTTCCCTGACTGCCGTGGTGAATCACGTAACAAACCGTCCGGCCGAACGTGGCGTGTTCCCACTTGGGGGTAGCCACCAGCAGTTGCCCCTCAAGACTAAATCCGTCGGTCACGGTGAAGCGATGGGTCTTCGTCGGATTCATCGTGCCCCCTGTCCGGTACGCGATATCGCGGTATCGTTAACACCAATTCCTGCCAGGTTGGCATGCGGCGCGACTCGGCCGCCTAGGGGAACACCTTGAGTGCAATATGCGTGCCAATCTCGGAGCCGACAACGTTAGTCAAATGCCAGTTGCGGAGGGGCCATTTGATGGAGTTTCACGATTTGCGCAGGGACTATCAAGGTTCAGCCCTTGACATTCGTCAGATGCTTGACGAACCAATCTCGCAATTTTTATTGTGGTTTCGAGAGGCGTTGCAGGCGAATCCCGCCGACTGGTTCGAGCCCAACGCCATGACGCTCGCCACGGCGGACCGCGAAGGCCGGGTGTCGGCGAGGGTCGTGTTATTGAAGCAGGTGTCCGAGGACGGTTTTGCGTTCTTCACCAACTACGAATCGGCCAAGGCGCAGCAGATTTCCGTCAATCCCTACGGCGCCCTCGTCTTTTATTGGCCATACGATGCGCGGCAGGTGCGCGTCGAGGGGGTGATCAAGAAGACGGAGGACACCATCAGTGACACCTATTTTCATGCTCGTCCGCGAGAAAGCCAATTGGGGGCGATCGTCAGCCCGCAATCACGAGAGATCGAGTCGGTGGAGGAGCTCGTGCAGCGGGCTGAGCAATTGAAGATGGAATACGCGGATCGCGAAATACCTCGCCCGCCGTATTGGGGAGGATATGTTCTTTGCCCGAAGAGGGTCGAGTTCTGGCAAGGACGCCCCAGCCGACTCCATGACCGCGTCCTCTACTATCTCGACGGGGACCGGTGGGAGCGTCGGCGGTTGGCTCCGTAAAACCGTGCGGCTGGGGCGGGCGGCCGCCGGAGGCAGTGTTTTTCCCTCAGCGTTTTTCCCTCAGCGGACACGATTGTTGTGGGCGAAGCTCAAAGCGTATCCACCGGGTCGATGTCCCACACGAACTGCACGTCTGCCGGTGGTTTCAATTCTGCAATGGCTCGCTGCAGCAATCGATTGATCGAGGCCGGCTGCTCGGACTGGACGAGAAGGTGGAAGCGGAAGTTGCCGCGCAGTTTGGCCAGAGGGCAAATCGCCGGGCCGATGATCCGCACCTCGATGGCAAGGAGGCCGGTGAGCGATTCCAGTTTGCTGGCCGTGGCCTCGGCGAACTGTTCGACGACGCGCTGCTCTGGTCCCCGGAAAATGATCCGGGCCAGTGAGCCGAACGGTGGAAACTGAAATCGCTGACGATGGGCCAGCTCCTGCCGAGCGAAGCTCAAGTAGTCGTGGTGGACGGCAGCCGAGATTGCCGAATGCTCCGGTGAGCAGGTTTGTACAATGACGCGGCCAGGTTTGTCTCCACGGCCCGTTCTCCCCGCTACTTGCGTCACCATTTGAAACGTTTTCTCGGCCGCGCGAAAATCGGGAAAATGCAAGCCGGTGTCTGCATTGACCACTCCCACCAACAGGACATTGGGGAAGTCGAGTCCTTTGGCGATCATCTGCGTGCCGAGCAGAATGCGCGTCGTTCCCTCACGAAAACCCTGCAGTACGCGTTCGTGACTACCCGGCCGCCGCATGGTATCGCTGTCCATACGCGCGACCTGGATGCCGGGGAAGCGATAAAGTGCCTCTTGTTCCAGCCGCTGGGTTCCCACCCCTCCAAAATGAATTTCCGCATGATGGCATTGAGGGCAAACCGGTGGGGTGGGCATTTGAAAGTCGCAGTAATGACAGCAGGCTTTTCCGCCGTCACGATGATGGGTTAGGGGTAGGTCGCAGTGGGGACAGGCGACGACGTGGCCGCAGGCCGGGCATTGGATGGCGGTGGCGAACCCCCGGCGATTGAGCAGCAGGATTACCTGCCCGTCACCATTTAGGGCCTCCGCGACCGCTTCGTACAGCGGTCGCGAGATGACCCCTTTGCGGAATCGGACTTGCGGAAGTCGCATGTCGACGATCTCCACTGTCGGGAGCGGTCGATTGAGAATTCGCCGAGGAAGAGAGGCCAGGCGGTAGGCGCCATCCTGGGCTCGCTTCCAGGATTCCAGGCTGGGGGTGGCCGAGCCGAGTACCAGGGGAATGCCCTCCAAGTACGCCCGGTGCAATGCCACGTCGCGGGCATGGTACCGAGGAACCGTGTCTTGTTTGAACGAATTCTCGTGCTCTTCGTCGAGAATGATCAACCCCAGGTGGGGCGTGGGGGCGAAGATCGCACTGCGCGGGCCGATGACGACCGAGGCCTCGCCGGCTTGAATCCTTCGCCATTGGGTGTGGCGGTCCACGTCGCTTAAGTGGCTGTGAAGTACAGCGACGTTGCCAAAGCGGGCGACGAATCGCTGCCGCGTTTGTGGCGTTAAGCTGATTTCCGGCACCAGGACGATGGCTTGTCGGCCATGACGAAGGACCTCTTCGATGGCCTGCATGTAGACTTCCGTTTTGCCGCTGCCGGTCACTCCATGCAGGAGAATCGTGTGGTGTTCTTTGGTGTCCAGGGCGGTCAGGATGTGATTCAGGGCGATGCGTTGGTCGGCGCTGAGGGCAACGGACGTTGGCCGCGGGGGATGCAGCGGTGCGTGGTCGTGGCGGAAGATGCGCTGCTGCGCGGTGGTCAGGAAGCCGTTTTTACGAAGCGCTTGAATGGGACCGGCCGAGCAGTTGGCGGCTTCTCGCAACTGGTCGATGGAGAGTGGACGTTGGATCTGGCGCAGCACCGCCAAGACATGTTGCTGCTTGGGGGGCAGGGAGGCCACTAAAGCCGCGTCGGCGCATTTTTCTTCGTTGATCGACACGACCGTTACCAGGCGACTTCCTGCTTGGCTGCGCACTCCCGTGGGAACGGCCGCCTCGATAACCTGCCCCAACGGTGCCAAGTAGTAGCGGCTCATCCACTGCAACAGTTTCAACAGCCCAGCGGTTATCAGCGGCTCGTCATCGACCACTTCGAGGACCGGTTTCAAGGCATCAGGCGATTGAGCTACCGTGGCTACCGCCACGCAATAACCGACGATCTGACGATTGCCTTTGCCAAGCGGAACCAGCACGCGTACGCCGGGCTGCACCTGATCGACCAGCTGGTCGGGTACCCGGTAATCGAACGGGCCGAATGGGGGTTCGGCGAAGACGACCTTGGCCGCGCGGCATTCGCTTTGCGCATCCAACTCCCATGGCGGGAGGTCGGTATCGAATAATGTGGGTTGATGTGCCATCGAAAAATACTAAAACGACCTCTCAAACATCCGAGGCGAACTTGGACCAGATGGGAGTAGGGCAGGGTAGCAAGATTGTGTCTGGCCGTCGAGCAGTTCCTCGGCCCCCACTGCAGTTTCGCGCCGCAGGTGGCCGCGGGTCAGGAGTCTTTCCGTTAGCAAGTTTGGTTCATGGCAGCGAGATCCGATGAAACGTTCTCCAGTGCGAGAAAATGTTGGCTTTTTCGGCGGGAGTTTCGATCCCATTCATTGGGGACACCTGGTGCTGGCCGAGCATTTCCTGGACGTCCTCGGGCTGGATCGCGTGTTGTTTGTTCCCGCCCGACAATCTCCGTTCAAAGAGGAGCGGATTCCCGCCGACGCGAAGGATCGGGTCGAGATGATTCGATTGTCGATCAGTGGTAATCCGCGGTTCCAGCTCGAGTTACGCGAGCTGCGTCGCGAGGGGAGCTCCTACACGGTCGATACCTTGCGAGAGCTGGTGGCCGAGCACCCCGACTGGTGTCTGCATCTCCTCTTGGGAGCCGATGCGGCGATCGGATTCGATCGGTGGAAGGAACCGGAGGCGATCTGCCAGCTGGCTCGCATTCATGTGGCTCGGCGAGGAGGGCATCCGCCGCCGGACCTTTCCGACCTCGCCCCTTTCCTGCAGCAAGCCGGTCAGTCCGCCGAGGCATCCGTGGTGGACGTACCGCAGATCGAAATCAGTAGTACCGACATTCGCCGCCGTCTGCGAGAAGGTCGCTCCATTCGCTATCTCGTGCATCCAGCCGTGGAAGCATACCTGGAATCCCACTCCCTCTACGGCGCTCGTCCTCCCGCGCCGTCGTCGACCATCGATTGAGCTCTTGGGAGCTTGCCGCGGCTTGGCGCTACAGTCGGAGCGTCCGCTTGCTTGGCGATATGCAGCAGGGTGATCGGCGCTCGGCTGCCTACGACCAACGGCCGCTAACGAGCAGTTGCTCCGGTAGAGAGATTAGGGGTGTCTGGCGAGGGCGAATCCCTCCACATGTTCCCGCTGAGCACGACGTTCTCGCACGCGTCGAGGAGGATCGGCGTGAAGGTCGTTTCGGGGTGATCGTGGCGAATAAGGCAGTTGCACACCATGCTGTCGGTTACGTTTCTCAAGAGCAATCCGATGTTATCGCAGTCCAGAATGGTGGCTTGAGCGACGAGCATGCGGTGACAGTCTTCTATGGTGACGGCCGCCTGGTCACGCCAGGCGTGGGTCAGGTGCAAGCCACTGATGTTGCAATCTTCGCAGTTGCGAAACACCACGCTGTTATTCGCCTCCTGCGTGTTGCCGTAGTCGTAGCGAGGGTTGCGGTCCATGTTGTTGGCTGCCATCACCACACTGTGGCAACCTTCTACCAAGAGGTTGTGGCGGTATCCTTGCCAAAACGTATTGCCGGTGATGGCCACGCCACGGCATTGCTGGAGATGCAGGTTCACTTGTACGTCACTGAGCACATTGCCCGTGATGGTGATGTTTCCTTCCCGAACGGTTCGACCGGCAGTCGAGTCCAAGCTCCGGCCAACGATACGAATGTTCGCTGAATCCGGCGAGGGGTTATTGTGCTGGATCGTGCAACCGGTGATGGCCACTTCCGCCGTTCCGTAGCGACTGTTGCGGCAATCGATCAGGATGTTCGCTGTAGGGGGAGAATCGGGCGACATGTTGCTTTCCAGATCGCATCCGTTGATGTGGATGTTGCGCACGTTGCCGCCTCGGGAGACGATACCGCCTTGGGCGTTGTAGCTGATGTGGCAGCCGACTAGGTTCGATTGATGCAAATTGACGGCGTCGTAAAAAATACCCACGCCGCGATTATCGTAGATGTGGCAATCGGAGATAGTGAGATTACGATTGTTTTCCACTAAGTGGATTCCGTGCAACAAATTGCGCAGGTGAACTCTCGATATGGTCAACTGCATGGTCCCGCTCGCCTGGATGCCGATGGCCTGCGGGTGAGTTCCTTCGATCGCCAGGCGGTCGATCAACGGCATGCGCTGGCGCTGCCAAACTCGCTCATCGAATTGTTTGGGGTCGGCAGATCGAAAATGGGTTCCACGAAGGCGAATAGCTGGGCCGGGGCCGTCCATGACCAGCACGGCTACGCCTTGACCATCTAGAGCGAAATAGCCAGCGGAATCGAGGTCGATGACCAGCGGACGCGTCAGGCGATAGCGCCCTGGAGGTAGCACAAGTGGCGAAACCCCTGCGTCGATCGCCGCTTGAAGGACCGCGCCATCGTCGGCCTGGCCGTCACCGCGGA
Organism: Pirellulaceae bacterium; assembly: GCA_026004795.1. Classification (GTDB taxonomy): domain Bacteria; phylum Planctomycetota; class Planctomycetia; order Pirellulales; family Pirellulaceae; genus Aureliella. The sequence goes on along the minus strand of BPJV01000003.1, from coordinate 573,156 downwards.
GCCGTTGAGTGAAGGAGTGCGAGGACGGGGAGACTTGGGCAACGATGGGGGTGGAAAGTCCATCGCTGAGCGCGGCCATCAGCGCAATGGCCATCGACAGGGACAATGCGCAACGGTGGGTAGAAGTCTTTGCCGCCCCCATAATGCTGCTCCCAATGGTTTCCAGTGCGCCAGGGTATTCGCCACCATTGTACCGAGAGCACGACCAGGCGCGGCGAGGGGCCTTTTGCCGCCGCCAGCGTCCGACGAGCCAGCATGGCCAACACGGCAGCGACTGGGCCGAAGGTGAAACGATCACACGCTTTTTGCCTGTTCTGCTGCATTGCCGGTGTAGCGGGCGGGGGTCAAGGCCGCCAGGCGTCGTTTGGCTGGTTCCGGGATCGGCAGCTCTTCGATGAACTTCCTCACGAGGTCGGCGGTAACGTGCTTTCCTCGCGTCAACTCTTTCAGCCGTTCATAGGCGCGTTCTACTCCGTAGCGTCGCATGACCGTTTGAATCGGTTCGGCCAGCACTTCCCAAGCGTGGTCGAGGTCGTCCTGCAAACGCTGTGAATTCAGCTCCAGTTTGCTTAGCCCTTTCAATGTCGATCGGTAAGCGATCAAGCTGTACGCGAATCCGACACCCATGTTGCGCAGCACCGTGGAGTCGGTCAGGTCACGCTGCCACCGCGAGATAGGAAGCTTCTCGCTCAGGTGGTGCAACACGGTGCAAGCCAGGCCAAGATTGCCTTCCGAGTTTTCGAAATCGATAGGGTTCACCTTGTGGGGCATGGTCGAGGAACCGATTTCCCCCGCGATCGTCTTCTGTTTGAAATATCCCCAGGCAATGTAGCCCCAAATGTCCCGATCCAAATCGAGCACGATGCGATTGAATCGAGCCAAGGCGTCGAACAGCTCCGCCATGTAGTCATGCGGTTCGATCTGCGTGGTGTAGGGGTTCCAGGAAAGTCCCAGGGAAAGCACGAACCGTTGCGCTACCGCGGGCCAATCCACGTCGGGGTAGGCTGCCAGGTGAGCATTGTAATTGCCCACGGCGCCGTTGATCTTCCCCAGGATTTCGGCGGTTTCGAATTGCTGCAACTGTCTTTGTAAACGGTAGACAACATTAGCCAGTTCCTTGCCCACGGTCGTCGGGGACGCGGTTTGACCATGGGTACGAGAAAGCATGGGGACGTCTGCCCAGCGGTGCGCCATGTCACGAAGGGTCTCCACGAGCCGGGTCATGGGAACTAGAAGTGCCCGTCGCCCGTCTCGCAGCATCAAGGCGTGCGCTAGGTTGTTGATGTCCTCCGAGGTGCAGGCGAAGTGAACGAACTCGGCGATACGAGCTAATTCAGGAAAGTCAGCAACTTGCTCTTTGAGGTAATACTCGATAGCCTTCACATCGTGGTTGGTTTCCCGTTCGATCGCTTTCACCCGTTCGGCTTGCCGGACGTCAAAGCCATCAAGAATTGCTTGCAACCTGACGGCGGCTTCCTCCGAAAGCGGAGCAACATCCTCGATCTCCGGTTGGGCTGCTAAGTGCTCGAGCCAGCGGACTTCCACCAACAGGCGTCGACGCATCAGCGCATACTCGCTGAAGCAGTCTCGCAATTCCTGGCACTTATCACCATAACGTCCATCCAAGGGACTGATGCAACTCAACGGGTTCAGCTCAAGGTCAACCATGACGACTCTGACAACTTTCGTGTTTGAGGGGAGAGTATCGCACTGCCGATTATCTTTTCATCTTTGTTACCAAGCGATGGGCGATGGGGCTCTGAGCCTTCGTATAATAGAAAAACCGATGTTGCTCCGTGGTCCAAGACCGATCCGAAAGTCCTGAAGTTTGACGATTCGCCGGTCAACGATTGCGGAAAGCGACGGTCTGGACTCATGGTCGCGACCTGCCGCACCGGGGCTGGTTGCCCGGTGGGCGATGATGCGATCGCTGGCCGACCTAATGGTTGCCGCGAAAGCAACTGCTACAGAAAATGGGGCAAAACCCGCCGGGAGGATAAACCACCTTTCCGCAAAAGAAAAGGTTGGGGTAAGATATGCCAATTCTCATCAAGGTAACAACACGTGCATCGTCCGCCAATCGCTGCAGCGAATCACGTGAAGAAGATGGGTAAGTTTGGTAGACGATATCTCAAGACAGCTGCGGTACGGTGACCCGTCCACCGCGAGTTCAGGAATCGGTTCGCATGGGCCAATCAGCGCCGTGCGTGTCGACGAGCGACGACTCCGGCGAGGGGAGTCAGCGTGACTGCCGCAGGCAAGAGATCCATTGCACCACGATCGCACGGGGAATACAGGGGAGCTTCTGACGTCATGGTCCGCCGCTATCAACACCGCCTCCAAGCAGCTGTAATGCTTGCCATCCTTCTATTCTTGTCGGCCGCGCTGCGGGGGGCACCACCTTCGGCTTACGACTTGTTGCCGAGCGACACGCAAGCGGTGGTATGGGTGCGCGATGGAGAGGAGTTGGTTGATCGTTGGGAGCAGACGCAATTAGCACGATTGGCCGAGGATGACGCCGTGGCGCCCTTCTTTGAGGCGCGTCGCAATGAGATCCGTGATCGGTTGATGGAAGCCGGTTGGCGTTTGAAGATCCAGCCCGAGGACCTGGCGGACTATTCCACCGGTCAACTGGCGTTGGCGTGGAGTGTCAAGCAGGATTCGCCATTGAAGCCCTACATCACCATGTTATTGGCCGATGTGGATGACAATCCGACGATCAACGCGCGGATGTTGGCGGATTTCGACAAGCAGCTCCAGTCGGACAGTACGACCAAGAAGACGATGGATCATCGTGGGATCACGATCACGCACTACCGCCTGCCACCGCGCCCCGGTGAGTTGCTCCACCAGGACACGTTTGTGGCCATTGCGCGGGGGTTGCTTATCGTCACCGATGACCAGGCTATGGAGGAGCATTTGATCGACATGGCGCTGGGTGAGAGAGGCTCCTCTGCTACCTTGTCGACCGACGAAGTGTTTCAGCAGTCTCGTCAATTGGCCAGCGTCGACGGTCGTGCCCAAGTCGAGTACTTCGTTCGCCCCCTGGGCTTTGCCCGTCTCGTCCGGGCCATGTCGGGAAACCGCTCGAAGAATAGCGCCGATATTCTGGCCATTCTCGAGAACCAAGGGTTCGACGCGATTCTAGGGGTCGCTGGGCAATTGGTGCTGGGGCAAGAGAAGTTGGATATCGAGCATCGGGGGTTTGTGTTGGTGCGTCAGCCCTTGCCCAAGTCGGCGGCAGCGCTGGATTTCCCCAACGAAGTCCCGCGCGAAGTCCCTAGCTTTGTCACCGGCCGCGTCGCCACCCTGGTGGCGACAAGTTGGAATGTTGAGGAGGCATTCTGGAGGCTCGAGGGCCTAGTCGATGACTTTGCCGGCACACAAGGCGTTTTCGACGAAGTGATTGAGGGGTTGAAACATGATCCAACTGGTCCACAAGTCGATGTGGCAGCAGATGTTTTGCCCAATCTTACCAACGACATCTACGCCGTCACGGATAACAAAGAAGGGGAGGTCCAAGTCGATTCGCGTCGCAATATGATCGCGATTCGAGTTAAGGACTCGCAGAAAATGCAGCAAGTCGTCGATAAGGCGATGAAAGGCGAGCCAGATGCCGAGCGTCTAGAGGTCGCGGGGCATTCCATTTGGAAGGTAGTGCATCGGGAAGATCAATCGGTCGAAGGTTTGGATGACTTCTCCGAATTCGGTGATTTTGAGGATTTCGGCACCGACGAGAATGCGGCGTCGGAAGAACCCGAACCGCTGCTGAGCAACTGGGCGATTACCGTTTACGGCGACTATTTGTTCTTTGCCTCCCACGTGGAGATGATTGAGCAGGCGATTCGGCAGATGGAGGAGACCGATGTATCCCCATTGGTGGAGCAGCGCGATTATCAACGTGCCCGAGCGGCGTTGGAAGAAGTTTTCGGTAACGACCACGCTTGTGCCTGGCAGGTCGTCCGCTCGGACCGCGCCTATCGAGTGCAGTATGAGCTTTTCCGTAAAGGGGAATTACGGCGGTCGCAAAGCATGTTGGCGACGATTCTCGATCGGTTGCTCAAAGACGAAGACCTGCGAAAAAAGGACCAGGTCATCAAAGGGGAGGGGCTGCCAGAGTTCGATTACATCAAGAAGTTTCTGCAACCTGGGGCTACAATCGTGCGCACCACTGCCGATGGATGGACCTTTGGGAGCGTCTTGTTGAGTCCCGCCTATGACGTCGCCGATCAGGGGACTTCCACCGACACCGCGCGGACGAGTCAAACTGAATCAGCGTCTAACCGATAGGTAGGTTGACGAAGCCCACCGGGCCCGTTCCCCGACGTGGCGACCAAAACCAATAGCACCACCGGGGCATAGGTCGCTGCCAGCACGAAGCGGCGGCCCGCCTTCAGGTTCCTCGATTCGACCGACGTCGATGTCACCTGAGTCGGAGACGGTGAGGATGGTTTTTTCGTGGGGGGCATCCGGGATCCAGGGTGCCCCTCGGCCTCGGTTGGCGATTCGTTGACGGTGCATCTCGGGGGAGCTAGCTTTTAAGAATGCAGAATCCTCCATCAGTTAGCCGCAGGGTTGAGGTGCCAAAGCGGAATGGGCGTCCCTTGATGGCTCCGCTCGGTCTACTCGTCACCCTTTTGACGTTGGGCAGTTATGCCGCCTTACGGCCAATCCCCACTCGCGTGCCGCCCGACGCCGTCCAGTCCACGGTGGGGATGGTCGACGAATCGACGTGCGCCGAGTGCCACAGTGAAGCCGATTCGTTTGCGCAGACCGGGCATGCTCGTACACTTCGGCCGGCGAATGATCCTCTCTCTTTGGACTTGCTGCGCCAAATGGCCGCAGCGGATAAGCCGCGTCAAGCCGGACTCGATATCGAATTCCGCGACGACAAGGTTCTTGCCGTCCATCGCGCCGGCGATAGGGAGCGAAAAGTCGAATTGAAATGGTGTTTCGGCTCGGGCGAGCACGCCTGTACCTGGACGTCAACGTTGCCCGACAGTTTGGGAGCTATCGATCTGCTCGAGTTCAGGTACACGTGGTTTCACGGAGAGGGGGTTTTTGATATTTCTCCCGGCCAGCCGCAGCAGGATTCCGCAGGCTACTTTGGGCCGCTTGGAGTGCTGTTCGATGGCCCGAAAGCCCGGCGCTGTTTCTCTTGCCATACCACCTACTTGCCCATTCGCGATGGCGTCATCGAAGAAGCACATGTGCGCGGGGGAGTGACCTGCCAGCGATGTCATGGTCCGAGGGCCAGGCATGTTGCTTCGGAAGGCGAGTTCCGCGACCCGCGGTGGAAAGTACAGGACCAAATGGACGCCATCCATCGTTGTGCCCAATGCCATCGCCGCGCCGAAGAGCAGCCACCGGAATCGATCTGGCCTGGCAATCCGGACATCGTGCGTTTTCAACCGGTGGGGCTCGTGCAGTCGGCCTGTTTCCAGAACTCTGCCATGACCTGCACTACTTGCCACGATCCCCATCGCCCTTTGGCCGATCAGAATTCGCGAGGTCGTTGGCAATGTATCCAATGCCATGATCCTGATGCGGACCATCACGTTACCTGTGCGGCGGGCGAGATGGATGGCTGCATCGACTGCCACATGCCGTCGGTGAGAATGGAAGCGCCTATCGAGTTTACGGATCATTGGATTCGGGTCGTCGGAGCGACTGAGCGCAAACCATGAGAAAATCGTCGTCAAGGCTTTCGCGAAAGTGCTCCGCCAAGCAGCGATCCCCGCTGGAGCAACCGAGCAAGCACTCCAGTGGCGATGGGCACGGTTGGTGGAGTTCGATGATCGCCCCGCAGTCACGGTGGGGAGAATTTGTCTGGTGGTGGGTAGCGTCGCTGTGTGGCTTGTTATCCGCCAATCTCTTCTGGATTGCTGATCGGATCGCCGTTTGGCCGGTGCGCGATAGCAGTGTGTTGGAGGCTGGCCATATCTACAGCCCTCCACTGGCATGGCTTCCCTTCGTTGCTGATTCCACCCATTGGCATTATTGGCAATTCGCTATCGTGGCCGCCCTCCTTTACGGCTGGATTGCTTGTCGGCTTTCCACGCGGATGCATCCAGCCGTGGTTTTCGCCTACATTTGGACGCTCAGCCATTTCAACACTCGGGGCGCGTTACTCGGTGGTGCAGTGCTATGGTTGGCCATCGAGATTGGGAACGCTATGGAAAAAGGGGGGGAGTTGCCTCGCCAATCGGAAGGGAAGGGAGAGCCTGTGGTGACAGGCTTGCACAGATTCATGCTGCCCGCGTGTGTCGCAGTATCGGTATTGGCTGCCGCAGTGACCATTGAATACGGGTTGGTTCTAGCCGTCTTAGGGCTGGCGCTGTTGACTTGGCGGATCGATAAACCGGGGCCTTCCCCGTTGCGTGGCCAGCGGACCTTTGGGGCGTTGGCATGGGTAGCCACGATCGCCGTGGTGATGCTGTTGGTGCCGGGGATGGGGGCCACGCTGCTGCGCCCGTGGAGCTGGATGTGGGTGTCACCGCCTCCTTCACTATTCCCTTCGCTTGCAGCATTGTGGGACCTGGAGACGCGGCAGATCACTGCGTGGCATGGCATCTTGCTCCTGTTCATCATGGGGCAGTGGATGCGGTTGTTTCGGGATAACCCTCCTCGTCTATGGGATGCAGGTGTCCTGTCGATGGCCACGCTCTTGGTGGTAGGCTGTTGTTACTACAGTTGGCTGGGGGCGATTCTAGCTGCTGGTGCCCACGGCAGACGCTACGGTGCGAATGGTAATCGAGAGGCAGGTAGGACGCTTCTTCCCCGGCTAAACCAAGGCAGTCTTTGGGCAGGCATTGGCCTGGGGGGCCTGCTGTATCAAGTGGTGACGAATAGCACGACCGTTCTTTCCGCTGACCTGATCCAACGTCGCGTTACTCCAGTGCTCAGTGCCACTCCCGGCCCGGTGATGCTTTTAAATCTCGACCACACGCCGCGGTGGCAGGTTCCTGAACTCCTTGCTCATTTTCCTTTACTGGTCAATGACCGATGGGAGGCATATGCGCCGTGGTATGATCAACTTGCGGCGGTCAGTCAGGACTGGAAGGAGTGGAAACGCGAAGCCTATCTGCGTCACGACGGCTCTTGGGGAGGCTACGGGGCAGTTTTCGAACGTTGGCAACCGTCTCTCATTGCGCTTGATGCCCAAGACGAGCAGGCCATACGGCAAGTTACCTTGGATTCCAACTGGAAGATCGTAGGGGTCGACGCCGAAGAGGTTCTGTTTGGTACTGCGTCGGATCCACGGGCGGTAGCCCAAGCCTTGCGTTGCATGTCTTTGTTCAGTTTTCTGGAGATTCCTCGATCCGCCGCAGAACTCGATTTCGAGGGAAGTTTGGCCTTGGGGGCACCGCAGGATACCGTTCGTGTGGCCAACGTGTTGACAGCGATGCGGATGCCACTGGCGGCGCTGCGTCTACTGCCCGATACTTCTTCACGTGAGGTTCAAGTAGCCCGAACGCTCGCCTACTTCGAATTGGCACACCGAACGTTGCGCTATTCGGGACACGTTTCTATTCTGGACTCGATCCGTGCCGGGCGGTTGACCCAAGAGTTAATGCAAGAACCGTTGCTTCCCTCAACCAAGGATCGTCTTGACCGCGCGCAGATGGCGCTTGCTCAGGCTGCCGGTCAGGTGTTAGAGCTTCAGTCGGCTGCTGAAACCTCACGCGGCGAACAGGATACCGTTCGCCTGATCATCAACGGAGACCTCACGGGTGCTCAGCAGGCTATCGATCAGCAAGAACCCACCCCAAGCTGGCGGTTTTTTCGTGTTTTGATGGGAGCCAATCCGAATGATGCGGCCAACCTGAGTCGGAAAATTGCGGCGGAGCTGACCGCGGATGGGGATATGCCTGCGGCCCTAGTTGCCGAATTCCTTTTTTATTGTGGGCAACTGGCGATTGAATCTGGGGATCTTGCTGAATCCCGAAATTTTTTTCGGGAATGTCTAGCCCGGGATCCGTTTACTCCTTTTCGTGACCTGGCCGATTTCTACCTGTCTCAAATGTAATGTCGCGGCGTTTTTCTTCAGGCGGCGGGGCAAAAAGGTCAAAGAGGCTGGCACATTGCGTTAGCGTCAGGGGGCTTGGTGCAGACTGTTGGAAGGCCAGCGTTTTTGCTTCAACCGCAATAGGCATCGTCCCATAGCTGCCCGTGCGGCGAGGGGCCGTTCGCGTGGTACGGCCGTTGATCGACGCCGAATGTCGAACGACTTCCTGACCGTCTCGTCCTCGACCAGCCTTTCCAAAGGGCGTCTAGGAATGCTCGCTCACGCCGGTGGCGTCCTGGGGAGGAGTTGGTGCGCTGAGCCGGTGTGCGGTGACGCTCCGCGAACGACTGGAGATCGTCTCGCTGAGCTCGTGGTCCATAGAACGGAAGGGCTCCTTTTGGGGAGGATGGAGTGCCCGCGGGGAGAGTTTTTTCTGAGATGGGTTGTCGAGTGTTTTATTACGACTGGTGTAGGTAGATCCCGCAATAAATGCAGTTTTCTGGATCTTGTTAATCTACGTTCAGAAGTTAATATTAAATGAACTGCCCTCCAGAAACTTTTTGCCACGTGAGGTGTTAACTCTTTCGATCCATCAACTCGTGCTGTGGCCGTGAGAAGCGCCTGCGGTCTTGGGGCGAGTTGGTAGGTAAGAGTGTGGCAGCATGCTCTTGAGTCTTTTCGTCATGAGCTAATGCCGGTGGGCATTCTTAGCTTGAGCTGTGTCTGTTCGGGTCGCATTCACTTTAGGGAGAGTTCCATGCGCATCGGGGCGAATCGAGTGAACCGCAAATCGGGTGGGTTCACGTTAGTTGAGCTGTTGGTGGTGATCGCCATCATCGGGATTTTGGTGGGATTGTTGTTGCCCGCCGTACAAGCGGCGCGGGAAGCTGCACGACGGATGCAGTGTTCGAACAATCTGAAGCAGCTGGGGTTGGCGCTGCACAATTACGAATCGGCGCACAAGAAGTTTCCTGCTAACCCTGGTCCTGGTGTCACGGAGAATGTTGGTGGCCGGTACAACCAGTCGTGGTTGGCGTGGAGCGGTCTAGCGATGCTGTTGCCCTACATGGAGCAGGGAAACCTCTACAATCAGGCGAACTTCAGCTACAGTTGGGCGAACAACAACGGTGGAACGGTGAATAACTCCGTGGTGGCTCGCACGCGGATACCCAGTTACGTTTGTCCAAGTGACCGAGGGGCAAATGCGAATTACACGGCCGATATGGCACCGGTTTCGTACGCCATGAGTGCGGGACCAAGTTCCAGTTGGAGTGTGGGGGCGATCAAGCCCGGCCTGTCGACACTAAGTGTGTGGACTGCCATCCGCGACATCACCGACGGTACCAGCAATTCGATCGCCATGTCCGAATTGCGCATTGGATTGAACCAAGGGCAGTGGGTGCCTGGTCAGCTTCCCCGCGATCCCTCGTACCGTGTTGTCACCGGTACGCCCTTGGAGAAAGCCGCCAATGCTCAGGGACGCATCTGGCAGGCGGTAGCAGCCCAGGCAACACAGATCCGCGCTTATTATGACAACTGCTTGTCGATGTACGACGCGGGGAGTGGCTGGGATGGCGCCAGCGATGAGCAAGGGCGATTCTGGGCAGCCGGACGCGTCTATTGGGGGCCCTACCATACGACGTTGATCGGTCCCAATGCCGGACCGTCGTGCGACCGTGACGCATCGGTAACGGACATCGATATCAAGGAGCCGAGCAGTTATCACACCGGTGGTGTGCAATCGGTTCTGTGCGATGGTTCGGTCAAGTTCATATCCGAAAACATCGATCAACTTGTCTGGATGTCGGTCGGGTCGATCAACGGCGGTGAAACGGTAAGCGACGAATGGTAGTCGATCGACCGCTAGCGATCGAATTGCTGGCCGTCGAGAGCATCGACATCCGTAGAAGGTGCATTACCTAAACAGCAGAGGAGGATTAAGTGCAGAAGCTAGTTGTCACGATGATGTGCCTGATGGCCCTGTTCCTGGTTGGCTGTGGATCTCCTGGGGGGCAGCAGGGGGATAGCAATGATCCTGCAGTCAGCGGTTCGGATGCTGCCCAGCAGGAGTAGGTAGCGTTCGGTCGCTGATGCTGTCTTGTTCTCACGCTGGGATGGCGGATCTCGCCCGCTTGACGCGACCGTCGCCGACCAACACCCCTTCAATTCGCACACTCCGACGCGGGGTTACCTGCGTCGGAGTTGTTGTTTAAGTTGCGGGCGGCTTTGCCGTACTATTTTCATCCCACTTCCCTGCGGTAAGGTTGTTGGCGAGTGTTTTGCGGTTAGCGCGCAGCGGAGGATTGGCTTGGCACGGATGGGTGGAGGCGTTGACAGAGCTCACCCGTCTCCCGATTCACATCGTGGCAGCCCCTACTTGGCCACGTTCTCCTGAATTTCGCAGCGGGCTACCATCTCGGAGAGGACCGGCATGCAACATCCTGGCCGTGTTCACGCGTGTGGTGTCCGTGCGACCTCGCATCAGGCAAGGGTGAAGGCTTAGGAGCTCCCTTTGCGGACACGGTTTTATAGGGTGGATGAGTTGAAGGCGGGGCGCACGATCGCCTAACGTCCTGCCGCCTGCACCGTCGAGCTTTCGCGGGAATGGAGCGAGCAGTCAACACTCGGTGGACGCAATCCAAGTCGACGCGTTTACCATGCAGTCATCTGTTCTCACCGGCATGTGCGGTGGGAACAGCGTTGCGTCGCCTCTAACTCAGCGAATGATAGACGTTGGAGCGAGCGCCCCCTCCTCCCAGCGCAGATTCTGCAGAAAGTCTTCTTCGTTCTCTCTCTTCTTCACCGTGCCGGCGGCCTCGGCTGGAAACACTCGGCACGTCCAGTTGCCCTGCAGAGTAATGGCCTTCGTTTGGCCCGACAGACTTGTTTCAGCCCATGCTGATAGCAGGTGGACTCCCCCCTGTCGGTCGAAGGAACGTGTTGCCTGTTGTGTTCTGATCGCCAACGGTCAGGCCGCGACAGTTGTGCATCTTGGAGCTGTAAAGTGATCGCGGGCAACCTTAGTTCCAACAGAAGGGGGGTGAAGGCGACAATTTGGTTGCGGCGTGGCTGAATATCTGTTAAGGTGACACTGTTCGGGTGCCTGCTTTTTTGCTTTCTCGTCTGGTGGGCACCTCAAGCCATCATCTTTTTCGTTAAGGAGTAGTTTGCGATGACTTCGAAGAACTCTTGTTGCAATCGTGTGGCCACAGCGCGAAGCGGTTTTACGCTCGTCGAACTGTTGGTGGTGATCGCCATTATTGGCATCCTGGTGGGGTTGCTGTTGCCGGCAGTGCAGGCGGCCCGCGAGGCGGCCAGGAGGATGCAGTGTTCGAACAATTTGAAACAGTTGGGCTTGGCTCTGCATAACTACGAGTCGGCTCACAAGAAGTTTCCGGCCAATCCTGGGGCGCGGGTTACGGAGGATGTGGGCGGTCGATACAACCAGGCATGGTTGGCTTGGAGCGGCTTGGCGATGCTCCTGCCCTACATGGAACAGGCAAACCTCTACAATCAAGCGAACTTCGATTACCGATGGGACCGAGATGTCGCCGGAACCGTAAACAATTCGGTGGTAGCCCGAGCGCGGATTTCGAGCTATGTCTGTCCCAGTGACCCTGGTGCTGGTGCGCGGTACACGACAAACATGTCACCTACCTCCTATGGATTTAGTGCGGGGCCCGCTTCGCATTGGTCGGTGGGAGCGATTAAGCCGGGTTTGGCTACGTTGAGTGTGTGGACAGCCATTAGGGACATCACCGATGGAACAAGCAATTCGATTGCCATGTCCGAATTGCGGATTGGACTGAACAAAGGCCAGTGGATCGCTGGTCAGCTTCCTCGGGATCCCAGCTATCGAGTGGTAACCGGTCAACGGTTGCAGCGTTCAGGCAACAGTCAGGGGAGGATTTGGCGAGCCATTCAAGGGCATGCCGACCAAATCAAGACGTACTATCAGAATTGCCTCAATATGTATGATCAGGGGCAAGGCTGGAATGGTGCCAGCGATGAGCAAGGACGGTTTTGGGCTGCCGGTCGTGTTTTTTGGGGACCCTACCACACCACGTTAGTCGGTCCCAATGCCGGACCAGCTTGTGATAACGACAATTCCGTGACGGATCTCAGTATCAAGGAGCCCAGCAGTTACCACACCGGTGGTGTGCAGGCAGTCTTGTGTGATGGCTCGGTTAAGTTCGTATCGGAAAACATTGATCAGTTGGTATGGATGGGTGCTGGCTCGATCAACGGAGCGGAAACATTAGGCGAATGGTGAAAGAACGCATCGCTAAGTTGAATACTACGCTTGTACCACCACGCATCTTGTTGGGAGTTTGATCTAATGAAGCAGTTGTTGTCACTCCTTTTGGTCTTGGCACTGTCCATGGCCGGATGTGGTTCTCCCGGAGGTTCCCAGGGGGATGCCAATGATCCGGCGATTGACGGTTCGGATGCGGAGCAGTTTGAAAGCAGCGAGGAGGAAGAAGCCTTGAACTGAGCTTCCGTTGCCAGGCGTGGGGCTACACTGGGGTAATCGTGAAAGATTGTGCCCGGTACGGATTGCCCTTCCGCAGCGGCCGTTCCGCAGACTGTGTGATACCATCGTTCCGCCTCCATTTGGCTCGCCAGATGGAGGCGGAATCTTGCGCTGGCCTAGCCGCTGCAGGCGTACCCCTCTTTCGCCTACCAACTCGATCCTCCTCAAGGACCTCGCGGAAGGTAGAGCGATGGCGGCGACGGCATCGCGCTGGTTGGACAACTGCCACGGTCACTCCGAAGATGCAAGCACTATCCCCTCGGGAGCCGTAGCGATCCGATCGCTGTCACCATGCCCTCCAGTGCTACCTGGGCGAGGCATGAGGTGGTTGGTTTCCCCACGCATTTGCCACCGGAGGCTGGTCGAGGCCAGTCCATGGCTTCTCTGCGGAACAGGGGGGCCAACACCGAAGGCGGATCCTTTGGTCATCGATCCTCCGATTCGGCGGGGGAGGCGGTCGAGCTCTGTGCGCGCGACGAGATTGAGTGGATAATAGTTTGCACACTCCGTTACCTCATGGTTCGCGAATCCGAGACGCTTCTCACCTGAAGCCGCCTCGTGGAACTCCTCGACGTTTTTTCCATCGTGCAGTAAGCGTGCCCGCGTGAAGTCCGAGACTGAGCTAATCGACGAGGCGCTCAACGGCGATACGGCTTCCTATGGCCAGTTGGTCGAACGTTTTCATAGCCGTTTGTTCGCCGCCATGCTGCACGTGGTGAACCATCATGAAGAAGCCGAGGATGTCGTGCAAGAAACGTTTGTCCAAGCGTATGTAAAGCTGCATACGTTTCGGGGGAATAGCCAGTTCTATACCTGGTTGTATCGAATCGCGTTTAACAATGCGCTGAGCAAGCGTCGCCGCTACCGGGCGGAAATTTCCATCGATCGAAACCGCGAATTGACCGGAAGCGATCCTCATGATGATGGCGAATCGCCTGAAGAACCGCTGCTGCGCGACGAGCGAGTGGCCATGGTGCGGTATGCTCTGGAGCGGTTGACGCCGGAGCATCGTGAGATTCTCGTGTTGAGGGAGATGGAGGAGCTTTCCTATGAAGAGATTGCGCAAATTCTCTCGCTCAATATCGGCACGGTCCGTAGTCGACTATCCCGGGCCCGAGAACAGCTCAAGTTGCAGCTCGAACAATTGCTGTCCGAGGGGGCTTAGGGAGTTGGGGGACTGAGATCGATCCAGCCGTCATCGACCCAGTGGGCGACGTAAAGGTTTCCCACATGATCGATTTCGCAGCGGACGGCTCCGTGAAGAAAGGTTATGGCCAACCCGGATCGGGCACCGTGGTAGTGTTCGATTACTTCGGGACGACCAGCGCGAATCCCACCACTGATGATCATCCATTCCGGGCGGCACCACTGGATCAAGGGACGAGGATCGGTGTTCAAACTTCCATGGTGAGGAACGAGTAGGATATCGCAGGGCCGCGGCGGTAGTTGAGCGAGGTCGAGCAGGCCACGACCTTCGAGATCGCCGGGTAACAGGAGCCTTCGATCGGCATGTTCGATCAACAGCGTGAGGCTGGCCGCATTGTCGCTCTCGCCCTGCCACTCGGCAGGGGGATGGAGAACCGCCCATTGGGTAGCACCAGATGAGAGCGAGGCGGTCGTATCCGTCGACCAGCTTACCACAGGGATAGTCGATTGCCGGAGAAGTTGTTTCAACTTCTGTGCTTCTCCTTCGTTACTGTTCCAAAACTGAGGCGTACTGACGGCTTCGCCGATGCGAAAGCGTGGAATCAATCCCGGTACTGCGTTGTAGTGATCGGAATCGGCGTGGGATAGGATCAGGCGATCGATCCGTGTGATTCCCAATGCCCACAAAGCGTCAGCAATCGTACGGAAGTGCTGCTGCGATGGGCCGAGTCGACCGGCGTCATACAACCACACCTCGCCATGGGGGTGTTCGATGATCACCGACAGCCCGTGTCCTACATCCAGAAAGGTGGCAGCCAAACGCGGTTGTTCGGCATCGCCCCAGGTATCGAGTGCCGGCGCCACGCGGTGAGGCTTCCAAAGTGTCCATCCCATCCCGATGGCGATCCAGGATAACAAGAGTGTGCTCAACAGCATGCGATAGCGGTTGCGCAGCCAGAGGAGGTGCAGCACGAGATAGCCGTAAAATGCGACCGTCCACCCGACAGGCGGGCTGGGCAACCAGAAGTGACCTCCTGGCAAAGAGGATCCCCAGGCGACCAAGTAGGTGATTGCTTCCAACGCGAAGTGGCAACAGATGCCGGTCGCTGCCGCCAGCGGACCGATCCAGCCAACCGCTGCCGTCAACAGTCCGCTTAACAAGGCCAAGGCCAAGGGGATGGCAAGGAGGATGTTCAGCAGCACCCCTACAGGGGCAATTACATGAAAATGCGTCCATACCAAAGGGCAGGTGGCCAGCCACACCCAAAAGCTCAGCCTCAGCATGCTGGTCATCCAGCGACGTGCGCCTCGCCAGAGGCTGCGTCGCAAGGACCGATCGGGTGTTGGCTCGCTCGGCACCGGCAGTCGCCATAGCCAAGCGGGAGCGTCGGCGCGCGTCGTCACCAGCGCTCCGATCGCCGCTACCGCCAGGAATGATAGTTGTACGCCGGCATCCTCGAAGTGGTTGACCCGTATCAGAAACAGGATGAGGGCTGCTAAAGCCAACAGGTTGGTCAGTCGCGTGGGGCGTCCCCACCAGCGGCTGTACTCGAAGGCCAACACGAGAACCACGGCGCGCACCACGGGAGGTTTCGCATCGGCCAACAAGGCGTAGAAGATACAGAGGGCGGCGATGCCCATGAGTCGCGCTGATCCATCGACGTGGAAAAGGGCGCACAAGAGCAGCAGGGACCAGGCGACGATCTCCACATGCAGACCGCTGATGGCCAGCAGGTGGAGGGTTCCGGTTGCCATCAACGCCTGTTGCGATTCCCAGTCCACTTGCTGGCGTTGTCCGATCACCAAAGCGGTGGCTAACGCGCCGTGGGTTGGGCCTACATGATCCCACAGAGTGCGGTCAACCGCACGGACTATCTGGGCTCGGACGCGGGCGTACCACCATCCAGCGTCGCGGCCGCAGGGATGTACCTGGTCTCTACTTTCCGCGCGCAATGTAGTGAAAATTCCTTGGCCGCGCAGGTAGGTGGCATAGTCGAAGCCACCGGGATTGGTGGGAGGCAGAATGCGCGACAGATCTCCCCGGACCTCGACCTGATCACCTGGCAAGATATCGGTAATGCGTCCGCGGGCGTTAAGCAGTACCTGAGCGGAAATTGGTACCCAGCGGCCCTGGTCTTGCATGGCGGTACAGCGTAGTTTCCACTCGGTTCTCCAGCGATGATCATGCGGTTCGTCGGCGCGGTAGGTGGCCGTGGGGCGCCAACTGCCCGCGCTGGCGATCACTCCCTTTATCAAGACAGGAGTAGGTTCACGGTTGGCCCATCCCATCAGATCGTCGCTGTCTGGTGGCAGGGTGATGCTGGCATACCAAGCGCCGAACAGGAACAGGGCCGCACCTGCCGATAGCAGGCACCAGGGCTGATATCGCCGCGTCCCCATCACTGTCAGCAAGACCAGGACCACAGCGGCGGTGAACGCAGTCGCTTGAAACAGTGAGGAATCCCAATTCTGGTACCAGGGGATTTGCCCACCGAGGATGACCAGGGCCGCCGCCCACAGCATGGGGTAACGGCGAACAGTCGCGGAGCACGTTGATTGCCAGCCCTGGAGCATGGCTCTTCCCCATGCCACCCGTGGAGTCCATTGGGGGTGGTCGTGGGATGCAACAGGCGTATCAAAGGACTGGGGGGCAGCCACGCGAACTCTCTGCGGCCAGGACGCAATTAATTCGACAAATGCTTGGAAACATCGGTGCGATAAGCTGCTAGAGCGGGGACGATTCCC
This sequence comes from Pirellulaceae bacterium, assembly GCA_026004795.1. Classification (GTDB taxonomy): domain Bacteria; phylum Planctomycetota; class Planctomycetia; order Pirellulales; family Pirellulaceae; genus Aureliella. Next base: position 556,723 of record BPJV01000003.1, on the reverse strand, counting down.
GCCAGAGTGGCCAGCACCACGATACCCGGCACCAAGGATAGTTCTACCCAGGTGATCGAATTGAAGAAACTGATGCGGATGCCGGTACGCGCTTCCACCACAGGGCTGCTGAGGGCGGCCAGCGCATGCCCGCCGAGCCATCCCAGCAAACCACCTCCTACCGCAATCAATAACGATTCCAACAGGACGATCATCAGCACCACATCGCGTCGCGCTCCCAAAGCACGCATGATCGCGATGTCGCGTCGACGTTCGTTCATGGAATTGTAAATGCTAACCAAGATGCTTACGCCGCTTACCACGCAGACGACGATCGTCACTGCCAACAGGGCGTTGCGCACTGGGGTGACGAACATGTTGAGCATGTTGGTCACCTCTTTCACGGGGCTGACAGCTTGGGTGCGCAACCGTTTGTTGATGGGGCGTTCCATATGGACCGCGAACATCGGTTGTCCAGCGCGGACCAACACGGCCGTCAGATCGCGTTTTTCCAGCGGAAGTCGAGGTGGCTGGCCGGGAGGCAACTGCGGCTCGACATAGACCTTTTCCGATTCCGGATGCGCCTCATCTTCAAACGCGCGCGCGTGCCCATCGATGAGATAGAAACCTTCGAGGTTTACAAAAGCGGCGCGATCGTTGGGAGTCCCCGTGGGATGGAGGATACCTACTACGGTGAACGGTTGTCCGTGGCCTTCGCCCTCGGGGTCTCCATGGGTCGTCTTGATGGTATCACCAATACGTAAGCCGAGTTCCCTGGCCACGTTGGCCCCCACGACCGCTTCGAAGTACCCGTGTTCCTCCGAGTATTCTTGGAAATTGCGTCCGGCGGCGAACGTGTATTCCTGGTCGGCGGCTTGACCGTATCGCAACTTCTCGAAGAACTCCGGCTTAGTGGCGACGACGCGAAATCGCCCTACGTAATCGCCCAGGCAGACGGGGATGGCGAATCCTCCGGTCGTGTAAGCACTGAAGATCCCCTTGCGCTCCGGCTCGGCAATCCAACCACCGATCTTTTTGATCTCGTTGGGCCTTCCGTCAGGACCGGGGAGGAATTCGAGATACTCTTCGTAGGGAATCACTTCGATTGGCTGGCTCAGATAAAACACAGTGTTCAGCGCCAATTGCAGCGAACCGCCTTTGGCCCCCACGATGAGGTTGTAACCGACATTGCTGTTGCGGTCGAACGATTCGGTAATGACCCAACTGATGCTCAGCACGATGACGACTAGCGCCACGCCCAGCGCCATGCTGATCATCGTCAGGCTGGATGCCAGCCCGCGTTGTTGCATGTTCCGAAACGCGATGTGTAACAGATTCATGTCGATCCTTAGCTTACGAAGTTCCTCGAGTCGAAATGCGTCGGGCGGTATCGTCCGTGGCACAAAGCAGTGCTTGCCGACGGTTAATGGTCGGCGGCTGGGGCCGCCAACACATCGCGCACCGCATGATTGATCTCTTCCAACCGGATGATCCGATCGAACTGTTCGGCTACCTGCATCGAGTGCGTTACCATCAGTAGGGCAATGCGATCCTCGTCGCAACATTCGCGGATCAAGTCGATGATCTTTTGCTGATTGGCCGGGTCGACATTGGCGGTCGGCTCATCGGCCAGCAACAATTTGGGGCGGTTGACCAGCGCGCGGGCGACGGCTACTCGCTGCTGCTGACCGACCGACAGGGCGGATGGCTTGTGATGCAAGCGATCGCCGAGCCCTACACGTTCCAGCATTTCCACGGCGCGGTGGCGGTCCTTGGAACCACTGCTGAAGGTCATGCCTAAACGAACATTTTCCAGGGCGGTGAATCCCGCCAACAGATTGAACGTTTGGAACACATAGCCGATTTTGCTCGCCCGGACGCGATCACGCCCCGATTCGCTCAGGCGGGTGATTTCGATCCCATCGATTTTTATCGAGCCGGCGTCGGCGGTCATGATTCCGGATAAGCAATGCAGCAGGGTTGTCTTTCCGCAACCGCTTTCGCCGATCAACACGGCTTGATCTCCCGCCGGTAGCACCAGCTCCGAGATCTCGAGCACCGGAATTTGCGTGCGATCCGGTAGGACAAACGATTTCTGCAATCCGTGAACTTCAAGCATGCTTGTTCTTCTCTCTTGCTCGCTTCTATTGCCTAACGCTCGGCAGGATGCGGTTTCCTTAAGTGATAGGCAGCCGGGGCAATGGCCGGTATGGCCGATGCCGGGCTATCGATAGCTACGTTTCATCACCCGTTCGATTTCGCGGCGGGCATCGGCTTTTCTCATTTTTTCTCGTTTGTCGTAAACCTTCAGGCCACGGCAAAGGGCCAATTCGCACTTGGCAATACCACGCTCGTTGAAGTAGATCCGCAAGGGGATGAGGGTCAGCCCCTTTTCCTTGGCTTTCCCCAAGAAACGGGTCAATTCACGGCGGTGCACCAACAACTGACGGGGGCGTTTCGGTTCGTGGTTCCAGACCGAGGCCTGAGGGTACTCCGGGATGTCACAGCCAACCAACCAAAGCTTATCTTCCTTGATGCGGCCGTAGGCTTCGTCGAGTTGGCATTTCCCCGTCCGCAGGCTTTTCACCTCGCTTCCTCGCAAGATCATGCCGCACTCGATGCGATCGAGGATCTCGTAGTGATGCCGTACCTTACGGTTCTCCACGACGCTGCGCCGGCCGCTGGTAGGTTTCTGTGGTCCGTTTCCAACCTTGGTTGAACCTTTTTTCTTGCCTTTCTTGCTCAAACTCGCTCTCCGGCAGTGTAAGGAATTTTGGGCCAGTCGTGTTCTAGTCGGCTCGCCACTCCCCGGCGAGTATCTACAATGCTAGTGATCCTCCGATCTCTCACAACATGCTGTCCTATTTCGTTGCCAAGGTGCCATGAACATTCAACTTCCCGTCGTCGATCGCGGTTCCCATTCCCCTGCCGTTTCGAGCGGTTGCCGTAGAGGTGAGGGGCGAGACGACGGTCTAAGCGGGGGCCGGCCCCGTCGTTTGCCTGGCTGGCTGCGCCGCGACTTGCCGCGAGGCAACTTCAATCATTTTACTGCCGGGTTGCTGGAGGAACTGCGGCTGGAAACGGTTTGCGACAACGCCAAGTGTCCTAACCGGATGGAGTGCTACTCGCAGAAGACGGCCACCTTCATGATTCTCGGCAACGTGTGCACGCGGCCGTGCGGCTTTTGCGCTGTTTCCCGCGGCCGCCCCGATGCCTTGGAAGCGGATGAGCCAGAACGAGTGGCGGAAGCGGCCGCGCGACTGGGATTGCGGCATGTGGTGATTACCTCGGTCACGCGAGACGATTTGCCCGACGGTGGTGGTGAGCATTTTTATCAAACCGTCGTTGCCGTGAGAAAACGAACAGGAGCGAGTGTCGAAGTGCTCACGCCCGATTTCGTGCTTCATCCCGCAGGGTTGGACCGCGTCATCGACGCCGCACCGGAGGTGTTCAATCACAACATGGAAACCGTGCCACGACTGTACCGTCGCGTGCGCGGTCCGCGCAGCAAGTACGGGTGGACGCTCGAGTTGCTGGCGCACGTCAAGCGCCGCAATCCGGCGATTCGCACCAAGAGCGGTTTGATGCTGGGATTGGGGGAGACGCGTGACGAGCTGCTGGCTTGTCTGGCCGACTTGCGTCGCGTCGATTGTGAGTTCTTGACGCTGGGACAGTACCTGCAACCCGGCCCTAAATATCTGCCGGTGCAACGATATGTACCGCCAGAGGAATTCGACGAACTCGGTGCACTTGCTCGATCGATGGGGTTTACCAAAGTCGCCTCCGGCCCCTTCGTCCGCTCCAGCTACCACGCTCGCGACATGGCGGAAAGCTGACCAATTCCGATTCTCCTAAGAACTGTATTCTTTTCTTCAAACGCCGCCCACTTTGGTTGTGCCCGCACCGCGTCTGTCTAACCACCGCCTCCCTGCATTCGCGTATTCCGGTCGCCATCGTCATGGGATTTGAATGGCAAGCAATGCGACGCTGGGATGGCCGGATCGTTTCCCTGAGGTGAGGGATATGGCCGATTGGCTTTCCCTTACCTGAGGGGTAATCGGGCAGAAAAAATCGTTTAATTCGCGCCAGGCGGTTGTTTCTTTGTTCCTAGGTTCGCTATTTTAACCCCTGGTGCGTGCCTTTGAATGCCAGCGTGCTCGGTTAGGTGCGCCAAGGCAACTTGTCCCCGCATCAGAGAGAGTCCGATGAACGAGATTGCAAAAAGAGCGTCCGGTTTGGCCGGTGGTTTGCGTCAACGCCTGCAAGCGCTTCGTGGGAAACGGCAGAAGCAACTGCAACGCTCCGCCCGATTGCGAGTGCGCACCACGCTCGTGGAAGGCTTGGAGCAGCGTCTTCCACTGACGGCGTATTTATTTGTCGATTATGGCGATAACTTCCCAGCCGGAGTGTTGAGCACGACGCAGGGGGCTTTTCGCGACGTGGCGGACTCTCCCAATCCGGGGGACAAGATTCTCGGTACGCAACTGCTCGATGCATCGGATAATTTCAACGCGGGAACGCAGTTGGATATCGTGGCCCAGTCGTTCACTGCCCAGGAACGGGCTGACATGCTGGAGATCGTCTCTCGTGCCTTCCGTCCGATCGACATGGAGGTTGTCGAGTTGACATCGAGTCCGTTGACGCTGGCCGATGGAAGGACCGTCGCCGCCGCTACTACGATGAACGACGTGATCAATACTTTGCGCGGGGGCAGCGCGAGTGCCAAGGACGCTTATGTGTTCGTGGCCACTTTCATCGTTGATCCTGGTGGAGCGGACGAAAAGACCTACGGTCCCGGTGGCGGTGGGTTGTCGCCTGATAGCCCCACACTGGGTGTCAATTCGGATTTGGTCGATGCGGCGAACAATCATGACGACGTGGCGGTGGTGTACAGCGATGGTGGGTTCTCTTTGAACACGGCCAATAACATCGCGCACGAGGCGGGGCACTTGCTCGGCTTGCAGCATTCCATCACCGACGCCACGAATCAAGCGAACGTGAACTTGTTCCACCAACTGGAAATCATGTCGTATCAGAATACGAACGATACCAGTTCCTCCGCATTCACGCGTTTCCCAATGATTCGCGGGGATGACAATTCGCCCTCATCCGGGAATCTGGTCGATTACAACGACCTGGCGGCCAGGAATGGGCAAACTACCATTTACGATCAGTTGGCCGCCGACCCAAATGTAGGTCCCAACCCTAATTTCACGTTTATTACTGGGACGGGTGCACACGACATCATTACGATTTCGCGCAATGGTGCGGTTGCCGACGTCACCATCGAGGCATTTGGCGATGCGGCGTACACCTCGGCGATCACTGTCCCCGGCGAAGGAGACAATGTTTACAGCTACTCGATTCCATTGACCAGGCCGATCCTCGTCTATGCGGGCGGTTCCGACGACCGCGTGGTGATCAAAGGCGATTTGGGAGTCGATGTGGAAATCGACGGCATGTTGGGGACCGATTCGCTGGTGGTCGATGCCCAGGGGGCGGCCAATGTGCAGCATCGGCCGAACCCCGACCGCTCCCACTGGAGCTGACATGGTTCCCAGTTTTGGTGGCACCGTTCAGGTCGGTATGTCCTCCATTCGATACTACAACTACGAAGGTGCCAGCAGCGTTTCGATCCAAAATGCCGGTACGTACTTCGTTCAAGGTACGCCAGGTGATGATCAGTTCAAGGTAGAAAAGACGGCCAGCGGGTACCGAGTATCCGGAACGGTCAACGGAAGCACCGCGGTGACTCCAATTACCGTGTCCGGGGTCAATCGTATTGCGGTCCAGACCGATGCCGGGAATGACGAGTTGCATGTCGACAGCACGGGCGGGCTGGTTGACGTGCCTGGTGGGATCACCTACGACGGCGGAACCGGATTCGATGAGCTTCACCTCGTTCAAACGGGCGGACCGACTCACGAGCGGTCGACGTTGCATCCAGGGCAGGACTGGGGAACGGGGCGCAGTTTGATCGTCGGAGCCGGTTCGCAGCAGGTTGACTTCACCAACCTGGAACCGATTCTCGATGCGGTACCCGCCGCCAGTTACCATATCGCGGCGCTGCCGGGACTAGCCAGCCTCCTGCAGGACGACAATCAAATCTCGTACAGCGAGAGCCCGCTGGGTGGGGCGACTTGGGGGCGGGTCACGGTCGATGCCTTCGAGTTCATCGATTTCACCAACAAGACGGAGTTGGTGTTGGATGCCGGGGCGGGCAGCGATTCGATTTCGCTGAACAATCCTTCGACCCCGACTGGATTGACGAACATCCGCGTGATCGGTGGCGATCCGACGGCCAGCGATGCGGTGGTGGTCACCGGTACGTCGGCCCAGAACACGGTCGAGATCCTGCCGACAGGCACCGGCGCGGCCACGATTACCGAAGCCGGTCGGCCGACGATTACACTGGCAAGCACCGAACATCTGACCTACGACGGCGGCGGCGGAAGTGACTTGTTGACCGTCAGCAGTCCAGACGGTGTCGACCTTTTCGACATTTGGTTGGGTAGCGAAGCCGACGCCGGATCGATTACGGTGCAGAAGGAATTCGACGCCTCGATCACGTATCCGAGGATCGATTATCGCAACCTCGGATCTACGGCGGAATTGACCGTGGGGGAAGTGTTCGCCGGCATCGGGCCTTCGCCAGATAAGGTGGCTGTTCATGGAACCGATGCCGACGAAAGATTTCACTTTGGTTTCGACGGTTTCCGCAAGAATTTGGAGGTAACGCGACTCTTCGCGCCATTGGAATACATACCGATTTTTCCGATCTCTGAGGACATCACGATGCGGGGGTACGGTGGCGAGGATTGGTTTATCGTCGATGGGCCGCTCGCTACCAACATAAAAGTCGAGGGCGGGAATATCTCGGACGGAGATCAATTGCGTTACCACGCCTTTGCTGCTCCCGGCGCTACTACGACGATTGGTGGTTTCGGCATTATGCAATTGGGACGATTCCTATTTTTTACGAACATCGCCAAAGCAACCGTCCTTTCCGGTCCAAATGATTTAAACGTGACCTCTACCGCCGGGCCGATCGATGTCATCCCGAGCCCAGTGTTGCTCGGCGCACCGAACTCGGCAAGCTTCCGTTTGCAGGACGCGCCGGATACCCTGTTTGAATACTCCACCGATACTGGCACGGTGACGTTCGACCAGAGCGGCGCTACTCTGACGCCGCTTTCCCTGAACGTGTGGGGCACGGAGCTGGACAACACGATGTCGATGATCGGCAACACGATCACGGTCGATACCATCCAGTTGGTCGCCGGCCCCAATGTCGATGCGGTCAATCTGCATGGGCTGGACGGCAATGATACCATCACGCTTACCGGAGTCACCCGACCGAATGTGATGGTCAGCGGTGGAGCGGGCGATGACTCGATCAATGCTGAAGCCGTGACCGACGATGCCGTCCGATTACGATTGTTTGGCGATGACGGCAACGATACGATCGTCGGGGCCGACTCGACGACCGGCTCGGCGCTCGGCGATTTCTTGTTCGGTGGCCCTGGCGATGACTATCTGGAAGGCGGCCGCGGTCGCGATCTGATGGACGGCGGTGACGGCAGCGATACGATCGTGTGGGTGGCCGGTGATGGTACCGACTTGATCGAAGGCGGTGCCGGGGGCGCGGACAAACTGCTGTTCATCGGCAACACAGGCGATAACCGCATCGACGTTACCGGCGGCGGTCGGTTCGGCAGCACCGCCAATCCGGCGCCCGGGTTGTTCGATCCTTCGCACCTGAACAATCCAGGTCGCGCGATCCTGGCGTTGAATTCCACCGGGCCGGATACGGCTCAGGTATTCCTCAATATGGCGGATGTCGAAAGCCTGGATGTCGATTTGGATGAAGGCGCCGATACGTTTGTACTCAACAATCAGTCCGATGCGACGACGACCACCGGTTCGGCCATTCAGGTCGGCACCGATCTGGCGCACACCAGTGTTCAGAATGTCGCGGTTAGCCTGGGTGGCGAGGCGGCCAATGCCGTGGACGCCGTCGAAATCCACGGCACGGGCAGCAACGACGCGATCGATGCCAACCTGGTGGCCGGAGCGATCGCCGTCAGCGGCATGAGCTTCGGCGTGCAGGTGCGGGAGTCGCAGCGAGATGACGCTTTCAAGCTGCTCGGACAGGCTGGCGACGATACGATCAAGGTAGCGTCTGATCCGGTGGCGGGCGTCGAGTCGGTGGCCGTGGTCAGCGTGTATGGTGGCGCGGGCAACGACCACTTGAGCGCCGATGCGTTGATCTTCGGCGGACCGGGTGATGACTTCCTCGAAGGCGGCGCTGGCGACGACAGCTTTTTCGGCGGCGATGGCGAGGACACGATGATCGGCCACGGGGGCAACGACACCTACGACGGTGGGGCGGGCTTCGATACCCTGCTGGTTCGCGGCACTTCTGGCGCCGATCAGATCACGGTCAATCAGTCGGCGGCCACCACGGTGACTCACACGATCAACGGCGCGACCGAGACCGAGACGCTCGTGTTGACGGCGGGTGTGAAGACGGTCGAGGCGCTGCGACTGGAAAGCGGTTCCGGCGCGGACACGATTCGAGTCTCTTGGGCCGACGGCCTGGGGATCGACCTTTTGGACAATGCGTTGCGGATGGACGTCGTGGGCGGCGCCGATGCGACCAGCGACACGCTGGCCGTGTTTGACGAGGGCACGGGGGATCTGGTCGTCCATCGGATCGGCGCGGACGGTCAGAGCGGTTCGTTCCAGATCGGCCCGGGTAATAACGAACCGCTGCTGGCGACCTACAGCGACGTCGAGTACGCGACCGCCGCCACGCCGGCCGGGTCGCCTAATGACGGCGACGTGGTGGTCTTCAAGCACGATCCGTTCGAATCGAACAACCGTCGCGATACGGCCACGTTCATCGGCAGCGGAGCGACGCTCAACGTCGATCCCACCATCGATCCGGGACCGGATACAACCGATCCGGCGTTCCCGATCCCTGGCGACGAGGACTATTACCGCTTCGTCGCCGAAGCGACCGGGACGCTCGATTTCCAGGTTTACTTCGAACAGATCGCTGCGGTACCCAGCGGTCGGCCCGGATTGCCGGTCGATGGTGATTTGCAGATCGAAGTGCTGGATGCGGCCGGCAACGTCATCACCGGCTTCGGTGCCAACGACGCGAACGACGACGAGCGGGTGCGGATTCCGGCCGTGGCTGGGCAAACGTACTACCTGCACGTGTTCGGACTGGACGGCGCGATCAACGCTTACAGCTTCACCGTGATCAATACGCCGGCACCGGTGCCCACGGACATCGAGTTGAACGACCTGGTGGTCAACGGCACGCCGAATCCGCCCGGGCAATCGGACAACAGCGATACGGGTCGGTCCAATCGCGACAACATCACCTACGACAACACGCCGACGATCTACTTCCGTCTGGATGACGATCTGCTGTTGGAGGACCTGCCTGGCAATCCGGGACCAGATAGTCCTCCCGATGAGGTCATTCCGATCCCGTTCAATACCGAGCCGACGGCGGCTCCCACTACGGCCGGATATCGCGTCGCGGTGTTTATCGAAGGGGACCCGCAACAAACGGGACAGGATCCTCAGGTGCCGATCGGCTACGCGCGGAAGGTGGCCGGTGTGGATGGCGTATACGTGTTCGATTTCGCTACCGACGCGCTGGCCGCGCCGTACACCCTGGCCGACGGTTCCCACTTCCTCTCTGCCAAAGTGCAGATGATCGACCCGGCCAATCCGCTGCAGACCGGTTTCGGTTCGCGCAGCCAGTCGCTGGAGATCATCGTCGACACCGCGCCTCCGGCCGTGCATTTCGGCCTGGCCGAGTCGCTGGGCGGATCGGCGACGACCGATGGTTTGCATCCGGACAGTGATACGGGGGTTGCCGGTAGCGGCAACGCGGCCACGCTGTCCGATCGAATCACCTCCGATTCGACTCCCACGTTCTGGGGTACGGCCGAGGCCAATGCGATCGTTCGGGCGTATGTCGATGTAAACGCCAATGGCATCGTCGATGCAACCGACGTGTTCATCGGTGCCGCAGTGGCTCAGCCGCTGGATGGCAATGAGCAGTTTGGCAATATCCCGGCTCCGGGCGGGCTGGGCGAAGGTGTCGGGGCCTGGCAGTTGACCTCCGTGGTCGACTTGAACGATCCGGCGGCGTTCCCAACGCCTCTATCACCACCCATCGACGGATTGCGGACGATTTTGATTACAGCCGAAGATGTGGCTGGCAACATCACCGACCCGACCAACCCGGCACTCGTTCAGCAATTGAACATCTTGCTGGATACGCAAGGACCGCGAGTGACCGATGTGCGGATCACTGGGCAGCCCGCCTTCAACTTGTTCGACGTAAAAGATGGAACGGTGCATCAAGGCCCGACCCCGGCGGTCAATGGACTGGACATCAGCATTTCGGATCTCCCGGCTCGCGTGGCCGGATTCCTTTACGACGCTCTGCAGCGCGACGGCGGGGCGCCGGGCGAGGAAGACGGATTGTTCCGCGTGGTCGGAGATCACAGCGGTGTGATCGCCATCCGCAGCATCGATTTCATCCCGAATCCGGTGGTGGCCGGAGCGGCGGCGACGGGCACGGTTCGATTGACGTTCTTCAGTCCGTTGCCCGACGACCGGTTCACTCTGACCGTCTCGGATGGCCTGGTCGATCCGGCGGGTAACGCGCTGGATGGCGAAAGCAATGCCAGCGAGCCGAACGGTGCGCCTAGCTTCCCATCGGGGGATGGAGTGCCCGGCGGTTCCTTCGTGGCCCGGTTCACCGTCGACAGCCGACCGGAGGTTGGTGTCATCAGCACGGGCGTGGTCTATGTCGACATCAATGGCAACGGCACGTGGGATCCCGAAGGTCAGGACAACGATGCTACCAATCGGGATTTGGTATTCCAGATTGGCCGTTCGACCGACGCTCACTTCGCCGGCAATTTTGCTCCGGCCGGTGCCGCCTCGGCCAGTGGTTTTGACAAACTGGGGGTCTACGGGCAGTTTGGTGGTGTGTATACCTTTTTGATCGATACCGACGATGATGGGGTGGGTGATTTTGCCTCGGCCATGCCGCCTGCGTTCCAGGTCAATGGTATCCCAGTGGCGGGCGACTTCAGTGCGGCGCACCCGGGAGATGAAATCGGCCTGTTCGACGGTTCGTTCTGGTACCTGGATATCGACGGCGACAACGTGATCGAACTGGGTGAACGGTTCACGGCTGGTTACAACGGTATTCCCGTAGTCGGCGACTTCAACGGGGATGGCAGCGATGATCTTGCCGTATTCGACAATGCCACCAATCGCTTCACCTTCGACACGAATCGAGATGGTGTGGCGGACTTTACCTGGGACGTGACCGATGATGTGGGGCGGTTTGTTGGCATGGCTGGGTTTACTGATCGCCCGGTGGCCGGCGACTTGAATCTGGATGGTATCGACGACATCGGGTTGTGGGTGAAGGATCGTGAAGGGACTTTGCCGAGAAACAGTGGAGAATTCTTCTTCTGGGTCTCCGATCGACTGGCGGCCAACCCAGCCGACGTGTTCGACGCCTACAGCCCGGCGCCGCTGGGCAATGATTTGTTTTTCCAGTTCGGGGATGATTATGCGTTGCCCATCTTCGGTAATTTCGATCCCCCCATCCAATCATCATCCGGTGGGCTCGGCAACGTGCTTCATCGCAGTGAGAATCGTTACGACATCAATGGCGACGGTTTCGTAACGCCGCTTGACGCGTTGCTGGTGATCAACGCCTTGAATCGTGGTCCGGTTCCCACGGATGATCCCGTACGGGCTTTGGCTGTTCTCGGTAATTACACGATGGATGCCAATAACGACCGAGCCGTTTCACCGATCGACGCGTTGTTGGTGATCAATGCATTGAACCGTGGTTCAGCGCGCGGTGAAGGAGAGTTCCGTGCCGCCGCGTTGGGCGATCGTTCTTCCTCCGTTTATGAACAGGCGGTCGATGAGGTTCTGGCTGGTGAGGAAGATATGGTGGTTGCCCAATTGGCGAGCCTGGAATTGGAGCTAGAGCGACTTAAGAAACGGTCGTAGGTGGAATCTTCATGGCGTGGGCATAATGCAACAGGGGCGCTAGTCTTGGACTAACGCCCTCTGTCGTTGCGGAGGATGGGAATTGGACTGCGATCGGGCGGAAACGCGCTTGTCCGATTCTTACCAACGCGCTTCAGTGCGGAAGGTCAAACCGCTGAAGGTGATCCAGTCGTCCAGTTCAAGCATATTGCCACTGCGGACGGCGGCGATATAGTCACGGTTGTTCACCGAGTTGAACCAGGTGCTGAACATGTATCCGCTGGTAACCCGCCAAGTTCCGCATTTGCTCTGCCAACCGAATCCCAGTTCGGTGTCGAGGATGGGAGTGATACGGAAGTCTTCGTAGTGATTGGCGATCACACCACCACCGAACTGGTTGGTTTGCGTGTAGTCGGCTTGCCAGTTACCCGCGTTCATGCTGCCGAGAACCTTGCCGTAGATCAGGCAACCGCTGCAGGGGGCCCGTCGCTCACCATCGATCCCCGCGAGAATGCCGAAGCCTTCAAAGTCGACATCCGTGGTGACGGTCGTCAACCCGGAGGGTACGCTGACCGTTTGGCTGGCCACGAGACCTTGCTCCAAGTTGCTGTAGCGGACACCCATGTTCCAGTTGATGACGCCGCAGTCCCAGGCACGATGCACGCGTCGATAGACGAGGTCGGCCAATTGGAATCCAATACGCTGGTAGGCCGTTGCCTGCAAGCTAGCCGCACCAGTCGTTGCCGTGCTGGGATGGATCACCTGGGAGTTCAAAACGTTGTTGCCAGTAGCGTTGAGCACGTCGGTGGTGTCCCCATCCCAACGGGTGAAGGTGCCGACCAGGCTGCTCTTGCAAGACAGTGCGTAGGCGCCTCCGACGCGATATCCCAATTCGTCTTCCACGTTGGAGATTCCCATGGGGCCGGTGGGTGAGGCCGAAGGGGTCGGATCGGTCTGCTCGACGGCATAGATCAAATCGCTGCTGCCGGGATTGAGGAACAGAAGTTCGCCGAAGACACTATGGCAGTGCGCCCACCACGGCAAGCAATCGCTACAGCCGCTAGTACATCCACCGCTACAGCTACCAAGGATACTGTCGCAGCGCCCTTGATCACAAGCAGTACTGGTGGCTAGTCCGTGAAGGTGGCTGGCAGGGATAACACCGGAGGGGGCGAGCGATCCTGTCTCTTGCCAGTTTCCATTGCCTTCTACCCGGGAAGGGGCATAGTACGATTCAAGCGACACGATGGGCGCTGCCGAGTCGGTCGATTCCTGCGCAGGGCAATAGCTGATGCTGGCGAGGAACAAGAGGACTGACGTTGCCCATGGATGCATACGGCGCATGGCTGGGGCTCCTTCTGTGATTTGAAATAACGGTTTTCACGAAATTGTGTGAATTCGCGCTAGAGCAACGCAACGGTCCATGCTGGTAGAGTTCAAGGCACTTTGCTCGGGCGAACAATCGATGGATATGCACGGTGCGCTGATACGACAGGGTCGCCGGATCACGGAAGTTGCTGCAATCTTCATCTTCCTCAATTTCCGTCAGTCTGGTGGATCAGCTACAATCGGCATAAACTGGTAGGGATATCGTCATCCCTCCAGCGGGAACCTTTGTTGTGTTCAGAATGGGAGGAAATCGTGACGTAACCGTCAAAGTCTTCCTGTTTTGCCAGTCGTGGAGCGATGGAAAGAGGCTGGGCGATTCATCGGGGTGGTGGTCGGCAATCGCAACTGGATGTGGCACAATGGGTTGTAGTAAAAGTGGCGGTGGTGGCCTACCCGGGTGGCTCACGGAAGAGAAACGTGCAACCGGTTGCTTGCATGGGCAACTTTCTGACCTTGATGGCCCGAAAAGGAGCGTTGGGGAACCCCACAGCCGGAAAGCGATAGGTTGGAGGGCCGATGTCTACTTGTTCAACAAGGTGCGCGGCAAAGTTCGGGTTGAGGAAAAGCGGCAGGGGGCAGCGGTAGGAGCAGGACGAAAATCCGAGCTCCTCCCAGGAGCTGACTGGTAAGTCGCTGAGCAGATTCCGCTGAGCAACGGCTATGGTGCGGCAGATGAAGGTGAGGCAGATAAATTGTATGAGGAGGATGGGGGTAATGGCCTGTAGAGCGTCTCGAATCGATGTCGGTAGGTTAGTTTCATTTCGGAACGTTTCGGTAGCAAGTGTCGTCGCGTTGATGATCGGATGGCAAGTAATGACCACGTACGGGGCAGAGGACGAACATCAAGGCACGTCCGCACAAGAGGAGGGGCATTCGCCAGCCGAATTGTTCGAGCCCCGTGAGTATGCTGACGCGGAGGGGAACGTCTTGCGGTACCGCCTGTTGAAGCCAAAAGATTTCGACCCCGATCGAAAATATCCTCTGGTCTTGTTTCTGCATGGTGCCGGCGAGCGAGGCGACGACAATGTAGCGCAGTTGAAGCATGGCATGGCGGAGTTTTGTGAGCCGGGCCGCCGCCAAGCCTATCCCTGTTACGTACTCGCTCCGCAGTGTCCCACAGGAGACAAGTGGGCGAACCTCGATTGGCGTTCTACGGAGGTTACCCAACCGACCGAGCCGACTTTGCCCATGAAGTTGACGCTCGAATTGCTCGATCAAATGATCGACTCGGCTGCGGTGGACAAAACTCGGATTTATATCACGGGGTTGTCGATGGGTGGCTTTGGAACGTGGGATGCCATTGCGCGGCGTCCGAGTTTCTTTGCGGCTGCCGTTCCCATCTGCGGAGGAGGCGATCTTCGCACTGCGCCACGGATCAAGGACCTGCCCATTTGGTGTTTCCATGGCGCTCAGGATCCAGTCGTTCCGGTGGAATTGTCGAGGAAGATGATCCAAGCTCTCCGCGATGCAGGGGGGAGTCCGCGGTACACCGAGTATCCGGAAGCCGCGCACGATAGCTGGACGCAAACGTACGCCGACCCGGAACTATACCGCTGGCTGTTCGCCCACAGGCGTGCTTCCTCCCCGGGGCAGTAAACGGTTTGATTACGGTGACCGGTATTGGTGGCTGGCATTGAAAGTGAGAACAGGCGATTCTGTGCGTCAGGTTTCCGATTTGAAGCCTACTCATCGTGCTACGCTGTTTCCGTCTTTGGCGTACACGGATATACGGCGCGGGGCATGTCGCGCTCTGATTCACGGGCGGGTGTTTGACACGCAGAAGATACCTCTCGGGACGCGTTTTCTGTTGCGTGGGTTGAAGAAGGCCATGCAGCTCGACGACCAATTGTTGTTGAGCGAGATTTTCCGAGAGCGCATCGATGGCTTTCTCGGCGCCCCGGGGAAGCGTCGTCGCATTGTGTTGCAAATCGGCGAGCATCGATTTCGTCTCCGACGCAGGTCGCGCAAAGACGGCACCTTCTTCGGTACGTTGGCGATTCCCAGCGATCTGATTGCACCGTTCCACCCGCGGCCGTGCGAATTGACCAGTCAGTTGATTCGCCCCGGGGATGAAGCGACGTCAGGGGCGCAGGACCATGTCGTGGGAGCCATCCATTATGTTCCCCCGCAGGGCGTAAGCGTGATCAGCGACATCGATGATACGATCAAGCTTACCGATGCCACCAACCGGAAGGCGTTGTTGGCCAACACGTTTCTTCATCCCTTTGAGCCGATTGAAGGGATGAGCGAGGTGTATAGCAGGTGGGCGGCAGTTGGCTGCAGTTTTCACTACGTGTCGAGCAGTCCGTGGCAACTGTTCCATCCTTTGGCAGCGCTGTGTCGCCAACACGGATTCCCCGCGGGTAGCATGCATTTGCGCTATTTTCGAGTACGTGATGAGATGCTGAAGCGCTTTCGACCGCTACGGCATAACTCCAAGGTGGGTATCATGGTGCACTTGATGCGCCGGCTGCCAATGCGACGTTTCATCCTCGTAGGGGATAGTGGAGAGCGCGATCCAGAGATCTATTGGTTCTTGGCCAAAAAGTTTCCCACCAAGGTGGCTGCGATCTGTATCCGCAATCTCCCGCAACGGCCGCTGGCAGGCAGGCGAGCCGGTCGACTGCGAGACCTTGCCTCAATGGTTCCCGTGCATGTGTTTGACAGTGCTCGCCAGATAGAGGGTATTGCGGAGCGGCTCATGGGAAACTGATGCCGATGGGAGCGGGAAGCGGCCAGCGAGATGCGTCAACGTTCCAAGGGCAGCCAGCTGCTGGCCATCCGCAATAGCCTGTCTTTCTCAGCCGGGTGGTCAGAGAGGGAGGGAGCGAGCACGGTGTCCAACGCTCCTGCCAATAGTTGTAGGGGCAGAGGGGTGTGCCAGTCGGGGCGCTGCGCCAAGGGACCGTTGCGATCGACGATGGCAGCGCCCCCTTCCATCGCACCGGCGATCTGAAACGTAGCCGGCGCGATCTGGAAGTGAACCAGCGCTTGATCATAGGGAAGGATCGGTACGTTGCTCGTTGCGATTCCCGGTGCCAGCTGAAGCCCGAGATGGCTGTGGCACAGGGTTAGTAAACCATGGCTTATCCGGCCAGGGCCGCTTTGGATCGCACCACGCAATAGCTGAATGCTTCCCCCCTCAATTCGGGCTTGGCTCAGCCATACCCAACCTTGGCCAGTCATGGCCAGGTCTTGCTGCCATGGGAGCCGAGCGTAATCGATGTTGCGGATCAGTAGACCTCCTGCCTGATGCGGAGCTGTCTCGGCAGCCGCACGCTCGTCTCGGTTGACCAGAAGTTGCCAACGCCCATGGTCGGCGCGCCAGTCGATGATCCCTTCCACGGTGGCGTTCCTTCCCAGCGTGCGGACCGATGGCCAAAACGATGCTAGCATGGAGCAGGGGAGGGGGGTGGCGCCGGTCCTCAACTGTATCAGAGTGGGAAGGCCCTCTTCCTTGTGCAAACGCTTGATGTTCACTCGCGGAGATGGATGCTGGGAGTCGGGAGTTCCTGGGGATGAGCGGGAATCATCGCTTCGTGCTGCCCATTGCCACTCGACGCTCAATCGCGATGCCGTGGCGTCTGGAAGAAAGGCGATCCGCAGGTCCGTCAATTCCGTGGACGTTCGGGAGGTGGTATCAGCGATGCGCACCCGCTCCACCTTCAAGCTGGCGACGGCAACCTGCGCCGGGCGCCGCAACACGTACGGTTCCATCACCCACCAGGCCGATGCTAATTTGCTCGCCTCCATTTCCATGTGGTCGATATGCAGCAGCCATTGATCTCCACGACGCACGACATGCAGGCCATGAGCCGAACCCAGTGGCTCTCCGCTCTCGGGGTGATAGAACTGAAGCTCTTCCAAGTACGTGCTTCCTGGTGCCTCTCGGCGCAGCCCGCTGACCTTGGTTATCGCTCCCAAAGCAGACGCGAATTGACGTTCCCAGTATTTCTGTGCCTGCTGGCGGTACAGAGGCAGGTGAATCCATGCACTGAATGCTAGCGTGGCGACCAGCGGCACGATGGCCAGCAAGACAATGGTCGCGCGGCATAATCCACGGCTAGTCGATTCGTGCAACCTCCTATGCATGGAATCTCCGTGCTGTCGAAAACGGCTTCGAGTGCTGATGGCGACTTGACCGGACGACTTCTCTCCACTGCGTAGCGAACGGACCGACGGGGCTAATCGAGAGAGATGCCCCCGAGCCCTCTGCTGTAGATTAGCTTCTCTGCGGGTGCCGAGTCTATGGGAACCGAAGCTAGATGGCAGGTTGGCAGGTCGGCAAATTTGCGGCAGGAAAGGCGCCTCGCTGGTCCAACGAATCGGTATGCGGGAGTCTGCATCGGCATCCTGACGGCAGGCCCGGTCTTCTATGGTTACTTTCAGCCAACGGAACTGTTTTCGGTGGTGATAAAGCTTGTGCCATAGTGGCGTTGTGAGAAGGAGTGCCAGCCCACCCTCACCACGAGGAAGGTTGCTCAGTGGCACCAGCGATCAACTTGGTTCGGGACGGAGACGCCCGCTGGTGGAGGCCAGGTCATGACGGGCAGCGGTTGATGATGAGGACCAACTTGTGATGGGAAGATAGATCAACGACGTTGGAGAAACAGTCACGGATGGGAGCAGCTGAGTTGAAGTCCAAGCGCCATTGCAGGTTGGGGCAACATCTCCGGTTGCTTACGAAAAAATGGTCAACCTATTGCCCGCGATTGAAATGCTAGCTACATGCAGATCGGAGCAGTGCCGTGCCCAACAAGCCCGTTCTACCAGTGAGAGGGGGCGAGTAAGACACGCGGGGCCCGAGCTGTTCGCGCCGGCCAAACGGTTGTCGTCCCAGCGCTTGTTGCGCGTCATCGATAGTACATGCCGATGGAGGGTGCCCCTGAGGCTCAGGCGACGGCCGCCTTATCGATCGCCGACGATCGTTCGCCGGTGGGGTTTGGCGTCATTCTTTGCTTTGCGGTCCGCGACTTTCTCCACCAAATAGCAATTCCGGTGACATAGAGGATGGAGGGAGTTAATCCGGCGACCAAGACGAACCAGCGGCCCACCAGCCCGAATGCTTCACCATTATGCAGAGGGAATTGCCATGCGAAGAAAGCGTCGGCCGCCGTATAATCTGCAGGTTGGTATACCGCCAGGATACTGCCGTCGTATTGGTCGATGAACACCTGCGTGCGGCCAAACGACTCCTGGATTTCGTCTGGCTGTCGCAACGCGACCTCATAGACACCGTCGTCGTCGGTGGGTAGGTGGAGGTGATCGAATTGCGCGTTGGGAAACCTCTGCTGGGCGATCGCCACGGCGGCGTCTGGCGATATCGGTTCGTTTCCCTCTTGCCGTGTGGATTGCAGTCCCTCGGGTGGATGGCTCAGCGGAGCGACGCTCGTGACAATCTTCTTGAAAAGGCCGGGGAACTCCATGTAAACCCCCGTAAACGCAAGGGTCACCAAGAACGCGCTGCTGATGGTGCCCACCACCTTGTGGATATCAAAGTTGAGCAACCTGCCGCGACGCACAGCGAAGGCAGCTCGCCAACTTCGTTTCCACAACGGCCACCACAGCCACAGTCCGGTGGCAATCGACAACAGCAAGCAACATCCGATCAGGCCGACGATGATGCCTCCGGGTCTTCCTGCCATCAAACGGAAGTGCAGATTGTAAATCCCGGACATCAAATCTTCTCCCCACACGCGCCGGCCGGTAACCTGCGCTGTGTAGGGGTCGACGTAGACCGCAACGAATTTTCGATCGTGAGCCGAACCTTCGACAAACCATACCGTCCAGACACCGTTTGGCACCCGCGGACGGTTGACAGAGAAAGCAGTCTTTTCAGGGGGGGCATAATACTGTTCTGCCGCACGGACGACATCTGTAAGGGGGCGGCGACTGCCGTTTCCCTTCGTCAGCAATAGCTCGGGGTTGAGCCACTCATCGATGGCGTGGTCGAAAACGAGCAGGCTGCCGGTCAAACCGACCAAGGCAAATAAGAGCCCTATCCATACCCCGAGCCAACGGTGGATCTGTAACCAGGTTTTGCGAAGTCGGTGCATTTTCATGTTTTTCAAGGCGACGAGCGGTGGTGGCAACAGAACTAAGGGTGCGCAAGGACGCCCTAACGCCCCCTGGGGGGCCCGTTCGGACCGCCACGCAATTTCGTGGAACGTTCCTCGGCAAGGACCTTGGCGCCAGTGATCTCGATCGGTGGCAACTGGTTTTCGCCTTCCTCGATCGTTACCGTCCACTGCGATCGCTCGGGCCGGGAGTAGGCACCTTGCAGGCGATCGGTCAGCGCCGCTGACATGTCGGTAACATCGACGGGCCACCGCACGGTCAGTTTGTATGCTCCTGCTGGTGCCCCGTCCCCTAGTTCGTACGTACTGAGGGTGAACGAGCCATCTTCCTCTACCAACGCCCAGGGCGTGGAGTTTCGCGTATCCACTTTGCCACCGGTTGGATAGAGCGTTATCACTGCACCTACAGGGGGCGAGCCGTTGATGGTGATTCGACCTTGGGCTGGATGGGTTTCCGCATGCCAATCCGCATCGCCACAGCCAGAAGCAAAAAACAATGCCCAAATGACGGTGGGGATAACAACGGATCGCGCGGACCAACGTTCGCGGCTCCTAGTCGACTGTCGCCGTGTGTGTTGGCTGCTCATGTTCAAAACTCTCCCAGCACTTCACCGCCGTTGATGGACGTGATGGTATTGATGATTTCCACGTCGACGTTCTCCGCTAAGAAGCGGACAGAGCCATCGCCCAGGCTGATCTGAATCCCGCCCACGTGGAAGGAATAGGGGGCGTTCCAGTTGTGGGTGTTGATAATCTCTGAGCCGACAAACCAATTGACGCTTGGTTCGCCACCGTTGGGATCGAGGGTGAAGTGAGCCGGGTAGAACCAACTCGCGTTGAAGTTGCCGGTCCATGCTCGATAGGCACCATTCCACCAGGACGGAGGCGTGGTAACCTGACCGTAGACGTAGGACTGCGTGCGGCCCGCCGATTCGTACTGCAGAATCGTATTGGACAATCCATCGATCACATCGCGAAACTTGCGAAAGTGATTGATCTCAAACATGGCATGCTCACGCCCTTGGTGGGCATTCCAATCCGAAGCACTACGCACATAGGCATAATCTGATGTTTGGTAGCCATCGGGGGCCGCGTCGCCGGCACCTGGGGCGGAAGGACAGGCATACACCGGGGGCATGAGCGTCAGCAGTGGTTGATTGTTGATGTGGTCCCAGGCCACATTGAAGTCATACTGAGCGGCCAGGTTCGTCTGTTCTAGATAGGGGAGCATCGCGACGTTGGCGTGGGCCGAGTGGAGCGGCGGATTCCACACTCCGTACCAATCTGCCCAGCCCGGAGGGAGTGACTTGTAGGTGTCGTGGTAATTGTGGAGCGCCAAACCCATTTGCTTGAGGTTGTTTTGGCAACTCATTCGCCGCGCCGCTTCGCGGGCAGATTGCACGGCGGGCAGCAACAATCCCACCAAGATGCCAATGATGGCAATCACCACCAACAATTCGACCAAGGTAAAACCGGCGCGGGGCGCGGTACGAAGAACTGTGCGCATCACAGACTCCTTAAAAAACGGGTTCATGGTAGGTTTGACCCGCATGTCGTTGGAATCTGGCTCGCTGAGCCGCACGCGACAAGGCGCCGGCATCTGGCTGGCGGGAAGCAACAAGCGGATGTGATATTGAGTCTCAGTAGCTTAGGATTGTAGTGCGGGTGGCTTCGCGTACAAGAGGGACCTGGTGTTCGGTGGACGCAATCCATGAGGCTGGTGATTCGGGGGTGGTCGGCAGCGCGGTCGTCCACGGGAACGGGGAGCGGTAATCTGCAGGATTCCTGTCGCCTCCCCATGGGAATGCTTGCCTGGTGGCATCATGGCTTACCCCATCTCTGGGCGACCTTGTACAGCAGGTTCACCGCAAGCGTGGCCACTGCCGTCGTGGCAAAGATCTTGGCGTGTAACCAGATCAAGCACCAGATCGCCATGTGGTTCGCCCCATCACGGACAGCCGTTTTGCCGGTCGCACGCTTCCGTCTCGGTGGCTTCGACTGGATCATTCATTGCTCGACATACGGTTGCTGGGAGTGAGGGTTAAAACCATCGATGGAGCATAGTTGGCAAACTCGATCACCAGGCGGTCCTCCGTAAGCTGTAGCACCTCAGCACTGATGAGGGCTTCAAACTCACCCAGTTCGAAATACAGCCGATTTGGGTGGGGGTCGAATCGCCATATCCCACCGACGCAGCTGGAATCCCTCCAGCCGCCGCCAGCGAAGAACGTGAGCGCATGGAAGGGAGGGCGGGTCGGATGGCCGTCCCACTCGGCCTTCACGACATGCCAGGTCTTCCTGCCCGCACCGGTCAGTTCATGGCACGGCACCAGTGCGGTGGTCGTCAAGCGGTATGGTTCTTCCGCGGGCCGGTTCGCCGTGCGATCGGCTGGCAGGCCGCATCCTGCCGGGGTGGGGGCCTGTGTCGATAAGGGGGGCTTTGCCTGCTCGCATCCGGCCGCCGTCAGCAGGGCCGCCAGGTACCACGCGGCCACCGGTTCTTCATGGCGTACTGTAAATCCCGTCATGGTTACCCTTGCAGCAGCGTGTCGTCTTCGGAGTTGGTCAATTGCAGGATTCGACTGCAGCAGATGCCGCTCAAGGCGTCCTCGTTGGAGGCCAGGATCCATTCCAGGTGGCGTAGGCAGTGCACACACTGGATGCTGCCAATCAGCTCGGCATCGATCGCCGGTCGCAGTACGTGATAGGCATCTTCGAGGTGTCCGAGGTGCCCGCAGGCGACGGCCAGCGCAAAGCGATACTGAAATACGTCGGGTTCGATCGCCACGGCGCGGCGAAGGACGTTGGCGATCATCTCCAGCGGATAGCCCAGTCGCCCCATGTAGTGCGCCATGCCGTAGAAGGGTTGACCGCTGTCCAGTTGTAGGGCTGCCGCCTGACGGCAGGCCTGCAGGGCAAGTTCGCAGTCGCCGGCGCTTCCTAACCCAGCGGCCAGCATCGGTAGCAACCTGCTAGGCAGGTCCGCCATGGAGAAGACATGGCGATACATCTGGCGAGCCAAGTCGCGGTGGCCCGTGACCGCATAGCATCTGGCAAGTACGCATTGCCCGGCCGCCGAAAGGGGGACGAGCAGCGTGGCTTTTTCCAGGGCCCTCGTGGCTGCGGCCACGTCGTTGAGGGCGTCGTGGCACAGTCCGCAGAGTTCCCAGAGTTTGCCGTCATCGGGGTGTTGCTGCAAGGTGCTGTGGGCTAGGTCTCGTGCCTGTTCGTAGTACCCTTGTTCGTACAGCGTGGCAACGGTTTTTAATGTCGAATCTCGATCGTCCATCCGGCGATTCTCCTTTCGAAACTCAAGCCTCAGGGCTATTGGTCAGGTCAATCGGTTTGCATAGCAACCGACGGTCATTGGCAGCGCGGCCGCACTTGTGGCAAGCGTGCGTGGCGTCGCGCACCTTCTTCAGGTACTCCACGGTGTCCTTCTTCAGTGGCTTTTTCAGTTCACACAGCGTCTTCGTCATCGTGTTCTCTCCGTAGGGCCTCGCGCGGTGGCGCAGGGGCAACTCAAGTGCTCGATGTGAGCCGCGTCGGGTGTTGTGAGCGGGATGGGGACGGCAGGGGGCCACCAGTGCCGTAAGCGCCTTCGTCTCGGTGGGGAGCGCGCAGGCCGAGGGGTGGTGGCATCGCCGTGTGGGGAGGGAAGCAAGCGATGGGCGCGGGCAAGGCTCGATGTCACCGACCGGTGCCGGCGGCAAGCCGCCTGACAGGAAGCCTGCCAGGTTGTGCGGCGCCTCGCCGCCCTCCAGGGGCGCAGGGGCGCGGGCTGCCTGTTGGCGGTCGGAGTCATCGTCAGGGCTCCCAGGACGCGCAGAAAAACAAAAGAAGTTGCCGGTGCCGCGGAGCTGGCGTTGGCTGGCCTGGGAGGCTTGCTACGAGATAGCGGGCTAAAGCGGCGGTGATAATGAGACTCGGTCTCAATAGTGGTGATTGTAGTGGATGGGGGCGGAGCGATCAAGGGCGAGCAGCTGGGAAAGTCAGCGTTTCTTTCCAGACGAATCTAGCCATGGATAGCACCATCGGAAGCGTCGATGAGGTCGCCCATCGTTGGCTAGTACAGGACGCTGCCTAAGAGATCGTGGCCCAGCAGGCTCCGCCGCTGCCATCGCCAACAACGGCCTCTAGTGGCAACGCCTACCCTGACAGAGCCTCGGTAGTAGAATTCGGCCAGGCAGAGCCTCGGTACAAGAAAAAGCTTGGGTACGAAACAAGCATGGACCGCAACCTGTCAGGTTACCCAACCGGCCTGCGGTCGCATAAGCTGGTGGGCTCCGCTGTGTCCGCCACCCTCAAATCGCCTCGCCGTGGTCGGTCCGCCAACTCTGGTCGACCCGTCATGAGCCGCAATAACCGTCTCTTCCAGCCTGTTCGTAGCGGTGAATCGCAACGGAGCAAGGGCGAACACCTACATTTCGGAGGCGAGAGCGACAGTCGAGACTTTTCTGGGATGTCGCGGTGCTGAGCAGGGGGAAGGGGTGAAAGGGCACCGAGACACCCATAGGGAGGGGGGAATCCGGGTTGTGATCGAAGGTGGCAATTTCCTATGATCGAGCGACAGACAACCGCCATTTACTCCGCCTGCGCGGAGGTGGCAGGATGAGACGCAGGCGGAACGATGACAGGGCTCCCAGGGAAGGAAGCACGATAATGGCACAGCGAGTTCACAAGGTCCGATGGGCGCTCCTAGGTTCGTCGCTGGCGAGCGCTCTGTTGTTGGGGTGCCGGGCACCGTGGAGGTTGAACAAGCCTGCGGAGCCGGATTTTCACGAGTTGATTGACATTGAACAGCGAGCCGCACATCAGTCGATCTCTTCATCGCACCGACCGGGAAGCAGTTCGGCAGCGACGCTTGCGTCATCGACTGAGGCTTCATCGTCCGGCGAGGGATCCGGCAGGAGCAAGGTGGAGGGGAAAAGTGAGTCCTCAGTGCCCAGTCGTGAGGAGCAATTGTTGGAGCGTATTTCACGAGCCATTCAGCACGCTAACGAGCCGGAGGCGGCCAGCGATGACCGCGTCGTTTCGGCGGCCGCATCGGGTTCTGAAGGCGGGGGGGGAAGCACAACCGGCGGTGTATCACTTGAGCGATGGTGACACGGAGAAAACTACGGAACAGGAAACCACGATCCGTAAGAAGCCTCGCAATCGCTACGTCGACGAGGTTCCCGCTGCCTTGTCGACCAACGACCAAGAGGAACGCGACACGAATTCTGCCGTTGTGCTGGCGAGCGCCAAGAAAGTCACCGGGGGATCGTCGGACGCGGTGCGAGAACCAACGCTTGACGAGCAACCAATTCCCCAGCGTTCGGCGGGGGATGGAGCCGGCGAGGGGGGAGCCGTCACCGGGGAGGCCGCGCTGAAGTCAGCGACAATTCGTCAGTTGGCTTTGGCGTTGATCGACAAGCTGGAGGGGGCGGCCGAGCAGACCTCCAACCCGGATGAGCAAGTTGACTACGCGAAGAAACGACGGCTGGTCAATCTGGTAATCGACGATTTGGATGGCGCCCTGCAACCGATACCCGATTTGCAACCCGAAGCGCAGGACTATGTCGCGCACACGTTTCAGGCGCTTTACGATGCCACCGACATCAACGGAAATCCGGTTGCCAATCGTCGTTGGACGTTGGCTTTGCGAAGTCATCGGACGGCGGAGAACGCGTTGGCGAAACTGGCCAATCTGGAAGTCAAGAATCTCGCTTTTTGCACCGAAGTGCTCAGTTTTGGCGTGATTACCAAATTCCCCCAATACCATTTCCGGCCGGATCAAGAGGTGCTGTTATATTGCGAGTTGGAAAATTTCGTCAGCCAGGCCGTGCGGGGAGGCTATGAGACTCAATTGCAGGGAAGTTACGAAATTGTCGATGCCCAAGGGCGCCGTATCGCGGACCAGATTCTACCGGAGGATACGGACTTTTGCGGCAATCAGCGGGAAGACTTCTATGTCGCCTATCGATTTCACATGCCATCCCGGCTGGAGCCCGGTCGACATGAATTGCGGTTGACGATTGAAGATATGAAGGGGCACAAATTCGGGCAAGGGAAAATCGATTTCCACGTCGTTCGCTGAGGCGCATCGATCCCAAGTGGCAATGGGGGGAGAATGCGACGTGCGGCGACTGACTCGATGCGCCTTATGGCACGCCTTGAGTGGCAATAAACCAGTCTCGTGTCAAGGTGCAACTGACGTTGGCCGAGCCCGTGGCGTAGGAGGCGGGCAACCAGAGATTGTCGGAGTAAGGGATGCTGACGGTGGCGGTGACCGAGGGAGTTGCATTGGTGATGTTGGATGGTTCAATCACCACCTCCACACCCGTGACCCCGATGGCGTTGAGCGTCGCGCTGGCTGCCGTGATCCCATCCTCACTGGTCGCGCCCGGTACGATGCATGCGCGTGCCGCCTCGTAAGCCGCATTGTTCGCCGTTTCTAAAATCATGTTCATCCTGCTGATCTCCAGGGCTCCCAGCAGGAATAGCAGCAGTAAAGGCAAGGTCAAGGCAAACTCGACGACCGTGGAACCGTTCCGAGAACGTTTTCGCTTGCCACGAGGCTCTATGAGCCTTAGAGGAGTTGCAAGTCATCATCAATCAGCCTTTCCTCTACGTGCTATTCGGTCAGAACGACAGGTAGATTGCGTGCCAGTTCTTCGAAGGCATCTTGTAAGGATTCACCGTCGGTGGCTTCATAGAAGGTACCCCCGGTCACTTCAGCGATTTGCTGGAGGGTCTCCGTCCCGTACAACGCATCGCTGTCGTTCAGCATGAACCCGATGGTGTGGATCACGATGTTGGCATTCTTGGCGTTGACCGCCGCATTGGTGACCGGATCGACGCCGACGTTCCACATGCCATCGGAGAACAGCACGATCACTTTATTGCACGGAAGACCATCGTCGGTCTGGGCAAACAAATCGATCGCTTCTTGCAGCCCTGAATTGGTATCGGTGCCACCGAGCATGGAATGCTGTCCACGGCTGGCAATCTGCTCACGAATGGCATCGTATTCGGTGACAAAACCCGAATCGATCGTTTGGCCGGAGAAGTAGGTTAAAGATGAACTCCAATTGAGCGTGTCGCCGGTATAGGTATGGTAATAACCGTAACTGTCTCTCGATGATGCGTTGTGGGTGGATGAGGCCCAGGTTACCAGGGATACCTGCGTTTCCACGGGAGCGTTTTCAATTTCATCCAGGTAGGCATTGACGCCATTGGCCAGGTAATACCACCGACTTTCGTTGCAGGGAGGGTAAAGCCACCGGAAGTCGTACGTTCTTCTGCCGATGCGCACGTAACGAGCACTGGAGGGAACGCCGTGCGGATAGCCGTCTTCGGAGGCCGGCCACCGTTCGCTGATTCCCGTAAGGTCGAATGTCATCGAACGCGAGCGATCCAGGCACAGGCAGACCTTGTTGCGCACAAAGGCAGCAGTGGCGGTCGCCCGCGGCGAGAATTTTTCGGTCCCTAGAATCCGGCCGAACAACAAGTTGACCGCGCCGGCTGGCGAGTCGTCGGACATGTCCACTTCGACTCGTGCTGCCGTGATGGGTTGCACGGCTGGTTGAAAGAGCCACTTTCCGGTCGATTCGTAACTGATGCTCCCCAGCGTGACATTATCCGCAGCCAGGTTTAAAGGGTTGCCGGCCACAGAGTTCTTCGCCGCATAGGAAATAGCGCGATCGATTGCCTGCTGTTGTGTTCCTCCCAGGGACAGTTCGGTGACCGCCGCCTTGGCCGCACTGTCGCTCGCCACTCGTAGTTCTTGTCGCACGCAACTCATGTAGGCCACATCGACGGAGAAGGCGACGGCCACCAATAAGACGATGAGGGACACGGCGACCATCACGGACATAGCGCCGCGGCGAATCGGCTTGCTAGCCGCAGGCACTGTTGCGATATGGCAGCGAACCTCGGCGAATCTATGTCTCCCGGTCGATCGTCTCATGGGACGTGTTCCTCAGCGAAGAAAGAAACATCATTGGCGCATCATCACGACCGTTACCGTCACGTCGTCGAAGTTGGGAAGAACGAATGGCGGAAGGCTGGCGTTTTCCGCGAAGGGGGCCGACGCCGTGGCGCTTATCTCCGTACCTGACGGAGTGTTGATCGTGACTGGATCTGGGGAGATGGCGATCGAGCCGTTGGTGATTCCGCGAGCAGATAGGACCGCCATTCCCGTGTTGATCGCTGCGGTCGATGTTTGGCGCGGGCCAGACGCGATTCTGGCTGCTTCGTACGCCGCGGTGAGCAAACGCTGCTTGAGGTAAATAAGGCTTGTCAGCTCGATGGCACCAAAAGTAAGAATCACCAAAAGCGGCAAGAAGATTGCCAGCTCGACGGTCGCTGCACCGGTGCGTTTTTTTCTTCGGTGAAGCATCGGTACCATCTCCCTCAAACAGATGAATTGACAGACGCTCCCGGGACATGCAGAAAGCAGGGAGGTCAATTAAAAAAGTAGGTCAATTCTCAAGGGAGAGCAAAGAAATCGTTGTTCAATGGTGTGGTTTCTCGTACCACGAAAGCAGGCCGGGGTAGGTTTCGTATGAATTGAGCGCTTTTTAACGAGCGATGCCTCTCCACGCTTGCCGATTCATCAGGGCCCAGGGGTGGCGCGAGCCGGCATGTCGCTAGAGACTGCGCGATGGTAGTCGGCCGGCGATCGGCTGCGCCGCATCCGTCCCTATAAACGGTCGGTCGTGGCCGGCCATTGCTGCCACCGACCGTAGCTGACCTGTCTCCAGGTAAGTTCCGCTCCATGGTTCCCAGATGGGGGAGAATGCCCCAGACGATCAGGCAAACGTGTCGAGCAGTCGATCGAGGGCCGCCGAAAGCTTCTCGGGCGTCTCGTACGTGCCGTCGGCGATCGCCTGTCGAATGGCAGCTACTTTCTCAGTGCGGATTCCCTCCGACGGAGCGATCTCCTGACCGGCGCTGAGAGCCTGGGCTTCCGGGGACAGGTCGAGCTGGTCAGCAATCGACCTATTGGTTTCAGCTCCCGTGGGGCCACCCGGCTTGCGGGCCGCGTGGGGTGATGAGACGGAATGCGTCGATTGAGCGTGATTCAAGCCGTGAATGTGCATGACGGATTTTTCTCCCTGCGCGGACAATTCGATTCCTTGCACTTATAGGAGTGAGAAGGTGGTCAGGTCAAGACCTTTGCGGGATCGCGTCCGTGCAGGATGTTAGCCGTCCGATGGCCAGGGCCGCTGGTAAGCCTGAGAAAGCTGAGTTGTACACTTGGTATCGGATTCCTCGAGGTGGACAATTGTTCATTCCCATTGAATTCTTGTTTTGCTTGCATTGACGGTCGTACCAGTTCGTGTGGCCCCAAAGTCGATTCGACAATGCGCCTGCATGCCGGTAGACTTAACGGCACTTGCCTCCAACCCCAGAGGGTAAGCGAGTCTTTATCGGCAGGCTGCAGCCAACAGGTGGTTTGCCCCTGAATGAGAACTGGAAATCCGAGGTATCAACGATGGCAAAAGTTGCTGTGATCTATCATTCGCGTTTTGGGCATACCAAACTCATGGCGGAAGCGGTTTGTCGGGGGGCCGGTTCGGTCGAGGGAGTCACTGCTCAGCTCTATACGGTGGAAGAGGCAACCGAGCGGCTGGATGAATTGGATGAGGCCGATGCGATCCTGTTCGGTTGCCCCACCTACATGGGAAACATCTCTGCGGGGATGAAGGCTTTTATGGAGGCCACGGTGGGCAAGTGGTTCTCTCAAGCGTGGAGAGATAAGGTTGCCGGCGCGTTCACCAATTCCTCATCGTTTTCGGGAGACAAGCTCAATACGCTGTTGGGTTTGGTCATCCACGCGATGCAGCACGGGATGATTTATGTTGGGCTCGGCATGTTGCCCTCGGCCAATCGTCCGCAAGACATGGAGTCATTGCAGGGGCCGACTCCCGATGCTCACAACCGTGTGGGATCGTTCGTCGGTCCCATGGCGGCGAGTTTTCAAGTCGATCCTCCTGGGGCTCCTGGGCCCGGCGACCTGGAAACGGCAGAGCAATATGGTGAGCGGGTTGCACGCATCACGTGGCAACTATTGCGCGGCCGCAAGGCGAGCTGAATTGGTGATGGAACCAGGAATGCTGCCATCTTCTCGACCTCGATGCCTGGTAGGTAGGGACGCCGGGGAGGGGCGTGCCCGGGGGCTGCGACAGACGACCTGGTGGTCGATCGGCGGTGTTTTCCAGCGGCTGGCGAACCTGGTAGAAGACCGTGGGCATCGGGGCCATTCCTGCGCCTGTTCGGAGGGCAGGCGGCAATGAACATCGCGTTCTACACAACGCAAAAGGATTGGGGGGGAGGTGAGGTACTGGCCGCCGATTTGGCCGCAGCGTTGCGACGGCAGGGACATTCGGTGGGGTGGATTGTTCGCCAAGGAGGAGAACCGCAGCGGCGGATAACGAATACCTATCGCCAATCTATTTGGGGATCGATTCACGGGCGAGGGCGAGGACCGTCGGCCTTTCGTGCCATCGCCCGGGTGCTGCGTCAGCGCGTGCCGGATGTGTTCATCATGAACGATACGCACGCGGTGGCCGCCGGAGGTGTGGCCAGTTTCTTGTGTGGACAGCACCGACCATTGCGCGTGGCCGTCAAGCATACGATCTTTCCGCTGCGCAGCCGCTTCAAGTACCGCCTGCTTTGCGATCGTGTGTTTTGCGTATCGGCTGCGGCCCAAAAGACCGTGGTGCAGGGTGGTTTTCCTGAATCATGCACCTTTGTCGTCCCTGGCGGTATTCGTCCCGTGGAGTTTCAGGAGGAAGTGCGGCGGTACATGCGAGCCTCTTTGAGCCTGGGGGATGGTGACTTCATGGTGCTGGCCGTGGGGAATCTCTTGCCGTGCAAGGGGCACCGGGAGCTGATTCGGGCCATGGGGGTTTTGCGTTCGCATGCATCGATGCGATTGTACCTCGCCGGAGAGGGGGCGGAGCGTCAGCGGCTGCTTGCCGAGGCGCGGCGATGTGGTATCGAATCCAAGGTGACCATGCTGGGATTCCATGATGACGTCCCAGCGTTGATGCAAGCGGCCGACCTGATCGTTCATCCGTCCCATGCGGAGGGGTTGTCCTTGGTGCTCATCCAAGCCCAGATGCTGCGACGGCCGATCGTGGCGACGCAGGTTGGGGGAGCGGCCGAGGTGCTGGCCGCCGGCAGCGCGCCGGGATTGTGGACCGTGCCGCCCCGGTCGGTGCACGAACTGGCCGATGCCATGGCAACGGCCTATCAGGCGATCCGTTCCTCATCGGAGGCTGAGCTACTGCATGCCAATCTGGATCGCGCGCAACGGTATGCACTGGAGAATTACGATATCCATGGAAGTGCCCGACGGTTGGCGGACATCCTGGCGCATCTATTAACCGTGCCGCCTCATTGATGATCCTCGTGGTGCGGTCCAGGAAGCTGGGGCATCGGGGGAAAGGCCAGGGCCGCTTCTTCGGTGGTAGATCCAGTCAGTAGAAAGTGGTAGGCGGCTTCTCCCAGTCGCGCCATGCGCACATAGGGACGCTGGTCGAGCGGCGTGCCCTGGAGGACAAGAGCCAAGTCGGCCAAGACCCCGATGCTACTGCCATAGTACGAATGCCCCAGCAGGCTCAGGTCGCACCCTGTCGCATCGATCACATCGATTCCTGAATAGAGTCGAGGGGGCTGCAGCGTCTCGCCGGCGCGCGGCCCCGTATTGAAGTACCGACTGGCACGTAGCGCTAGATCGACTTTCGAAGTGTACATGGTGACGCGGCGAGCCTTGTCTTGCAGTCGCGGCGCGATACGTTGGGCGAAGATGTCCGCGTCGATGTCGGGAGCGGCGAGGATCAAATTATTGACCGAGGTGCTCGGTTGCTGCTCCATTTCCACCAAGGCTTGGGTCAGCCCCACGTTGCCCATGCTGTGGGCGATCACGTCGATTGATTTTGCACCGGAGCGTGTAGCAAGCTCCTCCAGGCAGCGGCGAATCGCCGGGACACTTAGTTCAATGTTCTTGCGATCCGATTTGTACTTGTACCAATCGCCGTGCGATGGCCAGCTAAAGGTGAATGCCGCGCCAGGATAGTTCAAATCGTGGGTCAACTGGGCAGCGCGCATCACGGCGTCGTCGAATGCCACGTTGTAACCGTGAACAAAGACCAAGATTCCCCCCCCTTTTTCGTGAATCTCTCGCTCGAGCGTTCCAAAAAATTCATCACTTGGCAACTCGCGGATCGAGTGAATCATAACGTGCCGTTGCGGAGTTTCACGCAATTCGAATCGCCATATACGTGGACGCTCGACTTCACCCGATCGATGATTAGGGGGCAGCGTGACTTGGCACTCTCCCCAGTGCAATACGTTGTCTACCGAGGAGGTGTATTCAATCTGCTGCTGACGACCAGCAACGTGTTCCCAGGTCGGCGGTCGACCGTCCTGATGAACCTGATAGACAAATGCGGTTAGACTGCCAAGCATGCCTATCAGGCTCAACACCCGGGTTCGTGACCACAAGATCCCCAAGGCGAAGGCCGATGCGGCGATCAGCCATCCCACGGGACTGGATGATTGCTCGGGCCGCGCCAGCGCATCCTGTTCGAGGCGACGCGCTCGGTTGGTGGCGTAAAACACTCGGACTTCATGCAAGGTGTTGGTGGTGGTCGGTTCGGCAGCCAGGGGGAAGGCTGAGTCACTCGGCACGGTTCTGGCCAGCGAACCGATGGCGTTGGTCGTGGTGGACGAGAGAGCGGTGGAGGAAAGTGGCGTCTCATCTTGGTGGGGAGTTGATTCCCGGGGCGGATCCTGGAGTGGCGTCGAAGGAGGGTGATGGTCCGCTGCCATGGCGTCGCCGACGTGGAGTTGGTGGTCATCACCGACGAACGAGTCGACGCTGGGGACAGGAGGCGGCGGCCCCACGTTGGCAGGCTTATCGTCCGACGTAGCATCGTTTTCCACCGCGGCGAGAATGGTTTCCTCTTGGGCGTCCATGGTCGCCCAACGGTCCACAGCGTCCGTACCGATCAGCAAGTTCTGCAGTCCATCGGCCACCAACGATTCCTCACCATCTCCGCCGGCACCCAGGCCGGTGACGATGGATGTGGCAATTCGCTCCAGGCTGGCAAGCCGTCCGCTATCGGCAGTCGCTTGGACGCGACGCATGATCTGGCGAAGGGCCGCGGCCGGGTGGTTGCATGCCGCGGCCTCGATGGCCCACAAGAATTCTCGATCAGCGGGGCGCTCGTCGAGGAAGGCAAGCACGACGTCCACGCTGACGCGCGGATCGGTCGCGGCGAGTTGCAGGGCGGTTGCCCGGACCGTAGGCTCGAGATCGGTACGGTATGCCAGTTCGAGCAATTCCCGGTGTACCGCCCCGCGGATATCTTGCAGTGCCGTCCAGGCCAGCTCCTCGTACTCGCTGGTGGTGAGAGACACAAGACGCAGCAGTGCCTGATGGTCACCACGCAGGGCAGAGATGCGCAGTGCGGCAATTGCGGACTCGGGTTCTTCGGATTGCATCGAAAGGGCCAATTGTTCGGCGGTCAGGCCAACTAGTTCCTCCAGAGCAATCAGTGCCAATGCCCGTACCTCCGGATGGGAGGCAGGAGGACCGGAGGCACGTGGGCTAACGAGTTGCTCGACCAGGGGGGCAGCATCCTGGGCGGTCGGTCCCAGGCGGGCCAGGCACATCAACACCGCACCGTGCACCTTGTGCGAGGCTTTGGAGTCTTCCAGCCAGTCAACGCAGACCGGGAGCAACTCCGGGCAAACCTGGGCTACACGGGAGATGGCCAGTAGGTTCATGGCGGCATGCTGTGCGGCTTGCTGCCGAGTTTCCGTGGCTATCTGCGCCAGCGCGCGCGGGGCAAGGTTGGCAAGTTGTTGCACTGCCCGCACACGGTTTTCGAACGGTTCATCGGGAGTGCGGAGAAGTGCCATCAAGTAGGCGACGGCAGTGGCGCTTCCTAAACGGTCCACCGCGTCGATGGCTTGGCCACGCAGCCACGGTTCCCGGCTCTCCATAGCGCGCAGGATGAGAGCATCGCCCAAGGCAGCGTGCTGATACTTCGCCAGTGCGGCGACGTAATCCCCCAATTCTTGCTCGTGCAATGCGTTGACATCGAGGTGGGCGAGTAACGTTTCGACGCTGTGCCGCGATTGAGGGCAGTAACAACCACCGACGGAAAAGGCCAGACGGCGCTGATTGGAATCGAGGTGCGGAGAGGCAAGTAGTTGGCAGATCCATTGTTCGACAAGCTCCCGGGTCCTATCCGCAATCGGTACCGGTCTTTCCCCAACATTTCTCAGCAGCCACAGGGCCGGCTCGATCCATTCGGAGGATATGCTAGCTACGCGCATGGCGACCGGTACGATGTGATCGGGATCGACCGACGCATGGCTTAAAGCCTGGAGCGCAGCGTGGCGCGTCTCATCGTCGCACTCCCGATCCAACACGAGCGACTCGATAAACTGCAACTCCTCGGCGGTACGTACGGGAAGAGTCTCCAACCAATCGAGCGCGATGCGGTCGATGTTTTGGCCGGCGCGCGCGGTTTGGACCAACCGCCATACCGCCTGATGGAAATCCTCCTGCCAACGGTCCGCCACGTACGTGTCAAAAAAGTACCTGGGCTCCCGCTTGATGCTACGCAGCAGTTCGATTCTCGCCTCGATCAGGTCCTCCGAGGTCAAGCCATCGTCCCAGCGGGATTGCTCGAGGCCGGCGGCCGAAAGTTCGTCAATCACTTGCAGTTGATCAAGGACACCACCGCTAGCAAAAAGGGCCAGCCGCTGCTGCAGTGCTTCCCAGGCAGCGACGCGACGTTGTTGGGCCAGCGCTCTTTCACGCTCCTGCTGCTGCTGGAGTTCTAGACGCGCGACCTCCGTCCGGCAGCTTTGCAGGTAATGACGCAAGGTCTCTGCCAGGTGAGTGGCAGGTGCCTGGGGAGAGAGATGCTGACACGCCTCCGCGAGGATGGTCCTCCAGGCTTGCCATTGCACGAGGGACCACGAAGTGGTCTGCCGCGCCTGCAAGAATAATCGATGGATGCCCCATTGCGCGGCGTAATCCACATGTTCATCGGCATCGCCGACGCAACGAACGATCTCTGCAGCTGTCTCCAACGGATGATCGGTCACCAGAACCAACGCGAGGATTGCTTGCATTCGCACGTCGGGATGGTCATCGCTCAAGCTGGCAATGAGGTGTGGGGTAGCGCCAGTGGCATCGCGTCCCATTCTGCCCAACGCTATCACCGCCTGCACGCGATAGGTTGGTGAGGGATCGCTCAGTTGCGCGATCCATTGTTCGATCGGCATCGGGGTTTGCCCCCTGGCCATGGAGGCGGTCCAGCACAGCGCAGCCCCCAACACGAACAGCGCAGTTACCGAAAACAGATTTCTTCGCATGATATCCGTCACTTTGGCTACCATCCCGTTGTGGTCAGCTGGCCCGAACGAATCTGTCGTTGCCTCAACATGTATCGGTTCGATGCCTTGTGCGGATCAAGCAAAAGGGGCAAACCGGGAAGAGTCGTCGTCGCTGCCATCGCTAACACACAGGAGTGCTCGCCTGGGTGCCCCTGTACCGAGTGGCCGACGAGAGGGCGGGTCAGGAAGGGCAGCGCGGTATGGAGGTACGGTGGTAGGACTTATGACGACTACTACGGTTGACCGAGCACGGGAGGAAGAAAAATCGTGGACGGGGAAAACGGAAACGCCAAGCGCGACCTACTTTTGGATGGAATCGCCTTGCAGTGCCATCGGTCCCGGGATCCTACCGCGGTGATCGAGGTCCACGAGCAAAGGCAGTGAAGCAGACGGTCCCCAGGCGGTCCTGTCTCCATCTCGCTGCTCCCCACGGAATCGAATAGGGACTCGGCAAATAGTGCGCGGGGAGTGATGAGAAGCAACATCCAGGGAAATCAGAACGTATCACCATGATTAAACTCACGCGACTTGATGGGCAAGCATTCATCCTCAACGCCGATTTGATTCGCTGCGTTGAACAGCGTCCCGACACGTTCGTGACGCTGATTTCCGGTGAGCGTATTGTGGTCGCCGAATCGATGGATGAGGTCGTTGAGAAAGCAGTGGAGTATCAGCAGCGCAAGGCCATGCTGCCTTCGTTCGTGCACAGTGGTACCCCGAGAAACGAGCAAGGATAATCGCGAATGGATATTACCTCTCTTATCGGTTTCTTG
Source organism: Pirellulaceae bacterium (assembly GCA_026004795.1). Classification (GTDB taxonomy): domain Bacteria; phylum Planctomycetota; class Planctomycetia; order Pirellulales; family Pirellulaceae; genus Aureliella. Next base: position 521,043 of record BPJV01000003.1, on the reverse strand, counting down.
CTAGCAGTTGGCTTGATCCTCGGGTCGATCTTGCTCGGCAGTGCTCCGTTTACCGCCTTTATCGATGTTCCGTCGATTCTGGTGGTCTTTGGAGGAGCGATGGCTGCCGGCATGATGGCTTTCCCGTTGAAGAGCTTCCTGGCGCTTCCCATGGTGTTCAAAAAGGCGTTTCTCAACAAGCAAGAGGACTTGGTAGAGATCATCAACCAGTTGGTTGCCTTGGCGGAAGTCGCCCGGCGGGATGGATTGCTGGCGTTGGAAAGCAAGATGGAGGAGATCGAGAATCCGGTCATTCGCTCGGGATTGCAAATGGCTGTCGATGGAAACGACGCGGAAACGATCGAAGCGGTCATGCGGTCGGAGATGGAAGCCATGGCGCGACGGCATAAGGAAGGCAAGTCGATTCTCGACCAGCTGGCGCGCTTCGCGCCAGCCTATGGGATGATCGGGACGTTGATGGGGTTGATCATGATGCTTTCGGACATGTCCGACCCGTCCTCGATCGGGGCAGGGATGGCCGTGGCTTTGATCACCACCCTTTACGGCGCCATCGCCGCCAACGTGGCGTTTCAGCCCTTTGCGGAGAAGCTGGGGTTGTTGAGCAAGTATGAGTTGAATGCCATGGAGTTGGTCGTGCGAGGGGTGTTGGCAATTCAGTCCGGAGAAAGCCCGCGGGCGCTAGAGCAGCGATTGTTGACCTACATCCATCCGAAGAAACGACCCGTTAAGGATTAGGAGGATGCCATGCACGAAGAAGATGAGGCCATGGGCATTCCCGAGTGGGTGGTGACCTTCGGGGACATGATGTCGCTCCTGCTGACGTTCTTCATCATGTTGGTTTCGATGAGTGAAATCAAAGAGGAAGAGAAGTTTCAGGCGATGGTCGAATCGATCAAGCGTCAGTTTGGTCACGATTTGAGTGTGGAGAGCATTCAACCGGGAGAACTTCGTTCACGGACCAGTGCCTTCCGAGTGTTGTCGACCACGGGGCGCGCTAAACGGAAGGATACCCATCGTGGTGGAAATCCCATCAAGGCTCCTCATGGAGATGAGGAACGGGTGCGAATTATTCGGCCGGGGCGCAATACGGCGATCGGTACGGTCATCTTTTTCGACGATGGCTCCGCCGAATTGACGGACAAGGCCAAGCAAGCGCTCGACTTGGAAGTGGGGGAGCTGATCGGTAAACCGCAAAAAATCGAGATTCGAGGCCATACTTCGCAGCAGCTGGCTGGCCCGGGGAACGACCCCTTGTTGGCCATGGACCTGGCCTATCGTCGCTGCCGTAGCGTGATGGATTACCTGGTGGACAAGCACGGAATTCCCCCAGAACGTATTCGCTTGGCGCCTGCCGGTGCGGGAGAACCTATGTTTTTATCGGATGATCCGGAAAAAATGCGGATGAATCCGCGCGTCGAAGTCTTTCTGCTCGAAGAAACGGTCAGCGACCTGATCGGTACGGCAGACGAACGCGCGCAGAAGGTTGTTCAGCCGGATTCCCAGGCGAATCAGGAGTAGTCGCAGATGAGTGATGCAGCAAAGAAGCCACAAGAAGAAACCGGTGCGGAACCTGCCAAGGAGGAGACCAGGCGATCTTTGGTGCCCAAACTGATGATCGGTGGGTTCATCTCGTTGGTAGCCATCGCCGAGACAGCCATCTTTTTCTTGCTCGTCCCCTCGGCGGAGGAAGTGGCGGCGCTGGCGGAGGCCAAAGTGCTGGCGCGGGTAGAGGCAGAGATGGAGGCCGATGGCCAGACGCCAGTGACCGACCAAGAGGACTTGGTCGACTTTCCGTTGGGCGAGTACGGAGTCTCCTTCATTCCTCCCGGTTCCGATCGCCAGTATCGCGTGGAATTCCAGTTATTCGGATCGGTGCGGGCGAAGAACCAGCGGCAGCTGGAAGAGATCTACGCACGGAAGAAGGCATCTTTTCAGCATCGCATCATGTTAGAGATCCGCAATGCGACGGTCGACGAGCTGATGGAAAACCAGTTGGGCTTGATCCAGCGGCGTCTACTTGCGACAAGTAACGAAGTGCTCAGTGAAGGAGAACCGCTGATTCTTGGCGTTTCCCTTCCGGGATACACCGTGATGGAGGAGTAAGGCTAGCCGTAGGCCCCAAGACGTCGGGGCGAACATGCAGGGAGGCATGCGATGACGGAAAAAAATCCTGCGTCGGATCAACCGACGAACGCAGCGGACGGGATGATCGGGGACGAAGCCGCCCCGGTCGAGTCCGCGGCGGAAAAGATTCTGGAGGAAGCGGAAGCGGCCTTGGATCAGTTGGATGAGGCAACCGTCGCCGATGCGGAGGCTCCGTCTCCGTTTGTATTGGAGGAAATCGTCGGTGCGGAAGGGCCTCCAGAGAAGTGCTCCCTCGATCTTCTGCGTGACGTCGATTTGAACCTGCGCATCGAGCTTGGGCGTACGCACATGTTGCTGGAGGACGTGCTGAAACTCCGCCGTGGTTCGGTGGTCACCCTCGACAAGCTGGCCGGTGATCCGGTTGATCTCTACGTCAACGGCAGGCTCGTTGCGCGCGGTGAAGTGCTGGTTCTCAACGACAACTTTTGCGTGCGGGTAGGAGAGTTGGTCGGTTCCGATGCGCTGACAGAATAGTAGAGCGAGTGGAAGGTGCCGTGTTCTGCTCGAGGATGGATCATCGATCATGGAAGAATGTGATGCGACTTTTCGGATTCACCATTGCGGCGGTGTGGTGCGTTTGCTCATGGGCCGGGCCGGTTGTGTCCGCTCAGGAAGCACCCCAGTTCAGCATCGGTACCACACGTCGACCGGCCGTCGCTGCCGACCGCCAGGAGGCGACTCCTCCAGAAAACTCGTCGTGGTTACGACGTCCTCTCGACAGTCGCCCACCCGATAGTGCCCAGGCGGCCGGTGCCGCCCGACCGGACGAGGTGGCTAGCCCCTATCGGCCAGCGTCGGTTCTCGAAGTGCAAAGGGGCCAAAGCCCTGAGGCCCCCTCCCGCAATGCTGTTTCCAGCCCGGTAGCAGAGCGCGCCGCTGGGGAAGAGTTGACCCCGTCGGCGATCGCGACTAGGAACGCTGCCGAAACGACCATACCGCACCACCGGCCGTCGACGGGAACTCCTCTCAGTCCACCCTCGGGTGCACCGCCAGCGAGCGTCGGTCCTGCGCCGGGCAGTGGCTGGCAGACGTTGACGACCGTTGGTTCGAGTTTGCTGGTCGTCCTCGGCCTGTTCTGCGGTGTAGCATGGTGTTATCGTCGCAGTATGGGAGCCGTGGGGGGGGGGCAATTGCCGAAGCACGTTCTCCAAGTGCTCGGTCGCAGTACCGTTGGCCCGCGTCAACAGTTGATCCTGTTGCGCGTGGGGCCGAAGCTGGTGCTGGTCAGTTCCATCCAGGGAGAGATGCGGTCGTTGACCGAGATCACCGATCCGCTGGAAGTTGATCGCATCATGGGAGAATGCGAGAGCGCTCAGCCGGGAAGCGTTACCCAATCCTTCCGCAGCATTCTCGCTCAAGGAGATGCGCGATGAGTGACGTTGGTGGGACGCGCAGAGGCATGCGACGATTCGTCGTTGGGGGCAAGCAGTGGTGTCGTCCATGGTGGGCGTGGTTGACGGTGATGTGGCTACTGGGCGTGTCCACTCCAGCGGCATTGGTCGCTCAGCAGGTGCGCTCGATATCATCAGGCCAAGTGGCCCCTCCGCCCGATGCCCCCCTCGGGCAGCTCATTGAACAGGTCAGTCAGTCGATGGAGCAGCGGCAGGAAGCCGTGGCGGAAGCAACCCCTGCGGAGGGAAACTTTTTCCTGGACGGTCCGCGGCGATGGACGAGCCGCGAGGGGCTTTCCAGCAGCATCCAAATCCTCCTCTTGTTGACCGTCCTCAGCCTAGCGCCGGCCATTTTGTTGATGACCACCTGCTATGTGCGCATCATCGTCGTCTTCGGACTGCTTAAACAAGCGTTGGGAACCGGACAGCTTCCCCCCAGTCAAGTCATCACGTCCATCTCGTTGTTCATGACGATGTTCATCATGGCACCGGTGTGGAACGACGTGTATCACGAGGCCATTGTGCCCTACACGGCGCCCGGCTCGCAGTTGTCTTTATGGGAGGCATGGGAGCGTGGGGCCGCACCTGTACGTGCTTTCATGAGTCGTCAGATTGCCATGGCCGGAAATCACGACGACGTCCATTTGTTTTGGCGGTACTACGATGCCGGAGCCACGCCTCCTTCGACGTACGAGGAAGTGCCCTTGCGCGTCCTGCTTCCCGCCTACATGCTGAGCGAACTGAAGACCGCTTTTCTCATGGGGTTTCAAATCTTTCTACCGTTCTTGCTCATCGATTTGGTCGTTGCCTCGGTAACCATCTCCATGGGCATGATGATGCTTCCGCCGGCCATGATTTCGCTGCCGTTCAAGCTGTTACTGTTCGTGATGATCGACGGATGGCACTTGGTTGTAGGCATGTTGTTGGAAAGTTTTGGCACGTTGGTCACCTGAGGGGCCATGCCCCCGAACACTGGGAGAAAAGAGCATGAGTATCGACGCTGCCGTCGACTTAGTGCGTGCTGCCGTCCTCAACGCCTTGCTCATCGGCGCACCACTGTTGGTCATTGGCATGGTGGTTGGTCTGGTAATCAGTCTGCTGCAAGCGCTGACGCAGATCCAGGATCAAACTCTCAACGCGGTACCGAAGATCCTAGCGATGGTCTTGGCGCTGGTCTTCTGTTTGCCGTGGATCGCCAGCCGCATGATCGAATACACCCGTGCGACGTACATGAATATTCCCCAAGTGGTTCGCCAGTGAGTCGACGGAGCAGAGGAGGGGCATGGCGGCGATGAACGAAGCACTGGTGCATCTGTTAGCGCAACCGTTGTGGGTTTTCATTTCCGTGTTATCGCGGCTCAGTCCCGTGTTGATGTTGGCGCCTCCCACGCGATCCTTAGCGATACCCATGCGAATTCGAGCGCTGGTCGCCCTGGCCGCAGCCGCCTTGCTCACCCCGGTAGTGATGTCCCAGGCCATGCCCATGCCCACCGATATGATCCATCTGGTTCTGGCCGTCGCCAAAGAAGCCCTGTTGGGACTCCTACTGGGAACAGTGGTCATGATGGCCATCATGGGCATGCAAATCGCCGGTCAGATCGCCAGCCATCTGGCGGGCTTCGATATGGCGACAGCGGCCGACCCCGGTTCCAGTGATGATATTCCCGTGATTTCGAATCTGTTGGGATGGTTGGCAATGATCTTACTCCTGATCCTGGGAGGCCACCGACAACTTCTCGAGTGCTGCCTGGAGAGTTTTGCTCGCTATCCGGTAGGCATGGTAACGTTGCACGAGGATTGGTGGCGCGAAGCGGTCCATGTTCTGCAGCATGCATTTGAAGTGGGCATCCGCGCGGCGGCTCCCATGGGGATCGCTTTACTACTGGCCAATCTGGTTACTGGGTTGTTGGCGAGAACTCTGCCTCAATTGAACGTTCTTGCGGTGGGCTTCAATATCAACGCACTGGCCCTGCTGACACTGCTGCTGATCACGATGGGAGGAATCAGCTACGTGTTTCAGTATGAGCTATCTTCGTGGATCGCCAGTTGCCACCGTATTGTCGCTACGGATCCCTGACGTGTGGTAGAGGATGAGTTCCCGTGGCAGAGACGGCAGGCGAGAAAAAGCACTCAGCGACTCCGTACCGGCGTCAGAAAGCGCGGGAGAAGGGTCAAGTTGCGCGCAGCCAAGACCTGGGATCGGCCCTCGTGCTGCTTTGTTCGGTGGCGCTGTTGTGGTGGAGCGGCGCGAGCATTGCCGGTGCGTTGATGCAGGTGATGCACAGTTCCTTCACTCAGCAACGCTACTGGGATTTTCACGATACGTCGGTTCTGGGGTGGATGGTAGCGACGCTGTCGCAGTGCGGCTGGAGTTTGCTGCCGCTGATGCTCGGCGTGATCCTCACCATCCTGGTCAACAATTGGTTGCAGATCGGCTTTCTATTTCTCCCCGAACGCCTGGCGATGGATTGGCGACACGTAGATCCTCTGAAAGGACTTCAGCGCATCGCCTCGTTAAAGAATGCCATGCGTTTAGGATTCGGCCTGCTGAAAATCTGTCTGGTGGGATGCGTCATCGTGTTCGGCCTGTGGACTCAGTGGGAAGGCATCTTGGCGGCCTACAAACTCTCGCTGGTCGACGTTGCCGGTCTGGTCTGGGGAACGATACTGAAAACCTGCATGTGGACCGCCGGGCTGTTGACGATCCTGGCCCTGGCCGATTACGGCTTTCAGTGGTGGAAGATGGAGCAGGACCTGCGCATGACCGACCAGGAATTGCGCGATGAAATGAAAATGATGAACGGCGACCCTCAAGTGCTCGCTCGACGACGCGAAGTCCAGCGGCAATTGGCTCTGGCGCGTATTCAGTCAGCGGTTCCCAAGGCGGACGTGGTCATCACCAACCCCACGGAATTGGCCATTGCCATCAAGTACGATCCCACCTCCATGGTCGCGCCAGTGGTGGTCGCCAAGGGAGCGGGATTCATCGCGGCACGCATCCGCAAGTTGGCTTTGGAGGCGGGAGTACCGGTGTTGGAGCGGAAGCCATTAGCGCGGGCATTGTTCGAAACGGTCGATATAGGGCAGGCGATTCCCAGCGAACATTACGCCGCGGTCGCCGAAGTCTTGCGCTACGTCTATCAGTTGCAAGGCAAAGAATTGCCCAAAGCCAGTTAAGGCGACAAGCCGCCGTATGGAGCGGCTGATAGCGGTGCGGAATACTTGGCATGCGGCCATTGCTGCGGTGCTGCCGACCACATCTTGTCTCCGGGGCATCCACTCGGAAGGACTGGCCTTCCCGCCAGGAGCGTCCGGCCTCATTCTACGGCGTACTGTTGCACTCGGGTGAGGGTAGGGCGGTTCAACGCCCATACACGGGCCGCTTCCTCCTCTTGCTCCGGCGGCGGTGGATAGCCTGTCTGAGCGCGGAAGGGTAGTGGCAACGAACTCTGACCGGCCAACGTGTTCAAGTCGGCATCCTTGTCCCACCCGACGCTGTGCAAGACGTAGTCGCGCTTCCAGCCCGAGGGTAAGTGTGCTTCCGGTAAGCGGAATCGCAGCACAATTTCGTCACCGCTGGTCATCACCACCAATCGGTCGTCGTCCGCTGCCAATAGCTCCCGCACGTCACCGAACCGTGTGAATGGACCTTCGATCGGTGGCCACTTAGGTGTGGGGTCGGCGTCATGATAGTCGTACCAATGCGGTTGGTCGCTGCGGCGGGGAAGCAGTCGCCCGAAGCCACGATAGCGCAATTCTGCTGCAACTAAAGGTAAGGGTTCCTGATGCAACTCAGATGGTTCCGTATCCCAAGCCACTGAGGCGTAGTCCCAATAGATCTGTTGGGTGGTCGCGATCCGCAAACGATGATCGTCCGCGCGGAATACATCCTGGAGATCGACCACGATGGTCTTCGGTTTCCCGCCGGGAAACCCCATGAAGGGTTGCGCGCAGACCCATTGTCCCTGTTCGTCGAGCACCCACAGCGATGGGGGCTCGGGAGCCAATAGGCGCGAGTTCTGGGACAAGGAGATGTTCAGCGAGGTATCGGTGGGGTGCATCCAACCACGCAACACAAGCTTCAAGTCCTTCTCGGTGGGTAACGTGCCGAAATCCAGTTCAATAAAATGAGGGTCGGCTAATCCTTGGCATCGCAACGCGTCGAACGACTGTGTGAAGTTGTCGTCGGCGACAGCCAGAGTCGCCGTCCAGTCACGACCGCTGCCATCGACGGCACGCACCAATTCCCGGGTGTGGTGGATTTGGTACAGGCGTGGTTGGGCCAGGTGAGGTGGTCCCACTTTTTCATTGGTGAGCACAGGTGTCTCTACAGGATGATCCACGGCGGAAAGGGCGACGTGGTCGAAGTACGCTACCTCCCACAACTCCTCGGTAATCCGCAATTCGATGTATCCATCCTTCGCCTGCACCAGTTCACCGGGCAGGAATAGGTATTCCCAGCGACGGTCCGGCAGCACTTCTCCAGGGGCGATCTGGAGGCCCAACGGAGCATTCCATAACAGGTCCGTGATCAATTCAAAGCGTTGTCCGTTCCAACCGTAGACGAAGGGGCAGGAGCCTTTCAGTTCTTGTTTCTCCTCGATCAGGACATTGCGGCCGGGCTGTTGGACGTTCTGCGTCAACCCGTTGGGAAAAACGATCCGCAAGTTGTCCGGTATCAATTCTCCGATACCAAAATGCGTGGTCGGGTGTTTCACGACCCTTCTCGCTGCCCATCCGCCACTTCGCAATTCGAGGAGAGTGCCCACAGCGTAGTGGTTGATGCGTCCACCGCCATTGTCGTCGGCGATCCCACGTACCCGGGCCAACAGGTACCCCTGCGACTCCGCACCCAAACTGCTTATCAAATTGGTGCTCGACGAAGAGGTTTCCACCACGTCCAGCGTGCCGTCGCCATTGGCGTCGATGGCGTCGATGGCGAGAACATTTTCCGTGTCGGACAAGGGGTGAAGCGGAGGAGCCGTGAGCCAGTCGGCCGAGCCGAGAATCAAGAACGTGCCCTTGTTGGCGGCCACAATCACATCGCTATAACCATCATTGTTCCAGTCCCCTACTTCGACGGCACTACCAGGCACAGACGTCCGCACCGACCGCAGGGGCCTCCACGCATACGGCTCCGGTCGATGACCGAAGGCAATGACGACTTCCTGGTCACCAGCGGAAACGATGTCCCAACTGCCGTCTCCATTCAGGTCGCTGATCGCCACCTGGCGGGCCCCGCTGCTTGAGGGTAGCGGCCAACCCTGCTGCGATAAATCGACACTGCGCAGTTGGCCGTGCAGGATGTTTTCGAGAAGGATCACTTTCCCACTGACCGTATCGATCCCGATCACATCTTGATCCAAGTCACGATCCCAATCGCCAGCGCGTAAGGAATCAAGGACCAGCCCTTCGGTGAACGAACTGAACTGGGTCGTGTCGCTGAACGAGCCATCACCGTTGTTCTGGAGCACGCGAGGACCGTTGGCGGTGCTGACGAGCAGGTCGAGATCGCCGTCCGATTCGATGTCCAGCGGCACGACTGACTGCACGCTGGTGATCTCCTGTGGCCAGGACACATCGACCAGATCGACGCGACTGATGAGTTGATCAGGACCGGGCTGAGGTTGAACGACGGCCAGTCCCTGGGAACCAAAGATCAATAAGGCTTGTGGGGTATCGTGGCGTCGCCCACGCACGATATCTTCGGCCGTCGGTTGGTTGGTGGTTGCGGTTGACGCGCTAGGGGAATTGCCGACAGCATCGTGATGTTCTTGCATCCAGGCGGCCACGGAATCGACGCGGGGACGATTCGGGGCGTCGACCGGAAATAGATCCACCGCGACGGCGCCTGCGGCTGGCCACGGAAGCTCAACTTCGTAACTCCGATGCAGCTCACCATCGTCATTGCGCCAAATCGTCAGCAGGGTGGCATCGATTATGGCGAGGTCGAAGTCGAGGTCGAGGTCGAAGTCGTACCACGTAGCAGTGGTCAATTCGTGAAGCAGGCGGGTTTGCTGCGTAGGGGGAGGAGTGACGTGCGCGGCAACGGCAGGAAGTTGTTGGGCCAGTTGGTCCAGGAAGTCGACCTCCAATAAGGCCAATAAGTCGGGTTTGACCAATCTGCGGTCCGTTTTAAAGCCGGCCATCCCTTTGAACAGATTGATCCATCGGATAATACCCCGTGCGCTGCTCCAGTCCCCTGCCGCAATCGCACGCTTGGTCTCCGCCACCAATTCTTGCGGATCCAAACGGCGCAAGTAGTTGGCTACATCGCCGCGCATGGGAAGCGTCAGCTCCAGGGTGCGGTCCAACAGATCGGCTAGCCGTGGATCCTCACTGCGCACCAAGACATCGCAAGCTCGAAACAGGAGGAACAGATTGCGCGGCATCGCTTGGGATGAGGCATACAGTGCATCTGCTTGCAGCTCGCCCAGTTCGGGGGTCGCCGTCAAAAACTCCTGCACCAGGTCATCGTAGCTGGCCGCCAGAATCGGTTGGGCGGGATTTGGGGCAAGAGCGTCATAAAGAATCTGAACTGCCTGCCGCCTCAATCGCTGCCCCGCCTCCAAATCGACTTGCCGCGCCTTGGCGCGCAGCAACTCGGCTTCCAACAGCGCCGCACGATAATCGGTGATGTGCAACTCTCTGAGCGATCCTACAACCGCTTCTGCTTTCGCGTAGGCTGCTGCCAGTTCGCTTTCGATCGTCCTGCGGGCCGCCTCTTCCTGTACTTTGCCACTAGCCAACAGATTGTGCGTCTCATCGATCCATTTGAGTACCGTGATTGCCCGGTTGAGGCGAATCGATGGGTTGGCAGGCAGGGCGTCGGCCAGCCGGTCCCACAGCGGCACCGATCGAGAAAAGTCGAGGTCCTCTGCGGCAGCCACCGCGGAGATGGCGTCTCGCATCAACGCGATGGTAACCTCGGATCGCGGGGGGCAGGGTAGGGGAGGGGAGAGGGGGGCCATCCTCTTCTCCTTCACCTGGACGCGGGCGCGCCTGGTGCCACAACCACCACCAGGCACCCATGGCAAGAACAAGGCCCAGCAGTCCGATGAAAAATCCTCTGGCAATCCGCTTGTTGGCCATAGTGCACTACCCATTCGGTTCCTTGATCCTCCTCAATCGCCGATGAACTTCATTCTACTCGGAAGCGACGAGGCAGGGCCGCAGCATCGCAGCGCGGCTCCAGTCTCCATGGTGACGGTAGCCGATTTTACGACGCCGCAGGGAATGCGCCGCCGAAGTTCTCCCGTGCGCCGCCCGGACACGTCTTGTTCCTGCCGCGGACGGAGGCGTGTCGCGGGAGAGGCAGCAGTACGGGGAAGCTTGGCAACCGGTGGTTCTCAAGCCGATTTGGCCAGCTTACGCAGCACGGCCGGGAGAATACCGCCGTGGCGGTAGTAATCTAGCTCCACCGGTGTATCGATGCGTACTTTCACATCGAACTTCTTAGTGGAACCGTCAGGGCCCGTCGCCGTAACAGTCAACGTTCCCAGGGGCTCCAAAGATTGGTCCGAAGTGCCGATGTCGTATGTTTCCTCGCCCGTTAGGCCCAAGCTCTGCCAGGTCTCACCTGCAAGGAATTGCAAGGGGAGCACTCCCATACCGACGAGGTTACTACGATGAATCCGTTCGAAGCTGGCAGCGATCACGGCGCGAATCCCCAGTAGCAAGGTTCCCTTGGCCGCCCAGTCACGGCTGCTTCCCGTGCCGTATTCGGAGCCTGCCAAGACGACCAGCGGCACACCTTCTTCACGGTACTTCATCGCTGCATCGAAAATGGTCATCTCCGTGCCATCGGGGAAATGACGAGTGACTCCACCTTCCGATCCAGGCACCAGTTGATTGCGCAAGCGGATGTTGGCGAAGGTTCCACGGACCATGACACGGTCATTACCCCGACGTGCCCCGTAGCTGTTGAAGTCGCGCGGATCGACGCCGTGTTCGATCAAATAACGTCCGGCCGGACTGTCTTGGGCTATCGCTCCGGCCGGGGAAATGTGGTCGGTAGTGACCGAGTCGCCCAACAGCACCAGGCAGCGAGCCCCGCGAATCGGCTGGGGCGGCTGGGGCTCCGGCGTGATGCCTTCGAGGAATGGCGGGCGCTGGATATAGGTGCTGTCGGGATTCCAGTCATAGAGTTCGCCGCCGGAAACGGTGATGGCGTTCCAGCGTTCATTGGTGCTGATGGCGGTTTCGTACTGCGTGAGAAACATTTCCGGTTCCATGCACTGATCGATCGTGGCATTGATTTCCTCCGGCGAGGGCCACAACTCGCGGAGGAACACGGGATTGCCCTCCCGATCCATCCCGATGGGCTCTTTCTCCATATCGATATCGACGCGACCGGCCAAGGCGTAGGCGACCACCAGCGGTGGACTGGCCAGATAGTTGGCCTTGACCAGCGGGTTGACGCGACCTTCGAAGTTTCGGTTTCCACTCAGTACCGAGGCAGCGACGAGATCCTTCTCCACGACCGCCTTGGGCTACCGGTTCGGGCAATGGGCCGCTGTTGCCGATGCAGGTAGTACAGCCGTAACCGACGGTGTGAAAACGGAGGGCGGCCAGCGGCTCGGTCAACCCGGCCCGAGTGAGATACTCGGTGACCACCCGCGAGCCGGGGGCGAGCGACGTTTTTACATACGACTGCACTGACAATCCCTTCTCCGCCGCCCGTTTGGCTAGCAATCCAGCACCGACCATTACGGAGGGATTCGAGGTGTTGGTACAACTGGTGATGGCGGCGATGACGACGGCTCCATGGCCAATCTCCGTCGCCTGCCCGTTGTGCTCTACTTTTGCCGTGCGTTGAATCGCCTCGTCGTCGAGGGCGAAGCCGCGCTGGTTGAGCGGTGCGCGCAAGGTCGTTTCAAACGATTCTTTCATCTTTCGCAGCGGAACGCGGTCTTGCGGGCGTTTGGGGCCTGCCAATGAGGGCTCGATTTCATTCAGGTCCAATTCGAGCACTTTCGTGTAGTCGAGCTCCTGTTCGGGGGCTTCGCAGAACAGCCCCTGAGCTTTCATGTACGCCTCTACCAGTGCCACTTGCTTCTCCGGTCGACCCGTAGCCCGAAGGTAGCGGAGGGTTTCCTGATCGACGCCAAAGAAGCCCATCGTCGCACCGTATTCAGGAGCCATGTTGGCAATGGTTGCGCGGTCGGCCAGCGTCATGGCGGCGACGCCCGGGCCGAAGAACTCGACGAACTTGCCCACCACCCCTTCGGCACGCAGCATCTCCGTGACGCGCAAGACCAGATCGGTTGCCGTGGCGCCGGTCGGCAAGCGGCCGACGAGACGTACGCCGATGACTTCGGGCAACAGCATGTACAACGGTTGGCCGAGCATGGCCGCTTCCGCTTCGATGCCTCCCACGCCCCAGCCCAGGACGCCCAGCCCATTGATCATCGTCGTATGGCTATCGGTGCCTACCAAGGTATCCGGGTAGGCCACCGGACCGTGTTCGTCCTCGCCGACGAAGACGCTCTTGGCGAGGTACTCCAAGTTGACTTGGTGGACGATCCCCGTGTTCGGGGGAATAACGCGCAGGTTCTGGAATGCTTGCTGGCCCCAACGGAGAAACTCATAGCGTTCCCGGTTGCGTTGGAACTCGATCTCGACATTGCGTTCCAAGGCCTCTGGTGTGCCGAAGACGTCGACCTGGATGGAATGGTCGATCACCAAATCGACTGGAATCAGTGGATTGATCTTGGATGCATCTCCCCCCAATTCCTTCATGCCATCTCGCATGGCGGCCAAGTCGACCACGCACGGCACACCGGTAAAGTCTTGGAGGACGACGCGGGCCGGTAGGAAAGGGATCTCGACCCCGGTGGGGCTCGTCTGTTGCCATTTGGCCAGGTTGACGACATCTTCTTCTCGGACCAGGTAGCCGTCGCAGTTGCGCAAAGCGGCTTCCAATAGCATGCGGATCGAGATCGGAAGCCGGGAAATTTCGGCCACACCGTCCTCTTGCAACTTCTGCAAGCGGTACATTCCACAAGAGCCATCAGGGCCTTCGAAGGTGGTTCTCGCTTGAAATGGGTCCGTCATCTGGGGATCCTTTCCGTCGGTTCAGTCGTGTGTCAAGCTTGAGGTCGTATCGATAGTTTATGGTGTGTGGGTTTTTCAACTGATTGAGCAGCGGTACACGCTTTGTTCAAGCGGTTTTCGAGCCCGTCGGCGGCCATTGTATCGCATCCCCTCCACCTTGTCTTGAAGGCCTGATAGGGGGATGAAGATCGGTAAATAGAATGCGCGAGATGAGGGCGGTGGTTATGCTTCGCGAAGGTCAAACCGATCGAGAAGAGGGTCGCGCAGCCCGACCTCGGCAAATCCTTTGAGGCGCAGTAAGCAGGAATCGCAATGCAGACAGGGGCGACCGTCGGGGGCCGGATCGTAACAACTGGTCGTCAGCCCGTAATCGACTCCTAACTCCGTCCCTGCGGCAATGATCTGCGCTTTCGTCCAATGAATCAACGGGGCATGGATGCGCAGCGGTTGCTCGCCTTCCACCGCCGCTTTGGTGGCCAGATTGGCCAACCGTTCGAAGGCGGCAATGAATTCGGGGCGGCAGTCGGGGTAGCCGCTATAGTCGAGAGCGTTGACGCCTAGGTAGATGTCGTGCGCGCCACGCGTTTCGGCAAAGGCCAGGGCCAACGACAGGAAGACGGTGTTCCTGGCTGGGACATAGGTGATCGGTATGCCACCGCCGATTTGTGCGGCCGAGTCGTGTTTGGGGACTTCCCAGTCGGTCGTCAGAGCCGATCCGCCGAATTGGGATAAATCGATATCGACGATGACGTGTTCGACGACTTGATGGCGGGCGGCGATCTGTTGCGCCCGTTGCAGTTCGACCGCGTGGCGTTGACCGTAACGGAAGCTGATGGCGTGGAGCGCATGGCCGGCGTGCTGGGCGATGGCCAAGACCGTCGCCGAGTCCAGGCCTCCACTGAGAAGAACGACGGCAGGGGAACCGGTTGCTGACGATGGGATGTTCTCGTGACTCATGCGCGCTTCTCCTAGGAAGTGGCATCCAACGCGACGGCTTGTCTCCTTGCGCTTTTGCCGAACTGGTGAACTTGGGCGCATGTTAACCGAACGGCGCCAGCTGGCCAGCCGAGCAGAATGGGGACGGCAGGAGATGGGCCTATCAGTCGATATCCGACCGATCCAAGTGGCCGGAGCGGTAGATGGCACGAATCAGACGCAACCCGGCGAGGATGCTGATCGCGTAGCCAATCAATCCGAAGACGCTCAGACGCTCCAGGCCCAACCATGTCGGCTGCGGGAAAAGGACTGGGGGGACTTTGAATGCCAGGAGCAGTGAGGAGCCGAGGAAGATCGAGCTGACTAGAATTCCCAGCACAATACGATTGACCGATGGAGAAAGACCTTTGTGGGCCAAGTGAACATCGAGCCGTCCTTCCTGGACTAGCTGGAGAATGCTACTGATCTGCCCCGGCAGTCTTTCGACCAGGGCGTCCAACTCCAAGTACAACCGCCGCAAGCGTTTGGTTTGCCGGCGCGGTGAGATACGCCGCCACCACATCTTGCGAAAGAACGGTTGCATGAATTCCAGAAGGCTGAACTTGGGAGACAGCAGGTGCAGGGTGCCTTCGAGAGTGATGAGCATTTTGATCAGCAACGAGGTCTGTGGCGGAAGGGATATTTGATGGCGATGCATGATGTCGGTCATGTCGTACAGAGCACCCGCCAGGTCGAACGACTCGAGTGGCTGTGAGCCGTAGATGGCGACGAAATCCGCCACATCGATGGCCAACGCGGCTTCATCCAACCGGGGAGGCACGTTCCCAACCCGCTTGATCAAAATGGTTAGCAATTGCACGTCCTGACTGCCGACGGCGATCAACATCTCCTCGATGTTCTCTCGCAAACGATCGTCGATCCGGCCAACCATGCCGAAGTCCAGCAGGCCCAATCGTTGAGGGTCGACGACAACAACGTTTCCTGGATGCGGATCGGCATGGTAGACGCCGTGGACGAAGACCATGTCCACGTAGACTTCCGCAGCCAGTCGAACCAGATGTTCCCGCACCGGACGATCGATCTGGCCGCGATGCTCCCGTGCGAATTCGTCGACCGGTTGTCCAGGCACATACTCCATGATCAGCATCCGCGCCGTCGAGTATTCAGGGAACGGCTCGGGTATCACCAAGTCGCCTCGATCCTTGAATTGTCGCCGAAAAAGCTGCAGGTTGATCATTTCCCGGGAGAAATTCAGTTCTCGCCGCAGTGATCGCGCTAGCTGCTCCACGAGAACACGTGGTTTCCAGACGGCGAAGTCCGGAATGTGTTCGGCCAGCACGGCCAGGCCGGCCAGGATTTCTAAGTCCTCGCGAACTTTGCGTTGGATACCCGCATGTTGCACCTTGACGACCACCTCTGGACCACTCTTGAGCCGCGCCCGGTGCACCTGGCCGATCGATGCCGAAGCGATCGCCTCAAAGTCGAATTCGGCGAAGACTTCTTCCAGCGGTTGCCCCAATTCTGTTTCCACGGTCTGCCGCACGGTGTCCGGAGGATCGGCCGGCACTTTGCTTTGCAGTCGCGAAAGCTCTGCCGCCAGGGTGGGACCGACCAAATCAGGACGCAAGCTCAGGACCTGACCCAGTTTGATGAAGGTTGGCCCCAGCTCCGTCAGGGCCATGCGAATGCGGGTCTCCCGGGAATAGCTGGCCAACGGGACGCCTGCCTCATCTTTGATCCAATCGCGGATAAAGTCGTATTTCAATTGACTCAACCAATCGGCCAAGCCGTAGCGTCGTAGGACGGCCAGGATCTCCTGCCATCGCCGTAGGTTGCGGTAAAGTTGCGGGATCGAGCTAATCTTCATCGCCATCCTCGGGCGGTTGCCTGACCATGCCTGTTTCCTCTCCCACGTCGCATGCCGTGCCCGGATAGCCAGATTCTCTCGCCGCGGTCCCCAATCAAGTGACGTCTGTGCTGTGGATGAGGCGATTGGTGCATGGCTTCGTCCCCTTACTCAATTGTTCGCCCGTCGCCGAGCCGAACCTGGCCCTACCCAAAACCTGGCCCTACCTGGAACCAGATCCTGGCGCATGTTGCCGGAACCAGATGGCTACGGCGTAGTACGGAATAAATCGTACATCGGGGCGTTGGGTGCCATCGTTTGAGGAGACCGGCTCGCGCTGACGACGGATGCCAACATTGGTAAGTCTATTCGGAAAGGGAGCTGAGCACAGGTAATCCCTAGGGAAGAACGGGAACCGGTGGTCGCTGCCAGCCACCGTCACGGTGCTACTGGGCAGAGCCGTCATCGCCGAGCCCGAGGTGGTCTAGCCACCGCCGTCGTCGTCCCGTGGGGGTGGTAGCTGACTTCTCCAACACTTCGAGCTGGTTACGCAGTTGCTCGCGTTCGGCCTCCAATTCCCGGCGCTGTCGAGCTAATTTGGCCCGTTCCATGGATAAATCGATTTCCGCCTGCCGCAGTTTCTCTTCCCACTGCTGCTGAATTTCCTGCAGTTTTCTTCGCTCCTCGACAATTAGCGCGTCGGACTCCAGCATTTGTGCCACGGCAGCCGCGCCGACAGCGACACCTTGGTGGGCTTCGGCCTGTTGCTCCACGAGCATGCGAAGTTCGGCGATTTCCCGGTCGCGGCGTTGGATTTCGCGGTCGGTAAGCGCGACGATCCGCTCGACCTCCAATCGCGTTTCCTCGCGCTGCGATGCAGCTTCAGGAGCTTCATCGCTCTCCACATCCTCTTCATCCGCCTCCAGTTGAGCGAGAATGCGTTTTTTTCGCTCTTCCCACGGAAGGCTTTCGGCATCAAAGTTGATGTGCGAGTGGTGGCCGGACTGCGAGACCTGTGCTTTGGCCAGCTGAGATGCCAAATCGGTGTTCTGTTGTTTCAGATCCTCGATCTCGCGTAGGGCCGCCTCCAACTGCTCCTTGATGGCCAACAGCTCTTCGTCTCTCTGTTCGTAGCCTGCCGACGCCTGGCGGAGGTGGTGGAGGATCAATGCATCGTTGTCCTCCCCCGCGCTGGTTTCATCTACGGTCGTCGATGGGGGGGGCGCGGAGGAAGCGGAAGTGAGCGAGGCGATCTGCTCACGCAACTCCTCACATAGGTCGGTTATTTGAAGGAGTGGACGCGCCAGTGGTTCTAAGATAGCTTTCGCGGTGTGCTGAGCGATCTCGGTAGGAAGCGTCTTCAAGCATTCCTCGAGATGGGTTAACGATGTTGTGGGAGAGGAGTCAGGGGGAGGCGACCAGGAGGACGAAGCGGGGGGAACGCAGGACGGTTCAGGCGTCGTCGTGGATGACGGGTCACGCGCCGAGGCATCGGCCGCGTCGAGCAGCAGCCCCAACTGCTGTAGAATTTCCGGGGAAGAGGTGGTGCTGGGGGCGGTCTGCGGTTGGTTCTGCTCACCATGCTCCTCGCTCTGCTCGCGGCGTAGGCTTTCCAGCCATTGAGCTGTGGCGATCGGATTGAGGTTATCATGCGTCATGGTGGACCGATTGGATTATGAGGGCGCCGCTAGCACAATTTATGTAGGGTTACTACGATTTCATAGGTTTTTTAACTACCGCCGTCAAAATGGTTCAACGCATATTTGGGCTTCCCAAGCGCGGAGAGCCGGGTTCTGGCGGGTTGTACGGGATGGGCAAGGATTAACGATAGAAGGCTTCAGGCGGATGGCGAAGAAGAAACGTGTCGAGCAGGATGAGACCACCGGCTTAGAGCCTCAGGAGGCCGTCGAGGAACTACCGTTTGAAGCTGCGTTGCAGCGACTTGAAGAGATCGTCGGCCAACTCGAATCAGGTGACGTGCCGTTGGACGAAGCGTTGCGGGAGTACGCTCTGGCGGTCAAATTGATCCGGCGATGTCACCAAGTACTGGATCAGGCCGAACATCAAATCGAGATGCTTAGCCGGATCGATGCCGAGGGCAACCCCGTGGTGGAATCGGTCGAGGATGAGACCTTGGGCTTGGAAAGTTCCGAAACGGCGACCTCAAGCCGCCGCAGTCGCCGTTAGCGGGCGACCAGTGGGACTGCGGTGGTCGTGAGGGGCGATATTTCGCTTGTGGCGGTCTACCGGGGCATCGTCGCCTGGTTGGGAGAAGGTTTGCCGATACGGGGCGCTGACGGGGAACGCCATCGCCCACTACCGCTGGTCGTGAACCGTAGAAGACGAAAAAACCATCGATTCGAGGAAAAGTAGAGAACGAAGAGGCACGCATTGCATCAGGCCAAGGAACTTGAAGATCGACTAGTTCGCCATTGGACTCCTATGCGAGCGGCGATCGAGGCATCGTTGGATCGTTATTCATCCGAGGTGGAGGGATGTCCGCCGCGGTTGGGGGAGGCAATCCGCTACAGCTTGTTGGCACCGGGGAAGCGGTTTAGGCCGCTGCTCGTCCTGCTCAGCTGCCAAGCGACCGGTGGTCAGTGGTCGGCAGCTTTGCCCATTGCCTGCGCGGTGGAGATGGTGCATGCCTACTCTCTGGTTCATGACGATTTGCCGGCGATGGACGACGACGACTTGCGGCGCGGGCGGCCGACTTGCCATCGGGCTTATGATGAAGCGACTGCCATACTGGTCGGCGACAGCTTGCAGATGCTTGCCATGGAGGTATTGACCGCTGAGTTGCCGCCGGCGATGGCCGCTCGGTGTTGCCATATCTTGGCCGTGGCGGCCGGACGCAGTCGTCTGGTGGGTGGGCAGGCAGATGACTTGGCCGCCGAAGGGCGCTACGGAGCCTTGCCGTTGACCAGCGAAGACGAAAAGTTCGCCTTTCTGCGCGCCATCCATCTGCGCAAAACCGCGGCGCTGATCGAGGCGAGTGCGGAATTGGGAGGGGTAGCGTCCGATGCGCCTTTAGATCATGTTAATAGACTGAAAGAATATGGAAAAAACATTGGCCTAGCATTTCAGATCGTCGACGATTGCCTCGACATTGACGGACTTGTCGACCAGTTGGGCAAACGCACCGGCAAAGACCGGACGGCCGGGAAGCTTACTTTTCCCTCGTTGATCGGCTTGGAGCGGTCGCGAGCGATGGCGCGCGAGTTGGTCGACGCGGCGATCGCCACGATCAGCCCGTTGGGAGAGAGGGCCGCCGCGCTCGTCGACTTGGCCAACTTCATCGTCTCACGCACCTCATAAAAGACAGATGCCGAAACTCCTGGAACAAATCGAATCGGCCATCGACTTGCACTCGATGAGCGTCGTCGAGCTGAACGCACTTGCCGGAGAAATCCGTGAGGTTCTCTGCGGGCTGTTGAGTATCCGCACGGCCCATTTTGCTTCCAATCTGGGGGTGGTGGAGCTATGTTTGGCACTTCATAGCACTTACGACTTCCGGCGAGATCGTTTGATCTGGGATACGGGGCACCAAATCTATCCACATAAACTGGTCACTGGCAGGTACTCCGCGTTTTCCACCATCCGCACGCGTGGGGGCTTGATGGGCTATCCCAACCCGGCCGAGAGCATCTACGACCTGTTTATGACGGGGCATGCCGGCTGTAGCGTGTCCACGGCGTTGGGGTTGAAATGCGGCGATGATTTGCAGGGCGAGGCGGACCGCTATAGCGTCGCGGTGATCGGCGATGGCGCGTTTCCTTCGGGGATCGTGTTTGAAGCGTTGAACAACGCCGGAGAGCTGGGCAAGCGGATGCTAATCGTGCTCAACGACAACCGCATGAGCATTTGTCCTCGCGTCGGCGCAGTGGCTCGGTACCTCGATCGCCTCCGCGCCAATCCGTTCTACACCGGTCTGAAGACAGAGATCGCCAAGGTGCTCAGTCACGTGCCGGTCTTCGGAGATCCCACCGAACGTCTGCTGGCTCAGTTGAAAGAAGCTGCCAAGGCCGGTCTGCATGGAGGAATGCTATTTGAAGATCTCGGTATCCATTATGTCGGTCCCATCGATGGCCATGATATCGGTTTGATGCGCAAGTATTTGCGGATGGTGAAGGACAAAGAAGGACCGGTGTTGTTGCATGTGGTGACCAACAAGGGGCATGGCTATCAGCCGGCCGAGCAGGATCCCGTCTTCTTTCACACTCCGCCCGCTTTTCAGGACGAACAGGGGAAGCCGAAGATCAAGAGTGGTGGTGGTCGGCCGGCTTATACGAACTTCGCCCGTGACGCGATTTTCAATGCTATGCGGCGCGATGAACGCGTTACCGTAATGACGGCCGCCATGTGCCAAGGGAACAAGCTGGAGCCGGTGCGCGATGCCTTTCCTGAGCGCTTCTTCGACGTGGGCATTTGCGAATCCCATGCCGTGGCGTTCGCTGCTGGGCAAGCCAAGACGGGCCTGCGTCCCATCGTGGCCATTTATAGCACTTTTTTGCAACGGAGCTTCGATCAGGTTTTCCAAGAAGTCGCCCTGCAGGATTTGCCCGTGGTCTTCATGATGGATCGTGCTGGGCTGGCTGGTCCCGATGGGCCCACGCACCATGGTGTTTTTGATGTGGGCTACATGCGGTTGTTTCCGAATCTGATATGCATGGCCCCGGCCTACGGGCAGGAGGTGGCCGCCATGCTTGATTTCGCCTTGGCACAGGACCACCCCTGCTCGATTCGCTATCCCAAAGCCGCGGTTCTTCATCGGGACGAGTCCGACTCTCCCTTGCCTCCCGTGGAATTGGGACGCGGCGTTGTCGTTCGAGAAGGAAGTGACGGTGCCATTCTCGCCCTCGGCGCCATGCTGGAAGCTGCGTTGCAAGCCGCTCAACGGTTGTACGATGAAGAGGGATTGGATGTGGCGGTGATCAATCCGCGGTTTATTAAACCCCTCGACGAATCGCTGCTAGAGCGGGTATTCCAATCCTCGCGATTCATCGTCTCGATTGAAGAGGGAGCGTTGGCCGGTGGATTCGGCAGCGCGGTAGCAGAGTTGGCGATCGATCGAGGATGGGAAACGCGTCACTTCCGTCGCCTGGGGATTCCCGATCGCTTTGTGGAGCATGGAGAGCGGCAGGAGTTGTTGGACGAGCTTGGGCTGTCGGTCGACGGTTTGGTGCTCGCTTGTCGGGACCTGGCATCCGAAAGTGCTCCGGCGCTTTGACGTCATCATGGGGCTGGCGCATTCTTCCTCTAGTTCACAGCGGGGTACAGCGATGCAAGCTCCTTGGAGCGCCACCGGACGTCCACGTGTCGTCGTGCTTGCCGCGGCCAATCGCCCCCGAGTTCTCGAAAAACTGGATGAGATCGTCACCGTCCTGCGCCACGGTGCAGAGTTGATCGCCGTCGATTGCGATCAATCGTATGATTTCCAATCTGGCGATGAAATCGATTTAGTAGTCGTCCTCGGAGGAGATGGGTCGATTCTTTCGGCGGCGCGGCGGATGGGAACTCGGCAGGTTCCCGTGTTGGGAGTGAATCTGGGACGGCTCGGCTTTTTGGCAGATTTGGGCGAAGAGGAATTGCAACAGTATTGGCCTCGGATCTGTCGCGGGGAGTTTCCCATTGACCCTCACATCATGCTCCGCTGCTGTTGGCAGCCCGCTCGTCCCGGCAACCCCCGAACGCAGCCGGGCGAACCAAGGAAGGTGGCGGAGCAGGAATGCCGGGAGGAAGTCGCCCAGCTGGCGTTAAACGAGGCGAGCGTGCTGGGGGGGCCACCGTTTTCGATGCTCCAGATCGATCTTTACGTGGACGGAGAATTGGCGTCTACTTATAGCTGTGACGGCTTAATCATCAGTACTCCGGTGGGATCGACGGCTCACAATTTGTCGGCAGGTGGCCCCATTCTGCACCGGCGGTTGGAGGCCGTGGTGATTAGTCCATTGAGTCCACATACCCTGACCATGCGCCCGGTCGTTGATCACTGTGATCGAATCTTTGAGATCTATGTCCGACGCGGGCACGACAACGTCTATGCCGTATGCGATGGCCGTTTGCTGAATCCTCTTGGTCCAGGGGATTGCTTGCGGATCACGCGAGCCGAGGTGCCGTTCCAGATGCTTCGGTTGCCTCACAAGAATGAATACAAGACGTTGCGAGAGAAATTGGGATGGGGAGGTTCGCCAAGATTGGAAGAGTCCGATTGAGGCACGCACGCAGTCAACGCAGGGAGGTACAGCAGGCAATGAACCACGCAACGCGAACATACCAAGTCGACTCATTCTCACGTTTGGGCCTCCGCATCGACACTCACTATCGGCACTGGACCGGTGCTGGGGGGCTGCTCCTGCTTCTAGTGGGCGTCATGGTTTTTTCCGGTCGCTTGCCCGCCGGGGAGCCGCGCATCGAGTTGGCTTATAAGTTTCAGCCCGGGCAGCGCCTGGTGATGCGAGTCGAGCATTTTGCGGAAACCTATACCATCATGGCCGAGCGACACGAACGTGGCTTTTCCCGCACGATCACCCAGAAGGTGTGGGAGGTCGAAGAGGTGTCAGGCGAGGGGAACGCCACCTTGGTGTATCGTATCGAGTGGGTGGACATGGCGCAGTCGGTGGGCGAGGGCCAAGAGGTTACCTACGACTCACGCAAGGAAGGTACCGTGCCCGAGTTGTTTCAAGCGATTGCCGCCACGGTTGACACTCCCCTGGCACGCGTGACCATCGATCGCCACGGTCGTGTCCTGGAACGGGACAAGCAGTTCAACTCTGAAAACCTTGGCATGGGGGAATTTACCGTTCCGCTGCCCGATAAGCCAGTCGCCGTGGGAGATAGTTGGGATGTTCATCGAGAGGTACGGGTGAAGTTGGATGACGGTTCCTACAAGCGGATCAAGATTCGCGAGCACTACACGTTGGAGAAGGTAGCGCACGGCATCGCTACCATTAGCGTGGACTCCCACCCTTTGACTCCGGTACGTTCTCCGGCGGTCGAGTCGCAATTGATGCAGCAGTTGAGTCAGGGAACGATCAAATTCGACATCGACCGTGGACAAGTTCTGAGCAAGCTCTTGGAATGGGACGAGGAGGTCGTCAGTTTTCGCGGGCCGAACACCTCGTTGCGCTATGATGCCAAGTTCGTCGAGGAGTTGCAACCTCAAACGCTACGCTCGGCCTCTCGCAGCCGATAGCCGATGGCGGCCGGTAGGACCAGCAGCATGATCATCCAGAAGACGCTACAGATGGGCCACTGCAGCCAAGCGGCCAATGCTTCAAACATCTGATACAGTGGCCCGGAAAGCATGATGCCCAAAAAGTTGGCCTGGTTCATCGTGGCGATCATGCGTCCTTTCAACGTTCGCGGAGGGCGTGTCTGCAGGAATACCTGCACGGGGATGGAGAAGATGGCAGCGGCGATGCCCAGGACCAACAAGGCCGCGAGGCTCCCGGCAAAGCCGAGCCAATGCTCTGGGCCTGGTGTCCAGATGCCGAGCAGGAAGAGGCAGAGGCAGATCCCGGCCAGACCGCCCGACACGCAATGCGAGCTGAGGCCGCGTCGGCATAGCCAACCGGCGAACACGGCCCCGATCATAATTCCGAAGGCAATGAATGCGGTAAGTACGCTAGCCCCCAGTTCGTTCTGACCCAGCATCTCAAGCCCCAAGCGGTTGACGGTGGGGGCCGCCATGCCGCTGACGAGCCAAAAAAGGCTGGAAACAAGGATGGCTCCCAATAGCGGCCGATCCTGCAGGAGCAGCCGACGGATATCGCGGGGAATCCATAGAGCATCCCAGCTCAGTTTTGCATTTGGTTGCGCTTGAGGAACGCGGCGAATCAGCAACGCTGTCAGCGTGCCGGCGATCGCGATAAGAATGCACACCACCATGCCTCCGGCCAGATGGCGAGCGGTTCCTTCTTCGCCCAGCAAGACGGCCGTCATCGCGCCGGCAAAGACCATGCCAAAAATGATGGCCAGGAAAGTGGTCATCAACATCAACCCGTTGGCGCGGGGCAAGTCCTTTTCGGCAAACAACTCGGGAAGAATGCCGTACTTGCCAGGACCAAAAAAGGCACTCTGCGTGGCCATCAAAAAGAGAACGGTCCACGTTCCCCACGTTCCGAAGACGTCGTAGTAGTAGAACGCCACGAGGCCCATGAACATGATGACGATCTCGGCAAACTTGCAGGCCACGATGATCGGTGTCTTGCTGTACCGGTCCGAGAGATAGCCGGCGAAGCCACTGAAAAGTACGAAAGGTAGGGAAAAGACCATCGTTGCCCATCCCTGCACGTCCGACTCGGTTCCTACGGCCGCCGCTGCAGCAGGAATCGCCAGAAGCAGCATCATCTGTTTATAGAGGTTGTCATTGAACGCCCCCAGGAATTGGGTGCACATCAAACCCCAAAACGATCGGTCGCGGAAAAGAGTCGGGGACGGGGCCCGGCCCGCTGGTGCGGCGATAGTAGATGAGTCTTCCACGGATCTCTCCCGCCTGTTAAATGCTGGCTTTCGTCAGGCTTCAGAGCACCAACGCTCCCGCGTAACGTGGTAACATCGTAACGCTGCTCGCGTCGAGCCGAAATGTGGTGTACGAATGAGAAATGGCGACCGATGGTGGGCCCTAACGGCAGGTGGAGGACAAAGGATGCAATGGACAGACACTCGTTCGGTGATGGGGCTGCTTGTCCTGTCACTCTTCCTACCAGGATTTGCTTCATCGCTGCAGGCCCAAGCGCCGCGTCGGCCCAACATGATTTTTATCATGGCGGATGATCTGGGCTATGGTGATCTGGGTTGCTACGGACAAGAGGAGATAGCGACTCCCCATATCGACCGGTTGGCAGCCGAGGGGATGCGTTTTACCAACTACTATGCCGGATGCACCGTTTGTCGCCCCAGTCGGCTTGTCTTGTGGTCCGGGTTGCACACGGGGCACACGCCCATCGACTCCAACGCTCCCTACGTGTTGCAACCGCAGGATGTGACGGTGGCCGAGCTTCTCCAGGATGCTGGCTACGCGACCGGTGGGGTGGGCAAGTGGTCACTGGGAGGTGTGGGGACTACGGGGCATCCCAATCTCCAAGGGTTCGATTACTGGATGGGATACCTCGATCAAAGCGAAGCCCACAATTACTACCCCACGTACTTATGGCAAAACTCCGAGCAGGTGTCGCTGCCTGGAAACGTCATCGGAGACTACGAAGGGGGACGTGGAAGGGTGTCTGTTCAGCGGGTCACTTACTCCCACGACGTGATCACTCAACGCATGCTGGATTTTGTGCGGCGCCATCGCGATGGCCCCTTTTTATTGCACGTTCATTGGACCCTTCCTCATGCCAACAATGAAGCGGGGCGTGTATTGGGAGATGGGATGGAGGTGCCTACTTATGGCGAGTATGCCCAAAAAGACTGGCCGAACCCTGAAAAGGGCTTTGCGGCGATGCTCCGACGCATGGATGGTGACGTGGGGCGGCTGGTCAGTTTGCTCAAGGAGTTGCAAATCGACCAGCATACCTTGGTCCTGTTTACCTCGGACAATGGGCCTCATGCCGAGGGCGGGCATGACCACGAGTTCTTCAATTCCAATGGTCCGTTGCGGGGTTACAAACGCGACCTGTACGAAGGGGGAATTCGCGTCCCCATGATTGCTTGGTGGCCGGGGCATATTCCAGCGGGCACGGTGGAGGACGAACCGTTAGCGCACTACGATTGGTTGCCGACCGCATGTGACTTGGCGGGGGTTTCTATTCCGGACGCTATCGATGGGATTTCGATGGTTCCTGCTTTGTTGGGGCGCCCTCAGCCATCACATTCCTATCTCTATTGGAGCTACGAAACGAAGCGGGCGGTCCGCCGCGGGAAATGGAAAGCGGTTGTACCCGGGAAGGACAAGTCTCTCGAACTATATGACCTCGAAGAAGATCTTGGTGAAACCCGGAACGTGGTGGCGGAGTTTCCTCAAGTAGCCAGTGCCATGTCAGCGATTCTGGAATCCGTGGAGAGGGAGAGAATCGCGCGTCCTTGATCGACATGAAGCGTGTCGAATTCGGGCTGCCCTCCCACCGACGTCAGCTGGGAGGCTGAGGCACCCAGATCGGCGTGTGGGTGGGCTATTGCGCGACATCGTCGGCCGGGGGAGGCGGCCGCACTGGTTTTTCACCCGCATGGTGGGCGGATCGTTGGTCACGCAAGAATTGCATCCAGTGAAACTTCATCCGTGCCCGGGCGACGGGCGGAGCACACGGATTGAAGAATGGTCCCCCGCGCTGCCATTGACGCAGGAAAAAGTCCCCCATGGCGGCGACGACCGGATCGGGGGCTTCCAGCATTTCCAGCCATTGTCGTACCAGGCGAGGTGGGGTGGGCCGATGCCCCACGATCGATTCACGCCATGCACGCGCTTCCAGTGGACTGATCCCTAGCCGCTGCATCAGCTCGCGACGCGCCCCCACGGCGATTAGATCGTCGTCGCGAGTAAGCAGCGAATGGATGGCCATCTGACGCACACCAGCCAAGGGATGAGTGGCAGCCTGCCAGGGGTTTTCCACCGCTAATCGGGCGCGCATCTCGCACAGCCGCAGATAATCTTGCACCAGCAGCGGATTGGCTCGACCGAGCATCCGCCCCATCCGTACCAACTGGTGGTCCAGCGCACGCGGCAACTCGTGTTGAAGGTCGATGTTCGCTAGGATCTGACGGGGAATGTCCGTCCCTTCAGGTAGTGCAACCGCCCAGTGCGGCAAGCTGGCATCCAGTTTCTCAGGCGAGGTAGGCTCGGCTCCCAGCACCACGCCTTGACCTGATTCGACTGGTTGTCCATCGACGTGTAATCTGCCGTCGGCGACTCGCACTTGAATTCCATCGGTTGTGCGTTGCATCCACCATTGCGAAGAAGTGGTGACCTCGATGGTACTGTGGCGGCCGGGAGTGACTTGGATAACTAACCGTTGCGTCTGGGGGATGTCGAGCATGGCCACGCTGCCGAATCGGAGCTGCAGTGCGGGCGACTCCCCGTCGTCTGCATCCGGCAGTTCGAGCCCCAGATTCGTCGCCTCCCGCAACACCAACCGTCCCCCGCCGGCGAGTTCGGCTTCCGCGTAACTTCCAGGCAAAGTCAACCACTCGGTGGCGGCGTCCGCCATCGGGGTGAGGGACCAATCCGCCGGATCGTCGCCGTCAGGTACTGCACGCCACTGGTCCACGCCACTCCCCCGATGGGATTGCGCCAAAATGCCGTTGATGCGCCGCCATCGTAGCCAAGCCGGCGAACCGTGATCGGGTCGTGACTTGTCGCGCCACGTCGGACGATGTCTTGCTGAGGTTCGGTTCGTCGATTCACTGCCCGGCATCGATTCGGTCTGCAGCTCGGCAATTGCTGAGGCGGATGACGAGTCACCGCTGGTAGAGGTCAAAAAGCGCTCAATCTCCTGCACCGACTGCTCGAGATCGACCTCGACGAATGGGGCCAGCGCATTGGAGGATGAGGCGTCCACTCCAGCGGAGGTTCGAGAATCGGAGCTTCCTGCCGTGGCTCTTCTGGCATTAGGTTCTCCGTAAGTATGGCTGTCGTCGTTCAGCGAAAGCGCGTCTCGAACGCGCCATGGCGGTTGCTGCTGGCGCTGGGCAATCCACGGCAAGCAGGCGATTACGAGGCATGCGGCTGCAGCCAATACACCGAGAAATTGTCGTAGGCGTTGGGGTGGCCATACGCGGAGTTGGTGGAGAGCGGTGCGGCGCCAACGCGTAGCTGGACGTGTCGCCGCCCGTGCGGTTCGAGGTGAAGTGGAGAGCCAGACGGGGGCCTTCGCTTGCAAACTCTGCACCAGTTCATGGTCCAGAGCAGTGGTCGGCCGAGAGGTCCTTTGAGCGACGAATTCCGTCACCAGGACGGTCAATAAGAACGGATCGTGGGGAAGAGCCGCGATGATGGCATGCTCCTCGTGTCGATTCGCCCGTCCTTCGATGAAAGCAGCGACGACTTCGTCGGTGGGCTGGTCCTGGACGCGATCGAGCGATGGTGGGGGCAGCCGCAAATCGGCCCGCACCCGGTCTACGAGAGAGTTGAGTGTCGTCCCATCGGTGACGTTGCCCGTCCGCTCCGCTTGCACCACCGCTCGTTGGAGCACCCCTACGATCGTCTGTCGAGTCAGTTGGTTTTCGTGTGTCATTCCAGTGTGGGGTCGGATGCTGAATGGTTCAATTCACTTCGCAATCGCTGCAAGGCACGGGTTATGGTAGGACCGATCGACCCGATCGGTATGCCGGTTAGTACACGGATTTGTTCGTAGGTTTTTCCTTCGAGATAAAAAAGAGTTACCAGTTGACGTCCGCGGGGAGGCAGTCGGTCAACTTCTCGCAATAATCGCTCTATCTCTTCCCGTTGACAAATCTTTTGTTCCGGCCCGTCATCGCTGGTGAGGTGTTGGCAGTGATCCTCTACGGAAGCGTTGGGTATTTGCTTTGCCGACGCGGTTAGACGGCGGAGTGCCACTCGGGATGTGATCACCCCGACGTACGTCGCCAGGGAACTGCGGCCTTTGAAGCTGCGCAGCGACGCACAATCCCGCTCGAGCAATGCGGTGAATACGTCCTCGGTCAAGTCGTCGATCAGGGGCGAGTGATCCATCACGCCCAACGATCTGGCCACCACCCCGACGCGCCAACGGATCAGCGAGGCATAAGTGCTGATAAACTCTGTCCAGGCTTCCGGCTCTTTGTCGATCAATCGTTTTGCCAGCGCGATGTCCGCGGACCGTCCCGCTGTCGCCTCCTCGACGGCTTCGCTCGACCGGCAGGCCGAAGAACGGTCCGTCATTTTGGCAGCATCGGTAACAGGCGATGAGGAGGGTGTCACGGTTCTTGATCCATGAAAACCTATCTTCCCTCGATGAGGTTAGTGCTCATCGAGGGCATTCTTGATACAGCATCCCATAAACGAGATGGCTTTTATTAAAACTCACGAACTAACGAAAAGTACCGTTTGGAGAGGAAAAAAACCTTCGCAGCTTCAACTAAAAATAGCCGTGCGATGACCGTGATGGCGATGAAAAGCCACTATCGATGCCAGCGGTCGATGTCGCCTGAGTGGCGGTCAGGCGGTGGCTGATTGGGTGGTGTCGTGAACGAAGGCACGCCACGACGCGTATCGAGGATCGGTGATCGAGATGGCGATGGCTGGGTTTTCCCGTGGCTGCCGCGGGGTACTGAGCAAGCGCATGCCAGCTTGGGCTGGTGTCCGTCCACCTTTCCGCGCATTACACTGCTTGCAGCAGCAGACAATATTCTCCCACGTGGTGCGTCCGCCCAACGACCGCGGGACGACGTGATCCAAACTGAGCTGGCTCAGCGGCCGCTTTTGACCGCAATACTGGCACTGATGGTTATCGCGGGCAAAAAGGTTCTTGCGGTTGAAGCGAACGGTCGTCTTGGGAAGTCGGTCGTAGCGGGTTAGACGAACGATCCTGGGGACCTGGATTTCAAAGCCCACTGCTTGCAAGTAGTCTTCATCTGGTTGCTTCTCCAATGCCAAGAGTTGGCTCAGCTCGCACCACGCATCGAAGTGGTAGCTGGCGTAATTCCCTTCCTCGATGGCAATCACTTCGGCGCATCCGCGATAGAGCAGTGTCATGGCTCGGCGCACGTTGATAATTCGGATTGCCATGAAATAACGATTGAGTACAAGTACACTGCAATCCAGCGCCGAACCATTGCTCATGCTCGCCTCCGAAATCTTCGGGAAGAGTTAGGGTGAGATGTTCATTGTACTGCCCTCCAGCAGCAGAGGCCACCAAAACCAATTATGTCTCGACGCCGCCGTGTACCGCCAACAGCTCCGGATTCCCATGCCTTTCCGGAGGTAGCCGACCCGCGTTATGGTCTCGATGTGCCGACGGACCGGGAGCTGCCCATGGTGGTTCTCTCGCGTCCGGTTGGGCATCCGAACGTGTTTCGTAGACGCATCCAACGTGTGTATGGTTATCCTCGAGCCGGGGATTGGGTCGCCGTGGCTAGCGCGGGTGATGACGAGCAATCGTCGGCGGCACAGGCGCGTGCTGGGAATTCCGACTCCCAGAGTTCAACTCCTGGACACCGATTTGCTGACGAACGTTCGTCGCCCGCGGTCACCGGTCAGGCTATGTCCAATAGCGCGCGTCGTCCGCGGCCGATGATTTCCGGCGGCGACCAGTCCCACGAGGACCCTGCGCTGAAGGTGTTCGCCTATGGTTGGTACAATCCCAAGTCCGAATTGGCCGTGCGTATAGTCCGTTGGAGCGATGCTCCGCCGGACAAAGCCTTCTGGAATGGTTTACTGGATCGGGCAGTCGAATTGCGGACGGGCCTATTAAAACTCGATGAAATCACCGACAGCTACCGTGTCCTTCATGCGGAGGCAGATGGGATTCCCGGGCTGGTGGTCGATCGGTACGCCGATTGTTTGAGCGGGGAAGTATTCAGCTTGGCGGCCGGCTTGAGAGCGCCCGAGATCCTCAGGCGTCTCCAGCAGCGGTTGGGAACTCGGCATTGGCTGCTACAGCCGGCGCCGCATCTGCTCAGTCAGGAAGGAGTCGACTTTCGCTGGCAACGGTCTGCGGATCTGCCGCCGCGCGTGTCGATCCGCGAGTACGACTTGCATTTTCAAGTTGATTTCGCCGCGGGACACAAGACCGGTTTCTTTTGTGATCAACGGGACAATCGGCGTCGTTTGACACAGTTTTGCCCCGGCCAGACCGTGCTGGATCTGTGCACCTATACGGGAGGGTTCGCCATCGCGGCAGCCAAGGCGGGCGCCCGTTCGGTGGTGGGAGTCGATCTCGATGCCGCACCCTTGGAGCTGGCGCGGCGCAACGCGGCCATCAATCGCGTGCAAGTACGCTTTACGCAGGCCGACGCCTTTGGGTACATGCGCGACATGCTGCGCGGAGGCAAGCAATTCGATGTCGTCGTCTTGGATCCTCCCAAGCTGATTCGCAATCGCTCCGAGGTGGACCAGGGGACGCGCAAGCATTTCGATCTCAATCGACTGGCGATGCAACTGGTACGTCCCGGTGGAGTGTTGCTGACCTGCACGTGTTCGGGGTTGCTCTCTCACGCCGCATTCAAGAGGTTGGTGTATGCCGCTGCTCGCTCCGCGTGGCAGCCAACCGATTGGAATCCTCGCCCGACTCCGCGCTCGGTCCAAGTGATTGGCGAGTCGGGCGCGGCGGCATGTCATCCCGTGGCTGCCCACTGTCCGGAGACAGAATACCTCAAGGCGATATGGCTCCGATTGTAGCTGTTGGGTGGGCCCGCATTTTCAGGCTGGCTTGACCGCTCGGTGTAGGTGGTGACAATCGACGTTGCGCGGTCGCTACGGCAGTGTGCCGCTGCGGGTATTACAAGCACCGTTTGGACAGAGCCCTTATGACCCATCAATCTGCAAGCTCAGCCCAGCCCCTTTCCGCCCTTCCCGATGCTCGAGGCCGTTTCGGTCCCTACGGTGGCCGTTTTGTGCCCGAGACGTTGATGCGCGCCTTGGTTGAATTGGAGCGGGAGTATTCGGCAGCTCGCAGTGATCCTCAATTCCAACGGGAGCTGGACGGGTTGCTGTCGAGTTTCGTCGGTCGTCCCTCACCGATCTATTATGCACGGCGGCTCAGTGAGATAGCCGGTGGAGCTCAGATCTGGTTTAAACGAGAAGATCTCAACCACACCGGCGCCCATAAGATTAACAATACGCTGGGCCAAGCCTTGCTGACGTTGCGCATGGGGAAAACTCGCGTGATCGCCGAGACGGGCGCCGGTCAGCATGGTGTAGCAACGGCGACGGCATGTGCCCACTTTGGCTTGCCGTGCGTCGTTTATATGGGAGCCGAGGATGTGCGCCGCCAGCGTCCTAACGTGTTTAGCATGAAACTGTTGGGAGCTGAGGTGCGCCCGGTACACAGCGGCTCGAAAACCCTGCGGGATGCGGTCAATGAGGCACTGCGCGATTGGATGGCCTCGGTAGAGACGACCCATTACATCATCGGATCGGCCATCGGACCTCACCCATTTCCAATGATGGTTCGAGATTTTCAGTCAGTGATTGGGAAAGAAGCTCGGCAGCAGAGCCTTGAGCTTTGGGGACGACTACCCGATGTCGTCGTCGCCTGTGTTGGTGGCGGTTCCAATGCGGCGGGCATGTTCTATCCCTTTATCGATGACGATGAAGTTCGGCTGGTGGGGGTGGAGGCGGGAGGGCTTTCACCGCGTCCTGGGGAACATGCCTCCCCGTTGACCCACGGGCAACCGGGAGTCCTGCATGGAAGTTTCAGCTATGTGATGCAGGATGAGGATGGGCAGACCTCTCCGGTGCATTCGGTGTCGGCAGGGCTCGACTATCCAGGTGTGGGGCCCGAACATGCTTATTGGCGGGACGTGGGGCGCGTTGAATACACCGAATGTCCCGACGACAAAGCTTTATCCGCCTTTGATCTGGTTGCCAAAACTGAAGGGATCCTGCCTGCACTGGAGTCCTCGCACGCCATTGCCAAGGCCATGGAGTTAGCAGCCACATTGCCGAAAGAAAAAGTGGTCATGGTGTGTTTGTCCGGACGCGGAGACAAGGACGCCGCCGAGATCGCTCGGTTGCGCGGAGAAGAGTATTGAGGCAAGAGTATTGATCCTTCGGTTTGCGGACAGCATCTGCGATTCATAGCTTCGATTGAAGGCCTTTTATGTCAGCCATCGATGATCGTTTTAGGGAACTTCGCGACGCAGGAAAAAAAGCGTTTATTCCATTTGTCACTGCCGGTGACCCCTCGTTGCAGGCTACTGCTGCCGTGCTGGAAACGCTAGCACGCGCCGGTGCTGCCATTGCTGAGGTTGGCATCCCCTATAGTGATCCGATCGCCGATGGGCCGGTCATTCAGGCGTCCTATACCCGTGCCTTGGACAGCGGGTTCCGCCTCCAGCAGTTGTGGCCTATGATTGCTGGCGTGCAGAGCCGATTGGGAGCAATGCCGTTGGTTTCGATGGTCAGTTATTCGATCATTCAACGCCTGGGCAGCGATCAATTCTTACAACAGGCACTTGAGGCCGGTTTTTCGGGAGCCATTGTTCCCGATCTCTTGCTGGAGGAGGGGAACCAGCTGCGGGAAAAGTGTCGCCAACGAGACTTTAGTTTGATCCATCTAGTCACTCCCACGACGCCGCGTGAGCGAATGCTGCAAATTGCCCAGGCATCGACCGGGTTTTTGTACTTCGTCTCCGTGACGGGCATCACGGGAGAACGAGACGGGCTGTCTGCGGAGTTGCTGAAGCAGGTGGAATGGTTGCGAGAACAAACCGATGTGCCAATCTGCGTCGGATTCGGAATCAGCCGCCCGGAACACGTGCGGCAGTTAAGGGATGTTGCTGACGGGGTGATCGTGGGGTCCGCGATTGTGCGGCGGTTGGCCGAGTCGGCTACGCCGGAGGAAGGGGTCGCCAAGGTCGGGCAGCTGGCCGGAGAGCTAATCGCTGCACTGGAGTAGTTCTCCAGTTCGGCTGACGACGCATGAGCCGAGGTTGCCGTCTCACGAAGGCTGCCGTTGGGCGTCGTGATACACCATGATTCTTATTCTTCACCATTGACGAAGAAGGTGGTGCCTCCGCTGCGCACCGGTGTGGTCTCCAGCGTGTCGATTTGGGCAGCACGCCAGAGGTCGTCTTCGTATCCTGCACGAAGCAGATTGCGGCCGCCGCGTGTTGTTCGAAACAGACGCACTATTTCAGGAATCACTTCTTGGTCGGTTAGCCCCCGCGTCGTTGTTCGCCACAGCTCCACCGCCTCTTGGCCTGCATCATTGGTGTTGCATTCGTGACTTCTGTTCATTGCGTCCAAGATCGCTCCGGCGACCAATACGTCTTCTTCAGCAACCTCCCCTTCCGTCCCCGCGCAGATGATGAGGATGGGATGTGCAGATGCATGGTGATGCTTCAGCAAGGCCCCAGCGATTGCGCTACGGTTTCCTAAACATGCCAGATAGATGCAGCGAGCATTGGCAACTGCCTCGACCGCGCGCGTTCCATTGGTGGTAGTGAAGATCAGTGCGTGACCCGAAACCCGCTCTGGCGTGTACTCGGCAGGGCTGTTTCCCAAGTCGAAACCGGGGATGGGACGGCAGTGACGTTCGCCACATAACAGGGCAGGGGGAGGGACGGAAGCACGCCGCTGGATGGCCCGCTCAATCGACGGTTCGACATGAATGGAGGTTGCGCCAGCAGTGAGAGCGGAAGCGGCACAGGTGGTGAATCGAAGGGTATCGATAACCACTGCCGTCGCCTGCGGGACGTATTGATTCAACTCCAATCGGCTGGGAAGCAGTGCGACCTTGATCTGCAAGGCGGTTGGTTCATTCATGACAAAGCTCAGGTATTCATCGTCGCACGTTGGCGGTGCCTTGATCGGGCAGGGAACGTTCCTCGCTAGCCCTGTTTTCGATGCGCGTCATCCAAGTCTATCGCAAGTCGCCCATCGTCATGGGCAACTATAGCGGACTACTTTTTCGTTGCAATTCCGCCTGCGGTCGATCAGGCTCAGCACCATGCGGTGCACGACGCTCCAGCAGGCTTTCACCGGCTGGGGCCATACGGCAGGCGCAGGACCAGGGGAAACGAAGGTCAAGCTCATGGACGACGTGTGCTAGGATGATGGTGACTTGATGAGAGCCAGGTTGCTGGTGTGGAGCATGGTTTGGCGTTGGCGGCTGCCGAGGCCAAGGTCGGATGCAATAACCAGTCTTAGGAAACTGCCCAATCGGAGAGAGTTCTTCATGTCCCTCGGAGTTCGCCCCATCGTCGATTTCGCATTCAAGAAGATCTTTGGTTCGCCCGTCAATGCAAACGCGCTGATCAGTCTTCTCAATGCGGTCCTCGATCCGCCCCATCCCATTGTTGAGGTCCAGATTCTTAATCCATTCAATCTGAAAGAGTTCGAGGATGCCAAGGAGATCATTCTCGATGTCCGCTGTCGAGATGATACAGGGAGGTGGCTCAACGTCGAAATGCAAGTGTATGGCTACGCAGGCACGATGCAGCGGTTGGTGTTCTACGCGAGCAGCATGTACGTCGACCAAATGAAAGCAGGCGACCAATACGATTTGCTGAGCCCAGCGATTTCAGTTTGTTTTCTCGACTGCGTGTTATTTGCAGAGACCCCGGTCGCACATCATCATTTCTTACTCGTTGATCGATCTACCGGCTATAGCTTGGATAATGGTATAGAAATTCACACCGTCGAGTTGCCGAAGTACAATCTGGATGGTGAGCCGATTGGTCGGTCCGGCAAACTGGAGCAATGGATCTTTTTCTTGAAGCGTGCACAGGACTTTGCGGCAGATGAGTTGCGCCGATTGTTGCCGGGGAGCGATTTCGAGAAGGCCATTGACACGATCGAGATTATTGCTGCGAAAACGGAGGACAAGCAAATGTATGATCGACGAGAACGTGCCATGCGGGATTTTCAGAGTATCCTTGCCAGCGCTCGTAGAGAGGCCATCAAAGAAGGACGTGCGGAAGGACGTGCGGAAGGACGTGCGGAAGGGCATCAGCAGGGATTGATGCTAGGTCTGGAGAAAGGGGAGTTAATCGGTAAGGTAGAGGTGCTGATGGAATTGGTGGGAGACGCACCCATAGCGCGCGACCAGTTGCTGGCAATGGAAACTGATGAGTTGACTCAGTTGCTGGAGACCTTGCAGCGGCGTTTGCGGGACCGCTGATCTGTACGCCAGGGGCGTATCACTAGGTGGCTTGACGCGGTTCGGTGGTGGCGCGGCGGCGATGGCCCCACCACGCAACTTTTCTTCTTGCTGTTCTGCGGGCTCGCGTTGGAGATGGGGACAGCGTTTTCCGTCTGCGTGGCAGTGGTCAAGGCGCGCATTGGTCGGCCGAGCGACAACCGTTGGGGAAATCTCCTTCTGGATGCCTGCTGTGCACCTCGCAACGGTCAGGCGATGCCGTAAAATCGGTAGCAACAATTGGGGGTTTGAGCGGCAGTATTGGAGCATTTTCTTTGCTCTGCGCAACCCCGTAGCGATCCTCGCTGCCTTGAATCTGGACAACCAACATGCCAACGGACCATCAAGCCGATGAATTATCGGCGGCACTGCGACGATTCGGCTTGCACGAGTTTCGTCCCGGCCAACGTGAGGTGATCGAGGCCATATGTGCCGGTCATGACTGTTTGTGCATCATGCCCACCGGCGGCGGCAAGAGCTTGTGCTACCAACTGCCGAGCATGGTTCGGGACGGGTTGACTATTGTGGTGTCCCCGTTGATTGCCTTGATGAAAGACCAGGTCGATGCCTTGCGCCAACGCGATATTCCCGCCACGTTGATCAACAGTTCATTGACGCCTGCTGAGCAGCAGGAGAGGTTGATGGCGGCGGCGGCAGGAAAGTATCGCATGGTCTACGTGGCGCCCGAACGTCTGCGCAACAATCGGTTTTTAGATGCCATTCGCGCTACGCCGATTCAGCTATTGGCCGTCGATGAAGCCCATTGCATAAGTCAGTGGGGGCATGACTTTCGCCCCGACTATGCACGCATTGGGCAGTTTCGCGAATGGCTTGGTGGTGTGCAAACGGTGGCGCTGACGGCGACTGCTACGCCCCGGGTGCGTGAAGACATCATCCAAACGTTGCGGTTGAGAAAAACGAAGCAGTTCATGAGCGGTTTTGCGCGCCCGAATCTCCATTTCGGTGTCCGCCAGTTGCAGTCGGATCGCGAAAAGCTCGACGAGATCGAGCAATTCTTAGAAAAGAACGAAGGTGCCGGCATCATCTACTGCTCAACCCGCAAGCGGTGTGAGGCGGTGGTGGAGCATTTGCGGGATTCGTTGCATATTCCTGCCGGCGTGTATCATGCCGGCTTGGTGGCCGAGCAACGGCGTGTCATTCAAGATCGCTTCATGAACAATGACTTGCGTGTCATCGTCGCCACCAACGCTTTCGGTATGGGGATCGACAAGCCCGATTTGCGGTTCGTCATTCATTTCAATATCCCCGGTTCTCTTGAGGCGTATTACCAAGAGGCAGGGCGCGCTGGTCGCGATGGAAAACACTCGGTGTGTGTGTTGCTCCATTCCTACCAAGATCGTTACATCCAAGAGTTCTTCATCGACAATCGGTACCCGCCGCCAGCGCTGATCGAGCAGGTTTACGATTACTTGCGCGCCATTGACGAAGATCCGATCGAGATGACGGCAGAGGAAATCAAGGATGCCTTGGGAGTGAGCGTTTCAGCGGAAGCGATTGGCAGCTGTTTGAAAATACTGGCGCGCACTCGCGTATTGGAACGATTGGAAGCAGGGCGGGGGATGGCCCGCGTGTGGATCGATAGTACGCTACCCACGTTGGTTGACCTGTTGCCCAGGGAGGCAAAAGTTCAGCGTCGCGTTCTCTACGCCCTGGAACGAGCCGTCGGGGATCGTCGTGGTGAAGAAGTGTTTGTGCGTCCAGAATATCTTCTTCAGGAGACAGGGCTGGGACGCAGCCAATTGGCGCGGGCGCTGCGGGAGCTCAGCAAGCTGGAGCAGTTGGATTACGTTCCACCCTTTCGAGGCCGGGCTACGCACTTCCGTCGACGCGATGTGGAGTTCTCGCAACTGGAGATCGATTTTGAAGGTCTGCAGAAGATGAAGCAGATGGAGCTGGAGCGACTCAATCAAGTTGTCGCCTACGCGCAATCACCTCTTTGTCGACAAAAAGCGATTCTCGAGTACTTTGGAGATCCATCTGCCGCTCCCTGTGGGGTGTGCGATCGTTGCCAGCGGCGTCGTGGATGGCCAACGATTGCACCTCTGTCAACGTTCGCCAAAGACGTCGAGCTGACTGCCACATCGAGTGCGGCAGATGCGCCGGCCCCTGCTGCAAAGGGGCTGAGGGCCACTGAAGATGAGCAGACTGCTGGCGAATTGGAAGGAATGGTTGAACTGTTCGAAGCCATCATCGATGCGATTCGACGGATCCATGGGAGGGTAGGGCGGGGGTTGATTGCCCAGTTTCTGTGCGGCTCGCAAAGCACCAAGGTGCAACGTATGGGACTGAGTCGGTTGCCAGGATTCGGCATGCTGCACTCCCTCAGGCAAGCCGATGCGGCCACTGTAGTCGATATCCTCATCCAGCACGGTATTTTGGTCCAGCAGGAAGTGACGCGAAATCGCCCTACCGTGGCAGTGGCGGCGGCGATGGCGAATAGCCAACAAGCAAGAGAACTGCTCAGCCATGTCAAGCTACCACAGGAAATCAGGGCAGTGATGATGCCCCTGGCAAGGAAGGTGCGGCAGGCCCAGCAGGAAGCTCGCCGGCATGCGACGCCTCGTGGCGAGGCACAGCCGATGGTCGCGACCGATGTCGTCGATTCTGCGGTCACCCGTGCCACGCAGGGGCTCATCCCTGAGGAAAGGATCGCCCGGCCGCCAGCCGACGCGCTTGACTCCCGCCGCGTCGTCGAGGTTGGGGCCGCGAGCGACCCCGCTACCGAGTCGACGCCCAAAACGGACGCCACCAAGGATTGCCCAGGTAGGTCACAAAGCGTGTCCGACTTCGTATGGACCCTCATGCTTTTTCGTCAAGGAGCCGACTGGCAGCAGGTGCAGGTCATTCGACGCATGAGCGACGAGGAGGTTGCCGACAGCTTGTGCGCGGCCCTCAAGGCCGGAAAGCGGCTCGATGCCAAATGGTTGAGAGGTGCCGGTGGCGGAAACAGTACCCCGGGACAACAGCGCGTGGCTCGAGAGCTGCGAAGACGCCTTGCAGCAGGCTTGCACTAGGGGGTGCACAACCGGAATCAATGTGCGATAAAATAGCCGATCCTTGTAGCCCTGGTGCAACAGCGACTACATCTTCCCGTCATGAGCGCGATCAATGCCATGGATGGGAAGTCTCTAGGTGGCAGAACTGTATAAAGATTCACTGATCAAGTAATTGGATGGCTTGAATGGAAGATAACCAGCGCCGTTCGGCTGGCAAACCGAGTGACGGGAAGTCTCCGCGTCGCGGCTCGTTTTGGCCTCTACTGTTGATCGGCCTCTTGATTCTCCTCGTGCTGCAATCACTTTGGCCAAGTGGTCCGCGGGCGGAGATCACCTACGATTTCTTTCTGCGCCAACTGGAGGCGCAGAACATCCAGAAAATCGAGGTTAGCGGGTCCACTGCCTATGGAATTTTTAAGGTTGCCCCCGATCGTCCCCCCCAGTTCGATGAAGACGGGAAGCGTATTGAACCGAAGGCGGAGGAATCGAGCAAACTGCCGCGGCGTTTTGTCGTGACGTTGGGGGATGTGGAAAGCGCGCGCAAGATAATCGACCAAGCAGTCAAGGAGCAGCCGAACCTGGTGGTCGAGTATCGGTCGGGCGATGCAGCGCAGTACACGATGATGTTCCTTCTCATTGGCTTGCCCCTGATCTTGCTGATGATCATGTGGGTAATGTTTCGCCGTACCCGCGATCAATTGATGGGAGGGGGAGGATTCTTGTCGAGTTTTTCTCGCTCGACGGCCAAGCGGTACGAACCGAGCGAGCAGCAGACGACGTTCAATGATGTCGCTGGCTTGGACAGCGTCAAAGCGGATCTCCAGGAAATCGTCGAGTTTCTGAAGAATCCAGAGAAGTTTCAACGACTCGGCGGTAGAATTCCCAAGGGTGTCTTGCTGAACGGCCCTCCGGGAACCGGCAAGACGTTGCTCGCCCGCGCTATTGCCGGTGAAGCAGGCGTGCCGTTCTTCTCGGTGAACGGAAGCGAATTCATCCAGATGTTCGTAGGCGTAGGGGCGAGCCGGGTTCGCGACCTGTTTCAAACGGCGAAAGAGAATGCCCCATCGATCATCTTCATCGACGAGATCGATGCCGTCGGGCGGCAGCGAGGTGCGGGATTGGGGGGAGGTCATGACGAGCGAGAGCAGACGCTCAATCAAATCCTCAGCGAGATGGACGGTTTTTCCAGCACCGATTCGGTGATCGTAATCGCCGCCACGAACCGCCCGGACGTGCTCGACCCGGCGCTGCTGCGTCCCGGGCGTTTCGATCGCCACATCACCGTGGGACGTCCCACGTTCAAGGGGCGGTTGGAGATTTTCAAAGTCCACACGCGCGATGTTCCGTTGGATGATGATGTGGATTTGGAACGGCTGGCGGCTGTCACCATCGGCCTCACCGGCGCCGATATCCGCAATTTGGTGAACGAAGCTGCATTGTGGGCGGCGCGAAATAACAAGACGCGGGTGAGTATGGCCGATTTCGATTATGCCCGCGACAAAGTGCTCATGGGGGCCAAGCGGGAAGAGGTGCTCAAGCCCGATGAGAAAGAGAAGACGGCCTACCACGAAGCGGGCCACACGTTGGCCGCGTGGTTCCTGAAGGGAGCTCAACGCGTCCACAAAGTGACGATCATTCCTCGGGGGCGATCTCTGGGCAGTACGCAGATCGTCCCCAGCGAGGACCGGGTGAGCGCATCGGAGCATGAGTTGCGTGACGAATTGATCGTGTTGTTGGCCGGCCGGGCCGCCGAGAAGCTGGTATACGACGAGACTACGGTGGGGGCGGAGAATGATTTGGAACGAGCGACGAGTATGGCACGACGCATGGTGGCACACTGGGGCATGAGTCCCAAGCTGGGGCCCGTGTCCTACAAAACGTCCGAAGAGGATCCTTTCCTGGGAAGGGAAATTCACCAACAGCGACACTTCAGCGAACACACTCAAGAGATCATTGACGAGGAAGTCGCGCGAATACTGAATGAAGCCAGTGAGCAGGCCATGGCGCTGTTGATCGAAAAACGCCAAGAGCTCGAGGTGTTGACCAAGGAATTGCTCGAGCACGAAGAGCTTAATGAGCATGATATCGAGCGGCTGATTGGAGAATCCGTGCATGGCCCAGCCGAGTCTTGGCGTCCCGATGCGCAGAAACCGGGAGGCTCCACGGCAGCGCCTCCCGCTCCCGGTCCGCTTCCTGGGGGGGACCAGGGGGAGCCGTGCGTCTCCCAGCAAGACGGCAGTGAAGCGGGACCAGCGGAGGGAAATCTATCGGCTGAACCGACAGTTGCCGACCCTTCGCAGGCCGGGCTTTCCAGCGAGCAAAACGGCTCTTCCCATGGCTAAGAGAAAACACGGTCGCAAGATTCGTACCGATTTCAAAAAGCGCCACCAGGAGCGAAAACGGCACAAAGATGTAACTCGTGAATTCCAGTCGGATGCACTGGATGACGGAAGTTTCGTCAGCGAGGAACGTATCAGTGGCAAAGGAGAGCTGACGCGCCGCCGGACGATCGTGGGTGAGATCGCTAACGAAGATGCCGACGGGTTGCAGGTCCAGTTCGATCTTGATGACCCGGAAATCGAACATGGTACCGTCTTACGCGTTCATGGGCTGGAATCGGTGGTGCGAGCCGATCGTGGGGACGACTGTCGCTGCGCCATTCGGCAGCTGCTCAAGTCCCTAGCCACCGAGCAACGGAATGTAGTGGTCGCTGGTGATCGTGTTGCCTTCCGTCGAGTCGGCGAGCACCAAGGAGTGATCGTGGCGGTCGAGCCGCGGACTTCGTCGCTCAGTCGCTCCAGTAAAGGGCGGCGTCACGTGATCGTGGCCAATGTCGACCAGGTCATTGTCGTTGCCAGCGCCGCGCAACCGGATTTGAAACCCCATCTCATCGATCGCTTTTTAGTCTCTGCCGAACAAACATCGCTCGAGCCGTTGATCATCATCAATAAGGTGGACCTGGTCGATGTTCGCCAGGTGCTGTCGGTG
Source organism: Pirellulaceae bacterium (assembly GCA_026004795.1). Lineage (GTDB taxonomy): Bacteria > Planctomycetota > Planctomycetia > Pirellulales > Pirellulaceae > Aureliella. The sequence goes on along the minus strand of BPJV01000003.1, from coordinate 478,922 downwards.
ATCGGCGTCTATGCGTCCCTAGGCTACCGCACGCTGCTGACCAGCGCCGAACGCGGTTGGGCGATCGATGAGTTGCGCGAGCAAGTCAAAAACCGTCGTAGCGTGGTGACAGGGCAGAGTGGTGTAGGGAAAAGCAGCCTGCTAAATGCCTTGCAGCCTGGACTGCAACTTCGCGTGGCGCCGGTCAGCACCGACAACTGGAAAGGAAAGCACACCACCACCACAGCAGAGCTGATACCGTTGGAGTTCGGCGGATACCTGGTCGATACTCCCGGCATTCGGCAGTTCGAATTGTGGGATGTCGTGCGGGAGGAAATCGCTGGACTGTTTCGCGATATTCGCCCCTACGTCAATTATTGTCGATTCCCAGATTGCCTTCATCTTCAGGAGGTAGACTGCGCCGTGCGCGAGGCGGTGGCCGATGGTAGGATTGATCCTCGCCGCTACGACAGTTACGCCCACATGGTCGAAGACCTCTGCGAGCAGCGCGAATGACAAGGCCACCGAAGGTGGCATTTCAACACGCTCCCTCTGCCCTATCGTATTGACCCCTGGCAGGTGGTGTGCGCAGTTGATGCCGCAGGGCGACCGTCCACTTCGCGTAGCTTCGTTCGGTTTTCACCATCAGGCGGCGGACCCATGCGCGCTTTTCCTGGAAGGATAACGCGCTGGTGAACCGCGCCGCCAAGACTTCATCAATTCAGCGATCGTCTTCCATACTCTTCGCGACCATTGGACAAAGGATGGCATTCTGGGCGTCGATTGCCTGAGGCTCACCAGATCGAGACGCGTCGGGTGGGATTCGTTTGCGACGTATTCACTTAACGATTGGGCGACAACGGCTTCAGTGCCAAGCGGGAACGATGGTCTGTTGGCCGAACATGGTGGATGCACGCAGCAGAAGTGTCCCACCAAACCGTTGAGCTCTTTGCTGCGCGGCCTGTGCACTGCCCCTCGCTCGATATCCGCCGATAGGACACTATACTTCTTTTCTAGGACATCGAATTTGTCGCGCGACGCACGGCATTACTACCCTCGCCATCACATCGCCTGGTGCTGCTGTCGATGGCGAGGATCGACGGCAGATGGGGGCAGGCGTACGGTGAATCGCGGCGGGCCACAAGGTACAGCGAGGCAGAAGCAAATGGGGGGTAACACTGCAAGCATTCCGCATCGAAGAGAACCGAGTCCTGCGTGCGTGTTCGGTCGAAGCAGCCCTCCGTGATGCTACGGATGCATCTCCTTGTTGGATCGATTGCCAGTATGATGTGTCCGACGAAGTGCACGGTTTTCTCGAGCGGCTAGAGCTTCATCCGTTGGCGATTGAAACGTGCCTGGAAGCCGCTCCGGTCACTCGCTTGGTCGCCTATGGGAACTCGTTGGTCGTTCCCTTTCCAGTCTATCCCGCGTGGCCACCGGAGGATCGTACGTACCTGATTTTCATCTGTTTGCCTGGGATTTTGGTGACGTTGCACCGCGAACCAATCCCAGTGTTGACGCACATCATCGATCAGTATGCCGACGGTATGCGCTTTCATCAGTTGCGGACGTCCGCTTTGTTGTATCAGATCGTTGACCACATGATCGATGAAGACATCGAATTCACCAGACGCGTCCGCTGCGAGTTGGACGATCTAGACGATCTATTCGACGAGGACGATGATGCCGCAATCTCACGAGCCGTTCCCCTGAAGCGCCAGTTGTCCCGACTCGGAGCTACCTTTGAGGATCAGTTGTACTGTGTGGAGGCATTGCAAACGATCGAGTCGGCAGCATTTCGCGTTGATGGCTTACGAGACTACTTTCGCGACGCCATTACTCATCTCGAGCATGCAGTTCGTTCAATTCGCCGACAGCAGCATCACCTAAATGCGATTCAGCAAGGACATCATCTCAAGCTTCAAGACAAAACCAATGACCAGCTGCGTGTCCTGACGATCATTTCCACCGTGTTCATGCCGCTGACCTTGATCGCAGGGATTTATGGGATGAATTTTCGTTACATGCCGGAGCTTGAGTATCGATACGGCTACTTCATCACTCTAGCGGCCATGGTGGCGTTGGCCTTGGTGATGCTGGGAGGGTTTTTTCGTGCGGGATGGTTTCGTTAGGAAAACCGATCGGCAGGGGGAGGAAAGGAACGCGTCAATGATTTCGCATGGCGTCGCGGAGAGGATACCTTGGGCCACCTGCTCTGCGAACCGGCGACATGGGGCATGCCGCTGGTGCAGTGTTTCTTGAGAAGGATGGGGGGCGGCGAGCATGAGTGAAGCGACGGTCGGGCAATGGGCGACGCAGTATGGAAGCCCCCATCCGCTGGGCGTTTCCTGGGTGGCTGGAGAGCGAGCCTACAACTTCGCGATTTACTCCAAGCATGCCGAGCAGGTGTCGTTGTTGCTATACCGAGACGACGACGTATACAATCCGGTGCTGCGCGCATCGCTGGACTATCTGAAGAACAAGTCAGGAGTCATTTGGCACTGCCGTATCCCGGTGGAAGCCACCTTCAATGCCCGCTATTACGCCTATCAGATTGATGGTCCGCGTGGCGGGGCCGGCTATGATTACCATGCGTTCGATCGCGATAAGATCCTGTTGGACCCGCATGCTCATGCTGTCTATCTGCCCGCCGACTTTTCTCGTGCTGCGGCAAGCCAGCCGGGTACCAATGCCGGCAAGGCACCCTTGGGGATGCTGGCTTCACCGCACACTCATCCGATCTCTACAGCACAGGCGAGGCGACATGATGCCGATTTGGTGATTTACGAGATGCACGTGCGTGGCTTTACGCAGCGCATGAACTCCGGAGTTGCTGACGAGCGTCGTGGTACATTCCTGGGAGTCATCGACAAGATTCCCTATCTGCAATCTCTCGGAGTGACGGCCGTTGAGTTGATGCCCATCCATCAGTTCGATCCACAGGAAGGAAACTACTGGGGATACATGCCGATGAGCTTCTTCGCTCCGCATGACCGCTACGCCACCGGCAGCAGTCCGTGTTGCCAGTTGGCAGAGTTTCGCCAGATGGTCGATGCCCTGCATGAGGCAGATATCGAGGTGATTATTGATGTCGTCTATAACCACACCTGCGAAGGTAATCATCTCGGGCCGACGTACTGCTACAAGGGAATCGATAACTCGACCTACTACATGATGACGGGTAATCCGCATGATCCTTATGCCAACTACAGCGGGACAGGCAATACGCTCAATACGGCCAACCGTGCCGTGCGGCGCATGATCTTGGAGAGCCTGCGTTACTGGGTCGTGGAAGGAGGAGTGGATGGATTTCGTTTTGATCTGGCCTCGATCTTCACGCGCAACGCCGACGGTTCCATCAATATCGATGATCCACCTATCTTCGGGCAGATCGCAGCGGAAGAAGAACTGGCGAACACCCGTTTAATCGCCGAACCGTGGGATCTGGGAACATACCAGTTGGGGCGAAATTTTCCGGGACGCCAATGGATGCAATGGAACGGCGAGTTTCGCGATACGATTCAACGATTTGTTCGCGGCGATGAAGGCATGGTCGGGAGAATGATGAGTCGCCTCTATGGCAGCAGCGATCTGTTTCCTGACGATCGATTCCATGCCTATCATCCGTTTCAAAGTGTCAACTACGTCACTTCCCATGATGGATTTACCCTCTACGATTTGTGCGCTTATAACTGCAAAAATAACTGGGCCAATGGTCACAATAATCTCGACGGGCATAATGATTTCAGCTGGAACTGCGGATGGGAGGGGGATGTGCATGTCCCGGCTGATGTCATGGCGTTACGGAAGAGGCAGGCGCGTAATTTTTGTTGCTTGTTGATGTTATCGGCTGGGACTCCCATGTTCCGGATGGGGGACGAATTCTTGCAAACCCAAGGTGGCAACAACAATCCGTACAATCAAGACAATGAAGTTACCTGGTTGAATTGGGAGCGGTTGGATCGGCATCGAGATGTCTTTCGTTTTTTTCAACAGATGATCGCTTTCCGTGTCCAGCATCCGTCTATTCAGCGTTGGGGATTCTGGCGGGAGGATGTGCGGTGGTACGGTCCAGTCGGCGAGGTTGATTTCTCTGCGTCATCGCATTGTTTTGCCTATTGTCTTCATGGTGCATCGCAGCGAGACGACGATCTCTATGTGATGATCAATGCCAGCGCCATTCCGGTCCGCTTTCAAGTGCAGGAACAAGGGATTGTCCCGTGGTATCGCGTCGTCGACACGTCCCTGCCCTCGCCCAACGACATCCAGTTGGAAGCACCACCGCCAATGGTCAGTTCAAGCTACGAGGTGGCGAGTCGCTCCGTGGTGGTGTTCGTGCGGGAGAGCGGCAGCCGATAGGCAGCAGCGGCTGGAGGGACGCGGTGGTTGACAGGCCGGTATAATAAAGCGTTCCTAGGACTCGATCTCTCTTCCACGTACGACTGGGCTGCCATGGCAACCGTGGACACGTTACCAAGAACTTTGGCCGAACTGCAGGATAGCGGTTGGGAATCGAAGACGGTCAAACAGGAAATGCGCGATAACGTCGTGCGCATGCTGGCCAACGGCGAAGAGCTGTTCCCCGGGATAGTGGGGTACGAAGATACCGTTATTCCGGAAATCAATATCGCTCTCCTGGCTGGGCATGACATGTTGTTTCTGGGAGAGAAGGGGCAAGCAAAGAGCCGCTTGATGCGGTTGCTCACTCGGTTTCTCGACGAGTACATTCCCTACGTGGACATCCCAGGATTGCCGGTCCACGAAGATCCTTATCGTCCGATCACTCAAGCCGGCAAGAGATTCCTGGCGGAGCATCGCCCCGAAGAAGTTCCCATCGCGTGGTGGTCGAGAGAGGAGCGTTACGCGGAACGGCTGAGCCCCGGTACCAAGTTTGCCGACATCATCGGTGAGATCGATCCGGCGAAGTTGGTGGGAGGGACGAGTATGGGCGCTGAGGAAGCACTCCATTTTGGCCTGATTCCTCGCATGCACCGGGGCGTCTTTGCCATGAACGAATTACCGGAGCTGGATGAATTGGTTCAGGTGGGCCTGTTCAATATTCTGGAAGAGCGGGATGTTCAGATACGCGGTTATCCCATCCGTTTCGATCTCGATGTGGTGATTTTGTTTTCTGCCAATCCCAGCACCTACAATCGAAGCGGCAAGGTCATCCCTCAATTGAAAGATCGTATCGGGTCGATCATCCAGACGCATTACCCAAAAGATCGCAGTATCGGCATCGAGATTCTACAGCAAGAAGCGGGCATTGACCTCGATGGGGATTACCCGGTGGTCGTACCCTATTTCATGGCTGAGATCATCGAGGAGATCACTGCCCAGGCACGGCGAAGCAAATACATCGACCAAGCTTCGGGAGTGTCGGCAAGGTTCAGTTTGGCCAACTATCGCGCCATGATCGCCAGTGCACGGCAGCGAGCCATCGTGCTTGGGGAAAAGCCCGCCGTGCCGCGCATCAGCGATCTAGGGCATCTATACGCATCGAGTCTGGGCAAACTGGAGTTGGATCTGATGGGAAGCCACCAGATGTCCGAGCGACAGGTCCTCGATGCGCTTATTGCGGAGGCCATCAAGGTCGTCTTTCAACAGTATGTCGACACCTACGGCTTGGAAGAAATCGCGGAGATTTTTGGTAAAGGGGTGCGAATCGAGGTCGGCGATATGTTGCCCAGTGCTGCATATGCCGACAGGCTGAAGGCAGTGCCTCCGTTGTGGGAAAAGGCGTTTGAAGTCAACGCTGCTCAATCCGCTCCCGTGCGTGCTTCCTGCGTCGAGTTCGTCCTCGCCGGTTTGTATGCGTTGGACCAGATTAGTCGCGCTCAGCGACATGGAAAGATTACTTACGAGACGTAAGCCGTGGGAGGATGTGGGCTGCCGTCATAGATAGCGATGGCATCAAAGGTGACGCACCATGACACAAAAGAAAGCGCCAGCTATTGGAGGGGTGGTTCACGTCTATCAGAGATATGATCCTACTCAGTTCCCCTCTCCCACCAAGCCGCCGCCGGACCTGGTGGCACCAGCTTTCGAACACGCACTGGCATTCGGAAGGTACCGGGAATTGACCGAAGAGGAACTGGCACGTGCTGTCGAGCTGGATCCCAGCCAGATTGACGCTTTAGGACCTAGTATCGAACACCTGCGAAAGCTGCTGGAGGAGCGGAAGCAGAAGATACTTTCCACCTACGAGTCCGATACGGTACAGCGTCGCGCCGATGAAGCGGTTCGCCAAGCCGCCGGTCAGGTTCGAGTTCCTAAGCCGTTGCGGCGGCTCTTTCGACAAGCGGTTCGGGAGCGGCAGATCTATCTGCTCGAGCGCCTTTATTTTCGCCTGGAAGACACCTCACCGGCAGCCGGCAAGTTGACCGCGCTCATTGCTCGACTGGCCGATCAATATGCCATGGACGAACTAGCGGCGCGATATGAATTTACCGGCCATGAGGCGTTGACGATTCCTCGTGCCTTGGAGGTGAAGGAAGAGCTGGAGCAGATCGACGAATTATTGCGGCAATTGGAGGAGGCGGCCAAAACGGCGCGGATCGGCATTATCGATCTGCAGAAGCTGTCGGAATTTGTCTCCGAGCAGGATATGGCCAGTTTGGAAGAGGTGCGGCAGCAAGTAGAGAATCTGCTGCGCGAGCTTGCCGAGAGGCAAGGTTTGCAACAAGACGCGCGCGGGACCTTTCAGTTGACGCCGCAGGCGTTCAAGATTTTTCAGGGGCAACTCTTGCAGCGCATTTTTAGCAACCTTCAGGCAGGGCGCACGGGACGTCACCACGGACGGATCGAGGGAGATGGAAGTGTCGAGTTGCCGGCCACGCGTGCCTATCAGTTTGGCGATTCGTTGGCTAGCATGGATCTTTCCAGTTCGATCGTCAACAACTTGATCCGGCAACCGAAAGCAACCGTGCGGCGGCTGCATCCCGATGACATTGAAGTGCATCGGACACGCAATACTCCCAAATGTGCTACTGCTGTGATTATGGACATGAGCGGTTCGATGCGATACGACGCTCAATATATCAATGTCAAACGCATGGCACTGGCGTTGCAAGGTTTGATTACCACTGAATATCCGGGGGACGTGCTTCGGTTTATCGAAATGTATACATTCGGCAAATTGTGCCCGCCCGGCGAGATTATCAACTTGTTGCCCAAGCCCGTGACTTTGCATGACCCATGGGTTCGGTTGCGAGTGGACATGAGTCGCGATGATATCACCGAATCGCAGATTCATCCTCACTTTACCAATATTCAACACGCCTTGCGGTTGGCCAGGCAGAATCTGGTGGCGGTCGATACCCCGAATCGGCAAGTGGTGTTGATTACCGATGGGTTGCCTACGGCGCATTTTGAAGAATCGATGTTGTACTTGCTCTACCCGCCGGATCCGCGGACCGAGGAAGCAACGCTGCGTGAAGGGCGGCTGTGCCGCCGTGAGGGGATCGTCATCAATGTGTTCTTGGTACCGAGTTGGTCTCAGTCGCCAGAGGACATCAGATTCGCCTACCGGCTGGCTGAAGCAACGCAGGGGCGCGTGATATTCACGGCCGGTCGGGATCTCGATCGCTTTGTCGTCTGGGACTATCTCGATCGCAAGCGAGAGATTCTCGGGTAGCAATGGCGAAGCTGGGGGCTACCCACTTCGCCAATCGGCTACGGTCTAGCGGCTGGCGGTTGGTGGCAAGGAGCTGACTGGCCTTGGTGTGGTTGCTGCCACCCTGCTGAGTTCCCCACGGACTTGCGCTTTTTGGTGGTCAGGACCTCTTGCACGATCGTCTTACTTTGGCGAACCTTGGGGCTCCTCCATCCGTTCGATAGGCCACGTCAGGTTCTGGTTTGATGATTCGTGTGTTGCGCAGTTGGGAAGATTTGCCCGCCGATTTGCTCGGGGGGGCTGTCTCTGTAGGTAATTTTGATGGCGTCCATCTTGGGCACGCTGCGCTGGCACGGGAATTGGTCAGTCAAGCACGGCAAGTTGGCGGTGCCGCCTTGGTGATGACGTTTGATCCGCCCCCCAGAGCCCTTCTTGACCCGCATCGACCGGTTACGCCCCCGCTAACGACCATCGAGCGCCGTGCCGAATTGTTGGAAGTGCTGGGCGTCGATGCCATGCTGGCCTATCCAACGGACCGACGGCTGCTTGCGTTGTCTGCCGAGGCCTTCTTCGATCAGATAATCCGAGGGAAGTTGCGAGCCAAGGCGATCGTGGAAGGCCCCAATTTCCGTTTCGGTAAAGACCGCGCTGGGGACACCGAGTTGCTGAGGAAGTTCTGTCGTGCCCACGGTATCGGGTGTTCTATCGTGCCACCGACCGTTGACGATGAAGGGATGATGATCTCCAGCACGCGGGTTCGCCGATTGATTCAGGCGGGAGAGGTAGCGCGAGCCAACCGGCTGCTTACCAGTCCGTATGAGTTACAGGGAATAGTCGCCGCAGGGGCGGGAAGGGGGCAGCGTCTCGGTTTTCCCACGGCCAATCTCGAAGGCATCCGGTGTTTGCTGCCCGCCCATGGCGTCTACGCTGGCGCGGTACGCCTAGACGAGGGAATTCTGCCGGCCGCCATCCATGTGGGGCCCAATCCTACGTTTGGTGAACAAGCGGCTAAGGTCGAAGTTCATATCCTGAACTGGAACGGCACGTTGTATGGTTCGGATCTAAGAGTTGGTTTTGTGGACCGGGTGCGCGACGTGCAGCGATTCGCATCGATTGACGCGCTGCGTGCGCAACTGCAGGACGATATCGCTGCCGTCCGCCGCATCGTTGCCACAGAGAGCCAAAGCAACTGAGCGTCGTTTCTCATTCGCACACCGGCTGGAGCGAGAGGAAACGGTTCAGTAATGCTGGATGGGCAGGTCTCGCGGCAGGGAACGGAGGGCCACGGAGTGCTTTCCTGCTCCGACGGCTTGGCAATCGCCTTGTCGCCGAGATACCATAGAGCTTCTCTAGCGAACCAGCACCCCGAGTTGTTGTCGTGCTGTATCGTGCGTTTTCTGTGTGGTGATGAGTATTGGATCGCTCGCCCGTCGGTGCCTACCGTATCGATCGAGTGACCTCGCGAAATGAACGGATTACTATGACGATCGATTGGAATTTGTTGGAGGAGCGGCTGCGCGCGGGCCAACGGTTTGTTCTCTGCAGTCATATCCGCCCTGATTGTGATGCGCTGGGAAGTGAGATTGGATTGGCGGGAATCCTTCGCCAACTGGGTAAAGAGGTGCGCATCGTCAACGGACATCCCACGCCGCCCAATCTACAGTTCATTGATCCCAGCCAAGAGATCGAGGTCATCGGTCAAACGATCGACAAGAGTGACTTGGTGGCTGATACCATTATTATCCTGGACACTAGTGCCTGGGCCCAATTGGGGCCCATGGCCGAAGTGGTGCGTGAATTTCAGGGAACCAAACTATGCCTTGATCATCATGTTGGAGAAGATGATCTGGGAGTAGAGTTCTTCAAAGATACCAGTGCCGAGGCGACAGGGCATCTGGTGGCCAAGTTGGGACGCCACTTAGGCGTCTCGCTGGATAAGCGGATGGCCACGGCCCTGTTTGCTGCCATTGCTACCGATACGGGGTGGTTCCGATTCAGCTCGACGACTCCCGAAACCTACCGTGTGGCGGCGGAGTTGGTGGAGCAGGGGGCCGTCCCGGCCGAGATCTACGGGGATCTTTACGAGCGCGATACGCTCGGGCGCGTGAAGTTGCGCGGTTTGATCCTTTCCCGTACGGAAGCGGAGATGGAGGGAAGGCTTGTTTACACGTATGTGCTCAAAGAGGATTTTGCCGCGACCGGGGCGCAGCCCAGTGACACCGAGGACGCGATCAATCTGACGCTGTCGATCGCTGGCACGCTGGTAGCCGTCATCTTCGTCGAGCAGTTGAAAGGCGGATTTAAGCTCAGCTTTCGCTCCCGGTGTGGCGTAGACTGCAGTGCGTTGGCCAGCAAGTTCAACGGCGGTGGCCATAAGGCAGCAGCCGGGGCTTTCTTGCATGGTACGCTCAATGAGGTGCGGGACCAGGTCCTCCCGGAAGTCCGCGCGGCCTTGCAGGAGGCTTTGGCCAGCTACGCCGAGAAGCAAGGTTGACGAGCTGGTCGGCCGTTTCCTGCAAAACAGCGGTCCGCGCCGATCCACTGAGGGCACTAGCCGCTAACTTCGCTCATCTGCCGCGTCTTCACCGGCGGTGGAAGTGACTGGGGCGTCCTCGTCCGCCGCTGCAGATTCGCCAGAGTTCGATCGCTGTTCCTCTGCGGGCGCGGTCCCCTCCAAGGCCGTCGATGGCGAGGGTGGTGAGGCATTGTCTGCAGGTGCAGGCGGTGAAGACGAACTGCTGGCTTCTGGGCGCCCGGCTGGTTCTTGGTTTTCCTCGGAAAGCGAGTCGTCAGGAGTTGGCGTCGGCGCGTCGCCGATCGCGCCAAACCATTTGTCGAAGGCTTTCCAGTAATGATCTTCCCCGTAGACGAGTTCTCCACCTTGATAACCTACGATGGCGACGCCACCGGCTAATACCCAGCTGAGAACCAGCCAGGCAAGGCGGTCGCCAAATCGCCTTGTTCGCCGCACGCGACGCGCCAACGGAAAGGTAAGCAAACCACCGATCGCCACGGCAATTCCCAGCCAGCGATGGCGGTCGATAGCGCTGCCCTGCAAGTCGAAAGAGACTTTGGTGCCATAACCCTCGTCGATCGCATAGGCCCAACCGGTGATGCACGCGGCGATCGCCATCACGGTAGCGATCCACAAACAATGGTACGCCACTGGTTCGCCGCTCATCTCATTGAAAAACGAAAAAAACACGAACATGGCAGATACGATCAGTAGGGCGATGGGAAAGTGGATTACGGCCGGGTGAAACAAGCCGGAGAACAGCCAGGCGCGCCCGACCAGCGAATCGACTGTGGGATCGTCCTGAGTCGTTGGTGACGCGTCGCGGGGACTATCCATGGGAGCGTCCGAGGTGTCGTCGCTAGTGGGCACAAAGCCTTCAGGCCAGACTGCTCCATCCTCAATCCACACGCGCAGAACGGCCAGTTCGACAGTAGTCAATGGCGACGCATCCGCTGCTCCAGGGGGAGGCATCTTCATATCGGGATCATCGGTGACTAGATAATCGGCCCACAGCGATGAGCTTTCGAGATCTCCCGGTTCAACGTAGCTGAGCAGAGTCTCTGGGTCATCCACTCGAAAATCGTTCTTGGCCTCCTCCGGTCCATGGCAGGCCAGGCACTTGCTCCGAAGAATGGGGAACACGTCACGGGCGAAATCGACCAGTCCCGTAGGCGAAGAATCGGCTGCGGATTGTGCCATCCCGGTTTGGGGGAAGCTCAGCAGTGCGGACACGCAGACGCTGCCTACAACGAACCCGTGCATTACAGCTCGATACGGCTTCATGGGTCATTCCTCGTGCTATTGGTTGTAACTGCATGCCCTGATGAACGAATGGGTATCCTATTTCTGCATCCTCAGGAAACCGAAGGGACGTTCATCGCCAGGCAATTCAAGGACGTCGATGTAGTGGATATTCGATGGGAAATGCTCGCTAAGGCATTGCCAAGCACAGGGCTTGGGGGACAGCGAGGTGGGAACAAAGGTGGGTAACACTACGAGGGTACTGGCGGGAAGCCACCGTGACCGCTGGTGGTGGGGCGTCGGTCCTGTTAGTCGATCAATTGCGCGGCGCGTTGCAAGAACAGGTCGCCGCGCTGGGGATCGCCGGTCATGTGTAGCCAGATGCCCAGGCTCTCCAAGGTCAAAGCATCATCTGCTTTCGATAGAGCCCGACGGGCCATGGCTTCAGCGATTCGAGAACCGTCACCCAGGTGACGAACCATCTTCGCCAACTGGGGGTCGGCACGCACCAATTCGACCATGGGGGTTTCCAAGGCATGGGCCAACGCTACTAGCGTTTCCGCCGATGGGAAGTCTCCCGCGGCCACTTGAGCGGCAAAACGCCGCCCCAACAGTTCCCGGTGGTGTCCGTATCGCACCGTCAACTCCGCGTATGCTTTCGCCGCTTCTCGGTAGCCACCAGCCTGAAATATCTTATCGGCTGCTTCAATCAGTGCAGGGGGAACGGAACTAGGAATCGGAGGCGGCAGTTCTTCACTCGTCCGAGGAGGGGCGTCACGCACTGGTTCGTCGTCTGAGAGAAGGCGGGCAACGTCCGTCCCGCGGCGGTTGTTTTCGCCCCGAGCATGCGACAATAACAAGGTTCCACTGTCGACATCTGCAGGAACCATTGCTTTGGCAACCGTTCGAGACGAGCCGTCCGATTGTTGTACGCGTGCGACGGGGAAAGTGCGCGGCGATACGTCGCGGTCGCTAGTGCGTCGTTGCTGCTCGTAGGCTGCCAAAATGCCTGCGAGGTCGGGGCCGCTGCTAGCCTGTTGGGCGACGGGAGTGTGGGGATTCGGTATTGCATTGGTTTGCACAAGCTGATGCCGGTCGAAACCCGACACGGGAGACCGATTTACCAACGGTGGCACAATCACTGCAGCGGGAATGACCACAGGTGAAGTGGTAAAGTACCGCACGCGGTAGTAATAGCCCCACCCGCTGGGACATAATGTCGGCCACCATACGTGATAGTGGGGCGGATAATGCCAATGGTGATAGCGGTGGTAAAAATGGTAATGAATGCGAACGGGGATGACCCGATGGGAGACAAAAGCGGCTGGCCGACCAGCAGCAAAGTAGGGTTTACTTCCGTAGACCCAGGCTCCGTTAGGGGGAAAGCCGTGCTGGGCCATGCACTTGCCGACGTCGGGCCCGAAGCTCGCAAGCATCGATACGGCGAGCAGTAGGAGCAGTCGTCTGAGGGGTAAAATGCGGCGCAACATACGGTTTACCTCCGCCCAGGCGGTCGAGTGCTAAGGTTCTGGGAGACGGGAGCGTGAATTCATCCCCAGGTAGGTCTCCTCAGTTATTATCCCCTCCCACAGGCAGGATGCAACCAAAACGCCCACTTTCGTCTCTCGGGAGGCGAACACCGCGTGGCAAGTTCGCTACTGCTCGATTCTTTGGACCACCTCTTCGACCACATCGTCTACCTTCACTCGCACTTGCTCGAGAGAATCGCGATCACGGATGGTGACGGTGTTGTCGATCAACGTCTGGCCATCGACGGTGATGCAGTAGGGAGTGCCTGCCTCATCCTGTCTTCGATATCGGCGTCCCACGGCTCCTTTCTCATCGTAGAAGACGTTGTATCGTTTCTTCAGCGCGCGATAGATGTCCTTGGCGACTTCCGGCATGCCATCCTTCTTCACCAAGGGAAAGACTGCGGCCTTGATCGGAGCCAGACGGGGATGAAGCGAGAGGACGGTTCGCGTCTGCATCACCCCTTTATCGTCAGGGGCGGTGTCCTCCCGGTAAGCCTCGCACAGGAAGGCGAGCGTTGCCCGATCGGCACCGGCCGACGGTTCGATGACGTGTGGAATGAAACGTTCACCAGTGGCTTCGTCCCGATAAGTTAAATCCTTGCCACTACCCCGGTACTTGGGCTTGCCGTGTTCATCCAATTGCACCACCAGGGGATTGGATTTCTCGTCGAGTTTGCCTTCCATGTGGCTGCGGAGGTCGAAGTCACCACGATGGGCGATTCCCTCCAGCTCACCGAATTCCCCCGCCGGCAGGAAGGGGAACGCGTATTCGATGTCGGCAGTACCCCGGGAATAATGGCTGAGTTCATCGGGAGCGTGTTCCCGCAGTCGCAGTCGCTCTCCGGCGAGCCCCAACTGCTGGTACCACTGCATGCGACGATCTCGCCAGTAGCGATACCAATCGCTTGAGGTACTGGGGTGGCAGAAGAATTCGATCTCCATCTGTTCGAATTCGCGGGAGCGAAAGGTAAAGTAGCGCGGCGTGATCTCGTTGCGAAAGCTCTTGCCGATTTGCGCGATACCGAATGGGATTTTCACTCGAGTGCTATCGAGGACATTCTTGAAGTTGACAAAGATTCCTTGCGCCGTTTCCGGTCGGAGAAATGCGGCCCCTTCTTCGCCGCTGAGAGCTCCCACGTAGGTCTTGAACATTAAGTTGAACTCGCGCGGTTCGGTCAGCGTGCCCAATTCGGTAGCATCGGGAGCGAGCACTTGCGATAGGTCGTCGACTTCTGGCAGCGCGATGAAGTCGGATTCCCATACCAATTCATCCGCCTGCTTGGGACGCAGTTTGAAGAACTTCAACGCTTTTCGTTCCACCTCCGCCTGTTCGTCACTCGCCTCTGCCACCGTAGTGACGAAGATGCGGCGTTCTCCCAACTTGACCCATCTCCCACGCACCTGATCGTAACGGTAGCGTTTGCGAGTCTGGCGGCAGTCGACCATGAAGTCGTGAAACAGGTCGTAATGGCCCGAGCACTTCCACACTTGCGGGTGCATGATAATGGTCGAATCGAGCCCGGTCATTTCATACGCTGACGGGGCACCGGGAAGCACTGAGAGATCGTCATGGGTGGTGACCATATCTCGCCACCAGGCCTCCTTGACGTTGCGTTTCAATTCCACGCCCAGTGGTCCGTAGTCCCAGAAGCCGTTCAGGCCGCCGTAGATCTCGCTGGACTGAAACAGAAACCCTCGTCGTTTGCATAGCGATACCAGCTTTTCCATTTCCACTGCCACAGTTGCCATTCCTCTCAGAAACTAGAAAGCATCGTTGTCTTGTTCCGGGTGCCGCTGCAGGCCGCTATTCGAGCCGCAACGTCAACACGCGCGGCAATCCGGCCAGGTCGTCGGTGATTTTTTCGATTGCCCAGGGGGCACCTATCCGATGGTCGGCCCGTGCGAGTAGCATCGGGGAGGCTTCCACGAGCAAGAACCCATCGGGTGCCAGGTATTCTGAAGCTGTGTCCAGTAGGCGTTCGATCACCCCCCAGCCGTCGTGGTCGGCAAGCAATGCCAGGCGTGGTTCGAACTCACGCACCGAACGATCCAGTTGCTCATACTCGGCCGCGGAAACGTACGGTGGGTTGCTGACAATTATGTCGAACTGTCGGTTGGCGGGCAGACCGGTAAACAGGTCGCTGTGAACCAATTCGACACGGGCCTGCAAGTCATGGCGAAGCACATTCCGGCGGGCGACTTCTAGAGCCTTATCGGACACATCGACGGCCGTGACGCGAACCTGGGGCACGTACTTCGCCAAGGCAATAGCAATGCAGCCGCTGCCGGTACCAATGTCGGCCACGTGGCAGGGGGCTGGACGCCGGGGGGCCAGCGTTTTGAGGCGATCGATCGCCTCGACCACCAGGTGTTCGGTTTCCGGTCGGGGAATCAAAACGTCCGGTGTTACTTCGAAGTCTATCGAATAAAACTCACGGTGCCCAACCAGGTAGGCCACCGGTGTGCCTGCCGCACGACGCTTGACCAGCTCGCGAAAGGTGCTTCGTGGCTGCTCTGCCGGTTCCTGGTCGTAGCGCGCGTACAGATCGATGCGCTGGCATTGAAGTGCCTGAGCCAGAAGGACTTCTGCATCCAGACGAGGTGATCCGGAACCGTGGCGCGCCAAGTAGTCGGTGGTCCATGTCAACAGTCGCCCGATCGTCCACGGTTCGGACTCCTGGCTCATGCGACCGCCTCCGGGTCTCCGCGCAACTGATCGCGTTCGTATTCCAACAAGGCCTCGATCACCGGCTCCAGGTCGCCGGCCATGATCTGGTCCAGCTTGTACAGGGTGAGATTGATGCGATGGTCGGTCAACCGGTTCTGGGGGAAGTTGTAGGTGCGGATGCGTTGGCTGCGGTCGCCGGAGCCGATCAGGGAACGGCGTTGATCGGCCCGCTTTTGCAGTTCTTGTTGGCGCATGTGGTCATAAATACGGCTCTTCAACACACGCAGCGCTTTAGCCAGGTTCTTCAACTGGCTCTTCTCGTCCTGGCACTGAACGACGATTCCGGTGGCGTAGTGCGTCAAGCGGATGGCGGACTCCGTTTTGTTGACATGTTGTCCGCCGGGGCCGCTGGCGCTGAATTTGTCGATGCGGTAGTCTTCCTTCTTCAGTTCAACTTCGACATCTTCGGGTTCTGCCATCACGGCTACCGTCGCCGCGGAGGTGTGCACGCGCCCTTGGGTCTCGGTTTCTGGGACGCGTTGGACCCGGTGGCCACCACTCTCGAATTGGAGCTCCCGATAGACTCCATCCCCTTCGAAGGCGATGACGATCTCTTTGAAACCGCCACGTTCCGACGGGCTCAAGTCCATCACCTCCGTCTTCCAACCCTTCGATTCTGCGTAGCGTTTGTACATGTCGTACAAGTCGCGGGCAAAGAGTGCCGCCTCCTCGCCCCCGGTGCCGGCCCGGATTTCCATCACACAACGCGTGCGGTTGGCATCCTCTCCGCCGATCGTCAGCTCCAGCAGTTCGTCCCACAGCGCTTCGCGTTCCGCTCTGAGCTTCTCCAGTTCCTCTTCGGCCATCTCCCGCTCTTCCGGATCCTCGCTTTCGGCCATCTCCAGCAGGCCGTGGATGTCGTCGGTGAGCTTCTTATAGTGGCGGACCTTGGTAGCGACTTTCGCCAACGAACCATGCTCGCGAGCATACGCAGCCATCTTGTTGGAATCCGATTGGACAGCAGGATCCCCCATCAGGGCTTCGAGCTCTTCAAAGCGCTGCAGCTTCTTTTCGAGTTCTTCGCGAATGTTCATCGATTTGGCTCAGTCCTGCGCCACCTAACGGTACGCTCGCCGGGGAGCAGCCTCATTATTTCTTCTTCTTGCCTTTCTTGGGCTGCAAACTGGCGTAGCTACCTGCCTTGAACTTGGTCTGGAACTTTTCAATTCGCCCAGCGGTATCCACGAATTTCAACTTGCCGGTGTAATACGGGTGGCACATGTTGCAGATGTCCACCTTCAACTCGGGTCTCGTGGAACGCGTTACGAATGTGTTACCGCAACCGCACGTGACGGTTGTTTCCATGTAGTTGGGATGAATACCTTCTTTCATCGATCAATCTCTCTTCTAAGGCGAATACGGTAGTGGATCTGCATAGCCCCGCGCAGCGTGAAATCGTACTCCCAGATTCGCTCCCTCTCAATCCCAAACTCCTTGGCGCCGTGATTCTCCGATTATCCAGTCAGCGACAATTCCCGGATAAGGGCCATTCACGACGCACTGGGGCAGGGCAGGGGAGTAGGCATGCATTCTCCCCACACTCAACTAGTCTGACTTTAGAATCGCCAAGGCGCAGGTTTGACCGTGCAGTGTGTGAGCCACGGTCAAAAAGCCGTCTCCTGCTGGTTCGCCCCCCGAGGCAGCCGTCCATCGGGCTTCAGGGATCGGGTTATCGAGATTCAACGTGGGGAACAGCTGTCGGTGGTGGAGAGCCAGCAGGCTGGCAATTAGAGCGACTCCCCCGCCTCCAGCGCCTAAGTTGCCGTAAAAACTCTGGGGGCAGACGACGGTGACATCTCGCTGGGTGGCCAATAGGTGAGCAATCGCTGCGGCTTCCTGGCGGTCGACCTCGGGAATACTCCACCCATGCGCTGAAACGTGCCACGTCGATGGCCAGCGCGGGCCAACGCTGTGCAGCGCGTCGTGGAGAGAGCCAACAATGGCGTCGTAGATTTGGGGGGGATTGCCCGTGCCTAAGCGGCTGGCCGCTCCCACCACTTCACCCCATTGCCGTGCCTGCCGTTGTTGGGCGTGCTCGTCCGATTCCAACACAATCGCTGCGGCTGCTTCTCCCAACACGATCCCCGCCGCGTGCTGATCAAAGGGACGAGCCATGGCGGAGGGGGGATCACGGTCGCTGGCGACGGGGAATGCTTTCATTTCGTTGACCGATCGCATGGGGTGGACGCGGCTGCCGGTACAGCCAACTACCATGACATCTGCGGCACCGCGGCGAATGATGGAGGCGGCTTCGGCCACTGCCAAATGCATGCTGGCCTCGCGGACCGTGATGGCATTGTTCGGTCCCCGGAAGTCGTTGTAGATCGAAACGTGGCTGTTGGGCATGTTGGGAAGATACTTTAACAGCCACAGCGGGCCGACTTTGGGCAAACCGTGTTGTGGCCAATCTCGGGCATCGAATTTCCCGCCGCCTGCTTCCCGGCAGGCGCGAACGGCGTCAGCGAATTCTTCTGGGCGCGTCAAGATATAATCGCTGCCGAATACACAGCCGGCGCGATCGGGATCCACTTCCTGCAATCCTGAGTGCTGGAGGGCTTTTTGTGAGGCCGCGACTCCCATCTCGATTTCGCGGCACATGACCTTCATGTTCTTTTTGATGGCTCGCTGCAGCGGCTTGTCCAGCTCACCGTAATCATCGATCTGGCCCGTGAAGTCCCTCGCTTCCGCTCCGAAGCTTACCGGCAGGGCACCGGCAGGCAATTGCTGCCATGGTCCGATACCTGACTTGCCGCCTTGGAGGTGCTCCCAAACCGTGGCCAAGTCGTTACCGATAGGGCTGACGATCCCTAAACCCGTAATTACTACCCGTTTCGTTGGGCCCGACATGTACCCACCGTATTCACTATCGAGGAAACTGGAAAATCCGTGCAGCCATCAAGGTACGGGCGCGCACCTTTTTCACCTAGGGTGAATTGCTTCGCCAGGACGCAAAAACGCCGCAGTCGATTCCACCAGAATATAGAGCATCCGGCTGGCTTCGGGCAGGTGAGATGTAAGCGACGGGGCCGAAATCTCCCGTGAAGCGGTTCCCCGCAGGGGCTTCGCCATCAAGCTCCCGTTCTGGTGGTGCCCGAGGGGGCAACATCCGCCGGGGCAGGGAAGCGCCGATGATTCCTGCATGCGGATGATGGGCGTGAAAAGCCTGCGCGTTCAATAGCGCCCGCGACTGAGCGGATTGGCGGCTGATCGGGTCGTAGGAGCGGGGCCGGTTGCCGTCGGCAGCACGCGGCCGGGGGCATCACCACGATATTCAATCATTAGCAAGGCATCTGCGCGATCGCGGCCGGGGGCCAGTAGGCGGTCCAGGCCCAACGCATTGCTGCCCAGTCCCAGTAAGGTTTCATTCGGTTTACCAGCGGGAGAGGCGACAACCCCACAGCTGAGCAACAACACTTGGTCGGCGGGCCAGCGAAATCGCTCATGGAGTCGCCAGCTGACAATCTGGGGGACTTGAATCTGAGCCGTGTAGAGCTGACCATTTTGCAAGGGAAGGTCAAGGAGGACGTCGTTGAGTTTCTCGACTTGATCGATCTTGCACTTGATGACCAAATCGACCAACTTCTTGTCCAAGCTCAGCAAGGGACTGATCTCCAGGTGGTAACCTTCTTGGATCTGGCCCGTGGCGGGCATGTACGGAGGCCACGCGCTAGGTGCTACTTGGTAGTTTTCGATGTAATTCCGCCCTCGCAACTGTTCCAACGTCTGGCTCTGCCCGTTGTGCACCACCACATCCACGGCACTGATTTCCCGATAATCGGTGCGGCCTCGGAGCATGGCCAAAAAGATGGCTGCGTTTTCCTTGGGCATCAAATAGGCATGAACCCCAGGTGACTGTACCGGAACGCTTTGCATGAGCGAGTGTGCCCGAGTACGCCAATTGGGACTGCCCACGGCCATCACTCGTAATCCGTAGAGCTGCGGTACGGTGGTACCGTTCACGAAGCGTTCGTAGACCTGTTCAACGGCCTCGTGCATCGCCGCAGTATGGTAGACGCGCAAAGTGTCGCGATCGGCATTGAGAAAGCCGAAGGGATCGGAAAACCAAACGTCCGTCCCGGTTTCCCGTAGTATCCAATCCACGACCGCTTGCTGGGGACGATCGACGGTCTTCAACTCACGAGTGTAGGGGGCCAGGTCGTACGTTTTCCAGTATTGCCCGGCATCGGAAGGAAGATTCGGTGGCGGGCCGCCTCGCCGTGGCTGCAGTCCCGAACCGCCAGCATTGAGGCTGGGGGCCGCGTTATCCTGAGAAAGGACTGACGGGGCTCCCCATAGCGTGCAGGCAACAGCCCAGGCCATGCATAGCCGGCCGACGCGATGGGATAAAAAGGGGCTCTCCAGCATGGTTCTTTTCCTCTTCAGCCGCATGCGGAATTGATCTACCGGCCACCGGCGACCTGTCCGTTTGTCCCGTCTACGTGTCTGGCGTTATAGGAAACCGAACAGCCACGGGCCAATAGCATTTGTTCTTGCCCAACGCAGGGGCAGCGCGATCGCTACCATCCTCAAGGGAGGAACAACCTTCAGGGACGAAGATGCGGAGGATTGGGGATCGGGATCATCTAGCGGGGGAGAAATGTACGATGATCAGTATGGTAAGTGCTATGACGAGAGGCGGGTGTCTACGGATCGTGCCGTCGATGCCGACCAGGAGGGGAGCCGGTGCTCGATCAGCAGATTCGCGAACAGGTCCAGGGCCATCATTGTGGGGGGGGGCGCCCCGTTGCATCGCTTCAACCACCGCAGGGCCCGTTCCTGCGTGCTAGCATTGATCGTCGCCATGCTTTGGTCGCTGGGGCGAGCAGGACCGGTGGCCGGTGAGACGGCGTGGCTGCAGCGGTCTACCGAGGGGCATGCCGAGTCGGATGGGGCGGTTGTCGACGCGCTGTTGGTGGGAACGTTGGCGGCGGATCGCTCTCTTACGGCCAAACTGCTGCGCGATCGCGCGACCACGTTGCGCCAGTTGTACAACCGCCACCACGAAGACCAGCGGCGGTCCGCGGGCGTATTAGCCGAGTTCTTGTGCGCTCAGGCACGCCATCAGGAAGATCTTGCCGCAGCCAATGCGCTACGCGCTTTCTATGGTCTACTTGCCGTGGCCGAACAAATGGCCGTTCTCGATGAAGCGCAAGCCGATCTGCGGCGGCGGCAGCAGCAAATCGAATCGTTGGCCGCTTCCGGAGTGGCGGTGGGTGTTGAGGCTCACCAGCTGGATCGGTGGGAGTTGCGGTTGGCGGATAATCGATTGGAGTTGCAGCAGAGGTTTGCCCAAGCCCAAATGGCGCTGCAGGGGCTGACGAACCTGCAACTGGATCCGGTAACCGATGCCATGGAGGTGCTGGAAGTGCTACCGACTGATGTGGATTGTCAAGCACTCGCCGATCAGGCGTTGATGCAGCGGCATGACCTCCGCGGCTGGAGAAGGTTGATGAGCTGTACCGATGAAGCGACCAGTCGGCTGGTGGCCGCCTCGCTAGGGACTACCGCGGGACTGGGCGGCGTGGTGCTTCCTGATAAGGGAATGTTGCTGGGTGGCCTGTTGCGGCACACCGATGATTGCTTGGCCCAAAACGTACGTCGTGAATTGCGAGACCTGTTGCACATGCATGAGCAGGCGGTGCGCACCGAGGTGCTCGACCGATGCAGCCGCTTGAAAATCGCTTGGCAACGCATGGACACGGCGCGGCGAATGCAAGAGAGCTGGGAGCAGCAGGTGGCCCAGTTGGAGGAACTGGAAAACTATGGTCGCGGCAGGCCCGCCGAACTGGCTCAGGCACATGCCGAACTGCGGATGGCCCGCGTCGCGTGGATCACTAGACGGCTCGAAGCACGTGTTTTGGAAATCGATTTGGCAGAGTCGGTGGGTGGTCTCGCCGATCGCTGTCGCCATGGAGCGGCTTGGTTCGTTGCCATCCCCAAGATGTCGAGTAGCACACCGTGATGGATGGCGACGCTTGGTGTTACCGCCGTAGCCCGTCGTGTTCCCGCTCAAAACAGACTGGCTGGATCAGCACGGTACAATTTGCGCATGGCGATCAGGCCGCTGAGGATGCACATGAGGGTGGTCAGCAAGAAAACGAGGGCTACGCGGCTGACCGGCATCGACATGTACAAACCGCTGGTGGCGGTCAGCACTTGGTAGAGCCCGAGGGAAACGAGCAGACCGGGGAGGAAGCCGAGGCAGGACAGGTAGAGCGATTGCCACAGCACCAGACTGACGAAGTACCGTGAGCTGTACCCCATCGCCTGGAGAGTAGCGAATTCGGGAAGGTGCTCGGTGATGTCGGTAAACAGCAGTTGGTAGCAGATGATGGCTCCCACGACGAATCCGAGCAGCGTGCCGATGGTGAATATCTTGCCGATGGGAGTGGCTTGCAACCAGAATCGTTTCTCCGCGGCGATAAGCTCGGCCGTTGGCAGCACCTGGATCTGTGCTGGTGCAAGCGATTGCAAATCGGCAGCCACGGTCGAGAGTTCCTCGGCGCGGTCGACATCGGCGTGGAGCAAGCCGATGTCGATGATGCCGTTGGCGGAGCCGGCGCCATTGCGCCACGGAAAGTACTCGGCGAACACATCGGGAGTCAGCAACAGCGTACCATCGCTGCTGAAATCCGTCCCCAGTTCGAAGAAGCCGAGCAGAGGAAGCTGCTGGCCGTTGAGCTCGACGGATTGGGCCAGCAGTTGCTCCTCGCGGGCGGCAAAGCCGTAGGACGGTTTGCTGCGACGGTCCACCAGCGCCGCTCCTTGTCGTTGCGCTGCTTGTAAGCGCTGCCACAACGATGCATCGGCGAACATGCGCCGAGCCTCGATGTCGACCGCCATTACGCGAATCGGTTTTGCTCGATGACCAGCCACTTTTACCTTGGCCGTACCCCGCTCCAACTGCACGATGGTTACGTCGGTAATGGTAGGGCGTCCGGCAATGGCTTCCAGCAGGTACCGGGAAAACCTCTGCTCGGTAGTCAGGTTGTAGCGGGCTCGGCTGATGACGGCCAGGTTCGCGTAATCGAGGTCGAATAGGGATAGGATGCGAACGTTGTTGTCGATCAGCGCACCGCGGAAGCCGATTTGCATGAACATGAGGACGACGGCAAAAGCCACACCGCTGGCCGATAGCAGGCATTTACGCCAGCTGCTGGTTAAGTTGTACCAAGCGAGAGGTGTTTGCCGAGGCATGGGAATTCGTTTCGTCGTTGACCGTGGGTAGATAATTCGGATAAGGAGGTTAACTGCAGCTAGAAAAGGCTGGCCGGTTCCGCTTTCCACAATTTGCGCAATGCCAGGATTCCGCTCGCGGCGCACATCAACGTACCCAGCACCGCGACCGCCACGATGCGCGTCGGCTCCATATGCAAGGGAATGCCCGCCAGGTAACTTACCAGGCGATAGAGGAATTCAGCTGCCAACCACGCAGCAGCAAAGCCGGCTAGCGCTAAGACCATGGCTTGCATCAACACCACTCGACACAGGTAAAAACGCGAGTAGCCGATGGCCAACAGCGTGGCGTATTCCGGCAAGCGGTTCTGCACGTCGGTGGCCAGCACCATGTACACGATGGCCGCACCCACCACCAGCGACAAGGCGACCCCCATTTGGAAGATCAACCCGATCGGCGTTTCCCACAGCCACCGATGACGCTCGTTGGCAAGCATGCGTTCTCGGGAGAGGATGTCGACCGGCAGTTCGGCGTCGGGAACGCTGGCAATGAACGTCGGTGACTGCAGTTTCGCGCGAATGCGTTGCACCATCTGATCGGTAGACTGCGCGTCGGTGTGGGTGAACCGCAGCAGCCCCAAGGTGCATTGCTGGTCCGTTGGTAGCGGCCACAGACGGGCGAATCCCTCTTGCCCCATCACCGCCAATCCGTTGGCTGCCAATCCGGTTCCCAGCCGGAATAGACCGGCAATCCGAAACTCTTGGGAACCTACTTCGGTAGTTCGTTGCTGCTGAACATCGAGTTGCGAAAAAACTTTGCCATTCCACGGCCCATAATCGTCGTGCGTCGAAGTATCGATCAACAGATTCGATGGCAAGCGAAGTAGTTGCTGCTGGTCCTCGATGGCCTCCAGGTCCAACGGGCAAGAAGAATGGGCATCAAAGCCGATGATGGCGATGGGCAAGTATTGTGGCTCGAAAGTCATGGTTCTCGCTTCTTGCTCCGTCGGCATCTTTCGCCAATTCTGCACCGTGATCCACAACGGCACCGCCTCCACGACACCGGGGACATTGCGAGCCACCTGTAGCCAGTGCCTGTCGACTGCTCCGGCTTCGTAGAGGTGGGCGTAATCCGGCGCTCGGATGACGGCATCGAAGCGCAAGTGTTCCAAGACGTTGGTCGCGGTGTAGGAGACGGCCCCCATGAAACCGAGTTGCATGAAGACGAGCAGGAGCGCAAACACCACGCCGCCGATCGACACCGCCGCCTTAGGGCCCTGGTGCATCAAATTGAGGATGGCAAGCGGAGTGCGCATGGGCAAGATTCGTAAATCGTTTCCGGAGAGAGAGTCAGTAATCGTGGACATCACCGCGGCAGGCGCTTGGGGTGCTGCTTGACAGTTTCTACGCAGCAGGAGCGTTGCTATCCGTGCTCGCCTTTCAAGGGGCGGAGTGCGTGGAAGTTCCTTCGATGGTGATGGTCGCTTCGACCTGTAGCTGTAACCATTGGGCTGCCCGTCGGCTGCTTTCTGTATCGAGTTCTACGATCGTCTTGACGGCGCGAAAGTCGGTACGTGCACGTGGGTCGAAGGGCTTGAGCAACGGCACGCCGACCAAGGGGAGCTTGGTCACGACCGTGCCGCGTAGTGGTTGGTCTCGCAACGCATTGCTATGGAGGATGGCTGTCTGGCCTGGCTGCACCACCGCTGCGTCGATCGTGTTCACCTCCAATTCGCAGACCATGTTCTCCAGGTTGGCCAGCGCCAGGGCCGGGGCGCCCGTGCCTGCTTCCCCCACCTGCACGTCGACAGCGAGGACGGTGCCGTCGATGGGACTGGTGACCAAAGCGGCTCGGTAAGCAGCTTCCGCCGCATCCCGTTCGGCTTTCAGTCGACGGATTGCTGCCTCGGAGTCGGACAATTCCACCATTCGTTCTGCCGCTTCGACTTGGGCGGTGGCCGCGGCGATACCCAGTTTGGCGGCCCTAACCGCGTCGTCATAATCCAACTGGCTTTTCAGCGCGTCGGCCTCGGCTTGCTGAACAAGCATCTCTTGCTGCAATATTTCCGATTGGTCAACGAATGCCCGCAGCGATGGATCGGCGGTTAGTTTTTTTAATTCGGCCAGGGCCCGCCGCGCCGTGTCCAACCGCTGTTGACCGAGAGCGATTAGCTGCTCCCGCGCGCTGAGGCCGGCCAATAGCTCTTGCTGGCGCTGCAGCTCAAGCCGCGCTGCGGTTAACTGGTTGGCCGCCGTGATCTGGGCTTGCCGCCTCGCCTCCTCGGCCGCTCCGATCGCTTCCTCCAACGCCTGCAACTGTAGCCGCCGTGCTTCTTCCCCCCGCAAGGCGATCAGCTTCTGGCCTGCAGTAATCGCCTCCCCCGGGGCTACCAAGATGGCTTCGACCACCTCGCCAGGCGGAAGAGAGATCTCGATAATGCCCCCTGCAGGCAACAACTTTCCCTGGGCGATCACCGTTCTTTGCGGCGCGGCCAACTGCCTCTCGGCGACCGTTTGCGCCGCGATCGGAATGCTGTTTTTCAGCAACAGGATGATGAGAAACAGGACAGTCGATCGAATAGCACCCGTCCAGGCACCTCGAGCAGGCCGACGGCCTGGCCGCCGGGGCTCCATTGCAAACGTCATCGCAGTTCTCCGCTGACGGTGGTCGCCAGTCCTGGGAAATAAAAACGGTGAATCGATAAGGAACAATGAATTATAGTTGACGCAGGAGACCGTTCCGCATCGCCCCAAAAATGGTACTGCCGGGGACAGGATGGTCGGGGGGCGAAGGGGAACAGAGATTTCGATCGTGACGATTCTGCCACGATGGCACTCCGCTGAACCGGATGATGATAAAGGAAATAACGGCATGGCAGAGGTCTTAGCCTCAGGATCCGCGGTGCGGTTTGACCCGATGCTGCGCAAACGAATCGCTGCCGGGCAGACTCCCGCCATCGCGGCCAACCGGCTGCAGCACCACTACGGCGCCGGAGAGCTACGCAAGCAAGTGCTGTTCGATAATTCCTTGGAGATCTACCCTGGGGAAATCATCATCATGACCGGTCCCAGTGGATCGGGAAAGACGACGCTGCTGACGCTCATCGGCACCTTGCGGCGCGTGCAAGAAGGAGAGCTAAACGTCCTCGATCGTCCGCTGCATGCAGCCACGCAGCGCGAAATACTCGATTTGCGGCGGCATATTGGATTCATCTTTCAGGCCCATAACCTCTTCGATTCCTTGACCGCTTTGCAGAATGTGCGGATGGCGCTGGAGTTGGTGGACCCACGCGGTAGCCGCGCGGAGCACAATCGGCGCGCCAAGGAGATGCTCGAAGCATTAGGGCTCGGCAATCGTGTCCACCATAAACCCAAGCAATTGTCCGGTGGCCAGAAGCAGCGCGTGGCAATCGCGCGTGGACTTGTGCACCAACCGCGTCTGGTCCTGGCCGACGAACCGACCGCTGCCCTCGATGAGGCGAGTGGACGCACGGTGGTCGAGTTGCTGCGACGCATGGCCAAGGAAAAACAAGTGACCATCGTCATCGTTACTCACGACAACCGCATTCTGGATGTGGCAGACCGGATCGTGAACTTGGTTGACGGAAGGATTCGCAGTGATGTTCTGGTGCAAGAGGCCGCCATCGTCAGCCAGATGCTCAGCAAATGTGAGCTGTTTAAACATCTGACCCCGCGAAGCCTGGCCGAGATGGCCGATCACTTGCAATGCGAAACCTATGCCGCGGGAGAAACGGTCATCCGGGAAGGAGAGCCCGGCGACAAGTTCTACCTTATCCGTCAGGGACGGGTGTCGGTGCGCCGCGGTCCCGAACAGCGCGAGGTGGCGGTGCTTGGCGAGGGAGATTTCTTTGGCGAAATCGCGTTGTTGGAGGATAAACCACGGAACGCATCGGTGGTCACACTCGAACCAACCGTGTTGTATTCGCTCAGCAAACCTCAATTCCAAAAAGCGATGGCGGAGCAGGCTTCGTTTGAAACTGAGATCCGCACCAGTCTGTTCGACCGACACTAACAAGCCCTTAAGCGTGCGCACCACCAATAACGAAATTCGTGCTTAAAATGGTGGGGATTGCCTACGGGACTTCGTATTCTTATAGATAACGACTCGGCGCAACTGTCAGTTTATAGCGAGATTCGCTCTTTCGGGGGTGTTGTTGTGCCAGAGGTGGTGTCGCGCGCCGGTGGGGCGAGACGGTGCGGGGAAGGTCCATGCGATGTTTCCAACATAAGGATGTGAGGATGACTTCAGATGCCAGTTACTACCAGTTTCCTAGTGAAGTTTGGGAGGTAGTTCAGAATCAGGCATGGTATGCGCTACAGCGCAAAGAGCTATCGCCTGATTCCACGGCGCTCGAATCCGTCCGCTGTGTGTACATCGAGGAGGAAACCGAGCTGGAGTTCGGAAGGCAAGTCTGGTTCTTCGAAGCCTCGGGGGTGGACTTGGGTGGACGTCACCGGCAGATGTATGGTGCCCTGGATTTCACAGTCGAATATGGCCTGATGGCTCCACAACGAGCGATCGTGGTCCAGGACCCTCATTACCGCCAACGTTTCCTGCAGTCGGTTGTCAAGCCGCCGGCCCGGCAAGTGTGGAACGCGCTTTCCACCAAAGTGTGGGTGCGACTGACCTTGGCTTCTGCGGTCATCCTCGCCGCTCTCTGGCTGTTGAGCGTCGCCGTATGGGTGATGGAGCGTTCCGGTTAGCGGCGATTGTCTTGCTGATAAGGCGAAGTGTCGACCCGCAAGCTTTGGCCGCGGAAGCTGAGGAATGGAAAGGTGGATGCGGCTCATCAATCCGGCGGGCTCAACGCCGCGGTGGCCTGTTGGGCTGGCAACTGACGGTCGACGGCGACAGCGGCGGGGAGCTCTCTCCGCTGCGGTGGATACTGCAGGTGGAGTGGTGGGGATTGGTGCCAGGTAGGCTGGTGGATGAATGCTCCGATGCCGCAGCATTTTCAAACGGCGGATCATCCAGTTGCGCCAAAAGCGTGGCGGCTTGAACCAATGAGGGGTCTTCCTGCAACGAGCGGTGCAGGTGGTGGCGAGCCAGGTCGGTTTGCCCCTGCTGCAGAAGAATAGCACTGAGATTGTAATGGGCCACGGCAGCTCCGGAAACTTGGGAAAAGGCAGCCAGGCTTTCCGACAGCCTGCCCTGCATTGCCAGGACGATGCCAAGATTGTTTCGCGCACGCGCGTGCGTCGGCTGCAGTTGCAGTGCCTGGAGGAAGCAGGCTTCGGCCTCTTTGAATTGCCCGCGGCGCCGATGGTACATCCCCATATCGTTGTGTAGATCGGGGTCCTGTGGGTTGCGCGCCACCGCCCGCTCGTAAGCGTCCTGGGCACGCACGTCGTCCCCTTGTTGGTCATAGAGCATGGCCAGGCGATGCGTCACTGCGTCTGCCTGCGCATCCACCGCCTGGGCTTGTTCGTAAAGTCGGATGGCCTGGTCGATCTTCCCTTGACGGTCAGAAGATTGGGCCGCCTGGAGCAAGAGTTTTGCCCGTCGGGTCGTCAGCGTAGAGCTGTCGGCAACCGGGGAATCGTTTCCGCGCCGTGCAACCGGCAACTGCAACGACGCACAGCCGGCCCAAGAAAGCAGCCCCATCAACATCAGGATGTTCCTCTTGGCTTGGCGGCGCAGGGGGTTAGCTCTACCGGCGCCGCGGCCAGCGTGTGGCAGCCACATCAAAAAAATCCTCCTCCGCCGGTACGAAAGCCACCGCCACCGCTACTGACGCCGCCTCCACCGAATCCACTACCTCCACCACCGAAGCCACCGACTTGGCCACCGGCCCCACGACCTCCGATGAAACCATTAGTAACTCGGGGAGACTCGACGCCGTATAAAGGCTCGGCCTGCGAACGTCCGATCTCGATCGGGTAGTCTTCCCAGGCGGGAGCTTGCTCAGCCAGATAGGCCCGGAGGGCAGCGATCCGCTGTTGGTCGCGTCGGTCATCTCCACTTGTTTCAACGATGATCGGCGATGGGTTTTGCGGGAAGCGGTCCAGCAACCGTTCGAGGTGACGCTCGCCAAACGGGCTGAGCCGATTGGAGTGGCCGAGCCATTCGTACTGGTAGAAGACAAGGTGGTCCTCGTCCGCACGCGTGGCCTGTGCCTGCTGCCACTGAGCGTTGTAAGTTCCCGGTGGGGCAGGGACAGCACCGTGCGGAATATCGGCGCAGTGGTCGCACCAAAGGCCGAAATGCTGGCATCCACCGACGAGGATCAGCATAAAGGTGGCGCCTGGGACTCGAGTCCGCTGCCGTCGTGATGGCCGATGCTGTTTCATGGCTTGGTCTTCCTCAGTCTTGGAAACGGTATTCTTGGGACGGCAGGGAGATCACTTCCGCATGGTTCGGGAGCGGGGAAACATTCGGTGCGGCGGGAATACCCTGGCTGTAGCCGCTGGGCCCGAGGATGTAGTGGTCATGGCAGCATTGTTCGAACTGCCGAATCCTCAACATGTCGGTGCGAACGGGACTGCGGAAGTCCTGCATCCGGCGGCTTTCCATACGGTTGCCAAGATAGAACTCGTGATCGGTCGGTTCGTACAGGTCGGATCCAGGCAGCGGCGGGCGCTCGCATTGCTCTAAAGGATGAGTAAGCTCGGGGGTGACCAGAACGACCAACTCCTGTTCGGTGGCCACGTTGTTCTTGTTTCCGAACAGGCTTCCTACCACCGGGAGGTCGCCTAGCCAGGGGATGCGCCGGGAATCGCCAACCAGGGTAGTTTGGATCAACCCCGCCATGGCCAGCGTTTGTCCGTCCCGCAGCTCGACCGTGGTGAAAAAGTCGCGCGTGCGCGTGCCGGGAACATTGGTGCCGGCGATGTTGGCACCTTCCTCGTCGTCCCTCACACTCACTTGCCCACGCACTCGCAGTCGGATGCGATCGCGGTCGACGATATACGGAACGAACTGTACGTCGACGCCGACAAACTGCTGGCTTACGCTTTGGCCGACTCCGCCGAATGCCGTCTGCGCGTTGGGGACGGGAAAGGTATCGCCAGCCCGGAAGGAGGCGACTTGGCCGTTGATCGCGGTCAGATTCGGCTCGGCCAGCGTGCGCGCGAAGCCGAGATCACGCAGAGCATTCAGGGCCAAGCGGAAGTCGGGATAGTCGATTGCCAGGTTGCCGCCGCCAGCGGCCGTGAAACCGTTGGGCAGCAGCAGAGAGACGAAGTTGACGTCGCCGCTGCCTCCAATCTCGACGTTCGCGCCGATGGAACGCAGGGCGCTACGGTTCACTTCAGCCAGGGTCACATGTAGCGTCACCTGTTGTTCACCGGGAATGGTCAGCAAGTTGATGATGCCGGAGCGGGCGATGGCCGCCGAGTCGAACAGAGAGCGGCGGATGGCTGCCTGGTCTTCCATTTCAAATACGTCGCGATCGACGAACACGTTGGTGGTCGTGATGCTGGCTTGTCCATCACGGGCCGACTGCCCTCCTCCTCGTGTCTGCGCCAGTAAGCTGAGAATCTGAGCCGCTTCGATAGCATCCTTCGCCTGGCCACGCACGACCAATCGGTTGTGCACGATCGAAAGCTGCACGTGGCTGTCAGGGAACAACTCGGCGATTTGCCGCTCGAGGTCGGCGATCGTGGCGCGGAACTGAGGATCTTCGAACACGCGCACGCGAAAACTGAGGACGCGTTTGCCGGAATCGGCCGTCGGATCATTGAACCAGATCGTCAGTACCGTGGTCCCGGGTTGTAATCCGACAACAGCGACTTCCGTGTCGGAGATGATGTCCCAGCGGACAATGTTCTCATCGGCGAGGTAAAGCCGCACTTGTGGCTTGGTAGCCCATTCGGCGAACGTCAGGATGCGCGGGTGCCCGACCAGGAGATTCAATTCCTGTTCCGGATCGATGATCTTGGGGATAAACCGATCCTGTTGTTGCCTGGCATCTACCGTGACCGGGCGCGGTTGTAATTCTTCCGGAAGGCGATGTTGGTAGGGGAGTCGCGTGTCGTCCTGCGGTGGCGGTGCGGGATTCTGGCCCGACGGACGGACCGGCTGAATTGAGGGGGAGGCCACTTCGTTCGAAACGGTGGGGAACGAATCCCCCTGGCTGATGCGTAGCGGCTGGGACCAGCGACCGTAGGTTTCGGCGCGCAGAGGTGCGCTGTTACTGGCGGCGGGTGGTGACTGAGAGAATGCGGGACGGCTGCCTGCGTCTGACAACAGCAGCGCTACCAGCACCGCCGCAACGCTAAACGGTGTAAGCCCTTGTGTTAGCCTGTTTCCCTCCATCGACTCCCTCGCACACGAGATTGCGGGAAGGGCGACGCCGTTGCGTACCGCCCACGTGCGAGGTCCAACCAGTAACAGTTGTATCGGTTGCGGCGATGGTGTCGGTTGAGCCGATTCTGCGAATTCTCTTAGCCAACCGAACCGCCTGCAGGCAAGTTGCGTATATCCCGTTGACGAGCCTATCGGCGACGTCAATAATGCTGCGATCTGGTCGGACCGCATTCAAATTTCTTGCATCAAACTGCGTTCGACCATGCACTGTGCTGTTCAAAAAAATACCGCCGCTACTCTTGCCGTCCTGCTGGCGGCACTGGCGTGTTTTGAGCATGGTCTGCACGACCTTTCGCACTGGCATGTGGGCGAGGGGCATTGCCTGTCCGGTGTGTTGCATTCTGGCTCTGAGGATCGTTGTTGTTCTCACGATCACGATCACGACCAAGAGCTTGTTGATCAGGACCAGCCCGCAACATCGGCACCGCACCTTCCGCCGCACCATGATCCGGACAATTGCGCCGTATGCCGCTTTCTGACGTTGCCGCAACGTATCGAAGCGCCGGTTGCATTCTCCATTGCTGAAACGCTTGTTCGCGATTTTGTCGCCGTGTTTCAGCCTCTTGTTGTTAGCCGCGTCATCACGCTCGTGCCGATACGCGGCCCTCCCGTGGAAGGGATTAGTTGCTCGGTTTGAGTTCATGCTCGCAGTGATGGACCGCTGCGCCGGCCCGTCCTCTTTCGTGGTAGTGCATCTCACTTCACGCCAGGGGTGTCCGATGGCGGAGCGATCGGCGACGTGCCGGGCTTTTTCTGTCCCCACCGCCTGAGGTGTAGGTGGTGCATGCACCGTGGCGGGCTGACAGGGGAAACTCCGCGCTCGCGTTTCCGACTCGTCGTCCCCAGAAATCTCAAGTGGCGGCGGAAGGATCGCCGTGCGCCAGGGTTGGCGGCAGCTCATTCGAATCATCTGCTTTCATCGAGGATCCATGCTATGCCCATGAAGGACACGAATATACCCATTTCCGTCGCTGTGTTGTCTGGTTTCTTAGGAGCAGGCAAGACGAGCCTGCTGGACCATGTTTCTGTCCCAATCTTTCCCAAGAGAAGTTGAATCTATGAGACAGCGAACCGCATTCACCCTTGTCGAGCTTCTAGTTGTCATTGCGATCATCGGCATTCTGGTCTCCCTGTTGTTACCCGCGGTGCAGGCAGCACGCGAGGCGGCGCGCCGGATGAGTTGTTCGAACAACTTGAAGCAAATTGCTCTGGCCACTCACAACTATCACGGCGCGCACACCAGCTTTCCGATGCCGGCGGCCGATTCCCTGTACGGATACTCGGCTCAGGCGTTAGTTTTGCCTTTCATTGAACAGGGAAATCTGCAGGCGTTGATCGACTTCCGCCAGCCATTATTGGTTGGGGTGCCGTGGAACCCAACGGTCAATCCTCCCTTGGCGCCAGTCGTAGGCAAGCCAATTCCGGTCTTGATCTGTCCCAGCGACTCTGGAGAAGTGTTGTACACGCAAAACAACCATGTGTGGGCTGGCGGCAACTACATGGCCAACATGGGCTCGGGCGCCGGAATGAATTACTGCAGCAGCAGCGGGCTTGCCAACGGAGTGTTCTGGCGAGGTTCTACGACCAAGTTCAGGGACATCACAGACGGCACGAGCAACACCGTGTTGTTTGCCGAAACGCGATTCGGATCGCGCGGAGTGGACACCACGACTTTGCTAGATGCCCAAACGCAAATGAAGATCGTCAGCGGCGGCGCGCCATGCTCGGCCAACGCGGATGACCTCGCGGCACGTCCTGCGGCGCGGTTCACCGGCCGGCGGGCAGGGCAATGGATTCGGAATCTCACTTACCAGACGTTGATCAACGCTTACTTTCCCCCGAATTCGCCGCTACCTGATGTTTCGCATCACGGCGACGCTCTGATGGGTGCGCGCAGCCTGCACCCTGGGGGCGTTAACGTTGCGCTGGCGGACGGAAGCGTTCGCTTTATCGCGGAAACAATCAACCTGGTGACGTGGCGGAACCTGCACGCTCGGAACGACGGGCAGGTTTTGGACGACTTTTAACTCGGCCACACGACCGATATAGGCTCTTTCATAGGTACGAAAACGTTCCTCACAAGCACTGAGACAGTCGAGACGAAACATCTCGCGGAAAGGATTTAAGACGATGACTGCACTTGCAATGTACTTGGCTATGATTTTCGGTACCGATGTGGATTCGCCATCTTGGGTCAGCTTTCGAAATGGCGGTTCATCGACCATCAATGCCGCAGACTTGCCGCTCACCTGGTCGCCCACTGAGGGGATCGCTTGGCAACGAGAGTTGCCCGGATACGGTCAGTCGTCCCCCGTGACTTGGGGTGGCCGTGTCTACGTGACGGCGGTCGTAGGTCCGCAGAAGGAAACGTGCGTCTTACTGGCCATCAACGCGAACAACGGCGAAGTGCTGTGGCGCGTGGAATCGCCAGCCAGCAGCGGGGCACCATCGAACTACGCCGTTGCCCGCGCGGCGCCAACGCCAGTTGTCGACGACCGCGCGGTCTATGCCTTTTTTGAAGGCGGTGACGTGCTTGCCGTTTCCCACGACGGGCACATTCTCTGGAAGCGATCGCTGGTGCGCGATTACGGCGAGTTCGACAACCACCACGGGTTGGGCGCTTCCCCCGTACAAACCGCCGAGTCGCTGGTGCTCAACATCCAGCACGACGGGCCGTCGTACCTGATATCGCTCGACAAACGGACCGGCGAAACGAAATGGCGGACGCCGCGCAAATCGTGCAAATCGTGGAGTTCACCCATCGTGTTATCGCAGGGAGAGCGGACCGTAGTCGTCGTCAGTGCTGGAGGCAGCGTCGAGATGCATGATGCCTCCACCGGCGAGGAACTATGGACGATGGGTGGGATTAGTGGAAACAACATCCCGTCACCAACCTACGATGGTGAGCTGTTGTTTCTGGGGGCCTCCTTGTCGGACTTTGAATCAACGACCAATGCGGCGCGATCCAACGTATGTCTAAAACCGAATACTGCCGGCGGCTTCGATGTCCTATGGCGGGCCAAGCGTGCGATGTGCGATTATGCCAGCCCCGTGGTGGCGGGCAACTGCGTCTATTACGTGAACCGTGTTGGTGTGTTGTACTGTCTAGACCGGGTTACCGGTAGCGAACACTACGCCCAGCGGCTACCCGGTCCGTGCTGGGCCACACCCATCGTGGCACACGATCGAATCTATTTCTTTGGCAAGAACGGCGTGACCGCCGTGGTACGCTCCGGTGCGCAGTGGAAGCAGTTGGCGGTGAACCGGCTGTGGGAGGAATCGAGCCCACCCGTCCCCGAGACGTATGTCGAGACTGTCAGTGGCCCCCCGGCTGGCGGCGAGCGACCCGCTGGCAGCGACGCAAGCTCGCGCGGCGGAGCGAGCCAATCGCCCTCTGGATTCGCGGAACGAATGCTACGCAACGACGCCAACGGAGATGGAAAGCTCGTGGTGGAGGAATTGCCCGAAGAATCGCGTAACTGGTTGACTTTCGGGGACAAGAATGGCGATTCCGTTTTGGACGGTGATGAGATTCGCGCTATGGGAGAAGAGTTTCGCAAGCGGCGAGAAAACTCGCGCATGCTGAGTCGCGACCCCATTGTGTACGGGGTGGCCGCCACCGACAACGCGTTCTACGTCCGCACCGGGACGCGGCTGTATTGCATCACCAACCTCAAAACTGACGAGGCCACCAAATAGTGGTAACTCGGCATAGATAAGGATCATCGTCATGACGAACCATTCAACGAGTTATGTTCATCTCGTTTGCCCAGCGTTCGCCTTGAGTCTGATGCTTCCGTTGGCGCTGGGGTGCTCGCCATCCTCGGCGACAAGTTCGCCACCGCCACTCAGTCTACCCGATACGATCGACGCGGACGGGCAAACGTGGCGCAGAATGTCCGCTACGGAAGCGGATGATGCCTTGCTCACTCATTACTTCGCCGCGCATCGGGGCATGGTCGACAACCCGTTGCTGGAAGGATCGCGCGCCTTGTATGTCGATGCGCGCGGCCATCGACGGTTCTATTGGGTCTACCCCGTGCAACCGGAGCCGCAGTGGATGTACTTAGAGTTTGACAAGAGAGGGCGTTATCGAAACCAGCTTGAAGGTTCGGGAACGCCCTTCTAATTGGGCAACCGAGTGAGGCATGACGAACCCGCTACCTGCGACAGAAAGGTCATTCCGCGTGAAGTCAGTGCATATCCATCTCGATGCGATCGGCATGTGCGCATCGACACTGTGCATGATTCATTGTGTGGTGTTCCCGCTTGTGCTGGCGGCGATACCGGTGTTGAGCATGTCCAACGCAAACAATGCGGAAACGGCTGGAGCGATGTTGTCGCCACCCGCCGATTCGCGTTCCAGCGCGAGCGTTGGCGGTGAACACTGCGCATCCTGTTGCGCAGTGCACGGAGCCGTCCAGCCCGTGGCGGGCGACGACGCGTATGCAGCGTGTTGCTCGGCGACGACCGACTTCTGGATTCACGTCGGCCTGTTGGCTGCGGTCGCGCCGTTAGGCATCGTCGCCTGGAGCGCGGGGTATCGTCAACACCGGCGGATAGGAGTGCTGGCTCTCGGAATGCTGGGAGTGTCGCTGCTGAGCGGAGCGTTGTTGTTCGGTCATCACTTGCTCGGCGGTCGCGGCGAGCAGGTCATGACGGTGGCGGGCAGCATTGGCATGGTGACCGCTCATCTGTGGAATCGCCAGCAATGTCGTTGCTGCCGTAATCCCCACTCGGAGCGATTTTTAGCCGTGCGCAGGGGCCGGTCAGCCAATCCTGGGGAAAGTGAAGGTTTTGCTCTGGCCACCACGCCACCGGCTTGGACGGGTGTGGAGCAGGAGGTGGTCCATGAAGTGGCGTAAGCTTCCAGGTTGCGCGCCTCGATTCTGTACCCTGCCGTCGGCAAGCAAGATGCTTGCCCTGCTGAACCAAGACTTCTGTCCGTGGGCGAATCGCTACGTCTATTGGCTAAAGCAGCCGATCGGCTGGTTCATCGTGGGAGCTGCCGCGGCGGCGTTGACCGCAGTATTCCTGGAGCCACAAGTGTGGCTCATCTTTGGGGCGCTCGTGGCCGTGATGCTGGTGGGGGTAGCGTGGCCGTGGGTGGCGATGCGCGGCACGTCGGCCGAGATCGCATTCGACTGCCGACGCTGCCGCGAAGGCGAACGTGTGCAGGTGCGGCTGTCGCTGCACAACCGTTGGCCTTGGCCGCTGTGGGGGATGGCGGTTGAAAACGGCTTCTTTCTCGAACCAACCGAAACGGGAGAGCGCCCGGTCGCCGCGTTGGCTCGAGTCCCCGGCTGGAGCCGTTCGGAGTATGTCTTTGAGTTTCGCCCGGACGCGCGCGGTGTTTACCCTCGTAGCGTGCCCGAACTGACGACGGGGTTTCCATTCGGCATCTGGCGGGCAGCAAAACGGATCTCCGTCCAGCGGGAACTCCTGGTATGGCCGCGAACGACGCCGCTCACTTCGATTCCCTCACTGGGCGGGGACATCGCCGACCTGATCGGCATGCTGTTGGACCGGCCGGGCTACGAAGGCGACGTCATTGGAGTCCGTCCATTTCGGGAAGGCGACCGACTGCGCAGCATCCACTGGGCTCAAACCGCGCGGCGCGAGGCACTGGTCGTGACCGAACGGCAAGCGGCCGCGCGACGATTGGTGGTGGTCGAGGTTGACGTCGCGGCGTTTGCGTCGTGGGGCAAGCTTCCAGCTTGCCAAGATCTGTCACGGAACTTGACGGCAAGCTGGAAGCTTACCCCACGGGAGCTCGAAACAGCGATCCGAGTGGCGGCCAGCATCGCTCAGGAACTTCACGCCCATCACGCTCAGGTGCGATTCGTCATGGGCAATCTCGATTTCCTGTTGGTACCGGGCGCGGCGAGCCTGCATCAACTGCTCGACGCCTTGGCTCGCTTCCAAGCCGATCCCGAATCGTCGCGGCAGCCGGGCAACTTCGGCCGCCAAGCGTTCACCGTAGTCGTGACGTCCCACCAGCGCCGGCCGGAGTGGGAAAGCGGGGCCGGGACAAAAGGTCCACTTCGGCTAGTGCTGATCGGGAGCGGAGACGAGGCGACGTCCGTCCGCGGTCGTCATGTCTGGATCGCACTCGATGGCGACTCCGATTGTTCCATGCAAATTTGTCACCAATGGGAGCGTGCTTGTCATGACGTGGCGTAAGCTTCCAGCTTGCGAAAGCAATCCCAACAGCACGAACGGCGAGCAGGGGCCTTACCCCACGGCGCGCGTCGATACGCTTTTGCTCGTCTTGATCGCCAGTGCGACATGGACCGTGGTGCGGGTCAACGCGGCGTGGAATCCGGCATCGACGGCGGTGCACGCCCTCTGTGAATTGGTGATCACAACGGTCGTCGCGTTCGTCTTGCGTCGCCACGCGAGAACACTTCCGCAGGCACGATGCTTGGCGACGATCGCCGTCATGGCCAGCGTCGTTTATCCGCTGGCTGCTGATCTGGCGATGCGGTCGTTCGCGGAAGGGAGCGAACCGTTCGAGATGCTGATGCTGACCGGTTTGGAATTGTCTGCCGTTGTGCTGGCTGTGTTCTCTCATGTGCCGCGC
This sequence comes from Pirellulaceae bacterium, assembly GCA_026004795.1. Classification (GTDB taxonomy): domain Bacteria; phylum Planctomycetota; class Planctomycetia; order Pirellulales; family Pirellulaceae; genus Aureliella. The sequence goes on along the minus strand of BPJV01000003.1, from coordinate 441,223 downwards.
CTGGGAGGCGCCGCAGTGTTGCTGAGCAGCTTCTTGTCCTTGTTTGTCATGACGATGACCAAAGACCGGTTGGCGCTGCTGCTAACCGCTGTTTATGGCATGTGGGGTTTATGGTGGCTTATGGGCGCGTATTGGGACCGGTTGGCCGGAGCGCTGGTGGCCTCCCAAGTCGAGCGGCGGATACCGGTGCGGGTTTCGGTGATTGGCGGTACGGGAATCGTCCTGTTGCTGCTGGCGACGCTGATCGGCACGACGGGGGTTTCGGCGGTGTCCCTGCACGGTTTCATGCCGACCTCCGGCGGCACGCAGTGGCATGATTCGCACGCCCGTTCCGGCGTGGGAGACGGGGACGCGATGGTCGCCGCAAAAGACGAAGCGATGAGCTTCGGACCGGTGGAGAGCGACCTGTTTCTCGATTCCGACATGCCAACGCTGTACGACATGTTCAACGACATGTACGGCGAACCACCGAAGCCGAAAAAGAAACTGGAACGCAACATCGGCTTAGCGCCGAGCGAAGTGAAAGAAACCGAGCAGCAGATCGCTAAGACCGAGCGGAACGGCCGCGAGTTTTCGGCTGTGCGGCGGAATGTCGAGCGCAGGCGACAAACGCTCGACGACCTCAAAGCACCAGCGATGCTGTACGTGGTCGGCCGCGTGCCGTTGCATTTGGCGCTCGAACGGTTCGACACGTTCGATGGGCGAGTGTGGACACACGCGGGCGCAACGGAAAACCGGCCGACAATCCGGCTCGAAACACAGCACGACAAGCCTTGGGCCTACCTGATGAGTGTCGGCTCCTCCTTCATCCATCGCGGCATGGAATCGCACGCGGTGAAGATCATAAATCTGAAGACCAATCGTTTTCCTTCGCCGCCGCAATTGACGGCAGTCCATGTGGACAAGGTCGATCAGCCCGAGTTTTTCGGCTGGACCGACGACGGCGTCGCTTGCATGCCAGTACGCGATCACATCCCGCAATTGACCGTCATCCACCTGCGATCGCAGGGCGTGAACTTGCAGCCACTACGTGGGGCGAGCTTTCCGCTTGCCGCCAGCGAGCAGACGACGACGCAAGTGGGAAGCGCATTCGACCTGGATATAGATCGCTTCACGATAAAAACGTTTGGTTCGCAGCGCCAACCGCCACTCTGGCGACGTTCACCAGTGGAGAATTCGTCCCGCAACTGGCAACAAGTAGAGGCCGTCGTCGAATGGCTGCGCACCGAATTCGTCTTGGATCCGAACTGCCCGGCACCGGAAGATTGTCCAGATGTCGTGGCTTATTTCTTGCACGCCAAACGCGGGCCCGACTACTTGTTTGCGACGACGGCGGCCGTGTTGTTGCGTGAGCTGGGGTATCAGACACGCTTGGTTACGGGTTTTTATGCACGCCGCGATCGCTTTGATCGTCGCGCCGGTCAGACAACCGTGCTGCCTGAGGATGTGCACGTGTGGGTGGAAGTCGGTGTGGATGAAAACACCTGGCTGGCGATCGAACCGACGCCCGGCTACGAGCCGCCGCGAGAATCGCTTACCTGGCGACAATGGGCGACAATCGCCATGAGAGATTTCGGCCGTTGGTTTGTCGAGCACCTCGCTGTCTTGGTCGGTGTCAGTGTACTGTTCGTCCTGCTGTTCGTTGCTCGCTGCGTGTGGTTGGATGCCGTAGCGGTGGGAGTTTGCGAAGTGATGGGTCTGCGATCCAGTCGCGCCCGATTACGGTGGACGATGCGACTGTTGGAATGGCGCGCCTGGTTGGCGGGGTGTCCACGTCCCCGGAGGCATACCATTGCTGCCTGGTACAGCCGGCTGGCAGACAATGCACCGCCTGACCTTCAGCTTTCAATGAACCATTTCCTGTGCTGGGCGGATCGACTGTTGTACGCTCCCACCGGGATCGATCCTTCTGAGGATGCGACCGTCAAGTCGGTTTGTCGATTCGTGGCCGCGGCTTGCACTCGTCAGCATCTCGCCAGAAACCTGTGTCATTTCAAGTGATCATGAGGGAATTATGAGTCTACCAGCGGCAACGCCATCCGATCAGAGCACGGCAAAACTTCGCACGTCGTCTTGCCAACATCAAGCCGCCATCGATGGCCTGCGTCGATCGCTGCAGACCGCCTTGATCGGCAAGAACGACATCGTCGAAATGGTGCTCGCTTGCCTGTTGGCTCGGGGCCACTTGCTGTTCGACGATTTGCCGGGCCTCGGTAAAACGACGCTCGCCAAGGCAGTGGCCGGCGCGGTTGGTGGCGACTTCGCTCGTGTGCAATGCACGCCCGATTTGTTGCCGACCGACATTACCGGGTTCAACATGTTCAACCAGAAAACGCGTGAGTTCGAGTTCCGTCGCGGGCCGGTCTTCTCGGACGTGTTGCTGGCCGACGAGATCAATCGCGCTACGCCACGGACGCAGAGTGCGCTGTTCGAAGCGATGGCCGAACGGCAGGTGACGCTCGACGGACAAACGCATCTTTTGAGCCAAACGTTCTTCGTCATCGCGACACAGAATCCGGTCGAGAGCCACGGCGCCTATCCGTTGCCCGAAGCGCAACTCGATCGTTTCGCGATGAAATTGCGGATCGGCTATCCCGACCGGCGCAGCGAACTGGAGATGCTGGCCGCGAACATCGGCGTCGCGGAGGGTGTGCGGCGCGAAACGCAGCCGGTGATCACGCCGACGGAGCTCCGCCAGTTGCAAGAGCATGTCGCCAAAGTCGCGGTGACGGAAAAGGTTCGCGAATATCTGGTCGACCTGGGCCGAGCGACCCGCGAACACAAGGAGGTCACGCTGGGGCTCAGCCCGCGGGGGCTGATCACCTGGCAACGGGTGGCACAAGCCCGCGCCCATCTCCGTGGACGCGACTTCGTCACCCCGGATGACATCCAAGACGTCGCTGGTCCGGTGCTGGAAGTCCGTTTGGCCGGCGACTTCGACTCGGCGCAGAAGATTGTTCAAGAAATCCTGGCTTCGGTCGACGTGCCCGTCTTTCGTTAACCGGCGGGGGCATGCCTACCCGCCTGGCAACAAGGGCAAGTAAACCGCTGGCAAATCGGCAGCTCAATCCACATCAATTTGAAATGGTAAGGACTAGCAATGAACTACAGCCTGTTGCCGCTGATGGTTGCAGTGGCCGCCTTTGCCGGCTGCCACGGCAGCCGTGTCGAGGAGGCCGAACATCACGCGCCGGCCCACAAGCCGGCTGATTTTCCCGCAGCGGTAGACCGCTTGCTGACCCTGCACGCAGAGATCACCAACGGCGATCTCCGCACCAACGATCCGCTCGATGTGTTCACGGAAACGAGCGACATTGTCCGCTGGCTGCCCGACTTGGCCGCCGATAGCGACCTGGGGGAGGAGCCTTGGAACAGCGTTTACGCCACGTCCCAGCGGCTTGAGACCATCTTGAACGAGGTGCAATCCCGGCGCGATGCGGATCGGTACCAGGAGTATCAGACGTACGAAACCGAATTCGATCAGCTATACAATGCTTTGCTGGAGATCAAACAACTGTTTCTGGCGGCTACAGAGTTGGCGGCTGATCAAACGCCATGAGGAAACAAAGATGGAAAGCCTTTACTGGGGAGCGGTGCTCCGCTTTGTCCAGGCGTTCGTCCAGGCGACGCCGACGATTCTGGTGGGATTGATCGTCGCTGGAGTGTTCCGACGCTTGTTGGGACACAGCGGAACTCGGCGGCTGTTTGGCGACAACACGTGGCGATCGCTACCACAAGCGTGGGTGGTCGGCATGTTGCTCCCGGTCTGCTCACTGGGCGTGATTCCCGTCGTGCGCCAGATGCGCCGGGCGGGGGTTTCCGGTGGAGCGATTTTGGCGTTCGGGTTGACCGCGCCGCTGTTCAATCCGATCTCCGTACTGTATGGGCTGACGCTGGCGGACCCGGTGGTGATCATTGCATTTTCCTTTTGTTCGCTGGTGATCGTCACCGTGGTCGGGATGGGTTGGGACAAGTTGTTTCCAGGCACGGTCGCCGCCGATCCGGAACCATCGATGGTAGCCCCCGGCGCAAAACGCATGCTGTCGGTCGCCATCTTCGGCGCGCGGGAATTGGCCGGGCCGAGCAGCCTGTATATCGCCGCCGGATTGCTGGGGGTGGCGGCTCTCAGTCTCATTCTCCCGGCCGGTTACTTGCAAACCGCCGCCGAACACAACGACCCGTTTGCTCCGCTGTTCATGACCGCCGTAGCAATTCCCGCGTACGCCACGCCGATGACGGCGATGGTGCAACTCGCGTCGATGTTTCAGCACGGCAATTCGGTCGGCGCAGCGTTCGCCTTGTTGGCGCTCGGTGCGGGCGCGAACGTCGGCTTGGTCGCATGGATGGTTCATATCTACGGACTGCGGCGTTCCGCGGCTTGGTTTGCACTGCTGGTCGCGGTCGTGGTGGGCTTGGCCTACGGCGTCGACAAGCCGCTGTATCCGCACGGCGTCGAACCGGCCGGCCATACGCATGCGTTCGATATCTACTGTGCCCCGTTTCAGCCGGGCACAAGCGACGCGTTTTCGTTGGCATGGCGCATGCTGTGCGAGAAAATTGCGCCTCATGAAATCGTCGCTTTGGTTGTGGCCGGGGGATTTTTGGCAGTGGGCCTTGGGCTGCGTCAGTGGGACCGCGGCGGCCGCCTCGAGCAGTGGCTCGAGCGGCATCCGGCGAAGCAGCCCCGCGGCGACATCGTGTTGCCCGGCCCGGTGCTGGGGGGGATTGCACTGGTCGGCTTGATCGGTGTGAGCGTCTTTGGTTGCTACGTCTACTACCCGCCGCCGAGTGAGATCTTGGAAGAGATGCGAATCGTCAACACGGAAGTCGCCTCAGCCGCTTCGTCACAGGACTGGGACACTGCCCTGTATTGGATTCCCATCTACGACGATTGGACGCGCAAGTTGGAAGTCAGCATGTTCTTGCGGGGCGAGAAACTGACACCTTATCGCCGGGCTAAAGCCAACGTCCTGCGTGACAAGCTGGAGTTGCTGGAACATGAGGTGGAAGACCAGGAGGTGGAGCAGGCGCGGGCGCTCGGCATGTCCGTCAATCAGGCTTACCGCCGTTTGCGAGACGCTTATTCGCAATAACCAAACGTTGCCATGCAGGTTTGGGGCAAGTAGATTGAAGGGAGGTCGGACCGTTGCACATTCAATCATAAAGAGAACGCGAACATGCGCGGTCGGATTTCGATCTTCCCAAGTGGCTTTACGCTCGTTGAACTGTTGGTCGTCATCGCCATCATCGGCATTCTGGTCGGAGTGCTGTTACCGGCAGTGCAGTCCGCCCGCGAAGCGTCGCGAGCTGCTCAGTGCAAGAATCATCTTCGCCAAATTGCGTTTGCGACGGAGTTGTTTCACGAAACCTACGGTGCCTATCCGCCGGCTCGATATCAGCCTCGACCGGGCGATCCGCCGAGGCTTGATTGCGGTGGCGAGCAAACGACCTGGCTGGTGCGGATCATGCCATTCCTGGAACAGTCTGCTGCTGCCGCCGGCTGGGATTACTCGCAACCCTACGCGAATCATCCGCAGGAGGTGCGAGAGGGAACGTTGGCTGTTTACTGTTGCCCGTCGCGCCGTTCGGCTGCAAACGCCGTCGGTAAAGGGCTGTTAACCGCGACGACGACAACTTGGGTTACGCTTCCCTGTGGTTGCAGGATACCGGTCACCACAACTGGTTCGACAATCGTTTCTGGAGCGGTCGGCGATTACGGCGGCAACCACGGCGATCTGTCTCCCGGGGCATTTGGATTGCGTACGGATTTTTATTTTGGCGGTAACGGCACGGGAATCATTATCTCCAGCCGGGCCCGCTGTGTCAGCAACATGCCGCGCGACTGGGTCGATCGGATTGCCCATAGGGACGTCATCGACGGACTGAGCAATACATTTCTCGCGGGAGAGATGCATGTTCCGCTTGGTAAGCTTGGCCAATCACCGGAAGATGCTTTTATTTACAATGGAGACCACGTGTTCAATTGTGCACGCGTCGGTGGGCCTACTGTTCCGATCGTGGCCGATATTCGTTCGACGGGCAACAGCCTCGTAGCCTGGGGAAGCTGGCACCCTGGTGTCTGTCACTTTGCGCTGGCCGACGGGAGCGTGCGGGCCATTGCCACGACACTCGACACCGACACACTGGGCCGCTTGTGCCATCGATACGACGGCCAAGTCGTACAATGGAGCAATTAGCGGGACGGAGGCGATGTCTCATCGGCAGTTATTCTACGGAACGATCGTGTGCGGCGCACTGGTTGTCGCTCTGGTTGGCTGTTCCGACGGCCGACTCCCCACGTACCCAGTGACGGGGCGAATTGTCTTCGCTGACGGATCACCAGTTCGTATGGGGATGGTGGAGCTGAAGTCGCGTGAACATGGCATTCATGCGCGGGGTGAAATCAATCGGGAAGGGCATTTCGTCTTGAGTACCTATGAGCCTGGCGACGGAGCCGTTGCGGGTACACACGACTGCGTCGTCGTGCAGATGGTAATGGTGGAAGACTACGCCGGTTTTCAGCCTACTACCGAAGGTGTGGTGCATCCGAAATTTGGTTCGTATGCTACTTCTAAGCTCGTCGTGGACGTGAGGGGCCAGGATCGAAATGCATTCTACCTCCAAGTAGAACCGCTCGCGCCCGGGACATTTTCTGGGAGCGCACATAAGCACGAGCACGCCGATCATGGCCGCGACGGTGGCCTAGAACCGTCGAAGTAATCGTGTGACGCTACTTGCAGACGAGCCCCCACCTGGATCATGGAAGCGAGTACGCCAGAGGCACTCTCGACAATAGCCTGAGTCCCCTTGACTCGGCGCACGATCCGCCACGGCCGAACGTCTGCGATGACGGCCAAGACCAATCCTTCCGGGTCCAGCATCGCCGCGTCGATCGAGAACCGCATCCAGTGAGTATGGATGGAGCGGCAAGGTGTCAGCAGCAGTCCTTCATCGGGGGCGAGCGGGCGGCGCAATTGCAGGCCGCGGAACCGCCGCAAAAACGTATCGGCAACTTCCAGCTTTGCGATGATCACTTCGCCGGTCTCGGCGTCGACCAGTTGATACCGAGCGTTCATCATTAGAAGTTCCGCACCTGGATGAACGTCTCGGCCATCTTGAACAGTTGCACAAAGGCCGGGCCGAGCGTCCAGACGAATAGGCCGGGCAAGAAGCAGACCACGAGCGGGATGACGCGTTTGGTGGGCAAGGCGTTCGCAAAGGCGATCGCCCGTTCGCGCCGCCGGGCGCGAACATCATCGGCCTGCTGCCGCAGCACGCGGGCGATGCCCATGCCGAGCTGCTCGGCCTGGACGAGGGCAGACACAAAAACCGAAACCGACGGCAAATCGATCCGCGCCGATAGTCGTCGCAGGCTCTCGACTCGAGATCGTCCAGCCAGCAAGTCGGCTTGGAACATGCGCAGGTCGGTAGCCAGTGGCCGCCCCGCCAGTCGCGTCTTGAGAATTCGCGTTAGCGCCGCATCGAAGCCGAGGCCCGCTTCGCTCAGCGTAGAAAGCAACTCTAACGCCAAGGGCAGATCCTGTTCAACTTGTTCGACGCGCCGCCGGCGCGCTCGTCGCACGATCAGCCAAGGAATACATCCGATCATCACGAAGATCAACCACGGCGCGACCCAGACGACGGGCAAGAATGTTTCGCCCACACCGCCAGGAACCAGCACGACCGTCTGTTCCATGAGGCTCTGCAGGCCAGAGAGTGTGAATACCAGAGCAATCGCCAGTCCCAATGCGATGCACAACCCTGTTGCCATAAGGAACAGTGGGGCGGCGGCGGGAGCGCGAAAACCGGCTCGATACAGCCAACGGCCCAACGCGCCGCGCCGATCCAGTTCCCCAGTCGCGAGCGCACCTGTCGCGGTTGCCGGATCGCGCTGCGACGGCTCGTACCACCGCTGTTGGGCCTTCAACCGCAGCACAAGCCAGCGCCACGCCAAGACGACGGCGGCCAGTAGTCCTGCCAGGCCGACAATAGCGAGCGTAATGCGGAACATTTCAACTCCCGTGGCGTAAGCTTCCAGCTTGCGAAAATGAAAACCGTTACCGGCAAGCTGGAAGCTTACCACACTTAAAACCTAGGTTTGCTGATTAGGTTCATCCACACGATGCCAACCGCTTGCAACACGACCGAACCAGCGACAAACCAACTTCCCACCGGCGAGCGGACGAACTCCTCCATTTGTTCCGGCCCGTTGCGCCAGACGATGATGGCGATGAAGTACGTCAGGCCGATGATCGCCAGCGTCGAGAACTGCGATTGGGCCGTGTTCGAGCGAATGCGGCGCGACACTTCTATTCGGTCACGGATCGTCCGACCCACGGTCGTCAGCGTCGAGGAGAGTTTGCCGCCGACTTCCCAATGGACGGAAAGTGCCGAGGTGAACAGCAGGAAGGTCTCCAACGGCACGCGCTGGGCAAGCGACCGGAATACTTCGGCCGGTTCATCACCCAAGCGAATTCGTCCCGCGATTTCTTCCAAGTAGGGTCGCAAAGGGGCGCGGCATTCGGTGATTGCCGCCTCGATCGCCGTCCCGACACTGGCTCCCGCCCCGACTGCGCCGATCATGATGTCGATCGCGTCAGCCAGTTGAGTTTCGAGTCTGGCAGCATGACGCGCGGCGAGAAACGATTCGACCTGGCTCGCTAGCAGCCCAATCATCAGCCCGACGGCGACCACATAAGGCGTGGAAAGACGAAATACGATGAGCACCACCAACGAGGCAATCGCTCCCAAAGCCCACGGCACCCAGATCCAAGGTCGATGCAGCCGACGCGTGCCGATGCGAACGCGCTCTCCTTCGGCGGGTATCGCGCCGACTTCCGCCAACCGTTGCCACGCCAGTTCGCGCTGCCGGGCGCTGCGCCATCCAACCGCGACGAGCGCGATCAAAGCAAACCAGCCGAACAGTAGCATCGCTTGGAACATCGTATTTGATTATGAAACGTTTTAGGGTGGGATAGGCTTCCAGCCTGTCAGTCTGAGTTTGACAGGCTGGAAGCCTATCCCACTAACTCGGTTGGAACAGCGACATCGGCACGTCGTGATTCTCCGCCCGCATCTGTTCGACCACGCGGGGCACGACGCCGGTGGCGACAAACTCGCCTGCCAGCCGCTTGCCTTGCCGCCCGCATGAACGGAACACGAACACCTCCTGCATTTGCGGTGTGTCGCCCTCCATGCCCGTGATCTCGGCGACGCTTTGCACGCGTCGCACGCCGTCTTCACAGCGGCGGATGTGCACGACCAACTGGATCGCCGCAACGATCTGTTCGCGAATCGCGCGCGACGGCAGATCGAGTCCGGCCATTAACACCATCGTCTCCAGCCGCGCGAGCGCATCGCGTGGGCTGTTGGCGTGGATCGTGGTCAAGCTACCGTCATGGCCAGTGTTCATCGCTTGCAACATGTCGAGCGCTTCGCCACCGCGTACTTCGCCCACGATGATGCGGTCTGGCCGCATGCGCAGTGCATTGATAACCAGATCGCGCGCGGCGATCTTGCCCAAGCCTTCGATATTCGGCGGCCGTGTCTCCATCCGGACGACATGCTCCTGATCGAGGATCAATTCCGCCGCATCTTCAATCGTCACGATCCGCTCGTGGTTCGGAATGGCCTCGGCGATCGCGCCCAGAAACGTGCTTTTACCCGAACCCGTGCCGCCGGAGATGAGGATGTTCTTGCGACCACGAACCACCCATTCCAGGAACTCCCGCATGGTCGGCGAGAACATCCCCAACTCCATCAAGTCATCGCGCCTCAGGCGACGCCGGCCGAAACGGCGGATGGACAGGGTCGGGCCGTCGATCGTCACCGGCGGCAGTGTCGCGTTCACGCGGCTTCCGTCTGGCAGGCGGGCATCGACCATCGGCGACGCTTCATCGATGCGGCGACCAACGCGGGCGGCAATGCGCTGGATGATGCGGACCAAGTGCTCGGCGTCTCGGAAGTGGACCTCGGTCTTCTCCAATCGCCCAAACCGTTCGATAAAAACTTGATGTGGACCATTGACCAGTACGTCCGTCACCGCGGGATCGGCCAGCAGCGGCGCCAACGGTCCAACACCCAACGTCTCCTCCAGCAGATCGTCGACCATCTGGCGCCGTTCCGACTCATTGAGAGCCAAGTCCTGAACCGCGAGCGCTTGCTCGACAAAATCCTCGACTAATTCTGCCAGTTGTTCCTCGCTGGAGTTGATCAGGTTACGGCGGTCCAAGTCCGCCAACAATTGTTGATGCAGATCGGCTTTGACGCGCAGGTAGGAGAAGTTGCCTTGGGCCTGAGGCACTTGTCCGCTGGTACGGGGCGATGGTGGGGCCGTGGGAGGTCGCCGCGAACTGGCCCGCACATGATCTCGGGGCAGATACAACACCGCTTGGGAGAGTATTCGGCGTGGGTCTTTTTCCGACAATGGTTTTCCTGACGATGGATGGTTCATGCAACTTTCCAGTGACGCGGGATGTTCGGCTGCTGCCTCGATGAACTTTCGACGTGCGGCGGCCCCTATCGGATCTCGTGCTTCTGGCTGTGGTCTTCGATCGCCACGGCATGGACGATGCGGGGCAGCTCACGATTCTCCCGTGGGCCAAGCGAGTCGATGTCGTCGATCAGTCCCCGCAACGGGCGCAGGAAGCCGCCGAAGCCGAGGCCGATCGAACGCGTCGCCATCGGCTCGCCAGAATTGGCGGCGACGATCACTTGCTTGTCAAACGGAAATACATGGTCGATGGTGCGGCCCAGCCGCGCGGAGATGTCCGACTGCGATAGATTCCCCGCGATTCGTTGTGCACGATTGAGAATCAACTTCTGTCGTTCCGCAGGAAATCCGAGGCGTTCCAAGACGTCCAGCAGTTTCACGACGCCTAACAGGGTGGGTACCACATTCTCCATCACGATGTAGGCCCGATCGCTCAGGTCGAGAGTAGCGACGACGACCCGGTCAAACATCGGGAAGGTATCTACGATGACGAAATCAAAGGTACGTCGAGCCAGCGTGATGATGCGCGAGAGGACCGTATCGTCGACCTCCATCGCCTCGACCGCATCGCGCGGCGCAGCCAACAGATGCACGCCATAGGGCGTCTGAGTTGCCATCTGCCGAATCATGGTAACGTCCAAGCGATCGCGCTCGGCGGCGACGTCGCTGAGCGTCGATTCCGGTTGCACGTCCAGTAGCGCGGCGGCGACGCCCATCTGCAACGAGCCGTCGATCAACAACACACGCCCCGGATGCCGCCGCGCGAGGCCGACGGCCGTATTGACCGCCAATGTCGACTTGCCCACGCCACCCTTGTTGCTGATAAACGTGACGACCCGCCCGAAGGTGATCGACCGGGGGTGGGAGGCACGTCCATTGGTGGCGTTCAGATTGTCGAGCAGCGTTCGCAGTTCTGTCGTCGAAATGGGGCGTCGCAAGAAGTCACGTGTCCCGGCCCGCATCGCATCAATCAACACGCTGCTCTCGGAGACATCTTCGGGGAAGCCGTAGGGCTGAAAAATGGCGGCTAGTGCAATTGGCGGGTCGAAGGCAGCCAGTTCTTTCGCCAACCGTGCCACCTCACCCGGCGCGTCGCCAAAGGGCGCGAGAACCAGCCCGGGCGGCTTAGACCGCACGAGTTCCATCAGCGCCCGACGATCTCCCACAAACCGCAGTCGCGGCTGTTGCTCGCCGAGTGCCTCGGCAGCCGTCTGCAACTCCATCTGAAGCTGGTGCTCATCCGACAAGATGACGACCTCTTGAACAGTCATGGCTCGTTACTCCTTATACATGGAGCCAAAAGTGGTTCCTCTACTTGTGGGATGAGCGCCACTAGTTCTGCTGCCTCGGCAGCGGTCAGCGAGACTGGATAACAGCGAACTGCGGACACGTTCTCCCCTCCGACGTGGCTCGGTTGCCGTGTGATGGATGTCGTGGTACCGCCGCCGTTAACGACGACTTGCACCCATCCGTATGCCACCACGCGTGGCGTTCCTGATGTGGTCAAATTGGCGTAGATCGGCACATAACCAACGTAAGTGCCGTCGGCAGGAGACGCCGCCGCAGGAATTTGCCGACCGATGGTCACGGGCATCGTCTCCGCGCCAGCCAATGCGAAGAAACGGCCCGCGGTACCGATTTGACCAGCGGCGACGGCCTGGATGTCTGCGGCTCCGGTCGTCAGACTGTTCCAGAACTGCAGCTCCACAGCCAGCGGCAGCAGTCCGGTCAGTGGCGGGACGATCGCTTCTTGGGGCATTCCGATGGACAACGCCGGCGTTGATCGCGCCTCCGCTGTTGCTCGCACCGTCATACCGACTTGGATAAGTTGTCGGTGGATCAACGAGCCACGGGCGAAGAGGTAAGGCACCGATGGGCCATTGGCGTAGAGATCGCCGTCCGGCGCGTCGGTCGCGCCGCGGCGCAAGGCAACTCGAAAACTGCCACTGGCCGATGGTGGCCCGTCGCCCACTTGCGGCTTGTAGACCGGACTGCCTCGATCGATCTCCATCAGTTGGCTGGCCACCAGTGATGCGTCACCGGCACCGCCACTGAATTGAACGAGTGGTCCCGCTCCAAACTGCCCACTCCCATCATCGAACGCGCCGTCATCGTCGGCGGGATAAGTACCAGTCGAATCGAGGTCGTCGTCGAAGTGCCAGTGAACAAAGCTTCTTGCCGCCTCGCGACGGTCGTCGTAATCGATGATACCCTCGCCGCGCAATCCTTCCACCGCCGCGCTATCGGCTGCGATGCGCAGTTGCTGCTGCGCCAATCGTGCGAAACCGATGTCGATCACTAGTGCCGCCAACGCCATGATGCCGAACAACATCATGGCGAAGAACACGAGCGTGTAACCGCGTCGCCGCGCATGAAACGATCGACACTTCATCATTGCTCTCCGTCGGCAGAAAAGTCGGTAGAAAAGATGTGTGTTTCGACTCTACGGCCCACCATCGCTTCGATTCTCGGAGCGTGCTTGACCGACAGGCGGCTGGCGATCACAGGCTCTGCCGGAACGGTCCGTGGATTCGTGAGAGGCTCGGCTCGCGGACGAGCGATGGCGATCAATCGCTGGTGGCGCCCTCCATCTGCAGAGGTTGTGTCAGGTGAAACGAGGGCCGCACATAATTTGGTGGCGTCGTCGACGTGGACTTCTAGCGTCACCGTATCGCTGGTGTCGGACGCCGACCGCACGACGCGAGCACTCTGCACCACCACTTCGGCGTCCGGGCCGAGCGTCTTGGACCCGCGCAGCACTGCGTTTGGCGGCAATTGGGGGGCGCCGGCTAGAACAATGGCAATGCGATCGTTGTCGCTGAATCGCCCCAAGCCAGCAATCTGGTCGGTGGAGACCATTACCGCCAAGTTTTGGCCGTGGATACCGGCCGCCGCTCCGGGGGCCGCGCCGGGAGGCAAGAAGTCGTCGGGGGTGAAGGATTGAAACCGCAGTTTGCGCGTCTTCAAGACTCTACCGTAATAGTTCGCAATCTCACTGGCGGAAATCGCATCCTGAAAGTTGACATCATCTTCGCGCACCAAACGCGTGGTGATTTCCCGACGCAACCCCTTCCAGTTCAAGTCGGAAAACAATTCGAAAGCTGCCAACTCCACGGGTGCAACGGCAATTCGCTTGAAGCCCGGCGGCATGGCTGCGGCCGTGCGAGGACGGAAGGCGACTGAAAACTGGACCTCCGCCGTGTTCAGGGCGGTGGCCAGCGATTCGACATCGCGGCTGTCGACCGCTAGCAAAATCGCCGGACCCGATTGTGGCGTATCGGTTCCGGCCGAGTTTTGCTCGGCGCCGATTGCCCGCAACGCCGCGGCCGGAGCCGGATAGCCCACGGGGCCGACGACGATCGCATCGGTGGCCACCAGCCACGGTTCGCCGCGCGCGCCGAGCGACTCCGATCGCGTGCGATCCGTCGCCCGGAGGACGAAGTCTTCGTACTCACTGTTGACCACGGTGTTATCACCCCGAGTTGCCGTTCTGTTTACCGACTGTTTTCGTTCGAGTGGATAGGTCGCCAGAAGGTCGACGTGATCTTCAATCTGCAGGTGTTCGGCTCCATAGAGCAATTTCCATGGGACGGCGACCGCAAACCTCCCCGGCGGAAGGAATTCGGTGATCGCCGGTCGATCGCCCACAACCGAGGCTCCTTCCAATGGAGATGAATTGCTTTGCGAGATCATCACTGGAGGCTCGCGGGGCTGCGACACAAACCGAAATGGAGCATCCCGGTCCGCAGCGGCGCGATTTTCTGCGGAGGGACTCGATGGCGGGGCTTCGGACAAGGAGCCGTTCAGTAGGTCGGCGTATCGAATAAAACTTCCGGCCGGGATATCGTGCCGCGCTACCGCGCCCAAGGCATCCTGCAGCGAGCGTACGATGCCTAACCGCTCGGCTTGTTGGCGGCTAATCGGCTCCATGCGAATGCGGCGGGTGGCCGGGTTGACGAACGCCTCGCGCGTCACCACCTCATAGGCCAGGATTGGTCGGACCGTCACCGGTGCCGTCAGCTCGGATGGGACGGATTCCGCAGCGGTCGGCTCCGCCGTCGTCGGCTGCATCGAATGGGCCACGCACGTAATGGTCAGCTCCTGGTTGAGGGCACTTTGCAGCGGTATGACATCGTCCGGGGCGACCGCGATCGCCACCTCGTACTTGGGCACGTTCTGCACGCGTTTGCCCTGTGTCAACGATGAAGATGTCGTGGCCTCGTTCCGCACGTAGACCGGCTTGAGCACGACCGCATTTTGAGCGAGCAACATCGGTTCGGTTGCTGCTTCCGCCGGTCGTGAAGAGGCGGAGGTTACCAGTGCCGCTCCAGGCAATCTGCTTGTGTATTGCGATTGGAATAAACTCAGCTTCTCTACGGGAACGCTGGCGATCAGATCGATTTTGTCTCCGGCGTTCAGCGCGTGGGCGCCGGTCAGCTTGGTGGCGTCGAGCACGACGGCTCGCATCCCCGGAGGTGTCGCGCCGGCGATTCCCTCTGGCGTTCCTCGAGGAAAAAAGTTGTCTTCCTGAAAACCTAATCCCGGCCGTTTGTCCTTCTTTACCACCCGCCCAATGATCGCATTGACGTTCATAATGGCGCCGCCCAATTCCAATGTCTGACTCTGCGGTACTTCCTGACCCCCGGTAGTCACGAATACGACCTCGCCATCGACGCTGCGCACCGCTTGGACACGGTCTTCCACGTGCGAACCATCGGCGGTGATGCTGGTGATCGACATGCCGATCACCGATTGCGGAGGCAAACGCTGGTACATCAGCCCGCCGGTTTGTGGGTTGATCAGATGTTCACGCGACACCCGTTCGTACGCCGGAATCGGTCTGCTGTTGATCGGGATGCGCACCATGAACGGATCCTCCCGTTGGTCCGCAAAGGGATTTAAATTCACACCCAGCAACACCAACAGTCCGACGACTCCGCCGGCGACCGTCAGGAAAACAAAAAGGCCCCCCAACCAGAAGGTGGTAGAGGAACGACGGCGATAAGGTGGAATCGTTTTCATGGGATCCGTTCAGCAGAACAGTTGTTTCGTTTGGTTCGAGTGATTCCTCCTTGTGTTCAAAAGGCAAGCATCCTACTTGCGACGCTTTCAGGATGGGCCTTCCCGCTGCAAGACGCTACCGAAACACCTCGCGCCGATAGATCGCCTGAGCCGAGATCACGCGGCGGTAGGGTCGCACGGGCCGTCCGCCGGTGAAGTACTCGCTTCCCATCGCGCCTTGGGCTCCCAGTCCGTACTGCCCGCCATAAGTTCCGGCGTAGTGTTCACCATCACTCAGCGGCGCGCCGGTAAGATCGCCTGGCCTCTCCGACGGATTCAGTTCCGTCACTTCGTCGTCATCGGCCGCATTTGGAAAACCCAGCGTCGGCTCGAACGAGCCCGCTGGGCTCGCGCGAAAGCTGCTCATCGACGCCGATTGGAACGGATAATTGATCCGCAAAGCGACAATGCCTCGATGGTCGATGTTGGCTGGGTCATCCTGAACCAACTTGAACGGATCGGGATTCGGCGCCGTGTTGTCGCCTGGTGAGCTTTCGCTGTCGATCTCTTCCACAACAGGAACCCAGCGTATCGTCTCGAAGCCACCAACTGCACCTGGTCCTGGTACCGCGCGACTTGTCACCACCGGAATGCCAACGGCGTAATCCGTTGCCACCCAACTTGGATAGGTCACTCCGGTCGGGGGCGCGATCGCTGTCGAACGTGTCAACAACGCTCCGGGATAGCGCAGCAGCCAGGCGTCCGCCGTTCCGTCACCGTTGAAGTCGGGCCGATCAACAATCATCAGCGTGGCCAACTGCTGGTTGAGCAACGGCAATTGCGGAACGGCGTCCTGAAAGAAGTTGGCGTTCGGATCGCTGGCATAGAACGCGTTCAGGTCGATGACAAGGAACGCTTCATCAAAAATGCGGCTGCGAACATCGTCGTGGTGCAGGGCTCCCGGCTCGGGATCGTCGGCCGGATTGTCCAGCGTTATATTGGCCGGCAGCGGCGTTCGAGAGATTTCGCGTGATCCGACGTCGACCGCCGTCTGCAGTCCTTGCGCGACATACAGCGCGTGACCAAACGTCAAAATCGCCGCCAGCAGCATATAAACCACCAGCGCGACCAGCGCAAACTCGACCAGCGACTGGCCGCGCCGCGATCGTGGGGCAGTCTTTCGACCAGTCATTCTCGGCTGGCGCAACGATGCATGAGGATGCTCGGTCGGACGGATCATTCTTCCTCGGAGGTCTTCAGTAGTTTCTTCAACTGATTCATCAAGGCGTCATGGCCGCCTTTCACTTTCGCATGCAACTTGGCCAACTCGGCGTGCTCTTTCAAGAATTTCGTGTGCGACTCAGCCAGTTTCGTGTGTTCCTTCGCATCGCCTTCTTTCTCATGCGCGGCGATTTCTTCCGCGTGATGCCGCATGTGATCCTCGTGGGATCGAATGTGCTGCGCGTGTTCTTCGAGAATGGCTTCGTGTTCCAGAATCCGCGCCTGGAGCTTCGCCAGCATCGCCAGGGCTCGCAAATGTTCCGCCCGCCAGCGGCTGTGTTCGGCCTCCCACGCATCGTGCTCATGGTGGGCCGCCGCATGCTCTTTCTGCATTTTGGCGTGCTCTTGTTTTGCCTCGTCGTCCGCGCGAACGATCAAAGCCGACAGGCAGACGATTCCGATCACCAGGGATGTCCGTACTTGCTTTTTCATGGACCAAACTCCTTGCTTGCGAATTCAATAAATGTGAAGAACCTTCATGGCATGAGCTGCTGCAGCAACCCTGCCGGCCAAATCAAATACGCCAGATAGCCCAGCGCGATCGCCGGGCCGTAGGCATAGTCGCGCTGACCGCGAACCATCGCGATCAGCGCAAGCACGCCTCCAGCCAACGCCATCCAGAACAAAGCGAACAGCAATCCCACCGGCCCCAGCAACGTGCCGATTGCACCCAGCAGTTTCGCGTCGCCACCGCCGAATCGGGCAAATCGGAACATGGCGGCACCGACCGTCAACCCAAGAATTCCGCCCGTCGCCACCATCCAAAACCGGATGCCTGCAACTCCCAGGGTTGCCGCAACAACGGCCGCAAGGAACACGACAACTGCGATCCAATCCGGGATCTCGCGCCGTCGCACGTCGCAGACGGACGCGACGGCCAGCAGCACCAGCACGGCGATGAAGAGCAGCTCACTCATGAACATATTCACGAAGTAGAGAACCCTCCGCGCCCGCCAAGCGGGCGCGGAGGGCGGTGAATGGCCAAACCGGCTTACGGTTCGAGGATCAACCCGCCGAAGCCGTCACCAGCCGTCCCGGTCACGTTGGCCTGCAAGCGGCCCGTACCGGAGTTGCCTTCGATGGTGACGATGTCAAGCTCGATACCAGGACCGCCGCTGAGGCCGTCGCCAGCAGTCGTTTCGATCAGCTTGCCGCTCATCATCGCTTCGTTGTCGTCCGCGTGCGCACCCGGCAACACCGTCGCCACGGCCGCGATCAAATCGCTGGTCTTGTGACCGAACACCGAGATCGCCGCGGCGCAGATCAACGCCACGCCGGCGATGATCAAACCGTACTCGACCAAACCTTGACCCTTCTTGCTACGAAACATTTTGCGAAGCATGTTGCTTCTCCTTCTTCAAATCAGAGTGAAAGCGAAACTCGAAAACTCGAACACACGTTGGTTGCCTTGTCCGGAAGGCTGGCGGCAACCGGTGCCAGCCGTATGTCGCGATTGCAATCGCCGTTTGTGGGACGTGAGCGTCATGCCCTGTCCCTGACCAGTTTTCAAAAGGCCGCCGCGCGAGCGCCGGATCAACAGGACTGGTCGGACCTCGTAATCTCCGAACGCCGCGCGCAGCGGTTTTTGCTTATCGATAACGCCCATGCGTCACCGTGGATTAGCAGCGTAGAAACACCGCCCAAACATTCAGATCTTCAGCAAGCGAATTTCCCATCACACCAGCCAACGCCCTACGCCCGCACCTCTCAGAGCGAGGCAACTGCGCAGCGTCAGCCCGCGGATTAGACGATTACTAGAGTCCCGAGGAGATCGCCGCCAATTGGTCAAGCGGCAGGGGGTGCGCGGGAACGAAACCCGGCCGCGAGCGGCTGGGGAGATACGAGGGGCATTGAGAAAGGCACTGCCGCCACCACATCGCCAGAAACAACCAGCGATGCTGGAACGACTTTATCTTGGGCTTGCCCCAAAACCTGACAGACCGAGCAATCGGACGAATCGTGGGAATGATCCTCACGCGGAACGTGATCTTCCTGTCCGTCAGCATCCTGTGCATGATGGTCGTGATGCCCGCAGCAGCCGATGTATTGGCCCTTAGACCCATCTGCAGGAACCGCAAGGCAACCCTGGCCGCAACCGCTTACCTGCCACAGGTGAAGAGGCTCGGCGCCGACGGCAAACAGAACGTAGGCCGTCAGGAGGATCGCGGTGAAGAAACGTCGGGTTGCGCGCATAGTTATCGCAGGTAAAGCCACAATGCCGATTCCAGGAACCCGACCAGTCCTGACGTTCGAAACGTTACTCTATCTACTACGAGATTAATGGTCAAGGGTTCACTACTTGTTGCAAAAAAAAAATCAGGAATGGAGGCCTGGTGGTGCACTAGTGGGTAAGGTGTCTGAGAATCATCGGGCATGTCGACGTTTCCAACTCCACTTATGCAGCTCCATGACGGGGAGAATGGTCAGGCTGAGCATGAGAAGGACGAGCCATTGGGCGGCGGTGATCGGCTGAGTCGCCAACACGGATTGCCCGAACGGATGGTAGATTGCGGCCACGTGAATCAAAAAGGCAGTGAAGGCTCCGGCCATCAAGGTGTGACTGCGCAGCGGGGACAAGGCGAAGGCCGACTTGGTCTCTGAGCGGCAGTTGCCGATGTGGATATTCTCGAACAGAACCATCAACAGCAGGAGCGCATTGCGAGCGGCTTGCACGTCAGCCTCGGTTGCTGTCGACGGCAGGAACCAGCGGAAAGTCATAAATCCGATAATCCCCATGTGGAGTGCCGCAATGGCGGTGCGCTCCATCATCAGGCGATCGAAGACGCGCTGTTTCGGTGGTCGCGGTGGTCGATCCAGGACGTCTCCCTCGTTCGGTTCGAACGCCAATGCTACGTGCTGAATGCCGTTGGTCACCAGATTCAGCCACAGTAACTGCACGGGCAACAGCGGCAGGTACGGAGTTCCCGTGGCCACGGCCAGGGCCATCAATACCAACTCCGCCGCACCGGTCGAGACTAACAAGTAGATCACCTTGCGCACGTTGTCGTAAGCCACGCGTCCCTCTTCGATGCCGTGCACGATGGTGGCAAAGTTGTCGTCGCTGATCACCAATTCGGCTGCTTCCCGCGCCACGTCGGTCCCTGCTTTCCCCATGGCGACGCCGATGTTGGCCGCCCGCAGGGCCGGGGCATCGTTGACTCCGTCTCCGGTTACCGCGACGAAGTGTCCCGCACGCTGCGCCGCCTCGACAATCTGTAGTTTTTGGCGAGGAGCAACCCGGGCGAAGACCCGAATGTCGGCGACCGTCTGAACGAGTTGATCCTCGGGAATCGCCTGCAGTTCGGCACCCGTCATGACTTGACGCTCATCCGTCGCCAGATCCAATTCACGCGCGATGGCCAACGCCGTGACCCGATGGTCGCCAGTCACCATGGTGACCAGGACGCCTGCCCGTCGGCATGCGCGGATGGCCTCCTTAGCGCCCGAACGGAGGGGATCGATCATGGCCACGAAGCCAAGAAATTCCAGGTCCTGGGGCGGCGGAGGCGCTTCGTCGCTGGAAATCGGCGCGGGCATTATCCCTTGGGCCAGAGCGAGCACGCGGTATCCTTGCTCAGCCAACTGACGGGCGGATTCCTCAAGCGAGGCTCGGTCGTACACCGCACCGCCGGCGGCGCTGGAGCACATGGCCAGCACCCGTTCGGGAGCGCCCTTGACCAACTGCAACGTCTGGCCATCGATCTTGTGGTAAGACGCGGAGTATTGGTACTCGGGTTCAAATGGGATTTGATTGACCAGCGGAAAAGAATCGAGCAACACTTCGCGGACCAATCCGAGCTTATGTCCGAACGACAGCAGCGCGATGTCGACGGCGTCACCTCGCCAGATCCACTGGCCGTCGTGCTGGTGCAGGTCGGATTCATTGCACAGGACGGCGGCACGGGCTAACTGCCAAACGGGTTCATCGCCGCCTCCCACGAGTGGTTTGCCGCCGCGCAGCACCTGGCCGATGGGGGCATAGCCTTGGCCGGTGACCTGAAGGGGCGTGCCGTTGGCCAGTCGGACTTCCCGCACAGTCAATTCATTGCACGTGAGCGTGCCGGTCTTGTCGGTGGCGATGAGAGTGCAACTGCCGAGTCCTTCCACGGCTGCCAGACGGCGAACGATCACTCCGCGCCTTGCCATGCGGATGGTGGCCACGGCCAATGCCACCGTCAAGGCCACGGGCAAACCTTCCGGAATGGCGGACACGGCGAGGGCCACGGCGAACATGAACATCTCGGTTACCGTATACGTGCCCACGAAGATGCCCAGCGAGCTGATGAGAATGGCCGCGACCAGCACCGCGGCCCCGACGACGCGGGTGAAACGCTCCATGCGCTCCAGCAATGGTGCTTTGCCGCCCTCTCGCCCGAAAACGTCTAGTGCCAATTGGCCGATGCTCGTCTGTGCGCCGGTGGCCACGACAACTCCTTTGGCACGGCCACGGGTGACGATCGAGCCGGCATAGGCCATATTCGCTCGGTCGGCCAACGGCTGCGACGGCTCTCCCATCCAGGCTGGATCTTTCCGTACCGGCAGCGATTCCCCGGTCAGCAGCGATTCGTCGATTTCCAAACCGTGGGCTGAAAGCAAACGAATATCGGCCGGGACTCGATTTCCGGACTCCAACCACACGATGTCGCCCGGCACTAGCTGTTCCGCATCCACCTCGATCGTTTCACCGTCGCGTTGGACCGTGGCTCGAATGCGGAGCATCTTCCGCAAAGCGTGGCTGCTGCGCTCCGCCTTCCACTCTTGAGACGTGCCGATAACCGCATTGATCAGCAGCACGGCCATGATAAACGTGGCGTCTTTGACCTCCCCCAATCCCAACGAAACTAGGGCCGCGATGGCGAGGATGTAGATGAGCGGACTGCGGAACTGACGCACCGCGACTTGCCACAGCCGCGGCGGCGGGGACTCTGGCAGTCGATTCGGGCCCCACCGCTGCCGTCGTGCCTGCGCCTCGGCCGTTTCCAAGCCATGCTCGAATGTTTCTAACAATCGCAGGACCTCGGCCGGGGGCAAGGCATGCCACGGTCGTTGGGAGTCAGCCGTTGTTGAAGAAGACATGCTGCGTCGATCCTTGGTCAGGTATCCGACTACCGAATACGGTCGCCGATCCGGGCAACAGGGGAAACCATGCCCCAGAATCTAATCATCCTTGCTTACCCACTCGGTGTCCAACGGCAGTTGGGGATCGACCGGGCTGCCGACGTCCTTGCGGCCGCTGCCTTCTAGACGCGAAATGGCGCGGACGGTCATGTCATGATCCACCAGAATCTGGCAGCTCAAGCGCACACCGGTAAGCCCTCGGGCCCTTAGGCATTCTTTTTCTGCCTTGGTCATCTTGTCCGGTTCCCCCTCGATGAACTCAACGCGGCAGGTGGTGCACCGTGCGTGACCACCGCAGGCGTGCAGTTGATCGATGCCCGCGTCTTCCTCCAACGCGAGCACCAGGCGCTTGCCTGCCGGAACCTCGAACGTACCCACTCCTTCAACGGTCAATTTCGGCATGATCAATTCACCCCATGTAGAAAGTAGACGAATGGAATTGATAACAGACTAGCGCACGTCAAGCGATGGTATCGCATGAACCCCGACTGGCGTCCTCCGCCATCGGTCGCTTCATTCTCCCGGTCCTCCGCAAGGTTGCAAGAACGTTCTACGGCCTGGGGGATGGATAGCGAGGCGGGAGCCGATCCGGCTGAGAGGATGAGCCTACGATTGTGGGCAATCAATTTTCCAGGCGAAAAGCATGGCGGCTCTATGCAACCGGTCGATCGACCTATAATCTTGCCTTGGAAAATCTCCCCGTACGATATCCTGCATGGTAGGAAAAGCATGGCTGGAAATACCTTCGGCAAGATGTTCACGGTCACCACGTTCGGCGAGAGCCATGGGCCTGCTTTGGGGTGTATCGTCGACGGCTGTCCTCCCGGCTTGGAGTTATGCGAGAAGGACATTCAAGTCGATTTGGACCGTCGGCGGCCTGGACAATCGCGCTACACAACGCAGCGCAAAGAACCTGATTGCGTGCGCATCCTCTCTGGTGTGTTCGAGGGCAAGACCACTGGGACGCCGATCGGCTTGTTGATCGAGAATACCGATCAGCGTTCCAAGGACTACTCGAACATCAAAGACCTCTACCGACCCGCCCACGCTGATTACACCTACGATCGCAAGTACGGTTTTCGGGACTATCGCGGTGGTGGCCGAGCCTCGGCGCGGGAGACGGCGATGCGGGTCGCCGCTGGGGCGATCGCCAAGAAGTACCTGGCCGAACGGTATGGAGTTCGCATTCGCGGATATCTGTCTCAACTGGGGCCGTTGCGCATTGGAAACGTGGACTGGGACGCCATCGACACCAATCCCTTTTTCTGCCCCGACCCCGAATTGGTACCCGAGCTGGAATCGTTCATGCAACAATTGGTAAAGGAGGGGGATTCCATCGGGGCCAAGGTCACCGTGGTCGCCCAAGGGGTGCCGCCGGGGTGGGGCGAGCCGGTTTTCGATAAGCTGGACGCAGAAATCGCCCACGCGCTGATGGGGATCAATGCGGTGAAGGCGGTGGAGATTGGTGACGGTGTGGAGGTCGTCGAGCAACGTGGGACGCAACATCGCGATGAGATCTCGCCCGATGGTTTCCTGTCCAACCATGCGGGCGGTACGCTAGGCGGCATCTCCAGCGGTCAAGATATTATTGCTCATCTGTCTCTCAAGCCGACCTCCAGCCTCCGTCTGCGCGGGCGCACCGTGAACCGAGAGGGACTGCCGGCGGAAGTCGTCACCAAGGGGCGTCATGATCCGTGTGTCGGCATCCGAGCGGTGCCCATCGCCGAAGCCATGTTGGCTCTGGTGCTTATCGACCATTGCCTTCGCCATCGTGGGCAGAATGCCGATCTGATCTACGGGGCAGGGTAGGGGATCGCCGCGCGCGTGAATGCTCGTGCCCAGCCCGTCGAATCGCCGGCACCCGTCGGTTGCGCATCGCTGTCAATCCTGCGCCGCGAAAAGCAGTCCGCTCTTCAGGAGGATGCCGTGTCGCCTCATCAGGGCGCAGCATCAGCGGGAGATGGGCAAACGCCAGGCCCAGGCTGGGGTACCTTCTGTCGTAACATAAAGTTGGGTCCCCGAGGGGGAGAAGCAGATCGCTTCTCCCTGTCGCCGTGCAGGTAGCTCCAACATAGTCAGATTCGATGCCTGGAACTGCCACGAATCCGCAGTTCCCTTCGCCCGTTGAATCAAGCAGGCTGGACCGTAAGTTCCCAACACCAACTGTCGGCCGTCGCGCGAGATGTCGGCTGCGGTGACCAACGGCAGGAGAACGGTTCCCGCGAGCCGAGGGGATACTACTCGCGTGTGTCTATTGATGTTTGCAGAGGGGGACGACAGGGGAATTCTCCTCACCGCAAACAGGCGGCAACGCCAGCGCTCCTTGGTTGCCCGGAGGAAAGAGTCGTCGAGAGGATCGTAGGCCAATGCTTCACAATCGCAGGGGCCGTCGGAGAAGTTGATGCGGTACCGCTCCACGATAGGAGCCACCAATGGTGAGCGCTCGGCGCTTCGCAGGCTCTCCAACTTGGGTTCCTCGATCACCAGGATCTCGACATAGGGGCGGGCGAGCTGATTATCCCCCGTATCGGCTACTGCCAGGTAGGGCTTACCTTGGACCTGGAAACTGCACATGTCCTCCCAATCCGTGGCGTTATCAACATCGAGTCGCACCGTGCCTAGGTAGCCGCCATGACAATCAAATGCGTAGAGATTCGGCCCATCTCCCGAATCATTATGCGTCCACAGACCCCAACCATCCCCCGCACAACCAACTCCACTACTCTCGGTGATGGTTGGACAGGTTAGCACTATCCGCGACGCTTCGTCCCCCAATAGGTGACTTGCCGAAAAGTGGCCATAGATCCCCATGACGAGGATTCCAATGCAAAGATGCAGGCATGGAAACCCCCAGGATGGAGATGGTGTAGTTGCCAGAGCGATGGTTTTTCTCCCCTTAGCTATTGTTTTATGTGGGGTGGTGTTGCATTGGCGCGTGTGCTTCCTATAATGACATTCACCCTACTGTCTTGTAATCCCATGTTTCGTCAATCGCCAAAAGTTTTCCGACTGGCGAACTTTCACCTCCACCATAGACCATTACTTCCAACTACATCGCACCACCGCGGAGCCTCGATTGTTCCGCTTGCCTCCCTCGGGTTCGATTCGCCCGTTAGAAGTGAGTCCTGCAAGGAGAAAAGCTTGGCTGCTGAGTCATTGACAGAGCTTACTGCGGTTTATTGCGAACCGTTGAGCTGAGAGGAGCGACAGTGCGATTGGGAAGAGATTTTGGTTGAAGCGCGATACCGGTCGAAGTACTGGTTTGTTGTTTTTGTTTGTTTTCGGTTCGTTTTTCGTTAATCGAAGGAGGGTTTTCGCATGAGAAACCATGGTCTCAGGCGAGCGTTCACCTTGGTGGAGCTGCTCGTCGTCATCGCCATCATTGGCATTTTGGTCGGACTATTATTGCCGGCCGTCCAAGCGGCGCGTGAAGCCGCTCGTCGTATGCAGTGCCAGAACAATTTGAAGCAGTTGGGATTGGCAGCGCACAACTACGAGTCCGCACACAAGAAGTTCCCTTATCGCCAAGGAGGGACGGGGCGGTGGAATGGTGGTGACGGAAACGCCGATCGTTTGAGCGGTTTTGTTACTATTCTTCCTTATATCGAGGGGAGCAATCAGTGGAATCAGATCGCTGCCGGCGACCCAAACGGCCAATACGGGAATCCCGCCCCTCCGCAAGGACCGGAAGCGTGGGGAGGGTGGCAACCCTGGAATACTTCCCCTGCGTTGATGAAATGCCCGTCCGATCCGGAAGCTCAAAACCGCGCCAAGGCGAACACCTACTCGATGTGTATTGGCGGTAACGGTCGTGCGATGGGGTGGGCCCTGTGGGGTGGTGATTCCATCAACCAGACCGGTGATACGAGTGGGATCTTTGCTCATGGTTGGGCCCGAGAACAAGGTTGGCGAAAAGGCTCTGGCCATGCTACCTTCGGTACGATCACTGATGGAACGTCGAACACGTTGATGTACAGTGAGCGATTGGTGAATACGTCGAACTACAACAGCCAGGCTGGTAACACGTTGCAAGCCGGCGAACGAGTTCCTTTCAAGACGACGGTAGCGCTCGTGCAGGGCATTGCTGGCTCACCGATCCTCTGTCTCAATGCACGCGATGGTCAATATCTGAATCCAAATGTTGTCTCGATGCATCAAGGCAATAGCGGCAAGGTTTGGCATGACGGCCATCCCACGTACGTAGCCTTCAATACGATTTTGGCACCCAATTCACCTTCGTGCACTGAGACGATTTCTTGGGGTGATGGAGTTCCGGCGCTCTTGCCACCGACCAGTAATCACACTGGTGGGGTCAATGCATGCAAGGCCGATGGGTCGGTAACCTTCATCACGGAGAACATTGATACCGGCAACCTGACGGCTCCTGCTACGTTAGCGCAGAATTCTCCGGCCAGTCCCTATGGCGTATGGGGAGCGTTGGGAACGATGGCTGGGGGTGAGGTGGTTCAGGCGCCTGAGTAATGCACGCTCCCCTGTCACTCTAGGGTGATGTCGAGTTTCAGATGCCAAGGTGAGAGCGAGGTTCATCCTGCGGGACCTCGCTCTTTTCCGTTCTCATGGGCTTACGGCATCGATTTTGTGCCCTTGATTGCAGAATCGAGGGTATGGGAGCGTGAACTTGCAAGAACGATTGGCTAGTCGATTTCGGAACCGGTTTACATTTAGCGATCCAATCATGTTCCGATTGGACGCCATGATAGACACAAAGAGGAAGACTTCAATGAAACGAATTGTATTGCTATTGTTTTCCGTCGTAGTCGGTTGTGGGGAGAGTATTCCTGAAACAGCAAAGGTTACAGGCAAAGTGACATTGGATGGGAAACCGGTCGAGGGTGCCGTGGTTACCTTTCAGCCCGATGGCGAGGGGAAGCCTGCCACAGGCAAAACGGATGCCAATGGCCAGTACACCCTGATGACCGCGTTTCAAACGAAGACTGTCGAGGGGGTTGTGCCGGGTACTTATAAGATCTCGGTCAGCAAGTATTCCGTACCCGATGGAGGGATGAGCCCTTATGGGCAGCAGAGTGATCCGCCGGCAGTCGATCCCAACAAGAAATTGACGGAAGAAGAAGAGATGGCCCTCTTGCAGCAGGGGTATACGGCAGCGGATGCTCAACCTCAGAATCGCAACGAAACGCTCAAGAACGAACTTCCTGCAAAGTATGCGAATCCGGCCACTTCTGGACTATCCTATACGGTAGTGCCAGGAGAAAACTCACTCGACTTGGACCTGACTTCTCGCTGAGCACCGTCGACCTATTACTCAAGGTTCGCGTGCTGAGAATTGGAACGAGCTGCGTTTCGTTCTAGCTGTCGAACGTCGATGCGCTAGTTGCTTGTGGAAGCAGAGGGAGAACACTACCAGTTCGCTTTTGACAATTGAGTTGGTGGAAGTCGTCCCCGATGGTTTCTCTGCGCTGGAGGCGATTCCATTGAAGGATCGATAACCTGGTTTTCCCTTGAGCAAACGAGTGCGCTAGCCCACAGCAGCACGTACTGGCCGATGGCTGGTCGTGCTGCTTTCGTTGTTTATCGTCGCCTCCAATGGGCAGCTACGGATGCGTAAGCGCCCAGCAGGGCCATTGGCCGATGGGGGCGTTGGTGGGGCCGTCTGACTTGCTCGGTTCGATAGAAGAAGGTGAGAGGGACGATTCCGCAGGCAGGGCGGCGGACGCGAGTTAACGCGCAGCAATTAGCACAGACCGACACATCAGACCGACACATCAGACCGACACATCAGACCGACACATCAGGCCGACACATCAGGCCGGCACATCAGGCCGACACATCAGGCCGACACATCAGGCCGACACATCAGACCGGCACATCAGACCGGCACATCAGGCCGACACATCGGATCGGCACATCGGATCGGCACATCGGATCGGCACAAAGACCGGCACATCGCGCATCGGCACGAAGATCGGCACGAAGGAGAATCAGTAACGTGGCTGACTTAAACAGTCCCGCTGAGCCGCCGATCATGTGGAGCCCGATCGGGCGCGTTGCTTCCATGCTCGACGCCGGACACGACGCTCTCGTTTACGATCCGTCCGCTCCTTGCGCTCCTGAATGCGATGCTCGCGAACAGCTTCCGGATGCTCGTGACGCCAGTGCCATGGCAAGAGCGACTCGTAGTTCGTATTGCCGGCAAGCAGTTGGTCGAGCACATCCTTGATGTAAGACCACACGTCCAGATCGTTCCGCAGGGCACTGCTAACCAGAGTCAGTAAGCCGGCCGTTCGTTCACCCCCCTTCACGCTACCAGCAAACAGCCAGTTCTTCCTGCCGATCGCAACCTGTTTCATCAGTTGCTCGGTATCGTTATTGTCGATCGGCACGTGAGGATCATCCAAATACCGTCGCAACGGACCCCAGTGGTTCTTAATGTATTGGATCGCTTTGCCAAAGTCGGACTTCGGAAGAATCACGTGGCCAGTTCGCTCGTCCGCGTCCTTCAACCACTGCTCCATCGCCTTCCAGATTTCGACCGCCTCGGTCTGACGCAGTTGCAGACGTTCTTCGGGCGACATATCCTTGCCACGGTCCTCGATGTCCCACAACTGTTGATACCACTGCAGCCACTGCCGTCGATCAGACGGATAGGCGTTCGACTCGAATATCTTGCGGCGGGCATGGGCATTGCATGCAGCGCGGACAATGGCCCCTTCCGATGCCACCACAATCGACTCGAATCCAGACCAGCAATCTCCTATTAACGTCCCCTGGTAGTCGCGAAACATCAACTCGGGGCCGTCCCGGTGGCGACTTACCGTAAAGTCGAACAGATTCAGTTTGATCGTCGAGCCGCGGTAGGCCCACATCCGGCCATTGATGCTGCGTTTCCCTTCCCGAATTGCCTCGCTGAACACTTCGTGCATACGACGTTGCTTGGGATCCTCCAAGTCGAAGTCGGGCAGCGCACGAGGCAGCAGGAGCGCCGTTCGCGTTTCATCGGTTCCGATGACCGAGTCTTGCATTAACTGCTGCTTGAAGTACGCGAGTAGAGGCTCGATCACGAAATGGGCTTGGGCGTAGATGTTGCACAGCGTGCTGCGTTGCGGAGTCCAGCCAATACTGCGAAACAGGTCCTGCTGCCGATAGAATGGCAGGTGATAGCCGAGTCTCGCTGTGATGATCTCCGCTGCCACCGAAGTATCGTACTTATTGCCTTCCACCAGGCTGCTCGGCCGCTCGGGGGAAGCGATGCCACAATCAGGCGAGGCGGCACAGGCGTACTTGGGATAGAGTGTCACGAGCACTTTGGCTTTTGGCGGCTGATACACCAGCGTTTCGGTGCGGTCCCACATGGCCTCGGGCAGCAGTTCGCGATCACCGTGAGTCGGGCAGGTTTTCAAATCGTCAGAAACCTCGGCCATCACCTCTTCACGCGGCAGATGCGGCGGGAGACGCTCGTCTCGCCTCTTGCGCGGACGCCGCCGCTTATGTTCGGGAATCGTCTGCTCGAGTTCTTCCACGGCATCGGCCAGGCCTTCGGCCGCATCGGCTGCTTCGTCCGAATCGCCGAAATCGAGCTTCAACTGATTCGGATCGGCGAGATAGCGTTCGCTGCGTTTGCGAAATGTCTGCAGCAAGAGCTCATCGTAGGCCTTCTTCCAACCGGCAACTTCTTCCTGCAGCGACTTGATCTTCAGGTCCTTCTCCTGAAGCTCAACGTCAAGCCTGCGGAGTTGCTCGCGGAAAAGTGCGTTTGCCTGCTCAAGCTGAGCTAGCCGATCGCCGTCGTCAGGATGCGTTGTTGTGTTCATGACGACGAATGTAGCCAGGTGCGCCGATGGCGCAAGACCCTTTTCGAGGTTCTTGCAAGTTTTTTTCAAAACGTTTTCACGCATCCATTACTCGACGCAGGACGTGTTCGATCCGACCAGCATCACCGGTGCACTCGGTGCCTATGCTGCTTGCGTTCTGGATAGAGCAAACCGTTTGCGACGGCGATCGGAGCCAACCAACGACACGCCGGCAAGCAACATCGCAAGCTGTGTCGTGTCCAATTCGATCGCCTCAGCACCGTCGTTGGGCCGTAGCGATTCGAACGTCCCCGCTTCGAGCACGCGGTAGTAAAGCCAAAACCCGCCGCGTTCATAATGAAGAACCTTCATGCGATCTTGCCGGCGGTTGATGAAGACATACAGGCTGCCGTCGAGCGGGTCTGCGTTGAGTTGCTCCCGTACCAGACCGCTAAGTCCGCTAATGCCTCTGCGGAGATCTGCGGGGCGGGTGTAGACGTAGATTCTGACGCCAGCGGCGATCGATAGCATGCGGTCAGCCTCCCAAGCCCGTTTCATACGTCGCCACCATTTTGTCCAGCGCCAGTTCCACTAGCCGAAGATCGGGACCGACGACGATCTCCACGTTGTTAGGGAGGCGAATGGATAGGCCCATTGGGGAAACTTGACCTTCGACCACCCGCACTTTTTGAAATGCCGGCTGGCCAGTGCGCTGGGACGTGCCGCGGTCGCCGAGCTTCTTTTTCCAGTGGTAGAATGACGGTTGCGAAACCTGCTCGGCTTTGCAGAACTCCGTGACGGTTTGACCAGATGCAGCATAGCGAGCCATTCGCTGCGACCACTCTCGAATTTTCGCCGGACGCGGTCCTTGTGCCATGGGAGTCACTCCTCAGGTTGACGTAGAAGCTGGAAACTAATCGCCTACGTCACCAACATACCCCCTTCGTCAACAACCGTTCTGATGGGCGCTTACACGGATGCCGCTGTTCCCGATGAACAGCAATTGAAGTGAACTCAAGAATAGGTTTTTCCTGACGTGCAGGAACGTTTTTGCGAGTTCAAAGTAGACAGTGGGGGGCATGACGGTTTCCTGACCACCGGAGGATCCACAACCGCGTGGCTAATGGTGATGGGAATGTAGTGCGTGCTAATCGACTTGCCGGCACACCACATCTTAGTTTTGGGGCATGAGTTTCCCGCGATTCGTCATCCAATAAAGCGAAGAATTGAGTCCACTGAGGTTGATGAGGAGAGTTTGTGGCTGGCAGGCCATCAAGGTAGCCCAGGGCTTTTCAACCGGATGGCACGATTGACTTGGCTCGTTTGCGATTCGACAAGACCATCAGGCCAACGGATGTTCAACCGTACTTCTGAAGAGGAATTCCCTAACCCCACAAATAGCTGAGGTGCGCTTGAAGAGGCGTAGCTGCCACCCCCAATCAGCTCGGTGGTCCACGGTGAGTGATCATCGATGATAGTGACCCGAGTTCCTATGGCGCGACGGTTGGTATCCAGTCCGATGAACTCCAGGAGTAACCAGTTTTGGCGGTCGGAAACATTTCGCAACAGTACGGTGGGGTCATTTTCGCTAACGACGCACAGATCCAAGTCGCCGTCGCCATCAAAATCACAGCTGGCTACACCTCGCGCCAAAAACTTCTGATGAAAATAACGTGAGGCAGTCACACCCACATCTACCCAGTTGCCCTGGTTGGTAACACTAAACAACTGCGCCGGCATTCGCGGGTCAGCCGCCCGTCGAGAATTGTCGACGTGTCCATTAGCGATGAACACTTCGAAGCGGCCATCGGCATCGAAGTCCTCCATCACCGTGCCGAAACCCAGGAAGGGAAGTGTTGGTTGATGAAGTCCGGCGACAGCAGTGCGATCGATAAAACCGTGGTCACCCAGGTTCGCATAAAGCGTGTTGGATTCTTCGTAGTAATGCGTGCAGTAGATGTCCAGCCAGCCGTTATGATCGTAATCGGCGACCGCAATCCCCATGCTTCCCTGAGGGTTACCTTCACGGTCGACCGCACAGCCGCGCACAGCTGCTTCATCCAAGAACGTACCATCTCCTTGATTGATGTAGAGGAAATTCGCGGTTGTGTCGTTGGCTACATAGACATCGGGGTATCCGTCGTTGGTGAAATCGGCAATGGCCACCCCCAAGGCTCGTCCGTTCTTACCGTGCATGCCTCGCGCCTCTGCCTCATCGCGAAACGTTCCATCACCTTGATTAATAAAGCAAGCGTCGGGCCATGCCTCGAGCATATGCGGGTTACAAATCGTGTCGACGCCGGCCGGGTCCTTGCATTCCTGCGGATTCTTGGGGTCGTAGACACAGTAATTGCAGACGTAGAGGTCCAAATCTTGATCGCCATCAAGGTCGCCCCATGCGGCAGATGTACCCCACCGCGGGTCGGCGACTCCGGACCACTCTCCTATCTCCAAGAAAGTCCCATCTCCGCAATTAAGCCATAGAGTGTTTCGCTCCACATTGGTAATGTAGGCATCATCCCATCCGTCGCCGTTGAAGTCGCCAATGGCTATTCCCTGACTATAAAACGGTTCCTCGAGCCGTGCCGACGGGGAGATGTCCTCGAATCGCTCGCCGGCGATATTTCGAAACAGACGATCCGACGGTCGTGTGTTCAAGTCGTCAGTGGTGGGGTCACCACCTTGGTTAACGAGGAGATCGAAATAACCATCATTATCCATGTCGAGCCAACCACAACCGCCACCGATGGTCTCTACCAATAACGCCCTTCCTTGGGCACCATTCTGATAGACATGGAATATGCCCAACTCTGATTCGGCCTGCTGAAAACGTACTCTGGAAGGTAGCGTGCCGTATTTGCGCTCCAACGCGTCGATGTCGAACTGAAAGGGGGAGGGGGTGTCGATTCCTATTGAAGAGGTCGTCTCTTGAGCTTCGATCGATCGGGTGGATTGATTCGATGCCATAGGAGAATAATTACAACCAGAGGTAAAGGCGACGATAAGCAGGGCACCTCGTGAAACCATTACCGACAAGCCAAATCGAGGACGCGGTTTAAGTACCGTCGCATACAATGTAGAAAGAGTTGAGGAGAAGGGCATGCGTTATACCTAAGTCGTTTATCCGATGCGGAGTGACCGTGGAGGCCGAAATGGATGTGTCCACCCATCCCTAGTTTACGGAATCCGTCTTTAGTGGACGTGATGTTTGAGTATCTTTGTTATAACTTCCAACCGAGGGGCGCAAACCACGGGGAAATGGAGTTTTGAGTGTTCGTGTTTCTAAGCGTTCTTTGCTGCACTCCCTACGAAAAACCTATCCCGCTGATACGGGGGGCAGATTGGAAGGCGAGCTGGCTTTATGAATAATACTGAAAACAACACCCGGGGTACGTCTCGCTTACGCGCTTGGATACTCGTGGGGGGCACGACGGCTGGCCTGCTTATCACGGCGATCGTATGGTTGAATCGGGTGGGAGAGCAAGCGGTACCGCACCTGGATAACGTCCAGTACATGGCCTTGGATGAGTATTTATTGGCAGAGGGAAATCGGTTTCGTAGGCGTGATGGTTCGATCCAATTGGGCAAGGTGATTTTCCCCATCGTACCTCCTGCGCAGCCTCTGCCTCCGCCAGATTCCTCCGGATACGTCGGTCCCCAAGAGTGCGTTGAATGCCATCGCGAGTATTATGATTCGTTTATCCAGACATCGCATTTTCATACTTCGGCGATTGCTACTCCGGAGACCGTGTTGGGGCATTTTGAGCCTGGACGCAACGAGTTGAAATCTGCCCATCCGCGATTGACGTTTCGGATGCTTAACCAGAATGAACGGTTGGTCCAACGCGTACTTTTTACTGCAGATGGGGTCACCTACAGCGAGGATTTTCCCTTCGATTTGGTGATCGGTTCCGGCAAGGTTGGTCAGACCTACTTGTATTGGAACGATCAGTTTCTTTTTCAGATGCATGTCTCGTACCTCACGTCTCTGGATGACTGGATCAATAGTCCGGGATACATCGACGGAACTGCCGACTATGCACGGCCGACTCTAGCCTTCTGTCTGGAGTGCCATACGACTCATGCTCAGCCTGTGCCGAGAACGATCAACCAGTATCGACGCGACTCTTTTAATTTGGGCGTCACCTGTGAGCGCTGTCATGGACCAGGAGAGGAGCATGTCGCTTTCCATCGCCAGTACCCCGACATGCCAGCGCACGGTATTGTCAATCCGAGCAATCTGCCACGGCAACGTGCGCTTGAGGTTTGTCAGTTGTGTCATGGAGGATTGCCCGAGAGCATGCTGCGGGAACCGTTTCACTTTCGGCCGGGAGAGCGATTGGACGAGTACTATACCTTTCATTATGATGCTGCCCCGGGTGGCATTCACTCCAATTCACAGCTTCCGCGTCTGGCACAAAGTAAGTGTTTTCAACGAAGCGAGTCGATGACATGCATCGACTGCCACAATCCGCATGTTTTTGAACGGGGAGATTTTTCGCTGTTCTCGCAACGATGCCAGCATTGCCATTCGGCAGACTCCTGCAAAATGCACCCCTCGGTCGATCTCACCCGGTTGCGCGAGAATTGTATCGATTGCCACATGCCTGCACGCGAGATGGAGGACATCATCGTGATGACCGGAGCCGAATTCCGATCACCTCCCATGAGAGATCATTTCATCCGCATCGCGGAGGAACAAACCGCGCGAGTTTTGCAAAAGTGGCGAAACGATGATAGGCCAAGACAGGGGACCGAGTTGCCATGATCGGTAGAGGCCCAGCAGCAGCGTCTATTGGTATAGTGAAGGGCTACGGCTGCAGGGAGCCGGCCTGAGCGGATCTGTTCAGCAGGTCCTCGACGCGGTTTGCCATCTCCTTCTCTCCACACGCACGCAAGTAGTCGGCGATTTGTCGATACAGGGACGGAGGAGTCAGTTCGTGGATGTTCTTCGATTGACGAATGCCGATTACCAACTGTCGCCCCATGTCGGCAAGCCTTTGCATTTCTTTCGCTGCTTCGACACCTTCCGTCACTCGTATCAAGGTGGCCAATTCCCATTGGGTGGCCCAATCCCAGGGAGCAAGCTGTAGTGATTTTCGATAGGAGTCGGCCGCTTCGTCCCACTCCTGTTCAACACTATGCACCCAACCTTTAAACCGCCAAAATCGATTGTCTTCTACGGCTTCAGGTGGGGCACGCATCAACAGACGGGCGACTTCAACTACATCTCCATGGCGGCATTGGTTGCGTATCTCAGTGGCGAGAAGTTCAAGGTTGTGGGGAAATCGATCCAGCAACTGTCGCACTTGTTGTTCACCGAACTCTCGCGGGCGAGGTTCGTCCTCAGCGCTGGCCCGAGAGGCACGGAGGATTTCCTCCAGCAGTGGGTGCTCGATAAGATTGAGTACTGCAGCAACCTGATATGTCTCCTCTTCGGGGTACCGTTCGAGCCATAGTTTGGTGATTTCGGTTCCATTGTTAAACCGTAGCCACTGATGGCTAAGCAGGTAGGCATAGGTAGTTAACGAATCGCTACCTGTAGTCATGCTACGTTGCACTTCCTCGCGCAATGGGGCGCTTTGGCAGGTCATGGTGAAGTAGTACAGCAGTCGGTGGTGCGTTTCCCTGTCGTCGGGGTAATGTTGCAGCGTTGTCTCGCAGGTAGCCAGGCACGCCTGGGGATCGTGCAGGGCCTCCATTTCCAGATAGCCTTTCAGATGATAAGCTTCCAGCGGCGCGGGGGCTGGGATCTGAGTTAGATAAGCCACGGCGGCTTCCGCGCGACCCTGCCCCCATGCGGCTTCGGCCGCCGCCATCCACGCCTCGGGATTCATTACATCGAGCATCGCCCACTGTGATGCGTACTGTTCAGCCACATCCCACTTTCCGGCGCGCAAGGCGGTCTGCGTTCGTGCACTTAACGCGGCGATTTGTGTAGCACGACGGTAATCAGTCCAGGCTAGCCAGGAACCCAAGGTAAGGATGACCAGCAGCACCCCCGCAAGGCCGGCGCGCAGCGGAGCGCGCTTAGCGACTTGCCGGCGGCGAGAGCGATGAAACGGCACTGGCTCGGGCCTTCGCTTCGTCTTTCCCACTGCATTATCTCCTCCGTGCTAACCTCGATTCATGGGCCATGGGGAACGGAGTCGATACGTTTGGAGCTAAGATAGGTGTCCAGCTGGTGAAGCGACTGACGGTAGTGGGCATTCTCAGGTTCGATTTCAATTGCCTTGATCAGATGCTCCCGTGCTTGCTTCATGTTACCGTTGGCTGCCAACGCCTGCGCCAGTGCCTCATGATCGGAGGAGTTGCCGCGCAGTTCGACAGCTTTTCTCGTCAGTGCCAAGGCTCGTTTCGGATCACGGCGCGAGTCCAGCAACACTCTCGCCACCAATTGCTGTACGTTCGCATCGTCCGGTAGTAACGTTAGCACGCGATCGTATGCGGCCAACGCCGAGTCTGTTTGACCTGCATCAAGGTGCAGTCGAGCCAGTGACAGCCAGGCGGAGGGATTGGAGGCATTCTCATGGCACATTCTCATGGCAAGGCGGATGGCTCGGTGGAGATCATCCGATTCCACGACACTCTGCAGCAGGAGGTTCCATGCGGGGAGATGGTGTGGAGCCAACCAGGTGGCCTTATCCAACACGTGTTGGGCCGCGACTACCTGGCCGTGATGCCGCAATACTTTCGCCGCTTCCGTGTAGTGCTTGGCGAAGTCGAGACACTCATCGGCGAAAACCTCAGCGCGAGATCGGTTGGTCTGCTCGCTTTCCCGCCGTGCTATGGCTTGCTTCTCCAGCAGGCGTCGCCCCTCGTCACGCTCCCCCAACCGTAGCAATGCTCTTCCCAAGCCTTCTTCCGCACGGGGTGATTCGGGGCGCAACTCCAAGACCTGGCGATAGGCATCACGAGCTGCGGCGTGTTCTCGTTTCGCGGCATAGCTTTGGGCGAGCAACAGCCAGCTCTCAGCAGCATCGTTGTGCGTGGAAGTGTATTTCTCCAGAATGGTTATTGCCCCCGCCACGTCAGCCTGCACCATTTTGGCTTTGGCCAACTCGTTGATTGGCTCTTCCAGTCCTGGAAGCAGCTCTACCGCCTGGGTAAGCAGGTCGATGGCGTCCTCCCACCTCTCCTGACGCATGGCCACCTTACCTCTACCGAGGTAGGCGTAGCCATAATTCGGGTCCAGTTCGAGAGCTCGCTGCCAAATCTCATCTGCACGCTCGTTTTCACCGACCAAATAGAAATACCGAGAAGCGACCTCCTGCGCGTCCGTCGACGTAGGCAGCCATTGCTCACTGAGTTGCGTCATCAGCAACGAGGCTTCGTCACGCAGTTGTGAAGACGAAAGCGGCACGCTCAATGTGATAAAGCTGACATCGACGGGCCGAGTCGCGTCATCGCCCGAGGTTGAATTGGCCGGTGTGATGCGCGTCCCCGAGTGCCGTCCGCCGTCGTCGTTGATGCTGGATGTGGTCGTTGACGCACCTGTGGCGGGTGGAAATACCGCTTCATGGCGAGCGGAGTCGATGGAATTGGACAGGGGGGAAACAGCGGCCGTGTTCTGCGGAGACTGGGCGGGGAGAGTGTCTTCTTGCTTCGAATCAACTGGCGACGTACATCCGTACAAACAGAAGACCATCAAGATGACCACGATGTTTCCTCGCTTGTTCGGCGCACAACAAGGTTTGGCGCGTCGCCTGTTCATGGCATCGTTTCCTTATGCAGGAGCACTACAGGAGCGGCTTCCCCTTCAACCAGGGTTAGTTCGGCATCGGTGGCATTCAGTTGGAAGGTGTCCATCGATCCGCTTGGCCAAAACACCTCGATGCGTGAACCGATAGGGCATGACAGATGAAGGGATCGTCCGAAATCGCTTTGGTAGCCTCGACCACTGACCACTACCGATCTGCGCACGGTGTCCGGCCGATCAGCAGGTTGGCATATCACCTGCGCACCAACCCCATCTCGCGGGGAGGACTTGCCCACCAGCCGCAAACCGACGGTAGGCCTTTGCTGAGGGGTTACATTCTCAAGTAGTTGAATGGGGCCATCGAAATTCAAGCAGAGCAGGTCGAGGTCTCCATCGG
This sequence comes from Pirellulaceae bacterium, assembly GCA_026004795.1. GTDB lineage: Bacteria > Planctomycetota > Planctomycetia > Pirellulales > Pirellulaceae > Aureliella. Next base: position 403,466 of record BPJV01000003.1, on the reverse strand, counting down.
TATCAAAATCTTCTACCGCCACTCCCCGCGTTACTTGCTGGATGTCGCGCACGGCCGCAACTTGATCCGACACATCGACGAACTTGCCATGGCGATACTGAAATAGAATATTCGGCACAGCGAATTGCTCGGCGGAGTTGGAGTTCGACACGATATCGAACAAGTGACCGGCTCCAACGAATAAATCCAAATAGGAATCGGAATCGAAATCGGCCAGAACTACACCCCAAGTCACACGCCGGTGTGCAGCCCCCAAACCAACGGCAGGACCAATGTCATCGAAGTACCCATCGCCTAAATATTGGTACAGAGTAGGGGTTTCGTCCGAAAAGTTCGTCGTCACTAGATCGAGCAATCCATCATTTCCAACATCTCCCACGTCCACTCCCATGCTCGCTTGCTGGGCGCCGGTTACGTCGTAGGCGACACCGGCGATCAACGCTATCTCCTCGAATCGGCCGTCGCCGATATTTTCGTAGAGATGATTGGGCGCACTGTCGTTACAGACGAAGATATCGCAATCTCCATCGCCATCAAAGTCCCACGCTAGAACTCCCATGCCCGCAGCCGGAAACGAAGCAATACCGCTCGCCGAAGATACATCGGTGAAACCGCCTGCACCGTCATTGCGGTACAGCAAATCCGAGTCTGGTAGGTAGTCCTTTGGGCCGGGAGCGGCAGGGATGCCGAAAATCAGCCTCTGTACGCCACGGTTGGGGTCGTACTGGATGTAGTTAGCGATGAACAAGTCCAACGATCCATCGCCGTCGTAGTCGAGCATCGCCGGGCCGGCTGACATGCGGGCCGTCCCGAGGGGTGTCACACCAGTGTCCAACAACCGTCGATGAAAGGTACCATCCCCGTTGTTTTCCAGAAGAGTACTGGGACCGAAGTTGGCGATCAGCAAATCGGGATCGCCATCATTGTCGTAATCTCCCGACGTTGCTCCCAATGCGAACCCATCATCGCCAGCGCCGGCTTCGACAGTCACATCGCGGAATCGCATGGAGCCAAGGTTGCGGTACAGTCGATTACCCATCGATTGGCCACTGGCACTCGGCTCCATGGCGCTACCATTGGGTAGGTAGACGTCGACCAAACCATCGCCGTCATAATCGAATGTAACCAGACCGCATGAAATCGTTTCGTAGATCAAATGCCGTCCAGAGCGACCGCTGTAATGGACAAAGTTGATCCCACTTGATGTTGTAGCGTCGACAAAACGAAGGGACGGAGCAGACGTGGATTGCGACCAGAGCTGCTGCGTGGGAGTGAAAAAGAATCCGTGCGCGACTAGGAACAACAACCGCGCAAGAAATAATCGCGAGCTGGTAGGCCTACCGGCTCGCGATCGAGGATCTGTCGACGGACAAGCGCAGGGCATGGCGTCGCACCGTTGAGCTTCCGTCCTGTGATCAGCTTTCATTGCTACTGGCAGCGGCCAGTTTGGGTTGCTCTCGTTCGCGATTCTCACCGCGGAATTCGAGTCGCACCGTCTTCCCTTCATCGTTCTTGACCGCGTCGACGACGATCGTGTTGACGCCTTCGAAGGCACCACGCAGCAATTCCTCCGCCAGCGGGTCTTCGATCCGCTGCTCCAAAGCACGTCGTAGCGGACGGGCGCCGTAATCGAGGTTGGCTCCCTTCTCGATGAGGAATTCCTTGGCCGGCTCGGTCAACTCCAGCTCGAAGCCGCGCTCGAGCAACCGCTCGCGAACCTTCGACAATTCGAAATCGATCACCTTCTTCAAATCCTCCTTGGTCAAGTGGCGGAAGATGATCGTGTCGTCCAAACGGTTGAGGAATTCCGGGCGGAACACCCGCTCGATCGAGTCCATCACCCGGGCTTTCATGCTCTCGTAAGACGTGTCCCCATCGGGCTTCTGGAACCCGAAGGCAGCTTCATTCTTGATCGCCTCCGCACCGGCATTGGTGGTCATGATGAGGATGACGTTGCGGAAGTCGACATTGCGACCGAACGAGTCGGTCAGCCGACCTTCTTCCATCACCTGCAGCAACATGTTGAACACGTCGGGATGAGCCTTTTCGATTTCATCCAACAAGACCACGGCGTATGGACGGCGGCGGATTTTCTCGGTCAACTGACCGCCTTCTTCATAGCCGACGTAACCGGGAGGTGCGCCGATCAGACGGCTGACGTTGTGCTTCTCCATGTACTCGCTCATGTCGATATGGATCAGCGCATCGGGATCGCCGAACATGAATTCGGCCAGCGCTTTGGCCAGCAACGTCTTTCCGACGCCCGTCGGCCCGGCAAAGATAAAGCATCCGGTGGGCCGGCGCGGGTCTTTCAAACCGCTTCGACTACGACGCACCGCCTTGGCGACTGCGGCGACGGCCTGCTCCTGGCTGACGACTCGCTTGTGCAGCTCTTCCTCCATCTTCATCAAGCGTGCCGAGTCTTCCGTGCTCAAACGCGTCAGCGGAATACCCGTCATCTTCGACACCACTTCGCTGATGACATCTTCGTCCACTACGCCATCGGTTTCCCGACTCTTTTCGCGCCACTCCTGAGTGATCTCCTCCTTCTTTCGACGCAGCTTGTCGGCCTTGTCGCGCAGAGCGGCTGCCTTTTCAAAGTCTTGATTGGCCACCGCGTCTTCCTTCTCGCGATTAAGTTGCTCGATCTGTTCGTCGAGCTCCTTCAGATCCGGTGGTTTGGACATATTGCGCAACCGGATCCTCGCTCCCGCCTCGTCAATGACGTCGATAGCCTTGTCGGGCAGGCAGCGGGCGGTGATGTATCGTTCGCTCATCTCCACCGCCGCCACCAACGCCTCGTCGGTAAACTTCACCCGGTGATGCTCTTCATACCGCTCGCGCAGGCCCTTGAGGATTTCGATCGTTTCGTCCTTGCTGGTCGGTTCGACGATGATTTCTTGGAAGCGGCGGGCAAGGGCATTGTCCTTTTCGATGTACTTGCGGTACTCATCGAGCGTGGTCGCTCCAATGCATTGAATCTCGCCGCGTGCCAAGGCCGGTTTGAGGACGTTGGCGGCGTCGATGGCGCCCTCGGCTCCCCCGGCACCGACCAAGGTGTGCAATTCGTCGATGAACAAGATCGTATTCTTGGCCCGCCGAACTTCGTTCATGACCGCTTTGATGCGTTCCTCGAACTGGCCGCGGTACTTCGTCCCGGCGACCATCATGGCCAGGTCGAGGACCACGATGCGTTTGTCGGCCAGGATTTCCGGTACATCACCGGCGACGACGCGCTGCGCGAAGCCTTCGACGATGGCCGTCTTGCCGACCCCAGCCTCTCCCAGCAAAACGGGGTTGTTCTTCGTGCGACGGCAAAGAATCTGCACGGCGCGCTCGATTTCCCGCGCCCGTCCAATAACCGGATCGAGCTTGCCTTGCTTGGCCAGTTCCGTAAGGTCGCGCCCGAAGCTGTCCAAAGCAGGCGTTTTGCTCTTACCGCCGCGGGTGGATCCGGACGCCTCACGCTCTCCGCTGACCTCCCGACCGCCTCGTTCGCCTTCGTCACCGTGCATGCCGTGCCCAAGAAGGTTGAGCACTTCTTCGCGAACTTCGTCGAGCTTCAAGCCGAGATTCATCAATACTTGCGCTGCGACGCCTTCCTGTTCCCGGAGCAATCCCAACAAGATATGTTCCGTGCCTACGTAGTTGTGATTCAGGTTGCGAGCCTCTTCCATCGAGTACTCGATGACCTTCTTCGCCCGCGGCGTGTGTGGCAGTTTGCCGATCGTTACCATCTCCGGGCCACTTTGGACCAGCTTCTCCACCTCCAGGCGGATTTTTCGTAAGTCGACATCCAGGTTTCTCAGCACGTTGGAAGCGACTCCACTCCCTTCCTTGACCAGCCCAAGCAGAATGTGCTCAGTGCCGATGTACTCATGATTGAAACGCTGCGCCTCTTGATTGGCCAGCTGCATTACCTTGCGAGCACGATCGGTAAAGCGTTCGTACATAAATCCATTCCTCATCTGTTAAGTGGCAAATGTCCCTGTTGTGGGGACGCGTACACCACCACTCTCAAAAAATATTTTCAACTTCGGGGATTACTTCTACTGCGTCGACGTTTCTCCTGCCAACCTCGCGGCTAGACAAGGGCGATGTCGTGCAAGTGGAGGCAACGTGTTGGCAAGTCACAAAGACTCCGCTCATCCATTCCCTCCCGAGTTATTCGGAGCGAGCCGCCATTTCGGCACTTGATCCGCGATCTTGTCAGGCAGCAAACGCAGTGCCGACTCTCTGACCCGTTTCGTTCACGTGGGAAAAAACAGGTACCATGCTGAGCGACAAGTGTTGGTCGTGCCCAACCCTTCCTCATCGTTTGCCACGTCCAACTCGAGCCTACCGATGCCGGCGGACGCAGCAAATCGAGAGGAGGCGATACGGAGCCTTCGCTCACATCCTAGAATGTTGGCCTCCAAATGGGAAGAATCGTTAAGGTTCTCCTCGGCTGCCTAAACCTACCATTTGGGGGCGGCGCGGTGGCTCCTCTCTTACTCTATAGTACCGGTTTTGCTCTGGTGTTGTGAGACCAAACCATTTGTCGTGGCAAGATTCTGCTTTGACCGTGGGATTACGTTGAAGAATCGGCTGATTCTGCTTGACCGTCCTCAGGGGCGGCTGCCACTTCTCTTGCCCGTTCGATCCGTGCCGCTTCCTGGCGGATTTCGAACCACCACTCGCCAGCCGCATCGTATAACTGCAATTGATCGAGTCGGCGTTGAGCGGCTTCGAGTCGTCCCGTTGCCCGGAGCACGCCAACCAGCAGGAGGCCGGCCGGAATGTCGTCGGAGCAACGGTGGAGCAGTCGCAGCGCCAAGGCTTCTGCTTCGAACCAGTTGCCTCGCAAGTATTCATCTTGAGCGGCGACGAGCAGGTCCATGGCATCGTCCTCCTGATGGTGGGCAGGTCGGAACGACTCCCAGCCGGCAGCAGCTAAGGCCGCAGTGATCACGCCACCCCACGAGAGGTAGGTCACCAGCGGCGGCCACCAGTGTTGCCACACGAGTGTGGCGAGAATGGTGACGCACAGCCACCAAGTCCAAAGTACTGCTATCAAAAGTCCGATCGAAGCGCCGCGAAACCAGGCAGCGCGAAATCCTGGCCAGAAGATGCTCCAAGTCATCGATCGTTCCACTCCTCGTCAAGAACGCTCTCGACCCATCCAGCTCCTCGTTCCCAACCAGCGACCCGGCGACCGCCGTCGGTTTCTGGAAATCGGAAACACCTTGCAGCGATGGATAAAGGACAGGCGGCCTGCGGCGGTCCCTGCGAACAAGGGATTCGGCGCAGGTTTCCTGGGGAACGTCCATCCCTGATGTTACTTGCTAGCCGAATCGCTGGTTTCACCACAACGGGAAATCGGTGGCCTGGTCATTCTTTGATGGTTCGGTCGCCGATCACTCTTGAGAAATGCGTCTAAACTACGTAATCTGGCGGAAATAATCCGAATCACAAGCACAAGAACAACGGATTTCATCATGCCAACAAGATTTTGTCCGTGGTGGTTACAGGGGCTCATCGTCAGCATCTGCTTGGGGGCGACCCCCAGCGCGGCTCAGGACTGGATCCAAGCCATGTTCGAGACGACCAGCCACGATTTTGGCGTGGTACCGCGCGGGGCTAATGCGGAATTTCGATTTGTGCTGACCAACAAGTACGAAGAGGAGGTGCACATCGCCGCGGTACGCTCCAGTTGCGGTTGCACCGAGCCGGTGATTGAAAAACCGACTTTAAAAACCTACGAAGAGGGAGCCATCCTGTGCCGGTTCAACACGCGTTCGTTTATCGGTCCTCGATCGGCGGTGGTCACTGTTGTCGTTGACAAGCCGTACTACGGTGAATTGCAGTTGTTGGTCAAAGGGACCATCCGCTCGGATATCGTCGTGGAACCTGGGGAGGTCGATTTTGGGGAGGTTGCACAAGGTGAGGAAGCGCTGAGCCAGTTGCGGATCACCCATGCTGGACGTGCTGATTGGGTTATCGATGACGTGCGCAGTGCCAATCAGCATCTCGGCGTGCGTCTGGAGCGGCAATCCGACCAGGCCGGGCGTTGTGTCTACCAGTTGGCGGTTCGGTTGAAGGATACCGCACCCCCTGGGCACCTCCATGATCAAATCGTATTGGTAACCAATGACCGGGACTTCAATTTGGTAACCATCCCGGTGCGAGGCTATGTCGCGGCACCCTTGGAAATGCCGCGATCGATCGAACTGGGAACCATTCCCACGGGAGCAGACTTGCGCAAGAGCATGTTCATCAAGGGGAATGAGCCGTTTGCGGTGACGGAAATCCAATGCGACGACCCTCGCTTTGAGTTTGAGCTGCCCTCAGGCACGCGCAAGGCGCATGTCATCCGTTTCACTTTCCACAGCGGCGATCAACCAGGGGCATTTCGGCGCACGGTGACGGTGAAAACGAGTTTGGATGGGAACGGGGAGGCTTCGACCGTGATTCGTGGCAATGTGAGCGGACGCGCGCCTTGAGCCACGCTTGCTTGGGCGGAGCGGTCCGATGCGCTGCTCCGATTCGTGGGGGCCGCTGGTGGTGGCCCTCGTTGGGCAAGAGGACGGCTGCTCCGGGATTCAGCGATTCCACCCGAATCGTTGCCAGCTCTTGCGGAGCCATTGACCGCTGAGCAGTGTTTCGGTCCACGTACCTCGATTGGGCGCAAAGTTATTCCATACGGCTTCCAAGTAGGGGCCGGCGCTGTGGTAGAGGGTGGCGACTAGCCCCTGAGATTCGATTTCTCGCAAGCCGTGCCAATAGTGTTCCACGATATGGGCCTGGAACAGATCGCCAGCAAGGAGCAATCCCGATAGTACGCCCTGTCCGGTCGCTTGGATGTTCCGCAAAGCCACGAGCGAGATGGTGGTGGAGACGTCCCACAGGGAGGCGTCTTGTGCTGTGGCGGCGAGTTCCATTTGACGCCACAGTTGGTCGATCTCGGCCAGCGGGAGCAACCGCGCCGGTTCCATCTCCGCTACTGCGGCCTGCGTTTGTTCCAGGGTGCTACGCAAGCCCTCGATCGACACCGGAGGTTGATCAAAGGCTTCCGTGATCTCGCCGGATGCCCTTTCCAAGGCGTCGATCAAATCCGTAGCACGATCGATCGTCGCGTCCTCGTCGATGATTCCCTGTTGTTTTAGCCGCGCGCTGAGCTGCTGGAGATAGTATTTCGATCCATAGGCGACATCACTGAAGATGGCCAAGACGGTGATCGGCGACACATGCAAGGTGGCCAACGCCGTCATGTCGAGCAAGTTGCCGACCGTTTTCCGCGCCAAGTCGACCTGAGCCGGCTCGACGGTTTCGCTCCCCGGCACCGGTCGGCGCCGCACGCCTCCCACCTCCTCGGTGAGGAGATCAAGCATCTGTTGGACGAAAATCGAGTACGAGCGTGAATTGCGAAAGGCAGAGGGGATAAGCCAATTGGCGCCTTCGCGCACAATGCCGCCGGCCAACGCACTGGCCGAACGCACGGTGCGCTCTGGCAAACTGGCCGAATACTGAAACCAATGGAGCAGGCGACTGACGGCTTCTCCAATACTATGACGCTCCATGTCGATCTGCATGGATGGTACCGCGGCAGACGAGGAGGACGCTCCTTCGCCGGCAGGTACGGAAGAGCTGTCAGCCGCTTGGGGTGATTCGGTTCCAGGTTGCGGTCCGAGATCTTCAGGCCGCCGTTGGGGGAGGGGGGAGATGTCATCGGGCGATTGCATGGACACGAAGAACCCTTTTTCATCGATACGGTGTGGACCGTGCCTGGCGATCGTAGGCAGAGCCAACCTGATTGTTGGAGCCGCGTGGTGGGGATCCAGCGTCTCTGGCTCCGGGGCAATCCAACCTGCCTCACGACCCCCGGGCAGGCGATCGGTACGCAAGGCGACCGATGCATTTATTGTAGAAGATAATGGAAACTCGAAGTGCTGGTGGGGACCGGCGGCCCGATCCGCTGATCGGTATCGAGGCCAGCCAGCTGTCGAGGGGGCTTCTCAAGGTGTGCCATGCGAACGGCACGCTGCAGATGGACCAATCCGCTGTCGGCAACTCATGATCACCGCAGCGCCAGGCCGACCTCCCGAGCCGATCAACCAAGCCCCGCTCACTGTGCCGAGTCGACCTCGAGGAAAAAGGCTTGCAGCGATCGAAAGCGAGCAGAATCTACCACAGGCGCATCTTCCTTCATCGACTCCTGGTCGCTAGGCACCGACGGTGCCGCGTCCTCGGAGGCCATCACAAGATCTTGGGCATCCTCTCCGGACTCCAGCAAGCGCCCGATGGCCAAAACGGAATGCGTATCACGGATTAGGCTGGACCAATTGGGGGGCGGTACAATGGTGGCTACTCCACCCTTGGCTAAGGCCTCGTCGGGGTGGACGGACAAGCGTCGCGGAGACTGATGAGCTTGCCCACTACCGTCGATTCGCACCCAAATCGCCAAATAAGGCTCCTGCGATGGGTCGGAAGCGAATTGTCGGAGCCAGAAAAGGGAGCCTTGGCGAATCAGTTCTTGGGCCTCGGAGGATTGAGAGATAACACGGTTCAACGCACGCAATCGGTCTCGCAGCGGACGCCAACGAGGTGAGGAGGGAGGGATGGTTTCGAGCGATTGGGCCAAGCGGAGCAACTCCGCGTAAGCTTCTTGTGCTAACTGCCGACGTAGACCATCGGTAGGAGATGATTGCAAGAAAGCCTCGACTTTTTCCTGCGCCGCGTTGGCCAATAGAAACGGGTCGTCAGCAGCCACATCCAACGGTTGCTTGAGCTCGGCAGCGGGTTCGTCCTTGGCGCGAAGGGATTGATCTTTGGTTGGGGACGCCGAGGGCAGGGCAGGGCGGGGGAGGGGGGAGCGGTCGGGTGAGGAGGGGAGATCGGTTGCCTCCTCGGCATCGCTTGGGGCGATCGGCAACACATCGTCGAAGCGGCGAAAGCCGCTCTCGCCCCGGCGTCGCGGTGGCCGCTGAGATGGAGAGGCACTCGATTCTTCGAGGTCATAAGGATGGTACTTCTCGGGCACGATCCAAGGTAGATAGCGCGCCACCGTTCGACCGGCATCCATCACATCGCGGTCGAAGACATACCACAGCAGAAGCAAAGCGATGGGGACCGCAGCGACTCCCCCCAACACTACCTGCACGATCGACCACCAAGCGGCGATGGGGGACTGCTGTTTGGTTCGCGCACGTGCGCTTCGTGCCCCGGCAGTCGCCCAACTCAGATCGGTCTGGTCGTTTGCATCACGGGCTTGGCTGGCAACCGGCGAGGCATTGCCGCCGCCGTCAGCCACTTGGGCTGAAGAGGCGACGGCTTCCGCGAGAGCCTCTGGTTGCTGAGCCGCCGCGACATCCGCTGCCGATCCAGGTTGCCCTACCTCCTCGCCTGGCATGGTCGACGTGGGGGAAGCAGGGAGAACCTTCCAGTGTTGGAGCGGGGAACGGTTAAGGTCGTCGATGGCCAGTTGCGCGTGACAGCGGGGACATTCCAATGTGGCTCGGGCAGGCGCATCGGACGGAACGAGCAAAGGTTCCGCACAGTTGCGGCAGGGAGCCAGCTCGATCGCCGAGCCAATCCGCGGTGATTGATCATCCATCATTGGCTATTGGCTCTCTTCTAACTTCAGTAGGCGACGGGCACTAGCGACCAATCGATCCATGGGAAAGGGTTTGCGAATGTAGTCGTCCACGCCCAGCAACTCCGCATACTGCTGATGCCGACTCCCCTCGTTGCCGGTAATCATGATCACGCGTACATCGGTCCTGCCTTCTCGGCGCAGCTGTTCCAGTACGAGGAAGCCACTGCGTTTGGGCATCATCATGTCCAGGATGAGCAAGTCAGGAGTGTACTTCTCTGCCATGGCCAAGCCTTGATTGCCATCACTGGCAATGGCTACATCGAACCCCTGGGATTCCAAGGCATAGCGCAAGGCTTCAGTGATCTCGTTGTCGTCGTCGACAACAAGAACACGAGGACGGTTGGCGGACTCGGTGGAAGGCTCCTTGCTGTTCATTGATTCACTTTCGTCTGACGGAGTAACAACGGTCAACCCACCGCGGGGTGATGGGTAATCGACCGCAGCAATCGAGTTGGAATGCATCCCGTAGGTTGGTAATCGTAGCAGGAACGTACCATGCAGGCATTGCATGGGGTACGTATTGAAGCCATTATAAACAGCCGTGCGAGTGGCACGCAGGGCGCAAATCGACGTTGTCGGTTGAAAATGGTTTTCCCCCAGCCGGCTCGATGGTCTTCTCTGGGAATTGAAAGGGATCGCTCGTGAGTGAATTGCATACCGAACCGAATCCCGCCGAACTCGAGCGCCAGATATTGGACTATGTTTTTCATCCCCATTATTTGCCGCAAAAGCCGAAGGGGATTCATCGCGGGTTGAAGCTGCCACCGGAAAGCTACCCTGCGGTTCGCAAGGCGATCAAGCGTCTCGTCGATTTGGGGCAGTTGGCCTATGCGCCGAGTCATCTGGTCGTTCCCCCCGATCAAGTGGCAGGGGATCCCAAGCTGGTGCGCGGCACGTTTCGCCAAGCAGCGGCCGGCTTCGGTTTCGTGAGGCCCGTGGCCACACCCACCTTGGGGCCGGTTGACGACATCTTCGTTCCCGCCGGGGAAACGGGATCTGCCATGGATGGCGACCTAGTGGAGATCCGGCTGCGACGGGGCCGACGTGGGGGAAAGGAAGGGACGGTAGTACGCATTATCGAGCGGGCCCGTCGCCAGTTTCCCGGCACGTTCGACTACCAGGATGGCAAAGCCATCGTGTGGTTGGATGGAGTGACGATTGGCTCACCGGTTTCCGTAGGAGATGTCCGCGGACTGCCGGTCGAAAAAGGGGATAAAGTCATCGTCGAGCTGGTCAAATTCCCCGACGGCCTGTCACCCGGCGAAGGGGTGATCATGGAGGTCTTGGGATCGAGCAAGGATCCGGCCGTCGATACATTGGCGGTGATGCGGCAGTTTGGCCTCGTGGATGAATTCCCTCCGGAGGTTATCGAGGAGGCGCGTCGACAAGCCGATGCGTTTGAGGAGGGAGTGATTCCTGCAGGACGCGAGGACTTGACCCATGTGCCCACACTGACCATTGATCCGGTGGATGCCAGGGATTTCGATGACGCGATTTCATTGCGGAAAAACGAGGTCGGTCATTGGGAACTCATGGTGCACATTGCTGATGTAGGGTACTTTGTTCGCCCTCGCTCGGCGTTGGATGAAGAAGCCAAACGGCGCGCCACCAGCGTCTATCTCCCCGATCGCGTCATTCCCATGTTGCCCGAACTGATCAGCAACCATCTGGCCAGTTTGCAACCTGACAAGGTGCGGTTGACCAAGACCGTTCTCATCGAGTTCACTCCCACCGGGACGGTGCTGCATCATCGCGTCTTCAACTCCGCCATTCACAATGACAAGCGTCTGACCTACGAGCAGGTCGATCAGTTCCTGGCCGACCCCAAGGCGTGGAAGCGTCGTCTGACGGCACCTATTTGGGAGCTGCTCTCGAACATGTACGAGCTGGCGATGCTCTTGCGACGCAATCGTCTGGCCCAAGGATCGCTTGAACTTTTCTTGCCCGAAATCAAGGTGGAGCTGGATAAGGCGGGTAAGGTCAAGGGGGCGAAGGTCGTCGAGCATACCGAGAGCCACCAGATCATCGAGGAGTTTATGTTGGCGGCCAACCGTGCCGTCGCCACTTGGCTCGATGATCTGGAGATCAATTTCTTGCGTCGAGCTCACCCGCCGCCCGACCGGAGGAAGCTGCGCAAACTGACGTCGTTCATACGCGAACTGGGTATCGAATGCCACAACATGGAGGACCGCTACGAGATTCAGCGGGTGATCCAACAGGTGCGTGGCAAACCGACCGAGTACGCGGTCAATTACGCGATTCTGAAGGCGATGAGTAAGGCCGTGTACCAGCCGGATATGGAGGTGCATTATGCCCTCAATTTTCGGCACTATTGCCACTTCACCAGCCCTATCCGTCGCTACCCTGACCTCCAAGTGCATCGTACCGTGGAGCGGATCATCGAGGACCAACCACCCTATGGTGACCCCGTTCCGGTGCTGATCACGCTGGGCCACCACTGTTCCGACCAGGAACAGAACGCCGAAAGTGCTGAGCGCGAAGTGACCAAGATCAAGCTGTTGCACTTCCTCAACAAGAAAGTCGGCCAGACCATGCCTGCCGTGGTCACCGGCGTGGTTCCCGATGGCCTATTCGTCCGCGGCACGAAGCTCCCGGCCGAAGGTTTCGTGCCCATCGATACGCTCCCGGCCGACCGCTACCGTTTCACGCGGCAAGGCCATGTGATCGAAGGGTTCCGCGAGGGGAATCGCTTTCGGTTGGGCGATGAGTTGACGGTGCTGATCGACAAAGTCGACCTGTCACGTCGAGTCCTGCTGTTTCGCGTTGTCGCCAATCACACGGTTGGTCGAGATTATGGGAATGGCCCGCAGGGCAAATCGGAGAAAAAAAGGACGACGAGTCGCAAGACGAAGGTGGTGAGCAAATTGCGGGCCAAGCACGCTGCCAAGAAAAAGAACACATCGTCGCGTACGAAGGCGGCTTCCTCGGCCGGAGAGAAAAAGCCGAAGAATAAAAATAAACGAGCGTCGAAGGGGGCGAAGCGAAAGGGTAAGGCCTAGCGGCGCGGCAGAGGCCGACGTCCGCTGGGGCGACCGGTCGCCGGGAGAATTTCAGGCAGGCCGACAGCGGTGGGTTCCGTCAACTGGCCATGGGGACTACCAATTCACCATGGACGCTGTCGACGACATCCGGCGTGATCAACTTGCGATCCTCGGCGAAGCCAACCATGAGGGCCAGGTCACACAACCGGTTGATTCGACGGGGGACGCCTTCGGTCAACACATGAATGCGTTCCATGGCGGTGACCGCAAACACGTCTTCTGCCGCTGCTCCAGCCGCCTGCATGCGGTGTTGGATATAACCGACGGTCTCTTCGATGCTCATCCGCGAGACGACGCACTTGACGGCGATGCGCTCATCCAGGGCCGGGTGCCGTTCGACCTGGGCCATGAGGTTGGGGTGACCGATCAATATCATCGTCCACGCGGACTCTTTTTGTTGTTGCTGCGGTTGCAAATTGAGCAGCAGTCGCAGCGGTTCCAGCAATCCGTGCTCCTCCAGCAGGTGGGCTTCATCGATCATGACGACCGGATGCTGCCCGCGTTCCACGGCATCGTGCAAGGCCTGTTCAATGCGTTGCAAGTGATGGGGTAATTCCCCCGGAGAGGCCGAATCGGAGCCAACCAGTTTCATTGCCAGGTAGTGCACCATCTGCGGGCCATCGAGGGCGGGAAAGACGATGCGCGGCTGAGGTTGAAAGGAATCTGGAAGCTGGCTCAACAAGCGATTGGTCACCAAGGTCTTCCCCACACCGCTGACGCCACTGATCAAGACCGCGCCGCGACCATTCTCGATGGCATAGCGCATCTTGAGCATGGCTGCTTGGTGGGACTCTGCCGGGTAATAGGCATCGTCTGCCAGAACGTTCTCGAACGGCCGCTTGGTGAGCTTCCAGTGTTCGCAGTACATGCCACATCCCCAATTTCGATCTAGAGTTCAATTGCAAATCATTGTTCCCGAAACCATCGACCGATCGCCGCCGATGTCTGTCGGGGAACCAAGCGTGCCACGTCGCGCCACCATGGCTGGGTCGGCTCCTTAAGCAGCGAAGTTCTCGACCATCCCCAACGATTGAATGCCATAGTTCCGCAGCCGGCGGAAACAGTGTTCCAGCTTCACTTCCGTCTTGTGCCGACAATCGACGACGGTGGCTACCGCGTCGATCAATGCCTGTTTGCCCCACACCGGGACGACCGAACGCGACGCTTCCAAGTTGCCGACATCGACAACTACCAGATCAAATCCTTCGGACAGTTGCCGCACCATGTGGGTCAGCCGCGAATGCAAGCCCTCCAACTCGGTGGTTTCGACCGCTCGCAACAACGGAATCAACGTTACTTGATCATCGATGCTGCGAACGGCAACTTCTTCCAGTGGCAATTCGCGTTGCAATGCGTCGCGCCAGTCCATGTCGAGTTCCAGGTTGAGGTGTTCCACCAAGCTCGGGCGCTCCAGATCGGCATCTACCAACGCGACGTGCAAACCATGGACGCCGGCGAGCATGGCCAAGCAGGCGGATACTGTCGTCGCTCCTTGACGGCTCCGCGGCGCGGTAACGGCCAAGACGTGCAATCCCTGCTGACTGGCGCGCTGTAGATTTCGCCCTACCAATTCCATCGTCTTGTAGTGCCGCCGCAATAACCGATCGCAGGCTTCTGGCCATTGAAACTGGTCGACTTCCCACGCCGGATTGAAAATCCGCGATTTCAGTTGTCGCAAACCGTCCTCGATGGCCAGTACATGCGCCTTGGCGTCTTCGTTGTTGGTCCCGTTGTGGGTAGTTGGCGGTACCTGAGGTGGCGCGTCTGCGACGGGAGGGGAGTTGCGGCGACCATGGTCCACACGCACGATTTTCCCCTGCCGTCGAGCCAGTTGTTCGGCGGCCGCGATGTAGCTCTGCGGCGACAGGGCTGGTGCTACCGGCGGTTCGAGGTCGAGCGAGGCGACCGGGTGGTTGGCGTGCGCGGTGGTCGGAGGCACGCTTCTTCCCGACGTTTCCCCGTGGTTGCCACCACGATGGGTGTTCGTCTCTTGAGAGGACGACGTCGACCGACCCTGGCCGGAGCGCATCGCCCGCGCTGCCCCTAGTTCTTGTGGCTTGGTGTAGGTCTCCTGTTCGTGACCAGGACGCTGCGGTGCTTCCGCTGTTTGATTCGCCTCTGCAGATAACTGAACCTGCGGCAAGATAATCTCATGCCACAGTAAAGCTGCCTCCGGGGGATCCGTCGCGTTACCGATCCGCTCCGTGGCCGCATCGCGTGCGAGCTCGACATCAGCAGGGCTGCGCAACGGTGAGGAGCGAGCGGGATGCGCATGGGCCTGGTGTTTGGTCGGTGGGGCACCAGCCAAGACGGGCGGGCTATCGCTCCGGGTATCCTCGTGAAAGTGAGGGGACGGAAGGGAAGATACCGCGGCGTCGATGCGCGCAAGTTCAGCGGTCGTCGGCGGCGGTGCTGGTGGATGTCGCTTGGCCACCGTCTGCTTATCGTAAGCTCGGATGAACGCGCGATTGAGGCCTCTAGACATCGTCCTCTCCTAATACCGTGGGAGACTCATTGGGCGGTTTGCTGATAACGATTGATCTTCTCGGCACGCAACTGAGCTTTGCGGAACTCTTGATAAGCTCTGAGCAGCGCTTCGGTGTCATCCTCCGGCGTGGCCGTCGAGCGGATGGCCGGACTGCTTTCGCCGATCGCGGGCGAGTGGGACACTCCTGCCGTGCTGCCGGTCGAGGGCGAGGCCGACGAAGGGGCTGGCCGGTGTGGCGAGGATGAGGATGGACGGCCGTTTCCGCCCACGGGATCCTCCTGGGGTTGCTCGGGAATCAAGCCGAGAAGCGAATCGAGGGAGGGCATCTCGGTGTCCCCCTCCGCAGGGGCCTGCGGACTGCGAACGGCGTCTGTCTGCTTCGCCGGGGGCGAACCGACCGCAATCACTAGCGACTCGGCCTTGTCGACTCCCTGACCAGGAATGCTCGCGTCTTGCTCTCCGGTCGCCGGGGGCAGGTTCGCGGTCGCGTGGTGGGGTACTGCAGTGGTGTCGTCGGCCGATCTAGCGCCGGACTCTAACATTAATTCAGGCGATTCGTTCGCGGGAACCGCGGAGTTTGCGGTGATCGCTGCGGCATTGCCCGCCGAAACTGCTCCGATAGACGGATGCTGCTGGTTCGATTTGTTGGTAGGAGCGGGGCTAGACTGATTACCAAAACTTGTTGAGGGCGTGCGTTCAGATGGGGGTGCCTCAACGATCAAACCCGACGTTTGTGGTGGCTCGGGAAGTTGGGGTGATGTTGAGCCATCCACCAACTCAGCGTCAAGGTGAGGATTGCGAAGGTCACCTGCTGGCGGTGCTCCCATCTTGTGGCCATCGCCGGGCGGCAGGTCGGCGCCGATGGCGGCGTTTGCCGAAGAAGGCTCGGCGGGATCTGGTCCGGTTGGCTCGATCGACGGCGCTGTAAGGGGTTCCAAACCTTCGGCATCGACGCCAAACTCAGCTAACAAACTCGGTTCGGGCTCCGGACTGCGGGTGAGCGAAACGATTAATAAAGTTACCAGCAAGATAACCATCAGAATGATCACCACACCACTCGACCAGTGGTCCCACCAAGAGTAGCCGGCGGCCAGCGTGCTAACGTCCTGGGGGGCCTCCGCCGCTTGGCTGGGCGACCCGGCATCGGTTGTGGTTGACCACTCGTGAGGTGGCGCGGAATTGCTAGATGCCAAATGGGGAGTGGGAACACCCCAGCCGAGAGGTTCGGCCGACACGTTGGCGGCCTGCGCGTCATGGTTCCAGCTTGGAGGCGACGGTGCTGGCGAGGCAGTACCATCGTCGGTGGCTAGCGACGCACTGCCAGCGGATGAATCGACTCCATGTGAGTCGAACGTCTCCCAGTGGGGCGCAGCTTGATGGGCGGGATGGTACGAGATTTTCGTGGCGTTCGAGGCCTCCGGCTTGGCGTACGCTGTCACGTCGGAACTCTGGCCAGCCGGTGCCTCCTGTTCTCCGGGGGGGGGCGAGGAGACGTCCGGTAAGCGAAACAGCAACGGGACTTGATCGGCCAGGGCGTTAAAGAAGCGGCCCGGACCGGCCCCACGCGCATGAGGCGCTCTAGGTTGCTTCGAAGTCGCCGTTGGTGACATGTTCCGTTCCTTCGTCAATAGCGGAGCGTCGGTCCTGCAGCATGTTGGGTTTCATCACGGTGGACCCAGGGCGCTGCGGAATCCAATTCTCTTTGTTAGGCAATCGATCCCATTGAAATCAAGGCGGGATAATCGCCAGCGGCTCAAGTTGGGTACCACCCTGCCGATCGACCACCACCTTGATTAGGTGCCGATTCCCGCAACGGAGGGTAGCTGATACCGCGCTATCACCGCTTATCGGCAACCAATTTAATGGTCTTGAGTTTTTTACCTGTTAGGAAAGATAGGAAGAATGCCAGCGTGGTTGCGGAGACGTGTAGGATTGACACTCCCCCCGAATAGAAGATAATTCTATCATCCGGATGGACGGATGTAGGTGGCTGCCGGCGTGCGCGGCCAAGCCCCTGGCCAGGCTCTCCCCCCATTTTTCATGAACCAACAGTAATGACCAACTCGACACCTGCGGATCGTCTCCACGAATTGCTTGCCGATCGCATCCTCATCCTAGATGGGGCGATGGGTACGATGGTGCAGCGGCTGCGGCTGGACGAGGCCGGAGTGCGAGGGGAGCGTTTTCGTGACCACCACAAGGATTTGAAGAATTTTACGGACATCCTGTCGCTGACCCATCCGCAGAGTGTTACGGAAATCCATCGCCAGTATCTGGAAGCGGGGGCGGACATCATCGAGACGAACACCTTCGGGGCCAGTCCGGTGGGGATGGAAGAGTTCGAGTTGTCCCCCGAGTTGATGCGGGAGATCAACTTCGCGGCGGTTGCCTGTGCGCGTCGGGCGGCCGATGAGTTCACCGAGCGCAACCCCGACAAACCGCGGTTTGTTGCCGGTAGTATTGGGCCGACGGCCAAGCAAACGGCTATTAGTACGGAGGTTGATGACCCAGCGTACCGCAACACCACGTTCGACATCATGGTCGAATCGTATTACGCCCAAGTGGCGGCGCTGGTGGAAGCGGGCGTGGATCTACTGCTACCGGAGACGGTCATCGACACGTTGAACCTGAAAGCATGTTTGTTTGCCATCAGCCGCTACTTCGAAGAGACTGGTCGCCGTGTGCCGGTGATGATCAGTGGGACGTTTGATGCGGGGGGGCGGACCTTTGTATCGGGGCAGTCGATCGAGGCTTTTTGGACGGCGGTCAGCCATTTTCCGATGTTCAGCATCGGTATGAACTGCGCCTTGGGGCCGGAGAAAATGCGCAGTCACCTTGCCGAACTGGCGCAGGTGGCCTCGGTCCCGGTGAGTTGTTATCCCAATGCCGGGCTCCCCAATGAGATGGGCCAGTACGACTTGGGGCCTCGCGAAATGGCGGCGATGGTCGGCGAGTTTGCCGAATCAGGGTGGGTGAACATCCTCGGTGGGTGTTGCGGCACCACTCCCGAACATATCCGTGCGATCGCCGAAGTGGCTAGCCAATTGCGCCCCCGCACGCCTCCCGAACCGTGCGTTTACACGCGGTTGAGCGGAACGGAGGCCTTGGTCATTCGTCCCGATACCAACTTTTTGATGATTGGTGAGCGGACGAACGTCACCGGATCTCGTGCCTTTGCCCGGCTTGTTCGGAACGAGAAATTCGAAGAGGCGGTGGAGGTGGCCCGCAATCAGGTCGTCGGTGGTGCCAGCATTATCGACATCAACATGGATGACGCCCTGCTCGACGGTCCTGAAGCAATGACCCGCTTCTTGCGATTGATTGCTGGGGAAGCGGACATTGCGCGGGTCCCTGTCATGATCGATTCGAGCAAATGGGAAGTGCTGGAGGCGGGCCTGAAGAATACCCAGGGCAAGCCGGTGGTCAATTCCATCAGCCTGAAGGATGGTGAGGAAGAATTCCTGCGGCGAGCGAGATTGATTCGCCGCTACGGGGCTGCCGTGGTCGTCATGGCCTTCGACGAACAGGGGCAGGCGGTGGAGAAGGACCACAAGGTTGCCATCTGCAAGCGCGCCTATGACTTGCTGACCACCAGGATCGGCTTCCCGCCGCAGGACATTATCTTCGATCCGAACATCCTCACCGTCGCCACGGGAATGGAAGAGCACAATGATTATGCGATCAACTTTATCGAGGCGACGCGAGAGATCAAACGGTTGTGTCCGGGGGCCAAAGTCTCTGGCGGTGTGAGCAATATCAGCTTTTCCTTCCGCGGCAATGATTATGTGCGCGAGGCGATGCACGCGGCGTTTCTTTACCACGCCGTGAAGGCAGGATTGGACATGGGCATCGTCAACGCCGGACAACTGGCCGTTTACGAGGATATTCCCCAGGATCTCTTGGAACGGGTGGAGGACGTGCTGTTCAATCGGCGGCCGGATGCTACCGAGCGGTTGATCGAGTTCGCCGAGACGGTCAAGAACAAAGGAAAGGCTGCTGCTGCTGAGGACCTCGCCTGGCGAGAGCAACCGGTACATGAACGTCTGAAGCATGCGTTGATCCACGGTATTGATAAGTTCATCGAACAGGACACCGAGGAAGCACGGCAACAGTTCGCTCGTTGCCTGGACGTCATCGAAGGTCCGTTGATGGACGGGATGAGCGTCGTAGGGGACTTGTTCGGGGCGGGCAAGATGTTTCTCCCCCAAGTTGTCAAATCAGCCCGTGTGATGAAGAAAGCCGTGGCCTATCTGACCCCCTTCATGGAGCAGGAAAAGTTGGCCGCTGCTCAGGAGCAATCCTCCAATCGTGGCAAAGTGTTGTTGGCGACGGTCAAGGGAGACGTTCACGATATCGGTAAGAATATCGTGGGCGTTGTTCTTGCCTGCAACAATTACGAAACCATCGATTTGGGGGTGATGGTGGCATGCGATACGATTCTCGATAAGGCGATCGAAGAGGGCGTCGATATCATCGGCTTGAGTGGTCTGATCACCCCCAGCCTGGATGAAATGACGTTCGTGGCCAAGGAAATGCAGCGCCGCGGGATGCAGATTCCCCTGCTGATCGGTGGCGCGACTACCAGTGCGAAGCATACGGCGGTGAAGATCGCCCCGCACTATGAGCACGAGGTGGTGCATGTACTCGATGCATCGCGGTGTGTAGGAGTGGTGGAGAAACTGTGCAATCCGGAGAGTCGCCTGGCGTTTGCGGCAGAAAATCGACGGCTGCAGCAGCAATTGGTCGACAGCTACAGGGCCCGCCGGGTAACGCTCGTGCCGTATGACGAAGCGTTGCGCAAGCGATTTCGCACCGACTGGAACACCGTGGACATTCCCACGCCGAGCTTTACCGGTAAGAAGGTGCTGCGGAATATCCCCTTGGAACAGATCATCCCGTTTATCGATTGGTCCCCCTTCTTCATGTCTTGGGAGCTGAAGGGCAAGTATCCCCGCATTTTCGATGATCCGGCAGTCGGAGCGCAGGCTCGTGAACTCTACGAGTCGGCTCAACGGATGCTCGCTCGCATCGTCGACGAACAGTTGATTCGGGCGCACGCCGTCTATGGATTCTGGCCCGCCGCGTCAGTCGACGACGATGTGATCTTGTATGCCGATGACGCACGAACGACCGAGCTGACCACGTTCCATTTCTTGCGACAACAGTGGCAACGCAAGGGGCAGACCGATTTTCGTTCCCTGGCCGATTACATCGCGCCGCGCGATTGTGGGCGCACCGACTATTTGGGTGCATTCGTGGTGACGGCTGGTGACGGAGCGGACGATCTGGCGCGTTGGTATGAGCAGCACCACGACGATTACAACGCGATTCTGGTGAAATCGTTGGCCGATCGTTTGGCAGAAGCCTTGGCGGAGATGCTGCACAAGCAGGCGCGCATCGATTGGGGCTATGGCCGCGAAGAACAACTCAGCAATGATGATCTAATCGCCGAAAAGTACCGTGGCATCCGTCCTGCAGCCGGTTATCCCGCCTGTCCCGATCATACCGAAAAAGCTACCCTCTTCTCTCTGCTGGATGCCGAGCGAGAAATCGGGGTGCGGCTGACCGAATCCTTTGCGATGTGGCCGGGGGCTAGCGTCAGCGGGCTCTATTTCGCCCATCCCGATGCGCGTTATTTCTCTGTGGATCGCATCACGCAAGATCAAGTGCAAGCTTACGCCCGGCGCAAGGGAATGAGCCTGCGAGAGGTCGAACGCTGGCTCGCCCCCAACCTCGGCTATGAAACTTAAACGCCGCTGCAGCGACTGGCGACCAATCGATCCCAAACGATGTTAGGGTGAGTATGGACAACGGACCTGTCCCCTCTTCACCGCGAGTGCTCACCCCTGGCGGATGAAGGTGGCGACGAGAAAACCGATGGAACAAACGATGGAGCAGAGGAGCATGCCCCACGCCAGGTCGACGACGGTCACCACCCATGGCCAACCCTTGATGGTTGCTTGGTTGGTCAAATCGTAGGTGGCATAGGTAACCAGACCGAACAGGGCTCCCCGCAGCGCGACCCGACCTACCGTCCCGCCATCGATTGCCGGGGCAATGACAAACACCTGCATTCCGCCGACAAAGAGCAAATAGAACGTTGCGGCGGCCCACCAATGGGGATGCTCTGCCAGGAGAAAACCCAGCCGCTGGCGATAAAAGGTCCGGGCTGTCACTCCCAACCATATGGCATCGATCACCAAAAACGTCGCCAACGAAGTGACGTAGATTTTTACCCAGTCGAGCATGCGTGGCACCCCAGTTGCGATGTGGCCTCCGAAAACGGATCCTGCCGTCAAAGGTTTATTACCACGAGTCAACCCCTCCCTTGGTGGAGAGGGGATGCACGGGGAACGATGGCGATGACCGACCAGCCTGATCCGAGGCGGCGACAGCAGAGGACTCGGTGGTTTTCTCGGAGATCGTGGCGCTTTTTAGTTGGTCGGGACAACCTCATTAGGATGCTCGCCAGCAGGTCCTCCCCCATACTTTGAGTGGAAACGACGAGGGGCCAGGTTCTGCGAGGCGGAGTGGGGAAACTATTCGCGCCGGCGACTCGTCGTTCGGAAAACGGTTAGGGTAGAATAAGGGATCCCATCGGTCCCGCAGCCGTAGAAGCAGCAGTGGCGGCGGAGCCACCGGGGAGGGGCAGGGCGTTGGGCCACTGTCTGAATGATTTCCACATCCAGCGAAGCCATATGACGCATTCTGCAGCAATCGAGATTCAGGGTTTAGAGAAGGAATATCGAGAAGGAGTATTCTTCAAGCGGCGGTTCAAGGCGCTGCATGGTATCGAGTTCTCGGTCCGCCGCGGTGAGGTTTTCGGGTTGCTCGGTCCCAACGGCGCGGGCAAGACCACCCTGATCAAAATCCTGTTGGGAATCGTCCGGGGCAGTGGGGGAGAGGCGCGGTTGTTGGGGGAGCCGGCCGGTTCCCGATCGGCGCGCCGCCGCATCGGCTACCTTCCCGAAAACCTCGTTTTTCCGGCTCACCACACGGCGCTGAGTGCGATGCGGCTGTATGGTCGACTCAGCTATGTACCGGAAGAGGTGATACGCCGCCGTGCGGCCGAGTTGCTTGAATTGGTGGGGCTGGTCGGGCGCGAGCGGGAGCACGTACGGCGTTATAGCAAAGGGATGCGCCAGCGGTTGGGGCTGGCTCAAGCCTTATTGCATGATCCTGAGCTGCTGATCCTGGACGAGCCGACCGATGGGCTGGATCCGCTGGGGCGGGCACAGATTCGTCGGCTGATTCACTGGCTCAAAGAGCAGGGGAAAACGGTGTTTCTCAACAGCCATATCTTGCAGGAGGTCGAGTTGGTGTGTGATCGCGTTGCCATTTTGGTGCAAGGTCGGCTTCGTGGCGTGGGAACTCCCGACGAGTTGATGGAACAGTTGCACGCCCAATCTCGCCACCGGGTGCGACTGGTCCTTTCTGGTGCGGAGGAGCATTTGCAACAGTTGGCCAGTCGCATGGGGGCTTCGTTGGCGCCGCTACCCGATGGCGGGTATGACTTGCACGTGCAAGCGGAGACGCAAGCCGATGTCGATCGGCTGGTCGACGCCGCCCGACGAGACGGGATCAGCATCCACCGGCTCGAACGCACGCGGATGACTCTAGAGGAGTTGTTCCTTTCCGCCGTGCAGCGGCACGAGGACGACGGCTGCCCTTCCAGTCCGCCCGAGGAGCAGCGGGGACCGGGGGCTGGCGATGACGAAGTCTATGCTGCGGAGACTGTTGAGGAGCGCGCATGAAGCCATATTGGGGGATCCTCGTCGATTCGTTCTGGGAAGCCGTGGGCAACCGTGTGTTGTGGGCGCAGTTATTGGGGTGGACGTTCATCCTGGGCGCTCTGGCTCCTTTTGGCTACGTCACGGAGCGTAGTTTTGAGCTGACCAGCGTCGATATCGCCAGCGAGGATCGATTGATCGAAAAGTTAGCCCGCGGCATCCAGCAACGGGGGCCTCGTCCATTGCGCCATGTGGCGCAGTACCTGGAGCAGGATTTCAAGGAACGCATTCTGCGGGCAGAGAGGAGTCGCGATGATCCCGATCTATGGCGCCGTTATCGATTGCGGGAACGCGAGCTAGCGCAGGGGCTTAACCGGCTTCTATCGGTAACTGAATTCTATGATGAGTCGATTTTTCCTACCGCGCACAAACGCTCGCGCCTCGAGCCGTTGATTGCCGTGCCGCCGGATCGCCGTTCCTCCGATCAGGTGCAGGAGTTGAACCGCGAGCTATTGCAATTGGTGTTCCCCACGGAGCTGAATCGTCCGCGGGGCGAGCAGCTGTGGTTGGGTTATGCGGGGGTCAAGCTGGGGGAGCCTTTGCCAGTCACTCGCCGCCAGATCGATCAGTTTATTCAACCTTTGGTGCTGCAGTTCATCATCAAGTTCGGCTTGGCGGTCATTGCCGTGTTCATCGCGGTGATCGTCACCAGCCCGATGATTCCTGAAACATTTCGATCAGGCTCGCTCCACCTGCTATTGAGTAAGCCCATATCACGCACCTGGCTGTTCTTGACGAAGTTCCTCGGGGGGACCGTCTTCGTCCTGGTCACCATCACCTATGTGATGCTAGGGTTGTTCTTGATCGCCGGTTTGCGTTTCGACATTTGGAACACCGGTTTGTTGTATTGTATTCCGGTACTGGTGTTCGTGTTTTTGGTGTTCTACAGCGTCTCGGCCATGGCCGGGTTGGTGTGGGGTAATGCCATTGTTTGCGTGGTGGCATGCGGGGTGTTTTGGTTTGCCTGTCTGGTGTTGGGGATTGTCCACGACAGCATGACGCCGCATGTCGATTTGCTACCGCGGATTGCCAAGGTCGAGCCGTTGGAGGGACGCTTGACGACGGTCAATGAGCGAGGGACCTTTCAGGTTTGGAACGAACGATTCCAGGTGTGGCAGCCCGCGGCGGATGTCGACATGGGAAGCCAGGCACTGACGTTTGGACCAATCTACCTGACCGACGAGCGGAAAGTGGTATTCAAATCATTCGCGAGGACTCCCTTCGGTGGTTTGGTCTCTCGTTCCCGGCGCGTGGCTATCATCGACTTGGCCGCGGAGGTGGACGAAGCGCCGAGGGCCCGAGCTGAGGTGACAAGCCGTGAGGAAGCTCGCGACACGCCCTGGTGGACGATCGACTTAGGGCCCGAGTTGCCGCCGCAGATGTTTACCATGCTGGCCATGGGAGATGAGGTGGTGGCCGTTTGCCGAGGCGGGATTTTTCGTATGAACAAAGAGTTGTTCGCAGCGACCGAGGAGAATCCCGTGGCGCTGTTCGGTATCAAGCTTCCATGGCTGAACCGCTCCACCTTCGAAAACATTTCGCCCGATGGTTTCTTTCTGACGGAGAACACCGCGGCGGTGACGCTGTGCGACGGTAGCGGACTGCTGGTCTACCGTTCGGGCGATCTGGATGTGCTCCAGCGAACGGCATCGGGGTTGCAGGTCGTTGCGTCCGGAACACTGGATGGTGATCCAGCCGACCCGGCCATGTTGGCCATGAACGAGCGGTATGCCGTCGTGGCCCGCCCCGATTTGCCGCTGGTGGTTTTCGATGCTCAGCTACAGAAAGTTCATGAGGTGCCGGTGGGTGAGGAGACAGACGTCAAGCAACTGAGCTGTATTCCCGGTAGCGACGATTTCTCGTTGGTGACGCATGATGGCCAACTGTGGCGATTGCATTCAGCGACGGGAGAAATCGAGCGATACGATTGGGAGGTCACCGGCGTCGGCGTGACCTGCATCCGTTGGATCGATGAGCGGGAGGCCTACCTCGGTGTGCGGCCCGATTGCGTGGTGCGGGTGGATATGACCGACGGAGATGTCCTCCAGCGGTATGAGCCTGCTCCACGGTGGATCGACCGGGTTTATCGCTGGGTAGTGGTTCCCATGTATGCCGTAATGCCGAAGCCGGCAGCGCTGGACAATGTAATGACCTGGCTGTTGACCGATGAGACGAGCATTCGTCTTGGCTCGAGCGATCTTCAACAGGCCAGATTGGAGCTCGACATCTGGGAGCCGCTGATCTCCAATACGGTGTTCGTGGTCGTGCTGCTGGCTGCATGCAGTTGGTACCTGGCGCGGAAAGAGTTTTGAACGGGCTTAGAGTAGTTCGGAGTTCGACGAGAAATGGTACACCGTGCTGGCGAGCAGAGTTGTCGCATGACAGGATGGAGCTCGTGGATGGCCAGGTTGACAACTAGTTTTTTCTTCTCCTGGGTGCTGCTCGGGCAGGCAACGGCTCCGGCACGAGCAGAGGAGCCCATGGCGGTGCAGGCCAATCCCGCGGCGGACGAGGTCGCCTACTGGGTACAGCAACTGGATGCCGCCACTTTTCAGCAGCGACGAATGGCCTTCTTGAAGTTGTGGCAATTCGGTCCGGCGGCGCTTCCCCAAGTGCAACAAGCGGCCCGTTCCGCGCATCTGCATGTGGCACAGCCGGCGGCTGTATTGGAGCGTTTGTTGCTTCTGGGGATCGCTCACGATGCCCAAAGCGAAGAGGTGATTGGCCATGTTCTCCAACCGACGGCCGAGGGGGTGGTGGTGCTTTGTCGCCACGGCTTATGGGATTTGGCCGAACATTTGGTAAGTAGCCGCCCGCTGCTGGCTGCCGAACTGTTTGCGGAGGAGGACGGTACGGTCCTTGGCCAGATCAGCCAATTGGCTTTGGAGCAGGGGCATCCAGAGCTGGCCTGGCGCATGGTACGGTGGACTGCTTTGCCGCAGGATGATGACACGGACCGGGGGGATTTGAGCGTGTGGTTGGCGGCCAAGCTCGATTTGCCGCTGCCGCCGCAGCGGCAACAAGAGGTGGACGTTCGAGCCCTACATGCGGCTTATGCGGGAGACCCGCAAGCCGCCTGGGAGATGGGACCGAGTGAGGCGGTCCAGCGGCTCCTGGTCACTCGGTTCGGTTTGTGGGAGCGTTTGGAGGATCCCGGCGTGCGCCTGCTTCTTCTGGGCTCGACCGCCACGCCGGCGGGCAAGGCTAGCGAGGCGGTACTGCTGGAGCTGGCAGGCCAGTACGATCCGGCCAAGCGAATCTGGGAACAACTGCTAGGACCAGCCCCGCCTGTCGCAGGGCAGCTTGATGCTGATCATCAGCCTGAACAGGGCAGGGGAGGGGCAGGGCAGCCAGGCGTCCCCATCCCCGCATCCACTTCCCAGCGGCAGACGCAAGCGGCGGTGGACCTGTTGCGCACGATGTCCCCGTTCGAGCGTCCGCGCTTCATTCTGTCATTGCTAATGAGTGGTCGGCCAGAACCGGTCATGGAGTATCTGCAAGCCGAGAATCCTCAAGCCGCTTTCGGGTTTGCGGTGGCCGGCCTCGATTACGACGCCGCCCTGCGCAGCGTGGGCTTGTCACCCGACCTGGAGAATTTCGACCAATGGCTCGCTGAGCGCGAGTCGCTGATCCGCCTGGAAGTGGCTCAGCCACTCCGTGGTAACGAGGTGTTCAGTGAGACGGCCAGGGTGTGCAGCCTGCTGGCGGGACTCGGTTTACGCCAACAAGCGTCGGAGTTGCTGGAGATGCTGGCCGAGAAAGCGGGAACGCGCGAAGACATGTGGAGCGGTCCGGCCTCGATCATTTCCTGGATGGGACGCGGTGAGCAGCGAACGTTGGCCCTGTCGGTCCTCGAGCCGGTCGTCGGGCAGTTGCCGACGGAGACGGAAAGCTATGTCCTGGCGCGGCTCTTCGATCAATTCCCCTCGTCTGCCACTGCACTGGCTCGTACTGCACCACAGATCCATGATGAGCAGGGGAGGCCAATTGGATTGCTGACCCTGCTCGACCATCTTCATCGTTGGGATCGACAGTATTTCGCAGAACGTTCCGGGACGGGAACTGTGCCTGACTGGTTGCGCCGAGCCGAGATTCGCGTGTTGGCCGATCCGCAGCTGATCGAGCGCCCGGACCGAGTGATAGAACAACTGGCGGAATTGGCACGCCTGGCCGCCGGTTGCGGTTGCCGACAGTTGGCCTATGAGTTTGCCACGATGGATGTGCGTCGGTTGGGAGTGCTGTCCGAGCCGTATCAGGTGCAATGGTTGGAAGCAGCACGGCTGTTCCAGGAAGACGGACATCCTGAGCAAGCCGTTGAGGTGCTTGAACGGCTGCGGCGCAGCGGGATGCCGCCGACCGAACATCTGCCGTTGCTGCGGGAGATTCGTTGCCTGCTGCTGGCCGGACGCTATGACGAAGCGATCCAGGTGGAGTTGTCCCGATGGTTACGCCCCCTTTCCAGCGAGAGATACTATGGGACGGCCAGCTACGCGCAGCTTGCCGATGCTCTCAACGACCAGTTCGACTACGTGGCCGCGTGGGAGTATGCCGAGCCGTCGCTGTTGCTCAGCGCGTATGGGGACATCAGTAGCTATTGGGCTGCTGCGGACCTGTCGACCGCTGCCGAGGAATTAGAGAGGTTTGGACGCGGTGCGGATGCTTGGCGAGGAGTATTGATCGAAGGGTTGCAACCAAGATCGTCAGCCGTTTTTCAACTCGTATCGCGGGGGTACCACAGTTCGCTGAGGTTTGCGGTGGAACGGGAACGCTTGTATCGGACCATCGATTGCGTGCAACGCGGGGCTTACGACGAGGCCCAGCATCACATGGAGATCGCGGCGCGGCTCAATCCTCAGGATATCGAAGTTGTCGTTCAGTGTTATCCACGTCTGCGCGCCGCGGGACAGCAAGCGATGGCCACCGAGTGGTTCGAGCGCTATGAACGCACCTTGCTGGCGCAAATCGAGCGATGGCCCAACGACCCGACGGCCAAGAATAACCTCGCGTGGATGTATGCCCGTTGCCAGGAGAAGCTCGACCGAGCGCTCGATCTGGCCACCCAAGCCGTGGCACTGGCGCCCGAATCGGCGGTCTACCTGGACACCCTCGCTGAAGTGCACTATCGCGCAGGACGCGTTAGCGAGGCACTAGAGTTGATGCACCAATGTGTGCGCCTGGATCCTCGCACGCCGCATTATCGGCAGAATCTTGAGCGCTTTATCAACCGCGAACCGTAAGCGGCTGAAGCTGCTGGCCTGCCCGGATTACCAACTTCATTCCCGTCGGGGGACTGAGGCATCTCCCGTTCTTCGGATGGCTTGTACGTGGGCGCATAAAAAAACGATTCACGGTGTCACGCAGGGCCGTGTTCGGTAGGAAGTTGAGTATCCAACAGTCCTGATTCCAACCCATGAATGCCGCCGTGAGCGCGCAGCCGAACCCTTCTCGACGGACCGGGTAGGTTGGCGGGGTGGGTTGCGTTTTGCGTTCCGTTGAGCGGAGAAGGTGTCATGGCTCGTTCTTCAGATTAGCGGTAAGTGCTGAAGCGGCAGCGGCGGATGAATCGGTTTGAAAAGACAACGCAGTTGGTGACTCGGTTCTGTCAACCCGAAGGTGTTTCAGTTCCCGCGTTCTATCAGGGGCGAAGAAAGCTGGATTGGTTGCCCCCTGACACGGGTGTTGCTGGACTGCGGTCATGATGCAGCAGGCAACCCAATCCTATCGAAGGGCTTGCTAACTAAGGTCGGAGCTGATTTACATCCTCTGCGGAAACACCAACATCCATCGCTTGCGCAAGTATGCGCTCTAGTTCGACCTGTGCGGCTTGACGCTCCGTCTGGTCGATCGCTTCGTCAATTTGTGCGGCCAGGCATTGGGCATGAAGCAACAATGCATCGCGCATGGTCGCGCGTGGGACGCCCTCCCACGGCGGGGAAAACGCTTCCTCCAGTAGCGCTTCGGCTTTCAGCACATCGGCCAATGCCATTCCCACTGCATCCGAATTCAAGGAGATCCGCCCCCTAGCGATCAATGCGCGTGGTAGCTCTACCTGATATTCAACGAGTTCCGGTTGCGCCGCCAACAACTGCTCGGCTAGCTGGACCGCTTGCGTGGCCAGTTCTCGCCGAGCGGCAAGGTCGGTGTCGGGAATATGCTTACCCAGTTCCAGTCGCAAGAATAGGTTGTCGAGCAGTTGCCCTTTTGCCGGCAGAAAATCGGGCTGGTGCGACAGGAGATCATGGCAGATCTCGTCCGCCGCTTGGACGCTCTCCTCCGCCTCGCGAAATCGTTCCAGCGAAAGATAGGTTGATGCCAACTCATAATAGTTCAACGCCACCGGCAAGTACGCCTCGGGGGCATTGTCCACTCGTTTGGATTGTTCTTCCAGGATCTTGGTGGCGCTGACCAGCGGATCGATTGCCTGTTCCGCTCGTCCCAGGTCTCTCAACACGATCGCGATATTGCTTTGGAGCATGGCCTTGACTTGTACATACCGCAGCGACTCCGGCTGCATGGCGATTAGATCATCCAAAACGGGAACAATGGCCTGCCACGCCTCGACGGTTTCTTCTGGCCGCCCCTGTGCTAGCAGCGGCCCGCCCAGGTTCAGCGTGGCGGTCACCAGCAACCACTTGTGATTGGCCACATCCGGCTCCAATTCGGACAAGCGTTGAAACTCCTTGATGGCTTGTCGATAGGCGGCTTCAGCTTCCAGGTTGTTCCCCAATCGCCGCTCGGCAAGCCCCAGGTTGATCTGCACGGTTCCCAGCAATTCTCGAACCCGTAGCGAATACTCATAAGCCTCACCGGTACGCTGTAAGAGTTCTGCGGCGCGCAGCAAATGCTGCTTGCCCTCCAAAACATCCCCACGGTCGATGGCCATCGTAGCCAGGCTCATGTCAACCATCGCCGCGTCGCGGTACGTGGCAGGCGCGGCGGAATCGCCCGACAACAACCGTTGAAACAGAGCCTGAGCCTCGGTCAGGTGCATTCGCGCCTCCGCGTGCCGCCCAAACGTAGTTGCGGCATCGGCCAGGGCCCGGAGGCTTGCCGCATGAGTTGCCAAGAGGTCGTCGGACGTCTGCGTCGTGTCGTCTTTCCTTGCGGCGCGGCATGCAGCCACTGCGCTAGCCAACGTCACGGCGGCCTGTTTGGCGTTGCCGGCATCGACTTGAGAGTTGCCCAGTACGGTCAACGCGTCCGCGCGCCATAGGGCATACTCGTCTGGAGGCAAGTGAAGCGGAGGACGAGCTTCAAGGATGCGCAGGGCCTGCTGAGCTTCCCGCTCCACCCCGTGGTGATCACCACGACGGTGGAGGATCTTGGCCAGTCCGACATGAGCGCGAACGCGGGCCAGTGCCAGCCGGGGGGTGTTTCCGTGTTGGTCGATGAGCGACTGATAAAACGATTGTGCTCGCTCCAGCAGTCGAGCCGAGACGGCCTGCGAACCAGGCGTACGTGGAAGCAACTCGGCATCCTGAGTCACCGCCACGAGTAATTCGTCGGCGGCATCAATTGCCGCCACCAGCGAGCGTTCGGCGGTGTTGCGTGCCGTTTCCGCCCGCGTGGCTTCGATGCGCAATTGTTCACGTTGTCGGGCGAATAGCACCGCTGCGGTGACACTGCCAAGCACCAGCATGGCAGCGAGCAATGCGGTGGTCAGCGAAACGATCCCGAGCGTGGGGTTTCGTCTCAACAGACGGACCAGCTTGCCGGTCGCCGAAATGGGACGAGCGGATATGGGGCGACCTTTGGCAAAGTTCAACAGATCGTGGGCGAAGGCTTCGGCACTGGCATAGCGATCCCCCGGGCGCTTCTCCATCGCCTTAAGACAAATGGTCTCAAGTTTGATGGGAATGCGGGGATCGATCAGGCGAGGGGCAACCGGATCCGCCTCTTGAACTTGGCGCAGCAATGCACCGATAGAGCCACGAAACGGCGGCTCTCCAGTCAAAGCGGTGTACAACGTTGCCCCCAGACCGTAGACGTCGGAGGCGATTCCCACGTCGTCGCCCCGCTCGATCTGTTCAGGGCTCATGTACGCCGGCGTTCCTACGATATCGCCGTCACGGGTAAGCAGCGAACGATCGACGTCGGTGCGTCTTGCCAGCCCGAAGTCCCCTATCTTGGCCGTCTCCAGGTCTTCGCTTAAGAGAATATTGGCCGGTTTAACATCGCGATGCACGAGCCCCTGGCAATGGGCCGCATGCACACCGCGGGCCGCCTCGGCCAGCAGCTCGGCAAGTGCGGCAAATCCTGGCAAACGCTGTGCCAGCAACGCCTCTACTAGCGAGCCGCCCGCCAGATACTCCATGACGAGATATGCTGTGGCCGATGGATCGTCCCCATTTTCCTGCAACTCGCCAAAGTCGTAGATGGCGACGATGTGGGGATGATCGAAAGAGGCCAGCAGGCGAGCTTCACGTTCGAAACGCCGACGATCGGCTACGCGTTCCCGCGCCACCACTTTGATGGCCACATTGCGTTGCAAACGTTGGTCGTAGGCGAGATACACCGCGGCGCTTCCGCCGTGGGACAAGAGCCGCTGGACGTGAAATCGATCCGATGGCAAAGCGGATTCGAGCTGTTGGGAAGTAAACTTTGCCGACGCATAGGTGGTGGCACGATGGGTGGAAGTTTCAGGATCATCGTCGCGTGTTGGGCCGGCCGCCGTCGATGCTGCCGCCGGGCGCTTGGCTGTGTCCCTGCGGGCTGCCCTCTGAAGGAAAACCTGAATTTGCTCCATAAGCTGTGTCAGTTCTGGTTCAACCGCAGGAGCAGACGCCAGCGCAGATGCCACACTCTGGGAAGAAACGAGTGCTCCACGAGCCGACAACCGATCCAATAGTCGCGCGCAATTGCGGCATTCGGCAATATGGGCGATTTCCGTTTGGCTTAGCGAGATCCGCTCGTCGAGAAAGTCCCGCAACTTTTCCGGAGCCGGGCAGGTCGTTTCCCTGGCCTCTGGCGCTGGGCCGTCTGACTCCATGGACAATCATCCTGTTAAAACGTGTTCCAGTCTGTTAGTCCATCATCTCAGGCGCGCGACAGCCAAGCCTGGCGACTGCTAGACTACGGGCAGGTCATCGCACAAAACGGTTACCTCGCGTCGCAACTGCTTGAGGACTCGACTGCGTGCGACATACACCTTGTCGATGGAAACTCCAAATTGGTGCGCGACCTCCGATGGCGGCACCTGTCGCACCCAAGATTCGACAAACAAGGACCATGTCTGCTCGCTAAAGCGATGCTGACATCGACGTAAAGCCGATTGCAGAATATGCCGCTGAAAGTGCTCGTTCCAGCCGCTCTCTGCACCGGGTTCGTCGTGTCCTTCCGGGATTTGCCCCACCTGTCGCCGCTGCGCAAAGCGACGGATTTCATTGATCACAATCCGTGCCAGCCAATCTCGAAACAGACCGATACGTTGGTCGTATTCAAAACTCTGGATCGCTGTGGCCACTCGCAAAAGCACTTCCTGCGTCACGTCGGCCGCATCGGCCGGCTGTAAGCTGCGGGATCGGCAGAAACCATAAACGAGCGGGCTGTAGACTTCGGTGAACGCAGCCCAGGCCTCTCCATCGTTATGTTCTCGAATCCGTAGCAACAGGCTCGGCGGCGTGTCGGCGTCGATAAAGCGTGCCAAAATCGAATACCCTCGGAAAACCCGAATCTTGCGCAGGAACCTAAAGAATCGGTGGCAGAATGTGATTTTTAGAGCCGTACAAGGCATAGAGCTTGATTGTAGCCGCGGCGCCATGCCACAGCAAACTCGTTCTCTATACGCTCTACCTGTAGGGATTGGGTGCCCTTGATGATGAAATTTTGGAGCGATCATCGCATTGCCGCGCAAGAAATCGCTCTCCGCCAGGTAACAAACTGGAGCGCATCTCGCCGTGTCGGTGGCGGGCACTGCAATTCTTCATCTTATGGTATTGCCAAAGGCCGATCATGCACCGCAAGTACTCTGCACGCCGCCGGGCACTAGCCAAACTTCGTCGCCAGGTCCTGCGCACGTCTCGATTCGAAGAACTTGAGGATAGGCGCGTTCTGGCGGCAGCGATCTGGACCAATCCCATTCAGCCGTTGAATGTCAGTGGTGATGACGCCGAACATGTGAGCCCGCTCGATGCCCTACTCGTCATCAACGAACTCAACGTTCGTACCATCACGGAACCGCAGACTGGTCGCTTGCCGCAGCACGTTCCCGAGCCCATCGAGGGGCCTTATCTGGATGTTACTTGTGACGGTTATGTCTCCCCGTTGGATGCACTGATCGTAATCAATGCGCTCAACCAGGGAGTTCGAGGAGGCGGGGGGCACGATGGGAGTGGGATGTGGCCGCAACTGGCCTGCTCGCCCCACCTGATCGACGGAGACTCCTTCGTCACCGAGGTCAACCGCACGCTCACGTTACCTGATGACCAATCGGCAATCGAAGTCTACTTCCGCGCGCCGGCATTCGACACGTCGAGTGAACAAATGATCCGGGATGCCTTTGAAATCGAGGTTACGGACCAACAGGGACGCCCAGTCAGCCTCCCATTCACTTCGCAAGCCGACGCGGTTTTCAATTGGAGCGAACAAACGGGGCCGCATGCTGGTGCCAGTGTGACGACTACGGTCAACCCTCCGGATCAAGACTCGATGGTCTTGATCAATCTTGCCGGCCTGCCGGCCGGTACGAAGGTCAAAGCGACGACGCGTTTGGTGAACAATGACGCGGATGGGACAAGTCAGGTCATCATCCGCGGCTTTAGGATTGCCGACGCACCGACGGCGTCACCTACCGGTGCGTCGTTTGCCGAGACGCGCCCCATCGACAATGCCGCCGAGGTGGATTTCACACAATTGGCTGATCTCACCAGCAGCTTTCGACCCGATTATGGTCGCACGACGCTCCGAGGTAATGATGATGTACTGAATACTGAGTTGACCGTCACGAACCTTGGTCAGCAAGCCGTCACGGGTGAACTGATTGTCGTTCTGGAGAATTTCACCTCTCTCGACACGTTTGCCATGCGGCCGGACGGTTTTACTCCGGCGGGTGATCCGTATTTCAATCTGACGCCTGAAATGCAAGGCCGTCCGCTGGAACCGGGGCAGACTCTGCGGTCACGCCGTATCGAGTTTCTCAATCGCTCAGGAGAGCAATTTCATTATCGACTGAAGACGTTTGGCAAGGTCAATTCGGCGCCGTCCAATTTCTCAACCACGCCGATCACCGTGATCGAAGCCGGTAGGACGTTCGTTTACCAGGCTCTGGCAAGCGATGTTGATGGCGACCGATTGACCTATTCCGTGGAAGTGGGGCCAGAAGCGCTAAACATCGACGCCGCATCAGGTCGCATGCAATGGGTGACCACGGCCGACGACGTTGGCGTGCACCACATCACGCTTACGGCGACCGATCCTCACGGCCTGTCCGCCAGCCAGTCATTCTCGCTGGAAGTCGTATCCAGCCTGCAGAACCGGCCGCCGAATTTCGTCACCGATCCAGTAACCGAAGCGGTGGCGTCGAGCGGCTTCGAAATCGACACACTTCCGGGCGGCACCGCGCCGATCGATGCGGCGCTGCTCCGCGGGCCTCTCGGGCCACGCATCGTGGCACTCGATCACGTCGAGTCAGCCTTAGCCGTGACCGAGCGATCTGTCGCTAAGGTCTGGCAGGTGGACCAGCAAGTCTCCACCGGAGATCCTTTCTTGGGTGACACCGTATTCGATTACGGTTACAGCGTCGATGTCGGTCTGCAGCCCTGGACGCATTCGTCTGACGCCAACCAAATTGAAGGCATGGACCAGGCAGATCTCAATCAAGACGGAATCCTGGACCTGGTGGTGATGACGTGGCAACGTCGCACGGAAGAAGGCTCAACCCGACATGAAATCGTCAGTATCTTGGGTGATGGTGACGGCGGGTTCGGTGCTCCGACGGTGATTGCCAGTTGGCTGCCGTCGTCTGCTGGCTCGGACGGCGCTCGCAATGTGCTGATCGAAGACTTCAACAACGACGGCAACTTAGATGTGGTCGCCACCGACCGCCGTACGCGCCAGTTTATCTTTGTGGCCGGCAACGGCGACGGCTCGTTCGGACCGGCAACGATCACCGACGTCGAGTACACGCTCAGCGATTTCCGCGTCGCCGACGTCGATGAAGACGGCACCCTGGACCTGATTGGCCGCACTGCGGTACTGGGATTCGGCGCCACCTACACACTCGTGTGGCTTCGCGGCAACGGGAACGGTTCGTTTGGTGATCCGCAAACGATCGGTCCGGGAGGTCATGCGCCAAACTGCTGCTTCACCGAGCGCACCCGAGCCTTCGCCACGGGCGACTTCAATCACGATGGGCACGTGGATGTCGCGGTGGGTGGGCACGAATCGAGCATCCAAGTGTATCATGGGGACGGGACGGGAGCCTTTACAGAAGTCTTCGCCATCGACCCGTCCGGCGGAGCGTTTGCCCGTGGCCCCGATTGGATGGAGGCGGCCGACTTCACCGGGGACGGCAATCTCGATATCGCTTTTTACCACACCTGGGAAACGCGTGTGAATCTCTTGGTTGGCGATAGCACCGGTGCGAACTTCACTGAGCAGGTCAATCCCGTTATCGGCGACATCGATAATCATGCGGCTGGCACTTCGATTGCCGATATCGATGATGATGGGGACCTGGATGTCGTGGCAGCGCTCGACACGGTCAAAGTTCTAATCAACGATGGTGCGGGCCAGTTTGCTTTGACGCACTACGAGATGGTCGATTTTCCAGGCCACTTGTCCGATCACTATCCGCCCTACAGTGATGCGGCAGTCGGAGCGATGTTCGGAGATTATAACCGTGACGGCGTGGTTGACTTGGCCTACATGAGTGTTGGAGTCGACTTCAACGGCGTCGGCATTCGGCTTGGAACTCGGCCCGGCGAGTTCGGCGCCTCGCGGGGAATCGCCGGCGTCTCGAATTCGGAAACTGATGTTTTGCCGGCCGACTTCAATGGTGACGGGGTGATCGACCTGGTATCGGTTCGTGCGTCCTCCATCATGCTTGGGCGCGGCGATGGAACGTACGATGCGCCATTTCCGGCATTCAGCGCCGGGGGGGCCTCCGGAAACGGGAGCATTGCGGATTTCAATCTCGACGGTTTACCGGACTTTGTAGCCCCCCGATCCAATCTTTACTTTGTTGGGCTTTCGAACGGGGACGGCACTTTCACGATCAGCGACGAGCAACGGATCGAAGGGTCGTACTATGGGATTCATTTCACGGAGGTCGCCGACTTCAACGCAGACGGCTACCCGGACTTCATCGCCAAAGCCGGCGTCGAACGGACCATCGATGTCTATCTCAATCAAGGTGCCACCGCTCCAGGGACATTTACGAGGACCTTTCGCACAACGGTGAGCGCCCAAGGGGTCAACGTACAGGGTTTCGACCAGGCGGTAGCAGTAGGCGACTTCAACGGAGACGCGCGCCAAGATTTTGTGGCTGTCGATCAGTTGCCCGGCGAACCGATGAAGCTGGTGTTTTTTGAAGGAGATAACGCCGGTAGTTTTTCTCCCACACAGGAGTCTTTTGTTTATGAGGATAGTGATCTAAGCGGATTCATCTATTCGGGCGATCTCGCGGCCGGCGACTTGAACGAAGATGGCATCCTCGACCTCGTCTCCTTTACCAACTCCGGTCCACGCATCCACCTGGGGATCGGCGACGGCACCTTTCGCACCACCGACCATTTTCTCGGTACGCCCTACAGCCAGCGCGGCCGCGATGGATACGTGGTCGATATCAATCAGGACGGCCATGTCGACATCGTGCAGGCGCTTCCCCACACTGCCGGACTGGGAGGTGCCTCATCGCTGAAAGTCAATCTGGGAATTGGGGACGGGACGTTTTTGGCATCGCAGCGAGTCGGGTTGCTGGGAACGGACATCTTTCCCCTACGTTTTGTTGACATCGACCACGACGGCCACCTTGACGTGGTTGGTGCAACCAACCTCACGCCTGCCACCATCGCTGTATACGCGGGGACGCGAGATGGACTGGTCGACATGCAGACGGTGGATCTGAATGCCGACGGATTTGAAGATGTGCTGGCTGTAACGCACACAACGACCGCGTCAAAGTATTTCTGGGCGACGCCTTGGGGCAGCTCACTCGCATGCCCGATTTGCTCACTGGTCGCGCCCCGCAAGCCGTGACTGCCGTCGATTTGGACGGCGACGGCGACGTCGAAATCGTGACCGCCAATCGCGCCGGTCGGAGTTTGACGGTATTCGATGGCAGTGTCGAATCAGGCTGGACCAACCATACCCTCAGCGGCGGCAACGGCTTTATCGATGTGGCCGCGGCAGACATCAATGGCGATGGCAGGTGGACCTCATCGCGATTGATGACTCTTCGCAAGCTGCCTGGGTGTTTTTGGGCAACAACACCCTGGCGCCGGCGATTCCCACTCCTGTGCCTCTGGGTGACACACCAGGCAAGTTGGCGATCGGCGATGTAACCGGCAATGGGATTCCCGACCTGGCCATCACGTTACCTGAAACCAGTCGCGTGATCGTTTTGCCCGGCTTGGGAAATGGACAATTCGATAATCCGTTCTATGTCCATACCGATGCCGCAGCGAGTGACGTGGCGATCATCGACTTCAACGCTGATAACAAGCCGGATCTGGTTGCCACGCTACCCACAATTGGCCAAGTCAGCGTCCATTACAATCTTGGTGGTCAACAGTTTGCGAAGGCGCAGTTGATCCCGGTCGGCGATTCACCGCGCCGCGTGGATCTCGGAGACGTTGACGAAGATGGCCAACTCGATCTGATCGTGGCCAATCAGGGAGATGGTTCGGTCAGCGTCATCTACAGTCGCTTTAATCCCAACGAAGTATACCGCTACGATGCGGATGCAATTGATCCCGACGGCGATGCGATCACCTACAGTTTGGTTGATGGTCCCGGCGGCCTGTTGATCGATGCCACCACTGGCGAGTTGTTATGGGCAGCGTCTCCGTCGCAACTCGGCGTCCACTCGGTCACCATCTCCGCCGATGACGGCCGAGGCGGGCAGGCCACGCAGACATTCGCGATCGAAGTCACGCCGCCGCAAGACAACGCGGCACCGCTTCTGGCGACCGTGCCGCCGACCGAAATTGGTGCCGATGAGGCGTTTTCCTACAAGGCCATCGCCGTCGATGCGGACCGCGATGCACTCCGCTACCGTTTGCTGGAAGGACCGGAGGGCGCTAGCATGGACCCGACCACCGGACTGTTGCATTGGGATGGTCGCACGACAGGGATAATGGCTGGGCGAGCCGACCAGAGTGGCGAGATCCGGATTCCCGCTGATCCCTCGCTCAAGCCGGATAGCATTACGATCGAGGGGTGGTTCAACCTGTCTGCCGTCAAGGTTGCTGGAGCGCTGATCAACGATCGTGAAGACAATCGCTACCTCGTCACGATCCACGATTCCCAATCGCTGCGAGTTGAGATGGCATTTCCGGACGCAGCCGATCGCATTCGCTTCCTTGTGGATATATCCCCTGAGACCGACCGGTGGTACCATATCGCGTTCACCTACGATGCCGGGAGCGGCACCGCATCGCTCTTCCTCGACGGCGTCTTGGCAGGTTCCGCCACGACACGCCCGCAGCCTCTGGCGCTCGACCCCGAAGGCCTCACCTATGTTGCCCACAACGGCGGGAGTCGAGGGACACAGGGGACGATCGATAACTATCGCATCTGGAACTATGCTCGTTCCGCCGCTGAAATCGCCGAAGGCCTGTCCCGGCAATACGAAAGCGATCCACGCCTCGTACTGGACTACCGCTTTGACGGACCCGATACGCTCAACGTCCGCGATCACTCGATCTATGGCAACACGGGTTATCGTACCGCGAACCAGCAAATGCCGATCCTAGCGCAGGGGCTTGCCGATCCCAGACAACATCGCTTCGTCGTCGGTGTGGAAGATGGGCGTGGTAAGTTCGATACCCAGGAGTTCATCGTCGATGTGCGTCCTCCAGTTCGCGGCAGCATCTCGGGCCACCTGTTCGAGGACTTCAACGGCAATGGCGTGCAAGACGACGGCAGCCAAGGCGGCGCGCCGGCCGAACCATCACTGCAGGATTGGTTGCTGTTCATCGACTCCAATGGCAATAGCTACCCGGATCCGTCCGAGCCGCAAGTCCGTACGGATGCTGATGGCAACTATACCTTTGCGAAACTACTGCCCGGTACGTACCCGATCCGCGTGGCGCCCATGGCCGGCTACGAGACTCCAAGTCCGTTTGCAGCCGAGGCAGTGTTGGACATCGTCGAAGAACTCGACGCGGCCAACACTACCGTGCACGAATTGGCGATCCAGCAATTGGCCCTCAGCCACATTCGTGGTCGCCTCAAGACGGCCAACGACGAGGCAATCGCTAATTGGGCCGTGTTCGCTGACCTCGATGCGGACGGAACGCGCGATGAAACCGAGCCCGCCGCCGTCTCGGATCGCCATGGCGATTTTGCTCTTACCGGACTCGACGCCGGAACCTACACGCTGCTTCCCGAGCTACCGCCGGGCTGGGAGGACACTGCGGGACCGGGAGGCCGAACGGTAACGGTAGGAGCCGACGAAATCTCTCTTGGCAATGACTTCGTCCTGGAGCCTTCGAGCACGTCATCCGAAAGTGGACTGCACTTTGTTACGTCACCCCACACTTCGGTTGAGGCTCGCCAGACGTTTCGTTATGCCGCGCTAGCAACGAGTATCACCGGACAACCGGTAACCTACGATCTGTCGCTGGCGCCGGATGGTATGACAGTCGATCCCGCCTCGGGGCTGGTGGCGTGGCGACCCACGATCGACCAGCTCGGCGAGCACACCATCATACTGCGAGCCCGCGATGCTTCCCAATCGGTGGCGTTGCAGGATTTCCTTGTAACGGTTTCCGCACCGAATTCAGCACCGGTTGCACTTGTCCAATCGCTTCCACCTCACGGATACGTGGGGCTCGTTTACCAGGCGGACGTGAAAGTCCAGGATGCAGAATCGCCATCCTTGAACTACGTGCTCACCACCGGCCCCAGCTCGGCCACCATCGATAGCACCTCAGGGCGAGTAACGTGGACACCAACCGGCACGGACGTGGGGAGTCATGACTTCTTCGTCACCGCGACAGACCAAGATGGTGCGGCTGCCCAAGTGACGTGGTCGGTTGAAGTAAGAAACACGGCGCCCGACGAACTGCCGCTTGCTATCACGCTGCCGCGCACGACAGGGGCTATCGGTACGCGGTACTTCAGCCAAGTGCGGGGCGAAGACGCGTTGGGCCGGAATGTCCGCTGGACTGTGACGTCGATTCCCGTCGGCATGACGATCGCCGAAGACGGCACAATCGATTGGACCCCGACCGCCAATCAGCTCGGTTTGAACTCGGTGGAGCTCACTGCCACCACACTTGACGGAACGAGCGACGTCGTTTCCTTCGACATCGAAGTGCTGGGGCGGCTTCGCAATTCCGCGCCCGCCATTACGTCGACACCGGTGATGCAAGTCACGTTAGGCGACACGTTCGAGTATGACATCACTGCGTCGGACCTGGACAACGACGTGTTGGCATACGAACTGCTGGAAGGCCCCTTCGGCATGAGCCTCGATGCTTCACGACGGAACACTACGTTGGAATCCGGCGGCTGATCAGCTCGGTGAACATGATATTTCGCTCCAGGCCGTCGATCCGGCGGGCCGCGCTTCAGCGCAAACGTTCAAGCTCCACGTCAATCGAGTTGGTGGACCTCCCCGAATCGTCAGCGTGCCGCCGACCGAAGCCAGCGTCGGCACGGCGTATCTCTATACGGTGCGAGCCAGCGATCCAGAGGGCGACCCGTTGCGTTACGAGCTCCTGACGTCACCAACCGGCATGACCATCGAGGAGACCACCGGTGAGATCAGTTGGACACCCACCGTCGATCAGACGGGACGCAGCGACGTGGTGATTCAAGTCGTCGACGGCGTCGGCGGCGCTGTGACGCAAGCGTTCTCCGTTCGTGTGGCAGATGGCATCGTCAACCTCCCACCCGAGATCATCAGCACGGCGCCGCGATTCGGCTCGGTGGCCGTCCCCTACGAATACCGGCTGACTGCAACGGATCCCGAACTCGAGCCGGTCACGTATTCACTCCGCCAAGCGCCTGCCGGCATGACCATCGACGCCCAAACGGGTCTGGTGAGTTGGACGCCGGTTAGTGGTGATGATGGCCGCCATGTCGTCACACTGCTGGCCACCGATCCCCGTGGCGGCGCCGGCAATGGAGTCCTTCGTATTGGACATCCTGGGCGAGAATCGAGCGCCGGTCATCCAGCAGCAAACACCTGGTCAGATTTCGGCAGGAGCGATGTTCATTCACGACCTCCTTGCCCGCGATGCGGACTTGGACCCACTCGCGTACGAGCTGACACAAGCTCCTGACGGTGCTACGATCGACGAGTTCGGTCGCATCCATTGGCAGACTCAAGTCGCCGATATCGGGTCGCACAACTTCGCGGTGCGCGTCACCGACCCGCGCGGCGGCGAAGCAACGGACGCATTCACACTGGTGGTGGCGGAGGATACGATCGCTCCCAAGGTCAGCCTCATTGCGACACCGAACGACGCAGACCGCAATATTCTTCCTTGGATGGGACCGTTTCGAGTTTATACGCGAGCGATTGATGATGTGGCGGTGGCATCCGTTACGTTATCAGCCAATGGGCAAGAGATTCCTTTGGACGCCGCCGGTACGGCAACGTTTACGTTCGAGGACTGGACCTTTCAAGCGATCGAAGCTACGGCCACCGCTACCGACACAAATGGCAATGTAACGACCAAGACGATTACGTTCGACTACGACTTTCCCGAGGGCTGGAGTGGGGCCGGAGCAGAGGACATCCCCGAGGCGCTGATCAGCTCGCCGACCGAGTCGGAAACCGTATTTGGCATGGTTGCCGTCACCGGCACGGCTGCGCATGCCGAATTCGATTCGTACAAGCTATCGTATCGCCACGCCGAAGAGACGCAATTCACCGAGATCGTCACATCGCGGCAAGCGGTCAACGACGGCGAGCTAGGCGTGTGGGACACGACGATGTTGGAGAACGACGAGTACCTATTGCGTCTAGAAGTCGCAACGACCGGCGGAGTGGTCAACGTCGTCGAGCGGCACGTAGGCTTATCCGGAGCTTTGAAGTTAGGCAATTTCCGGCTGAGCTTCACGGATCTGACGATTCCGGTGAGCGGGATTCCGATTCAAGTCACGCGAACGTACGACACGTTGCGAGCGGACCGCGATGGAGATTTGGGATACGGGTGGCGACTGGAATTCCGCGACGCCGACTTGCGAGTCGGTTTGCCGAAGAGCGGGTTAGAGGACATTGGGATTTACACACCGATGCGTCCAGGCGTAAAGGTCTACATGACGCTGCCTGGCCAAGAACGGATGGGTTGGACGTTCACGCCACGGATTCGCGTCCTCCCGGGACTCGGCGACAATCTGGTTCTGGCGTCCCCCAGGTTTACTCCCGATCCCGGCAACACGGCTCAGTTGCAAGTCGGCGGGGGCCAGTTATTCGTGAATAAGCGCGGCGAGCTATTCGCGGCGGGCAACATCCCGTGGAATCCGGCGGCACCCGATTTTGGTGGCGGCTACACGGTGGTGACGCGCGACGGCCTGCGTTACCGCATCGACGGCGACACCGGCAAGATGAACACGGTGACGGATCGCAACGGCAACACGCTGACCTTCACCGACGCGGGGATCGAGTCCGATTCAGGGATCGGCATCGTCATCAGCCGCGACGGCCGCGGCCGGATCACGTCGATCACCGATCCGCTGGGGAATTCGGTTCGATACAGTTATTCGCCGGCAGGTGACCTGGTGAGCGTGACCGACCGGGAGGGGAATATCACCAGCTTCGTGTATAGCGCGGCGAAGGCTCATTTCCTGCAGCAGGTAATTGACCCATTAGGAAGGACCGGAGTCAGGACGGAATACAACGAAGATGGCCGTCTAACTCGAACCATCGATGGATCGGGTTCGGCTGTGACCATCACCTATGATCCGGAAAACCTGCTTGTGGTAAAGCAAGATCCGCTCGGAAATCCCACAACCTATGAATTGGACCCGCGAGGCAATACGGTACGGACTACTGATGCATATGGAGGCATCACCTCGCGAACATACAACGAACTCGATCTCCCTTTGACAGAAACGGACCCATTGGGGCGAACCACGAAGCATGTGTATGACGCGCGCGGTAACGAACTCTCTCGCATCGACCCTCGGGGGTATGTCACCACATGGACCTATGACCGTTTTTCGGTTGCCACTTCCCAGGTTGATGCATTAGGAAACGCTTTTCAAGCCACTGTTGATCCCGCGGGAAACCCTGTGTCCGTAACAACCCCGCTCGGTGATCGCCTGAGCGTCGCCTACACCAGCGGCGGGGTGCCA
The DNA here is from genome assembly GCA_026004795.1 of Pirellulaceae bacterium. Classification (GTDB taxonomy): domain Bacteria; phylum Planctomycetota; class Planctomycetia; order Pirellulales; family Pirellulaceae; genus Aureliella. The sequence goes on along the minus strand of BPJV01000003.1, from coordinate 360,020 downwards.
ACCGGCGCGACAATGGAGGGCGTTGGCAGCACGGCGTTCACCTTGATTGACGACCTGCCGACGACGGTCAACACAAGCGCCGGCGCCGTGCTCAACTTTACTTATGACGAAAATGGTTTGCCGCTGACGGTCAGTAGCATCAAGACCGGTTCCACCGGAACTGTAACACCAAAGCTCACCGTGAGCTATTCTGCTAACGGCCTTGTCACATCGATCGCTGATTCGGAGAAGCTACTGCGTTCCTATGAGTATGACGCCGTGGGGAACATGGTCTTAGAAACCGATTCGCTGGGAAATGCAACAGGTTACGAATACGACGACGCCAATCGACTCACGCGAACGCTTTTTGCGGACGGAACGACCATCGAGCGCCGCTACGATGCAGCGGGTAATCTCATCGCCATAATCGACCAAGCGGGCAGAGAAACGAGCTACGAGTACGATGCGCTCGGACGTCGAATTGCGTCCTTGTTCCCCGATACCACGCCGCAAGACGCAACCGACAATCCTCGCCGGAGCGCCCAATACGACGCCGCTGGGCAGATTACTAGGACGATCGATGAGCTAGGACGTGTTACCCAGTTTGCCTACGATTTGGCCGGAAATGTTGTCACTCAGACCGACGCCTTGGGCAATGTCACACGATTTGAGTACGATGCGGTTGGGAACGTCACTACTGAAGTCGATCCGTTGGGACATGCGACAAGTCATCGCCATGACCAGCTATCACGTCGAACGGAAACCCTATGGCCTGATGGTACGTCAGAGCATCTGACATTGAACGGTCGCGGCCAGGTAACTTCGCGCACCAATGGAGCCGGTGAGACGATTCATTATGAGTATGACGATGGTGGGCGGCTAACCGCGGTCATCGATTCATTGGGACACCGGACGTCTTATCAGTACAACGAGCTAGGCGAACTCGTCTCGGTGACCGATGCACTAAATAGAACCACGCAGTACCAATACGACACGTTCGGCAATCTTGTTGCAAAACAACTTGTCACCGGTGAGCGAGAGACGTTCACCTACGATTCTGCGGGGAACCTTATTTCTACGACCGACTTCAACGGAGCAACAACGTCTTACGAATACGACTCTTTGCAACGGTTGGTCAAGGTTGTGCGCCCCGACGACACCGTCGCTATCACCTATAGCCCTACGGGTAGACCGACCTCGATCCAAAATCACCTGGGGATTACAGCTTTCGCGTACGATGAGCGAGACCGACTTGTGCAGCTTACGCAATTCGACTCGCGTACCATCAACTATCGCTACGATGACGCTGGCAACATTACTGAAGTCGTTACACCGTCTGGGACAACGGAGTACGTGTACGACTCGCTGAATCGAGTCACTACATTGAACGACGTGCAGAACGGCGTTACGGCTTTTACCTACGATGCGGCTGGAAATCTCGTGCGACGCGAGTATCCGAACGGTACGTATCAGGCTTGGTTATACACTGGTGTTGGACGCGTTAGCCAAATTGAAGTTGGTACCATGACGACCGTCTTAGAGCGGCTGACATATGAGTTTGACACGGCTGGCCGACGGACATCTGTCATGGATGTGGACGGGCGGCGCACAAGCTATCGCTATGATGCTGGAGGACGGCTGGTTGTAGAGACGATCGATGCTCCCAATGCCACGCGTCGGATTATCACGTATGGTTACGATGCCGTCGGGAACCGAATTGACCGCGTCGATTCGACTTCGGGTGCAACGACGTACGAATACGATCAGCGCGATCGATTGCTCAGGGAATCCAGTAATGAAGGAGTGGCGACATACCAATATGATGCCAACGGCAATCGCATCGAGCGAGATGATGGTAGCGGGCAAGTTACCACCTACGAGTGGACAAGCGACAACCGGATGCGCCGCGTCGTGCAGATCTCTGGAGGTGTCACCAATGAGCTGGTATACGCATACGATGGTCAGGGACACCAGGTAATCAGAGTTGAGGACGGTGCCGAGACTCGCTTCCTGGTGGATCCAAATCGACCTTATTCGGAGATTCTGGAAACGTACGATGTCAACGGCGCGGCCACGGCTGCTTTCGTTTTTCCACCTGGTGATGCCTCGCCCATTGCGCAACAAAGCAACGGTGTAACTACTTTCTTATATGGAGATCATTTGGGAAGTACCTTCTTAGCGACAGACGCCACGGCTGCGGTAACTGACGAAGTACGTTACGAAGCCTTCGGCACCGTGTCACAGCGGATAGGCACGACTTCTATTACGCATATGTTTGGAGGCGAAGTACGCGATCCAACAACTCAACTCAATTACCTCAGAGCTCGTGTTCTGGATACGCATACCGGCACATTCTTGTCTTCCGATCCGTTTCCCGGAAATCTAAATGATCCAGGATCGCTACACCGTTATCTGTACGTTAATCAAGATCCGATCAATCACAGGGACCCGTCTGGAGAATCAAAACTAGCTGAAACGTTGCTCGTATCATCCATCGTGGGGACACTTAGCGGTACTGGACTCGGGCTCTTCTATGCTGCGACTGGAGGCAGTTTCGGCACTGGATTCAAACGAGGATTCGCTATCGGCTTTTTTTCCGCATCCGGATCAATCCTACTGGGAAGGGTGTTAGGCGGAACCGCTGACGTTGCTTTCAGAGTCGGAACTGGATCCGCTGCGCGTTTCGCATCTATGGCACAACTTTCTGCCGAAGGGCAAGCCCTCATGGGCGGAATAATGGCAACACTCGTGGCCGACGTCGGCCTGGCCGGCTTCCAACTGTTCCACTATTTCGATTCTGGGACTGCGGAACAGGTCATGGACAACGCGCGTCCGGATCGGCTGATTTCAGGTGACAAGCCCAGTGACGTTTTCGAACTTGGAAAAACACTGCGGAAGCGCTCGACACCCAAGTAGCAAGAATTGCCGACGCCGCGGTTCAGAGTATGTCGGTGAGCGCGCACGAGAACCATGCTTGACGGGGTGGGTAAGTTTGGGCTAACTCCCTAGACTACCCGATTTTTTGTACCAGAGGTTATGAGAGCTTGGGCTATGTAGCGGATAGGGGTTCCTTTGCTCGGCTGTGCCGCGGCTGGAGGGAGGCGTAGCCGGAGCGGAAGCCGCGGCACTGCCGGCGGCGAACTCCGAAGGGGCCGGTAGCGCAGGCTGCTATGCGATCGCTCGTAATTGGGCTCCTGCAGCCGAGGCTGGGCAAACCAACGAGCCTCAGCCAAGTTCGTGAACTCCTCGACGTTTAGCAACTCGTCGCGCAGAGCGACCAGCAAGGATTCGCCGAAACCATGCTGGCCGAGTAGCCAGCGCAGAAAGGCCAGGCGAGTTTGGGCGAAGCCCTCTGGGCATCTTAGTCTGGGGGCAACGCCCCAAGAACTCGATCGCCGACGAGCCCGTGTTGGCGGCAGGCCAAATGCATCGACGCTGCGATCATGGATCGGGCGATGATGAATCCGCAGCCTGCAACGCGGTGTGGGCCATGGTACGCCGCGCGGGAGGTATTCTCGAAAGTTGTGTTCTAGGAATGAGGGAAAAGGCCGCGCGGTAGATAGAAACGCGGAGGCACGAGAGGTCGCAGAGGTTGAGGCGCGGAGCTAGGGTGCGATCAGCCCTGTGGGCCCATGTTGCTCGGGTACTCTCAGCCTGTCGGCCACATTCGCTCCGCCGATCGGCAGTGACCGTCAGCAGGCTCTGCTGCCGGTAGGCAACAAGATGTTCATTTTCTTCTGCTTCTTCAGCAGCGAACGGTTCTTTGCAGCAAGCCGACAACCTACGCCCCCGCCGCTCCCTCAACCAGACGTTCCAGCAGAACGGCTCGCGATCGCGAGGGGGAAAGCGCGTCAACGTTTCTTGCCCACGGTTGATGCCAGATCGTCCCCGCCACGGCCGACTTCCAAGGCTTCATCCGTGCTCTCGGGATCGACCCGGCGGCAGCACTCGGTCAGCCGCACGATGAGGCTGTCGAGGCGATCTTCCCATTGCTCGACCGTCGTTTCGGCAGGGGGAATACATGCCATTTCATCGAGCAATAACACCAGTCGCAACAAATGGCGGAAAATGATCCCTTCCTGCTTTTGCAGTTTCTTGGCCACGATGTACTTATTGAAGTCGCCGCCGAATTCCAGCACTTCACCGGCGACATGCACGGGGACGGTCACCACGTCATGGACATTGGGGAAGTCATGGTTGAAGAGGCGTCGTAGTTTCTCGGCCAGTGTCAAAGCATAGACACGTTCCTCCCGGAATAACCCTCGTCCACGACGTCGCCGCTGCTCTCCCTCGTCATCCTCTTCCCGGGCATCCTCGAACATCGATTTGCCGGTCAATTCCTCTTGCGTGGCCAAGCCGAGTTGCAGCAGTTGGTGGTCGAGCCGCTCGCGGGCCAACGGTCCCGGTGGCAATTGCTCGGGGCCGGGAACGTGGACGTAGCGGGCCACACTGCGAGGCATCTCCAGGACGCTTTCCAGCGCAAGTAGTCGTTCTGTGTCGTCAGCGATAGCCAAGTGTCCGGCCAGGAATGCACCATACAGTGGATTGACGCTGCGCAGTTGCACCAGCGTGGCGAGCCGCTCGGTCGGTCGGGCGAACTCGGGGCGATAATTCTTCACGTCGTAGCCGCGGTCGGCGGCGGAGCTGTCGATCGTAGCCTCCTCCTCAACTCTTCCCGTCTGTTGCCGCGCTTGTTCGACCAGGCTGCTCAAACCTGCTGCTTCCAGCAAACCGCCGCCCGAGGTGGACGATTGGTGAGGCGAGGGTTCACTGGGCTCGGGTTTTTTTCCCGTTTTCGGTTTCGGCTTGGGCTCCAGTTCCACATAACCACCGGCCCACAGGGTGATCAGCATTTCATTCAATCGCACCTGAGCACGTTCGATCTGCGTTGAGTTGAGCAACCGGCGAGCGACCATCTGGCGCAGTCGCTCGACCTCAGGGGACTTGAGTAGGATGTAGGCCAACAGACGCCACGGTAGATCTCCCTTGCTGGACAGATTAGCCGCTGCAGCCGTCTGCAGCTTTTCGAAATGTTCCGCTGTCCAATAGACTTCCCCTTGCCGGCGCCGAGGCATTTTCTTCTTCAAGGCCTTCTTGGCTCGCAACAATCCCGGGTCTTTGGTGTCCTCGGGGATCTGGTCGTATTTCTCACGCCAGCGCAATAGTTTCACATCGTCTTCGTGGGCCAAGGCATAGACGAATCCTTCGGAATCGTACTGCGGGCGGCCGGCGCGGCCAAAGATCTGCTGGGCACTGGCGACATCGATCAGTCGGCGCCGGTCACGCGGTCCCCGCATCAGCGAGGGGAGAACCACACTGCGCGCCGGCAGATTGATGCCGGCCGACAAGGTCTCCGTACAGACGCAGACGCTGAGCAGTTTCTGTTGGAACAGATCTTCGACGATCCGGCGGTACTTGGGCAACATGCCAGCATGATGCACCCCCACGCCGCGTCCCAAGAGCTGCTTTAGCTTGGGGCCCGCTCCTTGGCTCCAGTCGAAACGTTCGAGCTGTTCCAGGATGGCAGCCTGACGGGACTTGTCGATGATGCGCCTCCCTTTGAGCAATTCGGCCGTCTGCCAACACTCCTCACGATTGAAACAGAAGATTAACGCCGGAGTGCGCCGCGCGGCCTCGTCACCCTCAGCCATTTTCTCCACCCATTCATCGAGCAAATGATCGTCGATCCATTGGAAACGCAGCGGCACTTTGCGTTCGGTGCTTTCCACCAGTTGCAGATCGCGCTGACAACTGCGACGCAGCCAACTGGTGAATTCGTAGCTGTTTCCAACGGTCGCACTAAGCAACAAGGTGCGCACATGTGGCGGAAGGAGAGCCAGGGTTAGTTCCCACACGATTCCCCGCTCCGGATCGTTGAACGAATGGAACTCATCCATCACCACGGACCCGACCTCGGTGAAATCGAATTGCTCGGGGATCAATAAGCGATTGAGCAAGATTTCAGCGACGACGACGAGGATCGGCGCGTCGGCGTTGACGCGCCGATTGCCGGTCACCAAGCCGACACTTGATGCGGGGAAGCCCCAGCGCACCACCGACTCGCGTAGTTCGCGTAGTTTCTGATCTGTCAGGGCGATTAGCGGTGTGGTGTAGTAGGCTCGTGTTCCGGTGCGCAAAGCCTCGTAGATCGCTGCTTCGGCAATCAGCGTTTTCCCGGTTCCTGTCGGGGCGCAGACCAGAACGCCTTGCTGGGAAGTAAACCAGGCCAGCAGTGCCTCCTCTTGTACAGGATAGGGAGAAAACGGCAGCAATTCGAAGTATTCGGCGGCGATGCGGTCCCGATCGGGCGTGCCAGGCAAGTCATTCATGCTTTGTCGTTATTACCAAGTGTCAGGAAAAGAATGGGACGCTTTGCAATTCTGTATGGATAATGCATGCATTTGCGCCGTGGAGTGGGGGACGGAATTTCCATGGCGCATGCTACTGGTGGATCGAGTGAGCGCTTTCGGTCAAAACGCGTTTTGCTGTGAGTTCTTCATCGCTGTTCGCGCGTGAAGTGGCCGCCGAACGTCGCCTCAGCGACGGGATGTGAGCAAGCGCGAGTGAAGGAGCCGACAGTTGGCACCACTTTTGCACCTGCTATCTTAACGCGATGCCGACGATTGCACACAGAGATTTGCGGTCACCGAAAGCATACAATTTAATCAGCGAATCTGAAGGGAGGCGACCGGTTGTCGGCCGACTGGGAGCGAAGGTAGGACGGAGTCTAATGGCCAGGGAGGGAAAAGAAGATGCGCCGCAATTCTCGAGCTCATCGCACACCATGGTCGGTAGCCATTGGTGTCGAACTGCTAGCATTGTTGACCATTCTGTTGGTTGCTCGTCCGGACCTTCTCGGTCTGCTTGAAATCGACCACGTGCGATCCGAAGTGGGAACGGTGGAAGAGCAGGCGATGGGGAACAGTGGAATGCCCGATCAAGCAGCCAAGCTGCCGAACGTAGCTCAACCGCCAAATCGAGTAGCATCGGTCAATCCGCCGTGGAAGACTTTCCAGCAAGGGAGAGTTGACGCTCAAACGCCTGGCTCCCTACAGCGATCACCGACAGGGCGTGAGAGCAGAAGGGGGAGTGATGGGCCGACTCAAGCCACTCCCCAGTCGACGACGCGGGGGGCGGAGATTCCGACGGCGTCGGCCGGGAGCGCGGTGGTTCCGCTTCTTCCCCCACCGCTTTGTGACCGTCCTGTTTCCTCGGATGTCGACCCTTCCGCGTTGCCCTTGAACACCGCAGAGGCGGTTGCTGAGTCGACCGATGCCCATCGTGATTCGATTGCGACGCGTTGGGACTGGCCACAAGTCGCGCCAAGCGAGCCTTCTCAGGCGAGTTCACCGTGGCCGGTGGTGGCACCAATTTTGCCTCCGCGACCAGCCGAAACTCCTCGTCGATTCCACCCACCTGCATGGAATTGGTATTGATCGCCTAGATTTTGATCGGCGAGAAGATGCGACGCTCGGTATCGCAGCTTCGATCTATGCGATGCTTTGGCAAACCGATAGACTTAAGAGAAGTTCTTACTTGCGGCGGATTGATAGCAATTTCAGCCGCTACGTTTCCATTGCCAAAGTTAATGGCCGGAGTAACGATGGTGAAGTGTGCGCGATCGGGGGTAGGGCAGGGGATAGCCGTGTATCGTATTCGTCGTCGTCAACCTGGTGGCCGGCTGGTAAGAAGTCTCGCGATTGTTTTCGCTCTTGCCATGTTGCCTTTCACCCGAGCAAATGCCCAGGAAAGTTCATCGGGAGAGCGCGAAGCGTTGGCCATGTACGCGGACGCTGCGTCCTTTCAGAACAATCGCGCCTTCGAATTGGCGATTGAGGAATGGAACAAATTTCTCGTCAAGTATCCCTCCAGCGACTTGGCAAGCAAGGCGAGGTACTATTTGGGTGTTTGCTACATTCAAGTCAATCCGCCGAAGATTGATGACGCGATCGCTAGTTTTGAGCAAGCTCTTGCAGACCAACAGTTGGAATTGCGACCGCAAGCGTTGATCAATCTTGGCTGGTGTTTGTATACCAGAGCTCGGGAGGCGGAGCCGGAGTCGTCGCCGCAACGCCGCGATTTAGAAAAGGCGAGGAAGGTCTTGGAAAGTTACCTCCAGGAAGCCGATTCGCCACGTTATCTCGACCAGGCGCTCTTTTATCTTGGTGAGGTGTGTAGTTTGGCCGGCGATGCGGCACAGGCCGCTCGCTATTACCGCCAGATGCTGGAGAAGGACGCGACAGCTGACAGTCCCTTGCGGCCCGATGCTTGGTACGCCTTGGCCATGGCGGAGGAAGAGCTGGAAGATTATGCGGCAGCCGAGCAATCGTGTCGACGGTTCTTGGAGGAGCATCCGACGCATGCTTTGGCCGGTGAGGTGCGCGTCCGCTTGGCAGATCTGTTCATTCGTCAGGAGCGTTATGCTGATGCGGTTGAGTTGTTGCAATCGGTTGTTCGTGACGCATCGATGAAGGCGATTGCCGATTACGCGCTGTTGCGTCTGGGGTATGCATTGCATCGGCTGGATCGCCAACAACAAGCCCTGGAGCATTTGGTGGCGATTGCCAAAGACCATCCCCAATCTCCGCACCTGCGGCCGTCTCGGTTGCTGGCCGGTCAGGTTTATTTTCAGCAACAGCGCTTTTCGGAGGCCATCGAGCAACTGTCGCCTTTAATCGACGGACGCGATGAGCTGGCGGCGACGGCAGCGCATCTTCTGGCCCAGGCGTACTTAAGAAATGGGAATCCCCAGTCAGCGGTGGAGGTCGCCGATCAGGTATTGCGGTGGTTGCCTGCGGCTCAGCATGCGCTGCTCAAGCTTGATCGGGCCGAAGCGCTCTACGCGCAACCACAGCGGCGGGAGGCGGCCTATCAGGCATATGTCGAGGTGGCCGAGCAGGCCGAGGACCCTCAATTGGCTGCCCGGGCGATGTACAACGCGGCGTTCACGGCATTGCAGTTGGAACGGTTTTCCGAAGCCCAGCAATGGTGCGAGCGTTTTCTGGCTCGGTTCGCAGACGACCCATTGCGTACGGACGTCGCCTACGTGGCCGCCGAAGCGCTCTTGTTGCAGGGGCGGCATGATGCGGCCATCGAGGCCTACCGCGCTTTGTTGCGATCTGCTCCGACAGATGCAGCGAGCAGTCTTTGGGTGCTACGACTCGGTACCGCCTTGTACCTCTCGGAACGTTATGCCGAGGCTATCGAACTGTTGCAGGCACATCTGGACCGATTGCCAGCCGCCGCACAGCGAGCCGAGGCGAAGTACTTGATGGGCGCTTGCCGCCTGTATCAACAACACCCCGGCGAGGCTGCCGAGCTATTGGAGCAGAGCCTGGAAGAATCGAATTCCTGGGATGCGGCTCAAGACGCCATGCTGTTGTTGGCGGAGGCCTATCAGCAAAGCGGCGACCGTACGCAAGCGAAAACAACGTTGGAGCATTTCGTAATCGCGTATCCTCGATCATCCCACTTGCCGATTGCCAAGTATCGGCTGGCGCAACTGCTGGCTCAGGCCGGCGAGCATGATCGAGCGATCGAGATTTACAAGGAATTGCTCGATCATTCGGCGGCCACGAACTTGCACCGATTTGCCCGATATGGAATCGCCTGGAGTTTCATGCAGCAGGAGCGCTTCGAGGCGGCGCTGCCGCACTTGCAACGCATCCTCAACGATCCAGTGAGTGACAGCATTGCTGATGAAGCCTTATTGGCCGAAGGGGTTGCGCTGCGGAAGCTGGGACGTTTGGAGGAGGCAGCCGAGCGGCTGCAGCGATTGACCGCAGCCACGCCCAGAGGCAAGAGCACGCTGGCCGCCGCATGGCATGAACTGGGCTTGACCCGCACGGAGCAGCAGCAGCTCGATGCGGCGATTGCTGCCCTGCAACAGTGCCTGTCGGTAAGTCCGGATTATCAAGGACGGGAGGACGTGTTGTACGAACTGGCTTGGAACCTCCATGACGCCGGCAAATCGGAGCAGGCAGGGGAGCGATTCCGGCAATTGCTCGCCGAGTTTCCCGATAGCGAACATGCCGCCGACGCCTATTTCATGGTCGGTCAGCTTGCGTATCAGGCAGCCGAGTATGCGGCAGCGGCGGAGGCCTATCGACGGGCTACTGAATTGGCTCGCCGCGACGATTTGGCCGAACAATCTTGGTATAAGCTGGGATGGAGCCTGTTCGAGCAGGAGAAGACGGAGGAGGCACAGGAGGCGTTTGCCACGCAGTTGGACCGCTTCCCGTCCGGAGCGTTGGTTGTCGATGGATGGTTCATGTTTGGCCAATGTGCCCGACAACTGGGACGTCTGCAGGCGGCCATGGACGCGTACACGAACGCCGCCGACTTGATGGCACAGGGGGCTTCTCCCCTGGCGCCAGGTACTGGCACGCTGGTCTACTTGCATGCGGCTCAGGTGGCTCGTGAGCTGAAAGATTATCAGCAAGCCGAGCAATGGTTGAAGAAGATCGAGAATTCCTCCCAGGATAGTCCTCACCGCGATGCCATCCTGTTCGAAATCGCCTGGCTGAAACAGCTTCGCGGTGACGACGAAGCAGCATTGGAGTTGTTCGAGCAGGTCGCCGAGACGTATCGCAATCCCATCGGAGCACGGGCGCGGTTCATGATGGGCGAGATCTACTTCGCTCAAAAGCAGTTCGATAAGGCCATCCCGCAGTTTCAGCGGGTGATGTTCGGCTACGGCGGTGAGGCGGCGCCGGCGGAGATTCGCACGTGGCAGGCTCAAAGCGCGATCGAAGCAGCACGGTGCAGTGAAACGCTGGCCGGCCAACTCAGTGGAGCGAACAAGCAGAAGCTGTTGAACGCGGCACGCGAGTTCTACCGTTATGTCGTCGAGAAGCATCCGCAGCATGCTTCTGCCAAGGTGGCGCAATCGCGACTGGCCCAGCTTCAACAACTGCGTTGACTTCGTTGCCGATACACACAGGAGATTTGCATGAACCGGCTTGTTCGGCTGAACCGCTGGCACTGGCTGCTGATCGCCAGTTTATTGTTCCCCGGGGCGCCGCTCATCTGGGCACAGGCTCCTGCTGCGATCGACCAGCCTGCGGTGGCCACACCGCCGCCGACCTCGACGGCCGGGCCTCAACCGCTGCCGGCCACCGGAACAGGGATGGCGGTGGGCCTTAGTGAAGAAGAATTGCAGCAGCTTGCACAACAAGTCGACAGCGATGCGGCGAATGCGGAGGAAGCACCGGTCCGTGGTCAAATCGATTTCCTGTCGCTGTTGTTGCAAGGTGGGGCGATGATGATCCCCATCGGATTGATGAGTCTTCTGGTAGTGGCCGTCGCTCTGGAGAGGTTATTCGCCTTGAGGGCTGGCGCTTTATTGCCGCGGGGCCTCCGCCGGGAACTGGTGCGAGTCGGTGACTTGCCGCCGCGGCAGATCCCGCCCGCGTTGGCTGCGGCCGTGCGTCGATATCGATGTGTCACCACGCGGATCGTAGCCGATCTTTTGCCCAAGATTGGTCGCCCATTGCCTGAACTGGAACATGCTATTGGTGACAGTGCGCAACATGAGGCAGATCTTCTTTACAATAACGTGCGGTGGCTCACTCTGGCCGCAGCCGTCACGCCGCTGATCGGTTTGTTGGGAACGGTATGGGGAATGATTATTGCGTTCTACAATACGACGCAGTTGGGAGCGGGGACGAACAAAGCGGAGTTCCTGGCCGAGGGTATCTACGTCGCCTTGGTCACGACCTTGGGTGGTTTGGCGGTCGCCATTCCGGCAGCGATCACCGCGCATTATTTCGAAGGAAAAATCACCAACACCGTAGGGGCCATTGAGCAGCAACTGAAGCGTCTGGCGCTGCGGTTGGAATCGCTGGAGGGCAAACTGCGCTGGTCGAGCGAGGCCAATCAGTTGGTGCCCATCGATGTAGCCGCGAGAAATGAACCGATGGCCGGTGACGTGCCGACACCGAAGCGGCAGTCCGTGGCAAGCTAGACGATCGACAGGGGAGGCGGAGCAGCGCGATATGACCGTGCGTGTGAAACGAGGGCAAGTGCTGGGGGCGCTGAGCCTTACACCATTGATCGATGTCGTGTTCCTGTTGCTGATTTTCTTTCTAGTGGCCTCACGCCTTAGCCAGGAGGATCGGGAATTGGACATTCCCTTGCCATCGGCTGCCAACGCGGCGCCGATGATTGCCGAACCGCAAGAATTGATCGTCAATATCGACAAGGAGGGAGCGATCTTTGTCAATAGTCGTTACATTACTGATGCCGAGTTGGAACGGATGCTTCGTCAGGCGGCCGTCGATCATCCCAGCGGTCCAGCAGTGATGATCCGCGCCGATCGTCGCGTCCCCTTGCAAACTCCGGTGCAGGTGATGGATATGTGCCTCAAGTGGGGGGCTGTTTATTCCTTGTCTATCGCTGATGAGGATTCGTGAGCCGATGGCGCCGCCCCTACCTCCAGATAAGGCGAGCCTGTTCGACGAACCGCTGGCTCCCTATTGGCCGCTAAACGCGGTCCTGATCGTATTAGGGGCAGCGTTGCTCTCGTTGGCGTTCACCTTCCTCGATCCGCTTGATCCACGGCCGGCGTACAATCCTTGGACGTATGCCATCGCAACGCCGATCGCCTTGTTGCTTCTGTCGGCGATCCTGAGCTTGATCGTCAGCCGCCGAGTCGAGAAGACCATGCAGGTGGCTTTCCTGCTCAGCGTTCTTGCGCATTTGCTGTTGATCGTCTATGCCATGAACCTCGTCATTTTCTCGCGCATGTGGCCGAGAATGTTGGAGCCAGCGGCTGTCGAGCGACATGAGCAGCAACAGCAACGGTTGCGCGCGCCGCAGTATTTTCCCTTGGCCAGTGTGGAAAAGCAGGGGGTGCAGCCCGAGTTTCGTCGCCCTGTGCCTACCGCATACGATCCAGCCGAGCTGGATACGGCGGAGTCGCCCGCTCTTCAACTGGCCCGGGCAGACATGGCGAATATGGTAAGTCCAGTGCCCCGGTTCGCTCGACCGCCACAACCCCATATTCTCGAACTCGAGGTCGCGCGACCGCCTACCGTCACGCCCTCACTGCCACCGGCGGCCAGGGCGCGGAATAGCCAGCCGGACCGACAGCCCCTCGATGCGGAAGCGGCCGCTGAAGCGGTGCCGGCCGATGCGGCGCGGTCAACGCTGACGCCGGCCGATTTGTCAGCGGCCAGGAGGTTGAGTGGTGCTGCGGTGGTGGATACGCCAATGTTGTCGGCTCCGGCGAAGCCGTTGGCTCGGTTGCAGGCCAAATCATCTCTTCCTGTTGCGGACGTTACTGCTCATCTTCCCAAACCGACCATGGCGGATCGGTCGTTCCCACGACGACGCCAGGCCATTGATAAACCGCCGACCGACTCCCCGATCGCGGCTTCGCCGGGAATGGTTGAGTCGACAGCGGCGGTTAGTCCCCAGGCAGCCCACACACCTCTTGCACGACGCTCCGTGGCGCGAAGTCGTCCCCTGCCGATGGTCGCCGCACCCCCAGCACCGGCGGTACGTCCCGCTCCATTGACCCGACTGCAATCCGCCCCGTCGACAGAACCCGTGGGGCGGATCGACGCGGGGGCTTGGTTGGCCGACGAGCTGCCAAGGACGGATTCGGCGGGAGGTCGACCCGGTGTGTCGTCTCAGGTGAGCTTACCGAGCAATAGCGCCCACAGGGTGGTCGGGGAGCCACGTCCGCGCCCCGATCCGACGCCGCTCCCCTCCTCGCTGGTCGAGCAGGCGGCGCGACGGCACGCCACCGATGGCGCGCTTCGCCACGAGGGGGCGTTCATGGTAACACCCTGGTCTGGCCGTATCGAACTTGGGGTAGATTCCACGGTGCGCCCCAGCCTACGAGGCTCCCCATCCGAGGGCGAGGCTGTCTCCGCCGACATTGCCAATCTGCTCGGCAGCGGCCAAACGCTGCAACGATCCTCGGCGGGAGCGGCTTCCCCTACCGGGTTGCCAACCAGTGGGCCGATGGCCGTTGAGGGGGATGCCGCGAATGCGTCGACCATGGCCGCGTCCTCCACTGCGGTGGAAGCGGTCGAGACGATGCCAATCGGCGTTTCTAGAGATCGTGCCTCGGGAGCCTCCGTGGGGGGGCCTCACGAAGCGGAAGCTGAGGCACCGCCGGTGCCGGACGCTTTTCGGGCAGCGGCCAGGGGAGCCGGTTTGGCAAGTGCCCCAGACTCCGTCGACACGACCTTTGCTGCTGGCCAACCGATGACGCACTCCCTGGAGGCGTCGTCGGGGCGATCTCCAGCACCCTCCGCCATGAACCGAAAACCACCGGTGATGGGCGGTGTCGATCTCCCGGATGGATGGGCAGAGTTGGCTGCCGGGGCAGTTGGCGCGGAAGGGACTGACGGGGATTCGCCGGTAGCAGGACGGGCGGAAACGGCGACGAACGAGTTGCCCGTGCGTGGGAAGGATCGGGAACGCACGGGGGTTGGGCTGGCGGCCACACCGCTGGAGATCGATGCCGAGCAGGGGCCGGCCGGCTTGCAGAACCTTGGAGCGGCGCGTGGTGCTTTGTTGGCGAAGAACGATCGGGTGCCAATTCCGGAGGCGACTGCTGATCTGTTTACCCAGCGATTTCCGCGAGCCGAGATAGGAGGTCCGCTCGCGACCGGAACGCCCATCGCACGCCCCACGCCTGCCTTCCAACAACGTCTCGATCGGCTGAAGGATCCCCAAGCGGCCGAGGCAAGCGCGGTCGAACCGCAAACGGAGTTGGCTATCGAACGGGGGCTGGAGTTTCTGGCTCGCTACCAGCGCGATGATGGGTCATGGCGATTGCAGGACTTTGATACCCGCGTGTTGATTCGCAGCGATACGGCTGCCACCGGATTAGCTCTATTGGCATTTCAAGGCGCCGGCTACACGCATCTGAACGCGAAGTATGCGGATGTGGTACGTCGTGGTCTGGAATTCTTGCAGGACCACCAACTCGCTAATGGTGATCTCTATGTGCGGCAAGATCCTGCCTCGGACCAGAATGCGTGGCTCTATTCGCATGCCATTGCTGCCCTGGCGTTGTCGGAGGCTTATGGAATGACGCAGGATCCGGAGATTCGCCCGGTGGCCCAACGAGCCGTTGATTTCATGGTCGCCTCCCAAGACCCGCGGCGTGGGGGGGTGGAGGTATCGGCCGGGCGTGGGGTCGGATACCAGCGTGAGCGGCTGGTTCATGATGGCCATGCAAAGCGCCCGCCTGGCGGAGCTCGATGTCCCGCAGGCGACGTTCGACCGTCTAGGGGGTTTTTTGCAGTACAGTCAAGCGAGTCCGCAAACGCCATATCTGTATCGCTACAACCCGTTTGCCCCCGATACACCGCAGCAGCGGCATGGTCTGCAGCCTACTCCCACGATGACCAGCGTCGGGTTGCTCATGCGGTTGTATCTTGGTTGGCGTCGAGACCATCCGCAGATGCAGGCAGGGGCCGACTACTTGATGGATCATCTCCCTACCAATGGGGAGGCAAGCTCGCCAGCGCGCGATACCTACTATTGGTACTATGCGACTCAAGTCATCTTCCACATGGGAGGAGAGCATTGGCGGCAGTGGCATGGACGGCTCTATCCCATGCTGATCGAGAGCCAGGAGGTGACCGGGGCGATGGCGGGTAGTTGGCATCCGGAACGGCCAGTGCCCGATCTTTGGGGACGCTGGGGAGGACGTTTGTATGTCACCACGATGAATCTACTGTCGCTAGAGGTCAGCTACCGACATTTGCCGCTATACGACGCGACCGCAAGGTAAAGCCGGGTTGCGCGCAGCTTGGGCTTCGGGGTGTTCACCCCAGCGACGGTGGATTGGGCATTGCCTCGGGCAGTCGCCAGCAGATTTTCCCAGGCAAAGAATCGACACGCCGCAAGTGGATCTGGCTCACTACAGAAAATGGGGGGCGATTCATGCGATGCTGCGTATTGACGCTTCCCTGGTCGACAAATCAAGCCCTCGCGATGCAGCGGAAGAACAACGGAAAAGTAGCGATGAGCCGTCGGTTGATCTCGGGAACCGAACTCGTAGCAGAGGAGCGAATCGAGTGCGAGTCCCCGGATGCTGAGTCCGAGGCCCAGCGTGGAAGCCCCAGTTGACGAACAGGCGGATTTCATCGATCACGTTCCATTGGTCGGCATCCATTTCTTCTCTGTTTGGTTGGTATGGGATGGGCTTCTCACACTGGCTGCGGTCGCCGGTTCGCAACTACGGTGATCTGGCGCGTATCCTACGGGGGATTCGATTGCCTGATCGGAATATTCCCACCTTTTGGAATCACGTTGTTCGTGTATCGTATGGGAGTCTAAAGTTAATGTGCCTCCGGCAATTCTTCTTTGCTCACAGGCATTCAACCACTGCAGAGACTCTAAGAGAACGATGATGAAAGTTAAGCATTCGTTGAGAATAGGGATGGCGGCCCTGAGCGTGGTCATGTTTCTCGTAGTTTTAGGGTGCAAGTCGCAGAATCGCCCTGCGGAGGTCGACCAGGCTGCTTCAGCACCCGATGCCGTGGCACAACCGAAGCAGGAGGAATTGCCGCCGGACGATGTCGCGGCCGTCTCCGCGTTGGAGGAAGCCGGATTTGCGCTTGTCCGTAATGGAGCGGGGCGAGTCGTCGAGGTGTCGATCAACACGTCGGAGAACGTGGCCGAGTTGCTGTCGCTGCTCCCTAAGTTGCCGGCTCTGGAAACGTTGAAGCTCTCCGGTTCGGGAGTGACGGACGCGGGAATGGAGGTCATTGCGGAGTTGCCTCGGTTGAAGCGCCTCGACTTGCAAGGGGCCGCCATCACCGATGCGAGTTTACAGTGGATCGGGAAGAGCCCGAATCTGGAGGTGCTCGTGCTGCGGCTGACGAGCGTATCCGACGAGGGGATGGGGCAACTGCTTGGTCTGAAGAAGCTACGCGCCCTGGACTTGCGCAACACGAATCTCACCGATGCGGCATTGCCGCACATCGGGAAACTGGCCGCGTTGGTCGATTTGCAGTTGGAACGCGCCAAGGTCACCGCCGAAGGGCTGAAATCGCTGACCGCTCTATCACGCCTTCGTTCGCTCAACCTGAACACGACAGGAGTCGGTGATGAAGCGATGGAGGTTCTCAGTCAGATCGGGTCGTTGGAGTCTTTGCAATTGGATTCGGCGCGGATTACCGACGCGGGCATGGAGCACCTGGCGAAGCTCTCGAAGCTGAAACGGCTGCGGATTCGCTATTGTTTCGTGACCGATAAGGGGATCGAGGCCATCGCTGGTCTGAAGCAAATGGAGCGTTTGGAGCTTCGCGATACGGCAATCAAGGACCGCGCGCTGGAGGTCATTGCGGGCTTTCCTGAGTTGAGTTATTTGGAATTGGATGAATGTCGTCTGGTAACCGATGCGGGCATCGAACACTTGGGCAAGTGCACGAAGTTGGCGGAATTGTTGTTGTGGGAAACCAAGACCAGCGACCAAGGGCTGGCAGCCCTTAAAGAGTTGAAGCGGTTGAAGAATCTCAACTTGGAGGCAACACGCATCACCAATGAGGCGGCGGAGACCATCGTTGGGTTTCGTGAGCTCGAGAGGCTCAACGTCGCCGGTACCAATGTGGATGATGACTTCGTCGCCAAAGTTAAAGAATTGCCCAAGTTGAAGTGGATCAATGTTCGCAATACGCGGATCACCTACCGCGGGGTTGACGCATTGTTGGAGGCTCATCCAGAGATCGAGGTTGTCGAGTAGTCCGTGGACGGACGGTGCAGGGTAGGGGAGTGGGTTGGCAGGTTGTTGGCGAGGTTTATTGGGGTGCGGAGGATGCAATGTCGGCAATGGTAAATCGCTTGGCTGTGGTGGGGGCTACCGGCGCGGTCGGTCAGATTGTTCTCGATGAGATTCAGCGCCAGGGGTTAACTTTCGAGGACATCCGTTTGCTGGCGTCGCCGCGGTCGGCGGGCAAGGAAGTGGAGATCGGGGGCAAACGGATCGTCGTTCAAGCGATCTCCCCCGAGGCGTTCAACGACGTCGATTTGGTCATTGCCAGCACGCCCGATGATGTGGCAGCGGAGTTCGTTCCATGGGCCGTCGAGCGAGGTTGCGTGGTCGTCGATGAGAGTGCTTACTATCGCATGCAGCCGGAGGTGCCATTGGTGATTCCGGAGGTGAATCCGGACCATGTGGCCGAACATCGGGGGATCATTTCCAGCCCCAATTGTAGCACGACGCAGATGGTGGTGGCTTTGCATCCCTTGCGAAAAGCGGCTGGGTTACGGCGAGTGGTCGTCAGCACGTATCAAGCGGTAAGCGGTGCTGGGTTGGCGGCTCAACAAGAGCTGACCGAGGCCACGCGACAGCAACTCGAAGGGAAATTGGTGAAGCCGCAAAACTTCCAGCATAACATCGCCTTCAATCTTATTCCTCAGATCGGTTCGCATCGGCATCAAGGATTTACGTCGGAAGAGATCAAGATGGTGCGCGAAACGCACAAGATCTTCCGGGACGACACGATCCACATCAATGCGACCTGCGTGCGAGTTCCCGTATTCATCGGTCACAGCGAATCGATTTATTGCGAAACGAAGGAGCCGCTGGAGTTGGATGAGGTGCGGGAGCTTTTCCGGAATGCTCCGGGAGTGGAGTTGATCGACGACCTCGGTGCGTCGAACTATCCCATGCCGACGACCTGTGCCGGTCGCCCCGAGGTATTCGTCGGACGAGTGCGCAAAGACTTGGACAATCCATGCGGTATCTCGTTCTGGTGTGTTAGCGATAATTTGCGCAAAGGGGCCGCGACCAATGCGGTGCAGATTGCGAAACTCGTGGCGGAGCAGTCGGCGGCAGCTCGGTCCTGATGGCAGAGAAGGGCGCAGAAAGCGATCATGTCTCGGTGGCAGAGACCGCCAGCACCGCTGCCGGTAGCTCGTTGCCACGGCCGCTGCGTGCCTTTCGCTTGACCGTCGCCTACGATGGCAGTAACTACTACGGTTGGCAGCGTCAACCCGACCGACCAACGATCCAAGAGAAATTGGAGAACGCGCTGGAGCGCTTGTTGCAGGTGCCTCGGGTCCGTATTGTCGGCAGCAGTCGGACCGATACCGGTGTCCATGCCATCGGGCAAAGTGCTAAGCTGCTGACCGATCGTTGGCCGGCCGCCGCCGAGCGCCTGCCCCTGGCAATCAACAGCTTGCTACCGCGAGATATCGTGGTGCGGCGCGCCGAGGAGGTGCCCTTACAATTCCATCCGTTGAAGCATTGTATTGGCAAATGGTATCGGTATCAGGTCTACGTATCGCGCATCGCTGACCCGCTCGGTGCCCGCACCCATTGGTGGATTCGCCGCCCGGTGGATTTCGACGCAATGGTTGTGGCGGCGCAGTACCTGCGTGGCCGGCATGATTTTTACAGCCTGCAGACGACCGGGAGTCCTCGCAAGTCTACCGTGCGCCATGTCACCCGTTTGGACATCTCCAGGCAACAACATTTGGATGGATGGCTCTTTTGCATCGATGTGGAAGCGGACGGGTTTTTGTACAATATGGTGCGCAATATCGTGGGGACGTTGGTGCAGGTCGGGGTGGGGAGAGAGCGGCCGGAGTGGGTGCAACAGGTGCTGGCCGCTAAAGATCGCACCGTCGCCGGTGCGGCGGCACCGCCGCAAGGTCTGTGCTTGATGCAAGTCTACTATGCGGATTGAGGATGCGTCCATGCGCATTGCACACATCATCACGCGGATGATTGTCGGAGGCGCACAGGAGAATACGCTGCTCAATTGTCTGGATTTGGTTCATGATTTCGGTGATGAAGTCGTGCTGGTTACTGGACCGTCGACCGGTCCGGAGGGAGCGTTGTTGGAGCAGGGCAGGGCAGGGGGGGTACAGGTGTACCAAATCGATGCCTTGCGACGTGAAATCCATCCACGGCATGACTGGACTGCCTACCGTCAGTTGCGGCATTTCCTGCAACACTTCCAACCGCAGGTCGTCCACACCCACAGCGCCAAGGGAGGGTTCCTCGGTCGCCTGGCGGCTTGGCGACTGGGGGTGCCAGCGGTGGTGCACACGGTTCATGGGGCTCCGTTTCATCGATATCAGCACGCCATCACTCGGAAGCTTTTCATTCATCTGGAACGCTACGCTGCTCGCCATTGCCATCATCTGATCAGTGTTGCCGACGCCATGACCGAGCTGATGGTCGACGCGGCAGTGGCGCCTAAGGACAAGTTCACCACGATCTATTCCGGCATGGATGTCGAACCGTTCCAGCAGTGTGATCGGTGGCGCGATGAAGCGCGCCGCGAGTTGGGGTTCCGCGAGGAACATGTGGTGTTTGGAAAAGTTGCGCGCCTGTTCCGTCTGAAGGGGCATGAGTATCTCATCGCGGCGGCTCGAGACGTTGTCGCGCGCTATCCTCATGCCCGATTCTTGTTGGTAGGTGATGGCATTTTGCGCCGCCAAGTTGAGCGAGCGATCGCTGATGCAGGGCTGCAGCCCCATTTCGTCCTCACCGGGCTCGTACCTCCCGATCGCGTCCCCTATTTCCTCAGCGCCATGGACGTCCTGGTGCACACCAGTTTGCGAGAGGGGTTGGCGAGAACCATTCCTCAAGCGTTGATCAGTGGGCGACCGGTGATTAGTTTCGACATCGACGGGGCGCGGGAGGTGGTCTTGAACGAGCAGACGGGATATCTGGTTCCCCCTTGCCACACGGGCGAGCTGGCTGCGGCGATGATGCGATTGGCCGCTGCGCCGGAACAACGACAGCAGTTCGGTCGCCAGGGGGCTCGCCGGTTTACGGACCAGTTTCGTCACCAGAAGATGAGTGCGGAGATTCGTCGCCTGTATCAGCAGATCCTGGCCCAGCGACGATGACCGCTAGTGCCACCGGCCGCTCGATCACGTAGAATCGGTGTTTCCGGACGTCACCCACTCGTCGCTTGCGGACTGCTCGTCAAGCAAGGGCAGGGGAGGGACGCAGTCGTATTGCTGCCGACCGTCGCGCCTGATTAAAAGCAAGAATTGACAGTTGGACTTTATTGTGCAAAGCCAGATTCCATGACCAAAGTTCGTGATTTCCTCGGCCCCTATCGGTTGGCACGCCTGATTCGTGTCGGTTCATCGTGTCAGGTATGGGAGGCGATCGAATCGCAAACGCAAGACCGGTATGCCTTGAAGGTACTGCGCCCGGATCATGCGACCGATCGCGCTGAATTGAGCTATCTGAAGAACGAATATGAGATAGCCAAATCGCTTACGCACCCGAATATCATTCGTATCTATGATCTGGTGCTGGAAGGGCCTACGCCGTTTTTGGTGCTGGAGCTGTTCAGTGAATTGAATATGAAGCAGGCGTTGCGGCAAGGGCCGGAGTCGATCGCGTACATGCTGGACAAGATCATTATTCAGGCGGCCGAGGCTCTTTATTACTTGCATAGCAAAGGGTTTGTGCACTGTGATGTGAAGCCGGATAATTTTCTTGTCAGCCGAGAGGGAGAGGTGAAGTTGATTGATTTCACCATCTCGCAGAAGATGAAAACCGGCTTGTCTCGTTTGTTCTCAAGGCGTTCTAAGAATATTCAAGGTACTCGAAGTTATATGTCGCCCGAACAGATCCGCGGCAAGATGCTCGATCAGCGGTCCGATATCTACTCGTTTGGATGCGTGTTATTCGAAGCGGTCACCGGCAAATTGCCGTATACGGGGGACAGTCCCAACGATTTATTGCAAAAACACTTATCCGCCCCCATTCCGTCGCCGCTGGTCATCAACGACAATATCACCCCGGAATTTGCCGCCATCATCCGATCCATGATGGCCAAACGCCCTGAAGATCGCCCCGAGAACATGTGGGATTTGGTGAAGACATTTCGGGCCACGAGGATTTTCAAAAGTCCGCCGCGGATTCCAGAAAAAAGTATTTTCGATGCGTTTCCTACGGCCGGGCGGGTGCAGAGTCAGTGAGTTACTTTGTGTGGAGTGAAGGCAGCCAATGAACCATAAGCACGGACTGGATTTTGAAGCGCCAATCATCGAGATTGAGGAAAAGATCGATGCGCTGGTGCGTTCAGGAAATACAGATAAGAAAATAGAAGAAGAAATCATTGCGTTGCGGCGTCAGTGGCGGGAGGTTACTCGGAACGTCTACGATAATCTGACGCCGTGGCAGATCGTCCAAGTCGCGCGGCATCAGGAACGGCCCTACACACGTGATTACTTGAATCTGGCATTCGATGAGTTTGTCGAGCTGCATGGCGACAAGCATTTCGGCGATGATCGAGCGGTGCTCACCGGCTTTGCCAAGCTCGACGAGTACAAGGTCATGGTGGTCGGTCATCAGAAAGGGCGTACCTATCGGGAGCGGACTGCTTGCCACTTCGGTTGTGCCCATCCGGAAGGCTATCGCAAGGCGATGGCCAAGATGCGCTTGGCAGAGAAGTTCGGCATGCCAGTGATTTGTTTTATCGATACTCCAGGAGCCTATCCCGGTGTGGGTGCCGAGGAACGAGGCCAGGCTCAGGTCATCGCCGAAAGCATGTTTCAGATGAGCCAGTTGCGGGTACCCATCATCTGCATCGTGATCGGCGAGGGGGGCTCCGGGGGCGCGTTGGCGATAGGAGTCGGAGATCGCATCGCCGTCCTGCAGTATGCCTATTATTCGGTGATCAGCCCCGAAGGATGTGCGGGCATCCTGTGGAAGAGCCACGAATTCGCGCCGCGAGCGGCCGAGGCGCTACGGTTCACCTCCGCAGATCTGCTCGAGTTGGGAGTCATCGATGATGTCATCGAAGAGCCGCTTGGTGGCGCCCATCGCGATCATCACAAGATGGCGGTACGGATGAAGAGCTATTTGACGACGACGCTCGCCCAGTTGACCGACGTGCCCATCGATGAGTTGGTGCAACAGCGCTATGAGAAATTCCGGCGGATGGGTGTCTTCCTCGAATCGCAGCCGGCGTAACCATCGATGTTTCCGGCTCCGATTTGTTGCCGTCCTGGTGGCAGCTGGCATGCTGTTTCAGGGGGGATTGCTTGAGATTCGGCGGCGATGCAAGCGCGGCCAGGAAGAAATGGAGCTGCCGTGGCCCCGCGTAGCAACGTCCGATAATGTTTCTTATGTTCGGTTGGAGGCCGGTTTTTCCCAAGGAAAAGCGATATTCCGTCGTTGGCTGTTGAACCCGTTGGGGTTTCTCCCGGACCCGGAATCGCGGTGCCCGATGGAGATGGCCGCGGGTGGGTTGGAACGTGGAGCCGATGCGTCGATGGCTCTGGCGTGGCAAGTGAGGCGTTGGTTGACGTGCGTCGTCCTGCCGGGGCCGCTCCACGATTATCGCGGCGGCAGGAGCGGCGGCGACTGTGCGGTAGTGCTGCCCGTGCCCGCCGGCCGAAGTCGATCGCTACGGGAGGGAGCGATGATCTCGGGGTTGGTAAGGTTCTCAGCAGGTTGTGTCGTCGACGAGGAGTTGCCCAGCGGCGGAGGCATTATCGGTCGCGTGCCACTAGGCCCGTACGACGATGGTGGCGCACTGATGTTTGGATCGGGATTGTTGCTCGGTGGAGTGAGCCAAGAATTGGGAGCCTGCAGGTCGTTTAGTGTGCCGCGCAACGGATCAGGGATCGCCGAGGATTCGGCCAGCTCTTTCAACGCGCCAGGTTGCCACCACGTCGACGGAGGCGGATCGTGTGGTTGGCCGTCGTCGGTTGGCTGGACGTGCCCCCAAGCGTCGTGCGTGTGATGACGGTGGTCGAGTTTTTCATCGAGCTTGGCCAAATAGGGGCCGACGACATCGTGGATTTCTTTGGGCAAAACACCAACGCCGCGATCGAGGGCCAGCGAGATATAGTAGCCGGACCGCGATTGGCAGATCGCTTCTTGCTGTTTGGGACCTAAGAGCGTAACGGCGAACATGGTGATTAACAGGCAGTAAACGAGGCCTTTGAGAAAACCGAACATCGCCCCCAGGTGCCGATCGAATTCTTTCAACCGCACGCGATCGATCAACCCGCTGACCATGCGGAAGATGACCCAGATGGCGAACGACGTGCCCACGTACAGAATGAGCATGGCCAGAAACTGATTCCATGGTGGTTGGGCATCGATGTATTGAGCGACCTGCATGCGAAAACGGTACGCGACGACATAGCTGACCACGACCGACGCCAGCGAAGCGACTTGCCAAGCAAATCCTTTGATAGCGCCGAAAATGGTAGCCATGGCCAACACGATCAACATCAGTAGGTCGTATGCTTGCACGGGAAATGTCCTAGTGAGCGAGGTATGGCCACAGCGCTGCGGGCAGCCGTGTAGGAGTTGCACCACCACATGCTACACCAGTTTGGCATGTCGCTGCGCTGGAGATACGCACCGTTGTTTCAGGGGCAGGGGGGCCACGACGATCAGCGTGGTGCTATCGCCTGGTGGGGGGCATGTTGGCTCTGGACGTGAGCCCCTCCCCTCCCCTCCCCTACTCTCTGTTCCTACTGGAAATCCCCTCTCTAGACCAAGAGCAAAACGTGCCCGGATGCGATCCATCGGACCGTGGGCACCGCTGTTTAGCTGTGGGGGCCCAAAAGGAAACGGTCTTTTGCCCGTGCCGTCAGGTCGTGTACGGTAGATCGGCGCTGGTGAAGCCAATGGAACCAGGAAAGTTTTTTCCTGTGCCTCGCGTGGTGACTGCGTCCGTGGCGGAGCGATCGAGTCGAGTGGCGAGGTGGTGCCCCGAGGGGACGGGCTGGACCGGCCGATTTCACGGAGGACCGAAGGTGGCAGATTACAAAACCCACATGACGGTTAGCACGATCGCCGGCGTCGGACTTGGCGCCGCCGCGTACCATGCCGGTTTTCCCATACCGACGTGTGCGGTGGCGGCTGGGTTATGCAGCGTCAGCGGGATGTTGCCGGATCTGGATAGCGATTCGGGGCGACCGCTACGGGAGGCGACCGCACTGGCGGCGGCTGTCGTGCCGGTGATGATGTTCGAACGTTTCCAGCAGATGCACTTGGATCACGATTCAATGATCCTCGCCGCGGGGTTGGTCTATGCCACGATTCGCTTTTTTATCGCCGAGATATTTCGGCGCTATACCGTCCATCGGGGAATGTGGCACAGCCTGCCGGCAGCAGCCATCGCCGGCTTGATCGCTTTTCTGCTCACCGAGGGCGATCCGATGGGAGCGAGGATGTTGAAGTCGAGTGCCGTCATGCTGGGGTTCGTCAGCCATCTGATTCTCGATGAGCTGTGGTCGGTCGATTTTCGGGGCGGTCGATACACGTTCAAAAGGTCGTTTGGGACGGCGCTGAAGTTGTGGGGGCAGAGCCGCTGGGCCAACTTCACCACCTACAGCAAGCTTGCGGTGTTGATCGCTCTGGCCTACTGCGACGAAGCATTGACGCATCGACATGGCCTCGAACATGAGGAAACGGTGCGTACGGCGACTGATGTCGTGCAGCAGTGGGTGGATGCAGGTGCCCAATGGTGGCACTAAGGCTACGCAGGGAAGAAGGGAGCCAGCTTCAAAATCCACGGTTGGTGGTGGGACGGCACCGGCACAGAAGCAGGGCCAAGATGGCGATGCTTTGTCTGGGGAAGTGATCAGAACCGTTTGCGGCTGTCCAGAAGAATGGTCACCGGGCCGTCATTGATCAACCGGACTTTCATGTCGGCTTGAAAAACCCCTTCGGCGACCTGGCATCCTTGCTGGCGCAGTTTTTGGCAAAAAGATTGGTAGAGCTGCCGGGCCTGGTCGGGAGGGGCAGCATCGGTGAAACTTGGACGCATGCCACGACGTACGTCTCCCAGCAGGGTGAACTGACTGATGGCGAGAATTTCTCCACCGACCTGCAGCACGTTCTGATTCATCTTCCCGGCAGTGTCGGCAAAGATGCGGAGACCGACCGTTTTATTGGCAAGATAGCGGACATCCTCTGGGCCGTCTCCTTGCTCGACGCCGATCAAAACCACGAGGCCATGCTTGATCTGGCCGACGACCTTTTCGTCCACGGTGACCGATGCCTCGGAAACGCGTTGAATGACTGCTCGCATAGCGTTGGTTTCCTCCTCCGCACCATGAGGGTTTACAATAACGGTATCGTGCACCGACTCTCTGAGAGCGCAACAGCATGCAATTCCGCTTTACGTGTCCCTACTGTTTTCACAAGACGTTAGTCGACCAACGTTACGTTGGCCAGTCTGGTCCA
Source organism: Pirellulaceae bacterium (assembly GCA_026004795.1). Classification (GTDB taxonomy): domain Bacteria; phylum Planctomycetota; class Planctomycetia; order Pirellulales; family Pirellulaceae; genus Aureliella. The sequence goes on along the minus strand of BPJV01000003.1, from coordinate 333,883 downwards.
TGTGTTGGTTGTGGCAAGCAGGTTACCGTAGTTCCACCGCCGGACTATGCCGCTGAGCAACACGACGCTCCGGCGGTAGGGAGCACGGAGGTGCAGCACCCTTCCGTCGGGCGTCGTAAAGGTGTGGGGAGGTTGCTCGTCCGATTGTTGCCATTGGTGATCGTCGGGTTGGGATTGAGCCTCATGGTGGGTGTCGCGATCCGTTATGTGATCCCGGTCGCACGAACCATCCGTCAGACCCACGATCGCATCGCTTGCATGAACAACCTACGTCAGATCGCACGGGCATTGAACGCGTATGCTGCACAATATGGTAGCTATCCGCCACCGGTGGTGACGCGGGAGGATGGTTTGCCATTGTATAGTTGGCGCGTGCTGATTTTGCCCAATTTAGGTTACGGTGAACTGTATTCCCAGTTCGCGTTGGACCAGCCGTGGGACTCGCCGACCAACAGCCGCCTGCTTCCCCTGATTCCCGCGGTGTTTGTATGTCCCGCCGGTGACGACAAGGCATCAGGGGAAACCTCTTACTTTTTAGTCACCGGTCCGGGAACGATCTTTCCCGCTTCTGGCGCACTAAGGCCGGAGGAGATCTCCGATGGTCTAGGGGAGACCTTGTTGGTGGTGGAGGCGGCTCATCACCACATCGAATGGACGCGCCCAGGAGACCTGCAGTTCGGATTGATGAACCTGCAGCTGGGAGCACGTGGGGCTAATACGATCGGTGGCTACCATGCGGATGGTGCGACCGCGGTTTTTGCTGATGAATCGCCTGCCTGGCTGCCGCATGATGCCCCCCCTGCCCTGCTCCAAGCTTTATTTACTGCCGATGGCGGGGAGGAAGTCGATGCGGACTTGGTGCGCCCGGGCCGCCCTTGATTCCGGGCGACGGCGTTAGCGATCAAACCTCGAATTGGCGAAGTTTTCCTTGCACGCGATACGGTAGGCCTTGGATGCGCAGGAAGCCCTCGGCGTCATCCTGGTTGTAGTCACCGCCGGCTTCCATGGTAGCGATTCCTTCGTCGTATAGGCTGTGGGGGCTGCTGCGCGAGACGATGGTCATCGTTCCTTTGTATAGCCTTAGTTTGACCTCACCAGTGACGAATCGATGCGATTTGCGAATGAACGCCATGAGCGCTTCCATCCGGGCCGAATACCAAAATCCGTAATACACAAGCTCGGCGACCAATGGGGACAAACAGTCGCGCAAGTGGGTCAGGTCGCGGTCCAAGGTCAATTGTTCGACATGCCGAGCTGCTTCGTAGAGGATTGTCATCCCTGGGGCTTCGTACACCCCCCTACTCTTCATACCAACGAATCGGTTTTCCACGATGTCGATACGTCCGATTCCGTGGCGGCCGCCGATGGCATTGAGTGTCTGGACGATTTCGAGGGCCGAGCATTCTTTGCCGTTGACGCTCACCGGTACGCCCGCTTCGAATGCCACGGTTACTTCCTCGGGGGTGTCGGGCGCTTCCTGAGGACTGCAGGTCATGGTGAAGTCGACCAGATCAACGCCGCAGACGTCGAGCCGCTCGAGTTCACCGGCTTCGTAGCTGATATGCAGCACGTTTTCGTCCGAGCTATACGGCTTGGAAGCAGTGGCTTTTACAGGGATCCCCTTTTCCTCACAGAATCTGATCATCTCTGCTCGCCCGGGGAACGCTTCCCGCCATTCCTTGGTTCTCCAAGGAGCGTAAACGCGGATGTCCGGGCGCAGGGCTTCGGCGGCTAATTGGAACCGGCATTGGTCGTTTCCTTTGCCCGTGGCGCCGTGGACATACACTTCGGCTCCTACCTGGTCGGCCACTTCGAGGATCTTTTTGGTAATCAGCGGGCGGGCAATGCTGGTGCCCATCAAATAGGGGCCTTCGTATTTCGCCTGCCACATCAGGCAGGGAAAGGCGAAGTCGCGACAGAGTTCCTCACGGGCATCGATGAGGTGGACGCTCTTGGCGCCGATCTTGATCGCCTTGTCCTTCATGGCTTGGCGATCCTCGCCCGGTTGGCCCAGATCGACGTACACGGCGTGCACTTCGTATCCTCGATCGATCAACCAAGCCAGCATGCATGAGGTATCCAGGCCACCAGAGTACGCCAAAACACAAACCGTCATAGCAAGGAATCTCCCAGGAAGTCACAATGGCACGAAGAGTTGAGCGCTGGGCCGAATTGTCTTCGTGGATACGCATATTTGCAAGCCGGACCAACCATGAGTGATCGCACCAATTTTCCCAATCCTGCTGGTAGAGCCTCCAACATGGGGACCGGTAGTCAAGATTCTCGCTTGGAAGGTAGGTCTACGACCGAGGTCGTCGAGCAGGCCCAGTGTTGGTGGGAGGCGGCCCGCGCTGGCCAGTTGTCGTGGGGGGAACTGGCCGAACGCCTGTGGACGGTGCACTACCAGATCTCTGAGGGACATCACCCCGATGGCGATCGCCAACGACGCTGTGGGTTTGGCGAGGTGATCTTCGGTGAACGAAAATCGGCGGCTGCGATCATCACGATTGCCCAACGGTTGCTGGACAGCGGGCAGGATGAGGTGCTGATCACGCGATTGGATTCGTCGACGGCCAGCGAAGTGGGCCGCGCGTTTCCCGATATGCGTTACTTGCCGGAAGCGAGGATGGCCCGAATGGGGCGAGCGGAGGTGTTGCCGGTGCGCAAATTTCGTTCGAGCCCGTTGGCCGCCAGCGTTTTCGCCCCCCCTCCCCTCCCCTCCCCTGCTCCGCCCCGTGAACCAGCCGGTGCCGAACTACCGCTGCCCCCAGTGGCCATTGTCAGCGGCGGATCGACCGACGCACCGATAACTGCCGAAGCCGCCGAGACGCTGCGGTGGATGGGCATTGATCCTGACGTCATTCAGGACGTGGGCGTGGCCGGTCCTTATCGGTTAATTCCCTACCTTCCTCGATTGCGGCAGTGTGCGGCGGTGGTGGTCGTGGCGGGGATGGAAGGGGCCTTGGCCAGCGTCGTCGGTGGCCAAGTCCCCTGCCCTGTGATCGCGGTGCCCACCAGCGTCGGCTACGGCGCCCATTTGCATGGGATGACGACCCTGTTGAGCATGCTGAGTAGTTGCGCCGCCGGGGTGACGGCGGTAAATATCGACGGGGGATTCAAGGGCGGCTACCTGGCCGGCCTGATTTCCCACCAAGTTGCTTGGCGCCTATTGCAGGTAGTCGATCACCATGGTGGCCAGACTTAACACAATAAAGAATCCGCACATGTCGGTGACCGTGGTCAACAAGGGCCCGGAGGCCATCGCTGGATCTTTACCGAAGCGGCGCAGAAGCAATGGCACCAGGCCGCCGATGGAGACGGCAATCATCGTATTGAGCATCAGAGCCACCCCGACCACTACCCCCAACATCGGATTGCCACGCCATAGGACGGCAACCAAACCCAACAGCAAACCCACGACCAAGCCGTTGAGGCAACCGACGGAGATTTCTTTGAGCCACACACGCAGGACATCCGTCGGCTTGATCAACCCCAGCGTCAATTCGCGAATCGACACGGCTACCGCCTGATTGCCCGAACAACCGCTCATATCGGAAATGATGGGGAGAAAAGCGGCCAGCGCGATTACTTTGGCCAAGGTGTCTTCAAAGTAACTGATGACCGAGGCCGCCATGAGATTGAGCACAATGTTGATCGACAACCACGACAGCCGCCCGCGAACTCGATCCATCAGCGGCATCGACCGGATCTCCTCGCCGGACATGATGCCTTGGCGTTTAAGCATCGATCGATCGGCTCGCTCCAACCATGCCAGGTCGACGTCGCCCCGTTGTACGACGCCCAGCAGCACGCCGTTGTCATCTACCACGGGGACGCCGAGAAACGAATGTTCCTGAAAAAACTCGTACAGTTCATCGAGCGTCATGTGGTGGGAGACGGCGATGGGGTCGGGGATCATGATCTGGCGCAACGGCGTGTTGCGATCGCTGAGCAGCAAGTCCCGCAGGCGGAGCACGCCAATCAGCCGCCCCTGCTCATCGCACACGTAGGTGTACTGTACCTGATAGTCGCGATAGAGCTGCGAATTGGAGAGAAAGTCGTCGACGACCTGCCCCACGGTCCAATCGGCGGGGTATTTCAATACCTCAGTGATCATCAACCCGCCGGCTTCCTCATCGGAGTAAGCCGACAGACGACGCACCCGTTCAGCCTCTTCGCGTTCGAGGTGTTCGAGAACGGCGGCCGCCTCGTCCTCCTCCAACTCACCGACCACGTCGGCCTGCAGGTCACTGGGCAGTTCGTGAATTACCGCCGCCGCTACCTCGGGATCAGCGTCCTCGATGCACTGCACGGCCTGGACGCTCGGCAGTCGCTCCAAGAGGTCAGCGGCCATCTCCGGTGGCAGCAGTTCCAGCAGCTCCGCTCGCTCTTCCTCATCCAACATGGCGACCGCTCGGGCAAGTTCATGGGCGTGCTGAGCGGTGACGAAATGCTCCAACGCGGTGACATCTCGCTCCCGCAACAGTTCGACAAAACGTCTCCCCAAGTCGCGTTCCTGCGATTCTGCTTCGTCGGCAGGTGGTGATGCGATCGGATCGTTCAAGGAAGGGTCCTCCTCAGTATTTTTTAAGTCAGATGGTGTCCGACGTAGGATCAAATCATTAGCGGAAACAAAGCCCATCGGGGCCAGATGGATTCCATGCCGCCACTGCCCATAGCCTGCTTTTCCACGGCAGCCCAGAACAACTGTTTTGCGGCCACGGAGAACTTCCCTCGACCCGCTGGTGGCGGGGTACGGTACGGATATCGGCCAACGCGTTGCCCAGTCAAGGGACGAACGACCGCTTCATGCCAAGTTGGTTCTACGTCTACGATCGCGTTTCGTCGACCGGACTCCATTAGGCAGCACGCGTGCCAAACAGCGGCGTGTCGAGCCAGGCCAAGCATGGTTGAGACGGATTGTCGCACGCTTTTCGCCATTTCGACAGGACACCGACAGCCTGTCGGATCATAATTCATGGAGTTGTCGCTGATGTCGCAGCAAGCATGCGACGGCAGCATTGCCGGGCCCCCAAGCCAATGGTGTCTCTCGTCAATTGGATTTCTACCTCGTATTCGGCTATCGCTATGCCCATCGAATTCGCCTGTGAATCGTGCCATCGCCTGCTCCGAGTACCGGACGGTTCGGTAGGAGCGGCCTGCCGGTGTCCTGCCTGCGAATCCATCGTTTCTGTCCCGGATCCGGCCGAGATTCGAGAGATCGTTGGCGTGTCTCAGGGACAGGTGGAGTTCGACCAAGGGGTGTTGATCGCCTGTCCTAAGTGCCATCATGAGTTGAAGGGAGATCGGGCCCTGGTAGGCACCAAAGGCCAGTGCCGTCAATGCGGGTGCATTTTCATGATCACGGAAAGGAGTGGTCGCCCTGCCGCGGTCGAAGCGCTCACCCCGCAATTTACATTCAATTGCCCCAAGTGCCGCCAGTTGTTCGAGGGGCAGCCGGAGATGGAGGGACGCAAAGGCCGTTGCCATGTTTGTCAGGAGGTGTTTGTCATTCATTTGCAACGTGCGGCCGCTCCTTCGCAATCGACTGCTGCGGTAGACGAGGCGACCACAGCGGAGCGTTCTTCGTCGGTGCGTACGCCGGTGGAAACACGGTCGCCGGGGGAGGCTACCCGCGACGGGAAGCGGCGCATCGAAGTACGCTGCCCTGCGTGTACCAAACGGTTAAGCGTGTCCGGACAATCGTTGGGGCAAACGGTTCGTTGTCCCGCCTGCAAAAACCAACTGCGCATCCCGGCGATCGAACCGCCGCTCCCCTCCCCTGCCCCATCGGCAACGCCTGTACCCTCTGAAGCTTCTGTTTCCGGCCAGGGAGTCAGTGAGGGGGACGAGTCCGCTTCTTCCAACCTGTTCACCGATCTGGGGCATTTGGCTGAAGGCCATCCCGGCAACGATGCTGCAGGCGATCTAGGAAACCCGTACCGAGCGATCGACACTCAATCAGGGCCTCGGGGATGGGCGGATTGGACGGCGGAGTCTTCCACGGCGTCGAAGCCAGCGGTCACACTGGTCAGCGCTCTGCAGCTAGCGTTTCAGCAGCTTATCCCCAACTGCATCATCTCATCGCTAGTCTACTTTGGCTGGTACGCGTTGGGCGTACTCGTTTTCTATGGGGGACTGTTGGGGCTCGGCTTCGCTGCGGCCGCCTTGGAATTGACGCCGGGGACGGTTCAGGTGCTCGTGTCGCTGGCGATGTTCCTACTCGGAGCCGTGATGGTGGTTTGCGTGACGACGGGGGTGGCCATGATGATCAATGGTGCCCTGCGTGCGGTGCGGCGGAAGAAGGTAGAGTTCGGCATGCTGGCCGATGCCAGTTATGCCGTTAATTACTTTGGTTTCATGTTGGTCGTCGGCCTCATCAATGGATTGGTGGCGGGCATTCTGATGCTGGTTGCGTCGATGGTCGGCGAGCAGATGCCACTGTTGGTTGTGGTGTTCGCCGCGCCGGTAATGGTCGGTTATTTGTTGTTCCTGGCCATGATTTCGCTAGCGCCGATCGCCATCGCGGATGGGTACGGAGTGTTCACCGCGATCGGCCGGAGTATCCAGGTGTTCCGCCGCTACCCATGGTTCATGATCGGTTTGGTCTTGAGCACCATATTGATCATGGTCGCCTTGGGAGCGGTCACTTGTGGGGCCGGGGCAATCTTGTGGGGCGCGTTGCCCTTCTACATTTTGGCCGCCGCTTACCATCTGGCCACGCGTCAATTGCCCAGCCATTGATAGATCCAGGGATGGGTCCAGGGATTCGACCACGGGTAGGTAGCCGAGAAGACGCTGATGGCCAGGGCCAGTCCTACTGCGCAACGAGTCAAGGCGCGTTCTCCGTTCAATCGCGCCAGAGCCGGTGCGGCCAGGTAGAGCCAAAGAGGGATGAGCCAGAACGTCCAGCGGAATCCGCTGGCGATGCCGCCGTAATTGCGATCTTGTTGATCGCGTAGCAAGAGGTAAAAAACGAGTACCGTGCACGTGATGACGATCGCCGTCGCCGCTAATTGCCAGGATGGGTTGAAGAACTGCTGTCGCAGGTTGGCAATCCGCACGCTCTGCCCTGCTCCGATGAGGGCCAGCAGCCAAAACGGTGTCAGGCTGAGGATTCCATGATGACCAATTAAGCAGTGGAACGCGTACGTCAAACGACTCGGTTCACCGACGTCAACGCCCCGTTTCTGGCCTGCGGTCCAATAGGTCTCGGGGTAGTCGTACCAGTCATTCCATTGAAATACTTCGGCCTTGTGACGCTCTGGAGAAAGACGTATGGCGAGGTGGGTAGCGGTTGCTTCATCGAGGACTTCGATCACAGGGGACCGACGACCGACGGCCAGTTGCGCTTCTTCGCTGATCGTGAAACCGGCATTGCGGAGATTCTCCAGAATCTGTTGTTGGCCGTGGGGGGAAGCAATCCAACGTTCCAAGTCGTGGATGGGTTCACTAACGTCGAATTCCGCCAGCTTTTCGCCTAGAGATCGCTGGGCGTAGGCTGGTACCCACGTTCCGTGGGCCAGATAGTTGGTGCCGAAGAACGCAGCGGCGACTGGCAACGCTCCAGTCATGAAGCCGACGACACCTTTGCTGCGCCCATGCCAACCGCACAGGGCGGCGGCCGCCACCAACCAACTGAGGGCCGGCAGTTCGTTGGCGGCGGCGAACCCAGAGGCGAAGCCGCACAACAGGAAGGTGCGCCAGCCCCGCTCTGCTGCCACAGCGATGCGATGAAGTGCCCACAAAGCCACTCCGGCTGCTATCGCCGCCGGGAGGTGATTGTTCAACGTGGTGACGAAGGTGCTGAGAAAGCAGCCCCAGGTGACGAAAGTAGCCAGTACCAATAGATGCCAGTAGTCGCGGGGACGTTGGACCCAACGGCGACAGTACCAGTTCAATGCGGCGGCGTAAAACACGGTTAACGGGATGAGATTGACCAACAGCAGGATGATGGGCACGACTACGAACGGTTGCTCCATGAGCGTCAGTCCGGTGACTGACCGCACGCCCATGTAGACCAGTGCGTACAGAGTGGGCAGCAGCGGTGGTTTGCTGCTGTAGTAATGCAGTTTTCCATCCGCACCGAAGTGTCGCACCATGTCGATGGTGTACCAGGTGCGACGGCGTGTTTTCGGATCGCGAATCTCCAGCAAGGGATCGATGTGGTAGTTGCCGGTGATGCTCAGCGCCGCGATCGTGCACCAACGACTGCGGTCGTTGGCGCTGAAGAAAGGGGTTTCGCCAGTGGGCGAGCGTATTTGAGCCAGGCGCGTTGCTTGAGCGGCGAAGAAGACGAGCAGGCACAGGGCGATTAGTCTGCCTGCGATCGTCTGCGCTTCGTCGTGCTGCGTCACCGTGGAATCAGCGGCCACTCCCATCCCACCTTCCTTCGTATCGCTCACTCTGTTGTTTGTGTGACATCATCTGCGGCATCGGTTTGTTCGGCGATGGCATAGGGCGGTTGGTGTTGACGATTCTGCGCGATGATCATCTCCGCCAAGAATCCGACCGACAGCATTTGTCCTCCGAACAGCAGCGCGACGATGCAGTAGTAAAATAGGGCGCGACTATGCAAATGCACCTCCGCCATGGGGGTAAGGCGGGAGAGAAGCCATAGCAGGGTCAGATAGAGGAGCCCCGTCGCCCCCAGCCCCAGAGATACCAGCCCGACGGAACCGAGCAAGTGCTGCGGACGATGGCTATACCCGGTCAGAAAGTAGACTGTCAACAGATCGAGAAAGCCTTTGATAAAGCGCTCGATGCCGTACTTCGACTGACCGTGCGTGCGGGGGTGATGTTGAACCTTGATCTCGGCCACGCGGAACCCTCGCGCGGCGGCCAACACCGGAATGAACCGATGAAGTTCGCCGTAGATGTGCACTTCTCGAAGCACTTCGCGGCGGTATGCCTTCAGGCCGCAATTGTGGTCGTGCAGTTCCACGCCGGTCAAGCGGCTGATCATGGCGTTGAAGATGCGGGATGGCAATACCTTGTGCCAGGGGTCATGGCGGATTCTCTTCCACCCCGAAACCACGTCGAAGCCTTCGTTCAGTTTGGCGATCAAGCGGGGGATTTCTCGCGGATCGTCTTGTAAATCGGCATCCATGGTGATCACCGTACGGCCAGCAGCGCGATTGAATCCTGCTTCCAGTGCTGCCGCTTTGCCAAAGTTTCGCCGTAAGCGGATGCCGCGCACACGGCGATCCTGCGCGGCGATCCGCTGGATTTCGGCCCATGAGCCGTCGGTCGAGCCGTCGTCGATCAACAGGACCTCGTATTCTGCTTGAACACCGGCGGCGACTTCGTCAATGCGGCGGACCAACTCGGACAAACTTTCGCGCTCGTTGAACACCGGTACCACGATGGACCAGTGAGGGGATGCGTTGTTCATCGATTAGCACTCCAACGTTGGTGGCGACCTACGAGGGCGGTTAGGGCAACGGCCAATAGTTCGGTCGTCAGCCAGACGATCCGCGCCCATACGGCGCTGCTGAGTGCTGCCGCCGGGCCGACCACTGGAGTAAGAACCACCGACAGGACCAGCTCTCGTACGCCAGCGCCGCCGGGGACGAGAGAGACGAAACCGAGGACGACCGCCAAGGCACTGGCCGCCTGGGAACTGAGCCACAGTTTCCACGTCGAAACGTCCGCAGCCTCGGTCAACGGCAGGCTGGTGAGGATAAACATAAGGCTCAAACCCCACCATAGCCAGGTGATCGCGGCGAGCAACCAGCCCTTAAAGATCAGTCGCCAGGTTATCCGTTCCAACCATTGCTGCATGATGGCTGGTTCGATCCCGCTCTGCAAACGGGGGAGGATCCATCGCAGGACAGGTGGAAGGGTCGGGGCGAATGTTCCCACCAGGAGAGCCAGCGATAGCCACGTCCATCGGCGATCGATCCCCAAAATGATCAGGCTGAGGGCTGACACCGCACCCCCGACCGCCATCAGGGTGAGGGTCTCCATGAAAACGGTGATCGCCGCTGCCGTTCTCTTGATCGCGTAGGCTTGCAGTTCGGCCACGCGCAATACGATCACCATCGCTTTTCCGGGAAAGTATTTGCCGAGATTGCCATAAACATACGCCCACCATACCGGCCAGCGAGGAACCTCCTGGCCGACCGCATGCAAGCACGCGTGCCAGTACATGGCAACGGGAAACAGACCAAGGGCGTAGAAAAGGCCACCGGTGATCAGCCGCGAAGGGCGTGGTTGCCAGAATTGGTCGGCGGCTGCCGTGAGCCGAGCGATCCTTTGCTCGATTTCTTGGCGGTGCGCCACGTTCTTGGCTTCGGCAAGCTGAGACTGGAGGACGGCTACCTCCCGCAGCATTGCTGCACGCTGTTGTGACAAATCGCGGCCTGCTTTGCGGGCAGTCATCCAGATGCCCCAGGCGACTACCGCCAGAATGATCCATTGCACCAATCGCTTGATAGTTTGCTTGGGAATCACTCGTCCCCCTTGCCCACATCGCTGGCCATGCACTTGCCGAACTCGTTGCCTCAGGACCTCGCATGGTAATGAGCGTCCTGAGAATTCGAAAGACAGCGCGGCTTGTTCGGATGCCTCAGGGTACCATCCGACACATGGCCATGAGCCGGTTGCTCCGCCGCGGTGAGGGTTCATAATACGCCAAACTGAAACATTCCTTTCACTTTCAGGCGTCTTTCCTGCCAACTAGGCGGTTGGAAGGCAGCATGTCTCTTAGGAGCAAGTGGACTCAATAAGATGTCGCGAATCATCTCATTTGCCGTGCTGCTGGGTATCATCCTGGTGGTCGGTGTTCTGTTCTACAAGGTCCTCTTCTCCTTTTTCGTGCCGCTATTCCTGGCTGCCGTCGTGGTGGTGGTGTTTCATCCTGTCCATCAGTGGATCCTGTTACGCACGCACGGGCGGGAGAAGTTAGCCGCGGGACTGACCACGCTGGTGGCTACCCTGGTGCTGTTGATCCCCTTTCCCTTTGCCATCTACGCCGCCATCCAAGGACTGAATCTCATTCGCGAAAATGATCCGCAAACGATGCGATTGCGGATCGAGCATATTCGGGACGAGTTGGGGTTGAAAATGCCCGCGTACTATCCCGAAATCGAATTGGTGGAACAGGAGATCGAACTGCTTATCGAGCAGGTCAATCAACTACTGTGGAATGAGGAGGATCCTCGGCTGCAGCGGTCGATCGAGCGGCTCCGCCGGCGATTGCATGATCTCCGGGCGGCGGTTGCCGCACGGGAGGCAACCGAGTGGGACGATCGCTTTACGCAGCTCGAGTCTCTGCTGACGCTGCTTCAGGAGCGTGCCACGATCAGCGAGGAAGCGGTTCCTGCACAAGATTCCCTCGATGAAGACGATATGCCCGAGGCGACCGTGGAGGACGAGCGGCTGAAGAGACGGTATCGCAATCTCACTCCATCGCAACTTGCTGTCGAATTCAAAGGGGAATTCAATCAATTGCGCGCAGATCTGCTGGGAGGCGGACTGATGGCGCTGGCTCGCGAGTTGGCTAACCCTTCCGGCGAGGATATCGAGCATGTCTTGCAGGGAGCCATCCGGTTTGCTCAACCACGTTTGATGACGATCACGGGCGCTACCGGGGCGTTTATTTTCAAAACGGTGGTCGGATTTATTATCATCATCGTCGCCGCGTACTTTTTCTTTTACGATGGTCCCTCGATGGTACAGGCCGTGATGCGGCTCAACCCGCTGGATGATGACTACGAGCGGGAGTTGCTTACCGAATTCGATCGCATCAGTCGTGCCGTCGTGTTGGCTACCTTGCTGTCCGCCTTGGCCCAAGGCATCACAGCCGGGGTGGGATATTTTGTGGTGGGGCTGGATTACTGGCTGTTGTTGACCGTGATGACGGCCTTGTTCGCTATGGTTCCCTTCGTAGGCCCCGCTATGGTGTGGGTACCCGTCGTGTTGTATGTGGGCTTGTACGATGGCCGCATGACGGCAGCCATCGGTTTGGCGTTGTGGGGCATGTTAGCCGTTGGTTCCATCGATAACGTGGTCAAGATCTACACGCTGCAAGGACAAAGTCGGCTTCATCCGCTCTTGGCCTTGTTGAGCGTCTTAGGAGGAGTGCAAGCTTTGGGGCCGATCGGCATTGTCATCGGACCAATGGTCGTGGCCCTGTTGCAGACCCTGTTGAGTATTCTCCAGCGCGAGCTGTTGCATTTCGATGCGGCATTCTGGCCCTCGAATCTTCGCGCCTCTCAGCCCTCTGGGGGCAGCGGAAAACCGCCAGCCCGCCGTCGGCGTCGCCGCCGTCGACGACGGGCTGATTCCCGCTCCACGCGGTCGGAGGAAGGTGGCGATGCCGGAACTGCCTGAGGTGGAGACGATGTGTCGCGGGCTGCGGCCCAGTATCGGTTTGACAGTGGCAGCGATTCGGCAACCACCGTGTCGTTGCAAACCGATCCAGATTACTCCCTCCATGGCAACGATTCGTCGTCGGCTCGTAGGGAAAGAACTGGTGGATGTTCGCAGGCTGGGCAAACGGATCCTGCTGGATTTCGGCGAAGACCTGTTGATTCTGCAGCCGAAGATGACGGGGATGGTAAGCCTCGATACGGCGCCGGATTCGGCCTATGTCCGACTGAGTATCCAATTGAACAACGGGCCTCCCCACTCCATTGTTTTTTGGGATCGGCGCGGATTGGCAACGGTGATCATGTTGGCCAAGAATCAGCTCACTCCCGTCCTCATCGACGGGCGACTTGGCCCCGATGCACTGGAAATCGCCGAGGCCCAGTTCGTGGAGCGATTGCGTCGCACACGGCGACCGATCAAGGTCGCGCTGATGGATCAAGCGTTGGTGGCCGGCATCGGTAATCTCTATGCTTCGGAGATTCTTCATGTGGCCAAAATCCATCCCGCCGTGTCCGCCAATCGATTGACTGGTCGACAATGCCAACGGTTGTTCCAGTCCATGCGTACTATATTGCACGAAGCAATTCGGTACGAAGGTTCGACGCTGGCCGATGGCACCTATCGCAATGCACTCAACAATCCTGGCAGCTATCAGAACCACCATCGTGTCTATCAGCGGGAGGGGAAGCGTTGTCGGCAATGCCATCGCGGGACCATTCGCCGCATTGTGCAGTCAGGTAGGTCTACGTTTTTCTGTCCCGCCTGCCAACGGCCGCCGCGAAAGAAACCCGCACGGGTGTCGGTTTCGTAACACTTCCTTGTGAAGACTACGTTAAGCGTCTAGGAAGGTAACATGGGGCTGCTTCAACTGCCGGTCACATGGCGAGAGACAACCAACGGTGGAGCCGATCAAAATAAACCGGCGAAGGGACACCATGATCGTGTCAGATTAGGCTGTCGAATGCGACGCACTTTCACCTCCGCCTTTCAAGCGGGTGGTCGATTCCACTTCTTCCAACGCCTGCGAGCTTTTAAAAAGTATGAATAGATACGCAAGCGAGGGCAGTAAGAGCCCTGCACCGATGGTGGAGACGAGGAGCATCATCCACAGCACGTTGTCCGGTGCTTTGGCCATATCCTTGTCTATCGATGGGGGAACCAGCAGAGGGTACTGGGCTACTCCCCATCCCCACACGACCGCGGTCACGGCTGTCGCGGCAGCCAGTGAGGCGCGCAAGTAGTTGGAACGTCCCAGTTCGACCAAAGAGCCGATTCCTCCGAGCAGCGACAGTGCGACCAATGGCCAGCCACGGCTCATGAAACCAGCATGCAAACCGGGGGCTTCCAGCCACACCACGACCAGCCCACTTGCCGATAGCAGGCCCATCCACAGGCCGGTCGAAAGGGCACGGCGACGCCACAGTGGGGCCAGTTCGGGATCGTCGATCGCTGCTGCTTCACGTGCTAAGAAAATGGCTGCCAAATAAGCACACAAGCCTACTTCGTAGAAGCCGGTGAAGATGGCCAACGGCGTCATCCAACCCGTGAGAAAATCCCCACGGAAAGCACCGTTGGCATCGATCGGCAGCGTCCCGGAGGCGATCGCCCCTCCAGAGGCACCAAGAAAGAATGGCGTGGCTGTCGATGCGATAGCGAAGAGTGCTTCCCATGTCTTCAATTCGGTACGACTACCGCGACTGTAATACCGGAACGCGTAGCTGGCACCCCGAAAAACAATGCCAACCATCGCCAATAACAAAGGTACCCACAGTGCGCGGCTCAAGGCCGCAAAGGCTAAGGGGAAGCCATTCATCAGGATTACCAACACGAAGATCAACCACACATGGTTCGCTTCCCACACAGGGCCGATGGCCTTGTAGATATGCCGTCGTTCCTTCTCCGTCGACTGGCCTGCCGAGGTGAATTCCCACACCCCCGCCCCGAAATCCGCCCCGCCGAACAGGGCATAGATCGTTAGGGCTGTCATGAGTACAAGCAACAGCAGATCTTCAGGACCCATCCTGCACCTCCTCGACCGGAACACTTGCCATGTGGCGCAATACAAGCACCGTGGCGACGCCCAGCGCTAGGTAAATGAAGATAGTGATGGCGAACACCGGCCATATACCGGGGGCTTCGGTCACCGCTTCTGCTGTTTTCATGTAACCTTGTACGATCCACGGTTGCCGACCAACCTCGGTGACGATCCAACCCGCTTCCAGGGCGGCCACCGAGCATGGTCCCATCCACCAGATGGCCCATAGGAATGCGCGTGATCTCGGCCAGGAACCTTTTCGGACATAGGCGATCCCTCCCCACAGTGCCAGCAGGACCATGGCCGTACCGATGGCCACCATGATCTGAAAAGCGATGTGGACAATCGCCACGGGCGGTACCTCCTCCGGCGGAAATTCCTCGAGGCCCAACACCACTGCGTTGGGGTCTCCATAGGCCAACCACGACAAGACGCCGGGAAGGGCGATGGCATAGTCCAGTTGTTTGGCCTGGTCATTGGGCCAACCGCCGAGATGGAGAGGAGCTTGAGCGGTGGTTTCATAAAGCCCCTCCATGGCTGCTAGCTTAACCGGTTGGGTCTCGGCGACCACCTTGGCTGACCAGTCACCAATGATCAGTTGAACCGGTGCCAGGGGTAGTGCGATCCACAAGGATAGACTGAGTGCCCGGCGTGCATAGTCATTGTGTGCATCTTTGAGCAACTGCCTGGCATAAAAAGCGGCGACCACAAATCCCGTGACCAGGTATGCGGCAAGGATCATGTGCGTCACCTGCGCGCCCGTGGCGGGATTGAACATCGCGGCCAGAGGATCGACGTTCTTCAGGGTTCCATCGACGAGCTGAAAGCCGGACGGCACATTCATCCACGAATTGGCCGTCACCACGAAAAACGCTGAGAAAAAGCCGGCGATGGCGATAGGCCAGCCGATGTACCAGTGTGCTCGAGCTGATAAACGATCCCAGCCATACAAATAAATGCCCGCGAAAATCGCTTCCAAGAAAAATGCAAAACCTTCCATGGTAAACGGCATGCCAATCACAGAGCCCCATCGTCCCATGAACTCTGGCCACAGCAAACCCAGTTCGAAGGATAGCACCGTTCCCGAGACTGCGCCGATCGGGAACATAACGGCAAAAGCTTTCGACCATCGTTTGGTCAGAACGTACCAGTGGCGATTGCCGGTTCTCAAGTAGCGCCATTCCGCTGCCAGCATCAGTACGGGCAATCCGACTCCTAAGCTGGCCAAGATGATATGCGCCCCGAGCGTCACGGCCATTTGAAGACGGGCAGGCAAAAGGTTCTCTGCTGCTGCCCCCAGAAATGCCGTCCCATCCATCCCGCATCCTCCGCGTCCGCGTTGTAGGCGGCTTCTGCATGCTCATCAAGATTCATCAAGATTGACTGCCAGGCTCTCCCCTCCCCTGCCCTGCGACAATCGAGGGAGAAAAGTTATCTTCCCATGTTCTGCACTGCCCCAGTCTTCGATAAGCTCATTATCATGAAATCAGCGATCGCTACCATGCACCGTCGGCAGTGGTCATCAGAAATCTTTTTCTTGGTTTCCTGGCTCCCAGGCTCTGCCTGGGAACCCAGTGCCTTGCAGGCTCTGCCTGCACACCGCGAGGGAGAGCCTCTGGCGGAGGGCGCTGACAGGCTCCCCCGGGGAGCGAAACCAGCGGTGAAGGGTACGAAATCTGTTGAGCAGAACGTGGAGCGTAAGGCGCGATCCGATGGACGAGAAAAACCGCTCGGGGCGACCGGTAGGCAGAGGATCGCACATCCGTCCAGCCAATCGATTCGAGCGTCTGCGGCTCGACACGATGAACACGGAGGGGGACGATTGGTGGGATGCCGACGGTGCCCCGGAGCCGGAGAGGTTGCCCACCGAGTATCTGGTCGATCAGTCTCGGTCGATCCTGGCGAAGAACAATAGTTCAGATCTCCCGTTTCGTTACAGCATGAATCCCTATCGCGGGTGTGCTCATGGATGTGCTTACTGCTATGCGCGCCCCACCCACGAGTATCTAGGATTGGATGCGGGGCTGGACTTTGAAACCAAGATCATCGTCAAACCGCATGCCGCAAGTTTACTGCGCGAGGCTCTGAGCAAACCCAGTTGGGTGTGTGAGCCAATCATGATGTCTGGAGTAACGGATTGTTATCAGCCTGTCGAGCGCCATTTGCGGCTCACCCGGTCTCTGCTGGAAACGGCTTGGGAGTTTCGTCAACCAGTGGGGATCGTCACCAAGAACGCCTTGGTAGTACGTGATCGGGATATCCTCCAATCAATGGCGGAGAACAATTTAGTGCGCGTGGCCATCAGCTTGACCAGTTTGGACCAATCGCTTACCCGGCGCCTGGAACCGCGAACCAGCAGCCCGCAAGCTCGTTTGCGGGCAATTCAAGTCTTGAACCAGGTGGGGGTGCCGGTCACCGTGATGACAGCTCCCATCATTCCGGGGATCAACGATGAGGAGATCCCGCGACTGCTTGAGGCCGCCAAGGAGGCCGGAGCTTCCTACGCCGCGTACGTCCTACTACGCTTGCCCTTAACCGTGGAACCGGTGTTTCGGGAATGGCTTGGTCGATGTTTTCCCGACCGACAACATAAAGTCTTGGGGAGAATCGCCTCCATGCGGGAGGGGAAGATGAATGACAGTCGGTTTGGCAGTCGCATGCGCGGCACGGGAGTGTGGGCGCAACACTTGTCGCAGATGTTCCAGGTCTTTGCCCGTCGTTATGGTTTGGCCACCAAACCGCCACCACTGGATTGCAGTCAATTCCGACGGCCTGCCACGGGGCCCCGGCAGTTGGAACTGTTTTGAAGCCAGGGGGCTTACTCCCCCAGCTCACTGATTTGCCAACACGGTAGCTCCATGGGGCCAGCCGAGGGAGGAGGCGGTTGGTGCTGAGCGTCCTCCCTGTGCTGAGCCTCCTTCCTGCACCGGCGCGACAGGCGAGGAGGAATCTAGTTGTCCGATGCCTTGGCCGCCAACGGGAAGCGTCGCCGCAGTCGAGATGGCGACACCTGCAAGGTTTTCTTCTCGTGGCGGTGGGGCTGGCACCATCGCTCCTGGCAGGAGCTGCCTGAGGCCGTGGGGGAGCGAACCACCAGGCGGTGCATCAGCTCGGCTTCAGGCCCAGCACATCAAACATCGAGTACAGGCCTGGTGGTTGGCGAACAAGAAACTCGGCTGCGGCCAATGCCCCAGAGGCGTAGCAGTCACGATTGGAGGCCGCAACCCGTAGCTCAATCTTCTCGCCCAACATGCCGAAGAGGATCGTGTGTTGGCCAGGGTCGTCGCCGGCACGAACCGCATGGTACCCGATTTCTTGCGGGGATCTTGGCCCCACCTGCCCATGCCGCCCGTGGACATGTTTTTGAGCATGAATTTGCTTTGCGATCAGCTCTCCGAACTTCAGTGCCGTGCCGCTCGGTGCGTCTTCTTTGAAACGATGGTGCGTTTCGATGATCTCGACGTCGACACCACCGGGGACATCTTTCAAAGCGGCAGCGGCTTGCTCGGCCAATCGCATGGTCAAGTTGACGGCCAGAGACATGTTCGGCGCCCAGCAAATCGCAATTCCTTTCGCTGCATCCTGAATCGCACGCTGTTGTTCTTCGTTCAAGCCGGTGGTGGCGATCACCAGTGGAATACCTTGCGCGGCGCAGTGTTCGACGGCCCGCTGGCATCCGGTGGGGGTCGAAAAATCGATCACGACATCGACATCCGCCGGCCAGTGGCTCGACAGAGGAACCTGCAGCGCGCCGACACCTGCCAGCAGGCCGGCGTCGGTTCCCAGGTCGGGATGCGCGTCGTGCTCCACGGCGGCAACTGGCTGGATGTGCGGGTGGTTGGCAGCCAGCGCGATAACCCGCCGCCCCATGCGTCCCCCTGCGCCGTAAACTGCTAAGCGAATGGTCATCTCTGTTCCCGTTTTATTGTGGTTTCTCGTCAGCTATACAATTGAATGGCACGAATGATGGCGTCCAGTTCGTTGGGCACAGCCACCGCACGATTGGCAAAGGACGCACGACGCACACCGCGCTGGCCTAACACCTCGTCAAACAGATCCTGGTCCGTCGTGTGGTACGCGACCGTAGCGGTAGGGTCCTTTAATTGATGGCCGGTCAGGATGCAGACGACTCGCTCAGCGGGATCGATGACGCCTTCCTCTCGCAGCAGCCGCGCGCCGGCGACGCTGGCCGCGCTGGCCGGTTCGCATCCGATTCCCCCGCTGCCGACCTGGGCCTTGGCGTCCAGGATCTCTTGGTCGGTAACCTTGCGCACTACACCGTCGCAAACTTCAAGCGCTCGCAAGCATTTCATCAAATTCACCGGTCGGTTGATTTCGATGGCGCTGGCGATCGTATCGGCGCGCAGATTACGCTGATCCATTTCTTGGTAGTAGTCGGCGATGGTCGTACGATCGGGTTGACCACCGTTCCAACGTACGCCGCGCCGTTGGAACAGCTGGTACAGGGTGTCGGCGCCGGCGGCATTGATGACTGCTAAGCGGGGTATGCGATCGATTAGCCCGAGATGGTGTAGTTCGGCGAAAGCCTTGCCGAACGCCGAAGAGTTGCCCAAGTTGCCTCCCGGGACGACGATCCAGTCGGGAACTTCCCAGCGCAGCGCTTCGAGCACCCGAAACATCACCGATTTTTGGCCTTCCAGGCGAAATGGATTGATACTGTTGACCAGATAGATGCCGAGGTCCTTCGCCACCTCACGTACCCGCTGCATCGCATCGTCGAAATCGCCGGCGATCTGGACCGTCAGCGCTCCGTATTCCAAGGCTTGAGATAGTTTTCCGTAAGCGATTTTCCCACTGCCGATGAAAATAATGGCTTTCAGCAGTCGGGTCACCGCACTATACATCGCCAACGAGGCGCTGGTGTTGCCGGTCGACGCGCAGGCCGCGCGCTTGGCACCGGTCAGGCGTGCGTGGCTGAAGGCAGCGCACATGCCGTTGTCCTTGAAGCTACCCGAAGGATTCATTCCTTCGTATTGCAGGTAGAGATTCCCCGGCTGAACGCCGACGTAATCGGCGACCGAATCGGCACGCTGGCACAAGGTCTGCCCCTCACCGACGGTGACCAACATCTCTGCGGGGGCAAACGGAATCAACTCCTGAAACCGCCACACGCCGCTAAACCGCAGCGGGTCATGCCGCTGCGTCCAGAAACGTTCGAACTCCTCCAGCTTCGCGGGAACCTCGACGCGATCCCAGTCGTATTCGACGTCCAACAAATCGCCGCAGCGGTGGCACGAGGTCAGCACCTCGGACACGTCGAACGTCGCGCCGCAGAGAGGATTGATGCATTTTTGAAAAGCTGGGCCAGACTCGTGTCGCGATTTCCGAGTGGCATGCAGTTCTGGTTTCCCCATCAAACGCTCCCGATAGGATCGAGGGGAGAAGAAAAACGTTTTTTTGACCAGGGCATGCTTTGCCTCCCCCCTGCAGAAGTTCCTGATTCCCACAATAATGTAACGCTCTGCCAGCGGTTGGCGAGTCGCCCACGGCGCGAAATGGCACGGGGGATCATCCCCACGATGGTGTTGCCGTGGATGCCCCAGTTTGACACCGTGCTTTGCCGCGAATACGTTATTTCGCCATCGGTGATCCTAATTTCTATATCCAGGGGGTCCGCCAGTGAGTCCCAAGAAACGTGCTACAACTGCGAGCTCGGCGGCTCGTAAGACGAGTTCTTCTGCCTCTCCAGCCAAGGCAGCGAAATCGAAGAAAGGGACCAACGCGCCTGCCGCTGACACGGCTGCCAAGAAAAAGGTAGCCACGAAAAAGAAAAATACGGAAGCCGCGGCGACAAAGAAGAAAAAGACCGTGAAGAAGAAAACGGCCGTCTCCGCTGCTGGTGCAGCAAGCAAGGCGGCTGCCAAAAAGGTCAAAACGAAGGGGGCCAAAAAGGCCGTCAAAGCCGTTGCCGGCACCACCACCTCCTCCACCTCTTCGACGAAAACCTCCAAGGCCGGTCGGACTGGATCGGCAGCGTCGGCGAAAGCGAGCCGCAAGACCGACAGAAAAACGAACGCCGCGGGTACAAGGCAAGCGGCGGCAAAAACGGCGAGAAAGAGCGCAGCGGTCGATTATTCCAAGTTCCGTCAGTTACTGTTGGCGCTACGGGCTCGGCTGCGGGGGGACATGGGAGCGCTGTTTAGCGAAGCCGTCGGGTCGGGAGGGGGCGATGAGATGCGCGCGCCACTCCATCCAGCCGATGTTGGTTCCCATAGCTTCGAGCAGCAATTCACTCTCGACCTGATCTCGCGTGAAGGGGATCAATTGCGGCAGATCGAAGCCGCCCTGGCCAAGTTCGACGAGGGAACATATGGGGTGTGCGAGGAGTGTGGTAGTCGTATTCCCAAAGCGCGTCTGGAGATCGTCCCGTATACACCTTACTGCGTACGTTGCGCTTCGAAACTCAGCAAATAGGCAGCCTGCAGCAAGGAGGGACGGAGAACGATGAGACCACGGACGGGGCTTCGCTGGCTAGTTTTTGTCCTCATTGCCGCGGTGGGCGCAGGGGTGGACCTGTGGACGAAGAGCTGGGTATTTCGCTGGCGCGGCCTCCCCGGCGAGCAACCCATCTATTGGATCTGGGAGCCATACGTAGGCATTCAAACCGCAGTCAATCCAGGCGCTTTGTTCGGTTTCGGTGCCGGCTGGGGAACCGTCTTCGCGATCTTCTCGATACTGGCAGCAGCCGGTATCGGCCTGTGGCTGGTACGGTACGGCGCCATTGAAAGCTGGTGGTTGGTCATCGCGCTGGGGTGTGTCATGGGGGGGATCGCCGGGAATCTCTACGACCGATTGGGGTTGTGGAATCCTCCGCCAGAGCACCCAGATTGGGCCAGCGGCGTTCGCGACTGGATCCTCTTGCAGTATGGCAACTTCACCTGGCCCAATTTCAATATCGCCGATAGTTTGCTGGTCACCGGTGCCGTCATGCTGGTCATCCACTCTTTTGCCGCTGGCACCGAAACCCATCATGCCGAGTCCGAGAGGGAGACGGCACCGCCGCCCCCGCAGAACTCACCACAAGGAGCGGATGATGAATGAGTGCCGTCAACCACTGCCCACGCCGATACGCAGCGCCCTGGATGGCAGAGTAGCAGCCGCAGTTCGTCTGGCGCTGTCAGCCGGCGCGGACACGCTAAAGTTCTTTCAAGACTCGAACCTACGGGTTGAGCGAAAGCAGGATCGATCTCCCGTTACCGAGGCCGATCGGCAAGCCGAATTGCTCATTCGCGAGGCTTTGGGGCAAGAGTTTCCTGATGATGCCATTTTGGGAGAAGAATTTGGTAGCCAGGGCGGAGAAAGCGAGTATCAGTGGATCATCGATCCGATCGATGGTACGAAAAGCTTCATCTGTGGAGTCCCGTTGTACTCCACCTTGATCGCCGTGGTGCGGGGGCGTCAGGCGGTGGCCGGCGTGATCTACCTGCCTGCCTTAGACGAGATCGTCGTTGCCGCCACAGGGTGCGGTGCGTGGCATGCTACCGCCAAAGCTGCATGGCACCCCGCTCGGGTTTCCGATCGGGACCTGGAGGTAGGGCTGTTCACCACATCCCAAGTCGATTCCTTTTGGCAACGCGGAGCCGAGGCCGCCTATCGCGAACTGGAGCGGCGGGCGTCGATCACGCGAACCTGGGGAGATGGGTACGGTTATCTCTTGGTAGCCACCGGGCGAGCCGAATTGATGGTCGATCCGGTAGCCAATCCTTGGGACTTGGCTCCTGTCGAAGTCGTGGTCCGCGAGGCTGGTGGGCGGTTCACCGACTGGAGCGGAGAGCCGACGGCGTTTGGCGGCGATGGTGTGGCCAGCAATGGAATTGTCCACGATCAAGCGCTCGCCCTGTTGCGCCCATCCAACGCTTGAGAGCCCTGCCCTGCCCTCCCCTCCCCTAAGCTTCCTCCCGACGTCAGCGTTCTTGCCTGGAGAGGGGGTGAAGCTTCCAAGTTACCCACTGTGGGAAAGTTGACGGCTGTAGGAAGAAAGCAACGGGTTGTCGAACTGTCGTCTACCACCGCGCTTGCGCAACCGATGGTGGTCATGGTCTGCTGATCGTTTGCCGTAAGCTATTCTCTAAAGTCGACCCGCGGTTGGCGTTGCTGCGGAAAAAACGCCCCGACCGCAATTGACAAGCAAGCAGAAGTCGCGCAGACTCTTATTGACACTGAGTCTCAATTTTAGATGGGGGCGATATGATCGGATCGGAACATGTGGCGGCGCTTCCGCTAGTCCAGCTGCGGGCCGAAGAGGCGGCTTGTGTCGTGGAGCTGGTAGGCGCGCCTGACGAAGTGCGCCGTTTGGCGGAGATGGGCCTGAGCGTGGGGGCGACGATTCGCATGATTCGGCCGGGGGCTCCCTGCTTGCTAGCTGTTGGTGATACGGGGGCCAAGCGATTGAGTCTGCGTCTAAGTGGTGAAGTGGATATTCTGGTGGCGCCGCGCCCAACGCCCATTCCCCAGTCAGGTCTGTAGGTCCCCTGTCAAGCACCATCGATTTGTTCAACCCGAGAAAGCAGGAGTCTTGCCGCAATGAAGACATTGGCCGACCTTGCTCCCGGCCAGGTGGGGACGATTGCCGCAATTGCCGGGACTGATGCATTAACCTTGCGGCTTATGGAGCTGGGGATTCTCGAGGGAGAGCAAGTGCGGGTGGTGGGCAAAGCACCGTTGGGTGATCCGATCGAAATCGCGCTCCGTGGTTCTAAGCTCTCCCTCCGCCGCGTCGAAGCTGCACGCGTGAAGCTTGACCTTCCTGATTCCTCCCCGTAACCCTCCGAAATCCGCCGCACATGGATCTTGCGTCTCCTGATACCACTCCCCCTTCCCTGCTCACGACGGAACTGACCGTTGCCCTGATCGGGAATCCCAACACGGGGAAAAGTACCCTGTTTTCAGCCCTCAGTGGTATCGCTGCGCGCATCGGCAACTATCCAGGGGTGACCGTCGAAAAGAAGGTGGGGCGGTACGCGGACGATGCCGGGCCGGTAACGTTGATCGATTTGCCAGGTACCTACAGCATGGCGGCTCGATCGGCCGATGAGAAAGTTGCTATCGACGTGTTGCTCGGGCGCCTGCCCGACGTTCCATCTCCCGATGTCTTGGTGGTCATTGTCGACGCCACGAACCTCGATCGCAATTTGTATCTGTTCACTCAGATTCGCGAGTTGGGTAAACCCACGGTATTGGCGCTCAACATGTGGGATCGAGTGGAGGCGAGCGGTATACAAATCGATGTGCAGGAGTTGTCCCGGCGGTTGGGAGTTCCGGTGGTACCGTGTGCGGCCAGTCGGCGCGTGGGCATCTCGGAGTTGCGGCGAGTGATCCGCGAGGTGACGACCTCCTCGGCTCCTCCCTGCATCCTGGGGGAGGTGTTTGAAAAGCAGGTGGACAAGCTGGCCGGTTGGATCCAAGAACATTGTCCGCACTTGCCAACCGATCGGTTTGTCTTACGCCGCTTGATCCTGGACGTCCAGGGGGCGATTGAGCGAGAGTACTGCGTACAGGCGGGCAAGGATGGGGATGCCTTGGAGGGCGCCGTGGCCCGAGCACGCGAAGAGCTGGCACAACATGGTCTCCAGGTCCCCCTCGTGGAGACAAGGTTGCGGTACCAATGGATTCGTCAGCAGCTTGACGGCATCTACGAGATCAAGGAGACCGGCGAGCGTACCTGGTCGGATCGCATCGATCACGTGTTAACGCACCGCTTCTGGGGATTCCTGGCATTCCTCGGAGTGATGTTCTTGGTGTTTCAAGGGATCACATGGGGAGCCAGTTGGGCCATGGATTGGATCACCGATGTGGCGCAGCCGGCGTGTGTGGCCGCCGTGGAGAGTCTGCTAGCACCCGGCATGTTGCGCAGCCTGTTGACCGACGGTGTCATCGCTGGCGTAGGGTCGGTTGTCGTCTTCCTGCCGCAGATCCTCGTGCTTTTTCTTTTCATTGCTATGCTCGAGGACTGTGGCTACATGGCTCGCGCCGCGTTCGTCATGGACAAGTTGATGACCAAGGTCGGATTGAGTGGCAAATCGTTTCTGCCGCTGATGAGCTCCTTCGCCTGTGCCGTCCCAGGAATCATGGCCACGCGAGTCATCGACGATTGGCGAGATCGCATGGTCACCATTCTGGTAGCGCCGTTGATGAGCTGTTCGGCCCGGTTGCCGGTCTACGTCTTGCTCACCTACACCTTCGTGCCGGATCGGTACCTGGCTGGAGGATGGATATCACTGCAGGGACTGGTGCTTTTTGCCATGCATTTGGTGGGAGCTGCCGTGGCGATTCCAGTTGCTTGGGCACTGAAACGATTTGTCTTTCCCGGGCAAACGTCGGCATTCGTCATGGAACTGCCCAGTTACAAGCTGCCATCGGCCAGGGTGGTGGCCAGCCGCGTGTTGGAGCGAGGACAGGCATTTCTCACCCGTGCTGGAACTCTCATCTTCTGCACTTCCATCCTGGTCTGGGCCGCTGGCTATTTCCCCGGCGACCACAGTCGTCTTTACCAGTTGACCGCAGAATTGGAAGCCGTCGAGCAGAGCGATGCAGGAAAAGATGCTCTGGAGCCATGGCAGCGAGCCATACGGCAAGAGAGCGGTCGATTGATCCGGGAGAGCGTGCTGGGACGGACGGGCCAAGCCATCGAACCGATCGTCCGCCCCTTGGGATGGGATTGGAGGATTGGTGTTGGCGTACTTGCTTCCTTTCCTGCACGCGAAGTAATCATCGCCACGCTGGGAACGATCTATTCGTTGGGTGGGGACGTCGATGAAGAAGACCCTGGTTTACGGGCGGCGATTCGCCAAGCGACCTGGCCCGACGGTACACCCGTCTACAATCTACCGGTAGCATTTTCCATCATGGTGTTTTTTGCCCTTTGTGCCCAGTGTGCGGCTACGTTGATGGTGATCCGGCGCGAGACGAACTCTTGGCGATGGCCCGTTTTCGCTTTTGTCTACATGACCATGTTGGCCTACTTGGGAGCGCTGGTTACCTACCAGGTCGGCATGTGGTGGTATCGTTGATCGTGCGCAAAATCGCACCGAACCAATCAACTGTTGCTGCCATGCAGCAAGCAACTCCGGTCAAATTGGGACTTGCGAGGCCACCGTTTACGCTTTCTCAAGAGGCGGCAGGATGGATTGGCAAAGTTACGTGGCAATAAGTGTGGTGATCGCCTCCGCGGTATGGCTGGTTTGTCGCGTGTTCAAATGGTGCATCTTGGAGGATCGCAGCTCCGCTTGCCATGGGTGTGGAAGCGCTTGCGGCGCAGCGTCCGAAGCGACGGGTCGCCAACTACCGTTGGTTGAACTGCCACCGCCTGGCCGGGGCAAGGCAGGAGACGAGGGTTAACCGTTGGCGGTGACGTCGAGAAGCTCAGCGATCGGTAGCCCATCGACAATTTTCAACGGCCTTCCATCCTCGTTGACGTTTTCCCGATGCGGGTCGATTCCCACTGCACGGCAGACCGTCGCCAGCAGCTCTGGCACGCTTACGGGGCGATCGATGATTTCCCTTCCATCGGTTGACGTGCGACCGAGAATCGCACCGCCCTGGATGCCTGCTCCGGCCAGCACACAACTCCATGCGTTGGGGAAATGGTCGCGGCCCCCCATGCGGTTGATTTCCGGCGTCCGGCCGAACTCCCCCATCCACAGAACGGTCGTGTGCTGCAGCAAGCCGCGGTCGTGGAGGTCCTGCATCAAGCGCCCCCAGGCCCGGTCGAGGATGCCGCTGAGCCGTTTCACGGTTGGAAAGTTGTCTTGATGGGTGTCCCAATTCAAGGCGTTTTGACGCAGCTCCAAGGCCACTTCTACAACCGGAACACCATACTCAATCAACCGTCGGGCCATCAAGCATCCTTGGCCGAAGGCGCTGGTTCCATAACTGCGTCGCACTTCCTCCGACTCTTGATTCAAATCGAATGCATCGACCACGCTACTGTCGGCCAACTGCATGGCCCGCCGATAAACTGTGTCATGCACCACGGCAGGACTACCGCGCCATGGTGCGGCGTAACTCTGTTGCAGCATGTTCCACATCCGCCGTCGGCGCTCGGTTCGTTGCTCTGGCAGGTCGGATGGGGGACGGAGGTTTTCGACCTGCAGCTCAGCCATGCGATTCGAATCGGCGGTAACATCCTGGTCTTCGGTCGTTTTCTGGCCCATGGCCCCTTCCCCCATCTGCTGTACGGTAAGTGGCTCGCAGCCGGCGCCGAGGAACCCCGCGCCAAAGGCCGAGGGGTTCAGAAACGTGCTGGGAAGAATGCTCACGTATCCGGGCGTTCCTGCGGTGGTCGAGGGGGCCAGCTCTTTTCCGATCGCCGCCGGTACGGCGGGGAAACGAACTGGTTGGCCGGGAGCTTGTCCCGTGCGGACGAGATACGTTCCGCGGCTGTGGTCCCCTTCTTTGGTCCGCATGCTACGGACGATGGCCAAGTGGTGTGCCCACTGGGCCAACGCGGGCAAATGTTCACTGAAGCGCATTCCCGGAACAGTGGTCTGCAACTCGCGAAAGGGCCCGCCGTTGGCATGGCCCGGTTTAAGATCCCACGTGTCCAGTTGCGAAGGGCCGCCGGGCATCCATAGGATTACCAAATGCCGACGTTTGCCGGTCGCCTGGATTTGCGCAGCAAGCTCAGATTGCCAATGGAACTGGGAACCTAAAGTTGCTCCCAGACTAAAGATCGTTTGCACGCAGCGCCGTCGGTCGAGTGTGCCAAGCATGCTGAGCCTCCGAGGAAAGAAGGGAACTACAGGGCAGCGGGCCTGGATGCTCTTGCCTCGACTACCGTGCGCATGGTCGTAGCATGTTGGACGAACGTCCAGGATCCCTCCTCGATTGTATCGCCATACCATGCCGCAATGCCAATTCTTGGGAAATTATGCCGGAGGTCGTCGACCCCGCAAAACTTCCATGCATGACCATTCCGAGCTATGGCGCGACTAAGGAGCCGGCTGCACCCCCGCTTCTCCGTCGGCCCGTGGGTGTAGACTACCGTTATAATGACATCGGTGGTCAACTCTCAACAGTGGAGATAGAAGATGGCCTTGACCGGATCTCCAGCAGCGACGCCTCGCGCGGTGGGAAGTGTAGAGCGGCGCATGCATCAAGGGGTGGCTTTCTTGACTAGCCTCCTGGCCCACGTAGGACTGTTGCTGCTATTAGCCCTGTGGGCCTTTACCCAAGGACGCAATAGTCAAGGCGTGCTGCTCGTTGCCCCTAGCGACGCATCGTTCAGCGTGGGCATGATGGAAACGTTGGACGAGTTTGCCATCGAACCGATGGTCGCTAACCCCGATGACATATCGGCGGCTTCTGCCCCGTCCATCGATCTGGCCATCGACGTGGACATCGACTTGCACGAGAGCGACGATGGTGTCGAGCCCACGGACTCGTTTTCCGGATATTACTTTGGAGCTGTGGCCGATGGTGTTGAGGAGAGTCGTCCACCGCCCAGTGGGCGGCGGGGAGCCAGCTTTTTCGGGACCTATGCCGAAGGCAATCGCTTTGTCTACGTCCTGGATTGTTCGCGTAGCATGCTGGGCGATCGTTGGGTTTACGCATGCAATCAACTGATGGACAGCCTTTACGGACTTGAGCCGCAGCAGGAGTTCTTGGTTATTTGCTTCGATTTTCAACCGAGATTCTTATTCAACCGTTCTCCATCGCAAGTGCGTTTCTACCATCCTACCTCGGCGACGACGACCCGCGTACGACGTTGGTTGCGGTCCATCGAATTGGGGCCGGCGACGATGCCGGCCGAAGCGTTGCAAATCGCTTTGCAAATGGAGCCCGACGCCATCTTCTTGCTTTCCGATGGCGAGTTGCAAGATAATACGCTCGGCATGCTGCGAATCCTCAATGCATCCAGTAGCGGACGGCGGCAGATCCCCATTCACACCATCCATCTGTTCAGTTTGCAAGGGCGGTTTACTTTGCAACGGATCGCCTACGAGAATCAAGGCACTTTCACTCCCATCGAGGAGCAACGAAGGTTCCACACCTTCTCCGCACGATGATCTGCAGCGCGGCGATGATCTGCAGCGCAGCGGCGCGAGGCGGTTGGCGGCTCATGGCCGGTGAGAGGATCGAAGTTCTTATTAAGAGAAAGGAAGCATCTACCGCCACCATAGTTTCGGATTGCCGGCGGCTTGATTCTTCTTACGGTGCCTTAAAACCGAGTTGGTCGGAGATGCCAGCCATGGCCGCGGCACAAAACTCGATGTGAGCATCCAGCTCCACCCCGAAATCCTCCGCACCGCGGATGATGTCATCACGGCTGACCGCGGCGGCAAAGCTCGCCTGTTTCATCTTCTTCTTCACACTCTTGGCCGACATGCCGTCCAAGCCTTGGGGACGTACCAGCGCGCAGGCCATGATGAAACCACAAAGTTCGTCGCAAGCATACAGGCCTTTGTCCAACGCCGAACGGCGAGGATAGCGGTCGGCCAGGTAGTCCGCATGGGAGAGAATGGCATAAATCACCTCCTCGGGATAGCCGCGTTGACGCAGGATCTCACTGCCGCGCAGCGGGTGGTCCGGCGGATCCGGCCAGCGTTCATAATCGAAATCATGGAGCAGTCCCACGGTTCCCCACAATTCCGGATCCTCGCCGAGTTGTTCCGCATAGGCACGCATTGCCGCTTCGACCGCTAACATGTGGCGGCGCAAGCTTTCGTTCTTGACAAATTCGTGCATCAGTTTCAGGTTCGATTCCCGGTCCATAGGCTTGCCCTCGCTCGGTGCACCAACAGTCGATCCAGGGGTGAGCTCTGAGTTTACCACCTCTTGGATGGCCACTGCAGATATGCAGAATCACGATATACGTACTCGCCCCCGTCATGGGCTGGGACGACTCTTCGATTCACGAACCGATTCATCGTACGCAGATGCTGAAGGGGACGCGCACCATGCACAATATCGGAGCTACTATCGCCGATGCGGCCACGATGGGGCCTCGTTATGCCCATCGATTGATTCGCGGGATTCCTCCAGAGAGGTTTGGCCGCCTAGCCTCGCCAGGTGGGCAAGTGGTCCCATCGAATCATCCGGCGTTCGTTTTTGGCCACCTCAGTCTCTATCCTAGCAAGGTATTGGAATTGCTGAAGATCGACAGCGCGCCGATTCGACCACCTGCGGAATTTGAACGTCTGTTTTCCAAGGATGCCCAATGTGTCGACGATCCGGAAGGTACGATCTACCCGTCGATGGACACGATCATGGACACGTTTTTTCGTGGCTACGAATCGGCCATCGCAGCGGTGCGGCAAGCCTCGGATGAACAGCTCACCGCCCCCAATCCAGTAGACACTCCGTTGCGTGAAATCTGCCCAACGCTGGGTTCGATGTTGGCGTTCTACTTGACCGGTCATGTGTACATCCATCTGGGCCAAGTCAGCGCTTGGCGTCGAATGGAAGGGCTACCGGCGGCATGAAACGCCTACGAAGATGGCGTTCTGCAGAGCCGAGCTGCGGGCACTGCAGGACGCCTTGGTCGGTAGCCGAAGGATTCCTGCTTACCGCTTACGGCAGGGAGATGCCGCGTGGCTAGCCTCGCTAACGGGCTGAGGCCGGGCTGGGATTGTACCTCGGATCACGAGATGGCTAGCAACAGCCGGCTGGGGCTCTCCAAATAGCCGATCACGTCATTGAGGAACCTCGCAGCGGCTCCTCCGTCCACCAAACGATGGTCGTAGGAGAGGCTCAGCGGCAACATCAGTCGAGGCCGAATGCTATCGTCCGGCATGACTACGGGCAGCTTTCGAGACCGCCCTAGAAGCAGAATTGCTACTTCAGGGACGTTGACGACGGGGGTACTGTAAGTGCCGCCAATGGCCCCCAAATTGCTGATGCTGAAGGTGCCCCCACGAAGTTCGTTGACGCCGAAATCTCCATTGCGAACGCGAACGGCCATATCGGCCAGTGCGCGGGCAATCTCGGGGATCGTCAGTTGATCGGCGTGGCGGATATTGGGCACGACGAGGCCGCGCGGAGTGTCCACGGCGATGCCAATATTGACATAATCGCGATAGATAACTTGTTCCTTCTCCATGTCGATGATGGCGTTGATCGTCGGGTGGTGCTTCAACGCCATGGCCACGGCCTTGATGATAAATGGCATCGTGGTGAGCTTGATCCCCTGCGCGGCATATTCTTCCTTGTTCGCCTGCCGCAAGGCTTCCAATTCCGTGATGTCGGCGTCGTCGAAGTTGGTGACGCGGGGGACAGTCGACCAAGATTTGTGCATCTGGGCAGCGATCGTTTTGCGGATCTTGCTCAACCGTTCCACCCGGATGGGGCCATACTCATCGCTTCCCGGTTCGCCGGGCAAGGCGACTCCTCGTCCTGGCGAGTGCGTTGCCGCCGGTGCTTTTTCAGAAGCAACAAGTTGTCCGTCGGCAGCAGGGGCAGGTGCGCGAGATTTGCCCAGCTCGCGTACCGCGCGCAGCACGTCATCGCGCGTAATGCGCCCCCCTTCTCCAGTTCCCTGGACGGTGCGCAGATCGACCCCTACCTCGCGGGCGAAGCGTCGAACGGCTGGACCAGCAGGGATTTTATCATCGGCAGTCGCTTCCAATCCGGTTGCCGGCGCCGGGGCCGGTGGTACGGATTCTTTTGCCGTTGGTTCTGGGGCTGATGGAGCCGGAGTGGCAGTGCCACCGGTCGGTGAAGATACCTGGGGCGAGGCCTCCGGACGATTGCGGGGCGGATCGCTAGTCGGGGCAGCGGAAGTAGGGGCTTCCGCCGACTTACTGCTGGTTTCGGAATCCGCCGTTTTCGGCTCGGTCTGCGCCGCGTCCGACCCCTTGGCCGGTGCCTCATCTTGTTGCGATGAGGTTGGCGGAGCCGACGAACTGGAGCCACCGTCGGTTCCAGCAGTGTCGAGGCTGGCAATCACTTCCCCCACGGCCACCGTCTGACCGGGCTTGACCAACAGTTTGGTGATCTTGCCGGCTGCCGGGCTGGGGACGGTTACCGTTGCCTTGTCCGTTTCCAACTCGAGCAGCGGTTGTTCGGCTTGAACCTGATCCCCTTCTTGTACCAAGACTTCGAGAACATCACCGGACTCGACACCCTCACCCAATTCCGGGAGCTTAACTTCCATTGCCATCGGTTACTCGCGTTTTGCTACAGGGTAATCTCAAAAATGTTCGACGGAATATCAATGAGTTGCACAATCATCGTGGCGGTTGCCGCTGCCATTAGGGGCAGGTAGCCTTACGGTCCAGCGGTTGGCGCGATCGTCAGGCATACAAGGGATTGGCTTTTTCTGGATCGTAATCCAAATCTTTAATGGCACGGGCCACATCCTCGGGACTGAAGATCCCTTGTCGGGCTAGCCGTGAAAGAGCGGCCAAGGCAACGCTCTCGGCATCGACTTCGAAGTGCCGACGCAGGGCCTCACGTGTTTCACTGCGGCCCATGCCGTCGGTCCCCAGTACGAAGTAGTCTCCCGGAATGTAGCGGGTCAGTTGTTCGGGCAAGGCACGCACGTGATCGCTAGCGGCGATAAATGGACCCTCGACTCCCGCGAGCACCTTCTCGATATAACTCCGCTTGGGAGTCTCCGTGGGATGGAGCATATTCCAGCGTTCGCAACTCTGCGCATCACGACGCAACTGCGTGTAACTGGTCACGCTCCAAACGTCGCTGGCCACGCCGAACTTCTCGGCCAGCAGCTCTTGGGCAGCCAGGACGCAACGCAGGATGGGGCCCGTGCCGAACAGTTGCACCCGAGCTCGTGGTTTCTCGACATCCAAACTCTTCAGCTTGTAGATGCCTTTGACGATACCCTCTTCGACGCCTTCGGGCATCGCTGGCATGGGATAGTTCTCGTTTTCTACGGAGATGTAATAGATGGCCGTTTCACCGTCCTCGTACAGGCGCTTCAATCCGTCCATGATGATGACGGTCGTCTCATAGGCGTAGGCCGGATCGTAGGCCCGCACCAAGGGAAAGGCGATGGCATTGAGATGGCTCTGGCCGTCTTGGTGTTGCAGGCCTTCGCCGTTGAGCGTTGTGCGACCGGAGGTTCCGCCAATGAGAAATCCTTTGGCACGCAAGTCGCTGGCGGCCCAGATCAAATCGCCCACACGCTGGAAACCGAACATCGAATAGTAAATATAGAAAGGAATCATGTTCACGCCGTGGGTAGCGTAACTCGTGCCCGCCGCATTAAAGCTGGACATCGCCCCGGCTTCCGTGATCCCTTCCTCCAGGATCTGACCGTCGCGGGCTTCCTTGTAGTACATCAAGCTGCCCCCCTTGCGGTCGACCGGTTCGTACAACTGGCCTTGATGGGAGTAGATGCCTACCTCGGAGAACATCCCTTCCATGCCGAAGGTTCGCGATTCGTCCGGCACGATCGGTACCACGTATTTGCCGATCTTCTTGTCCTTGCACAGCTTGGAGAGTAACCGCACGAACCCCATGGTGG
This sequence comes from Pirellulaceae bacterium, assembly GCA_026004795.1. Taxonomy (GTDB): domain Bacteria; phylum Planctomycetota; class Planctomycetia; order Pirellulales; family Pirellulaceae; genus Aureliella. Next base: position 301,028 of record BPJV01000003.1, on the reverse strand, counting down.
TGCTCATTGGTTTCCCGCCGCTGTCTTTGGTGAAGGCGGCATACTCTTCCAGGGTGGGCACCTCGGTGCGCGGATGCACCGTGGGGCGGGTCGGCACGTACCCCCCCAACGCTTGACGCCGCTCCTTGAGGTAGCGAATCTCCATGCTGCTTTCTGGTGGCTTATAAAACGGTGCGCTGCCTACCTCTTCGTCGCTGATGGGAATCCCAAAGCGGCTGCGGAACTCGAGCAACTCCTGCTCATTGAGCTTCTTTTGGTTATGGGCGATGTTTCGCCCTTCGCCTGCTTCACCCAGGCCATAGCCCTTGATGGTTTTGGCGAGGATGACCGTCGGTTGCCCTTTATGCTCGACCGCTGCCTTGTAGGCGGCATACACCTTTTCGGGATCGTGACCGCCGCGGCGCATTTTCTCGAGTTTTTCGTCCGAATAGTTCTTGACCAGCTCCAGCAGTTCCGGGTACTTCCCGAAGAAATGCTCGCGAATGTAAGAGCCGGGCATCGCGGTGTACTTCTGGTACTGCCCATCGACGATCTCGCCCATGCGGCGGACGAGCAAGCCAGTGGTATCCTTTTCCAACAGCGGGTCCCAGTCGCTTCCCCAGATCACCTTGATGACATTCCAGCCGGCTCCGCGGAATACGGCCTCCAATTCTTGGATGATCTTCCCGTTGCCACGCACCGGACCGTCGAGCCGCTGGAGGTTGCAGTTGATGACAAAGGTCAAATTGTCCAGTTTTTCTCGTGCAGCCAAGTGTAGCGCACCGAGCGTTTCCGGTTCGTCGCATTCCCCGTCCCCCAGAAACGCCCATACGCGCTGCTGGGAAGTATCTTTGATTCCCCGGTCTTGCAGGTAGCGATTGAAACGGGCGTTATAGATTGCCATGATCGGCCCCAGGCCCATGGATACGGTGGGGAACTCCCAAAAATCGGGCATCAGCCAGGGATGCGGATAACTCGACAGGCCGGGAGTTGGTTGCAGTTCGCGGCGGAAGTTTTCCAAATGTTCCACCGTCAAACGGCCCTCCAGGAAAGCGCGGGCATACATGCCTGGGGAGGCGTGACCTTGGAAGTAGACGATATCGCCGTCGTAACCCGATTCTCCCCGCCCGCGGAAGAAGTGGTTGAACGCTACTTCGTAGAGCGTGGCGCTGGAGGCGTAGGTGCTGATGTGACCGCCAATGCCCTCGTGCTTGCGGTTGGCCCGCGTCACCATGGCCATCGCATTCCAGCGAATGATGCTCTTGATTCGCCGCTCCAGCTCCCGGTTGCCCGGATAGGCTGGTTGTTTGTGGGCGGGAATGGTGTTGATGTACGGAGTGTTCACCTCCAGCGGTACGTCGACCCCTTCGGCGCGGGCCCGCGTTTCCAACGCCTTGAGCAAATACTTGACGCGTTCGCTTCCCTTGCTTTTCAGCACATAGTCCAGCGAACTCAACCACTCAGCAGTCTCTGCCGGATCTTGATCCCGCGGTTCAGGAATCTGTCCATTGGTTATCACCTCCCCGCTGGTCTGGTCGACTGTCTTCGCGTCCGCCATGGAACTGCCTCTCTCGTTAGCTAGTCAAACGTAAATCGTGTCTGGCAATGGCCGGCATCGCCGCAAGCCTGCCGTGGTCGTAACCTACGATGTGCCCGTTGGCGACCTGAAAAAAATTACCTTTGGCACTGAAGTGTAATGTGGTTCCTTGTAGGTAATGTGGTCGATCGTGTGGTGGCTCCAGATGGCTCTCTTCCCATTGTAGCCCGCGGTTTCTAAGAGGGGACGACGCGGCAACTGCTGGCCTTCAGGAGTCACTCCCGTGGCTTCAAAATCACCTTCATCGCCCCTTCCTCACCGGCATAAAGCCGCTGGAACCAAGAGGGGCCTTCCTCAAGTGGTGCAACGGCGGTGATCAATGGTTCGACGCGGATATCACCCCGTCGCAGATACTCGATGCACTGGGGGTACTCCCCATTGGAAGCACAGCTCCCCAACAGGGTCAATTCCCGTGTCACAACTGCCTGCAGCGGCAAATCGACCTTGGGAGCCAGATTGCCCACCAGGGTCACCGCCCCGCCCTTGCGAGTGCATTCAATGGCCGTTTGCACCGTGGGGGTCGCTCCGACAACCTCCAACGCCACATCGGCACCCTGGCCGCCAGTGCATGCGAATATCTCCGCCACCACATCGTCACGAGTGGGATTGAAAGTCACATCGGCTCCCAGCTCGCGAGCGATTTGAAGCTTGCTATCCGACAGATCAACCGCTATCACCTGGGCACATCCGGCTAAGCGAATGGCTTGGACGCACAACAGACCGATCATGCCGCTACCTACGACTACCGCGGTATCGCCAAGCTTCACTGGGGTACGATTGGCTGCATGCACGGCGATGCTAACCGCCTCGATCAGGGCGGCATGTTCAAACGGTAAATCATCCGGCAAGCGATAAACGATATTCTCTGGAACGACTACGTATTCGGCGAAGGCTCCATGGCGGCGGAACTCTTGACAGGAAACCCCCAACACTTGCCGGTGATCGCAAAGATTGATTTGGCCACGACGGCATGGGCCGCACGCTCCACAAGAAACCGTGGAATCGAACGTCACGCGATCTCCGGGGGCGAAACGGGTGACCTGGTCGCCGACTCGGGAGACGACGCCCGTTGCTTCGTGCCCCATCACCAAGGGAGGAATGCGCCGTCCAGAGGATCCGTCCCATCCGTGGACGTCACTGCCGCAAATGCCGCAGGCGCGGACCTCCACCAGCACGTCGCGGGGGCCGACCTCGGGCATGGGCAGGTCGACAATCTCCAATTTCTTGTAGTCGCTTAATTGCAAAGCTTTCATCACTTGCATCGCCATGTTAGGGTGGAACAGCGCCTTTAAGAGCGTACCCGCTTCGGCTTGTAAATCTCCGTAGCCGTACCGAAATAGACCTCTGCGGCATTCATCAATGTTTCGCTGAGCGTGGGATGAGGATGGATGGCTTCGGCCACATCCCGCGCTTCGCACCGCATCTCAATGGCCAACACGGCTTCGGCTATCAGCTCACCGGCCCCTGGGCCGACCATGCCACATCCCAGTACGCGGTCGGTCTCCGGATCGATCAACCACTTCGTCAAACCATCGGTGCGTCCAATGGCTTGCGCTCTTCCACTAGCCGCCCACGGATAGCTTGCCACCTCGACTTTTCGCCCCGTCCGTTTGGCCTCTTCTTCAGTCAAACCGGCCCATGCGATTTCCGGATCGGTGAAAACCACGGCCGGGATGGCCGCTTTGTCCCAGGCGACCGAATGGCCGAGGATCGCTTCGACCGCCAGTCTCCCCTCGTGCGTCGCTTTGTGAGCCAGCATCGGTTCGCCAGCGACATCACCGATGGCGTAGATGTGAGGATCGGCAGTGCGGCGTTGTTCGTTGCACACGGCAAAGCCACGTTGGTCCAACTGTACCTGCGTGTTTTCCAGCCCAATACCACGTGTCACTGGCCTTCTGCCCACGCTGACCAACACACGATCGAATCGGTGATGGCCATACTTCCCGGGGCCCTCGAAGGTGACCTCTACCTGGTTTTCAACCTCCGCCAGCGATCCCACTCGCGTGTTCAAATAGATACGGCCGCCGAACAGCTGCAGCAGCCGCCGTTCCAATGGCTTGACCAAGTCCCGATCGGCACCCATCAGCAGCCCATCGAGCAGCTCAACGACGGTCACCTCCGTCCCCAAGGAAGCATAGACCGTCCCCATCTCCAGGCCGATGTACCCTCCGCCAATCACCAGCATCGTTTTGGGGATATCGGGCAGGGCCAAGGCACCAGTGGAGTCGACCACGCGATCACTGCCGATCTGGAAATTCGGCGGCATGGCAGGAACGCTACCGGTGGCCAACACGCAGTGGTCGAAGGTGATCTTCCCGCCGGCCGGTATCGAGGGAGAATCTCCCTCCAGTCGCAAGGTGGTGCTATCCTCGAACACGCCTTTGGCATGAATGACCGTGACATTGCGTCGCTTGGCCAGTTGAGCCAGGCCGCCGCTTAAGGTGTCGATCACCTTTTCCTTGCGCTCCCGCAAGCGATGGACGTCGACGGAAGGCTCGCCGTAGCGGACCCCCCAGTCGCTCCCCAGCTCTCCCACTTCCGAAATCACGCGGGCGACATGTAGCAACGCTTTGGAGGGGATGCAGCCTCGCAGCAAACATGTTCCGCCGAGCCGTGAGTCGGCTTCCACCAATGTTACTTCCATGCCCTCATCTGCCGCGAGAAATGCTGCGGCATAACCACCTGGGCCTCCCCCCAGCACGACCAGTTGACTGTGCATAAGCGCCCTTATGAAAAAACCGAACCTGCTCGCTAGATTGTCCACCAGCCCAACCGCGCTGCTACGGCGCGCGACTTCTTCGCCGCTGCGATCACCTCGCCATACCCGGTTGCTCTGGCAGCGGACAGCAGCGCCTGCAACGAGGCGCCCCTCCGCCTAGCGGGACAAGAACTCGACCACCACGTTGGAGTCGACCGGAAAGCTCACGTCGTTCGCCGTCGGCAAACTGAGTACTGTCGCCTTCAAGTCCTCCGAATCGAATGACAACCATTCAGGCGTCATCGGGTCATTGTTGGCAATAATGCCTCGGTACAGATTCTTGAGATTCTCCCGGCCACGCAATTCGACCACATCTCCGGGACGCACCAAGTAACTTGGCTTGGTCACCTTCACGCCGTTGACTCGGAAATGGCCATGCGTAATCCCCTGACGCGCCTGCGGACGCGTTTTGGTAAATCCCGCGCGGCGGACGACATTGTCGAGTCGCCGTTCACACAACACTAACAGATTCTCTGCGGTGTTACCCTTGGCCGCCTTGGCTAGATTGAAAAACCGACGCAACTGACGCTCACCCAGCCCGTAGTAGTGCTTGATCTTCTGCTTCTCAGTCAACGCTCGACCGTAGTTGGATAGGCGGCGTGGACGTGGGTGCATCCCCGGCGGGGCATCCCGTCGGTCGTAAGCGCGAATCGCCCCCGAGTTTTCGTAAACCTGCGCTCCTAAACGACGGTTGATCCGTGCTTTTGGCCCTGTATATCTTGCCATGACGTTCGTTACTCCAAAAATCGAAATTCCGCGAAAACCTGCTGTGTGTCACACCTCACTGTGATACGACGACCAGGCCCAATCCCGTCCGCCCTCTAGGTTCGCACGGCGGCGCTGCAGCCCCAAGCTGCCGCGCTCCACTGGCCACTTTGCCGGTGGGAGGGTTGAGCTAAACTTCTGCCTCTACTCTGTCGGGGCGATGACCTCTGAAAAACACGCGCCTAGCGATCGGTTGGCCAGATCATCTCACGCAAGATTCATCGCCGTGTGGGTTCATCATCGGCAATGATGATTGTCCATCTCCGACAACGATCGAATCGAGTGCCATCAGTACCAGATTCGATCAGGCTGTGGCACACAGTATGCTAGAACCTAGGTATTTACTCAAGGGCTCAACGATCGGAAAACCCACTAGCTCTTCACCCCCCTCCTCGAACACGAGGATAACGAGGAAAATCGAAATTCCGCCAGACCGCTACTGATTGAATCGGTGGTGGTTCGCACCCTGCAGAGTTTTCGGTCGAGGCTGTGCCCATGAGGGCAGGAGCGATCGGGGGGCAACTGCTCCTGTATGGTTGGATCCTCCTTCCCCCGCTTCCGGTGTAGAAGTCTGACTCCACTGATGTGGCGCTGGCTTGCTAATGTTACTCACTCAAATTGCGAAATAAATAAATTATCAATGCGAAGAGAAGATGTCCGTAATATTGTTATTATCGCCCATGTCGACCATGGCAAAACGTCGCTGGTCGACTGTCTCTTGAAGCAGTCGGGGCAGTTTCGTGAATCCCAACTGCAGGGGACGCAGATCCTCGACAGCAATGATTTGGAGCGGGAGCGGGGGATCACGATTTTGAGCAAGAATATTGCCCTGCCCTACCGCGGAGTGAAAATCAATCTGATCGATACTCCCGGGCACGCCGATTTCGGCGGTGAGGTGGAGCGCGTGGTGCGCATGGCCGACGGTGCGCTGGTGTTGATCGACGCTGCCGAAGGGCCGATGCCTCAGACCCGCTTTGTCTTGTCCAAGGCGTTGGAAGTGGGGGTCCGCCCCATCGTGGTGATCAACAAGATCGATCGCCCCGATGCTCGCCCCACTGAGGTAGTAGATGAAGCCCTGGAATTGCTGGTCGACTTGGGAGGGGAGGAGTTCTTCGATGACTACACCTACCTGTTCGCATCGGCCAAGGAGGGGTATGCCACCTTCGACCCGTCCCAGCGCGGTGAGTCCATGCAGCCGCTCTTGGACCTGGTGCTGGAAAAGATTCCCGGTCCTGAGGTGGAGCCTGACGCGCCGTTGCAGTTGCTGGTGACCAACCTGGATTGGTCCGATTACGTGGGCCGCATTGCCGTGGGACGGATCCAAGCGGGGAAGATTCGCGCCGGACAAGCAGTCGATGTCGTGCAAGAGGGTGATCATATCTTAGCGGCGACGGTCGCCAGTGTGTCGACCTTTGATAAGTTGGGAAGGGTCGACGTTCCCGAAGCGAGTGCCGGAGATATCGTGGCGGTGGTGGGAATCGAAGAGGTGAAGATCGGTGATACGATCTGCTCCCGAGGGAATCCTCGCCCCTTGCCGCGACTGACTGTCGACGAGCCGACCTTGGAGATGATCTTCAGCGTCAATAGTTCTCCGTTGGCAGGGCGCGAAGGCAAATTCGTCACCACACGCCAATTGAAGGCGCGTCTGGAGAAAGAGTTGCAAAGAAACGTTGCTTTACGCATGAGCCCGGTGGAAGGAACGGAGGCGTATGCGGTGCGCGGGCGTGGCGTGCTGCACTTGTCCGTTCTTATCGAAACGATGCGTCGTGAAGGCTTCGAGCTGTCGGTCGGTAAGCCCAGGGTGGTCATCAAGACGATCGACGGACAACCGCATGAACCGTTCGAAAGCTTGCACGTGGAGGTTCCCGAGGATCGCGTAGGAGCGGTCATGGAGTTGGTCGGGCAGCGGCGAGGGAATCTGGTACAGATGACCCCACGCGGTACGTATACCATGTTGGAATTCGATATCCCCGCTCGGGGGTTGATCGGTCTGCGCACTAGGCTGTTAAACGCCACGCAGGGAACGGCTATCATTCACCATCGTTTCAGTGGTTACAAGCCGATGGAAGGTGAGGTGCCGGTGCGGAGCAACGGCGTATTGGTCTCTATGGTCAGTGGAAAGGCCGTCCCCTTTGCCCTATACGGTCTGCAAGAAAGGGCGGAGTTGTTCGTCGGGCCCGGAGATGAAGTCTACGAAGGGATGATTGTTGGCGAGAATGCTCGTGAGAATGATATGGTGGTCAATCCTTGTCGCGAAAAGAAACTCACCAACATTCGAGCTGCCGGGTCGGATGAGAATATCATCCTTAAACCTCCCCGTAAATTGTTCTTGGAAGCAGCCTTAGAGTACATCGAGGACGACGAATTGGTGGAAATCACGCCCAGCACCATTCGTCTGCGCAAGGTGAATCTCAAGGAAGCTGAGCGACGGCGGCTGAGCCGCGCCGCCGCGAGCCGCGCCGGAGTTTGATGGTCAACAGAGTGCCCGGGGGCCTGGGGAAGTCGCCGCGATGGCTATTGAGGCCAGAGAGAATTGATACGCAATCCCCAGCGAGTAAGTTGCGGTAGCAAGGCATCGTCGACTTCCTTGCGATCGTGCGCATCGAGCAGCCAGTTGGTGCGGCCCGCGAGAAAGAGCATCACCGCGACCATTGCCACCGTGGAGAATAGGCCGCCGACGATGGACAACGGGGCCAGGCAACAGCAGATGGCGGCGCCCCGTCCACAACCCCAACCCAATCGGCGCATGGTCAGCAAGGTTAGTGTCAACGCGACGCTAGCACTCAACGCCGTGGCGGCAACGGCTCCTGCCACCCCCCACCGAGGAATGAATGAAAAATTGCAGATGAGGTTGCACAATAAACCGCCGGCGGTAATCAATGCCAATAAACGACCACGTTCCGCACACAATAGGGACGCTTGACAGACGACGAACAGGCCGTGCCATGCGGCTTGAGCCAGGGCGAGTGGCAGAACAGCTTCTGCCGTAGGGTACCGACCCTCAAAGGCCCATCGAAATAAAAAGGGCGAGATACCATGAGCTGCCGCACTGGCAGCCAACAGCATCATACAACAACTAATCAACACATGCCGCATCCGTCGCCCGGTGCGATGCTGCAGGCCGTTCTCCCAATCGTGGCTTAAGTAGGGAAGCAGGATGCCGCTGAGCATCACTGCCAAACTGATCATCAGGTTCGGGAGTATTCTCCCACAGTGATACTGTCCGACGGCGGCCTGCCCTTCATCTGCACTCTGCCCGGTCAGATGCAACAACATGTATCGATCGCTCGTTTCGTATAGACCGCTCAAAATATTACTGACCCACAGCGCCGCGGCGAACGGAAGGATACGGGTCCACAGGCTCCCTGAGGACAGTCTTCCTGTTGGCAACAACTCTTGGCGGTGGTGCTGCAACAAGACGAATAGACCCGGTGTGCATGCCAACACCGATGCGCTGGCGAACGCCAGCACGACCCACCGCCAATCACTCGTCAGAAGCAACGCACTTAGCCCAATGCCAGTGAACAGTGTGCTTTGCAGAAAGTACATTGCCGACAGCACTCGCATGTGTCGCAAACCAGTCATCAATTCCGCCGTAACGGTAAAGACGATGATGGCCACAAAGGCCAGCGCGCAGTGACCGGCGACGGTGGGAGTCCCCGAGTGGTTGTAAATGAGCCGTTCAAAACTCTGTGGAAACACCAGCATCCAGGCCAATACGGCCGCAACTCCAATGGTGCTTACCCCCAAGGCATGAAGCAGGTAATCGCCGAGAGTTCCCTGCCGGCGGTACACCTCCACAAACCGCCCAAAACCTCCTGTCAAACCAAGCAGCGCTAACGGGGTAGCCACCTCGAGAAAACTGAGCGTCAGTGCCCACTCGCCCAGGCTGATGTCCCCCAATAAACGAGCGAAGCCGACATTGCGGACCATACCCACGCCTCGCTGGACCATATTGACAGCAAGCATCACAAGTACTGCCACCAGCAGTTTGTCTCCAGTATGAGACCGTGCCGACGATGGTTCGGATGGTGCCAAAGAGCCTGTTGCCATGAGCAGTCGTGATGTGGTGCGTCGCCGGGATTACGTCGCCGGAATTACATTACAAGGTACGCTGCGTTCGCGGGAGAATGGTCGTGCCCGATCCTTGCGGCAGCTTGTCCAAGATTAGCTCGCAGCGGTCTCTCGCGGGGGACATTTTCCCACGCCATTGCCTTCGTAGTGCGACACGATATTGCTACGATCGCCCCAACCCTTCCAACCATCCACTCCCCACCACTATCTTCCTCATCCTGTCTCCACTCAACATTTCCCCAGCATTCACGTGCTTTGCTGTATTCCACCCACCACCAACTTTTCAACTTTTTGCAACTTTTTGTGCCATCGGCTGTCTTAGGGATTGTCAAGAGCGAGTGAAGGCTCGCGGTAGTTTTGCTTGTTTTTCTCCATGGCGTTGAGGATCAGGAGCAGTTTGCGCATGACGGCGACCAGGGCGACCTTCTTGGGCTTTCCTTTGGCCAGTAGGCGTTGGTAGAACGCTTTCATGGTTTCGTTGTGGCGTACGGCGACGATGGCCGCCGTGTAGAGGACCTTGCGGATGTTGGCGCGGCCAGCCGATGTGCTGCGGCGACGCTGCACCGTGCCGCCGTCGCGAGCCAGGGGAGCCACCCCCACCAGCTTGGCAATCTGCCGTCTGTTGATCTGGCCCAACTCCGGCAGTTCCGCGATGAGAGTGGCCGTGGTGGCCGGGCCGATGCCCGTAGCGCTTTGCAGGCGCTCGGCCTGCTGCTGAAACTCGGGGCTGTGGAGCAGTTTTTTGATGCGCTGATCCACCTCTTTCAACTGCGCGGTATAAAACTCGATGGCTTGGCCGATCAGTTGTTGGACCTCGGGGTCCTGAGTCTGCTTGAGGCGATTGCGCTCGGCCCCGAGGTGCTCGAGAATCTGACTGCGGCGACGATTGAGCATCAGGAGATGCTTCTGGTTTTCGCTGGGCGGTTGCTTTAGCTGAACCGGGACTACCTGGCCGAACCGAGCGATGATCGAGGCGTCGATCTTATCGGTCTTTTCCAGCAATCCGCAGCCTCGGGCGAAGTTGCGGATCTGCAGCGGGTTGACGATGGCCACGTCGATGTGGGCCTCGTGCAGAGCCTCGACCAGCTGGCTTTCGTAGCCTCCGGTTGCCTCGGTGACGACCAGCGATCTAGGCGGTATCTGGCCGACCCAGAGCTGGATTTCCTGCTCCGTGTTTTCGACTACCTGGTGCTTCTGCGAGCCCGATTGGTACACGTCGAGCTTGTCCTTGGAAACGTCGACACCGATCACGTTTTCGTAGCTAGAGTTATTCATTGCATTCCCTGGATAGTAAGTTCGAGCTCTAGTGGCTCCCACGGCTGTTCGGGATGTACAATAAGAGCGGACCGGCGCTCGTGATGGCACTCGACATCGACCGCACGGTCGTGTCCACCCACGACGAGCTGCCGAGTCCGCGTGCCTGCCGGGAGCGACCCGGCAGGCACTTCCTTTTCTTAAGATAGGCTTGGCTCCTTTGCTACGGGGCAGGCCAGTTCTCCTTTCTCTGGGAGGCGTTCAGTGGTGCGTCCTGGCGTCGCTCCCTCGGGCTTCACCAACAAAGGCAACGGTTGCCTCGTCAGTCGCCAGCGTCGGTCGCCAACTCGCTGCGCTCGAACCGGGCGAGCGACCGACGGCTGGCTCCGACGAAGGCAACAAGGAGGGCCTACCCCTAAGACACTACCCACCTTTTTCACCTCCCCATTCAGCCCCATTCAGTGCCACCCACCTTTGTGGCACTCGCGAACTTCGACAACCTTGGCCCATTCGGTAGCAGCCAATGTCTTGGGAATCACGAACTTCGGAAACTTGAGTGCCCCCCACCGGAAACTTAAGTGCCACCCACTGTTCGGATTCGATTTGGTGCTGCCCTGTGGCTGGCTGGGCTTTGTAGGTGGGGGTGATTCAAGGCCAGGGCAACAACAGCTCACGGCCTGACTGTCCAGCAGCAGGCTGGTTGGTGAGCCAGCGGCCCGCAGTGAGATCGGTACAATCTAGCAAGCAAAGAAACCTATCCGCATTTCGCTCCTTGGTGAGCCGGGGCGGCTCGCCGCGCGATTTGGGGGAAGGGCGAAGGGATTAACTGGGCAGTTGCGCTCAGGTCGGCGGGGAGGAAAAACACTGATCGGCCAGCCGCTGGCCTCGAGCCCAGCGGCGACCAGTCCGCTCGGCATGCCGACTCATGCTCTCGGAGCGACCGGCACACGTGCTGCGGCCGAAGTAGCGACCAAAGTTCCACACCACGTCGCACCACAACCCAGCGTCTATCCCCAGCTTCGCCAACACCCCCTGCACACCAGCAGGCGGCTTGCCAGACGCTCCCCCGCTGTTGACCGCCGACTCGGCTGACTTGGTCGAATCGGCCGACTGGCCGCCATGGCCACTGAGCGGGCTCTTCTGCGCGGCAACCCACTCCAGCAGCTTACGGTACTCCTCCCAGGAGAGCATCAGAAACCCCTTGTCGCTGGCTCGCACACCGCCACGGTGCACTTGCGGGTCAGCCGCCGAAATGCTCGCATCGGCCGACAACGGCGCTAACCAACCGTCGCGGGCAATACGCTGGCCGGTCGGATTGCGTCGCTGACGCTGCTTCCTCTGCTTGATCTGCGCCGAGGTGTGCGTGCGGAGAATCTCCCCCGCCTGCTCGGTAGGGATCGATCGGATCGGATAAGCGGCCGAGGCTATCGTCTGGCCCTGCTGCGCTTGGATCCGATCGTAGGCCGAAGTGAACGGGGCCTGGGAGGGCTGGCTGGCCATGGCAGCACGCACAGGGTTGAGGTCCACGTACATCGCGCAGGCCAATAGACCGGCTTCGTCGGTCAGCCGCTGCGCCTTGAATCGCCCCTCCCAAAATCGTCCGGTGACGTTGTCCTGGCGATTGGCCATGCGGGCGATCGGCTCGCACAGGGCACGCATCAGCCAGGAGATGTCCGACAGTCGCCGACGCACGGTGTCCAGCCGCTGTGGATCGGCCAGCAGGGCCGCCACGTCGCTGTCGGTCGGCTCTCCCAGATGCTCTTCCAAGCGGTGCCCGGGGAACAGCCGTAGCCACCGGATGGCCACCTCCCGGTCGCTCCACCGAGCGACGACGTCGGGGCGGGTGCGGAGGATGACGTGCAAGTGGTTGGACATGATGGCATAGGTGAGTACGTCGATGCCGAAGACCGAGGCGAGGGCCTCGAGGCGGCGTCGGATCCACTCGCGGCGGTAGCTGTAGTCTTGGCCGGAGAGGGGATCGACCCCAGCGAGAAAGGCACGGCGGACACAGCGTTGGACGCAGTGGACGATGGCGATTTCGTCGGGAGTCCACTGTTCGGCACGTTTGGGTCTTCCCATGGGGGCAACTCCTGGGGGAGGAGACGAAACAGGGCAGCAAATACCGTTGGGAGGCTTCCCCGCCACGGCAGGGCACCTCGACCGACGCAGGGCCACCAGGCCAATGGGCACAAGGCACACCGCCCAAGCGGCGGCAAGCGGGCAGACACCATTAGAGCAGATCGGGCGACCGATGGCAAGCGAAAAGTGGGTGGCACCGTTTTTTGTGGTTCAGAGCACGATCGAGGTGGTGTAGACCCGTCCGAACATTCCTCCGTGTTTACGGAAGATGCTCTCAATCAGCTCGGCGGTGAGGATCTTCGAAAACGGCAATCCCGGCTGAGCGAAAAAGGCACCCAGTGTCTTCCCAAAATCGAAGCTGCGTTTAGGCGGACAAAATGGTATAGAGGCCATGAGAAAGACCCTCCCCGGTCTCAACTGCGAGGCAGACACCAGGAAGGGTCTCAACATCATGAAACCAGGAAGGATTTCATGACAATACCAGTTTTTTCGCATGTGCAGCCCAAAGTTTTAACAAAAAAGTCCGGGCTGCCAACAGTCAGATTCTGCGCTGACAGCAGCAAACAAACAACGACTGTGCCATTCGTGGGTGGCACCGTTTGTTGAAAGGTGGGTGGCACCGTTGGTTGATGAGAAAGACCCTCCCCGGTCTCAACTGCGAGGCAGACACCAGGAAGGGTCTCAACATCATGAAACCAGGAAGGATTTCATGACAATACCAGTTTTTTCGCATGTGCAGCCCAAAGTTTTAACAAAAAAGTCCGGGCTGCCAACAGTCAGATTCTGCGCTGACAGCAGCAAACAAACAACGACTGTGCCATTCGTGGGTGGCACCGTTTGTTGAAAGGTGGGTGGCACCGTTGGTTATTACCGTTGGTTGTGGTTTTTGGTCCTGAGGGTTTTGGGGGAGGAGGATCAAGAGAAGGAGGAGGAAATGGCTAAGGTGATAGGTAGCGCAGGAAGTTGCGGATATGTTGGCCTGGCACGTACACGGTCGGTTGGCCAATGATACCGCGGCCAAGGACAACGTTGTAGTTTTCCTGACCGAGGGTGATCAGGGGGCGAAATCCCGCGTTGGTAGGTGAGTATAGGTTGGGATTCCAATTAGGGGTCAGAGTTGGCGGTATGAAGGTTCCCCCGACAGCTCCTGTCGTTGGGACTGTAGGACTGGGGGCAAGCCCTGAGGTGCACTGATAACTGGTCGGATAGATTCCAGGTTGCACGTACTGTGGTAGTGATGACGTAACGGGGGGCAGGCTTGCGGCTGCTCCTTGCGCGCCACTGCCTGGAACTTGGTAAGCCACCGTATGGAACAAGGTCGGATTGTAGGGGGAAGTCGGATAACGCCCCGGCGCAGGAGTCACGTAGGGTAACCCAGTGGCGATGGTTGAAGGATCATGGCGTGGGGATGCAGCCGGCGGTAACACGCTGGCGGTTGGTGCCCCCCCCTGCCCCGCACCAGGACGAGCGGTAGTTCCCACTGGACGCGTAGATGCGGGGTGCACGTTGTCTTGTCGTGTTGACAGTTGAGCTGTTGCTACGGGGGTACGGCGCTGGGCGAGGGAATGCCGAGATGCATCACCGGCGGAATTGGTGGCGCGGCTGGCAGGATCGAATCGCAGTTTGTTCGGTGGTGTTTGCGGAAGAACCGGCGATGGTGTGGAAACGTTGTGAGGCGAGGTACCCGGATCGTAAGTGCGATCATTAGGTGCTGGGGAATCGGCCAGGCGTCCTGCTGAGGGCGTCTGAGGAAGAGACAAAGGTGGGAGCGTTGGCGGTAAGTCTGCTGGTGACGGGGCCGTGGGGGCAACCGATCCTGTCCCTTGAGTAAAGGAAGGCAATGCTGGCAAACCGTTTTCGCCGCTACCGGGCGATTGGAAGAAGCGCACTTGTGGTGTCGGTGCAGCGGGCCGCCATCCGTCGTAGCTCCGCTTAATTGTCTGTACGGAGGAGGTAGATTGAGCAATGGCCGTTACGCTTACCAGACTAGCGGTAATGTGAATCGACCAAATTGGCAGCCTCCATGCCCGCATCACTAGATCCCCATTTTTTGTGTCTCAGGACGCGAGCACCGGCCTGTCCGTTAGCGAACGTCCGCGTCCACGTTAGTCTGCTTGGTAGGCGCATCGTAGGAACCAAGAGCATAACGCGTCTAGAGAGAATCTCGGCTGGAGAACCAGCCGAGATTGAAGAATTCAGACGGCAAAGGCTGCGAAATCGGCAAGCTTTCGACGACTGCTACCGCTTCCGTTGGGGCGGTGCCGCACGAGAGCTGGCACGATGAAGAAGCATCTTTATCGAGGGCTTCCAATAAAGTTGATTACTGTTTGGCCGCAGCAAAACGTTGGGCAACAGCGTCCCAGTCGATTACATTCCAAAATGCCGCGATGTAGTCAGGTCGGCGGTTTTGATAATGCAAGTAATAGGCATGTTCCCAGACGTCGATGCCCAGAATGGGAGTGCCAGCAATTCCGGCAATGTCTGCCCCCATCAGCGGGCTATCTTGGTTTGCGGTGGAGCCGACTTTGAGGCTGCCGTTGCTAACGTACAACCATGCCCAGCCACTTCCAAATCGATTGGCGGCCGCACTGGAGAACTCTTCCTTAAACTTATCAAATGAACCGAATGCCTGATCGATGGCTGACGCTAATTCACCAGACGGTTGGCCACCTTTTCCGGGGCCCATGATTGTCCAGAACAACGAGTGGTTGGCGTGGCCACCCCCGTTGTTGCGCACGGCAGTCCGTTTGTCTTCTGGCACGGCCGACAGGTCGGAGATCAATTCTTCGATGCTCTTCGACTCCAGTGGTGAGCCGGCGATGGCAGCGTTCACTTTATCGATGTACGCTTGGTGATGTTTGGTGTGATGAATCTCCATCGTGCGGGCATCGATGTGCGGTTCCAATGCATCGTACGCATAAGCCAAGGCAGGTAGCTGATAGGCCATCGTCGTTTTCCTCCTTCTCATCGTGGGCAGAATGTCGTAATGAGCGAAAGGCGATATCGTCAAGTTCGCTTTAACTAGCACCTTATGCAGGCAACGACATGTTGACAAGCGGGGGAAGGTCCTGAGGTTGGGGAGAATCAGCCACGTGGTTCAATGATGCGCTTGCGCAGGGCATCGTCGATTGGTTGAGCCACGAGATAGGCCTGAAAGCTTTGTAGCACGCGCATCGCTTGTCCCCGAATGGTGTCTTTCCTGCGATCGCGCGAGGACTCGGAGCGGACAAGTACGGTTACCTTGGTACGACGCTGATAAACGGTGCCGTGGTTTTCCACCTGAAAGCGTACTTCGGTCAGCGTGATGTCCAACAGCAGGGTCGGTGGTCGTTCATGACGACGGAAAACGGTAGCGCTTCTACGACCATCGATGCGGACACCCAGACGCGATGCTGCGGAGGAGATTAGTTCACCTTGATGATCTTCGATGAACCCCATGACCTTCTCCAGAGCAACCTGCTCGGGGACGGCGGTGAGGTATTCGGCGGACATTAGCGGTACGGCTTGGCGGCGGAAGAAGCGTAGCCAGGAAGAGCGAGAATCGATTTCGGCGAGATCTTCTTTGATGTGGGCATTGGAGAAAGGTGCCTGCTCTCCGTTCTCACTTTGACCTACTCCCAATTGCACGACACGATTGCGTCCATTTTCTTTGGCGGTGATCAACGCGCGGTCAGCGCGAGCGATCAACGTTTCGGGATCGTCTCCGGGTTGGATCTCGGTAACTCCGAAGCTACTGGTCATCGAGGCGCCATCCAGGGCGCTCACCTCGACTTGCTCGACTTTGCGACGTATTTCTTCAGCGCGTGCGGTAGCAGTGGCGATATCGCACTGCGGGCACAGGATCACGAACTCTTCGCCGCCGTAACGGGCAACCAGATCAGCCGACCGAGCTGAAGATCGCAGGATATTAGCAAATACTTTCAGCGCTTCGTCGCCCGCCTGGTGACCGTAGTTATCATTGATGCGTTTGAAGAAGTCGATGTCGCAAATGATGATGCTGCCTCGGTATCCGCCTTGCAAGTGTTCCTCGACGAATGATGGAAGACGGCGATCGAGCTCGGCGCGGTTGGCTACCTTGGTCAGCCCATCTTTGGTAACCATTTCGTGCAGGGATTCCACTTTCGCCTGCAGGTTCAATCGATCCGATTGATCGGTGGCGACAAGAATCATGCCCGCCAGCTCGCGTCCATGCAGGACCGGGTGAACTTCCAGCGTCGCTAGTACGACGCCACCGTTGGGGCGGGCGATTTTCACGTTGCACGTTGCGTCCGAATAGTTCTTTTGTACTGCGGCGACGGGACAGTCTGCTTCCGTGAGGGGCGATCCGTCCGTGGTTTGCAGACCAAGCAACTCGGGGGCCCATGTTTGATGGAGTACGGCGACCGCGCTGCGTCCGAACATCTGTTCGGCAGCCCGGTTCCACAAGATGATCTGTCCAGTGGCATCCAGGTACATCGCCGCGATGGGTAGAACTTCCAACATGCGATGATGGAACAGGTTGTCGACAAAGTTGCGGATCGCCCCGCTGGTGGCCATGCCCGATTGGTGCTGAAAACCCGACGGTAGCTTGGTCGTCAGCTTGCCAAGCCAGCGAGTGGCCAATTCACCGTCCCGGTCAGCGTGGGGCGCGGAGAGCATGCGGACGAAATCTTCTACTAAGTCGAGTGCAAACTGCGTCCCGGCGTGTTGAAACAGTTCCTCGATGGCGCGCTCACGGCTGAGGGCCGCGCGGAATACCTGGTCGGTGGTCATGGCATCCCACGCATCGGCGATCACCAACATATCGGAAAGGGGGTGCGGCGAGCGCAAACGGAGGTCCGGCGGGAGATGAACTCGCTTGAGAATTGCGAGCAAATCGGGAGTGGCCTCAGCGCCACGCAGGATTTCCTCGGCGACGTCACTCTGCATGTCCATGACCAACGATTCGGTGCGATCCAGTTCCGATCGCTTCTGCAGAATGTGGTCCGGAATGCCCAGCTTGCCAATGTCATGAAACAATGCGGCGACCTCCAACAGGCTGCGCTCGGGATCGTCGAGGTTGCGCCAACGGGCCCAGGTGGAGCATAACATGGCCACGCGCAGTGAGTGTTCCGCCGTCGGTGGATGCTTAGCGCGAAGCGCCAGAAACAGGCCTGTGTACACTCCCAGGCGGTTTCGGACCAAGGTGGGAAACGGATCCTCTGGGCGCTGTTTCGGACCCCGGGAGGGGGCCGCGGATGGTTGTGCCGCGGGGGGCACGGAGGCTCCCTGCGCGGTGGGGTGGCGAGCGGGCCATGAGGTCTTGGTGTCAGGAGCGGTTGAGTCTGAGATCATGGATGTCATCTATGTCTGAACAGGATTTGCAGCCGAATCGCGACGAAGTGGAAGAGAGCGACGGAACAGCCGAACGCGGCCAGCCTTGTTCGCCCGGCCGGTAGAGTCCTCTACCATGCAATGAAAGGTAGAACGCTGGTCTTGAACGGTAGCGAGAACCGCATCGATTTCCAGGAGAACTACTCCGCTGTGGTCGCGGAACGTTCACTGCAATCGTTATAATTTGCCGGCAGGGGAACGCGAACTTGTCCGACGAGAGGACTCACTCAGTGGGAGGGGGTAGGTAGCGGGCAGTGTGATCATCGAACGCCGATTTCGTCGCGTGGTATTCAAAGACAGCGTCGTCAATGCGATCTTCTAGAAAATGCGGATCGCCCCATTCGGTTACCAATCGAAGTTCCGGCTGATGCTCCGACTTGGTGCGTTCCCATTCGACCGTGTCCAACCAATAGAGTGGCAACTCGGATTCGCTCCGACGGGCAATCTCCCGAATCCGCAAACGAAGGCGATTGGGCATCGCGCCACTCTGCCCCAAGAGAATCAACTGTTGGTCGACTTGTGCCAGAGGAAGTAACGGGGGAGGAGAGTCGGCCAATCTCCCCTCGAGTACCCAAGCCTGCCCGCCTTCGTCACTGAGGCGAAGCGCGACGAAATGGTATTGGCCATAAATCGTGCGGATGGATTCTGCCTGGCCGCCGATGGCCAGGTACAGCGTCGTCATCGGGCTGTCGATATTCTGCTTGGTCAAGTGCAACCGCTCGCGGACTGCTTCCAGATCGACGATGACATGACGGTTCGTCTTGCTTAACTGTTCGATGGTGTGCAAACGCTGCCCATCACTGATTTGCAGCAGTGCGTGGGCGGTGGTGCGACCTGGCATTTGGAGCTGGAATTTCAGTTTGCCAGTCCCTTCCCCTGCCCGCACGTACTTGCCCACGCCGGTCCACTGCTGGCCGTCCATCCATACCGTCTGCCGCACGTCGCACAGCACGGCGGGCCCCCAAACGGCATCGCGGAGAGCGAGCAAGAGCAACCGTTGAGCGACCTGGTGAGCGTTGATGCCAGAGGTCACCGCGTCCTTGCCTTCGTGGTTTGCTTCGGAGGGACTAGCGACGCCATCTATCTCGGCAGTTTGGGAACCACGGGGCATTGCCGCCGATGGGGCTCGCCGGGGCGGCCCCTCCTGCATTGCACGGACAACGGAGATGGCATGGCCGAACCAGCCGTTGAGCGTGGCACAGAGGAGGAGGGCAGCCAGTGTGGCGATGCGCACCAAGCCTGGGATACGGCAGTTCGGCTGGCCCATATTGCCAGCAATACCAGGGATTATTCGTGTCCACATGTTCGGGTTGTGCCGGATTTGTCAAAGAAAGCAGTCATGTCGCGCCGAACATAAAGCCACAGAGACCGCTACAACGCTGGATTTGCGTTTCGAAGCGGTTCTTTGGTGATCGAATCAGGGTCGCTGCAGTGCGTTCCGATCGGTCCTTTTAGCCAAGAGGATCGAGACCGGTTCGACTATAGAGCGACGTTCGATCTGGAGTCCAGCCTGTTTGTTGGACTCTAGCCGACCTTACTCACTCACGATCGTTTCGACAGGCGGCGGACGCCGGAATCGAAACCGGACGCTTTGCCAGAACTAGGGGGTTAGGCATGAAGATGCGTGTTTTCCTGACGCTCGCCATTGCAGCTGGAGGCTGCATCGCGGGCTGCACAACAGTCCGGCACAACCTGCCGCCGGCACAACGATTGCTCGAACCAGGACCCGGTGTGGGAGGTCCTGGGCCTGGGGTAATTGCACCTGCGGTCACTCCAGCTGGCGGAGCAGTTCCGGGAGGGGCTGTCGTTCCGGCCAGTTGTCCGTCGTGCATCGACGGAGCAACGGGTGGGAACGCGGCGGTGGCAGGGATGATCCCGGCGACTTCCAGCGTGCAAGTGCTGTTCAATCGTCCAGAGGGAATGCAGATTCACTATGACGTCATCGGGGATGGCACCTTCAACAGCGAACCGCTATTCGTGCCCGGACGGCTCGAATTTGCTCAGGGGGGCATCTACCGCATGAAGTTGACCAACATTCCTGGACGGGAAGGGATCGAGCTGTATCCGACGATCGAGATCGCAGCGGCCAATCCTCGTACGGCTGCCTATCTGGCCCACAATGCGATTCCCATTCAGTTCAACCCGGATGACTTTGAGCAAGTACTCTCGGGCAACTTTGTGACCAAGGTGATCTACCTGCCGGATCCCGAGTTTCAGGGAGATGCGCTGGTCGGCGTCGATGTGTTGGTCAGCAATCGCCTCGATCCTGGCTTGGATCCGATTGTCGAAGCCGATCGTCGCGGTGCGATCCTGGCCATCATCCGCATCGGCAACAAGGATATCGAATTGTCGCAAGTCGGCACGGCGGGGCCCATCGCCGGCGGCCAACCGGTGATGATCGGTCCTGACGGTACGCCTCTGGCCGTCCAGCCGGTTTCCTTGCCGGGGTATGTGGCTGGGGTTACGGCACCTCAATACGGCATGACCTACTCGGGAACACCCATCGGCCTTCCCGGACCTCCTCACATTCCGCTCGGATCGCCTGCTGGTTTGCAGAAGCACACGATTCGCAACCGGACGCACCAACACATTCCCGATCCGGTTAGCAACGTGAAGATGACGGTTCGCCAGAATCCAGGAATCAGTTATCCCAAGCCGGCAAATCGTGTCCATGTTCGTGAACAGAATGTGCACGCCGGAACGCCGACGGGAATGCCCTTGCCCTATCGGGTGAACCATGCGGTACCATCGCCGGATGGCGCTGCGGGAGCCTACTGCCCACCGCAGTAAGCGACCGTGGATACCCCTGACTCTAGGATGACGAGAATGAGTGAGGCGATCGAGAGTTATCACCTGATCCAACTCTCGATCGCTTTTTCCTTTCCACCACCAATGCCGGGCATGTACCCAAATGTGCAGCACAGCAGGTGGATGGTGATCGAGGACAGGACCACGCCCGGGGCCGCGTGTTCGACGGCGTAGGCGGAGTCCAGTCGATGACACGTGTTGAGGAACAACGGAACGATGATGCCATCGCAATCTCCACTCCCAGCAGCTCGACGAAAGTTTTCGGTTTGCCTGTCATGCCAACCGGCGCTTCGGGTGGCGAAGATTGCCGGGGGTAGAGTGCGGGGATGCTGGTCGTATCGGCTGGCGGCGGTGAGTCGATGGGCTGGGATGTTGCTATCGATGGTGTGCGGCGTGTTGGGGAACATGATGGTATCCGCGCCGGTAGGTGCCCAATACCACAACCGCCTTCCTCGCGTTCACTACCTCAATGATGCCCGTCATCCGCCCGGCAGCGTGGCGGCATCGCAAATCGCTCGCGGTGCCCCGGGGGTGGGGAGGTACCAGCCGGTATCGATTCGGGGGCCTGAGGGGCTGCAAGTTGCCTTGGCGCAGGATGGGCATTTCCTCCCTCTGCTCGATGCCCCCGTTACCACCGGTATGCTGGTCGGGGCGGTCTATCGATTTCAAGTGGCCAGTATCCCTTATCGGCCGGGAATCGAACTGTTTCCTACCGTGGAGATTATCGATCATGTCCATGCACCAGCCTCGAGAGCTCATCGCTTTCCCATTCCCATTGAATTGACGCGCGAGGATCTGGAGCTGGCCCTCAACGGCGCGCTGATCACCCGCGTCATCTACCTCGAGGACAACGACGTGGCCGACCCCTTTGGCCGCGGACCCGCAAGTGCAGATCGACCATGACGGTGGGGCCCACGGAAAACGCACTGCAGGTGGCGGATCAGTTGGGGAGGCCGGTCGCGATTCTGAGGATCGGTTCGCGGTCGCCTCCCCGCGCGGGCGAGGCGCTGCATGAATTCCTCTACGGTTGCCCACCATGGATACCGTCTACCGCCGCTTGCCTGATCGCGAAGCCGTGGATGGCCGCGGGGCAATGGCCTGACGCAGCCGACGCGGCTCCTTCTCCCAGCGATGAAGCACCGAATGCGTCGGCGCCCGAACCTCGTGTTCCCTTGCCCTTGCCTCCGGTCGCTGCGATGGCCAGCGGCGACCCGTGCTCGCCAACCATGACACCTGGCCAGACCTCCCAACCGATCGATCCTCACGCCTACGTCTATGACGGAGGTGATGCTCCCCCGCAGGCGGAGGTCCGCGAGGATTGGACCGCGGCGGGAGTAGAGCCGACCGAGACGATCGCGTTCTACGATACAACTGCAGGGACCGTCTGTGTGACGACAACCAATCGAGTCGCCATCTACGCACCTCGTTTTGCCGCCATTCGTCAGGTATCCGGTGCAATAATGGCTGCGGCCGCTCGAGGTCCCGAGGGAATGATCACTCCGGTGGCCACAGCCCGTTTCGCTGACAGCAATAACGCTGGCGCAGTGATGCAACCCCTGGCGCCGCATGGTCAGCAGCAGGTTGGATTAATCGATGCCCTGGAGGAGCAACAAATCGGGGTGAAAATGGAGCGGGTGGTACCGCTTCAACGGATGAGCGATGCACGGTTCGCCATCGAAGGGTTCGATGTGTTGACAACGAGCGAAATTACCGATGCCGAAATCGCCGTCTTGGGGAAGGTAATTCAAAATGCTCATGCCTGGTGGTCGCCCGAGTCGCTCGAAGTGATGCTTAACGGTCAAGGAGCGGCTCTCGCCACCAAAGCCAGTCGCCCGAAGGAGCTGCTGCACTACGAAACGAAAGATCGATGCTCCTTGCGGATCATCAAAGGGGCCTCGTCTTCGGTTGCCTTGCCAGGTGACGTCATTCGGTTTACGTTGCGTTTCGATAATCACGGTCCTCACCCGATTGGAAACGTCGTATTGATCGACAACCTCTCCAGCCGGCTTGAGTACGTCGAGGGTAGCCAGCAAGCGAGCGTTCCAGTGCGGTTCGCAACGACCATCAACGACGTCGGATCGTCTATGTTGCGCTGGGAGCTGGAGGAACCGCTGCAGCCCTATCAAGGCGGCGTTATCAGTTTCGATTGCCGCGTGCGATAGGAAAGATGTTCGGGCGACGTGCCGTCTTTTCGATGCTTGGGGGAACTCTTTCCGCGCATGCGGCCTGCGGTCTACATGTCTTGGCTGGACGGCAATCGCGGGCAGTCTGTGGTCACCCTGGCCGGCGGTGAGGGCTCCCCTATGCATCCACAAATGCTGGTGAAGTACTGATCACGAAGTGCCAAGGAAGAAGGGAAGGCTGCGGAGGTAAAACTTTCCCGTCGTCGGTGTTCGCGCCGGTCGCTGTTCTGGCCGTGCGGCGGCATCTAGCCGTACACCGTGAAGAGTGATCGCGTTACCGATGCTTTTCCCGTACCCGGAAGGGGCAACGTCTTGCACCCTCTGGGGCAGAGGTCAAACCGAACGGGGGAAGCCGGTCCCACCTCGTAGAGTCTTCTTCAATAGCAACCAATCTTCTTCAATATCAGCCAACAGCGGGTTGCGACAAAGACCTGCATGGTTGCTCCCGATACGGCTGGGAGCATTCTCGGGAGCGTCCTTCGTGCGGTCTCTATCTGGAGCGCGGGCACCACGCGGCGACCGAGAGGTAAGGCCATGGAATTCGCGATTCTAAAGCTTCGACTTTGCTGGTCGTCACTTGCGTCGGAAAAGGATGTGGAGATGTGGTTTTTTCCACCGGTTATGAATATTGGCGTGCTAGAGTAGCATGTGGAGGTTGGGCACGGCGAGGCTCTTCTGCTCATCTTTCTTATCTTCCTTTTTTGCGCTTGGTGCTATCGTTTCATGTACGCGACGCTTTACCGCCGAGATCATCTGGCTGGCGTGCTGCTGGGCACGGCGATCGGCGACGCGCTGGGAGAAGGCTATGCAGGGCTGCACCGTCGGTCCATCCTCCGTTGTTATCATCGTCGCCTTCTGCAATATCGCTATGTGCCGGCAAGAGGGGTTTACGGTGAGCCGACGCGGCAGATGCTGCTCGCCGCCCAAGCGCTGCTGAATTCCTGCAATGAATGGAAACTGTTCCGGCTTTCCCTGGCGCGGCGACTGAGCTGGTATCCGTTTTCGGTTCCGGTCGGGTTGAGTTCTCGCATGCTACGCTGTTGTTTCCGGTCTCCTTGGACTCGGTGGGGCTTGGAGCCAGGAATTGCCGATCCTGGAGATGTAGAGCCGAGTACGCGAGCGGTATTTTTGGGCATCGCCCTGCATGGCGCGGGGCATCGACTGGCCTCTTGGCAGCGAAATACGACGCCACTGACGCATCGCAATCCGGTAACGATTGACGCCTGCGTGTTTCTTTGTAGTCTTGCCAATGCGGCGGCCATTGGTCGTTACGATACCACCGGTGGGGACGGCCTCCAGAAGAAGCACACCGGTCCGCGCCGTCGACCTCCGCTATCGCCGCTATCCGACCCTGCGGGCCTAATGCAGGCACAACTTGCGCAGTGCACGCAACGAGAACTGGTCGAGCCACTCGAGCGGGCAGCCGAATACCTTCATGCTGGCTATAGTACCCGACGCGCAGCAGCGTTATTGGGATGGGACGAGGGAATACCACGGCACATCGTCCCGGTGACGGTGATGAGCAGCTATGCCTTCCTAAGGCATTCCTCCGATTTCCAACGGGCCGTGCACCGTGCTATTGGCTTGGGCGGTGCAACACAGTGGCTGGGAGCGGTGACCGGCGGGCTTGCAGGCGGCTTTGTAGGAGGAGATGCGTTACCGCAGCGATTGATTGAACGCCTTGCTGGAGCGCCCCACGATCGTCGCTGGATGCTCGCGATGGCCGAGCGATTCTCGCATTGGCCTCACGGAGCAGACGACCTCTCGTTCGCTCCGGCGCAGCCCAGTGACCCCCTGTTGCAAGTGGCTCGCAATGTCTTCGAGTTGCTTCCGGCCGGAGGCCATTTCATCAAGCGTTTGATCGCCAACAAGGTCTGGGGCAAGTGAAATCGGCCACGTTGCCCAGAATTCATGTGCAGAGGAGGGGTTGGGAAACAAAAAAACGGCCGCTACCGAAGCAGCGGCCGTATGCCAATGAGCTGGTGTTGTTCTGACCCGGTGCCGAGGGACAGCGGTGCGCTGCCCCGCGTCGCCGGTCCTTAGCCAATCACCTAGTAGGTCAGGATCGCATCCATACCGAAGGTCGTCTGGCTGGCGCCGAGCTCGTTTCCGACGACGCCATCCTTGTCCCAATCCCAGCGGACTTCCGGGCGGAAGAGGAGGTTGGTACCGGCATTCCAGTTCAACCCGGTAGTGAACGCGTACACATCACTGCGGCCATTGGTTACACCGTAGACCCCTTTGTCGATGTTGTACCACTCGAAGCGATTGCCCCAAGTGACATTGTCGGTCAGACCGATCAATAGGTAGTTATTGATGTCAAAAGTTTGGCGTTCACGAGCGCGACCGGTGCCATCGGTGTCCAAGTAGTCCACCCACAGAACGTGTGTGACGGCGTCGGTCAGTTGCGTGGTGACGACGGTGCTTGTCATGAAGCCCACTTCGTTCTGCGCCCCTGCTTCGCCGAAGCGGCCGATGACGTACTGGCTGGTGACATTGATCAAATCGCTGACATCCATCGAGTAGCCGCCCAGGAACGCGTCTCCGTTATCCTCGAAGCCGCTGTCCCAGCCCATGACGTAGCCACCGTAGACCGTTAGGTCATCGCTCATCCGATAGGTTGCCAGCGCGCCGGTGTGAGTAAACGGCTCGCTGTTGTACATCGTATAGCTGTGCGAGTAGAAGAAGTTGCCGGTAGCACCTACCACTTCGTACCCGATCAGGGTGAAGAAGTGCCCCAGTTTGACCGACAGGTCACCGATGGCAACTTCACCGTACAACTGCGGAATCGCATGGCCGTAGATGCCGTTGTCCCAGTTGTTGTCCCAGTGGTTGTTCAAGATACCGAATGCTTGGGTATCCTGGGCGTCGACACCGTAGAGGTAATCGATGCGGCCGCCGAATCCCACGCCACGGCTCCCGTCGGCAATTTTTTCGGCCCACAACCACTGTTGTTGCAATCGAATGCGATCGGCGTGCTGATTGAAGAGCGTGTTGTTGTAGGTGTGGTAACCGAGCTGCGTCCAGCCACCGATCTCGAATCCGAGAATCTCTGATTCGATTAGCTTCCACGGGCCGCAGCCACAACCTCCGGCCGAATCGCAACCTCCGTCGCAACCGCCGAGACTGTCGCAGCATCCAACGTCACATTGGCTGATCGGAGCGTCGCTGCAACCGGCTGCTGCCGGGATCACCGCGCTGTAGTCATGCAGAACCTCTGCGGAGACCACCGGGGCTGCATCTTGCGAGTAGTAATCGTAGTCTACCGCGGTTTCGGTCGGACTAGCTGCACGAACCGACCCACCAAGGCATGCTGCCGCGATAGCCGCGGACAATGCAAATTTGGTAATCTTCATATCTCCATCCTTGAAACAAAATCGGAATCCTTGAACGACCGCCACCGTGCCTTTTGAGCGCGTGGGCCGAGGATGGGTGCCCTCATGTCCGCCCTTGTTTACGCATGCTTCGTCATCAGAGCATGCAAACTGCCATTGGAGGCACCGCATCTACAAACGCGTTTCCAGATTCATGCTATCGGTGGACGCTCTAGGGTTGGTTCACGCCATTTCCAATTCTCGCGATCTATCGGCTGCGACAGCGCTACGGAAATGGTAAACTATTCCGATTAGCAAGGGTTTTCCGCTGGGTCAGGCGGACTTTTCGTCGTTCTCCTGCAGCAGTCCTTGCGTAAAGGACTCGGGGTCGAAGACCTCCAGGTCTTCCAGTTTCTCTCCCACGCCCACAAATTTGACTGGCAAGGAAAACTGCTGCCGAATCGGTACGATAACGCCCCCTTTGGCGGTACCGTCGATCTTTGCTAGTACAATGCCGGTACACCCGGCCGCCTCGGAAAAACCACGTGCTTGACTGATCGCATTTTGTCCTGCAGTGGCGTCCAGCACGAGCAACACCTCATGCGGTGCTCCCTCGATATGCTTGGCGATCACGCGACGGATTTTTTGCAATTCTTGCATAAGGTTGCTTTGCGTCTGCAGTCGCCCGGCGGTATCGAGGATGAGCACGTCGTAGTTTTCTTCCGCCGCCTTCTTACTGGCCTGAAAGGCGACCACACCGGGGTCCGCACCTTGTGGGACCGTCACGATGTCGCAACCGATGCGGTCGGCCCAGATGGTGAGCTGCTCGACGGCCGCAGCGCGGAAGGTATCGCCGGCTCCCAAGAGGACCTTCTTCCCCTGGCGAGCGAATTGATTGGCCAACTTGGCGATCGAGGTCGTCTTTCCTGAGCCGTTGACACCGACGACCAGAATGACTGTCGGCCCACTGGCAGCCCAGGTCAACTCGGTTCCTCCCTGCTCGAGCGTCTGACGGATTTCGTCGGCGATGACGTCCAATATCTCCTGGTACTCGACTTTTCGCGCGCGGTACTTTTTGCCGATCGAGTCACGGATCTGCTTGGCCATGTCGGCCCCCATGTCGGTCTTGACCAGCAGGGCGAACAACCGTTTCAGAAACTCCTCGTCGACCAGTTCCCCTTTGGACTTCCACAGGTCACGGATATCGGTGTTCAGTGCGCGGCTGGTTTTCTGCAACGCACGCTTGATGCCGCTGAAAAAACCCGACTTCTTCGGTTGTTCTTGTTCCGAGGCTTTGGGGGAAACTGGTTCTGGGGGGAGTGATGAGGGAGGGGTACCAGTTAATGGACCGGACGACGAAGATGTGGAGTCAGGTGGAGCGAGCTGTTCGGCCGGCGGAGGGCTCCCCTGCTCGGGCGGCGGCGGTGCTTGTTCTTGGCCAACTGCACGATCGCTTGGTTGGCTGGGCGGCGATACTTGTTTTTTTCGTTTCCAGAATACCATTAGTTCAACTCGACTGCTTCTTCATAGTGTTCGTACAACTGCTCAAGCCTCGACTCCAGGGCTTGAATCTGTTCATGGATGGCTTTCATGCGGAGACCGTCTCGAAGTACCTCCGGTAACAACATTTCCGCTTGACGTGTTTCGATCTGGGATTCGACCTCTACGATCTCCTGCTCCAGATCTTCCACTTTTCGATAAGGATACTTGCGGCGACGTCGCTGCCGGCGCTTTTGTTCTCGATGGGCTGCGGCCGTACCGTCGACCGGAGTGGCGGACGTGCTGGCCGGCGACGAACCGTCTCGCCCGTTCTTGCGCGAAGAACCGGCGTCGCTGGCTTTTTTTGCCCCCACCGTCCCGCGATCTTCGACGGCCAGTCCCTCGCGCACCCAGTGCTGATAGGTATCGTAGTTGCCTACCACTTGACTGACCCGTCCATTGTTGATCACCAACAGGTGATCGGCCACTGCATTGACCAGGTAGCGGTCATGGGTGACCAGCAGTACCGTTCCATCGAATCGGCGGAGCGCCTGTTCGAGAGCCTCTCTGGACCATACGTCCAAGTGGTTCGTGGGTTCGTCAAGGACGAGGACGTTGGCTTCCATGGCCGATAACCAGGCGAGCATCACCCGGTTTCGTTCGCCACCGCTGAGGCTGGAAATCGGTCGCAATGCCGTATCGCCGCTGATGCCAAAGCTGCCGAGGAGGTTTCGCCGGGCCAGGTCGTCGAGGTCCCGATGCTGGACACGAATGGCTTCTGCGGCGGTGGTTTCCGGCGGCAGGTTGGCTAACAACTGATCGAAATAGCCGATCTTTAGGTGGTGCCCCAGTTCCACGGTGCCTGCATCCGGGGGCACGAGTCCTAACAGGCATTTCAGCAAGGTCGATTTCCCACTGCCGTTAGAACCGAGGATCGCCCACCGTTGACCGCGTTCAATCTGTAGCGAAACGTCTTGAAAGAGAACGCGATCGTACGCCTTGCTCAGACCGTGGGCCGTAAGCACGATGTCGCCACTACGGCTAGCCGGCGGAAATCGAAACTTTGGCGTGGCAATCTCCCGCGGCGGCGGCACCCGTTCAATCCTCTCTAGTTTCTTGCGGCGGTCTTCCGCTTGGGCTGCTTTCTGGCCGTGGTGATGACGGCGGATGAAGTCCTCGAGTTTCGCAATCTCCTCGCAATTCTTCTCATAGGTCCGACGCTGTACCTCCAGCCGCTCAGCCTTCTGCCGTAGGTAGGCAGAATAATTGCCTCGATACCGATCGACGCTGCCGTGCAGCAGTTCCAACACGCTATTGGTCGTCCGATCGAGGAACAGGCGGTCGTGACTGACGACCAGGAACGCCCCCGGCCAATTTGCCAACGTTTGCTCCAGCCACTCGGTCGACTCGATGTCCAAATGATTGTCCGGTTCATCGAGAATCATCAGGTCCGGTTCTTGAAGCAGTAGACTGGCGAGCATCAGCCGATTCTGTTGACCACCGGACAACTGGGCCACTGGTCGGTGGAACGACTCGGCCGCGAAGCCTAATCCGGTAAGGGTTCGGTGGACGCGTTGTTCCCACTGATAGGCATCCGTCTGGCTCAGGCGAACCTGCAGATGATCATATTGCTGGAGCAACTGGGCGTGTTCGGGCGAGTGCTGGTCGACCGACGCCAAACGCTGCGTAAGTTCCTCTATCTGGGGGATCAACTGAGGGACGTCTCCCAACGCGGCGACGGCCACGCTCCACACCGTGTCTTCGGCGGAAAAGGTAGGGTGTTGTTCCAGATATCCGACCGAGGCGCCGGTGGGGAATTCGACCTCGCCTCCGTCCGGCGCCTCCTGTCCGGTCAAAATGCGTAGGAGAGTCGTCTTGCCAGTCCCGTTGGGACCGATGAGGGCTACGTGGTCACCGGCACGCAAATCGAAGCTTACCTGAGATAATACCGTATGATCGCCGTAGTGTTTGGCTACATTGCGAACCGACGCCAGTAACATTACCGTGGAACTTCTCCATGCAGGTGCAACGAACAACTTGCTTTCGACCACCCTGAAAAGAGGCCCGAAATCTGTATCACATTCTATGATCATGACAAAACGGGGCGAGGGGAGAGGTCCGCGCGGTGTTGGGTTCTTGGGGAAATGATCCGCAGCGGTTTTAATAGTGCCTACCGGTTACGGACGTGCTTTCTTTTCCTCTGAGCCACATGCTCCTCGGTCGTACTACCATGCTGAATTTGCAGAGCGAATCACCCGCCCGTTGGCTCCAACAGGTCGACACGAATTTAGAAGAGGTGCTCATCGATCATGCGCACTGCGAACACAAAGCCGCTGCCACGGCGATGAGCCTCATGGGATCGTACATTGACAATCTGAATCTATGCCAGGAGATGACGCGCATCGTCGATGAGGAGTTGGAGCACTTCCATAGGGTACTCGACCTACTGGCCCGCCGTGGCATCGCCTTTCGTCGCTTGCCCCCCGGCCATTACGGCCGGCGCTTACGAGCGTTGGTCAGTCCGCACGAGCCGCAGCGTGCCGTGGATCGACTCCTGGTAGCGGGATTGATCGAGGCGCGTAGCTGTGAACGCTTCCGCCTGCTTGCCGACCATGTTTGCGACGCCGAGCTGGCCGAGTTCTACCGGTCGCTGTTCGAGTCCGAGGCCCGCCATCATACCACCTATGTGCGGTTGGCGAAGCATTTCGCCGATGAGTCCACGGTGCGGCAGCGCTTGCGTGAACTGGCCTTGGCCGAAGCGGCAATCATTGCCGAGGGGCATCCTCTGCCGCGAATGCACAGTTGAGATTGCCAATCGAGCCTCTGCCTCCGCCTGAGAAGTTCGTTTACCGTTTCACCTCGCCCACGATTATCGAGCGACCCACGATGACTGATCAGCTTGCCCATGCCCCATCCTACCTGGCCGAGTATGTTGAGCAGGTCGATGCGCTGCGGGAGCTGGGCTACCGATACTGGCAGGAAGGTTGGAGTCGCGGTACCAGCAGTAACTACAGCGTATTGCTTCAGCGTGATCCGATGCACATCTTGGTCACCGCCAGCGGTAAGGACAAAGGGCGCTTGAGTCGTGGCGACTTTGTGGTCGTTGATGGTGCGGGAAACAGGATTCATGAAGATGCACCGAAATCCTCGGCGGAAACCTTGCTGCACTGTATCGGATATCAGTGCCTCCCCGAGGTCGGTGCCATCCTGCACACGCACAGTCCCTGGGCCACCGTGCTGTCGCAGCGTTTTTTTCCCGCCAAAGGGATCGAGTTGCAAGACTTCGAAATGCTCAAGGGACTGCGTGGTGTCACCACTCATCAGCAGACGGTCTGGTTGCCCATCTTTGACAATACTCAGGATATTCCCGCTTTGGCCGCACAGGTGCAACTGTTTGCGCAAAACTACCCCAGTCAACTCGCCTATGGATACCTCATTCGACGGCACGGCCTCTATACTTGGGGCCGTGACTTGGACGAAGCGGCTCGCCACGTCGAAGTGCTCGAGTTTCTACTGGAATGTCTCGGGCGCACCATTTGCATGCAATAGCAGCGGAGGCGATAGAATTCTCCTCCACGCGTGGCCTCAGGGGCTCTCCGATCGCGGAGGCGCCCCCCCGGCCCATTTAGCCCACCATCGTCAAGAAGACCAGTAGCCCCAATTGAAACAGTGCCGTGCCGCTAGCCGCGATGGAGGCCAACGCTGCATGCCACCTCCACAGCAGGTCGAGAATGAAGATCACCAAAAACGTTCCCAAAAACTTGGCCGCGATGAATGCCGCCACCTGCCGCAACTCGGCTTCCACTCCATCATCCAACCGCATCAACCATCGGCCAATCGGATTGAGTTCCATCATGGGGAGAGAGTCGACGTATTTAATCGTCAAAAAGATGTCGTAACTGGCTACCGCTACAATGGTGAGTTTTCCTATCACCAACAGTGAGGCCATCCATAAACGCTTGGTTGCGGGACGCCAAGGGCGAACGGCGCGGCTGCCTGCGGCCCCCAACCGTCTTTCCCATGCGCCGCCCCACGGCTCCGCGGCTCCGGTGATTGGTGCTTCGGACATACTCCACATCCTGCTGAAAACCGAGAAAAAATCGGACCGGATAGAACACACCGGTGCGTGCACGCTGCAATCGGCGGGCCAGTGGTGGTTATTTTTTCGCTAAGGGGGCGGTTTTCCGCTATAAGGTTGATTTGGTTTCCTTTGGTGTGATGCCAAGAGGAGCTGCCTGAGCCATCGTTCACCGAATCTTCATCCCCCGGTTGGCATCGATAGAAAGCTTTTGGTGGCCAAACTGTCAGTTTAGCGCGCACCGTGCCATTTTTTGTGGCAGTCCGTGCTTTGGTGACCCTGTGGAGTGGGAGGCGTCCTGAACCCAAGACAGAGTATCGAGGCGCTTATTGGCTGAACCACAGCGCGCCTGGCCACTTCTTACTGTTCCCCTCAGCCGGAGCGCTGCTCGTCTCCCTTCAGATCGTGACCAGCAATAAGGCCGCGGGTTTCCGGAATTCTATAGCAGTGTGTCTGAAAATCACTAACCGCCTCGCAGTGAGTATTCCGATTTTACGGTTTGGGAAGGGTTTTTCTAAAAGGAGAATTGGGCGATGCGTTGGTGGACCATATGCGGGTTGGTGGCAGGGGCGATCATCGGGTTTAGTGGCGACCGATGCTGCGGGCAAGGCATCATCTTGCCTGCCGGTGGAGCGGTGAACCGAGCCATGGGAGGGGCAACCACCGGTACGGCCATCGAAGCGATCGGCTCGATGTACTGGAATCCGGCGACAATCACTCGGCTGCAATCCCATGAGCTGGCGTTCGGCTTCGAGGGGATCTACAACAATATCGAACTCTCTTCGACGTTTCCCAATGCTGGTTCTGGCAGCAGCCGCGGCGAACAAGGGGTAACTCCTGTTCCCACCATCGCCTGGGTGCATCACTTGAAGCACTATGAAGCGAGCGTGGGGGTCGGCCTGATGGGGGTGGCTGGGTTCGGGACCAACTTGCGCGCTGATCCGAGCAATCCCCTGCTTTCGCCGCCGCCGTCATTAGGAGGCGTGGGGGTGGGCGGTATACGTTCGGACGCCTTATTCTTTCAATTGAACCCGAACCTGGCCTGGAAGCTGAGCGACCGTCTCTCCGTGGCCGTTGGACCGGTCGTGACCATGGGAAAAATCGTCCTCGATCAGAATTCATTCGTAGCACCCAACGCTGATGGGAGCTATCCGCGTGGCGACGGTACGCGATATCACTGGGGAATGGGGGCTCAGGTGGGGGTTCATTGCGTAATGAATGATTGTTGGGAGTTGGGGGCGAATGTGAAGACGCCGACCTGGTTCGAGCCGTTTCGGTATTTCAGCGAAGATGTCGCTGGTCTACCACGCACGGACAAGGTCAATCTCACGTTGCCCATGGTGGTGAGCGGTGGGCTGGCTTATCGCGGATTCGACTATGTCGTACTGACCACCGACGTTCGTTACTTCGATTACACCTCGACCGAGGCCTTTGGGGATCCGCCGGCGTATGGAGCGGATGGGCGCGTTCAGGGATTAGGGTGGAAAGACGTTTTCTCTGTGGCTGTGGGGGTTCAGATGCAATTGACCGACCATTGGATCGCCCGCGGAGGTTATCTGTTCGCTACCGACCTGTTCGACGACAGCGCGACCTTTTTTAATGTCGCGTCGGATCTGAGTTACCAACACGTCCCTTCAGCGGGCTTTACTTATAAGTTGAGTAGCCGCGCCCTGCTCAGTGCCTCGTATCAGTACGTGGCCAGTTGGAGTTCCACGGGGCCGTACATCTTAGCCGGCCTGGGGCCCATCCCTGGTTCTAGCGTGACCACGGACTCGGATGCCCACATTGCGACCGTGGGTGTCAACGTCAGGTATTAGAACACGTTTACACGTTTGGTTGGGACGAGTGGGAGCGAGCACGCTGTGGGGCGAGGGAGTGGCACGGTTGGTTATTGTT
Source organism: Pirellulaceae bacterium (assembly GCA_026004795.1). Lineage (GTDB taxonomy): Bacteria > Planctomycetota > Planctomycetia > Pirellulales > Pirellulaceae > Aureliella. The sequence goes on along the minus strand of BPJV01000003.1, from coordinate 267,412 downwards.
GACCCGGCGGTTCGCCTTACTGTCTTCATCGCGGGCCAGGCTTTGGGCTGATATCCTCTGCCCTACCCTACCCTGCCCTGCCCTGCTTCCCTTGCGAACGAGATTTCTTTCCTGAAGCAGTTCACTTTCCGGCGGACAACCTCGGTGGAGGGACCTAAAAAAAGTGTCGCTCGGGGATTACAATTCGCGGCAACCGGCCATAGGGTTGGCTGTCGGTTGCCCCATGCGGCAGCCGGTTGGCAACGGGAGGCCGAGGGAGGCATTGAACCGGCGGGCGCATCAGGCTCATGGGAGACACAATGGGAAGCACTACGGACGATCAACACGCACAGGTTGTCGAACAAAAGCCGTTTGACGCGGAGCGAGGTGGGCGACGACGCTTGCTGGTGACCGCTGCGCTACCCTATGCCAACGGGCCGATCCATCTTGGTCATCTCGTGGAGTATATCCAGACCGACATCTGGGTTCGCTTTCAAAAACTGCGTGGGCATCAGGCCATTTATGTTTGCGCCGATGATACCCATGGCACGGCCATCATGTTGCGGGCCCGGAAGGAAGGGCGGAGCGAGGAAGAGCTGATTGCCGACATGCAGCGGCAACACCAACGCGACTTTGCCGGTTTTCAGATCGAATTCGACAACTATGGCAGCACGCATGCACCGGAGAACTATGAGCTCTGCCAACAGTTCTGGACGGCGCTTCGGCAAGCTGGGTTGATCGTCGAAAAAGATGTGAGTCAGTTGTACGATCCCGAAGCGGGGACATTCTTGGCGGATCGTTTTGTGAAAGGGACTTGTCCGCGGTGCAAATCTCCAGACCAGTATGGAGACAACTGTGATAAATGCGGAGCCACTTATGCGCCAGCGGATCTGATCGAGCCGCGGAGCGTGATGACCGGTGCCACGCCGGAGATTCGAACTGCCCGGCATCTTTTCGTCCAACTAGAAAAGCTGCATGATTTCCTCTCGCAGTGGGTTCAAGAGGACGAACATCTGCAACCGGAGGTGGTCAATTATTTGCTCGGACATTTCCTCAACGAGCCATTGAGGGATTGGGACATCTCTCGCCCGGCGCCTTATTTCGGTTTTGAGATCCCCGATGCGCCCGGCAACTACTGGTACGTATGGTTTGATGCGCCGATCGGCTACATCGCCAGTACTTGGCAATGGTGCAAGCGAGTGGGGGAATCGCTCGAGTGTTGGTGGCGGAGTCCGGATACCGAGGTGCATCACTTCATCGGCAAAGACATCATCTATTTTCACACCCTGTTTTGGCCCGGCATGCTCAAGACGGCAGGGTTCAACTTGCCGACCAAGGTGCACATTCATGGATTTTTGACCGTCGGCGGGGCGAAGATGAGCAAGTCCAAGGGAACGTTCGTTCGCGCGGAAATCTATCTTCGGCACCTGGATCCAAGCTACTTGCGATATTATTTCGCCAGCAAGTTGGGCCCCCGGTTGGACGATATCGACTTGAATTTCGAAGAGTTTGAAGCCAAGGTCAATTCCGACCTGGTGGGCAAGGTGGTTAATCTGGCCAGCCGTTGTGCGAAGTTTGCTTCCCGAATGGGGCTTTCCTCTCGCTATCCCGACGACGGAGGCCTATTCGACCACGCCGCTCGTGCCGGCGATGCCATCGCCGCAGCCTACGAACAATGCGATTACGCGCGCGCCATGCGTCTGATCATGGAGTTGGCCGACCGCGCCAATCCTTTCGTCGAGCAGGCGCAGCCATGGGTCCTGGCCAAGGATCCTGCTCGGGAAGAAGAGCTGCGGGACGTGTGTACCGTTGCGTTGAATTTGTTTCGACAATTAGCCGTCTATCTGGCACCGGTGCTTCCCGACCTGGCTCGCAAAGCGGGTGATCTACTCGCCGACCCCATTGAACATTGGCAGCAAAGTCAGCAACCGTTGGTTGGCACTGAGGTGCAACCTTTCCAACACATGCTTACCCGGGTCAATCCCAAGGAGATTCAAGCAATGATCGAAGAAAGCAAGGAGCAGGATGCGGAACAGGCGGTCGGTGAACACGTATCGCAAGAGCAGAACGCTAGCGCTGATACCGATCCATGGAACGATAGCGACGAACCATTAAAAAAAGAGCCGCTGGCCCCTGAATGTACCATCGACGATTTCATGAAAGTCGATTTGCGGGTGGCCCGTGTCGTCGCCGCTGAGGAAGTGCCCGAAGCACGAAAGTTGCTCAAGTTGACGCTTAGTTTGGGGGGTGAGGTGCGCAAGACCGTTTTCGCAGGCATCAAGGCAGCGTATAAGCCGGACGAACTTGTGGGCCGATTGGTTGTATGCGTGGCCAATCTCGCGCCGCGCAAAATGCGTTTCGGAGTAAGTGAGGGAATGGTCACAGCGGCCGGAGAAGGCGGGGAGGAAGTCTACTTGCTGTCCCCCGATTCGGGCGCCAAACCCGGTCAGCGGGTGCACTGATCGCCGGTAGGACCGTTCGCCGTTGCGGGCAGCGAATTGCCCAGCGGGAAGATGAACTGGACCGGGCGAAAACTTGCTGAACGGAGGCGCGGAAAAGGGTAGGCGACCAATGGTCTGTGAACCACGCGCTGCGTTTTGCCGCTCCCAGGAATTCTGAAGGTCTGGAAGCAGCGAGTCAATTGCTAGGGAGGAAACTGAAACGTGCTGGGAAACTGATTTTCAAGCACATGTTGCCGTACGGGCTCGGGTTGCGGACTGGCAAACTCTCGCGGGCGTCCCCCCACCACCTCCGGCCCGATATCGTTGAGCGGGTAAGGGTCGTGGATTGCCGCGCGGGCTTTCTGACGTTCGATCGTGCCCTGTCCCCACCAGAACCCCCAGCCAGCGCGATTGGCACAGCCGACCATCAGCGGCGCTAGGGAGATAATCAGGGCCAAGCAGATGTGTTCTTGTCGTCGCATGGGTAGAATCCTTTCCTGGTCCAATCCACTCAGCTCAGCCCCTTATCGAGAAGCCTACTTAAACGAATGCCGCCACCGCCAGAGCAAGCCGGCTGCTTGGAGGGGATCGTCGGATGGCCAACTGCCAACGGAATCGACTTGTGTTCCGTTGGGCGGATGAGAACCTCCAGAACGCTCTCCCCAATGCTATCATCGGCGGTTCCTGGGGGAGGCAATCATGGGAACCGAGCGACTCCCTGCAACGCCTACATCCGCGCCAAGTGGAGCGAGGTTATGGCAGATACATGTCGAGGACGACGGTGCTTTCATTCAACTCGATGGTCACTTCTTCGTGCGCTGCCGGAAGCAACGTCGTCGCCCCTCTGGCCAATACGTCCGTACCTTCACGCCAGTGCAGCACGGCTTGGCCTTGCGGAATCGTAAGGATGTGGAACCGGCCATCGCCTGCCGTCTTGGTGCTAGAGGTGAGGCGATCGAGGATAAAGTGGTTGCAGGTGACAAGTCGTTCGCGGGGGGAATCGGCGAGGGCCTGGGGGATTTGGACAGAACGGGGACCAGCCTCGAAATCGATCACTTCCAACGCTTGTTCGATATGCAGTGGCCGAGGTTTGCCGTCCTTGTCGACTCGATTCCAGTCGAACAGCCGAAAAGTGGCATTGGAGGATTGTTGGATTTCGGCCACCAGCAGACCTGCCCCCAGTGCGTGTACCGTGCCGGCTGGAATGAAGATGGTATCGCCAGCTTGGGGTTCAATGGTATGCAGCAATTGATCGACCGTTCCTGCAGCCAAGGCTTCCAGGAGCATCGCCCGAGTCGTTCCATGGATTAAGCCAGCGTATATCTTGGCTCCCGGCTCGGCGTCGATAATGTACCAGGCTTCCGTTTTACCATGATCGGGCAGAAGATGTTCGGCGGCATAGGCATCGTCCGGATGGACTTGGACGCTGAGCACTTGTTGGCAGTCGAGGTATTTCAGCAACAAGGGAAAGCGGTCCCATTGCTGTTTGGCCTCACCCATCAGCCACTGAGGAGTTTGCAATCGCACTTGGGCAATGGTTTTATCTTTCAACCTCCCGTTTTCGATTCTACTGGTGTGTTCCGGGTGTTCCACCACTTCCCAGCTTTCAGCCCACACGCCATCCGGGGGAATCGGTTTGCCTAACACGGTCCCCAGTTTGCGTCCTCCCCATAAATAGCTTTGGAAGAACGGCTCGAATCGCAAGGGATACGGTTGCGGTGTGTCCATTGTTCAGTGCATCCTGATTTATCGAGTCATCTAATCCCCAAGAGGTTGGTAGCCTCCTCACCGGTGAACGGTTCTCTTGGGCCGATTACGCGGTCTACGTGCGTCGTCGTCGGTACTTGACGGCCGGTTGTCGTCTACGTGATTTTCGCGAGCAGTTACAATATGTCAGCTGAGGACCGGCCACATCAAGACACCTGAAGGTCTGCCAGCGAGGCATAGCCAGGTGCCATGGACCGCTGACAGGAGTCCGCTACGATGAAAGATGCATCGGGCGGTAGCGTCTTGCACGTGGTGTGCCAAATCTCTCTAGGCCTGGCCCGGTGCTTGGCCAGCCCATTGCGCAGTTGACGCCAGCTCAGTAGATCGCGGAGTGCGACAGACGTTATGATCACGACCGGCAAGAAGATAAAAGCTCCCAAGAAACTCCCTGCCGACGACCTATTCGAAAGCAGCTCGATGTCCTTTGGGGAGCATCTTGAGGAGCTGCGTAAGGCGTTGGTCAAAGCCTTCTTGTGGCTTGGCGCCGGGGTAATAATTGGGCTGATGTTCGCCAATCCGATTGTTCGCTACATGCAGGAGCCCCTGGAGCAGGCGATTCTTGACTTCCACATTCGCCAGGCCAAGGAGGAATACCGGAGGGTCAATGGACGGGTGCCGAGCGATACGGTGGCCGAGTGGATTGCCAAGAACCGTATGCTGCCCGAGCACGTGTTTGTCGATCCCAACTCGTTTGGCAAGCCGGATGCGTTGCTTACCGATCCGTCCAAGGCTGAGGAGGGAGGAGAAATCGATGCCGTACCGCAGGCTAACGACCCGCAGGCAGTGGAAGTTGGGGCCGCGGAAGTAAAGACGCCGATGGTCGATGATGCGGAGTTGGCCGAGCGACTGGCGGCGGTGAATGCCAGCCCTTGGGCTGGCGTCGATGAGGAGACCTTGGTGCGGTTGCGTCCGTTTGTGTTGTGGCGGAACGTACCTAGCAAGCTGGTCAGTTTGACTCCGGTCGAGGGCTTTATGATTTGGCTCAAGGCCGGCTTTGTGGCCGGGTTCGTCATCGCCAGCCCCGGCATGTTCTGGCACATCTGGCAGTTTTTTGCCGCTGGGCTCTATCCCCATGAACGTCGTTACGTCTATTGGTATCTGCCGCTGAGCCTGCTGTTGTTTCTGGCCGGTGTGTGCTTGGCGTTCTTCTTGGTTTTCCGGCTCGTCCTTGGCTTCTTGATGACCTATACCACTGGGTTGAATGTGGAGTTCACGCCGCGATTGAACGACTACATGAGTTTTGCCCTCTTCTTGCCCTTGGGATTCGGGTTCGCATTCCAGTTGCCCATCGCCATGCTAGGGTTGCATCGCTTTGGGATCGTTACGGCCGACGCGTTCTTCAAGCACTGGAGAATCGCTGTCTTGGTCATCGCCTTTTTATCGATGCTGTTCACCCCGGCCGACATTTACAGCATGCTGGGACTGTTTATTCCTCTCACTGCGCTCTATTTCCTCGGCATCGTGCTCTGCATCTACATGCCGCGCGGTGCCGGTTTCGGTGCCCCGCCGGAAGACCCACGAGGATAGCCACGCGTGTTGCCGTCCTGAACCCTAGAACGGGACTTCGTCGTCATCTTCCAAGGCGGCGGAGTCGAAGGCCGAATTGGGGTCTGCATCATCAAAGCCGTCGGTGGATGGGGTCTCGTCGAGCTTGCGAAAACTCAGCGCTTCACAACTTAGAAAGTATTTCACTTCGCTGGATGGATCGCGCTGCCACTTTCGTCCGCTCAGTCGATAGGTCACTTCGATGCGTTGACCAACGTTCAGATCGTCCACCGAATCGCAGGCATCTTGGATGAATTCTACGGGAATATAGTTCTGGAACCGTCCCAAGTCTTGTTCGAGCACGACCAAACGCTTGCGGAACCCCTTCTGGCCATACGTCTTGGTCTCTTCGATCACGTGGACCGTTCCCTGGATTCTAGCTTCACTCATGATGATTCTTTGGGTTCTTACTGGTGGATGGGCTGGTGAAACGGTGCCTGCGCACTAGTCGAACTGGTGTCCTCGATCGAACATGCCTCTGCCAAGCGGCGAGTGGTCGGTGCCGTCACCAGCGGCAGAGGCCAACCAGTTCAATCAGGAGATCATGGCTAGTGGGGCAGCGCCCACTTGGCGACGTTGAAGAGTCACTCGACCAAGTTCGCGTGGCACGAACCGATTGTACGGCCGGCCACTCTCCGCCGATTAGCATACCGGTTAGCCGAAGTAGCGAAAAGGGTTCGCGGGCGAGAGGTCGATGCGTTTTCGTGGCGCTGGCGTACGCAGGAAGGAAGGACCGAAAACCAGACAGAACGAGCGGGGAGAAGCAAGGGGCAAACGCGCCAGGAAAGTGCGGGGCGGGCACAGCGGCGAGGCGAGCCGGGGGGACGATCAGCGTACCTCGGAGGCGATGATCCGGTAAATGGCGTAATGCTCGTCGGAATCGGGGTACTTGAATTCCTTGATTTCGAACTTTCCCTTTACCGTCACCGGGCGGGTGGTGAAGGTGGCCGTCTTTCCCGGCTCCATCTGGACGATAACACAATCATAGAGAGCTGCGCCTGGACCAAAGCAACACTCCATGTTGTCGCGTACCAAAACGAATTCCTCGATTCCCGTCTGCTTGAAGACGCTGGTGGGAAGCATGTACCCTTTGAGTTCGACATTTTTCTTGTGCAGCGATTCGATCTTCGGAGTAAGCATCTTCCGATCGAACTTGCCGCCCTTTTCGATATCGAATTTCAGGTCGTCGAAAGTGATGATGCCTTTGGCGAACGCGCTCGCCCGACTGGAGCGGTCCTCGACCTGGCGGTCCGACGTCTGAGCGCCAGCGGTCTTTAGGGAAGTGGCCAACAGCAGTGGCATCAGGGTACATGCTGTCCACCCAGCAAGGCGATGACGGGAGAGCAGTGGTCGAAATCTGGGCAGCGGGGAAATGTGGTGGTATGGAAGTCGGGGGGGAACATGCATCGCTCTACCTTACTTGATGATGTCGGCTCGCAACTGGTAGTAAACGCCGGTCAATCCATCGACGGGCTTGAGTTGAGGACGGACATAAAGGGTTCCGGCCAATCGCTGCTTGCGGTAGGATTTGGTTGCCAGTTGATCGCCGCTGAGGGTAACCTCGATCATGTGGGTTAACGGGGGTTGCTTGCCGAAGCAGCACGTGCCCAGGTCGGGAACCAGAACAAAGCGCTTCGACTTGAGGGCATCCATCGAGTTGGGATGAATGTACCCTTTGATAAAGATTTTCTTTCCATCCAATGCCAACGCCTCTTGGGGGGGGCGATCTGGCTCGTTGTATCCACTCTTCAGCACTTCGAAGCTTACCCGAGTATAACCTTCGGGGACCTCCGTCATGTAAACATAGCTGTGATAGGCGGGGGCCAATATCAGCGTTACCGTTGCCAAGCTTCCTCCCACCCAGGCTAACGGTCTACCCAACAGTTCGTCAGGGGTAACGGCGAAAGCCGCGCCAAGCCAACACACTGAAGGTCAGCCCCAAGATAGGGAGCAAGAGAAAGGGAGCCCACAAAAAGGCGATCAAGCCGATGATGCTGACGATCAGTGAGGCGATCGCGGCTCGGGATAGGCTCTGGTAGACCTCAGCGCCCTCGGCTTCATGTAGAATTGGTTCGGGGGCAATAGAATCAGTGGGCCACTTCGTGTCGTGAACGGAAACTGTGCTGCTCATATTGCTCTTGGTGTTCCCCTGATCGATGCGTCGTGTTTCTCGTCCCTGCGATCACGCCAACGGACTCCGCCCTGCCCCGCTGATGGCCAACCACATGGTCAACCACACCGTGACCGCCGCCATACCCACTACGCTGGTCACCAATAATCGGTTCGGAGGAGGTGGAAGGTCGCGACGGACAGAGAGCGACGTGCTAGGGATGGCCGTGGCGGTGGAGGCGGCAAAAGGGCCGGGGCCACCCAGCGGGCGATCGGAAACGAGATGCCGCATCCGATCGGGCAGGCGCGTCGACGACCCGTCACCCGCTCGCGGCACTGGAAAATAAGAAGTGGCTCGTTTATACGCCGCCGGATCGATTTCCTTCAGTTCTTGCAAGGCGGCTTCCGCCTCGGGCAAAGGGCAGGCTCGCAGATAATTGATTACCGGTACGCGCACCCAGCTGGTGGTTTCATCGGCCGTCTTGAATAGCTGAACCAGACGGTCGATCTGCGACCAGTCCTCCCAGCGGGCCAGGTCGGGTATCACCAGATCCGCCAATTGGGGACGCATCAACAGCAGGCGCATCGATTGCAACACCCGCTCTTTGGGGACTACACCCCCCTCGGTGCCATGAAACCGCAACGCCATGATGGCGGCGTACGTATCGGCGTACCGACTTTGCTCGTTCTTGAGAAATAATTCATCGACCAGGTCGAGAGCCGACTCGCCCTTCAACGTAATATAACAGGCGATCAAGGCGTCCAATCCGGCTCGTTGGTCCGGATCCTCACTGCGCAACAGTCGTTCTAAGATTTCGGTGTCCTCCGGTTGTCCGCAAATGCCCAGCAGCACGAAATACAGCCGCTTTCTGTCGGGCGGCAGGCTCGTGTCCTGAACCCACTGCAACAACTGGCGGCGATCGAGGGAATCTTTCAGCTGTTTCAGCTCGCCATACGGAGCCGAGGCGAATTCATCATAGGCATCCCGAGCAAGCATCGAATCGGGATGTTCCAAGTACGGAAGATAGAACTTAAGTCTCGCAATGGGGTCCTCAGGGAGTTTTTTGATCGACTGCACATAGTCGATGGCCGTTTCGCTGATCGGAAGTGGACTGGACCACAGAAGCTCCGGAGGATCCACACCCATCAATAGGAATCGTTGTTCCGGTTTCGCTTTACCGAAATAGTTCACCGTGATCACTTGTTCAGGTTTGACCAACCCATCACCCTGAATGACGCGTTCGATCAGGAACTGCGCTGTGGATTCCGTCTCGGACCCAGGTACAATTCTGGCGATGACCACGGCGTCGGTGCTGGCCATTTCTTGCCGCAGCGTTTGAGATACCGCGCTACAGAATGGGCATGCCATTGCGTGGGGGGTAATTCTCCATCCGATGCCTGTGGTCACTATGGCGGCTAAGGAAAGTGCGGCGAGGGCTACGTGCTTCAACATGAGTCGATCTTTCCCGTCTCAAGAATTGTTCGATCGCTAGTGGGGGCGTTGTCCTTGCCGATGCCAACTTGCTGCTTACTCCACAGTTTAACGATCTCCACAGCGACAGACAAACAGCTCGACGCCTCTTTCCACAGGAATGCCCCTCGATCGATGTCGGGGCTTGCCTCGCTGTTGCCCGCGGTGCAATCGGCTAGAATAGCCTAGAGTTTTCGATTCTAGTGAAGTGGAGTGCAGCGTGAAATCCTTTGATAGTAAGGGTAAGGGACAGGCCGAGAAATCACTGGGCGCCGTGCCCGTTTCGCAGACCCCCTTGCAGCGACTGGAAGAGTACCTGACCAGCCGTGGCTTGCGGATGACCGAACAACGGCGGTTCCTCGTCGAACGCGTATTCAGCCGACATGAGCACTTCGACGTGGACCAGCTCATCGACCAACTCCCTCGCAAAGGCGAGCCTCATTACGTCAGCCGACCGACGGTGTACCGTGCGCTGAAAGAATTCGTCGACGCGGGGTTATTGCGTCGATTCGAACTCAATGGCCGCAGTGTCTATGAGCACGATTACGGTTACCCCGAACACGATCATTTGTACTGCATCAAATGCCGCAAGCTCACCGAGTTCCAATCCGACGCATTAGGGCAACTGCGTGATCAGATCGGTCGCGAGCATCGATTCTTGGTCCGCGGTCATCGGCTCATCATCCACGGGGTCTGTCGTGATTGCAATCGCCGTCGTTCGCGTCGCCGGGCGCAGGATCTGGTGTAGGGCTTGCTGACGGATTGCGCGGCAGTCGTCAGGCCGAGACTGAACGAACGTCACATTCCTGTCAGGACGCGCCGAGGGTGGGAGGACTAGACCATTTCAGCGTCGTCTTTGGCTTCTGACTCCATGCCCAACCGCGTGCGGAGGCGTTCGAACTCTTGGTATCGCGCTTCGCTACTGGTATGCACATGCTCCGCCTCGGTGATGAACCGAATCCCCTTGTCAAAGTAGACATCGTGGCTGATCAAGATCCGCTCGAAGGTTTCCAGCGGCGACCCGTAGGCGATGATCAGCTTGTGTTCATCGAATTGGATCTCTTGCTGGCGACGCGGATTCAGTACGGCGATACCCGTGCAACCATCGTTGAGGAGCATTTCTTCGAAATCGAATAAAATGCTTTTTAATACGGGCATGTCGATATGTTCGCGATAGTAATCGCGATGGCCCCGCGAAAAATGGTGGCTCGTTTCCAACACGACATCGACCACCGGACCCAGCGAATCGATCATATCGATGAACAGATCGAACAAACGCGGTTTCGAAGCGGCAGCCATGATGACCGGAACGTTCAGGTCGTTTTCCGTGTCCTCGTACCGATCATAGCGGAATCCCTGACGAGGAATGACCTGTAAGTCGATGGACGGGCGAACCGCATCAGTCAATTCAAAGGCTCCGTAATTGGCGATCCTCAAGTGAGCCTCCAGTTCTGCCTCGCTGACGCTCCCAAAGGTGGTCAACGCATCCGCCGAAGAAGCCGGGGAATCATTCACGGCAGTTTTCGCTCCAGGTTGTGCTCGCATGACTCTCAATTTCTGTCTTTGAATGTTGGGTAGAAGTGGGGGGAAACGTTGAGCCGCCGCGTTATTGGCGGACACAAAAAACTAGGTTAATCCGGTGGCAGTGAAGACCTGTGGACCGAAAATGGACGCTCATTCCTGCTTTCTCCCGTTCCTGCGATGGTTGCAATCGGTACAACCGCACCTGTTAAAATATGCGAGTTGCGGAATTTCAACTGGCAGGCAGTGGTAATGATGCGTTGCGGCATCAGGTAGGTACATTAAAAGCTTTCGGGGAGTGTGCCTCGCCCACAGTTGGGAGGCAACTGGCTAGCGAACTGGGGGGATCTTTCGCCCATGCACCATGCACCTTTCAATCTCTTTCACGGCAAGGGCTGGCGTTTCATCGTCTTGGGGCTGATGTGGTCATTGTGCAGTGGTTGTCCACGGGTTGAAGTTGAAGAGATACCCGTTCCACCGCCTCCGGATGCTACCTCTGCCGACGCGACAGAGAAGAAGCCTCCTGCTCCCTCGTTGCCTACCGTCGCCGCTGGCGATTCTTGGATTGCTGAACAACGGCTTCCCTGGCAAGCCTGGTATCTGCAATATGTGGGCAACCGACAAGTCGGCTATATCTCGATTGCCGTTAGCAAAGGAGCTTCGTTGTATCGAGTACAACGCATCGCCCACTATCGCGTGGGGACCGCGGAATCGCCATTGCAGTATCGCGTCGAGCTGGAGGCGCTGGAGTATCCCAACGGACGATTGGCCAGCTTTACCGAACGGACCGCAATTCGAGATACGATGCAAGAGGTGAGCGGAGAACTGCGCGGCGACACGCTTTACATTACTCGCCGTGAAGACGATCAAGTCAAGAAAACTTCCATTGCATGGGAAGAGGGGACTTGGGGGATTTTGGGGTTGCAAGCCATGTTGATGGCCCAGCCGATGCAGCCAGGGGAAGTGCGCGAAGCGCGTATGTTCCTGTCTGGAATCGATAAGATTGTGCGTGTCGAACTATCGGCCCATCCGGTCGAGTTGACCACCATGCCCTTCGGCCCACCTCGGGAACTGATCCCCATCGAAGTGATCATCGATCTTGGCGATTCCCCGTTGCGGACGCGCAGTTGGGTTGACCAGGAGGGGGAGATCTGGAAGACGATTACCCGCGATGGAACGATGGCCAGCATGTTTCGCGTTCCTGCCAGCGTGGCTCAACGCGTTGCCGACGAGTTTCGTTACGAGGTCGAACGGGATCGGGCGGTTTTGCTGCGCGGAGAGTCGTTGCCTGCCGAACCACGGCACGTTGTCTATGAGGTCGAGACAACAGCCGATCTTTTTTCCAGGCACGTCACCTCCAATCGCCAGCAGGTGCAATCGATCAGCGCTTTGGCCCTCCGTGTGGAGACCACTGCCGCCCCCCTGCTCTTCGATGGTTCCACGATGTCGGCCGATGAATTCCAAGAGTATGTGCAGGCCAGTCCGTTAATGACGACCGATAGTGACGCGGTGCAACAATTGCTGGTCCAAGCGTCAGGGGCTCCGGACCTCTCCCCGCGTCAACGGATTCTCGGCTTGGCGGCTCAGGTGGCGAAAGCCATCGGCGAGGCTTCTGCTGAGACCACGATCCGTTCGGTCGAGGATACGATTGCCAGTGGCCGGGGGAGCGAAGTGGAAAAAGCGCTGGTTCAGGCAGCAGTGTTGCGGGCTGCGCAGATTCCGACACGCCTTGCGGTGGGAATGGCACCCCAGGCCGAGCTTCAGGAGATGCGATTGTTCGCCTGGTGCGAGGCGTGGGATGGCAAAGTCTGGTTGCCCATCGATCCGGCGACAGGAACGCCGTTGGCTGCCGGTCCGATCAGCTGGGGGCACGACGCGCTGGCCGGCGACAATCCTTACGCTCCGTTGCTGGCGGTGCTCCAGCTGATGCGGCAGGTCACCGAGATTCGCGTCGTCGAGGCGCGTTAGCCGGAGAGGACTTGCAACGCTCTATCCAGAATTTGCAGTCCCTGTCCGGTCGCGCGGCCCCGCCACGTGGGCGAACGAGGATAGAACGTTTCGCGTAGCTTCGTCCTATATTCGGCTCGCCTGCTTGAATCGGGAGGTGTCCAGAAATGCGCGCGATTCTCGTTGCGCATGGTGAAGAACACTCGGGGAGCGGAATAGGTACCAGCTTCGACACACAGATACACATAGTCGTGGCACAACTGCTGGCGGTGACACCAACTCCCCCAGCTCCCGCGCGCCTGATAGCTACTCGGCCCTTGCGCGGCCAAGACAACCGTTTGGTCCGGGAACCAGTGGTGCAGTTGACAAGCCTGCGATGCCTCGATGGGATGATCGACGATCAACGTCAGCTTTCCCGGTTTGCCGAGGCCGGTGTGCAGGTCAAGGTGCATGACGTGATGATCGCGGCGAACAAATCGTTGCAAGATCGCGTGCATGTGGGTGACCTGCGGTGCTGGTCCGCTGCCTCCGTAGAATAAGCCGCGAGGAAGTTCATACTGTCCTTGAGCGATGGATTGCATCAATGGACGCAGGCCATATCGGCACACCAATGCGGCTGCCACCAGCGGTGCGAAGTCCAACCGTCGTGGTGGCGTGGGAGGATTGATGAACCAATCGAGCTGCCGATACAAATCGGGGACGCCTGTGTACGTTTCCTCCGGCTGAAGGAAGTTTCGATTGAGGTCACGATTGAAGGCATCGGTCCTTCGTCCGTGCAACCATCCCCAGGGGTTGACGGCGTGAAGCAGCAACACGTTGACCGGTGGCATGGTCCGTTCATGGAGCAATCGCCGCAGCCAGGCGCGTTGCACCGCCGATCCGAATGGTCCCTCGACGCCATGCAGCCCGCTGGAGACGATGAGCGTGCATCGCGACCTGGCCGCCCAATAGGCTCCATCGATCGTCAGGTCCAATGAGGCTCCCTGATCATCGTCGATCGCCAATCGAACGGGCTCCCAGCCCAATTGTTCCGTCAAGCGACGAAAATCGTCTCGGGCACAGAAGTAATCCTCTGCCGTGCCATTTCCCGGTGGCGCCAACATCGTGGAACATGGTGCACTCATCCGTATGCCTTGCCTTCCGCCAAACGATATAGAATGCATGGATGGGCTGATCGAGATCAGCCGCCTAACGAGTGATCGAACTGATCGAAAGGGATCATCATAGCTTGGCAAATGAACGTACCATCGACCAGCCGCCAACAGTATGCCGAGTACCTCGAACAATTGCGTCGCCGCCGCGAGGCGTCGGACCGCCAACAGCCGGAGAATTACAAAGAGGTACGGGGCCTGCCGAGCGAACGGCAACGAAGTTTTTGGCAGTTGCTTGCCGCTTTCTGGCGAATCGTCGCTGGGCATCGTGGCAAGGTGATCTTTGCCCTCACCACGTTGACCGTATCAACATTGCTAAGCCTGCTGCCTCCGGCGGGTACCAAACTGGCGATCGATTATGTGTTGACTCATCCCCCACACCCCTTGCCTGCCTGGGTTCCACCGTGGATCGAATCCTGGTCCCCCATGCACAAGCTGTGGGCGATTGCGGCAGCCGTCGTTGCGGTCATCCTACTCCAGACAGGGATCCATCTGTGGGGAAGGTGGTACGCTACGAAAGCAGTGAATCTGGTGCAGGCGGATGTGCGACGGCGCGTATTCGAACATGCGGTGCGGTTGCCCCTGCATCGTGTGCACACGCTCAAAAGTGGAGGGGCAACGAGTCTGCTGCGTGAGGATGCCGGGGGAATCGCCGATTTGATTTTCAACATGCTTTACAATCCGTGGCGAGCCGTCATTCAACTGATTGGCAGTCTAGTGATTTTGATGTTGGTCGATTGGCGACTGATGCTCGGCGGTTTGTTGCTGTTGCCTGCCGTGTGGGGGACGCATCGCACGTGGATTCAACGCGTCCGGCCGATGTACAAGGATATTCGCCAGCGGCGGCAAGCCATCGATGCGACCACCACGGAGACATTTGCCGGGATGCGTGTCGTAAGAACGTTCAATCGTGAACGCACCGAGGCGGGCCGTTTCGCTCGCGGCATGCATTTGCTGGCCAGGCAACAATTGATGGTGTGGTGGGCCACGCGCATCATCGAAGTGGTCTGGGATGTGTTGATTCCCCTTGCTTCTACCGGGTTGCTTCTCTACGGCGGGTGGCAGATTCTGCGCGGACAGCTCACGCTGGGTGATCTAATGATGTTTCTTGTTTACCTGACGATGCTCCTGGGGCCGATCGCCACGATCGCCTCCAGCGCCATGGCCTTTCAAAACAATCTGGCCGGGTTGGAACGTGTGCTTGATTTGCTGGGGGAGCCGGTGGAAGCGAATCGGCAGACGGCACCGTGCGTCGCTCATCCGACCACGGTTCGTGGGGAACTCGAGTTCCAACAGGTATCGTTCTGTTATCCGGGGACGGAACGCTATGTGTTGTCCGACGTTTCGTTTCACTTGCCCGCTGGGAAGACGGTAGCTTTAGTCGGCCGCAGTGGTGCGGGAAAGACGACGCTGTGCAATCTCGTCGCCCGCTTTTATGCTCCCACCGAGGGGCGGATTCTGCTCGACGGTCTGAACGTCCAGGAGTATACCCTGGATTCCTACCGTCGATTGTTGGCCGTTGTCGAACAGGATGTTTTTCTATTCGACGGAACGGTGCGAGAGAACATTGCCTATGGATGCCGCGGGGCTAACATCGACGACGTGCGGCGGGCAGCGGAGGCTGCGGCAGCGCTCGAGTTCATCGAGGCTCTTCCCCAAGGCCTGGATACCTGGGTCGGGGAACGAGGGGTGAAACTCAGCGGCGGACAACGTCAACGCTTGGCGATCGCCAGAGCTATTCTCGCCAATCCGAGAATCCTCATCCTCGACGAAGCGACCAGTAACCTGGACAGCGAGAGCGAACGGTTGATCCAACGCAGCCTGCAGCGGTTGCTGCAAGACCGCACCGCCCTGGTGATCGCCCACCGGCTCAGCACCATCGCCCAGGCCGATTTGATTCTCGTGCTCGATCATGGCAGAATCGTGCAGTCGGGTACGCATGAACAACTCATGCGGCAACCGGGTGTCTATCAGCAGATGGTAGTACTGCAGACCGAGGCAATGGGGGCGTCGCCCGCGATCTCCTCAGCTGCCGCCCATCAACTGCCTGATAACCGGTGAAAGCCTGCTGGCCGCTGGCCGAAGGCGAGTTGCCAACCGACTTTTGGCCGATCCGTGGTGCCCTGTCCAGAGAGGTAGAGATTGGATGCCCCGTCCCAGTGAAGAGGAAAAACGCCGTCGCAAATACCTGCAGGTGTTGGAAGTGCTCAAGCGGCAACGAACCTTTGATAAAGAGGAAGTCGTATCGACGTGCCAGGAAGCCTCTTCGGTATTCATTTCACGGTTGATCAATGAACTGGTGGCCGACCAGGCGATCGTGCCCCGGGTGGACGATGATGCCGATGGAGCGACCCTAAGACGCTTCGAATGGCGCATCGATGTGGAGCGCTTCGACGTCGAGGCATGGGTGCACCAGCGATTGCATGGCTCTCAAGTGAATCAGACCCCCACGCAAGAGCGTCCGCGGGAACGACTGCTGAACGTCGGTGTGGGGCAATTGAAAACCAGTGAGCTACTGGCCATCTTGATCCGTTCGGGGCGTCCCGGCGAATCGGCAGTTCAGGCGGGGCAAAAGGTTGCTAAGGCCTTCGAATCGCGGCTTGAGCAATTGATTGTGCAGAGTCCTGCGGACTTGAAGGCGGTCAGTCCTGCTATCTCTGAAGTGGCCTATTGCCAGATTATGGCAGGGATCGAGTTGGGGCGTCGCGTAGAGTCGGCGGTTCGCCAGCGTCGTCCGGCGGCGATGATCAATAGCACCGATGCGGCCATCGCCTATTGCCGTGAAGCATTTGCTCGACTCGCGTACGACGGTCAACAAGAGGAATTTCATATCGTTACGTTGGATACTAAGCTCAGGCCGATTCACAATCATCGCATTACCGTGGGGACGTTGGATGCCAGTCTCGTTCATCCGCGCGAAGTATTTCGTCCGGCAATTCGAGATGCCGCGTCGGCAGTTCTGCTGGTTCACAATCATCCGTCTGGAGATCCCACGCCTAGTCGTGAGGATTTCCAAGTGACGGAACGTCTACGATCCTGTGGCGACCTGCTCGGGATTCGCGTCATCGATCATATTGTCGTCGCCCGGGAGCGCGCCATCAGTCTGGTTGAATGCGGTTGATGTTGGTTTGCCGATTTCGCACCTCGCATCCATCACGGCCCCACGGGGAAGGTGGCCGGAGCAACATGAGCAATCACAACGTTCTCGCACCGGGCAACGTCGGACGTGCCGCGGCTGCCCACGGGTGCACAAATGGTCGACGCAACGAGCGCCGCTCGCCCACACTGGGTACCACCGTCGTGATGGGCCCGGCAGCCTCCCGCACGCAGGGTGTCCTGTGGTAACCGTCGCCGCGGTCCGTACCACCACGAGGCGTCCGTGACTTAGCGGGTGAGCTGGACGACAGGCGTCTCTTGCGTGATGCCGGGAGCCGGGAGCACGCTGGAGCCCTGCAGGTAGATATCGATGGCTCGCGCTGCGCCGCGTCCCTCATTGATCGCCCATACGACCAAGGATTGGCCGCGGCGGCAGTCTCCGGCGGCGAACACCTTTTCGACGTTGGTAGCGAAGGGGCCATGTTCAGCAGCGAAGGTTTGCCAGTTGCCACGTGGGCGCTGTGTTTCCAAGCCGAGCATCTCGGCAATGGTCAATTCGGGGCCCACAAATCCGGTGGCCAATAACACCAGATCGGCTGGCCACACCTTTTCGCTGCCCGGCACTTCGGAAAACGGAGCGCGTTCACCGGGCTTGGACCAGTCGAGTTGGACCGTCTTCACCCCTTTCACCCGTCCGTTGCCATCACTGATGAACTCCTTGGTGAGGATGGTGTAGACGCGCGGGTCTTCACCCCACTTGGCCTTGGCTTCGGCATGCGAGTAATCCAAGCGATAGATCCTGGGCCACTGCGGCCACGGATTGTCCGGTGCGCGCTCGGCCGGAGGTTTGGGAAGCAATTCGAAGTTGACCACACTACGACATCCTTGACGAATGGCCGTGCCAATGCAGTCCGCGCCGGTGTCACCCCCACCGATGACAATGACATCGAGGTCCTTGGCCGAAATATAGGCCTGGTCCGCGAAGTTGGAATCGAGCAGGCTTTTGGTCGTGCGCGTCAAGTAATCCATGGCAAAATGGATGCCATCCAGGTCGCGTCCCGGACAGCGAGCCGTCGGATCGAACGGCTTGGTGGCGCCCGTCGCCAGCAACACGGCGTCGTACTGGGCAATCAGATCTTGCGGATCGATGAACTGGATCTCGCATCCCCGCTCCTGCATGATCTTCGTCATGTGACCGGGGGGAAAATCTTCGGCGCGGCCCACGTGGGTGCAGGTGACGAACCGCACGCCTTCTTCCTCGAGCAATTTGATCCGCCGCTCAACAACGTCTTTGCCCAGTTTCATCCACGGGATGCCGTACATCAGCAAGCCACCGATTCGATCGGCCCGTTCGTACACCGTGACCTCGTGTCCGACCTTGTTCAATTGAGCGGCAGCGGCCAGTCCTGCTGGTCCAGAGCCCACGATGGCGACCCGTTTTCCGGTGCGTGTCTCCGGCGGTTGCGGTTGGACCCAACCCTCGGCAAAGCCGCGATCGATGATGGCATTCTCGATGTTCTTGATCGTCACCGCCGGTTCAATGATCCCCAAGACGCACGCGCCTTCACACGGCGCAGGGCAGGCCCGACCAGTGAACTCGGGGAAGTTGTTCGTGCGGTGCAAACGATCCAGTGCTTCCCGCCAGCGGCCCCGGTACACCAAATCGTTCCACTCGGGAATCAAGTTGTCGATGGGACAACCGGTGTCCGATTGACAAAATGGCACGCCGCAATCCATGCAGCGGGCTCCCTGAATCTGCAAATGTTCCGCATCGGCTGGAGAGAAAATCTCTCCGAAATCCTGGATGCGCTCGTGCTCATTTCGGTAGGGAACCGGCTTGCGGGGATACTCTTTAAAACCTGTTGGCTTACCCATGATTTCAACTCGATCGTAATGTGGATTGGAAAGTGGGTCGGTACCGGGTGCCGGCGAGTGGGCTAAAGCCTCGCGGCAACTGCTCAGCGCCGCCCAAGGCGGCAACTATCCAGGCCGGCATGCGGGCGGCCGTCTGGCTTATCCGCTCATCGCTTCATCATGCACCGGCGCCTCGCATTCCTCGTCATGCCGCGCTCGTTCTTCGAGCACGCGTTTGTAATCAATCGGCATCACTTTGACGAACTGGCTTAAGACCTCGGGCCACTGGTCGATGATGCGGCTGGCGACTGGCGATCCCGTTAAGTTGGCATGCTGCTCCAGGAGATCCAGCAATTCGGCTTTGTCTTCTTCCGTCTCCACGTCTTCTAGGAGCACGGTACCCAAGTTGCATTTCAAGCGGAAGGCGTCGCGATCGGGAGCCCAGACGTAGGCGATGCCTCCGGACATACCGGCGGCGAAGTTCCTGCCCGTCGGCCCGATGATCACGGCCCGACCTCCAGTCATGTATTCGCAACCGTGGTCCCCTACCCCTTCGACCACTGCCCAGGCGCCGCTGTTGCGTACACAGAACCGCTCGGCCGCACGGCCGCGGAAGAACGCATAGCCGCTGGTGGCTCCGTACAGGCACACATTGCCGACGATGATGTTGTCCTCGGCGCGGAAGGTACTCTCCCGGGGCGGGTAGACAATGATGCGACCACCCGATAATCCCTTGCCGACGTAATCGTTGCAGTCTCCTTCGACTTCCAGCGTGATGCCCCGCGTTATCCAGGCACCAAAACTTTGGCCCGCGGAACCGCGGAACTTCAAATGGATGGTGCCGTCGTCCAGACCGTCTCCGCCCCACCGCTTGGTGACCTCGTGGCTGAGGATCGTCCCCACCGTACGATTGATATTGACGATGGGCAGCTCGAGCCGCACCGGTTGCCCATGCTCGATGGCCGGTTGGCAGGCGGGGACGAGCGTGGTGACGTCGAGCGAGCGTTCCAATCCGTGATCCTGCTTCATGCTGCAGTACAACGTGGAAGCAGGGTTCAACGGTTTGGCCGGCGTCAGCAGGGCGGTCAGGTCGATCCCATCGGCCTTCCAATGATCGATGGCCGCTTCGGCGTCGAGCATTTCGGTACGGCCGACCATCTCATTGAAGGTGCGGAAGCCAAGCTTGGCCATGTACCGACGCGCCTCCTCGGCGACCATGAACAAGTAGTTGACCACGTGTTCCGGTTTGCCACGGAATTTTTCTCGCAGCACCGGGTCTTGCGTGGCGATGCCGACCGGACACGTATTCAAATGGCACTTGCGCATCATGATGCAACCCAAGGTGATCAACGGAGCGGTGGAGAAACCGATCTCTTCGGCTCCTAGCAGCGCTGCGATCACCACATCACGTCCGGTCTTCATGCCGCCGTCGGTCTGCAAGACGACGCGACTGCGCAAGTCGTTGAGCACCAAGGTCTGGTGTGTTTCCGCGATTCCCAGCTCCCAAGGCAGCCCGGCATGCTTGATACTTGTCAACGGCGAGGCGCCGGTACCGCCAGCGTCGCCGGAGATGAGGATGTGATCTGCTTTCGCTTTCGCGACGCCGGCAGCGATCGTGCCCACGCCCACCTCGGAAACCAGCTTTACACTCACTCGCGCCGACGGGTTGGCGTTCTTCAGGTCATGAATCAACTGGGCCAAATCTTCGATCGAATAAATGTCGTGGTGCGGCGGGGGGCTGATCAAGCCTACACCCGGGGTGGAGTAGCGAATCCGCGCGATGGTCTGATCGACCTTGTGACCCGGTAGTTCGCCCCCTTCGCCCGGCTTGGCCCCTTGCGCAATCTTGATCTGCAACTCGTCGGCATTGGTCAGGTAATGAGCCGTGACGCCAAAGCGCCCCGAGGCGATTTGTTTGATGGCCGATCGCTTCGAATCCCCGTTGGGCAGCGGCTCGAAACGGATGGGATCCTCGCCTCCCTCTCCGGTATTGCTCTTGCCCCCGAGCCGATTCATGGCGATGGCCAACGTCTCGTGCGACTCGGCCGAGATCGAGCCGAAGCTCATCGCACCGGTGCAAAAACGTTTGACGATCTCGCTGGCCGGCTCCACCTCCTCCAGCGGAATTTCACGGGAAGGATCCTCACGGAACTTGAGCAGGCCGCGCAAGGTACACCGCTCCCGGTTCTCATTGTTGACCGCTTCAGCGAAACGCCAGTACGCGTCGGCATTGTTGGTCCGCGCTGCCATCTGCAAGTCGGCGATCCTGGTCGGCGTCCAGCCGTGCTTTTCGCCATCGGCCCGCCAATGGAACTCTCCCGGATTGGGAAGCGTAGGCAGCCGAAACTCCTTCCGTGGTGGGAACCCCAGCGCATGGCGTCGCAACGTCTCTTCCGCGATGACATCAAAGCCAACACCCTGCACGCGACTGGGCGTGTGGGTAAAGCACTTGTCGATTACTTCATCCCGCAGGCCGACCGCTTCGAAAATCTGTGCTCCTTTGTAGCTCTGCAGCGTCGAGATGCCCATTTTGGCCATCACCTTGAGCATCCCTTTGGCCACGGCCTTGCGGTAGGCGGCGACGATCTTTTCGTCGTCGGTGAATTCATGGGGGTCCGTCAAGCCATCACGGCGCGCCTGCCACAGACTTTCAAACGCCAAATACGGATTGATCGCATCGGCTCCGTAGCCGACCAACAAACAGAAGTGGTGGACCTCTCTCGCTTCACCGGACTCCACGGCAATACCGATCTGGGTGCGTAGGTTCTTACGCACCAGATGGTGGTGCACACATCCGGTGGCCAACAGTGTCGGTAACGGAACGGCATCTGGTCCTACAGCGCGGTCGGAGAGGACCAGCATGCTGAAGCCGTCGCGAATCGCTTGTTCAGCTTCCGCGCAGATTCGATCCAACGTCGCCGTCAGCCCCGCTTTGCCGTCGGCACGGGGGAAGGTGATGTCAATCACTTTCGACCTCCAGCCGCGATGGTCCATCTGCTTCAAGCTGGCCATCTCTTCATTGGTCAGAATCGGATGCGGAATGAGCAGGCGATGGCAGTGCTCGGGGGTGGCCGCCAACAAATTCTGCTCCGGACCCACGTAGCACTCCAGCGACATGATGATCTCTTCCCGAATCGAGTCGATCGCCGGGTTGGTCACCTGAGCAAAGAGTTGCTTGAAATAATCGTACAGCAACCGCGGGCGGTCGCTGAGGCATGCCAACGCACTGTCATTGCCCATCGAGCCGATCGGATCGCGCTTGTCCCGAATCATCGGCAGCAGCATGAACTGCATCGTCTCCGTGGTGTACCCAAAGGCCTGCATGCGCTGCAGCAGCGAGTCGGGATCGAAACCGTGGGCGTCCTGCGGGGCGGGAAGATCACTCAGCAAGATCCGCTGCTCTTTGAGCCATTGGCGATAGGGATGCCGGGTGGCGAACTGCTCCTTCAATTCCTCATCAGGAATCAGTCGCCCCTGTTCGAAATCGACCAGGAACATCTGGCCAGGTTGCAACCGCCCCTTCTCCTTGACGAGCTCTGCAGGAACCGGCAACGCCCCTACCTCGCTGGCCATGATCACTCGATCGTCGTGGGTGAGGTAGTATCGCGATGGTCGCAAGCCATTGCGATCGAGTACCGCCCCGATGTAATGGCCGTCGGTAAAACTGATCGAGGCCGGACCATCCCATGGCTCCATCAGACAGGAATGGTACTCATAGAAGGCCCGTTTGGCTTCGGACATCGTTTCATGCTTCTGCCAGGCCTCGGGGATCATCATCATCACGGCTTCTTGCAGCGTGCGGCCGCTCATCAACAGAAACTCTAAGACGTTGTCGAAGGTTCCCGAGTCGCTGTTATCGGCCTCACAGATAGGAAACAGCTTGGGCAACTGTTCCCCGAACAGCTCGGACTGCAACATGCCCTCCCGGGCGGTCATCCAGTTGATATTGCCTCGCAACGTGTTGATCTCACCGTTGTGGCTCATGAACCGAAATGGTTGGGCACGATCCCAACTGGGGAAGGTATTGGTGCTGAACCGGGAGTGCACCATAGCCAGATGGCTGGTGTAATCGGGGTCCTGCAGGTCGGGGTAGTATTTCAATACCTGCTCGGTATTGAGCATTCCTTTGTAAATGAGGACCTTGGTCGACAGACTGCAAATGTAGAACAATTTGCGCTCCGACATGCTGGTGTCGCCACGCAACAGATGCGAACTGCGCTTACGGATGGTGTACAGGGCACGCTCGAAGTCATCGCCTTGCAGGCCACCCGAAGCGACGATCAGCATCTCGATGTGAGGCTCCGCACGGCGCGCCGCCGGGCCGACGTTCGCTTCGTCGGTCAACTGAGGCACCTTCCGCCAGCCGACCAGCCGTTGGCCGTGCTCTTCGATCAAGCGATTGACCGCATGCTTGCACTTTTCACGTTGCTGGGCGTCGCGCGGTAAAAAGACGATGCCGGCCCCAAACTGGCCTGCCGGTGGAAGCGCTGCCTTCAATTCACGGTCGGCAATCTTGGCGATGAACCCGTGTGGCAGAGCAGTCAAAATACCCGCTCCGTCCCCCGTATTGGGCTCGCAACCACACCCCCCACGATGCTCCATGTTCATCAACAAGGTGTGGGCGTCCAAGACGATACTATGGCTCGCCTGTCCCTTGATGTGGGCGACAAAACCCACGCCGCAGGAATCGTGCTCATAGCGCGGATCGTACAGCCCGACGCGATCTGGGAGATGAATCCGTGGTTGCATGCTTTTCCCCTACCTCTCAATACCTTGTGATCTCACGAGCCATGTTCGTCCCGCCAGTGGCCACCTTCCCTTCGCGATCCAAGGTGGTGTCCTCCCGCGTGGACGGATTGATCGTTTCTTCTGTATCGCTTCTCTTCAGCCAATCTTCTCTTTTCTGTCTCAATGGCGACCTCGATCCATCCGCGGCAGCAGCGAATGTCGGCCCGCGGCCAAGGGGCGAGTTGGAGGCCTTGCTCCTTGGTCCCTGCAGGGACTCAGCTCCAAGCTGTTCCCTGATGGCCTCAGCGCTCACCAGGCTTCTAGCCATGGAACCAGAGCAATCAGCCAAAACGATTCGCCACCGATACGCCTCCGCTGGCGTCCGCCGTGCTTCCTGCCTGCCGAGTAGACTGACGCGCCGCCTCCGCCCCTCGACCATCCGTTTCACCCGCATGTTCGAGGATCAACTCCATCACCGACCTCGCTGCCCTGCCCAAGGCATCGTCGCGCCGTGTCACCAACCCCAAGGGACGCTCCAACTCCAACCAAGGACATGGTAAAGCGATCAAGGTGCCGTCGGCTAAGTCGGCACGCACCGATGGCTCCGGCAGAAACGCCACCGCCGAATTCACTTCCAACGCGTGCCGGACCGAGTCGATGTTATCCAACTCGGCAGCAATCTGCATGGTGACACCCAGATGACGCAGATAGCGGTCAATCTCGTGCCGAATCCGCAACTTCGGGGCGAAGGCGACGAGGCTCGCCAAACTCAACTGGCTAGGAGTGACTTCTTCCGCCTGGGCCAACGGATGGTCCGGCGGAGCGACCAAGACCATCTGCTCGGTACGCCACAGCTCTATCTGCAGCGAGTTGTTCGCTTGGGGATAGCTCACCAACCCAAAGTCGACCGTGCCCTGGTCGACCAAGCGATACACCTCATCGGGATGACAAAAGCGAAAACGCAAGTCGATTTCGGGAAACACCTCGCTGACACGCCGTTGCAGTTCCGGTTGGTAGCTCAAGCCGATGCTGTAAATGGCCGCAATGGATACCGTTCCAGCCACCTGCCGTCCTGCCGCGCGAATCTCTTCGCACAAGGTGTCAAACTCGCGCAAGATGCGCCGGGCACCGCTGTGGAACTTAGTCCCCTCGGGCGTCAACAAAAAAGGACGCTTTTTGCGATCGATCAGTTGTACCTGCAACTCGTCCTCCAAGTGTTGCACAACCTGACTCACTCCGCTTTGGGTCATGTTATTGACCGCGGCGGCTTTCGAAAAACTGTGACGATCAACTACGTCGCAGAAGACTTTTAGGTAACGAAGGTGCATCGTCAAGGACTGTCCAATAAACCAATTCTCGTTGTGGGGCAGCATTACATGCCACGCTTAAGTGACCGGTCAATCGCTCCCGCTAACCCAGTTCCTAGGCAAACCACCAAAAAATGGCTCGCTTCACCGGCATCCCTGCCAAGGGGACGCGGGCCCTGTTTAGGTGGTCAACAAAGGGGGATTCTTCCCCCTAAGATGCTTTGGCATAAGCTGAGCTAATGCAGGTCTGCGGTGCATTACCAAGCGTGGTTTTAGGAATCTATTCGATGTGCCGGGCAGCGTCAATCATTTTGGTTGGATTTTTTTCGGCTTTTCTGCCGCTACGGCAATTTCCAGCCCGCGGGGGAGGTGCGGGTGGCGTCGATCCTTCAATGCTTGGCGCACCCTGTGGAGCTGGCCTGCGGAGGCCGCTGACGGTCCCGCGGCACCGAATTTCTGACGGGCTAGCTGGCGGTGCGAGCGAGCGGCTGGCTGCGGCGCGTGGGGTGGTAATGTTTCCTGCCCCATCGCTTGCCGTCGATGGTCTGAACGGGGCTCGAAGCGGAGCGCGCGGCGAGGGGCAGTAAAACAATTCCTCCCTGACCGCACTTTCTGAGGAGGGGAATTGAGAGGTGGAGGCCCTTGGCGGTAGCGGATGCGCTGGCGGCGACCATCGCGGCAACGGGCGGCAGGCGGCCGGTTCCATCAGCTATCGTCCTGTATCTTTCGGGCGGTCGGTAAACACATGGCAGTGTCGAAGCGGCGGGCGGCTCATGCCCTCGTCATGTTACCTGTCATCCTATCCGCCACCGCCGCCCCCTGCGGCTCCCCGCTGCGGCAGGGTTAGTGAGTACAGAATGACCACGGCGCCGCTGGTGATGAGACTCCACGGGATCCACTCCGGGGGGCGAATCGTTTTGCCACTGGTGACCTGAATGGCTTTAGGAGGCGTGAACAGTCCACCGGGAACCTCGATGGTTTTCGTCTGTTCCGTCGCCAGCGTAGCGCTGTCGATCAACAGGCATTCAATGCCGAGTATGACAATCATTGTTCCTACGGCAAAAAAAAATGAACGCCACACGGATCGAGCCTCCTACCACGGATCATTGTTGCACCTCACCCTGAACCTTTATCGGCTGGAAAGTCGCGACCTGTCACCCTTTTGGACGCCTGCTCGCCGCATGCAAAGCAGTGCCGCTGCACAAGCGGTCCAATGCTCAGAAATCGCTCAAACCGCACTGCCCGCATGAATCGCTTCGGTGTAGGTACCAAGGGTTGCGACCAGAGGCTGCAACCAGAGCTTTCGTTTCCCCTGACACCGAGGCAGGGTTTGCTCGTAGCTGGCGGCTGGCTTTATCGTTGAACCAGCCGCTTGAGCGGTGTCGCTACACAGCGAGGAAAGGTCAAATGGATCGGTTCCGCCAAAGTGTTGAGGATGCCTCCAGCGGAGGGTGGCATGTTTTTTGTCCGTTGGGTGAAAGACACTGGACGAGACGGACGGAGGAAAGTAGAATCATCGCTCTTGCAATGGGAACCAGAGCGGCGATATTAGTTGGGTCCGCTCAATCAGTGCCTCGTTTACAGATTAGATTTAAGACAGAAGAGGGTTGGAGTTTTCTGGATGGTGAAATTGTTGGTCCGTGACCGTGAAACGATTCAAGAAGCGGTGCGTCGCTTTCGAAAACTAGTAGAGCGCAGTGGCATCAAGAAAGAGATGCGGCGGCGCGAGTATTATGAAAAGCCCAGCGAAATCAAGCGACGCAATCGGTTGCGGGCTGAGCGGCGTGCTCGACGCACGCGGCAATTGTCCAATGGCTAAGCTCCCACCTATTGCCATTGTCGCTCGTCAAGCGATGGCTGAGACATCGGGCGATTAGCTCAGTTGGTTAGAGCACCTGCCTTACAAGCAGGGGGTCGTAGGTTCGAGTCCTACATCGCCCACTAAATAACAAATCACGCCTTAAGCCATTCTCATCATAAGCACTTTCGAGCCATCAAGTCCCACCAAAGCAAGAGTTTGCGGCGATTCAGGGGCAGAATCTTTGAGGGCTTGATTTATCCCGCGATGGAGCTGATGGTTGCTGATGTCGGCGCCAATCGCAGCCGCTGGCGCAGCCGCTGGTACGGTCGGCTCGCCGGCCGCTTGGTCGGTAACGTTCGCTTTTGGTTGGGGATAGAATTTGGCCGCAATGGTCGGAGGGGGGCCGAGCTGCCGGCAAACGTCGGGCGCCGGATAGGCCGCCAGCAACTCCGTCTCACAGTTGGCTCGTAAGTTCACGAACCGCTTGGGCCATGGCTCCAGGGCTCGCTCGCAGAATCAACCGTTGAAACTGGGTTGGCAAGTTAACTCTCCAATCACGGACCATCGGGAATACGGGCTGGTTGGTCGCGGGTTCCCATCCTATCCCGTGGCTTTTCGCCGACTCTTCCAAGCATCGATGGCCGTGCCCCATGGTCTCTGGAAATCGTAACCACCGCTGAGGGCGGCGCCCAATCGAACCGGTTCCATGAGCCTATTCGTTTAGGTGGGCAATTCCACCACATCGGGACTCCACCGTCGGTCGCGGCCTGAGTCGGTTGGGGGGACGCGAAATCTCAAGGCTCTGCGCGGGCATTGCCTAGGTAAATATCGCTGTTGAGGTGCCGAATGACGCAAGAAAAAGTGGTGAAACCGTTGTCCGGGTGGTGGATGTTGGTGGCCGAGTTGGTGGCCATCCCATTGGCGGTCGGTTTGTTCGTGTATGCGGTCAATAACGCGCAGGTGCTCACCGGTGCGCAATTGTCGGCTGCCCTCGCAGTATCCTTGCTCCTTGCTGCGGCTGCCTCCATTGCCCTGTTCGGGTTCCAGGCGGTAGCGCCCAACGAAGCTCGGGTGCTCCTTCTATTTGGGGTCTATCGGGGCAGCATCGTCGAATCTGGTTTCTATTGGGTCAATCCGTTTTATACGAAGAAGAAGGTTTCACTTCGCGTGCGAAATTTCGAGACCGGCTCTTCAGATACTCCGGAAAAGAAAGACCCCACCGGTCGCATCGTGCAAGCGCGGATACGATCGGCAGGCAGGCCGTCCAAGGTGAACGATCGGGATGGCAATCCGATCGAGATCTCTGCCGTGGTGGTATGGAAAGTGGTGGACACGGCCGAAGCAATTTTCGAGGTGGACGATTACGAGCACTTTGTTGCCGTGCAGAGCGAGGCCGCTTTGCGGAATCTAGCCGCGAAGTTCCCCTACGACAGCGAGGACCACGAGACGTCGTTGCGGGGCAATACAGAAGAAGTTTCCGAGCAGCTAAAGCGCGACATCCAAGAGCGACTGGAACGCGCCGGGGTGAATGTCATCGAAGCCAGGATTAGTCATCTTGCGTACGCACCGGAAATCGCTGCCGCTATGCTCCAACGCCAGCAAGCGCAAGCCGTCGTGGCGGCGCGTACGAAGATCGTCGAGGGAGCGGTTGGGATGGTGGAAATGGCATTGGAAAAGTTGGCGGCTGATGGAATCATTGAGCTGAAAGACGACCAGCGTGCCAGCATGGTCGCCAATCTCCTAGTGGTCCTGTGCAGCGATCGGCACACCCAGCCCGTCGTGAACGCCGGCGCCCTCGATTGATCACCCGGATTCGTCCGAGCGCTTGGCTTTTTTCCATCCGCTGTCTTCATCGGGTACTAAGCAGACTCCAAGACACAAGCAACCAACCGTGTGAGGGTAAGATTGGCGGGCTGGATGAGTAGAGCATCCCCGGCCTGCTCGGGGGATTCTCCCCTATTGGCCACACATGGACGATAGCATGGGTGATGCATCATGCCCCCAGTGTAAAAGTCGAAGCTTAATCGGCGACGAAGTACAGCACTAGAGGCGGCCATAGGGAATCGTCATAGCGCAGCGGTCCGAAGCGGTTTCTGCGTAAGTCCGGGCCTGCAGATCGTCTGATGCGGTCAACCTCTGCAGCATCGAGCTGCTGGCCGTCGGCCTGGTTGTCTCGGATGTCATTTAGTTCCGGTTGTGTTCCGTTGCGACACGCAATCTGCGTGTTTCCGCGCTCGAGAACGTTGCGCGACACGCGGACGCCTGCCGTGCTGTTATCCAGATAAATGCTGGAGATAGGCCACTGGTCGCCCCATCGGCTGTGCCGAACATCGTGTATCCAATTCTCCCGGATGATCGAACCGGGAAGCGATCCGACGGTATGGATGGCCCCACCATCGTCGCCGAATTGCATCACATGATGGATATGATTGGCTTCAATGGTCGTGTGCTGGTGAGAACCGTAATACCATCCTAGGTGAATCCCATTGTACGGTAGTGCATAGATTTCGTTGTGCGCAATGACCAGGTTGTCGCTGTAAAAGGCCGCAATGGCGGATGAGCCGAAGAACTCCGTACCGCAAGCTGCGATCGAACAGTGCTCGATACGCGTGCCGCGCGGAACACCAGTAACCTGCGTCTGTTCATCGCCACCGCGCGGCGCGACTGTCACACCGTTCCCAGCGATTTCGCGAAAGATACACTTGGCAATCGTGCAGTTCACGGTCTTGTCCAAGCTGACTCCTGCTCCGCCAAGGTTCCTGAGTACACACTCCGCGATCGCCACGCGGCTACTGTCAACCAGGACGATCGCGGCAGGTATAGTGTTCACGCTCTGTGTATCTCTCGGATTCACATGAATGTTCGATTGCAGCCCCACATAGACTCCCTCTGGCGGCAACCAGGTCGTATGCTCGAAGACCAATCCACGAAAACGGACGTCGTGCACGCCGTGGATGTGAATGAGCGTTTCCAATTGCGACGCGACAACCGGTAAACTGAGCGGATCTTCGCTGTCTGGCAGAATGGCCTCGATTCGCTGGCTTGCGGGGTTCCAAAACCACTCTCCAGGCGCATCGAGGAACGAAGCACTGTTCTCCATAAATCCGATTTGTTCTGGCGATCGCTGCGGGTACTGTTGACTCTGCTCGACTTGCCAGGCGTGAGCCGCAATCTTAGCCTGTGCCCGACGTTCGCCTGCGTTCCACTGCACCTTCATCGGCAACCGGCTCATGTCCCAGTGCTTCTTCACTACGAGTTCAACGTCTTGCGCCTTATCCAGTCGGGCCGGATCTTCCATTGACAGCTCGACGCCACCATCGCGCCTCCAAGCTTGCACGGTCAGAAAGTGTGGCGGATTGGGATGTCGCGCTCGCACGCCTTTGACGGCTCCCCAGTAGATCTGGCGTGTGGGATGGCTCGGCGGCTGGAAAGACCATACCTTGTCCGCGCCCACATCGGTGCGGGTAAGTTCGACGCCGCCGCTGAGAATCGCTACCTCCCCGTCAGCAGCGGTGTACTCCACGGGCTGCGACTGAGTCCCGGAATCGACCGCGGTTAATTCGAACGTCTCAGGCAATCGATAGATCCCTCCACGCAGGACTATCCGCCCATCTACCGGATGGTCGCACGATCTGCGAATCGCACGAAGCCGATCTCGTGCGGCAGTGAGACTAGCCAGCGGCGCATCGACCGTCCCCGTCGCGGTGTCGTCACCATCGACCGCCACGTAGATCTCCACAGCGGGTTGCTCGGCCAGGCCGCGACTGGCGGTCGCCACTGCCAGGCCGATCACCACGCTCCACAACCAACACGACCACCGTAAATCCAACATGCCCCTCGCAACTCCCGTTCACTCAGCAACCTGGCACCTCGCGAGCTCTCCCGCCAGTTGTCTGGCTAAGCGTAGTTGCGCGACCAAGGGCCGTTGCCTTTTCCAACGTGACTATAATTCTTGGGTACCAGCCATGAGACCTTACCGGGACCTTTCCCCTGTAGAAACAACGTCATCCATGGTTCCAAACATATCCTGGTGTACTTTAGTTGAGGAATCGTGTTGATGAAAGGTTCCACTTCCGTGATCGCCCGCCAGATCATCCGCATCGGTCTGGCAATGATGATCGCATTCCTGTCGGCACTCGAATGTCGATCTCAACCGAAAGCTCAAGTCATGGCTGATTCCGTGGGCGAGAATGCCGCGGCTCGTTTCCGACTAGTGCACGACCCGCACGCCACCGCCACTCTGGACAACCAGTTCGCATGGAAGTTCGAGTGGATCCCGCCGCCTGATTTGCCCTCAGGGGCCATCGTCGAGTTGTACGGAAAAAACTTGCGCACTTTTGTCGAATGGCGATTTGTCGATTGTCGATCGGTCGCGGCTGAGACGCTGTTCGTGCGGCCGGAAGTAGCTGATTCGGAGGCCTACGATTTTTTTGCCAAGCACGGACTATTGGTGGCTCGTTTGCGGCTGCACAGACCCTTGCAGAAAGACACTCCTATCTCGATTCGGCTCGACGCGATTCCTCCGTATTGGGCAGGAACGGATGAGCAGATCACGTTGAAATGCCGTTGGAAACATGAAGATGACAGGCCTTCCACAGATTTGTCGACCGCAGCCCTGCCTTTACATGTTTATGCTGGTGAGCCGGTCCGACTCGGGATCTACTCCTGGCCGACGCCCAACCATCAAGGTAAAGTTCGCGTGATTCTCGTCGTAGAAGATGCTTTCGGTAACCAGACGCAACTCGATGCTCCATCCACCTGGCAATTGTCGTGGGAAGGCCGTCAATGGACCGTTTCGCTGACCTCGAAGTTGATCTTGGAACTGGAAGCCCCAAAGCACATCGGCCGGCTAAAGGCACGCCTGTTGCCTCTGTCGGACGATCGAGGCATCCCAACGTTGCCTGGGTTTGAGGCCGAATACGTTGGGCCGCCGGTATGGACCCGTGGGATGACCGGACGCCGGGCCGCCTTCGGCGACTTGCACTGGCATACCGGGTTTTCTGCCGATGGAGACGGCAGGCTGGCGGATGGATTGGATTTCGCTCGCGACCACCTGAACCTGGGCTTCGTCGCGCCTAGCGACCACAATCCTACCCGAAGGACCTGGCGATCGACCGCGGAACTGCTGAACAGCAATCAGCGACCAGGAGATTTTGCAACTCTGTTCGGTTGGGAGAACAGCAGCAAGTTCGGGCACGACAACTACTACTTTCCCGTGGCCGATCACGATCTGGTGCCGTTTGGCCCGTACCGCATCACCGCTCAAACTCCCGCGGAAATCCAAGATCTGTTGGAAGACTACGCTGTCGATTCATCCCACCCACCCTTCCTAGCCATTCCTCACCACACAAATATCGAATCGGCGGCCAGGACCGCCGAGGGTCAACCCCGATGGTTCGCGTATCGGTTTACCAAAGGCGATTCGTACCATCGTTTGATCGAAGTCTTCCAAACGCGGGGCAATCAAGAGAGCAACGAGAAATCTGAATATTGGCGAATCTGGTTCGCTGCCGGAGCGTCGGTGCGCGACGCTCTGAACCTGGGTTATAGAGTAGGCTTTACTGGCGGCTCTGATAACCACACCGCGCGGCCTGGGCGGGCCTTCTGTTGGCCGGCTGAAAACCGCGATAGGATCCCTACCAACAGCCTGGCGTTGACCGGCATCTGGTGCGATTCGGTCGACCGACATGACGTTTGGGATGCCCTGTTTCAGCGCCGAACATGGGCAGTGTGGGATACCAGGGCACTGGTCGACTTCCGCATTGACGACGCCGAGGCGGGCGGCGAGTTAGAAGTCACTAGAGATTCATGCCCCACCGCTCGCATTCGCCTGAGCACTGAGAAACCACTCAGCGACCTCCAGCTTATCGGCGATGCGGGAGTAGTCGTCGAGCTCGATTCCCAGCGACTGGGCTCAGCTCTAGATCACGCTATCGAGTTGCCCGTCGCCGACGCGCTCAACTCGCGATATTTGTACCTCAGGGCGCGCCAGACCGACGGAGCCTTGATCTACGCCAGCCCAATTTGGTTCGACCGAAAATGACCTTGCTGCTTGCCTCGTTCTAGGAAAACAGCGTAGGCTGAACTTCGCGACGGGAGTTGGCGGATCGATCGCCCAGCACCTTTTCAACGATCTGCCTGACCGTCGAGGCGGTCACGGCGTGAACCGACGAGTCGGCTTCCATCAATTGGCGATTCAGATCGAAGCGAGGATCGTCCGCATCCAGCTCACTGTCGTACATCACCAGACGCGGCAGGCCATACTGGCGAGCGAATTCCATGGCCAACCGGGAACCGCTATCCAGCCCCTGGTCATTCTTCGCATAACTGGCGGCAAGCACGATGCAGTCGCTGAACATGGCTTGAAGCCGATCGCGCTCCGCATATCGCCCGCGCAGCTCTTGCCCCGATCCGGCCTCCTCAGCATACTCCGTCACCAACAGCCCGCCGCTAGAGACGATCGCATCGGCCAGCTCCCGATGAACGGCCGGCAGGACATTCGTTAGAGGACTGGGCAGCACGGCGATCGTCTTCCCGCCCGATTCGAGCGTTTGCCGATGGGCTATCGCGTCGCATCCCCGCGCCAATCCGGACACGATTGCCATTCCGCCGCGCACCAGCTCAGCTACCAATTGCCGCTCGCGCGACTCGATCTGCTGGTCCGGATCGAGAAACCCGATCACTGCCGCATTGCTCCGGCCCTTGGCCAGCAAACCCAAGTCGCCTCGACAGAACAGGACGACTGGATATTCTCCCGGTTTGATCCGCCCACGGCAGAACGGAAACTCCGGTTCCCCCACCGCGATCACCCGATCGCAATCCCCTATCAACCGTCCCAGCCGATCGCCCAATTCCGCTCGCCGCCGGGCGAACTGCTCCTCGAGCTCGGTCCCCTTGACCGGCGTATCGACTCGCCGATCCCGCTCGAGCCGCTCCACGATTTCGTCGATCTGCGGCCGATGGCTCAGGTTGTTCACCAGCCACGATCGCCCGACACCCCGATACGTTTTTGCCGCCAGGACGGACAAGGCATGCTGCGAGATCTGCTTTTCATCCATCGATGTACTCCACGCATTCATCGGTCGTTTTTCAAATCGTTGAGGTATCCGGGATTGCGGGGATTGCCTTTGCCCGTATACCTCGTGTGATAGAACAGGCGAACCGACTGTTTCAAGAATCCGTTCGGCCTCAATGTCTTTTCGTGCATATCGTGGCTCCACCGGAAGAACCCGTTGTGGGCCGGCGCTCGCAGAGGCGAGCTCGTCCCATCTATGAAAACGTTATTGTCAACCAGCCGGT
Organism: Pirellulaceae bacterium; assembly: GCA_026004795.1. Lineage (GTDB taxonomy): Bacteria > Planctomycetota > Planctomycetia > Pirellulales > Pirellulaceae > Aureliella. The sequence continues at coordinate 233,396 of BPJV01000003.1, read as the reverse complement.
AACTTCAATTCGCTGGACTGTTTGATCGAGGTTTGCGACGCGGAGTTGTCTGCGAATCGCTGACATCGGACCTGGACGATACGCGAAGCGTATTGCTCAGCGCAAGACGAACCGAAGCATGACGGGGTAAACGTATAGCTACCTTTCGCCGATGCCTCCGACTTGCCTCATGAGCACGGGGCGACGCATTCCATGCATCGGATACGGGGCACACCCAAAAGGTTAAGCAGTACTCAAAAAACTAGAAATGCGACTATCGAAATACTTGAATTACCTGCGCACGTTGGTACACTAAGATACAAATCCTGCGCAAACGCGATAGGCTCAGGGAGAATCCCAGATTGTTTCGGACTCTTGCGATCACGGGGGTGCGTCATGGCAATCAAAGTTTCCTGTGTTAATTTACGGGGGGGAGAAGCTAGGAAGGGCATCTCGATTTCGTTCAATCCTCCTTGAGTCGCTCGAGCGGCGCGAGTTGCTGGCCGCGGATCTTAGCGCACTCGGGCCGGATTTGCTTCCGGCGCAATATGCTGCCGGTGACGCACCGAGCGTTCGTCTGAGCTTTCAAGGCCCCATTGACGTCGAGTCGCGGGACAAACTCAATCAGAGAATCGAATCCGCGAAATTCGATGGGCCCGAGATTCGGGATGCCTTGACCCGCGCGGTCGATCAATCGTTCGGCGCACAGGAGAGCGCTTTAGGGGCTCGACCACAAGTCGGCGACGTGCTCAGCCAAATCCCGTCGCAGCAAACGATTCTGCCGCAGATGCTCGGCGCGGAGATGGCAACGCAGCTTGGTTTTGAAGCAACCAATTGGGACACGGTACAGGCCGAATCGGGACAATCCGCGACGTCGGTGCAGGCCGATCCGATCGCTGGGCAAGCCGATCGATTGGGCCGCGGCGACCTGACCGCATTTCTCGGATCCCTGGCAATCGTTGCAGGACCGTCGCGTCCTAGTCAGCCGACCAACCTGACGGCAAACGATGGCCGAATCGCGGTGGGTGCATTTTGCACCGCCAGCGGTGAGGAGGTCCTGCCCGATACGCTGCCAGCCGATTCAGCGACTTCCGATATGGTCGGCGAAGGCGAAGGGGCGTCCGATCAAGGTTCTTCCGACAGTGCGTCCGGCTCGAGCTCGAGCAGCATATCCGTTCCCACTTTTGAGTTCCCCTCGTTCGAGATCGCGAAAGCCAGTGGGAACCTCGACGACTTCGTCCCATCGACGCAATCGACCACATCGATCGTCAGCACGCATGGCAGTTTCGACCTCAGCTCCTTCACCAACCCCGATCGTCAAGCCGACGGATTGAACTGGGTTCACGCGATCGATGTCGTGTGGGTAGGACCCGACCAGTGGATGTTTACCGAGCGTTTCCTGCTGGTGTTCAACGCAACGGCCAGTGCCAGCCTGTCCGGCGATCTGGACGACCTGAAGCCCGACCCGAACCGCAGCGACTCTGGTCCGACGACGCAAACGTCGTCCGGAACCAGTACAGGCGGCAGCGACGCTTCGTCGGGCGACACCAGCACCGGCGGCAGCGATGCCGGATCTTCCGACGCAGGAGACGGATCGACCGGGCCGAAGTTGCAAGAAACAGGCAATTGGTCGGCGTCGATCGAAATCAAACGCAGCACGTTCGTGATGTTCACGTTCATTGCATCGCGCGGCATGAGCACGCCGGCAGCGGCCGGCGTCAAATGGTCGTTCGACGGCGACCTGTCCGATTCCATTTCGCTGACTGCATCCCTTTCCGGTTCCTCCACAGCCACTCCGGCCCCAGATTCGGGTGACGGCGGTTCCGGTGGCGGATCTTCCGGCACGACCACCGGTGGCGGATCGACGGACGGATCGAGTCAGCCGGGTGACGAGACGGCGCCGGTCAACGATGTGTACGCGAACAACTACGAATCGGGATCAAGCACCGACGGTGGGGACGACTGGGACCTGCCCGACGATTTCGTGGCGCAAGCCTCCTGGAGCGCCGCGTTGGGCCTGACGTTGACGGCCGTCGAGGGAATCCACGTCAGCAGCACGCCATCCCTTAAGGCCGATGGCCAGGTCGAACGAGCCGTCGCGCTCAGCGGCAACTATTCGTTCGGCGGCAATGCCGACGTCGATTTGTCGTGGACGGCCAGCAGTTCATCGGGCAACCTGATACCCACAGGCGGCGGCGCGACCAGCCCCTGGTGGTCCCCCGGCGGCCCCACCACTCCCTTGCCCGAAGGCGGAGACCTGGGGTTGGATTTGATTGACGTCGAGCCCGCGATTCGCAATTTCGATCCAGAGGATCCCCAGCCGTTCAATCCCCTGGGCGACTACGACGGTTACGGTCATGCCATGACCGCTTCCACTGGACTTCGCGCCGCGATCGGAGGCGCAATCAACGGCTCCTTCGACCTGCAGGGTATTCTGCGACAAGGAACCTGGGCCGAGGCTGCCGGACACGTGTCTGCCCTGCTTGATAGCTCGTTCGATTTCTCCGGCGACGACCAGTTCCTCTTTGTTTTTATCCCAGAGCCAACGACCACACCGACCACACCGCATGGAACCGTAACGACGAATGCCAAGTTGATGTTGAGGTGGGACTACACGCAGTCTGGTGATGAAGAGCTGGACGCATCGAGCGCTGCCGAATTAGCAGCAACTTCCGACGGATCGCTCGGATGGGTCGGCAGCGATGGATCCATCCTAGCGACTTCCGCGACCGGAAGCACGACGGATTCTACATTCGACCAAGATGCTTCGTCGAGCAACGATGCGGCGGATACTGACGTGCTCGGCGTTGATGGCGAGGATTTACTTGACGGTGAAGCGACGCTCTCAGGCACCGGCGAGTTCGATGGGTTTGATTTCCTCATCCTCAATGTCGAAGTGATCGGTCAAGAGAACTGGGACATCGAGACGGGCGAGCAAACGCAATTCGGCCCAATCTTTAGCACCGGTACTCGCAATAACACGGCCAGACTCGACTACTACGGGGCCAATTTCGGACGTGGAGACGGATCCTACCAGGCGATGGCCAGTGCGGTCAGCGATGCCACCGCTTCGCTCTCCGCCGGCGTCGGTGGCGAGGGGTACGCGGTCCTGGATATCCTCGCCACTGGTGGTTCAACTCTGTCCGAACGTCAACATGCCAACTACACCGACATTTGGGAGAGGGACGCTGAAGACAATTCGTTGCTGCACCTGAGGTTCATCGACGAGTGGAGCAGCGGTGGTTCTCTCGCGGCCAGCCTGAATCCTGACGATTCGGTCTCCTGGAGTGGATCGGCGTCGGCGGACGCCAGGTCTTCGGTGGAATACGAACAGCACCTCGATTCCGTTGACCAGGCGATCATCCTGCTTGGCGAAACCGGCTGGGATTATCAATCGCTGCGCGATGCTTCTTTCCAGCGAACAGCCAACTGGAACGCCGTTTTCAATCCCTACACGGGCCGGTTCGATGAGTCGTTCACGGTTTCAGGTGACGATGAAGTCCACCTAACCGGTTACCAATACCATCCGCACCAACGGCGCCCCCTGGGAAAAGACGCCGCTGGAAGAAGCCCTCGAAGAGCTCTACCCGCTCGACTACCTCGACGCTTCCGGCGACAGCCATTCCTCTCCAGGCGACTACCCCGACGGATCTTCCGATGGAGGCGATACGACGTGGGGATCCTACACAGGATGGCAAGACACCGAGTCCGATGAGGATGGTGATGGCGGAAGTGGTGGATTGCGACTGTTCGGCGAGACGTGGGTCTGGCCGTGGAGTGAGGACGCAGCCGGATTCCTGGAAACCGCAAAGGCTTACGCACGAGCAGGGGCACGCGCTGCAACCGGCGCGGCGAGTGGAGCTGCGACAGGCGCAGTATCGGGAGCAGTGACAGGAGCGGTCACAGGTGCTATCGTGGGGTCGGCAGAGGGCGGGGTCGGCGCCATCCCCGGGGCTACTATCGGAGCGAGTGTCGGTGCTAAATCTGGAGCCATTTCCGGTGCCATTAGCGGTTTGATTAGCGCTGCAACGGCTGATAACTTGGAAGATGCAGCTAGGGACGGCGCCAAGTCCGGTATCTTCGGTGGCGCACTCGGTGGTAGCCTCAGTGCTGGTTTGCGAGTTGCGCGAGCGGCCACTGGAGTAGTTGCCCCAAGGGAGACAGCGCTGTTTGGTGCGAAATGGGGTACGTGGCGTGAGCTGCCGAAAGTTACGCGAGGTGGACGAGTCTATGCCAACATAAACGGACGTCTCTACACGGAACACGCCATACAAAGAATGGTTCCGAAGTCTTTTGGAAATGCGCCTGGAGGCTTAGCAGGACGCGGTGTTCCGTCAATGGTGGTTGAAGAAGTCATTCAGCACGGGCGGATAGGCGGCATTCGTGTCGTTGGATCTACAACGCGAGTAAGTAAAATACTCGGGGATGTTGAAGTCATACTGGAAAACGGGATTGTGATTTCGATTATTCGGCACTAGTCAACGGCGATGGAGTACAACGAGTGGACGAACACAGCAAACGACTGGTCGAAATGATCGAAGGCGCGTTTAATCGATTTCGCTCGGGGGATATGTCAATCGTCGAACTGGCATCATCGATTGAGGGTATCGCCTCTGGCCTTGAAGCTAGTGCAGGCGATTCGCTTACGACTACGTTGAATTCTCTAGTCGGGAAACTAGAACACATTCACTTCATGTGCCAGCCGGAAGAACAAAACGAAATGGTATTGGAGGAAATCGAGAAAGTGGAACGGATGCTTCATAGCTCGTAGTCAGTGTAGCCCCAAAGAGAACAAGGAAAACTTACGGTGCCACCCACTTTATTTCTGGCCGTAAGTGCTTTTGTGGACGCGGGTTGCGGTTTTGGGGGTTGGTTTGGAAGGGGCGTTTTGACTGTACCACTTCCGGCAGGGACTGCCGGACCACTTTAGTGCCACGCCAGTCCCTGGCGTGCCCTCGATCCCCCAAACCGGCGTGCAATCCACCGAGCCATCGCTCACATTCCTGGACCTGACCGAACCCGGGCCGGAGACGCACAAGCTGCTCGACGATTCGGGCCGAGTGGGTCTGGGAAGACGGCACCGTCGACGACATCAACGTCCGCACGGTGCAGTCGAACCAGTGGTGCGAGTTGGTCGGAGCGCGCGAAGGCGCCGAAGTCCCGCTGCCGCTGGATCTGGTCGAAATGGGCCTGCCGCGAAGGCCTGACCGGCACGGTGCTGTCGATCCAGCAGTGCCCGCAACCGCCGCCTCGTGGTCGCCTGCCGCCGGGCGGTTGGTCCTGACCACGGTCAATCACCTCAACCGGGACGTCATCGAGCTGGACCTGCGGCGGCCGGACGGTAAGCTGGAAACGCTCCGTCCGACGGGCAACCACAAGTTCTACAGCGTCACGCGCAACGCGTGGCTCAGCGCGGCGGAACTGCGTCGAAGGCGAACAGCTCGACGGCGTGAGCGGGCTGGTCACGGTCGAGCGAAAGCGCACGCTCCCCGGCACCCACCGCGTCTACAACCTCACCGTCCAGGGCGAACACCTCTACCGCGTCGCCACACAGCGGCGTGCTGGTGCATAATAACGGGTGCGGCCGTGTCGCGAATGTCTCCGAGCTCTACGGTCGCCAGCTAAAATCGGAATTCAGCGGCAAGAAGATCAAGCGCTTCAGGCGTGCAACGAAAGATGACCAGGGCGACGCTAGCGGGGCACTTTCCGTGCAATTCGAGATCCGTCGCTGTTGTCACGGACGAAAGCTGATCGACGATGGACAGCCACAGGGCGCGCGCTGCCAGCGATGGCATCGCGACTTGGTATCAAAGAAGTTCCCGTCGAGATGGTTGGATCGTCAATCCCGAGGTTGCTCCGGACGAGCTCATCTGCAAGAGGCGGCTGAAGCCGCGGACGAGTATTCGGCCTGCCAGATCTCGCTGAGGACCGCAGGAAACAAATTCTCGAACCCGTGCTGTTTCGAAATGCGCGATTACCAATGTCATTCGGAGTTTGTGATAAGCGCGCGATAGCGACGCGGAAGCCATTGCGCCCGGTTCAGGATCGACGTTCTGCGGAATCGGCGCGCAACGCACTCGCCGGTATGAGAATGCCTGAATGGGAATGTTCAGTCACAGCGCGTGGTGTGCCAGTTCAGTATGCCCGAACATGCGAAACTGGACGGCGTGCATCGTGGAGCTGTTCGAGCCGGCGCGACATTTGACGTCGTTGGACGATGCTCAGTCGCGAATTGTTCCGGACGAACGAGGACACCGCTCCTTGGCAGGCGACTGGCTGTTCAACGCTGTGCGAGGATTGTGAGTGCATCACCGGGCCGGTTCGCGCACCACTCCCCGGCACTTCAGTGCTGCGATCCACGAAGAGCCGCCACGATTGATGCGAAGCGTGTCTGATCTAGCGATGATAGCTGAATGGGCCGAACCCGACGACTTCGGTGCACCCACGTGCCGTAGGCTGTTCTTGCGGGGTTGCGGGAGGGTCGTGGTAGCGCGGACGAATTACAGGGACGGGAACAGTGACGCCATCTGGCGTCTGTCCATACAGGTGCCACCGAGCATCGTGCACAGTTCCTGGGATCGTTTGACTCGTAACGGCTTCCGGACGCAGCTCTCAACCGCGCCGACTGGGCCTGCGGCGGCACGCACGTTTCTAGTCCGCCGTTGCGCGGAAGGCCTGGATGCGAAGTCGTCGACACTTGCGGCGAAAACTTACGGTGCCACCCCACTTTATTTCTGGCCGTAAGTGCTTTTGTGGCCGCGGGTTGCGGTTTTGGGGGTTGGTTTGGAAGGGGCGTTTTGACTGCACCACTTCCGGCAGGGACTGCCGGACCACTTTCGTGCCACGCCAGTCCCTGGCGTGCCCTCGATCCCCCAAACCGGCGTGCAATCCACCGAGCCATCGCTCACATTCCTGGACCTGACCGAACCGGGCCGGAGACGCACAAGCTGCTCGACGATTCGCGCCGAGTGGGTCTGGGAAGACGGCACCGTCGACGACATCAACGTCCGCACCGTGCAGTCGAACGAGTGGTGCGAGCTGGTCGGAGCGCGCGAAGGCGCCGAAGTTCCGCTGCCGCTGGATCTGGTCGAAATGGGCCTGCCGCGCAGGCCTGACCGGCACGGTGCTGTCGATCCAGCAATGCCCGCAACCGCCGCCCGGCCCGGGCGGTTGGTCCTGACCACGGTCAATCACCTCAACCGGGACGTCATCGAGCTGGACCTGCGGGGCACGGACGGTAAGCTGGAAACGCTGCGTCCGACGGGCAACCACAAGTTCTACAGCGTCACGCGCAACGCGTGGCTCAGCGCGGCGGAACTGAGTGAAGGCGAACAGCTCGACGGCGTGGCCGGGCTGGTCACGGTCGAGCGAAAGCGCACGCTCCCCGGCACCCACCGCGTCTACAACCTCACCGTCCAGGGCGAACACCTCTACCGCGTCGCCCACAGCGGTGTCCTGGTGCATAATACGTGCTACGATGACATTAGCGATTTGCCGGTCGTCAGCAAGGTGCGGGCTGGAGCGGCTAGGCCTCCACGCCATCACATCTTTCCGCAGGAGCATCGTCAGTGGTTCGCAGAACGCGGATTTGACGTCGATAAAGTCACGGTGGAACTTGACCAAGGCACGCACTCGGCGCTGCACACCATGGGTTGGAATGAAAAACTCATGAAGGAACTGTATAAAGCAGAATTGGCGAAAGGTGAAAAACTCACGCCTCGCGAAATCTGGAAAATCGGGTATCGGTTCATGCGGGTGCAAGAATTGCGAGGCCTCCCGTTTCTCCCCTATAAATGAGATTGTCGAACGATGAACAGGACGTGGTGTCGGGATTGGCCTGAGCGCGTTCGTGGGTTAGCCAAGAACCTAGGTCATACTGACGTATTTGATTTTGTAATGAGTCATCCTGGCGAGAGTTTTGGGCAGTTGTACAGGCGCTTGCAAAGCACATCTGAGCCATCGGAGTTTATACCTGCCTTTTCACAGACCGCGGAAGTGTTCTACCTGGATGCTGATCGGCAAGGAAGACTTCGGGACGCGCTTGCGGAAGCTTTGGTTCGGGCAATTCAGCAGTTTTTGAAAAAGGGTTGGGGAGTGGGAAAACAGTTGCGTCAACGGCGAATCCAGGCGCAACTGCACTGGCCAACCCCAAGTCTTGTAAACTCGTTAAAGATGTCGCACGACGATTGGTTCAACTTTCAAGAATTAATATGGAGCGAGTTGGAACGAGAGTCTCCCGCGCCAGAGTGGTGTCCTGCGGATTACCGAGATCCCGTGATTCAAGCGGTGTTTGATCGCGTGTGGCCGATCGGCGCAGACTCCCTAGGTCTTAAGAATCAGGTGCAGTCAGCAATTGCAACGGGCCGGATCCGACCTTGGGATCAACCGGCTCGTGAATAGTCAGTGGTTTCGTGCCCGCCCATGTGCGCACGATTCGCGGCCATTGGCAAGTTGAGCGTGCGAAAATTCCCGAAAATTCCGGTGCCACCCACTTTATCATTGAGCGCAACTGCTTTTGTGGCAGGATGTTGCGATTTGGGGATGGATTTGGAGAGGGCGATTGGAGCCTGGATGCGGGCACGAGTTTCGCGCGGTCAAAAGGGCTGACGGTAAGCTGGGGGTGACAGCTTCGGGCGGAGGCTTCGGGGGTTCGTTGCTACCAGAGAACCGTTGACCGCGTCGCGCTGCCGCGGGCGGAGATGCTCGACAAGACGCAGGGGGAAGGGGCCGGGGCGTCGATCCGCCAGACGGCCATGGATAACCATGCGCAGGCGACCAGCCATGCAGTTTGGTGCCACCCACCGATTGGATTGACGCAAGTGTCTCTGCGGTAAGAAGTTAGAATCCGTTGGTTGGCGAGCCGTGGATTCGGACTGCTGTCCCTGCGGGACTATTGGGCGGTTGGCCGAGTTGTTCAAGCAGCTGTCGGAATCGCTCGCCAGGCAGGTTTAGGCGAGTGTGGAGTTTGGGCGAAGCCCTGGCGGGCAACGTAGCCTGGTGGCAACGCCCCAGGAACTGGAGTCGCAATAAGCCCGTTTTGGCCGAAGGCCAAATTCACTGGCGCTGCGATCTGGTTGGCCCCGAGGCACGTCGAAGAATCGTGAGTTTGCGGTAAGCGTGCGGGCTGGAAAAATCTTGGATGGAATTGGGCGGGTGATTGGTGGCCTGAGCGACCTAGATGGTGGTGGTGGTGCTTGTGGTGGTGGGAGGGGGTGATAGCCCGGAACTAGCGGGTTGCCGGTGCTGGCGGTTGGCTGGATTTAGACGCTTTGGGGGGTCACGCCCGCCTGGGCAAGCTCGGTTTGACGCCGAGCGTAGTTCCAAGGGAGCCAGGCATGGGGCTGGGAGGCCACGTCGTCGGCGTGGCGAAGCAACGCTACCAGATATTGATAAGGATTGATGCGATTCAATTCGCACGTATGGATCAGCGTCATGTAGACGTCGCCCGCCTCTGCTCCGTTGGCTGAGCGATAGAAGAGCGAGTTCTTGCGGTGCAAAATCGATTTCTTCAGGGCACGCTCGGCCACGTTGTTATCCAGAGGAGCACCGGGAACTCGCAAGAACTGGGTCAGCCGCTCCCAGTGCTTGAGCATGTAGTTGATCGCGTGCCCCAGCGCTGAATTCGGCTCCACAAGCCGGTCGTCCAATTGCCGGGTCAGCCATTTGTGCAGGCCGTCCATCACCCGTTGGCTCTTGGCTCGGTGCAACGCCAGCCGCTTCTGGGGAGACAATCCCTTACGCCGCGCCTCGGCATCCACGCGGTAGACGTGACTGAGCTGCCGGATCACATACTCCGCCTCGTCGGGGAACACCTCGACCAGGTCCACGAAGTTACGCCGCGCGTGGGCCAGACAATGGGCCACGATCGCTCGCAGCTCATCGGGCATGTTCCGCGACAACGCATCGCACATCTGGATCGGCGCAGCCAGTTCTTCCGGTCGATCGCGCAGCACCGCTGCCAGGTTTTCGCCCGCATGCCGATGCCCGCTGAAAAAGAGCGCAGCATCGAGCCCTTCTCGGCGGGCAACCACCGTCGAAGTGAACGTGCCGGTGCGAGTTCGACCTGAGCCGCTATCCGGTTTTTCCAAGCCCAGCTTATTCAGGATCTTGATCGACGTGTCGTCGTTGTGATACAAGTCCCAATGCGATGTCTCATGGATCAAGGCGTGGTAAACCAGCTTGGGGATGGGCAGGTAGGTGGCAACGATTTGCCACTGCGTCGACGGCGGGAGGGGCGTGCCCAACGCCTCCTCCAGCCGTGCCAGTCGGTTGAAAGGCAACCCCGACCCGTATTTCAACAGAGCAATCATGGCCGCGGACGTCTCGTCGTACTTCTGTCCCTGCGCTTCGGGCGGCGTCTCGGCGTGGAACAACTGTCCGCACAGAGTGCATCGCAATCGCTGCAGCCGATAGACCGTCGCTGCCAACGGCGGCTGGCCGCTGACCCGCACCACCACCCGCGGACCGATCTCGTAGAGCTTGCCGTCACCACACTCCGGGCAGATGTCGTCAGGTCGCAATCGATCGTGCTCGACGCGGACCTCTCGCGCCGCCTGGTATTGGTCGGCCCCGTTGCGTCCATGTCCGGGCTGAGCGGGCGAGGCCGGCGACGCTGGTTCCGACGCGGCAGCGCCGTCCGTCTCAGCCCCCTCGGCCGCCGCCTGATCGTCCGACTTGCCGCGACCGATCACGTTCTTCAGCGTCTCGGTGTTGCCGAACAACACTCGCTTGAGCCGACTTAGCCGGACGTGGTCGTCACGCAACAGGCTCATCACATAGTCGTACGACCGCAGCACTTTCAGCAGCAGGTCGTAGTCCGACTCTTCCAACTTCCGCTGCTCGATCCGGTCCAGCAGCCGGTTCAAGTCGTCGATCGTGATGTCGACCACTTGCACCTCCGGCCGCGATGAGCCTGATCGTCGTGATGGTCGTTTCCGTTTTGCCGAGCCAGCCATCGAGACGTCCACCGATTTGCAAGTCAGAGCGCGGGAATCGTTGAAGACCGCTTCGTGCTGCCGCTGCTGAGACACACGAGCAACTGGAACACACGAGGTACTCAGCCGCTCGGCAGCTGCGCCGCACGGCAGCTGCGCCGCCCGGGAGACCGAGCCGCCCGGACTATTAAGCAGTCGACGAAGCCGCCATCGTTTTATCCCATTTCGGCGAAATGGTAGAACGTCAATTTTCGAAAAAATGACCAGCCTGGAGTGCCCCGGGCCGCTAGGCGCCGCGCCGCACCGGCCGCCAGTCCTCCGGAGCTTCGGTTCGCTCGGGATTCCCCGCCGCCAACAGAACCAACAGTTGATGGGCGGCCAGCGATGCGGCTGCCGCGTCCTTGACGCCGTCGGGCCAGTGCCGGAAGCGTCCGGTCGACAGCCGTTTCTGGCACAGCCAAAACCCCTGGCCGTCGTACATCAGCACCTTGATGGCCGTGGCCCGGCGGTTGCGGAACACGAACACGGCGCCGTCCAGAGGATCTTCATCGAGCACGTCCTTGCACAGCCGTACCAACCCGTCGATGCCCTTGCGAAAATCAGCCGGCTCGACCGCCACCAGCAGACGCATGTGCGGGGTGATCTGCAGCATGGCCGCTACTCCTGGCGGACCAGTTGGCTGAGCGCAGCCAGGTCGGGCGGTGTGCTTCCCTTCCAACGCAGGGTCAGCTTGGTACCGCGGCCGTTCTCGAATTCCAATTCGCACTCCGCCTGCGGACTGATGTTCGTTACCGGAGCCAGCTCCACGAACGCCCCCGCACTGCCACGACGACGCTTCTTTGGAGTGTCAACGGCCTTACCCCGGGCTCCACCACGACCGTCCAACCGTCTTTGCAAGGTATAGTAATCGAGCTTCAGCGCTCCGGCGGTCTTCGCGACGCCGTGCCTGCGAGCGACCTGACACGCCAAATCCCATAGTTCATCTGGAATCCGCCCGCGTCCCGACTTCGCCCCCCTCCACTGCCTGAACGCCTCCGCGGCCTGCTCGAAAAGACGATCGTTCGTTGCAGTAAGCCGATCGTTAGTTGCAGTAAAATCGTTAGTTGCAGCAAGACGCTCGTTATGTGCACTCAACTGTTCCATGGAACGGCGCTCCTTTCGGCTAGAGCATCAAACCCACCTCCAGCCTACCCGTTCTCCCAAAAATCCTCACACACGCTTACCGCAAACTCACGGTCGTTCGTGTTCCCAGGGCGGCGCTTCCAGCGGCTACGCCGCTGGCGCTCTGCCCTGGGCTTTCATGGCGCTGCCCCTTCGGGGCAAATTGTGGCATTTGGGAATTCTGGCGAATTCCACTACTGGAAGGCGTAGGCATGCCGTCCCTGCGGGACTGTTGGGAAACAATGCGCCATCCAAACTCCGGGCTCACGCCCGGAGCTAGATCATCCCGCCGCTTCGCGGCTGAAAACGAGACTCGAACTGGGAATACAACTCTGGACTCTCGCCTGGAGGGCGATCATTGCGCCACTTCACGGTTTGAATCGGGATCGAAGAGGGTGACAGTTTGGTGCCACCCATCCATTGGGTTGACGCAAGTGTCTCTGCGATAAGAAGTTAGAATCCGTTGGTCGGCGAGCCGTGGCTTCGGCAGGCTGTCCCTGCGGGACTGTTGGACGGCTGTCCGAGTTGTGCGCGAATTTGTCCGAGTTGTGCGAACGGCGGTTGGAATCGCTCGCCAGGCAGGTCCAGGCGAGTGTGGAGTTTGGGCGAAGCCCTGGCGGCAACGTAGCCTGGCGGCACGGCCCCGCAGGAGCCAGACCAACCTAGCCCAGGGCAAGGCCGTCGATCGAGCATCGCTCGATCGCGGCCGACGCCCTGGGGAGCGAGTATTTTGGTGCCACCCACCAATTATATTGCCGCAAGTGCTTCTGCAACTATAAGTTATGGCCTTCGGGTTGGCGCTCCGTGACTTCGGTATGCTGTCTATACAGGACTGTTCGGCAGCGTGGTCCGACCGTCCCTGTGAGGCTGTGCGGCGGCTGGCCGGGGTGTTCGAGCGGCTGTCGCAATCGGCCTCGCTCGCCAGGCAGGTCTAGGCGAGTGTGGAGTTTGGGCGAAGCCTTTGCGGCACCGTAGCCTGGCGGCAACGCCCCGCAGGGGCCAGACCAAACTAGCCCGGGGCAAGGCCGTCAAGCGAGCACCGCGAGCACGCGGCCGCCGCCCTGGGTGGCAAGAGATCGACACGATCCCTGATCGCCCTGAAGGGGCGACCTATCGATGCGGCGAATGTATTTGAATCCCTCGCGCCCATGAGCCACAGCATGACCTATCGCTGTGAGCCGCAGCATGACCTACCACTCCGTCCCGTACTGGCTCGCTGTCGGCCAGCCTGGCCGCTGATGACAGGTTCACGTGGAACGGTTCGGCATCCTCGTCGGCCACTTCGTCGGTCGATTACCAACAGCATTACGATTCGGTCGACCAGGCCGTTTTGTTGCTGGGCGAGATGGGTTGGGATTACCAATCGCTGCGCGATGCATCGTTCCAGCGCTCGGCCAACTGGAACGCCCTCTTCGATCCATCGACCGGCCAGATCGATGAGTCGTTCACGGTTTCAGGTGACGATGAAGTCCACCTAACCGGTTACCAATACCATCCCACCAACGGCGCCCCCTGGCAAAAGACCCCGCTGGAAGAAGCTCTTGAAGAACTTTTCCCGCTCGACTACCTCGACACCACCGGCGATCCACCCAGCAGCACCGACCCCTCCTCAAGTGACCAATCCGGCGATTCATCCGACGGCGGCGATCTCGATGGTTACGCCGGGGACTACCAAGGTGACGTGTTCGGCGAGGAAGAAGGCGGCTCGTCCGGCGGCGTCTACTACAACCGCTTACTCTGGCTCGGGGCAATCGACTTCATATTCAAGCAGCTCGCCAAGCAGATCCGGTTGGGGTGGCTTTTGGGACAAAGTCCAACTGGGGCTAGACGTAGTGGGCTGCATTCCCGTAATCGGTGAAGCGGCCGATGGAGTCAACGGAGTGATTTCATTGGCTCGCGGCGATCATGTGGGCGCCGGCCTGTCATTCGCATCCATGATCCCAGTCTACGGCGACGCCATCGGCAAGGGTGGAAAAGTTGCTCGCTACGCTGCAAAATACGGCGACGAAGCCGCCGAGGCCGGAAAGCAGCTCGCCAAGAATGCCCCAAGGAGTGCATTCGAAGTTGCTCGGCAAGGTGGTAAGCATGCCGGATTCCTCAAAAACTACGCTGGTAAGCCAGCATCCCAAATTCAGAAAGGTATCAACTCGCTGAAGAAACAAATTGCAGAACATCAGGACAAAATTGCGAATCCCGGTAAGTACATTCCCGGTTTTGACAAGCTCGATCCGCGGCAGCAGCAAGCTTTGCTGAAGAATAAGTGGCCCTCGGATATCGTGAGACTACAAGAGCAGTTGGAGATTCTAGAAGGGCTACTACGGAGTATGGGAGGTGGGTCATGAACGACACAGTTGTAACAAACTACCTTCGAGATTTGGTTGGCTTAATCGTCGAAAAGGCCAAAGAAGCGAAAGAAGAGCGGGATTCATCGAACACTGATTACGACATCGGGCGTTTGATGGCATACCATGAAGTTGTTTCGCTAATTCAGCAGCAAGCTGAGGTCTTCGGCCTGAGCAACGATGAAATCGGTATGCCTCAGATAAATCCTGAGGTTGACCTGCTTTGATTGCCACTGGGAAAGAAACGACGGAAAAAGAGGGCAGGTGCGCGAGGATAAACTTACGGTGCCACCCAATTTATTTTTGACCGCAAGTGCTTTTGTGGCCTCGGGTTGCGGTTTTGGGGGTTGGTTTGGAAGGGGCGTTTTGACTGCACCACTTCCGGCAGGGACTGCCGGACTACTTTAGTGCCACGCCAGTCCCTGGCGTGCCCTCGATCCCCCAAACCGGCGTACAATCCACCGAGCCATCGCTCACAATTCCTGGACCTGACCGAGCCGGGGCCGGAGACGCATAAGCTGCTGACGATTCAGCGATTCCAGGTCTGGGAAGACGGAACCGTCGACGACATCAACGTCCGCACGGTGCAGTCGAACCAGTGGTGCGAAGCGGTCGAAGCGAGCGAAGGCGCCGAAGTCCCGCTGCCGCTGGACTTGGTCGACATGGGCCTGCCGGAAGGTCTGACCGGCACGGTGCTGTCGATCCAGCAGTGCCCGCAACCGCCGCCCGGCCCTGGCCGACTGGTTCTGACGACCGTCAATCACCTCAACCGCGACGTCATCGAGCTGGACCTGCGCGGCCCGGACGGCCGGCTCGAAACCCTCCGCCCGACGGGCAATCACAAGTTCTACAGCGTCACCCGCAATGCGTGGCTCAGCGCGGCGGAACTGGTTGAAGGCGAGCAGCTCGACGGCGTCGGCGGCCTGGTTACGGTCGTTGCCCGCCGCACCCTCCCCGGCACTCACCGCGTATACAACCTCACCGTCCAGGGCGAACACCTCTACCGCGTCGCCACCAGCGGCGTCCTGGTACATAATAACGGATGTGATGATGTCATTGAGATGCATCACCTCCTACCGCGCTCAAAGAAGGTGCGCGGCTACTTTGAGCGTGCTGGGCTCGACATCGAAGATTTCAAGATTCCTCTAGACCAGGCGAAGCATCGGCTCAAGCCGAACGGCATTCACACGAACGGAGGTGGAAACTGGAACCGCGTGTGGGAAGAGTTTTTCAAGAAAAACCCGACGGCGAGTGCGGAGGAGATACTCGAGCAGTTAGCCAAAATGCGGGAACAATTTGGGATCTGACAATGTCAACGTTCTTCGACCTTCGCATTACCAACCATCGGTTTGTTGAACTATCTCCTCACAACGACTGGGAGGGAATTAAATGCCCGAAAAACCCTGGGCATCAACGAGCAGGGCGGCGAATCACGCCGTTACGTATAGATATTCTCTCGAATCGCATAACTGATTTCTCGTCCACGCTTTTGAGTGATGTGGTCATAACCGATATTGCACTTCAAAAGCTACGGGAGGCAGGATTAACCGGTTTCCGCGTGGAACCTGTCGTGATCGACTCGATCGCAAAACGCGTGGACCGGTCCAGAATTCCGAAACTTTGGGAGTTTGTAGTTGTCGGCGACGGAGGTTTTGCCCACCCTGATTCCGGAATCACTTTGAAGCGGACCTGTGACGCTTGTGGCCTGAGACGCTACTCGGCTTTTGAGCACGGGATCATTGTCGACGAAGATGCGTATGATGGTTCCGACTTCTTTACGGTCAGGGAGTATCCAAAGCACATTCTTGTTAACGAACGGGCAAAAACCGTTATCGAGAGCTCCGGGCTAACGGGCGTGGATTTTATCGATGCTTCACAGTTAAAGTGGCCGGATGGCGTAGTAAAGCCGTGAATATGGGTGGAGGGTGCAGAGCGGAAAGCAATCGGTCGGCGGAGGTCGCGGCACTGGCGCCATCCACCGGCGGCCACTGGTGCCATCCACCGTGAGTTTGCGGTAAGCGTGTGTGAGGATTTTTGGGGGAACGGGTAGGCTGGAGGTGGGTTTGATCCTCTAGCCGAAAGGAGCTCCGTTCCATGGAACAGCTTACTGCATCGAACGATTGTCTCACCGCAACGAACGATTCTCTTGCTGCAACTAACGATTCTACTACAGTTAGCGATTCTCTTACTGCAACGAACGAGCGTCTTACTGCGACGAACGATTCTACTGCAACGAACGATCGGCTTACTGCGACGAACGATTCTACTGCAACGAACGATCGTCTTTTCGAGCAGGCCGC
Organism: Pirellulaceae bacterium; assembly: GCA_026004795.1. Classification (GTDB taxonomy): domain Bacteria; phylum Planctomycetota; class Planctomycetia; order Pirellulales; family Pirellulaceae; genus Aureliella. The sequence continues at coordinate 216,680 of BPJV01000003.1, read as the reverse complement.
GGAGGCGTTCAGGCAGTGGCGGGCGGCCAAGTCGGGACGCGGGCGGATTCCAGATGAACTTTGGAATCTGGCATGCCAGGTCGCTCGCAGGCACGGCGTCGCGAAGACCGCCGGGTCGCTGAAGCTCGATTACTATACCTTGCAAAGACGGTTGGACGGTCGTGGTGGAGCCCGGGGTAAGGCCGTTGACACTCCAAAGAAGCGTCGTCGTGGCAGTGCCGGGGCATTTGTGGAGTTGGCTCCGGTAACGAACATCAGTCCGCAGGCGGAGTGCGAATTGGAATTCGAGAACGGCCGCGGTACCAAGCTGACCCTGCGTTGGAAGGGAAGCACACCGCCCGACCTGGCTGCGCTCAGCCAACTGGTCCGCCAGGAGTAGCGGCCATGCTGCAGATCACCCCGCACATGCGTCTGCTGGTGGCGGTCGAGCCGGCTGATTTTCGCAAGGGCATCGACGGGTTGGTACGGCTGTGCAAGGACGTGCTCGATGAAGATCCTCTGGACGGCGCCGTGTTCGTGTTCCGCAACCGCCGGGCCACGGCCATCAAGGTGCTGATGTACGACGGCCAGGGGTTTTGGCTGTGCCAGAAACGGCTGTCGACCGGACGCTTCCGGCACTGGCCCGACGGCGTCAAGGACGCGGCAGCCGCATCGCTGGCCGCCCATCAACTGTTGGTTCTGTTGGCGGCGGGGAATCCCGAGCGAACCGAAGCTCCGGAGGACTGGCGGCCGGTGCGGCGCGGCGCCTAGCGGCCCGGGGCACTCCAGGCTGGTCATTTTTTCGAAAATTGACGTTCTACCATTTCGCCGAAATGGGATAAAACGATGGCGGCTTCGTCGACTGCTTAATAGTCCGGGCGGCTCGGTCTCCCGGGCGGCGCAGCTGCCGTGCGGCGCAGCTGCCGTGCGGCGCAGCTGCCGAGCGGCTGAGTACCTCGTGTGTTCCAGTTGCTCGTGTGTCTCAGCAGCGGCAGCACGAAGCGGTCTTCAACGATTCCCGCGCTCTGACTTGCAAATCGGTGGACGTCTCGATGGCTGGCTCGGCAAAACGGAAACGACCATCACGACGATCAGGCTCATCGCGGCCGGAGGTGCAAGTGGTCGACATCACGATCGACGACTTGAACCGGCTGCTGGACCGGATCGAGCAGCGGAAGTTGGAAGAGTCGGACTACGACCTGCTGCTGAAAGTGCTGCGGTCGTACGACTATGTGATGAGCCTGTTGCGTGACGACCACGTCCGGCTAAGTCGGCTCAAGCGAGTGTTGTTCGGCAGCACCGAGACGCTGAAGAACGTGATCGGTCGCGGCAAGTCGGACGATCAGGCGGCGGCCGAGGGGGCTGAGACGGACGGCGCTGCCGCGTCGGAACCAGCGTCGCCGGCCTCGCCCGCTCAGCCCGGACATGGACGCAACGGGGCCGACCAATACCAGGCGGCGCGAGAGGTCCGCGTCGAGCACGATCGATTGCGACCTGACGACATCTGCCCGGAGTGCGGTGACGGCAAGCTCTACGAGATCGGTCCGCGGGTGGTGGTGCGGGTCAGCGGCCAGCCGCCGTTGGCAGCGACGGTCTATCGGCTGCAGCGATTGCGATGCACTCTGTGCGGACAGTTGTTCCACGCCGAGACGCCGCCCGAAGCGCAGGGACAGAAGTACGACGAGACGTCCGCGGCCATGATTGCTCTGTTGAAATACGGGTCGGGGTTGCCTTTCAACCGACTGGCACGGCTGGAGGAGGCGTTGGGCACGCCCCTCCCGCCGTCGACGCAGTGGCAAATCGTTGCCACCTACCTGCCCATCCCCAAGCTGGTTTACCACGCCTTGATCCATGAGACATCGCATTGGGACTTGTATCACAACGACGACACGTCGATCAAGATCCTGAATAAGCTGGGCTTGGAAAAACCGGATAGCGGCTCAGGTCGAACTCGCACCGGCACGTTCACTTCGACGGTGGTTGCCCGCCGAGAAGGGCTCGATGCTGCGCTCTTTTTCAGCGGGCATCGGCATGCGGGCGAAAACCTGGCAGCGGTGCTGCGCGATCGACCGGAAGAACTGGCTGCGCCGATCCAGATGTGCGATGCGTTGTCGCGGAACATGCCCGATGAGCTGCGAGCGATCGTGGCCCATTGTCTGGCCCACGCGCGGCGTAACTTCGTGGACCTGGTCGAGGTGTTCCCCGACGAGGCGGAGTATGTGATCCGGCAGCTCAGTCACGTCTACCGCGTGGATGCCGAGGCGCGGCGTAAGGGATTGTCTCCCCAGAAGCGGCTGGCGTTGCACCGAGCCAAGAGCCAACGGGTGATGGACGGCCTGCACAAATGGCTGACCCGGCAATTGGACGACCGGCGGGTGGAGCCGAATTCAGCGCTGGGGCACGCGATCAACTACATGCTCAAGCACTGGGAGCGGCTGACGCAGTTCTTGCGAGTTCCCGGTGCTCCTCTGGATAACAACGTGGCCGAGCGCGCCCTGAAGAAATCGATTTTGCACCGCAAGAACTCGCTCTTCTATCGCTCAGCCAACGGAGCAGAGGCGGGCGACGTCTACATGACGCTGATCCACACGTGCGAATTGAATCGCATCAATCCTTATCAATATCTGGTAGCGTTGCTTCGCCACGCCGACGACGTGGCCTCCCAGCCCCATGCCTGGCTCCCTTGGAACTACGCTCGGCGTCAAACCGAGCTTTCTCAGGCGGATGTGTCCCCTGAAGCATCCGAATCCAGCCAGCCGCCAGCCCCGGCAACCCGCTAGTTCCAGGCTATCGCCCCCTCCCACCACCACAAGCACCACCACCACCACCACCACCATCTAGGTCGCTCAGGCCACCAATCACCCGCCCAATTCCATCCAAGATTTTTCCAGCCCGCACGCTTACCGCAAACTCACGTATTACGATTGGCTGATTGAGCGTATTCAATCTAATGACCTCGCAGGTTTGTCGGACGCTCAGCGATCTGCATTCTATAAAGGCATCAATTCAGCCAAGACACTTAGAGCCCTGGCACCGCGACTCGCAAAGGCTGGAATCTGTTACACCGCTGCAGCCGATGGCGCAATAGAGTTGTAAGCGCCCAGCAGGGCCATTGGCCGATGGGGGCGTTGGTGGGGCCGTCTGACTTGCTCGGTTCGATAGAAGAAGGTGAGAGGGACGATTCCGCAGGCAGGGCGGCGGACGCGAGTTAACGCGCAGCAATTAGCACAGGCTGACACATCAGGCCGACACATCAGGCCGGCACATCAGGCCGGCACATCAGACCGGCACATCAGGCCGGCACATCAGACCGGCACATCAGACCGACACATCAGGCCGGCACATCAGACCGGCACATCAGACCGACACATCAGACCGACACATCAGACCGACACATCAGACCGGCACATCAGACCGGCACATCAGACCGGCACATCAGGCCGACACATCAGGCCGACACATCAGGCCGACACATCAGGCCGACACATCAGGCCGACACATCAGGCCGACACATCAGGCCGACACATCAGGCCGACACATCAGGCCGACACATCAGGCCGACACATCAGGCCGACACATCAGGCCGACACATCAGGCCGACACATCAGGCCGACACATCAGACCGACACATCGGATCGGCACAAAGACCGGCACATCGCGCATCGGCACGAAGATCGGCACATCGCGCATCGGCACGAAGATCGGCACATCGCGCATCGGCACGAAGATCGGCACATCGCGCATCGGCACGAAGATCGGCACCAAGGAGAATCAGTAACGTGGCTGACTTAAACAGTCCCGCTGAGCCGCCGATCATGTGGAGCCCGATCGGGCGCGTTGCTTCCATGCTCGACGCCGGACACGACGCTCTCGTTTGCGATCCGTCCGCTCCTTGCGCTCCTGAATGCGATGCTCGCGAACAGCTTCCGGATGCTCGTGACGCCAGTGCCATGGCAAGAGCGACTCGTAGTTCGTATTGCCGGCAAGCAGTTGGTCGAGCACATCCTTGATGTAAGACCACACGTCCAGATCGTTCCGCAGGGCACTGCTAACCAGAGTCAGTAAGCCGGCCGTTCGTTCACCCCCCTTCACGCTACCAGCAAACAGCCAGTTCTTCCTGCCGATCGCAACCTGTTTCATCAGTTGCTCGGTATCGTTATTGTCGATCGGCACGTGAGGATCATCCAAATACCGTCGCAACGGACCCCAGTGGTTCTTAATGTATTGGATCGCTTTGCCAAAGTCGGACTTCGGAAGAATCACGTGGCCAGCTCGCTCGTCCGCGTCCTTCAACCACTGCTCCATCGCCTTCCAGATTTCGACCGCCTCGGTCTGACGCAGTTGCAGACGTTCTTCGGGCGACATATCCTTGCCACGGTCCTCGATGTCCCACAACTGTTGATACCACTGCAGCCACTGCCGTCGATCAGACGGATAGGCGTTCGACTCGAATATCTTGCGGCGGGCATGGGCATTGCATGCAGCGCGGACAATGGCCCCTTCCGATGCCACCACAATCGACTCGAATCCAGACCAGCAATCTCCTATTAACGTCCCCTGGTAGTCGCGAAACATCAACTCGGGGCCGTCCCGGTGGCGACTTACCGTAAAGTCGAACAGATTCAGTTTGATCGTCGAGCCGCGGTAGGCCCACATCCGGCCATTGATGCTGCGTTTCCCTTCCCGAATTGCCTCGCTGAACACTTCGTGCATACGACGTTGCTTGGGATCCTCCAAGTCGAAGTCGGGCAGCGCACGAGGCAGCAGGAGCGCCGTTCGCGTTTCATCGGTTCCGATGACCGAGTCTTGCATTAACTGCTGCTTGAAGTACGCGAGTAGAGGCTCGATCACGAAATGGGCTTGGGCGTAGATGTTGCACAGCGTGCTGCGTTGCGGAGTCCAGCCAATACTGCGAAACAGGTCCTGCTGCCGATAGAATGGCAGGTGATAGCCGAGTCTCGCTGTGATGATCTCCGCTGCCACCGAAGTATCGTACTTATTGCCTTCCACCAGGCTGCTCGGCCGCTCGGGGGAGGCGATGCCACAATCAGGCGAGGCGGCACAGGCGTACTTGGGATAGAGTGTCACGAGCACTTTGGCTTTTGGCGGCTGATACACCAGCGTTTCGGTGCGGTCCCACATGGCCTCGGGCAGCAGTTCGCGATCACCGTGAGTCGGGCAGGTTTTCAAATCGTCAGAAACCTCGGCCATCACCTCTTCGCGCGGCAGATGCGGCGGGAGACGCTCGTCTCGCCTCTTGCGCGGACGCCGCCGCTTATGTTCGGGAATCGTCTGCTCGAGTTCTTCCACGGCATCGGCCAGGCCTTCGGCCGCATCGGCTGCTTCGTCCGAATCGCCGAAATCGAGCTTCAACTGATTCGGATCGGCGAGATAGCGTTCGCTGCGTTTGCGAAATGTCTGCAGCAAGAGCTCATCGTAGGCCTTCTTCCAACCGGCAACTTCTTCCTGCAGCGACTTGATCTTCAGGTCCTTCTCCTGAAGCTCAACGTCAAGCCTGCGGAGTTGCTCGCGGAAAAGTGCGTTTGCCTGCTCAAGCTGAGCTAGCCGATCGCCGTCGTCAGGATGCGTTGTTGTGTTCATGACGACGAATGTAGCCAGGTGCGCCGATGGCGCAAGACCCTTTTCGAGGTTCTTGCAAGTTTTTTTCAAAACGTTTTCACGCATCCATTACTCGACGCAGGACGTGTTCGATCCGACCAGCATCACCGGTGCACTCGGTGCCTATGCTGCTTGCGTTCTGGATAGAGCAAACCGTTTGCGACGGCGATCGGAGCCAACCAACGACACGCCGGCAAGCAACATCGCAAGCTGTGTCGTGTCCAATTCGATCGCCTCAGCACCGTCGTTGGGCCGTAGCGATTCGAACGTCCCCGCTTCGAGCACGCGGTAGTAAAGCCAAAACCCGCCGCGTTCATAATGAAGAACCTTCATGCGATCTTGCCGGCGGTTGATGAAGACATACAGGCTGCCGTCGAGCGGGTCTGCGTTGAGTTGCTCCCGTACCAGACCGCTAAGTCCGCTAATGCCTCTGCGGAGATCTGCGGGGCGGGTGTAGACGTAGATTCTGACGCCAGCGGCGATCGATAGCATGCGGTCAGCCTCCCAAGCCCGTTTCATACGTCGCCACCATTTTGTCCAGCGCCAGTTCCACTAGCCGAAGATCGGGACCGACGACGATCTCCACGTTGTTAGGGAGGCGAATGGATAGGCCCATCGGGGAAACTTGACCTTCGACCACCCGCACTTTTTGAAATGCCGGCTGGCCAGTGCGCTGGGACGTGCCGCGGTCGCCGAGCTTCTTTTTCCAGTGGTAGAATGACGGTTGCGAAACCTGCTCGGCTTTGCAGAACTCCGTGACGGTTTGACCAGATGCAGCATAGCGAGCCATTCGCTGCGACCACTCTCGAATTTTCGCCGGACGCGGTCCTTGTGCCATGGGAGTCACTCCTCAGGTTGACGTAGCAGCTGGAAACTAATCGCCTACGTCACCAACATACCCCCTTCGTCAACAACCGTTCTGATGGGCGCTTACAAAACGGCAGCCCCCTGCTCACAGTTGGTACCGCGGTCAAAGCAGGCAATATTATGAGATATGCTCGTTATTTCGTTAAAGGAGTACCCGTAATCGTCGTCGCAATCGCTGGGGGGAACGCGATCGCAAGTGGAGGCGATGCCATCGATGTTGCATCAGCAATCGGCGCCGAGGTTTTTATGAAAGATGTCGTTCATGGTGGTGTGCGGTTTATAGTGATTGATCCCGCAGGAAACCTCCTTGAGCAATATGTGAATCCGGTGGAACATGTGAACAAGCGATTTGGGAGTTACATATCTGATCTTGACCGAAGAATTATGATGCAAAAGGCGTTCGAGATCAACAAGACACGATCACGCGGGTTCAGAGGACTAGTTGAGGGCTTGTGGGGTTGTGAGGAATGATAAAACTGGAGACTAAACTACCGTTTAAAGTTATCTTCTCCGCAGTAGATATTACAGACATTTTGTCTGCAGAAACAGAGCTAGGTGTTGCGTTGCCGGACGAGTTCCGTAACTTCCTCTTAGCATATAACGGAATCCAGTTTCTGGAACTTCCTGAGCTTAGATTCTGGGGGAGCGAAGAATTCAGTTTGCTTGAGCGGATTTATGGTATAGCCCCACAGCCTATGGAAGGTGACATAAGAGCAGAGCAGAACTCGAGGTTCTTGCGTCAATGGCAGGTACCTAGTGAATTAGTCTGCTTTGCTGAAGGGCCGTGTTCTCAGTTTCTATTTGGAGCATGTGGCGAAGTGCTTCATTGGGATTCTCAGACTAGACCGCCGGAGAACATTGAGGAAGCTAAATGTTGCGTCGACTTATTTCTAGAAACTGTGGCGCCTTCTTTTGAACAGTTTCTAAAAATGATTTAAACAGTCGGCGGTGGTCTGGTGATGATGCCATACGACAATAACGAAAATAGTGACCAGCCCGATGCAGCAGCGGTGAGCTCTACCATATCCGATGCGGCGGGGAATAATTGCGGTTGCCTGGCGGCGTTCGGTACACCCACAGATTTGCCATTCGCCCCACGCGGCGATTGAATTTCGTAAGATTCCTCGAAGCACGAGTGCAATCGCGAAGAGATTTTTGTTTGGGCCGATGGCCAGGAGGTGCTGCGGATTGTTAATTTCGTCGCCGAAGGGGCGGATGCGGCGAGGTTGATGAATCGGTACCTGTGGGGCGCGGCGGTGGACCAGTTGTTGGCCGACGAACAGTATTTGTCCTGGTGGTCGCCGGACGCGTTCCACGGCAGCGCGTTTCTGGGGGCTGGGCCCGTCTACTGGCCGCTTACCGATCATCTGGGCACAGTCCGCGACTTGGTGGATAGCAACTCGGGCGTCCGCGAGCATCAGGTGTTCGACAGTTTCGGCAACCTGGTCCACGAAGCCGACTTCGACGCGGCGGGCAACGCAATTGCGTCCAGCCATCAAGATGCCGTCGACACGGTATTCGGTTATACTGGACGGACATGGGACGCTGACGTGGAGTTGCAATACAACCGCGCCTGCTGGTACTCCCCCACCCTCGGCCGCTGGCTCAGCCAAGACCCCATCTCCTTCGCCGCCGGCGATGTGAACCTGTATCGGTATGTGGGCAATGGACCGACGACGAAGACCGATCCGAGTGGGTTGCAAGAAAACCGCGACGGACCGAATGAAACTGTGCCCGACTACGTTAACCCTGGTGTCCGCCAAGCGAATGAGTCAGAGCGAGCGGCGGCTGCGCGCCAAGGTAAGTCAATTCACCTGCCTCCGTTGGCACCTTTTAATCCATATACAAATAAGCAGAGAGCCCATTTCATCTACCCAACTGACAAGAACGGACGATGCTGGCAAGATGGCCCTGATCCGACCTTGGGATTACCGCCAACACCGGTTTATGTTCCAGGAGCATTGGCATCGGGTGGGACGAAGCTGACGATCGTCGCAAACAAAGGGCATGTTTATATCATTGTCGAAACCCCAGATGGGCATCAACACAGTTACGGCGCCTATCCAGCCGGTAACGGGATAGGAAATGTAGAGGTTGATTCCGATCTGAAATGGCCGAGCCATGCCGAATCTCATATCACCTATGTGCTTTCACCTGAACAAGAAAGGGCTTTGGCAAAATGGATCAATACTCCTTGGAGGTACGACAACAATCTGTTCAAGATCCCTCGCAGGGTCTGCATCGACTACGCCGAAGATGCAATGAACATAACTCTCAGAGCAGATCGGAAGATTCATGACGGCCAACTCGGTTGGCCGCAGGCTACAACTGTTGGTGGCGTGATCGAAGAGATTGAGCGCCGAAAGGACTACCGACGGAAATTTCAAAAGACCCATCCACCTCGGCAACCGGCACCTGCGCCAGCGCAAAATCCCGTCAGAATAGGGCGAAGCGGGACAAAGCAATAATGCAAAGTTCTAGATTAATAGATTTGTTAATGTACGTTGTGGCTGGCCTCGTTTTTTTCGCAGTCGCTTCTTCGCTTTACGTACATGTGTTCGACCCGTTTACCAAATCATTTCTAGCTGATCATGACATTGATATTGTTCGATCCGGCGACGTGTTCGAATCAGACTATTCAGCATTATGCAAAAAAGTTCTTATTGCAACCTATAGTATTTCAGGTGTGGGACTAGTTTTTGTTGGATGGCTTGCATACCGGAAGTCAGTAACAGTCGTTTTTGTCGGTTTACTGGTTGCGATTTTGATCTTCTACCAAATTGCAGACTACTTGCAGCATCGTTGGTTGCTTGAAAGTTACAATGTAGTTGTCTTTGGCGTATAGTTACCGTGTTGAGCAAACTCGATGACATTCGCCAACTGGATTTGCGTAAGCTATTTTGCAGCAACAGGTTATGAGTTGCGTTTAATATCGCGAACAGATTTTTGTCTGGGCCGACGGCCAGGAGGTGCTGCGGATTGTTGATTTCGACGCCGAAGGGGCGGATGCGGCTAGGTTGATGAACCGGTACCTATGGGGCGCGGCGGTGGACCAGTTGTTGGCCGACGAACAATACCTGCCGACCTGGTCGCCGGACGCGTTCTACGGTGAGTTTGCGGTAAGCGTGTGTGAGGATTTTTGGGGGAACGGGTAGGCTGGAGGTGGGTTTGATCCTCTAGCCGAAAGGAGCTCCGTTCCATGGAACAGCTTACTGCATCGAACGATTGTCTCACCGCAACGAACGATTCTCTTGCTGCAACTAACGATTCTACTACAGTTAGCGATTCTCTTACTGCAACGAACGAGCGTCTTACTGTAATGAACGATCGACGTACTGAAACGAACGATCGGCTTTTCGAGCGGGCGGCGGAGGCGTTCAGGCAATGGAGGGGGGCGAAGTCGGGACGCGGGCGGATTCCAGATGAACTTTGGAAACTGGCGTGTCAGGTCGCGCGCAGGCACGGCGTCGCGAAGACCGCCGGAGCGCTGAAGCTCGATTACTATACCCTGCAACGACGGATGGACGGTCGTGGTGGAGCACGGGGTAAGGCCGTTGACGCTCGGAAAAAGCGTCATCCTGGCGGTGCGGGGGCGTTCGTGGAGTTGGCTCCGGTAACGAATGTCAGTCCGCAGGCGGAATGCGAATTGGAATTCGAAAACGGCCGCGGCACGAAGCTGACCCTGCGTTGGAAGGGAAGCACACCGCCCGACCTGGCCACGCTCAGCCAACTGGTCCGCCAGGAGTAGCGGCCATGCTGCAGATCACCCCGCACATGCGTCTGCTGGTGGCGGTCGAGCCGGCTGATTTTCGCAAGGGCATCGACGGGTTGGTACGGCTGTGCAAGGACGTGCTCGATGAAGATCCTCTGGACGGCGCCGTGTTCGTGTTCCGCAACCGCCGGGCCACGGCCATCAAGGTGCTGATGTACGACGGCCAGGGGTTTTGGCTGTGCCAGAAACGGCTGTCGACCGGACGCTTCCGGCACTGGCCCGACGGCGTCAAGGACGCGGCAGCCGCATCGCTGGCCGCCCATCAACTGTTGGTTCTGTTGGCGGCGGGGAATCCCGAGCGAACCGAAGCTCCGGAGGACTGGCGGCCGGTGCGGCGCGGCGCCTAGCGGCCCGGGGCACTCCAGGCTGGTCATTTTTTCGAAAATTGACGTTCTACCATTTCGCCGAAATGGGATAAAACGATGGCGGCTTCGTCGACTGCTTAATAGTCCGGGCGGCTCGGTCTCCCGGGCGGCGCAGCTGCCGTGCGGCTGAGTACCTCGTGTGTTCCAGTTGCTCGTGTGTCTCAGCAGCGGCAGCACGAAGCGGTCTTCAACGATTCCCGCGCTCTGACTTGCAAATCGGTGGACGTCTCGATGGCTGGCTCGGCAAAACGGAAACGACCATCACGACGATCAGGCTCATCGCGGCCGGAGGTGCAAGTGGTCGACATCACGATCGACGACTTGAACCGGCTGCTGGACCGGATCGAGCAGCGGAAGTTGGAAGAGTCGGACTACGACCTGCTGCTGAAAGTGCTGCGGTCGTACGACTATGTGATGAGCCTGTTGCGTGACGACCACGTCCGGCTAAGTCGGCTCAAGCGAGTGTTGTTCGGCAACACCGAGACGCTGAAGAACGTGATCGGTCGCGGCAAGTCGGACGATCAGGCGGCGGCCGAGGGGGCTGAGACGGACGGCGCTGCCGCGTCGGAACCAGCGTCGCCGGCCTCGCCCGCTCAGCCCGGACATGGACGCAACGGGGCCGACCAATACCAGGCGGCGCGAGAGGTCCGCGTCGAGCACGATCGATTGCGACCTGACGACATCTGCCCGGAGTGCGGTGACGGCAAGCTCTACGAGATCGGTCCGCGGGTGGTGGTGCGGGTCAGCGGCCAGCCGCCGTTGGCAGCGACGGTCTATCGGCTGCAGCGATTGCGATGCACTCTGTGCGGACAGTTGTTCCACGCCGAGGCGCCGCCCGAAGCGCAGGGACAGAAGTACGACGAGACATCCGCGGCCATGATTGCTCTGTTGAAATACGGGTCGGGGTTGCCTTTCAACCGACTGGCGCGGCTGGAGGAGGCGTTGGGCACGCCCCTCCCGCCGTCGACGCAGTGGCAAATCGTTGCCACCTACCTGCCCATCCCCAAGCTGGTTTACCACGCCTTGATCCATGAGACATCGCATTGGGACTTGTATCACAACGACGACACGTCGATCAAGATCCTGAATAAGCTGGGCTTGGAAAAACCGGATTGCGCTTCGGGTCGCACTCGCACTGGCACGTTCACTTCGACGGTGGTTGCCCGCCGAGAAGGGCTCGATGCTGCGCTCTTTTTCAGCGGGCATCGGCATGCGGGCGAGAACCTGGCGGCGGTGCTGCGCGATCGCCCGGAAGAACTGGCTGTGCCGATCCAGATGTGCGATGCGTTGTCGCGGAACATGACCGATGAGCTGCGAACGATCGTGGCCCATTGTCTGGCCCACGCGCGGCGGAACTTCGTGGACCTGGTCGACGTGTTCCCCGAAGAGACGGAGTATGTGATCCGGCAGCTCAGTCACGTCTACCGCGTGGATGCCGAGGCGCGGCGTAAGGGATTGTCTCCCCAGAAGCGGCTGGCATTGCACCGTGCCAAGAGCCAGCGGGTGATGGACGGGCTACACAAATGGATGACCCGGCAATTGGACGACCGGCGTGTGGAGCCGAATTCAGCGCTTGGGCAAGCGATCAACTACATGCTCAAGCACTGGGAGCGGCTGACGCAGTTCTTACGAGTTCCCGGTGCTCCTCTGGATAACAACGTGGCCGAGCGCGCCCTGAAGAAATCGATTTTGCACCGCAAGAACTCGCTCTACTATCGCTCAGCCCGCGGAGCACAGGCGGGTGACGTCTACATGACGCTGATCCATACGTGCGAATTGAATCGCATCAATCCTTATCAATATCTGGTAGCGTTGCTTCGCCACGCCGACGACGTGGCCTCCCAGCCCGATGCCTGGCTCCCATGGAACTACGCTCAGCGTCAAACCGAGCTTGCCGAGGCGGGCGCGTCCCCTGAAGCGCCTGAATCCAGCCAACCGCCAGCACCGGCAACCCGCTAGTTCCAGGCTATCGCCCCCTCCCACCACCATCTAGCCCGCTCAGCCCAACCCGCCACCCCCAACTCAATCCAAAATTTTTCCAGCCTGCACGCTTGCCGCAAACTCACAAAGGAGCGCCGTTCCATGGAACAGTTGAGTGCACATAACGAGCGTCTTGCTGCAACTAACGATTTTACTGCAACTAACGATCGGCTTACTGCAACGAACGATCGTCTTTTCGAGCAGGCCGCGGAGGCGTTCAGGCAGTGGAGGGGGGCGAAGTCGGGACGCGGGCGGATTCCAGATGAACTATGGGATTTGGCGTGTCAGGTCGCTCGCAGGCACGGCGTCGCGAAGACCGCCGGAGCGCTGAAGCTCGATTACTATACCTTGCAAAGACGGTTGGACGGTCGTGGTGGAGCCCGGGGTAAGGCCGTTGACACTCCAAAGAAGCGTCGTCGTGGCAGTGCGGGGGCGTTCGTGGAGCTGGCTCCGGTAACGAACATCAGTCCGCAGGCGGAGTGCGAATTGGAATTCGAGAACGGCCGCGGTACCAAGCTGACCCTGCGTTGGAAGGGAAGCACACCGCCCGACCTGGCTGCGCTCAGCCAACTGGTCCGCCAGGAGTAGCGGCCATGCTGCAGATCACCCCGCACATGCGTCTGCTGGTGGCGGTCGAGCCGGCTGATTTTCGCAAGGGCATCGACGGGTTGGTACGGCTGTGCAAGGACGTGCTCGATGAAGATCCTCTGGACGGCGCCGTGTTCGTGTTCCGCAACCGCCGGGCCACGGCCATCAAGGTGCTGATGTACGACGGCCAGGGGTTTTGGCTGTGCCAGAAACGGCTGTCGACCGGACGCTTCCGGCACTGGCCCGACGGCGTCAAGGACGCGGCAGCCGCATCGCTGGCCGCCCATCAACTGTTGGTTCTGTTGGCGGCGGGGAATCCCGAGCGAACCGAAGCTCCGGAGGACTGGCGGCCGGTGCGGCGCGGCGCCTAGCGGCCCGGGGCACTCCAGGCTGGTCATTTTTTCGAAAATTGACGTTCTACCATTTCGCCGAAATGGGATAAAACGATGGCGGCTTCGTCGACTGCTTAATAGTCCGGGCGGCTCGGTCTCCCGGGCGGCGCAGCTGCCGTGCGGCGCAGCTGCCGAGCGGCTGAGTACCTCGTGTGTTCCAGTTGCTCGTGTGTCTCAGCAGCGGCAGCACGAAGCGGTCTTCAACGATTCCCGCGCTCTGACTTGCAAATCGGTGGACGTCTCGATGGCTGGCTCGGCAAAACGGAAACGACCATCACGACGATCAGGCTCATCGCGGCCGGAGGTGCAAGTGGTCGACATCACGATCGACGACTTGAACCGGCTGCTGGACCGGATCGAGCAGCGGAAGTTGGAAGAGTCGGACTACGACCTGCTGCTGAAAGTGCTGCGGTCGTACGACTATGTGATGAGCCTGTTGCGTGACGACCACGTCCGGCTAAGTCGGCTCAAGCGAGTGTTGTTCGGCAGCACCGAGACGCTGAAGAACGTGATCGGTCGCGGCAAGTCGGACGATCAGGCGGCGGCCGAGGGGGCTGAGACGGACGGCGCTGCCGCGTCGGAACCAGCGTCGCCGGCCTCGCCCGCTCAGCCCGGACATGGACGCAACGGGGCCGACCAATACCAGGCGGCGCGAGAGGTCCGCGTCGAGCACGATCGATTGCGACCTGACGACATCTGCCCGGAGTGCGGTGACGGCAAGCTCTACGAGATCGGTCCGCGGGTGGTGGTGCGGGTCAGCGGCCAGCCGCCGTTGGCAGCGACGGTCTATCGGCTGCAGCGATTGCGATGCACTCTGTGCGGACAGTTGTTCCACGCCGAGACGCCGCCCGAAGCGCAGGGACAGAAGTACGACGAGACGTCCGCGGCCATGATTGCTCTGTTGAAATACGGGTCGGGGTTGCCTTTCAACCGACTGGCACGGCTGGAGGAGGCGTTGGGCACGCCCCTCCCGCCGTCGACGCAGTGGCAAATCGTTGCCACCTACCTGCCCATCCCCAAGCTGGTTTACCACGCCTTGATCCATGAGACATCGCATTGGGACTTGTATCACAACGACGACACGTCGATCAAGATCCTGAATAAGCTGGGCTTGGAAAAACCGGATAGCGGCTCAGGTCGAACTCGCACCGGCACGTTCACTTCGACGGTGGTTGCCCGCCGAGAAGGGCTCGATGCTGCGCTCTTTTTCAGCGGGCATCGGCATGCGGGCGAAAACCTGGCAGCGGTGCTGCGCGATCGACCGGAAGAACTGGCTGCGCCGATCCAGATGTGCGATGCGTTGTCGCGGAACATGCCCGATGAGCTGCGAGCGATCGTGGCCCATTGTCTGGCCCACGCGCGGCGTAACTTCGTGGACCTGGTCGAGGTGTTCCCCGACGAGGCGGAGTATGTGATCCGGCAGCTCAGTCACGTCTACCGCGTGGATGCCGAGGCGCGGCGTAAGGGATTGTCTCCCCAGAAGCGGCTGGCGTTGCACCGAGCCAAGAGCCAACGGGTGATGGACGGCCTGCACAAATGGCTGACCCGGCAATTGGACGACCGGCGGGTGGAGCCGAATTCAGGGCTAGGGCAAGCGATCAACTACATGCTCAAGCACTGGGAGCGGCTGACGCAGTTCTTGCGAGTTCCCGGTGCTCCTCTGGATAACAACGTGGCCGAGCGTGCCCTGAAGAAATCGATTTTGCACCGCAAGAACTCGCTCTTCTATCGCTCAGCCAACGGAGCAGAGGCGGGCGACGTCTACATGACGCTGATCCACACGTGCGAATTGAATCGCATCAATCCTTATCAATATCTGGTAGCGTTGCTTCGCCACGCCGACGACGTGGCCTCCCAGCCCCATGCCTGGCTCCCTTGGAACTACGCTCGGCGTCAAACCGAGCCCAGGCGGGCGTGACCCCCCAAAGCGTCTAAATCCAGCCAACCGCCAGCACCGGCAACCCGCTAGTTCCGGGCTATCACCCCCTCCCACCACCACAAGCACCACCACCACCACCATCTAGGTCGCTCAGGCCACCAATCACCCGCCCAATTCCATCCAAGATTTTTCCAGCCCGCACGCTTACCGCAAACTCACCGATGGTGTCTCAAGCGCGACTCGTATGTGTCTCCCTCACGCCTCGTTCGCGTCCCTCGCGTCTCAATCGCGTCGTTTGCGTCTCGATCGCATTGTTTGTTTTTCGATCTGTCGTACGTGTCTGGTCGAGTCTGGTTCGCGTCGCTCGTGTCTCGTTGGAGTCGTTCGCGTTGTTCATGACTCGTTCGCGTTGTTCACGCGCGGCCCTACGGGCCTGCGGTTAAACGAGGAAGCGAGCCTCTGCGTAGACTCGATGCGTGACGAATTGGACGCCTGTTGGTGGGCCGGCGCGGGCGAGGCGGTGAGCCGGGAAAACGTGGTGCTAAGGTAATGTCGATCCTCGTGTGAGGCGTAATCCAAGAATGCTCGCCCGCTGGTCCCATCGGTGACAACGCTGTTGTCAACCAGTGGGTAACTCGAATCCGCTTGGCTGTCTGAGCGAGGTTGGCGACGTGGAGTTGTCCGCGAGTTGCTGACGTTGGCTCATCCATCTATTCGGGATCGCTTGCCTGCGAGCGTGCCCATGAAAAGTTGTTTAACCGTCACCCGCAGGCGTACGCTGCCGACGTGGCAGGTTGAACGTCGCGTGCGCCTGCGGCTGGCGGTTGTACGAGACATCGCGTCCGTCTACGGCTGACGGTTGATCGAATGATCGAATGATCGCGTGCGCCTACGACTGACGGTTGAACGTACAGAGTGGGGCCATCTGGTGAGATTTGCCATCTGGCAGCATGGCGAACATCACACACAACCCGTGACGCGCCACGCCGGCAAACTTCATGACAGGCTCCTTTCGCTGAAACGGGGTGAGTGGAAGAACCCCCATTGGTTTACCACGCAAATCAAAGGCTGTCATGAACGGCCCGGTCTCCGTTCTCATAGTTTCACGCTACTTGGCGGGGGTTTTGGATGGCACGTCGCGCTCGGAGGCGTAGCGGACGGGAATCTCGTCTTGCACCTCGGCGGCTTCCTCCAACAGCAATTCGACGGCGGCTTCGAGCTGCCGGTCAACGCCGCGCGGCAGCTCGCCCGGCAACGGCCAGATCTGGAGATCCGGAATGCATCCATTCCGCTCCATGTCTTCGCCGTCCCGGATCAAGAACCATCCGCGGAACGGGACCCGGATGCGACCGACGTCGATGACCGACGCGCTGCCAGTGCTAATCACTCCGCCAGCCGTCCGCACGCCGACCACTTTGCCCCGGCCGAGCGTCTTGATGGCGTGGGAGAAGATCTCCGCGTTGCTGTAACTGTTCTGATTGCACAACACGATGATCGGTCGGTGCCAAGCCGCAAACACGGCGCGATCCTGCGGGTACCCTTGCCCGCCGCCGCGCGGAATCGTGACGGCGTGTCGTGGCTGCGTCAACGCGGTCAACAACAAATCGGTCGTCGAACCGCCGCCGTTGTCGCGCACGTCGATGACGATCCCCTTGCGGCCATAACCGACGTTGTACAGTTCGCGCTCGAAGTTGAAAAAGCTGCCCATGTCCATCGCGCGGATGTGCAGATAACCCAATTGGCCATCACTCAGCTCGTCGACCATCCGACGGTTGCGGTCCAACCACTGGTCGTACAACAGGGATCGCGCTCGGCCGTAACTGATCGGCCGCAACGTGATTTCCAACTGCTGCGGCTGGTCTCCCTCACGTTGCCGTTCCACGCGCAGGACGATATCCCTTTCCAGGGGCCCGTTGAGCACCTGAGTCAAATCCATGGCCGGATCGACCGGGTGTCCGTCGATGGCCAGGATCACGTCCCCCGCCTGCAGCTTGCTCGTCTCGCGGTCGGCCGGACCGTTCTTGATCACGTCGCGGACCTTCAATCCGGGACCTTGGAAACCGTCCACAAAACGCACTCCCAAATGCGCCGTCTCTTCGGTCCATGCGTCGGTCACTTCAGGCCGCACCAGGCGGCTCGGGCCGCTCGGATAGAACCCCAAATGCGACCCATTCAGCTCGCCCAGCATCAACTGCACGACTTCCGCTAGATCGACCGGCCGGAACAACTCAGAGGCCACCGGCAAGTACTTGCGCCGAATCTCATCCCAGTTGCGATTGTTGAATCGCGGATCGTACCAGGAATCGCGCATGATGATCCACGCGGTTTCAAATCCATGCTGCAGCCACCCGTGAATCGAAACTTCTTGCAAGGCAGTGAAGGCGTACGATTCGAGCTTGCCGCTAGCGGACAACTTGGCTGGCACGCCACTGCGCAGATAGAGAATGCCCCCGGCCGCCTTGGTCCAGACGGCTTGCGATCCGGTCGAGGTGCTCAGCAACGTCGGCTGCAGCTTGTCCGGAAACTCGACCGTATACCACCCCGACTTACCATCTACCGTAGCCGAGAACAGCAGCTTCTTGCCGTCCGGTGAAAACAGCAACCCGCGTTCGGAACTGTTGGGGATCGAAATCCGGCGGATCCGCTCATGGATGCCCTCCAGGTCGATCTCGAAGTGTTTCGGCTCGTTCGGCTGCTGCGTTTCCTCCGGCTCGACGTCCTTCTCGTCATCCTCCTTCTTATCTTCCTTCGCCTCGGATTTGGGCTCGTCCCCGCCGTCGTCCGACTGGCCGTCGGGTTTCTTTTCCGCCGCCTGCCCCGAGTCTCCGTCGCTCGAACCAGGCCGCGGCCCCTTGCTCGACCGTTGTTTTTTCATCAGCTCGATAGCCTCTTGCAACCGACGATCGCGATCCGTCTGCTCGTGCAGCTCTTCTTGCAAATAGACGTAAAACACGTCGATCTCGCGATCCACGCGGCGACCGGTAAAGGCCAACAGCTTGCCGTCCGGAGAGAAGCGCGGGCCGTAGTCGTTGTCGGGATGCCGCGACACGTTGACCGGCTCCACCTGGCCATCGATCGACGTGATCCAAATCTCGCTATTGAAATCGTTGTCCTGTTGCGCGTACGCGATCCAGTAGCTGTCGGCGGCGATGTCATAGTCGATCCCTGAATGACCGCGCACCAACACCTGTTGCTCGCCCGATTCGACGTCCATAACCACCAGGTTGCCGCGGCCTTGCTGGAACAGCAACTTTTTGCCATCGGGCGTGAACCGCAAATCGCTTTCCCGCTCCGCATCCTCCGTAACGCGCTGCAGGGTGAACTCGTCGTTCTGCCACCAGTAGGCGTCGGCGTTTCGCCGCTCGGCTTTCCAGATATCCGGCATGCCGTCGGTCATGGTGACGAACCATAGCGATTGGCCGTCCGGAGCGAACACCGGATCGCTTTCGTACGCATCGGTGCGCGTCACCTGCCGCGGCTCCCGCAGTTTCGTGTCCAGCACCCACACATCGCCTCCGGCCACCAGCGCGATCTCCAACCCGTCGTCGGTGAAGGCGACTTGCTGTGCCGCCTGCAACCGGCGGTTCAATTCGCTCGGCGGCAGCTCGACATCCCCCGAGTATTGCAAATCGATGCGTTTGGGTCGTTTATCCTGCCCGGGACGAAACGAGTACAAGTCGAACAGATGGCGGAACACGATGGTCGAACCGTCGGTGGAGACGGCTGGAAAGACGATCGAGTCGTCTTTGAATCCGACCATCTTCTTCTGCCGCGGCTTCTGCGACTCCTTCTTCGGGAATCGGTACCGCCACAGATCGAATCCGTGCGGCGTTCCTTTGGTGAAGTAAAACCCCTTGCCATCCGGCATCCACAACGGCCACATGCACTCGACGCCCTCGTGGAGCAACTCGGTGAATTCACCGCTCTCCAAGTCATACAGCCAAACCTGACTCGATCGCTCGCCTTCATATCCCTTCCGCCACCAGCGTTCGCCTTCCCGAGTGAACAAGATCCGCGATCCATCGGGCGAGACCTTAGCGCTTTCGGCCGCCGCATCGACGATCAACTCTTCGGCCCGTCGCTCGGTCAGCGAGATCCGAAACATCCGCTCCGCGTCGCGATGATGGTGATCCCGCCGCCCGATGGCCAATACGTGGTCCCCGTCGGGAAACCAGTCGCTGAGCTGGTATCCGGCCGAATGGAAGGTGACTTGCCGCAACCGCTCGCCACCTGCCGTCATGACGAAGATCTGGTCTGAACCGGTGCGATCGCTGACAAACGCGATCTGAGTGCCGTCGGGCGAGAACAACGGCGCGGAATCCTCGGCCGGATGATGCGTCAGCCGCTTTAGATCGCTGCCATCGATGGCCGCCGTCCAGATTTCGCCCAACCAGGCGAAGGCGATCCGAGCCCCGTCCGGCGACACCGCCGGGGTCTCGGCCAGCCGAATCGGCTCTGGTCCCGCATCGGACGCCGGGTCGGCCGCCCCAACACGGCTCTCCACGCCACCAAACAGAACGACGATCGACCCAAGAACGATGAAACGGAACGCGCGGAGAAGGCAGCGCATGGACAGAACCTCGTTCGGATTGATTGGTAGGACGCACGGGGGATGGCTGATTGACCGCGGAATGTCAGTCACCCCAAAACGGGGCGGCGACGAACATCAGCACGGTTGCGGGCGAACGGGTTCAAGTTTAATTTGAGACGTCGGAATTACCACTGCGCAACGAACCTGGGCCCAGTCCTCAGCCCACGACAGCTTTCGAAACCGCCACTTTCAACGGAGCCTTCGCCATGGCACGCGTCTTGATTCAAGACCAGCAGCGGACGATCACCGACGTCGAGGAAATCCGTCAGTTCCTCGAACCGTTCGGTATCTGGTACGAGCACTGGCCAACCGACGAACGTTTGCCGGAAAACCCGACCGACGAACAGATTCTGGAGGAATTCGCTCCGGAAATCGAAACTTTGAAACAGCGCGGCGGGTTCGTCACGGCCGATGTGATCAACGTCAACCCGGACACTCCCAACCTGGACGCCATGCTGGCCAAGTTCGACAAGGAGCACACGCACGCCGAAGACGAAGTGCGGTTCACCGTGTCCGGCCGTGGTCTGTTCCATATCCACCCGGACGACGGCCCGGTATTCGCCGTGGAAGTCGAATCGGGCGACCTGATCAACGTTCCTCGCGGTACGCGACACTGGTTCAATCTGTGCCAGGAACGGCACATCCGATGCATTCGGTTGTTCGAAGACCCGGCGGGTTGGACGCCGGAGTATGTGGCCGATGGCGTGCATACGCGGTACGAGCCGCTGTGCTTCGGCCCGAATTACATCGGCACCGAAAAGAGCGTCGACCCGATCATCGAGGTCGATTGATGGCCGCACCTCAACTCGCCCCCGTCCGCGGCGTCCTGTTGGACATCGAAGGGACGACCGCCAGCATCTCGTTCGTGCACGACGTGATGTTCCCCTATGCGGCGGAACGATTGGAGCAGTTCTTGGCGACCGAGTGGGAAAAATCGGAGGTCCAACAGGCGTGCCAGCAGATCGCCCGCGATGCGGGCTTCGAATCGTTGGACCAGTGGCACTCCGCGACCGGATCTTCGCCGCAGCAGTTGGTCATCGACCAGGTCCGCCGGTGGATGGCCGAAGACGCCAAGCTCACGGGGTTGAAAGCGCTGCAAGGTTTGATCTGGCAGTCCGGCTTTCACTCCGGCCAACTCCAAGCCCACGTGTACCCGGATGTGCTGCCGGCCATCGACCGCTGGCGTCAAGCCGGCATCGATGTTCGCATCTATTCTTCGGGCAGCATCGCGGCGCAGAAACTGTTCTTCGGTCACATCGAAGGCGTCGGGAATTGCCTGGACCGATTCAGCGGCCATTACGACACCACCATCGGTGGCAAGAAGGAGTCGACCAGTTATCGGCGAATCGCTGCCGACTGGGGTTTGCCCGCTGAAGAAATCTTGTTCATCAGCGACGTGGCCGACGAGCTGACCGCCGCCCATGATGCCGGCATGCAAGTCCTCGCCAGCGAGCGTCCTGGCAACCAACCCCTGCCTCCCGACTTGCCCTTCCCGCGCATCCAATCGTTCGACGAGGCGCCGCTCCCCTAGCCTCCTTTGGCTTCGAGTCCCGGAAAGAACTGGTTTTGAAGAGTGGCTCTTTTCGCCGCGACTACTCTTTTTTGCAAGCGACCTGCGACGCCATGTGGGATCGCGAGTAAGCGAGGCAAATCGGAAGTTTCGCTTGATGGAAATGAGCGGCCAACTTTGCGATTCGATCCTTCCGTCTGTCTCCGTTTGCACTGCGACGTTCAATGAACCTTTGCGTCCCTGCGCCCTCGCGTCTTTGCGTTACACCACCGCCCGCCGCGACTCGCGGGCAGGGGCTTGTCCGCGAGGGACTCGTGGGCAACAATGGGCAACAATGGGCACACTGGGCCACGATGAAGCATCGGATTTGGGCGGCTAACGCTTAGCCCAAACTCACGCTCGACGCGCTCTCTCAATTCTTGCTTCTGGGCCGAACGCTGACGCAGCGAAGGTGGCTGCGGTCGATCGACTCGATGCGTGCGTCATACTCCTCAGCCATGCGCGGCCAGTGATACCGCTGCATGGATGGAGCTGGCGGCAAGTGGGCCGCCGGGTCCGACAACCAGCTTTCCAGTCGCTGGGCCGCGTCGTCCAATGAAGTGTAAAGGTAGCGGTCGGCTTGTGGTGAGCCGGTAATCCGATGCAGAATCTCAGGATACGCCAGGCGATTCGGCAGCAGCGGAACGACCCCCGCCTCGATCGCTTCACAGACGCCGATACCGAAGAACTCGTGATCGGCCGTCGAGACGACCACGTCGATCTGACCGAGCTGCCGCCAGTACTCTTCTGGCGACTGGGCAAACGCGTCGAATCGGATCCGTTGCCCCGCCACCTCGCGCAACTGTCGCAGCGCGTCTCCCGTATCGCGTGCAAATCGCTGCCCCAGCAGGATCAGTTCAAAAGGGATCGCCTCGCGCACCAGTCGAGCGACCAGCTCGACAAAACGATCCGGCCGTTTGTCATGCTCCCACCGCGCCACCCAACCCAATCGCAACGGTCGAGCTGGAGGAAATCCATGGGATCGGCGATCGGATCGGCTGGAATCCCCTCCCGGCCCGCCCGACGACTTGGATTTCGACGACGCTGACATGGACGACGCTGACATGGGCGACGCTGACATCGAAGACTCGGACATCGGCGACGGCTCGATTCCCGGTGGCATCACGCGCGACCGCGCCATCGCCGCGGTGAACAAATCCAGGTGTCGAAAGTCCGGCATCCGCCGCAGCCACTCCGCGGCCGCCTGTTGAAATTCCTGGCGGTGGAACTCCGAGTTGAACCACGCCTGGTCCGATGCCAAGACGGACAAGATATTCGTGTAGCCGTAGTGGTAATCGCGTTGCTGCCCTTCGGCCAACGGGTAGGTCAGTTGATTTTCGTGAAAATAAGTAATCGTCGGCAGGCTTGCCAGCGGCTCGCCGACCAGTCCCTTCCAGGCTGGCACGTCGAGCATGTCGCTGCACACGACGGCTTCGAACCGCTCCCCCGCCGACCACGCCTGCCGCGCCCGCTCGGCCAGCGTCAGCGCAGCATGCCGCGACCGCCATTTCCAGTGCACGGCGGGCAGGTCGAGTACCGTCACCCGATGCCGACTATACCGCTGCCATCCCTCACACCACGCCGCATGGCTCCCCCCTCCAAAGGGTTCGAGTACAATTACGTTCATTCCGGCAATTGTATCCTGTGTCTACTATTATCCGCAGCCCCCAAGCTGGCATCGAAGAGCGTCGCTACACTTTTTCGTCAAATTTCGACAAACAGCGTCCGAAACTGCTTGACTGAAGAGCAAATCATCAGGTGCTTCCAAAGGATGGGCTTTATCGACGAAGGTGAGAACCTAGACGATTTCGTCGAGCGATTTCCGGAAAAGGCTGACGAACTGGCCGCCGAAGTCCCCGCCTTCGCCGACGCCAAGAAACGAGTCGAACAAGAACGCGCGGCATCAACCCAACTGCCAACGGGAATCAAATAGGACCCTCTAGATGATCGCAGCTCGGCCACCCGCTAGAGCGTGCGATATCGGTCATCCTGTTCCTGCAGCTCACTTTCACTCGGCGGAATATCGGCGAAGGTATTCGGTGACGCGGAGCTTGCGCGCCGTGTTGTCGCTGCTCATGTAGCGGATTTTGCCAAAGATCGGGCGCTCGGGCCCCCAGGCTCGGTCGTAACGGCCGAGCACCCAGAAGATGCCGCTGTAGGAGTTCGGATCGCGGCCGTCTAGAGCGTATTTGTTGTTCAACTCGATCATCACCGCCAACGCATCCCGCGGATGCTCGGTCCATTCGAGAATCTTCTTGCCCCACAGCATGCGCAAGTAATTGTGAATTCGTCCCTCGCGGACCAACTGACGCTGAGCCGCGTTCCACAGCGCGTCATGCGTCTGGGCCCGCTCGAACTGCTCCAGGGAATACAGGTGCTCGCGCGGATCCGCGGCGTGTGCCTCCAGCGTCTCCCGAGCCCAGTCGGGCAGCGATTCGTAACGATCGTAGTCCGATCGATGAGCGCATAGGTTGAAGCCCAGTTCCCGCCACGTGATCAGCTCGTCCAAGAACGATTCGGCCGATCGACTGACACCCCACCAATCCTGGCTGCTGCCAGTGGCTTTAGCGCCAAGTTGCGCCGGCGTCCACTTCTCGCGATCCATGACGCGTTCGAACACTTCGTGGACCGAGACGTGGCCGAAGTGCAAGTACGGACTCAGGCCGCTCGTAGCGTCCTCCTCCGGTTGGTTTCTCAAGTCCGCATAGCGATCCAACTTCTCGTCGACGAACTGCACCATGCGCCGGCGGCCCGCATGACTGCCACCGGCGATGCCGGCCGGCCGAACGGCGTGATCGATGTCCAGGCCCGACAATCCGTCGTCGCCAAGCAGTGCTGCCACATCGGCCGGCGGCCAACGCTCCAGCATCCGATCGGGCAAATCGGCCCCCCGAATCGAATCGCAGCGAGCCAGTGGGTCGGCGTCGGGCAGCGCCGGTATCTGGTCCAGCAAACACTTCTGAATCCAACGGCGAAAATCGTAGGCCCGAGCGAAGACGCGATCGGTTTGCCGCATCGGTAACAGGCCGTTGGCATCCACCGACTCTATCAAGCAGGGCACTCGCCGCGCGACGGCCGCTTGGATTCGTGGCAGAAAGAAACACGGAAAGTCGTCGGTCACCAGCACGCTCGCCTGATCGGCCAACGCGCGGACCAACCCTCGTCCGGCACCCCGCTCCGGCTCGACATAAGGGATGTAGGTAACCCCTCGCTCCACGAACTCGTTGCGATTGTCGCGCATCCCTTCGATTACGAAACGGTGCATGCGATCGCTGGCCCAGCGGTAATCGCTCTGCAACCCTTCGAGCACCACCAGGGGCACTTTCAAATCGACCGACCAATCGATGGCGCGTTGCAGCGCGAAGTTGCTGCGGGCTCGGCGATTGGCAATCATCCAATACAAAACGAAGCGACCGCCGGACCGCGGGAGGCGATCGTTGAGCGGTCGGATTCGCAGCGATGGGACCGATGATCGCATCTGGCTTCTACTCACTGGTCGAGGTGGTCAGTTGCCGGGAGGAATTCTGTTGATGAGGCGTCTGGTCAGCCTTCTTCATCAGGTAATGGGTCACCATCCATTCCTCACCCCCGTTGTATTGAAACAGCTCGCTGCAGGCCATGAAGAACAGCCGCCAGCGGCCCAGCCAGCGACGCGCCCCGAGCGGCCCGAGATCTCGGCGCAACAACGAGTCGAGCTGGTCGCGGTGACGATCGAGGTTGTCCAGCCACGCATCGCAGGTCCGCGCGTAGTGCTGGCCGTTTACCTTCCACAATCGATCGACGGCCAGGGAATCGTCGAACTGGTCGAACAGGTCGATCGACGGCATGGTCCCACCGGTGAAGAAATGGCGGCTCATCCAGTCCCCTGCCCTTCCCTGCCCTGAATCAGATTCGAATAAATACGGCCGGCTGCGGTGGCAGAATACGTGGACAAACACCTGCCCTTGCTTCTCCAACCAACCGGCCACGCGGCGAAACAGTTCTTCGTAATTCCTCACGTGCTCGAACATCTCCACCGATACGATGCGGTCGAATCGGGTCGTCGTATCAAAATGCCGGATGTCGCTGCAGATCACTCGAATGTTATCTAATCCTCGCTCGGCGGCCCGTTGTTGGATGAACGCTTGCTGCGTCTTCGAATTGCTGACTGCCGTGATCGAGCTGGCGGGATACCGAGCGGCCATCCACAGGGTAAGCGAACCCCAGCCGCATCCGAGTTCGAGAATCTGTTGGCCGTCCGCGAGGTCGGCACGGCGGCAGGTCAAGTCGAGCATGGCTCGCTCGGCCTGCTCCAAAGTCGCACCCGCATCATCGTACAGGCAGCAACTGTACTTTAAGTTCGGACCGAGCACTTGGAGGAAGAACTCGGTCGGGCATTCGTAGTGCTGTCGGTTAGCGACATCGGTCGCAACGGCCAAAGGTTGGCTGCGGAGCAGATCAGCCAACTGATCGACGCGCTGCTCTGCCACTTGCTGGATCCGTCTCTTCAACAGCCGCCGAATCGCCCAGCGGACGGCTCGGTCCGGCACAAGGCCCAGCTCGGCCAGGTCGACGGAGAAGTTGATCATGGGCAGCCTTGATAACGAGGGAGGCGGGTTGTCACAACAGTACCATGGTAGGGCCGTGCCAAGTGGCTTCGAATCGTTATGGCGATGCCGAGCGGCCTTTTTACGAGGTGGAATGGCGACGATGAGCGAGTTGGATCTTATCTTAACCAGTCTGGCGGTTACCCTTGTCGGGATGACCTTGGCTTGGGTTGTCTGTTCGCGACTGCGCAACGTTGGTCTGATCGACATCTTTTGGGGCAGCGGATTCGCGGTGATCGCCGTGTTTAGTTGGACTTTGACGGAACACCATACGGCCGCGGGCGGTTTGGCGGTCTTGGCCACCTGCGTATGGGGACTGCGACTCACGATTCATCTGGCCCGGCGGAATATCGGCCAGCCGGAGGATTATCGCTACGCCGAGATGAGGCGACGTTACGGCGAGCGGTTTTGGTGGATCAGCCTGCCGTTGGTCTTCTGGTTGCAAGGCCTTTTGATGTGGGTGATCGCGCTGCCGATCCAAGTCGGCTTGGCTAGCCGCATCGACTGGCATCCGTTGCGGTTATGCGGATTCGCCGTCTGGTTGGCCGGGCTGGCCTTCGAGGCGATCGGCGATTGGCAGTTGATGCGATTCAAGTCGAACCCAGCTAATCGTGGCCAGGTGATGCGCGGCGGTCTGTGGCGGTACACCCGGCACCCGAATTATTTCGGAGACTTCCTCGTGTGGTGGGGCCTGTACGGGATGGTCGTCGAGCCGCAGAGTTGGTGGTGGACCTGGGTGTCGCCGGCCCTGATGACGTTCTTGCTGGTGCGCGTGTCGGGAGTTCGTTTGTTGGAGAAATCGCTGTCCAGTCGTCTTGACGGATACGCCGAATACGTCGCCACCACCAGCCCCTTCCTGCCGATGCCCCCGGGTTGGTGGCCACGCATCAAGCCGCGTAGGAGGAGCGCGTGCGAATCGAATCGTGGGTCGAGAGAGGAATCGTAGCTCCGAGTCGTAGAACAACGGTCCGGCAGGATTGGTGCGCCCTTTCAGGGCTCGCGGGGTTTTCCGCCATCGTTACCCAGGGCGGCGGCCGCGCGCGAGCGGAGCTCGCGGGGCCTTGCCCTGGGCTGGTATGGTCAGGCCCCTTCGGGGCGTAGCGCGGGATCGTCATAATCGCATTTCGCCCCGAAGGGGCATCGCCATGAAAGCCGAAGCAAGAGGGGAAGAACGCGTCCGTGGTACAACGCGACAGCGCCGACCGCCAAAAATGAATGTGACGTGCGCGATTGTCACGATGGCATTCCGCCCCGAAGGGGCATCGCCATGAAAGCCGAAGCAAGAAGGGAAGAACGCGTCCGTGGTACAACGCGACAGCGCCGACCGCCGAAAATGAATGTGACGTTCGCGTTTGTCACAATCGCATTTCGCCCCGAAGGGGCAGCGCCATGAAAGCCCAGGGCAGAGCGACAGCGGCGTAGCCGCTGGAAGCGCCGCCCTGGGAATACTCCCCAGCCATCGTAGCCCTGAAAGGGCGTCCCAAGATCTGCATGATGGCATAATGGTGTACGTCTCGCCATCCGATCGTCGGGTTGTACAGATGGCCTGCATGGGCGGCCCGCCGCAAGGCCTGCGATTTCGCTCTCGACTTTGAAAACCGGCGTTATGCGATGTCCCAATCACTTTCGAAAAACCTAATTCATCTCATTTACAGCACGAAACATCGCAAACCTTGGATTACGGAAGAGTCACGACCGAGACTCTTTGCCTACCAGGCAGGCATATTTCAGCGCATGGATAGTCCAGCGCTGGTCATTGGAGGCGTCGAGGATCACGTTCATGCATTGTTCTGTTTGTCGAAGAACCACTCGCTCAGCAAGGTTGTGCAAGAAGTTAAGCAGGGTAGTTCAAAATGGATGAAGACTCCTGAAGGAACGGAAAATGGCGCGTTTCAATGGCAAGGCGGTTACGCAGCGTTCTCGGTAAGTCAATCCAAGGTGCCTCAGGTTCAAAGCTATATCGAGAACCAAGTCGAGCATCATCGGCGCATGTCGTTTCAGGACGAGCTTCGTGTCTTGTTCCGCAGGCATCAGATCGAATTCGATGAACGATACGTGTGGGATTGATTGGTTGGTGCGCCCTTTCAGGGCTATTGCGGATTTGCGCTATCGTTACCCAGGGCGGCGGCCGCGCGCGAGCGGGGCTCGCGGGGCCTTGCCCTGGGCTGGTATGGTCAGGCCCCTTCGGGGCGATCAACGCGACGATTCGGCAGGTCAATCGAATGGCTGGTATCGTTCTGCACCTTCGCGGCGTAGCGCAATTATCATGATGCCAATTCCCTCGAAAGGGAAACCGTGAAATGCGAACTACGCTGGTCGGATTTGACGACGTGCGCGATCGGAAAAATGAATCATCGATTTGACGTGCACGCGCGTCGCGATGTTAATTCGCCCCGAAGGGGCGACGCCATGAAAGCCCAGGGCAGAGCGACAGCGGCGTAGCCGCTGGAAGCGCCGCCCTGGGAATACGAATCCCCAGCCATCGTAGCCCTGAAAGGGCGTCCGAAGATCTGCATGATGTCTGCATGATGGCGCGCGGTTGGTGCGCCCTTTCAGGGCTATTGCGGATTTGCGCTATCGTTACCCAGGGCGGCGGCCGCGCGCGAGCGGGGCTCGCGGGGCCTTGCCCTGGGCTGGTATGGTCAGGCCCCTGCGGGGCAGTAATTTGGTGGATCAACCGGAAGTGAATGTCGCGATCATGGGCCCGCGCGGTTGGTGGGCGCCTTCGGGGCGATCGACGCGATGATTCGGCAGGTCAATCGGAGGGGTTATCGTCCTGCCACTTTGGGGCGTTCGCGCGGTGATGCTCCCAATCGATCGGATGCTAATACCGTCTTGCCCTTGCGGGGCGTAGAGAGACGGTTCGGCAAGGACCCTCCGGATCAAACACTCCTCCTAGAGGAGGAGTCTTGCCCCTGCGGGGCGTAAAGAGACGATTCGACAGGTCAATCGTAGGGGGACCGTTGCGCTCCTCCGGGGCGATTGCGGTATCGTCATGATGGTACTTCGCCCAGCAGGCCAACGGTATGAAAAAAGGGCAGCGCATCGCGTTCTATACGCGATACCCTGCCCTAAGCCGCTCCAAGTTGACGCCCCATCCAGCGCTCGTGGGTCGAGCGTTCGAATTTAATGCCGCCGAAACAAGCGGATCCGACGCGCGGGCTGATGGAAAGACACCCTTCCTTGATTCGTCGATTGAACCGAACTGCAGGTTGAGCCGCTCGACGATGTCGCAGTACTCGTATGCTTTTCCTTCTCCGGCGGCAACAACACGCTATCGATGACGTGAATTACCCCGTTGGACGCGTCGATGTCGGTCGCGATGATGCTGGCTGCACCAATCTTGGAGCCCGTGCCGGTCAACTGCACGGTCGCCTTACGACCCAACAGCGTCTCGACTTGCTGATTGTCTTTCAGGTCATCCGAGTAAACACGTCCGGCCACGACGTGGTACTTCAGAATCGCTGCCAACTTGTCTTTATTCTCCGGCTTGAGCAACGATTCGACCGTCCCTTCCGGCAGTTTCGCGAAAGCTTCGTCGGTCGGCGCGAAAACGGTAAATGGTCCACCATTGGCCAAAGTTTCCGCCAGTCCGGCTGCCTTGGCAGCAGCCAACAATGTCTTGAAGTTCCCCGCGTCGCTAGCGGTTTCGACCAAATGGGACGTCGCCGGGAGCAACACCGCATCGATCACGTGGATCACGCCGTTACTGCATTGAATGTCCGTCTTGATCACGTTGGCCGAATCGACCTGAACGCCCTGATCGGAGACCTTGATGTCAATGCGTTGATCTGCCAAAGTGCGGGCTCCACGCACCTCGGTGACCTTGGCCGAAGGGACTGCGGCCGGAACGACATGGTACAGCAGCACGGCCTTCAGCTTGTCTTTGTTCTCCGGCTTGAGCAACGATTCGACCGTCCCTTCCGGAAGTTTCGCGAACGCTTCGTCGGTCGGCGCGAATACAGTGAACGGTCCGTCGGACTTTAAGGCGTCGACCAGACCGGCGGCCTGCACAGCAGCGACCAAGGTCTTAAACGAACCGGCCTCGACAGCCGTATCCACGATGTCTTTTTGCTGAGCGTGCGTCGTACTGATGCTTGCCCACGCCGTCACTGCGGCTAACAAGGCCGCGGTTAAATGTCGCCATCTCATGTTCATCAACTCCCAAAATGGTCTCGCAATGGTTTGTAACAGACTCAGCGTTCTCATGGCCATGACTGACGCTTCAACTCACTGTAGGTTGCGATCGACAGGTGCCAAGCGGCACTGAGCGGATGAACGAACAAAACTAGAAGTTGAACTGGAAGAGGGCGATTGATCGGCAGCGCACATGGCCACCAGCTGCGACCGCTGGGCCATTGGCGTCAGACCGATGGGGACGCGGCTAGAGTGAAGAACGTGGCGGCATGAATGTCCACGGTCTCCGCGATATCCTGGCCGTAACCGCCGCCGAGCACGACGACGATGGGTATTCGATAGTGTTGGCAGTAGTCGAATACCAATTCATCACGTTGTTTCAAGCCCGATTTTGTCAAGGCTAGACGGCCGATGCGGTCAAGGGCAAACGGATCGGCACCAGCGATGTAAAAAACCATATCGGTGCTGGCCCACGGAATCGACTCGTCCAAAGCTTGCTGAAGCAGATCCAGGTAGGGGGCGTCTGCCGTGCCGTCCGGCAGTGCGATGTCCAGATTGCTGGGCGGTTTGTGCGGGGGAAAGTTGTTCGCTGCATGCATCGAGAAGGTGAACACCGTGGGATCATCCGCAAACAGTTCGGCGGTACCATCCCCGTGATGGACGTCGAGGTCGATGACTGTTGCCCGACGAATCTTACCCTCATCCTGTAAGATCCGAATCGAGACAGCCACATCATTGAAGACGCAATAGCCATGACCATAGGAGCGGTGCGCATGATGCGTACCGCCTGCTAAATGTCCAGACACTCCATCGCGCCAAGCCGCTCGTGCGGCGGAGAGCGTGCCACCGACCGAATGTCGCACGCGATCGACCATGTCGGGTGTCCATGGAAACCCAATACGACGCTGTGCTTGAGGATCCAAGTCGCCATGGACGACCGCCCGAATGTAGCGGTCGTCGTGGACGAGGGACAGCTCCTCCATGCCTACCGGTCGGGCTGGATGAATATGGAACAAGTCCGCATGCTGCTGGAGCACGCGATGCAACAATTCATACTTCACCACGGGAAACCTGCTGCCCGGCCACAGGGGCAAGGGGCGGTGGTGGCTGATGAACACGTTCACAGCTCGTCTCGATTAATTGGTCGTGTGACGATCGTTGGTTGGTGAACGGTGTTTTGTTGAACCGGAACTGTGGAGGAAAAATGCATTGCCGGCGGTGGCTGGGCAGGCGAGCGGCCGTGTTGGGGGCAGAAATCTCGACAGACTTTTCGGGGCATCGCGGCGCGCCATGATCAGGCGATGGCTTGCAGTTTGTCCATTTGCGATTGCTCCGCCATTCTGCGCAGTTTGCGGACCGCTCGTTGTTCGAGTTGCCGTACCCGTTCCTTGGAGACGCCCAAGATGTCGGCCAGCGATTGAAAGGTACGCACACGGCGGTGCAGGCCCAAAGCGTATCGGCAGCGGATAACGAATTGCTCACGACGGTCCAAGTGCTGCATGTACTCGTTCAACATGGCTCTCAGGCTGGACCACAGTCGCTCGTCCGCTGGCGAACATCCTTCATCAGCAGCATGCTCGACGGTGCTCTGCTCGCAGTTGCTGACCATTCGATGGTGATCCTTAGCCACACTGACGACGTAACGGTAAATGTGACGCGTGATAGCGCGGTAAGCATAAGTACTGAAGCGGAAGCCCTTCACGTAATTGAACTTCTCGACTGTTTGCATCAACACGAGAATGCCTTCGCTCAGCAGTTCGTCGAAAGAGACGGCGGAGGAATTGCTGCGGCGAACGATCGAGATAACCAGTCTCAAATTCGCCCGAACAATGCTGTCCCGAATCTGCTGGGAACGCTGCAGCGCTCGCTCGGCGATGATCAACATGTCAGAGCTCCGATAACCCTCCTTGGCCAAGAGCTGGATGTGATGGGCGCGTCGTTTGAGATAATTCATCTCGCGGAACAACTCCATCTCTTGCTCCGGGGAAAGCAACGGAGACTCGCACATCTGAGACAGATGGGAAGGAAGTTCGGTCGGCGAGTTGACGTCACCGCGCGCTAGCTCGTCTAAAAGCTGGTCGATCGACGCTTCGTCCCCCGCGTACCCAGTTTCAAACTCGGGACTGTCGATGAAATCGATGTCTTGATTCAAAAAGTGTGTCCATCGTGTCTCCAGTTCCACCTGACCTTCTGCAGAGGTGCTACGCACATCCTCTGCTGGCAACGCGATCGCATTCATGACAGGCTCCTTAAAAATTCGTTCAAAGCGTTCATACACATTGTTGGCCTTCACCCGAGGCAGGTCAACCTCAAAATTCGTGCAAATCGTGCATTTTCGTCAAAATTGAAGCAGGGGAACGCAGGATAGTTGCCTTCCTGGCGGGTTAGCGGATGCTGCGAGTGGGCTACACTGTCATTGAGCGGAGGGAGAAACTCGGGCTGCTAAGCGTCTCCCTTCGCTGCCGGAACGCATGAAATACGTGCATTCCGTGCGAAGCGGACAGGGCTCGCTGACCAGGATGGTTGCCGAGCATGCCGGGGCATGCGGAGCGGAGAATTCTTCCCACTCGGTTGGCCACAAACGACGTCACACGGTTTGCAGCTACAGGCAGGGAGGTGTAGCCGGGGGAACGCTCTGTTCCTGCTGCTTCGCGACGTCGATAAAGAATGGGCATCAAACAATGGGCAACGGGCAAGTCAAGTTGTTCAGCAGTTTTGAAATTGTTAGGCAATGTTAAGGAGGTGGACGCAACGTGAGGGAGCTGTTGACTACGAAACAGGTAGCCAAAGCGTTAGGGGTAAGCGAATCGTCGGTAAAACGATGGTGCGATAAAGGGGTGATTCCCGCCAGCCAAACAGCCGGTGGACACCGTCGCATTGCCCTTTCTGACCTGGCGGCATTCCTGCGTCAGTCCAAGCACGAGCTCGTACATCCCGAGGCTTTGGGGCTCCCCTCCACTACCGGTCGCACCGAACGGCTACTCGGCAGGGCTCGAGAGCAGCTAGTGGCTGCTTTGCTGGACGGTGACAAGCAACGTTCGCGGCAGATCGTCGTTGATCTCTTCCTCGCCGAGTACCGCGTAGCGTCGATTTGCGACGATGTGATCGCTGCGGCTTTCCATGAAATCGGCGATCGCTGGTCCTGCGGCGAAGCCGAAATCTTTCAGGAACGTCTGGCGTGTGAAGTCGCTCTGGCAACGCTGCACGACCTCGAGTCGCTGATGCGGCCACCCCCGGAATCGGGCCCCCTGGCCATTGGTGCGGCCCCTGAAGGAGATCAATACAGCCTGGGGACCGCCATGGCGGCACTCGTGTTGTGCGATAACCAGTGGCGGGCTACCTCGTTGGGAGACAACTTGCCTATCGCCACGCTTCGAGCAGCCATTTTGCGGCATCGCCCGAAATTGTTTTGGCTCAGTTGTTCCCATTTGGCCGACGAAGATCGATTCGCTTCCGAGTACAACGCGTTGTTCGAGGAATTCTCTGGACAAATCGCGTTTGTGCTCGGCGGCCGAGCCCTCCATCCCGGTCTCCGCAAACGCCTTCACTATTCCGCATTCTGCGACAGCATGCAGCACCTCGAAGACTTCGCCAACACCCTTCATCCGGGCGATCCGACGAGTTCTTAATCGTAACCGCTACGGCCGATCCTTGGCATTCCACCGCGATGCCCTAGAGTGATCCCGGGAGCGTTCTGCGCGGAACGCGAGTAATCGTGCGTTTTGACGGAGGAAAACTCATGGTGGATCGACGCCAGTGGCTCATCGGCGGTTGCGGAGGCATAGGAGCCTGGTTGCTGGGCAGCGACTCGACGCGGGGCGGCCAGTGGCTGCAGTGGCGTGGGCCGTCGCGTGATGGCACGATCCCACCCCAAGATTGGCCCGACCGGCTGAGCGATGGCCGAATTCGATCCTTGTGGCAGGTACCGCTCCAGCCCAGTTACTCCGGGCCGATCGTCACCGATGAACGCGTGATGGTGACCGAAACGCGGGATAAAGCTTTCGAAGTCGTTACTGCGTTCGACCGCCAATCCGGAAAACGACTGTGGAAGACCGAATGGCCGGGCGCGATGGAAGTCCCTTTCTTCGCTGCCGCTAACGGTTCCTGGATCCGTTCGACTCCCGCATGCGACCTCGAACATCTTTACGTCGGCGGCATGCGTGACGTCGTGGTGTGTCTTCGCGTCGAAGATGGCCGCGAGGTTTGGCGTCGCGACTTCGTCGGCGAAGGGATCAGCCAGTTGCCGGCTTTCGGACTGGCTAGTTCGCCGTTGGTCGACGGCGAGTCCCTTTACATTCAGGCTGGCGGCGGCGTCACGCGCCTGGACAAAGGCAGCGGCCGTACGGTGTGGACCGTGCTCAAGGATTCGGGTGGCATGAGTGGCGGAGCATTCTCTTCGCCGGTAATCGCCGAGCTGAGCGGAGTTCGTCAGTTAGTCGTGCAGACCCGCACCGCGCTCGCAGGGATCGATCTGGAGAGTGGTCAGGTGTTATGGCAGCAGCCGGTTACGGCTTTCCGCGGCATGAATATCCTGACGCCCACCATCATTGGAGATAGCGTGTTTACTAGCAGTTACGGTGGCAAGAGCGAAGCTTACGCCATCGAGCGCAATGGCGATGCATGGAACGTGCGGAGGAAGTGGCAGCACAAGTCCCAAGGCTACATGTCTTCGCCGGTCGTCGTCGATGGTGCAATTTACCTGCACCTGCGCAACCAGCGCGTCGTTTGCCTCGATGCGGAGACAGGCCATGAATACTGGACGTCGACGCCGTTCGGCAAGTACTGGAGCATGGTCGCCAACGCTGGCCGCATCTTGGCTCTCGATGAAGGCGGGGAACTGCTGTTATTAGAAGCGTCGACCGAAAAGCCGACCATCATCGACCGCCTCGAGGTCGGCACCGACACGTGGGCTCACCTGGCCGTCGTCGACGATTTGGTCTTCGTCCGCGACCTGCTGGCCCTCAAGGTGTTCCAGTGGGACTAACTGACGCGCTTACGACGACTAGCGACGAATATCGTACGGCGGTTCACCCGATGGTTGTCACTGTTGGGCGCTGAAACTGCAGTTGTGCGACGGTGACCTGGCGGGTGGCAAAGCCGGCTTCGCAGTACGCCAAGTAATAACGCCACAGGCGGATGAATCGGTCGTCGAAACCGAGGCGTCGGACTTGCTCGATCTGCTGCTCGAATGCCGCGGACCATCGCCGCAGCGTTTCCGCGTAGTGAGGACTCATGTCTTCCAATCCGATCCACCGCAGGTCGGTCGCTTGGCCAACGCACTCATCGATGCGGCCGATCGATGGCAGGAAGCCGCCGGGGAACACATAGCGTTGGATGAAGTCGATGCCTCGGCGATACGCGGCGAATCGTTGGCCGGGCATCAGGATCGCCTGCAGGCACATCAGTCCGCCCGGCCGCAGCAGTTGGCAGCATTGTCGAAAGAACTGCGGCAGGTATCGATCGCCGACCGCTTCGATCATTTCGATCGAAACCAGTTTATCGAACTGGCCCTCCAAGTCGCGATAGTCACGCAGCAGTACTTCGATGCGATCGCTGGCGGGAGAGTTGGCAGCACGTTGCTGCGCGACCTTGAACTGTTGTTCGGAAATCGTGGTCGTGGTTACACGGCAGCCGTAATTCTCTGCCGCGTGGACAGCGAAACCGCCCCATCCCGTGCCGATCTCCAGCACGTGATCTTCCGGACTTAGTGCTAGCTTCCGGGCGATGCGATCGTATTTGGCGAACGACGCTTGTTCCATCGAGGCATCCGGTGAGTCGAACCAACCGGCCGAATAGGTCATCGTCGGGTCGAGAAACAATCGGAAAAAGTCGTTGCTCAGGTCGTAGTGCGCAGCGATGTTGCGCTTACTCCCGCGTCGAGTGTTGCGCCGCAGCCAATTGATCCAAGCTCTCTGACGGTTCCACATGCGGGCCAACGTCGACTCGCTGGGGGTCAACACTTCCAGGTTCGCAGCCAGCACGCGTAGCACCGCGGCCAGGTCGGGCGTGTCCCAGTAACCATGCAAGTAAGCCTCAGCCAATCCCAAGCCGCCTCCCAGCGCCACCGTGCGGTAAAAGCGTCCGTCGCGCACGATCAGGTCACCGCAATCCATCGAATTTTCCGCCAGTTCGTCCTCGCCCGAAGAACCTCTGGCTTGGCCGAAGCGATGCGAACGGCCGTTTTCGGACAGCGTCAAGGTGCCGGATCGCAGGTGCTCGAGGCGGCCGAGGACGGCGCGTCGCAACCATCCGTGGGCAGCCATCGCTGACCGCTTTCCGCCGGCCGCGCTGTCCGATCCGCCGGCGATTCGCTCGGGCGACTCCACCGGGCCATCGGTGTGTGCGGCAGAACGGTCGATTCCACCGGCTGGGAATATTGCGGACTGATCGGGGCGGTCGATTCGCCGTTGGTCGTTCGATCGGGGTGCGGATAGAAGGGACATCGTTTCCACCATAGTTTGAGGGCTTGCCAGTAGATTCCCGCGGCAATCTGAGCGGGCATTAGGGGATAAGTCCAGGCCATGCGGCGCAGGTTGGGGCGGTCGAGCGGCAGAGCCTGCAGGTGCATCGACGCGCGAAAAACCTCCTCCCCGCGATCGAGATTGGCCAGCTCGACCGACAGCTCGTCGTTGGGCGACGGAAGCTGCCATCGGTAAGCTTGTTCCATCGGCATGAAAGGCGACACGTGAAACGCTTTGGCATGTTCGAAGCGGTCAACTCGCCGAGCATTTGGTGTCGAGCATTCCTCCGCCGACAACCGGTTCCCATCCCACAGGACATACGCATGCCGCTCGTTCCAAGGCGTGTTGTTGACCTCGGCCACGACGCACTCGAGCGACTGCCCGTCGGGGGCGAAAACGTAGTACAGCGCCAGCGGATTCATGAAGAATCCATGAACACGCAGTTGCGTTAAAAGGCGAATCGGACCTCGAGGCATTCGCCCGGTCCGGTCCTGCACAAGCTGGCGCACTTCGCTGTCAAGTGAGCAATCCCGCCGGAACAAATGGTCACTGCGCAGAAAAGAACAACTCCCACGACGGGTTGCCGTGAGCAGACGCCGGCGATCGACCAGATCGGAGATTTCCGCCAGGTCCAAATACATCATGTAGATGCGATACCGAAAGCCATGGTTCACCGGGGTGAACCGATGGTGGCTGACCCAGCCACGGTAGATCCGACTGTGCATGCGTTCAACTCGATTCCGAAATTCCTTGCCACTGCCAGAGCGCTGTTCACCCCGTCTTCATGGAATCCGTAGCCCCAGTAGGCACCGCAAAAATGCAGCCTTCGCCATCCACTGACGGCCGACCAACGCTGCTGCGCCGCTGCCGAGTCTCTGCCGTAAGCCGGGTGTGCGTACTCGAACTGCCGCAGCACTTTGGCCCGATCGATCGGCTGGACTGGATTAAGTGTCAGCAGAATGCGCTCCCCGCTCGGCAACCGCTGCAGTCGTGTCAAGTCATAAGTCACGCATGCGGTCCTCTCGTCGCCTCCGGCAATGCGGTAATTCCAACTAGCCCAAGCTCGGCGACACTGCGGCAACTGGCTCGTGTCGGTGTGCAGGACCGCATGATTCCGTTGGTATGGAAAGCACGCCAGCACGGCGCGTTCATCTTCGTCCAAATCCTGAACGACCTCAAGCGCTTGATCGGCATGGCAGGCCAGCACGACTTGGTCGAAGATCTCGACCGACGTTCCCGAATGTTCGACCACCACGTGATCGCAAGTTCGCCGCACGGATTGGACCGCACAGCCCGTGCGGACACGATCCGCCATTGGTGCGAGCAGCTTTTTCAAATACTCGCGTGATCCTCCTACGATCGTCCGCCATTGCGGGCGGCCCAGGATTCTCAACAGGCCGTGATTATGGCAGAACCCGAAAAAGAAGGGGGCTGGGAAATCGTGCACGCGGCCCGGGCAGCTCGACCAAATGGCTGCGGCCATCGGCAGCAAGTAGTGATCGCGAAATTCTCGTCCCAGCCGCCATCGATCGAGGTAGTCGCCCACGGTTGCATTCGGTTCCACGTCACCGCGTGTTACGGCCCGTGTGGCCAACCGATTGAACCGCAGGATGTCGGCGATCATCTTGAGAAATCGCGGTCGCATAAGATTTCGCCGCTGGGCGAACAGACCGTCCAGCGAGCTGCCTTGGTACTCGAGTGACGTCGCGTCGCAGCGAACACTGAAGCTCATGTCTGTCGGTTGCGACGGGACGTCGAGCAACCGCAGGAGACGGCAGAAGTTCGGATAGGTTTGATCGTTGAAGACCATGAAGCCGGTGTCGACCGGGACCGATTGGTTCTCGCTAAGGACTTCGACGGTGTTGGCATGACCGCCCACATAGTGGCTGCTTTCCAACAGCGTCACGTCATGCTGGCTGGCCAGAAGACGTGCAGCCAACGCACCGCTAATTCCACCTCCAACGACTGCGATTCTCATCCGACGCCCGCTCCCGGTTCGAGCTGCCGCGCGTCGGGGCGAACGACGTGCGATGGAACGGGTTTCAAGTCCCATACCAGGCCCAGCCAGGACATAACGCACAGGATGTAGAAGGTCAGGTCGATCTCCCACCAGCGAAATCCTTGGCGGGCCGAGTTGGGAAAATAATGATGGTTGTTGTGCCAGCCTTCGCCGAAGGTCAGCAGCGCCAGCCACCAGTTATTGCGGCTGTCGTCACGCGTCGGATAACGACGAGAGCCGAAGCGATGGGCCAACGAATTGATCGAGAACGTCACGTGGTACACGGCGATCGTCGACACGACGTATCCCCACACGACCAGTTGCCAACCCGACGTGTTGGTGGTTGGAAGAAGACCGCGAATCGCTTCCCCTAACAGAAACAAACCGACCGCCAACACGACCGGCGCGAACCAGTCCCAGCGATCCAGCCAGCGTAGCTCGGGGAACTTCAGCCAATCCTTGACCATACGCGGATCGGTCCGATAGCCACTGCGAGTCATGAACCACAACATGTGGCTCCAAGCGAAACCTTGTTGCTTGGGCGAGTGAATGTCGTCGGGCGTGTCCGAAGCCCGGTGGTGATGGCGATGATGAGCGGCCCACCAGATCGGGCCACGCTGCGTTGCCATCGCTCCGATGAAGGCTCCCAGGAACTGAACCAAGCGCGACGTGCGAAACGTCCGATGCGAGAAGTAGCGGTGGTAGAAAGCGGTCAGGGCGAAGACTCGTACGGCATAGGTCAGCAGTGCCACAACGATGGCTGCCGGACTCCAGCCGACCACGGCCACCAGGCCGACCGCTGCATGCAGTAGGAAGAACGGCGTTACCCGCCACCATTGCACAGAATCCGGTTGCGTCATTACCTATGTTTTACCTTTGTGGAAGCTCGAACACCGATATCGGATACTGTCGACAACCAAAGAGTACAGGACGTCAGCCGACGAGCAGTGAACTGCACATCGAAGCGACCGTTCCCAGGCACTGTAGGCCTCGGCATTCCAATGAGAAGTGCTCAAAAGTCGCAGATTCCGAAAGCATGTCGAGTCAGCGGCGAGCAGGCCCCCGACCGATGGCCTCGGCCTGCCAACGCCTTGAAACCAGCATGCTCAGGGGGTTAACCATGTCGCCCTTGTCCGGGGGCGCTTTCAGAAGTACGTCCCTGTCGGCCCACCTGGCAAACTCAGCCTGTACAGCAACACCTGCCCGTAAAATCGAGGCACACCGGAATTGGGGGCAGTTGACCGAGGCCAGGAAGGCGATTGCTTGCATGTTTCCTGAGGTTTTCTTATCTTGCCCCTCTGGTACAGGTTGGTTTCGGAGTTTGTTGGGCGACCGTCCGCGTGGTGATCGCGCGTTGAAATGTAAACACCGATTGTCGAACGTAGCTGGATGTTGTTCCTGGGCAGAGTCACGCATTGTCAAGATGCTTTCTGCAGGTGATGGCATTTTATGGAGCTCGATATGGATTCGAATGCTTTACAACGAGTTGAGGGGCACGCAGAGGCGGAGAGTAGCAACGGTGGGCAGGATATGGTTCCAGGAAAGGTAACAGCGAAATGGTGGCTCCTGCCAATAATGCTGGTCGTGCCAGCGGCAATTGTCTTCCTATTGATGGACCAGTGGTACCCTTTCTTTTACACGAATGAAGGTGCGGATGATTTGGGGTATTTGCCTCCACAGTTGCAGCAACGTCTCGATCGCAAGAATGTGGTCGTGCTCATGTCACTCTTGGGGGGAGTCTTGGGCATTTCCTTGAGCTGGGTTGAGTGCTTGCTGCAGAAATCCTGTCGTGTCAGGCTGGCATGGCTTCCGGTAGTTGCCGTGTCCAGTGTGGTGGCTGGGGCGTTTGGCGGCCTTGCTGGGCATGAGCTTCACGTCGCGCTGGCTCGCAGCCATTCCATGTCGGAGCTGATGAAGGCTGTTCTAACCAACCTTGCCTTGTTGGGGCCGATGTTAGCAGGAATTGGGGCGATCTTGACTTTCGTCGTTTCGGCAGATAAGCGTACTTCGCTGGTCGGACTACTTAGTGGTGCTTTGGCGGGAGTATTGATAGCTTCTGTTTACCCTGTCGCCGTGG
Source organism: Pirellulaceae bacterium (assembly GCA_026004795.1). Lineage (GTDB taxonomy): Bacteria > Planctomycetota > Planctomycetia > Pirellulales > Pirellulaceae > Aureliella. The sequence continues at coordinate 175,839 of BPJV01000003.1, read as the reverse complement.
CATTGCTCTTCCCCCGTGCACTGACCACGGCTTTGATTCCGCTGGAGAGTGCGGAGCGAGTCCTGTGGTTGGCTCTCTGTTTTCTTGGTGCACCGATAATCATCGTGTTGGCGATGCATTCTCGGCAGCCGAGCGTCAGGCCTCGGTAATGTACGATGTGCCCACTTAGATTCCGTTGGTCTCCCCTCCCAAGAGATTTGCACGGGGTGGCTGGCTACGGAGTGAAGCGGTAAGAGGCCGAGCATAGGGAAGCTGTCACGGTGACCCATCGTCGCGAAACAATCGTTGGGACAAGTTGTAATCCCCTTCTGTGGCCAACTTCTGTTGCATTTTTCTGAGTTAAGATGCCGTGTCTGTGCTGCGCACCGGCGATGATGCGAGATTTCTTGGCGATCATGGGGACAACGGTGCGCAGTGAAAAGGTTGGTCTATACGGGCGGTTAAGGATCGGGTTGACTAAGTCGACCATTGTCCCACTTGTTGGAAAACAGGTTTGCTGAACTGTCGCACGCCCCCGTAGGCTCGGCCTGCGTAGCGACTGGTCGCGCCCGCGTCGCCGGTTTTCCGTTCCGGCGGCATCCTTTTACCGAAGTTACCGAGCCGTGCCATCCCAAGGGACTAAGTGCCCCAACGGTTCGGATCGACGCTACATCAGCAACCATTCGAAAGATCGCCTGGCATGTCCGAGGGCATTGAAAAAACGGGCTGCCGTTGCTGTTGGCGGAGGGGGTGCCTTCTCGTGCTGAAGCCTCTCCTTACCACCAGCACGATTCTCTGCCATCGGTATCCAGGTGCAGATCGGTCAGTTTGACCAGCTGGCGGCCTCGGACGGTGGGCTATCGTCAGTGGCGGAACCTTGCAATGGGTTAAGGGTTCACCTTGTTTGTGAATTAAGGTAAATTTAGTTGACCATGGGTGGGGTGGTTATAAAATATCGGATCCGACTCTCAAGGTGTCAGTGGTCCTTATTCAAGGAGACTTAACAATGTGCAATCACCGATGGGTAAGACGTCAGCCGAGTAAATCGGGAGTGCAGCAGCAGCGGGGATTCACGCTGGTTGAACTGCTGGTTGTTATTGCCATTATCGGTGTCCTTGTTGGCTTGCTGCTTCCTGCGGTTCAGGCGGCACGAGAAGCTGCGCGACGTATGGAATGTTCCAACAACTTGCGGCAATTGGGATTGGCTCTGCTCAACTATGAGTCCACTTACAAGAAGTTTGTTTATCGCAGCGGCGGCACGTTCGACGGAACCGGAAGCGGTTTGCTCGATAGTAACCGAGGCCGATTGAGCGGATTTATCCCGCTTCTTCCCTTCATGGAACAGAGCAACATGTACAGCAGAATTCAAGCAGGAGACGCCAATAATCCTCCGCATGGGCCAAGGGCTTGGAGTAGTTGGGATCCCTGGAATGACTCGCCAGATACCTTGTTGTGTCCGTCCGACGACGGTTACCCCTCGCGCACGGGACGCTTCAATAGCTACGCGTTCTCGATGGGGGATATGGTGGAATCGTTGGTAAGCGGGATTGGCACAGGACGTCAAGTGCGAGGAATCTTCGCGGCTCGAGGAAGTCGAGGGAATCCGCACACCATGTATGGTATGCGCGATGTAATCGATGGAACGAGTAATACGATCGCGTTTAGCGAACGGATATGTCAAGCAAAGGCGCCATATCGAGGGCAAAATCCAGTTACCGTACCTGGCAATGCGGTTGAGCATGTGCTTGGTGTGCACACACGCGTTGCGGGATTGATCGATACTCCAGCTCTGTGTCGGACGGTTACCGACGGTCGCTACTTCGTTGATGGGTCGCAGATCCAATCGAGGTTCGGCGTTGCATGGCAAGATGCTCAGCCGATGTACGTCGCCTTCAACACGGTGTTGCCTCCGAATTCCCCAGCTTGTGCTGACGGCGGAAGCTACGGAGATTCGACACACTTGGTAATTCCACCAGCGAGTCGTCATACCGGTGGAGTCAATGCTGTTTATGTCGATGGTTCAACTCACTTCCTGTCGGAGAACATCGACTCCGGGAATTTGAACGCTCGTCAAACGCTCGTCGGGCCATCAGTCTACGGCGTGTGGGGGGCGTTGGGATCTCGAGCCGGCGGTGAGGTAGCGCAACTTCCTTAGGTTTAGTGGTGCGCATCCTATGCTGGTGGGAAGTATGAGAAAACGCTGGCCACTTCCATGTGTGGACAGCGTTTTTCTCTTTCCAGTGGGAAAGACACGATTCAATTAGGTGTGGCGGACTCCGTTAAAGGGGTTGAAATAATATTTAAGGAGCAGTGAGTTAATGATGAATCGATTTGTTCATGGTGGATTGTTTGTTCTATGGCTTTTGCTTTCGGGGTGTGTGGGAGATGACGGCCCGCGAACTTATCCTGTCCGTGGCACGGTTACTATGGATGGTAAGCCCGTTGCCGGTGCTACTGTCTCTTTCATCCCGGAAGAGGGAGGAGCAAGTGCTGTAGGGGTTACCGACGAGAGCGGGAAATACGAGTTGACCACTCGACGGAAAGGGGATGGTGCCGTTGTGGGGAGGTATAAAGTTACAGTTGCTAAGTACGAAGCCCAGTATGAGAGCAGCGCGGGGTCTAGTGAGACGCATGCCGATTACGATATCAGTGATGAGTATCCTGATGGATATGATGAGTACGCTGAGACGCAAAAGGCTGAGAAAGCGAAGGCTGAGAATGCCCTACCAGAGAAATATGCATCGCCGAGAAATACTCCGTTTACGGCGGAAGTAAAAGAAGGAGAAAATGTTTTCGACTTTGCCTTGGAAAAGTAGAGGGTAGTTGCAGAACTCGCTTCCTTCGTATTGTGGTGAAATAGCCCAAGCTTTGTACTAGGCGTTATGAGAGTGTGGGTTGATTAACGAATAGAGATTCTTCTCCTCGGCGGAGGCGCTGCCGGAGCGGAAGCCGCGGCACAACCGGCGGCGAACTCCGAGGGGGGCCAAGCTGCTGTGCGGTAGCTCGTGGTTGGGCTCGTGGAGCCGACGCCGGGAAAGCCGGCGTGCCTCGGCCAGGTTGTGCATTCCGATGGCATTTAATTCGTCTGTGACACCAGTCCGTCCGGCACCAGGCCATCAAGTTTGTGCTTCGTTACCAACAACAGCTCGATAGTGAACAGCTCGTCGCGCTGGTGGCCACTGTCATTCTTCGCGATTGTCGTCAAGAGAAAGCGGTGACAGTTCACCACACTCCCAGAATGTCGGCCGCCAGCATCGCATCCGCTTTCCCAAGCTTCTTGATGAGCTGCTCCGGTGTGTGTCGCTTTCTTCTCATGCGAGACGTCCTGGCCTAAGTTCACGCAGTTAGCCGCTCAAAACAAATGGATCACTTAGCCGCTCAAAACAAATGGATCACTTTTTTGGGGAGCACCCCATCAGCCTAAAACGTTTTGTCGGCAATCCTGTCCCAGTTCTCCTGCAGGTGCTGTGAATCGTAGGAAAGCAATTTGGCGATGATCGCGAGCTTCTCCAGGTTCTGCACCACTTCTGGATGCCTCTGACTAAACTGACTGGACAATTCCTTGTGCCGCAAATAAGCTTCGTCGAGCATCGATTCGAGTCGCGAAAGATCTACAGGACCACCCGCCGACGCCAGGCCGGCGAGCTCGTTTCTTAATTGTTGTACGGTCGGATGGTTGCCGCTAAGCCGGGTTTTCAAGACAAAGTACTGGACGAGTTTCTCTTCCAGCCCAGCCGCCACCTCCTTATCGGTCGCTGGGACTTTTTTCATGGCCGGCATACTGCAGATAAGGGATACCAGAATCGCGAATAAGATCACGTACCGCATGGTGGAGACTCCGTAGAATTCGAGGCCAACCGGACGAACTACCTTGCCCCACATGGAAACAGGCAACGAGCTTCCAAGTTATAAAGGCGTCAGAAACATCATTATTTTATCGTCAGTCCAAGCCAAAAGATACACGAGGTTCTGCCGACGCCTTCCCGACTGCCACGTGGATTGCAGCTTTCACCGAAGCGGTTCATGCGGCGGGTGGGAATGGGGAGTGTATCCGGCCTGTTCGATTGCTGAGACGATTTGTTCGGTGGGGATGGGACAACAAGATTCGGCGGAGACGACGACGCGGCCGGTTTGATGGTCGACCGATACGTGCTGCACGCCGGGAACCTGCCGCACGGCTTGTTCGACGATCGCCGCGCATCCCTCGCACGTCATCCCCTCGACGACCAACTCGAGCTGCGGTGCATCGCTCGACACAACCCCGGACGTTCCGCCGCCCAGCAGAGCGCCGACGTAGTTGGGGAACAGGATGAACGCCGCGACTAGGGCGGTGACAACCCACAGCATGGCTTTGTTCACCGTCATCATCGTCGTCCGTTGACCCGCAGGCGGACAACAGGTGGCGGCCGCTTCACCGTCGGACGGGCAACAATCCGCCTGAGCGTCGCTTGCGCGCCGTGGACGATAGGTGACGTAGAATGCCGCGCCGAGAAATAATACGGCCACGCCGATGAAGATGGGCCGGTATGCTTCCAGCGTCGAAGCGACGGCGGCGCCAGATACGCCGCCCGCCAGCAACACCAATGGCAACCAACAGCAGGCCGAGGCCAATACGGCCGAAAGGATCGCTCCCGCGCTGGCGATCAATTCGATGCGTCCCCGCCCTGCCCGGTTGGTGATGGCCGATGGAGGTGTGGCCGTTTCTTGTTCCAATTCACGCCGCGCGATTTCGATGCCCCGCGCCACGCTGCCCAAACAGCATGCGCCGGACGGATTCGACGTAGGACAATGACAGCCGATCCGTTTCATCTTGTCGCGAATATCCTCCAGCGCCGTCGTGGTTCCCGTGCGACGCAGTTCGTCTTTGATGCTGGCGATCGAATGCCCGAAGCAGTAACACAGCGGCCGATCGCCAGTCCGCTCCTTGACCCCCACGGGCACGCGAAGCTGTGACCCGGTGAACGTCCGTCCGGTTCTGATCGAGTAATAAACCACGTCGCAGTCGGGCGAGTCACAGAACCGCCAGGGCGTTTCGCGCGGGGCGGGCGCGCAACCGATCGGTTCGCCGCCCGTCTGGCCGCAACAATCCTCGCTCGCTCGAGCGAACTCGGCAGCCCACGGTGGTTGGAGCAGAGCCGCCAAGGTGACCTCAGCGACTCGACGTCCCTTATGGCCACATTCTGGGCAGTGTTCCGTCGTATGCGGGTGGTTTTCGGCACTCATGAGTCACGTCCCCGTCGATCGTCGCCCTGAAACCCGAAGCTCTTCTTACCTTATTATCGAGGTTGCACCTGGGTATAATGTCAAGCGCAATCGTCGTTTTTTTTTCAACCCGCCCGATTTTGCGGAATTCGCGGTGACCCGATGCGGCGTTTCAAACCGCCCCATCAACGCGACCGGGCGTGGGATTAATTCGCGGTGCGGATTAATGCTGCATTTCCCTTGCTGGCGCTGCGGGCTAGTATTGAGCCGAACCACTATTTACCAACACGACGCGCCAGCGAGTGTCTTACGAGCACGACGCGCCAGCGAGTGTTTTACCAGTACGACGCGCCAGCGAGTGTTATTACGAAAACGCACCGTCACCGCGTGACCTGACATTGCATCGTGCGGCTCCTTCCACTTCGAAAACACGATCGCGAAATGTCCGAGCAATACACCATTGGGCGACTGGCCAGGCTGGCTGACGTACCGGTGACGACGGTGCGGTACTACGAACGGATCGGGCTGATCCTGCCGGAGGACCGGAGTGGCGGGAACTACCGGTTGTACGGGGAGTCTTCGTTACGGCGGCTGCGTTTTATCCGCGCGGCGCAGGCCATCGGGCTGTCGCTGGACGACGTCAAACGGCTGCTCGGCGCGGGCGATCGGTCGCCGAGGTGTGGGCAGGTTCGGCAATTGATCGAGGAGCGGCTGGAGGAAATCGACCGGCGATGGCGCGATTTGCAGGAGGTCCGACAAGTGCTGACGACAGCGCTCGCCCAATGCCGAACCGGTTCGCCACGGGCCGCCTGTCGCGTACTGAAAGAGCTCAGTTGTCGGGATCCGAGTTGAGTAGCCGATATCGGTCGGCTGATGAGCTGCCGATTGTTCATGTTGGCTTGAAAAAGGGGGCCGTACCCAGAGTGGTTGTGGTGCGGTGCTGCCGTACCGCGGGGCATGGGGAAGTGTCCAGCTTGGCGACCTGACCACGGTCGGCTAGATTACCGGGTTCAGTGGACCCAAGCTCTGAGGCGGAGATGAGGCGGTGAAGCGATTCTATTGCGAGTGTGGACAGGAACTGTTCTTCGAGAACGACAAGTGCGAGGGGTGTGGGCGTCAGGTAGGATTTGATCCCTCCTCGTTGGCCATGTTTACTTGGTTCGAGGGAGGTGCAACGCCTGGACAGCTCGCCGAGCGGGAGCTGCGCTATTGCGGGAACATGTCGCTATACGGCGCGTGCAACTGGCTGATCGATGCGCAATCGGAGTCCGAATTGTGTCTTGCGTGTCGTTGCAACCGTACGATTCCCAACTTGAAGAAACCGGTCAATCGCAAACGTTGGAAGGCATTGGAACGGGCCAAACGACGGTTGGTGTATAGCCTGCTACGCCTCGGCCTGCGGTTGGTTTCCAAGTGGGATGACCCGGAGGACGGCTTGTGGTTCGATTTTCTGGAGGACAAGCGTTCCGATGAAGAGGTCGACGAGGGCTTCGTGACCACCGGTCATGCCGGCGGGGTTATTACGATCAATGTGCTCGAAGCGGATGCGTCCTTGCGGGAGGCGATGCGGGAGTCGATGAATGAGCCGTACCGAACGCTACTTGGGCATTTTCGCCATGAGAGCGGTCACTATTACTGGCAGAGTCTAGTGGCGGATGATCCGGAAGTATTGACGCGATTCCGCCGGTTGTTCGGCGACGAGTCGATCCCTTATGACCAGGCATTGAGCGATTATTATGCCACGGGGCCGGTGGCCGATTGGCAGCAACGATTTGTAAGTGCTTACGCTAGTGCCCACCCACTGGAGGACTGGGCCGAGACGTGGGGCCATTACTTGCACATGACGGATACTTTGGAAACGGCGATGGAGTATCGGTTCGTGCCTGCGGGGGCAGCGGCGGCCTCCTTCGACGAACGATTTCGTCATTGGGAAAGTCTGACCGTGGCGCTCAATTCATTGAACCGAAGCATGGGACTTGCCGACGCTTATCCTTTCGTCCTATCGCCACTTGCCCGACAGAAACTGGCCTTCGTCGATCACATCTTGGTAGTCCAACGTCAACGGGGAACGGTGCCGCAGGAATGATGATTCAGGCGGAAGCCAGCGATTGCCCTGCCGAAGGCTCCAGGGAGAAGTAGGTGGTCTGCAGCGCCTCGTGTAGCGAAGCCAATGCGGCGCTCAGTTCGGCGAGAAATTCTCGTAGGCCTGCTTGGGCCAGAGAGTAGGGGTTAGCGTCGCGAACCATGCGTTTGGCATGCCCAATTGCTCGGAGAGGATCTTCGTTGCGCGGGAGTCTGCGCAGCGAATGTTCGATAGAATCCAAGCAATAAAGCATCGAATGCGGCGATTGCTCGTCCTGAAGCATAAAGCCCAGCACGGCTCCTCCGCGTACGCGAACGTGTACATGGCGACGATAGTTCTGGAAGGAAGCCAGGGCCCGCAACACGGCCTTCCATTGAATATCGTCATAGGGGCGTAGTTCGTTATGGGCATCCCCCAGCAGACGATGGGCGCGGACATCAAGGATGCGGACTGCCATGTCGGCGGCTTCGACATCGCGCCCCATGCGCACGAAGTCGAAGGGCGTATCGTGACTCATCGTGCCATGCAAATAGCCGACGACTTCGGCGCAACCGGCGACGATTTGCTGGAGAAACGGATACCTGCCTTTACGGGTCAGCCCTTCATTCATCCGGTTGCGCGACCAGCTCCACACATCATTGAGTTTCTCCCACACTTCGCGGGGGACGATGGCGCGACTGATCCGAGCGTTCTCACGTGCCATGCGGATCGAGGCGAGTATCGAGCCTGGATTGCCGTCGTGCCCAATGAGAAAACGCATCACGTTGCGTTCGGTTGGCTCCTGAAAGAACTGGAAGAAAACGTCAGGGCTGCCGGGAAGTGCCAGCAAAGGTTCCCATCCGGGAGATAGTTCGGGCGGTAAATCGAGGACCAGATCACTGTGGGTGAGCAGCAATCGCGAGGTGCCGTCCGCCCGCTCGATGTACCGCGCCATCCAATAGAGGATTTCTGCTGTGCGTGAGAGTAGCATCGTTGTCAGCCTCAGGAGTCTTCCACGATCCAGGTGTCTTTACTGCCGCCGCCTTGCGACGAATTAACGATCAAAGAATCCTTCTTTAGTGCGACGCGAGTCAGGCCTCCCCGAGTAACGTAATTGTTCGGGCCGGACAGTACGAATGGCCGCAAGTCGACATGCCGTGGTTCGATGGTGCCGCTGTCGGTTAACGTGGGGACGGTGGACAGAGAGAGAGTTGGTTGCGCAATGTAGTTGCGCGGACTGTTACGAATCAACGAGGCGAACTTCTTCAGTTCACTGGCCGATGCACGTGGTCCGACAAGCATTCCGTAGCCTCCCGATTCGTTAGCCGGTTTGACTACCATTTCGCTGAGGTGTTGTAGGACGTGTTCTCGTTCATCGTCGCGCATGCAGAGGTAGGTAGGTACATTCGGCAGGATGGGATCAGCATCCAGGTAATAGCGGATCAATTCCGGAACGAAGGCGTACACGACCTTGTCATCGGCTACACCGGCCCCGGGGGCATTGGCCAAGGCGACCTTTCCCGCTCGCCAAGCCCGCATCAGCCCTGGTACCCCCAGCAGGCTATCGGGATTGAACTCCTCAGGATCGAGAAACAAGTCGTCGATCCGGCGGTAGATCACATCCACCTGTTCCCATCCGCCGATGGTGCGCATCAAAACACGATCCTCGTCGTCGACAATCAAGTCGCGACCTTCAACCAGCTCCGCACCCATTTGCTGCGCCAGATAACTGTGCTCGTAATACGCTGAGTTGAATATGCCAGGTGTCAGCACGACGACTGTCGGATAGTCCGCCGGCCGGGGAGACATCGATGCCAGCATGTCGAACAAGCGATTGGGGTAGTCGTCGACCGGTTGGATGCGATAGTCGGCAAACAGCTCCGGAAACACACGTTTGGTCACCAGGCGATTCTCTAACATGTAGGACACACCTGAGGGGACACGCAAGTTGTCCTCCAGCACGTACATCGTCCCGTCGCGATTGCGCACCAAATCCGAGCCACAGATGTGAGCCCATACGTCCAGCGGCGGGCGAACGCCGACGCATTGCGGCCGAAAGTTTTGCGATCCCGCCAAGACTTCTTGCGGAAACACTTTGTCTTTTACAACGCGTTGTTCACCGTAAATGTCAGCAATGAACATGTTCAATGCTTGCGTCCGTTGCTTCAGCCCCTCTTCGATCCTGGTCCATTCCTTGGACGGCAAGATGCGGGGGATGATGTCGAACGGCCAGCGGCGATCGATGTTCGAACCCTCGGAGTAAACCGTGAAGGTGATGCCCATCGCATCGATGGCAAAATCGGCCGCCTGACGGCGTTCGAACAGGTCCGTGGGGGTGAGCGACTTGAGATACCGCAAGAGAATGCGGGCGTGCTTGCGCGGCCTTCCCCCTGGGGTAATCAGCTCGTCGTAGAAGTCGCGGGCATTGTAGTTCGACCACAAGCCGGCAGCAGAGCTGGAAACCTTTTCTTTAACTTGCACTGCCATAAGGTGTTGGTCATCCAGAGATGCGAGGATACCGCAGGGACGTTCCTCCCCATGGGACGTTCCTCCCCATTATACGGATATGGTTAAGGCCGTCGTGGGAAAAAGAGAACAAATCGTGGTGGTCCGGCAGGTGCCCACGCCTATCGATCAATTCCTGTGTCCTTGCACGCGTGTCCTCAGGGGGACTCTCAGCGCCAAAGTACGATGCCTTGGCGGAGTGATTTCGCGACCGGAGTGCCGTACATTTGCGCAGCACAACAATGTTGTGGACCGAAACGACTGGAGCCGCAGGGAAGGGAGATTCACCTGCGGCTCCAGAGAGATATTCGGAGGTTCCTGGCCGAGTCAGCGCCCGGCATGACGGCGCTTCTAGGCCGTCTTCTTTTCGCTCGGCAAGGCGTGGAACGGCTTGATCATGCCCCGTTCATCGACATCGATGGTGACCACCGTACCCTTAGGTTGATCGGGCAGTTCGAACATCACGTCGAGCATGATGTTTTCGACGATGCCGCGCAGTCCGCGAGCTCCGACCGACTTCTGAATCGCCTGATGGGCGATCGCTCGCAGGGCCGCGTCGGTGAACTCCAACTCGCAGTCCTCCATGGCGAATAGGGCCTGAAACTGTTTGACCAGCGCGTTCTTCGGTTCGGTCAGTACTCGTACCAACGCGTTTTCATCCAACGGCGCCAAGGCGGAAATCACCGGCAGGCGGCCGACGAACTCTGGAATCATCCCGAATTGCAGGACATCGTCGCTGGTCACATGGGCCATCAGTTCCTCGACGGGCATATCCGAGGCGTGTTGGCCACCGCCGGCACCGAAGCCGAGCGTCTTCTTGCCCAACCGCTTGCGCACGATTTCCTCGATTCCGACGAACGTGCCGCCGCAGATGAACAAGATGTTCGACGTATCCATTTGAATGTATTGCTGCTCGGGGTGCTTGCGTCCGCCTTGCGGTGGAACGTTGGCAATGGTTCCCTCGAGCATTTTCAGCAGCGATTGCTGCACTCCTTCACCGGAGACGTCCCGCGTGATCGAGACGTTGTGGCTCGTCTTGCCCACTTTGTCGATTTCATCGATATACAGAATCCCTCGCTGAGCCGCTTCGACATCAAAGTCGGCGGCGTGGAGCAGTTTGAGCAGCAAGTTTTCTACGTCCTCACCGACGTAACCTGCTTCGGTCAAGGTTGTCGCATCACCGATGGCAAAGGGAACATTGAGCATTTTAGCCAGCGTTCGCGCCAGTAGCGTCTTCCCGCTACCGGTGGGACCGACCAGCAGAATGTTGGACTTCTCGATTTCCACATCCGAACCGGTCCACGCGCTGGTCAGTCGCTTGTAATGGTTGTGGACGGCGACCGCCAATACACGCTTGGCTGCCGTTTGGCCGATGACGTACTGGTCGAGATGCTCGACGATTTCCCGCGGGCTAGGTATCTCACCGAACGGATTCTTCTGGGGACCTCGCCGACGCTGCTCCTGATCCAGAATGGATTGGCACAGCTCGATGCATTCCCCGCAGATGTAGACGTCGCCGGGACCTTCCACCAACGGGCCGACATCGCGATAGCTCTTGCGACAAAAGGAACAGAAGGCGTTCTTCTTGCTTCCACTATTCCCACCACGGCGACCTGCGACCAGGTCTTTACCAGAGGGCATACGCGACTCCTTTGCTCGAATAACCGTGACCTGCCTTGCGTCGCCGCCTCAGGTCACGAAAGTTGGCAAACACGAAACATCGCTCGAGGAACCTCGCACCAAACCCTCCGATCCATTCACGAGGGTTGCGGCAACGAGTCCGGGCATCCGTGTCCTCGGGATCGAGCTAAAAGGAAACTTTCAAGTGGTGCCAGTACCACCAGCCTCCCAGACCGGCTCAGGCAATTCTCTCCCTGCGACGAGCGATTTCCATGGCTCGCCATCCGCCTCAGGTCGATTCGCCTGGTCGCTTACCCTGCGTTTCTCCAAGCACCGCTTTTATTCTTCGGAGTTCGGCTTCGTCGATCACACCTTCCCGGCTGAGATCTTCAAAGTTCTTAGCCAGTTGGTCTCCGTTGATACCGGATGTTTGGGTCGTGGGACGTAAGCGCTTGATGGCCGCAATCCCGATAAATACCAACGCAAACATACCGAGCGAGGCTAACAGGATGGGGTGATCCTGCAACGCTTGCTGGAGACGCGGATTTTCCCATAACCGAAAAGTCTGCATTGTCGACACCGTCTCCTCTGCTCACGGTACCCGAACCGACGCTTTTATCCTATGCCATTGTCCTACCTGAAGTCCAGCAAGAAAGGGCGAAAATCGTCGACTCTATCCCGGCGGAAGGGCCGCCGAGCGTCGCTATGGAATCGCCATCCGTAGCCGGTGGTTTTCCGAATCCCCAATCAACAGGCTTCCGTCGGGGAGCACGCACACGCCATGAGGACGGCGGAGCTGTCGGGTAGCGACGGCGGGGCCATCACCGTTGAAGCCAGGTATCCCTTGGCGATTGATGGCGGTGCTGATCCGTCCCGTGGTCAAATCGACACAACGGATGGCATGATTCTCCGTGTCGGCGACATACAACTTTTGGTCTCCCGGCGACACGGCGATTCCCTTGGGGCCACGAAGCGTCGCCTCAGTGGCTGGTCCGCCGTCGCCCGACATTCCTTGGGCACCGGTACCGGCGACGTGAAAAATGTGGCCCGAAGCGCGATCGATCCGCCACACGCTGTTGCCCTCCCGTAGCACAATCCAGAGGTTGTCGGCGTCGACCGCCAGGGATCGTGGCCCGGCCAGCGGCTGTCCCTGGGCCTGGGCCCCGTCGCGCGGCAAGGCGCGCTGTCCCGTACCACATACGGTGCCAATGAGCATTGTTTCGAGGTCGACGTGCCGAATGCGATGGTTGCCCAGGTCGCAGATCCACAAGTTGTTACCGTCGACGGCGATGCTGTAGGCCTGGTCCAGCTGCGCTCGGCTGGCGGGCCCACCATCTCCTGCAAAACCTGGCTGGCCAGTGCCTACGATGGTCGTCCAGGTGCCATCTTTCGCCGAGATTCTTCCGACGCGGTGATTGCTCGTGTCAGCAACCAGAATGTCGCCGTTGTCCAATACTTGGACCTCGTGGGGGTGATTCAGTTGAACTTCCAGGGCCGACGCTCCTGAGGTCCCCAGGGCGCCTGCCGAGCCGGTGCCCGCGATCCGCGCAATGGTTTGCCTGTCCGCTGCCAAGCGATAAATTGCATGGTGATCGAAGGAGGCAATGACTAAAGAGCCATCGGGGGCCGGTTGAACGCCGAACGGATTGGCCAAAGGCACCGCCAGCGCCGGTCCCGTGGAAAAGGACTGGACCGGGGCGGCCATTGCCGGCAATGGTCACCAAGCGATGGAACTGAGCCTGTCCCTGCTCCGTCAGCACCGCAAAAAGCACGAGTACTAGCACCGAAAGTCGCAAGGAAGCCACCCTGTTCCTCCTGGTCGTTAAACGCGAGTTCGTCGGCCATAAGACGAAGCCGCGAGGGACACCATCGAGCTTGCCCTCGCGGCAACTGGTAATTCCTACCACACGACGTGGCGTGAGGCGACAGCCGGCGACCTATCGGAGTGGCCGCCGGCTCAACTAGGCCTCCATCGGTCCCTCGGTCCCCCCCGTCAATTCGGCCGGGATGTGCTGGACCTTATAACCGCCGATCGATTTGAAGTAGAGCAGCAACAAGAGATAGATCACCGCCATGGTAGCAGGGATGAACGAGTCGGCTCGCAGGGTCATCCGATCTCCCTTGATACTCGCCTCAACCACCTTCTGCTCTTCTTCCGACCGCTCTTCTGGCGGCTTCTTCTGCGCAGCGCCGAGCTTCGTTCCGTCGAGCCCGTAGACCTCTTCGAAAACCAGCCACTTGCTCGGCTCGGAAGCCTTGTATTGTTCGTAGATCTCAGGCGCTTCGGCTTGCAATACCTGCGCCGTGAAGCGGTCTTTCGCGTATCCCAGCCCCGCCGAGCCGACCAGGCCGCCGGACATCATGCCGATGCCACCCATGATACTCATGGCCACGGCACCGGTCTGAGGAAAGCGGTCCCCTACCACTGCCAACATGGTCGGCCAGAAGAAGGTCTTGCCGATCGCATAGATCGCCAACGCGCCGAGAGCTCCCCCGAAGGTGGTGATGGCACTGACCGCATTCAGACCGATGCAAGCCAGCACTGCACACACGAACAGGATGCCCAACGGCGATAGGCCGACCTTCTTTTCGATGAAATCGGCGCAAAAACGCAACAGAAACATGATGCTCGAGGTGAAGACGAACAGCAGCGTTCCTTGGGTGGGAGTCAACAAGTTGCCGGTAATGTTCTGCACCCAGCCATCGGTTCCTAGCTCCACGGCGCCCACGAGCGCGTGGGTCAAAAAGAGCACGAAGAGAAGCCACGCGCCAGCTGCCCATCCTGCGGCATTGCTCAGGGCGGCCCATACCACGACGCCGACTGCTGCCGAGATGTACATCCACGTACTGCTGACGAAGAACTCGCTGTTTTCCATCCCCTGCATTTGGGCAAAGCCTTGCAGCAAGGGACCAAGGCCGTCTTTCACGAACAGGGCGATGAACACACCCACGACTGCCGAACCAGCGATACCAACGTCCTTGAGCATGTCGCCGAGCTTCAGTCCTTTCTCCGACGCCTCGCTACGGGGGAACTTCTGTCCCATGAACATCAAGCCGTAGATGACCGTGGGGATCAGGAACAGGCCCAATCGCAGCTTCCATCCCAGCCCCAGGGTCTCTCCCCAATAACCACCAATGAAACTGCCCAGAACCAACCCAGCAGGCCAACTGGCGTGCAGAATGTTCAGGTAGTGGGTGCGATTGGTGGGAAAGATGGTGGCGACCAACGGATTGGCCACCGCTTCCAGAGTTCCGTTGGCCACGGCAAAGACGAAAGTGCCAGTCCACAAGAGCACGAAGGCTGTCGCTGTCTCGGTTCCTCCGCCGGGGAGAAAGGTGACGACCGCCGAGAGAAAGTGCAAGATGAATGCTGCGGCAACCAAACGCCCGTAGCCGACTTTGTCGACGAGCAAACCACCAATGATGATGCCGAAGGTAAATCCGGTCAGGCCCGCGCCGTTGATCATGCCGACCTGCAGCTGCGTGAATCCGAATTCGGAACTCCAAATGTTGAGGATTCCGCCGCGGATCGCGAACCCTACACCTGCAGCCAAAATGGCCATGAATCCCGCCCACAAGAGGCGGCCAGCGTTCGGAGTAATCCCATCTTCTTTGATCTTCATATCGCCCTCATCCCGCTCGTACAGTTCGAGAACACGCCACTCGTGCGGCAACGAGTATACCTAGTACCCAAGGGATGTAAACGTTTAGCTAGCACAAAACGGGAACTCGGCATTCGGATCGGCAACAGGGAGGCCCCTAGGGGCGATGCAACTGCTACTGTTTCTCAGCGGCTTGATCATTCTGAAGACCAACTGAGCGCGGGGGTGATCTGCCACTGATCATCGAAAAAGCCGCAACGGAGCACACGACCAGGCGATTCGTCCGACCGCGGCTGATCGACGGAAAGGATGGCCCAATCGGGAAGTTGCGGGTTCTGGAGCGAGTTGGTTCGGTCGTGGGCGTCACGAAATGTAGGGCCCGAATTGATGACCACGTAGCGGTGAGGGGCGGCGGGATTGGGGTAGATGGCAAGGGGCACCGAGCGGTCGGCAGGTGCAGACCACAGCCCGATCCTCACCTGGTCCTGGTGCCAATGAATCGGCACTGCACCATCCCCTCGATGTTCCAGCAGTCGGCGCAGGAGCGCGTTGCTGCCAGGAGTTCCCCACAAGACGAGGTGATAACGTTGCATGTCTTCGTCGGTGACATCGACGTCCTGCTTCTCGCGAACTTGGCCGCGAAAGAGGTACCGCCATCGGTTTCTCCAGTAATTCAATTCGCATTGGACCCACTGGTCGATCCGTCGATGGTGGCTTTGGCCGGTGGGGATCACGAACAAAAAAGGTTCCAGGAAAGCGTCGTCCATCGGACCGGACAGACCGTGGTGCTTGCGGAGCGTGGGAAACGCTTCGACGAGCTGCCACGCACCGGCCTCGGTCCGCTGCAGCCGATTGATCTTCTGGGGGGCCAGTTCCAGACGCTGGCCATCGATCGCCACGGTCCCTGAGGGGGCATTGGCCGCCCGAGTGTCGATCGCCAGGCGACTGGCGTTCTTCGTGGTTAGACGCCACAAGCCTTCGGGTGCCCGCATCGCTTCGACTTGCGTATCCTCGTACAAGGACTGCAATCCGTCGATTTCTAGCCAGCGCATCTTGTTGTATCTCAGGTGCCGTGTCTGCAGGAACAGTCGATCCCGTTCGGCCGGTTGCCCACTTTGGACCCATTGGTTCATTTCTTTCAGGATCGATCGCAGTGAATCGGGATGGTACTTGTGCCCCATCCCAGGACCGATGACGTGATGAAGCGTTCGTCCGTAACGTTGGAAGGCTTCCTCCATCACGCGGGCGGCCTGGATCTGTTTGTCGAGTTCGCCGCTGTAGGCGATCAGGTGCAGGTTGAAAAGATTTTTTGTATACGGCGGAACGTCGTAAACATTCCACAAGATCTGTACCCATGGTGGAGGATATTGGTCGGGAGTCAAACGCTGGTAGCGGGCCGTTTCGGCGAACCCGGCTCCGGGGCTGGCGGCCACAAAGCGATCGGCATAATGGGCCGCCAAGTGCCATACGCCGGCGCCCCCCATGGAGAATCCCATCAACACGATGCGTGAGCGGTCGACGGGGTACTGGGTGCACGCGAACTCGATCGCTTCCATGACATCGGTTTCACCGGCCGATTTGTACCCCAAACACTGCCGACCGAAGGGATGGACGACGATCGCATCGGCCGGGGCGATCTGTCCATCGTTGTCCAAGCGTTGGCAAATGAAGTGGAGATCGGTCACCTTGTCGCCACGGCCATGCAACCACACGTAAAGTGGGACTTTTCGCTGCCGACTTGTCTCGGCTACCTCGTTACCGAAAACCAGTCCAACTGGCTGGACGGAGCCATCGATGCGGGAGCGGAATCCGCGGACCGTGCGCCCCTGGAGAGCAACCGCCGGCGAGACGGACGAAGGGGGGGAGCTGGATGATGGAGGGGCGAAGGTTGGCGAGGGGGTGGCGTCGGTGGTGACGGCCGCCAGCCTGGCGTCGGCCAGATCGAGCAGTCGGTCCACCTTGGAGAAATCCTTGGGAGAGTAAAACTCATGGAAATCGATCGCCCACCGGCATGCCTTGACGAGCACCTCGATATCCTCACGATGCGGTGAGGGAAGGGAAGCGATTCGTGGCCACATTGCGGCTAGGCGTTCTTCCCACTGCTGAAGTTGGCTTGGCGGAGGTGCCTGACCTGCCGGAGGGACGCGACGGTTGATCGTCTCACACTGGACCTGGCCGGGCAGCAGTCGGTCCTGTTGCGCCATAGCGGGGACCACCAACATGATGGGACCGCAGAAACAAATCGCGATCATCATGAAAAGGGATAGCGGCATGGTGCCGCGGCGGTAGGGGACGACGTGGATGGCGAATCGGAGGGACCGGCAGTCTGGGGAAGGAGCGAGGCGCTGGATCAAGCTACGCATAAACCACCTTGGTGAGCAACGAAAGGGACCGGAATGGCGATAAAATGGCAAGCGGTACTAGGTGAGGTTCGTCCGTCTCAGCGGGGTGAACCAGTGGTCTGGTCCGCCGCACGACTTCTTCGAGGGTAGGATAATCGACATGAATTGCCGCGACACTGGCCAACTCTCCCCTTTTCGCCTCAGCGAACGGATTCAATGCGTCCCCGTGGTCCACGGCAGCGGCTATTGTGCCGTGGCGCTGCGGAAGTGGCTCTTGGAACATCCTTGCCAGTGCCTGGTGGTGCCGTTGCCCGAGTCGTTCCGCGAACCGGTGTTGGCTGGTGTGGAGAGTTTACCGACGCCGTCGATTGTAGTCCAATCGCCCCATCATCCGTACCAGACATTCGATTGGCACCCAGATAAAGAAGAAGCGGAGGATGCGACGGCGCCGTATAGCTACGTTCCCATCGATCCGTGCCAACCGGTCATCATGGCGCTGAGGATGGCCATGGGAGAGCACTGGCAGGTCGAGTTCGCGGATTTGGATACCGGCTCTTTTCAACCGTTTTCCTCCTCCATGCCGGATGCTTTTGCCTTGAAGACCGTCTCGTTGGAACGGTTTGCTACGGCGATTCTCCCCAGCATTCCCCGTCCGTTCGATGACCACGTGATGCGGCGGTTGCAATGGATGGCGGATCGCCTGCGGCAGATCGAGCACCGATTTGAGCACATCGTGGTGTTGTGTTCGATTCTCGAGTGGCCGTGGCTGCGAGACGCTTATCACCATCCTGCCGACACGCTCCCGGAGGGAGACGAGGTACCCGCTCCGCAGCGTTGGTTGGTCGATCCGAGCTCGCTCATCTTTTTGTTCGGAGAGTTGCCGTTCATCACGGGGTTGTACGAGCAAGCCCGGGAGGCGTTGGATGATGATTCGAACCTGGCCGTCGATGGGGTAAAACACTTATTGTTGTCGGCCCGTAGCAGTTATCTGCAGGATTTCGGTAAGCGAGGACGGCGGATCACTCCATTGCTGCTCAAACAGTGCTTGAAGTACATCCGCAATCTCACCTTGATCGAGCATCGGATGACCCCGGATCTGTATACCATCGCGGTGGCTGCCAAGCAGATCCTGGGAGATCAGCTGGCGATTCACCTCGTGGAGACCGCGCGCAACTATCCCTTCATCGAAGATTTTCCGGAGCAGCCAGTTGTGTCATTGGGCATCGATCAAGCGCGGCTTCCGGACGGAGCGATTGTCAATGTGGTGAGCCGCTTGCCGGGGCCGCCCCGGCAATGGCGTACGCTGGAATTGAAAAAGCGACCATCCCGGGAGGAGTTGGAACGTTGGGCCGGGCGACGCTGGAATCCACGCGCTCAGTGTTCTTGGCCGCCGGAGGACACGTTGATTGAGAGTTTTCGCAGTCGAGTATCCGAGCGGGCACGCACGCTGATGGGGGCCGATCTGGCTCGATCCGAGAAGTTTACCACCAGCATCAAAGATGGCATCGACATCCGTGAAACATTGCGGCACTGGTACGACGGAGACATCTACGTCAAAGTCTTGCCGCCCAGTATGGGCACGATCGATTGTACGGTGATGTTGTTCGATACGCCGGCAGATCCGCGAGAATACCCGTGGCGGACGACGTATTACGCCGAACATGATGAGGAGTCGACGCTGGCCTTCTTCGCCACCGATTTTCGGCAAGAGGTAGTGGGGCCGGGGATCGCGGCTGCCACCTACGGTGGGGCCATGTTCTTGTTCCCCCCGGTGGCCATCCCGGATATATGGACCGATCGCCGACTCGATGCCTGGGAAACGCTGGAGGAACGTTTGCTGGCTGGAGGTTGTCTGCATGCTCGTGAGTCGAGCATTGCGGTGCTCAGTGCAGCGCCTCCCAGTGCCCTATTGCGACGGGTCGCCCGGCGGTTCAAAAAGCGACTCGTGCATGTTCCTCTAGGAGCGTTCAGCGATGCAGCCATACAACAATTGCGACGGTTTCATGTGTTGGACGGGGTTCATGTGCGATCGATCGCCGAGTATTTTATTCGCAAGCCTTGACCGATCGGGGCGTGTGGTTCCCTTCGTTTTGGAGAAAGCTAGTGCAACGATTAGATCATTTGAAGAACTTGGTGATCATGGCTGCTGCCGACGGGGCGTTGAGCGAGAATGAGATCGCTTTGCTCATCGATCGTTGCCGTGAACTAGGATTGCAAGAAGAGGATCTGGAATCGGCCATCGCGTTTGCCCTGAGCGAGCAGGCTTCCTTGCGTTTGCCCGTCGATCGTGAAGAGCAGGACCAGATGCTCTCCGACCTCATCCGCATGATGGCTGCGGATGGACAATTGCGTGAAGTGGAAAAGCGGTTGTTCGCTCTGGCCGCGGCGCGCATGGGAATCGCGAAGGACGAACTTGACGCCCTGATTGATCGGTTGCTAGCTGAGATGGCGTGAGCGACCTGATCGACGTGTGCTTGCCTGCCCTCCCAGCGGCGGAGGCTCGTCCACGGGCGTGATGGGGGTTTCCGGGGCAGGCGACGTCATGGCACGGTCGTCGTCCGCGATGGTTCGAACCTTCGTTGCCGGTGCAAGTCCTTCTTCCGTCTGGTCCGGCAGGCTGGGGAGCACAGGGGCATCGAGCGACGCGCCGTTGGGGCGAACCGCCAACGGGCGGAGGGCCACTTGGCCGGCGATAACGTCACGCGGGGAGATGCGCGCGAGCAGCACGAGCGCAGCACCGCGACCAAGGGAGGATAATGCGAAGACCAGCAGGTAGGCATGGAACTGGAAATCAAGTGCCCACAGGATGCTTCCTCCGATGGCTGCTCCGATGATCCAAGCCAGGCTGTTCAACAGGTTGTAAATGGTGAGCAAAGGGACGCGGTCTTGCTCGTCGATCGATTCGAAGAATAGCAGGAAGAAGGCCAGTTCGTATGCTGCCCAAGCCATGCCGCTGCCGATCTGAACCACCAGCAACCAATAGAAGCTCTGCGACAATAACCATGCGGCCGATAGGGGCGTGATGGCCATGCCCCCGACCCACAGGAGACGCCAGGCCCCGATTCGTTGGGCCACTCGCCCCCAAGCGGGAAGGACGAGGACCTTGGACAAGAACGCGGCCGCGATCAGGCACACGAACTGGGAATAAGCCAGTGAGAGTTTTTCGAACATGAACGGGGTGAAGTAAGGACCGGCGATCTGCAGGCTGCACTGGACTACGATCAAGTAGACGAGCAAACGGCCGCCACGGTGATCACGCAGCAGAGAGCCCAGCAGACGCCAGCGAACGCGGTCGCCGTGCAACGGTACCGGCTGGGGTTCGGATTGCTGGATGAGAAACCACGCTGAGACAAGGCGGAGCATGCCAGCGATGCAAAAAATGGCGGCGTAGGTGACGAGCACCGTGCCGTAAACGTCGGCTACTTGCAAGGCGATGCCAGCGGCGAGAAAGCCCAAGAAGACGGCAGCTTGCGACGCTCGTGTGCGCGCCGAAAAGAAAGATGCCCGGAGCCGCTTGGGGACTACCGTACCAATCCACGTATTCCATGCCGGCCCGGCCGCCAAGCCGGCACCCCAGTAGAGGGAGGCCAATGTGAGCAGCTCTACGGCCGTCAAACGAACGGTGAGGGCGGCGATCGCCAAAGGGAAAAAGGCGGCCGCTTGGACGGCACAGCACGCCACCACCCACCACTTATGGGAACGCAGCCGACGAATCACCCACGGCGAAACCAACTGCATCATTCCCCCGGCGAGCATGGGAACACTACCAACCAGACCGGCCGTCCACTCCCCCATTCCCATCGCCAAGGCGAAGGCCGCCAGATAGGTTTCACCCAGCCCCACCATGGCTCCGAAAGCGATGCCGTCGCCACAACTGGCATGCAGATCTCGCCGCAATGGCGGAAGCCCAGGCGGCGCGTCGCGGCGTTTCCTTCCTAGTTCCAACCGTTCATCCTGTCGTGTCACGGATCACCCCGCGAGGAACATGGCCCAGATCTTGAGCCAAGCGGCTGCAGTGACCAGGGTTGCTAGCGTAATCGGGACTCCTACTCGTGCGTGTTCCCACCAGGAAATGGCGATGCCCAGACGCTTGGCTTGATCGATAACAATCATGTTCGCGATACTGCCGACTACCAGCATGTTGCCGGCCAGTGTGCTCGACAGGGCCAGTGCGGGCCCGGCCAGCGGATGGGTGGCCGAGGGGAGAAGGAGCATAGTAGCTGGTACATTGGATACCAAATTCGACAGGACGGCGCTGGCAACAAACAACGTCGTGGGATCCTCGAGAACGACTTGATGGTGTTCGAGCCAATCGACCAATGCCTGCAGATATCCGGAGGTCTCCATGGCGTGGTTGATGACGAACAATCCCGAGAATAGAACGAGTAGGTGCCAGTCTACCAGTTCCAAAATCTCCCCCGAAGCCATTCGCCTACTGAGAAGCAACGTGCCGGCAATGGCTAACGCGACCAATTCTCGTGGCCAGGTTCCGAAAAGCAACAACACGGTGAGCGCGGTTAACGCGATAAGGGCCTTCGCGGTTTGCCATCGATTCAATTGCCGCTGCGCCGACGGCTCAATCTTCCTCCCTGCATGCCACTGCCCTCGATGAACAATGGCAATCACCAACCAGGTCAAAACTAGGCCGAGCAGTGTGGGAATGGAAGCTTGTAGCAAGTACGCATCGAACCGAAGTTGTAAGACCTGCCCGATGAGCATGTTTTGTGGATTGCCAATGAGTGTCCCGGCCGAGCCGATGTTGGCTGCGCAGGCCAGACCCAGCAGGTAGGGGACGGGGTTCAAACGACGCTGCCCACAAGATTCGGCTAGAATAGGAGCCATCGCCAGGCAAATAACATCATTGCACAGCAGAGCAGAGAGACCTCCGGCAGCGAAGATGACCACCGCCAGAAACTGTTGCGGACTACACGGAAAAGCCGCCAATCGCTGGGTAAACCAGGTGTAGAATCCGCCCAGTCGAAATTGGGCGGAGAGGATCATCAAGCCCAACAGCAGACCGATGGTGGTCACGTCGATTGCGGTCCAGGCATCGGTCGGAGAAACGGCACCGATCACCACCACGGCAATGGCACCCAAGAGGGCAATTCCCGTACGATCTAGTGCGAGTCCCGGCAAGCCGCCGAGCATCATGCCGACATAGACGATGGCAAAAACCACTGGGATCGATGCGACCAAGGTGTGGCTCCATGTCGCCCCATGAAACCTCTAGGGCTGCTCGGGAGGACTGAGACAATCGGGGGTATCGTAACGTGCGTTGTTGACTTTCTTGGTGACCGGACGAGCTGCTAGCCAACCGGACGGCGCGGGCCGTAATAACGTCTGAGCCGCAGCGGGAGCCAGTCGATGGTCCATCCAACGTTCGGCCGCTTCATCCCGTAATAGGACAGGCATCCGGTCATGCAACTCGGCCAATTCCGGCGTAGCCGTGGTGGTGATGATCGTGCACGAGCAAACGGGGGCGGGACCCAGTTTACGATTGATTTCCCATAAGCCGGCAAACTGTATCGCTCCTCCCTCGCGCGGAGCGATCCAATAGGGCTGCTTTCCCACCGCGGTCTTCTTCCATTCGTAATAACCATCGGCAAGGATCAAACATCGGCGTGATTTCATGGGTCCGATAAATGAGCGCTTTTCCAACACCGTCTCGCTGCGGGCATTGATCATGCGGTTTCCGATCGACGGATCGTCGGCCCAAGGGGGAATCAGCCCCCAACGTAACCAGGCATAATCCAGCTCGGCTGCAGGTACACGCACCACGGCCAAGATGTCTTGACTGGGCGCGATGTTGTACCGGGGTTTCCAGTCGCTGAGAAGGTGGTTTCGGTCCTCCGGCGGAAGGAGCACTTGCCCCCACTGGTCCGGTGGCGTTTTGAGCGTGAACCGACCGCACATTGTGGTAAGTCCTCGTGGTGAGGTGAAGCATCGTACCAAGGTCACCCCGAGCCGCGCAATGCTCGTTGGCCTGACCGTCCGTATGGCCACTGGAAAAGTGGTTCCGCAGCATTTTGAAAGCGTCATTTGGGGCGCCGCCTGGTGGTCCCATCGGTAGCGTAGCCAGTACATGGTGTTTCCGCCAGGCTACCGGAGGCTTGGTTGGCGACGAGTTGCCGAAGGGTGGTGGAGTTCAGTTCGGTGACCAACCGCTGCGCTGTGGCCGGCTGGACGGCAGCACCCCATGCCAGCGACGACCAGGCGACGCGTGTACCTGACTGCACACCGGCCAGCTTCCGCACTGCCTACCGTACCGGGCCTACCGAAACGATTGTCAACGCCACGTCGGGAAGGTAAGGTGAGGATCGATACTCGGTCGTTCGCCAGGCAAGCGGCGTTGGTGGCTGCCTGGAGCGTGATGAGGGAAAGTTGAAGCGTGTTGGCATGTTCATCGAGGTGACGATGGAAAGGGAAGCGTCGAAATCCCTATTGATGGTGCAAACGACGGTCGATCAACAAGAGCAGGCGAGAAAGATCGCCCGTCATTTGATCGAGCAACGTCTGGCTGCTTGTGTGCAGATCGATGGGCCGATCGCCAGCGTCTACGTGTGGCAGGAAGAACTCTGTGAGACGAGCGAGTATCGGCTGACCATCAAGACTTTGCCCGCGGTGCGCGGCCGTTTGCTCGAAGCGCTGGTCGCCATCCATCCCTACGAAGTTCCCGAAGTGCTGGAGGTAGAGATGCAGGTTGGGCTTCGATCCTACGCCGAATGGGCGGCACAGCAGGTAGAGGGGGGATGAGCAGTATCACGCTGTACCCGATGATCGTTCTGGCCGCTGCCGTGCTCGGGGGCTGGTTGTGGCGTCGATCGATTCAGCAATTGGAGCTTACGGCTGATCATCGTGCCGCGTTGGGGTTGGCCGCATTTTGCGGTGCCATGATCGGAGCTAAACTCCCGTTCGCCTTGTCCGATTGGAGAGGGCTATTGGATGGGACGGCATGGTTTGCCAATGGTAAAACCATTTTAACGGGGTTGGTAGGAGGCTACCTTGCCGTCGAGGGGGCGAAGTGGGCTTTGCAGGTGCGTACCTCGACCGGTGATGCGTTCGTCGTTCCCGTGGCCTTGGCAATCGCCGTGGGACGCTTAGGCTGCTTCAGTGCAGGGTGTTGTTTTGGGGTTCCCAGTGAGGTGCCGTGGGCCATGCCGTGTGCGGCAGTCGACAACCTGCCGCGGCATCCCACCCAATTGTATGAATTCGTTTTCCATCTATCGATGGCCCTGATCGCCTGGCAGTTGTTACGGTTGGGAATCTGGCGTGGGAACCTCTTCAAGGCCTACATGATTGCTTACGCTTCCTATCGGCTTGCGAGCGAATACCTGCGCCCCGAACCGGTGTACTGGGGAGACTGGACGGCTTACCAGTGGTTTTCGCTGGCCGTAATCGCCGTCTTCGCTGGGTTATGGTTCACCGCCAATCGCGCGTCGTTGTCCGCTGGCGACGTTTACTCCAGATCCCCGACGTGGAGGAAGTCGATATCCACCGATTCGTCGTCAAGTCGTGGGGGATCATAGGAATAGAATCCAGTACGAAGGTGATGTTTTACCTTTAGAGGCCGCAGGGCACGGCGTTCCCACGGGCGTTGGAGTCGCATCCCATTTCGTTGGAGATAATAGGCGGCGGTGCCCACCTCCGGACGATAAAGAATGTCGCCAATGCGGTAGATGCCTCCTTCGTTTTCCCCGAAGTTGGCTAGTACTTCGATTTGTTGGCCAACGTGCAGGTCGACCCCGCTCACCGGAGTCCAGAGAGCGGGGCGGACGCGCAACGATAAACTTCCATATTCCAGATGGTAGAACTGCCCATCCCAATCGATTCGCCAAAAGACGCGTCGGCTGGGAATGAGTCGCCGGGCCTGCTCGACATCCTCAGGGTGAATCCACGCCTCGCCTTCGGTGGGCCAAGCCAGGTACGTACCGCAGTCCGGAAGCTCTGGACGGATGTTCTCAGGTTGTGGTTGGTCCTCGGTTCGTTGCTCCACCATGGTTCTCCCTCCCCACACCAACACAGGTGCTTGCGGGATGCATGTGGCAAGCAACCAGCCCCTGGGCAGTGGCCGTCGCGCTGCCACGTCTGTTAGCCATTCAACCATTGTTGCAGGGTGGCAATGTCATTGCAAATCGCCTGCCAGCTAGCTTCGACCTGCTGTGGGTCCCGGTGGTCGGTGTACTCCATGTGCAAACTGATGGGGCCACGTAAACCGGTACGCCGCACCAAATCGAACACCGGCTTGGCGATCCCCTGCCCCAAAGGTACGTTTTCCGGTCGATTATTCGTCCAGCGGGAATCCTTGACATACAAGCCGCCGCGATGAGGCTCGATGGCGGCTAAGGCGGCCGGGTAGCTCAGCGACAATTCGACGGCCGCATGTCGAATGTCCACGGCAACGGCTAGGTGATCAACGGGAATCCCTCGGAAGATGTGCAGCAGATCCCAAAGAGCGGCTCCAGCGTACTGCGGCCCAGCGTGATTCTGATACAAACCGATCAGTCCCAGCGATACCGCAAGGTCCGCAACTTGCCGGGCCTGCCGAGCGAATTGATCGAGTTGCGGAAGAAGGGGGCGCGTGAGGTCGTAGCGATAGTAGCCCATACGAAAATAACGAATTTGGTGCTGGGCAAGTAATTGCAAATATCGCTCTGTCTGCGCATCGACCTTGGTGACGTCACTGGCGGCAATAACGATCTGGCGATCGTAGCGAGCCAACAGTTCGCACAATCGAGGCAATTCTTCGGCCAGGCGATGCGGTTCGATCAGACCACCTTTCCGCAACGTGGCCTCGATTCCGGCAACAGGTTGGCTAGCGATTCGCCGAGCGATCTCCGCTGCTCCTAAAGGTTGGAGGTGTTTCATGAACACGGCGATGGGAGGCGGGGCGGCTTGGTCGGCAGGACCGGTGGCACCGGTAGCCGGAGCAGTTGCCATGGTTGCTCCGGCCCAGGTAACCAGGTCGGCAATAAACCGACGGCGTAAAAGGGAAGATGGTGTGCGAGCCATGGACGTGAGCCTAGTTGAATAGACAGGAAACACTGCACTGGAGAGTCGATTCAAGGAGGGTCGTAACCGCCAGGATGAAACGGGTGGCAGCGCAACAAGCGGCGGATTCCCTGCCAGCTGCCTCGAAAAGCGCCATGCTTACGAATCGATTCGATCATGTATTGACTGCAGGTGGGATGGAAACGGCAGTTCATTCCCAACAAGGGAGAAATCCCTCGCTGATAGAAACGCACGACGCCGATAAAAAGTCGTCCTATTTTCGATACGGACTGCATTGCTTCCGCACCCACTCCCCTGCCCGGTGTGTCGAAGACCGATGCGACATAATGTGGATTACCTGGCTGATCAGCCGTCCATTATCCGGCTCGCTGGTGTAGGACGCAAGCTGCACGCCAGCATCATCCACTTCACGGCGACCAGGACCGCGGGGAAATTGCCGGCAGGTGGTCAGCCAGGTAGCGGTGATGTGGGGTCTGCGTCAGTCAGCAGCGGCGTAGACAGCCGGGGGAGTGTCGAGTTTACTTCCACCGATCGTTGCTCAGGGGCTTGCCAGTACTCACGAATCGCCTGCTCGGCCGGTTTCGGTTCACCTAGTAAGTGCCCTTGTCCGTAGGGGCATCCCATCGATCGCAAGGCATCGAGTTGTTCTCGGCGTTCGATGCCCTCGGCGATGACCTCCAGGTTCATCGCGTCGGCAATGCTCTGGATGGCTTCGACAAGGGCCATGTCACACAACCCCTGCGGGCCGGAGATGAAGCAGCGATCGATCTTAATCGCGGTAATCGGGAAGGTCCGCAAACTACTCAAGGACGACATGCCGACGCCGAAATCATCCAGATGAATTCCCACGCCCAATCGTCGCAATTCGCTCAAGGTTTCATAAGCGATGCGAGCGTCGGCGATCATGGCCGACTCGGTGATTTCCAGATGAAGGTAACTGGGGTCGATCCGATGGGCTGTCAGGGCCTTCTTCACCTCATCAACGAATCGCGGTTCGATCATTTGACGTCGCGATACGTTAATGCTCAAGTGCAAAAACTGGCCGGTGCGTTCATGGTGCTCGTGGAGCAAGCGACAGGCATGGTCGAGTACCCACCCGCCGATGGGAACGATCAAGCCGGATTCTTCGGTCGAGGCGATGAATTCGCCGGGGAGGCGCAGGCGTCCATCGGCTCCTCGCCACCGCAATAACACCTCGAAACCGGTGCACTGCATGTCCGCCAGACGCACGATCGGTTGGAAGAACAGCTCGAACTCGTTGCGCTGCAATGCCAGATGAAGATTCGTCTCCAGGGTCAAGCGATGATCGGCATCGAGTTGCATGCCGTTGACGAATCGGCGAACTTGATTCTTGCCGGCCCGCTTGGCCGCATACATGGCGGTGTCTGCATTGCGCAAGACTTCGAAGGAATCGGAAGTGTGCTCATCGATCACGGCTAGACCGATGGAGGACGATACGAACAGTTGGCGTCCCAACAGCTCGATCGGGTCTTGCAATACCTGTTGCAAGCGTGTGGCAATGTCCTGGGCTTGTTCCACATTCATCAGGCCACGAATGAGAATGGCAAACTCGTCGCCTCCCAGTCGAGCCGGCAGGGAACCGCCAATGGAGAATACTTGATCCTGCTGGCGCACATGAGTGCGAATACGGGTAGCGATTTCGGTCAATAGCAAATCGCCGGCACTGTGCCCCATGGTGTCATTGATGAGTTTGAAATTATCCAAATCGATGAACAGTACGGCGGAAAGGTACGGCGGCGGCGATTTTTGCCGCACGCACTTTTCGAGAGCATCCAAGAATGAGGAACGGTTGGGAAGTTGTGTTAGGGGGTCGGTCTCGGCCAAGGCACGCAACTGCGCAGTCCGCTCGGCGACACGCTTTTCCAGTTCGCATTTTTGCACATGGGCTTCCGCCTCCAGGCGTCGCATCTCCGACAGGGTCGAGGCAAGTTGTTGCACTTCCACTGGGTCGAAGGGTTTCTTCAGAAGCAGGAAGTGCCCTTTGCCTTCCAAGCGGCGTCGCATGTCATTCAAGGAATAATCGGAAAATGCGGTGCACACCACGCAAAGCAACTTGGGATCCAACTTCCACATTCGCTCAATCGTCTCGATACCATCGATGCCCGGTGGCATCCGCACGTCGACAAACGCTACACCGTAGGGTGTGTTCTGACGCAACGACCGTTCAACCAACTGCACCCCCTCCTCGCCCTGATAGGCGTGTTCGATCAGGAAGCGGTTCGAGGTTTCCACGGTTGTGGTATCGCCGAATAGACTAGCCGCCAACGAATCGCAGTCGGAATCATCGCCGCGATGTAGAATCTTTTCGAAATCGTCGTGCAGCTTGGGATTGTCGTCGATTACCAACACGCGGGAAAAAGTAGTTGGTTGTTCGGAAGTCGTTTGCTCAGACATGGATCCTCCTGAAACATCGTAGGTAGCACGCACGGCAAAGGTAGCAGGTCGTCTGGTCTTGGTTACCATCCCGGCAAGGCCATTTGCGGGTACCAGAGATCTCGGTGGGCGTGTCCTGCATCGCTCCTTGGCGGCAAAGAAGAATGGGACAGAGAATTGGTGCGGGCAACCGCCAGTGGGGGGATTTCCCCAGTGAATGACTGCCCGCGCCGCCACAACGGTACCGACCGTTGCTTTCGGTAGCGGTGGCAAGGTTGGCAATATCGGCACCCGCATCCTAATCGCCGCCCTGAGCCGAAGCCGTCGTTACCAGAGGACGTCCGTCAACTCGCGGAAGCCGGATGAGGGCGCTGCGGAAGGTCGTAGTCGCCAGCTTCCCATCCGGCCAGCAATTCCGCCACCAACAGGGCTTTGGTAGGGAGCGATTCGAGATCGACCCACTCTTGGCGGCTATGAAGACCATCGCCTATCGGGCCCATCGTGTCGACATTGGGCAACCCAGCGGCAGCCAGCTTATTGCCATCGCATACACCTCCCGTCTCTCGCCAACCGGCTGGGGGCGAGGCAATGGTACGGCCTGCTAACTCGATGCCATGCATCAACTGTTCCATGGCGGGGGTAACCAATTTTGGCGGCGAAAGCACACCGCCGTGGACTTCCGCTTGGAAACCCTCGCAACGGGCAATCTTCGCCACGCGCTGCTGGAGTTCCTGGGAAAACCATTGCCCATCCTCCGGTCGTGCGAAGCGGACGTTGAGCCGAGCTACCGCCACATCGGGGACTACGTTTACTGCCGTGCCACCACTGATCATTCCTACGTTGATGGTGGTTCCCGGACGCTGGCCATTGAGGGCATCGAGCTGGTCGATCAAGCGAGCCAACATCACGATCGCGTTGCGTCCTTGCTCAAAATGACGCCCCGCGTGAGCCGCACGTCCGCGAACGATCAGGGTGAAGTTGCCCGAGCCCTTTCGTGCCGAGACCAGTCGTCCATCGGGTAACGCCGGTTCGAATAGCAGGCCGAAGTCGAATTCCTTGGCGATGCGCTGGAGATAGGCGGCGGAGCTGGGAGACCCTAGTTCCTCATCGGGATTCAACAGAACGGTCCAACCATGTTCGCGCAGCAAATTGCAATTCAGCAGCGCCCGCAAGGCGGCGGCCAATACGATGATGCCTCCTTTGGCGTCCGCTACCCCTGGTCCCTGCATCTTCGCAGGAGTAGGAATGGAACATGTTTGAAACGCATCGTCCTCTCCGAACACGGTGTCGTAGTGGATCATCAACAGCACGCGGCGCTGTGCTTGCGGCCGATAATCCCACCGTAGCAGTGGGCCTACGGGGCACCTACTTACCAGGCCGCCGTCGGTAACAAACTCACGGGGCGGCAGCTCGACGATATGGCGATCGGCCGGGAAGTCGGCGAAGTACCGCCCGAGCCACTCGGCCGCCAGACGCAAGCCGGCCAGGTTGCGGGAACCGGAATTGATTTCGGCGATCTCCTGCAACGCTTCACGCATTGCCGCTTCTTGATCTACAAGGAAGCGGTGCAGGCAATCGATTCGTCGCATCACCGCCCGGCTCCATGCAATTCTCTCGACACTGTACCGGTACTCCGTAGGTCGACGTCGCTGCGCCCGCAGTCCTGTTGAGGTGATTCAATCATACCGTCCATGGTGACGGGGCGCCATCGTCGGCCTCTCGATAGCGCTCCGCGATCAAGACCCAACAGATCAGCACGGCGAAACCGCCATAAGTAATCGCGTTTCTTCGTCCCGATTCCTCGATGGGAAGCAGCGTCAGCAGGTTGGCCATACCGCCGATGAGGATGCCCCCCAAACCGACCAACATCGTATGACGCCAGCCTCTTCCTTGACAAGCGCCGCACAGCAGGCCGATCAACGCCCCCACTGCTCCTCCCACGCTAAGCAGCAAGAATAGACTGGTCCATGTGGCTTCTGGCAGACCAGACAGTTCGGAAAACGCCGAAAAGAAGATGGCCAACACGGTGACGACGTAGAGGACCAGGCCGAGGGAAAAAACTCCACGGGAGCGGCCCGGCTGACGGTGTTCCCTGGCGGTTCCCGCCGGCGCGGACTCGCCGGTCCGAAGTGGGGTGGCATTGGCCTGTTGGTTCATGGTGGTTCTGCGTTAGTAAGAGTTGAGAGGACAAGGACGTTAGGGCTAGAGGTCCTTCACCGTCTAAAAATCGTTGGCGTACGTCTTGTCTTGTCGGTTAGCTAATCGTTGCGCAAGGACGCGATCCAGGTTGTTCGATAGAAAGCGGATGGCGCCATCGGCCAACAGGAACTGGGCGCCTCCCATGTGAGTGCTGGAGAACCCACCGCTGTGGGTTCCGTTATTAGCGCGTCCAGGAATGATGGAAGGAAGATCTGCCACGACCAACCACCGTTCCGGTGGCACGTCCCGGAGAGGAATGAACTCGATATCGGCATATCGATTGGTAAGATCCTCCTCCAGGACTTGGTCGGGCAAGATGGCCCGTGCTGCCTGGGGGGCCTGAGCATCCGTGGGAGCTGCCTGCGGAGTCAGCTCTGACATTGATTCGACGCTGGAGGAAGTGAATCCGTCCACGAATCCTGGTGGGGGGCTGGAGGGAATGCTGCCACCTACGCCCGCCGCGCCGGCGCCCCAGCCGCCATTGATGGGGGAGCCTAGGTTGCGCAACGAGGCTCTAGTGCCACTGGCCCATCCCAGTTCCGTTAAATCGGGTAGTTTTTCGCCGACGATTACCGTCGATGAAAGTCCATCGGAGATGGCATCGATCGCGACCTGACTGTTGAGAAAAAAGGTACCGTTGTTATCGACGTCGATGGGAACTTCGCGACTGTCATAGACGCCTGCGTAGCTTGAATACGGAAGGGATGCTATGGGGATGGACGGGCACAGTGCCCAGGGGATGACGCGAGCGCGAACGGGAAAGTTCTTCAGGTGGTAGATCGATAGGCTATGGTCAACTCGGCTGTAGGTGACGCGTTCGTCTGCCATGGGGAGAATCTGGACGATCCAGTTATGGTGAAAACCGATTGGCAGGTGGAACACAGGACCTTGCTGGTCGATCGTACCGGGAGGAAACGTGCCGTGAGCAAGCTCGTAATTGTGCAAGGCGATCCCAATTTGGGCCAGATGGTTGGAACATTGCATGCGCCGCGCCGCCTCCCGCGCCGCTTGAACTGCCGGGAGGAGCAGGCCGATTAGGATGCCGATGATGGAGATTACCACTAGCAATTCCACCAAAGTAAAGCCGCGACGGCTCCGAACGGTTGCGTACATCGACGGGGACTCCTCTCCGCAGGTGATGGGGGTTTCAGCCCTAAGTTAGAACAAGGAATTATTTCCGTCTCGGCATGGCGAGGCTTACGTTTCTGGGGTGTTGGCCAAGGTGACGATCTGGCTGACCTGTATCTCTGGCGCCCGGGACAAGTGGACGATGAGGCGCACCTGTTGGCTATTGCTGGCCTTTTCATGCTGAGTGACGGGGAGTAGCTGAACCGTGGCCGTGCCGGTTTCTCCGAGTGCCACCTCGTACGTGCGGGAGTGGGGAAGGTGGCCGTCGCGCAACAAGGCAATGCGCGCCACTTCCAGTACCGCTCGGCCTTGTTGCACCAATTCGTGGCGATGACGTGCTGCAGAGAACAACACGGCCGAGCGAGTTGCCTGCCAGCACATCGACATGACCACACTAACGGTTACCAGGGTAGCCAACAGGGTGACGCCATGTCGCTTGCTCGGGATCTTCCGACACAGTCGACGGGCCGACGGGACGGGCGTTTCGCGCAGCACGAATCGGTTCCTCAAGCTCATGTGTTAGGATCCTCCATTCTTCGCCTCGCTGGAACGCACGGTAGGATTGGACGGCAGCTCCGCAGTGGGGTCGCTCTCGGGACGCGGTGGCTCGCCGATGCTAGCCGACGAGGGAGATTGCCCGACGTGCGGGGGAAGCATGAGATGGAATTCCCAGTGGTAGGGAGCCAACGTGGGGCGAGCGGTGGTCGATTCCAACACCACATCGGCCTGCAGCAGCAGTCCGCGTGATGTTTCCTCGGCATGCCAGGTAACCAGGTCGACTGCCGTGACGAGCAGAGGTTGCACCAGCGGCGTCGAGGTGTTTGGCCGCGCGGCCTCCCGCAGCCAACGTGAGGATTCGACGCGGTAGACGATGTGGCTACCGTCGCGCTGCCGCAATACCAACTCGTTGTTGACAATAGAGGCCTCCAACGCATCGCCGATGTCCTGCTGGCATCGATGGTGGGCACGCCAGAGGTCTTCCATCCGCAACCGGGCGACCATACTGTCGGTGGTCAGGTGGTGTCCGGTCCACAACAGCCGAGCGGTGATCGCCATCAATGACGTGGATATCGCCAACGTCGTAATCATGTGCACCAACGAGAAGCCCCGATGGGGCGAAAGCTTCCGTGGTGGCCCGCAGGTGCCACGGGACCTAGGGATGGGGTACACGGGGCGCCTCCAAGGGAATCCAAAAGGTGTATGGGGACGATGTCCATGGAACGTCTTGACGCCGCCCGGTTAATTGCAACGTGATACGCAGGCAACGTACAGGGACGTTGATTTCCGTAACCTCGGCGTGCCAGCGGGCCGCGTCCGGCGCGATGTTCAACCAACCGTGAACTGGCACGCTCTCGATGCTTTCCGCAGTGATTTGGTCGGGAGGAAGCCCACGCAGACGCTGTTCCATGTTCAACGCCTCCCAGGCCAACCGCTCGCGCCAATCGCTCGTACGGCATTGGTCGGCGATCCGTCTGCTCACAATGGTAACCATCGCCAGCGCGGCTGATAAGAGCACCATCGCGGCGATAAGCTCCATCACACTGATTCCACATCGCTGCCGCGACAGGCCCGCCTTGGACCTCCGTGCCGGTGGCACAGGGGCTAGCCAGGGGGACAGAAAGAATAAAGTGGAGAGCCGTTGGAACATGAAACGATGGCCACCTCGACGAGGAGTCAAAGCAACTGGTAGAGGGATTGGGACAACATTTGAAACAGTTGGTAACACCCCCAGAAGACGATCAAGCCGCCGAGGGCAGTGACGATGACGATCGTTAGCTGAACAAATACGGAGGCACGTCGGATCAGAAGTTCGCATTTTCGTTGAGCCAGGTGGTTGAGGCACCATTCTAGCGTAGCGGCTGAGTCCACGCCGTAAAGCAATTGGCTTTCTGCCCGTGAGACGACGCGTCCCTGAACCAAGGCGTGAGGAAGTGCTACTCCCTGCCGCAGTAGGTCAGCGGAGCGGTGGAAGCGTGGAGCTACGCACGAGGGGCCGACGATCGCAGCCGCTTGTTCCAAGGCGGTGGCGATATCCTGCTCCTGCGGGAGTACAGCAGTGAGCGCGGACCACGCAAGGGCCTGGTCGTAGCCCTTACGCAGCCATCGCAGACCGGGAAATCGCAGCAGGCCAGGAAAAATCAGCATGAACAGGACTGCCGTCAGCAGGCTCATCACGAAGATCGTCAACAACACCGACAGGTAACGGACGTCCAACGCGCGCAGGAGGGAGGCAAGCGGATGGGCGGCAGGCACGAGGGAGTCGAGCTTGGTGGAAGTCCACTCGGTTGGCGCGGAGTTGCTACCAGCCAGTTCTGCCGCCAACTGGTCGACCACTGGCAGAACGATGCGGATTAATGCCAAAACTGGTAGGTGAAATACCATCAGTGGTGCCAGCACGAACAACCGCCCGGCGATGCGTTCCAGCTCCTCACCGACTGCGGTGAGCGTCCACTGGGGCGGCGAGGGTGCGCCAACCGAACCGGATCGCGGTAGCAACGCTGGCGATTGGCCGTATCGGATGAAAAGATGCCAGCGGATTCTGCCGATCGGGCCCGGCATCAGTCGACTTGCTGCTGCCAATTTCTCGACGACCGGCGTTTGCTTCCACGCCCACTCCAGGAAACGCCCCACACGGCCGATCCAACCAGGTTCGCCGGTCATGAGCATGATTGTGGTTGCCAACCGGTTGCGATCCGCGTGCGCAGTAAGCATTTCCAGCAATAGTTTGCGTCGACACCGCCACATGCGATTGACCACCAAGAGCATCAACAGGATCAGCACGGGAACCCATATCAGCGACAACAACGTGAGCCGCAGGATTGTGGCCAGAAGCACAAATACGCAAGCGGTTGCCAGCAGACCGTGGACCCATCCAAACAAGCTGGACGTAGTCCCCTCATCACGTCGTCCTTGAGTGAGTCGCATGGCGATGAACATCGCCGTGACCAAGGGGGCGAATAAGAACCAATTGGACGTGTGCATCGGCATGGTGTGGCGAGTTCTCAGGGAGACGAGTAACAGTCTGTGTCGAAAGGCCAGTGAATATGGAGTCATGCAAATAGCGCAATCGCGCGCAGGAGGGGGACGAGCGTGGCGGCATAGTTCATGAGAGCCCCCCACATCAGAGCGACAATCAAGAAGATCAGTAGTGGCGGCAGAACACGTCGTAGCATCTGAATATCCGCATCAGCCATGCGGTCAAGCGCGTGGGAAAGTTCGTGCAAGACACCGGAAAAATCGCGCGGGTGGTTGTAATCCAATCCTCGTAACAAAGGGCGTGTAAAGGCATCCGCGATGACCGACTGGGCCAAGGCTTCTCCCAACGGCATGCCCTCGATGACTCGACGGTTGACGTGCTGGGCGACGATTTCCAGTTCTGTTCCCTGAAGGCTGCGGGCGACGGCCGGCACCAACTCGCCAGGGCGGATTCCTCCCTCCAAAAACAGGGCGAGATAACGGAGCAGTTTGCTGAGGGCAGTATGCCGCACGGGACGACCGACGACGCCCAGGCCACTGACCACTGCCAGTAGACACCATCTTGGGCCCAGCCAACGTAGGCAGCAGCCGACGGCGCCCAACCACAACGTGAGGATACAGAGGCTCCACACGGCCTGTACCTCGTCGCGCTGTACGTTGATCAGCCCCACGGCATCGTCGAGCTGCAGGTTTTCCACCCATCCGAGCTCGATCATCTGCGACAGCGACCAGTTGAACACTGCGGCCAACACAACGGCGGCGTACATGAGAAACAGTGGATAAGCAATCGCTTGCTTAAAGCTCTGCCATTGCTGCTGCTGTTCGCGGTGTGCCATGGCTATCCGCAATAGGAGTTCACTGGGACGCGGCGTATGCTGGGCCTGCGTACACAGTGAAAAAAGCTCCCGTGGCATGCGTGGCCGAAGCTCGGCGAGGCATTGTTCCCATGGGTGCCCTGCCGCGATAAGCGCTTCCCACGCGCGCAGGCTCCGCCGCCAGCGAGCCGGTGCCAGCTCCACCGCCAGGCGTAAGCGGATTTGATCCAAGGTGGCGGCTCCCACTGCCTCCACTGGCTGGACGGATTCAAGTTGTGGATCGAACGCCGAGGATTCGTCCATCTTCACGTGCTCACGAGAGGAGTATCCCCACGGGGAATGGTCGATCAGTGATAAGATGCGTGATAGATTGTCAACGCTGCGGGTGCCGCAGCGGCAATCGATAGTGTAACCGAAATGGTGATCGCATTTCATCTCATCCCCTTGACGATCGTGCCGTACGATGGTGATGCAACGGTCCTCAAAGCAAAGCTTGGTAGGAAATCCACGGTGGCACGAAACGACGAGCAGAGGCGATAGGTGGAGGGAGGAGGAACGATGTTTTCCACGGATGATTTGAACCCATCCGACGAAGGTTATGCCGTCGAGGTCGTCGAACGGTTATTGCGCCATGCACGAGCGGCTCGCGCCAGTGATGTGCATGTGGCACTGCGCACCCAAATGGTGTATTTGCGCATGCGGGTCGATGGCCGCTTGGTCGAAGTGGGGCAGTTGCCCGAGGGGCAACGGAGTGGCATTCTCAGCCGCTTGAAGGCCATGGCGGGGTTGGCCACTTATGTACGCACGGTTCCGCAGGAAGGACGATTGGTCGAGCGTAAGCTGGGCATCGACGCCCGCGTGGTGTGCCTGCCTACGGTTTTCGGAGAGCGGCTTGTGTTGCGCCTTGCTGCACCAACGGCCCATCCGTGGCAGATAACCGACCTTGGCTTACCGGCGTCCGTGACGCAACGGCTCGACGCGGCGTTGCAGCAACGCGCCGGAGTGATTCTCATCACCGGGCCAGCCGGTAGCGGCAAAACGACGACGGCCTATGCTTGCCTCCGCTCCATCCTCGCCCGCGACACGACGGCCAGCGTGGTGACGTTGGAGGATCCCGTCGAGCAGACGATTCCTCAAGCCGACCAGGCACAAATCGATACCCACTCAGGATTCACTTGGACCGAAGGCTTGCGAGCGATTCTCCGTCAGGATGCGGAGGTGCTCATGATCGGGGAGGTGCGCGATTCAGAAACGGCGAAAGTCATTTTCCAGGCGGCGTTGACGGGCCAGCAGGTTGTAGCGACCCTTCATGCGCGATCCGCGGTCGCCGCCCTGCGCCGCTTGATCGACCTGGATGTCTCGCCCCACCATCTGTTGGCCTGTTTGGAATTGCTGATCAACCAGCGTCTTCTCCCGCGTTGCTGCGACTGTCGGTCCACTTCGGCCGAGGGGACGGAAACGCAGCAGGTACCGTCCCACGTCGGGCGTGCCGCTCAGGGGCAACCGGTTGCGACCTGTTCGTTCTGCCACGGCACAGGGATTGCCGGCCGAGTGGTGTTGGCTGAAGTACTGCCGGTGTTGGATGGGCCACTGGCGGCCGATGTAATGGAAGTCGCCGATACGCGCCGTATGCTGGCGACGTGCCAAGCTGTGGGAATGCAGACGATCGAGGAATTGGTGGCCGATGCGGTGCAACGGCGCATCGTGTCACCGCTGCTGCCATGGGAGGCATGATGAGGAATGCCAGATAGGGAACACCATGGAATCGGACGCTACTGGCAATTCTTCGCGCGATGCGGCATACTCATTTCCGTCCTGTCCAGACGTGGTAGCAGACGACTCGATGCCAGGCCGGTGTATCGGCAAGTGAACGTGGGCTGCTGCAGCGACATAACGGTGGCGCCATTTTGCAATGCGATGAACCATGGCTGAAACTGCGGATCGCTCGTTGTCGAAACGGATTGACGTCTGTCGCCGCATTGCCCATTTCGCCGCCGCACGCTCCGCATGGACCGTCGCTTGGAAACAGGCGATGCCGCACGATGACGATCCGGTCCGAGAAGTGGTGGAGGCTGTGGAGTCCGGAAAGCCGTTGGTGGATGTCTTGGCCGACGGGGAGAGCGAGCACGCTCGCATGCTGCGTGCGGCCATCGAATGTGGTGAAGCCACTGGTGATTTGGCCGGACCAGTGCAGTGGTGGACCGAGTTGATGGTGCAACGGGTTAACGCGGGGCGACGACTGTGGCTGGCGCTCTGGTACCCAGCGCTGTTCATGGTTCTAGGGTGGCTGGTCATGGGGCTGGTGTTGCGGCGGAATGTACCGTTGATTCTGGATTTCTATGAGCAGATGTGGCGCACCCAACCAGCCTGGTTGAAGGTATTGAACATGGTGCACCGTCACCATGTGAGTACCCTGATGATCGTCGGCTTGGCCATGTTGGTTCCCGCCGCCGTCTACGCCTATCGCACGACGGGGATCGGTGGTGATCGATTACCGCGCAATGGGGCCAGGCGTTGTCGCAGGTGGTCGATGGCGGCCGAGGTCAGCGCGCGAATGTTGCAGAATCGCCAGCCGTTGAAGGAAGTGGTCCGCTTGGCTACCCTGGCATCCGGCGCCACGGTGGAGGAAGCAGCTGTCGCCTTCGAGGCGATTCGCCAGCAACGGGCGGTCCCTCTTCTGGGGCCAAACCTCAACATGGTCTTCCGGGCGTTGCATGGGGGAGTCGTCGCCGGGGACCGAGCCGTCGAGCTGCTCCAAGAAATGGCCGTCCAGTTCCGCGATCAAGCAGCCGCCATCGACCATCGACGTGGGCGGCGTTTGCCCATGGTGATGGCAGGCATTGCGGGGATGACGATCCTCTTTACCTATGTCGGACTGGTTTATTTTCCCTGGGTCAACATGTTGCGCGACGTAGTCGACCCCGCCACTTATTGACTCACATCAGCGCGCCGCGGAAACAGCGAGCCGCTTGTCGAAGGAGGAAAGTCGCGCAATCGGGGGCCATCAACAACCGGGGGGGCTGGACGATTAGCGACGGGTTTTCGGCGGCGATCTGTTTGGTCTACAATTGAGGGAAGTTCCCCGTTAGCCGATTCATAATGGGCTATATTCCTTCTTCTGCCTTTCCTTCCTCCCAGCCAGCCGATCATGTCCTCCTCCCGATGCTTGCTATGGTTTCTACGGTGCATGGGGTGGCGTTTCGTATCCAGCCGAGGCGCGAGGGTCGCCATCCTCCTCGTTGCATGGCCCCTGACTTGGACTCTTTCCGATCTTCCTGCCGCTCCCCCGCCATCGGCACTACCGACAGTCGATGACAAACCAGCCGCTCAACAAGCAGCAGTGGCCGACTCTGGGACGAGGAATGCGGCCGCCGGTTCCTCCGATGGTAGTTCCGCCGAGGGGGCGGACCAGTGGTTGGAGGTAGGTGAGGGGGAGCGACTGTTTGCCTTAGAAGTTTTTCCCACCCTGGAGGCGAAATGCTTCGCCTGCCACGGCGGAGATCGTCGAGCCATCGAATCGGGACTGGACTTGACCAGCTTGGCGGCCACTATCGAGGGTGGGGATGCCGGTTATCCGGTGCTCGTCCCCCGGTGATCGCCGCTCCAGTTGGTTGTACTTGGCCGCCTCTTGGGAACAGGACGAATTGCAGATGCCGCCGAAGGAGAACGATCGTTTGACCGGCGAGCAACTCGAGGCGTTGGGACGGTGGATTGATCTAGGAGCTCCTTGGCCCGACGCTCAACGAGTGGAGAGGATTCGTCAGCGTTTGGCCAGCGGCGTCATCGTGCCGACCAGCGGTGGCTTGAGTCCCCAGTGGGATCAACGACGTTACGAGCCAGGTTCCTTGTGGGCTTATCGTCCCCTGGATCTTGATGTCAAGGTCCCGGCGACGCCCCATTCATCTGGCAACCCCATCGATGCGTTCATCGAAGCGAGATTGAAGAAGTTGGGGATACCAGCGGCTCCGCGCGCCGATCGGCGGACCTTGATTCGCCGTCTCAGTTTCGATACCACCGGTCTACCGCCCACTCCTGAACAAGTAACGGCCTTCGTCAATGATCCTTGTGCGGACGAGGAGGCGTGGGAACGCCTGGTGGATCGGTTCTTGGCGTCGCCCCATTTTGGCGAACAGTGGGCCCGTCATTGGCTCGATGTCGTCCGTTACGCCGACTCGGCTGGTCTGGCCAACGATTACGAGCGTCCCAATGCCTGGCGATACCGCGACTATGTGGTTCGGCAATTGAACGCGGATCGACCGCTGGACGAGTTCATTCGTCAGCAGATCGCCGGGGACGAAATGGCGCCTCACGACCCGGAATCCTGGATCGCCGTGGGCATGCTGCGCATGGGGCCGTGGGAGCAGACGGCGATGAGTGTTGATCGGATCACCCGGCAGCAGTTTCTCGATGACGTGACCGACATGATCGGCCAGGCGTTTTTGGCCCACCCACTGCAATGCGCTCGCTGTCACGATCACAAATTCGATCCTGTTCCCACGCGAGATTACTACCGGATGCAGGCCGTGTTTGCGACCACACAATTCGCCGAACCGGATGCAGCGTGGGTCGAGGGCGAAAACCGGCAGGGATTCGACAAGCAGCGGGCCTATCTTCAGCAGCGAATCCAGTTTTTCGAGTCGGTGCTCGAGCGACTGCGGGAGAAAGAGGAGCGGATGGCGCGCCAGTGGTACGCTCAGCGCGGTCTTGCCTACGCGCCGCGCAACGAAAAGTTGCAACAGGGAGTTCCGGAGTCGGAGGTCGTTCCCCGCCATTATGGATTGACCGCCGCGGATTTGGGTGCGGAGCGCATCGCGCGCAAGTACCTGGAGCGGCACCGCTGGGAACTCGATCGTTTTCGGCCAATCGCCCTGAGCGTCTACAGTGGCCCCACCCCGTCGCGCAAGAGTGTCCGATCACGGCTGAAAATCCCCGCAGATATCGCTAGGTCGGGCAAAGTCGAGCAAACGGCGATTCTCGCCGGTGGCGATCCCTTTTCGGCGACGCAACCAGTGACGCCAGGCATTCTATCCGCCGTGGCCGGAATGGTAGCCCCGGAACACCTGGACGAAACGGCGGCCGTGACGACCGAGGTAGCCGGGCGGCGCACCGAGTTCGCCCAGTGGCTTAC
Organism: Pirellulaceae bacterium; assembly: GCA_026004795.1. GTDB lineage: Bacteria > Planctomycetota > Planctomycetia > Pirellulales > Pirellulaceae > Aureliella. The sequence goes on along the minus strand of BPJV01000003.1, from coordinate 134,878 downwards.
CGATCCGCACCGCAATCCACTGACCCCGCGCGTGTTGGTCAACCGAATCTGGTTGCACTACTTCGGGCAGGGGATTGTGGCAACTCCCAACAACTTTGGAACCGCGGGGGCCAAACCGACCCATCCGGAATTGTTGGAATTTCTGGCGGTCGAATTGATCCGTGGAGGGTGGAGTAGCAAACGGATCCATCGTCTGATCTTGACCAGCGACGCCTATTGCCGTGACATCCGCTACCGAGAGGATTCCGCGCGGCAGGAGGCGATATTGGCTCAACGCGATCCTGAGGGGAATTCCTATGCCCGACGGCGTATCCGGCGTCTGGCGGCCGAGGAACTTCGCGATGCGGTGCTGGCGACCAGCGGACTGCTGAATCGGCAAGTCGGGGGCATTCCATGTCGTCCGGATTTGAATCACGAGGTGGCTGTCCAACCTCGGCAAATCATGGGGACCTACGCACCGGTCTATCAACCCTCTCCCGATCCGGCCGATCGCCATCGCCGGTCGCTCTACGCATTGCGCTTGCGTGGTCTACCCGATCCGATGCTGGAGGTGTTCAACCAGCCGTCATCGGATCGTCCGTGCGAGTTGCGGGAAAGTTCGACGGTCGCTCCGCAATCGTTGACTCTGATGAACAGTCCCTTTTCCTATAACCGGGCGGCGGCGCTTGCCTTACGGGTGGCGGCGGAAACCAATTGCCTGGCGGCGGCTTCCCCGGAAGCCTCTACTGCTGATACCGAGTCTGAGCAGCGCCAATTCACTTGGCGGCTTGCTACTCAGGACCGGCAAGTATGCGAGCGCATGGTCGATCGCTTGTTTTCCTTGGTCTATGGTCGCCACCCTGACAGACAGCAGCGGCAGTGGATCATCGAGCATTGGCAACGGGCCACCGAATTCCACCAGGCGACCCGCATGCAAGATGTATTGCCTCCGTCGGAAGTGACACGAACCTTCGTCGACGAGAATACAGGCGAACCTTTCTCTTTTACTGAACCATTGGAGCAGAATCGCGATTATCAGCCCGATGTCCATCTGTCGCAGCTTGCTCCCGAGATCCGCGGTCTGGCCGATATTTGCCTGGTTTTGCTCTCCAGCAATGAATTCCTTTACGTTCCCTAAACAAAGCGAGTGGACCAGATGTGGCGACGTGAAAGTTTATATGGCATGACCGCATCGCTGGGGGCGATCGCTTTCCAGTGGATGCTTTCGCGTGAAAGCCGAGGTGCCGAGGAAACTACGTTCGCTCGTGGCCCGCATCATCGACCGCGAGCCACACGATGCATCTTTTTGACCATGGAAGGAGGCCCCAGCCATATCGATACCTTCGATCCCAAGCCGCGATTGAAGCAGATGCATTTGCAAGAGTTCCAGCGGCACGACGAAAAGGCGTCGGCCATGGCCAGCGGCAAACGGTATTATGTCCAAAGTCCCTTCCGTTTTCGGCAGGTGGGACAATCCGGTGCATGGATGTGCGATCGATGGGAACATTTGCCCAAGGTGGCCGATGAAATATGCTTCTATCGTGGCATGCAGGCGGAGTCGGTAAATCACCCTACCGCCCTGTACCACATCAATTGCGGCAATCGATTCGGGGGCGATCCGGCGGTTGGGGCGTGGGTCAACTACGGATTAGGCACGGAAAATGAGAATCTGCCCGGCTTTGTCGTGCTGCCCGAATTGTCTTACCCTCAGGGAGGTGCTGCCAATTGGGGCAATGGATTTCTCCCGGCACAATATCAAGGGACAGCCCTCCGCCCCGAAGGTTCCCCCATTCTCAACTTGACGCCGCCGGAGGGGATCACCAGGGCCCATCAACGGACCCATCTCGAACTGCTGAAGAAACTCAATGAGGATCACTGGACCGATCATCCCGATGCGGAGTTGTTGAAGGCGCGGATGCAAAGCTACGAACTGGCGTTTCGGATGCAAGCGGATGTTCCGTCGGTGTTGGATCTCAGCCGCGAGGACGCACGTACCTTGGACGAGTACGGGTTGCATGATCCGGCGACTGCTAAATTCGGGAAGAAATGCTTGATGGCCCGCCGGTTGGTCGAACACGGTGTTCGATTTGTGCAACTGTACGCCGGCACGTGGGATTCCCACGATTATCTGGAGAAGGCGCACGGCCAGCTGATTCGGGCGGTCGACCGGCCAATTGCTGCCCTGATCCAGGATTTGCGACGTCGCGGCATGCTGGACGAAACGTTGATCGTATGGTGCGGGGAATTTGGCCGCAGTCCCGATAACGGGGTGCGAGGAGGTATCGCGTATGGACGCGACCACAATGCCGACGCCATGACCGTGTGGATGGCCGGTGGCGGGGTGCGCGCCGGACACACGATCGGCGCAACCGATGAATTGGGTGCCACGGCCGTGGAGTGCGTCCACCCGATTCGCGACTTTCATGTCACGCTGCTTCACCTGCTGGGGCTGGATGACAACCGCTTGACCTACTACCATGCCGGGCGTTTCAAACAGTTGTCGCAGTTCGGCGGTTCGGTGATCACCGAATTGATCGCTTGATAGCCCGCCAGCAGGAACTTTTCAGGGATACCCGATGGATCATCCACAAGCCGAACACCATGGAGAAACTGGAGAACAACCGCACGAGACTTTGACCAAAGGACAACTGACGCTGATCCTGGCGGTCGTCACCCTGGTCCCTTTTTTGCTCGTCGTCATCCTCTATTTTGCAACTCCTGACCACCGTGATCCCGAATTGAAGGTGGAGGTCCAGGTCGGACCACGTGCGTGGCCGAGTGATAGTTCGCCCGACGCAAGGTTGGTACCTTGCATCATCTTGCGCAATCCAACCGAGGAAACGTGGCGCAATGTCAATGTGGCGATCAACGAACAGTACTTCTACTACCATCCAGGGACGATCGAGCCTGGCCAGGAGGTGGTGATTCCGTTGAAGTTCTTTCATACCAAGGGAAGCACCGTCTATCATCCTGAGGATTGGCCGATGACCCATTTGACCGTCTATGCCCAACTCCCCTCGGGCGCAAGAGCCATCAAGCAGTGGGAGGGCGATGAACTCCTGCCCCTTATCAGCTCCCTAAATCCCAGTGGTGAGCTGATCCCGCCTGCGGCGCGCCATTAAGCGGAACGATGTCCATCGACCGGATGCAAGGGGCTTGTGAACAAATGGTCTCTGTATCGTGGACACTCCACCTGCATGACGCGAGGTAAAGCGGCGATTGCATGAGAAGTAAGCGTCGCATGCCGGCCAGGTCACCACGGAACTTCTGCGGAGGTGGGTGCATTTGCAGGTCGCTGACCGTGCCAACCTATTGAGCAGTATGGTGCCACCCATCACTTGGCTTGACACAAGTGTTTCTGCGGTAACAGGTTAGGGCCCACGGGTTGGTGAGCCGTGGCTTCAGCATGCCGTCCCTGCGGGACTGTTGAGAAAACTGGGGCGCCCTTTCAGGGCTTGGGTGTGCTCATGCCGTCCCTGCGGGACTGGTGGGAAACAATGTGCTATCCAACTCCGGGCTCACGCCCGGAGCTAGATCATCCCGCCCGTCTGCGGCTGAAATGAGTTTCTGGTTCCCAGGCTCCGCTTGGGAACTCAATGCCTTACAGGCTCTGCCTGCACATCGCCAGACATCGCCAGACAGCGCCACACCGCGTCGCTACGCGACGCGTAGGGAGGGATTGCGGGCCCCGACGTCCCGGTCATGAATGACCGGGCTACCATCACGGCGTCGCTACGCGACGTCAACCAGGGCCGGCGCGGTGGCGGCGGCTTGATCGTCCTCTGGCGGCGGCTACGGTTTCTATGTACGTCCCGGACGTAAGGCAGAATTGGATCGCCCTTTCAGGGCTTGGTCGTTCGTGTTCCCAGGGCGGCGCTTCGCTCTGCCCTGAGCTTTCCTGGCGCTGCCCCTTCGGAGCGAATTGCGGCCCCGACGATTGTGCGACGCCCCGCAGGCGGATCGGCAAGGATCACCATTGCAGCTAGGAGCGGATGCATGCCGTCCCTGAGGTCGTATTGAGTATATGGGAATTCTGGCGAATTCCACTACTGGTTGTATATGGGAATTCTGGCGAATTCCATTTACAGGTTGCAGATCGTCGACCCTCCGGAACGGTTCGAGTGCGCGCAGAGTTCATGATTCACGCTGCGCGACGGGGGCGCGAACGGGGGGCAGGGGTGGCGCTGGGTTGCGGTAGAGGTAATGTCGTAGATAGGGGCGGAGACGGGTGGGGCGACTGGATTGGAGAGGCGGAGGGTGACCGCGGGGATCGGGAAGAGGGAGAGGCCGAGAGGCGCTTGCGCGTCAGGGCGTATAGGTATTCCGCACCGAATAGGATCAGTGAAACTCCCCAATAGAACCATAGCAGTACGAGAATGAACGACCCGATAGCACCATAAGTCGTGGCGTATGGGGTGGTCATCAAACAGATGCTCAGTATTTGGCGGCCGACTTCCCAGGCGATCGCCACGAGTAGTCCGGCGCGACATGCCTCGGACCACAGCACGGTTTGTTTGGGCAACCAACGGTACAGGACCGAGAATATGGCGGCGTTGAAAACCATGGTCGTGGAGGCTTCCAACGTCGCAATGATGGTGGTACCGGGCAAATCGAGTTGATTCATCCAGTGACGAATCCAGGCGAAAACGCATCCTGCCACAGTAATGGTTGCCAAGGCTCCGCCGACTCCCAACAGCAATAGGAAGGCAGTGAGGCGTTGGTTGACGACTCTGATGGCTGTGTTCCACCAAGACCGATTGGCTGCGGATGGTTGTCGCCAAATGCGGTCGAGTGCTCGTTCTAACTGGGTGAACACCCCGAGGGCGGTCATGAGGGCGGTACCCAAACCGATGGGGCATCCCAGGATGGATTGATCGCGGATCTGCACCCACAGTCTACGGATTTGTACTTCGAGGGCTGGGGAGCAATGTTCGGCCACAATGTCGAGGAACAGTTGCTCGGCATCATGACCCAGGTGAGTGTACTTTAAAAACAGGCCGAAACCGCTGGAGACAACCAACAGCAGCGGAAAAAGGGATAGAGCGAGGTAGTAGGCCACGGCTGCGGCTAAAGTGCTGCCGTCATCTTCCACCCACCGGCGACCGGCTGCCAACATGGCCTCCATCACCTGTCGGACGTGACGGTACAGGTGCTGCACCAGACGGCGCGCGGAGATAGGGGATGTGTGTGGCAGCACTCCAGACGCTCCTTATTCCCTTCATGGCCAGCGAGGATGGCGAATGCGATTCCCCTCGATTGTGGCGTAAACGCCTGTCTAGCATAAGAAAAGCTGGGTAATTTGGCCGAGCCGAGAGCAACCGGCGATGGCTATCTGGACGGTGGAGACGGGAGTGGTAGCATGGCGAGACGTGCTTGCCCTGGAGGGCCAGCCCTCCGCCGCTTGGCGTTTGTCCCGAGAAGGAAGCGAAACCGAAACATGTTAGCAAAGCGAATTATCCCCTGTTTGGACGTTGATCGGGGCCGCGTGGTCAAAGGAACGAACTTCGTCAATTTGCGGGATGCAGGCGATCCGGTCGAGGTCGCAGCGCGATACGAACGTGAAGGAGCGGACGAACTTGTTTTTCTCGATATCACGGCCAGTCATGAGCAGCGCGGGATCATGTTGGACGTGGTGCGGCGAACGGCCGAACAAGTGTTCATGCCCTTGACCGTGGGCGGCGGGGTGCGGTCATTGGAGGACATCCGCCAATTGTTGCAAGCCGGTTGTGACAAGGTTTCGATCAACACGGCAGCTTGCAAGAACCCCGAGCTAGTCGAACAGGCCGCTCGTCGATTTGGCAGCCAGTGTATTGTGGTGAATATTGATCCGAAACGCGTGCGCACTGAGGATGGGGGCGAGCGTTGGGAAGTTCATATCCATGGCGGGCGAACACCCACCGGTCTGGAGGCGGTCACCTGGGCGCAGCAAGTGGAGTCATTGGGTGCCGGCGAGATCGTGTTGACGAGCATGGATCGCGATGGCACCTGCGATGGCTACGACATCGAGATTACCGCCGCCGTCAGTAAGGCGGTCTCCATTCCCGTCGTTGCCAGTGGCGGAGCGGGCAGACCTGAGCACTTGGCCGATGTGATTCAGTTTGGCCACGCTGATGCTGCATTGGCAGCAAGTATTTTTCACTTTGGTCAGTATACAATAGAAGAAACCAAGAGGATCATGGCCGCCCGCGGGATCGCGGTGCGGTTGTGAGGGGCAACGACGTCGGTTTCAGCGAGGCGATCTTTCCAAAAGAATCGACGTTTCTCATCGTGTAACTAAGATAGTTGACATCGTTGGATTCGAGTGACGTTACCGGAGGAGGAAGACAATAGTGGCAACCGCGGAGAGCAAGAATCCCCCATCGGGTGACGCAACGGTCGACCGACTAATGCGGGGCCTGCTAAAGGAACGCAAGGAGTTGGAAGTTGACAAGTACTTCCGTGCGTTGGTTAAGCTGCAAGGAAGTGACTTGCACATGAAAGTGGGGCAGCCTCCCATTGTGCGGGTCCACGGCACTCTCAAGCCTCTCAACCGTCCGCCGATCGAGAACGAGGAGATGGTGCGTTTGCTGGTGCCGATGATGGATGATCGGGCGCGGCGCATCTTTGAGGAAGATGGTGGCTGCGACTTCGCCTACGTGGTCAACGTCGACGGGGAGGACTGGCGCTTTCGCGTGAACATGCTCAAGCAGTTGGGCAAAATCGGCTTGGTGGCTCGACGGGTGAACAACTTCATTCCGCCCTTCGAAGGGCTGTACTTGCCGGCGTCGATCGAAAAACTCTGTCATTTCGACCAGGGGATGATTCTACTGGCCGGGGTAACCGGTTCGGGAAAGAGCACCACCATCGGGTCGATGTTGAACTACATCAACTCGATCTATTCAAAGCACATTCTTACGCTGGAGGATCCGATCGAGTTCGTGTTCAAGGAGGACAAGTGCTTGATCAACCAGCGGGAGATCGGCGAGGACGTCAGGAACTTCGAAATCGGCATGAAGCATGCGGTGCGGGAAGACCCCGACATCATTCTGGTTGGTGAGATGCGCGACCAGGAAACGTTTATGACGGCGATCCATGCCGCCGAAACCGGGCACTTGGTTTTTGGTACGATCCACGCCTCCAGTGCGCCCACAACCATCGGTCGTATTCTCGACCTGTTTCCTGAGGAGATGCATGGCGCGATCCGATCGGCGATCGCGTTCAACATGAAAGCGATCATTGCCCAGAAATTGCTCAAGTCGATCAAGCCGGGAGTAGGACGCGTGCCCACCGTGGAGATCATGACGTTCACGCCGATGATTCAGAAGTTGGTCCTGGAGGGGCACGATTCGAAACTCCCGGATGCGATTCGCATCGGTGCTGCTGAAGGCATGCAAGATTTTACTATGAGTTTGAAACAGTTGATCGATGACGAATTGATCGACCGCCCTACCGCCTTTGCCGTGGCGCCGAACAAGGATGCCTTGAAGATGGCGCTCAAGGGCATCGATGTCAGCCAGCCAGGCATTATCTAACGGTGAATTACCCAGCGAGGCATTGTTTATGCTGCGTCGAAAGAATAAGAAGACCGGTTCCGGGGCATCCGGTAGTGATGTCAGTGAATTGCCAAAGATTGATTTCAAACCGCCCATTGCGGACAAACAGGTCGAACAGGGCGTATTGATCGCTTGCCGCAGCATGCCCCAGTGGCCGGCCACTTTGACCCTGCTTGCCCAAGCGATTGATAATCGAGCCGAACAGATCTTATTGGACTATTCCAAACAGGCGGTGGCGGTGCGGTTGCGGATCGATGGTCTGTGGGAGGCGCTGCCGCCGATGGATCGACCGACCGGTGATGGCGTCTTAGTGGCGCTAAAAAAATTGTGCGATCTGAATCCGGCCGATCGTCGATCGAAGCAGCAGGCGGTGCTGCCGCTGAAGTACAAGGGAGTGGACTGGTTGATGGACTTCACCAGCCAAGGGGTGCCCACGGGGGAACGCGTGCTGTTGCGGCTGGAGCCTAAAAAGCCGGTGTTGACGACGCTGGCCGATTTGGGGATGCGCAAGAAGATGCAAGATCAGTTGCGCGATCTGCTTAATGCTTCGGAACATCTGTTCTTGTTCAGCGCTCCTCCCGGCCATGGCTTGCCGACGACCTGGCGGGTAGGTTTGGAGGCGGCCGATCGATTTGTACGCGACTTCCACAGTGTGGAGGACGTGCACCTGCGCGAGCCGGAGTTGATCAACATCACCAAGCATCTTTATGACTCGCAGGCAGGAGAGACGCCGATGAAGGTGCTCAAGAGCCTGCTGTTGAAACAGCCCGATGTGTTGGTGTTTCCCGATCTGGTCAACGAGGAAGTGTGCCAATTGATGTGCGGGGAGGTGAAGGAGGAAGGGAGAACCGTCATCACGCGCCTGCAAGCCGCATCGGCGGTCGAAGCACTGTTGAAGTTGTTGGCCCGTTTCAAGAGCTGCTCCAAGGATCTGGTCAAGATCACGTCCGGCGTGTTGAATCAGCGTTTGTTGCGTCGACTGTGTGTCGAGTGTCGGAAGCCGTTTCAACCGTCGCCCCAGTTGTTGCAAAAATTGGGGATTCCTCCAGGCCGCGTGCAGACGCTTTACCAGCCGACGATCGCTCCACCGCCGGAAAAACGGGTCGATGCCAACGGCAGGCCGATCGAGATCGAGATCTGCGGTAAGTGTGGTGGACGTGGCTATTATGGGCGCGCAGCCATTTTCGAACTGTTGGTGATCAACGATGAAATTCGCAAGGCCATATTGAACGATCCGCGACCTGCGTCCGTATTAGCCGTGGCGAGAAAGAACGGTTTTCTTACGCTTCAGGAGGAAGGTATCCTGGCGGTGGCGACCGGAATGACAAGTTTGCAGGAATTGCAGCGGATTTTAACGCCTCCCAAAAAGGCCTAGTGCCGACCGGGAGACGATCACCACGGGGCCAAGTAGTGCACGAGAAGGAGAATAGAACCGGTGGCAGAAATGGCGATGAACGACGTGGCAACGGATCGGCCTGTACTGCACGGTGAGTTGAATGTCGGTGAAGATATACCACCTTTGAGCCGCATGGCGGTTTTCTCCCTTTTGGTGGGTGTTTTGGCATCTTTTTCCATCTTCTCCAGTCTTCTCGTGCCGTTGTGCGTGATCGCAGCGGTGTTCTCCGCCGTCACCCTGTGGTATATCGATCGGAATCAAGCAGTACGTGGACGCGCCCTGGCCCAGACCGGTTTGGCTCTCAGCGTGCTCAGCGCCACTTGGTCGCTTACCTCTCTCAATGGACACCACCGCTATTTATATCAGGTGGCGGCGCAGCATGCGGAGGATTTTCTTACTACCTTGGCTTCCGGACAGAAGTACGTGGCGCTGGAATTGATGCGACCGGAGCATGATCGAAAGGTGACCGGCACGGATCTCGCGCGCTACTACCAGGAGGCGGAGCCAGAGACGCGTGAGGTTGCGGAGAGCTTTTTGCGGGATGAGGTCACCAAGTTCGTGATGGCTCAAGGTCCTGACGCACAATGGAAATTCGTGCGTGGCATCAGCGTCCGCGAGTACGGTTCGCGGGCAACGGTAACGGTGGAGGTGCGCAACGAGCGGGCCCGAGGAAAGCGCGATCGAGTTTGGGTCGAGTTGCAGCGGAGTGAAGGGCAGGTGGTGCGTCAGCCGAATGAAGCTCCGGTGGCGATCTGGCATGTCGTGTCGGTGAAGTTTCCCGATGAGCCTTAGTGGTGCGTCAGCGATCGGGCGATCAGCGTTGGTAGATGGGAAGCAAACCGCGATCCAATTGCAACATGATCAGGTTGCAGGCAGTGATGTAGACGGGATGGATTTGGCCATCCCATGAGCCATCACTGTTTTGCTCGCTGACGATACGGTTGTAGAGTTGGTCGCGGAAAGGAAGCCACTCCTCGTCGCCCTGGCGATAGACGACCTGCGCGTAGTACAGGTACGTGTAATGCCAATGGCCGAAGGCGGATGCCTCATCGGTGAGGCTGTGCAGTTTCTCACGCACGTAACGCAACATCTCTGGCACGTGTTGACTGTCGTAATCGCCCGCATTGTACAGGGCGGCAAGCGCTGCCGCAGTGATTGCCGGGCGAGAAGTCCCCATCTGCTTGCTCGAGTAGCTAATGCCGCCGTCATCGTTCTTGCATCGATAGATGTAATTCTTGGCGCGTTCGATCACTTCGGCGGGGACAGGAATACCTGCATTGCGGCAACCTCGCAACCCCTGTACTTGCGTGACGGTAGTCGAACCTTCGTCGTAGTTAGCGCCGTCCTTGGCACTGACGTATCCCCAACCGCCGGCATCGGTTTGAGCGTTGCTGCAGAAGGTGACGGCCCGATTCAGGACGTCGATCAATTCTCGCCGTCGATCGGCGTACCCTTCTTCCCCCAACACCTGGCTGAGCATGAGCATGGAGAAGCCATGACCGTAGGTGTAACGAGTGTCCGTCGCCGGGTCACCGATCAATCCGTTGGGGCGACTTTTGGAGATCAGAAAATCGGTACAGCGGGCGATCTGCTTGGCGTACGGCCCCTGAGTCGTGGTAGAACCGGAACAGATTAGTGCCGTACCGGCCAGGGCGGCCAGGGCGGTGTGATAGGGAGGGGTATTCCATTGCCCACGCGTGTTCTGAGTCCGCGCGAGGTAGTCCAATCCAGCGCGAATCGACTGTTCCCAGCGTGGATCGCTCCGCGACGGTCGCCCTTGCGCGGGGCGCCACGCGCAAGCGGCCGTGCTCGCCACTGCCAATTGTAGCATTCGCCGCCGCGATATGGCCGAGCGAGTCCTATGCATCGATCTTTGTCTGTTTCTGATCTCCACCGAACCATGTCCCCTTTTCGCGGAGATTGTCAAAGTCCCCCGCCCTCCCCTGCCCTGATGCCCGATCATTATTCCCTATTATAAGCCCCTTCCCGCTCTTCGGCATGGCGTGGCGACCTTGGTGCCGTCACTCACACTCCTGTGGAGACGGCCCGTGCTCCGCAAGCTTCGGTGCTCCAAATCACCAACGGATTCGGTGGGGAAAATACTTGGCGATCAGTTCGCGATAGAAGGGCTGAAGCTGCTCCACGTCCATCCGCTCTTCCCGTTTGGTATACAAGTCGTAGCGGTTGAACTCCTTCACCCATTGCAAAGTGCTGGCGTCTTCTGGCGCAAGTAGATGTGCGTAGGCCCCTTCATGATGGATCGGATAACAAGAATGGTAGCGAATCATGGCCAAAGCCGGTGGGGGCAGGTGGTCGCGCACGACGTGGTAAAGGTACTCGTCATGTCCCCACGACATGGTGAGCCGCTCGAGTCCGCAGTGAGGAGCGTACATGCCACAAGGCGAGTTGTATCGTACGTCATGGCGATCCGGGTTTTCCTCGAAGAATTCGTGAAAAACGATTCGATCGGAAAACGCACAACCGACAGGAAAGGTGTCTCCTACAACCGCCCATTGAGGTTCACCCCAGAGACAGAGGATTTTTCCCAAATCGTGAATCAAACCCGTCAAGATGAACCAATCGGGTTTTCCATCGGCGCGGATCGCTTCGGCGGTTTGCAGCAGGTGTTCGATTTGCGGTAGGTCGATATCAGGATCGCTGTCGTCGACCAAGGTATTGAGCAACTCGATGGCTTCCCAGATACCCATCGTTGCGCGGTCCAAGGAAAGAAACTGACGATGTTTTGCTTGAACGAAATCGTAGGTCTGGTAGCGATGGTTGAGGCGATAAAACTCACGGACTTGAGGCTTGGCTGTCTGTTCGTAATCGCGGAATCTAGGTGACGTGCGACGCGCGAGGTATCGGGAGCGCAGTTCGTCATCCCATTGGTCCAAGTTATCGAGCGGACCTGCACGGTGTTGTGCGCCGGCACCGGAGGGGAGAGGGGGTTGCTGCATTGGTCTTCCTCCACGAGGAGAATTCGCGAGAACACGGCAGGACGGTTCTTGCCAACGTAGTAGGGACACGGTAAGACAAAGGCTAGTTTGGCAGATCGCTACGTGGTTGGCTAGGATCTCGTGGCCATTCCGCATCCTAGCAGGAGTTTACGGGCACATCCGGGGCGGTTGTAGACGAGGATTTCCCCTGAACTGGATGGAGAGGTGAATGTGACAAGCCGCTGGCCGGCAGGTCGCTGAGGCGGGACGCTATCTCCGTTTCCGAATCGGATCGGAGCCGGGTTCTGCGAAGGAACATGGGGGCAGGCGACTCGATGCATGGTCATACGCTCCCAGGTTGAGCTTGGTAGGAATGGAGCCGCATTGGCATCGCTTGAGCCATCCCACTCTTATGGTTGTTGGTTTTTTCCACATGCGCATGAATTCGCGAACCCCAGGAATTGTACTCGGTGCGTTTTGTTCGACGCTCCTGTGTTGGTTCGGGGGGATGGGAAGTCTTGGTCTGATTGGCAGCCCGCCTTGCGAAGATCTTGTTGAAGGCTGCCAATGGGAATCTTTAGAGCAACCCCTGGGATATCGGGCGCAGCGGCGGGAGATTTCCAGGCGCCGCACGGCACCTGGTTCTCAGGAACTGTCCCCAGAGGCATTGATCGCCATCAGGGGGCAAGCGTGGCCACGTGGTATGGTGCACGCTCATCGTTCTCTGCACTTGCCGTCCAATCCTGCTGTGCGAGTGCCTTTGCGCTGTTAGCCGGGGCGGGGAGCCGGTCCGTGAGTTCCCGGTAGGCAAGGGGGCTTCGGTTGTTGCTCCCGATCTGGGGCGAGAGCGTCGATTGAATGTCTCGAGGAGCGTGTGAGATGATCGGCGCGGGAAAGGCAACGGTACCAACGGCGTGTCGGCCAACTAACGCGTGTCGTTTTCATCAGACGGAAACCACAGGCTGAGCAGGAGGGAAGGCGTCGATTCGCGTCAAGGCCTTCTTGCGCCCACGCTACGAATTGTTTTCAGTGAACGACTCTTCAAGGGGAATGAAGCCATGCAAAAACTGGTGGAAGGAATTCATAAGTTCCAAGAGACGATTTTCTCCAGCCAGCGAGAACTGTTCGAACGATTAGAGCGAGGGCAAGAACCCTTGGCTCTGTTCATCACTTGTTCGGACTCCCGCATCGACCCGAGTCTGTTGACGCAGACCGAGCCGGGCGAGCTATTCATCATGCGGAACGCGGGCAATATCGTGCCTCCCTATGGTGCGATTTTCGGTGGCGAAGCGGCAACCATCGAGTTTGCGGTGAGCGTACTAAAAGTGAAGGACATCATCCTATGCGGGCACTCTCACTGTGGTGCCATGAAGGGCTTGTTGCATCCGGAGACGCTGGACTCCCTGCCGGCTGTCAAGCAGTGGTTGACGCACGCGGAGAGTACGGCCCGCATTATTCGGGAGAACTACCAGCATATCAAGGAAGAAACGCCGCTGCTCACAGCCACCGTCGAAGAGAACGTCCTGGTGCAGTTGGAAAACCTGCGCACTCATCCCTCGGTAGCCGCCGCCTTGGCGCGAGGGGAGCTTAAATTGCATGGCTGGGTGTATAAGTTCGAAACGGGGCAAGTATTCGGTTTCGATGCCCAGGAGAATCAGTTTGTGCCGGTCGAGCGAGCGCAAGCGATTCCTGGACGGGTGACGCCTCAATTGCCGGCCATTTAACAGTAGCAATGGCGCAGTTTGCCTCCCCCGTTCATGGTTCTTAACCCGTTTCGAGTCCTTGGTGAGGCCCGCATTTTCCTGTGCCTCGGAACACTACTCTACCCATGAGGTACATCAGCAATGACGAGTTCGTCGGATTACACGAATCTGAGCTGGAAAGAAGCGTTGGCACATGACCTTCCCGCTTCCGTGGTGGTGTTCCTCGTTGCTTTGCCACTGTGCATGGGCATTGCCATTGCCTCCGGTGTCCCTGTGGCTGCGGGATTGATCACCGGGATCGTCGGCGGCATCGTGGTGGGGGCGTTGAGCGGTTGTCCTTTGCAAGTAAGCGGTCCGGCTGCCGGATTGACGGTGATCGTCTATGACATCGTGCAAGAGTTCGGCTTGGAGACGCTGGGGATTATCGTCTTGGTGGCTGGCGCGATTCAGTTGGTCGCTGGTGCGTGTCGATTAGGGCAATGGTTCCGTGCCGTTTCGCCAGCAGTGATTCGTGGCATGCTGGCCGGAATCGGAGTGCTGATTTTTTCCAGTCAGTTCCATGTGATGGTCGACGATAGTCCGAAGGGGAGCGGTATTCGAAATCTACTGACGATTCCCCAAGCCGTATGGAAGGGATTGGCGATTCCTGAATTCAATGATGCCAAGTCACGGCGATTTCGCCGCGACATGCTGCAGGCAACCGGAGAGTTGCATCGGCGCCAAATCGCCCTGCATGAAAAACTGGCAGAGCTGATACCACATCGCATCGCCCATGGCCCAGAAGCGGAGCCAGCCGCGGTGGAGGCAGTAACACCAGATGTGTTGCAGCCGTTGATCGCGGAGCAGGTGGACATTCGTGATGATCTGGAACGATTGGCTCGGTCGCTCGACGAATTCGAACTGACCGATCGCGACAGCCAACGGGCGGGGCGCATCCATGCGGCAGCACAAACGGCTGTGCAAGCATCCCAGGCGGCTTTGGCGGCGCTGCAAGAGGCGCGGTATGCCGATATTCTCCCTACCCAGAAGGCAGCCGAGACAGCCTTGCAGGAATTCTTGAATAGTCAGAAGAATCACCATCTGGCTGCCTTCATCGGCGTGCTCACCATCGTCTCCTTGCTCCTGTGGCAAGTAGTTGCGCGGGGTAAGTTGAAGATCATCCCGGCACCGTTGGTGGGGGCAATCGTGGCCACCATCTTCGCCGCGCTGCTAGCGGTGCCGGTAATCTACGTCGAAGTACCGGATAACCTGCTCAGCGATTTGCACTATCCGAGTATGGCCGTTATATCCAATGTAGCCTGGTACGAGATATTGCAAGCCGCCTTGTTGATCGCGGTGGTCGCCAGTGCCGAAACCTTGTTGTGTGCCACAGCCGTCGATCAAATGCATCAGGGACCTCGTACCCGCTATGACCAGGAATTGATGGCACAAGGTGTTGGTAATATGGTGTGTGGCTATCTGGGCGCTCTGCCGATGACCGGAGTGATCGTGCGAAGTTCCGCCAATGTGCTGGCCGGTGCGCGCACGCGATTGTCCGCCATTCTTCACGGCGTATGGCTGCTGGTATTCGTCTCCGTTTTAACCTTCGTGCTACGGCAAATCCCCACGTCGGCATTAGCGGCCATCCTGGTCTATACCGGTTATAAATTGGTTAATCCGAAGTCGGTCAAGCAGCTCTACGAATACGGCATAGGAGAGGTGCTCATCTACTTCGCCACCGTCGTCACCATCGTCGTTACCGATCTGTTGACGGGCGTCATCGTGGGGATCGTGTTGGCGGCAATCAAGCTGTTGAACTCGTTCTCGCAGTTGTTCGTGACCGTGGAACCGCTAGCTGACGGGCGAGTGCGGGTGGTGCTTGATGGAGCGGCGACATTCGTACGTTTGCCACGCCTTGCTCGGGCGTTGGAACAGGTTCCGGCCGGCGCCACCTTGGAACTGGACATCGATCGACTCAATTTTATCGATCACGCCTGCCTCGACTTGTTGCAGAACTGGGCCAAGCAACATGAAACGACTGGAGGGTCGATCGTGGTCGATTGGGAAGAGTTGCGTCGCAAGTTCAGGCAGAACGGAAGCGAGCGGGGACGAAATCCGTCGACGGTGACGTGAGAACGAGCTGGGAGGTTAGAGATTCTTCACCGCCGAACACCTTTTCCCCTACGACCGCCTAGCCAAGGTGGCCTCAGGGCGCCTGGTCGACCGTTGGTGGTTGTGCCTGGAGGGGCGCTTGGCACTCGGCCACGCTTCTGGGCGACCTCAGGCGGGCTGCCGTATCGATAGGAATAAGTGGCTATTCTTGGGAGGTATCCTGCGAGTCGTCGACGAGCTTGGGGGGCGTGGCGATGACTTGGCCGAGTTGCGCGGGGGCAACCACGCCGCAACTGACGATGAACTGGATCGCCTGATCCACAGTCAAATTAAGGTCGATGACATCCCGTTTACGAACATTGATCGTGAAGCCGGTCATTGGCATGGGCGAGGTAGGC
This sequence comes from Pirellulaceae bacterium, assembly GCA_026004795.1. Classification (GTDB taxonomy): domain Bacteria; phylum Planctomycetota; class Planctomycetia; order Pirellulales; family Pirellulaceae; genus Aureliella. Next base: position 118,843 of record BPJV01000003.1, on the reverse strand, counting down.
ACGAAGATGCTCACCAGCTCTTCTTGCAGGGCCGATTTCAACGGGGGCAAGCTGTCGCTGGTGACGAAGCCCAGTGACCAGACGCCGATGCGAGGATACTCCACGGCCACCACCCGGGTGAATTCGATTTCTCGTTCGCTGAGTATGAAATCGGTGACCTGCTTGACCGAGCCGTAAAGATTGCTGACCAATGGCAATTGATGGATCAACCGTTCAAATCCCATGACGAAGAAGCGTCCCACGCCTGCCGCTAGGAACCTGCCCACGATGTACAGGACGCTGAAAAAGAACAGCATCAGCAAAGGTACGGTAAACCAGCGCGGCATGTATCGCAATTTGATATACGCATGGTAGTAATCCTTGGCGGACCTCGGCTCCTGCAGGTCTTTCGGGAGTTTGTCGGCGTTGGCGTCCACCCATCCCACGATGTCCTCGGGCAGGTAGCGACGCCCGATGGGAGAGCGGACGTATTCGACTCCTTGATAGATAAAGCCCTCGGTAAGGGGGATGCCGGGGTTCAAGGGAGCGGCGTCTGGCGGTGGTCGATCCATGATGTCGGCAGTTACCCATACCAGAACGCTGCGCGCGGCGGTCTCCAACGGCAACAGCACGTATTGTTCGATCCCGCTGATGAGCCAGATTAGCAGTAGCAAAGTGACCAGCGGTGGCGCGATGATACTACAACCGCGCAAGATGGCATGACGTAACGGAGATTTCGGCGGTGGTGGTGACGTTGTCGTTTCAGGTTCCATGTCGGTTTTCAGATGTGCGAACGATCGTGTCGACTCGCTGGCTGGGAGTACTTCTGGTTCCCGTTCCACGAGCAATTACGGCAGCGATCACGCGTCGGCAGCCGGCGCGCACCAACACTCCAGCAACCTCCGCTAAAGTGGCACCGCTGGTCATTACATCGTCTACCAGGATAACATTCTTCTCAGAAAGAACACTGACACGAGTGGCTTGAAAAGCGCCGCGCACGTTATCCCGCCGTTCTCCCCAGGTCAGCATTCCTTGTTTGGCGGTGTTCCTTGTGCGGTGCACCGTGCCTCTCCACAACGGCAGGCCTAACTCTCGGGCCAACCATCGGGCGAGATCCCCCGCCACATCGCCACCGCCGGTCAAACGGTGCGTCCAATGGTTCGGGACGGCAATTACCCCATCGAACCGGGCACCAGGGCATCGGTCGGCGACTCGCTGGGCCAACTCCTTCGCTAAGGCACGGCGCAGCAGTTCCTGGTGGGGGCGCTTCGAGGCAATGACTACGTTCCTCAAGCGGTCTGCGTACGGTCCCAGAGCGATAACCCGCTCAAACTTCCACCTCTGGCCACGGCACCGCACACAATCCAGGTTGGGCAACACCTCGTTCAGTGGCATGGCACACCGCTGACAATGGTAATAGTCGGCCAACAGTTCCTCCCGGCATTGCGGACACCAGCTAGCGGTGTCCGCCAAAGAGGCGCGGCAGATCAAACACTCGGGAGGAGCGATCAACCAATCGATACGCAGCATTTCGCGTAACCAACCTGGGTGCCACGCCATTTCGTCGGACCTCGCCATGAGGTGCTTGCCACTTGCTTCGTCGTACCGAAATCGCTTCCGTAACCGTCGCGTTCCGCTTTCATCGAGCGGATGACTTATTGTAGAGTTTCACGAGGCACGCGTGTGGATAGCCGTGTTCGTGGCGACATGAAGAATACGCGCATGCCGAGGGCCCGGCGTCGGAAACGAGTCTGGATACTTTTCCTGGCGCTAGGGTTACAATTGGAAACGCGTGCCGGCGGAACAGGGGCACGCAGTGCCCCGAAACTCGGACCGTTCAGGAACGTACACTATGGTTGGTATCCATTGTCCATCGAGGGACGTAGTGCGTCATCTTACGTTGGAAGCGCTGGAAGCACGCCGTCTGCTCGCCTTCAATCCCACCGCGGAGCAATGGGAATTATTCCAACTGGTCAATCGCTTGCGGACCGATCCTGCCGGAGAGTTCGATCGGCTTTTCACCTCAGCATCACCTTTGGTAGCACGTGATGCATCGATACAGCCAGACATCGATTTCGCGGGGGTCGATGGGAATCTTCTGCGCAGTGAGTTGGCGGCGTTGACGCCGGTACCACCGCTGGCCTGGAGTCCGGAAACCGCCTCGGTCGCCCAAGCTCATAACCAACAGATGATCGCCGCCGGTGCGCAATTTCATTCGGCAAGTATGGCGCGACGGCAGGCCTTGCTCGATGCTGGCGTCAATCTGCGGTTCGCCAATGGAGAGTTGATCAGTTCGGAGAACGTGTACGGTTACGGACGCTCGGTGTTCCATACGTACGCCGCCTACGTGGTCGATTGGCAGGCGGGACAACCGGGGGGCATGCAACCGGATCGGCCCCACCGCCGTTCGATCATGCAAGCGGTCTACGATCAGATCGGGCATGACCTGACGCGCATCACAGCTACGAACTTCGGCCCATGGGTCAACACGCAAGTCCTGGTGAATATCGAATCTCCCCCTGCCTATGTAGTAGGATCGGTCTTCGAGGATGGGAATGCTTCGCTGTGGTACGAGGCGGGAGAAGGGCTAGCGGGAGTGCTCCTCGAGTTCTTCAATGGCACGGATACGTTTACGACCATCACCAATGCAGCGGGGGCGTACCAGCTGGCGCTTCCTCCAGGTACCTATGCCGTTACCGCGCAGGGTGGTCCCCTGGCCTACTCGCTCCATCAGCCAGTCGTGGTGGTGGGGGAAGAGAATGTCTGGCTGAACTGGATCTACGATCCGCATGCCATTGCCCCGGATAGCCACGAGCCAAACGATACGCTGGCATTGGCAACTCCGGTTCCGGAAGGTTTGCAAAGTAGAACGGGAAGCTTGCATTCGCCTACCGACGTCGATGTTTTTCGTATCGACACGGTGAGCTCCGGAGATCTTGTCGTCCAGGCCGAGTTTGACCCCACCGAGGGTGACGTCGATCTTTATTTGCGCAGTGCCACCGGTTCCGTGCTGGCAAGTTCTACTGGGACCAGCAACCACGAAAAACTTGCGTGGGCCGTCAACCGTGACCAGCGATATTACCTGGAAGTGCGTGGAAAGGGAGGCCAGACGAATCCGGCTTTCACGCTCTTGGTCGACTCCCCTCTGCCGCAGCCTCCTGATGCCGTTGCGGACCGGCGCACGGTGATTGCATCCGGCGGTCTTGCTGTGCTCGACCTCCTGAGTAACGACCGCGATCCTGACGGCGATTTGGCGCATGGAACCGTCGAGTTGGTGGCGCCCGTGCCCGACAACGTTACGCTCACCGGGCAGCAGCAACTGCAGATCGTCCCTGCGGCCGCGCAGCGAGGGCCGGTGCGCACCACCTACCGAGTGGTGGATGACCAAGGGTTGTACGACGAGGCGGTGGCTACCTTTTTTGTCATCGATCTGCAGGACTCTCATCCCTGGCGCAATGAAGCGCAACCCGCCGATGTGGATGGCGATGGCATCGTGGCGCCCATCGATGCGCTGTTGGTGATCAATGAATTGAATCGCCATGGCGGACGGCAGCTTCCTCTCACGCCGGAGCGAGTAGACGAAGCATTCGGGTTCTTGGATACCAATGGCGATAATTATGTCGCTCCAGTTGATGCGTTGATCGTGATCAATCATCTGAATCGGAGTCGAGCTGGTGGTGAGGGGGAGCGGCAACCGATGGGGGCGGCGGGGGGCGCCGATACGGACCGCCGCAAAGAAAGCGTGCCGCCGGTGGGGGAGTTCGCTGTATCTCCGTTGGTAGACGATCCTTTTCTTGCCCCACGTCGTCTCCGACGCGGTTGGGGCAGCGGAGCTTGAGGACGCTGGGTCATCCGTCCCTGGTTAGTTCATACTGACGGTGGGGTTGGCGGGAACGGATGACACGATAGGCTGGCTGCTGGTCAAAGCCTTCAGCCAAGCGGTGCAATAACTCGACGGGGCATGGACCAGCATGGACCACAATCAAGTACCGGCAGCGCAAGACCTCATCGGCGACCAATTCCACATCCTGGTGACGCGAAAGCGAGGGGCCAAACCATCCGTCGTCACGGACATGCCAGCAGGCCCATTGGTGTTCACGGTGTCCCGGATTCTGACGGTGGTCGATGATGGCGATGCCCTCCAGGACCGGTTCGTTATCCTTCACAGCGATGGGGCCTGAATAGTCGATCCACCGGTTGGGACGGCCAAAGAGTTCCTGTTCGTTCACGCCGCCGTCAGCGCCGGTGATGATTCCCGCCCCGAAGGCGCGCGACAGCGATTTGGCGACGCGGAGGCCAAGGATCCCGAAGTTGCTTTGGCGAAAAGCCACCCCTTGGGCAGAGGTAAGGAAATCACACTGAAGCTCCAGCGTCCAGGCACCGAGCGTATCCAAGGGACGTATGGTTGCTACGACATCTTGTTGCAACAAGGGGGCGGGGTCGTGGCCATCGAGCCAATGCAGTCGCCACGCGGCCCGAGCGGCATCAGCGCCGTCGTCCAACACCAACCGCTGCGTTTGGCGAATCATGGCCGGCGTATGGTCGGTCCAGCAATCGATTCCCAGAACATCTTGGTGCGCGAACCAGAGTGACCGGTGATGGTCATGGTTCGCGGCCCCCGGGTGCCCCATCCGCGTCAATGATATTCCACTGGGACCATTCAGGGGCCAAAAATACGGCCGTGGTGCATCTGCAGACCAATGCCATCGGGTGCACTCTCGGCCGTCGATACGAAATTGTAATTGTTGATGTGGCAGGGGCAGCACTTCGCAGCGCCACAGGGGAGAGCTTTCGTTCATAAGTGCCTCGCGCGAGAGAATGTCGACCAGATAGTATTCTAGTTGGTAGAAACCTCCCCTCCGACACCACGCGGGAAATCCTGTCGATCTGCGTGAACTCGCTCAGGCCGACTGGAGAAACGACTGAGCGGGCGAGGGACAGCAGCCGGCCATGTTATGGTGGAGCGGTATTACTCAAGCGTTCGTGGCGCGTGTCGAGCACCACGCGACTGCCCACCAAGCGGTCGTGCAACGCACGACGACCGGGAAACAGAACGGGAATCGTGTCCAGCATCAACACGATTTCATCCACCGGCGCGAGCATGAGGGCTATCAGGTCGAAGCCACTGGCGTAAGCTACGGCGGAGAAACTGACCACCCATAGCGGGATGTAGCGGAAGAGGGCGCGCAACGTGCGACGCCCTCGGGAGAGTTTCAATCCGTGGGGATCGACGACACGCAACTGGAATAGGTAGCGTCCCACGGTCCGCCAGCCATGCCATTCGGCCCAAGTCGCGGCCAGTGGTACGAGGGGGCCGAGCAAGGCGAGGAAACGAAATCGTTCCACGATGGCTTGGGCGTTAGATGGCAGTTCCGCGGCAATGCGGGGTTCAGAAACCAGCGCCGCGGGAATGAGGAAAGGAAGCAAGCAGGCGAACAAGATCGAGTAGTCGATGGCCAGAGCAAATCCCCGCGAGAAGAGGCTCGCCGGGGTTGCGCCGACTGGAGCATACTGCTCGATGGCGCGGCTCAACTCCTCGTAATTCGGGAAGCGGTCCGTCGGTTGTGGTGCCATCAGCGTGGAAAGTACGTCGCGCCATCCGCGCGGCACACTGTCGGGCCACCGCGTGGGAAAGCTCACCGTGGCGGTCCGTCGGCTGGCCAACTGTTCCATCAAGTTGCCGCCGGTCAGTTGATAAGGGCGTGTCCCAAAGGTTAATTCGAAGAGTGTGACCCCCAGGGAATACATGTCGCTGAAGATAGTGGGAGTGGCACCGCGGGTGAGCAACTCCGGGGCCATGTGGGTGATCGTGCCGCTGAGCCCACCGGTTAAGTCGGTCGTTTCCGTAGTGGCAAGTCCGAAATCGCTCAGCTTCACCTGGTTGCCGCCAGCAAGGATTAAATTGCTCGGCTTGATGTCGCCATGGATCAAGCCTAGGCGGGCCGCATGGGAGAGGGCGGAGGTGATCTGCCGCGCATAATGGATCACCTCGGCGAATGGGAGGGCACCTTCTCGCAATACGTCGTGCAACGTCGGTCCCGGCAGAAGTTCCATGGCGAAGAACGGTTCTTCTTCCTGACGTCCGACATAGTAAATGGTAACCACGTTGGGGTGATTCAAGCGCGCTTGGGCGATGGCTTCGTGAAGCAGCCGTCCTATCTCTTTCGCCGTGACGCCCTCCTGGCGCTCGGCGGAGCGGATAAGTTTCACAGCGACGAAGCGCTGCAGCGATTCGTCCAGCGCGCGGTACACGGCCCCCATGCCACCGGAACCGATTCGCGACATCAAGCGAAAGTGCCCCAGCCTCTCGCCACTGCGGTCCGGACCGTCGGCCAGTTGAATGCCCGAGCCGCTGTGGGGATCGGCACCAAACGATACGGTTTGTGCTTTGTCGAAACCGGCCAAGTAAATTGGTTGCCCGCAATGATGGCAGATGCCACGACCGCCGATATGTACCAGGACATCCGTACCGCAGGCACAGCGATAGGCCACCAGCCGGTGATCGTCCGTCACGGGGGGATCGGCGGATGAGAAGGGGCTATGGGAGACCATGGTCGACTCTTCAGCTGCCTACAGTGCGGGAGACGTTCGCCTGACAATATACCGTCGGTCCTTGGTGTCCGCCAAACCTTGGCGCTGATCGGAGCTCAAATCTTCAATTCCCCTGGGAGGAGGCTTGTTCAGTCTTCTTCAGGGCCGCGAGAATCTGGTCTACCGAAGGTCGGTCGTGTGGATCCTGGCTGACGTGATGCAAACGCACGATTCCTTGGGGATCAATGAGCACGTCGCCTCCCAGTTGATGCCAATCCTCTCCTGGCCTGCCTGGTCGTTGTCCTAGGGCGAGCAGTTTTAGGTAACGGAGTAGAGAACCTGGATGGTAAAGTTGCCACCAACTGGCCCGTTCCATCCCGTACGCCCGGTAGGCCTGCCGTTGCCGATCGATCAACAGGGGCCAGGGCAATCCCGTCGAAGCGACGTAATTCCGCGCCAAGACGCTATCGTCGAACGTGATGACGAAGACTTTCAAGCCGACCCGGTTGAGTTCGTTTTCGGCGCGACGCAACTGCGTCACGTGATAGCGGCAAGTCGGTCACCCGAGATGGCGATGGAATACCAATAGCTTCCACGTCTGGTCTGTGCCTGGAATGGAGTGCACGGTTCCGTGGAGATCAACTAAATCGACTCGCGGGGCGGGTTTTCCGGTTAAATTGAGGGTCATGGGGATAGCTCCGAGTTTTCTATCGGGGTGTAGGCGAGTTTCCCAAGCGTGCCGCATCGATTCACCTCGGGCCACGGATGCGGTGGAGCGCCTCGGCTAGGCCCGCTCGAACCGCACCGGCATCCGATCCCAAGGCGAGGAACCGAAAGCCCATTTCGCGGTGGTGGTCGATACCCTCGGGGCGGGAAAGAATCCCCGCTGCTTTCTGGTGTTTTTCGGCGGCGTCGATCACCTGCCGCAGGGACTGAGTGAACGGTGAGGAGGAAAAATCGCCGGGACATCCCAGGTTCACCGAGAGGTCCAGCGGTCCGACAAACAGCACATCGACCCCGTCGATCGCAGCGATCTCTTCGGCATTGTTCACCCCCTCGGGGGTTTCGATCTGCACCACCACCAGCCCGTTTTCATTGGCGGTTTCGAAGTACGATCGCCAGTTCCCCCCATAATCGGTCGCACGAATCACATGCGCCACGCCGCGATTGCCCCAGGGAGGGTACTTGCAGGCCTGCACCGCCGCTTGGGCCGCTTCCGCCGTACTGACGAAAGGGAACATGATGCCGGCTGCACCGCTATCGAGCACGAACTTCACTACATCAGGATCAATCGACCGGATGCGGACAATGGGGGAACAGGAGGCGCCATGACAGGCCAGCAGCAACGAACGCAAGTCTCCCCACGATCCAGAACCGTGCTCCAGGTCGATCAACAACCAATCGAAACCAAGTCCAGCCGCGATTTCCACGGCGGTCGGCGAGCCTAAGTTCAGAAAGGTTCCTGCCAACACCTGCTGACGCAATCGTTTCTTGTCGATCCAGGTAACCATGGATTCTTCTTTCACTGTTCGAATGATTGGTCCAGATCGGTTGACAAGAGCACGTTTGTCCAGCCCAGCCTTCGCGCGTATCTGGTCGATCGTGGCGAGGAAAACGTAAGTTTACCACTTTTGGTTAGGGTTGTGCCAGCGAGGGGGGACGCTAGACTTTTCCCCGAAGGGGTTCGGGTTGCCATCGATGGTCCGCGTCGAGCGACAGGTGCCAGGGGCTGATTGTGGCATAGGTTGGATTCCGCTACGATCGTCACGCGCACCGCGAGGGTTGTTCATCGTACGATTCAGCGGCAAGGAGATGGTGGTGAAATGCAGTAAGGTTATGACGCGACTTCTCGGCCTGGCGTTCTGCTGGGGGGTGGTGGTAACTCGATGGTCGATGGCGGGGGAGCGGCTTACCCCCGAACGGCTGTGGGATTTCGCGCGAATCGGCGAGGCAGCCGTCTCGCCCGACGGAACTCAAGTCGCTTACGTCGTAACGCGGTATGATCTCCAAGAAAACTCGGGACGTAGTGCGTTGGTTCTGCAGGAGATTCCGCGCACCGCAGACGGGCATGACGCGTCGACGTACGCCGTGGGGTTCCGCACTCCCTTGTGGTCGACCAGTAGCCGCGTGCTCCTAACCGAGGTGCAAGGGCTGCACTCCATCTGTTGGCTCAACCACGTCACTGGGCCCAAGCTGCTCTACATCGCTCCCACCGAGGGAGAGGATGGCCAGCCGCAAGCATGGATGCTCGATCCCGACGGTGGCAGTTCGCCACAGCAGTTGACTCAGGTAGAGCAAGGTATTGCAAATCTAAAGGCCTCGCCGGCTGGCAATGCGATTGCATTTACCATTGATATCAAACTCGACAAGACAGTCAACGAGATCTATCCCGATTTGCCGAAGGCCGATGCGCGGCTCATTGATGGCCTGCTGTATCGGCATTGGGACCAGTGGCACGACTATGCCTATACACACGTTCATGTGGCGTTGATCGATGCGCAAGGGGAAGTGTCCGATCCAATCGATTTGATGCCCAACATGCGTGCCGATTGCCCCTTGCCGCCGTTCGGAGGTCGGGAGCAGTTCGCGTTTTCGCCCGACGGGCGTGAGTTGGCGATGACGCTCAAACTGGTGAACAATCCGGCCGAGAGCACCGACACCGGTGTTTACTTGGTGTCCGTAGATGGAGGTCCGCTGAAGCATATTACGCCTGGAATGCCCGGGTACGATATGGAGCCTACCTACTCTCCCGATGGGCGGTTCATCGCGTTCCATTCCATGGCCCGGGGAGGATTCGAGTCGGATCGCAACCGAATCATGTTGTACGATCGGGCGAACGAAACTCTCCGAGAAATCACCCGGGGACTTGATCAAACCACGCATCACGCGACATGGAGCCCCGATAGTCGCACGGTCTATTTCGACAGCGAGACGCGGGGAACGGTCCAGGTGTATGCCATTGATGTAGAGACCAATGAGCTGCGGCAGCTATCGACCGGTCGCTTCGATTTGTCGTTGCTGGCCGCGATCCCTGGTACCAAGTGGTTATTGGTGCGACAGCAGAATATGCTACGTCCGGTAGAGTTGGCACTGATCGATGCGGCGGCAGAAAAGCCATTGGAGCCGTGGACGTTGACGGACGTTAATGGCGAGTTGGTAGCGGAGCTGGAGTTGCCGCAGATCGAGCAACGGTATTTTACGGCAGTCGACGGAAAACGGATTCACTGTTGGGTAATCCTGCCTCCCGATTACGAAGAAGGTTCTGGTCGACAGTGGCCCATGCTCACCTACTGTCAGGGAGGACCTCAAGCTCAGATTGGGCAATGGTTTTCCTATCGGTGGAACTTCCACATGATGGCCGCTCATGGCTATGTGGTGTTGGCGGTCAATCGGCGCGGCCTTCCCGGATTCGGCCGCCAGTGGAACGATGCCATCAGTCGTGATTGGGGCGGCAAGGCCATGCAAGATATCTTGGCAGCCACCGACGGCATGATGGCGGACCCACACATCGATCGGTCGCGCGTCGCGGCGATCGGGGCCAGTTTCGGAGGCTACACCGTCTACTGGCTGATGGGCAACGCCGACAAACGATTCTGTGCTATGGTTGCCCACTGCGGTGTGTTCAATCTGGAATCCATGTACGGCTCGACCGAGGAATTGTTCTTCGTCAACTGGGATTTGGGAGGGCCTTATTGGAAAGACGACAGCGTCTTGCGGGATTACCAACGCTTTTCTCCGCACCGCTTTGTGGGAAATTGGGAGACGCCGTTGCTGGTCATCCACGGTGAAAAAGACTTTCGCGTCCCCGTGACCCAAGCGATGGAGGCATTCACGGCCGCTCAGGTGCAAGGTGTTCCCAGTCGGTTCTTGTACTTTCCCAACGAGGGACACTGGGTTCTCTCGCCTCAGAACAGCGTGTTGTGGGGACGCGTGTTTTTTGAGTGGTTGGATCGCTACTGCCAACCCCCAGGGGAGCAACCCTGAGTCGGTGGCTCCTGAGCGGACTGGAATTACCCACGGTTGTTACTGATTGACCCGTTTTTCTACTGGAGTTCGTTGCATGTCCAAAGTCGTAAATGTTGCTATGGTCGGATTGGGATTCGGTGCCGAATTCATTCCCATTTATCAGGCGCACCCGAATGCAAACGTGCTGGCCATCTGTCGTCGCAATGAAGAGGAACTGAACAAGTGCGGAGATGAGTTCGGCATCGAGCGTCGTTATACCACGTACGAGCAAGTACTGGCCGATAAGGACGTGGACTTCGTACACATCAACAGTCCCATCAACGATCACGCGTGGATGACCCTGAAGGCGTTGGATGCCGGCAAGCACGTGATGTGCACCGTCCCCATGGCCACTACGATCGAAGAGTGTCGACAAATCGTGGAAAAGGTCCGCCAGACCGGGCTGAAGTACATGATGGCGGAGACGGTCGTCTATAGCCGTGAGTTTCTCTTTATCAAAGAAATGTACGAGAAAGGAGAGCTCGGCAAGATCCAGTATCTCGCTGCTTCGCACCCGCAGGACATGGACGGTTGGCCGGAGTATTGGAAACGGATGATTCCCATGCACTATGCCACGCACGTGGTCAGTCCCTGCTTGGGTCTGCTAAAGGGATACGGCGAATACGTCAGCTGTTTCGGATCTGGTACCGTGCGCGACGAGATCGCCCAATTGTCGGGCAACAAATTCGCCGTCGAGTCTTGCCACATCAAGGTCAAGGATTCGGATGTCTGCGCCCACATTTGGCGGTTCCTGTACGATGTGGCGCGGCAGTATCGAGAGAGTTTCGATGTGTACGGAACGAAGAAGAGTTTCGAGTGGGCATTGATCGAAGGGGAGCCTCACGTATTGCATACGGCCAAGAAGCCGGAACCGGAGATTCCCGAACGGATCGAGGTCCCTGACTACGCGCATCTGCTCCCCAAGGAGATCCAGCGGTTCACTCTGCCGCAGGAGATCCATAACGCCGAGCATCTATCCTTCATTCAAGGGGGCGGACATGGCGGGTCCCATCCTCATTTGGTGCATGAGTTTGTCAGCGCACTGGTCGAGGATCGCAATCCGTGGCCCGACGCCGTAACGGCAGCTAACTGGACCTGTGTGGGGCTCTGTGCCCATCAGTCCGCCCTCAAGGGTGGTGAAATCGTGCGCTTGCCTGAATTCACCATCCCGAGCTAAGGTATCCCGCCTACCTGGTCAAGCGGATTGTCGTGCTCGGTTAGTTCGTGGGCTAATTGCTCAAACGCTTCGTGAAGGACGTTGCGCTCGAGCCGGGAGTCTTCCATCATGGGGGCTTCCGGCAGCGAGAACCGTTCCTCGAGCCATCGTCGCATCTCCTCGACCTCGCCGAGTACGGTCCACTCATCGGCGATCCCATCGGCCGTGGTCGTGGAGAGCCATGGGGAGGATGGTGGCAGGTGGTGACCCGGCTCCATTCCAGGCGACATGCTGCTCTCGGCCAGTAAAGAAGGTACAGGCAGGCCGTCAGCTACCGACGAGGATTCCCAGGCCGATGGCGTCGGCCAGGCGGCGGTCTCCATGAAAGGGTGTGGCCTGAGATCGGTAGTCGGTAGGTGGGAAACACGGTCCCACGGGACCGCCGCGGCGTCCTCTCCCCCTGGTTCCTCATGGGAAGGAACAAGGGAAGCGTCTACCGTGGGCGTCCCGGCCAGACTCGAGGATTGACCACCAGCCATGGGCTCGCTGGAGATGCTGCGTATCAACGCCGCGGTGTCGATGGACGTGCCAGCGGCGGAGGTGAGGCGTTGAAGCTGTCCATCGACGAATAAAGAAATCTCGGCGAAGCGGCGGGCTTCGCGCAAGAAACCTTCTTCGCGAAAGCTGACAAAGTCGCTGCCTTCCTGCCATTGCGTACGGTCGCCGCTACCGTAAAGTGCGGCTGTGTCGTGTCCGCCACTTCCTGCTTGAGCTGCGACGACGTCGAAACCGCGAGAGAAGCTGGAAAAGCCTGGTCCGACCATCGAGGCGGTGGTGCCACTGGTCAAGAACCGATCATCGCCCGGCGAATCCCAGAATTGAACCGTATCGTGTCCGCCAGCGGTGGCGTAGGCATAGACCCGTTCGAAGCCGCGCACGTAGTTGAAATAGCCGTCACCCTGCATGCTGCTGAACTGGGGGCGAGCGCTGAAGCGGTCGTTGCCCGGCGAGTCGGTGAAAAACGCATGATCCTCGCCTGCTCCAGTTGCATGGACGAAAATCCGGTCGACATCCAAGACGTCGAAGCGATAGCCCACGCCAATCAGTTCGGCTTGTCGAGGTGCAATCCGCAGGGTGTCATTGGTATCCGAATCGTAAAGATAGACGCGATCCGGTCCACCACCGCCGACAAAACGCACCTGCTCGACCTCGCGCGTCGAAATCTGCAGCGTGGCACTGGCGATGTCAGATTCTGTGGGGCGGAGGTTTACGACATCCGCTTGCGAGGAACCGACTACCTCGAGGCGGTCATTGCTCATCCCCCCCGCCAATGTCAGGGAGGAGATACCAAGATCCTCCAAGCGGTAGGTGATCCCCTGCACCGTGGCCTGCGAATTCTGGAGGTCGAGTCGGAAGGCGTCGCCGGCAGAGGTGCCGTGAAGCGTCGCGGAGTTGCTGGACAATTCCAGCAAGTTGGCCACGACCAGTTGACCGCGCGAGTCGGCCGAAGGGGGGAGAAAGAACTCGACTCGCTCCCCGGCTGTCACCACTCCATCCCACCGCAAACCGTCGGCCGACCATGTCCCAATGGTGTGAAGTTGCTGATCGCCAGATCGAACCATAAGGCTGCCGCCGGCGGGATCGGCGTCCTGCCACTGGATCGTCATCATTCCCGAACGTGTGGCGGTCACGGCGTACACTTGCCCAGCCTGCAAGGAGAGATCCTGGAAATCGATTGCGCCCAGGTCGATCGCCGGGACCGATGGCATCTCGGTAGCAGAAGAGCTTTCTGCGGGGGCGTATTCCAGGTCAATGGTCGCCGGTCCGATGGTATTGGCCGTAACTACCAACGTGTAGGATTGGCCAGCAGTTAAGGCGATCGGCTGGGAGTTATCACTGCTACCGATAAGGCCATGGTCGTTGGAATAGAGTGTCCAGTTCAACCCCTCCGCCCATTCCGAATCGGCGTCGATCATAAGCTGGCCACTAACCGATGGAGTGAAACGGTAAGCGTCTCGGTCACCTAGATGGTTGATCCAGGTATCGAGCGAGGTGGGAAAGTCACCGATCGTGGTTGCTTGGGCCAGGGTGTCGGCAACCGTGTCGTCGGGCAGGATGGCGTTGATGGCAGCTTGCAGGTCCAGTGTGTCGTAGGAGGTTGCCGTCACGGGATCGTAGATGGAACCGGCCGTTTGATGCAAGTGGCTGATAATAGACTGTGGACTGATCGACTCCCAACCCACCATCTCCATCGCCTGCCGCAGGAGGACCGAGGCGCCGGCCACATAGGGGGCGGCCATGCTGGTACCGCTAGCGGCTGCAAAATCATTGGCGACACCATCGCGGCCGAAGAAACCATCCGGTACCGTACTTACAATGCTCGTGCCCGGAGCGGCCAGGACGCGGGGACTCCGTTGGCTGAAGTCGCTAAGCGAGCCGTCTTCGTCGAGACTGGCCACCGGCAGTACGTAAGGACTGGCAGCCGGGTAGCTGACCCCTGCAGTTTGATATTGTGAAAACGAATTGCCCGCCGAGGCGGTGACGAGAATGCCGTCGGCGGCCAGCAGTTGGAACTCATCTTCCAGATTGGCCCATGCCGGTATCGTGTCGCTATTCCAATTCGTACCCAGACTCAGGTTGACCGTAGTTATGGGATGAACGAACGCATTGCGGTTTTCGTGTACCCATCGCAAAGCGCTTTCTACCCAAGACAGTTGTCCTTGCCCCATGTCGTTGAACACTCGCAGAGCAACCAGGTCCGTACCCGGGGCGACACCGTGGTGCGTCGGATCCGTGCTGCCGATGATTCCGGCAACATGCGTGCCGTGAAATCCTGCCGGGGCATCGTCGTAAGGATCGGCATCGTTCTCGGCAAAGTCCCAGCCACCGACGACACGATGGTGGGGACCAAAGCCGCCACCTAAAGCCTGATGATCGTAGGCAATACCGCTATCGATTACGGCAACGGTTTGGCCACGGCCGTCCAAGCCAAAGCGGGATGCAACCGCATTCCAGCCCGTCGCTTGGTGGGCTTCGGTCAAATGCCATTGAATCGGTGGTTGGCCTGACGCATCATCCGGCACGATCGCATGGTCGATCGCTATGTCACCCAATACATCGAAAAGCAGTTGGGCAGAGAGTACCAACCGCGGCTCGCACATCTCGAACCAGGGACGTTCCTCCGTCGGTAGCTCACGTAGGCTTCGGTCAGTGCCCCGCGCTCGCCTCCGCGCCGCTGAGCCGGAGCCCCTTGTCGATGGCGCGCCGCTAGCGTCGGCCGTTCGGTTGTGAAATCGATCAGGGATCAAGGAGTGCACTTGTGGTGGTGATGGTGGAACGGAACTGCGGTCTCCAGTGGTCAGCAAACGTGGTAAGCATGCCCCGGTTGAGCCACCAAGCCCAGGGGCCGCTATACGAAAATCTAGGACGCAGATCCATCCTAGAGAGCGTCGAGCAGGACGCGTTGGCGAAGGCAAGGTGGGAGCCGGGTGGGAAATGGAGCGTGTGGGGGGAATGTGCCGATTACTCCGTTCTCTCCGAAACCGTTCGTCCGGTTCGAATTTCTGGCCGCTACCAGTCGATGCATAAGGGTGGGACTCCCTGCAGAATCGCTGATGGGGCGACCGACGACGTTTCGTCCCTGTGGCGTCCACGTGGTCGACGTATTGAGCGTAGTCGGGAGTTCAGGCCGAGGTAGCATGGCACCCAGTTCCGCTCGCTCGATTCTTGGGGCGGCAGTGCTGCAGTGGCAAGTCGGCGGATGGTTCAAGGGACCGCGTCCTGATCAGAACGATCGATCGCTACCAAGGCCAGCACTCGGGAGTGGTTCGAATTTTAGTGACCGCAACTCAGGACGGTAGAATGATGAGCCTACCAGGATGGTGGCAGCGATTTTATTGGACCCGTTTGGCAAAACCTGTCGAGGATCGCGCCCTGTTCGGCTATCTACTCGAGCGACCCTATCGTTCGGTGCTTGAAGTGGGGATGGGGGATGGGCAGCGGCTGCGTCGCTTGGCGCGTTTGATTCAGATTCCGCCCGACGTGGACAGGATTCGCTATATCGGTACCGATGAATTCGAGTCTGCTGAGGACAGGCAAGGTCACATGAGGCTTAAAGATGCCCACCGTCTGGCTGGACAACTTGGGTTCCGAGTCGCCCTGGTTCCAGGCCCCATGGAATCTACCATGATGCGGGTGGCGCACAAGTTCGGCCCCTCCGATCTGGTGATCATCAACGGTGGGTGGGATCCGGAACATCCCCACGATTGCATTGCCGGCCGATGGCTGCCTCATATTGCTCATGAGGGGTCGGTTATCTTGGCCAGCAAGCAGCCTGGGGCAACGCTGCAGCCACTTGCGATTCCTGCCGGTTACGGTCAGGTGCCACGACCCCAGGCCGCTTGACACCACCACCGTCACCGCAACGAGCGTTACCGCAACGGACGGGGAAAGTGGCTGACGGCATCGAATCCAGCAGGACTGTTCATACCGCAATCGATTCCCATAAGGTCAATTGCCCCTGATCGTCCCGGATGGTGTAGAGACTCCGCAGACCTGTTGAGGGCCTAACCACTCTGTGGGATGGGAGCCCCGCTTGCTGGCAAACATAAGTGCATTGACTTCAAGGACATAGAAGTGATCTCCACGGACGTCATCGTCCCGATGGGGAATATGGTGGAGCATGAGATGGCACCGCCAAAAAAATCGTCGCCCGGCGCACGGCAACGCCTTGCCCGCGGGAACGAAAGCAGGGCAGCCGCCGAGTTGGAACGACGAATTGCACGAGGGGGGCGGCCTTGTTGACGGCAGGAAAGGGAGGGAAGCCGTTGCTGGGTGTTATTTCGCATTCCGGAGCCGGTTCGCCAGTACCTCTATGCGGATTGGGGTGGATTTCCAAGCCAACACGTGGTGCCCGCGTCGACGGCCCCTTTATTGACATGGAATGGGTAGACTTGGCACCGGAGATCGGGTTTGGAGATTGGTATTCCTCAGCACGAATTGAAGTACGGAACGGGGGCTTATCACAATAGACGGTGAACGTCCGCCCGCGTGGTGGATGCGACTGCACGATGAGGAAGGACTGCGTCGGTAGGGAGCACTTTGCCGTGCCCCAGTCCGATGGCGCGCCATGAGCAGATGGGAGGACTAGGGGTGAACCGATCTGCCACCGGGCAACAGCGAGCGGAACTGACGCTCGGACAATATGCGGACGCCAGCCGCCGCGGAGGTGGTGATGGGGCCGTTTGGCTGTCGGTCGTATTGAGCGCTGGAGCAACTCTCGGTAATGCCTCCTGAGGAACAGGGGAGGATCATCAGGTCGGGGGAGTCGGTTAGATGTGCGACAAATTCTCCTCCCAGTTGGCGGATCAAGGCGACCGATTGTTCCATCGTCAATCCAGTCAATGGAGCGAGCAGAAGAATGCGGCGATCGGCTAAGGGGCGATGCTCTCCGGCGGCAGCCAGGATGTCGGCGGGGTGCCACGCCGCCGCGGGACGTCGGCCCGATGGTTGAGAATGCTTGGGTGGTGGGGAGCCTCCGGGGACTTGAGCGATGGACCGGCCATGGCGGTGTTTTTTGGGGCGTGGCTGGCGTATCGACCCACCGGCTACCAGCCCCCTTTCTAGATGGAGGCGGCGTTCGAGGTCTTCGAAATCGGTAGGGCTGACTTGTGCAGCGATGGCCAAGACGATTTGAGCACAGCATTGCGCATCTTCCAACGCATCGTGGTGCCGAAAATCGATCCCCAGCCACTGTCCGAGAGGCTTCAAGCCGTAGCGGCGCTTACCGGGCCAAACGGCACGTGCCAAGAGGCGGCTGCACGAGAATTCGAGGTTCGGGCAAGCAATATCATAAGCCGCCAGGCTGTGTACCAGCACCTTGAGGTCAAAGGCGGCGAAATGGGCGACCACGACCCGTCCCTCCAGGATGGGGCTTAGTTCCTTCCACACATCCACGAATTGCGGTGCTCCACGCACTTGATCGGCAGTGATTCCGTGAATGGCTACGTTGCGCGAGGCGAAGTACAATCGAGGCGGTCGGACGAGCCACGAGTGACGGTCGATGATGTTCCCCTCTTCGACCACCACGACGGCCACTTGGCAAGCACTGTTCGGATTACTGCAGGCCGTCTCGAAATCGATGGCGACAAATTGCAGGCCACCGGGCGAGGTTTTCGGTGACCCGGATGGGAGAGCGGAATTGGCTTGGGGGGAATACGGCGCGGTCATTAGCAACCTAGGTCGGGCAGCGAAGGGGTTTCATCAATTCGGCTTCTTGGGGCGGTGCCGGAAATGCCAGATAGCATTGGCGCTGAAGCCCAACAGGAATCCTAAGGCCAAGGTGATCGCTAGCAACAGGGCCAAGGGCATGTTCACCAGCGCAAACAGCAGCTCGACTTCCGTTTGCTCCAAGTTCTGAAAGATGACGACCAGAGTCAGCACCGAGATCAAGGCATAGGCGATTCGTTTCGCGTTTCTCAGGAACTGCATGAAAGGAGGCTCCGGGGAAGGCTAGGTGCTCATCGGCCACAGATGCCGTGTCGATTCACTTTACTAGTCAACAGGTTAGCGGATAGGGGCAAGTCCCAATTGACGTCGTATCATGCCGATCTGTCCAGCATGAATGGACTCGTGGGGCGCTCCGAACAGCAAGGCCCCCAGCTTGGTGGCATAAACCGCGTACGGCATGTCGATCGGTTCGCGGAGGGTTGCGGCAGATAGTTGTTTCGCATGGGTGAGGGATCGCTGGTGAATGGCATCCAAGTGATCGAGCAGTTCTTGAGGGGAAGTTGTGTCGCTTGCGACGCAAGTGGGGTCGCTGCCACGGCCGAAACGCTTGCGCAGCCATGACGGCATCAACTCCCGGTCTTCGGCGAGCCGCCCACGTTGGCGGAAGAGGAACAGCCCGTATTCGGAGACGGCTAGATGGCCCACCTGCCATGCCACATTACTAGAGCTGCCCGGGGGAATCTCGAACCACCGCGAAAAGGGAATGGTGTCCATCAGTTCCAGCGTGTAGTGGCGCATCCAATCCATCTGGGCGATGGCCATGTCTCGTTGGGCAAGTATATGTTCATCAGAAACCTGATGGATATCGATGGGGGCATGCGCCATGGTGGATTGGAAGTGAAAGGAGAATCGCTTGGCGGAATCGACACAAGTTACAGGAAGTGATCATAGCAGAGGTTTTTTATTCCGACGAGCAGTTTCCTGGGAAGTACGCGGCTGGTCAATGATGCTGTTTTCGGATAGGTTCTCGACGATACAAACGAGCGGATATCCCATAGAGCGTGGCCGATGAAGAAGCTTCAGGCGAACATCTACGACTTCCCCCACTACTACGATCTGGTATTCGGGAGCGATACAGCAGCCGAGTTGCGATTCTTGCGGCATAGCTTTTCTCGATTCGTTCAGGGGGAGGTGCGACGCGTATTCGAGCCGGCATGTGGTACTGGCCGCCTGCTGTACAAGTTGGGGCGGCAAGATGGTTTGGAGGTTGGCGGTGTCGACTTGAACCCCAAAGCGGTTGATTTCTGTAACCGTCGGTTGGAGCGGTACGGTATCCACGGGCGGGCGCTGGTGGGAGATATGGCCAATTTCGACGTCTCCCAACCCTACGATGCTGCTTTTAATACCATCAATAGCTTCCGGCATCTTCCCGATGAGGGCTCAGCAATTAAGCATTTGCAGTGTGTTGCCGAGGCAGTGCGACCAGGAGGCATTTATGCTTTGGGGTTGCATCTGACGCCCACTGCGGGAGAGGCCACGGATGAAGAAAGTTGGTCCGCGCGGCGTGGCCAGTTGGCGATTAAGACGCACATGTGGCCTATCGATAAAGACCCTGTTCGCCGCGTCGAACGCTTTGGGATAGCGTTCGACATCTATAAGCCGACCGATAGTTTTCGCATTGAAGACGTGCTCGTGCTGCGCTCCTACACCCTCTCCCAGTTCCATCAGCTCATCGCCGCCGTGCCGCAATGGCAGTGGGTGGAGACTTTCGATTTCCGCTATGACATCCGCCGGCCGATTGAGTTGGGGCCGGAGAGCGAAGACATCGTTGCCATCTTGCGGCGGCGAAGCTAGCGTTCGCTGTGCCGACGGAAAGAGGTTGGTGGTGAAACTAAGTGTCCACCGCAGGGCGGCGGGGATCGTCTTGCAGTCGCCGGGCTGCGCGACGGGCGGAGTACCAGACGGCGAGTGCTGCCAGCAAGCAGATGGCGGCGATGGTCCCGGTGACCGAGGCCAAAATAGTGGTATGCCATGCGATCGTCCGCCACACCATGAAGGGTAAACGCTGTTTGGGGCCGATTCCCACCGTCTGATATTGCTCCCACGTCATGCTCAGGGCATCCGGGCCATATTGGTCGAACAGTTGTTCACCCAGCTCGATTTCGGTTTCCTCGTCGTAGGACGTGTCGATATTCAACCGCTGCAGGGTAAATCGCAGGCTCATGCCCCCGGTGATGAGGAACAGGGCAACGAACGTGGCCATCGTGGGGCCCCGCCAGGTCTTCCAAACCGAGGTTGAGGTCGCCGGTTGGCTGACCGTGGCAGCCGCGTCGGGCAAGTCCCTTAGCTCGCGCAGGGTGGGAACGGTCAGCGGCTTGCCGCAGGAGGTACAGGTGAGCTGTTGGCCTGCTTGGCTGGAGGATACATAGTGCGGCTGACCGCACGGGCAACGGAGGATCTTATTCATCAGGTTGTTTCCATGTTGACGAAGCCGCGAATCGTGTCAATTGCACGGCTGCGACTGGACCTTAGGGATTGTGTAGTTAAAATGAAGAAGAGCTTGGGTTGAAAGTCGGCCTGGCGTCGGGGTTCAACCCTCCGCGTCGTAGGATACACGCGGAGACTGTTGGTGGAAACGTGAGGAAAATGAGGTGTAGGCGGTCGGTCTGCAGCGGTTCCGCATTTATCCATTTCTTTCCTAGTGTGGCAAGTGAGGAGAAGTCGAGCAGAGCCAAAGGCGACGACCAGTCAGAATCTGTTGACGGCGAAGTGATATCTCACAACACGGCTCTCAGCTCCAGTTTCTTTCTCTGCCACCGCCAGTGAGTCGGTAGACATGTTGCCCGATCGTTCGACATCACCTTCTGCAATCCAACCATAGCTGGGACAAAGCCATGGGGCGGCAGTCTGTTGCCTCGGGATTTTTGAGCTACACCCATGTGGATTGCGGCGGGAAAAATGTGTTCCATCAACAGAAGTGCATTTTGTGAGTTTATACGGTTTGTTGGCTTCCGTGGATCGCGCCAATTGCAGTAGGTTTCAGGTATCCTGAACGTGACATTGGTCGCAGGTTTTCGTGGGACACGGGTTGGTCGTTGCCTTGCTTGCTGTGGGGTCTTCGTGTCGTGATGGCAACTTCCCTTCCCGCATGGTTTGCCTAGGTAGAACGTTTTACTAATTGGTCGGTCCTGCGCGAATCATCGGCTAGTGAGTGGTAGAATTTCTAGTCCTCCCATGCGGTGGTGGATGGCTTTCACGTAGCAAGTGGTCCTAATGCTGGTGATCAGCCCGCCGTCGGCTCCGACGCCTTGGCGTGTCGGGGGGAAAGAGGACGAACCGACGCACGGTGAGCATTCACGAGTAGTCAACGTGGTTTTTTGGCACAGTCAGGAGTTTCGCCTTGTTCGACGCACTGTTGGAAGAATTTGAGGACGATAGTCCCCGCACTCCAGAAGATGAGATCGTTTCATTCGACAAGCTTCCCATCGACGAGGATGATGATTCTGATGCCCCTTCACTCCCGGTCGACGACGATGGTTTCGTGGCCGATGGGGAAGTGCAATTGGAGAGCGACGAAGCGCTGTTGGCCGCCGCCGAAGAAGAGGCGGAGACTTGGTCGGACGATCCCGTGCGGATGTATCTGACGCAGATGGGTGAGATTCCGTTGCTCACGCGCGATGAAGAGATTCGGCTGGCGAAAGCCATCGAAGTGACGCGGCGGCGATTTCGTACGAAGTTGCTTGAGTGCGAGTACGTGATGCAGTATGCGTTCAAGGTGCTCAAGCGCGTGCACAACGGCGAGTTGCCCTTCGATCGCACGATCCAGGTGTCCGTGACCGATCGTTTGGAAAAAGAGCAGATTCTGGGACGCATGCCGCATAACCTCCGTACGTTGGAGGTTTTGCTTAAGCGGAATGCCCGGGATTACCGGATCGCGTTGAGTAGGTCGCAGCCGATGGAAAAGCGTCGAGAGGCGTGGTCGGCGCTCTCGCGGCGGCGACGCAAGTGCGTGCGGCTGATCGAAGAACTCGGGTTGCGAACGCAGAAGTTGGAGCAGCGGATCGGCGATTTGATGAAGTTCAGTCGTCGGATCGATGAATTGCGTGTGGAGATCGCTCGATTGGAGGGAGACCGTGCCTCGGCAGCGCAGCGTGACGAATTGTTGCGAGAGTATCGGGAACTGTTGATCGCCACTCAGGAAACGCCGACCAGCCTCCGCAATCGGGTGCAGATGGTCAACGAGGTGTTCGCCGAGTATCAGCAGGCGAAGAAGCAATTGTCCGAGGGAAACCTCCGCTTGGTGGTCTCCATTGCCAAGAAGTACCGCAATCGCGGGCTGAGCTTCTTGGATTTGATTCAGGAAGGGAATGCCGGCTTGATGCGGGCGGTCGATAAGTTCGAATACCGGCGCGGGTTCAAGTTTTGTACCTACGCGACATGGTGGATTCGGCAAGCGATTACGCGAGCCGTCGCCGATCAGAGCCGTACCATCCGTATTCCGGTACACATGGTGGAAACCATGACTCGCGTGCGGAATGTAGCCCGGCAGTTACTCCAGGAACTTGGTCGTGAGCCGACGTTGGAGGAAACCGCTCGTCGTGCCAACACCACGATCGAGGAAGCGCGGCGGGTGTTGGCGATGAGCCGCTATCCGATCAGCCTGGATCGCCCTGTCGGCAATAGTGAAGACAGCCAGTTTGGAGATCTCCTTCCCGATGGAACGGCAGAGAATCCTTCGGAAGGGGCTGGGCAGGAGATGTTGCGCGAACGCATCAACCGCGTCCTGAAAACGCTTAGCTACCGCGAGCGGGAGATCATCAAATTGCGTTACGGCTTGGGTGATGGTTACAGTTATACGCTGGAGGAAGTTGGGCATATTTTCAAGGTGACGCGAGAGCGAATTCGTCAGATCGAAGCCAAGGCGGTGCGGAAGTTGCAACAGCCGAGCCGTAGTCAGGATCTCGTCGGCTTCCTCGACTGAGCTTCCTCGGTTGATGCAGGGAATAATGTGATAGACACACCGTGTGGGGCGTCCTCGAAGTCCGTTTCGGGGACGCCCTAACTTTTTAGCCCGGGATTGGTGATTTCGATTTCTTTCTGGCCAGGTAGGATATTGGGGATGGGCGCGTGTCGTGCGCTAGGAGCTTGGTGCTTCAAGGGAGGACGTGCGTTGTCCTTCCACAGCAGAGGCGACGGGGGAAGGCTTCCTAAAGGGCACCGGTTTGTTCTGTCCGGAAGAGACCTCCTCCGAGGGCCCATTGGTCGATAGCCGGCACCCTACATGGCGACGGATGCCCGTAACCGACCATCAATTCGGCCCTGCGTAAAGTCGCCGGGGCTGCCTGACCGGGTTTTTAAATGATTTAAACGTGATGGATAGCATGGAGTCTCTTCCCCCGCCAACGATCGAGAAACTGGATCCCCAGATTGACTCCGAACAACCAGGAGGGGGCTTCTGCATGCGGTTGGAGCTGGCCTGGGGATGCTTGAGGCGTTTTTGGCTGCGCCATTTTCGCAGGCGGTACATCCAGCGCATGGCTGGACTTCGCCGCGGCGAAGCAATCGGGTGTCCTCACGAGGTCCTGGACCCGCGCGATTTGAAGTATTTTCGCAACGTGTGCGATGCGTCGTGGGCTCCGGAGGACGACCCATTTGCTTGGCGTGACCGTCTGCCGTTTGCCCGTGTGGGGCTATGCGAGTTGTTGCTGGGAACGATCGTATTCGGTTCGGCTACCGTCGTGTTCGCCTGGTTGTGGTGGCCAGCGGCGGTGGTACCGGCGGCGCTGGGAGCCGAGATCTGGTGGTTTTTTCGAGATCCCGAACGCCAGATTCCTCAAGGAGAGGGCCTCATCGTAGCTCCTGCCGATGGAAAAATCGTCCTCATTGAAGAGGGGGAAGATGAGTTCGTAGGCGGGCCGGCAGTGACGATCGGTATTTTCTTGTCGGTGTTCAACGTACACATGAACCGAGCGCCGGCTGATGTGACCGTCGTGGGACAGTCCTATCACCCGGGTAAATTCCTCAATGCCCTACGCCCCGCATCGGCGCGGGAGAATGAGCGGCTGGAGACGCGGTTGTGGGATCGTCAGGCCCCAGAGCGGAGATATCGTGTCAGGCAGATTGCCGGGGCCATCGCCCGGAGGATCGTAACATGGACGGCACCCGGACGGGAATTGGCGCGGGGGGAGCGATTCGGGATGATCAAGATCGGTTCGCGTACTGAATTAGTGTTACCTCGCCAGGATGGATTAGAGATATTAGTGAATCTAGGAGATAAAGTACGTGCGGGACAAACCATTTTGGCTCGGTACCTCCAAACGGAGCGCGACCCAGGATCGGTCACGGAACAGTGATCGGGTGAAAAGCCCTCCGCGGCCACGATTGCGGCCGCTACTGCGTTCGCGGAAACCGATTCGACGGCATGTGTTGTTGGGCCCGATTCCTACCATGTTGTCCTTGGGCAATGGCCTTTGCGGTTTGGCCAGTATCGCCATGGCGACTGGAGTGCTGATGGAGGTACCACGGGAACAGTTGGCGTTCTTTGCCGGCGCCTTGGTGTTTGGTGGTATGTTTTTCGACATGCTTGATGGTCAAGCTGCTCGGTGGTTGCGGCAGACCAGTGAGTTCGGGGCCGAATTGGATAGTTTGTGTGACGTGATAACCTTCGGTGTGGCCCCTGTCTTCATCCTCTTGCTGTTTGGGGATATTTTCCCGGCACGTGTTATCTTCGGTATCGGGGTGATTTACGTGGCGTGCGTCTTACTGCGGCTGGCCCGGTTCAATGTCAATGCGTCGGCTGGTGATCGTCACGAGTCGTTCGACGGCCTTCCCTCCCCGGCGGCAGCGGGTACGATTGCTTCGTTCGCGATCGCCATGCCCGCCATTCACCATCTTTCCGCGCCGGATTTGCCAGTCGTCCTGCAGAACGTGGGCACATGGATGCTGACGCTTACCATGCTGGGACTTCCCGTCTTGATGCTGGCGCTCTCTTTCCTGCTCGTCTCGCGAATTCCGTATCCGCACGTCGTCAATCGTTGGGTGCAAAGAGGCTACAATTTCAATGACTTAGCTCAAGGAATCATCGTGGCCATCGCTGCCGTGACGATCCACGAATTGGCGTTGCCGTTGGTCTTCTGTGGTTTCGTCGTCTCTCCGCTGTTGCGGGGTCTGTCCAAACGGCTAGGCGGTGATCGAGATGCTCGTGGTGTCGCGGTAGAAAATGGTTCCGACGCGGAGAGCGCTGGGTAGCGGATCTGCCAGATCGCTTCCCAGACGACAGGATGGTCGTCGCACGTCCGGGGAACGTCGCCCCCCTTGTCCTATCGGATCCGCGTAACACCTTCAGGAAGGGAAGATGAAACGACCCATGCCGTTGCTCAAAGGAGGCCGACGAAATCGACGCATGTCGTCCCGTCGCGGGGAACAAGGCGATCCGCGCGGGCGACGCCCCTCGCGCCGACGACGCCCCAGCGAGAGTGTGCTGTACCGGCAGTTCGCCCATGCCTATGACCTGGCCTTCCAGCGCTTCTTCGCCAAGGGGATCGAGGATGCCATCGGCCAGCTTGGGGTATCTCCTGGACAGCGTGTGTTGGAGGTGGGAGTCGGTACTGGGCTTTCCTTGCCCTACTACCCGGCCGGAATATCCCTCACGGCGATCGATCTCTCGCCGCAGATGCTCCAACAAGCCCAGCGGCGTGCGGAGCAGTTGGGATTGGAGCAGGTCGATTTTCGGTGCATGGATGCTCTGGCGTTGGAATTTGCGGACGACCATTTCGATTTTGTAGGTGCTTTTCATGTGGTGACGGTGGTTCCGGATCCAAAGCGGCTGGCCGCCGAAATGTGGCGAGTGTGCAAGCCGGGAGGAAAGCTTGTCGTGGTCAATCACTTTCGTAGTCCACGGCCATGGATCGCCCCCTTCATCGACATGCTCAATCCGGTAACGCAGTACTTGGGTTGGCGTACCGACCTGGCGTTGGACCACTGGTTAGAGGGAATTCCGGTGGAAGTGGAGCGGCGTTATAAGCTGTCTCCCACCTCCTTGTTCACCACGGTAATTGCTACGAAAACGCCGGGAGGTTAACGAGCGCCATGGCTTTTTCCGATGGCATTCTTTTCTGCAAACAGTTTTTGGCCAATCCGCGGCAGGTGGGTGCGATCTGGCCTAGTTCTAGGCACTTGGCCCGCTGCATGGTGGAGTGGATCGAGTGGGAGCGGGTTTCCGCGGTGATGGAAGTCGGGCCTGGAACTGGCGTTTTTACCGAAGCGATTCTGCACAGCGCGGGCCCAGATACGCGGTGCATTGCCTTGGAGATCAATGCGATGATGGCACAGGCCCTGCGCCAGCGTTTTGAGACCGTGCAGGTGCATACGGCCAGCGTTGCAGAAGCTCCGCAGATTTGCCAGCGTGTCGGGGTGGATGGCGTCGATGCAGTCCTTTCGGGACTTCCCTGGGCGGTCTTCTCACAGCAAGAGCAGCAGGAAATGCTCGATGCCATCGTCCGCGTCATGCGCACCGATGGGCAGTTTTGCACGTTCGCCTATCTGCAAGGTTTGCTTCTTCCGGCGGCACGGAAATTCCGACGCCTGTTGGAAAGTCGTTTCCCAATGGTGGAAACCAGCCCAATAGTTTGGCGGAATCTTCCGCCCGCGATCGTTTATCGCTGTCGGCTGGCTGGTGACACCAGGGTTGCCACGCCATGAAGGGAACGATAACGCGAGGGACACGGTAGGGGAACAGTTGGCCGGTGGCCTGGTACGTCCCCTGCCCTGCTCCACCGATCACAGTTTTTCCGGCAATGGAGTCGTAAAGCAAATCAGTGCAGCGGTATAGGAAGTATCGATTGAAATCAAGGGAGCGGTAGGGTGGCAACGCCTCAGCAACTCTTGCAATATGGTTGGCAGGTTCACCAGCAAAAACGCTATGCCGAAGCAGAGAAATGCTATCGTCACGCTCTGACGGGAGCGCCCAACAACGCGGCTGCCTGGGTATACCTGGGGATGGCATTGCACGATCAACGGCAGTACCAGCAAGCGACCGAAGCCTATCGCCACGCGTTGGCATTGCAGCCGGATTTTCCCGTCGCCTGGAACAATCTGGGCAATTCCTTGCGTTACCTGGACGAAGTGGCAGAAGCGGATGCTTGCTTCCAGCGTGCCATCGACCTCAAGCCCGATTATCTTAACGCCTACAAGAACCGTGGAACTCTCCACGTGTGGACCGGGCGACTCGATTTGGGAATGAAGTACTATCAGGCCGCTTTGCAAATCAATCCCCAGGAGGCGGAGCTGCATCGAAATCTCGGTGTCATTTACTTGCTTCAGGGAGATTTCCAGCGTGGTTGGGAGGAGTACCGGTGGCGGTGGCGCGTGGGAGATTTGCGACGCCCCACCGATCGGATCCCAGTGTGGCAGGGGGAGGCTCTAGCGGGACGTTCGATCTTGCTGACCGTCGAACAAGGACTCGGTGATACTCTGCATTTCGTGCGCTTTGCGAGGTTGCTGCGTGCTGCAGGAGCGCGCGTTACGGTTTACTGCCAACCAGCTTTGCTGGGGATTCTGCAACAGGCGGTCGAACTGGGACGTATCGTTCCCAATACGCTTCCGTTGGATGGAGGGTTCGACTTTCAGTGTTCATTGATCGATGTTGCTGATGTTCTCCAGGTAAACCTCGACCGCATTCCGTCGGACATTCCTTACTTGCAGGCGGCACCTCACTTGATCGATTATTGGCGACACCGGCTGGGGCCCAAGGAAAGAACGGTGCGCGTGGGCATCGCCTGGCAAGGGAACCCCGATCATCAGGCGGATGCGTTTCGGAGCGTCCCGCTGCGTGCCTTCGCGCCCCTTGCGGAAGTTCCGGGGGTGGAACTGATCAGTTTGCAACATGGATTTGGGAGTGAACAGCTGGATGCGTGGCAAGGTCCGCAGCCGATTCGCCGGTTGCCTCCTGATGTGGATCAATCCAGTGGTGCGTTCATGGATACTGCGGCCGTGATGAAGAACCTGGACCTGGTAATCACGACCGATACGTCGATTGCCCATCTGGCCGGCGCGTTGGGAGTACCGACCTGGATCGTGCTGGGGCATATTCCCGACTGGCGATGGATGCTCGGCCGTTCGGACTCGCCATGGTACCCGACCGTACGCTTGTTTCGGCAACCGCGTCTGGGGGACTGGGATAGCGTGTTTATCGAGGTGGCCACGCAGTTGGCACGTTGGGTGAACCGGAGTGATGAGCGGCGCATCGACACGGAGGCCTAGTGGATGGAAATGTTGCTGCGTCATCAGATCGCCTGCCCGGTCCCCGCGGGAGCGTGTTTCCATACAGGAGCGTAGGCCATGGACATGTTGCTGCAGTGGAGCCTGGTCGCGGTGACGCTGGTCCTGGTGTTGGCTGGCTGGATTGCCAACCTCATTGGTGTTCCTGGCAACTGGTTGATTGCCGGGGTCTCCGCGGCTTGTTATCTGGTGGTGCCTCCAGATTGGCGACTTCATGTCGATCTTTGGGTTGTCCTATGGTGTGTAGGGTGGGCCGCCCTCGGAGAGCTCATTGAGTTCCTCGCCGGGGCTATCGGCGCCAAACGGGCCGGGGGGAGTCGCCGTAGTACCGTGCTGGCTGTGATCGGTTCGATGGCCGGCGGAGTCATCGGTCTGTTGCTCGGGGGAGCGGTGCCCGTCCCGATCGTCGGTAGTCTCCTTGGTGCCGTTTTAATGGGCGGTGCGGGAGCCTTCGCGGGAGCGTTGCTGGGGGAACGTTGGGCGGGCAAAGACTGGAACGCCAGCATTCAAGTCGGCTCGGCTGCTTTTTGGGGACGGTTGCTGGGGACGGTAGGCAAGGTGGTCTGCGGCACGGCTATCGCCGTGGCCACTGCTATGGCGATCCTATGGCCTTGATGGGGCGACAGCGACGACGCGTGATGCCGCGCAATCCTAGCGCACTTGGCTGTGGTCCAAGTGTCCGCTTCGATGCCCCATCGCGCGGAACAAGCGTGGGCAGAGCGGCGTTCCCAGGCCACGTCAGAAGTATCAAGGAATAATCGATCGACGAGACGGCCACGATTAGGGCGTGAGGTCGATGCCGATCCGCGAAGACTTGATTACGCCTGGGTGTCGCGCTAGGATGAAAGTGCTCAGACGCAGATTCGCTTCGCGACTTCAGGAAGAAATAGCCCTCCGCATCTCTTCGCGGGATGCGCGCCGGTGAGAAGCTCTCAGCCTCGCTCTGCAACTTGAGGGCTGAGACCGCGATGAGGGCAAGCAGGGAAGGCCGTTGAGCGCCCCACGCAGAGAATTGGCATTCTCCTTGCGGGGTAGGTTGCTTGGTAGGAGTCTTCAGGCCTGCAATAGGTCAAGGAGGGAAGCGATGAAGTCAGCAAACGGCGCGGTGGTTGTGGCGATCGGCATCACGTTGTGGCTATCCGCCTGGGACGGCATTGGAGCGGCGGAGCCAGTGCTGTTCGACGTACCAGCGATCTTGTCCGCCGATCCCGTTGACCAGCCGGGGGCAGTGGTTCCCCGTCGTGGCGGTAAGTTGTTACGCGTCCGTGTGCCGATCTCCACGGTTCTTGATTCTCAGTTCCAAGGACGCGTCTTCGAGTACCACATTGAGCTGGTGTCGCCTCACCGATCGATGCAGGTACTTGATCTTTGGCCGCGCAATGAGTTGGTTCGCACCATCGAGGGTAATGTAGCGGTGGAGACGAGTCGACAGAGCGATCATGCCGTCGGGGTGAACCTACTCAGTGCGAGCAAGCCGCCGGTTCCGGGGGGCGTCAATGCGTCGGTGGGAGAAAAGCAGACGATCTCGCAACGCTATGAGCAGAAACCCCCGCTGCATCTGCTTACTGCCAGCGGCACGACGAATCGTGGTTGCGGTGCATTCTTCAAGTTCCGGGCCGGACCGATCGGATTGGCCGACGGTATGCGCGATGTGGCGTTGTTGGTGGAGGTTCCGCGCCAGTGGCGGGCTGACATTCTGGAAGTGCGGATGCACGCCACCGGCTCGCGCAGCCGTTCCGGGACGGAATCGCAGCCGTTAGGGGCTTCTCATAGCTGGTTGGCCATCTACCAGCGAGGTGACGATGAGGCAGCGCAGGCTGCCGAACATTTCGTTGAGTCGGAGCGGAGCTTGCGCCGCATCGCGGAATGTGCACAGCAGCTTCATCAACGCACGCTTCCCACCGTGTTTCATCGCCTCGGCGCCGCCTTGGATATCGTTGAACCTCGCCTGCCAGAAGACTTTTTGGTTCAAGCGCTTTTCGGCCCGCACACGCAGTATCTGGAAGGAGGAGCCCACCGTCTTCCTGTCGATTTGCGAGTCGCCATACTTGAGTTCTGGGACGCACGCCGGGCGATGATCGACTTGGCCTTCACCGGTCAAGTGTCTACGGCGAACCTTGGCTTGATGACTAAGTCCTCCCCCCGCGCGGTATTCTAGATCTTTTGCTGCGCAGCGCTTATGGTATCTCCGCATGGCCTTGATCGTCGGGGAGCCAGTCACTCGTGAAGCGAAAGAACGGTACGTATGGGGTGGATGGAAGTTGGTGCGGCCGAAGAGTTTCCCTTGGGAAGCGGCCGAGAAATTGTGGTCGGTGGTCAAATCGTTGCCGTATTTCATGCCGAGGATGGATTCTGGGCGGTCGACGGCATGTGTGCCCATCAAGGCGGTCCGTTGGCCCAAGGAAAACTAGACGGTCATTGCGTGACGTGTCCCTGGCATGGGTGGCAGTACGATGTTCGCTCGGGGAAACATTTGCTTACCGGTCGACCCATGTTGACCGTCTACCGGGTGGAAAACCGTGCCGGGAGGCTGTGGATCGAGGTTCCCGAGACGGTTGAGGGGTAGACCCAAGGGCGATGGTTTCGGGGCCAAGAAGTCTTGACGCGAAGATTGCATTGCTGTTGGCTACCGAAACGAAGTCAACCGTCGGAAATCGACCGCAATTCCGCCAAAAAGGCGCCAGCGATGTATCCCGTGGCCGGGCAGAGCAACAACAATGCAATGCTCACCGAGTCCGACGTGTGTCGTAGAACGATCACGGCATAAGCGAGCAAGGTCGAGGCGAGAAAGCCTATCAGGCCCCCCAGAAGGATATTACGGCAACCGGTCCAGCGAACTACGGCCACGACCATCAGGGCCCCGCCGCCCAATAGAGCGGCGATAGGTGACAGTCGCAAATAGACAAACAACAGTACCGCGGTCAACGTCGTGGTGAAGAATAATTCTACCAGCGTGAACTGCTTCAAAGTAGGTTGTGCAATTGATTGACTGCGACGCGGAAGTTCGATACTCCCGTCGACGAATTCCCACTCATCGGTCATTGGCCTGCTCATCCCAGCCCTCCGCCGGTCCTGGCCTACGCTACGTGTCCACCTAGGAGCCACCATGTGCCTGGTAACCAGTCTACCCTGGTGGGCAGGCGCCGATCAACTGCCAATCGAAGACCGAGAGCGGCACTCGAAGACCCGTGGTGATGATCAGCGGGCCGGCGGAGCGGCCTGGCGAATCATCGATCCCAATTCCGGATGGAGAACAAGGATGGCAAATTGCTCGACGGTATCCATGTCATTAGTGCTCAATGTGGCATAGTCGAAATGTCCCCGCAGGTCGGTGTATCCGTCCTTGTAGAATTTGACTGAACCATCACGATGGCGCGCGTACACCTTGACATAAGCTGCCGCTACCGGTGCCCTGCCCTGTCGCGAGGTGACGATCAAGCGTCCATACGGTTCCACCAACGTGACGGCAAGTTGGCTGTTCGTAAGCAATAGACGCCGTGAAACGCCACCGGCTTGTGCTTCGACGATCAAATTCTGATTCCGCAAGGAGGAGGGAATGTCGATTGGAACAGCTTCGTCTCCATCCAGCTCAATCGTTTGTTCGTAGTTGGCATGGATGATCGGACGAGGAGAATCGCCTGCACTGGCGAAGGGACGACGGCTGAATAACACTTCCACGTCCATCTGGTAGAAACGCATGTCGACCGCGTCCACGTTGCGATGATGCACGACGAGACTTCCTTGTTCTTCGCGTAGTTCAATCCAGGGAGCCCGATGGGCCTGGGCTTCCTGTTGTACATTTCTTTGGTCGAGGAACTCACGGGCAGCAGGGTCGAGCCCGGTGCGCTCCTCGATCGTCAGCTGCCGACCTTCAAGCATTGCTTGCCGCTGGGCAAGCTGAGCGCGTAGTTGCGCAAACAACTCACGCCATCGTGGGCTGGGGTAGTCTGTATAACCTCTCGCTACCTGCGCGGCGTGAGCATACTCGCGGCGAAAAAGGTCGGTATAGGCTACGAGGTAATCGTACTGCACCCGAGGTACGAGTTTCGTTCCGTCGACTTGATCCAGCCAGTTCAACGCCTCTTCGATCCGATTCTGCAATAGCAGGTAATAGACTACTTGCAGCCTCTGCGGTGGAGTCAGCTGCTGTTGATGGGCTAATACCTCCATGAACCGCTGATACTGCGCCGCCAGACTCGGATTTAGAATCGTGCGTTCTCCTCCGAGGGGATGGGTGCGGGCCAACACCAACGGTCGGTACTCCAAGTGGGCGAAGCTGAGTTGCTCCTCGGGAAACACTTGGATCAGCGGGCTGTCGAAAACGGGGCCCAAGCGAGCCACTAGATCGGGACGGTGCTGCAATAGCTGCTCGATTCGCTGCGGATCATTGTGGTGGACAGCATATGCCCACAGAGAGGGAACGAACACGCCTCGCGATTCTAACAGGCTAAGCACATCGTTGTAAAAAGCGTGATCTTTCATGCGGAAGGCGATGCGGTCCAAGTCGATTCTCAACAGGTTACCGCGTTCCAGGTATCGAAGGATGGCGTCTGGTTGTCCCCAGTCCGCCAGGTATTCCCATGAGCGTTCGTCCCCCAGTGGCGGTTGGCGATGAACCTCTAGTTGGCGGCCTGGCGTGCCGACCACATGCCGTCGGGCGATGCTTACCTGCGCTCCGTACTGCTCAAAAGAGCCCGCCGCGGGAAAATAAAAGCTAATCTCCAGCTGTTGCGTGTGATAAGGGGCAAGCTCCACCGGAACGGTGCGGGTGCTGCGGCCTCCCTCCAAGGGAATCGCCCCTGAGGGGATCTGCACGAGCACCTCAGCGCGAACGAGGCGGGCGGAAGGATTGGATACGATGATACGATCCACGTAGGGAACGCCCTGCACAAGTTGGCGCGGGTCGAGCGGCTCTTGATCCGGTGTGTCATTGCCGCCCATGTACAGCTCTTGTCCGATTAACAGCGAGGGCGCGTTCTCGCCGGCAGCATCGACGGTTGCCGAAACATATCGTTCGCTAAGCAGTAGCGCGGGGGTGGGGGACGTGATGGACAACACGCCCTCTTGAGCCTCATTTTTCGGCGGCGCAGCGCTTAATGGCAGATCGATGAATGCCAGAGCGGCTAATCGCGAATGGACGTCATCGTGGACCAGATAGAACGATTGGGGCAAGAGCGGTTGGGCATCGTTCTGTAAAACTTCCAGCCAGAACGCTCCCGGCGGGATCAAATCCGCCGTTTGTTCGGCTAGAGGTACGCGATAGTATTGGGATTCACCCCATTCGCGCGTCTTATCCAAACCCTCGAACAGACGTGGAGTGGCCAATCGACCCAAGGATTGACGATCCGACTTGAAGAATAGCCCCCTGGCCTGGGCCGCTAAAGCTGCATCGGGCGTTGCCAACTCCATGTCCAGTTCCTGGGCGACTGCGTTTTCTGCCAACGGGTCGCCAGGGGCCGGGGGAGTCGGGGGGCACAGCGCCGAAATGCTCGCCCCCGCCGAAAGCGCCTCTTGTCCCGACAGCACCCGCATAGCCTGCCGTGGCACCTGCAACCAACTGCGACCGTTGCAAAGCAATTTCGAATCGTCGATCCGCTTCGCTGACGGGCATCGGATTGGCGGCAAGCCAATCGGCGAAGTAACGTTCCGTGCCTTCCTTCAAATCGGCGACTCGCGAGGCCACCAGAACTCGTTCCAGGGCATTCAGTCGACGCAAACGCCAGAGTTCACGATAGTCTTCGAGCGATTGGCCAAGAAGCCAACGGTCGACAAGTTGCTTCTCCAACTTGTTCTCGAGTACTGGTCGAATGACGGCCGCGAAGAAGTCGCGGTCGTGGAAGTAAAGGAACAAGTTGAGTTCATGGCAGGCGTGAGCTTCGTATAGCTGGCGTCGTGCTTCGTCCTCGAGCAGATGCCATCGTTGCAGGAAAGAGAATTGCGACCACTGGCCATCATCGCCCAATGCATCGAAGTACTGCATGATGTCCGCCAGCGAACTGTAAACTTGGCGACGCATCGATTGCACCTCATTCAGCTTCACCGTTTCGCCGCCGGGTAATACTTCCACTTGCTGGACGTGTAGCATGGGCATGCCGCGATCAAATCCTTGCGTCAGCCGGCGGTCACGCGTCGGTAGCGAGGCAATGGTTTGGTCGATGCGTCGACTATCGACTCCCCACGGGTGGACCGCAAATATGGTAATGGAGCTGCAAGTGCGGAAAGGCTGGCGATCAAGAGTCAACGCGCCATCGGCATCAGGGCGCAGGTTTTCCAGCACGATGGCGTTGTGCGCCAGGAAATCGTAGGTAGGGGCATCGGTGGGGGCTGATTGGGCTTCCCCGCGAAGCTGTGAGCTGCGGCCTCGGCGGCGAGCTTCTGCTTCGGCCGTCGATGGGATGGCGTCCCCAACCCGCGCATCCCGGCGAAGGTTCTCCGTCGTGGCCACTTCCCACGGATACAAAAGCAGCGAGGGTTGAGGAAGCAGATTGCCGGGGAATTTGCTTGCTCGGTGACGCTCCAGGATGTAACCATACTCTTCGTCCACGCGCAAAGAATCGACCCACGCGTTGCGGGAGCGGTTTCGTGCTTGTTCTCCAGGAGAAACTGGCGGGAATTCGATGGCTGAGGCATCGACGGTGGGGGCCAACGGAGTGCCGACAATGTGGATCCGAGTGGCGGCATCCCATTGGTGCATACGAATGATCAAACTCTCCTCGTC
Organism: Pirellulaceae bacterium; assembly: GCA_026004795.1. Classification (GTDB taxonomy): domain Bacteria; phylum Planctomycetota; class Planctomycetia; order Pirellulales; family Pirellulaceae; genus Aureliella. The sequence goes on along the minus strand of BPJV01000003.1, from coordinate 83,948 downwards.
CGTCTGAGCCGCGGCAATGATGGCACCTGGCAAGCCGGATGACTCGACGATCTGCGAACTGCCTAATAGCACACTTCCGTGCCGGGGGCCTTCCACAACGTGGATCGTCGATCCCAGCCCGGTGCGATGGTCGATAAGCCGGTAAGCTCCCGCCGCAAGCGGTGCAATGCGGACGGCGAAATCTTCGATGGTGAGATGATTGATGGCATCGCGATACGGTTTCCCGGCACGTAGTTCGTGCAGGCTGAGGTCCGCTAGCGTCAGGTCAGCGTTGCCCAGGGGCAGCTCGATGGGCATGTCCGATGTGGCGTGAATGCGCGACGGCCAAGGACGGTGCACCATGTTCGGAACGATGCGGGTCGTGCCCACTCGCTGCGCAGAAACCTCCAGGTACTCGATGTTCCGGACGTGGGAGAGCTGGATGCTGCCGGCCGCGTCGGTGGCTAAGGAAAAGGGCTGCACCGTTTTCCAATCTTCCCATTTAACATTGACTTGAACCGGCAGGTTGACGGCCGGCTCCCCGTTGCGCCCCAAGGCCAAGACGCGAATACCATGGGGGGTATATTGCCAGTAAAAACTGGCGATGTGCAACGAGTCTTCTCGCTGGTTACAAAGAATCGTCGCTTCGCCCTCTACCGGATCGTGGCGATCCGCGCTGCGGTTGTACACGCGTCCTCTGAGCAGCACGGTGATCTGACGAGCCCGCGCGGGAATGAGCAATCGATGGGTGATTTCTCCCGTGTCGGATAACTGGACTGCTGTCGGTTGCAGCGTGCTCACCATCCCATCGGCTTGCGAAACACGGATCGATAATTGAGGCTCTTCCAATAAACGAATATCGATCGGCTGTTCATGGCACAGCACGCGAGGGCGAATGAGCAGTGTTGCTTGTTGTCCGCTGACAATCCCCTGGCGATCGGCGAGCAGGCGAAGGGCCAATGAATATTTCTCCGCTCGATGGTGGAAGGACTGGATGGTCGCCACTTCACCATGACGAACAATAATGGATCGCGTTTGTTCCTCGGCGGCGTAAGGGATGAGGATTTCGCCACCTTGTGCACGGTAGAGGTTCCCTGCCAGCTCAATAGTGGCATCGGCAACTGGAGCCCCCGACTCGTCGAAGACGCGGAATACATGACCGGCGTCACCGAGTCGATCGACGGCGGTTAAAGTGCCTTTGCGAATCAATGCGCGCGCACGCTGGTCCGAGCCGAAGACGTCGACAATCCACACTCCGGCTCCCACCGCATGGTCGCTGAGGTCGATGCGGAATTCATGGCGGCGATGCGCCGGAATGTCAAACTGCTGTCGCCATGTTGCATTGGGGGCTAGACCGTCGAGATCGACATCGATAGGGACAGGTTGATGGTGTTGACGGAGATAGGCGAGCGCGTCGATGTGGTAGACACGTACGGTAAGTTCGGGAATGTTTTTCAGTTCAACCTTCAAAGCGACTGGTTCGTCGATGGCGAACCGAAGCGGATTGTCAGGAGCGAACCGAAGCTCGATACGGTTGCGCAGCGCCTGTTGCTCGGCAGGGCCGAGTTTGGGATACCACGTTGCCGGATCACCGACTCCATACAGTAATTTGGTTTCTGCCCACACACGTTCGAGGTAGTCGCGATCCACATAAGGGGCAAACACATCGACCGTATCCGCAGTACGCAAGAAGTGTTCCAAGAGACGTCGTACCAGGCCGATGTCGTCGCCGATCGGCGGCAAGGGGATTTCAGGTTGCATGCTGAAGTTCAGGTCGGCGACCTCTCGTGATTGCTGGCGAATTCGCTCGTTGCGGTAGTAGACCTGTGGACGCGGTAGCGCTAAGTAATCGAGGAACAATTGGCGATCGTATTTTCCTTGCGAGACTTGAAACTCGAGGAGCCGCCCGAGGGTCAATGCTTTCAGGCTGTTCTGCGATGGAGGGAGCGTGCGTGTCCAGGCAACCAATCGCTCGAGGTAGGGGCCACGGACCGTTGGATCGTCCCAGGCGACTCCCTCAGGCGGTACCAACCTAGCCGCTCGGGCTCGCAGGAACCGCTCGTTCTCCAGCAGGCTGGGACGCAGACGCTGAAGTTGATCGAGTTGCTCGGCCGTCAGCAGATCATGGACGCGCGCCCAGCCGAATCCGCGGCTGTCCCGCAGCTCGAGTTCCTCGGCGATCCGCTCGACCACCCCCGGCACATCGGCTCGCGTAAGGCGAGACAGCAGTGCCCGCAACTGTCGTGGTGTCAACTGGTGACGCAACAGCTTGGGCAATGTGCGATCTTCGAAGGTCGCTAGTGTCGGATCATGGGCCAACTGCTGGAGGATCTCACGCGCTGGGGTAACCGCAGCTAGATCGAGCTGACTAGGAAGTTCTACGTTTTCGTCATTCGACGGCGGAGCGTGGTCGAGTTTCAGATGTAGCTCGTTGCGAATGAAATCGAGGGCCTGGCGCGGGTTCTGGGGATAGGAGAGGAGCAGTTGGCGGGTCAGCATGTTGCGGACCGCCGGAATATCGCCACGAGCCGTACGCCACTGAGCGAGAACTGCCGCTGCTTGGTCCAATTGGCCCGTCGTCTGGAAGTACAAGCAATGGTAATAATAGTAGTCGTCAGTGCCGGGAATCAGCTCGTCCAAGACCGCGCGCCGATCCTTGGCCAAGGCATAGCGTTCTCTGAAATCTCCACCAGGGTTAGCGCGTTGGAAGGCGTGCGCAGGCGTAGAAGAAACTCGGCCGACGACGTCGGTTCCGACCTGTAAGCCGGGAGCGTCAGGCGATGTCGCGGAGCTGCTCGTGGGCGGTGCGGGTGCAATCGGTGCGACCTGGGCACAGACGGCCAGACCATCGATGCACCACCAACCAACACTAAGCAATAGAACGAATGGCGCTCGCGGAATCATCGGCGCATCTCCTCGGCAGCGGAATTTCGAAATAGGTCGGGAAATTCGAAGTATATCTTTGGCATAGGGGCCGGCACGGATTCGTGGCCCTTGGATGAATACTGAAGTGTAGCTCGGCCTGACGGCATGGAACGGGCGACTCGACCGGTACAAAGGCCAATCTTCTAACCACCTCCCCGCGCTGCCTATTCTCCTGGTCGGGACCGAAAAGGACGGTGGCAAAACAGGTCGGGGAAACTCGCTTGTCGGGCAAGATGCATTTCCGTCCACACCGAGACGGGAAAATCACCGTGGGGGCGAAAGTGATCCACCAGACAAGGGACGGACGAGCCGAACAGCCGCGGCGCGCAGTGGCCTACACCGCTCTGGAATGGATAGACGCTGAACGTCGGGAACGCAGTTCCCAAAAATGGAGATCGATTGGCAGAGGTTGCCGTCCTCAGCCGCCGTGGGATTCACGGAGACAAGCGAGCACTCGCTGCATGTCATCCGGTAGCGGACTGACGATTTCCAGCACTTCACCCGTGATGGGGTGCGGAAAACGAAGGCGGTGAGCATGCAAAGCATGTCGTTCCAGCAGGACTTCTTCATCCCCAGCCTGTGGCGGGGTACGCCGGGCCATGCGGCGCATCAATTCGCCTCGAGTCACGCGGGCGTGTCCAGCGTACAGTCGGTCGCACAGTACGGGGGATCCTACGTGCTCGAGATGAACGCGGATTTGATGAGTTCGTCCGGTTTTAGGGGTTACGCGAACTAGCGAAAGCCCCTCGAATCGCTCGACAACTTCGTACCACGTCTCCGCATCTCGACTTTGCGGATGGTCACGGCGAATGGCCATCTTATCGCGCTGGTACGGGTGAGGGCCGATGGGCATCCGAATCACATCGCGATCCAGTTCCAGGCGGCCGATGGTAATGGCCAGGTACTCTTTCTCGATCGTACGCTGCTCGAACATTTCTCCCATGGCCAAGTGCACACGATTCGTCTTGGCCACCACGATCACTCCGCTGGTGTCCCGGTCCAAGCGGTGGATGATGCCGGGGCGGGTGGGACCGCCGATGTCGCTGAGCGTCTGAAAGTGATAGGCTAGTGCGCTGGCCAGCGTGCCGCTCCAATTCCCCTTGGCCGGATGCACGACCATCCCCGGAGGTTTATCGACGGCAATCAAGTGCTCATCTTCGTAAAGAAAGCGCAGGGGAATCGCTTCCGGTCGAGGGCCCTCGTCAGGACGTGGGGGGAGATCAATGGCCACGCGCTGACCCGACTGCAGGCGAAAGCTGGGTTTCACCCGCACTCCATCCACCGTGGCTCCCCCCTCTTGCACGACCTTGCGCAAAAAAACTCGACTGTAACCGTCGATCCACAACGCTAAGGCGGCATCGATCCGCTGGCCCTGCTCCGCTTCGGTTGCCTCGAACTGCAGGTGCCGAGTAGGAGGCCTGGGATCGCTAGTCGGCTGGACTGGCTCGGGCATGAATCAGGAACCATTGGCTGGTGCGTCGACGGAAGCGGGCTCTGACACGTCGCTTCCCTCTGCCGCAGCGGCAGGCTGAGGGGCATCCGCATTCTCGCCTGGCTCCAATACTGGCAACTCCGTTGTCGCCGGCGGTTGCTCCTCACTGGGCAAGGGAATTGATGACATGGAGTCGTTCGCTGAAGGTGACTCGGCAGAGTCGTCGGCGGGGGCCGAAGCCGGCGAAACCTCCCGGTTGGGAAGCTCAGGAAGCACCGAGGGATCCAACGGCACACTAGACGTTGATTCATCGGGCGAGGAAAACTGAAGGGTTGGTTCGTCACTGGTGGGGGTTGAGACGCCGGGCACCGAGAGAGGAGATTGCTGCTGAGGAGCATGTTCTTCAAACCATGCGTAAAACTCTCGCCCCTCAGGGCTGTTGAGAAATTCCAATCGTTCGGCTGCATAACGCTTTAATGACGGTGGCAGCGGAGATTCCACGACCAGTTGGTAATAAGTCGTCGCCTCTTCGAGCTCTCCCAAGGCTTCGTGCGCCTTGGCCAGCCCGAACTGGGCAAAAGCTCGTAGGAGGGGTTCGCGAGCCGATTCGACCACGCGCTCGTAATTGGTGATGGCCTGGTCGATCCGTTCAGCCCCTTCCTGTCGGTCGGAATAGAGCAACTGGATGCCGCGCTGGAGCTTACGGTCGGCGGCGCGCAGACGTGCCCACCGACCGGCTGGCGTGTTGGGAAACATGTCCGCCATGTCCTCAAAACTAGCCGCTTCGTTATCCGCCAGACGAAAATAAAAGTCGGACCAGGCCGTTGACGAACTCCGTAATTGGCTCGATGAATAGATGGCATAGATTACCGAGCCGACGACGAAGATGGCTACTGCCGCCGCGGCATAGGGCACAAGCGGTCGTAGGCCGAGAAGAAGTTTTCCGAGGTAGTCGGCCAACGTGTTCTGTTCAAGTTGATGGCGTCGTTCGCTTTTCATAGCCTTCTTTCATCAATATCGCTACCCACAGATCATGCCGGGCAAGACGATCCGAGGGAACCGTCTGAGAGAGCTCGGCAAGCTGGAATGCCAGTCCTGTACATCATGCCGTTGGTACTCGCGCACGAAAATCGGCCGATTTTCCCAACCGGCGACTATTCTAGCCCCATTGCCCCGCGGACGTATAGATGGCTTGAAACATCCGTGACCCCACCTCCCCCGCGCATGGACCGCTTGCGTTACTAAACACCCTATTTCGCGGGGGAGGTCGTCTGCAGGTCGAGTCGACTGGACTCGTGGCATGACGATCATTTCCTCCCTACCAGCCCAAACGTCGCTCAACCCAGCAGCCGGAAGGGGCCTACACACCAGCGACTCGCCAACGTGTCCCTTACCGCTGTGCGTCTTTGTACCTACCTCCCCCGCGCATCGACCGCCCGTGCCCTCTCGGCTCGAGCCCTCCCCGCTTGGACCCTCCCCGCTTGGACCCTCCCCGCTCGCATTACTCACGACCCTCCCAAGGGGAGGGTGGGGTTTCTTGATATGCCCACGTCAGTACCTCGACGCTTATTCACCAATGTCGAAGCTTATTCCGAATGTCGAAGCTTATTCCGATACCTCCACGCTCGCCTCGGGCAGCGGATCGATGCGGTAGACGTGGTAGGCATAGGCAATGCGATCGACCGGCTCGAGCTGCTGCAGGTACTCCAGTCCACTCTGTCCCGGCTTGTTGTACAACGTCTTCACGCTGATGATCCACCACTCGGTATGATCCACCATCCGCCGCGCTAGATCCACCGAGGCACCAGTGGGCAAATGCGGCGGGCGCAGCGGCTCCAACCCAAACAGCTCGCCGCCAAAGTCCCAATAATCGAGTTCGAACCTCAGCGGCCGGCACTGCGGATGCTCCTTGATCCATTCGTCCACCTCCAGCATGTCTTGGCCCCAATCGATGTTCGAATGGTTCAGCAACCGCCATCCGTTTTCCGGGCCACCGGAGAGCGTATTGAAATAGCTGGTGTAGTGCGGATGCACCCGCAAGCTCGACGCGGCCGACAGCGTCACCAGCACGATCGCCAGCCACTCATTCCAGTGCAAGCCACGCACCCAGCCGCCGACGCCAGTCAGCCAGCCCTTGCTCAATTCCTCGATCCCTCCCCTCGGCCTTCTCTGTGCCCTCCGTGCCCTCTGCGTTTCAACCCCTTCCTCCTCCGTTCTCTCCATTCCCTCCTGCTCCCCACCGCCCGCTGCTACACTCGCCGCTCCCAGCTCCCTGCTATCCTCTCCATCCTCCCGCCCTCGGCCGCTCACCACGTCGCAATTGCCGCCCTTCTCTCTTCTCTGTGCTCTCCGCGTCCTCTGCGGTTCCCTCCCCATCCGCTCCGTTCCCTCTGTTCCCTCCTGCTCCCCACCGTCCCCTGCTACGCTCGCCCCTGCCGGCTCACTCCATTCCTCTCCCTCCTCCAGCCTGCGACCTCCGGCTTCTCGCCTCCTCCACACCTCGCGTGTCAACGGGTGGGCCACCAACGCGGCGAACAAGAACATGGGCGGATAGATCATCAGCACGTACCGGTGGTGATGATTGAAGCCCCCTTGCAGGCTGACGGCGGCAAAGCACGCGGCGGCGGGCACAGCCAGCAGGATGACCATCGAGAACAACTCCGGTGACACCATCCTCCGCCAGCAACCGATGACAAACACGACGAACCCCAACCCCGCCGCGATCAACGTCGGCTCAGGCGTCTTATACAGCGTCGTCATCACGTAGTAATGCGGCCACGCCCCCTTCTTCCACTCGCCATTGAGAAACGACCAGTATTTGCGTTCGACTTCCATTCGCAAGTAATCAATGCCTAAAAGATAATCCTCTGGTACGGGGATTGGCAACCGGCCGACCCATGACCCATGAAACCGGTTTCCAATGCCGGTTCCATCGCCGACCAACGCACTTTGAAACAATAAAGATCCAAGAGGACGGCCAACACCTTTGTAACAATACACCGCATTCAGAACCGAAATCGCCAAAACGGCAGTTACTGATACACCGCAACACACTACCTTGTATTTCTCTGTACTAGCGCGACGCGACAGAACCATGATGCATATCATGACCATTGCTATGAAGACTATAAGCGTAAACTTCACCGCAAGTGCTACTCCGCACGCGACACCAAGCAGAATACAATCAGGCAACCGACCACTCGACCGGAACCGACATGCTAACGCAGAGACCAACATCGCCATTATTGCCGCCATTCCGTCCGGATTTAGTATGCCACAGGAAGAAATCATCGGCGGACAGAAACACAGAAAAGCCATTGATGTCGTAACAACTACCGACTTGACAGCGTTGTAAAGTATTAAAGAAACCGCCACTAACAAACAACTGCACACCACTAGCGAAATCAATCTCGGAACGGTGAACAATCGCACAACACCGATCCGCTCGCCTTTCAACAGAATATTGCTCACTAGAAATTCCGGCCGAAAACTAGTACCGAATTGTTTTGCAGGCACAATTCGCGGAAACGCATTGCTCTCACCAAGAACCGCCGAAGGAAACGTGGCGACCAACCGTAAAACAGGAGGATTAACTTGATAAAAATCATACCTTCCTCGGCACCATTGCATAACCCCAGCACAGAGATGCGCCGTTTCGTCGACATTGGGAAAAGACAAGCAAGCTGGAATCGAACATGCAAACAAAACTGCTATGAACCAAAAACGCAATGCGTTTCTCAGAAGCAAAATCAAGGATTACGAACCCTTTAAATAAAAGACACGCCACACAAGGATCGCGAAACCAATTACAACCAATCCGGCACCAATACTTAACACAATTGAGGAACCTTCTTGCTCGATGGCTGGCTCCGGTAACCCATAATGAGACAGATAAAACTCGCCATCGCCAATTCGGGTATTCAGCGCGAAATCAACGTATCGATGCCGCTCAACCGATTCCAATCCATCCGCAGAAATAGTAAGAATTCGACTCTCTGGAATCGGAACGGCACCCGGCTCGTTCGCAATAACATACTCAATTCGATGCACATGAGTGGCCGAAAGCGCCCCCGTCTGGTCATAAAACCTGAACTCTGCCCGTCGGCAAAGACCATACTGGAAATCTAATTGATAAACGATGTCTATCGGCCGCTGGTCAGGCGTGAAAGCTTTCAATTCCACTTCGACAATGCTTAAACCGTTAGTGCTCGGTAACTTACGAAAAACACGCAATTTTGCGTTGTTTTCTTTGATCCAACGCAATACTGGCGGCAAGAAGTCAAAGTGATCGAGACCTAGCGCTATCCGTTGCGTAGCTATATCATTGGGCATAATGCGTAGAAGCTGTAAGGCTCCATTACCTTGATCTCTCGCGAGAGCTGAGTACCTCTCGTTGGTGAGGTGAATATCTGGAATAAGTTCGGAAGTCTTTAAATTGCCAGCAGTCTCGTCTCGCGCCATTAGATCGAATTTAATGCTGATGTCATCATAGCGAAACCGTAAGGCTTTAGAGCCACTGACCGAGCATTTTTGCAAGAACTGCCACTTACCCGATACACCTGGGCGGTTCGAAGTTCTTTCAAGAGTGTAATCATCAACAAAAGCAAAGCGCGCGTATTGCAGTCTCGTAGAATCTTGCACGGCTTTCACGAATTCCTGGTATTCCGTCAGTGGGTCATTCATTGTGCAACCAATAACAAACGAAAAGCACAACGCTGCGATTGCGTTCATTGCCTGTGCTTGCAGTTGTTTCATACTTACAAATGCCAAGTAAATACTAGCTGAGAAATTTGCCAATCGATTACTGTAAAAGAGAATTCGAAAGACTCTCTTTACCTCCATCAAAACGAGCGTAGCCGGCTTTCTCGCACAAGTCATGAACGTTGTCCGTGAAGATTGGAGACGGGTTATGAAATAGTTGATGCGAAATGAGAAGGAGTCACAACGCCCTGCGCCATCCTATTAGCGCGCCTGGGCGTTGCGACTCCCAGATTAATCATTGGATTACCTACAAGCGTTACCGTAGTTAATTGGACGCCGCCGTATCTCGCTTGGTTCAAGTCCATGCAGAATCGGGGGCCTGGCGGCGCATATTGGTTTGTAAGATGCGCACATTATTCGCCCAAAACTTGATCTGGTTTTGGGAGACTTAAGATATTATTTTTTGCAAGGATCGCACCCCGGAGGGACGACCTTGCTGCAATTTGGTCGGTTAACTGGGCAGATGTTTTCACAGATGTTCAGGTCGTAGTCGTCGAGACAACCGCGCCACTCGTTACTGCCCGACTGAGGCACTGCTACTTTTGCGCACAACACGATGCCGATGGTGATGAGGCATAGACCAAGAGTTTTCATTGAAAAATCTCCTCTAAAAGTAAACAAGACACGAACTACTGATAGGCGTTCGGTTATTATTTCCGCGTCCCGACTAAACGAAATCGCAGGATATGTAATTCTCCAATATCCACGAACCATTCGATAGAATAAACATCAGCTTCTGTTGGTGAAAGCTTCAAAGGTATCTTTGTCACCGAGTTAGCGGGGAGTGGTATCGGATAGTTCACGGACTGAAGGCATGAGCAGGAGTAGCGACCACCGACGATCGATGCCGGAACATCAGAATTGTTCTCAATAGGTACGTCAATTATTCGTGTGGAGTCGACAATAGGGATTTTCAATACTCCCGAAGTATCGGCCCCTTTTACGGTGATAGCCAATCCCCTGCTGTCAATTTGCTGTTCTAGTTGCCAAATTAAAACAGCCATGCCAACTGCGAGTGCAATATTGCGCGCGATGGCGAAGTATCGTCTGTCGTGAGGCGAACAAGGCAGAGGGTTTACGCTTGTTTTTGCCATGGCGGTTTCACCAGTGAGTAGAGTTGGAGGCGCCCTGCGGTTATCAAATATAGATGTCGTAGTCCATCTCGAATCGACCTGAGGTGCGGTCGTCGATCGCGGCCGTCGGGGTGGAGAGTGGTGGGGAGTTCGGCCATGGCTAAACGTGCCTGCGAGGCGCGCAGGATCATCTCGCTGGCGAACTCCATGCCAGAGGATCCTAAGCCCAACCCCAATACCTTCGCGCGATCGAAGGCGCGCAGGCCACAGTGCCAGTCGCGAATGGGCGTGCGGTACAGCAGCCGCCCCAATCCGGATAGCACCGGGTTGCCGATCCAGCGATGATGCCAGGGCATCGCACCCGGCTCGATCCCGCCGGCAAACCGATTGCCGACCACCAAATCGAATCCGTCCTCTAATTTGGCCAAGAATCGAGGAATGTCGCCAAAGTTGTAACTGCAATCGCTGTCGGCCATCACGACGTACTTGCCCCGCGCCGCCGCGATGCCGCCTCGCAACGCGGCACCGTAACCCTTCTCTTCCACGTGCACCACCCGCGCTCCAGCCGCTTCGGCCACCGCAACCGAGTCGTCCGTGCTGCCATTGTCGGCGATTAGGATTTCGTACGCTGGCATCTCGCTGGGCGGATCGACGTCCGCCGAGCGTGGTTCGGCCTCGTGTTCGCTTCCCTTTTTCGCGTCAGCCCCCAACTCTCGAGCGTTGGCGGCAAGCACATCGCGCAATCCGGCAGCGCGACAGGCCTGGTGGGCTTCAGCAATACAAGCAGCCAAGGTGCGCGATTCGTTCAAGCAGGGCATCAGGACGGTCAGCAGTACACGGATCTCGGTGCCGTCTCCGGAGGCCAGCTGGTTGGTCACGTGTGCGTCGACGTTGGCCGCACCGTGCGGTAGATCGACGCGCACCGGCTCGACGTGCGACCGGTCCGCCATCGAATCGGACGTGGAGCGGTGCGGTGCGGGCGATTGCGTTTGTTGGGTGGACATGCTCATGTGCGTTACCATGGTGACTCAGGCCATGCTGGTTGGAATCGGTCGCGTCGGTGGTCCATTCCGTTCACGAGTGTGTTAGTGGGCGCTGGTTTGGTGTTTGGGGTCGCGCTTGATTTTTGTTCATTCAAGTGTTTTGTGAAATTTGATTTGTGAAATTGGGTTTTGGGGTCACGCCAGGGACTGGCGTGGTACTATAGTGGCCCGGCAGTCCCTGCCGGAACGGCCCTTCCAGCTCGAGCGGGGAGGGCTCGAGCGGGATTCAACTGACGAATCGTGGCCATCGGCCATGCAATGGGAGTGGTGCCCTTGAGCGCTGGGCAAAGAAAGCCCTAAGGCGTTCGTCTCACCGCCACGGGCAAGGAAGAGACCACTCGTGGTAGGCGATCCCAGAGTAGCGAGTCGAGCGGGGGGAGGCATGGTCGGCCCTCCTAATGCGATCACTGAGTCGTTGGCTGGTTCGACGAGAGAGGAGGCAGTTCCCACCAACGAAGTCACCCATTTATTGTGCAGATCGGCGCCCTCAAGTCGAGCTTTTTGTCGGATTTTTTTCAAGAAAGTCTGGGAAGTGGTTTTTTGGGGAGCGGTGGGATGGGGCAGGCGGTGGTTGTTGATGGTAATCCTGGTTTAGAAGCGGCGGTGTTGTCATGCTGGCTTTTGCCGGTCGAGCGCTCCTGGAGTGGGCGATCCGGGGCGAGCCCTCTCTGGCTTGGGCCCTCCCGGCTTGGGCCCTCCCCGCTCGCATTACTCGCGACCCTCCCAGGGGGAGGGTGGGGGATTTGGGAGAACCAATCCTTGCATTACTCGCGACCCTCCCAGGGGGAGGGTGGGGGATTTGGGAGAACCAATCCTTGCATTACTCGCGACCCTCCCCGGGGGAGGGTGGGGGATTTGGGAGAACCAATCCTTGCATTGCTCGCGCCCCGCTCGGAATCGGGAGGGTGGGGCGAGATTGCTGCGGGCTCGCTCCTTGCACTACTCGCGACCCTCCGAGGGGGAGGGTGAGGGGCAGGCGACGCTGACGGACGGGCTGTGATCAAAATGATTTTTATGAATCGCCGTGCGGTGGCCTAATTCTCTTGGGCCAGCTCAACATTGTGTTCAGGGTTTGGGAACAGTTGAGGTTATGGGGACGTCGATTGGGATGGTGTAGCGGGGGCGGTAGGGTGGGCTCGGAAAAACAGGTGGGGTGGTATAAAATCTTGGCCACCGTCGAGTAGGGTTAGGAACGCATCGAGTTCTGTAGTACCGAATGGCGAAGAGAATCGCCTCGTCAACGAATGTTGGGAAAAAGGATAGGGGGACGATCAATTGGCGAAGAAACGCGTTCTTGATGTGGGAAACTGTGCTCCTGATCATGCAGCGATAAAGCAGATGTTGGTGTCCCACTTCGACGTCGAGGTCGACAAAGCAGACACTCCTGAGGAGACGTTGGAGAAACTGCAGAGCGCTTCTTACGACCTGGTGCTGATCAATCGCAAATTGGATATCGACTATTCCGACGGGATGGTCATTGTGCGAGCGATCAAGGAGGATCCCGAGTTGGCTGCAGTACCGGTCATGCTCGTGACGAACTATCCGGAACATCAGCAGGAGGCGGTGCGAGCGGGAGCGGTGGAAGGATTCGGTAAGCTGGCATTGAACGAGCCGCAGACGATCGAACGCCTGGCCGCTGTCTTGGGGGATTGATCTTCGTTGAATCTGGAGTGCGGGAGCGGGCGACTGCCCAATTCGCTTCACCGAAGATGGGGCCTCGTCTGGTAGTGCGTGGGGAAGAGTTTCGTGATGAAAGGGAATCGATGACCAATCTTGAGGGTAAAGTTGCCCTGGTGACCGGCGCTGCACGGGGCATTGGAGCGGCGTGTGCCGAAGCGTTGGCCGGTGCGGGAGCCCATGTGGTTATCAATGACATCAACCCACCCGACGAAGTCATCGAGCGCATCGTGGCGGCCGGCGGCAAGGCGTCGCCAGCAATTGGGGATGTATCCGATCGACAGTTTGCCGAACAGGCTGTTGCTCAGACGGTGCGTGAGCACGGGCGGCTGGATATTCTGGTGACCAATGCTGCCTACAGCGATCGTCGGTTGTTCTATGAAGCCGATTTAGCCGAATTCGAGAAGACGATCGATGTTTGTATGTGGGGACCATTCAACTTCCTCTTTTATGCTGCTCGGGCTATGATTGCGCAAGGAGAGGGAGGGTGCATCGTGTGCATCAGCTCGCCCCACGCTCACAAAGCGATTCCTGGAGCCATGGCGTATAACATGGCCAAAGCAGCCATGGACCAAATGGCGAGAACGGCCGCCTGTGAACTGGCTGAGCATCGCATTCGCGTGAACATCGTCCATCCCGGTTGGACCGATACGCCTGGTGAACGAAAGTTTTTCCATGAAGACGAATTGCGTGAGCGAGGAAGTCAATTGCCTTGGGGGCGATTGGCGAAGCCGAGTGACATTGCTCATGGCGTCCTATTTCTCTGCGATCCAAGGAGCGAGTACATCGATGGAGCGACGCTGTCGATCGATGGTGGAGCCTTGTTGCCTCATGATCAAATGTTTCGTGTGAAGAACCGGCCTCAATAGATTGTCGCCGATTGGAAAGCGGCGGAGAGGTGAGCCAATTGCGGAGCATGGGGATATCCGTTTATTGCATTCCGTTGAGATAGGAGAATTCGGCGATGGAATCCCAGCAGCCCACTGATGCCCAGGAGGGCCAGACGCAGCGTCCCAGTCCGATGACAGCCGTCGAGCGGCGTATCCTTGGCGTATTGATGGAGAAGGCGAGAACGACTCCCGATTCCTATCCTTTGACGTTGAATGCCTTGGTAACCGGATGCAATCAAAAGACGGCTCGTGAGCCGGTGATGCAGTTGAGTGAGGATCAGGTGGACGAAGCGCTGGTTGAACTGCGGCAGCGCGGTATCGTTGCCGAAGTCCATGGAGCGGGGCGCGTTCCCAAGTACCGCCACATGGGCTATGACTATTTTGGGGTGAAGGGTGAAGAAGCGGCTGTGATTACGGAGTTGCTTCTGCGTGGCCCGCAAACTTTAGGTGATTTGCGTGCCCGAGCCAGCCGTTTGTGCCACAGTCCCATCCCGGATTTGAACGCCCTGCAAGCCATCTTGGGTAAGTTGAAAGAAAAAGAACTTGTTGTCGAGCTGACGCCTCCGGGACGCGGGCAACTGATCACCCACAACCTCTATCCGGAAGAAGAGCTGGCAGTGGTTCGTGTCCATGCGGTTTCTGGAGCGACGGTTGGCGAAAGCAGCGGGCCCCGCTCGGGACGCAGCGAAGTGATCGAAACGCTGCAGCATGAGTTGGCAGAATTGCGTCAAGAGGTCGATCAATTACGCCAACGTATCGAGACACTCGAGCAGAGTCAGAAGCAATCCTAGACGCAGCCCATGGATCGACTTCGCGCTTTGGATCTGCTCTCCGAATGCACCGGAGATCATATCTGGTCGGTAGAATATTGTCGCCGACGCGGTGTACCGGAGGCTTGGATTGCGGCGTTGGCCGATGCTTTTGAATCGAATTATTTCGAGGACGAGCAAACGATCTACATCGGTAATATGGCGACCAACCAATATCACGGTGTGCGAGATGTCGACCTGGCGATGCGCATCGGTGAGCTGTGGGGGGTGGATGTGGACAGGCTTGCTGCCGTGAGTTTTTCCCGAGCAGCGCTGGTCGAAGCCATTCGCCAGGCCATCGAAGAAGGGTGAGCGGGGCGATGCGGCGACGATCAATCGGCGTGGTACCGTAAAGGATGCTGCCTGGGCGGGCGCTCTCCTATGCGCAGGCGCCACGCTTGCAGTGAGCGGATAAGGCGTTCGGCGTCTTGGCGATGCTGGCTAGATCACGACTTACGACGGATCGGTGTCCAGGCCATAGTCCTTCAGTTTTTTGGCCAGTGTGTTGCGGTTGATTCCCAATCGAGCGGCGGCCTTGGTTTGCACATTATTGCATTGACTCATGATGAATGCGATCAGTTCACGCTCAATCTGGCTGACCACGAAATCGTACGCGGCGCGATGATCCTTGTCGGCATGTTCCACGCCGCGGCGGATGATCGATTGAATCAGTGTTTCCCAATCGGCAGCAGCCAACGACGTCGATGGCTCTCCGGCAACCGGCTCGACGGATTTGCCGCGACGCACGACTTCTGGCAGCAGGTCGATGGTCAATTCGTCGCCTTCAGCCATGACCACGGCCCGTTCGACGTAATTCTGCAGTTCACGAACGTTGCCAGGCCAGTGGTACTGCATCATTGCCTCCAACGCTTCTCGTTGTACATGGACGACGTATCGGCGATTGGCTTGCGAGTAGTGTTGTAAGAAGTGAACGACCAATTGCGGGATGTCTTCCAGGCGTTCGCGCAGCGGTGGAATATGGATGGGGACGACATTCAATCGCCAATAGAGGTCTTCGCGAAACCGCCCTGCCTCCACCTCGGCGGCCAGGTCTCGGTTGCTGGCCGCAATGACGCGCGTATCGACGGTAATAGTGTTCGTATCGCCGACTCGCTCAAACTCCTTTTCTTGCAGCACGCGAAGTAGCTTAACCTGCAGCAGTAGCGAAGTGCTGTTGATCTCGTCGAGAAAGATCGTGCCGGTATGGGCGGCTTCGAAACGTCCCGTGCGGTTAGCCACAGCACTGGTGAAGGCTCCGCGGACGTGACCGAACAGCTCGCTCTCCAACAAACTTTCGCTCAGCGCTCCACAGTTGACGCGAACGAATGGCCCTTGCGCGCGGTCACTTAGTCGATGAATGGCACCGGCAATCAATTCCTTGCCGGTGCCTGTCTCTCCGAGCAGCAGCACTGAGGCGTTGCTACGGGCCACTTTGCGCGTCAATTCGTAGACGCGTTGCATGGCTGGGCTGTTGCCGATGATCCCGTCCAACGGGTGTCCGGCAGAGCTTCCCCTCGGATCATAGGAAAAACCGCTCATCCACTCTTCCTACCAATGGTTCGTTTCCCTGCAGTGGCCTTACTTCGGCTCCCATGGTCGCCCATGCCAATGCCCAGTTGCTGCGGCGCTCCTGCTGGCGGTCGGTTAGCGGGGGCTGGGGACGTCGCCGTGACTGCCAGAAAAGAGACCGCATGTAGAGACTGATGGGTCCCGGTAGCGATACCGATGTCTAGCAGCATACGGACGTGGCCCTCCTTGGCAACACCCTCGCCCTGCAAGTAGCTAACGACCAGCGGATATTGCTAACCGAGTATACCGCCTTGTGGAACCGCGATCTGGAGACGGAAACGTTGGACGAGTTGATGCCCCTACCTTCCAGAAGTCATGGCAGAGTTGGGGGCTCCCAGTGATGAGCCGAGCCGCCAGCGGTCGGTTGGTAGCCCGGCAGGTTATTCGGCAACTGCTTGCGTCCCGGTGCGGCTGGAACGCGTGGGCAACGGCCCGCTCCTATCCGACGGTAGACGCGGGTGAGGACGGTGTCTCATCCGCAGGCGGTGCGGGAAGCTCCCGGCCTGCCGCATGCGCCTCCAATACGTCCAAAATGAAGCCCAGGGCGCGAACCGCCACTGGATCATCGGGTCCCAAGCGATTGTAGAGCTCGTAGCACCGCAAGACCTGGTGCCGCGGTAGCAGCAATCCATGGCGTTGCAACGATTGTAAGAAACCGTGCGCGGCGGCAAGCCGAGTTGATTCGTCGAGCGAACGTCGGGCAGCCAATTCCACCAACTCCTCCTGGGCCTGAGCTGTCGGCACTCCAACGAATATTTGCACCAAAGAAGGGGCGGAGATCTGTCCGGCAAGACTAGCCAGCGTCGCGCTCCACTGCTCCACCGGATAAATTGCGTAGGTCTCGCGATCATGAGCAATACGAGCGAGAAAACGTTCCCCTACCGCAGCGAAACGCAACCGATCGGCACTGCTGAGCGGTGTGATGTCCATCGTGCTCCACAGGCGGTTCAATAGAACCCGCATGTTTTCCGGTTGGCGGGTGAGCAAGCCGCTTACGATGCCAGAAGCGTGGTCGATCCAGTCGCGTTCGTGTGGATACAAGTTGTCAGTCAAAACGCCGATCGGCAAGGCGTGGCCGCGCTGCGCGCGACGTAGCCGCTGGAGCAATTGCAGGACGGAATCGTCCGGGACTCGGTCGACCACCAAGATCAGCTCTGCGGGGCGTTCTTGATCCAAGGCTAGTAGCGCTGATTTCATGGTGTTGGCCGTCGTGACCTCGGCTCCAGCCACGCTCGTCAACTGCTGCATGGCCGTCTGCCGAAGATCGGGGCTGAGTCCCACAACGAGGACGTGCGGTCCGGTCGTCAATCGGGCCATCTCGACAGCGGTTGCCATGGCTTGGTCGGTACCGGCAAACGGTCGTTGGGGATCCAGGCGGTCGAGGGCCTCAAGGGCGCTGTAGCGGATCACCGGTCGCGGATCGTTCAGCAAGTCGCTGAGAAATCCTACCGTGGCAGAGGTAGCGGTCCCGTGGGAACCGAGTTGCTGAACCGCCCGCAGGGCTGCTCCGTGAAACTGCTTATCGGTTGCAGCGTGAAAGACGCTGATGAGAAAGTCGTCTGATGGTACCTGGTCAACGGTAAGCTCCGTCAGCAGGTGGCTATTCAGTGCCGTATCCTCGACCTGAGGGTGGAGGTGATACGCTCGCTGCAAAAGAATGGCGCCGCATTCACTAAGTTCCGACAATGCACCAGCATGCGCGTTCAAAACGTCAAAGCGCAGGGCGGCGAGGTTCGCCAAGCGTTCCAAGGCCGCATCGGCCGCAGCCCCTTGCTGCACCTCCACGGCCTGACGATCGGTTGTCACACGCCATACGCGTTCCGGTACGACGTTGGGTTCCAGACGAACGTCCTGGTACTCTGCCAAACGTTGCGCAGTTTCTCGCTCCAAAAACTGAAGCACCCGGTCGCGATCAGGCAAAGTGCGGTACCGCTGTTGCAGCAGCGATGCCACCTGGGAAGTCACTTGCTCGGGGACTGGTCCGCCAACGAGCAGCGCGCCCAACTCGATGGCCAACGCTCGGTCGGGCTGCTCGGCCAGTCCAATCGCTACTCGTTCAACCCGTTCGGGGGCTTCGATCAGTAGCGCGGCGCGCAAGGCATCGACGCCGTCCTGTCCCATATCGATCGTTGCTCGGACCAACACGCCCGGCGCAATGCGCGGGTCGCCAGCGAGCAGGCGATCGAGCAGTCGTTGAACGGCGACTTCCCCTGCATCCTGCAGACGCAAGCGAGCTTTCTGACGGATCGCCGGCGACGTGCTGACCAGACGATCGATCCACTGGTCCAGAATCTCGGGGCTACGCGCGTACTTGCCCGGCGCCCGCTGCAATTGCCACACGACCTGTTTTTGACGGTCGGTCAATTCGGCCTCTTCTTCGAGCAATCGACCCAGTATTGCCGGCCCGGCTGCACGCGCGGCGGCTGTTTGTTGCTGCAAGGTCCAATCGGCTTGGCCGATGGCATCGAGCAGGCGTTTGGCCTCGGTCCATTCCTTGAGCCGCACCAACCAAGCGATTGCCTGTCCGAACTCCTC
This sequence comes from Pirellulaceae bacterium, assembly GCA_026004795.1. Lineage (GTDB taxonomy): Bacteria > Planctomycetota > Planctomycetia > Pirellulales > Pirellulaceae > Aureliella. The sequence continues at coordinate 65,255 of BPJV01000003.1, read as the reverse complement.
GGCAGTCTGTGGTGGCGTTTCTCGAATCATGCGCACGATTGGGTTGGGTGGGGAAAGGAGGACGTCGAGTGGTGCCGAGGCATTCCTGCTTTCCGCCGACGCTACCATGGGCGATGAGGCGGTACCGAAATCACCAAACCCGTTTGTCGTCGAGGCAGCCGACGGTTCACTACCAAACGGGTCCTGACCGACCGAACCAAAGGGATCCGCAAAAGGATCTTGGGCGCGGGCCGCGAGCGGCAGGCATGCAAGTAGCGTGAGCAAAAAAACGCGAACGGTCATGATGCCTCTCGATGCGAAAAGCTTCCGAGTAGGTGATTTGGGACGAGGGGGTAGATTGGGCGATGCGTCTATTGTAATCGCTGACGCCAGCGTTGCACTTGCTCTTCGACCAGCTGGGGGTTACTCGAACCGTAACTGCGGTACGCTTTTACGGCTTTTTCCACTCCTAGTGCGTCGAGCGCGCTGGGATCGAGGTCTGCGCACGCCGAGCGAAGTTCGTCCGGCGTGAGGTCGGCTAACCGGCATCGGCGGGCCTGCGCCATCCCGACAAGTTTTCCGACCAGGTGATGAGCGGTTCGCTGAGGTATTCCCTGCAGGATGAGGTGCTCCATCAGCGTAGTCGCATCCAAGAAACCATCGTCGAGGCGTTGGGCGATGGCCTCTCGCTGAAGTTGTGCCTGTTCCACAATGGGAATTGCCAGTTCCAGGCAGGCACGTACCGTATCGAACGAATCGAACAGGGGCGGTTTGTCCTCCTGGAGGTCGCGGTTGTAGGCTAGAGGCAGGCCTTTGATGAGGACCAGGAGGGTTTGCAAGTTGCCGATCACGCGGGCCGTCTTGCCTCGCGTCAACTCGAGCGTATCTGGGTTGACTTTTTGGGGCATGATCGAAGAACCGGTACAAAACTGGTGCGGCAGTTTCAGGAAGCCGAATTCGACGGTCGACCAAAGTATCCACTCCTCAGCCCAGCCGGAGAGATGTTCGGCGATCATCGCAAGCACGAAGGCTGTTTCGACGACGAAATCGCGATCGCTGCTGACGTCGATACTGTTGGCCGCCACGCCTTCAAACCCCAACTCCTCGGCCGTCATCTGCCGATCGATGGGAAGAGACGTCCCGGCACAGGCGGCGGCTCCCAGACCACAGATGTTGACGCGGCGACGGCAGTCGGCGATGCGGTCCCGATCTCGCTGGAATTTTTCTACATAGGCCAACCAAAAATGAGCGGCAGTGACGGGTTGGGCGCGTTGGAGGTGGGTATAGGCCGGTAGGATGACATCCGCATCACGCTCGCAGCGATCGACGAAAGCCCGTTGCAGTCGTTGAAGCAGCGAATCGACTTCGTCCAACGCGTCGCGGATCCACATGCGGAGGTCGGTATTAACCTGGTCATTGCGACTGCGCGCCGTATGCAGCTTGCGCCCGACATCCCCCAAGCGTTCGATCAGCGCACTTTCGATGTGCATGTGGATGTCCTCTAGTTCGGGACGCCAAGCCATCTTCCCGGCAGCAATCTCCGACTCGATCTCTCGCAGGGCGGATTCGATCTGGGCGAATTCCTCCTGCGTCAGCAACCCACAGTGGGCCAGCATGCGGGCATGAGCGATCGACCCACGAATGTCATGTTGGTAGAGGCGGTGATCGAAGCTGATGCTTTCGCTGAACGCCTCCAAACGTTTGTCCGTTTGTGCGGAGAAGACGCCGCTGCGCGACGGTGATTGATCGGTGGTTGGTTGCGTTGATCCGTGAGCTTGCATAGCGATTCTCTGGTACGAGTCGGAGCCAGTCGCTTCGTCGTCCGGGGACGGAGCCATGGGGGCCGATGGTCGGCGATGAACGAGCGATGATGGACGCATGGTACCGCCAGACGGCGGGCAGGGCGATAACCGGCGCCACTGCTCAGGCGATGATATCATGCAAGACGTGGCCGTGAACGTCGGTCAATCGATGGTCGCGGCCGCCAAAACGGAAGGTAAGGCGCTCGTGATCGACTCCTAAAAGATACAATATGGTGGCATGCAAGTCGTGGATCTCTACCGGCTTGTCGACCACTTTGTAGCCGAATTCATCCGACTGGCCATACACCGTGCCTCCACGGACACCGCCACCGGCCATCCACATGGTGAACGCGAAGGGGTTATGATCGCGCCCATTGGTTCCCTGGGCAAACGGCGTTCTCCCGAATTCACCGCCCCAAACGATCAGCGTTTGGTCCAGCAGGCCACGTTGTCGCAGGTCGCCAATGAGGGCAGCGATGGGCTGGTCGACGGCCCGGGCATTGTTTTCGTGCCCATTTTTTAGGTTGCTATGCTGGTCCCACCGGTCACCGCTCACGCTGGGGCAGGTAAGTTCGATGAACCGCACCCCGCGCTCGACCAGCCGCCGCGCTAACAGGCACTCTCTGGCAAAAATGTCGGTCGGTTGGTAGGAGCTGCCGACGCCGTACATGGCCAACGTGCTTTCTGATTCGCTGCTCAGATCACTCGCTTCCGGTACCGACTGCTGCATCTGATACGCTAGCTCGTAATTGCGGATGGCACTTTCGACCGGGTCGGCATGGCCGGTCCGGTCGGCGTATTGTCGGTCCAGTTGGCGTAGCAGGTGGCGACGGGCCGCGATTCGCCGTGGCGCCGCCTCGGAGGAACTACGCAGATTGGCAATCGGGTCGCCGGTCGGCGAGAAAATCGATCCTTGGTAAGCTGCGGGGAGAAAGCCGCTGGCAAAATTGTCTAGTCCGCCAGGCGGAATGAGACCTCCGTTGAGCACGACGAAACCGGGGAGATCCTCCGCTTCGGTTCCCAACCCGTAGACGGCCCACGCTCCCATGCTGGGACGGCCAACAACTCCTAAGCCGGTATGGAGGAAATAGTTGGCGCTGGTGTGTTCGGAAAACTTGCTGGTCATCGAGCGGATGACGCACAGTTCGTCCGCCACTTCGGCCACATGGGGAAACAGATCGCTGATCCACAGGCCACTCTCGCCGTACTGGCGAAAATTCCATGGAGACGCCAGCGTGTTGCCCACGTTGTCGAACTGAGTCGGCTCACGTTTGGTTGGAAACGGTTTACCGTGCCATCGTTGCAGTGCGGGCTTCGGATCGAACGTATCCATCTGCCCGGGGCCGCCGTCCATGTAAAGGAAAATGACGCTCGTCGCCCGAGGCGGATGATGCAACCGTTTGAGGATGCCCGAAGTGGCTGCCTGAGCCTGTTGGCGGTGGAGTAGATCCGCCAGGGCGATTCCGCCGAGGCCGAGTCCCCACCGACTCAAGAAGTCACGCCGGGGCATCCATCCGGTTTGTCGCTGGCAGGGATACATGGCTTACCAAATTCTCACGCGTTTTTCAGGAGGTAGATACATCGGATCGCTAGGCTTCACCTCGAAGGCTTCGTAAAACGCATCCATGTTGGAAACGATTCCATTGCAGCGGTATTGGCTGGGAGCATGCGGGTCTTGCACCAACCGTTTCCGCAGCTCCGGCTCGCGGTACTTGCGCCGCCAGATCTGCGCCCATCCGTAGAAGAAGCGCTGATCTCCAGTCAGGCCATCGATCACTGGCGGCTCTTGGTCGCCGAGGGACATGCGGTAGGCTTCGTACGCCACTGCCATTCCTCCCAGATCGCCGATGTTTTCCCCCAGCGTGAATTCGCCGTTGACGTTCATGTCGTCAAACGGTTTGTAGGCATTGTATTGTTCGACCAATCGCCTGGCTCGCCTCTCGAACTCGGCGCGATCCTCGGGGCTCCACCAGTTGCGGAGGTTTCCGTCGCCGTCGTACTGACTCCCTTTGTCATCGAAGCCATGGCTGATCTCGTGGCCGATCACCGCTCCGATGCCACCGTAATTGACGGCATCATCGGCTTCCATGTTGAAGAACGGTGGTTGGAGAATGGCGGCTGGGAAGACGATTTCATTCATCGTGGGATTGTAATAGGCGTTGACCGTTTGCGGGGTCATGAACCATTCCGTTCGATCGATGGGGCCGCCCAATCGTTCGATCTGTCGCTGGTACTCGACCTCTGCCGCGCGCAGATAATTGCCTACTAAGTCATCCGATTTAATGACCAGTTTCGAATAGTCTTTCCACTTGTCGGGATAGCCGATCTTGGTGGTAAACTTCGAAAGTTTCTCCAACGCTGCTTGCTTCGTGACCGGACTCATCCAGTCCAGCTTTTCAATGCGTCGAGCAAACGCACGTTTCAAGTTTTCCACCAATTCATCCATCCTCCGCTTGGCCTCTGGCGGAAAATGCTGTTCGACGTACAGGCGACCTACCACTTCGCCGAGGATGCCGTTGCACGCTTCGACGCCGCGCCGCCACAGCGGCTTTTGCTGCTCCACGCCACTGAGGGCGGTTTGATGAAAGGCAAAATGACGCTGCTCGATCTCTTCACTCAGATCGGTGGCCACCGCGTCGATCACTTGGAACGTAAAATACTCTTTCCATGTCGATAGCGGCACGTCGGCAAACAGGGCGTTCAGTCCTGCGAAGTAATCGGGTTGCCGCACGATGAACTCTGGATGCTCGCCAATTCCCGCTTCGTCCAGGAAGGCAGCAACCTGGAAATTGCTTAGCAATTCTTGCAACTGATCGCGTGTCAGTTTGTTGTAAGTCTTTACCGGATCGCGATTGACTTCTCGCGCCCAAAAGATCTCCGCCAATCGTTTCTCCAGATCGACAATCCGTGTCGCCGCACCCTGAGGATCGCTCTGATCAAAAGCCTCCATCATGTCGGCGATGTAGGCCGTTAAGTCCTTGACGGCTTGTTGGTAGACCGGATTGTCGACCAGATAGTAGTCACGGTCGGGAAGCGTGATTCCCGATTGGGTCAAGTACAAACCGTACTGATCGCTCTGGCGAGCGTCGGGGGATACGAAACCGAAGAAGGGGCCGGCGATTCCTTTGCGGAATAGGCGGGCAACCATCCTGGCAAAACTCTCGGCGTCTTCCACTGCAGCGACCTCATCAAGCAATGGTCGAGCCGGGGCAATCCCGAGGCGATTGCGCAGCTCCATGTTCGTGAAACTACGGTAAAAATCTCCCACCTTCTGCGCGTCGCTTCCCGGCGGCGCGTTGCTGGCCGCCGCCGCTTCGATGATCTCGCGGACGTGCTCCTTAGCCTGGTCATCCAAAACGGAGAAAGAACCCCAGTTCGATTGGTCCGGCGGAATCTCGACCGTATTCAACCAACCTTCGTTGACGTGCAAATAGAAGTCTTCCGCAGGACCGATCTGGGGGCTAACGTATTGCAGTTCCAGCCCTGAGCGCAGGCCAGCACCCTCAGCCGATGGCTCCTCGCCCCGCGCTGCCCCAGAAAAACCACTCACCACCAAAACGCATAACATTCCTGTAAGTTGAAAGCGCATCTAAATAAATTCCTTTTCGATCGAATTTGCTTTGTCAGATAGGGTCAGGGAGAAACGGTTCCTCCTCCCGGCGATAGAAAACACGGCTCGCCCAGCCGACCGATCACGTCGGCTCTGTCGAGACCGCCGTCCGCACCGGTGCCGTGGTCCAAGTCTCAGGAACCTTGAGATTTGGGAGAGAAAAACCGACCCGCGGGTTCTATTCTAGCTGAACTGGTGGTGGTGTGGTGAGGGCGTTGGAGATCACGAGGGAGCGGAGAAGTCCGTCTGAGGAAACTCTTGAAGTATGTCGGTCAATTCAAGTCCTCCGTCGTAGATGGCCCGCCCAATGATGACCGCTGCTGTGTTCATCTGGGCCAGGCGTCGCAGGTCATCCATCGAGCTGACTCCGCCGGAGGCGACCACGGGGATCGACGTGGCGTCTTGCATCTGGGCCAGCTGGTCGAAGTTCGGCCCGCTGAGCATGCCGTCCCGCGCAATGTCGGTGTACACAATGGCAGCTACCTTGTCGGTAAGGGCGGCGATGCGGCGAGCCAGTTCGATTGCCGGGGTGGAGGAAGTCTCCAACCACCCGTCGGTGGCCACCATCCCGTCGCGGGCGTCGATTCCTAAGACGAGCTGGCCGGGGCGGTTTTCAGCCATCTCCGCGAACCATTGTGGATCTCGCAGCGCCCGTGTACCGATGATCACGCGGCTGACTCCCAAGGAAAGGAGGCGATCGATCGTTGCTTCATCTCGGATTCCCCCTCCCACTTGGCACACGAGTCCAGTTTGCTCGACAATACTGCGGATGACGTTGGTGTTGGTCTGGCTGCCGTCGCGCGCTCCGTCCAGATCCACCAGATGAAGGAAGCGCGTTCCGCATTCTTGCCATCGTCGAGCCATGGCGACCGGGTCGTCGGAAAAGATCGTTTGGCGGTCGTAGTCGCCTTGCCGAAGTCGAACGCACTTACCGCCAAGAAGATCGATGGCTGGCCAGATTTCCATGTTGTACGGGTCCTTGTGACTTCGTTTCTGTGCGGGGACATCGCCGCGGAGCCCCGAGTTCCTCTGAATGTATTCGAAGTCGGAGGGCTGGCAACCGAGGGCCAGCGAAGGTTCACTGATGGCGCAATGCTTCGATAGGGTTCATGTGAGCCGCTTTGCGCGCCGGATAAACTCCAAAGACGACACCGGTCAGCACTGAGATACCAAAGGCCAGAAGAATGCTCCACCACTGGGTGGCCGTGGGGATGCCCATGGTGGTGGTCACCAGCCAGGGAATGGCGATGCCCAGCAGGATGCCGATCAGCCCTCCGGTAGTACTGAGGGCGACCGTTTCGACCAGAAACTGACGAATGATATCACGACGTTTGGCACCGATTGCCCGCCGGATGCCGATCTCCCGCGTCCGCTCGGTGACGGTTGCCAGCATGATATTCATGATGCCGATGCCGCCGACCAGCAGGCTGATCCCGGCGATGGATCCCAACACGATGTTCCAAATCCGTTTCTCATGCTCGGCCTGTTGCAGCAGTTCCAGCGGGACGACCACCTCGTAATCCGTGGCATCGGGGTGACGCGCCTCCAGCAGGGAGCGAACCATCTCGGCGACCTGCGGCACACGATCTTCGTCCCTGACCGCGATAGCGATTTCGCTCAATTCATTGATCTCATAGGAACGTGAGCCAGCCGTTACAATGCGCTGCAGTTGCCCGAATCGACTGCGGGCGGAGGTAATGGGGATATACAGGTCTTCGTTCAGATTGGCGGCGTCGGTCTGGCCGGGAGTGGCGTTGCCAGTCCCCTGCGGTGCGAGGATACCAACCACGCGGTAGGCTCCCTCTCCGATCAGCAGCGGCTGGTTCAATGGGTCCTCGTAGCCGAATAGGCGACGAGCAGCTCCATGGCTGAGCACGACCACATTGGCCAAGCGCACCAGATCGGACTCTTCTAAGAATCGCCCGCGCGCCACCTGAATATTTCTCACCTGCAGAAACTGTGGCGTCGTACCTAACACACGCGCATTCTCGATGCGCCGCCTGCCATTTTGCAAGTTTTTGCGCAATAGCGATACGGGGACGATGCAACGCACCAGCGGCTCGCCCAATTCGGTAGTGTCGACCAATCCTTGCAGCACGCGGAGATCATCTTCCTTCAATCCGTAGCGCAGCACGCGCGACGGATTGGTGCTCGACCCGCTACTGGCAGCCGCTGCGGATTGGTTTTCGCTGCCGGCCCGCGTTCCCGGTCGCACGCTGCGGACCATGACGTTGGTGGCACCTAGTTGCCGGATTTGCTCGACGGCGGCCTGTTTCGATCCCTCGCCGACGCTCAACATGGCGATGACCGAGGCCACGCCGAGGATGGTTCCTAGGACGGTAAGAAAACTACGCAGCTTATGCAGCAACAGGTTGCGCACGCCCAATCGAATCGTAGCCCACCACACGGTGCTGTCACCTTATTCCACGGTGTCCGACGGTGCACTGCTGGCGACGGTTGCCACCAGGTTTCCCGCGGGTTCCTCCTCACTGGCTGCCGGTGGCTGTGCCTCCGCGTCGGCGGAGTCCTCGGTCAGGGCGCTGGGGTTGAGCACCACCAGGTCGCCTTCCTCGATTCCGGCTGTAACGATCACATGCTGATCATTGCTCGCCCCCAAGGTGACCTCGCGTCGGTGAACGGAATTGCCGTTCCGGACAAACAGCGAGTTGACTCCGCCTCGCTGCACCACGGCTTGAATGGGCACGGTCAGCACGTCGGGAATGTAGTCGACCTTGATCTCGCAGACCGCGGTCATGCCGGGCTTCAATTGATAGACCTCTTCATCGATGGTGATCACCGTCTTGTAGGTCTTGCTGTCGGAATAGTAGCTGGTTTCGGGGAGGACGGCCACCGACTTGACGGTCCCTTCGTATCGGCGATCGGGAAAGGCATCGACCTTGATGTCCACCTTCAAGCCGGGCTGGATGCGATCGAGCACCGATTCATGAACGGCGGTCTCTACTTGCATCTTCTTCAGGTTGGGGATCGATAGAATGTGCTGACGGGGGCGGACTGGAACCCCCTCGGCAATTTCCGCGTCACGTGAGGACTGTGGCGTGGCGTAGGCCACCATGCCGTCCTGGGGAGCATAGATTTTGCACTTGGCCAATTGGGTACGATAACGTTCCAAACGCTCTTCTTCTTTTTTCAATTGCTCGGTACGACTCTTCAGCACGCCTTCCATTTGCGCCAATTTGGCTTTGTTGGTGACGATCACTTGCTGCAGATTCTGCTCGGCTGTCCGCAGGCGGCCCTCGAGCTCCATCAGCTGCATTTGCTTGTCAAACGTATCGAGCTTTTCCAGCGTGGCCATCAAGGTCTGCAACTTGTTGAGTTTGGCTGCATAATCCCCCTCGGCCTGGAGGTAGCTGAGCACGGCTCGGTCCAGCTCGCTCTTGCCGGCGTAGCCAAGCTTGAACAGGCTCTCGATACCCGTTTTCTCATTCCGGCGCAACTTGAGGTTCATTTCGGCGGCGAGAATCTCATTGTTCAAATCGTCGATCTGCCGTTGAATCGTCTCCTTAGCCAGCTTGTGAGACCCCTTCTGCTGGTCTTTGAACATCTGTAGCTCGAGTCGAGCCAACTCGACGTCCAACCGCGCTTTGTCCTCCGCGGTGGCGTTTTGAATCTTCTGGTTCTCGAGGTTGGCTTCCGCCTGAATGTACGCACTGCGGGCCTCCTCGGTGTCCAGAATCTGTTCGTCGAGTGCCGATTGGATGGCGGTGGAGTCCAATTCGCAGATCAAATCGCCCTGCGACACGCTGCTGCCGTTGGGGATGACCCACACGATGGGAGTACCATGGATGCCGTCACTGCGATAATCGTCGACTTCACAAAGCACCTGGACATTGACCTGGCTTTCCAGGTGCCCTCGTTCGATGACGGTGATCGGCAAGTCGCGACGTTGGACACGGTAGGTCACCAGTTGGTCCGTGGATGGCCCCGCATTCCAACCATCCCAGTAGCTTACCGCCACCCCCCCTGCTGCCACGCTTGCCAACATCGCCCAAACCGCTAGGCGACGCCACTCACGACGTGTCGCTGAGGATCGTCCGGGCGAGGCAGGTGCCGAAAGAGCGTCGGTCGATACGGTTGGTGCCGTAGCCATAAGATTTCTCTCGTGGTTAGGGGAATTGACGTGGGCTCTCAATCGCCCTCTGCATGGAGGGCAAGGCGGGAAGTGTGGACGTTGGGTAACTTGTTGTGCTTCCCGCCGGGTTCATGAAGTCAAGGGTTGTCAGGAATTGGCAGGCCGCTGATCCTCTCAAGTAATCGGTCGATTCGGCCGATCATTGCGTCCAATGAGGAACCGGTCCGTTTATTCCGATGGTTAACCCTATTCTTGTTGGTGGGATAGTGCTTGCCGCACCACGGCGGGTACGGCATTCCACTGGTGGGGGGTAATCGGGTAAGGCGGGAGTTAGCACGCCAAGGGCGGAGCTAACCTGCTGCAGATCAATCCTCTTCGTCTGCGGACAGTATAGTCGATTGTGCGTGGAGATCCAATCCGTTTTACGAGGATCAACGGTCAGGTGGGCCGGATGGGATCTAGGCAGAAGCACCGAGGGGGCTCGCTACGATTTCCCTGGCCACGATTAGCACGCTCAGGTCGTATCGACTCGACGGCATGGGACTGCCGCAACGTGGCGTCGTACCGCCCTTCCGGCGCAGAGGTTCCCCTCAAGGCGTCATGCCAATCCACCTGAAAGGATGGAGGGGAGAAGTGGTGTTGCTGCCGGGAGAGATAGGAATATACTTCTTCGTTTTAGGTTTTGGGCGAAGTACGGGAAATGCGGTCTCCGCATCAGGCAGATGGCTCCTGGCCGATACGGGCGCGTTCGTTGCAGGTGGGAGCCGCGGTCCGGTTGGTCTCGCGGATAGACGTTGTTTCAAGAAATAATCGCCCGAACTCGGCAGCGTCCGGCTCGTTAGCGAAGCCGAGTGCTGCGGTCGGTTTACAATCAGCCGGTTGATGCGTAGTTACGTGTTTTGGACAGAGCCTAGTATCATTTACTCTCCAGCCGACATCGCGCGCAGGGCGATCGAGCGGACAAAGCGGAAGGCGCGTTGGTGATAGTCAGGAAAAGTCCAACAACAAGGCAATAAAGGCAATAAACGAAGGGTTTGAATCATGGCTCGTGAGTGTGCGATTTGTGGAAAGCGGCCGAGCGTGGGCAATCGAGTGGAAACTCGCGGTAAGGCAAAGTACCTGGGTGGAGTGGGTACCAAGATCACCGGGATCACGCGCCGCAAGTTCAAGCCCAATTTGCAGAATGTCAAGGTCGAGCTTCCTAGTGGGGAGCACAAGAAGCTGCGCGTGTGCACCCAGTGCATTCGCAGTGGCGTGATTCGCAAGGTGGTTAAACAAAAACCGTTTGCTCTACCGACTCAATAGCCGCGCGATTTACCGGCGGCTCGCATGGGTGGCGTTGGGGCCAGGCGGTGTTGTTTCCCGGTTGCCCGGCGCTGCTTGAGGGGATTGCCAAATGCAGCTAACAATCGAGCAAGTGCGCAAGGTGGCTCAGTTGGCACGGTTAGAGTTCACCGAGGAGCAGCTGGAATCGTTCTCAGCTCAGTTGGCAAGCATTATTAGCTTTGTCGAACAGCTGAAGGACGTGGACACCGAAGGAGTTGAAGTGCTGTCGCATCCGCATGCCTTGCAGGATGCACTGCGGGAGGACGAGGTCCAAGAGGGATTGTCTCGCCAAGCAGCGTTGGCCAATGCGCCGGCGCACGACGGAGAGTGTTTCTTAGTGCCTCCGGTTTTGGGCTGAGAGAAAAAGGGGATGATCTCGTTTGCGACCGGCTCGGAGGGGGCTGGGCAGCATGGGGTAACCGTGGTTGCGGTTGCTTGGACCATCGTGGCACCCAGCCAATACCGGATGAATGGGCCGTTTCCCCATGGGATGGTCCAAGGTTGGCCGATGGCGGAGCGACGGGGGCGTTTTTTTTGCTGCCCGAACTCGGGGTGCGGCGGTTCCCACGGAGCGAGCATATTTTATTTATTTGTTAAGGGAGGAGTTCGGCCGAACGTAGGACGCGGCGGCTCCACAGAGTGGGATAGCTCTCACCAGATTGTTGTGCGATCGTTGGCGAATGGAATTGTCGGAAATGAGCGCTTCTCCACCCGAGTCTGGGCACTCAAGTGGAGGGCCTTTGCTGCGGAGTGGTCATGGAATTAGAGCGTCTATCGGCGGTTGAACTCGGGCGACGGATAGCCGCCGGTGAATTGAAATGCAGCGAAGTCGTGCGGTACTTTCTCGATCGATCCATCGAGCGAAACGCGGCGCTCAATGCGCTGATCGAAATCGATGAAGAGGCTCTCAACGCTGCTGAAGAAATCGACCGGAGGTCGAGTCGCGAATCCCGCAGATCGCCACTGGAAGGCGTGCCCATCGTAATCAAAGACATTCTTTGCATGGAGGGGAAACGCACGACGTGTGCCTCACGGATGCTGGAGAACTTCACCGCCCCCTATACGGCCACCGCGGTGAAGCGTCTGCTCGACGGTGGTGTTCTCCCGATCGGTCGAGCGAACATGGATGAATTTGCCATGGGGGGCAGCACCGAGACCAGTTACTTTGGCGTCACTCGCAACCCGTGGGACTTGTCGCGAACACCTGGTGGATCCAGCGGTGGGTCGGCAGCGGCTCTCGCCGCCGGTATGGCTCCGTTGGCGGTGGGGACCGATACGGGGGGATCGGTTCGACAACCCTCGGCCTATTGCGGGGTTGTGGGATTGAAACCGACTTATGGACGGATCAGCCGGTATGGTTTGGTTGCCTTCGCTAGCAGTCTCGATCAAGTGGGGCCGATGGCCCATTATGTCGAGGATGTCGCAGCGCTATTGCAGTTGATGGCCGGTCCGGACGGGCGGGACAGCACCAGTCTGCCGGCGGCAGTTGATGACTACCTTGGCGCCTTGGGGAAACCGCTTGACGGCCTGCGTGTGGGAGTGATCAGCGAGCATGTGGAACATCCGGATGTGGCCCCCGAGGTGCGGCAGGCAGTGCAGCGCGCCATCACGCACTTGACGGACTTAGGCGCCGCATTGGAACAAGTGCATTTGGCCCTGACTCGCTACGCAGTTCCGACCTATTATTTGGTGGCACCTTCGGAAGCCAGTAGCAACCTGAGTCGTTACGACGGCGTGCACTATGGGTACCGGGACAGGCCCGCCGAGGGGGTGGAGTCGCCCTTGGTCTCAATGATGTCGCGTACCCGTAGTCATGGTTTCGGCGACGAGGTGAAACGACGGGTGATGCTGGGGACTTTTGCTCTCAGTGCTGGCTACTACGACGCTTACTACAAGAAGGCGTTGAAAGTGCGGCGCATGATCGCCGAAGAGATGCGGCGGGCATTCGAACGGGTCGATGTGCTGGTGGGACCAGTGGCGCCGACGCCCGCGTTTTCTTTGGGAGAGAATGCGGATGATCCGGTGCGGATGTACCTGCAGGATCAATTCACCGTGGCGGCCAACCTGGCCGGTATTCCTGCGCTGGCAGTTCCGGCCGGTTTCAACGACCAGGGGCTTCCTTTGGCCGTCCAGTTGCAGGGCGCCCCATTATCCGAAGCGACCCTGTTGAATGTCGCCTATCACCTCCAACAAAACCGATTCTTTGTCCCCCGTGTTGCCGAATGGAAATGACACTCGACGCATGCCAGTTGGTGGTTGGCCTGGAAGTCCATGTCCAGTTGCGCACGCAGACCAAGTTGTTCTGCGGATGTCCGACCATCTTCGGCGCGCCTGCCAATACGCAGGTGTGCCCAGTTTGCTTGGGATTGCCAGGCGCTCTTCCCGTGCTGAATCGGCGCGCCGTAGAACTGGCGGTCCAGACAGGATTGGCGTTGAACTGCGCGATCCCCGCACGCACCAAGTGGGACCGAAAGAATTACTTTTATCCCGACCTGCCCAAAGGGTATCAGATCAGCCAGTTTGATCTCCCGATCTGTGGCCCGGGATGGCTGGAATTTCCCGATCCCGATGCTCCGGAGCATACGCTGCGCGTGCGGTTGGTACGTGCTCATCTGGAAGAGGATGCGGGCAAGAGCATGCATGATGAGAAGTCGGGACGCGGCGATAGTCGCATCGACTTGAATCGTGCCGGAACTCCCTTGCTGGAGATAGTCACCGAGCCGGACCTGCGTTCGCCCCAAGCCGCCAAGGCTTTCCTCACTGAATTGCGCTTGCTGTTGACCTATTTGGATGTATCGGATTGCAATATGCAGGAGGGGAGTTTGCGGGTCGATGCGAACGTCAATTTGCATATCGATACACCATCAGGCAAAGTGGCCACTCCCATCGTGGAAGTAAAGAATTTGAATAGTTTTCGGGCGGTAGAACGTGCGCTGGCCTACGAACAGCAACGTCAGTGGCAGCAATGGCAACGCGATGGGAAGCAACTCGGTGAGGTGCCCAAGCAGACCCGAGGTTGGGATGAAAATCAAGCGGTGACCGTGCCGCAGCGAGAAAAGGAAGAATCGAGCGATTATCGTTATTTTCCTGATCCCGATCTGGTTCCCATTGCCATCGATGCTGAATTGATTGAGCGTTGTCGAGCGTGTCTTGGCGAGCGGCCGCTAGAACTAAGGTTGCGGTTGCAGCAGGAATATGGCCTGACGGCTTACGATGCGGATGTGATCGTGGCCCAGGGCCGAGCGCTGGTCGAGTATTTCGAGATGGTCGTGGCTAAGGGGGCCAGTGCGAAGCGTGCCAGCAGTTGGTTGCAGCAGGACGTGCTGCGGACACTCAACGAACAGAATCTGACCATCGAGCAGTTTCCGATCGATGCAGATAAGTTGGGTGAGTTGATCGCTGCTGTCGAAAAGGGGGAGTTGGAAAACTCGCGTGCACGGGATGTCTTTCAATATTACTTGGGACATCCTCAGGCTGGCTTGGAACAAGCACGGGCGGCGTTGGGAATTGTTCAGGTGGATGACCGTGAGCTGACCGAGCTGTGCCAGAAATTGTTGGATGAGCATCCGCAGATCGTGGCCCAAGCCAAAGCGGGGGATCTCAAAGGTCTCGGGGCGTTGATCGGCGCAGCCAAACGACGTAATCCCAATGTCGATCCCCGCAAAGTCCGGTCGATCTGCCAGCATTTGATTGAACAGCAGGGGTAGAGATACTGCTGTTCCCCATGATTGGCCGATGCGTGCACGCGTCCGATCTGCAGGTGGAGTCGCCAACTAGGGGGCGAAGATCTTCGGCAGATGCGCGTGGACGCGATCGGGGAAGCGCTGGGAATTCCTCTATCGGAAGGTGTCCGATCCAACGCTCGGGCCTCGTTCCTGATTCACGATCGGCGTTCATCGGGCAGCCGAGTAGCTGGGCAGCAGAAGGCCGTATCGACCGCCTCCCTGCCGCCCGCGGAGCTTCGCCACTGGAGTTAGGATGGGACGTCGTGGCGCTTCGCCGATCGAACTGCTGGCTTCGGCCTCGGCAGGTACGCTCATTGGCGGTGAGGTCGGTTACCGCTTGGTAGTACTTCCCTTGATAAGCTGTAAGGCGGTAATGGCGGCATCGGTATGCGGTAACGCCGCCGCCAGCGTGTACAGAGCTTCTTCACGCTGGCGGCGATTGGCAATGGCCAGTGCTCCACTGAGCATCGCGGCTCCATCTTGCTCCTCTCGAGCTTGAAGGGTTTGCAAATCTTCGCGCATGCGTTGTTGCTCCGACAGCGGAAGCGAGTGAGGGATATAGACGAAGCGGTAGACGACCAGTTGGTGCCCGATGGATACGGTGGCATGTTCGAGGAATTGTTCAGGCCCAAGCTTTACCAACAATTCGAACGGACTGCGGCGATGGTCTCCCCGGTAGTTCACCCCCGGTCGATGGATGCGGAATAGATGTACCAATACCGTATACCGTCCCGGAGGTGCATGGCGAAGCCAGCGAATGTTTTCCACCGGTGCATCGCTTTCGCCACGCACGTTCATGTCCACATCCAGCATGCCCTGGCAGCGTGAGCGGCGATGTTGGAAAGAAATGTGTTCTCCGGAGGGGGCGATTACATGAAGGTCGACGTCATTGCGGTTGGACCATGCCAAGGCGAACTGGACCTCACCTTGTTGCCCTCCCTCTTCGGCAATCCTTTTCTGAATTCGACCGGCCACTTGGGCGAGGACGGAGTTTGCGGAACCTTCCGGGGCCACGGCTTCCTCCATCGAGGACGTGATGCCTTCGGGCACCATCACCATATCGACCGGTAAAGGGGCGATCTCTACAGCGGTCAGTGCCAGATCCATGGCCGAGGATTCACTGGGCTCCGCCTCTTCCAGCGAAGGTTCCGTCACGGCGATTGCAGGTAAAGCATCGAGCGGTGGGGCTGACGATGAGGCAAGGTCGAAAGTGAGGTGGCTCATCGTGGGGGGCCTACCCAAGGCGATCAGGCTGAGGATCAATAGCAGGAGCAGATGGACCAATGTGCTCGCCAGGGCAGCGATCGGAAACGGTCGATGTTCTACCGTTCGCCCCGCAGCGCGCATGGCAGGCGGCGGTGGATTCTCCAAGGATTTCACCGACAATGGCTTACTGGGGGGCAATACCGTACGACGCATAAGATGCAGCTTTACGAGGAGAGGAGCGGCTTTATAACACGAGCATGCTGGCATTCAGGTCTTAAACAAGCATTCACCGTCTACCGCAGCGAGGACCGTTCTCCATGTATCCCATTATTACGTTGACGACCGATTTTGGCGAACAGGACAGCTACGTCGGCCAGATGAAAGGGGCGATTCTCAGTGTTCAGCCGCGTGTTCAACTTGTCGATCTGAACCACCAGATTCCTCCCCAGCGAATCGTCGCAGGAGCCTTCGAGTTGTGGCGCGCATGGCGTGCGTTTCCGCTCCACACAGTGCATGTGGCGGTTGTCGATCCAGGCGTCGGCACGGCGCGACGCATCATCGCCGCTCACATCAAAGGGCACTTTTTCGTATTACCCGATAACGGGTTGCTCAGCTTCATTCTCGCCGAAGAGTCGGTGGAGGAGGTGGTCGAGGTTGCCGACCCGAGGTTCTGGCGCTCCACCGTCAGCCACACCTTTCATGGTCGAGACATCATGGGACCGGTAGCCGCTCATATCGCCAGCGGTGTGCCCCTGCGTAAACTGGGGGGCGAGCTTGATGCGGCCGATCTTGTCATGCTGGAATCGCGCCTGCAGGACGGCGATCGGCGCGACAGACCGTTTCGTTGTGAAGTCCTGCACGTCGATCGTTTCGGTAATGTGGTGCTGCCGGTGCGGGGAGAACTCAGTGGAGGTGGTAGAACAATCCACGTTTCTATCGATGGTACCTCCTTGGCCTTGCCCGCGGCGAGGTGTTACGGTGAAGTTCCTAACGGGGCGTTGGTGTTGATTACAGGGTCGTCGGGATTGTGGGAGATTGCGAAGGCTGGGGGATCGGCCGCCGAACACCTGGGCGTGGAGGTGGGCAGTGAGGTAGAGCTCGATACCGGGCGGTGAGACGGAGAGAGGTACTTCGCCGCTGAAGGTCGGCCAGGGCATGTTCCTTTTTTAGGACAATGCTGGCTATAATGTGCACAAACTAGAAACGGCAAAGTTCACTCCGTGTTGGTTCGCAGGTGTGGCAGCGCGACTGCTGTAGATTGACACGGGATGCAACGAAGGTGGTTGGGACCAGAGTTACCAACGTTTCCTGACGAAAACGACTCCTCCATCGTAGTGGGGCAGATGACGTGCCAAATAAGATCACCGGATCCGTTGTGGATGTCGACGACGCAGGTAATCTCATCACTGATATTGCCAGCGAGCAGTTGGAGGCTGCGCCTCGTGACGAATCGGTGCGCATCATTGTCGACGAACATGAAACCCTGGGGCTCTATCCTCCCGACCACTCCCAACCGGAGATGACCCTTGTCGCCGTCGTCGCACCAGGCCAGCCCCTGACGATCGTGCTGGTGGGAGATAGTGCCAGTACCATGCTTGGGGTACGCACGGGAGCGTCCGTAATGGTGCAGTGGTGATTCAAAGAGCTTCAGGGGCCCTGGGGGATGCTCTGGGCGGTGGTAACCGTTCAGGCCTCATCAGTTGCGGCGAATTTCATCGTATAGTCTATCACTGACTGCCGTGGCTTCCTCCGGCGAGCGACGATCTTCTGGCCGAGCGATGACGTTCTCTTACGAAAAGTTAGCCGAGTGGGACCTCCGCCACTACTGGCATGCCTTTACGCAGATGGCCGACTACCGGCCGTTCATCATTGAACGGGCCGAAGGCGTGTGGTTGATCGACCTCGAAGGCAATCGCTACTTCGATGGCGTCAGCAGCCTGTGGTGCAATTTGTTGGGGCATCAGCATCCGGCAATCAACCGAGCGATCCTTGAACAACTGCAGCGCGTGGCTCATGTCACGTCGCTGGGCATGAGTAATCCGGCGCCCATTCTTCTGGCGCGTCGTTTGGCTGAGTTGACGCCCGATCCCTTGCAGCATGTGTTCTATGCCAGTGATGGTGCTTGCGCCGTCGAGGTGGCACTGAAAATGGCATTTCAGTACTGGAGGCAATGCGATGCTCCGGAACCACAACGTGATCTGTTTTTGGCGGTGGGGAATGCCTATCACGGCGATACGATAGGCGGGGTTAGTGTAGGAGGGGTAGCGCGGTTTCACAGCATGTTCGACCCCTTGTTGTTCCGTGTCGTGCGCGGTCCGTGCCCCGATGCTTATCGTCTACCGCCTGGTGTGCAGTCCGCCACGGAAGCCACTGCTGCCTACCTGGCGGCATATCGGGAATTGTTCGCTCGTTATGGTCATCGGTTGGCGGCAGTGATCATCGAGCCGTTGATCCAAGGGGCGGCGGGCATGGTGATGCATCCACCCGGATTTCTAGCTGGCTTGGCTGAGCTATGCCGCGAGTATGGCGTGTTGTTGATCGCCGATGAGATTGCCGTCGGCATGGGGCGGACCGGTCGGTTGTGGGCTTGTCAATGGGAGAATGTCGTTCCCGATTTTCTCGTCATCGGGAAAGGGATTTCTGGAGGTTACCTCCCGCTGTCGGCGGTGGTGACTTCCGATCGAATTTTCCAAGCCTTTCTCGGGCCGTACGCCGCATCCAGATCGTTCTTCCATGGCCATACCTTTGGCGGCAACCCCCTGGCGTGCGCCGCTGCGTTGGCCACCTTTGACGAGCTGCACCAAGGCCACTGGATCGACCACGTCCAGCACATGGAAGTGGTCCTGCGCGAGGAATTGCAATCGCTTCGGGACTATCCTGTCGTCGGAGATGTTCGGTGCAAGGGATTGATTGCAGCGGTGGAGTTGGTGGCCGATCGTGATCGCAAACACGGGTTTCCGTGGGAAGAAGCTAGGGGGCGCCAAGTCTGCGACGCGGCATTGCAACGCGGGGTGTGGCTCCGCCCCTTAGGCAATGTCATCGTCGTGATGCCACCTCTCGTTGCCACCGCCGAGCATTGTCAGCTGATCGTCGAGGCGATTCGTTTCGGATTGCAATCGGTAGACTGGTCCTGATGGGGAGGCGCTTCGCTGCCGGGGATGGAGGGCGCGGCGGAACCGGATCACCCATCTCGTCTTTTTTCCTCACGGGGGACGACTGCTGTGGCGGACGATAGCGGACGTCTTTTCCTGTCCGCCAGTGCTAGTTCGCCAGCGCCGAGCCGCTTAGGCGTAGTCCCTGTCCGGGGCGGTGGATGCCACCGGTTGGCGGCGGAGGCACGACAGGCTCGGAATCGGCAGGCAGGGGAACGTCGAGAATGGATGGTTCTTGATCCATGGAGCCGGGAGACTCGTACGGGCCATGATGGAGATGCTGCTGCGCCTGAGCAGCACGGGCTGCGCTCGCCGCATACTGGTCCGCCAGCAGTACTTCCCACGGTTTAGGGTACATGTAAAGCTTGTACACCGGTGGCGCGTGGGGGTCGCGGTAACGACCTGCGGCCATGTTTTCGTCCCACACCATCGCCTCTTGGCTAGACGGTGCGATCTTGTGCGCAATCCAACCGCCGAGGAAACGCGGGCGATTGTATCGCCGCCGGTATTCGACATGCGCATCGTAAAGCGGATGTACTAAGATGTCCGGGCGCGGATCGCGTGTGTGGTGATTGAGCGTCGGCCGTTCCGCAGACATCGCCGATAGCAAGGGGTAGGCCATGAGAAGTCCCGCTATCCATTTCTTCCAATCCATGCGTACCATGAGCGACTCCATCCGCGCTTGTCGGAAACCCTATTCGCTTCGCGTCGCTTGTCGTTAATCGGACGCGATGCCGTCGATGCACTTTCCCTTGATCGGCCGCGCGCTGCCTGCGGCTGCAGGTTTGACCAAAGGATAAGGTGGTGACGGTTGTAGCGGATGAACGAGAAAGAGACGTCGTCCGGAGGCCAGCGGCCTGCCCCTCTCCGGCAAGCGGCAGTTCACGGATCCAAGGTTCGTTCTCCTCAGATTAGCTCCATCGTGAGAACGTCGCCTGGCGCGCAGCAACCGTGCACGAGGGCGAAGCAGGTTCCAGCCGGCCTGTGGGGTTGGCTCTCGCCACAAGTTACCAGCGATTACGGCCATCCAACGGACGAGGCTACTCATGCCAAGCTACAATGGAAGCGGAACTTGCATCACGGATGTGGTGCGTCGATGGTTTATCGCCAATGTTTGCTCTTCACGAAGTTGAACAATCAATGAGTATGCCAGTTTGCTCCAACGGAGGCATTGCCTTTTGCAGGTCGGTGGTAACTTGGTTTAGGCGCGGGTGGCTTGTCTTCGGCATCATCCTTGCCGCAGCGGCTCAGACTAGTCTGGCCCAAGTAGGGATGCCTGCTCTGAATTACGATCAACTGCGGGAGCGCTTGGTCCAAGAGATCCTCATCCCAGGTGGAGTGACCGATGCACGGGTGCTCGATGCCATGCGCCGTACGCCCCGGCACGAGTTCGTGCCGCCGCACCTTCGTGCGCAGGCATATTATGATCGGGCGCTCCCCATCGGTGAATCTCAGACGATCAGTAGTCCGTATATCGTGGCGATAATGACTCAGGAGCTGGACACGAAACCGGAACACAAAGTGTTGGAAATCGGTACAGGTAGTGGCTACCAAGCGGCCGTTCTCAGCCCCTTGGTGCGAGAAGTCTACTCGATCGAGATCGTGCCGGAGCTGGGCAGGAGAGCGGCATCGGTGTTGCGCCGATTGGGATATACCAATGTGTACACCAAGATTGGCGATGGATTCTTGGGCTGGCCTGAACATGCGCCATTTGACCGCATTATTGTTACTTGCAGCCCCGAGGATGTTCCCCAACCGTTGGTCGATCAGTTGGCCGAAGGTGGGCTGATGGTGATTCCTGTCGGCCAACGGTATCAACAGATGCTCTACTTGATGCGGAAGAATGGCGGTGAGCTCGAGCAGGTCGCCCTTCGGCCCACGCTATTTGTGCCCATGACTGGAGCAGCAGAGCAAATGCGCGATGTTGAGGCTGATCCGGCCAATCCGCAGTTGATTAATGGAGATTTCGAAGAGCCGCCGGGAGAAAATGGATATATCCCTGGATGGTATTATCAACGCGGTCTGACTTGGGAGTCGGAGGGAAGCCCCAGTGGGGAGCATTTCGTGCGGTTCAGCAATGATGTGCCGGGGCAGCCTTCCAATCTCTCCCAGGGGTTGGCGGTGGACGGTCGAGTGGTTAAACGGATCCGTTTGTCGGGGTTGGTGCGGTGGCAGGGAGTCAGGCCAGGTCTGGCCCGTGATGAATTGCCCGCCATTACCATTCGCTACTTTGACGAAAGCCGCGATCTCGTCGGAACCCATGCCCTGGGCGGCTTCGCGGGAAATTCCGATTGGCGCGAAGAGAGTCGCGTGTTTCGGGTACCGACACGCGCGCGCGAGGCCATCGTGTCGATCGGTCTCTTCGGTGCCACGGGAGTGGTAGACTTCGACCGCATCGACCTCAGCCCGGTCAGGTGATCGTCAAGAAAACCAGCCAGCGCTGCGGAAGGTCGACCGTACTACACCAGCAACAGGGCGAGACGGTAATGGGAGAAGACCAGAGATGGCTCGCCGCCGAGCATGGGACGCGTTGCTGCCCCGGTAGTGCCTACCTGCTGAGGTAAACCGTGCTGCCTCCAATTAACAAACTTTTGCCTGTAAGATGCGGCGGGCAGGTTGAACTGTTGCTGGGTTCGCGTTATCGGTTTGGCTCACGGAGGCGGAAGCTGCGCATCAAGCGTATCCGGCATCTTCGGCGTCCAGATGAATATCCGGAAATGGGGTTAAACGTAGAACGTATTGGGGGCGATCGTGAGAGTCGACCGAGTCGAGGCTCTCTGTCGCTTCCGTCAGGCGGAACCCCAACCGCTGATAGAATTGGCGGGCTGCGAGGGACAGGTCGATGGGGTGGAAGACGGCATTGGTGTAACCGAAACGCGTGGCGTCAGCAATGAGAGTGCGCAGGATCACCTGCTCAATGCCTTTTCCACGAAATTCGGGTAGCACGCATACGTACCGTAGTTGGCAATGATCTGGGCCCCAGTCCGCCAGTGGTTGCAACGAACCGCATCCGATCAAACGATCCGCTTCCTCGACGACATAGCAAACGCTCGTCAGCTCCAAGTGAGCCTGGCTCATCGACGCAATGTCGGTCGATCGGTCCACGCTGCCATGTGGGGCGAACTCAGCAAGGACGCGGCTCATCATGCCAGCGACCATAGGGTCATCAGTCGGACGTATCTTGCGGATCAGCACGGGAGCAACTCGTAGTGATGGATGTGGGAATGATCTGGGCGACTACACTGCCTTGCCAAGCAAGGGGCTTGCCGGCCGGCGAAGCCCGATCATGCTCCTGCACTGAATCCCCGGCGATCCTACTGCGGTGACACCGGCTGGGAATTACGTTCGGGCCAATGCCTCTGCCTGCGTGTCGGTTCCTTCCTGGTCGGATTTGGGTTGGTAGAGCGACCGGATGTAGTTTACCAGATCCCAAACATCTTCGGGGGTTAGCGTCGCCTGAGAGCCCGCAGCCGCCGCTGGCATCGGCGTGCCTTCGATTCCCAGAGCGATTCGTTGGTAGAGTTCCTCCGGGGCACTGCCGCCGCGAAACACACCTTCCTCGAAATTGCGGGGTTGGATCTTCCGCACCGGCAACGCCCCCCGGGCGATCAGCGGAACTTGATTAAACTCGTCCTCATAATCGAGCCCGAATTTCTTGGTCCATTCTTTTGCCCAGTCATCATAATCATTGGTCTGGCCATCGCCACGGCCTTCTTTGCCATGACATTTCGCACACGAAGCTTTCTCGCTCAAGAACAATTCTCGGCCACGGGCCACGCTGGCCAATACTGCCTCGTCGCCGGCACGGATCTTGGCCAACAGTTGCTCCGTTGTCTCCGGGACCACCGCCGGGTCACGTTGGGGAATATCGACGACCTCTTCAGGCGCTTCGATCCAGGACTCTGCGGTGTCGAGGACATAGTCCTGAATGATCTCCCACTGCTCCTCGAACGCCTCGGGATCGGTCTCTTTCAACGCAGGATTGTACAGGGACTCACCCTCAGCGAAGACCAATTCGCCAGCCTCGAACAACAAACTTCTTTCGACTTCTCCACGCATCGATAAGTAAATCACATAATCGGTCAACGCCGCGATGTCCTCGTCCGACAGCTCGGGAATCTTCACCATGGTTGTCCCGGGGATGCCATGCCGAATGGTGTCGGCGATATCTTCCTTGGTGGGCTTCACCCCGATGGGAGTCGACTTGAATTTGAACTTGCCCAGACGGAAATCCCGCGGATATGGATTGAGCAAGGCGGCAGTGGGGCCGCGACCGTTCCCCGTGACGCCATGGCAAACAGCGCAATGTTTACGGAATAACCCCCTCCCCTGCTCTTCCGGAGGGCCGGATGCAGCCATCAGGTGCTCCATGGTCATCAAGTCGGCGAATTCTTCCTCGCTGGCCAATACGGCAGGGATCTTCGGCTCATCCGGCGTGCCGAACAGCTCGGTAAGTGCCGCTTGCGTCTCCAACACGGCTTGGTCCATCGCCTGCTCGGAACGCTGCCCGATTTGATAAGCGTATACCCAGTTGGGTTCGAATTCGACTGCCGTGCTGCGCTCTACCCGTTCGCAACCTACCAGTAGGGTGATACCCAACAGGGCGGCACCTAGAGACGCGATCACCAACTCCTGCTCTTTCCAGATTCGCTTTATCATCTTACTTCTACGCCTACTTTCGCATCGATCGAATAGTTTCTGGGATGAACCGTGCGATGTTGTCTCACTATCCTCAGTCGATTTTCACACGTTAGGTCCAAGCAAACACTGTGCCAACCATCCGCATTCCAATACGGCGTGGGAAACGTCCTCCCCTTTCGCCGGCGACGATGCGCGTTTCATGCGGATAATTCTATTAAACCGCAATCCACGCTCTTTGGATATCCGGATGCTGGTGAGCATGCCGGTTGGTGGCGAGGATCGTTTGGGAGGGCCTATCGGATCTACCCCGCTCGCACGCCTGACCTGCCAGCCATCTTAGCGGGGCTCAACCTCCATCGCCGGCGCCAGGATCTGCAGGGGCGGCATCCCATGGTGGCGGAACCGAGCCTTCTGCTGCTTTGCCGCCCGGAGCATGCGTGCCACGAAGGCTGGCGACGTACGCCGCGACGAGCACCAATTCGTTGGTTGAGAGTTTATCTTTCCATGCGGGCATGGCATTATTGTTCGCGCCTTCGCTGATTACACGAGCGATGTCCTCAATGTCGTGCACATGTTTGTAAGCGTCGTCGGTCAAGTTGGGGCCGACGCCCCCTTCGCCATTGCGGCCGTGGCAGGAAACACAGTGGGTCTTGAATACCATTTTGCCCACCTTCAACCAGTTGGGTTTCTTGGTGTACTCCAAGATCGTTGCTCGAGTTGGTTGCAGCTCGCCGATCTCCGCGAACCGCTTTTTCGTTATCTCGAAGGCTACGCGTTCATAGCGCTCGATCTCCGAGCGTCCGGGGGCGCCGGTGTGAAAGTAAAGCAGATAAAAAGGACAGATGAGGACGAAGAGGGTGAACAGACGCGTCCACCACTTCGGCATCGGTTGGTCTGCCACGGAGATCGAATCAGCATCGCTTACAGGAAAGGTATCCGACATGGTACTATCTTCTTGGCCTTTCGGGCGAGTTCATTCTGGATCGATAGGGGACGGTTGGGGTTCAAGGAGTTCCGGTGGCGGAGGCTGGAGGCGGATTGCCTAGCCGTTGCAGATAGGCGATCAATGCCGTTGCCTTGCGATCGAACATGTTGGCAGGACCTCCGGAGCGGACGATATCGGCGGCAACTTCTTCACCTTGTCGCAAGACGGCCTGTTCGAGCTCGGTCATCTCGCCGTACGCACGGTCCTCGGCCGTGAGCTCGTTTTCCACCAACCACGCTTCATCGTAGGTGATTCCCAAAGCAACCTGCGTCAATAGTAAGCGACGGATGTCTTCGACGTCGAACCGTTCGTCGAGTAGATGGGCGAACGACGGCATCACCGTACCAGGGCTAACCTGGCTCGGGTTTTCCAGATGCTGCCAGTGCCAAAAGCCATTCTTAGTGCCTCCCACTTTCGCCAAATCCGGACCGACGCGACGCAGCCCCCATTGGGCAGGACGGTCCCAGACAAAATCCTCGGGACGGCTCACCTCTCCATACCGCGTTACCTCCGCGTAGATCGGGCGCACCATCTGCGTATGGCAACTAGCACAGCCCTCCTGCTGGTAGATTTGACGTCCGAGCAATTCCAGCGGAGTGTAAGGCGCGGGAGGAGCGATGCGGAGTGCCGCTCGTTGCTGGGCCACGACGGGCAGAAACTCAACTCCCCAGGCAACTCCCAAAATCAGGCTGGTGGCGGTGAGGAACAAGGCCGGATGACGTTGCCAACGCAGGTGAAACAGAAAGTGTTTCGCTTGATCGAGCGTCATCGCCAAACCGAGGACGGGCTTATCCGCCAAAGGGCTGGGAGGAGGCGTCGGTTCGACCCAACGGACATCCACCGGGGGGCTCAGCTGAACGACCACCGCAGGTTTCGGGGCTGCGCGCCAGCGGAGGAATACCAGCATCATCGCCAGCGCCACCCAGCCACCAGCGGCCAACGCTGCGCCGCCAGCCGACAGCTTCCACCACACCTGACGCGCCCGTACGATATCCAAAAAGTCGGGGTAAACGAGGACTCCCATGGCGTCGGTTCGCATCTCCATCAGCCCTTGCAGGCCCCCCGCAGGATAGGCGCCGACCACTACCTGCAGGAGCAGCCCCAACACGAGCAAGCCCGATACCACCATCCCCCACCCGCGCGGGGCGGCAATCCGGTAGACGTGCTGGACCAGCCAAAAAATCGTCGCGGTGCCCATCAGCCCTCCGACCACGAAGATGACCAACCAGTCTCGGGCGACCGCCCAATCGGTCATCGCCGTGTAGGGGGTCAGCCATCGCGTAGCGGTAACCGATGATTCGAGCGTCCACCACACAAAGCCGGCAAACACAACCATCAACAGCAGCATGCAGTGTCCCGGCAACGATCGGTCGGTCTTCAGCATTCCTTTTAGGTTCAGCGATCCGGCCCATGCAGGGAAAAGCATCAACACGCTACCCCACATGGCGAGTGAACTGACCCAGTCGGAGATGGCCGTCAAGTTCAACAGACGCGCTCCGGCGAATGCTCCACAGATCAGCATCAACCAGTATTGCAGCACCGCGGCCCGGTACCGCCGGACGGGAGAGCCGGTCAGATGCGGGATAATGTGGTAGGCCAGTCCTAGCGCGGGGAAGAGAATCAGGAAGAAGACCACCTGCTGGCGATGCCAGGATTGAACCATGCCATCGACCACCCCTGCGTAGGCCGTCAGTGTCTGGCCCGGAGCGGCAAAGGTGGCCCAGTTGCCGATCAGATGGATCGCAGCGAACGCGACGGCCGAGGTCAAGTAGAACCACATCGAAATGTACATGCCGGTGATGCGTCGACGCATGGCGGTCATGCTCAGGTTGAGCAAGAAGGCGAGGCTACCGACGGCTATCAAGCAGTCGGGGCCTATGGGAAGTTCCGCACCTATCCGCGCCTCGCCGTGCCCTTGGTAGAGCATCCAGCAACCCCACGCCACGCCGGCATGCCAACTGACCAAGTGCAAGTAGGCTAACGATTTGCGCCACATCGTCCGACCGCACAAGCGCTGGAGACTCAGATACATCCCTGCTTGGAGCATGGCCGAGACCAACCCGTATACCGCAGCATGCCAATACAGGGGCCGGATTCTTCCAAAGGCCAGTTGGGGGTAGCCCTCCACCCACTGGGGGTTCACCATAACGGACAGGGTTGCGGCCGTTAACACGCCACTGACCACCGCCCAAAAGGCGCAAATCCACATGCCCAATCGGACCGGTCCTTCATCGTACCAGATGACAGGACGGGTCAGTTGCGCGAATTGGGGATGGCCATCGGATGGATGCGTCGTGTGATGCAATGGCGTCGCTGGCTCGGTTGTCGCCACCGGCAAATCTCCTCGGGGGCTAAGAATCAAGCTTAGAATCAATCCTGCAATTTTGGGGCAAGCGCGCGTATTCGCCCATTGAAGTGGGCCATTATAGTTAGCTACTAGCGAATCGACCAAGTGCCCTCAACGATGCTCTTGATCTTTCCGCATCAGCACGGTGGCACGACAGCGGAGACGGGGATGTTGACCGCCGTGCAGGGACCGCTCTTATTGGATGAGCAGCTCGGTCACCCCTTGTTGGAGGTGCCAGCAAATGCGGCTCGATTTTCCGTCGGTGAACCACTGACCCTGGTCCAGAGTTGCCAAGGAGGCGACGCGCTGCAGCGTCGTGCTTGCCCCATCTGGGGTGATGAGAACCACCTGGCGGACTGTGCGATCGATGCGCACGGTGAACAGGGGGCAGGAGAAAGGTGCGACGATGCGCAGGCCTGCTTCCGTGGCGAGGACGTCGCTCCAGAATCGGGCTGCCCAATAGCGGGCGATTTCACTGAGTTTCATCCACAATACCTGGTCGGCAAAGCGGGAATGAAGGGCCGTGACGACTGCCTGAAACGCACGGAAGCCGCTTTCGGTGCCATGGCAATACATGCCGGGCCAATGGCAGAGCATCAGTGCCGGTCGTCGGGCTTCGATCAGCTCCACCAGGCGACCGCTGGTGGCATCGGCCGATGCGTAGCGCTGAGGTTGGCTCTCCACCGTACCGTCCCATCCGCCGAACCAGTCCCCGGTTCCGGCCGGTATGTTGACCGCGAACTTCGGTAGTTTCCCCGGTGCGATTTCGTCGTCTCGCAGTGGTTCCAGCGTCTCGATGATCGGTTCGGTGTCCCATCCCGTGTCGACGACATATTTGAAGTAGTGCGGTATCTCGGCCGCGAACACGTCTTGCACCGCTTCAGCGACGGCCACCGGGAGTTTTTCTTTCACGCGATTTCCGAACCCGCCAGGCGTGGTGATGCCAGTGCACGGCAATTCGCAGTTCTTCAGGATCCGCAGCGCGTAGGCCATGTAGCTGGCCAAATAATCGGTGCTCACTGCAGACTGCGGATAGGAGTTCTCCATGCTGGCCGGTGAAAAGTCGTTCGTAGGACGGCCGCTTTTCAAATCGATGACTCGGGTGTGCGTGATCATTTCCGGGTGGATGTCCCAGTGGGGCGTCATCAGCTCGCGCACCAGTTGCAAACTGTCGCGCAATTCTTTGTGTGACCAGCCCGGCAGCAGGCGATCGAGCCAACCAACGCATGCTGGATAAGGGACGACACTGTACTTTCCCTTCACGCCATGGGCCGCGCACCACTCGCCGAATTTGCGTACAAATGCATCTGGGATTTCGGCAGGCCAATCTCGCCACGGTTTCTGGTATTCGGCCCGTTGGGGGTAGGTGGCAGCGAACTGCGGCATGCAGAACTTCCCCATGTTCACCAGGCAGGTCGAGTCGTCGATGATGAAGGATAGAGGGACGCGGCCACGGGGCAGATCGATATTCGCGCCGACTGCCGCGCTGTCTTGTGGACCGGTGGCCACGGCAGCGCGATCGCTTCGTAAGGCCAGAGCCGTGGCGACCCCGAAGCTGTTGCCGACGAATTGACGCCTGGTTTGCGGCGGCATTTCTTCTCTCCCATCGCGGAGGTAGCTGGAGGTAGACCGATTCGTCTATCATACCCGGTATAAGTGGCCCCGGGTGGGTAGCCAATCAGTTGGGTGAGGTGCACGGAGACGGATGGATAAGGCCGAAAAACGGAGCAGCATGGCCCATCATGGAACGCAACAATTTCGAAGACCGCGATGAGCACGCGGAGACGGTTTATCCAGTGGCGCAGCGACAAGAAGGTGTCCACCCGTTGGATGCCGACGATGATTACCGAATGAGCCACACTGAGGAGACGCGTCTGGTACAGGCACATCCTCTAATTCTTTGGTGGTCAGTGCGGGTTGCCTTGGGAGGATTTGCGATTGCGTTCCTAGCGGGCGTAATGCGCGCCAATTACGCCGCGCAACAGCAAACGACCGGATGGGTGGAATGGCTGTTCCGCTTGGCCATGATGCTCAGCATTGTAGGCTGTTGCGGCATATTAGTAGCCTATCGGTGGAAGAGCCTGACGCGATGGAGGAGCAGTGATTACGAGCGGCGACAATGGTTCGTGCTGGCGGCGATTCTATCGTTCATCGTAGTAACACTCGTGGTCCCGGCGGTTCTCATCCAAGAACTGGAGTATTTCCTGCGACGTTTCGATGTTATCAGCTGGGTGGTGTGGCTAAGTTTCCCATTCGCGGCCCTGTTGGCAGTGGTGGCATGCATCCATTCAGGGCAGGTCCGAGGATTTGCCATCGGTGCGATCGTGCCTCTACTCCTGTTGCAGTCGGCATTGCTCAACGGCATGCTAATCCTTTGGGCATCCGGGGGGAGGCCGGGGGGAACGTTATCCGGTGGTGGAAGAGGTGCTTTGAGTGGTGGGGCGTGGGAGTCACTCGCCTACGCTGATGCACGTTATTGCATTTTGTTGGTGGCCTCTTGTGGAACTGTGGGAGCGACTTATGTGACGCTGGCAAACGTTATCACCTATCGGAAATTGCTGGGCAGATGTAAAGCTCCCCGGGCGGTAGAACCACGCTCGACTTCTTCCTCTTCGAAGATGGCAAATTGAAAATGCGAGAAGATGCAGATACCGGCTATGTACGTGTCACGGCTATCAGTCCACGCTTGCATATCGCCGATCCGGCATCCAATGCCGAGGCCATCGCCGAGGCGGTAGCTACCCATGCGGATAGCGACGTCTTGTTATTCCCCGAACTTTGTCTGACAGCGTATACGTGCGGCGATCTGTTCGCTCAAGAAGCCTTGCTGGAGGCGAGCGTCGATGCGCTGTCGCGCGTAGCCGGCGCGACGCACGAGTGGTCGGGCCTGGCGGTCGTGGGAATGCCGCTGCGCGTCGAGGGGAGACTGTACAACACGGCCGTGGCTGTGCAGGGTGGGCGTGCCATCGCGGTGGTGCCCAAACAGTTTTTGCCGAACTACCACGAGTTCTATGAAGCTCGCTGGTTCACTCCGGCCGAGGGAATCGAGCCCCAGGAGGTTCATCTGCGCGGCTTGGGAACAGTTCCCTTCGGCATCGATCTGCTCATCGATGCCGGCGACGGTCTGGTTATCGGCATCGAGCTATGTGAAGATCTATGGATGCCGGTGCCGCCTAGTAGTTTCCAGGCAGCGGCGGGGGCGACGTTGTTGCTCAATCTGTCGGCCAGCAATGAACTGATCGGCAAGGCTGCCTGGAGGCGGACGTTGGTTGCTAGCCAATCGGGTCGCTGTCTGGCCGCGTACGCCTATGCCAGTGCTGGTCCTTCGGAGTCGACCACCGATCTGGTCTTCGGTGGGCACTGTCTGATTGCTGAGAATGGCAACATCGTCAGCGAATCTCCACGGGTGGGCAGCGACGGATGGCGGTGGTCGCAGGAGACGCATGCGACTGCGGACATCGACCTGCACCACCTCCTGCACGACCGCCAGGTGACGACCAGTTGGTCGCAGGCCTGTCGACGCCATGCGCGACCTTTTCGCCGGATCGACGCTCCCTTGGCGCCCCGTCACGGAACGGGGGCCACGCACGCCATTGCCGGCCAGCCATTCATCCCGCGCGACCATCGTGAGTTGCGGGCAAGGTGCAGCGAGATATTTGCAATCCAGTGCGCCGGCCTTGCCAAGCGAATCGAGCGGCTGTCGCGTCACACGCCGCTGGCGATCGGCGTATCAGGCGGGTTGGACAGTACTCTAGCCCTGTTGGTGGCCACCAAGACGATGCGCCTGGTGGGGTGGCCGACAACGCGCATCCATGCACTGACCATGCCTGGGTTCGGAACCACGAAGGGCACGTTGGAGTCGGCCCGAAGATTGATGGAATTGTTGCAGGTGACTGCGGCGGAGATCGACATCCGCGCTTTGTGTTTCGATACCTTCCGTGCTCTCCAACATCAGCCGTTCGGCATCGATATTCGCGACATGGATCTGGAGGCCTTCGAGCAAGCGGTGCGCGAGCTGCCGCCGGAGCGCCGCGAAGACTTGCTGTTTGAGAACGTTCAAGCCAGAGTACGCACGCTGTTGCTGATGAACCGGGGATTTGTCATCGGCACCGGGGATCTGTCCGAGCAGGCTCTGGGGTGGAGCACCTACAACGCGGATCACATGTCGATGTACAACGTCAACTGTTCGGTACCCAAAACGCTGGTGCGGTTTCTCATCGAGTTCGTTGCCGAGCATGAGGTCGATGCAGCGACCCGCGAGTGCCTGCAGCAGGTGTTGGCCACACCTATTTCGCCAGAGCTGCTGCCGCCGACTGCGGAGGGGCACATTGCGCAGCATACCGAATCGGTGCTGGGCAGCTACGAATTGCACGACTTTTTCCTCTACCACCTGGTGCGCTTCGGCAGCGGGCCGCAACGGTTGCTTCACCTGGCATCGATGGCGGAGTTCTCTCGCGAGTATAGCCACCAAGAAATTCGCCAGACGTTGCGCACCTTTCTCACGCGGTTCTTCCAGAACCAATTCAAGCGGTCGTGCGTTCCCGATGGTCCGAAGGTCGGTAGCGTCAGTCTATCACCACGCGGTGATTGGCGGATGCCTAGCGATGCGGAAGTGGCGGCCTGGCTGCACGAACTGACGCGCGATGCCGAGCAGCACCGCTAAGGCGATGCGACAGCTCACAAGTCGTAAAGCTGTGGATCGACGTTGGGTGTCTCTTTCATGCGGCGCACCACTCCCCGCAACTTGCTCTCTCCCGTGGCAAAGGGTTCTTCGGACTCCAGTACGTCCCCCAATTCCTCTTCGATCTTATCGGGATCCTCGCCCGCCTCCATCCGGCGGATGGCTTCCTCCATTCCCGAGCCCAGTGGCAGCCCGGTGGTTTCCGATAACCGACGCATGACGCGTGCCATCGTGCGCGGATCGTCCTCATCGGCTCCATCCATCTCTGCTGCCAATTGCATCATGGCTTTTTCCATCTTTTCGTCGTCGATGTCCAAATCGAGGTGATCGCCGCTGGGCTCAGCTAGTCCTCGCGAGATGGCAAAGCGAGAGACTTGGCGTTGTAGACGATGGCGTTTCCCTTGCGCTTTGGGACAAGCCGGGATCGTTTCGGTGTCCACGCGGCGCGAGAAGAAGCTATAAATCGTGTGGCAATCGCGGCAGTAGAACTCGTAGATCGGCATAAGCGATTCTCTCGACGGCAAGTTGCTGGAAGCGATCGATGGCAGGCCGCTGCTCGGATTCTCCAGGCCGACTCGCGGGCTGCCGGTCTACTAAAAAAATGTTGGCTCACGAATCGTTTCTGGTCAACGGATTGTCGGTGTCGTCTGGCTGGTTGTCGGTGGCTGGGTCGACCGGACGGTGCGCCGTTGCAGCGCGTTGTTCGTGACCGGTCTCGGCCAACAGCCTCGCCAGCCGTTCGTCCAGCGAACGAATGTGCAGGTCACGTTGCGGGAATGGTATCTCGATTTTCTCCTCGGCGAAGGCGAGGTAAATCGCTTGATGCAATTCGTGGATCGTGCGCAGGCGATTCTCCAAGCTCTGGAGGTAGGCACGGACGACGATATTCAACGAGCTGTCGCCAAAGCTTTCGAAGGTGACCATGGGGGGCGGGTCTTTCAACACCGCTTCGTGCTCCTGGCAAATGCGACCGACGACCTCGCAAGCGCGCACGATGTCCGACCCA
The DNA here is from genome assembly GCA_026004795.1 of Pirellulaceae bacterium. Lineage (GTDB taxonomy): Bacteria > Planctomycetota > Planctomycetia > Pirellulales > Pirellulaceae > Aureliella. Next base: position 32,705 of record BPJV01000003.1, on the reverse strand, counting down.
TAAGCCACACCGACGTTTAGTGTGATCCGATTGGTCGTGTCTCCCAATGTCCAATTCAACAGCTTGCCAGTGATCATGTCTTTGTTCGGGACAATCAGTTCCTGCCGGTCCCAGTTGACGATCGTGGTGGCACGGATGCGAATGCGTGAGACGGTCCCCGTGACCCCGTCAACGGTGACGATGTCGCCGACGCGAATCGGTTGCTCGAACAACAGGATCAAGCCCGACACGAAGTTGGCGAAGATCTCTTGCAGGCCAAAACCCAAGCCGACACCCAAGGCAGCGACCAGCCACTGCACCGAGGACCACCGTAGGCCAATGGTCGAGGCGACCAGGATGATGCCGAGGGCGACTATACAGTAACGCACCAACGTGGTGATGGCGTACTTTGCCGCCTTGGTGATCGGCAGATGTTGCAGAAAGATCTCTAACAAACCGGGGACGTTCCGCGCGGCGATGGTGACCAACACGACGATGGGAATCACCAAAATAAGGTGTGCCAGGGTAATGGCCACCGTCTCATCCGGAGTCGCCCCTTGCACCTGCCACAATTCGAAGCGGTTCAGCAAGCTGATTGCCGGCAGGACATCGGACCAAATGTAATAGGCGCCGATCAACCCGGCCGTCATGGCAAAACTAAACAACAGTCGCCGAGTCTGTTCGTTGATGGCGACCAGGTTCACCTCTTCACTGTCGGCCGGTCGTGGCGGCGCATCGCTGGAGCTTTCTCGTTGCGCTGCTTCTTCCAAACGTTGCCGCGCTTGAGCGATCATCAATTTTCGCCGGCTGAGCAGCAGCCATCGAGATAGCAAGCTGTAGACGATCACCAAGGCCACGATCATCCATGCCGTCGAACTCAGGTGGTTGGCAATGCGCTGTGCCGTATAGTGGTAACCGATAGCGCTGGCCATGGCTAACAGCAGTGGGCCAGCCACGATCGCCGAATACCAGACGTAACGCAGGCGCGCCAGCCAGCCGTTGGGATGCTCGCTGATGAACCGACTGAAGATCCCTTGGCGAGGACGGAATACCTGCGCCAGGAACAGGCTGAGGATTACCATCAGCACCAGAAAACAGATTCGTCCCAGCGATTCGGCCCAGCTGGTCGAACTGGTCGACTGCAGCACGCCCATCACGCCGATCAACGGCAAGCTGATGTCGATCAACCACCGCAAGTTGGTTTTCAAAAGGGCCGTGATCTGGCTGTCCCAGCCAAAGTGTTTGTCTCCTAAGCCATTGCTGCGGCAGATCTGCCGCAGCGTCTCCATTGGCACCACGGCAATCGCCGCCATCTCCAGGCCCGCCGCCCACGCGCGCAGGAATTCGGCTGCACCGCGCGGGTTGCCTTCTACGCCGGCAGCGGTACGAAATCGCCACGCCAATCCCCACAACAACAGGGGTAGTGGCAAGGCGAGCAGTAGGGTCAGCAATGTGCTTTCGCCGGTCAACGAGAATTTGGTGCATGATCCCTTGGCCGCCTTCTGCGATAGTTCGGCGAGCTTGCGACGCAGACGACTTCCATAAAGAACCAACCACATCACCGTGGTAAGAACCAAGGCGTAGGCCCACCACGCGGTGCGGATATCGGCCCACAACAACTGTACCGCCGACGCCCAGTTTTCGGCGCTAACCAACCACGTGAAGGCTTCCACCGATTGCGAGAGGTGGGGCAGTCCCAGGCGAGAACTGCTGCGAATCCACAACACATGTTCATCGATGAATTTACGGTACTCGCGCACAAACTGAATCGTTTGGTCGAGCACGTCGGCCATTTCGTACAAGTCGGTCAGGTAGTCGTTGACGTCAGTGCGCATGCCGGTGAGGATTTCTTCACTGAGCTCCAACAGATGCTGTTGCTCTGCGGAGAGTTCGCCGTTGAGGTGCTCGCGGATTTGCCGCAGGTCTCCCAAGGCATCCTCCAGGTCAAAGAGCAGCGAATCGGCCTGGTCGATCTTCTGCTGATAGCTGCGCAGCAACGCTTCCAACGTCGATTCGTCCGGTAGTTCCATCCGCTGCTTGCGGAGCATCAGTCCGACCCAGGTGTTGAATCCTCCTACGGACTCGTCACGCCCCTCGACGCGTACTTCCATCTTGCCACGTCGTTCGCGCCACTGCTCCAGATCCTTTTGCAGCTCGGCCAACGCAGCCTGCAAGGCGGCGTTCTCCTGAGCAATCTCTTGCCAGGTAAGGACATCGTGCTCGGATTGATTGCTGGCCGTCTCCCTCGTCGTCTGCTGCAACCCCAACCACTGCGCGATGCGATCGAAAGGGGGGGAATCGGGGGGATCGAGTTGGCTGAAATCGATGCGGTAGGAAAGAATGCGGTTCTTGCGTCGTTCGGCCAGTTCCTCATCGGCCTGCCGCAGCAGCTGCTGGAGCCGAGATTCGGCCATTTGCGCAAGCTCTACCTGCAACGGCAGCAATTGAGCCTCCGCGTCATAGGCACGCATCTCCGCTTCGAGGCTGGCCAATTCCATGGCCATGGCGTGTAGGCGGGCCGTATTCGCCCAATTCTGTGCTTCTTGTACCGCGGCATCGAGTCCGGCTGGTGCCGCCGTGGAGGCGGCGACCGCTTGTTCGATCTGTGCCTTCAGAGAGGAAATAAGTTGAGGCAGTTCCTTGCGGCGCGTGGCCCGCTTGTTGACTTCGGCCACCAACTGGGTTCGCCGAGCGGTGGCGGCTGCCAAGTCGCTCTCGACCTGCTGTTTGTAGGAGAGCAACTGCTCGTAGGAAAGCTCGCTGAGGTCGATCGCATCGGAGGGAGGTGTCCCCGCACTGCGTTGCTCCTTTTCCCGCTTGGCCGCCTCCAGCAACTGCGGTGCCGCGTTGACGCGCTGCCGAAACGAGGCTGCCGTTTCCGCCAATGCTCGCGCGCGCTCCAGATCGGCGATCGCTTGCTGGTAGTATTTGATAAGCGCTTCTTTGGTTTCGGCGGCCAGCTGCTCGTCGGCTTGCACCTGCTCAAGCCGTTGTTTCAGCGTCCCCGCTAAGGCTTCGGCATCGGCCGGAGTGAGACTGCCTGGCGACGCGGGCGGTGGAGAGGAACCGGAGTCCTCCGGCTTCGCCGTTTGGCTGCCATTGGGCTGCGGCGCTGAAGAGGCCTGAGCGGCAGTGGTCGGAGCAGAAGGTTGCGCCGCGCTCGTGGCAGGCGTCGTGCTGGATGAATCAGCCGCGTTGTTAGGGGGTACTACCGCCGCAGAGGCTGTGGGTGAGCCGGTTTCCGTTTGCAGAGGAGCTGAGGCCGAATAGAGGACCCGACCTGTCTGCTGAGCGTCGGCCGGTTGTGGCGCTGCCAAAATCGCCAACAGCAGACCACAGGGCATGCTTCCCGCCATTTGGATTAGGCTACGGCGATGCACGTCTATTTCCTCCTTGCGACTACGTAGAGCTCTACCCATCCCTCTCGGTGGCTCATGAACCGTTTCCATTGTGCCGAAGAGAATCCGATTTCGATACCCCAGAACGTCGCGCCCAATCGCCAGGGGCTACAGAAGGCGAAGCAACCTTGACGCCGAACGGGTAAGGGGAGATGGACGGCAACGAAGCGCACGACGCAGTGCCTGATTCCGGCGGCCATGGCCCCCCCCGGACGCCAGACCTAGGCCGCTCGGGCTGTCGGACCACCTCGGAGTTTGTTGCCGGCTGGGCCGCGGCACTGCCAGGAAGAGGAGCCATCAGCGGTTGACTAACTCAAACTCTCATAACCCCTGGTCCTCATAACCCCTGGTAAAAGGGGGCAGCCCACGGGCGGCGAAGGTGGCTATTGGAGAGCGAGTGTGGCTTGTTGTCGGAGCGGTTTGGGGAAGTGGTTCTTCAACCGGCCACCCACAACTTTGGTCCAGCTCAATGGCCTTCCCCGCCAGTGCACGATCCGCCAGCCGTCGGGCAGGCCGTCCACCAGCATCGTACCACCAGCCACGTACCGACAGGCGTCCGTGTCACTCAGCTGGCATTGCTCATAATCGGCCAGCAGGGTGGCGGCAGCCCGGGCTGTTCCATAGGTGGGCAGCCAGCCGTCGCTTGTCCGTCGCGCAACCGGAAAGCCTCGGTACGAAGGCACCGAGTGAAAGGAAGCGGCCTCGGCGGGGGCGTAACGCAGTGTCTGTCCTTCTTGCCACCACAGCCCCTCCCGGGCGATCGCTGACCAGCTACCCCAAGAAACCGATGGCGGTCGGGAAAGCACATCGATCGATGTTGGCCGGCGACTCTTCTCATGGCGACGAGGGTGATGTTGCTTCCGACGTGAATTCTCCTCCCCCGCTGCGACCGCATGTGGCCATTCGCGGACGTCGCTTCGGTCGGCATGCTTCACAAGGACCGCCACGAAGGCGCCAGCTACCTGGTCGAGGTGTGGCCACAGACGATAGCACCCGGGATAGCCTGGGACCGCCCACCGTTCAAAACCGGGGATACTGATCAGTTCCCAACCTTGTTCCTCGCTGAGAAAGCACTCCACCACCCGCTCATTCTCCTCGACAGAAAAGGTACACGTCGAGTAGACAAGCCGTCCTCCCGGGCGTATCAGGCAGCCGGCTGCTCGTAGGATACGACGTTGGCGGGCGGCGTTGAGGGCGATATGGGACGCTTTGAAAGCGCTGAACGATTGACGCTGCTTGCCCACCATCGATTGGCCACTACAGGGAGCATCCACCAACACGCAATCGAAGCGACCTGCCCAATCGCCTGTCAGGGCTGCAATGTCACTGTGAGTCGTCCCGAAATTGCTATAACCACTGCGCTGCAGAGCCATCTCCAGAACTGGGAACCGTGAGCGGATCGTCTCATTGCTCATTAGCCATCCCGCACCCCGTAGCAGTTCCAGGATGGCCGTCGATTTGCCTCCTGGCGCAGCGCATAGATCGGCAACCAACTCGCCCGGTCGTATTTGGCACAAGGCGACTGCCAAGGTGGAGCCAGCATCCTGGACGTAATAGTCCCCCGCCGCATGGTGGAGGAATGCGCCGGGACGTACGTCAGGGCCAACGACATGCATGGCGGTAGGGAACCAAGCAACCGGATCGACCGCAAACGGGAGCTCCTCGATCGGGCGATCCGGATGGCAGCGGATGGCCCGCGGGGGCGATGCCAGCACGGCAGCAGAAAGCTCGGGCCACCGCGCCGCAGCGAGACGGCCGTCGAGCCGCGGCAACTCGCCGAGTATGCTATTCCAATCGATATCGGGATTGCCGTCCAACCTTATCCCTTTTGATCCGTCGAAGGGTGATTCGCAGACTCCGGGGGGAGTTCGTACCGCCCGAAATAAACCGGCACCAGATGCGGCCCTTCAGTGAACCGAAATCCTACCCGCTGATACAACCGCTGTGCCGGGTTGTCGCCGCGGACTTCCAGCGTCACGGCAGCGCAACCGAGCCTGGCCGCCCGGTCGATCACAGCGCGCAACATCTGCTCTCCCAAACCTTTTCCACGCTGGCCTTGTTCTACCACCAAATCGTGAATGTTGAGAATGGGGCGAGCGCGAAAGGTGGAAAATCCGAGGAAGCAACAGGCTAGCGCTACGGTCCGTCGATCTACCTGTCCCAACAGGATCATCGTACCAGGATGGCGTTGCAGGCCGTCGATCAGCCGTCGGCGAACCACGGCGTCCAAGGGCCGACCCTGACCGGTGGGTTGTCGAGCATAGTGGTCGAGCAGCCGCAAGATATCGTGCTGATCTTCGGCGTTGGATAAGTCGGCTTGGCGTATGTCGAAGTTCATTGGCAGGTTGTCATTATTGCGGGCCCGCCAGACGGCAATCCATGGGGAGGAGCAGAGAACAAAGGCAGGCGGCTGTCGACCTTCTCCCTCGGTTCACGGTAGCGTTTTGCCTGGGAGAAGGGAAGGTAACCCCAAAACAAGAAAACGGCCCATGCCGCGCGAGGCAGCATGGGCCGTGAGAACGCATCTATGGAGTCTACCAGGCGTTAGATAACCTGTTCAGATTAACGAACGAAGCTGGTAGCTTGAATGACGCGTCGGTTGGTTTGCAAGTAAGCGCTAGGGTCAACGCTGGGAGCAGGAGGCATGGGAGCCTCGTCACCCTCGGCTTCCGGTGCAACTGCCGGAGCTCCTGCAGCGCAACCCGAGCAGGAATCGCAGACAATCGCATCGCAGCAGTTGGATCGCTTGCGGAACAACTTGCTCAGCAGGCCGCCACAGTGACGTTTGCCGCAAACGCTATCGCAGCAAGCCGTTTCCACGCCGCAGCTGGGAGCTGCACAAGGATCGCAGGCGTTGACTTCGCAGCCGCAAGCCGGTGCAGCGCCAGCACAAGGATCGCAGGCATTGACTTCGCAGCCGCAAGCCGGTGCCGAAGCGCAGCCGCTGTCGCAGCATGCCTTGTGGTGATGCAAACGACCGATCAACGCCCGACTCTTGCAGTGAACGGCGTGAAGCAGCTCACGCAGAGGACGGCGCGGCGGGCAGCATGGCTGGCATGCCGTCTCGCATCCGCAGCTGGGAGCACCAGCACAGGGATCGCATGCGTTCACTTCACATCCGCAGGCCGGGCCGGCTCCAGCGCAAGGATCGCACGCGGCGATCTCGCAACCACAGGCCGGATCGGCGCCAGCACAGGGATCACACGCATTGGTTTCGCAACCGCAGGTCGGATCGGCTGCACATCCGGTATCACAGCAGGCACTGTCACACCCACTCCCCTTCAGGCCGAGCATGTGATCCAGCAGCCCTCCGCCGAAGCTCGGGGTGCACAGGCTGGCGCCCAGCATCAGGGACCCTAAAATCATGTTCCATTTCATCGAGCCTAAACTCCCTTTAACGATGAACCTCATTTTGACTGGCGGGCGACGGCCGCTTCTGCGTTGGGGGTGCTTCAAACGAGGCCGAGACCGGTTTCGTCGTACGAAGTCGCCAACGAAATCGCCCTCTAACCTGCAGCGGCATTGGGAATGAAATCGCGCGGACCTCATGCCCCACTTCGTGATGCCGGTGTTGCCTACGGAAAAACGCCAAGTGCTGATCCTCGACTCTCTCCGTGGAAACGATGCCAGGGCTGAATCGGCCTAAGTCTGCCGCGCCAGGTACCGGATGAGCCATCCTTGGGCTCTTCGTTCCTCCGGCGGCAACACGTTCCTTCCTTGGATTTGCCCGTGGGGAAACGTGCCGTTGGGTAGTATCGGATGCTCGGAACAGAACGCTTGAGGGGCGTGCAACCTTTTTTGTAGCAACAACTTAGGGCGACAGTCTGCTACGGTGATAGCGGTCGCGCAAAGTTTGACGATTAGGGCGAGCTGCACGCCGATTCGCTTCCGATCAATCTTCCATAATCGCTCCCCCTTCCCACCATAACCCTTAACAGACCACCGCTTCAGGTGGAATGTGGCGTCCACAAGGGGTGAGGGAAAATCGGTTAAGGTTTTCGCGCCTCTCACCAACAATGGCAGTGCTTCTCGCGGGGAGAGTCGCTGTCGTTGGTTGGTCCTCTCTGCGGGCACTCACCAGCCATCGTCTGGTCGACGGACGATCCTCCTGTCTCGGGGCGGATCCGCATGGGCGCGTGCCTACAGCACGGGACGCCATCAGGGGTGTTGGTCGTCGGTGAGGGCTCTCCGAATAATCTGGCCTCACGCTGCCGGTGCCAGAAGCCAACGCGCCGGTTCAGCCGCCAGCACGCGCGCCGCGGGCATGCCGCGCGGTACGATCAGGTGCCGGCAGTGCATAACGAATGGAAATGGCAAGGGCCTCCATGGGGGGGCTAGTTGGTGCTGACGTGGGGACGCGGTAGGTGGAAAGCTCCTAAGGTCTACACAACCAGCCCATCACGCCTTAAACTGCGCAACCAACATAAGTCGTAGCGTTTAGTAAACAACGCGTGCTGGGGAAAGGGGCCGGAACTTATGAGCGTCGAATCGAAAGGTTATGACGTCGTCGATTTCGCGCAGATCGAGGCGCAGCGCTGCCCGTGTGGATGGGCCCGCAGAAGTCTGATGGACGACTCTTCCGTGCCCTATTCGTTGCATGTTACCGACATTCTGGAAGACGCTCGGACACACTATCACCGCCGCATCACCGAGACCTATTTCTTTTTGGAGTGTTCCCCCGAAGCACGGATGGAATTGAACGGCAAATCCATTCCCGTGCGTCCTCACACGGCCATCGTTATTCGGCCAGGAACACGCCACCGAGCGGTGGGCAAGATGCGGGTGGTGATCATCGCCTCTCCGAAATTCGATGCCTCTGACGAATGGTTCGACGAGTAAACCACTCCGCGGGAGCAGTGCTGCTACTCGGCGGATTTCTTGGTTTCCTTTCGGTCGGGAGTTTTCAACGCGATGAAAAAGAAAGAGCGTTTGGCCACGATATTAATCGCCCTGGCGTTGTTTACTGGCATGGTGGCCACCGCGTTGACCAGCGGTTCTGATGCCCCGCCACCGAGGCACCTGGTACAACCGCCAGGTGCCGATTGATTGTTCGAGCCGCCGCTGACGGATCGGCCGCACTGTTGTCAAGGGATCGATGGAAGTGAATCCCCGAGCTGGTACGGCTGAGCTGCCCCCATGGTTTATACCGGGGGGGTACGAGAGTATCGGTAAAATAACGGGTGATGGTTCCTCTTCTCGGCTGTGCAGCGGCTGGAGCTGAGGAGTAAAGGCAGTTTCCATTACTAGCGCGCATTCAATACCTGCACGCTTTGAATACCAGCACGCTGCGTAAGCGAGTGTGGTTCGCACCGTGGTTCGTCGATTGTTTTGCTCACTTGCTGGTTCACTCGCTGGCGCGTCGTGCTTGTATTGAAGTGCTTTATCACTCGCTGGCGGGGCGTGCTGGAATTTGAAACGCGTCGTGCTGGTATTTGAAGTATGGAAACTACTTCCAGCCGGCGAATGTGCCACGGCGCGCGTTAAAAACAAATTCGTCGGCGCGTCCAACACCCATCGGCAGTGATGCTGCGATCGACCTCCAACGTTTGGCCTACCTGGCCGATCGTCTGGGCGAACGACGACAAGTGCCTCCGCCTCAAGAAGCTTGTTGATGAGCTGCTCCGGACTGTGCCACTTTCTGCTCATGAGAATTTTCCTGATCGAATTCATGGAGTTCGACCCTCGCGACTCATGGACCCGTTTGGGGGAAGCACCCCACACAGCAGCGGTGCGTCCCATTTGCACCGCTCACCCATTCGATGCGGAGCCGACGGGCTCGTGATACAATGATCTCTCGACGAAATTGTCGTCGTCCCCGCCAAGGTGTGTTTGATTGCCACGGGGAAGTTGGAAGCGAGAAGCAACCCTGGGGAGATCATTTCCTTTAGCTTCTGCGGATCGCATGGGCGCTAGACCCCCGAGAGGTCGGTTTCCGCTGCATGGACCGATTATTTTCTTGCTGTGTTGGAGATGATGGTGGGGGACGGCAGGATCTTCCGCGCAACTACGGGCAATGGACGATTGACGATCGTTTGTTCGAGAAAGGGCAATGATGATGCAACGCGAGAACGTGCGTGAGGTACGCGGGCAATGTGGTGACCAGAACAAAGCGTGGCGTGAGAAGAGAAGGCCTGGTATTTCGCGTCGGGCCTTCGTGGCGGCTGCCAGTGCACCATTGCTTCCGACCATCGTACCTGCACGCGCGCTGGGACGTGAGGGACAAGCGGCGCCGAGCGAGCGCGTGGCGTTAGGAGTCATTGGTGTCGGACCACGTTGCCGGTATGACCTGAGCGCCATGCTACAGCACCAGGATGTACAATGCGTTGCACTGGCCGACGTCCAATGCTTCGCGTCGAGAGGAGGGCAAGAAGCTGGTCGATCAACACTACGGCAATACGGATTGCGTGACGTACCGCGATTTCCGTGAATTATTGGATCGCCGAGACATCGATGCCGTGCTCATCGCCACGGGGGATCGTTGGCACGCGCCCGCATCGATTATGGCGTTCGAAGCGGGCAAGGATGTGTACAGCGAGAAACCCTGTGGATTGACGATCGAGTGGTGTCAGCGCCTGGCCGATGCGGCCACGAAGCACCAACGCGTTTTTCAAGCCGGGACACAGCGGCGAAGTGTACCGAATTTTCAGATCGCAGTTCGATTGGCCCAGCAAGGCAAACTCGGAAAACTGCACACCCTGATCGCATCGGTTTATCAGCCGGAGATCAAAACACAGTGGTTGCCTGGTGAACCGACACCGTCGGTGGAGCAGTGCGATTGGAACTTGTGGTTGGGCGTGGCCCCGTGGCGGCCTTTCAACAAGCAGTACGTCGACGGTCGCTGGCGGGGATATTGGGATTTCGATTCCGGTGCCAAGTTGCTCGATTGGGGCGCGCATACGGTCGATTTGTGCCAATGGGCCAATCAAGCCGATGACACGATGCCCGTGCGCTATGAACCGCATGACAATCAAATCACCTGCTTTTACGAGAATGGCGTCAAGTTGGTGTTGGATTTCTTAACCACCCCGTTTGGCCAACGTCCCGGATGGACCCAAGAGCTGGGGACTTGCCCCGTCCGCTTTGTAGGCGACGAGGGGACGGTCGAGACGGGCGACGAAGGGGGGATTGTGGTGTCCAATGCTGCCCTGGAGAACGAAATTCCCGAATCGGCCAAACGCGTCCGCGGTTTGGACGTCTCGGCTCATAGCCGCGATTTTCTCGATTGCGTGAAAAGCCGCCGGCTGCCACGAGCGAATCAGCATGTAATGCGGCGATCCCATATCGCCTGTCATGCAGCGGCCCTATCATGGATCCTGCAACGTCCCCTGCGGCTGGATCCAGCCACGGAGACGTTCGTCGATGACCCGGAAGCCAATCGGTTGCGCAGTCGTCCTGCACGCGATCCGTGGGCTTGATTCCAGATCATTGGCGGGCGGCGATCGCCGCGGACTGCCTAGGCGGTCGCGCGCGTTAGGAGGCCAGTGGGACAGTAGCCAGGCTGGTGTACTCGACACCTTTCTGCCCACGCGAACTGGAATAGAGAACGATTTGTTCCGCCCAGCAATGGGTGGCAAAGTTTGTTGATTGCAGGACGCGGCGAAGGTCGGCTTGTTCGCGAGCGACCGCGCGCGTGGTTCTGCCTAGGGTGATGTGCGGATGGAAGCTTCGGCTTTCTGGCCGAATTCCCAATTCTGCCAAACCGTCGTCGAGTCGCTGGTAGATCGTAAGCAGGCCATCGCCCTCGACATGTACGCCGGCCCACAAAACTCGGGGAACGCCATGAGGAGGGAAGCATCCACACGATTCGATGCGCATCGCCACGGGACCAATGTTTGCGGCAGCCGATTCCATGCACTGATGGATCGCGGGAATGCGCTCCAACGGGGTGTCGCCGAGAAACTTCAGTGTCAAATGAAGATTTTCAGGCGGTACCCAGCGCACCGATGGAATACGAGTGGACAAACGATCGATCAGGCGGGCGAGTTGGCTGGCGGCCGGGGCGCTGACCGGCAGGCCAATGAATAGCCGCGAAGTGTCCATCGTCGAGGTCTCACTGGAGTGCTTCGTTCCACAGTTCGCGCAAGTCTTCGTGCATGCGCGCGCCGATTTGGCTGATCACTTTGTGGCTCAGATAATTGGCCGCACGGGTGGCATCGACCGGTGAATAGCCGTGGGTGATCCCGTACAGGAAACTTCCCGCGAACATGTCTCCGGCGCCCGTCAAGTCTTTCGGATCGGTGGGAACGGCCGGTACATGGGCAGTTTGGCCGTCATAACGGACGTGAGCGCCGTGAGGGCCATCGGTGACCACGCAGTTGGGAACCATGTCCGCGAGCTTTGCGAAGGCTTCTCCAGGCGTGGAAGCACCGGTCAGCGCCATCGATTCCGGACCATTGCAAAACAGCAAGTCGCTTTGACGGAGCGCGTGGGCAAAGGGCTCCCCGAAGACCTCAGGGATGAAAGGATCGGAGCACGTCAAGGCGATCTTTGTCCCTTGTTGACGCGCGATCTCGATGGCCCGCTCGATGGCTCCCTGCCCCGTTTCTGGATTGGCGAACACGTAACCTTCGATGAATAACCACTGGGACTCGCTGATGCGATGGACGTCGACGTGCTCGGCCGAGAGGTGGCTGGAAATGGCCAGGCATGTGCGCATGGTGCGTTCGGCATCCGGAGTGATGATGGCCAAGCAGGTTCCGGTCGTTTCTCCGTAGAGGATGGGACTGCCGATATCGATTCCCAACTGCTCGAACTCCTCGACATAATGCAACCCATAGCGATCATCTCCCACACAGCCGATGAAGGCGGCTTTGCCACCCAACTGGGAAAGGGCAATGATCGAGTTGGCTACGGAACCGCCGCTGACCAGTCGGAGATCGTGGCGGCCATTGTGAAAGCGTTCGAGCAACGCGTGCTGGGACTCCTTGTCCACCAACCGCATCGTACCTCGCTCAAATCCCAGGGTGGCGAATTCTGCTTCGTCCAGTTCCAGGAAGATGTCGACGATCGCGTTGCCCAATCCACACACATCATAGTGAGGCATTAGAATAGATCCGTTGAAGTTCTTAGCGAGCTGTCATCTGGTGTGATCGAGAGGGATTATCCATAGATCGCGCGCATCGTGTAGCCCCTGCATTCACTCGGCACCTGAGGTCCATGGTTCAGTACGTCGATTTCCGTCCCCACCCCCTCCTCCGCACCGGGCATCTGCAGACGCTGTGGATCGGTCTGGACCGTGGTGGTGTGCCTCCCTACCAAGCATCGACCAGATTGATCCCCTTGCGCGATGGAGAGCGTATCGTGGTGCACGAGGATGCGCAGCCAGAGCTTGTCGAGTCGGCCCCACTGGTCGTCCTGCTTCACGGACTCGGCGGCGCTCACTGCAGTCCCTACCTGGCACGCCTCTCCGCTCGTCTGCGGCAGCGTGGGGTGCGGGTATGGCGCGTCGATTTGCGAGGATGCGGTGCCGGGATGGAGCTGGCCTGGAAGCCGGCCAACGCTGGCTCGAGTGCCGATCTTGCCGCCGTGTTGGCGGCTGCCGCAAGCCGATTTCCGTCTGCTCCCTTGGCGGTAATCGGGTTCTCGTTGAGTGGCAACATCTTGTTGAAACTGTTGGGGGAACTCGGCGCAGGTGCCCTTCCCTACCCTGATGTGCATAGTGCCATCAACGCCGCATTAGCGGTCGCTCCTCCGGTCGACTTGCACGCGTGCGCCGCGAACATGGATCGATTCTCACGGGCAATCTACAGCCGCTATTACATTCGGTTGCTGATGCATCAGGTGGGGCAACGGCGTAATCGGTGGCCTCAATGGGCTGCCCTGCCCTATCGTCCGTTTCCCAAAACGATTCGGCAGTTCGATCAACGTTACACGGCACCGTTGAGTGGCTACCGCAGCGCGGAGGAATACTATACTGATGCCAGCGCTGCCCCATGGGTTCGCCACATCGTGATTCCCACCGACGTGTTGGTGGATAGGCAGGATCCAATTATCGATCCCGTCACGACCATCGAAGCCCCGTTTTCGCCCGCCGTGCGCGTGCTGGTGACGCAACGAGGCGGGCACATGGCCTATTTCGCCCGCCGGGAAGGCGGAGGAATCCAACGGTGGATGGAGGATTGGGTAGTGCAATGGGTAGGCAAACGCGTGCCCGAAGGGATGGGAACCCACCTGAGACCACCACGGCAAGTTGTTTCTCCGGTGGATCGAGCAATCTCATGCGATTAAGAGAGTGACAGAACATGGAATTCCCAGGGTTTCCGAAACGCTTGCCTGTGGCTCGGTGTGCGTGGCTTCTGCTGCCGAAGGCCGGGGGGCATGCTCATTTTGCTCCTGGCGTGGAATCGACTGTGGGCGCAGTCAGCCGCTCCCGTTGCACGCACGGACGTTCCCACAGTGACTGCTGAGGAGGTCGGTTTCGATGGCCAACGGTTGGCACAGATCGCACCGTTGGTCGAACAGGCGATTGCCGCCGGGAACATGCCGGGCTGCGTCATCTGCGTGGGCCGCCACGGAAAAATCGCCTACTTGAACGCTTTTGGATTGCGAAAGGTTGCACCGGATGCCGAACCGATGACGATCGATACCCTCTTTGACTTGGCATCGCTGACCAAGCCGGTTGCCACGGCCACCAGTATCATGAGACTAGTTGAAGAGGGCAGGTTGAGGCTGGACGATCGTGTGGCCAAGTACTTGCCGACTTTCGGAAGCCATGGCAAGGATGCTATCCGCGTCGTCGATCTGTTGGTGCATCAGAGTGGACTTACTCCCGATAATCCGTTAGCTGACTATCGACAGGGCCCCGAAAAGGCCTGGGAGAAGATTTGTGATTTGCGATTGATTGCACCTGTGGGCCAGCAATTCAAGTATTCCGACGTCAACTTTATCGTCCTGGGGAAGCTGGTGGAGGCGATCAGCGGCTGGCCGCTGGATCAGTTCGCCGCCAAGAAGATCTTTCAGCCGTTGGGGATGTTGGAAACTGGATTCAATCCGCCGCCGGAGTTACAGGCACGGGCGGCGCCGACCGAAAAGCGGGATGGGCAGTGGATGCGCGGCGTGGTCCACGATCCTCGCGCCTACTTGTTGGGTGGTGTGGCTGGACACGCTGGTTTGTTCTCTACGGCAAGCGACTTGGCCCGCTACGCTACCGCCATGCTTGCCGGGGCGCGGCTTGCTGGCGGCGAGGGTGGCCAGACCGTCTTGCATCCCCGCACCGTGGAGTTGATGACGCGTGGGTATCGGGTCTCCAGCGGTTGGCGCGGGTTGGGATGGGACAAGCAGACGGGGTACTCGAGCAATCGTGGCGATCTGCTCTCACCTGCCGCGTTCGGCCATGGAGGGTTTACCGGCACCGTGATGTGGATCGATCCGGAATTGGATTTGTTCTTCATCTTTTTGAGTAATCGTGTCCATCCTGATGGCAAGGGCAGCGTGAATCATTTGGCGGGCCAAATCGCCAATCGTATTGCCACGGCCATTCGCGATGACACCGCACCGGCCTACCCGCATCCCACGTCCTGTGGCATCGATGTGTTGGAAGAAGACGGTTTTCGCGTTTTGCGAGGCCAGCGAATCGGACTGATCACCAACCATACGGGCCGTTTGCGCGACGGAAGAACCACCATCGAAGTATTGGCAGCGGCACCCGAAGTGGATCTGCGGGTGTTGTTCAGCCCGGAGCACGGATTGGAGGGAAAGCTCGATGTGGCCCGCATCAATGACTCCCGAGATCGTCGAACCGGATTGAAGGTGTTCAGTCTCTACGGGGACACGCGTCGACCCACGCCGGCCATGATGGCCGAGATCGATACCTTGGTGTTCGACATTCAAGACATCGGGACGCGCTTCTACACCTATGTCTCGACGATGGGCGAGGCGATGATGGCGGCGGCGGAACACGGAAAGAAGTTCGTCGTTTTGGATCGTCCCAATCCGCTCGATGGCGTGCACGTTGCCGGCCCCATGTTGGATCGCGGGAAAGAATCGTTCGTGGGATTTCATCGCTTGCCACTGCGTCATGGGATGACCGTCGGCGAGCTGGCGCAGCTCTTTCGCGTAGAACGCGATATGGATCTGGAGTTGCAAGTGATTGCCTGTACCGAATGGCGTCGAGAGATGAGCTGGGATGCCACGGGGCTTCGCTGGGTCAATCCCTCACCGAACATGCGCAATCTGAAGCAGGCCTATCTCTATCCGGGCATCGGCATGTTGGAGACGACGAATCTGTCTGTGGGACGCGGTACCGATACGCCGTTTGAAATCATCGGCGCTCCGTGGATCGACGGGGTGGAGCTGGCCGCCTATCTGCGACAGCGGCGCGTCCCGGGAGTACGCTGGGTGCCGATTCGTTTTACGCCCGATAGCAGCAAATACGCGGGGGAGGAGTGCGACGGCCTGTACATCGACGTCGTCGACCGCAGCTTGCTGCAGCCGGTGCAGGTGGGCGTGGAGCTTGCCGTTGCCCTGCGGAAGCTTTACCCCGAGGCCTGGGAGCGGAAGCACCTGAACCGCTTGATTGGAAACGATGAGGTGGTGCAGCTGATGGAGCAAGGGGCTACCCCGGAGCGAATCCTGGAAGCCGCGGCGGCGGAAGTCGACAAGTTTCTCTCCCGCCGAGCCGCGTACTTGCTGTATGACTGAATGCGCTCACCGCCACGGCCGGCGACGACCCAAGGGGTACTGCCTCATTGCCGCGGTGAGGTTGATGGCGCAGCTTCCTTGGTTGGCGTAGCAGATTGTTCAATGCGGTTGATGGCGTTCAGCATGGCCAGAATGGTCGCTTCCACGGTATCGGTCGATACGCCCGTGCCGCGGATCGTTTGACCTTCATGCTCGATCTCCAATTGCACTTCGCCTTGGGCATCGCGCCCTAGGGTGGCACTGCGCACGCGAAAGTCCTTGCATACGACGTGGTAACCCGTAATCTTCTCAACGGCCCAAAAGGCAGCATCGATAGGCCCATCGCCTTGAGCTACTTCTTCGGATACCTCATTGCCGCGGTGGGAAAGCGTTAAGGAAACCCGGGGAGGATGGCCCGTTCCACTGGTGACGTCGAATCGCACCAAACGCCAGGCTTCGTCCGCTTGACCCGAGATTTCTTGTTGTACCAAAGCGACGATGTCGCCGTCGTAGATGGATTTCTTCTTGTCGGCCAGTTGCTTGAACTGTTCAAAGACGTGTTGCAGTTGTTCGGCGGTCAGGGAGAATCCCAACGCACGAATACGGTCGGACAGCGCGGCGCGCCCCGAGTGTTTCCCCAACACGAGGTCGGTCTTGGCAAATCCCACGTCTTCCGGTCGCATGATCTCGTAGGTGCTGGGTTCCTTGAGCATCCCGTCCTGGTGGATGCCGGATTCGTGAGCGAAGGCGTTGCGGCCGACGATCGCCTTGTTGCGCTGTACCTCCAGACCGGTAACCTTGCTCACCAGCCGGCTGGTGGGGACGAGACGCTTGGTGTTGATGGCTGTTTCGCACTGGTAATGATCACTGCGGGTGCGCAAAGCCATGACCACTTCTTCCAGGGCGCAGTTTCCTGCGCGTTCGCCGATGCCATTGATGGTGCATTCGATTTGCCCGCAACCAGCTTCGACGGCGGCCAGCGAGTTGGCCACGGCCAGTCCCAAGTCATCGTGGCAATGGACGCTTAACACGCAGCGATCGATGTTCGGCACGCGGTTGAGCAGCATGCGAAAGCGGTCGTACATTTCGCTGGGGACCGCATAACCAACAGTATCGGGGATATTGATCGTTGTTGCTCCCGCGTCGATGGCCGCTTCCACGACTCGGCAGAGGAAGTCGTGTTCGGTGCGGGCAGCATCTTCCGGCGAGAACTCGATGTCGTCACAGTACTTGGCGGCCAGCTGAACTCCTTGGACAGCACGGGCCACGATCTCCTCCTGCGTCATCCGCAGTTTGAATTCGCGGTGGATGGCGCTGGTGGCCAAGAACACATGGATGCGTGGCCGCGTGGCCCCTTTAAGCGCCTCCCAAGCACGTTCGATATCAGCCGTATTGCAGCGGGCCAGGCCGCAGATGGTGGGCCCGCGGACCGTGTTGGCGATCTCACGTACGGCCGCGAAATCTCCGGGAGAGGCGATAGGAAATCCGGCTTCGATAACATCGACTCCCAACTCGGCCAACGCTTGAGCCACTTCCAGTTTCTCGTTCAGGTTCATGCTTGCGCCAGGCGATTGCTCGCCGTCACGCAGCGTCGTGTCAAAGATGATGATTCGCCGCATGGTGGTACCTAATTGCTGATTCGGCTGGAAAAACAACGAAAAAACCCCGATGCTCGCGAGGAGCATCGGGGTTGGATGGAACCGACGTGTAGTTGCTGCAAGGCGATCAGTGCAGTCCAACCCCGATACGCTCCCGAAGGAGCTTGGTAAGGGATAAGGTCTGGAGACCGCACCGCGCCATGGCAAGTTTCCTGAGTATCACGTTAGGGGGATTCGCTGGCTAACATCGATCCAGCTGATCCTATACTAGAGCGATCGGAGGTAGAGGTCAAGGTGCCGAAGGCGCGGAATTGAGGGTCAACTTTCGAGGGTACGGTGGAGGAAGTGACGCGCTGCAGCGAAGCGCGGGTCGGTCACCAGGCCTAGAAAACGGAGGTGGGCCAGTCCCGCTGCGCCATCAGCGCCCCGCGCCTGTCCGCTAACTACGAGTTCGCCCCGCCGATGAACTTTAGCCCGCCATTGGGCGGCTCGGTGGTGCAACGAAAGAGGCTTGCTCGCCTCTCCGATCGAGAGGTCAATCAGGTTGGACTTGATGGACGACGACTAGGTTATGCGTCTTGGCCATTACACCGGTACCGGCGACGACGACGATATTGTCACCGGGGGCCAGCAAGCTGTGGGTCTTGCCCCAGTGCACTACTTCCCGAATTAGCTGCTGAGGATCGTCTAGCGACTCCATGTAATGCGGCATGATGCCCCAGAATAAACACATTCGTCTGAGAATCGCCCAATCGTTGCTTACGCCGAGAGTGGGGATGTAGTTGCGTTGCTTGGACTTGACCCAGGCGGTGCCGCCGGTCCGACTGGCGACGACGACGAGCTTCGCACCGATGGCCTGGGCGATGTTCGATGAGTTGTACGTCACGGCACTGGTGATGGGATGGACGCGCTTGACCTCTTTGGGAAGCGGAGCGACCGGTTGGTCCTTCAACAGTCGCTCGGTATAGCGCATGATGCGGTTCATCGTGTCCACGGCGGCGATCGGGTACTTGCCGATGGCGGTTTCACCGCTGAGCATGCAGGCGTCGGCGCCATCGAGAATGGCGTTGGCCACATCGCTGGCCTCGGCACGCGTGGGGCGACTGTTTTCGTGCATGCTTTCGAGCATCTGGGTGGCCACGATGACCGGTTTCAACTTGTCGCGACAGACTTGGATGATGCGTTTTTGGGCGATGGGGGTCTCGGCGACGTCGATCTCTACGCCTAGATCTCCGCGCGCTACCATCACGCCGTCAGCGGCGTCGACGATCTCTTCTAACCGCTCCAACGCCTCTCGCTTTTCGATCTTGGCGATCACCAGCGCTTGGCAGTCGAGTGACCGGAGGAGGTCTTTCAGGGACGTCACATCTTGAGGACTGCGGACGAAGCTGAGGCTGACGAAATCAATGCCGTTTTGGGCAGCCCAGATCGCGTTGTCGAGATCCTCCGGGCGCATCGCCGATACGCTCAAGGCGACGCCCGGCAAATTGATCCCTTGCCGACTGCGAATCACTCCCCCGGTGAGCACTCGGCAGCGCACTCGGTCCGCCGCGCAGGCAATTACCTCTAACGAGATCGTACCGTCGGCCAGCATGATGCGGTCACCAGGCCGTACTTCGTCGACCAGCTTCGGGTAATTGGAGGTCAGTTCGGTTGGTGCCTGTGGTTCCTCCCCGCGCACGAACTCGAGTTCCGCCCCCGGTTCGACCTCCAGAGGGTCTTGAAACAACTGTCCCAACCGGATTTTCGGACCAGACAAATCGAGAAGCACACCAACGGGGAAACCTGTCATCTGCCGAACTTCTTCGATGCGCCGCAGCAATTCGGCAAAATAAGGTTGACTACCATGGGCCGCATTGATGCGGAAAATGTCGACTCCGTGATCGACCAACTTGGCCAGCATCTGCGGGGAGTCGCACGCCGGACCGATGGTGGCGATGATCTTGGATCGTGCTTCATCAAGAGAGGGTCGGTTCATGGAAGATCCTTGAGCAATGGTAGCAGTCTATCGACAGTGATACCGGCGCGATAACATTCTTACCTTGCAATCCAGCATGCGTACAGGTGTTGCCCGCTTAGTCAACTGAGGAGTCCGATGTCGGGACGCACGTGGAAAGGAAAAACGGCCGTCGTTTGCGGTGGAAGCTCGGGGCTGGGGCGTGCGTTGGCCGAACAGTTGGTCCGTGAGGGCATCGCCCGAATGGCTATTCTGGGACGCGACCGGGAGCGATTGGAGCGGGCGCAGCGAGAACTGCAGCAGCTCGACCGAACGGCGATCATCGAGGCGGCCCCGGTAGACCTGCTCGATCGTGAGGGGCTGCGGCAGTGGATTGGCAACTTCGTCGCCGCGTCGCAATCTGCCTCGGGGGCTGGTTTCGTGGGTGAGGTCGCCCCGGACGGCCTCTCTGCCCCGGGGCACTCGGATAAAGCCAGTTCGGGGAACACTTTTTCGTCGGAACGTGCCACTTCTGTGGATCTAGTCATTCAGGCAGTGGGCAAGAGTGACCGGGGAACCGTGCTGTCGTTGGATGCGGCACGGCTCGACGCACTCATGGCGGTCAATGTACAAACCAGCCTCAACGCCGTTCAGCTCTTCTCACCTCACGTCGCACCCGGAGGCGCCATCGTGCTGATCGGTTCGTTGGCCAGCCTGTTGGCGACGCGATACCTTGGCGGCTACGCCATAGCCAAACATGCCCTGGCGGCGCTCGCCCAACAGGCGCGTCGTGAGTTGGTCGACCAGGGCGTGCACGTCCTGTTGGCTTGTCCAGGCCCCATCCAGCGACCGGATGCTGGAAGTCGTTATCGAGAGCTGCCACATGCTGGTCAGGTGCCCCCAGAGGCCCTGCGACCGGGCGGCGGCGCGCGGCTACGAGGGCTTGAACCAAACCGTTTGGCCAAGGATAT
Source organism: Pirellulaceae bacterium (assembly GCA_026004795.1). GTDB lineage: Bacteria > Planctomycetota > Planctomycetia > Pirellulales > Pirellulaceae > Aureliella. The sequence goes on along the minus strand of BPJV01000003.1, from coordinate 12,205 downwards.
TCTACGTGCGGCGGCAAAGCGGCGGGCCCTGTTGATCCGACCTCGAAAAGCGGCGTTGTTGTGGTCCTTGTCGACCGTTTGGCCGGAAGTTGCAGAGGCCATTTTGAAACGTAGCACGGCCTGATATTATGGTGCTTCCCGGGAAGTGCTGGCGTAGCAGCAGCCAGGCGGCGCGAGCCAAGGGCGAGCCCAGCCCTGGCGGAACGAAATGAACAATTCTCCTAACTTCTCCTCGTCAAGGTTGCGTATGTCACCCGTCTGCTCATGCTACTGGCCCATACTATCGCTAGGCCTCCAGTCACCGCACGCGGCAGGTGGGGAGCTGGGGCCGGGGTATGCCGTGACCGCAGGTCGCAGGTTGCGGGCGGCACGGGGCTTAGGTCGCCTGGCCCTCATCTTGGTAGGCCTGCTTGTGGCTGGCGAGCCAAGGCAGGCAGCAGGAGCAGAGCTCCATGGACCGGTCTCCGCCGGGCAGCGTCCCAACTTCGTGGTGATCTTCTGCGACGATCTGGGCTACGGCGATCTGCGCTGCTACGGTCACCCCAGCATCGCCACGCCACGACTGGATCGGATGGCGCAGGAGGGGATGCGGTGGGTGCAGTTTTATGCCGCGGCACCAGTGTGCACTCCCAGTCGCGCCGCGTTGTTGACCGGTCGGCTGCCTTTGCGCAATGGGATGTGCAGTAACAAGCGGCGAGTCTTGTTTCCGGATTCTACGGGTGGATTGCCTGCTGGTGAGATCACCATTGCCGAAATGTTGCAGCAGGTCGGATATCGAACGGCGGCGATCGGCAAGTGGCATCTGGGGCATCTTCCCGAGTACTTGCCGATGCAGCACGGTTTCGATTCCTGGTTTGGGATTCCCTATTCCAACGACATGGATCGGGCGGAGGAGGCACCCAGGGGGATGCAGGCCATTTTCGAGCCGAAGAGTGAGTACTTTCATGTGCCGTTGATGCGCGGCGCAAAGATTGTCGAGCGTCCCGCCGACCAGACCACGATTACCAAACGGTACACCGAAGAGGCAGTGCGGTTCATTCGTAGTGTGGACAAACAGCAACCTTTCTTCTTGTATTTGGCCCACTCGATGCCCCATGTGCCACTATTTCGCTCGCAGAGTTTCGCAGGGGTCAGCCGTCGGGGATTGTATGGAGACGTGGTCGAGGAGATCGATTGGAGCGTGGGGCGCCTTCTCGATGTATTGGTGGAGACGGGATTGGCCGAAAATACCCTGGTCGTCTTCACCAGTGACAACGGCCCATGGCTTTCCCAGCGTCACCATGGCGGATCGGCCGGCCTACTACGGGAGGGAAAAGGCACGACTTGGGAAGGTGGGATGCGGGAGCCGACAGTGATGTGGATGCCGGGGACCATTCCTGCCGGCACGACCACGGCCGCGCTCGGTTCCACCATGGACTTGATGGCCACATTCGCCGCACTCAGCGGCGCTCAACTGCCGACCGATCGAGTGTTGGATTCCGTCGACTTGACGCCGGTCCTGCGCGGCCAGAGCACCGGTTATGGACCACGCAAACATTTGTTTTATTATCGCGCGTACGAATTGATGGCGGTCCGCGTGGGGCCGTGGAAGGCACATTTTCAAATACAAGGCTCCTACGGCACGGAGCCGCGGCAGCTCACCAAGTGCGATCCTCCGCAACTATACCATCTCGAGCGCGACCCGAGCGAGCGTTTCGACGTAGCCGCAGAGCATCCTGAGGTTCTGGAGGAAATCGCTGCCTTGGTCGAAAAGCACCAGCAGACCTTGGTGCCTGCGAAATCGATGTTAGAGAATTAAAGTTTATTTACTCGTAGAATTGGATTGGACGGATTGACTATGGCTTATTTTCCAGAAGTTTCCAAGGTTGAGTACGAAGGTCCGGAAAGCAAAAACCCGCTCGCCTTTCGGTGGTACAATCCGGACGAAGTTGTCGAGGGGAAGACGATGAAGGAGCACCTCCGCTTCAGCATCGTCTACTGGCACACCATGCGGGGAACCGGTGCGGATCCGTTTGGGGCGGGGACGATGGTCCGGCCTTGGGATGACGGTACCGATTCGCTCGACAATGCGTTGCGCCGGGTGGAAGTGGCTTTCGAGTTCTTCGAAAAGCTGCAGGCGCCGTTCTACGCGTTTCATGATCGTGACGTGGCTCCGGAAGGAAGCACGCTGGCCGAGTCGCATGCCAATCTCGATCGCGTTGCCCAGGCATTGAAAGAGCACCAGGAGAAAACGGGGGTGCAGCTCTTGTGGGGGACGGCCAATCTTTTCAGCAATCCGCGTTACCTGCACGGCGCAGCAACCAGCTGCAACTTCGACGCCTTCGCCTACGCGGCGGCGCAAGTCAAGAAGTGCTTGGAGGTCACCAAGGAATTGGGGGGCGTCAACTACGTGTTCTGGGGTGGTCGTGAGGGGTACCAATGCTTGTACAACACCGACATGAAACGCGAGTTGGACCACCTGGCGAGGTTTTTCCACATGGCGGTAGATTACGCCAAGCAGATCGGCTTCACCGGTCAGTTCCTCATTGAGCCGAAACCGAAGGAGCCGACCAAGCATCAGTACGACTCCGATGCAGCCGCATGTTTGAACTTTCTGCGGGCCTATGATCTGCTGCCGCATTTCAAACTGAACATCGAGACGAACCATGCCACCTTGGCTGGGCACGAGATGATGCACGAGCTCGACTACGCCGGGCACCAAGGAGCTTTGGGCTCCATCGATGCCAACACGGGTGACTTGTTGTTAGGTTGGGACACCGACCAGTTTCCGACCAATTTCTACCTCACCACGCAGTGCATGCTGGCCATCCTCAAGCATGGCGGATTGGCTCCCGGTGGGGTGAATTTTGACGCCAAAGTGCGTCGAGAAAGCTTCGAGCCGATCGATCTGTTCTACGCGCACATCGGTGGCATGGATGCCTTTGCACGGGGGCTGAAGATTGCCGCCGCGATCCGGGCCGACGGCGAGTTGGAGGCGTTTGTCAAAGAGCGTTACAGCAGTTGGGATAGCGAACTGGGGCGGCAGGTCGAGGCTGGCCAGGCGACCCTCGCCGACTTGGAGGCCTACATGCTGGAGAAAGGGGAGATCGCCCCGAATCGAAGCGGCCGTCAAGAGATGCTGGAGAATCTCATCAACCGCTACATTTGAGCTGCTACCGCGGTTCGCGTCATCCAATGGTTGAACCGGAACGCGCCTCACAGGGAGCAATGGCATGTCCGACCGACCGATGGTATATGCCGTGGCCACCATGGATACCAAGGGGCAGGAATTGCAGTTCGTGGCTGACCGGCTGCGGCAGCTCGGCGTGGCGGTAACCACGGTGGATGTGGGCACCGGTGGCCCGCCCCAAGTCCCCCCAGACGTTTCGCGGCAAACCGTGCTCGGTGAGCAAGCGATGCCAGCGGACGCGGACCGTGGTCGGGCCATCGCCGTCATGGGGCAACGGCTCGCGCGGTTTCTCAGCGAGGCGGCTCGGCAGGGGCAAATCGCGGGGGTGATCGGCATCGGCGGCAGCGGGGGGACCTCCCTCATCTGCACGGCGTTGCGCGAACTGCCAATCGGGCTTCCGAAGGTGATGGTCTCTACGGTCGCCAGTGGCAATACCGCGCCCTTTGTCGGCCATAGCGACATCTTGATGCTCTATTCAGTGGTCGATGTGGCCGGGCTCAATCGCGTTTCCCGGCCCATACTCGCCAACGCGGCAGCCGCCATGGCCGGCATGGTGCGACAGGGCGACTGGTCCGGCGAGGCGGATTTGCCGCCTGCCGTGGGGATGACCATGTTCGGCGTCACCACGCCGTGTGTCACTCGAGTACGACACCGCTTGGAAGCGGCAGGATGGGATTGCCTCGTCTTCCACGCCACCGGTGCCGGTGGCCGTGCGATGGAGCAACTGGTGGCCTCGGGTATGATCGGTGGGGTTTTGGATATTACCACTACCGAAGTAGCCGACCAGATCGCTGGGGGGATCATGCCCGCCGGGCCACACCGATTCGATCGGTTGGTGCGGGCCGGGATTCCGTTGGTGCTGAGCCTCGGAGCGGTCGACATGGTCAACTTCGGTCCACTGGACACCGTGCCGGCCCAATACCGCCACCGGCTACTCCACCAACATAATCCGCAGATCACCTTGATGCGCACCAACGCCGAGGAGAATCGACGGATTGCCGCATGGATCGCTGATAAACTGGCGGCAGCCAAGAACCCATGGACATTGCTTATCCCCGAACATGGCGTCTCGGCACTTGATGCACCTGGTCAGCCCTTCTACGATCCCCAGGTCGATGCCGTTTTGTTCGACGAACTGGAGCGGCGATTGTCCCAGGTGACGACCGGAGCGATTCGTCGATTGCCGTATCATATCAACGATCCCCAGTTCGCGGACGCCCTGGCTGAAGCCTTCGAATCGGCGTGCCGCCACCAGGGGCTGTGGCCGGTGCGGTGAGGCTACCGTAGGAGCAGACGGCACGGGCGGCGATGGATCTTGGACTGTTGATTCAAACTACAGGGGAATGTGCGAACGATGACCCAGTCACGGGAAGCGATTTTGGAACGCCTGTGGGCTAAACGCGCAGCTGGCAAGCCGATCATCGGCGGAGGTGCGGGAACGGGCATCAGTGCCAAATGCGAGGAAGCTGGCGGCATCGATCTGATCATCATCTACAACTCCGGACGATTCCGCATGGCCGGTCGCGGTTCATTGGCCGGTTTGCTGCCCTACGGCAATGCCAACGAGATCGTTGTCGAGATGGCACGTGAGGTGCTTACCGCTGTCGAGCGGACTCCGGTGCTCGCCGGTGTATGCGGGACCGATCCCTTTCTGCTCCGCGATCACTTCCTGAAGCAGTTGATCGAGTTGGGGGTCGCTGGCATCCAAAATTTTCCTACGGTGGGATTGATTGATGGTGTTTTCCGAGCCAACTTGGAAGAGACCGGGATGGGGTTCGATAAGGAAATCGAATTGATCGCCGCCGCCCATGATCTGGGACTGTTGACCACTCCCTACGCTTTCGATCCGCAGCAGGCCGCAGCCTTGACGCGAGCCGGTGCCGATATCATCGTGGCTCATATGGGGCTGACCACCAGCGGTTCGATCGGGGCACGCACTGCTCTCACCCTGGACGAATGTATCCCTCGCATCGCCGCGATAATCGAAGCCGCTCGGTCAGTAAGAAATGACGTCCTCGTGCTTTGCCATGGGGGGCCTATTGCCATGCCGGACGACGCGCAGTACATCCTCGATCGCATTCCCGCCTTGGATGGCTTCTACGGAGCCAGCTCCATGGAACGGCTTCCCACCGAACGTGCCTTGACCGCCCAGGTCGAAGCGTTTACGCATCTCCGCCTGCCGGCCGAGCAATAGACCGCTGTTGCTGCGCACCCTACCCGCGCCGGCGTCTTGCCGCCACGTCGCGCCCCCTGCCCTTTGGTCTCAGGGGAGCTCAGCGAGCAAGGGGCGCGCGGCAACCGGCCGCCGCTAGTGCGTAGTAGGCGGCGCGGTCCCGCAGATGTCGATGTCAGCAGGTCACTGCGAAGAGTTGGAGGTCAGTGGTAGACGCTCGAGTTGCGTGATCTTGCCGACCTCCATGTGAGCGCCACCGACGACCACCAGCTCACTATCGCGCCACGGTAGCAGGCGATGGAAAAAGCGTGGGTGCTCCAATTGCCCGACATATTGCCATTGCGAGGGCCCTTCCGCTTGCTTGGTCAACGCTTGAATGGAGCCCGACATCGTGGTCACGTAGAGCGTATCACCGACGGCAAAAGCAGAGCAACCAAAGCCATCCATGGCCCCGCCCAGGATCTTGGCGCCGGCGCTCCATGCCTGTGTTTGTGGATCGAAAACGGCGACTTCCGTCGTCGGCCCTCCCTCTGGCCGCATACCGCCGATGACGTACAGGCGACCGTCGAATGCGGCTGCTGCCAGAGCACGCCTTTGAAAAGGAGGGGCAGGCAGTGGTTGCCAGCCAGCGTCGACATTCTCTAGGTCGAGTTGCCAAGCCGTGTTGTGCCATCGCGTCTCCTCGCCGGGGACCATTTCCCACCCTCCCACGACATACAGGTTGCCTCCCAGTACCGCTGCGTCATGGGACGAGCGACCCTCGGGCAGAGGCGGAAGTGGCTGCCAGGTGTTGGATTGCAGATCGAAGCGGGCGACCTCGGATCGTGAAACCAATTGTTCTTCTTCGTCATCGATGTTCAGTGCGGAGAAGCCGCCAACGCGAATCAAACCGTCGTTCCAGGCTACCAGGCTGGTACCGGTCAGTCGGGGGCCAGTTGCCACGCGCTCCCAAGCTTTACTGTGCGCCAGATCGAGTCGCAGCAGTTCTTCCGACTGGCCGTCGCGCGAGTAGTGGTGAGCACGGCCGTAGTGCCCGCCGTAGACATACACCGAGTCGCCGACGATGGCTCCTCCAAAACTGGTGATGCCGCGAGGAAGATCGGGCCAAGAGTGGGCGGCTGGCTGCAGGCGCGGTGGGGCGTAGGGCAACGTCAGCGTGCTGTAGTGCCGCACTTGCGAGTAAGCCTGCCCGTGGTGTTCGCCGGCCTGTTCTTCGATCACCCGGGCGCGAATCGAGTAGGTTCCGGAAGCAGGTAGCTGAATGGTGCACACCCCCTGCTGGTCGGTGTTTCCCTTCACGGAATCGGACAACTGTGGACCGTCAATCGTGACCTCTGCCCCCGCTGCGGGCTTTCCTTGCCATCGAACCTGCAAGCGAATGGAGGTACCTTCCAATTCCGGCGTGATTTCCAATGGCAATCGCTGGGGATCGGACACGCTTCTCCAGGTGCCAGGCAGCGGGAAGGGGTACGCTTTGGCATAGTACCGCAACAGGAACGGTTGGTCCCCGCGGGTGATCACCCCGTAGTCATGGTGCAGCACCACTGGAGCCGCCCCGTAGTCGGCAGGCAACGAGGCGATCAGTGCCGCCTCATCGTGGTCGAGCTTGGCGGTGGCCGATCGCCATTGATCCCCACGCTCGGCGGGGTACTCCAGGAGCAGCTCCCCGATCGGTTCGAGCAAGTCGGCCGATTCGGGTTCGGCCACCTCACCAAAGTAGACTTTGGCCACCGGTGTGGGGGCCGACTGGTCGACGACGATCCAAAAAAAGTGGGCTTGGGCCATGCTGGTCAAACTCCCTACTAGGATGAGGGAGAGCAGGAATGCAAAGCGTTGCATAATCTGGGATCCTTTTCGATGCGATGGAGAGTTGGTAACAGTGGTAGTACACGGCTGCCGATCAGGGGGCGATCGCCATGCCGCAGGTCAGAGGTGGCCGCCTACGGGTCACCGTCGCGTCTTGGTCGACAATTCGAATGTCCAAGTGACTGGGCCTTGAGGCGGGACGGTGGCGGTCAATTCGCTACGGGTGTTATACCGTGGCGGGATGCGGATTGCCGCGATGCGCCGTTGGTTGGCGGCGCGCAACCGCTCAAAGGCCTCTTCATCATCCATGGGGAATTCTTCCGGCGGTGCCGCAGTGATCTCCACGCGGTACTCACCGGCTACTGGTGCGTATCGTCCTGTGGCCCGAAAATTGCCGTCGGTGATCGGTACCGTCAGCTTCGGACCGGGCGTGTCCCCCAGCGGAACCAGGATCAGCGATCCTCGTGGCAAAGGGGCGCCATCGACGGTAACCACGCCTTCAACCTCGACTCGTTCACCCAGCGGGTCCGTCTCACCGCAGCCGAGCAACAGGGTGGAAGCCAGCAACAGCGCGCCCGCCCAGGAATCGAGTGCCAGGGCACCAGGATAACGACGCATCGGTGAACTCCTGTCACAGTTCCAGGGTGACGACTTCACCGCCCGCCCGCGTTGCCATCGCGTCCAGGACTCCGGCGTCGATGTTCTCGGACAGGAAGTGCACCGATCCGTCCACGAAGTTGAATTGCACTCCGCCCACGTGGTCACTGCGGAACGAGCGGACCCAGTTCGAATCGAAGATGCCGTCATCGGCACGATCCTTGGGATTGAAGGCGTACTGCGTCGTGCAACCGGTAGATCCGGGGTAGGGATTGGACCAGTAAGTGAACGAGTAACGCGATTGCCCCGCGCAGTTGCCGCTGCGGAACTTGTAATCCGGCAAATTGTAGGCAGTCTCCCCGACCATCAAAGTGTTACTGGTCCCGTCGAGAATATCCCGCAGACGGGTCCGTCCGGGTTGACTGTCGGTGTAGACCAGCGCGCCGTTGAGCTGGGGCCGAGGGAGGCCATAAAACGACCAGTACTGGTTGAAATCCAAACTGCCGATGCAGCCTGCGTAGCTTCCGGGGGCACGCCCGTTATCTGCGTCACAACTGGGGACCTGGCGGGGAAACGTTCCGGATGGGCAGAGGTAGAACGGAAGCCGCTGCGCCACAACCTGCTGATTGACCGGATCGCTGTTGCCCCGGGAGAAATCGTAGAGGTTGAAGGCACTGGCCTGTTCGATCATTCCCAAGATCGACACGAAGAAGCTGTTGCCGCTGAGGGACGAGTAGCTTCCGCCGCCAGCATCGATCGTGGGCAGCGCGCGGTAGGTGCTTTCGTAATTGTGGATGGCCAGCCCGATTTGCTTCAAGTGATTCTGGCATTGGAGCTTGCGGGCGGCCTCTCGTGCTGCCTGGACGGCGGGCAGTAGCAATCCGACCAGGATACCGATGATGGCGATGACCACCAACAGTTCGACCAGGGTGAAACCAAGACGGGCGCCGTGCCTGAAGGACTTCGACGGAGCGTCATTAGTCAACGCAATATGCATAGTGCGACCTCCTAAGTAGGGTAAAAACCACGTCAAGAAAGGGGGCAGGCCGCCAATGGCCATGCCGGGAACAACTTGGGGCGAGCGACGTGGCTGGCGGAGGTCGCTGGCTGCGGGGGAGCTCGCCAAATATTGAGAATCAATCTCAATTGCTTGGTGAAGTTTACGAGCAATGGCCGGGGCTGTCAAGCAGCGGGGAAGAAATCGAGCGGAGAAAACCTACGGCCGCAGACGCGGTGCGGCGGTCACCGCTGCCTGCCCCTCCCACTGGCGTAGCGAGCATGTTGGGCCGCCACTTCCTCGGCGGTAGGCAGTGGCAGGCCTGCCGTCCAATGGATGGCCGCGGCCAACAGGGCCGGGAATTCCGCGGTGTCGAAATCACGCGGGTGACCCAGGGAGGTGTAAAAGCTTCGTCCCCCATCGCGGCGGACGAAGGTCCAGGCTACCGGCTGGGGGTCAACCCCGGCGGCCATCCCCCACGCAAGCACGCCGGCGCCTGGTTCCAGCGGGCTGACACGATACAGCGACCCGCCCGCGGGAAAGCCTGCCACCTGGGCCGCCTTAACGATTGGATGCTCCAGCGCGTCCCCCTCTCCCGGCACCACGCGGCAAGTCAGGTCGTTGGCATGGTGTCCAGCGTAGTGGCCGCCCCAGACATCCGGATCAAAGGTCTCCCAGACCGCATGGCCGGGCGGAGGCTCTTGCCCACGCAGCGAAAAGGCATGGCTGGCGGTGCGGATGCCGATCATCGGTTTGCCGGCAGCTACGAACCGCCGGATGCGTTCCAAGTCCTCTTCAGGTAGGGCGCGACGCCGGATGCTGATCAGCAACACGTCTGCTTCATCGATCGCTTGGCTACCCACGATCCGGTGCCGTTCCTGCTGGCTGCCGTACAGCGTTGTGACACGAAAATGCTGCCCCAGATGCCGGGCAGCGAAGTCGGGCAGCGTTTCTTCGGTGCCATATTCGTCTTCAGCGATGAGCATGACCAGGTGCAGGCGCCGATCGTCCCGAAAGCGAAAGGGAGAACCTCCAAGGACCTGATTGCTGGTGATGGTCGGGCACACATGCCGTTCGATGTGGTCGACGATCCGGTCGGTGCCGGTGAAATGGCTGCAGTAAGGCCAGTCACGCGGGTCATACATGGTGTCGGTCAGGTCGCGGACCAGGGCGACGTTCTTGCCATTGGAGGCCAGGCGACGCAGTCCAAAAGGGCGCCCGAGTACGCACATGTTGGTGTGGACGCCGACCAACAGGACGTTGTCGATGCCGCGGTGGTGGAGGATGCTCCAGATTTCCCGACCGTCATCACTGATGTAGTCACGATCCGCATCGATGGGAATCAGCGGAGTTTGACGTTGCCACGGCGCGCGAGGATCGCGGCCGTCGGCCTGAAGACGCTGATGCCAACGGCTCCTCTCTTCGGGATCGTCGTCCCACCCGCCATCGGACTGATCGAGCGGATAGGCGGCACGCTCTTCGGCGGGGATCTGATCGCACCAAGCGCCAATGTGCGGTGGGAAAGCGTCTGCCGCAGGAGTGTGCACCGCGCGGAGGCGAGCTGGATGCCCTTCGTAGGCGGCCATGCAACTGCTCGGCGCATGGATGATCGTCACTCCACGTTCCCGCAACTCGGTGCAAAAGCGGTGGATGTGGGGCGCCAGTTCGATCACGCGTCGCACGGCATTGACGCTGGTATGCGAGTCCCACATGTCGCACACGATGACCGCCGTCTGCTCCGCGGCCCATTGTTCTTCTCGCGTCTGGGTGTGGAACCGATCTGTGCCGGGAGCCACGGGGCTTTGATACCGCAAGTGCAGGTCAAGGGATTCTCCGCCAGCTACGCTGGCGTGCAATACGACGGTTACCAGGAGGAGGGGAGGTAGCAAGAGAAGCATGGCGCTGCTCCAACAATGTGGGATACGGCGAGATCGAAACCTAAATTCTATTCTCCATCAGGATGCGAAATCCAGTAATGCGTCCCCCCATGGCCGCCGATACTAGCGATATTTCACACGGAGGATTGGTGCATCTCCACTGGCGGATGGCGAATACCTGCCCCGCCGGCCTGCGAACCCAGGTGTAGGCCACTCAGGTGCGGCGGTGGCGCAGAGCGGCGAGTTCCTGCTGGTTGTTGAACGATAGTTGATCGGGCAGCGTCGTTGTTGGCACGATGGCACACGAGGAATCGTCCACGAGGGACTGGAGGCTACCGCACGATGAAGCGTGTAGCCGTGCGGCAACGGTGGGACGCAGTCTGGTATGGTAGAGCCCGGGCAAGGGATGGAACTTCTTCGCATCGGCGGACCATGCGGAGGGAGGGGCATTCATCCGATGCGGCGAAGGAGGGTTGTGGGGAGACGGTTGGGCGCCGAACAGGACACCGCCAACGGTTGGCCGGCGACCCGATTTCAAGGCGGCTTCCCATGTTGGATCCCAAAGGAGTTGATCGCAAGGGACTAGCAGCAACCAGCCGGGGCCGTAATGCTCGATGCGATGGTCGAGCGCCGTGGCCAGGCCGGCGACCGGTCCGCCGCCGGGAATGGTGTCGACGAGGCAATCCAGCCCTAGCTGTTGATAGCGATCCGGCGCGTCAGCGACGATGTGCACTGGCCTCAGACGCCCCGCTTCATCGTGGGACAACTGGTCGATCAACTGCAGAAGTTGCGGGCGGCCATCGACGGCGACCAGTGCCTTATCGGTGCCGAACCGGCGACTGCGTCCTCCCGCCAGGAGGTAAGCTGGCAACCGATCCTCGTCACCCATCGTCGTCCTCGCCTTCGCGTGGGAATGCCATGGCGGCAACGCACAGCCAACCGGCGATAAGGCTCAACCCGCCACTGGGAACGATACTCCAGTGTCCCGCGCGACCGAAGAATACCATGGCGTACAACCCGCCGCTAAACAGCAAGATGCCCAACACGAATAAGGTGGCCGCCACGATGCGCAGCCGGCTAGTAGCGGCCGAGGATGCCACTCCTAGCCCCAAGAGTGCCAGTACGTGCAACATATGGTAGCGAACCGCGATGTCGCATTGTTCCAGTCGTACGGAGATCTCATCGGCCGCTACAACGCGTTGCTGCAACCATTTTTCCAGACCATGTGCGCTGAAGGCAGCCAGCGCCATCCCTACGGCGCCGAGGACACCGGCCAGCAACAAGATACCACGGGGACGCATTCCTGATCATCCTTATGCGTAGAGGGGCAAAAGTTTGGTACGAAGATAGTCGTCCAGTGGTTGAGCGGACAACGGCGTACCCACCGCACGTTCCATCAATTGAGGCGGATCCAGGCACGCCCCCCACTGGTGTACCTGTTCCCGCAGCCACTGCAACAAGGGTTGGAACTCTCCGCGCTGCCAGGCGTGGTCCAGGTCCCCTAAGTCGGTAGTTGCACGGGCGAAAAGCTGAGCGGCGTAGAGATTTCCCAGTGTGTAGGTAGGAAAGTATCCGATCAGGCCGGC
>BPJV01000002.1 GCA_026004795.1 Pirellulaceae bacterium | reverse complement strand
CTAGGGCTCGGGTGCGAGCGGCCCGGAGGCTCACCGAAACGGAGTACCCGCGCCAAGGAGGTGGCTCGACCGCCTCCTTGGTGCCGCAGCTTTCCGCTGAGCCAGCGCCCCCACCGTTGGTGAAAAAGCCCACCATTGGTGAAAGAGTCCGCCGGTGGTGGATCGGTGGGGCGGAAAAAGAAAAAGCGCAATCGCCAGGAGCCAGTTCACTGGTAGGCCAAGCCGCCGGTCGGAAGGCGAATCGAATTGCCTCCGATTACTGCTCGGATGCCAATGGCTGCCGAGCAAGTGCCGAATTGCGCGGCGAGCTCCCATCCCAATCGGACTCTTCGTCGGGCGAGCGTTCGAACCACAGCCAATCGATTTCAGGCCGGTGAGGCGCCGCGGGAGGCTCCGGCCGCCGTGGCGGCTTCGCCACCCGTGGTGGTGCTGCCTCCTGCTTTTCTTCCTGTTTCACGGACTCCACCGCCGACGTTTCCGGTGGCTCGGTTGCCACCTCTTCGGCGACAGCGTCCTTTGCCGCGGCGACTTCTTCTGACTCTTCCTGGCGATCTGCCGTATCCGATTCGTCGGCCACCTCGATGCCGACCTCGGCTGGCTGAACAACGACCGCTTCTTCTACGACGTCGGCCCCCCCTTCCTCACCGACGGCAACCTCCGCGTCATCAACTTGTTGTTCCGTGTCGGCGGGCGGATCGGCCATCTCGATGAGCTGCTCAATCCGTTCGAACTGTTCGGCCAAGGGATGATAGACTTCCGCCTCTCCTGGATGGCCTTGATCAGGTAGCACACGAACTTGGACGCCGATGTCGTAAAACATCTTCATGATGTGTTCATGGCAGGTAAACATCAGCACCTGGTGGCCGAGTTCGGCAAAGTCGCGCAGCACTCGGGCCGCGGCTTCGGCCCGTTGCGTATCGAAGTTCACCAGCACGTCGTCGAGCACCAGTGGAATCTGCACACCACGACGCGCGTAGGCGGCAGCCAAAGACAGTCGCAAAGCGATGAACACTGCCTCGCGAGTCCCGCGGGAGAGCACCTCCAGCGGAAGCGATTGGCCGTGAGCGTTGTCGACTTTCAGTTGGTTCTTGCCCAGTGGCGTCCAGATCCGCGTATACTTCCCCTCAGTCAATTGTTTAAGGAACCGAGATGCCTCACGCAACGTTTCCGGTTGCCTCTCGGCCTCGTACACTTCGCATACGCGATCCAACAGCCAAGTGGTGGTGGCCAGCGTCTGCCACTGTTCGATGCAAGCAGCGATCTGGTTTTCCAAGGCTTCCAATTCCAGTTTCAGCGTGTACTGCCGAGTGTCAGCGGCGAGCGCTTTCATCTCCTGCTGTGTCTCGCCCAGTCGCTGATTGAGCTGACCGATTCGCTCTTCCGCTTGCTGGATTTGACGCCGGAGATTGTTCAATTCTCGGTTCAACCGCTCATCGTCTTTCTTCTGCAGCAGTTCGATGATCTGATCGAAGGGATACTGGCCGCCGATCATCGCCCGCAGTTGCTGATTCAACTGCTCGATCTCTTCCTGGAGCTCGTGGTGGCGTTGTTTCCGTGCGATCAGCTCGCGCAGCTGGTCTTCCGTTTCGCACTCGTATTCGGCCAGCAGGGCGTCGCGACGCCGTTCCAGTTTCCGGAGGGCACGCTCGGCCACCTCGATTTGTTTGGCGAGCTGTCTATCCTCTTCGCGCAGCCGTTTTTTCTGCGCGATCGCTTGCCGCTGCGAGGTAATCAGCGCCTGCAGTTTGGCCAGCAATTGCAGCGCGCGGGCCGCCATGGCGTCATCGTCGGCAACCGATTCGGCCGCCGCCCGCGAGTCTTGCTTGCGCTCCTCTTTGTTAGGGGCGCCAGCAGATGCCAATTCCTTATGAGAGCCGGATTTGCCGTCGGCGGAGTGGCCCGCAAAGGCTTCCTCGGCCAGAGCTTCGATGCGCGCGACGATCGATTTCAACTCCGCACGACGCGTTTCCAACTCTTCCTCGAGGCTCCGCAACCGCCGGCGGGTGAGGATGAGGTTTTCGTAACCCTCCGACAGCGCGCGGATACTTTTGGGGGACAGCGTGTCGCTGAGGCCCATGTGGGCCAGCGCCTGTTTCCACTTCAATTGCGCCGACCGCAAGGCTTCTTCAGCCTTGCTCGCCCGCCGTCGCGCACTCTGGTGACGCTCCATGGCCGCCCGATAGTTGTGCCACACAGGAAGCAGCGATTCGAGTTCTTTTACCTCCTTCTCCGCCTCCCGCAACCGCGACTCGGGCGACCCCTGGTAGGCAGGCAGACGCCGTTCCAGTTCATCGCGCTCGGCTTCCAATTTGCGAATCTCTTTGCGAATCGCTTCGATCTTCTCTTCGGCTTCGTCCAGCTCGGAGACGGTATTGCGATCGAGGACGTTGGTCCACATCAGGCCGAAGAACAAGAGGAACATGCCGCTGAGCACCAGCAGCAATCCGGTATGCTGGTCGGTAACCCCGTCGGGATTGAAGAACGGAAGCAGTTTCCCCAGCCCCCACAGGAAGGAAAAAGCGCCCGCGACAAACAAGATCCCCATCAGGAACGACCTCTCGACGGGCAACGCCTCGTCGCACTGCAGATCGATCGCTTCTTCCTCGAGCTGGTCCAGCCGGCTGCGCAGTTTCTCCAACGACTCCTCCACCTGGATGCGTTTGCGCAACAGATGGATCAGTTCGGTCTCCGCTTCGATGGCCGCATGGATGTCCTTGACCTTGCGCGATTCCATGGCGGCATCGATTTCCGCCTTCAGTCGTTCGGCCTCTTGACGGTCGGCTTCGGCCTGATGCCGTGCTTGCTTGAGGCGGGTCGACCACATGCGGACTTCGTTGGCCGGCTCCATCAGTTGACTGAGCGCTTGCCGCGACAAGTCGGGCAAGCTGCTAGCCCGACGATCCTCCAACAGTGCTTGCTGATCCTCCTCGGCCATGCCCAGTCGCTGAGCCGCCTCCATCAGCTCGATTTGCGTGTCTTCGATCTGCTGGCGGAGGCGGGCGATATTCTTCTGCATGGCGATCAACCATGGCTCATGTTCAGCGGCCGCCTCTATCTTGGCTTGTAGCTCCAAAATCCCCGGCTGCAATTGCAACCCCCGCGCCCGCTCGCGCAGTTGGCGGCGGCGCTCGATCAACTCGGCAATGTGTTGGCGCTGCGTGGCGAGCTCGCCATTGACCTCCTCCAAGCTGGCCCATAGATCCTCGGGCAAATCCGTGCGGGCGCCGAGCGCATTGATTTGCTCCATCAACTGCTGCCGTTGCACCCACACCGGGCGAACTTGCAGGGCCATCTCCAGTTGCCGCACCTCGAGCTGCCACTGCTCGATGCGTTCCTTGAGCTGCTCCACCTCATCGCGGTAACCGGTGCGCAGCGCCGCCAGTTCTGTCCAACGACGACCGGTTTCCACCAGTTGTTCCAGCTCCTTCTTCAACTCTTGCCGTCGCTGCACCAGTCGTTGCAGTTGCCCGCGATCGGAAGCCGGATCGATCAACTGCTGGCGGGCAGCACGCAACTGCCTGAGCACGTCGACCAGGGAAACGCGATCCAAGCCGCTGGACAATTTGTACAGCTCGTCGGCCGCTGCCGTATCATCGAGCGTGCTCAGCTCCTGCAACTCGCGCAGCCCAATGGCAAAGACATTGGTGAAAACCGACTCATCCATCTGCCCCAGCAACATCGACAGGCGGTGGTGCCCATGCTGCATTCCCTCGCTGTCGGTGACCGTCAGGTTGCCGAGCGAGTTGTCGGCATCCAGGTCGGCCCGCCGCTTGATCTCGTACACCCCTCCAGGCCCTTGGACGCGAAGGATTCCCCCGGGTTTTCCGCCGTATACGGGTGGCAAGTACTTGCGGCGGCGGTCGGGAGTAAACCCATAGAAGACGGTGCGGAGGAACTGCATCAACGTCGTCTTGCCCGCTTCGTTGGGGCCGTAAAAGAGGGTCATGCCCTCGGGCAACGCATGGACCGTCAACCCGCTCCACACGCCAAAACCTTCGACGTGCACATCCTTGATCTTCATTCGTCCGATCCTCCATAGCGTCGTGTGCCGGCGAGCAGGTCAGGTTTGCGTCCCCGTAACAGCTCCACGCCCATCAGGGTGCTCCGCGATAACGTCGCCGCCTGTTGCGCTTGATCATTCAAGGCTAACCAGCTTGACCAACGTTTATTGCCTCCGGTTTCCGTCTCTACCAGCGGGCGCAGGTCCACGGCTCCCCCATTCCGCTTGCGTGCTTTCTCGGCAATGCGCAGGAAATCGCCAAGAATCGTATCCTCATCCTGCCAGGAGGCGGGGAATTTGGCCGGCGGCAACACTTCAAATCCAATGGGCCAACAAGCAGGTTGCCCACGCCCAAACTCGTGTCTGAGCCAATGAATCCACTGGTCCAGGTCGTTGACGCTCAAACCGGCCAACGCATCGACATCGACCCGCAGCCGCCATTTCACCAGCAAGTGCCGACCGTTGCTCTCCGCCATCAACCGCGACACCCGCTTCGAGGCGACCGCTTTCAGATCCGTCCCATCCTCCACCTCGATGTCTTGTTCCGAATAACGAACCAGATCGACATCCACCGGGCGAATCTGGGCACGGTGCTGCGCATCGACGTCGACAAGCAGGAATCCGTGCGGCCCTTCCTCGACAACTGCCCGCCCCTGCGGTGATCCGCAATAGGCCACCGTAGGCTCCTCCGCCTGCACGATCTCCATCTGATGTCGGCCGCCAAGCGCCCAATAGTCGACCGATTGCGTGGCCAACGACTCCACATCGGCTTGACCATGCCCTACGGCAATCGCGTAGGTACCCTCTGGTTCGAACCGGTATTCGGCCGCACGGACCGTTTGGCCTGCATCGCGGCTGCGCCCCAGAATCGTCGCGATGGGCTGCCCATCGCGTTCGAACCGCTTGACCTCAACCCCTTGGTTGCCAAAACAATGGACGTTCGACGGCAAGGGCAATCCGGCAGGCAATCGGATGGCCGCTTCCGCCTCACCGCCCGCCCAGTAGACCTGGATCCCTCGCTCGTGCAAAGTCTCGAATTGCTCCACTAAGAACGCCAACGCTCTGGCACCGCAGGTGGTCGGTGACAGTAAATCGCCGGCGAGAACGACGAAATCGACGTTTTCCACAACCGCATGCTCGAACACCGATTCTGCGGCTCGCCACGGCGCGTCGAGGAACACTTGCCGCAAGGTGGCCGGGATGTCGGGCAAGTCTTGAAACGGGACTTCTAAGTGGAAGTCGCTGGCGTGGATAAATCGAAAGGACTCCCTTGCCATACTTCTTGCCTTCCTTGTAAATGCGCTCCTCGAGGCCGACGCCAATCGCTGCACGTCCCTGCTACTGGCCGAGTCCCGTGGTCCGGACTGCCACCAATCGCATGGGTGTCCCTGATCCTGAGCGAGGGCATCCCCACGTCGTCGACGTACTGCAACTTACCAACTACCAATTGGCATACGGAATACACTCGCGGCGAGTGTAGCCCATGTTGCCATGATAGGCCAACACCAATTATTCCCCTACCAACGGGGGAAGATGATGCTGGCAGCTAGAAAAAAAACAAAAGTCGCCTTGGTGGCCGTCATCCGCAATCGGTTTGCTATCCTTACCGCCCTGGGACAAAACAAGCCAAATTGGCGCGCACCATGTTTAGCAGGGCACGGTCCTCCGGCCATTCGAGGGCAATTTCAAGCGTTTTCGTCGGTAATCGTGGGCGGACACGAGAGGGTGGTTCGGCGAATGCTTTCCTGGCGACTCCCCCGCACGCCACCATCGACAGTAGCAATAAAACATCCTTGGCTCCCTCAGGCCACCAGGGCAGGCTCTCAGCGCGCAGCTCACGCACTTCCCTCGGGAAGCAGTTCAGTGATCTGCTTGGTGGCGATGCCGACGGGCCGATCCACGGGAATTCCGGCGCAGGTGAGCAGGGTGGTGAGCAGATCTCCCTGATTGGCGCGAACATCAGGGAGGTAGCGTCCGGTCCGCAAACGGCCGCCAGCACGTCCTGCCAAAATAAACGGCAGGTTTTCCCGCGTATGCTTGTTGCCATCCTCCAGGCCCGATCCCCACATCAACAGGCAATTGTCGAGCAGCGTGCCGGGCCCTTCCGGAAGCTGGTGCATCTTGTTGACCATGTAGGCGAACTGTTCGATGTTGAAGGCGGTGATGGCAGCTACCTTGCGCACCTTTTCCGCCTCGTTGTTATGATGGGTGACCGAATGGTGTTGGTCGCTGAATCCCAGCTCTGGATAGGAGGCGCCGTTGGGACGCGAGCCGATGTAGGTGCACACGCGCGTACTGTCGGTCTGGAAGGCGAGTACGATCAAGTCGCACATCACTTGCATGTATTCACTGCGCTTATCTCCCTCGGGAATCTTGACTTCGATCGGTGGCGTGTCGGTACCCCGGCGATGCCGGGTACGGACGCCTGCTTTCTCCAGCGCCGCTTCCTGTTGCCGACGCTCGATCGCGGCAATACGCCGTTCCACCGCCCGCACGCTGTCGAGGTATTCATCCAGTTTCCGCTGATCGGCTGCCGGCAACTTGCGGCGCAAATCGCGAGCGCCGCCCAACACGACATCCAGCATGCTACGGTCGAGCGTATTGATCTTCGTCGGCCCGGAACCTCGTACGGCCCCCTTCTGGGTGTGAAACAAACGATTGAGAACATTGCGTGGATTGGTTTCCGCCGGCACAGGCTGCGTCGGCGAACGGAAACTGCAGTACGAATAGTAGGCTTCGTTGAGGCCCTCTTGATTCTCCTTCCAATCTTGCGGCATGGTAGCCAGCTCCAAGGACGGCAACGGCGTGAACGCGCCGATGTAATTGGCGGCGATCTGATCGGCCGAGATGGCGATGTCGATCTGATCCCGCCGCGCCGGATTGGGGAGCGTCGCGGTAAGCCAAGTCGACAACTCCAAGGCATGCGGTGCTCCATTGAACGGCGCGATGGGCACTCCGGAAACACCTTTGACCATCAGACATTGGTCGAGCACCGGTCGGAGGGACTCCAGTGCCGGGGGCGGCGATGAGAGAAAACTTTCGGCATCCGCCGGCCAGAACTGATCCATGATCACGCCATGTGGCATGTACATGAACCCCAAGCGGATGGGGGGCTGCGAATCGGTCGTGTCCTCCCATCCCATCGCATCCAACAAGGGGAGCGCCAAAGCTGCCCCAACCCCCTGCAAACAAGTGCGACGATCGATGCGGGTGTGGTTGATCATGGGTTTACCTCTCTTCTTCGATGCGACGATGGGTAAAAGGATAACTGGTCACGACCGCTCGGATCACCGTCTGCATGCGGTAATCGTCTTCGGCAATTTCCTGCATCATGTCGTCGACGACGACTTCGTCATATCCCTCCAGACGGCGACACAAGGCATAGGCCAGCAAACGGCGAACGAAGTTACGAACGAACGCCTCACGGCGACTGGCGATCGCCGCCTTCAATTCACGAGGCCCGGAGAAACGCGTCCCATCGGGCAGTTCGCCGGCAGCGTCGATGGGCTGGCCGTTGGCATCGGCGTCGCGCCATCGGCCGATGGCATCAAAGTTCTCCAATCCAAAGCCGATGGGGTCGAGCATTCGATGGCAATTCGCACACACGGGATTGGTGCGGTGCAGTTCCGTGCGCTCGCGCAGCGTCAGATGGGCGACGGCCTGCGCGTCCTGATTCTCCAACGCCGGGACATCTGGCGGCGGCGAGGGGACGACCTCACCCAACAAACGCTCCAACACCCACACGCCCCGCTTGACCGGGCTGGTGCGCGTTGGAAAAGAGGTAGCCGCCAACACACCGGGCATGCCGAGAACACCGCCACGATTCGGGTCCGGCACGCGCACCCGCTGCCACTGAGCACCGGCTGCCAACTCCTCCCAGCCATAGATCCCTGCCAAGTCCGCATTGAGGAACGTAAAGTCGCCGTCGATCAGCTCGACCAGGCTGCGATTCTCACCCACTACCGTGTCAAAGACCAAGCGGATTTCGTCGTACATGCTCTGCCGCAGCTCGGCGGTCATCTGCGGAAACTGCTCCGCATCAAACGTGCGCTGGGGCAGATCGGTCACGCCGAGCCATTGAGCGCCGAACCCGTCGAAAATCGCGCGACGACGAGGGTCTTGCAGCATGCGGGTCACCTGAGCGGCCAAAGTTGCCGGTTCGTGAAGACGTCCTTGATCGGCCAAGGCCATCAATGCGTCGTCCGGCATGGTCCCCCACAGAAAATACGAGAGACGCGAGGCGAGCTGGTAATCGTCCAACGGCACCACCGACTGCTCGGATGCCACCACGCTTGCCGGAGTAATGAACAGGAACTGCGGCGAGACCAACATCGCCTTGACCATCAACCGGCAGGCGGCGATATCCTCCAGCCCATTCTGTTTCCCCAGCGCGAATACCTCCATCAGGACATCAATCTCGTCGTCGCTCGCCGGACGGCGGTAGATTTGGCGTGCAGCCCGCGCGGCAAAAGCTCGCACCTCCTCGGGGCTGTCGATGGCCGCGATTGGCTGATCCCCCAACCAACGTCGCTGCACTTCACTCGGCGGTGCTCCCTGCTCGGGCCAGACCAGGTCCAGCACCCTGTTGGCGATTTCCAAGAACTGCTCCATCTGCATCGGCGACACGGAATTCAAGTACCCTTCGCCACTGACTTCATCGGGCAGATCCTCGGCGATGGCTACCGGAACGCCGAACAGGTCGCGCAACGTATTGCCATATTCCCGTTTGGTCAGTCGCCGAATGATGAAGGGGCCTGGATCCGGCGGGCTGAGGTACTTGACATGCTCCAGCCACTGGCGAAAAGCGTCCCGCTGCTCCTCGCTCGGCTGCTCCATGTCCTCCGGCGGCATGTCGTGGGCGGCAACTCTTGCCACCGCCTTTTTCCACAACTCGGTAAATGCGGCATGCCCCGGATCCTTCAGCGCCGGCGAGAAGTTGACGCCAGCCTCGGTGGGGCGGCGGTTCTGATGGCATTCCAAGCAATACGACTTGATGAACGGCGCCACTTGCTTCCGAAAGTAGTCTTGAGCCTGGGCCCGACGAGCGCTCAACCCGGCGGCTGGCTCCTGGGCATGACCTGCCGCTCCTGTCGCCAAAGCCCAACCAAGCAGTACCGACAGGGCGGCCCACCCCGGCAGCAACCGTTGGCGACAGGCTATCGCGACAGGATCAGTATCGAATGCGGCATCGCTCATGAGTGCTCCTCCACGCTCAACCGTCGAGGCCGAGACGGAACCAAGCCCCCTAGGTCCAGGGGCACGCCGGACAATCTCCAGGACAAGCAGCCAACTCCACGTTGCGTCCCTCCGATCGAACGCGGTCCGAGGGCTTAGGATTCGGTAGGGATCAACAAATTACGTCGTTAAGGGGTAGGTCGATTCGTAAGTCATGAAGGCAGGAGGTGGAGTGTCATCCTACCACATCACCAGCGATATCTCAAACAGCGGATGGCGCATCCGAAGTGAAACGAATAAGGGTCCTTTCAGGTTCGCATTGACGTTGATCGGCGGTGCTAGCTACTGTGCCAGGGAAGCGAACGAGACGTCTTCAGGCGTGTGCCATGCGAGCAGGAGCAACGTGATCGACGGGAAGAAACAGGGTAGCAGGGGCTGGCTGCTCCACTTGCTGCTGGCAGGGTTGCTAGCAGGAGGCGGATGCAGTTCCTGGAAATCGCCATCGGCACGCCCCACTTCGCCGTTGGCAGAGCCGAATGGGGTTCCGCGACCGGACGTAGTAACCATCGATACGGTCACGGCCCGCTTTCCCGACGATCAGGCCGATGCCCTCAACGAGTTGTGGAATCAACTTGACGAATCCATTGTGCCGATCGAACAGCGACAGTTGCTGGCCCAGAATGGCCTGCGGGTAGGCGTGGTGATTGGCCAGCTGCCACCGTTGATCGAACGCCGCTTGCAGGAGACGGGCCAGCAGCAGGAATCCGACGTGGTGGAGGGGGCGGGCTTGGCCACCGACGTGGACAATCGCATGCATCGGTTGCAGTGCCGCGCCGGCAAGCGCAAAGAAGTGCTCGTCCGCCGCGTCACCGATCCGGTAACGGTCGTATCGGTGCAGGCCGATGGTGCCCTCAGCGGCGCGACGTACGACATGCCAGCCATGCTGCTGGACCTCCGCGCTATCCCCATCGGTGCCGTCGAAGCTCAACTGCGTTTGACACCGGAAATCCACTACGGCACGCGACGACAAACCTTCGTCGTCTCGGACGTAGGAATTCGCCCAAGTCTGGAGCGACCGCGGCGCGTATGGAAGGAGCTGGGGTTGGATCTGCGTCTCCGCGCCGGACAGGTACTTGTTCTTGGTGGCCGCATCCCTCCCAAGGCGATCGGCAAAGCATTCTTCACCACCTCAGCGATCGACGGTACCCAAGAACACGTGCTGCTGCTCATCCGTCTGGTAGGAACGCGCGTGGACGAATTGTTCGCTCGAGACGAGTTGGCCGCGGCACGAGCCCTGGCCGAACATTGAGCCACCGCCCGCTTCGCCAGCACGTCATCGGCGCGGTGCCCACGGAGAGCCCAAAACGATTCGCTGCGCCGAATCTGCACGGTCGCGGTGCCGCTGTCTCCGCACCCTACCTCCGCAGGCTACCTCCGCATCCTACCTCTCCCCGCGCCATCGTCACTAGGGCTGCTCGACAACGTTCGCTTGCTGCGACGTCGACGAGGGCGTCGCCGTGGCGGCGTCTGCCGCGCTGCCATTGGGGGCGGGGGTCGGGCGTCGGACCATTGTCGGCAGGCGACGATGCGGCTTCACCACCTGGGGTATTCCCCGGCGAATCCAAGGTGTCCGGGGATCAATCCCTCACCTTCGTCGGAGATTCGGCCGCCAGTTCCCCCCGCTCCCATCGCCGCGGGATTCGACACCTCCCCGGGAGCGGCTTGGTCTGACGAGTCGGCGGCAGGAACAGCGGTCGAGGTTCCCGCGTCGCCGCGGACGAAAAGTTTGTCACGAGTGATGCGTAACGGAAGATAATCTTCATCGGCAATCACATAGAACCAGTCGGCGAAACGAGCGTTCAGCTCACTCACCTGGCGGCGCGCCGCTTCGATTCGCTCTTGCCGCTCGTCTACCTTGCGCTGGTTCTCTTTCATGATTTGCTCGCGCACGACCTCCAACCGCTCGCGCAACTCCTCGGGCGTCTCGTCGCTTGCTGACGCGTCCTCACCAGCCACCTGGCGATCTCGCTCGAGCATCTCTTCCACCGTCTCCGGCACGGCCTCCAGTTCCGGAGGAGGGAATCGCGATTCATCCAGTTGCGCCGTGACCAGCAGATACCGACTCAGGCCACTGGACTCCGACTCCATGTCCTCTTCGATGGTAGCCAGGTTGGCCGTCGCCTGGCCAAACTGCAACACGTACTGCACCCCGGCCCCGATTTCAATGATCGTCTCGCCCCCGACGGCAAAGACTTGGGATCCCTGGGGAGTGCGTGCGACGAAAAAGCCTAGCTCCTGCAACGTAGCGATGCTCTGCTCATCCTCCAGGTCCCATTTTCCTTCACGGACAGCCGCCGCCAACGTGGCCGGCTTGCGTTTCACGTTGATGATCTCCAGGTCTTGCGCCGCCATGCGCAAATCATTGAGGAAGCGCGTATTCAACTGTTCACCGGGAGCAGGCTCTGCGGGCAACGCGGCACCGCCTCGATAGGTCCGGTAATCGCCCAGCGACCAACGATTGTTCGCCGCATCGTAGGCCAGCTCGACGTCGAAATGGCGCTCGATGCGTACGGAGTTGGTGGCCTGTTGCACCAATTCATAATCGTGGCCAATAACCTTCGTGATATCGAAACCACGGACGTCCAACAGTCGTTCGTCGATCCAATCTCGGAAGTCGGTCGTGAACGCATGGGTATCGATCTCCACCGTGTACACCACATCCTCGGTCGGAATCCGCACGTAGCGTTGCTGTGGAGCGCCTTCCACCTGTTTGCCAATGATCAACGCGGCCAGTACCTTATCCGTCTCATCCTTCAGTCGCACCAGCATGCCCACGCCGCTGGTGCCGGCCGCCAACGACGAGTCCTCGGGACTGATCACCCCGAACAATTCATGGTCGCCGCGGTCGGTGGAAGCGATCGACAAGATCTTCAGGCCGATCAGCGGCGTGGTAGCGTCCCGCACTTGATCTGCCGCATCGGCAGGGTAGCCATCGTGCGAAGGGAGTTTCCACAAGCCCGTTTGTTTATCCTTGGCGACGACAAACGGTTTGAGACGCGCCAATGTTTCGTCGTAGGTAATGATCTCCAGTGAGGTAGCCAGGTTGGGATCACTGAGGCCTGGGAATACGTCTTCGCCGATCCGTTCCAACGAAGCGTCGCTTTCCTTGATGATCGCCTCGGGCTTGGACCACCAAGCAAGCCCGACGGAGATCACGGCCAGGGCTACAAAGAGAACAGTGGTTCGCATTGGGTTCACCAGTAATTCCTCCCGCAAGGATGTGCCATCCCGTGTTTCTTCGCACCGCTGCTCGAGCCGAACGGCTCGCCGCCCCCTAAAAACGCGGTTCATCGTTCAATCGGTTCACGCCACCGCAACCGTTAACGCAACCGCGATTTGGAAATACCCTCCCGTTCCCGCACCCGTCGCGTGACGAACACGGCCGCCCCGAGCAGCAGCGGGGGGATGGGGGGCAGGAAAATGGCCACCATCTTGTACCGATTCTGCAGTTTCAAAATGGCCGCTTCGGATGCCCGCTGGCTTTCGGCGATCTTGCGATCCCGTTTGAGCTGCAACTGCTGCGTTTTTACCGATACCTTACGGTTCTGGATCTCGGCGACGATTTGCGCTTGTTGTTGCAACCGTACGTATTCGTCACGGCGAGCGTCGGTCGTGGTGCCGTCCCGATTCAGCTTCTCCAATCGGTCCCGAAACTCGGCCAACTTCTTTTGCATCTCCTCTTCGGCCGCCTGTTTCTCCTGGTTGAATTCATCCTGAAACCGCTTCTGCTCTTCCAACGCCCGCTGCCGGAACTCCTCGGCTTGTCTCTCGAACAGCGCCAGGGTCACATGCCGCGGCTCATGACTGCGGATCGCCGGATAGTCCAGCTCGCCGGCCAGCACATCGATGACATTCAACACGAACACGATATTCTGCACGCGCAGATCAAACTCTTCGAACACCTCCGGCCGCTTGCGATTCTCCGCAAAAAAACGGTGCATGTGATCGATGTCGGCGACGTACACCGCTTTCACGCGCCGACTATCCTCGGGCGCGACCGTTGCCGTCGACGCCGAGTCGTCAGCGGTTGGCTCCGTCGAGGAGTCGGCTCCGGCTGCCTCCACCCCGGCGATCCACGCCGCCAAGGTCTGTTCACCCAACGGTAGCCCTTGCAGCAGTCTCAACTGGGCCAGGGAAGGGTTCCCTTGTCGCATCTGGTTGACCAAGTCCTCGTAGCCGATCCGGCCCGACACTTCACCCCGCGTCTTGACCAGGCTGGTCACCGTCAGGTCATCGCGGTTCTCCTCCGGCAGTATCGCCCCCGCGTACAAAAACATCAATTCGCGCAAACCGGCCGTTATCGGGCTCGCCTCACTGAGATAGTCCGCCTGCTCATCCGGCCCTTCGAGAATGAACAGCCACTCGTCATTGGCGTTGATCAAGTACTGCAGCTTGGGATGCGGGTTGTACTGTTGCCAAACAATCTCCGGATGGATCCCGGTGAGGCCGGGACGGACAGGCGGATTGATCCCCAGCACCTCCCACAATTGCTGCATATCGGCCTTCGGCTCCGGCGCCTGGCTGCCAGCCATCGGGTTGGGCATCCGCGGCACGCCGGTACCGGGAACGGCCTCATACAACGCCGGGAGGGGATCTTCAAAGATGGCCGTGGGCACCCCCGCTTGGATCGCTTCGATCAGGTTGGTCATCTGCGCCGGGCTCAGCGAACTAGGCTGCACCACCATCAGCACATCGTAGGCATCGACCGCGATGGGCGAGCTCGGGTCGACCGCTTCGACGGCATACTGTTTCTCCAGTTCCTCGATGATCGGCTGCTTGGGCAACTGCGTCACCGAGCCGCCGCGCAATACGATGCCTCCCATGAAGTGAGCGTCGGTATTGACCACGCCCAGCTTGCGGCGACTTGGTTCGGCCACCGTGGTGATCGACCGCACCAATTCGTACTCCACCGGAATGCCGCTTTCCAGGAACGGAATCACCACCTTCGACAGCCCACTGCGAACGGCAGCGCCCAGAATCACCTCCTGATCCTTGTACGCCCCTCGTTCGCGCACCCGTACGACGCGCGGCGTGATACCGTACTGCTTCTCGGCCCGCTGCGCCTCCTCGCCGAACGGCTCGATATGATCGTAGATCTGAATTCGCAACCTCACGTTGTTGCCCGAGGCCAAAGCACGGAACTCCTTGAGCAGCGTCAGCAAATCATAGCGCGTCTTGGCATACTGCTCTGGAATGTCATCGGAAATGAACGCCTCAATGACGATCGGCCGCTCGGGATCCAACGATCGTAACAGCCGCTTCGTCACCGGGCTGAGCGAACTGACCTGCCCTTCCGTGGCGTCGTACCGCAGGTAATCATGGTGGCGAGTGAAGTAGCTGAGTGAAAACACGCAGACCAACGCCATCGTCACGCGAGTGAAGTAGTGGAGAAACATCACGTTGCTGTCGTCTCCACCACTCCAATGCCGCCTCCCGATCAAAACCATGCACAAGTAAATACCGAACACGGTGATCAACGTGAAATAGACGATCGGCGCGATGCTGATCACCCCACGCCCAAAGCTGTCGAACTGTGCCTGGACCGAGAACTGAGAAATGAATTCCGCCCACCGGCGATCGGGAACGATCACGTCAGCCATCGAGGCGAAAACCA
Organism: Pirellulaceae bacterium; assembly: GCA_026004795.1. Lineage (GTDB taxonomy): Bacteria > Planctomycetota > Planctomycetia > Pirellulales > Pirellulaceae > Aureliella. The sequence goes on along the minus strand of BPJV01000002.1, from coordinate 758,406 downwards.
GCGGTGCGTTGAAGGCCGCCCCCAAAATAAACCCTACGGTCAAATTGTGAGTCAAAAAGGATGCCACCATGCCGATCGACAGCATGGCCAACCCGATGAACCAGTAGCCCAAATAATTGGCGAAGAACAACCCGGTATCGATCTCTCCTAGGGAAAGAAACAGCAACACCAGAAAGGTGGACACTTGCGAAAACAACAGGGAAACCGTGTAGATCGACGCAGCGGCCAAGTATTTGCCGATGACGATGTCGAAATCATCCGCAGGCAGGGTAAGCAACAATTCGTCGGTCCCCTGCCGTTTCTCATCGGCCCAGATGCTCATGGTGATGGCCGGGATGAAAAACAACATGATGATCGGAAACCAATAATTCAACTGGTCGAGATTGGCCAGATTCGAATTGAAGAACTCGTGCGGCCAGAACGCCGCCATCGAGGTCAGCAATACGAACAGACAAAGAAACACGTAACCGGTGGGATTAGAAAAGTAACCTAGAAAATTGCGCTTCAACACCGCATAGGCAGCGCGTTTCTGTTTCGCCAACAGCCCCAACAACAGAAACGCAATCAGGCCGACGATAAGGTCGATAAGAATCAACTTGATCAACGGCAGAACAAGATTGATGACTTCAGCTGTCATGGTTCAAGTCGTCTTTCCCTACTATCGACAAAGAGTGTTCGCAGTCAGTCGGCGATGCGTCCGTAGCATGGTCCCCGCGCCGCCTGGCCGGCGCGATGCGATAGGTTCGCCCGATGGACGCCGCGCCGCCGATCGCCAGGGCACCGAAACGAGAGCAGCGGACCACCTCAAGCGACCCCCGTCAACTGGTGGAACGCCTGGTCCAAGTCGTCCTGCACCGCCCGCAATTCCTCGACGGTACCATCGAAGACCTTACGCCCTTCGTTGATGAGCATTACCCGGTCCGCCATGGCGGTAACTTCTTGAAGGATGTGCGTCGACAAGAGAATGGTTTTCGTCTCCCGCAGGCGACGCATCGTCTTGCGCACCTCGCGAATCTGATTGGGGTCCAGCCCAGCCGTCGGTTCGTCCAAGATGAGCACGTCCGGCTCGTGCAGCAGCGCTTGCGCCATTCCCACCCGCTGCTTGAACCCCTTCGACAACTTGCTGATCGGCTTGTGCACCACGGTCCCCAGATCGCAAATGTCGACCACCGCCTCGATGCGCTCCTGCTTGCGATCCTTGCTCAGCCCCCGCGCTTCGGCAAAAAAATCCAGCATGGCCAGCGGCGTCATCTCGGGATACAAAGGACCATTCTCGGGCAGGTAGCCAAGATGCCGGCTGCCGGCGATGCGATCCTTCAACATGTCATGCCCCGCAATCCGCGCCACGCCTTCGCTGGGCGCGATGTAGCCGGTGAGCATCTTCATGGTGGTGCTCTTGCCCGCACCGTTAGGCCCTAAAAACGCCACCAGTTCACCTTCATACACATTGAAAGTGATGTCCCGCGCGGCGGCGAACGGTCCATAAAACTTCGACAGCCCCACCGCCTCGATCATCGCGCGTCGAGGCGCAGCGGCCGTGCTCTCCGCGGACGGACTCTGCGGCTGGTTCTCCGATTCACTCATTATTCTCTAGCGAATCCTCCGTTCTATTGTCCTTCGGTCCCGTAGATTTCCACCGACCAATTGGCTCGGCCTGTTCGCGCGAGCCGCTCCCGCACGGGGCGCGCCGTGGGCCCCTTCCGCCCCCTAACGTCCCCTGCCCAGGTTGCTCGTTGACCACCAATGGCGAGCCTTCGGTCAACGTCTTTAGTTTACCACCAATTCGGAGATGCCAAATGCAGGCCACCGTGAAACAGCACCGTTATACCGCCCAGCTTTCCCGCGGCTACTCCGCTCTGCTGGGCACGATGCGACCGTTGCCTCCCTACGCATCTCCCTCCGTGTTAGTTCGCTCGGTAACGTTCCACGCCGCATGGCTGGCAACTGCCGGCCATCGCTATGTCCCCCGGGGGAACGCCTTGCTGACCAACTCGGCGGGAGGAACCACCGTCGACGCAGGGTACCATTGACTAGAAGTTTTGTCATTGCTTGGTATCGTTAGGTAGATCACAACCAACGGTAGGCCTACCAAGCCACGAAGCACAGGAGACAGCGAACGTGGACGCAAAGAATCGGGCGGAATTCCAAACGGGCTATTTGATGCGTTACGCCCTGATGGCCGCCGTAGGGATCTCGTTCTCGTTATGGTTTTTGTACGACGGCGTGATCGGTTATCCCCGGCAATTGCCGAAAGCCCGCGCGTACGACGCACTGCGCGACTTGGCGACCGAGGAGCGGTTGGAGCGTTGGGAGCAGGTGGCCAAGGAAAACGGTTGGTCGACGAAACCGCCCGAAAAAACGGCCGAGGAGATCGAAAGCGATATCGTTGGCCAGTATGTTTTTGCCGCGGTGTTCGCCGTCTTGGGCATTCCCGCCCTCTATCTGTTGATAACCAGCCGTGGCACGTGGGTCGAGGAGACCGACGAAGGAATTCGCACCAGTTGGGGACAGGAAGTGCCGTTCGCCGCCGTCGAGCGGTTGGACAAGACCAAGTGGGCCAAGAAGGGAATTGCCAAAGCCTATTATATGACTCCGCAGGGGACGAAGTCCTTTGTATTCGACGACTTCAAGTACGATCGCCAGGCGATCGGCCAGATGCTTCGCCGGTTGGAATCCCAACTGCCCCGCGACCGCATTGTCGGTGGCCCCACCGAAGAAGAAACCGATGCCCAGCGGCAGGCGTCGGCCGTGGGAGAAGCGGGGGAAGCGACCGACACTCCTGCCGACGCCGCGCAACGGCACTGAGTCAGCCACGTCGTCCGCGCTCGATCGACGCCGCCCGCGCCGGCACTCGGGGCGGCTTCTCATTCGTACTCTCGGCGGCGATTGCCCGGCGGAAATCCCCCGACCGTACTTCCTCGGCAGCACGCACCTTGCTCATCGACTGGCCAACCGGCGACGCGTTCCCTCTCACCGCCAAGCCATAGCTCTTCGCCGGCACAAGCCGAGGGCGCCGATAGGGATTCGGTCCTTCTGCAGTAGCCGCCCCCGCTTCGGTTCCCCCGCCCAACACGGCATCGAGAGGCATCGAGCAAGGAGCATCCGCGCGCCGGCGAACCGCCCCGCTGCGGGCCAGGACGTTGATTTCGGGTGGAAAACCACCGGCCGTCGCCGCGTGATTGGTTGCCCCGGTGGACTCACATCGTTACATTGCCCACACTGGGCACTAACAATCCGAACAGCAGGTCGCGCCATCAGCAAGGGAGTGAAGACTGTGAACGTTCGACGTGGGGTGAGCGCCATCGCGGTGATGTTGATGGCCGGGATGTGGATAGGGGGCCGGGAACAGGTGAATGCGAAGGAGCCGTCGTTGACACGCGTGACATCGATTGAAGGCATCAGCGAGTATCGCTTGGCCAACGGGGCGCAAGTCTTGCTGTTTCCCGATCCCGGGGCATCGGAAGTTACCGTCAACATGACGGTCTTCGTGGGGTCACGCCATGAAGGATATGGCGAAGCGGGAATGGCCCACTTGTTGGAACACATGCTGTTCAAAGGAACGCCGGCTCACCCCAACATCCCCGAACTGCTGCAGAACCGCGGAGCGCAATTCAACGGCACGACGTGGCTCGATCGCACGAACTACTACGAGACACTGCCGGCGGCCAATCCGGAAGAAGCCTTGGAGAACCTGGAATTTGCCATCCGCCTGGAAGCCGATCGCCTGATGAACAGCTTTGTGCGGGGCGAGGACTTGGCCTCCGAAATGACCGTGGTGCGGAACGAATTTGAACGCGGCGAAAACAATCCGCGAGGCATCTTGCTACAACGCATGCAATCGGTGGCCTACGACTGGCACAATTACGGACGCAGCACCATTGGTAATCGCTCGGACATTGAACGTGTCCCCATCGATCGCCTGCGGGCGTTCTACCGCAAGTTCTACCGTCCGGACAATGTGATGCTCGTCCTGGCGGGCAACTTGGAGGAAGCCACAGCGCTCGAATTGGTCACCAAGTACTTTGGCGAGCTCGAGCCACCGCCCATTCCCCTTGATCGCACCTATACGATCGAACCCCCACAGGATGGCGAACGGACGGTTGTACTGCGCCGCGTGGGCAATACGCAGTACGTGGGGGCATGTTACCACATCCCTGCCGGTTCCCATCCCGATTATGCCGCGATGGAGACGATTGCTTCCATCTACGGAACCGAACCCGCCGGGCGGTTGTACCAGGAATTGGTCCTCCCGGAGGTTGCCAGCAACGTGTTCACCATGTCGATGGGACTGCATGATCCCGGGCTGATCTTCTTCATGGCTCAGGTGCCCACGGACAAGTCGCTGGAGTCGGCAAGGCAAGCGCTACTGGAATCGATCGAGACGATCGCCGAGCGCCCGGTCACGGAAGAGGAATTGCAGCGGGCCAAGAGCCAGTTTCTCAAGTCCCGTGAATTGCGGGCCGCCAATTCGCGCGCCATTGCCATCGAGCTGAGCGAATGGGCGGCACAAGGGGATTGGCGACTGTACTTCCTGCACCGCGATCGTATCGAGCAATTGACTGTCGGGCAGTGTACCGAGGTGGCAGCCAAGTACCTGCTACGCAACAACCGCACCGTGGGACTGTTCATTCCCGCCGAGACGAGCCAGAAGGTGGAGATCCCGGCGGCTCCCAACCTTCAAGAATTGCTGGCCGACTACCAAGGCCGGGAGGAGGTCCAGCAAGGGGAAGCGCTCGATCCGGACCCGCACAAGATCGAACAACGCACCGTGCGGCAGTCGCTCTCCTCAGGAATCAAGACGGCCTTGCTGCCGAAAAAGACGCGTGGGCAAGCAGTGCACGTGCAGCTCAACCTCCGTTACGGCAATGAGCAAAGCCTGCAACCGCTGGTCACCGCCGCTCAATTGCTTCCGGACATGTTGGAACGTGGCACCGAGACCTTGAACTACCAACAGCTGCAAGATCGACTCGATGCGCTGCGCACGCGGGTTCGGATGTCAGGAACGCCAGGCCTATTGTCGGTCTCCATCCAGACGCAACGCGACAAGCTGCCCGAGGTGATGGAGCTGGTGGGACAAATGCTCCGCGCCCCCCGGTTCGACGAAGAGGAGTTTGCCGTGCTGAAGCGGCAAGTGATTGCTGATACGGAGAGCCAGATGACCGAGCCGGCAGCGTTGGCCGGCCTCGCCTTGCAGCGGGCTTTGGCCCCCTACCCGCCGGAGGACATCCGCTATGTCCCCACCTTCGAGGAGCAACTGGAACGCTATCGGAGTTTGCCGCTCGATAGCATCCGGCAATTGCACTCCCAACAGCTCAGCGGTCAATACGGTGAACTGGCCGCGGTCGGCGATTTCGATCGGGAGGAGCTGCTGTCCCTTGCCGAATCGATCTTTGACGGCTGGGCTACCGAGGTCGAATACCGTCGTGTTCCCACGCCGGCTCATGTCGAATTGCCGGGTCGCCGGGAAGAAATCCTCACCCCCGACAAGGCCAACGCGGTGTACTACGGGGGCGAACACATTGCCATGCGCGACGATGATCCGGACTACCCAGCCATGGTGGTCGGCGATTACATCTTAGGGGCCGGTGCCCTGTCTTCCCGGTTGGGCAATCGCGTGCGTCAACAGGAGGGCCTGTCCTACGGCGTCGGCACCGGCTTCAACGCCCATCCGATCGACCGTCGAGCCAGGTTCACCCTGTTCGCAATCACCAATCCGGCCAACAAGGATCGGTTGATGCAAGTCATCGATGAAGAGTTGGCCAAGTTTGTCGATGAGGGGGTGACCGTCGAGGAGGTAGAAGCCGCCCGTCAAGCGATCTTGCGCGAAAACCAGTTGCAACGCACGCGTGAATCGCAATTGGCGTCGATCCTGGCGAACACCTTGTTCGCCAATCGGACGATGGCCTACTATGCCGACCTCGATCAGCGCATTGCGGCCATGACGGCGGACCAGGTCAACGAAGCAGTGCGCAAACACCTCGAACCACAACGGCTGATCATTTTTGTGGCCGGGGATTTCCGCCCCTCCGCCGCGCCGTCGGCTCCTTGAGGCACCTCGCCGCCAACCGCCAGCGAACGTTCGTTGGGCGGAACTACCTACTGCTGCCGACTGTGCGGGGCAGCAGTACGTTCGCTGCTGGGGCGTTGCCACTTCTCTCCTCATCTCCCAGGAGCCGATGATGCTGAAAATGCCGATTCGAAGGGCATCGCCCGCTGCCGCAGCAGGCCAATACGACCGTCCCCTGCCGCCACACCCCGGTCGATAACCTACATTTCAGCACTGGTTCTGCCCGCGGTTCCCCGCACGGGTTGTGGGATGTGGGCGCGTGTGGGGGCGTACTGCGCTACGCCTGCGGCGGCACCAGGCCCCTCGATGGGGTTCCCGGCGGTGGTGCCAGGGGACTCCTCACCGATCAACGCATTGACCTGCTGAGTGGAACTCACCGAACGCGACGTTCCGTGGAGATGGAGAAGTTGTCATGAACATCATCCGCCGTTACTGGATTGCTGGATTAGTGATCTTATTGGTGACGATTCATGCCATCATCGTCGGCTACGTGCGCGTCGAGGCCACGAAGATCCAAGTAGCGTCCAGCAACGAAATCCCGCTGGGCGTGTACTACATCCAGTCGGCCGACAAGCAGTGGCTGACCCAACTACGAGTGCACTTGATTGTTCAGCCGGAAAAGCGGTACGCCGCCAAGACAGCGGTGGAGAAAAACCGTTGGTTGCTTCACGAGGTCGTGGAAGAACAGTTGCGCCAACTCGATCCCTCCTTTTTCGAAGATGCCGTGCTGCTGGAGATCAAAGAGCAAATCCAGTTGGCGTTATCCGAGCAACTGCAAGAGGATGTGATCGAGCAGGTGGTGATCAACGATCGCCTCGATCTCCCGATCGACACGTTTCGGTACCAGCCTCCCTACAACCCCACGCACCCGGAGCAGATCTTCACGGCAACCGGCTTTGAAGACAAACCGGTCGTCGAGTCGGCCGACTGATCCAATGCGGGACAAGGCGCGGCGACCGTCGACGGATCTCCACTGGGCGCGGCCCAGTCCCGGCTCGCACCAGCCGCCCGAGATCCCCAGCACGCACCAGCAACCTGCCGACTACTTCCCGCCGACGCGTGCCCCCAACCGCTCGGCCAGCGCGCACAATGTCTGGCTGGCATCACCCGGTTCCACCACGGCGTGGATGATCTGGGCACAGGAAGTGTCGTGCCAAGCCGTTTCCAAGGCCGCCGCAAACTCTCCTTCATTGGTCACTCGGTAACCGCGGCCGCCGCCATAGATTTCCGGCAATCGATAGTAGTTCCACCGATGAATTTTATTGTATTCCCAGTCACCCGGATGCAGGAAGACCTCCGTGCCGTAGACGCCGTTGTCGAGAATGATCAGAATCGGAGACAGGCCGAGCCGGACGATGGTCGACAGCTCTTGTCCGGTCATCTGGAACGCGCCATCACCGCAAATCGCCACGATACGTTGATCGGGCTTGGCAAAACTGGCGCCCACAATGGCCGGCACGGCGAATCCCATCGAGGTGTAGTAGGCGGGGCTGAGAAAATCGGCCCGTTCGTGCACCACCAGCTCCGTGGCGGCGAACAGCGCATCGCCGATATCGGCAATGACGATGTTGTCTTTGTGGAGGTAGCCGTTGAGCAGCTTGATCATGCGGCTGACCTGCAATGGCCGCTCCGGCTCGACCTCCAACGGCTCGACCTTGCGTTTCAAAGCATCGGGGATTGATCGCGGTTGCGGTGTGGGGTGAGCAGCGATCAGGGCGTTCAAGAACGCGTCCAAGGGAATACCGTGATAGTAATGGTGCGAAATCTGCAACTGCTCGCTCGTCGCATACACGCACTTGCGCAAGTCCAACTCCGCGGTGTATACTCCCAGGTTGATGTCGGTCATGAACGTCCCCAGCAGGAGGATGACGTCGCTCTCTTCCACAAATCGCGTCACCTCGGCTCGGCCTAACGCCCCTTCGTACAGCCCCACATACAACGGGTGCGTCTCCCGAATCACGCTCTTGCCCAGCATGGTGGCGGCGATGGGGATCGATGCCGATTCGGCCAATTGCAACAACAGGTCCTGCAAGCCGAATCGATGGATCTCCACACCGGCGATGATGATCGGCTTTTTCGCCTGATTCAACCGCTGCACCGCCTCGGCGACCGCCTCCTGCAATGCCTCCTCGTCCAATTCCTCCGGCGGGCGCAAGAACCCTTGTGCGGCGGGGGGAACGACATGCACCATGTCGCGGGGCAGCTCGATGTACACCGGCCGCTTGAAACGGTCGGCAGCATCCAGGACCCGCTCGATCTCAGCGAAGGCGGTCAGTGGATCCCGCAGCTCCGTCCCGGCAATGCACAACCGCTCGAATACCTCCATCTGCGTGCGAAAGTCACGCACCTTGTGATGAAGCAACGGATTGTTGCGCCGTTCACTCAACCCCGGCGCACCACTGATCACCACCACCGGCGACTTCTCGGCGAAGGCGCCGGCCACGCTATTGGCAGCACTGAGGCCCCCGACGCAGTAGGTGATGCACAACGCTCCCATGCCGTTGAGTCGCGCGTAGGCATCAGCGGCAAATCCAGCACAATCTTCTCGTGTGGCGCCGATCACCTGCAGGGGAGATTCTTCGAGCATGCTGTAGAACGACAGCACATAATCGCCGGGAATCCCAAAAACATGTTGGATTCCGTAATCCTGGAGGCGATTGATCAAGTATTGCCCGATAGTCAGGTCGCCGGTGCGTGGGCGATTGCCGTGTGCCATTTGTGCCTGCCTCCGTAGGGAACATCAGACGCCGCCACCGTGGACCATTATACGGCGACCACCGGCAACACCGGTTGCGAGTCGCGTCTGCGATTGGCTTCCACCGCATACCGCTCCAACTGCTCAGGAACCAATCGGTAAAACACATCGCGTTGCCGCGGGGTGTAGCCGAGTTGTTCGATGGCCGCGCGAATCTGGTCCAGGGTAAGGTAGTGGACCGTTCCGGCTTCGGCCACCACGTTCTCTTCGATCATCAAGCTGCCCATGTCGTTGGCGCCGTACAGCAGGGCCAACTGACCGATCTTCAGCCCCTGCGTCACCCAACTGCTCTGGATGTTGGGCACGTTGTCCAGGTACAGCCGCGCTACAGCCTGATTCAACAAGTACTCGTAGGCGCCGGCCGGTGGCACGTGGGACATCGCCGTATGATCGGGCTGGAACGTCCAACAGATGAAGGCCGTAAAGCCACCCGTCTCGTCCTGCAACCGACGAATCCGTTCGAGATGTTCGATGCGTTCGGCCAACGTCTCCACATGCCCGAACATCATCGTGGCCGAACTTTTTCCGCCCAGCAAATGCCACTGACGCATGACCTCCAACCAGTCGTCGGTCAGTACCTTGCCGCGGGTGATGGCGCGCCGCACCCGATCGACCAGAATCTCCGCCCCACCGCCCGGAAGACTGCCCAAACCGGCCGCCTGCAACCGGGCGAGCACCTCGCGCAGCGGTAGTTTGTTCACCTTGGTGAAGTGGTAGATTTCCGGCGGACTGAACCCATGGATGTTCACCTCGGGAAACCGCTGCTTGATCGTCCGCAACATCTCCTCGTACCACTCCAGCCGGAATCTCGGATGCAGACCTCCTTGTAACAAGATCTGGTTGCCTCCCAGCGCCACCGTCTCTTCGACCTTGCGCAACAATTCGTCCATGGGCAAGACGTAACCTTCGTCGCTCCGCGGACTGCGATAGAAGGCGCAGAAATCGCATACGGCCGTGCAGATATTCGTGTAGTTGATATTCCGATCGATGTTGTAGGTGCGATAGGGTTCCGGGTGCAGACGCTGGGTGACGGCATGAGCGGCCGCCCCGATGCGTGTCAACTGACGCGACTGCAACAGCGCCAATCCCTCATCCGGACTCAATCGCTGTCCTGCCACCGCTTTTTCCAAGATGCCGTCGATCATCATCGCTAGGTCGTCAACGAAGGAGAGGAAGGGATCAACTGCAGCTCCGTAGCCCACTGCTGAAACAAGTCCATCCCCGCTCGCTCGCGCGGTCCCAAGTGGAAATGGAGCTGCTGAGTAAAGTACCGCCAACAATCATCGGCAGTCAAACCGTACTGCGGAGCCAATGTTTCCGCCAGCCGACGCGCGTCGCGCAGGCCCGCATCGCGACACCGTGCCAAAGCCCCGGCCACTGCCGACCCGATCGCCGGAGCCCGCGCCACCCACATGGCGAATACAAACGGAAGTCCCGTCAGGGAAACCCACTGCTCCCCCAAGTCCCAGTTGGCCTCCCACCGGCCATCCTCCACCCTCATGGCCCGATCGCCAATAACCAACACCGCATCGGCCTCCGCTTCGTCGTACGGCTGGTCGATCGCCAGGGGCCGAAGCTGGGGGTGCAGGTCATACCGCCGCGCCAGCAGGATCCGCGCCAACGTCGCACTGGTGCGCGACCCCTCGTCCAAAGCCACGGTTTTGACGTCCCGCGGAGGGCAACGAAAGAGAAGACGCACGCTGCGTACCGGCCCGCGGCAAGCAATACAGGCATCGCTAACGATTTCCCACTGCGGTTGGTGAAAATACTCCACCGAGGGAATCAACGCCACGTCCAGTTGGCCGGCCGTCAAGCGATCCGCCAAACGGCTGGGCAAGTCCAACAAGAGGCCCGCCTGGGGCAGATGTCGCTCCCAATGATGAATGAGCGGCTTGGTGTTCAGGTAGCGCACGGCCCCGATTCGCATGACGTAACCTATTGGCGATCAAATGGATTCATCTTCCCCCAGCGCCCTAATCATCTTGGTGGGATTCGGTCGGTTCGCCAACCCCACCGGCGATTTCTTCGCCTCGGCCATCGTCCTGTTCGTCCGCCCCTCCCCGCCGGTGTAGCCGGCCCCCACTCCGCGCCACCTGCCCCGCCGCCCCCCTTTCCGATCACTCCATCCCCCATTCCCCCATTCACCGAGTCCCCCAATCCCCTGAGTCCCCGAGTCGCCCGTTACTCGGCATCACTCGGTCCCCCAGCCGCTCGCCCCCTCGATGATGGTGAAAAACGCTATAGCGTCGCCCCACGGCCAATGGTTACTATCATGGTCGTCTCTGTGCGGCGGTTGAGGCAGGGGCGGTACCCCGACGAGGATGGACGATTTTCAAGGAGGAAAGTAGTCGTGCAAACGATCAAGACTGGGCTGGTCATCGCATTGTTGCTGGCCGTCTGCTATGGCGCCTTCGTGGCGCTCAACGCCCCGGACCCCGAGTTGCCGGAGAGCGTTTCCGAATGGATGTCAGAAGACCAGAAGCTTGAGGACCTGGTCGATCTGAATGTCGGTGCAGAAGTCGATGCCGCCGAGATGGAGGGGGCCGTTCCGGTTTCGGCCGAGGAGTTGATGGCTCGGCTCTCGCAAGGTGGAACGGCGGCGCCACCTCCCGCATCCGCCTCGACGGAAACCGACTTCGGTAGCGATCTGCCTGCCTGGCCGGAGGTGGACGGGGAAGCGATTCCCACGGCTCCCTCGATTGAAATCCCGGCTGTTGAGTTGCCGTCGTTGGATGCCACTGGTGGCCCGCCGACTTCCAGTACACTCCCGCCGCTGCCCGCCCAGACGCCCGCGGAAACCGGTGAACCGTCCCCAGCGATCAGTGTCGAAGCCTTTCCGCCGCTACAGTCCGACCTGGTCAGTAACGCGTCCGGGGAAACGACGCCCTCCGCGGCAAGCCAGGAGGGAACGTTGATTGCCGCCGCTGGTGCCGCGGCCGATTCCCAAGTGCCGGCCACGCCGGTCGCTTACAAGAGTCCCTCGCAGGCGGTGCCAGCAGGTCGAGCCGACGATGGCTCCACCGTCGACGCTGCTGCCGATGGTCAACCGCAGACGGGTGAGCGGGGCATCGCCGTCGCGCCGACGAAGCCATTTACCCAAGTGAGAACCGAGGCGTTGATGTTGGCCGAGCGGGGCAAACTCCGTCAGGCCCTGGAGCTGCTGACGCCTTTCTACGGCAGCCCCGAACTGAACTACGAACAAACCACCGATCTGCTGGACCTACTGGACGCCCTCTCCCGTGAGGTGATCTACTCGCCACGCCACCTGCTCGAGCCCCCCTACCGGGTGAAGGCCTTGGATACGGTGGCGTCGGTCGCCGCTGCCTATCACATCACGCCGGAATTGCTCAATGCCATCAACGGCCTGGGCGAATCGAAATCGCTCATCCCGGGTACGCAGATCAAAGTGGTTCGCGGACCGTTCCGCGCCGTCGTGTTTCTGGAGCACAGCGAACTGGTGCTGTTCTTGGACAAGCTGTACGCCGGCCGGTTTCCGATCACCATTGGGCAGGATCCAGCACCGGCCCCCGGCAAGTTTTCCGTAATCGCCCGCCAGCGTGACCGCACGTACTATTCCCGCAAGGGTATTGCCATTCCACCGGGAGATCCGCGCAATCCCTACGGCGATGTGTGGCTCAGCCTGGGAGAGCTGGCCATTCACGGGACGCCGGAGATGGCGAGCAGCGATCTGGCGGCCGCCGGATGCATCAGCCTGGCTCCCCTGGACGCCCGCGACGTGTTCAACATCCTCACCGTCGGCAGTCCCGTCGAAATCCGCCCCTGACCGCTGGGGCTTAAGCCGCCTGGGGCGGCCCACAGGTGTCCGGGGGACCGTGGGAAGACCAGACGCTGCGCAGGAAACCTTTCCCCGTCCCTTTTCCAGCCGCCCCAGGGGAAAGCGGCAAGAATACTACCGCGCCACCACGGCGCGCGGAGTTCGTCACGCGGTTCGGGATGCTTCGATTATCCGTTGGCACCTCCGTTACGTTCGCCCCGCATTCCGCCCCGGGCGTGCGGCGGGGCGGCGGGGCGCTGCTGAACCTGCTAGCGCATGAATAATCTGCTAGGGCATGAATAACCTGCGTGCGCGTGAAAAAATGAGCCGCCGGAGGCTGCCGAGCATCTGCGTTTGCGGCGCCCACTCCGATGTGCCTGCAGGCGGGAACCTGCTGCATCCGCCCCCGATGCTCCGCTGACGGCGAGCCGCCTACCGGCATCCTCTCCATCGTTCCGCGGCTGCGCGCCGGGCTTCCGCACTGGGGCTTCTGCACTGGGGCTTCGGGCAACGAACCGGACATGCCATGGCAACGGATGCGAATAAGGCGGTTTGGAAAGCGCTGCGCCACTTTGAGCAATACCGGGGTATTGCCGATGGTGAGTACATTGACTTTGCTTAAATCGCTGGTTACAATGCAAGCGCCTGAAACATAGCGAAATGTTCAGGTCCCACCTTCGCGTACCATTCGCACCTTGGATTCGTAGCGGATTTCCCACCTTAGTAACAGCCATCCTTCCTGCCGAGTTGCTCGACCGTTTTGGGCAGTAGTGCTTGATGCAGCCTAGGAGAGTGCCCGGTTGATGGAAACATTCCCCAAGAATCAATCGATCGCCGCGCGTGGGCGCTGCGCATCGTCTCCCTATATTGCACGTAGGTTCGCCGTTTCGACCACCTAGAAACCTTTGAATGGAGTGTCTTGCTATGAAATGCGCTGGCAATTCTCTGTCACGTCGCGGTTTTGTGACCGTTGGTGCTGTGGGCGGACTGACGCTGGCCGATTTTCTTCGGTTGCGCTCGGTATACGGCGATCAAAAGAGCTACGACTTTATTCCTGCTAAAGCCGAGAGCGTGATCCACGTCTTTCTTCCTGGCGGTATGGCCCAGCAGGAGTCCTTCGATCCGAAGCCGTACAGCCCGTTGGAGTATCGCGGTGAGATGGGGGTAACCCGCACGAACACCGGCGAGGTCATTAGCCAGACGCTTCCCCAATTGGCCAAATGTGCGGACAAGTTCACCATCATCCGCTCCTTGACGCACGGCGAAGCGGCTCATGAGCGGGGCACGCACAACATGTTTACCGGCTACAAACCAAGTCCGGCATTGGTGTACCCCAGCTTCGGTTCGGTGGTCAGCCACGAATATGGCTCGCGGAACAACCTGCCCCCGTACATCTGCATCCCCAACAAGCCGAATGAGTATGCCGGCAGCGGTTATTTGAGCAGTTCCTATGGACCGTTCAGTTTGGGGAGTGATCCGGCCAGCAACGGTTTTCGTGTGCAAGATTTGAATTTGCCCAACGGGGTGGATGAAGGTCGGTTTGCCCGGCGCCGCGCGGCACTCCAGGCGGTCAACGAGTACTTCGCCCAACGGCAGCGTGCCGATGCGGTCACGGCGATGGACAGTTTCTACGAACGCGCCTACGGCTTGATCAGCTCGCAACAGGCCCGCGAGGCGTTCGACATCGATAAAGAACCCGACGCGTTGCGTGACAAGTACGGTCGGAATCAGGCCGGCCAGCGCATGTTGCTGGCCCGCCGTCTGGTCGAAGCCGGTGCCCGTTTTGTCACGCTCACCTACGGGGGCTGGGACATGCACAACAACATCACCGACGGCTTCCGCAATCAGATGCCTGCCCTCGACCAAGCGCTGGCCACCCTGCTGCAAGACCTCGATTCACGCGGCTTGCTACAATCGACTTTGGTGATGGTCAGCAGCGAGTTCGGGCGGACGCCGAAAATCAACTCCACCGCCGGGCGCGATCACTGGCCCAAGGTGTTCAGCGTGCTGCTGGCCGGTGGCGGTGTGAAAGGCGGTTACATTCACGGGGCCTCCGATGCGACCGCCTCGGAACCGGATCTCGACCCCGTCTCCCCAGAGGACTTGGCGACAACCATGTACCACCTGTTGGGGATCGTCGCGGACAAGGAATTGATGGCTCCCGGCGATCGTCCCATCGAGATCGTCGACGGTGGTAAGGTCGTCAAGCAGATCTTGGCCTAGTCACGGTGCCACGGTCGGATCGGCGTCGTGTTGCAATCCTCCAACTCCGAGGGAGTCGTACAGCGATGAAGCGGATGTCATGGACTACGAGCCTGCGGTATTCGGCAGCGATGGTGGTAGTGCTCGCGACAGGATGGGCGCTGGGGGACGATCCAGCGATCACTCGGTTCGACCCGCCGGGGCTGCAGCGAGGTACGGAGGCCGAGTGGGTGATTAGCGGAGCGCGCTTGGACGACGCCACGGAATTGCTGTTTTATGACCCTGGTGTCGAGGTGCTGGAGATCAAGGCGGAAAATGCCAATCGGCTGCGCGTCAAAGTGCGGGTGGCGGAAGACTGCGTGCCCGGTCTCCACGCAGTCCGTCTGGCGACGCGCACCGGCATATCGAATCTGCGATACTTCGGCGTCACGGCGCTGCCTCAAATCGAGGAACAAGAGCCGAATAGCGATTTCGAACAACCGCAGAAAATTGCGCTCAATTCAACGATCAATGGAGTCGTCACCACCGAGGATGTGGACTATTACGCGGTCGAGCTGTCCGCAGGCCAGAAACTGACTGTCGAGCTGGAGGGGCTCCGTTTAGGTACCGAGTTCTTCGACCCCTTCGTGGCGATCCTGGACGACCAACGCTTCGAGCTGGCCAGCAGCGATGACGCACCGCTGTTGCAGCAAGACTGCGTGTGCTCCTACGTGGCGGAGAAAGCCGGCACCTACTACATCGAGGTGCGGGAAAGCGCCTTCGGCGGCAATGACCGTTGTCAGTACCGATTGCATGTCGGCGATTTTCCGCGCCCGCTGATGATCGTCCCCAGTGGGGGACGGCCGGGAGAGACGATCCAGGCTACCCTGGTCGACGCCTCCGGCGAGACGTGGCAGGAATCGATCCAGCTTCCGGAAACTCCGGGAGAGTTCGATTATTTGGCCGTCCGCGATGGCAAGGTCGCTCCGTCTCCCAACCGCCTGCGCGTCGTCGACATGACCAACGTGGTCCATAGCGAACCGGACGACGATCGCCAATCCCTGCCCGTCCATGACACACCGGTCGCCTTCAATGGTGTGTTGGAGGAACCGGGCGATGTCGATTGGTTCAAAATTCGTGCCCGCAAGGACCAAACCTTGGTGTGCAATGTCTATGGCCGCCGCGTCTTACGATCCCCGGTCGATAGTTGGTTGGAAATCCACAAGGCGACCGGCGGTCGGTTGGCAGCCAACGACGACAGCGGGGGACCAGACAGCCAGCAATCGTTCAAGTTTCCCGAGGACGGTGAGTACTTGATCGCCATTCGCGACCAGTTGTTCGAAGGCAGCCCGATCCACGGTTATCGGATCGAGGTGGCGCCGCCTCAACGTTCCTTGACGTTGACCATCGATGAATTGCAGCGGTACATCTCGCAAACGGTCGAGGTGCCTCAAGGAGCTCAGATGGCAGTGCTGTTGCGAGCTCAGCGGGCCAACTTCGGCGGCGATTTGGCGCTCCGTCTGGAGGGCATGCCCGCTGGCTTGGAGCTGCTGACTCCCACGATTGCGGCCAATCAAAGCTACATTCCTTTGATGATCCGCGCGGCCGCCGATGCTCCCCCCGATGCCGCCTTGGTGCCCTTGATCGCCGAAACGCTGCCCGATGGGCCAGGGGTGCGAGGCGAGCTCAACCAGCGAACAATGTTGGTACGTGGGCAGAACAATCGTGACATGTGGGGGCACGACGCCAACCGCTTGGCAGTGGCGGTAACGGAGAAACTGCCGTTCCAGATCGAGTTGGTGCAACCGCAGGTTCCCGTCGTCCGCGATGGCAGTACGCATTACGTCGTCCGCGTGGTCCGCGATGAGGGATACAACGAGCGGATCTACTTGCGGGCGCTATACAACCCGAGCGGTCTCTCGGCCAGTGGATCGGTTCGCATCGAACCGGGACAGAACGAAGCCCAGATTCCGGTGACGGCCAATTCGCGAGCGGCCCTCGGCACCTTCCCCGTCACGGTGCTGGCGCGGGCGAAGTCGCGAAATGCGAACGTGTGGGTGGCCTCGAATTTCATCAACTTGGAAGTGGTCGATTCGTTCTTCGGCTTCCAATTCAACAAGTCGGTCGTGCAGACGGGACAGTCGGGCGTCATTCCCGTGGGGCTAGAGGTCAAACGTCCTCCGGAGGGAAAGGTAACGTTTGAGATCGTCGGCTTGCCCGCAGGAGTCACCTGCGATAATTCCAAAATCGAATGGTCCGAGGGCATGGAACAGCTTTCCTTCCCCATCTCGGTTGCGGCCGACGCGCGCACCGGTCAGTTCAAGACGCTGTACGTCCGTGCCACCATTTCGCGCCCCGGCGGCGACATCGTGCAGACGACCGGGACCGGCGAACTGCAGTTGGTACCACCGCCTCCCCAACCCCAGGCATCGCCGCCTGCCGAGGAGAAAAAACCTGCACCGGCAGCCCCCGCCGCCAAACCGCTCAGTCGCCTCGAGCAACTGCGCAAGGCCAAGGGGCTGCTACAAGATGATTAGGCGATGGCACCGGCCGACCGCGGCTGGCGTCCCCGTCGTCCGCCCCTCGCGATCGGAACCGGACGGCGCGGCCCCGCGCGATCGATGGGCGTGCCTGAACGCACACCAACAAGGAATTCCCACCGACTTTCCCCAGCCTTTCCTGGATCCCTTCCTGACCATCACCGGGAGGAATTCGGGGGGCAGCGGACATTTTTGTTTTTGTTCCTAAGGACGACAGAGGTAAGTAACCATGGATAAGCGAACGGCACTGATTTGCGGGTTAAGCCTATGGATGGCCATGCGGCTGGTCGCAGGCACCTCTGCGGCGGAGTCGGCACCGCAGTGGAAGTCGCTGAAGGTTTATCCGCCACAGGTGAAGCTGACCGGCGCCGCCGATTACCAAAACATGATCGCCGTGGCCGAACGTGAAGATGGTGTCACCGTCGATGTGACGGAAAATGCCACGTGGGAACTGGATAATCCCGCGATCGGTGAATTGAAGGAGTATCGATTGCTCCCCGTTGCCGACGGCCAAGGAAAGTTGGTCGCTCAGTGGAATGGCCTGAGCGCCACCACCGAAGTCGTCGTGGAAAATGCCCAGCAACCGAAGGAGGTGAGCTTCCATTTGGACATTATGCCCGTGCTCACCAGGGCAGGGTGCAACACCGGGTCATGCCATGGTGCGGCGCGGGGCAAAGACGGTTTCCGCCTTTCGCTGTTCGGTTTCGACCCGGTGGGCGATTATCACCGCATTACACGTGAGATTGGTTTTCGCCGCATCAACCTGGCGGTTCCCGATCAGAGCTTGGTCTATCTGAAGGCCATCGGAGCGGTCCCCCACTCGGGAGGCAAACGGATGGAGCCGGGGAGCGTCTATGCGGAAACGCTGCTGGCGTGGTTGCGCAACGGTGCCCCTCTGGACGCCACCGAACCGCCCAAGTGCACCAAGGTCGAGCTGTTTCCACCTCAAGTCGTCCTGGAAGGGGACGGGGCCGCGCAACGCCTGGTCGCCGTCGCGCACTACAGTGACGGTACCACTCGCGACGTGACCAACTTGGCGGCCTTCACTACCAACAACGAGCGCACGGCCGCAGTGACCGACTTAGGCGCGGTGACCGCAGGAGTACGTGGAGAAGCCTTCGTCATGGCTCGCTTCGACACGCACACGGTCGGCACCCAAGTGCTGGCCCTACCGGCGGGCTTGCAATACTCCGCCCCAGAAGTGACGGGCAACTACATCGATCAACTGGTCGCCGAGAAACTGAAGCGGTTGCGGATACCGCCCAGCCCGCTGTGCACCGACGAGGAGTTCCTGCGACGGGTGACGATCGATATCGTCGGTCTTCTGCCGACCGAAGAAGAGTATGCCGAGTTCATGGCTGATACCTCGCCGGATAAACGCGCCAAGTGGATCGATCGCCTCCTGGAACGGAAGGAGTTCAGCGAGATTTGGGCGATGAAGTGGGCTCAGTTGTTGAAGGTAAAAAGCAATAATCAGGTCAGTTACAAAGCCGCGTTTCTCTACTCGAGCTGGTTGACCAACAAGATCGCCAACAACACGCCCATCGACCAAATCGTGCGCGAGCTGTTGGCTTCCAGTGGCGGGGTGTTCGAGCAACCGGCAACCAACTTCTATCAGGTCGAACGCGACACCTTGAAGACAGCCGAAAACGTCGCGCAGGTCTTCATGGGCATCCGCACCCAATGCGCGCAGTGCCACAACCACCCCTTCGACCGCTGGACGATGGACGATTACTATGGCTTCGCTTCCTTCTTCTCGCAAATCGGTCGCAAGACGGGGGAAGACTACCGCGAGGTGATCATCTTCAATCGCGGTGGCGGCGAGGTAAACCATCCGGTGACCGGCAAACCGGTTCCCCCCACGTTTCTTGGCGGTCCACGCCCCGAAATCAAGGGACGCGATCGCCGTGAGGTGTTGGCCGAATGGATCACCAGCCCGGACAATCCCTACTTTGCCACCAGCATTGCCAATCGGGTCTGGAAGCACTTCATGGGCGTGGGTATTGTCGATCCGGTCGATGATATTCGCGTCAGCAATCCGCCCAGCAATCCGGCACTTTTTCAAGAGCTGGGACGCCGGTTGACCGAATACCAGTTCGACATGAAGCAATTGGTCCGCGACATCTGCAATTCGGAAACCTACCAGCGCAGCACGTTGCCTAACGACCAGAACGCTTTCGACACCCGCAATTACGCGTACGCCCAAGTGCGGCGCATCCCCGCGGAAATGCTGCTCGATTGCATCTCGCAAGCGACCAACACCAAGGACAAATTCCGCGGTTTGCCGTTGGGGGCGCGGGCGGTGCAGATTGCCGACGGCGGTACCAGCAACTACTTCCTCACTACCTTTGGCCGTTCGCCGCGCGACACGGTTTGCGAATGCGAGGCGAGCACCGATCCGTCGCTGTCTCAGGCCCTGCACCTCATCAATGGCAACACGACCCAAGGAAAAATCAGCCAAGGGAAATTGGTTGCCACCTGGCTCGATCAGGGCCTGTCGGTCGAGGAGATCATCGACCGGATCTATGTCCGCTGCTTGACGCGACATCCCACCAAGCGGGAGAGTGACGTGTTGGTGAAGATGGTCGCCGAAGCCGGCGATCCGCGCGTCGGCTTGGAAGACGCCTTCTGGGCCGTGCTCAACAGTCGCGAGTTCATGTTCAACCATTGATCCTCTCAACTAAGCTTGATGGAACGCGATCAAGTTGGGAATTCAACGAGCGGGAGAGTGTCCACCGATGAGAGAAAATCGCCTGACCGCAAGGGTCATCGTGCGTTGTGCGATGCTGCTGTGTTGTGTTTGCAGTGTGCTTGCGCAACGGCCTGTGCACGGACAGGAAAAAACTCCTCCGGCCGAAGAGAAGAAGATTACGTTTGATGAGCATATCAAACCGATTTTCCGCGAACATTGCACGGTGTGCCACAGCGAAAGCGATAAAGAGAGCGACCTGGCCCTGGACACCTACGCCGGTGCCCTGGCCGGAGGCTCCTCCGGGCAAGTGCTCGCCGAGGGAGATCCGGACGGCTCGCGGTTGTTCAAGCTGATCACGCACGCCGAACGCCCCTTCATGCCTCCCGACGAGGATGCGATCAGCAAAGAGAAGATCGCATTGGTCCGTACGTGGATCGAGCAGGGGATGCCGGAGAACGCGGGCAGCAAGATCAAACGACGCAACGCCGCGGCCGCTTCGATGCTGGGCGGTGTGACGATGGGACGCCCCGAGGGTCCGCCGCCGATGCCCAAACAACTGTTGCGGGAACCGGTCCTGGAAACGCCGCGCAGTGCTGCCATCGCCGCGTTGGCGATCAGCCCGTGGGCTCCACTTGTCGCCGTCGGCGGCCAGCAGCAGGTCTTGCTCTATCACGGCGACAGCGGTGAACTTCTAGGCGTCCTTCCCTTCCCCGAAGGCGAGCCCCAATGCTTGCGGTTTACCCGCGATGGAAAACAACTGCTGATCGGCGGCGGTCGGCATGGGCATAGCGGTTGCGCCGTGCTGGTGGATATCGAATCGGGCAAGCGGATCGCCAAGGTCGGGGACGAACTGGACACGGTGCTGGCCGCCGATATCACTCCGGACAAGCAGCGCATCGCCCTGGCCGGACCGCAGCGAATCGTCCGCGTGTTCAATACCTTGACCGGCGAATTGGAATTGGAACTGAAAAAGCATACCGATTGGGTGTACACCCTGCGGTACAGTCCCGATGGCATCCTGCTCGCGTCGGGTGATCGGAGCAACGGCCTGTTGGTATGGGAGGCCGACACGGGGACGCTTTACGCCGACTTGCGCGGCCATCAAGGCGAAATTCGGTCGCTCGACTTCCGTCCCGATTCCAACGTTCTCGCCAGCAGTAGCCTCGATGGCACGGTACGCCTGTGGGACATGTTCGAATCGAAACAGATCAAGTCGTGGAACGCCCATGGCGGCGGTGTCCATGCCATCGCTTACGCCACCAACGGTACCATCGCCACCGCCGGCGGGGACGCCAAGGTGAAGCTGTGGGATGGCAACGGGAACTTGCAGAAGGAGTTTACGGGACTGACCGAAACCGTGCTGGAAGTCGCCTTAGGGAACGAAGGGAAACTCATCGCCGGCGGTGATTGGAATGGCAACGTGCGCGTGTGGCCGACCGATGATCCTCAGACTCCGCATCCGGTCGCCGCCAATCCTCCCTCGATCGAGACTCGGCTACAGCAGGCTCAAAGCCAGCTCGCTCAGATCGAGGCACAATTGAAGACGGCCGCCGAGCGTGCTACTCAAGCCGAGCAGGCGGCGCAGCAGCAGATGGCGGCCATCCAGAAGAAGGAAGCCGACATCGCGGCGTTGGTCAAACAGCAAGAACAAGCCGTGGCCGAACGATCGGCGTTGAAATCGAAAGTCGAATCGCTGGACACCGAGATCAAGGAACTGGAAGCGCGGCTCGCCGCCGCCAAACAGGCCCGTGCAGCGGCCGCAGAACAACTGACCAAGGTCGAACAGCAAACACAGCAACTGGAGCAGCAGCGCGCCATGCTCGATCAACAGCTAGCCGCCGACCGCGCGCAACACGAAAAGCTTGCCCAAGCGGCCGCCGCAGCCGCCAAGGAACGTGATGCCCTACAGTCGCAATACGAGGCGGCAAAACAGGAGCTCGACAAAGCACAGGCCGATAAGGCAGCCCTGGATGCCTATGCCGAGCAACTGCGGAACACCGCCGCCGCGGCCGCCGCCCGGCTGGCCGAGTTGAGCAAGCAACACCAAACCGTGCAACAGGAAACGGCCGCTCAGCAGGAAACCGTGGCGCAGCTCGACCAGCAGCTTACTGAGCTGCAGGCTCAGTTGGCCGAGCTGCAGAAACGCCTCGAACAGTTGACCATGGAACAACAGCGTGCGCGGGAGGCCCTGCAAATGAAGACCTCCGCCGTGGAAAAACTGCAAGCCGAGCTGGCCGGCGCGGAGGAAGCGGCCGCCACTGCCGCGCAGGAACTCCAGCTCTTCGAAGCCGCCTACCAACGTCCGCAATAGCCCAACGCCGGCAATAGCCTCCTTCACGACTTCTCGGACGATCGACGATATTCACTTCCTGCCGACGGGAGCGATGGGGAAAAACGGAGTGCTGTTTTCTCAGTTGAGGTCGCTCAGTTGAGGTCGCTCAGTTGAGGTTCGCTCAGTTGAGGTCGCTCATTGTTGAGTTTGCTCAGTTGATTGATGCGGATCATGATTGATGCCGATCAACAAGGTGACTGTGCACCTTGCCAACGTTTGTAATTGGCTTTCAGCCAACGATGACCATTTTGCCCTCCCTCACCTCGTGCGTTGCCTTATGCTATGGCGTCTCACAGCTGTCGCCTTCTTCCCTACCTCCCCCGTGAGGCGAACACCAACACAGCCATTTCCTCCACCCAACCTTCCCGCCTCACGGGGGAGGTCGGCTCGGAAGCAGCAAGCTCACGGGGGAGGTCGGCTCGGAAGCAGC
Source organism: Pirellulaceae bacterium (assembly GCA_026004795.1). Taxonomy (GTDB): domain Bacteria; phylum Planctomycetota; class Planctomycetia; order Pirellulales; family Pirellulaceae; genus Aureliella. The sequence goes on along the minus strand of BPJV01000002.1, from coordinate 735,634 downwards.
AAGTTCATCGGACCATCTACCTGGTCGCTGGCCAAAGCTTTGCAGCTACCATCCCTTTGGTCCCCGAGCCGGGAGGGGGCACGCGACGCAGTTTCGCCCAAAATCCTTGCCGAAGAGCCCTCCGCCGGCTACGCCGACCCTTCCCGTTGGAAAAGTCTGGTTATTGAGTAGCTTGGCAAGTCGTGGTTTTTCCAACGGGAGGGGTGAGAAGACTTGGAATGCTCACGTCGTGCGTTGCCTTATGCTATGGCGTCTCACAGCTGTCGACTTCTTCCCCACCTCCCCCGTGAGGCGAACACCAACACAGCCATTTCCTCCAACCCACGTTCCCGCCTCACGGGGGAGGTCGGCTCGGAATTAACCACCACAGGATCCAAGCGAGCAGATGCAGAAACCACCACCAAGCGATGCCTCACCAACTATGCCCGAGCCGGGAGGGGGCCACATGACGCAGCGGTCCCCGAGCCGGGAGGGGGCACGCGACGCAGTTTCGCCCAAAAGCCTTGCCGAAGAGCCCTCCCCCGGCTGCGCCGACCCCTCCCGTCCCTCGAAATGCCCGATTTACGCAAGTTCACCCACAAGCTTCAATGTCACCACGACGGGAGGGGTGGGGAGTTTGGGAGCTGTGTCGAGGACTTCCGTTGCACAAGTTTATTGCCTCGTTTGCCTCGTTCCCTCGTTTCCCTCGTTCCCAGGCTCTGCCTGGGAACGCCCTGCACCAGAGGCTCTGCCTCGCAATCGCCCTTTCGATCTCGCAAAGCCGCGCATGCGTGGCTTTGCCACCCGATGTGCAGGCGGAGCCTGCCAGCCGCATTGGGTTCCCAGGCAGAGTCTGGGAACCAGAGGACTTACCTCGTGCGTTGATTCAGGCACTGCCACCACCAGCTTCCCACCCTTCCCCACCTCCCCCGTGAGGCGAATACCAACACGGGTGTTCCCTGCTATGAATCGCAGAAGCCTCACGGGGGAGGTCGGCTCGGAAATTACCACCACACGATCCAAGCGAGCCGGCACTGAAACCACCACCGAGCGATGCTTCACCAACGATTCCCGAGCCGGGAGGGGGGTCTACACTCCAGCGACTCGCCAACGTGTCCCTTACCGCTGTGCGTCTTTGCACCCACCTCCCCCGCGCATCGATCGCCCGGGCCCTCTCGGCTCGAGCCCTCCCCGCTCGCATTACTCGCGACCCTCCCAAGGGGAGGGTGGGGTTTCTTGATAGGCCCACTGCAGTACCTCGACGCTTATTCACCAATCTCAAAGCCTATTCCGATACCTCCACGCTCGCCTCGGGCAGCGGATCGATGCGGTAGACGTGGTAGGCGTAGGCGATGCGATCGACCGGCTCGAGCTGCTGCAGGTACTCCAGTCCACTCTGTCCCGGCTTGTTGTACAACGTCTTCACGCTGATGATCCACCACTCGGTCTGATCCACCATCCGCCGCGCTAGATCCACCGAGGCGCCGCTCGGCAAGTGCGGCGGACGGCGCGGCTCCAACCCAAACAGCTCGCCACCGAAATTCCAATAATCGAGTTCGAACCTTAGCGGCCGGCACTCCGGATGCTCCTTGATCCACTCGTCCACCTCCAGCATGTCCTGGCCCCAATCGATGTTCGAATGGTTCAGCAACCGCCATCCGTTTTCCGGGCCACCGGAGAGTGTATTGAAGTAGCTGGTGTAATACGGATGCACCCTTAGGCTCGATGCGGCCGACAATGTCACCAGCACGATGGCCAGCCACTCATTCCAGTGCAACCCACGCACCCACCCACCGACGCCAGTCAGCCAGCCCTTGCTCAATTCCTCGATCCCTCCCCTCGGCCTTCTCTGTGCCCTCCGTGCCCTCTGTGTTTCACCCATCCCCCCCTCCGTTCTCTCTGTTTCTTCCTGTTCCCCACCGTCCGCTGTTACACTCGCCCCTCCCAGCTCCCTGCATTCCTCTCCCTCCTCCAGCCTTCGACCTCCGGCCTCCCGCCTCCTCCATACCTCGCGTGTCAACGGGTGGGCCACCAACGCGGCGAACAGGAACATGGGCGGATAGATCATCAGCACGTACCGGTGGTGATGGTTGAAGCCCCCTTGGAGGCTGACCGCCGCAAAGCACGCGGCGGCGGGCACAGCCAGCAGGACGACCATGGAGAACAACTCCGGTGACACCATCCTCCGCCAGCACCCGATGAGGAACACGACGAACCCCAGCCCCGCCGCGATCAACGTCGGCTCAGGCGTCTTATACAGCGTCGTCATCACGTAATAATGCGGCCATGAACCCTTCTTCCACTCGCCATTGAGAAACGACCAATACTTCTGCTCCACTTCCATGCGCAAGTAATCGATTCCGAGCAGATAGTTCCGCGGAACCGGTACTGGCACTTGCCCCAGCCACGTATCTTCGAATCGATTTCCCGGCCGTTGGATACTCGCACCTTCCCCGCCCAGCATCTGGCTGGAAAACTCGAACCGATGGAGCCGCATGAAACTGTCTTCGAACAAGTATCCGACATTCAGCGTCAGTAGAGCGGCCAACCAGTAGATTACCAGGTCGCCGGTTCGGCGTAGCCAAGACCGCCGCGGAAACGCGGTCTGATAAAATGTGAGTTTGCGGTAAGCGTGCGGGCTGGAAAAATCTTGGATGGAATTGGGCGGGTGATTGGTGGCCTGAGCGACCTAGATGGTGGTGGTGGTGCTTGTGGTGGTGGGAGGGGGTGATAGCCCGGAACTAGCGGGTTGCCGGGGCTGGCGGTTGGCTGGATTTAGACGCTTTGGGGGGTCACGCCCGCCTGGGCAAGCTCGGTTTGACGCCGAGCGTAGTTCCAAGGGAGCCAGGCATGGGGCTGGGAGGCCACGTCGTCGGCGTGGCGAAGCAACGCTACCAGATATTGATAAGGATTGATGCGATTCAATTCGCACGTATGGATCAGCGTCATGTAGACGTCGCCCGCCTCTGCTCCGTTGGCTGAGCGATAGAAGAGCGAGTTCTTGCGGTGCAAAATCGATTTCTTCAGGGCACGCTCGGCCACGTTGTTATCCAGAGGAGCACCGGGAACTCGCAAGAACTGGGTCAGCCGCTCCCAGTGCTTGAGCATGTAGTTGATCGCGTGCCCCAGCGCTGAATTCGGCTCCACAAGCCGGTCGTCCAATTGCCGGGTCAGCCATTTGTGCAGGCCGTCCATCACCCGTTGGCTCTTGGCTCGGTGCAACGCCAGCCGCTTCTGGGGAGACAATCCCTTACGCCGCGCCTCGGCATCCACGCGGTAGACGTGACTGAGCTGCCGGATCACATACTCCGCCTCGTCGGGGAACACCTCGACCAGGTCCACGAAGTTACGCCGCGCGTGGGCCAGACAATGGGCCACGATCGCTCGCAGCTCATCGGGCATGTTCCGCGACAACGCATCGCACATCTGGATCGGCGCAGCCAGTTCTTCCGGTCGATCGCGCAGCACCGCTGCCAGGTTTTCGCCCGCATGCCGATGCCCGCTGAAAAAGAGCGCAGCATCGAGCCCTTCTCGGCGGGCAACCACCGTCGAAGTGAACGTGCCGGTGCGAGTTCGACCTGAGCCGCTATCCGGTTTTTCCAAGCCCAGCTTATTCAGGATCTTGATCGACGTGTCGTCGTTGTGATACAAGTCCCAATGCGATGTCTCATGGATCAAGGCGTGGTAAACCAGCTTGGGGATGGGCAGGTAGGTGGCAACGATTTGCCACTGCGTCGACGGCGGGAGGGGCGTGCCCAACGCCTCCTCCAGCCGTGCCAGTCGGTTGAAAGGCAACCCCGACCCGTATTTCAACAGAGCAATCATGGCCGCGGACGTCTCGTCGTACTTCTGTCCCTGCGCTTCGGGCGGCGTCTCGGCGTGGAACAACTGTCCGCACAGAGTGCATCGCAATCGCTGCAGCCGATAGACCGTCGCTGCCAACGGCGGCTGGCCGCTGACCCGCACCACCACCCGCGGACCGATCTCGTAGAGCTTGCCGTCACCGCACTCCGGGCAGATGTCGTCAGGTCGCAATCGATCGTGCTCGACGCGGACCTCTCGCGCCGCCTGGTATTGGTCGGCCCCGTTGCGTCCATGTCCGGGCTGAGCGGGCGAGGCCGGCGACGCTGGTTCCGACGCGGCAGCGCCGTCCGTCTCAGCCCCCTCGGCCGCCGCCTGATCGTCCGACTTGCCGCGACCGATCACGTTCTTCAGCGTCTCGGTGTTGCCGAACAACACTCGCTTGAGCCGACTTAGCCGGACGTGGTCGTCACGCAACAGGCTCATCACATAGTCGTACGACCGCAGCACTTTCAGCAGCAGGTCGTAGTCCGACTCTTCCAACTTCCGCTGCTCGATCCGGTCCAGCAGCCGGTTCAAGTCGTCGATCGTGATGTCGACCACTTGCACCTCCGGCCGCGATGAGCCTGATCGTCGTGATGGTCGTTTCCGTTTTGCCGAGCCAGCCATCGAGACGTCCACCGATTTGCAAGTCAGAGCGCGGGAATCGTTGAAGACCGCTTCGTGCTGCCGCTGCTGAGACACACGAGCAACTGGAACACACGAGGTACTCAGCCGCTCGGCAGCTGCGCCGCACGGCAGCTGCGCCGCCCGGGAGACCGAGCCGCCCGGACTATTAAGCAGTCGACGAAGCCGCCATCGTTTTATCCCATTTCGGCGAAATGGTAGAACGTCAATTTTCGAAAAAATGACCAGCCTGGAGTGCCCCGGGCCGCTAGGCGCCGCGCCGCACCGGCCGCCAGTCCTCCGGAGCTTCGGTTCGCTCGGGATTCCCCGCCGCCAACAGAACCAACAGTTGATGGGCGGCCAGCGATGCGGCTGCCGCGTCCTTGACGCCGTCGGGCCAGTGCCGGAAGCGTCCGGTCGACAGCCGTTTCTGGCACAGCCAAAACCCCTGGCCGTCGTACATCAGCACCTTGATGGCCGTGGCCCGGCGGTTGCGGAACACGAACACGGCGCCGTCCAGAGGATCTTCATCGAGCACGTCCTTGCACAGCCGTACCAACCCGTCGATGCCCTTGCGAAAATCAGCCGGCTCGACCGCCACCAGCAGACGCATGTGCGGGGTGATCTGCAGCATGGCCGCTACTCCTGGCGGACCAGTTGGCTGAGCGCAGCCAGGTCGGGCGGTGTGCTTCCCTTCCAACGCAGGGTCAGCTTGGTACCGCGGCCGTTCTCGAATTCCAATTCGCACTCCGCCTGCGGACTGATGTTCGTTACCGGAGCCAGCTCCACGAACGCCCCCGCACTGCCACGACGACGCTTCTTTGGAGTGTCAACGGCCTTACCCCGGGCTCCACCACGACCGTCCAACCGTCTTTGCAAGGTATAGTAATCGAGCTTCAGCGCTCCGGCGGTCTTCGCGACGCCGTGCCTGCGAGCGACCTGACACGCCAAATCCCATAGTTCATCTGGAATCCGCCCGCGTCCCGACTTCGCCCCCCTCCACTGCCTGAACGCCTCCGCGGCCTGCTCGAAAAGACGATCGTTCGTTGCAGTAAGCCGATCGTTAGTTGCAGTAAAATCGTTAGTTGCAGCAAGACGCTCGTTATGTGCACTCAACTGTTCCATGGAACGGCGCTCCTTTCGGCTAGAGCATCAAACCCACCTCCAGCCTACCCGTTCTCCCAAAAATCCTCACACACGCTTACCGCAAACTCACGATAAAATGCCAGACAGACTAAAGCGGCCAGCGGCAGCGTGACGAGTGCCGTGATCCAGGTCAACTTCGACAAAAGAGCTGCACCAAGCGCTACGCCAGCCCAGGCAGCCGATGCGCAATCAGGCAACCTCATGTACCGCCAAGAAGCCAAGATTGCCAACACCCCCATAGCGACGGCAGGTACGTCTGGCAAAACCGTGATCGAGAAAGCGATTGCGTTAGGGCAGATTGCGGACCAGGCGACACAAGCCGGCAATCCCGCTTGCGCACCAACCCGAACGCAAAACGAAATCAAAAGCCCGTAAAAAACTAGGCTCAGCCACCATGGCCAATAAAAAAGATCGGCGATCTCCAACTTCTTGTCCCAGAGCTTCTGGATGCCGATTTGGAACTCGGGCCGCGTGTTCGAAGTAACTTTGTGATCAGTCCACTGGAATTCCTCATCGGACACGGCGACAGGGTAAGTGACGAGTAAACGGGCCAATGGGGGATTAACCCGATACAAATCAAAGTGGTGGAACCTCCAGTGGGAAACGCCCGCCGCCAGGTGACCGATCTCATCGATAACCGGAAAAGCCCGTTCGATTCGTCTGTGTGCCAGGATGATGTGTCCAATCAGCACGACACCCAGCAATGCACAATAACTACTGTTTGCGCTGACGCGCCCGATTTTACCCGGAATTGCAATGCCTTTACAGAACGTCGCTCGATACCCTCATCAACATTTGTCCAGTTGTGTAAATCATCAATCGGTCCAAATTCAGTCTCGATCAGCCGAAACCGAAGATTCCATTCATCCGACCGCATGAGCAGCCTCGATATCCGCTTTCAGCCGTTGAATGGTATTTGCTGTTGCGCACGCATCCTTCGGATCCGCGACTTCCTCGAACCGGTCCGTTGCGTAGGTTACTATTTGTTGTATACAGTTCAAATGACCGTGGCCCATTATTTCCAGAGCCCCACTCGCATTCAACATGTTTTAGGTGCGTTTCAAACTCTTCAGGGGACGGGCGAACGAAATTGCGATCAGACAAGGGCTTGCATCCGGTGGATTCCCTCTTAACTTCATCGTCATTGCATCTGCGATAAGTTGGAGCGATCTCAAACGCTTCTATCCTTAGATTGCGAATACCACCGCTGGGAAACGGCGTCGAAGACTAGCGGACAACGGCGATAATGCCCCACTCAAATGAACGCGGTGAACGTCACCTGTCCATTTTCCGTTTGCGTCGCGCGTAAGCGACGACACCGACAGCTAAGACGAAGATTCCAACAGCGATCAGCACCGAAGGGATGACCAGGGAACCGGGTTCCGGCTTTGGAGTCTTCCGTGGAACGGTGGCAAGCCTAGCCGGTTCTCGTTGCTGGTTCGATGCCCCGATTTTTTGGACTAGTGCCGATACTCCGGTGGTCGGATCTTCCGCGATCAGCCAAGCACTTTGGCCCTCTGGCACGAGATCCTCGACCTCGAACAACCCAGGATCAATGGGTTCGTTCACCCGCTTCCATTCAAGCGTGCACTGAAATCTCCAAAGTGGAAAACCGGGAGCAGATTCCTCCTGCATCGCGACTGGTACCCAATAGCCTTTGATTTGCTGCCATTGCATTTCGGCCGTGTAGCGCAATTTGGGCGTCTCCTCGACCGGCGGGACAGGCAGGCTGACGGCCCGCGTCTTCACATTCACATATCCTTTCGCCGGATCGATCCAAAGCGTCCATTCCGTACTGGAATACGACGGGTTTTCTTTAAATCGATTGTCATTGAAAGAAACTTTCTTTAAATCTGCTTCGTCGACGACGCGATAGTCGATTCCATTCAAAAACCTACGTTTCATCCCGGCATAGTCGTTCGTCCAATTGCGTTCAAATTCAGTTGGCTGTGAGGCGAGTCCGAGTAATCGGAAGTCCATGACCCAGCCGCCGTCGCGCACCAATCGCCGTGGGGAGAGTTTTGTTACAGATCTAATCGTCCCTGGCTCAAAACCTGGGTACGGTTGATAATACGAATCCACAAGAAACAACGTCTCATGACCAACCGGATTCTCGAGTGGTGTAGCTCGCCAAGCAGGTTTCTCAAAATCGAATACCAGTCTGAGGGCGTGCATACGCGGTTCATCAAGTTTGTCGTTTACCTCTTCTGCACGTATGATGCACTCTCCACTCACAAGTGCTTCTCGCGCTTCGAACATGCGTTTCACCAATTCTCGGCCATCAATAGCCTTTTGGCCTAAGGAAGGTTGTGCTGCCCCAATGGCGAGACACATGGATATTGCACGCAGAACACGGATGTATTCACGTGCGAGGTGACGTTCTGTTTTCATGTCAAGACTCCTCAATCCTGTCCCTCCTCGCATTCCAACAGCTTTTCGCGAATTTCCTCGTCCGTTGGGCACGGGAAACCAGGGTGCAACTGCTCGTGAAACTCCGTCCCAGTAGTCTGCTGAGAGGCCGTCGCACAAATGCGTGCTCCACTCTGTTTTACGGCACAGTTTCCCCAGCCGGTATAGCACGTGTACTCGATAAAGCAATCCTCCTGTATGCGTGTAGTTTGCTTGCTTGTCGTATCATTTGGACCAATATAGTCACAATAATATAACGTGCGATTTCCCTCGCTGTCCACGTAGTAACAACGCCTAATTCCGGCGGCCTGTTGTTGCGTTACGCGCGTGCGCTCTTCTATAGTGTTTAACTTGCGTGTGCTTGTGTGTGGGCAGCGATAACCTTGGTTGGAATCGTATTCGCAGGGTATATCGTCGCACTCTGCCTCTTCTTCTCCTGGGTAAAGAGTACATACAAGCTCGGGGTCCGCTTCCATGTAGCACGAAAAAAAGAAATAGGGGTCGTCGCATTCCACCGAGTCCTGACCTCCCCAAACCAGACCACTATCCGGGCGCCAGTCAAGGGTTGACGAATCGGAGGTCACGATTGCAGCCAGCAAAATCGTTGCGAACAAGGCAGGGACAACTAACAGGCTTTTCATTGCTACATCCTCTTTCTAAAGTACAGTAAACTGAACACAAACGTTAACAAACCGCAAAGCGCGATCACGATGAACAATCGCCGTGACGATAAAACAGTTGCCGAGAAGGACGGTCTGATCAACTGAATGTCGTCATCGACGATCTCGCGTGGCGAGGTGAGTAGAACAACGCCACTGCGCCACTGATGCCACAGAGATCTGTCGAGCCGGACAGTTTCTGCTATTCCATCGAATATAAGGAAACTTTGCATGCCCTGAGGTTCCGGCTCGGGCATCAACACGATGAAATGCCCTGTGGTCGTACCTGGTTTTTGCAGATGCGCAATCACGGGGAATTCCCAACGGACGTCCGCACCTGGTGGAAGCTGGATGATTTTCGTTCCTAATCCCCTTGATTCGAGATACTGCGCCAGTGAAGCTAGGGTAGTTCCTCGGTCACCGTCAAAATCACTCAATTCAGTCGCCATGTGCATAATGTCCGGTCGCTCCATGCCATAGTGCTCCAAGACGGACGCTACGCAGCGTGGGCCGCACAGAAGATTGAGCCGGACCTCGCTTGCCGCGACGCGGAAATTCATCGTACCGAATGTCGTTACGATTATCGCGAGGGCAATGGCAAGCAGCTTGTGCCTCGAATGCATTCCGTTTCTCCTCAATAGGAGCGTCGTATACAGGTTGTGCATGATCCAACGGGGGGTGGTGTGATGCCTTGCGAATCAGGAAACGACTATCGTTCACTCCGGCCGGACAACTTCGATAGGAATCTCTACCAGAGTGTTCTCGTCTGGCCCCACTCTTACAACACTCTTGGTGAAGCCAGGCTCCTTACTACACGTCAAATGGAGATCCCAGTGGTAGCCCGCAATACGATACCATTCAACATTCAATCCATCGTCCAAACTGTGTTCGAGTACCGGAGTTTGACCCGTCGGAAGCCGATAATCGCCTGGAAAACGCACGGAAAGCCGCGTTGCGTACGTGCCATCGCCACGCGGAAGGAGACGAGCGATTCGCGGGACGACGCGAACAACCACGTAGGGACTTGCACTTACACCAACGATGCACTGGTCTAGAGCTTTGCCTGCACCATCAAAGGCGACCAATTCGCATGCGTGCGACTGAATTCCGGTAGGGTTGATTCGGGGCGCCTCGTGCAATGCGGCACCGTCAATGTGGAAATCGACGGCCCAGGTTTGGCGACAGTTTTCGTGAGATGGGCTTCGATTCAGCTTGACAGGCTGAATCGACAACCAGGAAGGCGACTCCCGGATCCCGATATCATGCCAATCGTCGGGCCCAAAATTGAGTACCAACACTCGCCGTGTCACCGATTCTGTCGCGGGCACAGCGTTCGCCTGAATGGACCGTGGCTGAGGGTCCATGCTCAGGCGAACACTTGCTTTGATCTCGAACACCAGTGTAGGTGCCGCCGATTCCGCAAAAGTCAAACGTACGCGTCGCGTGTCATTCCCATCTCTCGTCGGAGCGCGGTATTGCACGTCAAAGTGTGCGGTCTCCCCAGGAGGGATAACAGTGCGACTGATATTCCCCACCGTGCAATTGCAGGTCGTTTGCACGCGCTTCACGGTCCAAGCAATATCACTATTGTTAAGCACTTCAAACGTGTGGGACAGCGACGCCCGCGAATGGACCACTCCAAAATCATGAGACTGCGTTGGCGTCACCGCTCGGATCGAAAGTGGTTCTGCGCTGTTTCTCAAGTCACTTCCAAGGAGCTGTCTTTCGCCCACCTTGTGCGCTCGGTGCATGCCGAAACCAAGCGCAATCAAAATCATCCCACAGAGAACGAGATACAAACTGTTCTGCGAAAGAATCGTACGAAACATGGGCTCTCCAGGCAAAAAAAGCGACGCGTTTCCGCTTCCGCGGAATCTCAGTCTGGCGGAAAACAGGGCGGCTGCATGCCGCAGTCCATCGCGAATCGACCTGAGGTGCGGTCGTCGGTCTCTGCCGTCGGGGCGGAGGGTGGTGGGGAGTTCGGCCATGGATAAACGTGCCTGCGAGGCGCGCAAGATCATCTCGCTGGCGAACTCCATGCCAGAAGATACTAAGCCCAACCCCAAGACCTTCTCGCGATCGAAGGCGCGCAGTCCACAGTGCCAGTCGCGAATGGGCGTGCGGTACAGCAGCCGCCCCAGCCCTGACAGCACCGGGTTGCCGATCCAACGATGATGCCAGGGCATTGCACCCGGCTCGATGCCGCCGGCAAACCGATTGCCGACCACCAAATCGAATCCTTCCTCCAATTTGGCCAGAAATCGAGGAATGTCGCCAAAGTTGTAACTGCAATCGCTGTCGGCCATCACGACGTACTTGCCGCGCGCCGCCGCGATGCCGCCTCGCAACGCGGCGCCGTAGCCCTTCTCCTCCACGTGCACCACCCGCGCTCCAGCCGCCTCGGCCACCGCAACCGAGTCGTCCGTGCTGCCATTGTCGGCGATCAGGATTTCGTACGCTGGCATCTCGCTGGGCGGATCGACGTCCGCCGAGGATGATTCGGCCTCGTGTTCGCTTCCCTTTCTCGCGTCAGCCCCCAACTCTTGAGCGTTGGCTGCAAGCACATCGCGCAATCCGGCAGCGCGACAGGCCTGGTGGGCTTCAGCGATGCACGCGGTCAACGTGCGCGATTCGTTCAAGCAGGGCATCAGGATGGTCAGCAGCACACTGGTCTGGGGGCCGTTCCCGGAGGCCGGCTGGTTGGTCGCGTGTGCATCGACGTTGGCCGCACCGTGCGGCGGATCGAGACGCACCGGCTCGACGGGCGAGTGGTCCGCCAGCGAATCGGATGCGACGCGGTGCGGTGCGGGCGATTGCGTTTGTTGGGTGGACATGCTCATGTGCGTTACCATGGTGACTCAGGCCATGCTGGTTGGAATCGGTCGCGTCGGTGGTCCATTCCGTTCACGAGTGTGTTAGTGGGCGCTGGTTTGGTGTTTGGGGTCGCGCTTGATTTTTGTTCATTCAAGTGTTTTGTGAAATTTGATTTGTGAAATTGGGTTTTGGGGTCACGCCAGGGACTGGCGTGGTACTATAGTGGCCCGGCAGTCCCTGCCGGAACGGCCCTTCCAGCTCGAGCGGGGAGGGCTCGAGCGGGATTCAACTGACGAATCGTGGCCATCGGCCATGCAATGGGAGTGGTGCCCTTGAGCGCTGGGCAAAGAAAGCCCTAAGGCGTTCGTCTCACCGCCACGGGCAAGGAAGAGACCACTCGTGGTAGGCGATCCCAGAGTAGCGAGTCGAGCGGGGGGAGGCATGGTCGGCCCTCCTAATGCGATCACTGAGTCGTTGGCTGGTTCGACGAGAGAGGAGGCAGTTCCCACCAACGAAGTCACCCATTTATTGTGCAGAACGGCGCCCTCAAGTCGAGCTTTTTGTCGGATTTTTTTCAAGAAAGTCTGGGAAGTGGTTTTTTGGGGGACCGGAGGGGATGGGGCAGGCGGTAGTTTGTTGGTGGCAATCCTGGTGTAGAAGCGGCGGCTGTTGCCATGCGGACTGTTGCCGGTCGAGCGCTCCTGGGGTGGGCGATCCGGGACGAGCCCTCTCTACTTGGGCCCTCCCCGCTCGAGCCCTCCCCGCTCGCATCACTCGCGACCCTCCCAGGGGGAGGGTGGGGATTTGGGTGAACCAATCCGTGCATTGCTCGCGACCCTCCCAGGGGGAGGGTGGGGGATTTGGGGGAACCATTCCTTGCATTGCTCGCGGCCTTTCCACGGGAGGGTGGGGGAAGGAGGTGTACCCGTCATCGGTTGGCTGAAGCAAAACCGAAGGATACTCATTCGCTGGTTGGCTCGAGCAACGCGGAGGACTGTGCTTTCGCTGGTTAGGTCAAGCGAGCTGGTTCGCTGAAGCAAAGCGTTAGGATAACTGTTCGCTGGTAGAATCAGTCGAGCTGATTAGTTCAAGCAGAACGGCAGGCTATCGGTTCGCTGGTAGGCTTAAACAAGCTGTTTAGCTCAAGCAAATGGGAAGGCTCTTTGTTCGCTGGTTGGCTCAGCAAACAGGATATTCTTTCGGTCCGAGAAAGCTGCCAGAAACGTTGGCGGCAAGGGGAAGCTGGCGTTCAGCGGCCAGTGCGTGCGGTGGGATCTCGAGCTGAGCCTTTGGCGTCAAAGCCTAACCTTTGAGTCACAGTCTGGTAAATTTTTGAGTCAAAGGCGAACAAACCAACCGCGGTCGTGCTCGATCGGTTCGGCCGAATCATCGGCGCGGCAGGCCGCTGAGCATTGGGGGAACGCCTCGTGGGGAGACGCACCTAGACACCTACCATCATGGGGCGGATTCGTACCAGCAGCACCTCCCCGGCGAGCGCGTTTTGTGTTAGAACAATCGCTCCACGAATCACCACACGAAAGACTCTTCAGTGCAGGGGGAAACGTCGTCATGACCAATGGGCCTTTGAATCGAAAACTGCGAATGGGACTGGTTGGAGGAGGGATCGGCTCGTTCATCGGAAAGGTGCATTCGATTGCTGCTTGCTTGGACAACCGAGCGGTGGTGGTAGCAGGGGCGTTTTCTAGTGACCCGGAGCGCAGCAAGGCTTCGGCGGAGATGTACGACGTCGCACCGGACCGAGCCTACGGTTCCTATCAGGAGATGTTGGAGAGGGAAAGTCAACTGCCGGAGGACCAGCGGATTGACTTCGTCAGCGTGACGACTCCCAATCACACGCACTTCGAAATCGCCAAGGCGGCGGTAGAAGCGGGGTTCAACGTCGTTTGCGACAAGCCGATGACGTTCAATTTGGAGCAAGCCAAGGAGTTGGCGGCAGTGGTCGAGAAATCGGACGTCGTTTTCGCGCTGACGCACAATTACACGGGTTATCCGCTGGTTCGCCAAGCGCGGGAGATGATCTTATCCGGCGAGTTGGGTGAGATTCAGGCCATTCGTTCCAATTATATTCAGGGGTGGTTGCGAACGAAGCTGGAGGAGGAAAATCAGAAGCAGGCTGCCTGGCGGACCGATCCGTCGCGGAGCGGCGCGGCGGGATGTTTTGGCGATATCGCCACGCATGCTTACAATCTCGGTCGATTCATGACCGGTTTGCTGCCGGAGGCTATCTCCTGCCACTTGCGGACGTTTGTGCCAGGCCGCAAGCTGGACGACTACGGCACGGCGGTGATCAAATTCCAGAACGGTGGCTTAGGAACGGTCACCGCTTCGCAGATCAGCCATGGTCGCGAGAACGATGTGTTCATCGAGGTCGATGGGACGGAAGGTTCGCTGCAGTGGCGGCAAGAGGAGCCCAATGTCATGGTGGTGCGCCGTAACGGGCAGCCCCATCAGCTTTATACCCGCGATCCGAACGCGCCGTTCATGAATGCTTCCGGCAAGGCGGCGTGCCGGTTGCCCAGTGGACATCCCGAGGCATTCTTCGAAGCGTTTGCCAACATCTATGCGGCCGCCTTCGACGACATGGTCAAGCGGGCGACGGGAGAATCGTTCGAGCGCAAGGATACGATCTATCCCAATGTCTACGACGGCGTGGAAGGCATGATGTTCATCGAGCGGGCGGTGGCTAGTAGTAAGCAGGATGGTGCTTGGGTGCCATTCCAATACGACGGGGCTCGGAAGTAGTCAGAGACGCCGCGGTCGCCAGCCCGGTAGCGCATGGGTGGATGGACATCATGACGCAGTATCGTCGAGCGGTCATCGTGGGGGTCGGCCTGCTGGGCGGCTCGATTGGGCTAGCGCTGAAGCGGCGGGGGATTGCGCACCACGTTACGGGAATCGGTCGAGACCTGCGACGACTGCGGATTGCCCAGCAACTGGGGGCGATCGACGAGACTGCCGTCGAGCTACATGAGGCGATCGTGGGCGCGGATTTGGTCGTCGTGTGCGTGCCCGTGCACCGCATCGCGCCCACGGTTAGCCAGATCCTCGCCGCCAGCAGTTCACCAGACCTGCTGGTTACCGATGTGGGAAGCACCAAGGCGTCGATTTGCCAGCAGGTGGATCAAGGGGGCGGTCATGATCGCTTTTGTGGCGCTCATCCGCTGGCCGGTAGCGAAAAGCAGGGGGTCGAACATGCCGATGCGGAGTTGTTTGTCGATCGGCTGTGCATCGTCACTCCCACCCAGCGTACCCATCCCGAGATCGTCGCGCGGGTGGAAGCGTTCTGGCAGCAGTTGGGCAGTCGCACGCAGCGCATGACGCCCGCCGACCACGATCAAGCGTTGGCCTGGACCAGCCATCTGCCCCACGTGTTGGCATCAGCGCTGGCCAGCGCTACGCCGGATCGTTTGCTGCCTTTGGTCGCTAGTGGCTGGCTGGATACGACTCGGGTGGCTGCCGGTGGAGTCGAACTGTGGCAGCAAATCCTGATGGACAATCGCACGGCCGTCCTGGCGGCACTTAAGGAATTCCATGGGGACTTGGGAAGCTGGCTCTCCGCCCTCGAATCGGGCGACGAAACGACAGTTGCATCACTACTCGCGGCAGGAAAACAGAAGCGTGACATTGTGGGAAGTTGACATTCATTCGGCAGGCGGACACCCCGATTGGGCGGCGGAGCAGTTGATCGCCGAGGCTCGTGATCTAGGGCTCGATATCGAACTGCAAGCGCGGACTGCTCGCGGCTACCTTCTTCAAGGTGACTTGGACGAGGGACAGGTGGCGCGAGCTGCTACGGAGCTGTTGGCCGATCCGGTGACCGAGCAGGCATCATGGGCGGTCGTGGGGGCGTCCGAGTTGGCGGCGCCGGTCGAGGGTTTGGCGACCTTGGTGCACGTGTTGTTTAAGCCAGGGGTGATGGACCCGGTGGCCATGAGTGCTCAGGATGCGCTGCGCGACATGGGGTTGCCGGTACAGGCCGTGGCTACCTTGCGAAAATACTGGTTCAATCAACTCGACGAAGAAGCGTTGCGCCGGTTGTGCGGTAAGCTGCTGTTCAACGACTCGATCGAGCGGGTGATCGTAGGGCCTCTTCAACTCGACCGTATCGACGTCGGGCAGCCGTACCGGTTCGAACTGGTTCATGTACCGATTCGCCAGTTGGATGATGACGGTTTGCTGCGGCTCAGCCGCGAGGGGCAGTTGTACCTCACCCTGGAAGAAATGCGAACGATCCAGCGGCATTTCCAAAGTCTCGACCGTGAGCCTACCGACGTCGAGTTGGAGACGATTGCGCAGACTTGGAGCGAACATTGCAGCCACAAGACGCTGGCCGGACGCATTGCGTACGAGGACGAGCAGGGCACGCGTCAATTCAACAACATGCTCAAGGAAACGATCTTTGCCGCCACCAGCAAGATTCGTGCGGAGCTGGGCCAGGAGGACTGGTGCGTCAAAGTGTTCTCCGACAATGCGGGGATCGTGAAGTTCGATGACGATTACCACGTGGTCTTCAAAGTGGAGACGCACAACCACCCCAGCGCCATTGAACCTTACGGCGGTGCGAATACGGGAATCGGTGGCGTGATTCGGGACACGCTGGGTACCGGTTTGGGGGCCAAACCGATATGCAACACCGATGTATTTTGCTTCGGCCCTCCCGACACGCCGACCGATGAGCTGCCGCCGGGGGTGCTGCATCCCCGACGGGTAATTAAGGGGGTGGTGGCCGGGGTGCGTGACTACGGTAACCGCATGGGGATTCCCACGGTCAACGGAGCTGTCTATTTCGATCGCCGCTATCTGGGCAACCCGTTGGTCTATTGTGGCAATGCGGGGTTATTACCCAAGGACTGCGTCGACAAACGACCTCAACCCGGTGACTGGATCGTCACCCTCGGCGGTCGAACTGGTCGGGATGGGATTCATGGCGCCACCTTCAGCAGCGCCGAATTGACCAGCGAGAGCGAAACGATCTCCGGAGGTGCGGTTCAGATCGGCAATGCCATCACCGAAAAAATGGTCCTCGATGTGCTACTGCAGGCACGGGACGAGAGATTGTATACCGCGGTGACCGACTGCGGTGCCGGCGGATTCAGCAGCGCCGTGGGCGAAATGGGGGAGGAGATCGGCGCGGAGGTATGGTTGGAGCGTGCGCCGCTGAAGTACGAGGGCCTGACCTATACCGAGATCTGGATCAGTGAGGCGCAAGAGCGGATGGTGCTGTCGGTCCCGGATGACAAACTGCCGCGATTGCAGGAGTTGTGCGCCGCCGAAGGTGTGGAGATGGCCGTCATTGGTCAATTCAAGCCGACGGGGCAACTGCGGCTGCTGTACGATGGTCACGAAGTCGGTCTGCTGTCGATGGAGTTTCTGCATGAAGGCCGTCCACCGGTGGTGCGACAGGCACGCTTTCAACCGCCGCAGCATCCATCCACCCCCTGTCCGCACTTGGATCGCAGCGGACATGAGCAGACTCTACTCCAGCTCTTGGGGGCACTCAACATCGCCAGCAAGCACTGGATTATTCGTCAGTACGACCATGAAGTGCAGGGAGGCAGCGCCGTCAAGCCACTCGTCGGTCCCCAAGAGGCAGGGCCCTCCGATGCGGCCGTCGTACGCCCACGACTGGATAGCTATCGCGGTATCGTCCTCAGTTGTGGCATGAACCCACGCTTTGGCGATTTCGACCCCTACCACATGGCGGCGCTGGCGATTGACGAAGCCGTGCGCAATGCCGTGGCCGTGGGGGCTGATCCCAGCCGTATCGCCTTGTTAGACAACTTTTGCTGGGGCAATACTGATCGCCCCGAAACGCTCGGTTCGTTAGTCCGTGCCGCGCTGGCCTGCCACGATGTGGCGGTGGCGTGGAAAACTCCCTTCATCAGTGGCAAGGACAGCTTGAACAACGAGTTCGCCTGGGTGGATGACGACGGCGAACGCCAGACGTTGGTCATCCCACCGTCCCTGCTGATCAGTGCCATGGGGCAGGTAGACGATGTTCGCCAGTGCGTGACGATGGATCTGAAGCGAGCCGGCAATCCACTGTACCTGGTCGGTGCGACGCGCGAGGAGTTTGGTGGATCCCACTTTTTCGAGGTTCAGAATTTGACTGGCGGCGCTGTTCCCCGCATCGAACTGCAGCAGGCGCTTGCTATTTTCCATGCCTTGCACGGCGCAATTCAGCAGCGCATGGTGCGGGCGTGTCATGATTTGAGCGAAGGAGGGTTGGCGGTGGCGGCGGCGGAGATGGCCTTTGGTGGACAGACCGGTGCGGAGCTGGATCTGACCGCTGCTTGCTCGCGCGATGAGCTGCATCCGACGGCGCTGTTGTTCAGCGAAAGCGGCACGCGGTTCCTGGTGGAAGTCGATGAGCGGCGGAGGGAAGAATTCGAGCGATCGATGGCGGACGTCCCCCTGGTGCGCGTGGGCCAGGTGGCCGAGCACGACCGCTTGCGGATCCATGCTGCCGGCGACGTGGTTCTCGACATGCGTTGGGAAGAATTGATGCGAGCGTGGCACGCGCCCTTAGACTGGTAGGCCAATCGAGCGAGCCGAACCGATGGGGCAGCAACACGGAATGCGACACACCGAAGAGAAGCGGGACAACCGCGGGATCGTCGCCAAGCAATGGTGGGATCGCTCAGCGCCTTGGTGGAGTGCCGTGGCCTTGTGGGCGGCACAGGCTCCCCTGCAGTGGAGTTGGCTAGGGTGGTTGGCACCGATCGGTTGGTTGCATTGGGCCGTCCGGCCAGGGGAACTCAAGGCGGGAGATTGGTGGCGACTGTGGCTCAGCGGTTGCCTTTTCTGGTTGGCAACGCTGCAGGGAATTCGCTTGGCGTTTTGGCCGCTGTACGCCGGGTGGGTTGCCCTCTCCTTGTATCTGGCCGTCTACATTCCGCTCTTCGTGTTGACCACCCGCTGGCTACTGCGCAGACATTTGCCGTTGTGGTTGGCCGCTTCTGTTGCCTGGATGGGCGGTGAGTGGATTCGCAGTTGGATGCTCAGCGGCTATGCCGCGAACATGTTGGCCCATACCCAAGCGGCCAACCCGGCCATGATTCAGGCGTGCGACCAGATCGGTGGGTTTGGCTTGAGCGCCCTGATGGTGGTTGTCAGTAGTCTCCTCTACCAAACGCTGGCCATGCTCTACCACGGTACTGGTCTCTCTGGCCAAGGTGCTGCCGACGATGGTCCGGGATGCGGTGGCCGTTTGACCGCCAGAGTCGCTGGCATCTTGCTGGTGGTTGTCGGCCTCTATGCCTACGGTCAATATCGGTTGTGGGAAGCGGAGCGGCTGTACGGCGGTCGGCCGCCGCTGCTGCGCGCCGCGCTGGTGCAAGAAAACACGCCGACCATGTTCGAAGCGGACATGGAACGCTTGCAGAAAGCATGGACCGCCTACCTTGAACAAACGCGTGCGGCGGCCAAGCATCAACCGGTCGATGTCGTGGTGTGGCCGGAGAGCACCTTCTCCTCCGGGACACCGTGGGTTGCCTCCCAGGCTTCCTTGACGGTACCCACGGAGTTGCGGCGCGAGGGAATCGATGCCGAATTCCTGCAGCAATGGCAAAGTCGCGCCCTGCAGCAGTTTCAGTTCAAGTCGCGTTTGGTACTGGAGGCTGCCCGTGGTGAGATGCCTCGGTCGCCTGATGCTGAGCCCAAAGCCATGGGGGAGGAAGATGCGGTCAACCAGGACGGTGATCTTGCACCGCCCCATTGGCCTCACCTGATCGTCGGTAGCGACGCGGTGGTTTTCGATGGCGATCGCCTACGACGTTACAATGCGGCGTTGCATATCGATCCGCGCGGCAACGTGGTTGGTTACTACAACAAGATGCATCTAGTGATGTTCGGGGAGTACATACCTCTGCAGTGGTGTTTGGGCTGGTTGGGGCGTCTATTCGGTTTCAGTGGCATCGAAGCAGGAGATACGCCCGTGTGCTTCGACATTGCCGGCGTCCATCTCAGCCCCAATATTTGCTTCGAATCGATGATGCCGCGCCTTGTCCGTTGGCAAGTGAAAAGCCTACGACGGAACGGGCATGAGGTCGATTGCCTGGTGAATCTGACCAACGATAGTTGGTTTCGTGGATCTTCGATGCTGGATCATCACCTGGCCAGCTCGATCTTGGTGGCAGTGGAGAACCGCCGTCCGATGTTGATCGCCGCCAATACGGGGATTTCGGCCGAGGTAGATGGCTGTGGACGGGTGAAGCACTCGCTGGATCGCTTTCAAGCCGGCGTGTTGGTGGCCGAGCCGCGGCGAGACGGTCGCCGAGGACTGGTGCAGACGGTCGGTTATCCGTTCGCGGTGGTCTGCGGCTTGGTCGTGCTTGTCGCCGGGCTCCAACTGTTGGGCGCGAGCCTGCAGCGTCTGTGGTGTTCACGATCTGCCGGAAAGCAACTGTAGGTCACTCCTCTGGCTGCAGCATGGCGATGAGTTGCGCTGCGGTTACGGCGTTGCCGTTGGCGTCGGTCACCTGAATACGTTCTTCACGGATGGCATCGTCGAGCTGGGATTTGAGCTGTTCGAGCGTCGATTTCTTGCTGGACATGCCGATAGCGATTCCCGTGGCAATTCCGGCGCCCATGCCCGCACCGAATCCGGCCGCAAATGCGCTTCCATCCATCGCTATCTCCTCTTCTGGGGGCCAACCGCGATCTGTGGTGAAGTACCGGTGGCTCCACCACGGTGGCATCGCGTTATAACACATCGTCCTCTCCGGAGGATGGGGAAGAACCGTCGAGCGTCGACAGGTATTCGACCAGATCTCGAAGCTCGCGGAGGGACAGATTTTTCAGGATGTCTTCCGGCATCGCCGATTTGCTCGGACGACGCGATTCGATCTCCTCCTGCGGAATGATGATCTCCTTCCCCTCGGCATCGATCAGCTTGAGCAGCTCGTCGGTCTCTTCACGCACCACACCGGTATGCACGACGCCATCGGCATCGAGTACGACGGCCGATTCGAATCCTTTGGCGATCTGCTTGTTGGGATCCACGATGGCTTCCAACAAGTACTCCCGGGATCGGTCTGCCGCGATCTTGGACAGGTCCGGTCCCACTTCCCCTCCCTGGCCATCTACCTTGTGGCAACGGACGCACGATACCGATACCTTGTTGAAAAAGATGTCTCGGCCTCGCTCCCGTCTTCCGCCCACCAGAGCTTCGCGATAGGCATCCAGTCGGCTGCCTGCGGCGCGAGTCTGATTGACGGCATCCAAGATGGCTTTTACCTCGGGCACTGCTTGAAACTTTTCGGCCAACTCACGAGCTTCGAGATGGACCTCAGGTGGCAACTGGCCGTCAACCCATGCCTGCAGGACACGGCGTGCTCCCGGGCCGATCGATTCCAGGCTTGCCAGGCCAGCGATGGCGGCTTGCCGCTCCCGTACGTTGCCCGACAAGGCGACACGACTGAGCAGCTCGTCGGCTTGTTGGGGAGACACTCGAGGAAGCAACTCCAGAGCGACGTTCTTCACCGGCCCCGGTTTTTCCGCTAGCGCCTGCGCCATCAATTCTCGGCTCTCCGTTGCTCCCATTTCGACCAGGGCACGTAAGGTTTCGGCGCGGACGGACGCCGGAACTTGATGATTTGCTGCCAGGGAGGCGAGCAACGGTGTGGCCTGACGGAGTTGCAAACGGTTGGCAGCCCTACCGAACTCGATCAGCAGCTCGGTGTCGGCGGTCGCACTCAATGAATCCATGATGCTGGCCAGGGCATCCCGCGCCGGGGAAGCGTCACGAGGAGGGAGCGGACGCCACATTCCCAAAACAGGGTCCCGGTCGCGAGGATCCTGCCAATCGGCCAGCAGCTTCAGCGCTTCCACGCGCATCGCCTTGTTCTGTTCGCTGGCGGCCGCGAACTGAGCCAATCGTCGTGCTCCCTCGGGGCTTCCCAATCGGAAATTCGCGGCCAAGGCGCGACGAACAAACGGCTCGGGATGTTTTCCTGTTAGCAGGCGGTAGGCCAACGCGCTCATTGCCTTCTCGATCGGTACGTCGTAAATTGCGCAGGCAGCCTCCACGGCCACCAACGGTTGAGCGTCATCGAGGAATTTGGCCACCAGCGGGGATTCGCATCGACGCAGCGCGACCACGGCGGCGAGGCGCACGTGGGGGGACGCATGATTCTTCAGTTCGGCGATTTGTTCAGGGGAAGCGATCCCAGCCAGTGCCATGATCCCCGCATGCCGCAACGCTGGATCTTGGCCCCGGTGGCGATCGATCTCGGCCAATACGGGGGCGAGTGCGGAGGCGTCCCCGAGCTTGCCCAAGCTCAGCAAGGCGAAGTAGCGCACGCGGGGGCTGGCGTCGTCGAGCGCGGCACGCACGAGATCGGATGAGTCGGTCAACTGCGCGTCCCCGATCAGCCGTATCGCGTGCGCTCGCAATTCGACCGCATCTTCCGACGCCAATTGACGGACGGTGGCGGAGAGGAGATCACTGTGTCGGTCGTGCAGGCGAACACTGTGGTCCAATCCCCACAGGCCATGGAGCCGCGCGAGAAGAGTCGGGCCGCGGAGCGCGCTTTGTTGTAACCATTCCGCGGCGCCGCGCCTCGCCAACTCCAACTGCCCCTTCATCCGTACCCGGCGGTCGGCATGAGACAACCACGCCAGCAGCTCGGAATCATCGACTTGGGCCACGTCGGAGGCCAACCGCGCTGCGGTGTCCACAACAGCTGGATCCTCGGTGCCGGCAACTGGCGCGAATCGGTAGATGCGCCCCTTGCCGGTCCCTACCCAGCCATCGACCCAGTCGCTCACATAGATCGCGCCGTCCGGGCCGAACTGCACATCCGTGGCTAGCAGTTCCCAGATCGGCCGTCCATCCTCGGCGATGCGGAAAAAGGCTCCCTCCGCTTCGTTGCGAATGGTGCGGATTCCACTGCGACTGGCCGTCCCCCGAAAATCGGCCAGGAAGAACTGGTCGTCGAACCGATTGCCGAATCCGGTCCCGGGGTAGTAATCCAGGCCGGACGGACCGTCGGCGATGTTGGCCACTGGTGGCACGATGTAAGCCGGCTGGCCTTCATGAAAAGGTTCCCAAAGTCGTTGCCGATTGAATGGCCCGCGGTCAGGAAGGTACTGGTAGGCCATTCTCCAGCCGCTATCTCCGCCTTCCAGCACGTAGACCCAGCGAGCCTTATCGCCACTGTCGGAGTTGTTGTCCCCGGTAAACAGATTGCCAAACTTGTCGAAAGCCAATTCCTGGGGATTCCGCAGACCGGTAGCAAATATTTGCAAATCCGACCCGTCCAATTCACAGCGGAAGACGCAGCCCGACTCGATGTTGGTCAACCGCCCACCGTCGACGGGAACATTCGCTCCCCGGTCACCGATGCTGAAATACAAGCGGCCATCCGGACCGATCGTCAGCCCGTGCAAGTCATGGCCCCGGAAGGCGACGCGCAGACCGAACCCGGTGTAGAGCACCTGGCGGACATCGGCACGGAGATCGCCGTCTTCGTCGCGCAGAAGATAAAGGTTCGGAATGCACGTGTAAAAAACGTTTCCATTGTGCTCCAGCACGCCGGCGCCGGTTCCATCGAGCACATCGTTGAAATGGTCGGCGAATACGACCGCACGATCGACCTGGCCATCCCCGTTCTCGTCCACCAACACCCGGATGCGATCATCATGGCGGGTGAACTCCTTGATTGCCTCCCCCAACAGTTCTTCGTGGTACCGAAGGCGATCCTCAATCGTCTGCGTCGCCAGGTCACGATCGACCCAGGTGTTGTCGTAGCTGCGATTGTCGACCACGCCCGTGCCTTGCCGGAACGTTTCGCATACGTAAACCTTTCCCGAATCAGCGATCCAAAATGCCACTGGATTGGCGACCTGCGGCTCGGCGGCAAACAGATTCACCTGCAAACCTTCGGCCAGTTGGAATCCACGCATGGCCAATTCGCCCTCGTCCGACGCGGCGGCAACGTTCGGTGGAAGTGGTTCGTTGTTTTCCTGCGCCCAACCATCGCGGTGCAAGCCCATCCCACCAATGACCAGGAGCAGAACCACGAGCCAGCAGAGGACGCGTGCCGAAGGATGCTTTACGGTGCGAGGAGAATGGCAAACGATCATGGATGTTCTCGAAAAGAAGGCGAAGGAAAGAATAAGGAACGTGACTGCCTGTCTCAGTTGTCCGTCGAGACACGGGACTATTCTAGTCCGAACGAGCAAGTTGTTAATGCCCAACGCCGCCGGCCGCCACCATTGGCCGCCAATGAGGGCAGGATGTGCCCCCAGCGCAGTCTGCCGGTCACGCCAGGAGGCAGCGTGTTCCTGAGGCTCAGCATGCGTCAGACGCCGTCAACGGCCACGTTTGGTCGTAGACGACGCGTTCCTCGGGAAGGTGGCATCGATCCGCGCTGGTGCTCGGCAACCAGGCGCAACAGCGCTCAAGTGCCAACACCAGGCGGCGATTGGTGGGATTGAGACGCTTAAATTCCATCATCGGAGGAGGGCTCTGCCGTCGTTTCCCACACCGGAAAGAGGCTGTCCTCCAACTCTTCCACCCGTTGACGTACGAAATGTTCCATTTGATCTGCACATTTCAGGTATTGATCCTGCGTTCCTCCGAACGGATCGTGAACGTCGCTTCCTTGCGGACTGAGCAGTTGAACCTTTTCGGCACAGTCGGGCATCTGCGCAAGAATCGCTTGGCGATGGCTCTGGGTCATGGTGAAAACCGCATCGGCATAGCGCACATGATGCTCGCTCAACGGCTGACTTTGGTGCTCCTCGAGGTTGAGGCCGCGACGCTGCATCGCCTTGACCGCCTCGGGCGACGCGGGACCACCGGGAAAGGCACTCAAGCCCGCCGAGGCGACATAAAATGCCGGGAACGGTCCGTGCAGCAGATTGGCGAAACGTTGCGCTAAGGTGTGCTTAAAGAGCGCCTCGGCCATGGGACTGCGGCAGGTGTTTCCTGTACACACGCAAAGGATGACGAATTGGGCAAGCTGAGCAACCTTTTGTTGTGGTACCACTCCGTGCCGATCAATCCGACAACGGTTTTCCTCGATGAAGACGCGAGTGGCGAACCCCGGTTGGGGTGGCAGGCCGTCATCCACCGCGCAGGAAATAGAGTCTCGCCATACCGCTCCCATCTCACTGAGGTCCGTCAGCCCATGGCCTGCGGCATCGGTCAGCGCCACCCCAATCAACGGTCCTGGCATCAGCCGCATGGTCTGAGCGATCACCTCGTGATCGACCCCGCGCAACCCAAGGGGCGCCGGCCTGTGGGTGAACAATTGGCGGACGCCAGCCGGAAGCTGTGCGACCAGGCTTAATTCGCTCTGCTCTCCCGGGAGGCAAACTTCGATGGGCGCTGGCCAGCCGCGGCGCAGCAGACGCTGGGCCACCGCGGACGCTTGGGGCACAAAGTCCAGTGCCTCTGAAAACGACCGAACGAAAAGTGCCGGCAAATCCTTGTCGCCCAACTGGGCTCGAAGTTGTGCCACTGCTTCTGGTTGCAGAGCGCTGGCAAACACATGGTAGCCCGTTTCGGTCGGTAGGACGACGAGCCGAGCCTCCACTAGCGCTTGCACGACCAGGTGCACGATGTCGCGCGCATCCTCGCTGTTCTTCCAATCAAAGATCTTGGTCATGCTCGCTCCGGTCTCTTGGGGAGCCATCGAGTCGGTAGTTGTGGATTTCGTTACTATATGGGGAAGAAGCGCAGTTGGCACCCTCCCACCCTTGGCAATTTTGGCACTCTATTCGAACGGTTTGCTATGTCCTCGGCCATTGCATTGCACCGCCTTGCCACACCCCTGCTCGGGGGCAATCGTCGTCGCTGGTGCCGATACATCTTCCAAGGAGCCTGTGGTTGGGCTCTCGCCGCCACTGCTGGTTGCGTCGAACATGGCGGCGGTGGACGTGTCCCCGATCTGGTCTGGGGCCGACGGGGATTGGCCGACGGGCGTTTGTTGAAGCCACGAGCCATTGCCATCAGTCCAGGCGACGAGTTGTATATCGTCGACATGACCGGGCGCATCCAAGTCTTCGATACCGATGGGAATTTCTTACGCGGATGGAGAACCCCGGAAATCAAGCAAGGGAAACCGACGGGGTTGGCATGGTCCAATGACGGGGATCATCTCTTGGTGGCAGATACCCATTATTTTCGCGTGTTGGTATACCAGCCCGATGGGACCTTGGTGGAACAAAAGACCATCGGTGGTACGCATGGCGACGCGCCCGGTGAGTTCCATTTCGTGACGGACGTGACGCAGGATCATCGCGGCCATTTTTTCGTTGGGCAATACGGTCAGATCGATCAGATTCAGGAATTCGCTCCTGATGGACAATTCTTGCGCCGTTGGGGAAACCAAGGGAGCAATCCGGGAGATTTTTCTCGTCCGCAGTCCTTGATCGTCGATGCGCACGGTTGGCTATGGGTCGCCGATGCGTGCAATCATCGCATCCAAGTGTTCGACCCCAGCCAGGATCCTCCCGTTCTCGTTTCCCTCTGGGGAGCTCCAGGAGCGGCCGCCGGGCAGTTGCAGTATCCTTACGGCATCGAGTGGGATCACGATGGCACGTTGCTCGTTATTGAATATGGAAACCATCGCGTCCAACGGTTCGACCGCGAGGGACGGCACCTAGAGATGTGGGGGGGACCAGGAACGGAGCCCGGACAATTCCGGAGTCCCTGGGCACTGGGCCTCGACTCGCAGCGCCGCCTCCACGTCCTCGACTCGATGAACCATCGCGTCCAACGTTATGCGTTATGATTGCCAACCCACGATTCTTTCGAGGGACGGCCCCCTTGTTCATGGCACCCCCTCGAACCGCTGGAATCGGTTTTTTCGGACGTTTTTCAGTTGCAGCTAACAGTGGTTTTTTTCGGTCCCTGCGCCCCTCCCGCTCGCTCCTTCGCGTCCGTAGGCCCCGTTTTTTCCTACCCGTCAATCGGGAGCACGACGAAACGCTTCAGTCATCGCGGCCAGCCCAGGAAGCGGTGGGTGAGGGATACGATCACCGCGGTCACGACAGCGATGACCACCAGAGTGCGGATGACGAACTGATCGGTGGAAACCGACGGACCGTTGACCACCGCCAGCACGATCAACATCGCCGCCGCCCCCCAGCTACACCACTCCCACGTCCGCCAGAATTCCCCGCGGTCATCCCCCGACGAGTCTTCAGTCAGCGGGCGCTCGGCCGCAGCGTCCTGGGAAGCATCGCGTTCCGAATCGGTCATCATGCGCTTGCTCCTTGACGAATTGACGATTCTTGAACGACCGACAGAGGGCAGGGCATCGCAACGTTGCGGTTAACAGGGACCATCGATGCCTTGCCTGTTTTTATTCCACCGCCTGTCGTTTCTCCTCAAAGCCGGATGCCGTCTTCGATCGCGTCGTGGTCGGTGCCGAAGCCGAATCCACGTAGTACAGGAAAATCGAATAACCCGCCCTTGCATCGGGTTGTCGCGATCGGAGTATCTCTCGCAGTCGCGATACGGCAGCGCCGCGCAACGAGCCTTGTCCCAGGCTGCCCGGCCCTTCACCCATCAGCACGTTTGCATCGACCGCGTACCAGCCTCGCGGTAAAGGTTCTCGCAGATCATCCCCTTCTGTCAGATCATCGATCGCCGCTGTGACCAGGCCATGGTAACTGGAATCGAGGTTTTTGCGGCTGAGCAGGTAGAGAGGTTGCCGCCCCTGAGGATCCTCGCGCTGCCACTCCACCAACCGCCACATGTCTTGCCCCCAAGCCAGATTGCTGTTGAGCAGATGATAATGCCCGTTGCGCGGACCGCCGACAAGGCAATTGAAAAACGACAAGCAATGCGGCGCGCACCACAGGCTTTCGACCACCCCCACGCACACCAACACCGCCAATCCCCTCATCGTTGCCCGCCAGTCCCTGGCGGAATAGCCCCTCATCGCTCCCCACCAGTCCCTGGCGGAATAGCCCCTCATCGTTGCCCGCCAGTCCCTGGCAAAACCACCACCTAACCCCGCACCCCCTCTGAACATCCTCTGCCGCTGCTGTGCTGGCACATACCACCACATCCGCCCGGTAAGCACATACATCAAAGGCAAAGCAGGAAACATGTACCGAAAATGACGGTTCAATCCAGTCTGGCTACTGATGAACGTCCACAGTACCAACACGACGACCACCACCCAAACTTCCCCGCGCGGCCAACGCCTCATCCAGAACGAAGGTACCGCGACGAACATCAGGATCAAATACCCGACCGGCATTTTGACCGACGCCGCGTACAAGTAGTAATACCACCATCCCTGACCGCGTTTCCACTGGCCGTTCAGGTAGTTCGGCCGATCGGATTCGAAGTCCCAGCGCTGAACATCGATGCCGATCAGGTAGTCGGCTGGCAAGGGGCATGGCACATGCTCCAACCACGTCCCCCGAAAGCGATTGCTGCTGGGTCGAGACTCTTCATCAGGCGGCACCGATTTCTCTCCGGCCAACAAGTCGCTGATGAAATGGAATTCACCCAGCGGTCGCAAGACTCCACGAAAACCGTAGACCGTATGGATGGCGATCCAACTGACGCCGGCGATCAGCCCCAATTGCCAGGACCACCGCCACAGCGACTGCCACCAGACCCGCTTTACTCCTGCCCCGTGCGCAGCGAGAGAAAGGTCACGGCACCAACCGACCAGAGCCACTGCGACGAACACCAGCGGCAACAAGATCCAGGTCGATTTGACGGCCAGCGCGCCGGCCAATCCCAGCCCAGCCAAGTAAGCACTGCCAGCGTCAGCACGTCGATACCAGCTTACCAAGCCGGCCATAGCCCAAGTTCCCATGGCTGCCGCCGCCACATCGGGAGTTACCAGGTTGGCATGACCCAGGATGTTTGGCGAACCGAGCCACATGACGGTCGCCGCCCAACCAGCCCGCCGATCGTACAGCATGCGTCCTAGGACATAGCACCCCCAGGCTCCTACGAAGAAAAACAACAGCGAACCCAGTCGAGCGACGAACAGGACCAGTCGCATCCGTTCCCCAAGCTCCTCCGACAATGTCCTGCCGGCGGGGAACTCTTGCCGTCCAACGGACGTCACGTCGTATTTGATGTCGGTGTCGACCAGGCCCAACAGCTCGACCGGCGCGGTGGCTACCAGCCGGGCCAACGGTGGATTGACCCGATACAACTCGAAACGCGAGTACCGCCAATGGCTCACCCCAGACGCCAGGTGCGCCATTTCATCCGGCGTCGGCGCCGCCTGCCAGGCCTCCCAGACGAGAACGGCCGCGGTGAACGCACCTAGACCGAATACCAACAGTATGGCTGCGTTCCACTCAATACGACGCATATCGCAACGCCGTCGAGTTCGAGTTCTTCAAAGGGATCGATAGCATGCGCCGCCCTGGTCCTCATTTCATCCGAATGCACGAGCGCGTCATCCCGCCAGCCTGACTGAGCGGACTCTAATCCCTGGTCGCCCGATAACTGCGATAGGAGACCACGATCGCGATCACGCCGGCGATCACTGCAAACAATCCAATATACCAGCGCAGATTGGACTCGCTTGACTTCGCCGCAAGCTGGTCCCGTTGAATCAACTCTCCGTCAAAATAGACAAACCGTTTACTACCCGACTCCCCCGTGCGATCGTAAACCGGATACCCATCGGGGATCTCCAAGCCCTGCAACGTGAATAGAGTTGGATCGATTTGCTCGTTGACGCGATCGGGAATGATCTCCACCGTCTCGACAAGCTTGATATCTGCCTCGGTCTTACCTTCGGAAAACTCGGTTCGCATGGGAAACCAACCGAACCCATCAATCTCTTTCAAGGTCACCACAAGCCGCTCGAACTGATCGCGAACCGCCGTTTCTTTTCGAACAATCTCACACGATCTGGTTGGGTCGAAATAGAAAGTCCGTTGGACCGAGCCATCTTGATACGTTGCCATGACAATCCCCGGCACTCCGTCCAAGGTAACTCGACGTTCTTCCACAAGTTGGCCCTTCCATGGTGGTATCGGAACGCTGTACCAACCCGAGAACCGTCCGGTAGAGAATCCATAGACCCGCGGATGCGTTGGATATCCAGTATCAAAACTGGGCGTCAAATGCTCGATCGACACCACGTTGCGACCGCCATGGTGATACCTTTCATTCGAATAGACAATGGACTTTCGTGTCGCCTCGTCCTTGACACGCTTCATAACATACTCGTGCCCGGTCTCGTCGATCTTCGTCACATCGACCCGAAAACGATCCCCGGAAAAAACGATGCGATAGTGAAACTCTTGCTTGCGAGGTTGAAAACGCGTGACATGCACCTGAAAATCGCCCGACTTCAACGCCGCCCGATGCTCCAACAATCTGGCTTGACAATCTTCGGCAGACTGTGCCAGAAGTATTCTGCCAGGCAGTAAAGACAACCAAAACAACACCGTCATCTGGAAAGGGAGCGCCAATGTATATGCGCGTGCCCTACGAACCCACATTACTGCCGGACCCCGACCCAAAACCTGTGCCATCAGAATCAACCCCCGTTATCGGAACAATTGGTCACCGATTGTTGTTCGCTTTGCCTGATCATCT
The DNA here is from genome assembly GCA_026004795.1 of Pirellulaceae bacterium. GTDB lineage: Bacteria > Planctomycetota > Planctomycetia > Pirellulales > Pirellulaceae > Aureliella. The sequence continues at coordinate 705,595 of BPJV01000002.1, read as the reverse complement.
CATTTTCTTGTCGCAGTGAGTAAATCGATGGACCCGTAAATTCACGCATCCATCGATGATGCTCTGGTGCGCAGTTGCAATGGGAAGACGCTAACCGGATCCCAAGCGGGAATCGCACGCGCGGCAACCCAAACAAGCGCAACCGTTCAAGGCCTTATCGCCCACACACTTCGCTAATAACAAGGGGTAAGCTCTTTGACGAACACCTCGTGTGGGTCAGGATCCATCTTCTGACAGGATCCATCGTCAAAATAGCACGCATATGTGGTGTAGCAAACAGCTGTCTCCGAACCATCAACGCACTGGTTACCGAATCCTTCTCCAGCGAACACGCAACAGAATTCTCCTGTGGCCCCTTCACTCGCGTCATCAGCGTCGCACACTTCAGGTGTTGATCCGACACACCCACTGCTCGGAGGAGCGTCCGGACAACCGCAATCGCGTGGCGATGTGTCTGGGCACTGCGCAATCAAGTCCGTAACGAGAACCGCCAGCCCCACCAATGCTAAACAAAGCAAAACAGACCTTGACATTGTGAACAACCTCCAACGTTTCAAAAGTCAATCGAGCAAACATACACACACTGCGAAAGATGTAGTAACACTCACTGTTTCATCGCATTACCCTCCCACATTGCAGGTAATAAAAAAACGCCCAACATACGTAATTCCTTCTCCACGGAGATCAACTATAATTTCGGCTCTATTCTTGCCGAATGATCGTGCCTTATACATACCCGAGACCTTTAACGCTTCTCGAGGTTCGACTGTTTTTCCAACAACGTCATTTGAAGCTAAAGCTCACGAGCAAGGCGAAGGAATAGCCAACAACGTAAGAGGCTTTCGTGAGTTATTGCGAATTGCGAATTCGAATGGAACCTCTTCACCAGGTGCCGAGGCATTGAGCACAACTTGCGACGGTACAATCGTAACGGCGTATTGCTGCTTTGTGGAAGCGAAGTAAACTAAGGCAAGCACGATTGCTAGCGACCACCAGAATATCGACATGAGCTTCATGGCAAGTCCCCGCAAAATAAAACCTCCATCATACTGACCCCTGTATTTGATCTGGACGTGTATTTTTGGAAATACTTACTCACCGCGAATACAGCACCGTGTATCCCTGAAATTTCTTTTCAGTAATATAAAACATTTTGCTAAAACGGCGTAAGTACAAACCATATGCACAGGCCTGAGTCGGCTAAGTTGCACTCCTGACACCGGACTCGGCATCGACGGCATATCATTTTTTTGAACTACTACTTTCTACCCACTAACTTCTGTTGTTTACGACGACATCGGCACTCTCGGCGTCACTACCTCGTTCCATCTTTCCGATTCCCGTTCTGGCGGTGGATTGCTTGGTCGATGGAGAAGTCGATGCCGTGGATGCTGCCGTCGCAGAAGGCGAAGTGGCAGATGTTGTGCGAGCTGCCGAATTGCCGTTCGTGCGCCTGCGGGTCGTCGGTGTCCCGCTGCGGTGGGTCGATCACCCAACGCGTGATGTCCAAGTCCACCCCACCCAACAATCCGCCGTCATGGCCCCGATCCGCCGCCTCGTAGTAGCCCGACGGCGCTACGTGCTTCTCACCACACAAATACGTGTGTGATGTCCCGTCGACGATCTCCGCCATCCGCGCCGATCCACGCTGCCAACTCACCCCCGTCACCTGCCGCGCGTCGATCCACTGGTCGTACCGTCGCACATCGGACTCCTTCAACGATGGTGGACCGGCCTTGCTGTTGCTGATCCAGTCCCCCTCGTTGATCGCATAGTCGCTGCGCGCGGCCATCGCCAGCGGCACCGAATTGAAATACTCCCAACGGCCCGAGCGCGGTCCCACCTGATCCCCCGGTCGCGACGGGCACTTGAACACGGCCACCGGCGTGGTCAACATCTGACCGATCGCCTGCTGCCGCTCCAGACCTTGTTTGCCCTTTGCCAATTCGTGCAAGTTGGTCTGCTCGAGGAACGGCAGGATCTGGTACGCCCATCCGGCCGGCTGCTTGGCGCCCGATCCGCGCTCCGGTTCCGGACCCCAGCGATAACCCCAACCGTTGGACGGCAGTCGCCGATGAGCCGATTCGAAATTCAGGCTGGCCATCGCCATCTGCCGCAAGTTGTTCTGGCACTGCGCTCGCCGCGCCGCTTCCCGCGCCGCCTGCACCGCCGGAATCAACAGCCCAATCAACACGCCGATGATCGCAATCACCGTCAACAGCTCCACCAGCGTAAACCCGCCACGCTGGCCGTGCCGATTCGCCTCACGGCCTTCGCCTCCGCCGTGCTGCTCGCCGGGCGTCCACCGAACTTTCTCCGGTTGTTCCCCGTATTGACGCGTCCGATGCTCCGTCGCCTCGATACCAGCTCGGCGGTCGCCGGCAAGGCGACTGGAGAGCATCCGGCGGTTGTGGGCGATCAGGTCGGCCAGCAGGCCGGCGACCAGCAGCAGAGCGGCCAACACGATCAACGCGGCGCCCAGGACCAGCGACTGGATGTGCCCCTGCCCGACGCCTTGAACGTAAAGCAACAACCAACGAATGATCGGCACCGAACCGACCAGCGCTACCAGCAGCGCGGACCAGGCGAATACCCGCAGCGGATGGTACATGAAGAATACCCGCAGCAACGTGCTGCCCGAACGCATGACGAATTGCGGCAACGTGCGGTACAACCGAGAGGGACGCGTCGGCCGATTCGTCTCAATCGGCACGAACTCGACGGCCCAACCCGACTCGACCGCCTGCATCAGCGTCTCCAGCGTGTAACTGTACTCGGTCACCACATCCAACCGCTCGGCCACCTCGCGCGACATCGCGCGGAAACCGCTGGTCGGATCGGGCAGCGGCTGTCCGGCCAACCACGACACCGACCATCGCCCCAGCCGGTAGAGTTGCCGTTTCACCCACCCGGTCTCCGGAGCCTGTTCGGGACGCCGGTCGCCGATCACCACATCCGCCCGGCCCGCCGCGATCGGAGCCACCAGGTCGGCCACGTAGCGGCCGGGGTACTGGTGATCCCCGTCGGTGTTCACCACCACGTCGGCGCCCAGATCCAACGCGGTCTGCAATCCGGTACGAAACGCAGCGGCCAGTCCCCGATTGCGCCGATGGCGGACGACGTGATCGACTCCCAACATCAAAGCGGTCGCCGCCGTTCCGTCACTGCTCCCATCGTCGACGACCAGCGTCTCGATGCGCCGCACCTCCGGCAACTCGCGAGGCAAATCCTCGATCACCCGCCCCAGCGTTTCCGCTTCGTTGTAACACGGTATCTGAATGATCAACTTCTCGATCATCGCTGCACCTCAGGACTCGTTAACTCGCTCCCCGCCACCTTCGACCCTGCCGATATCCAGTTGCGCACGTCACCTCAACAGAGTCATGGTTCGACGATGACCTTGGAAAATGCGTGTCTCGTTCCGCGCGTAAACTCCGAAGATTGAGACTGCAGCAGTTCTTCTGGCAACTTCCAATTCGAATTGACTCGCGTGTTTGATCTATTGGTCCCTTTTCGCGTTCGTCGCGTCTCCGTTGTCTGCAACATCGACTTCAAAACGCCCAATTGCCGCATAATGCTGCCCGGTAGAACTCAGCCGATAGTTGACAAGAACGCTTCGTGACATTCGGCCGGGCCTACGCGGGCGAAACTCGACTTTACCCTCTAGCGTTTCCCCAGGACCCAACTGGCCATTCGGCATATCTACGAGAGCACAACCGCAATCCGGCCACGCACTGTTGATGACTATCCTCTTTTTGGAAACGTTTTCGATTCGCATGGAAATCACGTAGCTATCGCCTACGCGAATTGCATCATGCAATTCGCTCGATTCAAAAGCAATTCGAACATGACGAGCAGCCAGCGGCTAACGATGCGCTTCGTTGCGCGAGCGGTCTGCGTCCTTTTCTGCTTGCGTCCCCACGACGGCGGCGCCAACGAGACACACGATTCCGGCGACGATAAGAAACACCCCTGAGTGCTTTCTCTTCATTTCGTTGTTCCAACCGTTTGCGTCTTTGGCCAGCGTTCAGTCATGTCATCGATTCCGAATAAAACGCCATCCGATCGCGACAAGAAAGATTCCGACAACGAACAACGTAATAACCAAACGGAATCTAGACGGGGCTTGTTCGGGCAACGCTTTCGCACCAGAGGAGGTCCTCAACTCCTGGCCGTCCCAAGTAAGCGCCCATCAGAACGGTTGTTGACGAAGGGGGTATGTTGGTGACGTAGGCGATTAGTTTCCAGCTGCTACGTCAACCTGAGGAGTGACTCCCATGGCACAAGGACCGCGTCCGGCGAAAATTCGAGAGTGGTCGCAGCGAATGGCTCGCTATGCTGCATCTGGTCAAACCGTCACGGAGTTCTGCAAAGCCGAGCAGGTTTCGCAACCGTCATTCTACCACTGGAAAAAGAAGCTCGGCGACCGCGGCACGTCCCAGCGCACTGGCCAGCCGGCATTTCAAAAAGTGCGGGTGGTCGAAGGTCAAGTTTCCCCAATGGGCCTATCCATTCGCCTCCCTAACAACGTGGAGATCGTCGTCGGTCCCGATCTTCGGCTAGTGGAACTGGCGCTGGACAAAATGGTGGCGACGTATGAAACGGGCTTGGGAGGCTGACCGCATGCTATCGATCGCCGCTGGCGTCAGAATCTACGTCTACACCCGCCCCGCAGATCTCCGCAGAGGCATTAGCGGACTTAGCGGTCTGGTACGGGAGCAACTCAACGCAGACCCGCTCGACGGCAGCCTGTATGTCTTCATCAACCGCCGGCAAGATCGCATGAAGGTTCTTCATTATGAACGCGGCGGGTTTTGGCTTTACTACCGAGTGCTCGAAGCGGGGACGTTCGAATCGCTACGGCCCAACGACGGTGCTGAGGCGATCGAATTGGACACGACACAGCTTGCGATGTTGCTTGCCGGCGTGTCGTTGGTCGGCTCCGATCGCCGTCGCAAACGGTTTGCTCTATCCAGAACGCAAGCAGCATAGGCACCGAGTGCACCGGTGATGCTGGTCGAATCGAACACGTCCTGCGTCGAGTAATGGATGCGTGAAAACGTTTTGAAAAAAACTTGCAAGAACCTCGAAAAGGGTCTTGCGCCATCGGCGCACCTGGCTACATTCGTCGTCATGAACACAACAACGCATCCTGACGACGGCGATCGGCTAGCTCAGCTTGAGCAGGCAAACGCACTTTTCCGCGAGCAACTCCGCAGGCTTGACGTTGAGCTTCAGGAGAAGGACCTGAAGATCAAGTCGCTGCAGGAAGAAGTTGCCGGTTGGAAGAAGGCCTACGATGAGCTCTTGCTGCAGACATTTCGCAAACGCAGCGAACGCTATCTCGCCGACCCGAATCAGTTGAAGCTCGATTTCGGCGATTCGGACGAAGCAGCCGATGCGGCCGAAGGCCTGGCCGATGCCGTGGAAGAACTCGAGCAGACGATTCCCGAACATAAGCGGCGGCGTCCGCGCAAGAGGCGAGACGAGCGTCTCCCGCCGCATCTGCCGCGTGAAGAGGTGATGGCCGAGGTTTCTGACGATTTGAAAACCTGCCCGACACACGGTGATCGCCAACTGCTGCCCGAGGCCATGTGGGACCGCACCGAAACGCTGGTGTATCAGCCGCCAAAAGCCAAAGTGCTCGTGACACTCTATCCCAAGTACGCCTGTGCCGCCTCGCCTGATTGTGGCATCGCTTCCCCCGAGCGGCCGAGCAGCCTGGTGGAAGGCAATAAGTACGATACTTCGGTGGCAGCGGAGATCATCACAGCGAGACTCGGCTATCACCTGCCATTCTATCGGCAGCAGGACCTGTTTCGCAGTATTGGCTGGACTCCGCAACGCAGCACGCTGTGCAACATCTACGCCCAAGCCCATTTCGTGATCGAGCCTCTACTCGCGTACTTCAAGCAGCAGTTAATGCAAGACTCGGTCATCGGAACCGATGAAACGCGAACGGCGCTCCTGCTGCCTCGTGCGCTGCCCGACTTCGACTTGGAGGATCCCAAGCAACGTCGTATGCACGAAGTGTTCAGCGAGGCAATTCGGGAAGGGAAACGCAGCATCAATGGCCGGATGTGGGCCTACCGCGGCTCGACGATCAAACTGAATCTGTTCGACTTTACGGTAAGTCGCCACCGGGACGGCCCCGAGTTGATGTTTCGCGACTACCAGGGGACGTTAATAGGAGATTGCTGGTCTGGATTCGAGTCGATTGTGGTGGCATCGGAAGGGGCCATTGTCCGCGCTGCATGCAATGCCCATGCCCGCCGCAAGATATTCGAGTCGAACGCCTATCCGTCTGATCGACGGCAGTGGCTGCAGTGGTATCAACAGTTGTGGGACATCGAGGACCGTGGCAAGGATATGTCGCCCGAAGAACGTCTGCAACTGCGTCAGACCGAGGCGGTCGAAATCTGGAAGGCGATGGAGCAGTGGTTGAAGGACGCGGACGAGCGAACTGGCCACGTGATTCTTCCGAAGTCCGACTTTGGCAAAGCGATCCAATACATTAAGAACCACTGGGGTCCGTTGCGACGGTATTTGGATGATCCTCACGTGCCGATCGACAATAACGATACCGAGCAACTGATGAAACAGGTTGCGATCGGCAGGAAGAACTGGCTGTTTGCTGGTAGCGTGAAGGGGGGTGAACGAACGGCCGGCTTACTGACTCTGGTTAGCAGTGCCCTGCGGAACGATCTGGACGTGTGGTCTTACATCAAGGATGTGCTCGACCAACTGCTTGCCGGCAATACGAACTACGAGTCGCTCTTGCCATGGCACTGGCGTCACGAGCATCCGGAAGCTGTTCGCGAGCATCGCATTCAGGAGCGCAAGGAGCGGACGGATCGCAAACGAGAGCGTCGTGTCCGGCGTCGAGCATGGAAGCAACGCGCCCGATCGGGCTCCACATGATCGGCGGCTCAGCGGGACTGTTTAAGTCAGCCACGTTACTGATTCTCCTTGGTGCCGATCTTCGTGCCGATGCGCGATGTGCCGGTCTTTGTGCCGATCCGATGTGTCGGTCTTTATGCCGATCCGATGTGTCGATCCGATGTGCCGGTCTGATGTGCCGGTCTGATGTGCCGGTCTGATGTGCCGGTCTGATGTGCCGGCCTGATGTGCCGGCCTGATGTGTCGGTCTGATGTGTCGGTCTGATGTGTCGGTCTGATGTGTCGGTCTGATGTGCCGGCCTGTGCTAATTGCTGCGCGTTAACTCGCGTCCGCCGCCCTGCCTGCGGAATCGTCCCTCTCACCTTCTTCTATCGAACCGAGCAAGTCAGACGCCCCCACCAACGCCCCCATCGGCCAATGGCCCTGCTGGGCGCTTACGTCCCAACGCGCGACAACCTTTCCAGGGCGCGTGGGCGATATTAACAGCAGTTCTTCACCGTCGGTGCCGAGCAACACGGACAGGTCGAACAGCCCTGGATCCATCGGGCGGTTGAATTCCAGCACCGAGAACGTAGTCCTTTCAATCTCAGTCGATGACTTGGCAAACTCCCGTTTTTCGACCCGAATCGGAAACCAAATGCCATCTCTGATCTCGTTTACAAACGTCCAATTGTCGAGCATATCCCCGTTCGCTTTGAATTCAGCAATCCGAACGGGCAACCCGCCTTGATCTATGGCATACTCGAATACTCTTATGGTATTCGTGGAGCCAGGTCCGTCGTCCGCCGCTTTCCCATACGTGAACCGCAGGATTCGGCCTGTCTCTCCGACTACGTCCTCGTATTCGCAACCCTTCGGCGCGCCCCCGGAATCGGAACGTGACGAGGCGGCAGAACGCAATTCCTTCACCTCGTCGATAACACTTTGCAACATGTCCCGCTGAACACTCAGACTATTCGGCCGCAACCCAACCAACCGAGGTTCGATGTAATGCTCCGAGATCTCCGCGAAATCCGCATCCTGGCCGCGAAGCGCGCCGCGAGGTAGCGGGTCTTTGGGAACACCGATTCCGTGATCGTACTTAATAGCGACGTGGGGAGTGATCAAGAGCTCGACATCCGAAAAGAGTTGGCCTTGTGAACCGTATACTCGAACTCGTGAACGCCGATACTCGTTGTCCTTGCGATCGCGCCAAAACCAGAATTCGTATGATGCGGTCCCAGCCAGTCGCTCAGATTCGCCGTTAACGATGAAACGCCTGTTTTCTGCCACGATATGGTAAGCCCGAATCTGCTGGCGCTGTTCCGCGATTCGCTCCAAACCGGCTAGAAACTTCAACTCGCAGTCGGAACCAGAATCGAATCCCAGAACTTCAGCAGCCATGATCGCAGATAATAGTATTGCAAATATGGCTAGCGTTAACCGCATTAACTGCACCCTCTGTATATTGCTCCACCCCAGTGCCTTACATCGCCATTGAAAAAGGAACACATCTCCGACCGAGATTATCTCTCACATTATCGCTAGTGACTCGTCTCGGACCAGAGATCGTATTCCGGGCCATTAGTAATAAGAACAAGGCTCCGGAGGATCGCATTCCGGGGAAATAAATTCGGTAGTGTAATGCACTGGACCAACGGGATCACCCTCTTTACAACCGATCACTTCTTTCTGAATATTGCGGATCTCGTCACATCTGACGTACTGCCAGCATTTGATAGGCCTACCGGTCGATCGACAATCCGCAAAGCACCCATCAGGAAGCGCCAGCTTCTCTTCACAACCAGGTATCAAGAACTCAGGATTCTCGCTCTGCGCAGGGCATTTATTTACGCCGTCTTCTTCGTACGGTTCGCACAACACGAAAGTTTCCAGGCAGAACTCAGGCTCTTGCGCAGGCCGTTGATTACATGTGCCTATTGCGTGCAAGACGCCCGTGATCGTGATTAATGTACCGCACGCAACAACTATCGGAATCAAGTTCTTCTTCATGACAACTCTCCAGTGAAAGTTAAAGACCCAAGATCGCTCGTGCGAAAACCGCTGCCGCACAGGAGCTACGTTCGATCAAGATACAGCCGCTGCAAAGTTTCCTCCCGTGATACGAATATTCTCAACCGTCCGCTCTGCGTTTGACCATCGGCGTAATGGGCCGTCAGTTCGATCAATAGTGGCGTTGGATGGAACGTGGGATCGTTTTCCGACTCCTCAGAAAACGAAACAAGCACGCCATAGGCACTGTTCGACTCGCTTGCCTCGGCGACCTCAGTAATCTCAGTAATCTCGGTGGCCTCGGTGGCTGCTTCAGCCTGGTCGGTGGCTGCTTCAGCCTGGTTGGTGACTGCTTCAGCCTGGATCGAGGGTTCAGTATTCGAGGCTGCAATGGTTCGTCGGGGATTGCGGGTCCAGTAGCGGACCAGGCGAGCGGCGGCGCAGTCGCAGGAGGACTCGATGCGCTCGATCCGCTCCGGTGCGTCCCAGCCGAACCGATCGACCGGAACACACAGATTCGTCGGCACACCAGCCAACACCACTCCGCCGTCGAAGATCGGCGCACCGATGGTCGCGCCAGACGCGGCGGAACGGCCGGTGAAAGAAGCCGCGGAATCACTCGCCGACGGCCCGCTAGTAGCATCCGTCCAGCGCGTGCATCCTGCCGCGGCCAAGGCGATTAGGGCGACCATGGCCAGGACCAACCTAAACGGTCCGCCACCGATCGTGCCACGGCAGTCCCTGCCGCCCGAACTTGCACTCCTGTTTGGATTTGCCAGAATCCGGTGATCCGGTGATCCGGTGATCCGGTGATCCGGTGATCCGGTGTGCGTAGTTAAGAGCGAGGTCGAGCATGGCTCGGCCCTCCTGTACGATTAGACGCAGAAAAGTGCACGCTCTCCGGTCGGCCGTGCAGTCAATCGCGACGGAGCTAGAAGAGTGCCTCACCCCGACGAGAATCCGTTGACCGCCGCCAGCGACCAGCCGAATCGCGACGCTCCTTTTTACCAGATTTCTAACACGTGTCAAGCATTTTGTCGTAAGTTGTTTCGCACTTGAAGCTTACGGCAAAGGGCTTTCCTCATTCAGGGATCTGTTTGGGTACTGCAGGGAACAGGTTAATCGTCAGCAGGTATTTTTAAACACGACAATTCGCGGCGGACGTCGTGCCCTTTCGTGGGCTACAGTGCTGCGGTGGGCTGGGATCGCGGGTAGCACGCTGGGTGACGATGGCCTGCGGGGATTGGCGCGGTCAGGGTGATTGACCACGAATTGCACGAATTACACGAATGAAAAATGAAGAAGGAAGAAGGAAGAAGGAAGAAGGAAGAAGGATGAATGAAGGAGAGAAGAATGAAGAAGGGAGGAGGGAGAAGGGAGGAGGGAGGAGGGAGGAGGGAGAAGGGAGGAGGGAGGAAGGGGAAGGGGAAGGAGGGGGAGGGGAGAAGGGAGAAGGGGAAAGGGAAGAGAGCAGGGGGATAGTTGTGGGGGCAGTGGGCAGAGAAGTCGGTGCTGGGGGCGATGCGGTCAGACGCGTCATGGTTGAGATGGAGGGGGGATGGGGCCACCGTTCGGTGGCAAGTTGATGTCGGCAGTGCCTGCTGTTTGTAATAGCTCGAGGAATGCGTTCTCTGTGGTGAGGATCAACTCGGCTCGAGCATCCAGCGCTTTCTCGTAGGCCTCCAGAGTGCGCACGAACGTATAGAACTCACCGACTAAATCGATTGCCTCGGCGTAGCGGCGGATGACCTCGGCATCAGCCTGGCCACGAATCTTGCTCGCCTCCCGCTGGCCTTCGCCGTGGATAGTTTCAATTTCCCGATGCGTGAGGTTGAGGATCTCTTGCTTCTGTTGCTCGCCCTCTTTGATGTTGCGTTCACTAATCGCCTCCCGTTCGGCGATCCAGCGTTCGAAGGTCGTGCGACGAACTTCAGGAACGAAATCGATTTGCGAGATTCCCACATCGACCAGTTGGATACCACGTGCTCCCTCTCCACCGGAATCGTCGTCGCGCAGTTTGCGCTGGGCCTCCGATTTAATCTTTTCCAAAATCGTCTGTCGTCCCACCACGCGGCGCTTGGGCTTATTGGCCGCCAGTTCGCTTTCGGGCAGAACGTCCGAGAGCATCTGCAGATCCTCTTCGTCGAGCTCCACCTCGGCGATGCGCATTTCCCGATCGGTGCTGCGGACGAGATCTTCGAGGTCGTATTGCGTGATGACGTCGCGCATGGCGCCGCGGGTGAACTGGGCCACGCGATTCTCCGCGTTTTCCATCGTCCGTACGCGCTTCACGAACAAAATGGGGTCATTGATTTTCCATACGGCCCAGGGGATCAGTTCAATTTTCTTGTTATCCTTGGTAGGCAGGTCGGGGAGGACTTCGCTAGGATCATCCCCCCAGAATTGTAACGTGGTTGGCAGGAAGCGCACGGTTTCGACCATCGGCAGCTTGAAGTACAAGCCTGGTTCCGTGCTGGCGCGAACCGGTTCACCGAACCGCAATACCACGGCCTGTTCGCGTTGATCCACGACAAAGACCACCAATTGCGACGCCAGCGCCAGGACGCCCAGCAGGGCTAGTAGTGATATTGCCAATTGTGCCAGTCGTCGCGACATGGGGATGGTTCTCCAAACTGTCAACAAGGTGCGGGAACGGATACCACGGTTGTCAGGAACGAAGAAGAAGCGGATTAGGGAGCGGAGTGGTCGTTCAACTGCATGAGCGGAAGAATTCCCTCCAGCCGATGGTCGAGGATGATCTTGCGCCCACCGTTGGCAAAGACCCGTTCCATGGTTTCGAGGTACATCCGTTGACGCGTAATTCCGGGAGCCAACTGGTAGCTTTGGTACTTCGCTTGCAGGGCGGCGATCTCCCCTTCTGCCTCGGCCAACCGTCGATTGGCATAGCCTTCCGCCTCGCGAATTAGCTTGTCGGCTTCGGCACGGGCCAGAGGCAGCAGGCTGTTTCGTTCCTTGGTGGCTTCGTAGATCAACTGTCCCTTGATCTGAATGGATTTGTTTACCTGGTCGAAGGACGGTTTGACGACATCCGGCGGCGTCACCCGCTGCAGTTGCAAATCGGTGATTTCAATCCCCGCTTGGAACTGGTCCATGGCGGTGCGCATTTCGGCCAGTGCTTTCAGGGCGATTTCTTCCCGCTTGGTGGTCAGTGTCTCATCGGCAGAATAATCGCCGACGATCCGATGCATGGTCGCCCGAGCTACGGCTATCAGTGCGGAGCGCACATGTTGTTCGTCGAAGCTGAAGATGAACTTTTCGGGCTCGGTCACCTGCCAAAAAACGTTCCATTCCACGACCGCCGCGTAGAGATCGCCGGTCAGAATCAGGGCATCATCGTCACTGCGCGTGGTCGATTCTAACGACCAGTCGCCAGCGCGTTCGTCGTGTCCCCAGGGCAATCGCATGCTTTTCTCGCTCGTATCCACCAGTACGCGTTGATCGATCCAGGGCAACTTGAAATGCAGGCCAGGGGGTTGCGTCGAGTGGTATTTTCCGAAGCGCAGCACCACTGCCTGTTGATGGGGTTCGACCATGTACGCGGCTGCCCACGCCAGGTAACCGAGCACGAGGATGCCGAACACCAGCACGAGGGCGGTCGCCAGTTGGCGCGGTGAGGGAGCGGGCCGTTGGCCGTTGACGAAGGTGAAACTTGGGGAATCGTCGGAATGCATCGGGTGACCTGAACAACAAATTAGAGCGAATCCGAAGGGGACGCTGCTGGCACGCCGCCGCGAATGCCTTCTCTCGGTTGGCAAGTTGGCCACGAGAGAAAAACTGTTGGCAGGGAGCGGTGGTCGCTACCAGTGAGCGAATGGGCCTTTCAAGAATAGGCCACGATTGTAGCCCAATCGGGCGCGCCGTGCGGAGAATCGATGAGGAACAGGGGAAGCCGACGGTCGTCGGTGGCGAGTCCCCGTGGTTGGCCAGTTTCAGCGAGCGTCCGGCCAGTCCCCTTTTTCGTCGGTGGACAGGATTCGTTTTTCGGGAGCAGCACGGCATCGGTGACCGAGGCCGTAGCATCGGCGCTGCGCGCCGGCAGTGCCCCTTCGTCTGTCGGTCGCAGACGCAGCAGTGTCCTGGCCGGCCATGCGGATGAGGACCGCGCAACTGCTACGGACCGCACGCTGGAGGTACGTTGGTGGGAACCACTGTCGCAGGTCACCAACGAATTTCCATTTGGTTGACGATTTCGCGGGCCAGTTTTTGAATCGCAGCCAACTGGGCGGTCGCCATGCTTTGGCCTCCTTCGGGAACAAAGTCGACGCTTTGGGCGAACGCGTAAGCAATCTCGTTCGGGGGAAGAAAACGGTTTTCCATGAGTGGATTGCCTTGCCGATCCGTCCAGCGAACATGGACCGAGATCTGGTTTTCGATGGCCCGCGGTTCATCCGTCTTGGCTTCGGTCACCGTCCGTTTGGTCTGCGTCGTGATGCGGCAATCGAGGGTGCTGTCTGCTGTCGGATAGCTGACGACTTTGAACGGGGTACGCGTTTCAATCTCGCGCTGCAAGGCTTCGGTCAATTGGACCCCGAGTTCAGGTCGCCAGGCGTCGTTGCGAACAACAGGGAGATAGATGGTACGAATGTGCTCATGGTACAGTCCCGTGGTACCCAGTCGGTAGCCAGCGCAGCCGACCAGCAGCATGGGGAGAGCCGCCAGTAGGGCCAGTCGTCTGCCCGCGGCACGCCGGGCGGCGGTGGAGGTGGATTGTCGATGGTGATTACGACCCATCGCCCGCTGTCTCCTTCTCACGCCAGGGGCGGTCGTCGACTTCGGCTTGAAATAGCCACACGAGCGCTTTGAACCGTTGCGGTGGATCGGCGGGCGCATCCTGGATCGCCGCTAATTGCTCCTGTGCCTGTTCGGCGAACGGTGTATCGCGATACTGTTCGATGAGCCGTTGGTAGTGGAATCTGGCCGAGCCGTTTTCCTGCCGCGCGCGGCGGTATTGGGCTTGGGTCCAAATTCGCTCGGCCATCAGGTAACGGGTTTTGACGTAGGCTTCCTTCAGCTCTTGTTCACGGTTCTTGGCTTGTTCGGGGAACTGGCGGAACAGTCTTTTGATCAAGTCTTGGGCCTGCGTCAACGGCTCGGAACTGTACCGCGGCCCCTGGTAGGATTGCAAGCGGCACATGGTCTCCAGAAACATGGCGTTGAATAGGTGCTCCGAATCGGGGTAGCTGATTCTCAAATCGGAAAATGCCTCCGCCGCTTCCTCCCACTTGCCGCTGTCGTAGAGCTCCATGGCCAAACGCATCGTCGCATCGTCGCTGACCTTGCCGGTGGGATTGTCGAGGCGAAGCTTTTCCAGCACGCGTTTGCCGTGACCATCCAAGTCGTTCCAAGGAAAGCGATCATCAGTGAGGTTGACCAGCGTAAACGGTTTGCGTTCGGCATGTCCCACCCGCAACCAGTAGTCCGCGATCTCGAACCGTCGGGAATCGATATGGTCGAGGTACGGATTGCGAGGATACTCCTTGAGTAGCTGCGCATATTTTTGTTCGGCGTCGTAGTAATCCTCGGCGAAGAAGAGGGACTCCGCGGCCATCATCAACGCGTCTTGCTCCAGCGCCGAACTGCGCCAGTTCGCGGCTGCGCGATCGAATTGGCGCGCCGCTTCGCGGAACCGCTGCTTGCGCGCCTCGCCGGTCAACTCCTTGGCTGCGGCAAAGAGTTGTTCGGCCTGGGCATAGAGTTCTCGTGCTTGGCGGATATCCTTGCGCGGCTCTTTTTTCAATCCGATGCGCGCCAGTACGTTGGAGGCTCCGCTCGCCTCCTCGGCCGAGCGGCCTTCCAATCGCTGGTCGGCAACGGCATCGTCGTCCGGTTGGTCGCTGGCCAAGGTCACGGCGGGGGATGAGGCTTCCACGCTTTCCCGTAACGCGGTGTACTCGGGTACGTCGTTCTTTCGGGGAAGCCCACTGCAGCCGACGACCACCAGCAGTAGGCAGGCGCCGAGGAAGGTGTGCGGCAACCCACGCCGTGGGGCTCCATCATGCCCGGCGAGGCCGTCCCGCCGCCGAGATACCACGCCTGGGGTTACTGCTCCAACGGCCCCAGGAATCGCTCCATGCGCGGAGGGCGTTCCAGATGCACTCGGAAAAGCTCTTTCATGATGCGGCGGACGGGACGCGCGCAGTGGGGAGGAAAGGCGTCGACGGCAATCGCTTTCCAATCGGGATCGGAGAAGCGCACCATGGCGCGATGGACGTCCGACGTCACACGTACGGGATGCCGGGCCAGCCGGTCGCATGCTGGGCAATAAAATCCACCCCCTAAGGCGCTGAACACGTACCATCCTTCTCGTTCCCCTGCTCTGCTCGAACGATTCCATTCCTGTCCGCAGTGGACGCATCGCTGCAAGCCGGGCAACAGCCCAGTCTGGCGTAGCAGTCCCAATTCAAATCGCAGTAACACACTGCGAACATCTCCCCGCTGGCTATCCAGATCACCTACCGTGGCCGCAGTCAGATCAAAAAGCTCTCGGTGGACGTCGCCAATTTCCGTCAATCGTTCCACCAATTCGATGACGTAATATCCACAATACAGTCGCAACAAGTCGCGGCTGGCCACGCGAAACCGCCGCCTCAACTTCGCTTCGGTCAACACGTCCAGCGCATCCCCGGACTTTGGGATGAACACTACGTCACATTGCGCAAGTAGGTCAAGTGCACCTTCGAAGGGGCTGCGGCGTCGCCGAGCTCCTTTGGCCACCGCGTGCCGCTTGCCATGCTCGCGTGTGAACAGGTGCACGATCGAGCTGGTCTCGCTCCAATCAAAAACTCGCAAAACGATCGCCGCACTTCGTTCCATGGACTCTCAATTGACGCGTGGCTGCGGTCGGCCGGGGGAATATGGCCCCGTTGCTTCGGCCGACTCGGCTCGACCGTCAAAGGGCCAGCCCCCTGGCACTTCCGGCAGTGCCTATCCCCTGCTTGTCTCAATGTAGCGGGTGTGGGTCCACTACGGCAGGAGAGCCCCCACCGTTTCTGTTGGCTTCCCCCGGGCACTAAGGAACCGGCAGGGCGGCCGGTTGCGGCACACCCAGTTGCACGGCCGGACTGACTGGCGGGGGGGACACACCGATCGGCGGCGCTGGCGAGGCGGTGGGCACCGGCTGGCCGAGGATCGGCGTCGCGATGCCTTGGGCCGCTTGCAATCGCAGCGAATCGGCCCGGGCAACCAATTCCTCCGTCGCCGGGAGTTGCATGGGCACCATCTGGATGTCCACCACACGCTGATCACGGATCTCCCATGGCCACAAGGTTTCCGTGAGGAAATCTAAGGGAGGCCACTGGTACCACGGCGGTCGAAACGTACGCAACACCTTCTCCGTTCGGTAACCATCAGCCACCACTTCGATCTCGCGGGTGCCATAATACGTGGTGGAGGTGGAGGCAGGTGACGTGCCGATGTATTGATGATCGACATAGACGCTTGCCCCGGGAGGCGAGGTGCGCACCGTGAGACGGCGACGGACGCATCCTGGCAGGGCGATGAAACCAATGAGTGCCAGGAGCAAAAAGCTGCATCGGCATCCCTTCATTTCGCCTCTTCTTCCTTGGCTCGTTGCTTGTGGACTAAGTGTTCTTTCGGTCGCAGCAAAGGTGTTCCACCGTTTCCTAGGCATGGGAGAGATATCACTCATGATGCTGCGATCTTGGTGGTTGGTTTCGTTCGACCGCCTCCGCGGCTGGTCGTGAGGTCTCTTCCCGGGGCAGGGGAGCAAGATCCCTTGGAAGATGACTGTAGTGACTTCCCGCTCTTCTCTACTAGATCAAAATTGACACTTGGTTCCATTGGGGGGCTTATCAGGAGCGCTAGAGCATGCAAAATGATGGCTAGTGGGACACCCATCACCTCATGGGCTTAACGTCTCCCTAGGACGCCCCAAGAATTCATTCCAATGATGCCTTTTTTGTTTCGTTATGTTTGTCGCGAGGAAATCCGGCAGTTCAAGGGTTGATGGAGTAGTAGCTTTCGCGTCACGCTTAGATTGTGTCCTGGGGCAAGCTTAGGTCGACTCCGTTCCGCAAACCGATGGTGGCGTGCGGTGGAAGGGAGAGTCAGCACTGATGGGCTACAGCCGTCCGGGCCGGGCGTGTCGTTCCACTGTTTGTTCCTTCGTTCAAGAATCCATTGGTTCCACCACAAGCTGCATCGCAAACGCAATCTTGGAAAGAAACCGTCGCGGTTGCCGCCGTCACCGATATCGGTATGCGCCGGGCGATAAACCAAGACGCCTACGTCGTCGTTTTGGCCGACAGCCAACAACGGTGGGAGCGTCGTGGCCACCTGTTTGTGGTTGCTGACGGCATGGGAGCTCATGCGGCGGGAGAGCTGGCAAGTAAGCTAGCCGTGCAGCAGGTGCCTTTGCATTACGACAAGCAGATCGACCTGCCTCCCGCGGAAGCTCTGCGACGTGCCATCCAGGAGGCCAACGCGGAGATTCATCGTCGGGGGCAGGCCAATCTCGAGTTTCGGAATATGGGGACCACCTGTACCGCCTTGGCCCTGTTACCCGAAGGGGCCGTGGTGGGGCATGTGGGGGACAGTCGCTGTTATCAGCTTCGTGGCAAACGGCTCTACCAACTGACCTTCGATCACTCCTTGGTCTGGGAAATGCAGGCGGCGGGGGACGTCACGGACGAGACCGCCAGGAGTGGGGTGATACCCAAGAACGTCATCACCCGTTCCCTGGGGCCCAATGCGACGGTAGAGGTCGACCTCGAGGGGCCGTTTCCCGTGCAGGTCGGCGATCGCTTCCTGCTTTGCTCCGATGGTCTCAGCGGGCAGGTGAGCGACGAAGAGATGGGAGCCCTGTTGCGGAGCCTGGCACCGCAGCAGGCAGCCAAGTTTCTCGTCGACCTGGCCAATCTACGAGGCGGACCGGATAACATCACTTGTGTCATCGTCGAAGTGGTCGACCATCGCATTGAGACGCGCGCCGGTGCGTCCGGGGGAGGGCCTTTGACCTTGCCCACCGGACGGTTTTCTCCCTTGCTCCTCATCACCACGTTGATCTGTTGGGCAGCGGCGGGACTGCTCTTTCTCCTGGGGTCGGTGCCCTTGGCCATCGTGGCTGCAGTACTGGGAGCCATCTCCTTGCTGACGGCCTTGATTCGTTTGGGGGCCAACCATGGCGGGCATGTCGCTAGTAGCAGGTATGGAAATGGTCCCTACCGTCACTATCCGGCGGTCGCCGATCGCGAACTGTTTGAGCACTTGGCGGGAACGCTGAAGTCGCTGCGGGAGGCGGTGGAGGAACGCGGGTGGAAGGTGCATTGGGAAGAACTGGACCTCAGGTTTGCCGAGGGTTGTGCGGCGGCGGATCGAGGGAATTATCAGTTGGCGGTAGGCCGTCTTGCGCAAGTCATTTCCGACCTGATGGATCAGATTCGCAAGCAACGCGAGGCGACTGACCCGGCTGATTCCTCCATCGAGTTGTGAGCGCCAGGCAGCACTGGGGGCCGTCGCGGTAATCCTCCTTGTTTTCGAGGCTGCCCCTTTGCCCCGGCGTCCACCGTCCCAACGCCGATCGTGCCAGCCGTCCACCGCGCCCGATGTCGACCATGCCGCTAGCATCGCAGCGACTCCCGATTGCTGATGCCGGGCGGCTGGCCCCTCGCCGGGGGCGTTGCCTGGGGCATCGCTACCAGAGCGTCCACGGTTGGCCGGCGGCGGGCGTAGACGCTCCTCACCGCTGGATGGACCAGCCACGGCGGGCTGGTCGAAAGTAGGGGATCGGCTATACTCCCCGGTTTGGCAACTGGCATTCGGTGGTGAGCTATTGACGAAGGATCTGAGAAGTGGCGATGGCGGAAAATGGCCGACCTGTTCGCGCCACCGGGGAGATGCCCCCGGCGGCTGATGAGCGGGTGCTGGTCTTGGATTTCGGTTCCCAGTACGCGCAATTGATCGCGCGTCGGGTGCGCGAGCAGAATGTCTACTGCGAGATCATCCGGCACGATTTGCCGGCCGAACAGATTGCTGCACGAAAACCGGTGGGGATCATCCTGTCTGGCGGACCGGCCAGTGTCTATGCCGAGGGGGCGCCGCGTTGTGATCCGCAGTTGTTTCACCTGGGAATTCCCGTCTTGGGAATCTGCTATGGGATGCAACTGGCGTGCCATGCCTTAGGGGGGCGTGTCCAGAGTTCCACCGCTAGGGAGTATGGCCGCTCCGTATTGAAAATCCGTCGCGCCAACGGGTTGTTGGCCGGTTTGCCGGAGGAGACGGATGTGTGGATGAGCCATGGTGACCAGGTCGATGCCTTGTCCGATGACTTCGAACCGTTAGCTTCCACGGCGACCTGTCCGTTTGCCGCCGTCCGCCATCGGCAGCTTCCGTTCTTCGGGTTGCAGTTTCATCCCGAGGTGACCCACACGCCGTTGGGAAGCACGATCCTCCATAACTTCTTGTACAACGTCTGCGGTTGCGAAGGGACGTGGCATCTTGCCGATTTCGCCGAACAAACGATTGCTCAGGTGCGCCAGCGGGTCGGCGATGCACGGGTGATCTGCGGTCTGTCCGGAGGGGTCGATAGTGCTGTGACCGCAGCCTTGCTGTACAAGGCCATTGGATCGCAGTTGAGTTGCATTCTCGTGGATAACGGTTTGTTGCGCAAGGATGAGCAGGCCGCGGTCATTTCCGAATTCACCAATCACTTCAAAACCGATTTGCACGTGGTGCATGCCGAGCAGCGGTTTTTGGAGGCCCTCCGCGGCGTCACCGAACCGCAGGAGAAACGGCGGCGGATCGGCAAGCTGTTTATCGAATGTTTTCAGGAAGAAGCGCAAAAGATTCCTAACGTGCAATTCCTGGCGCAGGGCACGCTCTACCCGGATGTGATCGAAAGTGGTGCCGCGCCCGATGGTCCCGCCGCCACCATCAAGCTGCACCATAATGTCGGTGGACTGCCAGACGTATTGGGATTCGAATTGATTGAACCGCTGCGCGATCTGTTCAAGGATGAAGTGCGACGACTGGGGTTGGAGTTGGGGTTGCCCGAATCGCTGGTGTGGCGGCATCCTTTCCCCGGGCCCGGATTGGCCGTGCGTTGCTTGGGGGAAGTCACCAAGGAGAAGCTCGAAGTGCTGCGGGAGGCCGATCACATCGTCGTCTCCGAAATCCAAGCGGCCGATTTGTACCGCCACACCTCCCAGGTGTTTGCCGTCCTGTTGCCGGTGCAAAGTGTGGGCGTGATGGGGGATGCACGAACCTACGACAATGCCGTAGCCATACGGGCGGTGAACACCGATGATTTCATGACGGCCGACTGGAGCCGCTTGCCGTATGACTTGTTGGCCAGGATCAGCAATCGGATTATCAATGAAGTGCGCGGCGTAAATCGCGTCTGTTACGACGTTAGTAGCAAGCCACCGGCCACGATTGAATGGGAGTGAGGGGGACGATGGGTGCGGCAGCGATTCTCTTGGCGGGCATCCCCAGTGAAAACCCATCGCTTTACCACCGTCTGCGGTTTGCGGTGGGTGATCCTGCGGCATGGATTCGCCTCCGTGCGGCCGATGGCCAGCGTACGGTGGTGATCGTGCGGGATATCGAGGTGGAGCGGGCGCGTCGGCACGTGTCGGCCGATGAGATTGCTTGTCCGGCGGACTACGCTCCACCGCAGGGGCTGTCCGGGGACCGGGCCACGGCGACCGCACAGTCGGTCGTCGAGCTACTGCGTCGTCATGGCGTCGAGCGCGTGTTGGGGGATCGTACCTTGCCGTGGATCTTCGCCTGGCACATCATGCAGGCGGGAATCGGCATGGAGTACGATGCTGACCTGGGCGTCCGTGACCGTCGCGTGAAGGACGCGCAGGAGCTGGAGTGGATCGCCGAGGCCCAACGGGTAACCGAGGCGGCCATGGAGATGGCCTGCGGAACCGTGGCCCATGCGCATGCCGATGCCGACGGTTATTTGCGCGATGCTGAAGGGCCATTGACGTGCCAACGATTGCACCGGGCGATCAGTCGGTTTCTTCTGGAGCGCGATTACTCGACCCCGCACGGTTCGATCGTGGCCACCACACCGGAGGTGGCGGATTGTCATGAGCGTGGTCATGGTCCCCTACGCACGGGGGAACCGGTCGTCATCGACATCTTTCCGCGTAGCAACACGACGCTCTACTGGGGCGACTGTACGCGCACCGTCGTCCATGGAACACCTCGGGACGAGCTGGTGCGGATGCATGCGGCCGTCGTGGCGGCAAAGCAAGCGGCGCTGGCCACCGCCCGGGCGGGAGTCGAGGCGGAGGACGTGCACCGGGCCACCACGAGCAGTCTGCAACAACACGGCTACCGGTTTGTCCGTGGCATGGTGTCGGAGGACGAGCCGATCATGCCTCATGGGACAGGGCACGGGATCGGATTGGAAGTGCATGAGCCGATCCTCTTGGATGACGGGGGCGGGCAGTTGTTGGCGGGGGAAGTGATGACCATCGAACCGGGACTGTACTGCCGCAAATATGGGGGAGTACGCGTGGAAGACATGGTGGTGATCGGCAGCGATGCGCCGCCGCGGAACCTGAATCGTCTCCCCGAAGGTCTTGATTGGCGGTGCTCCTAGCCGGGCCTGGCGGTTTGTCCTGTCTGGTGGCGCGGCATCGTGAAGGTGGCTACCATGGCTTGCCGTTGGTGGTGCCACCACCGGGCAGACGGGGCGGGGCGTCGTGCACATGTTTTTCCGCCCTGCTCGATCGAGTACAATCCGGAACCGGTCCTGCCGCCGAGTCGCCCACGGCGGTCCTGGTGACCGCATCTTCCTCGGCGACGAGTGCACGTCGGATTTTTCAGGTGCGTTACATTGTAATGCGGCGGGATTCTCTCCCTGACAAGTGTCCTTTCCTCTAGACGAACAAGACGACTATGAGCACCCCCACCGATCCTCCACCCTCCGAAATTCCGCCCGCAGTAGACGTCGATGCCGCGTTGGGAACTGCGGGAGGCGCGCCGATCATCGCTCCCCGCACGCTGAAGCTGTGGTTGATGATGTTCTTGGAGTTCTTCATATGGGGGGCATGGCTGCCGTTGATCTTCGGCTACTTGCCCTCGCTCGGGTTCAGCGCATTGCAACAGTCGATCATTCTCAATGCGTTTCCCGTGTCCGCCATCTTGGCGATGTTTTTCAGCAATCAGTTTGCCGATCGCAACTTTGCGGCGGAGCGGTTCATGGCCTTCAGCCATTTGGTGGGTGGATTGGCCATCCTCGGCTGCGGGTTCGTAACCGACTTTTGGTCCTTTTGTACGTTGATGTGGATCCATTGTTTGCTGTATGTCCCCACGATTTCCATCGCCAATTCGATTGCTTTCGCAGCGATGAAGGATGCCACGCGCGAGTTTGGGCTGGTGCGCATGGGGGGGACGATAGGATGGATTGCGGCCAGTTGGCCGTTTCTGTTCCTGTTGGGCGATAACGTGGGACCGGAAGTGACGTACATCGTCGCGGGCATCGCTTCGCTCATCCTGGCGGCGTTCAGTCTGACATTGCCCCACACTCCGCCCAATCGACAGGCGGGAGCGGAGTTGGCATGGGTCACGGCTCTGAAGACGTTGGCCAAGCCGGCCATTCTGGTGTTGTGGTTAGTGACGATGGTCGATGCCACCGTGCACCAGTGGTATTTCAACTGGACGGGCCGGTTTCTGGAGAGCATCGGGATTGCTCAGAACTGGGTGATGCCGGTGATGAGCATTGGACAGATTGCGGAAATACTGACCATGCTGGTGCTGGGGTATGTGTTGAAGACGCTGGGGTGGAAGACGACGCTGATCTTTGGCATTTTAGGCCATGCCGTCCGCTTCGCCGTCTTCGCCTTTCTCCCCTACGAGGTGCCCGTGATTTTGGTGAACGTATTGCATGGCGTGTGTTATGCGTTCTTTTTTGCCACGGTCTACATTTTCGTCGACGAGTTTCTGCCGAAGGACGTGCGAGCCAGTACGCAAGGGATTTTCAATTTGATGATCTTGGGCGTGGGACCGCTGGTGGCCAATTCGCTGGGGCCGTACTTGCACGAGCTTTTTACCACGACCGATCCGGTCACCGAGCAAGCGACGACGAATTATCGCGGGCTGTTTCTCATCCCCTGCGTCACCGCGTTGTGCGCCGCCATGGCGTTGTGGTTGTTTTTCTGGCCGCCTCAAAAGGAGACGCAAGGCGAAGGTTGAGCGGTTGGGCACGGGACGCTTGGCCACCTGGATGCCAGGTGGTGCACACGTGCCGTGGTGCGCTCGACGTGAGCATGCGATGGGTGTGAGCATCAGGGGGCTCGCGGGCCATGAAGGCGGATCTGCCGATGGCTAGTGGCCCCACATCACGTCCACCAGGCATCGCTCGTTCGCCCGCAAGGGGATGAGGAAGCCGTCGTCGAGCGTGGTGAGGCGGGTCAGTTGCTTTCCCCAAGCGTTAACGCGGCAAGCCCGGGATACGGGATACGGCAAACGGACTTTGGCGGTCGTGCTCCGCCCCTGGGTTTCGGTCAGTAGCAGGCGTTGCCCGCGCAACCTCCCCTGGCGGTCGACCAAGGGGGCCTCCAAGTCCAACATGACATTCTTGGCGTCGACCGACGCGAGCCAGGCGGCGGCGGGTTTCACCGCTTGATCGGCAGTGAGGGTGTGCGCATACCGGTGGTCGACGAAATCGTGTGCGGCTTGCATCGGTTGGGGGAGATCGATGCCGATGCCGATGCGGTGTTCGCATCGTCCCTGATCGACGCTCAACAGCGTCTCCAGTCCACGGGTTCCTTCTCGGCGATGGAAGGCCAGGCCACCGGTCAGCAAATGAGTGCGATGTTCGGCTTCATCGATTTCGATGAGCAACGGGCTGATGCACTTGCCGTGTGGCCAACTGTGCCGCCGGCCACATTGAAACGAGCGAACAATGGCGGCTTCGGTGGCCCACGCCAACCGCAGCACGTAGGCATCTCGCCACGGATGGTACGCGCCGGATTCGTGTTTGGGGACGGAAAGGCGAACGACGATTTCCAACACACGGCTTCCGCGCCAAATCTCATAATCGATCTCAAACTCTCCCCACGTCGTACCGTTGCTGAGCAGACGACCTGTGGCGCGGATCAGGCCGGCCATGGTGGAACTGGTCCGCAACTCGACACTGTCGGCGACCATTTGCGAGTGGTGCCATTGGCCTTTGTCGTCGATACGGCGGCGAGCAATCATGGCGCTGAGCCGATTGCCACGTCGTTCCGGTATGTAGACACTGCGCAGATGGCCGCGATGGGCGTCGATCTGAGCTTCGAGGAACTCGTTGCGCAGGGCTCCCGTTTCATCGGCCAGCACCTGATGGTGGCCCGAGGAGGACTGGTTCTTGGTACCCCCGTCCGCTATCAAGGGAGCGCAGACGAAGCCCAGGCCGGGAACGTCGATGTTCGTGTAGCGATGTTGGCCCACCATGCCGTGGGAAGCTCGCCAGGATTCGGCCGCAAACACCTCGTCCGCGGCGGTCCGCGTACGAATACGCAGCGGGCAACTGCGCGGGTTGAGCAATAGTTCGCCCCCTTGGTGCAGCACTCCTCGAGGGTCCGGCTCCCGAGCAATAACGTGTTCAGAAAGGTCGGCGAGCACCTCCTGTGCCAGGGCCTCGATATCCTGAGATAGCGCATCGGCTTGCGCCGACCACGATGGCTCGTCGTCGAACAATCGATCCAGTCGTTCCCACAGCGGATCGACGCGCTGGCGTAGGCTGGGGGCCATGTCGAGCGCTGTTGCCTCGGAGGAGGTGTCATCGTCCGCCCCTCCCTGCGGACGATTGCTTGCTAGGGAGGCCAGATTCAACAGGTTCTGCACGGATCGAATCCGCACGTGCAATTGGTGGTAACGAGCCACGCCGTGCAGCAATTGCTGCGGATGGGCGTGCCGAGCGATCCACTCGTACCGAAACGCATAGGGGCTCAACCTTTCCTGATGATACGGTTGGTCGGTCTGGGCGAAGTATTCGTCGACCGTATGCCAGACGCCGAGGGCAGGCGTATAGCGTGCAACGATTTGCAACAAAGTGAACACCGCGTCGACGCGATTGGGCCAGTGGGCGAAACAGACGGTGGGCACATGCTCGTGGTCCAGCGCTTCGCCGATGCGCCAACCGAAAGAAAGGAAACTGCTCGGGTCGCTGGCATCGAGCGGTTCGGTGGCCACGGTCGCCAGGTAGGTGCCATCGGACGACTCCCACAGGATCTTGCTTTGACTGCCCGTCGGGTAGTCTCCGTCGGCCCAGGCGATCAACAAAGCGCCTTGCATGCCGACGCGAGCGATCTCGGCGATCGCATCGCTGGTTAAACCGAAGCTGTAGCGGGCGAAGACCTGCGGCGGGGGCAGTTCCTGGCGGCGGTAGGCATGATGGCCGCGGATTAGATCGCGGAGCAGGGCATCGGCGGTCATCAGTGGATGGGGCCGTTCGCATGCTAATCCCCCGCATACGGTTAGGCGGTCCCCCTTACCGCATCGTTCCCGCAGCTTCTGCATGTTGTCCGGCGCGGTTTCCTCAAGTTGCCCCAGCAGATCAGCGGAGGCCAGCAGGCTGGTCTTCTCCTCGCGCTGCAGTTGGTGGCGAAGTGAATTGTTCAGCGTGGTTGGCGCCAGCAAGGTGATGTCCACGATGTTGACGTCCAACGAGTAGTAATGATCACGTTCCTGGCCGAGCGCGTCGAAGCACGATTGGAGCCAATGACGCGCTTGTTCCGCATTGCCCTCCAGGGCAGCGCGCGCCGCCTGGGCCGTCTGCTCATCAAACAGGGGACGATCAAGGTTGGAGGTATACCGTAGCTGTCGCGTCATCAATTCGATCTGCAGGAAAGCGTACCCGAGGGCCGCGAACTCATCGCGCAGCTCATCCGGCACCGTGCAATGCCAATCGACCGGCAGCGCGGAGTGGCTCGGTGAAGATGCAGCGGTCTGGCTGGTTTCCGGTGGGGCGGTGGGAAGCGGCTCTGAGGAGGAGGGATCACCGGGGGCACTAGGGGCGGAGCCCGCGTCAGCCAGACGTCGCTTCAATCGCTCCAGAAGCATGGCCTGGCAAACCTGCCAGTCCTGGGGCTCGGGATGGAACACCAATGCCGCGACATCCTCCGATTCGGCACGGCGCAGCCAATCGGCGTCGACGTAGGACTGGGAAAATGGCGGAATGACCACCACGCAGTTCTCGAGGCGTTCCGGCGGATGTTCGGCCGAGTGCCAGTAGGGCGCGCCGTCGCAGCTGGCCAATAGCCTCGGTTCCCACAGGGCCAACCAACCGGCCAGGAAGCTGCGGGCTGGCTCGCTTTCCAGGTAGCGTGGGTAACCGTCCAATTCGTGACCGGGAAGAAGGAAATAAGCGGCCCGTACAGTTTCCATACGCTTCATCATGCAGCTCGATCAATAGGAGTGGATGGATCGGATTGGAGCAACAACAATTGGCAACTAGTCGAAGTGGTGGCTCTGGTGCTGGGAGTTGGACCACCCTACCGCATAGCATAGCGTTGGAGGCGAGGTGCCACAGTGCACTGCCGTTCGACCGCTCGGGGGTGAAACCCTTTGCTGGAGAATCGATGGCCACGGTATCGTAGACCCTCGACCGGGGCCGACGAAGGACCACGGCGCAGCAGCGAGTTGATCGAGTTTTTACACAAAGATTGAAACTCAACACGAGCCGGGGATGGGAGAGGGAGGGGAAATCAGGCGTGATGGGCGGGCCATTTCCATCGCACCGAGAGGGTGGGGCGGTGTCCAACCGGGAGAATTGTTGCGGCTGGCATTTCTGCGCCATGATGCATCGTCGTAGCGACTGTGGCAAGCCATGGAATCCGTACCATCGGCTTGGGCGTGACCAGGCGGCAGATGGGGCTTGAGCTGTGTGAAATATTGCGCCGTTCCAGCGGCGGGGCGTGCCGTGGTGGGGAGGGAACAGCGGAGCCGCCATCCACGAAATGTTTGACATATTGGGGAGCCTCTCGATACAGTGGATTAGGTGAATAACTCTCCACGCACCTAATCATCCCGTATTTTGTGCTTCTGCGCTTCGATCCGCCATCGTTATCGATTATTCTATTTTTTGGTAGGCTGCGATCGCTAAGCATCAATCGCGGGGACTTGTCAAAGCGTTTCACCAACGAATCGGATACTCATCTAGCGAACACCAACACGGTGGGAGGCGGACGATAGTCCACGACCAAAGGCTCAGCTCCTGTCGGCTCTGAGCGGAGACGTCTTGTTTATAGGGTATAGAGAAGGATGGCCAAATCTACATCGGTATGGGGCATCGAGATCGGGCAGAGCGCGCTGAAGGCGTTGCGTTGTCGGCTTGATGGAGATCAGGTAGTTGCCGAGGCGTTCGATTACATTGAGTATCCGAAGATTCTCAGCCAACCCGATGCCGACGCGGAGACGTTGGTACGGGAAGCTTTGGCGACATTCGTTGGCCGGAACGATCTGAAGCAGTGTCAGGTGGCGTTGACTACGGCTGGTCAGAACGGTTTGGCCAAGTTCTTCAAGCCGCCGCCGGTCGAGCTGAAGAAGATACCGGACATCGTGAAATACGAAGCTCGGCAGCAGATTCCCTTCGACCTCAACGACGTCGTATGGGATTACCAGTTGATGCCCGGTAGCAACATCTCCGATGGGTTTGCCTTGGAGAGTGAGATTGGCCTGTTCGCCATGAAACGCGATGCGGTGTACCGCGCCCTGAAGCCTCTTCAGGAAGTGGACGTGGAGGTCGATTTGCTGCAGTTGGCGCCGTTGGCCATCTACAACGCCATCGCCGTCGATCGGCACATGATCGATGCCTCCGATTTCGTCTACGATTCGGAACATCCGCCGCGGTGGGACATGATCTTGGCGATGGGTGCCGACTCGACCGATCTGATCTTGACCAATGGCTATCGCGTGTGGCAGCGGAGCATGCCGTTGGGGGGGAATCACTTCACCCGGCAGATCACCAAGCAGTTGCAGTTGACGTTTGCCAAGGCGGAGCATGTCAAGCGCAATGTCATGGATGCCGATGATCCGAAACTGGTTTTCCAGGCGATGCGCCCCGTGTTCAATGATTTGGTAACCGAGGTCCAACGCTCCAAGGGCTTTTTCCTTAGTTTGAACAAGAAAGCCGAAATCGGCTCGATCCTGATGTTGGGCAATTCGGTCAAGCTGCCCGGTTTGGCTCAGTACTTGAGCAAGAACTTGGGCATGGATGTCGAGGTGCTGGACCACTTCAATGAGTTGCACGGCGAGGAGGTGCTCTCAGCGCCGGCATTCCGCGACCATTTGCCTTCGTTTGTCCCAGTTTACGGCGCTTGTTTGGAAGCATTGGGCAAAGGACCCATTGTTACCAATTTGATTCCTAAGGAGGTGGTCAAGGAGCGAATCATTCGTTCCAAGAAGCCGTGGGCGATCGCTGCCGCCGCAGCCCTCATGCTCGGCTTTGCCGGTAACCTGGTCTTCGCTGCGTTGCGCTACGATAAGGTGCACGAAGAACGGTGGAAGTCAGCCATGGCCAAGGCGGAGACGGTGAAGAAAACGAGCGATTCCGCCATCTCCGAAGACGCGGCGCTGCAGAATACGGTGGAATTGTTGAAGACCATTGGGGAGGAGGTCAGTGGCAACGCCGATCGGCGGCTGCTGTGGATGGAGTTGATCTATGCCCTGTTTGAGGCGTTGAACCGTCCCGATGACTTCGATACGCGTTCGCTTCCTGATCCCAAGGAGGTGCCGTACAACCAGCGCACCGACTTATTTGTCACGAAGATCGACTCGAAATTCTACGACGATATTTCCAAGTACCTGACGGAACGTGTCAAGGCGATGTACTTGGAGGACAAGAAATCGCGCGAGATTCGCCTGGGGTTGTTGAAGGAGAGCACCGAGGAGGGGGCGGATGCCGAGGCCGCTTTGGCAGACGACGGTACGGAAGCGTCGGCGGAGCTTGGTCCTCAGCCTCGCGAAGGCGAAGAGGGGAACAAGGCGTGGGTATTGCAGATCGAAGGGTACCACTACCACAACGGCGTGGAGTATGCCAAGACGGGTGACGAGCAAGAGGATTTTGTACTGAAGACGCTGATTCACACGTTGGAAACCGGATCGGTCGATTTGCCGGTGGGGCCTAACGGTGAGATGATGACGTTCACGTACAAGGAGTTGGGCCTGAGCATGCCTTTCGTGCTGCGCGGACGATACGATCCTGATTTCAAGATCCCCAACCCCAAGTTCAAGCCGAAGGTGACGGCTGCGACCGGCGGCTATGAGTCCACCACCGGTACCGGGGTGGGGACGGGAATGTTGGGGCCGGGGGCCGCCGCGACGACGTCAGGAAGAACGCCGGGGACACCCGAAGTGGATGAAAATGGTGAACCGAGGTTCTTTCCAGCGCCCAAGTATACCTTTGTCGTCCAAGTCATATGGAAAGAGACCCCCTTGTCGCTGCGGTTGGAACAACAGCGCAAGGCGGCCGAGGAAGCTGCGGCGGCTGCGGCAGAGGCTGGCGAAGATGGTGATGGTGCACCGGTCGACGCTGGCGGCGACGGAGTGGCCGGTAGTGGAGATGTAGCCGCCAGCGGTGTTGGTGGTGCAGCTCCGTAGGCCGGTAGTTGCTTATGCTGCGTTGGTGCTATGCAGGGAAGGATGTGGAGTTGGTGGAGCGAGGGAGCCTGTCCCCGGAAGGGCAGGGAGTTCGCCCCGGAAAGTAAAGTGCGTTGACGGGCTTCGGCCGGCCAGCGAAGAGTGTCACAGACCAGTAGAGACGATGTCGCCGAACCAATCGCACGTCATGGCAACCAGTGGCGGCTGCGCGATTGGCCGACGCGATGGATTGAAGGTAGCTCATAGGATAGAGCCATGGATCAACTGAAACCTTTGTTGAATCAGCTTGCCAAGCATCAGTTTTGGATCACCACGACGTTGGGGATTGTTGTCGCCATCGTGGCATTCTTCATGGCCAAGTCGACGCTTGATAAGGCGTATCAGGCTCAGAAGGCGGCCTTGGACACCCACTACTCGAATATCAGTACGGTGCGATCGGCCGTGCCCAGCCACCCCAATGATATTTCCAAACAGCGCATGCAAGAGATCGTCGACTCCCTTGCCCAAGACGTGCTGGCCGCTTGGGAACGTCAATATCAGCGCCAGGCTAGGTTCTTGGTCTGGCCCGATGCGATCAAGGAGACGAACCTGTCGTTGGTGCGCAAACTGCAGTCCTACATGCCCGTCGAGTTGAAGTTGGAGTACCCCGAGGAGCCACCGAATATCGCCAAGACGGAAAAGATGGCTTATGCCCAATACTTCGACCGTCAAATGCCTGAATTGGCCAAGATCATCGGCGTCGATTGGGTCGGAGAAGTGCAGAAGACGTCCAGTGCCGCCGGGATGGGTGGCTATGGCGCGGCGGGTATGGGCTCCGGATACGGGATGGAATCGGCCGGTGGTTATGGAACGGAATCTGGCTACGGTAGCGAGACCGAGTATGGCGGCGGGTACGCGGGGGGCTATGGCATGATGGGGGCTTCCGGCTTAGCCGCCGCGGCCAGTAAACCGCGCGACCTGGTGATATGGCCCAAATCCAGTCAAGACGAGTTGATCAATTCGATTCGCTTGTGGACCGGCGATACTCCCACGGTGTACGAAATCCTGTATACCCAGGAGAACATGTGGATTCTGGAGGGGCTGCTCAACATCATCAAGAAGACCAACGGCAACGCCCAAGCCAATTTCCAAACGGTCGTCCGTGAAATCGAGTTCATCCGTATTGGACGTCCTGCTGTGGGGCAGGCCGGTCACATCGATATGCCAGGCGCATCGGGTGGTTATGGGATGATGGGCGGAATGGGTGGTTATGGCGGCGGCGATTACGGCGCCGGAGGATTTGGCGGAGAAGGCGAAAGTTACGGCATGGGATACGGAACTGAGGGCTACAGCACCGAGGGCATGGGGACCGAGGCTGAGTCTTCGGGGC
This sequence comes from Pirellulaceae bacterium, assembly GCA_026004795.1. Taxonomy (GTDB): domain Bacteria; phylum Planctomycetota; class Planctomycetia; order Pirellulales; family Pirellulaceae; genus Aureliella. The sequence goes on along the minus strand of BPJV01000002.1, from coordinate 674,753 downwards.
TGCCCTACGGCATGGGGGCCGCCGTGGTACGAGATCCCGCCGACAATCGCTATGTGGATGCTAACTTCCAGCCGGTGAAGGGGGAGGACTTGCGCACCAGGATGCGTAGTAGCGATCCCCAAGACGCGTACTTTGCCGTCGCCAAGCGAGTTCCGGTGCGGATGCGGTTTCGGGTCGACCAGCGTCGATTGCTGGATCTGCTGGCCAATTGTGGTAACGCCGACTTGCTGTTGGAAGTGCGGCAGGTGCGCCTCGGTGACACCGTCCCAGCCGCCGGAGGCGGCGCCGGTGGAGCCGGCGGGTACCCCGGCATGGCAGGGGGCATGTCGGGAGCCATGGGGTACGGCGAAGGCGGTTACGGCATGGGTGGCTATGGCACCGAGGGCTACGGTGGAGCAGGGTACGGAGAAACGGGGTACGGAAGCGAGGGCTACGGTGGAGGCTATCCTGGAGCTGGCATGATGGGAGGAACCTTTGGCTCGCCTGGAGCAATGCGGGCGGACCCGTTCCTGATGGATGTGGAGATTTATGGAGTGGTGTACCTGTTCAATCCTCCCGATCTGGATCGGTTGGGATTGAACAAGGTGACGGCAGAGACCGAGCTGTCGACGACGGTGGAGGCTCCAGCGGAACCGGAGTCTTCCGCAGGGCCAGAGGCGAGCGCACCGCCGGCAGGCGATACGGGAACCGGACCAGCCCCCGGCGCAGCGGGAAGCGAATCACCCGCGGCCGGAGCGGCTCCTCCGACAGCCGCAGAAGGTGCGGGGGGGCCGGGACCAGGACCAGCCGGTGGCAACGGCGGCCAGGCGGGAGCCGCGCCTGGTCCCAATGGAGCCGTTCCACGCGTGCCTGGAGCTGGTCCAGCAAATGGCGGTCGTCCGATTCCGCCGGCAGGGCCGGGTGGGCCACCCGGGCGTCCGGGGCCTGGCGTACCGGGGCCTGGGGCACCGAGTGGACCGGGAGGGCCTCCTGCTGCTCCTGGCGCTCCACCAGCGGCAGGCGCAGCTGGAGCCGGTGGAAACGAGCTGCCTGCGGCTGGTCCATCGCCGGCGGCCGGAGCACCGGCACCCAGCAACGGCTGAGGGTAAACGCGATTGGTGATCGTGTGGGGAGGAACTACCGTGTGCGGTGCAGGTTTTCCTTTTCTCGATCGCTTCAGAAGATGCCTGGCGACGGGAAGGGAATGGGGCGACTATATCGTACAGCCCTCCACGGGATACCACGCCGACACCAGTTGCAGGGAATAGGTTACAATAGAATCGAGAATCGACTCGTTGACCGCGAAAAATTGCGGGAGGTTGGGGGCATTAGCTACGGCAGGGCGAGCAGACGAGGTTCGTGACCGTCTGGCATGACCCTTCCCGAGGGATGCATGAGGAGTGCAAATCGATGTTCGGAAAGAAGAAAAAGACCGGGGACGAAGCTGCCGAAGGGACAACCCCTGCGAAGAAAGCAAGTCAAGGGAGTAGCGGCCGCAAGAATTCCTTGAACAAAGGAGGGCCCAACTTTCTCGCGTTGCATATTGAAAAAATGATCTTGGGCGTGATCGTTCTGGTCACGGCCTACCTGATTTACGCGGGAGCCGGAGCCGAGAAGTATCCTCAGGATCGCCAGCCGGAAAAACTAGCCCAGGAGGCGGATAATCTGCTGACTCAAATCCGTCAGGATCACTGGCCGGCCATCGCCGAGGAGCGTCAGGTTGAGCATGAGTTCGCTCGCTTGGCCGAAGAGGCGCGTAGGCCGATCGACCCGGGTAAGTGGGATTCCGGTGAAATTGTTTGGGAGCCCAAACCGGCGGGTAGTTTCGAAAAACGTGGTGATCCGAAGATTTATCCGCCGGAAGAGTTGGTCGTGCACAATGTCTTCGGTGCGTTGGCAGTCGAGGTTCCTAAGGATGCTCCCGATCCGTATGAGGGATGGGAAAATGCCGAGCCGATCAAGCCGAAACAGTCCACCAATCGCCGCGGTCGCGGACGCGGGCGAGGCGGTGAAGGCGGCTTCGGTGGGGAGGCTGGCTATGGGGCCGGTTACGGTGCCGAAGGGTATGGTGGAATGGGACCTGCGACGGGGCCGGGAACCGGCATGACCGGCCCGCAAGCCGTTCGTACGCTGAGCGCCAAGTATGACCTGGGGGCTCCGGTGGGCAAGACAGCGATGACCGGTGGCGCCATGGGGGGGTACGGAGAGGAAGGCATGGGGTACCCGATGGGGCCGACGATGGGACCGACATCAGGGCCAACGATGGGAGGAGCCCGAGGGTCACGTGATGGGTTGGGGACGAGAGAAGAACGGGGACCAACGGTCAAAGTTGGATCCCAACCAGTCATTTTCAATGCCATTACCGCGATCGTACCTCACAAGAAAATGGTCGAAGAGTACAAGGCGGCGTTCGCAAAATCTGGTGATTTTGTCGCTGTTCGGGACTTGCCGGTTTACCTGAGTTTTGAATTGCAACGTGCCGACGTAACCGATAATCCCAGTCGCCCGGTACAAGAGCAGGAGTGGAAGACGATCAGTAATGGGGGCATGCAGTCGATGCTCCCGCAGAAGAATCCGACCGGCAAACGCTGGGCGGTTTTCCCTCCATTGGCTCGACCAGTACCTGAGGTCATCGACCGCAGCGCCGTCAGTCCTGGGCTGACGATGCCCATCCCACCGATGCTGATTCGTGATTATCGGTGGTTCTGTAAGCATCCGAAGATCGATTGGATTTGGGATGCGAAACCCCTGGTGCAAGCGGCGCGGCGGGCACCGCAAAAGCAAGGCGATGGAAAGGAGGAAATCGATCCCTCTTCGATCCTTCCCGGTGCGGCCAGCAGTGGTGCCGGTAGAGGAGCAATGGGACCTGGAGCGGCAGGTTATGGTGGTTACGGTACAGGAGGATACGGTGCGGAAGGTTACGGTGCAGGATATGGAATGACCGGTGGGTATGGTGCCGGTTATGGCATGGAAACCGCCGGAGGATACGGTACTGAGGGCGGATCGATGCCCGGTTATGGTGGTGGATATGGTGGTGGTTACGGCATGGAGGGTTATGGTTCGTACGGTGCCGAAGGATACGGCGCTGAGGGCATGGAAGGTTACGGGATGAGCGGCTATGGCATGGGAGGCTACGGCGCGATGGCAGGGGGGATGGGAGTGTCTCCCTATGATCGCCCCCATCCGGAATACAAGATGGTCCGCTGCTATGACTTTCTGCCGCTTCAGCAATTCGGCAAGGTGTACCGCTATCGTGTTCGGCTCATCCTGCGCGATCCGAATTATCCGGAGAGCAATCGAATTCAGGCCCCGGCACCGAATGAGTTGAAAGACGATGTTTGGCAACGTGTTGCCAAGTTGATGGCGAAGGATCAGGCGGCGAAGCAAAAGAATCCCGACGCACCGCGCAGTATGGAATTCATCACCGAGTGGAGCGAACCCAGTCCGCCGGTATACGTGCGGGCGCCGTTTGAAGTGTTCACCGGAGAGATCGATTTCCAGGGGCCGCAGGTATTTAATGTCGACGGGCGTGCCATCGCGGTGACAACGACTGAACCGACCGCCAAATTGGTGGCCGGGGCGATGGATTTCTCCACCGGTGCGATGGTGCCTATTGCGCTAGAGCGAGTGCGTCGCGGCGCGGTACTCAACGATAAACAGGATGTGGAAGTGATCGATCCGGCCACACGCGTGGTGAAGAAGAAGGAAGACGTCGTGGTGGAAACATTCGCCACGGTGGTTGACATGCGCGGAGGCGAGAAGTTGGAGGTCTATTCCAACGATGATCCCCAGCGGGCCATCGGCGAGATCATGGTGCTGCATCGGGATGGTCGCATCGAGGTGTCCACCGAGATGGACGATCTGTTCTACTACCGCATGTACACCTTCCAAGAGGAGAAGGAGGCTGCTGAGAAGTCTGGGCAGACACCGTATGGTGGCATGGGAGGTTACGGAGAATTCGGCACCGAAGGCGGTTAACGGTCGCTGTCTGAGACCAGCCTACGTGACGGGGGATGGCCTGTAGGGCGCGGATGCGAGCTGTGGCCATCCTCAAGGCCCTGTTTGTGCTCGGCCGTCGATGGGGGACAACGGTCGAGTCCTCCGGTGGGATTCTCAATGCCCAACGGTTGAAATCACGGGGCAACGGAGGTTGAGTCACCAGCTACCGAAACGCGCCGCCCGTTGCTCCCCTGCATTTCGTGGTTCTGGCTTTTTGCAGCGGGGACCGAGCCTAAGGTAGCACCCTGCCGGCACCAACCGACAGGATACCACAGGGGAATCGGCCGCGCAATTCATCTCGAGCGCTGGCATCGTACTCGTACTCGAATCGGCGTGAGGGCTTGGGCGGGATTGCGCCGAAACCGCATGCGGGTGAGGACTCGTCATCTCGCTTCTATTCCACAATCGAGTACGAGTTCCGCTTCGCTGAGTGCGGGTACGAGTACGGGTATGAGTACGGGTATGAGTACCGGGCTGCGCTCTGAGTACGAGTACAATTCTTCAACGCCAGAACTTGGCGGTGGAACGACGCGTTGGGGATGTCGCCTTTCGTGACTTCCTCGGGTTATGCCCATTGTTGTCGAGTGACGGTTGGGCGGATGCATGCAGCGGCTTGGGGAACGCCACCTCGGCGAATGGTGTCCGTCGAGCAGATTGCCGCCGCGCTGGACTGGCGATGGCGGCCGACTGAGGAGGTAGGGAGGTCGCTTTCGGTGACACTGGATGCTGGTGTCGGTCCCGGTGTGGATGCATGGTCTTGCTGCGCGGATCCTTTGACGGCGCATTCCGACATCTTGTTGGCACGTCTATACTGTGCCTGTAGTTTTCGGCCGTCTCCCGTCGCACCGCACTGCCATGTGCTGGTGCAAGGGATTGATGCGGAAGGCATAATTGCCAGAACACAGGTCCCGTTACGTCACAGCAACGATGAAATCATTTGCCTTTTCACGGAGTTTTCCCTCGACCCGCTTGCGCAGACCGAGACAATATGCATGGGCCCGACGCATGGTCGCCGAGACGACGTTGACGACCGCCGATCTCATCTGGCCGGTATTCGTCGTGGAGGGGCATGACGTGGTCCAGCCGGTCGACAGCATGCCTGACGTTTATCGGTATTCGATCGATCGATTGATTCCTGAAGTGGACGCCGCCATCCAGTTGGGGATACCGGCCATTGCCCTGTTTCCCGTGGTGCCAAGCAGTCGCAAGTCACCGAGTGGCGATGAGGCGATTAATCCAGAGAATTTGATGTGCCGCGCTCTGCGAGCGCTCCGCTCGGAATTCGGTGACGCCATTGGCTTGGTGGCCGATGTGGCACTGGATCCCTACACCAGTCATGGTCATGATGGTCTTCTGGAGAACGATCGAGTAGTCAATGATGCCACGGTGGAGATTCTCTGTCGCCAGGCTGTCGTGCAGGCCGAAGCGGGATGCACGGTCATTGCCCCGTCGGACATGATGGATGGACGGATTGGCCGCATTCGGAGGTCGCTGGATGAAGCCGGTTATGCCGAGTGCATGATCATGGCCTATGCGGCCAAGTTTGCATCGGCGTTCTACGGCCCATTCCGTGATGCGGTCGGCTCCAAACAGCACCTCGGCACGGCGGACAAGAAGACTTACCAGATGGATCCTGCCAATGCCCGCGAAGCCCTGCATGAAGTTGCCTTGGACATCGCTGAAGGAGCCGACTTGGTGATGGTGAAACCAGGGCTCCCCTATCTCGATATCGTGTATCGAATCCGAGAAGCTTTCGGTCTGCCCACTGCCGTGTACCAGGTCAGCGGGGAGTACGCCATGATCTCCGCGGCCGCCCAGAATGGTTGGTTAGATGGTCCAGCCAGCATGTGGGAAAGTCTGCTGGCCATGAAGCGGGCTGGCGCCGACGTGATTCTCACGTATGCGGCACGTGCGATCGCTCGTCAGCTCGAGGTGACGGATCAGTGAGCGACGTGCCTCGCGCAACCGAGCTGTTCCTCCAGCTAGTTCTCCCTATCCTGTAGCTTTTCCATGACTACGACACGCGTGGTGGATCGCTTGGCGCCGACATCATCTGCTGGAAGTATCGCCCCTGAGCGAATCGATGTTCGCGGTGCTCGGACGCACAATCTGCAGAACATCGATGTGCAACTACCCCATGGAAGCTTCGTTGTGGTCACTGGCGTGAGTGGCAGTGGCAAGAGTTCGCTAGCGATCGACACGATATTCGCCGAAGGGCAGCGGCAATACATCGAAAGTTTGTCGACGTATGCTCGGCAGTTTCTCGATCAACTAGCGCGCCCCGAGGTCGATGTCATTACCGGTCTGGAGCCGACGTTATGCATCGACCAGCGATCGGGGATGACCAGTCCACGCTCGACCGTAGCCACCATCACCGAGATCTACGACTACCTGCGACTATTCATGGCTCGTCTGGGCACGGTCTATTGCTACCGATGCGGAGCTCCGATTGCCCATCAAACTCGGGAGCAGATTGCTCACGAGTTGGCCTCACTTCCTGAGGGGACGCGCCTGGTGCTGCTCTCCCCCGTGGTGCGTGGCCGACGGGGGACGCATCGCGATGTGTTGGAGCGGTTGCAGCAAGCCGGGTTGGTTCGTGCTCGCATCGATGGTCAACTGGTGGAGCTGGACGCCGTACCGCCTCTTGATGTCCGCAAGGAGCATTCGATTGATGCTGTGGTCGATAAGCTGATCGTCCGCGCGGGCAACAGAGAGCGGTTATGGCAGTCGCTGGACGTGGCCCTCGATTTATCCGATGGCCTGGTTACCGTCAGCTATCTGTTGCCGAATTCAGCTTCCGAGAATGGGCAGCAATGGTGCGAGAGGTTGTTCAGTACCCAGTACGCCTGTGCGCAGTGTGGAGTGAGTTACGTCGAAGTGGAGCCGCGCACGTTCAGCTTCAATAGTCCTCATGGGGCTTGTCCTGTGTGTCAGGGGACTGGGCTTCAGCGGCGCATCGATCCGCAGCGGTTGGTCGACTGGCGCGCAGCCCCCAGCCGCGGGGGTTTTTCGTTCCTGGAGTGCATGGAAACTCGGGGACGGCGGCAGGCGACCAAGTATCTACAGGAGGTGGTTCGACGCGCGGGAGGGCGCTGGACCAAGCCGCTAGACCAACTGCCCGAATCGGCCCAACGAGAGTTGCAGAGTCTGCTAGACGCGGCCGGCTCCGTCGGTCAATTACTTCAGCAGGAATTGGCCGAGATGGAGCAGGCCGATCGGGAAAGCGGATTGGAGCAGTTTACCAATGATCTCCCCTGCCAAGCTTGTGGTGGCGCCCGTCTGCGGCCAGAGGCCCTCAGTGTGCGCGTCGAGGACAAGAATATCCATCAGATTTGTTCTCTGAGCATCGAGGAGGTGACCGCCTGGTTGCGACAGCTTTCGTGGCAACCTTTTCAGCAAGCGATTGCCGCGCCCATCCTGAACGATGTTTTGCATCGCCTGCGTTTTCTCAGCGAAGTCGGGCTGGGATACCTGACACTGAACCGAGCGGCACGTACCCTTAGCGGTGGGGAGCTGCAGCGAGTCCGTTTGGCGAGCAGTATCGGCAGCGGTTTGGTGGGAGTGTGCTACATTCTGGACGAACCATCCATTGGCTTGCACGCGGCCGATCACGAGCGATTGATCAATTGTTTGCGAGAGCTGCAGCGTCTGGGCAACACGGTCATCGTGGTGGAACACGAGCAGGCGATGATGGAGGCGGCAGATCTATTGATCGACGTTGGTCCCGGGGCGGGCAAGGAGGGGGGGCGTATTGTGGCGGCCGGTGCGCCGGCCAAGGTGCGAGACCATCCTCAGTCGCTGACCGCCGCCTACTTGCGCGGCGAAAAACGGGTGCGGCGCAGCAGTCCTCTACGGCGGCCGAATCGACAGACTCAGCTGATTCTCGAAGGTGCCACCTTGCACAATCTCCAAGCGGTGAAGTTGGTGATCCCTCTTGGATTACTGGTAGGGATTACGGGCGTCAGTGGCAGTGGCAAAAGCTCGCTGATTGGTCAGACACTGATTCCCGCTCTAGCGTCGGCTATCGGGCACCGACCACGTACCGCGGGCCCTTATCGCCATCTCCGCGGAACCGAGCATCTGGATAAGATCGTTGAGGTCGATCAACAACCGATCGGCCGAACCCCTCGCAGCACTCCGGCGACCTATGTCGGCGTGTTTGACTTGATTCGCCAGGTTTTTGCCTCCAGCCGAGAGGCGAAGAGCCGCGGATATACGGCAAGCCGGTTCAGCTTCAACACTGGACAAGGCAGGTGTGACCATTGCCAAGGGCAGGGACAAGAAAAGATCGAAATGAACTTTCTGCCCGATATCTATGTCACCTGTCCGGTTTGTCGAGGCCGCCGTTTCAATCGCGCGACGTTGCAGATTCGCTATCACGAGAAGACCATCGCCGACTGTTTGGAGATGAGCGTCGATGAAGCCGCCGAGTTCTTTGGCAACTTCGACAAGATTGTTCGCCTGTTGGCCGCCATGCAGCAGGTAGGTTTGGGCTACCTCTCATTGGGGCAACCGTCAAGTACGCTCAGCGGCGGGGAGGCGCAACGGATCAAATTGGCAACCGAGTTGGCGCGCCGTGATACGGGCAAAACGATCTACTTCTTTGACGAACCTACGACGGGGCTGCACTTTGCCGACATCCAGCGACTGATCGATGTGTTTGACCGGCTGGTTGCCCGCGGGAACACGGTGGTGGTCATCGAGCACAATTTGGACGTCATCCGCAATTGCGACTGGTTGATCGACATGGGCCCCGGCGGCGGCGATGCGGGGGGGAAAATCGTTGCCCAGGGCCCGCCGGCGAGAGTGCGACGATCAAAGCGAAGCGTCACTGCGCAGTTTCTTTAATCGCTCAAGCTCCGAGAACCTTGCACGCCAATAAAGAAGGCGAAATGCGACGGAGGCCATCCTTCGCGGGGACGCCGCACCTGCCAGCTGCCGTAAGCTAACAGGATGCGACGTGAGCAAGACGAGCTGCCGTGGGCGCGCTGGGGCATCCACACTGCGGCCTGAAGTCGCGGAAGGCAGCGCGCTAGCCGGCGGCTACCGAGTTCAGAGTTTCTTCGAGCTTGAACTTGGGCGGTACTCCCACGAAACGATCCACGACCTGGCCGCCCTTGAATAGCAGCAACGTGGGAATACTCTGAATCCCGTATTGCTGAGTTACATTGGGGTTTTCGTCGATGTTCAGTTTTCCGATCTTGACCGATCCAGAGAACTGGCCCGCCAACTCGTCGATCAACGGAGCGATTTGACGGCAGGGGCCGCACCACGGCGCCCAGAAATCGACGAGGACAGGCTGGTCCGATTTTAGCACTTCGTTGTCGAAGTTATCGTCGGTAAACTCCAGTGCGTTTTGACCCATGAGAAGGCTCCTCTCAGTTTCTGCGGACAATTAAACGGCAATGCGGCGATTGTACACGTACCACTCGATCCCTAAAACCACTAGTGCCAGCAGCAACAGCCAACGCCAATACTCGACACGCACCAATTCCTCCTGGTTCGCGGTGCCGGTCACTTTTTCGACGCCGATCTGCAAATCGGGCACGGGAACGATATCGCTTTCCCGCTCACTGAACAGATTTACCGTGAATAGTTGCAAGATGCGGTCATTGTCGGCTCCTCGTACGCGGTAGATCCCCGGGCGTTCTGTATCGGTGAAGACCAGTTGCGGGGTATTTCCACGTTCCAGTTGCACTACCTCGCCAGCGGGCGTTTCGACATGCACGGTGGCGACGCGCGTAGTGACCGACAAGGGGACTGGCCGTCCCGGCAACACGCTTTTGGAGGCCGAGGTGGCAACCGCCCCTCCCAGCGTTTGCAGGGCATTGAAAAAGAACACGGGGAAACTACGTTTGATCGGCCAATCGGTATTGGGCAGCGTTCCCTGGTCGGACTTGCGGTTCAATGGCATGGCCACCACGGCATCCAAGTAGGCGTCGCGCGGGGCGATTCCGATCAGCACACCTGCATCCGTACGGGCCAACTCGGTGCCGCCAGGGGGCAGTTCCAGAGAGCTTCCCTCCACGATGCGCACGGTACCTAGATCAACGTATTGCATCAGTGGGTGGGAGCGGTTGCTATCGATGACGAAGAGAGGGCCGGAAGCGGCGGTCATCTTCCATGGACTCTCAGGGGGCACTGCGTTGATGTACAGGGCGCTGGCCTCCGGGGGAACGGCCGGGCGGCAGTCATCGAACACGAACAGGTCGATCGTGCCACTGCGCAGCAGCGATTGGAACTGCGGTGAATCGAGTTCTTCGGGCGTGGCCAGGCGCACGTTGGCGATACTGGTGACTTGCGATGTCTTCAACGCTGCTTCCAACGCTACATTCCCCGCCGTGACTAGAACGACGTCCAAAACTTTGGGCGGGTCGAGACCTGCGAAAGCGATGTTATCGACGGACAGATCGTCCTGATGGTCGACCACCAGTTTCAACACCCCCGATTCCAGGTTGTGGATGTCGAAACTGACGCCGCTGACCGATTGCGGTTCGATCGTCACCGCCCTGGCGTCGATCAATTGATCATCGAGGTACAGGTTGAGATTCGTGTCGACGACCTGCGAACCGAAATTCTGCACCCGGGCGAATGCCTCCACTTGATCCTCTCGCTCGGCATTGCGATCGACGGTAAAGCCGACGATTCCGACGTTTTGTGCGGTAGGTTGCCCGATGGGGAGATAGGTCGTCTTCAAGTTGCCCAAATCGAGTTGCGGGGGAGCGAAGCCACCGTCGCTGAGGATGAACACATTGGCAGGAAGTGCTTCGGCGACTTGAATGTCGTTCAGGTCTTCGATCTGACTGGTGCGCCCGGGATTGGCCAGCCCCGATGCGGCACGCAAAGCTTCGGTGAGGTCCGTGGTGCGGTACGTTGGGGCGATGCTGTCGACGGCGGCGCGCAAGCGTCGTTTGTCCGTAGTAAACGTTTGCCGAACATCCGCGGCATCGGAAAAGGCGATCACCATCGCGGCATCGTTCGTGTCCAACGCGTCGATGATGTGGAGAGCACGCTGTTTGGCTTCGGCCACGCGATTGGCGGCCACGTCCACCGCCTGCATGCTGGCCGAATTGTCGATCATCAGGATGACTCGATCGCCCACGGTATCGCTTCCCCGCATGCCCGGTCGTAGCAGGGCCAAGACCAAGATGGCGATAACAAGCAGTTGCAGGAAAAGCAATATGTTGCGCCGGAGTCGCTGCCAGATGCTATTGACATGCAAGTCCTCGAGCGTGCGTCGCCACAAGTAGGTACTGGGGACTTCGACGGGTTGGCGTCGCAGCTTGAGAAAATAGAGCATGATGATTAGCGGCGGGACCGAGGCCATGGCCAACCACCACGGCCAACTCAACATCGGGGCCCAATTCATCGCACCAATCCCCGCTCCCTCAAGTACTGTCCGACGATGACGTCCACTCCCTGGTCGCTCCGCGTCAATAGGTGGATCATGCCCCGTTGAGCGCAAAAGCGTCGCGCGCCCTCGACAAAGGCGGCCAATGTTTGTTGATACCGCTTCACCACCGCCGTGGTTACCGAGATCTCCGTCTCATCATGGTCTTCACAGTCGACCAGTTTAAGATCGCCGGCCAATTCCGGCTCCAACTCTTCGGGGCTGAGGATCTGTAGAACGAATACGTCCATCTGCTGTCCCAGCAACAGTCGCAAAGCCGGTTCGTAACCGTTCTTATCCATTAAATCCGTCAACAAGACGACGATTCCTCGGCCCGTATGGCGCCAGCAGAACCGTTTGACCGCGTCGGTCAAGTAGAAAACCTGGTCGGGTTCCACCGATTCCAGAAAATCGATCATCCGCCACAACTGCGAACGGCCCCGCAGGATGGGGCTGGTCGTGTTTTCCGCGCCCAAGAACTCGATGCGCACGCGATCTCCCCGGCACATGCCGACGAATCCCAAGGCGGCGGCGATTTGTTTCGCCACCAAAAACTTGGTTGGTTCGCCGAAGTCCATCGAGGGGCTGGCATCGACTAAGAAAAAAACATGGAGGTCCTCTTCTTCGAGAAAAAGTTTGAGAAACAATTTGTCGAGGCGGGCGTAAAGGTTCCAATCGACGAATCGCAGGTCGTCGCCGGGGACGTAGTTGCGAAAGTCCGCAAATTCGACGCTCTGTCCCTTGCGCCGACTCCTCCGTTCACCTTTCAAGCGACCGCGAAAGACTTTGCGACTGACCAACTCCATGCGTTCCAATCGCGCAAGGAGTTGTGGTGGGAGAAGTTCCTGTGCGGATCGTGCAACCATTCCCGTTCGTCCCGAGGCGGAGAAAGCGGACCAGAGCGATTCATTCTACCCGGTTTTCTCCCCGCCTGGGACCGCGTGCATGGTAACGGAATCGTTTGCCAACTTGCCCATCCGGACGAAAGGGGCGCCCCGGCTGGCCTCAATTCCCGCCGCCGAACGGGTCGTTACCGAAGGGATCTGCGCCGCCGGCGCCACCACCGAACGGATCCGCCGCGTTGCCATCCCCACCACCGAACGGGTTGCCTCCAGCCGGGGCGGTGTCGAAGGGGTTGGTGCCACCAGAGGGAGTGTCGAAGGGGTTGGCTGAAGACTTGGGGGTGGAGGGGGGGGAAGAGGCCGGAGCTTGCTCCTCGTCCGGTTCGGTAGTCTGTGGTGGAGCGACCAGGGTGGGAAGCGACGCACCCACCGGTCGCAAACATTCCAGCTTGCCATCCTCCATCACCAGGTACACACGGTCGCTGATAGGATTGATAATCGGCTCGGCAAGTGGCAGGGGAATCGTCCGCCCCATTTGCGAACCGGAGGTCACCTCCTGAGCGATCAACTCGTTGGCGATCGAGACGGAAAACAGCAAGTTGCCCGATACTGCCAACGCTCGTTTAACCTCCAGCCCTTCGATTTCCCACGCCGCTTCCCCGGTGGCATCTTCGATGGCATCGATCTCCCCGGATTCGTTGACCACGAACACGCGGTCGCCGACAACCAGGGCAGGAGCCGTTATCGTGTGACCGGTGCGATATTCCCACTCGATTTGCCCGAAACGGTCATCTGCCGTGAACTTGGCCAAGGTGCCCTCGGTGTTGCCCACGTAAAACGCACCATTACCCGCGGTCAGACTACCGGTAATCGGGTATCCCGATTCGTAACGCATCCACACCTCCGGTGGCAGGAAACTGGCATAGACATAGACATGCCCCGCATCGGTGGCAATCGCGCAGAAGTTCTTCTCCGGGGAGCACAACGGGCAAGCCGACCGCTCGTCCGGACATGACATAATTCCACGGCCGCAAATCGACTCCCAGACCATAGGCAGCGATACGGCCGGTGAAGTCCGACACAAAGGCGACGTCCTCGTTGGCGATCACAGCATTGGCCGTCGCCCGCCGCAAAGACTTCACCATGCGGTGCTTGCCAGTTTGCCAATCGAGCAGGTACAGACGGTCTCCATGGACGACGACCACTCCCTTTTCGCAGACCGCGGCCGGGTGCGCTGGCGCCCACGACGGTCCACAGGGGGACGCCCACAGAAGAGCACCGGTTTCGGCGTCAAGCGTTTGCACCAGACCATCGCGCGTGACGACCACCATTTTGATCGACGGGACGCTCACCTCCACCACTTGGAAGCCGTCGGACTTTCCCAACAAGCGGGCCGCCTGAGTCGCCGCCAAACGCTTGGCTTCCTCCAATCCGATGGGATTGCCGTCTCGGTCGAGCTGCTCAGCGGAAATGCGAATCTGCTGATCCCCCAGGTCGACAACGGCGTACTGGTGCACTTGGCTTTTGTCGACCCAAAACCGGACCGAGACGATGTGTCCGCCATCGATGGGCAATCGTAGTTGGCTGCGCCATGCCGCCTCCATCCCCACACTCTGCAAGAAACTGGAGGGAACCTGGCACCTTACCGGAAGCGGACTGGCCAGTAACGCCACGAGTGCGAGGAGTCGAAACATGACTTGCATGCGACAAACCTTGAGACGCGAAGAGAGGGAATGGGTGAATTCGTGCTGCCAAAGGCAAATAGACAAGTAGCCCTGCGGTCCATTGTAATTGCAGCTCCGCCGTGGATCAAAAGTGTTCGACGGCTTCATGCCGATTGCGAACCGTTCTCCTGACCGGCGTCTTCGTCTGCAGCCGATTGCTCCTCAGGCGAGAAGGCGCGGTGGGCGGCTTCGGGCACTGCTTGCCGATATCCGGCCAGCGAACAGTAGGAATCGACGGCAGCGAGCAACAGGGCGCAGCAAACCAGACCGAGGATCGCCGACCAGAGACCGCCCCAAACGATCGTTCCCTGCGGAAGCCAGGTCGTGCCGATGATGGCGGCACCGATCAGGATGACGATGCCATTGGTCACCCGGCGGACCACGCGTTGCCTGGACATCCATCTCTCGATCGACTGCCGCGTCTGATCGCGCCACCGGCCGTCAGCCCGCCAGTCGGGGGGGCGCCACCAGAACAGGCCGATTCCCACGGCGATCAGAAGGAACCCGAGGGGGACCAGGAGCAGATGCATGGTAGGCTAATTTCCGAATAGTCTGGCGAGATCCTGCAAAATGACCACTGCCATCAACCCGAGCAAACAGAGAACCCCGATCATGGTCAACCTCATTTGGAGATTCTCGTCCACTGGTTTGCCGCGGATGGCTTCCGCCAACAGGAAGACCATATGACCACCATCCAGAGCTGGAATGGGCAGGAAGTTGAGGATCGCCAGGTTGGCACTGAGAAAGGTCAGGAACAACAACAGCCTGGTGACGCCGAAGCTTGCTTCCGAAGCCGCAACTTGGGCGATTCCCACTGGGCCACCGACGGCTTTCAGTCCTACGCGGCCGGTCACTAGCATGCCTAAAAAGCTCAATACTTCGTTGAACCGACGCTGCGTCTCGATCGCCCCTAGGCGCATGGCCTCGGCAAAGCCACTGGCTTCTCGCTGGTGCATCAGTTCGGTCAAGCGAATTCCGCGTTGGTGCCAGTACCAATTGTCCGCGCGGAATACCTCCAATTCGATGGCGTCGCTGATAACGCCTTCAGGGCGGCGAACGTTGACCAATAGCTTGGAGCCTGAGGGAATGGTTTGCAAGAATGAATAGAGATTGGCTACCGTGAACTGATCGTCGATGGGAATTGGTGCCAAATCGCTTTCCACGATCTGCCCTGCCAGCGCAGCTTGTTGTTCCGCCGAGGGAATCCACTGCACTTGGACCAATTCGTCCCCCGGTGCTATCGCCACGCCAGCTTCCTCCCACCGCGGGTCGACTGCCGTAATGCGTGGAGACGCTTCCAATGCGATTCCCACGCCTCCCAAGGTCAACTTGCCCACCAAGCTGGAAATCGGATCGAAGGTGGCTTGTGCTGGACCGGCCAGTTCCAGCTCGATCAAATCGCTTTCCTCGCCTCCATTACCGCTTTCCACCGTAGGGCGACGGATGCCCAGGGTGATGGTCTGGCCGGCCAGCCGTCCCACGATCGATGGCAGCTCCAGTGCGTTGGTGACGGGGCTGCCGTTGACCGTTTCGATGACGTCCCCCGGTTGAACTCCGGCGGCGGCTGCCACCGAGCCGGCTTGAACGCTGGTGACCGGGCCGACCGCGAAACTCAACCCCAAGGTATTCACCGGGACCGGTGGCAACTCGACCTGCACCGTCTCGGTGGCGGTCTCTGAGGGCGCTTGGCTGGTAGACGACGTCTGCCCGGTGGGCCGCTGGATCGTCACCGTCACCGGCTGCTCCCAGCGAGACTGCAAACGTGAAGTGAGCTCGGAACCGAGAATTGTTCCGAATCGCGGATGGCGAGGCAACGGTTCCCCGTCGACGGCGACAATCAGGTCACCGGGACGAATATCCGGCTGAACCGAGTCTAAAAAGGATTCTTTCATCCATACCGGCTCTCCTACGCGGCTGGTCAGCGGTCCAATGACCCCCGTCAGATAGGCGATGCGCCGTTGATCGTAGTCCAGAGTGGGCTTTACCGTCCGCTCGATCCGATCCTCCCCGCGTAGCAGGACCATGGGTACCGGAGCGCCTTGGGTACGGATGCCGTACATCACCACTTTGGTCTGAAAGTCGTTGTAGCTCAGGTACGGATCGTCTTCCTCCATGTCGGCAACTCGGATGATGTGGTCGCCGGGCTGAATATCGGCTTGCCAAGCGGGCCCGCCACCGAAGGTCGCTCCCGTAACGGCCGGCGTGTAGGGAACCCCCAGCGCGAAGGCCACGGCCGCCAAAAACACGGCGGAAATGAGGTTCATCACCACGCCGGCACTGATGATGATCATCCGCTGCCAAACGGGCTTTGCTGGGTAACTGCGCGGATCCAGCGGCGCGTCGTCGCCTTCGCCCTGTCGAATCCGTGCTGCCTCCTCTTCTGCCTTGCGTGGATCGTCGTCCTGCCCCAGCATCTTCACGTAGCCTCCCAGCGGAATGATGCCGATGCCGTATTCGGTCTCTCCCCACTGAAACTTGGCGAGGGCTGGTGGTAGTTTGATCGGCCCAAGTGAGATAGGCACATCGAATCCAACGTAAAACTTGTCACAGCGAACCCCGAATGTCTTCGCTGCTACAAAGTGCCCCAACTCGTGGATGAAAATCACAAACCCTAAGCCGATCGCCACTTGGAGAATCACCCACGCGAGGCCGAGCAGGCGCCCTAGTCCCGATGCTTCGGCCAACAGTGGGCTGGCGACAGCCCAGTCGAGCATCGATTCCAGCGGTACACAGGTCATTATGTTCCAATCCACTTTCGAGTCTCCTTCCGAGCCCACGCGTCCAAACGCAACAAGTCGTCCAACGAGGGATTCGGATCAAAATGATGGGCTTCCAATACCGCGCGGCAACCGGCGACAATACGGGGAAGAGGCAGTTGACGGTTCAAAAAAGCTTCCACCGCTACTTCATTGGCAGCATTAACCACCGCACCACAGCTTCCGCCGCGACGGACGACCTCCCACCCCAGTTCGATGGCGGGAAAGCGTTCCAGATCAACAGGTTCGAACTCCAATGTTAATGCTTCCTGCCATTGAAGTTTAGGGCAGACGCCTTCTTTTCGCTCGGGAAATGTCAGCGCGTATTGAATGGGCAAGCTCATATCCGGCGGGCTGAGCTGCGCGACGACCGATCCGTCGATAAACTCGATCATCGAATGCACGATCGATTGGGGGTGAACGACGACGTCGATTTGGTCAGCCGCCAAATCGAACAGCCAGCGAGCCTCGACGATCTCCAGGGCCTTGTTCATCATCGTGGCCGAATCGATGGTGATTTTGCGTCCCATGTTCCAGGTGGGGTGATCCAAGGCGTCCTCCACACTGGCATGTTCTATTTGTTGTGGTGTCCAGGAACGAAAGGGACCACCGCTGGCGGTGAGGATCACCCGTTTGATCTCCCGCCGCTGCCCGGTACGCATGGCTTGAAAGATCGCACTGTGCTCGCTGTCGACCGGAATGATCTCCGCCCCCGACTCGGTGGCGGCAGCGGTAACCAAGCTTCCGGCCACGACCAACGATTCCTTGTTGGCCAGCGCCAGGCGTTTCCCGGCCCGGGCGGCAGCCAACGTGCTCATCATGCCTGCCGCACCAACCACCGCCGCCACGACGATGTCGACTTCGGGGGCCGATGCCAGCTCGACCAGCCCCTCGGCGCCTCCCCACAGGCGACAGTCGGCTGGCCATCCCCGCTGCACGTCCCGCCACGCTTGGCGATCGGTGACGACGACTGTCGATGCTCCCGTGCGGCGAGCTTGTTCGAGGAGCATTGCCGTGCGCCGATGGGCGGAGAGCCCGACGATGCGCCACGGCGCTCCCAGATGCTCTACCACTCGCAAGGTGGCCTGTCCGATCGTTCCTGTCGAACCGAGGACGGCAATCGAGCGGGGCGGAGCAGTGGAAGGCGGGGGACGTTGCATTTCGAAAGGCATGAAGGCTGAATAATCGGCAGAGTTTTTCTAATCCGCAAAGTTCGCCAGTGCCGATGATCGTACCATCAACAGGGAAGTTGACTCATGAGGACCGAATCGAGGAGTCTTATGACCAGGCACAACTATACGGTAGGTTCATCGCCCGAGGTAGACCAGCGTCCGACAATTCCCTTCTCCATGCCGTCCGAGCCTCATCGCGTTCCCGTGGCCGCGGGCGACGTATTAGCGATCATGATGCATGCAGCGCGTCGTAATCGTGCCTGGATCAGCGACTTTGCCGATGAGACGATCCACGTTTCGGCCGACTTCTACGAGCTGTTGCTGGCTTATCGCGATATGATCGACCAATCGCATCGTCATGCTGCCTAGCTGCTCAGGGGAGCGGCAACCACCTGCTGGCAGGCATCGGCCTCGCCAAGCAACGATTCGGCAACGAAGCTGCCGCCGCGGCAGACCACCGATGATGCTGCACGCTGGTTAATCGCGGCGGGACATCGGCCGCATGGGCATCGATGATGGGGCTGGGCACGGATTGGCCCGCGGCGCATCGCTGACCGGCGGGGAGCGAAAAGGCAAACCGCGCTGGCGGTGCGGTCAATCGCCGGCGCCGACCGGCGCGGCAATGGTGCGATCGTGCGATTCGATCAGGTGTCGGACTTGCCCCGCCAACGATTCGCTCAACTGGTCCGGCCGGCACCGCCAGGCCCAGTTGCCATCGGCTTTTCCGGGGACGTTCATTCTGGCTTCATCCCCCAATCCCAATAGGTCCTGCAGGGGGACAATCGTCCAGCCGGCGCGCGACTCGTACAGCATATTGCAGAATTGCAGATGCAGCGGCAATTCCTGCGGTTGTTGGCGAAGGAACGCTTCGACGCGTTGCCGTGTGGCGGCCGAGCAGTGTGCGTACCATCCGAGCATCGTATTGTTGTCGTGGGTGCCGGTATAGGCGACACAATGCTGTGGATAGGCATCGGGGCGATGGTAGGTATCCTCGTCGGAGTCGAAGCCGAACTGCATGACCCGCATTCCGGGCAAGCCGAGGGCATCGCGCAGCGCATGGACTTCCGGCGTGATCAAGCCTAAATCCTCAGCGACCACGTTAAGTGGATCGATCGATTCGCGCGCTACGTCGAACAGTTCCCGTCCCGGTCCGGCAACCCAGCGACCGTTGACCGCGGTCTTGCTGCCCGCCGGAACCTCCCAATACGCTTCGAATCCGCGGAAATGGTCGATACGGATGGCGTCGTGCCAGGCGAAGGCCCATTTGAGCCGTTCCACCCACCATTGATAACGCTCGGCACGCATCACCTCCCAGTTGTACAACGGGTTGCCCCATAGTTGGCCGGTGCTGCTGAAGTAATCCGGGGGAACACCAGCCACAACCGTCGGCTTACCGGCTTCATCGAGCAAAAACAGGCGTTGGTGCGCCCACACATCGGCGCTACCATAAGCGACGAAAATGGGTTGATCACCAAATAGCCGGATTCCTCGACTGCGGGCCTGTTGCCAGACTTCGCGCCACTGAGAATCGAAGGCGAATTGTACGAATTTATGGTAGGCAATGGCCTCTTCCAATTCTTGACGGGCTGCCTCCAGGGCCGATGGCTGGCGTTGGGCCAGTTCCTTGGGCCAGGTCGACCAGTCGGTGGTGCCAAACTTCTCGCCCAGAGCGATGAACAAGGCGAAGTCGTCCAACCAGTAGGCAGCACGACAACAAAAGGCGCGATAGGCGTCGGATTGCGATCCGCCCTGGCGACGGAAGTCGAGAAACGCACGGTTCAGCAACACGGTCTTGGCACGATAGGCGGCGCCGTAATCGCAACGCGAATCCGCCGCCGCAGCCGTCTGGATCGAGCGTAGCGCCGAATGGCTCAACCAACCATCACGATGCAGACCTCGCGGACTGATCAGCAGGGGATTGCCAGCGAACGCTGAACTGCTGCTGTAAGGGGAATTGCCATACAGCGGCGGCGAGAGCGGCAAGATCTGCCACACCGATTGCCCGGCCTGCTCCATGAATTGAAGAAATTGGTCCACACCTTCGCCGAGGTCCCCCACTCCGAACGGACCCGGCAGGCTGGTGATGTGGAGCAAGATTCCCGCGGTACGATCCAATTCCATGATCCACGATCCTTACTGCGTGCGAAACGGCTTGATGCCCCAAATCTCATCCGCATATTGGCGGATGGTCCGGTCGCTGGAGAAGAAACCGCTCATGGCGGTGTTGATGATGCTCTTGCGGTTCCATTCCTGCTGATCTTTATACGTATCGTTGACCCGCTGTTGGGTATCGATGTAACTGCGCAAGTCGGCGATGGTCAGCCATTGATCGTGCGGGTTACGCAGGCCACCGATGAGGACATCGAAAATTCCCGGTTCCCGTTCATTGAACCGACCGCCTTCCAACAATTCCATGACGCGGCGAATGTCCGGATCCTCAGCGATAATCCGATTGGGATCGTAATTCTTCCGCGTCTCGATCACCTGCTGCGCGTCCAGTCCGAACAGGAAGAAGTTGTCGTCCCCCACCCGCTCGCGGATCTCGATATTCGCTCCGTCGAGCGTACCGATCGTCAGCGCGCCGTTCATCATGAACTTCATGTTTCCGGTGCCACTAGCCTCCTTACCGGCGGTCGAGATCTGTTCCGACAGTTCGGTGCCCGGGCAAATGATCTCCATCGCCGACACGCGGTAGTTGGGAAAGAAGACCACTTTCAACAAGTCCTGCGTGCGGGCATCGGAGTTGATAACCGCGGCCACATTGTTGATCAATTTGATGATCAATTTGGCTACGAAATAGCCGGGGGCGGCTTTGCCACCGATCAACACGCACCGCGGTACCATCCCCGCGGTATCGCCACGGCAAATGCGGTCGTACAGATGGATGACATGGAGGGCGTTGAGCAACTGCCGTTTGTACTCATGGATCCGCTTAACCTGCACGTCGAACAGGAAATGCTCCGGAAACGCTACTCCGGTATTTTCGGCGACGTAGCGGGCCAGGCGTCGCTTGTTCTCCTGCTTGACCAGCCGCCAGCGTTCTCGAAACTCCGGGTCTCCCGCCTTGGGCAACAGGTCCTCCAACAAGTCGAGGTCGTCGATCCAACCGGAGCCAATCGCCTCGGTGATCAAGTCCCTGAGCCGAGGGTTGCAATGGTACAACCAGCGCCGCGGCGTTACGCCGTTGGTCTTGTTGTTGAACTTGTGAGGCCACAGTTCATAGAAATTCCGGAACAGGCCCTGCTTGAGCAATTCAGTGTGCAATTGGGCGACACCGTTTACCGAGAAGCTGCCGACGATGGCCAGATAACTCATACGGAAATGCGGATGATCTCCCTCTTCGATCAACGACATCTCGCGCTTCTTCTGGTCATCGCCCGGCCATTTCGCTTCCACCTCTTTCAAGAAGCGACGATTGATCTCGTAGATGATCTCGGTCAATCGTGGCAACAGGCGGCTGAACAACGCCACCGACCACCGTTCGAGCGCTTCGGGCAGCAACGTATGATTGGTGTAGGCCATCGAGTGCGTGGTGATCTCCCAGGCCTCCTCCCAACTGAGATGGTGCTCGTCCATCAACAAACGCATCAATTCCGGAACCGCACAGGCGGGGTGCGTGTCGTTGAGCTGGAAGCAATGCTTCTCGTGAAAGCGGGTGAAATCGCGGCCATACCGCGCGATCCATTTTGCCAGCGTGTCTTGCAGGCTGGCCGAAACGAGGAAGTACTGTTGCTTCAGTCGCAACTCCTTGCCATTCTCGCTGGCATCATTCGGATAGAGCACCATCGAGATCTGCTCGGCCAAGTTCTTCTCCGCTACTGCTTCGGCATAGTCGCCAGCGTTGAAGTCATGCAGGTCGAACTCCTCGGTGGCTGCCGATCGCCATAGGCGCAATGTATTGACCGTGTCGTTGCGGAACCCCGGAATGGGCATGTCGTAGGGAACCGCCAACACGTCGTGGGTGTCGACCCAGCGGCTGTGGTGCACGCCGTCGGAGTCGAAATACAATTCACTGCGCCCATAAAAGTGGACTCGTCGCGCATCCTCCGCTCGCTCGAACTCCCATGGATTGCCGTCCCGCAACCAATGATCCGGCTCCTCGACCTGACGACCGTTCTCGATACGCTGATGAAACATCCCGTATTCGTAGCGGATGCCATATCCCATCACCGGCAACCGCAACACGGCACACGAATCGAGAAAACAGGCAGCCAAGCGGCCCAAACCTCCATTGCCCAACCCTGCATCGTGTTCGTAGTCGGCGATTTCCTCCAGTTGGGTTCCGTACTGGCGCAACGCGTCCTCGACCGGTTTCTCCAACCCCAAGTTCAGGACGGCGTTGGTCAACGAGCGGCCGATCAGGAACTCCATCGACAAGTAGTAGGCTTGTTTCACCTCCGCGTCTTCCACCTGACGCCGCGTGTCCAACCAGCGGGCAACCAGACGATCGCGAACGGCCAACGCCAGTGCGCGGTACAAGTACTCCGGACGAGGCTCCTCTTCTCCATGACCCAACGTGTAGACCAAGTGGCGACGCACGTCCTTGTCCAATGGACCAAGTTCGAGGTCCTCTGCCAACTTCTGGGCGGTAGCTATCGAGTTCATAACTAAACTTCACTCCTTCGTGTCGATGGAACGCTTCCAGCACAATTTACCACATCGTTTCATCCAGTTGATGCGGCATTTCTTCGATGACATCGTTCAATTCGCTTTTTGCCACCGCCTCAACGATCCAGATTGACCAGTCTTCCTAAACTGAAAATTTGGAATCGAATTCAAGTCGTATCCCCATGTATGCTACAATGCCAGCGTTTGGCTGGACAGCCTCCCCGACCGGTGAATTCCTCCGCCACCGTCGGCGTGAAACCAGAACCGTACCACCGTCCAGGGACCGGAAGCAGTTCGGTTGCTTTCCCATCGCTTGAGGTACAGGAAACGAGCCGGGGGGCGATCGTCGTCAATTCAGGCGCAATCGGCCCGTGTAGGATGGAATCTGTTTCACTCAGCCGCACGGCGGCGGAACTGCCTGTGGTCATCGTGCGACATGGCAGGTGAAGATCCCTCCTCGGAACTCCCACACGTGGATTTACTGTCGACTCGCAGTTGCCGGTGGATGAACGATCTTCGACACTTAGGTTGGCGTGGAGCTGCGGAGGGAACAGAATCACTGGCTGGTTTTTGAGCTGGGTAGCACCCATCCGCTCTATCGGCGGACGGCAAAATTCGATGAAAGGAGACAAAAGGTGAATGCCATTGAAGTCTTGGAAAGCAATTTATCCGCCGCGGAAATGGTCGCCATGGCGTATTTAAACGACTTAGAAGACGCGGAGTTGATGATGCGGCCACACCCACAATGCAATTCCATCAATTGGCAGGTAGGCCACTTGATCGTTTCCGAAAACGCCATGGTGAGCAGCGTCGCGGCGGAGCGAATGCCACCGTTGCCCGACGGCTTCGCGGAGCGTTATAGCAAGGAGCGGGCCGGCAGCGACGACCCGGCGGCGTTCGCCAGGAAAGACGAATTGCTCAGCGTCTACCGCACGCAACGCCAAGGAACGCTTGACTTTTTACGCACTCTCTCCGAAGCGGACTTGGATCGCCAGACCGGGATCGATTATGCGCCCACCGTCGGGGCCTTGATCGGTATGCAGGCTACCCACTGGTTAATGCACTCCGGGCAGTGGGTGATCGTCCGTAGAATGCTGGGCAAGCCAATAGTGATTTGAGTTCGCGAAGGTTGGTCGACGATTTGCGCGCCCCCGTCCCGCCCACAGGTCACCTCTGCCACCGCTTTCGCGTCGAATCTCGGTAACCGCCGCCACACCGGAACATTCTCGTTTTGGTGGCGTCCGCAGGAATGCTGGTCGTTCCGGTCCGCCACCGCCCCTCAAGGCGGCTGGTGCCGAGAAAAGTTTCCAGGTGGAGACGGAGTTCAGGGGGAAACGGTACTCGGGGGGAAACGCTGAGCGGATGGGGCTGGAGGTGTCCGCCATGGCTGTCAGCACCCCCAAGCCGCCAGAAGCGGACGGTGGAGCATCCTGAAACAATCGCCATCTCAAATGGCTGTGGTGTCCATCGTTTCGATCGAGGGGTGGTGCTATCCAATGGCTAAGGAGGTGGCGCCGTCGCTGCGGGGGGTGGTGTGGGAGCACCTTGCTCGTCCCACAATCGCTCCACCCACTGAACAAAATGAGGAATATTGGGCAGGTCGGTGTGTCCCCCATGGTGCTGGCGCCATGCAAGTTGACCGTCGAGCAGCCCTTCGCCGGGCGGCGGTGGAAGTTCAGTCCAATAGTCGTCACTACGCCCCAAATCGCGAGCGCCCAAGAGACGGAAGGCTGGTTGTGCGGCAATGGCGGCCATGAAACTTCCTCGATGGTCTAGCCACTGGGCGTCTCCTTGCTCGGGGACACCATAGCTAATGAATGTCGGCCGCGGCGCGCACAAAGCAATCAACATGTGGGCGTCCACGGGCAGGTCATTCGGTGTCATGCTGCCGAAACTGGCCTGCTCAGCGGCATACTTGACGAAATTGCCCGCCATCCAGTGATATTCACCGGATCCGGCCAGATTCTCCACCGCCTCGCCGAAATTGCGCCGCAACAAGGTTGCACCACCTTTACCGGACGAGCCGACCAACACGGCCGCGAATCGAGTATCCAACGCCATGGTCACCAAGGCCGCCTTCCCGAAGCGCGAGACCCCGTCGATCGCTACGCGGTGCGCATCGACTGCGGGGACGGTGTGGAGGTAATCCAGGCAGCGCGAGGCTCCCCATCCCCACGCGCGCAACGCCCCCCACTGTTCGGGCCTGCGCGGTTGGCCGCGATTGCAGAGACCGATGATGCCGCGCGTCAGTCCACCCCCGGAACCTGGTGATGAATCGTTACGTCGCGGTGACGCACCGCCCGCATCCTGTTGGATGCTATAAGCGTTGACTGTCGCACATCCCCATCCCAATTCCGCCAGAATCTGCGCCTTGGAGGGGCCGCGAGGACCACCCAGGCGTCGGCCCGAGAATTCCAGGTCTTCTCCTTGGGCATCAAACCATGTGAATCCAAATTGCATCAATACCGGCAGCGGGCGGTCGGTTCCTGCGGGGAGGGTGAGCTGCATGCAAATGGTTACCGGTATTTCCGGGCAGCGACTGTTGTCTACCACTCCGGCCAGACGCTGTTCGGTGACCTCGACCTCACCCAGTTTCTTTCGCTCCGATTTCAAAACTTGCCATTGGACGGCAGGGACATCCTCGGGGACGCGCCCATACACTTCGCGCTCCAGCAGCTCGATGATCTCCGGTCGACGCTGCTGCCACCATTGCTCTGCCGTGGTGACCGACGTGCCGTCCTGCAGGCGCATCAATTCTGGCAATTCGTTAAAGGGATTGGCCAGCGCTTCATCATAGTTCGCTGCATGGGGCGAATCCCCGCTAGCGCTTCTGCCCGGGCGCAAACGCTCGATACCTAACAGGTCGAGCAGGTGTTGATGATCTTCCTGGGTGGTGAACACCACGGGCTGGCACTCCGCCGCATCGCCAGCCGTCTCCACCGACTCCGCGCGATCAACTGCTGCCGATGGTGGTGGAGTCGAAGGCACGGATGCCGCGCCGGAATCCTCGGGCTGTTCCGGTGGACCCCCATGACAAACTGGGGAGAAAACGACGCCGGCGGAGAGGAGAACAACCAGCAAGAGCCAGTGGGAGCAATACGGGATGGCGAGACGGTGGTTCATGATCGTGCATCCGGAATGGGGAGGAGCCGGTGGCGTGTGGGGTGGGTCGGCCCGCGCGCCGCCGTTTGATGGGAAAACGTCAATTTACCATGTCCGCGGGGACACGTGCGGTAGGGGGCACCTGTTCCCCTGCTGAAAAGTGTCCGGGAGGAATCTTTCGTAACGAGGCGCCGATGACTTTGGGTCGAGGCACGCCACGCTCCCCCACCCTCAGCTCGATTGGTGCCGGCATCGGAAAACAGATCGCCGTGGCGGTACCAGGTCAGGGGGCACCTCTCCGGTTGCGTCTTCGGCTGTCTTGCGAGGCGTGGGACATGGTCGAAGTCGAATGGTTCCGCCACTACGCTGGTTACCACGAGATCTCCAGCGAACGTGGGCCGTCGAACGCCGCGATGGGGGAATCGGCCGAAGAGCGGCCATGGTGGGGAGATCCTCTGCGGTGCCTCCGTCGCTGGTAGGTATCGAGCGGCAGCTTGAGGCAAAACAGCAAAGAAGCAGAGAAATCGGAGGAGGGGCTGATAAATTTTGCGGATCAGCAAAAGTTTGACGGACGGGCGGACGATAAACAAGTTGTCGGCGGTAAGACCATTTGGTGCGGATTCAGGCGCACCACCGGTCGCCCACCGGCAGGGGGGTTCGAAAAAACTGATTCATCGCATCCTGGCTCGGGAGTTCCAGTGCCGTTCCATGCCTCGTGGGCAGCGGCATATCCTGAGCCCGAGGGGGCGATCGACTCGTTAGGAACCTCGCTCCGATGAGCCGACGATTCTTCCGCTGGGTAGCCATTTTGCAGCTTGGTTTGACGCTCACCACGGGCTGTCTTCCTACGCAGCCATATTTTATTCAGCGCGATACCTCGATGGCCGACTACCTGGCCCAATCGATGGAAATCGAGTACGCCGACGTGCGCGTGGAGAGTCTTCCGGAGGCCACCGAAGCGCTGCAGCCCCTCGGTCCGGACCACGTGCCCACCGAATTCATCGATCTGACCCTTGAGGACTGCATCTCCATGGCGCTGCAGAACTCCAAAATATTGCGCGTGGTCAACGGTTCGAATTTGCAAAGCGGCAGCATCTCGGCAGCGCTGCTCAGCGCAGCTCCTGGACAGATGCCCAGCGTCTACGACCCGGCAATCACCGCCACCACGGCCAGTACCCAACCGCTGGCCATCGACAGCCAAGGTAACCGCATCGCACCTCGCGGTGCCGTGCGTGCCAACCAGGTTGGCGGCGTGGAAGACGCGTTGAGCGAGTTCGATGCCCAGTTCTCGATGCTGTTCGGATACAACACCACCGATCGCCCGCGCAACGTCGGTCCGGGCAACATTTTCAATCCGCAGTTTTTCCAAGCGGTCGATGCCAACGGTCAAGCGGCGCTCTCCAAGCGAATGGCTACTGGCACCATCGCTACGGCTCGATTCACCACGGTCTATTCGCGAAACAACATCCCGTCACCGGGGCTGGGGCGCAACGTCCCCAGTGACTATACCACGGCGTTGGAGGTTCAAGTTACTCAGCCGTTGTTGCGCGGGCGCGGGACGTTGGTCAATCGCGTGCCAGTAGTGCTGGCGCGGATCAACGAAGAGCTGCAGTTACACGACTTTGAGGCCAACGTCCGCAATCTGGTGAAAAGCGTTGAAGATGCTTACTGGGATCTGTACGTAGGCTATCGCGCCTTGGAGGCCGCCCAGGTGGCACAAGCCAGTGCACTGGACCTGTGGCGCGTGGCGCACGCTCGCACGCAAATTGGTGATACGCCTCCGGAGGCGGAAGCGCAGGCCCGCGCGCTGTACAACCAGTTCCGCGCTCAGGTCCACGCCACTCTCTACGGATCGACCGTTCCCGGAAACGATCCGCGTGGCCTGTACGGTCGGGAACAGACCTTGCGAGAAAAAATCGGTTGGAGTGCCACCGATGGTCGTTTGATTCGACCAGCGGACGAACCGTCGACTGCCAAAGTCTACTTCGACTGGTATGAGGTGCAGGCGGAAGCACTGACGCGCAACACCGAAGTGCGTCGACAGCGGTGGGCCATCAAGCAGCGTGAGATGGAACTGATCTCGGCCAAAAACCAGATCCTACCACAACTGGACGTCACCGCGTTCTATCGCTGGCTAGGGGTCGGCGATCAACTGGCAGCGGCCGATCGCAACGGTATCAACTTCCCGAATCCAGGTTCCCGCGCACTGGAGGAATTGACCGGCGGCGATTACCAGGAACTCGGGGCACGCTTGGAGTTGACCCCGCAAGCGATCGGCAAACGTCGTGCCCTGGCCAATATTCAGAACGCGCGGTTGCAGATCAAGAAGAGCCAAGAGGAGCTACGGGAGAAGGAAATGGCCCTCATGCAAGAGATCTCCACCGCGTGGCGGAACATGGAATCGGCTTACATCGCCATGCAGGATTATCTGGATCAATGGCAGGCGAACGAGGATGAGATCAAAATCTACAACGACAAGATCTCCAGCAACGTTGGCGAACTCAGTCAGTTGCTCGATCTGCTACTGCGAGCCGAGGAGCGTCGCAGTCGAGCTCAATTGGCCTACTACCAGGCGGTCGCCGAATACAACAAATCGTTGGTCAACATTCACTACCTCAAAGGAACGTTGCTGGAGCTGAACAACATCGCTCTCGAAGAAGGAGCGTGGGTGGAAAAGGCGTATCGTGATGCCCAGGAATTGGCACGCCAGCGTGGAGGCGCCATCTACTTCGACTACGGATTCACCCGTCCCGAGGTGATCAGTCGCGGACCGGTACCGGCACCCCTGACCAGCACTCGCTCGGTGCGGCAAGTGGTCGGAGATCGAGAGCAAGCAGTGGAAGAGGTCATCGAGTCCCCGGAGGCCCTGCCGCTGGAGGAGAATCCTGCGCCTGCCGACGATGCCTCGGCGTTCGGCCGCGATTCGGCGGCAACTACTGGTGGAGCGGTGCGAGTCGCCAGCGCGGTGCGGCGGCACCCGATGGTCAACGAAGCGCGAACAGCCAGCTTCGATTGGGGCGACATGAACCTCGAAGCGTCGGAGAGAACCGAGAAAAATGAGTTCGCCAACACGGCAGGAAGCCGAACGCGCGCCGCCGCCGTTGTTAGCAGTGGTGGAACGACACGGATGACGCTCAACTCCGGTATAAGCAATCGTTCCGCCGCAAGACGTAGCACCGCTTACCCGCAGGGCGAATCCACCAGTTGGAGCCCGCGGCAATGACATCCGTCGGTAAGCGATTGTCCAATGGTCATCGTTGCCTTGGCGATCGCCCGGTAAAGACAAAGTGAATCGATGATCGACGAGACGGCCGACCAAGATGCGGCCAGCAGGATCAGCGAGTAGTAGGTGAATAGCAGGCGACGGCCTCTGCGATCATGCCCTATAGCCTTTGCCAAAACGTGGCGTTGAAAAAATGGCTTGGAAAACAGAACACTGAGAACAGCATGATGCTGTGAACGAGAGCAGGGGGGCTCTTGTCACGGTGAGTCGCGCAGTTTGCCACCTTCTGGTGCTCGCATCGGGCTCCGCCGAGCGTGCAAACTGCAGCGACTCACCGTGTTTTTATCTGTTCCGTCGTTGCGGTCCCCAAGCGCGGCAGGCGGGGCCCTTCGCATACGCCTGCTGGTTCGTTCTCATGCCGTCTATTGCTCGATTCAATAGGCTCTGGAGCAGTTTTCGAGCATTCCGCGGCACCCATCGACGACGCGTGGTGCCCGTTTGGCAGCCTTGCTTGCCAGATGAGGTGCTTGCGAGATAGCAAGAAATTGGGCAGGGATTTCCAGGTGCGGACGCTCCTCCTGACTGGGGCTGGGGTGGAGATAGTTGCCTTAAGGGGCGATTGCGGCTCCTGCGTGCCCATTCGGTCTTCAGGGCGCCACCGTGGAAAGGGGGCTAGCGCTGATCGGAGCGCATCGGCGCGAAAGGGAATCCTTGACCGCAGCTTGCATCGGCCGATAAAGGCCGTTCTTGCTGAGGTATCGCCACCCGGGATGGGGGAAAATCACCTGCGGCGTATAATCGCACATGGCTCGCGGCAGACGCGTTCAGAATTCTCGTAAGTAACACGTGGTGAAGTCGATGACGGTAAGTTGGGAACATCTTGGGGATGCTTGGTTGGTTCAGGACCCGAAAGTGGCGCTCGGTTGGAGAGCGAACGACGCCGATCATTCGCTGAAGGAGCTGAAGGCGTACCTGGAGCTTCAACTCAGTGTCTTCGGATTGAAATTGCCGACCAGGGAAACGGATGCCTCTGCTACCGCTTGGCGCGATGGTCTGTTATCGAGTTTGCGCGAGAAGAATCGCCTGTTGGTCCGGCACCGTGCGGGAATCGATCATCGTATCGAATCCTTCTTGGATAGTTTTTTGGGGAAGGATGCGGGGGGAGCGAAATTGAGGTTGCCGCATCCTACGCTGGTGCTCGATCGCCACGGCATGGCCAGGCTGTTGAGTTTGCCGCTTGACGGAGACGAGTTCAAGAACGAGCTCTTGGAGAGTTATCGAGTTTACAACGGCGTGCTGCATAATCCGCGGGCCGATCGTCGCACCACGAAGGGAACGTTTCATGTGTGCGAAGGGGGATTGCCCGTCCCGGCGGATAAACGCAGTGTACCAAGGCCCGTCTTTGCCCGCTTATTTCAACATGCGGTCCAGCCGCCACGGGAACTGATGCGGCTCCCTTACCTGGCCAGTCAGGAGGAAGGCGGCGAGGCGTTCGTGTCGCTGTTGCTCCGCCCGTTGGTGTGTCCAGCGGTCGAGGGCTTCTGTCGCCACAAGACGATGGAGGTTCGCTTTTTCGCCCCTGGTGGTCTGGTGAGCAATCTGGACTTCGTCGAGTCGATCTTCGGCAATGCTGGCGATCCGGTATTGCCGGAAAACGATGCGGCGTTCGATGTCTTGCATTGGTCCGGTCACACCGGGTGCGTGATCTTGGCTCCACATTTATGCCACCTGACGAAGAAAGAATTGGGGCTGCCCCATTGGAGCGAAGCGACCGCGCGTCAGCGGCGCGATGGCATGTGCTACCGCGATGAGGAGGAGAAGTACAACGACGGCATGGCATTCAAAGCGACTTGCCGTACGGAACACGGAGTCGTCGTGACGCTCATCGCCGACAATTACTTCGGCTATTGCAAGAAAGAGGTGAAGACGCAGATCAGCTACGCCGCCAATCTGCTGGGGAACGTGGAAGAAGAACACGCTGGCGGAACGCTGGCCTTTCCCTCGTGGTCATTGGGAGACGAATTTCAGGTCAACAGCAAGCGGTACAACGGACGCACGATGGCGGACCTGCGCCGCGATTACGCTTCGTTCATCGAGTTCCATCCTGATGGTTATGGGGTGGACAAATACGTTCCCAGTCTCATCTACATTCCAGAGCATGCGCGAGCTACGCTGCACGACCAGAAGATTCATTGGGAACTCGAGGGGGAAGCGAAAAGTATTCCCCTGCGTCCCGGAAATGAGTACATGGCACCTAGCGGGTATCGTATACGCATGGAGAAGCATCCCACGGCTCCGTCATGGCGGTTGATCGGCATCAGCGGCGAGGGGATCGTGTGTCACAAGCCGTGTACCGTTAGTGGTGGAGGAAAAAGCGAGATTAGCAAGTCGCTGCGCGATTATATGCTCAGTGGACCGATCTTCGTCAGCGATATCGACAAGGACTTTGACCGCCTCGATGAGATCTTTGCCAAGGATTATTCGACGCGGTGGCGCGCCGATTCCCCCGCGCGCCCCGATTACAGCCGACGTCCCAGTCGAAAAGTGCTCGATCCGAGTCGCACCTTGGGGAGCGTCATTAAGCTCCTGACCCCGTCGCGAGATTACACCGAGGAATACAACGCTTGGTTGCGGTCGATCCCCGGCTACCTCTACGCCATGGCGTTCATCATCAAGCGGTTCTGTAAGCCCGAATGGGAGGGGAAATGGCGCGAGCATTTCAGCGTCGACATCGTCAATGGTGAACCTGGGCATGAGCTGAAGTATCAGAACCGCAAACTGGTCGGCATGTATCTCCGCGTCGGTCTGGATGAGGAAAAGCGATGGAAGACGTTCAAGCTGCGGCAGGATTTCGCCGCGGCGGAGAAGATCCAGTTGGAGGATGACATCACGGCGTCGGTGGTCGTTCCCGGCCGCTACTTGGGAGCGGGGTTTGATGGCGATCGTGCGTACAAGTTTGTGGCCAATTGTGAGTACCGGCTGTTTCAGCGACCCGACGATGCGATCCACCGAGGATTGGATGAACAGACGGAAGCCGATATGGCGCGACGAAATAACTTCTTTTGCAACTATCATCCGCTGGGGCGCGAGGAATTGCAGGCGGAAATCGACGACGTGTTGCAGTTCAGCCAGTACACGGAGCCGATGCAGCAGATGCTGCGGGCGGCACACGCCGCCGGTGCGACCTACGTTGTCAGCTCGGCCTATCCTCGGCGAGTGGACGGAAAGCCGACGAAGAACCCACGGTACCTGCAGGATCGTCCCGATCTGGCACGCCCAGAACAACGGTACATTGCACGGCGGAGTATGCAGTTGTTTCACGGGTGGCCGGCCGATGCCCCTGTTTACAAACCGGTAGCCGCCGTGCTGTCCGGACGGCGCAATAATCCACCGGATAAACAACGCGGTATCCGTTCGCTGGCCGTTTACAATCCCATTCACTACCAAGAGCTTCCCGAGCTGTTCATGGACTATGTCTGCTCGTTGACCGGCAAGAGTCCCTCGACCACCGGCGCGGGAAGCGAGGGGGCTTTGACCAAGGGCCCGTTCAACTGCTTGCTACCCATCCACGATCTCAACGCGGCGCTGGTAAGCATGATCCTCACGGGGCTGGGAGGGTTTTCGACGGCCGCCGGTTACGTGGGGAGTCATCGTGAAGTGGGGCACGACATCAGCTTCCTGGTGCCCGAACTGTGGTGTCGCCTCTCGTCCTCAGAACGTGATCCACAGTATTTGATCGCCGAAGGAATGCTGGAAAAAATCGAGGATTTCGAATTCAGGGGACGGAAGATACTGGCCAGCCGCCTCGGCTATCGGATCACGTCGCGTTTCGTGCGGCAGTTTTTCGGACGGCTTTTCGACAATCCTGATAAGGTCTTCGACGATGCGATTCTCAAGCCGGAAACGCAGGATCTCGAAGGGTTCGCCGATGGCGTGGATAATATTGTGGAAGCGCAGCAACGCGTGGCAGCGAATTACTTCGAAGATGGCAGTATCGAGTTTGCTGTTCCACCATTGCAGGCCATCCTGTCGATCATGGCCCACGGTCATTGGCACGGAAAAGGGTTGGACGATGCGGAGGTGCGCCAACTTTTCTCGCGGGAAGCGATGCTGAGCAGCGCGTGGTACCGCGAGCGGCTGGAGGCGAAACGCCGGGCCGATGTCCAACTCTGGCAACGCCACTTTCGATGTCTGCGGGACGTTTGCCGTGATCCGCTTCAAGCGGATCTTGTGCAGCGATTGGGGCTCAAACAACTCCTCGATGAAACGCAGCGAAGGTTGGAGTTCCTGCAATCGCCCGCGTACATGGACCGAATCGAGGGAACCATCGGGGCTGATCCGGCGCTGGTGGGTTCCACGGCGAGCCAGCCAGTGACGCAAGCGCCGGCGATGGCTTGATGCCTAAGATAGCCAGGGTATCGTAGTCATGAAGATAGAACGGCCGGCCCTCCGAGGTACGACCCTCGGGGGCAACCACCTGCTGCCGTGGACCGCCGTGCGCCATCCCCTGCCAGGCTCCGTTCCCTGCCGGGCGCAGGGGAAGGTGATCGTTGAACCGCTTGCCGCAGTCAATCGAAGAAGGCTCGATGGATGATGAAGGCTCGATGGATATTTCGTATGCCCGCCGCTCGCGGCATCTGAGACCAGCCGAGCGATCGGAGCTGTCACCTGGTATTCCTCTGGCTACGCGGGCGATCAGCCTCTCCCCACCCCGCGGAGAAAGGAGGGACCAGTGGTTTCATCAACCACGGCATTCCCGCCTCATGGCAGCCACCTCGTCGGGGGGCATGCATCTGTGGCCATGCAGCTCTTGCTAAGCACCAGGGCACCCACGTGGGCCTACCCTGTTGGTGGCTATGGAAGATATCGCATCTTTATTGTGCCATTAGTGTGAGGTTGTTGTGCATTAAGTGGCGGGTTTGCGTCTTTTCCAGGAGAAAAAGAAAAGGACGGCCATCGGTGCTGCCGACTTTTCCGAAATACACCGTTCACTTGTCTCTGCTGCCGGCTCTAGCGCTTTGGGGGGCCCTGGAACATTGGGTTAATGGGGTTGAAAGCACATGGTTCCTTTGCCGTTTAGTTGGCGTACCTTTGGATGTCTGTGGGCATTGATGGCGGCAATCTGCGCGGCGCCTCGACATGGATGGGGGCAGTGGCGAAGTGGAGAGTTGGTTCGGGCGAGTTACTCTGACGCCGATACGGCAGGTGTGGCCGCCGAGGAGGCGCCCGATTTGGGTGATACCGAGGGGGCATTGGCTGAATCGGACGCCTTGGCCGACTTAAATGCCTTGCTGGATGCAGATATCACCCAATTGGCACACACCGATATTGTGGCGCCAAGCTTCTCGACACCCATAACCACGGTGGAACGGCAGGAGAGCACCGTTGGGCGAACGGCCGCTGCCATCTATGTCATCACCGAAGACATGATCCGGCGTAGCGGCGTGCGTACCATTCCCGATGCGTTGCGTTTGGCGCCGGGCGTTCATGTGGCACAGATTGATGCCAACAAATGGGCGATTTCGATTCGTGGATTCAATGGGAGATTCTCCAACAAACTGCTGGTGCAGATCGATGGACGTACGATCTATACGCCCTTGTTTGCCGGGGTTTTTTGGGATGTGCAAGACGTTCTTCTGGAAGATGTCGCGCGAATCGAGGTCATTCGTGGGCCGGGCAGCGCGATGTGGGGAGCCAATGCAGTTAACGGAGTCATCAATGTCATTACGAAGAGTTCGCGTGATACCACTGGCTTTTTCGCCGAATCCGGTGGAGGGAACGAGCGCCTGTTCGCCTCGGCACGCGTTGGTGGGGAGACGAAGAACGGATCGTGGCGCTTCTTTACCAAGTGGTTTGATCGGGATGCCGGACGTGGCGTAGGTTTTGAGCCAGCCGACGACTGGCAGTTGACACACTTGGGATTCCGCATCGACCAGCGGGTGAATTCTCTGGATGAATGGACCATTCAGGGAGACTACTACAATGGGGATGCCGGCACGCGCGCTATTTTCCCGTTGGCGACGCCTCCGTTCCTTGGCCAGGGCGCAGATCCACAAACGATTGGTGGTGGCAATATTCTGTGCCGCTACTCGCGTCGCTACTCAGCCGATGACCAATGGACACTGCAGTTCTACTACGATCAGACGATTCGCCATCTTCATACTCAAGGTTTCCGCGAACAGCGGCATACCGTCGACGTGGATTTTCAACGCCAGTTGAAGGTCGGATTGTGGCATCGTTTGGTCTGGGGAATGGCCTATCGCAACACGGCGGATACCATTAGCAACGATGGTTTAGCCATCAAATTCTTCCCCAATGCACGAGCGATCAATCGTTACAGTGTTTTCGCTCAAGATCAGATGACGATGATCGATGATCTGTTTTTTGTCACCCTGGGAAGCAAGTTTTCCTACAACGATTTTTCTGGTTTT
Organism: Pirellulaceae bacterium; assembly: GCA_026004795.1. Taxonomy (GTDB): domain Bacteria; phylum Planctomycetota; class Planctomycetia; order Pirellulales; family Pirellulaceae; genus Aureliella. The sequence goes on along the minus strand of BPJV01000002.1, from coordinate 639,527 downwards.
GAGATTCAGCCCACGCTCCGCTTGCTGTACACGCCGACGGCCTCGAAAACGGTATGGGCATCGGTATCGCGCGCGGTACGCGTGCCCGCTCGGGTGAACCAAGATCTTCATTTGACCACGGTCCCAGTGTCCGTGCCATTCTTTCCCGCTTACCCGCAGTTTCGCGGCGACCCGAATTTCGACAGTGAGACCTTGTTGGCGTATGAGTTGGGGATGCGTTCCTCACCGAGCAAAGAGTTCTATTGGGACATCGCCACTTTTTATAATCGTTACAACCATCTGGATGGTTTTCTGCCTCGCAGTCCAGGGATCGATCCGGTCACCGGATTATTTGTCCTGCCATTCCAGTTTGTGAATGGGGTTGTTGCCGACACCGTGGGGGGCGAATTCACTACCTCGCTCCAGCTCACCGATGCTTGGCAATTGCGTGCCGCCTACTCGCTGATCGCCATCGACGTTGATGCAGCGCCAGGAGTGACGCTGTCGGATCCGACCCAAGGTACGGTACGTAATATCGCCTATTTCCATTCTTCATGGGATATCGGCAACGATATTGATTTCGATCTGATGGGAAGATGGGTGGATTCGATGAAAACGGGTAATATTCCTAGCTATTTCGAGATCGATACGCGGATTGCCTGGCGGCCCAACGACGTATTTGAGTTTTCTCTGATTGGTCGCAATCTCTTGGATTGTGCTCATCCCGAATACGAAAGCGATGTATATGCCGGTGCCCTGGCCACCGAGGTTCAGCGAGAACTTTATGGACAGGCGGTATGGAGATATTAACGTGGCGCGCAACGACGACCGTACCGAATATCGCGTTTTTCGCCCAGTGAACGGTAGCTAGCATCTGAGTCATCGGATAATCATGGCAGTGAATGGCAAGAACAGGAACCGCACAGCAGATTGTGCCCGGCAGGTCCGGCGCCGGTGGGCGATGCGGGCCTGCCTGCTGCTCGTGGTGGGAGTTGCCATGCTTCCGGCCAGCGCTGCTGCCCAGGATCCCGTGGTCGAACGCGAAGCGAAGATTAAGGCTGCTTACCTATATCAGTTTCTCAATTACATCCAATGGGCTCCCGGAACATTCCAGGCGGAGGACAGTCCCTTGGTCATCGGTGTGGTGGGGGACGATCCAGTCAACAAATACCTGAAGGTCATCGCGGCGCACCGCAAAGCGAACAATCGTCGGCTGGAATACCGCGAGGTGCAAACGCCCGATGACGCTGCCGGTTGTCATATCCTGTTCTTTGGTGACCAGGTGGCTGCCGACACGATTCGCCAGTACATTCAGGAACGAACGGGCGATCCCGTGCTCCTGGTTGGGGAGAATCCCAGTTTTATTCAAATTGGAGGGATTATCGCTTTTGTAGTGGCGGATAACCACGTTCGATTGCAGCTATCGATGAAAGAGGCATCAAAACGCGGGCTTCGTGTCAGCTCACAATTGGCCAAGATCGCCCACGTCGTGGACTGAATGGACCGGATGATGGTTGCAGGATTTCTTTTTTTGGGCGCGACGTGATTTTGTAACCTAAATTGAAACGAAGCGAGTGTCCATTGGGCCTCAGCGGGGGATCGATGCCGCCATTTTCCGAGCGCAAATGCTTGGGGGCACTGCCCCGGCATGGCTCGCCCTGAGGCCCCGAGGTATTCGCCAATGACTGCCCCAAAGATACCGTTTGCCCTGCGGAGTATTTCCAACAATGCAGGGAAGAATCACGGCGGTCGATGGACCCACGCAGTTCAGAGACCGTAGAGGAGTTCCATAAGCTCAACTGGGACAGTTGAAAATGAATCTGATTCGATCTTTCGATTGCTATCTGCGTAATGCCAAGATTACAACGAAGCTGAATCTGTTGGCCGCTGCCGCTGTGTCAACGGCATTGTTGATGTGTTGGACGGCGTTTGCGGTTAACGAGGTCATGCAGATGCTGGGAGCCAAGGAGCGGCAAGTAGCGGCGCTAGCCAAATCGCTGGCCTACAATGTCATTCCTGCCCTGGAGTTCGATGATTTTGTTGCCGCGCGGGAAACGCTGGAGGCGTTGAGCGCCAATCCGACGATATGTTGCGCTACCATTTGGCGGGATGATGGGAGCCTGTTCGCAGAATACCGGTCGGTTCACGAACCTGCGTCACGATCTGCTGATCAGCATGGTCGTAATCGCCTGGTAAACGGGCGCCATGACGCGACTGCCAACTCGGGCGGAGAAAAGGCGTCCGCGCATCGCCATGGCCAATCCTGGGCTTGGATTCCTCAGCGCATCAAGGTTGAGCTGCCCATTCATGGGCACGCGTATGGTGCGAGCACGGATGCCTTGCTGCTGGATGGTCCGGAAGACCAGACGGTGGCAAGCGACCGGCCGACGGGTGCACCGGCCGACGTCGATGCCCGTCCGGTTATCGGGCGGATCGCCGTGTACTCCACTACGGACGACATCAAGCATCAGTTTCTTGTCCATACTGCGCTGGCCATACCGGTGGTTGTGCTGGCCTTATTCATGGGCCTGGCGATTGCCAAGGTCATTCAACGACGGATTACGGAGCCGGTACGCAACCTGGCCGCGACAGCCCAGCAAATCGCCCACCAGGAGTCGCTCGAACTTCGTGCCCAGAAGTATGGTAACGACGAGATCGGCCAGCTGTGCGATGCCTTCAACGAGATGGTCGAGCGTCTCGACGTAAAGCGGCAGGAACTGAAGCAGGCCAATGAAGAATTGGAGCAGCGCGTGGCCGAACGCACCCGCGAGCTTGCCGATGCCTTGGAGCGCGCTACTGCAGCCAGTCGTGCGAAGAGCGATTTCTTGGCCAACATGAGCCACGAGATCCGCACTCCCATGACTGCCGTGCTCGGATATGCCGAATTGCTGTGCGAGGATCCGGCGCTTTCGAGTACCAACAGGGAACGCGTAGAGATCATGCTGCGCAACGGCCGTCACCTGCTGACAATCATCAATGACATTCTTGATGTGTCCAAGATCGAAGCTGGCAAGATGACGGTGGAGATGCTGGATTGCTCGATATGTGAAATCGTCGCCGATCTGTTTTCTCTCCTACGTCCTCGGGCAATCGACAAGGGATTGCAATTGGAAGTTCGATACCTTACTTCTATCCCCAAGACGATTCGCACGGACCCGACACGCCTACGGCAAATCTTGCTGAACCTGTTAGGCAACGCGATCAAATACACTCAGAAGGGCAGTGTCGAACTATTGATCCGGTTGAACAGCGTCGACGGGCCTGCACCGTACGTCGAGTTCCAGGTAAAGGATACGGGGATCGGGCTGACCAAGAGCCAACTGGAAAAAGTGTTCATGGCTTTCACGCAAGCGGACGAAACCATGACACGTCGGTTTGGCGGAACAGGCCTGGGGCTGACCATCAGCAAAGGATTGGCAGAACTTCTCGGTGGCTCGATTTCGGTGGAAAGTGAATTTGGGAAGGGAAGCACCTTCACCCTGCGCATTCCTGCCGGGGAAATTGCCGGTGTGGAGATGGTGGAGAACTGCCGCGAATTGTTGAGTAGCGATCACCGACCACGCGAAGCTGCCGCGGAGGTCGGCAAGATCGATGCTCGCATTCTGTTGGTAGAGGACGGTACGGACAACCAGAGACTTCTGTCCTTCATTTTGAAGCGTGCCGGGGCAGAGGTAACCATTGCGGAAAACGGGAAGGTGGGGATGGAAAAGGTGCTTGAGGCCTGGCGCTCTGGCAGTCCGTTCGATATTGTGCTCATGGATATGCAGATGCCCGTGATGGATGGTTACACGGCGACATCGAATCTGCGCAAGGAAGGTTATCAACTGCCCATCATCGCCTTGACGGCCCACGCTATGAGTCATGATCGAGGGGTTTGCTTGAATGCTGGATGCGACGACTTTGTCACCAAGCCGGTAGACCGCAGGCGGCTGCTCCAAGTGTGCCAAGAGTGGACCGAGAAATCGCGGGCGCAGCGCGGTGACGACGCGAAGGCTTCATCCGCGGAGGCAACGGGGGTGCCCCAAGAAGCCTCGACCTGAGGCATCATCAGTGCAGCAACAGAGGCGCGTGAGTACGCTACGCAGGTGGCGACGCTCCCCGCCCGACCAACGGTACGGTGTGTTACAGCTCAAAGGTCACTGGCCGCAGCGGTGATCGCACCGTAGCGCCTCGCGTGGTCGAGGGAAAACCATCTCGACTTAGGGCCATGCGAAACAGTTGCCCCACAGCAACCGGTTCGGCTCGTTGCCAACCGATCAATGATGAGGTTGCCCTGGGGTTCCATTCAATGATCGTCCAGTGTGGGGGCGTCGGTCGGTAGACGAGATCGACGCCGATCCATCCGAACGCCTTTTGGCCGAGGACGCGCATGGCCTGGTCGAGTAAGCGGTGCAATTCGGTGACCTGCTTTCGAGCGAGGTCGAGCGGCGCTCCTCCTCGATAGTGGAGCCGGCCATTCGCTTCGACGAGTTGTTGTTGCAGCGGTGGCAGCCAATAACAGCGCCCGTATCGATCGACCAAACCGCAGCAACTGGCAGCCATTCCTGCCACAAATGGTTGAACGATCAACGGGTCACCGGTTGTTTCCGACCGCTCCGTGGCATTCATCCCGGCAGGCGATGCCGTTCCTTCTCCCTCGCCGTTTTTCAAGTGCGCGAGCAACTCGTCGGTGGACCATATCTCCAGCTGCTCTCCTCCGGCGCCGTCGCGGGGCTTGCCCACCCATGATGCATTGCCCCACTGCTGCTGCACTTGATTGATCCACCGAGCCGTGACACGGCCGAGCAGCTTCGTGGGAGGATGGGGGAACCCGTGCTGGTGCAACAGGCAGCTCGTCCGCCATTTATCGCTGGTGTTGTGCAAAAAGCCGCCGGAGCAGTTCAGCAGTGGCACACCGGCCCGGTGCAAGGTGTGAATCCAGTGAGCCAGGGCGCCCTGCAGCTCGGGGGCGATGAGGCACACCGCATCGTAACGGCCCTTTTGGGTTACTGAGTTTGCAAGCATCTGGGGGTTCGCGGCATCCAATTCCACCTTTTCCCACCGCACACCGGCCGAGGAGAGGGCGGTCTCCGCCTGTGGCACCCCACTGCCCACCAAGGCGGTCACGTCACAGCCGGCCGAGGTGAGTGCCTGACACAGGCTGGACAACATGGCAGTTCCCTCATGAAGGAGGGACGAGGAGAACTCGGTCGCCGCGGTAGGGGAGTTGGCGGGACAGCACAGTGTCGCCCATTCGACCACGAGTATCCGTTGGTAACCAGCCATGAGGCTATTTGAGGTTCGGGATTCCATCAATTCACATCATCTCCGTTGGCGAGAAATGCCGATTTTACGGATGGGAGGGATTCTGTCGTGATGGGGATGTGGTCCGGTGAGGAGTCCATTGTATGAGCGACGTCGAGGAATTGGTGGCATCACTTGAAGGCTATCTGACCCAACTGAACTCCGCGCTGGATGCGTGGGAAGGTTGGTTGGCGAGGACTCAGCAGGCAATTGTTGCCGGAGATACTCTCCGCCTGCAGACGATCGAATCGGACGCTCAGGAATATCTTCGATCGTTGGCCGAGTGTATCGAGCGGCGGACGGACTGGTTGGCCGACGCGTCTCGGCGTGGCCTTTCAGCGACCACGGTGCGCGGGGCGGTTCGCAGCCTGGGCCGCCGGGTGCCGAGGTCCCTGGGCGATGTGGTCCGACATGCCGAATTGCGATTGGAGCGTTTGCGGCGATTGCATGCCGCCGTATGGGTGTTGGCCAATCAATTGTTTCACCATTCGACAGGCACCTTGCGACTGATCACCTCGGGAGCGATCGAAAAGGCGGCCTACAACCAGCCGGAGGACTCAGAAGTCCTCAGTGGATTGTTGGATGAATGTGCTTAGTGGAGGAGGAAACGGGTGAGTCTGTTTTCAACGATCCAACAATCGGCCAACGCCCTGCAGGTATCCCAGCTGGGGATGCATGTGGTGGGCAACAATATCGCCAACGCCAACACGCCGGGCTACATTCGCCAAGAACTCATCCAACAACCAGGACCCGGGGTGCGTATCGGCGATACCATCCTGGGGTATGGTGTCGAGGCGGTTGGGGTTCGTCAAAAATACAATGCCTATGTTTTTGAGCAGTTGCAGCAGGCGAGCAGCTCGTTGGCCAGCAGTGAAAAACTAGACGAGACCTATCGGCAGCTGGAATCGATTTTCAACGAACTCACCGATACCGATCTCAGTTCCCAATTATCCCAATTGTCCACCAGCATCCACGACGTGCTCAATCAGCCGGGCAATGCCGCCTTGCGCCGCCTGGTGATCGAACGTGGAAAAACGCTTACCGCCAACGTGCGCACCTTGTCCCAGCGGATCACCAACATCGAATTGGACATCGAACGCCAGATTCGTACGTCCGCCGATGATATCAATCGGCTGACATCTCAGTTGGCCGCGCTTAATAAACGCATCGTTTCGCTAGAGGGGGGAAGAACATCGGGAAGTGACGCGGTGGGACTGCGCGATGAACGGTTGCAGGTCCTCAAGGAACTGTCGGAAATCATCGGGATTCGCGCCGTGGAGCAACCCAGTGGCGCGGTGACCGTCTACGTGGGAGGAGAATACCTGGTGGCAGATGGCTTTCAACGAGAAGTCGTGGCCGCGCTGGATGAAAACACCGAGAACAGTCAATTCGAAATCCGCCTGAAGGATACCGATTCGCCACTGGTCATCCAATCGGGACGCCTGCATGGCTTGTACCAAGCACGCGACCTTGCTCTGGCCGGCACCCGTGAGTCTCTCGATCAGTTCGCCCGCGACCTGATCCATCAATTCAACTCGATTCATACCCAGGGGCAGGGGCAGAGTGGGTTCGTCACCGTGACCGGTACCTATGCAGCCGATGATGCCACGGCACCGATCGACCTGGCTGGTTACGACCAGCCCATTCGCAATGGTGCCTTTGAAATCCAAGTGCATGACCTGGAGGCCGGAAGGACGACCACCCATCGCGTGCGCATTCAATTGACTGGTGGCACGGGCGACACGTCGCTGGAGGATGTCCGTGATGCCATCAACGGCATTTCAGGATTGAATGCATCCCTGTTGCCGGATGGTCGGTTGCGTATCGATAGTGCGAATTCGTCTCTGCAGTTTACTTTTCAAAACGATTCCTCTGGGTTTTTGGCTGCTGCCGGCATCAATACGTTCTTCGTCGGTGAGTCGGCGAATACCATCGATCTGAATCCGGCGGTCGTTGAAAACCCTGAGATGTTCGCCGGGAGCCTCAGTGGTCCGGGCAACGGAACCGAGAACGCGCTGCGCATGGCCGAGGCTTTCGATTTGCCTCAATCTGAACTGGGAGATCGTTCGATCAAGCAAGTCTACGAAGACATGGTGGTACGGATGACCCAGGATATCAACGTGCAAGCAGGAATCTCCGACGGATTGCGCAACTACATGCGCACCGTCGAGGCCGAGCATCTGGCTGCCTCGGGAGTCAACCTGGATGCGGAGGCAGTGAAGATGATTTTCTACCAACGGGCTTTCCAGGCGACTAGTCGATTGATCAAAGCCTCCAGTGAGATGCTGGACGTGTTGGTCAACCTGTGATTTCCCGAAAGTTTCCACCGTTGTTACTGGTTGGCCAGGGAAGCCATGAAGTTGTGCAGGGCAGACAGCGATCGTGATGATCGGCAGCAGGAGGCGAGAAGATGACAAGCTTTTACCCGGCCGTGAGCAGTCGCGCGTCGACGCAACTGGGCATCTCACGCTTGCTATTCCAAATCCATCACGACGAAAACGCGTTGCTCAAGCTGCAAGAGCAATTGAGCACAGGGCGGCGCGTCAATCGCCCCAGCGAATCTCCCGTCGATGCCATCAAAGGATTGACTGCCCAGCGAGAATTGGAGTTCAAGAAGCAACTGAAGGTAAATCTCCGCCACGCTGACGACGTGCTCACCACCTCCGAGGCGACGTTGGCGCAAGCCCAGTCGATTCTCCACGACATGCGCGGTCTGGCGGTTGAAGCCACCGGAACGACGCGTTCGGATACCGAAATCCAAGCGTACATCGATCAGGTCCAAGCTGCCATCACACGGTTGACGGAATTGGGCAATACGCGGATCGGGGATCGCTATCTGTTCGGCGGATCGTTCTCGGCAGGACCACCACTGACGGCCATTGGTGACGCAGTACGCTTCGGGGGGAATGAAGCCGTCGCGTCGACGATTACCGATTATGGTGTCACCACGGCCGCGAATGTGACGGCCCAGGAAGTATTCGGGGTGCGTTCCGAGCAGGTGGTGGGGCGCGTCGATCTGAATCCGGCCATCGCGGGGACCACCCCGCTGAGCGACTTGAATCGTGGTAGTGGTGTTCCACCGGGGAGCATCTCGTTGAGCGATGGGACGGACACCGTCGAGATCGACCTCTCCGCCGCATACGATCTAAACGATGTGTTGCGCGAACTGAATAACGTCCGCTTGGGCGGTCGCGACGTGAGCGCGACGTTGACAGCCTCTGGTTTGCGATTGGAATACGCCGACGGGGGCCCGGGAATCATCTTGATCGACGAGGTCGGATCGGGGAGCACGGCCGAGGCTTTGAAAATCAACAACCAAGGCTCGTTAGGAATGACTCCGGTCATAGGAGGGGATCTCGATCCTGTGCTGACGCAGTCCACGGCCCTGGTCGATCTGCTTGGCGGGGCTGGTTTGCCGAGTGCCACCTCATTTCGCATCACCCAGGACGGCACCTCGTACGCGATCAGCATCAGTGGGGCGGAAACGGTCGAAGACCTGCTCAACCGCATCAACCATTCGGGCGCGCGCGTGCGGGCAGGTATTGACCCGACAGGGCGTTTTCTCACCGTGCAAAGCTTGGAAAGTGGGACGGTGATGTCGATTGGGGAACAGGGCAGCAATCTGGCCAGCTTGTTGGGGATTCGCACTTTCGACTTGAATACGCCGGTCGAGGAGCTGAACCTCGGCGAAGGCATCTTCGTCTCCGATCAGGTGGACGACCTGAGGATCGTGCGTACCGATGGATCTTCGTTTACGGTCAATTTGGACGGGGTACAGACGGTCGCTGACGTGCTCGACCGAATCAACAGCCATGTGGCTAATTTCACTCCCTCGCTTCGTGTCACGGCCTCCTTGGCCACCAACGGCAATGGCATCGTCCTCAGGGCCCCGGCCGGTGCCGGGCAGATCCAGGTGCAAGCGGTGGGCGGCAGTCAAGCAGCTTGGGGGTTGGGGCTCATCGCCGCGGGGAGCGAGTCGGCGTCCGGTTCTACCGTTGGCAGCGAATCGGTGCTGACGGGGTACGACGTCAGCGGCGTGGAAGTAGAGGGAGTGTTTACCAGCCTGATTCGTATGCGGCAAGCACTGGAGAACGGCACGCCCGAGGACATGCAGCGCGTGGCCGCCGCATTGGAACGTGATGTCGAGCGGTTGGCCATGGCGCGGGGAGCCATCGGTGCCCGCCAACAAGCCATCCAGCAGACGCAGGAGCTGACCGAACACCAGGAACTGCAGCTTCGTCAGGCGGAGTCCGATGCGCTGGATACCGATTTTACCCAGGTGGTCTCGGACCTCACGGCGCGCCAAGCGGCGTTGCAGGCTTCGCTGAAACTGATGGGACAAACGGTCCGCTTGACGCTCCTCGATTACCTGTGATGACGTCGCGTTCACCCTGTGCGACCGCCTCCAGGTCAGCGTAGTTGGCTGCCGCCGTCATGCGGCTCTCGGCAGTCACGGCTCGATCAGGCGTCGACCACGCGACGTATCTCCTGCTCGCTGACCGGAGTGATGATCCCGCGTTCGGTGATCAACGCGGTGATCAGTTCGGCAGGCGTGACGTCGAACGCGGGGTTGTAGACGTCGATTCCTGCCGGAGCGATCGCGTGGCCGAAAGGTTGTGCGATCTCTGACGCATCTCGTTGTTCGATGGGGATGTGAGTACCTTCGCGCAACGCCATGTCGAACGTACTACTGGGAGCGGCGACATAGAATGGCACGCCGTGGTGGCGGGCAGCGATGGCCAGGCTGTACGTACCGATCTTGTTGGCCACGTCCCCCCGCGCTGTGATCCGATCCGCACCGACGATTACCGCGTCCACATGGTGCGTCTGCATGACGTGCGCTGCCATCGCATCACAGATCAACGTGGCGGCGATGCCACGTTGTTGCAATTCCCAGGCGGTCAACCGCGCCCCTTGCCATAGCGGACGGGTCTCGTCCACAAACACACGCACCGACTTGCCCTGATCTTGACACGTGAACAGAACGCTCAGCGCCGTGCCGTACTCGGATGTCGCCAGTCCACCGGCGTTGCAGTGAGTGATCACGACTGCGGAGTCCCCCAACAAGGCGGCGCCATGGCGACCGATGGCCCGGCACATGCGACGATCTTCTTCGTGAATCTGGGCTGCTTCGCGCAGAAGGCGAGGCGGCAGGGTGTCTACCTCCGCATGGGCGTGCACCACCGACCGCATGCGGTCCAATGCCCAAAAGAGGTTCACCGCAGTCGGTCGACTGGTGGCCAGGTAGTCGGCGGCTGCCAACGCACGCTCACGCGACGGCCCTTCACGTTGTGACAACACCACACCGTAGGCGGCAGCGATCCCGATCGCCGGGGCACCCCGCACGCGCAAGGTTTTGATGGCTTCCCAGACCTGTGCCACCTCGCGACATGGCACCTGAACCAGTTCCGTGGGCAACCGCGTCTGGTCCAGCAACTCCAGGTAACCGTCCGTCTCTCCTACCCAGCGAACCGCCGCGGGCGGGACGTGCGTATGGTGCGTGTTCATAGCAATTCTTTCCGTCGGAGTAAATGCAGGCGAGCCGACCGAGCATCAACCTGAAAGCGAGGTTGGATCGTGGTACGGCAAGTCGAATGTCTTGGCCACGGCTTCGTTGGTAATTTTTCCTCCGATGATATTTGCCGCAGTCCGCAGATAGGGATCCTGCAGCGCCGCGATGCCTCCTCCCGCGTTGGCCAACCGGACGACCCATGGCAGGGTCACGTTGCACAGAGCAAAGGTGCTGGTTCGTCCCACCGCCCCAGGCATGTTGGTCACGCAATAGTGCAGGACGTCGTCGACCACGAAGATCGGGTCGCGATGCGTGGTGGGGCGACTGGTTTCCAAACAACCACCTTGATCGATGGCGACGTCGATGACCACCGATCCGGGTTTCATCAAACGTAGGTCTTCCCGCCGAATCAAGTGAGGTGCTTTGGCTCCGGGAATCAATACCGCACCGATGACCAGATCTGCCAATCGCAACTGTTCGCGAATGGTGTGCCGGTCGCTGAACAGCACGTTGACGTTGGGGGGCATCACATCGTCGAGGTAGCGCAGACGGTCCATGTTGACGTCCAGAATGGCCACGTCGGCTTGGAAGCCGGCAGCGATGCGTGCCGCATTCGCTCCGACGACTCCTCCCCCTAGAACAGTGATATGCGCCGGAGCCACGCCGGGGACGCCGCCCAGCAGAATCCCTCGGCCCTGTTGCGGACGCTCGAGATACTTGGCCCCCTCCTGGATGCTCATTCTTCCGGCCACCTCGCTCATCGGCGTCAGCAGACTGAGCTTCCCCTGTTCGTCGCGCAGCGTTTCGTAGGCATAACAGTGCGCTCCGACAGCGAGCATGGCTTCCGTAAGTTCGCGGCTGGCGGCGAAATGAAAATAGGTGAAGATCGTCTGCCCGGGTCGGATCATGGCGATCTCCGACGGTTGTGGCTCTTTCACCTTGACGACCAGGTCGGCGACTTCAAAGACCGTTTCCGGTCCGGGAAGCAACTCGGCGCCGGCCTGCAGATAGGCGTGGTCGGCCAACCCGGATCCCAAGCCCGCACCGGCTTCAACGAAAACCTCATGCCCTTGTTGTCGCAATTCTTCGACCCCGACCGGTAACATGGCCACTCGGTACTCATCGGTCTTGATTTCTGCAGGAACACCAATTTTCACCCTCTCACTCCCTGTGTAGGCTGCTTGTCTTCGTCGTTGACTGTGCTGATTTCTTCGGGCCTTGCGCACCTCTTGCGGCTCAGGGCAGGCACATCAGCATACCAGACTGACTGGGGCATGCGGCGATCACATCCCCTGCTTAGGAATCGATCAGTGATGTGATGATCTCCGCGGCACGATCCGTGATATGCTCCTCGTCGTGATGGGTCGCCAAGTAATCATCCACCTGACCCCAATCGACCGACATGCCGCCCTGCGATGCATCGGCAGTCAACCGCTCCGCCATCTCCGCGATAGTTGCGCAGATCACTCCCGCACCGCTGCGGTGAAGGAAGTCATCGTAATCTTCCAAGGAATAGATGGGAGTGTGGGATGCGGCGGCTTGGAGCATCACGTTCGGGAATCCTTCGTGGGTGGAGCTGCCCGTGGACACGAAGGCCGAGGATTGCTGGAACAGGCCAGGCATCTGAGAGAATGGCACGTAGTCGATAAGTTCGACATTGGCCGGAAGCCGCGTCCGAAGCCGGCGCTCGACGAGGGGATCGAACCGATTGCAGACCATGGTGAAGGACAATTGCGGGCATCGCTCGGCCAATTCGAACAACAAGCCTGGTCGTTTATGAAAATCGTCGAATCGCCCCACCCATAGTGCCGGCAGATGTGTCGCCGGTTTGGGTAACCGCCATCGCGCGGCATCGATAGGGTTGCGGACCAAATCGCTGCGGCGGCCGAACCGCTGCCGCAGTTGTTGCTGTTGCCACTCGGTTTGGCAGACGATGCGATCGGCCTGTCGCAGGGCGAACAAACGCCCCTCACGCGACTCACCATAAGGGTGCCCCTGCGGTTCGTTCACGAGCATCGCGGGATCGAGGTCCGCATTGGATTGCAAAAACAGTAGCGACGGAATTCCCTGTTGTTGGGCAGCGGCGATAGCTCGGGCGGAATCGTCGCTGACTCCGAAGACGACCCAACAACGCGGGCGATAGGGCAGCAGGCGCGGGTCGGCAGCCGTGGGGCTCGGGTCGCGGGGGCGCCACGGACGGGTGAGCGCCAGCAGGGGAAGACGCCACAGCAGCCGCGCATCCCATCGCTTCAGTCGCCAACCGGTCAGGTCAATGGCATCGCCCACCTCACGACGCATCGTACGCCACCGATCGACATGGACCCACAGAGCGACTCCCTCGAGCGACTGGGCCATGATCGGTCTTGGTGCTGTAGTCAACAACGCAACGCGCAAGCTGGACCGGCGGGCCAATCGCTTGGCCAGCGTCCACATGGCGGTTTCCAGACCACCAATTCGACGCGCGACGTGGGGTAATGCCGCCGGCAAGGCGTTCCAGCCGACAAACGCGACATCGATTGCTGAAGCCCCCTCAGTCATGTGCGCTAGCGCAACGTTGGAGAATCCCATCTTGCCGCGCGGCTAGCCACGGGTTCCCAGCGGTAGATGTCGATCGTTTCATCTTGTAGAAACAGAGGGGCAGATGCCTCGAAATGGATCTCATACGACTGTGGAACATAGGCATCCCCCAGGGCGGAAAACAGCTCTCGACCGCGATTACCAACGACGATCAATCGTCCCGTAGGGTGTTCGGACATGCGCTGGAGCAAACGGGAACGCAACTGGTCCGGCGTTTCTCCCTGCCCCAAGTAAAAGGACTCGATCGGTTGCTGCACGTAGTATACCCAGCTTGGCTCCAGACCGTTGAGGGAGAGCCAGGTAGTGCAAGGCAGTTCTTGTTGGAGTTGGCGTAGGGTGGTGAGATCCTGTCGATACGCACTCGCTGCCGATGCCCCGATCGCAAAGACCATCGCCTGAAAAACTGTCGCCCCGATCAAGCAGATCGAGGGAACCGCACGCGCCGCACCGGTAAGGTCGAGCAGCCATCCGCAAACACCGACTGCTGTAATCGCGATACCTCCGAGGGCAGCGATGCGCACACCGGGCATTCCCGTCTTCGCGGCCGCCATCAACACGCCCCCGGACAGCAGAACTCCGAGCAGCAGGGCGAACAAGTAGAACGTTTTGCGCCATCCGATCCTGGGCATCCACCACTGCGTTTCGAACTGCCGTAGGAAACATCCCAGCAATAGGGCGACTCCGGGATAGCATGGAGTGATGTAGCTAGGCAGCTTCGTGCGTGCCACACTAAAGGCCACCACATAGACCGCAACCCAACAGGCACTTAAGACGGCCAATTGGCGTAGGGCGACGTTTTCTCGATAGGCGCTCTTGGCCCACATCAGCACGGGGATCAGCCATAACGACCAAGGGAAGGTTCCCACCAGCAGCATCGCCGGATAGAACAACAGTCCGCCATCATGCCCTTCCATGGGACGGGTTGCCCGGCCCAGATTGTGTTCCAGGAAGAATCCGCGCAGAAACGCCCCGTCGGTCTCCAGCCCCACCAACACGTACCATGGTGCGGCGACGGCCAAGGCGATAACAAGGCCAGGCAGGGTTTTCAACCGCCACAGGCATTTGACAATCGGTACTGGCCCGAAGGTCTGCCACAGTTCAGTGGCCATTGCCCGCCAACGACCGACCGGTGCGACGACAGTGGGGGACTGCCGTTGCTGCAATCGATAGCAGACCAACCACCAGGCGTGAACCACCGCCAGGGGCAGGATGATTCCCACGGGACCTTTGGCCAAAGCCGCGACGCCCAAGGCTGCGTAACCCCACAGACATGACCACCAGCGGATGGTTCCCACGCGTCCGGAGGCGTAAGGGGGGGCCGGAACGACGCTTCCCAAAACCAACAAGACGATTCCCAACGTGCTGAACGTGACCAGGCAAGCGTCGGGAGTCGCCGCACGGCCAGCCATCACGAACAGCAAGGAGGTGGACAACACGGCGGCTGCCCAAAATCCCTCTTGGCTGATGCCGCGGGTGCGGCCGGTCAACCGCGACGCCAAGACGGCCGTGAACAATACGCTGAGTACGGCAGCCAGCGCCGAGGGCAACCGTGCCGACCACTCGTTGTCGCCGACGATTTGAGCGGCAACCATTTGGCCCCAATACAGCAGTACTGGCTTGTGGTCACGCAGTTCGGCGTTGAACGTCGGCACGATCCAATCGCCTCTGGCCAGCATTTCGCGAGCAGCTCCCGCGTTGCGCGGTTCGTCTCGATCCCAAAGCTGGGGGGTGCCAAGCTGAAAAAAGAACACGACCGCCATCACTACGAGCAGGACGATCGAGCGTTTCATCGACAATTGCCGCATCCGACTCTTCCGTGAGAATAATGATGGGAATTACAGAACAGGTAAAGGGAATTGCCCGCTGGGCGACTTTCCTGACAATTGGACCCATCGAGATTAGGACATCCGTGGCTCCTCCAGCAAGAGGAAACTGACTATTGAACGATCGATATCCACCGATGCGATTGAGCGGCGAAGAGTTTCTGCTGATGTGCCAGCGCCAGCGACCTGGGGCCGTATCGGCGAAAGCCGTGGATCCTATCGCGCGGAGACGCCGCTTGCGCCGTTTGGCCATACTCCTCTTCGCCGCCACGCTGATTTCCACCTTCTGGTCGGGCGTGTGCGGCTGGGTACCCTACGCGCCGCTCATGCATGCTTGGGCCATTGGGTCTGCTCTGCCCATTCGCCAGACCCTTCTGGCCAATTGGATGGGAGGGCTGCAGTTTTCTCTGGCGTTGATGGCGATCTTAGTGGCCCACGAATTGGGGCACTACCTGATGACACTCTACTATCGCGTTCCTAGTACCCCCCCGTTGTTCATCCCCTTTCCCATCATCTCACCGATTGGGACGATGGGAGCGGTGATCATGATGCAGAGTGGTACCGCCGATCGGCGGCAGATCTTCGATATCGGTCTGGCCGGTCCCTTAGCGGGGCTGGTGGTTGCGCTGCCGATCATCGCCTGGGGAATCATCGATGGGAACCAATTGCCCCATGTCACCAATTCACCTGCCGAGACACTCGTTTTCGGTCAACCGCTGTTGATTCAGTGGCTGGGAGCATGGCTGGACCCAGGACAAGCGAGTCGATACGTACAGATCGCCAATACCGAACTGAATCCCTTCTTGATGGCCGGTTGGGTGGGATTGCTCGTCACCGGTCTGAATATGATGCCTTTGGGACAACTGGATGGGGGGCATGTGGCATTTGGCTTGTTGGGACCCAGGTCGTTTTGGATTGCCGTGTTGGCCATGGCAGCCGCCGTTGGCTACATGTTGGTGACCCAAGTTGCCGCTTTCGCCTTGATGCTATTGTTGGTATTCTTGATGGGGCTGCGCCATCCTCCCAGTAGCAATGATCAGCGAGAACTGGGAATGTTGCGTCAGCTCCTCGGCTGGGCCTCCCTAGCATTACCCATCCTGTGCATTCCCGGCAATCCTCTCTCCGTGTTGTGAGCCCTACCCCCTTTATCGATTTACAGTAATTACAATGACGCTCGCGGTCTCCACGAATTGTGGACGCTGAGCAGCGTTGTTAGGTGCAGCCTTGATGGTGGCTAGGCGCCAAGGATCGAACTGCTCGCTGCCGCGATTGGATGCCAACTCTGTCTGGATACCAACTCTGATTTAACTAAATGTAAAGAAAAGGATTCCCCATGCAAAAGTTTTCGCTCGTGGCTGTGGTCTTGTTGCTCCAACTTCCCGCCGTCGTGACAGCGCAAGAGGTACCGGCGGAGACGGGAGAGTATATTCGCCTGTTCAATGGCACCGATCTCGATGGTTGGGATGGTGATCCACGGTTGTGGTCCGTGCGTGACGGTGTCATTCATGGCGAAACTTCGGAAGAAAAGAAAACCAATGGCAACACGTTCTTGATTTACCGGGGCCGTGAGTTCGGTGATTTCGAACTGCGATTGTCCTTCCGCTGTGCCAGCACGAACAACTCCGGGGTCCAATATCGTTCGAAACACATTACCGAGGGGAATGTGCGTAATAAGTGGGTGGTTCGCGGTTACCAGCATGAGATCCGCAACGAGCTGGTGCTCCCCAACGTTGCTGGGTTCATATACGGTGAAGGATTGGGACGAGGTCGCATCTGTCTGGTAGGTGAGAAAGCGGTCATGGATCAAGAGGGCAAGAAAGTCCTGGAGACGTTGATCGACCAAAAAGGGTTTGAACAACTGTTTCGGCTCGACGATTGGAATGATGTGGTGATCGTCGCCAAGGGGAAACGCCTTCAGCATTATTTGAACGGCAAGTTGATTGTCGATTTTACGGACCGGGATGACTTGGTATTGACCGACGGAATCATCGCCTTGCAATTGCATGCGGGCAAACCAATGTGGGTAGAATTTCGTGATCTGCGCATCAAGCCGCTCGACTAAGTGCGTACCCGCTTGCTATTGGCCGCAGTCGTAGGCCATATCGCCAAGGCAGATGTCGGTCGGCCCTTTCCGTGGTGGGGGTTACGCGGGGTTTTTTCCTGTCATCCTGGTAACCACCGGACGCTGGGGGCTTGGCAACGCGGGGAGGGCTGGTGGCTAAGATCTTCGGCACCAAGGACCATCGACGACGTTACGGGGGTGGATGCGACGGCATGATGCGACGTTCATCCATGGTGCTGATTCGTGAACTTGGCAGGGGAAGAGTTCGATGAACAGAGAGGTGATGGACCGGCAACCGTGGGTCTGCTTGATGCTCGTGGTGATGCTGGCCCTATGGGGCAGCCCGTGTGCCTCAGGCCAGCAACGGCCGAACGTGGTATTGATCGTGACGGACGATCAAGGGTACGGGGATCTCAGTTGTCATGGCAATCCGGTACTGAAGACGCCACATCTGGACGCCCTCCATGCAGAATCGGTGCGTTTGGTTGACTACCACGTCTCTCCGACTTGTTCTCCCACGCGTAGTGCCTTGCTGACCGGGCACTGGACCAATCGCACGGGCGTGTGGCACACGATCATGGGCCGCAGTATGCTGCGCGAAAACGAGATCACCATAGGCCAAATGTTTCAAGACGCCGGGTACGCCACTGGGATGTTCGGAAAGTGGCACTTGGGTGACAACTACCCATTCCGTCCTGAGGACCGCGGGTTTACCGAAGTGATGCGCCATGGCGGTGGCGGCGTGGGACAGACACCCGATTATTGGGACAATGCCTATTTCGATGGCACCTACTGGCATAATGGCGTGCCGGAACCCGTGCACGGCTTCTGTACGGATGTGTTCTTCGACTATGCCCGGCGATTCATCAAGCAGCAGAAGGAAGCCGGACGTCCCTTCTTCGCCTACATCGCCACCAACGCTCCTCACGGACCGATGCATGCGCCCGAAGAGTATTCCGCTCCTTACGCGGAGCACGGCACGCACCTCGCGAATTTCTTTGGGATGATCGTCAATATTGACGAAAACGTGGGCAAACTGCGCACGTTCTTGCAAGAAGAGGGTTTGGAAGAGAACACCATTCTGATCTTCACCACCGACAACGGCAGCTCCTCGGGTTGGAAGCTGTACAATGCGGGTATGCGGGCCGGGAAGGGGAGCGAGTATGACGGAGGTCATCGTGTGCCGTTCTTTATCCGTTGGCCGGCGGGAGGATTGAAGGCCGCGCGTGATATTGAACCGATCACCGCGCATGTCGACATTGTCCCCACGTTGCTGGATTTGTGCGGCATCGCTCCTCCGGCAGGTAGCAAGTTCGACGGGCAATCGATCAAGCCCTTGTTGTATGGCGACGCCAAGGATTGGCCGGATCGCATTCTGATCACCGATTCGCAGCGAGTGAAGGATCCTATCAAGTGGCGGAAAAGCGCCGTGATGACATCGCGTTGGCGGCTGATCAACGGCAAAGAGCTGTACGACATCAAACACGATCCGGGCCAGCAGCGTGATGTGGCCAGCGGCCACCCCGAGGTGGTTGCCCGATTGCGGGCATTTTACGAGCGTTGGTGGGCAGAGCTGGAGCCAACCTTCAAGCAAGATGCCCGCATCTATTTGGGGCACCCGCGAGAAAACCCCGCTCGTCTTACATGCCATGACTGGATTACTACCGGTTCGACACCGTGGAACCAGGCCGCGGTGCGACGCGCGATGCACGGTTCTGCAAACACGGGTTATTGGAACGTGCAGGTGGTGGAGGCGGGACGTTACGCCATACGTCTGCGCCGATGGCCCGCGGAACTCGGTGCGGCGATCGATGCGGAAGTTCCTCCTGGCGATCTGGTCCCCGGTGAAAAACCTTTTCGAGCAACACCGGGAGTGGCTATTCACCCCGTACGCGCCTTGGTTGAGATCGCGGGGAATAAGTGGGAGAGCGACGTCCGCCCGGGAGATGTCGAGACGGAATTCGTGGTTGATCTGCCGGCGGGGCCGACGCGTCTGGAAGCCCGCTTTGTCGAAGCGTCGGGGGAGGTCTACGGCGCTTACTATGCTTACGTCGAGCGGCTATTGGATTAACGATTGGCTAACGATTGGCGGGCGAGTAGTCGCGGAATTCAACCGTCGACATTCGCCGATCCCACGACGCGATCGTGGTACATGGCCAGCCGTCCCAGGACGCCATCGACCGTGTCGCGATCAGCGCCCCAGTTTTCTAAGCACTCGATGAAGTGTTGCACGAACCGCGAGAAATGGCGCGATTGGATGTGCAAGTGGCGGTGAGCTGCCTGAATGTCGGCGCCGGTATACGCGATGGGACCCCCGAAGGCGGCCGACAGGAACTCGTGCTGCATGCGCTGCAGGCGGCCCATGTCCACATTTTCGAAGTAAGGGGCCAACTCCGGGTCCTGCAAGATACGGTCGTAGGCTTCGGCAACAAGCCGTTCTACCGCTTGGCTGCCACCCAAACGGGCAAACAGATCCTCCGCGGGGCCTTCAGTAGTCATCAGGGCGCTCCTTCCCTTCGTGTGGGATGCAATGTCAAGCCAAGCTGATACGATTTCAGCAATTTAGTGCATTGTATACGCGAACAGCAGTTGCCACTCCCACCAAGCAATCTGGCGTAACGGCGCACGCCACTGAGGACGCTGAGTGCATGCCTCCTGGCACGCGTCGACGATGGCACCGGAAAACCAGTCCGACTGCAAGAGATGGTGGATGAGTTCCTCATCGGCAAGAGTAGCCCGCCGGTCATCGGCGATTTTCGCACGCAACTCCTCCAACACGGGATGATTCCCAACGCGGCGGAACCAATACTTGGAATTGCTGTAATCCCCCTCACGGCGATGCATGATGGCGTGCCAAAAAGATCCTTCCGGCGAATCAAACTGTTGGCTAATGCGGTGGGAGCGGTCGAGCTCGCCGGCCAATAGCCATAGTGCAGACTCAATAAGAGTTCCCTTGAATGGCGAATTGTGTAATTGATTCTTTATTTCCGTCGCGAGGTCGTTGGACCGTGGATTATCATTCAGATCTGGCAGAGGAGCATTCTCGATGATCGAAAGTAACGCATCGGGAATGCGCTCGGCGGGGATGACATCAATTCCTGGCATAGTGGGCCTTTCCTGCGATCGAATGCTTTTTCTGGTATTCAGAAGATTTTGGACAGATCTTGGGAGGATGGAATACGAATTTCCTCGATCATATTCGCGCCCACATGTGACTCAACCCCATCGGTGGCCCTCCGCGGAAAATCCCTGGTCATTTGAGAAGAGAATACTTTTGCTTCTGATCTTTTGTGGTATAGTTTGAACAGTTCTCACTATCAAAGAATCCACACATGCGAATGTGATCGATAGGCCTGTCTCCAGTAACTAGCTGACTTGCTTTATTTACAAGAGGTTGAAAGAATGACGAAAATCTTCAAGCAGGGTGGACGAGGACGCAAGGAGTTGAAGTGCTGTGGTGGCTATGTGGCGGCGGCGACGGAACGTTGCCCCAAGTGCGGCACCTTGCTGATCACGCAGAAACGCCGCCGTAGTTCTGGTGGAGAAGTCCCTTCGAAGACGCAGGTAGAAGACATTCTCATCGCTCGTGCTATGATCGAGGAAGCCAAAGCTCAGGGGAAATCTCTGGAAGAGTTCGTCGATTCCATTCAATTGAGCTGGGACGTGTTGGACAATATTAGCTCGATGCGCGAGTTGAAAGATCTGCAAGCGCGCAAGCGATTCGGAAGCTTGGTGGAGCGTTATGGTCGCACCAACACCCTCAAGCTTTTGAACACGGTTGCCGAGATGGGAAGTTAGTTCGCCCAAGTTGAAAGGGTGAACAACCGGTATGGTTCGTATCCGAGCTCAAACCTTCCGTGGGCAGTCGCTGTTCCGCGGAAGGTTTTTTGGTGGTTACCTTATCTGGCGATGTAGTCGCTGAAGATGGGTTCTAGCCACTTCAGCGCGAGCCTCCCAGCCTGCCTGCTTGGCGGCGGTCACCAGCCCTTCCAGAATGGGCTGGTATTCTACCAAGCGGCTCACTCCCAGATCCCACCCGGCGCGGTAGTAGCATTCGTAGGCGGTTTCGGGAGCTCCATTGGCGAGCGCTTCCTGTGCCCTCTCCATCCACCATTGGGAAACGACGGCCAACAACGAACGGTTGCTGCGGTTGAAGAATAGACTCGCGTATCCGTCGGCTCGTTGTTCGGCCGACAGAAAATCTTGCAAGTCGGCGAGCCGAGCCATCGAGAATTTCCCCAAGCGCTCGGCGGTCGAATGCGCCCCGAAACGCACTGCCTGATCGGAAAAACTCGACGCCAATCTGCCTTGGAAGTAGAGCTGAGCGGCTTCCTCGGTTTCACCCGCTCGTTCGCGACTCCATCCGGCCACGGTAAACGCCCAGCCCAGGTCGGACCGCTGGGCCAAGACCTGGTCGGCGAGGTGGCACGCACGGCGCCAATCTTGCGCCGGCCAGGCAACCGATGGGTCGCCAAGAAGTTCCCGTATCCGATCGCGCAAGGCCGCTGGGATGGTAGCGACATCAAAGGTCAACTGTACGAAATCGGGATACCAGTTTAGCCCGCAGGACTCGGCGATGTCGGGGCGTGCGATACGAGCCAACGGCGTCCGCAAGTAATGTTCGAGCAAGTCACAAGCGGCGGCGTAAGGTGCCCACTGTTGTTGCCACAGTTGTTGGACGGCGCTACGGTGGTCTTGTTCGACCAAGGATCGGGCAATGGTACGAACGGCATCCTGTTGGTCACTCTGTCCCGGTGGAAGGTGATCGGTCATCCAGTGAAATAGATCCCCCTCGACCAGGCGACGAGGATTGGGCAGCGTGAGGCCCACTCGCGACTCGTCGGCTCCTCGAATCGCCTGATGAAGGTTTTCACGAAACTGGTCGATCGCGTCGTGAAGAAATGCTTCCGCCAACGTCGAACCGACGGGAATCCAGTCGCCGCCGCCGTGATACCAGTAGATCAACTCGCCGAAGCGATTGTCGGCGCCGACGCGAACGCAGATCCAGTCACCGTACTCGTTGCCAACAATGGGCAAGGTATCGGGCAGCATGAAGCCAGCCCATATTCCCGACGGAGCTTCGTCGACCAATCCTCCCACCGGCACGCACTTGCCTAGGGCTCCGATCGGGGCAATCCGCTCGATGTCACGGTCGAACCATTGAGCCCAAGTCGTATCGAGCTGCAGGCGGTATCGAGTTGCCAAACGTTGTGACGAGGTCATTCAATGACGGTTCAGCGATCAATGGGCAATCGGTGGATGAGTTTACGATCGAGTAGCCAAGAATACGCGCAGAAGTCCGGCTTGACGAGCCCAATCGTAGGCGCGTACCACTTGCTGCATGGGGACTTCCGCATCAGGATCAATGACGATGGGGACATCTTGGTGCACTTCGCGAATACGTTGAAATCGTCCCGGCAATTCTCCGAAGTCGCCCAAGCGGCTTCCGTTGACCGAGACGGTCACCTGGCCATCCTCCCATCCGATCCGCACGACCACCTGTTCGATCCACTCTTCAGGAGGGTCTGGGAGGTGGTTCTCCGGAGGCGGTACCAGCTACGGGCGCAAACTCGGTGACTCCGCTGGGCAGCAATTTCTCTACCGCGCGGAAACTGCTGGTCGCCAAAAAGAAAACGAGCAGCAAGAAGATGACATCGATCATCGGCGTCATGGCCACATCGGCATCCTCCGGCCGCCGGCGCCGCTGGGGATGGGCATCGAAAGTGTAATCGGTTTTCATCGTGCTCGTTCCTCGAAGACAGAAAACGCGATATCTCCGATCCCTTCCTGGGCAGCCAAGCGAAGAATGGGGGCGACACGCCGGTAGGCAACTTGGGCATCAGTCCTAAGGCGCAGACGAACCGGCTCGGCAGCTCTCATGCGTTGGCGGCGCAGGAGATTGGCAAGCTGGGGGAGATCGACCTGTTGGCCCAGGGCGTACCAATTCCCGTCCGCAGCCACATTGACGACGATCGTCGATTCCTGTGGCGTTTCCCCCATGGCGGCTGCGGCCGTGGGAAGGTCCAAGGGCATGTAATTCTCTTGTTTGGCCAGATGGCTGGAGACCAAGAAAAAAGATAATCAACAGAAACACGACATCGATCATGGGTGTCATGTTGATCCGGGAGGAACCGGCGGCAAGCAATCGAGGCGTCCGCATGGAGTTATCCTTGGCGTGGCGGGGGAGAACTGGGGGACGCGGGAGGCCTGGTCGGAGGCGGTGGGGACGGTCGCGAAGGCAACTGCACCGCACGGCGGCGGAGGGGGGCGAATACGTGTTGGGCCAGATAGGCTGTTTCGGCGATCCGCTGGTCGACGCGATTGCGCAGCACGGCAAAGGCTCCCAAGGCGGGGATGGCGACGATCAGCCCTGCCACGGTGGTGACGAGGGCCGAGTAGATGCCCTCGGCCAGATCTGCTGCGCCGGCCATCCCTTGGTTTACCGCCACCTGTTGGAAGGCCAGAATCATGCCGGTTACCGTCCCCAACAGGCCACACATCGGAGCCAGATTGCCAATCACCGAGAGGTACTCGATACGACGGAATAACTTGGCCGCTTGCTCTGCCACCGCATCCTCCATGGCTTTCTCCATCGCTTGCCAGCCGAAGTCCAACTCAGCGATCCCGCTAAGCAGAACAAACGACAGCGGGCTGGGACGACGGCGGCAGGCGGCATCAGCTTCTTTCAGCCGACCTGCCGCAAGCAACTGCCGCACCTCCTCGGCCAGTCCCGCCGGCATCACTTCGTTGCGCCGCAGGACCAGCATCTGTTCGACGATCAAGTAGACCGCTACCATCGACAGAACGACCAAGACGATCAGTACCGTCGTGCCGAACCAGCCACCGGACAGGATTATGTCCCAGAAGCCTCCCACCCGTTCCTCATGGTTCGATGGCGCGCCACCGGACTCTGCCTGCGCCATGGTCGTCGCCGGAAGCGTCGCCACGACGCAAGCAGTGACTACGGTGATTCCACTGGTTCGGACAATTCGACAATCCATGCATTCAACCTCTGTGCCTCGTCCTCGGATCCTACTGCTTGTATCAATCCCGCTGCTCGTCCGGCCGCCACTTGCCAGCGATGGTAACGGTCGCCATGCTGAGTGACAATCCGCATCCACTGCCCGAGGGCCAGTTCGCGATGGCCGGTGGCTTCCAGACGTTCAGCCAGCCACAGGGTGGGGCCGAGCTGCAGCGGACGCAGCAGGCTGTCTCTCACGGCCATCCACTCGGCTACTCGACCTTCGGTCTCCGTCGGCGGAGTCGCTCGCCAGGCTTGCAGGGTGGCCAGCAGGGCGATGCCGCGGATCGAGGAGGCTTGCAACTCGGTCAACACGGACTCCGCCTCCTGTCGACGGTTTCCCGATAGCAGCCAGCTGGCG
Source organism: Pirellulaceae bacterium (assembly GCA_026004795.1). Classification (GTDB taxonomy): domain Bacteria; phylum Planctomycetota; class Planctomycetia; order Pirellulales; family Pirellulaceae; genus Aureliella. Next base: position 614,909 of record BPJV01000002.1, on the reverse strand, counting down.
GCTAACAAGCGGGCATGTGGGTCGCTCGACGTAAACCAGGCGTCGAGTTGTTCGGCCATGCTGGCGTCGGGTTCTTGCGCCGACCAGGTCAATGGCATGTCCGCATACACCAGCAACGGTGGTGCGGAGCGGGCCAGGTTGAGAAACAACACTCCGGCTACTCGTGGTTGCCCGATCGCCTCCACACATCGCACCAGGTCAGCGATCAACAGACGCTGCTGCCATCGCGGAATGCCGCTTTTGACCGCAGATTCCAGGGCTCGTATTGCCGCTCGGTATTCTCGCCTGTCGACCAGTTGCTTGGCCTGACGGGCGGCATCGTTCGCCCATTGGACGTCGACCTGCTCGACCAGATCGCTGGCTACCGAGTGCTGTTGGCCATCTGCACCGATATAGACCAACCACTCCTGATCGAATTGGAGGATGCGACCGTTGACGATCTCGTGCTGCGGACCACTCCACATATCCTGAGCAGGCGGTGGACGGTGCAGCGTGATGCGATCACTCCGCGGCGCGACGGCCGCCTGCGCCTCGGTCAGCGATTCAGGCTGGTTGTCCTGTGCCCGGCCGCTAGCCGCCAGCCAGTGGCAGAGAGGCAGGAAAAAAATCAGCAGCCCCGCGGTGCGGTGTCGGCATGGAACAATAAAGGGACGCCTGGCCATCCACCTCGGAATTGCGTCGACCACCTCTTCAGCATAGGCTCGTGGTTCTGCCATCTGGGTACCTCACAGCCGTTGCGGGTTGAAGGGGGTAGGCGGTGGCGTTGCTATGGCACGACCATCGAATCGCGACCGCAATCGCTCCATCAACGACTGCTTGTCCGCGCGGCCGGCCAGGTTGTGGAACTCGTGGGGATCGTGCAGATGATCGTAAAGCTCACGACCCATTTGGCCGCCATTCCACTCGGTATATCTCCACCGTGGCGTGCGGACGCTGCGCCCCATCACTGGCATGCCATCGCCAGGTCGCAATACTTGAGTGACGGCGACTTCACGCCACGGTTGGGTGGGGGATTGTAGAAGTGGAACCAGGCTGCGTCCGGCAACCTCGGTGGGAGGCGTCAGCCCACACGACTTCGCGATAGTCGGATACAGGTCGACCAGCTCTACGATCCGGGGGCAGGGAGTTCCGTTTCCCGCAGCCCGAGGGTCGTAGATGATCAACGGAGTTCGTGCGGAAGGTTCGAAAAGGCAACGTTTCTGCCACACCCCCTGGTGTTCTCCCAGGTGATAGCCGTGATCGGACCAGAGGACGATGATGGTGCGGTTGGCAATTCCCGCTTCCACCAGGCCTTTCCGGAGTCGCCCCAGTTGGGCGTCCACGAAGGCCACGCTGGCGTAATAGGCACGCAACGCCTCTCGACACGTCCGTTCGTCCAACCCGTAGTGCGGAACTTGGCAATTGTGAGCAAAGGCCGCGGCTGGGATATCCTCTCGGTCGTGGGGGGGCGACCACGGCAATCGCATGGCTTCGAAGGAAAACAGATCGAAGTAGCGGCGGGGAGCAACGTAGGGCGTGTGCGGGCGAAAGAACCCCACTCCCAGGAAAAACGGAGCATCCCCATGTTCTCGAAGGAGCTGTAGCGCTGCGGTCACCACCATGCCGTCGGTCTGCTCGCTGTCGTCCCCATCGGCTGCCAACCAACTCAGCGCGCCGCTGATCGGCCGATGTGGCTCGGCATTAAAGATCAAGTGTTCCTCCGCCGTATCGCGTCCCTTCGGATTAACGACCACATCCCAAGATTGCGGATCGTCCAACCCGTCGGTTCCTATGCCAAAAGGCACATCGTAATGAAAGATCTTTCCTACCCGAGCGGTGAACCAACCGTGGCGACGAAACAACTGTGGCAACGTCGTCACCTGGGGCATGGATTGGCGGAAGTGGCGTTCCAGATCGTAGACCTGAAGTTGATCGGGACGCATTCCGGTTAGAACCGATGCCCGGCTTGGATTGCATAACGGCAATTGGCAGTAAGCTCGTGTGAACAAAACGCCATCTTCAGCCAACTGATCCAGATGCGGCGTGACGGCACGGCGGTCCCCATAACACCCGATGGCACAGGCCAGATCGTCTACTGCCACGAACAACACGTTCATGCGATGAGTATCGGTTGGCGGGGCCTCCTGTCCACCTGCCCGCTGTGGCCGCAACCCGGCCAGGCAAGCGAGCATCAACAGCAGGCACCGGCTCACCGTACCAAGATCACACGGCATGAAGCCAACTCTTGCTTGACAAAACAGGAAAAAAGGCCGAGGTCGCTTGGCAACCTTCGGCACGAAAAGAGGTACCATCGGATCGTCTTTCCAGACCGTTTCCCAAGAACTCTTCCCTGGCCCACGAACACCGGGGAAGGGCTCTGGGGGCCGTTCGTTCATGGGGGAGCTTAGCGTAGAGACCACGCGTCCAACCACTGGGTGTCGACCGGGCGAAGGCCGAACTCGTCGACCAACCGACGGTGCATATCCTCGAGGTGTCCCGCTCCATAGAAAATGCCCAGCTTTTTCTTGCCCGCGGCAATTTCTCGCTGGAGGACCTCCATCGCTTTGGCATTCCGCTCGGTAATCAACGTGCTCTTCCCGTCCTCGCCGGTTAGCGCGGCCATCTGACCGTCCATCAAGCTCATCTGCTCGGCGAAGGCGCGACGCAGGGCTGCTTGGGAATCTTGGGCCATCAACGCGGTGATCAGGTCGAGGTCGTTGGCTTGCCCGGCACTTTGCATCGCCAGGCTGGCGCCCACGGAACGAAGGAACATCTGCAACACGCCTTCCTTGCGTTTGCGCATCGTCTCGAAAAACTCCTCGGGGGTCATATCGGCATGGACAAAGTTGGCGGCGTGATAGTCGATTTCATCCAATTGAAAGCTCAGGCCGAGTGCTTCTTTCAACCCGACTTGAATCGTGCTCACTGGACTCACCCCGCGCTCCTCCGGATCGGGGATACCGCCTTGTGGATCCATCACCATCTCGAACAACAAGGCGTCGAACTGTTGGAACAACTCATTAAGCCGCTGATAGTATTCCCGTTCGCCGACATGAATCGCACCGATCAGGGTAACTTCGGGGCCGGTGCCATCCTCGCGACGATAGGTAACGATGGCCGTTTGCAAGGCGACCGGAACTTTGCCCTCCTTTTTAATGCGTACAAACTCCAATTCCGATTCTCGACCTCTTTCGTGCGGCCGGACCGTGCCGTCCCGTGATGCCTCTGGCGGTTGCTCGTCGCTTTCCGGTTGTCGGTCCGCGGTTGCGGCCGAAGCCTGCTGGCCAGAAACCGCCGATCCGCGCTGCTCTTGGCCCGCGGCCACGGTAAGCGACGGCGCGAGGCCCAAGATGGTCGCGGTGCACAGCAGGCCGGTGACCATAGTCACAGGGGCTCCAATTCGAGTTCGCATGAATCCTGCACTCCCTAGGATTTCGATGGAAGGTGTTGATCCGACCGCGTCGGCGCGGGCCACCAGGCCGGTGGCAGCATCACTTAAACATCATACTCCTTGCCGGGTATAATGACCATTTCGAAGGGAAGCCGTGCCGCAATATCCCGCGAAACAGGCCCGCCAAAAGTCTACCTCTCCGGTTCGGAATCCTCCGCCACGATCGCAATATAGAAGAAATCGGCATGCAACACCAACCGCCAAGTCCGATGACAACGATTCTGCGCAAGCTATCGATGGTGATTCTCCTTGCCAGTGTGATCACGGTTCGACTGGTTTCGGCTCAAGATGAAGCTCCCGAGTTCCTCCCGGGGCTTGTTGGCCACTACCATTGCCCATCCGGGGTATGGAAGCAGGTCGATGAAGTGCCGCAGTACCTGCCCGAGGATTCACCTGCCGATTCGCTGGCGGAGCAGTCATCGCTAACGCAGATTGTGTGGCAGGGCTGGCTGCATATTCGCGACAAAGGCCCCATCACGTTCCACGCCTTCGTAGCCGGGGAGCTCACGGTGGAGATCGATGGCGAATCCTCCTGGAGCGCGGCGGCCGACACTCCCGCCTGGGTGTCGAGCCAACCACTGCAACTAGGTGTTGGCCGATTGCCTTTTCGCATCCAGTATCGGCCGGCGACGCGAGAACCCCAACTGCTCCTCTTTTGGTCAGCGCCAGGATTCGTTCGCGAACCGATCGCGGGGCGGTATTTCTGGCACGCATGGGAACAGACCATCTCTCCTTGGCTTCAGCACGCGCCCCAGCTGGTGCACGGCCTGCGGTGCGCCGCCTGCCATCACATCGACCGGGGACTGCCACCGGTTCCCGGTCCCGATTTGACGCACCTGCAGGGAAACATCGAACGGGATTGGTTAATCCAGCATTTAATGGCCACGCCGCAGGATTACCCTGCCGCAGGCACGGGGCGCGAGGCGGATCTCTTGATGCAACGCCTGGCAAATCGGCGCATGCCTTTCTTGGGGCTGTCACCAGAGGAAGCGCATCTCGTCGCCGACGCCCTCTTGGCCGCTTCGCTGCCTTCGTCTCCCGCCCCCGACCCGCGCGCCGAAATCCAGCGACGAAACGCTAGCCGCAAATCCTCCCAGCCGAGGCGCGACCAACCTGATGCCCACTCCGGCGCGGTATTGTTTCACTCGATCGGCTGCCTCGCCTGCCACCCGTCTCCTGACCCCAAGCTGGCGGATGCTACGGGTTCCGATCGGTCGATCGTCGACGCCCTTTTCGGGGGTGGAGACCTCAGTCGTGTTCTTCGGAAGCGGCCGGAGGCGTTCCTGGCACGTTGGTTGGCCGACCCGGCGATGGTCAACAAGGTGCATCGGATGCCTGCTTTCGAGCTGGATGCCGTCCAACGCATGGATTTGATCGGCTACCTTTCCCAGATCTCCGCTGGGGCAGGTCGAACGCCTGGTACGGGGGAAGGCCAGAGGGGGGAAGGAAAGTCGGACGATTCGTTTGCCTCAGGTCGCTTGCGGCAGCCAGCGGCAGATTCCCTTACGCCAACCGCCTGGTCCGAGGCACGCCGCCTGGTGCGGAAACACCGCTGCAACAACTGCCACCTCCTCCCGGATTCCCTGGCCAGTGCTCCGCAGGGCTTACTTCCTTTGACGTCACCAATCGAAGACACGACCGATAGTTGTCTGGGGAGGCCCGACGCCGAGCGAGGTCGGCCGGGATACGAATTGCCCGAGGCGCTGCGCAATGCGATGAACGCGTATTTGGAGGTCACGGTGCGCGGAGGCCTGCTGCCTGGCGGATCCGCCTTGGCCGCTGCCACGCGATTGACCGAACTGAACTGCCTGGGGTGCCATGCACGGGGAACAAATCCGGGAATCGCACCCCGTCTGCCGCCCGTGGCCGAGGCGTTTCCCGAAACGGCCGCGCGACTGGCCGCCATGGCTCCCCCGGCGCTTCACGGCATCGGTGACAAGCTCACCGAGGAGGCATTGAAAGACGCGATCACTCGCCGCCATCCTCCCTTGCGGCCGTGGCTGGACATGCAGATGCCCAAGTACTCGCTACAGGCCGATCGGTTGCAGTCGCTTGTGGACTACTTCGTGGACGCCGACCGAATTCCGGACTATGACCGCGCGGAGGCGAAGTTGCCCGAGGGGAGAGAGGTGGCCTTGGCGGCACCGCGCTTGGTCACTGCCGACGGCTTCGGTTGCCAAAGCTGCCATCAGATCGGCAGTTCGCCTCCACCGCAGGTCGATCTCAAGGCCCGAGGCACCGATTTGACCATGTTAGGCCAACGGATTCGCAAGGAATGGTTCGATCGCTGGGTGCGCAACCCCTCCCGCATCATTCCGCAGATGGAAATGCCTGCCATTCAAACTCCGGTGGCAGGTGTCCTCGGTGGTAATCTTGACGTGCAGCTGGAGTCGCTATGGCAGGTGCTGAATCAACCGGGATTCGAGCCGCCGAAGCCGAATCCTGTTCGTATCGTTCGCGCCCACAACGATCCGCAGCACCGCGAAGTCGCGCAGTTGGTGACGGGAGTTTTGGAAGTTGACGAGCAGACGAAGTATGTGTGGCCTTTGGCAGTGGGCATGCCCAATCGCCACAACGTCCTGTTCGATCTGGAATCAGGGCGTTTGGTCGCCTGGTGGTTGGGCGATGTCGCCCGACAGTACACGCGCGGTAAGACGTGGTATTGGGAGCCGGGAAGTCCGTTTCTCAGTCCGTCGCCCCTGGAAGTTTATCGATTGCGTCGTCCGCAGCGAATCTATCCGACGCGGCGGTCGGGCCAAACCGCGGTGCGTCTCGATGCCTTCGGGCGCGAGGCGTCGGGTTTTTGGTGGCGAGGGAGGATTCATTTCGGTGACGATGACCAGCAATACTGGCGCTTGATCGAACAACGTGTCACCACAGCTACCGATGGACTGGTGGTGCGCACCCAGATAGGAGTCGATGACGAAGAGGCTGTCGAGCTGCGCGTGGGCGGGACGTTGGTGTCGGCAACCGCCACAGCATCCCAGTTTCAATTGGCCTCCGACGCGGCGGTCGAAGTAGTTCCGCTAGCGGGCACGACCGCTAAGGTCGTACCCGAGCAGGGGCTCCTTTACTTATCCTCCTCGGATGGGCAGGCTGTGCAGTGGGAAAGTGGGTATCGGACCACGCTTCCGGTCGATTCTCTGCCATGGTTGGATGTCCAATTGCCGCCACGTCACCCCGTCGAACTGCCCGTGGTGCCGGGATGCGAAGCCATTCAATTACCGCTCCCCGTGGCGGAAATGCCAATCGCCCTGGCGTGGAATCCACGCGGAGAAATGTTCATCGGCTCGTTGAAGGGGCGAGTTCTCCAAGTGCTAGACCGAGACGGCGATGGATGGTACGACGATTACTCAGCCATTAGCGACAATCTCCCCACGCCCTACGGCATCTGGGCCGGTGAGAACCATCTCGATGTGTTGGTGAAATTTGCATTGCTCCGCATGAAACCCAATCCCCATGGGAACCTGTGGGATGCGGAAGTCCTGGCCGACGGATGGGGGTACACCTCCGACTATCACGATTGGGCTGTAGGTTTGGAACGTGATGCGCAAGGCAATTACTACGCGGCATTGCCGTGCCAGCAAGATGATCGATTGCCCGAGCAGGCCGTGCTGCGTGGACATGCGATCAAACTGATACCTGATCCAGATGCGGTGGCTGGACGGATGTACCGTGTCGAATCGATCAGTGCCGGCTTGCGGTTCCCCATGGGCATCGTCTTGACCCGCGAAGGCGATCTGTTCACCACGGATAATCAAGGCAATTACAATCCGTTCAATGAGTTGAACCATCTGCGGCCCGGCCGTCGCTACGGCTTCATTAACAAATTAGAAAACCGTGATGGATTCTCACCACCCTACGAAGAACCCGCGATCAACCTACCGCATCCCTGGACGCGCAGCGTCAACGGTGTCTGCCAGTTGATCGATCCGCAGGCTCGTCGGCCAGAGGAGAGCCGTTGGGGGAGGTTCGATGGACATTTGATCGGTTGCGAGATGAATGGACGGTTCTTGATTCGTATGACCTTGCAACGCGTCGGTGATACATATCAGGGGGCTGCCTATCGATTCAGTCGGGATCCAGTCGATCAGGAGCCGACCTTTGAGGGACCGATCGTCTGCGAGATTTCGCCGCAGGGCGACCTGTATGTCGGTAATCTGCACGATAGCGGTTGGGGCGGCGGTTCGAATACCGGATCTCTGGTGTGCATCCGGCCGACCGGCTTTCTGCCCCTGGGGATTGCGGAGGTCACGGCCGACCCGCGAGGGTTCCGCATCGAGTTCACTCGCCCCATTGATCCGGTTCTGGCCAGCAGCGAGCAAGCGTATGCGATCCGCTCCTACCGACGCATCGCGACTCCTGCCTATGGAGGAGATGATCAGGATGAACGTCAGGAGACGATTGCGGCGATTCGTGTCGATGCCGATGGCCAAGCGGTTCACCTGGCATTGCCTCAGTGGCGACCTGGGTTCGTGTACGAGATCAACATCGCCGACATCGGACCCGCGGGGACTTCCCTGTTCCCAGACCAGGCACACTACACGCTTCATGTCGTGCCGCAGTGAACCGCTGATCGCCTGCCTCCGGTCCTAGGAGGACGAGCGTTCGGGAGTCGCCGCGGTGGCCGATTCCGCATCCTGCTCCTTTTCGTCTTCGATCAATTCCAGCCGTACTCGTTTCACGGCGCGCGGGGTGGCCTGCAATACGGTAATGCGCACCTTCCCCACATCGACCCATTCCCCCGGGACCGGGATGCGTTGCATGCGATGGACCACCAGACCTCCCACCGTGTCGTAGTCATCCGAGTCAGGCAGTTCGACCCCCAGCGCCTTGGCGGCAACCTCTACTGGCACTTTGCCTTCGGCTTCTACCGAGTGATCGGTCGGGTCGTACTTCACCTCCGCTTCCTCGTCCAGATCGAGTTCGTCGGCGATTTCCCCGACGATCTCTTCCAGGGCGTCCTCGATCGTCACCACCCCCATGACCTGTTGATAATCGTCGACCACGATTGCCATGTGGTTGCGGTTATGCAAGAACATGCGCAGCAACTCATCGACCGGTTTGTTGGCCGGAATGAACCATGCTTTGCGGAGGATGGATCGAAGTACCTGCTCGTTGCGTGGTTTGGTGGGATCGGCCAACACGCGCAACAGGTCCTTTACAAATAGAATTCCAATAATATTGTCGAGTGTCTGTTCGTAGACGGGGATGCGTGTGCGGCCACATTCGATCACTCGTTGGAGCATCTCTTCCCAGGGAGTATGCACCTCCAAGGCATCGATCATGCTACGTGGGGTCATGATGGAGGCCACATCGTTCTCGCTCAACTCCATCACGCCTTCGATCATTTCGGGGATTCCTTCTCCGAAAAATCCATCCCGCTGACCGGCCGTGACCATGGTGCGGATTTCGTCTTCGATCATTTCCTCTTCCGGGATGACACCGGACGGATCATCGCTCAACCGATAGCCGAGCCAGGAGAAAACATCACCCAAGGCCACGATCGGTTGCATGAGCGTCGTCAGGCACCGCCACAGAGGCCAGGTGTAGTACAAGAACTGTGAGGAACTATAGAAAACGATCAATCGTGGCAACCAGAGGCCGGCTAGGATCAGCAGAAACAGCCAGCTGACAAACCAACCGGTCAATGGCCACGCCGCGGGAAAGGTGGCCGGTGCCGCCGCCTGCCCTTGATTGGCGATCAATCCATGGAGGAACCAGCCTCCGGCCGCAACGCTGCCGATCACCAACCCGCACAGCAACACGTACTGCGCCGCAATCGCCGCATCTTCGTAGTTGTCCAGGATTTCTCCGAACCGCTCCGGTTTGCGTCGCAATCGGCAGTACGCCTCCAGGCGGCGGCCATTGAAGTTATCCAGGACGTGCACACCGAGACCGCCAAGCAGGGTGCAAGCCCAACCGGCGATCATTACCCAAAGGAGCCAGTCAACATCCATGGTCGCTATCGCGCGAGCCTCCTCATGGCGAAAGAAAAGAGATTGGATCAGTAACTAACCACCGACCAGCGCTGCACATGCTTCTCTGCTCCCGGCACGCCAAGGTGGGTCAGGCACTCTTGCTCCGCCTGCCGCATGTCGGCCGCCTGCTGAGGCGTCTGATCGTCCAGGCCCACGACATGCAACAAGCCGTGAATCACGTACAACAGCAATTCGTCCTCAGCGCACCAACCAGCTTTCTCCGCCAACCGCTGCGCCAGTTCGGCATTGGCGATCACTTCACCATCGATCCAGTCGGATCCGCCATCGATTTCAAAGCTGATCACATCGGTCGCATAATCATGCCCCAGATGCTGGCGATTCCACTGTCGGCTATCCGCGTCTCCCACAATCGCTACGCTGGCTACCAGCCGACGTAAGCGTTGGCGGTGGGCAATCCACTGCGCCGCCTCACGGAAGCGTACGGAATCGTCGGCCACCGACCGCACGTGGTAATGGATGTCGAGATCGATTTCGGGCATCGTCAATCGCCAGCTCCCAAACCATAGGAAACAATATCGTGCATCATCATGCGGCATCCTCGGCTGCTATTTCAGGGGGGTCATGCTGTCGCTTGATCCGGGTACTTGATACGACCATGGTAGATGGCGGTCAACGATTTTACTAAAGATTGTTTGATGGTGTGCAGTTGGCGGAGCGTCAAGCCGCACTCGTCGAATTGGCCGTCGAGCAGCTTTTTCATGGCGATGGCATCGACCAAATGCTGGATACGTGCCGGAGTTGGTTCTACCAACGCACGACTAGCGCTCTCCACCGAATCGGCAAGCATCAACACGGCTGCTTCCAGCGTCTGCGGTTTGGGGCCCGGATAGCGGAAGGAGGTCTCCGAGACCACTTCCTTATTGGGATTCGCCTCGTTGCGCTTAGTCGCCTCACGGTAGAAGTACTCCACCAGAGTCGTCCCGTGATGCTGCTCGATGAAGTCGATGATGCGTCGCGGTAATCCGTGTTGCCGTGCCAGGTTGGCACCGTCCTTCACATGGGCGATGATCACCAGAGTGCTCATCGCCGGTTGCAACGCGGCGTGGGTATTGGTCCCCTGATCCTGGTTTTCGATAAAATAGTTGGGCTTGAACATCTTCCCGATGTCATGGAAATAAGCGCCGACGCGCGTGAGCAGGCCGTGAGCGCCGATCGCATCGGCGGCGGCTTCTGCAATGGCGGCCACGTTGATCGAATGGTTGTACGTTCCCGGTGCACGCTGAGCCAGTTGCCGCAGCAGCGGGTGGCTGGCGTCACCCAGTTCCAGCAACCGCAAATCGGTCTGCACATCGAAAATCTTCTCAATGAATGGCAGTACGCCCGTCATCAACGCCGCTGCCGCGATCGTCATACCTCCCAACTGCAGGGATTGCCAGAACAGATGCGCTGCCATCGATCGCCAAGCCGTTTGGATGGGAAGCAAATCGATGGTTTCCGGATTGACGACGTGCAACATGCCGCGAACAGTTTGAACGCCCACGTGAGTCGCCGCCACGATCAGCGCGACCAAGACGCCGACATACATCAACCGGGTGCGCGTGCGGATGCGTCCCAACAGTAGCGAAGCGGCACATCCACCGGCTGCTAACGTAACGAAGGCGGCCAGGTCAAACCCCAAGCCCAAGGTGACGATCAACGCCAGGCAAGTGGCCAACAGCAACCCCATCTGTCGACCGTAGGCGATGGTGATCGTAAACGCTACCGCTACCAACGGCATGATCTCCGCCCGCAGCGGGACGGCGGCTGCCCAACGGCACAGCAGACAAGCGACGACGATGGTGATTCCCAACCGGACCAAACGGTAGGTGTCGCTCAGCAGTTGTCGATCGTACTGCGCGTAGATGTAGATCCCACACAATAGACAAACCGCGGCCAGCATCCCCATGAAGGCCAGGAAATGGAAGGCCGTCTCCACCGTGGACAACGAAGCCAGCCAAGCCGCGTGTTCGGCTTGCAACAACGGCAATTCCTTATCCCGTGTGATCGGTTGACCGGCAATCGCCAACCGGCTGACCGACGCGTAGTAGGATACTTCCGCCTCATGGACCGATGCTTCGGCCCGACGTCGTGATTGCTCACTTCGTTCCCGATCATAAACCAACGTGTTTTTCGGCAGCTTGCGCGCCAGGTAGTCGGCGATGATCCTGGCCGCAGGGACGACATCCGGATCTCCGTAAGCTTGCTCGATCTGCTGCACGATCGCTTGAGGCAGGTCTTCCACCAGTTGGGAGTAGCGGACACGGGCCACATCGACGACGATCTCCTCTGGCAGCACGATGATCGAACGCTGGCTTCCCTGATCGCTATCATGGCTCAACTTGGTCAGCACGCCTTGCTCGGCGATCGGTGCCAATACCTGTTGGATGGCCGACAGCAGCTTGCCGCTTGGTTCCAGAGGATCGCGATGTAACAATTTGCACAGTTCCTGGGCTGCATCGGCCACGTCTGGCGCTGCCGCCCCCGAGCGGTCTCCTACCAATTGTTGCACAGCATCGAGTTGCTCGGTTTCAAAAGATTGTTCAGAAGGTTGGCACTCGATGCGTCGCAGCAAGGCGAGCAAATCGGCGGTCAGCTCTTCGAAGGGGCGTGGATCATTGACGTAGAAGCACAGTACCTCGCGCCGCTTCTGATCGCGCAGCGCCTGCGTTTGTTCATGGTCCACGATGGTAAAGGGGACGCGGGCGATGATGTCGCGAGTGGGCACATCGCCTTCGCGGTAGGAGAAGGGAGGCTCCCAGCCGCGGAAGATGGCAACCAAGGCGGCGCAGCAGACCAGCACCACCAACCACCGCCACAGGCTGTGTCCTTCGATCAACCGGTGGAACAAGCCACGCCATCCTCCCGGCTGCAGCTTCAAAGAAGCGGCGCGTTGACTACGCGTGTGTTTCGTTTTAGTCGATGCCATCGGCACTCAGCGAAAGGGGTTTAATCCCCTTCACCCTCCGGGGGTTGCGAACCGACGCCGCCGAGCGGGTTGTTCGTCCCGGCGGCAGCGGTCGATGCGGTTGCATTGTCTTGAGCTTCATATCGGGCCACGATTTGGCGAACCAATGGATGGCGGACGATATCAGCCCCTTGCAACGTGACGAATTCGATTCCTTGGATACCGTAGAGTCGACGCCATGCGTCTTGCAACCCGCTGCTCACACCGGCGGGAAGGTCGACTTGAGTGTCATCACCCGAGACGACAATCTTCGACCCTTCACCCATGCGCGTCAAAAACATCTTCATCTGTGCCGACGTCGAATTCTGCGCTTCGTCCAGAATGATGAACGCATTGTTCAACGTCCGGCCTCGCATATAAGCCAACGGAATCACTTCGATCACATCGTTCTCCATCAGGTACTTGACCTGATCGAAGTCCAACATTTCATTCAGCGCATCCAACAGCGGCCGCATGTACGGATTCAACTTGGCCTGCAAATCGCCAGGCAAAAAACCGAGGTTTTCTCCCCGCTTCCACCGCTGGTCGAACCAAAACTATTTTACGCATCGCATGGGTCTTGAGCGATTCCACGGCTAGTCCGACCGCTAGATATGTTTTACCCGATCCCGCCGGGCCGCGGCAAAAGGTGATGGCACTGCGCCGCATGGCCGCTACGTACGCTTCCTGCCCCTCGCTCTTGGGGTGAATTCTTCTCTGTTGGTGCGGCAGGTCGATCGCCGCCGGATGATTCTTGCCGCGGCGCCCGGTACGTCCCTCCCGCAGTCGCCTCGGGGGCCTGGCCAACTTCACCAAGCGCCTCCTCGACGTCAGCCAGCGTCAGTCCCCCCCGCCTGTTCGCTCTGTTGATGCAGCCGTTCCAGCAATTCGGTGACCTGCCGTACGGCCACTTCATCTCCGATGATCTTCAGTTTGCCATCGCGGTGCGTGATGGCCACCCCGTAGTGCTGTCGGATCAGGCGGGCGTACTGATCTTGGGGGCCCAGCAGGGCCAACACCGCAGCCGGGTCACTCAGATTGATGTTTGCTTCGGACATACGGGCTAGTGCAACGCTCCAGAGGGAATCAGCTCAACGAGGACCGCCAAGTACGTTACAAGCAGTGCGGGGATCACGGAATCGGTCACATCCCAGAAGCCTCCCAGCCCCGGGAGCAAGTGGCCACTATCTTTGACGCCCGTTTCTCCCGCTTGACCATCGATTCCATCAAATCTCCGAGAATGCCAGCCACCGCGATCAAGATCGCCAGTACCAAACGCCTTCCATGCGGTGAATCCTGCCCAGGGAAACCAATAGCTTCCCAAATGTTCAAAGTATAGTACACCAACCACGGCCGCGATTACCAAGGCGCCCACGAGCCCCTCTCTTGTCTTGCCCGGACTGACGCGCGGGCACAGCTTGTGCCTGCCCAGCCATCTTCCCGTAAAGTAAGCCCCCGCATCGGCCGCCTTGACCACCACGATCGTTCCTATCACCAAGAACAGCCCGTAATTGTCGGATCCCGTGGACCGTACCCGCAACAGCAAACGCCATCGCACCCCCCAAAATAGGTGGAAACCCAGTTGGCGGCGAAGCACCGTATGAGCACCTCGTTGCCGGGGGCATAGGAGGGCAGGTACCAACACACGGTGGCTAATTGAGCCACGAGCATGGCCGTCAAGGGCCACCCGAGACGCCCCAACGGACAATCGCTCGGGTACGGCTCTCCCGACAGCGGCCCACAGCATGGGAACCATGCTGGCCACAATCACCCCTCCTGCCCCCAGCCATCCGGGGAGCAGGCTGTATGGGCAGGACCACCGTCGCGCGACCGATCGACAACACTCCCAAGCACTACCGAAGAACAGCACCGCGCCCAGCGGCGCGATCCAAATACCAGCGCAACCCCCATCGGGAGCCCAGGCGTCCAGGGCAACGAACATCAGCGCGGCGGAAATCAGCAGGCTGGCCGATAGCAAACGATAGCGAAGCAATTCAAACCGCGCCCCCCGACGCCCCGTATGCGTGATGATCTTTTCGGCCGCATCCGCCGCCCCTCGTTCTCCTTCCCCGGCAGCTTCTGGCATGGTCGGAGGCTTACCGGCAACGGACAGTCCACCAAAGCGCCGCTGTCGCCGCGCATAATCGCGGATGGCTGCGGCCAGGTGAGCTTGCGAGAACTCGGGCCACAGGGTCTCGGTGACCCACAGCTCTGCGTAACTGATCTGCCACAGGAGGAAGTTGCTGATGCGCATCCTCGCCACTGGTGCGAATCAATAAGTCGGGATCGGGCAGGCCGGCCGTGTACAGGGCTTGATGGACGGTGTCCTCATCGATGGCGTCGACCCTGGCAGATTCCCCGCAGCGATTTGCCGCCCGATTTCACGCACCGCGTCGACGATTTCGGTACGACCACCGTAGTTGATCGCCAGGCAGAGGGTCATGCCATCGTTGCCAGCGCAGGCCGCCAACGTGGCGTCCATCTCCCGCTGGACCTCATCCGGCAATCGTTCGCGACGTCCGATGATGCGCAATCGCAGATTGTTGTCGACCAGCGTCTGTCGCTCGGCGATGAGATATTCCTTCAGCAGCGTCATCAAGAACTCGAGCTCTTGCGGTGGTCGCTTCCAGTTTTCACTGCTCAAGCAGTACAAGGTCAACACCTCGATACCAAAATCTCGACAACCTTCCAAGGTACGTCGCACGGCGTCGACTCCGCGGAGATGGCCCTCGTAGCGCTGCAGGCCGCGCTGACGGGCCCAGCGACCGTTGCCATCCATGATGACCGCAATGTGCCGCGGGCGACGTTCTGGCGGTACCTCAGCGATGCTGGCCAGCTGCGCTGCGGCTGCTCGTGATTCGCTCGACTGTGCGCCACCCACCTCTGATCTTCCTTTGGTTAGACGCGTCGCATCAGGATGGTGCTCCGCATGCCGCCATCACCGACTGCTGCTGTTGATCGACGAAAATGGTTTGCTCGCGGTCAGGACCCACGGAAACAACGGCTACCGGTACGCCGATCAGTTCGGAGATGCGATTCAGATAACGATGCGCTCCCTCCGGTAGATCCTCCATCGATCGCGCTCCGGTAACATCCTTCTTCCAGCCCTGGATCGTTTCGTACACCGGTTGGGCGCGACGAAGGGTCTCCGCATCGCAGGGGAAGCGGTCGATACGCTGCCCATCGACTTCATAGGCCACGCATACCTTCAGCTCATCGAAGTGCGCCAACACGTCCATCATCATCAGCGCCAAGCAATCGATGCCGCCTAAGCGGGCGGTGTAGCGGACGGCTACGGCGTCGAACCATCCGCAGCGTCGGGGGCGTCCGGTCGTCGTGCCGAACTCGTTGCCCAACTGGCGGATTTTCTCCCCCGTTTCGTCATGCAGCTCGGTGGGAAAAGGGCCGCCCCCCACGCGTGTCGAATAGGCTTTGGCAACACCGATGACCTTGGCAATCCACCGCGGCGGTACTCCCGATCCGCTGCAGATCCCCACGCCTGACGAATTGCTGCTAGTGACGAAGGGATAGGTGCCGTGATCGATGTCCAGCAGCGATCCTTGAGCGCCTTCCATCAACAACTGTTGTCCTGCTTCCAAGGCGTCGTGCAATCGATGGGTGGTGTCGCCGATCAAGGGGCCGAGCTGTTCGGCCCACCGTTGGGCCATGGCGATCACTTCTACGGTATCCAGTCGCTGGGCCAATTCACCACCATGTTCCAACCCCGCCAACAACCGGCGCTTGGTGTCCGCGATCCACGTCAGCCGCTCAGGCAAGTCGGGTTGCAGCAAATCGCTCGCCCGCACGGCGAACGTGCGGCCCACCTTATCGCGATAGCAAGGCCCGATGCCGCGCAAGGTCGTACCGATGTTCTCCCCCTGCACCAGCAGTTGGTTCATGGCCTGGTCTTCCAGCAGGTGCCAAGGCATGACCAGGTGGGCTCGTTCACTGATCAGGAGGTTGCGACGCGGATTGATCCCCCGCTGTTCCAACCCCTCCAATTCGCCAAGCAAGGTGGTGGGCTCGATCACCACGCCCGGGGTGATGAAGTTCATCACGCCCGGGTGCAGGATGCCACTTGGTACGTGGTGCAATTTGTAAACCTGGTCTCCGCACACCACGGTATGTCCGGCATTGGCTCCACCCTGATACCGCACCACCGCGTCGTGGCGTGGGGCCAGCAGGTCTACCAGCTTACCCTTGGCCTCGTCCCCCCCATTGAAGCCCGATGACACATGTCGCAGCCAAAATCGACTCCCTTTAGATGAACTTCGAACCAACCTCTGCCGTCGCTCATGGCGCCGGGCGGTTTTGCTACTTGTTGGATGACACGCGACGGTGCCCGCAATCTCTCGCCGGTCGATGTCTCGCCAGTCGATGTCTCCTGACGGGCCGTCGCCGAGCCATTGCACTTGGTGGTGTGGCTCTCACCATCGTTTTCGGCATATCCTTGGCCACTTCCCAGGATCCATCGACCGCCGAACCGTCGCCAACTGCGATGCACGGTCTGGCGGTCATGCTGGACGCCGCGCCGCGAGGACAGAATCGTGTTCGGGACCAAGTGTCGCCGCTAGACCGGACCCCGCCGCACGGCGGCAGATCGCAAGGGGACGATGCCTAACCTTGAACCTGGTGCGTGAAGCATGATGCTTCGTGCCGCCCGGGCACGGTTCATGACACTCCCGCCTTGTTGATCGGATCGTGTCGAGAACAGGTCCACCACGGCGACATGCCGCGATCGAGGGTCGAGCCAAAGCGATTCAGTATCTCCATCCCATCTCGCACCGTCAATAAGTGGGGCCTATTCCAGTGCCGGCCCTAGGCGAAAATGCGGATTAAAGGTATTCTGGCTCAACTCCGCCGATCAGTGGGGCGCCGAGGTGGAACGCTACTGAGCGGGTGTTGGCCAGCGGCGCGTGGTCAGGCGGTCGGTGTGTAGCGGCTTGGTGCGGCCATTGCCGGCTGGGCCGCACGAGATTTCAGGTGCTGCCCGGTACCAGCGGGGAAGCTGCACGGAGCACCAGGCCGGCGATCGCCGATGGCAGGGCCGCAGTGGCCAGCCGTTGGCGATGCCAGGTTGGCAGACAGGAATCGGCTGCCGTGGTTGCCTGGTTTAGCCGATGAGCTACGACTGGCCAGCAGGCGCGAGAGAGGAAGCGCATTACCTGATTCACTGAGGAGGTCACCGACAGCGCTCCACGGCGAGCATCGGCACCACCAATCAATAGACAGGCATTGATGGACTTGTTTCGCTCGATCCAGAGGGACTTCACAGATGACACCTGCGGAAATCCGACAAGAGATTATCGATATCCTAACCGACATCGCCCCCGATGAAGATCTTTCCAATTTGGAGGACGACAAGCCGTTTCGCGAACAGATCGACTTGGACAGTATGGACTTCCTCGACATCGTCATGGAATTGCGCAAACGGCATCGCATACAAATCCCCGAGGAGGATTACGGGGAGTTGGCCAGCATGGCCAGCACGGTGAAGTATCTCGAACCCAAAATGGCGAACCTGTGAACTCGTGCACTACGACACGATCATTATCGGTGCGGGCATGTCCGGGCTGGCGGCGGGAATCCGCTTGGCCCACTTCGACCGGCGTGTCTGTATCCTCGAAAAGCACTGGACGATCGGTGGGTTGAATTCCTTTTACCGGATGCATGGCCGGGATTTCGACGTCGGTCTCCACGCGGTCACCAACTACACGCCCAAGGGGGCCAAGCACGGTCCTCTTTCTCGTCTGCTCCGCCAACTGCGCATCCGCTGGGAGGAGCTCGAGTTGGCCCCGCAGGCCGGTTCGGTGATCGCCTTCCCCGATGTACGGCTCCGCTTTTCCAATGACATCGAATTGTTGCGCAGTGAGATCGAACGTGAGTTCCCCGACCAGGGTGATAACTTTCAACGCCTGCTCGATGAACTGGCCGATTACGACGATCTCGATGCATCGAATTTCAACGGTTCGGCTCGTCAATTCCTGAGCAACATCATCGATGAACCGCTGCTGGTAGAAATGTTGCTGTGTCCCCTGATGTGGTACGGCAACGCTCGCGAGCATGATATGGACGTGGGCCAGTTCTTCATCATGTTCCGTAGTATTTTCCTCGAAGGATTTGCCCGACCGCTAAAAGGGGTGCGGTTGATTCTTAAGCTGTTGGTTCGTCGTTATCGCGCGTTGGGGGGCGAGTTGCGCTTGCGCTCGGGCGTACGCCGTATTCTCGTTGACGGCCGGCGGGCCGTGGGCGTCGAATTGGAGGATGGTCAACAACTTTTCGCCGACCGCATTCTCTCCAGTGCCGGGATGGTGGAGACGCTGAAGTTGTGTGATGACCTGGCCGAAGAGCAGCCCGCGGTGGCCGGCCAGATGAGCTTCATCGAGTCGATATCGGTGCTCGATTGCCTTCCGCGGGAGATCGGTTTGCCCGAGACGATCGTCTTTTACAACGATTCGGAAAGTTTTCATTGGCAGCGGCCCGTCGATTCTCTGTGTGACACCCGGACCGGCGTCCTTTGTAGCCCGAATAACTACCTCTATCCGGAAGAGTCGGGTACGCTCCCAGAAGGCATTGTTCGCCTGACCACGATCGCTGACTTCGATCGCTGGGCAAACCTGCCCGAGGCGGAGTACGTGCGGCAAAAGATGTGGTGGTACGACCGAGCCATCGCATCGGCGGTGCGGTTCGTCCCTGATTTTCGCGGGCATGTCGTGGCCACGGACGTGTTCACTCCCAAAACGATTCGCCGATTTACGTCCCACGTCAATGGGGCCGTGTATGGGGCACCCGACAAACAGCTCGACGGCACGACCCACCTGGAGAATCTGTTCCTGTGTGGTACCGATCAAGGCTTTGTCGGCATCGTGGGGGCCATTGTTAGCGGTATTTCGATGGCCAACATGCACTGTTTGCGCCAGGCCTGACAGGGCGGGGAAGGCGTTGCTGCGATAGCCGCGCAGGGGTGAACGCGAGGGAATCAGGCGGCGGTGATCAGGCTGCGGCGCTGGTCGTCAGTCAGGCGTGGTACGCTTGTCGATTCCCCCCGAAAGCTCTGGTGGTGGTGTCTGCGAGCTCTCCCCGGCGTTCGCCTGGTTCCCAATTACGAACCGATGCGCAACCGTCGGTGCAGCAATTCGACGGTTCGCTGCAAGGCGCCCTGGTGCGCAGCGATCACTTGCCGAGCGCGCTGGCCGCGCTGCCTGCCCACCTGACGGTGGGCCAATTCTTCGGCCAGCACGGAAGCGACCGATGGCAAATCGGGAATGATCCGTGCCGCCTCGGCGTCGAGCAGCAACTGGGTGACATCCTTAAAGTTCCATGTGTGAGGGCCGAACAGTACGTTGGCGCCGTAGGCGGCCGGTTCCAGCATGTTCTGTCCACCACGGTTGCCGAAACTGCCACCGACGATGGCCGTGTCGGCCAGTCCCCACCACCAACGCAATTCACCTACCGTATCGACCAACAAGATGTCCCAGTCGTCACCGTTGAGCGGTTCTAACATTTGGGAACGGCGAACCATCCTTAGTCCCGCGACAGCCTGCAGGTCGTTCCACACCGCGTCAAAGCGATCCGGATGACGTGGTACGATGATCAGCCGCAGATCAGGGTTGGACGGCCGCAGGTTGCCAAACGCGGTGGCAATAACGCGCTCTTCCGGACCGTGGGTACTACCGGCAATCAGTACGTGATGGCGTGAGCGGTCGATTCCTGCCATGGTTTGCAATCGCACTACCTGCTCGTCATGGCGATCGAAGTTGACATTGTCGAGCTTCGTGTTGCCGGTCACCACGACGGCTTCGGGAGGGCAACCCAGCGCACGAAACCGCTCGGCATAGACGTCGTTCTGCACGCCGACGAGTGCCAGGCGGGAAAACATTTGCCGAACCAATGGCCTGAGGCGACAAAAGCCACGGTAGCTGCGTTCGCTCATGCGACCGTTGACCACAGCCACCGGTATCGAGCGTCGTGCCGCGGCGGCGATCAAGTTCGGCCACAGTTCCAGCTCGCCGAGCACTACCATGGCAGGTCGGATGGTATCGAGAGTCCTCCCGACCGCCCATGAGAAGTCGAACGGGAAATAGAACCGCCGCACCTCCGGGAGTAGTTTTTCGGCCACTTCCATCCCGCTGCTGGTGGTGGTCGACAACCAGGGAACGATTGCTGCGTCGGTTGCACACCAGCGGGCGATCAGTGGAGCCAACAACTGGATCTCGCCCACGCTCACCCCATGCAGCCACACGGAGCGTGCTGCCGCACCGTTCGGGTGCCCCGCCGCCTCCTGCCCGCCAACCGGTTCGACTTGGTGCGGCTGGAGGCCCCATACCTTCTGTCGCCAACCCGCACGGCGGCGGGGGTGAGCCATCACTCGATAGGTGAGCCACGGGGAGGCAACAACGGTGGCTCCCAGGTAAACTGCATCTCGCAATAGGTCATCAACGTGCATGGCCTGGTCTGTCCCTGCCGCTCGGCCCGGCGCCTTGGTGCCGACCAGTGTAGATCGCTCTGCCCCATGGCGTCGTCGTGCACCGCACACACGACCGTCGCGGCGTCCATCGGTGTTCAAGCCCTGCCAGGATCGGATGGCGGTGCAAGCAGGCGGTGCCTTGTTCACCAGGCAGGCGGCCTCGGCCTGAGGTAATGGCTAACGGCGTCCGTGGCAATTCTTGTACTTCTTTCCGCTTCCGCATGGGCACGGATCGTTGCGGCCCACGCGCGGTTCGGTGTTGCGGATCGGTTCGGGCTTGGCGTCACTTTCGCCGGCCTGATCGGCCGCTTCGAGGTCACTAAGCTGTTGCGAAGTGAACGTGTTGATACTTCGATGCTGCGCGTTGGTTTCCACCCACGTGTTGGCGATGAAGTTCTCGTCGAGAGCTTCCATGCGAAAGATCAAGTCGGTCATCCGCTCGCCCACGTTGAACCACATGTCGTTGTACATTCGCATGCCTTCGCGCTTGTACTCGACTTTCGGGTCCATTTGCGCGTAGCTCTTCAAGCTAATGGCATGTCGCAAATGGTCCATGGCCAACAAATGGTCTTTCCAAGCACTGTCGACGATGCTCAACAGCACCTGCCGCTCCATGCGACGGATTTCGGGATAGAACTTGTCATCAATCGCCTGAGAGACGCGTCGCTCGAGTTTTCCTTGGTCCAGTTCCCCGAGTTGTTCTTCGGTCAGTTGCAGTCCCAGGTGTTGCGCCAGCCAGTCGCGCAGGGAAATGAGCTGGCCGTTGTCACGTGCCACGTAACGAGCATCGGTGCCCGGTTCGGCGTCCCCGAAGTACTCCGCCACGCGTTGTAGTGCCTGTTCACGCAGCGCGTCACCGCGCTCGGCATGCGCTTGGCTGATCGGCAACAGGCGCGCCAACAAGTCGTCGAATTCGATCACCCCTTCAGTGGCTAGTTCGACGTCGCTCTCAAAGCGGCTCTGCAACCAACTCTGCAACGCCTGCCAATCCAACGCGTATTGGTTGGGCGACGTCTGCCTCCGGAAGGTGGTCACGCCTGCCAGGATAGGAAACGCCAGTTCCTTCTCGCGGTAGGTCTGACGAGCCATCTTGACGAGCAAATCGCGAATCTCATGGGGTTCGAGCGATTGAATGCGTTCCACCTCGACGGTGATCCCGAACTTCGCTCGCAACCATCCGGTAAGCATTTGCAAACCGTAGTCGGCTTGGAGAAACACTTCCCCCTCGCTCAGATCAATCTGCTCGATAATCTCCGTGACGCGGTTGATGAGCTGTTCGGCCATCTCTTCCCGCGGTATCTTTTTCAAATCATTGACGCTGTAATTGGTGCCGTAGCGAGTGTTGAGCCACTTGGCCATGGCTCCCCAACTCCACTCATCCTGCGGAGCATCCTCGGGAAGGTTTTCCTCTAGCGCGTCGAGTATTTGCGTCTCCGCCGCGCGGATGGCCGCGTCGATGGCGTACATGGCGGCGTTGCCGGGGTCGGAATTGCGGAAGTCGCGTGCTTCGAATTCACAGGACAGTTTCTTACCGGCCCACTTGGCATAGGCTTCCGCCCCGAACATCGGGTCGGTGTACATGTCGACATAGTGGTCGATCTGTTGTTCAATCTGCTCCAATACCAGATCGCGGCAGGAGACGCCGTCGAGAATCTGTTGGCGGTAGGAGTAGACCCGCTTGCGCTGCTGGTCCATCACTTCATCGTATTCCAGCAGGTTCTTGCGGATCTCGAAATTGCGCTCTTCCACCTTCTTTTGCGCGGCCGTGATGCGCCGGCTGACGAATGCGTTCTCAATGGCTTCGCCTTCTCCCATGCCCAGCTTGCTCATCATGTTGCGCACCCAATCACCGGCAAAGATGCGCAACAGATCGTCTTCCAGCGACAGGTAGAATCGACTGCTCCCCGGATCTCCTTGGCGTCCACAGCGCCCACGCAATTGCAAGTCGATGCGCCGCGACTCATGGCGCTCGGTACCGATGACGTACAAACCACCGAGCTTCCGCACCAACTCGCCGGCCTCGGTCATCTTCTCCCGTTCGTCGATCTCTTTGACCAGCGCGTCCCATTCGTCCTTGGGGACATCCAGCCGGGTTGGGTACTTGTCCTGCAGCATGGCCCAGGCCATGGTTTCGGGATTGCCGCCGAGGATGATGTCGGTACCGCGGCCTGCCATGTTGGTGGCAATGGTCACCGCCCCTGGCCGCCCGGCCTGGGCGATGATTTCCGCTTCCCGCTTGTGATGCTTCGCGTTGAGCACCTGATGGGGAATGCCACGTTTATCGAGTAGCTGGCTGAGTCGTTCGCTCTTTTCAATCGAAACCGTACCGATCAGAACAGGACGTCCCCGGCGGCTGATGTGCTGGATTTCGGTTCTGGCGACGCGCTGTTCTTTGCGCGAGCCTTTCACGCGAATGGTGACCTGCTTGTCGTCCTCGGCGATGATCTCGCCCAGCAGTTCATCACCATTTTTCAGCGTGATGATATCGAGCTTCGAGGTGCGTTCGACGTCCTCGGCCACCGCTTCGAACTTCTCCTTCTCCGTCAAGAAGATAACATCAGGATGCTCGATCCGCTGCAAGGGACGGTTGGTGGGGATGGCGACCACATCCAAGTGGTAGATCTTCCAGAACTCGTTGGCTTCGGTCATCGCCGTTCCTGTCATGCCGGCGATCTTGTCATAGAGTTTGAAAAAGTTCTGCAAGGTGATGGTGGCAAGTGTCTGCGTCTCCTGCTTGATCTTCACGCCTTCCTTGGCTTCAACCGCCTGATGCAGGCCGTCGCTCCACTGTCGTCCCTCCATCAAACGACCGGTGAAATCATCGACGATGACGATCGACCCATCCTTGACGACGTAGTTGACATCGCGTTTGTACAGGTAATGCGCCTTCAAGGCGTTGTCGATCAAATGGGGCCACTCCATATTGCCGGCCGTGTAGAAGCTTTCGACGCCGGCCAGCTTCTCGGCAACGCGCACTCCTTCGTCGGTAAGATTGACCGTATGATCCTTCTCGTTAACAACGAAGTGCTCGTCGCGGACCAACTGCCGGGCAATGCGATCGGCTTCGACGTAGCGTCCGGGATCTTGGTGGGCTGGTCCGGAAATGATCAGCGGCGTTCGCGCTTCGTCGATCAAGATGTTGTCGACCTCGTCGATGATCGCATAGGCTAGCGGCCCCTGCACCTGCTGCAGGTGTTTCGGAAAGCGATCGTCGCCACGGGCCGCCAGACGCATGTTGTCGCGCAAGTAGTCGAAACCGAGTTCATTATTGGTGGCGTAGGTGATGTCGCAGGCGTACGCTCGCTGCCGCTCGTCATTGCTCAGACCACTTTGGATCGCGCCGACGGTCAAGCCGAGACCCATGTACAGCGGCGCCATCCATTCCATGTCCCGACGTGCCAGATAATCGTTTACCGTCACCACGTGGCAACCACGGCCGGCTAAGGCGTTGAGGTAGCTGGGCAAGGTCGCCACCAAGGTCTTTCCCTCACCGGTGACCATTTCAGCGATCATGCCATGATGCAAGACGATGCCGCCGATGAGCTGCACGTCGTAGTGGCGCATATTCAGGAACCGTTTGCCCCCTTCACGGCACACGGCGAACGCCTCGACCAAGATGTCGTCCAGCGTTTCTCCGTCGCGCAGCCGCGCTTTAAACTCCTCGGTCTTGGCCCGCAATTGATCGTCGGTCAACTGCGCCATCTTCTCCTCCAGCGCGTTGATCTGTCGCACGATCGCTTCGAAGCGGCGAATACGGCGGGCGTTGGACGATCCGAAGACCTTGGTCATCCCCCGCTCGATCCCTTGCAGTGTATTGGAGAAGAAAAGGCTGGTGCCTTCCCAGACTCGTTCCAAAAGTTCCATTGGCGTCCGTCACTGTCACTGTAAAAAAGGTGTTATTACTCTCGTCCTCACTTCGACGACGATGCCCGCGTCCGCGCCGCGCGGGAGGCTACGACAAGTCTCCTGCTCGGCCCATCTGGCGTACGGTGCCCGCCATCGCTAGGTCCGACGATCCCGCTTTCCCATCCCCGAAGTAAGGTGTCAACGTCAAGTCCAAAGTTGCTCTCCCCCGCGGCGACCATCGCAGATCACTGCCGTGGACGGCCACTCGGCGAGCCATGGGGATCAGGTGGCAACTGCTGGTCGCCCCGGCCGAGCCGGCTGCTGAGTGTTGGCGCCCGCCTGGCATCAGCCGACCGCTATTTTCCTCGCCCTCGTGGGATTTGAACATGTACCCACGACTACTTATCCTATGAAATCCTACCCATTCTTCCTCCCTGGCGCCACCTCAGATCGAAAGATTGCCCCCGCGCAGAGGGGGTAGCGGTTCAGCTATTGACCGAACGGCGGCAATGCAGTTTAATGCCCCCAAATACTTTTGGTGAGGGACCGCGCGCGGCGATCGTGCCACGCCACCGACCAAGAAGTTGGTTGTTGCCACCTACCGATCCACGCGGTAGTTTCTAGTAGAGTTAAGAAAAGGCCAGCGTAGCTTCAATCGGCAGAGCACCGCATTCGTAATGCGGGGGTTGCGGGTTCGACTCCCGCCGCTGGCTCTTTTATGGTAATCAGATGACAATCTGCGGAGAATCGAACGGATGTCGGAAGCGACGACGGTAGATGTACACGAAATCCTGGTGTCGAATCAGACGTTTGGACCCTCGGAAATCGCCAGGATTTGTCGGACGATTTCGGACGACTACAGCCAGCTTGGCGTGTTGCGAGATGCCGTCAATGAGCTCCAGCAGCTTCCCGAGCGTACTCCGGCCCAAGCCGTACGGTTAGGGGTTGGGCTCTACTTGATTGGCAAGTTCAAGGAGGCGGAGGAAGTTCTGTCGCACGCCGATGGCAGCGCGCTATCGCTGTTTTACCTTGGCAAGACGCAGTTCCAACTGCAGAAGTACGACGAAGCCATTCAGAATTATCAACGTGCCAAGGATGCCGGGTACAACCCGGATGAATGCCAGGTCGCCATTGCAGAGGTACTGCGGTATCAGGGCAAATTGCAAGAGGCGATGGACATTCTCGACAACATCTTCGGTCCGTATGAGCAGACCGCCGAATACAACTACCAGCGCGGTGCCACCGTTGCCGCACGCGATGGTCACCTAGAGGAGGTGTTGCGGTTGTACAACCGGGCGCTGCAGTACGACGATCGGCATCCCGGCGCCTTGTTCGGTTTGGCGCTGGAAAATGAGCGCAAGGGGAATGATGAAGAGGCGCTGCGGTTGTACGAACGGGCTGCCTCCTGTTTCCCGGCTCATGTCGGCACCCTGATCAACCTGGGGATCATGTACGAGGATCGAAACGACTACGCAAAGGCTCAGGCCTGCTACAAACGGGTCCTGGACGTGTTTCCCGATCACCCGCGGGCACGACTCTACCTGAAAGACGCAGCCGCATCTGGCAATGCCTACTATGACGAAGAAGCGATGCGGATGAACGAGCGGCTTAATCAGCTGTTGAGCATCCCGGTGCATGATTTTGAATTGTCGGTCCGCAGTCGCAATTGTTTGCAGAAGATGGGCATCCAGACCTTGGGAGATCTGGTGCGAACCACCGAACAACAGTTGCTTTCTAGCAAGAATTTCGGGGAAACCAGCTTGGTGGAAATCCGCGAGATGCTGGCCGCTAAGGGCTTGTCCCTAGGCCAACTGGCAGGCGAACAACGCGAACCGGAGCCTCCCCTGGACACTTCTGGCTTGACGCCCGATCAACAGGCGGTGTTGGATCGCCCCATTGCCGAGTTGAACCTATCGGTGCGCGCCCGCAAGTGCATGGTGCGATTGGGGATCAATACCATCGGCGAACTGATTCGCAAGACGGCCGATGACTTGCTCGAGTCGAAGAATTTCGGCGTGACTAGTCTCAACGAAGTTCGTTCGAAACTGGAAGCTTTGAACCTCAAATTGCGGGGCGATTGAGATAGCGGCTGTCGCGGTGCGGCCTCGATTGTGGGCGTGGCGTCGCCACCGCAGGTGGTGAATCAGCGCGTTTGTCCCCAGCGGCTGGTCGCCGCGATGGACTGGCGGACGAAGCTATGGGGGATTCGGTGTTGATGGCGGTACGGCACATCGGCTGGGGACGTTCTGCTTTTCTCGGTTGTGGTGCGCGAGCGTACGCACCCCTGCCGATCATGCTGTTCCTACCCCGTGAAGCTTGTTCTGCCAGAGTGGCGTCTCTTCCTGATGTTGGAGTTCAGCTCGTTGCGGGGGCCCGGATGATGCAGCGAGAGGATGCGCAGCCTTCTCCTGGCGGTCGAACGTTGGTAGGAATGAGCTGAGGCATCGATGGCCCCGCCGCTGGTTTATCGTCAGCTCAGCACCTGCCCCCAGTCGCGCGCGCGGGTCGGCCAGTTGCAGACGTTGCGCGGTTCCGTCGATACGCCTGCCTTCATGCCCGTGGGAACCTTGGGGACGGTCAAAGGGTTGACGGTCGACCAGGTCGCTTCCACCGGAGCGCAGATGATCCTGGGCAACACCTACCATCTGGCGCTTCGGCCGGGAGCCCAGCGGATCGCGAGGTTGGGTGGGCTGCATCGATTCATGGGCTGGAAAGGCCCCATTCTTACGGACAGTGGCGGTTTTCAGATTTATAGTCTCGCTCAGCGGGTGGTGATCACCGAAGCCGGGGCGGCATTCCAATCCCACATCGATGGTCGACCGCTCCAACTGTCGCCCGAAGATTCGATCCGCATCCAGGAAGCGCTGGGCAGCGATATCGCGATGGTGCTCGACCACGTCGTTGGACTTCCCGCTCCACGAGAGGTGGTTGAGGAGGCGATGGAACGGAGCACGCGGTGGGCCGAGCGCTGTCTGGCCGCTGCCACGCGCGCTGATCAGGCTAAGTTCGCTATCGTGCAAGGCGGATTGGACGAGGAGTTGCGTCGCCGTAGCGCCCAGGGGCTGACCAAGCTTCCGTTCGATGGTTTCGCGGTGGGGGGCCTCAGTGTGGGAGAGCCTCCGGAGCAGATGTACCGCATGCTGGATGTGACCGTTCCCCTGTTGCCGACGGACCGCCCACGGTATTTGATGGGGGTGGGCAGACCGATCGACCTGGTAGAAGGGATAGCTCGCGGCATCGACATGTTCGATTGCGTGATGCCGACGCGAAACGCGAGAAATGCGCTGGCATTCACTTGGGAGGGGGAGATCCGCTTGCGCAACGCCAAATACGCCGACGACGATCAACCTCTGGATCCTCAGTGTCCCTGTTTGGCCTGCCGCCACAGCCGAGCCTATTTACGCCACCTCTTCATCGCCAAGGAAATGCTTGGTCCCATTCTTACGACTCATCACAACCTTACCTTCTATCAGCAGTTGATGAGCGCGGCCCGGCGGGAAATTCAAGCCGGAAGTTTTTCTCAGTGGGCGGATTCGCTGCGGCAACGATGGGGGAGTAGCCGAGAAGACCTATCGCCGTAGACGTCATTCGATCTGCCTGCGGTCCATGGGTGACTCCCTTGCCTCTCTTGTCGCCTTGCCATTCGTTGCCCTGTCCACCGCGTCGGAGTTCTGGCCTGGCCCGTCGGGACGTCGATGCGGCAGGCGATTACGAGGCTAATTTTGTATCGCTGCCAACTGTACCGGCACTGGCCACTTCGCCACCGATGCCAGCGCGACCTGCGTGGAGCATAGCAGCCTCTGCGTGCGCGGCAATCGGCCAACCTCGGACCGAGGAGGCGTCCTCCTGTTCGACAGCCACTCGTCGAGGCAGTGGCAGGGGGCGAGCCCCGCGACGGTTGTTCGGCGTGCCCGCTCGACAACCGGACAAGAAACTGGACCAAACATAGGAGAAAAGGAAAACACCCCGAGAAAAGGCGATTGGGGCAAACACCTTTGCTCAGGGCGTAAGGAGTTGTAACGTCGCACGTTTTTTTGGGTGGGCAGTTTTCACCCACTGCGGCCGGACTTAGCGAACTCCGGACCCCTGGGGGAGAGGCGGAAGTGCGATGCGGTCGGCAGAATCGGACGAGGACCCGGACGGCGACGGCATACTGCGGAGGGAGTTGGGTGGCGTTGCGGGCAACTCTGGCACGGTTCCCGTTCCGGCAGCCGGTGTTGTCAGGCGTGCCGTATTGTTAGCCTCCGCCGCGGTTCCTACCACTTGCTGTTCTGCTCCGGCGGCCGCGTCCTGCGGCATGCCGAATGCGGCATCAATGGTGGCTTGCAGGGCCGCCGCGTCTTCGAAGTCGAGTACCAGGGTGTCTTCCGTACCGGGAATGGCCAGCCCCATGGCGGCCAATCGCCATCCTTCCGGTGTCAACTGCACTTCGCACACGACGTCCATCGACAGGGGCGGCGTCGTTTCCGAGGGTGGGTCGGTCCACACGCACTCGACAAGTGCGACATTCTTCTCTTCGTAGGGAAAGGCAACACGCCCTATTTCGAACTTGCCCTCAGGTGCACCCAAGGGTTCGATGACGTAGGACGTCTTGGCCAGCTCCTCGCGCGCTTTGGGAGTCAACATCGAATTGACCGCCGCTTCATCACCGCGTCGCAGGCTGTCCAGAAAAACCGCAACGCATTGCGCGGGTTCCGTGTTCGCCCCTTCCTCGATTACCGTGCCCGACGAGGCAGCATTGGCCGATGTTTCCACCGCCGCGGCACTCTGCGCGGTAGTCGCCGTTGTCTGCGTGGCCGTCGGGGAAGCCGACTTTTGTACCGTCTGGTTAGACTCCTGCTTGCCACCGCATCCGGTCAGTATCGACGCAGTCACCAAACACGCATAAATGCCGATTGTTCTGCAGATTCTTGCCATGCTTTCTACATCCTCAGCTTTCGCAATGGTTCATGGGATCGGGACGCGTCGTGCGCAGACCGACCGAGGTAATCTGGCGAGCCCAGTTCAAGCTCGGGATTCGATTTCCGACAACGTCTGAGGATGTATCAGCGCCTGTTTCGACAAGTCAAGCCATGTTTTTAGTCATGTACCTGTATCCCAGAGGCGGACGTAGCACATTGCCCCCAACAATTGCACCCACTCCATCCATCCGGTCCAGGTGCGACTGTCAGGGGCGGTGAGGAGACGCACCCGAGACGGCCAGAGCGCCGGCGAAGGCCGATCAGGGGCGGTAGGTGGAAACTGAAAACCGACCTCAACATTGCCTGGGCACGTTGTGCGCTCGCCAGGAGGGGCCGAGGCTCGTGATCGGCGACGTGGCTACGATGGCTGCTCGATTGGGCCTGAAAAGCCGCCTCAGCAGTACGGTCGCGAGGACATGATTCGAGGTTCGTGTCGAGCCGCGAGGGGCTGGACAAGATCTCCAGAAAAAATTTGACAACGGCTTGCGATATTGTTAGAAAGGCGGAGAGGTAAAAACAGGCATGCGGACCGGCATCTTGGTTTTTCCTCGATGAAATCGATTGTTATTGTTGTTGGCCTCCCACCTTGCACCTACCTTGAGCAGTCGACTGGGACGACCGAGAAGCACCGTTTAGCGAGCGCTCCGATCCTGTTTTGCGTTGCCCCAGTGAAAAAACTTGAACTTCGGCTACTTCCCCGACGCTACGTTGAGCAGTCCGTTCCATCGTCACTCCCGTGCATGGCCATATCGGGCGTCCTACCGGCGTAGTGAGCAGAATCGGCGCGCTCGACTCGTGGCGTGGGGCACCGCCGCCGGGGCACTGCTGGTTCCATCGCGTTGATTCTGCCCAACGGTGGCGGTTGAGAAGTTGGGGTTGTTGGGGACACCGATGAAAATTGAATCCGCTTTACATGGAATCGCCACGATGTTCTTTTCCAGCAGCTATTTGATCGCGCGGCGCCGCGGCTTCGGAGTGGGCCTCACGATGGTTACCGTGTTCTGGTCGGTGGCCATGATATTGGTGTGGTGGGAAGCGACGATTTCACTGGGGCGAGCTGACGATCGTGCACCCGCCGAGGGGCCAACGTCGGTGGCGGGCGAGACGGTCAGCTATGCTCGTGACGTGGAACCGATTTTCCGCACGCGTTGCCAAGGGTGCCATCAGGCGGCGAAGGCTCATGGCGGGTACGTTATGACCGACTTCGAACGGTTGGTTGCACCTGGAGAAAGCGGCGAACCGGCGATCGTGGCTGGGGATCCGGCGGCCAGCTATCTTGTGCAACAGATCGAAGTCGTCGATGGGGAAGCGGCCATGCCCAAGCAGGGACCTCCATTGACGGCAGCCGAGATCGATCGGATCAAGCGGTGGATAGCCCAAGGGGCCATCAACGATCTGCCGCCTCGGCGGAACGCTCACGATTCCGATCATCCGCCTGTGTACACTCGCCCGCCGGTAGTCACGGCGGTGGCCTTCTCACCTGACGGCAAGTGGTTGGCGGTCAGCGGTTTTCACGAAGTGTTGTTGGTGTCGACCGCGGATTGGCAAACCAAACACCGGTTGATCGGCTTGAGCGAGCGCATCGAGTCGATTTCCTTTTCTCCCGATTCGAGGCAAGTGGCGGTGACCGGAGGATCACCCGGCCGCATGGGCGAGATTCAGATTTGGAATGTGGACAATGGGGAGTTAGCGCTCAGCCAGCAAGTTTCCTTCGATACCGTGTACGGCGGTTGCTTCTCGCCGGATGGAAAAATCGTCGCTTTCGGCTGTGCGGACAATACGGTACGGGCGATCGATGCCCAGACGGGGAAGTCGGTGCTGCATCAGGGGGCACATGAGGACTGGGTGTTGGCCTGCGCGTTCAACCCCTCAGGCACCCATGTGGTTTCCGCCGGTCGGGATAGGACGGTCAAACTCACCGAAGTCGCCACCGAGCGGTTTGTCGACAATATTACTTCGATTACGCCAGGGGCCCTCAGTGGTGGCATCAACGCGTTGGCCATGCATCCGACTCGCGATGAGGTATTGGTGGGCGGAGCCGATGGGACACCGAAGGTCTATCGCCTCTTCCGCGAAACGGAGCGTCGGATCGGCGATGATGCCAATTTGATTCGCAAGTTCCCCCCCATGCCCGGTCGCATCTTTGATGTTGACATCAGCCGCGACGGTCAGCGTCTGGTAGCCGCCGCAACGCTGGATGGCCACAGCCAGATTGTCGTCTATCCTTACGATTTCAATGGGCAGTTGCCCGAAGACGTGAAAAAAGCGATGGCCAAACGCATCGCCGATCGCAATGACGCCGAGAAAAAGTTGATTGCCGAGTACACCAGCCAGACATCGCCACCGGAGGCGGTAGTCGACTTGCCACAGACCGGAATCTATGCCGTCGCTTTCTCCGCCGACGGTCAACAAGTGGCGGTGTCGGGCAGCGACGGTGTCGTTCGCATTCTCAGTGCCAGTCAGCAGTGGCAACCGATCCGGGAGTTTGTACCGGTCGCTGTCGTCCCGAGCGAGGGCGAACGCCAGACAAGTCCCGTCGAGTTGGCCTTTGGTGACGGTTTGCCTCTGCCCTCCACGGCGTTGCCGTCGGCCAGGCGGGAACGGGAGGTGTTACCGCGAACAAAAATGATCGAATTGAGCGTGTATCCCGATCGGGTCGTTCTCGATGGCAATTCCAGTTATGTTCAACTGGTTGTCCAGGCGAGCTACGCCGATGGCATCGCGGCGGACGTCACCAGATTGGCTCAGGTAGCGGCTGGTTCCGATTGCATTGACGTCTCGGCAAGCGGATTGGTGGTAGCGCGGCGGGATGGACAGACGGAATTGCAGATCGAATTCGGTGGCCGAGAGATCGTCGTTCCGGTGCGCGTCGATCGGGCGGCGGTAGGTTCACCGGACTTTGTCCGGGACGTCAATCCCATCCTCACCCGCTTGGGGTGCAATTCCGGGACGTGTCACGGCGCTCAACAGGGAAAGAACGGATTCAAACTTTCGCTGCGCGGTTACGATCCCGTGGAGGATGTGCGGGCCTTGAGCGACGATCTAGCCATGCGTCGGTTACGGCCGGCGCAGCCCGATTCGAGCTTGATGTTGCTCAAGCCGATCGGCGGTGTGCCGCATGAAGGTGGTGTACTGCTGTCGCCGAATAGCGTCTATTACAAAATATTACGCGATTGGATCGCTGCCGGTGCGCCGTTGCAGGACCAATCGCCCAAGCCGATCCGCGTCGAGCTGTTCCCGCGAAACCCAGTGTTGGGAAGTACGGAGAGTTGGCAACAATTCCGTGTGGTTGCCGAGTATCCCGACGGCTCGCGGCGGGATGTCACTCACGAGTCGTTTCTGGAAAGCGGTAACAGCGAAATCTGCGTAAGTCATCCTGGCGGTCGCGTGCAGGGCCTGCGACGGGGCGAAGCGCCCATTCTCGTACGATACGAAGGAGCCTATGCCGCGTCCACGCTGACGGTCATGGGCGATCGCGAAGGATTCGTATGGACTCCGCCACCGGTTTACAACCACATTGACGAACTGGTTGCCGCCAAATGGCAGCGGATGAAGATTCTGCCCTCGGAGGTCTGCAACGACGCCGAGTTTCTCCGCCGCGTGCGGCTCGACCTGACCGGTCTGCCGCCGTCGGTCGAGGAACTGCGGGAGTTTCTCAGCGATCCCAAACCGTCGCGTTTGAAGCGGCAGGAGAAGATCGACGCGCTGCTCGGCTCGCCGGCCTATGTCGAGCATTGGACCAATAAATGGGCCGACCTGTTGCAGGTCAATTCGAAGTATCTGGGCAAGCCCGGGGCCGCGGCACTGCGCGCATGGATCCGCGAAGCGATTGCTGAAAACCGTCCTTACGACCAGTTCGTGCGAGACATTCTCACTGCCAGTGGTTCCAATCGCGAGAATCCGCCAGCCAGCTATTTCAAGATTCTGCGCACCCCGGACTTGATGATGGAGAACACGACGCATCTGTTTCTAGCCGTACGATTCAATTGCAACAAGTGCCATGATCATCCTTTCGAGCGGTGGACGCAGGACCAGTATTATCAATTGAGTGCTTTCTTCGCCCAAACCGCGCTGCGTCAGGATCCGGCCAGCGGGGATAAAAAGATCGGGGGAACCGCCGTAGAGGGAGCGAAACCGCTTTACGAAGAAGTGTACGATCGCTCCGAGGGGGAGATGATGCATCCGCGCCGCGGCCAGCCGGTCGCCCCCGAGTTCCCGTTCGAATGCGAGTATACGTCTCCCCCCGACGCCACGCGCCGTCAGCAACTGGCCGCCTGGCTAACCTCGCCGGACAATCCCTACTTTGCGCGCAGTTACGTGAACCGTTTGTGGGGATACTTGACCGGAACCGGTCTGATGGAGCCGCTCGATGATCTGCGGGCGGGCAATCCTCCCACCAACCCGGAACTGTTGGACTACCTGACCGGCGAGTTCATCGACAGTGGATTCGACGTCGAGCATGTGCTGCGTTTGATCTGCAATTCGCGCACGTACCAGTTATCCGTGGCCACCAACGGCTGGAACGAGGACGACGCGCTCAACTATTCGCACGCCAAGGCCCGACGGTTGCCAGCCGAGGTGCTCTACGACGCGATCTATTTTGTAACCGGGGCGGTGTCGACTATTCCCGGTGTGGCCCCGGGTACGAGGGCTGCCGAATTGGTCGATGCGGCGGACGGGTTGCCCGACGGGTTTCTCAAGAATCTGGGACGACCACCGCGCGAAAGTGCTTGCGAATGCGAACGCTCACAAGACTTGCAGTTGGGGCCGGTGATGGCGTTGATCAGCGGGCCCACCGTGGGAGCGGCGATCTCCGATCCCCAGTGCAGTTTGGCGCAACTGGCCAGGGCGGAGCTCTCCGATCACGATCTGGTACGTGAAATCTACCTGCGAGTCCTCTGTCGTGAGCCCAGCGACGAGGAGATCGCAGCGGTCTTGGAAGTAGCTCAGCAAATCGATGCGGACCATCAAGAACTAGTGGCACAGTTGCAAGAGCGGGAGGCATGGTGGAAGGCCGAGCGGCAGCGGCGGGAAGAGCAGCGATTGGCCGAATTGGCGTCGGTGCGCGAAGCGATCGCCGCCCGGCAGAAGGAGATCGCTCCAGAGCGAAAACGCCTGGAAGAGGAACGGCAGCAGCGGATTGCCCAGGCGCAACAGGCCATGGAGGACTACGCTGCCCGGTGGCCGGAGGTGGCAAACCAATACTTGGATCAGCAAGCCGATGTCGATTGGATCCCGTTGTCGATCGTTCGGGCTGATGCCAGCAACAAGGACATGCTGTTGCCGCAGCCCGATCGTTCTATTCGAGTATCCGGAAAAGGTGAGAAAGGGCATTACACCGTGGTCTACCGGACGGCGGTTCCTGGAATCACCGGTTTCCGGTTGGAGGCATTGCCCGTGGAGGACCTTGACGGTGGTGGTCCTGGTTTGCCGTCCAATGGCAATTTCGTGGTGACCGAAATCGAAGCGTTCGCCTATCCTGTCGGCGCGGAGGATCAGCGAAAACAATTGAAAATCCGAGCAGCCCGCGCTGACTTCTCCCAGAGCGGGTTTGCGCCGGAGCAGGTTTTCGACGGGAAGTTGAAGGACCAACGAGGCTGGGCTGTCCATCCTCGCGGTGGCGTGGTGCACTGGTTGGTATTCGACCTGGCCGAGCCGATCGGGGTGGCAGCGCCGGTGGTGATCGAGTTCAAGATTCACCAGCACCACAACGCAGGTGCCCATCGGCTGGCCCGATTCCGTTTGTCGGCTACTGTCCGGGAGGGTGAGATTCCACTGGGACTGCCCGAAGATTTTGCTGCCCTGCGTGCTACGCCGACGTCGGCGCGAGCGGAACAAAGGCTGGCGCCCTTGGTTGCCTACTTGAAGAAATCTGACGCCCGTTGGCTGGAACTGGAAGCAGCGTTGGCCGAGGCGCGACAACCGGTTCCGCCTGATGCCGAGCTAGTTGGCTTGCAGACCAAAGCCAAGCTGTTGGAGGTGGAAACTCCTGAGGACCCGGCGCTGGTACAATTGCGGAAGGATGTCGAGCAAAGTGCCCGCCAACTGGAGAATCGTCGCTTGACCATCGCTCAGGATTTGACCTGGGCTTTGATCAACAGCCCCGCTTTTCTATTTAACCACTAACGCTTGCGGAGCGGTCGATCTTTGTGCCTTCGTGCCGAACCCTGTTGCACGGCGATCGCCAGGCAAGGAACTGACTTCACAGGAGCTTGATCATGTTCAGAATCTTAGGCGCCCCGGGCAAAGATTTGTGCGATACGCATCTGGGTGTTTCTCGGCGAGACGTGATTCGAGTGGGCGGCTCCGGGTTGCTCGGTTTGACGTTGGGCAACATGCTGCGGTTGCAGGCCCACGCGAATGAGAAGTCGCCCAAGGTGCAGGCGCCGGGGTGGGGCAAGGCGAAGTCGGTCATTATGGTCTACCTGCAAGGCGGGCCCAGCCATCTGGACCTGTGGGATCCCAAGGAGAATGTGCCGGAGAACGTTAAGAGTCCGTTCCAGAATATCTCCACCAAGATCCCCGGGGTGCACTTCACGGAAAACCTGCCCCGCTTGGCTCAGATCAATGATCGGTTTTCTATGATTCGCTCGATGAGTTACACGCCCAACGGGTTGTTCAACCACACGGCAGCCATCTATCAGTTGATGACCGGTTATACGACGGATAAAGTCAGTCCCTCCGGTCAGCTCGAACCACCCTCTCCGCAGGATTTTCCCAATTTCGGCTCGAATATCATTCGGCTCCGACCGTCGGAGGAACCCATGTTGCCTTTTGTGATGCTGCCTCGTCCGTTGCAAGAGAGCAATGTCATTGGCAAGGGAGGGACGGCCGGATTCTTAGGGAAAGCCTATGACCCCTACACGCTCTATCCCGAGGGGGATGACCTGGATATGAACAAGATGGACCGCATCAAGGTCGATGATCTGCAGTTGCGCCCTGATGTGTTCGCGGCCCGGCTACGCCGCCGCGCTCGCCTGCGGGACATCGTCAATGCCAAGATGCCGGAAATCAATGACGCCGTGGAGAATTTCGAGCTGGATACGTATTACGATCAGGCGCTGAATTTGATTGTCTCGGGACGGGCGCGGGAAGCGTTCAACCTGTCGGCCGAACCAGCCGGTTTGCGCGACAAGTATGGCCGTAACACGTTTGGTCAAAGCTGCCTGCTCGCACGACGGTTGGTGGAAGCAGGGACGCGTGTCGTAGAGGTGATTTGGCCCAAGGTTGCCAACTCGGACAACCACTCCTGGGATCATCATTCCGGCCTGACCTCACGGATGCGTGACAAGTCGGCACCCATGCTAGACGCCGGATTGTCCGCCTTGATCGAGGATTTGGATGATCGTGGATTGCTGGAGGAGACGCTGGTAGTAGCCATCGGAGAATTCGGTCGTTCGCCCCAACGCGGGGTCAGCACCTCGGGCAACAACAATTCCGCCGATGGACGCGATCATTGGCCCTACTGCTACACGTCCGTCGTTGCCGGTGCCGGAGTAAAACGCGGGTACGTGCATGGCAAGAGCGATCAAACGGCCTCCGCACCGGTCGACGATCCCGTGCACCCGATCGAACTACTAGCTTCGATCTACCATGCATTCGGTATCGCCCCCAATACCATTGTCTACAACCATTTGAATCAACCACGCGAATTGGTGAAGGCCGATGCATTGACCGCCATTTTTGCTTAGGGGACAAGCCGCCAGGAAGGCAGTGCAGACGGGCAGTCAAGGCTGATGGTGTGGACATGCCGTTCGTCACCATGCATCGCAATTCTTCGATGGCGTAACACCGGTCGACCAGGTGGGGGATGCGCAACGGGGGCGGTCGGTGCGCTGGTAGAGGTTGGCATGCCGTGAGGCGGGCGTTCGGCTTGTCGTCGTTGTTTATGGGAAACCGATCCTAGCCAATGGCGACTTGCCATTTTCTCGATCGGTTGTGTTTGCGCTCCCATTGGCTGGCATTGCGTCACCGAGTCCCACGCGTTGTCGTGTTGATGACGTCCAGTGTCGGAGCCCTTGGTACTGATCCTAGTTGCGGCAGAGCCCTCGGCAGGCGTGCCATACCATGGAAATGAAGGTAGTCGATGGCCTGGCTTCTCGAGGCTCAGGCGATTCGCCTGGAATCATGAGCTCGGACAACACGGGGGGCGTTGAGCATCGCCACCACGTTCGTGGTTGCTTGAGCGTTGTCGCTCTGAGCTAGAACACATTTCTCCTCCTGCGATGGCCAGGCCGGTACGCGGGAGTCGCGGAGTCGCAAGAGTGGCGAAGGCTGTTGCGTGAGAAATGGCATTGACACGGCCGGTTCGTGGGGCGTAATAGCTGGAACGAGAGTAGTCGAGGTGCATCGCGAGAAGATGGAGCAGCGGGGCTCACTATCGCGACACGTGTCCCACCCGTTGGTCAAGGAAGACGACCATGCCATCTGAGTTTTCGCCTTCTGTGCCTGTGCCGTTGCTCGACGTCAAGCGCGGGAATGCGGTGATTCGCGATCAAGTCTTGGCTGCCATTGCTGAAGTTTACGATAGTGGTGCCTTCCTGCATGGACCTCACGTGAAACAATTGGAAGAGGAGATCGCTCGTCGTTGTCATGTGCCTCATGCCGCGGGCTGTGCTTCAGGAAGCGATGCGCTGCTACTGGCACTGATGGCGTTGGGTGTCCAGTCGGGCGATGAAGTGCTCGTGCCGAGTTTTACCTTCTTCGCCTCGGCGAGCTGTATTTATCGGCTCGGTGCCAAGATCGTGTTCGTGGACATCGACCCGCGCACGTTCAATATGGATCCTCGAGATGCGGAAGCGAAGATCACCTCGCGGACGCGGGCCATCATTCCCGTGCATCTGTTTGGACAGCCGGCCAAGATGGACGAATTGTCACGTTTGGCGGCGCGCCATGATATTCCCCTGATCGAAGATGCTGCTCAGGCGATCGGAGCAGCCTACCATGGTCGTCCTGTTTGTAGCTGGGGACAATTCGGCTGTCTCAGCTTTTATCCTACGAAGAACCTTGGTGGTTTCGGGGATGGCGGCATGGTCACGGCAACAAATGAATTGCTGATCGATCGCGTGCGACTGCTGGCCGGGCACGGGATGCGTCCGCGATACCATCATAGCGTGGTGGGGATCAACAGTCGGCTCGACTCCGTGCAAGCGGCGGCTCTTTTAGTGAAGCTGCAGATGTTGGACTCTTACACCTCCGCCCGCCAGTCCTTGGCGGTACGCTACACGGAATTGTTGCAACAAGCGGGATTGACCGCCGATGGGCGGATCGAGCTACCCTATGTCGATCCGGCCGCGCATCATGTTTGGAATCAATACAGCCTGCGCGTACGGGACGGCCAACGCGATGCACTGCGCGGATTTCTGCAAGAGCATCAGATCGGTACGGAAATCTACTATCCGATCCCCCTGCATTTGCAAGAATGTTTCCGGGAATTGGGATACGAGCCAGGTAGTTTGCCTCACAGCGAGCAGGCGACCGACGAGATTCTTCATCTGCCCATGTATCCCGAGTTGACGGCCGCCGAGCAGCATCGTGTAGTGGAGTGTATCTCGACGTTCTACGCGCGCGCTTACCGCCGTGCCGTCGCTTGACGGGGATCGCCGTCTATCGTTCCGGCAGGCGAAAAGAACAACGCGAACGCAGCCGCCCCCACCACTGCGGCAGCACGGCGCTTCGCGTCAACGGCGTCCGTTAAGATCGAGCCACCACGGGCCGCTCCCGTGGCACTTCCCCAGACAGACTGGCTCGAGGTGTATGGCGCCTGTCCAGCTCCAGACGGCAATCTTTTACCATGGCTTCATGTCGAACCACCGTGGCGGCAGCTCCATCGACTCTCGCCCACCTAATGAAGGCACTAACGCGCGGGTTCTCCGTCGCGGAGCACGCCGATGGTTTTCATCCAAGTGCTACATAGTTCGGGCCATTGGTCAGGTCCCACATGTCCGCGTGCCAGCCCCAGTCCGTGTCGACCATGAGGGAAAACGTGGAGCTCGCAGGGAACGCCTTTCCGGATGAGAGCAGCGGCAAACCGCAGGCTGTTCTCGACGGCGACGACGCGATCATCGGCCGTGTGCCAGACGAAGCACGGTGGTGTATCCTGCTGCACCTGCTTGTCGTTGGATAGAGAGGCGACTAACGACGCATCCGGTTGTTCTCCCAACAAGTTCCTCTGGCTTCCGGCATGGGTAAACTCCTCACCCAAGGCGATTACCGGATAGCATAGAATGCCGAAATCGGGGCGGCAGCTGAGGCGATCGATGGCGTCTTCCGCATCGACGTTGCCGTTATCGAAATGGGTGAGTAGGGTACTGGCCAGATGCCCGCCAGCCGAAAAACCGATGACGCCTACGCGCTGCGGATCGACGTGCCACTGCGACGCGCGATGACGAACCAGTCGCACGGCTCGCTGAGCATCGAGCATGGGGACCGGATGACGGTAGCCGCGGCCACCATGACGGTATTGGACGACGAGAGCCGACATGCCCAGCGAATTGGCCCACCGGGCGATGTCGTGTCCTTCGTGGTCGATCGCCAGGGTGCCGTAACCACCACCAGGCAGGACGATCAATATCGATCTGGAGTCCTCATCGGCACCAGCGGACGTAGCCGGATACCAGTACGCTGACGGCACGTCGTGGGGAGAGCCACCTCGGGCGAAGGGAGCTTCCGATGGCCACAACCGTATTTCCGTGGGCCCAGGGATCGCACTGTTGTCCTGACCGTGGGCCGCAGAGAATAAAAGCCACGCGGCCAGACCGGCGCACAGGTAGGCTGGTACCATGGCCAATTGGCGATTTGGTGCGATCAAACGAGGCTGGTGGCTATGCATAAGAACGGCTCCACGAATTCGTTGTGGCAACTACAATGGTCTTTCCACCGCATCACTAGGAATAAGGCTCATGCGTGGATGCGTGTTAGGGAATTCTACGATGATAATCCTCGACGCTCTGCCGATAATTGCTCGCGCGCGGCACGCAGCACGTCGCGCAGACGAAAAAGCGTCTGGGCTCTGTCTCGCTGAGGATCGAGCACCGCCAGTTCGATGCCTTGACGCAGGGAAGCAATGAATAGGCGGATCAATTGGTCACGCGGAGGACGTAGAAGGTGATAGTCGTTCAATTGTTCTCGACGCGCGTACTCTTCGGCCAGGCTCGCCTCAGAAAAAATTGCCACGGCTCGCTGCTGAATTTGCTGCACCTGCCACAGAGCGATTTGTGATTCACCGGTTCCGTACGCCAAGATCCAGGGATGCAATTCAATCATCGGCGCTCCATAGACGAACGTGCGTAGGGTGTTGTTAATTGATGCGGTGCCGTGAGATGGGAGCCACCCCGCGCTCACCGAGCTGTCATCGTCATGACGCTCATTATAACAAATTACTGCCTGACCATTTACCTCACGTCATTGGACCGTAATGACGTTGAACCTGCGGCCCGCCCGGCTGTTTCCAAGAGGAATATACCGCAGGCCACCTGCAGCGGCCGTACGTCTGCAGCCTGAGCGCCTAGCAGAACTGCAGGCATGTGACCAAGCCAAATAGTTTTTCGTGAGTGAGTCTGATCGATTGAATTCCTGGTTCCCAGGCTCCGCCTGGGAACTCAATGCCTTGCA
The DNA here is from genome assembly GCA_026004795.1 of Pirellulaceae bacterium. Classification (GTDB taxonomy): domain Bacteria; phylum Planctomycetota; class Planctomycetia; order Pirellulales; family Pirellulaceae; genus Aureliella. Next base: position 573,667 of record BPJV01000002.1, on the reverse strand, counting down.
GGCTCTGCCTGCATATCTCCAGCCAGCGCCGCACCGCGCCGCTACGCGACGCGTAGGGAGGGATTGGGGGCCCCCAACGCCCCGGCCATGAATGACCGGGCTACCATCACGGCGTCGCTACGCGACGACAACCACGGCCGGCGCGGTAGCGGCTGCTTGTTCGTCCTGTGGCGGCGGCTACGGTTTCTATGTACGTCCCGGACGCAAGGCAGAATTGGATCGCCCTTTCAGGGCTTGGATGGTTGGGCATTCGTGTTCCCAGGGCGGCGCTTCCAGCGGCTACGCCGCTGTCGCTCTGCCCTGGGATTTCATGGCGATGCCCCTTCGGGGCGAATTGCGGTATTCGGGAATTCTGGCGAATTCCACTACCGGTGGCCGTGTATTCGGGAATTCTGGCGAATTCCACTACTGGTAGGCCGTCCCTACGGGACCGTTGAGTTTCGGTGACGATATCCGATATCTGGCTGAGCACGCTAGTTTGCTCGCTGCGCTCTCCTGGTCGTGTCTTTCAGTATTACCGTGCGGCCGTTCGTTGGATGCCGGTTTTGGGTTACACATACCATGGTCCGCACGCTTCGTAGCGGTCTGCCACTTGCACGGCAAATTGCTTGGGGACTACCGCACGGTGCGCATCGATCGCGCGGCGGGGCGTATTGTTTTCGGCGGACAAATGGCAGAGGACGGCCCACTGCAGGCGGTTGCCAGCCACCGCCCATTCCACCAACTCGGCTGACTCCTCATTCGACAAATGACCGCCCTGCCCCGCAATCCTTGCCTGAAGTTCCAGAGGATACGGCCCGTTGCGCAGCATAACAGGATCGTAATTGCTCTCGATAATCACGCCATCAAGCGACCGGATGATGGATCGCAGTGCCGGAAAACTGTGTCCTAAGTCGGAAAGAATGCCCAGGCGTTTGCCATCACACTCCACGACAAATGCCAGGCAGTCGACTCCATCGTGAGGGGTGGGGAAAGAATGGACTCGCAGTGGCCCGGCGGCAGTTGGTACTTCGACGCAGTCACCCCGCTTGATAAACCGCAGCGCCGTGGGCGCAATCTTGCCGATATTCCAGCAGCAGAGAATCGCGTTCCACGTCGGTTCTGTTACGTGGATGGGCAAGCCAAATTTGCGATGGTAGATGCCCGCGCACTGGGCGTGGTCCCGATGGTCATGTGAAATAAACAGCGATCGACACTTGCCAATGTCCTTGCCCAGGCGCTGCAACCGCTGCGTCACCCGCACCCCGCTAATGCCTGCATCGATTAAGATACCGACCCCACCCGCTTCGATGTAATAACTATTGCCTTCGCTTCCGGATTGCAAGGAGATAACTTCGATGGTCGCCTTCGTTGGCGCTCGTCGTTTACGCATGTGCGGTGTGAAAACTCCCCTGTTTGGCCAGCCACCGTTACGATGATTATCACTCTACCTGCTCTGCTGCGGCATGTGAATACGATGTAGCGTGCAGGGAGGAGTACATGCCCCGCGCCGGCAGTTGCCGCGCGTGCTGGGGCGTTGACGCCGATGCCGCAAATCGCTGCCATGCGATCTTAGCATCCGACGAGTGAGAGTTGGCGCAACGCATCGGTGAGCAGAACAATGTGCGCAGGTCAGGCGCGGGAGAAAGCGAGCCGGTTAAGCAAGTAGTTTCTCGATCGGGCTGCCATTATTGCAGATGCGGAACGGCCGGCCGTTGGGGGCGTAAAACTCCTCTTCCAATGGCAAGCCCATGGCGGCGGCGATCGTCGCATTTAAGTCCTCTGGGTAGACCGGGTCATCCAGCACCGATACACCTCGTTCATCGGATGCACCGTAGACTTGCCCTCCACGGATTCCGGCGCCGCACAGCATTGCCGAGAAGGCTCCGGGATGGTGGTCACGACCTGCGTTTTCGTTAATCTTCGGCGTCCTACCGAATTCCGTGGCCAACACCACCAATACTTCGTCCAGCATCCCTTTGCTGGCCAAATCACGCAACAGGGCACCGACAGCATTGTCCAGGTTGGTCAACATATCGGGAATGCGGTCATAGATGTCATTATGGTGATCCCAACCACCGTATTCGACCTCGACAAAGCGAATACCATGTTCGACCAGGCGCCGGGCCAATAGACAACCTTGTCCGAATCGATTGTTTCCATAAAACTCTCGCACTTCCTCCCGCTCCTTCGAGATATCGAACGCTGTCAACTCCGACGAGCTCATCAACTTGAGCGCTTCGCGGTACGTCTCATCGTAGGCGTCGATCAGTGTGCTGTGATGCGAACTCTTGAACTTGGCATCGAATTGTGTCGCCAACGACATGCGGCGGCGGAATATTTCATCGGTGACATAGCTCGGCGACTGCGTGTTCTCCAACCCTGCCATCGGATTGGGAACGGGAACCGGCGCGATCGAGGCCGGTAAGAACCCGCTGCCCGGATGCCCAGCCGCCGATCCAATCAAGACGTTGCCCGGGAGTCGCGAGTTGCGTTTGCCGAACACGTGGTTGGCCCACGCTCCCAGCCCGGGATGGCGAATGGAATTGAGCTGTCGATAGCTGGTGCGCAAGACGTATCGCCCCTGCTCATGCGCGCCAGTCTCGGTGGTCATCGAACGAATCAAAGCAATGCCGTTCATCAAATAGGCCAGCTTCGGGAGTCGGTCCGAAATGATGACTCCGGGGACACGCGTCTGGGTCGGCTTGGTATCTCCTTGGCTCTCGGTGCCCGGTTTGGGATCGAAGGAATCGAGATGGCTCATCGCTCCCCGACATGTAAAGAAAGATCACCGATTTGGCTTTTCCTTCCGTAGCTTTTTCAGCAGCCCAGGCAACCTGCTGCATGCCACGGTGGGTCACCAAGCCGGCACAGCCGACACCCAATAGGCTTTTTGCCGCCTGCGCTATGAACTGCCGACGATGGTGCGTCTCCATCGCGTCTCGATCCCGCAGGCCAATCGAACCGCTCACGGCGCCACGCCTATTCATACCTGGAGTCATAACGATTCCTTACACAAAGAAAATGGTCGACAAGCCACTTGTTCGGTGAGCAACGCCTCCGCGCCGAGTGCGGGCCACAGGCTGAAGACGTCTAACTCCACTGTATTCGTCACTGTACAAAGATGAATTCCCGCGTATTGATCAACGCCCAGACGATGTTCCCGTAGCCCATGGCGCGGTCTCCGCGCGCGAGTTCCTTCATCGCCACGTCACGATCTCGACTTGTCGGTGGCCGGTTGAGTATCGACAAAAACATGACATCCAATGCCTCTCGTGGAGTGCGAGCGCGCAGCAGATTGTCATAGATCACCGATCCTTTTTCGAGCATCATATGGGTGAATGGTCCGTTGAACATGGTCAAAATCTGTGGCACGGTCGGATCCGTGCTGTCTCCCTCGATGGTCTCCCGGTCACACTGCCCGAACTGTCTCAAGAAATGGTCCGGTGGCAACGGTGACGGAAGTTCCGACGCGCGAGCCAGGATCTGCCGGCGATAGGAAGCGACATTCATCATCTTGGTGATGGCTCGTGGAGCGACGGTTTCGTCGAACTGCTGAGCCCGGCTCTCCAGTTCCTCCACCGATACGGCGGCAAGATCTAGATCCGCTTGCCGGGAAAACTCCTCCACCGAAGGCAACTCATAAGGCACGGGGTTGTACACAGCCAAGGTCAAGATCGAGTCCCAAATCTGTTCCGCGGTCATGCGCCGCAGTCGCGGACCGGGGAAATGGTAGAACTCTGCCAACGAGGGGTCGAAGTCGCTCGAGGCGCGCCGGTACGTCTCCGTGTACATCAACGTGCGCAGGAATTCTTTGATGTTGAAGTCCAAGCGAATCATCTCCGCGGTCAAAAAATCCAGCAACTCCGGGTTCGCGCACGGAGAGTCATCGCGCAAATCATCAACCGGCTCGATCAATCCGACTCCCATGACACGTTTCCACAGACGATTGGCAATCGTTTTGGCGAACCGTGGATTGTGAGGATCGGTCAGCCACGCCGCAAACTGCTCACGTGGCGACGCCGACTTCGCATGATCGGGGATTTCTCCCCAAAGCACCTGCGCTGTCACCGGCTGATTCGGCTTCCCGTTGTCGTACTGATAGTCGTGCGGGAGCTTCAACTTCCGTTTGGCATCAAACGAGACGCGAAACAGATTGGCCTGCATCAGGAGATTCATCGACCCGGCCAGCCGCTTATCCGGATCCTGCTTCGTCAGCTCATCCCGTATCCGCTGAACCGGGTTGCCGTTGGCAAATGCGGGAGAGCCACCGCCGTCTCGAGTCCTTACGCCATGGGTAAACGCCGCCAATTGATAGAACTGCAATTGAGTCCAATCATCGAACGGATGGTCATGGCACTGGGCACAACCGATCTGCGTTCCTAAAAAAACGCGCACCGTGTTGTCAACATGGACCAACGGCATTCCGTTATCCCGCAAGGTGTAGCCCACGGCAGGGTTCTCCCAAATCTTTCCTTCTGCCGTCAGCATTTCGTACACCCATTCATCGTACGGGCGATTAATGCGCAACTGCTCCTTAACCCAATGTCGGAAACCATAGGCGAGAATATTGTTCTCCGGACGATCTTTGATGCGTAAAATGTTCGCCCAAAAGTTGTACATGTGGCTCACGTATCCGGGTGAGCTGAGCAGTTCATCGACCAGCTCTTCATGCTTTCGTGCATCGGAGTTTTGTGCATAGGCGACCGTCTGCGGAAGCGTGGGAATTGCTCCGACGCCATCGAGGAATGCACGACGAACGAACGTGTAATCGTCCGCTACCGGGTTTGGTTCCAAGCCATGACGTTTCAGGTTTTCGGCCACCAAGGCATCGATGCGCGCCGCCTGTTGTCGGCATTCATCGCGACGCGACGCTTGAACCGGTGCCACATCGATCGCCTTCTCTACCGGTTTCTTCACCACCTCCGGCAATCCGTAACCTTTGAACTGTTGTGACGGGAGCTTCTGTTTTCTTTTCTGCGCCACTCCATCGGCAGGACAGACAGCGACGAGGATCGACACTCCACCCAAGAGACAAAGGAAGCGACGAAAGGCGCTCAACATGCACGTAGACTCCTGCTTTAGTAAGAAAAGACATCCCTTACTATAGCGTAACCTGCATGGCGGAGGTACTCAATGACCACGCGCAACTTCGCTGCTTTCCGACGGCAAGTTGCCATGCCGAGACGATTGGCGGTAGCGCGGCTTGGCCCGACCTTCCGCCTAAGGAGATCGGTGGCGGAGAGAATCACACGCCGATTAGCGAAACCATGCTGGATGCCTACTGCTGCTCGCCCCGCGCACAGAACGAAGCACCGTTCCTATTTGCGGAGCACCGGCAGAGGGACCGTAAAGGAATGCGAGGAGCCCACCTCGACTAGTCGGCAAAGGGCGGTAGTTCAGGATTGGGCCAACGCGAATTCAGGAACATCAGGCAGCGTTACAAAGACACGCAATAGGCGCGCGGGCACACTTGTTCGCCACTTTAAGTAATCGCCGATCGCTTCATTCAAGGCATCAACCGCCGACAGGAGTTCGTCCGAGGGGGGAGCAGCGTACTGCCGCTGCTCGCTTAACACCTGCTCGACCATCGCCGCCGCTTCGATCTGTCGAGCCGCATCGACAGTGGTGCGAAAGCGGTCGATGGCCAGGCGAAAACGCTCCGCCCAGGCAATGGGCAGTTCTTCCGCATCGACCGCCGCGGCTACCTCACGCTCGATCATCCGGTAACGAAGGTCAAGTAAAGCAGCGACTGGGCGCCAGGAAGCAACAATCTCCTCGCGCAGGCGTTCGGACTGCACATGCCACTGCACCAAGGCGAGCAGGCCGAGCACTCCGACGGCAATCGCTATCGCCGTGCCGATCACTAGCCGTCGTCCTACCGTGTTGGCAGGTTGTTGTTGCCGATTCAACTCGACTACCTCGAAGTCATCCATGGCGTCCCTACTTGAGTTGGCTCATCAGCGCGCACCGGTGTGTTCACTGAATTCATCATTGTTCTGCTAATGGGATTCCTGATCGGTAGCCAAGCCTACTGACGCCCCAGGCGGTGCAGCGGCGACGGAGCGCAATACGGCGAGCGTCCCCAGTCCGTAAAACGTGTACTCTACATCTTCACTGGGATCATACTCGAATCCCGCGAAGCCGCCTGTTGGCCTCTCCATCGACAAGACATACCGCTCGACGGACGGACCATCAGCACGATCGAGGTACCCGAGATCGGCCAGGGTGAGGGCCGAAGTGAACGTCGACAACACATCGGGGACGGGGATCCGCGTATTTGCCGTAAATCCGCCTTCATCGGTTTGCAACGTGCCGAGGAACTCTCCGGCTGCCTCGGCCATCGATTCGGGAAGCTGTTGCAGCGTCTGCAACGTCGCCACAGCCGCCGCCGTCGGGTTGGCTCCAGAGCGTTTGGCGACGCGGATTTCCAAAAAACCTCCGTCCACCTGCCGCTGCTCCAGTAGGAAACGCACGATGCTCTGCCGATCCGGAATCGGCAATTCCAGCAACTCATAGCAAAGGACGGAGAGGAATGTCTGGTACGTGCTGCCGACCATCGCATCGATCGTCTTGCCATATCCACCGTCGGCACACCGAAGCTGCTCCAACAGGCCAGCCACCCTGCTTTGCCAGCCTTCAGGGAGGTGCGCCAAGGGATCGAGCCCACACGAGGCTTCGATCAGTTTGGCCGAGTAGATCAATGAGAGCAGGTCAACGACTGTCTCATGACCTTGCGTGCGTTGGGCGAGGAATCGTGCCGACCGCTCGGCAACTTCCCCATGCAGTTGACCAGCCATGGCTAGGATGCGGAGGGCGAAACTCGTGTAGTAGGGGTCCGTCGCTCCCTCGCGACCTGCCCAACCGCCATCTGCTTGTTGGCGATCGAGGACGAACTGGACGTGCCGCCGAATCACCCGCTCCGGCAAGGCGGATGCGCCGACGATCAATCGCAGCATCAGTTTCTCAAGGTAACTTACCGACATCTGGGCACCACGGTTCCTCGAACGCCGACAACTCTAAGCTCCAGCGGGTCCGTCGACATCCGGCCGAGCTACGACGAAAGGCTGAAGTTTTTCGCGCAGCCGTGCAGGAATTTCCACCGGGGCCATGCCATGCTGCGAGTGCACTCGGCAGCAAACGGCAACGACCTTTCCTTCCGCGATCGTTCGCCCCTCGACTTCGACATGATAAACGGTCGTCAAGCTGCGGGCTCCCAAGCGGCCAACCTGCAGGGAAATGGTAAGCAAATCCTCGAATTTCGCCGCCGATCGGTAATCACATTCCACGTGAACTCGTGGCCAACTCAGGTGCCAACCGTCCCCCAGATCCTGCAACACCGTCTCACCCAGCGAGCGCCAAAAGGCATGCTCGGTCTGCTCCATGTAGCAGAAGAACGCGCTGAAATGCGCGATTCCCGCCGCATCCGTCTCGCAGAATTCGACGCGACGTTGATAACGAAACTGGTCTGGCATCGTTGTGAGCTTTCCTTGGACCTGCAACCGGCGCCCGCCGAGTCGATACACCTACCACCCCATGCCGTCGCCTCCCAGGCACATTGGCAAAGGCGACTTTCTGGAAGTGGTTTGCCTCACTGCTCACCGTCCCTCAATGCCCCGTTGATGCGTCTCCCCGAGGGCCACTGCGGCGGCGCAAGAAGCCGACCAGCGTGAACGGCACCACGTTCTCACCTCGCCCCGGCCAAAAAGTGCAAGCCATCGCGATAGAAATCGGCTCCTGTCCAGCGGAAGGAGGACTCAAGCCGACGGACGAAACGGCGCAGCACCACCACGGCGCCTCCGGCCGGAGCGATCTAGTTGACGCCGATCGACATTGTCGGAGAACGATCAGGCGTTGGGGCCGGAGACGGCTCACGCCAGGTGGTGTCGTCACTCACCAACGTACGGCAAGAGGGCCATGAACCGCGCTCGCTTGATCGCCTTGCTGACGGCATGCTGGCTGACCGCCGTACAACCCGTCTTACGTCGCCCCACGATCTTGCCGTGACGATTGATCAATTTCTTCAACGTATCCAAGTCACGGTAATCAACGAACATCGGACGGGGCCGACGCCCATCGACAAACAACGGATCTTTCTTCTTGGTCCGCGAGCGAATCCTCGAACGCTTCCTGGCACGGCTCTTTGCCGTCGGTGCTCTTCGCAATGTCGACATGCAATTCCCTTGAAGTGAAAAAACCAACGATGGACGCAACTGTTTTATCGTTTGTAGCCGTTGTGGGAGAGGCGACCGGCAAGCTGCAAGATGGCTTCCCACACCTCCCGTCCCTCGACACCAACAACCGCTACCAAATCCTCTTCCGATGCCTTTGGCGAGAAGCAGAATCTAGTTTATCGGACAACCAATCGTCTCGAAAGCCCCAAAATGGCGCAAGCAGCCAGGCAGCTCCGCTCTGCGGTCTGATGGCCGGTTCTAGTTGATGCCGCCGCTTCGCGGCTACGGTGCCGTCACCACGACGCGCTTTGTCGGTTGCGTGTTTTGGTGATTGGCTGTCAGTTGCGCGGCACGCGATCTCGATGGGGACAGGGGCCTGGGCAACTCGGCCTACTGACGAGCCGTGTCGCCGGGGCAGGATGCCGCAGGATGCCGCAGGGACAGTATGCGGTGGCCACGGACATCCAGCCCGTCCCCTCGGTGGAGACCTGCTCTTGCCGTCACAGGCTTCGCGCCGACGATGGCGGGCAAGCGACATAACCTTCCCCACGTCTCTCGCCTCCGCAGCGTTTCTCTGCTTGTTTTCCCTCCCAGCGTTTCACGACGCTGCGAACCTTCCCACGCGATTCGTGCCACGACAAGCAACGGTGACGACTTGGGGGGGCTCGTCGGAGGACCGGTAGAATCTGCTCAAACAGCGCGGACCAATCACGGGACCTTTGGGGAGCTGGCCACATGGTTCGTGTTATCCAAGACAAGTTGACGGGGCTTGAGGAGATTCGTGGGAACGCCACAATGACAGGGGCTACTTGTGCTTAACCTGTCGGAGCGGATCGATGAACTCACGTGAAACTAGCCTACCTGCGATGGAGGCGACCTTGTTATGGCGTCCTGATCGCCCTGAATTGCGATTTCTGCCAGAGGGCCCCACGCCGCTCCAACCCGGAGTGTTTTCATGGGTGGCAATTCAGCATGGCCCCGATGCCACCATGGGCTCGATCAACATTTTCGACATTGCTCGGCAGAGCAACCGATCCATCGACCTGCCCGGCCGCCCAGGATTTGCCAAGCCGACGACTGTGGAGAACGTTTTTATTGTGGGGTGCGAACGGTCGCTTGGCTTTTTCCACACGCTCTCCGGTCAGTGGGAACCATTGGTAAGCGACATCGATGCCGACGTCGAGGGAACGATCATCAACGACGGTACGATCTACGGTAACAACGTGCTGTTCGGGACCAAGGACTTGGAATTCGCCACCCCCAAGGCCAGCCTTTATTTGTTTCGGGGCGACGAGAACCAGTTGGTCCGCCTTGCTGGCGGGCAGGTCTGTAGCAATGGCAAAGATGTGATTGATCGTGGAGCTGGCGGCTTGTTCCTGCTGGATATCGATTCGCCGACACGCAAACTGGTGCAGTACCCGTTGGACCTGGCCGGCGGTCGGCTGGGTGAGCCGCAAACGTTGATCGATTTCGGTGATGTACCTGGGGTCCCCGATGGCATGGTGCTTACCCCGGATGAACAGAGCGCCATCATTAGCTTCTACAATCCCGATCCGGCTCCTTTCGGAATTACTCGGCAATACAGCCTGTTGAATGGCCAACCCGAATTCGAATGGCGAACCCCCGGCAGCCCTCGTGCCACATGTCCCGCCCTGGTGGAAGACGCGTCGGGCAAGATCGTCCTGATCATCACCACGGCTGTCGAATTCATGCCGCAGGAACAACGGGCGCAGGCGCCGAACGCCGGTTGCTTGTTCGTGGCAGAGACGGACTTCAACGCACCACCTCTGACGCCGCGGTTTCCTCTGCAGAATGCCTGATCATCCTCACACCGCTTGATGAGATTGCCACAGCAATGGGCCAGTCGGTAGAGTCGAACGAACCCTCAACGCCGTCGTCATCAGCAGTGTCGTGGCAGTTACGCACCCGCCGCCTCGACTTCCAAATGCGGCCGGCCATCATGGGGATTGTCAATGTCACGCCCGACAGTTTTTCCGATGGCGGTCAATTCGTCGACTGCCAAGCGGCGGTCGACCACGCGCTGCGCATGGAAGATGCTGGTGCGGACATCATTGACATCGGCGGAGAAAGTACCCGACCGTACAGCCAGCCGGTGACGGCCGAGGAAGAATTGCGTCGTGTGGTGCCAGTGCTGGAACAATTGCAGGGACGAATTCAAGCCGCCATCTCCATCGACACCTCGAAAGCCGACGTGGCGCAGGCGGCCATCGAGCTCGGGGCGGAGATCATCAACGACGTTACGGGACTGGAAGGAGATCCCCGCATGGTGGACATGGCGGTGCGCACCGAGGTTGGAGTATGCGCGATGCACATGCAGGGTACTCCTCAAACCATGCAGGATGCCCCACATTATGACGACGTCGTGGAAGAGGTATTCAGCTATTTAGCGGCGCGGCGCGAGCAACTAATCTCCCATGGGATCGCGCCCCAGCGGATCTGCCTCGATCCGGGCATCGGTTTTGGGAAGACTCATGCGCACAATTGGCAGCTCGTTCGCTCCTGCCGCCGTTTTCTCGCCCTGCCCCACCCGATCCTCATCGGACATTCGCGGAAGGGATTCATCACCAAAGTGTCCGGAAGCGATAGGGAATCTCGTCTAGGAGGAACGCTGGCCGTCAGCCTATTTTTAGCTAGTTGCGGAATGCACGTACTGCGCGTGCACGACGTAGCCGCTACCGTGGCAGCGGTGCGTTGCCAGCGCGAATGCAGGCAATAACTGGCAACGCAGGCTTCAACCTGGCCGCACCTTTGCTTTCCCACGCAACGACTGTAACAATACGTCAGCAGAAGGCGTCTTCCTCGCACTGGGGCGCCACTAGTCCTGGATCGAGGCGAGGAGAAGGCAACTACGGGGGTAACCCTGGGAAAACGATCGAGCCGATGTTCGGCCAATTCTTCCTTTTTCAATCTAATGCACCAACGGATTCGAGCATGCCCCGCACTCCATGGCTACCCGTCCCCTGGTTTGTCTGTTTCGCGCTGTCCCTGGGGGCGACCAGAAGTTGTCCGACCGCATGGGCACAGGCGAACGCTAATGGTGAGGTCACCGCGCAGGTGGTCGCCTTCTCTGGAGTTCCATTCGGCGTGGGTAGGATCGACCTTCCAATTGCCCCAGCGTCGGCGGTCGAACTTCCCAGAGTGGCAGTGACCGGTGAGCGCGTTTTTTATCCGGCAGTGGCCTTTAAGAAAGGCACCGTGCCTCCCCCGCCACCGCGTCTGGGCATCGGACGTCCGGGCGGGTTGTTGGACCGCTTGCGAACTCGCATTCGAGAGGCGGCAATCGAGGATGCTCCACCGATCGGTACCAGCATCTACTTTCTGTTCTCAGGGACGCAACCGCTGGACGTGACGTTGCGTGGAGACGTCGATCACCAAGTGCGCGTGCACCCCACCGAGGCGGCAGGCTCTCAGCACCGGGAACTGCTGGCGGGCTGGTGGGAAGCCTACGTGGCCCAAGCAGAAGCAGCCATCAGTCGCGAGGATTTTCCCACCCTGATCCACCAGTATCTCATCTCGATGCTGTCGCGGCGATGCAATCTGGAGCCGGTTGACTTGGTGCCGCCGCGGGCCAAACAGCGGCCGGAAGAAGAAGCCAAGCCGCTGGAGACGCTCGAGCTGCTGGCGGCCATCGAACCGCTGCGGGAAAAGATTCTCCACGATATCCTGCGAAACCCCATCGACTCCGGACGCGCCGATCGTGAGTTGCCGCAGCCGCCCCAGTGGCAAAGCTCTGTGTTCACCGAAGTCCTCAATGAGGATGCCATCGAGCCATTGGCTCATCGCACTCCCGTCGACTTCTACTACATCCGCTTTGGCTCCTTTGCGAATTTCCTGTGGTTCCGCGATGTGTCGGAACGATTCGGTGGCGATGTGGCGCAAGCGATCCTGCTGCGTGGTTTCAACTACGATTCCACCGCGCGAATTGAACGCATGTTGGCCTCGCGTATGTCGACGGTGTCCCGGATGTTTGGCGGGAACGTCGTCAAGGATATGGCGCTGGTGGGGAGGGACCTCTATGTCAAAGAAGGCCCCGCCATGGGCGTCCTGTTTCATGTCAGCCAGCCAGCCCTGTTCGATCGGTCGATGCGTGCCGATCGTCAAGCGATTGCCGATTCCACCCCTGATGCCGTGCTGCGCGACGTGGAGATTGCCAACACGAAAGTTTCGTTTCTAGCAACTCCGGACAATCGCGTTCGGTCATTCTATGTGCTGGATGGCGAATTTGCATTGATCACCACCAGTCGCCATATGATGCAACGTTTCCTCGCCGTGGGGCGGGGGGAACCATCGCTCGCTAGTTTGCCATCATTCCAAGCGGCTCGGCAATGGATGCCGCCAGCGAATAACTACGCGTTGTTTGCCTTTTTTTCGCCCGAGTTTTTCTATTCGCTGATGAGCCCGCAGTATCAGATTGAATTGAAGCGGCGCCTCATGGCCATCGCCCACCTGGAGGTCGCGGAGCTGGCCAGCCAGACGGCGCTTAGCGAGGGGCTGCGCGGCGACAGCGTGGGATCGCTGCGCATTGCCGGGTTGGTTCCCCCCTGGTTTGACCAACGGCCGGACGGAGCGAAGACCCTTCGCCACGCGGATACGTGGATTGATTCACTGCGCGGTCGCCGAGGCAGCTTCCTACCGATTCCCGACGTCCCAGTGACGGCGGTAACCGATCGCGAAGCCCAGGATTACCTCGAAACGGCGAGTTTCTATGAGCAGCAGTGGCGATCGATGGACCCGCTCTGCGTCGGCATACGACGTTTTTCTACCGATCAACCGGAAGTCGAATCGGTAACGGTTGAAGCGCACGTGTCACCTTTTGTTCCCGGCAAATATGGTTGGCTAACTCGACAGTTGGGTGCGCCCACTTCAGTGCAAATCCAGTTGCCTGCCGATGACGTCGCCAACCTGCAAATGCACATTCAACCCAAACCGATTATTCCTGGCCTGGGGATGCCTGCGGCCGATTACCATCTGTTTCTTGGTCTGCGGGACATGATGCCGCCGCAAGCGGAGGACATCCAAGGTCTGCTGGGCATCTTGCAATTGCTGCGCTCGATGCCGGCTTACGTTGGTGCCTGGCCTAAACCGGAGATCGTGGACCAACTACCGTTCGGCTTGGGTGAGGCCTTCGCACGGGCTGATGCGCAGGGTTTTTCCCGTGTCATTGGCGGACTATGGCGTTGGCAGGACGCCCAGTTCAGTCTCCTATCGTTCAATCGGTTGATCCTCGAGCAGACCATACCTTATCTGCACGCCAGGCCCACCGAGGATCTTGCCCAATTACGGTTGGCCATCAAGGACCTCTCGGGGACGCAGCTAGCCCGGTGGGTGAACAATCAATGGTACCAGCGCGCCTGGCGTGCTTCCCATGCCAATGCCATGCTACTGGACACGCTGCACGAACAATTACGGGTCCCCGCAGCGGAATGCCTACAGCGTGCCGAGCGCTTGTTGGATGTCCGTTTGCAATGTCCGCTCGGCGGCACCTACCGTTTAGTGCCCTACGATGGCCCATTGCCACGAGGCGGTTGGGTCAGCACCGCCTGGGAGGACGTCCCTTTGGATTCCCGTGGTCGTCCCATTGCGCCGGCCGATTACCAGGCTCCTTGGATTCAGTGGTATCGTGGAGGGCGCGTCCACGTGACTCAACTGAGCAACAGCCTGTCGCTGATTGGACGCATCGATTTGCAACTACCCCCACTGCCGCAGGAAGTCGCCGACGCAGCCCCCATTCCGAAACTGGATTTCGATCTGTTTAGTCTGCCGGCCAAGCTTTTTGGCAACTCCGACAACGCGCCTCCTGAGCCCGAGAACTCTTCGGATCAGCGGCGCAAGTTCTAACCGCACGATCCCTCGCCACTCCGCTGGGCGCGCCCCCTCAGTCTCTTGCAGTGGTGGAGAAGCCAATGCTACAAGCCAAAATCCTCGAAGCCGCGGTCCTGCAGGCGCACCAAGATCTTGACAAATTCTGGCATCGACTTGACCCCCAACGACTCGAACAATGCCTTGCGCCGATTTTCAATTGTCTTCACAGAGACTCCCAGCGCATCGGCGACTCTCTGCATTCGCTCCCCAGAAACCAGCTTACGGGCAATCTCACGATCACGCGCATCCCACGATTGCACGACGCGCCATGCGTCGGCCAATTCCTGCAATCGTTTCACCTCGACAGGGCTTAAGTACCGTTCAATACGCGACACTCCCAAGATCGCCATCTTCGGACCGGCAAGTCCACTCAACGCCTTCTTGAAGGTGCGGAGCACGACGGCATCTCCACTACCGGTACACCCTTGATGCACAAACTCGACTTGATCAGCCCCATTGAGGATCAAGGCATCCGAGGCTTCCGATACCGCATGTAGAGAATGGTGCAGGTAGGCGTGGGGATACCGGCCGGCGGCGGGCTCTCGTGCCGTGAACAGGCGGTTGTACGTCGAGTTGCTATGAAGAATCTGCCCATCGGCTGCCTTGACGTAGACCGCAGCTTGAGACGACTCGATGGCATCATAAATCGACTGCTCCGTACGCACGGCCAAGACCAACCGCTCGTAGATCGTCATGGCCAACCTTGCATAGTCGCTCTCGACACCGGTGGGCGTCCAATCCATCTTGCCTTCTCTTTCGACGACGCAGGAGTATTGTGAAATGCCACCTCGGTCAGCTGCGGATTCTGTACCCTGCCGATCAAGGCACCCGTGGTCAAGCGGCTTTCAATGATAGCACATCTCTGCGCGGCGAGCGGATGTTTTGCTCACTCGCCGGTCGATTCTTCCCGATACTCGCGTACATCGGGCTCCACTCCTGCGGTGGTACTGACCATCAGCCTGCAATGTCAATGCATCCGATTCCACCGGCCATCCCGTTGCCCCTCGGCGAACGGTCACGGCAATCTCAAGTTTCTCTCGTTAGCCGGATCAGGGGATCGCGCGTGTCGAGCCGCGAGGGCAACCACAATGGGAAAGTGAAGATGGGGTAAGCAGGAGAACTTTACCGCCGCATGGTTCGGCAAGGCGGACCATCATGCTCGACTGCGTTCTCGTCATTTCAATCCCCATCGACACGTCCGACGAAAACGCTTGGGGCCACGGCCGCATAGAAACGGTTAGACTCTATTCGGCGTCCGTTGACGTTCACCTCGCCGAGCATCGTCAGGGCGGTCCGCCGGGGAGCAATCACCGGTCAACATTCACGAACACCGCTTTACGCGTTGCGTAAATCCAATACGGCCTTCCGTGCCCGCGCGAGGAATTCGCCCTTCGGCTCACCGGACTCCAACCAGATCGGAGGCCCGATGGTAATGCTACTCAACAAGGGAACCGGCACGTATTCACCACGCGGGAGGATGCGGTTCATGTTTTGCATATACACGGGCACCAGCTCCAAATCCGGACGCTTCTTGGCCAGATAGTAAAGGCCACTCTTGAATTCGCCCATTTCATCCGGATTCTCATTGCGTCCCCCTTCGGGAAAGATGATCAGGGAGTAGATGTCCTTGATCTCTTGAATCATGATGTCGACGGGGCTTTGATGGACTTTGATCTTCTTACGATCGATGAGCATCGCGTTGAAGGAGCTGGCGAGGAAGCGGCGAAAGCGATTCTTTCCCCAATAGTCCTTGGCCGCGACGGGGCGTGTTAGCTGGCGTAGCTCCGGCGGCAACGCGGACCACAACACTACCGGATCCAGATGGCTGGTGTGATTGGCGAAATAGACGCGTTGGCAAGTGTCGGGTTGACAATCGAGCCAGCGCACGGAATAGCCGCTGAACGCGCGCGCCAGGAAGATGATCGCTTGCCGCGTCAGGCGCCGCAACAGCTCCTCACTGGACCATGGGGTTGGTGACGCGGTGCGTTTGGTGCGTCTGTTTGGTTCAATTACGGCAACCAAGTCACTCGCCTTTATAAGATTCCTGCGGAGAATCGTGCCTCGGATCGACGGGCCTGTCGAACTGGTCCGTTGTCTCCTTTAAGATATGCCCCATCACCATCGCGCGTAAAGTACGGCTGGGCGTCGGCTGGTCCGTTGGCGCATCGCCTCAGGGAGGCCCCGGCCATGCCGGATCACGTCCTCCCCGCCCGAATTAGTCCCTTTTCAACAGGTAGAATCCGCCATGACAACGTCATCCGCTCCGGTATATCTAGCGGTCGATCTGGGCGCCTCCAGCGGTCGTGTGCTGGCCGCCACCATAGGCCAACAGGGAATCGAACTCGACGAGGTACACCGCTTCCCCAATGGTGCCGTTCCCCATGGCAAGCGGTTGTTGTGGAATCTGTTGGGACAGTGGGAGCACCTACTGCACGGTCTGACCCTCGCCGCCCAACGTTATGGCGATTCGATCCGCAGCCTTGGCGTAGACACTTGGGGAGTGGATTACGTCTTGCTCGATGGAAATGACGATCCGGTGGGCCCTTCTTACTGCTACCGTGATCCCCGTCTCAACGATATCCTCGACTACGCCTTCGAGTTGATGCCCCGAGAGCAGATATTCGCCGAGACAGGAATTCAATTCCTACAGATCAACACGGCGTTTCAATTGTTGGCCATGCGTCGCGAAGGATCCGCACTGCTGGATATCGCCGAAAGGTTGTTGATGGTACCCGATTATTTTCATTGGCTGCTGAGCGGTGAGAAGGTCAATGAGTTTACCAATGCGTCGACCACCCAACTGCTCAATCCCATCAACTGCCGTTGGAGCAAACAGGTTATCCGAGCATTCGGTCTGCCCGAACATATTTTTTCGGAACCGGAGCAGCCGGGGAAAGTTTTGGGCAACCCATTGCCGTTCGTGCAGGAGCGAACCGGCCTGTCGCCAGAGGTAGCGATCGTGCTGCCCGCCACCCACGACACGGCCTCGGCAGTATTGGCTGTCCCGGCCGCCGACTTTGCCGCCCAGTCGCCCGATTGGTGTTACATCAGTTGCGGGACGTGGTCTCTGATGGGGGCGGAGCTGGCGTCCCCAGTACTCACCGCACCATGCCTCGAGTTTAACTTTACGAACGAAGGGGGCGTCGGTGGCAGCGTACGGCTGTTGAAAAACATCTCCGGGTTGTGGATTGTCCAACAATGTCGCGAACAATGGAAACGGGAAGGCAAAGAGTATAGCTGGGAACAACTGATTGCCCTGGCCGAAGAAGCGCCTCGTCTGACCGCCATCATCGATCCTGACGACGGCTCCTTTGTCGCTCCGTCCAACATGCCTCAGGCGATTCGCGACTATTGCCAACGAAGTGGTCAGCCAGCGCCGCTGGACGAAGGAGCCATGATCCGGTGTGCGCTGGAAAGCCTGGCCTTGCGGTATCGATTTACCCTGGAGCGTCTGGAACTGTTGGTTGGCAATTCACTGAACACCATTCACCTGGTCGGTGGTGGCTCGCGCAATCGTATGCTTTGTCAGTTTGCGGCCGATGCGTGCCAACGTCCCGTAATCGCGGGTCCGGTGGAAGCCACCGCCATGGGAAATGTCGCCATGCAGGCGATCGGTTTAGGGGATCTGGAATCGGTTCACGCCGCACGGACACTGATCCGCAATTCTCCCGACATCACTACCTACGCGCCTCAACCGGATCCAGCATGGGACGCAGCCTACGACCGCCTGACCCACCTCATCGAGCATGGCACTCATTAGCCGCCGTTCCCTGCTGCGGTGCTCGTCCGGCTCGTGCACCGGTGGGCCACTGCCTCACACAGGTTCCGAGTTTCCGTGCAACGAGCGTCGTGGTCGCCACGCTGAGCGCGGCAACCAATACTCTGTAGGGAACCATCCGTGGGAAACTAATCGCAGGTTTACCAATCGGTGAGCGGTATTCGCCTTGCCGGGCCGTCAACTTCGACAGGAATCCCGGTAGCCGCTGAGCGCCCCTTCGGCTGCCGTACCGCTCGATCTGTGGTACCGGCAGCCGCCTTTTTCCTCGGTTGGTGACCAGCCGGCCACGATGGGCAAGCTCCACTACCAGGCGTTGCACGTGAAACGGTAGCGATCACGGAAGCGGTTCCACGTGAAACCGTACCGGTGAAATCAAGTGTTACACGTGAAACGAGTGGGCAGTGGACGGTGTTAGTTGCCGTCCAGCGGATTCACGACCAGGCCGGAGAGGAGCTTGGGGTAGAAGTAGGTGCTCTTGGCAGGCATGCGTTCCTTATGCAGGCTGACACGACGGATATCGTCGACCGTCGCCGGCATCACCAAGGCGGCGAGCGGATAGGTGTGCCCACCCTCCAATTCCCCCTTCAATCCGGCTACCACTTCATCGACCAGATGCACATACGTTGGTTTGGGATGCCCCTCCATGCCCAGCAGTTCGTCGATGATCAACCGATGCAGCATGGCCACCCCCAGGCTTCGCCAATCCTCGCTCTGCTGCTGCGCCAGGCGCTCCATCGCCTCAGCCGTTTTCGCATTGGCCGTCACCAAAGTCCACTGGCGATCCTTGGCGGTATACAGTCCGAACGCACCTTGATCGTTGAGCTGTTCGATCTGCTGCCAAACCTGGTGCGCCGCTTCCGGTACTTCTCCGGCCGGCTGACAATCAAGCAGCGGTTCCAGGCGTGCGCGGAGCTGCGTGGCGTCCAGCGCCTCGACGCCATGGAACAAGCGGTGGGTGGGTAAGACAATCAACCCCGGATCGTCCATGCTCATGACCATCGTCAGCACATAGTTGGCGGGATGATCCTCGGGGAGCACGCCACCGGCCGCCTCGGCCAGTTCATCGCGGTAATTGCAGGCCGTTTCGTAGCGGTGGTGCCCATCGGCGACAAACATCGGCTTGTCATCCAGCAACGTGGCCACCTGGCTGATAATCTGCTGGTCCGTCACCGGCCACAGGCGATGGGTGACTCCCAGGTGATCGACCGCCTCCAACGCTGCGGAACCGGCGATATGAGCCTCCAACAGATTCTGCGCGGCGTTCTCAGGATCGGGATACAAACCGTAGATCTGGCTCATATTCGCTTGGCACGCTCGCGTCAGGCGCAAGCGGTCGTCTTTGGCCTTGGCGTGCGTCTGCTCGTGCGGGTAGATGTTGCCTTCGCCAAAACGCACGAGTTTCACACGGCACATGAATCCGCGCCGCGTGTAGGTCGTTCCGGCGTAGTCAAAGATTTGGTGGTAGACGTAGAGCGCCGGGTCCGGCTCGTGCTGCAACACGCCTTCGCGAATCCATTGCCGGTACAAACTAGCTGCTCGTTTGTAGACTGCCTCGGGGTCTTCATCACCCGGCTCTGGTTTTGTCAGTTCCAGTCGGACGAAATTGTACGGGCTAGCCTGATACAACCGTTGCTGCAACGCTCCGTCGATCACGTCGTAGGGGGGAGCGACTACATCACTGAGTGACCCCACGCGTGCGAGGTTGTATCGTAGGCCACGAAAGGCTTGAATCTTTGGCATGATCGGTTGTGTCGTTTGGAGAGTGCGTCGAGAATCAGAAGCATGGGAACTCGGCCAAGATTGCCCCGTAGACTCCGGGCGCACGGCGTCAACAATGCAGCGCCAGCAAGGGAACCTCGGTCGATTTGCTCAAAAGTTAACGACTTGGCCAGAAAATACGAGGGGACCGGGGGCTCGTCCCATCAATCGGCCGGCCGTTGCTCGCAAGAAGGCGATGCGCGGTCAGTGGCCAGCGTTGAGCTTCCGAATCCAAGTCGCCAGGCGGCTGGCCCAGCGCATCGCGTCGAACGGAATCAGCCTCTGCCTGTCCACGGCACAAACTTCTTGGCGCACGCCTCACCGAGGGTTTCTCAGCGGCGTTTACTCCTGGGCCGTTGCCTCGTCCGTAAGTCCCAATTCGGCGCGGTAGTCGACGTCCGGTGGTGGTGCGGTGTCCGCGCCTTCCTTCAGGAACCGTTCCATCCAGCGGAGCATTCGCAGGTGGTAATCGAGCCGCGAAGCTGCCCGCCGATTCCCATGCCCTTCTCGTTCGTAGAACACCAGTCGCACGGGGGCTTGGCCCAGCGTCTTGAGGTGCCGGTGCAACTCCAAGCTTTGCGACGGATGCACGCGTGGATCTTCCTTTCCATGCAGAATGAGGGTGGGAGTTCGATTTCTTTGTACGTAGCGAATCGGACTGCTGCGAACAAAGTAGTCCCAGTCATCCCACAACCGCTTGCGATGATGCACCAGGAACATCTCCTCGGGAATGTCTGTCGTACCCACTTTCGAAATGTTATCACTGATCCCCACGAACATCACACTGGCCGCGAAACGATCGCTGTAGAACGTGGCCCCCCAGGCCGACGCGTACCCTCCGTAGGATCCACCGGTAATGCCCACGCGCTCGCCATCGACCAGTCCGCGATCGACCAAGTGATCGATGCCGTCAATCAAATCGGAGAACTCCTTGCCTGCCGCATCGGCTTGCCCCATCATGGAGAACTCGACGCCACGCCCGGTGCTGCCGCGATAGTTGGGATAGAAAACAAAGAATCCGCGCGCCGCTCCCACTTGCCCCGGTCTCGAGTAGCTGGTCAGCCACCCATCCGATTCGTGCGATTCTGGACCGCCGTGCACCAGCATGATCAGCGGATAGCGCTCGCCTTCCTGGTAATCGAGCGGATAGACTAGCACTCCCTCCAACTCCAGGCCGTCGGTGGCGGACCACCGAATCGTCTCCTGCCGGGCAAATCGACGATCCAGAAGCCAACGGTTGCTATCGGTCAATCGGCTTAACGCACCGCTGGCCAGGTCCAGTCGGAAAACCTCGTTCGGGTGCCGCCGCGAATTCATTAGCACCACGGCCTGATCGCCTTGCACGTCGATCGCTTGCACCACTCCTTGGTCGGGATTCGGCGGAAGCACATCATGGCTAATGCCTTGCAAGGAGACCTTGCCCACTCGACTCAACGTCCCCTCCGCCGCCACCCATACCATGGTGGAGTCGTCTTGCCACGCAAAGTCAATAACATGCGCCTGATAATCGGGCATCAATTCTCGTGGTCGCCCACCTCGCTGGGCATCCACGACCATCAGCCGGCCCTCCCGCGGATCATGCAAATCACGCCCCGCGATAAAAGCCACGTGCGCATCATCGGGGCTCCACGCCACCTTGCCCAGCTTGGCTGCGTGGTCAACCTCCGCTTCGACTTTTCCGTTCGTTGCATCGACGACGAGGATTCGTTTTCGCATGTAGCTATCGTCGACCGAAGGGGTGGGAGCATGGACGACCAGCAGTCGATCACCGGCATGATTCCACTGGACGTCGGATACGGAACCGGTCACCGGGAGCGGCTCACCTGCTCCCACCGGCTCTGCTGCCGGAAGCCTGGCAGCGATCGGACGTGAGCTCAGCTCCGGAACGTCCTGCAACTTGGCAATCCATATCTGCACCGGACGCCACTGCTCTTCGAAGATTTCCTGGTCAAATCCCTTCTGGCGCAGTTCCTTCTCCGCGGCGGTTGGTGGTGCAACTGCTAGCAATGCCACGCGATGCCCATCCGGGTGGATCGAATAACCGCTGATCGACGCATTCTCGAATTCCGCCGCCAATGTAATGGCTCCGCCGCTCACAGGCGCTCGATACAACGATGTATGCTCGTCGCCATCACGCCGGGCAAGAAAGTAGAGGTATTGCCCGTCCGGCGAGAAACTAGGTGCCGAGACGGAATCCTCCCCAATCACGACCGGTTGCGGGACTCCTCCCTCCGTCACTAGGTAGAGATGGCTTCGCGCTGGACCATCTTTCTCTTGAAACGGGTCGCGCGGAACTAATTGGGTAAACAGCAGGTGTCCTCCGCGGGGTGATATCGCAGGGTTAGCGCAACTGCGCAAGACGGCAATATCTGCCGGGGTGAGGATATCTGCCTGATCAGTTGCCTGTTGCCCATGGGCCGGGAGTGCTTTTACCAGACACAACCCACCCAGTAGGACGCTGCCGAGGACGAGCAACGGCAATCGACGGGGCGAAGTGTCACCGCCGGCCTTGGGCGACGATGCTTCTCTCCCGGCGACGAAGCAGGTATCCAACGGCCATCGGCGAATCTTCCCATTGCGGCAACTTTCCATCACTGGCTGCTCCTTTGTCTCGATGCGAATCGTTAAGTGCCTTTGGTCTTTGGGCACAAGTTCTCTGCCCGCTCTCGGGGAAACAGAAACTCTCAAGGCCGTATTATAGGCCACGCGATTCCATGCCACGCGTCATACCACCCCCCACCCCAACTATTGGTCATCTGCCCCCTCCGTGGGTTCCTGGAGGGCCGGCGAAGGGGACGCAATGGCGTTAGGGGATCGTTATTCGTCGCTGGCGATGCAGACGATTGCGGTTGATATCAAATGGCCGGCACCACGGCCCGCCGCGCCATGCCGCAATTGAACAGATCTGTCCCTATACATTTGCCAAACGCCCAGAAAACCAGAAAACAACCTCTCAGCGCGGAGTGAGTGCCCTCGGGACGAGCAGCGACGCACCTGCGTGACGGCCTCGAGGCGGAGGATAAAGGCGAGGCTACGTTGACCCTGGACCGCTCCTGCCTCTAAATATAAGGTGTAAAGGTTTAGTAAATCGTAGAGGTGGACGCGTGGCAAGAGTTGACGCTTGGGAGCGAGACTTGCCGCTTGTCACCTTTCGCATGAACGAGGGCCAAGTGATGGAACAAAGATTTGCGTCGAAAAGTAGCGGCGGGTCGACGCGATGCTTCTTTACCAACACGCGGGTGAATCCTTCGAGACTGCAGGCCGCAGGGGACGCGGTTACTGGATACCGAGGCAAGGCGCAGCGGTGGCTGAGCCCGGTCGCCATGGCGCTACTGTGGACACTGCTGGCCTCCATGGCTGCGGCCCAGAAAAAGTTTGAAGGATTGGGATTGCCTACGGTGCCTTCGTTCGGCGGATTGGGAGCGGAAACGGCACCGGTCAGCGAGGAACCGGAACTGAGCTACGATGCTCATTTCAGTTGGGACCAGCGCCGCGCCCAAGGCGTCCTTCACGTTACTGCCACACCGGGCGAAGGAAGTCATACCTATTCGATGAACCAATCGAAAGGCCCGTTGCCCACTCGGATTCGAATCGAAAGTGACCATGTCGAACTTATCGGGCCGTGGCAAGCGGATCACGAACCGATGATTGGGTTCGATGAAGCAGCTTTTCCCGGAATCCCGTTGGAGGAATACCACAGTCGAGTCACCTGGTCGGCGCCCTTCCGGTTCAAAGGGTCCGTCGATCCGGCGACGGCGAAAATCAAGCTTCGCGTCGACGGTTTAGTCTGTTCGGTCGCCTGCAAACCAGTGCATGCCAATTTGCTGGCGAGTTGGATGGCACCTCCACCGGCTCCGACGGCAAGTGAGTCCGATACGGCAGGTGAATCCAACCGCGGCCTGACCAACGCAGCCTCCTCAGTGGCAGCAGAAAAAGGATTTCGAGTTGAACGAACTCACGCGCTGTGGAAAGCAGCCATCGTGCCAGGGCAGGTCGCTGCTGGGCAATTCGCCAACGTGATCATCGAATGCCACCCCGATCCGGGCTACCATATTTGGCAATTCGTACCGCTGGATGACGAGCCCACCAACCGCACGCTGATCGTAGCCACGGTCAAGTCTGGATTGCAATTCGGTACACCAACTACTGACGCGCCGTTGGTGGCCTACGATTCGCTACCTGGTCGCCCGCAGTATTATGCTACACCGGTGAAATTCGAGATCCCGGTTTTTGTTCCACCGTCGACCAAGCCCGGCGTGTATCCCATCGAGATTCAAATCGGCTTCGGCACCTGCGATGACCGTAGTTGCGACCCTCCGGCTGGATTGATCCTCCGCGGCGAATTGTCCGTTGGCGTCGATCGGAGCACCTCCCCTGCGCCGATGCAGTTCGAAACCACCAGCTTCCGCAATGTGGCAATGCAGCCATTATTGACCTCATGGATCACCGCCGGCGAATCGCTGGCGCAACCTCCTGTAATGGAGGAACCCGAGGTTGAGGTGATTGTGGAAGCGCCGCCCGGTGCGGAGCCGTCCGCTCAACAGAGCTTCTCGAACTCTTCCGCTCGGAACGATTCGATCGGCACCAGCGGCGCCCCAGACGCTTCCCAGGGCCAGGAGGCGGGCCAACGTTTCCTTTCCGCATGGCAATTATTCTTGGCATTGGCCGGCGGTTTCATCCTGAACTTCATGCCCTGCGTGTTGCCGGTCATCGGCTTGAAGATCATGAGCTTTGTCGACCAGGCAGGACACCAACGTGGCCGCATTGTCACTTTAAACCTGGCATTCGTCGCCGGCATCATGGCGGTGATGCTGAGTCTGGCGGCCGTCACCATCGTCGCCAAGCTCCTCTTCCAAGAAACGGTCGGCTGGGGAGAGCAGTTTACCGTGTTGGAATTCAAGGTCGCTTTGGCGGCCCTGGTTTTCGCCATGGCTCTCAGTTTTCTCGGCGTGTGGGAGATTCCCATTCCGGGGTTCGCCACCGGCTCGCAATCAGGCCGACTGATGGAAAAGGAAGGGGTAATGGGCGCCTTCCTCAAAGGTATCCTCACCACCCTGTTGGCAACTCCCTGCTCCGGTCCCCTTTTGGGGAGTCTTTTCGGCATCAGTCTGATCCTCTCACCGCTCGGAATTCTGCAGCTTTATACTGCCGTGGGATTGGGGATGAGTATTCCCTATCTTGCCCTCTGCGTTTATCCCCATGCGGTCAATTTGTTGCCGAAACCTGGTCCCTGGATGGAGACGCTGAAGCAGGTGCTCGCCTTCCCATTGCTGTTCACGGTTGTCTTTTTCGTAGCCAGCATCCAGTACGAGTATCGCATCGCCACCTTGACGTTTCTCATTGTCGTATGGATGGCCTGCTGGTTGGTTGGACGCGTCCCTGTGTATGCGGAATCGATGCAGAAATCGAAGGCTTGGATCGCCGCTATCGCGGTGATGATTTTTGGAGGCTTCATCAGTTTCAAGTACTTCGGACCGCTCGAACATGATCTCGAATGGGTGCCCTACTCGGAAAGTGAGTTGATCAAGTTGCGTCAGGAAGGTAAGACCGTGATGATCGATTTCACGGCCAACTGGTGCGTCAACTGCCAGATCAACATGCGCATGGCCATCGACCGAGAAGCCGTTGCCCAGCTGGTCGAGCAATACGACGTAGTACCCATGGTGGCCGACTGGACGTCGCAAGACGAAGCGATCGGTAAGAAGCTCGAGGAGTTGGGAAGCAACTCGATTCCTGTCCTGGCGATCTATCCGGCCGACCCGGCTGCAGAGCCGATCGTCTTGCGAGATCTACTGACAGAGACACAAGTTCTCGAGGCACTGCGCGAGGCCGGTCCCAGTCGCAATGCTAACGGATGGCTGACCAGCCACGTCGATTAGCACCTCTCACCGTCCTTACCGCTTTCTCTAAGGGGCTCCCCCATGGTGCCAACGACGTGGACGCGAAGCTTAGTGCCCCGGCGGCGGGAATCAACGTCGGGCCGTCAGTGGACTGAGCGATTCCCGGTCGGTGGCCGTGAGATTCGGTAGCCACAGAGTAACGGATTGTTTCCTCGCGTGCATGCGGAACCGGCCACTGTTGCTGCTGCGGACTGGGCGACGAGTATTGGCGAAACACTGGTAAGACAATGCATTGAAAAATGAGCCCGAGTGCCTTATACGCGTGCTGACGAGTTGGTTGGCATGGATCGACGGGAGGCCAACTGTCGCCTGGTCTTCACAAAATCTCGCCGGCAATGCTCCATCGCTATTCCCATCAACACTCGACGCGCGGGCGGCCACTTCGCTCGGAACCGCGCTGATATTCTGGGGGCATCGGTCAAGCAAAGGAGCCCCTGCCCAGGAGTTGATGGCTGGTAGACTGAAGGAATGGTTGCAGCGAGTTGAGGTTGAAGAAGCTGCCCAAGGGAAAATGGCAATGGGGACTTAGGAAAGAAGCGTACCATGAGCGCAGGTGGAATGCGTCGAGCGATCAGCAAAATTTTCGATAGTGTAGCCAAACCGCTCGCCGTTCTTGATCGGGTCGGCAAGATCCTTTTCGTCAACGCTCGGCTCGTAGAAATCTCGGGGATCGACGCGCGGGAACTGTTGGGCCAGCAATGTCATTGGGAACTGCCGCCGGACGACGTGCCTCACGGCGCTACGTTGGTAGCCTTAGCGCCTCCCGCGACCGTGCGTGAAGGGCGCATTGCCGCGCGGCGGTTCCACCAACCGCTATTCGCGACCCCCGATTCGATGGGCCAACTATTCATCCCCATCCTCGACCACGACGGTGTGGTACAAATCGTGATCGCCCTGTTCGGGTCCTGGGAGGATATCGACGCACTTCTGGGTGACAAGAGCATGCCGCCGATGATCGCTGGTCGCCCCTTGCCCGATGCGATCCTGGCGGAAATCCGGCGACGGTGGCCACGGCTGGATGGATTGGCACCGCTGGTGGGCCAAAGCGCTGCCATCGGACTGGCCATGCGCCGCACGCAACATGTTGCCTCCACGGAGATGAACGTCCTTTGGTGGGGACCTGCCGGGGGCGGCAAGCGTCAAATCGCGGAAGCCGTGTGGAGTCACCGCCATGGTTCGTTGAAGCTGCCGGCATTGAGTGGACAGTTCTTGGCGATCGAGTGCACGCTGATCAAGGAGGAACTATTTACGGCGATGCTGGAGACTTTTGTTGGTCGCCTGCGCAGTGATCTGCCCGCCGGCGCGCAAACGCTGTTGCTCACCGACCTGCAGCACCTTTCGGAGTCGGCGGTCACGAGGCTGCTACACATCTATCAGCAACAAGACAATCGATTCACCTTGATGGCCTCTTCCCAATTAGCGCCTGAACAATGGGCCAGGCGGTCCAAGGCGCATCAGGATCTGTGGAGCCTCCTGGCGGAGATGGAAGTCCACATCCCTGGCCTGCGAGATCGGCGAGAAGATATCCTGCCGCTGTGTGAACATTACCTCGCATTGATGTGCCGATCACGAGAGCGAGCGCTTCTGCGGTTGCGAGAAGACGCCATGGAACTGCTTCAGGTATACAATTGGCCCGGCAATGTGGTCGAATTGGCAGCAGCCATGGAACATGCGGTCGACGATGCCGTACTGACGCGCACCATCGAACCCCAACATCTACCAGTTGCCATTCGCACGTTCCCCAGTGCCGCGGCCCATGCTGGCCGACAGGATGCTCCTCCCATCCAGCTGGATGACGTACTGCGCGAAGTCGAGAAGACGTTGGTACGTAATGCTCTGCGCCAATCGCCACGCAACCGGGCCCAAGCAGCCAGGTTGCTGGGAATCAGCCGTCCGCGGCTGTTACGTCTGATCGAACTTCATGGCTTGCATGATGTCCGCTGATACAGTGCCCTATCATCCCATCGCCCATCGCCCATCGCCTGTCCCAGGCCTAGGACGCCCCCTCTCGGGATGTAGCAAGAGGGCCGTCGATGACTTACACTAGAAACTTCATCGGGGGAGCGATCCCCAACAACTCTCCCTGAACGCTTGCCCGGGAGTATGCTCGGACAAATCGTGGCCACCGAGCCGCTGGCTAGGCGTAACACGAACAAGCTGCACCCTTCGCCGCTTTCCCCCCCACAACTCGACAACACCACACGAAACATCCATTCTCGAGAAGAAAGGCTGATCATGAATCTGCGGTGCGTTGGCATGTTGCTCCTCACGATACTCCTTTCCTGGAACGCCGGCCAGCTGGCTACCGCGCAAGCTCCCGCCTCTGCGCCGGCCCAACCACCTCGCGTTCGGAAGTTGGTATTGGTCGCCGGCAAGCCGTCTCATCCGCCTCGGATGCACGAGTTCAATGCAGGCGTGCAGTTGCTGCACAAGTGTTTGGCCAATGTACCGGGCCTCGAATCCGAGTACGTTTTAAACGGCTGGCCGGAAGATGATTCCATTTTCGACAACGCCGACGGTATCGTCTTTTACATGGATGGTGGGGCTCGTCATGAAGTGGTCGCCCCGGGCCGGAAAGAGAAGATTGACAAACTTGTGCGCCAAGGCGTAGGTATCGGATGCATGCATTATGCCGTCGAGGTAGTTCCCGAACAGGCTGGTGCTGAGTTCAAACGATGGATTGGCGGGCACTACGAACACATGTTTAGCTGCAATCCGATCTGGGAACCTCACTTTGCGATGTTTCCCGATCACCCCATCGCCCAAGGGGTCGAACCCTTTACCATTCAAGACGAATGGTATTTCAATATGCGGTTCATTGGCGATATTCCCGGAAATGTCAGTGCCAGGGTCGAGGACATCGATTTTACCCCCATCCTAGTAGCGGTGCCCTCCGACGATGTCCGCGACGGTCCTTATGTTTACCCCAAGGGACCCTACCCACACATCGTCGCCAATGCGGGTCGAGCCGAAGCCATGATGTGGGCCGTAGAGCGTCCCGACGGTGGGCGAGGTTTCGGATTCACCGGAGGCCACTTCCACGACAACTGGGCCAACGATCAGTTCCGCAAGATCGTCCTCAATGCGCTGGTTTGGGTCACGGGGGCTGACGTTCCGGCCCAGGGGGTCCAATCCACACTGGCACCAGGTGACATTGATGCCAACTTGGATCCCAAACCGCCCCGCCGCTGATTGGACTAAGCCGTCGACGGTAGCAGAAGACGATCGGCGACCGATGGTCGGTACTGACGTTTGGCAGAGCAACTCCGTGCACCAGCCATCGTGCAGGGCTACCGCTGGAAAGCGGTTGTTTCCCCCATGACGCACAGCATCGTCTTTCCGTCGCTCGCTTCGGTCAACTTGCTCAGCGCGAAACAGGCGCGAACTTTCGCGGCGAGAATCGGCGGGCTTCCAAAGGCGACCACACAGGGCATCGCCGACAGCAGAGACGCCACCAATGCCTTGGGCGAGCGATCGCATGGACCGAACAAGGGCGTTGCCCCACCTGCCGTGCTTGGGGCTGCCCACGCCGTAACCGGTCCCAAGCCAGAGTAAGCGGTGTAGTAGACGCCGCCGGACGAGCCGCCTTCTTCCTCGCCGGACACATCACCTTGGTAGTCCCCAGCGTAGTCATCGAGATCGCCGCCGTCGGATGAATCGTCGGATTGGTCACCTGAGGAGGGAGCGGTGCTGCGCGGTGAATCGCCGGTGGTGTCGAGGTAGTCGAGCGGCAAAAGCTCTTCAAGAGTTTCTTCCAGCGGGAGTTTCCAGAGGTTGGTGTTGGTCGGATGGTACTCGTAACCGCTCAGGTAAAGCGCATTGTAATAAAGTACGAGTCGTTCATGGGAACGCAATCGTTGACCACGACGAAGGCGGACGTTTAAGTGGACTTCATCGTCGCCGGCGACGGAGTAGCTCGTATCGAACTGGCCGGTCGAAGGATCGAAGAGGGCGTTCCAGTTGGCCGAGCGCTGGAACGATGCATCGCGCAGCGATTGGTAATCCCAGCCCATCTCGCCTAACAGCACAATTGCTTGGTCGACGAACTCGTAGTGCTGTCGTCTCGTGTCTCGTCGTCACGTTCGCAGGCTCCGTCGTCTCGTTCCCAGGCTCTGCCTGGGAACGTCCTGCACCAGAGGCTCCGCCTCCCGAAGTACTATGTCATCTTCGTTGTTTGTTTTTCTCTGCGTCGTCTATCCATCTTCGTCGCGAAGCGATGCGATGAGGCTCCGCCCCCTCTGCGATACCGATTCAAGCCGTGAAGCGGCGTGATGATCTAGCTTCGGGTGTGAGCCCGAAGATTGGATGCCGCGTTTTTTCTCAACAGTCCCGTAGGGACGGCATGCGTACCTGCTCCGACTCGCCGAAGCTTTCTTTTGAAATCCTCGTTTGATCTCGGTCCTCAAGCGAGAGTAGGCAAAGCGAAAGCGGTGACAAGTCACCGCGCTCCAGAGTTGATGATTGACCAGCTTCAGCGGTCGCCGTCTTGTTTTGTGTCAGTCTATCGGGCATAATCCACCGAGAGTTTTTCTCCTTGTTTGACTTTTCTTGTTTAACATTGCTCTGCCCTCTAAGGTCAGGTTGAGCCGATGTGTTGTCTCGTTGAAATCGCCATGACGGTTTGGGGAATCGTCACGTTGGTTCAAGGGAGATTCTTTCTTACTCGGGACAAAATCGTCCGCGGAACATGGGCGTATGTGATTGGCGGGTTATTGACTGCAACCCTTCCAGTCGTTTTGGGGCTGGGGTTTTTCGTCGGGCTTGTTCTTACCGTGATTCGCGGCCGCGAGCCGACCGTTGAAGAGTTGTTGCCCCTTTCAATACTTGATGTCGTGGTTGTAACCGTAATTCTGTCAGCCGTCGTCGTCATCGCCGTTATGAAAGGCAAGCCAGTCGGGCCGGAATCCACACCGACTCAATCGGAGGTAGGACCGCCGGTTCCACCTCCAGTGGACACCAATAACCCTTATCAATCACCTTCACCTCGTCCCGATGCTCCGCGTGATCGTTAATCGCAGGGCAATCGGCTGGCTATTGGATCCTCAACGCTTACGGGATGCTGCAGGTGGCGGGCCCATTCCAGGATCAGCGTATCGGGGGCTTACTCGGATTCTGGTGAACCGGTTTCCAAGTGCGACGGATCGACGTGGCCGCGTCATGCCGAGGAGGGCCAGATCGGCCGGCCTAGGGAAATCCGCACGTGGGCGCGCACAAAGAGTGGATTCCAGACTTCGCGGCGTTAGGGGCTTTCCTTGGTCCACAGCGGGATCAGTGGCACAGGAGCGCGAATGGCTACCAAAGCGGCGCCACGGTGGCCGGGATGCAACCGACTGAGGAGGCTCGGACATTCCGAGCGCACACGCACCCAAGAAGGGAAATTTAGGAATGGAACTGCAACTGTGGCGTGATCACCCACGGAAATGGGCCGCAGGCCTGACGGCACCGCAGCCTGGCGCTGGACGTGGCTCTCAGGCCACGAACTGCCCCAGGATGGAGGTGCGCATCGAGGTTGTCGGCTCAATGCCAAATGCACCGCCACCGACGCGTCGAAGCTGGGGGCTTGTCATGGAGCTGGGGCGGTTTCATGGAGCTGGGGCGGTTTCATGGATCTGGGGTGTTGTCATGGATTCTAGGTCGTGCCTCGGCGCCGAGCCGGCCACCGCGGCAGTGAATCTGGCCTTCTACCAAAACGGGCTCATTGCGATTCCGATTCCTGGGGCGTTGCCGTCAGGCTACGGTGCCGCCACGGCTTCGTTAAAACTTGAGGCTCGCCGGGACATGTCTGGCGGGGGACTCGGGTAGCCGGGCGATCAAATCGGACAACCACCCAACAGTCGCGCACCGAAGGCATGCTGTACCCACAGATCGCCAACCCGTGGTTACTAACTCTGTATGGAATCTGCACTTACGTCTATCGTTTGGGTGGGTGGCACCAAATGCGGTTAGGCTGATCGGTATCTGGTAGCGCTGCTTCGCCACGCCGACGACGTTAGTGGTGCGTGGGAATTCTGGTGAATTCAAATCCTGGTAGGTGCGTGGGAATTCTGGCGAATTCCACTACCGGTGGGTGGGAACTATCCAACGATTGCTTCCCGAGCAGGCAATTGGTATCCTGAGTGGCGCTGAGGAAATCGAAGAACGCGTCTGCTCGCGTGAGATCCAGTCCTGGGTGCGCGCCACTTCACTTCTCTTGTCTCGTGAGCGCGGTTCAGGAATCGGTAGAAGGCTTGTTTTTCCTATTCTGGGATAGGTGATTCGTTCCCTTCGATCCATTCGACGAGGTGACCGCATGAACCAAGCAGAGGAGACTGCATCGGTCGGTTTTTGTGCACGATGTGGTAGCGAGAATCTGGAGCCATTGCCTCCGAATTCTTTTTCACGCAAGCCAGGTTACCTGTGCATGACCTGCGGTACGAAGCATCGCGGGCGGAAATCTACGTGGATGTACGCGGGGATATTGCTGCTTGGGTTGTTATTAGCAGCAGGAGGTATTGCTGCTTTCATGTCGGAGGATGGCAATGACGGCAGAGTGCGGCGACGAAGTCCACTGCGTTTGGTAGTGCTCGGCGTTGTTGTTGCTGGGTGGGCGGCATGGCAGTTTAGGGTTCCCCCGGTAGCAGACCATCAGCCGTCGGAGGCCTCCCAGGACGCGAATCCTGAGCCGTAAATGTGGCCACGGTGCCAAGCGAGCTATTGCGGGCAGAGTCGGTTCAGCGAGGCAAGCCTTTACCGGGATCAATCGGTGCGCACTGTTCAACGCGAAAGGGTCGGAGAATGGATTATCGGCGCGGCGGCACGAAAGCCGTCCGTGGTGGCCCGTCGCCCAGGCCATGAACTCTGCACCGTTGTCGCTGCGGGGGGCAGGCGGTAGGCTGCGCGTCAGGAACAGGTTTGTCAGCACGTGCATCCCCTGGGAACGCCCGACGCTGCGAGACGTTCAACCGTTCTTGAACATGAGCGTGGCTGGCCGATCGTCTTGAGCAGCTGCGGCAAGCGCCTCAGTCTGCGGACACCACCCGATGCACTGTTGCGACATGCGTTGTTTTTTCGTCCTGGGGATTCGTCCTAGTGAAATACGGCGTTACGGACTCTCTCCACACATAGGCCCAGTGTGTTGGGGAAGATCCCGGTGGGAGCATCCACGAGCACCGGCCTGCGCATGGAGCGGCAGGCGAACGGGGCGGGACACGGGGGAGGGTGGATGGGCGGGGAGGCTACGGGGATTCGGTAGTGGAAGGATACGGGGGCTGGTGGTAAGCTGTACGCCATGAAGGGACAAGATAGAAAAGCTGATGTATTGCGGTGTCCGACCTGCGACATGATTGTCGACATCCAGGTGGCGGCTGCTTGCATGCCATTTTGTAGCCGGCGGTGCCAGATGATCGATTTGGGCCGCTGGCTGAACGAGGAGATTTCGTTGCCGTGCGAAGTCAATCCTCCCGACGACGACGACGACGGGGAGGCGCACGAGACCAGTTCCCCAACCATTCGCCTGCCACCAGGCTGGCATGACGCGTAGTTCGAGGAAAAAGCCGAGCATGGAAGAGCCTCAGACGGCGAGCTGCGAAGATCAACCGATTCCCCGAGTACAGATCGATTGGGACCGATCGGTATGGTGGTGTTATCCGTTGCTGATGAGTGTGCGGCCGGCGGTGCGATTTGTTCATTTGCTCATCGCCATCGTCGCTATCGAACTGACGCGGCTGGGGGTCCATGTGGCCGAACAACTTTTCGCGCCGAATTGGTCTGGGCCGCTGTGGAACGACATGGTGGCGCGGGGAGCCACCTGGCATGGCGGGACGGCAATGCCCCCATTCTGGACCTGGATGTGCGATGTCGCCTCGGCGGTAGTCGCCTTGCTGCCACTTTCGCTCCGCGATCTTGCCTTTCTGACGTTTTGTGCCCTGTGGCTGGCGCTGGTTTGGGGGATGTTGGGAGGCTTGATTGTCCGCCGAGCTCTTTTTGATGTGGGGCAGAGAACATCCGCTATGTGGGGCGAGGCGCTGCGAATTCTAGTCCGCCGTGTGCCTGCCTTGCTGTGGCTGGTGGGGATCTATTTTGTCGGCATCGGGCTGCTGCTGATTCCTGCATGGTTGGGTGGTCTGATGGCGCGGATGGGAACGGCAGGTGCGATGGTCGGTGGGGTTGGGGCACTTGTTTTTGCGCCGCTGGCAATTTTTCTTGGCCGCCTGTTGTTGGGTATCTGGGTGGCAACGCCGCTTGGCGTGTGCGCCATTGCCGCCGAAAAGAAGGGGGACGCATTCGAAGGGTTTTCTCGAGGTTACGCTTATTTCTTTCAACGTCCCGTCTTGTTCGTCCTATTGTTGGCGGTCCTGATCATTGTGGGGTTGGTGGGAGAGCAGTTGGTCTATTTTGTCTACACCTATGGATGGCAGTGGTGGCGCGAAGCCGTCGTTATGGGGGCGGGCGGGACACCTTCCGAACAGTTAGTACGGCTGTTGTCGGTTGGCGATTGGCTGGTGGTTCGACTGATTGCTTCCTACTGGTTTAGTTTCGGATGTTGTGCGGCGGCGGTGCTGTACCTGATCTTGCGAAAGGAAGTCGATGGTATTGAGTTGGACGAGCTATTCATGCTCGACGAAGGGCCGTTGTCTCAAGTTCCGTCTATAGCGGATCGGTCATCACGGGGCGACACCTTTCCATCTTCTCCCGAATCCGAACGAACAAATGCCGCTGAGGACCAGCCGGCGTCCTAAGTTTTCCTGAATTGCCGCCGATTGGCTGGCAGTCGACGGTAGGCGCACCGCATGGCATGTCACCGCGCGCCGCCGGTGTCGAGGAGATGCCAACGGTATTTGCTGGTGCTTCTGTCGGTGCAGACCTAGGTCTCGGTTGGATCAAGGGGTTCGGAGAGGCCTTCTGGCGAGAGGGCCCGGTAGAGGCCACCAACGCGCCAAATGGCTACTACCCACAACGGGATCAGGAGGAAGAGTATCAGTGAGTAGCGCGATGCCGGCAGGAGATCGCCTGTAAGGATGAGGAGCGCGGCCGTGAGAGCTTCGCAAAGCGGTTTGACGATTCCGGCGGACAACGTCAAGGCACGATGACGCTGCTCGGGAGGAAAGACGGCGAAGAGTAAGTGCACGGCTGGATCGGTGGCGGATCGTTTGAAAACGTCATTTCCTTTGGCCCAGGTCGCCAACAGCAGGCTGGTCCCACGATGCGCCGCAGCGAGGGGGATCAAGGCGATGGCGATCAACAGCATGACAGGGAATAGGAGGAGGCTGCCCACGACTCCCAACCGTTTGATTAACACCGCGGTCACTCCATATTGGAACGTACCGGTCGCCAAATAAAGGACGGCATAGAAGATCCCGAAGTAGAGAGCCAAGGCGTGCTCGTTCGCATGGAGAGCGTCCGAGACGATGGTCTTCCATTGCAGTTCAACCAACGTATTGACGACTACGGCCGTGCCCACCATGAAGAGGATCGCCCAGGTGTAATGGCGAAGAGGGCGATGGACTCGGGGGAATCGATGGGGAAGGGAATCTGCGGTGCCTCCCTGCCGCTTCAAGCCCGCGTCAGCGTTCTCAGGCTCAGCCGCGTCGTTTGCCTGGTCGTTGACGGAGTTGGTTGGCAGGTGGTCGGCGGGAATCGTCGGTTGAATCGCCGATTTGGATCCTAGCAGGAAAACGGGCAATGCCGTAGCCAGATCGATGGCGGCGATCAGCCACAGCAAATGGAACGGGGACACCCAAGTGGTGAGCACTCCGGTGGCCACCCCGAAAAGGAAACCGGCGGAGGTGGCGCCCAAGAGCACGCGGCCAATGACTTGGCGTCGGACGGGGAAGGAGAACTGGTCGTTGATGAGCATGCCGAGTTGGATGGTCCCCAGGCTGCCGCGGATCTGCGTGATGAGAAAGAGGGATGCAACCTCGATGCCGATCAGGTCGAATTGGCTGCCTAGCGCCAGTAGGATCGAAGTCATCGCCAAGAGCAGTTGCGTCCCCAGGACGGAGGGAAGCAAGGCGAATTGGCGAGTGATTCTGGCGTAAATCGCCGACGTAAACGCCACGGCTCCGGCCGATGCGAGGTAGACTTCAGGCAGTTCCTGAGCACCGATCTGCGAGAGGAACTCGGAATCGGAGAGCGTACGAGCGGTAACGTAGGCTCCCGCACTGCCGAAGCTGTAGCCGAACATGAGCCAGGTCTTTGCCATCGCGATCTCGTAAACTGAAGAGTGGCGAGCGATCTCGTGGTTGCCATCAGCGCGAAGGTGGCCATTTTTTGAGGGGTATCGGTTGGTCGCAGCGGGGCGCGTGATTCCCGTCGGCACGAATCGGCAATGAACGCCGGTGGGGATGGAATGCCTGCGGGCATAGCGCCGGGCGTCGGAAGGTGGTCCTATCCTCGCGTCGCATGGTGTTGGCTCGGGGGAGGGGGCTGGTATTCGAGTCGACTGTCACTCAGACTATAGCAGTTGGGCAGGTTTACGGAATTCTGGTAAGGAAAAGCGGATGGTGCAACAAGACGGAGAACCTCCTATTGGCGGCGAATCGATCGAACGGTTGCAGGAGGCGCGGCAAAAGATCTTGGATCAGCTGTCGAAGGTCATCGTGGGGCAGCAGGAGGTCATCGACCAGTTGCTGATCAGCATCTTCAGTCGCGGCCACTGCTTGCTGGAGGGAGTGCCTGGTCTGGCCAAGACGTTGATGATTTCCACGCTGGCCAAGACGCTCAGTCTGTCGTTTAGTCGGATTCAGTTCACTCCTGACTTGATGCCGGCGGACATCACGGGAACGGAAGTGATCGAAGAGCAGCCCGGGGGGGGCTTGCAGCGTCGGTTCATGGAGGGCCCGATCTTTGCCAACGTCATCCTCGCCGATGAAATCAACCGGACGCCGCCGAAGACGCAAGCCGCCTTGTTGGAGGCCATGCAGGAACGGCAGGTAACCGTGGGACGAGTGCGGCATGCGTTGAGTGATCCCTTTTTTGTCTTGGCCACGCAGAACCCGATTGAGCAGGAGGGGACGTACCCCCTGCCCGAGGCCCAGCAGGATCGGTTCATGTTCAAGGTGTTGGTCGATTATCCGACCTTTGATGAGGAATTCGAAGTTGCCCGACGCACGACGGCGCGGCTGGTGGCCGAGATCCAGCCGGTGCTGGCCGGTCCAGAGATTCTTTCCCTGCAGGACGTGGTGCGCAGTGTCCCGGTGGCCGATCATGTGATCCGTTACGCGTTGGCGTTGGTGCGGCAAACCCGCGTCGGTATGCCGGGGGTTCCCGAGTTCATCCGTGAATGGGTCGGTTGGGGGGCTGGTCCGCGGGCCGTG
This sequence comes from Pirellulaceae bacterium, assembly GCA_026004795.1. Taxonomy (GTDB): domain Bacteria; phylum Planctomycetota; class Planctomycetia; order Pirellulales; family Pirellulaceae; genus Aureliella. Next base: position 536,901 of record BPJV01000002.1, on the reverse strand, counting down.
CAGTTTCTGATCCTGGGAGGCAAGGCGCGGGCGCTGCTCCGTGGCCGCACGCATGTGACGGTCGAGGACATCCAAGCGCTCAGTCACCCGGTGCTGCGTCATCGCATGGTGGTAACGTTTGCTGCCGAAAGCGATGGAATTACCACCGACGATGTAATCGATCGGCTCATCGACGAAACACCCACCACTGACGACGAGTTGACCAGCGATGTCCGCTTCAAACAAATATTTGCCTCCTGAGGCGGTTAAGCGGGTACAGCGACTCGAATTGAAGGCCCGCCATATTGTCGAGGGATTTTTGTCCGGTGCGCACCGCAGTCCCTATTTTGGGCAATCGGTGGAGTTCGTGCAGCATCGGCAGTATGTCCCCGGTGATGATGTGCGCCATATCGATTGGAAAGTATGGGCGCGGCAGGATCGTTTGGTCGTGAAACAGTACGAGGAGGACACGAATCTGCGATGCACGTTGCTGGTCGACAGTTCGGCCAGCATGAGTTACGGACGGGCGACGACGAAGTTCGATTATGCCTGTACCCTGGCGGCCTGCCTTGCCCTGCTCGTGCTACGGCAGCAGGATGCGGTGGGGTGTATCTGTTTTGACAATCGGATTCGTCAGCGAGTGCCGCTGCGTTCCAGCCAGCGACACTTGCGCGACGTGTTGTTGTCACTGGAAAGCAGTCGGCCGGCGGACAAGACGGAGCTCGAACCGGTCTTCCGTGATGTGGTGCAAAGCCATCCGCGGCGGGGGTTGATGGTACTGATCAGTGATATGTTGGGCGCCGAGGAAAGTGCCTTGCGTGGCATCGGGGTCTTGCGGCAGGCAGGGCACGATGTGGTCGTCCTCCATGTCATGGACGATGACGAGTTGGATTTTCCCTTTGCCGACCCCACGCGGTTCGAGGGGTTGGAGGTCGATGGCCATTTGACGTGCAATCCGCGCGCGTTGCGGGAAGGGTATCTGGAAGCGGTGGGGCGATTCTTGAGACGCGTGCGACGATCCTGTGCTGCGGCTCAGTGCGATTACATGTTGGTACGAACCAGCGATGCGCCCGATGCGGTCCTTTCGGAGCTGCTCGCCCAACGCATGCATCGCCAGCGGCGGTAGAATCGAAAAGGTCGGACTCGGGTGGGGAAGTAGTGCGGTTCGTTTTTCAGTGAATGGATGGAAATGCAGTTCTTGTTCCAGCCGCTGACATGGGGGGTCTTGCTGGTCGGGGTACCCATCCTGATCCATCTGATCAACATGTTGCGCCATCGGCGCGTGCGGTGGGCGGCGATGGATTTCTTGCTGGAAAGCTACCGCAGGAATCGCCGCTGGGTGATGCTGAAACAGTGGTTGTTGCTACTGGCACGGATGTTGGTGATGGCCCTGTTGGTCGCCATGCTGGCGCGGTGGGTCAGCAGTGCCCAGTGGCTCGACTGGTTCGGTGGTCAGACAACTCACCACTACGTTTTGCTCGACGATAGCTTCTCGATGCGGGAGCGCGAACAACAGGGGACGCCCTACACCACCGCGCTGCAGGCGGTGGGAGGATTGGTGCGCACCATCGCCATGCGCCCAGGTGACCATCAGTTGACGTTGATTCGGTGGAGTCGCGCAGCGTTGGCGATGCGCGGTGGCGAGGCGAATGCCCGCGTCGATGCGGCCGCCGATTTGCTTGGGCAGAGCGTTCCCCAGAACCCCGATCGATTGCTGGACCGGATCAACGCCACCGCTCCGGTTTCGCTGCGGTTGTTCCCCGATGCGGCGCTCGAGCTGATTCGACCGCTGGTAGAGCAGAATCCCCAGCAGCGGAGCGAGGTTTATCTGGTCACCGATCTGCGACGCGACCAGTTTGGGCAGCTAGAGGCCGTGAGGGAATCGCTGGAGGTCCTGGCCTCGGCGGGGAGTCGGCTGCATTTGGTCGATTGTGGTCATGATCTTGCCGGACGCAACTTGTCGGTCGTCTCCGTGGAACCGGAGCAGGAGGTGTGGGCGGCGGGAGTCCCTCTCATGGTGCGCGTGCAGGTGCGTAACCGTGGTTTGCAAATGGCCGAGAACGTCACCCTCCGCGTGCGCAGTGTCGTTTACGGCGAGGGACTGGCGATGACTCCCAACATGGCGGTTCCGTATTCGGGGGACGTGGTCGACCTGCCTCCCGTGGTGATCGAACAGATTCAGCCCGGGGAAACGGTAGCGCGACAGGTGCAGGTCGTCTTTCCGGTTCCCGGCCATCACGTCGTCGAAGTGGCTCTGCCGGAGGATGTCCTCGACGACGACAATCGGCGCTGGTGCACGATCGAAGTGAAACAGTCGCAGCGCATTTTGGCCATCGATGGAACGATCGATCGGCACAATGCGTTCTTTTTGGAAACCGCGATTCGGCCGGGCAGCCAGTTGAACACCGGTATGCAGCTGGAAGTCCATGATGCCAGTTTTTTGCGCGACATCGCCCCAGAACTGTTGGCGGCGTACGACGTGGTAACGCTGCTCGATGTTCCTCGCCTTGATCCGGCAGCAGTCGACAAGCTGATTGCTTATGTGCGTGGTGGCGGCGGTCTGCTGGTCATGGCCGGTCCGAATACCAATGTCGAACAAATCAATCAGTCGTGGTACCGTGGAGGTGACGGCTTCTTTCCTCTGCCGGTGCAAGGGATCGACGAGTTGGTCAACACGCTAACGGGGCCGCAACCGCCGGTCGTGGCGGCCGAGCATACGATCCTCGAACCACTCACGCGACTCGATGTCTCCCCTTTTCTGCTCTTGCAGATTCGCAAACTGCTGCGCGTGGATATGTCGTTGGCGGAAGAGCGCGGCATCCAAGTCGTGGCTACCGGTCCCCACCGACGCCCGTTGGTGATCGACAGTCCGGTGGGCGAGGGGCGCGTGGTCACCTTGCTGACGGGCATCGATCCGCAGTGGAGCAACTGGGCGCAAGATCCCACGTTTGTCGTGCTGATGTTGCGCAGCTTGGGGTATCTGAGTAGCTTTCGGCGGCCGCCAACCAGTTATGCCGTGGGAGATCGTATCGAATGGGTAGTCGCCGAACAGCAGGTGCTACCGGACGCGGAGTTGATCGTTCCTGCTGGCCCGCCAGGCAATCGCATCCGGATACAGCGGCCTGTCGAGTTGCTCGAGGGTGGTGGAGCGCGAGTGGCGATTGAGGTGGACTTGAGCGAAGAAAGCCGCGATTTGCTCGACCCGCTTCTCCGCCCCGGCGTCTTCGAGTGGTGGTTGTTGACCGCTCAGGGGCAGCCGCTGGTGCGTAGTTTCGCGCATAACGTGGCCGCCGCGGAAGGAGAGTTGCGGCGTGTCGACGCCACGGAGTTGGAGCGTGGATTGCAGGGCATCGATTATCAACTCCATGCGGCGGAGGATCTGGCCATGACTGCAGTGCAGGCCGATCAGGGAACGTACGACATGCTGTTGCTGATCGTCCTCGTGGGGTTGCTATTGGGGGAACAAGCGCTGGCCTACTCTGCTAGCTACCATCCATCGCCGACCTCGGGAGCCAGGGGAGGAAGTCGATGATGCAAGCAATGGCAGCGATATCTCTCCTGGTGGGGCAGACGCGTGTTGTTTATGAGTGGATGCGGTGGGGGCAACTCGAGCTGTGGTGGCACTGGCTGGCCCTCCTCGCTGGTTGTGTGGCCGTGGTGCTCTACGTGCTCCTGTGGTACCGACGTGATGCTGGTGAGCAGCCGCGGCCGGTGCGATGGACGTTGATGCTCCTGCGTGTCGTCGCCTTTTCTGGGTTGCTCCTGTTCTTTTTTCAATTGGAGAAACGGACCGAACAGCGGATTGTGCGTGAGTCCCGTGTGGCGATTCTGGTTGACACGTCGTTGAGCATGACGTTGCCAGCCGACGCGGCTCCCGTTTCTGCCGAGGGCACACGACGACGAATCGATCAAGCGGTGGAATTGGTGGGAGCATCGCCGCTGTTGCAAAAGCTCAGCCGTCAGCATCGAGTCGACGTCTATCGATTTGACGCCGCGCCGCAACCCGTGCTGATCGCCTCGCTGCCGAGGCAAGCGGAGGAGCAACCGGTGGACGGGCCGGTTGGTGAAGCCACCGCGGAGGAGCCGTCCGTGGGGAGGCGGGGCGAGCAGGAGTTGGTCGATTTGGCCTGGGGACGTTGGTGGATGCGGTGGGCCATGGTCCTGGGCCTGCTCGGCTTCCTAGTCCTCGGGGCCTCGTTGGCAGGGCAAGTGACGGCGGGGCAGGCATCGGCCTCGTGGTCCGGTTGGGGGCTGCTTGGTGGCGTGACGATCGCCTTGGGCGCGTTGGCCTTGGCCGGTTGGGCCGCGGTTCCCAATAGTAGGTACTCATGGGATGCTCTGTTGGGGCGCGAGACCGACCGGCCATGGGTCGAGGAGGGACATGACCCGGAGGAGCAGCCGGTCGAGGAGTCGGCACAGGATGCGGTCATCGGAGTTCCGGCGGATTGGATGGCGGAATTGGAGCCGCGGGGGACGGCGACACGGCTGGGCGATGCCGTGAAAGCGATCCTGGACCAGGAATTGGGCAATCCACTGGCCGGCATCGTGGCCATTACCGATGGTCGCAGCAACGCGGGGCTCGCTCCCCAAGCGACGCTTTTGGCGGCGCAGAATGCTCGCGTGCCGTTGTACGCCATTGGGCTTGGGTCTCCGGTCAGTCCGCCCAACGTGCAGTTGGTGGAATTGGACATCCCCAGACGCGTATATCCGGGGGATCAGTTCGAGGCCACGGCATTGCTGGGCGGAAGTGGTTTTGCCGGGGAGGCGGTCACGGTGCAGATCTTGGCCGGTCCCGAGGGAGCATCGACCGAGCAGATGGAGATCGAGGATGAAATCACGGTGGTGTTGAAGGACGAAGGGGAAGCGACGGTGGCGCATTGGACGTTGACGCCTCGATCGGTTGGTCGTTGGCACTATGCCGCGCGGGTCCTGCCCCCGCCAACCGACTTCGATGCCAAGGACAATGTGCGTTATGCCGAGGTGGAGGTCATCGAGCGTCGCAACCGGGTGCTGATCGTTGCCGGTGGACCGACGCGGGAGTATCAGTTCGTGCGCAACTTGTTGTTTCGAGACCGTGACGTGGAATCGCACGTGTTGTTGCAGACCGCCGGACCGCTAACCTCCCAGGAAGCACAAAAACTGCTCGATGTTTTTCCTGCCGATCGACAGGAACTCTCGCAATACGATGCGATTCTGGCCTTTGATGCCGATTGGACGAAGATTCCGGAGCAGAGCGTCGTGGCGCTAGAGCAGTGGGTGGCCGAGCAGGCGGGAGGATTCCTGCTGGTCGCCGGTTCGGTCGAGATGCCCAAGTGGCTGGCTCGATCGGCCGACGGAGTTCGCTCTCAGACGTTGCGCGCGTTAGCACCGGTCGTGCTAGAAAAGCGGGGGAGTGCCCTGCTGGCTTCCGGGCGCATTGAAGCCGACACGCCGTGGCCTCTGCAAGTAACCCCCGAGGGGCAACAGACCGATATGCTGTGGCTGACCGATGACCCGCAGACAAGCATGGAGGTGTGGCGGGACTTTGAAGGCGTCTACAGCTACCACTCGGCCTATGAATTGAAGCCCGGAGGCAAGTCCTTGCTGCTTTTCTCCGATCCGCGCTCGGCCATCGATGGGCAGTTGCCGATCTACCTGGCCATCCAATTCTACGGTGCAGGACGTACCGCTTATCTGGGTGGGGGGGAGTTGTGGAGGTTGCGGCGTTTGGGGGATCATTATTTCGACCGCTTGTACACGAAATTGGTGCGCTGGTTGTCTCAAGGTCGGTTGTTGCTCGATTCCGATCGCGGCGTGTTGTTGGTCGATCGTGATCAGGGAGTGTTGGGTGAGCAGGTCATGGTGCGGGCGGTGCTGAAGAATGAACGTTATGAGCCGTTGATCCAGAGCGAGGTGGTGGCCAGGTTGATCGATCCGGCGGGGGTGAACCAACCGCTCGTGCTGCGTCCACTTCCCGATGGCTCGCAACCGGGCGTCTATACGGGGCAATTCACTATCGCTCGTCCCGGTGAATACAGCGTACAATTAAACTTGGGTGGCTTGGCGTCCGAAGAGCTGCTGCGTGCGACCGTTCGGGGACGCGTTCCCACTCGTGAATTGCAAAATGCCGAGCGCAACGATGCGTTGTTAGCGCAGTTGGCGGCAGAATCGGGAGGCAAGTATTGGCGAGGGCCAATGCAGGCATTAGCAATCGGTGACGGCGAGCAATGGGACATCATCACGGCGATTGAGCCGAGGGATCAAGTGGCATTCGTTCCGGGGAGTCCCGATCGTGTGTTTCAACTGCGTTGGCGCACGTGGTTGTTGGCGTTGATTGCCGGCTGCCTCACGTTGGAGTGGTTGTCGCGGCGGTTGTATCGCTTGGCATAGCGACGGCCGCGACGTTGGGGGCCGGTGGTGCCGAACAGGAAACAACGGAGGTGATTCCTTGCTTGTGAAGCTGCCGAAGGTGGGCTCGATGGGCGAGTCCGAGGGATAGTCGTAATTTTCGAATAGCGGACCATGCGTCGCAATGGATGATCAGCACCAATCGGCTCTCGACCCGAGCGTCCTAGCCAAACTGCGAGCCGTTCGTCGCTTGTTGCGTCGTTACGTTGCCGCGGAGACTCTGTTTCTGCTGGTCGGTTGGTTTCTGCTCGTTTTCTGGATTGGCGGTTTGGTGGATTATCTCCCTGCGCGGTGGGGTGCCAGCGAGATGCCGCGACCGGCACGGATGGTGATGTTGTTGATTATGGCCGGCGGCATCCTATGGATTCTCCTGCGATGGGCAGGTCCGCGGTTATGGATTCGCGTTCCGGACAAATCGATCGCGCTGTTGATCGAAAAACATTATCCCCACTTGAACAATGAATTGGTTACGGCCGTCGAATTGGCCGCCGATGCGGATGCTCCGTCGGTGGCCGACCGGGTGTCCAATCCCCAGGCCTACCTGGCCATGCTCGATCGCGTGCGGCGCGATCTGGTAGGAAGGATGCGGCAGGTCGAACCGACCACGGTATTCAATTGGCAGCCGCTGTGGACGTTGGGAGTTGGGGTAGCGTTTGCGTTGGTCTCCAGTGGAGTGGTTGCCCTGGCGAACTACCGCTGGGTAACCCACTGGGGCACGCGGCTTTTTGCCCTGTCGGACGAGCCTTGGCCGCGTCGTGCAGAGCTTCGGGCTGAGGGGATCGGATTGTCGTTGCCGCCGTTCACCGGTCAGTTGACTGCCGATCGCGTCTTACTGCCATTTGCCGACGGCATCGTGCGCGTGCCGGCCGGGGCGAGTGTTGAATTGCGTGTGCTGGCGCGAACGGACGACAAAGTCGTACCGGAAGTGTGTACGGTTTACTATCGAGGAGACGACGGAACGCGTGGTCGAGCCAACATGCGGCGGGTGGGCAAGCCGCGGGAGGGATGGCAAGCCTTCGTCCTTGATGGCCCGCCGCTGGAAAACCTCACCGCCGCGATGACGATCGATGTCGTCGGTTTGGATGCTCGGCTGCGCAACCTGAGATTGGAATTGGTCGATCCGGCAGTGGTGACCGATCTGCGAGTGGAGGTCACCTACCCTCCTTACTTGTTGAAGACGCTGGAACGACCGCCCGTTGAGGCTCTCCGCTATCGCACCGGCATGCAGCTTCCGGAGGGGGCGCAGGTCCGACTGCTGGGCGGTGCCAGTGACCGGCTCGACCAGGTGCAATATGTGATACGCACGGCCGATCAGGATCCGACCCAAGGCCTGCTGTCGATACAGTCGGTCGAGCCCGAGCGGGAACGCTTCATCATCGATATGGGAACGATGGAGACCTCGTCGGTCGCCGAATTGCGATTGATCGACCAACACGGATTGGCCGCCAAGCCGCTGCCCCGTTACCTGTTGCCGGTGCAAGAGGATCAGGTACCAGCGGTCGACACCCAGTTGGCCGGTATCGGCAGTGCGATCACGCCGATAGCGGTATTACCGGTCCGTGGTACGGTGGAGGACGACTACGGAATCGCTACCGTGGGTATCGAATTGACGACGGAAGCCGGAGCGTTTGAGCTGGCCGTGCCCGGCGACTCCGTGGTGGGCGATGAGCTGGTGATCGACATCGATTTGCAGCAGCTTCAGGAGCGAGGGCAGTTGGTCCTGGATCCGGGGCAGACGTTGAACGTGTCGGTGACGGCGCAAGACTACTATGATCTCGATGCTCAGCAGACGCATGTCGGTCGCGGGCTTCCCCAGCAACTGAACGTGGTCACCGCGGACCAATTGTTGGTAGTCCTTGATCGTGAAGAGCTGCAACTTCGTCAGCGACTGGAGCAGATTATTTTTGAGCTGGAACAGCTGCGTGATGTCCTCGATCGACTAGCGTCTGTCGGCGAGTCGGCACAGCACTGGCTGCCTCCGCACAATCGCCGCTTTGCGGGATCGACTTTCCGTTCGATGCCGCCGTTGCATCTGGTAAGTTGGCAAGAGCCGTCCGCAGCCGAGGGAGAGCGAGAGCGGCAATTGAATGTGGTCCGCGCGCAGCAGAGTGTTCTGCAGGCAGACAAATCACGGCAGGAACTGATTGGACTGGCCACGGGAATCGACAATGTTCGTCTGCAGCTGGTCCATAATCGCATCGACAGTGTCGATCGTCAGCAACGCCTGCTGGAGGGGATCTACCGTCCGCTGCAGGCATTGTTGGAGGAGGAGTTTCGGGCCTTGCAAGCCGATTTGATGGAACTGCAGTCGGCGGCCATGTCGGGCAATCCCCGGCCTGCGGCGGTGGCGGCGCGGCAAGCGCTGGACGTCGTCCTCGCCGGCCTGCAACAGATCAAACAGAAGATGCTCGACATCGAGTCGTTCAATGAGATCGTCGACTTGGTGCGTGACCTGTTGGAGCAACAGCAGCAGTTGCTTGACGAAACGGAACGAGCACAGCGGGCAAGTATTTTGGATATCCTGAAATGATCGCCAGGGCGATTGCAGTGGTCGAAGGTTTACGCTGGCGTTGGGTGTTACCTGGCATCATGCTGGCAGTTTCCCACCGCGTTGTTCCCTCGATTGGTCTTGTCGGCGATGAGGAACCACCATGCGGAAAGTAATTCGTGCCGACAGTTCTCGATGCTCGGTAGGGCGACGGTTTCCCACGTTTTCTCCAAACACGAGAATCATTCCCATGGAAACGAACCGTTGGATGTTGGGATGGTGTTTTTTGGGCCTACCGATGGTGGTGGCATTAGGGCCCGTCGGCATGACGCAGGGCCCCCGCGGCGAAGGTGGCGGCGCGGCGACCGCTGGTGCGGATACGCAACCACCACTGGTGGATCAGCAACAACAGGTGGCGGAACGGTTTGAGCGTTTGGAGCGGTTGTTGTTGCGCTCGGCGGAATTGGAGTCGCTGGACAATCCCACACGGGCCGCGTTGCTGCAACAGGCCGTCCAATTGAGCAAGCAAGCGCAATTGGCCGAATCCTTGTCGCAAGCGGCAGGAGATCTGCGGCGAGGGCAGTACTCGGAAGCTTTGCAACGGCAGCGGGTTGGCGTGGAGAATCTGCGGCGGTTGTTGGACTTGCTGCAGAGCGAGAATCGCGACCAACGGGTGCGAGAGCAGCGGGAGCAGATCCGTCGGTGGATTGAAGAGACCCAACGGCTCAGTCGGTTGCAGGGATCGCTGCGCGGGCGGACCGAAGGTGGACAGTCCCTCGAGCAAGCGGCAGAGGATCAGGAGAAGCTTGCCCGAAAAGCGGCGGAGATTATTGGTGAACTCCGTGGTGAACAACCGAACGACGAGTCCGCACGGGCTCGTGAAGAAACACCGCCAGGCCAGTCGCCCGCAGGGCAGTCGGGAATGGACGGCGAGCCGGACGCTGATCAAGAAGAGCGAGGGCCCAGAGGTAAAGAATCCGAACCGGAGCCGGATGGGCGAGATGTCGAACGGGGGTCTGAGGACGCTGCGTCGGATCGCGCGTCGGACCAGGCCGCCACAGAGGACGCAGGCCCCAACGATGCGGAAATGAAGCCATCGGAGAGTCGTCCTCAGCCGGATTCCGCAGAGCACAAAGAGCTCGCCTCTGAGGCAGATTCCTCAGGCAGCCCTGATGGCTCATCCACGCCCGAAAATGCCCCGCGTCCTGACGGGGCGCCTTCACCGGGGGCGTCGGAGCAGCCTACCGACGGACGGGAGACACCCGTTCAAGGGCAGCAGTCCGGAGGGGAACCGGCCGCGGGCGATCCACCGTCTTCCTCCACACCTGCCGACGGTTCGCCGCCGACGCAGGGGCAAGACGGCGCGGCCCAACAACCGGCTTCTCGGCAGCCCTCCTCGTCGGCGGAACCACAGGATCCCATGCAACGGGCCGCGCAACGGATTGAGCAGGCGCGCGAAAAAATGCGCGAGGCGCAGAAGGCTCTCGAGGAGGCACAGCGGGAAGGGGCCGTCGAGCGTCAACGGGAAGCGGAGCAACGTTTGCGCGAGGCGGTCGAGGAATTGGAACAGATTCTCCGCCAATTGCGCGAAGAAGAAATCGAACGTTCGTTGGCCTCACTCGAATCTCGGCTGCGAAAGATGCTGGAGATGCAAACGCAAGTGCTTGAGGAGAGTCAGCGTCTTCATGAGATTGCGGGCGAATCCAATGCCGATCGGCAAGTGCAGATCCGGGCCAACAAACTGGCGATCGATGAAAAACAGATTCTGGCGGAGGGCGAAAGGGCTTTCTTGCTACTGAAAGAAGAAGGCTCCAGCGCTGCTTTTCCTGAAGCCGTGCAGCAGATGAACACGGATATCGCTCATGTCGTCGAGCGGTTGCAGCGGGCAGATGTGGGTAAGTTGACCTTGGTTATCGAGCAGGAAATCGTCAACTCGCTGGAAGAAATGATCAACGCATTGGTGCAGGTGCAAAAGGAGAATGAACAGCGAAAGCAACAGCAACAATCGCAGCAATCGCAGCCGTCGCCACCAGGGGAGCAGCCGCTGGTAGATAAGCTGGCGGAATTGCGATTGGTGCGCACCCTGCAAATGCGCATCAATAAACGCACCGATGCATTGGCCCAGATGTTGGAGGATCCCAGCGATCCGGTAGGGCAAGCAAAGGACGATCAGGTTCGCCGAGAACTGGAGGGCCTGGCCGAGCGCCAGCAAGATATCCAGGCGGTGACTCGCGATATCATCATTGGCATTCAGGAGGAACAGTAATTCGACCCGGCCCGTCGTCTCTCATGATCGACCAACGATCCTGTAGGTCAATCTTCTTGTCGGCGGCGGCAAACTTAATTTCTTGTGTTTGCGTGGGACCTAAGGTGTCCGGCCCGCGGCGAAACTGCAAGTAGTGCGTTTGGTGAATTGGTCACTGAACAACTGCTTTCGTTTCCAACCGAGGGAGCCCGCCCCGCGGCGGGGGAGTTCATGGCCGCCACGGCAACACTCTTGGCATCGCCAACTGGGGATCATCCCACGCAATTGTGGTTTGACTGGGGAAGTGACGAACTCGAGCTCCGGCCTGCGTCGCTTCCGGAAACTGGACAACGCGTTGTCACTCGCCGCCGACAGACGGTAGCTCGAGCGACTCGGGCCAAAAATGTTGCCCGACGCGGAGCGGCGGACGAGCGGTCTGGCGTCTTGGCTGCCTCCCCCAACGCGGTACAGCACGAAGAGCCGATTGCCCCTCGAATGGTACGCGGAAAAAGGGGGGGCGAGCCGGTGAGGATCGGTCACCTCATGATCGAATTGCTGAAATCGTACGGGATTACCGATGCGGAAATCGCAGAGGGGCTTCAGGCCTACGCTTCCGCGCATTAAAGGATAGCACTCTGGGGCATGAATTGCTGGTCGATAACAGTACCATGAGATCGCCCGGCCAGGGTGTGGGTGGCGGCCTTGTGTTCCCTCAGCGGGGCTGCGGTGGTGTTCCTCTTCGTCGGTGGGCTGGAATAATGCGACCTGTTAGCGGGTCTATTGAATTTAGTGGAGCATGTTCTAGACTTACGTTAACGTAGATGGGTTCAGCGCAAAAACGGTTGTTCGACGCAGGCAATGCTAGGCCTGCACACACTTTACCAGGAGAAGAATTCGATGCGTACGTTTGCTTGGGGTTTGATGTTGTTGGCGGCAGTGACGCTGGGGTGCAAAAAACCGGACGAAACGATCCCCGAAATAACTCCGACCACGACCACTAGTGGAACGACGGTAACAAGCGGGACAACCACCAGTGGTACCACAGCAGCGGCGCCTGGGGATCACGCCGATGATGCGGCTCATGATCATGCCGACGGGCATGTGCATGAGGGGGACGAGCACGCTTCTGAGGGTGAAGAGGCCCCGGCGGTGGAGGCTGCGGAAGGAACTGAGGGGAGTTCAGAGGATGCCGGTGCAAGTTCGCAAGAAGCAGGCAGCGACGCAGAAGAACCTGCTACCGGTGAGGCAACTGAAGGGGGTGAAGCGAGCGGTAGTGACGAGGAATCAGCGCAAGCAGGGGCCAACAGAGCTGCACGGCTGGTATCCACGGTCCGTTTAGAAGTTCCCGATATGATGTGCCCCTACTCGTGCTACCCTGCGGTAAAGAAAACCTTGGCGAAGGTTCCGGGGGTGGAAGAGGTCGAACTGGCGAAGCAACCTGAGGGAACGCCCGAGGGGGAGATTCGCAAGCGAGTTGTTGAGTTGAAGGTCAAGGATGGCTTCGACATCTCGCAAGCCATCACGGCATTGAGCAAGGCGAATTATGAAGCGACCGTTGCCAACTAGTCGATGAGGACGGGCCCCTTTCCTTTTGGATTAGGAGAGCCTTTCTGAGAGGAATTGAGGTCCGCTGGCGTTGCTCTGGGGCTTCACCAGACGGCGACAACAAGGGAAAAGACTCGTGGAAGCAGGTTGCGTTCGGCAGCCTGCTTTTTTTTGTAAAACCATTTAGCACTACTTGCGGGGGGTGTGTTCTGCGGGTGGGACGTCTTACAATGGGTTTACCCGTCTACTGGAGTAGGTTAGTCACCACGGCGGGGGTAAGGTCCTGCGGGACTGCTGGCTAGTTTTGATCGATGCCGTAAGGGGACGGAAACATGCCCGATCCGAGTCGAGAGGCCGCCATGGCTGCTGCAGCGAAGGGAGATCCCACTGCGACCATCGAAGCTACGCGGGTTAACACCTCGGTGCGCGGACCCGCCGATAGTCCTGCGATCGAAGGGTACGAGATTGGCGCCGAGCTGGGGCGCGGCGGCATGGGGATCGTTTATGAAGCCTACGATGTTCAACTGCGTCGGCGTGTGGCCCTGAAGATATTACCGGAGACGCGGGAGGCGTCTGCAGGTCGTTTGCAGCGGTTTCGCAACGAAGCCCATGCGGCGGCCATGCTGCAGCATGAAAACATCGTGCCCGTTTTTCATGTCGGTGAATCGGCAGATGTCTGCTACTACACGATGCCATTGATCGACGGGCAGACGTTAGCGCAGATCATTCGCACTGCGCAGTTGCTTCGTCTGCAGAAGCAGAATGCGTCGACGTTGGGGAACGAGTTGAAAAGCACGGCGGGGGGAACTGACCCCGCGCAGCGGTCAGCTACGGCGCATACGGTGCAAAGTGGTGTACTTAGTGAATTCCTGCATGAAGTGGCGGTGGACAAGAGTGTGCGTTCCGGTCGGCGTATTGCCCAGATCGTTGCCCGTACTGGCGTGCAGGTCGCGCGTGCCCTGGATTACGCGCATCAAGCCGGGGTGGTACACCGCGACATCAAGCCATCGAACTTGTTGTGCGATGCTTCTGGCAAGGTGTGGGTGACCGATTTCGGGTTGGCCAGAATGAAGGATGCGGAGCCGCTGACGCGTACTGGAGACGTCATCGGTACCCTGCACTATATGAGTCCCGAGTTGGCGACGACCGACCATGGGTTGGTCGATCATCGCAGCGACATCTATTCGCTGGGGGCAACCTTGTATGAACTGGCTACGCTTGAACGTAGCGTGCGGGGACGGACGGCCAAGGAGATACTGCGGGAGCTCAATTTCGGACGGCCCGTACCGATCCGGGAGGTCGATCCGAGTTTGCCCCGTGATTTAGAGATCATTATCAGTAAATGCATGGAGCGGAATCCGGCCGATCGATATCAATCGGCCGCCGAACTGGCCGAGGATTTCGAACGGTTGCTGCGGGGTGAGCAGCCGAGAGCGCGGCCGCTTACCTGGACGGCACGCTTTCGCAACTGGGTCATTTTGCGGCCGGCTGTTGCCTTGGGCATCGCGGCAGCGTTGTTTGTTACGACCCTGTTCGGGGCGACGTTGGCAGCCGTATTCAACAGCGGTATGCAGACCGAGCGCAGTTTGCGACTGCAAGCCGAGGGCAGCCGTCTGCTTGCGCAGGCGTCGCTGGAAAGCAGCGAAGATCCGCCTCTAGCGACCGCGTTAGCCCTAGCCGGCGCTCGTCTGGCTCCCGGCTCGGATGCCGATCGGGCCCTGCTAGAGTCGATGGACGATAATCGCCTGGTCGGAGTCCTGGCGGCGGGCACTCTGCCGCAACATGTGGGGGCGTATTCCCCGATGGGCGACCGTTTACTCTTATACGATGCTAGCTCCAATTCCGCGTCGTCCACGCGCGTCACCATGCTGGATGTGGCCACGCAGTCCGTAATCGCCAATTGGGAATGGGACTTCGCTGTCGACCGTATGGAGTTTGACCCAACGGGGGATTGGGTCGCCGTTTCCGCTCGACGAAGCGTTCCGGCTCAGCGTTCTGCGTCCACTTCGGGACAACCGACGTTGTTGGTTTGGGATACCCGCCGTGAGGTGGTGCGTTTCGAGTTGCCAGGCTACAGACTTCCTGCCGGCGGCGACGTTTTTGCTGACCATGCTCAGCGGTGGTTATTGGCCTGGGATGAATCGGAAACGTTGTGTCTGGTGGATCGGGAAGGAAGGATCGTACAACGGCTACTACAGGATTCGCCCGTCTTGGCAGCAGCGGTTTCCCGCACAGGACGGTGGATCGCCATGCTCGATCACCACGGGCAGGTGGTTGTGGCTGATGAGTCGGCGACACCGATCGGAACTTGGCAACTGCATTCCCCCTCCACCGCAGCTACGCTCACCTTCGCCGCTGGCGACCGCCTTTTGCTGGTTCAGCAGGCAATGCCGTCTACCGTGTGGTTGGTGGACCTGCAGCGTCCCGAGCAGCTTCCTCGCCTGTGGGAGAATGTGGAGGGGAAGGTGAGTAGCGATGGTCAGCGAATGTACTTGAAAAGTTGGGGAATCAATCAGACGAAGTTTGAAGTGCGCGCCTTGCCGGCCAATCGTCGCTTAGGGACCTGGGTGGTGGATGCCACGGTGAACGATTTTGGATTGATCGACCAAGAAAGCATCGTGGCAGTTCCGGTGTACTCACGCGTGGCCCTCTTGGATGCGGATGATTTGGGGCTGATCGGATGGTGCAAGGGCCATGCGGACAGTATCGAAATTCTGGTCACGCATCCCCACTCCAGTCGCTTTTTGACCGAAGACCGAGACGGGAATAGGTATCTTTGGACCAGCCAATCAGACCGACAACGTCGCCATATCGCTACCGGTAGCGCCTCGTTGGGAGCCCTGGTGCTGGACATCTCGGCAGACGGGAAACGGGCTTTGGTTTCCCAACAGCATGGTTATGCGACGCAGGTCTATTCTCGATCGAATGAACAACGCATTGCTACGATAGAAGGGATGTTACAACGCGTGGGAGCCGATGGAAAGCTGTGGCTGTGGAACGCGGGGCGACTGATTGTGTGGAATGCTCGGGGAACGCAAAAACTGCACGAGGTCAGCATACCAGGGGCCCGCACCGCGCGTATGGAAATCGTCTCGGGACTTGATGGTGCCTTACTGTATGTCGATCTCAGCGCGCTCTACTTTTCTCGACCGGGGGGCATGCTCGAGCGATTGGACAACGAGCGGCAGGGGATGCAGCAATATGCCCTGGCTGCGGCCTCGCCTCGACTGGCAATTCGGTACCGTGACGGCTCGATCATCGTACGCGACCTCAACGGCGCGGAACAGTGGGAAGTGGAGTTGCCGGTTTTCCACGTGTCGATTTGTCGCCTGTCGCCCGATGGCCAGCGGCTGTATTTGCTATCCGGGAACCAGCTGATCACTTGGGGAATCGACACGCAAGAGCAACTCTCCGCAATGGAGCTTCCTGGGGGACTGATCCGAGAAGCGATTCCCATGCCCTCCGATCGAATTCTGCTTGTCCGCGCCGCCGCGGGTAACGAGGAATCGGTGCTGCTGGAATTGTGGGATTTGGTTGACCGGAGGATGCTTCGCCAAGTTCCCTTAGGCCGAAATTACGTCCAGGAAGTCGCTGCGGTGGCAGGTCGCGCCGCGTTTGGGGCCGATCGGAGTTTCGTCGTCGTCGATGCCGTCAACGATGTTCTGCTGACACGTACGGAGACGGGGAAGGTGTTGCCGTCGTTCAAGAACGGTCAACTGTACTATGTGGTGCTGGCTGACAAGCACCGTGATTCCGAACCGGCCGACGACCAGACGTCCGCTCCCCGGTCTTCGTCGTCACCGCCCGGCTCATCGGTGTATCGGTGGGACTTCGACACGCAGGAACCGGAACAGATTGCGGAGCTGGAGGCGTCGCCACGCTCGTTTACATTTTGGATCGGCGAAGAGGTGTTTGCCCTCACGGCAGATGCCGCACAGGTGGTCGAGGTGGACTTGGAGCATCGTGCCAGTAGCAGGCCGCTGTTGGCGGATGGTCAATTCGTTTCATTCGCGAGGTATGTGGAGTCAGGGGACCGGGAAGAGATCGCCGTACAGGCAGACAGAGGAGATCTCGACATCTATCAAGAGGGAGGACGTCACGTCGCTCGAATCGCTACTCCGGGAGACCGACGGCGATCCTGGGCTAGCTCGGACGATGGTACGCTGGTGGCCATTGCAATGGAGGATCGCGTCGCATGCTATCATCTGCCCTCGCGGCGTCGTATCGAGGAGCTTGTTTTCGATGGTGCTCACATCAAGCAGATTCGCATGGCACCTGCGGGAACGCATTTATTGATTGTGGCCGCCACTGCCGAGGCCACGCGACTGCTCGTGCATGATTTTCGCGCGCGCCAAACTGGGGAACTCCAACTCGGCGCGCGGGTAGTTCTGGACTCCGCTTGGCGTGGCGATGGGAAGCGGTCCGTGGTGCTTCACCGAAACCAGAATCGTCAGGCTCGAGGGGCGAGGGACGCCGACGATCGCTTGACCGTGGTGGGAGTGACAGGGGACAGGTTGGCAGAATTCCCGGTGGCTGTCTCAGCCACTCAAGCTCGGTGGGTGGGCCAGAGGGATTGGATCGCCATTCTCACCACCAGCGGGCAGATTCAATTGATTGAGGCGACTAGTGGCAAGCAACTGCGGTGGATTAGCCAACGCGTGCCCATTTTCGGCTTGGGACGGCGTCCCATAGGAGATGATCTACTGGTCGGATTCGGTGCCAACCATTGCTTTGTGTGGAATATGTTGACTGGCGATTCGGTGGTGGCGATGTCCGGAACGAATTTGACACGCAACACGGTGGAAAATCGCCTTGATCAATGGGAGTTGACGTCAGCCCATTGCGATTGGTGGTGTATTCCCAATGATGACGGCTTCCAACTCGTTCCGAAGAACGTGCTCCGTTACGCAGAAGAGCACGTGCCTCGCATCCTCACGCAAGAAGAAGTGCAGAGGTATCGCGTGCCCCGGTCGGCCGTACGACCATAGCAGCGTTCAGCGTTGGATGTTGGTTGAGCGATGCAGTAAACGCTCATTGATGAAACCAAGGCGTGTCTATCTCGGGTAGCAATCGGTGGCGCAGCGGTGTTTTGCCGCGCAGTCCGCCGTGCTCCGCGGAGGAGCGGACGACCATCGCCCGCTTTCTCCGCTAATCGTGGCCTGATGCCCGTCACCTGGTGTGTGGGCAGGTCCTAACGTCGCAGCAATCGGCACCGTGGCGCTGGGCAGGGGCAGCACGGTTTTTCCAGTACCCGAATACAATAGGAGCAGATGCAGTCACAACCCAACGATGGTGCGACGGTGCGCGCGGTCGATTTAGCCTTGGCCCAAGCTTGCTGGTAGGTATGCCCCCGTTCACGGACCGTGAAGCATACGCCATCGCGACAACGGACGCGCACTTCGACATACCATCGGCCTCCCGCGGAGGATCGCCGTACCGCTTGAGGGGGTGTCTCTGTTGAGGCGTTGGGGCAGATAATCTCCACGCCATCTATCGGCGGTTCTGAACTCCAGTATGGCCCTTCGATGTCGCCACAGTATTGGTTTTGGCAACCGGTACCAGAGTTCTTGGCACGTTCCTCCTCTTCGCAGCAGTAGTTATCACACCACGCTTCGAGGCATTCTACGGCCTGTTCCAAGGTGGTTCCGCCGTGTAAGACCACGTAGGGGACCTCCCCGGTCAGATCGCACGGTCGGGAGAGATAGGGGTCCGGGTCCGTCAGGGGCTGCTGGCCGTGGACTGGTTCTTGGGAAGCAACCAAGGTGACGGTCAAGAGAACAAGCGTCGTCAGGAATGGGAAGCGATGCAACATTGGAGGAACCCTTTGCTAACAGTCATGCGAGGAGGCGATATCGACACTGCCACCTAGCATAGCCGCCACAGAGTCAATGATCCACCTTGCGGGGTACAGCTGTTCACCGCAAAGGAGGGGTTCACGATTGGCTGATGCGATCGGCGATGGCGAAGGCGATCTCCATCGCTTGCTCGTAATTCAATCGCGGGTCGCAGAACGAGTTGTACGCGGCGCCTAGATCGTCTTCCGTAAGGCCGCTGGAACCCCCAATGCATTCGGTCACCCGTTCCCCGGTCAACTCGAGATGGACGCCACCGAGCCATGAGCCGCAGTGGCGATGGATGTGGAAGGCCTGGTTCAGTTCCCCCAAAATGTCGTCGAACTTTCGTGTTTTCTTACCGTCTTCGGTGGTGACCGTGTTGCCGTGCATCGGATCGCAGGCCCAGAGTACCGGACGCTTCGCCTCGTTGACCGCTTCGATCAGTGGTGGCAGCGCAGTACCGATTGCCGCATGCCCCATGCGGTGGATGAGTGTGATCCGTCCAGGTTCATTTTGGGGGTTTAGGATGCGGAGCAAATCGATCACTTCTTCACCGGTGACGCGTGGTCCCAGTTTGATACCAATGGGATTGCGAATACCTCGCAACAGTTCGACGTGGGCTCCGTGGACGTCCCTGGTTCGCTCGCCGATCCACGGGAAGTGCGTTCCCAGATTGTACCATCCGGTTCCGCGCACGCTTTGTCGCGTCAGGGCGTGTTCGAAGGCCAGGTGGAGGGCTTCGTGCGAGGTGTAGAAATCGACTCGCTCCAATTCGCGCCGGGGCGTGGGGGAGATGGTATCGATGAAGGCGAGGGCGTCGCGAAGCGATCGTACTAGCTCATGGTACTTTTCGCACTCGGGGCTGTTGGCCACAAAATCGAGATCCCAGTTTTCTGGGTGATGCAAATCGGCAAACCCACCTTCACTCAACCCACGAATAAAGTTGAGAGTAAGCGCGGCGCGTTCGTAGCCTCGCAGCAAGAGTGCCGGATCGTGATGCCGATGTTCGGCTGTAAACGCGGCCCGGTTGATCAAGTCCCCACGATAGGAGGGCAATTCGACACCATCGCGCCGTTCGAAATCGTTGCTCCGAGGTTTTGCATACTGACCGGCGATGCGACCGATGCGAATGATGCGCCGCTTGGACCGAAAGAGCAGCACAAGGCTCATCTGCAGCAAGACTTTAATTTTGCTCGCAATCGTCTCTGCGGTGCAGTCCAGAAAGGACTCGGCACAATCTCCTCCCTGTAGCACCCAGGCCTCACGCCGCTGCGCCTCGGCCATCTGTTCGCGCAGCCGATCGATCTCCCAGCTGGTCACCAGCGGTGGCAAGCGGCGCAGGACGGCGAGCACCTCGTTCAGCTCTCCGACGTCGGCATAGGCGGGTTGCTGTGCCGCCGGGCATTTTTTCCAGGAGTCGGGTGTCCAATTGCTCAGCATGAAACCTGGCTCATTCTTAGGTGCATTGAAACGTGCCACCCGTCCGTGGCACGACCTGTTGGGGATAAGTTAACCGTAGGTGGCCAATTCGCCTAGGCTCCCCCGCGGGGGGCGGTCCAAGTCGCCTCGCGCGGCGGTGACGCCACATCCAGCGTTACTGTCGGGCTACAATGGTTGGCTGGCGATCGGCCCTCTGTCGCGGAGAGGTAGCCTCCGTAAAGGGAGCGACGGTGGTGGTCGATGCCGAAACGCAAAGGCTGGATTCAAAGGCAGAAAGGCGAGGGCGAGTCATGGGGGGAAAGAAAGGGGTGTCGCTGATCCGAACGTTAAGGCTGGCGGCATGGGTAGCCGTCGTGTTGATCCTTCGTGGCGCGAGGGCGGCGGACCGTCCCAATATCATTCTGATCATGGCTGACGACATCGGTTGGGAAGCGATCGGATGTTATGGGGCCGAGGACTATACGACACCCCACTTGGATCAGATGGCCGACGATGGAATGCGGTTCCATCATTGCTATGCCACGCCACTGTGCACCCCGTCCCGGGTGCAGATCATGACCGGCAAGTACAATTTCCGCAACTACACGCATTTCGGGTACCTGGCACCCGACGAGCGCACGTTTGCCCACAAGCTGAAGGAGGCGGGGTATCACACAGCAATTGCTGGAAAATGGCAGCTCAACGGGTTAGCCAACCGGCTTCCCGGTCACGACAGCAACCAGCGTCCCTACGAGGCGGGGTTTGACGAGTACCTGTTGTGGCAGTTGACGCGGGGAAAAGGGGTGCAGGAGGGGGGCGGCGAGCGCTATTGGAGCCCCGTGTTGGAGCACAACGGACGCCTGCTCTCCAGCGAGGATAACGCCACCAAGTATGGCCCCGACATGATGTGTGAATTTGTCTGTGATTTTATGCAGCGGCACCAGGATGGGCCCTTCTTCATCTACTATCCCATGCTTCTGGTTCACGATCCTTTCGTGCCCACACCGCGCACCATGGGACAGCGTCCCCGATCCCACGATGCCAACAAGGCCGTCGCTGGCGAGAGGAAGGAGAACTTTGTGGCGATGGTGGCTTATATGGACGAGATCGTGGGGCGTATACGCGCGAAGGTCGCTGAGCTGGGAATTGCCCACAACACGCTCATACTATTCACCGCGGATAACGGAACGAATCGTCGCATCACGTCGACCTGGAATGGGATGACGATCCCCGGAGGCAAAGGCCTGATGACGGACATGGGAACCCACGTCCCGTTGATTGCGGTGTGGCCGGATCATATCGCATCGGGGCAAACGAGTGACCTGCTCGTCGACTTTACGGACGTGTACCCAACGCTGGCCCAGGTCGCTGGAATGGAACTCCATCCATCGGATCCTCGGGATGGGATCAGCTTTTTGCCGACTTTGTTGGGGCACAGCCAGGTGGGACGGCAGTGGGTCTTCTGCCACTATCAGCCGTATTGGGGGCAAGAGCCCGGGCAATTCATCCGCACGCAAAGGTTTAAACTCTACCGGGACGGTCGGTTTTTCGACGTTGGGGGAGGCGACCTATTTGAACAACACGACCTGCGGTGGGGATTGGCCGGTATCGAAGGCGAGGCGGCACGTAAGCAGTTGGCAGCCCTGATTGCCGAGGCACCTCCTGCCCCGGTCAATAAAGGATCCCGAGATACCAGAGTGCGGCCCGTATACCCGGACTGGTCACGATTCCCGCGCCACCAACAACCGCGGTAAATCTGGCCGATGGGGCGCTGGGCCAAGAGGGCTCGTGGGGACGCAAGTTTCCGCTGCGAGCAAACCGCCTGCAACGTCAGCAGGCGCGAGCCTCGGGGGCACCAAAAGGAAAACGCTGGCTATTGGCCGACGGCTAGCACCAGCAGGCGATGGTAGGTGATGGTCAACCGGTGGAGATGGTCGTCGACCGCCTCAAAGCCGTCGATGGGAATTGCAACTGCAAAATCTTCCGGTATCATCGCACAACGATTGACCGGTCGACTGTTCTGCCAAGAGCGGGAAGTGAGAACGGTAGTCAGTTGATGAAGCCTCGACTCGACAGGAGAAAAAACGTTTTGGCGGCACGTGAACCCATCCTGGACCCTGCGACGCTCGATCTGAGCAATATCATTGCGGACGTTGCTGAGATTCGTAAGTACAATCCTCAACGCTTTGAGATGGAGCAGTTGACGGCGATCGTCTATGAGGACCTTGAGAATAAGGTGTGCGCCGGATACAAGGACGTGCGCGACGACGAATTCTGGGTCCGCGGCCACATGCCTGGCATGCCCTTGATGCCTGGGGTGATGATGTTGGAAGCGGCAGCGCAGATGTGCAGCTACTTCTCGCAAAAGTACGATCTGCTCGGGGCGGAAATGGTGGGCTTTGGTGGTTTAGAGGACGTGCGGTTCCGTGATCCGGTGATCCCGGGAGATCGTCTTGTGCTCATGTGCCAGATGCTTAAACTGCGCCGCGGACGAATCGTCGTCACCCGCTTCCAAGGGTTTGTACGCAATGAATTGGCAGTCGAGGGGGTATTGAAAGGGATTCCGATTCCGGTGGAGGCTGTGCAGGCACAACTGGCGCGGATGCAGTGAATCGATGGAGGAGACTCGGTGCGCAGGGAACGCAAGAAAGTGTGGGGCAAGAAGGGCGTTCTTTGCGCCCTGTGGTTGAGTTTGGTCCCTACCCCGACGTGGGCACATCCAGGCCATGCCGTGGAAACGATTTCGACCGATTCGGCGTGGCATTGGATATTGCATCCGGACCACGCGGTAGGTTGGTTGGTATTCGTCGTGGTGGCCTGGATGGTTTGGCGTCGATGGACGCACCGTTTGTGGCGCATCAACTGAGACTGCCAAACAGGGCTGAGCGAATCGGATGAATGTTGGTGCGGGCGACACGGTGTTGGTGGTTGTCAACCCGAGATCGGGAAATCGGGACCGCCGTGAGGATGTCGCCCAATTGGCGGCACGGGTGGAACGAGCTGGGTTGACCGTCCAATCCTGCACCGATCTGAACAATGCCGCGCAGGTAATCTCTGCCTTGCATGACGCCGGTCGATTGCGGACAGTGGTTGCTGCCGGCGGTGATGGAACCGTTCGTTCGGTGGTCAATTGGACGCCGGCCGGCGTTCCCGTCCTCGTCTATCCGCTGGGCACCGAGAATCTGCTGGCTCGCTACCTGGGCATGCCGCGAGATGCAGCACAGCTTGCAGAAATCTTGCTCCATGGTCGAACTGTGGTGATGGATGCAGGAAGGATCGGCGAGCGGTTGTTCTTGGTGGTCGCAACTTGTGGTTTCGATGCGCAGGTCGTCGCCAGAATGGACCAGTTGAGGCGGGGGAACATCAGCCGTTGGACATACGCATGGCCGATCTTGCATTCACTGTTCACCTATCGCTTTCCCAAAGTCCATGTTCGCGTCGAAGGACCTGCGGGCGTCGAGGAGCATGATGCGGGGTGGGTGTTTGTCTTCAATGCGCCGAGCTATGCTGCCCACATCCCCATTTGTCCCGAGGCCGATCCCACCGACGGTTTACTGGACGTTTGTACGTTCCGCCGCCGCGGAATCGTGTGGGGGTTGTGGTATTTGGGACGGGTGTGGACTGGCAGTCATCGAAAATCACGGCAGTTCTTTCATCGGCGATGCTACTCGGTGCGATTGACCGGTGCCGGTGACGCGTTCCGGCGAGGCAGGCCGCTGTACCAACAAGACGGCGATCTCGGAGGCCACCTGCCGGTCGACATTCAGGTACTACCCCGGCGCGCAAGATTCGTCGTGCCCCACTGAGGGCAAGGAGAAGTTACAGATGGTGCAACCAGTTCCCATCGGCACGGTGACTGTCGGCGCGCCGCAACAGCCCCTGGTGTTGATTGCCGGGCCGTGCGTGATCGAGAATCGCGACTTGACGTTGCGCATTGCCAGCGATCTGCAAAGGATCTCGCAGCGTTTGGCGGTGCCCATCATTTTCAAAGCGTCTTTCGACAAGGCGAACCGAACTAGTGGGCAGTCGTTTCGCGGTTTGGGGATGGATGCGGGATTGCGTATTTTGGAAGAGGTCCGTCAGCAGACGGGCTTACCGACCACCACCGACATCCACTTGCCCGACCAGGCACGGCCGGTGGCCCAGGTGTGTCAGTTATTGCAGATCCCGGCCTTTCTCGCGCGGCAGACCGACTTGCTCCTCGCCGCGGCGGAAACCGGCAAGCCGGTAAACGTGAAGAAAGGACAATTCATGGCGCCGGCCGAGATGCGGCACGTCGTTGAAAAGATCCGGTCGGTTGATCACCATGGCGGTGTCCTGCTGTGTGAGCGGGGAACGTTTTTTGGCTACGGCCGATTGGTCAATGACATGACCGGTCTGGTGGAGATGCGTCGAATGGGGGTGCCAGTCATCTTCGATGCCACGCATTCGGTGCAGCGGCCGGGAGGATTGGGCGATCAAACCGGGGGAAATCGTCAGATGGTGGCACCGCTGGCTCGGGCGGCAGTTGCCGTGGGGATCGACGGCGTGTTCTTGGAAACCCACCCGGATCCCGATAGGTCCCCCAGCGATGGAGCGAACATGGTCCCGCTGGAAAACGTAGAAAGTCTTGTGGTCCAGTTGCTGAGGATTGCCGAGTTGGCGGCCCAGTGGCTGGACTGATCGAATCCTCATCTTTGCAGAAGTATTGAATGGACGTGCACGACGATCCTTTAGTCCGTGGCTCCAACCGAGCAGCATGCCGATGGGCCGTGCGCTCAGGACGGGCGGCAGGCTACTATGCGACCAGGCGGGGGTTTGCGCTGGCGGCGATGGCAGTGTTGCTCCTGCTGAGTATCTCCAGCGGTTGTTTCCGACGTCATGGGCGTGAACAGTCCGCGGCCATCTCGCAGGCTCTCGAAGAACGGCATACGCAGAGCGACGATTTGCGGTCGGCCATGCAGTTGTTGAGCAAGATGACGCCGCTGACGCGTGACGTGGTGGCACACGAGATACGTTTCGAACTGAATTCATGGATGCAGAAGGCCGACTTGAGTCAGGCTGCTTACTCGCCCTCCCCTTTGCTCGACGCGCTTCCCGGTGACATGTTGGCCGCCGTGGGGTGCCGCACGCCGTTGGAGTTGACGTTCAGCTACTGGGACGTGGACTATCTCTATCAATGTTACATGATGAAGGCGGTGTCCTCATGGGTGGTGGACTTTCCTCTGCGCGATTCGCTGGTGCAGAGGATGCTAACCAATAGTTGCCAAGGAATGGATCCTGAAGATGCATTGAAGTTGGAAGAAGCCTGTAAGCTTTTCGAATGGACCACGCGAAACATTGCGCTGGATCCCCCCGGATCGAGTGTGGAGCAGATTCTCACTGATCCGCAGCCGCCGTTGCAAGACGGTGCGCCAGGCTACCGCAATCTTCCTTGGGAAACGCTCCTGTATTCTTATGCCGATGCCGTCGAGCGGGGGCGGGTATTCACGTCGTTGTGCCAGCAGCGAGGCATCGAGACGGTATGGATTGCCGTCAATGCGGAGCAACCTCCCAGCAGGATTTGGTGCGTGGGAGCGGCGATAGCAGGGAAGCTCTGGTTATTCGAGCCGCGGCTGGCGATGCCCATTATCGATCCCGATGCGTTGGTGCTGGCGACGCTGGACGAGGCACTGGGCAATGAACGCGTACTGCGGCGTTTGGATCTTCCGGGCCGCTTCGACTACGGCGTGAATGCAGGGGAATTGGGGCAGATCGAGTTGTTGATCGATATTCCACCTACTGCCGCCAGCGCCCGCATGAAACTGCTGGAACAATCCTTGTTGGGGGCGGAGCGGATGGCCCTGTATCGCGATCTGGAGCGGTCACGGCAAGCGTTGCAGAGGATTGCCCCCGAGGCAAGTGTGCGTGTATGGCAGGTGCCGCTGATGGCTCAGGTGCAAGCGGCATCGGTGCGCGACCGGTTGCAGCGAGTTTCTGATTTTACGTTGCAATACTTTGCACGGCACGGTGTGTGGATGATGGACAATCCGGCCGCGCGGGGACGTTTGCAACATCTGTTCGGCAAGTTTGAAAACACTCTGGATGAACAGGGGGCGCTGTCCTTGTACATGGACAGTAGGATTGATGACGAGCGGATTCAGAAATTGGAATACGACCCGGACGTGCAGCGCGAACTCGGTTTCACGCGCGGATCGGGCGAGCCGTTGGAACAGTTTCAGGCGCGTCTACGTCAGGCTCAGGCGGTATTGCGGCAAGCCAAAGTCGATGCGGCTTATCTGATGGCGCAGCTGCATTTCGACCGCGGCAACTATCCGGCAGCAGAGAATTGGTTCCTCAAACGCGTTATCAACTCGCCAGATCCGCGGGCAGAAAAGTGGCATGCCACCAGCCATTATGGAGTGGCCCGCGTTTATCAAGAGATGGAACAGCTGGAAAAGGCCGAAGAACATCTGACGTGGCAGCCTTCCCCTCAGGAAGCCGGCAATCGACTGCGGCTCCGGTATCTGCGTACAATGTTGGATTCGTCGCCGCCCGCGGAGCGGCCCGAGGAGGCAGAGGAAAAAAACGCCGAACAAGACGTCGCGTCCGAATGAGGGGGCCACCAAGGAAGCACGCGGCGGGCAGGGAGCGATTATTGCTGGATGGCTCGTAGGTACTTTACCGCATTGCTCAAGTCATACTCCAGGTCGTCCGATCGTTGGCGATCGGCGATTATCCAGCCCCGATAGTCGAACTGCTCCAGCGTTGCGAGGATGTGGGGAAAATCGGCCGTCCCATCGCCTAACGGCACCTCCAAACCGCGGCCACGTGCCAAATCACGCACCGCATCCCGCGCGATGACCGTCAGCACGCGTGGCCCGACGACCTCAATCGAAGTGCTGTCGTACCAACCGTTGATGATCAAGTTCCCCGGATTGAAAGCGACGCCGATGGTTTGATACCGCAGGCGATCGAGCAACTGTGCCAGGCGGTCGACTGGCTCATTGCCCGTTTCGCAAGCCAACATTGCGCCGATGTGCTGGCCCCAGCGGGCGATATCTTCCAGACAGGCGATCAACTGCTGGTTGGTGGGGGCATCGAGATCTTCATCCACGCGACCGATCGAGTTGATCACCGTCGAGGCGCCCAAGCTGTAGGCGAAACGCAGGGCCTCTCGGGTGGCTTCCATGCGGCGATCCAGATCGTCGGCAACGTCATAACCCCGCCGGGTGTTGAAGCGAACCGCTGCAACCTGCAAATTCAGATCATCCAGCATCTTTCTTAGTTGGCGACGGCCCGTTTCGCTAAGTTCACTGGGCCGCAAGACGTTTCTGGCGTCGATCTCTATTCCTTGAGCGCCCACCTTCGCCGCCGTGTGCAATGCTTTTTTGAGCGGTTGCTGCAGATTACCCGTTCCGATTCCAATTCGCAAAATTGGCACGATGGCAACTCCTACTCTTACCCTTGCACGCCACATAACTGCGCCCATCCCAACGGAGACGACGGCGCCACCTTCCTCCCCGAGGAGGTTGCTGCTTGTATGCGGGTTGCTTCCCATTCTGCTTGGATTGTCACTGCCCATGGGACGAGGGCAAGACCTGGGACAGGAAATCGTGGCGGCGTGGCGTTTCGGGAGTAGCGAGGACAAGAACCTCGATCGCTGGCCTGACGGCTGGCGACGACGGCAAGATCGTCAGCATCCTGCCTACTTGGAAATGGCATTGGTTCCCAAGGATCCTCAGCAGTACCGTGAGGTGGCTGCCGCCCGCCACACCCTAAATCGCATCTGGCATCTTTGGGAAACTGGGCGATGGGATCCGGACTATACTCCCGAGTTGACTCCACCTCAGTTGCAGGCTCTTCTCGATCGCTTTGTCCTCGATGGGTGTTTCGAAATTCGCATGAACGGCGGCGCCGCCGAGGTGGTCAGCCCGTTGTTGCCACTGGATCCGCGCTTCAGTTATCGCTTGGAGGCGGACCTGCTCACCGATTCCTTATGGGGACAAAACGCGTGGGTGGAGTTGGAGCTGCTCGACGAGCAACTGCGCCCGGTGCAGTTGGCTGCTACCCCAAGGGTTGAGGGGACTTCGGGGTGGAAACAGCGGTTAGCAACCGAGGTAATCCTTTCCCAACCAAGCGTGCGGTATGGGCAAGTCAAGCTTCACGTCGCTGCCGATAGAAACCCCAAGCTAGGCGGATTGGCCCGCTTCGACAACATCCGCTTGTATCGCATGCCACGTTTGACAATCTCCACCAGTCTGGCACGCAATATCGTCGCGCCCGGTCACCGGTTTCAAGTACAATGTGATGCTACGGGGATTCACGCCGATGCCAGCAGTGTGCTCTTTCGGCTTATCGATATCGATCATCATGTTCTGGCCGAACAAGAAGTTGCAATGCAAAGGTCCGATTCCCCGGCATCGCCACAGTACCTCGTGCACACCGAGATGTCCGCCGCTGCCGATGTCCCGCGACGGGAGGCTCATGGAAGCACATCTGCGGCCCACCGACCCAGCCGACCAACAGCCGGACCCAATGTCAACGGTCTCCCAAGCCACCTGGGAGGTAGTCATCCCCCGCCCGGGACTGTACTTCATCGACGCCAGGTTGAGTTCGACGCGCAGGTTGCCGGTGCGCGGCGTGGTCATCGCCGCCATGGAGATGGACGAACCGGTGCGCGCGGGGCCCTTCGGGTGGTCTGTGGAAACCTTGGACGGGGAGCTTCCGGCAGAGGAGATCCCCGAGCTAGCTCGACAGGTGGGAGCGAGCTGGTTGAAATTTCCCATCTGGTACGATATGTCCGACGTGCGGCAGGCAGAGCGGCTCGTCGCCTTTGTGGAGATGCTGGACGCCCGGCAGATTCGTTGTGTGGGAGTGATCGATGCGCCTCCTAAGGAATACCGGGGGCAATTCGGGCAGGCCAATGGTGCATGGTTGGTCTATCACTACCTTCAGGATCCCGAGGTTTGGGAGCCGTTGCTGGAGCCGGTATTGACGCGCTTGGGAATGAAAGTGAGGTGGTTTCAGCTGGGAGGCGAGCAGGATACCAGTCTGCGGATCGCCCCGGATCTCAGCAGCATACTGGCCGACATCCGCCGGCGCATCCGCACCTATGCACAAGACGCCAAGCTCTCCTTCGTGTGGGAATGGATCGAAGCACCTCCGGAGCTGGGGGATACCGATAAGATCGACGCGCTGCAGTTGGTGGCGATGCCACCGCTAACTGCGGAAGAGTTGCGAAACCTGGCTGATGCGGTCCCGAAGGGTACGGCGACTTGGGTTTTTATCAATCCTTTGCCCAAGACTGACTATGACCTGTACACCCGCGTCATTGACCTGACCGAGCGGATGATTGCTGTGAAAGAAAAAGAGGTCGAGGCCGCTTTCGTTTGCAATCCTGCCGACGATTCGCGAGGCTTATTGACCGACGATGGTGATGCGGGCGAGATGTTGATTCCCTGGCATACGTTGGCTTCTGCCATCGGCACGGGGCGTTCGGAGGGGACGATTGCACTGCCGGCGAGCAGTCAGAATCACATTTTCTCCACCGAGCGCGATGGGGTGATGGTGCTGTGGAACAGTGAACCGGTCGAGGAGCAGCTTTATTTCGGTGACAACATCACCGTCCATGATATCTGGGGACGATCAATTCCGTACGAAACGGTGACCACTAGTAGTGGGGGCCAGCGAGCAGCGGGTGCAGGTGGGACGCTGGCCCCTGATTATCCATGGCATCAACATCGAGGTGGTGCAATTCCGCCAGGGGTTCCGTTTGCGCGAGCCTCGCATCGACAACCGTGGAGACGGCAGGGCCTATTTGGAGCTGGAGGTGGCGAGCCCGTTCCAGGATCCGGTCTCGGGAACCGTCCTCGTCTCGTCCCCCGCGGTTGATCTTTGGAGATGCCGTACGCATGCCCTTCCATCTGATGGGTGGCAAGTCGGTACGGTGGTCCCTGCCGCTTCCGTTACGGGCCGATGCGACGACAGGCGTGCATCGTGTCCGTTTCGATTTCGAGATCAAAGGGCGACAGGTTTATCGCTTCAGCCTCTATCGGGACGTCCATTTGGGGAGCGACGACATCGAGCTGCAGTTTTCCGTCAGCCGCCTGTCGGACGACGAGGTGCGGTTGCTGGTCGACGTCATGAACAATACGGAGAGCGCGATGAGCTTCGACTGTAAACTGTTGTCGCCTCATGTCCCTTATCAACGTTTCCAGTTGCTGGACTTGCCTCCCGGAAGTTCCCAACGGGAGCTGCGGTTGCGCATCCCACCGTCGGCACAGCCCGTCACCCATTGGATTCGCTGTGAACGCATCCGGGACACGCGCACGATGAACTATCGAGTGACTTTCCAGTAGTTGCCGTCTGAATGCGGCGTCAGGTGCGATGCCGGGGCAGGGAAGCGTGGCGTGCGGCAGACGACCGCAGGAGACCACTTCAACCGCTCATCCATTGCTGAATCAACACGATGAAGCCGATGATGGCGGCGAAGATGGCGGTCACCAGCACCGCTGCGCTGGCGATGTCCAAGGCGCGACCGACGCCAGGATGATGTTCGGTGCACAGGCTACGGGCCAGTTGCTCAATCGCACTGTTGACCATCTCCATGCTTAGCACCAGAGCCATGCAGAGCAACAGTAGACTCCAGTGCACCCAATCGCACCCCATCCAAGCTGCCACCACGCACACTGCCGAAGCGATGACCGCATGAGCGGCGAAACTCGTTTGGCCGTGCACACCGTACAAGATGCCTCGAAACGCGTGACGGAATTTTCGATACCAATGATCCATGCTCGCTAACCACCTGATGGTGAAATGCCGCTGCTATCCTCATTCCGCTCGTCGTCACCTGATGCTATTTCGGCAGGAGCGATCGCGATCCAGTGGGCCGACCTGAGCAGGCGGAGTCCACCGGGCAGCGAGGCCAGTTGTCGGACCGCGGCGACTGGCTCCGTGGCGATCTCCCATGCCGATCGGAGGTCGTGCCAGCGTTCACGACTCATCTGTCCCAATGGCCAACCACGAATTTCCCATTGCCAACGAAGGGCTTCGCGCACCACGATCCACCCTGCCGGTAGGCTCGACTTGTCCGGTATGGCGACGCCCCAAGGTGGCCATCGTTCAGCCGACGATGGATGGTTCGGGGGCAGCGCCGGGCGTAGCGGCGATGCCCCTACCCGCGCCGTCAATCTCTCCAAATCCGTCCTGAAAGGAGCGGAGGTGGCCAGGCGACGCACCTCGGCCAAGTAATCACGGGCCACATGGTCGATGCAGTCACGCCACTCAGCCAGATCATCCAGCAGATGCGTCAATCGGCCAAACGTGTGCTCGCCATACCGCTGGCGAAGCGCGGGCAGGATGGCATGCCGGAGGTAGTTGCGGGCGAAGGACGGATCTTCGTTCGTCTGGTCGTGACGATAGGATTGATCCAGCGCAGCCAAGTAGCTTTCGATCTCCGTCCGCTCCACACTTAGCAAAGGGCGGGCGAGCACGAGGTCTTCGTCCAGCGAGCGGAAGGGCTGAAGCGACGCCAGGCCGCGCACGCCACTGCCGCGCAACATGTTGTGAAAAAAAGTTTCGATGCGATCGTCTGCCGTATGGGCAGTGGCGACATAACGTGCGCCGAAACGATGGGCGACCTGGCGAAGAAAGCAGTAGCGTGCATCGCGCGCCGCTTGTTCCGACGCCGGCACCGGTTCGCCAGGCATGGTGCCGATCTGGCAACAGAGGCCCCAGCGTGCGGCCAGTCGTTCCACCCAGGCCGCATCTTCGTCGCTGGCTGTTCCGCGCCAACGATGATTGAAGTGGGCCACCAACAAACGCCGCGGTTCAGCGGACAGGCGTAGCAGGGCGCGCAGCAGCGCGACACTATCGGCTCCCCCACTGACCGCCACCACCACGCGCACCTTTTCCCATCGCTCTGTTGGCCATTGAGCCAGGAGCTTCTCTTCGACATCGGCGAGTCGTGAGGGGATGGTTAGACGCGAGGACACAGCAGTTGCTCAGGAATCGGACGCTGGACGGGGACGTCTGCGTGTTGGTGCACCGCATCGCAAATCTGGCGGAGGATCGCTTCGAGATCTCCGCCGGCTTGTTCGAATCGCTCGGGATTGATTGCCAACGGCGCACCGATGACCACCAGCGGTGCACCGTAATCGGGAGTGGCAATCGCTTGATCGATGGTCAAGCCTCCTACCGCTTGCACGGGAATATCGACGGCGGCCACGACCTCTGCCAGTTCGTCTAAAGGCGTCGGGGGTTGTTTTCCCCGAGCCGCGATGCCACCCCCGTTCGTCGAAACCGATGTGGTGAATGATGCAATCACACCCTAGGTCTTCCAGTCGTCTTGCGGCATCGACCATGTCGGCACAGGCCATGTTGTCTCCCATCACACCGACGCCAAAATCGGCACCTGCTCGACACACCG
This sequence comes from Pirellulaceae bacterium, assembly GCA_026004795.1. Taxonomy (GTDB): domain Bacteria; phylum Planctomycetota; class Planctomycetia; order Pirellulales; family Pirellulaceae; genus Aureliella. The sequence continues at coordinate 504,616 of BPJV01000002.1, read as the reverse complement.
CTCGTATGGTTTCTTCGTGTGCGCGCGCCATGACGACCACGAAGTTGGCGCCTGCCTTGGCCATCATCTCCGCCTCCAAGTAACCGCCGTCCATGGTCTTCAAATCCGCGACGATCGGCGTATCGGGAAAATGTGCCCGCAGCTCGCGCACGGCACGGAGGCCCTCGGCCAGAATCAGGGGCGTGCCGACTTCCAGCCAATCGACACCGGCCCTCATGGCCAGTTTCGCCGTGGACAGGGCCTCTTCGATGGTAGTCACGTCTAGAGATATCTGTACGATAGGTCGCATGAGGGAAGGCTCCAAGGATGCAGGGGACAGGGGCATGGTGCGAGCAATGGTCGGTAAGAACAGATTCCAGGTTACTCGGATTTTCATTTTATCCATAGGCGGTGTATGAAACTGATATTGGCGATCATCCAGCCCATGAAACTTCGTGCCGTCCGGGATGCTCTGGCTGATATTGGCGTCGAACGCATGACGGTGCTCGACGCTCAGGGGTACGGCCGTCAGCGCGGACAGACGGCCACCTACCGAGGTCTGGAATACGAGTTCGACTTGTTGCGGAAGGTGATGCTGGAAATCTGGGTCAACGATGATTTTCTGGATCGTACGGTCGCCATGCTGCAACAAGTTGCCCGTACGGGAGCGCGCGGAGAGATCGGCGATGGAAAAATCTTCGTCTTGCCCACGCTCGACGCCATTTCGCTGGAAGATGGCCAACGAGGACCAGGAGCCGTATGAACCGGTGGCGTTCGTCGATGTGCTTCCTGAATCACGACGCGGACCAGTCGATCATTCTCGCAAGGTAGGAATTCACCATGACGGTTGTGTTGCTTTCTCGTGACCTGTTATTCACCTCACGCATTCAAGCGGCATTCCGGGCAGCAGGATGCGAGGTAGTGGCCGTACCGCGAGCCGACGATGTGCGGCTCAATAGTGTGGAAGACTCGCACCTGGTCGGATGCCTCGTGGACTTGAGCAACGTGCCGGCCCCTGAAGTAGCCGGGACGCTGCAAAGCCTTGCCAAACGGTTTCCGCAAACACAGATCTTCGCCTTCGGTCCTCACGTCCAACGTGAAAAGTTGCAGGCTGCCCAGCAAGCGCAGGCTACGGCGGTGATGACGCGGGGGCAATTCGATCGCTCCCTCCCCACCATCGTCGCTCACTGGACACAAGCTGAGTAGCGACGCGGCATCGATTACAATAGCACGATCCTCCTGCCAGCCCGCCGCGCGCGAGGATCCCAGCGCGTCCCAGTAGGGTAGGTGAGCCAACCCTGATTGCGTGCTTAGCAACTGTCGTCAGGTATTCCGTACGCCGCGGTAAGATGTCGGCGGAGCGATGTCCGCGTTACGACGTATGGTAGCAAAGGGTGATGGGAAGTCGCTCATCAGGGCTTGGCACGCAACCGCGAGGATCAACGCATCCCTAACTCTAGCCATTGAGGAACATCACCGATGATGAGGTCAGCGAATCGTGTCGTCGTCACACTGACGGTCATCCTTACCGTGCAGTTCATGGTAAGTGACCGCCGGTTATGGGCCGATCCTCCACCCCCGCTTCGCGTCTTGCTGATCACGGGTGGTTGTTGCCATGATTACGCCACGCAAAAGGATCTATTGAAGAAGGGGCTGGAGGAACGGGCCCATGTGGTGGTCGATCAGGTGCATTGCCAGGATCGCTCCACCGCTCCGCCGTTGGAGATCTTCGGTAATCCTGATTATGCCCAGGGCTACGACGTGGTGATCCACGATGAGTGTGCGGCAGCCATTAGCGACCCGCAGACGATCGCCGCGGTGCTGGCTCCCCATCGGGCAGGAATTCCTGGCGTCAATCTCCACTGTGCCATGCACAGCTACCGTATTGGGCCTCCCGCCGAGCCGGCGGCCAGGGGGACGGAGCGGGCGATGTGGTTCGAGTACCTTGGAGTGCAGTCCAGCGCGCATGGTCCCAAGGAGCCGATTGAAGTCGCCACGGTGGACGAATCCCATCCGATCATCGCTCACTTGTCATGGAGAAAGTGGTTAACGGGGAACGAGGAACTGTACAACAATATCCAACTCTATCCCACGGCCACGCCGCTGCAGCACGGGGCGCAGCAGGTGACCAATCGGCGCGGCGAAAGTCGTACGGAGCGTGCCGTTGTCACCTGGGTCAATGATTATCGCGGCACTCGCGTTTTCTCTACCACGCTTGGCCACTTCAATGAAACCGTGGCAGACGATCGCTACCTCGATCTGGTTGCCGTCGGTGTATTGTGGGCATGTGACCAATTGAATGAACACTACCTGAAATCGCCTACTGAGCCTGAGGAATCTCCATGACTTCAGTTGATACAACTCCCTCATCGTTCGGCGCCAGCCGCCACGTCGTTGTGGTATTCTTCGCGACGATCCGGCAGCCACGAGGCTCGTTCCCGCAGTGGTGCCGTGGTGGCATGCTCCACGTGCTGTGGGGCGTGTTGGTTTTGTGGGCCGTCTCCGGCGTGGCGCAAGCGGATGAGAGGGGGCAGCAACCACCAAATATCGTCTTCTTCTTTGCCGATGATCAACCACCGAGTGCCTTGGGGTGTTACGGCAATTCCCTGGCCGATACACCTACCATCGATGGCTTGGCGGCTCGCGGTACTCGCTTTCGGCAAGCCTTGGTCTCACAGTCCATCTGCTGGGTCAGCCGCACTTCCATACTGACCGGTCGGACCGGTCGCAGTTACGGCAGTCCTGGGAATCCCGAGTTGACGCGTCCCGAGGTGGCTCAGCAGTTGGTCAGCGACCTGTTGCGACAACATGGATACCGCACCGGGTTCTTCGGAAAATGGCATGCGAAGATGCCTGCCGGATACAAGCCAGAAGATCATTTTGATGCGTTTCGGGCGATATCACGCAATCCGTATTACAAGCCTCAACCCGATGGTGCTTTACGGCACGAGACGGACCTGATCGTCGACGAAGGGTGTGCGTTTCCTACGGCAGCATCCCCGCCATCAGCCTTTCCTGCTCAACCTGTGGTTCAACGCGTGCCATGCCGAAGATGGCGATCGGCGTCCCGGCATCGGCCACTACCCCTGGCCTCAAGGTGTCGCCAGTTTGTTTGGCGATACCGACATGCCCCCGCCACGACTTTCCGATCCAACGATTTTCGAATCCTTGCCCGATTTCTTGAAAACGACGATCAACCGAGAACGGTATTTTTGGCGGTGGAATACGCCTTACAAGTATCAGGAGAATAGGCGCGCTTACTACCGCATGGTGGCCGGTATTGATCGGGCAATGAAGCGTATCCTCGAGGAGCTAGCTCGATTAGGCCTCAGCGAGAATACGATTATCGTCTACTCCGCTGACAATGGTTATTACCTGGGCAATCGTGGCCTGGCTGGAAAATGGTCGCACTACGAAGAATCGCTTCATGTACCACTAATCATTGTCGATCCGCGCGTCCCCAAGGAATGCCAGGGACAGGTCACCGACGCCATCGCGCTGAACCTCGACCTGCCAGCGACATTTTTGCATTGGGCAGGGATCGATATCCCCCAGAGCTATCAAGGGCACTCGCTGGCGCCCATCGTTGATGGTCAGGTCCCTCGAGATTGGCGTACTGATTCATTTCATGAGCACTTTGCGGTGCGTGAGCGGATCCCCGCCTTCGAAGGCGTACGTACTGCCCATTACAAATACGTTCGTTACTTTGACCATGGGAATTACGAGTTCCTGCACGATCTGCGCGAAGATCCGGATGAACTGCGAAATCTGGTTGCCGATCCACGATATCGTGAAGTCCTCGAGTCGCTGCGTGAGCGCACCGATGCCTACGTGGCGCAGTACGGTGGCCCACTGCAGCCTCTGGAAACTCCCTTTCGCAGTTCCACCGTCCCTCATCCCGAGGCGGCAGCACTCGTCGGCGCGAAACCGGATGCAGACGGGTGGGTCTCCTTGCACGACGGCAGGACACTGCGAGGTTGGGTGGGCGACAAACGTTACTGGCGCGTCGAAGATGGGGCCATCGTGGGGCGATCGGATGGCAGTTTGGAATCCAACACCTTCCTGACCTGGACTTTCAATACGGTGCAAAACTTCGAATTCTCCGTCGAGGTACAGATTTCTCCTGAGGGCAATAGCGGTATTCAATATCGCAGCCATCCACGACCAGACATCCACCTGCATGCGGTGTCGGGGTATCAGTGCGATATTGTCCCCAATCGGTCGGACTATAACGGCATGATCTACGAAGAAGGTGGACGCGGCATGATCGTTCCGGCCGGTAAGGCGATGCACATCGATGCGTCGGGGAATGCGGATCAGCTTCATGTGCTCGCGCAATCTGCGCCGGCCAACACCACGTGGACCGAGTACCGGATTGTAGCGAAAGCCAACCGACTGCAACATTTCGTTGACGGAACGCTGGTGGCGGAACTTATCGATGACGACCCGCGGCATCGACGCAGCGAAGGCGTATTGGCCTTTCAATTGCATCGTGGTCAACCGATGGAAGTCCGGTTCCGTAAACCTCGCCTACGCCACTTTCCCGATAGCCTGCCTCCCGACACACCATCACCCGACTGACCTGCCTGGCGGGTAATCGGCCAAGCGAATTGGTGTTGCTGCAAGTGGCGGCCGCTGGTCAGTGGACTCCACAGGCCGGCCTGGACGGTTGCGCTGCCCTTGCCTCCGGCGGATGGTAGGGAGAGCTGTCGCGACCAACTGGTGATGATCGCCCATGCCCTGGAGGCTTCGGCAGCCGTTGATTGATCGTGGTGGCTGCCGTTGAACACATTGTTGCGGCATCTCCTTGTTCCGTAGCTCGGGAAGTTCATCAGGTGCTATGCTGGGCAGGGACAGCGGTGCGCGCAGCTCGACCGGCTTCGACGCTTCCAGGCCGGCGTCGCCATTGGCTACTTAGCACCACGATGCGGATGTCTTGCGGCAATGGCAAAGAAACCACGTACCAGATGGCGACGTACCGATATCCCAGCCACTTATTCCCACCAGCCAAGTGGTGCATCGTCGTTCCACGGGTCGTAAACATTGCCGAATAGCCAGGTGGTACCGGGGTAGCGGCGGGTAAGATCGGTGAGCAAGGATTCGATGGCTGGAAACCCCAGGGAGACGGGGATGGAGAAAATGAGATGGGTGTTCCCCCCGCCATCGCAGATGCCTCCCAGTTTCTCGACAGCCTGGCGAACGATGTTGCCCAGGCGACCTCGATTGCTCCCCGGTTGATCGAAGTAGAACCACACGCAAAGCATTCCGGAACGCTGGACGACGGAAAAGCCTTTGGGGTCGGTATCGTCCAGTTCGATCACGTCTCCCTTGGCGACCCCCTCGACGACGCCAGGCGAGTAGAGCAGTCGGTACCGGTTGGCAGCGACTTGCTCGACCTCGACGACCTCCGTCTTTAGCTGCCCATGTTCCGGAGCATGGCAGATCGGTAGCACAATCTCTCGCACAGGTGGTTGATCCATGGGTAGTATCCTCACGGTGTTTGCCTGCTACCACTGGCCATCGATCGTCGCGGCGCTCTCTGGTGGCGCTGGTTGGATGGTACTTGGCGGCGAGGAGTGTCGAGAAACACCCCTTGGGCCACAAAGTTCCACGTGGTATCGGTAGATTTCTTGGTCAATAAAAGTTGTATCCCAGATGCCTGGCCAGGTCGAACACCTGGTCCAGTTTCTTCGTCTGCCCCCCAGTGGACGAACCGATCGTCTACCGATGCCGGTTCCCTCGGAAAACATTTCCGGACACACAGGCTGTAGCGAACTAGATCGATGGTGGGTACCAGGTTGTGCCGGTCAAAGCATGATCGCAGCAATGGAAGCGGTCATCAGACAGGCCAAGGTGCCACCGAGCATGGCACGCAATCCCAATTGCGCTATCTCTGCCTGGCGTTTGGGGGCCAAGCCACCGATGCCACCGACTTGAATTCCAATCGCTCCGAAATTGGAGAACCCGCAGAGGGCATAGGTGAGAATGTCGCGAGTGCGGGCCGATACCGGATGCTCAGGATCCTGAATCCACTTGCCCAGTTCTTCATAGGCCACTACCTCGTTGGCGACCATCTTAATGCCTAGCAATCGCGCGGCGCCGAGTACCTCGTTGCTGTCGATTCCCAAGCACCATGCCAGAGGCGCGAAGACGTAGGCCAGCATGGTGCGTAGCGTCAACAACGGTTGTCCCTCGCTGCCCACCAATCCGACCAGCATGCCCAGTCGCCCTATCAAGAAATCGGCCATCGCTAGTAGTGCCAGGAAGGCGATCAGCATCGCGGCGATGTTGAGGGCGAGGCGCAGGCCGTCGGCGGCCCCCTGAGCGGCCGCACCTATGATATTCACCGCGCGACTGGCCTGGGGAAGATCCACAGAGCGATTGGCCTGATGCCCCACCGGATCCGGTTCCATGATCTTCGCCACCAGCAGCGCGGCAGGCCCGGAAATGACGCTGGCGGTGACCAGATGCCCCACGTCCGCCCCGACGCTCGCGTAGACGACAAGCAGGCTGCCGGTAACGGTGGCGAAGCCGCCGACCATGAGGGCGTTGAGCTCGCTACGGGTCAGTGAGTCGAGGTACGGCCGAACGACCAACGGAGCCTCCGTGTGGCCGACGAAGATATTCGCCGCTGCAGCTAGCGTTTCCGGACCACTTGTCCCCAACGTTCGTTGCATCGCCAATGCGACCCCTTTGACAATAAGTTGCATGATGCCTACGTGGTACAGGACGGCCATCAGACTGGAGAAGACGATGACGGTCGGCAGTACTCCGAATACGAAGGGGGAGAGGAAGAAGTCGGTATTCCCATCCACGGCATCAGCGGTCGAGGGGGAAATGCCGAGGATAAACCGGCTTCCGGCCAGGACAAAGGTCTGAAAATGGTCCACCGCGCGGTTGGCCGTCTCGAATAGACGGCGTCCCTGAGGCGTCAGTAAGACGAGCGCCGCCAAGGCGAATTGCAGGCCCAGTCCCCCGAGGACGATGCGCCAGGGGAATCGGCGGCGGTTGGAACTCATCAACCAGGCCAGCGCGATGAAGACGATCAAGCCGCCTGCGGCGATCAGCCTGGAGGTGAGGTGTGCCATGGCGATCAACTCACCTGCAGATGCGCTTCGGTATGCCTCAGCAACTCGCGCACCGGCAACCCGCCCGCGCATTCCAGCGGGGCATTCTCTTGCAACCATTGTTCCACGGAACGCTGGGCCGCGATCACCGTACTGTGTCGACGTTTGCCGAAGTACTGACCGATCTCTTTGTAAGCTGCCGGGGTGTACTTTCTGGCCAGGAACATGGCGATCATTCGTGGTTGGCTAACGCGGCGCGTCTTGCTCTGCGACTGCAAACTGCCCGGTTCCAGTCCAAAAACCGAGCATACCGCCCGTTCGATATCCTTGATCTTAACCACCGGTTGCACCGCATGCACCAGATCCGCCACCGCTTCCCAACACGCCTCCCAGGTCAAAGGTTGAGTGGAAAGTCGTGCGTGGGCGATCAACCGTTTGGCAATGCCGCTGAGCACGCGACCGTCTCCGGAGGCACGAGCCGCCAATTGTTCCACGATGTCTGCTGGTAGCCGAACCTGGCTACCGTCGAGCATGTGCTGCAGCGCTCGCCGCCGCGCCGATTCATCGAGCGGCAATAGAGGGGCAGTCAATCCGGCTTGCAGACGCCCCACCAGCTGCTTGCCCAGACCGTGCAACTCGGATAAAGGACGATCCGCGGTCAATACGACCTGTTTTCCACGACGCACCAGATTGTCGATGGTGTACCGGAATTCGTTGAGCGTACTACGCTTGCCCATCAAGAATTGCACATCTTCGACCAGCAGGGCATCGACGCCACGGTACTTGTCGCGAAACATCGGCAACTGTCGCCCACACAACCCGCTGGTGAAATCATTGGTAAATTGTTCGCTGGTCACCACCTGCACACGTCGCATCCCACAACGCCGCCGAAGCTGTGATGCTACCGTGGCCATCAACAGCGATTTTCCGCAGCCGCTGGGACCGAAGAAGAGTACCGGACTGTAGCGTCCCGGTTCTCCCAGCACTAGCTTGGCGGTCGACCAGGCGAGTTGATTGCACTCACTCACGACTAAAACCGATTCGGTCGCTGCAGGCGGCGAAGAACTTGATGGAGCGAAGCCGGTCTCCACTCCTGAACCGCCTGTAGTTATACCTCTTGGTACCGTTGGCTCACAATCGCTGCCCGCTCCGGAAGTGGACCTACCAACTTCCACGCCGGTTGTTCTTTGTTTGTCTTTCCTGTTTTTGCCAGCTTTTTCATTGCCCTCGGTTTGTCTGTCTTTTGCGGATGATGGCTCTGCCGTCAAGATCTGCCTGCGTTGCGCGAGCCGCTCCACACCGGTCTGCGCCCGATCATGGCTATGGGAATGGGCATGTTCAGCAGCATCGGTAGCATGGGGTGAAGCGATTGGCGAACCGTCCGCGAACGACGGTGCGATGCCGTTTTCCGATGCGGACGACAACTTCTTCGCGATGGGAGCAGGGACGGTCGGTGAACGGCTGGGGGCTGACGATGGGGCGGTTGGCGAGGGTGACAGGAAGCCGTGCCTCGGCGGCGAAGCAGACTTCAATTCGGTGGCCGCGCCACGCTTCTACGGCACGAGTGACGTCTTCCAGCACGCGTTTGGTGGCCAACGTGGCGGCGAACTCGTTCGGAAAGGTGACTTCAAGACGTCCCCCTTCGATCTTCCATCGCTGTGCTTCACCCAGCCATAATTCATAACGTTCTTCACCGATCGATTCCTTGACTGCCTGCGGCAATTCTACAGCGACCTCCTGTTCGCTTAGGTTCACGTCGTGTGCCATGCTCCTCGCGAGCTCCTATCGCTGTTGGCCACCACCCCATTGGGCGGCGTGTAGTCCGAAACCAATGACGCCCGCAGCAGACCTTGCTGCGTACTTCCTCGACGTTCCTAGGCTGAAAAGGGACTGCCAAGATTCCAGTCGAACGTCGTCGTCGTGCCACTCCCTAACCGTTAGGCCGCTCATCGAGGCCTTCCGGTCATGAGTGAGCGGCGATTGTAGTTTTGCTAGCATCCATGTCAAACTTCGATCCGCATCTCGGACGGCAGAGGATGCCGAGTGCTCCGATCTGATGCCGAAGATTTAAGAGAAAACTAATATTTTGACGGTGGGCCGACCCCCGCCAGACGCGCTGGTGCCGAGTCGAGGTGGCGTTGAAAACGTGTCGGATGCCTGGGGGGACGTTCCCCGTCGGTCGACGGAGGGATGCAGCAAGTCCAATCCAGTCATGGGGTTGCCGTCAATGTCTTACCGACATAGAGCGATGGAAGCAATCGACGGATCGTCGAGTAGTGGGCTGTCGTGGACTGGCTGGCATCAGTTCGAGACACTCGGGCGAAAGGATGAGTAGGGGTGGCCGCGGGCCACGGGACGCGGGCTAGAGAGCGCCAGCGTGATGCAACCGCTCCATGGCGCCGTGCGTAGGCACGGACCAGGGCTACTGCTATGATGGTCGGAGACTGGTAGACGATCGATACAAGCCTTTCTGGGCAAGTCCTGTGCTTCTCTTTCTCGCGCATCTGGCGACGCCATGAGCCCTTCTGTGCAAGAGCTGATCGACCGATTGGGGCCTCCGCCCGCGGCGGTGTGCCGGGATTGGGAGCTTCAATTGCAACGGTTGATTGCTGCAGCGGCTCGGGAAGATGCCCTCCGCGGTACGTCGACTCCCGACCATGGAGAGGCGGGAGAGGCGGCACCGTGGAGTTGGGCCGAGTTTCAAGTTGACGGCGCGGGGCACTTGATTCCTCAACGTCCGTTGCGGGAGCCCGTTGAGCTTCGACGCCTGCGCGACGATTTGCGCCGCTGGCTGGCAGATGCCGTGGGGCAAGCCGATGCAAACGACACGGTTGCCGATTCCCGCCTGCCCCAAGACAACGCGGCTCCCCTCGAGCCTTCCTGTCAGACGACTGACGATCAGCCTGCTGGGGAGGAAGCTCGGTTGGCTCCTTCTGACTGGGCATCTTCCGGAGTCGCCAGGGGACGCCGCAAGGGGCAGCGGCCCAAGAGTCGGCGGATGCCGATGCTGCTTGGAGCCGGATTGGCCTTGGGGGGAGCCGTTGCGGTGTTCCTCGTTGGTCGGTGGAGCGAGAGCGGACCGGAGAGTGACCGCGAGAGCTCCAGTAGCAACCTCGTGACGCTGGATAGCAAGTCCGCTCGACAGGGCGATTGGCCTCCTGCGGGGGGCAGGGACGAAGAAGGGGCGTCTGGGCAGAGTCACGAAACGGTGCTGATGTCCGAGTCGACCGACATTGAGGCGACGGCTTTTCCGATGGACGGGCAGGGGACAAACATGGAGCTGGCCCTGGCGGCGGTGGACGTCGCTGATCTCCCCGGCGCGGGGGAGCACGATACCGCAGCGGATCCCCGTGCGGTGGCGGTTGCTCCTCCGTTAACAACAGCTACTGCGACAGCCGCCGGGGAGGGGGCTGAAACGGCAGGCACGGACGTGTCGGTGGCAATCGGGCCGACACCACAAGCTACTGACCAGGAGCATGGGACCGTCGATCCCATGCAACAGATTGCCGATTTGACCAGCCAGATTCAGCGGGATGAAGAGAAGACGTCGCCAACATCAACGGTCGCCGGGACGACGGGAGAGCAAGGTGCCGAAGTGATCCTCCCGATGGACAAATTCGTCCATCGAATAAGGATCGAGGCGGCCTCTTCACCGCAGCACCCCGTGGGGGGCGGTGCGTGGATGGCGACACTGCGTGCGGTGGAAGGAGTGCGGATCGCTCCCCCGGACGGTCAGTTGATTACCCGTCGCCAACCGGCATTATGGTTGCTGGCGAGGGAAGATGCCGGGGAAGCGGATGCCATGGTGCGCTTGCATGCCCGGCTGGTGGGAGGACGCCACGATACGATCGAATTTCGGCTGGAGGCGACATCGGCGATGTTTCCTGCAGTCCGTTTGCCGTTGGCGTCCCAGTGGTTGGAACGCTTGGAAATGCACCTGGATTCCACCCACCGATCCCTGGGTATGCTGGCCGAGCAGATGAAGGTAGCCGCGGGGGAAGGGCACCGGTCCGTGCAGGCTCTGGCGAAATCCCGGCGCGAAGAACTTAAGGCACAACTTGCCTTGGCGGAACAGTTGTTGGAGGTGGTGCGGTCGGCCCATCGCCTGCGCGATGTGCTTGATGGCCAAATCGTCGTCCACCTGGTTTCTCCGGCGACCGATGGGACGGATGATTAGAAAGTTTTCGGCCAGGACACGAAGACCGTCCGGGAAATTGGTTCTCTCGCGGGAAAGCTGCATGATGCTATCGAGAATTTCGCTGCAGGACGTCGTCGTGCGTTTTGGCGACCATCCTCCGGTGCTCGATTCGCTAAGCCTGGACCTGGCCCCGGAGAAAATCGTGAGTGTGATCGGGCCTTCCGGGTGTGGAAAAACCACGTTGCTGCGCACGATCGCGGGGCTGGTGGAACCGCAAGAAGGACGCGTGCGTACCGTAACCTCTGCGGGAGGCGGCGCGGGGCTTGAAGTGGGCGTTGTGTTTCAGGAGCCCGCGCTGCTGCCGTGGCGCACGGTCTGGGAAAACGTACGTCTTCCCTTGGAGTTGCGCGGTCGGGGCGGCAGAGCAGCGGTGGACGACGAGGTGGCGCGACAGTTGAGCGCAGTACACTTGGCACAAGCGGATTGGGGGAAACTGCCCCGCCAGCTCTCTGGCGGCATGCGGATGCGCGTCAGTCTGGCCAGAGCATTGGTCACCAATCCCAGCATGTTGTTGCTGGATGAACCGTTTGCGGCGCTGGATGACATGCTGCGTGCTCAGATGAATCAACTGGTGCTGGAACTATGGCAGACGCGTCGTCGCACGACATTGTTGGTGACGCACAATTTGGCCGAAGCGGTGTTGATGAGCCATCGCATCGTGATCATGGTCAAAGGGCGCCTCGTGGCTGACGTGGATAATCCGTTGCCGTGGCCTCGTAGCCTCGATAGCCGTGCCGGCACGCAGTTCGCTGAGGTGTATCAACGGATCAGTGAGCTGCTGTGGACGGCGGCGGAGGCCGAGGTGAAGCGATGAGAGGTCAATGGATTCCCACCATCGGTGGTCTGGTGGTACTGCTGCTCTTGTGGCAGGCGATTGTTTGGTGGAGCGATTTGCCTCCCATCCTGCTGCCCGGTCCCGTGCAGGTCGCCACGACGATGTGGCAGGAGCGTGCGGCGTTGGGCGTCGGGGTGGCTGCCACTTGTGCTGCTTCGGCGCTCGGGTTGTTGCTGAGCCTCCTGGTCGGTTCGATCGTCGCGCTGCTGCTGTCCCAATCGCGGTGGTTGCGTGCGGCGATATTCCCCTATGTGTTGTTTCTTCAGACGGTACCTATCGTTGCCATCGCCCCGCTGTTGACCACCTGGTTTGGCTATCGTTTTCGCACCGTGGTGTTGGTAGCGAGTATTATCAGTCTGTTTCCCATCGTCTCGAACGTGACCAGCGGATTGATTTCGATAGATCCGTTGCTGTTGGACGTCTTCCGCGTTCACCGTGCCAGTCGCTGGCAAATCATGGTGAAATTGCGGATTCCCCATGCGATTCGTTACCTGGTCTTGGGGCTTCGCGTCAGTACGGGACTGGCCATCATTGGCGCCATTGTGGGGGAATTGTTCGTGGGAGATGCGGTCAATCGTTTCGCTGGTTTGGGCACCTTGATCAGTGCCTGGCAGCGCATGGCCCGCACCGATGCGGTGATGGGGGCGATCGTCGCTAGCACCCTTCTCGGCATATCCTTGCTGAGTATCGTCAATCTATTGTGTGACAATTTGCTCGCCCGTTGGTCGACGGCACAGGAATTCGAATCGCAGCGGTAAGTGAAAGTATTGGTAATCCGACGTGGGTGGAGGATGTGGCATGGAACAGCAACTCAATCGCTTTGTGGCGGTGATGGAGACTGCCGTGGATGCCATCATCACCATCGACTCGCGTGGGCGCATGGAAATGGTCAATCCGGCTACCGAACGGATGTTCGGGTACGCGTCGGACGAATTGCTTGGACGCAACGTCTCCATCCTCATGCCCTCGCCGTACCGGGAGGAGCATGATCGGTATTTAAAAACCTACCTCCGCACCGGCGTCAAGAAAATAATTGGCATCGGTCGGCAAACGATGGGGCGCCGCAAGGACGGAACCGAGTTTCCTATTCACTTAGCCGTAAGCGAGTTTCACGAACAGGGGGAGAGGAAGTTTGCCGGGATCATTCGGGATATCTCGGACTTGCGACAGGCGCAGGACGAACTGCAGCGGTTGAATCAAGAGCTGGAGGAAAGGGTAGCCGAACGGACGGCCGCGCTCGAGCGCGCGCAAGAGCTGTTGATCGCGAAAGAGAAACTGGCCATGTTGGGGCAAGTTGCCGGAGGGATTGCGCATGAGATTCGCAACCCCTTGAACGTGATCAAAACGTCGACGTTCTTCCTGCTGAACGCCCGCACGGCCACTGAGGAAAAACGCCACGAGCACCTCCAGCGCATCGATCGCCAAGTTCATTTGATCAATGCGGTGATCTCGGCGCTCGCCGATGTGGCTCGTATGCCCACGCCGGTACGCCGAGCCGTGGCTCTCGCCCCGTTGCTCCAATCCATCGTCGCCACGACGGAGATGCCGTCATCGATCGAGGTAGTCCTCGAAGCGTCGCTCGCCGAGCTGCCCTGCGTGTCTGTGGATGCCGAACAGATGACGATCGTTTTTCGCAATATCATTCGCAATGCCCGGGATGCGATGCCACAAGGCGGGATGCTTCGCATTGACGGTCATGCGGATGGGGAGAGCGTCACCGTTTCCATCTCCGATACCGGAATTGGCATTTCCTCGGAAGCGGCACCGCGCATTGGCCAACCGATGTTCACCACCAAGGCACGCGGGATGGGGTTGGGGCTGGCCGTCTCCTACGCCATCGTCCAACGAAACGGTGCCCATATCGATTTCGACAGCGTCCCAGGCCAAGGAACCACTTTTCGCATCGTTTTTCCCGTCGAGTCGTGAGCGGTGATGGAACCGACGCTCGATGGATCAAAGCCGCTGGCCGACTGGTGCTCACTTCGTGAGCCTGTGTGGTTCTGCAGAACAATCTTTGCGGAGTCGTTGCGTGGCAAGACGGTTCGACAATCCAGTTGGTAGATACCGCTAGGAATGCTAAGCTGTTAGCCGGCGGAGAAACCGCGAAGGAGCTGCGAAGGAGCATCGGCAGAGCAGAGAACGTGGCGATGGGTGGCCGTGGAGAAAAGTGATATCACATGGAAAGACAACCTTCCGGTATCCGTGATCTGTTGATCGTTGACGACGATCCCGATATCCGCATCAACCTGCGCGATATCTTCGAAGACCTGGGGTTCTCCATCGACACGGCAGTAGATGCGCAGGAAGCGCTCACGTTGGCTCGGTCTCGGCGGTATCAGGTTTTGCTGGTTGATTTTCGCATGCCGGGAATGGACGGCGTCCGTCTGGTGGAACAGATGCAACATCTGTGTCCGGAGGCGGTCCCCATCATGATCACCGCGCACCTAGGAAGCTCGGAGTTTCCCGACCGGGCGCAGGATCTCCGTTTTCCTGTGCTGCCCAAACCGATCGATGTTGGTCGATTGCTACCCTTGGTGGAAAAGGCGCTCGCCGGTTAGGTGGGGCGACGCGAGCGGGAGGTTCGCCAATCTAGGGGAGGTCCAGATCCCCGCGCGGCGATACCACGTGGATACCACGAGTTATGGACAGCATTTTCGGTAATGTTTGCCGCACCGAAAGTGGTTGCCCAGGGGATGCGAGGTGCCGAGTCGCAAGATGCCGCTCAATTGCTAGCTCCCGACATTCTGTCTTGTTGCTCAACGCCTTGTCCGCTAAAAGACGAAGGTAGGTGTGGCCGATGCACCGTGGATCGAACCGCATGTTCGGCCACCGATGGCGGTGGTGATGCGGCAAGGAGGGAGCTGGTGTAGCTGGATCGGTTCCGGGGCATTGCCGTGCCAGGATGGTATGACGGTTGTCCCTACTGATTTGCGGACCGACTGGGTAATTTTGGGAAGTGGCATGAAGCCTAGACCCGCAAGCTTTTTACAATTTGTCTCACAACGAGGATCGTTGCCTCTTAGCGCTGCCGTTGCTGGGGTGATATTGCCCATGGCACTGCTCCATGCGCAAGCTCCGCCGCCGGTCAGGTTTGCTGTTCCTGCGACCGGAGCTGCTTCTTCGGCGTCGGGAGAGCCTGCAGCGCGAATCGCAGCAGCCAATGACGTGGGGCAGATGCCGGCTGATCCTGCATCGCTGTCATCGGTGGGAGGAGCACCAGCGGAGGAAAACTCCCTCGGGGGCGATTCGGCGATCGCCGCCAGCGGCATGTGGGCCGCCATTCAGCAGGGGGGAATGCTGATGGTGCCCATCATGGGCTGTTCCATCGTTCTGCTGATCTTTGTGCTCGAACGCCTGTTCTACCTCCGGCGTGGCAACGTGATTCCTCATCCATTCGTCCGCGGCGTGATGGAACAGCTCGAGGAGCAGACGCTCACGCAGGAGGAAGCATTGGAGTTGTGCGAACAGAACCGCAGTCCGATCGCTCGCCTGTTCGCCGCTGCCATGCGCAAGTGGGGGCGACCGGCAGTCGAGGTTGAACAAGCGATTCTCGATGCTGGCGAACGCATCACTTGCGACTTGCGCAAGTATTTGCGGTTGTTCAGTGCCATCAGCAACTTGACTCCACTGCTCGGGTTGCTGGGTACCGTTCTGGGGATGATCGATGCGTTCAATGCGATTGCTCAGGCCGATGCCATGGGGCGTCCCGAGTTGCTGGCCAGTGGCATCGGTGCGGCGTTGCTAACCACGGCGGCCGGGTTGTGTGTGGCAATCCCCGCCTATGCCGCCTATGCCTTCTTCGTGGGTAGAACCGATCGTCTCATCCTGGAAATGGACAGCCTCGGGCAAGATGTCGTCGATTTGATCAGTGCCGAAGCGCTGGGGGCGGGTAAAAAGAGAAGTCGCGTGCGCAAGGCAGCATAGCGGTGTATAGGTAAGACCCTGAGGTGGGAACAACCAGAATCGTCTTCACATTCATTTTATAGGCACAGGTTCAACGTTTCAGCGGCATGGCATTGAAAACAAGTATCCATGATGAACTGCCCAGCGTGAATTTGACGCCCATGATCGACGTCGTCTTCCTGCTGATCGTCTTCTTCATGGTGGGGACGCAGTTCGCCGACGACGAACGGCACATCGATGTAGCTCTGCCCAGTGTCGGCGCCGCTGGCAACAATGCATCGCCTCCCCGCCGCCACACGATCGAGGTGTTGGCCGATGGCGTGGTCCTACTGGATGGAACGGCATTGACTTTGGAACAACTAAGGAGTCATTTGCGAACTCAAACTGCCAACCAGCGAAATACGCAAGTGGTGGTGCGCGCCGACGGACGCGCCACCCATCAACAGGTAGCGGCGGTGTATGCCGTGGTGAGCCAAGCAGGCATCAAGCAATTGAGCATCGCCGTACAGGCCGACACGCCTCGATTGCGGTAAGGAAACCATCATCGTGAGGCCACCATGCCATGCCTGGGAACATTTGGCACCAATGGACTTCTGGACAGTGGTTGGCGGTTGTTCTCGGCGTTCTTTGTGCGGCGGTGACGATCATCTTGCTCATCGTGTCACGGACGCGTTGGGGGCGAGCAAAGCCGCTGACCAAATTCAGTGTCATCAGTGTCGTGCTGCACGTCTGGTTGCTGATGTACGCCTTGGGAACGCGCCCGCTTTTACCCCAGGGTGACCGGCACGGCACCGAGCGGCAGGTGTCCATCGCGGTGGAATTTGTGCCGCCGGATCATCCCGCGTCGGATACGGCGCCCGAGGACGAGGAGGCCGAGGTAGGTGAGACGTCGATGGAAGCTAAGGCTGCCGCTCATGCGGTCGTTGAGGACGATGACGACGGGAATTCCGCGCCCCCACCAGAGGCCTTGCCGATCCCGGAACTGCTCGATGTGCCCATCGCCGCGCCTCCGGTGCCACGTCCGACCGATCCTGGCGACCCTTCTTCCGAGGACGAAAAACCGTTAGAGACGGCGGCAGATCCGTCCGAATTCCCGCAGGCAGTTCCGCAGGACCATGACGGGGGAAGCGAGGTTGCAGTTGCCGTCGCTGCGGAACGGGAACTGGCAGTTCTACCGCCGACGATTGACCTGGCTCCGGACCTGCAAGATGTGTCCGAGGTGGCCGCCCCGATCGATCCCGTATTGCCTCCGGTCTCCGACAGCGAGCCGTCGATGGTAATGCCCCCACGGAATGATGGGCCGCTGGAGGCCTTTCCAGCCGAGCGAGATGGGGAGCAACTGAGTCCCGCGATCGCCACCACGCCCCCTGCGGGGACCTCGGTTCCACAGCCACCGGACCCTTTTCCGCAAGGGAGTCACCGTTGGCCACAGGTGTCCACCGCGCGGCTTCAATCCATTCCACATCCCTACCGCTTGAGGCAGTCACCGCAGCGATGGCAGGTGGCCCAAGCCTACGGTGCCGACGAGGATTCCGAGGCGGCGGTTGCGGCGGCGCTCCGCTGGCTAGCCGAAAATCAGAGTGCCGATGGCAGTTGGGTGGCTGCCGAACATGGCGGCGGAACGGAAACCTTCGCCTATGGAGAGCACCGCTACGGCACGGGTAAGTACGCCGATACCGGTGTCACCGGGTTGGCGCTGTTGGCATTTCTGGGAGCAGGGCACACGCACCAAGTGGGCGATTACGCGGCGACGGTACGCCGTGGCCTGGAGTACCTGCTGGCGGCGCAAATGCCGTCGGGAGATCTATCGGGACCGAAGCAAATAGGTCGGGCGCCGGTAGTCCTCAACGCGCGCATGTACTGCCATGGCATCGCCACCTTGGCCCTGGCGGAAGCGTTTGCGTTGAGTGGTGATGCCGCGATTCTGCCGGCGCTGAGGAGAGCTTGCGATTATACAGTGCGGGCGCAGGATGCTCGCGGTGGCGGATGGCGATATATGCCTGGCGATCCCGGCGATTTGAGTCAGTTCGGATGGCAAGCAATGGCGTTGGTTAGCGCCGAGGGCAATGGCGTTGTCATTCCTGGCCCGACGCGCGCCGGGATGCTTCGCTTTCTCGAATCGTGCATGACAGGGTCGCATGGGGGATTGGCCCGTTATCGGCCACGCGAGGGGCGGCCTACGCCTACCATGACCGCGGAAGCACTGGTGTGTCATGTGATGATGCGAAAGCCGATGAACACGGCGGCACGCGAGGAAGCCGTGCGCATGATCTTGGCCCATTTACCCGGCCAGTCGGAGGATAATGTTTACTTCTGGTACTATGCGACGGTAGGTCTGTTTCAGCTCCAGGAGCCGAGTTGGCGGCAGTGGAATGCAGCGCTCAAACCGCATTTGGTTCGTACCCAAGTGCATACGGGAGCCGCCGCAGGAAGTTGGGAGCCGGATGGTCTGTGGGGCGGATATGGAGGCCGCGTCTATTCGACAGCCATGTGTTGCATGTGTTTAGAGGTCTATTACCGGTACCTCCCTATGTACGGCTACGCGGTCATGGCGGCCGATCCTCATGCCGACCAACCCCGTGCTCCGCGCTGAGCGGAATGAACGTCACAACAGGTCGTTCCCCTGAAAAAAACGTGGTCCTTCGCGATGGCGCCGGTCGCTGCAGGTTGTACCCTCGGTGTTCGTGATTTCAATCGAAGAAGGTGAGCAATCGATAACCGACACGGCGTAGCTCAACACCAGATTCCATCTCCCATCCCTTGAGATCCTCATGCGAACGATCTTTCTGGATCACTGCAGCTCGACCCCGGTGGCCAGTTCCGCTCGCGCCGCGATGCTTGATTATATCGACCACTGCTGCGGTCATCCGGCCGGAGAGCACTGGCATTCACGGGTGGCATGCGAAGCGATCGAGGATGCGAAATCCGCAGTAGCACAACTGCTGCAGTGCCATCCATCGGAAGTCGTGTTCACATCCGGTGGCACCGAGGCCATCCACTTGGCCCTGCTTGGCTCGGCGCGCGTGATTCCCCCAGAACGGCGGCCGTGCCATCTGATTGCCACGCGCATCGACCATGACGCGGTACTCGACTGCGTCGCCCAGCTCGAGCAAGAAGGTTGGCGCACGACGCTCCTCGACTGCCACTCCGACGGTACCTTCTCGGTGGAGCATCTCCAGCGGGCTTTGGACTCCCAGACGCGTTTGGTATCGCTGCCGTATCTCAACCCGCGAACGGGAGCCGTGCAGCCGATCGAAGAAGCCGCTGCCCTCTGCCAGCGTCATGACGTCCGGTTGCATGTCGATGCGTGCCTGGCGGTTGGACGCTTGCCGATTTCCCTGTCGCAAACGGATATCGACCTACTGAGTATTAGTGGCCACAAGATGCATGGTCTTCCCGGTGCTGGGGCGTTGTTCATCCGTACAGGCACCCAGCTAGCCCCCTTGATGCCCAGTAGGGTGGGGACACTCCGCAGTGGCATGCCATCCATCCCAGCGATTGTGGCGTTAGGGGCTGCTGCTCACCTGGCCGCCTCTGGGATCGAAGTGGCCATGGAGTACGCCAGAGAACTGCGCCATGCGTTTTTGGCTCATTTGCACCAGGCAGCAGGATTCGAGCCGGTCGTGCATACCGGCAGCGGCGAAAACTGGCCCGGAATCATCAGCTTGGAACAGCCCGGTGTCGATACCCTCACACTCCGACGCGATTTGGCGCATCTGTGCCTCGGTCCACCAGCCTTGTTCCGCGATCAGGTTGATGATCACACGGTGCATTGTGTGGTGGACAGAATCTACGCGGCCATGGGATGGGATGCCCGGCGCGCGGCACAGACGTTGCAGCTCGCCGTAGGATGGCAGACTCAGCAGGAAGACGTGCAGCATGCGGCCGCGGCGATCGGTGAACAGGCCAGGCGATTGCGAGGCGAGTGAGCGGAGGCCAACGTGCTCCACCTCCTACCTGCCAGGGGACCCGGCTGGATCCCCCGAGTCCAAAGCGAGTATCGGTAGGGTACCCACGAATAGCGCTTAACGCGATGGTAGCGCTGCCGTCCCGTTGAGTTTCTCGGAAACCGAATCGTCGATCGTGCCGGTGTCGATTCGCGCACGACTTTTTCGCGGCATAAATTCTCGAGCCGCTACCAAGGTGACCATCCGTCCGGCCTGCACGATTTCTCCACGCTGATTGAGCAATTGCCGGTGCCAGACCACTTCACCACTCTTTCGTCCTTTCGGCGAACACGATTCGATTTCCGACAAGACGTGAATCGTGTCACCGATGAAGATCGGCCGTTCGAATCGCCAATCAAGCAATCGGACCAAGGCAATCGTCCGTACTGAAGGATAATGACTGCACAAGCCAGCAAGGTAGGAGAGGCCGAGCAGTCCGTGGGCGATCGGTTTACCATAAGGCGTCGTGCCCGCGAACTCGTGGTCCACATGGATCTGATTGTAATCGCCAGTCAAGCCCGCAAAGGATACGACGTCCGCCTCAGTAATCGTCCTCCCGGGGCTCTTCCATTCCATCCCCGGCTGCAGATCTTCGAAAAACATCAACTCACACATGGGACGTCTCCTCCTGGAATTGGGCAAGGTCCAATTAACCTACCGAAGAAACGTAACCTAGGCAATTCGCGGGCTCAACCTACACGGCCTTGATTTGCTTGAAAAACAAAGATCTTTCCGCATGTTGACCCCTATGGAAGCTACCTCTCCTGTTGTTTCCCCAGGACTCCTGCCTTCACCAACCCTCTTTGCTTCCCCCCTATTCGGTGGATAGCCGGAGGGGCCCAAAAGTTTGCCAAGAATCTGCGTTAACGTTGAGAGCTGCTGCGGAGTTTAGAAATATGGAAGCAGCGAACCATGCGAACAAAGCAAACGAGGGATTCGACGCCGAGATCGTCCGTCTGCTCGTCGCCGAGCAGCTGCCGCTGTCGGCCTACATCCGTTCGTTGTTGCCCGGCGATCCAGCGGCGGGAGACGTGCTGCAAGCGACGTGCATGAGGATTTGGGAGAAGCGGCAAGAGTTCTGCCTGGGAACCAACTTCCGAGCGTGGGCTTTTGCCATCGCCCGATTTGAGGTGTTGAATCATCGCAAGCAGCAGGCGCGTGATCGCCAGTTGTACTTCAGTGAGGAATTGGAGGAGTTGGTCACCGAGGAGATGCAGCAGCACGGGGCTGTGGAATCTGGCCATTTGGAAGCGTTGCACCGATGTTTGCAGAAGTTGAGGCCTCGGCAGCGCGAGCTATTGATGCAGCGCTACTCCGGGCAGTGGACGATCGCGCAGATGGCCCAGCAAGTGGGGCGAAGTGCTGATGGAATGCGCGTGACGCTGCACCGATTGCGGAGCTTGGTTGCCCAGTGCCTGCGCAGAGAAGCCGATCAGGGGGACGTGGTGCCATGAAGCGGCAGGATTTGGAGCAGTTGATTGATGCCCTATTCGACGGGCTGATTTCCGATGCGGATCGGCTGCGGCTAGAAGCCGAGTTGTTGGTCGACGAGGAAGCGCGAAAGATCTACTACCATCGGGCGCGGTTGGACGCTCTGTTGGCGGCTTGGGGGCAGCCGCAGGCTCATGCCGGGATTGGCGCCTTGGCCGACAGCCCACCGACCGATGGCGCCGAGGAGACAGTGGGCGGGCCGCTCGCGTCCAGAGTAGGTCGGTTCCGTGGAGCGGGAGAGCGACCTGCCTGGCATCGGTGGCTGGCGATGGCCGCCGCTGTCCTTCTGGCGCTCAGTGGCAGTTGGATGGCTTGGCGATGGCGATTGTCGCCTCGCTCTGGCGGTGCTCAATCGTGGCAGGAGACCATGGGAGTGGCCCCGACCGTGCCGTCTTCATCGGGAGAGCGCAACGAAAGGGAACTGGCGATCGTCGGTTACGGTGTGATCGCCCATCAGCTCGACGCGCGTTGGGGAGGCGAGGTGATGCTCCAGGACGGCAGTCTACTCCCGGCCCAGCCATTGCATCTGCAGTCGGGGCTGGTGCAGCTTGATCTATTCAGCGGCGTTTCGTTGGTGATCGAAGGTGAAAGCCGGTTTCAAGTGCTTTCGCCGATGGAAGTTCGGGTGGAACGAGGGAAGGTGCGAGCCCGCGTGCCAGAGCCAGCGCAGGGGTTTCGGTTGTTGACCCGAGCCGGCGAGGTGGTCGACCTGGGGACGGAATTCGCCGTGGATGCCGAGGATGATGGGGCATCGGTCGTGGTGATCGACGGCGAGGTCGAATGGCATCCGCGTGAGGGGCAAGCCGAACGGCTGGGCCAGGGGCAGCGTGCCGGAAGCTTGCCGACGGCGACGACCAGCGGTGAATTTATCGGTGTGGATGAGATGCGCGAGTTAGCGCAAGGCTCCCGGCAACGAAGGTTGCGTCAGTGGGAGGAGTTTGCGGAAACCTGGCGTCAGGATCCGCGGATGCTGTTGTACCTGCGCACCGATGCGCCGTCGGTGCAGAAACGGCGGCTGCACAATCGCTGCGCGAACCGTCGCGCGAGCGACGGAGCTGTGGTGGCCGCTACGCCTTCCTCCGATCGCTGGGGACGGCCCAACGCAGCGCTAGATTTCAGCCCGGCCGGCAGCCGTGTGCGCGTCAACGTGCCGGGAATTCATCAGTCCCTGTCGCTCATTTGCTGGGTAAAAATCAATTCGCTCGATCGCTGGTACAACTCGTTGTTCCTCACCGACGGCCATGAGCAGGGGGAACCGCATTGGCAGATCATGGATGACGGACGCTTGTTCTTCTCTGTCAAGAAACGGGATGTTTTCGACCGCAGCAAGGGAGAGCTGGACAAGCACGTCTACTACTCGCCGCCATTTTGGAAGCCGGAGCTGAGCGGGCGGTGGCTGATGATTGCCACCGTTTACGATGTGCCACGCATGCAGGTGACGCATTACTTGAATGGCCAGGTGCTTAGCCGCGAAGCGATTCCGGAAGAGTATGTGGTCAAGGAAGTGCGGATTGATAATGCATCGATTTGCAATTGGGGCCTGCCTGAACGCGATCAGCCACGTTTCGCCATTCGCAATCTCAATGGCAGCCTCGACGAGTTCATGCTACTGGCAGCCCCGTTGCGCGATGAGGAAATCCTCGACATCTACGAACGTAGTCGTCCGTGACCCACAAGATCTAATCGGTGAGATCCCATGAGACAAAAGTCGATCATGTCAGCAGCACACGTCGATCGTTGGTCGGTGGTGTTTTCTGCCGACCGGAGAACTTCGGCCGCAAGATGCCTGGCCACTGCAGGTAGGGCAGATCAGGAGACGCGAGCTTGGCTGGCGATGCCAGCTCGGTGGTTGGGCTTGGTGCTGATAGCGTGGGCGGTAAGTCTCCCGGGCCTGTCGCGGGCCGAAGGAACCGAGGAGCCAGGCAGCCAGCAGGCGGCCGGCGCCGCGGAAGTTAGACGTTTGTTCGCCCTGAAGGTGTTTCCAGTTCTCGAAGAAAAGTGCTTCGGATGCCATGGCGACGACCCGCAGGACATTCAAGGCGGACTTGACGTCAGCTCCTACGAATCGCTGCTTCGCGGAGGCGATTCGGAAGAGGCCGCAGTCGTGCCGGGGGATGTGGACGGCAGCCTGTTGGTGCGCGCGATTCGCTGGGAGGACTTGGAAATGCCTCCCAAGGAGGACGATCGCTTGACCGCCGAACAGATTGCGGCCATCGAGGCATGGATCGCTGGTGGAGCACCGTGGCTCGACGAACACCAGCGCGCGGAGTTGACGCGTGCGGAATGGGCCGAAACCGAAACGGCCGATGGG
Source organism: Pirellulaceae bacterium (assembly GCA_026004795.1). GTDB lineage: Bacteria > Planctomycetota > Planctomycetia > Pirellulales > Pirellulaceae > Aureliella. Next base: position 480,885 of record BPJV01000002.1, on the reverse strand, counting down.
ATATTGATCAGTACCAGTGGTGGTCTGAGTGACAGTTGGACCTACCGCCGCTACCGGCCGGATGATCTATGGGCCTTCCGGCCGGTTCAGCCGCCGGCGATTCCTACCGGCGTCCATCCGATCGATTACTTTGTCCAACGCAAGCTCGACGAAAAAGGGGGGAAGCCTGCCCCGATGGCAGACCCGGTCACCTTGCTGCGGCGTGCTACTTTCGACCTGTGGGGGTTGCCACCTACTCCTGAAGAAACGGCCGACTTCCTCGCAGCTTGGCAACTGGACCCTGAAGCGGCATGGAACGAATTGCTTGATCGATTGTTGGCCAGTCCGCATTATGGCGAGCGGTGGGCACAACACTGGCTGGACGTAACACGCTACGCGGACACCGGCGGATACTCCAACGACTACGAACGGTCCAACATGTGGCGCTATCGCGATTACGTCATCCGCGCGTTCAATCAAGACAAGCCCTATGACCGATTCGTCGTCGAACAACTGGCCGGAGACGAACTCTGGGAGGAGCAGCCCGAAGAGAAGAAGGATCCAGAACTGCTCATTGCCTCTGGGTTCCTCCGCCTCGGTCCATGGGATCCGGCGATGGTGAAGAACGACGAAGCGCGACAAATCTACCTCGACGATTTGGTCAACGCCGTAGGGCAGACCTTCTTGTCGACGACGTTGCGGTGCGTCAAATGCCATGATCACAAATTCGACCCGATTCCCACTCGGGACTACTACCGGGTCTATGCCGTCTTCGCCCATACGCAATTGGCGGAGCGGCCGGCGCCATTTTTACCGGAGGAGAATCAGACGGGATTCGAGGAAGGTCGCGCGATGGTGCAACGTCTGCTCGATTTCGCCACGCAGCGGAAATTGGCGATCTACGAGAAACGCGAGCAGGCTGCCCGAGCTTGGTATGAGGAACGGGGCTTGGAGTACGTTCCTTACGAAGAGCGTAAGGATCTGCCCGATGAGGCGAAACCGCCGCGCCACTACGGTCTCGACCATGTCGACGAAGGGCGGATGAAGGTCCGCGAGCAGGACGAATGGATCTGGACGCGCCGATTGGAACGTTACGAACCGATGGTGCAAAGCGTCTACAACGGCCCGACACCGAAGTTCCTCCATGCTCGCAAACTGCGGATGCCAGCCAAAATCGATAAACATGCCCTCGAACCGACGTACCTCTTATTGGGTGGCTCGCTGCAGGCACCGGGCGATGAAGTCCAACCAGGAGTGTTGAGCGCTTTGGGGCTGCCGGTGCATCCCGGTGCCGAGGATCCGTTCCTCATCGATGCAGGCATGGATGGTCGACGACTGGCATTCGCCAGATGGGTCGCCCATCCGCAGAATCAGTTGACTACCCGTTCGATCGTCAATCGGATATGGCAAGGTCATTTTGGGAAAGGGATCGTTGCCACCGCCAACAACTTTGGCGTCAAGGGAGCCAAGCCGACCCATCCGGAACTATTGGACTGGTTGGCGGCCGATTTCGTTCGTCATGGCTGGACGATCAAACGTCTGCACCGCCTGATCATGACCTCGCAGACCTATCGGCAAGCGTCACAGCATCCTCAACTGGAGCATCTGCGGACGATCGACCCGAATAACGACTTGTGGGCCTACTTCCCGATTCGCCGCTTGACGGCGGAGGAAATACGCGACAGCCTGCTGCGGATAACCGGAGAGCTGAATCCCATGGTCGGTGGGCTACCGGTCATGCCAGAGATCAACATGGAGGTCGCTTTGCAACCGAGGATGATCCAGTTCTCCTTGGCGCCGGCCTACCAGCCCTCGCGCACTCCCGACCAGCGAAATCGGCGCAGTATCTATGCCTACCGCGTGCGCGGCCAGGCAGATCCGTTCATGGAAGTGTTCAACCTGCCGAACCCCAACGAATCTTGTGAGAGGCGAGATTTCGCTGCGGTAACTCCACAAGCCTTTACGTTGATGAACAGCGACGTCAGCACCGACCGGGCGATCGCCATGGCGCAACGCTTGCAGGCCGAAGCGGCGACGACCGACCAGCAGGTACGGCGTGGTTTCCAATTGGCCTTAGGGCGCCAGCCCAGTCGAGAAGAACTGCAGCGGCTCGTCGCCTACGTCCAGGAGATGCAAACTTACCATCGACAGGTCGCGCCTGAAGTGACCACCTATCCGACGCGAGTATCACGCTCGCTGGTGGAAGAGTTTTCCGGACGACCGTTCGATTACGAGGAAATCCTTCCCGTCTTCGAGAACTATGTCCCTGATACCAAACCCGCGGATGTCCCTGCCGAGACGCGTGCCTTGGCCGATTTTTGCTTGCTGCTGTTCAACAGCAACGAGTTTCTCTACGTCTATTGAGCGTCTCGCAAAATCTCGTTCAGGAGCAAACAACATGAATACAAACCTGCTAGGTCGACGTAACTTTTTGTACGGTCTGGGGTCCAGCTTGGGAGCTGTAGCGCTCACTGCGCTGCTCCGCCAGGAACAATCCCGCGCCTCGGATCGGGCAGCGAACCCATTTGCACCGAAGAAACCGATGCACCCACCCAAGGCTAAGGCGGTGATCATGTTGTTCATGGAAGGCGGGCCCAGCCACATGGATACGTTCGACCCGAAACCCCAGCTCAATCGCTTGCACAAAACCGAATCGAAGTTGACGCGGGGACTGGAGACAGGCTTCAAGTTCTTCGTCGGCAGTCCTTTCAAGTTTCGCCAGGTCGGTCAGTCAGGGTTGGACATGTGCGACCAATGGCAACACCTTGCCCATCCCGATGTGGCGGATGAATGGTGCAATTTCCGTGGCTGCACTGCGGAGTCGTTGAACCATCCGGAAGCCTTGTTTCATATGAATACCGGTAGCCGTCTCGGTGGCGACCCGGCCGTCGGTTCGTGGGTCACCTACGGTCTGGGGACGGAAAACCAGGATCTCCCCGGGTTTGTCGTGATGACGGAACTGGCATTGCCCCAAGGTGGCCCGGCGAATTGGAGCAATGGCTTCCTCCCCGCTTATTATCAAGGGACGCGTTTGCGACCGGAGGGGAGCCCGATTCTGGACCTACAACCTCCCCGCTATCGAACGCGCGAGCATCAACGACGCTTCCTAGATGAACTGAACGCATTGAACGAACAGCATCGTCTGCGCCATCCCGAGCACGACGATCTGGCCGCTCGTATGGCGAACTATGAACTGGCGTTTCGGATGCAAATGTCCGTGCCGGGCGTTCTCAATCTGAACCAAGAACCCGCCTACATCCATGAGATGTATGGGTTGAACGATCCCGATACCCAAGCGTTCGGCCGTCAGTGCCTCATGGCGCGACGTCTGGTGGAAAACGGCGTGCGGTTCGTCCAGATCTTCAGCGGTGGTTGGGACAGCCATGATTTCCTCCAACGCGGCCATTCGGCGCGCATCAAGAGCGTCGACAAGCCGATGGCCGCACTAATTCGTGACCTCAAAGCTCGAGGGATGCTCGAGGAAACATTGGTCATCTGGACAGGTGAATTCGGCAGGACGCCAGATAACAACCGACGCGGTGGTGTCTATTCGTTGGGCCGAGGACACAATGCCGACGCGATGACCATGCTGTTGGCCGGCGGTGGCGTAAAGAAAGGTGCCATTGTGGGGGCCACCGATGAAATTGGAGCCACGGCGGTCGAGTGCGTCCATCCCATTCGGGACCTGCATGTCACTTTGCTGCACCTGCTCGGGCTGGACGACAACAAGCTCACCTACTTCCACGCCGGTCGTTTCAAGCAGCTGAGCCAATTCGGTGGGCAGGTGATCCGCGAGTTGATCGCGTAGCAGGGAACAACCGCAATTTGCTGCGCGCGGGACATCGTGTTCTTGGGTAATGCCTTCGCGCCCCGAGCGCCAGATCGGCTACCAGAGTCCTGGCACGGTTCGGCGTTCGTGAAAGTGGTGGTTGGTCCCCCCCGGTGAACACCAAGGAGTCCGAGAGGGGAACGGGGGCAGCAGCCTAATCGAACGGCTGCGCCTCGTCCGGCCCCGGTGTCGCGTAAGCGGGATCCTTGGGACGAATGCTCACCTCGCCATCGGAAAGAATGCGAACTTCCAGCGGAACGATGGTTACCCCTTGGGGATTGATGGTTTGCGCTTCCTCGCTCAAATCACGCGACTCAATGCCCTCACGAGGCAACGGTGGAACGTTGGCATTGAAAAAGGCAGTGCACCACCACCTCCCCTGTTTGTCACGAAACGGGGTACCGTGCCCCAGAAACCGACCAAGGAATCGTCGCGGGCCATACGGTCCCGTAATGCGATCGGCCGTGCAATAGTAGAGGTTATACGATCCCTTGCGCATGCGATCGGTCGACCAAGCGGTACCGACATGCACATACTTCTGGCCAATCTTAAGCATCGTCGCCCCTTCATGACCGATCTGGCGCAACGGTTTGCCGTCTGGCCCAGGGCGTGAACCGGCCGGATCGATTCTTACGGGATCCGCCGCATAATCACGGAAGTCCGACAGCAATGGAGCGATCCAGGTGTTGCCCCACAACAGGTACCAAGTACCGTCATCGTCACGGAACAACGATGGATCGTGGCGATGCCCCAGTCGCCCCTCCATGGGATGCCGCCAGGGGCCGCGCAGCTCGGCGCCGTCGGAGAACGCCAAGCTGGAATGCGATTGCGGACAGTGGACCAGTGCCCAACACCCATGCTCGGCAACCCAGTGCACCTCGGGAGCCCAGATGAGACGCCGCTTGATCTTCTTTCCTTGCTGCGCCACGTAGGTATCGTCGACCGTGAAGACCGTCCCGATAGTTTCCCAGTGAATCAGATCGGGGCTGCGGTAGACACGCACCTGTTCCCCCACGATACTATCCGCCCCCAAACCAATGTTGTAGGGATCCGTGGCCTCGCGAGGATCTCCCGCGTTCGGCTGCGTGCCGGTCAAGTAGTACAGTCCATCCGGGCCCAAGGTAATATACGGATCGCGAATCCACCCGCTCTTGATGAGCACAGCCCGCTCATGGGTTTGCACTGCGCGGGCAATTTCCTCCGGCTGTAAGAGGGGATCGGCATGGAGCTGCGATGGGGATGCGGGCAGCGCGGCGGCAGTTCCAGCGGGCGCTGCCTGCGGGCGGTCGTGCTCTTGGCCTACACCGAGGGAGTTCCAACACCAGACCGCTACTCCGAGTACCATTGCCAGGATCGTCCCCATCCCACGCGATCGCCTCCCCCCGCCCTGAATGCCGCGGCGAGGGCAGGATCGGCGTACTCCGGTGGCCAGACCGCTGGCGTCACACGCTCGATTCGGCATGCTGCATGTCCCCAATTGCCTGAGTGATGGCGAGAAGGTGGACAAGGATTTAACGCCGCGGTTGATCGAGACTGATCGTCACCGTCTTCGTCTCGGTATAGGCGCGCAGACCTTCCTCACCAAGCTCGCGTCCTTGACCCGACATTTTGAAGCCGCCGAACGGAGCGGCTGCGTCGAACACATCGTAACAGTTGACCCAGATCGTACCAGCTCGCACGCGGCGGGCGAAATCATGAGCTTTGGCCACGTCCCGCGTCCATACGGCGGCCGCCAAGCCATAGAAGGTCTTGTTCGCGCGGTCGATCAACTCATCCCAGTCCCGGAACTTCAGCACGCTCATCACCGGACCGAAGATTTCGTCTTGCGCGATCGACATGTCATCGCTCACCTCATCGAAAATGGTCGGTTCGACATAGTATCCTTTCTCGCCGAACCGTTTGCCCCCCACGATGCACTTGGCTCCTTCCTCATTCCCCTTTTCGATGTAAGACATGATCTTTTCGAACTGGGCCTGATCGACCTGCGGGCCTTGTTCGGTTTCGGGGTCGAGGGGATGGCCGAGCCGTCGTTTGACCGCCAAGTCCTTCAACCGCTCAACAAACTCGTCGTGCACGCGCTCTTCGACGAACACGCGGCTGCCGGCACAGCAACATTGCCCTTGGTTGAAAAACAAACCGAAATGCGTTCCTGCCGCGGCCGCATCCAAGTCGGCATCCGCCAATATGACATTGGGGCTCTTTCCGCCCAACTCGAACGTCAATCGCTTGAGCGTGTCGGCCGCTTCTCGCATGATGATTTGTGCCGTGCGATGTTCCCCGGTGAAGGCGATCTTGTCGACGCCCGGATGACGAACCAGTGCGGCACCGGCTGTCGGACCATATCCAGGTACGACATTGATCACCCCGTCGGGAAACCCGGCATCTTGTGCCAACTGAGCCATCCGCAGGCATGTCAACGGAGTCTGCTCGGCCGGTTTCATGACGATGGTGCAGCCGGCGGCCAATGCTGGTCCCCATTTCCAGGCGACCATCAACATGGGGAAGTTCCACGGAATGATCTGTCCGGCGACTCCCACCGGCTCCCGCCGCGTGTAGGTGAAATAGTTTCCACGCACCGGGATCGTGTTACCATGAATCTTGTCGGCAAAGCCGGCGTAATAGCGCAAACAATCGATCACCAGGGGCAGATCGGCATGGCGCGCGTCACGAATCGGCTTGCCGTTATCCAAGCTTTCCAAAGCGGCCAGTTCGTCGATCTCCTGTTCGATCAAATCGGCCAAGCGATTCAGCAGCCGACCACGGTCACGGGCATCCATGCGGCTCCATGGCCCCGACTCGAACGCACGCCGCGCTGCTTCCACGGCCAGGTTGATATCTTCGGCGTCTCCTTCGGCCACTTCCGCGATCACCTCCTCGGTGGCCGGGTTGATCGTGGGGAACGTCTTGCCACTGGCTGCCGGTAGCCATTTACCATCGATGAAACATTCCGTGTGACGCACGGGGGGTGGTTGAATTGCTTTGGGGGTCGCTGTTGCCATTGGTTCACCTCAACATCGGATGAGAACAAAGAAGTGTTGCGGACTTGACGCTTGTTCGTGCAGGCGCTGCTCTCAATTGTAGGCGCCGGCGACAGCCTGCTTCAACCGCCCCTGCGGGTGCGGTACGATAGCATCATCGTCCGGCGGCTTACGAGTAGAGGGGCTGGTCGTTCAACGGATGCACCGCAATCCAGTTTGTAGCCGCCACCGCTGGCCTGCCAGAGATAAACGATGGAGATAAGGGATCATGGTGCCGTGTGCAGTAGTTCCCCACGGCGGGGTGCCATCATGGCTACTTTTCAACAAGATGCCCACCGATTTGCATGCGCAAGTTCAATAAAATCTTCGTCATCGCTTTACCACGCTGTGCCACGGTATCGATGTGGCAAGCATTGGGAATGCTCGGTGTTCCCACGGCGCACCTGGGAAAGCTCTTCGGTGAAGCGTCGGTTGACCATCACCATGCCGCGCGGTTGATCGACATGTACCGCCGTATCGAACGTGGCGATTATCGATTGCCCTTGCTAGAGCACTGTCGTGGTCTGGCCGACTATCCGGCCTGTAGCTGGCAAGTGCTGGAGAAGCTGGATCGCGAGTACCCGGGCAGTCTTTTCATCAACGTGCGGCGAGATGACAGTGTGCAGCGTTGGCTGCAATCGGTGGAGCGGCAATTCGTAGGATTGCAGTTGATTAAAGAAGGCCACGCTGCGTCACCTGAAGATCGGGCGTTCATGCAAGCCATGCGCGGGTTTCGCCGCTTGACCTTCGGTGATGCCGAATTCGATGCGGAGCGGTATCGGCAGGCCTACCTCGAGTACCAACAGCGTGTTGACGCGTATTTTTCCCAGCGAGCGTCTGATCTGCTCACGTTCCAGAGTACGGAGATGCTCGATGAGTGCGGCTATCGCCGGTTGGCCGAGTTCCTCAACTGCCCAGCTCCCGACGACGCCACGTTTCCGCGGTGCAACGCGCACAGCATCCTGCCTTCCCGAGCATTTCTGCACGCGCTGGAGTCCGGTCTAGTTCGGTCGCAGACCGGCATCCGGCCGCAGGAAATGCTCCAGGAAGAAGGGTGATCCCGTTCTGCCGGTAGGATTTACTGCCGAGGCGTCGAGCCGGTCGGTGCAGAGGCCGGTGCTTCCGCCGCCGTCGTCGTCCCACTGCGGCCGGTCCGTTTGCGCGGCTTGCGACCGCGCGGCTTGGACGTGTTCTTCGGAACCATCTTCGGGTCGAGCAATTGAAGCATGCGCGTGATGCACAGCCGATTTACGGAGATGTTCAGTCGCTCCGCCTCTTCGCACATCGCTTCGTGAAGACTCTTGGGCAGTCGGACGGTGATCATCCGCTGCGGATCATGGGGGTCATTCTCCGGCAAGTCGCGTCCGCGAAGGGCGGTGAGCATCAGTTGAATCTGATGGTATTGGTCGGAACGCAGGAAGCTGCCGAACTCGTTGTCGTCCGGGAATAAACGGCGGATGAATCCGTCGGTCCCCATCAGCTCCCGATAAAAGCATACCCATGTCGGGGCGTGACCGAACAGATCGTTGGCAATGTCGAATGCCTGCAGGCAGCGATCCTGATACGACGCCTTGGGGGCCAAGTCGCGACGCATCTGCGCAGCCAAACGATTGAACTGCTCCAGCTCGACTGCCAGCTTGCTGCGGTTGGCCTCATCGTCGCCCGGCGCAGTGGTCGCTCCACCGACCGGGGACGTGGCGATCGCCGCATCTGACGGCGACGACTGCGCCGTTTCCGCTTGGTCGCCGGACGCCATTAGTGGCTTACTGGCCGTGGGTGCTGGCGCCGCGTCCCCACGCCGTTGGTCGCCTTGGTCTGGCCGCTCTGCCCCGTGCCCCTGAACTCGAAAAGCAGATCCGTACTCCATCACATTCCCTTTTTGCTTACTGGTAATCGGTCAACAGGTTTCTATCGCCGGAACTCCACTGAGCCCATCGACAGCAATTGCCGATGGCTGTCCCATTGTCCGATCGCAAGCAAAGCCATTGTCGCAACCCCATGGAATGCTAGCAGTTAGGCAGGATTTTCGTGGTTGCCTAAACGGCGCGCAGCGGGTGCTTAGGGCTCAGGCATGTCGCGCCTGCCTAAAAAATAGGCAGGCGTGGGGTGTTCAGATACCAAGTGTCCAAGCGGTGGTGCGGAAAAAAAGATGGCAATTGTTTTGCTGCCGAAGCCAGCGCCGGCAGTCAGGGGTGGCCAGGTGGGGCGGTGAGTGGGGACTGCCAACATCGGGGGTGATGTACGAGTTTTTCCAGGCGTATGGGCGTGAGATCAATTTCTGGTGTCACTCGCGCGAATGCGTCGAATCTACACCTACGCACTCGTCGCCTTCGAGTACCATCCCAATTCCAGGAAAGTACCCATGAGCAAGAAAGACACCTTTCGCATCGTCACTCGAGCTGCGGACGGTACGCTCCGCATTCGCGATTTCCCTAGCCCTGAACCGCTCCTGAAAATGCACACGCAGATAGGAGTCGATGACAGCAGCGCCGATTTGGCGTTGCGAGGGATGCCCGTTTTTCGCGGACTGATCGGTCCGATCCCGGAGGGAAAGAACATCGTGCGATACGAATCCCCCGAGGTGTTCGAGCTGATGTCCAAGGAATGGGCCAGTAAGAAAACCAAGCGTCGACGGCGCACTGCCAAACCGTCGACCGAGGAGAGCAACATCTAGCCTCTCCCGTGACGTCCATGCCGCGGGCGATCGGTGGTGATCAGGCATCGGGCGGTTCGCCCTGGGAGAGGGCAGATCGATGGACGCTACAATCCGATGCGTTGTAGCACGCTGGTCAGGGTGGGCCGCAGTGCGGCAGCGCTGCGGCGCAATCCTTGCACCTCCTTCGGCCACAAGTCGATTTCCAGGCGATCCAACACCCCTTCCGCACCAACGACGGTGGGGACCGACAGCGCCACGTCACGGATCCCGTAACAACCGTCTTGCACGGAGCTGACTGGCAAGATGCGGCGCTGATCGAGCATGATCGCATCGAGGACGTCGCGGATAGCAATCCCCACGGCGAAGCCCGCTCCACCCTTCTTTGAAATCACTTCGGCCCCCGACCCCTTGGTGCGTTGGAAGATCTGATTGGCCAGTTGGTGGTTCCAGCCGGGGTGCTTCTCCAATGGCAACCCCGCAACCGTCGCGCTGGACCAGATAGGCACCATGCTATCGCCGTGCTCTCCCAAAATCAGCGCGCGAACCTGCGTCGGAGGAGCACCGATTTGGTCGGCAATCAGGCTGCAAAAGCGAATGGTATCCAACTGTGTCCCCAACCCGAGAATCTGATTGGTCGGCAGGTCGAGCGTCTGGGCGGCGACGTAGGTAAGAATATCGACCGGGTTGCTCACCACCAGCACCTTGGCCGACGGTTTCAAGCCGGCGGCTCGGACATCACGACAGATCTGCACAAACAAATCGGTGTTGCGATTGATCAGATCGAGCCGCGTCTCATCCGGTTTGCGACGCAGGCCCGCGGTGATGCAGACGATGTCGCTGCTGGGGATGTGTTCGTAGGATCCTGAGGTGATCCTCTGATCGGCGACGCTCGGTGTGCCGTGCAACAGATCGAGCGCCTGGCCTGCAGCCAGTTCCGCATTCACATCGATCAACGCGATCTCGCGGGCAATACCGCCGCACTGCAGCGCAAAACCAGCACAAGAGCCAACTAAACCTCCACCACCAATGATACTGACCTTCATCGCCATGCACCTTCCCCAAACGTATTGCCACCGAACTGCTTTATCTCCCCCGCGTGCGCCCTTGCCTGCCGCTTACGCTCCCAACTGCTTCATCACTTGGTCGGTAATCATTTGCACGAGACGCTCTTCATCCAAGGAGCCAGCACGCGCTGCTTGCTCCCCCGCCTCGGTCCTGACCGGGCGCATCGGGGGCGGCGGCTCGAACGCCTGGCGCTGCACGCCTGACTCTGTCCAGCTTTCGCGGAAGATGTCGTTGGCACAGATATCGCAATTCTTGTATTCCTCACTCAATCGTGGGTCGCTAAAGCCCCATTTGCTTTTCAGCTCCAACAACTCTCGGCTCTTTTCATAGTCCAAGTAATTGACCCGCCCCAGTTGGCGGGAAAGCATGAGGATGCGACAGTAGGCATCCAAGATCTCCGTCCACCAGTAGGCCCGCTCCACGTTCTCCCCGAAACTGACGGTGCCATGATTGGCCAGAATGATGACGTTCGATTTGTGGACGAAGGGAATGACGGTTTCGGCAAACGCCTTTCCTCCCGGTGTTTCGTAGCGCGTGATGGGGACGTCGCCGAGGAAAACTTCTACCTCGGGAAGCACACATTGTGGGATCGGTTCGCGGGCCACCGCAAAGGCGGTGGCGTGGGGGGGATGGCAGTGCACCACCGACTTGACATCCGGGCGCTGCCGGTAGATTTCCAGGTGCAACAGCGCTTCGCTGCTTCGTTTCTTGCGCCCGGCGATTTGATTTCCCTCCATGTCGATGGTGCAGATGTCGTCCGGTCTGAGAAAACCTTTGGAGTGCATCGTCGGTGTGCACAGGACCTCGTTTTCCCCCACGCGTACCGTGATGTTGCCATCATTGGCGGCCGCAAACCCTTTGTTGTAGATGCGCCGGCCGATATCGCAGATATCTTGTTTGATCTTGAAGATATTTTCCATTTCCGACCCCTCGGTTCGAATTACCAACGAATGCGTTGTTTCACCTTTTCATCGATATGCACGAAGTCCAAAATCGCGCTGCAGTAGGCATCAACGGCCTTGAGTTCCGGCCGGAAAGGCTGTGCCGCTTCCGCTCCATCGCTGACGGCGATCACGCTGCCCGGCCCGGCTCCCAGGTCGTCCCACACGGCAATCAGCTCCGGTTCGCTTTCCGACAGTCCCCCAACCATCTCCGTGCCCAGCGGTTCGGCCAGCACCAACCGCGCCCCTTGATAGCTGGGGTGCGCACGGTTGAGGGTGACATGGCCAATGGTGCGATGGATCTTCATCCTCGATTCTCCGTTGCTGGCGTGAACAAGTAGTGGCCCAGTCGCTCCACCTGACCTCCGGTCCAGGTTTCCCGGTCGATCACCCACACGTTGGGCTGCGTCTGATGTTCAGCCCGTGCCAGGTCGTCCAGACGGGGCAACATCACTGGCCGGGTGTCGCGCGCCCTAACCAGGTTGTGCATCGCGGCAAAGGGGCGGCTGGTCCACCAAACCGCCCATTGACCACCTGCGGCCAAGTGTGCCGTGACCCGACGAACGTCGGCCGGGATGTCTCCCGATCCCTGGAGTCGTTCTCCTGGCCAAGCTACGTTGTGAGCGCCTCCATCGCTGAGCAATAGCCCGGCGTATGGCGATACCTGATGGCCTCCCGCAACAGCGGCAGCACGTCGCGTGAGCTTCCATCCCCGCTGGCGCAATTCATCGATCACGGCAGGGGTTACCACGCATCGCGCGGGAACCACCAACTCGGTCGTATCGGGGGGAACCTCCCGCAACGTCGCCAACGCCAACACGCGGCAATGGAGGTTCACGCGTCCCCCCGCGGTACCTTCTCCCGTCAGGCGATGGGGTTCACCTCCCGCCGCCGAAGCTCCCGCCTGGTCCGTTCGCCAGGGGCGGTGGGACATCTCCCCCGGGGCGCGGAACTGCTCCTGCAATCGCTGCAAAACGATCTGCACGATCGATTCGATTTCTGTGGTTACGTTCGAGGAACTCACGTTCTACTCGTCTTTGCTAAGTTCGTTGGTTCTCTGCCAATCCGGACGATCGGCCATGCCGAGCACGGTCCAGCGGATGGGAGAATTCTCCAAGCCAAAGAGTTCCCGGACCGCGCGGCCGTCGCTGGTGATGACGATCTGATCACCAATCCCAGCGCCCAGGCGATCAACGACCAACAACGGAGGGCCGTCCGCCGAACAACCGTCCCTCATCAGCGGTTGAGCGACGAGCAGTTTTTGCCCTTCGAGAGTCGGATGTTTCACGGTTGCGGTAGCATGACCTACCACCAGCGCGATCTGCACAGACAATCTCCTTCTACGCCCCAGGGGCCTGGCGGCTAACGGTTGTCGGGGCTGCCGAGAATCCACAAGTCGTCGATCAAGCTGCAACGGCGCTCACGGGTGAACGTCAATGGCGTGGTCACTCCCTCGCCCGTCGGTCCGGCGATGGAAAACGACAAGTAGCCTTCCCCACCGATTCCCAGTGCAGCCATGCAGGGACCGTTTTTGACGAACAGCGTGGTATCCAGCGCTCGCGCCATCTTGGTCATGTGGTGTACGTCCCGCGAATGGATGATGGCCGTGTGGCGGAAGCCATGCTCGGCTTGACGTGCCAGTTCAATGCACTGGTCGACATCCCGGCACCGGACCAGCGGGATGAACGGCATCATCTGTTCGACTTGCACAAAAGGATGCTCGAACGACGTCTCGCCGAACAATAGCTCCGTTTCTTCCGGGACATTCATCCCGGCGGCACGAGCCAGCTTGGCGGCATCCTGCCCCAGCAGCTCCTTGGTCGGCGCCAGATGACGATCCTCTCCCACTTCGTGCATGGCGGCTGCCGTCAGCCGCTGGACCTGCCCGCGATCCAGGTGCACGGCTCCAGCCATCCGCAACGCATCGACCAAATCGTCGAACACGCGCTCGACCACGAACACCTCTTTTTCTGCAATGCACAGCAAGTTATTGTCGTAGGCAGCACCTTGGATGATGCATCGTGCGGCTCGTGGCAGATCGGCCGTCTCGTCGACCACCACCGGTGGATTGCCAGGCCCAGCAACGATCGCCCGTTTGCCGCTGCGCAGGGCGGCTCGCCCCACTGCCGGTCCCCCCGTGACGCAAATCAACGCGATGTCACGATGCTTGAAGATGGCGTTGGCGGTATCCAAGGTAGGTTGCCGAATCACGCAGATCAAGTTATCGATTCCCAGGTCGTCGCAGATCGCCTGATTGAAACGACGTACCCCCTCGGCGGCAACACGTCTGCCGCTGGGATGCGGATTGACCACCACCGTGTTCCCTGCAGCGATCATGTTGATCGCGTTGCCGGTTATCGTCGGCAACGAGTGGGTGACCGGGGTAATAGCGCCGATCACGCCGAAGGGCGCGTGTTCGATGACCGCCAACCCTTTATCGCCACTGAAGGCCTGCGTGGAGAGAAACTCGGTGCCGGGGGTCAGCCGACCTAAGGTCTCCAGTTTTTCAATTTTGTGCTCGAGCCTACCGATGCCCGTTTCCTCCATCTCCATCGTCCCCAGCTCTACCGCCTGCTCGATGGAGATGCGACGGATGTGCTCGATGGCGCGACGTCGGTCCTCCAGTGGCCGAGCACGCAATTGTTCGAAGGCGTGCCGTGCGGCGGCGACGGCCTCGTCGGGACAATCGAACTGGCCGAACCGTCCTATGAACGCTTGCGTGCTGGTACCAGAACCGCTGCTGGTCGCACGACCGCGTACTTCCTGAAGAACCTGGGTAACAACCGATCGAATCAACTCTTCATTTACCTGCATCGTTGTTTACTCCTCCCGCGAATCGCCGGTGCGGTGATAGATGGCATGTTTGTCGACGCTGACGCTATCCACGATCCCGATCACCACGCAGTCGATGGGCAATTGTTGTGTTTCCGGGGTGAACCGCGCACTACTGCCTTGGACGATCAGCACGAAGTCACCGATGCCGGCTCCCAAGGTGTCGACGGCGACGAAGGTTCGTCCGGTGGTAGTCAATTGACGACGGTTCTGTTGATCCAACCGGTAGGGTTCGACCACCAACAGCTTATGGCCGCGCATGGTGGCCACCTTTTGGGTCGCCACCACGGAGCCGGTTACTTTCGCGACGAACATGTTCTGCTTGCTACCTGATGCAAAGTTTTACCAATCGGCCTAGCGACCTACCGTGTCGACGCCAGGACCTGCGCCGTTTGTCGAGCGACAATCAGCTCTTCGTTGGTGGGAATCACCCAGATCTCGACGGCCCCGGCACGCTGGGCGTCGATTCTCGCCTCCGCAGCGCGAACCTGGGAATTGCGTTGTTCGTCCAACACGATCCCCAGTTGCTCCAGTCCCCGACACACCGCGGCGCGAATATCGGCCGCGTTCTCCCCGATGCCGCCGGTGAACACCAGCGCATCGCCACCCCCCAGGGCCACCAGCATGCCACCGAGATGGCGCCGAATCTCCTCCACGTAGACGTCGATGGCCAGACGTGCCGCGTCGTTGCCTGCTGCCGCCGCCTGTTGCAAATCGCGCAAGTCGCGGCCGGCGCCGGCGGACAAGCCGAGGAGACCACCACTGGTGCCCAGTTCGTGCAGCACTTGTTCGAGCGACAATCCGGTATGCCGCATAATCAGCGGCAGGGTGAAGGGATCGAAGTCGCCCACGCGATTGTTCTGCGGCACCCCCGACTGTGGGCTCATCCCCATCGTCGTGGCGACACTCTGACCGGCGGCGATGGCGCACAGGCTGCTCGATCCACCCAGATGCAACGAGATGACCCGTGCATCCTCGCGTCCCATCAACTGTGCCGACCGCTCGGCGATGTAACGGTGGCTGGCACCGTGGAATCCCCATTTGCGAATCGGCAACTCCTCGGCCCACGGATGGGGGATCGCGTAGCGACGGCGCGGCTCGGGGATCGTCCGATGAAAATCCGTTTCAAATGCCGCCACCAAGGGAATCTGGGGAACCGTCTGGGCGAGCTGCCTCATGGCGGCAATGTACGGAGGATTGTGGGCAGGAGCCACCTCCGCCACCTCCTCCATCGCCTGCAGCACCTCTTCGGTGACACGATAGACGCCCGATAGCCGACCGCCGTGCACCGCCTTGAAGCCGATTCCCGCCACTTCGTCGGCGGATTTCAAGCATCCATGCTCGGGATCGGTCAATTGCTGCAGGCATGCTTCGACGGCCACGCCGTGGTGGGGAACCGCCATCTCCAGCTGGCTGACCTGGTCGCCAATCTCCACGCGGCAGGGGCTCACGTCGGCACCGATGCGTTCGACGCTACCACGAGCCAACTGGCGTGGCGCATCGACCGCCGGAGTCCCCATGTCGAACAGGCGGTACTTGAAGCTGGTGGACCCGAGATTCGCGACGAGGATCTTCATGCCCCTGGAATGCCTCCTGGCTGCAGACAGAGCTTGTCCCTGGATGTCGGTTGCGTGGGAAACTGCCGATCGGGGCGCCGCCGTAGCGACGCCGCTAGCAGGCACTAGCCGAAAAAAGCCGACGCCAAACCTTCCGCCGGGCGAGGAATGATGTGGCTGCTGACCAGTTCGCCTACCTGGGAGGCCGCGTTGGCGCCGGCTTCCACTGCCGCGCGGACGCTGCCCACGTCGCCACTGACAACCGTCGTCACCAGGCCGCCTCCAATGTCGATCCGCTTCACGATCTCCACGCTGGCTGCCTTCACCATGGCATCGGTCGCTTCGACCAACGCCAACAACCCCTTGGTTTCGATGAGACCAATTGCTTGTTGCATAGCTGTGATGTCCTTTAAATATGGAAGTATGTCGAAATGCGGTTTGCGGGAAGGAGATTACTTGGTGCCGACCTTGAGCACCTTGGGCAAGTCCTCGTGAGGTCGAGCGATCACCTGGACACTGACGACCTCTCCCACACGGCCGGCGGCATTGGCTCCGGCATCCGTAGCTGCCTTGACGGCGGCGACATCGCCGGTGACGAACGCGGAAACCAGACCGCTTCCCACCTTGTCCCAGCCGAGAAACTGGACGTTCGCCGCTTTCATCATGGCATCGACTGCTTCGACGAGAGCAACGAAGCCCTTCGTCTCGATCATTCCCAGCGCTTCGGAAATCTGTGCCATCTTCGATTTACTCCTCGTTTTTGGCATGGTTGACTTGGCCTTTATGGCCCCTTTCGTTGAACAGTTGACTCGGCAATGCGCGCCCTTGTCGGCGTTGCGTTGGTGCCCCTATCGGCCACCCGGTGCCCCTGCTCCCAGCGATGGCGCCATCCTGTGGGGAGGTGACCTCCTGCGCCGACGCTAACTCGAGTGGCACTGGCAGGCCTGCTGCTTGACCAGCTCGACTTGCGTAGCCGCCGGCAGGTTGCAGGCGTTCCCTTCATCGGTATCGATATGCACCTCCAACTTGGCCCGAGGGTCGATGCGCACCAGTACATCCTCGAAGGCGACGCTACACTGTGGACTGTGAACCTTCAGCGTCATCAACTCCTTGTCGGCGACGCCGAAGTAAGCAGCTTCCTGCTCGTTCATGTGCACGTGCCTGGCGGCACGAATGACGCCCTCGGTCAGTTCCACTGCACCGGCCGGACCGACAAGCACGCATCCTGGCGTACCAGCGATGTCCCCTGAATGGCGCACCGGGGCGTTGATCCCCAGGGAAATGGCATCGGTAAAGGCCAACTCCACCTGGCTGTGCGACCGCGTGGGCCCCAGCACGCGGACTTCGGGAAGCATGCGCCGACGCGGGCCGACGATCATTACCGTCTCCTCGGCGGCATAAAACCCGTCTTGGTAAAGCGGTTTGGCGATCGTCAGCTTATGGCCCTTGCCGAATAGTTGTTCGACATGCTCGTCGGTCAAGTGGACATGCCGGGCGGAGATGCTGACGCGCAGCTCCGGTTTCGCTGACGCCGTCGTTGCCGATGGGCCAGCGGTGATGACTCGCCGCACCACTTGCCGCACCAAAGCCTCTACCTGCGTTCGATCGATTTGCGTCATTGCCATGTTCGGTTCGTGTACCACGTGGTGAACTTGTTGATTCGTGTGGGCCAATTGTTGGGTATTGGCTGGCCGGTTTAGCCGCAGAGAGACAGATGCTCTGGTTCCCGCGACCTGCGCGGCAGGGCCGCTACTCGACCACGGTTTGCGCTCCTGCTCCTTCCGTCTGGTCGTCTTCCTGCTCAAGGGGCGCGGCGAGCACTAAACGCACTCCCGCCTGTCCCAAACGCTGCTGCCAATGCCGGCTTAATCCGCTGTCACTGACCACAGCATCGACCTCATGCAATTGGCACAGCCGGGCCAGGGAGCTGCGTCCAAACTTGGAACTGTCGGCAACGATGATCGTCTGGTCGGCCGCTTGCATCATGGCCCGTTCGGTTTCCACCAATAGGAGATTGCTGTTGTAGTACCCCCGCGTGTCCGCTCCGGCGATGCTCAGAAACGCCTTTTGTACGTTGAGCGAGTTGAGCATCGAATTGGCGTAAGGACCCAAGGTGACACCGGTCCGGGAATGAACGTACCCGCCTAACACCACCAAGTCGACTTGATCGTTGGTGGCAAACAGGTTGGCTAGCGGCAAGGAGTTGGTCACGATCTGCAGCGGTCGGCCGACCAACTGACGCGCCAACTCGTAGGTGGTGCTGCCACCGTCGAGCAGTAACGTATCTCCGTCCTCGACCAGCTCGCTGGCCGCTCGGGCCACCTGCCGCTTCCGCTCCCAAGCATTGGCGCGGCGATCGGCGAAGATGCGAGTCGCAGCTCCTCCCCCCGCGTAAAAGACGCCACCATGCGTTCGCCGTACTTCGCCACTGGACTCCAAGGAATCCAAATCGCGGCGGATGGTCGATTCGCTGACCTCCAACTCACTGCGCAAATCGGTAATCGCCACGAACCCGCGAGCTCGGACCAGCTCAAGCAGCTTTTCACGGCGCTGTTCCGTCGTCATGCTGCTCATTTGCGATCGCGACCGCGCGTTTCAGTGAACGAATTAAGCCAATCCACGATGCAATTCTATCACGGCACGGGCCGTGTTCAAGATCGCGGCTTGGGAAAAATAGAGAATATGACCGCCGGGGCAGCGACGTCAGCGATCCTACCGGTTTTGACCGTGACGGGGGGAGGGCGAAGCTCGCTCGAAGTGCATCGGCCATTGATGGGCATGAGAGCCAGGGCGATGATGAGCGGAGAAAACGGCCAGCGCCGGGGGCGGCTCGGCGCAAGCCAAGAAGGTTTTCGACGAGCTGTCGACGGAAGCGCACGCAGCGCTGTTGACGCTGGCACACGATGCAAATCGGTGTGACGACGAGCGCCGGCTTCCCTCCGATCCGGAGGCAACGCCAGCGGAGCAACAAGGCCGGTGACTCATCGGAACCGGCAGGTACGATCTGCCGGTTAGGGGCTTCACCGTCCGCTACGACGTCCAGTAAGACGCTCGAACAACGTTCGCTGCTCGATCATTGCCGCCACCTTGTCCGGTGGATTGGTACGAGCTTCCAACAGGACCCAACCGGCGTAATCCATTTCCAGCAGCAGCTGCATCAGGCGAGGGTAGGGGTAGGCGTCAGTGTTCATCTCCCGCACATGGATCGTGTCCCCCAAGCGGTCTTTCACCATGGCGAAGTTGGCTTCTAGGCCATCGCCGTGCAAATCTTCTGGATTGCAATTCCAGCAGACATAAACGTTCGGATGATCGGCCACCGCAAAGATATCGCGGATAACGGGGAGTGAGCTGGTTTCCTTTCCGTGGACCTCCACCCGGATTTTCTGCCCGTAACGTTGGCCATACTCCCCCAGCTCGTTGAGCGCGCGGCCTATCTGCTCAATCGTCGCTTCTGGCGGGCGATTGGGGGGTAACGCATTCGGCTTCACCTTGACGCCACTGCCACCGCAGTCGTGCATCAATTGAATGTAGGATTTGGCCAGTTCCATATTGGCCTGCAGTTGATCAGGATCGGGCGAATGGAACTCGCAATTGGAACCGTAGCCGACCAGCTCGACGGGGCTGTCGGCGAAACGGCGTC
Source organism: Pirellulaceae bacterium (assembly GCA_026004795.1). Taxonomy (GTDB): domain Bacteria; phylum Planctomycetota; class Planctomycetia; order Pirellulales; family Pirellulaceae; genus Aureliella. The sequence continues at coordinate 461,370 of BPJV01000002.1, read as the reverse complement.
GTACGTCTTCCCGCTGCTTGGGGGTAAGCTGTGGTTCCACGCCATGCCGATGCTCAGTTCGTAGTTCCACGCCCAGCAACCCGGACTGTTCGCAGGCGTCCAGCAACTCCACCAGCTCCATGTCTTTTCCCCATTGATAGGTGACGAGGCCCAACTGCATCTTCACCATCGGGGGGGCGGCAAGTAATGTTCGAGATGCGGCGGCAGAAGTTGCCCACGCGGTCAGTCCGCCACAGAACTGAAGAAACTTCCGCCGCGGTTCGACTGGATTCATGATCGATTTGCCTTTCATTGCGGGGGCCGGTGTGCTACGCGGGGGCGTAGGGATTTGGTGGGAGAGACGGCATGATCGCCAATTATAATCAAGGGCTTGGCAGGTCAGCTACGACCCTGCGATGCAACCAGCATACCCCCTAGTCGCTGCTACGTTATCGTACCGCGCCGGTTTATCGTACCGCGACGGTAAGACGCGATGGCAGGCGAGCAGCGCGAGGCGGTAGCGATCGAACCCACCGCCACCTGCTGCCGGGGGTATGCGGAACGGCGTGTGGGGCACGCCGTCCCCGTCCACGGACTACCAACGAAGAAAGTGCTCGATCGGTTGGGGGCACATCACGAGCTCGCCTGGCTCAACACCGGCACGGGAAAGCGAATCATGGCCCCGACGCCATGCTCCTTCAGTTGCGTTTCCGATCGGATGTGCTCGACGCTTCCCCCTTCGTTGATCGTGTCCTCGGCCAACTCATCCAGCACGTCGGGGACTTCACGCATGGGGGTCTGGCAGTTCGGGCAAGCGGTTGCCTCTAACGCCAAATGGCCGCAGTTGTCGCAGATCGCACCCGGTCGCGTCACGCCATCTTGGATCAGTAGGGTACCGATCGCCGCGGCATTGGCTGCATCGAGCGTTCGTTGAATTCCCAGCACCGCGCGCCGTTCGTGCACCGCCCCGTCCAATAGTTGCTGCACCAACTGGCGCTCTTCGGCTTCTTCGAATTCTCGTTCGAGGCGCGCACATGCCTCTTTCAGTTCACCCATCGTCATCGTACTGGGATCGATGGTAAATGTTCCAGCCACCCGCTCTCTTACATACGGATGCAAGAACTGCTGGAACTCTTCATTGGTTTCTTCGTGGCCGCCGATCAACAAGAGATCATAGTGATGCGCTTTGAATCGATCGAAAAGCGCTGCGGCCACGGCGCGATAGTGTCGATGGGCGACCTCTTCGGCGTGATTGCGAACGTTGTGCTCCTTCAGGCCGTAGTAGCCGGCGAAGTTCTTCTTGCGCACTCCTTCGCTAATGCGAATCTCGGTGTCGAGGAGCTCTCCCATGTAGAATTCGTAAATCGCTGCCTGACGTCGATCCAGAACCACCGCGCAGTAGCGTCGGTATTCATCGAGAATCGCCAACATGGGACGCACGTAGGCATCACTGTCGACCACGATGCGGTCCCGCACGCGGCGTGGCAGGGGGAGCACCTCCAGTACATCGAGAGCCGAACACGCGAAGATGGCGTATCCTGGCGCTTGGGGAGTCACCAACTGCTCCTCCAATGCTTCTAACTTCTCCAGATCTTGGCGAAAGCTGGATTTGGCATCGTGCTCCAAGTCCTCGACCGGCGTTGCTTCCTTGGCTTGTTTGATCAAGTTTTTCAAACGCAACTTGGCCGGGCCATGCGGACTGTTGGGATGCGTGTCCAGATAGACGCTGAGGATTGGTGCTACCGGCGAGTGGAGATTCAATACGCGATCAAGAGTCGTTTTGGTGATCATCGATGTTCCTTCCTATGGTACAGGTTTTCCAAGTTAGAAATGGAGGTGATGGGATTGGCACTTCGCCTCTGGCTTTGGCCCCCAGGGTGTCATTTTCCCCAGGGTGTCATTTTGTCGTAGGTTGGTGCTGCGATTACGGTGCAATCCGTGTGCCATCCGGCACATTCGATACGACTGTTCTCGTGGAGCGATGGAGGAGTCCGATGGCCGATGGAATTGAACGTTTTGACCAGTCGGCAGGTCCTAGAATTAACGATGAGAGGAAGCGGCTTCCGTTGTTGCCCTTGGTCTTGCCGTCGAGATATCTTCCATGGAATGCAAAGACCGTTACAAGCCGTATCGATGTTTTGTGCCACTAGAATCGTCGGCCGGGGTGCTCCATGTGGGGCGGTTTACCATCGCCATACGCGTGCGGGAGGTTTCGCGTACCGAGTTCGTCGTCTCCGTTCCCTTGGATCAAGTGGGCCGGTTGGATCGCAGCCGGGCAATTTACCTTGATTTTCACGGAGAAAGGTGGCTGGTCCGAAAAACCTCCGAGTACCATGGAGACGAGGTGGCCGCATGGGTTACCTTGGAACGCCTGCAAGACGCGACGCGCCACCGTGTGCCTCGCTCTTGGGCCGCGACGCTGAAACCCCGACGCGAGACCGATTCCGACCCAGTTCTTCTCGCTGGGCTGTGTGTTTGCTTGGCAATCATGTTTCTCGTGTTCCCTGGGGTCGGTGATAAGCTGGGGACCAAGCAACTGCTAGTCTCCAGTCTGCGCTCGGTATGGCAGGCCGTCATCAGTGTGTTCTGGTAAGGTAAGCTGGCTAATGTGGGCCTGTGCCACAAAATCTGCTGCCAGCGACCGAGGTTGGCGATCAACGGTACAGCGGTACCATCTCGACGGCCGCCTGGGGGGAGCGAAGGGGGCCCCTGGACGCCGTATCGACGCCTGGTATCGGTTGAGAGGCGCCCCAGTCGAGAACCTGCACTGCCGGGGATTGCGGCGGTTGCGGTCGAGCGACCCCTTGTGCCGGTGGTAGGCTGGAGCGTTGTGGCGGTACGACGGCGGGGGCCATCGAGGCGTCCGTTAACGGTGCGTTGGCTAGGGCTGTCGCCGGGGACGAGGTGTCGGCCATCGGGGGCGCAGTAGAAGTCGTCGGGGCGTGATGAGGGAGTGTTGCTCCGCTACTTTCTTGCCATCGGCGACGATACCAGCTTCCCTCGCTCGTCTCGGCGCTGGCCAGAGTTGCGGTGGTGGGGGACGCCGTATCTCCTACGGCCAAAGTTACCGGAGCGGCGGTATGGGGAACGGAGTCAGGCGTTTTTTCACGTTGAAGCAACGGAGCATAGGCGGTTAGATCGGTTGGGCTGCCGTCGGCCAACCACTGATTCCAACTTACCTGGAAGCGACCGATGGTCTCGTAGGCATAGTGTTTGCGGAGGGCGGCTTCCCATTGTTCGGTCCGCATGCCATCCTCTAAAAAGCGAATGAAAGTGCGTGGTCCCGCTTGATCAAGCAGGAATTGCACGGCCGAGTGTCCCTGAGCATAAAGCGGCAAAATGTCATCGGGGTACTCCTTCAGGCTAAACATCCGATTGAACGCGATTCCTCGGCCAGTACGAAGAAACTGCTGAAGGAAGTAGGCGTGTTTGCGCTTCTCCGCTTCATGTTCCACGGTGGTACACGCGCCTTCATCGGCCCAACGCGGTACGTACTTGCCCAGCGGGGCGAAGTGGGTGGCGAAGATCGTGTGGGTGATCTCATGCGGCAGGACGCTGTCGAGGACCCGCTCACGTGTTCCTTGCACGCTCATCATCCAATTTCCTACACCTTGAGGCAGCAAGGAAAACCTCGTCTCTCCGCCAGCCCCTAAGTCCGGTCGCGCGGTGACGTGTACCGGAATCCGTTCCGACCACGGGGGCAATTCGTGCCCCAACCAATAGATCGCCAGTTCACGACGATGCTGCTCGGCCACTTTCGCCACCTCTGCGGCCCATGCAGGGGAATCGGCAAAGACGATGAAGTTTTCGCTGTGAGCGACATGTTGCCTTGCGTGACCGAATTGCCCCCACACGGGACGACACAGCGATGTGGCAATGATTGCCATCCCCACCAAGAGGTGGTAGATGTTCCGAGCTTCCATGCTCGACACTCCTTGTCTCAACTTTCGATCGTTCCCACAACTGATGGTGGTGTTGCCCAGCCCGTGGCATTTCGCCCGCGGGAATCCGTCCCCGGCTTGATCGGAGTCTAAGTAATGGTCAATCGCGGCGGATAGATCATTTCTCGGCTTTTTCGATTCCGTTCAACAGGCTGATCGCCAGGACGACGCGTCGAGGTGTGGGAGTCGAGGAGATCGGCAGGTCACCATGCGATTCGGATTAAAGTGCCTGAGGCGAGAATGCCGAAGGTGCTGATTGTATGAACAGGGTAAAGGTTGTCGGCCTCCGCTTGGTCAGGCCAACCAAACTTTGCCGACCCGATAAGCGCCCAACGGAGGGAGAAAAGCTGTGGTACGGACATTCGATAAGCTCGTCTTGGGATTGATCCTCGGTGCTTCGGTGGCGGGCACGAGTGGTTGCGCCACCACCAAGACTTCCCTACCGCTGCTCGGGGATAATACCAACCCTTCCGGTGAACAGGCGGGGATCGCCTCCCTGGCGGCCAATGCAGGCAAGGGGATCACCGGGCAAGTCAAGTCGATGGGCAGCGTGGTGGGATCGGCGCTATCGAAGACCAAGCGGGCGGTGACCCAGACGTTTTCCACCGAAAAGGTCGAAACGAATGACCCGACGAGCCTGGCGAGTATGCCCACCAACCTGGGGCCGGAAATCTGGGTGACCAACGGCCAGGTATTTGAGGCGAAGGGGAATTTCGCGAAAGCCATGGACAATTATACCAAAGCGCTGGAACTGGACCCGCAGAACGAACCTGCCTTGCTGAGTACCGCGCGATTGTATGGTCGCCAGGGGCAGTATGAGCAGGCGGTGGAGTTTTTCCAGAAGGCGCTGGCGGTCAATCCGAGTGCTTCGACGTACAACGAGCTGGGATTGGCCTACAAGCAACTGGGACGCCATGATCAAGCTGCTCAAGCGATTCGGCAAGCCATCGCCGCGGATCCACAAGACACCCGCTATCGTAACAATCTGGCAGCGGTCTTGGTCGCCACGGGGCGTTCCGACGAAGCGGTGGCGGAGTTGTCAAAAGTGTTTCCACCGGCGGTGGCCAACTACAATGTCGCCTACCTGCACTACAGCCAGCAGAATCTAGCTGCTGCTCAGCAGCATTTGCAGTTGGCGTTGCAACTCGATCCCAACCTCAAGCCGGCGCGCGACTTGATGAACAATATCGTCAATAGTCCGGTGACGCAGTCCGCGTTGGCCGCGGCGCAGACTGCCCAGAACCTGTATCGCACCGCCGAAACACTGGCTATGCCCACGGTACCGGCCAACGCTGCCGTCTTCCAGCAGCCATCGATGGCATCGGCCGCCCCCGCACAATCGGCCAGCTACACGATGCCCGCGCCGACCGGCCCTGCGGCGGCGTCCGGTCCACAGCCGACCACGGGCGGTGCCGTCTATTCCAACCAACCGCCGGCTGCGGCGACGTCGCCCTATCCCGCCTATCCGAGTTATCCCGCAAGCAATTAAGGTCGTGGGCACCGATGCCGGGGGGTTCCATTCGGCCGGGTGGACGATAATGATGTCAGTGGGCAACGGTGCCGATCTCCAAAAGTCGGCTCGCCACCAGCCCTTGCGTGACTGTCGTCCCATCCTTTGACCGGAAACTTACTTGCTGTGGCACCTCGCTTGACCATTCTACTGCCGCAGTCGTCTACCCAGGATCCGCTGGCCAGTCGACTGGAGGAGCAATTGCTGACCGAGATCATGCTGACAGCCGGGCTCGACGCGACGCTGGTCGGGCCGCTGGAACGCATGACATCGGAAAGTACGGATTGTCTTTGCCTGCAGAATGCGGCCGGACGACGCTTGCTGCTTTGTTGGTGTTCCCTTGAAGAAGCGAAGCAGCATTGGCGACGGCTTGGTCTGTCCGGACGGTTGACGCCCATCGACGCTGCCGACAACGCCTCTTCGCCGCAGGAGACCGAGCGGCCCATTGCTTTTTTGCAATTAACTGCGCAGTCGAACACCGCGCAGGTAATGGCGAAGATCAAGGAGTGGCAGCGAACCTTGTCGGTCACTGTCGTACCACTGACGCTCGCTGCCCCGGGGAGGCAGCACGCGGTCGATCGGCAATCCGTGGCCCCAGCCTCTGCTGCGGAGGAACCAGCCCCCACTGCCACCCAATGCCGCGCTGATGCGTCCTCGCATCGGTGGTCCTCTCCAGCATTGGAGGCGGCGGAGCGGCCACCATCGGTGGTTCCTACGAAAAATAAGAGGAACAACAGCGGCTTGAGCGATGACAAGGGAACGATGCGGCATCCTGACTCATCGAAGCGAGATGTGTTCGATTCTTCCGATGACGCCGATCAGCGAGATTGGGAGCATTTGGACCGGTTGATCGACGAGTTGGATGAATCGGGTATTTAAGCTCTCCTGTTGGCAGGTGACGTGGTAATGCAAGCGGAAGCAGATGGCGATTATCGCTGGATCGCGTACGAACTGCACGACGGGTTGTTGCAATGGTTGGTTGGGGCACAGATGAGCCTCGAGGTCGTTCTCAGTGAGGCGAACTCGCTGGCTCCTGAAATGGTTGAGCGGTTGCGGCAGATTCGCTCCATCTTGGAATCCGGTGTGGAGGAAGGACGCGATCTGATCGCCTTTCTCGAATCGGATAAAACGCGTCCCGAAGTCGATTTGTGCGATGCGATGCACGATTTTTTGGAGCGCGTACGGCCACAGTTGAACGCTGTCGGGCAGGAATTGGAGATCGTTTGCCCGGATCCCGATTGGCCGCCGATGGCGGCGGATCGTGCCTGGAACGTACTGCGCATCGCCCAACAAGCGATTCGCAATGCCATCCAACACGCAGGGCCATGCCGTGTCGTGGTCTCTGCCGGATGGGCGGAGAACGGCCAATTGCGTTTAGCGATCGTAGACTCCGGGAGGGGCTTTTCCGTCCAAGAGGTCGACCGCTCCCAGCACTTCGGATTAAGTGGCATCGAGCATCGCGCTCGCCAGCTGGGAGCCCAGCTCACCATCGACTCGGCACCGGGACGCGGGACGCGGATCGAAATCCAGTTTGCTCATGATCGTCCGAATTGAACGGACTTCATCTTTGTCGTGTCTAAGACGGGCGGCTTGGCTGGAAATGCCGGCCTGACCTGCCCACTGCCCCGGCAGCATGGTGCCCCCTGCCTGTCGCTCTCTGTCTGGTGGCAGGCGATCGGCCACGGTGCAGCAGGTGAACCGGTTCGATGTCGTGGGGCCTTCAGTGACTGGTGGCTGCCTGCGGACTGGCAACGGCCCTTGCGGAAGCCAGCGGCGTATTCTTGGCATAATCCGCTCCATTTCACCGAAACTCGGCTTTACGGGGAAGCTGGTATGCATGGATAATGGTTGCCGATTGCGTGTGTTAGGAAGGATAGGGAGTTCGTGCAGTCGCTTTTTGCGTTTGTTCCCAGCTCAAGGACGGGCCGTATCGAAGGCCTTCCGGGGTGGCCAGGGGATCCGGCGGCCTACCTCGATTCTTTCATTGGTCGCGTTCCGGTGTCGAATCGGCCCCAAAAAAAATCCCGCGAAACACACGCCCGGTGAAATTTGCAATCAGAAGCGTGGAATACGGAGGTGTATGAGGATGAGTCGACGGTGGCGGACAATGGTGAGAGTGAGGATTTCAGGAGCCTCCCTGTGCGGATTCATGCTGGCCTGGTCGATGATCGGGACGATGATGGTTAAGGGGAATGATTCCGCAACACCCGTAAGACGGGACACGTTGCCTACCCAAGACGTGCTCGTCAGTCAGGAGGCGTCGCCGGCCGGGGCGTCCGAATTGGTGGCGATATTAGATCGCGCTTTGGCAGAACTCGATCTCGATCGGCTGCCGGACCCGGAATCTGCTCGCGATGGCGTGCGGCAGCAGTTGAAGGAAGTGGAGCGATTGATTCGCCTGGGGACGCCCAATGGCGATCGCTGGGCGCAATTTATGAAGCTTGCCGAATTGCACGAGCAATTGCGTTCCGACCAGCCCAGTTTTTCGCGCATTCTAGAGATCGAGTCGAACTTGCGGCAAAACTATCCTGGTCTCGAGCGCGCCGAGGTAGTCGAGTTGCGTCATCGTTTGCGTCACTGGGCAAACGCCTTGAAGTACGGCCGCGATCGGGAACAAACGGAGCGAGTATTTCAGAGGCGGATCGCCGAAGCGCGGGATCTGCTCCTTGGCGGCGCTTCTTTCGAGACGGAGGTGCAGCCGGCGTTGACGCGGGTGGCGACCTATCTTTACGAAAGCGGCCAATCGTCAGACGCGTTGGCTCAGTTGCATGAACATTTCGCCGCGCCGAATGTTTATCTCGTTGTCTCTGAAACGTTTGCCAATCGTGTGGCTGGTCGGCGAGTGGATGAGCCCAGTCCAGTGAATGAATGCATTCTCGGCACGCATGTCGTCGGCGATGCTTTCCTGCGCGGCGATTTGAAGATCGATTTGCTGCCTGCCGACGACGCTGTGCGCGCCAACCTTGTGCTCGATGCGACGATGGACAGCATCAATCGTGGCTTCAATCGCGGGGTGGTACTACGAACTACCGGTCATTCGCCTGTGCACGCCGAGGCGACGATTCGCATCGCCGAGACGGGGGCGGAGACAGAAGCGTCGTGTCTGGATACGGATCTGGTGACCCAGATTCATGCTATTTGTCATCGCTTGCGTCTGGTGCGGCGCATCGCCGAGAAGAAGGCGGCGCAGCAAAAGCCGCTGGCTGACGCGATTGCCGAAGGGAGATTGCGTAGCCGAATCCATCGACGGTTTACGGCGCAGGTAGACGAGCAGTTGAACGAAATGGATACCCAACTGAAGTCAGGACCTCGCCCCGAGTTGGTGCGGTTGGGATTGGAACGCCCCGAGTTTCATCTTTCTTCCACCAGCGATGCGGCGGAGGTGAGCGTCGTTGCGGCTGCCGATTATCAGTTGGCTGCTGCCACTTCGCCGCCGCCGGACGACGAAGCGGCCCAAACTGATTCTGGATTGGTGCTCCGCCTGCATCAGTCCGCGGTCGACAACGTGCTGACGTTGTTGCTGGCCGGTCGAACCATCCGCAATACCGACCTCGACAACATTGCGTTGCAATTTGGGGACGAAGTGCCGCCAGAGGTGCAGCAAGAAGTGGATGGTGACCCGTGGGAGATCACCTTTGCGGACATGCATCCGGTACGCGTCGCCTTCGTCGACGGCCGGATCCAGGTTACCATCCAAATCACGCAAATGATTGGGAAGGAGCGAACGGTAAACAACGCGATTATCCAAGCAGATTACTTGCCGCAGCAGGAGGGGGAGCACTGGGTCTTGGTACGTCAAGACGACTTGAATATTGAGCTTCCCAGTGTCCGCAGTCCCACTCAAGCCACCAGTCTGCGGGGAGTCTTGCGTGCGAAGTTCAACGAGATCCTTGCCGAGCGGCAGGAGATTGAACCGATCGATCTACAAGGTATCTTTCCGCAAGCACCGACGGTGCAAGTTGCGGCCATGCGTTCCGATGGAGGCTGGATGCAGATCTCCTTGCGGTAAAGCGCCAGCGGGCGGCGTAGCGGTGACCAAAGAATGACGGGAGCAATCGACCTGCGGTTGCTCCCATTCGCATGGCGCGGATTGCCGGAATGGGGCCGGGGCAAGCTACCCTACTTGCAGGTTCGCCGTGTCGGTGGCGAATTAGGTAGGTATTCGGTCGGCGAGCTGACACATTCGAATCGGGCACCATGGTTCCCGCCACCAAAGCCCCTCCGGAGCGTCCTTCACCCATCACGGCGCTGAGCGGAACGGTTGCTCGCTCGACTGGTTTCTCCTGTTCACAGTACCTCCCGCAGACTGGTCCCAGCGGCGGGCGTGAGGACCTTGTCGACCACGAGATCGGTCGGCTAGCGGCCTGCCACTGCGAAGCGCGCTGCCTGGTCTCCCTGGCCGTGCCTGCAAGCCTGGTGAGAACTGCAGGGCATAAGCCGACGATTACAGAGCGAGACTCAGGTTCGCGCCGCTCTTTCGGCTGGTTGCCTGTTCGTCCACCCAGCGAATCGTTTGCCCCAAACGGAGTCGCGGGCTGCTAAAATTGGGGGAATGGGTCGGGCAAAGTAGCGCTTCGCAAGACGAGGGTTCCTTTCTGGCGGCCCTGTTGCGTTTGCGGTTTGCTGGCGCGCGGCAACCACCGCAGTAGTCCCTTCGCCGACAACACCATGGGAGGCTCGACCAGTGAGGATGCGGCATAGATCTTCGCAAAATCTGATCCCCGGTGTCGTACCACATGCCGGGCCGAGCGTGTGTCCGCCAGTTGGTAGCGGGCGCTATGTACATCGCCTGCCAGGCATCTGGTGGCCTGCCATGTGGCTGGTGATGAGTTGCGGGCTATGGTGGGCAGGGCGCCCCAGTTCGGCGCTGGCGGCCGATCCGGCCGATGCGGTGATTTCGCTTCCAGTGCAGAAGATTGTTTACAAGCGGATTGCAGGACGGGAGTTGCATCTTGAGGTGACGCGACCCAGCGATTGGAAGCCTGGTGATCGTCGGCCCGCCATCGTATTCTTTCATGGCGGAGGATGGGTGGGGGGGACGCCCCAACAGTTTGCCCGTCATGCGCAATACTTTGCCCATCGCGGGGTGTGTTGTTTTCAAGTGGAGTATCGGTTGCTGGACCGTGAGGGTACGGAGCCGCCCGCGAAGTGCTGTGCCGACGCGGTAGATGCCATGATTTGGATTCGCAGTCACGCACGGCGGTTGGGGATCGATCCGACGCGAATAGCTGCGGCCGGTGGATCGGCGGGCGGTCATCTGGCGGCCTATCTCGGTAGTTGTATTGGCGAACCGCCCGCTCCGCCTGACGCTCCTCCATCCCCTGTTTCTGCCAGACCTGATGCGCTACTGCTGTTCAACCCCGTGTACGACAATGGGCCTGGAGGGTGGGGATTCAAGCGGGTGGGCGCGCGGTACAAGGAGTTTTCACCGCTGCACAATATCTCTGCCGACGTCCCGCCGTCGATCGTATTTCTAGGCACGGAGGATAAATTGATCCCAGTGGAGACGGCCAAACGTTTTCGTGATACTTGCCTCCGGGCGGGAGTGTACAGTGAGTTGCACCTTTTCGATGGCCAACCCCACGGCTTCTTCAATTATGGCCGCGCAGGAAATCGCTATTTCCATCGCACCCTTGGGTTGGTCGATCAGTTCTTAGCTCGCCTGGGATGGCTCGATGTTCGACCGCCGAGCTTGGAACAGGGCAATAGTGACTGAATTCTTCGCCGCTAGTGCATTGAAGTGCAGGGGGTGGTCGTGTACCGAGACACACTGGTTTCCAGAACGATGGGAAAGTTGCTTCGCTGGCGCGTCATTTCGGCATTGACGCTGGTAGGGATCCTCCTGGGGATCCACCGCACGGCGTCCACGAAGATCATGGCGCAAGAAGGTAAAGTGGAGAACGTTATCCTCATCACCTTGGATGGGCTGAGGTGCCAAGAGGTTTTCGGCGGGATCGACGAGCGTCTGGTCGTACCGGAAATGGGGGTCAAGCACCGGGAGGATTTCTTGGAGCGATTCGGTGGGGCTACGGCAGAGCAGCGTCGACGACGACTGATGCCCTTTCTTTGGGAGTCGATCGAAAAGGGAGGCTGGATAGCCGGGGATCGACAGCGGGGAAGCGAGGTGCGTGTCACCAATGGGCGTTACTTTTCCTACCCCGGTTACAGCGAACTATTGTGCGGTTTCGGCAGCCCGGCGATCGACTCGAATGCCAAGAGGTACAATCCGGAGGTTACGGTCCTGGAATGGATGCACCGCCGGCCAGGGGCGAGGTACCCCGTGATGGCCTTTTGTTCGTGGGATGTGTTCCCGTTCATCATCAATGACCAACGTAGCGGGATACCGGTGAACGCCGGGTGGATGGATCTTACTGTGGGCCAGGATTCGGAGCGGCTATCGTTGATCAACATGGCTGCCGAAAACTTGTTTCACGAATGGGCTTCGGTACGCTACGATGTGTTCACCGCGATCGGGGCGATCGAAGCCATGCAGGCGGAGCAGCCACGGGTGTTGTACGTTGCTTTGGGGGAGACGGACGATTGGGCGCACATGGGGCGCTACGATCGCTATATCGAGTCCGCGCATTACGATGACGCTTTGATTCGCCGCATTTGGGAAACGGCGCAGCGTTTGCCTGCTTATCGTCAGCGTACCGCCCTGGTGATCACGACCGATCACGGGCGAGGCGACGGCAGAGAGGAATGGAAATCGCACGGACGGGACCTTCCGGGGAGCGACGCGATTTGGGTAGCCGCGTGGGGGGCAGGTATCGCTCTATCGGGGGTCGACGCCGGTGGTCGGTTTACTCAAAGTCAAATCGCGGCCACCGTTGCTGGTTTGCTCGGTGAAGATTTTACTGCAGCGGATTCCCGCATTGCCCCACCCCTGCCGATCCTGTTCCCGGCCGAGGATCGCGCGGAACATCCGCCAAGCGAATGAAGCGATCGGCCGCATTGGCTACTTGACGAAATCATCGAACGAAAGAAGCGAGTATGTCGGAAAGGAATCATCAAGAGCGACGACCGATCCTCACGCAAGACAGCTCCGGTCAACCCACCAGCGACCAGGGGGCGCGGGCGCCTTGCTCAGTATGTCCGGTATGCGGTGGCGCGTTGATCGAGATTCGCGCCAAGCTCCAGTGCAGTCGTTGTCATACGATTTGCGAGACGTGTTGTGAAGGAGGCAGGGGATAGCGTTCCTCAGCAGGGGATAGCGTTCCTCAACAGTACCGACACGGTCAAACTGCTTCCGGGGAACTTGCGGGCGCGATAAGCCTGCAGGATCAGCAGCCGCCTTTCCGTCGATGGTTGGCCGCAAGGGGCGGCCTGGTTGCGGGGCGATCGGACTTTCGGCGGCTTTCCCAGCAGTGGGATTAGGATACGAGCACTGCATGCTCGGTGCGCATCTTTGGTGCTTAGGACGAAGGCGATTCCTCCGACACCTCACACAAAGGCTTGGATCCATGGTGGGGCGCGGCGACGATGTCCGCGAGGCTTGTTTCTCGAAAACTGTTCTCGATTTGTGCCAATGCTGCGTCTAGTTTGCCGTGCAGAGGGCATAGGCGCGCCCCATGGGCTTTTAGTCCCAGCGGGCACGTCGTGATGCGCCGTATCGGTTCCACGGCGTTGACCACTTCGAGAATGGTGATATCGGTGGCCGACCGAGCCAACCGTATACCACCGCCCAGCCCTCGTTGGGATTCTACCAGGCCACTGCGTCGCAGCGATTGCAGAACTTTGGCCAGGTAAGCACGAGGCACACGGGTTACCTCAGCCATATCTTCAGTGCTGCAATACTCCGGCGCCACGTAGCTGAGGTGTACCATGGCGCGAAGGGCGTACTCGACAGTTTGAGAAAACATCAGCGCCTGATTTCGGCACGAGGGGTAGTTTCGTCCACTTTGGCGAACAACATTCTACCAGCCTGGGTTTGGAGCGTACTAGTGACGACCACGTTGAGCGTCGCATTGATGCGATGGCGTCCTCCTTCGACAACCACCATGGTGCCATCGTCCAAGTATCCCACCCCCTGTTCAGGCCCTTCGCCAGGTTTGACGATTCGTACCTCGAAAGATTCGCCCGGTAGGAATTGGGGACGTAACGCGGCGGCTACTTCGTTGAGGTTGATCACCGGGACATTATGCACCTTGGCGACTTTGTTCAGATTGAAATCGCCGGTAAGGAGTTTTCCCTCGAGGTGTTTGGCCAGGATTACTAACTTCATATCCACCGGCTGCCCGGCAAATTCGGGCAATTCTCGGTCGTAGATTTGAAAGTCGACCTTGGGGTGAGTGCGCAGGCGGTTGAGGATATCCAGGCCGCGACGGCCGCGGGCTCGGCGCAGTCGGTCACTACTATCAGCAATCGCTTGTAGTTCGGCCAAGACGAAACCGGGCATCACCAACTGTCCTTCGATGATGTTCGTGTCGGCCAGGTCGGCCAGGCGTCCATCGATGATGGCGCTGGTGTCAATCACGATGGGACGCATGCCTTTCAAATCGCGGGCGAACTCCACATAGGGAATGACAAATCGAAAGTCGTCTTTGGTCTGCAACAGAAGGCTCGTGCACCCATAACACAGGACCGCTGCCATCAGCAGCTGGAATGGGGCCGTGTAGGGGCTGTCGGGAATCAGCGGTGCCAGAGCAATCCACAAGACATAGGTCAGCAGGACACCCACGAGCAAACCAAAATAGACCGCCGAAATGACCTCGATTCGCTTCCGCGGGGTAAAAATATCGATGGCGATAACGCCCAGCGACAGCAGAATGGTCCCGAATATAACCAGGTAGGGGGTGTAAGGCGGGCCTTCCCAGGGGATGCGCAGCATCAACGTCGCGATGCCCGCGGCCACGCAAATGAATACCACTCGTAAAATCAGCAATGCCATGCTTCGGATTTCCTTGACAATACTCGTCTTGAAAGTTGAATGGACGGTGCAATCAGGCAGCCCGCTCCGTTGGGGGGGGCGAGGGTGGCCGGCGCGGCTAGCTCGGGTACCGCTGCAGGTAGGCTAGCATTCTGTAGCGGCTTCCGTGGGGCGGGGGAGTTGCCTGCGGCCAATGCTGCATCGCGGAGGACTGGCATCCGGAGACGTTACGAGAAGCCGACGATTGGTAGCCCGCCTCGACCTTGTGTGCTGCATGCTGATGGTTAATCATACCTCACAAACGCCGTCATCTGGATAGCAATCTTGGGGCAGGCGCCGTCAGTCGACTTGCGTTCTCAATGGACAGCCACGCCAGCGAACGCTATGAATTGAGTAGAAAGATAGCGAATGTGCACCCGATTTGTACTTATTTTGGCGTGTGAAATGATTGGCTATTCCGGACAGGGCTAGCCCAGGTAGTAGGATTGTCAGGGAGCCACGGTCCATTTGCTAGAGAACCAAGAGAAGGTATTCCGAATCTGGAAATGTTTGTCACAATCTAAGGATAGTGGCCCAACCACTCTTTGGCTGATGATCGGCCAGCGATACAATTGCCATCGTCGCAGGCGGTTGGTGTCACTACGGCAAGAGGAACAACCGAAATCTACCGCAACATGGAGTCACTTGGGTGCAAGTAAACATTTCTGCTCGGCACGGGGAGTTAACGGGGCACGACCAGCAGGTCATCCAAGAGAAGGCTGAGAAGGTTCGGCGGCTATTCGACCGGGTCAACGCGGTGGAGGTCATTGTCGACTTCCAGCAGAAGGGGGCTACGATGGTCGAAATCAATGTCTCGGCCGAACATGCTCCGGATTTCGTGGCAAAAGCTAGCGCACCGACCGTCCTTTCTGCGTTAGACGGGGCGATTCAAAAGGTTGAGCAGCAATTGCGGAAGTTCAAAGAAAAGTTGACAGGACACAAAGCGCCGGGTGTCAAGCATATACCGGCGGCCGATCAACCGGAGTGAGATTGGCTGGCAGCAGTCCTAATCTCGTTCCTTCCATCCTTCGTCTCCACTGCCAAGTGGCTGGGGGCGAACGATCGGCAGGATTCGCTTTCATTGTACTAAAGGTAGAGAGTCATGAAATTTTCGGATTTTATCAGTCAGAAATCCATCCGCGCGGAGCTCACTGCGGACTCGAAGGAGGGCGTGATTGCTGAATTGGTCGACGCCCTGTTGGATTCGGGGGACATCAACGCCGATGATCGTGATGACATCATCAAGGCAATCATGAAGCGCGAAGAGCTGGGGAGCACGGGCATTGGTCGGGGGATTGCTGTTCCCCACACCAAGCATCCTAGTGTGGACAAGTTGGTGGGCACGGTGGGTGTCAGCGTAGGGGGAGTGGATTTCGATAGCCTTGATGGAGAAAAAGTGCAGCTCTTTTTCCTGCTGGTTTCCCCTCCGGATCGTCCGGGGGATCACTTACGCGCTTTGGAAAACATTTCGCGGCAACTGCGCGATGATACTTTTTGTCGGTTCCTCAAGCAAAGCAAGACGGCAGAGGATATTCTGCAATTGCTGGAGGAAGCCGATAACAACCAATTTGTGTCGTAGTTGCGTTGAAGACGTACGCAGAGCCGAGGTTCTGTGAGAAAGGTGATTGGATAGGTCGCACGTTTTCACTGCGGGGAGCATTGAACGCTAGGTCTAGTCGGTAGGTGTCTCCGCGAGGGGGCTTCCCGTCGGGATGTCGAGTGGCCCAGCGTGGCAAGCTATTGATTTTGCCTATGTCGCCAATAGTAGAAAAACTGGTAACGGTCCGGAATCCGATGGGGTTGCATTTGCGACCGGCGGACATGCTGGTGCGGGCTGCAGGCCAGTTTCAGGCCAAGATCGAGCTGGAGAAAGACGGGCAGGTCGTCGATTGCAAGAGCATCATGAGCATCTTGACTCTCGGCGCTCGTCAAGGATCGCAATTGAATCTCCGCGCTGTGGGCGATGACGCAGAACGGGCAGTGGACGTGTTGGCCGAGATGTTTGCAAATGGATTCGATGAAACGGACACCGAAGTCACGGCGGAACATTCTGGTTAGGGAGCAGCCACGGTCGCTGCTCTCCCGGCACTGCTCCTCCTTTGTCGGCTTCGGTTGCGTTTCTTCGTGTTACGACCCGTCCACAACTCATTTTGTGCGATGACGATTGCCGATGATGACTGATTGGCGCAACCGCAGCGGCCAGGATCCGCACCACTGGCGAGGAGGAACCGAGCGTTCGGCGAGAACCGGATGCAAGGTGCACCGTCGCGTGGTAATTCCCGAGCCAGGTGCGCCGCCACCGCCAACGCAGTTGGGCGATATGAAGGCGGCGCCAGTCAGTCTATTGCTGCATTTGTCGGCATCGCCCCCTACGAGAATTCATGCTCGAGCTGTCAGGAATTGCCGTATCCCCGGGGGTGGCCATCGGTAAAGCGTTGATTCTAGACCGTGAAGGTTATCGAATCACGCGCACCGAGATCAGCCCGGAAGATTCTGAAGCGGAATGCGAACGCTTGGATCAAGCGATTCGGCAGGCTATCTCCCTTCTCGACCAGCGGTGTGCTCAGACCACGCGGACGGCTGGCAGCCAGGTAGGGGCGATCTTCGCTGCCCATCAGCAATTCCTTCTCGATCCGGTCGTACGTTCCGAGTGGGATCGGTTGATTCGTGTTGAGCACGTCAGTGCCGAATATGCCGTTTCCACCGTGTTGAACCGTTTTGCGCAAGCCTTCCGACAATTCGGATCGGACATGTTGGCCGAGCGGGTGGAGGACATCCGTGATGTGGAGCGCACGCTGCTCGAGGCTCTCGGTGGTCAGCCTGTGGCATTGCCGGGCCAGCTGGAGGAGCCGTCGATCCTGTTGAGCCACGATTTGACGCCCAGTGAGACGGCGCAGTTGGATCCACAAACCGTGTTGGGATTCTGCACCGAATCGGGAGGGCCGGGAGGGCATACGGCCATTGTGGCCCGCGGCATGGATCTGCCGGCGATTGTGGCGGTCGGCCCCTTTTTGCACCGCATAGGTAAAGACAGCCTGGTCGTTCTTGATGGCTATCACGGCAAAGTGCTCATCGATCCCCGGCCGGATATCCTGCGGCGCTACGAAGAGGAGATACTGCTTCGCCGCGATCGAAGTTTGCAGTTGGGGAAGATGCGCAGTCTGCCAGCGAAAACTCGCGATGGCCGGCGCATTGCCTTGTTCGCCAACATCGAGTTTCCTGCCGAAGCGACGCTGGGGCTGGAACGCGGCGCCGAAGGGATTGGATTGTATCGTACGGAGTTCTTATTTCTGGGACGGTCCCAACCACCGGAGGAGCAAGAGCAGTACGAGGTGTATCGGGATGTCGTGGAGCGGGCCCAAGGAAAACCGGTGGTGATGCGCACCCTGGATCTGGGAGCGGATAAGGTAAATGCGGGGTTGCCCATGTTGGCCGAGAGCAATCCCGTGCTTGGCCTGCGTAGTATTCGTTTTTCCCTGCGATATCCCGACCTGCTGCGTAGTCAGTTGCGGGCCATGTTGCGCGCCGCAGCCCATGGTCCGGTGCGGATCATGTTTCCGATGGTCACCACGTTGGAGGAGTGGCGGCGGGCGCGGGCAATCGTCGATGAGGTGATGGGTGAATTGGAGCGCGCCGGTTGGCGGGCGGCGGTACCGATCGAGCTGGGAATGATGCTGGAGGTGCCTGCCGCTATTTTGTTGTTGGACAAATTTGCCCCCGTGGCGGATTTCTTCAGCATCGGGACCAACGACTTGATCCAATACACGATGGCCGTCGATCGCAGCAACGAGTGGGTAGCCGACCTGTATGCTCCCTTCGACCCGGCCGTGCTCCGCTTGATCCGCCGCGCCGTTGAAGTGGCGGAAGCCCATCGAGTGCCGATCAGCGTCTGTGGTGAGATGAGTTCCTCCCCCGCTACTGCGGCGCTGTTGATCGGTCTGGGGATCGAGAATCTGTCGGCTCCCCCCAGTGCGTTGCCGGATGTCAAGCAGGCGATTCGCCACCTCCGCCATGCGGATTGTCGTCAAGTTGCCGAGCGAGCCTTGGAACAATCGACTGCATCGGAGGTGCGACGCTCGGTCCAAGAGTTTTTGCAGGAATCCGCCCCCGAGTTATTACAGCACGAGGTGCTTCCGCGGTGAACGAACAACTGCCAGATACATCATCACGCGTCGCACGAACGCGTTTGCGAATACGATTCACCAAGGCAGGTGACCTGCGCTGGATCGGCCATAAGGACTTATCGCGATTGTGGGAACGGCTGTTGCGTCGGGCAGGGCTGCGTTTGGCCTTTAGCGAGGGGTTTCACCCCAAGCCCAAGATTAGTTTTCCGTCGGCCTTGGCCCTGGGGATCGAAGCGCTCGACGAGATTGTCGAGTTGGAGATCGAAGGGAAGTTCGAGATCGATCAGGTCCGCCAGGCTATCGTGCAGCAGTTACCTGAGGGCATGGAATTGACAGCCATCGAAGCGCTGCCCCAGGGACGCAACAAGGGGAAAGTCGTCGGGGCGACCTACCGTATTGTGTTGCCGGTCGAGAAGGTCGATGCCGTGCGGGAGAAGCTCAGTGATTTGTTGCGTCGTGCGCAGTTGGTGTGCCAACGCCAGAACAAGTCGATCGTTTGCCCGGTTGGCGACGACGGGCTGCGGGCGGCCATTGAAGATGGAGCGTTGGTCTTTACGCTCCCCCATCTGGCTCAAGGTTCGATTCGCCCAAGCGAGTTCCTGGAGTGGCTGGGATTGGATGATTTACTACCTGCCGGAGCATTGTTGCAACGCACCGAGGTTCATTTGCAAGCGGCTCCGGATCGCCATGAGGAAGAGACAAGATCGTAGTTAAGGAACGAGTATGCGCAAAGAAATGTTGATCAACGTATCGCAAGCGGAGGAGTGCCGTATCGCGATTCTGGAAAACGGTGTGTTGGAAGAACTGTATACCGAGCGGGCTAGCCAGAACAATTATGCCGGCAATATTTACAAGGGGAAGATCGTCAATTTGGAGCCGAGTATCCAGGCGGCATTTGTCGATTTTGGCGTCGGCCGCAACGGTTTCTTGCACATCAGCGACGTGGAACCCCAATATTTTCGACTTGCCGGCTACGATCCGGCGGAGGTGATGGAGGGGAACGGTTCCCCAGGAAATGGAGATGGTGACCGGCGGCGTCGGCCGATGCGCAGTTCTCGCCCCCGGTTTAAACCCCCCATCCAAGAGATTTTCAAACGGGGAGATGAGGTCGTCGTGCAGGTGATCAAGGAGGGGATTGGAACCAAGGGCCCCACGTTGAGCACCTATATCAGCATTCCAGGACGCTATTTGGTGCTGATGCCCGCCTTGGGACGAGTCGGCGTCAGTCGGAAGATCGAGGACGAGAAACAGCGGAAGACGTTGAAACAAACATTGTTGGAGCTCAACCCGCCCAAAGGACTGGGGTTCATCGTCCGCACCGCCGGACAGGATCGTACGCGCAAGGAATTGTCCCGCGACATGGCCTATCTGCTGCGCCTGTGGAAGGTCATTGTCAAGCGAATCAAGAATCAGCCGGCGCCGTGCGACATCTACGAAGAGAGCGACATGATCATTCGCACGATCCGCGATATTTTCACTGAGGATATCGATGCCATTTTGGTCGACGAGGCGGCCGCCTACGAACGGGCTCGCGAGTTTCTGCAGTTGGTGATGCCGCGCTACGTCAATCGCCTGAAGCTCTACGAGGGTAAGGAGCCGTTGTTCCACAAATACGATCTCGAGCGGGAGATCGCCAAGATTCAGCGCCGCGTGGTACCGTTGAAGGAAGGGGGATCGATCGTCATCGATCCCACCGAAGCGTTGGTGGCAATCGATGTCAACAGCGGTTCGTTCCGCACCGACTCATCGGCCGAGGAGACGGCATTCCAACTGAACATGGCCGCGGCCAAGGAAATCGCCCGGCAATTGCGCCTGCGCGACCTGGGGGGCGTCATCGTCAACGATTTTATCGACATGCGCAAAGAGTCGCATCGTCGCAAAGTCGAACGGGCATTGCGTGATGCCATGCGCCGTGATCGGGCGCGGACGAAGATTCTCCGCACCAGTCCTTTTGGTCTCATCGAGATGACGCGGCAACGCATTCGTCCCAGTTTGAAACGCAGCGTCTACGAGGATTGTCCCTGTTGCGATGGGCGCGGAGTCGTGAAGACGGCCGAGAGCATGGCTATCGAAGTCGTGCGGATCCTGATCATGGCTTGCCAGCAACCGCGCGCCTCCCGAGTGACGGTGCGGGTTAACGACAAGGTGGCCGCCTATTTGAACAACCGCAAACGTCGCGAGGTGATTCAGATCGAAGAGCAGAATGGGGTGACCATTCAGATTCTGGGCAGCGAAGCGCTCTACCCAGAACACTTGGAGGTGGATTGTCGGGATTCCGAAGGCAATCAGGTTCCCTTGAAATTCCTTGAATTGGACAGCTAAGCGGAAGGGCATCGATGCGCACCATCCTGGTTACCGGCGCGGCCGGTTTTATCGGTTACCATTTATCGCAAGCCCTGTTGGCACGTGGTGAGCGCGTGGTGGGACTGGACAACGTCAACGATTACTACAGCGTGCAACTGAAGCGAGATCGGCTCCAGCAGCTCGCTGGCAAACCGAACTTCGAATTCGTCGAGCTCGATTTGGCCGATCGAGACGGCATGATGGAACTGTTTGCCCAGCATCGCTTCCAACGGGTAGTGCATCTGGCTGCCCAAGCCGGCGTCCGTTATTCGCTGACCCACCCCCACGCCTATATCGACAGCAACCTCGTAGGGTTCACCAATGTGCTCGAAGGGTGCCGCCATCATGGAGTAGAGCACCTGATGTACGCCAGCAGCAGCAGCGTGTATGGTTCCAATAAGAAGCAGCCGTTTTCCGTGCATGACAATGTGGATCATCCGGTCAGCCTCTATGCGGCGACCAAGAAGGCCAATGAGTTGATGGCGCACACCTACAGTCACCTCTATGGCCTGCCCACGACGGGACTGCGGTTCTTTACCGTTTATGGCCCTTGGGGGCGTCCCGATATGGCGTTGTATATCTTCACCAAAGCCATCTTCGAGGAACGGCCGATCGATGTGTACAATCATGGCAAAATGCGGCGTGACTTCACCTATATCGACGATATCGTCGAGGCGTTGGTGCGGTTGGTCGACGTGGTTCCAGGACCTGATCCGAAATTCGATCCGATGCATCCGGACCCCGGTACCAGTCAGGCGCCTTATCGGGTGTACAACATTGGGAACAATCATCCCGAAGAGCTGTCGCGATTTATCGAGGTGCTCGAGCAGACGATAGGGCGTACTGCCAAGAAGAACTACTTGCCGCTGCAAGCTGGTGATGTGGTGGCCACGTATGCAGACGTATCCGATTTGGAGGAGGTAATTGGCTTCAAGCCCGCGACTCCCATTGAGGAAGGAATTCGCCACTTCGTCAATTGGTATCGCGCCTACCACCTGACCTGCTGAACTACCATGAGCCTGGGGGACGTAATCAGGCAAGAGTGATGACGGTCCTCCACGGCAGACGGCGAACATCGAGGCGGCGCGGACACCGGGAGGATGTTGTCCGTCGGGCGAGGGGGCTCCTTGGGGCTGAGGAAACGGAAGGGTTGAGAACGTCGACCGCAACAACTCGTTGCCAGGATCACCATGAATAGCTACAGCTTGGATTACATCGACGACCTGTACGTGCAGTACCTCAAGAATCCGGAAAGTGTTTCGCCGGGATGGCGAAAGTACTTCGAGGAGTTCTCTTTGGCGGCCCAAGCCAATACGGCGCTGCAAGCCGAAATGGCGGCCGGAGACAATGGCCGGTTGGCGTCCCTGGTGGGCGACCAACCCGATGCGGCGGCGAGAAAACTGCGTGACGAGGCCTTGTGGCTGGCCGAGATGCAGCATCGGATCGACAACCTCGTGCGGGAGTTCCGGGTCCGTGGCCACTTGATGGCCCAGCTCGATCCGCTGGGACGTCCGCGGCAGGCCCGTCCCGAGCTGGATCCGGAACTCTATGGCCTCAGTCCTGAGGATCTGCAGCGCCCCTTCACGTGTCCCACGCTGGAGTATGTCAATGGCCGCACGCTGGGCGATATCATCGAGAAACTGCGCAATACCTATTGCCGGACCATTGGTGTCCAGTTCATGCACATCGATAACCGGGGTATCCGCGAATGGTTGCAGAAACGGATGGAAAGTACCGAGAATCGGCTGGAGTTATCCCGTGACGTGCAGGTTCGCATCTACACCCGCCTGGCCGATGCCGCCATTTTCGAGGAGTTCGTGCGCCGCAAGTTCGTGGGGGCGAAAACATTCTCGTTAGAGGGGGCGGAAAGCCTGATCCCGCTGCTCGACCTGGCTCTGGAAAAGGCTGGTCAACACCGTGTCGACGGAGTGGTCATGGCCATGGCCCATCGTGGACGGCTGAACGTCTTGGCCAACATCCTGGGGAAACGTGCCAAATCGATTTTCTGGTCTTTCGATGATCCTCGGCCGGACATGCATCGTGGAGCCGGCGATGTGCGGTACCATCTCGGGTACAGCAGCGACTGGACGACCAGTACCGGTCGCAAGGTGCACATCTCTTTGTGTTTCAACCCCAGCCACTTAGAATTCGTCAATACGGTCGCCCAAGGCCGTTGTCGTGCGAAACAGCAACGGGCCAACGATAAGGCACACAGTCGCTATATGACCTTGCTCATCCACGGCGACGCGGCATTTGCCGGGGAGGGAGTGGTGCAAGAAGCGCTCAACATGAGCGAGTTGGAGGGCTACGCCGTCGGCGGAACCTTGCACGTGATCATCAATAACCAAGTTGGCTTCACCACCGAGCCGCCCGAGGGACGCTCGACGACCTACGCCACCGACGTGGCCAAGATGCTGCAGATTCCCGTCTTCCACGTCAACGGTGAGGATCCGGAGGCGGTTGCCCAAGTAGTGAATCTGGCGATGGATTTCCGGCGCGAGTTCCAGCGGGATGTGGTCATCGACATGTACTGTTACCGCAAGTGGGGCCACAACGAAGGAGACGAGCCGCGATTCACTCAGCCCGAGATGTACAAGATCATCGATTCGCGACGAAGCGTGCGGGAAAGCTACCTCGACCGGCTCCTGGAACTCGGTGAGATTACTCGACAAGAGGCCGATGCCATCGCCGAAGTGCGGCAGGCGAAGCTGGAACGCGAATTCGAACTGGCCCAACAAGAGGACTTTGTCGAAGACCTGCAGACACTCGGCGGGCACTGGCAAGGGTTCTATGGAGGCCCCGAGCCAGACGACGACATTCCGGATACGGCGGTCGACCTGGACACCGTAAAGTCGATCCTGCGCTCACTGGGGACGACGCCCCCGGATTTCAACGTTCATCGCAAGCTGGTGCGGTTCCTGAAAGCACGTGTGGAGATGTCGGAAGGAAAACGGCCGGTCGATTGGGCGTCGGCAGAGGCATTGGCCATGGGAAGTTTGCTCCTGGAAGGGCATCCGGTGCGGATGAGCGGTCAGGATTCGCGGCGTGGAACGTTCAGCCAACGACATGCGGTGCTGTACGATGTCGAGGTGGCAGGGCGCACGTTCATGCCGCTGCGGCACTTAGGAGATAATCAAGCACCCATCGAGATCTACAACAGCCCGCTGTGCGAGGCCGGTGTCTTGGGGTTCGAGTACGGTTACTCGCTCGACATGCCCGAGGGCTTGGTGGTGTGGGAAGCGCAGTTTGGCGATTTCTGGAACGTGGCGCAGGTCATCGTGGACCAGTTTATCACCAGTGCCGAGGACAAGTGGGGACGGCTCAGCCACTTGACCCTCTTCTTGCCTCACGGTTTCGAAGGTGCCGGTCCAGAGCATTGCTCGGCGCGTCTGGAACGTTTGCTGCTACTGACCGCTGAAGACAATATCCAGGTTACGCAACCGACGACGCCGGCCCAGTTCTTTCATCTCCTGCGGCAGCAAACCAAACGCCGCTGGAGCAAACCGCTCTTTGTGTTGACTCCCAAGAGCCTGCTGCGGCACCCGGACGTCGTGTCGCCGCTGGAGGATTTTACCAGTGGCCGCTTTTTGCGCGTCCTTCCCGATACGCGGCAGGATCCCAAGCGTACGGACCGCATCCTGCTGTGTAGTGGCAAGATCTACTACGAGCTGGCGGAACGACGGCGCACCGCCGGTCATGACAACGTAGCGATCATTCGCGTCGAACAATTCTATCCTTTGAAGCCCGAGGTGCTGCTGGCCGCTCTCAAGCCGTATGCGGCGGAGACCGATTGCGTGTGGGTACAAGAAGAACCAACCAACATGGGGGCATGGAGCTATTGGAAATCGCGCTACGCCGATTATCTTTCCGCGCACGGCTACCGCATTCGTCGCGTTTCACGGGTGGAATCGGCAAGCCCCTCGACGGGTTCGGCCAGTGCGCATAAGCTCGAACAAGAAGAGCTCATCGATGAAGCATTCGCCGATCTTCCTCAGTGACAGGTCGCCACGGGGACGATGACCGCCCGAGACGTCGGCGCTATCGCATCCTGGCGATGGCCAGTGGATGGAAGCGGAGATACACAAGCTCATGGTTAAGACAAGCCGCCCAATCATTCCCGGATTCTCGATTCAGTAAAGAGACATCATGATCGAAGTTACCATCCCCAGCGTCGGAGAATCGATTAGCGAAGTGCAGATAGCCCAGTGGCACAAGGCAGAGGGGGACTGGGTCGCTGCCGATGAGAATTTGGTCGATCTGGAAACGGAGAAGGCATCCGTCCAGGTGCCCGCCCCCACGGCCGGTTATGTACGCAACATCCGATTGCCGGCCGGTGAGTTCGCCAAGGTAGGCGATGTGTTGTGCGAGATCGAGGAAGCCGAGGCACCGGCCGAGTCGTCCCCTGCGTCGCCGCGACCGGCAGCCGAGCAAGGTAGCGAACAACGTGCTGCGACAGAGAAGAAGGCGAGTGCCTCGTCAGCAGCGAAGGGGACTTCGGCACCGGCTGCCAGTCCTACAGCCGGCGCGGGAGACCAACGCGACTCTGGGCAGTCCAGTACGGGACACGGCAGCGTGAAACCGGGGGATGCCCCCCATGTGATGCCGGCCGCTTCCCGCCTGATGGAGGAACATCATGTTTCGCCTGCCGAGATCACTCCCACCGGACCCGGCGGACGCATCTTGAAGGAGGATGTCCAGGCCGCGATCGCCGCTCGGGAACACCAGCCTGCTCACGCCAGTGGGCCGACGTCGACGGTTACGTCTGCTGCTCAACCGCCGCTCGCGTCCGCCGCACCGGCCGCGAAGCCGGCTCAGCCTCCCGTTCTCGAGACGGGGATGGCGGTGCCGGAGAGTCGCTCCTTGGCCGAAGGCTCCCGCATGGAGGAGGTGCGCCCGATGAGCATGATTCGGCGCACGATCGCCGCCAGGTTGGTCCAGGCACAGCATAACGCCGCCTTGTTGACCACGTTCAATGAAATCAACATGAAGCCGATTATCGAGATTCGCAACAAGTACCGCGATGCCTTCCAGAAAAAGCACGGCGTGAAGCTCGGATTCATGTCGTTTTTCGTCAAGGCCAGCGTGGAAGCGCTCAGACGGTTCCCGGCGGTCAATGCGGAAATCCGTGGCAATAATATCGTTTACAAATACTATCACGACATCGGTATAGCCATCGGCGGCGGTAAAGGGCTGGTCGTCCCTGTCCTGCGCAATTGCGAATCGATGACCTTTGCCGACATCGAACGGGCTATCGCCGACTATGCGGCCAAGGCGGCGGAGAATCGCCTCATGCCAGAAGATCTCGAAGGAGGAACGTTCACGATCAGCAACGGAGGCGTGTACGGATCGTTGCTTAGCACACCGATCGTCAATCCGCCCCAAAGCGCTATCTTGGGATTGCACGCCATTCAGGAACGGCCGATGGCGGTCGACGGTCAAGTGGTGATCCTGCCGATGATGTATGTCGCTTTGACTTACGATCACCGGATCATCGATGGACGTGAAGCCGTTACGTTTTTGCGAACCATCAAGGAGATTTGCGAAGATCCAGCGCGCCTGTTCTTGGAAATCTGAACATCTAATGCGCACAATCGGTCTATCCCATGCAACCATTAACCTGAGGGTAGTTTTACCCATTTGGTTAGTGCGCACCGATTCCCAAGTGGTTTCCCTCCCCAGCCGTATGCTATTTCTATTCGGCGTTCGATCTGGAAGGCGACGCCCCCCGCGGAGGGGGAGGGCAACTGACTGAACCGTTGTGGCAGGAATCGTTCCACCATGGCAAGGTTCAGATGGTGGGGTTGCCCGATAGGGATCGAGGTCGGACAGGCTCCGGCGGCTGAGGATTAGGCCACCGGGCGACGGTGTATTAAAAGCGAGAGAATCCATGCTACTAACAACTATCATCCTGCTGTTCGTCGTCGGTTACATCGTGATCGCCCTCGAGCATCCATTGCATATCGACAAAGCGGCAACCGCGCTGTTCATCGGCGCCGCGTGCTGGGCGCTCTATCTCTTGGGAATCGACTCGATCCTCGCACCGGACAAGATTCCCGAGACGTTCAAGATGGACGCGGCAGCTCATGGTGCGGCGATGGAACCGCATGAATTGCTGGTTCATTATGCGGTGCACGGTCAGTTCCTTCACCTAATCGCTGAAATCTCGTACATCTTGTTCTTCCTGCTCGGGGCGATGACCATTGTCGAACTGGTCGATGCCTACGAGGGCTTTTCGGTGATTACCGATCGGATCCGTACGCGGAACAAGGTCAAGCTGCTGTGGACGGTGTGCTTCTTGACGTTCTTCCTCTCCGCCGTGTTGGATAACCTGACGACGACCATCGTCATGGTTTCTTTGATGAAGAAGCTGATCAAGGATCGACAGACGCGACTGTTCTTCTGCGGCATGATCGTTGTGGCAGCCAACGCCGGTGGCGCCTGGACGGTGATCGGTGACGTCACGACGACGATGTTGTGGATCGGTAACAAGATCTCCACGGTGGAAGTGATGCGCTCGCTCATCATCCCCAGTCTGTGCTGCATGATCATCCCGCTGACCATTGCCTCCATGTTCCTTAAGGGAGAGATTGAACGGCCGCCCGTTTCGGATGAGAAGGCGAACAAGACGCTCAAGCCGTGGCATTCGGCCCTGTTCCTCGCTCTGGGCTTTTGCGGACTGGTGTTCGTGCCGATCTTCAAGGCCGTTACCCACCTTCCCCCGTTCATGGGCATGATGTTCAGCCTGAGTGTGATCTGGATCATATCGGAGATCATCAAGCATGACCTCGATGAGGCGACGCGTTCGAGTACCAATGTGCTGACGGTGTTGAAGAAGATCGACACGGCCAGCATTCTCTTCTTCCTCGGTATCTTGCTTGCGGTGGGCACGCTTCAGTCTTCGGGGGTGCTGCGAACGCTTGCCGCCTGGTTGTCGGACAATGTTCCCAATATGCAATTCGTGGCGTTGACCATCGGTCTGTTGTCAGCCATCGTCGACAACGTTCCCCTGGTGGCGGCGGGAATCGGTATGTACGAGTTCCCCAAAGACGACACGTTCTGGTTGTTCTTGGCCTACTGTGCCGGGACGGGAGGTAGCTGCTTGATCATCGGTTCCGCTGCTGGGGTGGCGGCAATGGGATTGGAAAAGATCGATTTCGTGTGGTACGTAAAACGCATTTCCCTGTGGGCCTTGGTCGGATATCTCGGCGGGGCAGGCGTGTTCGTGGTGCAAGAAAAGATCTTCCCCCATTCCAATGCTGGGCAGGAAGATCGTCCGGCAATGGTCGATCAGCATGGAGAGGGACTGGTTGACTCGTTGCTAGACACGCACTCGGCGGACGTCGGTAGCCATTGACCCTATCCGTAGCGGCGATTACTTCCACACGCATCGTCGTCGACGCAGGAGAACCGTAGTATGCGAGGGAACGCAGATGTGCTCCAGAAGATCGACCAGTGGCGCCAGCAGTTGGTCGATCTTCCCCAGCCGCGACGCCGATTGCTGACGGACGCTGCCCGGACGATTCGGCCCCACCTCTCCCATGCGTCGTTGCGCCTGGCTTTCATTTGCACCCACAATTCCCGCCGCAGTCAGTTTGCTCAGGTATGGGCGACCGTGGCGGCGAGCTTGTACGGTATCGACAGGGTGGCCGTGGTCAGTGCTGGCACTGAAGTAACCGCCTGCCATCCCCATGTGATTCAATCATTGCAGCGCTGCGGGATGGTTGTCAAAACGACTACGCCGCCTCCGAATCCTCGCTACGAAGTGTCCTTTGCCGACGATGTCCCGCCGGTCATCCTTTATTCCAAGAGATTTGACGGATTGCCGGAAGCATCCTCCCCCCTGTTCGCCCTGATGTGTTGCGATGAAGCGGCCGAGGCTTGTCCCGTTATTCCCGGCACTCTCCAACGCATTTCGTTGTCCTATCGCGACCCTAAGTGGGCCGACGGGACAGCAGAGGCGGTCACTGCCTACGACGAGTGCCGAGATACGATCGGCCGTGAAATGCTGTTCCTCTTCGACCAACTGGCTCGGCCCCTGAGCACCGGATAAACGCCAACTGTTGACTCGTTGCGGATTGTCGACCGACTGAGAGGAGAAGGGCGACCAGCGGCCGTGTCCCGAACGACGTCCCGGCACGGCTGGAGTGCGACGATGGTCAAGGAAGCTGGATACCGCGACGTTTAGCCAGTTCGCGCATGGCGAACTGAAAATAGGGGAACGGCACATCCGGATTACGCTGTCTGGCCCATTTGAATACGACATTGACCATGGCTCGCGGCAATTTCTTTTGGTCCACCAAGAGCACGACCCGCTTGAGCCATAGTTTCTGGTCCGGGCGCACGACGCGCAGGCCCTTAACCAACTGGTCCTCCAGGGACACCACGTTTCGATCTGTTAGTTGTTCGGCAGAATTCAAGCTGTTGCCCTCTTGTGCCCACAAGCGTCCCCAGGAATGTAAGGACGTGGCGGCTAAAATGCCCCAACCGCGAAATGCGCGTTTCAACCATGTGCGTCGATTAAACATTCTTCTCCATTCCGGCTCCTGTGATGCACCAGCATTCGCATCCCTCTATTCCCACTACAGCGTCCCGGTGTCCCGTGTCAACAGCATCTAACTTGCCTGCGCTTCTGGCGATCCTGCGATTCCGCGTCCCTGGTGGGCCACTTTGGCACTGGGCGATGGCAATCCTATGAGGAACGCTCGGCGTGAACCTCCTCGATGCCATCAAGCTGTTCCAGGCTTCCTTCCCTGGGAATCCGCACATGGGTGATGGGCGGCAGCGATCCCATACTGTCCCTGGCGGACGGCCGAGGCTGAACACAATGTTACGCCGTCGCGGAGAAGCGTGCGATGTGGCCAGCAGCAAGCCAGGACGCGCGGGGACGGTGTCGCTCTACGGAAGCAAACCAATCGTCGGTATTGCCAGCAACACCTGTCGCTTTCCTCCCGGCGGCCCGGGGACGCATTGAGGGGAGAAGCCCACATCGCGGAGCGCATCTCGGACCGTGCGGCGCACGCAATAGCTGGTTAGCCGCCCAGTTGAGGTCACCAATCGGCGCATGGCGCGCAACACATCCGTTGTCCACACGTCGGGATTCTTATCCGGAGAAAACGGATCGAAATAGATGCCATCGAACAGCTCGGACGGTAGATTGCGCGATGCTCCCAGTGTGGCCACATCCATCCGCAACACGGTAACCTGCACCCGATGCGATACAGGAATGTGCAGCGACACTACCGAGGAAGCTTCAGGCAGGGAATCGCCTGCCAGCAACGCCGTCGCTGCGGCTGGGAGCCCCGGGCGAACCCCCAGTTCTCGGCGGTTCTCTGCTACGGAGTGTGACCAGCCGGCCGACCAGTGCCGTAGGAATTGCTCCTGCACGCGGGCAACCTCTAGGGGAAAATGAGGTGGCAGATCAGCGGCCAATTCGGGATGCATCGCCAACGCTTTATCAGTAGCCTGGCCCCAATCCAGTTGAGATAACAAGGAAGGGGGCAGCCATCGTTGGTCTAGCCCCACGTACTCTAGCGGAGTAGATCGGGCCCGGGCCATAGCCGCCGTCAAGATCATATTGGTGCCCGTGCCGAATCCGACCTCCAACAAGCGCGTTGGTTGACCATTGCCGAGACGACGGAGAGCCTGGCTGTTGCGCAAGTAAACGTGCAGCGATTCCGCGATGGCTCCGCTAGCACTGTGATACGACTGATCGACCGCGTCGTCGATGAGTGTGCGACTGCCATCGTCGGTAATCAACCAGTGGAGCGTCTCGTCCTCGGTGGGGATCATCATTCGGTCACCAACGCGCCTGCGTCTGCCCAGCGGTCCAGCGAGTTGGCTGCCCGTTACCCCGCTGTCGGCGCCACTCGTGTTGTTCTCACCACGAGGATCGTATTTCATGATCAGCCTCTTTCCTGCAGACGGTATTTGCAATCTTGCTCGCTCCCCACGATAGCGGAGAGTTTGCTGATCGGAGCGAGGACGTACTTCCACTGAAGATGGAGGGAACGGTGGGGATAAAGTGGCTCACTTCCCACCAACAAGATCGATCTCGCGACACGCGGGCTACCTGACTGCATGGCCGCTTCTCTGGACGCCCCACAATCTTCGGGGCGGCAATTCGCCCCGAAGGGGCAGCGCCATGAAAGCCCAGGGCCCAAGCCAGCGTCTCCTCGCAACTTCCACAACCGTCTAGTCTCCCATGCCCCAGGCCGGTTGGGTATAGCAGCCATTCCAGTACGAATTCCAACATACAAGGGCAAAGCGACAGCGGCGTAGCCGCCAAAAGCGCCGCCCTGGGAACACGAATGCCCATCCATCCAAGCCCTGAAAGGGCGAACCAATTCTAGCGGCGACCCAATAGGTGGCAATAAACTGCCGCACCAAACTGCCTCGCGCTGCCTTGCGTCCGGGACGTACGTAGAAACCGTAGCCGCCGCCACAGGACGATCAAGCAGCCGCCACCGCGCCGGCCCTGGTTGTCGTCGCGTAGCGACGCCGTGATGGTAGCCCGGTCATTCATGACCGGGGCGTCGGGGCCCCCTATCCCTCCCAACGCGTCGCGTAGCGACGCGGTGAGGTTCAGTCTGGCCATGGGCAGGTAGAGCGTGCAAGGCATTAAGTTTCCAGGCGGATCCTGGGACCCAGAAACGATCGCTGGAACGACGCATCGCGCAGCGATTGATAATCCCAAACCATCTCGCCCAACAGGACAATTGCTTGACCGACCAAATCGTAATGCTGTTGGTAATCGACCGACGAAGTGGCCGAGGAGGATGCCGAACCGTTCCACGTGAACGTGTTATCATCCGTGCGACTGGCCGATGCGATGCCGTTGCGGGACGGAGCAATACGTGTTGCTGCGGCTCACCGGCTCGTCGGATTCAAATACCTTCGCCGCATCGATAGTTTGCCCCTTCAGGGCGATCAGGGATCGTGGGGATCTTTTGCCACCCAGGGCGTCGGCCGCGTGCGAGCGGTGCTCGCTTGACGGCCTTGCCCTGGGCTAGGTTGGTCTGGCCCCTTCGGGGCGTTGCCACCAGGCTACGGTGACGACAGGCTATGGTGCCGCCAGGAATTCGGCCAAACTTCACACTCGCCTGGACCTGTGTGGAGAGCGATTCCGACCGCCGCTTGAACAATTCGGCCAACCACCCAACAGTCCCGCAGCGACAGCATGCCGTAGCCACGACTCGCCGACCCGAGGATCCTAAGTTCCTCAAGCAGAGGCACTTGCGGAAACTCAATGGATGGGTGGCACCAAACTACCACCGGTGCGTAGGGACGGCATGCGTGCGCCTTCCATTAGTGGAATTCGCCAGAATTCCCAAATGCCACAGTTCGCCCCGAAGGGGCAGCGCCATGAAAGCCCAGGGCAAAGTGACAGCGGCGTAGCCGCCAAAAGCGCCGCCCTGGGAACACTTCTTGTCGTCTTGCCGTCCAATTGATGGGGGCGGTTTCTCATCTTGGATGACCTTAGGATTTGGCTTCATCTTTTCGTGGGAGAAACGTTGA
Organism: Pirellulaceae bacterium; assembly: GCA_026004795.1. Taxonomy (GTDB): domain Bacteria; phylum Planctomycetota; class Planctomycetia; order Pirellulales; family Pirellulaceae; genus Aureliella. The sequence continues at coordinate 429,051 of BPJV01000002.1, read as the reverse complement.
TGCGACACGCAAGCATGTTGGTCACCTTGGCGATGCTGGTGGCAGCCCCTCGGTACTCGCAGGCAATCGATTGGCCGCAATGGCAAGGACCGGAACGTAACGCGATTTCCAGAGAGGAGGGGCTTCTTCAGCAATGGCCGGACAACGGCCCACCGGAAGCGTGGAGAGCCACGGGGATAGGACGCGGCATGGGAGGGGTGGCTGTTGCGGACGGACGCATCTACACGACCGGTGATATCGATGGTACCGCCTGGCTGTTCGCGCTGAATGAGGCCAACGGTGAACTGATCTGGCAAGCCAAGATTGGTCGTGGCGGCGAAGTGGGGCGAATCTTCACGCCGGCAGGACCACGGGCCACTCCCACGGTCGATGAGGACCGAGTTTACATACTCAGCCAGCACGGGGACCTCGTCTGTTTTTCCACGGACGGACAGGAAGTTTGGCGTATCAATCTAGTCCAGGATCATGGTGGAATTGTTCCCACGTGGGGTTACTCCGAATCGCCACTTGTCGATGGCGAGAAGTTGATCTGCACTCCGGGGGCTCCAGATGGGACGCTGCTGGCAGTAAACAAGATGACGGGCCAGACGATATGGAAAAGCGATGTTCCGGCAGCCGTCGAGCGAAGTAGCCAACAGGGTGATTTTGGCCGAAGGCGTCGCCGAGGGAATGTTGGCCGAGGTCAAGAGTCGGGGGCAAGTTACTCGTCCGCTATTGTCGTCGACTTTGCGAATCACCGCCAATATGTGCAGCTCACCGCCACGACCCTGGCAGGGTTTTCTGCCGAGGACGGAACACTGCTATGGCGATACGATCCGGTCGCGGCTCAGATTAGCTGTTCGACGCCGATTTATCACGATGGTTACGTGTTCGCTTCCTCGGCCTACGATGGAGGTGGCGGCTTGGTCAAACTCTCAACCAATGCCAACGGCCATGTGGAAGCCGACGAGGTCTACTTCACGACGTACATGCGGAATCATCATGGCGGGCTCATTCTCCACGATGGTTGTGTGTATGGTGCCGCGGGAGGTAACGAAGGTGGATTTCTCGTCACTATGGACTTCCTGACGGGCGACATCCTGTGGCGAGAACGGCGGGCTCCGAAAGGTTCCCTGGCCTTTGCAGATGGGCGGTTGTACCTGCGGGCGGAAGGGGGCACCATGATTTTGATCGAGCCGAACAGGGAGCAATACATCGAGCGCGGACGTTTCGAACAACCCGATCGTAGCGAGGAACCGGCGTGGACACATCCGGTGATCGCCAATGGAAAATTGTATCTCCGCGATCAGGATTTGTTGCTCTGCTACGACATCGCGGCACAAGGGGATGAAGCATCCGAGGCCGGCAACTGAGTTTTCGACCTCTACGGATGGCCAAGGTTGCAGGAAGACAGGTGCTCTTTCACGCCGTGGACGCAGTAGCGAATGGGCCGTGGTTACCGAAGGACGCGGCGTGATGAGCACCACGACACTGTCGAGCAGCGGCGGCGGTAGCGGTACAGTAGCTAGCGTTGCGGTCCGTCGACCGGTCGTGGCGGTGACGACGGTGTGCCGAGAATCGGTGAGGGTAATGCTTCTGCCGCCTGGTGTCGTGCATTCTGGTCAGCCACGTGATGCGGTATTTCGCTTCCACCTCAAATCGGCTGCTTGCTGCGCTACGACACGGAACGCGAGCGCCTCGACGATGCCACCGCCTCTATTCGGCCCGCACTGCCGGCGTCCTGTATGGCGCAAGCGGATGATCCCGCCAACGCTACCGTTGCAACCAACGACGGAGGGTTGCCAGCTTCCAAGTATTGACTACCTGGTCGCGTAACAAACCGGCGCGTCGGGCCTGAATGATACCGTAGCGCAGGACGTGCATCCCTTCGATACTGTGGGCATCGGAATTGATACAGATAGGGATTCCCATGGCGGCGGCGCGCATCAAATGTTCCTCACTAAGGTCCAACCGACGTGGATTGGCATTGAGTTCCAAGATCTTCTTGTTCTCAGCGGCTGCCACGAATACGGCCTCGATATCCACTTCGTACGGTGGGCGGGAACCAAGCAGACGGCCGGTCGGATGGGCAATGGCGTCAACGTGCGGATTTTCCAAGGCACCGACGATGCGTTGCGTAATCTTTTCGCGAGACTGCTTTTGACCGTAGTGGACGCTGGCAATTACCCAATCGGCTTGAGCGAGCACGTCGTCGGCAAGATCGAGTTGTCCGGACTCGAGGATGTCGCATTCAATACCCTTGAGCACCGTAATGCGGTTTCCCAGTTTGTTGTTCAGTGCATCGATCTGTTCCCACTGCGCCAGCAACCGCTCTGCGTCCAAACCATGCGCCATCGACACCCGTTGGCTATGGTCGGTAATTGCGATATACCGACGTCCCAGCTTTCTCGCCGCCTCGGCCATCGCTTCGATGGTTTCCGTTCCATCGGTTGCCGACGTATGCATGTGGAGATCTGCCACCAGGTCACCGTCTTCGATCAACGGTGGTAGGTGATCGACGTCTTCGTACCACTGCAATTCTTTTCGGCCTTCTCGCAACTCCGGAGGAATCCAACCTAGCTCTAGAGCCGTATATACTTCTTCCTCTGTCGCTCCCGCGATGCGCTGTTGATTCTCGCCCAGGCGGTACACGCCGTATTCGTTGATCGTCAGTCCCATTTTGCGAGCACGACCACGAACCTGGACATTGTGTTCTTTGGAACCGGTGAAGTACTGCAGCGCGGCACCGAAACTCTCTGCTGCCACGACGCGCAAATCCACTTGGAAGTGATCGTCGACGCGGCATGACATTTTCGTGTCGCCACGTGCGGTAACTACCACCAAGCCCGGAAACTGGGCCAAGCGATCCATCACTGCGGCGCCATGATCGCTCACCACCAGCATGTCGATGTCGCCGACGGTTTCCTTGCCACGCCGGTAGCTGCCGGCGAACTCCAAGGTTTGGATCTCCCGGCAGGCAGCCATATGTTCGCGCAAGCGGGCAACCAGTTCCTCCGCCTGATCGATCCGCAGCCGTTGCTGCGCCGCTTGAGCGATCTCCAGCCCTCTTAATATTTCCGCTTCGGTCTTGGCACCGAAGCCTTTCAATTGGCGGACACGGTGCTCCTGACACGCGCGGCGCAAGTCCTCCAACGATTGGATATCGAGCTGCTGTTGGAGCACCAAGGCCTTCTTCACGCCGACGCCTGGGATACGCGTCATTTGCCGGAGAACGGGTGGCGTTTCCCGGCGTAGTTTCTCCAGTTGCGGAAGCGTGCCGGTTTCCACGAGTGTCCGGCACTTTTCCGCAATCGTTTCACCGATCCCGGCAATCTGTGTCAAGTCGCGGTCTGCATCTTGGAGGATCTCCTCTACCGATTCCGGCAAGTCGGCGATTACCCGCGCCGCCTGGCGATAGGCACGCACGCGGAAAGGGTTTTCCCCGCGCAATTCGAGCAGATCAGCCATCTCCTCAAAGGCATGAGCGATTTCTGAATTCTTCATCGTCAACTCGTATGCAGCTCGACCACGTCACCATCGCTGGGTTGATAATCCGGCTTCACCACGGTACCGGGGTGAACATGCTCCCCCCACACACGTGCCGATTTCAAATTCTTGGCCATATCACGATGTACCTGTTCGGCAACTTCCATCAGTGTTTCTCCGCGACGGATGGTGAACGGTTTGCTGCGATCCGGCTCTTTTTCCTTCGGATGCTTGGTATAGACGCGCACGACGTGCAACCGCTGGAATGCCTCCTGACGCAGCGCATCCAGACCACTGCCCGCGGTGGCGCTGACCAGCAGCCGATCGAACGGGAGAGGGAGAAACTCGTCGAGCAACTGTAGGCGTTCCTGGGCATCCGCGACGTCGCATTTGTTCAGCAATACGAGGGTTTGCGTGTAACTGACGCCCAAGTCCTGTTCGTCGAGTCCTGTCTCGTTGGCCAAACGCGTCTTTCCATACTCGAACCGCCTCAACACGGCTTGGGTATCCTCCACCAAAGTGTCGCTGGCCAGGTCGATCACCAGCAGGGCCAAATCGGCACCGCGCACCAAGCCGATGGCATGGGGATCGATGAAATCAGCAGTGATCGGTGGTAGATCAACAAGTTGCAGTGGACAATCCTCATACAGCATCATTCCCGGCTGGGGGTGTTGCGTGGTGAAGGGGTAGGGAGCGATCTCTGGCTTGGCCCGCGTCAGTGCCGCCAACAAGGAACTCTTGCCCACATTCGGTGCTCCGATGAGCACCAGTCTGCCCGCTCCTTGCTTGGGAATACGATGCGTGGGACGTGTGGCAGCAGTCTTCGATGCGCGAGCAAGATCCGCCTTCAGCCGCGCGATCTTGGCTTTCAACTCGGCCTGAAGCTTGTCGGTCCCTTTGTGCTTGGGGATCTCTCGCAACATCCACTGCAAGCATTCCAGCTCTTCCGCGGGCGTTTCGGCCTGGCGATACGCGGCTTCCGCTTTGTGGTACTGAGCAGTGAGATTGGCGGGCATAATCCGATCGGATGCGATGCAGGGGAAAAACTGGACGCCGTGACAGAACTACCGCTGGTTGGAGACGACGATGGTAATACCCGAGTTTTGGTTCGGGAAGACGAGACGCGTAGCATAGATCCGCTCGGCCGGATCCAAGAATTCCGACGATTCCTCCAATTGGCTACTGATATCCTCCCAGCGCTGCTCGATCATGCTCGCCATCTGTTCATCGGGCACCTCGCGGGAACCAGTCGAATATAGCAGGTGGCCGTCCAGGTCGAACAAATGAATCGTTGCATTGTATTGCAAACGCTCGGTTTCCGCTCCGGCAATCGATCGCAATTCGGCTTCGGCAATGATCATGCCGCGAACTTCCTCATTCCGCTCGTCGACCACCGCCACGCCACATTGCAAGACAGCGGCAAACACCGGAGAGTCAGCCAGTTGCAGATAGGGTTCCCCAGGAAACTGCGCCAGCACGTCTTGGTGGAAGGTACCGGGGACGCCATAGTAGAGTTGACTAGGGGGGAGAGGACGGATATTTCCGTGATCGAGCTTGCCGCGGCGCACATGGATCAGTTCCCGCACATGCTCCTTTTCGCACAGGACGAAGCGAACGGAGGCCAGGCTGGGGCGATTGCGAATTGCCGCCATGAGGATCGCTGCCACGCGCTGCCGGTGCTGTTCCCAGCCGTTTTCTATCAGATGCATCGGCAGAGGGCTAGCGACATCCTGAGCCCGGAGACGCTGTTGGTTGTTCCCGGCGGATGCGTCTTCTGACGGTGTGGGGTCCCCTCGATCGAAGGCCACCAACAACTCCTGTACTGGAGGCAGCTCAGTCAGAAATCGCGTGGTGGCGCCCAGTTGACGTGATTGGACGCACAGGCGGGACTTCAGATCATGACCTGCCATCCGCACCGCCTCATAGTTCGATGCGCGCTCTTTGCGGCCAGCGATCCATGCCTCGACCTCCGCCGCCAACTCGACCGCCGACCGTTGTCGTGCCGCCTTTTCCACCGACAGCGCCCGCAGGCAAATCGCCTCCAGGTCCCGCGACACCTGTGCATTGATCTGCCGAGGCGGGGGCGGGGGCGTACTGACAATCGACTGCATCACTTGACGAACATCGCTGCGCATCTGATCCGCCGTGACCGTTTGGTGATGGGGAGCCCGTCCAGTCAAGACGGTGTACAGAATGGCACCCAATCCATAGACGTCGGTGCGCACATCGACAGCGTCCAAGTCCCCAGCCGCTTGCTCAGGGGCCATGTACAATGGCGTGCCCAGGTAGTCTCCTTGCAGCGTTCGATCGTCGGCTAACACCTCGATATCTTCGCCGCTGAGAGCCAGTCGCGCCAGCAGCTCCCCATCGGCCTCCAGTTTGGCCAGCCCCCAATCGAGCACGACGACTTGACCAAATCGATCCAGCGCCACATTTTCCGGCTTCAGATCTCGATGCAACACTCCGCGCTGATGGGCGTAAGCGATCGCCTCGCAGACGTCGAGAAACCCGTTGAGCAGGCGGTGCAGGTCGAGCTTGCTGGCCACCCCCGCCTCGCGCCGCGCATGGTATTCGCGGATTGCATCAGCCAACGTCTGCTTGCCCAAAAAACGCATCGCATAGAACGGCAGGCCGGTCTGCGGATCGGTTCCACTAGCATACACCGGGACCACATGAGGGTGCTCGAGATGCCCCGTGATCTGTGCCTCCCGATAAAACCGCCTCCACAGGCGCGGGGATTTGGCCGCCGCGGGATTCATCTCCTTCAACGCCACCTTGCGACCGAGCACTTCATCCCGGGCCAAGTAGACGGTCCCCAAACCCCCACGGCCGATCTCTTGCAGCAACGTGAATCTTCCGTCACAGCGCCGTGACTCGTGTGGCTGTTCCCCGTCCCCCTCCGCCTTCTCCGTCGCGCCAGTCGCATAGCCCGTATAGTAAGTGGTCTCCAGCTCGGCGACTCGTCCCAACGCCTCGGCTGCCGCGTTGGCAGGCATCGACGAAGCCGTAGACGTCGACGCGCTGCGACGCGCCTCTTCCCGCTCGCGCAACAACCGCTTCAACCGCTCTTTGGACAACTGGCTCATCCCGGCGGCGTTGTCCTCCATCGTCTGTTCGGCACCCACCTCCGCCGCATGCTCGATGGCCGCCATCCATTGGTGCAAAATCCGCGCTCCCTCGTGCTCCGACTGATAACTGCGCAGCCTCGTCCGCTCCTCGGCCGATAACTCGCCACTGAGGGACCGCGATATCAACTCAATCGCCTCGCGATCACTATTCACCTGCCTACTCCTCCCATTTCTCGGCCACGCATTGGGCGAGCTGCAGTCGCGCGCGATGCATCCGCACCCAATAGTTGGACGGGGAAATCTCCAGTTCCTTACAAATCTGTTGGCTGTCCATATGTTCCAGCGCGTGGAGTACGAAGACGCTGGCCAAGGTTGCGGGAAGACGCTGAAGACATTGTTGCACGATCTGCCACAGTTCGCGCAATTCAATTTTGCCGGCCGGATCGACCTGCGTCCATTTGCCCCCACGCAATTGCCCCGCTGCGTCCAGCCATTGATCGAAGTCCTGCGATGCATCGGCCTGCCGCGGTTGCCGCTGCCGTTGACGGAACCAGTCGATGATCTTACGGCGAAGGATGGTCATCAGCCATCCCGCCACAGGCCCATCCCCTCGAAACTGATCCTGACTCTCGACAGCGGCCAAAAAGGTCTCCTGCACCACTTCCTCGGCGGCATGCGGATCGCCCAAGCGGACCATGGCATAGCGGTACAAACGATCGGCATAGGCGTCGACCCACTCTGCCGGATCCTGCGTAGCGACCCTGTCTTGCTGGCTGGGGCTCGTCATGGCGGTGTTGCTTTCCGAGGCACGGACGTCAAATCCCTGTCCGCTTGGGACGCGGTCTATGAGCCCAGTATATCCCCCCGCCTAGTTTCCTTGCAGTGCGTGCTCAAGGATTGAATCCCCACCGACTGTTTCCCGCGCCCGGCAGGGGCCAGCCGTCGTTGATGCGGCGGGGCGGGCACCTGGCGGCCTAGCGGCAGTGGTCGCTCCTGGCCGCCACTGGTTGTTCCGCCACTGGCCAATCGACGGTCGACCCGGTCGTGGCCAGGCTCCTACGCTTCCAAGCTGACGTCTCCGGCACTGTGGACAAAAATGACCGCCCGCAGGTTCCCGGCCAACTGCTCCATGCGATGGAAAAAATCGATCTCCTCGCCCTCCCCTGGCGGCTCAAAGCCCATCAAGACGACGGCTGCCTGGGAGGATACCGCTTGGATCGTCTCCTCGACCGACGCACTGGCCACGATGACTCGTTGATCGCAGGCGATCCGCGCCGTCGTGGCCAACTCGGTGAGATGCTCTCGTACCTGCTGCTGACCTTCCGCCGACGATACCACACGCAGCAGCCGGATCCGATTGCCACGCCACTCGGGGTTCTGGTGCAGTAGATGAGCGAGCGTCAGCATCAGTGCCCCGTTGGTCTTGCCCCGCCACCATACATCAATGGTCCCCTTGGGGGCGATCCAGTGTTCGGCGACCGAGTCGGGGCCATCCTCGTCGCGGGCAAAGAGAAACCTCGCCGCCAACACGCTTTTCCCCGTCCGCGCCGCGATGCGTGTAAACATGCCGAAATCCTCGGCTCGCTCGGCGTCGCGCGGCCAACCAAAAAGGACGGTATTAGGACGCAGACGACCGATCCCGTGGCATTGGATCAGCGCTTCGATCCCTTGCGCTAAACTGGGATGAATCGTGACGATGGGAAATGCCTCCAGCTCTTCCTGCTCGATAAACTTGCGCAGCGCCGCTTCGTAGCGATCCCGCCGCCGGGCATCGACATCGATTTCTCCGGCCACCACCTGGGCCAAGGCGAGGATGCCATGACCCGAGGTGAGCCAATGGCCATAAATGGGAATGTAGGGCCGCGTCCACCCTGAGCCGCTGAGTGCCATGACGATGGGACGCCAGTTCTTGGGATGAAACGCTTCGTCTTCCAAGCGCAACAAGGCCTTGCGCGCCCGCTCGAACGCCACTCCACTTTTCAAATCTCCCCAACGCCGTTCCACCTCGCTGTTGTGAATATACCAGTGCAATCCGGCGATCAGTATCAAACAAGACACCGCCCAAAACCAATTGATCAGTAGCATGACCACCAGGCACCCCAACGCCCCCAATAGCGAGGTGACCCAATTGCAATAGCGGAAGGTGGGTCGGTAGCTGGGGTTCTTCGTGATGGCTTCGTAGAAGGTTGCCAGGTTCAGCAACCCGTAGGTGATCATGAAGAACATGGTGATGATCGGCGCGATGGCGTTCAAATCGCCGATCACTACGCCGATCTGGGCGATGGCGAAGGTCAACACGGTCGCTCGGCGCGGTTCATTCGACGGGCCACTGCCGCCACTGAAAAACTCCAATGACTTCAAGATCTCATCACGGGCAAACTGTTGCAAAATGCGCGGGGCTCCCATCATCGAGCCGAGCGCCGACGAGAGGGTCGCGGCAAAGACGCCGGCGGCGATCAATGCCGGAACGGCGGCCACATCGCGCATGACCAAGGGATTGGCGATCAACTCTTCCGCCGGGCGGACGGCAGCCAGCACGACCACAAGCGATAGATAGATGACTCCCGTAATCCCTACCGCGGCGAGCGTTCCCCGGGGAATGGCACGGCTGGGGTTGGCCAAGTCGCCCGACATGTTCGCCCCGGCCATGATGCCTGTTACCGCCGGAAAAAACAGCGCGAACATGGTGAAGATCGATTGGCCCGGCTGGTAATGCGGATGAAGATTCTCGTACAGAATGGGCAGACGCAGCTCCTGGAAGGCTCCCCAGTAGAATGACGCCAGACTGGTTGCCAAGACGGCCAAAATGCCGTACTGCACCTTGATCGTCCATCCGGCGCCGATGTAGACGCAGAGGAAGCAAGCCAGGTTGACTAGACTGGCCACGGCCGTGAAATGGGATTGCAGCGATGGTACGGTGGCGACCAACGCCTCGGTGAAGCCGATGACGTACATGGCCACCGACACGGCTTGCGCTAAATAGAATACGACACCGATCGCTCCACCAAACTCGACCCCCAACGAGCGGCTGATCAGGTAGTAGGCGCCACCTCCTTGTAGTCGGGTGTTGGTGGCGATGCTGGAGAGTGATAAGGTGGTCAGCGTCGTGATCGTCTTGGCGACCAGGACGATCAACAGCGCGTGGGCCAGCCCGGCTTGCCCGACGACTTGTCCCAACCGCAGGAACATGATCACGCCCAGGATCGTGAGCGTGCAGGGGGTGAATACGCCGCCAAACGTGCCGAATTTTCGCACGGTGCGCGCCCCAGGACGATCACTGCTCATCCGTCATTCCTTTACGCCTAAGCCAGCTCGATAGGAAACGCCACGACCTGATCAATGCTCTGCGCGGCACTGGTGGCAAGGACGAGCCGGTCGAGGCCCAGTGCGCATCCACTGCACTCGGGCAATCCCGCCACCATGGCTTCCCGTAAGCGGCTGCTGGTCGGTAGGGGGGCACGACCAAGCGCGATGCGGCGCTGGTTGGCCGCTTCGGCGCGCTGCTGCAAAACTTCTGGATCGAGCAGTTCGTGGTACCCGTTGGCCAGCTCGATGCCGCGATAGAACAACTCGAAACGCTCTGCCACCCGCGGGTCGGATGGGCTGAGGCAGGCCAGCGCCGCCTGGCTGGCCGGATAATGCGTGACGATCGTCGGCCGCCGGTGCCCCAGTCGCGGCTGGACGCACTCCGCAAACAACGCATCCAGGCACTCGTCTCGGTCAAATTGGTGCGGATTGACACCAGGCAGGCACGCGGCGAGCCGGCTTCTCAGTTCATCCAGCTCGGCGCGAAGCGGGTCCAGACCAACCGCCGCGCCGAACACCTCTTGATAGGTGGCAATCTCGGCCGCCTCACCCTCGAGGGCATAACCCACCAAATCACTGAGCAGACGCACCGCGTCGTCCAAGGAATCGTCGGTGCGGTACCACTCGACCATGGTGAACTCCGGGTTGTGCATGGCTCCCCGCTCCCCGGCACGCAGCGCCGGCGTGATCTGGTAAATGGCCTTCATTCCCGCCGCCACCAATCGCTTCATCGCGAACTCGGGAGACGTTTGCAAATAATAGGCGTCGTCCCCGACATCGGACAATCCGATCGCCGCACCCGGAACGACGATCGGGTCGATGTGGATATCAACCACCGTATCCCGGGAAAGGATCGGCGTGTGCACTTCATCGAACCCCTGCCGATGGAAGAAAGTCCGGATGCGATGCGTCAATTCACTGCGACGTCGCAACATGTCCAGTGAGGCGGTCGGACCCCAAGCCATAGTTCTCCTCAGCGCCGGCAATCGTTCGTGCTGCTCCTCAACACCGCTTGAGAATCGGAACCAGCCGTCGGTTCAGCCTTCGCCTACACCGGGAATGACCACGTTGTGGGCGAATCCTTCGTAGGCGGCACCAATCTGCTGGGCGAACGGATCGGGGAACAGCAGGAATTGCCCCTCAGCCAAGGCGTCGAACAGGGCCTTGGCGACCACTTCCGGACCGGCACTGGTTTGCTCGAATCCCGCTTCTCGCGCCATGTCCGTGGCAATCGGGCCCGGATGGACGCTCAACACCTGCGTCTGCTGATTCTTCAGCGTGTGATACAGTGCTTGAGTGATGGAGTAGCTGGCCGCCTTCGAGGCACAGTAGGTAGCGAAATCCGGAAAGGATAGCAGCGAGGCGACGCTGTTCAGTTGGACTAACGCTCCGCCACCGTTGGCTTTCAAAATCGGCGCGAAAGCCCGCGCCACCCGCATCAGGCCGTAGACGTTTACCGACATTTCGAACTCGAGCGTGTCCACCGCGTCCGCTTCCAATGCCGACTTGGGCTTCAGCACGCCCGCATTGTTAACGACAATGTCGACATCGCTGGCATGCTCCGCAGCGGAAGCAATCGTTTCCGGTTGCTGCAAATCGACGTGCAGTGGCACTACCACGTTACCATGTTGTTCGACCAGCGGCCTGGCCGTCTCGATCCGCCGCACGGCCGCATACACCTTCTTCGCACCTCGCCGCAGCGCTTCCTCCACAATCGCCAAACCGATGCCCCGGTTGGCGCCGGTAACCAGGACCACTTTGCCATCTGCTTGCATACCCATCGTTCGTGCCCTCAATCATTGCGAGTTCAGACTGCTCGATCGAACTGATGGCACTTTAGCACGCCCGGACGAAATGCTGAAGTACAGGTCGCTCGAGGCTCAGGCACGCCGCGGGACGATCGGGGGGGATGAGGCAGTGGACGACGAGCCGCTGGCCACTTCCAGCACGACGCGCACGTCGTCCTCGGAAACGTCGAGAAAGCGCGCGATCTTGTCCGGTTCCCATCCCTTGTCGGCCAACTGCCCAATCCGCTCGAACAACGACTTGTTCGTTCGGATGGCCGATTGCCCTCTCGCTTGCTCGATAAGGTCCGACAGCCGACGACTGGCGGCATCGAATTGACGACTCAGCACGCTAACGGCTGCCATCTTCGAATCCAATTCCGCCTGCAACTGGCGACTCAGATCATGCAGTTCCACTTGCCATTGCAGCACCTCGGTGGGGGCACCGGTCGAATGGACGCCCGTGAACTGATCATACTGACGCTTGGCCGACCCGTTATGCCGCAATGAAGTCGGAACCGAAAGCCCTTCGATTCGCCGCTGACGACGCAGGAGGCGGTTGCGGAGCATGACCCAACACAGCAAGGCGATGCCGGCCATGAGCATTAACGGTTGTACTGCCTGTTCGTTCATCCGGTGCCTCGCACTGCCCTACGGCTTGTCCCATGAAGGAGTCGTCCGCATCCCCACGTGGCCCCTCGACCAACCCCCCGCCACCGCGACCGCTAGCCGCCACAGCCATCTCAGCACGCCCACAGACCGCGCCACGCTCGCTATCGAGCCGTCAGGGCGTCGACCTCGTCCGTTGCCCGAGGTCAGGCTTTCGGCCATCCTCTACATATCGTCGCCTCGGCGCGGCTGCCACAGCCAAACCAATGGCCGCCGCCGCCTACTTGCTCAGCCCATTCCCATCCCAGCGACCATGACTTTTGATCGTGTTTTATCCATGATGATGGTCATGGCCGTCGTGCGAGTCGTGATCGTGATGATGGTCGTGATGATGGTCGTGATGATGGTCGTGGTGATGGTCGTGGTGAGCCATGTCCGGTGGGGTGGCATGGGGGCTGGTTGCTGGGGACCGCTGCTGGCCGAGCCATTGCGGGGTCGCCGCGGTTGGCACCGCGAGCGCGGACTGCCGGACGGTCTGCAGCAAGCGTTCGATCTGCAGCTCGGCACAGGCAAGAACCCTTCGATAGACCACCGGCAACGGGAGGTCGTTCTCGATGGCAATACGGCGCAGCGATTCATACTCCGGTGCAAGGCGAACATCGGCGGGTGTGGCGGGAGGGGCCATCCAGGCCAACTTCACCTCCACGGGGCCCCAATCGGTTTCCACGCGCGCCTGGCAACGGGGGAGTGTCCGGCGCTCGATCGGCCGGCTGCGCACTCCCAACGTACCCGTATGCAAGAAGATGGCTTGTTCCAAGGCGTCGCGCCGCGCGCTGGTGGCCAGCACACTGAGCATCACCGCCGGGCGATTTTTTTTCATGGTGATAGGCGTGGTGAACACATCCAGCGCCCCGCCTTCCCACATCCGTTCGATGGCAAAGCCCAACTGCTCACCCGTGGCGTCGTCGATATTGGCTTCCAGCAACCACACGTGCTCCGCTGATGCGGATGGGGATTCGCCAAGGATCGCCCGCAGCATATTCGCTTGCCGGGGCAGATCGCGATGGCCGGCACCATAACCGATCGCATGGATCGTCATGTCGGGGACGGCACCGTAATCATCGGCCAGGGCGGCCAGAATGGCGGCACCGGTCGGCGTCGTCAGTTCGGCTTCTATTTCACTGTGTCGCACGGGAATCCCCCGCAACAACTCCGCGGTGGCCGGGGCGGGCACCGAAACAAGTCCGTGCGCGATCTGCACCGTTCCACTCCCCAGCGCCGGTGGCGCCGCCACGAGGCGACCAACCTGGAGTTCCTCCAGTGCCACTGCGACTCCCACGATGTCGACGACCGAGTCGATGGCCCCCACCTCATGGAAGTGCACGCTGTCGACGCTGGTCCCGTGCACGCGAGCCTCTGCCTCGGCCAGCTTGTCGAATATTCGCAGGGCGGTCGACCGCGCGATTGAACTGAGCGAGCTACGATCCAGCATCGCTTGAATATCACTCAGATGCCGGTGGACATGTTCAGGTGGATGTTCGACGTCCAGCCGCAAGCAGCGGAAGCCGCACCGCATTGTCGGGGAGAAACTCAGGTGGATTGCGGGAATGCCCAGCGAGGCGATGGCGTCCGCTAGTCGGCGCGGCTCGACTCCCAGATCGACCAGAGCCGCCAAGGTCATGTCACCCGCAATACCGCTCCATGTATCCAAGTACAGAGTTCGCATACCTCGCACCACCTTGCCGTTTCGTGATTCATGGGAATGTAATTCGCCGTGCCGATTGTTTTTTCCGTCGATGCGAATTCCGCCAGCGTAACATCGATCGTCTGGGAGAGGAATTCGGCATTCCCTATCACGGCGCCGCGTCGCCGTGGCAACCATCGGCCGGCAGGGACATCAGGCTTTCTGGGACGCAGACGCGGTGATGCTACTTGGTGGCCTTGGTCGGGAGGAGCATCACGTCGTGGCACGCTCGTCGAGGAAGATCGGGCATCAGCCGGGCGGCCGGTTCTGTTCCTGGGGCTCGTTGGCTCCCGGGACGGCGTGGCGCACGTGGGCTTCCCAGTAGGCACGCACCTTGGGGGGCAAATCGACGATGGCCGTTTTTCCTGCCATGGCCACCAACAGGAGCACGCCGAGCACTCCGATGCACCGTGAAGTCCACCCGTTGACGCGTTCTCCCATCACATCGGGCGAACTGGTCAGCCACAGCAGGGTAGCTGCGATCAGGGGAGCCACGATGATCGTCGCCGCTTGGGCCATGATGATCGTTGGAGTGCGGTCGAAGCCCGCGATCAGAACGGCAATCCCGATCAGCATTCCGCTTACCAAGGCCGCCGTCGTGAGCAGCCGTGGTGCCAGGTCCTGTGGCCGGGCTCCCCATCCGAGCGCATCGGCCGCCATAAAACCTCCGATCATGGAGTTGATAAGGAAGGAAGAGTAGGCCGCACAGAACAATCCGATGCAAAACAGGGCCTTTGCCGAGGGGCCGAACGAGCCTTCCAGGGCGATGGCTACATCCAGTGGGTCGTCCAACGCCACGCCTTTTCCGTACAGGCCTGCTGCCGCCGTGCTCATCAGCATCACGGTGATCAAGAACATCACCAAGGTGCCGATGCGGGTGTCCAGCAGGCCGTCGGGCAAATCGGACTCCTGCCACCCCTTTTGCCGCACCAGGTAGGCCTGGTAGAAGGCCGCCGTGATGACGAAGCTTGTCCCGATCAAACCGAGTACGGTCATCATGTCTTGCTCGGCTGGCAGACGGGGGACAAACCCGTGCACCATGACTCTCCAATCGGGCTTTAACCGCAGCAGGTTGTAGGCGAAGGCGATCAACATCGCCCCGACGAACGTAGCCATCACCCGCTCCAGGGCACGGTACAAGTGATCGAAGGTGAATAAGAAGGCGATGGCCAGCCCGTTGAGCACCAACAGGGCGACGACGACCCACGTGGTCGACGGCAACCAGGCCGCCAAAGCCGAAGCGACGCCGATGTTGTTGCCCGATTGGAAGGCCGCGGCGATGAAGAACACGCCACAGCCAACGAGAATCGCCAGCGGCCGTCCGGCTTTGCGGCGAATCAGTTCAGCCGGTGAAGCATCGGCGCTGACCCCCAAGCGGGCACCCATCGTCATAAAGAGCAGCATCAGGGCCATCGCCAGGGCGACCACCCACAATAAAGAATATTCTGCGGTGGCGCCGATCTGCGAACTGGTCATGATACTGCCCGGACCGATCACCACGCAGGCGGTGATCAGACTCGGGCCGATGCGGCGGTACCAAGGGCGGCGCGAGGTCGACGTTCCCAGCACGCTACTTGCTCTCGTCCAGCTTTTTCAGCTTCTCCTTGAATTCCTTCTCCGCCTTTTGCACCTTCGGCTGGACGACCAAGGCGCAGTATCGGTTCTCCGGATGGTTGCGGAAGTAATCTTGGTGGTAGGGTTCCGCCGGATAGAACTTGGTAAACTTCCGCACCTCGGTGACGATCCGCGATGGGTAGGCGCCACTCTTGTTCAACCGGTCGATCATTTTCTCCGCCGCTTCTTTTTGGGCATCATCGTGGTAGAGAATAATCGAACGGTACTGTGTTCCTACATCCGGCCCTTGCCGATTCAAGGTGGTGGGATCGTGTGTTTTGAAGAATACTTCGAGCAGCTCTTCGTAGCGGATTTTCTTAGGATCGTAATGGATCTGGCATACTTCGGCATGCCCGGTCAGCCCTGTGCAAACCTGCTCGTAGGTGGGGTTGGGCATCCGTCCGCCGGCGTAACCGGAGACGACGTCCGTCACTCCTTCGAGACGCTCGAAGACGGCTTCGACACACCAGAAGCATCCGCCGCCAAACGTCGCCACTTGTGTTTCTTGGGGCGTCGATGGTTGTTCGTCACTCACCGTTACTTTCTCCTGTTGGCCGCTGGCGGCCAGGCATAGCCACACGCTGGTCACTAGCCAGCAGAGTCCTCCGCCAGCAAATTGTTGTCGCAGTTTCATGGCAGGTCGCCTTGTTGTTAGGTTGCCTGTGGGGTAGTTGACGTTGGGGGGGCCGAGCAGGGTGTCGGTCGTTCCCCATCGCTCCGTTATCAGGCCCGCCGCTGCTGCCGCGCCGATTCGATGGCCACGAAGGCCGACTGTCGAGAAATTCAGCAGTGGGAGGCCATGTCGATTATAGCCGTTGGTGAGGGCGCTGTTTATGATAGGCGAAGGTCCGCGGGCAATCCGCGCTATCCTGTTGCCTTCAAGCCCGATCTTCAGGCCCGATTCGCCCTTATCGCGAACGAACGTCCGGGTATACTTTCGACAAGGTTCCAGCCGACGTGGGGCAATGGGTCGGGTAAGGACCGAAGAGCAGAACATTTCGACGTGGGAGAAAGATGGCCATACAGCTCGACCCATCGCGGTGGTTGGTCTCATTTGCCGGATTTGTCTACGATTGGATCATTTCCCGCAGCTGGTTGCGGATATTGGCGGGATGTGTCCCTGTGGCTATCGCGGCCTCAAGCCTGGTTCTCGTGTGGTGGGGAGCGACGACGAGCCGATCGCAATTGGCGGCTCGTTACATGGCGCGCGTCGAAGAGGAATTTGAAAGATGGGAACGAGGTTGGGCGGGAGCGGGCGCCTCATCTTCGCAACGGACCTTGCCCGATGCCGGTGTGGCTGCTGCCGAGTCGGTCGAGAAGGAAGCAAGCGAGAAAGGGGCCGGCGCTGCTGCTGATGCCGCGCCACGGTCGGATTCTGCCAATGGTTCGGCTACTGATGGTTCGGCATCAACGGATGCGGGGGCGGTGGCTGGGAAGCTGTCTCGCTTTGCCGAAGCGATGGTGCGACGTGTGCAATTGATCGCACCTAGTGACTGCAGCCATTATTTGCTCGGCGCCAGCATGGTCCAACATGGAGCCGTCGAGCAGGGATTGCGTCTGTTGGAAAAGGTGGCCCCGGCCGATCGTCCCGGGTACAAACCGGCCCATGCCTTTGCGGCCATCGTCTATCTGGCGCAGATCCGCCAGCCCCCGGCTGCGGCATCGGCCGTTGAGGCATTCTTGCACCATGTTGAGCACGCCGAAACGTGGGCTCCCAGTTCGGTCCTGTGGGCGGCCAGCGATATCCATTGGTTGCGCGGCATGCAGGCCCGCGAACAGGGGCGAGCGACCGCGCGTGAAGAGATGGAGATGGCGGTGAAGCTGCTCGAGCAAGCTGTGGTCACGGACCGCGACGCGCTGTTGGAACTGTGCAAACGCGCCTTGGCGATCGAGGATCGCTTGACCTACGATCAGCATCTACCGCTGGCCGAAGCACATTGGCGACAACGACTGGATAGCAACCCGCGTGACGCCGATGCCCGTGCTCGATTGGCTGAAACGCTGCTGTTGGCCCAGCGAGAAGAGGAGGCCCAACAGGTACTAGAGCAAGGACTCGACTTGCAGGACTCGCCCGTACTGCGGCGCAGCCTCAGTGAATTGTTCCGCCGACGGTTCCACCAGTCACTGCGATCTGCCACCGGCATCGATCTTCGCCTGCTGGAGATGGCTCTACGGCATGATCCAACCAATGTGCGGGTGTACGAAGAGGTGGCCGCCATGATCCGTCTGGGAAAGACACCTCCAGAACGCCTGCAGCAAGAGTTGGAAAAGATCTTGGTCAGCGGGCAGGCGACGGCCAGTACCCATCTGCTATTGGCCGAGAACTTGCTCTTGCAAGAGGATTACGAAGGGGCGCTACCGCACCTGGAACAAGTGGTGACGCGGATGCCCAATGCGATCGGAGCGCTGAATAACTACGCTTGGGTGATGGCCACCGTGGATCCTCGGCGGCTGGATGAAGCGGCAGAGTTCGCGCGGCGGGCCATCCGTGCCGCAAAGCATCGGCCCAACCCCGAGTACTACGACACACTGGGCATGATTCTCGTCAAGCAGGGGAACCATACGGAGGCCATCACTGCCTACGAAACGGCTCTCGAACTGGCGCCCCAGCGGCGGGATTTTCATGAGCGGTTGGCTGAATTGTATGCACAGGTAGGCAATGAGCGCTTGGCTCATCTCCACCGCGCCGCCGCCAGCTTGCCCGTGGCCGATCCCTCGCCCACCAATCCCTCGCCCACCAAAGACACTGTGGAAACCGAATCGGACCTCCCTTCGGCCGATGCTGTCCACAGGGATGATTCGTCCTTTTAACGCCTCTTCGTACGGAATTATCTTTAACCGGGAAAGATTCGCAGCACCATGAAGGATTCGGTAGAACACGAGCTAGTAATCATCGGCGGAGGTCCTGGTGGCTATGTGGCAGCGATCCGTGCTGCCCAATTGGGGATGAATGTCGCCTGCATCGATGAGAATCCGCAATTCGGCGGCACCTGTTTGCGCGTGGGGTGCATCCCCAGCAAAGCGCTGTTGGAGTCGAGCCATCTCTACGCCCAAGCGCTCAATGATTTGCAGCAGCATGGTATCTCCCTGGGCAACGTGGATCTCGACTTGGCGGCCATGCTGGGCAGAAAGGACAAGATCGTCGAGCAATTGACCGGTGGAATCGCCATGCTCTTCAAACGCCATGGCGTCACTCCTTACCGCGGACGCGGCAGTCTGGCCGCACCAGGGCTGGTGCATCTCCGAGATGGGGAGAAAACGACGGAGATTCGTTGTAATAGCATTTTGATTGCTACTGGCAGCCGTCCAGCGACGCTTCCCGGTGTCGAATTGGACGGGGATCTGGTGGGGGACAGCACGGCAGCCTTGAGCTACCCAGAGGTTCCGGGAAAGTTGGTGGTAATCGGTGGTGGCTATATCGGAGTCGAACTGGGGAGTGTCTGGTCACGGTTGGGTAGCCAGGTCATCATTCTCGAGTACCTCGACCGCATTCTCCCGGGGTTGGATCGTGAGATTGGTCAGTTGGCGCACCGCGCCCTGACGAAACAAGGTTTGGACATTCGTACGGGAATGAAAGTGGAAAAGGTCGAGGTGAGCGACGGGAGGTGCTTGGTGCACTGCGCCGACGCCGAACCGATTTCCTGTGATCGCGTGCTGGTCAGTACGGGCCGCGCCCCATGTTCCGACGGGATTGGGCTGGAGCAGGTGGGAGTGTTGACCGACAAACGAGGGTTTATTCAAGTCGATGGTCATTACCAGACGAACGTGCCGGGCGTCTACGCAGTGGGCGACGTCATCGGCGGCGCCATGTTGGCTCACAAGGCCAGCGAGGAAGGAGTCGTTTGTGTCGAACGTATCCAGGGGATCGCCAGCCACGTGAACTACGATGCCATCCCCGCCGTTGTCTATACCTACCCGGAAATCGCCAGCGTCGGAGCGACCGAGGAACAGTTGAAAGAGCAGGGGATACCGTACAACAAAGGGATCTGTCCCTATGGTGCCAGCGGTCGTGCCTTGGCGATCGGAGATACGACCGGGAGGGTCAAGGTGCTGGCTCATGCGGAGACCGACCGAATCCTGGGCGTGCATATCATCGGTGCCCATGCCGGTGATCTCATCTCCGAGGCGGTCGCGGCAATCGAGTTCGGGGCTACCAGCGAAGATCTGGCTCACTGCTGCCATCCGCATCCTACCCTCTCGGAGGTACTGCACGAAGCCGCGTTGGCCGTCACCAAACGCGCCATTCACACGGTTTGAGAACGTGCTGGGGCAAGTGGTCGATTGATTGGCGTCCGGCGGGGCAGAGCGCGTCGATCGCTAGGTCATGGCGCTGCACCTCGATTCCAGTCCCTTGGTCCGTGGGAGGATGGACGCTCTTTCGTGGGCTGTTGCCAAGGCTTCGGCGGGAGCCAGCGAGCGGGTGCCTGGACCATCTGCCGGGCACGAGGTTTCCGCTTTTCGGCTTCTCTCCCCCCGCGCGCGCCTCAATGACCCGCACCTACCGGCCTGGCCGGTGGTTCCCCGAGGACGGGCGCGCAGTAACCAACGCCCGTCCCATGTGTCGCTATCGAAGGACGGTGTGGCCGTCGCCCGTTCAGGCATCACGGGATGAGGGGCGACGGTGGGGACGATAGTAGCCGATGGATTCCAGTGCCAGATAGACTTCCTCCAGCGTTTTTTCGCCAAAGTTCGAAATGCTCAACAGGTCCTCCGGTGTCGCGTTGAGCAAATCTCGCACCGTGAAGATCCCCTTTTCCTCTAGACAATTCGTTGTGCGAACGCTGAGACCGATCTCCGCAGTGCTCAAGTCCAACCGTTCACGCAACAAACGTGCTTCCTCTTCCGCCTTGCTGATAGGAATGCGTGTTCGCGCCATGGTGAAGAATCCCTCCTGACCGTATGCTGGTTAGACGACGGACGTGGCACCCTTGCCACCAGGAAAGTGCGTCGTCTGGCAGGTCGGTAGTATAGCCGTTGCCGGGCGCAAGTCCAACGCGGTTTCCTAGGCGTCGGCTGTTTTTACAAGCGAATCGAATTGTTCCGGCGGATGCTAGCAAAGCAATGATCGATACCGAACGGTTATTGGACGGTTTGAACGCGGCGCAGCGCGATGCGGTAACGCATCTGGAGGGGCCATTGCTCGTATTGGCCGGTCCCGGTAGTGGGAAGACGCGAGTGATCACCCATCGCATTGCCCATCTGATGGCCACCGGTGTGGCCGATACGCAGATCGTGGGACTCACCTTTACCAACAAGGCCGCGCAGGAGATGCAACGGCGCCTGGAGGCATTGGTCGGGCCGACTCGTGTGTGGTTAGGGACCTTCCATGGTTTTTGCGTGCGCTTGTTGCGGCAATATGCACGACTGGTAGGCTTGCCCGAAAACTTCACGATCTACGACGCCGATGATGCCATGGCGGTGCTCAAGCAGGTGGTGAAAGACGCCCAATTGGAACTGACCCATGTCTCGCCGGCACAATTGGCCCAGCGCATCAGCTTTTTCAAGAGTCGACTGGTCACACCGGAAGTGCTTCAAGAACACGCCCACGGTGCCCATGATCATTTGGTCGCCGAAGTCTATCCCGCCTATCAACAAATGTTGCTCTCCCACGGAGCAGTCGATTTCGACGACATCTTGATGCACGTCGCCACGTTACTGAAAGACCATCAAGAGTTGCGTCAGCAGCTCGATGCCCGCTGGCCATTCCTCCTGGTTGACGAATATCAAGACACCAACCTCGCCCAGTACGTGATCGTGCGGCATCTGAAGGTTGATCACCCGCACCTGACGGCCACCGGGGATCCCGACCAGGCGATCTACGGTTGGCGGGGAGCCAATGTGAAGAATGTGGCCTACCTGGAGCGAGATTATCCCCAGTTGCGGATCGTGCGCCTGGAAGAAAACTATCGCAGTACGTCGCCGATCTTGGCCGCAGCGGACTACTTGATATCGCACAACACCATGCGCAAGCCGAAACAGTTGTTTTCGACTCGCGGCGAAGGGACGGCCGTGCGGCTGACCGTCTATGCCTCAGGGCGACAAGAGGCGGAGGATATTGCGCAACAGATTGCTGAAGCGGTCGAGCAACAGGGGTTGAACTTCAGCGATTTCGCCGTGCTCTATCGTACCAATGCCCAGTCGCGTTTGTTCGAGCAATCCCTGGCACGCCGCGGAATCCCCTTTCAAATCATTGGCGGGTTTCGGTTTTATCAACGCCAGGAGGTCAAAGATCTGATGGCCTACTTGCTGCTCCTCTATAACCCGGACGACAACCTGGCCTTGGAGCGGGCGATCAACGTCCCTCCACGCGGAATCGGTCCCAAGACGCTGGGCAAACTACGGCAGCTGGCAGCCCAAAGACGCTGTCCCCTGCTGGAAGCCTGCCGCCAAGCGGTGGCAGAGAAGTTGATCGCCGGTCGTGCGCGGAAGTCCTTGCAAGAGTTTCTCGCCACCTTCGACACGCTGGCGTCGATGGTGCATGGTCCCGTCTTTGACCTGTTGGACACGACCATCGAACGGATTGGTTATCGCGAGTACTTGGAAGGTCGGAGCTCGCCGGACGAACACGATGGGGGTGAGATCCTCGATGAACTGTTGGAGGAGGCCCGTGAACTGGACGACATCGCCGACGAGGAGGTCATGCCGCTGGAGCGGCTTCTCGAGGGGTTCGCCCTGCAAAGCGATGTGGACAAATTAGATCTGGGCAGCGATCGAGTCACACTGATGACGCTTCACGCGGCCAAAGGATTGGAGTTTCGCCACGTGTTCATCGCCGCGGTCGAGGAGAACATCCTTCCGCATGCTCGCTCGAAGGACGATCCCCTCGGGATCGAGGAAGAACGCCGTCTGTTGTTTGTGGGCATGACGCGTGCTCAAGATGCGCTGCAGATCAGTTATGCTCGTAGTCGCGGTTTTGGCGGCAACGGCGGCGTGCCCAGTTCCTTTCTTATGGAACTACCGCGTCAGGAGATGGCGTTTCGCGATCTGAGCGTGCCAATCTCCGAATGGGATGCGGAGCACCAGTCGTACGCCGACTCCACGTGGGATGAGTACTCCCAAGTGTTCGACCACTCCGAGGAGCCCTCCGAGCAGGCCAATGACTGGGATTACTGCCAGCTGCCCGAGGAGGAAAGGCAGCAGCGTCAGCGGAAGCGTGGTTCATCGGCTGAGCATCCTTCCCGCACGGCCGCCAATCTGCCCTCATTGGCGAGAACCGCCATCCGAGTGGGCATTCGCGTCTACCATGACGAGTACGGCAGTGGAAGAGTAATTGCCGTCTCCGGGCATGGTCAACGCCGCTCGGTCACGGTAGATTTTCTAGCCGACGGAACCCACCGTACTTTTCTACTTGCTTTTTCTCCGCTGACCATCGAAGCGGCGGCCGATGATTTTCAATGATTTGGGATGACTAGTCTTATGAGTTCGACTTCTACGGGAAACTATCCCAAGATTGCTCAGCTGCGTACGCCGCAAGCTCTGCGCGAACGTCTACACCAGCTCGGTGTTGACCTGCCGATCGCCGACCAGGTGCTTACCGCTGCCGAAGGCTCCCCGTTAGCCAAGCCCTTGCAGGTTGGACGCCTGACCATTGGTAACCGCTGGTGCATCCACCCGATGGAAGGCTGGGATGCCAATCGTGACGGCTCTCCGTCGGAGCTGACTCTACGACGGTGGCGGCGGTTCGGTATCAGCGGTGCGAAGTTGATTTGGGGCGGAGAAGCAGCGGCGGTGCAACCTCGCGGTCGGGCCAATCCCAACCAGACGTTGGCCACGCCGGAAAATGAACGCGGGTTGCGGCAGTTGCTACAGACGTTGCAATCGGCGCACCAAGACGCCTTCGGTGACCTGGAGGGACTCGCCGTCGGTCTCCAACTAACGCACTCGGGGCGGTTCTGTAAGCCGACCGACCATCATCGCCTCGAACCGGTGATTGCCTACCACCACCCGATTCTCGACCGACGATTCGGTATCGACGCCAAGGACGACAGCGTGGTGATTACCGATGAGCAGATCGAGCGTCTGATCGACGACTATGTCGCCGCGGCGCAGACGGCGCAGCGGGTGGGGTTCCAGTTCGTCGACATCAAAGCTTGCCATGGCTACCTCTTGCATGAATTCCTCAGCGCACGCCGACGGCCCGGGCCGTTTGGAGGCGACCTGAAGGGACGTGCGCGACTACTGTTGACCATTATCGACCGCGTGCGCGATGTCTGTCCTGAACTGACTATCGGTGTGCGGTTGAGCGTTATCGACACCTTGCCCTATGAAGCGATCGATGGGAAAGGATGTCCGGCTCCGTGGCCGGAGGGCCAACCCTACGATTGTGGGTTTGGCGTCGATCCGATGGATCCGTCTCAACCCGATTTGGATGAACCGCTGCAATTGATCGGCTGGTTGGTCGACCATGGTGTCGAATTGCTGAACGTCACCTTTTCCAGTCCTTACTATACGCCGCATATCCAGCGACCGGCCATCTTCCCACCCAGCGATGGCTATCCGCCGCCGGAAGATCCATTGGTGGGAGTTGCCCGCCATGTGCAGATCACCGCGGAGGTCAAGCAGCGCTTTCCCCAGTTGGCCATCGTCGGTTCCGGTTACACCTACTTGCAGGATCACTTGCCCCGGGTGGCTCAGGAAGCAGTCCATCGCCGTATGGTCGATATCGTGGGGTTGGGGCGCATGGTTCTATCCTATCCGGAACTGCCGCGGGATACGTTGGCAGGAAATCCCTTGGCGCGTAAGCTGATCTGTCGCACTTTCAGTGATTGTACCACCGCCCCGCGCAACGGTTTGCCCAGTGGTTGTTATCCGTTGGACCCGTTCTACAAAGAGCGCCCGGAGCGGGAACAATTGGTAGAGATCAAACGGCGAATGGAATCGTGAGCCGTGAGGGGGAAAAGGAAGTCGGGGCGCGACTAGGCCGCTTTCTCCGCATTGGCTTGATTGATCTTGTTGTATAACGTTTTCAGGCTGATTCCCAATTCGGCGGCCGCTGCCTGCTTGTTTCCCTGATGTCGTTCGACGGCCTCGAGGATGGCCGCCAATTCAAGTTCCTTCAGCGACATGGGACCGAAAGTGCGCAATTCCTTTCGCAACCGTCGGTCGGTGAATTGACGCGGCAGATGCTCCTTCTCAATCGGCAACGATTCGCACAGGATGCAAGCGTGTTCGATCACATTGGCCAACTCTCGGACGTTCCCCGGCCACACGTGCTGCTGCAATTCCTGCAACACTTCATCGCTGAACAATCGTCCACTGGCGGGAACATCCTCACGAAACTGGCGAAGCAAGAATTCTGCCAGCAAAGGGATATCTTCGCGGCGCTGGCGCAAGGCAGGCACATGGATTTCAAAGGTGTTGATACGGAACATCAAGTCCTCGCGGAAACGGCCGTCCTGGACCATCTGCTCGATGTCTCGGTGCGTGGCGCAAACGATGCGCACGTCGACACGGACTGGGGTATTGCTGCCGATGGGCCGAATCTCCCCACTTTCTAACACCCGCAATAGTTTGGCTTGCATGCCCAGCGGCAGTTCACCGATTTCATCGAGAAACAGCGTTCCGCCGGCCGCCGCAGCGAACAATCCCTGACGATCGCTGTCGGCGCCCGTGAAAGCCCCCTTCTTGTGGCCGAACAGCTCGCTTTCGATCAGGTTTTCAGGCAGCGCACCGCAGTTGATGGCGACGAACGGCTGGTCGCTGCGCGAACTGTGCTGATGAAGACTGCGGGCCACCAATTCCTTGCCACAGCCTGTCTCCCCTCGAATCAACACCGTGGACTGGGTGGGAGCCACTTTGGCAATCATCCGCTTCACCTGTTCCATGGCCGGATGTTGACCGATCAGTTGCACTTGGCCATCCGCCGGGGCACGACGGCGGCGCGCTTCGTGCACTTGGCGAACGGCTTCGCGGCGCTGTTGGACGCCTCGCAGCAATTCCTTCAAGTGCTCCAACCGACACGGCTTGCTCAGGTAGTCGCATGCCCCGTACCGCATCGCTGCTACCGCCGTTTCGAAGGAACCGTTCCCGGTCAACACGATGGCGGCCGTCTCTGGAGAAAACTCCTTGATCCGGCGAATGACCTCCGTGCCGTCCATGCCGGGCATCCGCAGATCAACGATCATGCAATCGAAACTGTTTTGCTTCGCCGCTTCGATGGCCGTAAAACCGTCAGGGCAGACAGTGACGCGATGTCCCTCCGCCGGCAACTCCAGGCGAATCGTCTCCTGCAGCAGTTCTTCATCGTCGACGAAGAGTATGTTCAATCCTTCAGGCTGCGCGCTTCCCGCCATCAGTCCGTTTCCCTTCCATGCGATACGGTAACTTCATCAACAAAGTCGATCCTTTGCCCGGCCCGGGGCTGTCGGCCGTCAGTTCGCCCCCGTGATCTTGCACAATTTGGTGACTAATCGACAACCCCAATCCCGTGCCGCGTCCGTCACGACGTCGCGTGAAGAACGGACGAAACAGATGCCGCAACACTTCGTCCGTCATGCCGCACCCTTCATCGCTCACCCGCACCACGAAATGGTCATGATGGGCTTCCAGCGTGACATAGACCGATTGCCCGTCATCGCACGCATCCAAGGCATTGGTGAGCAGATTCATCACCACCTGCTTGAACTCTGCCGGCCGCACCCAGGCCTTCAAACCGGGGATGCCCGCGAAACGAATGGGGCGATGCCGATACTGCGGTACCGGCCGCACCAGATCGATGATGTCCATGACCGCCGTGTGGATGTCCGTCTCTTCCGGTTCGGACGTCTCACCCAGACGGGCGAAATCCAACAACCGCGACAGGATCTCACGGCAACGGAAGGCGGCATCCTGGATGCGGGTCAGGTAGTCTTGGATAATTTTCAACTGCGCCGCCCGTTCCGTGTTCGTCTCGCCCCCCACCACACCCTCTTCTCCCTGCCCGGCGCTCGGCGCGGTAGCGGTGGCCTCTGCTTCGCCGCCTGCTGAGGCTCCCTGGTCACGCAACAGATGGAACAAGCGGCTCTCCAACGCGTCGACGCTCCAGGCAATCGCTCCCAACGGATTGTTGATCTCATGGGCCAGACCGGCGGCAAGATATCCTACGCTGGCCAACTGTTCGCTGCGCACCACCTCGCGAGTCCGTTGTTCGACCTTTTCGTTCAAATCCCGCTCGATCGCCACGAATCGCTCGGTCATTTCATTCATCGCTTTGGCCAGTTCTCCCAGCTCATCGCCAGACTGCAGGCGAATGCGATGATGAAAATCTCCACCGGCGATGCGCCGTGAATCCTCCAACAGAATCTTGAAGGGGTGTACCACGCCGCGGCGAAAGAACAAGAATGATCCGCCCACGATCACCAGACAAATAAGGGTCGTGGCCACGATCATCCCGATCCACGTCCGGTAACGCGAACGCATCTCCTCACGAAACCCGGCCATGCGATCGGTCAAGTAGCCGAACAGCTCGTTGAGATCGAATCCCAGTTCCTCCAAATGCTCATCAATCTGGCCGGTGCGATCGAGTTGAGCATCGTAGGCCGCCTTTTCGATCAAATCGATACGCCGCTGAATCTCCTTGATCCGTTGCAGCTCGTGCCGATTGGTGGCCAACAACGGATCGGAGGCCACGAGGTGCGCGCGGATGCGTGCTTCGTGATGCTTCAGCTCTCGGCGCACGAAGTCCAGCATGGCGAGCAAACGTGTACGCGTCTCGGACGACCGATGCAACGAGTGGTCTCCCAACGACGGAGTAGAAAACGTCTCCACTGGCCGCAGGTAACTGCGCATCTCATTGACATAGTTGTTCAAGCGCCAGATTTCTTTGACCTCCGCTGACAACGTACCGATGTTCCGCGCCAGATCGCGGTATTTGTAGACGCCGCGGAGGCTGCACAGCATCAATAGCATCAACGTCACGGTCAGGGCGACGGTGATGTACAGCGTTTTCTTACGAATCAGCATATTGCGAAACATTGTCAGCTCCAGACGGATCGAACTCCATGCACGCGATCCACCGCTCAGGCTTAGTGCCCGCCGCTATGCAACCACTGCCACAACCAGACCGCCAAGACACCTAACGCCACACCACCCAACGCCCGGTATTCTCGATTGCGTCGCCATCGAGTGAATGTCCATCCTGCCCAGGCGGCGCGGGGCGGAAGTTGTCTAGGCAGCAGACGCGGTACGGTCGCCGCATAATCGCGCCATGCTTGGCCGAATTTGGCATCGAGCAACTGCTCTTCGTAGCGCACTTGAAGCCCATAAACATAGCCCAGTGGTCCGGCGGCCAGCAGTACCGTCAACCAGTCGCGGCACCACCAGCAAAACGCCAACAAGATGCAAAGCGAGCCGAGGTACAAAGGATTGCGGCAGAGCGCATAAGGGCCAGTCGATGTCACCTCCCGCGCCTTGTTCAATGTTCCTGCCGCCCAAGAGCGAAGCAATAAACCGGCCGTCAGCAAGAACCACCCAGGCCATACCAGCGCCTGCGTCCATGCGAACGGGTCCATCGTTAGAGGCGTCAAGATAGTTAAGTTGAAGGTGCACGTGAAAGTAATCCCCACCAGCGTCAGAAGGACACGGCGACGAACTACTCGCATTCGCCAATCCTCGGGGATTGCGCCGAGGAAAGCGGAGGAGATGCGGTCGTGCAGAAAGTGCGCCACGGTAGGAATCCTTTCCTGAACGGATAGTCGTCGGTAGCCGGCCTTGGCCAGGGGGACCTACCAGCGGGGCATGGGAAATGGGCGCCGCCTCGGAGTCGCTCACGCCACTGGTACTTTTAGCACGTGAGGCCAACCAGCAACTCACCGCCGATGGATGGACCGCAGCAACCACAGGCCGACGACGGCCAGTACGGCATTGCCCATCCACATCGCTACCGGTGGCCAAGTCCCATTCTTGGCGTGGTCCGCCCCCAGCATAAAAACCGGGTAATACAACAGAAGAATAGGTACGAAGCACGTCCCAAAGCTAGTCCAATGATCCGCCGACCGCATGCGGATCGCCAGCGGAATCCCCACCAAGGCGAAAAAAAAACAACTGAATCCATTGGCCCAGCGTCGGGCCGGCTCAGCCTGAAGACGATTGGCCAGAGCTCGCGCTCCGCCGATGGCACCCAGCTGCTGAGAACTTTCCGCATCGACCAACCAATCAGGACGGCCAATAGCCAATCCGAAAGCGGAATGGACCGCCAACAGCTCCCGCGATTCCACAATCTTTTCCCGCTCGCGTTCCACCTGGCGTCGAATGACACGCATGGGATACTCGGAGGGATGACCCGCGCTCGTCCCCTTCTTAGTAGCTCGCGATAAACTTATTTCGTACTCCGCCGGTCCCGGCATCACGCTCGATACCTTGGAGCTCTCAATCACGCTGTCGACCAATTCGATACGTAACACCTCTCGATCCGGATCCATGATCAACTTGGCCGCACGTGCTGAAATACTGATCGGTTCCGAACCATCACTGGGGGTCGTCGTGATCGTCGGCGCGATCAAGGTGCGACCGTCTTCGGCGATGCCATGCACGTGGATCGAAAACCCTTGCGCCGTGCTGTACGACCCTTGCGTCGAAAGAACTCCGTAGACGACCCGTTCGATCGAGTGCATGATTACCCGGTTGATTCCCGGCCGTCCCCACGAGAATGCAATGTCGTTTAACCACACCGCCACCAAACTTAGCACTAAGCTCATTCCCAGAACGGGTAAGATTACCCGGATGGGTGGTACACCAGAGGCTGCAACCGCCATGATCTCGTTGTCCGCGGCGATTCGACCATAGACGCTGCACACCGCAAACAACAGCGTGCCGGGCAATGCAAACTGCAAGGAAATCGGTAAGATGTAGGGCGTCAATTGCGCAATGGCCCACGGCCCCAGTCCCTGCGTCACCAATTGTTGCACAACGCCGATGAGCGTTACGACCGTAGTGAAGCCGACCAGGGTGATGAGAAATAGTTTCGTTATCTCCCAAACTACATAGCGATTAAAACGGCGCATCCACATGGCAGGAGTTTAACAACATCGGCCCTCCACCGAAATGTCGATCGCCAAGCCGCTATCTTGTTCCGTTTTCCCGTTTTTCTCGGTTTTCCCAGCTGGGATGGCCCAGGCATTTCGCTTCATCGCGGCTGAAGCTCGGCTGCTTCCTACCACCTTGACTAGGGATGCGACCACCATGCCCAGCGCAGTAGCTGCGTACGATGTGGTGACGGCCGTAGATGCTGGCAATAGATCTCCGATTCCATGCTCAACAAAGCGTCAAACGCCATGAGTTTGCGGTAGGCGTGCGGGCTGGAAAAAAATTTGGGATCGAATGCGGGGGGCGGCTGAGTGGGGTAGATGATGGAGGGAGCTATCGCGGTGCTGGGGCTCCTACCAGTAGTGAAATTCGCCAGAATTCCAAATACCGCAATTCGCCCCGAAGGGGCAGCGCCATGAAAGCCCAGGGCAGAGCGCCAGCGGCGTAGCCGCTGGAAGCGCCGCCCTGGGAACACGAATGCCCAACCATCCAAGCCCTGAAAGGGCGATCCAATTCTGCTCCCAGTGCTTGAGCATGTAGTTGATCGCTTGCCCCAGCGCTGAATTCGGCTCCACCAGCCGGTCGTCCAATTGCCGGGGCAGCCATTTGTGCAGGCCGTCCATCACCCGCTGGCTCTTGGCTCGGTGCAACGCCAGCCACTTCTGGGGAGACAATCCCTTACGCCGCGCCTCGGCATCCACGCGGTAGACGTGACTGAGCTGCCGGATCACATACTCCGTCTCTTCGGGGAACACGTCGACCAGGTCCACTATCAGTAGTGGAATTCGCCAGAATTCCCAAATACCGCAATTCGCCCCGAAGGGGCAGCGCCATGAAAGCCCAGGGCAGAGCGCCAGCGGCGAAGCCGCTGGAAGCGCCGCCCTGGGAACACGAATGCCCAACCATGCAAGCCCTGAAAGGGCGACCCAATTCTCACGCTGCCTTGTGTCCGTGACGTATATAGAAACCGTAGCCGCCGCCAGAGGACGAACAAGCAGCCACCACGGCGCCGGCCCTGGTTGTCGTCGCGTAGCGACGCCGTGATGGTAGCCCGGTCATTCATGACCGGGGCGTCGAGTCCCCAATCCCTCCCTACGCGTCGCGTAGCGATGCGGTGAGGCGCTGTCTGGCGATGTGCAGGCAGAGCCTGCAAGGCATTGAATTCCCAGGCGGAGCCTGGGAACCAGAAAACCAGAAAAAAATATCTTCAATTTCATTTAACGCCTCCTGACATCGCTGCTTTTCTGATTTTGAGGCCTCCAAAGCCGCCTTCTTTTTTGCTCGCTCAGCTTCAGCTTTCAACTCTCTGTCGATCTTTCTTCGTCCGTCGCTTGCCTTCCTCGATTGCCCCTTTTGGTGGCGTTCTCGATTAGAAAGACTCGCATTAGCAGTATGCTCTTGTTGTCGTAGTTTCTTAAGAAGTGCTTCTAGTCGCGCGCGCAGGTCTTCGTTCTCTTCCAACCCACTCGGATCGGTTGCGTCGACGGGGGCATTGCCCACATACCGATACAAATTCGCATCGCCGGCGGCGAAGGAGATGGGGTCTTGGCTGAGCCAGCGGCCGAGGGTGGGGGAGTACCAGCGGGCACGGTTGTATTGCAAGTCCACGTCCTCATCCCACGACCGGCCAGTATAACCGAATACCGCATCGACGGCATCTGGATGGCTGGACGCAATCGCGTTGCCCGCCGCGTCGAAGTCGGCTTCGTGGACCAGGTTTTTCTGATTTCCAAGTTCCAAATGGGAATCTCTGGCCGTCGGCCTCCGCGTGTCAGACTGGCTGACGAATCCTTGGCCATTTCGGAGGAAAGAGGCGGAGCCTCAACTGGCAGTGCGTTCCCAGGCGGAGCCTGGGAACGAGGGAAAAGAAATCTCCGCGAAGTCGGAGCACTCCAAAGATCGGCCAGAATTGTCAAACGCTGCAAATCAGCGATCCGGGACTCCATGGCTGTCGCATCCCAGCCGCGAAGCGGCGAGATAATCTAGCTCCGGGCGGGAGCCCGGAGTTCGTGTCGCAGTATCCCGGGAGTCCCGAAGGGACGACATGTGGAACTGCCGTGGAACGCGTCGGGGGACCACCACGACATATACTGTTCGTCGGCCAACAACTGATCGACCGCCGCGCCCCACAGGTACCGATTCATCAACCGGGCCGTGCTGGGACCTTCGGCGTCGGCGTTGACGATCCGCAGTACCTCCTGGCCATCAGCCCACACGAAGATCTTTTCGCGATCCGGTTTTTATCTCATAAGCCTCTGCTACAAATAAAGTTACGCAAATCCAACCGATGGGTGGCACCAAAGTCCGTTTTGCTTCGGCGTCGAAATCGACAATCCGCAGTACCTCCTGGCCGTCGGCCCACACGAAGATCTCTTCGCGATCCGATTTTTATCTCATAAGCCTTTGTTACAAATAAGGTTACGCAAATCCAACCGATGGGTGGCACCAAAGTCCGTTTTGTGGGTGGCACTAAAGTCCTTTTTGCAATGCGGTTGGGCGCACGATGGTCCTTCCGTGGATTTGTGTCGAGCCGATTGCAGCGCCGGTGAGTTTGGCCTTCGGCCAAAAACGAACTTGGTGCGATTCCGATTCCTGGGGCGTTGCCGCCAGGCTGTGGTGTCGACAGGGCTTCGCCCAACCTTCCCACTCTCCTGGATTTGTGGGGCGGGCGATTCCAATTGCGACAGCTGGTCGCACTACTCGGCCAACCGCCGAACAGTCTCCCAGGGATGGTCTGCCGATGCCATAGGAAGCTCACCCTGGGGGCATAACTTTCTATCGCAAAGCCACTTGGGTCAACAGAATTGCTGGGTTGCACGAAATTGCCTGATGGGGGAAGATCTAGAAACGGCGTGGGACCGACCAAGGTTACTCGTCGTCGATCGGGACGAAGAGCACATCATCAACTCGTTGGCCAAACGCGGATGGGGCTGGCCGTTGGACACGTGTACGACGGTCATTCGGCAGATGTTGATCGGTCGCGGGGAGTTCCTCCGCTCGACCCGGTGTCCCTTCCTGCGCGTCGAGTTCGATCGGTTGCGACGGGAGCCACGCCAGGTACTGGCGGAGATCACTGGCTTCCTCGACTTCGTCCCCACGCCAGAGCGTTTTGCTCGCGCCGTGCAGTTCATCCGGTGAGGTTGAACCGGAGCCGTTGGCAGGCTGCCGCATGGTGTCTTAGGGGGACGAGTTCCCCGTTGCCTTCGTCGGAGCCAGCCGTCGGTCGCTCGCCCGGTTCGAGCGCAGCGAGTTGGCGACCGACACTGGTGACAGGCAAGGCGACCGTTGCTTTTGTTGGTGAACCCCGAGGGAGCGTCGCCGTAGCCCATCGGCTGGCCGAGCCGACATCCGCAAGGTCCTCTACATGGCGGCCATCGTCGCCGTGCGTCGCCACGAGACCCATGAAAGCGTTCTACCAACGCCTACTGGCCAAAGGAAAGCAGAAAAAAGGTTGCGTGGGTCGCCGTCGTGCGTAACCTGCTCCTGATCCCCAACGCCATGAAGAAAAACGAGCGAAACTATCGTGAGCCCTCACTCGCTCTTGACAATCCCTAAGACAGCCGATGGCACCAAACTGCCGCACCAAACTGCCGGTGGCACCAAACTGCCACAGCAACACAATGGCCTGGACGACCGAATCGTAATGCTGTTGGTAATCGACCGACGAAGTGGCCGAGGAGGATGCCGAACCCTTCCACGTGAACTTGTCATCAGCGGCCAGGCTGGCCGATGCGATGTCGTTGCGGGACGGAGTGGTAGGTCATGCTGTGGCTCATGGGCGCGAGGGATTCAAATGCCTTCGCCACGTCGATAGGTCGCCCCTTCAGGGCGATCAGGGATCGTGGGGATCTTTTGCCACCCAGGGCGACGGCCGCGTGCGAGCGGTGCTCGCTTGACGGCCTTGCCCCGGGCTAGTTTGGTCTGGCCCCTGCGGGGCGTTGCCGCCAGGCTACGGTGCCGCCAGGGCTTCGCCCAAACTCCACACTCGCCTAGACCTGCCTGGCGAGCGAGGCCGATTGCGACAGCCGCTCGAACACCCCGGCCAGCCGCCGCACAGCCTCACAGGGACGGTCGGACCACGCTGCCGAACAGTCCTGTAAAGACAGCTAGTTTGGTCTGGCCCCTGCGGGGCGTTGCCGCCAGGCTACGGAGCCGCCAGGGCTTCGCCCAAACTACACACTCGCCTAGACCTGCCTGGCGAGCGAGGCCGATTGCGACAGCCGCTCGAACACCCCGGCCAGCCGCCGCACAGCCTCACAGGGACGGCCGGACCACGCTGCCGAACAGTCCTGTAAAGACAGCATACCGAAGTCACGGAGCGCCAACCCGAAGGCCATAACTTATCATTGCAGAAGCACTTGCGGCAATGCAATTGGTGGGGGGCATTTAAGTGTGGTGGATGGCACCGAAATACTCTTTAAGGGCCGAGCATGCTCAGGACGGCCGACGCCGTCTCCACCCCTTTGTTGCCGACATTACCGCCAGCCCGATGAATTGCTTGTTCCATGGTGTGGCAGGTTAGCAACCCGAAGCCAATGGGTTTTTGGAACTGGAGCATCAACTGCATCAAAGCAGAGCTTACCGCACGATTAATATGTTCATCATGGCTGGTTTCGCCACGGATGACGGCCCCTAAGCACACGACACCCGCTACGTCGTCTCGTTGAGCCAAGCGCTGCGCGGCCAAGGGAATTTCCCACGCACCGGGGACCGATACCACTTCGACCCGACTTTCGCCGTAACCGCCGGCGGCCAGCGTTTCCAAGGCACCTTGTCGCAGACGCGCCGTGATATTCTCGTTGTAGGTGGAGACGACGACGCCGATGATTGGTTTATAGTCGTCCATGGGCTTCTGCTCGCAGGCCTAAGAGGAATTCCGCATTCGATTTTGTCTTGCGCAATTGCGTGAGCAATTGTTCCATGGCGTCTACGGGATTGAGTTCTCCCAACACGCGCCGCATCATCGATACGCGACGAAATTCCTCGGGGTCCATCAGGATCTCCTCACGACGCGTACCGCTGGCATTGATATCGATGGCCGGCCACACCCGGCGATCGACGAGCGATCGGTCGAGTATGATTTCCATGTTCCCCGTTCCTTTGAACTCCTCGAAAATCACATCGTCCATTCGGCTGCCGGTGTCGACCAAAGCGGTGGCGATGATCGTCAACGATCCTCCTTCCTCGACTTTCCGGGCCGAACCGAAGAAGGCCTTCGGTTTTTGCAGCGCATTGGCATCCAGGCCTCCGGTCAACAGTTTGCCACTTTGCGGACATTCGCTGTTCCACGCTCTGGCGAACCGCGTGATACTATCCAGGAAGATCACGACGTCGACGCCGTACTCGACCATTCGCTTCGCTTTTTCCAACACCATTTGAGCTACCTGTACATGGCGCGACGCCGGTTCGTCGAAGGTACTGCTGATCACCTCACAGTTGGGACCACGCACCTCCCGCTCCATGTCGGTAACTTCCTCGGGCCGCTCGTCGATGAGCAACATCATCACGTAGGCTTGAGGATAGTTTTTCAGGACGGCCCGAGCCATTTTCTGCATGAGAATCGTTTTCCCGGCACGGGGCGGACTGACGATCAGCCCGCGCTGCCCAAACCCGATGGGTGCAATCAGATCGACGACCCGTGTCTCCAGCACATCGGGCTCCGTTTCCAGAACAATGCGCTGATCAGGGTGCAAGGGAGTGAGGTCATCGAACGCCACCTTGCGATGACGGGCCTCCGGATCCTGAAAGTTAATCGCTTCCACTCTCAATAAAGCGAAGTACCGTTCGTTCTCTTTCGGCGGTCGGATTTGCCCGGCAACGTGCGATCCGGTTTGCAGTCCGAATCGCCGGATTTGACTGGGGGAAACGTAAATATCATCCGGGCAGGAGACGTAATGGTGTTTTGCGCTGCGCAAGAATCCGAATCCGTCCGGCAGTATTTCGAGCGTGCCTTCACCGAACATCAATCCGTTGTTGCGCAATCGCGCTTTGATAATCTGAAAAATCAACTGACGCGTCTCCATCCCCGTCGGGTCCACGTTCTGTTGCCGCGCCACTTCTGCCAGTTCTTCGGGAGACATTTGTTGCAGTTGAGCAAACGTGATGTCACTCTGCGACGCCTCAGCCGATGGCGACGGTTGCTGTCCCCCGTGACGTTGCTCGATGGAAATCTCCTCTGCCAGTGACACCGGTTCACGCTCGGAGTCCAGCTCGCGAATGCGCTGTTCTACTTCCGGGTCCAACTGGACCGAGCGATTACGTGAACCGGGATTGCGGTTGACAGGTCGATCCGATCGACTCCGTAAAGGTCGCTTTCCATTCATTGGTGTTCAGCTCCTGGGCGAAAAGTGGTACGCCGCCGCAGCTACGTACGGGAAACATGGGGTGGGAATTCGAGGTATGTTTTTCCAGACAAGACCGGACTCAGTTCGTTTCCTCTAGCACCACAAAAAACTCCTTTCCTGTCAAGGCCATCAGCTCCAGGATGGCAGCAGTGTCAGAAGAATCATTACCACCTGCCGTGGCCGGAAATGATACTCCAAATAGATGGATCAAGCTGTGGTCGATGAGGAGGAAGCGAAATGCTCCGGACACGTTTCTGAAACACTGGACCGATCCTTGGGAACGACGCCGCAGCGACGGTAAAGGTTCGAATGGGAAAATCAGCAACCGGAATTCCGCGTGCGCGGCTCAGTGGAAAAATGAGGAGGACCAGAGTCCCAGCTCCAGAAATGTTACTGCCATTATAGGCGAAATGGCTAGAGGAAAACAGCGATAAATGCCGCCCTCGTGGGGGCGAAAATCGAGGGATTATCCCGTGTTTTCCTTCTGTGGCAGGATCAATAACGGACAGATGTAGTTTATGTTCGAACAAACGCCCTACGTGCACCCATCGTCCCGCAGAAATAGGTGGAGCAATCCGGAAAAAATCTTCGAATGACCGCTCTCGTGGTACGGCAACGTCCCACGCGAATCGCCCGATGGATTCAGATCGCCTCATTTCTCCCAGTCGTCGGTTGTGGTTACCAGTCCATCTTGGAGTGCGTAGCGCCCCATCCAGAACGGGACGGAACGATCCCTGACGCGATTATGGCGGCAGGCGAGCATCCTTCTGCATGTACCAATTCCCGCCCATTCCCACAGGGTGATGCCGTGGTGGACCCCACCTCGAAGAATCGCTTGGGTGGGACTAGAATCGTCTCCGACCTTCGAGGTCGCATAGTCCTGCGGGTACTGTCCCGCTACCGTTCCCGATTCTTGATCACAGTGTTGAGCCCTGATGACAGAACCACACGAAGCCCGACTGCTAAAGCTCGAAAAACTTCAACAGATGGGAGTCGACCCGTGGGGTTCGCGGTTCGACGATCGGCAGTTGATCGACTCTGTTCGCGCACGGGCAGCGGAGGTGAAATATCGGCTTGCATCGGGACAGGAGATCGCGCTGCCCGATTTTGATGCGGCGCGGCAGGCGGAGCAGCCGATCGACTACCGGGCGTGGAAGGCCGAGCAAGGTGCCGGAGAAGAAATCGGTCCTCAGGTCCGTGTGGCCGGGCGCATCGTTTTGCAACGTGGCCAAGGAAAGATCAAGTTCATCACGTTGCGCGATTGGACCGGTGACATCCAGATCATGATCGGTAAGGCGCAGGTCGGGGACCGCGATTTCGAACTATCCAAGCTGTTCGATCTCGGCGATTGGATCGGGGTGGATGGGCGTTTAGGGCGGACGAATACTGGCGAGCTGACGGTGTTCGCCGAGAAATTGCACTTTCTAGGAAAGATGCTCGAACCGCCGCCGGAAAAGTATGCGGGATTGCAGGACCCGGAACTGCGGCAGCGGCAGCGGTATCTCGATCTCACTTACAACCGTGGCGTGATGGACGTCTTCCTCGCGCGAACGCAAATCGTGCAATCGATCCGAGATACCTTGAACCGCCGCGGTTACTGTGAGGTGGAAGGGCCCACGTTGCATACGATCGCTGGGGGCGCGGCCGCTCGGCCTTTCAAGACCTATCACAATGCGCTCGATATGCCACTGGTGCTGAGGATCGCCCTCGAATTGCACCTGAAGCGCCTGTTGGTGGGCGGTATGGAACGGGTGTACGAATTGGGGCGAGTGTACCGCAATGAAGGAATCAGTCCTCGTCATAATCCAGAATTCACGATGCTCGAGGCGTATGAGGCGTTTGCCGATTACCGGGTGATGATGGAGTTGACCGAGCGGATTATCGTCGACGCGTTGGAGCGTCTGGGGAAGGGGTTCCAGGTCCAGTGGAATGACAACGTTATCGATTTTACTCCCCCTTTCCAACGACGTACGTACGATGAGCTTTTTGCCGACATCACCGGTGTGGACCCGGACGATGCCTCAGCGCTCGTGGCGCACGCCCGCCGCCTGGGGCTTGATCCGGAAGGCAAACATCCTGATGTGATCAAGAGTGAGATTTTTGAAGAGCAGGTCGAAGGTCAGCTGCAGGGACCGATCTTCGTCATCGATTATCCGGCCAGCATCTGCCCGTTGACCAAGCGGAAAGCGGACAATCCTCGCGTCGCCGAGCGTTTCGAGTTGTTCGTCCAAGGCATGGAGATTGCCAACGCTTATACCGAATTGAACGATCCTATATTGCAGGAAGAATTGTTCCGTACGCAGTTGGAGGGGCTGGCTGAAGATGACTCCATGGCGAGAATGGATCATGACTTCATTCTCGCGCTGCGCCATGGGATGCCCCCGGCGGGCGGCTTGGGAATCGGCATCGATCGGCTGGTCATGCTGCTTACCGGTTCCCGCAACATCCGCGAGGTAATCTTGTTTCCGCTTCTGCGTCCTGCGCAGTCGACTCCAGGGGGAACGAAGCGAGAGGCGAGTGTGTTGGGCCATCCCGAGGATGAAGCGACTGCTACCGACCAGAGCAATGCTTCCGCCGAGACATCCTTGGGCGAGCATGCTAACGATCCAACCGGCTGAAGTGGCGGGATGCAGGGACCTCCCTTTCATTGGTGATTGCTGAGGAACGTGTGCTGATGAATGATCAACAAGCGGCAGTTGGTGTCATCATGGGCAGCCGCTCCGACTGGGAAACGATGCAGGAAGCGACTCGTATCCTGCAAGAGTTTGCCGTGCCCTTCGACGCCCAAGTCGTCTCGGCGCACCGTACTCCCGAATGGATGGTCGACTATGCCCGAACGGCCGAACAACGAGGTTTGCAAGTCATCATTGCCGGCGCCGGCGGAGCCGCTCATCTACCCGGTATGGTGGCCAGTCTTACGCCCCTGCCCGTACTAGGTGTTCCCGTGCAAAGTCGTGCTTTGCAAGGGCTCGACTCCCTGCTCTCCATCGTCCAGATGCCAGGCGGTGTGCCCGTAGCAACCTTGGCCATCGGTACCGCCGGGGCGAAGAACGCCGGGCTGCTCGCCGTACGAATCCTCGCCTTGCACGATGGCGAGCTGCGGAAAAAACTGCACCGCTGGTGTCAAGAGCAGACGCAACGCGTGCTCGATGAGCGGCGATTGTGCTGACGGATAACCCATTTCCCCATCGCAGGTAAATGATCTACGATGAACGACCGCAGAATGCTACCTCCGGGCAGTTGGATTGGCATCCTTGGTGGCGGCCAGCTCGGGCGCATGATCACGCATGCCGCCCAGCGGATGGGCTACCATGTCATTATCTTGGATCCGGAAGAGGATTGCCCGGCGGCCCAAGCGGCCGATCGACACGTGGTGTGTCCTACCGACGATTCGGCCGACGATGATTTGATCGAGTCCTTTGCCAGGCGATGCGACGTGGTCACCCTCGAATTCGAAAACGTGGCCGTCGACGTGGCGCGAAAAGCTGGGCGATTCGCCCCCATCCATCCTCGTCCCGAGATTTTGGAAACCTGCCAAGATCGATTGCGGGAGAAGAACAATGTGCGCGCCGCCGGCTTTGCCACGGCTCCCTTTCGCTCGGTTACCAGTTGGGAGGAGTGCCAGCAGGCGGGGGAAGAACTCGGATTTCCCCTCGTGCTGAAAACCGTCCGCAGCGGTTACGACGGCAAGGGGCAGGTCACCGTTCGCGCTGCGGAACAATTGGATGCAGCATGGGCGGCTGTTGGTGATCAGCCATTGATCGCCGAGAAATGGATCCCCTTCACTGCGGAGGTTTCCATGCTGGTGGCACGCAACCTGCGCGGCCAGATCCAAACGTTTCCGCTCTTGGAGAATGAGCACGCCAACCACATTCTCGATGTGACTCGGTGTCCCGTGTCCGCCGACCTGCGCGACTTGGAAGAGGAGGCGCGCCGCATCTGTACTGGCCTCGCCGAAGAGATGGGCCTCATCGGTCTGATGTGTGTGGAGATGTTCGTCGATAACGATGGCCATCTGCTGGTCAATGAGATTGCCCCACGACCGCACAACTCCGGCCACTTGACCATCGAAGCGTTTCAATGCAGCCAGTTCGAGATGGCGGTGCGCGCCGTGTGCAATTTGCCACTGGTCAAGCCCGAACAGTGGACGCCGGCCGCCATGGCGAATCTGTTGGGCGATTTGTGGGACAACGGACCTCCCGACTGGGAAGCGATTCTGGCGCATGCCAATGTGCATCTGCACCTGTACGGTAAAGCCGAACCAAGACCGGGGCGCAAGATGGGGCATGTGACCGTTCTCGATGCCACCTCGTCAGAAGCCGCCATCACCGCCAGGGAACTACGGGAAGCCGTGATGGTGCAAGTCGAGGAGCATGCCAGCTAACGCCACGCCTCGTTGAACTCCTCGTCAGCATGGGCAGCCATCGTTTCCGCTCGGTTGATGATTTCTCCGTCGCTTCGGTGTCCCATCACCGGTGGATTGGGAACAGGAGTAGGTAAGTCTTCGAGAGGTGCACGGCCGGCGATGGCCCGCCGCCACCCGATCCGCCCCCCCTGCACGTCTTGTCATCTTGCAGTTTTCGGTTGCCTGCCACTTCCGGCCCCGTATTTCCACAACTGCCCCCTATGCCGGGTTACCCGGGTGAGAATGGCGTCCCATACGTCATCCTGTGGCTAGTTTGCTTCTTCGGGATGAGGTAGCAACGGCCTGGCGCTGTCAACTCGCCCGAGGGGACGACAGCCTGGCCCTACGCCTTTCCGACCCAAATCTCGATCGATGTGTTCCGCCAATTGGGTCAAACGGGCAACGACTTCTGGATGATCAGCGGCTACGTCCTTCGTCTCGCCGATATCCTTCTCCAAGTTGTAGAGAGCGCCCTGGTTCTTGAAGCTTAGTTTCCATGGCCCTTGGCGGACCGCTTCCAATTCCAAGCCGCGGAAATAGAAAAACTCGTTTCGCGGTGGGGCGTCCGACTCGGAAAGTGTTCCCGCCATGACGGGCCAAATATCCACCCCATCAATTATTCGATCCGCGGGAGGTTCCACGCCGGCTAGCCCGGCGATTGTTGGCAGCAAGTCCATCATGGTCGTGATGGCATCAGTTTCTGTTCCTGCCGGGATGCTTCCGGGCCACCAACAAATGGTTGGGACGCGCACGCCTCCCTCCCAAGTCGACCCTTTGCCGCCGCGCAACGGGGCATTGTTGGCTCCATGTCGCGGTTGGCCGCCGTTGTCGGAAGTGAAAATGACCAACGTACGATCATCGAGCTGTAAATCGCGCAGGGTATTGAGAATCCGCCCCACACTCCAGTCGACCTCGGTGACCCAATCGCCGAACAGTCCGTTGCGTGAACGACCACGAAACGATTCGCTGGGATAGAGGGGGAAATGGACCGCGGAATGCGGCAAGTAGAGAAAAAACGGCTGGTGACGATGCTGCTCGATGAACTCGACCGCTTTTTCCGTATACCGGCGCACCAAGGTCTGCTGCTCAGCCGCTCGCACGCGTTGGATAACTCGTTCATTTTCCAACCACGGTAATGGCGGCTGGGCAATTCCTCGAATCCCATCTTCAGGGATCGGCCCAGTAGGTGGTTTCGAACGCTGTTTGGGAAGCGGCTGGCCGAAATTGCTCTTCGCTCCATCCTCGGGAGGCCCCATGTCGTTGGAATAGGGAAGACCATAGTAGTAATCGAATCCTTGGCGCGTAGGGAGGAAAGGAGGCTGGTCCCCTAAGTGCCATTTGCCGATGCATGCGGTTGCATAACCGGCTCGTTTGAGCAACTCGGCAATGGTGATTTCTTCGGGAGCCAGGCCGACGCGCGATGCAGGAAAGAGTACGTGGGGCGTGGGCAACACGCGCTTGGGATAGCATCCCGTCATCAACGCCGCTCGGGACGGCGAACAGACCGGGGCGGCGTAATGGCTGGTCAACCGCCGACCTTCAGCAGCCATTCGGTCGAGGTTCGGCGTGTCTTGGGTTGCATTGCCATAGGGCCCGATATCACCGTAGCCCAGGTCATCGATGTTGATAATGACGAAATTCGGCAGTGGCTGAGCAACACCGATCGCGGCGAAGACGCTCACGCCAAGGAATAAGGCCCACACAGCCACCCGCTGGCAACGCAAAAACAATCGAGATGCACTGGATAGATCGAACCACATCGGACAATGCTCCTCTTCGCATACGGGGGAATCGGTCCCCGGCCATCACTGACCGGGCGGCAATCGCTTTGTCGCTGCGCTACCGGTTGGTTACGGTGATCCTATCGCTCGGCGACATGAAGCGATACTTGGTCGCCTCGCCGTAGCAAACGATCACCTGCTGAAGCACTACATTGTATTGCTGCGGGAACGGAGTGGAGGGGCGAGGCGGCGAAATCCAATATCTTAAAATCCTCACCGCGCCGCAACGCGACACGTATGGGGGTTATGGGGATCGATCGGTACCCGGCCATCACTGACCGGGCTTTTGTCGCTAGGCGACTGGTTGGATACGGTCATCATGTCGCCAGGCGACAGAAAACGCGGCGGCATCAACGAATTTCCGCTCCCCTCCTGGGCTCGTTGTATTGCTTCGCCACAAAACTCTGGGCCGACGTAGCGGGCCCTTTTGTCTGGCACACCGCGTCCAACTGCCCCAGATCTTCACGGCGTTTCGCATCGCCGACCATAGCTTGCTGTCCTGGTGCCCCAACCATCAGGTGGTGTCGGATGAACTTGGCGTGCGAAGAGGTTGAAGTGGTCAGAGAGGTCGAAGAGAGGTCGAAGACGGTCCAAGTGGTCGAAGACGCCCGGACGCCGAGTGATGGTAGCCCGGTGTTTCAATGCCGGGAGGATCGGTGCCGGTCGAATGGGAGCGTCGCGGAGCGACGCTGTGATCGGTGCTTGCAGGGGGGGAAGAGGGACCGGCGCGGCCCCTGGCGGCAGGCGCGAGGGGCCGCGGGACGGACTGCTGGCTACTGACTGACTGACAAAAACTTGTCAGTCGACGGGAAAGCCGCGTTTGCGCAGCAAGGCGGCGGTGTCCACATCTCGGCCACGGAAGCGTCGAAATCCCTCGGCCGGATCGATCGTATCGCCGACGGACATGATGTTGTCGTGCAAACTCTTGGCCAGTGTGGGATCGTAGAAAGACCCGGCTTCCTCAAAGGCTTCCGCCGCATCGGCCGTCAGGGCGTCGGACCACAGGTAACTGTAGTAGCCGGCCGAGTATCCGTCGTCGGCGAAAATGTGTTGAAAATGCGGGGTTCGATGTCGCATGACGATTTCCTTGGGCATGCCTAACTCGGCAAGCGTTTCACGCTCGAACTTGTCGGGATCAATATCCTGATCGCCAGCCAGGTGGAGTTTCATGTCGACCAGCGCGCTGGCCAGGTACTCGACGGTGGCGAATCCTTGGTTGAACTTGGCGGCCCGGCGAATCTTTTCGACCAATTCCTGCGGAATCGGCTCACCGGTTTCATGGTGCACGGCAAACTGATTCAGAACCTCTTCGGTCTCCAGCCAATGTTCGTTCAACTGGGATGGAAACTCGACGTAATCGCGAGGAACGTTGGTGCCCGACTGCGTCGGATAACGGACGTTGGATAA
Organism: Pirellulaceae bacterium; assembly: GCA_026004795.1. Lineage (GTDB taxonomy): Bacteria > Planctomycetota > Planctomycetia > Pirellulales > Pirellulaceae > Aureliella. Next base: position 385,523 of record BPJV01000002.1, on the reverse strand, counting down.
CAGGCCGTGCAGCGCGTGGCCAAACTCGTGGAACATGGTATCGGCGTCATCCCAAGAGATGAGGACCGGTTGGCCCGCGGAGGGTTTGATGAAGTTCGAGTTATTGGAAACGATCGGCGTGACGAATTCGTCGATGTTTTCTTGAGCGCGGTAGTCGGTCATCCAGGCTCCGGATCGCTTGCCAGGTCGTGCATAGGGATCGAAGTACCACAATCCCACATGGCGACCATCGGCCCCCAGAACTTCCCAGACGCGCACATCGGGATGAAAGACCGGCACGTCATGGATCTCGCGGAACCGCAAGCCGTACAGTTGTCCGGCGGCCCACATCATTCCCTCTCGCAGTTTTTCCATCTGCAGGTAGGGTTTCACTTCATTGAAATCCAAATCGTACTTCGCCTTGCGCACTTTTTCGGCATAGTAGCGATAGTCCCATGGCTCGATGGTGACGCCCTTCCCTTCGGCATCGGCGATCTTCTGCATATCGGCCACTTCCTCACGGACGCGAGCCACCGCTTTGGGCCAGACTTTCATCATCAGTTCCATTGCCGCTTCGGGAGTCTTCGCCATTTGCGACTCTAGCCGCCAGTGCGCATGGGTGGGGTAGCCGAGCAGTTTCGCCCGTTTGGCGCGCAGTTTGAGGATTTCAGCAATAATGCCGTTGTTATCATGAGCGTCACCGTTATCGCCGCGGTTGTAGTAGTTGTGCCACACCTGTTTTCGCAGTTCGCGATCATCGGCGTAGGTCAAGAACGGCTCCATGCTCGACCTGGTGTTGAGCACGGCCCACTTGCCCGGTTGACCACGTTCGGCCGCTGCCGCAGCCATGGAGTCGATCACGCTTTGCGGAAGACCGGACAACCGCGCGGGATCCTCGATCCAGGTCACCCAGCCTTCTTCGTCGGCCAGGACATTCTGCGTGAAGCTGGTAAAGAGATTGGCCAGGCGTTGATTGATCGCCGACAACCGTTCCTTGTCTTCCGGACTGAGCCGGGCTCCTTGCCGTACAAACTCTTTGTAAATGCGATCCACCAGGCGTTGTTGTACCGCATCCAGCCGTTGAAACTCGTCACCTTCACGCACCGCCTCGATGCGGCGAAATAGCCCCGCGTGCTGCGTGACCCAGTCCTCGTACTCGGTCAGCATGGGCATCACCTGGCGTTCGATCGCCGGCATCGGTCCCGCGTTGAGATTCGAGGTAAAAACGAAAAACATGTTGGCCAACCGCGTCAGCGCCCGCCCCGACTTCTCCATGGCCACGATGGTATTTTCGAAAGTCGGCGGGGCGGATTGCCCAGCGATCTGCTCGACCTCCGCTTGGGCCATTTCGATCGCCCGTTGAAACGCGGGCACGAAGTCCTCGGGATGTACCTCATTCCATGGCGGTACACCTCCATAGGGACCGCTCCAGGGCCTCAACAGTGGATGATCTTCGGTTATCACTTGTGCCTCCATTTTCTTATCCGTTTCCCTCGCACTCGTGGAATTCTCCTGCGTCCATCCCGCAGGATGGTAGATCAAATTCGCGACTGCCCAGCAACCCAACAACACGATCAACATTGCGGCGCGCATGAACGTCCTTTCCCTTCGGTGAACAACGAACTGAACTCGTGGCTAACGCGTCGACTCTAGTATACCCCCTACGTTGCCGTTGGCTGGAGCGCAGACGCGCGGCCGTCGCCACGTTGTTCTCCATCCTTGCCAGAGTTGAAGGCACCCGTTGTCCTAACGTCCCTGCGCCGACCAAGTGGCCAGCCTCTGGTAACCAGCCTGTGGTGGCCAGCGTGGGCGACGGTGATGCGACCATGCTGCTTGCCATACCACTACGGGGCGAAGGTGATCCGATCGGTGGAAACGGTAATGCCGAAGAGCACGCAGTCGGCCGGAGCGGTCAAAACTTGACCGGCGAGGTTGCCCTTTTGACCGTCTTGCGCATCACATCGACCGGAGGCTCAACACCGGTGAACAGCTTGTATTGATAGGCTGCCTGACGGACGAACATATCCAGCCCATTGATGACGAAACAGCCGGCTTCCCGCGCTTGCTTGACCAACAATGTGTTCTCCGGGTTGTATACCGTATCGAAGACGATCATGTCCACGTGCAGCTTCTCCTTGGCATAAGGACTGCTGGCCACATCGGGATGCATGCCGATGGGGGTGCAGTTGACCAGGATACCGGCCTTGATGTCGTGGCGAGCTTCCCAGGGTAAGGCGCGTGCACCGAGGTCGTCCGCCAGTCTCTTGGCGCGATCGAACGTCCGGCTCGAGATCGCCAGGATGGCGCCTCGTTGCCGCAGGCCATACCCGATGGCTCGGGCAACTCCCCCGGCGCCGAGAATCAGGACGCCGCGCCCGCGGAACAGTTCCTCCCGCGGTACATCGGGTTGGTTGTTCAACGTTCGCTGCGTCCGCAGCCCTTCCTCCAGGCAATCCATCGCCGCGCGATAGTCGGTATTGAATCCCACCAGGCTCTGACCGCGAATGGCAATGGTGTTGATGGCGCCAATTCCGGTCGCCGCCGCCTCGACTTCCGACAGGTATTCCAAAGCCGCTTCCTTGTGAGGGATCGTCACGCTGAGCCCGTGGATGCCGAAGTCCACACACCACCTCAAGAAAAGCGCCAGGTCCTCTGGCGGCACACGAAACGGGAGATAGCGGCAGTTGAGTTGTTGGTGTTGGAACGCCATGTTGTGGATCAGGGGGCTGAGCGAGTGTCCGACGGGATCAGCCACCACGCCAAACAACCGTGTCTGCTCATCGATCTCCTGAGGGCGATAAACGTCGCGCATCGTTTCGAACGGAATCTGCCCCGGAGCGATCTTTCGCCCTCCGGTGACCACCGTGTAGGTGAAGGGGGCACCGAAGCGGAGCGCGAGGATGCGCGTCACCATGCCGATATCCCCCATGCACAGTCCGATGGTGGGAATGGTGGCCGATTGGGCCAGACGGAGCATGCGGATGGTGTCGGCAAATGAGTTGGCCATGGTGGCGATCTTCACCACATCGGCATCCAGCTTACTGAGACGCTCGTGGATCGCCTCCAGGTCGGCCGGAGTCTCTTCGAAGTTATGGTAGCTGACGATCCGTTTCGTGGGACCATAACGGGGAATCGCTGCCGCCGTATCCTCCTCCAAGTCGACGAAGTCGACACCGTCGGCGATCGCTGCGCGCAACAGAATCTGTCGCTCCTTCTCGGTCTTTTCCCAGCGTCCGCCATCCTCTCGGCGACGGCAGGTGATGACGATCGGTGTGGGCCGATTCTTCAACAGCCGGGATAGATCGACCGTGCGACCGATGTAGTCCAATCGGTACTCGACAAGGTCCGCGCCTTGCTCCGCCAAATACTCATGTTCGGCGATGACCGCCTTATGACGACTTCGCCCGATGGTGACACACAACATAGAATCAACGCAATTCCCGGTGCGAGTATCGAATGGCCCGTAACGGTCGCGTAACTTCGCCTGCCACCACTGGGCCGTGGAATTCCTGAATTTGACTACCGTGCCTGTGATCGCGTATGGGGAAATTCTAACCGCCAACGTGCTATTGGCGAGTCCTGTGGCAGGGATGCCGTCAATTTCCCGCTCGGTTGACAGTTTGGCCCGTGCCGTATACCCTCTATGGCATGAACTGCAACGGCTCTATCTCGACCATGATCATAGGCATCGCCATTATCGGCCGCCGGAAGGGCGGGGCGAGGTAGAACTGCAGTCAATCAACGGACGTTTTACTAACCCCTGAGGCCCTTCGCTTCAGGGGTTTTTTTTATCGGCAGCGGAAGGTAACCATGACACGATCAATCGCCATCTACGACACCACTTTACGTGATGGAACGCAGGGAGAAGGCGTCAGTTTTTCCCTTCAGGACAAGCTCAACGTGTGCCAACGGCTGGCCGAATTCGGTATCGATTACATCGAAGGCGGGTATCCGCTGTCCAATGAAAAGGATGTGGCGTTTTTCCAGCGCGTCAAAACGTTGCCGTTGGGAAACAGCAAAATCGCGGCTTTTGGAATGACACGTCGCCGAGGCCTGGCGGTGGATCAGGATCCCGGCATGCTGGCGATGCAGCGTGCTGATACGCCGGTGTGTACCATCGTGGGCAAGAGCTGGGACTTCCACGTCACCGAGGTGCTGGGGGCTAGCTTGGAGGAAAACCTGGCGATGATCGGCGATAGCGTTGAGTTCTTGGGGCGGGGGGCCGAGATCGTGTACGACGCCGAGCATTTCTTTGACGGCTTCAAGGCGAATCCCCAGTACGCGCTGGAAACGGTGCGGACGGCGGCATCGGCCGGCGCCCAGTGGATTGCCCTGTGCGACACCAACGGTGGCTCGCTGCCCGGTGAGATCCGCGAGATCGTGGTTCAGGTGCGCCAAGCGCTGGCCGAGTACCCTGTCCGCTTGGCGATCCATTGTCACAACGACGGCGATCTGGCCACCGCCAATTCGTTGGCGGCTGTCGAGGCGGGATGCGATCAGGTGCAGGGGACGATCAACGGCATCGGTGAACGCTGCGGCAACGCCGACCTGGTGGCGGTGATGGCAAACCTGCAATTGAAAATGCCCGGTTACGAGATTCTCGGTGGACGATCCCTGGACCACCTCACCGAGCTGTCGCGCTACGTCTACGAAACGGCCAATTTGCAACTGCGCAATAACCAGCCGTTCGTCGGCTCCAGCGCCTTTGCCCATAAAGGTGGAATGCACGTCCACGCGGTCAATAAGGCAGCGCACACCTACGAGCACCTCGACCCGGCGCTGGTCGGCAATGAGCGGCGCATATTGGTGAGCGAATTGTCGGGCCGCTCGAACATTATCGCGCTGACCACCAAGCACAACATCGCCAAGGATCGCGAGCTAATGGATGCTATCCTGGCCGAAGTGGTGCGTCGCGAGAACCAGGGCTATCAATACGAAGCGGCCGAAGCCTCCTTCGACCTGCTGGTCAAACGCGTCGCGGGCACGTTTCAACCTCACTTCGAAACGATCAAGTACCGTGTAGTCGCCGGCGACCGCAACGCGGCGCTGCATCACGCTTTTGCCGAAGCCATCATCAAATTGCGCGTGGGGGAACAGGAGATTTTCGAAGCCGCCGAGGGGCACGGTCCGGTCAACGCGCTCGACGCGGCCCTGCGCAAATGTTTGGGCAACATCTACCCAGCGCTGGACTCCATGCATTTGGTGGACTACAAAGTGCGCGTGGTCAACTGCGAAGCCGGAACTGCCGCACGGATCCGTGTGAACATCGAAAGTTCGGACCATCACCACGTATGGGGCACGATTGGCGTGAGTGAGAATATTATCGAGGCCAGTTGGTTGGCGCTGGTCGATGCCGTCGAATACAAGTTATTGCTCGAAGAAGGAGAACTGAAGCCATCTCCCACGCGCACGGCTATCGCCGCGCTGTAACCGCTTGCCGCGAGGGCTGCGGCGACCCGGTTCCCCTTGAAGATGCGACCAATAGGTGCGCTCATTGCCCCAGATGGATGACGACAGTTTTCACTTCGGTCATCTCCTCCATGGCGTACCGTGGCCCCTCGCGTCCCAGCCCGCTTTCCTTCAGTCCACCGTAGGGCATCAGATCGGTACGCCACATGGGGCCCCAGTTGATGTGGATGTTGCCGGCTTCGATGCGTTGTGCCAACTGGATCACGCGGTCGATGTCCTGGGTGAACACGCCCGCACTGAGGCCATAGGCCGTATCGTTGGCCAGTTCGATGGCCTGCTCGACCGAATCGGCGCGCATTACTGCCACTGCCGGGCCGAACAATTCTTCACGCCAGACGCGCATGTCGGTGCGTACGTTGGTGAGCACGGCAGGGTGTAGGAAGGCCCCGTCGCGTGTGCCGCCGCATGCCAACCGGGCTCCCCCAGCGGCTGCTTCACGCAACCATTGTTCCACCCGTTCGGCATCGGCTTGCCGTACCATCGGCCCCATCTCCGTTCGCTCATCCAGCGGGTTGCCCACGCGCAATTGTTCCACGCGGGGGATCAACTTCTGCAAATACTCCGCTTCGATCTCCGGCGTGGCGATAATGCGTTGCGCCGAGATGCACACTTGACCGGCGTTGGCGTATCCGCAAATGACCGTCGCTTCGACGACCTTATCGACGTCCGCATCCGGCAGGATAATCAACGGGGAGTTGGAACCCAGCTCCATCGTCACCCGTTTCAGGCCGGCCATGCGGCAGATGCGCTCGCCCACTTCGCGACTGCCGGTGAAGCTGATCTTGCGCACCCGCCGGTCGGTGCACAACGCTTCGCCGATCTCGCTGCCGCGGCCAGTGAGGCAGGTGATGGCCAGCGGCGGCAATCCGGCCTCCAACAAGATTTCCACCAATCGTAAGGCGGACAACGGCGTATCGCTGGCCGGTTTCAAGATCACGCTGTTGCCCGCCGCCAATCCGGGGCCGACTTTGTGGCACACGAGGTTCAAGGGAAAATTGAACGGGGTGATGGCTACCACCACGCCACACGGGACGCGGAGAGTGAAGCCGAATTTCTGGCGCACCCCTGCTCCGGCATCCAGTGGGACAACTTCACCAAAGATCCGTTTCGCTTCCTCGGCGCTCAATTGCAAAGTTTGGATACTGCGGTGCACCTCCGCTCGGGCTTCGGCCAGCGTTTTTCCTTCCTCCTGAGAAATCGTTCGCGCCATGTCTTCACGACGCTGGTGCAATAAATCGACCGCCCGTGCCAAGATCTCGAACCGTTCAAAAGCGGTCAACTGCCGCATTGGAGTCGCTCCGTCGACCGCCGCCGCGATGGCCCTTTCGACATCCTCGCGACTGGCTTGGGGGACGGTATCGATCACCTCTCCGCTGGCCGGATCGATCACTTCGACTCGCTGGGGACGGTCTTGCCATTGGCCTTCGCTGTAGAATCTCATGACTCACTCGCAATGCTGCAGGAGGGGCAAAGCAGGAACGGAATCTTGGCCACCGAGCCATCGCCTCACGCCATTTGCTCCTGGTAGTATGCCATGGCTGGCCGGTGCCGGGGAAGGCGCCGGCGGCGAAGTCTACCGGACCACGAGGGGTGGCATCAGAGACAGGTTTCCAGGATGGATAACAAATCTTTGCGCGATGTGGGGCGCGGGGCAAGCTGTACCAAGTGGTGCAAGGATCCGGCCGCGCGGGCCAAACCGGGCAGTTCGTCGGCCGTAGCACCAAGTTCACGCAACCGGGTAGGCAGGCCCGCCTCCCTTCTCAGTTCTTCGATGTAGTCGATCGTCGCCTCGGCTGCCTGCCTCGATGTAGAACTTGGGGTGGTGCTGCCAACCCCGAGCAAGGCTCCGACACGTGCCACTTGCTCCGTGGCATCGGGCAGGTAGTACCGCAGCACGGCCGGCAGCAGCAGAGCATTGCCGGCGCCGTGCGGACAAGCGTACTTCGACCCCAGCCAATATTCCAAGGCGTGCACCAGGGAAACGCCGCAAGAAGAAAAGGCCAGCCCCGCGTAGGTAGCGGCAAGCGCCATGTCGTCGCACGCCTGCTGGTCATCGACATCGGTCAGCGCACGGCGAAAGCTGCTCCCGATCAAGGCGATCGCCCGCTCGGCGAACATCGTCCCCAGCGGATGCGCTCCCTGATAGGCCAGCGGTCGGTCGGCGCTGGCGTCGAACCGATGAAAGGGAGCGGCCAACAGTGCTTCGACGGCGTGCGTCAGCGCATCGAACCCCGCCACCGCGCGCAGTTGGCGTGGACAGGAATCGGTCAGCGACGGGTCGACGCAAGCGACATCAGGCCGCAAATACTCGCTGACGATCCCTCCTTTTTGGCCCGTGACGGCATGTTTCACCACCGCCGCATGGCTCACCTCACTCCCGGTTCCTGCCGTGGTGGGAATGGCGATGAAGGTGGGCAAAGGTCCACTGATGGTGTTGAAACCGAAATAGCTGTTCGGCTCAGCGGGATAGGTGGTCAGCGTGCACGCCAGCTTGGCCAGGTCGATGTTACTCCCTCCTCCCAATGCTGCCCATGCATCGGGTTGAAAATCGGCCGCCTGGTCGGCAGCATCCTGGGCCAGCCGCGTGCATGGTTCGGGTTTTCCTGCGGCGAATACCTCCACCGAGCATCCGGCCGAGCGGAGGGCTTGCGCTACGCGCTCGACGTGCCCACACTCCTGCAACACCGAATCGGTGATCAAAAAAATGCGTCGGGCGCCGCGAGCTTGCACGACCGACGGCAACGCTTCGACCGCTCCGCGCCCGAACAAAATCTGCGGCGGACAGCGAAACTCCCAATAGCGACGTGTCACTCAGCACCTCCTGGCGCGCCTAGGTGGATCGTTGGGGTGAGCGAAAAAAGGACCCTGCGTTGTCAAAAGTACCAACCATCCCGTACAACATAGACTCCGCCGGCCAAAGGGCAACCATCCCTGCTCCGGGCGGCGCGCAGGCATTCGATCGAAGGGTGGTATCCTTGGAAGAACATTTCTTATCCTTTTATCTGGTAATTGTTCCGCTGTTGGGCATCTTGGCCCAGTGGTTCGCTTGGAAATTCCGGATTCCCAGTATTCTGTTGCTGCTACTGTTGGGAATGGCGCTGGGCGTATGGCAACGGCCCGATGAGGTGATTGCGCATGTCACGGGGATGGATGCCGAGCATGCGCCGACTTTGTTGTTTCCTCTGGTGTCTCTCGCTGTAGCCGTCATCCTGTTCGAAGGCGGGTTGACGCTGAAGTGGAATCGCTTGGGGGATCGAGGGTTTATCGTCGCCCGGCTGATCATCGTTGCCGCCGTAGTGGCCTGGGTGCTCATCGCCATCGCAGCGCGGTGGATTCTTGGGTTCAGTTGGCAACTGGCTACGCTGTTGGGGGCAATTCTAATCGTTACCGGTCCCACCGTGGTCGGTCCATTGTTGCGGCAGATTCGGCCGACGCAAAGCGTCAGTACGGTGCTGCAATGGGAAGGGATCCTCATCGATCCGCTGGGAGCCGTGGCGGCCGTGTTGGTGTTCGAAGTCATCGCCCATCCGGAAGTAGGCTGGTTCGCGTCGATGGTGCTGATGTTACGCACGTTGCTGGTGGGGGCAGGTATCGGTCTCTTGGCCAGCGGGTTTTTGGTGTGGATTCTGCGGCGATATTGGTTGCCCGACTTCCTGCACGGAGCTTTCTTTCTGGTGATCAGCCTGGCGGCGTTTTGGATGAGCAACGTGCTGGCAGAAGAAGGTGGATTGGTGGCCGTGACCGTGATGGGAATCGCTTTAGCCAACCAACATAAGGTGGACGTCGAGCATGTGCTGGAGTTCAAAGAGCACCTGCGGGTGCTGCTGATAAGCACGCTGTTCATCGTCCTCGGTTCCCGATTGCAGTTGTCGACGTTGCAGGAAATCGGGATGGACGCTATCCCGTTCGTGTTGGTGTTGGTCTTCCTCGTGCGGCCGGTGTCGGTGTGGTTGGCGACGTTGGGGAGCAAATGGAACTGGCGAGAGAAGCTGTTCGTGGGGTTGGTCGCACCGCGAGGAATCGTCGCGGCGTCGGTAGCCAGCATTTTCGGCCTGCGATTGATCGACATTGCGGGATCGGCGCCCGACTCCTCGGCCGTTTTCGAGCAAGCCCGGTTGTTGGCACCGGTCACCTTCTGCGTCATTTTGGGTACGGTATTCCTCTGTGGGATCGGCGCGGCACCGCTGGCTCGATGGCTCAAGTTGGCCGATGCCAATCCGCAGGGCATTCTCTTTGCCGGGGCCTCCTATCCGATCCGCGAAATCGCGGCGAAGGTCCGTGAACTGGGGTTTCGCGTCGTCCTTGTCGACTTGAACTACAGGAACATCGTCGCGGCGCGGATGATGGGCCTAGAGGCCTACTGCATGAACGTCCTCTCGGAGCACGTCCAGGAAGAGTTCGATCTGTCGGGCATCGGGTACTTCATCGCGGCAACCCCCAGTGACGAAGTCAATACGTTGGCGGCGTTCGAGTATATTCATGTGTTCACGCGCCAAGGGGTTTATCAACTTGCTCCCGAGGCGAAGGAGGGGACGCGATGGGCGGGGGTCCCGGCCACGCGCAAAGGGCGGATGTTGGGGGACGGCGAGTTGACCTACTGGCGGCTTGCGGAACTGTTTGAGACAGGCGCGAAGGTGAAACTGGTGCGCATTACGGAAGCCTATGGAATGGGGGAGTTGCTGGCCACCCATGGCCAGCAAACTTTGGTGTTGATGCGCAAAACCGCGGCGGGCAACCTTCGTATCGCGGCGGCCAACGATCCACTGAAGGTAGAGCCGGGGGACACCGTGCTGGTGATTGCGCCGCCGCCAGTCGACCACCGTCTGCCTCCAGCCGATGAGGAAAACCGTGCGACTTCGGTTGGTTCCTCACCCGAACATGCCCCTCCCGACGTGGCACAGCAGGCGACCGAAGCCGATGGTTCTGCATCGCCGGAACAGCAAGGGTAGGCTGGCGCGGCGCAGGCCAATGGTAGGACCAAACCGTTTCTAATGGACGAAGTGAAACTGAAATCATCATGCAGGCAGTTCACCTAGCCATCGCCACGATTCCCTTGGCGATCTACCTGATACTGATCGGGGCGTTGCGATTGCGGCGTCGCCCCCTGGTTACATCGGGATGGAGGGATCTGTTGACGTTGGCTATCGCCTGTAGTGGGCTGGTGGTCATCGGCCCGATGCAGTTGTTCTTTCCCACGCGAGCGGCCGCGATTTGGCAAAGTTGGGTCTGGCTGCCCTTGTTCATGCTGTACGTCTTGTTGGTCCTCCTGATCTTGATGGCCAGCAAACCACGGCTCATCGCCTACGGTTTGGATGATAGCCAGTTCCGGGAAATGCTCCTGCGAGTGGCCCGGCAGGTGGATCCGGCCGCCCATTGGGCCGGCAATGTGCTAAATTTGCCGACGATTTCCATGCAGTTGGCTCAAGAGGCGACAGGAACGCCGCGCATCTGCCAGGTGCAACACATGGGGCCGATACGTAACATCGATGCGTGGATTCAATTGGAGCGGCAGGCGGTTCGTGCAGCGCAGCAGATGACGTGCCGACGTTCGGCCGCAGGGTGGTCGTTGGTGATTTGCGGTTGCCTGCTGTTGGCCTTCGCTCTGTTGCCACTGTTGAACGATCCGCGCGCCGCTTTAACGCAATTGCGCGAACTGATTAATCGTTGATCTCTGATAACGAAGAGGGAGTTAAACATGCCTGCTACGAAGAAAGTGGATTGGGTCTATCGACGGAACGGTTGCGTGAGCTGTAAACGGGCCGATAGTTTTCTGGCCGATCACGGGATCGCAGGGCGGGCTATACGAGATGCCCGCAAAGAGCCTGTGGGATGGGATGAGGCGCAGGCGTTGGTGGCGGAGGCTTCCAAGTTGTTCGTTGCCAAAGGCAAAAAGTACGTCCAGGTCGATCTGAAGAAGTCGCCACCCGATGCGGAAGAACTTCGCAAGTTGATCATCGGTCCCACGGGCAACTTGCGAGCTCCCACCATTCGCCGCGGGAAGACGCTGCTGGTCGGGTTCAACGAGGAAATGTACGACCAAGTGCTCGGCTGAAACCGCTGCCCCAGCACTGGCGGGACCTTTCCCCACCAGCACTATTGCTCTTGCTTCAGCTCGCGCATTCGCTTGCGCGCACGCGAGAGAAGAGGACCGACCGAGTTCTTCGGGATGCCGATGTGGATCCCGATGTCGTCGTAACTTCGGTGTTCGAGATGAAACATGCGAATCGCTGTGGCCTCATCGCTGGGTAACTTGGCCAATAGTTCCACCACCTCCTCTTCGCTTTCCACCGCCTCGGCGTCGCTGGCAGGCGCCGAACCTGCCAGCGCTTCAGCCGCCTGCGGTGACAAGGTGGTGTGCGGTATTCGACTGAGCTTCGTTAACCTCCGCGCGGCTATCCGACGAGCGACGACGACCAAGTAGGTTCCCAAGGAGCTTTCGCCTTTGAAACGACGCAAGATGGCGAAGTCATCGTCGACCAGCGTCATCAAGATTTCGGCCACCATGTCGTCACGCAACTCGGCAGGCAAGGCGACAGATTTCATATCCGCCGTGGCCACTACGACATGAGTCAGCAGAGGGAGATAGCGATCGACGAAGGCGTTCCATGCACCCTCGGCGCCGGACAGGCATCGGTCGATCAACAGCTGATCCGCTTCGGATAGAGCCATGTCGTGAATAAGTCTCAAAAGAGCGTCTGGGAAAAGCCGGGGCACGCCAAGTCGACTCCGTCCAGATCTGGGGCGTTCTGAACAAGTTCGTGCGAGAACGTACCGGCGCCGACCACTGACTGGCTCCACTACGCGGTCGTCCGCAAGACCTGTCCAGAATGTTTATGGTAGGTGGCGGATGCGTATTATTCAAGTCATCCGTCGTTTTCCGTGGTCGTTTCCTTGCTCCGTCTTCCCCCGGTGCAGTGCCGCTGTCCATGGCGGTGCGCGGTCCACGGAAGGATGATGGGTACGGAAAAATGGAGGATGGTTGCGGGAAACAGAATGAGTGGCAGCCTGGGCTGCGGCGTCTCGACCATTTGCCTAGCACGCGACCGGTAAGACAAGCCAGGTCCGTGCGCCGATCGATGACCTGCCGGCCTCTCATCCGGTCACCGTTGGCTTAGCAGGAAACTTCCTGAAACGCGGTGGCGGCACGCCAGCCATCAGCCAGGGGGGCTGCCTTCCGCCGTGTCGGCAGCCGCCTGTTTTCCATAACGCATCAGTGTTTGTCGAAACTGCGTCTGCAACCGACTGACGAAGCGATAGGGGTTCCACATGGCAGCAATGGTGCGCCGCGGCGTGGGATTGACGATGCGGCGGTACAGTCGGCGTTTCGATGCATCGCAACGCACCGCCATGGCCGGGACCAAGGAAACTCCATGGCCCATGGCGACAAGCTCTTGCACCATGGCCAACTGACTGGTGCGCTCCACGACCACCGGTTGCAACAACTGTTGATGGCAGTAGGTCAACACTTGATCGGACAAGCAATGCAATTCATCCAGCAGGATGAAGGGCTGGTCCATCAAGTCCGTCGGCTCGATGCGTCGCTTTTTTGCCAATGGATGCTGCGGAGACACGGCCAGCAACAATTCTTCCTCGAACAGGGGCTCGACGTCCAGGTACCGCACGTCGATGGGTAAAGAGACGACGGCCACATCGATGTCTCCTTCCTTGCATTGCTTGATCAAGGCATCGGTCGTCATCTCCTGCACCATGAGCGTTGCCTCGGGATGGTCGGCCGCAAAGTCTTGTAAAACGGGTGGCAGGAAGTAGGGGGCGATGGTGGGGATGGCACCGATGCGCAAACGACCATGGCTGCCGTCGTCCATGATCTCCGTCTTGGTGTCGTCCAACAGCGCCAAAATCTCCTTGGCACGTCGTCGCAACAGGTTTCCCGCCTCGGTAACCACGACGCGCCGAGTCTTGCGTTCAAGCAGCGGTCGTCCTAGTTCCTCTTCCAAGCGTTGCACCGATCGGCTGAGCGCTGATTGCGAGACCCCTAGCGCTTCGGCCGCACGGGTAATGTTTTCCAGCTCGGCGATCTTCAAAAAGTAACGTAGTTGGTCGAGTTCCATCGTCTTTTCCTGACGTCGTCGCTGAGAGACGTTTCCGTGCCATGCATGCCATGCATCGATTGTATCACCTTCAGGAATTGGACGGGACTGATGAGGCCATCTACACTTCACGCGTGACGAACATTTCGTTGAATCGATGTTAAGGGTTTCTCGTATGGTGAGGAGGTGTTTAATGTTATCGCGCGTTTCGTTCTGGCGGATCGCTACGCAGGGGGCCACCCTGCTAGCTGCAGCCGCCTGCATGGGCCGTCTGGCGTATTCGCAAAGCGGCGCGACTGGATCGGCCGACACACCGTCCAGTGAAGTCGCCGGTAAGGTGACCGGCTGTCCGGTGATGGGGCATGTACCGCCACCCAGTTCCCGGCACACGGCCTTGGGGGTGTTCTCCAATGATGACTGGTGGCCCAATCAGTTGAACCTGAAGATTCTGCATCAGAACTCCGCCCTGAGCAATCCGATGGAGGCGGATTACGATTATGCCGCCGAAGTGGCGACGCTCGATTTCGAGCAGTTGAAAAAGGATGTCATGGAGCTGATGACGACGCCGCAAGACTGGTGGCCGCCGGATTACGGTCACTATGGCCCGTTGTTCATTCGTATGGCCTGGCACAGCGCCGGGACCTACCGCATCGGCGACGGTCGCGGCGGCGGAGCTGACGGAACACTACGGTTCGCTCCGCTGAACAGTTGGCCCGACAACGTGAATTTGGATAAGGCGCGGCGCTTGTTGTGGCCCATCAAGAAGAAATACGGGCGCAAGCTGTCGTGGGCCGATTTGATGGCCTTTGCTGGCAACTGCGCCGTGGAGTCGATGGGGGTTAAGACCTTCGGCTTTGCCTTCGGGCGTGAAGACGTATGGGAGCCCCAAGAGGATGTTTTCTGGGGTCCAGAGACGGAGTGGCTGGGGGACCGGCGTCATGCGGAAGAGCGTGAGCTGCAGTCGCCATTGGCGGCCACGCAGATGGGACTGATCTATGTCAATCCAGAAGGGCCCAACGGCAATCCGGATCCCAAAGCGGCGGCCCACGACATTCGCGTCGCTTTCAGTCGCATGGGCATGAGCGACGAGGAAACCGTAGCCCTCATTGCGGGCGGCCATACGTTTGGCAAAGCGCACGGTGCTGCTTCGGCGGATAACTTGGGGCCGGAGCCGGAAGCCGCGCCGCTGGAGGAGCAAGGTCTGGGATGGAAGAACCGTTACGGCAAGGGAAATGCCGAGCACACCATCACCAGCGGTTTAGAGGGAGCCTGGACGAGCACGCCCACGGAGTGGTCTAGTGGTTACTTCGACAACCTCTTCGGTTACTCCTGGAAGTTGACCAAGAGCCCGGCCGGCGCGTGGCAATGGACTCCCACCGACGAGGCGGCCCAAGGGACCGTTCCCGATGCGCACCTGCCCGGCAAATCGCATCCGCCGATGATGTTCACCACCGACCTGGCGCTGAAGGAGGATCCCGAGTTCCGCAAGTATGCCGAGAAGTTCCACGAGGACAACGAGGCATTCCAACTGGCGTTCGCTAAGGCGTGGTACAAATTGCTGCACCGTGATATGGGCCCTCACTCGCGATTGATCGGGCCATGGGTTCCGGATCCTCAATTGTGGCAAGACCCGGTGCCTGCGGTGGATCATCCCCTGGTCGATGCTGAAGACATCAAGGTGCTCAAGAAGGAGATCTTGGCCAGCGGCCTGACGATCGGGCAACTGGTGTCCACCGCCTGGGCTTCTGCTTCCACCTTCCGCGCGTCCGACCTGCGTGGCGGTGCCAACGGAGCCCGCATCCGACTGGCTCCGCAAAAGGATTGGGCTGTCAACCAGCCGCAGCAACTGGCCCATGTGTTGACCACCTTGGAAGGTATTCAGCACTCGTTCAATGAGCGTCAGACCGACGGGACGAAGGTGTCGATGGCCGATCTGATCGTCCTCGGCGGGTGCGCTGCCATCGAAGAAGCGGCGCGGCGAGCCGGGTACGAGATCGAAGTGCCGTTTACACCAGGTCGCACCGATGCGACGCAGGAGATGACGGACGTCGAGTCGTTTGCCGTTCTCGAACCGCAAGCAGATGGTTTCCGCAACTACTTTAGCCATCAGATCGATCGGCCGGGGCCGGAGCTGCTGGTCGACCGGGCGAATCTGCTGGGGCTGACCGCTCCCGAGATGACCGTGCTGGTCGGTGGCTTGCGCGTGCTGAACACCACCGTGGGAATGCCCGGCCTGGGAGTGCTCACCGAACGGCCGGAACATCTGACCAACGACTTTTTCGTCAATCTGCTGGATATGAATGTCCAGTGGCAGAAGTCGCCGGTGTGTGACCATTTCTTCGAAGGACGCGATCGACGTTCCGGCACGGTGAAGTGGACTGCCAGTTCGGTGGACCTGGTCTTCGGCTCGAACTCGCAATTGCGGGCCATCGCCGAGGTGTATGCCGCCGACGATGGTGGTGAGAAATTCGTCCAGGATTTCGTACGTGCTTGGACCAAGGTGATGGAAGCCGATCGCTTCGATCTTCACCGCTAAGCGACCGGTACGGCGGTTGGGGGCATCAGCTCCTCACTGCCGTGCCGCGGATCGGTAGCCAACAACCAGTCGCTGGCAGGCTTCAGCCGAGGGAGGCAACTGCCAGCGACTGTTGGTTTTTAGGGGGCTTTGACGCCAGTATCTAATCGGCAGTTGTCGGGTAGGTTTCGATCCGCTACGGTTCCGCCACAGATTGGTAGGCGATCCTGAGGCGGTAACAACGGGCCAGCAACCAGGAGGCACAGGTCAAAGGTTGGCTGGGGAGCGGGGCCTGGCGAGGGCGTTTTCGTCGAGGGAGTAGATCCGACTGTTCCCCCGCTTGCCGACCGCACGGGCTGCTCCGCAATGGCGCAGGCAGTAGGCGACTTTCTGCGCGAACCAGCGCGGTTTTTCCATCGCTGACGCCAGCTCGGCCGTATCGAAACGTGGTGGCAAGTTTTGCCACGGCAGCAGCCCGATCAAGTCGCGCCGAGTCGCGAGGCTGAGCGTGGTATCGATACGCACCAACCGCTGGTCTACCAACCGAAAGCGTTTTCCACGACGAGTAGGGCGCTGGCGATCTACCCGCACCTCCTCGGCTTCCACCAGGATCGCCTCGAGGGTCAATCGCTCTCGGGGAAAGACCGTGCAGAAGTGGACCAGTTCAAGGAACAGATCGGTCGGCTCTCCCCGCACCGGACTCATGCGACTGCGCAGCGCGGGACCTCCCGCTCGTGAGACCGTGGTTACCCGTTTGCGCAGGACGATCGGTTTGACGATTCGCACCCGGTGGCCGTGCCCTTGCAATAGACGGATCGTTTTGGTGCGCAGCGCCCCCAGCGAGGCATGCTGAATCTCGACCAGTTCGCCGTCTGCGGTGACGGCATCGATGCGATATCCCTCCACCACTACCTCGACGGCACCCGCGTCGGCCGCATAATGCCGTTTCAAGTCGCGATGGAGTGATGTTTCCATACCTGCGGGCTTCCTTTCCCTGCGGGACGGCAATGCAAAGGGCTGCAGCCCTCAACTCGTGACACCTAAGTCATCAATGGTCAGCAAGGTATCCAATCGCAGACCCGCCGACTCGATCGTTTCGCGACCCCCTTCCAAGCGGTCCACGATCGCCAACACACGCTCTATCTTTAGCCCAGCCGCTCGAGCGGCGTCAACAGCCTTCAGCGCGCTGCCGCCGCTGGTAACCACGTCTTCGACGATCACGCCGCGCATTCCCGCCGCGATCGGCCCTTCTACCTGCCGCCCCGTCCCATGCTGCTTTGCCTCCTTCCGGACGATGAAGCCTAACAACGGGAGGCCGCGCCAACCAGCCAACGTGATCGTCGCCGCCGTGATCGGGTCGGCTCCGATGGCCATGCCACCGATCGCATCGGGCAGCTCATTTTCCAATAACTGCAACATCCCGGCGGCGATCTGTACGGCTCCTTCCGGGTGCAACGTAACCTTGCGGCAGTCTAGATAGAAGGAGGCCTTCTTCCCGCTGGCCAACGTAAAGTCGCCGAACTGTAAGGCGTGTTGCTGAATCAATGTCTTCAGCTTGGTCGCGTCATAGGTTTGCACTCGATCACCTCAGCAAAGTTTTCTTAATCCAACAATCTTTCTTTAGGATGAAGCGGGAACCGTTCCCTGCGAACCGTCCGCCCGGGGGCGCCTTGGTGCCGCAACCGGCATGGAGTCCGTTCGTAGTTTAGGCCAAGTGACCGTGTTGGCCACCACCGTTTTACCCCTTTCCTGTCGCGTTGCGCTGAGCAATCCGATCAGGCGGGGTCGCCGTTGCCGAGTTTCTATGAACTTCACCGTGGTAAAGGTTGTAACCGGTGCACTCGATAGCACTGGTGGGCGAAGCTGGGGATTGATCGTGGGGCAGTGTCCGGCGGATGATAGCTGCCCCAGCGTGCCAAATGGATGCTGGCTTGGATGTCGGCCTGCGCCGCTGTTATCCCTCAGGCTCGCCCTACTCGCCGTGGAGAAATCCTCGCCGGTCGCCTGTTCGACTCGCGCTGGCACCTGCAGCGGTGGTGTTCAAGTTGTGGCGGCGAGGCGGTGGCAGCGAGACGGTGGCGGCGAGGCTGAACGCGTTCGAGGAGGTTCGCCACTTGGGGGAGACAATGATTTGCCGGGGCGATATACTCGCGCTGAACGAACTTTTTTCGTCCGCGGTCGAGCCTGATGGGTGGTCTCCTCTTGGGGCTGCGCCGGCCCTGTTGCGGACGTGTCCACCCTGTTGTGTCGGATGGCCCAAACGCATGGGAAGTTGGCAAGATCTCTATCCGTTCGAAGCTCGCTACATCGCAGTGCCGAAATCCGAGACTTCGGTGGACACTGTGGGCATGCATTATGTCGAGTGTGGACCACGCGATGCCACGCAGACCATCCTCTGCGTGCACGGAAACCCCACGTGGTCGTTTACCTACCGTCGGGTGCTGCAGGGGTTCGGCGATCGATACCGAGTGATCGCGGTGGACCATGTCGGGTGCGGGCGTAGTGAAAAGCCGCAGGATTACGAATACACGCTGCAGCGTCACGTCGGCAACTTGAGTCGCTTGATCGAGCACTTGGATCTCCGCCATGTCACCTTGTTGGCCCACGACTGGGGCGGGGCGATCGGCGTGGGGGCGGCCCAACGTCATCTCGATCGCATCGAAAAGATCCTGTTGTTAAACACCGGTGTGTTTCCTCCCCCCTACATCCCCTGGCGGATTCGGGCCTGCCGGATCCCGGGACTTGGTACCTTTGCGGTTCGCGGATTGAACCTGTTCGCGCGGGCGGCGCTGACGATGGCCATTCACCGCCTACCCCGGCTCGATCCAGCAGTGGCCGCAGGCTTGTTGGCTCCCTACGACAACTGGGCCAATCGCATTGCCATCGATCGATTTGTGCGCGATATCCCCACGCGCAGGACGCAAACGACTTGGCAGTTGCTCGAGTCGATCGAGAGCAATTGTTCGATGTTAGTCCATCATCCGGTGACGTTGCTGTGGGGCATGAAGGACTGGTGCTTCCGCCCGGAGTGCTTGGAGCGGCTGCAGCGGTTGTTCCCCCAAGCACGCGTACGGCAACTAGAGGACGTGGGGCACTACGTCATGGAGGAAGCGCCCGACGAGGTGCTCGAGGAACTCGACAAGATGCTTGCTCAGCCTGCCGTGGCCAGGCGCGCTTGATGATACGTTCTCAGGAACACCACCATGCATCAACCGGGGGTTCCCGTTCCCTTCCACCGACGCTGGCCGCTTGCCCAAGCGGTTTCCCTGGCGTGCCAACTGGAAGCCTCCGCTCCCAAACTCGGCAACGTGCATCCGACCAGGTCTTTCTCTGACATGCAGTACGCCCATTTTCTGTTGGCCGCCGACTGCTTGGCCACCACGCTTACCGACCCGCGGCACGCGACGATTGGGCGGAAAGTGTTGGCGGCGGCACAAGCCGTGAAGACCACGGTGGGGATCAATACCAGTCTGGGGACCATCCTTCTGTTGGCACCGCTGGTTCACGCGGCTCAAATAGCGCGGCCATCGTCGCTCTTGCAGTGGCAACGCGCCGTGGTCAACTGCCTGGATCGAATGGATTCGCACGATGCTGCCGATGTCTATGCGGCGATTCGATTGACTGATCCTGGCGGCCTGGGCGACGCCCCCCGCGATGACGTGCACGGCCCACCGGCAGCGGATCTACGCGCCGCCATGCGCCAAGTCGCTTCGTTCGACGGCGTGGCCCGCCAATACGTGGAAGGCTTCGCCGCGTTGTTCAACCACTGGTTACCGACGTTTGAGACGCAGTTGCGATGGTCGGCGGACGCCCAAACCGCCGTTTGTTTGTTGCAAGTTGCCATGCTGGCCGCAGATCCCGATGGATTGATCCATCGCAAATCGGGAGCGGAGGCGGCGGGGCAGGTGCGCCAAGCCGCCAGTCGACTGTGGTCTGCCTGGCACTCGGATACTGTTCACCGACACGATGCGCAGTGTATCAAAGTGGAGAAACCGAACAGCGTCGAACAGCTTTTGGCCGACACCGCTTACTGCCAACTGGACCAAGAACTGCGTCGCGGCGGTGGTAGGCTCAATCCCGGCACCACCGCAGATCTCATCGCCGCGCTCCTGTTGTTGCGCCTGGCGTCCCTCGCACACTGAGCCGCACTCTACAACGACGGCTGGCCGTTGGTATCATGGAGGGAGGGCTGGGGCCAGGCACCAGCGTTTCTCCCATAGTCATCGGCACGGTAGTTCTACAAACGGTTGCTCTTCACAGGAAGCAGATTTGCAAATGATCACTCGATGGACGCTGTGTATCGCCCTGATGGCGATTTTGACAAACGTCGTGCATGCCCCGGCGTCGTGGGGACAGGCTGAGCCAGCGGAAAACACCGACGAGCAGCGGCGCTCGTCCTCGGCCGCCCCGGCCGGTCAGGAACAAGACGCGAACCGGCCAGACGTTGAGCGGCAGGACATGCCCCCGCGTCCCGTGCTGCAAATCATCAACGGCAGCCCTCAGAGGCTGCAGATCTTCTGGTTGGAATCGTCCGACCGACGTCTTCCACGCGGCCAGATCGCTCCTGGGGATCAAACGTTCATCAATACGACGTTGGGGCATCGTTTTGTTCTAGTAGGCGAGGAAGACGGGTTCGAAATGCCCGTGACTGTCGAAGTTCCTATTCAGGCCGTTCGCTTCGATCCTCCGGACCCGCGTGGCATCCCCGCCTTTTACACGCAACGCGTGTTTGTCGATGGGTTCCCCATTGTGGCCTCCCCGCAAGTGAACCCGTACGCCCTGCAGGAAGCTGCTTACTTGGTACGGTTGATGTTGGCCAAGCGATCGGATGTCCTGGAGGCAATGGTCAAGAGCGGTGCCCGGATGTGCATCTTGGCGCACAACGAATTCACCACCGACCAACCGGAATTCGTGTGGTTGGGTAGGCGGCCTCCACGTGGCTTTGAACAACTCGATGGCAAGGATTATTGGGATGCTCGCGCGCGTGGATTGGGGGGCAGCCAGCGGGATCCGTTCTGCTCCTCCGCCGAGGAGAACCTGCTGGGGTATCCTGGGGATCCGTACGCTGCCGAGTGCATTTTGATACACGAGCTGGCGCATAACATCCACTTGCGCGGCCTGTGCAATGTCGATCCATCCTTCGACCGTCGCCTTCGTGAAACCTACGAAGCCGCCATGGAGGCAGGGTTGTGGAAGGGGAAATATGCCAGTGTCAATCACCATGAGTACTTTGCCGAGGGAGTTCAGTCCTGGTTCGATAACAACCGTGAGCACGATCATGATCATAATCACGTGAACACGCGTGAGGAGCTGAAAGAATACGACCCAGGGCTGGCCGCTCTGTGCCATGAGGTGTTTGGCGATACGGAGTTGCGTTATACGAAGCCCGTCACTCGGTTGCATGGACACCTGGAGGGTTACGATCCCGCTGCCGCTCCCAAGTTCCGCTGGCCCGAACGCTTGCAGCACGCGCAGCGACTCATTCGTCAAGCTGCCCAACGGCGCAACGAGGAAGCCGATCGCTCGTGAACGTTCATCGCCGGTCGGAGGGGCGGTCTCTCCGACGCTCCAGCAAGGCCTGCGGTCCCTCTGCGGGGCTGCCATGACTCCACAGGTTCTCGCGCCGCCATTTCGCACCGCGATGGGACGGCAGCCGCATGTGCTCGTCTCCTCGACATCGGTCGAACATGGCCAGGACCGAACGTGTCGCGAAGCGACGGGGCCGAGGGCTGAGCATGCCGTAGCAAGTTGAACCGGAGCAACCGTCCGGGGTGAAGTGTCGTGGCGAGGTATGGCGGGGAATGGCGAAGTAAAACGAAGCAATGTTTTCGCTGCCGTGGCGTCGGGCCAGCCACGGTGTTCGTAGCGATCGGCTCAGCCGCCTGACTATTCGCCGCGTTTTGCCGCATAGCAGCCGACCGGTGGACCTGGTCGAACAATGATCGCCACCCCGTCCTCCACGCGGTAGACGCATTGCGGCGTGATCGCCATTGGCTTCAGCACGATCCGCGGTGGGGCACGCGTTGTTTTGCAACTCGGTTTCTTCGTACCACGCATGACCACCGCCATGTGGCGCGATGCCACCTCGATATCCCCCATCGGCAACCCAGCAATCGACACCTCGACGTGATCTGATACCTGGGCGCCCCGAGGACGCAACTGTCGCCTTCTTCTTCTTCTTCTTCTTCCTGCTTTTCCTGTTTCTACAGCTTGCCCTCGAATTCGTGTCCGATGTGTCATCACTGACGATGTGCGACGTTTGGTAAGTAGATGAGGGCGCCGCGACCAGGCCTCTGACCGCTCGGTACCAGGGCCTAGCCGCGTCACCACGAACCGCATCGCGAACCTTCGTCGTGACTACAGGAATTGAGGAGACCATCGACATGCCATCCGCATGCCCCCACTGGCCTGCACACGCTCAACTTCGCCGATCGCCGTCGTTTGCTGTTAGACGGAAACCGTCACCTCCACCACACGGCCAGCACGGTTGTTTGTGCCGTAAGGGGCGCCGGTGTGAGAACCGCGAGAGAAAGTCGATGAGGCATGCCAATTCCGCAGTTCGTAGGGCCCTGGGCAGCGAAAATCGATTCCCAGTAGCCGCAGTGTTACCCAATTCACACGCCAGATTTGGTATAACACTGCTCCGACTGGGGAATTGCGTTGTGCCGGAAGGAGGTGTGGATTGGCCAGAAATGCTGAAGTCAAGCCCGGCGACGACTTGGTCGCTGCGCCATCGAATACTGCCGTGTCGCTCACCCGCTGGTGCACGTACATGTTCTTCCGTGTCGCCCTCATGCTGTTGGGGGCAGCAATCGCTACGAGCCGCCATGCGGCCGTCGTCGACTGGCCAGTTCTACAGGCATCTCACGTCGACTCTTAGTCCCCTTGTTGATTGAGGCCTCCTAGCACTAGAGCAGCAGCCCGAGAGTAGCCCATGCGCCCGAGTACGACACCCATAACAATGCTGTGCACCGTCGGCGGCAGCCACGCGCCCATCGTCCGTGCCATCCGGGATAGCCGTCCCGACTTCGTGTGGTTCATCTGCACCGACGGCCCGCACGGCTCGATCACCCAAATCCGCGGCCCGGGCAACTGCATCAAAGCCCACCCCCGCGACGAAAAACCCACGCTTCCCAACATCCCCACTCAAGTCGGCCTGCGCGAAGATCAATATGACGTCCTCACCGTTCCTCCGGACGACCCAGACGAGATTCACGTTCGCATTCGGGCGCTGATCGAGAACATACTTTCGACGGAACCGCGCCCGCGGATCATCGCCGATTACACAGGTGGGACGAAGAGCATGACTGCGGCTTTACTTTTAGCGGGGCTGGAATACGACGAAGACGTCGAGTTGTCGATCGTCGTCGGACAGCGCGCCGACTTGGTTCAGGTAAAAGACGGCACGGAAACCCGCCTTCCCGCCAACGTCGATCGCATTCGATTCCGGCACAAGTTCCGCGTCGCGATGGCCCCTTGGCAGCATTACGGCTATGCCGAAGCAGCCATTGCGCTGAAATCGATGCTCGCCCCGCGCGACGCAGGCGATCGCCAGGTTTACCTGGACGCCTTGGCCGCCAGCCGCGCGTTCGCTGCCTGGGATCGATTCGACCACCACCGAGCTCACGACCTGCTGCAACCTCTCGGCCGCACGTTCGGTTCCTATCTTGCCATGCTTTCCCGTTTGAATTCAGAATCGGAAGTACAAACACCGGCGCGGCTGCTTGATCTCAGCTTGAACATGCAGCGTCGAGCCGCTCGCGGCCAGTACGACGACGCCGTCGCCCGCGCGTACCGACTGCTCGAATGGACAGCTCAATGGTTGTTGTCGCGCGACGCGGGAATCGACACCAGCAATGTCCCATCGGACCGTATCCCCGCCGGCATCGAGTTGCCTCAAAACGACAAAGGCCACCACACCGCCGGCCTCCGCAACGCCTGGGCGCTATTGGAAACCCTCGGCGGAACCGACACAGTCCGCACCTTTGCTCGCGAGAGAACCAAAGAGATGCTGAACCTCCTAGCCATCCGCAACCATTCCATCCTCGCCCACGGCTTCCAGCCCATTACCCAGACCCAGTGGTCCGCTTGGCAAACCTGGCTGGACGACACCTTCCTCCCCTTCCTCCAGGCCCAAGCCCGCACCAGCGGCATCAAAAAACCACCCAGCCAATTGCCGACAGAATTCACCGTTTCATTGGACACGAAAACGGAGTAAACGAATTATGAAGCACGTCGTGGTCTTCGATACACCATCGATCAAACAATACGTCTTCGGGACCGATCCATTGCGTGAGATTCGCGGCGCAAGTGCAAATCTCGACCGGCTGAATCGAACCGAAATGCACAAAGTGCTGAACCGTGCTCTAAACGGACAGTCTTGTACGGAAGTAGTGTACGCAAACGGCGGTTCCGCTCAGTTCATCGTGGATCAAGAGTCGGAAAGCGACGTCCGTGCGGCGTGCGAGCGAGTCATCGAGTTGTTCGCGCGCGACACCGTCGCCGATGTTTTCCCAGTGTACGGCGTTGCAACTTGGAATGACGACTCTCGGGATGGCTACCGAAATGCGGTGGAGAAAGCTCATTTCGAATTGCGTGCACGGCGTGAATTCGGTGTGCCAATCAGTTGCAGGGCCAGCTCGCCGTTGCTGACCGAATGCGCGTCCTCATCGCATCTGCCCGCATCGCGGCTGGTGACGATCGGTGGAGATTACGCTCGCCCGCTTTCGTCTTCAAGTGCGGCCAAGGAACGGCGCGGCAGATTGGCGAGGGACCATGGAGTTTGGGCGGAATGGATGCGTTATCTAGCCACGTCTGGGCATTGGCCAGGGGAAGATGATTGGGACAGAGTGCGTTGCGAGTCGATTGGAGAGATTGGCCAATCCGCCAGGACACTTGATGGCTACGTGGGGCTCGTCTATGCCGATGGCAATGCCATGGGACAAATCGTCCAACAACTCGATAGCCCAACAGTTTACAAGGCGTTCAGCGAAATCGTCGATTCGTCCGTTCGCGACGCTTGCTTCCGAGCGCTCGCCGAAACATGCTCGCGAGAAATCGAAAGTATCCGCGCTGAAGAAACGAAGAAAATTCCCGCCGATATTCTTCTACTCGGCGGTGACGATTTATTGGTAGCCGTGCCTGCAGACCGTTCGCTAGAGTTCGCTAAATCGGCGGCGCAATACTTTCAAGATCTGACCGCGGAGCGAATCGCAAACGCTGACGAGGACGTTCGCGAATTCTTTGCAGGACGAGGAATTTCGCGGATGACGATTTCATGCGGCGTGGCAGTCGCGCGATCGACCTATCCGTTTTTCTTGCTGCTGGACTTGGTGGATGAATTACTCAAGAACGCTAAACGGGGCGATGTGCTTATTCCCGCCAACGATCCCGCTCCGGCGCGAATCGACTTTCATGTCGTCGCCGGAGCCAACAGTTTTTCGCTCGGACAAACACGCCGGGATGACTATGCCGTCTACGACGGGGCGAGCCGCAAGGGGCGAGAGATCCGCCGAACCCTGCGTCCATTGACGCTTGCCCAACTGGAAAAGCTGAAGACCAGCGTTCGCATCCTGCGTGAAGTCAACTTTCCACGAAGCAAATTGCACGCGTTGCATGAAGCCGCTGTGGGAGGAAGCGACGTGCAGGCGCGCCGGGCGATTCGCAATATTTTCGGACGATGCAAGGCCTCCAAAGATCGCAACGAACGGCTTGCATTGTGGAAGGCGATCGAGTCTCTTCTGCCAGAAGGAGCATCTTTCGATTTCCCTTCTTTTTTAATCGGCGAAAAGCAGGTTCTTGCCGTGGCCGACATCGTCGAGGCAATGGACATAATCGTTTGATTTTCCTTGAACATTTCTATCAGAGCTAAAGCCATGCAACAGCGACTTGATATCGAATACACACTAAACTTCGACGGGAACTGGCATGTCGGAAGTGGTTTCCGCACGACGGCCACCGACCGACTGATCCAGCGTCTGGGCGGTCGCGATGGATTGCCCTTCGTTCCTGGTTCTCAGATCAAAGGTGTGCTTCGGCATACCTGCGAACGGCTGGCCTCCGCCTTCAATCTTGACAGCGTCGATCCCCACGCCACCAGCAGGGAACAACAGCAGCGGCTTATCGAAGCGTTTCAGCCCCTCACACGCTCTGAGCTGATCATCGATCGCCTTTTTGGCACGCGGTACCAAGGAGAATGTCTGTTTGTAGACAACGCCGTGCCGTCGCATGAAGAGGCAGAAGTACCGGACGAGCCAACCATTGGAACCGACGTTCGGACACGGACCGCCATGGACCGGCTGACGCGGACCGTCAAGGAGAGGCACTTATTTTCCACCGAGCATGCGCGGGGTGACGTCGTGCTGACCGGGCGGATCCGGGCACGTCATCTGGATGGTGTGCTGACTCAGTACAGCGACTCGCTCCCCTTTGAGTACAGTCTGTTGGTCGCCGGCCTGCTCACCATCGACAAACTCGGCGGCGACAAGAGTTCCGGTCTGGGAAGCTGCGAGGTGAACGCAACTCGAATTCGTTGGAACGGAAATGACATCCCAACCGAACAATGTCTTCAGTCGTTTCAGGAGTACGATGAATGGGATCAATGGGTCAAAGTGCTGCGGGAGGAAGGGTAATGATGAATCGCTATGCAGTTCAAGCAACGCTCGAAGCTCCACTCGCTCTAAAGCAAAGCCGGCAATCCGAGAGGTCGGAGACTCTTTCCTTCGTACCCGGCACCACGCTTCGGGGGGCATTGGCCACGTCGTACCTGCAGATTCACGGTGCGGTTGACCACACATTTCAAACGTTGTTCCTCGACGAATCGCGATGCCGATTCGGTCCACTCGATCCGGCGCCGTCCGTGTATCCGTTAACCGCAGTACAGTGCAAACGCCACCCCGTGGATCATCCGAAATCGGATCATTTGATCTACCGCATCATTCAACATTTGCTCGGTGGCCTGGCTCCGGGTGAAATCCACGGTCGTTTTCGCGTCTGCCAGCAACCCGGATGTGGTGCCGACATGAAATCCTGTACGGGTTTTCATTCTGATACCGAGGCGGATGCCAAAGCCGGCCACCAATTGGACACGCAAGTCTCCGCGCACGTCGGCATCGACAGGACTACAGCCACGGCGGCAGACGGCGTCTTCTACACGTTGAAGTCGCTTTCTCCGCAGCGCGGCATGCAAGGTCCCCACCTGGTCGGTTGGATGGAAGCTGATGATGATGCCCGAGAAGCGATCACTGGATTGCTCGAGGAGGAAGCCGGTGTGATCTACTTGGGCCACCATCGCACGCGCGGCTACGGCCGCGTCAAACTCGATATCGCCGGCCCCGACGGTGACGACGCCAGCTCACACGACCGATGGCAACAATGGAGTGATCGAGCAATCGAAGCACTGCAACCTGACCTGCAGCATTCAAACGGCAGCGCAGCAACACTCTCTTCCGAAAACGACTTCATTTTCACGCTGTCCTTTCCAACCGGCGCGGTGCTGGTCGATCGCGTGCTCCGCAATTCACTCGACCCCGCGTCGTCGATCGATTGGCTACCACGTCTGCCAGATCCGTCAAAGTTGTTTCCGTTTGAGGAGCGCCCCGCGACGACCATCGGCGGCGGCCAACTCCGCTGCCTGTGCGCCGTAACGCGACCGGAATTGCTCCGCGGCTGGAACTCCGCTCACGGTTTACCCAAGCAGGATGAACATGCAGTGGCGCGAGGAGCCGTTTACGCCTATCTCTTCCACGGTGACGCGTCTTCTCGTGAGGAAGTGATAAATCGACTCGAGCAACTATCACAGAATGGGATGGGACTACGTCGGAACGAGGGCTTCGGCGTAGTCAAGGTCAGCGATCCATTTCACCTGGACGCATTAAGAAGGGAGAAAGTGTCATGAGTGTCTTGAAACCAGAAATAGCTAGGAAAGTGGACCAATTCATCGACGAGAACCACGATCGGTGGGCCCAGCTTGGGCAGAAACTGTTCCTTGTTTTCAAATATGACGAGAAAAAAGGGCGGATTGCGACCCAGATTCGCAATTTGCAACAAATGGCCTGTTCTGCGACGCGCTTCGCCGACATCGAAGATTTTGTCAAGAACCAGATGGGCAAGACCGGCAATAGGGAATGGAAGGACGTCGGGGACGAAGTCCTATCTGCCCTGCGAGAATTACGCGAGACGTCGAACACGCTGGCCGACGATACGGCAGATCAGATGGCGGTTCGCTTGCGGTTAGCACGTGGTTGGGTGCGGACCGTCGTAAGCGAGTATCTATATCAGGTGGCTCAGACACAAATGAGGGCCTCAGCATGAACACCATCCTGGAACAGTTGTCTGACATGACCTATCGGGAGAAGGCCGCCGAGCTTGTCGACGAGTATGTCGAGGAACATGGCGTACTAATAACGCGTAGCCAGATCCACGGACTACGGCAAATCGCGATCCAACAACCGGGTGCGATTAAGTCGTTCGCGGATCACCAGCGCGAGCGAATTGAAAAGAAAATGGAAACCGCCGGTGGTAATTCACGGCAGAAGCTCGAATCCCAGGCTGCCTTCTGGAAACTGGTGGCCGATTTGTGTGAACCAAACAAGTTGCCTTGGTCGCCGGCTTCCGAAGCTGACGCCCAGATGCCATCGCATCTTCGCGAATCGAATATCCCGGCCAAGGCGGACTGCAAAACAAATGAAGAGCGTGGACAGCGTAAGAAACTCAAGGCCGAACAAAAGCAGTGGCTCGATGCGTGGAACGCGGAACACGTACCCACCTTCTTTCAGCGCTTTTGCACTCACTATCTATATCACCTGGGCAAACAAGAAGCGACCCGCCGCGATTAAGGAGCAATAACGATGACCTCAGCAATTAACTGGCACACGAAGTTGCAGCGTAAGCTGCAGATTCAGTTTTCACTTCATTTCGATACCGCGTGGCGGATCGGATCCGGAAAAGAGGGCGAAACGCTGAGTGACCTCGGTGTCGTCCTCGATCCCTCCGGCCAACCCGTGCTTCCCGGTTCCTCGTTGAAGGGGCGTCTCCGAAGCACCTGCGAGACGCTCGCCCACGCACTGGGCCTCTCGGCGTGCATGCTCGATAGCGCCGTGTCAAACTGCGAATGTTCCTCCGATGTGCAGTATTACCGCAGGGTGCGCGAAGATTATCGGAAAGCATCACAAGCGGGCGTCGCGGAACGTTTGGAGTGGATCGAAAAGCACACGTGTGACGTCTGCAAGCTGTATGGCTCGCCGGTAATGGCCGGTCGCCTTCGTATCAGCGACGGAACAATCGAAGATTGGGCCGAGGTAATACAAGTACGCGACGGCGTCGTAATCGATCGCGACAGCCAAACCGCTGTGGACGGCTTGAAATACGACTACGAGGTTGTACCGCCGGGAAGTCGATTCCGCGTGACGATCGATGTCGAGAACTACTCGGACGCGGACCTCGCGCTGCTGGGTGCGGCGATTTTTGAATGGTCCAGCGGCAGCACGGTCGGCGGTTTTACCAGTCGTGGACTCGGTCGGTTCCATCTTGAAGACGTTTGCATCCGCGGCGTCGATCTTTCCGATCCTAATCAGCGGATCCAGTTTCTAACCAATCGCACCGCTGAAGATCGCCTGACAGACCTCGGCAACTGGGAAGAGTTCTTCTCCTCCAAGATCGAATCCGCCGTCAGCACGCAATCTACCTGATCGCCACAAAACAACTCACGCCCTTTAGGAAGGAGAAAAACCCGATGTTACGCCGAACCATTTGCCAAGCCGACGTGGAATTGGAACTCGAACCAGTCGATCCAATTCTGATCAAAAGTGGCTATTCGACCATCGACGGTCCCGATATGGTCCCTGTCGTCACTTATCGCTCTGGCGACAGGGAATACTATTTCCCCGGATCTTCACTCAAAGGCGTGCTGCGTAGCCATTTGGAACGTATCGCACGAACGCTCAAGCCCGCCAGTGTATGCATTCCCTATTACGATCGCCGGCGAGACATCAAAGTTCCGGTCGACTCAGAGCGAAATTCGGACGGCTGCAGTTACCGCGCACGAGGCGATAATGATTCGTCCTCAGAGTCCTATGCCGACTCCTGCGCGGCCTGTCGCATGTTCGGATCATTGAAATTCGGGGGTCGGTTCAGCATTGGCGATGCGTATCCCGTGCCAGGCCACTCACCCACGTTGGAGCAACGCAACGGCGTCGGCATCGATCGTTTCACTGGTGGAACCGTCTCAGGAGTGCTTTTCGACTTGCAGGCCCTCACCGGTGGAAAGTTCCGAACGCATGTGCGAGTCTTGAACTTCGAACTCTGGCAGCTTGCCGCTCTCAATATTCTGCTGCTCGACCTGCAGGACGAGTTGATCTCCGTCGGTTCCGGACGCAGCCGCGGACTTGGACGGGTTAAGGGTTCGGTTACTAAATACAACCTCAGTTACGTCCCAAGAACCGAACATGTCGCGGGACTGTTCGATTTCGCCACCGACGAGGAAAAGACGCAATACCAGTTGCACGACTGGTCACCGGATTCGCCGATCCAACTTGCCGGCGGATCGCGCCGAGGCCTGCGCTCGGTCTTCGATCTGACGTCCGATTGGACCGAACGCCTGTCGCCGCTAGCCCCATCGTTCGAACAATTCCTCAATTGGCATGGCGGACCGAAGGGAGACGTCTCCAACCGCAATCGCGAGGAGGCGAACGCATGAGTGGAATCCTCAAATCCGATGATCTGTCTCTCGACGAATTGCTCAACCTCTTATCCGAGGAAACCATTTCCTGCTCGGAGTCTGATTCCGGTTCGCGCAGCGGCGGAAGGACGCGGTGTTTCGTCGAGTGTCCCGATGGCTGGTCGTTCGATTGGTGGCCGGGACTCAACGAACAACTTCATTTCTACACTGCGGGTCGTCTCGCCCAACGTGTCGACGCGAAACCCATTGTGTCCCGTAGCACCGCCGGACGCATTTTCGCCCCTAGCGCCGAACTGCGCTGGCGACGGTTTCCTACCGGCGGAGATGCAACCTACCGCTGCGTTTTTCTCGGTTCTGTCGATTGGGTCGGATCTCGTTTGAATGACGCGTCCAACGAACTGTCGAACCTTAAACCGGACCGTGACCGTTATTTGGTTTGGGGCCAGCAATCGGAGCGAACGCCAGGCGAGTGGATCGAATTGCGGATCCCCCATCGCTTTCGCTACCCGATCGATGGTAACCCGTCGCGCGTCGTGCTGGAAGTCGAATACTGGAAGGACCCTGCTCGTCGCCCCCAATTCATCCGCTATTGTGACCTGCACCCATATCAGGAGAACCAATAATGCCCCAAGGTGAAAATTTTTGGAATCCTTACCGCTGGATCCAAGTTCCTGACCAGCCCCCGACGCACGCCGAGCCGCTCTATCATCACTGCATGGCAGGCCTGTCCGGCCGGATTCACTGCACGCTGACGGCGTTGACGCCACTGATCATCGGTGACGGGCGCGGCAACTTCGTCACGCACGCGAAGAACAAGAGACCATATATACCCGCCACATCGCTGAAAGGCGTCATTCGATCGTTAGCAGAGATTGTCGGCAACACGGCCGTTCCGTTCCCCAAAGTGGACGTCGATCCGAATCATCAACTCCGCCATGCACGCTTAGAAAACAACGGCAGGGCGCAGCTCGATATCACATCTCGCACGTTCGGCTACCTCAATAAAGGCGACGTATTTGCCGGACTGGTTCAATTCGGCGACGCCGAACTCGTCGGGGAGGCCAATCCCAATCAATGGCCTCAGCAGGTAGTGGCCGTAGGCCAACCTAAGCCGTCTCATACGCCGTTTTATCCCGACACGAGGCGGCGTAAGGCCTACCACCACGTGCCGGAAACGGATCGCCTGACCGGCCCCCATGCGGGCATCACGCAAACGACGAAGAACCGCCCGGCGCCACCCGGCACACGATTCACCTTCACCGTCGATTTTCGCAATCTGCGAGACGATGAGCTGAACCTTCTGCTGTATTGCCTGGCCCTGGAGGACAACGTCACCGTCACGCTCAGCAAGGACGCTCTCGGCCCGAACGCTCGCGAGCCAATGACGATCTCGGGGCCCATGCGGCACAAGGTGGGCGGTTGCAAGCCACATGGGGGCGGAAGTGCCCACATCGCCATTGAAAAAATGACGATCCGCACCAATCCCGCCGACCGCTACCGCGGCCGAGATTCAGCTACCAGCCTCGAAGGTGATACCCTCGCGGATGAACTGAAACGGCGCATCGCATCGTTCGCCGCTCGGAACGACAGAACCATGCAACAGGTCCGAGCGATGATGATCTACACGCCCGATGACCCCCGCCGTCCGGTTAATTACCCGACTTATCAGTGGTTTCAGGACGACAAACAACTTCCCGTTCATGAAAAACGCCAATTAAAACCAACTCTTTGAACTGGTCGCTCGGAATAATGAGTTCCTCGGATGAGAACCAACTCGAAAGGCTGTTCTCTTACAAACTGCCCATCAGCGTAGCGACGCATCGCACCGACGATAAACTCGGAGTGAGTGCGCGCGTTTTTCGGGTTGGCAACATGCGTGATGAAGATCGCACCAGCAAATGGTGAACAACTTGTGCCGGCGGCAATAGGGTGACGCCGAGTTAATCGTCAGCCGGCGAGTCGATGATCTGACGGCGACTTGATAGCGAAATGACAAGTTTACGCAACGTCGCCGACTACAATCGCTACCGGAACTGACTCACCCCGAAACCGGAAGCAAAGTCTGATTAAAACTCCTTTGACAACGCAAGTAACCAAAGGCCCATGTCGAACTCGGTTTTGGATACGGCAAGAAAATGGTTGATCTCGCCGCTGTGGCATTCGCGGTGGCAGGCGGCATTGATCATCGTGGTGATCGTTTTCCTGGCGCTTGCTTACTATGCGCCGCTACGAACGCAAACGGCCGACGCCCTCTGGAACTGGATCGACCCAGTGTCCGGCATCACGGCCTTCTTCATCTCCCTGGTCGTCTTGTACAACCAGGCCCGAGAGCGGTGGGAAAACAGCCTGGAAAAACGGCTGACCGTTTCCTTTGTCAATGCCAGGGACAACATTGAGATTGCCCGAGTTGAACACGCCTACCTTTCCGGCCAATCCGATATTCGCCAGTGGGCTCAGCAACTGGGGCGGCAAATTTTCGGTGGAGACCTGCAGCTCGACATGAATTGGGACGATCACGAACCGCCGCGAGTGGTGCGTGAAAGGTGCGGAGATCGCCGGGTCTTCGTCAAGCTCTATGTCGTCACGCTGTACGTGTACTTCGACGTTTTACCGTCGGAAAAAATCACCGCCTTCGCCAAACGCCGGTTCAAACATTCCGAAGTTGTGGGCAGTGCCGATTCGCTGCCGTTACGGTGGCGACGGTGTCCCACCGTCGATGCCGCCACCTCGGGCACGGCATCGGTCCAACAGGAGACGCCGCGATCGATGCGACGCGAAGGGGGTTGATGCCGCTGCAATCCCGGGCCATGAATGGCCGGGCTACCATCGCACCGGCGTGCGCGAGGCGTTTGCGCGATGGGCGACCGACACCGCACCGGCGTGCGCGAGGCGTTTGCGCGGTGGGCGACCGGCATCGCACCGGCGTGCGCGACGCGTTTCGGCGATGGGCGACCGACACCGCACCGGCGTGCGCGAGGCGTTTGCGCGGTGGGCGACCATCATCGCACCGGCGCGACCCGTTTCGGCGATGGGTGACCGGCATCGCACTGGCGCGACGGAATGTTGGCCATTGCCGCGTAGCGGCCCAATGAAGGTAGCCCGGCGTTTCAACGCCGGGTCAAATGGTTACCAAACGTCCCCGGCGTCGCGTAGCGACACCATGATCGGCCCAGAGGTTGATTCGTGTGTCAAGGCCGTACGCGTAGGACGTCTATATGCAGGGACGAACCTTGCAACTTGCGTGAGTTTGCGGTAAGCGTGCGGGCTGAAAAAAATTTGGGATCGAATGCGGGGGGCGGCTGAGTGGGGTAGATGATGGAGGGAGCTAGCGCCGTGCTGGGGCTTGCTCAGGGCTCGGTTCAGACGCTTCAGAAGATGGACCCGCCTGGGCAAGCTCGGTTTGACGCCGAGCGTAGTTCCAAGGGAGCCAGGCTTCAGGCCGTGTTGCGACGTCGTCGGCGTGGCGAAGGAGCGCTACCAGATACTGATAAGGATTGATGCGGTTCAATTCGCACGTATGGATCAGCGTCATGTAGACGTCCCCCGCCTCCGCTCCGCTGGCTGAGCGATAGTAGAGCGAGTTCTTGCGGTGCAGAATCGACTTCTTCAGGGCGCGCTCGGCCACGTTGTTGTCCAGCGGTGCGCCGGGAACTCGCAAGAACTGGGTCAGCCGCTCCCAGTGCTTGAGCATGTAGTTGATCGCTTGCCCTAGCGCTGAATTCGGCTCCACCCGCCGGTCGTCCAATTGCCGAATCAGCCATTTGTGCAGCCCGTCCATCACCCGCTGGCTCTTGGCACGGTGCAACGCCAGCCGCTTATGGGGAGACAGTCCCTTGCGCCGCGCCTCGGCATCCACGCGGTAGACGTGACTGAGCTGCCTCAGCACATACTCCGTCTCTTCGGGGAACACGTCGACCAGGTCCACGAAGTTCCGCCGCGCGTGGGCCAGACAGTGGGCCACGATCGTTCGCAACTCATCGGTCATGTTCCGCGACAACGCATCGCACATCTGGATCGGCGCAGCCAGTTCTTCCGGTCGATCGCGTAGCACCGCCGCCAGGTTCTCGCCCGCATGCCGATGCCCGCTGAAAAAGAGCGCAGCATCGACCCCATCTCGGCGGGCGACCACCGTCGAAGTGAACGTGCCGGTGCGAGTTCGACCTGAGCCGCAATCCGGTTTTTCCAAGCCCAGCTTATTCAGGATCTTGATCGTCGTGTCGTCGTTGTGATACAGATCCCAGTGCGATACCTCATGGATCAAGGCGTGGTAAACCAGCTTGGGGATGGGCAGGTAGGTGGAAACGATTTGCCACTGCGTCGACGGCGGGAGGGGCGTGCCCAACGCCTCCTCCAGCCGTGCCAGTCGGTTGAAAGGCATCCCCGACCCATATTTCAACAGGGCAATCATCGCTGCGGCCGTCTCGTCGTACTTGCGTCCCTGGGCATCCGGCGGCGTCTCGGCGTGGAACAACTGCCCGCACACCTTGCACCGCAGGCGCTGCAGCCGATAAACCGTCGCTTCCAACGGCGGTTGGCCGCTGACCCGCACGATCACCCGCGGACCGATCTCGTAGAGCTTGCCGCCACCGCACTCCGGGCAGATGTCGTCGGGCCGCAATCGATCGTGCTCGACCAGAACCTCGCGCGCCGCCTTGTATTGGTCGGCCCCGTTGCGTCCATGTCCGGCCTGAGCGGCCTGATCGGGCGCCTCCGGCGGCGTTGGTTCCGACGGGGCATCGCCGTCCGACTCAGCCCCCTCGGCCGCCGCCTGGTCGTCCGACTTGCCGCCCCCGACCACTTTCTTCAGCGTCTCGGTGCCGCCGAACAGCAGGCGCTTGAGTCGATTCAGCCGGATGTGGTCGTCGCGCAACAGACCCATTACGTAGTCGTACGACCGGAGCACCTGCAGTAGCAGGTCGTAGTCCGTCTCTTCCAACTTCCGCTGCTCGATCCGGTCCAGCAGGCGGTTCAAGTCGTCGATCGTGATGTCGACCACTTGCACGTCAGGCTTCGATGATCGTTTCCGTTTTGCCGAGCCAGCCATCGGGACGTCCACCGATTTGCAAGTCGGAGCACGCGAATCGTTGAAAACCGCTTCTTGCTGCAGCTACGGAGCCGCACGGGCCACTGAGCCGCACAGCAAACTGGGCAGCCGCCAAAGCCGCCATCGTTTTATCCCATTTCGGCCAAAAGGTAGAACGTCAATTTTCGAAAAAATTGCCGTCGCCGCGGACTGCCACTGGCCGCTAGGTGCCGCGCCGCACCGGGCGCCAGTCCTCCGGAGCTTCGGTTTGCTCGGGATTACCCGCAGCCAACAGGACCAACAATTGATGGGCGGCCAGCGATGCGGCTGCCGCGTCGTTGCTGCCGACGGGCCAGTGCCGGAAGCGTCCGGCCGACAGTCGTTTCTGGCACAGCCAAAACCCCTGGCCGTCGTACATCAGCACCTTGATGGCCGTGCCCCGGCGGTTGCGGAACACGAACACGGCGCCTTCCCAGGGATCTTCATCGAGCACGTCCTTGCACAGACGCGCCAACCCATCGATGCCCTTGCGAAAATCGGCCGGCTCGACCGCCACCAAAATGCGCATGTGCGGGGTAATCTGCAGCATGGCCGCTACTCCTGGCGGACCAGTTGGCTGAGCGTGGCCAGGTCGGGCGGCATGTTTCCCTTCCAACGCAGGGTCAGCTTGGTCCCGCGGCCGTTTTCGAATTCCAATTCGCATTCCGCCTGCGGACTGACATTCGTTATCGGCGCCAGGTCCACGAATGCCCCAGCACCGCCACGACGACGCTTTTTCCGAGCGTCAGCGGCCTTACCCCGTGCCCCACCGCGACCGTCCATCCGTCTTTGCAGGGTATAGTAATCGAGCTTCAGCGACCCGGCGGTCTTCGCGACGCCATGCCTTTGAGCGACCTGGCACGCCAAATCCCACAGTTCATCTGGAATCCGCCCGCGTCCCGACTTCGCCCCCCTCCACTGCCTGAACGCTTCCACAGCCTGCTCGAAAAGCCGATCGTTCGTTGCAGTAAGACGCTCGTACGTTGCAGTAAGCGAATCGCTACTTGCAGTAGAATCATTAGTTGCAGCAAGACGCTCGTCATGTGCAGTCAATTGTTCCATAGAACGGAGCTCCTTTCGGCTAGAGGATCAAACCCACCTCCAGCCTACCCGTTCCCCCAAAATCCCTCACACACGCTTACCGCAAACTCACCAACTTGCAACTCCAACGATCCAACATCGACCCGCGATGCACGATACCACGCATTCCAGCGCCGAAGCGGACTCGCCGGCCGACCTACCGGAGGATCCGCTGGAGCCGTTGCCCTTGCGACGACCCGCACGATGGCCCGACCCGACCATGAACTTCATCATTGCCTACGATATCTGCGAACCCAAGCGGCTCAAACGCGTGGCCCAACAACTGGAACGCGATGCTCGCCGAGTCCAGAAATCGGTCTTCATGTTCACCGGCACGCGACGTCAACTCGAGGGCGTCATACGCGGCGTCATGCAGATCATCGATCCGAGCTGCGATCGCGTTCAGGCCTGGCCGATCCGTACGTCGACGCGATCGTGTCGCGCCGATGCGGGGGACACGATGCCCGATACCGGACTGGCTCTGGTCTTCACCGACCAGGAGTGGACGATGATCGAAGCCCGCGATGACGACCTGGCCGATCCACCCTGG
Organism: Pirellulaceae bacterium; assembly: GCA_026004795.1. GTDB lineage: Bacteria > Planctomycetota > Planctomycetia > Pirellulales > Pirellulaceae > Aureliella. The sequence continues at coordinate 348,143 of BPJV01000002.1, read as the reverse complement.
TTGCTCGAGTGAACCGACCGTTGAAAAACACGACTGTCCCAGACACAGGAGAACCGAATCGATGAAACTGTTTCGCCGTATGTTCACGTCGCCGGAAAGGCAGGGGGAGTTCATTCCGCAAATCCGCGTTCGGACGGCCCACCTGGTCGGTCCCGGATCTCTGTCGGTACGGAAAGGCCGGTTGCACTTCGAGAACGCCGCCAATCGTAAACTTCAGCTCGACGCCGAGGAGCTCGATGAGATCGTCGCCTACGGGGACGTCCAAGTATCGGCGGCCGCGTTGTACGCGTTGAGCGAATTGAGGATCCATCTCACCTGGTTGTCGCCACAAGGGACCATGATCCTCGGTCGCCTGGTTCACGACGGCGCTCGACGGACGCTCACCCGCTTGCTCCAGACCAAGGCGTGGGAGGATCGAAGCTGGCAGGTGGTCGTCGCGCGCAAGGTCGTCCGATCGAAGATCGAGTCGATGATCTCTGCGCTGCGGCACTACCAACGGCAGGGCTACCGCCTGACCAAAGGCGTGCTGCGAGACCTGGCCGACCGGGCCGAGACGGTGAAGAACACGAGCGAGATGGACGCTTTGCGAGGAATCGAGGGATCGGCCACCGCCGTATGGTTCCAGGAATGGGGCGCCCTGTTTCGTGATCCGTGGCATTTCCCTGGACGCAACCGCCGTCCGCCCCGCGATCCGGTAAATGCGTTGCTCAGTTTCGGATACACCTTCGTCTACCGCCGGGTAGCCGCCCGCATCGAGGCGGCGGGATTCGAGCCAAACCTGGGGGCTTTGCACGAGTTTCGCCCTGGCCGCGCGGGCATGGCATGCGACCTGATGGAGCCGCTGCGAATCCCGGTCGTCGACCGTTGGGTTTTGGCGATCTGCAATCAAGGCCGCCTTGCGCCATCCGATTTTGACGAGAGCGGTGACGGAGTATATTTGCAGCGCGAGCGGTTGCCACACGTCGCATCGTGGCTGGAACAACACTGGCACCAGGGCAACTTTGATCTGGTGGTCGAGGAGTTGATTCGGGAGTGGGCACGCTCGACCGAAGAGTCGGTAACCTATCAGACCAGTCGGGCGGCGAGCTACCTGCACAAGCGTTGGGTGCGTGCCGCCCTGGCACAGGCCCGCGAACGGGATGACGAGTGACCTGGTCCTCGTGGACGTCGCTAACTCCGCTTCCGATTCCCCCAGGGGGGCAGGCAAAGCCATAACCGCTTATCAGAAACAGACTTACGATGCACGACAGCATTCCATGGGAACGATGCCAGCGAACGGATCTCCCCGATTTGCATGGGGGTAGGCAAACGGGTATACTATCTCCAACGCCTTCATGGACTTATGCGAGGCGGAGCCTCAATTCACTCGGCCATTAACAGGCCATTGAAACTCCCGAAACGGGAGGGGAAACACCGGCGAGCGGCGCCTCAATTCACTCGGCCATTAACAGGCCATTGAAACTGTGCGGCCTTGGATTCGATAAGTTTTTGGGGCGGAGCAAGGCCTCAATTCACTCGGCCATTAACAGGCCATTGAAACATACTTATGCGGCCCGAAATAATCGTCCAGCCAATCGGCTGGCCTCAATTCACTCGGCCATTAACAGGCCATTGAAACCCTTTGCCACGAACTCAGCCATATTTGACATCTTTAACCCCCTCTGCCTCAATTCACTCGGCCATTAACAGGCCATTGAAACCGGGCTCGGCCGCCACCCACCACGGGCGGCGAAACCGAGCCTCAATTCACTCGGCCATTAACAGGCCATTGAAACAGGCAGCAGGAGAGGAAATCATCCGGGTGAGCCCGGCGCCTCAATTCACTCGGCCATTAACAGGCCATTGAAACGACGCCTGTGAGGTCGAACTCGACGACCGTGAAGTCGTGCCTCAATTCACTCGGCCATTAACAGGCCATTGAAACTTCACGCTCGCCAAAGTCCGGGTCTAAAACCCGGGCCTCAATTCACTCGGCCATTAACAGGCCATTGAAACCCGACTGGTCCCACACCATGACCCAGTCAGACGCGCCTCAATTCACTCGGCCATTAACAGGCCATTGAAACCTGACCGTCCGCGCCGACTGGTCCCAGATAATGAGCCTCAATTCACTCGGCCATTAACAGGCCATTGAAACCTCGACAAACTTCTCCATCATAGATCTCCTTTTGTAGGCCTCAATTCACTCGGCCATTAACAGGCCATTGAAACTCCCACAGATACCGATGTTCCCAGTCTCCGCGGTACGCCTCAATTCACTCGGCCATTAACAGGCCATTGAAACTCCCACAGATACCGATGTTCCCAGTCTCCGCGGTACGCCTCAATTCACTCGGCCATTAACAGGCCATTGAAACAATCGCGCTGCACCCGGCTCGTTTGAGAAGCCAGGCCTCAATTCACTCGGCCATTAACAGGCCATTGAAACCATGTGGGCCATTCGCTCCTGGATTTCCAGGAGCTCGCCTCAATTCACTCGGCCATTAACAGGCCATTGAAACGACCGTCGGCCCAGGTTACCGGCTCTGCGTAAAAGCCGCCTCAATTCACTCGGCCATTAACAGGCCATTGAAACTGTTTTTCTCCTTGTCCCAGACCAAGGACCAGTCAGACGAGCCTCAATTCACTCGGCCATTAACAGGCCATTGAAACCAAAATACGGCGCTAATCAGGTGTCAACGTCTTCGCCTCAATTCACTCGGCCATTAACAGGCCATTGAAACGCAGCTCCGCAGGGGAGATCACTCCCCCCTGCGGAGCCAGCCTCAATTCACTCGGCCATTAACAGGCCATTGAAACCCAAGTGGAAGCGGACTTCTGCCTCGGCGAGCTCAAAGAGCCTCAATTCACTCGGCCATTGACAGGCCATTGAAACTCCCACACGAGGACCCAACCGTCTTGGCGGTCCCTGACAAGCCTCAATTCACTCGGCCATTAACAGGCCATTGAAACTGGGTATCGGATACCATTCTCAATTCATGAGCAGGCCGTCCATTTACTCGGACTGTGAATAATTCATGAATCGGATGTCTTGTCTCGAGGTGCGGAAGCGTGTCGCGCACGCCGGTGCGATGACGGTCGCGCACGGCTCGATTGCATCGCGTAGGGGCGGGATCATGGCGTCGCTACGCGACGCTGGGGACGGCTGGTAACCGTTTGACCCGGCGTTGAAACGCCGGGCTACCCTCATCGAGCCGCTACGCGGCGGAAAACGCTGCGATACCCTCATCGAGCCGCTACGCGGCGGAAGCCATCGTTCCGCCGCGTAGCGACGGTGTGATGGTAGCCCGGTCATTCATGGCCGGGGATCGCGGCGGCATCAACAAATGTTGCGTCGCGTAGCGACGCGGTGAATCAGAACCCGGGCGTGCTCGCGACGCCGCGATCACGGTTACCCAACGCGGGAACATCTCTCTCACGACGGTGGGGTGTCGGTCGCCCTCCAATGCAGATTAGCATGCAGCGTCCGGCAATTGATACCGATCAAATCCCGGATCATTCGTCGATCCGCCAATGAAGAGTAGAATGCAGTAGCCGCATGCGGGGGCGGTGAATGTCGATGCTCGTTGACGGGGGTTCGGAATGAACGAGAGACCTGATGCGTCCTGGTCTGCCTGGTTGAAGCGGTTTGCAAGCCGGCTGATGAGCCGGTGGTTTCGGCCACCGAAGCCACCGGTCTTCGATTGGGGACTGAAGAAGGTGCCAAAAGTCACCATGAGGCCCCAGAAGAATCGGGAAACCCCGGAGAGATCGGACGAGAATCGATGATCTTTGAGATGGTCCAACGGGATTAGGGTAGGGTGGGTGTGTGGTGTGTCACGAGCGGCGATGGAGTTTCGTTCTATTTCGGGAACACGAGATTTCATTCGAAGAACGCAGAAGGAGGTAGTGGAGCTATGGCACGTCGACGACCCTCGGATCCTTTTCGGGTATTCCTACGTGATTGCGCCATGCGCAGCACGGGCCGAGCGGGACCGAGAGAAACGATCAATGAGGCCGCGTTCTGGTTTTGCTTCATCGTCGGAATCTTCGGTGGCGTGTTGACCTCGAGTTGGTGGGGGTACTTTATCTTCGGCGGCATCGCACTCTGGTTCTGCTCGGTATCCAGAATCATTCGATGACCGCAAAGTCCGACGGGTGATTGTGACTGCAAGGACCGCAGTGGTACTGTCGGGGAGCTGCAGGGACTGCAGTGGTACTGTGGGTCAGCGGTCGAGGCGTTCGATTCCCCATAGGCCGGCGCCGCAATTGCGACTGTCGCCGACGCCCAGCAGGCCACCCCAGTGCAGCCACGGCAGGTAGCATTCGGGCATGTCGACCACGGTCACTTCACCCATCCACCCGGCCATATCCCATCGTCGTTGCTGCCGGTTGCTGCTGCGGGCGTGTTGGAACGGAGTCCAATCCTGTCGGGACGGCTCGATTCGATCGGCTCGAGCGACGAAATCGCTCAGGTCACGGTCCGCCGTCCAGTGCGGATCGAGGTACTCCTGGATGGCACGGCGAACCGTCCGGACGCTTTCCCGCACCAATTCGCCGGGTGTGGGAGGCCGGCGGGCTTGGGTATCGAAACGCCGCTTCGGTTGGCCCGGCAACCGGACATCAGCGGGTGGACGACGCGGGCCGGTTTTTCGCTTCAGGAATAGCGGCGATTGCAATACGATGCGCACGGGCACTGTCTGTCCGGCGCGGCCGAATTCGGTGGTCAGGTTGCTCGGTTCGAGGCGCAATTCTTGTTCGACACAGGGGCGCTCGGACAGGCTGGCTACGATTCCCGCCTGTCCGATTCCGGCGGTTTGCAGTTGCTGCCGAGCCGCCTGGCGAGCCGCGTCGAGGATGGCCAGCGCGTCGGCACCGATGGCCAACCAGCGAACCAGTCGTTGGTGACCGCGGCGAGCGGGATCGACGACTTCGACGGCTACCGACAGCGCGCGCAGCCCGTCGCGTGCACCGCGGTGCACAGGTCGACCCAGTTGAATCAAGTCCGGTTCCAGGGTGCGTCCGTACAGGCAATCGAGCATGTGCTCACAGCCGCGACAGTAAGCTTTGGTGGAATCAGCTTTCTTGGCGGCGAAGCGAGCCGCCGCGCCGGACCACCGCCGTTCGGTCGATGTCAACCACGGTCGGCGCTCGATTGGCAAACGGCAGAGCGTCTCACGCAGCTCGCGCAAAAACAGCCCGCGCAGCGATGGTCCCAGCCAAGGGGATAGCGGTGCCGAGTTGTCGCGAATGGTCAGGCGGTCCACGACGATCCGCATCGGCAGAGCGGACGAGGCTGGCGAACGCGGGTCGGTGAAACGTTTTGTAATCGATCGGGTCGGGTCCATCATCGGCTCGCAGGACGAACGTGATTACGGTTCAAACGGATGGTACACTGGGAAGTTCGTGTCTAGGCAGAGAGACGATTTCGTGACGGCCGAAGGGGGATTCAGCTGCCGCAGCCTTCGGTCCTGTTCGACGACCCACAGGTTTGGCTCCAGATCCAACGGGACGGGCCGGCGAGTCGCCTGACTGGTGCTGTGCCACCAGCAAAAGATTACGTCCCCCGGTTCTGTGCTGGCCGTCAACGCGATCTGCATGGCGCGACGCCCAGGGGTGGCATCGATCACGCAGGAACGACCGCTGGGGACGGGGCACGATGCGCGGAGGGTAGCCAGTTGTGTCAAACAGGTGGAATCCTTGGCGACTTTTTTAATGACGATTTCGGGCGGATCCGAGGATGGTTCGCCGGCGGCCACTGATATTGCCCAACGCTGCTCCTGATCGTCGATCGATGAGTTGTGGCGGCACCGGGCGACGACATCTTGCCAACGATCCATGAGCCGCTGGACAAAGTGCACACACCGCGGGGCGAAGTCCTCGGTGCAGAGGTAGACCAACCGCCGCGGCGTCCATGTGACGGCGGTCAGCCACAACAGGTCTTCGCTGCCGCTGTAGATTGATAGGAGCGAGTCCGGATTCAAAATACAGGAATCGACGGCAGCGATCTGGCGACGCCCTCGATGGGATATGTCAGGAAGGATATGGGATTCGAAGTACACGCGGGCTTGATCGTGGGACACGAGCGAGTCGTACCAAGTGGCTCGATCTTCCAAGCGATCGTGCATGGAGGGCTGGCTACCGGCCATGGGAAGAATGGGCAGCAGCGCTGCGCCAAGATCGGTTTTCGTCTGCGGCGTGGGTAGACTCAGCCACTGAGATTGTTCTCCACTGTCTTCCTCGAGTTCGCGGAAAATGTCTTCGGCCAGACTCTTTTCCGTTGGAGGGACGACGAATCTGCGGAAGCCGAGAGCGAAGGCCGCTTTCAGTTTGGATTCCAATGTCGCGGGCTTTACCGCCCACCGATTCTTTTCAAGGTCCCATTGACCGGTAGCGATGAAGTCCACGGCTGGTGTGATATTCAGCGCGGCGCAGATCAGACCGATCGCTAAGGGAGCAAAAGCGGACTCGGGGGAAACGGCAAGGTCGCCGAGTTGCCAATTGCTCCAGGCATCGACCGTCCAATTCAAATGCCACTGGTCGAGTTTCATGCTCCCGCCCGCTCGTTCTTTCAACGCATGCGACTTGGCCAACGCATCGCGCACGACGTGAGAGAATTGCAGAAGCGCGTCGGGAATACTGCCTTCAGGAGGACTGGTTGCAGCCCAGCGCAGTGGCAGAACCCCTGCTGGTGCTGCCGCAGTGGCAAAACGGTGCCGCCATGTAACGGGCACTGCGCAGGCTCCCGTTGCGCTTGGTAAATGAAAGTCGCCAGCGGCCGAGCATTGGGGGTAATCTTCACGAATCCAGTGTTGCACGCGCTGCCGCACTTCGGGAAGAAGAAACCAGGCCAGCACGTCAAAGGTGCGGGCCAATCGTTGCCTGCTGCTCCGGTTCGGCAGCGTGGAAGAGCTGATCCAGGTGGTGATTTCCTCCAACTGGTCGACCAAAGTTTGAGCGTTATGCGGCATGGCTATGACGGTAGATTAGCAGGAGGCAGCGGATTTCCGGAAACATGTTGCTTTGCGAGCGGGCTGTTGTTCCATTTTCGCCCGTTCCAGATGCTTCGCCGGAGAAGCATCAGCAGTTTTCACATGCGTCCGACGTGATCCTATTCGTCGGTGCCCGACCGATTCATCGCAGCCGCGTCAGACGAACCAGATTCCACGCTTCATTCCCAGTCTCGCGGTACGCGTCCCGCAATGCAAGGATGCGGGTCGGATCAAGAACTTGCCGTTTGCGGCCGATCAACCGAATGGGACCTGGTAGGGCCTCCAGCCTACCAAGCACGGTTATTTCGGTGGCCGCCCGCCCACACCGAACAAGGAACGACATCTCTACCTCTCGATTATTGGTTTCATCGGCGGCGGAAGCTGAATCGGGGGAAAGCATCTCGAGGCATGAAGACCTCGACGACGATGTCAAGCCGTTGTTCAGTCACACCGTCCGGATTCGACGTCTCGAAATACAATCGCTGGGTAAAAGTACCTTGGTCCAACTTCCCCGCCGTTGTTTGCCGCCAAGGTGCCGTCGGCATCTCGCGTTCCAGCACGAGGATCGGAGTTTCCGGCAGTGCTTCGCCTGTATCGGCGGCCAGTGCCAATTCGGCATGGCCTTCGACAGGCTGGAATTCTTCAACGCTCACATCGGGCAGCAAGTCAAATCTCTCTTCCACGACGCGCCACTGACCCGTGATGCGATTGAGCCGTTCATCAATGGTTTGCTGCCACACCCGCCGTTCGATGCGTAGCGATTCGATTTCGTCGGTCAGCCACCATGGCCGCGGTTGCCACGCGTCCGCTTTCAAGTCGCTCCGCAGGTTCGTAATCCAAAAAGTATCGTCCGCCACGCACAGGTCATTGGCCCACCGGTCGATTTCCTCATCGAGCCAACCGATGAGGTCTTGAAGCAACGGGAAGAGTTCCTGCCAATCGGCAGGGGAATCCATGCGATCGCGCTCGGATCGTAACTGGTTTTCGATCGCAAACAGTTCGAGCCGCAGCTCTAGAAGGGAAACTGCAATGTCTTCAGCTTCCTCGTCGATCACCGCGCCATCGATGGCCCGGTCAAGATTTTGGCAGTTGCGAAGCGCCACACGCGCGCCGCGCATGGCTTCGAGGAGGGCCCAGCGGTGCCACTCCCTGCGCCTGTTTGGATCAGCATGGTCCAGCCGTTCTTCCAATTCTCGGAATTCCTCCGGTCGATGGTACTGAAACAAGTCTGCCAGGCTACGAACGACGATCCATTCAAGCGCGGCTTCGACCGCTAGCTCGTCGTGTTGAGCGATGTCGGTACCCTGGAGAATCTCTGCAGCGGTCGTAAGACGCTCCAGCAGCCCCCATCGCTCGTCGATCGTCAGTCGTTCCGTCATCATGGCTCAGTCTCGCACTTGCAGTGAACTATCAGCTTCCTGAAACAAGCGATACCCAATCGTGGGGGAGGTGTGGAGTTGGTGCTGCTGCGACGACACGATGGCAGCAGAGCAAAATCTGCGAGAGCCCGTTTAAAACCGTTTCCCACTTTCGGGCTTCCGGCCAATTAGGGAACGTATGTCGACTGGGCCTGATGACACGCTCCCGCGAAATTCCGAAGGTTTCCGGCGTGTTAACTTCGATCTCGTAAGCTTCAACGCGACGTTTTTCTCCTTTAATGTCGCCCGTATACCCTTTGATGTCGTCGGGGCTCGGTACTACGAAACCTTTGGTAACTTTACATCGACAATAGCGGTTCAATAGTCTTCGCGCCGCCGTCCTCCAAGTTGCACGCTGGTACTTATGAACAACAAAATACGCGGTGGATAAGCGTTGCGAGGGCTGTTTTGCATGGGTCTTTCTGTAAAAAACCTTAGTGAACAACAGAAGTCCTGCAGGTCCTATTATAGAACGGGATCGTGACCGTCGGCATCGGCTGGGCTCCGTGCTCTCGATGTACATAGGCCGATCCTGACCCATTCGAACCTGCTCGATCAGTGCGGCCTTTAAAGGTTGGCGAAATGCTCGAGGCACCAGACGACACCATGCCTCGTAGTCGCTGCAACCATGGGAACGCTCGATTTCATTCTGCCATTCGCAATCGGCTTCGCGATATACTCTCACACACTCCTTGGGGACAATCCGCTCCCATGGTTCGTTTTCTTTACAGGCGTGCCTCGCTACGATATGGATCAGCACATGATCAGGGATATGTGGTTCCATTGGCCTTTCACTTGCGATTAACGAAACGGGACGGGGATGTCGACGTTGCTTCGATTCTTGAGGCCGGTTTGCAAAAGCTGGCGAAAAGCATCTGTGGGAAGTCCTTCGCGCGACGCTTCTGAATCGGAGTCGGTCGCCAACGGCGTGGAAGCTCGAAACCACTTCTGGATCTTGTCAAGTTTTCGCTTGTTCACATGACCTTTCCCCTCGAGCGGCGAGACGGAGAACAAATCGATAAAGTTGGCGCGGGCCGAATTCTCGAGACCGTGGCATTCCATCCACTTTTGCCATCGTTCGGCGCTGGCTAGACCGACCCATCCATCGAGCAAGAGAATCTGCTGCATCTGCTGCTGATCGGGGACGGCATTGCCGAACGATTCGTCCGGGACTGCGGGGACGAACCGCAAGATCCAATTCCAGATTTCTGACGCGAGGAGACAACTCCATAGGTTGCGGCGCAGGGCGTGGCTGATGCGCTGCCGCAGGCGGTTCTGGGTTTGTTCGAGCACCTCGAGTTCCCAGTCCCAGTCGATCGTGTTCACGGCTGATTGCTGCCTATCCAGCCCCTCACAGTCTTCTTCCTTCCAAGCCCCAGCCAGCTGGGCTTCTTGCAGCAGGTGGAGAGCGTGGCTCAGTCGGCTGAGTGCGTCTCCGGAATCGTGCACCAAGAGCGGCCATTGACTGCACGTGTCTCCCCACCGCTGTTGGTGTACTGCGGACGCCAAGGGCCATAGGCCCAGAGCATAAATGAAGACGGCTCGCGTCGCAAATTCTTGGGGCATGGAACCAGCGAGAAACGCATTCACCTGCGTTTCAAGTTCGCGCACCTGAATCGTACGGCCTACCGGTGAGGTGTAAACCGAGGATTGCCAGTGGGCATGAGGATCGGACGAGGCGAGGAACGGCAAACCAGCGGGGGCTGTTTCGTTATGGATGTCAATTCCTGCTTTGCCGCCTTGGGCATTTCCAGCGGTGAGTCGATCGGAATCCGGCACCTCTCCACTACAACCGTGGTCCTCATAGGTAGCTACCAGGTCCGTAAATGTTACTGGAGACCGTGCGCCGGATCGCGCGATATCCACACAACAGTTTCGCGCGATCCTCATCACCCACGCTACCAGCTTTCGAGAGTCCCCCTCGAATCGATGCAATTTGAAGTAAACTCTTTCGGAGACCAGCGCGGCGACCTCGTCTTCCAGGGATTCGTCCCGCGAACCTTTCCACTCGCGCGTCGCGAGACGGGCAATCGACCGGAGAGATGGGTCCAATTCGTTGAACAAAGCATCGTAATTGTTTTTGGCGTCGTGGAGTTGCGACACTGAGGCGCTGGAACAAGCGGTTGAATCGGTTGGAGCAATCTGGAGTTGGTGATAGGTGCGCGCCGCCTTAATGGCCGCTTCTACCTGCTCCGCATTGAACATGTCCGTCAACGCCATCGTGGTGCACTCCGGAATCATGAATCTCTCTGCGGCCTACAGCGCGTGCACGCTGGACACGGCACGCGTGGGCCCGGGACATCGAGAGCCATCGGGCTGAAAATCACTAGCTTAGCAGATCGAATCGTCCTTTGCATTGGGTTTGCGATACTGTCACTATTTCTTTGCGGCGCAATGAGTAATTCTAGAAATCACCAACTCCGCTGTCGGTTCTGGTACTGCGGCTACTTATGGTTGGCCTGATCGCCGGAGGCCCGCAGAACCGCATTCCATAGCGTCTTCAGCTCCGGTTCCACCGCCTGGGCAAACGCCAGCAGATCGTTCTTGCGGTCCAAGCCATCGATGACCGCGCGCCAACAGGTCCGCCCAGCGAGTTGATCCGTCGCGAGTTCGATCCGAGGCGGCGCGGTGGGATCGCGACTGGAGACGATCGCCGCGATCGGCGCGCGGATGCTCGCCCGCTGCAGTTCCTCCAACCACAGGTGCGCGGAGGGACTCCCGTGGCGTTGCACCAGGATGATCCGGTCTAGCGGCTCGAACATGCACTCGCGGCCAGGTGGGATCCGCTGCGGAGGATCGACGCGGTGATCGCCTCCGGGCATGTCCGTGATCGTGATCGGAAGGAACCGCCTGCACCACTGCATCTGCTGGCCGACTTGCCTTTCCAGCTCAGCCGTCCAAGGCGTCCTTGGCCTCCTGCCGCAGCACGTCGGCGACTTCCGGGTGCCGAGGATCGAAATACCATCGCGGCGTCGGCGCAGCGGCGTCGCAATCCAGCAGCCAACCGCGTTCTCGGCGAATCGCACGGTACGTGTCAAGAAGCCGGGAGAGGACCGATTTTCCGCAGTTCGGATCACCGACGATTCCCAGCAGAATTCCTGGTTTCCCAAGTCGCAATGAGCCGATTGTGCCTGGCCCAACTTCCAGATCGACCATCGCCCCCAGCGTGTCCGCGTCCTCAGCCGATCGCCAAATCACGATAGGCCCTGTACGAGGAGTGACGAGAACCAAGGATCGATATCCGCGCCGCACGAGCAGATAAGCTAGACGCGCATACGCGGTGACACTCGGCTTTTCCAGTGATTAAGAGGACCGGCCTGGTGGGATGATCTGCCGCACGTTGGGCCAGTTGGTCGACCAACGTTTCCTGATCTTCGTCGCTTAGGGTGGCCGGCGTATCCCAGTCCATTGTGATCAAAGCGATGCGGTCATTCTCCGCGACCTTGAACTCGTTAATGCACCGGGACAGGTCTCCACCGGTGCTCGTTGAGGTGGCGTTTTGCAAACGGCATAGTTCGACGCCCTGGTGGGCCAGATGCGCGCCAGCGTGCGCGTACATCCACACCGCCGCCCGTCCCTCGATCGCGACGGGTTTCTCGGCGGGGAAGTCCGGAAGCGGAAATGCATTGAGAATCGCCGGTGTCCAGAAACCACACTCCGGCTTGCAAAATCGGAGCGTTATCCGTTCGTCACCCTCTTCGATTTCGTACCACGGATCTTTAGGATGATTCTGCATCGCTTCTTCCCTTGGCACATCCCCGTATCGTCACGTCACAACTTGATGAGATCTTAGGATATATGTGGTCCCCTCCTTTCCTCAGCACACGCCCCCCTCGACTCCAATTAACATCACGGTCGTACGCGGTCACAGCGCGATCGCCAATACGCCAAAACAAGATTCTCTCATCGTGCGCGCCGCATTCGCGGTACGAGTATGCCTGATGGAGTGTCATAGGGCGCACTAATGCGAGTTTAATAAAAGAACAAGTGGGGCGAGCGATTCGACGCAATTCAACAGGCTCCATCTAATGTTTGTTCCCAGGAGGCATTTTAATGCGTTGCGAGATGCAAAGTCACTGCACACCGCCGTCAGCCTGCTGGAGAATCCGGGGCTGTTGGCCCAGTTTAGCGGCTACGTGGGGATGCCCATCGAATCGGCCGTGGCCCGACTACCCGCGTGGGCCCGAACCAAGGTTCTCGGTCTGACGCAAGTGGCTCTGGGGACTGCCTTAGAAACAGCGGTCAAAAGCAACGAGTTTGCCCCGGGGTGGGCCAAGGCGCCGGTGGTGAACAAGGTTTTGGCCGGTGCCAGTGGTGCCGTCGGTGGAGCCTTCGGATTACCCGCGTTGGCGATTGAATTGCCCGTCTCGACCACCTTCATTCTGCGCTCGGTGGCCACGATTGCGGAGTCCGAAGGAGAAGATCTTAGCAGTCTCGAAGCGTGCATGAATTGCCTGCAGGTCTTCGCTTTGGGGGGCCGAACCTCGTCGGATGACGCCTCGGAGTCTGCCTATTTCGCAGTGCGTGCTGCGCTGGCTCATGAGGTCACTCAAGCGGCTCAGTTCATTGCCAAGAATGGCCTCGGTAGTAGCAATGCACCGGCCATCGTCAGTCTGATTACCGAATTGTCGGCACGGTTCAGTATTCCCGTGACGCAGAAAGTCGCCGCACAGGCCGTACCCATCATTGGTGGGGCAGCAGGAGCGCTGATCAACACTGCGTTTATCAGCCATTTCGAGAACATGGCCAAAGGCCACTTCACCGTCCGCCGACTGGAACGGTTGTATGGCGCGGAGGTGGTCCAGCGGGAGTATCGCCGGCTCGCAAGTCGCTTGAGAACCGCTTGAAAACTAATTGCCGGTCAGCGCCAACGGCAAACCACGAGGTGGTCCTTGAGGGGCAATGTCTTCCGTGGGATCGCCGTTTCTCGTAGTACGAGTTCAGAGCGTGTCATCACGTCCGCACGCCGAGCGTTGAACTTGCTAGAGGAAACATGATTTCCAGGAGGCTGACCATGATGCGTCATCACCCAGTCGCACCCTGCCGATACCGGATCGAATCGTACCTGCTGGACGACTGCGGGCCAAACTCGACTAGGGAGCTCGCCCCCATGCGACGGCCCTCGCTTGATCGACCACTCCTTCGCGATTGCCGGAGGGGCGGTGAGCCCAGTTGCGACTCCGACCTCCGTGTCAGCTTCCTGCGAGCCGCACAACGGATCACCCAGCGGAACATCCCGTGGACAGCGGTGCTGTCGATCCTCCTAACAACTGCGATGGTGTTGTTTATTGCAAACAATTAGATAGGAGCGCATTGATGACGCAGAAAAGCACCTGCCACCGTTGCGGAGCCTACGTTGAATCGATGGATATCGAGGGGAATCGAGCGTTCTTTCGCTGTTCCTGTGGTCGGCGTTGGAGCACTACTGCTTATTACGGATGCCACACTCCTTCTGGAGGAGCGATACTGACCGGTGCTATTATCGGAGGACTCATGGGAGGCATTCCTGGTGCCATAGTCGGTGGTGTTCTGGGGAGTTTGGTTGGTAAAACATCGACTTGCTTGCGGTGCGGCAGTACTGCCCAGCCCACCGGTCACCGTGGTAACAAGACGATGTACCAATGCACGAACTGCTATCGTACTTGGGTACAGTCGGATTGATGTCTGCGCCGTGGAACGTTTCTTCACTTGGCGGCTGCATTGTTGACGGTCAGCGCGCTGCGAAAAAAACGAGGATTCGGTAGGCGGGAAGTGAGCATCGGTATAGGCTGACAAAAGGGCTTCCCTTGATTGTCAGCAGACGGTAGCTTGCTTCTACCTACTCCTCGATCCATACACCGCGGGTGAAGAGGGTGGCGTCGTCGCGGAGTGTGGAAGTGAAGGCGTATTTGCCCAGCGAGGTGAGGCAGTCCCACAACTGCAAGACGTCATTGGCGCTAGGTGCCGGAATTGGACCTCCAGCAGGAAAAAGCGGTTCGTTCAACTCTCCCTCGGAGGCGATCATCAGCCCCATCTGGATCCAGGGATGGATGCTGCTGATGGTCGCCGACCAGTCGAAAAAACAGACCACGGCAACCGGTGTCTCGCCCTGTAACCAACCGGGCCGGTTAATCAGCTCCTGTTCGCGAATCATGTCGCGAACTTGCCGATTGGAATAGCCGAGAATGGCGACGTCACTGGCAATCGTCAACTGGGGCGAAAACCCCGGGACCGGAATGGCGGATGCCAATTGGGGATAAGAAAGTTTCACCACGCCATCACCCTCCTCACGCTCTGGACGTGGGATCTGGTAGGCGGGAGGTATCGTATCGGGGGAGACTTGACGAATCACCTCGACCAGTTTGTCGAGAGTGTGGAACAATTGGTCGATTCCTCGCAACAATCCCTGCGGGGCGCTCACCCCGCAAGCGACGGCCAATTCGGGCAGTGGCATGGGGCGCGGCATGGCGGGTTGATTGGGACCAAGCTGCGTTACATGCCAGTCGGTATCGAACGCCAATAGGGTTTCTTGAGGAGCGAGGTGAGGGGCAATGGAGTGGCGGAAGACGTCCATCAATTCGCCAATGACGGGTGTCGATAGCCGCACGGCTTGGATCGCCTGGCGGCGGGCGGCAGGATCGTCTTCGGCGATGCGTACGAAGCGGATGATGTGGCGCGGCAACCGTTCGACCAGTCGATCGAGCAGGTCGGCTACGACTGGATGCGTTCGGGATTTCAGGGCATAGAGCCCTACCGGAGACTGCCCCGCGTGGTTGAGGATGTGCAAGGGAGCCGCGTTCTGCAGGGTGCCCTGTTCGGTGCCATCATGCGCGAAAAACTGAATTCCACCGTCGATGCGTTCCGCCCAGGACACGAGGGGGCCGAAACGCGGTTTCAACTCCTGCAGTTTCTCGTCGAGCCACTGCGCATCGTTTTGCAACTCTTCCTTCCACTGCTCGAAATCGTCCTGATCATCGAATTGCGTGGAAGCGGCCAACGAGAACTGGGAAATCGCTTGTTGAATGCGTGAGCGCACGTCGGCGTCCCAGTAAGCCTCGCGCAGGTCAGCGCTGACGAAACCGATCGAGCGAAGGGCGTTGTAGTCCGCTTCCTTGATCGGCGCCATGGCCGGATGATCGATCAAGGTGGGCAGCGCGTGGCCAAACGCTTCGATCTGTCCGCCTTGACCGCTGAGAGCGATCAAAAAAAGATCGTCCTTCAATCCCAGTTCGACGACCACTTGACGACCGGCGAACAGCGTGCGGGCCCGCTCCAGCGCCTGACGCGCTTCCTCGTCGAGCTGTTCATCAGGAATCATCGACAGGTCGAGGGGGAGCGTCAGCGACTGGCCGTTGACGAAGTCGGTGCGACGCAATGCTTGCAGCACGGGCTGCGCTTCGGGGACCTCGCGCAATCCTAAACGAACAATCGCTTCGAGTGCATCTAGTTGCGTTTGAAAAAGCTCGGTGCTCTGTACGCGAAAACCGATGATGGTCGTGGGAATGACGATGTTCGCCGTATCCTCGGGGGTCAACTGTTGCCAGAAGGCGGCGACGGCATCAGGACCTTCGGCCATGGCGTTGTTCAAGCGATACTGAAACTCGACGGCAGCAGTGAGCGCGGCGGGCCAATCCTCGCCTCCGATAAGAAATACTTCCTGGCCCAGCATCTCGCGCACCGATTGGATGGCGTTGCGGACGTTGGGGTTCTGCAGCATGGCTTTCGCTTGGCCCACTTGGCCCTGACCCGACTCCCATTGCTGGACAACGATCCGCTCCACCTCCTGGACGTACGGCACCGCGCGCAGTCGCTGCACCACGCGACTGTTCCACAGCTCGTGCCACTGACGGTCCAGATGCAAACTGGAAAAATAGAACCCCGCGTCCTGAGAAACTAGAGTCAGCGACGTTTGCTCCGCCGCCTCCTGGGCGGGCAGTCGTGCGGGGAGGGCAGTCCACGTCGTCAGTAATATCCAGACCCAAAGTAAGGCAATGCGAGTCGAGGCGTGCATGGTGGGTACTACCGATTTTGCTAAACAAGGTTCACGAATACGGATTTCTACGTTGCTTGATCGAAGAACCGCGTCGACTTCGATCCGTGGCATTGATTGGCAAGGCCAAAGGCTGCGGATTGAACGGAGCCGCGCAAGGGGGCGACGGTGCGCGGTCGATCCATGGCTGTTGCGGATTGTAGCCGATTGCTCCTCATCGTGCACGCGTCCTGGCAGAAGAATTCGTCGATGCCATTACGGTGCGGGCTGCAGGTGCCACACGGCGCGATATAATTCATGGCGCGACCGATCTGGCAGCACCTACCGACCGCATCCTCTCCTGAAGGATTGAACGTGTATTCGGCGATCTGGCTATTACTGGGGAACAAACTCTGGCAATCTTCTGGTACTCGATCGGAATCGCTTCGCAGTGCCCCGCACCGCTGCGGGAACTGGCTGGCGACAGGGGGAGTGATTCTGGCCTTGTGGATGGGAGGGAGCAGCAGTTCCTGCGGCTACGCTGCTCCACCGCATGCGGTGCGTTTTCCGGAGGCTGATGGAGAAGGAACAAGAGCGTTTCGCCACGGTCACGTGTTGTACCTGGAGTTGAGCGCCGATACGAAGTCTCCGGTGCGATTGCCACGAATTGCGGCGCCGCTGCGCAGCATGCATTGGAAACAAGGGCAAGGGAGCGATCATGCGACGGCGCCAGCGAACGGTGACGCGGCGGGACTGGCAGCCGATGGAAGTAAAGCAGACAAGGGACTGCAGCTTAAGCCGGAACCCGATTATTGGTTGCTCAGCTGGGACCAGCGGCCGGCATGGGGGGCGTATGTAGAATTGCGATTCGATGCGCCACCAAAGTTGATCGACGAAGTCGAGCCGGTCATCGCGGCTGCCGATGGTTCGGTATGGCTACCGGCGCATTATGGAAGGACTTATGGTGAAAAGATTCGTTACGAGCCTCAGCCACACAAGAATACGATCGGCTACTGGGTCGTACCGACTGACTCGGTTCAGTGGCAGCTAACGTTGTCCCGCGGTGGGCGATTCACCGTAGCGATTCTTCAGGGGTGTGGTGCGGGGCAAGGGGGAAGTACTGCCGAGATACTCCTACACGTCTTGCCGGCAGGACAGAAAGTGTCGCCCTCCGGGCAAGGGCCGTCGGCATGGGAGTCCTCGGGGGAGACGACCGCAAGGTTGCGATTCGAGGTGGAGGAAACCGGGCATTTTCAAGACTTTCGCTGGCGGCATGTGGGGGAGGTAGAGTTGGCCGCCGGCCCCGCTCGTTTGCTCCTTCGCCCGGTAAATATTAAGCGGAATGCGCTGATGGATATCCGTGCCGTACACCTCATCCCACTTCCCGATCGCCGTCCTTAAACTTTCCACGCACGGTTCTGGCATGCCATTGGTATTAGTTGTTGACGATTCGCCGGTGGACCGCCGCATTGCCGGAGAATGTGCGCGGCGAGCCGGAGACGAAGTGTTGTTCGCCGCATCGGCGGAGGAAGCGTTGGACGTTTTGCAGGATGACGAACCGGATGTGGTGGTTACCGATCTGGTGATGCCCGGCATGAGCGGGCTCGATTTGATCTCCGAGATCCGCAGCCGCAACGCCGCCATACCGATCATTGTCATCACGGGTAAGGGGTCCGAGGAGGTGGCCATCGAGGCTCTTCGCCGCGGTGCGACGAGCTACGTATCCAAAGCATGCTTGTTGCGCGATCTGGAAGAGACCTTGTATCGCGTCCGCACGCGTATCGAAGCCAAGCAACTGCGAGACCAAGCGCGTCAACTGCTCCGTTCGTCGTCGTTTCAGTTCGAACTAGGTTATGAGCCGGACGCTACTCAGGCGCTGGTTACCTTCGTTCAATCGTTGTTGGAGAGTGTTAGTTTCGGGAATCAAACGCTCATCATGCAGATCGGCATCGCCATTAGCGAAGCGATCACCAATGCGCTGGAACACGGAAACCTGGAGCTCGATTCTTCACTTCGAGACCAACCGGGTAACCCCTACCGCAACCTGGCCGACCAACGGATGCAGGAGTTGCCCTACCGGGAGCGACGGGTCCAGGTGACGATATCGCTCGACCCACAACGCTTGGAAGTCCGCGTGCGTGACGAGGGGCCCGGCTTCGATCCGCAGAAGCTCCCCGATCCTACCGATCCCGATTGTCTTTTGCAGCCCAGCGGACGAGGCATCATGCTGGCCCGCACTTTTATGGATGTGGTGCGGTTCAATGAAAAAGGGAACGAGGTGACCCTGATCAAATTTCGCCCGCAGGAGTAACTCTTCAGGCCTCGCCGCCCGGGGGAGAGACTGCCGATTGGTTTTCGGGCGCCAGCCGCTGAAGCGGTGCGGAGGTATCATCACCGACGTCAAACTGTAGCGATGGTGCGGAACCTGCTTGCCGTGACGATTGCATCGATTCAGTTCGGGATGGGAGGGGGAAATTCAAGGATCCCACTGAGAGGGGCGCTCCGCTTGCGCCGATTCCTCCCCTGCAGGAGGAGTGTGCACAGGAGGTGCATTCTCGGCGAGCAAACTCTGCTTGTGCCACTTTGTTCGCTCGACAAAACACCCAATGCAGCGCGGTCTTCGGGTGGCCCTTTTTTGCCCCAGTGACCCCGCCCGAGCTTCAATGATTCAGGGAGGAATACCGTGAAAACGACTTGGCGAAATTCAGTGGCCGTTTTGGCAGCCGCACTCAGCGGGACGGCAATGGCGCAAATGCCATCCTATCCAGGTGGATTCGGACCCAGCAGCTATCCGCCACCGGCATCGTTCCCCACCAATTTGCCGCAAGTTCCTCCCAGTTACTTCGCGTCGCAGACGCCGACCGCTCCGCCGCAGATAGCTGCGAATGGACAACCAGGTAGCAGCACCAGTTACTACACCACGTCGACCGGCCAAGGGGGGGCCGCCGGGGCGCCCCACAATTACCCGCCTGGGGCAGGTAGCTATACGCCACAGGCGAGTCCGCCGATGCAGATGGTCTCCGGTGGCGCGTATGGGAACACGTTCAGTCCGGCCGCCTACGCCTCCCCGCAGGTCACTGCACCACCGGCTACCGTGCCACCACCGGCTCCTCAGGCCGCACCGGCAGAACAAGTTGTTGCGCCGCCGCCATACCACGGTGCCCAAGTGCCTGCCGAGGCAAACTATGCCCATGTTCCTCAGCAGCAAGTGCAATCCGCCCCGGCCGATTACGGTCCAGCCCCCAATTGCTCTACCTGCGGTCCGGCGCCGGTCAGCGGTGGCTATTACGGTGAATCCGTGTCGTGTACTGCTGCTCCATGGGGCCAAGGGGCCTATGGACGGCACTTGGGATTGGCAGGCAGCGGAGCGAAAAATTGGTTCGCCAGTGCCGGGGCGCTGGTGTTCCAACGCATCGATAACCACAACCAGCCGCTCACGTTTAGCGCGGATGCCTACGCACCGGACCTGTTCGGCACCGAGTCGGCGCGCCAACGCGTAGCGGGAGGAGTGGAAACGACGGTAGGGCGGTACTTCCATTGCGGACGCCATGCCGTGGCGCTGACCTATTGGGGCATTTTTCCCGGCGATGAAACATCATTGGCCGCCAGTGGCATGGCGGGTGACTTTCGTACCAGAATCCCATTTGGTTACCTGGACATGCCAGGCACCCCCGGCGATCCCAACATGCCCGAACCCGTAATTGACTGGTTCAACAACTCCTACACGCATATGGTGCATCGGTCCTTCGAGTATCATAACGTGGAGATCAATCTCCTCGGGTTTGCCATGGGAGGGGCGGCACGCTCCTTCAGTTCCCCGTATACCGGAGGCACCATGTTTCGTGGTCTGGCGGGGTGCACGTCTTGTGGCGGCGCTGGTTGTGCGACCTGCCGAGCGCCGCTGGGCTGGGGAGGGCATCACCACCGCGCCGTTACCGGTCCGTGTTCGTTGGTCGCCCCGGCCTGCGGTAGCCGCCTGAATGTTACCTGGCTGGCAGGTTTTCGCTACTTCCGATTCCGCGACAACATTCTCTACGCGGCCAGTCTCATAGACCCGGTTATTACTCGATCCAATGACGACCTGTATTACGAAGTGGATACGACCAACGACTTGTACGGATTTCAACTCGGCAGCCAATTAAACTACTGCATCAATTATCGATGGAGCGTTTATGGTGGCGTCAAAGCAGGCGTTTATGGTAACCGCTCCCGCATGTTTTCCTGGATGGGAACGGACTATTATGACGCCTACCTGAACGATACCCGTATGCCAGCGAATCCCGATAATGGAACAGCCTATCGGTTCGATGTTACCAAGAACGATGTAGCCTTTCTCTCCGAATTGAGCTCTGGCATTACCTATCGCATCACTCCTGCCATCAGCGCGATCTTCGGCTACCGAGCGGTGATCGCTTCGGGGGTTGCTACGGCGCCAGACAATTTCCGTGAGACCTTTGCGAATTATGCTGCCATCCGCGACTTCGACAATCGTGGCACGTTGATCTTGCACGGATTTAACATCGGAGGTGCGATCAATTATTGACCAGCATATTGCATGTTCAAGAAGCGTTCTTTGTTAAAGCAAAAGGCGCTTTTAACAGTCAAAAACACAGGCCGCATGCATGAAGATGCATGCGGTTTTTGTTTATTTTAACGGTACTCGCGGCGCTTTGTTGAAAATAGGAACAGGTATTACTGGCAATGAAACGATGGACGGAGCACGACCGATCCGCGGAGGACGTAATACTCATCGCTGCGCCAGGATTGCCCACAGGTCATCCGTCAAGGTTGGGCAGAGCATGCCTATCACCGCTTTCGTGGTCGCCGTTTAAGAACGCACTGTCTGGAAAGAGACTCGTCAGGCCTCGGTAGCTCGTTCTGCAAATCGCCATCCGATTGTCTCATCTTCTTGTCATACGGTAACTTGCGCAAATATGACAGTGCCCAGAAGTGCTGGCCGAACTGGACGCCGGCCAACCAGATTCACCCTCGAATAAAGAATGCTAGCACAGGTGGTCGTGCTAGCAATGTGGGGTGGCACAACTTGTCGTGTGACAATTGCATGAAGTGGAAAATGGTTTACCTTTTTCGCACGTTCGATCGGCGCCGTTGTCGGTCACATCAAATCTCCTTCATTACGCTCGTCCGCACCGGGCTGCTGTTCGCATGGACTTCGCGATGCACCCTATCAGTGTCCTCCACTTTTCTAGTTCTCACGGAATGGCAAGGAGCAGGCCGTTGCTTATCGACGACCGGTGGAACGCTGATGATTCCTCCACCAGGATGGGATCGAGGAGCTGGTGGCAGCGATTTCTAATGCAGCATCCGCTCGCCAGGAGGTTAACGGTTCGAGTGTAAGGGGCTACTGGTCTAGAAGAGGATCTTCACATGAAAAAGCCAGTGATTGCAATCAACACGGATTACCGACCGTCGGTGGGAATGAATCCTGCCTTCTCGTATCTGGCCGCTGGATACTTTGACGGCATTTCTCGTGCCGGCGGCATCCCTATCGTTCTTCCTCCGATGGATGATGAGTCGCTGCGGCAAATCCTAGAGACGGTTGATGGCTGCGTGTTGATTGGTGGCGGAGATCTTGATCCTCGCAATGATGGTTTCATGTTGCATCCGTCGACTCGACCAATGGATCCGCGGCGCGAGGAGTTTGACCGGCGGTTGGCGGCAGAAATTGCCGAGCGACGCATCCCTGTGTTGGCGATTGGGGCGGGCATGCAGTTGCTGAACATCACCTGTGGTGGCAACCTGTTCCTGCATCTGCCGGAAGATGTTCCTGGATGCTTGGCGCATCGTGATCCTCAAGATCCCTACCATCGTCATTCGCTGATCATCGAGTCCGATTCGCTGGTCGGCCGGGTCTATGGAGAAGGTGAAATCCGCGTGACCAGCCGCCACCACATGGCGGTCGACGAAGTCGCTCCTGGTTTTCGTGTCACCGCTCGATGCCACGATGGAGTTATCGAGGCGATCGAGAGCGAGATGATTGACTGGTTTGCCGTGGGGACGCAATTCCATCCAGAATCGATGGCCGCATGTGCGTTGGATATTCGGTTTTTCGAAGAGTTCATCGAAGCCATCGAGCGAATTCAGCAAAGCCCCATGGCCATACCTTCGGCATCGATGGCCGCTTAAGGTGTCGACGCGTCGGCGGGCCGTTGGGTAAACCGTCGAAACGTGTGGTTGGTTGAATATCCTTTTTTTCTCCGTCAGAACGCATGGAGGCTGCGACAAGAAGTCGTTTTCGCCGCGGCACGGATTTGCCATCATGGGCGGCCTCTAGCACCCTAGCAACACAACTCCGTGTGTTTGGCACGGATGCCCACGTCGTACGGTAAGGAAGTGAGTGCGACGACGCGCGGGGTTGTGTTGCCTTTCTTCTGTGGCTGCATGGCGTCCGCGTGCCAGTTTGCCAATCTTCGCGTTGCCAATCTTCGCCGGGCAGCGGACAAAGCGTCTTTTCTCTCGGATCCCAGACGCAGCGATAGTGCCAGCCAAGGTCGACCGGTGAGCGACAGGTGTTCCTTTGTGGCGAGGGCGGTCTGCGGACCGTCACTGGCCGCGGCAAGGTGCGGTGTAAGTGGCAAAATCGATACCGCCGCTACGTTCGCCTCAAGAAGTTGTCCCGCGCTTCCTACCTTTCCCATGCGGTGCATTTTTCTTGTTCCAGACTTTCTTGGCATCCGATCAACTTAATGCTTAGCGCCTAGTTTCACTTGCTTGCCCAATCGACGCAGCGAGGAGAGTCGATCTGGTGGCCTCTTCAGGCTGGCCATCGTAACTGGTCCTCATTTGTAGCGGCTGCGATGCATCACGCGCAGGTGAGCAAGAGGCTAATCAGCTTAACTCAAGGGTCCTGGCGGCCCGCTTGTTGATCATCCGGTACCAATAACGAGTTGTACAAGGAGAACGGGAGATGAGAAGGTTCATGTTAGTGCCGGTGTTCGTAGCCGTACTGGCTGCGTTATCCGGACGGACCGACGCCGCCTACAATGGGGCGGTCAGCTATCAGAATGCTGGCGGGTGCTGTCCTGCCACGCGCACGGTGATGAAGACGGTGCGCCGCGTCGTGTATGAGAAGCGTACCGAACAGCGGCAGCGGGTTGAGTATCAGACGGTTACCGAGGACCGCGTCGTCAACGTTACACGGATGGTTCCCGAGACGCGGTACCGCACGGTGCAGCAGATCGTGCGCAAACCGGTGTACGAGACGCGTACGCGGCAGTACACGGTCATGAAGCCGGTCTACGAGACGCACACGCGCGAGATCACCTACAACGTTCGGCGTCCGGTCTACGAGACGCACACGCGTGAGGTGAAGTACACGGTGATGAAGCCGGTGTACGAAACGCACAATCGCGTCATCAACTATACGGTGATGAAGCCGGTGTACGAGACGCACAGCAAGCAGATCAACTACACCGTGCGCAAGCCGGTGTGGGAGACTCGCCAGCGGGTTATCAATTACACGGTGATGAAGCCCGTCTATGAAACGCACAGCCGTGTTGTGAACTACACGGTGATGGTTCCCAAGCAAGAAACGCGAACGCGAGAAGTCGTGCGCGTGGTAACCAAGCCGGTAGAGTACACCAAGACGGTGACCGTTCGCGGCGGCCACTGGGAGACCCATGAAGAGGAAGTTGCCGGTCCGGTTGTTCGCCGTGTGGTGCGTGAACCCGGCAAATGGGTATGGGATCCCTCACGTTGCCGATGCGTCTGGTGCCCTGGTGAGCGTCGCGTGGAATGTGTTCAATGCCCACCGCGGAAGGTTTGCAAGCGTGTTTGGGTTCCCACGTGCGAAACCAAGGAAGTCAAGTGCGTTCGCTACGAGCGCGAGTGCGTGAAGGAATGCGTGCCGTACACCGTATGCAAGATGGTTCCCGAGTGCCGTCAGAAGACCTGCACCTACACCACCTGCAAGCTGGTTCCTGAGTGCCGTCAGAAGACCTGCACCTACCGCGTATGCCGCATCGTTTGCGAGCCGCGCACCAAGACGGTTTGCTACCGCACCTGCAAGATGGTTCCCGAGTGCCGTCAGAAGACCTGCACCTACACCACCTGCAAGATGGTTCCCGAGTGCCGCACGAAGACGGTTTGCTACCGCACCTGCAAGTGGGTTTGCGAACCGCGCACCAAGACGGTTTGCTACCGCACCTGCAAGCTGGTTCCGGAATGCAAGACCTGCACCTACACGGTTTGCAAGTGGACCTGCGAAAAGGTGTGCAAGGAAGTGCCCTACACGGTATGCGTACCGAAGTGTGAGCAGAAGACGATCAAGGTTTGCAAACGCGTACCGGTTTGCGTTCCCTATGAGGTTACCGTTTGTGTACCTCGCGTCGTATGCGAGCAGGTATGTGTCGAAGTACCCTGCTGCAGCGGACGTGGGCGCGGCGTGCTGGGCCGCTTGATCAGCGCCCTGCACGGTCGCGGAGGCTGCTGTGCAGCATCGGCTGCTTGCGGCTGCGATAACGGCTGCGATAACGGCTGCGACAGCGGCTGTGACAGCGGCTGCGATGCAGGTTGCGACAGCGGCTGCGGTTGCTAAGCCTCGTCATCACCATGAATCTCCACGATGGCTAATGCCATCCCCAGTCCGGATGATCATCCGGTGGAGTTAAGCACGAAGCGGTCGAGAGGTGGACTGTTGCCATCCCTCGATCGCTTTTTTTCTTTCGTAACGGTTCATGCCCCGAGTTAGGTTTTTTGGGCGAGGTGATTCCGTTATTGAGTACCAGAATTCCGTGATTCAATACCACCACGAAGCGCCACCGAGTGAATCGAGGCGGTTTCAGGGAGACACACTCGCTGGCGCCGCGCTGGTATCTCACTCGCTGACGCGTCGTGCTGGTAAGCAAGCGTCGTAGTGCACTGCTTACACATCGTCGTTCACGGCTTACGCAACGGGTGGCGATTGTGGGAGGGCGAAGCTCCGGTTGAGCCGCACAGGACGAGTGCGCTGCGGAACCGGATCGGGAGCAGCCTCGTTCTTTCGACCGAGCCGTAAACGGTTGTTTTCTCTCAGTGGTGTGACTGCTGCGCGGCGTATGGGTGAGGGCGGCGTACCGCAGCGCTGCTGTTCGCCTGGGACGGATCGACGTGCCACCGGCAGTGGCCTTTCCAGTCGTGTAATCGAAACAGGTTGCCTATCGGTGCGGCGCGGAATAACTGGTGCGTCATTCCTATCGGGCCAGGTGAGCCGAATTTGAGTCGAAAAAGATCTCGCCTGGTCCGAGTGACGGCCGGCGCGCTGTTACAATGGAATGAGGTGATTTCAGCTCCGCTAAACCTGTTTGCATGCGAACCGTTGATCTGCTTAACCACCACTCGCGATCGTGCGACCTCACCTCGCAGATCCTGTTGCGGCCATGCTCCATCTGCCTTGGAGGTGTCCACCATGCGTTGCCCCAGTTTTCCGGTTTATTCAATCGTTTTTTTCTTAATCGCCTGCGGAATGGTGTGTCCGACTCCAGTTGCAGCCCAAGGTTGGCTGGACCAAGCGATTGCCCCTTCAGAGCGAGTCCACGACTTTGGCACCGTCGCGCGAGCCGCGAATACGGAGCATCGATTCTTGATCAAGAATCCGCTAGATCGACCATTGCATATTCGATCGGTGCGTGCCAGTTGCGGTTGTACCACTCCTATTGTCGAGACGGAGTGGATTCAGCCGGGAGAAGTGGGGTCCATTTTGGCTCGGTTCAATACCGGTACCTTTACGGGGAAACGCGGTGCGACGCTGACCGTCGTGTTCGATCAGCCCTCTTATGCTGAGTTGCAACTGCGCGTCAGCGGTTATATTCGCAGCGACGTGGTGCTCTTTCCGGGAGAGGCCAACTTTGGAACGATTCCGGAGGGCGAGGCGAGGACGCTGCACGTGCAGCTCGATTATGCCGGCCGCAACGATTGGGAAGTGGTCGATTTCCAGTCGCCGGTGGAGTTCATTCGCACGGGTTTCGAAGAGGTACAACGGACCAACGGCCGGATCAAGTATCGCCTGCATATTGAATTGCTCAGCACCGCTCCCGCGGGACTGCACCAACTTCACCTGCTGTTGCATACGAACGATCGCAATCTGAAAACCATTCCTCTCCGCGTGATCGCGCGGGTCGAAGCCCCCATCGAAATCAGTCCTAAACTGCTAACCTTGGGAAAGATCAAGCCGGGCGAGACGGTGTCCCAGCGCTTGGTGTTGAAGGGGCGAACGGACTTCCGAGTGTTGTCCGTCGAAGGGCGTAACGTCAAGGTCGAGTGCCCGGTCACGGAGGTAGCGAAAAAAGTGCATTTGCTGCGCGTCGAACTGCGTCCGGATCCGCATGTTGTTCATGAAGACGGACCGCGCGGCGAATTGCTCATTCACACCGACGCCCTCGACGATCCAGTGAAAGTCGATGTTGTGTTCGAATGGGAAGTCGCCAGTACGGAAATTGCCGCCGACGATCGGTAACTCGATCGATACGAGCGTCCCGCGGGGCGTTCTTTCTTTTGGGAAGATCAACGGGCGGCCGGCCTCCTCCAGTACGGGGGCGAGTGCTGGCGCGCCACGGTTGCTAAACCGCGGTGCTGCAGCCTTCTTGCATCGTCGCTGAGCTCACGGGCGAGGTTGGCCGTCGTCGGTTTGAATTTTTTTCCGGATTGCCGGACGACGCCATGTATCCATCGGCAGATCCTGGGAGACGTGGGATAGTGGGGGAGCGTCGAGCCGTTGTTCGTGGGTGGGATGGCCAAGGAATGGTTGCCCAGGCGCGTCACCGTCCCGTCGCTGTCTAGGCTTTCCCCTCGCTGCCTCCCCGCGTTCGTCTCTTCCGGCGCATTCTGTCTCACCAAGCAAGCGCGGCGCCATCTTGCCGCCAGCAATCCGCTGCGGCCCCCCGTCACCTCCACGCTGATGCGTAGCTTTCTGCGACACCATAACGTCCACACGGTGGTGTCGCGGAGAGAACCACCGCCGCGGGTGGACGGCGATCATGCTGGCGGCGGTGAACAAGGCCACCTGCTCGGAGCCGGAGCGGCAGGGGGCCCGACCAGCGGCGAATTCCGTGGGCGCGCTTCTACCGCGTGCGGTCCCTTTGCCGAACACCGCGATCCAATAAAGCGAAGAAATGGTTAAGGGGGGTTTAAGCTTTGATGAACTCGCCGGGCTTCCACCATCCACTGCCTTGAAGACCGCCGCTCAACGGGTAGAATCGCCGACAGTTACGCAGTAATCGATCGGCGATTGAGTACGGATGCTTCGACGGGAGACTAAACGATGAAAAAACGCCCCTGCCCCAACCATCAGTTTCGCGCGTTTACTTTGGTGGAGCTCCTGGTAGTCATGGCGGTAATCGCCATCGTGGTTGGCCTGCTACTACCGGCGATCAATCTGGCTCGTGCGTCGGCGCGATCGGCGCAGTGTCAGAACAACTTGCGTCAAATGGCGCTGGGTTTACAAGGGTTTGCTACTATCACCAATGGTCAATTGTGCACGGGGAACTTCGACTGGCAGAACGATGGGGCGGTAACCGAAGTCGGATGGGTGGCCGATCTGGTGAACAATGGCATCCTCCCGGGAACGATGCTATGCCCATCGAGTCCGGCCAGCGTATCGCAGACTGTCGAGCAAGTATTGACCGCCAGCGATTGGAGTTCATGGACCTGCGTCGACCCGAAGGGCAGCAAAGGAGAGCGTCTGCCTACGGGCAAGTGGATCGTTGGGCCCTGTCGGATCATCACCGATTATGGTGGAGTCGGGGATGCGGCCGTCACCCAT
Organism: Pirellulaceae bacterium; assembly: GCA_026004795.1. GTDB lineage: Bacteria > Planctomycetota > Planctomycetia > Pirellulales > Pirellulaceae > Aureliella. The sequence continues at coordinate 320,048 of BPJV01000002.1, read as the reverse complement.
CGAACCTACACCGACCGCCGCGAATTGGTCGAAGTGGAATTGATCGAAAAAGGGTTCAACACCAACTATGGTGCCAGCTGGTTTCTCACCCGCAGTGATTTGAAATTCAACGGTGCATCGAATTATCAACTGACGAGTCATCGGTCCGGATGCGCGGCCGACGTGTGGAGTCGTGGTGCCACGGTGGGGCCATTACGTCAACGTTTGATCGACAATTCACGCGCGGCTAGTTCAAGCATACCATTGCTCGGCGACGTATACGAAGCGCCGGCTGTGCTCTCTCTGCCGCTGGGCGACTTCGAGGCAGGAATGCCCCTAGCGTCGCATCGTTTCGGTGGTCCGGCCACTTGGAATCCAGCGACCGGCGCCATCTTCTATCCGGACAGTGCCACGGTAGGCAATAGTCCATCAGGTTCTTTTAGTGCCGTGCTGTGGTACGAGGAAACGATGCAGAACTATCTGGCGCTGGCCCCTCGCCATGGCAAGAACTGCAACGTGGCGATGGCAGACGGTTCCGTGCGACAGTTCTACGATCGTAACGGCGATGGTCGCTTGAACAACTTCAGCAACAATCCCAAATACGTTCTTGGTAGTGGGTCGCCATTCGGGAGCGATGAGCCCGAAATTGCTCCCACCGATATGCACAGCTTCTTCAGCATCATGAAGTACCGCGGTGAATAGAAGTGTGCAGTGATGGCGACACGTTGTTGTCTCCAAGTGCAAAGTCGCCGGCAGGGGCGGAAAGGAGGTGAGTCGACAGTTTTTGACTAGCAAGATGGATAATGCAGGCATTCAGGGGGCGCCGTGCCGTCCCTGGGCTTGTCCCCCGCGACTGTGGCTCGAGGCTCCGTGTAGAGGCGTCCTTGCAGTCCGGCCAACTGCCTTGTCTGGGGGCCTTCGACCGGTTGCCACGCGGGGATCTTGTCTCCGTGTCGAGTAGGGCATGGTACGGGATGAGCCGGATCGATAGATCCAACGGAAACTGAGGTAGGCGTATCGTCGTGTGGGAAGCGTTCTATTGGTGTTACGCCTCCCGGAAAGCGGTGCGATCGCGTTCGAAATCGAGAAAAAAACAAAGGATATTGTGACTATGAAACGTTTTGTAAAATCAGGCTTCACGCTGATTGAATTGCTGGTGGTGATTTCCATCATCGGCATTTTGGCGGCGTTGTTGTTGCCGGCCGTCAATCGAGCTCGCGAATCAGCGCGCAACGCGCAATGCAAGAATAACTTGCGGCAGATCGCTACGGCGCTGCATGTCTTTGCGGACAACGATCCTCAGGGACGCTATTGCACTGGCACCTACGATTACAGTCGTGACGGTTGCCCCGACACCTACGGTTGGGTGGCGGACATCGTCAACTCGGGAGGCGGTAGCGTTTCCCAGATGTTGTGCCCGTCCACTCCGATCAAAGGCTTAGAAAAACTAAACGACCTGCTGGGCAAAGGGACGGATGCGCCCAAGGAGGGAGTCGACCCAGCGCGACTGTTGGAAGGCAAGTGCAGTCAGTTCGCACCGGCAGGACCGCTGACGCCGGTCAATCCTACGGCTAGCGATCCCAGTGCCAACAATGCTCGGGCCGCCTTTGTGGCGGAATTTTTCATCGATGCCGGCTACAGCACCAACTACGCCAGTAGCTGGCACTTGGCTCGCACGATGCTCAAGCTTCAGCCGGTGACCGCCAGCGGTGGGAAGTTCTACGGCTGGGATCCCGCCAACAATCTGACGCAGAAGGGATTGAACGGTACCTACGGTGGCTTGCGGCAACGCATGGCCGAATCGGGAAGCGTGTCGCTCGATCGTATCGCCTTCATTGGTGATACGGCCCCAGGGGATGCGAAAGACGGTTTCCTGAGCTGGACCTTGGGTTATACCGACGCGTCGGGCAAGCGGAAAACGTTCTTGGAGCAGGGAGAGCTGTTGGGAGAGACGATGAACGATGGCCCAGCCGCTTTCGACCCGGGATCGGGTAAGGTCGCTTTGATGCAGGATGATCCGGGTAACGGTGGCGCTGTGTCCTTCGAGGCGCAGATTGCTGCCGAGCAAGAGGGGCTGCTGGTGGCGTTGGTGCAATCAGGGGCGACGCCGCAGTCTCCTTCCACGGATCCGCCGTTCACGCCGCCGGCAGCCGGTGTGGCCCATCCTGCCCACTACTATTTGCAGGACACTCGGGACTGGTATGCCGTGCACGGGGCGGGCAGCAAGAAGTCGTGTAACGTCGTGTTCGCCGACACGTCCGTCCGTTCTTTCATCGATGAGAACGGGGACAGCTTTATCAATCCCGGGTTCGTCATCCCCAATGGAACGTCCGTCGGGACGGCGGGATACCAAGGGGGCAATGTGGAAATCTCGCCCGCGCAGTTTTTCGGCGGCATGTTCCTGTTCCGCGTCGGCAAGGGGGCTTTGGAGCTCTAGCCGATCCTAATAAGTGGGGATGAAGCATCGCGGCGAGGGGCTTCGCGACAGGCCCAATCCCGTCTCATGTCCCCGCGCAGCCACAGTGGCCCGCGCCTCGGCGCGGGCCACTTTCGGCGCATGGACGCGGTGCATCATTGGATCCTGAATCAACTTTACGACATTGGCCACAGCGCAATGAAATACTTTCTATGGATTTTGGCAGCCTCGTTCAGCTCGGCACTCGTGTTCGGAGTGTGGGTGACATCGATCGAGGAAAAGCCAATGGTTCGTCCCGGGCAAGAGGTTGCCTATCAGCAGGTCAGGCAACTGCTGGAGGAGCAGCAACAAACATTGGAGAGTGCGGGGTCTGCCGTGCCTCGCGCGCAGTGTGACGAGCCGTTTTACGACTTCGGCGACATGGCTCCGTACACGGAAGCGAGCCATGAGTTTCTTATTCGCAACACGGGTAACGCCGATTTGATCCTGCGTCGTGGGGAGACGACCTGTACGTGCACCGTTGCCGACATCGGTGTGGTGAAGGTAGCTCCTGGAGAATCGTATCCGGTTAAGTTGACGTGGCGGACAGGAGGAAGTGGGCGAACGTTCCATCAGCGGGCGACGATCCATACCAACGACCCTGCGAATCCGTCGATTGCTCTGGAGCTGCGTGGACAGGTCCGCGTTCTGGTAGCACCGAACATCGAACGCATCTTGTTGGAGGATATCGCTCCGGATTCCAGTACAACGATCAACTTCTTGGTGGGATCCGAGGTGTGGGAGACGTTCCAGATTGTCCGCGTCGATAGTACGGACGCTGCCGTGTCGATCAGCGCTCGGCTCCTTGATGTCGCTGAATTGCGCCATGGTCTCCGTTCGGCGGCAGAAGTGGAAGTTCGTGTTCAGCCGCAAGGCCAGCAGGGCCAGGGGAGGTTGCGCCTTTTCGTTCGTCCTCCGCAGCAGTGGATGGACGAATATCGTCAGGACCAGCTGCGTCATAGCGGTGGATTATCGCTGCAGGCGGACGACACGATTCTGATCGAGGTGCCATGGTCCTATCGTACGTTACGTCGATTGAGCCTCTATGGGGAACCGGTGGAATCGTATCCACCGCATCTGGCACTGGGCCGCGTTCGCATGAGTGACACGTCGAGCAAGCAATGGGTATTGTACGCTCGTATCCGGGGGACACATGTGGCCGAGCAGGTGGAGTGCACGGTGCAGGGCATCGTCGGTTTGACGGCGGAAGTATCCCTGAAGGAGGGGCTGGAACGCGCAGGTCAGACTGCCGTGATTCGTTTGAAGTTTACCGATGAGGTGCATCCGGCGATCTATGATCGATTTCACGCCGGGCTGTTGCGTCTGGTGGCTCGTGGAGAGGGGCTGCACGAGACGTTGGAGCTGCCGATACGCCTGACGGTCCTCGCAGACGACGCTTGACAGTCCTCGCCCGGAGAAGCGGCCAGAGTGTTTTGTTGCGCGATTGGATGTTAAACAGGTAAGCGAGTTACCATGACCAGCCACTTGCAGTCGGTCGATTTCGTCTGCGGAAACTGTCAAACACAGATTTCTCCTGGCAGTCGCTTTTGCCTCGGATGCGGGCAACCGTTGTACGAGGCGTGCTCGTGTGGCGCCGAGGTGTTGTTGAATCAAGCGTTCTGCAATCACTGCGGCTGCGATCTACAGCAGAAACTGAACCACCGCCGTGATGAAATCGAAAAGCGTCTCTGCCTGGCCGAGGCCAGCCGCGGAGAAGGCGACTGGTCGGGAGCGGTAAAGCTACTGCAAGGCGCCAGGGTGCCGCAAGACTTTCGATTTCACGATCTGCGACAGCGCATCGATGAGGCTATCGATGCGATCGAGCGGGAGGCCAAAACGTGGGAGGGACGAATCCACAAGGCGTTGGAGACGGCAGAAAGTCTGGCGGGCGAGCAGCGGCATCGGCAACTGATCGAACTGGTGGAAGCGATTCCGCCGCGGGCCCGTCCATCCCGTTTGCAAGATTGGCTCGCTGCCGCCCAGCGGCATGTGGCTGCTGAAGAGAGTGCCCGCAGCCGTTTGCAGGAATCGCTCGACCGCAGCGATTACGCCGATGCCTTGGCCGCCGCCGTAGCATTGCTCGAATTGAAGCCGCAGTCGTCGTCGCGCCGTCGGCAAGTGGAAAAGCTGATGGCGATCGTTCGCCAGCGTGCCAAACAGTACGCTCGTGCCGGACGGCACGATAAGTGCCTCGAACTGTTGCGCTGCATGCCCGCGGAAATGCAGCACCATGAAGATCAAGAACTTTTACGAGACTGCGATGAAACGGTACTCGCGGGGGCAGTAGTTCGTCATGCGGCTCAGGTGACTCCCTTGGTCGTGAAGCTGTTGGACCGTTGCTTCACGGACGCGCCGTCGAACCCACTAAGGACCAAGTTGTCCCAGGCGATTGCTCGTGCCCAGCGACGTCATCGCGAGACGAAAGCGCCGTTCGTCTATCCCTTACGTCGTGCGGTCCGCTTGGCCGAAACCAATGTACCGATCTATCCGCTGAACATCCCGGCAGGGGTGGCGATCGACGGCAACGTTGCTGCCCGCCTGGGACCCACAATTCTTCCTTGCCCTGGGCGCAGCGCGGCAAATGGTCGATGCGACCCTACCGGCGGGAGGGTTGGGGCACCATCGACGTCGAGCCATTCTAGGAGGCTCTCGTCCGAAGCCTCATCGTGCCGGATGGGGCATCGAGGTGGGAGAGCGCTTGGTCAGTGCCGTGCTCCTTTCACGGACCAGTGGTGATCGGTTGGTGATCGAAGATGCTCAGAGTGTGTCGATTCCCTTCCGCTCCGGTGGTTCGGGAAACGACAGTCCGGCGCTGCTGCAAGCGATCAGCCGTCTACGAGAATTAGCACCGATCGGCAACGCACCCGTCTGGGTAAATTATCCCTCTGCTGGCCTGTTCGTCCGCTCGGTGATTCTGCCTCCGGATACAACTCCAAAACGGCAGGGGGAATTCATCCTACAGGAGGCCAAGGCCAACATTCCCACGCCGCTTGATCAACTCGATCTTGCCTGGTGGGTCAGCGATGTTCCCGCAGCCGGCGGAGGCTTTCATGCGATCATCTTGGGTGCCAGGCGTGAGTATGTGGAAAGCCGTATCGAGTTGTTACGACGCGCAGGACTGAAGGTCGCCGGCATGATCCCCGATCCATTTTGCCTGTGGATGGCATGCCGGCAGATCATGCCGCTGGTGGATACGGCTGCCAAAGGCGTCGCGCCGGAGGGTGACCACCTTCCTCGCGGCGATTTGTGGCTTCATGTCGGTGGGCAACAAACCACACTGCTTCTTTCCACTCGCTGCGCCATGTGGACACGTACCTTGGATTGGGGGACCGATGCCCTGGCCAGAGCGGTCAGCAAAGAACTACGGACGACGATCGACACTGCCTATCGGGCCGTAATCGATCCGCTGCACCACGAACGGATGGGACCAGCGTTGCGAGCCATGCAAGCGGCGTGCGTTGTCCCCCGGCGTGAGATTGCCCTGACGTTGCGAGCCGCGGAATCGGCCGTAGGGACCGTGGCCCTGTCGCGAGTGTTCTTGACCGGACCAGGGGCGCGTCTTCCCTTGTTACTCGATTGGCTGGCGGGGCACGAATTCTAATCGCTACGTAGGCTCTTGCCGCAGGCGATTGTGGGTTAGAAACGCACGGCGCTACAACACGCCAGTTATTTCTTGGGGGCAGCCGATGATGCCTCGAAGTGTTGCTCGAACCGCTCAAGCCGTTCGCTGATTCCCGGAATCAGTCGTGCAGCGTTAGCATAATAGATTTTGCGCAGCACCTCGTCCGGGAGATGCACTCCGTAGATCCGCCAGAATCCTTGCGGCGGGAACGGTTTCTCCGAGTACGGAAAATATTCGTCGTCGGTTTCCAAGAACCGCCAATAGTATCGGTATCGCTGTTCGGGCCACGGACCATCGGTTCCGAAGAGCACGCGATCTTGATAGCGGATCAGGAATTCGCGTGCCGAGTAGGGTTGCCGCCCCAATTCGCTGATCCGCGATGCGAACTCCACCACGACGTTGGGGAAGGTGTCGAGCAGGCGAGCCGTCTGCTGCAGGTCCTCGCCGTCGTTGCCTAAATGCGCGGCGATGAACAACGTGTGCGGGTGCCGGGCGAACAGTCGGTCGCGCGCCGCGTGAAGCTCGTCGCGCGAGGGAAACCGGCCCGCGGGATAGTGCCATTCTGGATGCCGTCGCAACTCTTCGTACCGTTCGTTGGTGGCATCGATGGGATCGAAGAAGGCACTGGGGTCGGCGGTGTGTAGGATGACCGGCAACCCCAGCTTCCCGCAAGCGTCCCAGATCGGGGCGAAACGCGGATCATCGATGGCAATCAAGCTGCCATCGGGATTGCGATAGTGCAGCCCGAACTGTTTGAACACCTTCACGCCACTGATGCCCCGCCGCTGGGCAGCGCGCAGTTGCTCGACGGTATGCCTGACGAATCCAGGTTGATGGCAGGCCCACTGAGCGGGCACATCCTCCGGTGCATCGCCTCGCCAATCGATGTTGGCGAAGATGCAGAATCGTTCTCGATATCGCGTCCACAAGTAGCGCATGTGCTCCTCTAACTCTTGCCCGAGACGCCCGTCGAGACTGGTGCACACGGCGATGCGATGGCGATCCATCAATTCCACGAATGCATCGAGCTGTTGCGGATCGTGGCGCAAGCGGTAGCGAAAATGCGTATGGATGTCCACCACAGGAAATCGTGCGTGTGGTAGCTCCGTGTGACGGCCACGCACCTTCGGAATGGGGCGAAACTCCGACAAGGGGAGGTCGGGCACAGCACTTTCCGGCTGCTGGGCAGCTACCCAACAGACTGAAGCAGTGATCGATATCCAGAACACGACGACGTTCAAGAAACGTCGCACGGGCGATGGTAAGGGACACTTCATGATTGGTGCTGACGTTCGACGGATTCTAAAGCGGCCATCCATGCTTCGTACATCGATCGGTCATAAGCTACCAGTACCACCCTCTCGATGGGAGCTTCTTCGGTAAGCGAGGCTGCAACGGCGTCGACCGACACCACGGCGGCCTGGTCGATCGGATAGCCGTAGACGCCGCAACTGATGGCGGGAAAAGCCAGCGTGCGCACGCCGAGGTAGACGGCCAGTTCGATGGCCCGGCGATAGCACGATGCCAGCAATTCCGATTCGCCATGTGTTCCACCCCGCCAAACGGGACCCACGGCATGAATGACATGGCGGGCCGGTAGCTGAAAACCTGGCGTCCACCGTACACTGCCGGTCGGGCATCGCACCCCGGAGCGCACTTCGGGAATGGATCGGCAAGCCTCCAACAATTCGGGGCCGGCAGCGCGATGGATCGCCCCGTCGACACCTCCACCTCCGAGCAATTTGGAGTTGGCGGCGTTGACAATCGCATCCACCTGCATTTTCGTGATGTCACCCTGTTCAATCACGATGTCACGCATGAGGCATTCTCCCATGGAGTCGCAACGATGACCTTACCTCAATCTTCGTTCAGCTCGGTCAACACCGAGGCCGCCTCCGGATTGGGACCAGCCTGCAGGACCTCAGGCGTAGCCAGATCCTGGTACTTGGTAAAATTCTGCAGAAACCGCTGCGCCAAATCGCGAGCACTCCGCGCGTAGGCTTCCGCACTGGCCCATGTGGTCCAAGGGGTCAAAACTCTCGCTGGTACGCCGGGCACGCTCTTGGGAATCTGCAACCCGAATACCGGCTCTTTGTCGTACTTCGCATTGTTCAACTTGCCTTCGTGGATGGCATCGATCATGGCTCGTGTGAACTTCAGGTCAATGCGCTTTCCCACTCCATATCCACCGCCAATCCATCCGGTGTTGATCAGCCACGCGCGTGCTTTGTGCTGTTTCATCCGTTCGGCGAGCATTTCCGCGTATTTCATCGGATGCCAGACGAGGAATGGGGCGCCGAAACAGGCCGAGAAGTCGGCGGTGGGCTCGCGAATGCCCATTTCTGTACCCGCGACCTTGGCAGTGTATCCACTGATGAAATGATACATCGTTTGCTCCGGGGTCAACCTCGCTACTGGCGGCAGCACGCCGAAGGCATCACAGGTCAACAGGAAGATGTTCGAAGGATGGTCGCCAACGCACGGTATTTTGGCATGTGGTATGTATTCGATCGGGTAGCTGGCGCGAGTGTTCTGCGTGATCGACGCGTTGGAATAATCGACGACGCGTAGATGAGGATCGTAGACGACGTTTTCCAGTACCGCACCGAAGCGGATAGCGTGGTAGATGAGGGGCTCGCTCTCTTCGCTCAAGTTGAGGCACTTGGCGTAGCATCCTCCTTCAATGTTGAAGATGCCGGCATCGGACCAACAATGCTCATCGTCTCCAATCAAGCGTCGGTGAGGATCTGAAGAAAGGGTGGTCTTGCCAGTTCCGGATAGGCCGAAGAACAGCGAGACGTCGCCGCCATCTCCTTCATTGGCCGAGCAATGCATGGATAAGATACCCTGTTTGGGCATCAAATAGTTCATGACGGTGAAGATGCCTTTCTTCATCTCACCGGCATACTCGGTACCCAGGATTACCATCTCGCCTCGTTCGAAACTGAGGGCCACGCAAGTAGAGGACTCAACTCCCGGCGTGTAGGGGCTGGCGGGGAAGTGGCCGGCGTTGTAGATGACATAGTCCGGTTTGCCAAAGTGAGCCAACTCCTCGTGAATCGGGCGAATGAGCATGTTCCGCATGAACAAAGCATGATAGGGCCGAGCACAGATGACGCGAACTTTGAGTTGATGATCTGGATCCCACCCCGCGTACCCATCGACCACGTAGAGCGCATCAGAGACTTCCAGAAAGTCAATCGCCCGCTGGCGTACGGCCATGAATGAGCGCTCTTCCAAGGGAATGTTGATCGGGCCCCACCAGATGTCCTCCGCACTATCGGCATGTCGGACGATGCGCTTGTCTTTGGGACTTCGTCCCGTCTTCTCCCCGCTGGTTGCGGCCAGCGCACCATCGGCCGTAATGGCGCCATCCTGCTGCAGAATGCTCTGTTCATAGAGCACTGCCGGAGTTGCGTTGCGCAGCATGCGCGAGGGAACTACTTGAATGCCGTGCCGCTCGAGAATCGGTTCAAAGCTCATCGAGTATTGCTCTCTTCCCTGATGCCGAAAAGGTTGTACGACGTCAGCCCTGCGCCGCGATGGGGGCGTTTAATCGGTCGACCCGCGGAGCATCTGCCAGGCGGTTACTACCACACTGTTATACAGTACCATGCCGGCTACTAACATGATGGAGAGTGAACTGAGCCACAACCAAGCGTCATACCATCTGGGCGGCAGCAGGCGAGGATCGGCGCGAAAGTAGCGAAAGTAAAGCGCCGCGAAGACGACGATCAAGAGAATCACCACCGTCGCTAGACCGCCGATGATGACCATCAAGGCGGCGTCTTCCATGATCATGTACAGCAGCGCCCAGATGGCGGGGATCACCCAAGCTGCGACCGCAATCGCTCGTCCTCTGGCACGTGGCTCTGTAAAATCGTACAAACCAATGCGCCCGAAGGCGTCCGCAAACATCCGTGTCCATGCTGCCAAGGCGGCAAACAGCGTCGAGTACAAGACGGCGATAGCGCCGAGCAAAAAAAGCCATCGTGCCCACGACCCGAGCGTCTGGGTGTACATCTTCCCCAGAGTGGCAATCAATTCACGCCCTTCAGGAGCAATCCCCATGCGATGTAGTACGGCGGCTCCCAAGAGGTAAAACATAACGGTCATGAAGGTGTAAGCGAACATGGCCATGATGGCGTCCCAATACATGACACGAATCCATCCCTTCGCCCGTTGTTCCCAATGATCGTTATCCTCTCTCGGGCCGGTATAACGAGCGTAGCCTTTCTCGATCAACCAGTAGTTGTAAGCCATGATTTCATCACCACCTACACCCGTGATGCCGAACGCTCCCATGGCAATTAACAACAAAGCTACATCTTTGGGAATACTGGGGATCAGTCCGCTAGCAAGTTCATCTGCGGTGATCGCAAAGTCGGTGTACTGCAGCGCAACGAGCGAGGCCAACGTCAGCAGTGTGAACGACCCCAGCATGATCAAGGAGGCTTTCTCGATAAGCAGGTAATACCCGCGGTAGACCAGCAGCGAAACGGATGCTCCGACCAGCAGTAACGCCATCGCTTGCCATTGCCCGACCGACAGAATGGGAAAGACGTACGTCAGCACCAGCACGACTCCGCCTACGATGCCACCGACCTGCATCATCTTCGCGCACATCATGATCAGCCAGGTCCAGATCGACCAATTGGCCTTTCCCAAACGGGGGCCGGGTAACGAATTCAGTGCCTCCATGGTCGATTCGCCGTAACAGATCGCGTGTTTGCCAAACTCCAATTGCACGGCAACTTTGACCATGCAACTGAAGATGATAAACCACATCAGAATGAACCCTGCCTTGGCACCGACTAAGGTGGTGGCAATCAACTCGCCCGATCCGACAATCGATGCCGATAGAATGAACCCTGGGCCGACGTACTTCATCCGTTCCCAAAACGAGGTGGGAGGCTCCTGGATGCCTTCGGTGGTGAGTTGGTAGGGATTGATCGTTTCCATGGTGCTTCCGTGGTGGTAATGCGGCGTGGCTTCGCCAGCACGCGGTTGGGAGGATAAGGGGCTGGGGTGCCCGGCATCACTGGCCCCTGGCCCTGGGCGATGTTGCCCGTAGGCAGTGGGCCAAGAATTCGATGACTTTGGTAGTTGCTTCATCCATCCGTAAGCGTCGTGCCGCGACGTCGTTTTGGTCGCGAGGGGGTGGAGCCGCCAGGACTATGTCTGACGCCCGCGTTTGTTCGGCGAACGCAACTACCGTGAAGATGTGGCCGTCTGTCGCCGCCGGAGCGTCTGGGCCGATGTCCCCGGTTACCGCCATGGCCACCCTTGCTTCTGGCGTCCTGCTCAGCGCGTGTTGCGCCAACGCGGTGGAGGCGGCCATAGACACTGGACCTGGGCCAGGAGGTGTCAGTAGATCAAGGGGAATACCCAGCCAACGATGCTTGCTGTCGTTGCGATAGACCACCCAGCCACCACACAACCATTGGGACGCACCGGGGATCTCAGCCAACGTCGATGCGACGCGTCCGGCCGTGCAACTCTCGGCTGTTACCAAACGCCATTGACGGCGCATCAACTCGTTGCGCACCTGCACCGCAGCTGAGGTGCTTGGATGGCGGCAAACTCCGACTTCGTTCGAAGCTACATCCCGATCGCTAGGGCTGTTCTGTGGCATGCGGTCAAGTAGACATCTTGGCACTGGGGTAGGATCACTCGAGGAGGCGGGGCCGAAATCGGTGGGATTCTATGTCGAGAATCCCTTTGTCTCCGAAGGGTGGCGGCGCGCCTAACCGCATGCGATTTCACCGTTCGGCGGCGTCATCGCTCGATTCAGGAGGCTCGCCGTCTGCACCAGACGGCTTGGTGGTGAACATTCAGCCCAACGCACGACCGATGCAGCTTCCCCGCACCCGACGTGGCATGAACCGTCCCGGTTCGACCTCCTGCCATGGTTCGACATGCCGCGGCGCGGACGTGTGTTCAGCAGCATGCGCAGGGAGGGAATCTTCAAAGTGCGGGCCACTATCGTCGTGGGGAAAGTCAGGTTGTGAGGATGAGGTCATGGGGTGGATGTCTCCTTCGCATTCCCAACGGTTTTCTGCCATCGACATCGTTTTCGACCGACTTCGAAATCCCGATAGGAAGTGGCAAGAAACAGGACGCGGTACGCTGCGGAATCAGCCCGTGGGCAGCACGTCATGCCTCCGGGCCTTTTCGCCTTGTTCTAGGATACCAAGCTGACGGGGTGGCAACAAATATGTGTACCATGCTCCGACGAGTTGAATAGCCGATTTTCTGAGGTACGGGGGCCTGAAGGGGGACGGTTTCTCGTGGAGATGCTGGAAAACGCTATGGGTTTGACCTGTGCGAAGTGCTTCAGTGGAGGGCCTACCGCCAGCGGCATCGGTCGTACCATGAAGTCAACGGGGGCGACCATCGCGACTGGTTAGCGGTCGAGCCGTGCCACGCGCACGGTCCATCCCTTCGAGGTTGGCATTCCTGTTCCCCCGGTATCGCCTCCCATCAGGCGACAGGTTGGTGGCCCGTAGGGAACGAACGCCATGCCTTGGGGAACTCGCGCGGCGAAACACCGGAACTCCGCTTCACCAAACTCGCTGGCGACTCGCACGCAGTCCCCATCGCTGATGCCGATGGCCGCCATATCATCAGGATGCATGGACAATTCGGTAACGATCGATTCGTATTCCTCATTGAACTTTCCCGCATTGATTTGTGCGCCCTGCTGAGCCGAGCGGACTGGGTTGAGTAGAATTTCAATCCACGTTGCCATCACCGTCCCTTTCGTACTGTTCAAGTCGGTGCAGGTGAAAGTGGTACTTGCCCAATTTCCCGCCATAGTTTCCTGCCGATATGCGAACCACGCCCTGCACCTGACAGGCGGCGTTCATGCCGGCACGCATGGCTCGCGCGACGGCTCGTTCGCTGAGCCCATCGATGACGATTTCATAGATGCAATGTTCATGCTCGCGCAATTGCGTGTTCGTTTGGCCGCGCAGCGTGGGGCACCAGGGATCGTTGGTGCTGGCCGGAAGCCCTTGGTACTTGGAACCGACCTTCGATCCACTGCGAACGATACCCGCGGGGAAGGGGAGAATGCAGTCACCGACGTTTCTCATGGCTTCGGCGGCCGCTCGTGCTGCCGCCAACCCGCAAGGTTGGTCTACTGCGGTGATGAGCAAATTACCGCCACCGATGCCGGGGCGAACGCCCACCACGTCGTCACACAAGAACTCGCCATCCATCACCGGGATACGCCATAATCGCCGGTCACCGATCAATTTGGACGACTGAAAGCCATCACCAAAAAACCGGATGCGTCCTCCTAACCGAATCCGCTGTTTATTATCCTCGACCGGGAGGCCGGCGTAGCATGCGGTGGTGGGGCAGGTGAGCACGTTTTGGCCGACGCGAGCCGTCACCGCCTCCTCGAGCCTGTCTCGGCTGAAGGCAAACACCAGCACCGATACGCCGGGTCGGCCATCCGGGGTACCGTTGGAGTCGATGGTCGTCTCCATCCCCGCTTCGGCATCACAGCCGATAACACTGGAGGCATTACCGCAGAACTCATGCGCTGCCACACGTGCTAGTTCCTCGTCCAGGGCGGTGATGATCAAGCGAGTCGCCGTCATGGGGAACGCTTCTGCGAACGTGTCATCGACTTGAGGGGCCTGCGGCATGGTGAACTCCGACTTGGCAAGACGGTCGTTGCGATTCCGTGGATCGGTCCAAGATATCGGAGGATCGCTCTAGCAACAATTGCCGTCGACCTGCGTTTTTTGGGCGCGAAACGACTGGTCATCGAACTGCTGGGGACCAATTACTGGGTAGTGGCCAAGGGAAACTGTCATCAGCAAATCAGCCATCGGCTAGGCAGCGCGGGCTGCTGCGTTTCCTAACGTTCGCAGTTCTGAGAGCACCTCGCCGTGCAGGCAATCCGCGATGGAGTTCAGTGCGGTCGCGGCCAAGCGCCCATCGATTAAGCGATGATCGCACTGCAGGGTAACCCACACGCTTCCGTCGGTCGCGATCGGACCGTAGTTGAGGCTGGTGGTTAGCGGTGAAGGGTGCTGACGATTCAATACGCCTTCCCGCCCCAAAACGGACATGCCGGCGGTGCCGAAGCGGTAGGCTCGGCGGCTCATTGCCACTCGGTGCCGCCACCACAGCAGCGGTCGCCGCCACCACCAAGGCAGGCGTGCGAATTGTATTTGTTGACGAAACACCTTTTCGATCTCTCCCTCCCTGTAGCGATCTAAATCGTACTGTAAGGCTTCGAGGGATTTCCGATCGACATCCAAAAAACGGGCAAAGAAGAGCCGTTCTCGGCCTCGCCAGGAGCGGGCGACTGCCATGGAGATGACCACCGAGTCGGTCTCGTACGCGCAGGGCCGCCACCAGCCGCCGAACGATTGCCGCAGTTCCGGGATCCGACGACAGACCAATCCGTAGGCGCGGAGAAAGATAACCGACCACGCGATCGGCGTTGGTGCCTGCCGACGCGCGGCGACCAGTTCGGCAACATTGACCCACCGTTCGACGGGGAACATCGGCTGGTGGCGTGCCAGCCACAACAGATCAAGAACTACCGCGCGGTCTTCGCCCAGTTGGATTGGTTTACTAGCGGCGGGTCGGGAAGGCATGGGGCGGGGCATGGTCGTGAAACCTCTTGGGGCCAAATTTTCACCGGCCTTCGGCCATTGGCTTCCTAGCACAAGGTGCGGGGGCCGATCAAGAGGATTTTTTCTAGAACTAAAAAACGCACCAACGCCACGGATACCGAGTGTTCGAGCGATCCGCACCAGAAAACGGCCCGCGATAGTCGGAATTCGACTCCAGTTCAGCGCTCTCCTGGAGAGTTGGAAAGACTTTTGTCGAGCAGCAGTCCTCGGATGCGAATCGCCGAAGAGGCCATTCGCGCGGCGGCGTCTAGGTAGTCTAAGCTGTTTTGCAGGTATTGCTGCTGGGCGGACAACAGATCGATGAGGCTCACCTCGCCGGCTTGGTAGGCTTGCCGCAGAAGTTCGACCGATCGCTGTGATTGTGACAAGATTCCCCCTTCTTTCCCATACTGCTCCACTTCGTTGCGTGCGTTCTGATAACTTTGAAACTCGTCAGCCAAACGAGCTTGCAGGTCGAGCAGGAGGCGATCGACGCGACGCTGAGCGGCGGTTGCCGTAGCCCGCGCTTGTCGAATTCCCCCTTGATTGCGGTTCCAGATAGGGATGGGGAGCGTCACTTGCAGGTTCCCGTTGGAGCTACCCGTTGCTCGGTCATCCTGAACAATCCCCTGCACGTTGATATCGGGAATCACTTGAGCATGCGCACGGCGCACTGCCCAGCGGGCTGCCTCCAGTTCTGCTATGGCTGCCGCGATCTCCGGACTCTGCTGCTGCAAGCGTGCCAGCTCGGTTTCCCACTCCAACGCATAGTCATCCGGATGGAAATCTCCCGTGACGTCGGACAACGGCAAGTCGGCTTGACCGGTTACAGCGGCCAGGCGTCGCCAGGCTGCCAAGTGTTGGTTCACCGCATTTTGAAGCACCACTTGGGCTTGGCTGACAGCGATTTGGGCTCGTAGTGGATCTGCCTGACTGACCTCTTTGGCTGCGTACAGTGCCTCCGCCTGGAGCAGCGATTGGCGGGTGAGATCGACCAGCGTTTGAGCCAGGTGACGTCGATTTTGGGCGATCAAGACTTGGATGTATGCGGTTTGTACGTCGGTCAAAATCTGTTGGCGCACCTGTTCCATCTCGCTGCGCGCTCGCTGAACTTGCCATCCGAGTATTTGTCGATTGAGTTGCAGCTTCTTGCCCGTGATGATCTCCTGTTCGACGTACACCCCTTGCTGTTCCGCTTGGCCGCTAGAGCCGAGTTGTTGACCGGAGTAGCCGAGGATGGGGTTGGGGGGCAATCCAACTTGGATCCATTGGCCTTGGAGCGCCTGATAACGCGCAACGGCTTCA
Source organism: Pirellulaceae bacterium (assembly GCA_026004795.1). Taxonomy (GTDB): domain Bacteria; phylum Planctomycetota; class Planctomycetia; order Pirellulales; family Pirellulaceae; genus Aureliella. Next base: position 304,048 of record BPJV01000002.1, on the reverse strand, counting down.
CAGTAGGCGGGATTGTGCTGCAGGGCCAGTTGTTCCAATTGCTGCAGGTTATAACTTTCCTCACGCACCGTGGCAGTTGCATCGTCCAGGCTAACATCTCGAGCAGGTTCCCCGCCGAAATCCGCAGCGGTAGCGGGTATGGCCGTGGCATCATGCTGTCTGTTCAAGTGGACTGTTTGGAGAATTTCTTGCTGTGGGTTGGGGGGCTCTTGAGGTGTACTTGCTAGGTGATGGGACGCCTGCACCACTCCCAGTTCTGTTGTAGGTGAGGGGGAACCGTTCGTGGGAAGCACTTGAGCGAGTGTGACGGTCGAAGTGGCCTTGGAGCCGGCAATGGCTGGATGCACGGGGGATTCTGGGGCATGAGAGACTGCTAACCCCTTCATCGCCTGCTGACTGTCCAACGCATTGTTGGCCGACCACTGCCTCCCATCGCAGAAAACCGGCGGGGCAACGCCGGGCGGTTCACGCAGTGCCAACGAGTTTTCCCGATTGACTTCCAGCAACGACTGGCATCCGGTGATGGCGAGTGCCAATGCAGTCACAGTGAATCGTAGGTGCAGGAATGGGCGTTTTTTCCCGAGGATGATCGGCGAGTTCCGACGAGTCGAATTGGGAGAAAATAGGATTTGGCATCTCGTCTCCAGACAACGACTTTGATGGATCTGATTATTTCGGGACAGCGGAACCGTTCAGCGGCGTAGGTGCGCTATTGCCAGCAAGGCGACTATCGCCGTGCTTTCCGATGAAAGATAGATTTCCTTCCATCCGAGGTGGACGGGTAACTGACCAATGGTCTCGGCGGTCGCTTTTCACCTTGGTGGATTGCACGCAGTCCGGGGGCTGCCACAAGTGCTTCGCGTGTTGGTGATTCCTTCCGGCTGATGCAGGCGTGCCGATTCATCCTTATTAGAGCCTTTCCCGACTTACCCCTCTCAAAGCAGATGATCGATTGTCGCCTACCTGCAGGTCCGCCGAAGAAGGACCTGTCGCAGTTTGATCGACGGCGGGGAGATGGCTTTTGCCGACTCCGTTGCGTCGATCTCATCTTTCATCACTTTTAACTATTTCATCGACGGCACAATCTGTACGACTTGAATCGATTGTTCGGGTGGGGATGCCAAGCGGCTGCCGTAGCGATCGTGAGGCTCTAGGCCACCGGCTGGCAGGGCGCTGCTGGTGATCGAGGTGCATCATTCTTGCTCGCCGACGTCTGTCCGACATTGGTCGCGATTCGTCTGCGCAGGTGTTGGCGTTACAATAGCTGCCATGAGCGACAACGATGCAGGCTATCGACGGTTGTTTTCGGACAAAAGGATGGTGGCGGACCTGATTCGCGGATACATTCCCCAGTCGTGGGTCGCCGACTTGGACCTGGATACGCTGGAGATGCTCAGCGGGAGTTTCGTCTCCGAAGAGTACCGCCGCCGGGAAAGCGACGTGATTTGGCGTGTGCGCTTCCGTGACCATTGGTTGTATGTTTACCTGTTGATCGAATTCCAATCGACGGTCGACCGGTTCATGGCGTTGCGGATGATGGTTTACGTGGGGTTGCTCTATCAGCGGTTGCAGAAGGAGGGGCAGATCGAACGAAGTGAACCGCTTCCTCCAGTGTTGCCGATCGTCTTATATAATGGAGAGGCCCCGTGGACGGCGGCGGTGGATGTATTCGAGCTGATTGCGGAGTGTCCGGCGGAGTTGGTAGCCCACCAGCCACATATGCGGTACCTGCTGATTTCGCCCCAGGTGGCCGCAGAGGCACCGCTAGCAGGCGTGGAGAACTTAGTAGGGCTGTTGTTCCAGTTGGAGACATGCCGTACACCGAACCAGTTCGCCGAGGTACTTCGTGCTTTGGAGGCCTGGTGGTTGCAGCCGGAGCATCGGGAGACCGTCAAATTGTTAGCGGAGTGGATCCGGGCGGTGTTCTTACGGAGTGAAATGGGGACGCAGTCGGAGGGGGAGTGGGCGAAGTACGAGGGGAATGTTGTCATGCTGCAAGAACGCGTCAAGCAGTGGGAGCAGGATCTGATCGAGAAGGGAATCGAGAAGGGAATCGAGAAGGGAATCGAGAAGGGAGAGGCAGAGTTGTTACTGCGGCAGTTGAAGCGCCGATTCGGGCCGCTGCCGGAGCGAGTGGTGGAGCGTGTCCGCACGGCAAGTGCGGCTCAGCTGCTGGAGTGGGGGGATCGGATTCTCACCGCCCAAACGATTGATCAAGTCTTCGGCGATTCTCTACCTGTGGTAGAGTGAGCAACGTCCATGAGATGATATCCCGTGACGTCGAGGGGGCTCGTAGCACCGTTCGAACCGCGATGGCTCAGGCATGGAGCGATCACCGATCAGTTTCGCGAAAGATGCTCCGACGGTGCAGACCAATGGCGTGGTGCATGGTTGCGGGACGAAGTCAGCATCAGGAAGCCATCGGCCGCACGATCGCCAGGAATTCGAAGCATTTCGCTGATGGGAGCGAGAGCGATTGCCTCCACCTGCCGCATTCGCCTTCAGGTCTAAGTTGGTTAAAGGTCCGACGAGTGGAGCCTAGGGCAACGTGTTGTTGTATGGTGCCGCAGACAACGTGCGATGGTCGGATTTGAGAGGCGAATTGTTTAGAGCGGCACTCGCGAACCAGCTCAATTGCACGGGGAGCCGCAAGAGGATTATGCGACCAGCATTTTTGTGGTCGACGACTTGCTTTTACGCTATTCAATGCGACATAATGTAACTCCACCTGCGGAGTTCCCCTGCCTTAACTTCCATAGATTCGCCCTGCCATCCCACCTTTTTGAAACGGGGCCAGTATCATGCTCACCTTTTTTGGCCGGCCGGCACGCTACTGTGATGGTCTCTCCCGCCGCGGATTTCTCACCATCGGCGGTTTGTCATTCGGGCTTGGTGGTTTGAGCCTCGCGGATATCCTGCGGGCGGAAGCATCGGGCAAGACTTCAGGACGTCAAAGTACGACGGGATTAGGACACAAGGCAGTAATCAATGTCTTTCTGGCCGGTGGTCCTCCGCACCAAGACATGTGGGAAATAAAGACCGAAGCTCCATCGGAGATCCGCGGCGAGTTCCGTCCGATTTCTACCAATGTACCTGGAATCCAGATTTGCGAAGTTTTTCCTCGGCTCGCTCAGCTGATGGATCGTTGCGCCATCATCCGCTCGGTGGTCGGTTGCAAGGATCGTCATGAGTCGTCTCAGTGTTTCAGTGGATGGGACGCGACGGTGATGCGTGCGCTGGGGGGCCGGCCGTCGATTGGGGCGGCTGTTTCCAAGCTTTATGGGCCAGTCGATCCAGCAGTGCCTCCGTTTATTGGGCTGGCGGAGAAAACACAGCATGTGCCGTGGTCCGACCCTGGGGGACCGGGATTTCTGGGGCCAGCTTATGCAGCCTTCAAGCCCGACGGTCCGGGCCTGGCCAATATGAAGCTGACGGACATTTCGCTGGAAAGGCTGCAAGATCGCAGGCGTTTGTTGGCCAGCCTCGACCGCATACGGCGGGATATCGATGCTTCCGGTAAACTGGCCAGTCTCGATGCTTTCGAGCAGAAGGCATTTGATGTTCTCACCAGCAGCAAACTTCTCGACGCGCTCGACTTGTCGAAAGAAGATCCGAAGATCGTGGAACGTTATGGAGACGGCAAGCCCTACCAGTATCAGTACGATGGCGCTCCCACTTGTAACGAGCACCTATTGCTGGCACGACGACTGGTGGAAGCTGGCGCTCGGTGCGTCAGTCTCAGTTACGGTCGATGGGACTCGCATGGCCAGAATTTTGATCTCGTGCGTGATCATGGCAGTAAACTGGACCAATGCCTCAGCGCCCTGATTGAGGACCTCGAACAGCGCGGCATATTGGATGATGTCACTGTAATCACCTGGGGAGAATTTGGGCGGACTCCCAAAATCAACGCTCAGGCAGGCCGAGATCATTGGTCGCGCGTCAGTTGTGCCCATATCGCTGGTGGTGGAATTCGCGCTGGGCAAGCAATCGGGGCCACCAATCGCCTAGGAGAATATCCGATCGATCGGCCCGTTGAACAACAGTCGATTATTGCCACCCTTTACCATAACCTCGGCATCGATACGGCGACGACCACGCTGGTAGATCCTACCGGCCGGCCGCAATACTTGGTCGAACATGAGCCTCTCCCGGAGCTGATCGGATGATCTCCCGTTGTTTTTCCTGCGGTAGGCGGGGCCAAGGGTTCTCCAGCATCGACGTTTCCCGTTCCTCCACGCCGAACCTTTCGTCGTGCCACGTCGCGCAGTGCCGTTGCGCGGCTAGAGAACGCTCCTGGCCAAAATTCATGAAGGAGCCCTGGACGGTGAGAATTGGCCTTTTGATCGTCGTCTTTTTAACGACGGTTTGGTTCGCCAACCCACCAGGGGCTGCCGGCGAGGCCCAGCATGAGAAATGCGAGCAGTTGCAGATCGACGTGCTGGATAATGATCCCGAAAACGATGCGCCAGCCGAGCGTATTCACTTGCGGGGGCGTGACGCCCGTTGGCAACTCCTGGTCACCCATTACCACCTTGGGCAGGCGCACGATGTCACCACCGCTGCCCGATACCATGTGGAGTCGCCGCAGGTGGTGGAGGTTCTTCCCGACGGTTTGTTGGTTCCACGAGGCAATGGGACAACAACGGTTGAGGTGCATTGGCAAGGACTGAGGGCGGCGGTGCAAGTCGAGGTAACGGAGATGGAGGTGACGCTTCCGGTTCATTTTGCGCTTCAAGTTGAGCCGATCTTTACCAAGCATGGCTGCAACGGAGGTGGTTGCCACGGCAAGTCGGCTGGACAAGCTGGCTTCAAGCTCTCTCTGCTCGGATTCGATGCCCTGGAGGATTATCGTCACTTGGTTGTCGAGTCGCGTGGTCGACGACTTTTTCCGGCGGCTCCCGAGCAGAGCCTGCTATTGCTCAAGGCCACCGGCGAGGTGCCACACGGTGGGGGAGCGCGCTTCGGCCGAGACTCGCACGAATACCGGCTTCTCGTTCGCTGGATCGCTGCGGGAATGCCCTTCGGAGCGGATGATGCCCCGGTGGTGACCGGCATTGAAGTGCTACCGAAAACGCGTCAACTGGACGCCGAATCGCGACAGCAATTGTCGGTCGTCGCTCACTACAGTGATGGATCTGTCGAGGACATCACGCGCATGGCGCAGTACGAATCAAACAATACCGACTTGGCAGAAGTCGACGCTCGCGGCGTGGTGCAACTGCGTCGACTCCCGGGGGACGTGGCAGTGATGGCACGCTACCAGGGACACGTAGCGGTGGCGCGCTTCACCATCCCGTTAGGAATCGACCTTGCCGATTGGGACTGGCCAACGCATCGTAGTTGGATCGATGAACTGGTGTTCGCCAAATTGCGCCAATTGGGGTTGCCTCCGAGTAGAGAATGTGATGATGGCAGTTTCATCCGCCGCGTGACGCTTGATCTGACCGGTCGTCTGCCAACGGCAGAGGAAACGGAGGCTTTTCTGCAAAGCAGGTCGCCAGACAAGGTGGAGCAACTGGTTGATCGATTGTTGCAGAGCGTCGAGCACGCGGAGTTCTTTGCACAAAAGTGGAGCGCTATTTTGCGTAATCGCCGCGAGGATGCAGGCGATCAGCTGGGCGCCTTCCTCTTTTACGAATGGTTGCGAGATCAAATCCATGCGAATCGACCTTACGATGCCATGGTGCGCGACCTGCTAACCGCTTCCGGTTCGCTGGATATCAACCCACCGGTCGTTTGGTGGCGACAGGTGGATAGCACGGAGGAGCGTGTGGAAGACGCGGCCCAGTTGTTTCTCGGGCAGCGGTTGCAATGCGCCAAATGTCATCATCATCCTTTTGAAAAATGGAGTCAGCAGGATTACTTTCAGTTCGCTGCCTTCTTTACCACCACCACTCGTCTACCCGGTCCCACACCTGATGATCCTCGCTATGTCACGCGTGTGGCCGGTGCCATCAGTCGGCACCCGAAGTCGGGGCAGGCCCTCTTGCCGGCTGGCCTGGAGGGGGGGGCGATGCGCTTGGCCGACGACGAAGACGCGCGCGTCCGGCTGGCTGCCTGGATGACCAGCCCGCAGAATCGATTCTTCGCGCGAAGCCTCGTGAACCGCTATTGGAAACATTTATTCGGTGTGGGTTTCGTTGAGCCAGAGGACGATTTGCGGGTGACCAATCCGGCGACCAATCCTGCGCTGCTGGAGGCACTGGCAGATTACTTCGTCGACCAAGGATACGATTGTCGTCAGCTATTGCGGGCTATCTGCACGTCCACTGTCTACCGGCTCGATTCGGTAGGTAACCCACACAATCTGAGCGACCGCACGGCCTACTCACGCTACTACCCCAAACGTTTACCGGCGGAAGTGCTGTTGGACGCCGTCGACCAGGTACTGGGAACCCACAGCGAGTTTGCCGGGTTACCAATCGGGAGTCGAGCGGTGAGTTTGCCCGATACGAGTTTCGAATCCTATTTCCTTCAAGTTTTCGGCAAACCGGATTCGGTCACGGCATGCGAGTGTGAACGGTCGTCGGACGTGAATCTGGCCCAGACGCTGCACTTGATGAATTCCCGGGAGATCCATCTCAAGTTGACCGATCCACACGCCAGACCAGCGTTGATGGCTGCAGCGGGACAACCGAGAGAACAAGTCGAAAAGCTCTATCTCGCTGCCTACTCTCGACACCCCAATGACGAAGAATGGCGCGCGGCATGGGAATACTTGAAGTCGAAAGAGTTTACCGCCACTGCCTATGAAGACCTGGTCTGGGCGATCATCAATAGCAAAGAGTTCTTGTTCAACCATTAGTAGCTCGTACCAGGCAAGAATGAAGCAATGGATCATCGCGGAGGGCGGACAGGGATCAATTGGCGGGTCGTTTGTTGGGCCGGTTTGCTGTTCGCTTGTTCTATTTCGTCGGCGCGTAGCCAGTTTCCCACCGTTCAACTTCATGGTTGGTCCCGCTGCGTTTTGCCACGCCAGGATCAAGTGGTCGTGCGCCCCCGTGGGGTAGATCTCGATGAACTTCGGCATCTCTATTTGTGGCCGCAGGGACGTCGGTTCTCGTCGCTGAAAACTTCGCTGGGTGGCATCGCCAAGTTCTCTGTGCCGACGGAGGAATTTGCGATTGATTGCACTGACTTGGCACCGGGGCTACACGATGGCATGGTAGACGGGCGGTTTGGCATCTCGAACCCGCGTCGGTTGTTGGTCGTCGATGCCGATGTCGAATACCTCAGCCAACCGGCGGTGGACAGCAGCGCCGCACAGACGCTACGTCCTGGCGTGGTCTACGAAGCGAACTGCCAGGCGAGAGATCGCCAGTGGTTCCGCATCGAGTTGGAATCCGGTGAACGGTTGGCGGCCGTCGCTTACGCAGCAGCTCTCGATTCACGCGCCACGCTGCGGCTGGCCCTCCACGACCCGGCGGGGAAGCTGGTGGCGTTGGGACATGCTGTGCGTGATTGGCCGGCGCGCATCGACTGGCGGGCCGAGCAGGCGGGTGCGCACTTCCTGGAGGTTTACGACGTTCTGTACCGCGGAGGACCGGACTTTCACTACGCCTTGGAAGTGGTGACGGACCACAGCGGTACGGGGGATCCGAGGAAGTGCTGTCTCGACGAGCTCTTGTTGACCACGCTGGAGCCGGGGATTTCGTTACCTCGACTCAAGTTCTCTGAGCTCTCGCGACTGCCCAGCTTTTTCCCGAACGCGCCCCATCCTCGTTTCCAACTGGCCAATCGCGACGATCGTGTACTGCCATTGCTTGATGAACACCTGGCAAGACCTCCATTCTCCGTGTTTCTGCCGTCGCTGGACGATGCGAGTTCGTCACTCCAGTTGCCGATGCGGAAGGGACAAACGCTGGTTTGCGAAGTGCGTTCGGCGCAGTGGAGCCAATTGACCGATCCCCATTTGTTGGTCTATCGCATCGCAGACGGGCAGGGTAACGCCATCGACCCTCCGCACTTGGTGGCTCATCAACAAGATGGGATCCATCGCACTGGATTGGAGGTAACGTTCATCGCTCCGGACCCGATCGTCACTTGGACCGCACCCGAAGACGGAAGGTATCGCATCGAGGTGCGCGACGACCAACGGGGGGAGCGACCGCCTGGTAGCACTGCTGCCGAAGCAGAGATTCGCTCACCACAGCCCGGTATGGCTGCGCTGGCCTGGCCTCTATTCCCCTCGGCGGACATCAAAGCGGCTCGTCCGCAGGGAACTCATTTGCTACGCGGCGGAACCGTAGCCTTTCGCGTTTTGCTGCATCGCATAGATGGTTATAGCGGGCCGGTGCGGGCGAGCATCGAGGGGCTTCCACCGGGAACACGGTGTTACCCGGCGACGATTCCCGCCGGCGCCGATTCCGGTATCGTGTTGCTGGAAGCGGCGGCAGATGCTCCCTCGTGGACAGGCCCTGTTCGCATCCTGCTCCATCCGCAGGGCGAAGGGAGCCAGCCCGTCGAGGCGGTCGCGGCCACCGTCCAATGGGCCGCCACTCCGCAGCGCAACATTACTCAAGGGCGGCTCACCAATCACCTCATGCTTCACGTTGCCGGTCAAGATGTGGCGCCATGTACAGTGCATCTTGGTGATAATGCGCCACTCACGTGCGCAGTCGGCAGCAAGCAGGAGATCACGATCCGAATAACGCGTCGTGACGGCGGCGATGCGGAGTGTATCGTCCGACCACAAAACCTGCCGCCGAACGTTTCCCTGGGAGAAGTGAAGATTCCCCAGGGGGCTATGGAGGCGACAGGAACCCTTACGATCGCACCGAATACTCCTCCCGGAACGTATACTTTGTGGGCGGTAGCGGAAATGAAAGTACGTTGGCGCGCCAATCCACAAGCCGTCGAGCGATTGGAGGCCTGGAAGGCGGAAATTGAGGAGAATGGTGAGACGCTGACGTCTACTCCCCAGGATCTGCCACCAGTCGTCAGCGCTCTGGCGGCCGAATTAGAACGAGTCAAGCAGCGAGCAATGGAACGAGAGCTTACGGTATGGCTACCAGCCACGCCGCTTGAGCTGCGGGTCGTTCCTGCCGACCAACCGTGACCGGACGGTGCATGTCATTGCAGTGAATTACCGCCGTTGCCACGGTCGAAGTTGCACCTGTCGGAAGAGCAAGGATGAAACGGACGAGCGCGAATCGAGTGCGGCACTCCTGACCCGGACGACCAGCGATGTAGGCTGAGGATTTCATCCGCCGCGGCAAGTAGCTGCTTGTGCTTGCGGTCAGCGATCGGAACCACACGCTGGCGAGCGCCTCCAGATGGACAGTTCCGCCAAGGGTATACTCCAGGATATCCTCGTAAAAGGAGAGTGAAAATGGTTCAGCGTGCAACCTTGAATACTTTGTTGGTACCGGTCGATTTTTCTGATGCTTCGGATAAGGCGTTTCATTGGGCGATGAACAGCGTTGACGGGGAGGAACCGCTTATCGTAATCCTCCACGTCATCGACGCTAAAGTGCTCGATGCGATCGAAACTCACGAGCTTGCTTCCCGCGAACAGGCGGCGAAGGTGATGCGCGCAGCAGCCGAACATCATATGGACACTTATCGCCAACCTGCACGCGAGGACGTGCAAGTCGACTGCATCGTAACGGAGGGTTTGCCTTTCCTGGAGATCATTCGCAAGGCGAAAGACTTCGACGTCGATGCGATCGTCATGGGGAGGGCGGGAGTGCGGCAGCACATGGAGAAGTTGTTTATCGGATCGACGGCGGAAGTGGTATTGCGCGGGGCGCACTGCCCCGTCATCGTGCTTCCGGAGGAGGCCTTAGACGAGTGACGATTTCAGCCGCCACTTCCTCCGTGGCTTTGTAGGACACATCGATGCACGTCCAATTTCGCAGTGCGAATTGCCGTTCTGCCTCATGCAACTCCCGAGCTACGGCGCGCAAATCCACGTAATCGGTATGTTGGTCGCCATGGATCCGCTCTAATCGTTGGCGGCGAATGGCGACCAGTCGCGCCGGCTGCATGGTCAGCCCGATGACGCGATCAGGTGGGAGCCGGTCCAGCTCCTCGGGAATCCTGATGGGAGGTGTCAGCGGGACGTTTCCGGCACGTAGCCCTCGCATGGCCAGGTAGAAACATGTTACGCTTTTCGAAACACGCGAGACGCCTACCAGAACCACGTCGGCCTGCGACAGCTCATCGATACGTTGGCCATCATCATGGGCCAACGTATAGTCGACGGCTTCGATCCGCTCGAACTGTTCTCTGGCCAACTCGTAGAGCAGCCCGGGACGGCCGATCGGTGGCGAACCGAAGTGGTCGGCCAAGGCACTGATCGTTGGACCGAGCAAATCGACGGCTTGCACCTGAAGCTCGAGGGACGTCTGATCGAGAACCCGACGCGTTTGCGGGTCGACCAGCGTGTGCAGAATGACTGCGCGGTGCCGAGCCGCCATCCGCACTACGCGCGCGACTGCGTCTGTGTCGCGCAGCTTGTAGTAGCGCTGGACATGCACACTCTGGGATGGAAACTGAGCCATCGCCGCGGTGAAGAGCGCCTCACACGTGTGGCCGGTACCTCCTGAAACCAGGAACACGGTTGCTGTCGCCGCATCGACGCCCTCTGCTTCGGTGGTCAAAATCGTGCGCTCCTGACTGTGCGATCGTTCACGTCGCTGGGGATGAGCTGAATTTCTGGTGCGTAGCGGGTGGGATTCCGTCGTCTCTAAGCCACCGGACGTGCTCCTGCGGCGATGCCATCTTCATGGGAACCTCACTTCCGATGGTATCAGGCACGGTATGCTTACGGTAAGCTACCGCGGGTTTCCGTGAATTCGCTCGGCCACACGGGCTTATCTACCTCGAGCAACTGCCGCATCGCCTCCACCAGCACAAATTCACTTTCAGGTGCCACATTAGACGCCCGCTCGCTCACTTCGTATCCACCTTGCGGGTAGGCGACGCGCGTGCCGATGTACCCCGTACCATACTCACCGTATGCTGCCATCATGACACGGTCCTGAGGACGCATCGCTTGGGCAGCCAACTGATATTCGACGAACAATTCGCCGGGCATCCACAGGATCCACTGGTCGTCGAGCCGCAGTCGTCCCACGTCGATTTCCACTCCATCGGGATGGCGTTGGAGCAGTGCCAGTTTCTTAGCGGCTCCCAGCCTGTCCAATGTCGAGGCACCTTCGTCCGCTAGGACCTGACGATGCACCGTGGCATTCAGGTGCGATCCCAACGGCAGTCGAACGGTCACCACACTCCAATCGACAACCTGGATTGGTTCCGGTGGTGCGGCCGTCTCCCACGCTTCGCGCATCGCCTTGCGAACCCGCTCGGCCAACACAGCACGATTCGCCGGAGCACCGTCGTTGTACTTTCCGGCTCCGACGTTTCCTCCTGCGCCGTTGAAGTGTACATGCGGCACGCCCGTGGTGGCTTGGCGTTGATCGCGCGCCATGCCGATAAAATCCGGATTCGATTGGCCAGTCCGATAGTAGCTCTGCGGATGCGTAGCATAGAAGGTAAGAACGGCCAGTGGCCCCGACTGGCTTTCGAAAATGAGCATCTGCAACCACGGATCGATTACTCCTTCGGGCAAAGCACGCAACTTCTCGTCGCGGCATGCGGTGTAGCGTGTGGCGAAGACTTTTCCGTCTGGGCCGATCAACCGTCGATTGGAGGCTACCTGCTGCACCTTCGCCCGCCCATAACGCAATCCAGTTACCGGTTGTAAACGACCCATCGCCTGCTCCACGGCGGCCGCCGCACGATCCATCGACTCGATCAGATACTCCGTGTCATAGAATTGTTCGGCGATGCCATACTCCGCGAGAATCTTCGCCGAAGTCAGATCGCAGCGGGGCGCATCGTGCTGGTGGAGAGCATGCACCAGGACACGTTGTGGATCGGTGTGGGCGGCACGAGCAATTTTCTGTTTAAACACTGTTTGTGCTTCATTGGCGACCCCCAGCCAATCGACGGCGGCCAAGACGATGGCCGACTGATCCCGCGGTAACAAGACGATTCCCCGGCAACTGAGCGGACCAGTGCTTTCCACCATGGGGTCGTAGGCCAGGGGTTTCCCGACACGGGGATCGATCCGAACTTCGAAAGAGGCCATCTGCAGCGGCTCCGCGGCTCTAACCCGGCGCATCCATTGGGCCCCGCCCAGGCTGCTCAGCAGAAACATGAATACGGTCGCATGGACCAGTCGCATCGTATTGGCCAGGCGCTGTCGCCACATGAAGATTCTCATGGGGAGCCTCATCACTTTCTCGATGTGGGGTGAGAATGATACAACAACACGGTGAGGGATCGAATTCCACTTCAGCGGCGTCGCCGAGGAGGGGTTCACCCGTTGCGGGCGTCATCGGGCTTGCTGCGCCGATCCGCAACCGTTCATTGTACTCTTGTCCACGTGGTGGTTGAGCCGCCGGAGCGGCAACGTGGAAATCGACTACCCCTCGCCAGGATGCCAGCCGGGAAGAGTGCCCTGAGCCAGCCAGGGGGGCTGACGGACTCAGTGTCAACGACGAAGGTCAAGGAACGAAGCGGTCCCAGCCAGATCGCTTGTCGATAGGCATCCAGTGTCCGTCTCACTTGGAGTGGGAATAGGGCTTGCCGGTGGGAAACCAGGACCGATACGCCACCCCGGAGGGACGGAGAATGGGGATGCCTTAGTGTTCGCATGGTCGCGTCGATAGGAGGCATTCATAAAAAGTCCAGTGCCGGCCACGAGTGTGATCCCGCGCGCAGCCGCTGACACACCGGTGGCCGTCGATAAAATAGCGCAGCGCCAATTCCTGCGCCCGAGTGATGCCAATACGCGGGCCGCGGCGAGTCGCCCAACGCACGGCGCGCAGTTCCGATGGCGTATCCTCGATCCACACTTGATCGCTGGTCGTAAGATCAACACCGTCGAGCAATCGACAGACGTCAAGCGCTTGACATAAACGTCCCGGTCCGGTTGTCAGTTGGCGTGCCCAAGAAGCCCAGCGGGTCGAGTTGGTAGGGGCTTGCTGGACACCGCGGGCCGCCGCCATGCGGAACCACCCTTCCAATGGTTCCACGGCGCGGATCAAAACCGCGGAACCGACGTTCTCGCGCTGGGTTACCACATTCATGCAATGACGCGAATGAATCGCATAGACGTAAAGAGTACCGCCCGCCCTGAACATCGAACGATTTTTGCGAGTCAGGCCACGTGCACTATGGCTGGCCGGATCGTCGCTGGCGAGGTAGGCCTCCGTCTCCACGATGACGCCACGCAGTATTTCTCCGGAAGGGAGTTGGCGAACGATGGTTTTTCCCAACAGCTCTGGCGCTACTCGTTGTGGAGTTCGGGCAAAGAATCGCTTGCTTAGCCGATCGGATCGTGCTAGTTGGGGTTCTTGCATGATGTCCTGCCACATAGACTGATAGAGATAATCTCGACGGAACTCACGACACAAGGTCTGATGGACTCGATCACTCTGCGCGCCCGATTCATTATCGAATCCTCCACGCGAATCCATTCGCCGGGGTATATCCAACTGCGAGACGGTCAAGTGATCGACGTCGGTAGCTTGCGCCGCCATGGTCTTTCGCAACCAGCAGTTGATCTCGGTGATTGCGTGTTGGCTCCGGCGTTCATCAACGCGCATACGCACCTAGAGTTTAGTGACCTTTGCCAGCCCTTACCTCCCGGCGCATCATTTGCCGACTGGATCGATGCAGTCTTTCAGTATCGGCAGCGCCGTGTAGCCGACCGTCATCCCCAAAGCAACGCCCGGCAGGGAGCGAACCCGCTTCAACAGGGACTGCGCGAGTGTTGGGAGGCTGGGACTGGAGTTGTAGTCGATATTGCCAGCTACCCCTCGGAACTAAGGTATCAATGGGACCAATTCCCTGCGTCTCCCGACCACCCTTTGTTGCTTGGCGGCCGAAGGCGGTTACCGCCGTCGGCCAACCGTCATCTCCTCTCCACCATGTTTCCCCGCGTGATCGCGTTGTGTGAAGTGCTGGGGCTCAATCAGCAGCGTCTGGAGACCACCTGGCAGTGGGCTAAAGGTAAACTGCAGGAGTACGATGGGTGGAGACCTGCGACAACGAGTCAACAACTTTCCACCGGGGGCCGACGGCCTGGGGACGATTCCGCCACTCGGTGTGGGGCGAACTGCTTGTGGCAAACCGGCCTGTCACCCCACGCCCCTTATTCGATTTACTGGTCCGAACCGTGGTTGACTCGCCTTGCTCAGCTCATGTCGAAGCGATTGGTGGCGATGCATGTGGCAGAAAGTCCCGCCGAGCGGCAGTATCTCGATGATGGAGGCGGGCCGTTGGCTGCCCTGTGGCGGAAACTGCAGTTCCCGCCGGAAGTTCCCTCACCAACGTTAGGCGAATCACTGCGGTGGTTCCTGCAGGCGGACCGTTGCCTGGTGGTTCACGGGAATTATCTGGCCTCCGCAGAGCTGGAGGTGATGCACAAACACCCGGGGGCCAGCATCGTATTCTGTCCGCGTACCCATCGCCACTTCCAACATGATCAGTATCCTTTACGTCAGATGTTGACCGGACGGCTCACGGTAGTCTTGGGGACCGATTCCCGTGCCACCAATCCCGACTTGGATATCTGGCAGGAAGCGATTGCCTGCGCTCATCAGTTTCCCTGGCTCGATCCGCGATGGGTCGTTGCCGGAATCACCTCTCGTGCAGCGAAGGCACTCGGTATCCAGGGCTCTTTCGGCACTCTTCAACGAGGGGCTTGGGCAACGATCGTCTACTGTGAGTCGCGACCGCATTGGACAGCCGAAAACCTTTTCGAAAACCTGGTCGCCGATGTCCAGCGATGGGCGCCGTTGACGGAATTCGACGAGTCGGCATAGTGACTACCGTCTTCTCGTCTCGATTTCTCGCTGCCACGACCACAGGGGGATCGGGCCGGCACGGGAGGGGCCGCTAGACGCGACGATCCAACGGAGCGGTTAACGGGATACCAAGCACGTCACACGCAACGGGGAAGTGAACTACCAATGAACTTTTCGGCGCGATCGAGCATTCTGCGAACGATTCCCAATGGAATCCGCCTAGACATAGTCGGTAAGGACGCCAAGACGGTCGCCCACAACTTGACGACGAATGACGTTCGGTCGCTAGGGCCCGGCGAGGCCGTAGAGACCTTCTTGACCAATGTTCGTGGGCACGTGATTGCTCACGTACTGGCCGTCGGGGGCAACGATTGTGTGAGCCTCATCGGCATGCACCCTCAACCAGAAAAGCTCCAGGAGCATATTGATCGCTACATCATTCGGGAGGATGCGGAAGTCCGCCATCAGGACAACACGATGCACAATATGCTGCTATTCGGTGTGGATCTTAGCGCACTGCGTGAAGTCGTGGCGGCGGTGGGAGCAGGAGTGGAAAGCGTTTCGCCAGGGGAGACACCCTTAGTAGTGGGCTTTCCAGTGGGAGAATCAACCGCGTGGATGAGCCTACCCTCCGCGATGGTCGATCCAGTGACCAGGCAGCTCGCCCAGATGGGGGTAGATGGAGAAGTACCTAGGGATCAATGGGAGTGGATGCGAATCGCTGCACGGTGGCCACAGGTAGGTGCTGAGATAGTGGAAAAGACGTTGCCCCAGGAACTGGATCGCGATCGGCAGGCTATCTCCTTCACGAAAGGGTGCTACTTGGGGCAGGAAACGGTAGCTCGATTGGACGCGTTGGGACAAGTACAAAAGAAGCTCGTTCTTCTCGTGGCCAACGATCCTGTAGACGTTTCCGCCGGCGATGAGATCACCAGTGGCGGGCAGGTGGTGGGGCGAATCACCTCCGCCGCCTCGGTCGAGGATGGGCGGCCGATCATGTTGGCCTATGTCAAGCGCGGGTATTTCGAAGGCCAACATCCCTTGCAAGTTCACAATACGGAGGTCTCGTTTCCACCCGGATGAATCCGGTGCCAAGTACCCAGTGGTGCGGCGTGTCGGGAACATCGATTGCGGTGAACGATCATGGGCACGGCGGCTCCCGCCACTTCACGTTCTGCTCGTCAAGGCCAAACGGTTTGCATCGCCGCACGGCGAACGCCTATACTTGGATAGGCGGTGAATTGGCAACGAGTCGTTGGGGATCGGTGGGCGGAAGCCGGAGAACGCGGAGACCTTGATCATGGATACCATTCGCAAAACGGTGCGGCGAGCCAGACGCCGCATGATAGTGCAACGATTTCTCAGTTTTTTGCCTTGGAATTTGGTGGCCGGGGCGATCGTAGCGGCCATTGGCATCGCCACACCGAAGATGGTGTTTCTCGAGGTGGACACGTCGGTTTGGGTCGCCGGATGGGCGGCGGCGATGCTGTTGCTGGCTCTTTTGCTCACCTTGGTAAGAACTTGGATCGGTCGACCAACGTTGGCCGATGCTGCGGTCGAAGTGGATCGCCGGTTCGGCCTCCGCGAACGGTTATCCAGCGCCCTGGTGCTTGGTGTCGAGGAGCGGAGCACTGAACTGGGGGCGGCGTTGGTAGCGGATGCCGAACGCCGTGCCGAGCAGATCGATGTGCGCGACCGATTCAACTGGGGGTTCAGCAAACGATTGTTCATTCCAGTGGCTCCTGCCCTACTGGCGGCTGCCTTGACTGCATTGCCCGATCGTGTTGCCTCGCCGCCCGTAGTACAAGTCGACGAGCAAACGGTCACGCGGGTCAAGAACTCTATCAAACCGTTGGTTGAGCATGTCAAAAAGAAACGTGAATTAGCGGAGAAGGAAGGCTTGGAAGAGGCCAAGGAGTTGTTCAAGCAACTGGAAGGCGAGTTGGCGAAACTGGAAAAGGATGCCAAGGTAGACCCGAAACAGGCGTTGGTGAAACTCAATGACATCAAGCAGCAGTTGGAGAACCGCCGCAAGGAGTTGGGAGATAAGGAGGAATTGAAGAAAAGTTTGCAAAGTCTGAAGAAACTTGATCAAGGCCCAGCCGAGGAGCTGGCGGACGCCTTGCAAAAAGCAGACATGGAAAAGGTCGAAAAGTCCTTGGAACAACTGCTCGAAAAAATTCGCCGTGGCGATATGTCCCAAGAGGACATCAGGCGGCTGGAGCAGCAATTGAAACAACTGCAGCAGGCAATGGCCGAAGCGGCGGAGGCTCATGAAAAAGCCAAGGAGCAGTTAAAAGAGCAGATTGAACAGGCACGCCGATCCGGTGATATGCAAAAGGCCGCGCAATTGGAAAAGAAACTCGCCGAGATGCAAGCCCAGGATGCGACTATGGCACAGATGCAGCAGATGGCCCAAGCGCTGAGTAAGGCCAGTGAGGCGATGAAGCAAGGAAAGATGGGAGAAGCCCAGGAGGCGATGGAGGAGTTGGCTGCCCAGTTGGAGCAGATGAATCAGGCGGCCTCAGAACTAAATGAACTCGACGACCTGCTGAATAATCTATCCGATAGCAAAGCGTCGATGATGTGCGGCAAGTGCAACGGTAATGGCTGCTCGGCCTGCATGGGCAGCAGTTTTTTCAGCTCACCGAAGGACTTTGCCCAGGGGCAAGGGACGGGGGCCGGAAAGCGGGATGAAGCAGAGGACGACGTGGATTTCTTCGATTCGCGGATTCGCGACCAAATGCGTCGAGGCGAGACGATTTACGGCGGGAAGGTCGGTGGTCCGAATAAGAAAGGGGTAAGCCTCGCGGAGGTACAACAGGCAGTGCTTGCGAGTATCACGGAAGAACCCGAGCCGTTGGAGGATACGCCTCTGCCGAAAGCGCAACGCGAACATACCCGTGACTTCTTCAATTTGTTGCGAGAGGGAGAGCTGTAGGCCGAGCATGGCCGGTGCGTCGAGGCCGGCGCGAGGCGATCGGGGCGCTCTCGGTGCGGTCCGTGCGGAGGGCTCGCAGCGCCTCTTCCTCCATTTGCCGGATCGTGACGTGGGTGTCCCTGGGCATGCAGCGACTGCCCGGCATGCCGGAGAAGCTTGGCGATGCCGGAGTCGTCGTCGGCGCATGGGGCTGTAACCACCCATGCTTCCTACAGGATTCGGGGCGAAAAGCTTGATCATTGATGGTGTTTGGCGGCGGCTGGACCGGCAGACTCTTGCAGTGGTTCAATCGTTGAATGCCCGCAGTAATCGTCGTCCCCGATAAAGACTGAGGACGGTGGACGGCTTGAAGGCCGTTGTTTGTTCCCCGGTCGGATAAGCCAGGATCTCATGTTCGTCGGCGACCACCGCCAAGTGTCGGTCGCCTTGTTGTGCGTAGCCGACCAACGCCATTGTATTGAAGAACCAAGCCATCTCCAGTGGACGCACTTCAGTGTAACCTTCCGCTTCGAGTTTTTCGATCAGAAGGTCCATGTGCCGACGGTCGGTACTGATCAGTCGCTCGGCAGGAATTTCAAAGATGGTCTCGTGTTCGACTTCCCAGCCGGCGAATACGGCATAGATGTCGTCGACAGGCAAATTCCCCAGATCGGCTTGCACGGCCATTTCTATGGGGCCGGCGATACCGATGTTGCTGAACGAATCGCCGGAGGCAAGCTGGTATTCGTAGCGAAATAAAAACCAAGGTTGCGGCTCGTGGTAGCCGGGCCAGAACAGCGTTCTCGAGTCGACCAATTCCATGTGTTGCGGGGCAAAGCCGAATTGAGATGGTTCGGCAAGCCAGTTGGCCAGATTCGATTCAGCGATGGCGACCGGTTCGGTGAACTGGGGATCGACTTGGTCGAGTATGCCCAGTTCATCCGCGTAGGCGATGGCACGGCGGCGCGCTATCCGATCGGCGGCCAGAGCGAACAATCGTTCACGGCCACCTTCATGGTCGAGGCGTGCGAGAGCTGCGGCGGCCTCTACTTGAATCCTCCGATGCTTGAGGTCCATCGCACCTTCCAGTGCAGCGACGCCACGTACGTCCCCGATCAAACCCAAGGCATCGCACAGTGAAATCACCAAAGCCAAGGCATCGTCGAGTTGTTTCTGAACCTGCTCGACACTATCTCCTAAGCGGCTCGGGTCCTCCTGCCCTCGTTCCAACTGAGAGACCAAACCGTTGAGCAGGCGGATCAGCAATTCGACATGGGCACGCCATGGATGCTCCTTCACTCTCTGAGTGCGAGTCAGCAAGTTGCACATGTCCAACAGGACCGATAGCTGCTCACCGCTAACATCTTGGGGGCTGAACTGCGAAAAGAACTCCGGCGCAATTTTCGCATTCATGTCGCACAGCGGCGACAAGCCGATAGCGAGGCTACGCCATTCACTGCTGGCGTTTGATTGGATGAGCTGAATAATTTGCGGCACATGCTGGCGCTGGGCGATCGCCGTCGCTGCCTGTAGCCAAAATGCTGCCATGGTAGGCGATGAAGCCGATGCTTCTCGGAACGCCGTGGTAAAACCATCAAGCAATGCGGTGAGCGTCTCAGTAGACGGTAGCCCTTGTTGGTTGCGCAATCGCGTGACCCGCCGCGCCAGGCGCTCTACCACGGGCAGCGATCTCTGGTCGCTTGGCGATGAATTCGCTCGATCGCGCACGGTCACCACCAGGGGGACAAGTTGTTCCCACGTGGCGTCGTCGATGCGTTGCATTAACTGTTTGACGTCGTGCGGAAAGGGTGAACCTAGTCCAGCCATGGGGGGAGGGCCGAGCTCCGAACGTTCCGAATCCATAATTCCGATACCTCGCTCTGTATGAGGCTACCACGTCACGACGAACCTACGATTGGTGGGGTTACTTGTACCTGAACTTTCATGGTAGATATAGGGCGCAAGAGGGGAACCCGTGCCGGAGCGAATTTGTGGATGCTGCTCCCGGTTCCTTTGTCGTAAGCAAATCTGCGGGGGACAACAGCGAATCTGCTGGTCCATTGGTACTTCCTGCGTACAAAGACGGAACGTTGATGATGATTGTCGAGCGGCCAACTAGCTGGTTGAAGCTACTGTTCACCCTGCATGGTAGCACGATGGAGTTTACTTGGCGGCGGCTGGTCGCCGCCACGCTCTTCGCCACCTTGGTGACCTTCCTTCAAGAAAGGTTTGACCTAGAAGAGTACACGCTGACCATGGCCCCGTTTACCGTCATCGGGATCGCGCTGAGTATCTTCCTGGGGTTTCGCAACAACGCCGCGTACGATCGATTTTGGGAAGGTCGCAAGCTGTGGGGAAGTCTGGTGAATACGTCGCGTAGCATCGCCCGCATGAGTTTTTCGTTGCTGCACGCCGATACCGACGATCCCCCCCATGACTTGACGAAGTTTCGCGAGGGATTTGTTCGCCGCACTATCTCCTTCGTGCATGCGTTGCGGTGTCATCTGCGCGACGAACGTCCCGACGATGAAGTTCTGCGGTACCTTTCCGTCTCCGAACAAGAGGCCATCCGGGAAACGGGGCACGTCCCGGTGCGCATCCTACAAATGCTTGCCGAAGACCTGAGCTATGCCCGTCAGCGCGGATGGATTCATGAACTCAACCTTCCCGCCCTGGAAGGGCAATTGGTGGAATTGACCAATATTCTGGGCGGCTGCGAACGGATTAAGAATACTCCCATCCCGTTTTCTTACACGGTGCTCCTGCATCGTATCGCTGCATTTTATTGTTTCACCCTGCCGCTGGGACTGGTGGACACTGTGGGGTGGGGGACTCCAATTGTCGTCGCCATGGTGGCGCATGCCTTCCTCGGTCTAGACGCCCTCGGCGATGAAATCGAGAATCCATTTGGTTACCACGCCAATGACCTGCCGCTGAGCTCTATCTCGCGGAACATAGAGATCAATCTGCTGGAGCTGCTTGGTGAGAAGGAACTTCCTCCCCCATGGCCTCCGGTTGACGGCGAGCTGCATTGAATGTTGATGGTCCGCAGCTCCTACGTGCGCTGGTCGGCAAGGGCGCCGCTCGCTTGATCACCTGACGGCTTGCCTCTCGGTTGGACGCCGGTTATCGGGCGGCGGCTTTAGCCGCTAGCGGCTGGGCCAACGGGACCTGTAAGCGAGTGACGCTGCAAGGACCGTTCTCAAACGCTACGGTGAATAGTTTCCGCCCCGACCAGGAATTAGGACAGTTGTTGGAGCGCGGCCTGCATGTTCGCCATGCTTTGGCGGGCAATCTCCACGACACCCGGTGCATAGTCGAATACTTCGACGCTGACCCAGCGATCGTATCCAATCTCTTGCAACGCTCGGAAGACGGGCACGATGTCCAGTTCTCCCATACCCGGCCCTAGCAGATTGGGATCATTGGCATGGAAATGGGCGAGGTACTTTGCGTTTCTGCGGATGATCTCATCCAGCGGTTCTCCTTCGCTACTCATTGCCTTGCAGTCCAAGTGCAGCTGAACCCAAGGCGACTGGATCTGTTCAATGAGTTCCACGGCATCAGCGGCGTGATTCCAAAAGTTGCCCTCGGACGGCCCTAACGGTTCGAGGGCCAACACGACTTGGCATGCTTCGAGCGTCGGCACGATTGCCTCGATAACTTGGCGGGCATTGTGCTGCGCTTCGTCGTGCGTCATATCAGCGGGGAAATTTCGCTGTTGCGGAGAGCCCAATACCATGACGTGGCCGTCTAAGTCACGGCACAGTCTGGCCAAGTCCGCGAGGTATTCCGACGTTCGCCGCCGCGTTTCCCCATCGCGAGTAGTTAGATGGAATCCCGAGGTTTTGGCTAACAGCCAGTGGAGACCTACCACCTCCAAACCTGCAGAGTGGATCGCCTCCCGGATCTCCGCGCGACGTTGGGCCGATAGGGCGGTGGGCGCGTCGCCCAACGTAAAAGGCGCCAGCTCCCAACCGGTGTAGCCAAGCGATGCCGATATCTCGAGCGCTTGCGGCCACGGCATCTGCTCAAACATCTCATTGCATAATGCGAACTTCATAGAAGATCGTCCTTCAATTGCCAGTCGAACGAGAAGGGGGAGTACTGCGATAACCAGCGGCGCTAGCGCCGGTGCCTGATGCCCACCAGCCGACGTCGTCTTTGGATGGCGGCTGAAGAAGCGTATTATAGGAGGGCCGTTCGTGGCGCAAACGCCATACGGTGGTAAATGGAGGACTCCATGCATAAAGTAACGTCGACCACCTCACGCTAATCCGAAATTGCATGACTGATCAACCGCTATTCGCTCATCGCCATTCGCATTCCGCTGCGTCTCCAGGCGCCGAAAGCACGGTTTCGCCTGCGCGCATCGTCGCTCGGGACGTGCGTCGAAATCTACCGACCTGGGAGGAGCTTGTTCCCGCAGGAACGCCAGTAGAGCTGGAGGTCGGATCGGGCAAAGGATTATTCCTTCAACAAGCCGCCGGCGCCAATCCCCATCATTTCTACTTGGGATTGGAATTGGCGGCCAAATTCGCCAATCGGGCCGCGCAGCGACTGCATCGTCATGGTCTATCCAATGCTTTGGTCCTCTGCGCCGACGCGCGGGTGTTTTTGAACCAGGTGGTACCGTCGGCGAGCGTTCATGCGGTGCATGTGTATTTTCCAGATCCATGGTGGCGCAACAAACACAAAAAGCGTCGTGTGCTCAATGAAGAATCGATCCAGCATATTTGGCGTGTGCTATTGCCCGGCGGAAATTTTCATTTCTGGACGGACGTCCTGGATTATTACGAACATGTCTGCCAAATGGTGATCGACCAGACGGCATTCGCCGGTCCTCACTTCGTCCCCCAACGCCATGCGTTGCATTCCATGGATTACACCACGCATTTCGAACGCAGAGCGCGGCAGCAGAACCAGCCGGTGTATCGTGCTCTGTTTGTCAAGCCTGCCGGGGAAGAGACGACCGATGGTGCTTAACGGCTGTGGTAAACCAGATGGGGAAGTTCCGGGATGATCAGCTGCTCCATCGCCAAACGCACCGCGTTGCTCGAGCCCGGCAGGCAGAACAGCAGCACCCTCCCCACTCTGCCGGCAAAAGCGCGGCTTAGCATCGTCGCGGCACCGACCTCATGCCAACTGAGCATACGAAATACTTCGCCGAATCCGGGGATTTCTACATCCAATAGTGGACGGATGGCTTCGGGTGTGCAATCACGTGGAGCAATTCCGGTCCCGCCCGTGGAAATGATGGCGTCGACTCCAGCCATGGTCGTCAACTGGCCGACGGCGGCAGCGATCGCGTCACGGTCATCTTTAACAATTCGTTTGTCTATCACGCAATGGCCTGCCCCTTGCAACAACTGCGCGATCAAGGCCCCCGATTTGTCGTCCGCTTCGGTGCGTGAATCGCTGATGGTGAGAACGCACACCCCGAGTCGTTGAGGCGCGGCGCGGCGATGCTGCTGAGTGCTGGCAGATGGCATGTCCAAATCCTTGTGTGTTGATGCTCGACGCACGACAACGGACTAATGCGACGAGTGGGAATGGGATTCACGGTAGCGGGGTTCCGGCATCCAGGTCCCTTCTTCCAGGTTGAACGTTTGCACATGAAGCTGGTTGGGCGTGCCACCGATCACAATTGCCCCGATTGTCTGGTGAGCTCGCAAGAACTCTGCGGCGTGGAGAGGGCCCATGACGAACAGGGCGGTCGCTAACGCGTCGGCGATCGCCCCACTGGCACAGATCACCGTGGTACTCAACAGCCCGCTAGCGGGCCAGCCGGTCCGCGGGTCGATGATATGGCTGTAGCGTTTTCCCTGGTAGTGAAAGAATTGTTTGCCAGAACCGCTGGTTCCCAGCGCTTGGTTGCGCAAGCGGATGACGCCGATTTTCTCCTGTTCACGAAACGGGTGATTGAGCGAAACCAGCCATCCGCCTCCGGTGCGCCGATGGCGGCGGTGACCGACGGCCAGCACTGAACTTTTCCCGCCGTGCAGCATAAAATCGTGGATCCCGCGATCGAGTAGTACAGCCCGGGCACGATCCAGCGCGTAGCCCTTTCCGATCCCGCCCGGATTTACTTGTATACCGGCTTTCAGAAACCTGGCCGTACTCTGTTCGGCATCGATCTCCAGCCACTGGGAACCAACGTTTTCGAGCGCTTGCTCGATGTCCTGGGGACTGGGCATCTTGCCTTGGCGGCGCGAAAACCCCCACGCTTCGGAGAGCGCGCCGGCAGTGATGTCGAAGGCCCCGCCAGTAATTTGCCACAGATCGACCGCCAATTGCAGCAGAGTTCGTGTGTCGTAGGAAAGGGCCACTGCACGCTGCGCGCCGAAACGATTCAGGACACTCAACTCGCTGTGAGGGCGGTAGACGCTGAACAGGTTTTCCAGTTGCTCGATGCGCTGCAGTGCCTCCCACGCCGCCTCGGTTCCCGCGCGATATTGATGCTGATTCTGCAGCACTTCGAATTCGCATGCCATCAACGGCCGGGAGACCGACAGCAGCATGCTCGAATCCGGTCGATCGCTCGCCACCCGAGCTTCAGCCCCCTGCTCTGCGCTGATCTCTTCCCGCATTGACGGTCGAGCGGCAGCACGCTGCCCCTCGGCCAACTCGCCGACCTGTGCGTCGTCGGCCTCCTTAGTGCCGGTAGCGGGGAGAGCGACATCCTTTTCGCCGACGACGGCAGGGGCCAGGTGGTTGCTCCACCAGGACAGCGTTTCGCACTCCTCAGGCCGGTTTACCATCGATCGATCAGGATTGGGGCAGGGATAAAGGTCGGAGAAGCGAGCCCGTTTAAATCAGCTTCGTCTCTCCCGGGATGGCAAAGCGCGGCTCGGGCATATCCGCGTCCCAGGAAAGGTTCTTGGGGAACAAGTCGAGTTGCGATTTCTCCGTAACGAACTCCCACGTGACCCGCTGTCCCGTGTACGCGGCCAACCGTCCCATGACGGCGGTCAGGGAGCTGTCGGCCGTTTGTTTCAACTCCACAATCGGTTGTCCATTGCGGATCGAGTCGATTAAATCCTTGTGTTCTTGTTGGTAGGCCTCACCGATACTTCCTTCCATGCGCCAAATCTCTTTTCCGCTCCTGTCGGTGATGCGCGATCCGCCATTCCCCGCCGCGATATAGCAGGTTCCCGCGGTGCCGTAGATCACGTTGCCATTGTCGCTTTGCGTATTCGGAATTTGGCGGCACATGAAAGAGACCAGCCGTCCTCCCGGATACTCGTAATCGATGGCCATGTTGTCCCACATCTCACTATCCTCCGGGCGGGTGAATCGTCCACCCGACCCATAGGCGGTCTCCGGCGGACCATCCATGACCCAGTTCATGACGTCGATGTTGTGGACCGCCTGTTCGCAGATTTGATCGCCGCTCAGCCAGATGAAATGCATCCAGTTGTACAACTGGTATTCGGCATCGCTCATGCCTTCCTGGCGACCTCGATACCAGATGCCATTGGAGCAGTAGCGGGTCATGGCGCCGACGATATCCCCGATGGCGCCAGCGCGAATCTGTTCTATGGCTCCCACGTAATTGGTTTGTCGGCGGTATTGCGTGCCGGTGACGATCGCCGTGCCATTCTTCCGGGCCAACGCATCGGCCTGCAGGCAAATTCGATAACCGGCTGGGTCAACGCAAGTGGGTTTTTCCGCAAAGACGTGCTTGCCGGCCTGGGCTGCTTCCAGCAAATGGTAGGGCCGAAAGCCGGGGGAGGTAGTTAGCAAAACGACATCGATATCGGGATCATCGAGAATGTGTTTGTAACCATCCAAGCCTTCGTAGATTCTGGCGTCTGGCAGGTCGACCTTATCCGGGTGGCGACGCGTCATGGCCGAGCGCAAGTTCATGCATTTGTTACGATAGAGGTCGGCCGCCGCGACAAGCTTTACCCCCGCATTAGCCGTCAACGAGTCGTTGATGGCCCCAGTTCCGCGACCGCCAGCACCGATGACCGCCAATCTCAGTTCGACTTGCTCTTCCGCCTTGGCGACCGACGAATGAACCATGACGGTAGCGGAGGCGGCGGAAAGGGTTCCCACGAAACGACGGCGAGACGATTTGTTCTGGTCGGGAGTTGGTACTTCTGGTTGCGTCTTCATGTGCTCTACTTTCAAGGATGGTAACGGAGGAAGGGTAGGGATTCACGGTGGGGATAGTCGTCGATAGGCCGACGAGAGTCTCTCGTGCTGCGACCTGCCTCCGTGGCAGGGGGGCCGAAGGAACCTGTCAACAAGGCATCGATCCCGTTCAACAGGAAGCGTGACGACGAACTACTATTCTATCATGGTAAAGACGGAGATAGAACCAGCTCACGACTTGGCTGGATTGGCCGCAAAGTAATCTGGATGGATTTCCCGAAGTGCTGCTGCGGTTTGTTCGACGGCAAATCGAATCTGCTGTTCGGTGTGGGTACAGGTGACGAAAAACCGCAGTCGGGCGGCCGACTCTTCCACCGCCGGATAGAGGATCGGTTGGACGTTGATCCCCCGGTCGAACAAACGACGCGACAACAGCAGCGCGTGCAACGAATTGCCAGTGATGACCGGTATGACTGGAGTGCCGCCTGATTGCCCCGTGTCCAAGCCCTGCGCCTGCGCTTCGTCGAGAAATAACTGACTGCGCGCCCGCAACGTCTGCACACGTTCAGGGTGTTCGCGCAGGGTGCGCAGCGAGGCCAATGCTGCCGCCGCATTGGGCGGGGAAAGGCCGACGCTGAAGACGAATCCGGGGGCAGTATATTTTAACAGTTCGACCAGCGCGCTCGATCCAGCAATGTAGCCGCCACAGCTACCGAAGGACTTGCTGAGCGTGCCCATCCAGATATCGACCTGACGCGGGTCGATTCCAAAGTGTTCACCAATTCCTCGACCCGTCGCCCCCATGGTACCGATCGAGTGCGCCTCGTCGACCATCAACCACGCCTTGTGCTTTTCCTTGACCTCGATGAATTTCGGCAACTCGGGGTAATCACCGTCCATGCTATACACGCCCTCGATGGCGATCAGGATTCGGCGGTAGCTGGGGCGGACCTCCTCCAGGATTTCATCCAAGGCTTGCCAGTCGTTATGAGGAAATGGACGACGACGTGCGCCGGAGAGGATGGCGCCCTGGACAATGCTGTTGTGGGCCAGGGCATCATGCAGAATGAGATCGCCAGGTCCTACGAGGTGTCCGATGGTCGTCTCGTTCGTGGCATGCCCGCCCACCATGACGATGGCTGCTTCCGCCCCGATCCACTCGGCTAGTTCCCGTTCGAGCTGACCATGCAGCGGTTTCTCGCCACTGACCAACCGCGAGGCACTGACGCTCGTTCCGTAGCGTTGCACCGTATCGACCACCGCCGCGATTACCGCTGGATCACCGGACATCCCGAGGTAGTTGTAGGAGGAAAAGCTGATCAATTCGCGGCCACCGATGCGCGTGGTGTCCCGCACGATGCCCTCATGGACCGTAAAATACGGGTTGGGAACACCCGTCATCTCGAACTGCGACATGGTGCGCTTCAGTCGCCGGTACTCCGGCAAGAGCTCGAATCGGTAGTTTTCCTCAGCGATCGGCTGGCCATCGGCCGTTTTCAGGCCCGTCTCGGTGGGGACCATGTCACGGCGCATGCGCTGCTTGCCCAGGTACTTCTCGATCGCTTCGGCAACCTCTCGTACCGTTTCGATCTCGTTGAGTACATGCTCGGGAAAGCGACCATCGAAGGTCTGCTCGAGCGAGTGAGCGATCTGCATCCGCTCCAGGCTGTCCAAACCTAAATCAAGGACGATGTTGGTATCCAATTCCAGTTGCTTGGCACGTTCTTGCGCCACCGCACGCACCGCATCGATAACCACGTCCACGATCTCTGGGTCAGGCGTCTTCTCCGCCGCAGCAGTCGATTTGCGCGCCGTCGACGCAGCGATCATCGGCTCGGCGTCGGGCAGGGACAGTTCCCAGCCGTTCCATTCGGCGACGACTTTCAGCGAACCGCGGCGCCATTCCTCACGGCAGGCGTGCCGCTGAATCTTGCCGCTGGAGGTGCGCGGCAGGGTGCCGAATCGTACGAGCACCACCGAATCGGGCATGATTTCGTGCTGGCCCGAAACCTCGCGACGGATAGCGGTTAATTACCTCCTGCCAATCGACGTCTGCGGCCCGCTGCACCTCGGCCGTAATCACCAAGCGATCCCGGTCCTCGCCATGATCGGCAAAGGCAGCGATCTGACCGCTTTGCAGTGCCTCATGAGCCGACTCGGCCGTCTGCTCGATGTCCTGCGGGTAGCGGTTGACGCCGCGCACGATGATCATGTCTTTCAGCCGCCCGGCGACGAAGAGCTCGCCGTCGACCATGAAGCCGAGGTCACCGGAGCGGAGGAACGGGCCGCGACCGTCCGCCGTGTAGGCCTGGAACGTGGCTTCGGTCGCTTCCTCCCGTTGCCAATACCCCTGACCGACACTGGGGCTTTGAATCCAGATTTCTCCGATACGATCCGATGCACATTCTTGTAAAGTCTCCGGGTCGACGATCAGCACCGTTTCGCCGGGCAGGACCTGGCCGCTACCGACAAGCTCACGAACTGCTCCCTGGCCGCGATGCTCGGCGGAGACCCGATCATCGTCGTCATGAAGGCAAACCACATGCCGCTGATCCAGTTCTGCGGCGTCAAACGATCGGATGACCGGAGGTTCCCCTTGCGGTCCCCCTGTCACGATCAACGTCGTCTCCGCCATCCCGTAACAGGGGAGGAAGGCATGGTGATCGAAGCCTACCGCAGCGAATCGACTCGTAAACTCGCGCAACGTCGCCGCCCGTACCGGTTCGGCACCATTGAATGCCGTACGCCAAGTGTCCAACCGGATCCCTGACAATTCCTCGTCGGTGACCTTGTCCACGCAGAGTTGGTAGGCAAAATTCGGCGCCCCACTGATCGAGGCACCAAACCGAGAAATCGTTCGCAACCATCGTATCGGCTTCTGCAAAAACGCCATGGGGCTCATCAGCGCCATGGGGCAGCCCACGAACACCGGTTCCAAAATTCCACCCACCAGGCCCATGTCGTGGTAGGTAGGCAGCCAACTGACGCCCACCGAGCTTGGGTCCGGTTCGAACGCCACCATGATCAGTTCGCAGTTCCTGACCAGATTCGCGTGCGAAAGCATCACGCCTTTTGGTTGCCCAGTGGAACCGGAGGTGTACTGCAGGACGGCCAAGTCCCCTTCGTTCAGTTTCGGAGGCTGCCACTGGGCAGCGTATTCTCGGCCGCGGAGGACATCGGTGGCAATGATCGAGATCGATTCCCATTCCACCCAGTTGACGTCACCCTCGATTTGCTGCCGCACATGGCTGTTGGTCAGGGCAACTTGGGCCTGACAATCGTGAGCGATGCCATGAATCCGTTGGCCTTTCCGATTGCGCCGCGGTGGAAAAGCAGGTACGGCGACTGCTCCGGCATACAAGCATCCGAAAAAGCCGATTACGAAATCGAGGACGGGGGGATACAACAGGAGCACGCGGGCACCACTGGTGACCTTCCCGTATTTCTGTAGGTAGCCGGCGACGTTTCTCGCTGCCTCGTCCAACTCTGCGAACGTGATGGAAATGTCGGCACTTGGGTCATCACCATCCGTAAAGTAAAAGGCGACACGATCGGGGCGCACCGTGGCCCAATGCTGCAGGACCTCCACCAAATTGGTTCTCGGCGGTGGGCGATCTCCACAGTGGCGAATCACATCCTCTTCGGTTATCGCCCACTCGACATCTACGTTCGAACGCACGGTGTGGTCCATATCTCTTGCTCAGTACTGATTCAGCCCAGCGTTTTCTCGATCACCATCCACTCTAGCCCAATCGCTCCCTCCCGCAACCTCGCCTACCTACGCTCGAGGAGCCGAAGTGGAGCGGCCCTCCACTAGAAATCGGCATCCCGGACCCCGCTTACCATTCCCAACATCAAGAAAGAGGAAAACGGCTCCTCCATGTCAATCGCCTATTTTACCCGAACTTCCTATGCCCTACTGTAGGTTGTTACGATGGAATGGCTTGGATGAGGTGCAAGTGGGTTGCGGTGGCCCTTGAGACACCTTGTCGCCCACCAACCGCGCCGAGAAGGTACCGGTCCGCCACCCGCGCACCAGCGAAATACTTAGTGACCTAGGCAAAGCGGGCAAGTGCATGGTATACTTAGCACAACGTCATGGAAGTGGCGAGCCTCGGGAGTATCTAGAGGATGCAAACTCCGGAGGCGTGCGATACGAAAAAATGGAAACGGGATGGATCAGTCGACCACCGACATGGTGTGCACTCTAGCGTCATGCCTGGGGGAACCGCGTTGTCGCTGTGATGCAGCGTTTCCCGAATCAACAGCGACGCGTCAATGCTCCAATCCCACGCCTTCCTTGTCAGCAATCCCCGTCCTGGCTGGCCTTGTCCTGTTCGCATTGTGAGTGAACTCCTAACCGCAGCGGTGCGTGTTCGCCGCTTCAATCGCCTGCCAAAATCGTTGTGCCGTCGGGGCACGATTGGCCACACGGGGGGCGAATGGCTTGAAGGTATTTTTTCGAAAGATGCAAATGTTAGAAACGATGAACCCCGAGTTGGATTGCCAAATCGACCTGCCGATGGAATTTGACCGATCGACCGCACGTTCTTTGACTGCCAAGCAACCGCAGGCGGGTTTGAGGTCCCACGATAGGCCGCTGCGGGAAGAGAGCGTGGATGAAGAATCAAACGCATCAGGCCTGCCGGTAGAATCGTTCGAAAAGATGGGGCTCTCGAAGATCATGCTTCGAGCGCTAAAGCGTGCTGGCTACCAGACGCCGTCTCCGATTCAGCAGCGGGTGATTCCCGCCGCTCTGGAAGGCCATGACATCATCGGCCAGGCGCGGACCGGCACTGGAAAAACGGCGGCTTTCGCCATTCCGATTCTGGAAATGCTGGATCCGATCACCGAATGTCGCAACCCTCAGGCGCTGATCATCGTGCCGACACGAGAACTGGCCGAACAGGTCTATCAGGAGATCGAGCGCTTGGCCTACGGGTGCCCGACCTACTGTGTCGTATTGGCCGGCGGCAAGCACATGCGGCGACAGATCGACAAACTGAAGAAAGGTGTCCAGATCGTCGTCGGCACGCCGGGGCGGATTCAAGACCACATCAGCCGTCGGACCTTTAGGACGGAGGACTTGTGGTGTGTCGTGCTGGATGAAGCGGACCGGATGCTTGACATCGGGTTCCGTCCTGCGATCGAGAAGATCTTGAGATCCTGTCCGCGCGACCGACAAACCCTTCTGTTGTCGGCCACTCTGCCGCCGTCCATCCAGCGGTTGACGCAGCGTTACTTACGAGATCCAGTCCACATCAATTGCTCGCAGAAGCAAGTATCGGTGGACACGATTGAGCAGCGCTATTTTACGGTTCGCCAAGAGCAGAAGTACGCAACGCTCGTCAGTTTACTCCGTCGGGAGCGGCCGACGCAGGCGATCGTTTTCTGCCGTACGAAGCGGGGGACGGACCGTCTGTTTCTGAAGTTGCAGAAGGATTTGCCCCAGGTTGAAGAACTGAAATCCATGCGCGTGGCATGCATCCATGGGGATATGAACCAGCGGGATCGTGACCGTGTATTTTCGGCTCTTCGGGCCGGTGAGCTGGATCTGCTCGTCGCTACGGACGTGGTGGGGCGAGGAATCGACGTCTCCACCGTCTCGCACATCATCAACTACGATATTCCGCTGGATTGCGATGACTATGTTCATCGCGTGGGCCGTACCGGGCGAATGGGGCGTGAGGGCATTGCCTTCACCTTCGTGACGCCTGACGAAGGGGATCAATTGACGGCGATCGAGCAGAACATCAATCGCTTGCTCGAGCGAGATTCGCTGCCGGAGTTGGAGGAAGCTGCAGCCGCTCGCCCTGCCTCGGCACCGACCGGCGAGCCGACGAGGGAGGGAGCCTCCGCGGAAGCCCTCACCGCCGCGGCGGCCGACAGCCTGACCAGGCCGCCGAAAAAACGGCGCCTGTTCCCCATGAAGCGAAAACTGAAGCGACGTCTTTAGTGTGGCACCTACTCCCAACTTGACATCTGATCCCTGTCCGATCTACTGAACCCTCCGCCGCGCAGGGCGCGGTCGGGGTGCAGTTCGAAATCCCGCATGCAGGCAGAGATGATGGTTGACGTACAAATCTCCATGGAGCGTTCTCGGGCGGCGTTCGACAAAGCCCAACAGTTCATGCCCGGCGGAGTCAACAGTCCGGCGCGCGCCTTCGGAGCTGTTGGCGGAACACCGCTGTTTATCGACCGCGCGGAAGGTCCCTGGTTGTATGACCTCGATGGCAATCGGTTTCTCGACTATATCGGATCCTGGGGGCCAATGATCCTCGGACACGCGCACCGGCGAGTCATCGAGGCGATCGAGGCGGCGGCACGACGAGGTACCAGCTTCGGCGCCCCGACCACGGCCGAGACGCGTCTGGCCGAGTTGATCGTGGAGGCGGTACCGAGCATCGAAAAGTTGCGCTTGGTCAACAGCGGTACCGAAGCGACGATGAGCGCCATCCGGCTTGCTCGCGGAGCAACCGGGCGCGATGTAATCGTAAAGTTCGCCGGGAACTATCATGGTCACGTCGACTCGCTTCTCGTCGCTGCGGGAAGTTCCGCGGCCAACCTGGGAACACCGGACTCTCCGGGAGTGACCGAGGGGACGAGCCGCGATACGCGCGTGTTGCCGTACAACGATATCACGGCAGTGGATCAACTGTTTTCCGCTGAGGGTGATAAGATTGCCGGCGTCATTCTCGAGCCGGTGGTGGGCAACATGGGCTGCGTGCCGCCGGTCGCGGGTTTTTTGGAACGCCTGAGAGCGTTGTGCACTCAGTACGGGGCGGTGTTGATCTTTGACGAAGTGATGACAGGCTTTCGCGTCGCCTATGGAGGTGCTCAAGCGAGGTTCGGCATTCAACCGGATCTGACGACGCTCGGCAAGATCGTCGGGGGCGGATTGCCGGTCGGCGCCTACGGGGGGCGGCGCGATTTGATGGATCAGGTGCTGCCCGCCGGAAAGGTGTTCCAGGCGGGGACGCTCAGTGGCAATCCGTTGGCGACAGCCGCGGGCATTGCCACCTTGGAACTCTTGCGTGACGAACCGCCCTACGAGCGTCTGGAGAGGCTCGGGCAACGTTTGGAAAACGGGCTGGCCCAAGCGGCTGCGTCTGCCGGAATCGAGCACTGCGTCCAGCGCGTCGGCAGCATGCTTACCCTCTTCTTTCATGCGGGGCCCATCCGGGCGTGGGACGATGCCTCCCAGTGTGATCGACAGGCCTTCGCGAAGTACTTTTGGAAAATGATCGACCGCGGTGTTTATATGCCGTGCAGCCAATTCGAGGCCTTGTTCATCTCCGCCGCGCATACCGAAGAGTTGATCGATCAAACGGTCGACGCGGCTCGCGATGTCTTTCGCTCTTGGTAAACTTCCCCCTGTGGCGTCCGCCGCGGTAAGCACCGACGGACGGAAACAACTTCGGGGCAGATCAGCGGAGAGCCGCAAGTGAAGGGCGACCCCAAAACGACTCAGGAACCGGGAGGAACCGCGGAGCGGGAGCCAGGTGCTGCGCGGCTTCCCGCCGCTCCGCCGTCACGCGGCAGTGCGTGGGTATGGCTGGCGGGAGCCGTGGCCATTCTCGTGGCTGCCCTGCTTCTAGAAACGCCGGGAGGCCGTCGCGTCCTACTTCCCGGCGGAATTGACCTGCCGAATGCGTGCGGGACCTACCTTCTTTTCGGCATCGACTGCCCAGCTTGCGGGCTGACGCGTAGTTTCATCCATCTAGCCCACGGCCGCTGGTTCGACGCGTTCCAAGCCCATGCCATCGGGCCACTTCTATTCGCCTAC
The DNA here is from genome assembly GCA_026004795.1 of Pirellulaceae bacterium. Taxonomy (GTDB): domain Bacteria; phylum Planctomycetota; class Planctomycetia; order Pirellulales; family Pirellulaceae; genus Aureliella. The sequence goes on along the minus strand of BPJV01000002.1, from coordinate 270,417 downwards.
ACCCTGCTTCAGGTCCCGCTGGCCGCCTGGCGATTGTCGGGGCACGCGCGTAGCAAGATGGAACGGGTGATCAGCTGGAACATCTGGTTGCTGCTGGTGTTGGTCAGTATGATGCTCGTCCGTTGGGGGTGGCGACTGCTCTCTGCTTGTTTGGCTATCTCGTCATTGGCGATCACCGGGGAGATGAACACGTGACGGCACCACATCGAATTTCCGTGTTCGGACGCCAAGGGAACGAGATTTCCGTCATCGTCGCGGGCAGTGGTCCGCCACTGATGCTGGTGCACGGCTTCCCTCTCGACCATCGCCTGTGGTTGCCGCAGATCGAGAGTCTCGCTGCTGACTTCCAAGTTTTGGCTCCGGAAATGCGAGGGTTTGGGCGAACGACGCTAGGTCCCGAGACGTTTTCGCTAGCCGACCTGGCCGATGACTGCGAGCTGGTACGGCAGCATTTCGCTCGGGATCGGCGTATCGTCCTCTGTGGCCTTTCCATGGGAGGCTACGTTGCCTTCGAGTACTGGTCGAAATACCGGGATCGGTTATGCGGTTTGGGGTTGGCCAGCACAAAGCCTGATGAGGATACGTCGGAAGCGAGAGCCGCACGACTAGAGATGGAGACGGTGGTCAAGGAACAGGGGACGGCCGCAGTGGTCGAACCGATGCTGTCCAAGTTGCTTAGCCCCCACACGATGGCCAACCAGCCACAAGTGGTCGAACTGGTGCGGGCGATGATGCACGTGGTTCCTCCGGCCACGATCGCGGCGGCGCAACGAGCCATGGCGGAACGTCGTTCATTCACCGCCCAGTTGAGCGAGATCGACTGCCCGACGCTGGTGTGGACCGGCAGCGACGATCCGCTCGCGCCGCCGGACCGCACCCGGATCTGGGCAGCGCGACTCCCCCGGGCAAGTTGCGAGATCATCGACCGCGCCGGTCACCTGTCGCCACTGGAAACCCCCTCTCCCATCAACCGCCTACTGCACCATTTCACCGCCGCATGCCATGCCTAGGCGTGATGCCGTCCAAATGCCCATCCTTCGGGTGCGGTCGAAGTATTCCCAGCTAGGACGGTATTTTCAATGGTGTAACTGGATGCGCGATGCACGGGGGCAGTCCTGATGCTGCTCCTACGGGGTAAAGGCTTGCGTTGCGTGAATGCGATTCGGCAGCGACTGAAGAGTACTAGAGGCGAATCTATCTGATAACATATACAATACCGGAAATGTCACGATCGCAACATGAACGGGACGTGCGGGGTGGGGGTAATGTGGGGTCAGCGGACGATGCTCCCGCGGAAGATGCAGGTCTGGCGAATTGTATGGCGTTCATGACGGTTGATCGTCTACCCAATTCCGAAGTCCGTTGACTTTTGACTAGGGATGCCGTTCAAGATGAGTGCCAGGAGTGCTTGGCCGTTATGGATTTTACTGCCGGTCGCTCATCTGGTGCTGCTGGCGGCAGTTTACCTTCTCCCCGTTTTGTTCAACGGCGTCGCGGCACCGCAAACCCACATGCTGCGGTCGATGCCTGCGAGCCTAATCTCCGCTCAGTGTGTTCTGCTAGCAACCTATTGGGCCCTCTCGCCATGGAGCTGGCTGCGGCGCACCCTGTTCTTTTTCATCGGCGCGACGGCTTTTGTGGTAGCTCATGCGGTGGTCCTTCTTCCGCTGAGTCGCATCGCCAGTCCACCCGCTGAGACCCTTCTTCGCCTAATCCACAGCAGTTTCCAGATGGTTGTTGAGGAGACGTTGGTACTGGCGGTTTTTTTGGAACTGTTGCGGCCAGTGTGGGGCGTCCTGTCACGATCGTCGCCACCGCCACGAGAGAACATGACGATCCTCTTCTTGCTGCGGCTGACGGTTCTGTCCGCAGTTGTGGCGGTGCTTGTGCAGCAGTCCGTTGGTTTCCTGGAGGAGCCGTTGTGGTACGCCGGCAGTTGGCTGTTGGAGGTGGGCCTGGTGGCATCCTGCGCCTGGTTGATGTTTGCGCCGCGTCGCCAGTGGATTGGCGCGGTCGGCTGCCTGGTCGCTCTGGGGGGGCTGGTTTGGCACACGCCCGACGAGATCATCCGCGCTCATGGGCGATGGCACTGGTTGCCACATCTGTTGTTGAAAACGAGTTGGATTCTGGCCACGCATGCGATCGTGCGGTGGTACGGTTTTCGCCTGTGTCGCGGTAGCACTCAATGAGTAGGTCCCTTTGCGTGCCGGAACACGTTCAGGATGTCATCGAGGATCTGGCGGGGGGAGCGATCGGGGGCCACGACCACGGGCTGCAATTCGTGGAGGCTGCGGAACCAGATTTCCTGCCGCCGCGCGAACTGGCGGGTGTGGGCGCGAATTCTCTCCATCGTTTCCTCCAGCGGCTCGCCAGATTGCAGGGCGTCGATTAGTTCACGATAGCCAACCGCTTGCGATGCAGTGCGTCCTAAGCGGCCATAACGATCGATCAGTCCCCGGACTTCCTCCACCAGTCCGGCATCGATCATGTGTTGGACGCGCGTGTTGATTCGTTCGTGCAACCATTGGCGATCCAGGACCAGCCTTACGACCGGTGCCGCAGTGGGTGAGGCGGGTTGATCGAACTGCTGCTGCCAGTGGCTCAGTGGTCGTCCGGTAGCCCGAGCGACCTCCAAGGCACGGATGATACGCCGATGGTCATGTGGATGGAGCTTGTGGGCCAACAGGGGATCGACTTGGGCCAGTCGGGCCATCAGCGCTTCTTCACCATAGCGCTGAATATCTTCTTCCACGGCATGACGGAACTCCCAATCGGCCGGTGGACCGAGAAACAGCCCCCGCAACAGACTTTTCAAATACAGGGGAGTGCCGCCGCAGAGGAGTACCCGACGTCCCCGCTGACGAATTTCGTGTGCCGCGCGATGAGCGGCGACCACGTAGGCCGACACGCTGAACTCGTCCGTCGGTTCCACGATGTCCAGCAGGTGGTGCGGCACCTCCGCTCGCATCTCGGCAGTCGGCTTGGCGGTGCCGATATCCATTCCGCGGTAGATGGCCATGGAATCCAACGATATGATCTCGGCATCCAACTGGCGGGCCAGCTCCATGGCCAGCGGCGTCTTGCCGCTACCGGTAGGGCCGGTCAAGTAGAGGCAGCCGTGCAGGGGCGGATAGATCCATGGTGCCTCGTGGGGGCGCAGCGCCTCCCCGCCGTTGCCGTTGAACGGTTCGCGGGATGGCTGCTGAGAAGGAGGTGGAATCGAGCTCATGGCGCATGAATGTAACGCGCCGTCGACACTTCGTCAGGGTTGCTTTTCCATGTTTGAGATAGAAAAACCGAGGCACGTTGCCGAGGATGATTCAGCCACGAGGAGAGGATTGATGACCGATCGGGACGACCACGAAGATGTGCTCGACCGACTGATGGCGCAAATCCATCAGCGGGTGCGCGAGTTGCCGCCGGGATCTTATACGACCAAGCTGGTGCAAGGGGGCGTCGCGGCGATGGGGGCGAAGGTGACCGAGGAAGCGGCGGAGGTGGTCGAAGCAGCCGGTGCCCAGCCGGTCGACCGCCAGCATCTGGTCTACGAGGCCTGCGATCTGCTTTACCATTTGTGGGTTTTACTTGGCGCCCACGGGATCACGGTGGACGACCTGCGGGGTGAGCTGGCGCGGCGAGAGGGGACTTCAGGACTAGAAGAAAAACGACGTCGCGGAACCCAGCGCTAGTCCGTCCAGCCTGCCGCATCGGCACTGGTCATTGACATCGAGGCACGCATCGCGACCATGATTGCCAGCCTCTGATCGTGCTGCCAACGGCGCGCCGGCCGGTACCGTTTGGGCCCGCAGGGGCCAGCAGGACCGCCTCGTTGCGGTGCCGTTCCATCATTGAACAATCCAAGAAGAACGTCATGACATCATCGGCTCTGCAAAACAATCTTCGCATCGGTGTGCCCAGCAAAGGTCGACTCAGTGAACTGGCAACCGAACTGCTTCACCAAGCGGGACTCCAGTTTCGTCGGCAGGAGCGTACCTTGTTTGCCCTGTGCAAGCAGTTGCCTATCGACATCGTATTTCTGCGCACCGATGACATTCCCACGCTCTGTGCGGAAGGCGCCATCGACCTGGGGATCACCGGTAGCGATTTGGTGGAGGAGAGCGGCCGCCAGGTAGATACCCGGATGAAGCTGGGCGTGGGCAAATGCCGACTAAGCTTGTGCGTGCCGATCGACTCACCCATTCAATCGCCAGACCAGTTGAGCGGTTGTCGTGTGGCGACTAGTTTCCCCAACGTCACGCGGCGCTATCTGGAAACCAATGGTGCTCAGGTGCATTTGGTGTCGTTGTCCGGATCGGTAGAAATCATGATCGCCCTCGGGGTTGCCGATGCGATCGTTGACCTCGTGGAGACGGGCAGTACGTTGGCCGCGAACCGACTGCGCGTCTTGGCTGATATCGGCTCGTATGAAACGGTGCTCATTCAGTCCCGGCAGACCCGGCATCAGGAGTTAGCCGACCGCATCGTGCGGCGCTTGGAGGGTGTGGTGATCGCGCGCGATTACTCCTTGCTCGAATACAACGTGCCGGAAGAGAACCTGGCGGCCGCCGAAGCCATTACTCCGGGATTCAACTCGCCCACGGTCAGCCGACTGGAACAATCGGGATGGTATTCGGTCCGCGTGATGGTGCCGCGCAAGGATGTGATCGATGTGATGGAACAGTTGGAGAAGATCGGGGCGTCGGCCATCTTGGAGACCGAGATTGGCAATTGCCGGTTGTAGGCAAGCAATGGCTCGGCGCGCGTTTTGCTTAGCGGTAGAATCAACCGCGATGAGTAGTCCCCTGGCCGCCATCTTGGCAGGGGGGCGGGGCGAACAGTTTTTTACACCAGATAAGGAGATCGATTCGTGACTATCTTGCGAGTAGGTTCGAACGAAAAGTATGCACAAGGTTGGGAGCAGGTTTTCGGCAAGTCGAAGGCCAAGAAAAAGGCAGCTCCCAAGAAGAAAACGGCCACGGCAGCAAGCAACACGAAGAAGAAATCCTCGGCATCGACGAAGAAGAAAAAAAAGGCAAAGACCAAGGCCTGATGGATTCGGTGGATGCGGTGTCGTCACTGCCAAACTGCAAGAAGGAAGGGTGCCAATGAGCGATTCGTCCCCACAGCCGACGTGGCTTGTCGAAACGACGGACGCCACCTTCGAGACGGATGTGCTCATCCGTTCGCAGTTGGGATTGGTGATCGTCGATTTTTGGGCGGAGTGGTGCGCGCCTTGCCGCATGCTGGCTCCGGTATTGGAAAAAGTGGTCGAGGGGTACGCAGGGGAGGTCACCCTGGTCAAGGCCAACGCCGACCAATGCCCCGCCTCGGCAGCACAATTTGGCGTTCAAGGCATCCCCGCGCTTTACGGCGTGTTTGATGGGCAGGTGCTGCAGACGCTGCAAGGGGCGGTACCGGAAGCGACCCTGCGACAGTGGATCGACCGACAGTTGACCGAGGTCAAGTTGCGGCAGTGCGAAGCGCTCATCGAGGAGGATCCGCAGCAAGCCGAGGCGCGGCTGCGCGAATTGCTACAGCAGTCCCCTCAGGTGTCGCGAGCAAAATCGCTGCTGCTTGTCGCTCTGCACCGTCAAGGGCGAACCGAGGAAGTCCGCACACTGTTGACGGAGTTGGAGCAGCGGGGCTTTCTCGAACCTGAGGTGGAGCGGGTGAAGGTCGAACTGCAGCTGCAGGAGAACGCGGCCATCGATGTCGAGGCGCTGGAGCAAGCCGTTGCTGCCCACCCGGAGGATTTTGAAGCACGTCTGCAACTGGCTCAAGGTTTAGCTGCCCGTCAGGAATATCGGCGGGCTCTGGAGTTGCTTTTAGAAGCCGTGGAGCAGGATCGCCAGGGTACGGGGGAATTGGCCAGGCAGCGGATGGTGGAGTTGTTTCGCGTTTTGGGGGACGACGATGAATTGACTCGTGAATTCCGTCGCAGACTGTCCCTGGCGCTATACTAGTCGTCCTCTCATCGGCGGGATTTCCCTTCACGACCGGACGGAACCATGAATGATCCCAGAAGGCATCTACCGGTCATTGGATGGAGGGAATACGTCGGTTTGCCCGACCTGGGGTTACGACATATCAAAGCCAAGATCGACACCGGCGCGAGGTCGTCGAGCCTGCATGCGTTTGACATTGAAGAGTTTACGGACGAGGACGGTAGGCCCTGCGTGCGATTCAAAGTCCATCCACGGCAGCGCGATGACCGTTACGTGGTAGAATTGGCAGCTCCTTTACTGGAAGTTCGGCATGTCCGCAGCTCGTCCGGACATGGAGACCATCGTCCGGTCATTTCTACCACCCTGGAATTGTATGGCCGGCGTTGGCCCATCGAATTGACGTTGGCAGATCGAACGGAAATGGGGTTTCGGATGTTGGTGGGACGGGAAGCGGTACGAGGGCGGTTTCTCATCGATCCCGGCCAGTCGTATTGCGCGAGGAAGCATAAACGACACCATCCCTCGTAGGGGCTGCCAACGAGCGTTGCGGCCATCCATGCCGAAAAGTCACTGGAGCGAACGAGACTTCTATGCAAATTGCCATTTTGTCATGCAATCCTCGATGTTATTCGACGCGTCGGTTGCGCGAAGCGGCGGAGCAGCGAGGCCACAAGGCACGCGTGCTCAATACGTTGAAATTCGCCATCGATCTGGAAGCGGGGACGCCGGATCTGTATTACCACCAACGACCGGTCGATGATATCGACGCGGTGATTCCCCGCATTGGTGCATCGATCACCTATTTCGGCACGGCCGTGGTCCGACAATTCGAGCAGATGGATGTTTTCTGCGCGAACTCATCCAACGGCATCACCAACTCGCGGGACAAATTGCGGGCCCTACAAATCCTTAGCCGGCATCAGATCGGAATTCCCAAGACTGCTTTCGTCCGCGAGAAAGAGGATATTCTGCCGGCCATCGAGCGCGTGGGGGGCGCGCCGGTGATCATCAAATTGATCGAAGGGACGCAAGGGGTGGGAGTCGTCCTCGCCGAGTCGGTGGCCTCGGCCGAAGCCATCATCGAACTGTTGCAAAGCCAGCGGCACAACGTGTTGGTGCAGAAATTCGTTGCGGAGAGCAAAGGGCGTGACATCCGGGCCATCGTCGTGGGAGATCAGGTCGTGGCCGCCATGCGCCGCGTGGCTCAGGGGGCGGAGTTCCGCAGCAACGTGCACCGTGGCGGTCGTACCGAGCCGGTGGAGTTGGATCCGGCCTATGCGGAAACGGCCATTCGGTCGGCTCAGATCATGGGGCTCCGCGTGGCCGGTGTCGATATGCTGGAGGGGCATGACGGTCCTCAGGTGATGGAGGTCAACTCGTCGCCCGGTCTCGAGGGCATCGAAACCTGTACGGGGCTCGACGTGGCAGGCGCCATCATCGATTACACGGCCGCGCAGGTCGACTTTCCCGAGATTGACATCCGCCAACGGCTGACGGTCAGCCGCGGTTATGGCATCGCGGAGATCAGCATTCCCGATGGTTCGATCTATTGTGGCAAGACCATTGCGGAAGCTGCGTTGCGCGAGAACGATATCAATGTGTTGACGTTGTACCGGGGCACGACCGTGATTCCCAATCCACGTGCGGACCGAGTTCTCCAAGCCGGAGACCGGTTGCTCTGTTTTGGGAAACTCGAAGCGATGCGCAGTTTGATTCCCAAGCGGGCGCGCCGCCGTCGTCAGCCGAAGGTGCAGCAGATCGTCGAATCGAATGTGGTCAACGTTACCGAATTACCGCATGCCGCCCCGGCGGATGGAAGCTAGTGCGGCCGTCGAGTCTCGACCGTAGTGGTCCATCGTCGAAGGGCCATGCCGCTACGAACGCTGGGTACTTTGCGGCTCCTTTCCGGCCAGCCAAGGCGTTCGATGCCAAGCCAGCGCATGGAACCACCCGACCTGCGCACCGGGAGGAGATGGTGAAACGATACGCATGAGCACAGACGATGGCAGAAGAAGGGGAACGAGCGACGGTGGCAAAGCGAGCGGTTAGTACGGTTCAGCGCAACGACATCGCCCGGTGGCCGGGTGAATCGCCCATCGCCCCCGGCGAAACGCGCAACGTCACCCTGGCCGTTAGCGAGAGCTACAGCGGCATGACATTGCGCATTCCATTGCAAATACGGCGAGGCCCGAAGCCGGGGCCGGCCGTCTTTGTCACCGCCGCCATCCACGGCGATGAGGTGAATGGAACTGGCGCCATCCGTCACCTCATCCAATCGGGGGAATTGCAGCTACGTCGTGGTAGTTTGATGTTGGTTCCCGTCGTCAATATCTTGGCCTTCGATCGCCATTCCCGTTACCTTCCCGATCGGCGCGACTTGAATCGCTGTTTTCCCGGGCGGCCTGATGGAAGCCTGGCCAGTCGGATGGCGCGGCGCATCTTTGACGAGATTGTCGGCCGCTGCGACATGGGGATCGATCTCCATACGGCTGCCGTGCGACGCACGAACTACCCCACGGTGCGAGGGGACATGCGAGACCCCACCATCGCCACCATTGCCCGGGCATTCGGTACAGAATTCGTGCTCGACTCTCGCGGGGCTGCGGGGACCTTGCGACGCGAGGCCACCCGCGCCGGTTGTCCCACGATTGTGGTAGAAGCAGGGGAGGTGTGGAAGGTCGAGCCGACGATTCTCGAAGTGTCGGTCAACGGGATTTGCAATGTGTTGCGCGCTCTGGAGATGCTCGAGGGGACTCCGGCGGTTCCTGATCATCAGCTTGTGCTTAAGGAAACGAAATGGGTGCGAGCGCAGCGCGGCGGGTTTCTGCAGTTCCATGTCAAGCCGGGCGAGATCGTGCGCAAGAAACAATTGTTGGCGACCATCACCACCTTGTTGGGCGAAGAACGCAGTGTTTTGGAGGCGCCGTTTTCTGGAGTGATCATCGGTATGACCACGCTGCCAGCCATTAGTCCGGGTGAACCGGTTTGTAATGTGGGCAAGCTTCCTCGCGGCATCAAGCCCGCTACCTTGCGCCGACATCGCCACCAGGATCCCCAGGTGGAGCAGCGGGTTGTGCAGGACCTGGCGTCCAATGTTGTCGTCGTCGAACCGAGTGACAGGCCGGCGGGCAACGAGCCGCCGGCTGGCTGATTTCCCGCGGTGGAGATCTTGCCATCCCACGGTGCGGCGGGCGAAGTCTGGAGGCCGGTGCCTGCATCATCCGCCTGCTGGTGTGATTGCTACCTACCAACGCGCTGAGGAATGTGGCCGATGAACGAGCAGGTTCCGCCTGAGAAAGAGTTTGGGGAGCTGGATGTGGTCTGTGGAGAGGACGTCGTCGGTGACGGCAACCGGTCGTTGGCCAGCGACGGACCGGCGGGGAATAGCCGGCAAGGTGGTAGCGTCAGCAGCGGGCCACAGCGGCGACCAACCGTTGCTGTATGGTTTCGCTGTTGCCAGGTCTATGCGCACCTGAGCATACCCTCGCAGGTGCAGTCGGGACAGTGGAAGGTGTGGCGAGTCCACTGCGTTCGCTGCGGTCGATTGAGCGAAGTCTTCTTGGAAACCGGGCGAACGTCTTCGCAGAAACGTTGACCATGAAGCTGACGGAACTGATGTCGGAGAGTAGATTGCCTGCCGTCGTGGCTGCCTTTGGCGATTCGTTTTGGGCCGACCGCCGGCGCGTTTACGCTGCCTGGATAGGCGTCAGTCTGGTTGCCTTGATGGCCGTGACCTGGCCCCTGTGGTTCCCCACTGCCGAGGTGACCTTTCCCATGATTCCCTTGGTGCCGATGGTGGCCGAATGGCCGTGGTGGATTGACTGGATTGCCAGCCTGGCGGTGCTGGCCGGATGGATCGTGGCTGCGTTCGGTAAGGTTCGCCTCGGCTGTGGGCTAGCGAGCCTGGCCTCGATGACCCTCGTCATACTCAACCAACACCGTCTGCAACCGTGGTTCTACGAGTTCCTCCTGGTCAGCATCCTCTTCTCGTTGGCATCTGCCGACACGGTATGGAAGCGGTGGATGCGCTACCTAGTGGCGAGTATCTACATTTATTCGGCGGTGAGCAAACTGGATGTCAGCTTCCTGGAAACGTTGGGGCCGTCGCTGGTGATCGGCGGTGGCGAAGCGTTGGGAATAGCCCCGGATCCCGATGCGTCGTGGCCGGCAGTGATCGCCCACAGTGCACCGCTCTATGAACTTGCTGTCGGCATGTGCCTGGCTTGGCCTCCTCTGTTGCGCGTCGGTGCCGTGATGGGCATCCTCCTGCACCTCGGCATCTTGCTGGCGGTTGGTCCTTGGGGGCTACAGCACAGTACCGGAGTCCTGTTATGGAACGGACACTTTATCGGACTTCTCGGCTGGTGGCTGTGGAAGCCGCAAGATGCCTACGCGGAGCCCCAGCAGCAGGTTGTCCACTGGAGAGCATGCGATTGGGTGCTGGCCGGTGTCCTGCTTCCCCCGCTTGTCCTGCCGGTAACCGAGCATGGTGAGTGGTGGGACCATTGGCCGAGTTGGGCAGTCTACGCACCTCATTGTTCCAAAGCCCAGGTGTACGTGCCGCAGGCTCGTGTGCAGCAGCTTCCCGAAGGTCTGCAGCGATTGCTGGCTCGCCAACCGTGGGAGGAGGGAGCGTTCGAAGTGGAGCTTCCCTTGGCTGCCTGGTCATTGGCGGAGACGCATGCGCCTCTCTATCCCCAAGCGCGGTTCCAAGTCGGTGTCGCGCGGGCGGTGGCCGAACGTATCGCCGCGGACTTCGGGATGCGCTGTGTGGTGTGGTCTCCGGCGGGGCGGTTGAGCGGAAAACGCAAGGGGACGGCAATAGCCAGCCGCAGGGAGCTGGTCCGATTCGCCGCTCGCCGATATTGGCTCGGCACCCGTCCCCGACAGTTGACGCCACCAGCGGCGATCACCAAGTAAGGAGGATTCTCTGCATGAATCAGGATTCTGTGGTTGTCGAGTTGCCTACCGAGAGGGCGACGGAGCGATTAGGGCAGGCATTGGCGAACGCCATTCATCCCCCCATGGTTGTGGCGATCAATGGTACGCTGGGGGCAGGGAAGACGCATCTGACGCGCGCCATCTGCCACGCCTGGAAGGTGCCGCCCGAGGAGGTGACCAGTCCTTCCTATGTCCTTTTGCAACGGTATCGCGGGCAGGTGGGTGAGATTTACCATCTGGACTTTTACCGACTGCGTCATGCTGATGAAGTGTTCGACTTGGGTATCGACGAAATCTTTGAGCAACCTTGTGTTGTGTTCATCGAATGGGCGGAAAAGTTCTTGGAAACGCTGCCGGAGGATCACTTGACGATCGACCTGCACCTATCCCCTGGCGGCGATCGCCGGGCAAAGCTCCACAGTTCCGGGCCACGATCGACGGCAATCGTGCATCAATTGCGCGCGGCAGGGAACGCCTGGTAGGAACAGGCCTGCGCCCCACTTCGGGGCCAGGCTCGCGCGGACTTCGTGCCGTCGGATGCTATCCAAGCGGGAGCAAGTGGCGCGATTAGGCGGGGGTGGGGAAGTCGAGAGCCAACCGCAGGATGAGGACGCAGGTGGGGCTGTGCGTGATCTGGCCATCACGTACGGCGGCCAACGCTTGATGCGCTGCCATGACCACAGGTTCGATGCATTCGGTACCTTCCGGAGCGGTGGGGCAGGTGCGCAATTCTTCCGCTAAGAAGAGGTCAACCGTTGACCGAATGCTGGCTGTGAACGGATCGATCGTTCCCAGGTGGATCCATCGATCGGCTTCGATACCCAGTTCCTCGGCCAGTTCGCGACGCGCGGTCTGCAACGGGGACTCCCCAACTTCGCAGCCACCGCTGACTCCCTCGATCGTGTATCTTCCGACCGCGTAGTGGAACTCCCGCGTCAGATGGAGGTTGCCGTCGACATCGCGGGCCACGACACACACTCCTGACTTCAGCTGGACGGTAGCATAAGATCCGGGATCTCCATCGGGACGGAGGACCTCGTCGCGGGTGACCTGCAACCACGGATCTTCATAGACGACGGCTGAACGCAGGATCTTCCACGGGCCATGTTGTTGCATGATTGCACCTTTGTCGATCAGGAAAAATGCGCCACTGGGGCAATTGGTGCGCGGGTGTCGAGCGATGAAACTTTGGTTAGAATTGAAAGGGACACGGGCCGGTTGGACTTGTCCAAGGAAAGGCTTAGGACAGCGAGTTGCCTCCCGTGTTCTTCCAGCCCCTAGTGCAGTGTCGGGAGCGAGAGACGATTATCTCTCCTTAGATAGCTCCCGCGAGCCACCCTTGGTGGCTTCATTCCCACCACCCACTTGATAACTAATCGCATGGATAAATCGAACGGGCGTAGTGAGATAGTACGATACGATATTTCCTTCTCCGTGCCGATGGTACATCGTCTGCGAATCACCGGCGATGTCTTGGGACCGGATTTTCCGGTGTTGGCGGAGCTGCTCGAGCCGGGCGACAACGACGTGGCTCGCGTGCAGGTGTGGGCTGACGCAGGGCTTCTCGAGTGGGATGCCGATTTGCTGCGGAGGGTGGAGCGGCAGTTGGCGCGTTATCCACAATTGGACTTGGTCAGCCCGGCGGAAGTCCTGCCCGGAGGGGAGAGCGTCAAAAACGATCCGGCAATTATCGACCATATTCTGGAAGCCATTCATCGTGATGACCTCGACCGCCGTTCCTATATCATCGTCATCGGCGGCGGTGCCGTCCTGGATGCCGTCGGTTACGCAGCAGCCATTGCCCATCGCGGCATTCGTCTGGTGCGACTTCCCACGACGACGCTCGCCCAAGCCGATTCGGGAGTGGGAGTGAAAAACGCCGTCAATTGGTTCAACAAGAAGAATTGGAAAGGTACGTTCGCCACACCGTGGGCGGTGATCAATGACGAACGGCTGCTTCAAGGTCTATCGGACCGCGATTTCCGTTGTGGTTTCTCGGAAGCGGTGAAGGTTGCTCTGCTGAAGGATGCGGTGTTTTTCAATTATTTGCACCAGCATTCCCAGGATATCGCGCGGCGCGATGCCGAAGCCACGCGGGAAGCGCTCCGACGATCGGTGTTGCTGCATCTGGACCATATCACCCGTGGCGGTGATCCGTTCGAGACGCGTGAAGCCCGGCCTCTGGATTTCGGTCATTGGTCGGCGCACAAATTGGAAGCGATGACCCAGTACGAAGTGCGTCACGGGGAAGCGGTGGCGATCGGCGTGGCAGTCGACGTGATGTACTCCCACCTGCGGCTCGGGTTTCCTTTGCAGGCCGTAAAGCAGACGTGGGAAACGCTGCAGCGGTTGCATTTGCCCATTACGCACGCGATGCTCGATGACCAGGTGATTTTCGAAGGACTGGAGGAGTTTCGGCAGCATCTGGGCGGGCGTTTGACCATCACTCTGTTGCGCGACATCGGGCGATCGGTCGATGTGCACGAGATCGATCTGGGCGCGATGAAGGAGGCGATTGCCGCGGTGAGCGAAGCGGCCGCGGTGGTCGCTGAGGAGGAAGTAAGTGCTGCCGCCATGCCTGCCCCCTCCTATTCCGGACCTGGCAAGAAACTTTCGGCAACCGACATCAGCGATGGACGCCAATAGGTCGCACTGCCCCACCGATTGGCTCCTCGTCATGGCCCGGTTTCCCGCAGCCGGAAAGTGCAAGACGCGGTTGATTCCGGCCCTGGGAGCCGACGGAGCCGCGCGCTTGCATGGCCAACTGACCGAACACACCTTGCGCTGGTGTCGACAGGTACGCGATCGAATCGGTGCCCAAGTTCAAGTATGGGTGTCGGGAGCATCCGGGGATCAAATGGCGGCACGATTCGGAGCGGACCTGGATTACCGCCGCCAACCGACAGGGGACTTGGGACAGCGGATGCGCCACGCCAGTCAAGTGGCCATCGAGTCGGGGGCCGAACGGATCGTCATCGTCGGAACCGACTGCCCGCAGTTGGATGCTGCGACCATCGCGCAGGTCTTCTCAACGCTGGACAATCATCGCGTCTGCTTGATCCCGGCGACCGACGGTGGCTACGTATTGCTCGGCTTTTGCCCGGAAGGCTCCGCCATTGTCAGTACGGTGACCACGGATCGTTCCCGTACGCCACCAACGTGGATCGATGCTTTGTTCAAGGACATTGCCTGGGGAAGCTCGCAGGTGCTGGCGCAAACGATTGCTCAACTGCGTCGGCGGGAGAGCATTCCCCTGGGCATCTTTCCCCCTCGCCGCGATGTCGACCTTCCGGAAGACTTGGATGTATGGTACCAACGGCAGGAATCGCAACTGAGGAAAAGGCCGAGATTCTCAGTGATCGTGCCGGTGGGAGGTCGGGAAGAGCATCTGGATTCCTGCCTGGCGACGGTCAGGAGGCAGAGTCGAGAAGCGGAAATCTTGGTCACCTCCGCTTCCTTTAGCACCGATACCTGCGACGCGGCGATGAAGCATCAAGCCTATTACCTAGTGAACGCCGTACCCCGGGGAGCGAGGATTAACGCTGCGTTGCGGGTGGCTACCGGCAAATTCGTGGTGCTCCTGCATGCCGACACGTTGCTTCCCGACCAATGGCCGGCATGGGTGGAGCAGCTTGCGGGCCAGAACGAAGTTGCCTTAGGAGCCTTTCCGTTACGCATCGATAGTCCGCGGTTGGTTGCTCGGTGGATCGAACGAGCCGTTGCCTGGCGGTCGGCGGTACGGAAGCTTCCGTATGGCGATCAAGCAATCTTTGCCCGCCGCACCCTTCTCCGTCGCCTAGGAGGAGTTCAACCATGGCCGATCATGGAAGATTATGAACTTGTGCGTCGTGCCGGTCGCTGGGGCAAAATCGTTTTGGCAGAGGACCCAGTGCTTACTTCTGCGCGGCGATGGCACCACCGCGGGTTCTTGGCGACGACGTTGCTCAACCAGCTGATCATCCTCGGCTATCATTGTGGCATATCACCTACGCGGCTCGCCTCGTGGTATCGCCATGGCTTATGGCACTGATACGGACAAGGTAGTAAGGGGGCGTTTGCATGGAACCACTCTACCTGGCCATCGTGCTCTACGTAGTCGCCGTGATTCTGGTCCTGGTTGATATCTTCGTTCCATCTGGCGGCTTGCTAGTCGTTCTTGGATCGGCCAGCGCGGTGGCCAGCATCCTGTTCGCCTTCCGGTCGAGCCTGTTGGCCGGGCAAATCTTGCTGTTCGCCCTTTTCGTCTCCGTCCCCCTGTTGATTCTTTTGGCGATGAAGTTGTGGCCGCGAACCCCGATCGGCCGCCGTGTCATCTTGCGCCCTCCCCCCTCAACAGCAACGCCGGCCACCAAGGATCGTTCGTGGAATACGTTGTTGGGGACGGTGGTCGTCGCCGAGTTTCCTTTATTGCCTAGCGGTGAACTGCGCATTGGCGGGCGTCGTTTTCCGGCCATCGCGCAGACGGGAATCGTCGAGGCGGGACAGCGGGTCGAGGTCGTTGCGGTTCGTGATTTCGTCCTCGTGGTGGCTCCCACTAACAAGCCGTGCACCGAGCCGAGTGAGGCCGGCCAGAGTGCCGCCATGGTCCATCAGCAGGGCATCGGCATGGAGAGTGATGATGAGGTGGAGCGAATACTGGAAACCCCCATCGAGGAAATCGGCCTCGACGATATCGAGGAAGACCCTTCTCGGTAGAAAGGCACAACAGGCGGGAACGTGGACTCGGCGTTCGGCGACAGTCGATGGGGGCCGCCAGGGGAGCGCGGGAGAGTTTCGTCAAGCCTGTTGTGCCCAATGCTCTTCAATGGTGGCGATGGTTGCCACCAGAGGCGAGGACGGTGCCGCCGGCGCCTTTGGTGGCTACCGACCGTTCTGCTAACGCACGTCCAATAATCGCATGGCCGCCGTGCGAGCAGGTGACAGGTAGGCTCGCCAAGGACTTGTGTCTTTCGGTAACTCGTTCAAAACGCGATGCATCCAGCTCCAAAGGCGGTGAACCAGTTCCTGGCCCGCGAGACTCTGGGCCAGCTCCGCCGGAATTTGTGTGGTGATTTCGGCTTGGGCGGCTTCTGGTGCGTCTGCCGCGGGCGCCTGCTTGCCCAGCAGCCGGGGAACCGAAGCAGGTGTGGTGGCCTCCGCATCGGCGGCAGCACTTGGCACCGGCAAATCACCCTCAATCCAGTCTGCTACCCCAAGGTCCCTAGAGAGAAGTACCTGAGCCATGTTCCACGGCGCCACGGGGCTGATGGTTCTTCCCTGCTTTTCGTTCTCCCAGAATAGCGCCGTGAGGCGAATGCGGGCGACCGGACGCGGATTCTCTCGGGCCAACTCCTGCGGCGCGCCGCAGCGCGTCGGCTCGGCGGAAGTGGGCTCGGGGCGTTGCCCGCCAGGACGGGCGGGGGTAGCGTGGCCAGCGAGCTGTCCCAGAAGCTGTCCCGTCCGTCGTGCCATGTCGGGGAAAGTATGGGAATGAACGAAATTGTAAAGCCGACATTCGGCCTCTTCCCAGGCAGCGACCACATCGGCAGTGGACCAGGAGGGAGTGGAGGGCAGGAGGATGAGGGCGATCATTCCGTCTTCTCCACCGTGTTGCTTGTCGTTGCTAGCTGTCGAGGGCCGGCTCTTTTTCGATATCCGCGGCGCCTGAGCATCCTCATCCATGGCGGTCCAGTCGTAGGCCCGATACTCTTCGGATGATGCTGCCGCTGCACCGGATCGGTGGTCTTCGGATGGCTGCGCGGC
This sequence comes from Pirellulaceae bacterium, assembly GCA_026004795.1. Taxonomy (GTDB): domain Bacteria; phylum Planctomycetota; class Planctomycetia; order Pirellulales; family Pirellulaceae; genus Aureliella. The sequence continues at coordinate 253,789 of BPJV01000002.1, read as the reverse complement.
GACGGTAGTGTTTGGACTGGGAGGCACTCCCTGGTCAGGAGGAAGCACTACCCAGAGGGACGGATTCGGCTGCCGGCGAGCAGGTCGGGGAGGTTCCCCTTCGTCAGGCCGCATGACGTGCAAGAGTACGCGCGAACCGCCGGGTTTCGTGGTTTGTCCTGACGACGAAAGAGGGCGTGGGGGTGGCGATGGGCTTTTGACCACCACTGGCGCCGATTCCAATAGCCGAATCGGGGCTTGGTAAACTGGCGGAGGGGGAACGGGAGGTTGACCAGGATCGGGTGGGAGCACGGTGAGCGTACTGGATGGTGGTCGCCGGCCCGGGACGGCTTCCTTGTCTGGTTGTGGCTTGTGGCCGACGATCGGCGCGGGCACCGCCGCTTGTTGATCTTCTCGATGATCCCTCGACTGTATCACCGCCGTTTCCTGCCAAGCCGGAGTGTCCGCTTCCGGGAACTCCAGGAGGCGAGGTGACGATTCGTGAAAACAATCCGTCTGCATCCCGAGGTGGATGGTGGGGAAGTAGTGAGGAAGATCGTGAGCAAGGGCGGTACTGCTGGACAGTAACGAGGTGGTAATCAGATGACGGGTATATTTCCGGATATAGTGCATCCACATGTTCATATTGCTAGTCGCTCCATCGAACATTGAACGTAGGTTGGATAGGGAAGGGTGGGAAATCCATGGTCTCCACTGCTTCGTGGGGCAAGGCAGGCAGATCGTGGAGACCGCTGGTTTAAATTGCCTGGTCAGCATACTCTATCGGATCGACCGTTTTTTTCTCTTGTCCCAGTCTTCCCAGGCCCCTCGTTTTTACAGTGATGGGCGTGGGATTTCGCACGCTTGAAGATTCGTGCGGACACTGTGCAACGTAAGGCCGATTACGGTACTAAGGATGATTCCAGTGGTGCAGGGAATGAGGAACTGGCGCTTGCCAGCCGACAATTCACTGCCGAATACCTGCAACGTCGCCACCTGTACGCGCGGATCGGAGAGAGCATAACTCGCCATGTTCATAGACCAGCCGAACCTTCAGATTGCTATCGCATTGCTCACCGTCCTGGGAGTGTTTCTGGTGATGGCGACTCGCCGCAACGCGCCGACGGAGGTGCTTTTTGTCGGCGCCTTAACTTGGTTGGTGATCGCTGGTGTCATCAAACCAGAGCGGGCATGGCAATCGCTTTCGGATCCAGCGGTCATCGCCATCGGTGGCCTGCTAATCGTCTCGGCAGCACTACGGACATCGGGCGTATTGGATGCGATGAGTCGGTGGTTGCTAGGCACTTTGCGGACCGAGCGCGAGGCGTTGGGACGTTTAGCCTTGGTGGTGATCACCAGCAGTGCGTTTCTGCTCAACACCGCGATCGTCGCCATGCTCATGCCGTTGCTTATTCAGTGGTGTCGCAGTCGACAGGTATCGCCTTCGAAGTTGTTGTTGCCGGTCAGCTACTTCGCCATCTTAGGCGGCACGTGCACCTTGGTCGGGACCAGCACCAATCTGGTGGTCAATGGGACCTTGCGCGACGTATTCAGCGAGATGGAGGTAACGTTGGCCAGTGCTGGACCAGCGGAGAAAGGGGCAGGATCAGCGGAGAGTGGGTCCATGGATCAAGGGGCCGCCACTGGCAAGCAAGATTGGCGCAATCATCGTGCCTGGATGCGCCGCCACGCCGCTGAGCTACGCCCCATGTCGATGACCGACATCTCCTGGATTGGCGTGCCGGGGGCGATCGTTGGTGCGATTTGGTTGGTATGGATCGGCCGCCGCCTGATGCCCGACCGACGTGAACTGTTGGACAGTTTGGGAGAGCGTCGGCGCGAGTACTTGGTGGAGATGTTGGTCACTGAGAACTGCCAACTGGTGGGTAAGACGGTGGAGCAAGGGGGCCTGCGTCACCTACCCGGTCTGTTTTTGATCGAGATTGACCGAGGTGGTGAAGTGATTACTCCGGTGGCTCCCAGTGATCGCATCTACGCCAATGATCGGTTGGTTTTTACCGGCGTCGTATCGACGATCGTCGATTTGGAAAAGATCCAGGGGCTCGTCTCCGGCTGTCGACCATCAGTACGATTCGCCGGCGGGCGTCGCACCGGGGAGAACGCTCGTCGAAGTGGTACTCAGTCCTTCGTCACCACTGGTCGGGATGACGATTCGCGACGCGAACTTCCGCCAGCACTATGGGGCCGCCGTGGTTGCCGTGCACCGCAATGGAGAGCGTTTTGCCCAAGAAGGATTGGCGACATCGAGCTGGCCCCTGGCGATACCCCTGCTGCTGCAGACGCAATCCGGTTTCGTCCGTGCGTTTCGCAATGAACCGGATTTCTATCTTGTCAGTGGTGTCGAGGATGGTGACGCTCGCCGTCATCACAAGGCCGCTTGGGCCATTGGCCTGGCAGTCGGGTTGATCCTGTGGTTGTTCGCCGTCCCGGCGGTGGAGTTCCTCGGGTGGGGTCGATCCACAAGCGGCAGGGGGCCAAGCTCGCCCTTTCACCGGCCCCTGGCGATTCTGGTCGCCGCGCTTGCCATGCTCGGTTGTGGTTGCCTGTCCAGTGCCGATGCGCGGGGACGGGCGTTGGACTTCCCCATGTTGTTGACAGTGGGCGCAGCGATTGGGGTGGGGCGCGCCCTGTACGATTGCGGCGCGACGGACCTGATCGCCCACGGCTTGATTCGTGGTATCGGCGATCATCCCTACTTGGCCCTGGTCCTCTTGTTTGGAATCACGCTCATGTTTACGGAGATGATGAGCAACGTTGCCGTGGCAGCCTCGATGACGGGAGTGGCCCTCAGTTTGGCGGCTCAGCTCGATGTCTCCCCGCGTCCATTTATCATGGGTGTCACCATGGCCGCGTCGCTAAGTTTCATGTCGCCAATTGGCTATCAAACGAACTTGATGGTCATGGGGCCTGGTGGGTATCGACCGATCGACTACATTCGCGCTGGCTTCCCTTTGACCCTTCTCGTCAGCACGGTCGCGTTGATCTTGATCCCCCTTTGCTGGCCCTTTGCCGGGAGCTAACCCCCGCGACCTCGTCCCAAAACGCCACCTAAGTATTGCAGGAGCAGGTTTCCAATGGCGAGCATCGCGACCCAGAGATCAGCGGCCATCAACGGTGACTTTGCGGTCATCGGCGGAGGAATCGTCGGCCTGGCTACCGCCTGGCGGTTGACCCAAGCATTTCCCGATGCGACAGTGCATGTCCTTGAAAAAGAGGCGGGGTTGGCCAGGCACCAGTCGGGTAGGAACTCTGGCGTCCTTCACTCAGGTATCTATTACAAACCCGGGTCCCTGAAGGCGCAGACTTGCCGTATCGGTCGTGCGGCAATGGTGCAGTTCTGCCAAGAACACGGAATCCGCCATGAAGTGTGCGGTAAAGTGATCGTCGCTGTCTCAGAGGCCGAGCGCACTCGGTTGGCCGCCATCTTCGAACGGGGAACTGAGAATGAGGTTCGTTGTGAGATGATCGATGCGGCGCGGCTGCGCGAACTCGAGCCGCATGTGGCAGGTGTGGAGGCGATTCATGTGCCCGATGCCGGGATCGTGGATTATCCGGCCGTGTGTGAAAAGCTGGCCGAGTTGATTCGCCATGCCGGCGGCACCATCCATCTCAATCAACCTGTCGTCCACATCGAGGCGACGGACCGCCAGGTACGTATCGCTACCCCAACCAGCCGCTTCGAAGTTGGTTTCCTGGTGGCTTGTGCGGGGTTGTACAGCGATCGACTGGCGCGGATGGCGGGCCTCACACCGCCGGCGAAGATTGTGCCGTTTCGTGGCGAGTACTATGAACTGATCCCGCCGCGACGCTATCTTTGTCGCAATTTGATCTACCCGGTTCCGGATCCTCGTTTTCCCTTTCTGGGAGTTCACTTCACGCGGATGGTCACCGGACAAGTCGAGTGTGGACCCAACGCGGTATTCGCTCTAGCTCGCGAAGGGTACTCGTGGTCGGAGGTCAACTTGAGCGAGCTGCTGGAGTCGCTCAGTTATCCGGGCTTTCTGAAGCTGGCAGGGAAGTACTGGAGCATGGGGGTGGGCGAGGTGGTACGTTCGTTGAGCAAATCGGCCTTCGTCCGCGCCCTGCAGCGTTTGATCCCAGAGGTTCGCAGTGAAGATCTGGTTCCCGCCCGCGCCGGCGTTCGCGCCCAAGCCCTCGCTGCCGACGGGAGGTCTGATCGACGACTTCTTGTGGGTAACCGGGCCACGTATGGTCCATGTGTGCAACGCTCCCCAGTCCGGCGGCCACGGCCAGCCTGGAGATTGGGCGGCGAATCGTGGAGGCGCGTGCAGCAGGAATTAGCAAGTACTTCGGCGGAGGCGATCCGTCCGGCTTCTCCGCCGTGAACCGGTGTTTGCCTGCTGCCGGGCGGCTATAATGCCTCCTCTTAACGAGAAGTCGACAGGGTGAAAGATTCGTTGTGCCGTCGCCCTTCCACGGGGGGGAACGCATCCATTCACGCAAATCCTTGGGAAAGGATGGTCATCGATGTTGGAATTGTATGGACAAATCCAGGAGGCTGTGGAGCACATTCGCGGCCAATGGGATCACCAGCCTTTTGCCGGCATTATTCTGGGAACCGGACTCGGGCCGTTGGTCGAGCATATCGATATTCAAGCCGAGTTAGATTACGAGTCGATTCCTCATTTTCCCAAATCGACGGCCACCAGCCACCGCGGTAGGTTGTTGTGCGGAACGCTCTGCGGTTTGCCCATCATGGCTATGGATGGCCGATTCCACATGTACGAAGGTTATCCGCTGAAACAAATCACTTTGCCGGTGCGCGTTTTCAAAGCGATGCAGGCCGAGTTGCTAATGGTTACCAACGCCGCCGGAGGAATGAATCCTTTCTTCAAAGAAGGGGACATCGTCGTCCTCGATGATCATATCAACCTGATGGGAGATAATCCTCTGATCGGCATCAACGACGATCGCTTGGGGCCGCGTTTCCCCGACATGTCCCAGCCTTATGACCAAGAGCTGATCGAACTCGCGCTGGAGATCGCACGGCGGCATGATTTCTCGGCGCATCGTGGTGTTTTCGTGGCCGTGGCTGGTCCCAACCTCGAGACCCGGGCCGAGTATCGCTTTCTGCGAATGATCGGTGCCGATGTGGTCGGGATGTCGACAGTGCCCGAAGTAATTGTTGCCGTTCACAGCGGCTTGCGGTGCGTTGGCCTGTCCGTCGTCACGGACATGTGCCTTCCCGATGCACTGCAACCGGCCGATGTCCAGCGGATCATTCAGGTGGCCAACGAGGCGGAACCGCGTTTGCGAGCCATCGTGATGGGCATTTTGGAGCACGAACGTCGGCGGAAACTGCAGGATTGATGCTTCGCGGAGGAAACCACGAAGTGGAAGATCGACTGGAACAGGCGGTCGAGGCCATCGAGACGCGGCGGTGGTTTCAACCCCAAGTGGCCTTGATCTTGGGCAGCGGCCTGGGGGGCTTGGCCGACCGCATCGCTCATCGTTCAATCATCCCCTACGCCGAGATTCCCGGCATGCCGTGCCCGCGTGTCGATGGACATGCCGGCAATTTAGTGCTTGGTTATCTGGGGGCTATGCCAGTTGTCGTCTTTCAGGGACGGTGTCATCGCTATGAAGGGTACGGCAACCGCGATCTGGGGTTCGTCGCCCATTTGGCCCATCGCCTGGGGGCGTCGTTGCTGATCGCTACCAATGCTGCCGGTGGGTTGAATGAGCGATTTCGTCCCGGGGACATCATGGTGATCGACTCGCACGTCGATTGGTTATGGCCGCGGCCCGCAAATGGCGGCAGAGCTATGGTCTCGCCGCAGGGCAGTGGAGGGAGCTTGCCCGCCTTCCTGCCTGTCGATCGGCAGATCGCCACCAGGGCACAGCCGCGGACTCCCTGTTACTGTCCGGACCTGATCAAATCCGCGCATCACTTCGCGCTGCGATTGGCAATGCGGTTGCAACAAGGAACCTACTTGGCAACCTTGGGGCCGACGTATGAAACGCGTGCCGAGTACCGTATGTTCCGAACTTTGGGAGCGGATGCCGTCGGCATGTCAACGGTCCCCGAGGTCGTGGCGGCGCATGCGTTGGGGATGCGCGTGGCCGCCTTTTCCATCATCACGAATGTTCCGACCTATCGACCAGGTGAGGGGACGGACCATACGGAGGTGGTCGACTGGGCGCATCGTGCCGGTCCCCATCTCGGCGAACTGCTCATGCGTATGCTCGACAACCTGGCAGGACAGCCGGATTGAACGGCGTCGGCAACGACTTGCGTGGCGCCACGATTGGAATCTGGCCATGGGCGGCCGTTTGCCCAGTACTATTGACGCCGCCACGCGGTCCGATGATTGGTACCATGTCTTATGCTGCCCTGCCGTGTGCTACGTGTTGGATCGAAGGCTGTAGGTTGGAATCCAGGTAGTGGAAAGCCGGGAAGACGGGTTCCCCGCGAGCGGGGGAAGGCGGCATGGCGGTGCCAGGAACGCCTGCCATGGACACGGTCAGCACGACACGCGTCGGCGTCCCGGGCGAGCATGAGCGCCGGATGACTTGTTTCCGCACAGAATCGGGAGGCAGGTGGAGTAGCCGGCGATTTTTTTCCTCGAATCGTCTACGGATTGGCAGCCGTCATGCCACTAATAAAGGTAGAGGAGCAGGGAGCGGTGGTCACTGGCACGCACCGGCTGGCAGCGAGCGTCGCGAGGCTATTTTTTTTCCCGCGTCATCGTTGCTGGGGGCTGTCGTGAGCGCCGGGTGAGGAGAGGACTGCTGACGGGCAACCATTTGATGGCAACCACCATGCGACTAACTTTACGGACCTTATTGGCGTACCGAGATCGTGTGTTAAATCCGATCGACCAAGAAGACTTGCATCGGCGGATTCAGCAGAGCGAGACGGCCACCAACGTCCTGCGACGGATCGATCGGGTGGCCGGAGAAGTGGAAGGCGCGTCGGTCATCGTCGGCAAAGGAATGGCAGCCGACCCGAACACGATTGCTGCCTATCTTGATGACACTTTGCCGCAGCATCTCGTCCCCGAATTTGAACGGGTAGTCTTGCAGTCCGACCACTATCTGGGGGAGGTGGCGCAGTGCCATCGGATATTGGCAACGGCGGTTAATAAGCACGTGGAGATGCCCACCGAGCTGAAAAGCTTGGCCTACCGGATTGGGGATCCCAAACAGCGTGAGGAGGTGCGTCAACAATGGTTGGAGCACAAGCAGGCGTGGCGGCAGCTTGCCGATCAACATGTCTTGATCCAGCGAGTCGATGCCGCGCACCGGGCTGCGGTACCGGCTCCCAAGTTTGCGCAGCAGAAGTCGCCAGCGGATGCTTCGCGCGCAGCGGACAGTGATTCGGCCGCCGCCGATGGAACGAAGGCTCAGCCACCGATCGAGCAGCTTCCGGGAGGAAGCTCACCGAGAGAGGAACGGCTGGTCGATGCCGAATTGGTAGGCGGAGAGACGCGACGAGTTGACCAAGCTCACCAAGGTGTGCATCGCGAACGGGTCTTGGTAGCGTCCCCGATGATGGAGTCGGCCGGACAATCGATTCGTCAAGGTGGGCTCGACCTGGAGTCGGAAACGGCAATTCGGGAAGTGCCAGAGTACTTGCGGCGGGAGCGACATCGCGGCTGGCAATTACCAGCAGTGATTGCCGTATTGACGTTCGTCTTCTTGCTGCTGGTGTGGCAGGCGGTGGGACCGTGGGAGCGTATCCGCCCGTGGCTGTCGCTATCTCCTCAGTTATCACAAGCCGATAGTGCCAGCGAACGCGGCGAGGTGAACCCAGGCGATCGGTCCGCCGTGACAGATCCTTCGACGAAGCAACCGGGGGCAGTTGCCGGCCAGGACGCGGGCACGGCGCAAGCGGCAACGTCCCCTGGCGCTGGCCGGGAGCATTCCTCTCCCCCGGAAGATACGATTGAACAGTCTGTCGAAGCACCGCCAGGAGTTGCTCCGGACACGCCGGAAGCGGAGGCTGCCATCGACACGGTGGCGGCCGGAGAGAACAGCCCTCCGGTCCCAGGGGGGAGCGGCCAGGGCGAGTTGCTTGCGGCGGAGACGGTTACGGCGAGCAGCGACGATGGCACGCCGGCGACCGCGGACACCTCGGCCCAACAACTGGAGGGGAACCGTATCACCTGGGCGCCGCTCAGCCCGTTGCGTCAGCGAGCCTTGGTTTTCGCCCGATCCAGCGCAGATGAAGCATGGCGTATCGTCGACAGGGACGAACCGTTAGGCGCGGGAAGCGAAGTCGGGATCCCGCCGAATTATCGCACGGACTTGGCGTTTCCCGGTGGAATTCGCTGGGAGGTTGCCGGAGCGACTTGGATGCAGGTGGAGCAGAGCACCGAGATCCCGCGCGTGCAGGTGCGCTTGGCTCGTGCTCTGCTTTCGACCACGCTTCCCACGGCTTCTCTGGAGCTCGTCACAGCAACGGCGGTGGGCCGCATTGAGTTGTTGACGCCCGACAGTGTTGCTTCGGTTGACGTGGGACATCGGCGGGTGCGGCCCGGCGACCTGTTGGATGAGACGGTATTTCCCCAAACAACCGTCATTATTGCGGCCCATGGAAGCATCCGGTACGTTCCCCAACCCGCCGACGGCAGTGAAGCCACGCCTATCGAGTTGCCAATCGGGGAAGGCGTGGCATTGATCGGTCGCGACCGGCCACGGCGTTTCAAGTTGATGCGCGTCCCGAGCTGGTTCCGCGTCGACGCGGTGCGCCCGATCGATCGGCTAGGGGCGGAGGAGTTGGTGCAGCAGGTGCGCGGGCTCCCTCCGGACACTGACCTTCTCGCCTTCTTGCGCCAGCTTAGTGGCGATCCCCGCCCGGAAACAGCAGCCGCCGCCATTCGGGCCAGCCTCTTACTTGGGGACTTCGCACCGCTTGTTCGCGTCATGCTGAACGATGCCCGTTTTGCCCCACACTGGTACTCGACGTTGGATTTGGCGGTCGAAATGCTGGCCCAGCGACCGGAACGGCTAGCGGAATTCGAAGCCCTGTTGACTGAGCAATTCGGCGCAAAAGGCGCCGTGATAGTGAATGCGTTACTTAGTCGACCGGCCGAATCGATGGTGGAGACACTTTCCCATTGGGTTGGTTTGCTGGACGATGACAGTTTGCCGGTACGCGTCGCCGTGGGGTATACCCTGCAGCGATGGACTGGCAAGGATTTGGGCTACCTTCCGCAGACTCCCAATCGAGCAGCGGTTCAGAACTGGCGACGCCAGGCGACTTCCGGTCGTTTATTGCCGGAGCAGATCGATCCGGTGTGGGAACGAAATTGATGGTAACGGGCCGATCACTGTAGATTCACTTGCGTGGTTTCGGCGGCCTCCACCGGATCGGGGCGTGCATCCGAGTAGGCCTGAGCCCGCAGTTCCATGCGCTGCGGTATCTGGGGAGTGACGACGATGAAAAAGGTAATCGACTCGCCCGGACGCATGAATTGGATATTGGGAAGAACAATCGTATTATTCTCAGCAAACTGGTAGTTTACCGGATTGCCATCACGGGTGATCTGATTCAAATCGACGCCTGGAGGTAATCGCATTAGGACGGCGACGTTGCGATCAGGCAAGTTTTGAGCGTTGGTCACTGTCAAGTCGTATCGCAATGGTCGGCCGACGACCGTGGGGTCCCCGTAGTCGTCGATGGTTAGCTGCAGTTGCCCGGCTCGCTCCGATTCCGGCGGTAGGACTGGTTGAGCAGGAGTCGTAGCGGGCGGTGGCGTCGGGGCGACGGCGCGGAAGGTGGCCGTCGCCTGGTCGGTCGCTCCTTGATCGGACCGCACGGTGGCAGCAAGAACCCCTCGGTCGGTGGCACTGACGACTTCGAATTCCAGGATCAGTTGCCGCATGTAGGGTGCCCCATCGGCCGGTCGAGCGAACAGGGTCGGCACTTGCCAGGTGGCGGCGCGACCACCGGGGGCCACCTGAAAGCGACCGGCGTTGGAATTGTCAACCGCGACCGGACGCAAACTACGATCGAACTCGAGGTCGACCTGCAGATCGTTCAACGTCACCTCGCCAGGATTGCTCACCGTAACGATGGCCCGTACTCCAGGGCTTCCCACAGTAACCTCGGAGGGAAACTCGATAGCGACGTCGACGTCGGCTTGCTTGGGGCGCGGTGGGTGTCCAAGGACAGACGTACTTTTTTCCGCCAGCAGTTGCCCGCCGGCGTAGACCTGGAGGCGTGCCCCCAACTGTGTCGCCTGCTGCACTTGGAACGCGATCCCGATATGCCGTGTCTCTCCCGGCTGCAGCACCGGAATATCCTGTTCTACGCGGTTTTGGCCGGTGTTAAGCTCAGGTAGTCCCGGATCCGATTCGATGACCAAACGGATCCCCGTCAAAGCCTGGCGACCACTGTTTTGGATGTCGATCTCGTATTGGACCGTCTCGCCGACTTCCGCCTGAGCCACGCCGCCGGCCGGTTGGAACCGCACGCTCAACGAAGGCTGAACGACTTCGGTGCGCACCGCCCTCTGCTGGGACAAACCTCCGGCTGCTTCCGCTTGAAAAATGACATCGAAGACTCCCGCTTGCAAAGCTTCCAGCGTCACGATCGTCTCCAGTTGACGCCCGGCAGGCAACACTCCTTGGTCCCAAACCAGGTAGTCGTCGGTTTCGGTCGTCGGCTGCAAAGATCGGTCCACGACCCGTGTGCCAGCGGGGATGCGCAGCGTCAGTCGCGCGTTTTCCGCATCGATATCTCCCGGATTGGCCATCACCGCTCGATAAGTCATCGGTTCGCCGACGCTTCCCATCGCGGGCCCTTCGGCATGCAATGCCAACCCTGCGGAACTGAACGTCACACTCGTCGTGCCCCGGCCGAGCACCAAGCGAGGAAGGTTGTCTTCCGGTTGTTCCGGCCGGATGACATCGATGGCGATCAGGGTGGTTCCAAAGGCTCCTGGTTGGGCATGCACGGTCACCGGGGCCTGACCATCCTGATTGACCACCACCGTCGCTTTGGTGGAACCGGTGGCCGGATCGAACGTGGCGATGCTAGGATCTTGTATGGTGTATTCGACGATCCAACCCTCGGCCGGGACAAGGTTTTCGGCTTTCGTAACTCGCGTGATCAGCGTTACCGGTTCGCCGGCCCGGCGAATGACCGGAGCCGGGAATTCCCATTGGGCGTCCACCCAATAGATGGTCGCTGTTTGCCGGCGGCGATCCCATAGCTCGCTGTCGGGCGCCAGCACGGTGACACGGCTGATCCCTTCACTGGGCGAGGACAGGCTGAGCCACGTTTGTCCTTCCAACAAAGGGATATCGTCGCGGGGGTTCGTTGTGCCGCGGGTGATCAATCCCGACTTGCTGCTTGTCCGTCCTTTGGCAAAGTCAACGTCCAGTTTTTCAACTTTCGGATCCCGAAAGCGTACGGTCCGCATCAGCAGGCTTCGATCTTCGTCGCCGACCTCGATGAAGGTGCCGACGCTGTCGGGAGAGAGCATCCACTCGATGGGTTGTCGCTTGACAAGATAGCCATCGGGCCCACAGATCCCCGCCAACAATACCACTTCACCTCCCACCGGCGCCACCACTCGCAGCGGGGTCAACAGCAGCTCGCCGGCAGCGCCCGGTTGACGGAACTTGCGCTGCAATTCCTTCCAGTGTCGCGTCTGCGGATCGAACAAATTGCAGAGGGGGGCCCCACTGGCATCGACGCACGGTGGCGGAGTGGGAGGGGCCGCGAAGGCTGGATTGGGAATCAGTCCAGGTTCCGTCTCGGTGGCATGCAGGCGGGGGAGCGTCAACTGGGTCGAGTTCGGTGGAGGTAAGAAGATGCGCTGCCCGGTCGGGTCAATTTGCGGGAGACGTAGTTGCGCGCAACCGCCTGTCAGTAGCAACGCCAGGCCCAGACAGATGGCAACCAACGCGACGCTAGATCCGACGGTGCTGACGGCGGAGGACGGCCCACGGCGGCGTAACACCGTGCCGCGCAGGGAGCGGCAGCGAAGTCTGGGATAGGGAAGAGAGGAAGCCGGGATCAACGCGTCACCGAGGAGATGGGAACTATAGCGATGTACCGGTGGCAGCATCCGCCTATCGGTAAGTCGGCCCTTTCCCTGTCCCGCTTGCATCCTCAAGCGTCCTCGTGCAACTTCGATTCGTTCCTATCGGTCTCTCGGCTGTCGAGAGACTGCGCAGACAATCCACGCCGGAGAAACGTAGCACACGGAATGGGGGCAGGAGCCCACCGCTTCGACCGATAAATTGGAAATCACCCGGTCTCGGGGCCAGATGAAACGAACAAAACAGATGTGCCGTTCGGGAGAGGAACCTCGTGGGCGGCAGAATGGGCCAGCAACTGGACCGGCACCTGTCCGACCTTTCGCTCAAGGAATCGTTTTTGGCGGTCGTGCCGGCTCGGCACGATCAGGCGACGAGTTGTCGCATGCATGGCGCGTGGTCGTGAGAACTGGCGCACGGCCGGAGATATCGTCGCGACGTCCACAGCGGAGGAGCTTCGCCACGCATCGGTTGCACTGGCCGGCAACATGGTAGGGGACACGCCAGCGGACGATGGCGCTGACAAGGCTCGGTGCCGCGCCCTGGAGCCGCCCGTGGGAGGGCAGTGCGACCGTGCGCCCTGCCCAGGCGGGCATACCTCGGCATTGGCACGCTCAGGCTCTGCCGTCCAGTCGGGTTATTGGAGCACCTGTTCAATCCGCTCGATGACGGCCTTTTCCGACGGGCTGATGCTGCCGAAACGTAAGAATCCCCCAGCAGCTTCCGCCACCTCACGCACCTGTTTTAGCACCTCATCGCGCAAGCTCTTGCGATGAACCTCCGTCAGCGACTCGTTTAGTGCCTTGGCGTAGTCGCACCACGTCTCGAACAACTCCTTCGGCGGCCGCTTCTCAGTCCAAGCGTTCAACAGCTCCATGGCCGGCTCGTCGGGCTGAATCCCCGCCTTCTCCGCGGCTCGCGTGATCACAAAACGCTCATTGCTGTCGATGCGATCATCAGCCCAGGCAACAACGACCAGGGGGGCCAGCCGGAACGCAGCCAGTGTATCAACGCTGATATGTAGTTTGGCCATCGCTTCCGCCAAGGCACGATCGTTGATGCCGGTCACCCGCATGATCTGCTCAGCCGTCTGGGCAGTTTCCAATTCGCCGCGCAACCTCTCCAGCAGTCGATTGTCGACTTCGCTGAAAAACAACTCCTCGAGATTGAACCACTTTTGCGGCGAATGCGATTTATCCATCATGCGTTTCCTCGATCGATGATGCGTGTCAGCTACGGCACAAGACGGCACTGTCGGTCGCTACCTCTGAGGCGATCCATCGCCACTGGACCTACGGCCGGATCCATACGGCCATAATATCGCCCAGACCAACGGCTGCAATGGGAGGCGGTGGCGAACTGCTGACCGCAGCCCACGGTGCATTCCCCGACGTGGCCAACCGCGGCGTTTGCAGTAGAATCGTTCGCAGTAGAATGGCGTCCAGGCCTGGGCAAGAAGGCATGCTTCGATAGGGAGCTGAGCGACTGGCCAAATCCCCGATGCGTAATTGTGAAGTGAATCATGAGTAACGTGAGCGATCTGTCGGCCAACGAGTTGATAACGAATTCTACGGCGGTGCGTGCCCGACCTGTTCCCGCGACCCACCTGCCGGCGTTCGTCTTTCCCACCAGTCGCGATGTGGCGCGCCATGCCGCTCAGATCGTCGCCCGACTGATACGCGAACGTTCCGATTTGGGACAAACCACCGTGCTGGGACTGCCGACGGGAAGCACTCCCGTCGGAACTTACCGGGAACTGATTCGTTTGCATCAGGACGAGGGATTGGACTTCTCCAACGTCATCGTTTTCTGCTTGGACGAATTCTACGGCCTTTCCAAGGATGACCCGCAATGCCATAGCCGCTGGTTGCACGAACACTTTTTCAATTACGTCAATCTGAAACCGGAGCACATCCACTGCTTGAACAGTGAAGTGCCTCTGGGGGAAGTTGAGCTGCACTGCCGACGCTACGAAGAAGCCATCCAAAATGTCGGCGGGTTTGATTTGGTAATCCTCGGAATCGGCCGTAACGGTCACATTGGATTCAACGAACCGTTTTCGATGCGCAAGAGCCGTACGCGGTTGTGCACGCTCGATCCGATCACTCGGCAAGCTTGTGCCAGCGATTTCTTTGGTGAAGCGAATGTTCCCACGCAAGGATTGACCGTGGGACTGGCCACCATTCTTTCCGCTCGGCACATCCTGCTCCTGGCCTTGGGAGAACACAAGGCGGATGTGATTCGCGAGACCCTGGAAGGCGCGATAACCGACCGCGTGCCTGCCTCGTACTTGCAGGAACATCCCGATGCTCGCGCGCTGCTGGACCTGCCTGCCGCCGGGCAGCTTACGGCGATTGCCAAACCGTGGTTGGTCGAGAAAGTCGACTGGACGGAACCGTTGATCAAGCGAGCCGTCCTGTGGCTGTGCGAGCAGACGGGCAAAGCCTTGCTGAAGTTGGACGATGAGGATTTTCGGCAACATGACCTGCATCAGCTGTTGCGTCACCACGGTCCGGCCCAACGCATCGCCCATCGGGTTTTTCGCTGGATGCAAGAAACGATCGAGTACCATCCGGCCGGCAAAACCCCGAAGCGATGTCTATGCATGAGCCCGCATCCGGATGACGATGTGATCAGCATGGGGGGCACGCTGATTCGGTTGGTCGAAGACGGGCATGAGGTGCACATCGCTTATATGACCAGTGGCAACATCGCCGTCTTCGACCATGACGCCTTGCGTGTCGCGGATCTGGTTACCGAATACAATCGTCTGTTCTCGATCGATCAACAGAAATCGCTGGAGGTGCAGAAGGAAGTCCATGACGGTTTGACGAAAAAACGGCCTGGACAGCCGGACAACGAAGCCATTCAGCGGATCAAAGCGCTTATCCGATGGAGTGAAGCGCGTGCCGGAGCGATGCACGTGGGTTGTAAGGTGGAAAACTTGCACTTCCTCGATCTGCCATTCTACCGCACCGGCACGATCGCCAAGCGGCCGTTGAGCGAAGAGGACCTGGCCATCATTCGCCATCTGTTTGAGGAAGTTCAGCCCGATCAGCTCTATGTGGCGGGCGACCTGGCGGATCCTCACGGCACCCATCGCGTGTGTGCCGAAGCGATTTTCACCGTCTTGGAAGAGATGCGTCGTGAAGGGAAACCTACTCCCGAGGTCTTGCTGTATCGTGGCGCGTGGCAGGAGTATGCCTTGCATGAGATCGAGATCGCCGTGCCGCTGAGCCCGAGCGATATCGAATTAAAAAGGCAAGCGATTTTCATGCACGAGAGCCAGAAAGATGAAGCGCTTTTCCCAGGATCGGACCCGCGCGAATTCTGGCAACGAGCAGAAGACCGCAACAAGGGAACGGCGGACAAGTACAATCAGATCGGATTGCCGGAGTTCTATGCCATGGAAGCCTTCACCCGCTGGGATGGCCGCAACGTATGAGCAAGATGCTCGCGGCGAACAGGACTGCCGTCCGTGTCGCCATGGTGTCCTCTTCCCGCGGTTTCCGTCCTATCCGTTAGGCTGCTTTTTCCGCACGATGCGTGCCGGTGCGCGATGCCTGTTGAGCGGCCAACCGTTTTCGTTCCATTCGCCTTTGGACGTTCGGCGGCACGTCCCGCCATCGTCGGTGAACCCACCAGTATTGCTCCGGGGCCAAGCGGATTACTTGTTCCAAACAACGGTTATACCATTCGGTCAACGATTCGACTGACTGTAGATGCGCAGGCACCGGTTCACGTTCCAGATCTACCGGGTCGCAAACTTCGATGCATCCCAGTTCGAAGAGCATCGGGCGATCGAGGCGCCGGGTATAGGTCACGCTCATGATTGCCCGTGAGGCGAACACGAACAGGGCAATGGCCTTGTGGCACGATGTAGGATGACCGAAAAAGTCGACCCACACCCCTTTGGGACCCGCATGCTGGTCGGCAAGGATGGCCAGATTGCCACGTTGGGCAAGATGACGTTCGATCCGAGGTGCACTGCCATCTTTCGCGAAGATCTGCTGACCACCTGAGCGGCGAAAATCGTTCAGGTAGGCATCGACAACTGGATTATCCAGGGGGCGAGCCACCGTCGCCGCGGGTATTCCAAACACCCCCATGGCATAACCGGCCATCTCGAAATTCCCGAAGTGGCCCGTCGCCAACAGCGCTGGC
Source organism: Pirellulaceae bacterium (assembly GCA_026004795.1). Taxonomy (GTDB): domain Bacteria; phylum Planctomycetota; class Planctomycetia; order Pirellulales; family Pirellulaceae; genus Aureliella. The sequence goes on along the minus strand of BPJV01000002.1, from coordinate 237,610 downwards.
CGATCTTCTAGAATGGCCCGGATCATTTGCTCCCGATTGCGCAGGCGGAAGTGGGACAACCAATTGGTGCGGCGAATTTTCCGTGGCGCGTGAGCGATTTCAGCCAACATGAGCAGCAGATGGTGCCAGCTTCGCTGTCGCCACACGGCCAGCTCCTGAGGGGGGGCATCGCCGAGAACGCGCCGCAGGTTATCGTCGATCACCTTGCGTCGCACCGGGATCCAATTGGCCAACAGCGCGGCCAGCACGTGGCACCATCGATCAAGGGTCTGCAGGTCGGTCGTTTGCAACACGCACAGAAAGATGCGCAGCAGCAGGTACGATGCACGATCGGCAATCCTGCGTCGAAGATTACGCTCGCCGCGCATCCGGCTCACCCCCTCTACATGCTGAAACCAGGACCATTGCGTCGACGGGCCCCGCAGCGAATCTACTCCCTTCGGGCCACCCGTTTCCGTCTACTGTTTCGCCATCTCGCATCCCTTTACCGTGAAAAGAGATGGCCACAGCATGACACATGCGCGAGAGCTGCGACAAGCCGAATTGGTGGGAAAATGAGATTGCTGGCGCACAACGTCTGGTCGATGGAGGTCGGTGACGCTATTATGTGCATGGCAGATGGTCGTCTGCTCCCGCAAATTTGAAACCTCACCTTCAGTGCACTCCTTCAATCGGAGGATTCCGGCAAGCATGCAGAACTATGCGCGTATCGGTATGGTGGGCATTGTTGCTCTCTTCGCCTTGCGTTTCGGCGTCGGCTACCACTTCTACATGGAAGGGGTGAGCAAAGTGCAAAGCGGTGACTTTTCGTCCCGTGGTTTCTTGGTCGCCGCGAAAGGCCCATTGGCCGATGAGTTCCATTCGTTGATTTGGGATTACGACGGCCGGTTCCGCCTGGACCAAGAGAAAGTCAACGGTTATCTAAACGCCGCAGGACAGCGGGCTGCCGAGCACTTTGGCTTCGACGATCAGCAGAAAAAACGGCTTGCCACGGTCACCGTGCAGTACATTGGCAAGGACAGTCGCGGACGATGGCTGGGGAAAATCAATGAAGTGTACGCGGAGGATGCCGAAGATATCGAAAAGTATCTTCGCAGCACCGAGCGGCTCGATTCGATGTCTAACTCCGATATGTATTCGGAGGTGGCTAGCCTGCGCGGCCAGCGCGAGAAGGTTTCCCAAGACTTGAAAGCATCGGTCGAAGATACGTTGGCTGCCATCGATGCTTTATGGAAGCAATTTGAGCTCGATTTGAATCGCCTGGCGACACCGGAACAGTTGGAGGCATCCGGCTACTTCCGCATCGCTCGCCCTGGTGAACCGGCCCTCAGCACCGAGATGGTGGACCAGATCATTCCTATCTTCGATATGGCGGTAGGCATCTTGCTGATGTTAGGTTTATTGACTCCCATCGCTTCTGGGGCCGCTGGTCTGTTCCTGGTCAGTGTCGTGCTGTCGCAATGGCCGGGGGCTCCCGGTGCTCAGCCCACTTACTACCAATCCATAGAGGCGCTTGCTTGTTTTGTGCTCATGGGAACCCAGGCAGGCCGATTTGCCGGGCTGGACTTCATCCCCTGGGCTTGGTGGCAGAATCGTCGTGCCCGCTTGGCCGCTGCTCATCGCGCCGCCTGATGTTGACCAACCTCTGGGAACGAATTGTCGCTAGGAGTGGCTTGGCGTCATAATGATATTAGAGCCAGTGAGCTCCATGTCAACCACCAAACGAGGGGGGCGGCGCTAGTGGCGATACCTTTAGACCGGGGCGGTGATGGTCAACTGAGGCTCGGCCCCCGGGTGAGCAATAACAAAATCAACTCATGATTGTTTTCGATTTGAGGGAATACAATGCTTGCACTAACTCCAGAAGAGAAACAGGTCGGTAACGACAATTATCACGAGGCGGTGGGGGTCACCCGGCGTGATTTCATCAAAGGGGTAGCCGCCGCGGGTGTCGCCTCCGGCGCTGGTCTAGGGGCAATGTACTTCGGGTATGGTAAAGTCAACGAACCGGTGCGGATCGGCATCATCGGTACCGGAGACGAAGGCAACGTGTTGATCGGCGGATGTACGCCGGAGTATGTCGAAGTAAAGGCGATCGCCGATATTCGCCCCAGCAGCATCCATCGTGCCTTCCATGGTGATTGGGCCAGCGACGCTGCCTTGGCTGCGCGACCAGGACTGATCAAACAGTACGGCTATAGTAGCGAAGCGGAAGCCCGCCGGAACATCAAGGTGTACACGCCCGAAAACGGTGGCATCGCGGCGCTGTTGGACGACCCTGAGATCGAAGCGGTGATCATTGCGCTGCCGTTGTTCTTGCATGCTCCCATTGCTGTCCAGGCGATGATGCGCGGCAAGCATGTGCTCACCGAAAAGCTGATGGCTCACAACGTAGCTCAATGTAAAGCGATGGCCCGCGCGGCCCGGGAGTACAAGTCGAAAGATGGTCATCCGATCCATCTGGCCACTGGGCACCAACGCCATTACAGCGTTCTCTACGATAACGCCGTGCACATGATCCGCTACGGGCTGCTAGGGCAATTGCATCACATTCGCGCTCAATGGCACCGCGGTAATCTTCCGGGTTCTGACAGTTGGCAAATGCCGTTGCCAGGCGGTGAGATCGCGTTCGATGGCAAACGCGTTGATAAGATCATCAGTGATTTGAATAGTTTCCGTCGCCAATTGGAGGCCGCCAAAGATCCCGCCGATATCGAACGTTTGACGCGTAAAATTGCCCAATGGGAGAAATGGGACGCTGACAAGACGGTGGAAGCGGCGAAGCACGGTTACGAAGACCTTGACTTGGGTTCACGTGTGCGCACCGCGCTGGAAGAATTGTGCCGGTGGCGATTGTGGGAACGCACCGGAGGCGGACTGATGGCTGAACTGGGCAGCCACCAGCTCGATGCGGCAACCATCTTCTGTTCCGCCTTAAGGCAAGACGGCAAGAAGGCGCATCCACTGACCGTTCATGCCGTTGGTGGGCGGCATATCTTCCCCGTCGATCGCGATGCAGAGGATCACGTGTACTGCATGTTCGAATTCCCAGGTCCGGAATACGATCCGAATTTCGACGTCGGTTATTACAATCGCATTCTCAACTACCCGCCGAAAGGGAAGGGAATCGCCGGTTACAACGAGAATCCCAACCACAAGATCGTGGTGACCTATTCTTCGATCAACGGCAATGGTTTCGGCGGTTATGGCGAAGTCGTCATGGGGACGAAGGGGACGTTGGTGCTCGAGCGTGAAAAGGAGATCATGCTCTACAAGGACTCCAATACGTCGGCCAAAGTCAGCGTCAAGGAGGACAATGGCGGTTATTCCTTGGATACCCAGGCGAGCGGCAATTATCAGGCTGCCGCCCTCAGCAAGGCAGCCACCCCGGAAGATGTCAGCCGGGGGTACACCGAAGAAATCGAGCACTGGGCATGGTGCATCCGCAACCCGGATCCGGAAAACAAGCCACGTTGCTACCCGGAAGTGGCCATGGCGGATGCCGTCATCGCTTTGACGACCAACGTGGCCATGGAAAAAGGGCGCCGTGGTGAACCCGGTTTCGTCCAATTCGAAGATGAATGGTTCGAGCGCGATAGCGATGCGACGCCCGATGGGAGCAACGTGAAGAAGGAGATTGAGCGACTGACCAACTGGAAGCTCAGCTAAATACAATCGATGCCCATCGGCCGAGCGCATCCGCTGCAGACTCCTATGCGCGGTACGCCATTGAATTGACGAACCACACCCCAAAAAAGCGATGCCCGTTGGGCTCAGGCCACCGCGTTCCATGGTTGTCGCCATGGGACGCGTCGATGCAGTTTGCGCATTGACATGGCACTGCCGGATGGTTGGCAGCGGTCAACAACCCACGGACATCATTGCAGCTTCTGATCCACGGGGATCGACCGCTTTTCTTGGGATTGGGCCGTGGTTTGTCCGGGCGCCGATGTGTGTGCATTGAAAGCGGCAGGAGGCATGCGGACGTAAGACCGGCGAAAGTTAGAATGCGTCGGTAGTAGGGCGAGAGTGCGCTTGGGCCAACAGCCGTCCACGACGAGCACACGATCCCGCGTAAGCACCAATGGAAACGGCGGCGAGCCGTGATGGTGGGCGCTTTTGGCTGTTAAGCCTTATCTTCCACCCCACGTGGCCATTATCTCAAGGCAATTGTCGTCGGAGCTGCAGGGGCCAGGTCGCCGCTGCTGCAATGGTGTGGCCGGTGAGCCTTGCCGCCTGGGAGAGGAAAATCTCCGCACCTTTTTTCTGTGCCAATTATTTGCTCTCGGGAAGCTTCCGTGCTATGCTACCAATCCGATGCTACCTGCTTGGCGACGGCATCCGACTCTAAGTGTGCCATGCCCTCGCAGCGACTTGACCGCAGCGATTTAAACTCACGGGACTTCAGACGTATCCTACTGACCATGCGCACTGCTTGCCTTGAGCGCTGGCTTCCTGTGGAGAGGCTTTGTCGAGCGATGGGGAATGTAATTGTCAAAGTTGATTCTGGAAATGTTTTCTGGAAAGATTTCGTTCTCGGCCAGAGAATGCGAGCCAGGTCCGTCCCGCGGCGGCATGCATGGAGAGTTCTGCTCGCGGTGATCGGGGCCGGCCTGCTTGGTGTGGGGCTCTCCGTGGGCGGCGCCGTCGAAGGAGAGGCGTTCGCGGCCGAGCCCAAACCGCGATTGGGGATGAATCTCTCCGGTCCAGCGGATTGGAATACCGAGCTTCCGTTCGTCGACGTGTTTCGTCTGTCACGCCGGTGGATCAGCCAGCAGGAGGGGCAGCCCTGGGGGAAGGGACCAGAGCTGGATCTCGATGAGCATGGCTGGGTCAAGAGTCTGCAGCCGGGGTGCTTTGCCGAAACCTTGATGTGCACGATCGAAGGAGGACACTACCCGTCGGGCCGCTACGTCGTCCTTTATGAAGGGAACGGGGAGTTGCAGGTGCGCGGGGCCGGCAAGGTGGTGCAGCAAACGCCAGGTAGGATCGAGGCCGATGTTGACTCGAGCAAGGGCGCCTTGTTTCTCCAACTGCGGCAAACCGATCCTGCCGATTATGTCCGTAACATTCGAGTCATCATGCCAGGTTTTGAGGACTCGTTCGAGAGCCTTCCGTTTCACCCTATATTCCTGGACCGTTGGCGGGGCGTGGCTTGTCTTCGTTTTATGGACTGGATGGAGACGAATAATTCCCCCATCAAGCATTGGAGCGATCGGCCCACTCCGCGGACGGCCACGTTTACGGAAAAGGGAGTTCCACTGGAGTGGATGATCGACCTATGTAACCACCAGCAGGTCGATCCTTGGTTCTGTATGCCGCACATGGCGGACGACGAATACATCCGCAACTTCGCGCGCATGGTCAGGGAGCGTCTCGACCCGCGATTGACGGTGTACGTCGAGTATTCTAACGAAGTCTGGAACGGAACGTTTCAACAGAATCGCTGGGCGGCGCAAGAGGGAATGCGACTGGGATTCTCCGACAAGCCATGGGAAGCGGCTTGGCGTTACACCGCGTATCGATCCCTGCAAATCTTTGCCATATGGGAAGACGTTTTCGGAGGGCGGGAACGCCTCGTGCGGGTTTTGGCCTCGCAAGCAGCCAATCCTGCCGTATCGGAACAGGTTCTGCAATTCCAGGACGCTTATCGTCACGCCGATGCGCTGGCCGTGGCACCCTACATCAGTTTCAACGTGCCCGCCAGCGGCGATGGCATAACTGCCGCCACGGTAGAAAACTGGACATTGGAGCAACTAATGGATCACGTCGAAACGCACAGCTTGCCACAGGCGATTTCTTGGATCCGCAAGCAAAAAGCGATAGCGGACAAGTTCGGTGTGCGATTGATCGCTTACGAGGGAGGGCAACATCTGGTGGGAGTGCGCGGCGGAGAGAATTCGGAAAAGATGACAGACCTGTTCCACCAAGCCAATCGCCATCAGCGCATGGGACTCCTGTACGATCGCTACTATCAAGCATGGGAGGAAAGTGGCGGAGAGCTGTTTTGCTATTTCAGCTCCGTTTCGCGGTGGTCGAAGTGGGGAAGCTGGGGAATCCTCGAATACTTCGATGACGATCCTGCGCGGGCGCCCAAGTTTATGTCCACCATGCGGTGGGCGAAACGGTGGGGGCAACCGGTGCACTTGCCCTGAAGCGGGGCGCCATTGCTTGACACGATCGTACCGATGCTTTGGCCACGGAAGCAAAAGGTAACCGTTCACGCTCCGAGGTAGTTTGGGCGGGGGACTTCCATTAATCAATACCAGCACGAAGCGCTAGCGAGTGAGGTGAGTGAGTCGAGGTGGTTTCAGGGGGGGCAGGGATACGCAGTCGCTGGCGCTTTGTGCAGGTAAGCAAGCGCGTCGTCGTTCAGGGCTTACACAACGAGTTGCGATTGTGGGAGGGCAAGGCTCTGGCTGAGCCGCACAGGACAAGTGGGCTGCGGCACCGGTTCGGGAGCAGCCTCGCCCTTCCGACCGAGCCGTGAACGGTTACAGCAAAGGAGTGATCGCCCATGGAGGCGATTGTGATAGAGGGCCGCACGACGGTTTCTATTTCGAACGTTGCTACCCGCGATACCAGGACGATGTTCGACACGGTACTGAACGGATCATCAGGAGTGGCCGTACCAAGGGGCTCGATCGGCTACCAACCGAATCGCCGCCATGCGCCAGCGGCAGGTTCTGGGCAAGTCCTGGTAACGGCGGCCCGTTAGCACCCGGTGGTTGATCTCGCGAGGGACAAAGTCTAGAACAAGAAATATTCGCATTCTGGACCAGTGACGAAACCCCGCCTCGATGGACTCACCTTTGTCAACGATCTCTTGGCACTTGGCGCATCTGTCCGGCTACGATGGTCGGGCTCGTGCGGTAGTGGTCTGCAGTGGAATTTCCGATGTTTTGGTCGGTCATTCTGCGCCGTCGACGTGTTTTTCTTGGGCGGCGACCAGCGTTATCGCTGGGGAAACCGCTGCTTGTTCGGGGGGCAGTAGGCTTGAATGGCCAGCAAACAGGACGGTGGGGCTCAGGTGTCGAGAGGTGACCTTCAGGAGCGAGCCAACGCGACAGAAAAAGTGTAATTACCCATGCCAACCATCAAAATGACTGCACAGTTATTGATTGTGATCGCGGCATCGCTCTGCCTGCCGCACTTGGGATCCGCGGCCGAGTACTTCATTGCACCGACCGGGGATGATGCGAATCCGGGTACGATCGCCCAGCCGTTCGCGAGCATCGCGCGGGCGCAGCAAGCGGCTCAACCAGGAGACACCGTCTACATTCGGGGCGGCACGTATCGCATTAGCGAAGAACAGATCATGCGAAGAAGACGCATCTGGACCTATGTCTTCGATCTGCACAAGAGCGGCCGAGTTGATGCACCGATCCGTTACTGGGCATGGCAGGATGAGCGCCCCGTGTTCGACTTTAGCCAGGTGCGAGCAGAGGGAACGCGCATCATCGCTTTTTTCGTCACCGGATCTTGGCTGCACTTCAAGGGCTTCGAGGTCGTCGGCGTTCAGGTAACGATGCCCGGCCACACGCAATCGGAATGTTTTCAGAACCTTGGTAGTCATAACATCTACGAGCATCTGAGCATGCACGACGGTCAGGCCATTGGCTTCTACCTCCTCGATGGCTCCCACAACCTCGTTCTCAATTGCGACGCCTACCGCAATCATGACCACACATCCGAGAACGGTTTGGGGGGAAACACCGACGGCTTCGGTTGCCACCCTCGTCGAGGCGCGGTGGGGAATGTTTTCCGCGGTTGCCGCGCATGGTTCAACAGCGACGATGGCTTCGACTGCATCCATGCTTCGGAAGCGGTGACATTCGAGCAGTGTTGGGCATTTTACAACGGGTACACCCCCGATTTCCGCGGGCTGGCCGATGGCAATGGGTTCAAAGTTGGTGGTTGGGGACGAACGCCGACCAACCGACTGGCGCGGCCAATGCCTGAGCACACCGTCCGATTCTGCTTGGCCGTCCGCAATAAGGCCAACGGCTTTTATGCCAATCATCACCCCGGCGGCAATGTGTGGATCAACAATACCGCGTTTCGCAATCGCACGAACTTCAATATGCTGGAGAGAGTCAATCATTCCAACGGAATCGACTTCGACATGGATGCTCCTGGAAGGTCGCAGAAGCTGTACAACAACCTCGGTTTCCGAGGCCGCCGCGAAGTTTCCAACCTGGACCTGCACCGCAGCACGACCGCCGGCAACTATTTCGACTTGGGGATTTCCGTTAGCGAAGTGGATTTTCAGAGCCTCGATGAAACACAGCTGGTCTTGCCTCGCCAAGCCGATGGAAGCTTGCCGTCGATAACCTTCCTGCACCTGGCCGCAGGTAGCAATTGTATCGACAAGGGGATTGACGTCGGCTTTCCCTTCCACGGTGCTGCCCCCGACCTGGGGTGTTTCGAGTTCGATCCCGGCCCGTGAACAAGCTCCGGCGACTGGCGCATCATTCTGCGCCGCCCTGGTCCGCATCCTCTCGCAAGGGCTCAGAAATTGTTGTCGGCCGGGGCAAGGTGCTTAAGCATTCCCCTATTCGGACCTCTCTTGGATAGCTTGCTGGGGGATGGCTTCCCCGGGCCGAGCTCCGCCAGTCCGGTCAACTCGCCATGCGATCTGCTTCTCCCTACTGTCACGAATTGTCGTTGGTATTTTGAAGGCGGGTGAGCATCCAGTGCTGGGCCGACACTGCCGGTCATGCGTGTCGTTCCTCGTGGCCATTTTCACCACGTCGGTTACCTTTGCGGGGCCATGGGCATGGCCCGCCTTGGGCAGCGCGAGCTGTCAAGACGATGGGACGCGATGCCCTGAGTCGTAAAGTCGTGGTGTAAAGGCACGTTTGATCTTGTTCTCCATTGGCGGAATCGGTTAAGCACACTAAGGACCAAGCCAAGGGGAGGACGAGGGACACGATGCAAGATTACACCATTAGCAAATGCACTCGCAAGTGTGCCATCAGCGGTCGTAATCTCATGCCAGGTGAGGCTTTCGTGTCGATGGTCGTTCCCGATGGCGAGACGTTTCGTCGGCTGGATATCAGCCAAGAGCATTGGAACGGCCCCTCTGAGCAAGCAATTGGATGGTGGACCAATCGCATGCCGGAAGCGGGGGCAAAACGCCTGAAACCGGCACCCGATGGCGTGTTGCTGGACGCACTCAGTGGACTGATCGAACGACCCGGCAAGGAAGTGCTAGCGTACCTGCTGGCGCTGTTGTTGGTACGTCGCCGCGTGTTGGTGGAAGATCCCCAAGCGGAGTTCGACGATCAACCGGCACCGGTGTGGAGGCTGATCTCGCCTGGCGATGGTCGCCTGTGGGAGGTACCGATGGTCTCTCCTACCGCAGAGACGATGCCTGTCTGGCAAGATGAATTGAAGGCATTGTTGTTCACCGAGGAATGAAAAAATCAACGATGCGAAGGACTCGCGAGCGGCTCCATGTCACGATCTCACTGTCAACTCATAACGTGTTCGCCCACCGTAGGGACCGGGCCAGGGGAGAACCAGCGACGGCGAGGTGTGGTTCAAGCGCTCGGAATTCTCGCCGTGATGATCGTTACGTGCGGTGCCACTTGCGCGCGGCGTCAACCGCTGACCGAGTTCGCGCCACCTCCGCGATTTGACGACGTACCGACGTTGGCGGAGATCATCGAGCAGGTAAACAAGAGCTTGCAAATCCAACGCCTGGAATCCAACACGTTGACGATATCCAGCCCGGAAATTATCACCAACTTGCGCGGAACCTTACGATGGGAGCGGCCTCATAATTTCAGTCTTGAAGCCTATCCCGGTACCCGCTTGATGGGACTGGCATTCGCCGCCGGCAGCAATGAGGAAATGTTCTGGCTGCAGACACAGATGCCCTCCCCGCCGACGTTGTACTACGCACGGCACGACGAATTCGAATCTCAGCCTGGCCCTCGCCGCATTCTTCCCGTCTCGCCTTTGTGGTTCCGGGAGGCGTTGGGAGTGGTGGAAATCGATCCCGCGCTCTCCCATGAAGGCCCCATCACCAGGCCTGACGGGACGCTCGAGATCCGCTCCTACATCCCCTCACCACGTGGCGCTTACCGTCGGCATCTGGTGCTGGATGGTAGAACGGGGGTACTCAAGCAAACGTTGTTGTACAACCACGCGGGGCGCTTAGTGGCCACGGCGCAACAGTCCGATCACCAGTACTATTCGGCCGTCGATTGGAGCCTACCACACACGGTTGATGTCCAGTTGCAACCAGATAGCGGCCCGCCGTTGGCTTTTCATGTCGAAGTCGGGTTCTACTTGATCAATGAGCCGATGAGTAACGAAGCAGGGGCCTACCAGCCGCCGGATTCGACTGGGCTGGTAACCGTCGACCTGGTCCAAGCCAACGCCCAGCTCAACGGCGCCGTCAGTCTTCCCAGGTATACACCGCACGATTCCGGCCCGTCGGCGATGAGCCACTACCGGATTCGCCGCTAGTAGCTGCACCTCCCGACAGCACGTTGCTCCCGGCCGCTGCTTCCCCCCTCTCGTCGCCTCTTCCGTTGGCAAGTCGACGCCGCGGTGCAGCACTAGGTAGACGGCCTCCCCAGGCGAAGGAGTCCTGCCACATCGACTTTGCCCGTCTTTTGGCGGATCGCCTGAGGTACCGAGTTCAGTCAACAACATCGCGCACCGTTGTTGAGCAAGCCGATGGTTGCGTCGCGCCGGAATCGAATCATGGTCATGGGGGCGGTCATTCCCAGACGCCGCGCATCATTCTGACGTCGACGGCTGGTGGGCATCGCTGTTGGATCTCGTGTACACTTCCGCAGGGTTAACCAGGCGAGGTTCTACCGTCTCCCACGCTCCGCTTTGCGTTCGCTGCCGGAAGAAACAGGTCCGGTAGCCCTCGTGGCATGCAGCCCCTTGCTGCCGGACGCGTAGCAAGATCGTGTCGGCATCGCAATCGACGCGAATGGCAACCACCTGTTGCTCGTGACCACTTTGTTCTCCTTTGCGCCATAGACCACCGCGACTGCGCGAATAATAAACGGCACGCCCAGAGTGCAAGGTTTCTTCCCACGCTTGCTGGTTCATCCAGGCAAGCATCAAGATTTCACCAGTATCCGCATCTTGAGCAATCGCCGGTAGCAGTCCATTTGTACCACGAGAAAAATCAGGAATTGCCATTGTGGTTCGCTCACGCTCTTACGGGAACTAAATACAGGGAATGTTTCCTACCGCCTCCACCATGCACGCCGCCTGCTTTGGTCTACCAAACGACTGGCAACGCCATCGATAATGGAATAGACTAATGGGCAGCGGTCAACGTACCACTGGTTGACCGGTTGTCGATTCCCCTGCCCAGTTGCCAGTGGCATTTTCCCACCTTCGATTTCCCACCTGATAGCAGATTCCCGATGTCCATACTCCGGAGAGAGGCTGGGACGAGGAGGACCATCGTCGCCTCCGCCGGCCTCGTGACGCCGAGCTTCGCGACATGGTCGGTGCACTCCAAGTGCCGCAGTCTCTCTGGCGTATCGCTCGACCACCAGATGATCGTCGGAAAGCGTTGCATGACGGCATCGGAGGTATAGCTTTGTGGTAGAAGCGACCGGCTCGAAGCCTAACGTAAGAGGTCATTACCAAGTCATTAAAACAGGGCGACCACGGACGATGTTTCAATACTTGCATCCTGCACACCGCATGGCCAACCATCTGACATGGCTCATTCTGACCTTGTTCACTGCGGTCAGTCCATCTTGGGGGCAGGACACTCCCACAGGACCGGCCACCGCTGACGATGCGGCGCAGTCATCGGCCGAGACCAGCCCGCCGCCGAATTCATCAATCCTATCGAACGCGACCATGGCGGAGGACGAGACGTCGGACCAAGTCCCGCCGGGCGGCGGTGGATTGCTGTTCAGCTTCGACCGTACTCCGTGGCGTGAGGTATTCGAGTGGATCGCTCAGCAAGGGAATCTGGCGCTGCATTTCAAGGATTTGCCCCCTGGCAGTTTTACCTACCGCGACCAACAAGCGTATGATCTCGACGGTGCCATTGATCGGCTGAACCTATTCCTGCTTGCCGAAGGGTACATGCTGGTGCGTGGCGGCCGCCTGTTGACCGTCATCAATATGAATGACCCGCGCAGTCTCATGCAGTTGGATCAAATCGCCGAGACGGTCACCATCGACGAACTGGACCGGTGGCCGGCAAATATGATGGCGAAATGTTTCTACGACTTGGGGGAGTTGGATCCAGAGGAGGCGATCGATGAACTGGCGCCGCTGAATCTGATTCGACCGCCAGCGGTATTTCGCCGAACCAATCAGATGCTGGTCATCGGGACGATATCGCAATTGCGAAACGTGCGGAGAATCATCGCCGACTTCCAGCCCGAAACACTGGACAATGGCACGGTCGTCCGTGCGTTCGACCTGCAGCATGCTACAGCCGAAGACATTCTTGCCGTGGCACGCCCCCATCTCGGATTGGCCACCGGTGAAACGATCGGTATCGACGTCAGCATTTCGACCGATCCTTCGGGAAAGCACATCTTTGTAACCGGTGTCGAAGACAAGGTGCAGCTCATCGAAACGTTGGTCGAAGCCCTCGATCGACCACAGAGTCAATTGACAACCTCGACCGGCTCGGTGGTACTGCGCAGTCATCCTGTCGCCGGTGAAAACCTGGAGATGATTTACAACGTCTTGCTCACCCTCCTGGCCGGTCAGGAGTTGCGTCTGTCCATGGATCCGCAGTCCAATACCATCATCGCCTTGGCCAGCCCTGAAATTCAGCAGGAAATCGTAGAGACCATCGAACAATTGCAGCAGGCATCGGCTGAATTCGCCGTCATTCCGTTAAAGAACCTCGATCCCGCCTTCGCCGTCAGTTTGCTGGAGCAGATGCTGGATTTGCCGGACCCTGTGTTCGATGACCCCGATGAAGTCGATCCGGCGGCGCCGAAAATCGATGCCGATACGTTGAATCGCCGACTCTATGTTCGCGGCAGATCGACCGATGTGGAAACGATCAAGCGGATGGTGGCGGAATTGGATACGGTAGAATCAATGGCGAATTCTGACTCCACCTCTTCAGCAACGATCCGTTTGCTCCCCCTGACTGGCCGCACGGCGCGCCATATGTTGGAGGTGGCCGCGCGATTCTGGAAACACCCCAATCCTGTTATTTTGCATCCCGCCGCCAACGACCTGCCGATGGAGATGGTCGCCGAAAGGACCTTGCATGCGCCGAGCCATCCGGCACCGTCACCGCGGCCTTCGGCGCGACTGACCAGCACCGCGGGCGCGCGAGAAATCGTACTGACGTCACCACACGGTGCGGATGCCGAACCGATTCGCTGCCAATGGACACCACGGGGATTGCTCGTCCAGTGCGAGGACGCTCACGCCCTCGCCGCCTTCGAAGATCACCTGCGCGTCGTGATGGGGCCATTGGAGCGTGTGCCCAACCCGCCTGTAGTGTTCTACTTGAAATTTGTACGCGCCGACGCGGCGATTCCCATGCTCGCGGAATTGCTCAACGGCAGCGTGTCCATGGAGAACTTGACGGAGAATTCGCTGGTGAGAGGATTTGCCTCGGGAAGCACGATGACCAGCAGTTTCGTGAGTGCTCGCGACGGGATGCTGACCTTGATCGCAGACACACTCACCGTCGTAGCCGATACCCGCTTGAATCGATTGATCGCCCAGGGGACGGCCAGTGACCTAGATCGGTTGGAGCAGTACCTGCAAATTGTCGATAAGGATCGCGGTTTGACCGATGTCGAGACGTACGGACGCCCTCATGTGGTCGAGTTGCAGCATACGCGCGCCGAGGTGGTGGCTCAGACGCTGCAACAGGCCTTTGCCGACCGGGTCGTGCGTGCCAATGCTACCGGGGAAATCAACGCCGGCAATGGTGGGGCTGCGCGCGATGCAGCCGGTAGGGAAAAGGAAGATCGCGGAAGAGACAACAAGGAGGGTGGCCAAGGGGCTTCCCCACGAGGCAGTGGTCGATCCGTGGCACCATCGCTGGATCTGGAACCGAAAATGACCATCGCCGTGCACGCCCCCAGCAATTCATTGATCATCACCGCCCCCGATTCGCTCTATGAGCAAGCGCTGGCCCTCATCGAAGAGATCGATCGACGTAGCGAGGAGACGATCGAAGTTATTGGGCCTCAGGACGCTAGTGTGCTCCGCTCCATCCTCAACAACGGTACGGCGCCGGGGGAGGCGGGGCGAGCAACTGAACGCTCCCGCAGCTCTGGCAACAACGGCGGCTCGGATCGGCGTGGACAGGCCGACGTTTTCTTGCGACTTCAACAGCGACTGCGCGGTGGATAACGCACCGGGCATCGTGCAGCCGCCGCGACGCCCGGATGAGGCATCTGTTTCTCATCCGTTCTGTCTCCTTCGTCCGTTTCGATAGCCGTCAACGTAGAAGACCGTGAGCCAAGAATGCAACGTTCGCTAAACACGGAGTTTACAATATGATGCGCTGGCGACTCACGATGCTCATGCTCGTTGTGTGCCACATGGTTGCTCTCCCTGGTCTTCATGCCCAAGGAACACTCCGCCAATCTTTGGAACAACTCGATACCAACAGAGACGGTCAACTGCAGCCACACGAGATCACCCCACTGGCTCGCCCCTATCTGGAGCGGATAGCCACGGCCTTTCGTCTGCGTTTGGACCGTGAGTACAGCATCGATACGTGGCAACGATGCGCGCGGGTGTATTTTGCCAAGCAGAATGGGGTCGCCGACGAACGGATTGATCTGTCGCCGACCAATGGCATTCGCCCTTTTGAGCTCGATGACGAACAACCGCTGATTCCAGAATTCGGCTTACCGGAAGTGAGGTATCCCTACACACGGGCCGATTTGGAGGAAGCCGACCAAACGTTGCGGCGGTACGATCGTAACGACGACGGTTTTATCGACCGCCGTGAGGCCCAGCGCGGACGATGGACGCACATCGATCCGTTTGACAGCGATGCCAATGGGGATGATCGGCTGAGCCGCTTGGAGTTGGCTCAACGCTACGCACGGCGGCGGCTGTTGGACGATCAGGCCTCGGAATTGCGCCGTCAGGCGGAGCGGCTGGAGGAGATGCGCCTCCAGGATGCCGAACGCCGATCGCGGCCAGAGCAAGATGGAAATCGTTGGTGGCGCGAAGGGGGAACACGTTACTTTCTGACAGCTAGCTTGTTGGGCCGTTTCGATCGCAACCGCAATGGACGGCTGGAATCGCAAGAAGCAGCAGCGATGGGGATACCCACCAGTCGTTTGGACCTCGACCATGATGGGGCCTTATCGCGCGACGAACTGCAAAACTACGTAGAGGAACTTCAGCAGCAGGCAGGAGATCTGACCGAGGGCCTGCCTGGTTGGTTCTATGAACGCGATGCCGACGGGGATCGCCAAGTATCGATGGCAGAGTTTGCCAAGCAATGGGATGCCCTGAAAATGGAAGAGTTCACTCGCCTGGATACCAATGATGATGGACTGCTGACCGCCCAGGAAGTGCTGCGCAGCAGGGCAGCAGTGGGAGGGGAATTCTCCCATCGCCTGGCGACCATCCTCCCTCCACGGGCTTCCGTTGTCACGGAAATCCATATCGCGGAGGATTTGCCAATCCGCGATATCAAATTGCAACTGTCGATCACTCACACCAATGTGGCATCGTTGGATGCCTATTTGATCGGTCCCGACGGTCGGCGCGTCGAACTGTTTACCGAGGTGGGAGGAAGTGGCGATCATTTCGAGGATACGATTTTTGATGATCATGCGGAGACTCCCGTCGTCAAGGGAAGAGCTCCCTTTCGCGGGCGATTCCTACCCGAAGCGGTGACGAAGCGACAAGCTGGCTTGAGCGCCTTCCAAGGTACGAATGCCAAAGGCGTGTGGCAGTTGGTAATTCGCGGCACGCGCAGCGAGCGATTCGGCATGCTGCATTACTGGAGTCTGCTCCTGCGCCCCGAGGATGCATTGATGTCCGAGTTGTTAGCAGAAGCAGCAGCCAGCGACGTCGATCTCGAGGAGCTTTCCCAAGAGCGCCGTGCCCAGACGGTCCCGTCAACCGCCACGCCATCGTCCCCCGGCAACGATGCTCCGCCGCAACATCGGTTGCCAATTCGGTAGCGACGGCAGCAGTCGAGAGTGTAACCGTTCACGCTTTGAGGTAGTATTTTTGAGCCGGGGCAATCCCGTTTTTCAATACCAGCACGAAGCGCCAGCGAGTGAATCGAGGTGGTTTCACGGTTACACACTCGCTGGCGCCTCGTGCTGGTAAGCAAGCGCGTCGTCGTTGCTGGCTGACACGTCTCCGTTCACGGCCTACGCAACGGGTTGCGATGGTGGGAGGGCGAGGCTCCGGCTGAGCCGCACAGGACAAGTGGGCTGCGGAACCGGCTCGGGAGCAGCCTCGCCCTTTCGACCGAGCCGTGAATGGTTACGTCGAGAGCAAGTAGCCACGCAATCCGCGCTGTGGTCGCGCAGGTGGAGAAAGCCCACCGTGCCCAGCCTGCGGGTAGGATCCAATTCTCCCCGTATGGAGCTACTGTCGCCTCAAGGTGGCGTTCGTCTTCGGTGTGACCAGGATTGCCTCCTTCTTTGCCAGCGGAATCACGAGCATGGTATCGACAGTTGGACGGAAGAATTGTCACAGCCCATCGAATTGTTCCAACCAGCAGACGCGCTCTACGTCATGGGAAGCGAGCAGCAGCGTTCGCTCTTCGGAAACCGACTTCTGATTGCCGCGGCTCACTGGCGTCGAAAATCGATGCGATCGGTATAGCCCACCCATTCGTTAATCGATTTGGCGGTGGGGGAATTCCTCCAGTGAGCTTCGAGATTTCCTAGCTCATTGGGTGAATCCGCATAGTAGGATTCCAATAGAACGCCCGAATTGATGTCGGTCGAGTATCCGACGTGTCGTGATCGCAGTTACCACCTGGTGTCTTGTTGCTGCTGTACGGTAGGCGCAACGAGCGAGCTTATCAGGGTGAAGAAAAGGAAGTCGTCTCCTCCGTCCATTCGGGAAGCGATTGCTGCATCACGTCGGTTAAGCGTAGACCGGACGATTCCATCACGTCGAGTTTCCAAAACGTCACCTTTGAGCCTGCGAGCAATTGTTGATGCCATCGAGAACCTCCGAACCGCTGTTGTCCCACAACCGATCGACCACTACCTCCGGTTTCATCTATTCTGAGTTTGCCGATGACGCCGAGTTTCTGCCCTTGCTCGCCGATTTCGTTGAGCAACTGCCAGTCAAATTGGAGGCAATCCACCGGGCTGTAGAGCATCAGGAGGTGGCCGAGTTGATTCAAGTGCTTCATCAGCTCAAAGGAGCGGCCGGTGGTTACGGATTTCCCTCCATCTCCAATGTAGCCCTGATGCTGATGCAAGCTTATCAGGAGAACGATTTGACGACAGCCGCACAGCGATTGAACGAGTTGGAGGATCTCTGCCGCCGCGTCCGTTTGCAACCGGATTGAATCACGGCGCGGGCATCCTCCGCGTCACTTTCCACTCAATGAAGTTTCAGTTTCCACCCAATGAATGGTCGAGCGTAGCGGCCCGTTGTTGTCGATCACGCCATCTCGTCGATCGTTCCTGTCCTGGTTTCAATGCTCGTGCAACCCGGGAAGCATGAAGGGAACCCCCAGGTCATCACCATTGGATTGAAAGCCGGCCTGATCGTCGACATTCAGAAAGATAGGATTGGACACTGCGACCGGTGGCAACTCGCCCCTTTCCGGGCCCATCACCGGTCCAAGCTTCAGTCCCTCGCCAATCACCGCCACAATCAGATGCGTGTCCTCTTGGAAGGCGGGCAAATCGATCGCCTGATCGAAGCGTACATTCGCCTCGGAGAACATCTGTGGATGCGTCCTGCGGGTGAAGTTCAGCTCTGGGAGAGGTCGCCCGTTGGCAAAAACTTGCACTCGATTGATGTCCAACCAATTGGGGCATTGCACACGAACATGCAAGTGCGCCGACGCGTCGCCGAGAACCACATCGTCTCCAATGCCGAACTGTCGATTCTGCCCGTCGTGTTGCGTGTTTAGATGCACTTCCAGAAACGGACCCGTCGTCATCACGATGCGGCCTAACTCTGCCGAGCGGATCATCTCTGCCACGGAGATCTCACGCGGATCATCCGAACTGGATTGCAGGTAATTGCGATACCAACCCGAACCATGGAAGTTGTAATGCGCGTCGGTGTTGATCACCCCGGGGATGCGATAGCCGAGGTTGAGGAGTTGTAGCCAGTAAAAGATAGGATTCTTACGTCGATCGGGTGGCGGGGTATCGGGCGCTGGAGGGGCAAAGATCCCTTCGGGCGGATGGACTTCAATGACATCCATCCACCCCAACATACCTCGAAATCCTTCATCCGGTTTTCCGTCCAAGTCTTTATCGCCCAATATCTGGGGAATGTTGGGATGATTGGTTTGTACGATCTTATCGGACGCGTTGTCCCACAACGCCAGACGTTCAATCTGCGCCACCGGATCGGGATCGGTGGTCGGTCCGCCGCCGTCCTGGTGATGGGCATGCATGATGAGCGGGAAAGCGTTCTGATGATTGATGGGTAGGGGGTTGCCGGTCAGTTCGATCCCCGAACAGGTGGCCAGGTGCTGTCGTGCATTCAACAGCGCCAAGTCATCTTCGTAGGTGTCGATCCGATTATGCTCGGTGCACGGAGCAAACTCGATGTTCTCGGCCAACAGATTGAGCACCCGGCCGGTCTGGTGGGAGACGTTGTCGCCGGAGGGACTCGAGTGGGAGTGAAAGTCGGCGCTCACCCATCCACTGGTATCCACGACGCGTCGCAGGGTAGCCTGTAGCGGGGTGGTTTCGCCAGCGTTGACCTGGATGCGTTGCCACACGGCATCGTATTCGGGACCGTGGCTGATGATGACTTCGTATTCTCCTGGATCAATGCATTGCACAAACTTTCCGTGGGCAGCATACACGACGTTCTTGACGGCAGAGATGGCCGAGTCTGGCCCCCAATCCGGCGTCGCGGTCGAATTCCTACCCAGGAACTGGACCTTGGCAGGAATCGCCGCTCCCGAGCCATCAACGACTCGGGCAGCAACTCGACTGGCCGTCGGAAGTTCCAGCGTCACCTTCGTCGTCGCTGCTTGAACCGTCAACGGCATGGTAGTCGGCTGGAGACCATGCGCATCGATCTCTACCTGGTAGGTGCCTGGTACCAGACGCATGGCAATACGTCCAGCATCAAGAGTGTGGACGGTACCGAGCACGCGATCCTGGTGATGAAACTCGACCCGCGCGTGTTCCAACGGACCGGTCCCATCGCGCACAATGATTTCTACCAATTGTCGAGGATCCTCGTCGCTGGCCCACCGTTGTGCCCATTGCTGCAGCGCGGGAATTCCTTGAGCACACGCGATGGCCCCGGACCACTGCCAAGTGGCTCCCGCATCGATCTTCGCTGCAGGTGTATCCACCGGGCGCAATTGCATGTTGCGCCCACCCACCTTGTGCAGCTGTTTGCCCTCCATGGCGATGGCGTATGCCTGACCAAAATAAACATCCTCGGCAAAGAACACGCCGGTGTCACCGAGGGTTCCGGTGCGAAACAGATTGCCATCGCATCGCAGCATGTCTTCTATTTGCACTTCCACCGGCTGAGGACCTTCATTACGAATCTCCACCGAGTACTCGATCCAGTCGCGCTTCTCCCGCAACACATAGGTTACCGCTGCTGTGGTCCCATCGCCGGCGATCGAAGTACCGACAAAAGTCACTGACAGCGAGTCCGCCCGCAAATGATCACCTTCCAACGCCAACGTCGAACCCTCGTCACGCCGAATCGTACACAGCGAGGGATCGGTGAAACGATAACGCGCTCCGCCAGGATAAAAGCAGCTCAATTGGTCGCTGGGCATGTCGTGGGTGGTTAGATCGATGAGCATTCCCCCCACACCACGAACGGTCATGTTCGCATTCCTGCCCTCAACCGGCGCCGCAAGAACCGCAGTGATACGGTCGTTGCGCAACACCCAATCCCCGTAGATCGCGTCGACTTCTTTACCGGCCGGCACCAGGCGGTCATAGTTGGCCGGAGTGAGTCGTATCAGATCCACCGCGATCCCCTGCCGGGAAGGAATTGCCCCGCAAAACGCAATTACCAGACCGAGGGTCAAGGGAAAAGCAGATCGTTTCATCGGTAAAATCCTCACGCAGGTAGTTGAAAGGTACCTGTGCATGCAGCGTGGTGTTCGGGCAGGCACCACGGTTGGAGGCCGAGGGTAGGTTCGCAACATGAGCCTCTACTTGCACCTCGAGGTACCCGGAGGGTGGAAACGGGAACCGCAAGTATACCACAAACGGGACGGGATCAGACCACGCCACCGCCCGTGTGCTGCAGCAAACGCCGACGGGATAGTCAGCGCCTGACATGATGCCGCGACCACCGGCACGGCGGCAAGCCTGAGTGTGCAGTGGTTCCTGTTAAGATTTGGATCGGCCTAACGATGCGATGACTAGACCACACCGGTGGCGGGCAACGGCGCACCTATGCGGAAGGGAACCAACCGTTGGAGAAAGTAAACAGTGATCAGCGGGGCAGGAGCCGGCTACACCGCGCCGAGACCAAGCAATGGGCAGGGCATGGGCAAGGCATGGCTAGGAAATGGTCAGGCTGATGACCGGGCGGGGCAGGGCATGGCAACGACCATCAACCGCCCTTGCCAATGGCATAGACCTCGAAACCGATCTCACGTAGCGCCGCGTGGTCCAGAATATTGCGGCCGTCAAAGACGAAAGACGGCTGCTGCATGCTGTGGTATACCCGTCGGAAATCGAGTTGCTTAAAGACATCCCATTCGGTGAGTACCGCGATGGCATGCGCTTGCTCGGCCGCCGCGTAACAATCAGGCTCAACCACCACGTTGTTGTCGATGAGCTCCGCCTTCTTGGGCGGCAATTCTCCATCTTGCGTGAGCATCACCTGCTGCAGATCGCGAATGATCTGATCTTTGCTGACTCGTGGATCGTAGATGTGCAACCGCGCCCGCTCCTCCAGCAGGTCGCGGCAGACGTAAATCGCCGCGGATTCTCGTGTGTCGTTCGTGTCCTTTTTGAATGCCCAGCCCCAAATGGCAATCTTCTTGTCCGATACGGTGTTGAACATCGTGGTGACGATACGCCGGGCAAAACGACGCTTTTGGTAATCGTTCATCTTGATCACCTGCTCCCAATACTCGGCAACCTCATGCAAGCCGAAGTACTCGCACAGGTAGACGAGATTGAGGATATCCTTCTGAAAGCAACTGCCACCGAACCCGACGGACGCCTTCAAGAACTTGGGGCCAATGCGCGAGTCGGTACCGATGGCTCGCGCGACTTCATCGACATCCGCTTCTGTGGCTTCACACAAGGCGGAAATCGAATTGATCGATGAAACGCGTTGCGCCAGAAAAGCATTGGCCGTCAACTTCGACAGTTCGCTGCTCCATAGATTGGTGGTCAGAATCCGTTCCCGCGGAACCCAACGGGCGTATATGTCGACCAGGGCTTCGATCGCTGCCGAGGATTCCCCGCCGATCAACACCCGATCTGGATGCAGCAGATCTCTAATCGCCGTACCTTCGGCCAAGAATTCTGGATTGCTCAACACATCGAAGGTGGCCTGATGTTCATTGCTGGAGAGGATCCTTTTCACCGCCTCGGCAGTGCGCACTGGCAGGGTGGATTTCTCCACCACGATCTTGTGGCCCGTTGATACCCGGGCAATTTGGCGCGCGCATTTCTCGACGTACTCCAAATTAGCCGCCCGGCCGGCCCCCATGCCGAACGTCTTGGTCGGCGTATTGACCGAGATGAAAATCATATCGGCGGCTGCTATCGCCCCATCGACGTCGGTGGAGAACCGTAGATTGCGGCCCCGAGCCTCGCGCACCACTTCATCCAATCCAGGTTCGTAAACCGGCAACTCCTCCGAATTCCAGGCGGCGATCCGTTGCGCGTTGATATCCACCACGTGCACATCGATATCCGGACACTGCTTGGCAATCATGGCCATGGTCGGACCACCCACGTAACCGGCGCCGATGCAGCAAATCTTCATAGTCGAGTTCTAAATCAAATGAGGAAAATGAAAGAACCAGCAATCCAACCAATACCCGTCGGCCGAGCACCGTTGGCGACCGCACTCGCCTCGGCGGACAACAGGCGACCGGACCGTTACGGTAGGACGCTGCAGTTGCCTTGGCAAGGGCTCGTGTACCTACGTGATCGTTTCCGCGTAGCTTGAACAACGTGGTCAATCCACACGTGCTGCACGGAAGGTTCCACTCAGTGTAGTCAGTGGGCCATCCATGGCAGGGGGAGACGCCGCAACGCTTGATAAACTTACGAACGTGCGGCGAAAAAGTTGCTACGATCGCTCCATAGCGACTTCGATAACCAGCCCGGGCACACGTTCCGGAAGGTCGACCTGGCCGCACCCACGGTTCCGCTCGCGGCCGTAAGCCTCCGAGCCGTCCGCGAACGGGTTACGGGGCCACGTAGGTCGTGCTATGGAGTTCTCGTTGGGCCAAGTCGAGGTCGTGCTCGACCATGATCCGCGCCAACTCGCGGACGTCGGTGCGTGGCTGCCACCCCAGCTTCTCCTTCGCTTTCGAAGCATCGCCAAGCAACAGATCCACTTCGGCGGGACGGAAGTAGCGGGGATCGATTTCCACGTAGTCGTGCCAGTCGAGATCCAACTGGCCAAAGACCAGATCCAAGAAATCCCGAATCGAATGGGTTTCACCGGTCGCGATCACGAAATCATCCGGTTCGTCTTGTTGCAACATGAGCCACATGGCTTCCACGTAATCCTTGGCAAATCCCCAATCGCGTTTGGCATCGAGATTGCCAAGGTAAAGCTTCTTCTGCAGGCCAACTTTGATGCGCGTCGCCGCCCGGGTGATCTTTCTGGTGACAAACGTCTCGCCACGCCGTGGTGATTCGTGATTGAACAGAATACCGTTGCAGGCAAACAGATCATAACTTCGTCGATAATTGACGGTTTGGAAAAAAGCGTACACTTTGGCGCAAGCGTAAGGGGATTGAGGATTGAAAGGTGTCTTTTCGGTCTGCGGAGTTTCCAGAACCTTGCCGTACATTTCCGATGAGGAAGCCTGATAGACCCGCACTGGTTTTCGTTTGTTCAGCAACCTGGCGGCTTCGAGGACATTCAGCGCCCCCACACCGTCGCTCATCAGCGTGTAAACCGGCTGATCGAAAGAAACGCGCACATGACTCTGCGCGCCCAAGTTGTAGATTTCATCCGGCTCCAGCTCCAGCACCAGGTTGGTCAACGCTTGTCCATCAGTCAAATCACCATAGTGCAGCATGAGCTGCGGATTCTCATGGATATCCCGATACAAGTGGTCGATTCTGCCGGTGGAAAAGCTGCTGCTGCGGCGCACCAGCCCATGAACTTTGTAGCCCTTCTCGAGGAGCAACTCTGCTAGGTAGGAACCATCCTGTCCGGTGATGCCGGTAATCAACGCCGATCGAGTCATGACACTCCCTTGGGTAACTGGAATCGATTGCGCCCGAATTTGCGTTTGGGCGTCAAATAGACCGCAACGCCCCTTCATCAATGGAACGTAAGAATTCGTGGTACGTCCGTCGGATGCCATCGGCCAACGTGATGCGAGGTTCCCACCCCAAGCGACGGATCCGCGAAATATCCGTCAACTTTTGTGGCATTCCATCTGGCATGCTGGGATCGGTAACGATCCTGCCACGGAACCCGACGATGTCTGCGATCAATTGTGCCAATTCTAGAATGCTCAAGTCTACCCCGGTTCCCACATTTACCCAATCGGGAGGATCCTCGACGTTTAGGAGATGAACGATAGCAGCAGCCAGGTCATCGACGTGCAAGAATTCACGGCGTGGTTTTCCAGTTCCCCAGATGACCACTTCGGCAGCATTCGCCTCTTTGGCTTCGTGGATGCGTCGCAACAAGGCAGGCAGCACGTGGCTATGTTCGGGATGGTAATTGTCGCCCGGTCCATACAGGTTGGTAGGCATGACGGAGTGGTACAACACGCCGTATTGACGCCGATAGAATTGACAAAGTTTCAATCCGCAGATCTTCGCCAGCGCGTAAGCTTCATTGGTCGGCTCCAAAGGGCCGGTCAGCAGCGCGTCCTCGCGGATCGGCTGTGCAGCATGCCGGGGATAGATACAGGTACTTCCCAGGAACAGCAGTCGCTGTACTCCCGTGTCGTAAGCGGCCGTGATCGTTGCCAACTGAGCACGGAGATTGTCGCTCATGAACTCGACCGGAAAACGGCGATTGGCTTCGATTCCTCCTACTCGCGCCGCGGCGAAGACAATCGCTTGCGGTTTTTCCTCTTCCAAGAACAGCCGCACCGCGTCGTAATCGCTGAGGTCCAATTCGCTTCTGGGACGCGTGATCAAGCGCACCTCTGGATGGTCCGCACGCAACTTGCGGCAGACGGCCGAACCGACCATACCACGATGTCCAGCAACGAATACCGACTCTAACACGACAGACTCCGCATTGATTCCTCCCCGAACCATCACCCATGGAGATTATCCGGGCCGTCTGGGGACCGGCGCAGTTCCTCCACACCGATAGATGCTAATCCAAGGGAGCCATCGGGCGAAAGCCCGAACTGCCGGTCGCAGTAGCTCTTCTGGCGCTAACGCTCCACCGACGCCCAATGCTTGCACTGCGGCGGCCATGTTACCTTCCCCGACCTTCGCCCGGCCCCCTGGCCGACCATGCATTCTGGCTGATCGGATCGGTTGCGACAATTGGGTAATGAGTCGAAGCTAGAAAAGTCGTGTAGGCGGGGCCGCCATCGCTTGTTCTCGGCTACCTCCGCGGTTGCTTTCCTTTCGGGCGTCGTTGGATAGGGTGATCTTAGTGATGCAACCATCGGTGCCGCGGCGGATCGACATCCGTAATCCGGCCAGCAATGCCTTCGAGGATGCGTTGTTCCAGTGCCACGTCGCGTCCGATCTCATACCATCCGAGCGTGGCTGGCACGGGACGCGGCTGGGCCTCGGAACGGACTACGGTCCCATCGTGCCGCTGCGCGGCGGAACCGGCCGCTGCAAACTGGGACTGATCCACATCCTCTTGCTCTTTCACCACGCGAACCTCGATCGCGTATCCGGACGATTCGGGGGTTACGCGTATGGTGGCAATCCGCCGAATCGTTTGGAAGGTGCTTTGCAGCCGCTCGAACCCGGGTGTCGTGTCGCGGCGCCACGGCTCGAAACTGGTACCGCTGACCTCGGGAAAAGTCGTCAGCTTGCCTTCCAACCACGCCCCCTGATCCCGGCGCACCGCCTGCTCCGAGGCTATCCGAAAGTAGTCGTCGACAGTATCGACGACCATTCGCCACACAAAGTCCGGATCGATCGGACCCACGTGCAACGGATTGTCTAAGGGAACTGCCACGACCTCCGGGCTTCCCCAACCACCGAAATTGAATCCGCCGTTCCATCGCCGACATCCACACGGCAGGGTAGCAGCCAGCAGTAGGCACGCCAGGGCGACATCGCGGGTCAATGCGTGCGACCTCTGCCCAGGCATTGGTTCCGCGTTCCTGCGTGGATTGAGCCTACTCGGATACCACGGTTTCACCGGCCGTCTTCCCTGCTCGCGCGCAACTCGACGTTCTTCAGCTTACGCGGCGCGGGCCGTCGAGGTGAGTTGGAGTGGCGCGTGTTGCTCACCCGTGGTGGTGTCCACGGCAGCAGACTCGACCCCCAAGACCTCGCCGGCCAACGCGCGATAATCCTCCGCTCCATTGGAGTTAGGAGCATATTGAAAAATGGATTGTCCGAAACTGGGGGCTTCGGCCAGGCGGATATTGCGACGAATCCTGGTCTGGAAAAAACGCGCTCCGGACCAAACTCCTTGCTGATGCGTTTGCTGGGCGAGAAACTCGTCGACGTCGCGAGTTACCTCTGCCGCCAGACGCGTTCCCGATTCGTACATGCACAATACGATGCCGGAGAGTCGCAAGCGTGGATTCAACCGTTTGGCGACCACTTGGATGGTTTTCAACAGTTTGCTCAATCCATGCAAGGCCAAAAAATGGGGTTGCAGCGGCAGGAACACTTCTTCCACCGCCGTCAGAGCATTGAGGGTCAAGACACCCAACGAAGGTGGGCAATCGAGGATCAGAAAGTCAAACTCGGCCGTGTCCAGAGCAAGCTTGTCTCGCAGGATGACTTCTCTGCCCACCTCCCCCGCCAATTCCATCTCGGCTGCGGCCAGGTCGAGATTGGCCGGCACCACGCTCAAGGTCTCGGTGATATCGACGCGGGCGTCGGCGATCGATGCATCACCACACAGGACCTCGTAAATACTCGTCTGGCCGCCAACGACCGATAGCCCCAGGTGCAGCGAGGCGTGGGCTTGGGGATCCAAGTCGATAATGCACACACGCTGCCCCTGCTCGGCCAGCGCGGCCGCCAGGTTCACCGCCGTTGTCGTCTTGCCCACCCCACCTTTCTGATTGATCACTGCCAATGAACGCATCAGCCTGCACTCCTTTGCCTTGCGTCGACGAATGGCGTGAGCCGACTACCCACGCTCGATTGCTAGTTCGCTCCGTCGGCTGAAGCCTCAGCCGCGTCCGAGAGGGAATGGTTGTTCCCTGCCGCTCCTCCAATCGTAGAGAATCCGCACCGCAGAACGCTAGATGGGATTCTCACCGCAAAAAATGGCCAGAAAGGCCCGCACACCAACCGAAAAGCCGACCTGAAGCCAACAAGGACGCCCGGCCTTTAAGCAAGGGCTAGCAAGTGGGCCCAGCGAGCCGCTCCCCACGTCCACAGCCAAGCACTGCCGGCCGGTCGAAGGGCCGTTCCGAAACGAACCACCGGGGTGAGTAGAAAAGCCCACGGCAGAACCGATCTCCCATCCACTGGCGATTGGGTGCGCCTTGCGGAATGGGGGCCGCAAGTGCCAATGACGGCAATGCAACACAACGTCAGCGCTGCATTGCCGGTGGCTACGATGGATAAACCTGTGGCCAGTGGTTACGAAACCGTGTCTAGACCAAAGCCGCCTGACGCATCTTACTGGCGTTACCAGCCTGGCCGAAGGCGATCATGCGTTCCATAACGACCTTCTTCATCGCGGCTCGCGCTGGTTTCAGGTAGTCACGCGGATCGAATTTCTCCGGGTTTTCCCAAAGAACCTTGCGAACGGCACCGGTCATCGCCAAGCGGCAGTCGGTGTCGACGTTGATCTTGCGAACACCGTGTTGAATGCCACGCTGAATCTCCTCGATGGGCACACCCCACGTCTGCTTGATCTTGCCGCCGTACTGGTTGATGATGTCCTGCAGCTCTTGCGGGACGGAGGAACTGCCATGCATGACCAGGTGAGTGTTGGGAATGCGGCGATGAATCTCTTCGATGCGATCCATGGCCAGCACTTCGCCGTCCGGTTTGCGAGTGAACTTGTACGCTCCATGGCTGGTTCCGATGGCGACTGCCAAGGCGTCGACGCCGGTCAATTCGACGAACCGCGCGGCTTCTTCGGGATCGGTAAGCAACTGATCACGGCTGAGTTTGCCGGTCGCCCCGTGCCCGTCTTCCTGG
This sequence comes from Pirellulaceae bacterium, assembly GCA_026004795.1. Lineage (GTDB taxonomy): Bacteria > Planctomycetota > Planctomycetia > Pirellulales > Pirellulaceae > Aureliella. The sequence goes on along the minus strand of BPJV01000002.1, from coordinate 209,984 downwards.
TCCCCTTCGCCGGTCTCCAAGGATCCCAAGCAGCCTAATTCGCCCTCTACGGATACACCCCGCGGGTGGGCCAATTTGACCACTTCGCTCGTCACGCGAACGTTGTACTCGAAATCAGCGGGAGTTTTGCCGTCTTCGCGCAATGAACCGTCCATCATGACGGAGGTAAAACCTTGCTCGATGGCGCTCATGCAGGTTTCCACGCTGTTGCCGTGGTCCTGATGCATGACGACCGGGATGTGTGGGTAAAGTTCGGTTGCGGCTAACATCAGATGTCGCAGGAAAGCGTCCTGGCTGTAAGCCCGCGCCCCTCGCGATGCCTGGACGATGACCGGCGAATCGGTCTCGTCGGCCGCTTCCATGATCGCTTGAATCTGTTCCATGTTGTTCACATTGAACGCTCCCACGCCGTATCCATTCTCGGCGGCATGGTCCAGTACGACGCGCAAATTAACCAGTGGCATGAGTCGTCTTCTCCCGCAAACAGATATGAATTTTGAAAACTATTCAGCTCGGTATCGCCAACCCTGCAAGAGGCTATCGACGTCGAGCTACCTACCCGCCGATCCGCTCAGCGTTCCTTTCAGTGATCGTTCTGCTGGTCGATTATCAGCCGTCATCGCCCAACCATCAATCCCTGGCCCTGCTCCGTGCAGTCCGCAGTGGGGCGAAGATTCTTGCCTCATGTTTCCTGGAAGTCTACCGTCGACACCACCGGTGAAAAGCGCTGTCGCGTTACCTGCACGGTCCAAATGCACGGGCCCTCACGTCCGCTGGACGCCGCTACGGATGAGATGCCTCCCTAGTTCCCACGGCAGAGGAATCCGAGGGCGCATTGCGCGGGCGGTCCAAGTACAATACGTCCTGGCGTTCCTGGGGTAAGTCTGGGAATACACAGAAAATCTGACCGGTTCGGCACTAGCCTGAGACGCGTGTACGATCGGGATTCGAATCGCAATGGAAGGCAGCAAAAAAATGGCCAAAAAACATCGTTTCGACTGGCACGACTTCTGGGTCGCTCCTGATCAACAGCTCCGGCTGAGCGACCGACCGACGAAAACCGATCTGGGGCTGAGTTCTAAAGAAGCGGCGCGAGAAGCGCTCGAGGAGGATGTCGAGGCGCTGACCGAAGCCCAGCAAGTGCTTTATGCCAGCCAGTCGCGCGCGGTGCTCATCGTCCTGCAGGGTATGGATGCCGCCGGAAAAGACAGCACCATTCGCCATGTGATGGGCCAAGTCAACCCTCAGGGATGTCGCGTCCATTCGTTCAAGGCGCCGACCGACGCCGAGGCAAGGCGGCATTGCCTCTGCCGTCCCGTACCGCACCTGCCCGAGCTGGGGATGATGGCCATCTTCAATCGCTCGTACTACGAAGAGGTGTTCGTCGTGCGCGTCCACCCAGAGTTCCTGTTGCGGCAACGACTCCCCATGCTCGATTCGCTCGACGAGAAGCGATTGGCGGCCGTGTGGCAGCGACGTTACCAGGAGATCCGCAATTTCGAACGCATGCTCGTCGACAACGGCACCATGATCTTGAAATTCTTCCTGCACCTGTCGCCCGAGGAACAGAAGGAACGGCTGCTGGCACGGCTTACCGATCCGCACAAGAATTGGAAGTTCAACCCTCAGGACTTGAAGGAACGCCAGCGATGGGGCGACTACCAACGTGCCTTCGAGGAGGGGATCGAGGCGACGAGCACCGCGCAGGCGCCCTGGTTCATCATTCCCGCAGATCGCAAGTGGTACGCGCGGGCCGTCATCGCCGACATTATCGCGGGCAAGATCGAGCAGCTCGACCTCCGCTACCCCGAATTGACGGCGCAAGAGCGCGAGCAGTTGCAATCCTACATGCAACAGCTCTTAAGTGAAGGACAAGGCGAGGCAACTGGTTGAAAAGACGAGGTGGATTATGAACACGTGCGGCAGGATGAGCCGGCCCCAAGAGATCGTGGTCCGTGAGTCTGTGCAGGTTTCTCGGCCGAGGGGCAAGCTGATGCGGTGTCTGCTATTGAGCGCATGGCTGTTCGCGCTACCGGTCGCGGCTCGATCGCTGGCCCAACCGGCTCGGACCGCCGACGCGTCCGGCTTTCCGACGCCCTACAACAGTGAGACTACGGACGTTCCCTTTTCGTCGCCGCAGCAAGCCCTCGAAGCACTCCAGCTCCCACCGGGATTTACCGCCACCCTGTTCGCCGCTGAACCGACGGTGCAGAATCCCATCGCCGCATGTACGGACTACCTAGGGCGGCTGTGGGTCGCCGAAAACTACACCTACGCCGAACGGACGCAGCGATTTGACCTAGCGCTTCGGGATCGGGTCATCGTCCTGTGGGATTCGGACGACGACGGCCATGCCGACCAACGCCAGGTATTCATCGATGACGTGCAGAGGTTGACCGGCATCGCGGTGGGGCGAGGAGGCGTGTGGTTGATGTGTCCACCGCAACTGCTATTCCTTCCCGACCGCGATGGTGATCTGCGTCCCGATGGACCGGCACAGGTCATGCTCGACGGGTTCACCGTCGCCTTGGAGAACTACCACAATTTCGCCAACGGACTCGGGTGGGGACCGGACAGTTGGCTGTACGGGCGATGCGGAGCTTCCTGTGCCGGCCAGATCGGTCCCCCGGGCTCGACGCCTCAATCACGCATTCCCTTGCGGGGCGGCATGTGGCGCTACCACCCGGAATCCGGCGCCGTAGAGGTACTCAACCAAGGAACAACCAACCCCTGGGGGCACGACTGGAACGCCTGGGGAGAACTGTTCTTCATCAACACCGTCAACGGACACTTCTGGCATGCGATCCCCGGAGCGCACTTCGATCGACCTCACACCTTGGATGCCAATCCGTACACCTATGAATTGATGGCCGAACATGCGGACCACTGGCATTTCGACACTGGAAAAGGTTGGGTCGCCTCACGCGATGGCGCAGCCAATGATCTAGGTGGCGGGCATGCCCATGTCGGTTTGTTGCTGTATCAGGAAGATCTGTGGCCGCAGGAGTTTCGTGACGCCATCCTGACCGTCAATATGCACGGCAGGCGCATCAATCATGATATCCTCCGACGGTCTGGATCGGGATACGTTGCCGGCCACCTGCCAGACTTTGCCCTTTCCCACGACCCCTGGTTTCGCGGCATGGACTTGATCCCCCTGCCGGATGGAAACATCCTGGTCCTCGACTGGTCCGACGTGGGAGAGTGCCATGAGGCAACCGGCGTTCATCGCACCAGCGGGCGGATCTTCAAGATTTCTTATGGCGAGGACGCAGCCGAAGGTAGCGCTCGCCATGGCAAACCACGGTTGTCGGCCGATCCTTCGTGGCCACAATTGGTGGCGGTCACGCTCGATGGCCCCGAATGGCACGCTCGGCGGGCGCGAGAGCTATTGCGGACTCGGTTTGTGGCCGGCCACGACTGCGCGGAAGTCGTGGCACCGCTGCGCGCCCGTCTGGCCGATCCCTCGGTGGCAGCACCGACACGACTGCGAGCACTATGGGCGCTGCATGCGGTAGAGGCGATTGGTAGGCCCGAGTTGCTGCAGCTACTGTCCGATCCTGCCCCGCCACTGCGAACGTGGGCGATTCGATTACTGACCGACGGTGCGCGATTGGATACGACGACTGGCGCGCGCCCTGCCAATGAAGGGGAGGTCGTGGCGGCACAAGTGGTCGATCGCTTGATTGATCTGGCTCACAGCGAGTCGGAGGCGTCAGTGCGACTGACCCTGGCCAGTACCCTGCAACGCTTACCCTATGCCGCACGGATCCCGCTGGCTGCCGCTCTGCTCCGCCATCCCGATGGTGAGGATCACAATATCCCGTTGATGTTGTGGTATGGTGTTCTCCCCTTGGGGGAACACGCTCCCGACGACCTGTTGGCGTTGATCGGACAGTGCCAGTGGCCGCGGACTTTGCGGTTGATGAGCCGACGGATTGCTGCGGCGTCTCATGAGCGGCCAGAGTTGGCCGATCGGCTGGTGGAATGTGCTCTCGACATGGAGGTACCTCGACAGCAGGCCGTAGTCGAGGGCATGGCACAGGCGATGGTCGGATGGCTTCGCGCACCGCAGCCGCATCGCTGGCAGGAGCTCTCAGCCATCGTGCTCGAGAAGGGCTCGGAAACGGCGCAACAAGCGGTACGGACGCTGAGTGTACTATTCGGTGATGGCCGCACGATCGAGATGCTGCAACAATTGGCCGCCGACGGGAGCCAACCGTTGGAAGCTCGTCAAGCTGCCGTGGAGGCGCTGATCTCCGCCGGCGCCCCCGGTCTGCGCGATCTCTGTTTACAACTGCTGGACGTCCGATTTCTGAATACCGTGGCCCTCCGTGGATTGGTGCGGGAGAACGATCCGACCGTGGCGGACATGGTGCTGCAAAAATACCGCCGATTCCATCCTTTCGATCGCCCCCAAGTGATCTCCGCACTCGCCTCGCGGCCGTCTTGGGCACGTAAACTCCTGGCCGCGGTTCGTCGCGGTCAGATTGAACCAAGCGAGATAACCCCCTTCGTCGCTCGACAGTTGGCCAATCTGGGTGACGAAGAGGTACTGCAGTTGCTGGGCGAGGTGTGGGGGCAAGTGCGTCCCACATCGAGGCAACGTCGTCAGGAGATGGAACGTTTGAAATCGTTCCTCTCCTCAGGTGTTCTCCAACAGGCAGACCTTCAGCGTGGCCGAAGGCTCTTCGCCCAGCACTGCGGGGCCTGCCATCGATTGTTCGGCGAAGGCAACGCGATCGGACCCGATCTGACCGGCGCGCAGCGAGGAAATCTCGATTACTTGATCGACAACATCATGGATCCGAGTGCGGTGGTGACCAAAGATTATCGCGCCACCCGCCTGCTGCTCGATGATGATCGCATCCTAACGGGTTTGGTGACTGAGGAAAGCGAACGGAGCTTGACGTTGATCACGCAACAGCAGACCTACCGTCTCCCCAAGGAGAGTATTGTTCAGCGGGAGCTGACCGAGGTGTCGATGATGCCCGATGGGCTTCTGCAACCACTGGGCGACGATGAGGTACGCGATCTTTTCGCCTATCTGCAACTCGGCACCCCTGCCGAGACGGCGTCGACACCAACTCCTCTTCCGTAGCCCTCCGGTGGCGGCGGAGAGGTGCGGCCGACCGCGCAACGACGCTGCCATGCGGGCTGGTGCAGTTGGGGAAACGTTTCCGCGCGAACCGGTGAGAACGAATCATCAAGGCATGCCCGCCAGCCAGCTTGCACGGTTCGCAGTTTCGTCGCCCGGGTCAATTGTCGCTGATCGGCATCACGGTTACACTGGGATTCCCTGCGAAGGGATGAGGTGAAATCGCGGTAGCAGGCTCACCCCGGAGTCGGGCCAGGGGCCGATACGTAGCTCCCTACTCCGATGCTCCGGTCCGGCGAGTCGTATAGGCTGGCCGGAGCGCTGTCGCGTGATGAGTTGGTTGGGTAACGTAAGCCTCGAGCTGCGGCCGACGTGCGGCCGAAGTCAAATCGCTAAGGAGCTTGGAGTAAGCGGATGAGCACTGCGGAAAAAGCTACGACTTCGAAGTCTCTGACCGCCCGGCTGCAAGTGGAAGATAAGTCGGTGGATCTTCCCGTGGTGGTAGGAACCGAAAACGAGAAGGCCATCGACATTTCGGACTTGCGCAAACGCACCGGCTACATCACCCTCGATGAAGGGTTCGTCAACACGGGCAGTACCACCAGTGCAATCACTTTTCTAAATGGTGAGCAAGGGATTCTACGGTATCGCGGTTATCCGATCGAACAACTGTGTGAGTACTGTGACTTTGTGGAAACGTCCTATCTGCTGATTTACGGCAAACTGCCTAATCGACACGAGCTGGAGAGATTTCGTGAATCGATTCGGCACCACACCATGATTCATGAGGATATGCGGGCGTTCTACAACGGCTTCCCCCGCGATGCGCATCCGATGGCCATCCTTTCCAGTGTGGTCGGCGCCCTGTCCACTTTTTATCAGGATTCGCTCGATCCACACGACAAGGAGCAGCGAGAAATCTCGATTCATCGGCTGTTGGCGAAGCTGCCGACCATCGCCGCCTACAGCTATAAGAAATCGATCGGACAACCGCTGATGTATCCCCGCAATGAATTGTCCTACTGCGAGAATTTCTTGCACATGATGTTTGCCGTTCCCACGCAGGATTACGAACCCAATCCTGTGTTGGTCGAAGCGCTGAATTTGTTGCTCATCTGCCATGCCGATCATGAACAGAACTGCAGTACCTCGACCGTGCGGATTGTTGGCTCGTCCAACGCCAACCTGTTCGCTTCGATCTCGGCCGGTATTTGTGCTTTGTGGGGGCCGCTCCATGGTGGGGCCAACGAAGCTTGTGTGCGCATGTTGCAGCAAATCGTGGCTGATGGCGGCAATGTGAAGAAGTATGTGGACAAGGCGAAGGATAAAAAGGACAACTTCCGGCTGATGGGATTCGGCCACCGCGTGTACAAGAACTACGACCCACGGGCACTGATCATTAAGAAGGCTTGCGATAAGGTGCTCAGCCAACTGAACCTGAACGACCCGCTATTTGAAGTCGCTCAGCAGTTGGAACAAGTGGCGTTGCAAGATGAGTACTTTATCGAGCGTAAGCTCTATCCGAACGTTGATTTCTACTCCGGAATCATCTATCGAGCGATGGGATTGCCGACCAACATGTTTACCGTCATGTTCGCCATCGGACGCTTGCCGGGATGGATCGCCCACTGGGTCGAAATGCACGAGTCCCCCACGACTCGCATCGGTCGTCCGCGGCAGATCTATGTCGGTCCCACCAAACGCGACGTCATTCCTATCGATCAACGCGATTGACGTTGGAACCCCCCCTGCAGTCGCTGGCTCATCGCACGTCGCGGCGGTTGCCAGTTCTTCGAAGTCGCTGCCCCACTCATGCAGGCTACTGTCAAAGCCGAGCCAGACATCAGCTTGGTGCCATGCGCATGCCTCACTTGCCATTGCATGTTCGTGACCTGTCACCCACAAGTTCCTACGACCTGGTTCCCGCTGCTGAAGTCTACGTGAAGAGTGAGCGGGACGCGCCAGGCGAATCGCTGCGCCTCTGAGTTTTCCCGGAACAAACAACTTAACCAGAGGCAATCACCTCGCCGGTCGCCCCCCGCTCCGCCGTTTCGTCTCTGGCGTTTACTCCAATGCGTTGATCGACGGCACCGAGGTTGGTAACGCTTGGCGTCGCTTTCAGACCACGCTGCACGGGCACTCTCCGGTGCTGTCCCGACGAGGTTTGGTAAGACGCAGCGTTGATTCAATGCCTGCAACATCGTCGACCGGCCGTCATGCAGCCAACGCAATACACTGCCAACCGTCGATCAAATCGCGCGCGGACAAGTCGATTGCGCGGCGAAAGAAGGTTCCCGCGGTGACTCCAGCGAGGTGCTTATTCCTCCTGGTGACGTGTTTCTGCATCTACCGAATCAAGGGGGAAGCCATCCGCCGCCAACCGACCACATCCATCGTGCGGTTCGACTCCTTACATGCCTCTATCTGGTCACTATTGCGGCAGCCCTCCGTCCGCCCTTCCATAGAGCCTGGCCAGAGTATCAAAATCCGTGGATTCCGAAAGAAAACGAACCGATCCGTCAGCGATCCCGATATTTGCTCCATCCACGTGAAAGGAATATATCCCCGTCGCATTGGATTCATTGACTCCTACGCCGTTGGCATGGATGGACCAAAATAAGGTATTGCTCACGGACCAACCTACTTGACCAGGGTACTCTGCGTTGGGATTTTCTCTGGTGACGTGCGGCCGTCCATGCAATAGGTCAGTCGGTTTTCCGGCACGTTCCACCAACGCGATCGTATTGGATAGTCCATCGAGAACTTCGCGGAACTTTCCTGGGAGGAATCGCTTCAGGCGATATCCACTGATCGTGTTCGAATCGACGGCTGGCCATCCCCAAATCCCCCACCGCACATACTTCACGGAGCGGGGGTTCGCGTCTGCCGGCAATGGGGAAGGATGCACCTGGACGCCAGCCATCGCGTCGTAATCACTACGTACAACTTCGTAAAGGTCTTTTTCGGTGGCATCCTGCAAAGGAACATTTACAGAACCGTGTTTTAACCCCCTACCCCTGCGCGAAGGGTCGCCTCCACTCGGACAGAGGAAGATGGGCACGACAGACCTCGCCACCGACGCGTTCTCTGCGGAGGTTGCTAGGGATTCCCACGCAATCTGATCTTTCAGCGGTGCCAGCTCAAGGTACCGTAGCAGTGGCACTCGCCAAGAATGCATATGAAAAAGATCCCATTCATGCAGTGGATACTCTAACGAAGTTCCGTTGTAAAATGATGGCAAATCTCCAGTCGCGGCATGCCTCGACTGGGTCGCCAGAAGTATCTGCCGAAGATGGTGTTGGCATTGCATGCGACGCGCTGACTCGCGAGCCGACTGGATAGACGGAAGTGCAATGGCAACGATGATGGCGATGACGCCGAGCGACACCAATAGTTCAACCATGGTGATTCCGCGACGCGCCATTGTTGAAATCTCCGTTGGAGGTGCCTTGGCGACGAAGGTAAACGATCCATTCGCAAGCGGCCCCAGGCGCTGCTTGAGTGCATCGCTTTGTTCGATCCGATGCAGGCGCAACGATGCTTGCGAATCCTTGCCCCTGGGGTAAATGGTATCGACTCCACGGACTGCTCGCAATTCTTTTCTTGTTGCACACCGTTCCCTTCCTCAATGGACAGAGAATCGGTACCCATGCGTTTGGTCCATCGTGCCACCGCCACCACTTGGTGGGCACCAATTGGGTGTCTAGGTGCCCATACCAAGATCTTCAACGAATCGTGCTGACGGGACGACCTCCGACTCGTCGACTCCCAGGGCGTTAACCACCAACGGACGCAATGCATGGAGGATGTCGTCATCTGAACGGAGATGAAGCTTCTTGGTTGCAGCGGTTGTGCCAGCAAGCTGGATAGCGATTTCACCGAACGTGGCCCAACCCTGCGGTGGAAAGTTCCGGAAACGCAGTGTCATGCGGTTTAGCAGCGCGATGATGGCCACAGCAATCGCCAACGTAAGCGGTAGTATCGTAAACTCAACCGCGATCGCCGCCAGAAAAGCGCTTGCCAGACAGACAAGCCCCACCAGTACCAGCAACCACCGCAGGTGCCCGGCACGACACAGTTCTGGTGGATGCGTCCCCAGTAGGTCGTCGAGCTGCTCCCAGAGCCTTTTTCGTGTAGCTGGAGCGAGTTTCTCCGTCACCCGATCCCTCGGCCGGATTCGCAGGGAGTCATCTGTCGCCACCGTTCGTACCAGGCGACGCAAGTCAAAAAACGCCCGCGCGGTAGGGCACTCAATTCGCTGCGCCGCAGAAAGCCGCGCACTGATAAGGGAAATCAGATCGCCGACGGTACCCATCGCCTCCGCCTCGGCATCCTGAATCGAGATGCCGAAGTGCTCTTCAACGTCCATCAAAAGTTCGACGCCATCAAGTCCCATGATCAGAAAGAAGTCCTCGTGCGTTATTCCACGGAAGTTGGTAATTGAATGTCGCGCACGCCACGCTCAAACGGCACGTCTGACTATTATTACATTTGTGGGGATCGTCAATTTTTGTGTAAAATTATTCATCGAGCATTTGGTATACTATTCTCCAAATGACTCTAGTCTCACTCAGAGCACTAGCTCACCCAAAAAAGCGGGAACTCGTTTACCATCAAGCCCAAATGAGGCGTACACACACTGGTGTACCTTCGGCAGACGGAGTGCAAAGAATTGTTCAACGCGGTTTTGGCGCCTGGTCCTCATCAGCGTCCTACCCGAATAGAAACAACTTTCTTATCCTCGTCGAGTAAGAAAATATAATCGTCGTACATGAGCACATCCGTAAGTCGAAGCTTATCCGTTACAATTTCTGTGGCCTTTGGCGGTGAGTTTGCGGTAAGCGTGTGTGAGGGATTTTGGGGGAACGGGTAGGCTGGAGGTGAGTTTGGTCCTCTAGCCGAAAGGAGCTCCGTTCCATGGAACAGTTGACTGCAACGAACGAGCGTCTTACTGCGACGAACGATTCTACTGCAACCAACGATCGGCTTTTCGAGCAGGCTGTGGAAGCGTTCAGGCAGTGGAGGGGGGCAAAGTCGGGACGCGGCCGGATTCCAGATGAACTGTGGGATTTGGCATGCCAGGTCGCTCGCAGGCACGGCGTCTCAAAGACGGCCCAAACGCTGAAGCTCGATTACTATACCCTGCAAAGACGGTTGGACGGTCGTGGTGGAGCACGGGGTAAGGCCGCTGATGCTCCGAAGAAGCGTCGTCGTGGCGGTGCTGGGGCCTTCGTGGAACTGGCGCCGGTAACGAACGTCAATCCGCAAGCGGAATGCGAATTGGAATTCGAAAACGGCGGCGGCACCAAGCTGACCCTGCGTTGGAAGGGAAGCACAACGCCCGACCTGGCCACGCTCAGCCAACTGGTTCGCGAGGAGTAGTGGCCGTGCTGCAGATCACCCCGCACATGCGCATTTTGGTGGCGGTCGAGCCGGCCGATTTTCGCAAGGGCATCGGCATGCGGGCGAGAATCTGGGGGCGGTGCTGCGCGTTCACTCGCTGGCGCATCGTGGTTGTACTGGTTCACTCGCTTGCGCGTCGTGCTGGTATTGGTGAGCTCTCTGGCGGTGGGAAAGATCTGGGTGCGCCGATCCAGATGTGCGATGCGTTGTCGTGGAACATGCCTGATGTGCTGCGAACGATCGTGGCCCACTGTCTGGCCCACGCGCGGCGGAACTTCGTGGACCTGGTCGACGTATTTCCCGAAGAGACGGAGTATGTGCTGAGGCAGCTCAGCCACGTCTATCGCGTGGATGCCGAGGCGCGGCGCAAGGGATTGTCTCACAAGAAGCGGCTGGCGTTGCACCGTGCCAAGAGCAGGCGGGTGATGGGCGCACCTGCACAAATGGCTGACCCGGCAATTGGACGACCGGCGGGTGGAGCCGAATTCAGCGCTTGGGCAAGCGATCAACTCCATGCTCAAGAACTGGGAGGGGCTGCCCCAGTTCTTGCGAGTTGCCGGCGCTCCTCTGGATAACAACGTGGCCGAGCGAGCCCTGAAGAAATCGATTTTGCACGGCAAGAACTCGCTCTACTATCGCTCACCCGGCGGAGCGGAGGCGGGGGACGTCTACATGACGCTGATCCATACGTGCGAATTGAACCGCATCAATCCTTATCAGTATCTGGTAGCGTTGCTTCGCCACGCCGACGACGTCGCAACACGGCCTGACGCCTGGCTACCATGGAACTACGCTCAGCGTCAGGCCGAGCTTGCCCAGGCGGGTCCATCTTCTGAAGCGTCTGAACAGAGCCCTGAGCAAGCCCCAGCACGGCGCTAGCTCCCTCCATCATCTACCCCACTCAGCCGCCCCCCCATTCGATCCCAAGTTTTTTCCAGCCCGCACGCTTACCGCAAACTCACGGTAAATCGTAGGACCTTACCTTGTCGGCTGGGGAGCCCGCGAGCTGGTGTCACACGTAAACGTTTCCCTCCCAGGCTTCTTCCTCAGGCAGCTTGTCCAGTTCCGATTCAGCCAGCAATTGCTTCAGCCGCTTGTTCTCCGCCTCAAGCTCCTTCAGTCGCTTGGCCTCCTCGGCATTCCTTAGCCCCGCGACTAACGCGGCGCGTTGCTGTCCATTCCTGCCGCGATGCAACTTCCCCCTTGCTCTTCACCACCGTTTGGCCTACCTAGCCGATCGTCTGGCCAGCCGACGACACGTACCTCCGGCTCACAAAGCTTGTTGATGAGCTGCTTCACGGACTGTGTCGCTTACTGCTCATGCGAGTCCTGCTTGCCTTAAGACTAGTTACGTGAACGAAAGTTTCTGCGCAACGATCCAGTGTTCGAAGTCGCGAGGCACTGGGGCGCGGTTGCTAGGTCAAACGATGACATTGGCGTGATGGTCTTTTCTCCCTGCAGTTGCGCAGACGAGTGAAACACGGAGAGCACCGAGGACACCGAGTTTGATGGACGAACGGAACTCTGTGTTCCTCGTGTGCTCTGTGTTTTAAATCTTGCCCGGGGCGGGCCGATCGGACGCGGGCGTTGAGACCGGGAAATGTTTTTGGTTGCGTTTCGGTCTGCTACAATCGTTGATCAGGTCGTTTCGGTCCGATGCTCGGCAGACGCCGCCAACCAAGTAACCACGTCGTGGACCCGAGTCCTCGAAAAAGGTTTCATCGATCGTGACTCATCTGCTCGGCCCGGGTGACCACCAGCGTTAGACTCTCGTAACTTATGGACCTGTTTTGGGAAGCACCCCGGACCACATCCATTGCGCGGATGAAGGCCACGCAATGGCTCCCGGTGCAGCGTTTGCGATGGCAGAGTCGCGTTGAGAGGGCTGGGGGGATGGATGGGCAGATGCGGGGTTCAAAACTGGCTGTACTGGAACTTCTTCTTCAGAGCGGACCGCATCCAGATAGCAATTAGATTCATCGTAGCGATAAGGACGATCAACAGCAAGGTAGTCGTGAAGACCATGGGCTTGGCCGCTTCGCTGTTTTGGCTTTGGAATCCCAGATCATAGATGTGGAACCCCAAATGCATGAAGCTTCGTTCCAAGTGCACGTAGGGGAAGGTCGTATCGATAGGCAGCTCCGGAGCCAACTTGACGGCGCCGACCAGCATCAGCGGGGCTACTTCACCGGCACCGCGGGCCATGGCCAGAATCATCCCCGTCATGATACCTGGCATGGCGCGAGGCAATACGATGCGCCGAATGGTCTGCCACTTGGTGGCGCCGCAGGCCAACGAGCCTTCGCGCATGGAACGAGGGACCGCTGCCAATGCCTCTTCGGTGGCCACAATCACGACGGGCAGGGTCATCAGCGCCAAGGTAAGCGAGGCCCACAAGAGACCTCCGGTACCGAAGGTAGGACTGGGGAGCTTCTCAGCGAAGAATAGTTCGTCAATCGTCGCCCCGAGCAGGTAGCAAAAGAACCCCAAGCCGAAAACGCCGAAGACGATGCTCGGTACACCGGCGAGATTGTTGACGGCGATACGAACGATGCTGATCGCCCAACCAGCTTTCGCGTACTCGCGCAGATAGAGCGCTGCCAGAACGCCAAACGGAACGACAGCGACGGACATCAGCAGGGTCATGGCCACCGTTCCCCAGATGGCAGGGAACACGCCTCCTTCGCTGTTAGCTTCCCGCGGGGAGTCGCTCAAGAATTCCCACCACCGCGACAGGTATACCTGCAGTTTTTCCTTCCCTGTCAGTTGGTTGGCGGGATAACAACGCACGATGTCGGCCAAGAGCAGATCATGGTCGACCCCCGAGGCTGTATGCACCCTCAGTTTGTAACGTTCGTTTTCCTCATCCAGCCGGTTGATTTCCTGACGAATGACGTCGAACTCTTCCTCCAAGGCTTGGGAGCGTCGTTGGGATTCCTCGGCGATTCGCCTCCATTGTTCCGAATCTTTTCCGAAACGCATCTCTGCGCGCTTCAGCTGCAATCGCTCTGCTTCTAGCATCCGATTGACCTCGCCCGTATCGACAGTTTCCAGCCGACGTCGTCGTTGCCATCGCTGGCGGATGTCCGGATGCAACTCATTGAACTGCTGCCAGATTTTTTCCGGCTCAGTGGCAACAGGCTGATCATCGATAAGCAAGGCGACAGGTTCACCGTAGAATCGCCCCCAAGCCAAGCGCTCGAAAATCATCGCCCAGCGCGGACGGCTCACCCCCTCCGGGGCGATCTCCAAGTCGGTGATCCAGGTGAAATGCTCACCGGTCAATTCAAAATTTCCCGTGCGTAGGAGGCGGCGCCCCACCACGATGGACACATCGACGCTGAGTAGCTCCAGGGTCTGCGCCGTCCACAGGTCGGCGAGCAGTGCTGGGGCTTGTTCCAGTGCCTGTTGCATCTCTGCCAGCGACGAATGGGCCAACCACTCATCGCGCCGCTGCCGCCAGCGAATCCATTGGTCGTGGATCGCAGCGGATGATCCCGTAGCAGCATCGAGCAGTTGAACAATGCGGTCGGTGACGCGTGCGATCGACTCTGGATGATCACGAAACTGCTGGAATGATTGCCACAAGGCACGGCGCTGGGCAGCGGTGGCCTCCTGCGCGGCCGGGGAGTTCAGGAACAACTTATGCAGACCTTGTTCGGCATTGGGGGCCAACTCCGTCACACGGCTAGCCAGTCGTTGCTTGCTCTGCAGCTGGCTTAGTTTCGCCAATAGGCTGGCATCCAGTTTGTCGAGGGCGATTTCCCTCACCGCCGGTGACAATCGTTCGGCCTCCACGTACCCCACCAGGTATGAATCCCGCCTGGTGATTTCACCCAAGTACGTCGACCCTTCCACCGTGCGGACTTGGACCACAGGCTGCGGCCAAAAGGTGATCGCCCCTTGATAAAGAATCAATAGCAGCAACCCCAGAATCATCACCACGCATACGACCAGGGCACCACCGTTGAGCCATATCATCGGCTCACACTGGGCCAACACGGAGTTGCCGCCGCTGGTCAATCGTCGACGTCGTGGCGCGGATTGCTGCTGCTCGATACTCAATGCCGGCGGAGTTCCTGCCGCGGTCATAGCTGAAAAGCCCTTTTGCGGAATCGGAGCCGTACGACTTCGGCCACGGTGTTGACGACGAAGGTCAACAGAAAAAGGACGAGCGCCGCCAAGAATAACATGCGGTAATGCGTGCTCCCCAACACGGCTTCGGGCAGCTCCACAGCGATATTCGCCGATAGGGTACGGAAGCCGTTGAAGATATTCCAATCCATGATGGGTGTGTTTCCTGCCGCCATCAACACGATCATCGTCTCACCGACGGCACGTCCCAATCCAACCATCATCGCGGAAAAGAGCCCGCTCATCGCCGTGGGGATGACCACGCGGACCGCGGTCTGCCACCGCGTTGCCCCGGCCCCCAACGAGGCGGCACGCAAGGAATCAGGCACCGCGGTCAACGCATCGTCGGAAATGGTATAGATGATGGGGATGACGGCGAATCCCATGATCGCCCCCACGATCAACGAATTCCGCTGCACGTAGGTTCCCAGGTACAATCCACGAGGATCCCAGCCGATGGCGGTCAAGCCGACTGCCATCAAGTAAGCCAAGCCGAGAGTGGCCACTGATGCCAGGATGAATTTCCCCAAATCCAGCAGGGCGAAGGACTGTCGCGACAGGTGAGACCAGCGTTGTCGCAGCAGGGGGGTAATGACGATGGTCAAGAAGTAGATCGTTACCAAGGTCGACAAGGGGAGGGTCAAGAACATCCATCCACCTTCTGCAGAGCCGATTTGGCCGTCCAGCCAGGCTTTGATATCACCGTAAAACATCCAACGCTCCACCAGCGGACCAATCTGCGCCGACAACCACAGTCCCACCGGGAGCATGGCCACGATACCCACCATCCGCCATCGCTCCATTCGCACGGCTGTCCGCGCGGGAAGCAATTGCCAGATTTGGGCGCCAAGCAACATGCTGAAGGGAACGGTGACCAGCGCTGTCAAGGTCTGAGGAACCAGGTCTTCTAGCAATGGCGCAAAAACCAGGGCTGCCAAGAAGCCTAACACGACACTGGGCAGACTGGCCATGATTTCGATCGTCGGTTTCACCCGAGCGCGCCACTGCGAATGCAGGAACTCACTGGTATAGACGGCAGCCAACAGAGCCAATGGCACGGCGAACAACATGGAGTATAAGGTGGCCTTGAAGGTGCCGAAGATCAACGGCATCAGACCATACTTCTCCTCGAAGTCATCGGTTCCACTGGAGGATTGCCATACGTGCTCCGGCCGCTCATAGCCCTCGTACCACACAGGTCGAAAAACCGATGACCAGGTAATCTCCGGATGTCGCGCATCCAATTGCCAACGGTGCAGGGAGTCGCCAGCGCGGAGCAATAATCCGTCATTGCGCGGCGGCATGGTCAACAGCAGCGGGTCTCCGGTGGTTTCCACTTGTAAGGAGGCCAACTGCTTGGAGCTGGTGGTGTGGAATATCGCCAGTGTCCCGGATTCGAACAAGATGGCGGCGATCCGCGCTGATGGCGAGGTATGGATACGGAGCACGGCGCCCGGGCCGTGGGCCAGGCTGCGGGCCGCAACCAACTGAGCCCCATCGATCGTATCGGCCTCCTCCGGCTTGATGCGGAACCATACCCGAACATTGCCCGCCGAATCGCCAGTAACGATGCTGGTCTTACCCACAAGGAACCGCGCTTGGATCAAGCGCTCCTCGCCGGGGACCAGATCGATTGTTTCCGCCAATTGCGGCTCCGCAATCGTTCGCGTGTCGAATCGTTGAGTGAGGCCGTCTTCCCATAACAACAAGATGTTGTCCCCCAAGCCGCTCAACATCAACTGGGAGGGAAGCCCATCACTGGCCACCCGCTCGACCAACATGGAACCGGAACGCAGTCGCGTAGTGACCTTGCCGGTCAACAGGTTCTTTCGCTCCGTGATCTGAGCAACGGTCAGCGTCCCGTCGGCAGTCAGAAAGCCAACCACCTTTCCTTTCGACGAAAAGCTGGCGTCGATCAATCGAATGGCGGAATCGACATCGACTTCGATAGGATCCAGCAGCTCGATCCGCACTCGTTGAGCACGGTACAAGCCTTCCGCAGTACGCTCAATCAACCGACCGCCGTCAATAAGCGTCTGCCCGGGAGACAATTGTCGGAGCGCCGGAGTCACCGCACTGTCGGCGACGAATTCCGTGGCCACCTCGACCGAACCAATGCGGATGGTGCGATCGGCATAAGCGAGAACGACGTTACCGCCACGCTCGTCATAGGCTCCGGCTACGATCGGGACGTCGCCCGCAAGCGCGTGCCGGTCGATCAGTCGACCGTCGGCATTGCGATGCACCTCGACGGTACCGTCCAACCGCAAAGTCCAAAACAGATTGGCGAACTCGTCGGTACCGAACGCGAGTACGGAAGCCGAATCTGCAGTTGCCGCCTCCAGAGCCGGCACCGCTGCTCCATCCGCGACTTCTGCTGTATCTTCTGCCGCTGCCGCGCTTGGGGAATCTGCGGGGGTGGGGGAAGGTGCGGATCGTTGCAACGTCGCGGTAGGCAGGGCGCGAATCTCTGCTGACTGAAAGAGTGGTAGCACCACCCAAACCAAAAACAGACAAACCAACGAAACAGCGCCGATGGTGGCAATGCCACCGATGATGATGCACCACCGGGCGAAGAAGTCGGCCAACAAAACACTACGTCGCGTTGACCGCAGACGACGCACCGGCGGACGTGTTTTACGCCCACGGACGTCGATCTCTGAAGAGGCGGTCCCCTTCAATTCGGTCATCACTTGCCCTCTCCCACGAATCCGCCTGTCGCCTGAAGTCGATCGTCTCGTCGAGCCATTTGTTCACCGGGGACACGCCTCGCAGGCGCGTACTGTCCGTAGGCGAGGCAACGCCAGCGGTCTTCCACCAGCGAGCCGCTTATCCATGACCGGAAGGGTCGCTGGTTTCGCTCCTAGACGGTTTTTCCCTCTCGGCAAATGCCGCCAGCCAACGACTCGGCGGCATTGTCGGCCAGAAGGCTGGTGCGGGCACAATGGCGAGGTACGCCAAGCGGTATCGCACCTCTGGCGATGGACCATCGTAGCGTCACCGCAACAATTGATCAAAAGGTGACCCCTCTTTTTTAAAAGCTCGGTTTGATCCCCACGCTCTCCAGGGCTTCACGAGCGATGGCTGCCGGTACAGGATAGTAGCCATCCTTGATCACGTCTGCCTGACCTTGCTTGCTGTAGATGTACTTGATGAATTCCCGTCGCAGGGGATCCAGCTCCTCACCAGGCTTGACGTTGACGTATAGGTACAGAAAACGGGCCAGAGGGTACTCACCACTGTAAGCGTTTTCGGGAGTCGCCTCGACGAATGGTTCGCCTTCCTCGGCGGCCAAGGGAACGGCGCGGACATCCGCGGTCTTGTATCCGATCCCGCTGTAGCCGATACCAAACCGATCGCGGGCACACCCTTGCACGACAGAGGAACTTCCCGGTTGCTCCTTCACTTCATCTTTGAAGTCGCCACCAAAAAGAGCGTGCTCCTTGAAGAACCCATAGGTGCCGGAAGCGGAATTGCGGCCGTAGAGGCTGATCGGTTGCCGCGCCCAAGCGCCGGTAAGGCCGGCGTCTCCCCAGGTGCGAATGTCCTTCGGATAGCCGCCTTTACGGGTCTTTGAGAAAATCGCGTCCACCTGCGGCAACGACAACCCTTCGATCGGATTGTCCTTGTTGACATACACGGCCAGCATATCGATGCTGGTGGGCAAGGCCGTGGGCTTGTAGCCATATTTCTGCTCGAAGCTGGCGATCTCCGCCTCCTTCATGGGGCGACTCATGGGGCCAAACTGGCTTGTCCCAGCCACCAGCGCCGGCGGTGCGGTGCTCGATCCCTTACCCTCGATCTCGATTTTGACGTTGGGATAAAATCGCTGAAAACCTTCCGCCCACAATGCCATCTCATTGTTCATCGTGTCCGAACCGATGCTCTTCAGCGAACCTGACACCCCAGTGGTCGGTCGGTAGTCGGGTAGATCCGGATCCACCTCCACTTGCCCAAAGGCCAACGTGGACGACACGCACATGCTGAGGATTGTCCCACTGAAACGCCACAAGCTTCGCATTACACCGTCACCTTCGATTAAAGGTATCTGTGATACATGGCCGACCTGCTACCGTCGGACCAGCCGGAACTGCACAACACGGTTCAGGATAGAGAGTAGTTGAAGCAGTCGGCAATCACTCGCGTATGAAGATTTTATGAAGGTGGCGAAGCGGGGCGTGGACTCAGCGATTGCTGGCCTCGTTCTCGATCCCAGTCGGGTCGAGGCCGTCGATGAAGCTCATCAGCGCTTTGTTCCGCGTTGGCTGCTGCAGCTTGCGAACGGCCTTGCTCTCGATCTGACGCACACGTTCGCGGGTGACGGAGAAGATGCGTCCTACCTCCTCGAGGGTATAGGCGTAGCCGTCGGCCAAGCCGTATCGCAGTCGCAAAATCTCTCGTTCGCGGTAATTGAGCGTCTGCATCGCCTGGTCGATGTGGTGTTTTAGCGACTCTTGGTTCGCCTCGAATAACGGATCGTGATCGCGGTAGTCCTCGAGGAACTCGCCAAAGAAGCTGTCCTCATGGTCCCCCACGGGCTGGTCCAGCGACAGGGGGTGGCGGGCCATTTTGATGATCACGCGTGCATCCTCGATCGACAACCCGGCTCGCTCGGCGGTTTCTTCCACCGATGGCTCACGCCCCAGCTCCTGAACCAAGTCGCGCGTCACGGCACGCACCTTGCTCATCGTGTCGATCATGTGCACCGGAACTCGGATCGTGCGACTTTGGTCCGCAATCGCCCGGGTGATCGCCTGACGAATCCACCATGTGGCGTAGGTGGAAAATTTGAAGCCGCGGGCATGCTCGAACTTGTCCACCGCACGCATCAACCCCGTGTTGCCTTCTTGGATCAGGTCAAGAAAGCTCAGCCCACGATTGCGGTACTTCTTGGCGATGGACACCACCAACCGCAGATTTCCGGCCGATAGCTCACGTTTGGCGGCGTCGTAATCCTGGCGATACTCGGCCACCCGTTGGACGCGACGATGGAGCGTTTGCGGGCTCTCGAAGGTAATCCGCATCAGGTAACGGAGTTCCTCCAGCAATTGTTCGTGCGACTGCCCGTCGGCGAATCCGGACTTTTCCGCCACGGCCAGTTGGTTCTTCAATGTGTGCATCCGCGCTTCGATTGCCTTGAGCTTCTGAAACAAGGGCTCCAAGCGGTTGGTCCGCAAATTCATCTCCTCAACCAAACGCACCGCTCGATTGCGTCGGCGCGTCAGTCGTTTCCAGGCCCGACGCCGTTCGGCCATGGGACGCTTTTTGTCAATGGCGATGAAGTAATCGTTATGGTTTTCGACCAACAAATGGCGCAACGTGTGGATGTTGGGGCCAATCCGCTTCATGATGGCCTTCTTTTCGACCGCATTGGTGACACTCACCTCGATCGTTCGATCCAACCGCAGTTTGCCGTCTCGCACGTTCTCCAACAGCTTGCATGCACCCTGCAGCATGAAATCGGTGGCCAACATCCAGTGGCGATATCGACTTCGCGTCCGCTCGATCTTCTTCGCCGCTTCGATCTCTTGCTCACGGGTCAACAATGGGATCTCACCCATCTGCATCAGGTACATGCGTACGGGATCGTCCGTCGACTCTACCGTTTCGGCCAGGTCCTCCAGGTCCCCCTCTTCAATCTCCCCATCGATCGATTCCTCGTCGTCTTCCAGCACGGCGCTGGTGTCCGAATAGCCCGCGGCGGCGGCCAAGTCGATTGTATCCAAGTCGGTTTCCATCACGTCGTCAATCGTTGCTCGGCTGCGATAGTTCTTCTTCATCAGGTACCTCTCGTCGTCGCGGAAACTCGTGGACTCAGCCAGGAAACCACTCCCTCAGCACTGGGGGAGACGACGATGCTTTTGAGCAGGGGTGATGCCAGAACGGCGTAGAAACTCGCATCGATGGTCGTAAGTGCTTTGCTTGAAGTGATTTACGGAAAATGTCCGGGACTTGGTCAATTTCGCTACATGTTGCCAAAACGCAACAAGCAATTCGCCGCACCTCCGACGGTGTTTACCAATTTCACCAAGGTTGCCCATTTTGCCCTTGTTTCGTATCTGTGTCAATTGATGAGACCCACCGAGGTTGGGTAACGCCACCGTGGGATGGAGGTCGCCGGATTTGCTCAACGCCTAGCGGATCGGTAAACTGGCACGTCGCATGCAGTCTCGCTAGCCGCCGGACCCGCCCACGCCGACCGATGGCGACCTACGTTCGATGAAGGAGTGATTTCATGGGGAATTGGGATTTTCGACGCTGGCTGTACGTCGCCATGGGCATTGGCGGACTGGTAGCGGTTTTCTTGGGCCATCCCGCACGGGGGCAGACGGGGACACCCCAGTCTGAGAGTCTTCCTCAGGCGAAAGTTCCCTCTGAGGGGATGAATTCCCCCACGCCACGGCAGGCCGGTGGCGCCGCCATGGCCGACTTCGACACGCTGATCACGCTGATTCAGCAGACGATCGATCCGGATAGCTGGTTGGTGCAGGGAGGGACGAGCACCATTCTGCCCTATCCGTCAGGCGTATTTGTCGATCCTGCGGGCCAAGTGCGGCGAGTCGAGCCGATGGCGCCGCAGGACTCCTTGGACGCTCCGTCCCGTGGACAGGACTGGTCGCTTAGACCTCAACCTCCTGGCGATCACGACTGGATGCGGCCGGCATCCCGACGCGTGGTGTCGTTGCGGGCCTTGGATCGCAAGCTGCAGGAGCTGCTTCGTCGCGGAGAGCCGCCGACCCGTGAGCTGCAGCAATTAGCCGGGTTGAAGAAAGTCGAGCTGGTGCGCATCGACGTAGCCGGTGAGGACGTGCTTCTTGCCGGTCCCGCGTCTGCGGGTGCGCCGACGTTATTGCTTGCCGACCTGGCGGCCCTAACGGCATTGATCCATCATCAGACGTCTCCCTTGGGCTGTACCATCGAACCTACCGAGGAGGGGCTGCAGTCGGTGAACCAGTGGTTGGGGACCTCCGCCGCACGGGACACCTTAGGACGCCATCCGCGCGCCTTCGTGGATCAGTTGCGGGAACGTATCGGTGATTTTCAAGTGCAAGTGTTTGGGATTTCACCGACCTCGAGCACCGCTTTAGCGCTGATTGATGCCGATGAGCATATGAAGCAGGTGGGGTTCGGCCAGCAGCGGACGCAGCCACACGTGCCCAGCTATTTCGAGCACTTGGAGCAATCGGGAGTCCTACAACCGCCGCCGCAAAGCATGATCCGCTGGTGGTTCGCCTATACCGACCAGCCGATCACCACCAATGCGGACCGCACGATATTCCAGTTGCCGCCATCCTGCGTGCGGATCCTCAGTGAGCAACAATGGATGACTGCCCAAGGCCGCGCGCCGACCGGACAAGCGGATCCGGCGGCTGACGCCTTCGCTCGCGGGATGACCGAGCGGCTCGAGCAATTGCGCGACGGCTATGCGAATTACGCGCGAATCTGTGGTATCTTCGAGGCGGCTTTAGCGCTGCAAGTCGGCATTGAAGCAACCGGTCAACCTTCGTGGAAGGCATGGTTCCCCATGCTCTGCGCCTTGGGGCATCTTCCGTCCGAGAGCCACCCGGCACCGAAGAAGGTTGCGGGACTGGCGACTTGGTACCGACTGCCCGGCGGGACGAACATGGCCGTGGTCAGCGGTGGAGTGCTGGTGCAACCGCAACCATTGGCTGCGGCCACGCATTGGCGGCAAGGGAGCTGGATCGCTTCCTCACTCGTGCCGCGAAGCCACGAGGCAGTGCGTCCGTCGTCCTCTTCCGTCGCGGCGTCCGATGACCTTTCCGATAGGATATGGTGGTGGGATGCGGAGTAACGTGCTCTGACCCTAATCGCCAGTTCAGCGCAAACTCGACCGACCGCGCGGAATCACGAAGGGAGATGCTCGGGACCGATCCGCCACTGTGGCTAGGTATACCCGATGCCAGCTGGGCATGCCGGCGTCGACATTCGGCTCGGGTAGTTCGCTGATCAACCGCTGGCAACGAACGTTAACGCGGGCAGGCGTCCTGTCCAGATGGTCTGTGGAGTACAATGAGTGGACTGGCAGCTTACCTTCCACTCCATGCAGCTTCATCGCTGCCGCGGTCGCCATCGGTCGCTGGTGCCGATGCCTTCCATGGAAAAATCTTCCTCTCTCCCTCAGCCGGGATTGCCATGTCAAGTAATCCGTCTCCCAAAAGTTTTCCCGATCTGTATCGGCTGCTGAACCTTGACCCGCTCGAAGGTGATCCAGCGCGGATTCGCGCCGCCATGCAGCGCGTTGCCGCCCGAGCCAAGAAGGAATCTGGTACCAGCGGCCAGCGACTGCAGCGACTGCTGGCGTTGGCGCAGCGTCATCTGCTCGATGCCCATCACAAAGCCGCCTATGACAAGCGATGGCGGAAGGTATACGGTGACCGATTGAATGGCGACAGCGGTGTTTCGACGCCGACGGTGGCTGTGGCTGCGACAGCGTCATCTCCAGCGGGCAGCGTGCTGGACGATGCTCTGCGAGATTACTTGCCTGCAGGGGATCCGGCGGCACCGTTCGATTTGCAAGTGTATCTTCAGTCGGCGCCGTCAGAGGTGGCCACGGCGACGCAATGGGAACAAGAATACGAACAGCTCATGGCCATCGTCTCATCGAGTGTGCACGAGCAGCCCACGCAGGCGGCTCCCTCCGCCGTCGCTCCTGCACTGGGCGCCGCCTTGGTTGGTGACCGCCCTGCAGACTTCACTTCGCAGGCGTCCGCATCGCGGTCCACGACCTTCCCTTCGCGGGCGTCGAGCACCACCCTGGCGAAAAAGCTGCGCAAACGCCGTGATCGCTCCCTGCTGTTGGCCGCGGCGGGGATGTTGGTTACCGTGGCGGTGGTACTGGGAGTCCTGTTCGCCGTGTTGAGAATGAAAGAGCAGCAGAAAGAGGAAGCGGCGCAACAATTGGCGCAAAATCCTCCGACGACTCCTCGAACCGCGACTGCCGCACCACCGGATGCGAACAACAACTTGCCCAGACGGCGCAGTGGTTTGGCTGCGGTCCCTGGGTTGGCGACGATGGCTGATGAAGCAGGGGCGACCGAAAGTCCATCCGGATCGCAGGCCATGTCGGCTGACCAAGACGGCAATCGTTCACCATCACCTCGCCCGTCAGAAACGGATCCCGGTTTGGCGATGTCCTCCCCGATGGCCATGCAGCCGCCGGCAGGAGAGGAATCAACCGCTTCGAACTCGGCGGAGAATGCGCCGCAGCAGGCGCCTGCGATGCAACCGGTTGTGACCGTGGCGGACCTGAGTGCGGAGGAGAAAGCGGCCTGGAAAAAGACGATGGATGATGTGCGCGATTTGTTGCGAGCAAATAAGTACGATCAGGCAGAACAACGGCTAGTAGAGGCGGAGCGGTTGGCCAAGACCGAGCCCCAGCAAGCTCAGCTGGCTCGCCTCCAAGCCGCTGCCAAGCTTGCCGCCGATTGCCATCGAGCGATTCTGGCGGCCATCAATCAATTGGGCGCTGGAGAAGTATTCACCGCGGGAGTCTCGACCCCCGTTTCTTTTGTCGAGCGGGGCCCTGACTTCATCGTGGTCCGCGTATTCGGCGAGAATAAGCGGTATCGACTCGATGGCTTACCCGTCGGCGTCGGCTTCGGCCTGGCGGATCTGCAAATGGACGTGGCACAGCCGGTGTCGCTTGCTCGCAAGGCGGCGTGGGTCGTGTTCCACCCGCAGGCCAATGATGCGGCGGTACGACGGGCCAGAGAGATGATGCAGCAAGCCCAGGCAGCGGGGGCTGTCCGCGACGACATGATGTTGATCTTCGACGACTACACCCTCTAGGGAGCATGCGGCTAGGTAGCGCTTGCTCGGACCGACTATCGCCAGGGGCAGTAGGCATTGGCCAGCGTAGGCGGCTGCCTCATCGGCAGTTGTCGCCCGGCTGAACCCCGTCAGTACCTCCTCCGGCCGTAATTACCGCGAGCCTTTCCCGTGACTGCGCTTCCCGTCATCGTCGATTCAGCGGCGCCCGACGAGCGAATAGACGATGAGCAATCCGCATGGCGAACGTTTCATTTGCCATGAGCCAGGTCTTCAAGCCGCCGACCGATGGGGGAGGATGATGGCAACAACGCTTGACACGCAGCGGCCGTCTGGTGCGCGGCATGAAGGACATGGCCGTTGCCGTTCAACCAGGCATGCAGTGGCGGTTGGTAAAAGGGGTTGTTCTCTGGCACTGGTGACTGCCGTGAACCGACAGCCGTGTAGGCGATGGGGATGCGAAATCGCGTGTGATGCTCGGAATTGACCCACGCGACGTTTGCCACCAGCGGGCGGCGCAAAAGAGGATGAGGGAAAACCAGTTCCGCGAAGCGTTGGTCCGCAAACTCCAGGCACCAGCCTCGTGCCCCGGCCGCCAGCTGATTCGCCTCACCGGATGAACACGACGCCGCGGTCCGTATTGCCAACGCAATCTCAGCGCCGTTCATCGTTCGCAGGTGCAACGGTGTCGCCCCGACCAGTCGCGCGGCGATGGCCATGGCGGCGGGGTAACAGGGCGTGTCGCCCGATTCGTCTGCCTGCGGTTTGGTCCCGCCGCCGGCCGGTCGCACTGGGAAGGACGCACGGGCGGCGATGGAAGAGTGCGCCGGCCCGTGCCCTGGGGACTGCAGTTCGCCATAGAGGATGAGTCGCTGCGGCTGGCGATGCGCTCGTGGCCATCCCGCCGTCCGTCGTTCGACTTCGACCGCCAGACTGAACAGGGGCCCAAAGGGGTTAACGCAGCAAGACGGAGAACCATCGACGCAGGCAGGAAGGCACCTTGCCGCAGCAGCCAACGATGGCACAAACAGTGGCCATTCTTGATATGCTCGTGCACCGGAGTGTTCAAGCTGATGTAACGGACCGCCACCGCCATGCTCACCGGGCAGGATGATCACCGCATCACATTGAGCAGCGACAAACCGTGGTACCGCCTCGGTGCCGATAAGAATCCGACCATCCGCGCCTACGTCGAACTGCCGAGAAAAACGCCCCTTGAGGTTCCGCACAGCCTGCTGCAGTCGGCTCTGGGACTCATCGGCCAAGGCGACGACGCGTGCCTCAGGCGTCATGCGCAATGCTTCACTGAGCAAGGCGATGCCGCGCCGATCGCATCCCCACAAACCTATTCGCTGGGGAAGGCGAACCCGCGACGGGTGGGAGGGGAGCGTCGATGCCAGGAGTAGTGACGAGCCGCGCAAGAACTGACGGCGACTTTCCGTCCCAGGACTGGGCATGGCGTACCCTCACTCTCCAAATCTAGAAGAAAGAAGCAGTCCCGGAAGGGGACCGAACGTGCACGGCTGATTTCCGTAGGGCGGGGATGCCCCACGATGGGAATGATAAGCATTCTACTGCTGGCATTGCAATCAGCCCTGCACGTTGGAAGGTGCTGGGGAATCGGTAGGTTTCGTGGGTCAACTAAGGCCTGATAAACGAGTCGAGTTATGCACGCCCTGGGTTCTTCGGTTGAGTAGCCGCGCTACCTCCACAGCCACTCGTCCAACCCATTTAGGTAACAACTTTCGACCTTAGCTCGCCAACAGTACGATTTAGTATACCCTTATTCTTGATCGTTGCAAGCGGCGGCAGGCCATAACGGGTCATTATTTGCCACGAGTGCACCTTTGTGGTGTCGATTTCGCCGTTAATGTGCGAGATGGCGCGGTTTAAGGGGTTTCTCCCGCCAGAATTTCTGCGATGTGCATGAACCGCAATGGTAGTTTACGACGGCGCGCCAACCCTTCGAGATGCATCAGGCAACTGGTGTCGGTGGCGGTAACGACCTCTGCTCCGGCCTGGAGATGATCCTCCAGACGATCCGCGCCCATCAATACGGAGACCCCCTCTTCGGCAACAGCAAACGTGCCTCCGAAACCGCAACACTCGTCGGCACGCTGTAGTTCGACAAGCTCGATCTCGGGAACGGTTTCTAGGAGTCCTCGCACGACATTGGGTTGCGGCATAGCCCGCTCCGAACAGGCTCCCAACCGCAGCTCCCTCAACCCGTGACAACTTTGATGCAGACCCACACGATGCGGAAATGGTGTTTGCCATCGCTGGACCCCCAACACCTTGACCAGGAATTCGGTCAACTCCCACACCTTGCTGGCCAACGATGGGAACCGTCGGTCGCCCCCTACTAAATGGCCATAGTGATTGCGGACCATCGAAACACAACTGCCGGATGGACTGACCACGTGGTCGAACTCGGAGAAGATGTCCAGGAAACGATAAGCCAGTGGTCGAGCGTCGTCGGTGCATCCGGTGTTGGCCATCGGCTGGCCACAACAAGTTTGAGCCTGTGGATACTCCAGCTGGAGTTCATCGAATTGTTCCAAGATCCGCACGGTGGCCAGACCGACCTGCGGGTAGAACTGATCGATGTAGCAGGGAATGAATAAGCCGACCCGCATCGATGGCGTCATCTTATTACTCCGTGGCCACTGGTGCTGTTAGCGCACAATCCACCAGCGACCGTTGGCAAGGGCAACGATTCGTGAACACAGTCAGACAGCGGCCGAGGCTTCCGAGTGATCGACCCACCAGTGCCGAGGATTGGTGGGATCGCGTTGGACACGGCGATAGAGCGTATCCCTTTCGATCGGAACTCGGCCGGCCTCTTCGATGAGCTGGCGGATTCGGTCGACGGACAGGAATTCCGGCGTGGTTGCTCCGGCATCGTGATAGATCAATTCATGCCGCACGGTACCGTCTAGGTCATCAGCACCATAAGCCAACGCCACCTGCGCCGTCTCGATCCCCAGCATGATCCAATATGCTTTGATGTGCGGAATGTTGTCGAGCAGCAGTCGGGAGACGGCAATGTTCCGTAGATCGTCTAAGACGCTGGGTTTCTGCAGATGGCTGAGCTGCGTATTGTCGGGGTGAAATGCTAGGGGAATGAAGGTCTGGAATCCGCCGGTTGCATCCTGCAGTTCCCGTAACCGCAACAGATGGTCGACGCGGTGGTAAGCGTTTTCGAGATGGCCATAGAGCATGGTGCAGTTACTGCGCAGGCCGATTTGGTGAGCGGTTCGGTGCACTTCGAACCACTTGTGGGCATCTGCCTTATGCTCACAGATCTGATCTCGCACTTGAGGATGAAAGATCTCGGCGCCACCGCCGGGCAAGCTACCCAAGCCGGCCTCGCGCAAATCTTCCAAAATCCGGCGCACGGGCCACTTGGTCAGGAATTCGAACCAGCCGATTTCCACTGGTGTCCAGGCCTTCAAATGCAATTGGGGAAAGGCGGCATGCAATGTTTGCAGGATGCCGCGGTACCAAGCATAGGGCATTTTGTGGTGCAACCCACCGACGATATGCATCTCCGTACAACCGTTGTCGACCGCTTCTTGGCCTCGCTGCAGGATCTGATCCTCCGTCATTACGTACCCCTTCGGGTCGCGCAAATCGCTGCGAAAGGCGCAGAAACGGCAACGATAGATGCATACATTCGTTGGGTTTAGGTGCGTGTTGATATTGTAGAACGCTACGTCACCGTGCATCCGCTCACGGACCAGGTTGGCCAACTCACCCAATTCCTGCAACGGGAAGGAAGGGGCATAGAGCGCCAATCCATCGTCGAAGTCCAGCCGCTCACCGTTTTCCACCTTGCGACGTATTTCACGCACCCGCTCGGCACTACTCGAGGCGATCATCTTGGTCCCTCAACACGCGTATTGATTCGTAGGGAAACTGCCGCACCATTGTTGGTAGTCCCCTGCCACATGGTACCCCACTTCTGCTCTGCGTTAAGGGGCGGTAATCGTCTTGCGTTCGCTCACCGGATACCATGCAGCGATCTTGGCCACGAGCTCAGCGACGATCTCCGGGTGCTCCGCAGCGACGTTCTTCGATTCCCACGGATCGGCCTCCAAATCGAACAGCTGCGGCCCGAGTTCATAACGCGGATGGGTCGACCGATAACGGTTCACCTCGCCATCGTAGGTCAGAATCAATTTCCAATTGCCCGAGATACACCAGCGGTACAGCAAAGACGCTTCCGGGTTGTCCACATCGGCGATATCGTGGGCGAAACCCTCGCCGAAGATTGTATCCCGCGGAATCGGTTCGCCACTCCGCAGGTAGGGCAGCAGATTGATCCCTGGCAAGTCCGTGGGGATCCGCGCGCCGGCGGCGGCTAACATGGTAGGCATGACGTCGATGCTACTGACCAGTTCGGGACGATCGACCGCCTTGATCTGGCCGGGCCACCAAAAAAAGATTGGTGTGCGAATACCACCTTCATAGGGCGTTTGTTTGGAGCGGGGGGCATATCCATTTTTTTCCGGATCCTGAATCCAACCATTATCGGTTAGGTACACCACCATGGTGTTGTCCGCCACCCCCTTCTGTTCCAGTAGCTTCATCAGCTCTCCGCACGTCTGGTCGAACCACTCGCACATCGCGTAATACCTGGCGATCGGCTCGGGCAAATCGTGCTGCAAATACTTGTCCAGCAGCTCTGCGGGCGGAGTGTGGGGCGTGTGCGGCATGAACGGAGCGTACCACAGGAAGAACGGCTTTTGTTCCTCGTTCGCTACATCGAGGAAATCGGCGACCGGTTGTAGTCCTTGGCGACCGATCACCAATCCATCGTCCCCATGCCGCCCACCCCGATGCGGAAATCCACGCGTCATGCCGTGAGTGAAACCACCTCGTCGATAGTTGCCTTCCCACCATTTGCCGCACTGAAAGCTCAAATAGCCACGTTCGGCCAACAACTCCGGGAGCGTCTCGAATTGATCGATCTTGGCAATAAGCTGCGCGCGCCGTTGATTGTAAAGCTCCGAACCCGGTGGTGCGTACTTGGGGGATGGATCATTGCCTGTAACCCCATGGCGATGCGCGTAATGACCGGTGACCAAGGTCATCAGGGACGGGCGGCACAACGAGGTCGGCACATAACCGCGGCGGAACAAGGAGCTTTCTGCTGCAAGGCGGTCCAGGTGAGGCGTCTGGATGTGCCGATGCCCCATGAAACTGTAGTCCGTCCACGCTTGATCATCCGACAGAATCAACACCAAGTTGGGTGGGCGTTTCCCATGCTCTTCTTCCCCCCAGCCCGCACGGACCAACACCGCGTTCGACAGTATCAGCAAGGCAGTGGCGAGAAGACGTTTCAGTCGCATCATTTTCCACCTTTCTCTACGTTACTTTGACCGGCCACACGCAGCGGTCTCAGGCTCAACGTTCAAGTTCACTGGGGTCGATCGGCGTCCCTTCCCATACCGCGGTCTGTCCATCCCACGATAATACGCGATGGGCGCTACCGGGAGCCATGGGGCGGTCTATCTGAGGCAACCACTTGCGCAGTCCTTGTTTGACTTCTACCATCTCCGCAACGGATGCCAGATTGGTCCATTCATGCGGATCCCTTCGCATGTCGTACAGTTCTTCCGATCCGTCGGCGTACCGGATGTAACGCCACTGTTCGCTGCGCACCGCATGGTTGCCCTGGTTGTGCGACGTGATCGCCGGCCAGGGACGCGGTGCATTCGGTTGCATCAACTGAGGGCGCAGGGAATGCCCTTCTAAACCTTCTCGGGGTGGGAGTTGGCATAGGTCGATGAGCGTCGGATAGAGATCCAGCAATTCCGCCGGTTGGGAGCAACGAAACCCGCGCGGAATGCCAGGCCCGGCGAAGACCAATGGCACGCGAGTCGATCGCTCCCACAACGTGTTCTTGCCGGAGATCTCCTTCTCACCCAAATGGTAGCCATGGTCCGACCACAGCACCACAAGCGTTTCGTCGGCCAGCCCCGTCTGCTCCAGTGTGTCGATGACGCGGCCGACTTGGGCATCGACGAAGCTGATGCAGGCCAGGTAGGAGCGCACCAGCGAACGCCACTCGTCTGCTCGCTGCAACCAACTGAGTCGAGGTTCGGGAAGCTGCCAATGCAGATACCAAGAGAACATGGGGGTATCGTCGCGATCGAAAGGTTGCACCAGGGGCATCATCAGCGTCTGCTGCGGATAGAGGTCAAACCACTTTTGCGGGGCAAAGCATGGAACATGCGGTCGATGGAAACCGCAGAACATCATGAATGGCTGTTGACCGTCGTCTTCGGCCAATGTCCGCAGCCGCTGGCTGGCCCAGGTCGCCGTCTTGTAGTCTCCCATCTGTTCATCGCGCTCGGGGAAGATCCCCCAATCCATCAACGGGTGCCAGTGGGCTTCATCGCTCGGGTCGGCCAACCGTATCAGTCGCTTTTCTGGCCGTGGCTGACCTCCTGTCCCACCTTCCCCCCATTCATCAAACTCCGGCAGGCCATGTTCCGGCTTGCGCCCGTAGGAACCGTGGTAGACTTTTCCGACGCTGATCGTGTGGTAACCATGCTGCATGAAATACTGAGGCAGTGTCACCCAATCTCGCCACTCGGGCAGCGTACGGAACCAAGGCGCCAGACCGTAGACTCCCGTCGTTGTCGGACGCAGTCCCGTCATCAGGCTCGTTCGCGACGGATTGCAAAGCGGCGATTGGCAGTGCGCATTGGTGAACACCACACCACGAGCCGCCAGCCGGTCGATGTTCGGCGTTTGCACTTGCGGATGCCCTTGCAGGCACCCTACCCAGTCGTTCAGATCGTCGATGGCGATGATCAGGATATTGGGCCGTGAGGCCGGCTCCTGACCGTGCCCGCAGCGCGGGGCACTCAGCCATAGGGCGGCGCAACATAGCACCCAGGACCACGCGGTCCATCGCGGCGCCACCGCACCCTTTTCTCGCCGTTTGCGGTCGTACTCCTTGGTGCTGGCTGCAGGCATACGGTATACCCCCGTGGTGACAAGCACATTGCGTGGTTCGTGAGAAATGGCGTGGTTCGCGAGAATTGTTCGCCGGTGAAATTCGCCTTAGTATACCATGTTGCGCCATGCCGGTTCTCCTCTAGCGGCGTTCAAAGGCCGACACGTTGACAGCGATCGACGTAATTGCACTACCAACTTGGTCACCGACGCCAAGTATCCTTGTGTAGTGAGGGAACTCACTGGCGACCATCCATTCGGCCCATTCGGCCCTGGCAAGGGATCCTACGCGGCTGCAGTTCGGGCCATGCTGGTCAACAGCCGTGGCTGATCCTCGCAGCAGACTGGTCACCGTGAGATCTATGGTGATACGGGGACGCGGGCAGAGTTATTTGGCAATTCCGTGGTACCCGCTGTTGTCCTTACCAAGCACCAGAGGCATGCATCCAATAAGATGCTCGCGGGTTAGACGCCGCGTCGATAGGGCTGCTTCGATCGAGTATTCGCTCAGTTTTTGCCAATGGGAGTGTTTATGGCCAAGGGGAGGCCCGCTAAAACCGTTGCTCGACTTTTGCACGTCGTTGCCCGCGGGCTGGCCTATCTGTGGGCGTCACCCAATTCGGCCCTAGGATTGGTCATCGGCTTCGTTGGTCTGCTGACCGGCGGCAAAGTGCAGCGTCGCGGGCCCACCCTAGAGTTTTACGGGGGCGCGGTCAGTTGGCTCCTCTCCCGCACTCCGCTGGGGCAGTCGATCTTGGCCATGACGCTCGGTCACGTTATTCTCGGCAGTTCTGCCGCTGCCTTGGACATCGCCCGGGAGCATGAATGGGTTCACGTGCGTCAGTACGAGCGGTGGGGGCCAGCGATGATTCCTGCCTACCTGCTCGCCTCCGTGATCGTGTTCTTGAGGGGGAAGCGTGCCTATCGCGACAATCCATTCGAACGAGCCGCCTACGACGCCACGTCGCTGCGGTACGGGAACTTCACCGAGGATGACGGTCCGACTCGCTGAGTGGCGGTCCGGTGCCCTAGGACGCGATCAATGGCGCGGGGACGAGAAAGGCATGCTGAAAATACATCACCAGGGCACCCTGACCGGCGACCAACTGCGCGACATAGAGCGAGCCGACATAGACCAGGACACTGGTCAGGGCTACTACGCGGGCGCCCCAACGATTCAACCAGTGGCGCTGTTGCTGGCCACAGGATTCCCGTCGGGACGCGTAACCCATGGCTGCTCCCAACCCCAGTTTGACCGGCAACATAAACAGCACAAACACCAAAGCGGGAGCCCACAGCAATTCCGCCGGCGTGGCTTCGATGCGCAGCAGATACAACGGCAAGCTGGCAAGGCACATGGCCAACAGGCTCGCCGCATGCGCCCATGGGGCATACCGAAACCGACGTCGCACGGAACGCAGTCGCAACATCGAACGGAAGCGGTTGTCGACAGCCATTTGCACTTGGAGGAAGGGCAAGTACAACACCACGGCCGTCATCCCCAGTGCCCCGAGCAATCCGACCACTGCGGCAAGGTCGAATTCCAGGGCACGCAAGCCGACAATCATCATCGACGTGGGGACGAGAAGCCATAACAGTGCCCCCACTGCGCCGCGAAAGCCCAACCACCACAGGTGGCCGAACGAGAGCTGCCTCCACAATGCCGCCAGCTTGTCGCTCGCCCCCTGCCAAGTCCGCAGACGCCAACCTTCCCTCACAAAACGCCAGGGGGCGGGCCACAAAAAGTGCCACCATCGCCCACCACGGATTGCCGCCCAAGCCACGTAGACCAACCAACCGCCGGTCGCCAGCCCCGCGGCGATGCGCCAACGCATCGCCGTTCCCGATTCCGGGGCAAGAAGTTGCGCTGAATAGGCGAGGTCGTTGACCAGCCATATCGGCAACCAGCTCAGGCCGGTCCATAAGCAGAACGTGCCCAACCGACCAGCCAATCTCAAACCCGGCAATGCAGTCGACCAGCCTCGCCCTTGAGCCAAGTTGGCCGCGCCTCGCAATAGGTATCCCAGGCTGGCCAACTGCACGATGGGGACCGCCGCCACCACCGCCAACAGCACCCATAGACTGGTAAGGTCCCATACACGGCCCAGTAGCCATCCCGGCCATTGAAACCAGCGGCTCGGCAGCCGTCTCGGTGGTTGATCGCCTGTGTGTTGCCGCATCCCTGATGCTTCATACTCCTGCTCGCTTTGCTCGATGCAAGACGCGGCTACTGCGGCACCGGCAGCGACGACCGATGCGGGCTCTCCCTCTACGGTATTGCTTGCCCGCGACGCGAGGTGCCGGACCGGCAGTGGCAAACCCATCGCCGCTGATCGACGGTTGGTGTCGGGAATGCGTTTGTCCTGACCGGCCGACAAGTCGCCCGAGGCATGGTCGTCATCGGTGCCATCATCGGTTTCCACCAACGACGACGCTGGAGACGACGACACCGCTGGCCAGGCCGAAGGGACGCGCGCCGCCCCGTTGGCGGCTGGGCGTGGGGGCATCTGCGAAGAGGATGAAACCTGCTCGTCGGATATCAGCTCGGCGACTACCACGCCAGCGATTCCTCCGATTGTGGATTCCGCCCCCAGGGGGGCGTCATGCTCCATGCTCGATGTCGATTGCCGTTGCCGCTGGTCGCCCGTTTCCCGGACGACCTCGCCCTCGCTATTCATCGGTTCGTGTTTCGACATGAGGAAAGACCGTGGTGAGATATGGTGTTGAACCTGGTCACTCGGCGACCGCCGGCGGTGACGATCGGTCGCTTCGCCCAAGTACCCCGGCATGTTTTTCCATCTTAGCCGGTGGTTGGAGACGCCTGGAAGATTTTTCGCCGCTGACGTCGAAATCTTGCCAAGCCCCGTGGTGATTCAACGAACTTATATAATGAATCGAATTGGCAGTTGGTCTGCTTGCGCCACTTTTATCCCATCTGAGTAACCCATGACCGCGATGACGCCTGACCTCGACAAGAACACTGGTGACGCAGCCCGCCGGCGGGGGCGTCGTCGGTCTGGATATCTGTTGATGGGGGCGACGTTACTTGCCGCCGTGGGCATCTTCGCTGGAGCGGTGCGCCGTCAGCCCGACATCACTCCGCCGCGGTTCCCCGCCGCTCAGGTCGTTGCCGCAGACTTTCAGGAGGCGGTACAGAGCGTGGATAGGCAATTCACTCAGTGGGCGCGCACCGAGGGCGTGGAGATGGCACCGCGCGCGGACAACTTGACCATCCTGCGACGGATTTCGCTGGCGTTGATCGGTACAGGCCTATCGTTGGAAGAGATTCGCGCTGTCGAAATGGTGCCAGCCGACGAACAGGTGCAATGGTGGACCGAATACCTTTTGCAGGATCGACGGTGGGCGGATTATTTTTCCGAGCGGCTGTCACGTGCCTTTGTGGGAACCAACCAAGGGCCGTTTCTGTTGTTTCGTCGACGCAAGTTCAATCAGTGGTTGGCGGAACAATTGGAGGCGGGACGGCCTTACGATGACATCGTGCGACAAATGATCGCTGCCGACGGGTTGTGGACCGACACGCCACCGGTCAACTTCATTACCGCCACCATGGATGAGGATCAAAAGAATCGTGCCGATCCGGTGCGCTTAGCTGCGCGAACGGCACGCACTTTCCTGGGGCAGCGCATTGACTGCCTCCAGTGTCATGACGACTTTCTGGGCACCATGGAATTGGGAGAAGCCGATGCGCCGGAGAGTGGCACGCAGCAGCATTTCCACCAACTGGCAGCTTTTTTTGCAGGCACCGGTCTTCCCGACCCCGTGTTTCGCGGTATACGGGATGATGGACGTACCTACCGTTACAAATACTTGGGCGAAGAGTCCGAAGAGGAGGTAACTCCCCAGGTGCCGTTCTACCGTGAATTGCTGCCGACGGACGGTAAGCCGCGTCAGCGTCTGGCGGCCTGGGTGACGCATTCCCAGAACCGTGCCTTCGCGCGAGCGACGGTCAACCGCATCTGGGCGTTATTGTGCTCCCGCCCCTTGGTTGAGCCGGTGGATAACATTCCTTTGCACGGACCGGTGCCTCCCATACTCGACACCCTGGCAGATGATTTTCAAGCACATGGTTACGATCTGCGCCGCTTGATTCGCTTGATCGTACACAGCCAGGCGTTTCAGCGCGACAGCCGGGCTGATTTCGAGATTACCGAAACGCATGAAGCATGTTGGGCTGTCTTCCCCGTAACGCAACTGCGCCCCGAACAGGTGGCTGGTTGCCTGTCACAGATTGCCAGGGTGACGGCCATCGATCACCGCAGTTCAATCCTCACCCGGTTGCAATCCTACGGCGAGCTGCAAGATTTCCTCAAACGATATGGAGACCGTGGCGAGGATGAGTTCGATTCCGATGCGATTACGATTCCCCAGCGATTGTTGCTGATGAATGGCAAACTGACGCGTGAACGCACCAAGAACGATCTGGTAGGTAACACGGCCACGCGTATCGCGCGCCTGGTGGGCGATGATGGCCAGGCGGTGCAGTTGGCGTTCCTGACCGTTTTGAATCGGTATCCTAGTCCGCGCGAGGAGCAGGTGTTTGTCGCGCACCTGGGTGGCAAGCACGGTAACGGCCGCGTGCGCGCCATGAGCGATATGTTCTGGGCATTGATCAATTCGACAGAGTTTTCGTGGAATCATTGATGGCCGGGCCGAGAACGTGGCATCGCTTGACGGTGCCGTCGCTAGCCGTGGCTCTGGGGCTTGATATTCACGCAAGCTGTTGCAACTAAGTGAACAAAGGAAAGCAGCGATGTTCCATCCACTTGATACTTCTTCTCCACCTCCGCGCGGCGCTGGCCTGGCACTTTCCGGATGTCTAGGATACCGTCGCTTCCATCGCCGCCGCATGTTGCAGATGGCGGCGGCCGGAAGCACCAGTTGGTTAACGACGGTCGCCGAGCGTTTGGCACGGGCTGGCGAGCGACGCACGACGCCACGACCCAAGTCGCTGCTGATCCTGTGGTTGCAGGGGGGGCCGAGCCAGTTGGAGACCTTCGATCCACATCCAGGGGCGTGGATCGGCGGGGACGTCCAGGCCATTGCCACGCGCGTGCCGCGAGTGCAGATCGCCGATACGCTTCCGGCCACCGCCGAGGTACTGGATCGCGCGACGTTGGTCCGATCGGTAATCAGCAAGGAAGGCGATCATGAACGGGCGACTTATCATGTGAAGACTGGTTGGCGTCCCGATCCTACGGTGGTCCATCCTTCGATCGGTGCAATCGTGTGCTACAAGTCGCCGGCAAATATCGAGATCCCTCGGCACATCTCCATTCTCCCATCGCAGTGGCCTGCGCGCGGCGGGTATCTCGGTCCAGCATTCGACGCGTTTCAGATGTATGATCCTGCCAATCCAATTCCCAACCTGGTCGGGCCAACTTCACCCGAGGTTCTGCAACGTCGGTTGGATCCCTTGTTACAAACCGTCGAGTCGGAATTTCAGCGAGGGCGATTGCGGGATCTGGATCGGCGGCGCACGCAACATCAAACGACCGCCCGAGAAGCCGTGCGGATGATGACCAGTGAGCAGCTGGCCGCGTTCGACGTGAAGCGGGAGGGGGAAACGACGTTGAAGCGGTTCGGCGACACTCCGTTCGGCCGCGGATGCTTGGCTGCGGTGCGTTTGCTATCGGTAGGAGTGCGATGCGTTGAAGTGGAACTCAATGGGTGGGATTCCCACATCAATAACCACGAGCTGCAGACGAGCAACGCGGCGATTCTCGATCCTGCCTTGGCCGCCACGATTTCAGAGCTGGAAGCCCGCGACCTGTTGGAAGATACCATTGTTGTGTGCGGAGGAGAGTTCGGACGAACGCCGCAGATCAATCGGGCTGGCGGTCGAGACCATTGGCCGCATGGTTTCAGCGTATTGCTCGCCGGTGGGCCGTTTCGACG
Source organism: Pirellulaceae bacterium (assembly GCA_026004795.1). Lineage (GTDB taxonomy): Bacteria > Planctomycetota > Planctomycetia > Pirellulales > Pirellulaceae > Aureliella. The sequence continues at coordinate 172,675 of BPJV01000002.1, read as the reverse complement.
CGGGTACGTTCATGGTGAAACGATTGCCAATCCCGATCCCGCGTGGTTCAAAAGGAAAGATTCTCCAGAGGCGGACAGTTCGCGGTGGGTCAAGGATCCGATCGATGTTCCCGATCTGCATGCCACATTGCTGTACGCCTTGGGGATCGATCCGTCGGAGGAACAGATGACGCCCATCGGCCGCCCCCTGCGATGGAGCGACGGCCGGGTTGTTCATCAATTGTTGGCGTAATCGGCAGGGGAATCGCTGCGCCCCCCGGGCAGCTCGTGGCATCTCTGTGGTGATCGGTCACGCAACCGTGTCGACACAACCGAAATGCTGAGGCGCCCCAGGGCTCCAGGGCTGGGCGTTCTGCAGTGGAGGTACCACACGGCCTCGACCTGAAACGAGTTCGCACGATCTTGTTCTGTTCTTGAGGAGGTAGCGCCCGCTGGGGCGTCGCCCACGGCAAAGGCAGTGGCGATCGAATGTGGGCGAGGGGTGGTTGTTGCGTCGCCCCGCGACAAGGTAGGCTGGTAGCATGAGCAGATGCCGTTGCCAGACGCTGCTCCCCCAGACTCCGGTCTTCTCGCTACCAGCCGAAAGGCCGCACTGTTTGGTCGCGTGTTGGTGCCGTAGGCTGGGGCGGCCAGGCCTCGGTGGCTGTCGAGTCGTGGGATGAAGTCGAGAAAGACTCGTTACTGGACCAATCCGATGAGGGCGGAATCGATGTTAGAGCCTACTCAGGCTGGTGGTGCTGAGCCTGGTGCGAGCGACGCCGCGGCATCGGTACCACCAACCAAACCCAAGAGGTCGCGACGCCCTCGTTCGGTCCGATTGCTTTCGGTCCTACAGCCGTTCGACAGCATCGTCATCCTCACGCACGACAATCCTGATCCCGATGCAATTGCCAGCGGCTGGGGGCTGCTGGAGATCATCCGCCAACGCTTGCGCAAACCGGTGCGGTTGGTCGGCGGCGGTGCCATCGTGCGTGCCGAAAATCGATTCTTGGTGCAGGTGTTGAAGCCTCCCATCGAATTGGTCAACCAGTTGCCTTTGCAGGGGCGTACCGCCATCGTCTTGGTGGATTGTAGTGCTCAAGCACGCAATTTCGTGAGCTGTCAGGACGAACAGGCGACATTGGTCGCCGTCATCGATCACCATCAACAACTTGCCCGCGGAGTGAAACTCCCTTTCCAAGACATTCGTCCCGCGGTGGCGGCGTCGGCGACGATCATCAGCGGCTATCTGCGCGAGCAGCAGATGGTACCGTCGCGTGAACTGGCTACGGCCTTGTTGTATGCGTTACGCTCCGAAACACGAGGTTACCAAACACATTTCAGCCGTGCGGACCGGGCCGCGTTGAATTGGCTGACTCCGCATGCGGATCCCTCGACGTTGGCGAAAATCGAAGACGCGCCTCTGCCCCGCAGCTATTACAGCGATTTGACGCTCGCCCTGCAAAACACCTTTCTCTACGGCCCGGTGGCATTTTGCCTTTTGCCACATGCTACCGGCGCGGAGATCGTCGGCGAAGTAGCGGACTTGTTGATTCGCTGCGAGGGCGTGTCCCGCGTTCTGTGTGGAGCGCAGGTCGGGCCGAACATCGCCATCAGCGTGCGCACGGATGCTGCCGGTGGCGACGCCGCGATTCTGGTGCGCAAGACGCTGGAGGGACTTGGTCGAGGCGGAGGACATCGCAACCGTGCGGGGGGAATTATCCCCGGTCGGGAGCAGCAGGAGTATTTGCTTCCTCCACCGGACGGACCCGTCGACGGCACCCGCCAAACCCCCATGAGCCTGCGCAACATATTGCTAAAACGGTGGTTGCATGTCTGTGGTGCGGACCACTACGAGCCGGAGCGATTGGTGCCTCGTCATGAGATTATTTGCAACCTCAAGTAAACTCCCCTGCCGATGAAAGGAGCCTGCCGATGTCAGACCGCCGCTTGTTCATCCGTTCCGCTGCGGGCATGGTAACTGCCGCTACGGCCGCCAGTGCCGTCGCCCAGCAACAGACGCCCGACTCGACGCCGCCGCGCCTGGTTCGCGTTGGCGTGATGGGACTTAGCCGCGGGCAATCCCTGGCACTGGATCTGGGTGGGTTGCCTCAAGTTCGCGTCGACTATCTGTGCGATGTCGACTCCAAAAGGATGGAGGCTGGTGTCAAGCAGTTCCAGGATCGACACGGTTACGCTCCGCAGGCGATTACCGATTTTCGTCGGATCCTCGATGACAAGCGGATCGATGCCTTGGTGTGCGCCGCACCGAACCACTGGCACGGACCGGCGACGATCATGGCCTGTAAGGCCGGTAAGCATGTCTATGTCGAGAAACCGTGCAGCCACAATCCGCTCGAGGGTGAGTGGATGATCGAAGCGGCCAAGCGGTTCGGTCGCTGCGTCCAAATGGGAACGCAACGTCGAAGTGCTGCCGGGACGCGCGATGCCGTGGCAAAACTTCACGACGGAGTCATCGGCAACCTGCATGCGGCACGCTGCTACTACAACAACTTGCGAGGATCCATCGGGCGGGGGAAAACCACCGATCCCCCCGCGCACTTGGATTACGATCTGTGGCAAGGCCCGGCAGTCCACCAGCCTTATCGGAGCAACGTCGTACACTACAACTGGCACTGGTTTTGGCATTGGGGAGGTGGCGAATTGGCCAACAATGGAGTGCATGCCCTCGACCTGTGCCGTTGGGCAATGGCAGTCGACTTCCCCAAACAGACGGTAAGCTCCGGAGGCCGATACTGGTTCGACGACGATCAGGAAACGCCCGATGTGCAATCCGCCCTGTTCGAGTTTGAGGGGAACAAGCAGATTTCCTGGCACGCCCTAAGCTGCAACCGTCATGGTCCAGGGTATTTTTGCGCTTTCTTTGGCGACGAAGGTACCCTCGAGTTGGATTCGGCGGGAACCTATCGGATCTATGACCGTCGCGACAAACTCGTGGAAGAAGGGACGCAATCGTCCATCGGCCAAGAAGAGCATCTGCTGAACTTCGTTCAAGCAGTGCGTGCCGAGGATCCAAGTCTGCTCCATCAGCCGATCGAGGAGGGGCACAAGAGCACCTTGCTCTGCCACCTGGGCAACATCGCCTATCGTACCGGCCGAACCGTCCGCACGCGTACCTCCGACGGCCATATCGTCGATGACGAAGAGCAGCAGCGGTTGTGGCGGCGCGAATACGATCCGACATGGGAAGCAGCCGTGTCGATGGACGGGTAAAGAGGGGTGATCGGACAATGGGCGGGAACTCGACAACGACCACCCTCGGTGGCTGGTTGATGGCCGGCGCAGTCGTTGTTGGATGGGCGTTCGGTACGTTTGATCGTGCGCTCAGGCAAGTTGAAACGGCGGCCATCGCTCAGGAGCCGTCCCAGGCCGGGGAACCAAGTCGGGAGTCCAGCTTCGCGGGGACTCTCAAATCCCAAGTGGGCGCCGACAGCGACCGAGCGGCGACGGACCACCTGCTTCCCCCCGGGCCAGATAGGGGCGAGTTTCCCCATCTGCACAATCTGCTGCGAGTCTCTCGGTTGATCTACTGCGGGGGAGAACCGACAGGAGAAGCCGCATTCGCCGACCTTGCCCGCTTGGGTATCAAGACAGTGGTAAGTGTCGACGGAGCACGGCCGAACTTAGAGCTGGCAAAGAAGTATGGCCTGCGATATGTCCACATCCCGATCGGATACGACGGAATCTCCGAGGCCGCGGGGTTGGCGCTGGCCAGCCTCGTACGCCATGCGGACGGACCGTACTACATCCATTGCCACCATGGTCAACATCGTGGTCCTGCGGCCGCGGCTGTCGCTTGCGTCGCCGCCGGAGTTGCCAGCGGGGCGGAAGCAGTGGCGATTCTCGAGCAGGCAGGTACCAGCAAGAGTTACCATGGCCTGTGGCGCGACGTCGTCCACTACGCCTCACCCGCTGTCGGGGGTACCGTTGCCGAAGTTAGTAGAAATAGCTCCTCTCGACTCGATCACGGAGGCCATGGCGAACATCGACCGTGCCATGGATCATCTGAAACTATGTCAACAAGCCGGTTGGATGCCTCCCAAGGATCATCCCGATATCCTTCCCCAAAACGAAGCTTTATTGGTGAAGGAGGGGTTTCGGGAGATCAGGCGACACCTTCCTGGCGACCGGCAGTACGACGCCAGATTTCGTCAATGGAACGACGAGGCGGAACGTATGGCTGCCGCGCTGGAATCTGCCCTTGCCGCCCAAGAGCAAGTGGCGGCCAACCAGGCGTTTGGCGACCTTCGGACTCAATGCGTTCGCTGTCATCAGGCCTACCGGGATTAGTCGCTATCACCGTTGACTCATTTCCTCATTCCGCTTGGTCACCGGATAGTGATTTGCGCAGCTCGAAGTAAACAGCGCCCCGTGGCGGCCCGATCGTCGTTGCGCGGTCAATCCGCGGCGGGGAAGCGACCACCTTCGGCTGGCGGCGTCGCCGGTGATGCCTGGGATCGCCCGCCCGCTGCACGTGCCCCATCTACACAGACGTACTCGCCTGATGCCGTCGCTCTAGGGTAGCGGACATCACCCGACTACAATGGGCCTCAACGTGGCCTGTACGGGACATGGGGGACCACCGGCCACGCGGTGGCTCACAAGGTTTTCCTCCGGGACCGCCAGCAGAACATCCTCACGGGCAGGAACCATTTCTTCGTGCTGGTTTTCTCGGATTTTTCCGGCTCTTCGAGGGGTTGATCATGGCTTTCCTGCGTATAGGTTTGTTAGTCATCCTCTACGGAATTGGCATGAGCGTCGCGTGGGCAGTGCAACCTCCTGCATTCCGCGTGCACTCGGTCAATCCGCATTCGGCATTCAGTGCTGCCACTGCCTTCGACGTCAATCACGATGGCCGCCTGGACATCGTGTGCGGCGCCTACTGGTATGCCGCGCCGGATTGGACCCCCCATCGCTTCCGTGAGATTGAACTGATTCGTGGTCGATTTGACGATTACTCCAACCTGCCACTGGACGTCGACCGTGACGGGGATCTGGATCTCATCAGCGTGAACTATCGCAGCAGTAGTTTGTACTGGTCACGCAATCCGGGGCCATCGCAGGCCGGGGTAATCTGGGACAAGATCTTGATCGACCGCCCGGGACACAGCGAGACGGGACGACTGGTCGATATCGACGGGGACGGCATGTTGGATGTCTTGCCCAACGGTACGGACTTCGCTGCTTGGTACGAAGTGGTACCCGATGCGGATGCGCCCACCGGAGTTCGCTGGCGCCGGCATCCTCTACCCGAAGCGTTGGCCGGCCACGGCATTGGATACGGAGATCTCAACGGCGATGGACGACTGGACATCATCGGCCCCCAAGGATGGGCGGAGGGCCCGGAGGACCCCCGCCACCAGCGTTGGGTTTTTCATGGCGATTTCCGGTTGGCCGGCGACTGCGGCATTTCCATCCTGTGCCGCGACGTCGACGGTGATGGGGACCAGGATCTGATCTGGGGGCGAGGCCATCATGTGGGGCTGTATTGGTCCGAGCAACTGCCTGCGGGCGCATCATCGGTAGTTTGGCAAATTGCCGCTGAGGATAAGGATTCGGACCTAGGGGAATATGCCCGCCGGATGATCGATAGCGGTCCCTGGTGCCACCATGCCATCGACACACGCTGGTCCAACGCGCACACGGTGATGCAGGCGGATATCGACGGCGACGGTACCGAGGATTTGGTGGCCGGAAAACGCTTTCAGGGCCACGGCGGCCGCGATCCCGGCGAGAATGACCCGCTCAGTGTATGGTGGTACCGATTCGATACCCACTCGCGTACATGGCATGACCACTGCATCAGCAAGGGAGGAACTTGCGGCATCGACCTCGACTCTATCTGTGTCGATCTGGATGCCGACGGCGATATCGACATTCTGGCACCGGCCATCTGTGGACTGCACTGGCTGGAAAACTTGCGCGAGGGGGAGCAAACAATCGAGGAGACGACAACCGCGGTGGAGCCGCTGGATCGAATACTAGCCCACCGCGACCCATACCGGTTGGACGTGTGGTACGATTCTTCCGGGCAGCCCCATGAGCTGGAAAACTGGTTGCAGCACGGTGTACGGCGGCAACAAATCCTGCGGCAGATCGAGTTGGTGATGGGCCCCCTACCGGGGAGTTCGCGCCGCGCGGCGTTGGACGTCATCATCGACAGTATCGATGATGCAGGATCCTACTTGCGCATTCACTTGACGTATGGCCCAGAACCGGGAGATCGCGTCCCCGCCCTGTTGCTCTTGCCCAAAGGGATCACCGAACCGGCGGCAGCCATGTTGTGTTTGCATCCGACGCATTTTCAGTTGGGAAAAGCCCAAGTCTGCGGCTTGGGCGGCAACCCCACCCGGTTTTATGCGCACGAGCTGGCGCAGCGAGGTTTCGTCTGCCTGGCTCCCGATTACCCTGGCTTTGCCGAATACCCCTACGACTTTGAGGCGGATGACTATCCCAGCGGTTCTATGAAAGCCGTGTGGAACAACGTGCGCGCCATCGACTTGCTGCAGTCGCTTCCGAGCGTCGATCCGAACCGCATCGGCGTGATCGGCCACAGTTTGGGGGGGCACAATGCCCTGTTCACTGCCGCAATGGACCAACGGATTCGCGCTGTCGTCACCAGTTGTGGATTCACCTCTTTTGCTAATTATTACGACGGAGATTTGACTGGATGGACCAGCCAGCGGTACATGCCGTCCATCGCTTCGGTGTATGGTAAAGATCCACGGCGCATGCCGTTCGATTTTCCAGAAGTTCTGGCCGCCATTGCCCCGCGCCCCATTTTCGTAAATGCTCCGTTGCACGATGACAATTTCGATGTCGACGGCGTGCGCCGTTGTCAGCAGGCCCTGGCAGCGATGTACGCCGCGCTGAAGGCCGAGTCCCCGGCACGATTCGTCTACCCCGATGCCGGCCATGATTTTCCCGACAGCATCCGTCAATCGGCGTATGCCTGGCTAGAACAACATCTTGCACCATAATCCATCCTGTATGGTGGTGGAGCGAAAGCAGCGAGTTATCGCACCAGTCCATCGTTGGTGGCTCGATTCACTGGGGGACTGTACCGCTCCGGTGGAGGCCCAAGTGCGCTGCAGCTCGACCGGCAAGAGGGACCATCACAGACACCCAGTGCCTTGGCGTGCGCCCCCGCCGCCCGACCAAATGGGGGCGGTTATGGTAAGAATGGCAGGCGCGGGCCGAGCGTGGTAGAGGACACCAGCCGTTCCGGCTGCCAGCCGCATGAGGTGTGCATGACCACTTGCAGGTGCTCGAGGGCAGTTGAGACCGACCGATCGGAGCTCCGATGAGCAGCTCGCGGGGTGTTCCCTTGCTGCTGGTGGCTTGCATGCGGGGCTAAGGACAAGTGGCGTCGGTCGGGGCATCGAATGCGCAACATACCTCAAGACGCTCAGCTTACTGCCGCGAAACTCGGTATCAGGTCGCCCTCCTCGTCGAACGCCAATTCACGCGGCGCGGTGACGATTTCGACATGGGACAGTGCCTGCGCCGCAGGCAGCAGTACCTCACTGCACTCGATTTCATCAAGGTGCAACGTATCCTGGATCCAGGCAATGCTTACTTGGGAGGGGGGAAGGTAGCCAGCCATCTGACAAGCGGTGTGCACAGCGGTACGATCATTGGGGAAGTCGACTGGCAGCATGGCACCGGTGATGTGATTGGCGGTGATGCAATTCATGCGCGTGGCAGCGACGTCCATTTGCTCGAGGACGCGGCGATGGCACATCTCAGCCAAACCGATTCCGGAGGCATTGCCGTGAGTTTGCGGAGTCAAACTGCGAACGTAAATGTGGTGGATGTCGGGGCGATCCCCACCGATAGCGGCATGGTCATTGCGTTTTCGTCCGATCACATTGGTGTCCATGCCGGTCCCCGAAATGTTCTTGCCGATGGAATCGACAATCAGCAAGTCGAGGTGATCGAACGGAATGGACGGCATCCATTGCTTGACCTGCCGCAGCAACTCCGGCTCAACCGTCTCGATCTCGGCAGGCTTCACGCCGCGCAGCGCTGCCGTTTCCTCGTAAGCATTCTCCAGAATGGCCAGGCCGCCAATGACATGGCAATGCGCCATCACCGCTTGGGAGACAGAGCGAACGATGCGGTCGAAAGAGTAGTTCACGATGGCGCGATGGTATACTTCCGCACCACGTTGCTTGCCCAAGCCGATCAGCATCATCTTCATCAAACCGCTTTCGATGTCTCCGGCAAACCTGGTGTGGGGCTTGATGCGATTAACCACCAGGACACCATCGGCCTGGGCCGCATGCGCGTCCATATAGATCGGGAAGCCTTCGGCAGCGTCGCCAATTTTGACGACATCCATGGAGGCTAGCAGGGGACAATCCAACGAGGATTCGTCGATTCCCAAAGCCGCCAAAACGCGCACTTGGCCTTCCGCCGTCGCTCCTCCGTGGCTGCCCATCGCGGGAACGACGAAAGGGATGGCTTGTTGTCCTTTCAGCCAATCGACGCAAGCACGAAGGATGGTAGCAACGTTGGCGATGCCACGACTGCCGGCCGTAAGGGCGATCCGTTTTCCGGTCAGCTCGAGATGGCCACAGGTGCGCTGCAGTTCGCCGAAAACCGCGCCGCGGATATCATCCACCACGGGGCGGGGAAAACGTTGTCGCAGACGAAAGAATCGCGGCAGATCGGCCACGGGGGTACCGTCCATAGCAAAGCAGCATTTATCTCAAGGGGATACAGCAGGAGGGGCCGCGGCATTCTGCGTGGCAAGTGCCTCTTCGAATTCGTGCAGTTGCGCAAGCATCTGCCGCTCGAATGGAGCCAATCGCACGGCACGACGTTGAGTTTCCACCGCCTTGGCGACCTGACCGGCAGAGAAGTAGCATCGCGCCAGCGTGTCCAGGTAGGCGGGTTCATCAGGCACCAATTCCAATGACCGTTGGCTCAAGCGAATGGCTTCCTCGAGATCTTGTTCGCATTTGCCCAGTAGCCATGCCAACTGATTGCAATCCATGGCCAGCAACTGTTCCGAGCTTCGACGTTCGTTGCGGTCGCTCGCTTGAGCCAATCTCCGTTCCGCATCGATTACCGATTGCCGAAAACGCTGGCTCATGTCGTCGAAACACTCACGAAAGAAAGACTCGAATTCCTCGTCACCCTCGAGGACCGAACGCATGGCAATCACGATATCGGGATTGCTGGCATCGAACTGATACGCGCGGCGCAATGCCTCTCGGGCGGTATCCCATTGCCCGGACTCGGCCGCGGCCAGTCCACGGTAGTAGTGGTAATTGGCTTGAATCTGCGGATTGATCATCCGTCGCTGAACGAGATCTTCCGGCAGTTGGCCAACCAGCGGTGCGAGGACTTCAGCCGCCTTAGCATACTCACCTCCATTCCAGTAGAACTCGGCGAAACTCAAGCGGATGATCTCTTCGTAACTGGGGACATCCTGCTCGAGAGAGCGGCGGAATTCCTGTTCCGCCCAATCGAACATGCCTCGCCCGGCCAGATGCATGGCGGCCTCGAAGCGATTGAGGGCAATGTCTTTGCCCACTCCCAGGCGTTGCGCCAGCCGTCGTGCCTCTGGCGGAGGGTTTCCCAAAGCATCGCTGGCGGCAGATGCCAATTGTTCGGCTCGCTGACGCTGCCCCCGCTGCAGGTAGGATTCCGCCAACAGGTATTTCAGCTCGCCATAGGTATCGAACGATGCAGAACGCTGCGCGGCGAGTTCCTCGACCAATTCTGGCATACGACAGTGATCGAGTGCCCAAATGCAAAACTCTCGCATTCCATAAGCGGAGTCCCCCACGAGTTCTAAGCTGGGGCGCAGCAGTTGCAACGCGGCATCGCGGGATGCCGTTCGCGCTACCCAACTACCCACCCAACGGTACAGCTCTAGCACGTCGCGGGCCGTCGTTTCCCGACCTTGCTCTTGAACGCGTTGCATCTCTTCTTGCGTTAATCGCTCCCACCGCTCGACGTCAGCCAAATGCCCCCGTCGCACGTCCTCAAGGTAACTGCGGATCCATTTGACGGCGGTACGTTGGCTCTCGCCAAGCTCCCTCTCGATGGCGTCGAGCACTTCGGGAGCAGGTGAGGGTGTTTGCCGTCCGGGTGACTGGCCACGGTTCATTGCGTCGGGGAGCGATGGTAGGGCTGCTGCGTCCTCTGCGGGCCGAACTCCTGGCGGCTTTTCAGCTGCACTTTCGTCGGTCAGGGCGCTGAGCAGAGCCAGCGCCGCTCGTTTGGACAGCGTCTCGTAGCGCTCGTATCTAGACAACCGGCACAGGGCAACGAGGGCGTCGAGCGTTCCCCGCTCGCGCAACAAGAGAATCTTTTCCGAACGTTTGTCCTCGTCGAGGTTGTTGTAGTCTTTCAAATAACTGCGAACTTCGACCGAGTCGCTCTCGAGCCACCAAACGATGTTTTGGCTGTCGATGATGTATCGCGCTGAAGTGGCGATTTGGATGTTGGGATGCTTCGTGGCTGCTTGCAATTGTTCGAATGCGTCGATTCCGAGCTGCTGCAGCTGCCATTGCGCGTTTTGACGGCGGTGAAAACTAGGGTGAGCCAATTGTTCGATCAGAGAGGCCACCCAGGAACCCAGTTGATTGCCATCATGCATCGTCGACTCGGCCGGACGCGTCCGCTGGTCGTCGGAAACATGCGTGGCCGCATCGTCGCCGGGCAGGGTGGCCGGCAACTCCTCCTCGCTGGAGGAAGTCGAGTTCGATTGCTTGTCCGCAGCGGTATTCCTCGCAGCGCCGCCTTGGAAATCCGGCGCGACATCCGCCTGACCATGCACCGGCGAAGAGCCAAGTACGATGCCTAAAATCGAACCACCAAGCATCCCCACACCGACGACGGTTGACCAGCCGATGTACCGAACGATCCCTACCCGCAGCGAGTGGCTCAGCTGTGCCAGGGAACTGAATCTTCTAAACATCGCCGGTACCCGTGCCCTTCTGCCCTCGGTTCTATCTGGAGATCCCATTGGGATTATGGACCGGGAGCTAGTTTGCTGCCAAGAGCGACTTGATCAGATCGATAAACTCCGAGTCGTCGGGAGAAGTGTTCGATGGGAACCGGGCGACCACCTTACCATTGCGGTCGATGACGAATTTCTCGAAGTTCCACCGTACCGGTCCTTTCCCCTTCGGCTTGGTTTCCTGAGCCGTCAGGTAGCGATAAAGCGGACTAGCTTCCGCGCCATTGACATCGGATTTCGCCAGGAGGGGAAACGTGACATCGTACTCTCGCTGGCAAAACGCAGCGATTTCTTCCGGCGTCCCTGGCTCTTGCTTTCCGAATTGGTTGCAAGGAACTCCGATCACGACCAGCCCCTGGTCTTTGTACTGACGGTACAGTTGCTCTAGTGGCGCGTATTGCGGTGTGTATCCACAACGGCTAGCAACGTTGACTACGACGACGACTTTTCCGCGGAACTGGTTCAGGTCGATCGGCTGCCCAGCGAGCGTCTTGACTTGAAAATCCAAAGCGTCCTTGGGCGGCTTTTCCGCCGCACCGGTAACCATTGTCAGTGCATTCATGGTGACGACCATGGCGACCAAAGCTAGTGCGCAGCGCATAGTGCTCAACTCCTAAATCGTGGTGGGGATCGCTAGGGGACGGAAACGAGGCAACTCCCATCTTGCCAAAATAGGTGGGCGACTGCCACAATCGGTCGCTAGTATTATAGCAGGCATGACCAGTGTGCGATGGTCGTTTTCGTCCCAGTTTCTAGCAGGGAGCCGATGAAGGATTTGAATCCGGTCGACAACTATTTGCATGGAAGTTGGGAGGCCTTGGGCAATGCGGCACCGGTGCTTGTGGCCTTGGCCCAACTTTGTAGTGAACGTTGGGTTCGTCCGCCGCAGATCGCTGACGAGGAATTGTTGCTGACGCTCGGCGGCGAAGCGAAGGCCATCCTCTACGCAGCTCGCGATCGAGGCACGATTGAGTTGAAGGCGGTCAACTCGGCTTTCGATGCTGCCGCCCGCCTGTTGGCAGTTTATGTGGAGTTGTCTGACGAGCAAACCATCGCCTTTCGTGATCCACATGAACCCTCCGTTACTGTGCAGTTCTTGGAGGGGTTTAAGCAGCTCTGCGAATACGGGCTCATCATGCATCACATCTATCGTGATTTTTCTCTAGCTCCTCGCGCGCTGGTGCTAGCTCAAACGATCGCCCACGAAGAGGTTTCCCAGCTACTTGAGAAAGCAACCGAGTTTGGGATCCACGATTGATGCCGGCCCTCTTGGTCGATCACTCTTGTTGATAAAGGTTCCCCATCATGGATGAACGCCGCCAAACCGGGCGATTCGCGCCGAGTATCTATCCGCATGCGGTAGTGGGGTTACTGGTATTGATGCTATCCACTGTGGCGATTGCATCGGCACGATACTTCAGGACGACTCCCGGCGCGCAGTACGTGCCACCGGCGGTTGCCGGGCATGGCGGTGACAATAACGAGGCAATTGAAGGGGGCCAGCAAGATGGGGCTCCTACGCTATCCGATCTGGTGGCCTTCGCTCAGGAAGTATTGGCCAACCTGCAAACCAACGTGCGGGACTATCGGGGCATTCTCCTACGCCGCGAGCGGATTGCCGGGGTTCTGGGCGATGAAGTGCGCATGCGCTTCAAGATCCGCCACGAGTATCGAGATTCCCAAGGTAACCTCCACCCGTTTGCTGTTTATTTGAAGTTTGAAGCACCGCCTTCAGCGGCTGGGCGGGAGGTAATCTGGGTGCGGGGTGAAAATGACAATAAACTGGTCGCGCATGAAGGCGGATTGAAAGGAAGGCTGTTAGGTCGCATGTGGTTGGATCCCACCGGACCGGTGGCGATGTTCGGAAACAAGTATCCGATCACCGAGATTGGCCTGCTGCGAATGGTGGAGACGTTGCTCGAGCGCGCCGAGCAGCTCGATTATCTGCGCAATGCGGACATCCGGCAGTACGATGCCGTGCCCGTGGGGGAGGTTCCCTGTCGACTTTATGAGATTCGTGTGCCGGAGAAGGGGCCGAACCGGCTGTTTCACCTGGCGCAGATCTACGTCGATACCGAGCGCATGATTCCGCTGAAGTACGCCGCTTACGGTTGGCCGACGACAGCCGATTCTCCACCGCTGTTGGAGGAAGAGTACACCTACTTGGAAGTCGAGTTGAATGTCGGACTTACCGACATGGACTTCGATCCGAACAACCCCGGTTATGAATTCCCTTGAATGTTGGTGAGCACCAAAGCCAACATTTCACGCCGGCCCCCACGGCCGCTTACCTACTTCCTTTCATGCACAAGAAGCCAGCAGCGACGAAGGCGATGGAGATGATTGCCCACTGCGTGAGGTCCGCTTCTTGAATGGCCCAGTTGATGTTGGAAAACAGGGTAGCCAGGGCCCCTTGGATCCATTGGAAAACAACTTTCAGCATCGTAGTCCCCCTGCATGAGGTGTCCTGGGCACAAACTGCGGCAATCCTTGCTTTCTGGTAGCATCGCACAACGAGTTTCCTTCACGTCGATCGGTTGTTGTGGATGCCGCGTCTACCTAATCAATCTAGCTTGCGGCGTCACGGTCGCTTCCCACGTGGCCTGCCGGCGTACTGCCTGACGGGTTTCCGTCGGGCATGTTGCGCCGAATAGAACGACTTTGCCACGTGGGAAAACACGGCCTTCCCACGGTCATGGATTGGACCGACCGAACCGTGCTGCCGAGAAAAAAGCTAGAGTAGGGCAAGAGAACGTCAGCGGCTGTTTTCGCAGCCGGTAGAGTTCCGAAAAGTTCTTGAAAATGCTCTTGCATCACTCGGGCCAGGATCTATAATCCCGCACATCGATCGCACGTCAAAACGCGTCGAGGTCAAATTGGAGGGGCCGTAGCTCAATCGGTTAGAGCACTGGACTGTCGATCCAGAGGTTGCGGGTTCGAGTCCCGTCGGCCTCGCTCCCCAAAACCCCGGTTTCTGTAGAGAATCCGGGGTTTTTTTGTATACGAGCGTAGCGGCAACGCCTGCCCAGGAGGCGAGGCCGCGGTCGCTCCAACCGCCGCTCCTCAGCGCGGCAAGAATCATGGTCGCCTCAGGAGGTGTGCCGATGGCGGTACACTTCGATTGCCTGGAATCGGCCACCTTCCACTAGGCCAGGGGCTTCCGCTGGGCAAACGTTTCGACCACCATTGGTGCGCGGTATCCTGCGCGGCCGCATGGCCGTTGTCTGCTCCAGACTCTCATGCAACTAGGACGTCGAATCATGGCCCCCACCGATGCGGACGAACCAATTTCGCTGCGGCAGGCGCAGCAGATGGTCGATCAGTGGATTGAGCAATTCGGAGTAAGGTACTTTTCCGAGTTGACGAATCTGGCACAATTGATGGAAGAGGTCGGAGAGCTAGCCCGATTGTTGGCCCGAACCTACGGTGACCAGTGTGCTAAGCCGGGGGATAACGAAGATGCCACGTTGGCCGACGAGATGGCCGACATTCTCTTCGTGTTGATATGTTTGGCCAATCAAACGGGGGTCGACCTCCAACGTGCATTTCGGCACAACCTCGCTAAGAAAACAGAGCGCGACCGCCATCGCCACCGCAACAACTTGAAACTCCACGACCAAGGCGAATAGATCGGTCGGCGATGCCTGTCGACGTGCCTCTATGTTTGGGGGAGGGCAGCACGCATCATTTCGTGCTGCAACATGCTGTTAGTGGGCGAGCGATGTGTTGGCCTCCTGGCCCGATGACTCTGCTCCGCAACTCTGGAATGGAAGAACCATGGCGAACATTCATATCATGCGTCGTATCAAGTTTTGTGCCGGCCACCGGCTCTTTCAGCATGGCGGGCCGTGCGAGCATTTTCACGGTCATAATTACGTGGCGGAGTTCTTTGTCACTGGTGACGAGATGGACGCCATTGGGCGGGTGATCGACTTTTCCGATTTGAAGAAGCGCACGAAAACATGGATCGACGAGAACTGGGATCACAGCTTTTTGGTCTATGAGAAGGATGCCAATGGCATTGCAGCCTTGGAAATGGTGGAGCCGCGTCGCTTGTTTGTCCTCCCCTACAATCCGACGGCAGAGAACATGGCGCGGTATTTGCTTGAAGAGGTTTGTCCTCGTGTGCTCGACGGGACCGGCGCGCGGTGCATCGCCGTACGGATTTGGGAAACCGACGATGCGTTTGCCGAAGCGAGGGTGGAGGAGGTGCCCTAGGGGCCTTGGATTTGCAGGTAACTTGGGAGTCCCCGTGTGGGCCAAGAGATCGATAGCGAAGAATTCTCTGTTGAGGATTTCGAACGGTTCCAGCAGTGTTTGCGCTCGGAACTGGAGTTGCTCCGCCGGTGGTTCGATGAAGGCAAGTTCTGTGACGAGGGGGATTTCGTCGGCTTGGAACTGGAGGCGTGGTTGGTCGACTTGCAGGGATTACCTGCGCCCGACAATACGCTCTTCTTGAACACCCTCGATCGCAAGTGGGTAGTACCCGAGCTATCGAAATTCAACTTCGAAGTGAACGTAGCGCCCCAGCCGATTAAGGGCTCGGGCCTGGCTAATATGCGGTCGGAACTAAGGGCTACGTGGCATCGGTGCATGGAGGTCGCTCAGCGGATGGAGCATCGCGTCGTAGCCATCGGCATTTTGCCGACGTTGCGCAACGCGATGTTGAACGTCAGCAACATGTCGCCGCTGAAACGGTACGCGGCGTTGAATCGCCAAGTCATTTCGTTGCGCCGTGGTAAGCCGCTGGTGTTGGAGATCGAGGGCCAGGATCGCTTGCGGGTCACCCATCATGACCTGATGCTCGAATCGGCCGCCACCTCGGTGCAGGTCCATTTGAAGGTTGCCCAACGCGAGTCGGTGCGATTCTACAATGCCTCGCTGATTGCATCGTCGCTGACGGTAGCCATGGCGGCCAATGCTCCGTTATTGTTCGGCCGACGTTTGTGGTCCGACACGCGCATCCCGGTTTTTGAGCAGTCGGTTGATATCGGTAGCGAACTGCCGCGGGTAAGTTTTGCCGACCACTATGTTCGTGAATCCCTTTATGAGTTGTTCGCGGAGAACGTGTCACGGCACCGCGTGCTGTTGCCGGTCGTCCTGGAAGAAGGGCCGGCACGCATGCCTTACACCCGCATGCACAACGGCACGATCTGGCCGTGGAACCGACCGTTGATTGGCTTCGAGTCGGATGGTACGCCTCACCTGCGCATCGAGCATCGACCGATGTCCGCAAGTCCTTCCATGGCCGATTTGTTCGCCGACGTGATCCTGTATTTGGGCTTGGTCTACTACCTGGCACGACTTCCGCGGCCTCCCGAGGAAGCGATGCCCATCGCGACGGCGCGCGAGAATTTTTATCGCGCCGCCCGAGACGGTCTGCCGGCTGAGATTCACTGGTTGGACGGCAAGGTTTATTCCGCAGCGGCACTGCTGCAGACGCAGCTTCTCGACCACGGATGCGAGGCCTTGATCCGCAACGGCATGGCGGCGGACGAGGTGGCCGCGGCGGAAAAGATTCTCCGCCAACGACTCGACCGGATGCAGAATGGCGCCGTCTGGCAAACTCGAAAATTCGATGCATACTCTGGGGATACCCATGCCGTCCTGCGTGAATATATGCAGAATCAATCGAATGGAAATCCAGTGGCCGAGTGGGTGTAAACTGCCGCGGTGAGATCGTTGATGGGTGATCAGGGCAGGTGGTTGGCCTGGTGGGATCGGTGAGCTGTTCGATGAGATGCTTCGATGGATGTACTTGCCTGGAACGAGACTGACACGCTACCGAAAGGCTTTCTCGATGCGGCGCTGGAGGATGTCCCCACTCTCTTTTCGACGCCCACCTTGATCCATCTGCCGGGCCCGCGTCGCCCCCTGTTCGTAAGCATCTTATTGCACGGGAATGAAGACGCCGGTCTGTTGGCCATGCAGGAAGTTTTACGGCGCCATCAGGGCCGCGAACTGCCGCGTGGGCTCAGCCTGTTCGTGGGCAACGTGGAAGCGTGCCGATATCGTAAGCGCTATCTGCCACACCAGGTCGACTTCAACCGCGCTTGGCCGGGATCGGAGTTACCCCCTAGCCCCATCCATCGTATGCTGCAGCAGGTGACCAATCGCATGGTCTCCCGAGAGGTATTCGCCAGTATCGACATCCACAACAATACCGGCAAGAATCCAGTCTACGGCTGCATATGCTCCTGCGCCAGTCGGCATGTCTACCTGGCATCGATGTTTTCCACACGCATCATTTATTTCATTCGTCCGCGAGGCGTTCAAACGCAAGCCTTCATGGCTCATTGTCCCGCCGTGACGCTTGAATGCGGGCAGCCTGGAGACCGTGCGGCCGCGTCGGTCGCCGCTGACTTCATCGAGCGGTTGCTCTACCTCGAGCATCTCCATCCGCCGGCGCAGTTGAGCCGGGGAGCCATCGTGTACCATACGGTTGCGCGGATCAGCGTTCATGACCATTGTTCCATCGGTTTTGCGCCCCAAGCGATGGACGCTGATATCGTTTTTCGTTCGGATCTGGATACGTTGAACTTCCGTAGGCTGCCCGCCGGAGAAACCCTAGCGCGGCTGAACAACGGAGCTCGCGACCGACCGGTCGCCGAGTGCCTGATCGTCCACGATGAACACGGTAACGACGTGACCAACGACTTCCTGGTGCGTCGTGACGATCGCATTGTCGTGCACCATGCCATTACTCCCAGTATGTTCACGCGTGACATCGATGTGATTCGTCAAGATTGCCTGGGATATCTGATGCAACCTTTTGCATTCGATCACTCGTAATCGTCGAAGTGCGACGTCGCGATGGCCGACGGGGAGACGTTGAACTGTTCTGCGTACGTTTTGGCGTCCACATGGGAGCATGGAAACGGATTGCGATAGTCGGGCGTATCCCCGAAGCTGACTGCCATAGCGCGGGCCGCTTGAACGGCCGCCCCCTGCGGGTCAACACGGTGTAATTGCGCGATGGCCTTTTCGATGGAAACGCTTGTCATGTCGGGTGGGTCATAACTGACCATTTCACCAAAGCGTTCCTCTTCGATCAGACGAACGGCGTGCGCACCGTACTGAGTCGACAAACAACGATCGAAATAGGTCGGTTCGCCACCGCGCTGCAGGTGTCCTAATACGACGCATCGCGTTTCGACTCCCAACCGCTTCTGCACCTCGTCGGCCACGATCTGTCCGATACCGCCCAGACGCACTTGTCGCTCCGAGGTGGCTGCGGGGTTGTCTTCCGCAGTGACCAATCCACCATCGGGCAAGCGGGCTCCTTCGGCGACGACGATGAGCGTGAAGCGACGTCCCATCCGCTGCCGTTGCAAAACTTTGGCGCACACGTTCTCGAATGTCCAGTCGATTTCCGGGATCAAAATGACATCCCCTCCACCGGCCAACCCGGCGTGGAGCGCAATCCAGCCGGTGTGACGTCCCATTACCTCCAGCACCATCACCCGTTCATGGCTGGCGGCGGTTGTGTGCAACCGATCGAGGGCGTTGGCGGCACAAGCCACCGCGCTATCGAAACCGAAGGTAAAAGCTGTCCCCTGCAAATCATTGTCGATCGTCTTCGGCACCCCCACGATGGGAATACCAGCCTGGTACAGTTGCCAGGCGATCGATAGAGAACCATCGCCGCCGATACAGATCAATCCGTCCAGTTCAAGTTCCTGGACGTTACGGCGGACCATGTCGATCAAACCGGGATCGAGTTGTCGAGTTTGATCGGTTCCTACCTTGGCGCTGAAGCGCCCTTTATTGGTCGAGCCAAGGATGGTCCCTCCCTGATTGAGAATATTGCTCGTATTGGCGATCGTTAACGGCATCGTTTGGACGGGATCGGCGAGCCCTTCGTATCCGCGGCGGATGCCCACGACGCGGTATCCCAGGTAGATGGCGCTTTTGGTAGCAGCGCGAATGACTGCGTTCAAGCCTGGACAGTCTCCACCACCGGTGAGAATGCCGATGCGACGTCGCACTTTTTTCACGATTGATCCTCCTTAGACAAAGGCGCTGAACGGTGGGCGGTGAGGCTTCCTATCGGGCCTCTACGTCCCTTGTCGGCTTCCACCGAAAAAAATCAAATGATCGGCTGCTCGGCGACCAACGAGGATCTTGGCAAATCAGCCTACGCGAAAAACTTCAGCGATCCTCGTACTGGTTCAAAGCATGCTGAAGCATGATGGTATACCACCGCGGGCGGCGATTGGTAGTGCTACTTACACGGCAACCATTCCGCGGTATGCTCTACGTACTGGCCGCCGTGTACGCCATACCGCCCGTCTTGCTATTACTGGATTCATCTTTTCCATCCCTAGAAGCCTGCCGAGAGCTCATTTATGCAGCTGAAGAATCGATCCTCAAAAATCGATCCCAATACCGCTATCGCGTTGGTGATGCAGTTGATGGCCATTGCCGGAAAAAGTGGCGAGGAAGCGCAGGTCGCGTCGTTTGTCGAGGATTATGTGTCCACTTGGGCAATCGAGGGGGTTTCGGTCGCCTACGATACCGCGCATCGTCGAAGTCCGATTGCCGGCCAGGTGGGTAACCTCGTGATCAAGATTCCGGGTAATTCGCGGTTACCTCGGCTCATGCTTTCGGCTCACCTGGACACCGTCCCTATCTGTGTGGGATGCCGACCGGTGCGTCGAGGTGGTGAGATCGTAGCCGCCTCGCCCTCCACCGGTTTGGGGGCCGACGATCGAGCGGGCGTGGCGGCCGTGTTGGTTGCCGCTCGTGCGGCCGTCGAGCATATTGCGCCGGGCTCTCGGCCACCGCTGACCCTCTGTTTTTTCGTTCAAGAAGAGGTGGGACTTCATGGCGCTCGCTACGTGAGCGTAGGGAAGCTTGGTAAGCCGGCTTGGGCATTGAACTTCGATGGCGGCGATCCGCAAAAGTTGACCATCGGGGCGACGGGGGGCGAGCGGATGCGCGTCGTCCTTCGCGGTATTGCGGCGCACGCCGGACTCGCACCGGAGCAGGGGGCGAGTGCTATCGAGGCGGCCGCGCTGGCCATCGCCGATCTGCGTCGCCGCGGGTGGTTAGGCCGAATCAAGAAAGGCAAATCGACCGGTACCAGTAACATCGGTGTTCTCCGGGGAGGAACGGCCACCAACGTGGTGGCCGATGAGGTGGAAATCGCTGCTGAAGCACGCAGTCATGAAAGCGAGTTTCGTGAGCGAATTGCCACCACGATCGCCGATGCATTTCATCAGGCGGCCGCGCGTGTCATGAACGAGGCTGGACAGGCAGTTTCCTGCGAGGTGCAGCGGCGTGTCGATTACGAGTCCTTCCGCCTGGCGGCAGACGATCCTGTCGTGCGGCACGTCGCCACTGCCATCGAGGAGGTGGGGGGCACGCCACATCTGGCCGTCTCAGGCGGCGGTGTAGACGCCAACTGGATAAACCGGCATGGCATTCCCACGGTAACCATCGGATGTGGGCAGCGCAATGTTCACACGACCGACGAAAGACTGGACATCGCCGACTACCTTTTGGCCTGTGAGGTCGGCTACCATGCCATCGCCCGAGCCGGTACCCAAGTCGGCTAACTTCCGCCACCTGGCGTCAACGCGACCATGAATATCGACGATGACCTCTGCCTCTGCTTTCACGTTTCCTGGCGCAAGGTTCTGAATTACATCCGCGTGCACAAGGTGCGTGTGCCAAGCCGATTGGCCGAATGCCATGGAGCGGGGACCGGTTGCGGTTGGTGTCGTCGGGCAATGGTCCGCTTGGTGGAGGCAGTCGAGCGTGCGGAGCCGAATGTCGAAGAACTCCAAGCCTGGTTGGACCTTAACTATTCTCAGTCCTCCGTCTATGCCGAGCAACGGCGAGATTACCTCGCCGCACGGCGTCCGCCGGTCGAGGGGAGCCGTGACGATTCTTTAGATTGCGGCTCAGGTGACTCCGCTACGGATCGATGACCGGTCACCACGTCCTGTCCGCGACCGACGCTCTACCAGCAGATGCTCGTGAGGGCGACCATGCGAACTGTGTCGGTCCGCCGTCGACGGCATGCATTGTCAGGAGCGCCCCCGGTCGTTGCTGTCAATCGCCCATCTTCGTGAACCTACTCCCTATCGACGACAGAATGCGATACAATGATCGGTCGCTGGAAGAGGTGAATCGGAAGCGATCGCCCTCTTCATGGTACGCACGAGGGCAGGTGGCGATGCGATTGTATCCTGATCCTGCTGATGAGCAGCCATCTTGCCTCACTTGAAACACCCGATGCTTTTTGTGGCTGCCCGCAAGGCGATTTCTTCAATCGTCTCTCCACGTGTCGTACCGCGGACAGAGAAGACGGCCACATCCTTTTGTTGTGCCGATTGTGCTCAGGGAGGGTCACAATTGGACCTTTTATCGTCCCTAGTCTCAATTTTCTCTTACTCTGATCCATTAGAGGAGCAAGCACATGGCGGGTCGCACTGCAACCAAAACGTCGACCAAACGGAAGAAGTCTCCTGCGGCATCCACTGGTCGTGGCGACACCAACCAAGCCTCCGCAACCCTGGAGGGAAAGGCCAAGTCTGCCCGTGCGACGGCTGCCGCGGCGGTTGCCAAGCCGCGTACGCGTCGCAGTCGCAAGAGCAGCAGTGAGGTGCGCACCCGGGTGTATTGGGCCGTCTTCAATGCGAACCTGAAACGCGTCGCCGTTTACGAGTATGATCAGAAGCAGGAGGCTGAGAAGCGGGCATTGAGCCTCATCAAGAGTTCTGGCGACCATCACTTCATCCAAAAAATCAAGGCGACGGTCGCCTCTTGAAATCCGCTAGCGTCAACCGTAGGTCAGCCTCAGGCCTGCTGCTTCTCCGCGCGGAGCGGCTGGTACGGAGCAGCGTCGTTGCTTACCTGGTGAGCATTCAGGTTCGAGGTGGCACCGCGCGGCCGGAGAAAAATTCCTCGACGTATTTTCTCATGGCGGTGGTGAATCGGGATGCGATAGCCCGTCCCCGCACGGTAGCCATCCTCGAGCGGCTGCGCGGTGGCCGAGGCAAAGGTGTTCGGCCGCAGTACCGACACGGCCAATGCCGCCGGTGGCGTGCCTGGTCGCCGGTTGCATGCGGACGACTGCAACTGCTTTCTTTTGGGCAAAGGTTCCATCGGTGGTCGATGCCATGTCGTGGGATGAGGACGAGGGCGCCTGGGGAGATGATCCATCCAGCGAAGAGGATTGTTTTGTGCCCTGCCCCATTTGTCTCGAACCGGTTTATGAGGAGGCGCAGCGCTGTCCGCATTGTGACAACTACATCGTGGCCAGTGATTCCCTGGCATCCCGTCGTCCCATGTGGTTCTATCTGGCATTCGTGCTGGCCGGTCTCGTCGTCACCTTGTGGATTGTCGGAGGTTTCTGGTAGCCGTGGCTATCGCGTGGTGAGATGGCAGAGCAACGATTGGTTGGATACTGAAGATTCCACCATAAATACCAAGAGGCATCTCGATGAGGAAGCAACACTGCTGTTGGCTGATCAGCAGGCGTCCGAGGCTTGCGTGGTGATCGACGCCAGATGGGCAGAGGGGTTTAAGAACGCCCTCACCGTCGATGGTACCCAGTGGCAGGTTCAACAACCGTAGGGGAGACAGAGTCGAGACCCTTGTCAGCGGCATACGAACTTTTGATAATGGTCTGCCGCTGGCCACCTGCCATCGCGGACGAGAGCGACGATTGCCGGGCACGTCACGTCCGCACGACAACGAATTGGCCGGCCTGCCACAAGAACATCCTGCCTATCAGTCAACCTTCTAGCCGTGCATGCGGTAAATCGAAATGAGAGGAGAAACCACGATGCCACAGCGTCTGATGCTCTGCCCAGTTGCCATGTTTGTTTATTGCACGCTCTCGGTACTTCGCGTTCAGGAGGCGACCGCGCAAGAGTACTTGACAGGCATCGAGTGGGAGCGACCGCCGGTGGTCACGCCCGGTGAGAAATGCGGTGATCCGCCCTCGGATGCGATCGTGCTGTTTGACGGGAAAGATTTGAGCCGCTGGCACAACGCGGAAAACTGGAAGGTAGAGAATGGAGTATTGATTGTCGGCAAGGGGAAGTTGGTCTCTAAGGACAAGTTTGGTGACTGCCAGTTGCATCTGGAATGGTCCGCACCCACACCGCCACAGGGGTCGGGCCAAGGTCGGGGCAATAGCGGCCTATTCATGATGGACCGTTACGAACTGCAGATTCTCGACTCGTACGAGAATGAAACTTATTACGATGGGCAAGCCGGGGCGATTTACAAGCAGACTCCTCCGATGGTCAATGCGATGCGCAAGCCCGGTGAGTGGAACAGCTATGATGTCATCTGGACGGCGCCGCGATTTAACGAAGACGGCTCCCTGAATTCTCCTGCCTACATTACCGCGCTGCACAACGGGGTCGTTATTCTGAACCATTTCGCACTTTTGGGAGACACCCCCTTCAATCGTCCACCTCGATATGCTCCGCATCCTGAAGAGGGCCCAATCAGCTTGCAGGATCATCACAATCCGGTACGCTTTCGCAATATCTGGGTGCGGCCGTTGGTACCTCCCAAGGGGAAGCAGGTTCGCTCCCCGTACCTGCGTCGCGGTGATCAGGAGATTCCTCTCGAACAACCGTAGTGCCGGCCGATGGCAGGTCGCTGAATCGATTTAGTCAGGGTGCGGGGAGAATAGCTCCCACCCCCAGGGGCGATTTCAATTCTCTTGACAAAGAAAGAGCTTAACGTTTGGACGCTACGTTCGTTTTACTGCCCGGTGACGGGATTGGTCCGGAAATCGTCGCCCAAGCGCGTCGAGTGTTGGAATTGATTGGTACGCGGTTTGGGCACCACTTCGTGTTCCACACCGGTCTGATCGGCGGCGCAGCGATCGATGCTACGGGGGATCCATTGCCCGATGAGACGATACGCATGTGCACCGAGGCGGACGGCGTGTTGTTGGGGGCCGTGGGAGGGCCGAAATGGGATGATCCGAATGCCAAGACCCGTCCCGAAGCCGGGTTGTTGCGGATTCGGAAAGAGTTGGGGTTGTTTGCAAATCTGCGTCCCATCAAGACGTTTCCCGAACTGGTGGACGCATCTCCTTTGAAGCGAGAAGTAGTGGAAGGAACGGACATTCTGTTCTTCCGCGAGTTGACCGGTGGTATTTATTTTGGGCCATCGAGCCTCGAAGAACTGCCTGACGGTGGTTATCGCGCCAGCAGTACCATGGTGTACGACACGCATGAAATCGAGCGAATCTTCCGTTTGGCGGCCGAGGCGGCTCGCCGGCGGCGGAACAAGCTGACGATGGTCGACAAGGCGAACGTGCTCGAGGCCAGCCGACTGTGGCGACGCGTCTGTGCGGAGTTGGCCGCCACCGAGTTTCCCGATGTGGAATATGAGGTCGTACTGGTCGATGCCATGGCCATGCATTTGATCAGTCGTCCTACCTCGTTTGACGTTGTGGTAACGGAAAATCTCTTCGGAGATATTCTGACCGATGAAGCCTCCATGCTCCCGGGCTCGTTGGGCATGCTCCCTAGCGCGTCGCTCGGCGCGGAAGGGCCTGGGTTGTACGAGCCGGTTCATGGGAGCGCGCCGGATATCGCCGGCAAGGGGATCGCCAATCCTCTGGCAACGATTCTGGCTGCCGCTTTGATGCTACGCCACTCATGCCAACTGGAAGAAGAAGCGGTAGCCATCGAACGGGCCGTGCAAGATGTGCTGGCCACCGGAGCGCGCACCGCCGATATTGCCCGTGGTAGCCAACGCGTGCTGAGCACGGTAGAGATGACCGATTTGATACTGGCGGCTTTGCAGTAGGGCCTTGCAGCAGGAGCCGGCACGCCGCCATTGCCCGGCTCTATTCCCTTGCCCTGGAACCAACAATGGCGATGGTGGAAGGTGCGACCGGGCAACGCGGCTTCCTTTTTCAATCGACGGTGATGTGCCCGGGCACATTCCCTTCCCACGCTGAAAACTCGGCCCACACGGGCAAATACGAGCTGATGGCCGCCGCCGCTTTGTCGGAAAGGTTGTATTCGCGCAGAAAATCGTACGCTCCGGCAGCTCCCACAAACTCCACCGTCGCCATCTTGGAGAAGAGAATGTTCGCCGTCGTCTGCGTGCCGTAAAGGTCGGTAAACCAGTTACGATTGACGACTCGCGCTGCCGGTATCGCCAGAGCGTCGAGCTGCGCGGGCCCAGCAGCGAGATTACCGACGAGGATCCAATCGTCTTCATGGCGTCCATCTTGATGGAGCGCTGCTACTAACGCCGGCAGTGCCTGAATCTCCTGCGCGGACATTTGTTCGGCAATCCGGCAATTGACCAATGAGAAGGTGAAGGCTCCTTGAGGGACGGCAAGCTTGCAGCGGAACCAGGCGACCAGCGGCTCATAGGTCAGCAGGTCTTGCGGATCATCCACTGTGTAGAGCTCGAAACGATCCGTTTCCACACGCGTGACGTCGAATAGAAACGCCAACTGCTGTCGCTGCGCACCGCGCCCCACTGGTGGACCAATCAGATAATCGTATTCCCGGGAATCGGTCCGCAGCAACTCTACCAGTCGTGGCAGGACCGCATCGCTCTCCGCGCGTATGCCTTGCACGGCCACAATTTCAAATCGATGCACAATCTCGATCAACCTTTGCATGGCTGCCGCATCCTGCAATCGTTCTTCGGAAAAATCTCCCCAGTCCCACGTGGCGATGCGAATCGTATCGTTTCTCCGGCTTGCGGAATCCTGCCTGGCAAGAGGAGCTACCACGACGGTGGGTTGCCCCGGTTGCGGCATTGCGGACGGTCGTGGCGCCTGAATCAAGTGGGCGGTGGGATGAGGATGCGCGTCGTCTGCCGTTCCCAACTCGGTGGCGATCGCAGGTGGCGATCCGGCCGGAGGAGGAGAGGGTTTCGCGATGGGCAGGGCCGCCGGTGGATCAACCGCCAAGGCTTCCCCACTCTTGGCACTGGACGACATTCCAGCAGTCGTCTGCGCCGCGAGATTTCCCAGCCGAGGTGACATCGATTGTGGAGCAATCGGCAGGGGAATCGGGCGTGTTAACGGAAGCTGGTCAGGGGAATCCAGACCACGAGTGTGGCGCGCGGAACCAGGCCGCACCGACCCACTGGCGAGATCACCACCGACTAACGCCATCCGTTCACCGATGCTGAGCTTCTCGCGCCAGGGATCCGGCAGACGTGCTGGGGGAACGGCAGAGAAGGCGGAGCCGATTGGGCCGCCGCTGTCTGGACTGGTCGAGAACAGGGCTTCGTTGCCAACGTTGCGCGGCGGCGCTACGGAGCCGGTTTCGGTAATCAGGTAGCGTTCCACATGAAAGCGCCCGCTGATATAACCGGCGGCAGCCAAGGTCAGCAGCAGACCCAGACGACTACGAAAGATAGTCACCATGATGGGGATCCTGTACGAGACGAGGAGACGCGATCGCGCCGCCGCGATGGGCCACCTGCCTTCCTCCTGAACTCGGCAAGGCGTCCACTGTTGGGCAACCGGACCAGGATCCATCCCGGTTACACGCCATCATGGTTCGTCATCGTCGGTGGGATGCACGGGGGTTCACTCCTACTCGGCTAAATCCCGGTTGTGCTTCCGCATCGATGTCCGCAAGCACGCGTTGGCAAAGGCGGATCGATTAGGCAAACTACACACCTGATGCCGGAGATGCCTGGCAGATGCCCCTGAGTGCTGCGAACACTTTTATAGTCGTCGTAGACCGTCTTCGCGCATGGGATTGGGAATATCGACTTCCACCTGATCAATACGCTGCATCGTCGCGTCGTCAAGCACTAGATCCCGAGCCAGCAGCGACTCTTCCAACTGTTCAACGCTGGTGGCACCGATGATCGTGGAAGCAACGAAGTCGTGTTGGCGGCTCCATGCCACGCTCATGGCGGTGAGCGATACGCCGATATCGTCAGCGATTTCCTTCAACCGTCGTACCGCTTTCAGTGTTCGGGGATTGACGAACCGTTCCGCCATCTGTTTTTGCCGGGGCCCACCGTTTTGCAGGTAGTCGGTGAATCGGGCCCCTGGCGGCAAACCATCCAGGTACTTGCCCGTCAACACGCCGCCGCCGAGGGGAGAGTACGGTAGCAGGCTCACCTGCTCACGACGGCATACCTGCGCCAACTCGCTTTCGCAGCGACGATTTATCAGGCTGAAATTGTTCTGCACGGAATCGTAGCGAGGAACGCCATGTTTTTCGGCTGCCCATAAGCTCTTCATCAGCCCCCAACAGGTCTCGTTGCTGCAGCCGATGGCGCGGACCTTGCCCTCCTCCTGCAGTCTGCCCAACGCGGCCAATGTGTCTTCGTACCGCATGAAATGATCTGGCCAGTGAGTTTGATACAAATCGATGTAGTCGGTTTGCAGCCGCCGCAAACTGGCCTCACAGGCTTTGCGGATCTGCAGCGCATCGAGCGCCGTTCTGCCTCCCCTGACGGGTGGAGAAAACCAGCCGTGTCCCGGGCCAGTGATCTTGGTGGCGATGATTACTTGCTCCCGAGGTTTCGTCCTTAGCCATCGCCCAACGATCTCCTCGGTGATCCCGAACGTCTCCGCACGTGGCGGCACAGGGTACATTTCAGCGGCATCGTAGAAGTCGATACCGGCATCGTAAGCGCGATCGAGAATGGCATGAGAAGTCGACTCATCGCACTGACTGCCGAAGGTCATCGTCCCCATGCAAATGTCGGTAACCGATATGCCGCTTTGTCCTAGTCGCCTGCGCTGCATCGCTTTACGTGCTCCTGAACGTTACTCGGTGTCAATCTGCGGTGAACTGCGAGAATGCCAATCGCGGCTGGCAACCTGCCCCGGACGTGAAGCCGCATGGCCCATTGGTTGACCAATGCAACGTAACCGAAAGCGGCTCCGACATCCATCCCTCCTCCATCGCTCCTCGGTGGTCGTCGCCCGCCAGGGGGCGGTGGTCCGTTCCGCTGCAGCAGCAGGGATTGGAAACGACGGTCGAAGGAAGTCGCCGTCAGGAGCGAGGATCCTTGGCGACGATCGGTGCCGGTGGGCTACCAAGCGCAGATCGGGCTATTAAAATTCGACCATTCGGCGTGGTAGGTGAGCAACCGAGGTAGGGCGTTTCGGTGACACCAGTGCCCGAGAGATGAATCACGTAGTAATCTGCATGGTGAGATTCGGGACGTGTTGCCGAGGATTCGGCGGCGCCAGCAAGTCTCGGTCGGTTCCTACGGAAGGATCGTCTAACGCAATGAACGCGGTGACTGGATCCTGCATTGCGAAGTGAACTCCAAGGAAAATTCGGCATGAGCAATCGACGACGTGTGGTGGTAACGGGCCTGGGAATGATCAACCCACTAGGCACAACGGTCGAGGCGGTGTGGGAGGCGGTCAAGGCAGGGACTAGTGCCGTCGATTACATCACCCTATTCGATGCGTCGAATTACCCCACACGAATTGCTGCGGAGGTGCGAGACTGGGATGTCTCCCAATGCGGTGAAGACCCCGCGTTGTGGGCGAAACGCGGGCGTCACGCGAAATTCGGTGCTGGAGCTGCTCGGCAAGCAATCGATAACTCCGGCATTCTTGACGCGTTGTCCGATCGCAGCCAGATCGGTGTTTATTTCGGCGCGGGGGAAGGTCCTCAAAGTTTCCCGGTCTTCATGCAGTTGGTCGATATCGCCACCCAACAGCCGAGCGAATTCGATCTCGAAGCATTCATGAAGGCTGGTTTCGACCTCTTGGACACGGAGTCGGAAGTCGAACAAGAGCCGAGTTTGCCGGCCGCGCACATCGCCAACATGTTCGATCTGCAGGGGCCAAATTTGAACTGTTTGACCGCATGCGCAGCCAGTAGCCAGGCGATCGGCGAAGCGACGGAGATGATTCGTCGGGGGGAGATTGTGGCCGCGTTGGCCGGCGGCGCTCATAGCATGATTCATCCGTTCGGGTTGACCGGGTTCAGTCTGCTTACCGCCCTGTCGACCAACAACGAGAACCCGCAGGCAGCCTCGCGCCCCTTCGACCGGCTGCGCGATGGTTTCGTCATGGGCGAGGGGGCTTCGGTCGTCATACTCGAAGAGTTGGAGCATGCTCGCCGTCGTGGAGCCCAAATCTATGGTGAAATTCTCGGCTACGGCTGCACGTCCGACGCGTATCGGATCACCGATATCCATCCGCAAGGGCGCGGGGCCATCGGCTGCATGACCGCGTCGTTGCGCGACGCCGGCTTGTCACCCGATCAAGTCGATTATG
The DNA here is from genome assembly GCA_026004795.1 of Pirellulaceae bacterium. GTDB lineage: Bacteria > Planctomycetota > Planctomycetia > Pirellulales > Pirellulaceae > Aureliella. Next base: position 143,480 of record BPJV01000002.1, on the reverse strand, counting down.
TGAACGCTCATGGAACTAGCACGTCAGTTAATGATCGTGTGGAGACGGTAGCCTGCAAGGCGGTGTTCGGCGAACGGGCTTACCAGGTGCCCGTATCGAGTACGAAGAGCATGATGGGGCATTTGATTGCCGCTGCAGGGGCTACCGAGATGATCATGTGCTTACTGGCCATCCGAGATAAAGTTTTGCCCCCGACGATCAATCTCGAGAATCCAGATCCCGACTGCGATTTGGACTACGTCCCCAATCAGGCGCGCGAGGCCGACGTGCGCGTAGCCCTCAACAATTCGTTTGGTTTCGGCGGACAAAACGTTACTTTGGCTCTGGGGGAATTCAATGGGTGAGTCTCCTGACCAGAGCCCGTCACCATCCTCGTCCCCTGGGCTGACACACCTTGATGCATCAGGCAGTGCTCGCATGGTCGACATCGGGGACAAGCCGATCACACGACGTGAAGCGGTGGCTCGGGCGGTGCTGCAGATGCAACCGCAAACGGAACAATTGATCCGCCAAAATCAGGTCGCCAAGGGGGATGTTCTGCAGGTGGCTCGGATCGCTGCCATTATGGCGGCCAAGGAAACCGACCGCTTGATCCCCTTATGCCACAGCTTGCCGCTGGAGAGCACTCAAGTCGAATTCCAATGGATAGCAAGCGGTCGATTGGAGATTCGCATGACGACGGCTGTCCATGGCAAGACGGGGGTAGAAATGGAAGCGATGGTGGGCGTCAGCCTTGCCGCGCTTACCGTTTACGATATGGTCAAGGCCGTCGATCGAGAGATGACCATCGAAGGCATCGAATTGCTGTCCAAATCTGGCGGCACGCGCGGCGATTTTCAGCGCGCCTCTCTTTCTGCTGACGACCGCTGATCCAGTAGTACGCTCGGGCCGCCCAACTTCTGGCAAGGGGCCACACCGCTGCGAGGGGACTGCCGCGACGCATGATGGGCCATGCGGGAGGTAAAACCATACGGCAGCGATTGTGCCAAGGTGGTTGGCAATGCACTGATCCTTGCAAAGCACGATGGTGGGGTGACACGTGGGAAACGCACCACTTCTCATTGTGGTGCGCTCCCACGGACGGCGGACAAGTTCCGGCTCACTCGCTCGATTGGTAGATCTCGTGATCGGCGCGCCCGCCACTGCGCAAGTAGGCGAGGATTTGCGCGATCTCTTCAGGAGTAAAGGTATCGAGCAACCCGGATGGCATCATGGAAATGGGGGATGGGCGGCGCTCGATGATCGAGTCCACATTGATGTTGGTGAAATCCCCTGGAGCGAACATGTTCGTCATTACGGAGATGCGATTGCCATGGAGGTTGGCCACACGACCGACGACAACTCCCTCCTCGGTGAGAAACTGCGTAGCTTGATACTGATCGCTGATCTCCTTGTCCGGTTCGATGATGTGGATGAGCAAATCCTTTTCGTTAAACCGTTGCCCTGCGGCGGTAAGATCAGGTCCTTGGATCCCTCCGGATCCATTGAAGCGATGGCACTTGAAGCACTGTGCCACGGCGGTCAGTTCTCGTCCCCGCTCAAAATCGGGTTTTGCCTTGACCTTTTGCAGTTCCGCCCACAGCTTATCGACGGTCCATTTTTCTACAACCTTGCGCGGCGCCAGTTCGGCGAGCGGGTCGCGGGGGCTGGGCATGGGACCGGCCAGCTCACCCAGCTTCATCCGCTCTTCCTCGCTGAGATTCTCCAAGGCGACTTTGCGAATGTTGGCCAGGAATCCCCCGAACGACGCTCCCCCGCGCGCCGAAGCGACATCGAAGAACCACTGGAAATAGGCACGACGGGTGGCATCGTTCCACCCTTCCTTCACTTCTCGTAGGCAGAAGGCGTAATGGATTTGGTCTTCTTGAGCACTTGCGCGCTGCATCTGCTCCACGCAGCGGTCGACGATACCCGGCGCGCGAAGATAGACCAACACCATGGCCAACTCGCGGTTGACCTGCGAATCGTCACCGGGAAAGAAGTGATCCAACTGTTTGATCGTCGCTTGGCGTTGCTCCTCGGTCGGTGGTGATAAGCGCATCCAGACCAGCCCTAGGGCACGCAACAGTTCAAGTTTCGATTGTTTGTCCAAGCTCGCGAAGTCGATGCCATGGAGACGCCGCATCAAGGGAACCTGCGCGGTGGTGTCCCCTTTTCTGGCCAACGCGACCGCGGCGTTGATCAGCCCACGTGGATTGTCCAGGTGCAATGCCTCGTTGCGCCACCACTCCACGGGCTGATGCTCCAAAGCGACTCGCGCGGCAAAACGGAGGGCCCGATCTTCACTACCAATATGCTCCAATGCGGGCTGGATTGCCGCACGAGTTTCGTGACCGTGGTACGATTCCAATTGGTGGCGAAGAGCTCGCGCCTCCAGGATTTCCGGAGGATCCTCCCGCGGGACGAACTCCGTCGATTCCGTGCCCGTGTAGCGGACGCGGTACAAGGCGGAACCCGTGCGACGGCCGCCGACGGCAAAGTAAAGGTTCCCGTCGGGATGCACCACCAAATCGGTCACAGCCATCGGAGCCGCACGGACAAACGGTTCAAACTCGGCGACATAGGACGCCCCATGCGGTTGGATGTGCACGGCATGAATCACTCCATAACTCCAATCCGCGATGAACAGCGCCTGTTGGTACTTATTGGGAAACCGGGCACCGTAACCGAAAGCGATTCCCGTGGGCGAGCCGGGGCCGATATTGACCACAGCTCCGAAACTATCCGGGTAGTAATCGGGCCACTTACCGGTCCCGTTCCGCCAACCGAATTCCGCGCCACTGATAACGTGGTTGACTCGTGTCGGTCGATACCAAGGCGTTCCGACATCCCATTCCATGTCGGCATCGTAGGTAAACAGTTCCCCATCGTAATCGAACGCGATGTCATATTCGTTGCGGAAACCGGTGGCGATCAGCTCCTGATGGGAACCGTCGGGATCCATACGGATAATGAAACCACCGGGGGCTAAACGTCCCGCCATGTGACCTCGCGCGTCGGGCATTCGGCCAAGCAGGTGGTCCTCTCCCCACAAGCGCGGTACAGGACCGGCCTGGCAAGTCTTAGGCACATCCACCTGATTGCCACAGCAAAAGTAGATCTTGTCCCCTTCAGGACTGAGGACCAGCGCGTGCGGTCCGTGCTCCCCGGCCGTATCCGACAGCGGAACGATATACTCGACTTTGTCGAATTGATCGTCACCGTCGGTATCGGTCAAGCGATACACACCCGGTCCCTCCGCTAGCGTGCCCTGCAAATCACTGCGTCGGGCATTGATATTGATGTACAGCGAATCGAAGGCATAAAGCAATCCTTGTGCCATGCCAATGTTAATATCCAGCTTCTCACTGGTTGCTTTCCCATCTTCGTCCAAGGTCACGCGGTACAGTCCGCCGTACTGATCACTGGCAATGATCCGCTTCTGGGGATCCAGGCAGAGCGCTACCCAGGATCCCTGACCGCTGGCCGAAACGGGATGCACCATGTCTACTTCGAATCCCGGCAGCGTTTTGAATTCTCCCGCCGGAGATTGATCGTTATTCGCGTAAAGCGAAGAGCTGGTGCCGACCAATAAAACCCCGATCAGAATGGCTCGTAACATGTCGTTCATCAGGATTCCTCATAAGGAGAGTTTGGAGGGTGAGTGCGCCGTGGACCACGACGCTTGGATCGCTGGAAACCTTCTGTATCACAGACAAGGGGCGCACAGGCCGGCCGCCGATCGGCGACCGGCCGCCATCGTGAACACACTATCCTCGAAATTGAAATCGTTTGCAACCGCTCAGCGTAGCACCCATGCGCACGTCGCCGCGCGCCCCATAAGGGGGCTGAGCGCTTACAGACGAGGCCGAGGTGGTACCGCGGGTGGTTGGATGGATGAGCGGCCAATCGTATTCAAGGAGCGGGCGAACAACCGCGCACCGTCGGTAGCAAACAAGGTGCGGCGATCGGCTCCTCCAAAGGCGATGGCTCGCAAAGGAGTACGCGAGGGAGGTAGCAGGTTGATGTTGACCCTTCCGAGCTGATCGAGAATCTGGATTCCTTGTAGGCTGGCGACGTAAATGTGTCCGTGGGAGTCCACCTCGACATCCACCGCTCCGCTTTCCTGGGAAGCGTAAGGCATATGCAGGTAGCCATAAGGTTGCAGCGCATCGAGGGTTCCGCCGGTTGGATCCAGTCGAGCCTGTCGCGTCATTTGATTGCCCGACGAAACAAGGTGCACAAAAGCATGGTCAGCGGTTGGACAAATCGCGTCGGCTGGCATGGCTAAAGCCGTGGTGCCAAGAACCGAGCCATCGTATCGACAGCTGATCGCATGAGGAACGGAAGAGTCGACTACGATGAGTAGATCCGGCAGGGTGGTAAGGGCGGTCAAGCGTTCGCCTTGAAAAAGTACTTGAACACCACCGTCATTTCCGAATTCCACTAGTTGTTTACCATCACGGATGGCTAACAAACGGTTGGCCGGGCCAAAGGCCAATTCATTGATCTTGCCGACTTGGTCGGCGAACAGACGAGTTTTTCCATCGGCAGCTAGCTGATAGATCCGCTCGGCCTTCGCATCTGCAAAGAAAACATCGCCGGCGGCATTGGTGGCGATGGCCTCCACCTGTTGGTGCCCAGAGCTTACCTCGCGCCAGCCCTCACCATGAATCAGCACGTTGATGCGCCGATCCAAGTCGCTCTGGTCCGCCGGCGTGATCTCCTGTGGCCAATCACGCCACAACCAACGCAGCGCCTCAGGCATGATTGCCGCGGCGTGCCGTCCGTTGTGCCCTCCGGTTCCCCACACGTGGTGCACGTCATAGCGGGCCCATTTGAGAGCGGACAACAGATCTTGGTTGGCCAGCCACCAATCACCCGCGTAGATATTCAGATCGTTGCTGCCATCCTGGAGGAAGACGCGCAACGGTTTCGGTTCGGTTTGCCGCACCAGCATCGCTAGTCGGTTGCCGCCGCGCAGTCCCACATAGGTCCCGATCGTACTGAGAACGCGTCGGAACGCATCGGGGCGTTCCCATGCCGCATTGAATGCGCAAATGGCGCCGGAGCTTGCACCGGCAAGAGCCCGGTCGTTCGGATTATTGCTGAGGTTGTACTGCTTGGCCACTTCCGGCAACAGCTCTTCCAACAAGAATCGCGCGTATCGGTCGCCAAGCGAATCGTATTCAAAACTGCGGTTGAACCGCGGTTGGGCCTCGTCTCGCTTGGGCGGGACCACCCCCGGATCGACAAAGACGCCGATCGTCACCGGCATGTCGCCAGCATGAATCAGGTTGTCCATTACGATGGGCAGATTCCAACCACGGGCACGATTCAACCCGTCCTGAACGATCAGTACCGCAGCGGCCTTCTCCGGCGTGTACTGAGCAGGAACGTATAACCAATAGTTGCGTCTCGTGCCAGGAAAAATTCGGCTTTCCATCGGAAACGGTCCCAGGACTTCTCCCTCCGGCACGCCTTCCTGCCGTATCGCCTCGGGCGGGAGTGGATAATCCGGCTCGGTGTTGTCCTGACCGAAAACCGACGTTGTTTCCATCCACCCACACCACACCAGCACCCATGACAGGCTGGCGACGATGCAACCAATTTGCCATTGCCCTCGCGAGTTTTTCATACCCATTCCCATTATTCAGTGATCCAATCTGGTCGAACGATGCTTATCTCTCCCCCGTCGGCCGACGAACGCCACGGCGATTCGCAACCACCGGAATCAGCGCCTAACCTGCTGCATGAAGCCTGCAGAACGAGGCCTGCTCGACGAAGCCGCCTGGGCAGCCGGCGCGGAATTGCTTCGCAGCCTGCCCTTCCACGGCTTTTCCCACGCAGACCTGGTGGGCGACTTCGCGGTCCCTTGAGTTACTCGTCCCACAGGGCGGTGTCCAACCCAACACACCCGTGTACCAGATTTTAGACTGGTTAGTGAGCGCTCGCGAGGCGTCCCTGGGGGGGCTCCTTAGGCGATCCCCCGCCCCATCGCGAAGCCTCTACCCGCTCAGGAAAGTCGGCGGCGTAGCGACGTAGCAGGCGCGGAATATCGGCCGGCTGCAAATAAAGGCAGCCGCGCACGCGACGTTTTTCCCCGGCCGGAATTCCTCCCAAGCGAAAGTCGTTGTGCAAGCATACAATGACTCCTTGGAATAATTCCTGCCACGGTTCGAAAGCAATGGCCAATACCATCGACTCGTCATGAGAAAAGCAGCCGATCAACCCGTGGCTCGGATGAATGGGGCTCAACGGACGAGGGTTGACGTCGGTGGGGGGAACGTGCTGCGGTCGCCATACCTGGCCGGGGGTGTACCGCGCGGTGGTGGCCCAGGGTTCGCAGGGGAGACGTTGCAGACGCCCATTGACGAAAATGAACGACTTTTCCAAGTACGTATTCTGGTTGCGCCCCGTAAATCGGTCCACGCGCATGCATGGTTGCGCCCAGTGGACTTCGCTGCGGCGATCCGTTGGGTTCTCCGCCAGGATATCAAAGGTGACGCAGTCCCAGCCGCTGCGGATTTCATGCGTTACCTGCAGGCCGTCACGCACCTGACAGTGAAGCTTCAGGAAGGTACCATCGGCACTCGCCTCGACCAATTGCGTGCGATGGCCCACGACCGTGTGCTGGACCCAATCGGCATGCGACGAACCATCGCGGCAATAGGCTTCCAAGTAATGGATATCGATGCGGCCTCCAGGGATGCGCTCTCCTTCGATATGGAGAAAGTTCTGTTGCCAACCAATGCGCAGCTTTTCTCCCGCAACTTGTTGTTGCATGGTTTGGAGGTACTGCTGCCAATCCCACACCGTCAAATCATGCCTCCCAGCGCGGAGGTGATAGCTCACTCGGCCGAGGACCGCCGTATCGGGGGGAGGAAAAGCGTCGAGCGGGAAAGGCGGATACCCGAAGGATTCCCACACGATGCTCGCCAACTTCGTCGCTAAGAACTCTCCGCGCGGGTCGGCCCACAAGTCTTCCGACGCGCTGGCGACGTGCAGTGGCCGCGGGGCGATACAGGCGAGCAACTGGTGCTGATCGATTGGCAAGGCGGATTCCCGCTCGTCGTACTGCTTGAAGTTGGGGCAGAACCAGTGCGGGAAGGCGCTGTTGATGCGGGCTACGGTTTCGCCGAACGCGCGGCGACTCAACGCGGCTCCGCCACAACCGGAGTCGTTGGAAATCACGCCGGCGAAACGTTCGTCCGATGCTCCAGCCCATAGGGCCGTCTTTCCCAATCGGGAATGACCAATCACCACCACGCGTTGCGGATCGATCTGAGGTACACCCTGCGCGATGCCATCCAGTATGCGGGACAGTCCCCAAGCCCAAGCCGCGATCGATCCCCAACGGCTCGGTTGTTCCGCTGAGGGACGATGTTGCGGAAACAGGCCATGGACACCGTTGGTGAATCCGTCGTCAAAATCGGGGTCGATGTCGCCATAGTAGGCGGTGGCCAATCCAAAGCCGGCATCGATGATCTTCCCTACCGGCCAGCGGGAAGCCCGTTTGCCGCGCCCCGCCGCCGTCGCACGGTGATCGACGACTCCGAACTCTTCCGAGGAACGGCACCAAGATTTGGTGATGGCGATGGCCGGATCGTCCGCGATGGTGTGATTGCCGTAAAAGTTCAATCCCAAGAAACAAGGAATGCTGCCCACTGCCGCTTGCGGCGTGTAGACGAGTAGGTCAATGTCGCGTTGGCCATGGGACGTCTTGATCGCGACCCGAAACTGCTGCCGCCATGCTCGACCTCCCAACGCCTCCCCCGACTCGAAGCGCTCTATGTGCACTTCGAAGCCATCCTGGGGAGCAACACCATATACCTGAGTAGCGAACAGGTCCAACAACTCAGCACGCCGCTGCTGCCAGGCGGCCGCAAAATCCTCTGCCTGCTCAAGTTCCGGTGTCATAATGGGGGGGAGCTCGAATGCGGGCACGCGCTGTTCGTCGTAGTTGGGGACGAATCGCGGCTGTTGAGCACGAGCCCCGGCATGTAAGGCGCTCAAGACGCAGGGGATGGTGGTCATCCAGACGATGCGTTGAAGACACTGATGCAACACGGTTTCTAACTCCTGGAAGGTGAAGCTGGGAGCAGGCAAGGGAGGCCGCCGCCCTCAGGGGGTGGGAGAGGTACGACGTCGGTGCCTCCCTGGCAGCGATAGACGGGAACGAATTACAATTATAACATTCGTCTCGTCGTTTCCTTGGTGTTTCCCTGCTCGGCTGGTGGAACGTTGTTCAAGGAATCTCTAGCGTGGAAGAGTCTCCTTGATGGGGAGATCGATATCGTCGAAGAGTCTTCCTTCGCTCACGGCGCGAAACGGACTTGTTGCTCGGTTCTTTTTCAGGAGTTTCCGATGAATTGGTTAGTAATGTCGCTGCGCTGGTGCTTCCCGAGTCTAGCGAGGAATCGTCAGACGCCTGGTGGTGGGATAGCTCTGTGTATTGGGTTCCTGACCGCGTCCCTGGGGGCCTGGACGTGGGCCGATGAGGAAATCCGCCTGGTGCAGAAGGACGACCGCGTTACGGTAACCATCGGTGACGAACTGTTTACCGAGTACATCTTCCAAGGATATGAGAAGCCCATCCTGTGGCCGGTTATCGGTCCCTATGGAATTCGGATGACTCGCGACTATCCCATGAAACAAGGGACACCGTACGAGGCGGAGGACCATCCGCACCACAAATCGATTTGGTTTGGTCATATGGATGTCAATGGCGAGAGTTTCTGGCATGCGGGGGACAATGCGGGGACGACGCAAAGTGAGGAAGTGCGGGTCGAAGGAAATGCGATCTTTGCCAAGAATCGCTTGGTGGATCGCCACGGAAAGCTGGTGGCGCATGACACGCGGGAGATCCGTTTCTCTACGGCGCCTGGCGTGCGGTGCATCGACTACTACGTCACCTACCACGCATCGGTCTCCGACCTCGTATTTGGTGATAACAAAGATGGTCAGATGGGAATTCGCATGCACCCCCGTCTGCGGATCAAGGGGCCCATCGCGGCTGGCAAAGCCATCAACGCCAATGGTGTCCGCGAGGACCAGATCTGGGGTAAACGGGCGCCCTGGATCGACTACTGGGCCGATTTTGATGGCCGAACGGTCGGCATCGCCATGTTCGATCACCCAACCAATCTCCGGCATCCCACCTGGTGGCATGCGCGTGATTATGGTTTATTGTCCGCCAATCCATACGGAATCCACCACTTTGAGAACAAGTCGGATGAGCACCTGGGCGATTACCGCTTGCCTCAGGGAGAAACGCTGACGTTCAAGCACCGTTTCGTCTTCCACGAGGGGGACTACCAACAGGCCGACATCGATGGCCTGTATCGTCGATGGGTAGCGGAGAACCCATAGTCGGTCCGGTATCGGGCTGGAGAACGTCTTCTATTGTCACGACTTGGCGCTCGCATCGGTAGCACCTGGAACGCGTCATGATCGAGGTGGGTCAGATCACGCGCGGCGAGGTGGTCGAGGGGCGGCTGTCGGACGTGGGCTTGCGGGCGTAAAGTCAGGAGGGCCTGCCACCGGGGGGTGGCGGGCCGAGGGCCGCCAGTGCAATCGCGAAGCCAATCGTAGCAGCCGGTGATTGGCCGCCACCTCCACAGCGCGGCGAGAAAGTGGCGATCGAGATCAAATGGCACCGGCATGGTTCTTGCCACGGCTAAGCGAATCGCCGGAAGGGGCCTCCTTGCAGATGTCGGCTCGACGTCTTGTAATCAGCGAAGATCGACCGGAAAACACCCCATACTGGGAGAGGTCTCTTTGGCGATGATGGATGGTAGGTTATCACCAGGTGCTGGAGTGTAGACAATGCGTGCCGAGGAAGCTGATCAGATTCGTGAGGTCCCCGAATTGCCACCGCGTCCGCGTGATGCGCACAAGGGAACCTTCGGCAGCGTCCTTGTCGTGGCGGGAAGCCGCGGCATGTCGGGAGCAGCGGCACTGGCCGGCATGGCAGCTCTGCATGGCGGTGCCGGTCTGGTTACCGTGGCAACGCCCCGGTCGGTAGCCCCCATCGTGGCGATGATGCATCCCTCCTACATGACGCTGTGGATGAGCGAGGATTCCGCCGGTCGGTTTGCGGCTGATGTCGCCGAACAACTGATTGCGCGGACGCCGGCTCCGACCGCCGTGGCGGTGGGGCCGGGCATGGGGCAAGCCGAGGGAGTGCGACGAGTGGTTTTCTCGTTGATCGAACGACTGGCGGTTCCCCTAGTCGTGGATGCGGACGGGCTCAATGTGCTGGCGCAAGACGTAGATGTTCTGCGGTCGCGAGATCCGGATGCCCCTCTGGTGCTCACGCCACATCCGGGGGAGTTCTCACGATTGACAGGATTACCGACCACAGAGATCGCGGCGCGGCGCACCGAGTTGGCCATTCAATTCGCTCGTCAGCACCGTGTGGTGCTCCTGCTGAAAGGGCATCGCAGCATCGTTACCGATGGAATCCGGTGGTTCGAAAACAGGACGGGTGGCCCGGCGCTGGCGACCGGCGGTTCGGGAGACGTGCTCACCGGATTGATCGCCGCCTTGCTGGCCCAAGGAATGGGACCGTTGGAGGCCTCCTGCCTGGCCACGCACCTGCATGGACTGGCAGGTGAAATGATGGAACAGGAGCTGACTGATCGCTTCGCCACCAGTCGAGAGCTTGTCGACTACCTTCGGCCTGCATGGCGCGCCCTCAGTTCCCGGGCTAGCTGAGCTGGAGGTGGAGGAGCCGCAATTGTCCCTTTTCTCGTCCCAACTGAAATTCGGCGGGGACAATGCAATGGTGGTTTCATCCCCTTTTTGGAGAGGATTTCTGAATGCTGCGGCGCGTCTTGCGCCCATACGGAGGGATCCCCCTCCGAAACCTCTTGCGCATGAATTCACAACCTTATGAGTGTTTTAGTGGCAGAAATGTTGACACTGGGCGATTTGTAGCGAAGACTTGAGTTGAGGGATCACCTGGTTATCCACTCCCGATCGCGGCCTCGGCTTCTGCTATCTGGGGTGTGGCGCCAGTGGACGGGAAGGAGCCGCGGTACGACTCTTTTCTTCGCACAGGTGTCCCCATGGCGACGGCACCCAACATCGGCTTCCGCGGCACGATGCTTCCGCACGAGGGAGCGGGCGATCACGAGGTAAGGCATTATCCAGAGGGTGTGCCGCGCCATCTTCACTATCCCAAGATGCCGACTTGGGGGTTGCTGGATCGTGCCTGCAACTTTGTTCCACAACGCACGGCCATCGAGTTTCTGGGCAGACGGTGGAGTTACGCGCAGATTCGGAAGGCCAGTTGGAATTTGGCCGCCTGGCTCCAACAGCATCAGGTTGGTGCGGGTAGCCGCGTCGGGGTGTTGCTTCCGAACTGCCCCGAATATGCCATCGCCGTCCACGGTATCTGGCGGGCTGGCGGCGTGGTGGTCGCGCTGAGCCCATTGAGTGTGGCCGAAGAGGTCGAGCGATTGGTAGCGCACACTCAGTGCGAGACGGTGATCTGCCTGGACATGTTGGCTCCCCTGCTGGCGCCGGTTTTCAACGACTTGCGTCATCTCGTATGGGTGACGCTGAGCGATCACCTCTCACCGCTGAAAGCCGCCGCTTATCGTGCCATCCGCGCTCAGCGAACAGGTCGCATGTGGTGGCGTTGCCAGGCCAAGGAAACATGGTTGACCAGCATCCTGTCCGGCAACGGTCAACATCCGCATCCGGTGGAGGTCATCCCTGATCGCTCGCCGGCCTTCCTGCTTGGCACCAGTGGGACGACCGGTACGTCGAGAGTGGTGACGCTCAGTCATGCGAACCTGGTGAGCAATGCCTGGCAGCAGCTTTTTTGGGCCGGGGCCACGATGGGTGACGAAACGTTGATGGCCGTGTTGCCATTCTTTCACAGCTACGGCATGTCGGCCATCCTCAACACGGGGTTCGCCCTGGGCGCCACACTGGTCGTCTTACCTCGCTTCGCACCTCCGCAGGTGGTGCGGACCATGCACCGGCATCAGCCAACCGTCCTGCACGCGGTACCAGCGATGCTCGATGCTATGAACTATGTGTTGCGCAAGCGTTCAGGTGATTTTTCCCGGCTCAAATGGGTAGTATCCGGTGGTGCGTCGTTGCCAGTCGAGGTAGGCGCGGAGTTTGCCGACCGCACCGGCGCGATCGTCGTCGAGGGGTATGGCCTGTCCGAAGCATCGCCAGTTACCCACGTCGGACCTCTAGATGGCTCGAGCCATTTGGGAACGATCGGTTTGCCTCTGCCGGATACACAGGCGTGCATTGTCGATGCGAGCACGGGAACCCAAGCGGTACCAGATGGCGAGGTCGGAGAATTGATCGTCCGGGGGCCGCAAGTGATGCTCGGCTATTGGGACAACCCGCAAGGGACCGGTGAGGTGTTGCGCAACGGATGGTTATATACAGGAGATCTGGCCTATCGGTCCGACGATGGGTATTTCCACATCGTCGATCGCAAGAAGGACTTGATCATCAGCAACGGGTTCAATGTCTATCCGAGCGATGTTGAGGAAGTATTGCGACGCCACGAGGGAGTAGACGAAGTCGCCGTGATAGGGATTCCCGACAAACGCCGTGGCGAGATTGTCAAAGCTTTCGTCAGGCTGAAGCCGCGGCAGGCGGTTTCCGTCGAGGAGCTGGAGAGGTACTGCCGCGAACACATGGCGGCGCACCTGCGCCCGCGGTTGTGGGAAATCGTCGAGGGAGAGATGCCGCGGAATTTTTTGGGGAAAGTTCTCCGTCGTCAGCTGCGCGAAACGTCACCGGCCGCTGCTCCACAATCTGAGGATGTCGGCGAACTTCCTCCGGAGCTACTCGTCGAGGAGGCGGAGTCATGACGGCACAAGTGGTCATCCTGGGCGGCACGCGCACGCCGCAGGCGAAAGCGTTCGGTCGATTGGCTGATGTATCGGCCGTCGAACTGGGAACCCACGCCGTGTGCTCGCTGATCGATCGGCTGGGGTTGAGGGGCGAGGAGATCGACGAGGTCGTCGTGGGCAATGTCGCTTGCCCGGCCGACGCGGCGAACATCGCCCGTGTTATCGCACTTCGCTCCGGGCTGCCCCACCAAACGATTGCTCACACGGTCAATCGAAACTGCGGCTCGGGGATGGAGGCGATTGTGGCCGCCATCGATTCGATCCGCTCGGCTCGGTCGCGGCTGGTGCTGGCTGGTGGAACCGAATCGATGTCGAACATTCCGCTGTTGGCACCACGAAGTCTGCACAGGAAGTTGCTTCGACTGCAGCGATCCAAGACTTTCCTGGCGAAAACTCGGGCCATCCTGTCACTGCGACCGGGCGATTTTCGTCTGCTGGCTGGGATCCGTCTCGGCCTTACCGATCCGGTTTGTGGATTGAGCATGGGAGAAACGGCCGAGTTGTTGGCCGCCGAATTCAAGATCTCTCGCCAGGATCAAGACGCTTTCGCCCTGCGCAGCCACCAGGCGGCGACCGCGGCCCAACAATCTGGTTTTCTGTCGGGGGAGATCACTCCGATGCAAGTTTCTGATCAGGAAATCAGCCAGGATGTGGGGCCGCGGGCCGCTCAGTCCATGGCACAATTGGCACGACTACGTCCGGTCTTTCGTCCCATGACCGGCGACTATCCCGCCACGGTGACCGCCGGCAATTCGTGTCCGATTACCGACGGGGCAACGGCGGTGTTGGTCACCAGTCAGCAGGTGGCCGAGAGTCGGGGCATCCGGCCGCTAGCGATTATCCGCCATGTGACCATTGCCGGGTGTCCACCGCAGCGCATGGGATTAGGCCCGGTAATGGCCATCGACCGCCTGGTGCGTGAGACCGGGATCGAGCTGAGCGATGTCGAGTTGTTCGAGATCAACGAAGCGTTCGCCGCGCAGGTACTCGCCTGCCTGGCCGCCATCGAATCGGATGCGTTTGCCCGGGATCATCTGGGCCGTAGCCGCCGCCTAGGTGGGATCCCTGTCGAGCGTCTCAACGTGCATGGAGGAGCGATCGCCTTGGGACATCCGGTCGGTGCAAGCGGCGCGCGTATCGTCCTCACTCTGGCACGAGCCCTTCAACAGCGAGGTGGCGGTATGGGCATCGCCGCGTTGTGTATTGGCGGCGGGCAAGGAATGGCCATGCTCATCGACTGCCCAAGTCACTAACCGATAAGGAGGTAGGGTCATGTCCCAAACAGTACCATCGACCAACAATCCGATCCGTGAACTGAACCGCTGCGTGGCCATCGAGCAGCATGAGGACGGTGTCGTCGTGTGGTTTTCCTCTCCAGATCGGAGCGTCAACGTTATCGATGCTGGGATGCTCAGCGGGTGGGAAATGGCCGTTGACTGGATCGTCGATGCGCCTCGGCCACCGCATTGGGTAGTTTTTCGCAGCCGCCGCGACTCGTGCTTCTTCGTCGGTGCCGACGTGCACCGCATTGCGGAATTCCGCGATGAGCATAAGGTCCAGCAGGTGATCGAGCGGGGGCAACGGCTGACGATGCGGATTGCCGAACTACCTGTGCCCACCGTGGCGTTCATTGCTGGCACCTGCCTGGGCGGTGGACTTGAGTTGGCGCTGGCCTGCCGTTATCGGGTCGCCGTTTCCCATCGCAAAACTCAACTCGGGTTGCCCGAGATCAAACTCGGTCTGATTCCCGGTTGGGGAGGAACGCAGCGGTTACCGCAGCTGATTGGTCCACGCCGCGCTGTGACGATGATCCTCCGTGGCAGATCGGTTGGTGTGGAAGAGGCGTTGCGCTACGGATTGATCGACCGCATTGTCGATTCTTCTGACATCGAGCCCGATACCTACCGGCAGGTGATCGATCAACTGCGGTCGTGCTGGCGACGGCGGCGAACGGCTGGCCGACTGCTTGCCGCCACGGCCCCGGCCAGAAAGCTGTGGCATTACCTAGCACGACGGCAGCTCGGATATCGTCTGGAACAGTATCCCGCTCTATCGGCCGCGCTCGATGCGGTGATGGCATCGCTTCGAACCGGTGGCCGCGCTTTTGATGTGGAACGGCGTAGGTTCGTTCAACTGGTTTTCACCGACCCGGCGCAGAACCTCCTGCGGGTGTTCATCGATCGCGAGCGTGCACGAAAGGTGGCGACCTGGTTGCCATCGGTTGCTGACGAACCACCTCGAGAGCCGGAGCGGTTAGCCGTCGTCGGCGCGGGGACGATGGGGGCCGGGATCGCGGCGATGAGCGCTCTGGCAGGGTTGGACGTGTGGGTGAAAGAGATCGATCTCACCGCGCTCCAAGCGGGGCGACAACGGGTTGAACGGCTGATGCATCGGCAGCTCGCCGATGGTCGGATCACCCACGCAGAATTCGAGGCAGCGCTGCAGCGACTGCATTACACCACCTCGTGGGAGGAGCTACACCGCTGTCAAATGGCCATCGAAGCCGTGATTGAACAGCTGGAAATCAAGAAAGATGTGTTCGGTCAACTCGATAGAGTTTTGCCTGTCGATGCGCTGCTGGCGACCAATACCTCGTCGTTGTCGGTCACGGCGATGGCTCAGGCGACGCGGCGAGTAAGCCACGTTCTGGGGATTCATTTCTTCAATCCCGTCGAGCGCATGGAGCTGGTGGAAGTGGCCCGCCCAGCGGCCGCTGACCAGTGGGCGGTCGCCATGGCACTCCAGCTGGTACGACGTTTGGGAAAAACGCCCATCGTGACTGGCGATGCCCCTGGTTTTGTCGTCAACCGGATCCTGTTCCCGTACCTCGGTGAAGCGTTGCGAATGGCTCAGGAAGGCATTTCGATCACCTTGATTGACAAACAGATGCGCCGTTTCGGAATGCCCATGGGGCCGCTCGAGCTTTTGGATCAGGTGGGGATCGACGTGGCGGCCAGCGTCGCGGCGTCGCTGGTAGGCATTCAGCCCGATGCGGCCGAGCTTGCTCCCCTTTTCGAGCGAATGTTGGCGAAAAGATGGCGGGGAAAGAAGAGCGGTCGCGGCTTCTACGTGTATGTCGGCGGAAAAAGACGGCGGCCCAACTCGCTGTTGGTGACGACGGGCGCGGAGACTCGCGAGGATCTCCCGGGCACTATTCCCGATGGCATGAACGCCGTGCAGCGCCGTTTGGTCTACCCCATGCTCAATGAAGCGGTGCGATGCATGGATGAGCAACTAGTTGCCAGCCCTTGGATGATCGATTTGGCGATGGTTCTGGGAACAGGATTCGCGCCCAGGCACGGAGGTCCGTTGCGATTGATCCATGTTCTTGGACGAAACGTAGTGTTGAAGAACTTAGAAGCTCTCCGCGCCTGCCATGGCGAACGGTTCGCTCCGGCAGACGGCCTGCAACATCCGCAGGGTTCACCACTTTCTGCATCGGTAGAGGAGCCCAATCATGAGCACCGGCACCCCACGCATTCCTAAATCACAAGAGCTGCCCAACGACAGGGGCGACTGCGCATCGGTGTCCGGCAGCCAGACGCCATCGTTTGCGGAAACCGCCCTGCGGCTGGGAGGGAAAAGTGCCGAGGAGGCGCGGCGTACGGGACGGATCGATTCGGCGGACGATCAGGTGGAAGCCATGTTCGCCCCGCAGTATCGGACAACGGCCAGTCCCGTTCATCGGTCCGTGTGGCAGCGGCGGATTCCCTGGGACAACTTCCATTTTGCATCCATGGCCATGGCGGACGATGTGCAGGTCGCCATGCATCGTGCGGTGCGTCTGGTGCAACAACTTAAACGCGATGGACGACTGCTTGATGACGACGGAAAGATCTCCGAGGACGCGTTGCAGCAGTTGGGAGCGACCGGCTATTGGGGCTTGCTGATCTCCCAGCAGTACGGCGGTCTGGGCGCGAGTATGGTGGACTTTTCACGCGTGCTAACGCGGATGGCGACAGTGGACCCGACCGTTGCTGGTCTGGCCAGCGTCCATGGATGCATCGGCGCCGTCGACCCTTTGCGAACGTTCGGCAGCGATGAACAGAAGCGGCGATTCTTGCCCGATTTGGCCTCGGGGAAACGGTTGAGTGCCTTCGCGCTGACCGAACCGGGAGCCGGAAGCGACCTGACGGCCTTGCGTACCACGGCGCGTCGAGTCGGCGACCACTACTTGGTCACCGGTGAAAAACTGTTCATCACCAACGCGCGGCCCGGACGCACCATCGGCCTGGTGTGCCTGATTGAGGGGACGCCCAGCGTGCTGATCGTCGACTTGCCCGAAGAGGAAAACGAGCATTTTCAACTTCGTCGCTACGGCTTGCATGCGCTGAAGCACGCGCACAACAACGGATTGATCTTTCGCGATTTTCCGGTTCCCGTCGACAACTTGTTGCTGCCGCCGCACGGCGATGGCTTGACGATCGCTTACCACGGTTTGAATCTAGGGCGTGTGGCATTGTGCGCTAGCGCTGCGGGAACCATGCGATGGATGCTGGCCGACATGCTTCCCTGGGCTCAGTACCGGCAGACTTATGGGCAGCCGATCGAGCGGCGAGAGTTGGTGCAACGGCGGGTGGCCATGATGGCCGGTTACATTGTCGCCTGTGACGCCTTGACCTGGTGGTGCAGCAACCTGTTGGACCGTGGATTCCGCGGCGAGATGGAATGCATCATTGCCAAGGTTTTCGGTAGTGAAGCGCAGAAGACGGCGGCGATCGAGTATTACATGAAAACGCACGGCGGTCGCGCCTTCCTGCATGGGCACTTCTTTGGGGACAACGTGCATGAGTTCCTTGCTCCTTGCATCTACGAAGGGGAAGGAGAGATGCTGGGCATGGCGTTTTTCAAATCCTTGGTCAAGCATCATGGGCAACGCTTCTTCGAGCCCATTGGGCGCGTGCTGGTTGAGTCCGGTATCAAGCGTCCTCGTCTGGCCGATCCGCGTCAGGCGTGGCGGTTGCGCAAAGAATTGTGCAACTACGCCTGGTGGTGGGTGGGGCAGCGATTGGTGCGTGCTGGGGGAATCGACTTCCGCCAGGTACCGCCGCATCTTCGCCGCTACGTGCAGCTGGCAGGTGATCGGTTAACCTCCGATTGTTTTCGCATCTCGGCAGCCATGCGCGCCCATCAACTGAAGCTGGCCGATCGGCAGTGTTCGATGATCCATCTTGGCACCGGGGTGCAGCAAGCCGTGGTGATCTTGGTGGTGGCTGCCTACGCGGACGCGTATCGAGAGGACGAGGTGGTTTCCCAGGCCGCTGAGGTTATCTGCGGACACTTGGCCCGCCAGCTACTTTACCGGTCGCCGACGCATGCCGATTTCCGCCGCATGACGGACCTTGGTGATTGCATCGCCCGCCATGGATGGAAGGAACTGGAGGGCATCGACGCCGGCAATATCCTCATGAAGTATGACTGAACGATGATTCGACAGGTCGCTAACCACAACGGTGAATCCGCTATCCTGGTGCTGGGCGGCGGTGGGGCTCGCGGAATCGCGCACTTCGGGGTGTATCGCAGCCTGGTCGACGCCGGCTTCAAGGTGGATCGCATGGTGGGGACCAGTATGGGAGCCATGGTGGGAGCCGTGTTGGCAACCACACCTCCGGACTGTTCCCCGGCCGAAGCTGAGCGGTGGGCCATCGATTACCTGGGTTCCGAGCGGTTTCGTGCCCACCGTGAGGCGCTTGGCGGGAGTTCCCCTTGGAATGGCGCTGCCTCGTCCGCGGGGCTGCTCGGTTGGTTGGACTCCCTCTGGAGCTACGTCCGCTCGCATGCGGCCATAGGAAAACTGCTGCGGCGTCCGGCGTTGCTCGATGCGACAGTGGTGGAGGCGGCGCTCGAGGAGTTGGTGCCGGACATCGACCTTTCCGAAACGAACATTCCGCTGTCGATTGTGGCGGTCGACCTGCTCTCCGGGCATCGAATCGTTTTGGAACGTGGGCCACTGCGGCGCGCCCTGCAAGCTTCGATGGCCATCCCCGGCATCTTTCCGCCTGTTCCTTGGGATGGCATGCTACTCGGAGATTTAGGCGTTCTCGAGTCCTTGCCGACCGAGGTCGCCGCCTCGTATCCGGGCGAGTTGATAATCGCCAGTGATGTGGCACCGTCGATGGAGTATGTCCGGCAATGCCCCTCGGCCATCCATGCCTTGTTGCGCATGGATGAGATCGGTGAACGTCTGTTCCGACGCCATGCCCAGCAGTTCGCGCATCTGCTGATCCAACCACAAGTTGGCCAGTTTCAGTGGTGGGACTTCGCGCGTGCCGACGATATCATTCGCCGTGGTGAAGAGGCCGCGCGCCAAGCCATTGCCAGATGGAATGCGGCTAGCCAAGCCATGTCGACCGCCGCGGCAACGTCCGCCGCTGGTGACCGTCTGCCGACCGAACGATTTCGGCTGTGGCAATGGTTCCTGGGGAATGCATCGAACTCAACATCTAAGACGTCGACGAAGCCTGCTGCGGAAGCCTCGCCGACTCGCCACCGTTAACCAGCTTTTCCCACGGTCGTGGATTCCCCCCACCGCCGTTCTATTCTCGACTTCGTCAGGGGCGATCACCACATGGCAGCAGCAGACTGCTAGCATGGGGCTGTCCCCAAATCAAGTTAATCTGTACCGGTTGAATCGACGATAACGTTGGTGTCGCCATCCTTCTCTTCCGGGAGAAGGGTACCACTGGATTGTCGGTCTCGTGAACATGGGCACCCTATGGGAGCTGCGGTGGACGGAAAACGCGAAAAGCTTTTTCGCCAATGGATGACCGCATGCGGGCGGTTGGCGTGGAACAGCGTCGTCATGGGCACGCTGGCATTTCTCCTGGCCATCTCTCTGGTCCACTACCGTGGTCAAGCGCAAGGGGGACGCGGCACGGAGCCAACGGTTCCCTGCAGTCCTCCGGCGCCGGCTGCTGTCATTGCTAGCATGCCCGAGGGCGAGCTTTCCGTCGGCATGGAGCAAGTCGACGGGCGGGGCATTAGCCGAGAACTAGCCGTGGCGCGTTGGCAGGTGCGCGTTGCGCGACATTATTGGCAGCACTACGAGCATCGCCAGCAGCTTCTCTCCTCACCATCGATGACCGCTACGACCGTATCGCACCGCCCCGCCGCCGGTCCTCCTGCCGATCAGACCATGGGCGAGGTAACGCTGGCCGGGGGCCAACCCGATGGGATGACGGAAGCGAACAATGCCGCGGGGATGCGAATGGAGCTTAGCCGCAAGTTGGCGACCGCTCAGCAGCGTGTGGAGGAACTGACGCAACACAGTTTGCCTTTTACCGCAGCGCCCTCGCCGCATCGATCGGCCGAATATCGATCGGAAGCCGTGGGCGGGGCACGGCACTACTCGTCACCCGGGCATCCCACTGATCGGCAACCCCTGATCCAGGGGACGGCCACGAGTTCTGCGGGGACACGTGCCGCAAGAAAATGGTTGAGCCCCTACTGGCTACGCCGATTGCTCCTGTTCGCGTTGTTGGCCGGCGTGGCAGGGGCGATAACCAACAAGTTGCTCGAGTCCCATCAACGGCAGGCCCCCGCCGTCATCGCGCAACAGTTAACTACGCTGGGGATTCCACTCTGCGGCAAGCTCTCGGTGCGCGACGTTGAGCAACAGATTGACACCGCCCGGAGGATGCCGCTGGCCATCACGATGTCGAACATGCGGCAAGCGGTGGCCGGTGATGTAGCGCAGATGGCGGAATCCAGTTTGTGGATGATCGCCGTAGTCATAGGTTTACGGACATTGCTCGATGCTTCCTTTCGTGCCCAATGGGAGCATGACCCGCTATTGGTGCTGGCGACTTTTTGGCGGTTTTGACAGCAAGTTCTCGGAAGGCTTTTGCGGGCTCCGCACCTTGAACCAGTTTATGTAATTGATGCAGCGAAGGCAGTCGAAATGGATGCACTAAAACAACTTGGGCAGCGCGATGACCGGCCGTTCGGCGCGGTTCCAGATACTCGCTTCTATTTCCCTGCGTCAAGCACGGAAGCGGCTCGCCAGACCATACTGCGTGCCATCCGGCGGGCCGAAGGACCGGTAGCTGTGGTGGCCGGTACGGGGCTGGGCAAAACGATGCTCTGCGCTCTGGTGGCCAGTGATGTGCAGGAGCAGTTCGATGTGGTCCTGCTCAACGGCGGGCAGTTGAGTGATCGACGAAGCTTGCTGCAGTCCATTCTGTTCGAGCTGGGGATGGTTTACGATCACTTGAGCGAAGGGGAGTTGCGGTTGAAGTTGCTTGATCGTCTGCTGCCGCAACCTGAAGTTGCTCCCGCGGGATTGTGTTTGCTGGTTGATGAAGCATCCGGGCTGTCGGCGAGTTTATTGGAAGAACTTCGCCTGATGACGAACTTTACACGCAACAATCAGCCGCGCGTGCGTTTAGTTCTGGCCGGTGGTCCGGCGCTGGAGGAGATGCTTACCTCGCCGGAATTGGAGGCACTTAACCAGCGGTTGGCCGCACGTTGCTATCTGTCGCCATTGGGACGACAAGAAACGGTGCAGTATGTTCAGCATCAATTGGCTGTCGCCGGCGTGGATGCCTCACAGGTGGTGGCCACCGACGCGTTGCACGCCGTCTATGTCGGTAGCGAGGGGATTCCTCGGCTGGTCAATCAAATCATGGACCACGCGCTGTATATGGCCATCGAACGTGATCAGTTGCCGATCTGCACAGCATTGATTGAAGAGGCATGGGCAGATCTGCAACAACTGCCACCGCCGTGGTCACTCAACGAACTTCCCAACCGCAACCAGGCGGCCATAGTCGGTTTTTCATCGCCAACTTCCCAAGCGTTGGCTCAAGAGACATCGGCAACGATCATCGAGTTCGGGACACTGGATGATGAGCCCGCGGAGAACGATCTGGTGGCGAGCCGTGCCGATGATGAGAACTCGGTCACGGAGCATGCGGCAGGTCAGGTCGCCGCGCCAGGGGAGGAACAGTACGCCGTGTCCGGCCAAAGCGGAGAAGACCATCAAGTGGCCGACGCGCATCAGGCGACAGAGTTCGACGCAGTAGCGATCGAGACCGATGGCGAATCGAGGCTCGCCGCATGGTCCGTGTGGGAGAATGATCCACCGGCGGCCAGCGCAGAGGAAAACTGCGTGCCGGTGGTAACCCATGACTGGCGCGGTCTGTTTGGTACCGATTTCGAAGAAGAACTCGATATACCGCTGCACGCTGCCGAGGCGTCGACCAGGCAGGTAGAGGATTGCACGAAGACGGTTGTACCCGCATCGGCAGCGAACACCGCCGCGGAGTCCTCTCCATCGGCCATCATCGAACAGGAGCCTTTCGTCGATGAGAACAGGGAGAGGGAGGCGGGCGATCGTTCGCCGGAAAACCTGCTGAGCGATGAGTCGATCGAGATCAGCGCTCTGGTCGAACCGGAGCGAATCATTACGCAAACGTTTGATCTGCAGAGCTTGCTACAGGGAGGCGAAGTAGACATCCAATTGCATCTGCCGGAGTTGAGTGTCGACGCCGCTCCACTCGGGCACGAAGAGCAGCAGGCCTGCGGGGGAGCGATTGACGTGACGGTATTGCCTACCGACTCAGCGGAGGTGCAGTTGCAGACGGCGATCGAAGAACTAGTGGCTCAGCTCAATTTTTCCGCGTTCGCCGTCGAGTCGCTACATGACGAACAGGTCCATTGCTCCGCCGAATCCGCTCGCCGCCAGCAAGCCGTGCCTGAGGAAGATCTGCCCGACGTCTCCGAGCATGGTACGCGTCCGACCGTCGCAGCGACTCTTTTCGATACCTCCTCGGCGACTGTCGACGACGATCGCGACCTGTTGATTGTTGATGCGGAAGTCGGATTCGGTGCTGAGCCGCGCATGCCGCCGCTGGCACCTACGAACACGCGCACGACCGCCTATGCCCAGCTATTCGCGCGTTTGCGCAAGTAAATGAGTATCCATTCATCGGGAGAGATCGATGATCGCCGCCGAGCAATCGCAATCCACCTGGGAAGAATCGCTTGGTCGTCAGTTGGCTGGAGTCGCTACGCTGGCAGTCGGAGTCGTCAATGGTTCCTCTCAACCCATCTCCGGCACGGCCTGGCAAGCGGCCAGCGCTGCGATGATGCGGGCGGTTGCCAATACCGACCGGCTGGCAAGACTGCTGACCGTGCGCATCGATGGCCTGCGTGAACCGGGGCCAGCGGTCCTTCGCCGCCCGTCGTCGACGCCGCATCCCAAACGCAGCCCCCTTGGGGACTGGTACGAGACGGTGATCCATCCGGCGACGCCATCCGTGGCGTCGATTCGATGCGAGTTTGTTACTTTGTTGGCGAGCCTCCGTCGGCAATTCCAGTTTCTGTTGGTCGATGCCGGCCCGGTGGATAGGGCGAGCGCCATTGCTCCCTATCTCGATGCCTGCTACCTGATCCTCGGTCCGCAGGCATGCGCCTCGACAAGGTGGCTCCGCGCTCAGGTCGATGCCTTGAGGGCTCACGGGGTACACCTGGAAGGAACCTTGATCGCTGAATTTGAAGCGGTGGACGCCACTTGAAATAAACCATGCCCCTTGCGGAGAAGATGATGGATAAGAATTCCTTTGCGTTTGAGCACAGCGTTGATCGCATCCTTCCACTTCTCCAACGTTCCCGCAGCGCACGGGACTGCACGGCGAAGGATGGCGATCAGAAGTCGTCGGGGCGGCGACGTTTCATCATTGCGCTCGGTGCGGGGACAATGGCTGCGGTGACCGCCGAACTTCACGCCCCTGCCGCCGAACCGGCCGGCAACGCTATTCATCGACGGTACATGATCGACTGGTCGAAGCGATCGTCGCTTGCCACCAAGAACCGATTGTCCATGGAGCTGGAGGGAACGATAAGTCGGCCGGCGGTTGGCGATGAAGGTGGCAGTGTCGAGGCCATCGAGATCCGCAGTAAATCCGATTTTCAGTTCGCCGAGGGATCGGTGTGGGAACAGGGCAAGCTTGTGGCAGTGGGGCGACGCTATAGCCTGGCGGAGGCGGATACATCCATCGGTCGGATGGCGACGCGATCCAGCACCTTGCGGGCGGACCGCCGACGTACGGCGCTTCTTTTCGATGGGCGGCAATGGAGCGAATTCGCCACTCAGGCCCCTTTGTCGAACGAGGAACTCGAGTTGCTTCATACGCCGTTGTTCGTGTCGGCCGTCGACCAACTGCTGCAACATGCTCCTTCCGCCGACGGGTCAGCCAAGCTATCGGCAGAGGTGCTCAAAGAACTCTTCCTGTTGCAGGAAATTCGGGAACACGATGTTACCGTGACCCCACAAACGGTTAAGAACGGCGCGGCAATCTACGCAGTCGACGGCAAGTTGGTTGGAGTAACGCAGGGAGCCCTCACGCAGCTTGTCCTTTCGGGAAAACTGAATGCGAAGACCAATGAGTCGGGGGGCTACATCAGCTGGATCGATATCAAGTTGGAGGAAAAGCGCCAGGAGAGCTTTGTCGAACCGGCCTTCACCGTTACGGCACGGATTCGCTTGCTCCGTGAGGAAATCTCTGAAAAGGAACTGCGGCGCGCCGGTTGGAGCATGGAGCGGCTTGCAGCGCTTCCCCAGGCAGCCGATCCAATGCGTTGGTTGGTGGAGATTCACGCGCCGGCCTGCGGGTTCAAATGCATCGCCGATCGCGGCTGGCGGATGCTGTTCGACAATGCGGAGCAAGCCGTGTTGCGCTGGGTCGAAAACGAAGAGGTGATTGCACAATGCGATGCGTCGAGAATGCCGTCGCTAGAACCAGGGATGCAGTTGACGCTGGAGGCATTCCAGGCGGAGATCGAGCGGGCCGCCGGTGACACACTGCAGCAGATTCTCCAGGCCGAAGAAAAACTGACTGCCAACGGCTTGCGTCTGTTGCGATGCATCGTGGACGGTGAGATCGACGGAATCCCCATGCAGTGGGTGTATTGCCATCTTTCCGACGACACAGGGCGCCGTCTGCTCCTGGTTTTCACCGTGGCCGGAACCCATACCGATCGCTTCGCAGCCGCCGATGAGCAGGTTACGACCAATCTCCAGTTGCTATCGCCGTAGTGGACTTCGCCAGAAGTCCCTTTTTAGAAGCCCCTTTCTAGAAGCCCCTTTCTAGAAGCCCCTTCCTAGAAGCCCCTTCCTAGAAGCCCCTTTCTGGAAGTCCCTTTCTGGAAGTCCCTTTCTGGAAGTCCCTTTCTGGAAGTTTAGGGCCGGTGGTGTCGCCTAGGTTCCCCTTGCTTGAGGCGACGACGTTGAGGGAATTCTGGCGAATCCCCTTACGGGTAGCGAGGTTAGGGGAATTTTGGCGAATCCCACTACGGGTAACGAAGTCAGGGGGATTCTGGTGAATCCCACTACGGGAATGGGATTGGGGCGAATTGTGCTACGGGATTTGGGCCCAGTTCGTCGCGACGAGCCATCTCGACTAGAATAACCGCGTGCCGTCGGATGGCGGGATTCTGGTGAATCTTACTACGTAGACAATCGTGGGGCGAGGTTGAGGGGATTCTGGCGAATCCCACTACGGATGGGCGAGGTTGAGGGGATTCTGGCGAATCCCACTACGGGGGATGCGGATGGGAACGCATACCCGGGCTAATGTCTCGATGCATCAAGCAGCGTTTCTGAGTTTCAGCATCAAGCAGCGTTTCTGAGTCCGAGTATCAAGCAGGGGTTCTAGGGGTTCTAAGCATCAAGCAGCGTTTCTATGCATCAAGTAGCTGCGGAACAAAGAGATACATCGGCGAAACATGCGCCACCTGCGTGCAGCGGAGACTCGGTGTGGGGCGTTCTTCGCCAAGCGCGATGGAATCGTCACGAGATCGCTGGTTCATTGGGCGACTTGGGAACGTTCCTACCACTGTTGGTCGGCATGGCAGCTCAGAATGGGCTCGATTTCGCCGCCGCACTATTTTTCGCTGGGTTGTTCAATATCATCACCGGCATGTTTTTCGCCATTCCCATGGCGGTGCAGCCGATGAAGGCCATCGCTGCCGTCGCCTTGACCGAGGGCTTGTTGGTATCTGAAATCCTGGCTGCCGGTGCGACGGTCGGGTTGGTGATCCTCGTGTTGGGGTTGTCCGGCCTGATCGACTTGCTCAACCGGATAGTGCCACAAAGCGTTGTGCGGGGATTGCAACTGGCGCTGGGGATGTCCCTGTTGATGAAAGGGATGCAAATGGTCGCTGGCACGGGGCAATGGTTTGCGGCCGACAGCTATGTGACCGGTCTGCTAGCGGCATTGATCGTCTTGCTGCTTTTCTTTTCCCGGCGCGTTCCCGCGGCGCTGGTGTTGTTCAGCCTGGGGTTGGGGCTGGCCATCTACCAACAGCCAGAGATCTTGCATGCGCTGGGCCTTGGACTCACACTCCCCCGTTGGACGCCATTGACTTGGGCGGATTTCGTTTCCGCCTTTCCCAAAGCGGCCCTGCCCCAGATACCGTTGACAACACTTAATTCCGTGATCGCAGTCTGTGCGTTGTCTGCTGACCTGTTCCCTGAGCGTCGCGCGGCACCACGCAAAGTGGCTGCGTCCGTCGGATTGATGAACTTAGTTTCCTGCTGGTTTGGTGGGATGCCGATGTGTCACGGGGCGGGAGGGTTGGCCGGTCAACACCGTTTCGGAGCGCGCACCAACGGTTCCATTTTGTTTCTCGGCGCCGTGAAGATGCTATTGGCCGTGTTTTTCGGTGCTTCGCTGATGGCCCTTTGCCAAGCGTTCCCCAGTAGCGTACTCGGTGTGCTACTCGCCTTTGCCGGCATGGAGCTGGCGCTGGTATGTCGGGACCAGACGAGCCGCACCGATGCTTTTGCCATGCTATTGACGGCTGCTGCCTGCATGGGGTTGGGCAATATCGCCTTCGGATTTCTCCTGGGGCTGGGGATGGCGTGGTGCGTGCAGTCCGATTGGCTGCGTGTCGAGCCTGCCGAGTGAAATAACTGATCTGTCCGCTGGTTGTGGATCGCTCCGTTTGGCGGTCGCTCGCGCCGCCCCGGTGGCTTTCGCCAGCCGCGGCCGTCACTTGCTGCCGCCGCATCGACGGGCGTCCTAACGCCGTAAGACGTCGTGGTAACGGGATGGTGGGATTCTGTCGCATGCAGGCAATTTGGGCTTTCAATATCCCCCTCGAATTTGCTACCACCATGTTTAAACTCTGGGTGAGCGGAAGGTAAAGGCATATTGGTTTCGCTTGGCCGCAGAGAACAGGACGTTGAGGTGGTGGTAGGGCAATAGCATCCGGTGCCATACCGGCAAGGATCCATGCGATCGCGCGGATGATGTTTTGTCCTCCCACTCACGCTGGAAGAATTCACTGGATGGTACGTAGGGCGTCGACAGGGATGGTCCGCTTATGAAAACGATCACGCGAATTGCCGCCACGGGTGGTGTGATCTTGTTGGGCGTTGCGGCTTTGGCAGTGGCTCAGCACGATGCACGCAATCGCCATCGAGAGCCGTTCGATCCACCAAAACCTGCTTCCGAGCCGGCGGTACCGATCCAAGTGGCTAGAATGCCCAGCACGAATGAGGCTTTGCCAAGCAATGAAGCGTTGGTCGCTGCGGAGGAAACAGGGGCAGTGGTGCGAGCCAACAACGGTGGGCTGCCAAGCGTTCCCCGCTCGACGCAGCTTTCTGAAAGCACGGCGTTGCCCAAAGCAGGATGGGAGGCGGACGATTCCGTGGAGAATCCCTTGCGAACCGATGCATCGTCATCGATGCGGTTGGCCGACGACGCGGACGTAGACCAGGAAGTAGCATTGGCTGGGGGGACTGCCGCACGTGCACCGGCAGGTCCGCCCGTGGAATTGGCTGCCGGGGCATTGCCGCAGCTACCCGCGGTAGCAGTAGGCGCTGCGAAGGCATCGATGGAGCAGGAACCTGGGCCGCTCCCTAGTTTGCCCGCCCTTCCCCAGCCCCCGGGGGATGAACCTCGGGCTGCAGCGCCCATGCCTGCCACGGTGGAGGCTCCCCAGTTGGAGGAATCGCCAACGGGGGTGCCGCGCCAGGGTGCTCAAGGCGATGGAGGCGTCGGCGGGCCGGTTGCGCCCACGTTTCCGACCGGGGTGAATATGGGCGATACGTCCGCTGGGGCTACGCCCAGAATCTCAGATTCCTATCAATTGGCATCATCGCGAAGGACATTGTCGGATCCGGAGCCGGAGATGGTGGCCATCCCCGCAGCCCCGGGAATGTCTGGTAATGGCAGCCATCCTCCCCTGGGGGCCCCCGCCGGATTTCAACGCCCAGTCGGCGAGGTGGGCAAGACGCATCCAGTTCCCGATGCCTCGGGCGAACCCGTAAGGGCAGGCGCTGAATCGACCGGCCGACCGGCGCCGGTTCCGGTGGAAAAGCCGATGTCGGAACCGTACTCGGTAGCGGGTAACGCGGCAGGGATTGCCTCCTCGGCGGAGGCTCCCTCGAGCGGCCCCATGACTGGTTTGCCGCGCACGACCACGGCATCGCCCAAACGTGGTTTTTCCGGCGGTGATCTGCCCGACCCCAGTGATCGACCGGGACCGAGACAACTGGATGGCATTCAGAACCCGGTGTTGGTGATTGAAAAACGGGCGCCTGATGAGTCGCATGTCGGTAAACCGGCATCGCTGGTCCTCAGCGTGCGCAATGCCGGCGCCGTGCCGGCACGCGGGGTCACGGTTGTTGATCGAGTGCCACAAGGAGCCCGCTTCGTGGAGTCGATTCCGACGACGTCGCCGACGGCCGACGGCGTACTGGTATGGGAGCTGGGAGAGTTGCCACCGGGAGACGAACGCACGATTACGGTCCAAGTGATGCCTGTGGAAGAGGGGGAGTTGGGAAGCGTGGCGGCGGTGCAATTCGTTGCTTTGGCCTCGGCACGAACGGTGGCGACACGGCCGAAGCTGCAGATCGAGATGGTAGGTCCCACCAGCACGCTGATCGGCGACAGCCACGTCGTCAACGTCAGTGTTCAGAATCTGGGGAGTGGGACGGCAGAGAGTGTTCGGCTGGAAGCGGATTTGCCGCAGATCGTGCGACATGAAAGCGGCGATACGCAACTAGAAGCAGTGATGGGGGACATTCGACCGGGAGAAACCAAACGGATTGCGCTCGCCGTGTCGGCTATTGCTCCAGGATCGGGAGCATGCGTCGTGCGTGCTGTGACCGACGACGGTATTCTGGCTGAGCAGCAGTTGGGGGTCGATGTTCTCGCGCCCGAATTGCGCGCCGCCGTGATGGCTCCCCGCCGCCGCTACTTGGAGCGTCAGGCTACGGTCAATATCGCCGTCCAGAATTCGGGAACGGCAGCAGCCACCAACCTCGATTTCGTCGCTCACCTGCCGGCAGGACTAAAGTTCGTGTCGACCAATAATCATGGTGCCTATGACCCCTCCACCCACTCCGTGACATGGGGATTGCATGAATTGCCGCCCGGCCAAACGGCACCAGTAGAACTGACTGTTTTGCCGGTGGCCATCGGACCGCAAATCATTCGGTTCAATGCGCGCGGCGATCTCAATGTGTCGGCCGAGGCGGAAACGGAGATTGCCGTCGATGGGCTTTCGCAGCTTGCTTTCGCCATCTCGCAGGATAATGGCACGGTCGAGGTCGGCGCGCGAACGACCTACACGGTGGAGCTGACCAATGTGGGTAACAAGCCGGATCGCGATGTGCGGCTGGCGATCGAACTGCCTGCCGGGTCGCAGGTCGACGCGGTTCAAGCGCCCGTCGATTATCAAGTGCAGGGCAATCAACTGCTATTCGCCCCTGTTGCGCACGTGGCGGAGAATGAGCGATTAGTCATCCGGTTTCAGGTAGTTCACGGGCAGGAGGGATCCCGAGTTGTTCGTGCTCAAGTGACAAGTAGCAATTGGCCGGTCGCCATGGTGAAGGAGATTGGTACGCTGGTTTACAATGATCAGCGCTAGCGAGGTTCGCCGGTTACATCCGCGAGGCGATACCGGCTTTTTCCAGTGGGTGTAGACCATAAAGACTCAAAGCGGGGGCCTCCGCGTCGGGAAACATTTTGCCGCGATTGGCGATTTCATACGGGTCGCAGGCTAACCGCACCCGCCGCATCCAGTCGATGGAGTCGGCGGAGAACTGGTTGGGGAGCAACTGCCGCTTCTCCATCCCCACGCCATGTTCGCCCGTAATCGATCCGCCCAATTCGATGCACATGGCGACGATGCGCGCGGCCAGCGCTTCGGCCCGTTCCAGTTCTCCCTCGACGCGTCCGTCGAAGAGAATCAGCGGGTGCAAATTGCCGTCGCCGGCATGGAAGACGTTGGCCACGCGCAGACCTGTCTCCGTTGCCAATTGTTCGATGCGTTGCAGGGCGAATCCCAGCTTGCTGCGTGGGACAACGCCGTCCTGCACAATGAAGTCGGGACTGAGGCGACCGACCGCGGAGAACACGCTTTTGCGCCCCTTCCAGATCGTTGCTCGCTCGTCAGCGTCTTTGGCCACCAATACCGCTGTCGCGCCGGTCGAGTGGAGAAGTTGGTCTAGTTGTCTACGTTCTTCGGCTACCGCTTCTGCATTGCCGTCCAACTCCACAATCAGTACCGCTTCGACGTCAGCCGGATAATTCACCCCCACGGCTTTCGTGGCAGCATCCATCGACAGGCGATCCATGATTTCGATAGCCGCCGGCAGGAGACCGCTGGCGATAATGGCCGCTACGGCATTGCCCGCTTCCTGGAGCGTGGCATAGCCCGCCAGCACGGTATGAAAACTTTCCGGACGAGGCATCAACCGCACCCGGATTTCTAAGGCGATTCCCAACAGTCCTTCACTGCCGACCAGCAGCCCCAACCAATCCGGGCCAACAACTTGTCCACTGTCGGAGCCCACTTCGACCACTTCTCCATCGGCCAAGACGAAACGCATCCCCAAGAGGTGATTGCTGGTCATTCCGTACTTCAGGCAATGGGCTCCTCCAGAGTTGAAGGCAAGATTTCCGCCGATGGTACACACCTGTTGGCTGCTGGGATCCGGTGCGTAGTACAATCCGTGCGGCGCCACGGCAGTGGACAACTGGGAATTGATCACCCCCGGTTCAACTACAGCCGTGCGATTGGCGGCATCGATCTCCAAGATGCGATGCAGTCGATGCAGACTGATGACGATCCCGTCTGGGTGAGGCAACGAGCCTCCCGAGAGGCTCGTCCCGCTACCCCGCGCCACAAAGGGAGTTGATGTTTCATGACACCAACGAACCACGCGGATCACCTCATCGACCGAACGGGGCACGACCACGCTGCGAGGTTTCATGGCCAACGCGGTCAGGCCATCACTCTGGTAGGCTACTTGCGCGCTCGGGGATTCGACAAATCGATCAGGGGGAAGCAAACGATGTAGGCTGTCGAGCATTCGATCGGTCATTGCTTCTTCTCGTCAAGAAATCTGAATCACCCCGCGGCGCTGAGTTCGACCTCTCTCGCTGCCTCGATTGCGGAACCACTGCCACCGGTGTAGCCGATGTCGCGTAGCAGAAACTCCAAGGCACCGAGTACCAGCAAGACGTTACGTGGCGTGGAACTGGACCCCATCAACCCGATACGCCAGGCTTGACCCTTGAACGGGCCCAGTCCGGCACCGATCTCAATGCCGAACTCGTTCAACAACCGGCCACGAACGACGGCATCGTCCACACCTTCAGGAACACGGACGGCATTGAGGGTCGTCAATGGATGTTCGGGAATGTACTCCAATCCCAGGGCCTCCAAACCGGCTCTAAGCATCAAATGGTGGCGACGATGCCGAGCGATGCGCTGTTCGATCCCCTCTTCGACGACCATCCGCAATGCTTCGCGCAGGGCGTAGGTCATATTGATCGGGGCAGTGTGGTGGTAGACTCGCTGCTCGCCCCAATAATTGCGCAACATGGTGACGTCGAGATACCAGCTCGTCACTTTGGTCTTTCGCGCATCGATGCGTTCTAAAGCACGGGAGGAGAACGTCACTGGCGCTAAACCAGGCGGGCAACTCAAGCATTTCTGCGTGCCACTGTAGCAAGCATCGATGCCCCATTGATCAATCTGCACGGGCAATCCGCCGAGACTGGTCACCGCGTCGACGATCAACAACGCGTCGTGCTGGCGCACCAGATGAGCGATCTCCTCCACAGGTTGATGCTCCCCGGTGCTTGTCTCCGCGTGGACGATACCGACCGCCCTGATGTGAGGGTGCTTAGCGAACGCGTCGGCCACCTGTTGTGGATCGATCGCCTTGCCCCATTCCGCTTCTACAGTGTGCACCACGGCACCATACCGCTCGGCGACGTCCTTCATGCGGCCTCCGAACACGCCGTTGACGCCGATGAGGACCTCGTCGCCCGGCTCCACCAAGTTGCAAATGCAGGCCTCCATCCCCGCCGATCCGGTCCCCGACACGGCGATCGTCATTTCGTTGCGCGTCTGAAAGACCTGACGCATCAACTCCCTGGTCTCATCCATAATGCTCAGGTACTCCGGATCGAGGTGTCCTAGCGTAGGAGCCGCCAAGGCACGCAGAACACGTGGATCGACGTCGCTGGGGCCAGGGCCTAGTAATACACGGTGAGGCGGATGATCCGTTGCTCGCTTCGATGTGCTCATGTTGTTCCTCTTTACTTCGCGTTTCGTATAAACTTGCAGATAGGCCTCATCGCGCCGAGAAGCGTCGGAGGTGATCGTCCGGCAAGCTACGATAAGTCGTAAGTTGTTCAGGGGATTCCTACCGGGATGTCGCCGCCCACCACACCAGGCAGTGCGTATCGGTGTTCACCATCGGCCGCGGTTTTGGGGTGTGCGCGGGACAGCGAAATGACCACATTGTAAACGTAGCAGGCAGGATCCCATAGCGTGCTGGTATGGTCGTTTTCCTCGTCTGCTACGTGGTGATGCGTTTCACTGGCCCACGACTCGTTACAAGGCGAACCGACCAATGGAAAATAGTCCTCAACCATCGCCCCGAAAGCTTCGTGCCAATGCCGATTCGCCCGACGCGCCGTCACCGGCGAACGGTACGGTGGCCGGGGACGATCAGGTCACTCAGTTCATTACGACGATCAAAGGGGCACCGCAACAAATTGGAGAGCACGTTCTGGCAGCTCTGCAACATCCCAATACGGTCGCCGTATTGACCACGGTCTTGGTCAGTCCTGATGGCCAACAGCATTTGGTGTCCGCCGCGCTCAGCCCCAAACATTTGGCAGAGATCAACGCGTTGCTTCGCCAAGCGGAAGAGGAATGCGAACAATCAGAAACACCGTGCATTGGTTTCCACTGCTTGATCCAGCCGTCGACGGACTCTGACCCGTAGCGCCAGTAGCCACTATGACATGGCATCCGCATCTTACGCCGCTGGTTGGAGGGAAAGGGATAAAGCTCCATTGGGGCGATGCGCGGGGACGCATGTTGTCGATGCAGGAGTTCTTCACCGGTTTGGCCACGGAGCGGCAATTCAGTCGGGACCTGACCCACGCCCTGATCGAGCTGCCCTATGCGGCCGCGCGTTGGGAAGTTGCGGTACTCGGCCCCTCACGCTACCAACGGCGTTTTGAGTGCGTTATCGTACCGCGCCCTCGATTGCGGAAGCCTGCAGCCCCTGACGCGTTCGCTCCTTATTTTACGCCAGCGCAAACTGCCGCGTTCCCTTCACTAGGTAAAGACGCCTTGCTGGTCGTGCCTTGTCCCGTGCCAGGTCGCCACGCGGCAGGCCCAACGACAAAGAACATCGACTACGCGCACCTGCTCGCCTTCTTGCGGACGGCACCCGAACGACAAATTGTTGCACTGTGGCAGCATGTGGCGCGGGAAGCACTGCGTCTAGTGCGGGATCAGCCGGTGTGGGTCAACACCGCTGGGGCGGGAGTCCCTTGGCTGCATATCCGTCTCGACCGTTGTCCGAAGTACTACAGCTACTCCCCATATCGCACGATGCAACCTTGAGGGCGTGCAGCGAATCGACGCTCACCATGGCAAGCGACATCAACAACTCTCGCAGGCCAGCCATCGCCACATCGAGAACCGCAAACGTCTGCGCCACCGACGGTCGTCGATCGAGGATTGCAGCGAGCGATCCGGAAAAGCCTTTTACAACCCTTCTCGAATCCACTGCTCCGCTTCCTCCAGTTCATTGATGTCGAAATACTTGATCTTCGCCGTCGTAAACACGCGGCAGAACACGGCCATGCCCTTTTCCCATTTCGATTCCCCCACAATCGCCAACCGTTCGATGTGGTTGAAGTGCTTCAGGTCGAACTTGATGTCCTCCCACAGGGCCCCCGCATCCCATCCGTGAAAATCGCGCAAGACTACCAGCATGCGCACCTTGCCGAACTGCTTGATTCGCTCCTCGGTCAGCGGTACGAACATCTCGTAGGCCTCTTTCGTGAGCTTTCCCTGCAATTCGACACGAATGATCTTTCCCTCAGCAATTTCTGTGACAGAGAACGACATGATCAGCTCCTAGGCAAGGGAATGGTGGGGACGGTAATCATCTTCAGCCGCAATGCGTCAGCATCGCCATCTTACCACATAGGCGACCGCAGCCGTGTAGCACCGGCCGACGGCGCGGAGCGTCAGAATTCGATTACTTCATCTGCGAGCAATAGCATGAGCGTGCATCGGACCTGGTGGCGTGACAAGCCATGGGTTGCGCCAATCGCCGCAGCATAAGTCTCTAGTTGCTGCTGATAACGGTTCTTCATGTCGGTCAACCATCGTTGCCGCTTTTTCGTGGGGGGCACGGCATCGGTTTTAAAATCGATTACTTCTGCGCCTACGGCTTTACCATCGCGGCGTAACAATACCAGGCGGTCGATGGTACCTACCAGCAGTTCCTCCCCGGCCAATTGCAACAACGGTCGTTCGCAGAAGACCTCGACGGCATCGAGCGGCCGGTTGTCGTCGTCGTACCGCTGGCGAGAAAGGAGACCGCGTAGCCGCGGTTGATCGACCAACTCGTGGAAAGTATCAATGACCTTGTCGAGTTCTACGGGCAAGACACCGTCACTGGCCAGACACCGCTGTAAAGTCGTCATGGCCCGCTGCCGATCGCGGTGGTAGTCGTCGATCCACTGCACGTCGGCCAGCAGGGCGTGGAGCAACGTACCGACCGCCCGTGCTGCTGGATCGCTGTGGGCGAACGCACGTCCCATCCGCCCGTGCTGTTGGTTGCTGGCCGCGACGTGCGAGGGCTTGCGCAGCGGCACGTTGCGCAGCATGAATCGCGCCGCAGGACGCTCTGCGGATGGAAGTGCATTCTCCGATGCCGGACTGGCGTCCGAGGAAGCCTTCTTCGTTCTCTGCGTTCCAGCGATGGTGGCGTTCTCTGAGGATGGCGGTAAGTCCGCGAACCAATGGCGCTGACCATGTTCGACAAGTATTCTTCGATCGCCGTCCTGGCTGGAATCCGCAGCAGGAAAGAGCGAATGGAGGATGCCGGCAAAGCTCGCCTCAAGACTGTTCTGCTGGGGCGCGAGCACATACAGGGCGCGACGGGCTCGCGTCATGGCCACATACCATACGCACAACGATTCGATGACCTTTCGTTCCATATGTGTGGCGAATGCCTGCTGCCACCGCGGGGGAAGCATCGAACGGAGACTCTTTCTGACGTATCGCAACACGCCATCCGGCGGTTCGCAGGGATCGTCAAAGCGAGGCATCAGCTTCTCTTGTCCCTGGGACGCCAGGTCAGACGTAGCCAACGGCAACACGACAGCGTCGAACTCCAAGCCTTTGCTCTTGTGCACCGTCATCACTTTGACTTGCGCATCGGTCGGAAGTGCCACATCCTGCTCGTCAATCCACTTCTCGAATTTCCTCAATCGACCATCGAAGTAGGGGGCATACTTGATCGCCATTTGGCAGAGTTGTTCCAGGCGAAAGGCGTCCCACCAATCGACGTGCGGTTGGATGAGGTCGACCAGAGCCTCGATGCTGCCAACGAAGCCCCTGCGGGCGGTAAGATCGCGTATCCACTGGGAAAGTCTGCGGGCACTGCCGCGGACAGGATCTGGCAATTGATCGGCCAGTGAGGAAGAGAAGACATGGAACGCGCACGTCTTGTCACCGGGATGATCTGCCACATGCAACACCGACTGGACCCATTGGACCGCCGCCGCATCGGACAGTGGGCTGCCCCCTTCATGACTGGCTTCTACTCCCAAGGCACGCAGCGCAGCGATCATGTGGTCCACTTCTTCGTTCTTACGAAGCAGCACGCCGATGCTGGCTGAGGTCGCGCGGACCAAATCGGCAATTTGCTGAGCTGCAGCGTGTAGCAGTTTTTCCGTCCTCTCCGCCTTCTTCTCTCCTTGTTCCCGCGTCAGCGATGTGATGCACACGTATCCGGTGAGGTCATTCCTTTCGGAAACGTGTTGTGGAAATGCGGTGGCAAACTTGTGGACGGCTGCGTCGCATTGGAGGTAGTTCGTATGTTCTGGCAAGCGGCGGAATACCTCATTGACAACGTCGAGCACGATCTGGCTGGAGCGATAGCTGCGATCCAAGGAAATCTCGGTGCAGGCGGGGACCGCTCGTTTCACGGCATCGAACACTTCCGCCACCCCTCCGCGCCATCCGTAGATGGCCTGCTTGGTGTCTCCGACGCAGAAAAGTGATCTTCGTCCATCCTGACGTGCACACTCCTGAGCGAGCGGCTGGAGTATTTGCCACTGAACCGGCGATGTGTCTTGGAACTCATCCAGCAGTAGGTGGTGGATGCTGCAATCGAGTCGATGTTCCACCAGGGCCCGGGTTACTTGCTCATCGGCAGATGCGTTACCTGGTAGATTTTGGCTCCCCCTGAACCGGCGAGTCCATTGACCGAGGACATCGGTCACGTCGGCGAATGACAGACGCCGATGCAGGTGCGTCAAGCGCTGATAAACCGTATCGAACGCTTGCAGGAAATCTGCGGTGGCCAACGTCTGCCTTTTCAATGCGACCAGTTCCTCATAGACCGCGCGTTTCCAGAGAACCCGCAATGCCAAGACCAGTTCGGGCGGCAGCGCCTTCCGCTGATACTTCGGTTCCTCTTGCAAGGCGTTGACCAGCAAGGTGGCTTCCAAAAGCGTTTCCCACTCACCGAGATGAGCCAGAGTGATGAGTTCCAGCCGCTTGCGATCCCCAGTCTTGTGGCCGATGGGAACCGCCTCGATCGTTTGCAGGGCAGCATCGAACTCCTCGTCGCTCGGTGGTGAGCGCAGGGGTAGTTGGTCCCACGCCGCGCGCGTCGTGCACCGCCACAAGCCGAACCCTTCCTGAACCACCTGGTGCAAGTCATCGGCGATTCGCGTGCCGGTTTCCCCTTTGCGCATCAATTGGAGAAGCGTCTCCAGCTTCTCCTGCCCATACGTGTGCACCAGCAAACGCACCGCTTCCAGCTCAAAGGGACGCTGCTGGGCGGGGTCGAGAATCTCCCAGCCGGCCGGCAGCGCCAGTTCGAATTGCATCGCCTGGCCGATCTGGCCAAAGTAAGCATCCAAGGTGGCGATGCGCAAGCGATGGAGGGAGCAGGCGAGCCGCTTCAAGGTCACCAAGCAGTTGGCGGCAGACACATCGCCCCCTTCGACATGCCGCTGCAGTTCGTCGCGCATCGTTTCATCCAGGCAAGCGGTGGCCAACCGCTCGAGGACGCGCGCGGCGATCTCCCCAGCCGCTTTGCGTGTGAAAGTGGTGGCCAAAATGCCATCGACATCCTGGCCGCTGAGCAGGATGCTGAGCAGCCGGTTGGACAACTGGAAGGTTTTTCCGGTCCCGGCCGAGGCCCGAATCAGTTTGGGCGGCAAGGGTGGACGTTGCCTTTCCGGTTGGGCGCGCAAGCGATCGCGCGCTTCCTGCACTACCTCGGCCGCAGGTCGTCCCAGTTCGGTTTCCCGCGTAACATGCTGCCGCCGCGGCGACGGCGGTCGATCGAACCTGCGCACTCCCACCTGACATACTCGCGGAAAGTCATCGAACTCGACTTCACGCGGGCCATCGGTATCGCGAGGCCAGAACTCGCCACGAGCAACAGCCGCAGCGATTTGTGTCGCGAGGGCGTCGGCCTCCTGGAAATCGGCATCGGTAAAGCGAGCGGCGGCGAACGAACAATCCTGCTTCGCTTTCCCCAGGATGATGTACCCGACACTCTCCAGTCGATCGAGATCGACCCCGCGGTGCTCGGCCAACCAGCGATAGAGAGGCAATTGGAGGTCGATCCACTCGCCTGCCTGGCGATGCGTCTCCTCGGGCCTCTTGCCGCTACCGGATGTCTTGTAATCCCAAATCGCCCATCTGCCAGTTTTTGGGTGGTAGTCGATGCGGTCGATCCGGCCCACCAATTTCAGCCGTTCCTCACCTTCGCCGATCCACAAAGCATCCTCCTGACCCACCCCCAATTCCACATGATGGATTTCCCATCCCTCGCTGGCTCGCTCGGCCTGAAGTTGAGCAAACCAGCGCAGACGTTGTTCGGCTTGCGCCATTTGCAATACCACTCCCGGGCTGGGGGCATCACCGTAGAGGTTTTTGACCTGCTGACGCAACCCGGCAAGCAGAAACTCTTCGATCTGTCGAACATCTCGACAGGTAGGAAGCTGACGACCGAATTCCTCGAGCGTCCAGTGCACCACATCCCCGAACTGCCCGGCATCCAGCTCCAAGGCTTCGTCGGACACCTCGCGAAGTCGTTTCACATAGCGGAGATAGAAACGGTACGGGCAGGCAAGGTAACTGCGAAAGGCGGTCACACTGATCGCGTCGAGGCGCGCATCCGGCTCTGGTCGAGGGATCGTCAGCGGTCGCCGCGCGGCAGTTGCCTGGTGATCGGCACGTGGGGCGGCCAGCGGCAAGCGATCCACATGGTCCGCTTCGGTCAAATGAACAATGCGCGCCGGAAGTTGCTCTAGGGGACAAGCCAGCAACAGGCGGCTGGGGACGAGCGGATCTCCCTGCTCGTCCACCTTCCCGGCGATCAGTCGCACCCACCGACGGGTTTGCAGTACAGTGCGCAAGACGTACAGATCTCTGGCCAACCGCCGGTCGTTGTCCTCCATGCCCAACTGGCGTCGCAAGCTATTCGGTAGAAAAGCATCCGCATTGATGCTGTGGGGAACCACCCCGTCATGCATGCCGGCAATTATCGCCACTGGAGCATCGTCCAGGGGAAGCTCCAGCCATCCCACCATTTCCAATGCCTGGGGATTTCGGGCTTCGGGAACCCCTTGTTCGCCGATCTCCTGCAATAACCAATCGAGCGTCTCCACGGATGTCCACTGTGGTGCAGCCGCCGGCGGCAGGTTGGCCAACTCGTCGATCGCAGTGGCCAGAACCACAGTGGCCTCCAGGCATGGAGCATCGTGTGGATCGTCTGGATCGCTGGTGCGACGATCATAGGCAGCCTGCAACATCCGCTTGATCGGTTCGATCCATCCATCCACTGGCAAGCGATCTTGTTTCAACGGTGCCAGCCAATGTTCGACGCGCTCGATGAGCTGTTCAACGACCTTCGCCCCATGCAACTCCATGTTCTTCGGGGGCTCGGCCCGCGGCGGTAATGTTTGGGTGTAATAGCTATCGAGATGCACCAGGTAATCGCTCGGCAGGGGATCCTCACCGCGAGTCAACATCTGCTCTACTGCCGGATGACGCACCAGTCGAGCAAACGTCTCGTATTCGCCATCGCTGCGCAGGTAATCGGCGACCGTCACCAACAGTTGTCCGGGTTCGGTGGCGCGGAGGGGGATTCCCCCAGCGTATCGGGCCGGCAGGCCCTGGCGATGAAGTTGCCGTTTGAGGTGCGGCACGAGGCTGGCATCGGGGACACCCAGGGTGATCTGTTGGTTGGTGAAGCCCTCGCTCACTCGCTGTACACAGGCGACGGCAAGCTCCGCTTGGTCGATGGGGGAATTGCCGACCAGAAGTTCGCCATCGTCGATCGTCAATTCGACACCCGTCCACTGCTCGGCTACCACACAACCAAGTTCGTCGAAGAGCGAGGCGTCCTTTTCTTCGGCAGCAATCCAGATTTCGACGGCATCGGCCGCCGCCGCTACGAATCCCCGCTGGGTACGATTCATATCGACACAGGCGACGATATGAAATCGTTCGTCGGTGTGCACCTCGTCAAAATCCAAGGCGCGCATCCGCGCCGTTTGAATGTCCCATAACTCCAGTTCATCCAATCGATGCAGGTAGGCTTGTTGAACCTGCGCCAGCACCTCCCATCGGGGATACTCGGGATGGTTTCGCCCCAGAACGCGGAGGACGTGGGAGAAATCCATGCGGTCGCTGGCCAGATCCCGATGCAAGCGGGCCAAGGTGCGGGCGAACTCCTGCCACTGAGCGACCCCATAATTGCGAGTCAACGATGGAGCCAACAATTGCAATTCAGTCGGGCCCAACGATCGCAAAGCGTCCATCCACGCCAGCTCTTGCACCAGTCCGTTGGCGAACGGAAAACGGGGTACGTAGAGTCGCTCGGGAAGGCTGCCGACAGTGATAATGTGGGGAGGAAGCAGGGCACCACCGTGTTCGCTGGCCCGCCCAGCCAATAGCTCGCGCAGCCGCCGACAAGCCGCTTGGGTGGGCAGCACGACGACCACGCCGCGCATGTCCCACCCAGCGCCATCTTGGTAGCGATGCATCAACTCATCAACAACCGTCCACAAGATGGGTTGTTTCAATCCCAAGAACTTGCGTGAGGGAGCATCAGCCTTACGCGGTTGGGGGCGGTTCGTAGTGGACATCACGACTAGTTCCCATGACTTGAGTACCGTCGGTGCCTGCTGCGCGGCGGGCATTTTCGGCAAGAATCACCAACAGCAGTGTGGGCAAACTCAGACGAGAATGGCGGCAGGTAGAAATGGTTGCCCGCCAAGAGCCGCCTGCGTTTAGTGATACCTCGCCTGCTGCACCGCTGCAATGACCGATCGTCTCCAGGCGTGCGGCATCGCTGCTGGTCATCGCTGCCCAGCGGCCATCGATCGCGTCCTGATCCGGCAGGCCAGGTTGGTTTCCAACAGGACGGGGCGAAGCGACTACAACCGCAAGGATCACTTATCGGCGGCGGTGCGTGCGATCCGATTGCCGAGAGTAGGATCGAGCAAGCCAACGTCATTCCAGGGCGCGAGACGCTGACGTACCTCGTCGATCAGCG
Organism: Pirellulaceae bacterium; assembly: GCA_026004795.1. GTDB lineage: Bacteria > Planctomycetota > Planctomycetia > Pirellulales > Pirellulaceae > Aureliella. The sequence continues at coordinate 102,521 of BPJV01000002.1, read as the reverse complement.
CTTCGACTTCGCGGCCGGGAACTTCAGCAGGAGCGGGGAGGGCGGCGACACGTTGTGCGAACCATTCGAGTTGCTGCTGCAGCGCTTGATCTTCCCATTGCAGAAAGCCGGAGGTCAACGTGCCGGTCGCTTGCAAGCTGCGTTCGCTCTGGATAGCGGCAACCAGATAGAAGCTGGTGGCGGCAGCGAACAGGGGCAGCCCGTAAGGCATCGCGGCGTAGGCAGCCGAGACCAGGCGGTCGATCCAATCCAGTTCCGCATCCACCGCCCGGGAGTACTCGGCCCGCTGAGCCAATGAACCGCCGGTGAGGAACGAGGCCACGCGGCGGACGCCGGAAAGGGCGTGCGCGATTCCCGTGCTGTGCAGCGGATCGATGATGCCTGCCGTACTGGGCAGCAGGCACCAACCCTTGCCGGCGGCCGGTCCCACTCGCCGCCCGATGCGCGGCATCCACGCCAATTGCGGGGTACCGGCGACCGTAGGGGCGACGAGTTCCGCCTCGCGCATCAAATCGTACAACGTCGGGTAGCGAGCCAGGAACAACTGCCACGCGTCTTGTCGAGCGCCTTTGCAGTCTAGGGCACCAAATGGTCGCCAATTATCTTGAGTCTGGACGATGCCGACGCTCGTCGTGCCATCTACGAATCGCAGCATCCACATCCATCCACTTTGCAACAGATGGTGCTGAGCTGACTCGTCCGGGGGAAAAACCAACGGCTCCAGCGGTAGGCCGCGGTCGCGCATCCACTGCTCCATGCTCCCGATGCCACGAAAATGGCCGAACAACGCCCCCGTGCGGGTCCGCAAGCGATCAGTGAAATCATTCAGGCCAAGAAACTTGACCAGTACTTCTTCCGAGCCGGTGGCATCGATCACTTCCCGGCATTGAAAGGTGTCGACTTCGCCTCCGATCGGCCGGTACACCACGTCCCAGCCAGATGCTGCCCGGCGCACGTTGAGCACTTCGGTGTTCAAAAACCCGGTACAACCGGCTTGGCATGCGTGCAGGTAGAACCACGCATCGACGTCGGCGCGAAGCCAATGAGTGTCGCTGCGTTCGTCATCAGGACTGGCCGCGACCAACAAGCTGTGCCGATGATCTGGCGTGTCGGAAAACGGCTCGCCTGGGCGATGTTCGAAATAGCTGAATCCCCGTTTTTTTCCGCCGCGAATATGGGGAATCTGTTGTTGCCAAGAGCCCCAGCGTGATAGTGGCCGTAGTTCTTTCAAACCATATTCGTCGGCCAACTTTTCGATCAACAGGTCCGCTAGCGGAGTGGACGACTCACCGATAGCGAATCGAGGATGCTCGTCGCGATCGATCAACACCACGCGCCAACCGCATTCCGCCAAAATCCACCCCAGTAGACTGCCGGAAAAACCGGTCCCCAATATGGCAGCATCGTGTTGCACTGTACCCACACCTTTCTCGGCTCCAGGCCCCCTTGCCAAAAACTCTCGAGTTCATGATTGTTACCGCGCCGTGCGCTTAGGTGATCGGCTCGCTGGGGATGCTTTGCCAGAATGCATCCTTCGCCAATTAGTATCCGCATCGGCAGGGGCCCCGCTAGCGTGGCCCCGCAACGGAGGGCGAGAAGGCTGCGATAATCCGTGGTTGCAGTGTATTTGCTCGAGCGGCAGGCCGTCGAGGGATGGTACGGCTACGCCGCTTTCTTGGAGACGATTTCGCCTTTGTCATTGACGTCTTCAAAACGAACCGAGACCTGTTTGCTGACACCCGACTCCTGCATGGTAACACCGTACAGAGTGGTTGCCGCGGTCATCGTCTTTTTCGAGTGGGTGACGATGATGAATTTCGTCCAATCCAAAAACTCGTGCAGCACGTTGACAAACCGGCCGATGTTGGCTTCGTCGAACGGCGCATCGACTTCATCGAGAACGCAGAAGGGGCTGGGCCGGTATTGAAAGATGGCAAGGAGGAGGGCCACCGCCGTGAGCGCTTTCTCGCCACCGCTGAGCAGCGAATTGGACAACGCCGTCTTTCCGGGCGGAGTGGCGATGATATCGATGCCACATTCCAAGGGATCTTCTCCATCCTCCAAGACGATATCGGCATGCCCGCCGCCAAACGACTTGCGATACAATTGCTGGAAATTTTGGCGAATGACTTCCAAGGTTTCCAGGAACATGCGGCGGGAGTCCTGGTTGATCTTGTGAATTATTCTTTGCAACGACTCCTTGGCTGCGACGAGATCCTCATATTGGCCGTGCAAATGGTCGTAGCGCGCCTGAAGCTCATCCAACTCGTTGAGCGCCGTCATGTTGATTTCGCCAACCGTGGCGACATCGTGACGCAATTGAGCTGCTTCGGCGGTCAGTTGCTCTCGCTGATGTGGGTCGTCAATGCACTCGGCAGCCCGAATCTGCTCGACCGTCAACTGATAATCCTCGCGATAACGCGTCAGCAGTTGCTCGATGGCTTCCCGCGAACGCTCTAGTTCTCCCTGGCGGGCCTGTTGGCGTTGACGGAGGCTGTCGACCGTCTGCTTCAACTTGTCCGCCCGGCGTGCCGTTTCGCTACGGGTGCGGCGGAGTTCGGCAGCCTCGCTGGCCAGCTCCTCCAGTTCCTTCTCGGCAGCTTCGCGAACGGCAAAGTCTTCGGCCAACTGCGATTCCAACTGCAGCAGCTTAAGTTCTGTCTGTCCAGCGCGCTCGACCAGACGTCCCAGTTCGGCGGTTGCTTCCTCGATCGCCGTCAAACGTTCTTGGCGACCGGACTCTTGCTGTTGCAGCATGCTCTTCGACGTGGCGAGCATCTGTTCGGCGCGGGCCAGATCGACTTGCCTGGCGGTTTCCTCGCTGGCGCTGCGGTCCAGTTCCTCCGCTTGCTTCTCCTGCTCTCGTTTCAGTTCGATGATCTCGTGCTCGATCTCCTGCACACGACGTTGAAGCTGAGCGATGTGCTGCTTGCCTTCCTGGATGGTGGGCAACAAGGAGGCACGCCGTTGACGGGCATGGGCAAGTTTTTCTTCGAGCTCCTTGCCCTGGGATTCGAGGGCATCGAGTCGGGCCACCGCGTTCTGTGCTGCCGCTTGCTGGCGGGCCAGTTCTTGGGCCAACTGCCTGGCTTCCTGTTCGAGTTTCGCGGCGCGCGGCGATAAGGTTTCGATGTGGCTAGAGATTCGCGCCACCTCACCGTGAACACTCTGCAGCTGGGACTTCAAGTCGGCGATCTCGCTGCGGGCAATTTGGATTTCGCTTCGACGCGACACCAATCCGCTGGCAGACTGAATGGCTCCGAAGGTTAGCGTGCCATCGGACTCGAGCAGCTCACAGGCGGCGGTGACGAACCGTAGACCGGCTCCCCGAAAATGACTTAGCTCCAGCGCCACATCGAGCGACTCGACCAGCCATGTTGTTCCCAACAGGTACTGGATCAAAGGGGTAACGGCATCGTCGTGTCGCACCAACTGGTCGGCACGGCCGATAACGCCGGGGACTCCGTCGAGCTGGATGCGCTGGCCGAATCGCTTGGTGGGAAGCCCTTCCAGTTGCAATATGGTCAACCGCCCGGGCAACTCGATCTTGCCCGAACGCAGGTGATGAACCAGTTCCGGACCGTCAACGACCAACGCGTTGGCGCGGTCCCCCAGCGCGGTGTCGACCAAAGCAGCGAAGGCGACGTCGACGTCGAACTGTTCGGCTACCAAGCCGCGAATCGAACGAAACACGGGATCGTCCGCATCACGGGCCAGTTCCAGCAAACGGCGAGCGCCGGCATCGACTCCCTCGTGATGCCGCTCCAGTTCCTCGAGAATCTCCAATCGCTCAGTGGTAGCCGATAGACGTTCCTTGAGCGTTGCAGCGCGCTGATTGAACATCGCAGCTCGGTCGCGATACTCTTCCAGGTCGTTACGTGCGGCTGTCAGGTCGGTGTTCGTTTTTTGGCTTCGTTGGTGCACTTCTTGTAAGGCACGAGCCGCCTGTTCCGCCGTGTGCCGAGCTTCTTCCTCGGCAGTGCGGTTTTCCGCCAACCGCTGCTCCGTGTGGTTGATCAATTGATCCAGCTCTTGCACGACGCTTTGCGTCTTCGTCAATTCGGCTTGTACCGTCGAGGTCTGCTGCAAGCACTGGATATGTTCTTGACGCAGTGATTCGTAGCGACGTTGATTCCGCTCGATAGCGCTGCGCAGCTTTTCCGTTCGCTCCTGAGACTCGCGTTGGCGGGCGAGGCATTGACGATGCGTTTGCTCGACATGCAGCAACGCTTGTTGTGCCTGGCGATAATCGGCCTCTACCTGCTCGGCACGCGCCCGCAGGACGATCAACCGCTGGCCGAGCCGCCGGCGCTCTTCCAGCGTCTCGTCGAGGCGGAGTCGGCAGGTGTGTTGTTGATTGCGGGCGACGGCAATACGTTGCATCACCTCTTGCAAACGGTTCTCCACCCGCTGGCACGCTCCGGCGACCTGGTGCAGATTCATTTCCGCTGCGCGGGCCGCATCGACAGCTTGCTGTAGTTCCGTCTGCCGTTGGGCGAGATCCTGCTGTATTCGATCGACTTCATCGCTGCATTTGGCCACACGCGACTCATGAGCGACCAGTTCCGTATGGCCCAGCCGCAGACGCAGTTCTTCCAAACGGGCCGTCGATTCCCGGTAACGCTGCGCCTTCGATGCCTGAGATTGCAGGGTCCGCAATCGCGTATGCACCTCCTCGACGATGTCTTTCAACCGGGTCAAGTTTTGCTCGACTCGTTGGAGTCGACGAAGCGCTTCAGCCTTTTTGGCATTGAAGCGACTGATTCCTGCCGCCTCTTCGAAGATCAGCCGCCGGTCTTTGGGCGAGGCTTGCAGCATCCGGTCAACCTTGCCCTGCTCGATCAAGCTGTACGCATCGACGCCGACTCCCGTCCCTCGAAAAAGGTTCTTGATATCCTTGAGTCGACACGCTTGACCATTGATCAAGTACTCCCCTTCGCCGCTGCGGTAGACGCGACGCGTGACCTCGACCTGGGGGGCGTCGATGGGGAGTTGTTGCTTGGAGTTGTCGAACACCAAGGTGGCTTCGGCACTGTTGGCAGCCTTGCGCCCACTAGACGCCGATCCCTTAAAGATGACATCGAGCATCTCGCCGCCCCGCAGCGACTTGGCACTCTGCGCGCCCAGCACCCATTTGATCGCATCGACCACATTCGATTTTCCCGATCCATTGGGCCCAACAATGACGGTAATCCCATCGGGAAATTCGAATCGCGTCTTGTCCGCGAAGCTTTTGAATCCGACCAGTTCCAATGCGATGAGCATGAGGCGGCGCAAGCTACGATGGAGAAATGAATTGTCAAACTGAGCTAAGGCAATAGCGATTCCGCGGGCACCAGTCCCGGGGGAGATGCTGCTGGTGGCCGCGGAATGGATTCCGGCGATGCCGCGCCACCGGTAAAGGGATCGGTTATCGACGCAGGCAATTCCGTGTCACGATGCGCGACCCCGACCGATTTCCCACGGTTATACACCCGTCCGGTAGTCGGAACCGGATTCATCGCCAAGGGCTCGGCGAAATAACCTTCCCGATTGGCTTCACGCAAGAATTTTACCCAATCACCGTAGCGTCCTCCGACTTTGGCGATGGCGATCAGCAAGCTGCGCAGATCGGCGGGCACAACTTCCACACGATCCGGCTCACCAGGTTGGAATCGACTGACACGGAGCTTTCCTAGTTCGCTAGGAGCGATCAGTATCTGCGGCGTGACGTAGTGAAAGGCATCGATATGAACGGTCGGAACGGCTCCAAAAAAGACGACTTCCGGTCTCTTCGTCAAACTGACTACCACCAGCGGAGGCCCAGGGGACGGAATCTCGACCACGCGCCCGGCGCCCTCCACCATCTCACCGTCCAATCCGGCAGGTGGTGCATCCTCCTCACGCAGCGCCAGCAGCGCGCCGTAGCGCACCTCGGGATCGGCCGCATGTAGAAGCTCTTCCAAGGCGTCGGCCGCTTCGTAGTGGTCGATTACTAGCAGGCCATTCAGGCACATCGCACGGAAGGCTGGCTCGGCGCGACAAAGCGATACCAGTACGGGGACGGCCGCTCGCTGATTCAAATAAGCCAACGAATGCGCCGCATAGAAACGCACCTCAGGATCGCTGGACTTCAGGGCCTCGGTCAGTACTCCCACGGCCTCGTCACCGATCGCCTCCAATTCCCAACAGGCACGACGAGTCGTGATCGGCTCCAACACCTCCTTGCGCAATCGTTGCAGTCGGGCTGCGCGATCCTCCGCGGTCTCGTTGATTCCCACATGCAACACCGTATTGATAAAGTGATAGGGATCGCGTCGATACTTGTCGGGGATGGCCACCTCGATGTAGCTGTCTTGTCGCGGGGTGGCCACGCCTTTGTATGCATGCCCGTTGAAGTAGGTAAACCGTTTGTTGATCGCCGGCAATACGGCTGCCATCGTTAGGGCATCGGCGTATTCGGTCTCGATAACGATCCCCAGATTCCGGCTCTCCTCCAACCGCCCACCGCCAAGGATTCGCCCGGTCCGCTTTGCCTCCTCGGTCTCCTGGCCAGTAATCTGGGCATAGGTAACGATGCGTCCCTCGGCACGCATGTGCTCAAAGGACTCACGCACCTGCCCTTCCAACGAACGCATCTCCATCAGCGGCGTTTCCAACAACCAACCACCGGCCAGATCGCTGGCCGTAGCCACCGGGGGCACGGTGACGGTTAAATCAAGCAAGTCGCCTTTTTGTGAGCCCGGTGGCACCGCCGCTTTGACTGCTACCAATGCGGTGGAAGCATGGTCAAGCAGCGCATTGGGCTTTTCCACTTCATTTCTGCGCATGGCGGCGAGGATGCGCTCACGCAGGCTTCCCGGTTCCACTGCACCGCCAGTTCCGTTCAATTGCGTTACCAGGCCGACGTTCTGCAGGCGTGCCAACGTCAGCATGGCTGGAGCCCCGATCTCCGATAAAACCCGTGGGCGAGTCGAGGACGTCAGCTTGGCGCGAATCTCTTCGCGTTTCGCCCGATCATCTTCCGAGGTCGCTGAGCCGCGTAGGAACGCGAGCCCCGTGCATCCTGTCAGGCTGCTGCTCACGAAGAAAAGTGCCGTGAGAATCCACGCTGCACGCCAGTTTTTTCGGACTTTGTTCGCTGTTTCCATTCTGCGGCTTCCTTGCTCCCCAGCGCATACGTCCACAGCCTCTGCTGACACATCGCTTCTGCTTTGCGACACTAGCGACCGTCGGCATTGCAGGTCAAGCCACAATCGGGGCACCCACGCATGGGGGATAGCGCATTGAGGCCATGAGGCGGAGCAAGCCGAGCGCAAAAGCCAAGTTGATTCTTGATGCCGGCCGGAACTGCGAGAAGGTAGTCTGTCGTAGGCTACTTCCCGGCCTACAATCGATAGTGAGAGGAGGCGATCGGAAAGTGGCTCCCTGAACCAATTCGCGGCGAGGGCGGGGTAGAGGACGATTTTACTGAGGTGATTTTGCGTGCATTGGAATACGTTCAACGAATACGTCGAGCAGCAGTCTCGGTGGCTGGAGATGGAGGGGGAAGCCGAGCGCGAGCGTTTGGCGGCCAAACGGGCCATGGAACGGGCGGGCAGCGCCGAAGAGAGTGGCATGGCCATCCTCGGATTGAGCATCGCCGATTACCGCACCGGATTGGCGGGACGTATCCTGGTCGATCTGGTCAAACGCCATGGTGGTCCCTTGCCCCCCGGACGGATCAAGGTGGGAACACCCGTAGTATTGGTCGATGAGCAGCTGGCTGGCGACGCAGGTATTGCCGGTGTGGTCAGTCGACGGCAGTCCCACGAAATTCAGGTCGTGGTGGAACAGTGGCCAGATGGTCGCCATTTCCGACTGGACGTTTCTCCCGATGAAACCACGCGGCGGCGACAGTTGACCGCTTTGCAGATGGCCCGGCAACTGGAGGGGCGCCGGGGCAGGTTGCGTGACACGTTGATGGGATGGCGTGAACCACGGTTCGAAGAAGTGTCGCCACTGGAGTTTCGTTTGCAACTCAATGCGTCGCAGCGTGAGGCCGTACAGTTCGCCATGGCGGCGCGGGATGTGGCCATACTGCACGGTCCGCCAGGAACCGGCAAGACGACAACGTTGGCGGAGCTGATCTATCAAACGGTTCTCACCGGGGGACGGGTACTGGCATGCGCTCCTAGCAACACGGCCGTGGACAACCTACTGGAACGTATCGTCGATCTGGTCCCCGATGTGCTGCGGGTCGGGCATCCAGCACGGGTGTTCCCATCGCTGCGCGGCCATACGTTGGATGAACAGGTGGAAGCCGATCCCAATTCGAAGATTGTTCGGGACATGTGGCGCGAAATCGATCAGTTGATGCATGCGGCATCCAAGGTGCGTCGCGGCCGTGATGCCAATCACCGTCGGGGGGAACTCTATGCAGAAGCTGGGCGTTTGCGACGACAAGCTCGTGCCCTAGAACGCTCCACCGTTCGCTCGATCATTCGCTCCGCGTCGGTGATCTGCACCACGACGACGATCGATGATGAATTACTGGGTAACGAGCAGTTCGACTTAGCGGTGATCGACGAAGCCGGTCAATGTGTCGAACCAGCGATTTGGGCGGCGGTGGCCCGAGCCGATCGTATCGTCTTTGCTGGGGATCATTGTCAACTGCCACCGACCGTGGTGAGCGTCGAAGCAGCCAGGGAAGGCTTTGCCCGTAGCATGATGGAACGACTTCTGGAGCAGTTCGGGGAGACGATCTACCGTCGGTTGAAAGTACAGTACCGAATGCACGAGCAGATCATGGGGTTTTCCAATAGGAGGTTTTATGACGATGCACTGGAGGCACACCCGTCGGTGCGCCACCATCGCCTGCATCAATTGGAAGCGGTGACGGTTGACGAATCGGAACCGGTCGTAGAGTTTTGGGATACGGCCGGTGCGGGCTGGTACGAAGAAGTCGAGCCGGATGGGTTGTCGAAGCGAAATGTGCGTGAGGCGGAGTGGGTGGCTGCCGAAGCCCGCCGCCTAATGGAACATGGCGTCCAACCGCCGCAGATTGCAGTAATCGCACCCTATGCGGCGCAAGCTCGAATCCTGCGGGAGATGCTTCCCGTCGCCGGATTGGAAATCGATACGGTGGACGGTTTTCAAGGGCGTGAAAAGGAGGCGGTATTGCTCTCCCTGGTGCGCAGCAATGAAGTGGCCCAAGTCGGGTTTTTAGCGGACACTCGTCGCATCAATGTCGCTTTGACTCGCGCCCGCCGTTTCTTGCGTGTTATCGGCGATAGTGCCACGCTGGCTCATCACCCCTTTTACCACGATTTGATCGACTATTTCGATTCCTTGGGAGTGGTGCGCAGCGTCTGGGAACTGGGGACGGTACACGGCTGACGTCCATACGAGAATCGTTCTCTCACCGCATCATGTGAATTGAATCAGCAGTGGGCTGGGCAAATGGCCGGCTCAATTCGCGTAGCGCATCGGCATAGATATGGCCAATGATCGACGTCATCCAGGTTCGCGGCAACAGACGCGCCGCGATGAGCACGGCGTTGTTGAATACGCCGGGAACATGCAATCCCTTATTGTGCCACAGAGCACGCAATGCCGAGCGTGCGCACTGATCGGCACGGTGATTGAACACGCTACCGCCAAACCGAGCTGCCAACCCGCTTTTGTGCAACAACTCCGTCTCAATTCCCCCCGGGGCGAACACGGTCACCGAAACATTTGTACCTCGCAGTTCATGCCGGAGCCCAAGTCCGAAATTGCATAGGAAGGCTTTGCTGGCCGAGTAAGCCGTCTGGTACGGAATCGGCAATAGTCCCGCCAAGCTGCTGACGATCAATATTCGCGTGCGATCGGATTGCGCGGTGAGGTGCGGGAGAAAGAGTTGTGTGAGCCGCACAATGCTGTTTACATTGGTGGCCATCATGTGGCGAAACTGGCGGTAATCCATTTGCTGATGCAGCCCAAAATAGGTGACTCCCGCGTTGAGAACCAACGTGGAGACATTTCCCACAGCAACCGCCCGGCGAAATACTTCGTCTAGTTGTTCTTCCTCGCGCAGGTCGGTTGTCAGCACCTCCGATCGCACACCGCAGGCCGCCTCCAGCTCGCGCTTCAGTTCCCAAAGGCGTTCCTCGCGACGAGCAACCAATAGCGGCTGGATGCCATAGTCGCATGCCAACTGACGCGCCAACTCACGCCCCAACCCTGATGAGGCTCCGGTAACCAGAGCCCACTGGTGCTCGGTTCGGCGATGCTTATCCATGACAGTCTCCCCATTAGGGTTGCATGTTGTGGGGCGGTTCCCGCTGTTGTTAATCGCCGCCGCGCATTTTCCCCTACTTCTATATCTTACTCAGATGCATCCTTTCCTGGTTTCGGTCGTCACCAAAAGGCATCACCACGAAAACTGGCCAACTGCCAAGAATCGGTTCCGTAGAGTGGGCAGACCTTGCCGACCGCGCCGAAATTGCCTGATCCGGCTGCTGCAAGAATTGTGCCTTCGTGCCGATGGAGACGCATCGGGATCAATTCATGACAAATTGACCGGGTAGGCGCGATCTTCCCCTTCGCTTAACCCAGCCACGGCCGTCGGGCTCTAGTTTGCGCAGGCTCCCCCCGTGTTCCCTATCGGACGGGGAAAACACTGTGTGGAGGCAGCAGTCTGTCCCGGTCAGAGCGGAAGGACTGCACCAAGTCGAGGAAGTTGGCGAGAAGATCCATGCCCCGCGGGGAGAGTATCGATTCGGGGTGGAATTGCACGCCGAATACCGGATGCTTCTGGTGCTGCACGGCCATGACCTCCCCGTCAGGAGACGTCGCGGTGATATGCAGCGATGGCGGAAGTGACGCTGGGTCGACCACTAACGAGTGATAGCGACCGAACACCGTTCCTGAGGCGATCCCGCGGAACAAAGGGGTGTCAACGGTGTAGTCTACCGCGGATCCTTTGCCGTGCAGGGGCCGTTTCGCCCGCACGATTTGGCCGCCGTATGCCTCGCAGATGACCTGATGCCCCAAGCAGACGCCGAGCATGGGCACGTCACTTCCGCAGCGTCGAACCACCTCCAGAGAAAGACCAGCATCGATCGGGGCGCCTGGCCCCGGTGAGAGGACGATGGCGTCAAAACTATCTGCTTGGATTTCTTCCAGCCGCCGGTCGTCGTTCCGCCAGACGTGGATGGATTGCCCCAGCAGGACGAAATAGCGTCCCAAGTTATGGACAAAGCTGTCGTAGTTATCGATTAGCAGGATTTCCACACGGACGCTCGCAATGGAGAACTGTAGGTAGTTGGCACAGCCGGCGAATCAGGTGCGGCAAATGCCATTGCCGCCTTACCTCCATCCGGCCCGTGTCACGCTCATGGCGTACACATGGAGGATCAGAGAGACAAGGACCGCAAGCCCGCCAACGCGGTGTACTTGAGCGAGCAGGAGCAGGCCATTGGTGTCTGCCAGTGGCAACATGCTGACCAACATTGTTGCGGCGGCGACGATGCTACTGCCGACAAGCATCCAGGCGGACCAGCGTGCAAGCCACCAACGATGTTCCAGCTCATGCGGCTGTCCAGTGCGGTCCGTGCCGCGGGGCAGGAAGAACAGACTGAGGCACAGCAGGAGAAAGAGAAAGGCACCGGAGGCTGCCACATGAGCCAACAAGGCGTAACCTTTCATGGACACGCCACGCCACAAATTTCCAAAAGCGGTGGCGGCCAAGACGACGGTCACCAGCACGAATAGCACATAGGCCACGCGACTGATCGCGCCGTGGCGTTCACGCACGGTAAGGTGGCGGGGTGTGCAGGCGACCCACACTGCATGGAGAACAAGGAACGCTCCCACGATTACTGTCGCAGTCAGGAGGATCGTGCGCCACGGCCATGCGATGATCGCGATGTCAGCAAGGATGGACATGGTTTCGTCTTTCCTCAGTTCCCACAACTATTTCAGGAGGCCCTGCGATTCCAGTAGCTCCCCAAATTCCACACCACCGCAGCGAAAAAGATCCCACACGTCGCTAAGAACATCCCCCATCCGACGACTTTAAACAGCTCCCGCCCGCCGAAAAGGCGATTCCAACGTTCGGCCAACTGCCGATCGATGCCCTGCAGGCGATGGATGGGGACAGCGGCCGGCTGTTGATCGGGAAGCACCGCGATGGGGCGCACTTCCATATTGAACAGAGGAGCATCCGCGCGATGGCAGTCAGTACAACCGTCGGCGCCCAAGGCTTGACGCGCCGGGCGAACATTGTGGGCTAACGGCCACTTGTACGGATCGGCAGCGTCTCCTAACTGCTCCCGATCAAGCTTCTTGAGCCCCGTGTCTCCATCACGCACGAACCCTTGGCCACCGGAGATGTAGACGGCCTGCTGTCCGGGATACGCTTCCTCGATAGCCGAGAGGGCGGCCACCATTCGTTCGCTGATCTGCGACTTTCGCAACTGCGCCTCCGCCGCACGGATTTGCTGGCGCTCTTCGTCGGTCCAATCTTCTTCCCGCACGCCGGCGCGGGAGTCACCCAAGATTTCTCGACGTTGCGACAGAGGCAGACGTACCTCTGCCAATTCCTCGGAAAAATCTCGACGGACACGCAACGCGCGACGGACCAACTCGTACGCACGCTCGGGATGCAGTGGCTGGATGGTTCCCTTCTCCATTACTGCCCAATAGGAGGGCCACAGCAAGCGATGGGGATAGAGTGGCGAATCGGAAGAGGAGGTGAGTGGAAGTAGGGCCCCGCCGACGATTCCGGGCAGTTCATCGCCATCACGCTTCACGTGCTCTCCCAGCCGGTGGATCATCGAATTGACTTGTCGGTCCAGTTCCTGTTCGGTCACCGGGCCACTATGGCAGGCCGTGCAGCTCAGCTTCTCGAAGTGCAACGGTGGTAGGCCACGATGTAGCGGGCGTGGGGCTCCTAGACGTCCCACGTTGCTCGCCTCGAGCCGTCGTCCGTCGACTTCACCCAAATGGCATCCCTGACAGGAAAACGCAGCCATTGAAAACCCGTGCGCATGACGTTCTCCAGCAAATCCGCGCACCGTATGATGGTCCAAACCATTGCGATGGCAATCGGCACACTGCATCCCGGCACGAAGATGGACATCTTCGTCGTGCAACCATCGTTGGCCCCCGACCGCTGCCGCCGGCATGTTGGTGTGGCAGTAATAACAAGCGTCATTGCTCGGTTTACGAACCAGATCGAAGAACACTTTCCCATCGGTACGAAATCGATTCAGGTCGTACGCCACTTTGGGCAACCGGTCTGCAGCTCCATCGGCCGCGGGGTCAAAGTCGTCGCGCAGACGGCTCGTATTCCCTGTCACCGTGCCGATACCAGCCGCCGCCGTCGGTGCGTAGGCAAAGTTCTGGGATTCGATTTGTTCCGTCCAGGCGAAGGGACTATATCCACTTCCTGGGCGATGATGGCAGATCATGCAATCGAGCGGGAGCGGCCCGGTGATCGCCGTGCGGTCCGTCGCGAACTGTTGCTCCTCCGTTTCCTGGTCTGCATCGTCGGCAACCTCGCGCTGTTCCGTACTGGCCATCGATGAGGTTGCCAGCGATGGGCCACTGCCTACTCCCGCACCGGGCAGGTAGCCGCCGAAATGAGCCGCCACCTCCCAACGCGTCATCCCTAACCGGTCGGGATTCCATGATTTGGCCCAATCGCGGTAGCTCAGGGGAAGGAAGGTACCCGTCCTCGGGTCACGCCACACCCAGGGAAAGCCTGGGCGACCGGCGGGTACCTTCGAGTCCAACGCGTTGAAGTGCCATCCGTGAGCAATCTGCTCAACGTCATGACACCTCCCGCATGTCTTACCGGGATCGTAGGGCGGCGGATTCTCTTGATTGGGATCGATGCGCGTATTATTGGCATCGTAAAGGTCGATCCAGTGCACGTAACCGCTCTGGTTGTCCGAGGTGGCAAAGCGATTTTGCGCCGTCACCTGTTCGACGGGTTGCCATGCGAGGCAGCACCACAGCGATACCTTCAGCAGCCTGGGGAAGATTCGGATCACGTCGCCACTCACGTTAACTATCGCTACTTACGTCAACCCAGGAAACAATCACGTCACGCGAACGAGCAAGGTCACTCGCCTCCGCGGCAGTCGATGATCACGGACTGGCTCGTCCCTCACTTGCCACCGACAACCGTATCTCGCCGAATCGTTCCTTAAACGAAGTACGCGTGGAACGACCGCTTTTCCGGACAGGCCACGTCACCGCGCGGGCATCTCCTGCAATGCGGTGCGCGACGGCCGGGCATGCGATGCCCGATCGAACAACGGCTTCACCACTCGAGGACTCGCCGGTATCGACACCGCACCAGTGTCAGGCGGCGCACCGTCAGACACCTGCCGTTCGCTACACTGATGGCGTTGTCGAGGCCGAGCAGGAGGCGTTCATCCTACTCTCTGACCACCAGACGCTGCAAGCACTCCACGGCCGAGGCCACGTCTTGGGCGACGAGTGCTTGCCGCGCCTGGCGCAACAGCAGCGCATGTTCGTCACGAAATGGAATTGCTGCCCCTGGCGGCAGGGCCGGTATCAAGCTATCCACGACGTGGTGGAGCAGCGCTTGGGTGCCATTGTCCCGGGCGCCCGACTGTTGGGCGGCGGTTCCCTGGGGCTGCCCACTCTCGGGGACGGCAATCGTAGGCACTACCGTCGCTCCTTGCCATTGAGTGGGAGGGGGAGAGGTCGTCAAATCGCATTTGTTCCATGCCACTAGACGGCGGTGCGAGGCGATCGTCCACAAGCGTTCATGCGTCGGCGTCCAACCTTCACTTGCATCGACCACCAGTATGGTGAGATCGGCGCCAGCCACGACCTGTTCCGCTCGCCACATGCCCGCTTGTTCAATCGTGTCTGAAGTATCCTCGCGCAGGCCTGCTGTATCACTTACTTGCAATAGCCAACCGTCGACGGCGATGCTACTCTCCACGACGTCACGCGTTGTCCCCGGGGTGGCATGCACGATCGCTCGGCGATCTCCGGTTATGGCGTTCAGTAGACTGCTCTTGCCTACATTCGGTGGCCCCGCGAGCACGATCCGCCACGGCTTAAGCAAGTGCTGGCCAAGATCAACTCGCTGCAAAAGCAGGTCGAGTTCTTCCATGGCGACGGTGGTTTGATGTTGATGGAGTATGTCCAGAATTCGCCCCAGGGCATGTTCCAGCGCACCGTGAGCTTGATCCAACAGTAACGCGGCGATGCGATCGGTCGCCGCATGAACTAGATCCTCTTCCGCCTCGCTTCGTATGCGGCTGCGGTGGTAGCTGGAGCGGCTTTGGTACTCTTGCGGTGGCGATATGCGCCCTCCGGCGCGGTGCAATGCGGCAAGGATGCTATCGACCACTGCTGGGCCACCGTGACAGTGAATCTCCACCTCATCGTCTCCGGTACGCACGATGACGACGTGTTCGCGAGGCGAAGTGCCTGCGTCCTCCGGCTCCACTGTAGGAATCACGGGGGCCCCGCCTGCATGGGGACTAATGGGCCAGGTGGCAAAATGGACCTTGTTGATGTCCAACCGATCGGTTCGCAACTGCGCCAACGCCTTCACTGCTTCCACCGCACCCTCCCCTTGCGCCACCACGGTGGCTATTGCCGCCGAAAGGGGGGCCGTCAACCGATATAGGTGAAAGCCGGTGTTCAAGCTTCTCCTCCTCCCTCTCCCCGCCCGGTGCGAAACAAAAGCAGTCGATGCATCAAGGACGCTCGGCATACCGAAACCCTGCCGACGACAAGTCCGATAGCAGGGACGAGCCCCCTGTTCGCCTGTTCCCGGACCGCGCCAGCTATGCCGCGTAGGACACGGTACAGCGTCCAGCACCAACCGGCTGATCAAGCCGCGGCCTGGTGCCAGTCGAGACGAATGATTGGTTGGCGCGTGGGGCGGTGCACCGTAGCGATGTAGGCAAGCCTACGAAGAACTCGTTACCGCACGCGCGCACCACCATCGGCGGACCAATGCGGCCAACCAGGAAAAACGCCGTGGCCTTACCCTTCCACTTCCCTGGTCCAGATTCTCGCCTACCGGTGGTGTTCGACCACCAGGAATGGTCACCCATCGAACATGCACCCAGACCGACACTGCGGGCGACCACATGTCGCCGGAGGCTCGTCCCCGCCACGGTTTCCCTTGGCGACCGTGGGCGTGGCGACGACGCTCAGCAGCTTCTCGAGCTTATCCGATTCGCACTGAGGACATCGTGGCTGCTCCGCCCCAGAACGAACAAGAATCTCCGATTCGGCCCCACATTCCTTACAACGGTATTCGTACAACGGCATGCTGAGAAACGCTCCACGAATTAGCAGATCCGATTCCATGGTCGTCTTTCGACCTGAATTCATTCTATCGACTCGATCACTCACTAGTATCCTGCCTTGTGGGAATCCGACAAGAGCTCCGGCGTCGCGCCCCGACAGCGCCCCGTCAGCCCACTGGCAGCGCCCCGGCAGCGACACGATACAGCACTCGATACGGCCGAGAGACGGTAGGTTCGAGGGTAGCCGCCTTCCTGGATCAGCACGACGTTTGTCCGGCGGCACGGCTTAAGCCCCCGCCTTCTTAGCCGTCGTCGCTGATGTCGAGGGCGGCCTGTTGTGCCAGCGGCAGCAGGGATTCGTCTTCCAGAACTTCCAGCGGCTGATAGAAAGGATGTCGCGATGGTTTGTAGGGGCTATTGCTGCGGGTGTTGTAGCAGCAGATCAGGCTCCATCGCGGCTCGGGGCTCGTGTTGGCATCGGACCGATGCAACAGATTGCAATGAAAAAAGATGGCATCTCCAGGAGCCAATTCCACGAACTGGACCTCCATACGCTCCAGAGCAGCCGCCACGCGCTCCGGATCCGCTCCCGTCTGCTCACCGACCTTTCCATGGTCGATTCTACCGATATGATGTGAACCCGGAATTACCTGCAAGCAACCGTTTTCGCGAGTGGCCCGATCAATGGCGATGAAACAGCTGGCCATCCGCGGCCACAGGCAACCGAAGTTGTACCAGTATCCGTAATCTTGGTGCCACTCCCAGGCGCCGCCGACATAGGCATCCTTGAGCATCATCTTGTGATGGTAATGATAGACCTCGTCGCCGAGGAATTGCGTCATGGCATCGACAATGCGTCGCAGCCGCGTGACGTGCGAGTAAAGATCGTCTTCGACTTCATTGCTCAGTGCCAGCGTCGTGGCGGCTCCACGAGCATCACTGCGAGTGGTTGCCCGCTGGCGGATCTGTGCATCCTTCTTGGCAACCTGCCGAAGCAGAGCCACTTCATCGCCATGCAACAGGTTGGGCACGACGACATAGCCTGTCTCTTGAAACTGACTAACATCAGCGGGCGTCGTTCGATAGTAGCGCACGGTTGGGGACTCCTCGTGGATGCGTGGCGTCATCGCCAGCGGGGCCGGTTGAGCCAGCGACGGCTGCGGCATTTGGCGGCCGACCAATGGCTGCGGTAGGAAAGTCGATCGACACGTACCGTCGGTTACCATGACGGTACGGGTTCCGTTCCTTGTGCCGTCGTTGGCTTAGTATACGGTGTCGGTCGTGATTCTGCGACGAGGATTCGCTCACGCGGGCGTCGCGGAGGCGAGGAGGGACACTAAAGGAAGGCGGTGAGGGGACCACAATGTAGCCCCGTGAAGGTTTTTGCCGATCGATGAGCCTCAGTTATCGACTCTTTGGATTCCGCCCAAGTCCCCCATGGTAACGGTGGGCAGCCCATGGGGCTCAGTCGTCCCTCGCTAGACGTGAAAGCACCTGCGTGGAAGTCGACTCATTCGGCAGCGTCGGCTGAACCGGGCCAACGAAGGGACGAACCAGCCCATGGGGCGAGCGCCGGTCGGGCGGCAGGAGAGGCAGAGAGGATCACCGAGCCGAGAATCCTGCTGCGGGGGACCGCTCCCATTGTCCCGCGACTATCGTCTGACACCGGTAGGTTATCTCCCACAACAAAATAATCCTCCGAGCCCAACCGTCCGAAATCCTCGACGCCGCCGCCATCCCGATGGGTTGTTCGCAAATAGAGATCGCGGACGATGCGGAGGCGTTCGATCGTGACCGGCCCTGATGCTTGTACCATCAGCTGGGTAGGGGCGGTTGGGTGGCGAAAGTCGGCGGACCACGCATAAGCCCGTGGGCCGCTCACATCGCTTCCCATCAAAAGGCGCCCGTCGCAACGGAAAATCCACATCCAAGTACGTGTCGTCAAGGTCAACGGTTGGTGAGCAGGAGCAAGGGGGGCCGTAGCGGCACGGCGCGCAGCGGGCGCGGCAGGCATCGCGGACGGCGCCGCCTTCGCACTGCCATTAGTGACCTCGGTAGGAGGATATGAGGCGGGGACGACCTTCACTTCAATGACGTCCCCTCCGGTGGACATGCGCAACACCAGTGGCGCGGCAAACGCCTTCATGCGGAGGAAGACGCCCCAATCCCTCACCGGTTGATACGCATAAGAGGCTCCTTGATTTCCAGGCCAATCGTCAACTAGCACGGAAGGTTGCAGTTCTCCTGCCAGTGCGGATGATTTCTTCGAGGCGAGAGAGAGCCTCTCCGCACCAGTCGGCACCGGGAGGGCGTACGTCCAGATCAAATGTTCATCAGCGGACAAGTCGACCGGGTGCCGACAAAAAACATCGGTTTCTACGGTGTCGGTGACGGTGCTATGCTCCGCCTTTTCCTTCCTCCACAATCCGCTGGGGAAGGTCGGCAACTCCGCGACAGGGATCGCCAGGGCGACTGCTTCGTGCAGCTCTTTTTGCAGCCACCGCCCATTGACCCACAACTCGCCGTCGCGAATCGTCAACTGTTCCGATGGCAGGCCCCAGATGCGTTTTATCTGCACCCGGCCAGCCTCAGGAGAGCGAAAGGCAATGATATCCCACCGGGAAAGCCGAGTGGTGGCCGTCAGCGGTTGGACCTCCACGGCCTGGCCCGGCACGGTTTCACCGGTTACTTCACAAACGGCGCCACAGTGATAACAGAGTGCGGGACGGGAGGGAGTAAAGGTATCGACACCGAAAGCATACTGTTGCGAGCATTGCGGGCAGGCAGCGAGCTGGGCCGGACCGTGCAGCCGCGGCTCCATCGAGGAACTGGCAATAAAAAAACGCATCGGTGCGGCTGACTGGCTGCAACCTGCTACTACCAGAGCAATGAAAAGCACGAAGCCGAGACGGTAGGTCCGAGTGCGTCTCGCATCGAGTCGCAAACTTTGAGAAACTGAGCCATGGCACATGGATAACACCATCGATGCGACTAAGGAAACACCATCGGATCGGTGCGCACGTTCACCCCCGTTCCGCCTCGACTCCTCGAACTGCATTGCGCCAGTTGCACCGTGGCGCCCGGCAAGCAAGGCGCACCGCTCGAGGGACTATTTTCGAACCGCACAGCAAGGGTTACAGTTTGGTATGGCCTCACACCGGAAGTTTACCTGCTGCGCGGCGGACGTGCCGAACAATGGTTCCTGGAAACTGATGGATGGCAAAGTCCCCTTTCCTGCGCTGGTTTAACCTAATGATACGGATCCCATGACTAGCGACGACGCCAGAAGCGAGAGTCCAGCAAAGAGTCCACCGTGGGACGTGCCGATTGAAGCGATGGCGCGTCTGGGGGAAGCATTGCGGCAGGCAGTCGTTCCTGACGAATTGATCGAGAGTTTTTTGACCGAGGTGCAGAGCATCTTGCCTCCGCCGCCTGCGGGAAGCGTCGTTGTACCGCGCCTGCAGGAGTTTCTCACCTCCGTTCGTTCGCCGCTCAGTTGGTTGTCGTTATTTGAACGCGACCGCGAAGCGTTACTGGCCGTGGTTACCATCCTGGGCGCGAGTGAACGGTTGGCCACGGAATTGTTGGCCGATCCAGAAGCGTTGGAGTTATTGCGCATAACGGGCGGCCGTCCCATCGATGCGGAACGCTTGTACGACGAGTTGTCGGCAGAGCTGGCCACGGCCCGGACGTGGCGAAGAGCGCAGCATATTGTTCGCGACTACCGACATCGGGAAACGTTGCGCATCGCGTTCGGCGATCTGATGGGGCAACTCGACCTGGATGCGGTGATGGAACAGTTGACCTCGTTGGCTCGTGTGCTTCTCCGCGCTGCATTGGAATACGCTATGCGCGAAGTGAATCTGCAGTTGGGAACAACGCCGCATCACGCTCACGGGGCGCCCATTCAACTGGCGGTGATCGGACTGGGAGCCTTGGCCAGTGAAGAAATGGATTATGGCGATGCCTTGGAGTTTCTTGTGGTTCGCGAGGACGTTGCGGCGGGGCCGGTGTGGCAAGAAACGATTGACGAGGTGACGGTTGATCTCTACTTCCATCGGGTCGTGCAGATGCTGCGGCGATTGCTGGAAGAGCCAAGCGAACGGGGACCCGGATACACGCTCACCATTCTTGCACCCCAAGAAGCCCATCCCTACCACGTCGTGTGGACGGCGACCGAAGCCATCATGCACTTCGATAGTTGGGGGAGAACCTGGGAACGTCAACGGTTTGTTAAGTCGGCGCCTGTCGCCGGAAACACTACCTTGGGAAACTACGTGTTGTCCGAACTCCACTCGTGGATCTACCGCCGTTATCTGTTGCCGGCGGATAGCACAGGGATGGCTACGTTGCGACGCCAGTTGCAGCGGCGGGCCGAGCGGTTGTCCGCACTGCGGGAGGGCACGTTCGCGGAGCTGCAGGTACTGATCGCGGCGACGGTCAGCTATCTGCAGTTGCTTCACGGATGGGAGCACACCAGGGTACGTGCTTCGAAGACGCTGTCGGCGATACGCGAGCTATCGGCCATCGACGTCCTGTCACGCGAACAAGCCGATGCGCTGCAGCGGTGCTACCGCGCGATGCTGCGCCTGCAATTGGCCCGGCAAAGCTTGGCGAACGACCAGGCAGGCGATGCAACCGCCGCGGAGGAGTTGGCACAGCGTCTTGTTCACGCGCCGGCTCGTTGGCGAGAGGAGCTAAGCGGGTGGCCGTCCTCCGACTCGTCGCCGGAGATGCCCGATCAACGTGCCTTGCCAAGCATGCTGCGCCAGGCCGTAGAGCTTTGTGTTTCCTTGCTCGAGAATGTAGTGCCAACGGAGGAGATTGTTCCCGAGCTGGAAACGCCCGAAGCGGAGATCGTGCTCGATGCGCAATTGCCACCGGCCCAGGTGGAAGCTGTTTTGAAGGAGGCCGGGTTCGCCGAACCAGTTCAGGCTTATCGCCGGCTGCAAGAGATGGCGGTCGAATCTATTCCTTTTCTTTCATCGCGTCGCAGTCGGCATGCGCTGGCAATGGTCGCTCAGCGTTTGCTGCATACCGTGGCCGCCACTCCTTCTCCCGATGCGACGTTGGTCAGCTTAGCCAATATCAGCAATTCGATCGGTGGTAAGGCGACGCTGTGGGAGCTGTTCCATGAGCATCCGCCGTCGATGCAGCTAGTGGTGGCACTGGGGGCGGCCAGTCCCTATCTCACCAACATCTTGGTGGGCAATCCGGGCATGATCGACGAACTGCTCGATTCGCTCATGCTCCCCGCCCTGCCGACGCGTGAAGGGATGGCCGCGATGGTGGCCGAATTGTGTCGAGAAACCGACGATTGCTTGCCCATTCTACATCGCTTCAAAAATTCGATGCATCTGCGCATCGGGGTACGCGAATTGTTGGGGCGAAGTTCCATCGAGCAAACGCATGCCGCGTTGGCCGACGTAGCGGAGGTAGCGCTGGAGCGCATCGTTTCCCAGGAGTACCACCGGCTGGTCTCGCAGATGGGGGTTCCCACACGAGGTTCGTCCGATGCCGCCCCCCCGCCCGCTGATTTTTGCGTCATCGCCATGGGCAAACTGGGGGCACGAGAACCGAACTATCATAGCAACTTGGATCTGATGTTCCTGTTCGAGGGCGAGGGGATGACGCGCTGCTTGGTTCCCGATCCCCACTTCACGCCCACCAGTAACCGACACTTCTTCAATCGTTTGGCGCAGCGCGTTATCCATGCCGTGACCCAGAGCGGGGCGACTGGTCGGTTGTACGATATCGACGCCAGTATGCGTCCCCCAGGATCGGGAGGACCACTGGCAACGACGATGCAGGAAATGGAACAGTACTTCACTCGTGCAGACATCAGTGCCGGAGAGCTGCTGGCGCTGGCACATGCGAGGCCCGTGTGGGGAGATCCGCTGCTGCGCAGTCGTGTTGCTCTGACGCTGCGGCAACTGTTCAGCAACCTTCCCTGGTCAAGCGAATTGGCGCACCGTATAGCGGCGTATCGGTTGGAGACTCAACGTGATGCATCGGAGCGCAATATCAAACGCGGGGCAGGAGGGATCATGGACATCGAGTTGATCGTTCTGGCCCTGCAGCTGGCACATGTCTCTGCGCATCCCACCGTCCATGGGCCCGGCACGTTGGCCGGAATCCAACGCCTGCGCGACGCGGCGATTCTCTCGGAGCGGCTGGCAACACGACTACGAGAAAACTATTGCACGCTGCGGCAACTCGAGTCCGGAATCCGCTTGCTCGACTATCGCGCGCGTCATGAGATTCCTCAGGAAGACGAGGACATCGCCAGGCTCGCCTACCTGCTGACGCCCCCACCGGATCGTTCACGTAGCAATCCCACAGCACTGCTGGAGCAGGTGGCCGCGGTGCGCCAGCAAAATCGCGAACTGTTTGACGAGGTATTCTCCCAATGGGGAGTTTGATTCGGTAAGCGGTGCGGTGCGGTGTGGCGCAGGTGGTCAGTTCGGTTCATCGGGCGGTGATGGTTCGAGCAACAGATTGTCAATCAAGCGCGTCTTGCCGACATGGGCGGCGATCAGAGCGATGGCCGTGCGATCGACTTCCTGCAGCGGCTCCAGCGTGTCGGGATCTGCCACGACGGCATAATCGACTCGATCCGCCCCCTGGTCGTAGAGAACGTCAAGCATATGCCGCTGCAGCGCTGCGCCCTCTCGCTCCCCCGAGGCCAGGCGTTCCCGCGCCGCGTTGAGCGCTTTCCACAGGCAGAGGGCTGCCTGTCGTTGCTGCGGGGACAGATAGCGATTGCGGCTACTCATTGCCAAACCATCCGCTTCACGTACGGTGGGACAGTCGACAATACGGATAGGAACGTTCAGATCCTCGACCATGCGGCGAATGACAAGTAACTGTTGGTAGTCCTTGCGACCGAAATATGCGGCCGTGGCCGGGATGATATGGAATAGTTTGAGCACCACGGTTGCCACGCCCCGAAAATGACCAGGACGAAACTTCCCTTCCAGTGGTTCGGCAACCCGAGGCGGATGGACATACGTTGAAAATCCCACGGGATAGAGGTCCTGGGCCGTGGGAACGAAAACAAAATCCACTCCTAGGTCTCGTAATCCTTGGCAGTCCTGCTCGAGCGTGCGCGGATACTGCTGGTAGTCTTCTCCCGGCCCGAACTGTGTGGGATTGACGAAGATGCTGACTGCCGTCGCGTCGCATTCTTCTTTACTGCGACGGACCAAAGCAAGGTGCCCTTCATGCAGCGCCCCCATAGTCGGCACGAATCCCAGTCGCTGGCCCTCCAGGCGCACGTGGTGGGCATGGGCGAAGGCCTCGTGGCAAGAGTGCAGTACCTTCATGGTCCATCAGCTCCGCAGTTATTCGTTGTCCATGTTCGGGAAAATCGGCCGCTTTTCGAGGCAACGTTTTGGTCGATGTGCTGGAAGGATTCAAGGCCAATCACTACAGTTGAGCAATGATATCCTTCCTGTTGGTTCGCAGCAGGGGCCGGGTGGTGAGCGGACATCGCTTTTGGTCGCTCTTGCTGCTGCTTTTTTCGCGACACGGATGACCAATGAAACGGCTGTGCATTATCAACGTCGTGGGATTGACGCCCAAGTTGGCGGAGATCGCCCCCCATCTGCGCGGCGTCGGAGACGTCAGGCCTTGGCAAAGCCCCATTCCTGCGGTGACGTGCAGCTCGCAAGCGACCATGTTGACCGGCAATATGCCTCGCGATCATGGAATCGTGGGTAATGGATGGTATTTTCGTGATACGGGGGAAGTACGATTCTGGCAACAGTCGAACCGGCTGATCGAAGGCGAGAAGTTTTACCAACGGTATGAGACGGCGAAGTTGTTCTGGTGGTTCAATCAAGGGGCGCCGGTGCGGTGGTATGCTACGCCCAAGCCGCATTATGGTTGCGATGGCAGTAAGGTCTTCGCCATCCTGGACAAGACAGATTGCGCCCTGGAGGAACAGTTGGGGCCATTTCCGTTCTTCAGTTTTTGGGGACCTGCCGCCGGGTTGCCCAGCAGCGAATGGATAGCACGTGCCGCTGCGCTGGTCATGCGCACTCACCGCCCGCAATTGACAATGGTGTACCTCCCGCACCTAGACTATGACTTCCAACGGTGTGCGGAGCAAGACCCGGCGCGCGTCTTGGAGGTTGACCGCTGTGCCGCGATGGTGATCGAAGCGGCCGATCAAATCGAGGCGCAGGTAGTGGTCGTTAGCGAGTATGGTTTGGTGCCCGTCGATCAACCGATTCTGATCAACCGGGCGCTGCGGGAAGCAGGCTGGCTCGAAGTGCGCGACGGCCCTTTCGGTGAGATGCTGATGCCGTTGGACAGTCGGGCGTTTGCAGTGGCCGATCACCAGGTAGCGCACGTGTATGTGCAGGATCGGACCCTTCTGCCCCAAGTCCGACAATTGGTGGAACAATTGCCAGGAGTTGCGGCGGTGGTGGAGCCCGGTGAGCTGCATTTGGATCACGTCCGCAGCGGCGAATTGATAGCTTTGGCCGAACCCAACGCCTGGTTCGTCTATTATTACTGGCTGGATGACCGTCGCGCCCCCGATTTCGCCAGATGCGTGGACATTCACCGAAAACCAGGATACGATCCCTGCGAGCTCTTCCTCACCTCGAAACTACGGGCTGCCATACGTGTGGCCCAGAAAAAGCTCGGTTTTCGCTACCGTATGGACGTGATTCCATTGGAACCTCAGTTAGTCCGAGGCAGCCATGGTCTTCATCCCGCGGCGGTCGACGGGCCGGTCATCATCGGGCCCGCCCCACCGGACAACATGGTAGATTTCCCGGACTACGTCCACCAGCTACTCGACTAGCCGTCGCCCGCGGAGGGGGGACTCGCCCCCTCGCAGAGGCTTGACGTGCAGGCGGGAGAGGTCAGTCCAGCCGATCTGGCTTGAGGATGGTGACGCCTAACGGTGGTAATGTCACCTCGAACGAGGCCGGACGCCCGTGATGTTCCACGTTGGTCGCCGTGATGGGCTCCGTGTTGCACACGCCACTGCCGGCATAAATAGTTGCATCGGAGTTGAGCACTTCGCGGTATACGCCTGACCGGGGGACGCCGATGCGATAGTTGTGACGCACCACGGGCGTGAAATTGCATCCGATGACAAGGAAGTCTTCGGCACGGCGCCCTTTACGCAGGTAAACCAAGACGCAGTCGTCGCGGTTCATGCAATCGATCCATTCGAATCCTTCCCCTGCGAAATCGACCTCATGCAGGGCAGGTTCCTCTTGGGAAAGGCGATTCAAGTCGGCTACCAGTTTCTGCACTCCCTGATGGGTATCCCAATCGAGCAATTCCCATTGGATCTCGGCGTCATAGTCCCATTCTCGCCACTGAGCGATTTCGCTTCCCATGAACAACAGGTTCTTGCCGGGATGGGTCCACATGTACCCATACAGCAACCGTAGATTCGCGAACTTTTGCCACAGGTCGCCAGCCATCTGGCTGATGAGCGAGCCTTTGCCGTGTACCACTTCGTCGTGCGACAGCGGCAGTACGAAGTTTTCCGTGAATGCGTAAATCAGGCTGAAGGTCAGCTCGTCATGGTGGTACTTGCGGTGAATCGGCTCATGGCGCATGTAGCGCAACGTGTCGTTCATCCAGCCCATGTTCCATTTCATGGAAAACCCGAGCCCACCGGTATAGGTCGGTCGGCTGACTCCGGGCCAGGCGGTCGACTCCTCGGCCACCGTCACGATGCCGGGGAATTGAGCGTGTGCTTGCTCATTGAATTCCCGGAGCATATGGATGGCGTCGAGATTCTCACGGCCTCCAAACGCGTTGGGAATCCACTCGCCGTCTTTACGACTGTAATCGAGGTACAGCATGCTGGCCACGGCATCGACGCGCAAACCATCGATGTGGTATTTGTCGAACCAGAAGAGCGCATTGGCGACCAAGAAGTTGCGCACTTCATTGCGACCGTAGTTGAAAATCATCGTTCCCCAATCGGGGTGCTCGCCCTGGCGCGGGTCGGCATGTTCGTACAGCGCGGTGCCATCGAATTGACGCAGGCCATGATCATCTTTGGGAAAGTGAGCCGGTACCCAATCGATGATGACGCCGATGCCATGCTGGTGGCAATAATCGACGAAATACATGAAGTCTTCCGGAGAACCGTAGCGGCTGGTCACCGCATAGTATCCGACGGTTTGATATCCCCATGAACCGGTAAAAGGATGCTCGGAGATGGGCAACAACTCGATATGGGTGAACCCCATCTTCTGGCAATAGGCGACAAGTTCGTGGGCCGCATTGCGATAATTCATCCATCCGTGATGCCCGTCCGGATCGCGTTTCCAGCTACCCAGATGTACTTCGTAAACGTTCATCGGACTGCTCAGCGGATCACGGCTGTTACGCTGCTCCAGCCATGCGGCGTCTTGCCACTGATAGTTATCCAAGTGCGTCACCACCGAAGCAGTTCGCGGTGGCACTTCAGAAAAGAAGCCATAGGGATCGGTCTTGTCGACGACCTGTCCGCCCCATTTGCGGACGCGGTACTTGTATTTTTGCCCCGGCTGGACATCAGGGATGAACAACTCCCAGACTCCCGAGGGAATGTGCTTGCGCATTGGGTGCTGCGAGCCATCCCAACCGTTGAAATCGCCGATTACCTCTACCGACTCGGCATTGGGGGCCCACACCGCAAAATTGACGCCGGTCACTCCATCCACCTCGCGCAGATGGGCTCCTAGTTTATCGTAAATGCGCCAATGACGCCCTTCACCAAACAGGTAAAGATCGAAATCGGAAAGCAGCGGTGGAGCGTTGTATGGGTCTTGCATTTCTTGAATGTCACCATTCTCTTTGGCGATTCGAAAACGGTACCGTCGGGTAGATTCTACTGGGCAGATGGCTTCATAAAACCCCGCCGGGTGAATCTTGCGCATCGGGCGTAAACACCGATGTTGATCATCGATGACCCACACCCGCTGCGAGCCGGGGAGGTAGGCTCGTATCGAAGCTACTTCCCGACCTTCCCAACAGATTCGGTGCGGGCCAAGAAGCGTCGCTGGATCGGTCAGTTTGCCTTCCACCAGCTGCGATATTCCATGCAACGATATTTGCGTTCGCACGCCTGCAACTCCCATTTGCCAGAAGATGATGATTTTTTTCAACCAAGGTGCCTACTAAATGCGCGCCTCCAGCTGGTGTTCGCCAACCGGTGCTGGGGAAGCGTCGCTCAATTTTCCGGTGGGGTCAGCTGGGCACCAGCGCCGTGGTACCCGAGGCAGCACGGACCGGCGGAGTGATGCGGCCGTCTTGCCTCAACAAGGGTGGAGAAGAAGGCGACCGCCGCCGGGAGAAATGCGGTCGCGGACATGCCGATGAGCGAGCCGTTCGCACGGGCACGCTGTCGATGCGGTCGAACGCTCGCGGGACTGCAGAAGGGGGGGGCGCCCCCGTGGAGTGGGAGCGTCGGTAGCGTCGTCGCGGGGAGCCATCCACCATGCCCGCCGGTAGACCACGACAGGTTACCACGTGGTACTGCAGGGCGTGGTCAATGCGCTGCCACAAATCCGCGTTGCGGATCGGAATCAGCTCGCCGAATCGCTCCCACATGTAGTTGCGCTCGCGCCAACTGCTCAATCCATAACGCATACCGCGCAACACATAGCGGCTGGCCGTCACCAACGTGACCGTCGCCGGCTGGTCGAGCGCTTCCAAGCCGCGGACGACGGCCAACAACGACAGGCGATCAAGGTTGTTCAGCTCTTCCACTTCTTCCGCTTCCAGATGCTCCGGCTTGTCCAAGCGTTGCAGCGAGAAATGCCACCAACCGCCTGCGGGGGAAGCCCCCTCTTCATCCCCATTGGCATCCAACAGGCGCGCCGATATGAAAAGCAAATAAGGAGGAGGACCTACCACCATCGCGTTGCGACTCCCCAAAAATACAGAACGGGTTGTTCAAACGGTTCCGAATCGGGGGCTAAACAGGGGGAAAGGCTCTCCCCGGCTCAGCCGACTGTCTGCTTCCAGCATCGACGTGTCCACCGTGCCCGGCACGATGGTCGCCTGACACCTTCCATGGTGATGCTCCATAACCTTTGACTGGTCGTCCAATCTTCGCTAATTGAAACAGCTTTCCTGCCCCTTTCCTCTCGCCGAGTGACGATCAGCCGCCGAAGTTGACGAATCTACCAATCGCAACGTCTACCGATCTGTTTAGAATAGAAGCGGTAGTGTCCAGCGCAAGTAATCCGAAAGGTCAGTCCACGATGACGTTGCAATTTTGTATCGGTGCCCAGGTGGATCGGGCCGGATGTCCCCTGTTCTCTTGCCGGCGCCCCATGCTTGCCGTGCTGGTGTACTTCGTAATGACCGCCACCTCCAACTGCGCGGCCGTCTACGGGCAATCCACACCGATACGGATCCGGCCTCCACAGTTTGACGCCTCCCGTTTTCAGGGGATTTTCTATGCCGATGTGGCCGAACAGCTACGCGGGGAGCTACCGACCGAACAGGCTCGGCAAATGGCCATCGCACCTGGTGCAGGAGAGCCGAGCAGCAGTCCAGACGGCGGCGAGCCAACAGGGAATGAGGACCCCTTCGGTTGGAAGAAGCTGATTGAACCGGTCGTGTTGGAAGACTTGGTCAAGGAGACCAAACTGCGATTGGATCGAGAGATCACTACGCCGGCGGCATTTTCTGGAGGTGGATTCCAGGTAGCACGACGTGAATTCAGTCTGTTAGCCCTGCTCTTTGCGATCATCGAGCACTATCCGGGGGAGGTGCGCTGGAAGGCTGATGCCGCCCTCGCACGGCAACGGCTTACACGAGCAGCAGCCAACACCAAAGTGGGCTCCATCCAGACCTACCGGGAAGCGAAAGAGCGTCTGCAGGACCTTGATGATTTGATTCGTGGCTCTAGTCTCGTGGGAAACGCGGAAGGAGAAACCGATTGGTCCAATCTGATCGATCGCGTGCCTGTCATGCAATTGTTGGAGTGGGCCTATCAGCAAGAACTGTCCAAATTGGTGGCCAACGAAGCGTCCTTCACAGCGAATGCGGATGCCGTCCGACGATACGCCGAATTGGTGGCCGTTCTAGGACGCATCCTGTTGGCCGAGGATATGCCCGATGCAACGGACGCGGACTATCAGCAGTTCACCGAGGAGATGATCGAACATGCCCGCCAGGTGAGGTTGGCTGTCGATATTGGCAACGCCGAACAGGCGCGCATCGAGGCGGCGGCGATCGGCCAGTCTTGCAGCAGCTGCCACGAAAACTTCCGTTAATACCTTGCCGTCGATTTCCACGCCGCCACTGTCAGTACAACGTATTGAACCTGATCGGAGAATCTTGTGGGGATTCAGTTCCGCTGTCACCACTGTAAGAAAGAGCTCAAGGTCAAGGATTTCCAAGCAGGACGACGGGGCCGCTGTCCCCATTGCCGCGGCCGCTTTCGTGTCCCGTTGGCCAATGCCGACTACTCGTTGGAGGCCGATGCACCTCTGCCAGCTTCCTCGAACAAGCAGGCCAACAGTGCCGACAAGGCGGCAGACGATCGTGCGCAGGGACGCGTCGCCTCTTCTGCCGACGGCCGCGGCGATCGATCGCCGCAAGCTAGCGGGCGGCCACGGCAAGTGACAGACGCAAGCTCCAACTCTCCTCCGCTCCCCTCGGCCTCGGAACTTGCCGATGCGTCGCGTTCGGAGGAGCCACGGCATCCCACCCCATCCCCCTCCCCCCCACCGCCGGTGGCATCGGAAGCCAAGCGTGCTGGGGCGCCGGGCCAGCTCGAATTGGGACACGCCGTGGTGTGGTACGTGCGACCGTCGGCAGGTGGACAGTATGGTCCGGTTGACGTCCCCGTGTTCGAACAGTGGTTGAACGAACAGCGGATCGATGCGGAGGCGCTGGTCTGGCGCAGCGATTGGTCCCACTGGCGCGTGGCCAGTGAGGTATTTCCGGAACGCTTTTCACCGGTGACTCCACCTCCGCCACCTCCCACTTCCCCGCCCATGCCGCCACCAGTATCGGCACCTCGGCCGCTCCGCCAGGAGAACGCGGCTTCGCCACCGCCAGAGGGTGACCCGCCAAACTTCAGCGGTACGAAATCTAGGGACGTGCGGCGAGCGCCCGCGGCTGCCACTGACGAGTTGAACGACGCTGCGTCGATCCCCAACCTGTCAGCCGGCAACTTGTCGGCGGGGAGTCACGACGCGCTGGCCTCTGCATCGCCAACCGGTCGAGCGGAACTGGCTAGGATCGAACGCCGTCGACGGCGTCGAAGGAATTATTGGATCCTCTTGATCAGCCTGAGTATCCTCACAATCGTGCTGGTCGTGGCCTTGGTCATCGTGCTGATGCGACCACCGTCGGCGGCTGCCTTCCAGGATTCTCCGATCGACGAAGTCGATGGGACCGTGACTGCGACAAGAGCGGTTTGCTAGAGACGGCCAATCCTGGCTTTACACCAGGATTGGTAGGTCGTTGGTTTGTCGCGGTTGGCCAGTGTCGTGTCGGTCAGCCGCCCACCGGAGTGGACGCTTCGGCTTGGATTCGCTGCCGCAACGTCTGCGTCGCCTCTTCGATCAGGCTCTTCAGCTTGCCCGGATCTTCACCGACAATGACGGCCACCTCGTCGAGGTCATACCCAGCGATGATCGACAGCCAAATGGCGTCGCGTTGTTCTTCAGGCAGCGCGGCGAGCGCCTTTTGGAACCGGGACTGGCGCTCCTCTTCGCTCAAATTCTCCCACCACTGGGCCGATTCAGGATCCACGAGAAAATCCTCTAACGCCGACTCGAAGTAGGACGTTTCGAACCGCTCCAACCAATAGTCTGGTTCGTCAACGTCCTCTTCGGGAGTTAGCGGTTCGTCGATCGGCTTCGGCTCGACAGCTTCGCTTAAAACCTCCTCGACCGGTTCGTGACACGCCCTGCGCAAGCGCTGCTGGGCCAATTGAGCCAGCCATAGATGAAGATCGATCTTCTTCGGGCGTTCGCTATACTGCTCCCACGCCGCCACCAGTACATCGTCGATCACATCGTCGGCCGTCAAACCATGCTCCCGCAGCAATCCCTCATCGCGCAGAAATCGCAACTGTCGACCCACCTCCTTTTTCAAATCACTGATCATGGGTTTCAACAGGCGGAAGAATGCTTCGCGGCGGCGATGCTCCACATCGGCATCCAAGTAACTTCCCGCAGCCGACAGATTGGCGCGGCGATCTATCCGGCGTCGGACGATATAATCCCGCCGCACCAACTCCTTGTGTTTTTTCACCTCCCGACGCAACGTCGCCGCTACGTCGTCGATCGCTTCCTCAAGCGACTTTTTGGTCGATTCGGCCACCAACGTGCCAGTCGGCAGCAACAACACGGCTCGCAACTGCCATTGGTTCCCACGCTCGATGTGCGACAGCGTCAACCGCAGGCTCAGCTTATCCGGCTCATAACTGCGCAACAATTTGAGTATAGGACGTGCCTTTTCGTCCCAGCGATTTCGAGCCGTCTGACGATCCACCTCGGCGACATCGTCAAATACCCAATGCTGATCCATATTCTGCGTTCCTCCTCGCCTGATCGAAATATGGTCGGTTCTTT
Source organism: Pirellulaceae bacterium (assembly GCA_026004795.1). Lineage (GTDB taxonomy): Bacteria > Planctomycetota > Planctomycetia > Pirellulales > Pirellulaceae > Aureliella. The sequence goes on along the minus strand of BPJV01000002.1, from coordinate 70,705 downwards.
TTCGTCATCCACTCGACAAGGTAGCGGTAATCAGCGCCGCTCACTCTTTCACCGCGGCGGTCCTCAATGCAAGTTCGCCAGCTCGTGTCGCAAACAGCGTACCAAGGGCATGGGAGGAAAGGCTGGTGCTGGGCAAATGCCGTGGACAAGCCAAAATGGCACGTCGTGCCTCACCGCCCTGCCTGGCCAGGTCAATTCGTCGCTATTCTTTGTCCGCGGTGTTTTCCAGGGAATTCCAACCCAACAACTGCGGCCCCCCGAGAGAATGCCAGATCAAGCAATTCCAGGAGTCGCGCCGCCTGCACCAACCATCAATCCCGGCCGCGGGGACATCAGCGGCTCGTCTGGCCCCAGATTGTCCAAATAGTTGACAGAAATGAGAGACAAACCTGTAGCAATCCGGAGCGTTAGTCGCCCGTGGTGGTGAACTCCTTGTCAAGGCGACTCACCCACGACGGTTCCGCTGGTGGCGGCTCGCCGGTGTAATCAGCTCCGTAGGCGCCGGGGCTAGCCCGTACCGGCGATGCCGGTGAGCGAAGTGGAGGGCAGCATATCTCGGCCAATGGCGTGAGGATCCATGGCAGGCGCTTAACCGGTGACGATGGCCATCGGCTCGCGCGAGCGGCGATGCCTGAATCATGCTGGTTGGGTGATCATTGGACTTCCCAAGTTTCCCCGGCATGGAACAACTTGTTCAGGTCGCCGGGGCCACTGCGTTGGCGAGCGGCCTCGATTTGGCCGCGCACCTGTTCTTCGAAGATCGGTCGTTGCACCGCGCGAAATACCCCAATCGGTTCGGGGAATTCTGGATGGCGCATGCGAGCCAACAGGTGAACCAACGTCGAATCGGCCTGTTCATCATGGAAGAGGAGGTCATCTTGGGCGATACCCGAAGACAAATCGACCACCTCCGGTTGCAAACCATTGAGCCGTATTCCTTTGTCTCGATTCTTGCCAAAGATCATCGGCTTTCCATGTTCCAGCTCCAACGTCGTGTCTTCCCGGGTGGCACGATCTTTGGCGTAATCCCAAGCGCCATCGTTGAACACGTTACAGTTCTGATAAACCTCGACCACGCTTGTCCCTCGATGCTGGGCCGCCCGGTACAGGATGCTGGCCAGGTGCTTAACCTGCGAATCGACACTACGAGCAATGAATGTCGCGCCGGCCGCCATCGCCACCATGATGGGATTGAGCGGGTGGTCTACCGACCCCATTGGGGTGCTCTTGGTCACCTGCCCTTCCGGGCTGGTGGGCGAGTATTGGCCCTTCGTCAATCCGTAAATCCTATTATTGAACAGGACCAACGTCACATCGACGTTGCGGCGTACCAGGTGCAAGAAATGGTTTCCGCCGATGCTCAACGCGTCCCCGTCGCCGGTGATGACGAAGACTTTCAGATCCGGCCGCGATACGCGCAAGCCGGTCGCCACCGCAGGGGCGCGACCATGGATGCTATGCATCCCGTAGGTGTTCATGTAGTAGGGAAAACGGCTTGAGCAGCCGATGCCTGAGACAAAGACGATCTTCTCCGGAGGCAGGCCCAATTCGGGCAACATTTTCTTCATCTGCGCCAAAATCGAATAGTCGCCGCATCCCGGGCACCAGCGCACGTCTTGATCGCTAGCAAAATCAGTCGGTTTCAGCACAGGAAGTGATTCGCTCATCGTTCTACCGCTTCACGCCCCTGAGAGGCGAAACTAAGGTCTATTGATTCAAAACCATTGATTGATTGATTCAAAACTATCGATTTCTGGGGGGCTGCCCTCGCTTCCTGTTACCCTCTGCTGCTCTCCGATGCAAGGAATCGCAATTCCGGCTGTTTTCCCCGGGCAGGGGGCGCCCCATAGGTCAGGAAGCGACTTTGGCGCCGGCGCGTGCAGGCGAGGTCAGCTCGGAAATCTTGTCGGTCAGCTCGCTGACGGTAAATGGTCTGCCCTGGACTTTGTTGAAGCCGATGGCATCGACCAGGAAGTTCCCCCGCAACAACAACCGCAGTTGTCCGCAGTTGAGTTCGGGAACCAGCACACGGTCATAAGCACTGAGGATATCTCCCAGGTTGCTAGGGAAGGGATTCAAATGCCGCAAGTGGCAATGCGCGACGCTTCTACCGGCCATTTGCATTTGCCGCACGGCGGTGTAGCACGTTCCATATGTGCCTCCCCAGGATACCACCAACAGTTCGCCACTGTCGGGCCCCATCACCTCTTGAGGTGGAATCACTTTGGCGACATTGGCGACTTTCTGCGCTCGGATACGTACCATCTTCTGATGGTTCATTGCATCGTAGCTGACATTGCCCGTACCGTCTTCCTTCTCCAGTCCACCGACTCGATGCATCAGTGCCGGCGTACCGGGAATGGCCCATGGCCGAGCCAGGTTCTCGTCACGTGCGTAGGGCAGGAACCGAGAACCGTCCTCCGGTGCGACAGGATGTACAATGGGAATAGGCGGCAGGTCTTCTACGTTGGGAATACGCCACGGTTCGGAACCATTTGCGATATAGCCATCGGAGAGAATTACCACGGGCACCATGAACTGGGTGGCGATGCGCCAGGCCTCGATCGCCGTGTCGAAGCAGTCGGCTGGACTTCTTGCCGCCAGTACCGGCAGGGGGGCTTCGCCATTACGGCCGAAGAGAACTTGGAGCAAATCCGCCTGTTCGGTCTTGGTGGGCAGTCCTGTACTCGGACCCCCGCGCTGCACGTCGATCACCAACAGAGGGAGTTCCAACATGACGGCTAGGCCCATCGCCTCGGCCTTCAATGCGATTCCGGGCCCAGAGCTGGTCGTTACCGCCATGGCCCCGCCGTAGGCCGCCCCGATGGCGGCGCAAACAGCGGCAATCTCGTCCTCCGCCTGAAATGTGTAGACGCCGAAGTTCTTGTAGCGGGACAACTCGTGCAAAATGTCGCTGGCCGGCGTGATCGGGTACGAGCCGTAAAACAAATCTTTACCACTAAGCCTCGCCGCGGTCATCAAACCCCACGCCATCGCTTGGTTGCCCATCATATTGCGGTACGTACCGGGCGGGAGGTGAGCCGAGGCGACGCGGTAGGACGTATTGAGCAATTCCGTCGTCTCACCAAAAGCCCATCCTGCCCGCAACGCTCGCTCATTGGCCTCCTGTACCTGCGGCATCTTACCGAATTTCGCCCGGATGAAGCGCAATGTCGGTTCCATGCTACGGCCGTAGAGCCAGTAGATCAGCCCCATGGCAAAGAAATTTCGACAGCGATCGGACTCCTTAACGCTCAACCCCAAATCGGCAACCGCCTCGCGTGTCAACCTGGTGATCGGCACCTTCACCAGACGGTACTCCTTGATCCACTCCGATTCGAGCGGATTCTCATCCAAGTTGGCGAGTTTCAAATCCTTATCGGTGAAGCTGTCCTCGTCGACGATCAACAACCCTCCTGGGCGCAAATCTTTGTAATTGGTAATCAGGGCGGCGGGATTCATCGCTACCAACGCGTCCAGCGTGTCGCCCGGCGTATGCACCTCATGCGCGGCGAATTGGACTTGGAATCCGCTAACGCCAGCCCGCGTTCCGCGCGGCGCGCGAATCTCCGCCGGAAAATCGGGGAACGTGGCGACGTCATTGCCCAATAGGGCCGATGTATTCGTCAATTGAGTACCCAACAATTGCATGCCATCGCCGGAGTCGCCGGCAAGTCGAACGGTTACCTCGCTGACTTCAGCAACCTCCTTGGAAGGTGCTGCAGAGGAAGAATTAGCGGACATTGATGAAATGCCTATGCACTAGTTGATTGACAAAAGGTTCTGGGAATTGAAGCTGCGTTGAGCAATCAAGCCACGTCCACTCGTCGCCGCTCCCTACTTGCCGCCAGACGTATCAATTGTATCGATTTTTCCGTCTGGGGGATTGAAGCAAAATTGTAACTTCGACGGCCACTCTTGGCGATTCACCTGCCCGAGGGCGGTCATCGCTTAACGCCGCATCGCCCTATCGGGCTGTCGATCTCGATCGATCGACGTGGGCCTGACCGTACCCTGCGGATCGTTCCTATACGTTCGCTATCCTATAGGCCGGGCATCGCCTTCCGGTCGAGGAACGGAATACGGCAAATACCACGAAGAGAGACATCAAAGCCAAATCTGCAGTTCGTTTTCATTTTATAGGGTGCGATGCCGTGCGACAGGATCCATGAGGCCAAATCCGCACGAAGACATTCTCCGTCACCGTCCCCTACCGTGGCTTTATTCCGAAGATCCATGTCGGCAACGACCGTCACATCCAGTGACCAATTGCTACGCGTCATCGAGCAGTTCGACGGCCTCGAATTTCTCTCCTTCAAGCATCGCCAGACTCGCGCCGCCGCCGGTGCTCACATGAGTCACTTTGTCGGCAAAACCAAGCTTCTCGATGGCTGCTGCCGAATCGCCACCGCCGATGATGCTGGTCGCCTCGCTCTCGGCGATCGCCTGAGCCACCGCTTTGGTGCCTTCATCAAACGGTGGCATCTCGAAGACGCCCATCGGGCCGTTCCACACGATCGTCTTGGCCTGATGGATGATCTCCGCATACTTGCGAGCAGTTTCCGGACCGATGTCCAGCCCTTCCCAACCGTCAGGAATCTCCCCCGCTTTCACAATCATTTTGTGGCAATCGGGACTGAAGCTATCTCCACAATGCGTGTCGACGGGGAGCACCAACCGGTCTCCTCCCTTCGCGATCAGTTCCTTGGCCAAATCGACTTTGTCCGGCTCTACTAAACTGTTACCGACTCGTCCCCCCTGTGCCAAGGCAAAGGTGTACGCCATGGCACCTCCGATCAACACTCGGTCGCACACATCCAAGAGCCGATTGATCACCTTGATCTTGTCACTAACCTTCGCACCGCCCAAAATCGCCACGAATGGACGTTCCGGATTGGCAATGACTTCGCTCAGGTACTTGATCTCTTTGGCAACTAGAAAACCCACAACTTTCGGCTTGCCATCCATGGCCTTGGGCACGGCCACCATCGACGCATCTTGGCGATGGCACGTGCCAAAGGCATCATTGCAGTAGATGTCGGCCCATGACGCCAACCGCGCGGCGAACTCCGGGTCGCCACTCTTCTCGCCGGGATGGAATCGAAGGTTCTCCAGCAACAAGACATCGCCCGGCTGCAAAGCCTTCACCTTGGCTTCGGCATCGGGGCCCACGACGTCGGTGGCAAATTGTACCGGTTTGTTGAGCAATTCGCTCAATCGCTTGGCCACCGGCGCCAGGGAGTACTTCGGTTCCGGTCCCTCCCCCTTGGGGCGTCCCAGGTGGGAAATGAGCACGAGCTTGCCGCCCCGATCAATTACCGAGCGTATCGACGGCAGCGCCATGCGAATGCGGCGATCGTCCGTGATGTTTCCTGCCTCATCCAGCGGAACGTTGAAGTCGACACGCATCAGGACGACTTTGTTATTCGGATCGACATCGGCAATCGTCTTTTTGGCCATCGCGCCTTCTTCCCTTCTTGCGATACTCAGTGGTTTGAACTCGCGCTCCCCGATTCTCGGAACATCGGCGGTGCGATTACGGGGAGCTTCTCACGAACCAGGGACGTGCTGGCCCCCCGTAACGACAGTCAACGACAATAAGTCCCCGTGAGGTGGACGATTATCGATTATCGCTGCAGGCTGTCGAGAGCCCGCTACCAGATTACACGCAGCCGTGAGGATCCGATGGGGCTGCGGTACAGCTGCAGTGGACGGCCGGCCAGGCACGTTGAGCAAGATTCATCCCCTGGAAACGCGCACGCTGCAAGGGGCGGCAATGGCTGCATCCCCCCGCTACCTTGTCCAAATCCCACGGGTCGGTCATCACCACCCGGCCTTCGTGACGCAGTGCCAAAGTGCGTTGGGTCACCGCTTCGATATCATCGAGCGTGGGCAACTGCAGGTCTCCCGACGTGACCAGATTCTCGAGCAGGCCGTTGGTCGCGCGCAACGGAATGATGCTCACGTGCCGGCAGTGGTGGTCCAGCGCCCAGGCCACCGAGCGAACACACCACTCGACCGCCTCGTTGCGGCTCAAGCCTGGTAGCCCCAACAACACGAACGCGCGGGTATCGATCCCTCGCCGATGCAACCAGGCGAATGCCCGAGCAAAATCCTCTAGCTCCGCTTGTTTGTTGAGCCAGCGAAGGAGACGCGGATGCACGGTCTCCAGCCCCGTTGCGATTTCCAGCCTGGTGCCTTCTAGGGCCGCCTGAAACAATTCCACCCCCCGATGGCACAGGCGAGGGTGATTTTCGACGATTACTCTCGCGAAGCGGTCACGGACCAATCGCGCGATCTGCGGCAGGTCGTCCGGCGGGACATTCGTGGCGGAGAAGAAGTTTGCGGCATTGTAGAGTTTGATCCACTCGACCGGTGCCACCCACCTTTTACACTCGTTCGGTGCCACCCACCTTTTATGAGGTTCCTCGTCCGTCAGTTCTTCTCGCCGAGAAGTTACCCCCGAGCCGCGGCCCGCCCCTTGAGGAGGCACGTCCCGCGGATTCTCGCTCCCCGCTGCTCGGCGGGGGCGACTAGGTGCCTCTTCGCCACGCTCCCGAGCGGGATTCGCCGCCTGGCCCCCTTCAATGGAGGGGGAGGAGTGGCGGCCGGTTGAGGTGTGTGGGGGAGGGAGAGGAATGTGGGTTTCCCAACGCGGCGGGAGCTGCTGGACCGTGGCGGCGATCTGCGCTGGGATGGCTCCGCGAGGAGTAGGCTGAACATGGGTAAACTTCCAAAGGTCACACATCGTGCACTTGAAGGAGCACTCCGCACCGCGCAGAAAGATCGTCGCTACTCCCACGAGGTGGCCGTGGCCATCTGGTTCCAGCTCCAATTCCAGGCCGAGTGGTGTTTCACCGGGGGCAGGTCGCTCGACCACAGGACGAAAGGACATCACTTCGGTGGTCGAGAATTGGCGCAGGGGATTCACCTCAGGGGCTCCTCGAATTGTGGTCGTTCCTTGATTCAGAGATCACTAGCATGGCTGGGTCCACTGGCTCTTGATTTGGCGCGTCGTACGAATACCGAGCTCGAACGTCCCCGGATCGCTATGTCTACTGATGGTGGCTGCTTGGCTGCGGCGAGGAAGAAGGCGAGTGGGAACGGGGCGCAGGCTGGAGTTCAACACGATTGCCGATTCTTGCATCTTGGTGCCAGTTAGTTGGTGCCGGTTAGTCGTGGTCGGTCGGTCAAGCGTCCGAGCGTCCGAAAAGCAGTTCCATCCCGCCTTGCCGGTTGGGCTGTATTCGCTCTACCATACACAATCTCCGACAGTTCGCGGAAAGCGATCCGCGAGTTCGAGGGGTGCGCGTGGAGTGGCGATCGGTTCCCTGCCTGGGGCTCGATGACTCGATCCTTGGTTCATTGGCGGTACACCGGGGTGATGGGTCACGCGGTGACGCTTGAGCATGGCTTCGGGCGCGTCGATGGGACGGATGAACAGGCCCCCGGCGGCTCGCCGAATCCCTGGAGCGTCGAGGGAACGAAGTGAAGCCGGCACGCAAACAAGCCGCAGAAGGCTGAGTGGTGGAATTGGCAGACACACAGGACTTAAAATCCTGTGGGAGGTTACTCCCGTGCGGGTTCGAGTCCCGCCTCAGCTACTTGCCGGACGTTCACGGAAGATGGTCCCGAGGGGGCTGCCGGTAACGTCTGGCCACCGCATGCTCACAATTCTTCTCTTTCTGATTTTTGTCTTTTGCCTAACACGCACGCTTTCGAGAACAGCAGTCGTTTATTTGGCGACCGGTCGTAAAGCTGCTTCTGCAATATCGGTAGCCGACACCGACTCCGCGTTAGAGAGTTCATTTGGGCAGCTGAACCCCGGTTGGAGCCATCAACTCTCTCAGCTTCGTTTCTATCGATCGATTGGGTTTGGCATTATCCGCTCAGATGGCTGCAGCCTGCGGCGACGGCGATGGGGGCTAGACGGAGACAGTGGCTATCGACCGGCGTAGCGCGATGCCGGGAAGCTGGTCGCGTGACTACCTACGGAGATACCGTTTGTGGGCAAGAAGGAGTGTTGCCGAGGCCAATTGGGTCGGTTAGATCGGTCGGCCCGCCTGTCTATTAGCCACCTCTGCTGGTAGTCGGTAGGAGCTGGTGGTCGGTATGAGATGCAGAGCGCGCGCGTGCAATACAAAATGGAACAGGAACGGCACGGTTCCTGGTGAGCATCGGGGAGCCGCGGTTAAAAGCTTTGGTGTACAGGCGTGGAACGTTTTAGGGCTTTCCGAGCTGACTTGTTTTTCTTGGTGGTCGGTGTGTTCCACCGCATGATGCGGATCAAGCAGCTCAGCGAGGCGACTTGGACGCCGACGAGCACCATCCCCCAACCAAGCAATGATGATAAGGTGACACCAGGCATAGCGGGCGAAGCCATTGGGCCGCCCACTTCGAAATTCCACTGCCAACATGTCCAGGCACCGGCGAGTACCGCCATCAGTGCCGCTTGCAACGTACGATTCCAGCTCAATATTTCCGCCGCTCGCTCCATACGCGGGCAGCGGGGGATGACTCCGCGATCGGCAGCAGTCAACCGGATAAGTAAACCGGTGCCAGCCAGTTGGACTGACGAAGCGACGCCGATGAGCGAGAACAGCAGCGGCACGTGTGAGGCACCGACTGCCCCGGCCGGTAGGCAGTACGCGACGGCGAGCGAGAGTATGCTTGCCACCAGGAGGAGGGCGGCAGGAAGAAGCAATGTGCGTTCGGGCATCATCAACAAGTAGGTGCCCAGGGCCTGTAGGAGCTCGCGATAGTGGTTGGTTCTTGCCGCGGCATACCGACGGGTAGGGCCGTGGGGAGTCTCCCAGGTGATGGGTACCTCAGCGACGGTCGCTCCCCGGCTGTGTAGAAACATCGCGCAAGATCGGGCTAGCGCTTCGGCATGCAACTGACGATCGACGGTGCCGTCGGAGACGATGCGTCGGCGGACTGCCCATACGGGGCAGAACGGATCGTGTACGGGCAGTCCCCACCAACGATGCAGGAGGTTGCCTATCAGTTGGTGCCCCTGTCGTCGAGCCCAGCTCATGCCGCCGGGGCGAATCCTGCCCCCGCCCACGGGAAGGCGACAACCCTGCACGGCGTCGTAGCCCGATTGCAACTTGTTGAACAGGTGGTGCACTCGTGAGTAGTCGAAGGTATCGTCGGCTGGCCCGAAGACGATCGCCTCACCTCGCGTGACTGCCAACGCCGCGCGGACGCCGTCGGCTGGATCATCGGAATCGGCATGGACAATACGGGCTCCCAACTCCTCAGCGATCTCGATCGAGTCGTCACGACTACGGCAATCGACGACGATGACTTCGCCTCGAATGGCGCAGCGGCGGAGCGCGTAAAACGCCTTCAGGATACAGTTGCCGATGGTGTCTGCGTCGTTGCCACATAGCAGCACAATGCTAAGGTCGATGGCAACACAGCGGTTGGAATCCTGTTCGGTGGTGAGATCGTTTCTCAGTTCGCCGGGATCATCGGCCGCAGGCGACAAAGCGTCGTCGAGTGTGAGTAGCTCCGCTAGCCGATCCCACTGTTGTTCGACCGCACGGTTCAGGTGGTCCGTTGGGTGAGCAGTGGTAATAGCAGACCGAGGTGTGGTGTGGGGCTCGGTATCGGCATTCTTCTTGGTGTCGAGCATCGCGTCGCCCTGTGTTAAGAATCCCGGGAAAAGATTGGTGGAAAGGGAAGCAGCCTACGGCGGGAACGCTTCGCGCCGGAGAGACCCTACCAACCGTCTCCGTTAGCAGGTCGCCAGATGACTGCGTCGACGGGCTAGGAAAACGTACGTCGCCGCAGGGAGTAGTCAAGTTTCAGGGATGGGGAAAGCGATGAGGGACGACGTCGACCTTCGCAACGGTATCGGTCGTGTCGATTGCCCAGGCGTTCTCGCCGTCGACGCGCACCGAAGGGGATGAAATTCATTTACAATAGATCATAGCAATTCATTACTCCTCCTACCTTTTCTCGACCCATTCCTTGCGGAGTAACAGCCATGTCCACCATCTTGTTGGTCGAAGACAGCCCCACGCAGGCGATGCAGATGAAGCTTCTGCTCGAATCGGCGAACCATCAGGTAACCTGCTGTGGTGACGGTACCGATGCCTTGCAGATACTTGCCCAAACTCCTACGGAGATCGTCGTCACGGACATGGAGCTTCCGGTGATGAATGGGTTGGAGCTGATCAAACGCATGCAGATTGAGTATGCGCATATTCCCGCGGTGTTGGTTACCGGTTTCGGATCGGAACGTTTGGCGGCCGAAGCGTTGTCGTTGGGAGCTACGGCTTATGTTCCCAAATCGATGCTCGAGGATTTGTTGCTCGGCACGATCGAAGACGTGCTGGGGGTGACGCGTACTGACCGTAGCTACGCCGACTTGATCCAGTGCATGCAAGAGAATCGTCTGGTGTTCGAGTTGCCTAATAATCCGCGATTGCTGACCACGGCCATCGACCTTACCCTGCAACTGGCCGCAGGAATGCAGTTGTTCAGCGGTGTCGATGCTTTTCGCGTGGGAACAGCGCTGCGGCATGCTGCGTCCAATGCCATTTTTCGCGGCAATCTCGAATTGAAGCGGGAGCAGTTCCAGCAAGAATCGGCCGAGGTGGATATCGCGGACATCGATCATCCCCTGGTGCAGGAACGATTGAACCAGCGTCCCTACTGCGATCGCAAGGTCCACTACGAGGCGAGATTGTTGCCCGACTTGATTCGTGTGGTCATCCGCGATGAGGGGCGAGGATTTCATGTTACCGAAAATCCCACCGAGGAAGAGATGGCGGCCCTAAGTGGGGAAATCGGGCGGGGATTGGTTCTCATGCGCAAGTTCATGGACAAGATCACGTTCAACGCGTCGGGCAATGAGGTCACCTTGATCAAGCATTGCTCGTCACGAACCTCTTAGTTCGCGCGGCGAATCTTAGATGAACGGTAAGTAGCCATGGCGCCACGGTTCCTGCAGCTCGACGAAGGATCATTGGAGGCCGTGCGAACGGTCGTGGCCAACGTGCGCGACTTGGCGTTTGTCCTCCGGCGCGAAGATTTGCGAGTGGTCGACGCCAACCGCGCCGCGATCGAGCTGATCGGTTGGACGCGGGATGAGTTGACGTCATTTTCCAGTTGGGAAGACCTTCTTGTGGATCGTCAAAGTGTGGCCAGGTGGGATCAGATCAGCAGTTGCTTGGTCGCCGACGCACCGCCAGCGACGCCTACACCGCCAGAGTCCGGCCCGATCGACGCGCTCGCTGATGTCAAGGCAGAGGTGGACGCTCAACTCGCCCTGCATGCATCGGGTGGCACGCCCGTATGGATAACCATCAACAGTATTTACCTGACCACCGACCACCTGTTGGTCTTAGCCCGGCCGGCACACATCGCCGAAGATGGTAGCGAGGTGGTTCGCCAAGCCATGGCCCGTTTTCGCTCGATCGTCGACAGTCTGTCGATCTGTTTGGTGCTCAAGGATCGGGAGGGAAGACGCATCTATGCCAACCCGGCTTATCTGGAACTTCGCAACTTTCAGTTGCGCGACATCATCGGGAAAACCGATTTCGATTTGTTTCCTGAAGATCTGGCCGAACGGTTTTCTGCGGACGATCGCCGCATCCTCCAGACCGGAGAAGTGATTCACAAATTCGAAGAGAATGTCGATGGCGAGGGCAGACGAACGTGGACAGAGATAATCAAAGGGCCGTTGCGCGACGCCGATGGTGCGATATCGGGAATTCAGATTCTGTTCTGGGACGCCACGCAGCGCAAGCACACGGAATTGGAACTAGAACGTGAACGGTACCTCTCTGCATGCGCTGTTGGACAACATTCCCGATTCCATTTATTTCAAAGACCGGGAAAGCCGGTTTGTCCGCGTCAGTCGTGGAATGGCCAGGAAGTTCCAACTCAACGATCCCCAGGCGATCATTGGCAAGACCGACGCCGACATCTTCACGGAAGAACATGCGCGGCAAGCGCGGGAAGACGAATTGCGGATTATGGCTACCGGCGAACCAATGATTGGCATCGTCGAGCGAGAAACCTGGCCCGACCGCCCGGACACTTGGTGCTCGACGACGAAGATGCCGCTCTACGATTCGACGGGACGCATCGTCGGTACCTTTGGGATCTCGCGTGATATCACGGACATGGTGCGTGCCGAACAGGCATTGCGTGAAGCGCGGGATGCGGCGGACCGAGCCAATCGAGCGAAGAGCGAATTTCTGGCCAACATGAGTCATGAGATCCGCACACCGATGAACGGCATCATCGGCATGGCGGAATTGCTCAAGCATACCCATCTGCAGGAGGACCAGCGCTCGTTCGTCGACATGATCGATCAATCGGCACACTCGCTGCTGCGCATCATCAACGATATTCTTGATTTTTCGAAAATCGAGGCGGGAAAACTCGAGCTGGAAAAGCGCCCATTCGATCTGCGACGATGCGTCAGCCATGCTGCCAAGAGCCTGGCGGTGCGCGCGGCGGAAAAGTCCTTGGAGCTGGTACTGGAGATCGATCCCGATGTCCCCATGCGCTTGCAGGGGGATCCCGATCGACTCCGCCAGGTGTTGGTAAACCTCGTGGGCAATGCGATCAAGTTTACCTCTGCCGGAGAAGTGGCGATCCGCATTGCGGTGGTACACGGGCCGCCCGCCAGCCCCATCTATACGCTTCAATTCAGCGTGCGCGACACGGGAATCGGTATTCCGCCGGCCAAGCAGCAAACGATCTTCGACGCCTTCTCGCAGGCGGACGTATCGACGACGCGTCAGTATGGCGGCACGGGGCTCGGGCTGTCGATTTCCTGGCAGTTGGTGGCAATGATGGGGGGCAAGATGTGGCTGGAGAGCGAGGTGGGAGTCGGTTCGACCTTTTACTTCACCATCCCCTTCGAAGCCGCCAGCGATGATACGGAAGAAGAACAGGCCGATACAACGTTCAGTCTCAAGGAGTTTCGCACGCTGATCATCGACGATAATTCCACCAATCGCGCGGCTCTTAGCAGCTCGCTGGCGCGACGGGGGATGATTGTACAAGCGGCCGATCGATTGGCCACTGCTACGCAGCTCTACGAACAACTGGCTCAATATCCCGCCGACCGGTGCGTGGTCATCGTCGACCAAGACCTGTCGGGAATGACCGGGTTGCAGGTATTGCGCGAGCTACGGCGAACCTACCCTGATTTTGATCCGTTCGTCATCTTGCTCAGCGCCTCGCTGCGCCCACCCGCAAGTGATCTGACCAATGAATTTCGCGTCGCTGGCATTCTGCAGAAGCCGGCGCTGCATAATGAGATTTGCCATGCCTTGCGCAAAGCGATTACCAGGGAAAGCCATCTTGAACAGCCCCAGGACGCTACCCCCAATGAAGTGCCGGGGCCACCATTGCACTTCCTGTTAGCCGAAGATGGTGCGGTCAATCGTGCCGTGTTCGAAGGCTTGCTAAAACGTCGTGGCCACCGAGTGACCTGTGTCACCAATGGCCGGGCCGCGGTGGACGCATGGACCGACTTTGAATTTGATGCCATCCTGATGGACGTGCAGATGCCACACATGGATGGCTTGCAGGCCACCCGGGTCATTCGACAAAGAGAAGTAGAAACCGGCCGACATACTCCCATCATCGCCATCACGGCGGCCGCCATGCAACAGGATTACCAACGCTGTCTCGATGCGGGCATGGATGGTTATCTCAGCAAACCGATCGACGTTCGGCAGCTCAATGAATTGATCGATAAGCTCCGTCGAGGTGCTTTCGATCCGGAACTCAGCGGCCCGCATGACTTGCCGGGAAATGGCGCGGACGCTCCGCCTGTTGCCGCTACTACACCCGACCGCGCGACCACCGCCGATTCCATCGCTGATTTCGACGCGCCACGGCGACGCATGCGGTGTTCCCCCGAGCAACACCGAGAGCTGTTGCTCACGTTGCGCAACGAATTGATGCAACGGCTGAACGAGATTTCCGAGGGATTCGATAGCGACAATCCCAAGATGCTGGTGCGTGCCGCGCACTCCTTGCGCAGTGCGGCGGACATGTTCCACGGTAGGGAGGTGGTGGAAGCAGCCCGATGCGTGGAGTTGAAAGGCCGCGGTGGAGATATCTCCGGCGCACGACAAGACTTCGCACGATTGCGTCGCTGCGTCCAGGAAATGCTCGTCGCCCTCGAAGACCATTTGGCTCGGTCAGCAAGGTAAGCGGGGGGCGGCAGGAGCGTGCTCGGCCCACGCTGTCGGACCGGCTCGACCCGTACCGCCAGGGCGGGTGAAGTTGCGGGGCTGGTGCTAGGGCGTCTCAGCGATCATCGGCATCCGAGCCCTGGGGAAGCCACGGCGCTATGGTGCGGACATCGCGCGGGAACCGGTCGGCTCTTACCACCGAACTCCTTCCCATATTGGGGTTATCCCACCACCGAGCGCACATAGTCGCGGATGTCGGATTCCAACTGTCGCAAGCGTTCTTGCAACCTGCCGATGGCCGCATCGACATCCTGACTTTCGCTGGGGGGCAAGTAGCTGAACATGTAGAATTTGACCTTCGGCTCGGTGCCGCTGGGGCGGACGGCGAAGTAATTGCCTTCCGGTTCCAGGTCGAGCATCACCATGTTCCCTGGCGGGGCGTCGAGCGGAGTTTCCTGGCCATCGGCAGCGCGTACGACAAGGGCCTGGTAATCCCGTAGGCGAGCCACGGGCATGCCTCCTAGATGCGACGGGGGAGCGGTACGAAACGCGGTCATCAGCTTTTCCATGTGGGCCATCCCCTCGCTTCCCTCCATGTGGATGTTAATCAGCCCTTCCAAGTGACAGCCGTGCTGCTGGAATAGCTCCTCGAGACGTTGGTGCAGCGTTTTGTTATTCGCCTTCAGTTCGGCGGCGAGCATGGCCATCAGCAGGCAAGCCACCGCACCGTCCTTGTCGCGCGCGTACTGACCAATCAGGTAGCCGTGCGATTCTTCGGTGCCGAAGACGAAATGCTCGGGGCCCAACCGATCCATGGCCCCGGCGATCCATTTGAATCCGACGTGCAAATTGCCTTCGCAATGCACCCCATAGCTGGCCGCCACCTTGCGCGACAGCTCGGTAGTGACCAACGTCTTGACGATGTAGGAACGCTCGGAAAGCTGTTGGCGATTCTTCATTTGGCGGCAAACGAAATCGGTCAGCAGCGCCCCGATCTGGTTGCCGTTGAGCGTTTTCCAGTCCGCATCGGGAGCCAACGCCACGGGGCCGGCACATCCCATGCGATCACAATCCGGATCGGTGGCCAAGATCAAATCGGCACCGGATTGTTTGGCTTCGGCCACGATGGCATCGAATACCGCAGGGTTCTCAGGATTGCTGACGTGTCCGGGAACATTGGGGAAATCGCCATTGGGTTCGGCGTGTGGTTCAAAGACGCGGCAGCGGTAAAAGCCCGCCTGTTGCATTACCGGCATCACGGCGAATGCGCCCACACCATGCAGTGGTGAGTAGATGATGTGGATATCTCGAGGGGTATCCCAGCAGAAGGGTTTCAAAGCCTCCAAGTAGGCTCGATCGACCTCTTCGGTGCATCGATGAATCTTGCCCTCGGCCACCGCCGCGGAGAACGACGTTGTCTTGATCTCCTCGACGGTCATCACCCGTTCGATGATCGCTTTGTCATGGGGAGGAAGAACCTGACCTCCTGTGGACCAATAAACTTTGACGGCGTTGTCGCTGGGGGGATTGTGACTGGCGGTTACCATGATGCCACAATCACATTGCTTGTAACGTACGGCGAACGATAGTTGCGGCGTGGCACGGTACTGGTCCAGAAAGAATACTTCGAAACCGTTGGCGACCATCACACTCGCGCACAGCTCGGCGAACTCGCGCGAACGGTGTCGAGTGTCGTAGGCGATGGCGCACCGCGGCGGAGCGGCAGGCTCACCTTCGCGGGCGCGCAGTTCGAGTACGTAGCTGGCCAATCCCTGGGCGCTTTCCCCGATCGTACGCTCATTGATCGCATTGGAACCGAAAGGGTACATGCGGCCACGCCGTCCGCCCGTACCGAACGGGATGATCGTCCAAAAGACGTCATCGAGTTGCTGCCACTGCTGACGCTCGATGTGTTCCAGAATTCCCTGCTGATAGGCGGCATAACGCGGCTCGGTCAACCACCGCGTGAGGTTATCCAGCGCGGATTGGCTGAGCTTTCCTGCTGCCGCCGCCTGACGAGCCGCCTGTAAACCTTGTTCGACCGTCAACATGACTAATTCCCCTGTGTGTCGGTGTCTCAGTTGCGTTGCCTCGCGGCACTGTCGATAGGAAACCGCAATTCTGTGGTGCTGAGGAAGCGTTGTAACACCCAGGCGAGGGTTCTTCAACGGCCGCAAGGAGCCACCGGACTGAACTACAACAGGAAAAACAGTTGCCGAAAGTCGCGGCATCAGTCAAGATGATGGTTGCTCGGATAACTTTTCTCTTGCGGGGTTAGACGTCCAGTGCGTGGGATGATGCGTCAAATGTGGAGCTGGTGGATTCAGTTCCCAAAATCATGGGGGCTCGATCGGGCGAGAATCCATGCCTCGCTCGTCCTCACCCTGCTGATGGTCAGTGGTTTGTTCCTTGTCCTGGGCATCATCCGTGCCGATGCGCACGAGCTGATGGCAACGGCGTTGACCTTGCCAATCGTGTGGATCATCAGCCTGGCCGTCCGGCTCGCCACGCAGCATTTGGCGGTGGGGGGCTATTCCGAGGAGCTGGACATTATGGTGGGACCGACTGGTAACTTGCACACCGATTACGAGTTCCTGCCGCCACGTGTGGTGTTCAGTTACTCCATTGCCGGACAGTTGGCGTCGGTGGCCCTCGCTTCGCTAGGATTGGCGATCCACGCAGCCATGTTGCCCCATACCGGGCGGCCGCCGGCGTGGGTCGATGTGTTGGGATTTGAAGGCGGCTTTGGAAGCCAGTCTTGGGCTTCGCAGTTGTTGTGGGTGAACGTCTTTCTGTTCTGCATGCACCTGCTTCCCACCGTACCGTTCGACATGCGCGCCACGGCTTACGCCATCATGGGGGGCCGCGATCGCGTCGTTCAGGAACCACGCGTGTTCCGCGCGCTTGGTTCCCTCGACTCCCATCTAGCCGCCATGCTGCTGGGAAGTGGCATAGCGGCGTTTGCTGTGGGGCAAATGACCGGCCAGCCAATCGTCGGTTGGTATGCGGCCATTGCTGCCGCCGTGTACTTGTTCGTAGCGGCTCAATGGGAAGCGGCACGGGCTGAGGAGCTAGAAGAGGAATACCTGCCGCGACGTCATCGGGAAATCGAGCAACGGTCACCGGAATACTCGACGAAAGGTGGTTTGCCAGCACCATCGTCCCGCACCAATCGACGTCATGAAGACGATGATTCGCCAGACCTTTCCGATGGATTCACAATGGACTGGCTGGCCGGCGCTGAGGAAGCAGAAGCGGAGCATCCGGCGGAGACGGACGAACCTCACGAACCATGGCACGAACCGGAGGAACTCGGCGATCGTCCGTCGGAATCTAGTCTTGATATCGATGAAATCTTGCGCAAAATCCATCGTCACGGACGCGAAGCGCTTACGGATGTGGAGAGGGAAGCGCTGCTCGACGCCAGCCGCCGTCTGAAGCGCCGGCGTGACGCTACGAGCAGTTGACCGTGTGTGCTGTCGATCCCGCGAAGTGCCGGAGCCGGTGGTGGTTAAGGGAAAACCCATAAGCGGAAGAACCGACGGCGCCCGGCAACCGTGACGTGAATCGATGGGTGCGAGAGGACGTGTTGTCGCCACATCGACTCTCCCCCGCCTCCACCTGTGTCCGTAACGTGTTGTCGAGAACGCTCGTTTATTGCAGGCATTTCGCTTTTTCTTAACTCCCGCTGCCTCTAGGAAGTCATTGTCGAGTATGTCCATCCATCTCCCGATCATCGATGCTAATGCCGGCCAGCTCTCGACCGATGATCAGCCAGGACATCCGCGGCAGGGATGCCGGGGGAAATACGCTTTTGTGCTGGCGTAGGCGAATGCAGCCAAGAATCCTTTTCAAGGAGAACTTTGAAATGATGACCTTCCGTAGACTTGTAAACTATGTCGGCGCCGAGCCATTTCGTCCGTTTCGCATCAAAATGACCAGCGGAGAGACGTTTGAGATTCGCCATCCCGAGATGATCGCGATTGGACGTACCACCGCCCATGTCTTCACCTGGATGAATGAAGACAACGAAGATCCCAAAGAACGGGAACGAGAGATTTCCATTTTGTTGATTGAATCCATTGAACCCGTCAAGTCCCAAACGACCTCCGATCAATCGGAGAATTGAGAGCCACTCATGAATCAACTTCCAATCATTGAGCCTCCTTCCGCTATCCCAAAAAATGAAATTCCCGAACCAAACTTTTCGCGCGGGCGGTATGCTTTTGTCAGTCTGGGGTGCCCAAAAAATCTGGTGGATAGCGAACGCATGCTGGGCGTGCTCCGTGACGAAGGGTTTGAGTTGGTTGCCGATCCCGAACAGAGCGATTTCGTCGTCATCAATACGTGCGGTTTTATCGACCGCGCACGAGCGGAATCGCTGGAGGCGATCGACCAGATGTTGGAGCTGAAAGCGGCGAAGCGTATCAAAGGAGTGATCGTCGCCGGATGCCTGGCCGAGCGAGCGCGGGAGGAGTTGCTCCAAGAGCGACCGCAGATCGATGCGTTGGTAGGAGTATTCGGACGCGACGAAGTGCGCGACGTGGCGCGACGAATGATCGACGGCCTGGAACTGCAGCGCAGTGTGTTTCGCCCTGCCCCCATCCGAGCTTTGGACGATACGCAGCGATTGCGCATTACGCCCCCTCACTTCGCCTACCTGAAGATTTCCGAAGGTTGCGATCGCTTGTGTACCTTTTGCGCCATCCCCAAAATGCGGGGAAAACACGTCAGCAAACCGATGGAGGAAGTGCTTCGCGAGGCACGCGAGCTCGTCGCCTCAGGCGTGCGTGAGTTGATCATTGTAGCCCAGGACACGACGTATTACGGCATCGATCTGTATGGCCAGCCCACACTGACACGCCTCCTCCAGGCGCTGGAAGAGGTGGATGGATTGGACTGGATACGCTTAATGTATTTTTACCCGATGTACATTGACGACGCACTGATCGAGACGATCGCTCAGAGCGAGAAGATCTTGCCGTACATCGATATGCCGCTGCAGCACATCAATGACCACATGCTGCGACGGATGGCGCGCCGTGTCGACTCGGCCGGCATCCGCCAAGTCGTCCGACGGTTGCGCGATCGCATCGATGATTTGGTTGTGCGGACTACGTTTATCACCGGGTTTCCTGGGGAAACGGACGCCCAATTTGCGGAACTCGAGGCGTTTATCGAGGAAGCCAGATTCGAGCGGGTCGGGGTGTTTACCTACTCGCTCGAGCCCGATACGCCGGCCGCCAAGTTGCCTGGGCAGATTGCGGAAGAGGTAAAGGAAGAGCGACGTCAACGATTGATGGCGGCTCAACAACTTGTTGCTTTTCAGTGGTGCGACGCCCAGATCGGCAACGCGGTCGAAGTGATCATTGATCAACAAATCGATGCCGAGCGTCGCGTATGGCTCGGCCGCTCGTACGCCGATGCGCCCGATGTCGATGCGGCAGTGTATGTTACAGCCGATCCGCGCCATCATGTCGCCGTCGGCCAGATCGTTCCCGTGGAGATTGTGGCTCGTCGCGACTACGATTTGGTCGCTGCTTCGATCGATTCCGGTCGCTGATTCTCCTCTCCCCAGCGATCATTTCCGGCTAGGGACGGTAGGCTGACCGGACGCCCTCCCCACTTCCTGGTTGGGTTTGTTGGATGCGTTTTCCACGGGCTGAGTAGGCATCGGGCCTTGCTGTGACCTAGCTAGCGAATCGCAGAAAACCAGGGAGAATATACCCCCATGGGGTATAGAAGTCCTAGTGAAAATGCCGATTGAACACGAAGTCCGCGGGATCGGTTTTTGGATGGCCAGGGTGACCGTCGGCTGCTACGTGAACCAATGCAAGTGTGGTGGCTCGCACGTAGCCTTGAGGCTCCACAACCAAGGTTTGCTGGCAGGTTTATCCCCGCTGCCATAGGAACCAACCGCCGGCCATCCCCTGCCGCGATGTACTCGAAAATCTGGAATCGGTCGACAATGTTCGCTTGCCTATTACCTCGTGGGTGCTGCTGCGCCCGTGGCGGCAACTTTGGTATTATCCAGCACCGGTTGTCTGTCAGGTCCCTCGACGCCCGTGGCACGGGACCACCGATCGACGTGGTTTTCTCCCTCTGCCTCCGTCGCTGGCGATGCGGCATCGGAGGCGGTCGTAGAGGGAGGAACTGGCCCCTCTGAGACCACTGGCATCGATCCTCATCAACGATGGGATGACCGCGTGATTGCCGCCAGCGGCTCGACGTCGGATGCTCAGGCGCTCTGGAGGAACTCCGGCGAGGTTGAGCAGGGGCAGACGGCATTTCGGGACGGCGCCACGGCATTGCCTGCAGAGGCCCTGGTCGCCGAGGCTCTCGCCACCCACCCCAAGATTCGCGCCGCCCGACAAAAACTGGCGGCAAAATCCCATCGCATCGTTCAAGCTGGCTCGCTTTCCGACCCCATGCTCACCGAGAGCTTTTGGCCGTTTGATGGGAATGCCTTGCAAACTGCCGGGGGACGGGCGGCCAATCAGTTAGGCATCATGCAGTCCGTCCCGTGGCCAGAGAAGCTCGACGTGAAGCAAGCGATTGCCCGTCGCGAGGTCGAGATGGCTCGGGCCGAGGTGGAGGCCGTCGAGCGGGAGGTCGAGGAATTGGTGCGTCTGGCCTGCATTGAAGTCGCCATGGCCGACGAAGCCATCGGTATATGTTGAAGAAATGGATCAGTTATTGATCGATTTGTCCAATGTCGCCGCTGCGGTTTACCGCGGCGGTGGGAAGCCAACAGGACGTTTTGCGCGTCGAACTGGAGCGTGACCGCCTGCGGCAACAGCGTGCGCGGCTGGTGGAGCAAAAAGCTGTCGCGCACGCCGACCTGGCCGCTCTCCTCTCTCGGCCCGCGGAGCTCGTTCCCGAAGTGGCGTATTCGTTGACGGTCGACCACCAGCTTGAAGCTCTCGAACGATTGCTGACGTTGGCCGAGAGCTGCAATCCGGCCCCTGCAAGGCCTTGCGCAGCAGATTGCCCGTGATCGCGAACAACAGCGATTGGCTTGTCTGGAGCGTTATCCCCCGATTTCCAATTCGGCATGAACTGGACAATGATCAGCGAGGACGATGCGATTAGTCCGGTTGCCCAACGGCAACGATAACTTCGCCGTGGGTCGTGGGCATCACGCTTCCGGTGTGGCAAGAGCGTATTCGGTCCCGGAATCGCCGCAGCGAGCCCATCAGGCGGCCAGCAGGCATCGAGCTGTACAACGCAGAACGCAATTTAATCTTCGGTCGGGTGCGACGAGTGGTGGCCACAGCCGATTCCTTGTCCGAACAGTACCGGATTCTCCATGACCAGATGATTCCGCGCACGAAAGAGACGTTGGAAATCAACCTGGCCGATTATCGCGGAAAACGAAGCGACTTCTTCTCCGTAGTCGAAACCTACCGCGACCTCCTGGCCTTTGAACTGCACCAGCTCCGTATCGCCGCCAATCTGGCTGGAACCATCGTGCAAATCGAACGGCAAATCGGCTGTCCGATGGCGAACCCCGCTCGTTAGTCGCCGCGAATTCGCTCCCGCGGCGCGAACCGAGGCCTTTTGGCCAATCTCACCCGCCAAGAGGTTCGTGCCGAATTCGCTCAGCCCCAACCTGGCTCGGCCCCAACCCTGGCTCAGCCGACCAGTAGTGACATGTGCGGCGTATCATGCTGGCCCGTCTGACCCTGGCGGGGGCGGCAGTGTCATCGGCCTCCAGACGGTCGCGCGCGCACCGTGGCGGCTACTGCCTTCAACAGCGCGCTGGATTTATTGACCGTTTCTTGAAACTCCTTTTCCGGGACGCTATCGGCGACAATCCCTGCCCCCGCCTGCAGGTAGATCTTATCGCCGGCAAAGACGATCGTTCGCAGGGCGATGCACGTGTCCATGTTCCCGGAATAGTCGATGTAGCCAACCGCACCAGCATACGGTCCGCGTCGGTGGGGGTTCGATTTCGTCGATGATCCTCCATCGCTCGTACCTTGGGCGCACCGCTGACAGTGCCCGCCGGAAGACAGGCTTTGAGCGCATCCATTGCGGTCAGGCCGGGACGAAGCTGCCCAGAAACATTGGAGCTGATGTGCATGACATGGCTATAGCGCTCGATGACCATCACATCGCTCAGTTCGACCGTACCGTACGCGGCCACCCGTCCGACGTCATTGCGGCCCAAATCGACCCAACATCACGTGTTCGGCGCGCTCACCTTGGGATCGGCCAGCAATTCGGTGGCCAACTGCTGATCCTCCTTGTCTGTTTTTCCTCGCGGTCGCGTTCCCCGCCAAGGGGCGTACCCGTCACCGTCCCCTCCCATCACCCGGCACATAACTTCCGGCGAGGAGCCCACCAAGGTGACACTTGGTGTACGAACGTAGAACATGAACGGGCTGGGGTTGATGACGCGCAGCGTCCGATAGACTTCGAACGGGTCGCACAGATTGGGAAGCGTCCACCGCTGGCTGATCACTACCTGAAAGATATCGCCGGCGCGAATGTACTCGACGCACTTCTTCACCGCCTCTTCGAATTCTTGCTTCGTGAAGTTGCTTTGGGGAGTCAGGTGCGGCAGTTCCTCGTCCACAAAATCGATGACCGGCAGGCGTTCGACCGGCTTCTGCAAACGTTCCACCACGCGGTCCAATCGCTGGACGCCGTCCGCGTAGGCCGGCCTCCAGTGACTCGAATTGATCGCAGTGGACGTGCGTGATGACGAACAATGACTTGGTAACGCTGTCAAAGACGACCAGGGAGTCGAATAATGAAAAATCGAGATCCGGCAGCCCGCGGTCGTCGACCGGGGCGTGGGGTAGGTTTTCCACATACCGTACCACGTCGTATCCGGCGTAACCAATGGCTCCTCCGGTCAACGGGGGAAGTTCCGGCACGGTAGCCACCCGTTTTCCGGACACCGTTTCCCATAGCAGCGCTAAAGGATCTTCGGCGTGCACGATGGCTTCATTGCCCAGCGGCCCCAACTGCACTTCCCGCCCCCGCGCCACGATGCGGGGAATTGGGATGCAAGGCGATGAAGCTATAGCGTCCCACCTTTTCACCCCCGATGACACTCTCGAACAAGCAGGCGGAACTTTCGCCATCATCGAGCAACCGGAATGCTGAGACGGGGGTTAGGGAATCGCTGAGCAGGCGCCGATAAAGCGGCACCAGGTCATGATCGCGAGCCAATTCGGCGAAACGAGAGAATGAAGGCAAATGTGGCGATTTCATTGGCGAACAGGAGTCCCTGAGTACTGGGCAAGGCTACCATACGACCGACCGCGGAGCCACGCAGGCGGCCATTATTTCTGTTGATCGACTTCCATACCCCAGGTCGATATCTGTCCCATGGTACTCGATCATGTCGGCATGGATACGGGGAGTGATGAGGATGCCGAGCAGCCGTCGGAAGGGCCAGTTCTGCCAACTCGCCGATGCCGCCTGTTGGGACAGGGTATGTTGGAAACACCGCTACCGGTCACCGTGCTGGGCACGATGACGAGGCGTGGTCCGAGGTCACGGGCCCCGCGACGTTGGGATCCAGCCAGTTGTTCCTCCCGTCCTGAAAGACGCTATCGTCGCGCTGTGGCCCAGGAGGTAAGATGAAGGTGGTATTGCAGCGCTCCTCGCTGCGGCTCGCTCCCCACCGAGACGTTGCCACGAGCCGAACAGAAAGGGGAATTCGTGTCACCTTCGGATTCGGCACGGTAGGGAAGCAGCATTGCCGTCGACGTCAGGGGTACGTGTAGAACCGCGGCCCAGAACGCTCGGTCAAGAGAGGCGATCGGTCGATGCGGATGGTGATGGTCACCCCGCCGGTCAGGGGACAATCGGAAAGGACAGGTAACCGTGAAGTGTCAGCAATGTGAACGTGAAGCCACTTTTCATATCACCGAGTTGACCGAACCTACCGGCCCACACATCGTGCATTTATGTGAAGAACACGCGCGTATCTATCTGGCGCAGGGAGGTGCCGGAGCCGCGCCGGCATCCGTGGCAGGCATGTTGGCAAAACAGCTGCAGCTTGACCAGACGGCCGAACAATTGGCAAAGTTGGACAAGAAGACGTGCCCGGTGTGTGGCATCACGTTCGCCGAGTTTCGAAAAGTGGGCCGATTGGGCTGCGCGTACGATTACGAATGCTTCAAAGATGATTTGGAGCAACTGTTGGTTAATGTGCACGGCGCCAGTGCCCACCAGGGAAAACGCCCGTCTCATCGCGTTACTCCGCCGGATCGACAGCACGAGTTGATTCAGCTACGACGGGAGATGCATGAAGCGATCGCCAAGGAAGAGTACGAGCGGGCGGGGAAGTTGCGGGACCGCATCCGGGAACTGGAAGAGGGAATCGATTCGGCGTCGTAGGTGAGGATCAGCGAGATTGTAACCACCGCCCGCCGTGCGATTGGCCCGCTACCAGGGACGAGGCGCGGACCGCTGACCAGCCGTTAACATCGCGAGCTGCCAAAGTTACGTGGGGCAGCCCGATGCGGGGGCGGGCCGTAACCGGTCTATGGCGCGCATGGGGATCGCGGGCGGGGCTGCTGAGGGTTCCTGGCTATCGATCGACCGGCCGAGGCGTCATTATGGGGGCGTCTGCTACGTGCGTTGGTGGCTGCACCTCCCCTGCTGCTACTCCGCGGCGTGCGGTGGCCACTGTAAACGGTCTGAATGTAACGCACCGCGAATCCCGCGCGGGTGAGTAGACCTATGCCGTCCCTTCCCGTTCCGCGTAGAATAGACGGCCTTGGGACCTGGAATTACTACTCGTTTCGAAGTCGAGAGAACGTGAAACTGGAAGAATTGGCGGACCGGTGTGGTGAGTGGCTGCGGGGCACCGGACCCGAATCGGATATCGTGATTAGCACCCGCATTCGGCTGGCACGCAACCTGGCGGATTACCCTTTTGTGCGCAAAGCCAGTGATGAGGAGAAGGTGCAGATCGTAAAGATGCTGCGGGCGCGGGTGGCGACACTGCCGTCTTGGTCCCGCGCCGTGTTCCTGGATGTCGACCAGCTCGATGAGCTTGACCGCCAATTCCTGGTGGAAAGGCAGTTGATGAGCCGCGAGCTGGCCGACGGGGAGGGGGATCGGGCCGTGGTGTTCGATCCGCACGAACGCTTCAGCTTGATGATCAACGAAGAGGACCATTTGCGACTGCAGGTGATTCACAGCGGATTGGACCTGGAGAGCGCCTGGAGCGAAATCGATACGCTGGACAGTGAGTTGGAATCCAAGGTCAACTATGCCTTTCATGACCGGTTCGGCTACCTCACGGCGTGCCCTACAAATGTCGGGACCGGATTGCGCGTCAGCGTCATGATGCATCTGCCCGCCCTGGTGATCACTCGCGAGATCGAGAAAGTGTTCCGATCGATGCACAAGATTAACGTCGCGGTGCGAGGGCTGTATGGTGAGGGGTCCCAGTACATGGGAGACTTTTATCAGATCAGCAACCAAGTAACGCTGGGGCGTACTGAAGAAGTGTTGATGGATACCGTGCGAGAAATCGTTCCGCGCATCATCGAATATGAGCGCCGTGCACGAATGTTCTTGCTGAAGGAGGGAGAACAGGATCTGCATGACGAAGTGAGCAGGGCGTTCGGAATCCTTTGTACGGCGAAGAAGATCAGCAGCGAGGAGACGCTGCATTACTTATCCAAGGTGCGGTTGGGGATCAATCTGGGGCTGATCCGTTCGGTCGATGTTGCGACGATCAACAAACTCTTTCTCAACACCCAACCGGCGCACATCCAGAAGATTCGCGGCAAGCATCTACCGGTCGCTGAGCGAAATATCGAACGGGCGGCTTATCTGCAGACGCATCTGACTGGAAACGGCCAGCGCCCCGAATAGCGGCTGGAAATTCTCCCATCGGTCCTTAGAATGGCGTCTTCGGCGGCGCTGCTCCCATGGTGGACATCGGCGCGTCATCCTCATGGGCTCCATTCCCTTTCCGCACTCACCCTTTCTCCGGTACTCGTTGTTGTTCGTGTGTAGAGGCTCGATATGAATCACAGTGAAGGTGTTGGCCAAGTCGATTCCGTGATGGTCGAATCCCGGGTGTTTCCCCCTCCGGCGGAGTTTGCGGCCCGGGCGAGAATCAAGAGCATGGAGGAGTACCAGCGGCTCTACGATCGTTCCCTCGCCGATCCGCAAGCCTTCTGGGCGGCCGAGGCACGCGAACACCTGCATTGGTTCGAGCCCTTTACCGAGGTTCTTGATTGGCAACTGCCGTTTGCCAAATGGTTCGTGGGAGGGAAGACCAACGCCAGCTACAACTGCCTGGATGCCAACCTGGAGCGTGGACACGGCGATCGAACGGCCATTATTTGGGAAGGTGAGCCTGGGGACACTCGACAACTGAGTTATCGACAGTTGCATGAGCAGGTGTGCCGGTTTGCCAATGTGTTGAAGAATCTGGGCGTCCAACCGGGGGACGTGGTGAGCATCTACATGCCGATGACTCCGGAACTAGTGATCGCCATGTTGGCTTGTGCCAGGATAGGAGCGGTCCATTCAGTAATTTTCGCTGGTTTCTCCGCAGGAGGCGATCGCCGAACGCAATCGCGATGCCGGTGCGAAGATTCAGCTTACCAGCGATGGTTTATACCGCCGAGGTAAAGTACTGCCGTTGAAAGAAACGGTCGATGAAGCTCTGGCCAAGAGCCCGTCGGTGCAAAAGTGCGTCGTGCTGCGGCGGGTGGGCAATGAGGTGCCCATGCAGCCCGGACGGGATCTTTGGTGGCACGAATTGATGGATGCCGCCGATGCTCATTGCCCGGCTACACCACTGGATAGTGAAACGCCATTGTTCATTCTGTACACCAGCGGCTCCACCGGTAAGCCCAAGGGTATCCGCCATACGACGGCAGGGTACAATTTGTACGCCAAGAGGACGTTTCAGTGGGTCTTCGATCATCGCGAGGAAGATGTCTACTGGTGTACGGCCGATTGCGGTTGGATTACCGGACATAGCTACGTCGTCTATGGTCCGCTCTCTGCAGGAGCGACGGTTCTGTTGTATGAGGGAGCGCCCAACTACCCGGCCGAAGATCGTTTCTGGGAGCTGGTCGAGAAATACCGCGTTACCATTCTTTACACCGCTCCGACCGCCATCCGCGCCTTCATCAAATGGGGGGATCACCACGTCGAAAAGCACGATCTGTCCAGCCTGCGTCTGCTGGGTACCGTCGGTGAAGGGATCAATCCAGAGGCCTGGATGTGGTATTACACCAAGATCGGCGGTGGGCGATGTCCGATCGTCGATACGTGGTGGCAGACCGAGACCGGGGGAATCATGATGAGTCCGTTGCCGGGAGCAACGCCGTTGAAACCGGGAAGCTGTTGCAAACCGTTGCCCGGAGTGGTCCCCAAGATCGTTGACGAGCATGGGCATGAGGTTCCTCAGGGGCGGGGAGGCATGCTGTGCATCGCGCAACCTTGGCCGGGAATGTTGCGCGGGATTTGGGGAGACGAGGAACGTTATCGCCAACAATACTGGAGCAAAGTACCCGGCATGTACTTGACCGGCGACAACGCGCGCCAAGATGCGGACGGTTACTATTGGATCATGGGACGGATCGATGATGTGATCAACGTCTCCGGACACCGTCTTTCCACCATCGAAGTCGAAAGTGCTTTGGTGTCCCATCCCCAAGTGGCCGAGGCCGCCGTGGTAGGGCGTCCCGATTCGCTGAAGGGGCAAGCCATAGCTGCCTTTGTCGTTCTAAAAACCGATCCCAGCGAGCAATTGCGTTCCGAATTGAAGTTGCACGTGCGCAAGGAGATAGGAGCTTTGGCCCAGCCGGATGACATCCGTTTTACCAATGCTCTGCCCAAGACGCGTAGCGGGAAAATCATGCGGCGATTGCTCCGAGACATCGCCAGTGGCAAGGAAGAGGTGGGCGACACCACCACGTTGGAGGATTACAGCGTGTTGGCCAAATTGCGGGGCGACGAAGAGTGAGTGACCATGGCATCTGGGCGGCGGCAGTGGACCGTCGCACAAGCACGCCAAAGCGGTGCCGGCGACCTCGAATCGCCCGTCAGCCGGTGACGCCATCGATCCTCGGCCAATGTGCCTGTCAGCCCGGACGAAGCCGCCATCAGGGCTCGGTCTCCGATTTCACCTTATCCAACATTTGCACGAACTGATCCATCGTTTGGATACGTGCGGCGGGATCGGCTTGGACGCATTGCATGACCATGCGGGCCAAGGTACGGTTCAAATCAGGGCGGTACTCCAGGATGTCGCGAGGATGCGACGTGTCGTGGCTCAACGCCGCGATGCCGCTGGTCTCACTAACCGGCCAGGGAAAGGTGAAGGTGAGTAGTTGATAGCAGGAGACACCCAAGGCGAAGATATCCAATCGTTGGTCGGTTTGGCGACGCCGCACGATCTCCGGCGCCATGTACAGCGGAGTCCCCGTGCGGTTGCCAGGACGCATGAACGGTTCCGTCGCGGGGACGGTCAGGCCAAAGTCGATCAACTTGACCGTGGTCAGGTCTTGGGTGCAAATGAAGTTGCGGGGGCACACGTCGCGGTGAATGTATCCCTTGCGATGGACATATTGCAGGGCAATGGCCATCTGACGAATGATGTTCACGCATCGGCCTTGCAAACGCTCACGTTCCTCTCGTTGAATCAACGTGTTCAGGCCGGGACCATCGATGAACTCCATCACCAGGTAGGGCTCGTCGTGAACCGAGTAACCCCACTCCAGCGTCTTGATGATGTTGGGGTGATCCATCGACACCGCAATCTCCCCTTCGGGAGGCTTGTTCATTCCCTTGAAGCGGCTTTCAAAGAATTTGAACTTCTCTACATCGCAGAGCTTTAAGCCGACGATCTGGTTCGTCTCGCGGTCGCGGGCCACATAGAACTTGCTCATCGTGCCACTGACCGCGGTCCGCAATCGCTCGAAGCGTGCATCCAGATCGACCTTGCGACGCGGCTTCACCCGGGATGCCTCGGCATCCTCCTTCTTTTTTCCGAAACCTAGCTTATCCAGCAATCCCATCGTGACGGTCTTACTTCCCGCAATAATCGATCGCTCGAGCGATCTCACTCTTAAGGCGTCCGCGTGGAACGATCCGATCGATGTACCCATGTTCCAGCAAGAATTCACTGGTCTGGAACCCGGGAGGCAACTCGATGCGAATCGTGGCCTTGATGGTCCGCGGTCCGGCAAAACCGATCAGTGCTTTCGGCTCAGCAAAAACAAGATCACCCAACGAAGCAAAGCTGGCCGCCACTCCACCCATGGTGGGATTGGTTAGCACGGAGATGAACAGGCCCCCTGCCTGGTGAAAGCGGGCCAGGGCGGCCGAGACTTTGGCCATCTGCATCAAGGATAAGATTCCTTCGTGCATCCGGGCACCCCCTCCGGAACCACTAATAATCACTAGCGGCAAATCCTGCTGCGTAGCTCGCTCGATCAAGCGCGTCAACCGTTCCCCCACCACGGACCCCATGCTGCCCATGATGAATGCCGAGTCGGTTACGCCGATGGCGACGCGTCGCGCACGGATCATTCCGGCACCGGTGACCGCCGCATCGCTCAGTCCGGTACGCTTCTGCTCGGCTTCCAATCGTTCGATGTACCGCTTCTTGTCAGCAAAGCCCAAAGGATCGGTAGGCAGCAGATGCCCGTCCCATTCTTCGAACGTGCCATCATCCAACACCTGGCCGATACGCTCCTTGGCAGAAACATAGAAGTGGTATTCGCAATGGGGGCAGACATTCTGCAACTGTTCCGCATCCCGACGATAGATCGTTTCCTTGCATCCGGGGCACTGCACCCACAGACCATCAGGAACGGGGCGCTTGACCACTTGCTTGACGATCGTCGCCGCGCCGCGATGGATAGAGATTCGCACGCTGGGGCTAGGTTCCATTGTCGCCATCAGGCTTCTCCAGTCAGTAGACACATTCGAAAAGCTTGGGCTGCCCCTCACCGACCGACGGGTTCAACCAATTCTCCGTGTGGTGTGAGGGCGGCACGACTGTGCGGGGCACAGTCTGCGCTACCTTTAGGGAAATTGCATCACGCCTTTACCAACTCCGCCATCGCTCCGGTGACCGCATCGACGACGATTGACTCGAACGTACCGAAATCCAGATCGCAACGCCAGAGATCTCCCAGCGATTGCTGGCAAATCGTGGATCGAACTATCTGACAAAACGGGTGCGGAACCACCAAGCCGACTCTCCCCCCACGATGACGGCGAAGTATTTTGCTCAGTGCTTTCTGCGCTCGGCCGATTGCCGCCGAGACCGTTTCACCACCGGGAGGACACACTAGTTCAGGCGACTCTTGGAATTGCCGGTACACCCGTGGCTGCGTACGTCGAACCTCGGAGGTCAGTTTTCCCTGCCACAGGCCAAAATCCAGGTTCTCCAACGAGTCGACCAATTTGACTCGACAACCGGACCGCTGGGCGATGATTCGCGAAGTGTGCTCTGCATACTCCGTAGGAGCCGCATACAATATGTCCGGAGGTGCGGTAGCCAACCGTTCGGCCAGCACGCGGGCTTGTTCCATCCCCTGCATCGAAAGGGGCAGGTCCAACGCTCCTTTGATTCGGCCCTCCTCATCAAAGGGAGTAGCGCCGGGGCGGATCAACAACAATTCAACTTGTTCAGTACTCATAGATTCCGCTGGGGCTCAATTGCCCCGGTTGATAACCATCCGTCGCGGTACGTCGATCCAGGGGCCTTCTACAACATTTAGTCAACGGCCCGCTGTTCGCCAAGCTGGGCTTCCAGTGCCCCTACCGCTTGGCCGTAGTTCGGCTGGCCGAATATCGCCGAGCCGACAACGAACAGGGTAGCACCAGCATCCCGGGCATCGGCAATCGTCTTCTGATTGATTCCGCCATCGATCTCCAACAATTTTGTCGGATACTGTTGCCTCACCCGGCGTAGTTTGTCCAAGGCGACCGGATTGAATGCTTGGCCACCAAAGCCAGGTTGAACACTCATCGCCAAGAACAAATCGCAGCTATCGATCGCTGCCTCCAACCCCTGCAATTCTGTACCAGGATTGACCGCCAGGCCAGCCCCGATGCCAAGGCGTTGGATGTCTTGCAGAATTTCCGTGACATTGTCCTCGATCTCAGCGTGCACGGTGAGAATGTCGGCTCCGGCGTCAGCGAATTGACGGATATATTGCCTGGGATTAGCTATCATCAAATGGACATCCAAGGGCAAATCCGTCAGTCGGCGCACGGCCTCCACGATGGGCATTCCGTAGGTCAAATTGGGCACGAAATGGCCGTCCATGACATCCAGATGCAGGGCCTGCACGCCAACCGCTTCCAGCCGGGCGACCTCGGCCGCAAGGTTTCCGAAGTCGCATAGTAGCATGCTGGGAAGAATGACGGCGCGGGATTGGCGCAGTCGCTCGATTCGTTGTCTAGGTTTCGTGTCAGTACTCATGCAGCTACATCATGATCACCGCGGTTCAAAACGCAAGACCACACCTAAGATGCTATTCCTCCGGCCGACAGGGGCGCGGGTACCTGGTTCCGTGGCTGAACGTCGTAGCGATCTGCCGGCGACGTGGGTGAGCATCCGAGTTCCCGGCAATCGATTCCCAGCCGTGGCCAGTTAAAGTTAAGACGTGTCGATGATACCACTTCTGCCGATAGCGGATCGATGATTTTGGACCACTGGCCTGTTGTTGCTAAGGAAATCGCTTGAGCTGCGACACGGGGTAGATAAAGTCAAAATCTGGCTGAATGAGGCGAAGCCGCACGGGTGCACCCGCCGGGCCAGGGGGCGTCCAAATATTGGTTCGCCCGACGCGACCAGCAGGGCATTTCACCGTGTGGCTGATTGCCCGGTTGGCTACTGTTACCCCGACGTCGGGTTTGCGCCGAGCAGCCAGTGGCGGGCTGATGGATTCAACCGTGGCACACCGGGTGGGAATTGCACCAAGTTTTCTTTGTTTTCCGAGTGGAGAATGCTGGGAACCATGCGAAACGCGAGCGACGAAGTCGAATTACTGCTGCAAAATGCACGTTTGCGCGATGAACTGGAGCCTTACATCGACGAATCGGTGTCCTTGGTGCATTTTCGTCAGATGAATCTGAAGGAAGAGAACAGTTTCCTCGAGTCGATGTTGGCTTGGGAACGCGCGCCGGCGCTGCCGATCAGTTGCTGGTCGCTTCCGGAGCTCGTATTGCCGCGCCCGTCTACTCTGGACGACGATGTGTTGCGAGACCTGCTTTATGACGCCATCGACCGGCTCTATGCGGTGCGCGTCGTGTTGGAGATGACGGACCATCTTTCGGATCGGGAATTGTACACGGTCATCTATCGGGACATTTTGCCCGCCGTGGAAAAGAAGGTGGACCTGCCGGGCAACTACTTGGTGTGGCGGTGTTTGGATGAATCCGACACCGAGACGTGGTTGAAATACTACGCCACCGAAGCGGAGCGGATGCAGTGGTTCAACGAAAATGGAGGCCCCCTGCCCGAAGTGGAAGCTCCTCCGTATCCGCGCAAATTGCCTCGTGCGTCGGAGAGTTGACGAGCGATGACCACGGTGGGAGACCTGGTGCAGTGGCTTTCCGCCATCGCACCGCTATCGTTAAGCGAGGCTTGGGATAACACCGGCCTGTTGGTAGGTGATCCAGCGCTGGAAGTCAAGCGCGTGATGACGTGTCTGACGCTGACCGACCCCTGCGTACGGGAAGCGGTAGAGGAGCGCGCGGACTTCGTGGTGACCCACCATCCCCTGCCGTTTCGTCCGCTGAGCCGCCTGGTAACTGAGGATTGGACCGGACGTCGTTTGTGGATGCTGGTCACGCACTCCATTGCCGTCTATTCACCGCACACGGCTTGGGATTCGGCTGCGCGCGGAATCAATGCTCAATTGGCCGCATTGCTGGGAGCGGAGGAGCTTCGTCCGCTGGTACCTCGTAATGCCGACGAGCTGTCTGAGCTGGGGGCCGGTCGCATCGGCACGTTGCCGCAACCAGTTGACTTCTCCACCATCGCCCGGCGGTTGACCGATGCACTTCCCCATGCCCGCCCGCGTGGTGTGGTTACCAAGCGGCAGATTCGGCAAGTGGCGATCGCTTGTGGAAGTGGCGGTAGCCTTTTAGACGCAGCCATCGCGGCTCATGCGGATATGATGGTCACCGGTGAGGCAACCTACCATGCGTGCCTCGAAGCAGAAGCAGCCGGCGTAGGGCTTCTCATGGTTGGCCACTACGCCAGCGAACGATTCGCCATGGAGAACCTCGCCTCCTGGATGCGGGAGCACTTCGCGGGGTTGACCGTGTGGGCTGCTCGTAGTGAAGCCGATCCGGTCCAGGAGTTGCGGTATCGATAGGGACTACTATCGAATCGCCTTGTCGGGCAATTCCCCCTTGATTCCTTCGTCAATGGGCATGGCGTCATCGACGATGCCCGTTTCGGCCATTAATTGAAGCATTTGCTTGTTCAGTTGGGCGATAAGTTCCTGATAGGTCGGATCTCGAAACAGGTTCTTCGACTCCCGCGGATCATTCTGCAGGTCATATAGTTCGCCCAGGTGACGGTCCGGTCCGCCATCGCCGTGGGGATAGCGAATGAGTTTCCAGCGATCGGTGCGAATCCCCCGCACGTTGGGAGTATAGGGAAACTGCTTCTCGTAGTTGTAATGGTAGAACCATGCCGTGCGCCATTGCGGATCACCGGTATCCATGAGTTGCACCATGGATTTGCCATGAATGTTTCCCAACGGTGGACAACCGGCGAGTTCGCAGATGGTGGGAGCGATGTCGACCGTCAACACCTGTTCCGCGACCCGTTTGGCCTGTCCGCCGTTGAGACGCGGATAGCGAATGAGCAGGGGAATGCGGATGCTCGCTTCGTGCATGGTCCGCTTGTCCACCATGCCGTGTTCACCTTCCAGCAAACCATTGTCGCCCATGAAGACGATCACGGTATTGTCCAATTCGCCGCGCCGACGCAACAGTTCGATAAGCCGCCCCATGCTATCGTCGACACTGAGTATCGTGCCCCAGTACGCGCGCACCATGCGAGCGAAATCGAGGACGCCTGCTGCCGAAGTGTCGGGAAAGTCTTGCCGCCATTCGAACAGCGGGCCGTAGATGCCGTGCCACGTCGTCAACCGCTGGTGAATCCATTGCGGTTTGTCGTGAAGCTTGAACGCCGAATGAGGATAATTGACCTCTACATCATCGAAAACGTGTTCATACTTGGGTTCAGGAAAGTAGAAACTGTGCGGCGCTTTATGCCCTAACATCAGCATCCAAGGCCGTTTGCCATCCCGCTCCTGGATCCACTCTTCCGCCATATCGGTCACCACGGTTGTGTAGTAGCCGGCAACGACCTGGCGACGCTGGCCATGAAAGTTGAATTCCGTGTCGAAATACTTTCCTTGGCCCTTGTGGGTCACGAAGTAATCGAAGCCTGGCCGTGGTTCATCGTTCTCTTCCCCCATGTGGTACTTGCCGATATACGCCGTCTCGTATCCCGATTGCTGCAGCTGCCGCGGAAAGGTCGCCATGTCATCGGGGTACTCGGTAAAGTTGTTCGTCACTCCATGCGCGTGCGCGTAGAGTCCGCTGAGAATTGACGCTCGGCTCGGCGAACAAAGGCTGGTGGTGCAAAAGCTGTTTTCAAACAGGAACCCCGTCTCCGCCAGGCTGTCGATATTCGGCGTGCGCAGGTAGGGATGCCCCATGCAACTAAGGGCGTTCCAGCGCAGGTCGTCGCATAAAACCACGAGGATGTTGGGACGACCACCCGCACTCTCCAGCGGTTGCTCTTCACCTTTGCCAGCGCTGCCCCATGACGTCGCTACCATCACCAGCATGCTGCATGCCAACAGGCGCACCGATGCTAAAGGTGCTCCCCAACGGGCCGGCTTCGTTATCCCGACATGAACTGCTACAGTTCTAGGATCCGTCATTGGATTATTCCCTCTTTCGCTCAATGTTCAGCGGTCCTATCAATTATCACCAGTCTGGTCGCTTATTCGGTAGCAGTCCCGGAGTGTGGAACTGAAGGTGTGCCTTCGCTGGGAGGGGGCACTTGGCGCAAACCAACCCATCGCTCCGGTCCCCGCGACGCTACCCAAGCCCGTGCCAAGGTTCTTCTGCCCAGCCTTTTTCGCATTCCGTTGTTCTTCCCAATACCAGCCTCAGGCATCACTTCAGCTATCGATAGCCACAACCGGTACGGGGATCCTGCCGCGACGAACGAACGCCTGCACCGTGCGTGAAGCGGAAGGCTGTTTTCGTCAAAACTGCCATCGGGCAACTCGGTGCACAGAAAACGAACGCACCTGGAACCGGTTGCGGACGTGCCGACACGGCAAGAGTCCTTTATATCGTTAACTTTATCGTTAACTTCATCAACCAGCACGCTTCCTTTCACCTACCGACGTCGACCAACCCGTACTGCCTGCCTCTTCGACGAATTCCTTACCGAGCTGGTGCATCCCAGCCATCGATCATCGTTGACCGATCACCACGGCGAATCACCAGGGCCGATCGCCACGGCGGAGGCGGTGGCGAAGTAGCCCTATACCAATTGCCCGACAAGGGGGTATTCTAGGTTAACCTGTCCCCGCCTATTGATGTTGCAAGGTTGCTGGTTTTTTCTTTGAGGTTGCTTGGCATGGTGCGATTATCTTCACTTGGCCTGATCGTGATGCTTCTTGGTGTCGGACATCGATGCTCGCTCCATGCCCAGGAGCGATGGCCCGGTTTCCTGGGGCCTGTCGCTGCCCACGTTACCGCCGATGGCTTGCCGCTACGATGGTCTCCCGAACAAGGGGTTGCTTGGGTGCGACCACTGACCGGCCATGGACAATCCAGTCCCGTCGTGTGGGATGAGCGCGCGTGGGTGACGAGCGTCGAGGGACCACAGAAGGATCGCTATTACGTCCA
Source organism: Pirellulaceae bacterium (assembly GCA_026004795.1). Taxonomy (GTDB): domain Bacteria; phylum Planctomycetota; class Planctomycetia; order Pirellulales; family Pirellulaceae; genus Aureliella. The sequence goes on along the minus strand of BPJV01000002.1, from coordinate 34,622 downwards.
TTGCGTCCATATCCGCGACGGCCAGGTGGCCTGGTCATTCGACTTTCCCAACAGTCATCCTCAAAAGAATAGCTACTACGTTAGCCGTGCCGCGCCGACGCCGATTGTCGACGAGGAGCGGGTCGTTGCGTTCTTCGAAAGCGGAGATCTCGTGGCGCTGACGCACGATGGTGATCTGCTGTGGCAACGCGATGTTACGGAGGAGATCGGTCCTATCCAGGCAGAGTTTGGAATTGGCGCGTCGCCCTGTCAAACCGCAGATACCGTATACCTGTTGATCGAACATGAGTTGAGCGGATGGTTGATGGCGATCGACAAGGCGTCGGGAAGTACGCGTTGGAAAGTGCCTCGGGCACCGGCACAGAGCTGGAGTTCGCCAGCCGTGGTGCAGGTGGGAACAGAGCAATACCTGGTGGTCAGTTCTTCTGGCCCAGTGAAAGGCTATGATCCGGATAGCGGTGCGGAATTGTGGAGTGTCGATGACATCGGGGGCAATACTGGTTGCAGCCCGATCGATTTCGGCCACGGCCGCTTCCTGGTGGGGGCTTCTCCAGGTCGCGATGGCAAGCATGCAACATTGGCAGAAAAGTCAAACTGCCTTATTCAAATCTCTCCGCAGGACGGCAGCCATGCGTCCAAGCGATGGTTTGCGAAAGGGGCCTATCCCAGTTGGGCCTCGCCCATTCTTCACCGCGGGCTCGCCTATTGGCTTAATCGCGCCGGCGTCCTCTTCGCCTTCGATGCAGAGACCGGGGAACAGGTATTTGCCGAACGGACACCCCAGTCTTGCTGGGCCACGCCGTTGGGAATCGGTGATAGAGTCTATCTGTTGGGCAAGGATGGACTGGTTACGGTAGTCCAAGCAGGGCGCGAGTACCAAGTGCTGGCCGAGAATGTTACGTGGAATGAACAGACGCTTCCACCTGAGCAGCCATTGGAAGAGGAGGATCCGCAGCGGCAGCGGACCAGCGCCATGTTCAGCAAACCGACGTTGTACGGTTATGCGGTGACATCCGATGCTTTCCTGGTTCGGGTGGGCAATGCACTTATCTGTTGTCGTTCGCAGCCGACAACCAATCCGCAGTAAACACCGCAGTTTACATCGCCCAGGCGTAACCTCTACTCTGGCCGACGCGGCCGGCCAGGTAAACGCTCATGCGCTGGAGGACTTGAAAGCCGCCGCGTCGGTAGATGCGGACGGCCGGAAGATTGTTCGCATCTACTGCGGTCAGCAGCATCTTCGCCCCACGCGATGTCGCCAGGTTTCGTGCATGTTCTACCAGGTACCTACCATAACCACGCTGCCGGAATTGCGGTCGCAGTCCCAGGTAAGTTATTTCCATCAGTTCCTCAGCGAGGGGAGTGAGGAATAGGCAACCGGCAAGTTCCTCCCCGACTGTGGCCACATACCATTGCAAGTCGTCGGTCAGATCACGATCGTGCAAAAAACTGTCCATGAATTCTTCCGGCGTGCGCAGCTCATTGAGAGCGGGGCAGTCGAGCGTGCCGACAAATGTCTGGTTCAACAGTTCTACCAGTTGACCGCGAGCGATTTCCGCAGCGGAAAAAAACGTGAAAGGACCAGGGCTGGTCGGTGGTTCGCACACGGGCGTCTGGTTTCGCGCTAGGTGCTTCAAACCGTCGGCGGAAGATCGAAGGGATCGTGTTTCTTCACCGTTCGATTGCCGGGGGACATCCTGCAGACCGACTTTCTCGGGCACTGGCGGAGGATCGGGGTCGGGCGGCAGGCGTTGGTGGCTGTTCCTGAGTTGCAATAGCGTGCACCGTCAGTTGAGGGGCATCCAGCCTGAGGCACCGTTGTTCCACGATGGCCGCCGCAAAAAAACCGGCTGATTCGAGACTCCGTCGCAGTTTTCCGTCAGTTTCAGGCAAAATTGCCTGGATTTGCCCGATACCTAATGCGGCACCGCGGCGAAGGCAAGCCGCCAGACACTCACTCAAATCTGAAGGCTTTTCCGAAACGGAACTTTGCGCTTGTCGAGCGCCACCAAGTGTCGCCACATTTCCCGGCAAGCGGCGAAAATAGCATGCGGCCGCCAAGGAGCCATCGGGAAACCGACGCGCTGCCCATAGGGGGCTACGTCCACGTTGCTCATCAACGACCAGATCCCGCGACAGCTGAGCCAAGTCGTCATCGGCCACATCATGGTGAATCCATCGCACTACCGCGGCGAACAGCTCACTAGCGGTCACCGATTCAGCCTCGATTCCAGCCTCGATCTGGCGCGGCAGAGGATACATGTCGGAGCGGATCTGGTTGTTGATGTGCGCGTGATCGTCCACCGAGCAATTCCTTGGTTCATTCAGTGGGCACCGAAAGCGACTCTTGCCTCCGAAACGAGCATCGTCCCGATTGGAAGCAAGTCCATTAGTCTGGGGGGAATCATAAGAAAAAATCGCTCCCAAGGCCATGTGGATCGGTAGAATATCAGCAGTCGATCGAATTGAGTGGTCTAAGTTTTTTAGGAGGTCGTTTTTGATGCCCCGAATCACGTCGCTCGCTTCGCAGGCCGGTGCGCGGCAGCCAGCGGTATTTTTTGCTCACGCTCGGTTAACAGCATTCAGGCCAATGGACTGCGTGGTTGATGCGCTTCGATGGTGGCCGAAGCTGCTTCTTTCTTTGACGCTCCTTTTTGGACTGGGGGCGTCCGCTGCGCAAGGACAAACGTTTCTCGAGCGGTTGGAGGAGGCAGTGCGCAGTCAGTTGAACGCGGGGGAGAAGCCATCGAGCGACGAAGGGCAGACGATCTCGAAAGAAAATGAGCGGCAGGCGGCAGGCAGGTCCGACCAACAGCCCCCGCCTGCGGTCGCCGAGTTGCCTCCTCCTCAGTCATCTCTTCCCGTCCCCGAACCGCCCGCCTTGCCGTCGACGGGGCCAGCTTCCGGCAAGATTTATGTTGGTCTGGAGGTCGTGGAAACACCTGGTGGGGGTATTGGTGTGCGGGTCGAGGAGGTGGCCGCCGGCGGACCTGCAGACCGCGGCGGTATCCGTCCGGGAGACCGTATCCTCGCAGTGAATGGTTTTGCCATCGCCGGGATTGATGATTTGGCCACTCAGTTGGAAAAAACTCGTCCCGGAGACCAGATCCGTTTGCTCGTCAACCGAGACGGAAGAAGTCAAGAGTTTACCGTGCGGGTCATCGATGCCGCGCTGGCTGAGCGAGAGCTGGCCACGATGAGCGACGATGAAGATGCCCCAGCCTGGTTGGGAGTGGTGGTCACGGATCTCACGGAATCATTCCGGCAACGATTTGGACTGGCGGTTTTTCGCGGTGCGGCAGTGACCAATGTCGAGCCGAACTCGCCAGCCAAGCAGGCGGACCTGCGCCCGGGGGATGCCATCGTGGAACTCAACGGCACGCCTATCGAATCGGCGGCCGATTTGGTCAATTGGTTAAGTGGAGCCGAATCGGGACAGCCGGTGGAGTTGCTGTTTTACCGCGGCAGGTCTCCGCGGCGGGTTGAACTCCAACTCGGACGTGTCCGGAAACGTTCCTGGTACAATGTCTGAAAAGCCGCTACCCAGTGGCTTACCACCCGCATCAGCGCCTCGTCAACGTTCCGCCATCGCGTCCGCTCTCACCGCCAATGCCTGCCGGCGGCGAAGAGCATTCCGAGCGAGCAACGTTGGCGGAAGTGGCTCGCTTACGCGCCGAGAACGAGTCGTTGCGCCAACAGTTGACCGAGATTCGAATGCAACTCGAGCGGACCCGTGGGCAATTGGATGCCTTGCTGAATGCTTTGGAGAGCGCCGGTGGCCGCTAGGTGCCCGGTTGATTACTGGACGTTCCAGTTCCACACGCGAGATGGCGAGGGAAGTCGACGACGTTGACGAACGCCCTGGCGAGGGAATCGGGGTATCTGGTCACCTTCGTGCAACCTCATGTTGTAGGTGGGGACGCCCCAGCACACCAACCAACCTTTGTCCTCTACGTGCGAGAGTGCGCGGTTCGTCGGCCGCCGGATATCGAACGGCGAGGACGTGGTGGCGAGACCGCTGCGAGCGTTCACCGGCGATAGCTTTTAGGCCGATCCAGGTTTAACGCCCCTGGGGCCTCGCTGTGGTGGGCTTCCGCCGGGGGCACGGGTCGCCGACTGAGCCGAATGCGGCGTTTGGGCATGGCAGCATTCCCGTCCATCCGCTGGCAGCGCCCGATCCGAAGCACTAGAGGGACTAGGGCCCGCGCCTACCGGGTAACGCGTCGTCTTCCCGACACGGTGGCGACACGTGGTCCTCACGGATGTGACGTTCGCCTGATGGTCAACCGGCACCGGGCGCCTAACGATTGCATCCTCCGGAATTGGTCATCAGTAGCGCAAGGGACTCCAGCAAGAATTCCTGCCGAACGAGCCTCCCCAACTGTGTCCTGGCCGCCAAAGCTGTAGCTCTGCAGAGGGATGCCGGGATGGGCTGTTGGGCCGATGAAAACACCAACAGCCTCACCAGGCGCGTGCTCTCATGAGGCTGTTTTCGGATTATCGGTTCGCCGCGCTACGTGGTGGAAGCAAGGCGGCGATAACAAGCTGGCGATGGGTACACGATGATCGTGGTAAACCACTGGTGACGGATAAACTTTCTGGAGCAGTATCCCACAGGCGGACTAGAAAATTCCCCCACCACCGCCTAGACCACCACCCAGACCGCCACCTAGACCACCTTGCCCCAAATTGCCGGTGCCTTGCTGATTGGTCGTTCCGGAGACAAAGTTAAAGGTGAAGATCTCACCAATTCCAGTGAAGAACGGTGTCGGCGAAATGCGTACGTAGCGGCGATCGGCCGAAACGACGCCATTGACGAACAAGCTAGCTCCTTCCGGCAGATTCGTAACCACCGGCATGTACCCGACGGCCCCACCGCCTACCGGAAAGTTCAAGCCACGACCTCCCGACAGTGCCAACATGCGACGGAAGTTGTAATAGTCGTCGGCCAGCGATTCGTGACTTCCACCGTTAGCAGCCAGTTGCGCGAGGACGGCTCGACCGGTAGCCAATTGCTTCTTTTGGATACTAGCCAGGTGGGCCTGTTCGATTGGCTGTTGGCGATGGCCAGTCTTGACCGCAACTTGCAACAACGCATCCTTTTCACCAATATCGATTTGCTGCGTAATATGTTGCTGTTCCGGTGTGCCAAAATCCGTGATGATGTCGACGGTAGCTTTTCCACCCGAGACGCGGCCATAGACGCGACGGATGAGGATATCGTATTGCCCAGGAAATCCCTGCGCACAGACATAGTATTCGGAAAAGCCATCAATCGTCGCCTGTTGATTGGAGCTGCTGACGTCTCCTAACAGCACGCCGCCGCTTTCGGTAAGCGGGTTGGACAGCGAACAAATGGTTCCTCCCGGTTCTCGAACTCGGATATCCAAGTCGGCGTCACCGGTCCAATTGACGCGGACGACGAGGTCTCGTTTCATCGCGTCCTTGATCGCCTCTTCAAAGGCTCTTGCTTCCACCACCCGTCCTTGCTGCTGCAAGCGGATGGCGGTCACTCGTGCTAGAGCACTTGCTTTGTCGAACAGATCGGCGTGTTCTTTGGGCCACGCCTTGCTGATTACGCCCACGCAAACCCACTGCAATGCGTCGAAGTCTTGAGTCTCCGACGCCAGAGGCAACGCCAGGGCGAATACGTCGTACCGGAAAGGTTGGACCGTGGCTACGTCATGGAGGATTTCCAGGGCTTCCCGCTTCATCCCTTTACCGGCCAGGTGCTTGGCCACTGCGAGCGCGTCGTCGGGATCGCCGCTGAAATCGACGCTACTGAGCAGGACTCGTTTGATTTCCGGAGCCGGGTATTCGCAGGCTTCCATTGCCAGACTCAGTGCTTGGTACATCCACGGCTGTGGATAACCAGCCGCCAGCAAGCCTTGAATCGTACCGATAACTTTCTCAAACTCTGCTTTGGCATTTGCCTCCTGTTGGGCTTCCAAGTGCGCTTGCGCTACCTCGACTCGCGATTGCACGAATCGCCGAATCTCCGCCTCGATCTCGCGTCGCTGTTGCTCGTCAGCCGACTCCAACTGAGCGATCCAGCGGTCGACGTTTACCGAGTCGCTCGCATGATGGCGGCTTAGAGGGCTGGTGCTGGGAGATTTGCTGGGGTCATCGGGCACGGCAAACATACCCCCCATGCCTCCCATGCCCATACCTCCCATACCCATGCCTCCCATGCCCATACCGCCCATGCCTCCCATGCCCATGCCTCCCATGCCTCCCATGCCCATGCCTCCCATGCCTCCCATGCCTCCCATCATGCCACCCATCATGCCACCTCCCATCGGCATAGGGGGGACGACGAGGTCGCCGACCGGGTAGACCTTATTGATCGGATCGCTTTCCGCGCTATCCAGGCTGGTGATCTCCAACACTTCATTGCGTACGATGTAGGTCAATTCATGAGGATCCAAAATCAGTCGCAAGGCGCTGCGCAAGGAGAGCGGAGGGAGATTCAGCGTAATGGGCATCTCCGGATCTACGCCTAACAAATCCAGCTCCGTGGTGTTGATCCAAATGGGGATCCCCAGTTCATCGCTAATCCGGGTCATAACTTGCGAGAGGGGGATACCGCTGTAATCGGGCTCAATTTGCTGCTTCAGTGCCGAATAGATGCGTTGCTCCGCTTCGCTGCTGCCGGCCAAGTTGATCGAGCCATAGCGTTCTTTGCGTCGCGCGCTGATCGCTTGCCAGATTTCCGGCGGCGGATAGATGATCGGAGGCACGCCGTCGAACGGAGTGGCAGCTTCTTCTACGCCTCGCATCGCATCGACGAATCCTTGTTCACGGGCCTCGAAGACTTCACGCAATAGCGCCTGATTCGCGGCCAGAGAACTGGTTTCACGCGCTACGTTATCCAGCACCGATTGCGGAGCCATGCGGGTGATCTCTGGAGCGACATCTTTGCTCGCTTCGAGATACCGTTGCTGTTCCATCAGGAAGTTGAATTGTTCGACCAACTGCTTGAGTGCCTCCCCGTGACGTTGCGTCTCGGCCAGCAGGCGTTGAGCTTGGTCGGCCTGAGCGCGCACGGTCTCCGCGCGTTGCATGCGGTCGAAGAAAGCAGCTTCCGCAGCAGCAGCCAGTTTGATGGCCGCACTGACCTGTTCCCGTAGTTGCGCGCGAACTCCCGGATCGATTTCCGCCGCCGTGTCGACTTCTTCCAACAAGAGCTTCAGCGAGTTTTTGACGGCTACCGGATCTTTGCGCATCAGCTCATGTGCAGCCCGCAGTTGAGCCCGCACGTGTGCTTCAAAAGCCTGCGCTGCTGCTTCGCGCCGCGCCTGTTCCTCCGCTAGCAGCGTCCCCGCATCCAGCGTATCGTCGAGGAGGCTGCCAGTGTCGGGAGCAGGAGTACGGGGAGCAGCCGGTGCGGCAGGGGCAGCAGGCGCTGCTGGAGGTGCCTCCGCTGCGATCTCTGCCGCCTGAGGCATGTCATCCGCGAACGGATTCGTGGTCTCATCGGCCGTACCAAACGGGTTGGCCGGTGGCTGCGATGTGCCAAAGGGGTCGTCAGAACCTGCAGCAGAGCCACCAGCCTGGAAGGGATCATCTCCACCGGTTTGCATGAATTTGCCGGCTGGAACCTCGGAGGCGCGCTCGGACGCCTCGCGGGCCGCACTCAACAAGTCCCTTGCTTCCACGTTGTTCGGATCGAGCTTCAAAGCACGCTCAGCAATTTTGATCGCGCTGTCGACCTGACCACTGCTCAGGGCAAACCGACCCGCTTTGACCAAAGCGACGGCGTCATCGGCAAGCAGTAGACTGATGGCACGCAACCCGGCGGAACCGAGAGCAGGCATCGATAGCCCTCCGTCCTTGGCCGCCGAGTCGGTGAGGGCGACAAGAAATCCCATGTCCGGGTTGGATGCTTCGGGAGCTGCTTCCGCCACGACCGTTACCGGTACGTCGCCGACTTCGCCATGAAGCTCGACCGAGCCCGCCGCACTTCCCAAGGACGACCTGCCGATGATGGCTGTATCACGGTCCGTACGCAGCGGCGGGAATCGCGTCGGGAAGTGAGCAGCTAGGGCTTGTGGCAACGTCGCCTCGTTTATCCAAATCACCGGCGCCGCTACGCTCAACGCCAATCCGCGGCCGATCGTTTGAGTTGACTCCTGGATCTCGTCCCGCGAGAAGACGACTCCGCCCGTGTGATTGGCTAATGCCGACAACGTGGCGATATCGACTACCGGACCGATGGCCAGCGCGGAAACCGTCGTGCGCTGCGCGATCAGCTTGTCCACCAACTGCTGGTGCGCCGATGGACTAAGGAAGTGATGGCGATTCACCCCATCACCAATGTAAAGAATGGTTCGTTGCCCCTCGGCACCAGCCAACGTGGATGCCGCGGTGATAATGGCAGCTCCCAGGTTGGTAGTCCCCAACGGAATCCGCTTCCGCAGCCGCGCGATCCCAGTTTGCCAATCCTCACTTCGCGGACTGACCAAACCATCCGTATACGCCACTGTCTCCACGTCACACGCAAATAGGGCAACCCTGGTTTCCGGGGGCAGTGTTCTCCCCAGCTCTTCCACGATCTCCAATGACTCGATCCGCACGGGGCCAGTCTGGGTCGCCGAGGTATCGACCACAATCGCCACGCTCACCGCTGCCGGAACAGGAACGTTTGCCTTGAACTCCGGCTGGATGGTAAACGCAAAATATTGACCATCCGCACTGTCAAAGGTTGCCCACCGAGTGGCAGCGGGGATCTGATGGTCGGCGGCCAAAACGCTTAGCGGCATGGAGACAACCGCAAGCAGAAACAAGATTGGTTTCGCAAATGACATGGGTGTCATGGCTCCCTGTGAACAGATCGATCAACGAGTTGGTTGCAAAAGAAAAGCGTTCTCCCAGTGCATTTTATTTGCCTCGTTCCGACCCCGCTACAAAAATCTCGGGAAAAAGCACTGTCGAAAACGCAGGTGGGCCGAAGATAACGATCAAGGTCGGCAGCATTCGACTATCGGTGCTGGTCGCGCCTGCCGCTTCGATGATGCGGCACGCACCTCACACCAAAACGGAGCGATCGATGGATGTTTTTTCTCGACGCTTGCCAGCTCACTGGCGACTCTCCTGACATCCCCCCCTGAGGAGTGGGCCATGGTTCCTAACATCGAGTTCACCATCGGATCCAACTCCGTACCATCGGCTGCACACCGCCACTGTCGGTGATCGTGTGGTTCGGAGACCACCCACCGTCAGAAGATGCAAACTACGTGCCATTGCCCTGCGTGCGAAGCATTTCCCCATCAGTCCAATTGGTGCCACCCACCTTCTCCTCATGCTTCTTTTGCCATTCCGATTAAGCATTTCCCCATCAGTCCGATTGGTGCCACCCACCTTTTTCTCAGGCTTCTTTGGCACGTTTTTCCTCGTAAGAAACATCGTAGATAAAGAATGTATGTGTCTAATTGGTGCGTGTGGCACCGCGCGGCGTGGGCTCGGCCGCGAGCTGGAGGGGGCGGTAAGCGCGATGAGGCACCGGGTGGCCTAAAGAAGGGGCTGGGGGGAATCATAAGAATGGGGCTACCCTCCGCTTGCCCTGGTCATTGATCGAGAAAAATCCTGGTTTAGGGGCGTGGGGAATACTCCTTGTGCTACGGTGGGAAGCTCTTGGCCGGTGGTAGAGCCAGGACGGCTAGGCGTCGGTGGCGACGCGAAACGACACGGAAGGTGCTGTCCAACTGGTGACACCGGGAGGCAGAAATCTCTGGCTATGACGCCAGTCAGGGGGGAAGCAACCGAGAACTAGAGTTACGCGGTGTTGCAAATTGCAGCAATCGGGATGCTGCAATTTGCATCATCTTCCTTGCTTACCACCAACCTTCTTCCGGAGTCTCCCCATCGCCGCAGGGTGGTTTGTGGTGCCATGGGCCAGTCAGGGAAGGCCAAGATCGTCGATTGTCCGAGTGTGGATAATGGCACCAAGCGAATCCAGTGTGGAACCGGTCGCGACCGGGATGCGGCGGATGGTGGCAGAGAACGGTTGTAGTGTGGCGCATCATTCACAAAAGTCATCATTCGCAAAAGTCACTGTCTCTGGTGGTAAGATGAGTGGGACAGCGACGTAGGTTCCAATACATGGCCAAGGCGGCGGCGATTTGCACACGGTGAGCGGTATCGGAGGCTAGGCCACGGCAGTTCCTTGTCCGTTGGATTGGACGTCGTGAGCAACCGGACGCTGGGCTTTCGCGTGATCAACAACGTCGGGTGGGGGGACGGATTGGTTACGGATCAACGGCTGAGTGATGAAGTGAACGACGAGTGACGGTTGCGATTCGACGTTACCGTTTCTATCTTCACGGAGTAGCGACTGATGGGCATTTGCAGACGGGTGTGGTGGCATTTATTGGGGGGATTGATCGGAGCGGCGTTGCCAGTCGGCGCTAGTAGTGAAGACTCCGTCGTGCTGCGGGTGATGAGCTACAACATGCACCATGGGGAAGGGATCGACCGTCGGCTTGATTTGCATCGTGTCGCAGCCGTGATCGCGGCAGCGAATCCGGACGTGGTAGCGCTCCAGGAGGTGGATTGCCATGTGAAGCGAACCGAAGGTGTCGATCAACCCGCGGTGCTGGGCGAATTGACCAACATGCATGTCGCCTTCGGTGCCAACATCGAGTTGCAGGGAGGGAGCTACGGTAATGCCGTCCTATCGAAGTACGCGGTAGTGCGACACGTAAACCACCGGCTTCCCCGTATCGATCAGGGAGAGCAACGAGGTGTGCTGGAGGTCGAGATCGCGGTTCCCGGGCTGAGGGAGCCGGTGTTGCTCTTTGCTACTCACTTCGACCATCGTCGTGACGATGCCGAACGGTTGCAATCGGCGACCACCATCAATGAGTGGGTGACGGTCACATCGCGCCCGGCCTTATTGGTCGGCGATCTGAACGATACGGTTACCAGTTCTACCCTGCGTGTTCTGTTGCAACAATGGACGTTGCCTCACGCGGAACCGCTACCCACCGTTCCCGTTGCTGCCCCCACACGGCAGATTGACTTCATTCTCTACCGCCCAAATAAACGCTGGAGAGCCGTTCGTGTTCAGGTGCTTGATGAAGCCGTTGCCTCGGATCATCGCGCGTTGGTGGCCGACCTGGAACTGCTTCCTGCCATTGACGACGATCCATGATGGGAAGTAGGCGATGTGCAGCGGCAAAGGTGACATTTGCCAGTGCATCGAGCGGTACGGAATTGTCCATCGAAACGGAAAGAATCGCGGCTGTTGGTGGTTGGTGTGCTTAGCATGCCTGTGCAAACCATCAATGGTGTTCGAGCACAGGGGTGTGCCCGAGCAACCGCCCCGGCACGACATAGTTGGGTTAACATCATGCAACCCGGAAATGGAAATCGGCGCGGCAAAATGTGTTCGCCGAGCACGGGAAGGCAAAAACATGAAGCGTGGCATAAAACAATTCGACAAGAACGGATAGCCGATGAGAAGAGGTCCTAACAACGCGATGCAACGACACTTACTGTACCATCCCCTTGACCGGAGGCGGTGGCTTCAATCGTCGATAGCCGTGGGGGGGAGTATGATGGCTTACCCTGCCTTGGCCCAAACGGCTCCGCCCCAACGTTTCGACTCTCTAAGTCGCCAGCACTTTCCACGCATGCTACAAGAGTGGTATGTGCAGCAGGTTCGCCAGAAGTTGTCCGCAGGAAGAAAACAACGGGCAGGATTGCGCACCCCTGAGGACGCTGAGCGCTACGTGCACGACGTGCGCGAGAAGATTCGCTTGGTCTTCGGGCCGTTTCCTGAGCGGACGCCCCTCCAAGCCCGAATTACCGGACGCAGCGAACGGGATGACTATGCCATCGAGAATGTCGTATTCGAAAGTCGCCCTGGGTTTCTAGTAACCGCCAATTTGTACCTGCCGCGAGCGAATCTCCCAGCCCCAGGCGTGGTGGGCACCTGTGGTCATTCGATCGACGGTAAGATGGCCGAGCCTTATCAAAGCTTTGCCCAAGGTCTGGCGCGTCAAGGATACGTGGTGCTCATCTACGATCCGATCGGGCAAGGCGAGCGGTTACAGTACTTGGACGACGATCTGAAGCCGATTGTCGGTGGGGGAGTCAACGACCACCTGTTGGCTGGGAACCAACAGTACTTAGTAGGCGAATTCTTCGGCATGTGGCGAGCATGGGACGGTATCCGAGCGCTCGATTACTTGCTGACGCGTCCAGAAGTCGATCCGCGGCATGTGGGAGTGACCGGCAATTCGGGTGGCGGGACGATGACGACGTGGCTGTGCGGCCTTGACCGCCGGTGGACGATGGCGGCTCCTGCCTGTTTTGTCACGTCGTTTCTGCGTAATCTGGAGAACGAGCTACCGGCTGATACTGAACAGTGCCCTCCGCGAGCCATCGAGTTGGGCTTGGATCATCTCGACTTTCTTGCCGCTATGGCTCCCAAGCCGGTGATCTTGCTGGCTAAAGAGGGAGATTATTTTGACGTTCGGGGGAGTGAATACGCCTATCGCGAACTGCAGAAGATTTACCGATTGCTCGGTGCTGCAGAGAACATTGCGTTGTTTATCGGTCCCGGACACCACGGCCTCAGTCAGGAGAACCGTGAAGCCATGTACGCTTGGTTCCATCGCGTCACGGGGCGGGGGCGCAGCGACGGCCAGGAGCCGCGTTTGACGCTGGAAGCGGTGCAGACGCTGCGGTGCGCACCGCAGGGGCAAGTCAAGACGCTCGGCGCCAAGACCGTATTCGACTTCACCGGTCAGCGGGCGGCCGAGTTGGCTGCCGAGCGGAAGAAGATGGCGCCCGACCACTTGATGGCGGCGGTAGACGCTGTGCTGCGACTGCCCGATCTTCCCGCCGCTGCACCGCCTTACCGAATCCTGCGTCCATTTTCCATCGCGGGCCAATCTCCGTGGCAGGCGACCCCCTACGCCGTACAGACGGAACCGGGTATCCATGCAGTGGTATACAAGATCTCCGCGGACCGACATTATGCTCGTCCCCGGGGGAACGACCAAGCCGCCGCGCTGTATGTTGCCGGGGATTCAGCTTATGAAGAGCTGCGGCAGGATTTGTCCGGTTGTTTTCCCATCGCCGCAGAGGCTCGTTACGCCTGTGATGTGCGCGGTATTGGGGAATCGCGGCCGAACACCTGCGGCGGAAGCTCGACCTATTTCCAGCCGTATGGCAACGACTATTTCTATGCCGCGCATGGCGTGATGCTCGGGCGGTCGGTCGTCGCCCAGCGCACCTGGGACATCCTGCGCACGGTTCACTTTTTACGATCAGCCGGCCATCCGCGGATCCACCTCGCCGCGCGGCACTGGGCAGCCATCCCGGCGACGTTCGCCGCGCTGCTCGATCCGTCGATTGTCACCGTGCATCTGTGGGAAGCTCCCGAGTCGTTCACGCGCATCGCCCAGACGCCGTTTTACCAATGGCCTCTGTCCAGTTTGGTTCCTGGTATCCTGCAGCACTTCGACTTACCGGACTGCTACCGCCACTTGAAAGCAACCAAAGAGGCGTTTCATTTGCAGACCGTTTGAGGCGTGAGCATCGATGGACTAAAAGCACGAGGCGCCGCGCCGGGGGCTACGACGCGGGCGTCGTTGGTGATAAGAACACTTCCATGGACTCGAGAAAACTCCTCGAGGAAAGAAAGTAGGGACATGTCCAACTATCCATGTAGCTGGCGTGGTGGGGCCAGGCAGTTGCCCCACTGGCGATTGAACCAAAAGTGGAGCGCCATTTTGTTGGTGCAGTTGGTGTTATTGCTGCACATCACCGATCCAGTGAAATCCCAGTCACTGCTCGATCCCTTACGCCCCTACGACGGACCCGTAGCCAGCGGGGTGGATACGAGTACGTTGAACGGAAAAGTGCTCGTTGGGTATCAAGGCTGGTTCAATTGCCAGGGAGACGGAGCCGAATTGGGGTGGACTCATTGGGCACGCCATCGTTTCCGACGCTTCGGCCCCGGCAATGTCACCGTCGACCTCTGGCCCGATGTAGCGGAGTATGGCGATGACGCCCTGTTCGAAACCGGTTTCCGATTGGCAGATGGCTCACCGGCCAAGGTGTTCAGCTCCTTCCGACGCAGCACAGTGCTATTGCATTTTCGTTGGATGCGGCAGTATGGTATCGATGGAGCGATGGTGCAACGTTTTGCTAATGGACTGCATGATCCCAAACTGCGACACCACAAAGATGTCGTGCTGGCTCATGCGCGGGAAGCAGCCAATCGAGAGGGACGCACCTATGCGGTGATGTATGACCTGAGTGGATTGCCGACCGGTGGCGTGCAACGCGTGATCGATGACTGGACAATGTTGCGCAAAACAATGGAAATGGGTAGCGACCCTGCCTACCTGCACCATCGTGGCCGGCCACTAGTGGCAGTGTGGGGAGTCGGCTTCAATGACGACCGTGCCTATTCGCTCGGCGAATGTCGTGAGTTGGTCGAGTTTCTCAAGGCCGACGGCTGCTCGGTCATGCTGGGGGTTCCTACGGGGTGGCGACAACTGGATCGCGACGCCGTGCCCGATCCGGCTCTCCACGAGATCATTTGCCTGGCTGACGTCGTCAGCCCCTGGACGGTGGGACGATACCGTACGTCGACGGAGGTCCTTCGCCACCGGGATCATGTTTGGCGAGGAGACATCGTGTGGTGTCGAGAACGTGATATCGACTACCTGCCCGTCGTTTTTCCCGGTTTCAGTTGGCACAATCTCAAACCGGATTTTCCGTTGGCTCAAATCCCGCGACGTAAGGGAGAGTTTCTATGGAACCAATTCCTGGCACTCGAATCGTTGGACGCTCAGATGGTTTATGTCGCCATGTTTGACGAAGTGGATGAGGGGACGGCCATCTTCAAATGCACGAACAATCCTCCCGTGGGAGCTGAACCATTCTTGACCTACGAGGGGCTCCCCTCGGACCATTACTTGTGGCTAACTGGAGAAGGAGGCAGATTACTGCGAGGCGAACGTCAAAGGACGGACGATCTTCCCTACCGACCTTCCCCCAAGCATGGACGATGACGCGCCGATGGGCGAGCGATGCCCACGGCCGGAGTGCAGCTTAGTCGCCAGCCACAGGATGCGCGGGCTCCGCATCGCTGTAGATCCCTCTCTGACAGTGAGCGTTGAGAACTGGCGGCCGAGGCAAGTGGGCCAGTTCCTTGTCTTGGGCCGCTCGCATCAGTTTCCACCGTAGTCTGGCGCAGCTTCGCGCGGTCGACTTGGCCTGGGGGAACGCCTTGCGGTGCGCCCGCCTCCTACGGTTACTCATAGGTCGCGTGCTTGTTGGGCATCGCATCGAGCGCCAAGGCGAGCCGACGACCTTCAGCGATACTTTGCCGGGCCGTTTGCATTGCCAGCAGGGCGTAGAAGACGTCGTCCAAGTCGGAAGTCTTACGAACGAGACTCGTGATGGAGCGATGGAACATCGTCAACAGTTGCTGTCCGATGCTCAATTCCGATTCCAAGGACTCTTGATGCCTTCCCGCTTCATCGAACCACACCAGCGAACTAGGCAAATCAAGGAATACAATGCCCTTTTCACACCGCACCTGCAACGCTGCTGGCGGGCGGTACGCGATCGCCTCCTCCCATTGCGATGGGATGTAACTCCCGCAGGAGATTTGAGCAATCGTCGAACAGTGGGGGGCTCCCTCGGCCGACAGATCGAGGCTCAACGCGAAGTAATCCGTAGGGGGAAGGGGCTGCGGCGACGTAGCTTGCCGTTCCATTATCGGATGTTCCACGGCTTGAATGCTTCGCGGGCGCGTGCCGGAGACGAAACAGCACCAATCGATCAGTTCCATGATCTCGCGGTCCAACCGGCGAGTAATCGCTTCGGCACGGTGATGACCCGAGGAAGGACCGTTGCCGATGGCCGCTGGATCAACCGCCAATCGGCGATGGCAGAACAGCATGGTGGGAGCACCAAGTCTGGTGGCGATCAGTTCCTTCAGTCGCAGCGTCGCCGGCGCGTAACGACGAGGGAATTCCGCCATGAACGCAATGCCCGACTGTCCAATCTCCGCTCGCAACAGCGCCGCCACGTCGGGTTCAATGTGTACATCCGCGCCACAATAGACGGCTTTTCCATAGGCACAGGCGACACGAATGGGCAGTGTCCCCCACCAGCTTTCTTCAAGCACCAGCACCGCGTCAATGCGCGGATCTTTGATCAGTGCGTGAAGACCTTCGAACCGTTGGGCATGGAACTCGCGGACAACCGCCTCGGCTCGGCTCGGAATGCTCGTGTACACACCTCGCACCTCGAACCGATCTTGCAACAAGCGCAACGCGGGAAGATGGCGGTTCGTCCATTCTCGCGACAGGCCTACTAACCCCAAACGAAGTTTCATAGAGATGGATTCTAAATGAAAGAGAATCGACGTAGTGCCGCGCGTCGGTCCGCAGCACTCTTCCCAGTTGATAGCAAGCTGAACCGCCCGAACGCAAACGCAAAACCAACGCTGCAATAAGGTTACCACATTCATCAAGCGGCAGTTGACCTCACTGCCGACTGTGGGACAACCACGTCCATGCTCCAGTACGGCGTCGATAGCACGCTCACCTGACCGGTGCTGCTCGGTCGACCAGCGACGCCGACATGCCGCAACGTGACGGGCATGAGACCATTTGCCGCACCCTCTAGGCAAGGCAAGTGGACTCCCCGAACAGCGGTAGAATCCTCCGAAAAACCTGCAGGATCTCCCTCATACGTTATTGGTCCTCACGATTCGCGGTGGGGATGGCGTGAAATGCTGTCTAAAAATCCGATCTATGTGATACGTGCGGTTGGTTGCCATGGAAGCGACCTTGCGTATACTCGCGAAACTCGCCAAGCGCCAAAGCCGAGGCGAGCGTCAATCTTTTCGCAAATGCCCTAGACGTGCACCTTGGATACGAAGCCTCTTTTCGGAAAGCTTGGGTGGGGAGCCCACAGGGCTCGATTCAATCGCGGGATGCGACTGTGGCCGAAATTGCCCGTTCTCGGGACAGGGCTTGCAGGTGACCCGCACGACAGAACGCAGTTGGAGGGGTCTCAGTGGAAATTCAAGAGGGTTAACTCGCCACAAGATCGCTCCCGACTGGCGTCGTAGTTATCGAGTTGAACGTAGGGAAGCAAGGAAAAGGAGTAGTGGCATGGTCCGGATGGCGATTCTTCTGTTGTCAGTGATGGGAACCCAAGGCCAGGAGGAGCTGAAATACGAAGCAGCTTTTGAAAAAGCCGATCGTGAGAATAAACCGTTGATGATTGTGGTGGGAGCTTCCTGGTGCCCGGCATGCCAGATCTTGAAGCGAGAGACGATTGCCACCATGCATCGTCGTGGCGAATTGGAGGATGTGGTCATCACGATGGTCGATCGTGACCAACGCCCCGAATTGGCAGAAAAGCTGATGCGCGGTCAGACTCTTCCGCAAGTTATCGTCTACAAGAAGAGTGATGGTCAATGGAAACGCTTCAGTGTCGTGGGGATGCAAAGCGTCGAGCGGATGCGCGAACTGCTGGGACGCGCCGGCAGGCTGTCCAACGCAGTGCTTCGCTGAGCGCTGAGTTTCGAAGATTTCGTTGCAGTATCGAAGTGTGAGTGACGAAAGCCGCCTGTCCACGGTTGCCCGTGTGCCCTGGCGGCTTCGATCCTTATAATGGCGTGACCACGTGGGATTACCCAACCGATAGCGACTGGCGGGATGTGCCAGTCTTGGAGCCATGCATGACGATCGCCTAAGAAAGGAGAGTTGTGTTCTCACCGAATGTCGCCAAGCTAGTCCGCGAGAACGAACCCTTAGCATCGAAATGCTGGTTACGCATTGGGGGACCGGCGCGGTTTTTTGCTGAAGTGGAAACCGTCGAGCAGTTGCGTCAATTGTTGGCTGATGCCAACCAGGCACAATTGCTGGTGCGCGTCTTGGGAGGTGGCAGCAATTTGCTCATTCGTCCGGAGGGCGTCGATGGATTGGTGATCGAGCTGACGGGCCAGTTGGCGGAGATCCAGGTCGTCGATCAGCATCTCCGAGCCGGTGGTGGCGCCGATCTTTCCGACACGGTGTTGGCGGCCGCTAGAGCAGGACTGGCCGGCCTGGAGCACTTGGCCGGAATCCCCGGCACCACGGGTGGAGCTGTCGTATGCAATGCGGGAGTGAAGAACGAGGATATCGGTAGTCGCGTTGCCGGCGTTACCGTATGCGACAAGGACGGTTCGATCCGGCGGTTGACCAAATCAGAACTTCAGTTCTCATACCGTCGCAGTAATCTCGAGGATGTCGTCGTTACCCACGTTGAGTTCGAGTTGACCCCTTCCAGCTCCGAAGAGGTAACTCGTCGCGTCCAGTCGGCGTGGATCGTCAAGCGAGCGCAACAGCCCAGCGATAGTGCTCATGTAGCGCAAGCGTTCATGGAGCCCAGTGAAGGACGATTGGGCGACCTGCTGGAGGCGGCGGGGATGCGGTCGGCCAGTGAGGGAGATGTGGCCATGTGTCCGCAATATCCCGGTTTTATCGTGGCCAATGAACACGCTACGGCCGAGCAGGTGCTCGCGTTGATTCGGCGAGTGAGTCGTGCCGTTGAAGTCCAGACGGGAATTCAGTTGCAACCCCAGCTACGAATCTGGTAGATATTGAGGTAGCGTCGCTGCACTGAGTGCACCGCCTGGCCCCGACCGTTGACGGAGGGATCGAAGGCAAACCCGCCTTATTCAGTGCGGCAGAAGTGGGATTGCTCGACAGTTTGCCGAGGTCAAGGATGTAGCCTGGATGAATACTGCGACAAAAGACGACGCGCGGCAGCGCTGGTGGGCGAGGTTGCAGAAGGTTCCCGGGGCAGGCTTTCTGTTTGCGGTGATCCCACTGACCGTCCTTGGCTACTGGGGATGGTATAGCTACGGCGCCGTGCATCTGGATCGAGCCCTGTACTCGCTCAAGCTGGAGAATTTGGCCGTTACGCCGCAACCGGAATGGGTGGGTGGCGATGTCGCTCAAGAGGTTTTTACTCAAGCCCGTCTTGATCGACTGTCGCTGCTCGATCCCACGGCAGCAGCGTCCATTGCGCAGGCTTTCGAAGCCCATCAATGGGTCAAATCGGCGGCGCGGGTGACCAAGGAAGCAGGCGGCAAGGTCCGTGTGGATTTAGTCTATCGTCGGCCACTAGCGATGGTTTATTACGCGCCGGCAACCGATCCTTCCGGGGCGACGACTCCAGCCGGTTTCTTTCCAGTCGATGACGAGGCGATCGTCTTACCCACGCGCGACTTCGACGGCAGAAAAGTGTTTGATTTTTTTCTGATCTTTGCCGATGGTGCCCGACCTTCTGGGGATATTGGCATGCCGTTCGGCGATCCTAGGATTGTGGATGCAGTTGAACTGTGTCGCTACTTGGAGGCCGATCGCCAACGGCTGGGACTGAAGGAAATATGGATCGAACCATCACCGCGGCGTGCTACGGGAGCGCGCCCCTGGACGCTGATCGTCGTCACCGATACCGAGCGCCGAATCATCTGGGGGGAGCCCCCAAGCAGTGACCTGGCCATTGAACCAACGCCATCCCAAAAACGTGAAATGATGATTGCCCACCTCCAGGGCGACGCAACGTCAGCCGCGACGATCGATCTCCGGTCGCTCGCCAGCTCCAAACCGGTGGCTGCACCGTCGAAATAGTCGATCACCGGTGACGCCCTCGTACCCCAGTCTCCGCGTGGTTCGCTACAATGGTCCTGCGGTTCGAGTCGTTTCC
Organism: Pirellulaceae bacterium; assembly: GCA_026004795.1. GTDB lineage: Bacteria > Planctomycetota > Planctomycetia > Pirellulales > Pirellulaceae > Aureliella. Next base: position 14,885 of record BPJV01000002.1, on the reverse strand, counting down.
AGTAGCAACGAATCGGTCCATGAGGCGAGAGGCCCCAAGCCGCAACCGAAACCAATGGGGAGGCAGAGGATGAATCTTAACTTTTGTTGGCGTTGGATCGGGGTAATTGCCGTGACGATTGTCATGGGGTGCCAGCCTACCGACCAAGAGGAATTCCGCGCGGAAGTTAGCCAGGAACCGACGCAGGCTAAGTCGTCCTCGGCGCCGCTGCAAACAGCCCAAAAAGCCGTGGCGGGAGTTGGTATGGGAGGACAACGGCTGGCGGATCATACCGAGGCGCAGAAAATAATTAGCGGTCCCGTTGCTCAGTTGCGAAATTTTCAGCAGCGAGCGGTATTCGAGATTCAAATTCCCCAAGCGCTGCAGTTGTTCCAAGCGACTGAGGGCCGCTTGCCACGATCGCACGGGGAGTTCATGGAGAAGATCGTCCGTGCCAATCGCTTGCAATTGCCCGAGCTGCCCCCAGGAATCGTCTATCGGTTCAATGTGGAGAAAGGGGAACTGTGGGTTTATCCCGAAGAGGAAGCCCCTGCGGAGTGAAAGGGGCTCAACCCAGCTCAAGTCACAGCTCCGCGGTATGGCCGTCAGGGAGACCGGCCACTAGTAGACGTAAGTTCATGTCGTCGACGGCGGAGAGGCAGGTGGATCCCTTTGTGCCTGCGTCTCGCCGGAATGATACTCGTAGAAACCGCTGCCGGCTTTGACTCCTAGGCGTCCGTGGTTCGTATAACTTTCCAGCAAACGACGCAAGGATTCTGTAGATATCGGCTCCAAATCGCTCCACCTGGCGTTGGCTAAGGAATGTTCGACGACGTCCAATCCAATCTGATCCATGATTTGAAACGGGCCAACCGGCATGCCCGAAACGGCACGCCATGCAGCGTCTATCTGCGCAATGTCAGCGACGCCGCGGAGGTGCAGTTCCAGGGCCGCTTTCAGCATGGCTTGTAGCATCCAGTTGAAAAGGTAACCGGGATGTTCGCGGTGAAGGACGATCGGTTCCTGACGAATCTCCCGACAAAACTGGACGAGATGAGCGACGATTTCCGGCAAAGTGTGGTTGCCGCGGACGATGTCACAAGCCGAGTCTCGGAGCACGGGCGCATGGAAATGAAGGTGAGCGAAGCGTTGGGGGTGTTCCACGAAGCGCTCCAATACCGACGGAGTAAAATAGGAGCTGTTGGAAGTCAAAATGCATCGTGGCGGCAACCGACGACTCCATTGCCGCAGTACCCGCCGCTTGATGGCGATCTGTTCGGGCACGCATTCGATGACCAGGTCCAGCTCTTGAGCAACCTTGTCGCGGAGGTCATCAGCTTCACTCTCGGAGGTCGACGAGAAAGCGATCCGTTCTTTCCACGCGTCGTAGAATTGCTGAGGAACTTCGATTCCTAGCTTCGCCCACTCGTTCTCGCTCACGGTGTCTATCCATTGCCTCGCTGCCGTCAACGCTTCGGTGTTAGCATCGAACAGCGTCACCTGCAAACCAAACAGGGCGCAACGAGCGGCGATTTGACGCCCTATCCACCCGGCGCCGAGCACACCGACGCGTCGCACGGGAGGATTGTTCGGCGTGCCGAGCTGTTCTGTAGAGGCTGTCATAGAGCAAGCCGCAAAAAGGGTTTCCTTCGAGTTCGCCTACCATCAATACTCGAGCGAAATCGGAGACGATCACCAGGGCGACGTTACGGCCGCCGTGGGAAACTGCCCACTTGGCTTCCGCGCAGTACTCCCAATTTCCATCGCCGCGGATTAGCGCTCGTCCTCGCGCGTGGGCATTGGCTAGTTGATTCCCGCATCGGTCGAAGAATAACTCGCATCGTCGTAGCGTTGTAGCACAACTAACCTTAGCGATCCAGAGAAGAGGGGGCGTCTCCTGTAGTCAGGATGCCCTCACCTTCACGTCCCCTCGACAAAGCGATGGCAGGTAGCGGATTGACGGTGCAGGGCTCTGCCTCTAAAATCTCGCTCAACGTTGGGAACGAAGTTGGCCGAACTAAGACGGTTGCCCCAGGTGGCGAATCCTCTCCCACGACTTCGACTGCAGGCTGGAGCGGTTCGAAAGCCTTGAACAGTCTGCGACTCGATGCCGCGGAGCAACCAACCTTGGACATCGAAGTTTGAAGTCAAGGTTTAGTTGGGTTTGAGAAGGAGAGACTTGAGTCTTGTTGCCGGTGGCGTCGATCGATTAGGCTGCCACGCAGTAGAACTTGAGGAACCATGTCGGTCGGCAAGTTTCCCTACGGTTGATATGGTGGGTGTAGCTCAGTTGGTAGAGCACTGGATTGTGGCTCCAGTTGTCGTGGGTTCGAGTCCCATCACTCACCCTGCTTTTTCTACACGGCACCAAGGGCGCACTTCCGCGGTCGTTGGTGCCAAGCGGTGGCTATTGGATGAAGTGCTTCATCCTTTGTGGCTACAAGGCGCATTGATCGCCCGGTCGATATCTTCCCACCCGTGCTTTGAACTTAGTGCGAGAATTCTTGGTCCGGACTGGGCGGCGTGTTGACCGTCTTGCCCCACGCGGAGGGAAACCGAGCTGGCCGAGGACCTGAGGAGCGGGTTCGAACGAAGAGGCTCTGAGGTCACCTGTGAAGGCTTTTCGCTTTCTAACTAGCGAGCGTTCCCATCGGACTTAATGTCGAGCGACAGCGAAGAAATCCGACCTGATGCATGGCTTCCGCCATGGCCCGCTGGGTTGGTAACCCTATCCCTCGTCGACGGAAGAGTTGCGCCCACCGTTTTGCTGGAGGATCTCTCCTTAGTTGCCCGATTGCCATGGCGGCATCATCAGTCGGTTCGGGCGGAGCACCTGATCGGAAACGGATGGGGCTGAAGCAGTTTTTCCTGTTTCCCTGATCGTCGCTCTCCGTTCGGTCCCAAGGTCTCCGTGAAAGTGACCTACCCCTGATTGCCCTCGACTGTTCGCAGGTGAACCACCGATCGGAATCGGAGCATGCCGAGACGCCAGCGGTTGGAAGACCGTGGTTGAGAAGAGAGACCACGATACCCTTCGCTCCTGGGGCATCCGGAGCTGGGGCAAATCGTGGTCTCTGAGTTCGTCGTCCTTGAGCTTGGCCAAAATCCATCGCCTGCAGTGCTTCTCATGAAGGCACCATGTTGGCCGGAGAATCCCCACGGCAGAAGCACGCAGCGATTTATGGCGCTCCGGGAAAAGGCGGAGCCGTTAGCGGAGGCAGCTTGCCTCCACAATGCCTCCGAAAAAGTGGGCTTCTGTCCGATCACGGCCTGCCGCCAGATTGTGAGAGAACGCCACAGATCGTGGCTCTCACTCGGTCGCCAACGTCATGCTGGCCCCGGAGCCCCGATCCCGTGGGACCTGCTTCAGCGTGGCAAGCCGCTCCCGTTGTGCGTCAGTGAGTATCGACTCAATCTCTCGTTTTTGTGCTGCCTCGAGCTCCCGTAGCTGGATCAAGAGCGCCGCGATTTGAGGGTAGTACTCTCGCTGTATCGCGTATATTGCCTGTCGCTGCTGGTCATCGACAACCTGCGCATAGTATTTGGGCAGGCGTGGTCGGAAGCTCGTTTCCGGCTCTTGCCCACGATCTACTGCACTGGTTGATTCGCCTCCCGCCGTGGGCGGCTCCTTGCCACGCACAGTTTGGCCTGCCGCCGATCCGGATAGCGGAGTTTCCGAACTCATGGCTGTTGAATTCGTTGCCCTCGGCATCGTCGAGCTGCGATCCTGCGAGGACTGCCCTACGGCCAGTCCCGATAGAATCAACGTCGCAAGGACAGATCCCCAACCGGTTAGAACGTCGGTGCATTTCATTGTGTTTTCCTTCTTTAAAACTCTAGTTTCTTGGACACTCACTCGGTCGCGTTGTTGATTGATGGGACGTCGAGCGCTTCGTCGCGCTGTTTCCATTATCTCACTGGCCGGCGGCGTGCGGCCGGAACCTCCATGCCGCGATTGAACGTCTTGGCGACTATTAGAAGGACGTGGGGACTCAGAGAACCTTACAGGCCACGATGATGTTTTTTGGGTTTTTTACTGTGGCGATACGGCTGCCCACCTGGACCTAACGAGCAGCGCAGCGGGAAGAGCCGCGGAAGCGAGGCAAAGGGGCACGATGAAGGCCGATTGGCGCTGGCCCGATACCCGATAGCGTCACGGGGGCGGTGGGCGACAACTTCGACAGGGGCAAGTGAGGGCCCGCCGTGCCGTCTGGCTCAGGGGGACGGCGGCGATTTCACGCTAAGCCATAACCTCCAGACGCTGTTTTGTGATGAGTCTGCGACGCGATCGCAATAAAAGCGGTGGTGATTGGCCCTGCAGGGAAAACTCGAATACGTGTGACGCGAATCAGGTGTGTCCCAGACTATGGCAGCCAAGGAAGGGTATGGGCAGGACGCGCGCTAGCAGATGGTGGCGACGAAGCGGCGTGGAGGCCAGACAGCTGACCGCAGGCGGCTTGTAGGTCGCGGCCAAACGATGTCCGTATCGTGGTGCGGATGCCCGCCGACCGCAAGCGATTGGCGATCGCTTCGCGCCGCGGCTGCGGAGTGGGTTGCCAAAGCTCGTGGCCAGGCAATGTATTGTAAGGAATGAGGTTCACGCTGACGCGCAGGCCGGCACAAAATGCAATCAAAGCGTCGACGTGGTGGTCATCGTCATTGATGCCCTCGAGTAAAACCATTTCGAGCCACACGGTCGCTTGATCCTGCAAGCGATTGATTTGGGCGATTGTCTCTCGCAACGTCTCCAAGTCCCCTACGGCTTTGGGCACCAACCGGCGGCGCATTTCAGGGATGGCTGCGTGCAGGCTCACGGCCTGGCGTACCCCAGGAAATCGTTGGGCCAATTCGATCATTCCCCGGGGGACTCCGACAGTAGATAGAGTAATGTGACGTGGTGCCAAACCGAAACCACGACGACCATCGAGCAGTCGTTCGATGGCAGCCAACACGTGCTGCCGATTGTGCAACGGTTCCCCCATCCCCATAAACACCACATTGCGCAGCCGCCGACCGGACTGGGCCGCTAACAGGCCCGCCCAATAGACCTGTTCCCAAATCTGATCGGCATTCAAGTTGCCTTTCCACCCCATCATGCCGGTGGCGCAGAAGGGACAACCGACCGCGCAACCGATTTGACTCGAGACACAGGCGGTCGCTCGACGGGTAGGATGCCCCGGCTTGCCGGTCGGCAGAAGGACGACGCACTCGATGCTTTGCCCGTCGTCGGTTTTCAGCTTCAGCTTGATCGCCCGGTCAGCAAGGCTGCCGAGCTGCTGTTCGACGACCAGCCGTAGTGGCGGGGGCGCAGCGAATAATTCCTGGAACGTGGCGGGAGAGATGAACTCGCGAAACAGCTTCCAGGCAGCTTTACGCCCCAGGTGCCGCCCGTGGCTGCCAGCGCCCCAGCCGCCATTCACGGTTTTTCCTCCATGGGACATGTGCACGCCAGACGTCCACAGCCAGGACAGCCGACGCCGTACTTCGCTTGGATCGCCGTCCCCAGATCGATACCGGCGACATTGGCGATGGTGGCCAGCCAAGCAAGAACATCGGCGAATTCAGCGGCCTGTTCCTCCGGCGTGCCCTGCCGCAGCGCCGTGGCCAGCTCACCGATCTCCTCCATGAGCCACATGAAAGTACCGTCGATCCCTCGCTGCACGTCCTTGTCGTAGTACATCGTCCGAATCTTCGCCTGGAATTCGGTCAAGGAGACATCCCTCGAAGGCTTGTCAGAATCGGTGTTCATCGCAAGGCCAGCATCTACGTACGCGGCTCGAAAAGTTGTCGAGGACGGCTTTCTTAAGCTCTAGCGGCCACCGCACGCGTCTGCTCGCGCACGTAACGGCTGACGAACGCGCGGTAGTCGGCTGGAGTATCGATTCCCTTGGGGGCGGCGTCAATCCGCCCGACGACGATTTCTGCACCGACCTGTAAAAAACGCAATTGTTCCAACTGCTCGGTCTGCTCCAGCGGGCTAGGGGGAATGTCGCCTAGTCGAACAAGAAATTCACGGCGATAGGCGTAAATGCCCAGATGCTGCCAAAAAAGCGGTGGCTCGCGATGCAGCATGTCCGCTTGCCAACTCCGTGCATGCGGAATCGGGCTACGGCTGAAGTACAACGCCCTGCCTTGGTGATCCATGACCACCTTCACGCAGGCAGGGTTGTCCAATTGGGCAGCCTCTCGGATCGGCGTGGCTACCGTAGCGATCATCGCGGTGGGGTTGGTGGCCAACAGCGTCACGACCAGATCGACCGCTTCAGGATCGATTTCCGGTTCATCGCCTTGCACGTTGACAAAGATATCGATGTCGGGCTGCTGTTGGGCCACTACGGCCACGCGATCGGTACCACTGGGGAGATTCGGATCGGTCATCACCGCCGTTCCTCCGAATCGCGTCACCTCGGAGAACAACTCTTCGCTGTCCACGGCGACCAAGATTCCTTCTGGAAGGCTTGCCCGTCGTGCCGCTTCGAAGGTGTGTTGCAAAACGGTTTTACCGGTCTCACGTAACAACAGCTTTTTCGGGAGACGCGATGAGTGCAATCGAGCGGGGATGACGATCTGGCTGACGCAGTGAATCTTGGGAAACCCATCTCCGATCTTGCTCAGCGGTGTAGCCGCAGAATCCGGGGATGGTGGACTACTGGGAATTGCCGGCGGGGACTGCGGGACGGCAGCAGCTAACGGCTTCGCGGCTCGCATGGGGGGAACTCCTTTTCCTGGCGGGGTAGAGTGAAAACGCAACGACTCCAGATCACCCAGATCCTTCAGGGATTGATCGTCAGATCACACAGACAGGCGTACCACTTTCCCGAATATAGCAGATCGCCCTCATTCTACCGATAGCGATCTGCAGTCGTTTCGCCGCCATGAGGCACAGGACCGTGATGGCTGAGGCAGCATTGAGGGGCCGCTACCGTCGCCGACGATGTAGCCGTAGCAGGTCCCCAAGTTGAAGGAGAGGAGGCCTTCGCCGCCGGCCAAGCGTGTGTACCGGCCCAGCGGTTGCACTGGCCCAGCTTGTGTGCCGGCCAAGCGTGTGAACCGGCAGGGCGTGTGAACCGACGGAGCGGGTGGCGGGAACCGAGGATGTGTGCTGCTACCGGGGGACTACTGGACGTGTCAGCAGAGTACCCATGACGCGACCTCCATGCAGCGCCTGCTAGCTGCTGTTACCCACAAGCCTCCCCGTGGCCGCCGGGAAGCCATTGCCTCGAGCGAGCGCGCCAGAAATGGCCAAGGCGGTTATACCACGGGCAATTACGGCTTCCGGCACTGGTCGACTCTACAAGGAAGCATCCTCCAAGGCAGCCAGTCGCAGGCGATAGACGGCGTCATCCGGGTTTAGATTTGCCAGTTCTCGCAGGTAGCGCCGTGCCGAATCGATCATGCCATGCTTCTCGGCCAGATTGGCTGCCGCCGTCAAAGCTTCGCGGCGAACAGCTGCCTCCGGTGGAGGTTCACGCGTCAATGCGGCACGACGATAAGCCGCTAAGGCTTGCGGAGGCTGACCGGCCTGCTCCCAGAATTGACCAAGGCGTAGATTGGCCCGGCAACGCAGCGTCGGGACCTGGGCCGCACGCCCTAAGCATGCAATTGCCTCGTCCCGTTTGCCGAGGTGAGCAAGGGCGTCGGCAAGCGGGAGGTACAGCTCGAAGCTTTCTGGGTGGCGTTGCAAACGAGCTCGACATATCTGTTCTCGTAGGACATTCAGCTCGAGTTGGCAGCGAGCGAGTTGCTTGCGGGTCCCCTCTGTCGGCATCCGTTGATAATCATGCTCGGCCTGCTCGAGCAATTGCAACGATCGATTCAATTGAGCTGCCTCGTGCAACAGCAGCACGTCCTCCTGATCGGGGAATCGCTTGACCGCCTGATCAAGCACCCGCTTGGCGTCTTGCCATCGACGTTGGGTCAAGTAGATGCGGGCCAGTTCCAGGTAGGGGGCTTCGGTCAGCGGTTGATCGCGGATGACCCGCTCCAGAACCTGAAAACGTTCAAGCTGCACCTCGGCGGTCGGCGAAGAGTGCGGCGGCGCCTCGTCCATCCATTCCTGGTCTTCCACAGGGCGGTTGCGAATCAGCAAATCATCGGGTGTCAACGGTCGCATCACGCGAGACTCCTGACAATGCTCAGGGCAGATAACGACTGCCAAGCGGGGAATTAGAACGGTTCGTGTCGCCATGATCCCTTGGTAAAGGGGAAGTCCTCCGTGAAAAGGCGGCACGGTCAAGGCCTGGTACTGCTCACCATTCTATCGCCTCCCCGAAAACGGCGACGACCAAGGCAAGTTTAAATGGCGACGACTAGGGCTGATCAAAATGGCGACAACTAGGGCTACTTCTGTAGGAGGCTGTGTTTTGGGGCGCTGTTTCCAAGCAGTTGCGAACATCGAAAGCCTATCTGCACGGGATTAGTGATGCCCCAGGCTGCTCGTGCTGGTGGCGACAGCTCTTCTCTGTTCAGTCGCTTCTCTGTTTTGCGCTGCACCACGCGAATATTTTGGTGCCACCCACCAATTGTATTGCCGCAAGTGCTTCTGCAACTGAAAGTTATGGCCTTCGGGCGGCGCTCCGTGACTTCGGTATGCTGTCTTTACAGGACTGCTCGGCAGCGTGGTCCGGCCGTCCCTGTGAGGCTGTGCGGCGGCTGGCCGGGGTGTTCGAGCAGCTGTCGCAATCGGCCTCGCTCGCTAGGCAGGTCCAGGCGAGTCGGGAGTTTGGGCGAAGCCCTGGCGGCACCGTAGCCTGGCGGCAACGCCCCAGGAAGCGAAATCGCAACACGCCCCCTTTGGCCGAAGGCCAAATTCACTGGCGCGGTGGTCGCCTCGGCCCCGAGGCACGTCGAAGAATCCTTGACAACACCCCGGCTCCATGCCAAGCCCCCACTTCGACGCGTCGGTTGCGGTGATTCTGCCTCCCAGCCTACAACCTCGATGCGCACCTCCATCCTGGGGTAGAATTGCGTCGCCCTTTCAGGGCTTGGGTGGTTGGTCGTTCGTGTTCCCAGGGCGGCGCTTTCATCGGTTACGCCACTGGCGCTCTGCCCTAGGCTTATATGGCGCTGCCCCTTCGGGGCGAATTGTGGCATTGGGGAATTCTGGCGAATTCCACTGTGGGTGGGTATTTGGGGGGGGTCTGGCGAATTCCACTGTGGGTGGGTATTTGGGGGGGGGCTGGCGAATTCCACTACGGGAGGGTATTTGGGGGTTCTGGCGAATTCCACTGCGGGAGGGCGTACGCATGCCGTCCCTACGGGACTGTTGGGAAATAATGCGCCATCCAAACTCCGGGCTCACGCCCGAAGCTAGATCATCACGCCGCTCCGCGGCTGAAAAAGAGACTCGAACTAGGAATGCAACTCTGGACTCACGCCTGGAGGGCGATCATCGCGCCACTTCACGGTTTGAATCGGTATAAACGGGCCAGTTTGGTGCCACCCACCACCTGGTTTGACGCAAGTGCTGCTGCGATAGGCACTTAGGATCCGCGGGTCGGCTAGCCGTGGCTTATGCATGCTGTCCCGGCGGGACTTTTGGGTGGTTGGCGGGGTTGTGCGAACGGCGGTTGGAATCGCTCGCCACGCAGGTCCAGGCGAGCGTGGAGTTTTGGCGAAGCCCTGTCAGCACCGTAGCCTGGCAGCATCGCCCCGCAGGGGCCAGACCAAACTAGCCCGGGGCAAGGCCGTCAAGCGAGCACCGCTCGCACGCGGCCGTCGCCCTGGGTGGCAAAAGATCCCCACAGTCCCTGATCGCCCTGAAGGGGCGACCTATCGATGCAGCGAAGGTATTTGAATCCCTCGCGCCCATGAGCCACAGCATGACCTATCGCTGTGAGCCGCAGCATGACCTGCTACTCCGTCCCGTACCGGCTCGCTGTCGGCCAGCCTGGCCGCTGATGACACATCCACGTGGAACGGTTCGGCATCCTCGTCGGCCACCTCGTCGGTCGATTACCAACAGCATTACGATTCGGTCGACCAAGCCATTATGTTGCTGGGCGAGATGGGTTGGGATTACCAATCGCTGCGCGATGCTTGGTTCCAGCGCTCGGCCAACTGGAACGCCCTCTTCGATCCATCGACCGGCCAGTTCGACGAGTCGTTCGCGGTCTCCGGCGACGATGAAGTCCACTTGAGCGGTTACGAGTACCATCCGACCAACACCAACCTCTGGAAAACCCCGCTGGAAGAAGCTCTTGAAGAACTTTTCCCGCTCGACTACCTCGACACCACCGGCGATCCACCTAGCAGCACCGATCCCTCCGCAGGTGACCAATTCGAAGAATCTTCCGATAGAGGTGATACGACGTGGGGATCGTACACAGGATCGCACGACAACGGTTCGGATGAGGCTGTTGGTGATGGGAGCACTTCCACATCGCGCTGGTGGAACCCATTTACATGGTTCGATTGGGGGATCGACTGGAGTGAGGCAGTCGATGAGGAGCTTGCGATTGTCCGCCAATTGAATCAGACTTTTGGCACGACGCATACGCGCCTAGACAAATTTACCGCCGAAGAACGGGCGAGGATCGAGCAAGCTCTGGGGCAGAAGTTCAACTGGGAAGCAGCCAGTGCGATCCGGGCCTCGGAGCAAGCACTGCGAGCCCGTGATAAGGTGCTGCGCAGCTCGGAGGTCTCCTTCGTAGTGGCTGGTGTGGCCGACGCTTTGGCAGGCGGCTTGGCTATTTGCGAGGCGGCCACTGGAGTAGTTGCCTCATGGGGAGGATACTTGAGTCCTGGGGTTGGCGGTGCTGCGAGGGGACAGGTTTTTAAGCACGCTTGGATCAAGCATGACCTCTACAATAAACTGCGTGGGCTGGTCGGAAAGGCTGATTTCAACAAGTTCCTCGCTGCGTTGAAGAAAGGTGTCGTCGGTCCAATGGGCGAGAGCGGAATCAAGATTCTTGCTAATCCGGTCGGCAAGTACACGCACGAGTTGAAAATCGGCGGAAGTGCCCAGCGGCTACTTGGTTACATCGACGAGAACGGTGTTTTGATCTTCGATAAATTCGTCCGTGGAGGACTTCACTGATGACTACGACGACTTCCTACACTTCCCAGCTCGACAGCTGGTTGCCTGACGAAAAGGTGATTGCAATAGTTCGTCAAACAATTGAAAAAGAGGGCGAGGGCTGTATTGAGTACGATTCCGGAGCCGTGAATGTCCCAGCGGATACCACGTACGAAGTCGTATCGAAAGCTTTTATCAAACAACCAGAATCGATCGGATTCGGATCGTGTTTTCGGGTCGTGGTGGCAGTGGGCGGGCTCGTTCACGATGAATCTGGGATTACGAAGTCTAAGTTCGGTTTCGCGACCGCGTGGTTTGACGTCGGCGGCGAGTTGATCACCATCGACTTTGCCGACAAAACACCGGTTTAGCTGATTTAGCCTTGCCCCAAGGAGTGGAGCAGCGGCACCAGTACGACGACTTGGGCGCGCTCCTGAGTTCCCGGCAGGTCGACTACATGAGGATGTCGTCCTTGACAGGGCCATCGACTATCTCGGCCCAGGGTATCGCGAATTGTCGCCAGGGCGGTACGTCTCGGCAGATGGACTGAGGCAGTTCCGATATGGAGCGCACGAAGTACGAGATGCGGCTAATGGCAGTTTGGTGCCACCCACGAATGGCACAGTCGTTGTTTGTTTGCTGCTGTCAGCGCAGAATCTGACTGTTGGCAGCCCGGACTTTTTTGTTAAAACTTTGGGCTGCACATGCGAAAAAACTGGTATTGTCATGAAATCCTTCCTGGTTTCATGATGTTGAGACCCTTCCTGGTGTCTGCCTCGCAGTTGAGACCGGGGAGGGTCTTTCTCATGGCCTCTATACCATTTTGTCCGCCTAAACGCAGCTTCGATTTTGGGAAGACACTGGGTGCCTTTTTCGCTCAGCCGGGATTGCCGTTTTCGAAGATCCTCACCGCCGAGATGATTGAGAGCATCTTCCGTAAACACGGAGGAATGTTCGGACGGGTCTACACCACCTCGATCGTGCTCTGGGCCTTTATGAGTCAGGTACTTCGTGACGGCAAGGAGGCGGCTTGCCAATCGGCCGTCAGCCGAATTGCCAGCTATTTGCAATGGACCGGTCAGGGCAAGATCAATCCGGACACACGGGATTATTGCCGCGCACGAGCGAAACTCAGTTCCGTAGCACTCCGCGAACTGGCCGGTACGATTGCCTCGCAGTGCCAGCAGCAAGTCGATCCGAAGCATCTGTTCCGGGGCCGACACGCCAAGCTGGTCGATGGTGCCACGTTCATGATGGCCGACACGGCCGCCAACCAGGCCGCGTATCCCCAAAATCCGGCGCAGCAACCGGGAATTGGTTTTCCCATCGCCCGATTCGTCACTGTCATTTCGTTGGCCACCGCTTGCGTCATCGATGCGGCCATGACGAAGTACAAGGGCAAGCAGACCGGAGAGACCGCATTGCTGAGGCAGTTGCTGCATTGCTTTTCACCGGGTGATATTGCCGTGGCAGACCGATTCTATGGCAACTATTGGATGATCGCGTTGCTGATCCGGTGTGGAGCTGATGTCTGCTTCCGAAAGCATCAAAAACGGCACACCGACTTTCGCGTTGGCCGGCGACTGGGCAAGAACGACCATCTGGTCACGTGGCGTCGTCCGTCGCGTCCCCCGTGGATGGACCAGCGATTGTATGAGAGCATGCCCGAAGCGATCACTCTTCGTGAGATTCGCTACATGGTGGTCGCCGCCGGAAGAAAGCAGCAACCGTTTGTGATCGTGACGACGCTGATCACCGACGAAGGCGAACAAGAATTCGGTGTGGAGGATCTCGCCGAGCTATTCAGTTTTCGCTGGAACGCCGAATTGGACTTGCGATCGATCAAGACGCATCTGAATCTGCACCATCTTCGCTGCAAGAGCCCAGCGATGGTGCATCGCGAATTCTGGACGACCATCATCGCCTACAATGCGATCCGCATAACGGCCGCTCGCAGTGCCGAACTTGCCGGTGTTTGCCCACGACAGATCAGTTTTGTTACCACCTGCCAATACGTGCTGGCCGCTTGGGATGTGATCGCTAGCGGCTCCTTACCTCCAGCGGCATTGCAAGCCTATTGCATGGCTCAACTGAAGCAGATTGCCCAGTGTTTGGTGGGAAACCGTCCGGGCCGTTTCGAGCCACGCGTCCGCAAGAAACGGGCCAGCAATTACAACTTGATGATGCAACCTCGCCACATGCTCAAATCCAAGCTCGCCCGAGGCGACAACTCCTTTGAAACCAAATAGTTGTAACTACGACTGTGCCATTCGTGCCACCCACCAATTGGATTGACGCAAGTGTCTCTGCGGTAATAGTTTAGGATCTAGGGATTGGCGAAACGTGGCTTCGGTAGCCTGTACCTGCGAACCTGTTAGGCGGTTGGCCGGGTTGTGCGAATGGCAGTTTGATGCCACCCATCCATTGGGTTGACGCAAGTGTCTATGCGATAAGTAGTTAAGATCCTCGGGCTGGCGAGCCGTGGATTCGGACTGCTGTCCCTGCGGGACGGTTCGTCGGTTGTTCGAGTCGTGCGAGCGGATGTCGGAATCGCTCGCCAGGCAGGTCCAGGCGAGTATGGAGTTTGGGCGAAGCCCTGGCGGCACCGTAGCCTGGCGGCAACGCCCCAGGAAGCTGGAGTCGGAACACGCCCCCTTTGGCCGAAGGCCAAATTCACTGGCGCGCGTAGTCGGATGGGCCCCGATCTGTGATCGAAGAATCCATGGCAACACCTCGGCTCCATGACAAGCCCCCAGCTTCGACGCGTCGGTGGCTGTGGCGGCGGTGAATTCGGCTTACAGCCAACAACCTCGATGCGCACCTCCATCCTTGGGGCAGAATTGGATCGCCCTTTCAGGGCTTAGATGGTTGGTCGTTCGTGTTCCCAGGGCGGCGCTTTCAGCGGCTACGCCGCTGGCGCTCTGCCCTGAGGTTTCATGGCGCTGCCCCTTCGGGGCGAATTGTGGCATTTGGGAATTCTGGCGAATTCCACTACTGGAGGGCGTACGCATGCCGTCCCTGCGGGACTGTTGGGAAACAATGCGCCATCCAACTCCGGGCTCACGCCCGGAGCTAGATCATCCCGCCGCTCCGCGGCTTAAATCGAAACCGAAGAGGGGGGAAGAGACTGTCCGGCAGCATGATCAGGCCAGTCTATTTCTCGCGGCTTGAATCGGAAATCGAAGAGAGTTGGAAGAGCCTCACCGCGTCGCTATGCGACGCGTAGGGAGGGAATTGAGGGACTCGACAACCCGGCCATGAATGACCGGGCTACCATCACCGCGTCGCTACGCGACGGCAACCAGGGCCGGCGCGGTGGAATCCTCTTGTCTGAGGATCAACAGCGCCAATTGAATCGGGGGCGTTGTGTTGCCTCACGGCGTCGCTACACGACGAAGAGGAAATCAACGACGAAGAGAAAGACGAAAACGAAGACAAAAAGCCGAAAACGACGGTAAGCACAAAGACGGAAACGAAGCCATGAAGAAGTAGATCGTGAGGCAGAGCCTCGGGTGCTGGGCGTTCCCAGGCAGAGCCTGGGAACGAGAGGACGTTGGGATATCCAAAACGGTGAGCAGACTCCTTTCGGCCCTGTCTTCAGTAAAGCCAACCGCAATAACAACTCGTCGCTCGAGTATTTTGCTGCCAGCTACGGCACCGGGCGGGGAGCCTACCAGTCGCTGGCCAGTGCATTGACCGGCGCCTCCGCCTCCCTCTCCGGCGATGGCGATAGTCAGGGCTTTGCGGTCCTGCTGATTGACGAGACCAGTGACTATGTTGGCTCGGAGCGGCAGCAGGCCGGTTTCAACGATGTCTGGGAGGGCTCTTCGACCAGCAACTCGTCCCTGCACTTAACACTCATCGACCAGTGGGACAGCACCGGTTCGCT
>BPJV01000001.1:907500-1157536 GCA_026004795.1 Pirellulaceae bacterium | reverse complement strand
GCTTTTCAACGACGCGCGGAACGCCTTCATCATGTACGGCACCCAGGGCCGCAGTTGGATCTCGATGGGAGATCCCGTCGGCGACGAAGCTAGCCGGCGCGACTTGATCTGGGACTTTCGCGAGCTGTGCGACGAGGGCGGTCGCTGGCCTGTCTTCTATCAGGTCGACGAAGACAACGTGTCGATGTATGTCGAGACGGGCCTGTCGCTGATCAAGCTCGGGGAAGAAGCCCGCGTGCCACTGCCGACGTTTGGATTGGAAGGCGGCAGCCGCAAGACATTGCGTCGCACCAACAAGCAACTCACCGAAGATGGCTGCCAGTTTGAGATCATCGAGCCGCCGCTGAACGACGATCTCATGGCGGAACTGAAACAAGTCTCGGATGCCTGGCTGGCGGAAAAGAACGCAGCCGAAAAGGGGTTTTCGCTGGGCTTCTTTCAGCCGGACTACATCCGCCACGGCCCGGTTGCGCTTGTACGTCGCCAAGGCCAAATCATCGCGTTTGCCAACGTTTGGCGAGGCGCTGAAAACGAAGAATTGTCAGTGGACCTGATGCGGTATCGCCCGGACTCGCCACACGGCGTCATGGAATTCCTATTCATCCGCCTCATGCTGTTAGGCAAGGAGCAAGGCTATGGCTGGTTCAACCTGGGGATGGCGCCCCTATCGGGCATCGACGCGCAGCCGTTAGGGCCGCTCTGGAATCAAATCGCGGCCATCGCGTATCGCCATGGCGAGCATTTCTACAATTTTCAAGGCCTGCGGCAGTACAAAGACAAGTTCGCTCCGGTCTGGACCCCGAAATATCTGGCTTCTCCCGGTGGCTTTGCGCTGCCAATCATTTTGACGAACGTCGCGACCCTGATTTCCGGAGGGCTGGTCGAGTTGGTAAAGAAGTAAGCGACGGTCTCAGCCTCGAGCCGCGTCAGGTGGATCAGCATGACGTTCAAGCATCGTGGGCTGATTTTGGGGTTGCCGGATTGCGGTGCGATGGACGGCGTGAATAGTCGTTGGGAATATCTTATCTGCCTCCCCACCCGTCATCCCAGCTGCCTGAATGACGGTGCAAATCCAAGTGATGATTCCGAAAAGTGTGGCATGGTGACCATACGTGTCACGCCAAACTTGTTAGGATCAGCGGATTGAAGAAAACACCAAGGACCAGCAGCCATGCCATCCTTCGACCCCATCCAGGCTGCCGTAATAGCGCTATTGAATCGAATCCCCGATGCGTGGGCCACGTTTGATCAAGAATCGCTCCGGGAGGTGGAACAGAAAGCCTTGGTGTTTCTGACCGCCGCAGGCATGGTCGAACGGCGATTTCAGATTCGGGTCGGGATGGTCAACAGCGATGTGTTGGTCGAGGCCGCCTGCACCGCGACGGGCGAAAACGGCCTCGTCGAAGCCCTGGAAAAGCTCGTGGCCGCGATGTGGCAGGAGTGGCAGAAGCAGTACGAGAATTGGCGGCAGAGCGATACCTCAGAAACGTCGCCGTTCTATTGTCAACAGATAGAGCCGCAGGAGTGGCGGCTCACAGAACAAGGGGAACTCGCACGCCGGGACATCGCCGGAGGTGACGAAACGACCCCGGTAGATTTCGTACTGAGGCGAGGCTTCTTCGACGGGCGTCCGAGGATTGTCAACGGCAAGCCCGTGGGACGCGAGCCGGTGGTGGGAAATGGACGGCTGCTCCGATTCGCGAAGCTACCAGCAGACTCCCCGCCGACCGGTGTGTGCATCGGAAACTGGGACGAGGGCGCCCAGGCATTTGTCAAAGCCTTTCAGTCGCTGCTCGAGACGCCTGCCGATGCTCGGAGAGCTTTGCTTGAGGCGGCCAAGCAACTGGATGGCAGGCACGATGCGGGAGATGTCAGTGGCACAGAAGCTGGCAGTCAGCCACAGCCGGTTCACAAGCAGCCTCCTTGGCCGGGTTCCAACGAATGGGAGAACTGGGGAATCGGCCTGGCTGCGGATGGCACGTGGCACCTCTACCATTTCCACCGAAATAACTACAGGTGGATTCCACATCACCATGTGACTTTGGCCATACCCGCCGGCGTCGCGGACGCGCTGGCTCGCAAGTTCATCAGGTTTGGATTCATTGAGCTGAAGGATGCTCACGATGTGCTGCTGAAGCATGCCAAGGGACCGGTCGGGACAGCTATCCGCGAAGCGGAAGTCATCAGCAAGACCAAGGCTCCGATGAGCCGGTTGCGGTCGGCGATCTGTCAGGCCGTCGCCGCCGAGGGGCACAAGCCGAAGGGCAGGCCGATTTCCTCGCCAACAAGACACACCAAGAACTGGCAGGCTCGTGTCAGATTCGGCATGGTCGAAAGAGGGGATGGCGGCCGACTTGGTTTCAAACTGTTTTACTGACGGTTGTCGAGTCGCTCACGGATTGCCGATCGGTTGCTCGCGGGTTGCCCGTCGGGTTGCCTGACACCGATTGCGGAGCAGAATTCGTAGAAAATCTGACGCATCTAAATCTCTGCACTACAAGGCAGTTTGGGCATCGGTGGTCCGAGCTGCCTCTCTTTTTGCGCATTTCCGGAATCACGTCGCTGCGCGGTTGCATTACTCACCAGTGTAGGGCCGAGTGTCGCTGCGATGCACGGGGCAACGCGAGACACTCGGATGTCACCGCCGAGGAGCTCCACGCATGTCAGCGGAGATTCCGAGTCTACTGACCGTCGGCCAAATCGCCAAGCAACTTGGGGTCGACACCCATCGCGTCGCCTACGTGATTCGTTCCCGCCGGATACAGCCCTGCGGGCGGGCCGGAATCTTCCGAGTGTTCGACAAGGCAGCGGTCCACCGAATTGCCTCCGAATTGTGCCGAATCGCGGCGGACCGGGGTGAGCCAGGCGCGTAGCAGCTCATGGATCAACGTGCGGCCGGCGGTCGAGCGCGCACCGCCGTGTCGAGACGGCATAAGTAACCAAGGGGGAGACCGCAGTCTCATCGGCAACGGAAGGAACGCAGCGAGGCATGGAATCGACCACAATGAAAGCACCGCCGCAGCGGGCGGAAGACGCAGAAGCCGCCGTCGCATTGCTGACGGCGCTATTCGATCAGCACGATCTTATTCTCTTTCGTCCCATCGAAACCTGGACGGAGGCCGGCCGGAAACGCAGCCGCGTCGATTTCCGCAATGTCTGCTACCGCCCGGCCAAAGCGGTGGTGTTGCGCCGCACCGTCGAATTGCTGTTCGAGTCCTCGGCCGCCGGGCACACGAACCTGTTCTTCGGAGTTTGCCCGCGGGCCGGCGACAAAGGACGATTCGACTTCGCCTGGCAGATTCGCCAGGTCCGCACCCTATGGGCCGACATCGACGATTGCTCCAGCCGCGAAGCGCTGGCTCGCTGCCGCCAGAGCGAGCTGCCGCAACCGTCCGCCGTCGTAAACAGCGGCCACGGCGTCCATCTGTATTGGTCGCTCGATGCGCCGTATCTGATCGACGACGTAGGCGACCCGCCGCCCGTCGAAACCGAGTGGACGCAGACGCCCGACGGCCGCAAGCGACCGCGCCGCTACCTCGTCGAGGACGGCGACCGCGTCTATCTCGACCAGCGCCAGCACATATGGCAGGTCAGCCCAAAGGCGCAGCACATCCAGGATCTGCTGGCCGGTGTCGCCAACGCGGTCGGTGGCGACCATACCACCGACCTGGCTCGCCTGCTGCGGCTTCCCGGCTCGATGAATCGTAAGGACCAGCGTAACGGTCGCGACCCCCATCTTAACAAAACTGGTGGAGTGCGAACGTTCACGGAGATATCCGATCTCCGCGTTTGAATCGTTCATCGCCACGTCACCCACGTCGGAGCGTCAACGGCAGATCGCTGCGATGCCGCTTCCCACACCACGCCGGGTCTCCCCCTCCAAGGCCGACAAGCTCGCGGAACTCATCGCCGCCAGCGCCATTGCCCCGCCAGGGCAACGGTCGGAGGCTGATTTTGCTGTTTGCTGTTACGCCGTACGGAGTGGCATCGCCCAGGACGAGGTTTGGACGCAGCTCGAACACGTCGGCAAGTTCGCCGAACAGGGCCGGCGCTACTTCGACGTGACCTGGGCCAACGCTGAATTCGAGGTCCGAGCGACAACCTACTCGAAGCTCCAGCGTCGCGTGTCATCCGCCGTCGTCGAGGCGCCATGCGAGCCTCCTGTTGGTCCGGAATCGTCCGGCACGGAGGAGCCATCGCGGCCCACGATTCAGGTCGATCCACGCTCCACGCCCGTGGCCGTCACGATGGGGCAGATCACCGAGCAACTGCTGACCGCGGGGGATTGCTTCAACCGTGTCGAGCAACTGGTCGTCGTCCGCGACCAGGCGATCGCCCCGGTTCTCTCGTCCGCTGAGCTGGCGGGCTTATTAAATCAGCACGTGGAATTCTATTTCATCGATGACGACGGTGGAGAATTCAAGCCGCTGCCGCCCGCCTATGGCAACACCTGGCTCAACCATTCCGTCGAACGCGGGCGTCTGCCGGCGATCAAGCTCTTCACCCACAACCCGGTCTACACCGACGACTGGCGGCTCGTTGCGCCGGGATTCGATACACAGTCGGGTATTTACTACGCTGGCCCCGTCATTGTACCCCGCGACGGAACCGAGCATCTCGACACGTTACTACGCGACTTCTGCTGGAAAGCGCCCGCGGACCGCACAAACTATATCGGCATCCTGCTGACCAGCCTGCTGGTGTCACGATTCATCGGCTCCAAACCGGCAGCGCTCTTCAACGGCAACCAACCCGAGCTCGGCAAATCCGTCCTGGCTCAGATGCTGGCCATCCTCCGCGACGGGCAGCCCGTCGAGACCGCGACCTACAATCCCAACGACGAGGAGTTCGAGAAACGACTCGGAGCGATCGTGCGGCGCGGCGTCACCACGATCGTTATCGACAACGCCAAAGCCCGCGGGCGGAACCCGCGCATCGATTCCGCCTGTCTCGAACGTTCCATCACCGACCCCATTCTCTCGTTTCGGCTACTGGGATTCTCCCAAGAGATTCGTGCTGAGAATTCTCACCTGTTCTGTATTACCGCCAACACGCCCGACGTCAGCCGCGATCTGATTACCCGCAGTGTAGTCATCAACCTGTACCACGAAGGAGATCCACGTCGGCGGAACTTTGTCATCGCCGATCCCGAAGGCTACGCCCAGCAGCATCGACTTGAATTACTCGGTGAACTGGTCGGCATGGTCGAACGCTGGAAAGCGGCCGGCATGCGGCATGCCAACGTCCACACGCGGTTTAACAAGAAGGGTTGGGGCAACATCGTCGGCGGAATACTGGATGCCTGCGGCGAACCCGATTTCCTGGCCAACGCCGACGAAGCCGCCACCGCGATGGATGAAACGCGCCGGGAGTTCACCGAACTGGTCATCGCGCTGGCCGATCACCCGCAAGGCATCTGGACGGCGGCCGAACTGACCGACCTCGCCGCCGATCGTTTCCTTCTCCGCACGGAGTTGGGGGACGGCTCGCGGCGGTCTCAGACCACGCGGATGGGAGTGTTGGCTGGCAGGTACGTGGATGAGCAGTTCGATCTGGGAGATGAGCGCGTTGCCATCTTCCGCAGATCGGATGAGGGTCGCAAGACGCTCTACAGCGTGGGAGTCGTCGAAAACGCTGCAGACGTTCAGACGTTTGCAGACCTAAATAAATCACAACGTCTGCAGGGGTTAAGTACTGGATAAGTAATGAGATACGACACGACTTGCAGACGTTGCAGACCTTTTCCCGAGTCGGTCAACGTGCGCGCGGGCGCACGCGCGCGTAATTGGACCCCCTGGGACAACGTCCGCAACGTCTGCAACGTCTGCACTTCCACCCCCCCCCCCTCTCAATAGGTACTTCCGGGCGAATCTCTTTTCGAGAGGTCCGTGGGAACAGCCGCAATCTTAGGCACAGTTTTATTGTTGTACATGTCCGCATCGCAATCTGATCATGTTATCCAGATTACGCATCTTCGCGATACGCTGGGCATCGCTTGCCAGCATGTGGCCAATACCGATGAGCCGATCGTCGTGCAGCGATACAGCCGGCAGGACGTCGTCATTGTGCCCCTGTGGGAGTGGCGATTCTTCAAGCGGATGGAAGCCGCGATCCGCGATGGTCGGCTGCCGTGGACAGAGGCGCTGACGGAAATCATGGAGGAAGGTCACGAATGAACGGATATCGTAGCGCAACCACCAACCGCCTCCTGTGGTTGGCCAGTTTGCGCGCGTCGGTTGCCCCAGTTGGCCCACGTCGCGGCCGGTGGGCGGAGTTGGCCAGCGAGGCCACCAACGAGAAAACGCCCCGATGTGGCGAACGTGGGGCGTTGGGGCGGAACCCGTCGCGGGCGTTAGCCCTTCGCGGTGAACTTGCCGCGTTCCGCCTTCTTGAAGCGGGCGTCCTTTCCCTTGGTGTTGATCTCGCGAAGGATCGCGCTGTACAGCGTGGCGTGCGGCGTCTTGCCGCCGGGGCTGATCCAGAGATTCTTGGCCGCCATTGCTTCGATCAGCTCCTTGCAGTTCATCGGCTCCTTCGCCGTGGCCAGGACTTTCGCGGCGGCGTCGATGGCGCTGAGCTTTTTGGTCTTGGCGTCGCCTTTCGACGCGGCACGTGTCGTCTTCTTCGCGGCCGGCTTCGTCGTCGATGCCTTCTTGGGGGCGGCCTTCTTCGCGGTGGCCTTGCGAGCGGGGGCCTTCTTCGTCGTGGTCTTCTTCGTCGCCATGATCTGGCTCCTTATGGAAATCGTTCGCGATGGTTCGGCTGCCATCATCAGGCGGCGGGAACCACCCGCCGCGACGCCCGCCTGGGCGTTTCGGCTTTAGTAGGCGACCTCCCAGGCCCGCGACGATCCGTAGCAGCGCTGCTGGCCTTCGACGATGAAGACCACGCTTTCTTCGTCCACGTCCTCGTCTTCGCCGTCGTCGGGCTCGTTGATCTCTTCGCCGGAAGCGAGGCCGACTACCTCGTTTTCGAAGGGCCAGTTCTGCTGGGTCATCAATCGGACTTCCGTTTCGCCGCCGATCGCGTCGCGGTACTCTTCCAGGCGTTCGATCAGTTCGTCGATGGTCATAGTTCGTTTCCCTGTCGTGGTTGGCGATTACTCTTCGGTGCCTTCGAGGAAGGCGACGACGGAAAGGAGGCGGCTGTTGACTTCGTTGACGCTTCCGACGTCGGCCCAGTTGATCGGGTGCTCGTCGTTGCCGGGCGCGGGCAGGTCGAAGAGCAGCTCGCCGATGCGTTGGACCAGGTCTTGCGCGACCAGGTGGGCGTTCTCGTAAGCAGCCTCGGCGGTGAGCTGCGGCTTCTTTTTCTCGCGGGCGTTCATGCGTGTTCTCCTTGGCGTTGGTGGTTGGGAATTGCGTTACAACACACACACATCAGCCATGCGGGTCGAAACACAGCAAGCGCGGCTGGCGAGCATTCAGCCGGAATTCCGCATGTTTCTTTCGCAGTCAAACAGGGCAAGATGCGCGCCCCGACGCCCTGTGTTGCGACGTGTCGCGTCGGTCTCGCCAAGTGGTCGGACGAATCGCCAAAGGCCTATCACTCGCGCCACGTGGCCACCCGTGCGCCCACGCGGCGAGTTCTGGCGAAAGACGGAGGGAACGGCGAAAGACGCCGCCCGGCTGGATCGAAGAACGACGCTCGGAAACCGGTGACTTGGGCCTTGAGTTCCTGCCCGAAACGAGGCTCAGTGTCCACTCGGGTTAACGATTCCGAGGCTTTCGAGACAAGGAGAAACGCATGACACTGAATGTTGGAAAAGAGGTTGCCGCGTTGGAGCGGATGACTGTGAGCGAACTGCGCGAGCGGTACGTGGAGCTGTTTAATGAGACCACGCGGGCCCGCAATCGGACCTGGCTGATCCGCCGCATCATCTGGCGGATGCAGTCGCTGGAACAAGGTGGCCTGTCTGAACGCGCGATTCGGCAGGCGAACGAACTGGCCAATAACACCGACCTGCGCGTTACGGCGCCACGCGAATCAAAGCTATCTCCGGATGCGGGAGAGCGTGCCAAGACGGTGGCCTGTCGAATTGAGGGCAACTCGCGAGTGCCGCTTCCAGGCACGGTGATCACTCGTCGGTACAAAGGCCGATTGATTCAGGTCAAGGTCGTCAGGGACGGCTTCGAGTTCGAGGGGGAGCTCTTCAAGTCGCTCAGCGCCGTGGCCAAACAGGTCACGGGATCACACTGGAATGGATACAAGTTCTTCAATCTCAACAAGGAAGGAGAGAGTCGATGACGCGTCGTAAGAAACAATCCGATACTCCGACTGTGCGGTGCGCCATTTACACACGCAAGAGCACGGACGAAGGACTCGAGCAGGAATTCAACTCCCTGGACGCCCAACGCGATTCGGGCGAGGCCTACATCGCATCCCAGAAGCACGAGGGATGGCAGTGCCTGCCACAGCATTACGACGATGGTGGTTTCACAGGTGGAAACATGGATCGGCCTGCGCTCCGTCGCCTGATGGCGGACATCGAAGCCGGCAAGATCGACTGCGTGGTGGTCTACAAAGTCGATCGTCTGAGTCGCTCGCTGTTGGACTTTGCCAAACTGATGGAGGTGTTTGACACGACCGGAACATCCTTCTGTAGCGTGACTCAGCAGTTCAACACGGCGACTTCCATGGGACGACTCGTTTTGAACGTGTTGTTGTCGTTCGCCCAGTTCGAACGCGAGATGATCAGCGAGCGCGTCCGTGACAAGATCGCTGCCTCTCGCCGCAAGGGGAAATGGTCCGGTGGCATGCCGATTCTCGGATACAGCGTAAAGGACACGAAGCTCGTCGTGGACAAAGTCGAATCTCAACGCGTGCGGCAGATCTTCGAACTCTACCTTGAACACCAATCGCTGCTGGCAACGGTCACGAAGTTGAACCGCCGTGGCTGGACGACGAAACGCTGGACGACCAAGAAGGGAACGCAGCGCGGCGGCAAGCGGTTCACCAAGAACAGTCTCTATTCGCTGCTCACGAACGTCACCTACATCGGCAAGATCAAGTACAAGGACGAGGTCCACAACGGCGAGCACGAGGCCATTGTGCCCGACGAGCTGTTTCAGCGAGCCCAGACGCTGTTGCAGCGCAACGGCCATACCGGCGGCAGAGCCGTTCGCAACAAGCACGGCGCCCTGCTGCGAGGCCTGTTGCGCTGCGGCCCTTGCGGATGTGCGATGTCACATACCTACACGTCGAAAGGGAATCGCCGCTACCGCTATTACGTCTGCGGTACGGCGCAACAGCGCGGCTGGTCAGAATGTCCCTCGCCCTCCGTCCCTGCCGGGGAGATTGAGCGGTTTGTTGTCGAGCAGATCAAATGCATCGGGCGCGATCCCGCTGTGATCGCCGAAACCGTCCGCCAGGTCCGACAGCAGTCGGAAGAAGGGATCGAGCGATTGAACCACGAACGGGTTGCGATTCAACAGCAACTGCGAGACGACAGCGCACGCCTGCAAGTCGCCTCCGCCATGGCCGACGATGTGGAACGGGTGTCCAACCTGGCGGAAACCCAGGAGCGTATTCGCAGCGCCGAGCGCCGACTGACCGAAATCGACAACGAGTTGATCACGCTAAATGGCGAACTCCTCGATGATGCAACCGTAGGCGAGGCGTTGGCCAACTTCGACGACCTGTGGCAAACGCTCGTGCCGCGAGAACAGGCCCGCTTGCTGGAACTGTTGATCAAACGCGTCGAGTACGACGGCGAGCATGGCAACGTTTCGCTCACCTTTCATCCCTGCGGCATCAAGTCGCTGACCGAAGAACTTGCCAATCAGCAGGAGGACGCCGCATGAACGAATCACTCAAGGTCACTCGCAAGTTTCACCTCGCCCGCAGACAACATGGTCGCAAGCAGCTGCACGATGGAGTCGCATCGGACGTACCGGCCGGTCGTGTCCCTCGCATCGCCCGCCTTATGGCCCTGGCGATCCGTTGTGAGAAGCTTATCCGAGACGGCGTTATCGCCAACCAGTCGGAACTCGCCGACTTCGGGAGAATCACAACGGCACGTATGACGCAGATCATGGTCCTTCTGAACCTTGCTCCCGACATCCAAGAGAAGATCTTGTTCCTGCCGCGGACCGAGCGTGGCCGCGATGTGCTCAAAGAAACGGACATTCGCCCGATCGCTGCCACGCTCGACTGGCGCAAACAACGGCGGATGTGGGCGGCGTTACAACGCGATATCGAGAACGCCAATGCGAGTTCGCGGTAGGTTGCCTTCGCCCCTCGAACCCAACCAGGTTGCTAACAAGCAAGGGGTTTCTAAACCGAGAGCGCGAGAGTTCGAGCGTCATTTTTCGGTCAGACGGAAGCAACCCTGATATTTCGCGTTCCGCTACAGAAAACCGAGAGCCCCATTCCGAATCGAGAGTCATCGCAAAGTGTTGCAGACACTGCGGATAACGGGCGGCATCTGCGACACCGCAAAATCGCCCTCAGAGCTAACTGGCGTGTCGCTCTGAGTTCGCGACGGAAAAAGAGTACCCCCGGCAGGATTCGAACCTGCGACCTGCGGATTAGAAATCCGATGCTCTATCCGGCTGAGCTACGGGGGCGTGCGACGCATGACGTCGGCGATGGCCATCATTCTAAAGAGAACGCCGAGCCGCTGAAGTAGGCAACCACGTAAAACTCCTAGGGCTCCCCCGTACAGGCTTCCCCCAAGCCAGGTGTTGTCAGCACCGAGCAATAGGGCGGTGGCGCGCCGTCTGCACCGCAGATCAGCTCAGCGAAACCTGAGTCGCATCGGCACGAAAGTAGGGCGATTTGGCTATCTTCAACCGTCAGGGAGCGGTGGCGATAGTTTTGCCGAAGCGCGCCCTGTGCGAATATGCACGCCGGGCAGTTTTTGTTTTAATGGGAGCGTGCTGGGATGTTGAGCACTGTGAAATCCACTCCACGGGACGACCTTTTAATGAGCGCCGCGGATCGATCCACCTCCATTTCCATGTTGATTGTCGAAGACGATGCGGACTTCCGGGAGTCTAGTGCTCGGTGGATGCGGAAAAAAGGGCATCGCGTGGTCGCCGTGGCTAGTGGCGCCGAGGCGATTGCCCAATGCGAACAGCAATCATTCGACGTGGGCATTTTCGACATGAACTTGCCGGGCATGTCGGGGATCGAATTGCTTCAGCGACTGCGCGATGCGGGGGTGGACCTGGAGGTGATTATCCTCACCGGTCAGGGGAGCATCGAAAGCGCCGTGCAGGCGATGAAACTGGGGGCGACCGATTACTTGACCAAACCGTGTCCCCTCGGGGAATTGGAACATCATTGCCATTTGGCCTCTGACCGTGCCAAACTGCGGCGCGAGAACGAGCACCTGAAGACGCTACTGGCACGTAGTCACCAAACGCCGCAGTTGATCGGTGAGTCGCTAGCCATGCGTGAGGTGAAGCGGTTGATTGAACGGATCGCTCCCACGGACAAGCCGGTGTTGATCCTGGGGGAAAGCGGTACTGGCAAGGAGGTGGTGGCGCGAGCCATTCAGGCGGCAAGCGCCTTAGCGAACATGCCGATGGTCACCGTCAATTGTGCCGCTCTTCCGGAACAGCTGGTAGAAAGCGAATTGTTCGGCCATAAACAGGGGGCTTTTACAGGGGCGACCGCCGAGAAACCGGGCCTGTTCGAAGTGGCCGATGGCGGTACGCTGTTCATCGATGAGCTGGGGGAGTTGCCATTGGCCTTGCAGCCGAAATTGCTGCGCGTGCTGGAGGATGGTTCGTTGCGGCGCATCGGCTCCCATCAGGAGCGCAAGGTCAACGTGAGGATCATCGCGGCAACCAATCGCGACTTGGACCGCGAGGTGCAAGCAGGGAGGTTTCGTCAGGACTTGTTCTATCGCGTCAACGTATTGCCCATCCGTTTGCCTCCGCTGCGTGAACGGAATGGTGATGTGGACTTGCTGATCGACCATTTCCTCGATCCCGGCTGGAGCATCACCCCGGCGGCTCGGGCTGCGCTGAATGCATACCAGTGGCCGGGAAACGTCCGCGAACTGATCAATATCTTGCATCGCGGAATGATATTGGCCGAGGGCAAGAACATCACACTGCGCGACTTGCCGCGAGATATTGCCGCCGGTTTCGAGGAGGATCCCCAGAGGTTGGCAACCGAGGACGATGCCTTCAGGAACATGGCGACTGCGCGCCCTGGCGCGGCCGCGCCAGCGGGATCTCTCGATGAAGTCGCCAGAGCCCATGTGTTGGACATCTTGCACCGATGCAATGGCAACAAGACAAAAGCCGCTCAAATGCTGGGGATTCATCGCCGTAAACTCTATCGTTTGCTGGAGCGCTACGGCATCGAAGCCTCTTCCACGTCCACGTGACCCGGCAGCTTGCCGATCCGGTCACTCGCCGAGTTCCTCCACCGCCAAATGGTCGACGCCCACGTCTGTGGGGCGGAGCGAAACGGCGAGGGCCATCTGCCATCGCTGATGCGCCTCTTCGTGGTTCCCCAACACCGTCAAGGCTTGCGCCCAGTGCTCGGCCGCTTCGCTGATGTCCGCCAACACGATGTGCTGCCAATGCGGACTTCGCTCCGCGCATCGTTGCAGCCAACGAATCGCTTCATCGAAAGCGGCGCAGGCCTCGGCCTCCCGATCCATGCCACAAAGAAGCCGTCCTCGTTGCGATTGTTCTACTCCCAACCAGTAGGCAAAAGCATCGCAGTTGGGATAGCGTTCCGTCAACTCGCGGGTCAATTGAATGGCCTGTTCGGTATAGTGGAGCGCGTCATGGGGCAGATGGCACTTGTGCACACATCGTGCTAGATACAGGTAAGCTTCTGCCTCTGCAGCCGAATACATCCACTCGTTCGGCCGGTCGCGTCGCAAGCGTTGAGCGATCGCCGCCGACTCCAGCAACTGTTGCTCGATGCGGGCGCGGCGTTCCTGAGAAATAGGTCCCCACAGGTTGATCCACTGCAGCGTACGGCACAGAGCGAAGGCTACGGCACCATTATCAGGATCACGATGGTAAAGGTCGCGAAGAATATCGAGAGCCGTTTCCAACTGGGGATGCACCGCCTGACCGGTGTCGTCGAGCGAACCATCACTGGTGGCGCGATAGCAGAGCGCCAAGAGAAGTTTGGCATTGTCGTCATGCGGGTAGTGGGCGACCAGCTTCTCGGTCATCTCGATCGCTCGCCGCGTCATGGTACTCCGCATGGGCGAGCGGACTGCCAGGTCATACCGTTCTTGCTCTCGGGCAATGACCGGCCGTAACGGAGCCCCGCCGAGGCGACCGCGGCCACGACGGGCCAGGAAATACAAGGTTCGACAGAACTCGAATTGCTGTTCCGCCGCTGCCGCACTCACGCTGCCGAAAGTCACGCCGAGGCGATTCAACTCTGCCAGTGCTGATTCGTGAAACTGGTGGGCTTCTTCGATCTGCCTGGCACTCCAATAAATCTCTCCCAACTCGTTGTAAACCAGCGCCGTTTGAAAGCGCAATTGGGGCGAGGCACCGAAGGGACCGTGCAATCGCTGCAATTCTGCCAACGCCTTGCCCAAGTACAGTTTCGCCTTGTCGGTGTCTCCCAATCGGTAGGAGATCATCCCTACTTTCCGACAGGCCGCCACGCGACGCAAGGCAGGCTCCCGCCCCGATTCGTAGTCGTTCTCCTCCGCCAATTCTCCGTAGAAGGTCAGCAGCCCCTCGAGTAGTTCGGCGTCGCGTTGAGACACCCCGACAGCACCATGCAACGTGGCGGAAAAGGTATCGGACCAATCTGGGAGGTAGCTGTCAAAGACGCGGTCCAAGGCAGCCAGGGCTACCGTCGTGGTCGCTTCGGATCGGTGCCGCAGTTGAGATTCTCGTTGAAACGCGAGAAAGCTTGTTATGGCGACGGCCAACAAACTTCCCAGAGCTACACCAGCCATGGTGCTTTGTCGCCGGTGGCGGCGGCACCAACGGAGGCTACGCGTGAACCATCCGGCCGCGCGCGCATGGACCGAATACCCTTGCAGGTAACGACGCAGGTCGTCCGCCAGGTGACCGGCTGTCTGATATCGCATACTCGGTTCCACAGCCATCGCTTTTCTGACGATCGCTTTGAGATCGGTGGGAATGGCCGGATCGGAATCCACGTAAGGTGTGGCTACCCCATCCAGAATCCGCTTGACCATCTCTCCTCGATTGGACGCTTCAAAGGAGGGCTGCAAGGTGAGCAGTTCGCACAAGGTCACTCCCAACGAATAGACATCCGAACGCACATCGCAATGCCCGCTCAACTGCTCCGGTGCAGTAAAACGCAAAGTGCCGATAGGGCATCCCGAGGCCGTCAGATCGTCCTGCGATTCGAGCTTGGCGAGCCCGAAATCAGCAACCCACGGCCTTCCTTCCCGATCGAGGATGATATTCCCCGGCTTGATGTCACGATGCAGCACGCGGTGGCGATGAGCATGCTGCAAGGCATCGGCGACGCAAACCCCGATGCGAGCGATGTTCTGGATGTAATTACGCCGCAAACTGTTGGTATCCATACGTCGCCAGCCACGTGAGGTGTCGGACCAATCCTGCGGCGACATGCCGGCCCCCAGCCCCATCGGCTGCCGACCGACGAGCGGACGATCCGTTGGGTCTCGTTCAAGGCCCCACTCGGCGCGAACGGAACCACTGACGAGAATCTCAGCGGCGGCCGCCAAGGGAAAATGGTCGGTCACACCGCCGGAACCCTCCGTCGGAGAAACGCACTGGGGTAATTCCAGTTCGATCCGCTCTCGCACCAATGGCAAGAGGCGGTCCAAACTGTGACCATCGATCAGTTGCATCACACAGTAATGAATTCCATCATCCTCTCCTGCCCCGAAGATCGGTACGATGTTGGAATGGTGGAGGCGAGCAGCCGCGGTGGCTTCGCGCCGAAATCGACGGACATTCTCTGGAGTTGGCTCCGGGTGCGGGGGCAACACTTTCATCGCCACGCGGCGTGACAACTGGGGCTGATGCGCCTCGTAGACGACCCCCATGCCACCGCGTCCCAATTCGCGGATCAGCGTAAATCCCCCCAAGGTATGCGTCCGACCGAACAATCCCGGACGAACGTGAGGACGCGGGGGAACAACTGGTAGCGACTCCAAGGCTTGAATCGTCTCGATGTAGCTCTCCAGGTCGGCAGCACACTCGGGAAATTGACGCGCCAACAGCGCACGGTCGACTCCGTCCCCATGCAGCATGCGGCGAATCGTATCGGTCAACTGCTCGATGCGACGCGATCGATCCATCCCCCCCTCCATTCAATGCGAATCTGGCAGCACGGTGCTCCCCGCAGTCATCTCCGCGGCCATGCGCAGCCGCAGTCTCTCCAGCGCTCGGACGTAACGGTTGCTGGCGGCTTTCGGACTGATGCCCAGCACTTGGGCGGCCTCCTCATTGCTCAAGAGCTCGAAATGTCGCAGCATTAGGATTTCACAATCCGTCCGGGACATCTGGCGCAAGATTCGTCGCAGTCGATCGGACGTCTCGTCCCGCATCACCGCTTGACTAGGACTGGTCAGCGAATCGCACAACCAATCTTCTGGAGAGGAGGTCCTCGACCGAACCGCCCGCTCAGGTCGATGCATGGACACTTCGCGTCGCGCATCTCGCTTGCCAGTCATCAAATGATGGCGCACCGTCAATTGCAGGCGTTGCAGGACGATTAAACGCAACCATATGGCGATGGAGCTGTCAGGGCGGGAAAGAAAATGCGGCAAGCGCTGCGACGCGTCGATGTAGGCGTCCTGCAGAATATCCAAGGGATCGATTCGCGCCGGCAGCGACCAATGCATGCGTGCCTCGATCGCCCGCAGAAGAGGCTCCTGGTAATAATCAAACAGCTCCCCCAATGCCTGGAGGTCCCCCTGCCGCAGCCGCTGGACGAGCGCTGCAACTTCAGCATTGGATGAGGCCAGGTTAGTAGCCTGTTGGCCAGCGTGCTTTGCCATGCCCTAACCTTCCGGATCAGTAGGCTTCGAAACGAGAGTGTCACCATGCGGAAAAGACGCTCAGCGCCTGCGCATTCTACACCATGTCTCGCTCGTATTCAAAACCTACCCCCATTGCCAGGGCGCCAGCGTAAGAAAAGCCGCCACAAAGAGGACGAGCACCGGTTCGCGTCTTCCCGTCGTTCGGATGTCCCAGCCGGGTCGCGCGCCCAGCGGCATGCTGCCGGTCGCCCGCATTAACACATCGCTGCTCAACCAGCTCGGCGGGTGGGAAAGGTGGTAGGGGAGGCGGGGCCCACCTTGGTCGTCGCTGAACGAGAACCAGGTGCCATTTGACGCCGCCAGTGCGATTGCCAGTTGCGGCTGGCGATCGCCTCGACAATCTGTTCGGCGACCTCGACAGCGCGCGCGCCGGCGTCACCGGTGACAATCGGTTGACTTCCCGCAGCGATGGAAACGGCGAAGTCATGCTGCTCATCGACGATGGCGTTACGTCGCTCGACGGCAATCGCCTCGCGGTGGAGATAATGCTCGAAGAGGGTCGACTTAAGCTGCATGCGTTGGTCGACCGGCAGTTGATCGACGTCCAACTCCCCGTTGCATATCGCTGCCGAGGGACGCACAACACGCACCGTGTTTCCTGAGAAGTCGATATCGACGAATCCCTGGTGGCAATACCACTGCATGCGGCGAGTGGCGGCAGTCGCCACGCGCGAGGCGCGGAGCACGGCGACCATGCCGGATGCGAACTCAAGGCGGGCCTCGGCCAGATCCTCATGTTTACCCAGCAGTGCCAAGCCACTGGCGGAGATTCCCACAATCGGACTCTGTTCGACCGACAGAATCAGATCAAGGTCGTGCACCATGAGATCGAACACCACACCGATGTCAGTACTGCGTCCACTGAACGGCCCACATCGTGTGGCCTCTACGTACTGGGGAGCCTCCAAGCGTCCTTGAGCGGCGGACCACATGGGATTGAAGCGCTCCACATGCCCCACCTGCAACACGCGATGGCGATTGCGAGCGATCTGTACCAGGCGATGCGCTTGGTCAGCGCGATGGGCCAGTGGTTTTTCCACCAGACAATGCACGCCAGCACGCAACAGGGAGCTGGTCACCTCGTAGTGGGTACGCGTGGGCGTGGCAACGATCGCCGCGTCCACCGCTCCGTACAGTTCCCGGTAGTCGGTCACCGTCGTGCACTCCAATTCGCTTGCCACCGTGCGACGCGCCTCTGGGGACGGATCGACCACCGCCACCAGATCGAACTGAGGATTGGCCGCAGCCAATCGCGCATGGATGCGCCCTAGATGACCGGCACCGATAACCGCCAAGCGAATGCGTTTCATGCTGCCTTCCTCCGGTCGCGGCCACGTCCGTGACGCCCCCCTTGCGACATCTCGATGAACTCGAACAACGTTTGCAGCTCCGGAAAATGAGGGCCGTTGCTGAACAGGATTTCCCGAGCGTGCTGCACTCCGACTCGTGACCGGTACAGCAACCGGTAGGCTTCCATCAGCGCCTTGATCGACTCCGGACTGAAGTTCTTCCGCTTCAAGGCAACGACGTTGACGGTACGTGGACGGGCGGGAAATCCTTCGACCAACATGAAGGGGGGAACATCGTGAAGCACTCGCGACAGACCACTGACAAAGCTGAAACAGCCGATCGATGCGAAGTGATGCACCGCACAACCTCCAGAGAGCGTCGCATCATGATGGACATGCACGTGCCCTCCGAGCATGACATTGTTCGCCATGATCACCCGATCTCCCACGCGACAGTCATGTGCCACATGCGAGCAGGCCATGAAATAGCATTGGCTGCCGATGGAGGTGATACCATCTTCCTTCTCCGTGGCACGATTTACCGTCACCGATTCTCGGAAAACGTTTTCATCGCCAATGACCACTTGGGTGGGAGAACCTTGATAGCTCAAATCCTGCGGTTCGGCACCAATAACCACCCCAGGAAACAGATGATTGTTGCGTCCGATGGTCGTGTGCCCGGTCAGGGTGACATTGTTCTCCAACCGCGTGCCTCGACCGATGCGGACATGCGGTCCAATGACGCAATGGTGACCTACCCGCACATCCTCATCCAATTCGGCGCGCGGGTCGACGACCGCAGTATGGGCAATAATGGTAGCCATACGATCAATCTTTCAGCGATGTGCTTCTCGAAATCAAATACCGGCTGGAGAACACCTGCAGCCTCGTTATCAATTTGTGTTGGTTGTCCGTCGATGCCGGTGGGCACCGCGGCATGCATGGACTTGCTTCATGCCGCCACCCTTCCCGCGGTACGCGGCGCCGAGTCGCGCCACAGGGATCTGAGCTTGTCGGCCATCAATCCGTTGAGCTGGTGACCTGTGCAGCGAGCCGTGACGCGGGCGTGCAAATCGACGCCACACAACGCCAGGTCGCCAATCAAGTCCAGCGCCTTGTGCCGCGCACACTCATCCGGATAGCGCAATGTATTGTTTTCAGGGCCATGAGCAGCGAACACCAGCAGGTCGCGTTCGGTGACGTGACGGGCCAGTCCTTGTGCCTGCAAGCTGTCTGCCTCCTGGCGCGTGATGAAGGTACGCGCAGGAGCCAGCTCATTTAAAAAAATCGTCGGCGTCACTTGGGTACGGTACACCGACTGGCCAATGATACTGTCGGGCCCATAATCCAAGTGATACTCGACGGTCAACCCGGGAGCATCCGCTGGCTCGACACGCAGGAATTGGCCAGGTTTCCCTTCGACACACAGCGGCTCGCTGACCTGCAATACTTCTCGCCGGGAGTCCAACGGCCGAATCCCCGCAGCCTCGAGCGCCAGGGCCACCGGCTGGCTGCTACCATCCAAACCCGGCATTTCGGCACATGTACAGTGGATTTCCACGTTGTCGATCTGCAGGGCGAACAGCGCGGCCATCACATGCTCGACCATGTCGACCTCCGCACCGTTAGCGGCCAACCGCGTCCGCAAAGGCATCCCTTGCCGCGATTCTGCTACCGCCGGGATGACTGGTCGAGACGACAAGTCGACGCGCACGAAACGAATTCCCGTATCGGCAGCCGCCGGCAGAAAGGTGAGCGTATTGACTTGTCCCGACCAGTAACCGCGACCGCTGATGCGACAGGGAGACTGGATCGTGTTTTGCATGCGTGACATTGCGGTGACATCCTTGTCCCGACGCCGTCGCCAGCCAGCAACCTTCCACATGCAGCAATTGGTATGCAGTCGGCAATCGCGGCAAGCGACCGAACAATCGTTTTCCTTTGGCAGGGTTTAGCCGAGGCCACCACCAGAGCGGCCCCGCCTAGATCACGAACCACCCCACACCATGGGGCTGATTCCAACGGGAGTCTGGCCTACCGAGTTTGGGCGCCACCCGACTTCTGAGCTACCCGCGCCTTCAACGCCTGCAGCACCCAGTCGGTCAAATCTACATTCGGGCGATAGTAGAGCACCTCTTGACTCATCAGCATCTGCACATGATCCGGCTTGGCGGGATCGAGTTCCTCACGTGTCCCGGCAACACGAATCACCACTTGGATTCCCATCTGATCGCTGACGTACTTGATCAATTCTTTGATGTCGTTGTACACGCCGTACAGGACGTTGGCACGAGCCTTATCGAAATCTTTGCGCATGCGGACAACTTCCAAACGAAATTGCGTGTCCTGCTCCGCAATGCGTTTCTCCTCTCGCTCGTACTCCGGCGTCCCTTCCACGAACTTTTCACGCAACTGATCCATCTGCTTCAGAATCGCGTCACGTTTTCGCGTCATTTCCGCGTCGGCATCCTTCATGCGGGATTCGATCGCTTCGATGTCCGCCTTCATCGTGGGATGGTTTTGGAGGATGTACCCCACGTCAACAACGGCGACCGTGATGCCATTGGTACTCGCCGCCTGATTGGCACCTTGCGCCATCACGGTTTGGGCGGCGATCGTCCCTAAGATCAGGGCAATAGCTAGACTCAGTACGCGCACTTCTGCACTCCTTGCAATGGTGGTTCGAGAAAGCTGACAAAGTCGGACGACTTCGCCCCGGGCCGCTCCTACTCCATCGATGGCCCACTGTCCATTCCTGCCCTCCGTGACTCCACCGTCCGCTCCACGCACCATGATCAGAGCCCCGAAGTTGAATGGTTCGTCGCGTATTGTGAAAACATTGGCCCGACGCGTAAATAGCGATTTTTTCCCTTCTCCGCCCAGCACTCTCGCCATCCCCACCACCGGGTGGATGCCGGGTGCATTCCCGAAATTGGCCTGCCATGGAGAACTCTCGACGATCACCTGCCACCCGGCCAGAGTCCTGGTGGGAAAACCGGTGGGTCGATCTGGCTCAGCCCGAAATCTAGGTCGGCTATCGCGCCACCTCGCAGCGAGAGAAGTCGGCAGGTGACTGGCGGCGCACTGCACATGGCGAGTATTCTTCTTGTGCATGTCCGCGCAATTAGCCACTTTTTTCCCGGCTCACCGTCCGCGTGAGGAGTTGGCGCCCAATGCCGTGGTGCAGGCGTGGCTGCAAAACACGATCTCACTAGACGCGTTCTAATTCCAGATCTGGCCCACGCAGTGGCAAAAGGAAGCCATGGAGGTGGAGATCAAACAGGGTGTTGGTTACCATCAGGAGCCACTGGTCACCTAGGCTTAAGCACAATCAATCCCTGTATGGGAATGGTACACCTGGACGTATCACCGCTTGGCAATGGAGCGGAGAACAAGCGGGTGGAAAGGTGGAGAGAGGAAGTGGCCTCAGCGGGGACACGTTGTACAACCTGCCGCGGCAGGGAGGTTTAGAGGCTGCCGGGAACACGGCGGCCCAACCTCTCCGATCATGTGGTCCCAGGCTGAAACCTCCCCCTTGGTAGACGTGGGGGAAAGGGAGTGAGATAATCGATTACGCTGCTCTACAATCGAGCAGGTAATTCTCGGAACCGCCGCTTTGTAATTCGCGTCTTTTCTTAATGAATCCAGTCCCCAGTGAAGCAATCGATGTCGGCTGACGATAACCAAGCCATCGAACGGACGAAAGCCGGGGACGCCGCCGCTTTCGCCGCGCTGGTAGAACGCTATCAACAGCGCCTACTGGGATTGCTGTGGCATGCCTGTCACGATAGAGCGCTGGCCGAAGACTTGGCGCAAGATACTTTTACACGCGCCTACGAGAAACTTCACACCTACAACGGCCGAGCAGGATTCTACACGTGGCTAGTGCGGATCGCCATGAATTTACTGATCAGCTATCGTCGAAAAAAACGCATGGAAAACACCCATCAGCGGTCCGATGTCGAGGTTGCCCTGGAACAATGCGGCGCTTCGTCCGATCCCCACGAGTTCGTGGAGCTTACCGAAACACAACAGTACGTACGCGAGGCCGTGCAGATGTTGGATGAAGAGCGGCGCACGGTGCTCCTGTTGCGTGATTTCGATGGCCATGACTACGAAACGATCGCCGAAATGCTCGAGCTGCCGATCGGTACGGTGCGTAGCCGACTTCATCGTGCCCGCTTGGAGCTTAAATCGATCTTGGAAGCGAAGCTGGATGCCATGGGTTGGTAGACGATGACAAACGAACACAACACCGCCGAATCCAGCCCACACGAGCCGATTCCCGAGGATTGGCTGTCTGCCTATGTGGACAACGAATTGACGGCGGAACAACGGCAACAAGTCGAACAGTGGTTGGCCACGGATCCGAAGGCCCAGGCCACCGTTGCGGAGCTGCAGCGGGCGCGGAAGCTCGTTGCTCAACTACCACCATGGCCCAGTGATACCAAGCCGATCGTCTGGCCCTCGTCCGTAAGGGACGACTCGCTCGATGCCGCCGAGTCCTCTGCTGACGATCATGCCACGGGGCCAACCGCGCCCTCCCCCACCTCTTGGCGAACGCCTGGGCCATCCTCCATGCCCACGGCTGCACTGCTCAAGGCCCGTCGGCAGAAAAGATTGTGGGCGTTTCTCGCGGTGGCGGCTGCTGTATTGCTTGCTGTGGGCATCGGCATCACCTGGATACCGACTTGGAGCCCGTCCTACCAGACGGCTCGTCAAGAGAATGCGCAACCATCCAGCGGCGATTTACCAAATGTTGCGCTGGAAGAGCATCAGTCGGCGGATGGCTCTCCCTATGCTCGTCCGTTCATCGACGCGCCTCCCGACTCGGTCGGCAACGAGCCTGCGGTGCCCAGATCGCCATCTTCGCCGCCCGGTGACTCCTCATCGGCTCGATTGTCCGCCTCAGCGTCCGGAAGCATGGACGCAGCTTTTCCAGAACAAAGCGCTGAAGGAGCGCAGTTCGGCAGCCTGGCCGAGATCACGGCCAGCAGCGATCATGGCACGTCGCCCGCTCAAACACCGCTCCCCCTCTCTCAGGAGCTCGGCCGAGACGCGGGATTGGCGGCGGCCCCTCCCTCCGCTGCTACTGCGGCGCAAGCCAAAGCGGGCGGCAGCGTCGAACGACGAAGCCGCGCGACGCAGGCTGCTCCTTCCCGTGCCGAACGATCCCCAGCCGCGGAAAGTTTGCCGTCCAATACGGCAACACCTTCCTCTGGAATATCTTCGCGAGCGCGAGGAGCAACCGAATTACGTCCCCCACCACCTACGCCCGCGCTGACGTCGAACATACGAATTTTTGTAAATAGCCAGTGGAGCGAAGAGGAACGCCGGGCCGCCCTGATGGAAGTAAGCCAGCTCTACGGCCGCCCCATACTTACCACTGAAGGCACGGCATCACGTCGAGACCAGAAGGCGGCAGACTCGCCGCAATCCGACTACGGCGATGAATCGACGGCATCCGCCCTCAATGCCGCTATCACGCCGATCGCCATCTTGGCAGTGAAAGAAACCGACATGGATTCGGTTCTCACCACCATTCAGAATAGGTATCCCGATCTTCAACAGGATGTCGCCACGTTCGGGCCGCTCCAACTCGTCTCTCCCTCTGCTCCCAGTGATGCGCTGCCCGACGAGGCCGCAGACGAACCACACGCCAGTTCCGCCATGCCCCCCGAGAATCGTCTACCCAAGATCATTTTGCTGCTCGTTTCGCAGCAACAAGCGCATGAGATCTTTGAACTGTTGACGCCGTCGAACAACGTCGACGACCCTCCGGAGCCTCCGGAGAAATCGGGCTCGCCAGCAGCCGCCAACGCGCCATGGATCGTTCTCGCGGAACCAGTTGACCAGGCAAAAAACCATCAGCGGTGGATCGTGTTGATCGAAGCCAACCAGTGAGATCGAAGCCAACCAGTGAGTCGGCAGGAACGTGACGCATGATCGCAGGGGCTCTCGCTCCCCCGACCCGTTTGCTCAGCAGCCCCCGAGCAGGTTGTCAAAGCAGCACCACGCCAGGCATCAGGGCACCGGCCTCTCGCACAATCGGTTCCCTCCTGGCGATGGGCAGGCTTTACGACCGAAAACCGGGAAGTGCCTACTCGTTGAGCTGTTCCCTGTGTCCACCGAATCGGGGGCTACGCCCCCAGGCTGCTGCTCATTGGTGTTCGGCACATTCGTCGCTTGAGAATCAAGGCGCATCACCGTGCCTGCTTGATCGCCCACAGAAGATCGTAGAGTGTCTCTTCCATGTTGTTCTCTCGTTTGCGCAACAGCTGCGCGGCCAGTTGCTGAATTTTTTCCGGATCCACGGTCGTATCGCTCAAACCGATCACATGCTCAACCCGTTGTTCCCAACTCAGACGCTCATTGGCCACCAGTCGTCTTACGAATTCTTTCTCGGCTGGCGTTGGAACCTGACGATGGATGTAGAAGTTGATCGTCGGCTGCTGGGACCTGGAGGAAGACGGTTCCTGCGGCCTGCTCCCCGTACGGCGTTTCTTATCTGCAGATGGTAAAGGCGCCGGTTGGGCCAGCAGAACGTTCCCGGGCGATAAGGACGCACCACCAATCCAATCGGCAAGACTCGCGAGCGCTTCAACTGCAGACAGGGAGCGATCAGGGGCGATGCCCGGAGCCGGTGCAGCGGCGAACACCCCCTCCTGCAATTTCCACTGCAACAGTTGTTCTTCGGATGCGACCAGCACTTGATGTGGACTTTCCGTAGCCGGACTTCGCTGCATCGCTTCGCTGCTAGCGATCCACTGCACGAGTTGTCGCAAGTCGCGAGCATGGGCGCGGAACTGCGAGGCCAGAAACTCCTGCAACGCCACTCGCTGCGGATATCCCGCCGGCTCCAATTGGTCGACCATGGGCACCAATGGTCGTCCAAAGACCAACCGCCACGCTTGATTGACGGCCGCCCGATCGAGCGCACCTGACTGCAGCAACCAACGAGCAAATGCCACCCGAGGAGTGTCTGCGCCGTCCACTTCGGACCACTGGCGGCCACCGGGCAGCTGCGGGAAGGCCAACTGCAACCGTCCATCGGGGCGTTCAAAATAGACTGGCGGTAGTCCCTCGCCAGCCAGCAACTGCTGTTGGCGATCGACGACACGTGGTGCCTGCGAATCGCTCGATTGCCACTGAATTCCCTGCCACAAGGCGAGCATTCCCCAATATTCGTCCTGGCGATCGATAAGCTCCCGCCGAGGGATGTCCGGCAACTGATGCCGCTGATCGTGGCACCGCACACAAGCGACATTGGCATCCAGAAGAACTCCTCCCAAACGCTCCAACGCACGCTGTCGATCATTCTGGGCAAGAATTTGCAACAGATAGGCTTGCGCCCACCCCCGCTCATCTTCATCATCAAGCGGCGGAATCGCCTCGCCGCCCGACGTGGCGGAGGCACCAAACCAACGGGCAATCAACTCTCCCCAGGAATCTCCACCAGCCACCACACGGCCGATCTCTTGCCGCATCGGCTCAGCCAGTTCACCACGCAACGCCCTATCCGCCGCCGACAACAACTCGTTGCTCAAGAACTCCGCAAGCCGATCAACAAAATCCGGCTGCCGCGTCAAGTAGCTTACCATTCGATGATGGTCGGCCGCATTCTTCAAATTGGCCACTCGCCCCAACAGCTGGCTATCGGCCGGCTGGCCTAGAAGACGTAGGTGTGCCCGTGCCATGAACTGCTCTGGCGGCAGATCGGGGGAGGGAACCAATCCCAAGCTCTCCCACATCTGAACCAACATCGCATCGACGTGCCCCACCAACTCCTTCTCCGGCAAGGGCTCTGCTTCTGGCACCAAAGCATCACTTCCCGCAACTCCCCCACCACTGGTAGGCAACTGCGCCGTGGAGACCTGCCCGGCCTTCGGGGCACCGAGCGGAAATGCGGGAGGAGCTGCCGGCGGCACATTGAGCGCCGTCGCGTCATCGTCCGGCAAGTTACCTTGGCTTGCGGCGATGGCGGTGGCCGTCGCCTCCCGCCTCGGGCCGGGTGAAGGAACCGG
This sequence comes from Pirellulaceae bacterium, assembly GCA_026004795.1. Lineage (GTDB taxonomy): Bacteria > Planctomycetota > Planctomycetia > Pirellulales > Pirellulaceae > Aureliella. Next base: position 1,132,238 of record BPJV01000001.1, on the reverse strand, counting down.
CGATTTTTCCCCACGCTGGCTCGTCCCAACTTCCGCCCGCAGTTCGTCAGCGGGACGCGGAAAATGTCGCACCAAAATGGGCCCACTGATCGCCACAGCGATTGCGGCAGCGGCTACCACCATCCAAAAACTACTGGACGACACATGCTCCCTCGTACTGCGCCGACGCCCGTGCACCGCCAAACTGACCTGTTGCCCAATCGCCGCAGCAGTTCTCGATCTTTGACAGACGACCTGTTCGCTTGACGCCCTCAGTCCGTCCCCAGTGTCGTGGCCTTTGCCCGATTCGCGAAGGAGTTTCCCTTGTTTGCCCGAGGCGGAGGAGGCGGTGTGGGCATCTTTCAAGCCATCGCTATGCCCCGCCGCCGCGGATGCCTGCTGCGCCGCATCGACTCCCGTTTGCTGTCGCCAGGCGGTGATGATGCGTTCCGACAGATCGGGCGGCCGCTGGCCGGAAAGCATTTCCGTCAGCAGGGAATCGAAAACCTGATCCGAGAGTCTCGTGTTCTGCTTCTCGTTCTCGTTCATGAAATCTTTTGTTTCACACAGTCTCGCAATTGAGCCTTGGCGCGTTGCATCAAATTCTTCGCCCCGTGTTCGGATATTCCCAAAGCATCTGCAATGCTCGAACGGCTCGCCTCCTCGGCAAACCGTAAACGAAGTGCCAGCTGAGCACGTTCGGTGAGCCGACCGAAGCATTCTTCCAATGCATCCATGGCAGCATTTCCTCCGTCAAAGCCGGCCCATCGCATCCAGGCATCTTCAAAAGCTTCCGCGTTGTCCGTTACCGTCATCCGCGCCTCACGTCGTCGGCGTGAAATGAACAGATTGTGGGCCACCCGGCGCAGGTAACTGGCGGTGGCCGAGTCGCTGTACTGAGTCAACGGTTTTCGGATCACTTCGAGAAACGTGTCTTGAGTTAAATCGTCGGCCAAAGCCGCATCGGCGCCCAGCGCGCGCAGGTACCTCCAGACCATCACTTGATGGCGGTCGATCAGCTCCGCGAGCTCCAGTTCGGTATGCACTGTGCTCGCTTGTAGCGCGCCTTCAACCTTCGACTTCACTCAACTCCTCGGCCAAACGACCTGTCCCAGGCAAGTTCCTAGATTGCACGATGAAAAAACAACAGGGCAACTCCAAGCAGCCGTGGTTTCTACTGGTGGCGTTTTTCTTAAGCCAGCACCTCCTCGATCACTTTCCCGCCGTTGGCGATCTTCATCGGGCGACCATTCTTGCTTTGGTAAGTAGTTTCCAGCGAGATGCCTAACCCTTTGCAAACGGTGGCCATCAGGTCCTCGGCAGAATACGGTTCGGTAATCACCTGCCGCCCCTCCTCGTCGGTCGCACCTACGGCGATTCCGCCACGGATACCGGCTCCACCCAACACAACACTCCACGACCGCGCCCAGTGGTCCCGTCCAGCATTGGCATTGATGTTCGGCGTGCGACCGAATTCGCCCATCCAAATAATCATCGTGTCCTGCAGTAAGCCTCGCTGTTCCAAATCCTCGACTAGGGCACTCATCGCTTGGTCAAGCACCGGCAACCGCTGATTCTGCAAGGTATTGTGGACGTTTTGATGGTTGTCCCAGCCTCCCAAGTCCACCTCGACAAAGGGGACTCCGACTTCAACCAATCGCCGCGCCATCAAGCATCCGCGACCGAACGACGTATCGCCATATCGATCGCGAATCGGCTGCGGTTCCAATTCCACCTTGAAAGCCTCCATCTGCTGGCTGGTCAACAGATTGAACGTCTTGGCCAACACCTTCATGTGGTCCACCGCCGCCGGCCCACGATTCTGACGGATAAAGTTGGTCTCTAGCAACTCCAACGTCTTCATCCGTTGAGCCAACCGAGAGTCATCAATACGCATATCGAGGTTATCGATGCGACCGGTACTGGAGACGGTGAACGGTGCCCATGCCATGCCCAAGAAGCCCGGTCCAACGCTCGCTCCTCCAATCGAAATGAACGGCGGAATCTCCAAATCATCCCGATCCCGCATCAATTCATGAGCGACCACAGAACCGATGCCGGGATGCTCGATATTCGGATTGGGGACATATCCAGTGTGCAAGTAGTACCGCCCGCGGTTGTGGTCCGCCTCACGCGTACTCATCGAACGCACGATCGCCAGATTGTGCATCTGCTTAGCGATCTGCGGCAGATGCTCACAAATCTGCACATCGCCACTAGTGCTGATCGGCCGAAACGGCCCGCCAGTGGGCGCCCCGGGCTTTAGATCCCACAAGTCGATCGTCGAAGGGCCGCCCCCCATCCACAACAAGATGGCGGCCTTGCGATTCCGTTTGATCTCATCGGCATGAACTCGCAGAGAATGTCCTAGCGCCAAAGAGGATCCCAGCAACGCGGAGGCGCCGGCGGCGTGCTGCAAGAAATGCCTGCGGTTCATGCCAGCCGGAACAGAGCTTTGTAACCAACGCATCGGTAATTATCTCCTCAACCTGTGGAAACTGTTTTTTAAAGAAAAGAAATCGCTAACAAGCCCCTGGTCGGCGGCGCACGACGACTCCCTTGAACTTCCGATCACTGAATCAAAATAAACTCGTTGGAATTCAGAATAGCCCACCACAAATCCTGAAGCGCTTCGATCTGCTTACCGCCGCGCACACGCAGCAACTGTCCAGCAATCTTCTGCTCGTCCGCCGTGGCTCGTCGCGCCACCCCTGCCATGAACAGGTAGTTGACCTTTTCCGGCATCTTGGCGTTGGCCATCGCGATCTCATACAGGAACGAACCGGGATCGGTCGCAATGGCCCGCCGCACCAAATCACCATTCATCATCATTAGCGCTTGAGGAATCGAACCGTTGAACGTCGTCGCCTCGTCTCCTTCGTCCGTACCAAAAGCCACCACGAACTGTCGCAACCACCGATCCCGCTCCGCCTGCTGTTGGGCCAGCGACCCCCGCGCCTGCCCGCCGACCTGCAACAAGGACTGATAGAGCTGCTCGGCTGACATTTGTCGCAGGTAAAAGCGGCTGAACTGGGGCACCTCGCCAATCGTCGGATCGTCCGCTTCGTTGCCCGATCCAATGCGGCTAGAAAGCTGATATGGCTTGGACAACGTGATCCACCGCATCAGCGCCCGCAAATCATAGCTCGACCGGCGCACCTCTTTCCCCAAAGCGTCGAGCAATTGAGGGTGCGACACCAAGGCGTGAGGCCCTAAATCGTCAATCGGCTTAGTAAATCCATACCCGAGAAAATGAGCCCACATGCGATTAACGATCATCTTGTCCAGATACTCGCTCTGGAGCATCAACTTGGCCAATTCCTGACGGCGATTGACATCCGATACGTAACCACTGCGTCCAATGGGTGTGCCATCGATGAAAACAGGAAAGGCGACGCGGGTCAAACCATTGCGCTCCTCGTAATAAATCTCCGCCTCCTCCGGTCGTCCGCTTTCGCCGGGAAAATCCTGATCCACCAATTCGCCGTAATCGATATCTCGCGTTCCAGAAACAAATCGTCGCAAAGCACGCGTTTGCCGGAAAAACGCATTGAATTCCCAAAACTTTTGCTGCTTCCACTGATTGAAGGGATGGTTATGGCACTGGGTACACTGCACCTGCAACCCCAGAAAAATGCGTGACGTCGCCGAAGTGGCCAGGGTTGCATCTTCCTCATTCACCTTGTCAATCAGAAAATTGGCCGCCCCATTGAAGCCCTCCACACCAGGTTTGGTCGCCCCGGTCGCCGTCACCAACTCGTACACCATGCGATCATACGGCTTGTTGACCGCGAAACTGTCTCGCAAATACTTGCTCATCCCCTCCCGCGAGACCATCGAGCGGCGATCCATTCCCCCACTGCGGCCGATCAGCAAATTGCTCCAATTCGTGGCCCAAAAACTGGCAAACTCTTCCGTGTACTGCGAGTCCTCCAACAATTGATCGACGAGCTTTTCCCGCTTACGGGGATCGCGGTCGCGCAGGAAACTATCCAGCTCCGCATAGGTCGGTATGCGTCCGATCAAATCCAAGTACACCCGGCGACACCACTTGCCATCGTCCTCGACCGGCGAAGGACGCAGACCGTAGTCGGCCCACTGCTGCGTGATGGCCGCGTTGATCATCTTGACTTGGGGAATCTCCGGTTCCGGCGGGTCCGCCGCATCGGCTCCACGACCTCCCAGGATGCCTAACGCGATTAGCGCGACGGCCAACCTCTGCCAAAACGTTGGATCGTACATTCCTTCTCCTCGAGCAATCATTCGATTCGACTCTGCTTCAGTGCCCTATAAGTGAAGCGTTTCCCTGCTTTTCAGTGTACTCAACAAACGGAGGAACGCACCCGATTGCGTGGCTTTCTTATCCCCCTCGGTCCGTGGGGTGTTCGTCGCTCCATGACGGGCACAACATGGCGCCTGCCCTCTTCTCCCGCGCCGTCTCGACCACGAAACGAACCATCGGCTGCAGGGCCAGGATGTTTGCCAGCATGCCTCTTCGCAGAAGCGATGGAAAAACCGCAAATCCCGCCACAAAGTGGGGCGATAGGACGATCGCAACGTCCCTTCTGTCGCATGCTCCTGCTGACGCTGGCCGCCTGTGCCGGACAGCGAGACTCGCTAGAAAAGCAACCGCCACGCTGCATCGTGATAATCGATCAACCCCCAGCATGCATCGGATCACCGAGTCGCCGCCCTGGGTGGTCCGGAAAAACATGGTCACCACACGACGATTTCGTCGAGCTTCCCTTCCCAGTTATCTGCTCGATCGCTTCGGCCACCAAAAAACCAGGTCGCCACCTGCCGATGCACCGGAACCGAATCGGCCACCCACTCGATTTCCGGCGTGGGCGCATGCCCCAAGAAAACGCGATAGCGCTGCGCAGTTCGCTCCAGACGCACGCGTCGCCATTGCCAATGTGGGATGGGCGTCGTCCCGTGCACCGGGGGAGCGTTCCCCACTTTCAGCAATAACCGCCCCTGGGAATCAAGCCCGAGATGCCATCCGGAAGAAGTCGTGGAGTAAGGAAAATCCGAGGAAGCGAACCAACCAAGCACCTCACGGCTACCGACGGGCATCCCGTTCCAAATGGAAATCTCCATGGTGAAATCGGTCGGCGGCTGCGGAAATTCCGCGCACAAACGACCACCAGCAAAATGTGGGCAACGATTCTCGTCCTTTCCGTACTGAGCATCGTCGGCACCATCGAGGTAGAACACAACGCCCGGTTCGTAATGGGCCGCCACCCCATTACCACTGCCGTCACGGGCCAGCCCAAGGGACCATTCCTCGAGACGCCAGTAAGCTCTAGGATGACGTTCTAGAATGGCTTCCGCCGCCGGCCCCAATTCGGCTTGCGGCAGGCGACGCGGTTTTTGGCAGACCGATTCCAACAGGTCGAGGCAAGCGGCGACTATCCGCGGCTCGGCCGTGACCTCGAGTCCGGCAGTGCGCGCCGCCCAGGTGTTGTATCCGCCCAGAACATGCTGCTCCGGTGGCGGAATATAGCCGTCGCCGCCGTTGGCCAGTTCGATAACCATCGTTTTTTCCAATGGACTCTGCCGTTTTATTTTCAAACCAGTTAAGGCGTAAGTCTCGGTGGGCGTGGTAGCGATGGCAATCTCGCCTACCCGAATCGCTTGCACGACGACTTCCGTCGCTTGCCATTGGTGCAAGTACAGTTGTTCCCGGGCATAGATTTCTGGCGGCGACTGCGGCAGTCGCTCCCCCATCTCCTCCACGATGCGCTGAGCCCACTCCAAGCGCTGCCGATCGGGTACGCGGTACCGCATCGCCAACCGGCGCTCCTCCATCGCTAAATCTGCAGCGGACTGGTAGTCGATTTCTTTTAGCGCGGTCACGGCGATTTGCACCAGCGCCGACGAATACTGTTCAATGGTTCCCTCCGCTTCAGCCGCAGAACGCATGTAATCACGGCGCCAGATATCTCCACTGCACCCATGGGACAGGATGGCCACCAGCTCCGGCTCCTCACTGTCGACCGGCTCGGCGTCCCTCTTCTCCCCTGCCTGCGCCTGAGCAGCGAACAGGGCGGCCAGGTGCTGCTCCACGCCATCGCAAAAGTAGCCAAAGTAGTCCGCGCTAATCGGAGTGTGTTGAAAATAATGCATCGAATAGTTCGCGAGCACGGCGATCGGTTGCTGCGTATCCACCGACCGAATGGCAATCAACGCCAACTCCGGGTCTTCCGGACCGGTCGGACCGGTCGCATTGAGGGGATCCCGAGCAACGTGCATGTTAGCGCGTACCGTGGCGTTACCAAATGGATCGATAGCAATGCGATCTGGTCGCAATACCCAGCGCCGCAGTGCCGTGAATTGTGGAGCCATGACCGACGCCCACCCAATCTCGGCAGGGCGAAGGTGCCGTTGCGCTGCAACCAATGCATCCGCAATGCCTTGCCGCAGCAAAGGTACGTAATTCGGATCGGCATCCGTCCCCAACGCCCCCATGCTTGACGGGGCCGAATGCGTATGGGTGGCCGAAATGCAAATGCGTTCGGGACGCAGGCCAGTTCGTGCGGCCGCCAACTGCTTGGCTTCATCCGCCAACGCCCGAGGAATCATGCAACTGTCGACGACCACCAGCCCCAGACGCTCGGCACCATCATCGAAGACGAGCGCGCGGGCGTACAGGCGCGTCACGATCCGATCGGCGGTATGCGACCGCATGCTCCCGTTGACGATCACAGGAAGTTGCGTCGGAGAAATATCGACTTTCGCCGCTCCCACCCGCAACTCCGCATGCGCCGGTGCTACCACCAGCACCCATCGACCAACCAGTAGCCCTATCCCCAACAAACTGCCGCAGCAGCGCAAACCTCGACGGATGGCGCAAAACATTGTTTCCCCCTGTGCTCGCACGCGAACCAATCCAGGTGATGTTCCTGCCCTTGCCGGCGACGTCCCTCACGGTGGAACCGAATGCCGACGCCTCATTCAAAATTGCATCAGAAACCGGCAAATATCTTCGACGACGCGATCCATCCATTCCGCGCGGTTCCAGTGTCCGTGCGTGGCTCCCTCATGGATGACTTGCTCTGCACGTACACCCAGCTCCCGCATTCGTCGCCAACTCGGCTCATCGCGCTGCGGATTATCCCTGCTGCCGGTGAGGAACAGGATGGGTGGATCATCCGCACTAATCTTCTCATAAGCGTCGGCGAGATGGTATCGATCGGGAGCCGCATCGATGGTGGCTCCCAGCCAACCAGTGGCGTTGGAAACACTCCCCGCCCGCGAAGCCTCCGCCACGCTACCGCTGGCAATCTGCAACGGCCCGGCCATCACCACCGCAGCAGCAGGCCGCGAATCGATGGCGACGCTTTGCTGCGGCGTCAAAAGTACGACCTGACCGGAGGGTTGCAACTCGGGGACATCCCATCCGGTTGCCATGAGCCCCACGATGTGTCCTCCCGCCGAGCCTCCCACGGCGAAAATCCGATCTGGATCGACATTGAATGCCGCGGCGTTGGAACGGAGGAATCGTACGGCGGCGTTGCCATCATGGATGGCCGCAGGAAACGGAGCCTCCCCGCCGAGTCGATACTCGATGGCCATCACCACGTATCCGCGGCCGGCTAGCTTCAGCGCCAACGCACGAAACTTGGTCTTGTCCCCCTTGAGCCATCCACCGCCGTGAACCAGGACGATGGCAGGCATGCCTGCCCCATCGGTTTGCGGAAGGAACATATCGCAAAGCAGCCGCCGCGTCCCCTCCCGATAGTAGACCTGGTTGAGCCGCGCCTCGATATTGGCAGGAATCCGCGTCGAGGGCCGGCCCGGCGGCTGGGCGGCAGGCCCTGACATGGGAGGGTTGGGTGCCACGCCGTAAGTACGCATCGGCTGAACGTAAACCCCTCCCCACGTGCTGATGAATAGCTCTTGGGAGGTCGCGCCACCAAACGTCGCGTTGATCGGCCGATGTGGCATAGGGAGTCGATCGATCAGTTGGCCGTCCGGATTCCATACGTAGATGGCATCAGCACCAGCGCAGTATACATTCCCAGCACGATCCACGGTCATGCCGTCGGCCAAGGGGGCACTGTCGGCCACCTCGAGGGTGGCAAACGGTTGCGGCGGACCAAGCTGACCGTCCTGCATCTCCATGCTCACAATCTCTCCGGGGCGATACAGGGAAACAAATAGCCGGCTGCCATCGGGACTGAGCGCAATCCCGTTGGGTGTTTGCAGCTCCCGAGCGACGATGGTTACCGAGCCATCCGGCTCGATGCGCCGCACCTGCCCCTGTCGTGTAAAGGTCACATAAGCCACTCCCCAAGGATCCACGACCAAATCATTGGGCCGTGCCCCGTCTTCAAACGTCACCCATGGCACCAGCCGATTGCCGTCGAGTCTCATGATGCGCCCGCCCCGACTGTCGGCAACGTAGAGTTGACCAAGCTGGTAGAAGGTAGCGGAAAAAGCCCCGTCCCCCTCGGCCAGCAATCGCCAGGGTTCCTCCTTGTTGGCTGCCTGATACCGCCACAACCGCTGCTGCTTCACATCGGGAATAAACACCGCGTTTCCAGCAGCCGCCGCTCCATCGGCCAATCCGAAATCGACGCCGCTCAGTTGGCGCAGCGGCTGCGTGGCATCGACCAGGCGTCGATTTCCCTCATCGGCAACCACGGGCCAGCAGGACATGGCCCCACACCACATGCCGATCAGTAGCACAACTCGGCCGAGCAGTTCCTGGCATGCGGCCGACACCACACCCCCGCATGCACCAACCAACCGCTCACCATCCGATGAAAAAGCTGGGGTCATCACCCATCTCCGATGCAGAACAATGCAATCCCAGGAGGGAACCAAGACGGTGGGAACCAACCCACCACTACCACCCCCTCGTGCCGCCACTGGCACACGTCTTATGATAACACAACCATCCAAGGGATAGATGCGTTAGCTACATGGCCAAGGAAACACTTAGCACGAAAACTGTTCCAGCATCCCATCGCTTTGGCCGGGCCCCCACGTACCGCCCGAGATCAAGCAACACAAAACCAATCGCCGTACAACCTCGCTTGGCAGTGTTTTGTATAAGTCATTCGCCGCCATCAACATGGTCGAATGACGTCACCCAATTCTTTTACGGGAAGTGCCTCTGGAACGTCTTTGTTTTGCACCATCACATCTCGGCATCGCATAAGAAGCCGACGGGGAGGAAGTCGTCAATGATTCACGGCATCGTCTCGACCACTTGGCTGCCTTTTGGCGGGCGCTACCGCGACACCTGGCAGCAGAATACGAGAGCCGATCCCCTCTGCGAGAACGGAGAAGAAAATCAGGAATCGCTCGGCTCAGAGCTTCCCACACGCCGGGCTTGCGCTACATAGTCGATCCCCGAGGCAACGGTGATCAGTACGGCGGTCCAGGCCAGGACGCGGGTGGTCGCAGGTAGCCAGGACCAGGAGAATCGTTGGCTCAAGAGCATGATGCTGGCGATGATGGCGGCACACTGTACCGCCATTTTCCACTTACCAAGCCAGCGCGCCGAAAAGTCCCCGCCGCGTCCTTCGATCATCGATCGGATACTGGTAACCAGAAACTCACGCGCAAGAATGACCGTCACCATCCACGCATCGATGCGGCTGCCAGGCCACGCCACCAAGGCAACGAGTGCAGCCGTAATGATCACCTTGTCGACGAAGGGGTCGAGAATCCGTCCCAGGCGTGTCACCTGATTGAAACGCCGTGCCCACCAACCGTCCAAGAAGTCCGTTCCAGCAGCGATGATGAACAGCAGCAATGCGGCCAGGAAGGCGCCAAACTCGATGCACAAGCCTACCCCCGCCGCCAAAGCCAAGCGAATCAAGGAAAGGGCGTTGGGGATGTTCCACATGGTATAACGCAATGATGGTTTCCGTGGTCAACGATGAATGATGATAGATACAACGCTGGATGTACGAGGCGAAGTCGAGCGCCGCGTCGGTGACCAGCCCCCCGGGTCGCCCCCAGCCGGGAAGGAGGCCTTCTGATCGACGCCCATGTCAATTGTTTTCCTCGAGCCCTTCCTGATGGCCGATGTTCTTCACCGGAGCAAAGATTTCTAGGACTTCAGCCAGCAGTTGCTCATCGAGCGGTTCGCTGGCCCACTGAACCCACTTGCGAATATTCTCCGGGTTCGCACTTCCAGCAATCGTGGTGCTAATATCGGGATTTCGCAAGCTGAACTGCAAAGCCAGTTTGGCGATATCTACGCCCTTGGCCTGACAATGCTCCGCAGCGCGTCGTGCCGCCTGTTGCACCTCCACCGGATCGCGGAACCAGGGAGGAAGGGGAGCATTGGTGAGCAAGCGAGCACTGAAGGGGCCGGCATTCATCACTCCCACTCCTTTTTCTTTGAGCAACGGAATGGTTTCATCCGCAAAGCGAGTGTTTTGCAACGTGTACTGGTTGTAGCTGAGCACGCAATCGAGGTGGGTTTCCGCCAACACGCGATGGAAGATCTTTTGCGGATACCCGCTGACGCCGATGTACCGCACCTTGCCGGCCTCTACCTGTTTCCTCAGAGCAGGGATGGTCTCGTGGATTACTTGATCCAATTTCACGAATTCAATGTCATGGCACAGCACGATATCCAGGTATTCGCACCCAAGTCGATGGAGGGACACATCGACGCTCTCGGCAACACGGCGGGCCGAGAAGTCAAAATGATGGAGGTCGTACCGTCCCAGTTTGGTACAGATGGTGTATTGATCGCGAGGAACGTCCTTCAAGGCGACGCCGAGAAGTACTTCGCTCATGCCCCGTCCATAGAAAGGAGAAGTATCGATGAAGTTCAGTCCCAGCTCCAGCGCCGCACGAACCGAGGCGAAGACTTCGTCCAATGTCACGCCACGGAATTCGGCGCCTAACGAGGACGCGCCAAAACTGAGGATCGGCAATTCCAAATCGGTTTGGCCAAGTCTTCGACGTTCCATGAGCAAGCCAGTCCTGTTTGTCTTCGTGTCACGATTGGGGTGTACGTTGCGGGCTCGCAGCATTGCGGCGACGGGCCGTTGTACCTCGTCGAGAGACCACAGCGACGAAGCAAGGGGCCCAGCCCGCCGGGAGGAGATTACGACCTTCGCGCTGCCCGTCGGCGCCGCGGGGAAGCCGCGCCCGATGTGGCAGGATTGTTTCTGTTAATGCACAGCACCGCAAGGTGTCCCCGTCAGAGCGTCAGGCCAAGCGACTCTTCGTACCGGTCGCGCAGCCTCGGTCCCCAGGCATCGACGATCTGCTGCCAAGCGTCGTGGGCATCCTGCAAGGCTCGCTCGGCCGATTTTTCACCGCGGATGGCACTCAACAGCTCTTGGGCTAAAGCTTGCCGAAAAGCGTGGGCCCCCACCAGGGAAGGCTCGCGCGGTAGGGCGTTGGACGCGGCCGCTCTGGCCACCTGCTGCTGGGCCCGCCACGCCAACGAATCGGCTCCCGCCAGAGGAGCGGTGGGAGAAACTCCTTCCACCAACGGCGCCAGGGCATTTCGGGTGGGCGTCTGGCCCAACCAGGTGAGCAGTGCCGTGGCGTGGGCCGTCTGTCGACACTCGGCCGCCATCGACGCCACCATTCCGCCCCCCGTATTCCATGTGGTCGGAAAATCTGCGTGCCCGCGCAGCGGTACGACATCGGCCTGCGGTGCCGACGCGGAGCGGTCGGCGACCAAGGCCGGCGCGATCAATGCCACCACGAAGCGGTCCGCATCGAGAACCCACTGCCAGGCATCGGTATGGGAACCAACAACCGAGCGCCACCCCTGACCTGGCTGGCGTGCAAGTCGTTGCAAAACGGCAACCGCTTGAACGAACTCGGGTTCACGCAGACGACTGCGCATCGTCTGCATTTCAAAGAGGATGCCGTACTTGGAACTACGCCTGGTGCAACAACCAACGACCGCCAGAAACCGATCCACCAGCGCCTCCGGATCCACCCTCTCCTCGACGATTTCCATGGAGTGGGAATCGGCATCGGTGGCCAGGGCAGCCAACACGGAATCGATGTCGATTCCCTCCGTCGACTCGTCCCATGGCCCACGCTGACTGGAGATCAGCACAGGAATGGTGATACCCAGTGATACAGCATAGTTGACGCCGCCATAGCGAGTCTGATGCTGCTCGGCCGGTGGGGGCAGGAACCGGTCGCCAGCCGCGGCGGCCTCGACGGACGATGCCGGCGGACGTGGCGACTCCTGCTCTCGAATCATGGCAGCCGGCAACTTGACGATCCACTGCCGGGCCACCAATTCACCAAGCAACCGCGCTGGGTACAACACGACATCCGCCTCCAATCGCGAGGCGTCGACCAGTTCTTGTGGACGCACGACGCGAAACTCCACCGCCTGTTCGGACGAGGCCAACCAATGCCGGTTGACAGCGGTGGCATCGAAGTGCGTGGCGGCGACTACGACGCGTAGAGGCACCGAACTCACCGCGGGCTCGTCGACCTGACTGGCCTGCGGCTGGTTCGGATCCTCACGCTCGCTGCGACAGCCCAGCACCATCAGCCATGCCGACAACATGACGACCATCAGCATGGTCCGATTTGAGGTCCCGCGGTAGGAAACCGGCTGGGTGCGCAGTATAGTGTTCTCCCGTTGGCCGGAACCACGGCAGCGCCACGTGACTGTGCTGTCCTCCAACTGCCCGGCAGCGGTGGACGGATGAGGGAAGAACTCCGAGCAACATGGTCGCGTGTCGTCGCACCAAGCGATGGATGATGAATCTACTCGAGTTTCAGACATCATGGGATTTACTGATCTTTTTTCTCATCGAGCACTAGGAGACCGAAAAGGTGGGCTACACGATTGGCGTTGATATTGGCACCTCGGGAACCAAGAGCCTGCTGGTGGATCCGGACGGAAACATTTTGTCGGAAGCATCGGCCAGCTATCCGGTGCTGATGCCCAAGCCACTGTGGACGGAGCAGGACCCGGAGGAATGGTGGAATGCCACGGTAAAAACGATCCGCGCCGTCGTCAAAAAAGCACGTGTGAAACCGGCCGAGGTCCAAGCGATCGGCTTGTCCGGTCAAATGCATGGTTCCGTCTTCCTTGATAAGGCAGGAAAGGTGATCCGACCAGCCCTGTTGTGGAACGACCAACGCACGGCGGCTGAATGCGAGGAAATCACCCAGCGGGCGGGCGGGCGAGACGAATTGATCCGCATGGTAGGCAATCCCGCATTGACCGGATTTACCGCGCCGAAAATCCTGTGGCTCCGCAACCACGAACCTCGCAACTTCGCTCGCTTGGCGCATGTGTTGTTACCCAAAGACGAGATCCGCCGCCGGCTGACCGGTGAGTTGGCCACCGACGTCAGCGATGCTAGCGGCATGCTGCTGCTCGATGTGCGCAATCGCTGTTGGTCTCACGAGTTGTTGGAAAAGCTGGAACTCGACCCTTCGTTGCTCGCTCCTGTATACGAGTCGGAAGAGGTGACCGGTTCATTGAGGCCGGAAGTCGCTGCACAACTGGGGCTCACCACCGATTGCAAGGTCGTGGGCGGGGCAGGGGACTGTGCCGCCGGTGCGGTGGGCAATGGAATCGTTCGCCGCGGCATCCTCACCGCCTCGCTGGGCACCTCCGGGGTCATGTTCGTCCACTGCGATGAACCCCAATTCGACCTGCAGGGACGGCTGCACACGTTCTGCCACGCCGTACGGGGCAAGTGGCACATGATGGGGGTCACGCTGTCAGCCGCCGGATCGATGCAGTGGTTCGTGGACAAGGTGTGTCCCGACTTGGCCACCCGCCGCGGAACCGACGCCTACGCCGTGCTCAATGGCGAAGCAGCGGAGGTGCCCGCCGGCTGCGACGGACTTTTCTTTCTGCCCTACCTGGCTGGGGAGCGTACTCCGCATGCCGATGCCAATGCCCGCGGCTGCTTCGTCGGCCTGACAGCAGCGCACACGCGCGGGCACATGGCCCGCGCCGTGATGGAAGGGGTGGCGATGAGTTTGCGTGAAAGTTTGGAAATCATCCGCCAGCTGGACGTTCCCGTGCGTGAGATGCGGGTCAGTGGTGGTGGGGCCAAAAGCCCCTTGTGGCGTCAGATCATGGCCGATGTAATGAATCAAGCCGCTTGCAGCATCCAAGCGGAGCAGGGCCCTGCCTACGGAGTTGCCCTGTTGGCGGCCGTGGGCAGCGGACGGTTCAAGAGAATCGAGGAGGCTTGTCGGGCCACGATCCAGGTCGTCCAGAAAATGCCTCCCCGCCGTCCCTCGGTCCGTGCTTACGATCGTATCTTCCCCATTTACCAGTCCCTGTATCCCGCCCTGAAACCCACCTTCGAGGCAATTGCCCAGTTGCACTGAGCTGAGTTTGCCATGGCATCGTTCTATGTGATTCGCGGTCAAGACCGTGGCCAGCACTTCGCGATCCGCGGGACGGTGGCTACGATCGGTCGCGACTCGTCGAATCAAATCCAGTTGCACGACACGGAGGTTTCGCGCCGCCATGCGCGCATCGTCCGCATCGGGCCGGATCAGTTCGAAATCCTCGACTCCCAAAGCAGCAATGGCACCTTCGTCAACAGCCGCCGCATTCAACGCCAAGCCTTGAAAACGGGTGATCGCATTCAGGTGGGCAGAACCCTGATGATCTTCACCGGCGGTCCCGATCCGCTCGATCCTGCTCACCTTTCCTCCACTCATGCCCTGGCCGGAGACGCCTCGAGTGCGGAGATCGATCTGTCGCAGATCAAGAGCCGCGTCGAACCTCATGTGGCCTTGGGCCGCCTGTCGGCCGGAGAGCTGTCGGTCGCTCTCGGCAGCCCGGAACCGGCTTCCACCGATCTGCTGGAAGTCGTTTACCAGGTCAGTCAGGCGATCCACCGCACCATCGACTTGAACACCTTGCTGCGCCAGGTACTCGATCTCATCTTTCAGTGGGTGGAATGCGACCGCGGGTATATCCTCATGGCCGACGACACCAGCGGCGATCTGCGCTCGATCTACGGCCGAGACCGCTCGCAGGACAGCGGGGAACGGGCTGTGGCCAACCGTCCCCTGCGCATCAGCCGCACCATTCTTGACTACGTGGTGCAGCACCGTGAAGGCGTGCTTACCAGCAATGCCCAATCCGACACGCGATGGTCCGACGCGGCGTCGGTCTCGCACTTCGGCATTCATGAGGCGATCTGTGTCCCCATGTTGGGACGGTATGGGTTGGTAGGTGCCATCTACGTGGACACGACGATGTCGGCTGGCAAGTTCGCCGAGCGCCAAGGTCGAAATCTGTTGACCAAAGAACACTTGAAGTTACTGATGGCCATCGCCGGCCAAGCGGCCTTGGCGATCGAGGATACCCAGTTCTATCACGCCATGGTACAAGCCGAGCGTCTGGCGGTGATGGGTCAGACGATCGCCAATCTTTCCCACCACGTGAAGAATATCTTGCAAGGGATCGGTGGCGGCAACTATTTGGTGGAGGAAGGGATCCACCAAGGAAACCTGGAGCTGATCCGTAAAGGCTGGGCCATCGTGCAGCGGAACCAACAGCGCATCTCCAGTCTGGTCATGGATATGCTGTCCTTCAGCAAGGAGCGAACGCTGGAATTGACCGCTCAAGACGTGCGGCAAGTAGTGAGTGAGGTGGTCGAATTGGCGCGCAGTCGTGCGGCCGAATTGAACGTCGACTTGCGCATGCACCTTCCGGACCAGCCGGTGATCGCGCATGCCGATGCCGAATCGCTTCATCGCGCCTTGCTCAACGTGGTGTTAAACGCGTTGGATGCTTGCCAGCCCCCAACCGAGGCTGCTTCAGCCGCTGCTTCGCCCGCTGCTGCCGCTCCGGCCAGCCCCCGTGTGGAAGTTCGCTTGCGCACCGATGCGGAAAACGTGGTCATCGAAGTGATGGACACCGGGGTGGGTATCGCTCCCGATGTCCTGCCGCGCATCTTCACTCCCTTCGAGTCGACCAAAGGAGCCCGCGGGACCGGACTGGGTCTACCCGTCGCCCAAAAAACGCTGCGCGAACACGGGGGAACGATCGAGGTAGAATCGGAACTTGGTCGTGGCAGCACGTTTCGCCTCGTGTGGCCTCGACAGCCACTGGGTGAGCCGGGCGGCGAGGACGGCCCAGCCACCGAGCTGCTCTGACCGCCCCGACCGGGGGCCCGATGATGACGACGCGATCCGTTGGCTGCCGCGATACCTGCCGTTGTTCGTAGAGACGAGCGAACGATGCTGCGTCCCCTAGACGAGGAGAGAACTCCCATGGCTTGTGGATTCATCAAATCGCCAGAGAACCACTGGCGGCAGTCTTCTACTCGGTCGAAAAAAACTGGCCAGCGACGGTCGTGCCTGCTGATTCCCCTGTGCGCGATGCTGGTGGTGGCCGGGCCGACGGCCGGACAAGCCCCGTCACCTGCCACGCCTCGGACATCGGCACGCAGCCAACCGCTACCACCGAGCCAGTCGGCTTCCCACATCGTCACGCTGGCCCCATGGCGCGCCCACCTGATTGCTTGCGAACCTGCGGTGATCGATCCCGTAGAAGCCTGTTTCGATGACGCCGGTAGGTTGTGGGTGGTGGAAATGCGGGACTACCCCTTCGCGGTGGAGGACCGTCATCACGGCATGATCCGTGTTCTTTCCGACAGCGATGGGGACGGACACTACGACCAGTCTCAGGTCTTCGCCGACCGCCTCAACATGCCCACGGGCTTGGCCTTGTGGCGGGATGGTGTCGTGGTGACGTTGGCTGGGGAACTGGTCTTTTTACGCGACACCGACCAGGATGGAGTAGCGGACGAACGTCAACAGTGGCTGACTGGATTCGCCATCGACAATGAACAACTTCGTGGCAACCACCCTCGTCTGGGGCCCGACGGCTGGTGGTACATCGCCAACGGCTTGCGCGGCGGCAAGATCCAACTAGGATCGCACTTCACTGATTCTCCCGGTCCGCCACTGGACCTGGGTCGCCGTGACGTGAGATTCGACCCCTCTCAGGGGCTGATCGCTCCAGTCTCTGGACCGGCCCAGTTCGGACTGACGTTCGACCTGTTGGCATCCCGCATTTTTTGCAGCAATCGCAATCCGGCGGTCCAGGTGGTTTTTGAACAAGAAGATGTCAAGGACAATCCACTGGCAGGAATCATTCCCACGACCGTTGACGTTCTGCCACCGGGAGAACATTCCCGCGTCTTTCCTTTGGTGGATGCATGGACGACGTCGAACCTCCACGGCGGGCAGTTCACTGCTGCCTGCGGTGTGTTCGTCACCGCAGCCACGATGGATGAGCGGATGTCCAGCGCGATAGCCGAGGTGTTCGGGGACGATTGGGCGGCGCTGCCCCAATGGATCTTCGTGTGTGAGCCGACCGGAAGTCTGGTAAAACGAGCAACCATGGTGCGGCGGACCACCGCCCTGCATTGGCTGGACTCCGAACAAAATGATACATGGGAGTGGCTGGCCAGTCGCGATCCGTGGTTCCGTCCGGTCAATATCGATATTGCTCCTGATGGTTCGATACTGGTGGTGGACATGCATCGTGCGGTCATTGAACACCCTCAGTGGGTGCCGGAGGAACTGAAGCATCGCCCGGACCAACGTTGGGGCGACAAGGCGGGGCGACTGTATGTGGTGGCCGATTCCTCGTCCCCATCCGAGGAGCGTAATTCTGCCACTCTTTCTTCCCCCACGTTCGTTAACGGATCGGCCACCGAGGTACCCGCAAGCTTCGCGGCGACGATCGCCGATCTATCCGCACGTCCTCTGCGGCATCGTGACGACCAGGAGTTGCTGCACCTCCTGCGGCAGGGCAATCCCTGGCTGAATCAAACCATCCGACGTCTCTTGATGGAACGCAATGCTACGGCAACGGTGCCCATGCTACTGGCCCTGGCGAACGACTCTGCCGTGCCCTTGGTCTCCCGCATCATCGCCATGGAAACCGCCTTGCTGTTGTCGGTTGACCTGCCAACGGAGATTACTGCCCTATTGGACGAAAGTGTTCCGCCGGTGCTGCGCACCGCGACACTGGCCCGGCTACGCCGTCACCCTTCGGTAACCAAGTTTGCCGCCCCACTCGGCGACACCTCCACCCCTAGCCAAGGACCACCGCGGACCGACCGTGATGCAGCGCCAGCCCCGGTAGCACTGCAGCGGGCAATCGCTCGATGCGCTGGTGGTGATGGCGCCGAGCAATTCGAAGCGCTGTTGCTGCTGCAACGCATTGCAGCGCATCACTCCATTCGCGGTTGGCTCGATGGCGAGGAGCTATGGACGGAGGTGGCTCGCCTGGTCGTCCAGCGCGGTGATCCGTGGCTGTTGGCCGCCGCCGTGGGAGCGCTGCACGATGAATTGCCAACCGTTGCCTGGACCTGGTGGCAGCAGCTCCCAGCCCCCGCCTGGCAGCGGCCGGAGATGCAGCGGCAAGTCCCACTGATCGCGGATCGGTTGTTCAGGGCGATGCTGGCCGGCCCCCCGGACACTCAGCGCTTGCCCGCGATTGACTTGCTGACCCGCATTGCAGGCCGCTGCGAAGACCGGGCGTTGACGTCTCTTCAGCGGAGTGTGGCAATGGCCTTTTGGTGTGCCTGGCACGACGTCCAGCCCGAGCAAGCATTGGCCTGGGAACCGATCGCACAACTAGTCGGGCTGGCCCAAGCGGCCTTGGAGGCGGAGGTCGCCAATGAGGAGCCGTCCGGCGACGCCAAATCCGCTACCGAACAGATCCAAGCCATTCGTCTCATCGCGGCGATCGATCGAGCCGACCTGTGGGAAAACATCGCACGCCTAATCGATGGTGCCCCTCCCCATTCCGTTTGGCAAGCGGCATTGGAGAGTTATCATCGACGCCACCCGCAGGCCGCAGCCCAACTTGTCGTGCAGCGATTCTCCCCATGGTCCCCGCTTCGGCAACGGACCGCATTGCCCATCCTGCTTTCGCATCCGCAGTCCCGCCAACGACTGCTTGCTGCCCTCGAATCGAAGGAGTTGACTCCTCGCCAGGTCGGCATCGATACGCTTCGTCAGTTGAAGAAGATTTCTTCATCAGCCGCACAGGACATCGAACAATGGATTGCCTCCATGCGTGCGGACGACCGCCCGACGGTTGTACGGCGTTATCAGCAAGCACTTGCCTGGCCTGGCGATGCGGTGGCAGGGCAACAGGTATTTGCGAAGAACTGCGCAAGCTGCCACCGTATCGGCGAGCTGGGGCATGCCGTGGGCCCGGACATCTCCGATTCGCGGACGCAAACACCTGCCCAACTGTTGGTGGCGATCCTGGACCCCAACGCGGCCATCGATGCCGCCTACTTTCGTTATACTGTACTGACCGATGACGACCGGATTGTCGAAGGACTGTTGGCGGAGGAAACACCCCAGACCATCGTATTGCTGCAACAAGATGGGCAGCGTCTGTTGCTTGGCCGCGAGGAAGTCGTCGAGCTGCGATCGACCGGCGTATCGCTGATGCCGGAAGGACTGGAAGCGCAAATCGACCCGCAACAGATGGCGGATTTGATTGCCTTTATCAAAGGTTGGCGGTATCTCGATGGCAGGTTGCCCGGTGCCACGAAGTAGTTCTTTCTTTAGAAGAGTATGTTCATGCAATTCGTACGTTACCTCTCCTTCCGCACGACGGGGCAATGGCTGCTGCAACTGATATCGATCGCTATGCTGATCGGTTTTTCGTCAGCGTGGTGTGGGGAGCTCCCGAATTTCGTGTTCATGATCGCCGACGATTGCACCTACCTGGACCTAGAAGTTTATGGTGGGCAGGCTAAAACGCCGCATCTCAGCCGGTTGGCAGAGCAAGGGATGGTGTTTACTCGTTGCTTTCAGGCCGCGCCGATGTGTTCACCGACGCGGCATAACATCTACACCGGCATCTATCCAGTCAAATCGGGAGCGTGGCCCAACCATACGTGCGTTTACCCAGGTACTCGCTCGATCGCGCACTACTTGCAAGCCGCTGGCTACCGAGTCGCCTTATCGGGCAAAACCCACATTGCTCCCCGCGAATCGTTTCCCTTCGAGTACGACGACGAATTCAAAACGGCCGACATCGAAGCGCCGTCCCCTTATCCAACGTTGGAACGATTGATTGTCGAGTCGAAACAAGCGGGCACCCCCTTCAGCATTTTTGCTTGTTCCATCGAGCCGCATACGCCCTACACCAAAGGAGACCCGTCGCAGTACCCACCGGAATCGCTTCTCCTACCACCAAATTGGGTGGACACGCCCGAGACCCGCCGAGCCTATTCCCGGTACCTGGCGGAGATCACCTACTTCGACAGCCAATGCGGGAGGCTCCTGGAACTGCTCGACAAGCACGGGGTGGCGGACAACACGTTGGTAATGGTCGTCTCCGAACAAGGCTCGTCGTTCCCCTTCGCCAAATGGACTTGCTACGAACTGGGGTTGGCGTCCGCCATGATCGTACGATGGCCAGGCAAAGTCGCCGCTGGCGCGCGCAGCGATGCGCTGGTGGAGTATGTTGACGTGGCACCGACCTTCTTAGATGCGGCCGGTCAACCTATCCCAGAATCGATGGATGGCCAAAGCTTTTTGGACGTCTTGCTGGGTCGACGGACAGAACATAAGAAGTACACCTTCGGCATTCAGACCACGCGAGGAATCAACAATGGTTCCGACCTATTCGCCATCCGCTCATGTGGTACAAAAAGATTTCGGTATATTCGAAACCTCAACCCCGACCGCGTCTTCACCAATGCGGTGACCAAGACTACGGTGGCCGGCGAGGGACTGTGGGATTCATGGCTAGCGCGCGCTCGCCAGGGAGACGCGCATGCGGCGGCCATGGTTCACCGTTACCAACATCGGCCCCCACAGGAACTCTACGACGTGGCCAACGATCCCCACTGCTTGAATAACTTGATCGACCGTCCCGATTACGCGTCGCTCGTCGACGAGCTCAGCACGGCGCTCGATGCGTGGATGGAGGCCCAGGGAGATCGTGGCGTGGCGACCGAAGCGATGGCACACACGCGTCAGGCGTCTTACCAGAAAAAGAAATCTCGATTATCACGCGAGCATTGATCCATGTTGTTTGACTTGTTGCCAAAGAAAATGACTGCCATGGCGTTGACCGGTGGAATCATCGCCGCAGTACTGCCCCTGGTGACGGTTGGCGGTTGCGATGCATCATCCCGTCACCAGTCCAAGGAGGCCACTAACGCGCCGCGCGCAGACCACGATGCGGTAGCGGAACCGGCTGCTGCATCCGAGTCCCCGGATGTTATCGCAGCGTTGCAAGCCGCCCAGGTCGACCTGAAATTCGACGACCGGCGCCTGGTGACCGTTTGCGATGTTCGTGGCAGCGAGCTTACCGATGCGATCCTGGATCTGGTGGCGCAATTGGCTAGACCGACGCAGCTGTTGGCCGATCGCGGTGGTCTGAGTGAAAGTGGGTGGCAGCGCCTCAGTCAGATCGCCACGATAACCCATCTCGACCTGCGGGGCGTGACGATGACCAACCACGACCTGCAGGTCCTCGCCTCCGGTCTGCCGGGGTTGCGGGTGCTGCGCCTCAATGGCGAAAACGGAGCCTGTCAGGTGGACGATGCAGGCCTCAGTGCGTTGGCCAATTGTAAGGCTCTAAAGGTCTTGGCGTTGGATCACCTGTGGGTCGGTCGAGAAGGGCTGATGCATTTGCGAGCTCTACCCGACTTGGCGGAACTTTATGTGGCAGGAACGCTAGTGGACGATGATGCAATGGAAGTGGTTCCGCACCTTGGTACTTTGAGGAAATTGCGGCTGGCCCAGACGTCAGTGTCAGCCACCGGGCTCGCACAACTCACCTCCTTGGAATTGCAGGAGCTGGATCTCAGCGAATGCAGCCAGGTTGACGATCGCGCGATGGGGCCGGTCGGCCAACTGTCCACTTTGAAACGCTTGAACCTGTGGCGTGATCCGATCACCGATGAGGGAGTGAAAGCACTGGCGGGATTGACCCAACTCGAATGGCTCAACCTCGACAATACGCAA
Source organism: Pirellulaceae bacterium (assembly GCA_026004795.1). Taxonomy (GTDB): domain Bacteria; phylum Planctomycetota; class Planctomycetia; order Pirellulales; family Pirellulaceae; genus Aureliella. The sequence goes on along the minus strand of BPJV01000001.1, from coordinate 1,110,299 downwards.
ATTACGGACCATGCGCTCGTCTATTTGCAAGGCATGCAACACCTCCATTTTCTGCATCTGGGATCCACCGCGGTATCCGATGCTGGCATGCCGCAGCTCTATGGATTGAAAGAGCTACAAGATTTGAAAGTCACCCGAACGGCAGTCACGGAGCAGGGAGTTGCTGGAGTGGAAGCCGCGATCCCCGGCATCCGTGTTCAATTGAAGTACATCGCAGGACAATAGAATTAGAGACAGTCTCGTAATCGAACCAGGTTTTGATTATGTTTCTCACGCGACCAACAACCTCGTTCGCCAAGGAAACCCATTCATGACAGACCAAGATTTCTCTCAGAATCCACCGCAGGGGCCAAACGAGACGCCACAGTCGTCCCTCCCCAGGTCGGAGCAAACAGGTTCGTCTTCGTCCGCCAGCCAGGCTCGCCAAGCTGATGGCGGGCGTGAACCGACGCCTGGCGAATCCTCATCCACGGAGCAAGGCGCGACTGCCGCATCGCCGGCGAATCTTTCGGAGGACTACGTGCGCGAGCAGCTCAAACAAGTCATCGACCCAGAGCTGTTTGTCAATATCGTGGACCTGGGGTTGGTGTACGTCGTGGAACTCAAGCCAAATGACGTGACCGGCAAGACGGATATCCACGTCGAAATGACGTTGACAAGTCCCATGTGTCCGGCCGGGCCCCAATTGATTGGTAGCAGTCGCCAGGTTCTAGAGGCAATCCCCGGTGTAGGGGAGGTTGATATCAAAGTGGTGATGGACCCACCCTGGACGCAGGACATGATGACCGAAGACGCCCGCGACCAATTAAATATCTTCTGACTACGATCGCCCCCCGGTCCTCGGTTATTGGCGGCCATACCGATGCGAGCACCCTGCGCACCGGCCGATAGGGCCAGCGATGCTTGTTCACTGGACATCGTCCAGCCGGCCGACAAAGCCCATGTGGTATGGTGGAATTCCTGTTTAGGGGCGCCGGCCTGCAAACGCTCCACGCGGTAATGGGGCTAGCGAATGATGGCTGATCCTCCTGGCGATCCTGCGGCGGGCACCTCGACCGAAAGCCTCGTATCGAAGGCCTCGCGGTGCAATGATCGCCAAGGATTTTGGCGCACGTGGCAGTGGTGCAGTGGGTTAGCGACCATGTCCTTGATCGTGTTGGCTGTGGTGGACGGGGCGGGCGTCCCCATCGATCAGTTCCTCATCCGCACCTTGGCGGTGGCCGTCGTTATCGTCACCCCTCCCTCGTTTTCCCGTCCAGCGCCGGTTCGGTTGGCCTCGATAGCCCCCTGATGGGAATGGCACCAGGGGGCTTCTGATGGTAGGCGAAACCTACCATCCTGATCGACAGCGCGGCAGGACGGAGCGAAATTGGCCCCTTCGCCGCGCAGCTTCCCGCAAACGATCGAGGTAGGAGTCCTCCCAACTCCAGTCGACCAGCTCGATCGGTCAGGGCAAGATCACCCCTGAGGCGGGTCGAATGGGTCCGGTCGTCTGGGATACCGGACGCACCGCGTTTGACGCAGGAACTGCGTTTTCTGGTAGTGCATCAACTGCCTGTAATCGATGCATTGCGTCCACGGCCGGGAGCGAGGAAGCGGAGGGCGGTTCTGCCGAATAATACTCAAATGGAACGCGTGGGCTCTGGTGTTTTTCGGCGCAATGTCCTCCATGAGGCAACCCGTGTTGGCGGCAGCAGGACGTGCAGATCACGCGCACCGACCAGTCGTACTTGCACACCGACCGTTCCTCCTTGACTTCTTTCAACACGCAGATCGTGCGCACGCGCCCGCAGCGACGCTTGCACTCCCACGGCAGCTTGATGCCTGGAATGCACATCTCCTTCGCTTCGACGTCGAAACAGGTGATCTCCTCTTTCGCTGGTGTCACCTCCAGCACACAGACCCGCTTGCCGCACATGCAGCAGGCCGGGTCGCCAGCAGTCGCTCGCCCTCCGCATAACAGCAGCACTGAGAGGATCAACCAGGCGCATGGTTGACGATGGGATAGTTTTTTCAACATGATGAAATCTCCTTGACAGTTGGTGGCTGGACACGATTTCGCGGGCGTGTCGCTGGGTTACGTTGTATTCGTGGGGACCGCATGGGGAATCATCAAAAGTCGGCCATGAAGCGTGTCCCGATGATGGTGTAATTACCACCATCGAATCCGTTGATCGGTGCATGGTCCTTGATGTCTCCCCAGATGAAGTTGGTTTGCACCTTGGAATACGCTGTCCAGTACCAATTCACGCCCAGGGTGTAACTGTGGCCAACACCACCGGCAATGTCTTCGTCGGTCAGATCGAGGAAGTCATAGCGCCCCGCAATCTGCCAGGCTCCCCAACCACGTCCAACCCCTCCCCGGCCGCACAAACGGTCGACCAAGAAGAAGTTTTCATGGGGTTTTACGCGGCTGAGGACTCCCGCCCGACGATTCCACGCCATGTGCTCCCCGGTGAGAAAATAGGAGGCATAGACATAGAAACCGTGGAAAAACAGATCCGGTCCAGTGCCCGGTGTGGTGTTGTCCCGCTGCATGAAGTTGGCCATGTATTCACCGGTAATCTGGAGCGAACCGAGATTCAGAACGCTTTCCAGCGCCAGAATCTCGTACCAATCGGCACCGGCGATACGTCCGGTATCCAACCAACGCGAATCACTGCGGGCCGTGGGCCGCGTGCGAAAGCGCCCCTCATTGGCATTGGTCACACCGGGTAGAGGGTTCCCATCGGGGTGGGCCACGGCGCCGGCCACGGCCCAATGAAAATACCCGCGCCCTCCCGAGGCTTCGTCCCACCAGGGCGTCGCCGACCAACGCCCGTAGCCACCCATCTGCAACTGATCGCCGATATACCGGCCGGTTCGCGAAGTGTTTTCCAGATTGAAGATCCCCAACCGCCAATGGGCCGAATCGTCATCGCGATGGCCGTACAAGCACATACCAATGCGGCGGGCGTCTTCGTTGAACGCCTCCACCACAAAAGGTCGCTCGGTGAACACGTTGTACCGCGAACTATTGAGGTGGTCCAAACCGAGCGGCCGTTTCTGATTGCCGATCAGCAAGGTGTGATTCCCCGGAAGGTTCTTCCACCCGATATAGACATCCTTATACTCTGCGGAAGAAGGATTGTTGAAATCGATCTGCATCCGCCACAACATGTTGCTCGGGATGTCGCCATCGAATTCCAAGCGGATGCGTCGAAAAACAAATCGATCTTCCGGATCTGTTCCGTAGGCGGGATCGGAAGCATCGGGATGCTCGAGAAAGCCTATGCCAGGCTCATTATCGAGGAAGCTCCAATGGTCGAAATGGATTCGTCCGCCTAGTTCAAAGGTCGGCTTCTTCTTGGCATCCTCCTTGGCTTTCTTCGCGGCCGCCTCCTCCGCTTTCAGCTTCTCCTCGATCTCGGCCACTCGCGCCGCTAGGTCAGCGTTAAAATCAACCGGTGGCTGAGGCGCCGCCACAGCATCCACTGGCGATGTGATGTAGTAGGGCTGCTCAATCAGTCCCGGTGTAGGCGGAGCCCCCGGAGTGAACCGCTGTAGCCCCTCCTGCATGAGGACTTGAGCGACGGCCGAGGAATCTCCACCAAAAAGCCCTGCGCCGGCCACCACCACGGCATACGCCAATGTACGAATTCTGCTCAATCTCTTCACTGCTGCGTCCCTGCACCTAGAGAAAAAAGTGTCGCCGCCTCGGATTACCTCAGGAGCATCCACTCCATCGCAGCTCCCGCGACCGACGTAATCCAGATCGAAGCGATTTGCCAGTACTATCGATGCTAGCATGCTAATGTTTATTTCGGACAGCTTCCGTATCGTCTGCAAGGGGGGAAGAACCGCTATATGAGGACCAGCGGATCGTCGATTCTTAACAATGCGCATGGGCAGAATGATCATCTGCGGCAGGTTCGACAGATCACCGCAATTTCGCCCGACCCTTAAACTCCCCCTAGCCCGCAAGGGACTGCCTGTAAGGTGCCCCACTCTCGCGGCTCACCGGCGCACCACGAGCTTTTGCTGGGCGAACACCGGGGTCATCCCAAAAGTGAAACAAGGAACGCCACGCCACCATTCCTTGCGATTGCGGGAGCATGGGCGTTCCGCAGGGGCAAGACCATCGTAGCGCAGGCATCAGCTGGCTGGCGATCATCGTTCTCTCCCACCGCCGCTCTTTGATGCGAACAATTCAACGGAGATCAGCAGATACGATCGTGCTGGACCGACATTCCCCTGTCTGGCCAGTTCTCCCGCGCCAAATCGCCGCAAGCGCGGGACGGTCGAATGGCTCCTGACCCCGATGCGACCGACCGTTTGCAGATAAACCTACAGGCCCAACCAACTTCGGGGGTTGTCGAAAAGGAGTTGTCGGCGGGTTGCTAACTCAAGCTGTAGGGTGTCCGCCAACCAGCGTTCGGCATCCTGCATCCGACTGGCCGAACCGACGAAATGTTCTCCCGATGCATCTCGGCACGCGCGATCGGGTCCGATGACAACGGACCGCGAGCCGAGTTGGTACGTCCCTGGCCCCAGTCCAGCAGCACTGATGGCATCGGAGACCACTGCCACGCGGTCGCCCCCAAACCACTCCAGCAGAGTCGGAAACACCACGGCGGGAACATGAAAACCGTCGGCGATGAGCGTGATTTTCAATCGGTCACGGAGGCGCATGGCACGCCATAAAATGTTGTCATGCCGATCCATTTTGCGCGGGCACCCATTGCCCAAGTGGGTGAACAATTGCAGCCCTTCATCGAGGGCGCACCGCAATTGATCAAGCGATGCATCGGTATGTCCGGCGGCCACAACAATTCCTCGTTGGGTGAGAAAACGCGTCATCCGCCCCCCCCGATCGACTTCGGGAGCTAGCGTTACCAGTCGCAGGTGGTCACCGGCAGCGTCACAGAGTCGTCCCAGCAGGTCCAAGTCCTGCGGCCTTGCGTGTTCGACCGGATGCGCGCCGATGTATCCTGGAACGGGCGAGAGAAAGGGACCTTCCATGTGGATGCCCCGGAACAAGGCACGAGTTTCTTCCTGCTCCTCGATCGCCTGCACCAACTTGCTCATACAACCGATCATAACGTCGGCAGCACCGGTGATGATGGTCGGCAATGCGGCCACGACTCCATCCTTTCGCATCGCCTCAGCCGCTTCGTGAATTCGATGCAACGGGGTGTGTGGATCATTGAAGTCGACCCCCACGTAGCCGTTCACCTGCAGGTCTACATAGTTTGCGATTAAGTCAGCCATGACAGTTGCGATGGAGTTCATGTTGCCGGCCGAAAGCACTACCTCCGGGGAACCGACTACCCTCCGGTAGTTGGTCCTGCTCCCAGTTGCTCGCATTCCCTCAACGCATCCTCAGGCAACAACTTCGCGCTGCTCTGGTCCAATACCAGATGGGCATCGGGATGCTGCTGAAGAATCGACGCCGGCACCTCCGGCGTAACTGGCCCTACAAGGGTATTGCGAACCGCCTCCGCCTTCCTCCGGTCAGGAACCGAACACAGGATCTTTTGTGCCGACATAATCTTCTTTACCGACATACTAATCGCTTGCGTAGGAACGTCGGCAATCGAGTCGAACCAGCCTTCGCCAACTTGCTGTCGACGGCAGGCCTCATCGAGATCGACTAACAGATAAGGAGCGGTGGCCTCGAAATCGGCAGGAGGATCGTTAAAGGCCAGATGTCCGTTCTCGCCAATTCCACACAACAATAAATCGATCGTTCGCTGGGCCATCTTGGAATTGGCCTCCGCCAATAACTCCTGCGGTTCCCGTGTGCCGTCCAAGTAGAAGAACGACCTCAGGGGAACGCGACTGACGAATCGCTGCTCCAAATACCCGCAGAAAGAAGCCGGGTGGGATCGATGCAATCCCAAGTATTCATCCAGATGGAATCCCTCGACGCGTTCCCACGCGATATCCGGCTGTTGGACGAGCGAATCGAGCACCTCGAACTGGCTGGAGCCGGTGGCTACCACCAGCGTGACCACCTCTTGCTCTGCCAACAAGGACCTGAGGAAGTCGGCGGCTTGCCGGGCTACCCACTGGCCCATCTGGTTTCGATCCGTTGCAATCACAGTACGCATCTACGCCTCCTTTGAGGTTGGCACATTTCTATGATTTTTCCTGTGTCGATGGCGATCATGATAACGCCATGCGACGCCAAGCGAACCACCCCCCTGTTGAATGCAGAATTCGACCATTCGGCAAGCAGGCCCCCAGACGACCGGCTGACCTTTTTCGAACCTTGCTGTCCGCGGGAGTGTCCACATCTACAACCAGAGACGGCCTGCATCAGGCAGCGTTTTCGGCGCTATTCCTACGAACTGACAATACGGCTGTTGCGTATCGAAAACGTTTCCCTGACGTGCTACGTACCGACCGAACCCCGCGTACTTGCCCGCGGACAGCGGTTTTTCATGAACGGGATGAGCCGGGCTGTTTGCAGGGCACGATTGAGCGAGGGAGAAATGCTATCACGGCAGTTTTTATTCCTTTGGGGTATTGACAACGGCGTTTTACTCTCCGATAATGCGACGCACCTCTTCGGTGCTGGGGAGAACCACCAACGATCATCCAGCTTCCTTGGAGCCCCGAGGTTGTGGGGGTAGCTTTTCCGGTGAGAACCTGATTGAGGATGAATGGACGTGCGGCTTGGGTCCGCTTCAGGATGGAGAACGAGAAGATGCCAACTGGGACCTACTTTGTGCAAGCTTGCCCCACCTGTGGACGGAACTTGGAGATACGTGTCGAGCTGTTGTCGCGGGAAGTAGAATGCTGCCACTGTGGAGCGACCTTTACAGCCAGCCCGACATCGTCCTCGCGCCACGAAGACCAAAGAATCGAGCAGATTCTGGCTCGGGCTCAGCGATACTTAGAATCAACGCTTCCGACGCGTTCATTCCCGTCGTTCGATTCGGCACCCCGAGAAAGCTTGTAAATCTTCCCAGTAGTGGGGATAGGTCTTCGCCGTGCAATCCGGATCACGGATGGCGACACCAGGGACTCGAAGTCCTACGAGAGCTAAACTCATCGCCATCCGGTGGTCGTTATACGTCTCAATCTCGGCCGGCGAAACTTGTTCCGGTGGGATGATCCGCAGGCCGTCCTCGAATTCCTCCACTTCTGCCCCCAGCTTCCGCAATTCGGTCGCCAGATCGGCGATGCGATCGGTTTCCTTGACCCGATTATGTGCCACGCCACGAACGGTGGTCGGACCGTCGACGAACAAGCTGACGGCGGCTAGCGTCTGCACCGTATCGCTGATATCTGCCATGTCGACATCAATCCCACGTCGGGCGGGACCGATCACCTCGACCGCATCGGGATACCAGTGGACCGTGCACCCCATCGCTTCCAGACAATGGCAAAAGCCGACGTCTCCTTGCAGGCTGTGACGATGCAGCCCTTCGACGCGAGCTCTCCCGCCGGTAATAGCCGCTGCAGCCCAAAAATAGCTTGCCGCCGAAGCGTCCGGCTCGATCCTGAACGTCGTTCCGCGATAGCGCTGGGGGGCCGGAACATGGATGCGATGCGGCAACTCCAGCTCCACATCGACGTCGAAAGCGCGCATCACTTCGGCCGTCATGCGCACGTAGGGGACCGACACCAGTTCTCCGGTGACGCTCAGGGTCACATCATGCCGAGCTAACGGAGCGGCCATCATCAAGGCGGAAAGAAACTGACTGGAGAGATTGCCGGCAACCGCGGCGCTGCCTCCCTCCAGCCCTTTAGCAATTACCTGCACTGGAGGGCACTGCGCATGCTCATGGTTCAAACTGGTAACCTGAGCCCCCAACTGGTTCAGGGCGCTGAGCAGATCGCCGATCGGTCGCTGCCGCATACGAGCCACTCCATCCAATGAGAACTGGCCGTGGCAGGCTGCCAGCGCCGCGGTCAAAAAACGAATCGTCGTCCCACTATTGGCGACGAATAGCTCGGCCGCATCGGTCGGCAATACGCCATCACAACCTTCCACCTCCACCGTGGCGGTGGCTCGATCGTGCTCGATGGCCACCCCGAGCCGTTTCCAGGCAGCGATCATCACCTGCGTGTCTTCGCTATCCAGGACATGCTGCAAGCGACTATGGCCGTGGCCCAGCGCCGCGCAGACGAGTGCCCGGTTGGTAATGCTCTTGCTGCCGGGAGGTCGAATCGACGCATCGACGCCGCCTCCTGGCCACAAAACAATGACTTGATTCAACACCTACCTCGCTCTCTACCCCTCACTATTCGACCACCGGGGACCACGCTCCAGTCCCTCATCCCCGCCCCTGCTGAGACAATAACCGTCGCAACAAGTCCAGCCCGCTCTTAGCAATACGCGGTCCCAGGACATCGGGGTGTCCCCCTAATAGCTGCCTATTCTGCACTACCTGGTCATGATCGACCACCACCAGGTCAACAGGAAAAGGGCCACTGGCATGCACCATTTGCTCCCACGTGGGATACTGATGAACCATCACCAACAGATCGGCTCCCGCGTGCTTGGCTACGTGTCGCGCCAGCGCGGCCAAGGACTCCTCGTTCTCTGTTGACCGGGTGGGAAGGGGAGTGTCGGTGGCGTGGAGCCAACGTTCTGCCGCGACCAAATCTGGGAAAGCCCACGCTCCAACCACCCCGCCGCCGACCGCATCGCTCGGCCCGTTTGCTGGCTCGGCCGCGGCGCGCAACAACCATGGACCCAGCCATGCCGTGGCCCCCAGTTCCAAGACGGCCAACCGCCGCCCTGCCGAAATGACCTGCTGGATTACGCAGTCCTCGAGCTCTTCATCTCCCTGGCCGAAGATCATGTCACCGAGCCGCTGCTGAATCGTGGCCAAGGTGGGGGCGATCGCTTGTTCGAAGGCGGCCGGATCGGTCGCCCAATCGCTGATCCGCAAGGAGATGGTCGCCCGGCTGACCGTGATCCCTACCGTCGGCCGACGCCCGCGAACAAACAATTCGGGCATCCGCGCTTCGCATTCACTCTCGCCAACTCCGAAGACATTGATCACGCGAAAGTACTGACGAAGATGCCCTCGCCCGGTATACTCCAACAACCTCGGCGCCACGGAAGTCGCCCACATCTCCTGCATTTCTGCCGGCACTCCCGGCAAGGCGATGATGCGTGCAACGCCCCGCTTTCCGGTATAGGCCAGATCGATTCCCGGCGCCGAGCCATGAGGATTGTCAATCACCCGGCTGCCCAAAGGGAACATGGCCTGCAACCGATTTCGTTCTGGCATCGGCCGTCCCCGTCGGGCAAAGAGCTGCTCGATGGCTTTCAATGCATCGTATTGCAACTCCAATGGCACTCCGCAGGCCGTGGCAATCGCTTGGCGAGTCAAATCATCTTGAGTAGGTCCCAGTCCGCCCGTACATACCACCACGGCTACCGTCTCCGCAGCTTGACGAACGACGCGCGCAATTTCCTGCTCATCATCACCAACGGTGACATGGCGGAGTACCTGGAAACCAAGGTCCGCCAGTTGTCGGCTTAGCCACTGACTGTTGGTATCCAATCGTTGTCCAGTGATCAGCTCGTCACCGACAGCTACAATCCAAGCGGTCCTCGAGCGATCGGCCGTTGGCTCGTTTGCGGGCGCAGGGGCACTCGTCGGCTCCGACGCGCTGAACTCCGATGCCTTCTTGTTCATCGAGGCAATTCACCTAGTGGGTCTTCAAGGCAGGTAGCAACCATCACTTCCTCGCTGCGGAACCGATCGGCGACTTCTCCCGATCATAGTCGACACTGCTCAATCTTCGAAGCCCGGAGCGGAGCGGGGCCAGCACCTGCGTAAAATCGACTAGATTAGAAGCGTGAGAACCGTTGGCCAGCAAGTGGTAACGAGGAATGATGCCTCAAGAAAGGTGGAGCTGATGGCAACGAACATTATAGATTTCCGTGTCGGTTGGTGGTTGGGATTCGTAGTCTCGTGGTACGTTGTTCCCCCGGCAGCGATCGGCGAGAATCCTCGCCCGCTGGCGATCGGAAGCAGTGCGCCGAACTTCGCCCTGCCCGCAGTCGATGGCAAGACCTATCGCCTATCGGATTTCGCAAACGCCAACGTGCTGGTCGTCGTCTTCACGTGCAATCACTGCCCCACCGCTCAGGCCTATGAGGCACGCCTCAACAAGCTGTACGAGGACTACCGCGATCGTGGCGTTGCCTTGGTCGCCATTTCTCCTAACGATCCGCTCGCGGTGCGTCTGGATGAACTGGGATACAGCGACCTGGGAGACTCGTTGCCAGAGATGAAGATTCGGGCGGAAGAGCGAGGATTCGAGTTTCCCTACCTTTACGATGGCGCCACGCAAGAGGTGAGCCGCCAGTTTGGCGTGTTGGCGACACCTCATGTATTCATTTTCGATCGACAACGGAAACTGCGTTACGCCGGACGCATCGACAACAATGAACTGGGACCACCGACCTCCCACGATGCGCGGCGAGCCCTCGAGGAATTGCTGGCCGGCAAGCCGGTCTCGGTTCCCCAGACACCGGTGTTCGGATGTTCGACGAAATGGTCGGACAAGCGCCGCGCCGCCGAAAAGGCTTTACGACAATGGAATCAAGAGCCCGTCGAGCTGATTTCCATCAGCCCCGAGGAACTTCGTGCCCGATTGACCGAGAGGTCTGAAAAATACCGCCTGGTGAATGTTTGGGCCACCTGGTGCGTTCCCTGCGTAGAAGAACTCGACGAGTTAGTGACGATTCACCGCATGTACCGAAAGAGGAATTTCGAGCTGATTACCATTGCGGCCGATCGTCCCGAAGCTACCGACGACGTGTTCGCCGTGCTGCAGGAGAAGCACTGTTCGGCAAGCAATTACCTGCTAGACACCGAAAGTCAGGACGCACTGTTCGCCGCCGTCGATCCGGAGTGGCAAGGGGCCGTTCCCTACACCATGTTCATTGCCCCGAGCGGAGAAGTGTTGGAGCGAATCTACGGCGAGTTCGACGCCCTGGAGTTGAAACAGTTGATCGTTGACCACCTGGGGCGCACCTACTCCACCCCCTGATCGATGGGTTCGATCCGATATCTCCCTTGCCCCGATACGGGCGACCTCCGTTCGATAGAGAGCCGTAGCGGGCCCGCGGAACAAGACGCGGGGAAACACCACACCATTCGCATTGGATGCGGCCCACTGCCCTGGGCGCATACAATAACGCGGCCCACTAAGACCGCGTTACGTGACTCTATGCTCCGGCCGCGTACCGAGCCGTCGGCGGTTATCGCCCCATCGATTTAGGCGGAGAAGGAACTTCCGCAACCGCAGGTCTTGACGGCGTTGGGATTGTCGAAGGTGAAGCCCTGCTTCTCAATGCTCTGGTACCAATCCAATGTGGTACCATCCAAGTACAGCGCACTTTTCTTATCGACCACCACTTCCACGCCATGGCACACGTACTTGCTATCCTTAGCCTCGTCGAAGTTTTCGTCGAAATTCAACGTGTAGTTGAACCCGCTGCATCCGCCGCCCGTGACGCCGATACGGAGAAAGCTACCTTCGGGAAGCTTGTTTTCCTCACGAAACCTTTTCACCTGCTCGGCAGCCTTTTCGGTCAATGTAATCGCCATAATCTCGTTACCCCTCTGTTCTGCGAAAATGAAAGATGCGTCAGTCAATCGCCCCTCCACCACCAACGCTGGCGGTTCAGGTCGATCGAATCAAGTGCTATTGCCTCAGGTTTTCAGGCTCTGCCTTCCTATTTTATACGCCAGCGAGGGCATCGGCGACAAGCCTTCCGTAGGGGGCGCGAGAATTCCGGCGGAATCGTATCGCCATTGCCCCAACGCCCCATCGCTGGCGGTCTGCACTGCCAAGCGGTCTGCACTGCCCAGTGGTATCGTGCATCAGCCTGACCAGGCTCCGGCCTTCTACGTGGGACGAACAGGGCAACCCGGCTTAAATTGACAACATGGGACAAAGGTCACCACATGGCAACCATTAGAGTCGACGTTGGCCTGCCGAGATCCGTGCCCCGGCATGAGATACGATAGGTTAGCGCTGCCGGCATCAACGCTTCGAAACAAGCCTGTTGGCCCCACTTCTCGCCCGGCCCAATTGGCCACCGACACTCCCCTATATCACCACCATCGTATTTTCCGCCAGACTCCAGCGATCTCGAGCATCGATCACCCGACCAATATGAGCATCAACGAAGCTGATACCCGTAATAACCGTGACGCGGTGAGCTGGCCTCCTCCCCTTCGATCGGCGCGGGGGGGTCGACGAACGTTTACCAATGGCTGGTGCTCCTAACGCCTGCGGACCGCATGACCGTGCGGCACTCCCACATCATTCGGCGACGCGCTGCGAGGTGGCCCGGTCGGCGCATGGGCCACGAGAAAAGCTTTCGTGCGCACGCGAGGCGGCCGTAGAGAAACGCACTTCCCACCTCTAAAAAAATTTTTTGCTCACTTGGTCGTTTCGACCTATGTTTCAGATGGCGACCAACACGTCACCCAAGAGATTTTCATCCTTAGAGGTTTGGTACATCTTCAGGAGCATGCACCCGTGAGCCTACTTTCCATCAGTAGTTCGTCTGGCGGTATTTCAATCTACCTCGGTGACGACCCAAGTTCGAAGGATAAACCCGAAAAGGACAAATCCGAGAAGACCTCCGGTTCCAATGATGGCAATGCTTACGGTCTTGACAAGAATAAGAACAATGACGACGAGCTCGACCTGTCGACCACTGCACAGACAGGAGGTTCAGCGAATTCCTCGGCCAATTCCACGTATTCCTTCTCCCCGACCAAATCGTCCTCCACACAACGCCAATCGGGATCGTCGATCGTGGAGCAGGTACAGCAGGGAACACCTCTGCAAGTCGAAGAATCGGCGGACGGAGTGATCCTAGTTGCCGGAGACGACTCCGTCGAGTTGACCAACGAACAATTAGAACAAGCCCCTCAACTGCGTCGTGCGCTGCGACTCAAGTCGAACCTCGACAACCAGCGGGTCAAAGTGAACTTATCCAGCTTGAAAATCGACTTCAGCGCGTCAACCGCTACGGACCGATCAGCGGCCGTCGGGCACCAGGGTGGCAAGAAAGATCCCTTGGCGGCGATGCTCGACTTGTCCGTCGCGGAAATCCTGGCCGCGCGACAGACCTTGGACGTCATTGCGTAAACACCTGCGTGAACGAAAGCGAACGTAATCGCAAGGCCGCCGAGGACCGGCAGGAGCAACGCGTGTGGGGCAGCGCGTCGCTTCCGCCGTTCTCGGCGGTCCTTTACCATTACCCCTTTTCTTCTCCGTGGGTACCGTTCTGAATTATCGTGCGAAGCTCAGGCCTTGAGCTCGAGTTTTCACGCGGCACAGGTAGGCATCGACCGTCATGAACAACCATCCATCGGGGCCGAAAGTGCAGTTGCTGGTCCGCTCCCCGGTAACCAGGCGGCCTAACAATTCTCCTTGGGGGCTGAACACATAAATGCCCCCCGGTCCACTGGCCCACAGACGTCCCTGACTGTCGACGGTCATTCCATCGGGCAATCCCGGTTCTTTCCCTACTCGATCCGTAACATTGTAAAACTCCTTGCCGGGCCCCAAGGTGCCATCATCGTTCACGGGGAATGCCGTCCAATTGGCTTGGGCCGGATTCGATTGGGCGACATACAACGTTTCTTCATCGGGGGAGAAGGCGATCCCATTGGGACGTTCGATGGCTGTGGTCAGCAAGCTGACCGTTCCGTCACTGCTCACTCGATAAACGCCACAGAAGGGGAGTTCTCGACGTGGATCCTCGAACCGCTGCGGCAACCCATACGGCGGATCGGTGAAGTAGATGTCTCCGTTGCTCTTCAGTACGGCATCGTTGGGACTATTCAACCGGCGCCCGTCATAACGATCGGCCAGCGTCATCTTTCCGCCCCGCTCGGTCAGCACGCTGAGCCGACGATCACCATGCTCGCACATCACCAACCGTCCTTGAGCATCCAACAGCAGACCGTTGGACCCCGGCTCCAGGCCGTAATAAGTCACGCCGGTATAACCGGACGGATGCATGAAGACACTGATCTCACCATTCTGATCCCAGCGGAAGATCGTGTTGCGGGGGATATCAGAAAACAGCAGGTAGCCCTCCTTGCGGCCTACCCACACGGGGCCTTCGGTCCAGGTAAACCCATCGGCCAGCACTTCGATCCGACTGTCAGCGGGAATTAATTCCTGCATGACCGCACTGCTGCGTTCAATGGTTCCGATCGTACGTTGCCCGTACGCCGATCCGGCCAGCAGCCCCCAACACCCGACGAAGATTCCTACCGCGTTCCCCATCGCCTTGATGAATCGCTTCATGATGCTTTCTCCACGAACGAACTGCATTACCTCTACCCGATCGCCAACCGAGTTGACGGTTCTTTGCGCCCCGTCCCGCCCGAGCAACTTGCTGCTCAAGGTACTCCACGACGACCTGTGCAGCGCCCAGGCGGACACTCTAGCGGCCAAGTCAGTAGCATACCACAACGCTCCGTTCCCCTCGACGGTGCCAACAACACAATCGCATCCCCAGCGCCCGCGCACGGCTTACCACAGGCGTTTCCCCTGAGGTACACTCGTGCTTCCACGCAGCACGATGGCCAACAGTGGCAAAGCACGGCAAACAAGTATCGGTGGCGTCCAGCCGGTGCGGATGGTGGGATTGATGGGACCGCGAGGAGATAGAAAAGATGCAACATTTTGTTTCGCCGGACCGTTCTGGCCAGGCAGACGGAATCCGCAGGAATCGCCGAGAATGGCTGGTGGGAATGGGAGGGATGGTGGCGTCGGTGGTGGCCGGCTGCCGCCCCAGCACGGAGGGGAGCGATGGCGCGGCACGTGATCCCGGCGGAGGGGCGCAGAAGGTGACGCTGATGCTCAACTGGTTCCCGGAGGTCGAACATGGTGGTTTTTTCGCGGCCAAGGTCGAGGGCATCGCGGCGCAGCTCGGGCTGCAGTTAGCCATTCGTTCTGGCGGGCCAGCGGCTCCGGTGGCGCAAGAACTTGTCACCGGTCGCGTCGACTTCGCCGTCGCCAATGCCGATGACGTGCTGCTGTACCAACAACAGGGTGCGCCGGTGGTCGCGGTCCTGGCGGCGATGCAGCAATCGCCGCGCTGCATTTTAGTGCATCGAGACAGCGGCATTACCTCCCTGGAGCAACTTCGCGGGCTGACGTTGCAAGCCGGAGCCGGACGGCCGTACCTGTTGTTTCTGCAGGCTCGTGGATTGCTCGACGGCGTGCAAGTCGTTCCCTACTCGGGAGTGCCCAGATTCTGCGCCGACAAGAAATCGGCCATGCAGGGATACTTGTTCAGCGAACCTTTCCTGGCGGAGCAACTCGGGTGTCCCGCCCACGCCTTGCTGGTCGCCGACCTGGGATTCAATCCCTATGCTTCCTGTCTGGTGACCACGAGACGCGCGATCGCGGAGCGAGCGGATTTGGTGGCGCGGATGGTGCAGGCTTGTCGCGATGGCTGGTTGCGGTACCTGGAGTCTCCGCAGGAAACCAACCTGGAGATCCTCCGCGCAAACCAGCACGGCATGACCCAGGAGGCGTTGGAGTATGGCAGCCGGGCGATCCAACCTTTGTGTTTGCCGACGGGAATGCGGCGAGAAGAATTCGGACAAATGACTCGATCCCGATGGCAGCAGTTGTTTGATCAGTTCCTCGAACTGGGACTGATCGACGCCCAACGATTCCGTGTCGACGATGTCTACACGTCGCGTTTTATCGACGCAGCGGTGGCGCCCGGAGTACCTCAATAGCCGAGTTCCCGGTTTCCGTTCCCGTCCCGGTATCCACGTGCAAAATCATCCACGATTAAAACTAAGAGGGTCGTCAGAGCATGGGGGCTGACGAGCAGGTTGATGAAAAGCAGGGACCAGCATCGTAGTCCGGTTTCATCTACAATGGATCCGTGGGATCGATGCCCGCGCGTTGGTGTTCGCCCGGTTGAAGCTTTCCGCCACGATCCAGCAAACGGCAGATGCCTCCAGTGACCAATGGAAACCGAGCGATAGGCGTCTCCGTCCAATTCGAACGATTCAGGGAATAAGGAAGCGCTATGTCATCGAACCGTCTGACAACATCGATCGGCGCGCACGGTCAACATCGCTACGTGGTTGCAGCGGCCGCAGGGGACCTCGCGGCAGCGATGACGGCTCGGCGCCGACGAACCATGCTCGTGGCGATCGTGGGAGTCGGCTGGTGGATGGCCATCGGCGTCTGGCTCAGCCAGATTGCTCGTGCCGCCAGCGATGACCGACCTCCCAACGTCGTGTTCATTGTCGCCGATGACCTGGGATACCGTGAACTGGGATGCTACGGGCAGGAAAAGATTCGCACGCCCAACATCGACAGGCTGGCCCGTCAAGGCATGCGATTCACGCAGCACTACAGTGGGAATGCGGTATGTGCGCCGAGCCGTTGTGTGTTGATGACCGGAAAGCACCCGGGGCACGCCGCCGTGCGCGACAATCGCTCGACACCGCCTGAAGGGCAATGGCCACTGCCGGATGAGGAAGTGACGCTGGGTGAGCTGTTTCAGCAAGTCGGCTATGTTACTGGTGCGTTTGGAAAGTGGGGGCTGGGGGGGCCGACGTCACCTGGCCGGCCCTTGAACCAGGGATTCGATCGGTTTTTCGGCTACAACTGTCAAGCGCATGCCCATTCGTACTACCCTGCTTATTTGTGGGACGACGAGCGACACTTGGTACTGAACAACGATCCTCCGATACCCGGTCATGCCTCCCTGCCAGCGGGAGCCGATCCTGGCAACCCTCGCTCCTACGAAGTATTCAAGGGGCAGGACTATGCTCCGGACCGCATCAATGCGGCAGCATTGGCGTTCATTCGTAGTAATCGCGATCGCCCGTTCTTCTTGTATTACCCCTCCATTCTGCCGCACGTCGCCCTCCATGTTCCCGACGACGAACTCGAGCCCTACTTGGCAATGGGGTGGGAGGATCCACCGTTTGTTCGTGCCAAGGGATTTGGATACACGCCCCATTTCACTCCTCGAGCAGCCTACGCGGCGATGATCTCGCGGCTGGATCGGTATGTGGGACGAGTGCTCGACCTGCTTGATGAACTGGGATTGTCCGACCATACGATCGTGGTGTTCACCAGCGACAATGGCACGACGCACTTGAAGGATGAGGTCGATTATGAATTCTTCAATAGCGTGGGAGAGTTGCGGGGCCTGAAGGGCTCTCTCTATGAAGGTGGAATCCGCGTGCCGGCGATCGTGCGGTGGCCAGCGAAGATCGCGGCGGGCAGCCAGTCGGATCGCGTCATCGGATTCGAGGACTGGATGCCCACGCTGATGGAGCTGACCGGTTACGGCGAGCGAATTCCAGCGGGTATTGACGGAATCAGCCTAGCGCCGACATTGTTGGGCCGACCGCAGCCGGAGCGTCCGTATCTTTATCGTGAGTTCCCGGGCTATGGTGGCCAACAGGCAATCCGCATCGGCCGCTGGAAGGGAGTGCGGCAGAACATGCGTCGCGGCAACCTGACGATCGAGCTGTATGACTTGGACAAGGACGTGAGCGAGTCTCAGGACGTTGCGGCAGAACATCCCACGATCGTGCAACAGATGGAAAAGATGATGACCGAGGTGCGAACGCCCAACCCCGATTTTCCGCTGATTCCCCTAGACGCTCCGCTTCGCCAGCCGCCGGGCGGCCAATAGACCATGCCACCGATGAGCGAGTTTTTACTGATTCGCCATGCTCAATCGGCAAACAACGCCCAGGCGGAATCGCGTCGAGTCTGCGATCCAGCGTTGACGCCGCTGGGAGAACAACAAGCGGCACTCTTGGCGGATTACCTGGCCAACCATTATCGCGTCACCGCGTTGTACTGCAGCCCCTTCCTCCGGTCGTTGGAAACGGCACGTCCTGCAGCGACGAAACTGGGCGTGCGTCCCTTCGTTCATGCCGAGATCTTTGAACAGGGAGGTTGTTACAGTGGATATGCGGCTGTCGGCCGGCGAGGGGAGCCCGGAATGGGCGCAGTCGTTTTACGTCGGCGATACCCAGGATGGCAGCTCGACCACCGCATTGCCGACGAGGGATGGTGGCGACGGGACTACGAGACTCAGGAAGAGGCTCGGCAGCGAGCCGTCCGCGTCCGACATTGGCTGGAGGGCCAACACATCGCCCGAGGTGAGGTCCACGCGTTGATCATCCATGCAGACTTTAAGGCCCTGTTGCTTAACGAATTGTTGGGCCAACAGCCGGTGGCCGATTGGCAACTTCAATCGGAATGGTTGTTCAATGTGGGAATCTCTCATCTCGCCTGCTACGACGGTCACTGGGAACTGCTCCGGGCCAATGACACGGAATACTTGCCTACCGATCTGCGATCGCGATAGATCCCCGAGGGCGACCATCGATGAAAATGCGGGGAAGGTCAACTAACAGCCAACTACGGCATCTTGGAAATGGCGGCAACTTCACCGGTGACTTTCCCACAGCAGAGAAGAGCAGTGTACCGCCATCGCCATGCCTGCGGGAGGTGGCGTTTTTCCCATTGATTGCTTCCCTCCAATAGCGACGTTGGCCGGTCGAGATAGAATGAGGCACCGCCGTTTCATGCGTCTGCCGTCCCCGCAGACCGGTCGCTTGGCGACAATCACGACTTGAACGATGCAGGAAGATCGATGGATGCAGAATTCGAACCCTTTGGAGATCGTTTGGCAGCCGCTGTCGTGGAAAAGCAGTCCGTGGTCTGTGTGGGACTGGACCCCCGCTGGGAACAACTGCCCGAAGCATGGCGCGACGGAGTCCCGGCTGGGGACCTGGTCGGCCAAGCCACGAGGACGGCGAGGTTTTGTTGCGAGGTGGTGGACGCCGTGGCATCCTCAGCGGCAGTGATCAAGCCGCAAGCGGCCTTCTTCGAGATGCTCGGCCCTCCCGGAATGGAAGCGCTAAAAACCGTTATCGACCATTGCCATCGACGCGGGCTCTTGGTAATCCTCGATGCCAAACGGGGCGACATCGGGAGCACGGCCGAAGGATACGCCCGGGCTTATTTGGGCACGCATACTCCTTGGCAAACCGACGCACTGACGATCAATCCCTTCCTTGGAGACGATACCCTGCGGCCGTTTGTCGACCGAGCGCATGCTAGCGGCAGCGGTTTATTCGTGTTGGTGAAAACGTCCAACCCCGGCAGTGGCTTCCTGCAGGATTTGGTCGTCGACGGCAAGCCAGTTTTTGAGCGAGTAGCGCAGTGCGTGCACGACCTGGGCAGCGAGCAAATAGGGCCTCGCTTCGGCTGGACATCGATCGGCGCTGTCGTCGGCGCGACCTATCCGGAACAACTGGCTCAGCTGCGACAAACGATGCCGCGGACCTGGTTGCTCATCCCCGGCTACGGCGCTCAAGGCGGTTCGGCCGATGATGTGGCAGGCGCTTTTGATCGCCGTGGGCTGGGGGCGGTAGTCAACAGCTCTCGGGGCATCATCTTCGCCTATCGCCAATCAGCAAGCAGCCATCGAGACTGGCAAGACGCCGTGGCCCAGGCTGCGGAAACGATGCGGCGGGCGCTCAATGCGGTTCGGCCGATCGGTTCGTAGTGGCCAAGAGAATCGATGGCCAACCAACTTTTTGCTCCATGCCCATAATGCGGTACAGGTTATGAATTGGGAAGAACTTCTAGGTCACCAACGCCAGCGCCATTGGTTTCAGCGAGCATTGGACAATGGTCGATTAGCCAACAGTTTTCTCTTCGTCGGCAGCGAAGGAATCGGTAAGCGCACCTTCGCCCGTCTGATCGCCAAGAGCCTACTATGCCGTGGTTCCGCGGCGGACACCTTGGAGTTTTGCGACCGGTGCGAGGATTGTGCCCAGGTCGAGGCGTCGACGCATCCCGATTTGATCGAGGTCAGCAAACCCGAGGAAAAGTCCTTCCTGCCACTGGAACTGCTCATCGGCGAGGCAACCAATCGCAACCGAGAAGGACTATGCCATGAATTGAGTCTGAAGCCGCACGGAGGACGGCGGAAAATCGCCATCGTGGACGACGCCGATTACTTGAATGCGGAAGGAGCCAACTGTTTGCTCAAAACGTTGGAAGAACCCCCGCCGCGTTCCTTGCTGATGCTTATTGGCACCAGTGTCCAGAGGCAACTGCCCACCATTCGCTCCCGCTGCCAAATCCTTCTCTTTCAACCGTTGGCCGCAGCCGATTTGGCCACCCTATTGGTCCAACAGGGCATCGTGGAGGCCATTGACGAGGCCCACATGTTGGCCTCGATGTCCAGTGGGAGTTTGGAAATTGCCCGCGGACTTGCCGATCCGGCATTGCATCAGTTCCGTAGCCAACTGTGGAACGCACTAGGCCGCTCGCCGCTTCCCATAGTCCAACTCACTCGACGGTGTGAAGAGATTGTCAACGAGGCAGGCAAGGAGGCTCGACCCCGCCGCGACCGATTGAAACTGATCGCCCAGATGGCTGCCGAATTCTTCCGAGCGGTGATTCTATTGGACACCACCAACTCCGCCGCAGCGGAATCGTTGGTAGCCAATGCTCAACTTCGCCAGAGCGTTCGCCAAGCTCTGGCGCAGACGAACCTTTCCCGCGAACGTGCTTTGGCGGCGTGGCAGCGATGCCTCGCAGCGATCGAACAAGTGGATCGCAATGCCAATCAATCGACGCTCATCGAAAGCTGGTTCTGCGATATGGCCCATGCCTGCCAAAGCTGATCGTCTCAAGCGATCAGCTCGCGTACCGGCTCACTGGGCTCGACCCCCGTTAAACGTTGTTCCAGCCCCTGAAATGGATAGGTGAAGCGTTCGTGGTCGATCCCCAAGCAGTGGAGAATGGTGGCGTTGAGATCATTGACATGCACCGGCCGTTGGATGACGTTGTAACTAAAATCATCCGTCTCACCGATCTGCAGTCCAGCACGGATTCCCCCGCCGGCCAACCACATGGGAAAACATCGCGGGTGGTGGTCCCGACCGTAATTGTCGCGCGTGAGTCGTCCTTGGCAGTAGACCGTCCTTCCAAATTCCCCGCCCCAGACGACGAGCGTTTCATCCAAGAGACCGCGTTGTTTGAGATCCTTGAGCAACGCAGCGCAAGGCTGATCGACATCACGACACTGGGCGGGCAGGTCACCGGCAATGTTGTTATGCTGGTCCCACCCGCGATGGAGGACCTGGACGATGCGAACTCCGCGCTCGACTAGACGGCGAGCCAACAGAGCGCTAGCGGCAAAGGTGCCAGGCCGATGAACGTCCGGGCCATACATCTCCAGCGTGCGCGGCTCCTCATCACTCCAATCGGTCAACTCCGGAACACTGGTTTGCATCCGAAAAGCCATTTCGTACTGAGCGATGCGAGTTTGGATGTCCGGATCGGCCAACTGGTCCATCCGATGTTGATTGAGACGAGCGAGCGAATCGAGCATGCGTCGGCGGTCCGCGGTGGTGACACCTGGTGGATTGGGCAAGTAGAGCACCGGATCACCGCTACTCCTTAAAGCGACTCCCGTGTACTTCGACGGCAGAAATCCACTGCTCCACATCCGCGTAAACAGCGCCTGCGCTTGGGCTTTGCTGGACCAACTCGGCGTCAAGACGACGAATGCCGGCAGGTCGTTGCTCTCGCTCCCCAAGCCATAGGCGAGCCAACTCCCCAAGCTCGCCTTTCCAGGCACTTCGCTCCCGGTCATTACAAACGTGCACGCGGGATCATGGTTGATGGCGTTGGTATGCACGGTCTTGATCAAAGACAACATGTCCACGCACTGGGCAGTGTGCGGCAGCAGTTCGCTCACCCAGCGACCACACTGGCCATACTGGCGGAACTTGAACTTCGACGGCGCCACGGGGAATCGCGACTGCCCGCTGGTCATCGTGGTAATCCGTTGCCCGCCACGGACCGAATCGGGCAGATCGGTGTCGAACAGGCCGTTCAATTGGGGCTTGTAATCCCATGTATCGATTTGCGATGGCCCACCGTTCATATGGAGATAGATGATTGCTTTAGCCCGTGGCGGGAAATGCGGCAATCCAGGCAGGGGGGGATGCACCCGCTGTTGCGCATGCCCTCCGTGCGTACTCCTCGCCCCCAGGGCAGCTAGCGCTAAGGGGCCTAGACGCAGACCAGCCGCACCGAAGAACTGGCGACGGGACAGATAAAGGTCATATTCGAGTCGCGGGTCCATCTTTCAATCCCCCTCGTGTGAAAACCAGGATGGTATCGGCGCGGCCACGAGTCCTTGCCGACCATCGACGATGATTCGTGCGTGTGCCAGGTCCTCCCTCGCCCAGTGCTGCCCCGCCTGGAGCGCTCCCGACCTCACGGTCGTACGATCGTCTCGTCAAGGTTTAGAATCGTATTGGCCAATAAGGTATAGGCGGCCAGCTCACGCACATCCAATTGTTCTGGAGGCAGACTCTCCCCGACCTGTACCAATCGCTCCGCTGCTTCTGCATCGTCCGCATAGCGATGGAGAAAGTCATCGAGCGCCGACGTTAATTCCTCAAGTTCCAACTGGTCGGGATAACGTGCCAGCACCACGCGAAACATCCAATCGATACGGGCTCGCTTGCCGGGTGGCGCCCGGCGCAATGTCCGTGCTGCCAAACTGCGTGCCGCCTCCACAAACTGCTCATCGTTCATCAATTGCAAGGCTTGCAACGGTGTGTTGCTGCGACCTCGCCGCGCGCAGAACATCTCGCGGCTGGGAGCATCGAAATTGCTCAACAGCGGCGGAGGAGCTGTCCTCTTGATAAAAGCGTAAATCGTTCGACGATAGAGATCGGCGCCGCGATCGCGGAGGTAGTACCGCGTGTTGCTGTTGCCATAACCTACCGGCTCCCAAATATTGGGTGGTTGGTAGCCCATGAATCCCGGTCCACCCATGCGGCGATTCAGCAAACCACTGACCGCCAAAGCGCTGTCCCGAATCTGCTCGGCATCCAACCGCAGGCGCGGCCCGCGTGCCAGATACACATTTCCTGGATCTACCGCCAGGTGATCCGCCCGGCAGTGGCTGGCCTGACGAAACGCGCAGGAGGTGAGAATCAACCGCAAGGTCCGCCGCACGTCCCATCCGTGCCGTCGAAAATCATCGGCCAGCCAGTCCAACAAGTCGGGGTGCGAAGGCGGCTTGCCCTGCGTGCCGAAATCTTCGCTTGTTTCCACAATACCGCGACCGAATACTTGTTGCCATAAGCGATTGACCGCCACCCGCGCCGTCAATGGGTTCTCCTCGGCGACCAACCAGCGTGCCAGGTCCAAACGGTCCGCCCGCTCCGTTCCGGGAGGTAACTTCAGCGGCGGCAGGAACCCGGGAGTACGCGGTACGACCGGTTGTCGCGGGGCATCGTATTGCCCACGATGCATCACATGCGCCTGACGCGGCTCGGGCAAATCCTTGAAAATCATCGTACCGGGAATCTCGTCTTCCAACGCGCGGCGACGCACGCGAGCCATCTGCCACTCCATGCGTGCCCGCGCCACGGAGCGAGGTACGTTGCGGGCAATGTACTTGAGGAACTCCGTGCGGATTTGAAACTCGATTCCCTCGCTCGATGGCTCCGTGGCACCAGCGTCGGAGTTCTTCAGCGCACTGGCCACCGGTTTGGGAATGTGCGGAATGTCTTTGCCCTGCGCGTAGGTTCGCCAGGCTTCCACCGAACGGCGAGGATCCGTCGCCGGTGCCGCCTTCCCCTTCATCCCTAAGCCATCCCAAAAACAAATCCCTCCGAATTCGGCCAGCGCAAAACTATTGACGATAGTCCCCGGTTTCAGGTCCAGCACCGAAGCGGGTACGGCGAAGCGGTGCCAGGTGCCAGGCGGGGGCAGATCTCCCACCCGAACATTATGGCGATCTCGGAATGCTCCTCGTCCGAGCACCGCGACGTCTCCCCAGGCAAATCGGCGCCTCCCTTCGGTGGTGTCCAATTCCAACAGCACCGCGTCGGGTGGATGAAGCGTATCGATGCGCAGCCAACCGACCAGCACAGGATCGACCAGCACGACACGCGGGACCAACCCTCCCGTAACGGTTTGTTCATGAAAGTTGCCGTAACGCTGGCACAGTGCCCGCCAACCGACCGGCACCTCCATCACCTCAGACGTGACCCATTGTTCATCATTGCGTGAAGTGTTGCGCGCCGAAGCCCCCAACGGAATCTCGTCGTCGAGCCACAGATCAACAACCTCCGGCTCCACGTCCCCCATGACAATCTGTTGCGTCTCTTCCCACCGACCGGCCGCCTCGGCGGCTACTTCTTCCAAGCGCCGCCAGGCCCCCTGTTCCAAGGTCTGTAATTCCGCCAACTTCCGCTCCTGCTCTTGGCTCGGCAGTTTGATAAACGGCGGCGTATCCAATCGGTTGCCATCCATCGCCGGATCGGCGGCACTGTAGAAGAACGCATACATCGAATAGAAGTCTTCCATCGTCAGCGGATCGTACTTGTGGTCATGGCAGACGGCACATCCGCCGGTCAACCCAAGAAAGGCCTCGATGGTCGTGCTGGCACGATCGACGGCGTAGCGAAACAGCCACTCTTCGTCGATCGCCCCGCCTTCACTGGTGGTCACGTTGCAGCGATTGAATCCCGTGGCCACCAATTGCTCCCGAGTAGGATGCGGCAGAAGATCTCCAGCCAATTGTTCGATGACAAATTGATCATAGGGAAGATTGCGATTGAATGCGTCGATAACCCAATCCCGATAGGGCCAGATCTGGCGTACGTTATCCAGATGCAGTCCATGGGTATCTCCATAGCGGGCCACGTCGAGCCAGTGGCGAGCCATCTCTTCTCCATGATGAGGCGATTGCAAATATCGATCGACCATCCGTTCGTAGGCGCCCGGCTGGTGATCGGCCAAGAAAAGCTCGATCTCGGTCACCGTCGGCGGCAAGCCCGTCGTCGTCAACGCGACCCGACGAATGAGCGTCTCCCGATCGGCCGGTGGCTGCGGCGACAGCCCCTGGGAAAGCATGGCGGAAAGCAAGAACCGATCAATGGGGTTTTCCTGCCATGCAGCATGCTGTGGAGGCACCTCGGGCAATGGTGGAGCGACGATGGGCTGAAAAGCCCAATGGCCTTCGATGGTGGCCCCTTGGGCAATCCACCGGTGAAGAATCTCCTTTTCATTTTCACTTAGTTGACGCACCTCGGAGGGGGGAGGCATGACCTCATCGGGGTCGGTCGAGCTGATACGCTGCCACAACGTTGTCTCCTCAGGTACCGTCGCCTCAAGGACATGATCCGCAGCGCCTGGAACATCCAAACGCAAATCAGCCTGCCGAGACGCTGCATCGAATCCGTGGCATTTGAAACAAGCTGCACTGAGAATGGGACGCACATCCCAATTGAAGCGAAGCGGGCGGTCGCTCTCCATCGGTTGCTGGCCGGCAACAGGGCGTCCCGCCGACCAGCAAGA
This sequence comes from Pirellulaceae bacterium, assembly GCA_026004795.1. Classification (GTDB taxonomy): domain Bacteria; phylum Planctomycetota; class Planctomycetia; order Pirellulales; family Pirellulaceae; genus Aureliella. The sequence continues at coordinate 1,084,904 of BPJV01000001.1, read as the reverse complement.
CACACCGCATCCAAGAACGATCCAGAGGAGAAAACAACGCCAGATGGAGAAGTACCGAAGGGCAAACATAGCTGGGTACCAGGAGGGAAAATTGTGGGGAGGGAAGGGAAGGGGGAGCATCACTATCTCCCACTTGATTCGAAGGATTCCACCGCGATGGCTCGCGTGCCACACCGCGTCGTCGCGCATCGGTGCGCTGGTGTCGCCACCGTTTACCCCTTCATTCTAGTCCACTGCTCACATGCCGTGCCAGGGGAAACGAACAGCGCCCAAACGACCTACAATGGCTTCCTGGATCACCTTGCCATCAATCCCCGAGCAGCCGCCGCCACCAAGGCTTCTTCGGCGGGATAACCACTGGGCGAAAGGATTCCAAGGGTTGCGTCGCGTGGAGGCTACCACCTCCACTGGATGCGGCCCCATGCCCTTGCTGCCGCGAAGTTCCAACGGTCGCTTCATGCTCCTCGGCAAAATCGATGCGGAGGGTGAGCGCTCCCAACTGGATGATCTGCCCGGGCATCAACACCGTTTGCTGCACTTTGCGGTCATCGACATACGTGCCGTTCATGGAACCCAAATCACGAACCACCAACGCGCCCTCAGCATTGGTCTGAAACTGGCAATGCTTACGACTGATGGAATCGTGATTGATGCACACGTCACAGGTGGGATCGCGTCCCACCGTCACCGGCGGCGTAAAGCTCCACGAGCGCACGTGGAGCCCTTCAACATGGTTCTGAAGTGTCAGAGTGTAGTGCATGGCAGATTCCGCCGCAAAGAATAGTAAAGGAACGGTAAAGGAGACGAGCATGCAAGGCAGGAGCCAGCCGCATCGGGAACGGCAGGTTCTGCACCTGCCCTTGCTCTTTTCAATGTACCAAGCTTGCCAGCGAGAAAAAAAGATACCAGTGCCAAGCTGGCTTTTCTGACGTGCCATTCTCTGCAACAAACGAAAGGGCCGGCCACCGATTCGGTAGTCTACGGTCCGCCCCGATAGCGCATCGATGCTCGCCTTGGGGTCGGCTCAGCAAGCCGATCCGCCGATTCGATTTCCCCCAGGCGCACCATAGCGCCCGCGCAGCGCCATCATCGCCGCGGCCAGTAGCAGAGGTATGGCGGCGAGGAACAGGATCTACGTGGAAACCTCGATACGATTGCGATGAACCGAATCAAGCTTCATCGGCGGCCCATGCGCCCGACTTTGCTCCGCAGCGGTAGGGGTAAGGGGCACGGCAGGCGCCGCGGCCTCACTGCTGGGATACATCACCAATTCGATTTGCGGTGCAAGATCCTCTACCAATTCGAGCAAGCGGGAAATAGAATTTAAGGAAGCATCGGAGGTTACCGCTCCCGCCACCTGCATGCGTCCCACAATCCGTCCTGTAGCCCGTACTGGTAAGATCGTCGACCATCGCTTGTCCGCCTCCCCGTCTTGCCCCCCGGTGGCCGCCGACTGCCACATGCCGTGGAACCCCTCCTCAAGCCACGGCACGTTCAGATCAAACCGCACCGAACTCAGCTCCTCGCGCTCGGCGAATTCGACGAGCGTTTGCCAGACGGTATCCCATTGGCGAGTGCCTTGAAGATGCACGCATCGGGATTGATGCTTGCGCTCGCCGCTTCGTCGCGGCGGGCCTACCAGGGTCAGGGCGAAATGCGTTCCCCGCTTGGCCACCAAAACCATTTCCGCATAGCCAAACGCTTTGGAAGCCACCAAACCGGCAAAGACCGTGACCACCGAGGCTGGGCCAATCCAATCCCACGATAAGAGTTCACCCAACAAGGCACCGCCCGCGGTGATCAGAGAAAGCCCGGCAACGACTGCCAGCAGCCCATAATCCCCCAGCCCCCGATTGCGGAGTGTGTGGTGGAGATGCGCGCGATCCGTCGAATAAATGGATCGCCCGGTAAGAAATCGCCGCACAATGGCCATGACCGAATCGAGCAATGGTAAGGCCAGAATGGCCATGGGTGCCATGAAGGCAATTCCCGCAGGCCCCTTCAACGAACAACGAATGGCCAAAGCTCCCGCCACCAACCCGATCAACATGCTCCCAGAATCCCCCAGGAAGATCGACGCCGGAGGCAGGTTGTACACCAGAAAGCCTAACAAAGCCCCGCACAACGAGAACGCGATAGCCGACTCGGCGAAATGCCCGTGCATGGTGGCCAGTACACCCAAAGCACCGCAGATAATTGCTCCCAACGTCGAACACAAGCCGTCGGCTCCGTCGATCAAGTTCATGGCGTTGATCGTCCCCAACAACCAAATGACGGCAGCCACTCCCGAAAACATTCCCAGATGCAATTGATAGCCCAGGAAGGTAATGCTGGGGATCGAGTAACCGCAAGAGGCCAATAAGACGGCCACGAGAATCTGGCCCACCAGCTTTTGACGGCCTCGCAATGTGAAGATGTCGTCGGCCAATCCCAACACCCACACGCTCATCATCGCCAGCAGCAGCGCTGCGTAGGGGACGATCGACGTCGCCGCCAGGCGAGTTAAGTCGAATGAAAACAGGGCCGCCAGACACACCACCAACACGGCCGCTAGGACAGCCGTCCCCCCCGCACGGGCCACCGTTCGATGGTGCAACTTGCGCCTCGCATCCGGTTCATCCGTAACCCCCCACCTAATGGCAACCCGCCTAACCAAAGGAGTCACCAGAACGGCGAGCGCAAAACTCGCGATCAAAATAACTAAATGCGAAGTCATCGGTTCGGGCGGTCTCTGGAAGCGTGAAATCGATGCTGCAACCAAACAGATGGCTTACTGCCTGTTGAACCAACGGCAGCAATGCCATCGATCGTGATTCGCGCGAATCGGGGCGCCAAGATTTACGGGTCGGTTTACCTTCTCCGAATCAGCGATGACTTCATCTTAATCGGGTTGTGCAGATTTGCACGACCTGAGGACGTTAAAATTCGGAGAAAACAACCAAAACTGGGGGATACCCTGACCTACAAGAGCCCTGCCTGCCCGCTGGGCGGAGCGAGCCACCCGTTTAGACCAAGCGGCCTGCCGTCGATCCACCACTACGTGGCTCGGCACTTCCAGCGACTCGAGGACGAGACAACCGCTGCTGCATGCTCATGGAAAACTGCGCCCTTGGTGTCCGCTGCCTCTGCGACCATGCGGACCTTTCAGCAAGAAGCATGCGGACCTTTCAGCAAGAAGGACGTGATCACCAAGAACAGCGCGAACAGTTACCGGCGGCTGGGGCGACGACCGGCAGACGAGCGGCTACCAGCTGGAGTTCGCTGACGATTGACCGGTTGGTCATCACCAACTGGCGCGTCTTTGGCTGGACTGCAGTCTTTGGCTGGACTGGCGGTGAAACGCGACAAGTACAATTGCTACTGGTTGTTCGCTAAAAAACAGGAGCGACGGCATCGAACCTGCGCGCAGTGCTTCGTCCCTAGCATGGCGACCTGCCCCATCGAGAGTTACTCGTAGCTCAGATTTTGGTTATGATGAACGAAGACCGGCGACCGACCTACCTGAGCAGGAGCCAAACGGGATGCTGAAACGACCATCCAGCCAGATCGACGCGGCCGACGCTCCGGCAGCGGCTACGGTGCAGCCCATGCTGGAGACAGCCACGAGCGGTAACCAGGAGGCACCAAGCCTCGGCGGCGCGACTTCTCATTCCATCCAGTCCCCGTCACCTCCGGCAGAGGGTGTGGACGATGCCTTCAGGGCACGCCCGTTTCCCCATGAGCAATTCGATGAGGAGGGCGAGGACGAAGCGGCTGTGTGGTTGGAGCCGAAGAATCAGGCTTTCTTGATCAGCCTGCTATTTCACGTCGTCCTTATTCTGGCATTGGCAGTTTTTCCCGTCGTTGTCCACCAGGTTTCCGATCGCATCCAGTTTCAGGCGGCTCCCGTACCGCTGGAAGAAGAGTTCAAACTCGTCGAGCAAATTGCTTACTCCGATGCTCCGTCGGTTGAAGTCGGTGCCAACAGTGATACGGGGCTCTCGGAAGCACTCAGCATGGCCCCTGTGCTGGCCGAAGTTTCAGAAATCCCCTCTCCGTCGGTAGATCCGCCGGTCGTCAACGCGACTTACGACCTCAACAATCAATTGGAAAAAGCGGTGGGATTGGTCCGCAGCGATGTGGTGGTAAAAGGGATGACAGGGGTCAGCACGACGGGCACCGATGGAGCGGTCGATCGCATCACCTACGAAATCCTGCGAGCCATGGAAGAGCGCCCCACGCTGGTGGTATGGTTTTTCGATCAATCGGGGAGCCTCATCAGGCGGCGTCAAGAGATTCGCGACCGCTTCGATCGCATTTATGAGGAGCTGGGGATCGTTGAACGCTCGCGGGAGGAACGCGGAGAACGGCGAAAGTATACCGACGAGCCCCTGTTGACCAGCGTCGTGGCTTTTGGCTCGGAAATCCATTTCCTAACGCCCAAGCCCACGGCAGACCTCACGGAAATCCGCACTGCCATTGACTCGATTGAGATGGATGAAACGGGCGTGGAACGCGTTTTCACCGCGCTGTATATGGGCGTGGAGAAGTATAAACGGTACCGCAGTAGTTCGACCGGACGAGGCCCAGAACGCAATGTGCTATTCGTGGCCGTAACCGACGAGCGCGGCGATGACGCTGCCGGCCTGGAACAGACGATCAACGAGTGCCGCAAATTCGCCATTCCGGTGTACGTGATCGGTGTGCCGGCGCCGTTCGGCAGAGAATTTACGTACGTCAAGTACGTTGACCCGGATCCCCGGTACGACCAATCCCCTCAGTGGGCGCAGGTGGATCAAGGCCCCGAATCGGTTCTCCCGGAATGGATCAAGCTGGGCAATCGCGATGATTATTTCAGTGAGCCGGTGGTCGACTCCGGATTTGGCCCTTACGCCTTAAGTCGGCTCGCCTATGAAACGGGGGGCATCTATTTCACCGTCCACCCGAACCGCCGAGTCGGCCAGAGAGTTCGCCGCGAGGAGGTAGAAGCGTTCGCCTCGGATTTGCAGTATTTCTTCGATCCGGAAGTGATGGCCAAATACCAACCGGATTATGTTTCACACGAGGAGTACATGCGGCGGATCAGCGCTAGCCCACTGCGACGCGTGCTCATCCAAGCTGCCTCGCTGCCCCGCGTCGACGTGCTGACCAACCCCACGGTGCGTTTTGTAAAACGGAATGATGCGGAATTGGTTACCGCATTGACGCAAGCCCAGCAGGCGGCCGCCCGCGTCGAACCACCATTGGCACAGCTGGCCGAATTGCTGAAACAGGGCGAGCAGTTCCGTGACCGAGAGGCTTCACCTCGGTGGCTGGCCGGTTTTGACCTGGCGCTGGGGACCGTGTTGGCCCATAAGGTACGCGCGGAGGCCTACAATGCCATGCTGGCAAAGCTCAAGCGCGGCATGAGCTTTGAAAATGACAAGAACAATACTTGGGTGCTGAAACCCAGTGATGAGATATCCGTCGGCAGCCGGTTGGAAAAAGAGGCGGAGTACGCCCGACAATTGCTACAACGCGTCGCCACCGAGCATCGCGGTACCCCGTGGGGATTATTGGCTGAACGTGAACTGAAGAACCCCATTGGCTGGGAATGGTCGGAAGAATACACCGATTTGAATCCGCCTCCGCGGAACAACAATCCTCCCAACAACCCTCCTCCCCCCAGGCCGCCCCGAGACGACGAAGCGCGAATGCTGCAAAAACCTCCCCCCAAACGGCCAATACCCAAGCTTTAAACAGAAGGCCCTCTTAACCCCTTCATTTCCGGCACATCGGCGGCCCACAGGGCTTATCCCCGTTACTGTTACAGAATCGGCCGCAGAATTGGTCGGCCACGGCGCGGACTACTGATCTCGGCCAGGCGCACGACGGGCCCCATCCAGCATTACCCCTGACCGTGACGTGGGGTGAGCGCCGCCTCGGCGACCTGCATTCCCCACCCCACCGCAGCTAGCCCCAAGATCAGATGAAGGGCGACGAGCGCCACAGAGAAGCCGAGATGCCCGCCTTTCCCTACGCGAATGACATCGAGACCGAAGGAGCTAAATGTGGTAAGCCCACCCAATAGCCCTACGCGCATACCTACCACCCACCAAGCTGAGCTGAGGTGATGATGAAAAGACCATTGCGTGAGGCAGCCGATGAAAAAGCACCCTAGAACGTTGACTACGAGTGTCGCTACAGGAACCATGGAGGCACCGAAGGCGGCGCACAGCGTCGATATCGCGTGACGTCCCAAACTCCCTAGCATGCCCCCCAATGCGACCGCCAACCATTCTTTGAGCAACATGGTCTTCTCCTGCCTGCAGAATTCTCATCAACGAACGGCATTCTCCACTACCGATCCCTCGGTGAGTTGATCGATTAGCCGATTTGGCCTATTCTGAGCGAATTGGTCCAGGCATAATGAACTAAGGTCGAGCCAGTGTCGAGTGACGATTTCGATTGCACCCGCAGGCAATCTGCCACCAAGGTCAGCCGCCGGTGGCAGGCAGCGTGTCGGGATGATTTTCGGACTGCAGGCTTTCCTAACCGAAACAAGGTCGCTGCCGGGCTCTACGGAGCTTGACCGAATCTTCTCGTATCCGGCCCGGGAGCAGGTATCATACGAATGGAGCGGTACCTGTTCGATGGCAGTGCGGATGCGGTGCGTTCATCGCCGGGATCCATCGATGCGACAGTTCGTTCCGGTAGCACGATTTTAAGATGTAGAACAAGAGATGTGAGACCGCTCGCCGAGCAGAACCAGTGTGGGGCTGCAAGGCGAGCGTGGCAAGGTGTTTGTTTGTAGGAGATTGAAACAATGGCAACAGTTGACACCCAACGATCCACCCAAGTCATGACGGGAGCGGACATCGTCGTCCAGTCGCTCGTAGACCATGGGGTGGAAGTGGTGTTCGCCTACCCGGGCGGGGCGAGCATGCCGCTGCATCAATCTCTTACCAAAGTCCGCGATCGCCTGCGGACGATTTTACCTCGCCACGAGCAAGGGGGGGCCTTTGCGGCTCAAGGCGTTGCCCGCAGCACGGGAAAGCCCGGCGTGGTCATGGCGACTAGCGGCCCGGGGGCAACCAACCTGGTGACCGCCATTGCGGATGCAAAGCTCGATAGCATACCGCTGATCGCCATCACCGGGCAGGTGCCGACACCGGTCATGGGTAGCGATGCTTTCCAGGAAACCCCCATTGTGGAAGTCTGCCGCAGCATCACCAAGCACCATTACTTGGTCACCCGCGTCGAAGATGTCGCCCGCGTCATGAAAGAGGCCTTCTATGTCGCCACGACAGGTCGCCCGGGGCCGGTGTTGATCGACATGCCCAAAGACGTGCAGCTAGATAGTTGCGAAGTCGACTGGGACGTGCCGATGAATTTGCCCGGCTATCGGGTGACCAAGCCGTTGGCGCAGCCGGAGCAGATTCGTCAGATTGCCGCGGCCATCAAGCACGCCAAACGGCCGATCATCTACTGTGGCGGAGGGGTCGTAGCTGCCGAAGGAGCTGCCGCCTTGCGGGAACTGATTGAAAAGACCGGCATTCCCACCACGATGACCATCATGGGACTTGGCCTGCTGCCCAACGAGCACCCCCTTTCCTTGGACATGCTGGGGATGCACGGCGCTGCGTACGCCAATTACGCGGTGCGAGACTGCGACCTGCTGCTTGCCCTCGGCGTGCGGTTCGATGACCGCGTCACCGGCAAGCTGGCGGAATTTGCCAAGCACGCCAAAGTGATTCACGTCGACATCGATGCCTCGGAATTGAACAAGAACAAGATTGCTCACATTCCGGTATGCAGCGACGTTCGTTATGCCCTCGAGGAGTTGAACAAGATCGTCGAAGCCCCGCAAATCGACCAATGGGTGCAGCACTGCCAGGAACTAAAAGCCAAGTTTCCTTTCAAGTACGACGAGCAGTTTGACGGAATTCTGCAGCAACATGCCATCCGCGAACTGTCCAACCTCACCCGGGACCGAGACACGTACATCACCGTCGGCGTGGGGCAACATCAGATGTGGGCAGCGCAGTTCTATCAGTTCCGGGAACCTCGCCACTGGCTGAGTTCGTCGGGGCTGGGGACGATGGGCTTTGGGCTTCCCGCGGCCATGGGCGTTCAGGCAGCCCATCCCGACGCGCTGGTGATCGACATCGATGGCGATGGTAGCTTCCAGATGAACATCCAGGAGTTGGCCACCCTGCGCTGCGAAAAGCTGCCCGTGAAAGTTCTGCTGCTGAACAACCAGCACTTGGGGATGGTTGTCCAGTGGGAAGATCGCTTCATGGGCTCCAACCGAGCGCATACCTACTTGGGGCCGATCGATCACGAGGAGGCCAGCGGAACAGGCGTTCGCCAACCCCATGCCTACGTCCGCGAACGATATCCAGACTTCGTGCAGATTGCGAAGGGGTACGGTTGCGCAGCCGCGACGATCAGCAAGAAATCGGAATTGCGTCCTGCATTGCAAGAGATGATCGACTATCCCGGCCCCTTTGTTCTCGACGTTGCCGTTCCGTATCAGGAACACGTATTGCCGATGATTCCCTCCGGACTGACGGTGGATGATATGATTTTGGAGTAACCCCTCATCGGGGCTGCCGATCGGCCTAGCGCCTCGATTCACGCCGATTATCGACGGATTAGCTCTTGTGAGCGACCGGTGGGGGCGTTACATTTTGGAGCTTCCCACCGATCGCTGAAAATCAATGTCGGCCGACGTCATTCGGATACCGATGAGTACATTTTTGATGGGATTTGTGCACCATGCCCAAGATGAAGACGCATAAGGCAACCAAGAAACGCTTCCGCTTGACGGCAAAGGGGAAGGCGAAGCACCGCGCGGCCGGGACCAGCCACTTGAATGTGCGGCTGACGCCCAAGCGGCGGCGCAACCTTCGTGGCACGAAGGTGCTTGATAAGAGCCAAACCCCGATGATTCGTAAACTGCTGGGCGATTACAGCGCTTAATCGGTGATCGGTCCCTTCTTCTCGGGACAGGTATTGGGTCTTGGGGATAGTAACGAGGCCAGGTGGTTGGGCATCAACGCTGTGCGAATGGTGGACCCCAAGGCACCTTCGGATTCCTGTGGCAACCAGGTTGTTTCTCGATAGCCGTCGACCAGCCGGCACGGCGTCGGGCTACCGGAGTACGAGCGACTGGACATGGGAATACCGTCAAGCACAGGGCCTGAATCACTGCATGAGGAGTTATAGAAAGCGATGAGAACGAGAAAAGGTGCGGCCCGCGCACAAGCTAAGAAGCGGCTGTTTCGGCGTGCGAAAGGTTACGTCGGCGGACGTCGTAAATTGTTGCGCACGGTCAAAGAAACACTCATTCGTTCCGGTGTTTACGCGTACCGGGACCGCCGCCGTCGTCGGCGAGATTTTCGCCGTTTGTGGATCATCCGGCTATCGGCAGCCTGCGAACAGCACGGGCTGCGCTACAGCCAGTTCATTCACGGTCTGAAGAAGGCCAACATCGAATTGGACCGCAAGCAATTATCGGAATTGGCCATCCAGGATCCGGGTGGATTCCAAGCCGTGGTGGAACAGGTCAAGAAAGCCCTGGCAGCGTAACGAAAGCTCGCTTGGACGGCAGCCGCCAGAGGGCGTTCACCGCCGCCCCTGCTGCTGGTTTCCAGAGCAAGCGACCGGCGGGAAAAGGCGGTGCATCCCTTTCCCGCGTCCGCTCGCCTCGGCCGGACCGTGCCCAGGCTTTTCCGAAGTGCCCCTGCGGGGCGCGGTTGCGAGCAGACGAGCTGTGCGGTAGCCGTCAGAACGAGCTTCCGTGTAGTTCTCCCGGTCGCCTTCATCGCTGGTGCTGGCGCACCGACGCTCATGGCGGGATCGCCCGCTGGTGGACCAGGGCTCCTCTTTTTGCAACGTTTTGCACAATGAATGTCGATGAATTCGTACAGCACGCTGAGCAACTCGCCACCGCGGCTGAACAAGCATTCGCGCAGGCTCAGGATGCGGACTCGGTCGAACAGACACGTGTGGAATTCTTGGGGGCCCGCAGTGGGAAACTGAAGGAACTGCAAAAACAGATGGGCGGCCTGCCGAAAGAGGCGAGGAAGACGGCAGGCATGAAATTCAACGAGACCAAACAGCGGGTGCAGCGGGCCTTCGACCAGGCTCAACAGCGCCTGGCCTCCTCGTCTGCCGGTCGCCGGGGACCAGCGGTCGACATCACCTTACCTGGGTACCGACCACACCTGGGCGCCGTGCATCCCATCACGCAGACCATTGAACACCTGAAAGAAATCATGGGACGATTGGGGTTCACGACCGTCGAGGGCCCCGAGGTCGAGGATACTTGGCACAATTTCATCGCCTTGAACATCCCCGAGGACCATCCGGCTCGCGACCCCCCTCGATAATTTCTATCTGACCGTTGCTGGAAAAGCGATCGACGACGCCGAGGCGGCTGACGCCCGGTTGCTCCGCAGTCAGACCAGTACCGTGCAAATTCGTGTCATGGAGAACCAACCGCCGCCGGTCCGAATCATCTCCTTGGGCCGCGTCTACCGCCCCGATGAGGCCGATCCCACGCACTTCCCCATGTTTCATCAGATGGAAGGATTATGGGTCGATCGTAACGTGCACATGGGGCATTTGAAGAGCGTGCTGCGAGCATTCGCCGAAGCCTACTTGGGCAAAGAAGTCGACATTCGCTTCCGCCCCAGCTTCTTTCCCTTTACCGAGCCCAGTGTCGAAGTCGACTTCCAGTGGAATGGGCAGTGGATCGAATTCGGCGGTGCCGGCATGGTAGACCCACAGGTCTTAACGGCGGTCGGCTACGATCCCGACAAGGTGGGAGGATTCGCCTTCGGGTTGGGGGTCGAGCGGCTGTGCATGCGACGGCATGGGGTGACGGATATTCGCGATTTGTACCGGAACGACTTGCGATTTCTGAGGCAGTTTTAGAAGCAGGCGGTGGCGGCGTCTGCTCTTGCCGCTACACCGAATGGTCGGTTCAGCCTGGGGTGGCAAGGGCGAACCGGTGGCGAACTGGGAGCAATTCACACAGGATCCAATACGATGCTGGTTAGCTGGGATTGGCTTACGGATTATGTACAACTGGCTGTCGAGCCTGACGAGCTGGCCCTGCGTTTGGCCATGGCGGGGCTCAACCACGAAGCGACGATGGCGGTCGACGACGATGTCGTTTTGGATCTAGAAGTCACCAGCAACCGCAGCGACTGCCTGGGCCACATTGGGGTAGCCAGAGAGATCGCCGTTCTCACCGACCAGGAACTGCGCCTCCCAGCCATCGAGCTCGCCGATGCTCGGCGGGCCGGTGCCATCGAGGAGATTCTCCAAGTCGAAAACCGGTGCCCGGACGGTTGCCCGGAGTACACGGCGCGGATCGTGCGCGGAGTTCGCGTGGGCCCCAGCCCCGACTGGTTGCAGCGACGCCTGCATGCCGTAGGAATCAACTCCGTGAACAACATCGTCGACATCACCAACTATGTGTTGATGGAATGCGGTCAGCCGCTGCATGCTTTCGATCTGCGCTACATCCGCGGCAAGCGGATCATCGTCCGCTATGCCGAGGCGGGGGAAAAGTTGGAAGCCATCGATCATCGCACCTATGCGCTCGATGAGCGGATGGTTGTCATCGCCGATGAGGACGGCCCCTTGGCCATCGGCGGCATCATGGGCGGAGCGGCTTCGGAGGTGAGGGAGGATACGCTCGACCTGGTGATTGAAGCGGCGCGATTCGCGCCGCTGGCGATTCGACGGGCCGCGCGAAAACTGAAGCTGCATAGCCCGTCGAGTTTTCGTTTCGAACGGACACCCGATCCGGCAGCGGTGGATTGGGCCAGCCGGAGATGCTGCCAATTGATCTTGGAGATTGCCGGCGGCGAGCTCGTAGAAGGGGTCGCTCATGTGGGGCACCCCGCAGACCCGCGTTCACCGATCCGTCTGCGTTGGTCCCAGATTCCGCGAGTACTGGGAATCGACATCCCTCAGGATCGAGCGAGAAAGATTTTGAACGCCCTCGGCTTTCAGTTGACCGACGATGCCACTGGCACTGCGATCGAGGTACTGCCCCCGACGTGGCGCAACGATGTGTCTCGCGAGGCGGACCTGATCGAAGAACTGGCGAGGATCTACGGTTACGATCAGATCCCCGAAAACGTGCCGGTCCCCCTCGCGATGGCCATGCCCCGTGCCAAGGATGTCGCCCTGGAACGGATTCGCCACGTCCTCAGCGCTCGCGGTATCGACGAGGCGATGACCCCTAGCGTCACTCCGTCACACTGGGAGGAACTGGGTAGCCCGTGGAGCGATCGCCCTCCATTGACCACCGAAACGCAACTGCTTGTGGGAGCGAAATGCCTTCGTCGATCGCTGATCCCCAGCCTCCTCAGCGCCCGCTACCAGAATCAAACGCAATCGATCCGTAACGCCGAACTCTACGAGGTGGCCACCATCTTCCTCCCTGATGCCGATCCCAAGGCGCTTCCGGACGAACGGACGGCTCTGGGTATCGTCACCCGCGGTGACATCCAATGGCTCAAAGGAGTGATCGAGGAGATTCTGCACCAGGTAACTGGCCGTTTACCGGAGTTTCATTGGGATCGCTTGGAGCGGCCTGCCGGAGTCTTCGATCCGCACGCCACGCTGGCGGTGGCTCACCACGATATCGTGCTCGGCTATGTAGGTTTGGTCGTCGACTCTGTCCGCGAGCGTTTGGATCTCGACCAGCCTGTTGCCGCTGCCGAACTGGATATCGGGGCTCTCACTCTGCTGCTCGAGCCAGTGCGCACCGCTCGGCCGATCAGTCCCTATCCCGCCGTCGACCGTGACCTGAACTTTGTCGTTGCCGAAGAGCTGCCATGGGCCGAGTTGGCTGCCGCATGCTGTGAGGCTGGGGGTGAGCTGTTGCAGAACGTCGAATTTCGCGAGATCTATCGCAATCCGCAGAAGGATGGACCAGGCAAGAAACGAGTACTCCTGACCCTTCACTTCCAAAGCCTCGACCGCACGTTGACGGGGGATGAAGTCGACGCGATCGTCGCGGCGATCGTCGACCACTGCCGAAAAACACGTGACGCTCACTTGCTGGCGGCTTAGCGGCTCGCCACGCTCCTCCCTCCGACTCTTCATGGCTGCAAGCGACGGTTAGAAGCCGGTTACGACTCTGGCTGCGAAACTGGCTACCCGTCGGATGACTACCCAGACTCAAGCGCGGAAATCCAATCTTCGGGCTCACGCCCGAAGCTAGATCATCACGCCGCTTCGCGGCTGAAAACGAGACTCGAACTGGGAATGCAACTTTGGACTCACGCCTGGAAGTTGATCATCGCGCCACTTCAGGTGTGAATCGCCTGGCAGTTTGGCACCATCGGCTGTCTTACGGATTGTCAAGAGCGAGTGATGGCTCGCGATAGTTTTGTTTGTTTTTCTCCATGGCGTTGAGGATCAGGAGGAGTTTGCGCATGACGGCGACCAACGCAACCTTAATAGGATTGGCTGCGGATTGACGTTTTCTCCAAGCCAGGATGTCGCTAGACTCTTCAACCGTGGGTGCGTCGCCGGACGACGCGTGCCGGAAGTTCGTTGCTAGGGAAGGCAACCATGTACCGATGGATTCTGTGTTGGCGTTATTTGCGGACGCGGTACATCGCATTGGCTTCGGTCGTCAGTGTGATGCTAGGGGTCGCCACGCTGGTGATCGTCAATGCGGTCATGGATGGCTTCACCGCCGAAATGCAGCAACGCATGCACGGCATTTTGTCCGATGTCATCATCGAAAGCCGCAGCGCCCACGGACTGGAGAACTACCGCCACCATGTGGAGCGTATTCGTCGGATCGTGGGTGACGATCTCGTCGGCATCACCTCCTTGGTACACGTCCCCGCGATGGTATCCATCGATCACCGCGGTGAGACCATCACCCGACAGATCAACTTGATCGGTATCGACGTCGACTCCTATGCCGACGTCAGCGATTTCAGCAAGTATTTGTTGCACCCGGAGAACCAACAGCGGATTAGCTTTCTACTGAAAGAATCTGGCTACGCTCCCGCTCGAGCGCATTTCCCCGAATCGGGTTGGGAGTATCGCCGCAAAAAGGCCGCGGCAGAGAAGCAATTGCGCCAGCTCCGTGAGCAATACGAGCGGGAGCAGCAGCGCAATGCAATGCTGCGCGAGGCGATCGACCAGCCCCCGCCACCAACGGTGGCCTCAGAAACGTCGCCCGAGAGCATGCAGTTCGGCTTGGAACCCACAACGTCGCGTGGCCTGAGTCTTCCTTCTCTACCAACTGCTCTGACCGTCAACGATAGCGGCGAGGTCGAATCGTCGTCAGAGCCCCACTCTAGCCCCGTCCGCCCCGTTGCGGCCTCTAGCGAGCAGCAACCATCTCCTGAGCATTCGACCGTCGACACGTTGACGCCCCGTGTGGACGCGGTGGCCACCTTGGCATCCGACCAGGCACGCGTTTTTGACGCGGAGTTCCAACAGCACGAAGGCGTCGTCTTGGGGATCAGCATCGCTTCGACACGGTACCGAGATGCGGCGGGACAGGTAACCGACTACTACTACGCTCGCCCTGGCGACGACGTGATGATCACCTTTCCTTCGGCGGGCAATTCACCGCGAGCGATCAACGAGCGATTCACGGTGGTCGACTTTTATGAGAGCAAGATGAGCGAATACGATGCCACGTTCGCCTTCGTTCCCTTGGAAAAATTGCAGCGGTATCGCGGCATGTCCGCCGACGCAGTCACCTCGATTCAATTGCGATTGCGGGAAGGGGCCGATCTGGACGCTGTGCGGGACACCCTGCGCCGAGCATTCCCGTTGGAGACCATGGTTCAGGTGAGTACGTGGCGAGACCTGCAGGGCCCCCTGCTGGCTGCCGTTCAAATGGAGACCACCATATTGAACATTCTGTTGTTCTTGATTATTGCGGTCGCGGGGTTTGGCATTCTTGCCACTTTTTTCATGATCGTGATCGAAAAAACCAAAGACATTGGGATTCTAAAATCGTTGGGAGCTAGCGGTCCAGGCGTCGCCTCCATTTTCCTCGGTTACGGATTGTTGCTCGGCGCTTTCGGCGCCGGCGTGGGCGCCGTAGCGGGGCTAGCGTTCGTTGCCCGCATCAATTCGATTGCCGATTTGCTGGAGGTTGCAACTGGCCAAGAGGTCTTTGACCCTACTGTCTACTACTTCGATTCCATCCCTACGCTGGTGGAACCGATGACGGTCGTGTGGGTCGTTGTCGGCGCGATAGGGATTGCCGTCCTGGCTAGCGTTCTTCCTGCCATGCGGGCAGCGCGCATGCACCCCGTAAAGGCCCTGCGATATGAGTGAATTGGCTACACAAATCCGCCCTCGACGCCGTCAAGGCGAACCGGCGCACGCGGCTGACATCGCACTTCAACCGACCGAACCACTAGCCGCGCCCTCGGCAGACGTGCTGCTCGAGGCACGCAACATCACCAAGTCCTATCGGCGGAACCGATTAGAAGTTCCCGTTCTGCGTGATTGCTCTTTCTCGGCCCGCACAGGAGAAATCACCGCCATCGTTGGGCAAAGCGGTTCCGGAAAAAGCACGCTGTTGCACTTGCTGGGCACGCTCGATATTCCCGATAGTGGCGAAATCTACTTCGATGGGCGCCGCATCGACAACCTCTCCCGGAGGCAACGCGACCGCTTTCGCAATCAAAAGCTGGGGATGATTTTTCAGTTCTATCATCTGCTACCGGAGATCACGGCCTACCAAAACGTGCTGCTACCGATGATGATCCAAGCAGGGTTTTGGGGATACTTGAAGAATCGCACTGCCTTCCGCCAACGCGCCCAACAGTTGCTGCAGCGAGTTGGCCTGGAGCACCGATTGCATCACCGCCCCAGCGAATTGTCCGGCGGGGAGATGCAGCGAGCGGCCATTGCGCGGGCGCTGATCGCCTCGCCCCAAATCCTCTTGGCCGACGAGCCGACGGGCAACCTCGACCAACAAACCGGCAAACGTATCTTGGATCTATTGAACGACCTCAATGAGAACGACGGGTTGACCATTGTCATGGTCACCCACGACGAATCAATCGCTGCTCAGTGCCACTCGGCGGTCGTCCTCTCCAACGGCACGACCCGCCGCCCCTAGGTAACTTACCGCGGGGGCAACCACCTACCGCGAGCGGGTGGGGGCGAAAAAAACTCGACACGCAGGCCTTCTTTGCCCTTTTTGGGGAATCTAGACAAGCTTTTCCGGTGCCAACGCAGCACGGGGAAAAAATTGTACAAAGCCCCACTACGGAGGGATCACTACCATTAACCGCATTTAACATCAGCTTTAGGGAGGCCTACTTAACACGGCACCCAGCGCTTCCACCGTCTGCCGCCACGCGATAATCTAGCAAATCAAGGCTTCCCTTGGCATACTAATAAAGGCGGGTACCATCCCGTAGCTACCGGACGGCTTCACCTCTTTATCGGGTTTACTCGTTGTCGAGGTGGCCCAGCGGTGCAATGACCTGCTAAAGCACGCCGTTCCGCGCAACGTTTCGCAGACCATCATCCACAAATCCAATTTCCGTGGAGCCCGGAATCTTGGTTACTTCAAAAGAACTCAAAGTACAAACCAAAGCGGACTTGGTGCAGATGGCCAAGGAATGGGGGGTCACTGGGGTGAGCCGGTTGCCGAAGGACGAGTTGATCAAGAGATTGGTGAAGGCTTCTCGGGGTCGCAACTCGGCGTCAGCGCGGCAGCAGACGAAAGCAACAAACAGTCGACGAGGGGTGAAGCAGTCGGGAACGGCGAAGGGAACCGCCACCGCGCAGCGGGGCAGCTCGAAGTCATCAATGAAGGGGACCAGCAGCCGCGGATCGAAAGGGCAGGCGTCGTCAACAGCCTCCGCGCGACAGCGTCGCAGAGCGTCAGCGGTGAAGGCCACCGGTACAGCGAGCGCGGCCACCGCGCGGCGTTCGTCCAGTCGGAAAGAAGCCTCTACAGCAACCAAATCGGCGCCCAGCCCGCGCGTGCGTAAGAAGATTCGCCAACTTCAGTTACAGCGGGAAACGGGCAAAGACATCTCTGTCCCCAAACGTAAGGTTAAGACCTCGTCGTATGCTCCCCCCCAATGGGAACCGGAACCGAAGAAGGACCGGATTGCCCTATTCGTGCGCGATCCTTATTGGCTTCACGCGACCTGGGACATAACACCGGCTGCCGTGCAGCGGGCCAAGGCCGCCTTGGCCGAGCAGTGGCATGGCGCTAAGCCGGTGTTGCGAATTCTGCGGATCGAGAATGCTACTTCAGCCTCTGGAGCAGAGATTGTTGAGCAAGAGATCGACATTCATGGCGGCGTACGAGACTGGTACATCAACTGGTCGGGACAATCGGCGTCCTTAAAAGCGGCCATCGGGTACTTGGCTCCCAATGGGCGTTTTCATGTCATCTGCAGCAGCAACATGATTCGTACTCCGCAAGCAGGTTCGGCGGACGACATTGATGGCCACTGGGCAGATATGGGAGCTAAGGCTGAGCGGATATTGACCTTGAGTGGGGGATATGATCGCGGGTCGGAAACGCGCGAATTGAAGGAGATGCTTGAAGAGCGCGTGAAGCGCACGTTGGGGGCACCGACACTGGCCGCTATTGGCGCCGGAGCGGACAATCCATTTCGCAAGAATAAAGAATTCTTCTTCGAATTGGAGGTCGAGCTGTTGATGCTGGGTGCTACCGTCCCCGACGCCTACGTGACTTTGGACGGCGAGCCGATTGCGTTGAAAGAGGATGGAACGTTTGTAATGCGGCTACCGTTCCCCGACCGGCGTCAGGTGCTGCCGGTCTCTTCCTGCTCACGCGACGGCAGTCAACAACGTACGGTCGTGATAGCCGTAGAAAAGAATACGAAAGTCATGGAACCGTTGGAAGCGGATGTCGACAACGGTGAGTGAACATAGCGGGGATCTCTACCGAAGCGCTGCATGCTCGGCCGCCACGCAAGCGGCTCGGCTCATCCATTGGTTTCGTCCTGCTGATCGCTACGTGATTGCTTTATCCGGAGGTGTCGATAGCGCGGTCGTGGCCAAAGCGGCAGTCGAGGCCGGTGTAGCCCCGATCGCTTGTACCGCCGCGGGTCCGGCATTGTCGGCACGGGAGCGAGAGGACGCGAGCCGGCTGGCCTGCCAAATCGGTATCGCTCACCAGTGGATCGACGCTGGTGAAATCCGTGCCGCCGAGTACCGACGCAACGGCCCCGATCGCTGTTTTGCCTGCAAGAGCCGTCTTTACCAAGCCATGCAGGATCGGTTTCCCGAGGCCATTTTGGTCAACGGTACCAATGCGGACGACCTGGATGACTATCGGCCCGGTTTGCAGGCGGCTCGGGAATACGGGGTTCGGTCACCGTTGGTCGAACTGGGCTTTTCCAAACGTGACGTGCGGATGCTGGCTGCTCATTGGCAGCTCGTGGTGGCCGAGAAACCTGCTAGCCCATGCTTAGCGTCGCGGATTGCCCACGGTGTCGAGGTGACCCCACAACGGTTGCAACAAATCGACTCTGCGGAAATGGTCATCCGTCAAGTGCTCGGCATCGACGACTGCCGCGTTCGCCTGCATCCTGGCAACATGGCCCGCATCGAGCTACCGGAGCGAGCGTTCTACCTGCTCGCCAGCGAGGATACGCGGCAGACGATTCTTCGTCGATTGAAAGAACTGGGGTTCTTGTTCGTCACGTTAGATCTGGAAGGCCAACGCAGCGGCAGTCTCAACCAACTTCTCCATCTTCCGATCGCTGCCCCCTAGCGGTGAGTTGACGAACCCGTTGCTGCACCGCGAGCAGGCCTTACCTACCGCAGCCCACCGCCTGCATGCTGCGGTGGCCCGCCTAAAAACCGAACACGCCCGCGCCGATTTCAAATCCGGAGCCTAATTGCGAATAGGGGAACATTCCATAGATGCCCTCGGTAAATACCTGGCGCACGAAATTGTCGAAGCGCCGAATGGGCGTTGGCGGTACGATGATCAGATCGCTGTCGCGCACCCATATTTCATCGGCAGGAGTCGGCGTTTTTCCCAAATGCGCTCCCCGCAGATCGAGGCGCGTGGCGAGCAACCTCCAATCTTCCGCTCGCCGAAAAATCACGATCTGCCGATTGTTGCCTCCCGGAACAATTCCTTGCGCCATGGCAATCGCTTGAGTGACCGAAGTGGGCCCCAGCAATTCGTAGCGTCCCGGTTGGCGGACTTCTCCGTAGACAAAAACGAAGTGGGGTGCCTCTTGATCGATAATCGGCTCCACTTCCAACCCGGTGACGATCTGGGCATAGCGCAGATTGACCTCACGCTTGATTTCGTCGAGCGTCAATCCTTGCACGCAAACGGCGCCGAGTTTGGGCAACCGCACCGTCCCGTCAGGATGCACTCGATCGATAAATGTCTGTCCGGTCAAACCAACGCGGGCGACCACCGCCGACCGGATCTCCTCGAGTAACGTATTGGTACGAATGGGAATGACGTCGATGGCCGGATTGCGAATCTCTTGCGAGTACGCTTCCTCCAACTTCTGCCGCAATTGCTCCACGGTCAATCCGGCGGCCCGCACCGGCCCGATCATCCTCAAGTAGATGTTCCCATCGGGTTGAATGGCCACACCACGTCCTTGGGTAAGATCCCCCAACCGGATGTTCTCGTTGTCGGTCAAAGAATTGATCTGCAGCTCGTCGCCCACCTGCAAGGGAAAACTAGCCGACAACACCTCGCGCGATAGAATGTAAATAAATCGCAATTGATCGCCAACGCGAACTCGATAGTCGATCGTCGCTGGGAGGCGAACCGGGCCAAGGTATTCGCCATGCGCCAGTTGCTGGAAATGCAGCGGCCGCAGGTTCTTCCACGTCGGCGGTGCTGCACATCCATCTCGGCAATCGACGCCGACCGTACACGGTTGGCAGGATCCGGGAGCGACCTGTGGTTGTGGAGGAAGGTTGTCCGGAGAATAACCACCATGGTTGGTCAACGGGTAGGCTGCTGGAGGCGACATAGCCGCTGCTACCGGGGAGACACCCTGCTCCACAGCCTCCATCACCACACCTTGGGCCGATGCCCGCTGCACAGTGGACGACGACACCCCCACGACCAACAGAAGAAGAAGGACGGCTCGTGCGACGCTCATGGCGGTATTCCTGCTGCCTGGAGGTAGAAATGGCATGGCTCGATTACCTTCAACGAACGGAAGCCTGAGGCGGATTGGCATTGGCCGCGGCACGACGATAGGGACTTGCTTCATAGGGGCTTAGCTGAACAAACATTTGCGGCGGAATTTCCATCACCGGTGGTGCGGTCGGCGAAGCGCCCGGCGGCGGCAACTGAGCTAGCTTGGCCATGGCCCAGTTCACTTTGGCGTTATCTCCCACCCGACGAGAGGCTTCAATCGTATTCTGCAACACCGCGCGGTCCGCAGCCGGCTGCATGGCGAACGGGAGCAGAATCTGCTGCGCTTCGTGCGGTCGATCCAGTCGCAGCAGTGCGTAGGCATGTTGGTTGGCAATCAAGGAATTGGTGGGCGTCAACTGATGCGCTGCCTGGTAGAACACTAGCGCCCGATACCACCACCGCGTGCTAGACACTTCATCGGCTTCGGCCCGTGCCTGATAGCAGTGTCCGATAGCGACATACAACTCAGCCGCCCATGGATGCTGCATGGCTGCCACATGGAGTTGTTCCGACGCATAGTGCCGGTAGTACTGGGCAGCGGTCAACGGCGATAGCTCGCGTAGCTCCACTCCTTTCAATACGGGGGTGGAATGCGAGAGGACCAAGCGGCGGAGGAATTGTTCGTCGTAAGCCAACGTTTGCTCCGCCGTGAAGGAATCCGCTTCGTCGAGGGCCGTCTGGGCCGCGAGCCATGCTGGTTCGCTCACCCGTTTGTTGACGGTCGCATCGATTACCCGGCACAAGAACAGCACCCCTTGATGGGCCTCGTCCAGCGCCGACAAGTGAGCACCACGGTGCAGCAGTTGGGAGCAGCGTTGGTAGCGGCGTGCTAGTTCCTCGCCCACAGCCCGCCAGCCCGGTGCTGGCTCCAAGGGATCTAGCGCACTTTCGGCGATATTCGGCGCGGCCGCGGAATTCAAGATGCGGTGCGAAACGCTGGCGGCCAGCGTCGCTTGTCCCCCCCGCGACTGCCTCGACGTGCGATCGGCGGTGGCCGGACTAGCGGCAGATTGTATGGGAACATCCCCCGGTTGTGTGGCCGCCACGTGGGCATCGTCTCCCACGACCTGCGCCGGCACGGAACTTTCCAGTGCTGGGATCATGCGGACTGGAGAATCATTATCTGGCTCACCTCCGTGCGCCGAGGCCCCACCGTCCAATCTTTGCTCGGTAGATGCAGTGATCGTGGACCGAGCCGCCCATCGCAACTCGACGCTCTCTCCCGCGGCATGAGGGGAGAGTTGCTCTACCGCGCTACCCGCGTCGTGGGCAGCGGCCTGCGCTTGCAGCCGTGGCTGGCGAATCACACCGCGTTCTTCCCCGCAGACCGCGTAGCCCGCCAACGACGCGGAGAGCAGGGAACTGAGAACGGCAAGCTTCGACGATGAGGCACGCACGCGCATGGGCAACCCTGGGCACGAATGAGACGATTTGCGGCACAACTGCTGCAACCACTTTTCCGAGAATTTGCGGATTCACAGTTGCAATCGTCATCTTCGGCAGGCGATTTCCGGCGGGAAGCCAACGGATTCCCATAGATTCAATGGCGGTGCCTGAAAAATCGACACAAACGGAACAGCCGGAAAGACGCCAGCGCGCACCACCACGTGGCGGGCAGGGGGGGAAGACCGCATCGTCTTGGCGATGCGGTTTATCCCGTAAAGTACTCGATTCCCAAAGTCGCTGCACTAGCTGCTGCTGGCCGGCGCCGGGGTCGGCGGGGCCGCGAAAAGCTCCGGTTTACGCACCGTGGTGGGCAAGCCCGCTTCTGCGAACACAGCATTCACCCCGTCCTGCGCGGCCGAAATGAAAGCATCGCGAGTGATGGTAGCATCGAGCGCCTTCCCACGCGGGGAGACGGGCAGGGAAAGCCGTGCTTCTACCAACCGTTTGACGTAGGCAGCGTTTGGAATAACCCCCGTCGTCCCAGGCAACAGGCAGTCGTCATAGGTCGCACTACCTGGCGACACCCCCTCGGCACAGTCTGCCAGCCACACCGTTTTCACACGTTCGCCGCCGATCTGCTCCAGGTGCTGCAGTTCGCCTCCACCGCAGAACCAAGCCCAGGTATCCAACACGATGCCAACCTGCTTGCACGACTTGACCAAGGCCAAGAATCCTTCGACGTCGCGGACGAACTTGAATTCTTTCGTTTCTTCGACCACGATCGGATCGAAGGTCAGCGCCACCGCAATCTCTTCCTTGGCCAGCACTTCGGAAATCTGATCGATGCGCTGACGAATGGCTTCGAAGTACTCATGGTAGGGGAGACGGTCGGTTTGATTGGGCAGCGTGATGTAGCCGTATTTGACACCCAAACGCCCGGCAATCTCCGCCATTGGATTCAATCGAGCGACGGCTGCCGTGAATGCGTCTTCGTCAGCATCCAAATCGACGGGAATCCGGAAACCGCCGATCTTTAGTTTCGCGCTGAGCAGAAATCTTGCTGCATTCTCGAACGACGTCCGCTGACACCGCTTGAAGAAATCATCCATGTCGATATCCAAGCCCTTAAAACCGTAGGTTAGGGCCAACTCGATGATCTCGCTTTGTCGCCCAGTGATGCCGAGTAGCTCGCAGTTGAAGTTCTTGTACACCGATCTCTCCGTTGCGCATGTCCTAAAATGACCATCCAAACCCAAATCAGCCTCTGGTGGCGAAAGTATGCCACAGGATCCGCATTTCGTTAAGGGCTCTTGGCAAGGAGGTTGCCGATAGCGGTCCATTGCCATGCTGGAGGCAACCGATCGTGGCCCACAGCGGGGCTCGCTTGGAAAGGAGAATGGCCGTCGCCATCCTTGCGCCCCCCTGATTCGAGGGTGGCCAACTGCCGAGGCGCGTCCCCCAACACCCGCGTTGGCTTACGGAGCTCGCTTTCGAAGCTTGCGCTGCAGCGACCGCCGATGGATCCCCAGGCGCCGTGCCGCCTCAGAAATGTTGCCTCCGCAATCGGCCAAGATCCGATGGATGTGCTCCCATTCGGCTTGGGCAAGCGTGGGAACCGGTATCTCCTCTTCGCTCTCGGGCACCTCGACAACCTCCCCTCCGCGAGCGAAGGCGTTCATGATGTCGTCCACATCGGCCGGTTTGGGAAGAAAGTTCACTGCCCCTAGTCGAATGGCATCGATGGCCGTCGCAATGCTACCGAATCCGGTGAGGATTAGCACTTTCGTCGTCGGACTCAACCGCTTGATTTCCTGCAACAACAGCATTCCCGATTTTCCGGGCATGCGTAGATCGATCACAGCCAGCTCGGTGGGCGCGTGGGCGAATACCGCCACGGCTTCCTCAAAGTTACTGGCCACCGACACGCGATACCCACGGTCACGAAATGCCAAAGCCAAACGATCGCGCAGGACGATACTGTCGTCTACCAACAGGATGCTGCGCGGCGTCACGGAAGAAGTTGGCGTCGTCTCGGTCATCGGCTCGTCCGTCATCGCGGCTACTTGGTACAATGGCACTGGGATCTACCCCACGCGGCGGCATGAATCTCTCTGCGATAGGATACAACATGCGCTGCCGACTTGAATCACCACGCCGAAGAAACTGGCCTGCCCATGCGTCCAAGTGCCAAGAGATTCGACACCATGATGATGTGGCTGTCGCGCACGATCAGCTTGCTGGTGCTGATGGCCGGCCCAGCCCTTGTGGGACAGTTGGCCGACGTTCGCTTGGGAACCGGCCCTTGGCTGGCCACCCTCGGCATCGCCGTGGGCATGGGGCTATTTATCATCGTCTTATCGATTTACACTCGCAACTTTGCTCCGCGTTCGTCGCCGGAACGGCCAGACGGATCGTCCGACAAGCCCTGAGGGAAAGAGCGGCCGTCGTCCGGCGCGGGCAACGACGCGCCCCCCAGGCGCTTCTTCTCCCGCCGCCTCAGGCCGCGACTTCCCCCCGTTGAATCGACTTTGGATACCATGCGCAGCAACCTGGGCAGCACGCCTCGCCCCACAGCAAAATACGGTGCGATCGCCGCCACGTTGACGCTCGTTCAGACCAGCGTCATCGCCACTTACCAGGTTGCGACGATTGGCCACAGGTGGCCGGGATGGTGGTCTCCGGCAGTCATCGCATGGGCGGTGATGACCATCAGCATGCTCCCTCCACTAGGGATATTGCCCAGAATCCATGCGGCGCCAGCCGCTTACCTGCTAATCCCAACCTGGCGCATGCTGGTGTTGTTGGGCGCGGTGCTCATCGCCGACTGGTGGCCAGGGGAACCCAGAAATCATTTTTTTGCCCTGCTGATGGCCTGTTATTTCGTCGTGCTCCCATTAGAATCATGGCTCTTGATTCGGCAGATCCGCCGTGTCCACCCACCATCCGGACGATCGCCTGGCCAGGAATCGTGACGTCACGGAAGTGACCACGAGATCCTGCCAGGGCAAGCACCATGGATCGTCCCGATACCTGGAAGATGGATCGGCTGGAGGCGACGATCTCTGCCGGCGTGACTTGGTCCAGTTCCTCATTAGTCGACGAGAAACCGAGGCAAGATGGCTTCTGAACCTCTCCTTCACATCAAGGACAGCTATTACTTTGATGTACCGCGACAATTTTGGCGGGCGAGGTACGAGTCGGCGGTAGAGCTGGCCGATCGGGTCGGCGAGTGGACCGTGCGTAACGATGACGATTATCAGGACTGGGAAGCGGACCGCTTTGTGGCCGCTCTGAAAGATATCCTTGGCCATCGCGAGGCGCTGAACCATGCCAAGGCACGGTGGCGTCAATGGCAGCACGCCGATCCGCATCGCCGTGGACGTGCCTTCGATCTGTACATTGAAGATGCGTTGGCTGAGCTGGACGCGCGTGCGAAGTCTTGGGTGGCCGCATTGAAGGCCCGCGGGCAAGAGCAGTTGCCGCAGGACCCGTCTCGCGCCTACCTGGCCGAGTTTCCGGACCCGCAGTTGGAGTGGATGCAAGAGCTGCGTAGTAATCCGGAGCTGTACCAACGATGGCTGCGTGTTCGACGCGACATGAACGACCGGCAGGTGTTGGACGCGTACTTGGAAAGCCCACGAGGGGAATGGTCGGCGGAGAAGTTGCAGGCGATCAATTACCACCTGTCGGGCAAAGTATTTATTCCCCAACCGTTCGGCACGTTGCGAAATGCCTACGAGCGGGAGTCGGGCTTCGCCATTTCCAAATACATGGTGATCGAGGTGATCGTCGCCATGCTTCTCCTACTGCTTTTCCGCTGGCTGGCATCGCGAGTGGGCGATGGTCGTCCTCCGCGTGGGAAATTCACCAACATGCTGGAGAGCATGGTATCCTTCGTCCGCACGGACATCGCCGCCAAGGTGATGGATCCGCACGACATACCACGTTTCATGCCCTTGCTGTGGACCCTGTTTTTCTTCATTCTCGGTTGCAACCTGATGGGAATGCTGCCGTGGATGGGTTCTCCCACGGCGGCCATGGGAGTTACGGGGGTCTTGGCGCTGATCGTCTTTCTCGTCGGGACCGTGGTGGGCGTGCGCGAGCACGGCGTGATCGGCTACTTGAAGGGCCTGTGCCCGGAATTGGGCCTGCCGGTGTATCTGGCAGTTGTCATCGTTCCCATGGTATGGTTGATCGAATTCTTTTCGTTGTTTATCAAGCACACGATCTTGGCTATCCGGTTGTTGGCCAACATGGCCGCCGGCCACTTGGTGTTGCTGGGGATTTTGGGACTGGCCTTCGGTTATCAGGCGGTTTCCATGCCCGTAGGTAGTTGGTCGCTGATTGCGGTAGGATCGCTGCTGGGAACAACCATTCTCAGCTTCATGGAATTGTTCGTCGCCTTCTTGCAGGCATACGTGTTCACGCTTTTGGCCGCGCTGTTCATTGGCAGTGCCGTTCATGGACATTAACTAGCATTAGCACGACCGTTTTAGTCAACGTTTGGGTTTTGTTTCGTCTAACAGGAGACACTTCAGTGAATCGAATTGCTCGCACCTTTTTGTACACTTTGGGTCTTTTCTTCGTCATGGCAGCGCCGGCGATGGCACAGGATGGGGGAGGAATCCCCAAGGTGTTGGCGGCAGGTTTGGCCGTCATTGGCGCTGCCATCGGTATCGGCATGATCGGCAAGGCATCGGTCGAGTCGGTCGCTCGCCAGCCAGAAGCTTCCAACACGATTCAGATTTTCATGATCATCACCGCAGCGTTGATCGAAGGTTTGGCGTTCTTCGTGGCGATCATCAGTCGCTAGGGATGATCTGGTTGGTCGGAATTGGGTCTCAATCGCTACAGCTCGTGGAAGCACGGTGAACATGATGCGCTGGTATCAACATGTCGTGAGGGCATTCCTCGTTATGTCGGTTGGCTTGGGCATAAGCCTTCCGCCAGTTTGGGGGCAGGAGGCAGGAGTAGCCGAAGTCGAGGAGGTGAGCGAGGATTTGGCAGATGGTGCGGCAGACGGGACAGACGCCCATGCCGGCGATCAGCATGACGCCACCACTCACGCTCCCGGGGACCACGAGCCCGAGGCACACGGCGAGGTGCATATTCCTCACGACGTCACGGCAGCCAACCTCTCCCCCGAAACATGGGAAGTGGTCGATTTCCGCACCGATATTGCCCTATTCACGGGGGTGGTGTTCCTGCTGCTGCTTGCGGGGCTGTACATGGCGGCATGGAAGCCGATTACCTTGGGGCTGGAGAAGCGAGAACGGCGCATTGCCGACAACATCGCACGAGCCGAGAAGGCTGCCGCCGAAGCAGAGGCCAGGCTGGCTGAATACGACGCCAAATTGGCGGCGGCCAATCAGGAGGTTCAGACCCTGTTGGCCGAGGCGCGCAGGGACGCTGAAGCGGTGAGCCAGCGGATGATCAGCGAGGCGCAACAGGAAGCCGAACGTTTGCGCCAACGCGCGGTGGCCGAGATCGATTCGGCCAAGAGGCAAGCGTTGAGCGAATTGGCGGCCAAATCGTCGGACCTCGCCTTCTCGCTGGCACGACGGGTAGTGCAGCATGAGATTAAGCCGGAAGATCATCAGGCGCTGATCCAAGATTTACTGGCCAAACTCCCTAGCAACAACTGAGCAAGGTGTTCCTTGTCCCGTGGCTAGGCGAGTGACGCTATTGTCGGGTTTTGTGGATACGACGCTGGGGAATGGCACACAACGATGACCGAATCGACGAACCACTTGACGGCTCTGGATAACGAGGCGAGATTGCTCGGCAAGCTCTATGGGCGCGCCTTGCTTGACGCCAGCGGACAGCAAGTGGATGAGGTTCTGGCGGAGCTGTCGGCCGTGGTGGTCGAGATCCTCGATCGGTTTCCGCGGTTCGAGGAATTGTTACGTAGTCCGCGGATCACGGCGGAGGAGAAAGAGCGTATGCTCGATCGAATCTTCTCGGGGCGGGTTTCGGGATTGTTGCTCAACTTCCTCAAAGTGCTGTGCCGCCGCCAGCGGATTGGTTATTTGCGAGCCATCACGGCGGTCGCCCAGGAACTGCGCAACGAGCAGTTGGGGCGGATGCAGGTGGTGGTGCGAACTCCCCAGCCGTTGTCCGATGACCAACGAGCCAGGATCCGTGAAGCGCTGCGTCAGCGGTTCGGCAAGGAAGCGGAGTTGGTGGAGCAGGTGGACTCCAATTTACTCGGTGGCGTGGTGCTGGTGATCGGCGACCAGGTCATCGACGGTAGTGTCACCGGAATGTTGGACGCGATGGAGGGACAAATCCTCCAACGGGTGCAACGGGCCGTTCGCGAACAAGCGCAGACGCTTGTTTCATCCTGAGCGGTAGGTGGTCCGTCTGGGAATCAAGGGGCTGCCTGCTCCAGATGGATGCCAGTCGTTTTTCTCGGTTATTCCAACAAATCAATTATTTGCAACGCAAGGTTTGAGGTAGACCATGAAGTTCAACTCGGACGAAATCGCCTCGGTCATTCAAAAAGAGATCGAGACGTTCGAGAGCCAGGTAGATGTGCGTGAAGTAGGTACCGTATTGGAGGTCAGTGACGGTATCGCCCGCGCTTATGGGCTCTCTGGAGTAGCAGCAGGGGAGATGGTCCAGTTTCCCAGCGGCGTCATCGGTCTGGCATTCAACCTGGAAGAAAACTCAGTCGGGATCATCATTCTCGGAGACTTCTTGACCATCAATGAGGGAGATGAGGTACGCGCCCTGGGACGCCTGTTGAGCGTGCCGGTAGGAGAAGCGGTGATCGGCCGCGTATTGGATCCATTGGGCAATCCGTTGGACGGGCGTGGCCCGGTAGAGGCCTCCGAGCATCGACCGGTGGAGGTAATCGCTGCCGGTGTTGCCGAGCGTCAGCCGGTCCATGAGCCGTTGCAAACTGGGATCAAGGCCATTGACGCCATGACGCCCATCGGTCGTGGGCAGCGCGAGTTGATCATCGGTGACCGCAAGACGGGCAAGACGGCGGTGGCGATCGACACCATCCTCAACCAGAAAGGCACCGGCGTTAAATGCTTCTACGTGGCCATCGGACAAAAGGATTCCTCGGTGGCCCTGGTTATCGAAGCATTGCGCAAACACGGCGCCATGGACTACACCACCGTCATCGTGGCCGGTGCCAGCGCTCCGGCTCCCATGCAGTATATCGCTCCCTATTCGGGAACGGCGATGGCCGAATACTTCATGTACAACGGCCAACATGCGCTGGTGGTCTATGATGACTTGAGCAAACAAGCGGTCGCCTACCGCCAGTTGTCGTTGCTCATGCGACGCCCTCCGGGCCGCGAAGCCTTTCCGGGCGACATCTTCTACTGCCACAGCCGTTTGCTCGAGCGTTCCGCCAAACTTTCCGAGGAACTCGGCGGCGGATCGCTGACCAGTTTGCCGATCATCGAGACTCAGGAAGGCGAGGTATCGGCTTACATTCCGACCAACGTGATTTCCATCACCGATGGCCAGATCTACTTGCAACCCGACCTGTTTTTCAAGGGGATTCGTCCGGCCATGAACGTCGGCATCTCGGTATCGCGCGTCGGCGGTGCGGCTCAGATCAAGGCGATGAAGAAAGTGGCCGGTGGCTTGCGGTTGGACCTGGCAGCCTTCCGGGAGCTGGAAGCATTCGCCCAGTTGGGTACGGAGCTGGATCCAGCCACGCAAGCGCGATTGGACCGAGGTTACCGGATGGTCGAATTGTTGAAGCAACCGCAGTACCAGCCGATGCCGGTACACGAACAAGTGATCAGCATCTTCGCGGCCAACCGGGGTTTTATGGATGATGTGGCGGTCGAGAACATCTCCGATTTCGAGCAAAAACTATTGGCCTTTATTCGGGACCAGAAAAGCGAAGTGCTCGACGAACTGAAAGCTTCCAACGATCTGACCGAGAGCGTGGAGAAGAACCTCATAGCGGCCATTGAGGAATTCAAGAAGACGTACCAACCGGGCTAGCCAGCGGGCAGCCAGCACGAGACGCAGTCCCCGGCATGCTAGGCGGCTAAGAGAGAGTGCACCATGGCGAATATTCGCGAACTGGACAAACGACGCAAGTCGATCCGAAATATCCGTAAGATCACGCGGACTATGGAGCTGATCGCCACGGCGCGATTCAAGAAAGCGATGGACCGCGCGGCGGCGGCCAATGACTATACCATGCGTATGGCACAGATTGTCCGTGATCTGGCCAACGCCGGTTTGGAAACTAGCCATCCCTTGCTGGAGAAGCGGCCAGAGGTGCGCTCGGCCACCATGTTGATGCTGACCAGCAACCGGGGGTTGTGTGGAGGATACAATTCGGCGGTCATTCGTGCTGCCATGCAACGACGCGACCAGCTGCGCAGCCAAAGCGCTGAGCTCGATTTGGAGATCAGCGGAAAACGGGGAATCTCGGCGATGAAGTTCCGGAGCATTCCCATCGACCGCACCTACACCCAGTTCGAAGACGAACCGGCATTTGAAGAAGTGGCAGAGATTGCGGATCGGTTGATGGAGGAATTTATCAGCCGTCGCATCGATCGGCTGGATATCGCCTACACGCGCTTCATCAGCATCTCGAAACAAGAAGCGGTGGTGGAAACGCTGTTGCCCTTCAGCCAGCCAGAAGAGGAACAGCCTCACCAGGACGAGCAGAAACAACTGGTGGTGAACTACGAATTCTTGCCCTCGGCGGAATCGATTCTCGAGGAAGTTGTTCCTGCCAGCTTTCGGGTAAAGCTCTTCAAATGCTTCTTGGATGCTGCCGTCAGCGAGCAGATTGCGCGAATGATTGCTATGAAGAGTGCGACGGAGAATGCCGGGGAAATCATCAAACAATTGTCGATGACATACAATCGGGCGCGACAGTCGAAAATTACCGGTGAGATCATGGAGATTATCGGGGGCGTCGAAGCATTGAACAAATGACGTTTACCGCACAGTCGGGATAGGGTTGATTTCAATGGTGAACGCCGGGGGATAAATCCACCCATCAACAGGATCATTCAACGGCAAGATTATTCAATTCGGGGCGCCGTTGGCGCAGGTAACGGCAATGGCTCCGATAAAATGTTAGCGAACAATTGCGACTTTTTGGGGAAACTTCGATGGCGACAGCGACTGAACAGAACGTAGGGCGAATCACGCAGATCATCGGTTCGACATTTGATGCGGAATTCGATCCGGGTAACCTGCCACCGATCTACAACGCCGTTCGTATTCAATCGAATGACAAAGGAATGGAAATCAACCTCACGGGCGAAATCCAACAGCACCTCGGCGGCGGCCGCGTGCGTTGCGTGGCGCTAGGCAGCACCGACGGACTGCGGCGGGGAATGGAATGCGTCGATACCGGCAAGCCTATTTCGGTGCCCGTGGGCAAAGGGACTCTTGGTCGCGTCTTCAATGTGCTTGGTGAGCCGGTTGACAATCGAGGCCCCGTCGATGCGGAGGATTATTGGCCGATTCACCGTCCAGCTCCCAGCATCGACGAACTGTCTACCAACACCGAGGTGTTTGAGACCGGTATCAAAGTTATCGACTTATTGACACCGTTCGTTCGCGGTGGCAAGGCGGGCCTGTTCGGTGGAGCGGGGTTGGGCAAGACGGTGATCCTTACCGAGTTGATCGCCCGTATCGCCAGCTCCCACGGTGGTTATTCGGTGTTTGCAGGCGTTGGCGAGCGAACTCGTGAAGGAACCGACTTGTGGCTGGAAATGCAGGAGACGGAGATCGGGCAGACAGGACGCAAAGTCATCGAACAAACCTGCATGCTATTCGGGCAGATGAATGAGCCGCCGGGATCCCGTTTGCGGGTCGCCTTGTCAGCGCTGACCATGGCCGAATACTTCCGGGACTCGACCGGAGCCGATACGTTGCTGTTCGTCGATAATATTTTCCGGTTCTCGCAAGCCGGCTCGGAAGTATCTGCTTTGCTGGGCCGCATGCCGTCGGCGGTCGGCTATCAACCGACCCTGGCTACGGAAATGGGAGCCCTGCAGGAACGAATTACCTCCACCAAGAAAGGGGCAATCACCTCGGTGCAAGCGGTTTACGTCCCTGCCGACGACCCGACGGACCCGGCACCAGCGACCGCGTTCGGTCAGTTGGATGCCTTTATTTACTTGGAGCGATCCATTTCGGAGAAGGGAATCTATCCAGCCATCGATCCGTTGGCATCCAACAGCCGAATCCTGGACCCGCAGTATGTGGGTGCACGTCACTACGCGATCGCTCGCCGGGTGCAAACCATCTTGCAGCGGTACCGGGAATTGCAAGACATCATCGCCATCTTGGGTGTGGATGAACTGAGTGAAGAGGACAAACTGATCGTCCATCGAGCCCGACGGATCGAGCGGTTCTTGTCGCAGCCATTCTTGGTGGCCGAGAAGTTTATCGGACGGCCTGGTGAGGTTACCCCCATCGCCGACACCATCCGCAGCTTTGAGGAAATCTGTGACGGCAAGTGGGACCATCTGCCCGAGCAGGCCTTCATGTACGTCGGTTCCATCGAGCAGGCGGAAGAGCAAGCGAAGAAGCTGGCCGCGAAGAAATAACCTGGTCGCCAGGGAGAGGATCCAATGAGCCAACTGCAGTGTGTTGTTGTTACTCCTGAGCGTACCGAGATCGACCAGGTCGCCGAGGCGATCACCGTTCCGCTATTCGATGGCCAGATGGGCATTCTCCGCGGCCACAGTCCACTGGTCGGGCGGTTGGGTTTTGGTGTGCTGAAGATCCGCAAGTCGGATAGTACCACCAGTTACTTCATCGAAGGGGGGCTGGTGCAGGTGCAATCCGATGTCGTCTCAGTGCTTACCGATCGCGTAACTCCAACCCAGGCGATTTCCCGAGCCGATGCGGAACAGGCGATGGCAGACGCCCGGCAACTGCCTGCAGAGTCCCCTGAGCAACGAGCGGCAAAGGAAAAGGCGATCGCTCGCGCCCGCGCCATGTTGCGTGTCGCCAGCCAATAACCCTGACCGACAACTCCTTGTCAATCCACCGGCAACTGGCTGCTCCAAAGGTAGGCGTCGGGTACCATCCGGCGCGGGTCCCCATTTTGCTAAACTGGTACCTGGTACGAGCCCTAATCTACTCGCTAACGTCAGCGGGGGCGAAGACAAGGTGTGGGCCGTCGAGGAGCGGGACAGTGATAGGCGTTGCTCGGTCGCAGTCGGCCTGCGGTTGCTCCACGCACCGATCATCGGCGCGACCACCGCAAGTCGGGATGCCTTTCAGCGCATCAGTTTGTGCTTTAAGAGCGAGATCCACCTTCGACGGCGAGGACGATTCCGTGGCGCTGGAGTCCCGCGCCCGCGCACAGGAGCGATTGGATGTCTAACCGTCAATCGCTGTGGGCAGCGCTGGTCATGACCACCCTCAGCGCCTGCTGGCTTTTCGGCGACGGCCTGTGCGAGCATCAAGTTCCCGCCTTTCGTGATGGCTTCCACTTTTACTATCCGCAAGCGGTGTGGCTGGACAACCAGTTTCAAACCGGCCATTACTTCCCGACATGGAATGCACAGGAGTCCTTCGGAACCGCGGTCAGCGGCCAACCAAGCGCGGCCCTGTTCTACCCCCTGCGCCCGCTGTGGTGGATCCCCGGGCCCTCAATAGAACAACGTTATGCACTATTCTTGATCGTCCACCTGGTGATCGCCGCATGGGGCATGCAGCGATGTGCCATTCGATGGGGGAAAGATGGCTCGACCGCATCCTGGATCGGAGTGGCCTACGCGCTATCCGGCCCGGTGCTATTTCAGCATAGCAATCTTATCTATCTCTGCTCCGCCGCATGGTTGGGTTGGATGCTCAGCGCACTGGCCGGCTGGGTTCGGACCGGGCACGCAACGCTAAAAGACCAGTTCCAGTTGGGCCTGTTCGTGTCCCTGATGGCTCTGGGAGGTGACTTCCATGCGGCCGTCAACTGCCTGCTGATCCTCCTGGCGGTGGCGTTGCGCCATGCGCTGTGGGCGTTCCGCCAACCGGGTAAAACATGGCCTCGCTGCGCCGGCGGAACACTTCCGTTGCGTCAGTTCTTGCTGGTCCTCGTCCTGTGCGCAACCTTCACGGCTCCACAGTGGACCAGCACTGTCGCTTGGCTGCAGACTTCGCACAGTCGTCAGTACCACCATGCCGACGCACGTCAGGGGGCAAGCGAAGATGACGGAGTAACAGCCGCCTCTCAATTGGCGGCTCAGTTGATTGCTGAGGTGCCACCGCTGGAGAACAACGTGTTCGATTTCAGCCTTGCACCGTGGCACCTCTTGACGCTTGTTTGGCCCACCGTCGGCGGCCATTTTCTTCCCGAACATGGTCGCTGGTGGTCCCTTTTTCATGTCGAACCGAGGATGTGGATCCCATCCCTGTACTGCGGTTTTCTACCTATCTTGTTGTTGCTATCTCGCTGGTGCCGCCGCAGGGATTCGGGGCAGCGTGGGGATCCGTTTTTTGGATGGTTAGCCGCGGCGGCGTTATTATTGGCTCTGGGGAACTTCACGGTGCTGTGGGCCCTGCGCAACGTCTTGCATTGGCTCGGTCTGGAGGAGATCACCGCTAGACTGCCCCCGGATCGTGTGGCCGGCCCCTACTACTGGCTCACGCAGTTGGTACCGGGCTACGCCTGGTTCCGTTACCCGGCCAAGTGGACGACCTTCTTCGCCGCAGCCATGCTAGGTGCCATTCCTGACCTAAGCCGACGCAGTCCCGTCGCCAGAACACCCAACGATTGGCGGAACCTTTTTTCCCGTCGGCTGCAGCTTTGCGTCTGTTGCGGCAGCATCACTTGGCTGGGACTGGCCATCATCCTCTTCCGTTTCTTCCCGTCCTACCTGCCTGGGGACGGCATGGGGGCCGATCCCTGGTTCGGTCCGGTAATTCCTGGCGCAGCGGCGAAGCAGATACTCACCGCCGCCCTCCTCCCGTTGGCCATCCTAACGGCGTGGGCCCTGGTGCGGTACGCAGCAAGGTGGCGGCGAGGCCAGTGGGACAAGGGGATCGTTTTGACAGTGATCACTTGGTTGGAAATGACCCTCATTGGGGGAACCTGGGTGATATTGACTCCGGCACCGCGGACAGAACCCATTCGTATCGCCGTGGACAACGTGCCTCATGCTCGTGTGTGGTCTGATATCAGTGGTGCGAACTTCCTACGCGATTGCCCGGACAGCGTGAACGGTTCCTTTGTCGAGCAACAAGTGGCGTATCAGGTAGAATTTCTCTTGGGCAAGCTTGGTTTGGTGCGCCAGGTGGACTCCATCGCGGCGACTCAATCCTTGCCTGCCCATCCGGTGGAACGTTTGCAGCACCGCTTGATGGGCCTGGACACCATGGAGCCCGATCAGCCAGAACTGGACAGTATCCTCGGGCAGCTAGGCGTGTCATGGCGGTTGGTACGTACGCCGCGAGCCGATGACCGTGGGCGTTTAACGTGGAAACCCATACCTGATCCGCGTCCGCTGTGCGAACTCATCTATCCAGGCGCTGATCCGCATACTCCGCCACCGCCTCTAGTCGATCGTTGGCATTGGCAAAGTCCTCACCGGCTCGCTGTCGAACTCCCGCCAATCGATCAAGCTGCCATCCTGTTAGTGAGACTGTACAATTGGAAAGGTTGCCAAGCGTATGCCATGGCTTCCGACCGACACGAGGCGACGGCGCCGTTGGAGATTCGTGACCATGCTTTTTTTGTGGAAGTTACCGTTCCGCCCGGCACCAGGATGGTCCACGTCTGCTTTCCGTGATCTTCGACAGTGGCGGCTGGTGGAAGAAAAGGAGAGAAAAACGTTCGGGAGCTTCGACACCTGGGCGGTTGCCGATGGTTGAATTGGATCAGGAATCGAATGCGCGGTATCAGTGTGTTTTCCCACCGCCCCGATCGATGAATTGCTTGTGGTGAGCCAAAGCTGGCAAGTTCGGTCGCACCGGCGGGAGGAGAAAACGGAAAGGCATTACCTTACATGGATTGCACCAGCAAGCTTGCCTCCCTCTGGAACTTGTGGCGCCCCGCGTGTTGCTTGTGCTTGGTCACGATGTTCCTATGTTGTGGCCGGGTTGACGGTGCCACAGTTCCGCAAGCCTCCGCGGACTCCTCAGACGGCAAGCAGGTTGTAGAGCCAGTAGCGCTCCAAGAGGCCGCCCAACAAGGGACCGGCGACGAGGAAACGCCGGCGGTCTCTCCTTCCTCATTCATCGACGATGCAAATGGCAATATCGCGGCCAACAAAGCAGTGGCTCCGTCGGCCAGTTCGGAGGCGAACTCAGCGCGGGAGGGCTCGGGAGAACCAGGTTTCAGGACGCGGCAGGAAGCGAACTTTCCTGGCCTGGAAGCGTTTCAGAGGCACGATCCTCCCATCGAGCTCGAGTCGCCGCGGGGTCGACGAGCCGACGACTGGATGATGGGCACCCTGAAGTTTGTCCTCGCCCTGGCTTTGCTATGGATTTGGTTGCGAGCTCTTGAGCTGCGAGGCATCGACGCCTCTCACCCAGCGTTGGTCTCTCCCCGGTGGGACTGGATTCTGTGGGGATCGGGAGTTGTGGCTCTGTTGGTATTACTACTGTTTCCGCCACTCATGTTCGCCGTGCCGTTAGCCTATGCCGTGTGCTTGATACCGTTCGCGCGGTACACCGCATGGCGCAATGCGGCGATTGCCGGAAGACGGGCACCGATTGGCTGGATCGACCTGATCCGTTTGCCAGTCGGAGACCGAAAGGCCGTCGAGCTCGAAAACCTACGGGCACCGCTTCAGCATCGCTTGGACTCGGCAGGTGAGCAAGGTGAGATGCAGTTGCTGCCCACCGGTGACGCGTCTCGCAGATCGGGGGGGCAGCCGCAAACGCACAAGCCAGCCCTGGATATCCTCATGGAAATCATCGATCGCGCGGTGGCCGATCGCGCTACGGACCTGCACATCAATACGCGTGCCGATGGCAAGGTGGTGGTTCGCATGCGCGTCGATGGCAAGCTTTTTCCGCTGACCGAATTGCCGGCCGAGATTGGTCGACCGTTGATCAACGTGGTGCGCGTGGTGGCGAATCTGAAATTGACCGATCGCCGACAGAGTCAGGATGGACGATTTCGCGCCGATCGCCATGGCCGCCGCCTCTGCTTCCGCGTGTCCTCCCAAGTTACCGCTACCGGGGACAAGATCAGCATCCGCATTCTTGATCCGGCAATCGAATTTGCCGACTTCGCGTCCTTGGGTATGCCCCCGGACGTCCAACGTTCTCTGGAGCGCGCCCTGCATCGTGCCCACGGCCTGATTCTAATTGTCGGTTCCTCGGGAGCGGGCAAGTCCACGACTGCCTACGCGGCACTGCAGCGATTGAACACCGGTGACTTGAACATCGTTACCATCGAAGATCCAATCGAGTACTTCATTCCTGACGTCGACCAGATTGAGATCAACCAAGCTCGCGGCCAATCGTTTGCCACCGCCCTGCGTAGTGCTTTGCGGTTAGACAGTGATGTCATCTTCATCGGTGAGATTCGCGACGAAGAGACGGCCCGCATCGCCTTGCAAGCGGCTTCATCCGGGCAACTGGTTTTGGCCACGATGCATGCGATGGACAGTATCTCCGCGATCGCGCGCATGATGGATCTGGGGGGTGATCGCCATCTAGTAGCGGCTACGCTGCGAGCCATCGTGGCGCAAACGCTTGTCCGGCTGACGTGCCCACGATGTGGCACTGCCCAAGCGCCCCTGAGCCATTCCACTGAGGGTCCGCCCGAAACAGCAGGTGCCGCCCGAGAGTTCGACCGATCAGACTGCCCCTACTGTAACGGACGCGGCTTTTTCCGACGCACCGGTGTGTTCGAGATACTGGAAGTTGATGCTCAGGTTCGTGCCATGATCTATGCCGGGGAACCGTTGGACGCTGTGGAACGATATGCCCGCAGTCGAGGCATGCGGCGGCTGGAAGAAGAAGCGGCCACCTTGCTCGAACGGGGCGACATTAGCCCGGAGGAGTATGCACGGCAGTTCGAGGAGTTGGTCGGATGAATTCCCTCGCCTTGATCCCCGATATGCTCTTTGGCGGCCTGCTTGTGGCGGCCGTAGTGATGGCGCTGAGAAGTCGCTTGGTCGACACAACCTTTTGGATGGCGGCCATGTTGTTGAGCAGCCTCATCACCTTGACCACCTTCGAGCCGTTATGCGATGCGATGCGCAAGGCGTTTTTCTTGCCCGCCGACCTGTTTATAGTGATCTATCTTTGGTCAGTGGTACCGCTATTGGAATTCAGCCTGGTACTGCTTGCCATGTTCGCACTCTACGCACCGATCCGCGAGTCGACGCCCGAACTGGAAGGGGCTGCGGCGACGATTGCTCGTGGAATTCTGGGGGCTCTGTCAGGTTACCTCTTGGGAGCGTTCCTGCTGATCATCGCCCAAACAGTTCCGGTCGATCGCAATTGGTGGGGCGTATTGCCGCCAGAAAAACACCGCCGTCCCGGCCCGATCATGGCCACGGCTCCTGATTACCAACTGTTGACGCTGACCGAATGGATCGCCGGCCGCCGCTCGCCGATCACCGGCAAACCCTGGCGGCTGGGAGGCCCAGCAGTTGGTTTTGATCTGTACGGCGAGCGGTGGGAATCCTTCCCAGCCCGTTATGCATTGTGGCGTGAGCAATTGGGGACCTTCCTTTTCCTCAGCGACAATCTGCCAGAGGATGCCGAGCAGAGCGGGGACATCGATGCGTCGACCGACAAGACCAGCCCGGTCGTTCCTCCTGCAGGGGAGGATGTCAGCTCCGATGAAGAGGACCCCATTTAGCCAACCTGAGCTTGCATCGCTCATTGAATAACGGGGCAGGGGAGCAATGCATGCTTCCTCACCTCAGTTCAGAAACCTAAGAAAAGCAATCAAGTGAGGGTGCGGGGACTCGAACCCCGGACCCACGGATTAAAAGTCCGATGCTCTACCGACTGAGCTACACCCTCAACCATTCTCTTCGGTTAGACTTTAGCAAAGTCGGTCCCAATCGAACAGGGGTTGAATCTTTTTGTTGTTCTGAATCTTCATCAACGTTCCTTCCCCCTGGCTTTATTCTGTTCCTGCAGAAGTCGTCGACGCTTGACCGCGCAATAGCTTCAACAATGCCGTCCGTAGTTCGCGAACTTTCAGCGGCATGGCGAGCATGATACGGTGAGGTGCCGTTTTCGCGCTGCGGATAATGAACTGTTGTTTGCGGTCGACCAACAAGATCGCCGGGATATTGGCCGTATGCGGATCGTCCCCGAACCTGTTGAACGCCTCGAGGGCCGCCGCCCCCAATTCGGGTGCACTAAACAAGACGATATCGGCTGGCGGATCTTCTTCCGGGTCAAACCGCTCCAACGCTCGCTGAGGATCGCTGATTACCAGCACGCGGTACCCTCGCTTCTTGAGCTTTTCCCGAATCAGATTTTGAAACTCGATCTTACTCTCCACCAACAGGACGGTCTTTCCGGTCCCCTCCTGTTCGATCTCGCGATCGGAAACATCCTTACCCGAAGCGATTGCTGCCGTCGTTTGCGTGTCCCCCTGCTTGAGGCGGGCCAACGTTGCTTCGATGTCGTCCAGCACTTCTTGCGGAGTCTGATAACGTTTCTCCGGATCGAACTCCATCGCCTTGTGCACAATCGCAGCCACGTTCAGCGGCACGTCAGGAGCGACCTGAAGGAGATGCGGAATCTCACGAAAACGGGTGACGTTGAGCCGCGCCAAGCGGTCTCTGGTCTCGGTTAGCGGCGGCTTTCCGGACAGGCAGTGGTACATCATGGCGCCGAGGAAGTAAATATCGCTGCGGGGGTCATCCTTCCGGACCCCAGTCCCGCGCTCCAAGGCGGCATAGTCGATGGCCCGCGCATTGGGACAATCCGCCAGTGCCCCTTCATCGTCGGTATCGGCCAGCGCCGCCAACCCGAAATCCACCAACTTTGCTCGCCCATGCGAGGTCACTAACACGTTGCTCAGTTTCATATCCCGGTGAGTGACCCCTTGGGTGGCAGCATAGGCCAAACCTGCCGCCACATCGCGCATGATCCTCAACGTCGTTTCCGGATCCAGCTTTCCGCGCACACGCATCAATTCGCGCAGTGTCTGCCCCTCGACGAACTCCATAACCATGTACGGATTGCGTGGATCGGGATCGACCTCCTTGATGGCCACGATGTTCGGATGATGGAGTTGCATCCCCACCCGCGCTTCGCGCATGAATTGCTCCACTTGCGCCGGCTCCGCGCGATGGCGTTTGCGAAGCACCTTCACTGCCGCGATTCGACCATCTTCTCGATGGACCGCCCGATAGACGCGGGCAAAAGTACCCGCACCGATGAGGTACAAAACCTTCCAGTGACCATAGAAATATCCTGTCCTCTCCCCCTTCAGCAGGCGGTCGACCTGGAGATTGGTCAATAACTGTTTGCGCAACAAAACGCGGATTAAGTCCTCGCACGTAGCATCGGCTC
The DNA here is from genome assembly GCA_026004795.1 of Pirellulaceae bacterium. Classification (GTDB taxonomy): domain Bacteria; phylum Planctomycetota; class Planctomycetia; order Pirellulales; family Pirellulaceae; genus Aureliella. The sequence continues at coordinate 1,044,919 of BPJV01000001.1, read as the reverse complement.
GACCAACTTCCGACCACGCGCGCTCCACCTCGATCGGTTCCAGTAAACCAACTTCGACGATCCGTTGCGACAATTCTGCTGGTGTGAAGTCGACCATAGGAGGTCAAGCGCTCCTGTCTACGTCTCGAATTCAAAACGGGCGAAGTGATGCGAGGAAATCACGGTCACCAAGCGCTGTGCGAGCAATTCCCCATCGCTATCTGTGATACTAAGCACTGAGCAAAAAAAACGCAAACCAGTTGCCTCGTTTCCCTCCTCCCTCCCGTTGTCCTGGCCCGCCGATCCTGTCGACCGCGTCACCACGATGGGGGTAGGCTTGTTGCTGGCTGGTGCAACTTCATCCCTCGGGTTCCCCCAGCGCAGGGGAGAATTCTCCACTTCTACGTGGACCACCGTCATTCCGAGCGGCGGACCGTCACCGCGAGATGCGCTGCAAACGTGCAGTCGGTAAAAAGCAGCGGGAGTCGAAACGGCCCGTTTCGACTCCCGCTCAAGGAGAAATGCGTTGGTGGTCTGGAACGCGTCCTGCATGACAAGTGTGGCGAACAGGAGGGCAGGTTGTGGGAGCCTGCTTGCTCGGCTTGTGGCGAAAACCGAGGGCTGGCTACCGCGAAAGGATCGCTCCCACGACGTCCAAACAACCAGCAAACAACTTCGGTGGCGATTATTCTTCGCCCAATTGCGTCAACTTTTCCAAGTAACTGTCGCGTTCGCGGCGGGTGGCTTCCAGATCAAAGACCAGGTACTTCATGTCGAGTCGCAGTTGGCTGAGGGCTTCCTGTACCAAGGTCAAGATTTTGCGGCGTCGCAACGTGCTTTCCGTGACTCGTCGCAGGGACGGCAAGAGCTTAATGCGATGCTCGATGGGCAACGACTGAATCGCAGCAGTCAATTCGGCCAACTCCGCAGGCAGTTCGTCGTGGCTCTTTGTCGATTGGTTTGCAGATACAGGATTCATCAGTCGAAGCTCCCGATAGTGGCTGGAGAAGATCGTTGGTGCGTTACTGCCCGGTCACTAATGCAGCAACGGTACCACAGACCGAACGCGAGACGATGGTAATCCGCAAGTACTTGATATTCAATGGCTTATGAAAATCGAGAAATTCGACAAAAGTTACGCATGTTGACTTTTCGCCACATGAATCGATCTGGCACTATGCCCTAAACCCTTGTATAAGTGGAACTTGCGCGTAGAGCATCACTCCGGCAGCCGATGTTGCCGAGAATCAACATTTTTTCCAAGTGGGAACGCTTTGCAATGGTTAGGCAAACGGAAAAGCCTCACCGTACCACGGTTTGGCTTGGTTTTCTGCAGCGGTCCTCTTGCGTGAGGATGTGTGGGCGGCCAGTCCATGGTATTCTCGCCATGGTGTTTGGCATCTGGCTTGCGGCTTCCGCATACCCCCAGCAATTCGACTCGTTCGAAGGAGGCCAACCCAGGTGGCAGTTGGTGGAGAGCGACTGTCAAGCTCAGCTTGTCGAGCACGCCATCAGTCCCATCTATCCCCGTAATGGGCAGACGTGTGAATTGTTGCAAGTCGCCTGTGCCCAAGGGACGTATGCGCTGATCGCCTATCCAATTGAGCCGTGTTTGATCGTGGATGATTTCCAACCTGAGGTGTGGGCCCGCTGTAGCAGCAGCCAGTTGCAGCTGGGGGTGCGCGTGGTGTTTCCCCATGCGGTCCATCCCACCACCCAATCGCGGCTGACGACGACAATTTGGGGATCGACCTACGACCAACCTGGGAAGTGGCAAGCGCTGCGAGTAATCCATTTAGAGCGCAGCTTGCACCAAGAAGTCGCCGCGTTGCGTCAGCGATTCGGCCGAGACTTGGATTTAGAAGGAGCGTTCATCGACTGTTTGGTGATGAACGTTTATGCAGGCCCAGGCCGCTACCGCGTACAGCTTGATGATTTGCGATTATCCGGCATGGTTCCCATGGCCTCAGTGGGAGTGGCGATTCCCAACAATTGGCATCAACGGTGGCAATGGCGGCAGGAGGTGGAGCGACCGCAGGCGACGGCGTGGAACCGCCCCCTACCACCGCAACTGTGGATTCAACATCGTGGTGAGGCCCTTCCCTGGCTTGCCTCATTGGGGATCGACGGCATCGTGACCGATCGGTTGACCGCCGACACGATCGCCGAGGCGGTGCAGACCGACCTGGCGGTGATCGCTCCGCCGCCGGAGGATCCGACCTCTTTATCGGCCGATGCAAACCGAATTGTCTATGGCTGGTTTATCGGCGCCGCGTTGGACCGCAATCTTTACCAATTAGCCAGCCAACAGGTCGCCCGTGGCCAAGCGTTGCCATCTTCCTGGCAGCGACCTACCGTTGCCGAATCGTTGGAGGATCTTTTCCGCTACGCGCGGCTCGTCGACCACCTGATCGTTCCTTGCCCTTCCGGGTATAGTCCTGGATCTGAGGAGGAAAAACAGCAATGGTTGGACGACCGTATCGCTGCATCCGGCCTGCGAGGTGCCAGTTGGGTATCGATCCCCATCCATCCTCCCACAACGTTGATCCGGCAGGTGGAAGTGGCGTCCCAGCGCCTGGCGCCGGACTTTCCCGTCGAAGAGGCGTTGGTCGACGCATGGCAGTTGCGCCATTCGGTCACCATGGCCATGCACGCCGGAGCCCGCGCCATACTTTTTCGCACTAACGAACCGCTGGAATTTCAAGACGCAGCCGACAGCGTCCGCGCGGCTGCTGTGCGATGGATTTCTCGCGAAGCGGAGTTATGGCGACCGTGGCAATTGGCCGGCACACGCGTTGCCCCACCGACGGTTAACTGGTCATCATGGAAAGCTTCGGCGTGGGCGTTGGAGAACAGTCAGTTGGTGGTGGCCACTTTGCATGATCCGACCTCTTGGTACACCTCTCCCGAGCCCTCCTCGCCACTGCGCTTCACCTGGAATGCGGCCCCGCCGGATCGTCACCTGCTGCGCATCAGCCATGGGAAGCTTGAGCGGCTGGAGCCCCAATGGGAGCGAGGACAGGCCACTTGGGAAGTAGAATCACCGGCTGCGGTGGAAACCTTTGTTTTTACCTCGGATCCCGTCCCCATCCGCTACCTGCAGCGACACCTGCGAGAGACCGCGGCAGAAATGGCAGCGGACATGGTAGAAGTAGTCGCGTCCCGCCTTTCGTTAGCATCGCGACTGGCCGTCGCCCGAGCCCGTACTCAAGGCAGACGCGGCGGTTCGCCGTTCTCACCCGGTGCCGAGACCTCAACGCTGGTGCAGCGCTCTGCTGCTCGAGCACTCCCCTCGTTGCCTACCGTTGGTGAGATTGGGCAGCTGCAGCGGATTGAAGGGCAACTTGAACGGGCGCGGCAAGCGCTGCAACGACGCAACAATGACACGGCGATCAAAGAATTGAACCATTGTTTGCACGAAACAGAAAGATATCTTCACCGGTGCCGCCAAGAGGCGATGGCGCAGATGCCCGCGCGGCAATCGAGCCCCTTCACGGCAGCCCTGGGAGCACTGGAACTGCACTGGTTGTTGGTTGACGCCTGCCAACGCAGTCAGTGGCACTCGGCTGAGTTGCCCGGTGGCAAGCTCGATGATTTGCACCGCATGATGCAGGCCGGCTGGTCGCAGCAAGTGCGCTTGACCGACGAGATCGAAACGCGGGTGGAGCTGGTCCCAGCCGCCGACACGTCGGGGAAACTGCGTTTGGCGGCCTACGCTCGACAGGCCGCCCCCGACCACATTCCCGGCGGCTACGAGGGGACCTCGATCCGCATTCGTAGTGCGCCCATCTCGGTGACCGCCGGTCAGTTGGTTCGTGCCCGGGCGACCGCCCGCGTACTGCGTATGGGCACCGCCCCCGGGACGGGCGTACTAGTATTCGACAATCAGCTGGGACCAGGAATCGGTATGCTGGTGCGCGGTCAACCAGGTGAGACCATTCCGATCGACCTTTATCGCCTGGCCACGGAGGACGGAGAGTTCAGAATCTTGGCCGAATGCCGCGGCCACTGTGACCTACTCTTGGAAGACCTACAGTTGGACGTTATCGTGCCGGCACGCAATGGTGCTTCCTACCCCACCGCGGTAATGGATGCGGTTCCGGAAGCGGCACCTCAGTATCCACCAGTCGCCGCCGGCCCTCCGCCGGGGTAGACCATCGACACGCCTGGGCGAATTCCGCTCCCCAACCTGCGATTGACGCCATGCATGCTTCCTTGCCGAAAAATGATGCGGTTCAGATTTGGTGGGCCGGCGTTCGGGCGGTTTTACCGTCTTCTTTATTCCAGGAACGTGTCGTGGTCGAGCCAGGACGGCTCACGATCTGCGATCACTCGTTGAGCATCGACCACTGGCGACGGCTGGTATTGGTTGGTGGGGGAAAAGCGGCCGCCTCGATGGGCCTGGCGGCCCTGAGATGGCTGGTTGCGCCACTCCAAGAGCAGCATCCTGGTACGCCGGTCGGGGGGTGGTTGAACTGCCCGGCCGATACGATCCCCTCCGCCCCCCACCCCTCCACGGTCACCTTTCATGCAGCACGCCCCCCCGGCAGCAATGAACCGACCGAGGAAGTGGTATTCGGGACTGAACAGATTTTACGGCTCGTCGGGGAGTGCGATGCACACGACTTGGTTGTGTGTTTGCTTTCCGGCGGTGGTTCCGCACTACTCTGTGCCCCGGCGCCAGGCCTGACGTGGCAGGACAAACAACTCGTTGCTCGTAAACTGTCCTTGGCAGGAGCGGACATTCACCAACTCAACACCGTCCGGCGAGCGCTGAGCCGGGTGAAAGCGGGAGGATTGGCACGAGCCTGTCGGGCCGGGCGGATGGTGAGCCTGATCCTGTCGGATGTGCTCGGTGACGACTTAGCCATGATCGCATCTGGCCCTACGGTTCTCTCCCCAGCACCATCACCTGCCGCAGCGCTGCAGATCTTGACGGAATTCGATTTGGTTGACGACAAGGAACTCGACCGCGTGGTGCGCTACTTGCAACATACCAGCCGCCACGCCACCATGTCGCCGCAACAAGCCGCCCAAGCAGACTGTCGAGTCGATAACCTGATCCTTGCCAACAACGCCGATGCCGTGGATGCAGCGGGGGCACGCGCCGTCGAACTGCATTATCAATACTGCATGCAGGCGAGCACTCGTCCCGAAGGTGAAGTGCATGCGGTGGCTCGCTCGGCCGCCAAAAGCATCCTGCAGATGGTTGGCCAATCGGAAGTCAACTGCTGGATCAGCGGCGGGGAGCCCACGGTGCGCATCCCCTCCTCAGTCGTTTCCCCCTGTGGAGGACGAAACCAACATTTGGCTCTAGCCATCATGGATGAACTTGTGCGCGCTGGATGGCCGCACTGGGAAACCGATCGGAAACTGACCGTCGTTTGTGGCGGGACGGATGGCGAAGATGGCCCCACCGACGCTGCCGGCGCTTGGTTTGATGCGTCAGTTTGGAACCGCAGTCAAGAATTGGGTTTGTCCATCGCCGCTCACCTGCAAAACTTTCAATCTTACTCCTTTTTTCAAGCTTGCGGCGGCTTGTTACGGACGGGCCCGACGGGAACTAACGTTTGTGATGTCCGCGTGGCCACTTACCGCTGATCGTTGTCGCCGCCAGCGGTACGGTTTTGCTGTGGGCGCTAAGTTCGCTTGCTCTCTGCTGCCACCGGCTAGCTGGCGGAATCGATCTCCTTTAGCCGTTGTGTGACTTCCTCAAGCACAGGAGCCACCGCTTGTGGTCGCCTCCTCAGGCATCTACCAAATAGGCGGCTATCCTCGCCGCCCGCCGCAAACGACATTAGAATCTCAGCATGCCGACGCAGCACGAACCGGTGGTGCCCCGACGCAAAGGTTCAATCTTTCTGCGGCAGGCATCCGGAAACCGTCTCCATTGTCGCTCTCTCTTGTCGAAAATCGCTCGTAGGAAGAAGGTTCGAAGATGAGCCGTGTGGATAAGGCGATCCAGTTTTCAAAAAAACGTCGCCCCGCCGATGCGGAGCCGGTGCACCTCATGCTTGATCGCACGCCACCATGCGACGTGGCGGCTGAGAAGGCCGTCTTGGGCAGTATTCTGTTGGCGCCCGATGTCGTCAACGACCTGGTCCTGCTCATCAAACCCGACGATTTTTACGATGACGCCAATCGAAAGCTTTTCCAGCACATGGTCCAGATGGTCGATGCAGGCAAGAAAGTCGACCTGACCCTACTGGTGGATCGATTGAAAAAGGCGGACGATTATGAAGCGATCGGTGGCAGTGCCTACTTGGCCCAATTGGCCAACAGCGTCCCCAATGCGGCTCATGCGGAGTACTATGCGGAGATTGTGCGCGACAAAGCGACTCTCCGCCGTTTGATCGATGCGGGCACGACCATCCTTCGGGATGCGTACGATGAAACCCAGGATCCGCAAGAATTGCTGGGGCGCGCCGAACAAACCGTGTTTGCGATCCAAGATGACCGCTCCAACAACCACGCAATGAGCATCGGTCAATTGATGACCGAATCGATGGAGCGAATCGACGCCCGGTTAAAAGGCACTCATGCTCATGGCGGCGTGGACACCCATTTCGCCGATTACGATGCCCTTTGTGGTGGCCTGCACAACGGAGAACTGATCATCCTGGCAGCCCGTCCCAGTATGGGCAAAACGGCATTGGCCCTGAATATCGCCGAGAACGTGGCGTTGAAAAGCCGCGTACCGGTGCTGTTCGTCAGCTTGGAAATGTCCGGAATCGAGCTGGCCGACCGCTTGCTTTGCTCCGTGGCCCGGGTTAACGGCCACCGCCTGCGCAATGGTACTATCTCCCAGGAAGACCGTAAGCGCCTCGTGCAGAAGGCCATTGAGATTGGCAATGCCCCCTTGTTTGTCGACGATTCTCCCTCGCGCACGGTCAGCGAGATTGCGGCCGTTGGCCGCCGTATTCGTACGACGGAAAAGGCACTGGGGTTGGTCGTCATCGACTACTTGCAGTTGATTGAACCGGACAATCCGCGCGATCCTCGCCAAGAACAGGTGGCTAAGATCGCCCGTCGCCTGAAGCGGCTGGCCAGAGAACTGCAGGTCCCCGTTCTCTGCTTGGCTCAGCTCAACCGACAGGCCGAGGACAGCAAAGACCACCGGCCTCGGTTGAGCCACTTGCGGGAGTCCGGAGCCATTGAGCAGGATGCCGACGTCGTCATGTTCGTCCATCGCGAGGAATATTATCACCGCGGCGAGGAGGCCCAACAGTACGCTGGACAAGCTGAGATCATCATTGCCAAACAGCGAAACGGACCGATCGGCACGGTGGAGCTGGCGTGGGAGAGCGAATTCACGCGCTTTCAGAACCGGGCCCCCGAGCGTCTGGAAGAATTCGACAACTATGTCGACGACTTTCAATCCCCCGGAGGCTTTTAGGCCCCCAGCACCTGGTTGCACGTTCGCAGCGAAGGACGCTGCTACCCCAGCGAAGGGGACGGAGATCGCTGGGGCCACCGGTCCTCGCAGGCCACCAATATCGATCCTGGCCTCGTGGCCGGAGACCGCCACCATCTTCCGCAGAGAGAGCGATAAGGAATGGCGTCGGGAAAGGGGAGGCTCTTCCGGAGAGGAGGACACGGTAGGCATCGGAAAGCTGCTCGGATATCCCTAGTTGCAGCCGCGCACCCGCCAGTCCTCTCAATCGTCTCGGCAGCCTCATTGCAGCCCCCTGCATGCCGAGGTGCGTGCAGGGAGAACTTACCGGGAAAGACGGCACGGCGTTAGGCCGTTTACTCCAGTCCGTGAGCCGCAATGATCTCGTGAGCCCCGGGGGTCAGCTTCCGCAGCTTCTCCGCGATGGCAGCCTTCTCCGCCTGGCTCGCCTTCTCTGCCTTGCGCAACAGCTTCTTGACCTTTTGCTTTCGATGACGTCGGCGGCGCAGTTCTCGCACGCGTTCGATTCCAGCTACGCTCATACTTTTTTCCTCATCTTTTTCCAATGGAGTGACGGATATTTGCAGTAGGGGTAAGCAACCTCCACCGAGAATTCGGTTCTTCGACGGTACGGGCGGCGATCCCCGCACAAAAAAAGAAGCTTTTGGCAGCAACCGAATCGAGAATCCCGCCATGTGTCGTCGTGTCGTCTGCAACCTGGAAAGAGGCATTTTAGACGCTGCCGTACAGTTGGAGAATAGGTTTAGGGAGGAAATGCTACAGGGCTGCTGGCCAATGATGCCCTTGCTCCACATGGGAAGCTTACCCACGACGGGAAGGAAAGCTCGCAACGATCTCTCGCAGTCCGCTTAACCTCCAGGCCTGGATTCGTAAAATGCAACCGCTTCCAGGCCTCACCATTCTCGACTCCTCGCGCAAGCCCTCCATTTCAGGGGGCAGGAGCATTTATTTTATGGATACCACGAGCGAGCCTCTAGCGATCGTCTTGGCGGCAGGCCGCGGCACGCGGATGAAGAGCGACTTGCCCAAGGTACTGGTTCCTGTTCTCGGCCGGCCCATGATCTTGTGGGTGCTCGACGCGCTAGCGACCGCCGGAATCAACCGCGCGGTCGTCGTGGTCGGCTACCAGGCACCGCGGGTTCAGGAAACACTCGCCTCTCGGCCTGGCTTGCAGTTTGCCTTGCAAGAAGAACAACTGGGTACTGGGCATGCGGTACAGATCTGCCGCCAGCACATTCAACAGCACGATGGTCCCGTGTTGGTCGTCGCTGGAGATTCTCCGCTGATTCAAGCGGACTCGATCCGCGAATTGCTGGACCACTTCCGTCGTGACGGTGGTTACGCCTGTCTGCTAGGCACGCTGCTTAAGGATGACCCGACAGGGCTCGGCCGCATCGTCCGTGACTCCCACGGCCGGTTTGCACGGATCGTAGAACATAAGGATGCCACCCCCGAGCAGTTGAGCATCCGAGAGGTCAACATGTCAACTTACTTGTTCGACTCGTCTGCCCTGCTCACGGCGCTCGACGGTCTAACCAACAACAACGCGCAACGTGAATACTACCTGACCGACTGCCCGGAGATTCTGTTGCGCGCAGGCCACCGGGTCGATGCCCTTCCCGTGCTGCGGCCATGTGAAGCGCTGAGCATCAACACCGTGGAAGAGCTGCAGGTTGTCGAACACAAAATGCGGGAGATGGGGTACGCGGAGCATGCGTGAACTGAAACTGCTCAGTGGTCGAGCCAATCCAGAGCTGGCTCGCGGCATTTGCCAATCCTTGCACTTAGAGCTGGGTTCGGTCTCGTTGGGAAAGTTTCCCGATGGAGAGAACTACTGCAAGATCAACGATGATGTTCGTGGACGCGACGTCTACTTGATCCAACCTACGTGCCCTCCGGTCAATGATAATCTCCTGGAACTGTTGATCATGATCGACAGTTGCAAACGGGCCAGCGCAGCACGTGTTACCGCCGTGATCCCTTACTATGGTTACGCCCGACAGGACCGCAAGGACGAGGGACGAGTCCCCATCACGGCGAAATTAGTAGCCAACATGATTACGCGTGCCGGTGCCGACCGTGTATTGACGATGGACTTGCACGCCCCACAGATTCAGGGCTTTTTCGACGTCCCCGTCGACCACCTCTACGCCGCTCCGGTTTTGAATGCCTACTTTCAGGAAATGGGATACAGCCCCGACGAACTGGTGGTCGTCAGTCCCGATGAAGGGAGCATCAAGCGGGCCATGGGACACTCTAAACGTTTGGGTGGGCAACTCGCCATCGTCGACAAACGCCGCAACAACGCGACGGAGACCAAACAGGAGCATATCATCGGGGCACCAGTGAAGGGTAAAGTTTGCCTGATGTTTGACGATATGATCAGCACCGCTGGCTCGATCTGCGGGGCCGCGCAGCTGGTGCACCAAGCGGGCGCGAAAGAAATCCACCTGGCGGCCACCCACGGAGTCCTTTGTGGTGATGCCATCGAAAAGATCCGCAACGCTCCGATAAAGAGCCTGTGCGTTACCGACACCATCCCGCTTCCACCAGAAAAGCGCCTGCCGGTGATTAAGGTGGTAAGTGTCGCCCCTCTATTGGCAGAAGCCATCAAGCGGATCCACCACGATCAGTCCATCTCTGCCATGTTTCGAATCAAGTAGCCCCAGTTGCCCTCACGCGTTCGAGACGACGATGGCCACCATCACTGCGGCAACCCAATCGAGCACCGAAGTTGCCATGGACCTTCATGGCCAGGGGTGCATCGAGCCAAAGCGCCGAGCCCGCCCCCAAAAAGACGACAGCCATTGCGCGCCACAGGCGATGAAATGATCCGAAAAATGGACGCGACGATTAGTCGAGCTCTGGGGGGGAACTGCGAAAGACGGCGACGATATCTTCGACCGGCACCACGAAGTGCTTGTTATCGGGCTCGAAATCAACCGGAATGGCATTCTTGGGATGAAAAAGCACTTTATCGTATTGCTTTAGCGGAACATCCTCGTCGTGAGCCACCTGCCGGCTGATGGAAACGATACGACCGGTGATGGTGGGAATCTCCGCCGCGTCGGGAAGGGCGATCCCCCCTTTCGTCTCCCGCTTAGGTTCATCCTTCAGTACGAGCACGCGCGCTCCAATCGGCTCAATATACTGCAGTTTCGGTCCCTTCTTTGCCATGAATTATTGCAACTCCCTGTGGGGGTCGTTCGACCAAACGCCAGTGAGAAGACCAAAAGCGAGCCCCGACGGACGACTGCGATACGGCTCGTCGAACCACACGGCAGCGACTCCGAATTCTTGCCGCCAAAGTCTCCCGGTGTCACCCACGGACGTTGGTTTTGCCACCGTCTAGTTAGTCTCGGCCGCCGCCGTTGGCAGGACACTCGGACCCGGCAACCAGACACGGAACCATTCCGCTTGGCGGCAAGGCTAGCGTACGTGACTGGCTGAGGCAAGTGGGGCCTGGCCAACAGAGGCAACCATCGATCGCATCTCGGAAAAAAGCGCAGGCGGCAATCTCGCCAGGAACCGGTCACCTTCGACCATGGGCCGCTTTCCCGTCCCATCCTCGTTTCCCCGTCCCAGCATGGCCGACAATCTGGCCCCACTCTACAATCCCAACAAGTTGGTGGACGAGGGCGAGCAACCGCGGTTTTCTGAAAGCCCAGGGGCAGTTTTGGTCTTGAAAGTACCATAGCATTTGCGATACTGGCTGTCTTCGCAGGACGGAGGGACGCAACGAACATCCGCGGCCCGCCCGCAACAGGAAACCGATAACCGCGCCGCGGTATGGAAAATAAACATAGCACGGCCTGATTGGCCAAAGATCAACTATCGTCGACTGGAAAAAAGATGAGTAGCAAAACGTTGCAAGTGGAAAAACGGGAGCAGCTAGGTACGAATGCTGTCCGCAAACTTCGCCGCCAAGGCAAGATCCCGGCTATTCTCTATGGCCACGGCGAAGAGAATGTGCCGTTGATGGTCGCCAAGGCGGAGATCGAGCGGGTGGTAGAGAGCGGAGTGAAGTTGCTGAACTTGACCGGAGCAGTATCGGAGACAGCCTTGCTGCGCGACGTGGCATGGGACAGTTTGGGTAGCGACGTATTGCATGTTGATTTCACCAGGGTGTCACTCAAGGAACGCGTCGAGGTGACGCTTCCCGTGAAGCTGCGTGGGGAATCGCCCGGCACCTCCGAAGGTGGAGTTCTGGAATTCGTCGTCCACGAGATTACCGTTGAATGCCCTGCCGGTAGCATCCCCGACGAAATTGAGGTCGACATCAGCGAGTTGCATTTGGGACAGACGATTCACGCCGGTGAAGTGAAGCTGCCCGAAGGCGCGAAACTTATCAGCAACGAGCACGAAGTGATCGTCCACGTGGTCCACCCGACGGCGGAAACGGAAGCGGTAGAAGAAGCTGCAGCCGGAGAGCCAGAGGTGATCGGAGCGAAAGAGAAAGCAGAGAAGGAAGAAGCCGGAGCATAAGCGAAGACTGCCCGGCGGGCTTTGGCAAGCCGGTAGGTCGGCGATGAGCAAACAAAGCAGCGGCCAGGCAAGACGTGCTGATGGAATCATCCGACTCACTGAAGCTGGTCGTGGGGTTGGGGAACCCTGGTCCCAAGTATCGTGGCACACGTCACAATGTTGGTTTTGACGTCCTCGACTGTATCGCCGAGCGGTTTTCGGCCGGAGTTCCTCAGTCGAAGTTCGAGGGCCAGTTGGCTTCCGTGACGATCGGTGCATCGCGAGTGTTGCTGGCTTGGCCGTTAACTTATATGAATCACAGCGGGCGTTGCGTGGCGGCAATCGCTCGTTTTTATAAAATCGATGTCGAGAAAGACCTGTTGGTCATTTGCGACGACCTAAGCCTGCCGCTGGGGAAGCTGCGAATGCGAGCATCCGGATCAGCAGGAGGGCAGAAAGGTTTAGCCGATATACTGCGAGCCCTGGGCACGCAAAGCATTCCGCGGCTGCGTGTGGGCATTGGGTCGCCCCCTCCGCAGTGGGATGCGGCCGATTATGTACTCGGTTCCTTCTCGCCCGCGGAACGTGAACAGATCCAATCGGCCGTGGCGAGAGCAAGCGATGCGGTCGAGGCCTGGGTTGCGCGAGGTATTGCCTTTACGATGAACCATTACAATTGAGTTTAAGCTACTGATCGCTAGGCCCCGCATGCCTGCTGGCTGTCGGTCGCGTGGCGATGCAAAATAATTGTGCCGCTCGCCAATCGAACTTTAATTGGCGAGCCATTGGCGTTTTCGCGAGTCGATCGAGTTCAATCCATAAGAGGGAGTCATTAGCTGTGGCAACTGGGTGTTACGATTGTTTCTTCCTGCTCGACAGCAACAAATACAATCGGGACCCAGGCGGCGTTGCTGCTTGGATTCAAAAGGCGATCGAAGACCACGACGGAGAAGTGCTGGTCAATCGCCTGTGGGAAGAACGTAAGTTGGCCTATCCTATCAATGGTCATCAGAAAGGAACGTATTGGATTAGTTTTTTCCGCATGGACACGCAACGACTCAAGGAATTCGAGCGGGCCTGTCAGCTGAATGAAACCATCATGCGTTTTCTGGTCACCAAGGTAGATCCGCGTTTGATTGATACATTGGTAGACCACGCTTTGGGACGTGTGGCAACCAGCCAGGGTGACGAGGAAGCAGTACCGGTCGGCGTCGCGGACGAGGAAGAATAGAATCAACGAACAATTAGCGATTTTGCTGTGCCCAGCATGATTGGTTCGATTCCGGACGTGCTGGTTTCCAACAGTTGGCTGCCGAGAGGAGCGAGGAGCCGTTCAGCAAGCGGGAAGTGAGTTCCAGGCCGCGATTGGCGGAGAACCGTAAAATGGCCAGTTACAATCGAGTCATTCTGATGGGGAACCTTACGCGCGATGTTCAATTGCGATTTACCCCCAATCAGACGGCCGTTGCGGAAATTGGTTTAGCAGTCAACGATCGCCGTAAGAGCCAGACTGGAGAGTGGGTCGAAGAAACCACGTTCGTCGACGTCACCCTGTGGGGACGCACGGCCGAAGTGGCTGCCGAGTACCTCAGCAAAGGCTCCCCAGTGTTCATTGAAGGACGACTAAAACTCGACAGCTGGGAAAAGGATGGCCAGAAGAATTACAAGCTACGGGTTGTTGCCGATCGCATGCAGCTGATCGGTGGCCGTTCCTCCTCTGGCTCGCGGCAGGAAGGGAGTGGTGGCTATCCCGGTCGAAGCGATGACACGGATATGGGCAGCGCAGGAATCGGGCAGCAAGATGACGATGAAGTGCCGTTTTAATTTTCGAATGGAATGATTACTCTTTGCTGTGATGGGGCTGGCGACGGTGACAAGGGCTGGCGCACGCGTCAATCAACGAAGCTAATAATGTCAACCATTTCCCGGCGGCGTTGATCAATCGATTCAAAGATATGGCGATTATCGACAACTGTGAAAACAGTGCCACCGGACGAAAATAAGATCGATTTCCAAGGAGATAAGAGAGCACAACCATGGCGTCAGTAAAAGAGCGTGTGAGAAAGCAGCGATACAAGCGGCTTCCCAAAGGTCCGCATGGTGGTATTGAACTTCTATTGATCCAGAATGTCGATCACGTAGGCAAGCAAGGAGAAGTAGTGGAAGTGCGCCCCGGGCACGCCTTCAACTACCTGCTACCTCAAGGCCTGGCAATCGTGGCCACCGAGCACCACAAGCGAATGGTGGAAAAGCACAAGGCGAAGCTCAAGGAAATCGAATTGGCTCGCCTCAGCGGTCTGCGGCAGTTGGCCGAAAAAATCGCCGAGCAGTCGATTACCATCGAGGCAAATGCGAATGACGAAGGCCATCTCTACGGATCGGTCGGCGCCGTCGATATTGCCAAAGCATTGAAAGCGAACGGCATCACGGTTACTGACGACCAGATTCGCTTGCAGGGACCGCTGAAAGAATTGGGGCTGTACACCGTCAAAGTGCATCTGCACGCCGATATCGAGGCCGACCTGAAGGTCTGGGTGGTTCCCACCTCGTAATCAGTTTATGGGCCTAGTTGTCGGCCTCTGGAGCAGACATTGACCGGAGGTAGGGGAAGCAAAAGGATTCTGCCAGGCCGGCCCGCATAGCGTTGCTGATGTAGAGCCGGCCTTGTCCTGTTCAGCGTTTCAACATCTTTTCAGTAGCCATCACCTGCCGATGAAGGGAGCCGGGGTTGCTGTCGTGAGGATTGATCAGACCTGCAACCCGACAGGCGCGAACCAGCATTAGGCTGGTTGCGAGAAAGCCTGGGAAACTTCCCGACCAGCAACTCGTCTCTGCTTCGAGGCGTTCTCGTTCTCTTCCCAGGGGACTACTCGTAGAACCGCGCCATCGAACTTCGGGCTCACGCTGGTAGCTAGATCCTCCACCCGCTCCACGGCTTAAATCATATTCGCCGAGGGTGGAAATTGAACTTCGAGCTCACGCTCGGACGTAGATCACCCCACCCCTCCGCGACTTAAATTGGAATCAAAGAAGGATCAACAGTGCCATTTGCCATTCGTGCCACCCACTAATCGGAGATGCCGCAAGGGTCTCGGCGGAAGAAAGTTAGGTTCCGTGGGCGGCGTTCTCACGAGTATTTTGGTGCCACCCACCAATTGTATTGCCGCAAGTGCTTCTGCAACTATAAGTTATGGCCTTCGGGTTGGCGCTCCGTGACTTCGGTATGCTGTCTATACAGGACTGTTCGGCAGCGTGGTCCGACCGTCCCTGTGAGGCTGTGCGGCGGCTGGCCGGGGTGTTCGAGCGGCTGTCGGAATCGGCCTCGCTCGCCAGGGAGGTTCAGGAGAGTGTGGAGTTTGGGCGAAGCCCAGTCGGCACCGTAGCCTGGCGGCAACGCCCCAGGAACTGGAGTCGGAATAAGCCCATTTTGGCCGAAGGCCAAATTCACTGGCGCGGTGGTCCGCTCGACCCCGATGCAGGTCGAAGAATCCTTGACAACACCTCGGCTCCATGACAAGCCCCCAGCTTCGACGCGTCGGTTGCGGCGGCGGTGAATTCGGCTTACAGCCAACAACCTCGATGTGCACCTCCATCCTGGGGCAGAATTGGATCGCCCTTTCAGGGCTTAGATGGTTGGTCGTTCGTGTTCCCAGGGCGGCGCTTCGAGCGGCTACGCCGCTGGCGCTCTGGCCGTGATTTTCATGGCGTTGCCCCTTCGGGGCGAATTGCAGCTCTGACGATTGTGCGACGCCCCGAAAGGCGGATCGACAATGATCACCATTGCAGCTAGGGACACGCCCATGCCGTCCCTGCGGGACTGCTGGAAAAACAACGCGCCATCCAACTCCGGGCTCACGCCCGGAGCTAGATCATCCCGCCGCTCCGCGGCTTAAATCGAAACCGAAGAGGGTGGAAGAGACTGTCCGGCAGCATGATCAGGCCAGTCTATTTCTCGCGGCTTGAATCGGAAATCGAAGAGAGTGGAAGAGCCTCACCGCGTCGCTATGCGACGCGTAGGGAGGGAATTGAGGGACTCGACAACCCGGCCATGAATGACCGGGCTACCATCACCGCGTCGCTACGCGACGGCAACCAGGACCGGCGCGGTGGAATCCTCTTGTCTGAGGATCAACAGCGCCAATTGAATCGGGGGCGTTGTGTTGCCTCACGGCGTCGCTACACGACGAAGAGGAAATCAACGACGAAGAGAAAGACGAAAACGAAGACAAAAAGCCGAAAACGACGGTAAGCACAAAGACGGAAACGAAGCCATGAAGAAGTAGATCGTGAGGCAGAGCCTCGGGTGCTGGGCGTTCCCAGGCAGAGCCTGGGAACGAGACGATATCCAAAACGGTGAGCAGACTCCTTTCGGCCCTGTCTTCAGTAAAGCCAACCGCAATAACAACTCGTCGCTCGAGTATTTTGCTGCCAGCTACGGCACCGGGCGGGGAGCCTATCAGTCGCTGGCCAGTGCATTGACCGGCGCCTCCGCCTCCCTCTCCGGCGATGGCGATAGTCAGGGCTTTGCGGTCCTGCTGATTGACGAGACCAGTGACTATGTTGGCTCGGAGCGGCAGCAGGCCGGTTTCAACGATGTCTGGGAGGGCTCTTCGACCAGCAACTCGTCCCTGCACTTAACACTCGTCGACCAGTGGGACAGCACCGGCTCGCTGTCGGCCAGTCTGGCCGCTGATGACACGTTCACCTGGAACGGTTCGGCATCCTCCTCGGCCACTTCGTCGGTCGATTACCAACAGCATTACGATTCAGTCGACCAAGCCATTATGTTGCTGGGCGAGATGGGCTGGGATTACCAATCGCTGCGCGATGCTTCGTTCCAGCGCTCGGCCAACTGGAACGCCCTCTTCGATCCATCGACCGGCCAGTTCGACGAGTCGTTCACGGTTTCGGGCGACGATGAAGTCCACTTAAGCGGTTACGAGTACCATCCGACCAACACCAACCTCTGGGCCAGTTTGGTGCCACCCACTCATTGGCTTGACGCAAGTGTCTATGCGATAAGAATTTAGGATCCGCGGGGTGGCGAGTCGTGGCTACGGCATGCTGTCGCTGCGGGACTGTTGGGTGGTTGGCCGAATTGTTCACGCGGCGGTCGGAATCGCTCGCCAGGGAGGTTCAGGAGAGTGTGGAGTTTGGGCGAAGCCCTGGCGGCACCGTAGCCTGGCGGCAACGCCCCAGGAACTGGAGTCGGAATAAGCCCATTTTGGCCGAAGGCCAAATTCACTGGCGCGGTGGTCCGCTCGACCCCGATGCACGTCGAAGAATCCTTGACAATGCCCCAGATCCATGACAACACCCCAGATCCATGCCAAGCCCCCAGCTTGGACGCATCGGTTTCGGTGAATTTGGCTTCCCGCCAACAACCTCGATGCGCAACTCCATCTTGGGGCAGAATTGGATCGCCCTTTCAGGGCTTGGGTGGTTGGTCGTTCGTGTTCCCAGGGCGGCGCTTTCAGTGGCTACGCCACTGGCGCTCTGTCCTAGGCTTATATGGCGCTGCCCCTTCGGGGCGATTTGTGGCATTTGGGAATTCTGGCGAATTCCACTACTGGTAGACCGTGTTGGGTACCGCTGCTGTAGGAAGCCGGGGGGAGAGAGGTGATGGGCTTAGCGAGGAGAAGGGTTGGCCAGGTTGCGGCGAGCAGTGTGGCGGAGGCGCTTGCGCTGTCAGCAGGCTATTCGATCCTGATTTTTCCTCATGCCATCAGCATTGGAGAGTCTGCTCCAGCAAATCGATACTCGACGTCCTCAAATCGCTCTGCAATCGGACGTTCTGTTTGCATCGCCCACTGGTCGGGGTCAGCTTCACGCGCCCAATCATAAGCGGCCGCACTGCAGCTTGGACTATTGTGCTCCCTTGGAGTTCGCCGGCAGCGATGTTGTGCCAGATTTCCGCTGCAGCCGGGAACGGTCGGCGCTCGATTTACTTGCTCGCGAGACTCCCGAACTGCTTTTGAGACTTTGACCAAGATCTCGACCGTGACTGCTTTTTTCCGTCACGCATGACAGGAACCGGAAACTGGCGGGGTGAGGAGCCTTTCTCCGGCATCAGCCGACCCTATTAATCGTAGGAGCGGGGGAGAGCGTCGGCATGAATGCCCGATGTGCGATGACTGAGCGAGCGTTCGCCATTGCGGCTTGCGGTTCGACGCCCCGGGGAAGACCAACTCGATTTTTTAGGCGGGAATGCGCTTCGCACCAACGCGAACTGCACCGCCACCACCTTCTCATCGATTCCCCGTGCTGTCCGTGGAATCATAGCTACACAGATCGACATCGTGGTATTCCACCAGTTTTCGAGGTAAATCTTCCAGGAAATCGTCGGGGCTTCCCATCGGCAAACGTTGCCAAGAAAAACGATGGTAGGATGCAGCCTGATTACGGGTGATGATCAATTCATCCTGGGCCCGGGTCAGTGCCACATAGAGGACCCGCCGTTCTTCCTCGATAGCCTCAGGATCTCCTAAACTCCGGGAATGAGGATAACTTCCGGCTTGCGCAGAAATGACGAAACAGGTGGGGGCTTCGGTTCCCTTGGCGCTATGAACAGTAATCAAGGTGACCACCCCCTCTTGGGCGTCGTTATCAACTTCACTAACGGAGACCGGGTCGAGCGTATACGTTTCAAGAAACTCAGCGAGTGTCGAGTGTTTGGCCGCCATTCGCTGCAGCAAAGAAAGATCCTTCTGTCGGCGGTCCCAATCGTCGTAGGTCCGCTCCAACAACGGGGTCATCGCCTCTGCTGCCAAGGCAATCGCGGCAGACGGTTTAGCCTCTTGACCAGCGATTGCCATGGGAATCTGGGCGAGCGATTCGTATCCACTCAAGTTTTTGCATAGCACCTCCCAGGCAGCCTCCCGATCCGGAGCAGCGAGCATGTCACGCACTGCTCGCCCGGCACGCACCTCACCAATTCCCGGGAACAGCATCAAGTACCGCATCCACGCCAACTCGTCACGGTAGTTAACAACCGTGCGAATCGCGGCCAAGATGTCGCGAACATGCGCCACTTGCAGCAGACTCATGCCGCCGATGAAGCGATAGGGAATCCCGGCTTCGATCAACGCGGCTTCCATTGGCCGTGCGGTGTAGGCAGTGCGACTGAGGATCATATGGTCGGACCATTTAGCCCCCGCCTGATGGCGACACCGGATTTGCTCCGCCACCCATTCGGCTTCCTCGTATTCGGAGGCAAACTCAGCCAGAATCGGTTTGACTCCGCCTCCTCTATCTGCTCTAAGCACTTTATTGTAAGGAAGCGAGGACTGGACCAGCAACCAATTGGCAACGTCAAGGATCGGTTGCGTCGAGCGGTAGTTCAGCGTCAAAGGCAGGGTAGTAGCCCCTGGCAACCGCTTTGCAAATGAGTGCACGTTCCGAAAGTCGGCACCCCGGAACGCATAGATGCTTTGGGCATCATCTCCGACGCAGAAGAGATGGCAGTGGTGCGAAAAACTTTCCAGGATCGACCATTGCAAGGGGTTGGTATCCTGCATTTCGTCGACTAACAAGTGATCGTACTGCCCGCAGATTGCCTCTCGAACTTGGGGTTCCTGTTGCAGGACTTCTGCAAACCGCTGCAAGATATCGTCGTAATCGAGGTACCCTCTCTCGTGTTTCCGCTGCGAATAGAGTTGATAAATCTTGAGCACGGCATCCACATGCTCGGGTGGGATCTCCGTGTACTTTTCGATATACCGCCGTATTCCCTGATTGGTGTTGCGGGCGAAGGAGAGGATCCCCAGCAATTCGGCAGCCTGCGGAAGTTTCGACTTCTTGTCGACCACACCGCTGCGAATCAACCGCAGCAGTTGAAGCTGGTCATCGCGGTCGAGAATCGTCATATCATGGTATCCGAACCATTTGGGACGAGCACGCATGGTTCGCAGGCAAAGGTGGTGAAAGGTTCCCGCCGTGACTGGATCGGCGCGCTTGCCAATCGTCGCCACCAGGCGATGCTTAATCTCCGCGGCAGCGCGGCGAGTAAACGTGACGATAGCAATCCGATCGGCAGGCGTCCCCCGTTCTAGAAGGTGGGCAGCTCTGCCGATGATTGTTCTCGTTTTTCCTGTCCCGGCGCCGGCCAAGACGAGTAGGTACTTTTCGTCTGATTGGATGGCTGTTAATTGCTGGTCATTGAACTGCACCGTCACAAGACCTCCGTGAGCTGGTTCGGTCGATTCTAGCTCTGTCCCACAAGATCAATATACCAGCACAGCCTCGCTCGATGGCTGCCCGGACAAGGCGGCGGAGCGTCGGTTAACTGCGACGCGGGAAGAGAGGACCGCCATACACGGCAGCTTCAGCCAACTCCTCTTCGATACGCAGTAACTGGTTGTACTTCGCCATCCGGTCGCTGCGCGAGGCAGAGCCTGTTTTGATCTGACCGGTGGAAAGGCCCACGGCCAGATCGGCAATCGTCGCATCCTCGGTCTCACCACTTCGGTGGCTGGAGATCGAGGTGTACCCGTTGCGCGCAGCCAATTGGATCGCGTCGATCGTTTCGCTCAACGATCCAATCTGATTGACCTTGATGAGAATACTATTGGCGATGCCTTCCTCGATCCCCCGCTGCAGTCGTTCGACATTGGTAACGAACAAATCGTCGCCTACCAGTTGAACTCGGTCACCCAGCTTCGCGGTCAACAGTTTCCAACTTTCCCAGTCATCCTCGGCGCATCCATCTTCGATCGAGCAGATCGGATACTTGTCTACCCAGGAAGCCAGGAAGCCAACCATTTGTCCCCCAGACAATTCTTGTCCGTCGATGCGATAGACCTTCTTATCCACGTCGTAGAACTCGGTAGCGGCCACATCGAGGGCGATGAAGATTTGTTTCCCCGCCTCGTAACCAGCCTTTTCGATAGCTTCCATGATCAAGTCCAACGCCTCTTGGTTGCTCTTCAGATCGGGCGCAAAGCCCCCTTCGTCGCCGACTGCCGTGTTCAGCCCGCGAGCATTGAGCACCTTCTTCAGGTGATGAAACGTTTCGACCCCGGCACGCAAAGCCTCGCTGAAGGTATCGAAGCCTAGCGGCATGACCATGAATTCTTGGATATCGACGGAGTTGTCGGCATGCTGGCCGCCGTTGACGATATTCATCATTGGTGCCGGGAGGATATGGGCCGCCGCTCCACCAAGATAACGATAGAGAGGCAGACCGACGCTTTCCGCCGCCGCTTTGGCCACGGCCAACGATGCCCCTAGAATTGCATTGGCTCCTAAACGCTTCTTATTGGGAGTCCCATCAAGCTCGATCAGGATGCGGTCGATCCCGCGCTGGTCGGTGGCCACTTGCCCGACCAGGGCGTCTTCGATTTCCGTGTTGACGTTTTCGACGGCTTTGGTCACCCCTTTGCCCAGATAGACCGACGCGTCACCATCTCGCAATTCCCACGCCTCATGGGCACCGGTGCTCGCGCCACTTGGCACGGCCGCGCGCCCAATGGCACCATCCATCAGATGGACTTCTACTTCGACCGTTGGATTCCCCCGGCTGTCGAGGATCTGCCGACCATGAACCGCTTCGATAATGCTCATTGCTGCTTCCCAACTCTGAATAGTGTGTTCTCAATCCGAACCTGTCGGCCGCTATTGTGACCAAGCCTCCATTTTTGACCAGCCCTTCCCGAGGCTCCGCAGCACGGTCCGACCATGCCGCGGCAGGCATTCGCTCGTCGTGGACACGACGCGGATCTTCGTTATTGGGGCCCCATAGAATCGAAGCATCGCACTGCTAGAATGGCAAGTGGTTGATTGAGAAATTGCGGAGTGCCTTCCGTCCTCGGCGACGATGCTCACCCAACCCGTTATTACGAACCACTCTTCGCGTAGAAAATCTCCTATGTTTACAGGACTAGTCGAGGCGTATGAGCCGGTGGAACGCCTGTTTGCGGAGGGGCCAGGCATGGTCTTGGCCATCCGCACTCCAGAGTTGTTCGACGATGTAGGCATCGGCGACAGTATCGCCATCAATGGCTGCTGTCTGACCGTGATCCGCCTTGCCGATGGGTGCATGGAATTCCAAGCCGGAGCGGAAACACTGCAGAAAACCACGTTGGGAATCCTTCGCCCCGGAGACTGCGTGAACTTAGAACGTGCGCTCGCTCTTGGAGCGCGCGTCGGTGGGCATCTGGTAACCGGTCATGTCGATGCCCAGGGCCAGGTCACGGCCCGCGAAGATGACGGGCAGTGGTGCACGATGAGGTTTTCTGCCCCCACCTCGTTGCTACGGCAGATGGCGCCGAAAGGTTCCGTAGCAATCGACGGCGTCAGCCTGACGTTGGTCGACGTGACCGATCACGACTTCTCCATCGCGCTGATTCCGCACACCCTATCGGTGACCACTTTGGGTCAGCGGCGAGTCAACGATCTCGTCAACTTGGAAACGGACTTATTAGCGAAGTATGTCCAGCGTCAGTTGGAAACGCAAAACTGGGGATCGTCCCCTAGCGTCCCCCTGTCCGGTGGTGATCGTGGAGAAAGGTAGCCTGTGATGGCCGAACGTCAGACTCTTTCCTATCTCCAGCAGCGTTTTCATGCTGCTGGCCATCAGCCGCGAACACGGTTCGGACAGAATTTCCTCATCGACCTGAATCTCGTGGAGTTGATTGCCCGCACGGCCGAACTAACTCCCCGCGACGTGGTGTTGGAAGTCGGCACCGGCATGGGATCGCTGACCCGTTTGCTGGCCGAGCGTGCTGGGCAAGTTATCACCGTCGAGGTGGACGCGTCCCTGGCGGCAATGGCGGCCGAGGAGCTGCGTGCTTTTGACAACATCACGTTGCTGCAACAGGACGCCCTGAAGAACAAGAATGAGCTATCCCCTGTCGTGCTGGATACCATCAACGAGAAAATGAGCGCGATCGCTGGAGCACGGCTGAAGCTGGTGGCCAACCTTCCCTACAACGTGGCCACGCCCATCCTATCGAACCTTTTGCATAGCCATCCATGGCCCCAGCGAATGGTCGTCACTATTCAAAAAGAGCTCGCGCAACGCATTGCCGCTTCTCCACGAACCAAAGACTACAGCGCCTTGAGCGTATGGGTGCAATCGCAGTGCCGCGTCGACATCGTGCGCGTGATGCCACCCTCGGTCTTTTGGCCGCGTCCCAAAGTGGATTCAGCAATTATCGATATCCGGCCTCAACCGCTGCTGCGCAAACGCATCGGCGACGTGACCTTTTTTCATGATCTCGTCCGCAAAATCTTCCTCCACCGGCGCAAATACCTGCGCAGTGCGCTCCAAGCGGCCGTCAAAGGTATACTGGACAAGGATCAAGTCGATGAAGTGCTGCAGGCCCTCGCAGTGGATGCCAGGACAAGAGCCGAAGAATTGAGCCCGGCGGAGATGATCGAATTGACCAAGCTCGTTCTGGCGAAACAGCGTGGTGCCGATGCGGCCACACCATGAAGGTAGCCGCCGTTCCCCGCCCGCTGTCCGCGTCCGGCAATGGCTCCGAGGCGATCGGCTCCGTCGTCGCCCGCCACGGCTACCAACAACCTTATGCCATCACCCCGATTTATGTTGACTCATGAACCAACCTCCAGTTGACAGCGACGACTGCGTCTTGCCTCCGGGAACGACCATCGGGCCGTATCAGATTGAAAGGCTGATCGGCCGCGGCGGCATGGCGGACGTTTATTTCGCCATCCATCGTGAATTGCTGCGGCCAGCCGCACTGAAGGTCCTGCGAGCTTCCTTGGCCTCGGACATGCAGCACCTGCAGAGGTTTCAACAGGAGGCCCGGGCGGCGGCCAGCTTGGTTCACCCCAACATCGTGCAAGTTTACGATGTCAACCTCGATGGCCCCTATCGCTACATCGCTCAGGAGTACATTCCGGGGACAAACCTTCGTCAGTACTTATCGCGGCCGTCGGACATCGATCAAGCAACCTCCACTGCGCTTCCCCGCGACCAAGCCGATGCTGCCGCCACCACCGCCTCATCCTGCGATGGCACTTCTGCCTCGCCCGATCGTCCTTTACCGATCAACGAGTGCTTGAGCATTTTGCTGCAAATCCTCGCGGCGCTATCAAGATCGCACCGAGCGGGGATCGTTCACCGGGACATCAAGCCGGAGAACATCATGTTGACTCAGGAAGGAGAAGTCAAAGTAGCCGACTTCGGCCTGGCGCGCGTGCTCCTGGGCGACGACCCGCAACTGACGCAAGCTGGCACCACGATGGGTACGCCGTTGTACATGAGCCCCGAACAGATTCAGGACGGTAAGGTCGATATCCGTAGCGACCTGTATTCCTTAGGGGTGACCCTGTTTCATATGTTGGCCGGCCAGCCTCCTTTCTCCGGCGATACGCCGTTGGCGTTGGCGATGAAGCACGTCCACAACACGCCGCCAGACATCCGCCAACTGCGTCCAGATGTTCCCGCATCGCTTGCGCAACTTGTTGCTCGATTGCTGGCCAAAAATCCCGCCGAGCGGTTCGACACGCCCATGCAAGTCATCGATTATCTGCGAGAGAACCGAGACCGCGACCTAGCTGCGTTTTGGCCAGAACAGGTCGTTCCACTCCCCGGGGTCGCCCCCAGCGATGCCTCACGCGCAACGATCGAATTGCAGTCCAAGCTCGCCCTGCGGCGGCAACACCGTCGATCACGTCTGCTGAGAACCGCCGTGGTCGCGATAGCCGTGGCCATGGCGTTTACCGCAGGGTTCGCAGTTACCTACGATCGCACGGAACTACCGAGTTCCGATATCGCGGTGTTCCGTGACATCCCGCGTCAGGAAACGCCTCGCCAACAGTACTTGTTGGCCCTGCTGAGCAAAGACTTGCACGCCCTGGACAAGTGGGAGGCAGTTGGCGTTTACTTTCCGGCTGAAGAAAACGACACCAACCGCCTCTACGTTGCTCAAGCCTCGCTACAGCTTGCCCGCGCCCTGCAAGACCGCCGAGAGTACACTGGCGCGATGGAAATACTCGATCGGCTGACCAACGACGGACGCTTGCCCGTGCTGTATCGCGCGCTTGCTCAAGTGCAAAAGGCAGCTCTGTACGAGGAACTGGAGGAGGATGACCAATTCCAACGCGCTTTCGAGCAGGCCCGACGCATGGTCAGTCAACCTGATTTTCCCACCGGGGATCGGCAGAAAATCAATGATGTGGTGCGCCGCCTGGGAGGGCGTCTCGCCCGTCTGTGGATCGGCAATTGACGCCTAGCGATTACCGCGCCGGCGAGTTGCGGAACGTCGTTCACGCTTGCCTTCTAGACCTGGTGCCGAGCAAGCCACGGTGGCTCGCTCACCCACGACTCCCTGTCCCCACGTCTCCGTGCTGGGCTTTGGGATAAGAACCGAGAACGTCCAGCCGTTGGGCAGTGGCCGTCAACGCCTCGATCGCCCGTGCCACGGTCGGCGTTGCCGTGTGCCCCTCGAACTCGATGAAGAACAGGTACTCTGACGGCGCCCCCACGATCGGAAACGACTCGATCCACGTCATGTTCAATTGAGCATCTCGAAACACATTCATTACGTCGGCCAGGGCACCGGGACGGTGTACCAGACGTAGGATGATCATCGTTTTGTCCAATCCAGTGGGAGGCGGACTGGCGGCTCCGAGAATGACGAATCGCGTGACGTTATGGACGTTGTCTTCGATGTTTTCCGCGATAATCTGCAATCCGTGCTGCCACCCCCGCTTCGCGACTGGCAATCGCCGCTACTCCTTCCATCCGAGCAGCGTCCTGGGCTGCGACCGCCGTACTGGGCACCTCCACCAAGCGCGCCTCCGGCAAGTGACTGGCTAGCCATCGGCGACATTGAGACAACGCCTGAGGTTTGCTTCTCACCTCTCGAATCGCATCGCGGGAACAACGCGCCAACAAACAATGATGAATGGAAAAAAGGATTTCACCGCACACTTGTTGCGGTGCCCGCGCGAAACAACTCAGCGTGTCGACAATCCGTCCATCCGTACTATTCTCGATCGGTACCACAGCATGGGTTGAATGGCCCCGGCGCACTTCCTCGAAGGCGGCTTCGATCGTGGCCACGGTCGCCACATCGACGGCCATGCCAAAATGAGCAATGGCGGCTAAGTGACTGTAACTGAATTCCGGTCCTAGTACTGCCACGCGCCGATTCGTGCCAACCGCCCTGGAACATAAACTTTCGGTGTGCCGGACCCAAGCTTGCAGCAACGGCAGCGGCACGCACCGCAGTTCAGGACAGCCGGTGAGCAGCTCTTCGTCGAGGTCTAGAGCGTCGTCTCGCTCGCCGGCTTGCTGCAGAAGGCGGAGCAGTTCTCCCAAGCGGCGCAGAAAGGCTTTGCGCGCGTCAGCCGACACGTGAGGTAGATTGCTGGATTTCCCCGTGTCCGCAGCCATGCCCCCTCGCTTCTCATTGGATGGTCAACAATCCGCGGGCTCCCAACCCACAGCACCGCGGCACCAAGCCGCTGCACGAGCAAGAATCGAAGGCCCAGAAGAACAGTCAATATGGTAGACGTAGGTGTTTCAAGCGGTAGCACCCACCTCCATTTTCGTCGGTCTTCTCCCACAGCAGCAAGCAGGCAGCCCGCTGTTCTTCGAATTCTGCCGCCTCCCTATCGCGTCGCACTTCAAAACTTGATCAACAGCAACGCCGAGTAGTTGACATCGTTCGCTTTCCTCCCATTCGGCGTGCTATCGTACCGATCGTTCGCCCCCAATTTGAGCGACAGATTCCCGTCATCATCAATCAAATACTCCCAAGCAGCATCGGCCACCAAACGGAAATCGTTGAAGTCTTCGACGGATGGAAAATAATCCAGACGGGTTATAATTTTGTGCCGCGAAGTGAGTTGATGCTCGTAATCGGCCCCGAACAGTGCCTCCGGCACCCAATCGTCGGAGGGGCCTCCGAACTCTCGCGACGCCCCTGCTCCCAGACGTGTGGTCAACGTGCGGTCATCGTCCTTGAAAACGCGATAGCCAGCCCCCGTATTGATGTTGAAACGAACATCAAACGCTTTGAACTCATCATATTCCACCCCATTCTTCACGAAATAGGTCCAGCGGGACTGTCCAAAAAAACGCTCGAAGTCGACATACAAGAGGGCATTGTTTTGTTTTTCCTGACCATTGGCATAGGTTCGGTTGTGATTTAACCGCAAATCGAACAAGCTAATGTCGGTCTTGCGCTTGAACCGTGTCCCGGCTTGGAAGCTAAACGATTGCGAGTTCCCATCGGTGCCGTTGATGCCTAGTTCGGCACTGTTGGCCCATCCGTCGCTGGGAATCCATGACCAAGGCATGAACCACACGGGACTGCGCACCTCACCTCCCGGCTGCCCCTCTTTCGGATCGGCCTCCAGCAACGATGATGGCAATTCCTCTTGAAGAGGCGGCGTCGGAGTAAACACCCCGGCGCTGTCGGACTCAACCAGCCATGCAGGCAGCGAATTGGAGGTATCTTCCCCTCTCCGATCTCCTGTCGTTCCGTCTTTCTGCTCCGACGGAGAATCGGCAAGCCAAGGTGGTTGCCCCCAACTAGTCGGTAAACTCCTGCAGAAAAGCAGGAGACCGAGGACGAACAGGTGCCAACACCAGCGCGCCGTACAGCCGCTTGTTCGCCACGATCTGCCGAATGGTAACTTCACGCTAGTCGATTCCACGATTCCCTCATCCCCTTTTCCAGCACTTCCTGACCACTCTACTACAAAGCCTCGGCGTATCGATACGCCAATCTCCCCTACGCAGAGAGGGCAGGGCGGGGCTAGGGGAACTACAGGGGACAGAGCAGATGGGTCTGGCATTGGGGACTGAGAAAACTACCGAATGCTGGAGTCAACTTCAAGAAAAACTTTGCTGCCCCCGGTGAGGCGAGGAGCTCGTTAGCCGACGATCCGTCCCCTCCGCGGCTATCCTGGTGACCGACCGAAATCGTTGTCAGCCAAGCCCTTTCGCTCTCGTCTGATGGCGCTCTCGTTCCCAGCTTTTGCTTAAGCATGCTCCGCACCGGTGGCTTTTCTCGTTGCCAGTAAGTGTTTGGGAACCGGAAGAGGAGTTCTAAGATGAACTCTTACGACTGTACCATTAGCACTCGGCAGCGGGTTAATTGGTGCAGACGGCGTAGAAAGCGGGCCGTGCGCGGCGGCAGTCCGTCTCCAGAGGGCTCGTCGGCCTGCGATTCGACAAAAAACACGATCCGAGGCAAGCCACAGGAGGACGTGCAATGTAGCGTCGCCATCCAGTGGTACGTCCGCCATTGCCGTCGCCCCATCCTGCACAACTGGCAGCTAATATGGCTCAATTGAGTGATCGGGCGCCGTATCATCAACTCCTGGCGCACCCCTGGCCGTCGGACCACCAGCTCGGAGCCGGATTGTAACTGAATCGACAATCGATCAATCGGATATCGAATCACCTCCAGCAAGCCAAAACGCACTCCCACCCAACCGAAAACGACAATCAAAAGGATTAGCAAGGGATAGCCGATCCACATGAGCAGAGTCAGCACACGATCTATGTTGCGGGACCGGATCTGGCTCTCCTGCTGCCGCCGGACCGACTCCTGCAGAAGCTCCTCCATCCGCTGGCGTCCCGCGGGCCCCAGACGTTCCATGATCCTGTCATTAAGCCGCTGGAGTTCCCGCGTATCAACCTCTCGCGATGGCGAGGCCACCTGAGCAAACATAGGGTTGGCCACCAACCTAACTGTAGGGCGCGTCCGATCTAGCCACACCGCTCGGGTAACCACGGGGTGGCGGAGCGATTGGCGACGAGCGGCCGATTGCCGCTGGACGACCGTTTGTACGCACCAAAATGCTAGATAACCGGCGATGCCTAAAAACAGCACGGCCGTGCAGACCCGCCACAACAGACTGATCGGCTGCGGGCGTGCCTCGATCCCCTGATCGGTGTAATGGATTTGCCAGTCTTCCAAGTGGAGCGTGAGTTCACTGCGATCATGCCATCCAGCCCAATCCCGGTCAAAGCGAATGCTAAAGGAACTCATAATCGTACTCCATCTCTCGGCTTGGAGTCCCCTTGCTGCTCAACAATCAGGCAAAGGTGACGCGGGAGGAGTCCATCGAGGACCGCCGCTAACCACGCAGCCGCGACCGGCTTGGGAGCGACTATCCGGCTTGAAGGGGCCCCCGCATTGTACCTGAGCGCATCGCCTTGTCGCAAACTGCGATAGGCGGGCTTTTGGCTCAACAGCGCCCGCCATTGGCTCCTCACCCCGATTTCCCGCATGGAAAACTTGCCGCTGACGCGTTTGCAACCAGGCAAGGCAGGGTAACGGAACCAGTTGTGTGGCGAGGACGGTTGACCAATTCGGTCGCACCATGGTGCAGTTCCCCCCAGGCGGATCGAGATGGGGGCGCTGGATCGGAATACGTAGTAACATCCTCCACGGCGATAGATCACTTTCCCGTGAGTGCGTCCATGGAGTCCAAAAAGCAATGGCCCAATCGACTTCAGCTATTGGGCGCGGTGCGAGCAATGAGGCGAAATGGACCTCATTGGCAGGCGGAGGACGTATCGAACACTCAGTTAATCCAAGCCTTAGGCCCAGGAAAAACTCCGCCGGCGCGGTCATGAACGATGTCTGGCGTCGCGCATCGGCAATAGGAGCGGTGGTGGAGTCTCCACCGGCCCTTGAAATTCTTGCCGTTCTGTGGATGTTTAATGCGACTGGCCGCCACGTATTGACGGAAAGCCCGGTCACCTGGCCAGTGGAATGTGAATCGCACGCAAGGTCCTCAGGAGTGAAATTAGGATGGCATCCCCTTTGTTCGATCTATCCAACGATGTGGCGGTGGTTATCGGTGGGACGGGCGGCCTGGGTGGTGCGATGGCCCATGCCCTGGCGGCGGCCGGAGCGCGAGTGGCCGTTGTGGGGCGGAATGCGGAGCGGGGCGGCCAACGCGTCCAAGCCATTGAAGCAGAGGGGGGACAAGCGCACTTTCAGGCGGCCGATGCCCTTTCGTTCGATTCGTTGGCAGCAGCCCGTGATGCGATCCAAGCCCATTGGGGGACGCCCACGATATTGGTTAACGCCGCAGGCGGTAATCATCCGCAAGCGACGCTGCCCCCCGGAGCCGACTTTTGCGAACTGCCTCTCGACGCTTGGCAGACCGTCTTCAATTTGAATCTCGTTGGGGGTGTGCTCTTACCTTGCCAGGTGTTTGGCAAAGTGATGGTTCAAGCGGGAAGGGGGAGCATCATCAACATCGCCTCCATGTCGGGAATGACCCCCTTGTCGCGCGTGGTCGCCTACTCGGCGGCCAAAGCGGCAGTCATCAATTTGACGAAGTTTCTGGCTCGCGAATGGGCGACGCAGGGAGTGCGCGTCAATGCCATCAGTCCCGGCTTTTTCCCAGCGGAGCAGAATCGGGCGCTACTTTATAACGAAGACGGCTCGCTCTCCGAGCGCGGCAGCCAGATAATCGGGCATACGCCGATGGGGCGATTCGGCAACCCGGAGGAATTGGGAGGCGCCGTGGTGTGGCTGGCATCCGCAGCGGCATCCAGTTTTGTTACCGGTCAAAACATCGTCGTCGACGGCGGTTTTTCGGCGGTTACCATTTGAGCGTTTCACCCGCTGGAACCAGCTGCGAGCCTCTTACGGCAGGTCGATGGCCAATTCTGCCACCGGCAAGCAGCAAGCCAGCCCCTTGGTTCACGAAAGGTCTTCCCCACCTCCAGTCACACTGAATGCATTCCGCTTTTTCCTCTACAGTCCACTCTTTTTCTACGTAAGGTAGTGTTATGGCAAAACTGAACATCAAATCCGATGCAGCGCTCGACTTTCTCTCCTTGGGGGCTATGGTCCACCGCCTCGATCCAGGCACCATCCCCTTCCGCAAAGCACGTTCCTTCGAAGTTCACGTCTCTGGGGGGGAATACAACGTCGCGGCGAACCTGAGCGATTGTTTCGGTCTGCGCACCGGTATTTGCACGGCGATGGTGAACTACCCTGTCGGCGAGATCGTGCAGCGGGCGATCCGCGAGATGGGAGTTAAGCCGTATTTCAAATGGTTTGAGCATGACGGCGTGCGCGGCCCCAACATCGCCACCGTCTACAGTGACCGCGGGTACGGAGTGCGCGCACCGGTCGTTTTCTATAATCGAGCCAACGAGGCCGGGGCGATGCTCAAGCCGGGTGACTTCGATTGGAACTCTATCTTCAGCGAGGGAGTGAAGTGGTTCCACTCGGGAGGTATCTTCGCTGCCCTCTCCCCCACCACCTCGGAGTTGATCGTGGAAGCCATGCAGGCAGCGCAAGCAGCCGGCACCATCACCTCGTTCGACTTGAATTATCGCGCCAAGCTGTGGAGGACGATTGGCGACGAGCAACGAGGACAAGAGATGTGCCGCCAGATCGCCTCCCATTGCGATGTCCTGATCGGAAACGAAGAGGATTTACAAAAGGGGCTGGGCATCGAGGGCCAAGACGTGGAGAAGGCCTCCAAGCTCGACCCGGAACAGTTCTTCAGTATGATCGAGCAGGTAACCAAGCAGTTCCCCAACGTGAAGATGGTGGCTACCACCCTGCGGGAAGTGGAATCGACCAATCGCCATAACTGGGGCGCTGTCCTGTGGTACGATGGTAACCGCTACGTTACGCCAACGATGAAGCTTGACGTCATCTGCCGTATTGGTGGTGGCGATGGTTTCGCCAGTGGATTGATCTATGGCATGATCGACGGACGGGAACCGGAACAGGCACTTCGTTTGGGATGGGCCCACGGCGCTTTGTTAACCACGTTCACGGGCGACGTTACCATGGCCAAACTTCACGAGGTCGAAGCGCTCGCCGCTGGTGGTTCCGCGCGCGTGCAACGCTGATCACTTGCCACCACAGCCGTTTGGCGAGGAGATCACCGCCACTACGATGCGTTCCCACCAAGGCGGTGCCATGGGCAACCAGAGGCCGCCTTGCTGCCCGGCAACCCTTGGTGGTGTTCCCGGAACGCCTTCGCCTGGTCAGGGTGCCCCTGCGCACCAGACGACGAAATGACGTCACTTCTGCTCGCCGTCAGGCCGCGATAGCAGTATCTGGCATCGTGCTCGGCGGCGGCCCCAGTGCTGTCCCCATGATCACAGTTTCCGCCGTGGAGTTTCAGCGAGGAAGCGACTATGCCCTCCGTACTGGCGATCGCCGCTCATCCGGATGACATCGAATTCGTGATGGCAGGAACCTTACTCCGGCTGATCGACGCCGGATGGTCCGCGCATTATTTCAACGTCGCCAACGGCTGCTGTGGGTCGACAGAGTATTCCCGAGAACACACGGCACAAATTCGGCTGGAAGAAGCAATGAAGGCGGCCGAAGCCATTCCGGCCGAGTTTTATCCGCCGATTCGTGACGACCTGGAGATTTTCTACGACGCCCCCACGCTACGGGAAATAGCAGCAATCGTTCGCCAAGCGCGTCCGACGATCATCCTCACCCACTCGCCGGTCGACTACATGGAAGACCACCAGGTCGTCGCTCGCCTGGCAGTGACGGCGGCCTTCAGCCGAGGCATGCCTAATTTCCCCACCAGCCCTCCTTGGGAACCATTTGAGCATGACGTGGCAATCTATCATGCCCAGCCCCACGGCAACCGAGACCCCATGGGACACCTGATCGTTCCCACACTTTACGTCGATGTCAGCGACCTCATCGATCGCAAACGCCAACTGCTCGCCCACCATGGCAGCCAGGCAAAATGGCTGGACGATAGTCAAGGCATGGATTCCTACGTCGAAACGATGGTTCAGTTGAATCGCGAAGTCGGCTTGCTTAGCGAGGAGTTCGAGTATGCCGAGGGGTGG
Source organism: Pirellulaceae bacterium (assembly GCA_026004795.1). Lineage (GTDB taxonomy): Bacteria > Planctomycetota > Planctomycetia > Pirellulales > Pirellulaceae > Aureliella. The sequence goes on along the minus strand of BPJV01000001.1, from coordinate 1,012,274 downwards.
CGGCAGCACCTCCACTTGGGTTTCTCTGCCCCCAACTTCGATCCCCTGCGCACCGCGATAGGTCCCTTTGTCCGCGGCTCAGGACACGACTTCACATCGATTTAACGGACCGCCCGCTGACTCCTCCATAGCTTTCGATTACAACAGCAGAGCGAGTTTTTGATCGTTTGCGCGGCTTTGGTTGGTTACCCTCCCCTCAATTTGCTGGATTCGATGGCAGGTATCTCCATGCATTCCCCTCTCCTTCTATCGCTTTTCCTGGCCCTGCTGATGGGCATAATGACATGCTCGCGTTGCCAGGCGCAACGGATTGTCGCTCACCGTGGTGCCTCTTTCGATTATCCGGAGAATACGCTCTTGGCCTTTCGCAAGGCTTGGGAAATGGGGGCCGACGGGATCGAAGGCGACTTCTATTTAACAGCGGACGGACACATTGTTTGCATTCACGACAAGAATACACGGCGAACTGGAGGAAAGAACCTCATCGTCGAGCAAAGCACCTTGGACGCCCTGAAGCAATTGGAGTATGGCAGTTGGAAATCCGCTGAATTCCGCGGCGAGCCACTTCCCACGCTAGAAGATGTATATCGCACTGTCCCCTCAGGTAAACTGTTCGTTATCGAATTGAAATCCGACTCAGCGATCGTGCAACCTTTTGTTGAGGAGCTGCGGCGATTGCAGATGGCGCCCGAGCAGGTGCTCATCATCAGCTTTCACGAGGAAGTCATTCGTCGCTGCAAACAACTGGCACCAGAGTATCGTGGCCATTGGTTAACCTCTACCAGCCCCAGAGGCGACCGCCAGCCGCCGTCGGTGGAACAGATCGCCGCCGCCGTTAAACGCTCTCAAGCGGACGGTGTAGGCCTGGAAGGCAATCCCCAGGTGGTAACCGAAGACTTCCTCGATGCACTCCGCCGTCTAGGCGTCACCGAGTTTCATGTATGGACGATCGATGACCCGGAGACAGCCCGCTATTTTCAACGCCTGGGTGCTCTATCGATCACGACGAACCGGCCTGACATCATCGGTCGCTCGTTGCAGCGGCCTTCCCCCTAATGGTGAGTGCCTGGAGAGAAGGCTTCAAACCCTGCACAGCCTCTTCAAGGCTCGCTGCGTATTCCGGTCTCGGCACGCTTTCCTGTCGACAAGCTGCAGTAAGCTGACGCCGATGCCTATCCCCATCCCACCACAGGCGCGCCGAAAACTCGTGCTGCAGAATGCGGTACTGCATAATGCTGTTCTATGCGGAAACTCGCCGCCCTGAGGGGGCTGGGTGAGCCGCATTGGCTGGGCTACAGAAATTATCGCGAGGGTTTGCAGGGTCTTCCAGCAGCAGAGACTTCCGCACCAGACGCGGAAGATTGGCCAGACTGGTCGGGCACTCGTTTCCCGCTGTTTCTTTCCAGCAGTCAGGCCTCGCCGTCGTGGAGCATCCGATCGACAGGTAGCTCACGGCAGCTCTGCACAAGAGATTTCCGCTGCACTGTTTCCCAGCGGTGAGAAGTCACTTGGCCCCAGGGCGGCATCCTCCTGCGTGATTCCCACGCGGTGTTCCCCCAGATGATTGCGAAACGGATGATCATGCAACCATTCCGCTGCCACGGTCTGCTTCACTGGCAAGAACCGAACTCGTCCATCCTCGTACAGCACATTGATTCCCACTCCTCCATGCGCAGAGTAGAGTTCTCGCGGCCCTTGGAACAGCGGTGCATCGGCCAGAACAGCATAATACTCGCGTCCGCAATACTTGGCCGGTACAATCTCCCCCCGTTCCATGACGCCTAAACTGTAGGCGTAATCCCCACCCACGACCTTCGCCCAATGGTCGATTTCCGCGACGCTCAGCGTGCGCAACTCGGTGAACGAGGGGACCTTTCCGCGGGTGCATAACTGATCCGCCGGACCGACGGACCCCGGGCATTGCAAATGGAAGGGAGTAATCTGCCGACCAGAAGATTTCAGATGGACTGCATAGATTCCGGCGAAGTCAAAAGGCCCTTCGATGAACACCTCCGGCATCCGCCCGCGCGGGTGGGACACCGCATAGTCGAACAACTGCCGTCCCACGACTCGCAAGTTTTCGGCACACTGCCATCGCCGCGCATCGAAACGCACACGCAACATCACGGGCAAAAGCAAGCAGCACAGCGCTGAAAGGGACATTACCAAGAAAGTCGAATCCCAGATCCTGCCTCCGCGGGCACTGCGTTCCCAGTCAGGGTGAGCCCCAGGCAGGAGCGCTTGCTGACGAACTGGGGCGTGATCCCGCGTTTCGCTAGCACATGCCGAGGAGTGCTCATTAGCGGGGCAACCGATTCGCGCCATGGTCAAATCCACGAGATCCCCCGGCGGCTCGAATACCGGAGCAGTATCCACTTGGCCAAGGGCAAATCGGAGCGTCGCCAACCGCTCCTGCAACGAGGTGTCGTGACGAGCACACTGTTCAATCAACTCGCCTAACTCTCGGGGAGTCTCTCCCAACAGGTACTCGATCAATAGTTCATCTGAGAACTGCATACCCTATCCGGACCTAAGACGAAAGCCGCTGTCCAATGACGGTGCACCAAGCATTCCGCAGGCGTCGACTCAACCGTCGGCCTTATCCTTCTTACGTTTCCAGACGACCGAGAGTTTATGAATCGCGGCATTTACTCGACTTTTGACCGTCCCCACCGGAACCTGCAACACCTCCGCAGCATCCTTATACGGCATTCCTTTCAGGTAAACCAGCTCCAGCGCACTCTTACCCGGCTCGCCAATCTCTGCGATGGCCGAGTGCATCTGCTCCCGAAACTCTTGTTGGACCAGCGGATCCTCGTCACCCCCACGATGATCGGGAATGATCGCTGCATGATCAATGCGGCGCCCATCGCCGGTGGCGACCGGGACGTCTAAACTGTGACAGCTTCGTGAACTTTGCCGCCGCCGGAGGTCGATCGCCTGATTCGTCGCCACGCTGTACAGCCATGGGCGAAATCGTCGTTGGGGATCGAATTGATCCGCACGTTGGAACACTCGCACAAACGTCAGTTGAAAAGCATCTTCAGCAAGAACATCATCCCCTAGATACCGACGCAGATAGTTGTAAAGCTCGTGCTGGTAGCGGCGGACCAAGGTTTCGAAACAAGCACGATCCCCATCCTGCACGAATCGCGCAATCAACCGCTCATCGGTCCATTCGCTCAGCGCCGAACAACCATCACCACACAACGACCTAACCATCGACATATTCCAATATGAAATAGATTAGTAGACCAAGCCTTGCTTAGCTGCTACGTTTTGTCCGGCCGCAGCCGCCGTTTGCTTCCACAGACCACTCCCTCATTGTAACCGGTCACGCGTCCCAGAACCACTTCGATCGACCTCAGCACGCCGGTCCCGCGCGGCCCCCCCTTGCTTGTTACCTCTCGCCACCGCCCCTCGGTAGGGCCCGCTTCGCATGGCCCAACGTACCGTCCTTGCTCCCACCAGGTAGCCTCTACCGGCTCGGCCAACTCGACGCTACGGACACCTCGCTACCTCCTAGATCTTTTCCACCAACACCACGGAGGCACAGATTTTCAGCACGTCCGACAAACTGTCACCCATCCGTACCGAAGCTCTCGCTACCACTCCCCCACTTCGATCGTCGAGTACCGCATGAGCTGTTGGCATGAATGTTGCAACGTTACGTTTTCAAAGGGCATCGGCGGACGAAGCTGCTGGGAGGGGAGGCTTCCTACCGGGAACGCTCCCCGGCGATGGCTTGGGGACGCCCCGCCATTGATCGGCCAGAAGGTCCTGAGCGCCTTCGCGTTACCGCCCGCCCCAAGCGGCAGCACGCTCCCCGGGGAGCTGGCAGAGGACATGCCGCCCAGGGGACATTCCGCTGCGTCCGCACAGAGTTTCGTGTTGCTCTGTGTAGGTGAAGCAGGTCAAGTTGTCGCCAGCGCGACACCGAGCACGCCGCCCGGCGTCGCTACCCAACGACTTCCTGCACTCGTTCCTCGTAGCCCGAAGGAGACTTACCATGTCAACTGCCAAACTCAACTCACTTCACACGCTGCTGCAGCACGAGTTGCAAGAGCTGCTGAGCTTCGAGCAACAGCTGACCGAAGCGCTTCCCCAGTTGATCGAGATCGCCAATGATGAATGGCTGAAGAAAGAGATTGCTGGCTTCGAATCCAAATCTCGCAGGCACATTGAGACCTTGAAAGAGGCGTTCGCGGAGCTTGGCATGAGTGCTGGGGATCATCAGTGCCGAGCCATGGCCGGATTGATCGATGAGGCCCTGGAGCTAGGTAAGCGGGACGCGGAACCCCATGTTCGCGATGCCGCCCTCATCTCCATCTTGCAGCGGATCGGACACCTGGGGATGGCCGCTTATGCGACGGCTGCCGCGTTCGCCCACGAAGTTGGCCACCACCAGGTGGGTGAACGTCTCAAGCAATGCTGGAAGGATGAGAACGAAGCCAACAGTTCGATGGGTAGCCTGGCGACGCGATGGGTCAATTTCATGGCTGCACACGCCTCAACGGGCCAGTCGTGATACCATGGGCGGTCGCAGGCACCATCCATCACCATGATCGTTTACGGGTGGGAGCGTCGCCGCGACGCCCAGTGACGCTCGCCACTCGGCCGATGCGACAAAGCGGCGGTCACTGCAACACCATCGGAGGTCACTGCTGATCGCTGGCTAGAGGAGCCGTGATCGAGGACGCGTCACCCACCTGCGGGAACGCCCCATACCGTTCGGCATCGTTGTTCCTGGAAAACTTTGGTCCTGGAAAAAGCGCCGGCGGTGCCTCTAGCAGCGCCGGCATTTTCCCTCTGGCGTTCACCGCGCTGCACCAGCCGCCTAGCCTACCGACACCTCCACCATTCGTTCCCCTTCCCTTTTGAAAGGACGAACAATGAAGGTTCGACCAATTGCTAACCGGCTGGGTATTGCGACGAATGTTTGATAATCACTAGCGTGTTGTGCTAGCCTTCTCCAAGGCACCCAATAGTTCACAGCGTTCTTCCGCTGGTTTCGACCAATCGAAAAGCGCTGCGTGGCCTTGAGAGAGCCGACCAGGATTGACCACGTAGGTATGGGCCACTCGCTCGACACCGCGATGCGAACTGCAACCGAGAACAGCGCACAGGTCCGGATGGTAGCTATCGATCAACTCGGTGACGACTCGACTCCCCTGATCGCCCCCAAGCGATCCCGTCGGTGGCGTTCCTAACAACAGGAACTTGCGCGGCTTGTCCGAAGCCCACAAGCGACGAAGATAGTACTCGGCCGCCGTTCGTGAACGCCGCCACGGACCGCCCTTGCAGGAACCATTCTCAGCGATCTCGCCACCAATACCGCATAGGGCAACGTCCGCCTCTTCCACCAGCGTACCATGAACGCAATGGATGTTATCGAAATCGACTTCAGCGTTCATCGCGGCCTGCAGGAATTCATCGATCGGCGTGTCTTGCCAACCGGGCAAGAAAGCCGTGTAGACTCTTGACTCGCCAATCAGCTGGAAAAACCGCTCCCATGATTGCACTTGATCTTCAGTCAAATCATCGGCAGCTGCTTCGTCTTTTTGCGGCCCGATGCCACCTGCGAACAGCACGGCATCAGGTCGATGCGTGGCCAACATGCCTTGCAAGGTTTCGCACGCAGATGGTTGCCCATCGATACCACCGCAAATCAACAGCTTCCTCATACTCATGCCACACCTCCAATCTTCCGCGCAGTAGACTTTGCCAACGAAATGTTGCACCGAGGGCTTGGGGAAACATCCCTCAGCAGAAGATGCACCGCGACAATGCGGCACTCTTCGTTCTTTGCCTGACGCGAGATTGGTTGAAGCAAGTGGCGTGCCAAGATGCGATCTGACAGCTGGCTTACGGTGAACTACTGCCGCTGCTGCCGCTTGTCGGTGGAGGCAATCGAGGGGCGGGAATCGACTGGGTGATCTGGCGGCTAACACTTGTTTGGTAGACGCCTGACGAGCCTGGGGACTCTTGATCGGTCAGATAAATCGGCGGCAAAGGGCCCACAGGGATCAACTCACTTATCGCCAACTGTGCCGCCTCGACACGCGCGGCAGTAATCGACTCGTTGCGACCGCGGAGAATGAACACCACCCGTCGCTCTTGCGGTGCTTGGGTCACGATCCAGCGCAAGTGCATGTAACCGGCATCGGTGAGCTGGTTGGTCGATGGATCGAACATTCCTGTTCCCAGCGTATTGTGCAACCGCCAACCATTGTCTCGCTGCACCTCGAAGTAGCTCATTACCGCGGCGGTGTCCATCGCTCGAAACGGTGCGGGCCACAGTCGGTTGCGATGGAAATCCCGTTTGAATTGTTCGCAGGAATCTTGTAGATGTCCCCAACCCAGCCCAGGACTTTGTGCCTTCGTCTCGGTTGCCATCCCCCAGCCGATGGCCATCCAGCAAATCAGCACCAGCATGCCGCTAGGCGTGATTTGGATCTGACGCAATTTCATAAGACCAAGCTTCCCTGCTGCAGTAGTCGGTCGCGTGCCACCACGCGCACCACCGCTCCTCGATGGCGGCGTCCATGCACCATGAAACGATAGATTGGTCATCGTCTTGCCACGCGACCACTCTTCCTGTTAATTGTCGCCAGCCGCACAACCTACCCATCTCTCCCACTCTTCTGCTCTGTTGGGACCGGTCCCTGATAGGCTCGGACAGTGGCCCAGGTAGCGCAGTTCTCCTTCCTCGATCAACTACAGGGCCGATACCGGGGCAAAAGCAATCCACGCTGCCGCAGCGCTCAATCCAAAACAGGATATCAGGACCTTGACATCCGATTTATTGCCGCCTACGATAGTGGCTTGCCTTGGCGGACGATTGCAGGTGACCGCCAGGACCTCGCCGCACGACGAGGAGTTGCTTTCACGTCGCATGGAGAAAGGGTAATGAAACGAACGATCTTGGTTGGCTGCACCTTGGTGGGAGCAGCCTTGGTTGGTTTGGCTAGCTACTCGCGCAGCCTGGGGGACGATCCATCGCCAGCCGACGGACCAGCCGCAGAAGCGCGAGTCGTCCAAGCACGCAAGACGGTTAAGATGCTGGATGACATCTACAAAACGGCGGTGGTGTTGATCACCGACAAGTATGTGGAAGACGAGGATTCCTTCGCGGCCGGTGCAGCAGCGGTGGCGCTGTTCGATGCAATTGAGCAGAAGGGGTGGCACAAGGCCCAGTTGTTGGATGTCACCGGCGATCCCTACGACTCGGACAACGTAGCCGATGATGCTTTCGAACGCGAAGCCATCAAGGCAATCAAGGCCGGCAAGAGCTTTGTCGAGAAGGTAGAAAAGGGACCACAGGGCGAAACGATCTACCGTGCGATGACGGCCATCCCGGTCGTCCATAGCAAATGCGTGATGTGCCATCCGCACTATGCCGACGTCCAGGCCGGAGCAGCCGTGGGAGCTATCAGTTATGCGCTTCCCCTCGACAAGTAGGCCCGCTACCGCATGAGCCCTCTATCGGGTACTACCTCTTACAGGATGACATGCACTGCCACCGCCCGTTGTTAGAGCCCCACGGGCGGTATTTTCTTGCCGGCTCGAGGCTCCCAGGACCAGACGAACGAAACACAAAGATGGCATGCGTCGAGCGAAAGCGGAGCGGCCGGATGAGCGCCGCGCCCGAGCCGCAGCCACACGCGTCCGCCCAATCCCGTCGCCGCATCGCCTCGGCAAGCCGAAACTGCCGCTGGTTCCCCCCCAACGATTGGTCCTGTTGCGCGCTCACGAATAGGTGCCTGTCGATAACCCCACTACGCAGCAGTGACTTATAAGACACGGTGCTGAAGAGGCCTTTTCTGCCGCTCTTTCTGCTACTTGTCGTCCTCCCTCCGGACGCGATCAGGTGGCGGATCACGGTCCTCCGCGTCCGCGTTAGCTGGTGTCCCTCCAGCGACGTGCGGGTTCACCGCAGCTCGATACACACGCAGGCGGCTACCGCTGGGAAGAGCCTCGAAGTCGAGCGAAGCGTCCAGGTCGTCCCACACGGGTCGAAACGGAGCCAGCTTGCGGTGGGTGTCGACCAAGGTGACCACCAGTTCCAGATCCCGCTCGACCATCAACCGCTTGACCTCTTCCAAGCCGCGATAGCGCCACGGTTGGTAGATCGTGTTCTGCCGCCGCGAGCCAAAGAACGCATAGGGCCGTTTGTCGAGCACCAGGATCCGCTTCGGCGGCTGGTAGAGTTCATGGAACACGAAAGTGGAATAAAACGTGTTGAAATGGGCCGCCAATCCATCGTGCCACCAGGTCGACAGCCGCTGCGCCCCCACACTGCACGCCACCAGCCAGGCCGCGCCCACCACCGCCGCCACCCAACCGCGGTGGCGTCGACTGAGCAAGACCAACTGTCCGCTGATGATGACCGCGGCGATCACGATTCCCCCCCAACCGACCGCGGCCAGGAAATCACTGTCGCGTGAATCATAATAAGACCAGTAATGGTGCAGGAACTGCCAACCGACGCCCCCCAGGAAAACCGGCGCCAGCAGACCGCCAACCACTTTCGGCAGCAACTCGGACAACGATTGCAGGAATACCGCCAGCCCCAACACTGCCAGGCACAAGAACCCCAGACTGTACCGCACCGGCGTATAAGCCCACCGCAGATGGTTGAGCGTCTCGGGCTGGTCCTCGACCAACATGGGCGTGACCAACACGACGGCCAACCCACCCCACAGCGCACCGATCACCGTCCAACCGATCATCCGCGCCGCCGCAACTTCGCGCCGCTTGGCTGAACCGAAAATCAACTCCAAACACACGGCCGGTATCGCCAACAGGGCCACGAAATGCAGCGGCCCCGCTTTTTGCCATACTGCGTCCAGAGCCAGCTCGAACACGGCCGGATGATCGTTGAACAACAACGTCGTCTGCGAGATGTCCGGATGCAGGATCCGATCGTGCAACGCGTCCGATCCACTGGGGTACAGCGGATAACCGGTCAGCACAAAGTTCCGCACATACCAGAACACTCCCACCGGCAACGAAATCGCTACCGCCCGCAGGCTGTCCCACGCCGCCCGCCGCCACCCCCACTGCCACCACGAACCGACGGCCAACAACGCTCCGACCACCAGACCATACTGGACCGCCAGGAACTTCGTCCCAGCAAGCAGCCCCAAAGTGATCCCGAACAACGCCCGATCGGCCGCCGACTCGGATTGCCAATAACGCAGCAGATACGCCACCGCCGCCAGAAACATGGCCGCCACCATCAGGTCGTTGGACGCATCATCGGTCTCGTGCACCGTCGTGTAAACCGCCAGGCAACCGACCGCGGCCAGGTGCGGCCACCACCGCCGCAGTCCCATCTGGCGCCCCAGTTCCACCGCGGCGGCGATCCACACCACGACGATCGGCAGATTGTTCAGCGGCACGAGAAAATCGCCGCTGAACGGCAAGGCGAACCACAGCCCGACCAACTCGCTGTTGGCCGCATCCGACCACCGCAACAGATCGGTCGACCATAGCGATCCGGTCTGGATCCACATGTCGATCAGCGGCATGTGGTACATCAAGCAATCGAAATCGTCCGGAAAGCGTCCCAAGCCATACACGATCATGTGCCCGACCAGGACCGTCGCCACGGCAGCCCACAGCAACCACGCACCCCGCGGCTCCGGCGTCGCCAAAGGCCAGTCAAACGGCCTCAGCCGCCTTCCCCATGCGACCAACAAACCGCTGGACACCAACATGACCACGGTGGCCAGAAATCCGTTGAGCCACCCGACCGCCCCCAACACGGTCAACACCACCACCCACTGGGCCACCACCAGCACCGACGCATGCAGCCAGCGGCTCGACGGCGGCTCCGCCTGGTACAGCCGCCCGGCCATCACCCAGCCGGCAACCACCGACCCCGCGGTCACCAACAACCACCACGCCGCCATCACCCCGTCGCTCATCGCGCCTCCAACTCAGCCATTAAGTAACGTCCCGCTTCGTCCAATGGCTTTTGCGTGTTATGCACGTCATCGGTTCGCCTCGTCCACTGCCACCAAGTCATGGCCCACTTCCACTTTCCGCCCCGTCGGACCGGCCGCATATCCCGTCTCACGCTGCACCCCGTTGCACAACCATTCGACGATCCAACGCTCGGTGGGCTTCATCTCGGTCATCCACTCGTCGTCCAGGCGAATTCTCTTCCCTGGCGCCGCGAATCGACACGGATTGCCCGCTACCGTATGGATCAGCTCCGGCCGGTGTCCCCATTCCCCTATCTCCTCCTTCACATTCATCACCGCATCATGTTCGAGCCATTCGCTCACCCGCCTCAACGTCACCTCGGGGGCATCGACCAGATCTTCATACCGCAATCGGCAGTACCGTTGGGGCACCTGCCGGCCCTGGCGAGCGATCAGGCGAAAGAAGACGTTGGCCGCCATGGCGGTGCGGACGACGCCGTACCGCGGCATCAGCGCTCGCGTCCAGTGGATCTCGGGCCGCTCCTTCCGCCGCTTCCACGAATAGGCCACGGCGCGGCAATCGCGAACCAGGTGCAGCGTGTAGATCGGCAATTCGGGCACGGCGCACCGCAACGCCGCCAGATCCGTGGGATACTTCGACGAGTCGACGATCGTCGAATCGCCCGACACGGCAGCAATCGCTTCGACCAGACACCGATACACCTGACCATATTCCTGTACTGTTAAGCGATCAACATGCGACTGGCCGGCGGCCAGCCACGCTAGACCTCGCAACCGCGACACGCGTCGCCGCAGCGCGATCAACTGCGGCAGCTCTGCCGGCGGCACCTGGCCGAACGCCCGGCGGCACACCTCGCGCCAGAATTCGCACGCCAGCAGCGGCCGTCGGCACCCGCACAACTGATTCTGCTCCAGCCCCCGCTCCCACAGATGCGTCAGCTCGCCGACGAACGTAACCCCGGGCAGTCGATGGAGCAACATCCCCAGCAGCGTTGAGCCATTCCGGCCCGTCCCCGCAATATACACCACCTTGACCGCCAACCTCTCACCTCCCGTCCGTAGTCCACCTCCCCCGCGCATCGACCGCCCGTGCTACCAAACACCCTATTTCGCGGGGGAGGTCGGCGGCAGGTCGAGTCGACTGGACTGGTGGCATGACGATCATTTCGTCCCTACCAGCCCAAACGTCGTTCAACCCAGCAGCCGGGAGGGGGCCTACACTCCAGCGACTCGCCAACGTGTCCCTTACCGCTGTGCGTCTTTGTACCCACCTCCCCCGCGCATCGACCGCTCGCGCTACCAAACACCCTATTTCGCGGGGGAGGTCGGCGGCAGGTCGAGTCGACTGGACTCGTGGCATGGCGATCATTTGGTCCCTACCAGCCCAAACGTCGTTCAACCCAGCAGCCGGGAGGGGGCCTACACTCCAGCGACTCGCCAACGTGTCCCTTACCGCTGTGCGTCTTTGTACCCACCTCCCCCGCGCATCGACCGCCGGCTACCAAACACCCTATTTCGCGGGGGAGGTCGGCGGCAGGTCGAGTCGACTGGACTCGTGGCATGGCGATCATTTGGTCCCTACCAGCCCAAACGTCGTTCATCCCAGCAGCCGGGAGGGGGTCTACGACTCCAGCTGCTCGCCAACGTGTCCCTTACCGCTGTGCGTCTATGCACCCACCTCTCCCCGCGCATCGACCGCCCGTGCCCACTCGGCTCGAGCCCAATCCACCGCTCGCATTACTCGCGACCCTCCCAAGGGGAGGGTAGGGTTTCTTGATATGCCCACGTCAGTACCTCGACGCTTATTCACCAATGTCGAAGCTTATTCCGAATGTCGAAGCTTATTCCGATACCTCCACGCTCGCCTCGGGCAGCGGATCGATGCGGTAGACGTGGTAGGCGTAGGCGATGCGATCGACCGGCTCGAGCTGCTGCAGGTACTCCAGTCCACTCTGTCCCGGCTTGTTGTACAACGTCTTCACGCTGATGATCCACCACTCGGTCTGCTCGACCATTCGCCGCGCTTCGATCCACCGACGCACCGGTCGGCAATATGGGTGGACGGCGCGGCTCCAACCCAAACAGCTCGCCACCGAAATTCCAATAATCGAGTTCGAACCTCAGCGGCCGGCACTGCGGATGCTCCTTGATCCATTCGTCCACCTCCAGCATGTCTTGGCCCCAATCGATGTTCGAATGGTTCAGCAACCGCCATCCGTTTTCCGGGCCACCGGAGAGTGTATTGAAGTAGCTGGTGTAATACGGATGCACCCTTAGGCTCGAGGCGGCCGACAGCGTCACCAGCACGATGGCCAGCCACTCATTCCAGTGCAACCCCCGCACCCAGCCACCTACGCCCGCCAACCAACCTCGCCCCAACTCAACCTCCCCACCCATCTCTGCTCTCTGTGCTCTCCCTGTCCCCTCTGCGTTTCCCTCCCCATCCACCTCCGTTCCCTCTGTTGCCTCCTGTTCCCCACCGCCGCATTCAGCCCTCAACCTTTTCAGCTCACTTTCCTCTCCTGCCTCCCGCTTCCTCCATACCTCGCGCGTAAGCGGATGGGCCACCAGGGCGGCGAACAGGAACATGGGCGGATAGATCATCAGCACGTACCGGTGGTGATGATTGAAGCCCCCCTTTATGCTAAGCACAATGAAAATTGTGCATGCAGGGATAGCCGTAAGCAACAACAGATTCCGAATATTCTCGTCCAGCATTCCCCGATACAAGCCAATCAAAAAAACTAGTGCGCCGAACAGGGCTGCGAACAGTAATCCCTCGGATGTTTTATGAAGCGTCGTCATCAAATAATAATGGGGCCAAGTGCCCTGCTTCCACTCCCCATGGAGAAACGACCAATAGCCGATCTCAGATTCAACCTGCAAGGTATCCAATCCATAGACGTAATCGCGTGGTAGTGGCACTGGAATGTCTTCGAAGATCGTACCCCTAAATCGGTTAAGTCGATTTCCTGTTCTATTTGGCTTTTCACCTACCAGCATTTCACTACCAAACTCCATATCGCCCAAAGGAGTGAGTATGTGCTGAAATCCGTAACCCGCCGAGAGGGTCAGAATAGCGATCATTACCACAAGTACGCCGTGCCAAATCGACTTGAACAAATAGCAGTCACCCTCGGTTCTAGCTTCCTTCATGCTTAGAACTAGAACTGTTGCTGCGGATGCAGCCGCTCCAACCAACCAAGTGAACTTGGTGAGCAATGCGAATCCCAGCGCTACACCGAACCAACAAGCATTAGCTCTAGTCCGTGTCACGATGTATTGGAGACCGGCAATTACGGGTAGAAAACCGGTGATCGCGGACATGACATCCGGAGAAAGTGAGGTTGCATGAGCGAGCAAGTCTGGCCAGGTTAGGAAGTAGACAAATGCAGTCAACGTTGCAAGGTATCCAAAGCCTCCGGCGCGGCAAAGAACCAGCAGTAAGAGAATGCCTGAACAACTCGACACAAGAAACCAAGCCAAACGCGGCCGAAAAAAATACTGGGCAATTGATAAACCGTGACGCCGCAGGCAGGGAGCAGCTAAGAAAAACTCAAATCTTGCGTTCGCAATCCCGATTCCATCCACCCATTCCCAATCGAAACTATCATTCAGTTCGTCGTCGAGGAAAAAAGATACAACGATGGACATAAAAGGTGGATTAACGCGATATAAATCAAACCGACCGATTTCGCGCACAAAGTAACTTGTCGCGAGATGAGCCGTCTCGTCATTATTAGGAAAACGCCGCAGCATCGGCCAAGCGGCAATAAGCAAGAATATGATACTTGCGATCCATAACATAACCAAGCATGGTGTAGATTTTTGCAGTGCCCGCATCAGGTTAGTTAATAAAAACGCGAATGCGATCTATTTCCTTGCCTCGAAACTTAAGTACTCCCGAACATATTAGTTCAGTGTCGGGGGAACCGTGAAACTCAGTATGCACTAAACCGCGATCAAAGTCGATGCTGGCGCATTGTAAACGCGGATCACTGAATTCGATCGTAATTGCATCATGCGAAACGCTCGGGTCGTGCACCTTTAAAGCAAAATCTGCAATTCGGGGACAATCAGGATTAAAACACAACCAGGCATTGTCTGATGCAAATTCCAGGGCGGGGACAGGCAATAACCGGACGGTGATAATGTTATCGATTCGAGGTTCGCTCCAATGGAGGACTACAGGAACGTCGACGGGACGATCGAGACCCCAGTTGTCCTTCAAGCGGCATGCAAGTTTTTCCGTGTAGTGTACGGCCCCTTGCCAGGAGAGAGCCATCGACTCTTGCTGACAGTGTTTGTAATCGCCAGGGAGGCTACCGGACTACCATCTGCATCGACGAGGTCACAGCCAACAATCGTAGGGTGTTCGTCGAAGGCGTGCGTTAGGCGAGCCTCAACCACTGCTTCCCGTGGATGCCCATTCAGCACCAGAACTATTACTGGCTCAGGAGTGGTCAGTGGAGGCCTCGTGGCGAATCCGGTAAACATAATTGTGTTAGGCTCTTCCTGCCCTTTCCAATAGATATCTAAGCGTTCAATGAAATCACCGGTCTTACCAGAAATATCCAGCCTGCATTGAAATGACAACGGTTTCTCGGGTGTCACTCGAGTTCCTTCGACCGATCCTACAGATAAGCATGAACAGCCTTTAACTACCCTGTCTACGATCGCTTCTTGGCTGGTATGGATTGTACACTCGTGCTCTACAATGTCCTGAGAAACCACTCCCAGGTCGACGACTTGTCGCTTTTGATTATGCTCGGGCACTGAGGGTGATTCACATCCGCCTATTAAGCAATGCAGTACAAGCGTTGACAGCACGAAAATACGCGCTCGTTTCCACAGAGAGAAACCAATGTTAAATGCCACCCCGCATAGCAAGGCCACAGCGAAACCTTGCGCGATCCACACCGAAAAATATTTCGCGCGACTCCACTGATACGCCTGACGAGGAATGACAACAATCACCTTACCCAACCGATACCAGTCGTCGAGCGTAAGCAACTGCACTTCTTTGTCGTGTATGACTACTCCTTCAGGACTTCGACGGACAAAAACACAGTGCCCACCCACCTTCGGAAGGTGGCAAAACACGATTCCTCGCTCGGGTATGCTCTCGCTTGCACTGCAGGACGAGGAGTACGCGATACATGGAATCCCAAGCCTTTGCAATATCCTCTTTGTTTCGGCCACAGTTCGTGTTGGGCTTGTAGGCGAAAGCGCTAGCTCGCTCAGCACGGAGTCATAAATTGACTGATCTATCGGCTTTCCTACAGATTTCGCGAATCGCACAATCGCGATATCCACACAGTTTCTTCCGGAATACCAATCCTCCGAATGTGCTGTGCGGGTTTCGGCGACAAACAGCACCACCAACAAAACGCTCAAGAGATGTTTTGGATTCATTCTGGCACCTAGCCACGTTGCAGATTGCGCTGACGATACCAATACAGGAGCAAGGACACGGCGACAAACGCTCCAGCGATAGTCGCCAAAAGGCGACCGTTCCCATGCCTAGTTTGAGGGAGTTCCTCAAGCTCAGCAAGCCCCAGTAATTTGTCGCTTTCCTGGCGATCGATCCCTTTGATGTAAAAATCGGCTGTGTCTACATCGCTGATGATCGTACCTTCTTCAGCGGATAGGAAAAGATCAGCAGTTGGAGATATAGAGGTCCATTCTTTAACGTGAATCTCTCTCCGTAAGTTCGGGTTAACAGCGGGGCGAAAACCGCCAGATAGCAGCTGCCGCAGTGCCCCCGTTTGTTCATCGAGCATGTCCTCCATGGTTATACTAGTTAATTCATTAACCTCAACCTGGAAAGTAGGGTACTGCAATCCAGCGGGTCCAGGCTTCCAGTCTTTAAAACGCCAATATTGACCGCAATACTCCAGCGGTATAATCGCTTTCTCGCCTTGAAAATTCCATTCCGCTGTCATCCATACTTCTGACGGAACTCCGCTCCGAGAGGGGTGCAACGAAAATACTAGGATGGTGCGAAACGAAACATCCGCCCCCTGTTTCGTCTTCGTCGTGACCGACCTGACGGGAATGTAGAACAATTCGTCAGATCCAGGCAACAGTTCCCAGTCAATTGATTCATCTGCGATGAGCCAAAGCGGTGATCGGGCTTCTTCGCGAGGTATTAGTGCAGGAACCGATATAAATATCGGTGTGTGAATCAAACGCATCAAACGGTCGGGAACAGTGGTGTAATAATAAATGTACTCGCCTGGGAGCTCTGTCTTAAAATTAAAGGACGAGAACTCGCTCTTTGGATGCATGTGTCCTGTGTAAAAAAAACCTTTCGAGGCGATGGTTTGCAGGTTTGAGTGATTTATAGGAACAAGTTTACCGAGTTGTTTGGAAAGATCGATGCCTCTTGCGAGTTGGAAGGATGTAGGATTCACAATCAAAGTGAATTGTTCAGCACTGTCAGGTGCACCCTCCCAATGCTCTTTGATCGAATACACGACGCCAACTGAAGAAAGGATTTGTTTGGCGCGCGCAACACGCAGACGCTGCTGGTCGACGGATAGCTCGTCAGCCGCAACGAGGGTAGGATGAATCAAGAACATACCAAGAGCAATCGTAAGAACAGCGCTCGGATCGAGAAGAAAACCTGCCTTCGAAAGACCGAGCTCGCGTTGGTTGACGTCATTAAGGCGTATGTAAAGGCCATTTTCGCAAGCCGCGAAAAAGGTGAACAAAAGTGCATGAGCGTCCTCATTGCTGGTTGCGCAACCTAGGAACAGAAAAATCAGAACGGACGAAACATGGGTGAGGCACGGAGCACCCGTAGGGAGCTTGTCCCGCCACTCGGGGCGAGAGAAGTATCTCGCGAGTCGAGTGCTCCGTCGCATAACGAGTAATCCAGTCGGTTGCAGATACTACGGGCATTCGAACATAAACACCGGTGCTCCACATGCTACTTGGGGACACGAACCGTTAGCAAGCATTGCCGGACACGCGGGAGGCGTCGCAACGCCCGGCAAACATACTGGGACCGTTGCGCAGGAATTCCATGGCAAGATCGAAAATACGCAGTTCCCATATGTTCCGGGCCCAGTACCGGGAGCACCAATCTGAGTGCAAAAAACGCCACCCCGTCCACCCGCCACGCAGGAACTAAAGCACGGTGCCGGGCAAGTATTTGCGCCCGGCGCGACACAAACGGAGAACCAACCAGCCTCAAAACTCGTGTCAACTTGCGCGGTTGTCTGTGGCAGCGTTTCCCACCATGCTATTCCCCCAAGAATAACACCTAACACAGCGATTGTACGAACGAACATGGTCAATCAACCTCCATCGAAAACAAGCAGTTAACAGCAACACCAATACACTTGATCTGAATACGCCTTCTAAGAATCCGCTGGATTCACTGGCCACAGCTTGAGCTCTGACGGACATTCGGTCGCTCTCAGCGAACGTGAGTCACCAACAGTCTCAAATGCCTCAACCCATCGCGAACGGACCGTGAGGTGGGGTCGTCGGTCTCTGCCGTCGGGGCGGAGGGGGGTGGGGAGTTCGGCCATGGCTAGACGTGCCTGCGAGGCGCGCAGGATCATCTCGCTGGCGAACTCCATGCCGGAGCATTGTAAGCCCAACCCCAATACCTTCTGCCGATCGAAGGCGCGCAGCCCACAGTGCCAGTCGCGAATGGGCGTGCGGTACAGCAGCCGCCCCAGGCCGGATAGCACCGGGTTGCCGATCCAGCGGTGATGCCAGGGCATCGCACCCGGCTCGATCCCGCCGGCAAACCGATTGCCGACCACCAAATCGAATCCCTCCTCCAATTTGGCCAGGAAGCGAGGGATGTCGCCAAAGTTGTAACTGCAGTCGCTGTCAGCCATCACGACGTACTTGCCACGCGCCGCCGCGATGCCGCCTCGCAATGCGGCGCCGTAGCCCTTCTCTTCCACCTGCACCACCCGCGCTCCAGCCGCCTCGGCCACCGCAACCGAGTCGTCCGTGCTGCCGTTGTCGGCGATCAGGATTTCGTACGCAGGCAACTCGCTGGGCGGCTCGACGTCCGCCGAGGATGATTCGAGCCTCGCGTTCGCATCGGCTTTTTCGCGTCAGCCCCCAACTCTGAGCGTTGGCGCAAGGCATCGCGCAGTCCGGCAGCGCGACACGCCTGGTGGGCTTCGGCGATGCAAGCGGCCAACGTGCGCGATTCGTTCAAGCAGGGCATCAGGACGGTCAGCAGCACACTGGTCGGGGTACCGTCCCCGGAGGCCGGTTCGTTGGTGGCGCGTGCGTCGACGTTGGCCGCACCGTGCGGCGGATCGATGCGCACCGGCTCGACGGGCGAGCGGCCGGCCGTCGAATCGGACGCGGCGCGGTGCGGTGCGGCGTTGCGTTTGTTTGGTGGACGTGCTCATGTGCGTTGCCATGGTGACTCGGGCCATGTTGGTTGAAATCGGTCGTGTCGGTGGTCCATTCCGTTCAAAGTGTGTTAGTGGGCGCTGGTTTGGTGTTTGGGTTGCTGCTTGATTCTTCTTCATTCCAATGTTGAAATGATTGGTTTGTGAAATCGTGTTTGGGGTCACGCCAGGACTGGCGTGCAACTATTTGGATCACGCCAGGGACTGGCGTGGTACTATAGTGGCCCGGCAGTCCCTGCCGGAACGGCCCTCCCCGCTCGAGCCCTCCCCGCTCGCATTACTCGCGACCCTCCCAGGGGGAGGGTGGGGTTTCTTGATATGCCCATTGAAATACCTCGACGCTTATTCACCAATCTTCAGTAGCTCTGCACCGCCATCTCATCTCGTAGCTCCAGGCTCATCTGGTAGCTCCACGCTCTACGCTGCACCTCGATGTTCACTCTGCACGTCGATGTTCACTCTCGTACCTCGATGTTCACTCTCGTAGCTTGATATTCACTCTGGTAGCTCGATGTTCACTCTGGTAGCTCGACGCTCTGGCTGTCGTGGCGGTTGCCGAGCCAGCGATAGACCTGTGGATCGATCTCGTACGGAACATGGTGCACGCTGCCGTCGACCATGGCAAAGTTGACGCCGGTCGAATGAGCCGACCCGAAACTGCCGATCGATATCTCACCCACCGTATCCCGCTTCAAAGGCCAATGCGGATGCGTGCTGCGGTGATTGTCGTTGTTGAACCCGCCATACAGCGGCTCGTTGTCGCCCCAGTCAAATCCCGTGTGATACGCGTCCCGCATCACGTACTTTTCGCCAAACAAAAACGTGTGACTCGTGCCGTCGGTTACCTGAGCCATCCGCACGCTGCGGGCCAGCCAACTGATCCCCGACCAATCGGCCGGCGGTTTGGGCCACTGACGCGTGCGAGCCAACCGATTCGCTTCCTGGACATCGTCCGGACCAGGAAAGTTCAGCGGCCAACTGATCAGTTGCTGCGGATCGGGCGCCCCGTCGCCAGCGTTGACCGCGTAGTCGCCCCGCACGGTCGACGGCAGCGGCTCGGTCACCCCGATCGGACGCGGACAGCTCTGGCACTGCGGTTTGAACTCCAGCGGCTCGCCGCCACGACGGCTGGGACAGTTGTAGATCGGCACCGGCGAGCCGACGCGCTGGTGCAAGTCGGCGTTGCGCTGATCGGGATCCGAGTGATACGAACCCAAGTGGTACAGCGCCGATTGCTCGACGAACGGCAACAGCGAGTAGGGCCACGCACCGGGCTGGCCGGCCGGCGAGCTGATGTCCGCAAAGCCCTGCCATTGGTAGCCCCAGCCGCCCGAGGGAAAACGCTGGTGAGCCGATTCGAAGTTGTGCGCCGCCAGGGCCAGTTGCTTCAAGTTCGACTGGCACTGCATCCGCCTGGCCGCTTCCCGCACCGCATGCACCGCCGGCAACAACAGCCCAATGAGCACCCCGATGATGGCGATCACCACCAGCAGTTCCACCAGCGTCATACCACGCCGCAACTTCGTAACCTCCCGCCTGCACTCCAGAACCATACCGCACGATGCAACAGCCGCCCTACCTGCCCCGTGTATCCACACCCCACCCTCCCGCTTGCGGGAGGGTCGCGGGCACGGGGCGTGGTCGGCCCCTCCGCGCTCGCGGGGGTGCAACCCACCCTCCCGCTTGCGGGAGGGTCGCGAGTAATGCGAGCGGGGAGGGCCCGAGCGGGGAGGGCGCGAGCGGGGAGGGCCAACCATGCGACGTGGGCATTCGACCGCAGCCGAAACACACGGTACGAGCAGTTGAATTCTGCAAGCGAGGCCCGGGAGGGACTGCCGGACTACATTGTGCGGTCCCGGCAGGGACTGCCGGGCTACGATGGACAGGGAACGACGGAGGACAATCCTTGACTGAGGAACCCAGACTCTCATCGCTGGCCCTCCTCGTGCAAGTGAGTGTGCAGCAGGTCGACGCGAAACCGATGCATCGCACCGTCGGATAAAGCCACGTCAACGATCACCCCCAAGTTCTGACCGCGGGGCAACTGGAGGGCTGACGGCGGCGCTGAGCCAACCGAGGTGGCGGCGGAGCCATCCGTGGAAGCCGTCACGCCGGAGGCCGGCTCGGGAACGAACTCCAGCAACAACGCTGGGACGACGTCGCCGCGATCGTCAATTATCTTGACGACGCGGGGATCGATGCACTCGCACGAAGCGCGCAGATGCTCGACCTGCGCTGCCACTGGCAAACCGACTCGTTCGAAAGGCACACACAGGTAACCCGGCCGATCGGCCAGCACGATCCCGACATCGAAGACTGGCTCCGCCGCGCGAGAGCCAATGGAAGAATCATGGTCCGTAGCAACGCGCTGGGTGAACGGCCCTTGGTCGCTGGCCGAAGAAAACCCCACCGCATTCATCTCACCGCAACCCGCCAGCAAGAGAAGACTCACGGCGAGTGAGTAGTGAGTAGTGAGTAGTGAGTAGTGAGTAGAGGGCGCATGGGGCGGCCCTCCTATGCTATCACCATGTCGCTGACTGGTCGGGCGAGACGAGGACAAGAGCAGTCGAGCGACTTCACCCGTTATTGTGCAGATCGGCGCCGTCAAGTCAAGCCTTTTCTGAGATTTTCTCAAAAAAACGTGAGACGGTAATCGCGGACAGATCGCTGCATCCGCACGTATCACGGACGGCGCTCGAGGGCCCCGGAGTCGCCTAGCCGCAGTTTTCCCAGGCAATGTGAGGCCAGCGGAGCGTTAAGAACCCGTTTTTTCGGGATAACTACCGTGCTTCCTGGTCACCCTGACGCATTGGGCCGGTCCGAGATTCCGGCGATTTGCCCCCTTTCCTGCTTCCACCGCCGCTAACCCGCACGGATCCGGCATGCCCCAACCTCTCTCGCGCTGCCTACAGCCTGCGAGTCTTTAGGGGCAACGTCACGTTTCGCTCCCCCATCGTCTCCTTTCGCTCCGCGAATGTCCGTGCCCAATGAAACTGCGTTCCTTTCGACAACGCCGCTGCACAGAACCGTAACCACAAGTACTTCCCACAGGCGCTGCTTAGGCGGAGCAAGAGGCGACACTTGGGCCATCAATGCACGAAGCCATCCAAGTCCGGCCGCTGGCCTCTCCGATGTCTTTGCGCTTTACACCTCTATGCGCCACTAACGACGATCACTGCTCGACATCTCCCCTACCGACGCTCGCCCTTCCCGATACATCATCCGCACCCGAATCACGATCCTTTGCGCCTTCGCGTCCTGGCGTCTTGGCGTTTCCCTCCCTCGCGGCGGAATCACCGCCACCGCTCGCCCCGGGCAGCGGATCGATGCGGTAGACGTGGTAGGCATAGGCGATGCGATCGACCGGCTCGAGCTGCTGCAGGTACTCCAGTCCACTCTGTCCCGGCTTGTTGTACAACGTCTTCACGCTGATGATCCACCACTCGGTCCGATCCACCATCCGCCGCGCTAGATCCACCGAGGCACCAGTGGGCAAATGCGGCGGACGGCCTGGCTCCAACCCAAACAGCTCGCCACCGAAATCCCAGTAATCGAGTTCGAACCTTAGCGGCCGGCACTCCGGATGTTCCTTGATCCATTCGTCCACCTCCAGCATGTCCTGGCCCCAATCGATGTTCGAATGGTTCAGCAACCGCCATCCGTTTTCCGGGCCACCGGAGAGCGTATTGAAATAGCTGGTGTAGTGCGGATGCACCCGCAAGCTCGACGCGGCCGACAACGTCACCAACACGATGGCCAGCCACTCATTCCAGTGCAAGCCACGCACCCACCCACCGACGCCAGCCAGCCAGCCCTTGCTCAATTTCTCGGTCCCTCCCCTCTGTCTTCTCTGTGCCCTCCGTGCCCTCTGTGTTTCAACCCCTTCCTCCTCCGTTCTCTCTGTTTCCTCCTGTTCCCCACCGTCCCCTGCTACACTCGGCCTGCCCAACTGCCTGCTTTCCTCTCCAGCCTCCCGACTCCGGCCGCTGGCCACGTCGCAATTGTCGCCAGCTGTTCCTCTCTGTGCCCTCCGTGCCCTCTGTGTTTCACCCATCCCCCCCTCCGTACTCTCTGTTTCCTCCTGTTCCCCACCGCCCAATGCTACGCTCGCCCCTGCCGGCGCACTCCATTCCTCTCCCTCCTCCAGCCTGCGACCTCCAGCCTCCCGCCTCCTCCACACCTCGCGTGTCAACGGGTGGGCCACCAACGCGGCGAACAAGAACATGGGCGGATAGATCATCAGCACGTACCGGTGGTGATGATTGAAGCCCCCTTGGAGGCTGACCGCCGCAAAGCACGCGGCGGCGGGCACAGCCAGTAGGATGACCATCGAGAACAACTCCGGTGACACCATCCTCCGCCAGCACCCGATGAGGAACACGACGAACCCCAGCCCCGCCGCGATCAACGTCGGCTCAGGCGTCTTATACAGCGTCGTCATCACGTAATAATGCGGCCACGAACCCTTCTTCCAATCGCCATTGAGAAACGACCACTTCCTCTGTTCGACTTCCATACGCAAGTAATCGATTCCCAGCAGATAGTTCCTCGGAACCGGCACCGGCACTGAAGCAGCAAAGCTCGTGTCGAAACGATTATCGGGACTCCTCCTTGTCGCATCTGCACCCCCGAGCATCTTGCTGCAGAATTCGAAACTTCCAAGTGGCCTAGCTGTATCTTCGAACAAATATCCCGCATTCAAGGCCAGAGCGGCCGTTAGCCAGTAAACCGCCAAATCTCTCATGTGCAACTTCAAGTCATAGCTTCCACCGGCATGCGCTCTAGCAAAACAGCAAATAAGTCCAACGACTGGCAATACTATGGCGGCAACCAACCAGGTCAATTTACTGAGCATTGCCAATCCCAAAATTGCTCCGGCGACGATGGCTTTCAGCATCGTGGGCATCATCGAATATCGCCAGACGGCAAAACTAGCCAACAGGCCCATAGTAACGGCACCGATATCGGGCAGGAGGGTGGCAGAATACCCTAAAATATTCGGACAAAAGCACCACCACACCATAGCTATGGCCAACCCACCATGTGCGGCCATGCGACAAAAGAAACACGCACCGAGAACGCTTATCATGAATGCGGTTGCTCGCGGGAGCGCAAAATTCTTGCACCATGGAAGCCCCCCCCTCTCCTAACCAATGAATCCCGATCATGAACTCAGGTCGATGGGCACCCCGGTCGGAATAGCCTGACCATACCAGCGGCTGATCGTCTAAGATATAAGGCCAGCCACAAACTAGTCTTATCAATGGCGGGTTGACTCGGTACGCGTCAAAAGTTCCCAAACGCCAATGCGCGGCGGCAGCAGCCAAATGGCCCACTTCATCCATAGCCGGGAAAGCCCGCAGTGCCGCAGGGAGCACCAAGAAGGCTTGGATGGCGATACAACAGACGAAGAGTCCAATGACAATAAAGGGTCGAGGTGCCGTCCACCCAAACATTACCTGCTCCGAAATGGAATACCATATCGGTGATCAATATCCGCTTCTCATCAAGCAATTCGCTGCGCTCGCATCCAATAACCGAATCCTAGAAGCAGCGTTACCACGAAGGCAATCACAAGCACACCCCATAGCCACGACGATTGAGCGCCCTCCTGTGCAGTAAGCGGTGGCTCCTCTGCGATCGCATCAGGTCCAACCATGCGGATGTAGACAGGTTCGCCAAGTTCTTCCGAGTAAAGCGGCACCGCGCCTTCCTCCACCAAGCTGTCTACCTCGAACAAGCTTGCGTCTAGCGGCTCGTTAACAGATTCCCATGAAACCGAAGCCGTATGAACCACGTCGTCAGATTCGCTGCTGCGATACGAGACGGTACGAGGAACATAAACATCTTCGTGCTGCATCCATTCAGTTAAATATTCTGCAACCAAACCTGCTTGCGGATGATAGGCAGCGAACCGGACGAGTCCATATCCTTTCTCCCGATCAAAAGCCAAAATGACCTTATCGGGCGCAGCCCCCTGCACGAACGAGATCTCAACAATGCCATCTTTTTCAACCGCAATTCCTTTGCCTTCCGAGTACCAATGCCTCCATAGATCCACCACCTCAGTGGGTTCAAGTTTCCCCGGGTGACCATGGAAGGACATGATCGGAAGCGATAATGCGTGCCATACCTCAGGACTTTGAGGCTCACCGGTGTAACTCATTTGAGTTACAGCATTCCCACCGTTGAAAACATTCCAAACATATTCCCGATCGCCAATCCTGAGATATTTTACTGCACTCGGCGCGGCCACCGACTTTGGTGAAAATCGCGGTTTCACAACAAACCGGTATCGAGCAGCGTCCTGGTCAAAAGCAAAGTTCACATTGATGTCACAAGGCTGCCCAAAGCCCATATAGCCATGCACTTCAATCCGTCCTCGGCCTGTCCTCACACGGCTAATGTTATCTTCGTATCCCGTAAAAACCTCATCTGCGAGCGAATCCGACGCATTTGCCGCATCATCAGTTCCCATTGCAGAATTCGTCAGTGCAAAATCGACCACACAAAGAATCAACCAAACACCGAAACAGGCGGAACATTTGGTTTTCATTTCGAACCTTTCGTTGCTCTACAAACGGTTGTTGATCGACTGCAATCAGCCGAAATACCACACAACTATGGGAGACATGGAAACAGCTTTCGCGCCGATCGGGAGCCACTCCAATTATAAAACAAACTGCGCAGAGAAAAAATTACAGGAAAGAAAAAGCTTTGAAGAAGCATTCGCTCGCACGAATGCTTCCCCGGCGTCCAAATTGGAACTTGCTTTTTCCAACACTTTTTAATCAAGGGCAACTCAGGCCGCCCGGAACATGGTCTGTTTGTGGTTGAGCAGGGGATGAGGCCGCCACAGAACAATAGTACGCTCCATATGCGTTCCTTACACAACTACCACAAGTCTGCACAATTTTGCAGTATATCGTACCGCTCTTGCAAAACATTTGACCAACTTGAACCGACTTGCAGTTGTCTCTCCAGCCATTCGAAGCCTTTACATCCTTGGTTGATGAGGGACAGGGACCAGGCCCACTACACGCAACCTTTCCGCAACCGTTCCTGTTACTGATAGCACAAATATAATCGAACGTATCCAGGCCAAAGCAATGACCTCCGCTACTCTGCCCTCCCCATACGACACTCAAATCCAAGTTTGGCTCTACCTCAGGCCGCGCTACGTCTCCGTACGAGCAGATGGCAATCATCGCGACTCCGAAGAAACTGCTTGCCAATCCGAAAACCCTCATCACATCTCCCCTTTTCGAAAAAGGTTCTTCCACAACGAAAACGCGCCCCCGGCGAGCGCGACTATCCCAAAGAGAAACACAATTGGCGAGCGCCGGCTAGCTCGCACCTCCAACGCTTTTTCATCCAGCGGTGTTGATGATACCGCCAAGCCAACACCTGTTAGCGACTCTAGCAACGCCTGCTTTTCCAACACTCGGTATCCTGCAGCGCCATCCCAAATCGCCACTAAATGACCTTTCGTTGAATTCGGCATGAGCACACAAAAATGTCCTCCGTCGCTACTCTCGTTGCGACCTAAGTGCAAAATGATTGGTGCCTCTAAGTATGGAACATCGTGGCTGTCGAATCGAACAGGGTACGCATACAGGCCCCGCGATATAATACAATTCTTTATTGTTTCAAGGTTAGTTCCCGCTTCCAGATCAGGCCATTGTAGCTCTTTGATTAATTCAATCAGATCAGCACTATGGCCAAAGTGTTTAAGCAAGAACTCGACACATCTCGGACCGCATGCTTTATCTTCATAACGAATGCCTGCCGGCTCTGGTTCCTGACCACGCATTGAGCATACGGGCATCGTCAGCCCCAAAGCAAATACAACATGTATCGCACACCGGACCATTTTCTTATCATTGATAAATACGAATTGGTACATTTTCTTCAATTACCTCGCCGCCATTCAGTCGCAGCCTTATCTTTGTGGATAACGATGATGGACTGGGTTTGGAAACAATTGTTGCAGTAACTTCCCAGCCAATGTCTTTTATACGCGTCACCAAAAACTGGATACCAGGAACTTTCTCAATCGTCAACGCGTCTGGCTCCAATGGACATCGTGCGCCGTTGAATAGAACGCGGATGCTAACGCTTTTGCCTTTGCTCGAACTATCGTCCATGCGTCCAAAAAAGAATTGGCTGGGCACAACACTAATTGGCGACCTTACGTAAATAGGAATATTTGTTTTTAATGGCGTCCCGTTTTTCGGGAGTATATCGATGGGAACCTGATGACTGCCAAACGAGATGTTCGCAAAATTCATATGCACTGCAACACGCCATTTCTGACGGGCAAGGTCGTTCTTGGACGGAGGATTTACCGGCTTTAGGTCGACACCGGTGACAACTGCGCTCGGTGAAATAACTTCAATGTCGTCGATCAGTTGACTGCCAAAATTCTTGATCTCGAATCTATGCGTCAGTTGTTCTCCTCTACTGCAAGCGATTTCTGGAAATTGCTGCGGCACGATGGCCAATAGAGGACGGACTTTAGCAGCAACGCGTAAGGCCAGTGGAGCCAGCAAGGGATCTGCAAAATGCAGCTCGACCTTCTGAAAGTCGTCGGCCAGAACACTGGGGGACTTGTACTGTACTCGAACTCGTAATTCGTCATCCGGCAGCCAAATCTCCCGAGAAATTGATGCCACGGTACAGGAACAAGAACTGCGGACTCCGGCTATCTGCAATTCACGGCCAGTTCGATTGGTGAGACGAAACTCATGCTCTGGGCGGGTACCACAAAGCACTAATCCGAAGTCATATGATGTTACGCCATCGAACCCCGCAGGACGGGTACGTACATGACCGTGCTTTCTAGATTCGGTCAAATCCAATGGCCGGGAAAACTCTACTTTTGCTCCGTTTTCTCTGCTGCTTAACAATGCAAACAAGCAAATCGCCACCATTGGCAACAGAGTCATAGAATATAGTCGCCAACGTTTTTGCGTTAGCCTGTGACCTAACGATTGCTGTATCTTTGGTTTATTGGCGATCTTGGCTTGTCCCAATAGTCGCAGATGCCGTAGCCCATCGCGCATGGACCTGAGGTGCGGTCGTCGATCGCGGCAGTCGGGGCGGAGGGTGGTGGGGAGCTCGGCCATGGCTAAACGTGCCTGCGAGGCGCGCAAGATCATCTCGCTGGCGAACTCCATGCCAGAGGATCCTAAGCCCAGCCCCAATATCTTCTGCCGATCGAAGGCGCGCAGCCCGCAGTGCCAGTCGCGAATGGGCGTGCGGTACAGCAGCCGCCCCAGCCCTGACAGCACCGGGTTGCCGATCCAGCGGTGATGCCAGGGCATCGCACCCGGCTCGATCCCGCCGGCAAACCGATTGCCGACCACCAAGTCGAATCCCTGCTGCAATTTGGCCAGGAAGCGAGGAATGTCGCCAAAGTTGTAACTGCAGTCGCTGTCAGCCATCACGACGTACTTGCCCCGCGCCGCGGCGATGCCGCCTCGCAACGCGGCGCCGTAACCCTTCTCCTCCACGTGCACCACCCGCGCTCCAGCCGCCTCGGCCACCGCAACCGAATCGTCCGTGCTGCCATTGTCGGCGATCAGGATTTCGTACGCTGGCATCTCGCTGGGCGGATCGACGTCCGCCGAGCGTGGTTCGGCCTCGTGTTCACTTCCCTTCTTCGCATTAGCCCCCAACTCTTGAGCGTTGGCTGCAAGCACATCGCGCAATCCGGCAGCGCGACAGGCCTGGTGGGCTTCAGCGATGCACGCGGTCAACGTGCGTGATTCGTTCAAGCAGGGCATCAGGACGGTCAGCAGCACACTGGTCTCGGTGCCGTCCCCGGAGGCCGGTTCGTTGGTCGCGCGTGCGTCGACGTCACTTGCTGCATGCGGCCGATCGACGCGCACCGACTCGACGGGCGACCGAGCGGCCATCGAATCGGACGCGGCGCGATGCGGTGCGGGCGTTTGCGTTTGTTTGGTGGACGTGCTCATGTTCGTCGCCGTGGTGACTCAGGCCATGTTGGTTGGAATCGGTCGCGTCGGTGGTCCATTCCGTTCACGAGTGTGTTAGTGGGCGCTGGTTTGGTGTTTGGGGTCGCGCTTGATTTTTGTTCATTCAAGTGTTTTGTGAAATTTGATTGGTGAAATTGGGTTTTGGGGTCACGCCAGGGACTGGCGTGGCACTATAGTGGCCCGGCAGTCCCTGCCGGAACGGCCCTTCCCGCTTGGCCCTCCCCGATCGGGCCCTTTCCGCTCGGGCCCTCCCCGCTTGGCCCTCCCCGCTTGGCCCTCCCCGCTTGGCCCTCCCCGCTTGGCCCTCCCCGCTTGGCCCTCCCCGCTTGGCCCTCCCCGCTTGGCCCTCCCCGCTTGGCCCTCCCCGCTCGCATTACTGTGAGTTTGCGGTAAGCGTGCGGGCTGAAAAAAATTTGGGATCGAATGCGGGGGGCGGCTGAGTGGGGTAGATGATGGAGGGAGCTAGCGCCGTGCTGGGGCTTGCTCAGGGCTCGGTTCAGACGCTTCAGAAGATGGACCCGCCTGGGCAAGCTCGGTTTGACGCCGAGCGTAGTTCCAAGGGAGCCAGGCTTCAGGCCGTGTTGCGACGTCGTCGGCGTGGCGAAGGAGCGCTACCAGATACTGATAAGGATTGATGCGGTTCAATTCGCACGTATGGATCAGCGTCATGTAGACGTCCCCCGCCTCCGCTCCGCTGGCTGAGCGATAGTAGAGCGAGTTCTTGCGGTGCAGAATCGACTTCTTCAGGGCGCGCTCGGCCACGTTGTTGTCCAGCGGTGCGCCGGGAACTCGCAAGAACTGGGTCAGCCGCTCCCAGTGCTTGAGCATGTAGTTGATCGCTTGCCCTAGCGCTGAATTCGGCTCCACCCGCCGGTCGTCCAATTGCCGAATCAGCCATTTGTGCAGCCCGTCCATCACCCGCTGGCTCTTGGCACGGTGCAACGCCAGCCGCTTATGGGGAGACAGTCCCTTGCGCCGCGCCTCGGCATCCACGCGGTAGACGTGACTGAGCTGCCTCAGCACATACTCCGTCTCTTCGGGGAACACGTCGACCAGGTCCACGAAGTTCCGCCGCGCGTGGGCCAGACAGTGGGCCACGATCGTTCGCAACTCATCGGTCATGTTCCGCGACAACGCATCGCACATCTGGATCGGCGCAGCCAGTTCTTCCGGTCGATCGCGTAGCACCGCCGCCAGGTTCTCGCCCGCATGCCGATGCCCGCTGAAAAAGAGCGCAGCATCGACCCCATCTCGGCGGGCGACCACCGTCGAAGTGAACGTGCCGGTGCGAGTTCGACCTGAGCCGCAATCCGGTTTTTCCAAGCCCAGCTTATTCAGGATCTTGATCGTCGTGTCGTCGTTGTGATACAGATCCCAGTGCGATACCTCATGGATCAAGGCGTGGTAAACCAGCTTGGGGATGGGCAGGTAGGTGGAAACGATTTGCCACTGCGTCGACGGCGGGAGGGGCGTGCCCAACGCCTCCTCCAGCCGTGCCAGTCGGTTGAAAGGCATCCCCGACCCATATTTCAACAGGGCAATCATCGCTGCGGCCGTCTCGTCGTACTTGCGTCCCTGGGCATCCGGCGGCGTCTCGGCGTGGAACAACTGCCCGCACACCTTGCACCGCAGGCGCTGCAGCCGATAAACCGTCGCTTCCAACGGCGGTTGGCCGCTGACCCGCACGATCACCCGCGGACCGATCTCGTAGAGCTTGCCGCCACCGCACTCCGGGCAGATGTCGTCGGGCCGCAATCGATCGTGCTCGACCAGAACCTCGCGCGCCGCCTTGTATTGGTCGGCCCCGTTGCGTCCATGTCCGGCCTGAGCGGCCTGATCGGGCGCCTCCGGCGGCGTTGGTTCCGACGGGGCATCGCCGTCCGACTCAGCCCCCTCGGCCGCCGCCTGGTCGTCCGACTTGCCGCCCCCGACCACTTTCTTCAGCGTCTCGGTGCCGCCGAACAGCAGGCGCTTGAGTCGATTCAGCCGGATGTGGTCGTCGCGCAACAGACCCATTACGTAGTCGTACGACCGGAGCACCTGCAGTAGCAGGTCGTAGTCCGTCTCTTCCAACTTCCGCTGCTCGATCCGGTCCAGCAGGCGGTTCAAGTCGTCGATCGTGATGTCGACCACTTGCACGTCAGGCTTCGATGATCGTTTCCGTTTTGCCGAGCCAGCCATCGGGACGTCCACCGATTTGCAAGTCGGAGCACGCGAATCGTTGAAAACCGCTTCTTGCTGCAGCTACGGAGCCGCACGGGCCACTGAGCCGCACAGCAAACTGGGCAGCCGCCAAAGCCGCCATCGTTTTATCCCATTTCGGCCAAAAGGTAGAACGTCAATTTTCGAAAAAATTGCCGTCGCCGCGGACTGCCACTGGCCGCTAGGTGCCGCGCCGCACCGGGCGCCAGTCCTCCGGAGCTTCGGTTTGCTCGGGATTACCCGCAGCCAACAGGACCAACAATTGATGGGCGGCCAGCGATGCGGCTGCCGCGTCGTTGCTGCCGACGGGCCAGTGCCGGAAGCGTCCGGCCGACAGTCGTTTCTGGCACAGCCAAAACCCCTGGCCGTCGTACATCAGCACCTTGATGGCCGTGCCCCGGCGGTTGCGGAACACGAACACGGCGCCTTCCCAGGGATCTTCATCGAGCACGTCCTTGCACAGACGCGCCAACCCATCGATGCCCTTGCGAAAATCGGCCGGCTCGACCGCCACCAAAATGCGCATGTGCGGGGTAATCTGCAGCATGGCCGCTACTCCTGGCGGACCAGTTGGCTGAGCGTGGCCAGGTCGGGCGGCATGTTTCCCTTCCAACGCAGGGTCAGCTTGGTCCCGCGGCCGTTTTCGAATTCCAATTCGCATTCCGCCTGCGGACTGACATTCGTTATCGGCGCCAGGTCCACGAATGCCCCAGCACCGCCACGACGACGCTTTTTCCGAGCGTCAGCGGCCTTACCCCGTGCCCCACCGCGACCGTCCATCCGTCTTTGCAGGGTATAGTAATCGAGCTTCAGCGACCCGGCGGTCTTCGCGACGCCATGCCTTTGAGCGACCTGGCACGCCAAATCCCACAGTTCATCTGGAATCCGCCCGCGTCCCGACTTCGCCCCCCTCCACTGCCTGAACGCTTCCACAGCCTGCTCGAAAAGCCGATCGTTCGTTGCA
The DNA here is from genome assembly GCA_026004795.1 of Pirellulaceae bacterium. Taxonomy (GTDB): domain Bacteria; phylum Planctomycetota; class Planctomycetia; order Pirellulales; family Pirellulaceae; genus Aureliella. Next base: position 980,761 of record BPJV01000001.1, on the reverse strand, counting down.
GTAAGACGCTCGTACGTTGCAGTAAGCGAATCGCTACTTGCAGTAGAATCATTAGTTGCAGCAAGACGCTCGTCATGTGCAGTCAATTGTTCCATAGAACGGAGCTCCTTTCGGCTAGAGGATCAAACCCACCTCCAGCCTACCCGTTCCCCCAAAATCCCTCACACACGCTTACCGCAAACTCACGCATTACTCGCGACCCTCCCAGGGGGAGGGTGGGGTTGATTGTTTCTCCGGATGCACATATCGAAATACCTCGACGCTTATGCACCAATCTCGAAGCTCATTCAGGAATCCCCATGCCCACTCTGCACCTCCATGTTCGCTCTCCGCCTCCACGCTCCATCTCGTAGCTCCACGCTCATGCGGGTAGCTCGAAGCGCTCACGCTGCACCGAGATGTTCAAGCTCGTAGCTCGATGCTCACGCTCGTAGCTTGATATTCACTCTGGTAGCTCGATATTCACTCTGGTAGCTTGATATTCACTCTGGTAGCTTGATATTCACTCTGGTAGCTTGATATTCACTCTGGTAGCTCGATGTTTACTCTGGTAGCTCCACGCTCTGGCCGTCGTGGCGGTTGCCGAGCCAGCGATAGACCTGTTGATCGATCTCGTACGGAACATGGTGCACGCTGCCGTCGACCATGGCAAAGTTGACGCCGGTCGAATGAGCCGACCCGAAACTGCCGATCGATATCTCACCCACCGTATCCCGCTTCAAAGGCCAATGCGGATGCGTGCTGCGGTGATTGTCGTTGTTGAACCCGCCATACAGCGGCTCGTTGTCGCCCCAGTCGAATCCCGTGTGATACGCGTCCCGCATCACGTACTTTTCGCCAAACAAAAACGTGTGACTGGTGCCGTCGGTTACCTGAGCCATCCGCACGCTGCGGGCCAGCCAACTGATCCCCGACCAATCGGCCGGCGGTTTGGGCCACTGCCGCGTGCGAGCCAACCGATTCGCTTCCTGGACATCGTCCGGACCAGGAAAGTTCAATGGCCAACTGATCAGTTGCTGCGGATCGGGCGCCCCGTCGCCCGCGTTGACCGCGTAGTCGCCCCGCACGGTCGACGGCAGCGGCTCGGTCACCCCGATCGGACGCGGACAGCTCTGGCACTGCGGTTTGAACTCCAGCGGCTCGCCGCCACGACGGCTGGGACAGTTGTAGATCGGCACCGGCGAGCCGACGCGCTGGTGCAAGTCGGCGTTGCGCTGATCGGGATCCGAGTGATACGAACCCAAGTGGTACAGCGCCGATTGCTCGACGAACGGCAACAGCGAGTAGGGCCACGCACCGGGCTGGCCGGCCGGCGAGCTGATGTCCGCAAAGCCCTGCCACTGGTAGCCCCAGCCGCCCGAGGGAAAACGCTGGTGAGCCGATTCGAAGTTGTGCGCCGCCAGGGCCAGTTGCTTCAAGTTCGACTGGCACTGCATCCGCCTGGCCGCTTCCCGCACCGCATGCACCGCCGGCAACAACAGCCCGATGAGCACCCCGATGATGGCGATCACCACCAGCAGTTCCACCAGCGTCATACCACGCCGCAACTTCGTAACCTCCCGCCTGCACTCCAGAACCATACCGCACGATGCAACAGCCGCCCTACCTGCCCCGTGTATCCACACCCCACCCTCCCGCTTGCGGGAGGGTCGCGAGTAATGCGAGCGGGGAGGGCCCGAGCGGGGAGGGCGCGAGCGGGGAGGGCCAACCATGCGACGTGGGCATTCGACCGCAGCCGAAACACACGGTACGAGCAGTTGAATTCTGCAAGCGAGGCTCGGGAGGGACTGACGGACTACATTGTGCGGTCCCGGCAGGGACTGACGGGCTACATTGTGCGTTCCCGGCAGGGACTGACGGGGCACAATGGACAGGGAACGACGGAGGACAATCCTTGACTGAGGAATCCAAGCTCTCATCGCTGGTCCTCCCGGTGCAAAGTCGTGTGCAGCAGGTCGACGCGAAACTGATGGGTCGCACCGTCGGACAAAGCCACGCCAACGATCACCCCCAAGTTCTGACCGCGGGGCGACCGAGTGGCCTGCGAAGGAGCCGATCCAACCGGTTGCTCAGACGACGATGAGGCAACCCCTAGATCCGGTAACTCGCCGAAGCCACCTCCGGTGTCCAGAGCAGCCGCAAGACCCGCCGAAGCATCGTCAGCATCGGAGGCCGGATCGGGAACGAACTCCAGCAACAACGCTGGGACGACGTCGCCGCGATCGCTGAAGATGCTGACGACGCGAGGATCGATGCACTCGCACGAAGCGCGCAGATGCTCGACCTGCGCTGCCGGTGACAAACCGACTCGTTCGAAAGGCACACACAGGTAACCCGGCCGATCGGCCAGCACGATCCCAACATCGAAGACCGACTCCGCCGGGCGAGAATCAATGGAAGAATCATGGCCCGCGGCAACGCGTTGGGTAAACGGCCCGTGGTCGCTGGCCGAAGAAAATCCCACCGCATTCATCTCACCGCAACCTACCAGCAAGAGAAGACTCACGGCGAGTGAGTAGTGAGTAGTGAGTAGTGAGTAGTGAGTAGGGGCGCATGGGGCGGCCCTCCTATGCTATCACCATGTCGCTGACTGGTCGGGCAAGACGAGGACAAGAGCAGTCGAGCGACTTCATCCGTTATTGTGCAGATCGGCGCCCTCAAGTCAAGTTTTTTGTCGGATTTTTTTCATGAAAGTCTGGGAGGTGTGAACCTTCCCGAGTTTGGTAGACAGTGGGTCACCTTATGTCAGAATAGACCGAAAGGAAAAGGAGACTCCGATGCAACGACGACAATTCAGCCGCGAATTCAAGCTGGCAGCGGTCAGGAAAGTGCTCGAACAGGGACTGTCCTATCGTGAGGTTGCCCGGGAATTGGGTATCCGTGATACCTATATTCACCGATGGAAAGACGCCTTCGAAAAAGATGGGACGCTCGGCGACGAGCTGAAGATCGATGTCTCACAGGCCGCCGCCTGCCATCATCCCGCGATTGGTGGCCGCTAAGTTTTCGGGAGCAGTAGTGGGAGCAGTGGTCGCGAGAGTAGTAGTAAATCGCGTGAGCGGCAACGTTCGTCGGGCAACAGCACGCTGGCACCGAAAGGCCACTGGCCTGCCGTTCAGCGAGCATCCGCTGCCGGTACGCTACCCGATCTTGAGTTCTCGTTCGCCTCGCCAGCCTCCCAGAATCCTCTCCAGACAGCCGGCCATCGACGCCCCACCCCCTCCCTCAACCAGACGTCCAGTTGGTACCGCGTCTAGATATGCCATTTCGTCCGGCTGATCTTCAACGCGGGGCATGCTTGGCCGATCGTCCGGTCAGCCAACAAATCGTCCGGCCAGCCGACAACGCGCATCCGCCTCCCGCAGCTTCCTGATGATCGGCGCGGGAGTGCGTTGCATTCGTCTCATGGGAGTCCTCCTTACCAACGTTCAAGCCCGCAGCCTCTCATAACTCATGGACAAGCTTTTTGAAGGCGCCCCCATGGGCACACTTGTAAGGAAATCATCGCCGAGGTTGGTTGGCCCCCTGCTAACGATGGCAGCCCTCTTTGTTGGCCGTGCGGTGTACGGCGCGCGGTCGCGGCACCGCCAGCAGAAGCCAAGAATCTCATGGACCGACGTCAAAGAGAGACGGCCAGTCCATCCGCTGTTGCAGGGGGCAGCCAGCCCAACCGCCTTATCCCTGACGCACAAAGTCGCGTAGTGCCTCCAATGCCTGGACGACGTCTTCCGGCCGTACCTCGTTCCAACCCTCTGTCCGATGGCGGATAATCGCCAGCTTGAATTGTTCCACCGCGTCGGCTAGATCCACTGGCAAGCTGGGCAGAGACGCCAGTGGTGACACTCCTGGCTCGGGATCCCCCTCCCAAGGCAAGACGTCATCGATCGGCGGGTCATCGGCCAGCGCCTCGATGTCCCGTTCATCGCCGAAATCGGGACCTTCGGGCAGTGGCCCTTCGGTTGCCGCCCGTGTGCCGTCGGCAGCAGAAATGTCCTCCTCCATTTCTTCGAGGGGGACAAAATCTTCGTCGACCGATGCCGTGATCAGTTCCTCATCGGTAGGCTCTTCCTCTGGTACCGCGCCGAGTGTCTCCCACCGCCAGCGACGCATCTGCGAAACGCTCCAACCACTCTGAACAGCTCCCTCCAACCACATCTCGGCGTCCTCCCAATCCATGGCGGCCAAAAAATGGCTCCAGTACAACCCAGAATACGTGGAATAGACTGCGCCGAACCGCTCGTAGACACGACGTAATCGTCCCACGTGCTGGGAAGTGACGCCGCCGACACGGCGAGCCCAAGCTTCATCACTGTAACTGGTTGCCGGGGCGCCGCTGGCGATCAATGCTTCACGCCACTCATGAATAATCCGCCCCTTTTCCCAGTTGGTGGTACTGATCAGTTTCTCCCATCGCACCACGAAATCTTGAGAAATCTCGCTCGACTGTGGATCATCTCCTTCGCCACTTTCTATGGACACCCCTCCCAGCGACGTATCCAAGCGATCGGATTCCGTTGCTGCAGGAACCATCCGTTCCTCGCCGTGGGGAGAATTCTCGTAGTAATCATCCATCGTTCGTCCGCACCTTCTTCGAGAATCAGTAAATCATTAGCCAGCTAGAAATGCGACGCCCGGACCACGCCAGCGGAGATGGATAGATACAGTCACCCGACAGCCGCGGCCGACATCCGGAGGTACATTTCCGCTTCGATCCATGAAGACAGCCTAGTCAGCGACGGCCGGATTGCGAAGTCGACTCCTGCCGTAGCGCGATAGAAAGCAGGATCCACTCACTGCCAGGCCATCGCAATGTACGAATTGGGTAAGATTTAGGCAGGTTGCCGGGGCGCCCGAGTGGTCTACCGAGACATCTTCTCCAGGCATCCGCGGTGTGGATGAAATGTTCATACCGTAGCAATACGACCACTGTGGTGGACGGTAGGGATCGCCACCGCTACTCCCTCTGTTCCATTGACAAGCCGGGGAGCTGACAAGCCGGGGAGCGTCCGCTGTGGGCGGGAGCGGTGCCCACGCCACTCGAATACGTCCCCTCAACGTGGTTGGACCGACGATCCCATTGCATGCCTCATCCTAGGTACCTGTTCCACCGATTCCAATTGCTCCACCTGCTAGCTAAGCTCACCTTTTTTATTTCAGTCGATTGTTTTAGGCGGCAAGTGGCTCGTCGCTGCCGATAGGAGAGTTGACCATGAGTAGCACCCTGATGGCCGCTGTGGCAACGATTCCGATCGCCATCGTCGGCATCCTGCTTGTCGGCCTACGCTGGCCAGCCAGCCGGGCGATGCCTTTGTCCTATCTCTCGGTCGTCGTCCTGGCGGCCTTCGTGTGGCAGATTCCGATCACTCAAATCATGGCCGCCTCGGTGAAAGGACTCGTTACGGCTGGCGAGCTGTTGTATATCGTTTTCGGCGCCATCCTTCTACTCAACACGTTGCATGAGAGTGGGGCTCTGGATCGCATCCGCAATTCGCTGGGGAACATCTCGCCAGACCGGCGCATCCAAGTGATCATCATTGCCTGGTTGTTTGGCAGTTTTATCGAAGGCGCGGCCGGATTCGGAACCCCTGCAGCCGTTGCCGTCCCCTTGTTGGTGGGCCTAGGTTTTCCACCGTTGGCCGCCGTCCTGGCAGGAATGATCATCCAGAGCACGCCCGTCTCCTTCGGCGCGGTGGGAACACCCATTTTGATCGGAGTGAGCAGTGGGCTAGCCGGAGAGGGAACGATCGACCAGTTTGCGTCCGGTCTGGGGATGGAGACCGGACGGGAATTGTTGCATGTGGTCGGATGGCGAGTCGCCTTGATCCACGCCAGCGTGGGCAGCCTCGTGCCGCTGTTGCTCGTGTGCCTCACCACGCGTTTTTTCGGTGAACATCGATCATGGCGGGAGGGCTTGGAGGTCTGGAAGTTTGCCCTTTTCGCTGCCGGGGCCATGACGTTGCCGTACGCTACCGTGGCCTTCCTTCTGGGACCAGAATTCCCTTCGCTGCTCGGTGGATTACTCGGTTTGACCATCGTCCTGCGTGCTTCTCGCAGCGGCTTTCTGTTACCGCGCGGCCCGACATGGGAGTTTCCACCATCATCGCGCTGGCCCCGCCATTGGACGGGAGCGGGTTTACCATACAGTGCGTCCCCCGCCAACAAGAAGATGCCTTTGCTGCATGCCTGGTCTCCTTACCTACTGGTTGCCGTGCTGCTGGTGCTCAGTCGTCAACGAGCGGTGCCCGGATTGGATACTTCGCCGGAACGTCTTCTCAAGTCGGTGGCGTTCTCTTGGTCGAACATCTTCGGCACCTCGATCAGCGCCACCGTCGCGCCACTTTACTTGCCGGGAACCGTATTCTGCCTGGCTGCTCTTTTCGCCTGGGTGGTGCATCGGATGCGGTGGTCACGGTTCAGCGTGGCATGGGGCGCGTCTACCAGGACGGTTGCTCGAGCCTCGATCGCCCTCCTGTCCACCGTTCCCATGGTTCAAGTGTTTCTCAACAGTGATGGCGGAGCCGCCGGCTACGAGAAAATGCCGCTAGCTCTGGCCATGGGAGTCCACCAACTTGTTGGCTCGCTCTGGCCATTGTTCGCGCCGGCCATCGGCGGCCTGGGCGCGGCGATTGCCGGCAGCAACACGATCAGCAACATGATGTTGTCGCTCTTCCAATTCAATGTGGGGGAGGAAATCGGCGTCGATCCGTTATGGGTAGTCGCCTTACAGGCGGTAGGAGGCGCGGCGGGCAATACCATTTGTGTGCACAATGTGGTGGCGGCCTGTGCCGTGGTAGGCCTCATCGGCAGCGAAGGATTGGTCATCCGCAAAACGCTTCCCATCTTCCTCTACTACGCTGGCCTGGCAGGCAGCATGGGCTACGCGATCGTGTGGTGGGAGCGATTCGGTTGGTTGAATCCCGGCATCCTGCTGGCCGTCGCCATTCTTTTTATCCTCATGGCATTCCTGTGGTACGACCGTAGACAGCATGAATCCCATTCGCTTTAGCCGAGGGCGATTAGCCGAGATGGGCATGGTATTTACCTCCATGCACCAAGTTGCATAATCAGGTTGCCAAAACCGCGACCGATGGAGTCGGCAGTTCAACAGCTTGTGACATCTTCCCACCCACCAAAGGAAAACTCGATGAGCATTCCGACATGCGTCCCCGGAAAAACTCGGATCGGCTGGATCGGTACCGGCGTGATGGGATTCCACATGTGCCGCCACCTGATGGCAGCCGGCTTCGACGTCGTGGTCTACAATCGCACGCGTTCCAAAGCACAACCGCTTCTCGATCAGGGCGCCCAGTGGGGGGACACGCCGCGCGAAGTCGCCAAGCACTGCGACGTGGTATTTGCCATCGTCGGATACCCGCAGGACGTGCGCGAAGTCTTTCTCGATCCCCAACGAGGCGCGCTGGCGGGGGCGAAGCCCGGTAGCGTGCTGGTCGATATGACCACCAGCGAACCGAGCCTGGCCGTGGAGATGTACGAGGCCGCGAAGGAGAAAGGCGTTTTCATGCTCGATGCACCAGTCTCTGGAGGAGATAAAGGTGCTCGCGAGGGAACCTTGTCGATCATGATCGGCGGTGATGCTCCCGTGGTCGAAGCACTGAAACCCTGTTGGGAAGCAATGGGAAAGACGATCGTCCACCAAGGGCCGGCCGGCAGCGGTCAGCACACGAAGATGGTCAATCAGATCCTTATTTCCACCATGATGATCGGCGTCTGCGAGGCCCTGATATACGGGTATCGAGCAGGTCTCGATTTAGAAACCGTATTGAAATCGGTAGCCTCCGGCGCGGCGGGAAGTTGGTCTCTTTCCAATCTCGGACCGCGCATGATCGCCAATAACTTCGATCCCGGTTTCTTTGTAGAACATTTTGTAAAAGACATGGGGATCGCATTGGCAGAAAGTCGACGGATAGGTCTGGCCATGCCCGGCCTCGCTCTGGCCGAACAGCTTTATCGCAGCGTCATGGCCAAGGGGTGGGCCAAGAACGGAACGCACGCCTTGATCTTGGCCCTAGCCGACATGAACGGCTTTGATTGGATCGGCAGAGACCATCCGGCCCCCTGAAGGCTCCCTCCCCAGAAACGACAAAGCTCCGTCACACGCCCAATGGGGCTCCCAACTGCCGACAGGACCACGCATCGTCACCGTTAGCGAGCCTGCCGGTAGTGGGCACCATTGTCTTGAGGCATGGACCGGTGCCAGGCAACTAGTCGCGCAACCATGGATTGAACGATCTGCGGATGCTGAGCGGCCAAGTCGTTTTCCTCGCCAGGATCTTCGCGAAGGTTGAACAACATGGCCTCCGACCCGTCGTACTCGCACAGCAGCTTCCAATCCCCTTCGCGCATCGCCAGGTCCGGCGCATCGTCCAAACCATAAAACCGATCTCGATCAGGCGGCCGTCGAAAATACAACGGCTCGCTGCGTGACCGTGTACTCTTGCCCAGCAGCACGTCCGCTAGCGGCTGACCATCGAACACCACTCCTTCGGCATCGACGGCGGCCATTTCCAGTAGTGAGGGGACAAGATCGATCGCTGCAAACACGGAATCTCGATTGACCGTCCCTTGGCGAGAAGAATTCAGGAATCCGGGCCCCCACACGATCAGCGGCGACCGAATTCCACCCTCGAACAAGTGCGTCTTGAAGCCGCGAAAAGGGCCAGCCGAACCGGCACCTTGCTCCGGCCCATTGTCACTGCACACCAACACGATGGTATTGTCTCGAAGCTCCGGGGTGTGCCGCAGGAAACCAAGCAACACGCCAATCTGTTCATCGGCAGTCTCCAACACGCCATGGTACAACGCGCGCTTCGAGCCATCACCGCGACGTGCCGCCGGAGGGAAGAAGGGCGAGTGAACGTCATCGGGCCACAAATTCACATAGAACGGCTGGCCCGCCCGATGCGCTTGTTGGATGAATTCGATGGCGGCTGCCGTGTAGGTTGCGGTGATGTTGCTCCGATCCTGCCAATAAATGGGTCCGGTAGGCAAACGATCCGATCCCAGGGTGTGCGGTTGAGCAGGGCTGCCGTCGTACCGATCCTTCATCGCCAACACTCTCGGCCCCAGCCCCTCGAAATTGGTGAGCGATGCGTCGAACCCGTACTCGGTGATCAAGGGGGCCTCCCCCACATCGCGCTGGCCTCCCATATGCCATTTGCCAAAATGCCCGGTAGCATAACCGGCCTGTTGCAGAAAACGCGCCAGCATGGGAGCTTGCGGATCCAACCACTGGGCGATGCCGCGCTCCTCGTTGCTACGCCGGTTGTTCAAGTAGGAAGTGATTCTCCATCGCGTGGGGTACTGTCCGGTCGATATGGCGACGCGCGAAGGAGAACAGATCGGCGAATTGACATAGAATTGCTCGAAACGAATTCCCTCCGCTGCCATACGATCGAAGTTCTCCGTCTGCACCTCCTGGTTCCCGAAGCAGGAGAAATCTCCCCAACCCATGTCGTCGATGAAGATCAACACGAAGTTAGGACGCTCAGCAGCCTGGACGGACGTTTCCCCCACCGACCGCTCCATTGCCAACAGGCAGGCGACCAGCCCAAAGAATGGCACGACTCGGGCGGCGAAGTAGTGCCACGTAGTTCCCCGAACGATGCGCAGGGCCGCGCGATGCGACGTCCTGCCCTGTCCACACGAATCTGTCGCGGACACGATAGAATCTCCTGATAACGCGATTCGCGCCGGATTACTTCTCCGTGCTCCTCAAGTACTCGTACATATTGAAGCGCTGGGGATATTGGACTCCGGTCGCGTCGGCCCATGCCTCCCACTGATGCTTCATACGGTCCCGCTGCTCAGGGTGCTCCTGGGCCAGATCAAGCAGTTCCGTGCGATCTCGATCTATGCGGTACAACTCCCACGGTTTCTGATAGCGACGCACGAGCTTCCATGGACCGTGACGTACAGCGGCATTTCCCTCGTGCTCCCAGAACAACGGCTCGGTGTGAATCGGCTGATCCTGACCATGCAACAACGGGAGTAGCGATCGGCCAACAGGTGGGGGGAGATCGGCCGGATACTCGGCGCCGGCCAGCTCGATCACCGTGGGCATGAAATCGGGCAACCACGCGACGTGCCGCAAAAAACCTCCTTGCAATCGTTTATCGATCCCCGCCGGCCAATGGGCAATGCACGGCGTGCACGCGCCCCCCTCATGTAAAAAATGCTTGTACAGGCGAAACGGCGTATTGCAGGCGTTAGCCCAGGCCCGTCCCAGGCGCACCCCGGCCGTTCCCGGAGGAGGATTCCGCACCATGGCTTGCGAACCATTGCCCAGCGTGCCCCCTTCCTGGCAAGCGCCGTTATCGCTCAGGAAGAAGATCAGCGTATTGTCCAGTTGGCCCCGTTGTTCAAGATAGCCGACCAGCCTACCGACGTTTTGATCGATCGAATCGATGCACGCGGCATAGGCCGCCATAATGGCATCGAGATCATCTCGCTGTTGTTCCGACAGCGACTCCCACCGCGGGCCTTCATGAGGAGCAGGCGTTGGAGGTTCTTCCCACAGACCAAGCTCCAACTGCTTGGCCAACCGGCGGCGCATGAGTGCTTCCCATCCGTCGCGATATTGACCACGATAGCGGAGGAACTCCTCCCACTTGGCATTCAAAGGCCAGTGGGGTGCATTGTACGCCAGATAAAGGAAAAAGGGGCGGTTCCCATCCTCCACCAGCGACTCGTCGATGAATTGAATTGCATAGTCGGTGAATGCGTCGGTGGCATAAAAATCGTCGGCAGGCTCCACCGGCTCATTGCCCATGGTCAACCCCCGCTCGCCGGTGGGACGAAAGTAGTTGCATGCCCCGGAAATGCAACCGAAATATCGCTCGAATCCGCGCTGCAGCGGCCAGTCCTCACGACGGTGGTAACCTAAGTGCCACTTGCCGGTCATCAAGGTCCGATAACCGGCACCGCGCAGGACCTCGGCCAACGTCGTGCACTGGTCGTTGAGATGCCCTTGATAGGGCCCGCTGATCCCCAACGGCCGCTCTGGCGGCTCGGTCATGTGCCCAATTCCCACCTGATGCGGATGCAACCCAGTCATCAATGCGGCACGAGTGGGACAGCACCGACCATAATTGTAAAACTGCGTGAACCGCACTCCTCGAGCGGCCAATCGGTCGATGTTCGGTGTTCGAATCTCGGCCCCGTAGCACCCGACATCGGAAAATCCCATGTCGTCCACGAGGATCAACACGATATTCGGTCGCGATGGGGACTGAGCAGTCACCGCGCTGCTCGCCAGCAGCACGGCCATGCACGCTCCCCACATCCACCAAGTCATCGGCAGACACTGCCGGATCGAGCCCATGGAAAGTGCCTCCTCACTGTGGACGTTCGAACTTGTAAATGCAATTGCCTTGGGCGCTGTCGATCATGTAATAGACCTCGCCGTCGGCATCCTCCCCGAACGCCAGCACGGGAATACCACTGGCGATAACCTGCTCGTTGGTGGTCGCAACCCCTGCCTCCGGGTCGTAGCTGAGCGCCCAAATAGCGCCGCTGACGTAATCGGCATAGATGTACTTGCCTTGCAGTTCCGGCAACCGTTCACTGCGGTAAACGCGTCCCCCGGTCACCGATTTCCCTACGCCATGATCGTATTCCCAAACCGGATCGATCAATGGTGACACGAGTTCCGGTTGAGGCTTGTTGCCAAAACCATGGCTCCCTTCCCGGCGGCTCCATCCATAGTTGCCACCCTTGACCACCACATCGATCTCTTCCCACAATTCCTGCCCGACATCGCCGGTCCACAACCGTCCTGTGGCCCGATCGAAGGCAATGCGCCATGGATTGCGAAAACCGTAGGCGTAGATCTCTCCTCGGGCATTGGGAACATCCACGAATGGATTGTCCGCAGGAATGCCGTACTTCTTACCCTCGGTTCGTGAATTCACATCGATGCGCAAGATCTTACCCAACAGTTTGCTGATATCCTGACCGGCGATCAGTGGATCGTTCCGCAAACCTCCGTCACCCAGCCCGATATACAGATACCCGTCCGGCCCGAATTCCATCGAACCACCGTTATGATTCTGGTAGGGCTGCTTGACCTCCAGCAACACCTCCTCCGACGCGCGATCGGCACGATGGGGATCCTCGGAGGAGACACGGAATTGCGATACCACCGTGCGGTGGTCGTCCTTATGGGTGTAGTAAACATAAAACAACCCGTTGCTGGAAAAATCGGGATGCAATGCCAGCCCCAGCAGCCCCTCCTCGTTGGCGCCGCGCGTGTACCATTGCGTCACGGTATCGCTCAGGTCCAAGAACAAATGCGATTGACTGACATCGGGCCGATTCTCGAACGTAAAGATCTTCCCCCCTTGGGAAATGGCAAACATCCGCGTGGGATTCTTCTTGTCGTACGTCAATTCCAACAGACGAAGCTTGCGGATATTGCCCCCTTCGTCGATAGGATCCCAGCCTTCCCATTTCAGGTTGGGAAACGCCAACACTCCATTCATGTTCAGCTTGCCGGTAATCGGCTGAGGCGGCACACCATCCTCGGGCAGACGACGCACTTTAATATTGCGGAACGCGACCACATCGCCATGATCTTGCAAGCAGATATGTCCTTCGCCCGCTTCGCCAAATCCAGGAAACTGAGCGAACTTGCTCTTCGCCACTCGCCGTTTCCAATCTTCCGATCCCAATTGGAAACGATAATAGAGATTGCCGTTCATCGACACTTCGCATTGGTTGGGAGCAATGCGCAGATAGATGTGATTCCATTGGCCTGCCGGACGTGTGGCATCCAGGATGTCGGTCTCGCCAGTCCATGCCGGTGCTGTCGGCTGGTAGAGTTGATACAGCCAGCCGGCCAATTGCGGATCGTGGCCTTGAGCATTGTCCTGAATCTGAATTTCCGGACCACTATGCCATGGTTGCGGATGATCTTCGGTAACATGAAACATGATGCCGCTGTTCCCACCAGGCGAAATCCGATACTCGATGGACAGTTCGAAATACTTGAACTTCTCCTTGGTGACAATATCCCCCGCCCCCTTCTCAGCTCGGATCAAGGCTCCATCCTCGACCTTCCAACCTGGCGACAGTGTATCGCTTCGATAATTGCGCCATTTGTCCGCCGATTTTCCGTCGAACAACAGTTCCCAACCACTTAGCTCTTCCGACCGGGTTAACGTGTTGGGTTCCGCTCCGCCTGTCACCTTGGGGCAACAAGCTGCCATCACCACCATGAACCAACTAATTGCCAACGATACGTACTTCATAAGGATTCTCGCGAAATACCAAGACGAACCAATGCATTTTTCACTACTCTGCGCAGACCAGGATTACCGAAGTGCTCGTCACCTGCGCCACGGCGGTAGGAGTACAGCACCAACCAACGCGTTAGGAAACACAGGGTACCGATGTCGACGGACGCAAAAGGCTTGTGCTCACATCGATGAGTTCGGTGCTGGGACGTAGGCTCACCCCAATCGGCGGGTCGATAGTCATCGTAATTGGTGATCAAGGTACAGTAAACCTCCCTTCGGCTGCGTCCTGCGCCCCGTCGCCACACTCCGCTCTTACGCATCCAGGTGAAACGCAGCGACTGGCACGACCATCTTCGTCCCCTTGCGCGGTGACGGTCGCATGCGGTGCCCATAAGCCTCCGCAGCCCGCCGATCAAGGAAGAGGTAGTTCTTTCAATTCGAATTGGACCGTGTGCCGGACGATACCAGCGGGCGACTCGTAGATCAACTCGTAGTCATCGGGATCCGCATTGATTTGGAACAGGTAGGCGATTCCCACCGAGTTGGAGGTCATCCCGTAGGTCTGAAAGCCCACGTCGTTGATTCGGTGTCCCTCGTCGTCCCGCAAATAGGCTTTATTGGATAGGATCCAGCCGCGAAAAGACTCCAGCGCGCCTTGAGGATCACCGAATTCAACACGCAACTGCACCTCCCACACCGGACCATTACGACGGGCTCCTTCGAGCACCACCGTCACGTCACCGTAACGTTGCACTTGGCGCGTGCCATCGCTGAACTTACGAAAGGTGTATTCGTGCTTTTCGCTGGGAATGGCTAAGATCAGTTCTCCGGTCAGACGATCCAATTGCAACGCCGATCGCGGGGGGCGTTCCAAGGGAAACTCCAGTTGGGCGGTACATCCCCCCACGTTCAACGGCACTTCGGGCACTGCCGCAGGCATGATCGAGCCAATCGTATCCTCGCCAACGGTGGCCGAGATACGTCCCATCGGCAGTTGCGCATAAAGCGGTTGCAACCGCGGCTCCCAACTGAGCAGCAACCCCACCACGCATTGTCCAGCCAACGAAGAGCGATAGTTGATTTGGCATTGCATCGAATGGGGGTCGATGCGCAGTGCCCCCCCGATCCACGGTTTGCCAGACACAGCTTCTGTTGGCAAACGAACCAAGACGAGTTCATTTTCCGAGGAAACGAACGGGGCGACGCCCAAGCCAACCTGCTCCATGATTCTGTGGAGCGCCTCCCAGAAAGGAACTTCCCTCCCTGCAAGGTGGACGACGACCTCGGTGGCCAGCTCACTTGGCTCCACCCGCACCTGATTACCTGTCTGCTCAGCGATGGCATCCAGGGCATCGGCCAAGCGCATAGGCTCGCCGAGGGTCACGGTCGAAGGTCTCACAAACTGAGCGACACGTTGGGCCTCCAGCGATTGCCGAATACGGGCCAGCCGAATCTTCAATTCGCCGGACGTTCGCTCGGTCACCGTCGGCAGTAAAGGCAAGATGTCCGCGCCCAACTTTACCAATTCCTGCTCGGCCGCATCGCGTTGAGCCAGGGTATCCGCCTCGAGCTGACGAATCCATCGTCGCACGCGCCCTTCGTCCACACGCCGCGTCCGGTCCTCCTGCTCACCGTTCCCATCCCCAACTTCGGCCGGCCGATCGCTGGCGTACTCCTGTTGGGTTGCCTCGGCAAGGCTACCGGGCGTTTGGGCCTGCAACCGCTGCACGGCGTGCGGCGCTGCCGCTCCTAGCTGCCATGCTTGCCAAGCCACCAACAGCACTAGCGCTCGTATCCAGTGCCTCGGCCGACCGCTCGATGCCGGTGCGCACCATCGGCAGCTCTCGGAACAATGACCAGTGATTGATCGGCCGCGACCATCGACACGATTGTTCATCACCTCGTCACTCCCTGCTGAAACGCCAATCGGTCCACCTTATTATTAAACACCTAACCTCGTCGTCATCATAACCGTCACCACAGGAACAATCCACTTTTGGCCTTACCTCCTCTTCGTTCCCCCAGCCGCCGCCGCGGTCATGGCGGCCCGTCGACACGCTACGCTTTGTTAGATCCGGTAGACAGTCCTCGACAACTCAAGCTGCCTTTCCCACCGCCCCCGGAGGGCTGGGCAAAAGTACCCGACATCACAGGGGAGAGCCATCAGTTGCCCGAACGCAGATTCTCGCACCGTCACCGGTGCCCGCAACTCGTGTTCCTGTGCCTGCTCGCCATGTGGCCAGCTATCGGATCACGTCTAGTTGCGCAAGAATTCCCCATCCTCGAAATCCATCTGCGCCATGGAACCGTAGAGGGACTGCCCATTTATTGGGATCAACGACAGAGCGTCCTACTCGATGTCACCGGACGGCTACACATCATTGACGCAGCACAGATCGCCCATCACCGTCTCACCGAGCGAGTTTTTCAGCCGGAATCGGTCCGTCAGGCTCGTACGCGTCTGCACCGCGAACTTGGCCAAGAGTACGCTATCGAGCAAGTTGGCCCGTACGTCATCGCCTCCCCGGTTGCGGCTCAACATCGCTGGCAGGAGCATTTCATCAAGTTGTACGGAGGCTTTCGGCGCTACGCTCATCTTCACCAGTGGAAGGTGCGCCGTCCCGATTTTCCATTGGTAGTTATCGAGTACAGCAATCAACAAGAATTCTTGGCTTCCGCTCGCGCCGAAGGCGCGAAGCTTCCCCCGCAAGCGGTCGGCTGCTATCTACCGGCCTCCAATCGCTGCATCTTGTTTACCCATGGTCCGCAGCAGGGAGGACCGTCGGAAACCATGGCCACGGTAACGCACGAAGCAATCCATTTACTCGCCTTCAACACGGGAATTCACAGCCGCACGGCAGAAAATCCCATGTGGTTGGTGGAAGGCCTGGCCACGATGTTCGAGGTCCCAGCATGCTATGACCTCGCCTCCGCCGGCCGTCTTACCACCGAGGGGCGCATCCATCGCTACTATCGGCAATTGCTGCAGCCTTGGTTGTCCACCCCGCAACGGCTCGACGACGCGCTGTCCGACCTGATAGCCTCCGATACGATGTTCACCACTGCCACGGAGGACGCTTACACGCTCAGTTGGGCGTTGGCATTCTACCTATGCGAACGGCGGCCCGAGCAGTTAAGAAATCTGATCGATCGCCTCCAGCAGCGTCAATTCGGCGCCTATCTGCCCACGGAACGACACGCCGATTTCCGTACGGCCGTCGGCATTCCCGTATCTCAATTGAGCAATGAGTTGATCCGCTTCTATGCCGGATCGACCTACCTGGTCCGCACGGCGAAATAGCCCCCAGCCCCGCCCGACCTCGGCAGCGACCTGCTGTAGGTCACGACATCGCTCTGCCGCGATGCCATGCCCTCGATGGCGGTGGCCCCTGACCTACATCGCGGTAACGAACGAGGCGACCAGAGCGGCAGGGAGCGATCGGCACGATTGACCTTGGCTCTATGGTACAATGGGACGATGGCTCGTTTACCTTGCTCGTCGTCCGCGGCATCCGCGACGACGAGGCACCCATCGATCCGAGGAACTCACCCATGAATCCATCGCGCAGGCAATTTACAAAGCAGTTGACTGGATTGGGGATTGGTCTGGTCGCCGGGATGGGTGGCCACGCGTCGATGGCCATGGATCCCTTGGAACGCCCAGCTCCGGGGAGATTGAAACTCAGCCTGGCCGCCTACTCGATGCGGCAGTATCTGACGCCACAGAATGGACAACCGCCCCAGATGACCTTGTTCGACTTCGTCGACTACTGTGCCGACCAAGGACTTTTCGGAGCGGAATTGACCAGTTATTACTTCCCCGATGAAGTGGACGACGATTACCTGTTCAAGCTGAAGCGGCACTGCCACCTGCGCGGCGTTACCGTCTCTGGAGGAGCGATTCGCAACGACTTTTGCAATCCAGACTCCGAGAAGGTGGCGCAAGACCTGGAACACACGCGACGTTGGATCGATTATTATGCCCGCCTCGGTACCTCGGTCATTCGCATCTTTGCCGGCCGTGAAATCGCAGGCGAGTCGCTGGAGACGACCCTCGCCCGCTGCGCCGCCAATTGTGAACGCGCCTGCGAGTATGCCGCCCAGTACCAGATGCTGCTCGCCTTGGAGAACCACGGTGGAGTTACGGCGAGGGCAGAGGGGCTGCTGGGGATTGTGCGTCAAGTTCAGTCGCCAGCATTTGGCGTCAATTTCGACTCGGGGAACTTCCGCTCCACGGACGACCCCTATGCGGAACTGGAACAGATTGCACCGTATGCCATCAACGCCCAGATCAAGGTGGAGATGCACCGTCAGGGGCGAACCGAGGAAACCGACCTCGCGCGAGTCTTGGATATCCTCCGTCGCGCTGGATACAGCGGTTGGGTAGCCCTGGAGTACGAAGCCTCAGAAGATCCGCTCACGGCCATCCCCCGTTGGCTGCGCCGACTGCAAGAGTTGATCTGACCTTCAGGGTTGAGGGGAAAATGCTTCGCGAAACAACATTCATTCCCGTGCCTGCGCTGGCACGCCGGCATGCTCGCTTATAGTCGGCATCCACGACGGCAACAACGAAGGCAGCGGGCTACCCGTCAACGAGATCGCAAATAGGCAATCAATTGGGCCAGGTCTTCCGGGGAAAGCTTGCCCTCGAATCCCTCGGGCATCAGGGAAACAGAAGTTTCCTTTTGACGCGCGACTCTGCTGACAGGCACTTCGCGTAACGAGCCATCAGCCAACGCCACCTGCAATCGATGCTCATCTTGCCGCACGACTACACCGGTAAGCACTTCATCGTCCCGCGTGAGCACCTGAACCTGGCGGTATTTTGGTTCAACTGCCGCGTTGGGATCGAGGATCGCCTGCACCCATTGATCCGTCGTCCAGTGCTGGAGATTGTTCAATGGCGGTCCGATCGGCGGGTGCTGCGGAGCGATGGCATGACAAGCGGCGCAATGCTCGACGAACAAACGTCCGCCATCACCTCGATCGACGGGAGGAGGCATGGCGCGCAGGTAGTGAGCCACCACTTCCCATCGTGGCGAGGGACGCCCCAACACCTTGTCCGCACGAGCTCGCCAGTCGCGATCGGGAAACTGTCGCATCTGCTGAATGACGGTGGGTGGAAAATCTCGTGCACTGATGTCCCCCGTCTCCAGTGAAGTGAGTAGCACCTCCGCCCAACGGCGGCGAGTGAGCAGGACGGTGGCCATCCTCGCTTTCAGCTCACTGGCAGCTCCCGGCCACCGCGACAGCAATAGCTCCGCCACCTCGGGCCGATCCTGCGCGGCGAGTAGTAGAATCGCATCGTGTTTCAGTTCGTCGTCCGCGTGGCTATCAAGGAGTTGCGCAACCCACTGCTGCACTTCCTCCCATGGACGATCGCACAAGGCCAACACTTGCCACCACTGCCGGCGGCGCTGCCGCGGCACATCCGCGTCCAGGACTCGTTGCTGCAACTCGGCGCAAACGTCCCCCACCCACGCGGCAACAGAGGGCGGGAGCTGGTTCGGCGGCTCGAGCGCAAGCACCAACAGCCAAAACCATTGGGCTGGCTGATCGGCCACAGCGACCGGTGGCGGAAGTACCAGTTTTCGCACTGTCGCCTCGCGCTGCTGTGCGTCCATCGACTTCCACAACTTGCGAACCAGCTCGGCTCGACTGGCAATAGCCGCCCGATCCCAGGCCTCGGGCGACACCTGGTTCAATCCCATCACCGGCTCGAACAGGGCAGCGACCAGTTGCGGCTGATCGAACAACGCGAAGGCCCGAGTGATCCATCGATGGTGCCCGCTCCGAGCAGCTATCGACGCCAACGTTTCGGCGTACTCAGGTTGCGGGTGCAGGGAAACCGTCAGTATCCATTGGAGGTCCACCGCGGGTCCCAGATCACGTTGGCCCACGCGCCGTATGGCGTCGATGAGAGCAGGGGAGGGGGCGAGCGATTCGGACAGTCGCAACACGCCGGCGACCACCGACGGCGCATCGTCTTGCAATCCCCTCTCCACGTCCTGCGCGTCGAGCCAACCGGCCGCGGCCAGTGTCCCATAAGCCGACATGCGCACCCGCGGATCGGTGTGACGATGGCTGACCTCGCGGACTTGATCTTCGACCGGCGGGCGGTGCGTGGCGATATGCTCCATCACCAAATCCCGACACGCGGCATGAGGACTGCAGAGCTGTGCCAAGAGCCGTTGCTCCTCATCGGCCGCAACGGCCCAAGTGTCGGCAGATGATGCGGACATACGGTCCCGCTTGGCAACACGATAGATGCGCCCTTGATGCTCACCGGCGCGGAGATCGAGCTGCTCTTGCCACGCCGCGGGAATCCACTGCGGATGCTCGATGACTCGCCGCACCATATCCACGATCCACAGGGAGCCATCGGGAGCGACGATTGCGCGGACCGGCCGCGACCAGGGATCGGTTGATGTAAAGAAGTCGTACGACTGATCTTCTGGATGCCGCCGACCGCGGAAGACGCCCCCCTGCGGCTCAAGTACGTACCTCGCCACCAGACGATGTACCGGTTCGCACACGAAGGCCATCAACGGTTCGTCTCCCAAGGGGCTGGGGCCATCAACGACAACCGCACTGCACGCGCTGGTAAACCGATCCCGAGCAAACAAATCATTGAATCGCCCCTCGTGGGCTCCGCGCGGATAGACCGGTGGGGCGAAGGCAGGTTCCAATAGGTCCTCGACCAACGGAATGTTGCCGTCCAGACGCTCGACGTAGCGACGGTCGATCACCAGTTGGAAGATAGGCCGACTATTGGAGTTGCCGAACCAGTTTCCGTAGGCATCGCGCGAGCGAATGAACTGTGTAGCGCCCGCCGTCTCGCGCAGCTGTCCAGTCCGCGGATTCCACGCCACATCACCACCATGCAACTGCAGGCGATGGTCGCTTACCAGGCTTCGCAATTCTTTCGTTCCGTCTCCGGCTCCCAGGTGCAACCAGCCGTCGAACCCGATCTGGAAACCACTGCACCGATGTTGAGGGTTGGCCCGATGGAATCCAGCAACCTGCGGCTGGATCGCATCGGCCCGCCCATCGCCATCCCTATCCTCTGCCAAAAGAATCCCCGCTCCAGTCGCCACCAACACCCCTTGGCCCCATGGATGCACCGACGTGGGATACTCGAGGCCATCCAAGAACACCTCACCACGGTCGTAAACTCCATCGGCGTCTTCGTCGATCAACCAACGAACGCGTCCACCCGTTGCATTACCGGTGGGATAGTCCGCCATTTCGACGACCCACAAGCGACCATCGGCACCGAAGGCGATATTGACGGGATCGGCAATCAAGGGTTCTGCGGCCACCAACTCCACTTGCCACCCTGGCGGCACCCGGATTTGGCGGAGCGACTCGGCGGCGCCGAGCGGATCGGCTTCAATCTGCTCGCCACGGGCGATCTCCACCACCCGGCGGACGATCCGCGATTGCGTCCCGCTTTGCCATCTACCCGGTTGCAAGTAGTAGATCATCGAGGAATCGACCTCGTAACCTCCCTCGGCGCGCATCGCTTCGCTGGCCACGTAGGCAAACACATCATCGCAGTAGGCCGCTACCCAGGTAGGAACATCAGGGAATTCGCGCGCGATGGCATGCTGGTATTCGACAACTACCTCCCCACCCAGAAACACCCACACCAACTGGTCGCCAAAGCGCCACACGTGGATGGGCATGGGAACCGTTTCCGGCAACCGTCCATGGTCCCGAAGGACTTCCTTCATGTACGTGGCCCAGCGCCGCTCATTGACGCGCGAACTGGCCTCCTTGGCATCGAGGTCGGCTGAGGTGGGCAATTCTGGTGCCAGGCCAGCGTATCCGAAGGTCGCCGTGGGAGCTTGTTGCAGCGGCGTCAGCTCCACCTCTCCCTTGGTCACCTTTTGCACCGCGTCGACCATCTCTTGGGCATGCTGAACCGCCAACGGATAGCTACCCCGCGGGTGAGGATTGGCATCGGCGCCACAGCCGATGACAGGGAGGAATACGGCGTTCGGGTGACGCCGCTCCAACTCCGTGGCGGCCAACCCGGCCCAATCCCCACTGACACGGTTGTAATCGCCCATCGTCGTGCAATGGCAGGCGTACTGAAAAACGGCCCCCAACACCTGGCCCTGGGCGTCCTGAGCCAACAGGACGCGCACCGTCCGATCGACCAAGCCTTCCTGATGCTCTCCAAAACCAACCCACTTTCCAGCTCGTAACAGGCGTCGGTTGATGGCGAAACCAGCGGTTGCATAACCGGTGGACAGCCGCGCCGGTCGTTGCTCCTCCCAGGCGGCGTCGATGGCTCGCTTTATCCCCTCCACGACATCAGCGGTGTACGCCTGCACCGCTTGCCGCTCGACCTGCGTCAACGGCTCGCTGAACAAGTTTTCTAGGCCCCCGTCCAAATGCGGGGCGGCATGCGAGTGGGTGCTAGCCAAGACCAACCGACTGCGAGGAACGCCGCGGTTTTGGTGCAGCCACGTAGCCACCTCCCGAGTCATTCCCCGGGTAACCATGATTGCATCGATAGAGACCAATACCAAGGGTTGCCCGTCGGCTTCACGCGGTACCAGCACCATGGCGCGGGCATGGAGCCGATCGGCGATCCCCTCATGCGGTCGTGTGCGACTGGCGTAACCACTCAAACGGACCGGTAGATCCGGTTGCGGCGTGATATCGATCTTCGCCAGGCCAACCTTCCAATCCTCCGTTCTCTCATCCCCTTTCCCGACAGCGGCGAAGACAACCCATGCCACAATCGACACCGCTAACCAACCCGTAGCGACACCCTTCATCACCTTACCCCTTGCAGAGAACAAGCGCATCTGTTTCTGACCAATGTAGCGAACGAAGCGGCGCAAAGCACGCATCGACCAGCGAGAAACCCTTGAGGGATGAAAATCGAAGAATCTTCGCCTGGCGAGGGAATAATGCCGACGCCGCCGGGGTCTTTCCTGGTGAAACCCAGGGGGACCGAGGCAAACGTTTTGACCGGTCGACCAAGGATCCGTTCGGTTCCGTTAACTCGTTTTTTAAGGAGATGAGACCATGGCACGAATTTTCGCACTGTTGGCGGTATTGGGCTTGTTCGCTGTCGGTTGCGACCAGCAAGCGGTAGACAAGACGGCGGACGAAGCAGCAGCAACGGCTACCGAAGCGGCGGATGCGGCAGAAGATGCCGTTGAAGAAGCCGCCGACGCAGCGGAAGACGCCGCCGAGGAAGCCGCTGAAGCATCCGCAGAAGCCGGCAATTAAGCTCCGGCCGCTTCACCGCGAAGTAGTTCCTCACGCAAGCCCCTGGATCGAACCGTCCAGGGGCTTGCTTTTTTCTCAACCCGCGGCCATCGCCATGCGTACTGCCAGTCGGCTGGCGTCGCTTGGGTGAGAGAACTGCTTTTCAACAGCTAGAGAGAATTGCTTTTCAACAGCAGCGCTGCCGTGCGTGCCCTCTCTCTTATCCTACGGCATCGTCACCGCGCTCCCCTGGCCCGCAAAACTACAGGTCTGCGTGAACCAACGCGGGCTGGAACGGGAGAAACAGGAGACAAGGAGCAACAAGAGGCGGTTCAGAGCGGGCGACGGGATTCGAACCCGCGACATACAGCTTGGGAAGCTGTCACTCTACCAACTGAGTTACGCCCGCGATGGGAATTCGCTCTGCAAACTGCCAGCAAAGGAGGCGTCCCTTGCGAAAGCACAGTTTCTCATGGCGAAAGTATAGGCTACGGACCAGCACCAAGCTACCCCCCCCAATGCAGCGATGGCATGTCCCCGAAAAATAGCCACCAACTATTGATCTTCCGAGATTTCCATGTATTTTAGACCGGTTGTAACGACTAGGACAGCCCGAGGCCCTGGGAGAATTGGGAGAACATCGATGAACCTTTCACCAGAGTGGTCCAAGCTTCTCATTTCCTGCTTCACGGTACTGCTTGCCATTCCTACCCAATCCTCCCTGGCCGGTCTTGTCGACACCTCGGAATACAGTTTGACGCAGATTGAAGGCGTCTGGTCCTTCGGCAGTACGAATCGGAGCAATAACGCTGAAGTAGACAATGTTCATGATCTAAGTTCAGTAAATAACCTGATGTCCGACGGTTACACTGACCTTTACGACAATACAGGGACAGCTGAAAACGGTATTTACACCTACGACCCCGACAACAAGGGTATTTACTATGGTCGGTTGACTTTCTCATTCAATGGCGGGAACGACTTCCAATTGGAAACGCTTGATTTCATATCCAGCCGTGCGTTTTCTGCATCCACTCAGGTCATCCTGGAATACCAACTTGATGGAGGTGGTTGGCAGAACGCTGTTACAACTACCACTGAAGACTTGGGAATGCATCCTCTACTCTCCAATGCATTTTCATCGCCTCCCCCTGCGGGAACGACCTTTACATTAAACTTCGGTTCTGTTCTTGCCGATCAATTTCGGCTGACTTTCGATGGGGGCAATCAAGTTTCGATTCACGAAGTGTCCGTTTTTGGCAGCGCCATTACTGCCGTGCCCGAACCCTCTTCTGTAGTGTTGTCGGGATTGTTGGTTACCGTCGGTCTATTCCGTCGGCGACGTCCTTAGCAATACCGACTGGGCTCCTTTGCCCTGACGGTTGATTGACGCGTGAGGACCGATTTCAGCGTTGCGTTGGCACCGTCGCCTGCGAGTATGAACGCCTTGGCGGCACGACCGCTGTTGCATGCACGTCTCAACAGGCGTCTGGATTTTCTGGGGTTCTCTATCCCGTGACGGATCGACCAGCTCGAACTCCGCGTTCTGCCCGATCTGTACCGCGAGCGCAATACCTCAGCCACTTTGTCGATGCGCAGCTGGGCAGTGCCAGCGGCTGTGACCGAAAATTACTACCTGCACGTGACCGATGAGCACTGGGAGCGGGCGAGCTGTTTTCGTCCCCCCATATGTCCCCCCATCACGGACAATTCCGGCCCCATCAGCAATCATCACGAATCGCGAAAACCCAATAAAAAAAGGCTGAGGATGGCCCCAGCCTTTTACAAATAGGTGCACAAGTGACCCCTACGGGACTCGAACCCGTGTTGCCGCCGTGAAAGGGCGGTGTCCTAGACCGCTAGACGAAGGGGCCGGGTGAGCATCCAACCGCCAAGGACGGCCAACGCTCAAGTAGGGTGCTTTTGTATCAATCGATCCGTTGCTGGTCAACCCTCGTTTCCGCCGTTTTTCGAAATCTCGATTGGCTTGTTGTCGGCGAGCCGACGACCGAGAGGTGAAGTCCGTGACGATGGTCGCTGACCGCTCCTTGGCCGCTCCTCTTGCTCCCGCGACCGACTGCCCCTGATCGTAGCTCACCGGCGTCTCCGACGGTCGAACAAGCCGACCCGATCATCAATAACGATAATGCTCCGGTTTGTAGGGCCCCTCGACCGGCACTCCGATGTACTCCGCCTGTTCCGGAGTCAACTTGGTCAATCGGACGCCGAGTTTGTCGAGGTGCAACCGTGCCACCTCTTCGTCGAGGTGCTTGGGCAGCACATAGACCTTATTCGCATAGTGGCCGGTTCCATGTTGCTGGCAAAGCTCCAATTGAGCCAGCGTCTGGTTGGTGAAGCTGGCGCTCATCACAAAACTGGGGTGCCCGGTGGCACATCCCAGGTTTAACAGCCTCCCCTCGGCGAGGATCAAAACAGAGCGCCCCGTATCGTTAAACGTGAATTGGTCAAACTGCGGCTTGATGTTCGTTCGCGTCACCTTCCCGGCTTTGACCAGCTTCAGCAACCCAGCCATATCGATTTCGTTGTCGAAGTGGCCAATGTTGCCCACGATCGCACCCGATTTCATTCGCCGCATGTGGTCTACCATGATGATGTCTTTATTTCCGGTAGCCGTAACAAAGATGTCGGCGATCTCGATGACATCCTCCAACTGCTTCACCTCGTATCCCTCCATGGCTGCTTGCAAGGCGCAGATGGGATCGATTTCGGTGACGATCACCCGGGCACCTTGGCCACGCAAGCTCTGGCAGCATCCTTTGCCCACATCGCCATAACCGCACACCACAGCGACCTTTCCACCAATCATCACGTCGGTCGCCCGATTCAGTCCGTCAATCAGCGAATGCCGGCACCCGTAGATGTTGTCGAACTTCGCTTTGGTAACGGAATCATTGACATTGATGGCGGGAAACAACAGGGTTCCCTTGCGTTGCATGTCATACAAGCGGTTGACCCCCGTAGTCGTCTCCTCGCTGACCCCGCGGATCGAACGGGCCATCTCGGTCCATTTTTGAGGATTCTTGGCCATTTCACTCCGCAACAGGTCCAGAATCACGCCCCATTCCTCCGGCTCGGTTTCGGGGTCGAAATCCGGCACCCGCCCGACTCGCTCGAACTCCACTCCCTTGTGGATCAACAACGTGGCGTCTCCACCGTCATCAACAATCTGATCGGGACCAGAGCCATCAGGCCAGGTGAGGGCTTCATTGGTACACCACCAGTACTCGGGCAATGTTTCGCCTTTCCAAGCGAAAACGGGAACGCCTTGAGGATCCTCCAGCGTTCCCTCACGACCTACCACGACAGCAGCCGCGGCGCTATCCTGAGTCGAAAAGATATTGCAGCTTACCCATCGCACGTCGGCTCCCAGGTCGACCAACGTTTCGATCAGCACGGCCGTCTGCACCGTCATGTGCAGCGACCCCATGATTTTCGTCCCCGCCAGCGGCTTTTGCTCCGCATAACGCTGTCTGAGCGCCATCAAGCCGGGCATTTCTGCCTCGGCCAACGTGATTTCCTTACGCCCCAAATCGACCAAGGCTTGGGCCTGGTCCCTCTTACCCTCCGCCAACAGGTCAAAGGCCTTGACCTTGAACGGCAAACGCTCGCCACTCTCACTGCGAAAATCTACTTGAAAATCGGTTACCGTACTCATTCAGTTTACCTCTGCTGATGAAATGATGAACGACTTGCCAAACCGTCACGGACAAGAACTTAAAATCGAATCGGGACACAAGCCCCGTTCCATTTCTGCTAAGGGGAAACGTCCCATTGGACACGGTGCCGGAAGCCGACTGGTCGACGCCAGCAGCGGTCGGCCCGCATCCCCTAAGCCTCTCTTTTCAACACTGCGCAAAACAAGCCTGGCCCAGAAGCTCCCGAGGCCGTGGGCAACGGAACAAAACGGCCGATACGCAATTGCGTTTCTGCGGCCCAGCCCTGCAATACCTGCTGGGAAACGCCGTGCCGTAAGTGCCCCATCTCCTCGTACAAAGGGCCACCACGATGCGGCAACAAATCGACGATGACCAACGACCCATCACGTTGAAGCAACCGCGCGGCCTCGGCCAGCACCTCGACGGGTTTTTCCAAATACGGCAGTACCAGCACCAGCCACGCTAGATGGAAAGTCGCATCCGGCAAGTCGATGGCATTCAAATTGTTCAACACACAATGCACGTTATCGAACCGCTGCAAATTGCGAGACGCTGCCTGCAACATGGCCGGGGAGTTATCAATCGCATAAACCCTGGCCACGTAGGGTGCCACCAATTGGGCGAGCGGTGCTGAACCGCAACCGAGTTCTCCCACCACATCGTCGGACGACAAGCTGGCGGCCAAGACATGCGCGTCGAATTGAGCTCCGAATAGTCCCGCACGCAATTGGTCCCACCGATCAGCGGCCGAACTAAAAAAAGCGTCGCTGCGACGGCGCACGGCAAGGACATGGTGCAGTCGCTGCTGGTCCATTTCCATCACCGCTGCTTGAATGCGCTGCCGTACCCACTCCCATAACTCGCCGCGTGACTTCTCCCATGCCGCCGTGTTGGCTCGGTACAGGTGGGTCGTCCCGTCACGACGGCTTTCCGCCCAGCCATCGGCGGTTAACACCTTCAAGTGCCGGCTAATCGTGCTCTGAGGCGATTGCAATATCTGGCACAACTCGGAGACCGATAATTCGTTCGTCTCCAACAGGCGCAACAGACGCACCCGAGTCGTATCGGCCAATGTGTGGAGCCATTCGAGCGGAGCGGTCGCTGTCGTCACCCTATCCGTCCTAATTCCCAACCATCCAGTCGTGTTGTTGCATTGGTCGCTGACGCTGCGTCCAAGTTGTGCCCAGTGGGCCAGGCAGAAAACTGCTGGTGGGCGAGAAGCAGCCACCGATCAACAAACTCTCTTTACCATCGGCCGAGCATAGCTAAACCACTGATCGCGGAGGAAAACTTCCCGTACCCGCTCTCAATCCGCCCATGGCTACCGACCCACTGAGCCGTTTGCCCCCCCACGACACCCAGCCACATACATCCGTCTATCCGGATGAATGATTATTTGCAGCCAGAAGCCTTTCGTCAAGTCGCAACGTCCAGGAAACCTTCGAACCGCAGCCCACCTTCGACGAGCAGGTCCCCATCGGCAGCGTTCCGCTCTGCGTCTATCGGCAGGCGAGAACCGCAGCGCTCCCCCGCGGCGGTCCCGTGGAGTCTAGGCTACTGGACTATGGCCACCTACCATTCGGAAAATCACCTCGAGAACATCGCTCCCCGCGTGTTCCGACATCCTTTGCCATTCGATAGCGCATTGCGCCGCCCAGGCGTTGCGATTCCAGCCTTCATAGCGACCACCACCAATTTGTAGCGCGTTGCATGACATGGGGACTATCACCGCAGTCGAGGCCTCGGACCAAGCCGCGTAGCACCACCAACAGACCCCCGAGGAGTGGCCAACTGGGGAAAGCGACGGAATCTAGGAGACGGTGGAGAAGTTTGCCGATGTCGCGACCGGGACACGTGGCGCAATTGTTCCTCACGGCTGCTCGTGGAAAGCGGTCGGCAATCGCCGCTCAGTTGCACTTGCCGCCTCCTGGCTCCCGATAGTTACAGAAAAGGCGTTTTTGCACACGCATGCTTCCTTATCCGCCCCCCATTCGACTGGAAACCATCGGATGAACCAGCCGACCAATACCGCGGGAACGAACCAGGAGATCGCCAGTCCCTGTGGCCTATCCGGGGAAGACGTTCGCCCCGCAGTGCCAACACCATCTTGGGAACAACAGGTCACCATTCTCAAGCAACAACTGGCCCACGCTCAGCGCATGGCCACCATCGGAGAACTCAGCAGCACGACCACGCACGAGTTCAACAACCTCATGATGACCATCCTGAATTACGCCAAGATGGGCTTGCGGCATGAGGATGAAGCCACGCGGACCAAGGCGTTCCAACGCATCCTCGACGCATCGACACGAGCGACCAAGATTGCGGGCAGTGTGCTGGCGATGGCGCGTCGCCGGAAAGATACCATGGAACCGATCGACTTGCGCTCGGTGATCGAAGACAGCATGATGTTGCTGGAGCGGGAGTTTCGCAAGTACCGCGTCGATCTCACCGCAGAAATCGAAAACGCACCACCGATCCTCGGATCAGGCAATGAATTGCAAAGGTTACTCGTCAACCTGCTGATCAATGCCCGGCAAGCGACCCCTGAGGGAGGTTACGTACGAATTCGCTTGTATCCAGACCCACAATCTGGTGAAGTCGTGCTTAGCGTTCGCGACAACGGTTGCGGGATCCCCTCCGCCGTCCTCCCGCGCATTTTCGACCCGTTCTTCACCACGAAGTCGGGGCCAGATGCAACGGGGAAAGGAGGAACGGGAGTCGGCTTGCACGCCTGCAAAGAAATCGTGGAAATGCACCGAGGGAGGATTCGCGTGGAAAGCAGTGTCGGCAAGGGAACCGCCTTCATTTTGCGATTCCCGGCTGTACAGACGGCTGCCCACGCAACTCCTTGTCCTCCTGCCGCCGCCAGCTAGTCGCCAGGACCGCTTCGACGCCGCCGAGGAAGCACCTTACCGTCGTAGCACTTCGGTGGAGCCGGCAGGTTGGTTGGCCAGGTCACGAGTTGGCAGGTAGCCGAAAAAGGTCATCAAATCTCGAATCTCGGCGGATGTCAAATCGTCAAACAATCCCATCGGCATCATCGAAGTAGCAATCCGTTCCATCTCTTCGACATCCTGTTCCGCCACCACGTGCTCATGCAAGTTGGAGTCGCGAACCACGAGGGAGCCATTCGCCCCGGAAGCCACGGTTCCGGTGAGGACCTTGCCATCGCGGGTGAGGATCCGGTAGCTCTGGTACTGATCGCTGATATTCTGCGACGGATAAAGAACCGCTTCCAGCACTTCATTGCGAGTGAACCGTCGCGTCAGGTGAGTCAAATCAGGACCAATGGAGGCTCCCATGTTTTGGTATCGATGGCAGCGAGCACATTGGGCTTTCTCGAAAACGGCGCGCCCGGCCTCCGGATCTCCTCGCCGTCCGTCGGACGAGGCGAAGTATTCTGCCAACGTGTCGATGGTCCACGGTGACGCCTCCGCGGCTTCGGGGAGCGTAGCGGGAAGTTCATCCGGAAAACGTTCGGCATACCATTGTTGCCACGGTTGCATGGCTGCTTCCCCATCATCGGCAGCGAAGTCCTCTCCGGTCCAATAGCGCAACAAATCGATGGCCACCTGCGGAGATTGGGCGTCACGTTCGCGCCGTAATCCATGCAGGATGACTTCACGCAAAGCTTGAGGGTCATCGGTAGCCACGGGAACCTGTTGCAACGCCTTCATGACTTCATCGACGGCGAAGGACTCCAGCACCGGTAGACTGCGGACCAGGTAGTCCCAATTCTCATCATCAGGCTGAGTGGCCAATCCCAACGCGACGGCCTGTCGGCGTTCGGGGCTGCGAATCCAAATCTCACGCAAGGTGGCCATCGCTTCGGGCGATCCATGCTGCGTGAGCATGGCCACGATTCCGGTGCGCAAACGCTTGTACTGCTCGCCTTCGTAGCCGGGACGGTCGATTTGACGATCCAACTGCACCAGCGTCTGCAGGTCGCCCGACTCCAGCTTTTCAGGAAACTGGTACAACGCGATCAGAGCCGCATTGGGCCACTTGGCTCCCTCGCTCAAGAAGATCCGCGCCTCATCCAAACTCATGCCACGGCACAGATCGCGAGTCACCTGCATGACATACAGAGGCACACCACTGCCGACATCAATTTCATTGAATTGTTCCAGAAACTTCACCAGCGACAAACGCTCGCCCGCCGTCCACTCGCGCTCGAAGAACCTCAGATGCATGGCCACGTGCAAACGCTCCTCCAGTGGCGCATCGGTCTGCAGGTAGGCGAGCATCTCCGGCACCGCCTCTTCTACGTTCAAATGGGTGAGAATGCGTACCAGCTCGCGATTGAGCAGCGGTTGTCCGACGGGAAACTCCGCCAACATGGCCGCCGCCAACGCATCTTTGGCAGGTGCTGACAGGTCGACACGATGGAGCATCACTTCGGTCAGCCGCAATAGATCGGCGAAGTTCCGATCGGGGATGAATTCATCGAGCATGGCGAGGATCATCGCCTGCGTCCGTTGCCCGTTGGCTTCCGTCGGCTCAGCGATCATCGTGGCCAATCCGGCGTGCAATCGCACGCGCTGGTCTTGATCACCGTACAACTGCTCGCGCCATTTCTCGCCGGCCATCCGTTCCAGTAGGCGGCGCGCGCTCCACGCCTCCCGACGATCGCCGCTGGCGAGCATATCACGCAAGGCCTCGATATCGGCGTCTTGACCACCGCGTAGCAATGCTTCGGCCGCTGCTATCCGCACCTTCGCCTCCGGATCGTGCAGCATTTCGTTGAGCCGCACGGTGACGTCCGGTTCCTCGGCTCGCTGCCCAAGCATCATCGCGCAATGCTGACGCACCTCCGCGTTGCTGCTGCGGCTGATATCGATGACCGTGGCGGAACTGGGGATCGGCCCGAGCAACTGCATCAACTTCAATGCCCGCAGACGGTCTCGGGGATTGGCCCGTTCATTGCCGACCAGGGCTTGCAGATGCGCCTCCCAGGCCGAACCGAGCTCCGCTTGGAGCGTTGCCAATTCTTGCCGAGCCCAGGCCGCATCCAACTGCGGCTGCTTGAGCGCTCGCTCCATCCCTTCCCCCAGATCGGTTACGCTGGAGGGGACTTTGCCTTTCCAGCGAACTTGATACACGCCACCCCGAGTTCCGCGCCCCCCGGTGCAAAAGTACAGCCATCCGTCCGGGCCTACGGCGACATCCGTCACGTTTAACGGTTGCCCACGAAGAAATACTTGGCTCTGTGGATGTCCTTGGGCGTCGAAGTCGAGCACCAAAATGTGCCCCGCGGTCCAATCGGCCAGGAACAGATTCCCATGGTAGCGTCGGGGAAACATGAAGTGATCGTACAGGCAGCATCCGGTGGGCGAACCTCGCCCCGTCTCCAGCACCGGCGGCAGGCGATCATAGTAATACGCAGGCCATTTCGCCCAACCGCTACGCCAACCGTACTCGCCTCCTTCGGCAATCTCGTACAGGCTTGGCGGACGGTACCAGGGAGCCCCCTGATCGGCCTCCATATCGCTATCGTGCACGAACAGGCGATTGCGCCGATCAAAGACGAGATCGAACGAGTTGCGGAGCCCACCGGCCACCAGCTCCACTCGCTCGCCGTCCAGATCGAATCGCACCACGCCACCCCCAGGCGCGCGCACGCCGCGAGCGTGGCCGCCCGGATCCTCATAGCGTGGAGTAACCAGATCGCCTTCGTAATACACCTGCAATGGACTCGATGGTGCCGGCTCCTCTTTCAGCCGCGCGTGATTGCCAAACACGCAGTAGATCATTCCCTCGGGACCTAGTGTCAAACCGTGGAGCCCATGCTCGGCAGAAGTCTGCTCGAACTCCACCAACAACCGCGCTTCCTCCAGCTCGCCATTGCGATCGGCATCGATCAGACGGTAGACGCCCGTTCCCGCTTCCCCCGTACCGGTGACATAAACGTCTCCATTGAGCGGCAAGATGCCCTGGACGCCATGAACCAGATTCCCGTACTCACGCACCCGGTCGATCACTCCGTCTTGATCACTGTCGTAGACCAGTAGCAGGGGGCCGTCTTCGCGAGCAGCAATGAGATGCCCGAATTCATTGAACGCGATGTTGACGAGCGATCCGGTCTGTTGATGCGTTAGAATCTCCTCCACGGCGAACTCGGGACTGATTTGAAAGCGCTCTTGCTGAGACGTCTCTCGCTGAGGCACCTCTTCTCGACGATCCCAGGGAGCCGTTTGCCCGAGCACCCCATACACCCGCGCCGGCCGCCACCTGGAGTCATTAAAGGCAATGGTCATCCAGTCGCGCGAAGCCTCCAAACTGGTCAACCAGCTTCCATCGCTCGCATAGCTCCGCCACGGTCCGCCAACCGGCTTGACCATCACTCGCGCTGCCAGTGCGGCTGGTCCGGGGCGAACATTCGTGACCCGCACCGCGACGACATTCAACCCCCGCTTGATCAACGGCGTCACATCGTATTGCAACAACTGTCGCACCGAGTTCCCAGTACCGACTCGTCGTCCATTGACGAATAACTCGTAGGCATCATCGGCCGTTATGGTAATGATGACCTGCTCCGCCGCGCCCACTTGAAACGACTTGCGGAAGAAACAGTTCCCTTCCGGTGCTCCCCGCGGCGCATGCTCGGGGGACCAGATCCAGGAGGCTTCTTGTCCACGGCCAACGTTGGCTACCCCCAGTACCACGAGCAGCACCAGCCACGGAGGTCGAGAGGGACACAACTGTAGGCAAGCGCGATACACCCACCGTTGGAGCAGACGCAATAAATCGATCGAATTCACCGTTCGTGTTCCTTCACTTGAAATCGAAAGACATCCATCGTCTTGATAAGATACCAGGTCGTCGAACGTCAACCCAGAAAATCGTTCACGACATCACGACCTTCCGCGTACCGCGCGTTCCGCAAAGGCAGCATCATCTTCCTCCCGACGTTCCCCCGCTTACGACAGCATCGCCGCCAACCTCTCTTCCCGTGGTGCGTGGTTCAAGGGTATCCAAGAGAAAAGGCTTCCTGCTGGCCAGAGTACGAAACATCCTCGGGGTCAGCGACGCAATGGTGGCCAAGCCCCTTGACGCCTCGGCCATCAGCCGCCCCCCGCCCACCTCCTCGAGGTCCCTGAATCGCCACCTACCACCTGGTCCTCCCATTGAGCTTGCGCTGGCAACCGATCAACATGAATGTTGCCAGGTCCCTCGACGAAAACGGAGTCTTCATGAAGAAGCACCATGTGTCCGATGCGCGGCCATCCTCGCCAACGCCCCACGCCCCCCCACCATCGAGCTCGCCGCAAACGCGTTGGTCCTGGTCCACCGAATCGGTGTACATGGATGCGCGGGAAGAGCGCCTGGCGGCATGGACGCATGCGCTCGGCATCCCGCTGGGGCTGATGGTAGTAGCGGTAGCCATGGGAGGGAAGCTACCTGGCGAGCTGTTCCTTGCCGCCATGGCGTTGGGCATCAGCACCATGCTGCTCTACTTCTGCTCGATGATGTCCCACGCCGTTTTCGATCCGGTGAAGAGAAACCGTTGGCGGGCCTTCGATCAAGCAGCCATCTACCTCATGATCGTCGCCACCTACACACCGTATGCGTGCCGCGCTCTTCACGGTACCGAGCAGAGCCTTTTTCTGATGATCCTTTGGGTTTTGGGGTTAAGCGGAGCAGTGATGAAGGTTGTGTTACAGCATCGTATCAATGCGATTTCCACCGTTTCCTATCTCCTGCTTGGTTGGCTGCCAGCCATACCACTGGCTCCTCTCACCCCCGCCCCTCTCCTCGGTTGGATGGCTCTCGGCGGCATCCTGTACACGGCCGGAGTCCCGTTCCTCTTGGGCAGCCACCACCGACCGCTGGCTCATACCCTTTGGCATCTATTTGTTTTAGCCGGCACGTTTGCCCATCTTTACCCCATCCTCACGTTGTCTATCCTTGCACCGGATGGATAGCGTACCTTAATCCCTGGTGACCTCGCAGCTCCGGAAACTTCTCTCATGGCAGCCGTCAATGAGTTCCTCGTCACTGCTCAGATTCCTCCCCCGGCGCGTAGCCTGGTACGTTTCGTGGCGGCCATGGCCCGCGTCAAACATCAAGAAGCCCTGCGCAGGATCCACGCTGGCGCTGTTTCCGTAAACGGTCGTACGTCGGTCCAATCTCACCATTGTTTACAGGTTGGTGATCGCGTCCGCATCGAGGCGCTGCCTCCAGCTCCACCGCGTCTCCAACGGGCTCCCTCCGCAGCGAATCGTCAACTGAAGATTCTTTACGAAGATGACCAGTTGGTCGTCGTCGACAAACCGGCCGGATTGTTGACGGTCCCCACACCAGCCGGCCAAGGCCATACCCTGCTCCACCAGATCCAACGGCACATCGAACGGGGCGACCGGCGAGCCAAGGCCATCTGCGTTCATCGCTTGGACCGCGACGTATCGGGAATCCTCGTGTTCGCCAAAACGGCCGCGGCAGCAGAGCGTTTGCGGCGGCAATTCGCCAGCCACCAACCGCTACGACGCTACGTCGCCATCGTGGCGGGCTCTCCCGATGACGACTCCGGGACGATCCGCAGCCACATGCGGACCGACCAACGCTCCTTACATCGATATTCCTCACGCGAACCTGCCGGACAGTGGGCCGTGACGCACTGGCGCTTGGTAGAACGCCACCGCGCCGCCTGCATGATCGAAGTCCGCCTGGAAACGGGGCGTCGCAATCAAATCCGCGTGCACATGGCGGATCTCGGGCACCCGATCTTAGGTGACTCCCGCTACGGACGCCTGCGTTGGGAGCGACAGCCGCAGCTCGTCGCTCTGTGGCCATGGAAACGCTTGGCTCTTCACGCTGCCTCGTTGGGCTTGCTTCACCCGCGTAGCGGTCGCCGTCTCCAGTTCACCTCTCCCGTCCCCTCCGAGTTCGGTCAACTTATGGAGACGCTCCGAAGCCAATAGTCGACGTGCTCCCACCGATGCCATCCCTGGCGTCAGTGGGCGGCAGCAGGGGCGACGACGTCCTGGTCGACACCCGCCATGGCAGGCACAGGACTGGCGTTTCTCCGCAGTTCGCATGCCAGCCCCAGCAGTCTTCCCCCGATCGATCCCTTCGCCTGGCGTGTTCCTGCAGGGACCAGCAGATGCGCCGCGCTATTCCTTCCTCGTCGGAAGCGTATCGAAAAAGCCGATCATCATCTCTTCCCAACTCTGATCCCCCCAACGCACGGCCCTGGTAGGATCGGGATTGACCAAATTGTTCTCCGAGTTGTCGTAAACGGCCGTACAGCGAATCCGCGTGCCGCGCGGCAAGCTCTTGGGCTCAGCCAAAATATACTTCAACTGCCAGTTGAAATCATAACGGGGCACATCCAGCAGAATCTCCTTCGTGCCGTCCGGGTACAGCGCTTCGTAGCGAAACGCTTTCCCGCGCAAATGCATGTGTGGGGTCATGCTCAGGAGCACACAGTCATCACGTATCGTCTGCTGTGCCATAACCTCGTGATGGGCAGCGCCCGGTGGAATCTCGAACCTGGCATTGAGCACGGCGTGCCCCTGCAATAGCGATTTCACCTGCTGCGGATCACCAAAGCGCACGCCGATGTAACTGCGATCCCGTTGAGGAGTGCCGTTGGGTGTATAGTGGAGTTCGAATAACAGACGGGAACCAGCGGGCACGAGAATCGCCACATCTTCACCATAATGCACCGGCAAGCTACCGGGCGCATATCCCACCAGCACCGATCGCAAATCGACTCCACCTTTTCCCGGCGGAATGATGTAAACCAAGATGTGGTGCACAACCGCCCGATTGTCCGGACGCGCTTCCACGGCGACGACATAGCGATCTTCCTGCCAACCGGGGTCGACTACAAAACGTTGGTAATCAACCACTCCCTCAGCGGGAACATCGAACGGCTGATCGCGCATGTAGATGATCTCGTCCGGAGTTCCGATCTGCCAACCGGAAACAAACTCCGGAAGCGGAGCGGCTTCCTCTGGGTCGCCAGCCGGCGCTCCGGCCGCAACCCAATCGCGCAGCATTCCGATCTCTTCGTAAGTAAGTCGCGGATCGTTGCGAAAATGTCCGTATTCAGGATTGGCATTCCACGGTGGCATCCGACCATCATCGATAACCTCCAGGATGGTATCTTCCCATCCGGCGACGTCCTCGTAGGTCAGCATGGAAAAAGGACCGATCTCTCCCTCCCGATGGCAACCGGCACAGCGCCGGTGGAGAATCGGGGCGACATCTCGGTAATACGTCACTCCGGCATCCTTCTTCGACTCCTTCAAGCGACCGATGATGCAACCGACGGCAGGCGTTTGAGCAACGGCGATCGGGCGCCCGGCGAGCAGAGCCTCTACCGCGTTGCGCAGGTCGCTTCGGTTTGCATCGTAACGACTATACCCCACCCCGTACTGGTCATCGATTCGCCCCTGGTAGCGCACACGGCGGTGGGCATCGAGTACGAACACTTCGGGAGTGCGTGTCGCCCCCAAGCGATCGGCTAAACGGTGCCCCACATCTTTGAGAAAAGGAAAGCCGATGTGGTGCCGCGTGACGTAGGCCGTCATCTCTTTGAGGCTATCCTGTCGGTTGGAATCGATGCCGAGAATCATCACGCCCCGATCACGATATTCCTCGTACAGCTGATTGAGTCGAGGACCATACAATCGGGCCAGCGGGCATTCCACTCCGAGGAATGCTACCACCAGGATGGGCGCATCCTTCCATTGCTCCAGCGGCACCGGAGCACCGTAGTGGTCAACCAGCTCCAGATCATCAATGCGCGCGGCGGGATCTCCGTCGTCGGCCACTGCCAAGATCGGCGAACCCATCCACCCGATCATTGCTATCCCGCAGAGGAAAGCGATCAGCGAACTGGACACCCCATATCGTCGTACCATCGTTTGTTCTCCTCGTCCTGGGCAGCGGCTTCCCACCTCGCTTCACTCGATGGCCCCACCGATCTGCGACCGCCATCCACGGCACGGGCAACCCGGCGCACTTTTCCTGCCCAGCGATGCCTCCACGCCGAGGGCCGTGCCAAGCGTCTCCCCTGCAACCCGGTCCACCAGTACCACGGGGCTGGATGGGCCGACCATCGACCACCTCAATTGTTGATGATCATACGAAAAAATCCCAGCAACTCGCAATGCACGCGGACACATGATTTGGTATCGTTTTGTACGATGAGCACCGCAGCTTTTTCGGATCGCACCATCCATTCCCAGCTCACCAGTCACCGTGGCCACAGGATCGATCGATGCTTTTAAGACTCGACAAACAGGACGACAACCTTTTTTTCATTTCGGTACACGGTCGGATATCTCAAACGGCCGTCGAAGATTGTGCGGCTCGCCTCCCGCAATTGATTGGAGAATCGAATCTGTGCAAAACCATCCTGCTGAACCTGCGCGGTGCCGAGCAAATCGACTCTAGTGGCATAAGCTGGATTCTCAACCTTGACAAACAAATCCGACAGGCCGGTGGAAAGCTGATCCTGCATTCGGTGCCCCTGGACATTCAACACGTCTTCAACCTTATGAAGCTCAATCGCGTCCTCACCCTAGTCAAGAACGAAGCGGAAGCATTGTCCCTGATCAGCGAGGAGAACGAGCACCATGGCTGAACCGCTCAGGAAGCTCGACGACGCACTGCTCAAAATCAACGAGTTGGATGCTCCCGAAGCGGTGGATCTCATCCTGACGCATGCCATTGGCCGTATGGCCAGTGACCTGTTCATCCTCCCCAACGGAAATCATTACGAGATCGCCATCCGAGAACTGGGGAGGATCTGCCGCCTGGTCGTCGTTTCTCCCGCCTTGGGTAGTCAGATCATCAACCACATCAAATCCCATGCGGGTATGGACTTGACCGAGAAGCGTCACCCGCTGTCCGGACACTGGAATCGTGAGATCCAGGACTGCCGCTACGAGTTCCGTATCAATTCGATGGGCACCCATTACGGCGAGGATCTGGTGATTCGCATCATTCCTACCGGGGACGAACGGCTACGATTGCCCGATCTGGGCCTGGAAGGAAGACAGCTCTCTGATGTCAAATCGATGCTCAATGTAGGTGCAGGCCTGTTGCTGGTAACCGGACCGGTGGGCGCGGGAAAATCCACGACCTTGTATGCCTGCTTGGACCACTTGAACGATGGATCACGAATGATCCTCACTCTCGAAGACCCGGTAGAACAGGTGCTTCCCGGTGTGCGGCAATGTTCAGTGCATGCGAAGATTGGCATCACCATCAAGGAGCTGTTACGAGGGGCGCTGCGGCAGAGCCCCGATGTGATCATGATCGGCGAGATTCGTGACGAAGAGACGGCCGAGACCGCAGTTCGTGCCGCCAATAGCGGTCACCTGGTGCTCTCCACGCTGCACTCCCCGCTGGCGGCCAGTGCGATTCAGAGCATGCTGGCTTTCAACGTCAACCCTTACTTCTTTGCCAACTGCTTGGTGGGGATCATCGCCCAGCGGTTGGTCCGTCAACTGAATCCGGAAACGCGGATCATGTACGACGTCAGCCATGCCCCCGAGATGTTTGACGATGTCCGCGATCTGTTAAGCCCTGATCAAGGGAAGTGTATCTACGGGCCCGACGTGGAGGACCCGAACTCCGTGGGAGGCTACATCGGTCGCACCGGTTTGTTCGAGGTGATGCCAGTGGGGCGAAGCATCAAGGCATTGATCTCCAGCAAAGCGGACGTCGGGGAAATCCATCGCGCCGCCACGGAGAAAGGCATGCTCGACTTCCGTCGCGCCGCCTTGCTAAAACTTGCCCAGGGAGTAATCAGCGTGGAAGAGATGAGCCGCGTGATCCCGGTGGCCGAGTGGGAAGAGCATGACCCTGCTTAATGCCGCCAAACTAACGCCCCTGCTCGGGGACGACGCCCGGCGGTCGAGCATGCACGGCGCGACGCGTGGCCTGGCGGCTCGCCTGACCAGGAATACCATGACGTTTCAATGAAAGAGAAAGATGGGCACGGGACTGGAGCGTATCAAGCGCCGCGTATGCGACCCGAGCACCCACTCGGTAGGTCGGCTTCGCCCAAACGCGCCAGCGGCGATCAGACCAGCATCGTGCGCCGCCACGAACTCGAGCAATTGTTCGTGCAACGCACCGACCGGCTGCACCGCCAACGCCTCAGCTTGAATCCCATGGACATCCAGAAAATCGACGGCCAGCTCACATTCTTCCGCCGCCTGCTCCACCGATTGATGCACGCTGACAATCAGCACCCGACGATCCGCGAGCAGTCCGCTGGCCGTCAGCCCCGATAACATCCGTGCAGCAGGTCGACTGGCGTTGTACGCCACGATCACCGTCGTGCCGCGCGGCAAACTGGGCGGCACCAACACGAACGGACGAGAAGCATCCCGTAACATCGAGGCCCACGAACTGTTGGCATGCTCCATGGCATGATGATACGCCTCGCGCCCTCCCACGAGCAGGTCATGCCGCTGGAGGAATTTCTGTAGTACCTCTTCGACATTCCCCGATTCCTCGAACGTCGCACACCGCAACCCGGCTGCTGCGCAGGCTGCGGCACACTCCTGCAACGATCGCCGAGCCGCCTCTCTCGCTTCCTCCCAGCGCCGAAGCCGCTGTTCAAACGCACTGGGTGGTTCCTCGGCAAAGGGGATCAGGTAACTCGCCTCATCGACAACAGCTAGGGCGTGCACCCGAGCATCAAACCGCTGCCCCCATTGCACCCCCAACTCTACGGCCACACGGTCCCCGGGGGTTCCGTCGAGCTTGATCAACAAACTGGCTATCGTCCCTGTACGGCTCATGCAGAAATCCCACCCAACGAATCGCTACCGTGGCAATCGTGCCACACGTGTTGCCAGCAATCAACGCTACTTTGCTTCATCCCTCCCATCCCTGTTACGACGGGCCATGCTAACAACAATCTACCCGATTTTCTTGTCCAATTCTGGTTTTTGTCCTCGTTGCCGCCGCGTAACAAGCTAGGTTTTAGTTGGTCACGAATTTTTTAGGGCTCACCGGCCTGTAAACTCCGTCTGGAACAGTTGATTCGCTGAAGCGTGTCGATCGGTGGGCAAAGCTCAGCAGAAAACTCCTACATAGGCAGGCAACCATGCGTCAGTACTACCGCTTTCTGTTGGCGATATTGTGTGTTTTGACCTTGAGCCTCCCCACCAGGGCGCAGTCCATCGTGCAAATCGAAGAGGACTGGGAGCTGGTAGTCATTCAACCCGAAGTGCAATTGGACGCTCCGCAGATCACCATGACCATGCTCCCCTTCTACAGTTCAACTTATCTCCAAGTCGACATCAACCACGCCACGGAACCCGAATTCCAACGCGGTGGAGTTCAGGTGCGTGCTTGCGACAACAAAGGTTGTTTCGCCTCGAAACGTTTGGCACCGGATCAGGTGATCGCGGATTCTGGTGAAGTGATTCGTTGGACCCAAAGTGTGCGCGCGGTCCCCGGTGGATTCGAGTTCGGTATCGAATCCGGCAGCAGCAGTAGTTTCGGTGCGTTCGGAGGGAGTGCGAGCTACGTCACCATTCCCGCAACGCTGGCCGGCAGTGGAGGATTAGAAGCCTACAACCCCATGGATTCCCTGAACAACTCGGGCGTTACCTTCAGTCGCAATCGCGTGGAACGCCTGCGCCTGAAATCGGTACGTGTGCACCTGAGTTCGGGCGATGTCTTTGAATGGGGTTTCAATGCGGACATCGAATAAGGAGAGACTACGAATACGCCCCGACTGCATCTCTATCGTGGCAATCATTTCCATAGGCAAGCTTATTGTGAAGCGAGGCTTTGACCATGCATCTCCTACGAATTGATTTCCGCACGCGGCATCGCCGTGGAGCGACTTTGGTATTGGCTGCCATCCTGATGTTCGTGTTAACGGCATTCCTTGCCTTCAGTATTGATACGGGCTACTTGGCACAGACTCGGGCGGAACTGAGACGCACGGCCGATGCCGCCGCCCTGGCCGCGGGTTGGGAATTGTATGAACAGTTGGCAGCCGGTGGTACGCTTTCTTCCGCAGAATCGGCCATGCGGCTGGCGGCGTACGAGATGGCCCAATTGAATCCGGTTTGTGCCAGCCCCATGATGCTCGACAACACGGGCGATATTCAGATCGGTTACATCGACTATCCACGTGAATCAACCATCAATATGGACGATACGCGCCCCTATTACGCCGTGGAGGTGACGGCGCGACGCACCAGCAATCGCAATGGGCAGGTCCCCTTTTTCTTCGGCCGCATCTTCGGTCAATCAGGTCGAAACATGGAGGTTACCGCGATGGCGGTGCTCGCTCGGCAAGTTAGCGGGTTTCAACTCCCGGAGGGGAGCAGTGCAACGCTGAACATCCTGCCATTTGCGTTAGACGAGTACACGTGGGACAACATGCTGGCGTGCACCATGACCGGCTGCGCTTCGGCACCTAGCGATGATTTTGCATGGGATCCCGCTAGCCAGACGGTCACCCCAGGTGGTGATGGTGTATACGAAGTGAACCTTTATCCCCAGGGTACCGGTTCACCGGGAAATCGTGGAACCGTCGACATCGGCGGGGCGAATAACAGTACGAATGACATCGCCAGGCAGATCGTCCATGGGATCTCCTCCCAGGACTTAATCGATTTAGGAAAACCGTTGATCTTGGATCCTGGAGGAACGATGACGCTGAATGGGGACACCGGCATCAGCGCGGGAGTGAAAGACGAATTGGCTTCCATCATCGGCCAGACCCGCATCATCCCCATCTTTTCAACAGTCACTGGAAATGGCAACAACGCCGAATATACCATCGTGCGGTGGGTGGGCGTGCGGATCATGTACGTCAAGCTCACCGGCCCAATGTCCAAGAAAAAAGTGCTGGTGCAACCAGCTTATGTGTTATCCCCTTATGCGATACGCGCTACCGCGGGAGGCGATTGGAGCGACTACGTGCTGACGCCTGTCCGGTTGGCAAAATAGTCGTTTCGCGCGCCAACTGCGCGTCTTCCCTCCCGCGCTACCCAAGGAACTAGCAACTTGACTCTCCGATGAAGAGGTTCCAAGTGATGGCGAGATCGTCCCTGCGCATAGCTGTTTTCCGTGTTGGTCGGTTGGCGAACCGAAAGTTACCATGGCGACGTGGAGCAGCCACCGTCGAGTTCGCTGTGATCGCCCCCCTCATGATGTTCATCACGTTGGGCATGATCGAGGTCGGACGTATGGTGATGGTCAAGCAGTTGATGGTGAATGCCAGCCGCGAAGGGGCTCGCCTGGCAATCTTACCTGACGTCACGTCCGAGGAAGTCGAAACAACCGTACTGGAACAACTCGTCGGCGCCGGGATCCATGGAGCCACGGTAAGTCTATCCCCGAGTTCTCTCACCGATGCTCCAGCGGGTACCCCCATTACGGTAACCATCAGCGTAGAAGCCAGCACAATTAGTTGGGTGCCCAAGCCGCTGTTCAGCCTTCAACGGGAGATTGTCGCCTCGACGACCATGCGCCGCGAAGACTCCTGACGCCTCGACGGGACAAACGCGGTTGCAGAACAGGCTAGAGAAAAGTGGGGCTGACAGGAATCGAACCTGCACTCCTTTCGGAACTAGAACCTAAATCTAGCGCGTCTGCCAATTCCGCCACAGCCCCGTCTGCTTGCGTTTTCTTGACGCTCTGAGTTTACCGCACCCCGCCGATTACGACCAGCCCGCCCGTGAACTTCTTGACTTCCTAGCGTGCCGATGGGCGTAGCAGCGGGCGCCCCACCAACCTCCCTTCTGGCCATCGCGGCCGCCATGCTGCCAGGTCAACTTCCCGTCCGCAGTCGCAACTTCGCCAAGATAGAATCCACCATGGCTTTGGCGTCGCCAAAAAGCATGCGGGTGTTTTCTTTGAAGAACAAGGGATTCTCCACTCCGGCATATCCGGTCGCCATTCCCCGTTTGATGACGACCACCGTCCGCGCCTTCCACACCTCCAATACGGGCATTCCCGCAATGGGACTACGCGGATCCTCTTCGGCTGCCGGGTTGACGATGTCATTGGCACCGATGACCAACACCACATCGGTGCGGGGAAAATCGTCGTTAATCTCGTCCATTTCCAACACGATGTCG
Source organism: Pirellulaceae bacterium (assembly GCA_026004795.1). GTDB lineage: Bacteria > Planctomycetota > Planctomycetia > Pirellulales > Pirellulaceae > Aureliella. Next base: position 937,519 of record BPJV01000001.1, on the reverse strand, counting down.
TAGGGTACATTCGCTTCGGCCAGCAGCACGTTCATGTGACCAGGTAGCCTTCCAGCGACCGGATGAATCGCGAAGCGCACCTGCTTACCGAGGTCCCGCAATATCTTCACCACGTCGGCCAAAGAATGCTGGGCTTGCGCCACCGCCATGCCGTATCCGGGGACGATGACCACCGAATTGGCCTCCCACAGCAAATCGACCACATCATCGACGGAGCATTCTGTGATGGTTCCATCCACTTCAGATGTGGACTTCCCACTACCGCCTCCGAATCCTCCGAGGATCACACTGAGGAAACTTCGATTCATCGCTGCGCACATGATGTAGGAAAGAATGGCCCCCGAACTTCCCACCAGCGCGCCGGTGACGATCAACAAGTGGTTCTTCAGCATGAACCCGGCCGCCGACGCGGCCCATCCCGAATAAGAATTCAACATGGACACCACCACCGGCATGTCGGCTCCTCCAATGGCCATCACCAGGTGAACGCCCAACAGACTGGCGATCACGAGCATGGTAAGCAGCGGCACCATTCCACCATCGGGCGACTCGGCTCCCACGAACCATGCCCCAATCACGATGCAGGCCATCAGCATGATCAGATTAAGCGCATGACGCGCCGGCAATAACAATGGCTTTCCCCCGACAGTGCCGCGCAGTTTTAGAAACGCGATGATCGAGCCGGTGAAAGTGATGGCACCAATGAACACTCCGATATAAACCTCCAACAAATGGACGACTCCACGGGGCACGCCCACGTGCGCACCATCATCGAGGTAGCTCGATATCCCTACCAATACGGCGGCGATGCCCACAAAACTATGCAGCAGAGCGACCATCTCCGGCATGCCAGTCATGGGGACTCGTGCGGCCATGATCGCACCGAGGAGGATGGCCGGGAGCATGGCAGCGATGGCCATCAGGTAGCCCCCCTGCATGTATCCCCAGACGGTAGCCAGGATGGCCAATACCATGCCGGCAATACCGAAGAGGTTCCCGCGCCGGGCCGATTCCTGATGGGACAATCCTCCCAGGCTGAAAATGAAAAGTACGGCAGCGGCAACGTAAGCAATGGTCGCCAACGACTTGTCTAAGCCGATCGCCGTTTGCTCGACGACCTGCGGAATTTCCGTTTGCGCTAACAGATTCATCACGCGTTGCACCTTGCAGAGGGACTAGCCTGTCCTCAAACGCCTCACTTGCGAAACATGCGCAGCATGCGCTGAGTCACCAAGAAGCCTCCAGCGATGTTGATCGTGGCGAAGAAGATCGCCAGACCTCCCAGCACCGCCGCCAACCACCGACTGCTACCGACCTGTACCAAACCGCCGATGATGATGATGCCGCTGATCGCATTGGTAACACTCATCAGCGGCGTGTGCAGGGCGGGGGTAACATTCCATATGACTTGCCATCCAATGACGCAAGCCAACACGAATACGGTGACGTCGGTCAACAATCCCGGATCCTGCGTTAGCCCCACCGCCAACAAACAGGCCATGGCCACGAACATGGCGATCCAATTGGCCATGGATGAGCGTCTTCGGCTCGCCTGCTTATCGATTGCCGCCGGGGTGGTGGCCGGTGTAGTGGACGCCGGCTGCGGTCGCGCCGACACGGCGACCGGCGGCGGAGGCCAAGTAATTTCACCACGATAGACGACGGTCATGCTGCGGATGACTTCATCGTCCATGTCGACATGAAAATTGGCCGCCCCTCCCAGCTCCTCCAACACATGGAAGAGATTGGTGCCATAGAGCTGGCTGGAGGTGCTGGCCAGCCGACTGGGCAGATCGGTATACCCGATTACATGCACTCCCGCGTGCTCGATACGTTCGTCCTTGCGAGTCACCTCGCAGTTGCCCCCCTGTTCGGCCGCCAGATCGACCACCACGGCTCCTGGGTGCATCGATTCGACCATCTCCCGCGTAATCAATCGTGGCGCTGGTCTGCCGGGTATCAAAGCCGTCGTAACGATGATGTCCACCTCTCGCGCTTGGGCAGCAAATAGCTCCATTTCCTTGGCGATGAACTCGGGACTCATCGGCTTGGCATAACCGCTAGCAGTCCCGCCCCCCTCTTGGTCATTGAAATCGAGCATGAGGAACTCCGCCCCCATGCTTCGCACCTGATCGGCAACCTCCGGGCGGACATCGAAAGCGCGGACGATTGCTCCCAAACTGCGTGCCGTCCCGATAGCCGCCAATCCGGCGACCCCGGCACCGATGACCAGTACCTTTGCGGGAGGCACTTTGCCGGCCGCCGTAATTTGACCGGTGAAAAACCGATCAAACACATAGGCCGCTTCGACGATCGCTCGATAGCCTGCGATATTGGCCATCGAACTCAGTACGTCCATCTTTTGAGCGCGACTGATACGTGGAACGGCATCGACTGCCAGTGCGGTAGCTCCCCGGGCAGCAATCTTCTGCAACAAATCAGGGTTCTGTGCCGGCGCCAACATGCAGATCAAGGTCTGCCCGGTCGATATCCGCCCAATCTCTTCGTCGTTCGGAGGACGCACCTTCAATAGGATGTCAGCCTGTTCGTAGACCGCAGCAGCCTCCGCCACCACTTCAGCACCAGCCTGCTGGTAGAGCGAATCGGGAAAATTAGCCTGCGCCCCAGCTCCTGCCTGCACAACGACTTGAAAACCAAGCTTTTCCTGCATCCGACGCACCGTCTCGGGCGTGGCCGCCACGCGACGCTCACCAGGATACGTTTCCAAGGGAATCCCAATCTTCATCGGCGCGCTCTCTCTCCGACGCAAGGTGCCCAAACTCGTGGTGGCGGGACGATACGGTGTTCTGCGGAACTCAATCTTAGGCGACGCCTACGGCTTGTTGAACCGGGCGTGGTGAACGAATCCGCACCTCCCACATGGCTCCCGGGAACCCCCCAGGAGCCGCCGGTCAGAGAGCAAGGAGAGGGCCAGCGAAGGTGGCCGTTACCATCCGTTAGCGGAAAATATACGGGCACTTTGGACTGCAATTTCTGTGCCATGCAGCTCATTAGGGACTGTCCCCCGGCGGAATGATGGTAGAATTGAGGCAGACCAACAGCCTATCAACTAGCCATCAATCCACATAAGGAATAGCAACTATGCGGCTTTCGTTCGGTATGGAAGCACGGCAAGTGCAGACGCAGAAGCTGGCGCCGAAAATGATCCAGTCGATGGAAATCCTGCAGTTGCCCATCCTGGCCCTCCAAGAACGCGTGGATCAGGAACTGAGTGAGAATCCGCTGCTGGACGTGGCGGAGGAAGAGGAGCTGGGGACCGATGTCGAGGAGCGTGATGACCCCAATCGCCCCACGGAAGATGAACGAGAGTTGATCGTAAACGAAGACTCCACCAATCAGGAGGATTTCGAGCGATTAGCCAACATGGACGACCTGATGCCGCAGAATTTCGACGATTTCCGCACGTCGGAGAACCGTCGCCAGGAGATGTCCGAACGGATGCACGACCTGATGGCCAACGCCGCCGAGCGTCCGGAGTCCCTGAACGATTACTTGTTGCACCAATTAGCGGAGCTGGACATCGATTCCGATGTGGAAGCGATGGCCGAGCGGATCATTTCGATGCTCGATGCCCGCGACGGAGGTTATTTCAAGGGCAGCCTACGGGACCTGCTCCCCGCCAACCATTCACCAGAGGATCTGCAGAAAGCCGAGGAAGCGTTGCGCGTCGTCCAGTCGCTGGATCCCCCCGGAATCGCCGCGCGGAACCTGAGTGAATGCTTACTCAATCAACTCTCCCCGGATCACCCCGACTACGAGGCGCTAAAGATTCTCCTGGAACGCCATCTGGAAGACCTGGCCGAAAACCGATTGCCCTACATCGAACAGAAAAGCGGCATCCCTATCGAGAAGGTCAATGACCTGCGCAAGGAATTGCATCGACTGAACCCCAAGCCGGGCGCTGCGTTCCTGGAAACCTATGTCCCCATCGTTACCCCGGACGTCATTGTGGAACCGGATGATGACGGAAACTACATCGTCCGCTTGATGGACGACCGTGTACCCAACCTGCGGATTAGCGAATACTATCGACGCCGATTATCGGATCCCACGGCCACTACCGAAGAAAAGGAATACATTCGCAAGAAGATCGAGTCGGCCAATTGGTTGATCGAGGCGATTGAACAGCGCCGCAGCACGGTGTTGAAAGTCGCACAAGCCATCGTCGACCACCAACGGCGGTTTTTCGACGAAGGCCCAGAACACATCGAACCGCTGAAGATGCAGCAGATTGCCGACAAAGTGGGGGTCCATGTTACCACGATCAGCCGCGCGGTGGACGACAAGTGGATGCAGACGCCGCGCGGCATTTTTCCTCTGAAACGTTTCTTCGTTCATGGCACGCGCAGTGAAGATGGCGAGGACGTGGCGTGGGAAACGATTCGCATGAAACTGCTGGAGCTGATCGACAAAGAGGACAAACAAAACCCGTACAGCGACGATGACCTCAAAGAAAAGCTGCGTGAGATGGGCTTCCCCGTCGCCCGGCGTACCATCACCAAGTACCGTAAGAAACTGGGCATTCCCAGCAGCCGCCAGCGGAAAGACTGGACGAAGGTGAAGCGGAACAAGAACATCGAACAGACCACTTCCGCCAATTCGTAGAAACACCGCCCACCTGGTTCACCGGTCACGCGACGATCGCTCGGCGGGCAGGGCTCCGTTCGGCTCGACCAGCAGACGACGCAGAAACTCCTCGACGGTGGGATCGGACTCGGCGTCGATCGCTTGTCGCAACATCTGCTGCCAATGCGGTGGCCGCAGACGGGCAAGCCCCCACGCCGCGACTTGCCGGACCATGGGATCGGGGTCTTGAAGTCGCAGCCGCAGCTTGGGTATCGCTGCGAGCTCCTGCTGCTCCACCAACAACAGCACGGCGTTGCGGATCACCCCGCAGCGTCGCGCGCGCCACAAGGGGGTACGTCGAAATTGGTGACGAAAGGCGGCTTCATCCATGTCGAGCGTGGCTAACAAATCCATCCCACGCCGTTGGACCTCAAAGACGGGATCCCCTTCCGGAGCGCGACGATTCCACGGGCACACCTCCTGACAAATGTCGCAACCAAAGACCCAGCCGCTCAGCCGACCGATCATCTCTTCAGCCACCATCCCGTGGTGTTCGATGGTCCAGTAGCTTAGGCAGCGGCGTGCATCGAGCAGATAGGGCTGAGGTAACGCGCCGGTCGGACAAGCGTCCAGGCAGGCACGACATGTTCCGCAGTGAGCGCTGTCATGCGGAGGATCGACGACCAATTCCAGGTCCGTCAACAGAGCCGCCAAGAAGAAGTAGCTGCCCAACCGCTTATTGATCAGCATGGTGTTCTTGCCGAACCACCCCAAGCCGGCTTGTTGGGCGAAATCACGCTCCAGCAGCGGAGCCGTATCGACGACCCCACGAACCTTGGCACGGGGAAACCGCTCGATGACGTATCGACGCAGCTGTTTCAGACGCCTGTGAATGACGTCATGGTAATCCACGTCACTGCGGGCGTAGCGGGCAATCTTCCCTTGGCCACGCGACGGCTCGGGCTCCTCGTCGGCCCGCCGATCCGGACAGTAGGGTGTCCCTAGCATCAACATCGTCCGGGAGCCTTCCAAAACCCAGTGCGGGTGCGCGTACGCATGCTTCCGATCCGGCAAGTACCGCATTCCCCCAGCACAACCTTGATCCAGCCACTGTAGAAACTGCTGGTAGTGCGGCGGGGTGGCCACCGCACACACGCCGGTCAAGGAAAACCCGAGCTGCTGTGCGCGCCGTTTCAGCGCTGCGGTGAAATCCTGCATGGCTGGTTGCTCCTCGCATGGGCGCTCGCCCAAGCCGACCTAGGCTACCTCGACTTTTTTCCTAGCGGACACTTTTTGCTTGACGAGCCAACCACCGCAATTAGCGTAGAAAGAAGACACGACGGGAACGTCCGTGGCTTCCCTACTGCTGCCCGAGAGTCCCCGCTACTCATCTTGTGGCGCATCTGCTCAATACCCTTCGATACTTTGAGGCTGACATGAATCGACGGTGGAAATTACTACTATTGGTAGCATCGGTGGGAATGTTGGTAGTGGGAGCCTCTTCCTCGAGAGGAGCGGACAACAACTGGGGGCTGGCCTGGTTGTACGGTTACCAAGGGTATCCCTACACATCGGTTCACCCCTCGATTCCCGCGCCACCTTACTTTGCCATGCATCCACCGGTCTACTACGGACAACGTTATGCGCGTCCCTATGGCGTCAGTCCGTTCGCGGCCTGGCCGCAGTTGCAACCCAGTGATGGCTACCGCCCAACTCCCCATGTCAATCGCTGGCAAACCGGCTCGGCCATGGGGGCACCATGTTGTGCGGTCCAAGCAACCACCAGCTCCCCCTTAGCCATCTCTCCTCAACAACCACCGACTCCGGTGGTGATCGATAATCCTTATTTCGACGCCGCGGACGCTTCATCGCCGTTTCGCTACACGACCACCGACTGAGCCGCTGGCGTTGGGGGAGGGCAGGGGACGGAACCAATTGCCGATCCCCGTGAAGGGGCCAACTCCCCGCAGCAGTCCAGGGCCGCGTCAGTCGGCGGCTTCCTGCCCTTGGTGGTTCGGCAAAAGGTAGCGGTGCTCTGCTTGCACTTGTTCAACTTTCGACGTGATCTCGCCACGTGCCACAACGGTGACGAGGGTGTCTCCCGGCTTTACCTGGCTGGCATCGGTAACCGGACGCCAATCGCTGGGACGCATGGTGACGCTGTAACCGCGCTGAAGCACGGCGAGCGGCGAGAGGGCCTCCGCCGCCCGGGTCAACTCAACCAGGCGTTGGCGATTGGCTTGCAAGAGCTGCTGCAGTGAGCGTACGGCCCGCTGCTCCCATTCGTCCACTTCTTGGCGTCGCCACAGATGCAAATCGTGCGGTCTGGCCAGGATCCCCCGCTTTGTCAATGCTTCCAGGCGTGCCTGCATTTGCTGACGTGCATGCTTCAAGCCACTGAGAGCGCGATGGGCCAGTTGCCGCAAACGTCGCCGGAGTTCCTCATGGTCGGGAAAGATTATTTGGGCGGCGTCCGTGGGCGTCAATGCACGCTTATCGGCCGCGAAGTCACAGAGCGTGACGTCGATCTCGTGGCCGACAGCCGATACGGTGGGGATCTGAGAGGCTGCTACAGCGCGGACCACCTGCTCTTCATTGAAGGCCCATAAATCCTCCATGCTTCCACCGCCACGCCCCACCACGAGGACATCGGGAAGTGGAGACAGGCGGTGCGCCAACTTGATTCCACGCACCAGGTCAGCAACCGCTTTTTTTCCCTGCACGGCCGACGGGATGACCACCACCCTAAATCCCGGCCACCGTTTTCTGGCCGTTTCCAAGAAATCATGCAAGGCGGCCCCCTCGGGGCTGGTGACGAACGCCACCCTCTGAGGAAAACGCGGCAAAGGCCGTTTTCGTTCCGGTCGGAACAGCCCCTCGGCCGCCAGCTTTTCGCGCAACTGTTGGAAAGCCAGCTGCAGATCGCCGATCCCTTGCGGTTCCATCCGATCCACCACCAACTGGTAGCTACCGCGGGGAGGATAGACATCGATACTGCCGGCACAAAGAACTGCCATGCCATTGCGGGGCTGAAATCGCAACCGTTGGGCACGGGACCGCCACATCACCGCGTTGATCTGCGCCGCGTCGTCCTTCAAGGAAAAATAGACATGGCCACTGGAGGCAACCGTCAGATTGCTGATTTCCCCCACCACGAGCACGTGCGGAAACGATTCCCGCAACATTTCCCGAATGAGGCTTGTCAGCCCGGAAACGGAGAACGGAGTTGGCGGATCGCTGGGAGTTTCTGGAAAGTCGAATTCGTATTGGGACATGCTCAACTCGCTCGGCGCAACCTCAATGGGAGAGCATCGCTTCGTTGCTCGGCCACCCTTGTCGAACTTCGCAGTCTGCCGCCACGGGGAGCCAACGGATAAAGGTTAGCCGCCCCCGGTAATTCGATTTCCCCAGCCGCCCAACGCTCTGCTGTTTCGGTGAGCGTATTGAGCATTGTTTCCACGTGTTGGCGATACGTTTGTAGATCTTCTCGACCGAGCTCGGGGGGGACTTGTAGGCGAGGCCCCAATACCGCGCGACACCGCGAAAAAGGGCGCGGAACGGCGAACTGATCCCACGTCCCGGTCAACCGCCACGGACGATCGTACCCCACTCCCACACCGACGATGGGCACCTGCAACCGCATTGACAAATAGATGCACCCGATCGCCAACTGGCGTCGTGGCCCGCGTGGACCGTCGGGGGTAATCGCCAGGTTGAGCCCTTTGCCGACATGCATCAGTTCGCGGAGCGCACCGGTCGCCCCGCGGCGTGATGATCCGCGCACCGTCCCCATGCCCGCCAACTCGGCCATATGGGACATGATCTCCGCGTCTTGATGCTGGCTGAGCAGCATCGACAGGCGGCAGTTCGGCCGCACATAGACGGGCATCGGAATGTATTCATGCCAGAAGATGTAGATGTTGGGTCCGACGAAGCCTGGGTCGGCTGGATCGGCGGTGGGGTCGTAACGCACGATGCGATAGTGCAGCGTCGACCACCAGGCGCGCAACAAACCGATACCTCCGAAGGCTGCCAGCCTCCATATCCAAGGTGGCGGCCGCATCCGCCGCACCCGTTGCCGAAGCTTTCCTCCGCGCTTCACCGATAACCAACCTGCCCTGAAGAGAGAATCAATCCGGCCACTCCCCGTGGAACACCTCCACCGCTGGTCCGGTCATCCACACGTGGTCGGTCGCCTCGTCCCAATGCAGCTCCAAGGTACCCCCTAGTAGCTCGATGGAGACCCGGCGCTCGCTGCGCCCGGTCAACACACCGGCCACACAGACCGCGCTGGCCCCAGTACCACATGCCCAGGTTTCTCCTGAACCGCGTTCCCAGGTGCGCTGCCGAAGACGCGTGGGGCTGAGCACCTCCACGAACTCGACATTGGTACGCTGCGGAAACCGCCGGTCCTGTTCCACCAGAGGACCTATCTGCAGGACAAGGTCATCGGTCGCCTCGGGGACGAAGAAGACGCAGTGAGGATTGCCCATGGAGACACACGTCGCCTCGAAGGACCGGCCGCCGAACTGGCAGGGGACGGCAATCGCTCGATCCTCGGCCAAAGTCGTCGGGATACGCCCGGCCTCCAAGATGGGCGGTCCCATATCGACCGTTACTCGTTGCACCTTTCCCGCGACCGGATGTACCTGGACGGTCAACACCCCGGCACCGGTCTCGATCCGCAGTTCTTCTCGCCGTGCTATCCCATGATCGTAAACATACTTGGCAACGCACCGCAGACCGTTTCCACACATCTCCGCCTGACTACCATCGGCATTGAACATGCGCATCCGCGCATCGGCTTTCTCTGATGGTTCGATCAAGATCAAGCCATCGCCCCCCACCCCGAACCGTCGATGAGCAATTCGGGGCGCCAACACCTCGGGCGCTTCGGGCAGTGTTTCGCGGAAGCAATCGACGTACACATAATCGTTGCCCGCACCGTGCATTTTGGTGAACTGCATATTGTCAACCACAGGGAAAAGGAGGTTCGCATCTCCGGTCCGGTCGCCTATCGTTCATCATTCCATAAGCGATTCGACGCGATTGTTGTCGCCTGTGTTTGCCATTCGGTCAACCGAGGATATCGAGCTGACTGGGCGGCTGGCCGGGGAGATCGGGCGCTCGGTTCGCCTCGGTCTGCCCCTGCGGATTCGCATCTGGCGTCTCATCCTTCCCGTCGCGACGACGTTCTCCCAATCCATCGCCTTGCCCCTGGGCATCTCGATCCGCATGGGATGCCTCCGCATGCTCGACGTTCTCCGCCGCGGAGGAGTGGGACGGGGATGGGGAATGGGGTTCTGCGTCCCCTTTGGTCGCCTGCTTGGTTCCACTTTGGGACACGATGCCACCGGTGGCGGCAGCGGAACTTGCCGGAGGAATTTGCATCATCAACACTCCTTGTGCCCGAAACGTCGACAGATTCCCGTCCTACCCCGGGGGAAACGGCACCGACACCATCTCGCCAGGCCTCTTCACTGGTCAGTTCGCGTCCTTCCTCCCTCCACTTGCCTGGCGCCGTTCAGCGTCTCCACGGCAACATCGGCTGGCGACGCCGCTGTTCGGCCAGTTCGGGGAAGATTTGCTGGAACGTCGCTTCGATTTGAGGAAATGGTTTCCGTTGCATGGTTGGATTATCCAACGTTCCCCCTACTTGAATCAACATGAAAGTGGCGAATCGGGAATCGGGAAGGACAGGTGTCAGGGCATCAGCCCCTGGCAGTCGACGCCCCACGTAGGAGTAGAGGTCCAAACTGATTTCACGGCGTAGATTGGTCATGCCATCGCCGCGCAGACGCAGCACGTCTCCCTCGCAGGCGACTTGCAACGGGATGCGATCGCCGTCGATGGCAAAGCGAATCTCTGCCGTATCGAAGGCCGTGTTGTCATCGGGATCAACCGAAGCAGCGCGCAGCAGGCGCATCATGAATGGCAGTTGATACAGCCGAGCATCACGGAGGGCGACCCGCCCATTCCCATCATACGTATGTGGATTCCAAGGCACGCCAGCAAAATGGACCTCTGCATCGCAGATCGCCTCGACATCGCTGTGGAGCACCCCCAGATCCTGCAGTAAGAGGCTTAACCGGGCACCTTGGAGTGTCCCATCCAGGTAGAGTTTGCCGATGTCCAACCGCGAGTGACCGCTGAGGGCAACCTGCCCCGACAACGCATGCGCGGTCAAATCGGTGGCCAATTGGCGATCCACCGGCGGCAGCACGTCCACGACTCGTGAACCGAAATAAAGATTACTTCCCACGATGGCAAAGGGACCGTTAAGTCGTGTAATCGGAATCCCCAAGAACTCTAAAGCATCCATAGCCAGGAAGCCCGAAGCGCGGATCGTGGCTGCGTTGCTCACCCCTCGCATCCACACCGTACCGCGCATCGCCCCCACGGTCGTCCCATCGGCGAGCTGTCCGTCCTCGATGGCCATTTTGCAATCCCAGGCCGTCTCCAGCTGCTCATTCTCTTCGTTGGCGAACGTAATCTCGCTGGTCCCCAGCACGTGCACCGGGCCACGAAACTCCGCCTTGACCAGTGTTTCACGAATGGACTGCGGCAGCGCTTTTAACAATTCGCTGCCGACATGCAAACGGGTTTGCGGCAGCCACTGGACCTCGGCCTTCCACCGCCCCGCGGCATTCGGATGACATTTCCCCGTCAAGGCAATTCTGGTCGGTCCATTCCCTCCTTCGGCATGCTCGATTACCACTTCTCCCGGACGATAGGTGATCCGACAATCCACATCGGTGAGCCAATAGGGAAATGACTTCGGTCGCACGCGCAAGGAGCGACCAGTAGCAGCGTTCGTCGAACGATCTTCGCGGATTTCCACCACGACGCCCAACGACGCTTCGGCAGCAGACTTGGTCAAGACCAGGTGGATTTCGTCGATCGCTCCACTGGGCTGTAGTTCCTCCCACACGAATTGGGCATCGGAAGGCAACGCTTTCTTCAGCTCTTCTTCCACGGGAACGGCATAAGCGTGAAACTGCAACTGCATCGGTCCGCAGCCTTGTTTGGATGCGAACCAATCTCCGCGGCACTGGATCCGTCCGGTATCGTTGCTGCCCTCGAATCCGTCGAGCCACCAATGATCGTCTTGGGCGATCACCCGTCCCCGAATGTTGTAGATGGGATAGCGGAAATGGTCGTAGGCAACCTTGCCGTCATGTACAAACAAGTCGATGCTGCGATGCCAGACGTCCTCGACATCCTGGCGGTAGAACTCCGCGCGGTGCACACGCACCTTGCCGCTGGCGTTGAGCGAGCGCACGAACGCCTCGGCATCGGACATCAATCTTCCCGCAGGCGTCAGCGCGGCCATCAATCGTTCATCGATCGCCACGCCACCAGCCGTATTACAGGCCAGCCTACCAGTCCACTGGGTACCTGTTCGCCGCAACGAGAACTGACCGAAAACAGGTTGACCGCCCGCACGGCCACTCAGGTCGTACCCCGCCGCGTGATCGTCGCGAAAGGTAACGTTGCCACGAATGTCGGTCAGCGGGTAGGGGAACAGCCACGGCCGCATCGATACCGCTTCGCATTGCAGACTCACCGCCGGTCGCCATCGATGACCATCGAACTGCAATTCGACTTGACCACTGACAGCACCAGCCAATTCGAGTCGGTCCCATACCTCACGGATCGATGCCGGCAAGGCATGATAAAGTCGACTATCGAGCGGAAGATGCTCAACGGTGGCCAAAACGATCATGGGACTGCGCGTCGATAGACCGGTCAGATCAGCATTCACCTCGAAGGCCGCGGCTCCACTGCGGGCGCGCAGGTTGCGCAACTGGATGTTTCCATCGATCCAGGAGAATTGACATTCCAGGTCCTCCAGCGGATAGGGCATTCGCCGGTCGCGCAGCGCCCCGGCGCTGACCGCTCCGCTGATCCGCGAACGAATCGTGTCGCCGTCCGACTGCATTTCGAACGTGCCCGACACGGCACCTTGGAGCCCGCGCAGTTGGGCCACCCGCGCCACCAGGTTCGGCGGCAAGCGATCAAGGAGGGCTACCTCGAAATCCAGATTCTGAAACCTACCGGCAACTTCCCAGCGTTCACTGCCGATCTCGCAACTACCCACCAGCTCGATTCTATCGAGCCACCCGGCCCCGCGTCCCTGAAGATTCCACTGGTAGACGGTCGGACCAGCGGTTTGGGGGGCCAATCGTTCCCTGAGTTGAATCAACTCGGGCAACCACCGTTCAGCCGGTCCCAATGGACTGACCTGCCCACCATTCACTCCTCCAACCTCCTGCCCAGTCTCGCTCTTCGGAGGGCCTTCCGAATCGGTGCGCAGCGTGATTCCGGTCCTCGCCCCCACGGCACTGGGCTGGGCGGAAACCGCCGCGTGCGGCCGGAACGTTCCTCGGAGATTATGCAAGGCGACCGCAGGCGCTCCCTCGGCCGATGACTGCAATAAATGCAGGGCCCCGTGATGAACTTGAATCGTCGGTGGCCGACGCCGCGGATCAACGCGAGGCCGCAAATGATCCCATGACCAGTCTCCTTCGGCTGTCGGCCATATCGTCACCCGCATTCCGTGCAGGTCGACCTGCTCAACGCGCACTCCTGCTTGGAACCAATCGGCCACCGAGAGAGCCCCACGCACCTCCACCCGTTCGCACCACAACAACTCTCTACCGCCTCCGCGGTCGACGAACCGCACTCCTACCAGCGTTATCGTGCCCGAGGAGTCCTGAAGGCATCGCTCAATGGTTACCCGCGCTGCAGGAAATAGCTCGTTCATCTCCACGGCGATCAACCGGCGCAACTGCCGCTGATAGCGATCCCAAGCCACCATCGTCGTCAACCCGGTGGCAAGCAATACCAGACTGGCAATCGCGATCTTCGCCGCTCCACCGCGACGGCAGCGGGAGTGCCTGACCGATCTCCGGCTCGCTAAGGATGGTGACACAACGTCACCAAGGCAACCTCGCCGTGATCGCGCAGGCGGCCGCTTAGACCTCGGTTTCTCTCCTGGAGGGGGAATCGGCAATGGAACTTCCTTGCATCCAATCGATGACCCATCGATAGCCGCGCGCGACACAGCCTCCTGCCAGCACCATCAGAACGACTACGGCCGGCTCTCGATAGCGAACAGACCCTACAAATACCATGTGCAGCGCGGTGAAGTAAATACAAGGCAACCAGCACAGCGTATAGCCCCAATGCCATTGGCGCACCGCCAGCAAGGACTCGATGATGGCTAACAGCAACACAGCAAAACTGGCCACCGACAGGACTAAGCCAACAGGCGCCGCCCCGATCTCCCCACCCTCAGGCCACCACGCCCAGGTGCGACGGAACTTTAGGATCGCCAGCCGTAGTACCTCTCGCGGATTCTGGCGAGCCCAACGAAGCGCTTCATGCATAGCACGCCGGTTCAATCGATATTCAAGGGTATCCCTCGCTTTGTCCCCGACGTTCTCCTGCCGGCCCACCTCGGCAGCGTACAGCCGACGCATGAACTCCATTCCCTCATCACTGGCTCCCGTGGCCCCTGGATGGAGCCCGTCATACAGGCTCGGCCCCACTTGCAACGTCGTCGGGACAAACCTACCAGCTACCCGATAGTTGCGAACCCACCACGGCATCATGGTGATCGAGAACGTGGAGCAGATGACAGCAAATAAGGCGAGCTGCCGACGACGCGACGGCCCTCCCAGCAGGCCAACCGCCCCATGCATGACTGGGAACAGCAACCAACTGGGACGTGTCAACACGCCCAATCCCCAAAAAACTCCGGTCAGCAAGGCCCACCGATATCGGCTTCGTGGCGTCAGGGCCTGCCAACTGCGCAACCAACCCAGGAGATACAAAAGCATCCATGGCATGAACAGGGCTTCACTGAGCACCATCACGCTCATCCCAATGGCCGCCGGGTACACAGCCCCCATCCCCCCCACCACCACGGGGATCACTGGCCCCCTCGCACGATGCACGCGACGCGCCAACTCCATGAGGATAAGGAGCATCAACGATCCCACGACGGCACCGGCCAATCGAGCGGCGATTACTCCAGCGCGCTGGTCCGAGATCAAGGTGAACGGCGCCAAAAAGATGGGATACAACGGGGCGCGAAATATTTGCGCATGGGGACTACCGTACTGATAGGGCTCGCCTCGCGCCACCTGTCCCGCCAGTACCCAATAGCTGTGGCTGTCTCCCCAACGAAATAGGCGTCCTTCCCGATCCGCTTGTTGCTGCCAGTAAACGGCACCGCCGACCCGCAGCAAAAAGGCGATAGCAAGGATGGCCCCGACCACCCATCTTGTCCCCCGCCGCCGGGCGCAGGCCCCCTCCCTGTCGCAGGTCACCTCGGCTGGGAGCATGCTTCGATACCTCTCAAGTTGAGAAATCCGCTCGCCGTCGACAAACTGCCCCTACCGGCACCCAAGCGATCAGGCTCTGCGCACGGACACCGGGTGACGGCGTGAGGGAAACAATTCCCGGCAGAGGAGACACTGCCGCCCGTCACATCCCCGCGCCGTACAGTGTTCCCTGCCATAATAAATCATTCGCAAATGCAATGGATTCCACTGCTCGGGGGGAAACAGTCGCTTCAAGTCCTCCTCGGTCTGCCGCACGTTTTTCCCACTGGTCAATTTCCACCGCTGGGCCAATCGGTGAATGTGCGTGTCCACGGGGAAAGCTGGCTGGCCGAACGCTTGGGCCATGACGACACTTGCCGTCTTATGCCCCACGCCGGGCAGCCGCTCAAGGGCTTCCATGTCGTCTGGGACCTTGCCGCCATATTGTTCGCAGAGAATTCTTGACAGTTCCTTGATCGCTTTGGCTTTTCGTGGGGCCAAGCCGACCGGACGAATGATCCGTAAGATATCCTCTTCGCTCTGCCGAGCCATGTCGCAAGGGTTGTCGGCCAGCTTCCACAATTCCGGCGTCACTCGATTGACCATCGCATCGGTACATTGTGCGCTGAGCACCACCGCCACCAGGAGGGTATACGGATCTCGATGCGCCAGTGGAATGGCGGGGTTAGGATAGAGCTCTGCCAATCGTTGGGCAATTTTTTTTGCCCTCTCTTGCTTCCGCACGGCCGTTTTTTTTCCTATGCTGTAGTTTCGTGTAACATTGGACTGTTTCTCGTGGCTCATCCTAACGACTTTTCCTCGTTGCTGTCGACAACCACCTGGACTAGCAGCCAAGAAGATGAGGGAGTCCTATGGAGCCGAGAAGCAGGTGTCGGCAGACACGGCACCATTCGAGGAAACGGTGGAAACAGCGATAACGCGCCGTGGTGGTGGCCACAGGGGCTGGACAAGCTGAGCCCACCGTCGTGACGTCCCAGAGTTTCATGGGCTGGTTCAACGTACGCACTCATATCAGTCGATAGTACATGGAGAACACAATGACCAAACAATCACGTCGATCGTTCCTTCGTCGTTCCGTGGTAGCCGGGGGCACATCCGCAGCCATGCTCCCGACCTATGGCGTCCACTCCCAAGAGCAACCGGCGGAAGGCAATTCCGCCCTGTCGCAAGTCAATGTCGCGATCCTGGGTGTCAATGGCCGCGGGGGCTCTCATATCGAAGAGATGCTCCGGGCCGATGGCGCGACGATCACCTACATCTGCGATGTCGATAGTGGAGTCGGTAACAAGCGCGCCGATGCCGTCGGAGAACAGCAAGGCAAGCGTCCTCAAATGGTGCAGGACTTGCGCCGGGTGATCGATGACAAGACCGTCGATGTGGTAACAATCGCCACGCCGAACCATTGGCACACCTTGGCAGCAATCTGGGCCATGCAAGCCGGCAAGGATGTGTACGTCGAGAAACCGGTATCGCACAACATTTTGGAAGGCTCGTCGTTGGTAGCCACGGCGCGCAAATACAATCGGGTGTGCCAGGTGGGCACGCAATGCCGCAGCAGTCAGGCCGTGCGGGATGCGGTTGAGTTCGTGCAGAACGGCGGTATCGGCGAGGTCAAGTTCGCCCGTGGCTTGTGCTACAAACGGCGCAAAGCGATTGGACCGCTGGGGGATTATGCCATTCCGGCCGGGGTCGATTTCCATCTCTGGAGTGGTCCGGCGACCTACACCACGCCGCGATTGACCCGCCCGAATTTTCATTACGACTGGCACTGGCAACGGCACTACGGCAATGGCGACTTGGGGAACCAAGGCCCGCACCAAACCGACATCGCCCGCTGGGGATTGGGGCTGAATCGCCATCCCAATAGCGTGATCACCTACGGTGGTCGTCTTGGCTACCAGGTGGAGATGAAAGACCCCAACTACGTCGACGCCGGCGACACGGCCAACACCGAGGTCTCCATCTACGACTATGGCGACAAGTGCATTGTCTTTGAAACACGTGGATTAAGTGTCGACAATTCTGCCGACGAAGAACTCAACCGGTTATTCGGTTCGACGCGGGGCAACAAGATCGGCGTTGTCTTCTATGGCACGGAAGGATACGTCGTGCAAAAATCGTATAACGCTTGCGATGTATTCGACAAGGACTTCAACGTCATCAAGGAGTTTCGTGTGGGGGGCAATCTGAATACCGCGCACTTCAGCAACTTTCTCGCTGCCGTGCGCGGCCGTGCCCCCGAACTTTTGCATGCCGATGCCTGGGAAGGGCACCTCTCGGCGGCCATCAGCCACCTTGGCAACATCTCCTACTATGTGGGTGAAAAGCACCATGTTTCGGTCGACGAATTGGCTCGCGAACTGGCGAAGATCAAGAGCCTCGATGACAACCAAGCAACGCTCCAACGCACGGTAGCACACTTGGAGGCCAACGGCGTCGACTTGAAGCAATATCCGTTGTCGCTCGGTCCGCACTTGCAGTTCGATCCTCAGAGCGAACGGTTCACCAACTCGGAGGAAGCCAACACCTGGTTGACCCGAGAGTACCGCGAGGAATTCCGTGTGCCCACTCCAGATCAGGTGTAGTTGGCTCTGCAACTGGGGCTTCTACCCACATTGCGGCTAGATTTCCCACGAGGCATTGCACTCTCTGTGCAATGCCTCGTTTTTTTGACACTAGCGACGATCTGGCCCCCAGAGATCGATCGTTTCCTGGCCGACAACAACCTGCTCGTCAACCCAGCCGCCTTACCCCGCGTCGAGCCATGCCTGGCTCGCTCTGATCAGCGTGCATCCTTATAAGGAGCTGGTTCACCACGCATTTCAGCCAATGCATTGCCAGCGGCCCGTTGCTCGGCATCCTTCTTCGTGCGCCCCCACGCCGGGGAGAATCGCCGCCCACCTATCTCGGCCGCAATGCAAAACATCTTCGAGTGATCCGGACCTCGTTCTTCCATCAGACGATAGGTGGGAGCTACGCCGTGTTCCCGCTGGGCAAGCTGCTGTAAAGACGACTTGTAGTTGCCTATCGAGTGCCCTAAAACGGCCTGTTGAAGATCTTCACCTAGCGTGCGCAGTATGAACTCCTTCGCGATGTCGATTCCGGCATCGAGGTAAACGGCCGCAATAATCGCTTCGTACACGTCCGCCAACAGACTTCGCGGAACACCGGCCGACTGCTGCATCCCTTTCCCCAGGATCAAGCAGTCCCCCAACCCCAATCGACGGCTGACCCGCGCACAGACTCGCCGACTAACAACTGCCGACTTGATCTGCGTGAGCTCGCCCTCCAAATACTCGGTATGGGTGCGAAAAAGGATCTCACAAATGGTGAAACCCAGAATTGAATCCCCCAAGAACTCTAATCGCTCGTTTGATGCCAGTCGAGTTGACGCTCCTGATGCGTGCGTCAAAGCCGCGCGCAGTAAGGATAGATCGCGAAATCGGTATCCGATCCGCTGTTGACACAACTCAAGCTTCTCTTGTTCTGGCGTCTGCGATGAATGTGGAACTGTCATCCTGCCCTTCGCCCTGCGATGGCTCTTCCCTTGTGAATTGCTTGGAGTCCCGCCCACCAGCCGCCCGGCCTCAGTTTCCCGACTTCCTATCACACCGTCCCTGTTCCTCACCACTGCCGCATCAACGGGAACGCCGACCAGATGAGAATGTTGTTTTGCCCACTTGCTGCGACAAAGCAGGACCAGTCGACCGGTAGCGATTGTAATGGTTCGAGCGTTTGTTCCCAGGTAGCCGACCGGCCGCGTGGGAATCCCCCTTTCCAGAACTCTTTTTTTCCTCACTTCCGACCTAGACTTTTTCAGTAACTCTTGGTCCTCATGGCTGCACCTATCACGCCTGCGGGCCAAGACGCAGCAGGTGACAGTTCGACACCACAAGCCTCTCGATTGTTCCCCAACCAAAATGTTCAATGAAGTATTGGCGTCCGCATCCTTGGCCACCAGCGCGATCGCCATTTCTGGTCTAGCCCATCACAGTCTCCAAGCCCTTCGCCACCGGCGCCATGTTCGGCATCATCGATGCCGCCAGCATCAGGCTGCCCGGACGGAGGCCATTCATGCATTTCAGACCTCGGTGATTCGGCCACCATCCCGCAGTCCCAACGGCGTCGCTTGGCGGGCAATGGAAATCGCCGAGATTGTAACAGAATCGGCTGACTGCAAGTCGTTCTACTTAATTGATCCGTGGAAACAGCAACTTCCCCTATTTCAACCAGGCCAACATATTCTCGTCCGCCCTCCCATCGTCACCAACCAGAGCATCGCGCGCTGCTACTCCCTGTCCTCGGCTCCCAACGGAGACTATTGGAGGATCACGGTAAAACGCCATGACCCCCAGGATTGGCGGCGGACCGCTCAGCTCCAGAGCAATCTAAGTTACTGGATGCACACCACTCTGGCGCCGGGTGATTGCCTGTGGATTGCAGGTCCCAGCGGCACGTTCTTGCTGCCGGAAACCATGGAAGCCCCCTTAGCATTGATCGCCGCAGGCGTCGGCATCACTCCCCTGATCAGCATGCTGAAATGGTCCTTGCACCATCGACCTGGCCGACCGGTCCAGCTCTTCTATCAGGCCCGCGATCGCGCTCATTGGCCCTTTGGCGAACAACTAGAACGATGGTCAGCGTGCCGCCGCGAGCTTACCCTTCATACCTACTTCAGTCGCGAGGCGACCTCCCGTCCCAACACTCCCGATTCCCCGGGGGCACGGCGAAACCACGGCCGAGTTACGGCGACTGAGATCTTAGCGGCCATTACACCAGAAACAGAGTGCTTCCTATGTGGCCCTGCCGCGTGGATGCGTGACTTGCGCGACACCATGGTTGCCCAAGGACATGCAGCCAGTCGCATCCATTGGGAGTCTTTTGACGGCGGACTTGCGGCCGCCTCGACCGCCGACGGTCCGGTGGCAGGATCGGCAGTAGGACGACAAATACTCTTTCAGCGCAGTGAACTAACAACCACGTGGTCGGGCGAGGAGCATTCGTTGTGGGAGGTGGCACAAGCCAATGGGGTGAGCCTCCCCAGCGGCTGCCTGTACGGAGCATGCGGAAGCTGCAAGACCCGTTTGCTCTCTGGCGAGGTGGAATACTCACGTCAACCAGCAACCGAAATCGAACCCGGCCATTGTTTACCCTGCATCGCCTGCCCCACAACCGATGTCGTCTTGGATGCTTGACCCTACTTTCTCCCCGAGACCAGGAACGGTTAACAGCTATGGTACTCTCACCTCTTCGCATTGGATTTCGCCCTGCCACCGGCCTACGTAAGCGGCGCCGGACCACTGCATGTTGCCGCATCTTGCCAGGGTTTTGGCTCTGTTGCCGAGCCTATGCCGCCATGGCAATCATGATGGGGCTGCTGCCACCCAGCTACGCCACGTCTCCACGCTCGGCTGCCTCCGATCCACGCGACCAGGAGTTCGAGCTGCACTTAGATCCTCATCAAGTCGTTGGCGTTCAAGCCTGCACCCAATGCCATGCCGCCGAGGTCCAAGTTTGGAAGCAGACTCCGCATGCTCAGACGTTCGACCTCTTGCATCGCCAGCCGGAAGCACGCCAAATAGCCGCGCGATTGGGCATCCAGGAATTCCGTCGTGACTCTGCTTGCACCCAATGCCATTACACGATGCGCACCGAAGCCGATGGATCGCTGGTGGCGATCGCTGGAGTCTCTTGCGAGTCGTGCCACGGAGCGGCCAAGCAATGGTTACCCATCCATCACGATTACGGCGATCCAACAATCAGTCGCGAAGAGGAATCCGACGTGCATCGTCAGCAACGTCTGCAGAAAAGCATCGCTGCCGGCATGCGCAATCCGGTTAATGCCTACCTGCTGGCCAGTAGTTGCTACCGCTGTCATACCGTGCCCGACGAACGGCTTGTTAACGTCGGTCAGCACCGGCCTGGCAGTCTCGATTTCGAATTGGTTTCCTGGTCACAAGGGACATTGCGGCACAATTTTCTGCACGGCAATGGCATGTCCAATCCCGTCTCCTCTCCAGAACGTCGACGGTTGCTCTTCGTCGCGGGCTTCATTGCCGATCTGGAGTTCAGTTTGCGAGCCACCGCCAAGGCGACCGAAGCGACAACTTTCGCCATCGTCTCGGCGCACCGCGCCAATCGGGCCGCACGACGTCTCCGAGCCATCGCGGCGGCGACGCAAAACCAACAAATCGAGCAAGTGGTTGCCCTCTTCGACCAGGCGGATCTTTCGTTAGGCAACTCCCAGGGCTTAGTGGAAGCGGCCGACGCCATCCATGAGTTAGGAGTTCGCTTCGCTGCCGAGACCGATCCCCTGACGCTGCAATCCCTCGACCCATACGTTCCTGAACCTTCCACATGGAAGTAATGCATCCGCGTTTTTGGGCGGAGCCTACCACCATCGCGGTGGAGTGCGAGGGACGATCCGCCACCATTTCGAGCGGCGCGAAGAGGGGGGTAGCCCCCAAAGCTGCCCGCTCCGATCACGGTGGAAATGGGAGGGCACCTGCCCGTCTTCCCCCCAAGGCCGGCCACCGCAGACGCGAGCCCTCGACTCTACCTGCCGCCGGCTCGCCCCCGACTACCATTCAACGCTTCCCTTGCCCGATAAGCTGGAGGAATTCCTCCTCGGAAAGAATAGGCACCCCTAACCGCTTTGCCTTCTCCAGCTTGCTTCCAGGATTCTCGCCGACGACCACAAAATCGGTCTTGCTGGACACGCTGCTTGCCGGCCGCCCTCCCAGTCGCTCGATCAACTCCTCGATCTCGTCCCGTGTGAATCGCGATAGCGTACCGGTAACCACCACCGTCTTGCCGCTCAGGGCGGATTCTTGTTTGTCGCCATCCGGTTCTTGTGGTTCTTCCAGGGAGACACCGACCTCTCGCAACTGTTGGAAAATCTGACGCCCGAAGTCGCTATGCAGAAAGGTGTACACGCTGTGGGCAATCACCGGTCCAATCTCATCGATGGCTGCGAGTTCCTCCTCGGAAGCTGCGTACAGCGCGTCGTAGGTTGGAAATCGTTGCGCCAACAACTTCGCGACTCGCGTTCCCACGTGACGAATAGAAACGGCAGCCAGCACGCGAGCCAATCCACGATTCTTGCTGGCGGCAATAGCCTCGAGAAGCTTCTGTGCTTTTCGCTCACCGAATTTATCCAATTGCAGCAACTGATCCTTGCGCAACCGATAGATATCAGCGAAGGAGCGTACCAAGCCGTGATCGACCAACTGATTGACGATCTTCTCCCCCAGACCTTCGATGTCCATCCCGTCGCGACTGGCGAAATAGACGATCTGTTGTCGCAAGCGGGCAGGGCACTGCGGGTTGACGCAGCGGATGTACACCCCTCCCTCATCGCGCACCAATTCCGCGCCACACTCAGGGCAGTGCGTGGGAAATTCGAAAGGACGCACCGACGGATCTCGCCGATGCAACTCGACTCGCACCACGTGCGGGATGATCTTACCGGCTTTCTCCACCACGACCCAATCTCCAACGCGAATGTCTTTTCGACGAATCTCATCCGCGTTGTGGAGACTGGCCCGGGCAACCGTCGTTCCAGCCAGTTCGACCGGTTCAAGCTCGGCAACCGGGGTGACAACTCCCGTCTTCCCCACCTGCACGTGGATGTTCAGCAGGCGGGTCACGGCCTCGTACTTTTCAAACTTGTACGCGACCACCCACCGCGGACTTTTCGATGTAGCCCCCAGCTTTTCGCGTTGCGCAAAGTCATTGACTTTGATCACCAACCCATCGACCTCGTAATCGAGCTGGGCAATCATCTCTTCGATATCTGAAATATGCTCTTCGTCCAACTGACGCAACAACGATCGGCTATCGGAGAACAACTTCGCCAGCGGGGAAGGGCGGATACCGTACTCGGCGATCTCTTGCAAGAACTCCATATGATTCCTGGCCCGCAACCCTTCGCAGTAGCCAATGCTATGGCCGAAAAAATGCATCGGTCGACGCGCCGCTTCCCGTGGATCTTGAAGTCGAATCGTCCCTGCGGTCACGTTGCGGGTATTGGCGAATGGGGGCAATCCCGCCTGGGAGCGTTCCAGATTGAGCCGGGCGAGCTCGGTATTCGTCATGTACACTTCACCGCGAACCTCCAACAAGGGCGGCGGATCTCCTTGCAACCGCAATGGCAGGTCGCGAATCGTCTTGATCGTATGGGTCACGTCTTCACCCACCACTCCATTGCCACGGGTGAGCCCGCGCACCAAATGCCCCTGTTCATAGATCAAAGCCGCTGCCACACCATCGATCTTCAATTCCAGCACCCATTCGACACGTTGGCCGCGCAAAGCCGTTTCCACACGACGAATGAAGTTGCTCAGCTCTGCATGGCTATAGGTATTCTCGATCGACAGCATAGGAACGCGGTGAGGTACTTCCGGCAAATCACCGCTGATCGCATCGCCGATTCGCTGCGTCGGACTGTCCGGCGTAACCAGGTCGGGATAAGCCGCCTCGAGCCTTTTCAGCTCCTCCATCAGCCGATCGTATTCCAGGTCACTGATTTCCGGCTGCGCTTCGATGTAGTACTTTCGGTCGTGATACCGGATCAATTCCCGCAGTTTCTCGATCCGCTGTCGAGGATCTTGCGGGAGGTTGCTCGATGCATCAGAGTGTTGGGCCATAGAGTTTCCATCAAGCTGCGTTGCTCGCGCGAAGACAGCCCTTCGCGGAACGCGGAGTTTCCCCTGGAAACAGAGGAAGCTCGTTTCAGCTCCAGGCTCACGGAATTGAATTGCACCGTCGGCCGGACGTGGGCAGGGGACTAGGATTCGCTTCGGCCCACCTGACTACACTCGGGTTGATTCACTGCCCGTTGATCGGCGCTGTTGGGAATCAGGCACAAGAATTTCAACGGCCCGGCTCCCGTATTACGGAATTGATGCATTTCATCCGGTTGCACCAGAATCACGTCACCGGCCCGAATCGCGCGAGGCGTGTCACCTTCCAGCACTTCGCCCTCTCCCTCGAGCACGTAGACTTCGTGCTCGTAAGGGTGGTGATGATGAGGCGTATACCCCCCCGGCTGGATTTCGAATTGCCTCATGGCGAAATTCGGAGCGCCATCGCTGCGACTGACCAACCATCGCACCTGGCATCCCGATGCTCCCTCCATTTCCACGCACTGCAATTCCACGTGATCACTCGCTTGAATCTTCATGGCCGCGCCCTTTCAACGATTGTGGTGTTCGCTCCGACCGCGATCATCTTCGACGGAAACCGGCTGTACGACAAGCCGTTGCTCGGCCCCGTGCGGCGACCGCGAAGCATGCCCCACGCTTTCTCCACTCGTCCGATGGCCTGCTGGGCCTTTGATCTGGCTCCCTGCGCATCGGATGCGTCCCCGGTGTCCGTGTCGAATCATCCTAACCGCCCGCCGTGGGGCCGGACAAGCAGCGGTTAACAGCGCGTGCCGCGGTACGCGTTCCGCATCTCCCCTTAACCACGCCTGCTCGATCACTCCACTTAGGCCAGGTCACGATCCTCAAAAAGGAGCAGCGCCAAGAACATCGCCAACAATACATACAATAGGCAGTAGATGAGATTGCCAGAAAGAAGGGACATGGTGATTGGATTGCCGGCGTCGATGGCGGCCTGCAAAGAAAAATGCTCCAAGATGGGGATGATCGTCGCTACCAAGCTGGCGACGAACTTCACGATTTCGAACCCTTCCTGCGTGCTACTGACCAGCGAGGTGGTAAGGTTGCCCACCACATAGATCGCGAAACAAACGGCCAGGTTCGCCAATTGCGGCAGGCGTGTGGCCAGCGCCACACTGATGGCAGTCAACACGGTCGATTGCATGAAGGCCATCGCCAATCCAGGTATGGTACGGAACATCTCCAGGTGGCAGGTGTCCCATTCGGGCATCTGCAACGAATTCTCACGAGCATCGTAAATCGGCTTGTAGGCAACGGCACTGAGCTCCAGCGCCCCGAGGATGAGAAACATCAACATCAGGACCCAAAAGATCCCCAGAAACTTTCCGATGATGAAGCTGCGGCGCTGCAGCGGCTTGCTGAGAATGGTCAGCGCGGTCTTTCCTTCGATTTCCTCGCTGATGGAACTGCTGGCAGACCAGACTCCCTGAAAGGCAGCCAGCAGCATGATCGTGGTGATCCCACAATCCTTCAACAACTTGATGTCTTCTCCGAAGGTATTGAACGACAGGAATTCGTACAGCAAGATGGCCACCGATCCCAGGAGCATGAGCACGAGGAACAAAGGCTGTGCCAGTTCGTTTTTCACCGTTGCGTGGGCCACGGCCGAGGCGCGCGGAGCCACTGCATTTTGCAACAACCAGGCCAAACCGATGAGCAAGGTGGCGAGCGCCGTCATGATCAAGCTGGAAGCTTGAGGCACTGGCGGCTGGGTCAGGGCGCGGAACGTCACGACCGCTTCATCGATTTCGCGATTCTGAATATGCAGTTGCTTTTCCGGATCATGGGGAATCGGCGAATCTTCAATTTTCTGATGCGCCCGCGTCCATGAGATTGTTTCATTGGGGCCGATTTGAATAGGTGCTCGTTCGAAATCAGCCGGCTCCTCCGCGTCCCCCAATACGACCATCGCCGAACTAGTAATCTCCAACTGATACAACAGATCGAGATCGATCGGAAGATCGATGGGATAAAACGGCGACAGGCCCTCGGTGGGAGCCGCCGGAATGGTCCGCTCGATCACCATCTCGCCTGTAGTAAAAGTGGCCGGGATGCTGGCCAGGGCTTGCCACGGGGCAGCAACGATGGGAGTGGTCACCAAACCGATGCTCCAGATAGCCAGTGCGGCTAGGACGATCACCAAGGCAGTAATCATCATGTAGGCGGCCGCCCCCTCGGCGATGGTCGACCAGACGTTCTTGGCTGCCTGACGATTGGCACAAAAGACGACAGCCCAACCCACGATGGCACACAACAACACCAAGGCGATGCCCAGCAATTGCGGTTCGTTGAGTTTCTCGTCCCCCCAAACATGGCTTGGCATGGCGTAACCGACCGCTCCTGCCAGGCCCAGCGAGAGCAATGCTGCCACGACGTGTCCGGCCGGTCCATGCGATAAACGCTCCCAGGGGGTAAGCGCCAGCCCCTTCACCAACAGCACGAATAGCGCCAGTAACACTAGACCGAAAGCAATCCCCAGTCCGAAGAACCATATGGGCGTCAACCAAGCGGTCATCCACCCAGTATCTCCTTGTCCCAAAAGGACGGGCAAAGCATTCGACGAAAGGTTCATCCGCGTACCGTTTTTCGCAAAGGAAGAATCGAAACGAGAAAAACTGAGCTCGGCAACCAAACCAGCCGATCGCCGCTAGCACCAACGCTGAGGCCCCGGCAACCGTGGCCCCCGGCAGCATCTCAACGGTGTTTGCTGGTCGGAATCTATGTACGAGATTTCAGTCGACAATGGTTCACCAGCCCCATGATAACTGCCGTTGGCTCACTGCCTAGGTCGTCTTTCCCTCGTCGCCTCGCCTCCTCTTCCATCCTACGTGCTCCAGGGATAGAGGACGAATGGCCAGGCAGGGCCCCGCGGCCTCCACAACGCCGTTGCCACTTCCCGACCGAGCCCGGTATGGGACCTGAATAAGCCATCAGCATGCGGACAACGCACGCACCCAGCACACTCGGCCGCCACTGCCTCGCTGTAGTAAGGTCCGCTGGGCCAAGCAAGGAAAACGTTTGGAAGCTATGATTCTCCGTAGCCTGCAGCTTGGCCCTCGACACGGTGTACTCGTAGACCATCAAGGACACTTTTCACCATGAATGAACCCATCATTAGCGTCTCGGGATTGCGTGGGATCGTCGGCGCTCAACTTAACCCCACCGTAGCCAGCACCTACACCGCAGCCCTAGCTTCGCATCTACCCCAAGGCATCGTCATCCTCGGCCGGGATAGCCGTCCTAGTGGCGAGATGTTCTCCCGCACCATTGCAGCGGTACTTCAAGCCCATGGGCACGACGTGATCGACCTCGGGATCGCCGCGACGCCTACGATCGGGGTTGAAGTGCGGCGGCACCACGCGGTAGCCGGGATCCAGATTTCGGCGAGCCATAATCCTCCGGAATATAACGGCATGAAGCTTTTCGGCGCCGACGGCCGCGTGATCAATCGGCAAGCAGGAGACAAGGTGCTCCAGGCCTACCGGAACCATTCGGTGCGATGGGTCAACGTCGAAGAACTCGGTACCTACGCCGTGGAAGACGCTCCCCATGCGGCTCACCTGGAAAAGGTACTGTCAACGATTTCCGTGGCGCCGATTCAGCGACGGGCGTTTCGCGTCCTTCTCGATTGCAATCGGGGCGCCGGCGGAATGTTGGGCAGAAGACTGCTGGAGGAATTGGGTTGCCAGGTCGACGTGCTTGGCGAAACGCCAGACGGGCGATTCGAGCACCCCCCAGAACCGACCATGGAAAACCTCGCCCCCGTTTGCGACCTTGCCAAATCCGGAACTTACGACGTCGTCTTCTGCCAGGACCCTGACGCCGATCGCTTGGCAGTGATCGACGAACGTGGAACGTACATCGGCGAAGAGTTGACGCTCGCCCTGTGCCTGCTAGACGCTTTGCCGAAAAAACCCGGAACCGTGGTTACCAACTGCGCCACCAGTAGCCTCTCGAAACTTATCGCCGCCCAGTTCAACTGTCGGCTCATCCAAGCAGCGGTGGGAGAAGCTAACGTGGCTGACCTGATGATTGAACAAGGCGCGGTCTTTGGCGGCGAAGGGAACGGTGGCCCCATCGATCCGGAAGTCGGCTACGTACGAGACAGTTTCGTCGGCATGGCTCGCGTGCTCAGCCTGCTCGCCTCCACCGATTCCCCTCTCAGCGTCATCGTCGAGGGGCTGCCCAAGCTGGCCATGTACAAGGACAAAGCGGCCATCGAAGGCGTTGAATTGCGAGCCGTGATGGAGAGGTTAATGACGCATTTCGCCGATGCACAAAGCTCGATGCCCGACGGTCTGAAACTCGAGTGGCCCGACCGCTGGTTGCTGGTGCGTGGCAGCAATACCGAGCCGATTGTACGGTTGATCGCCGAAGCTCCCACGGTCGACCAGGCGCGTGACCTTTGCCAGCAAGCCCGCACGGCGGCAGGCTTGTAAGATTGCCCAAAACGGAACTCGTCTCGCCACTCTGCTTGCACCGGAATTTGACGGGTAAAGTCGCGGAGGCGCAGGGGAAAGCGGCAGATGCTAGGTAGCATGCGATGTCTGCTGGTGACGTTAGCCTTGCCAGCAATCGGTGGTAGGACGCCGAGCGAATCGAGCCGTAGGTAGGCGAGAAAGTCTCGGCTGGGGAGGAAAACACTATGGGTCTCGGCATTCGCCCTGTCGTCGACTTCGCGTTCAAGAGGATCTTCGGTTCACCGACCAACAAGGTTCCACTGATGAGTCTGCTCAACGCCATCCTGCAGTTGAGCGAACCGATCGTGGAGGTGGAGATTCTCAACCCATTCAACCGCAAGGAATTCGAGGAGGCCAAGGAAATCGTGCTGGACGTTCGCTGTCGAGATCTGCTCGGGCACCGCCTGAATATCGAGATGCAGGTCTACATCTACGGAGGCCTGCTGCAACGCTCGGTCTACTATGCGTGCAGCATGTACGTCGACCAACTTGAGCAGGGCGACCAGTACAAAATACTGAGACCAGCCATTTCGATCTGCTTGTTGAATGACACGGTGTTTCCGACAGGAGAACCCTCCCATCATCGATTCCAATTGATAGACCGCCCCACCGGGAGACGACTTGATAATGCCATCGAAGTGCACACGGTTGAACTGTCGAAGTACAATTTGGATGAGGCAACGATTCGAAACGCCAGCAAGATCGAACAATGGGTTTTCTTTCTGCGTTTTGCGCAGGATTATTCGGCTGAGCGGCTGCGCGAGTTGCTGCCAGGTATCGATTTTGACCAGGCCATCCACACGATCGAGATTATTGCCGCCCAGACGGAGGACAGGCAGATGTACGAACAGCGCGAGAAAGCAATCCGCGATCTCAAGTGGGCCTTAGCCGGCGCTCGGGAGGAAGGCCGTGCGGAGGGACGAGAGGAAGGCCGTGCGGAGGGACGAGAGGAAGGCCGTGCGGAGGGACGAGAGGAAGGCGAACGCGTGGGGTTGAAAAAGGGCGAGCTGGCAGGAAAGATCCGCCTGCTGCAGGAATTGCTTGGCGAAGTGCCGACCCAACTTGAAGACCTGCGCGAGACGCCGATAGAACGCCTGGAGTCGATGCAGGAGAGACTACAGCGCCGGCTACGCGAGCGACGAAGCTGACACGGTCCCGGACACGCGCCTTAACTTCTTACTTCATCACATAATTGAAAAATAATTCTCCACGGCAAAATCCAGGTACTCGCGCGTCAGATCCATGGGACACCCCCGGTACAAGCAATAGTTACGCACCTGCAACAACAAATCGCGCGGATGACAGTTCCGAAGAGGCCGTCCCGCTTGTTTGTAATGCCGCTCAATGAGGTAATCGACGACCTCGGGCTTGTACGGCAACTCGAACTTCTGGCACATGATCTCGAACAGTTTTCGAAATGCTGCCTCGGAGGGATCCTTCACCTCGATCTTGTAGGGAATCCGCCGGAGGAAGGCATCATCGACCAGGTCCTTGGGTTGCAAATTGGTGGAAAACACAACCAGTTGGTCGAACGGCACCTGGGTTTTCTTGCCGCTGGCCATACTTAGGAAGTCGTAGCGTTTCTCCAAGGGCACGATCCATCGATTGAGCAACTGATCGACGCTCATTTTTTGCCGGCCAAAGTCGTCGATGACCAACACGCCGCAATTGCTTTTCATTTGCAGCGGTGCCTCGTAGATCTTGCTCATCGAGTTCTGTTGCGGCTCGAGCATCTCCATCGTCAGTTCACCTCCGGCCACCACCGTCGGCCGTTTTATTCGCACCCATCGCCGATCATGATCGCAGGCATCGAGCAATCCACTCTTGGTGTCCAGTTCCGCTTCCTCGTGCACCAGGGGATCATAGACCCTCATGATTTCCCCGTCGATCGACACCGCCCTGGGAATCCAAATGTATTTCCCGAAAGCAGCAGTAA
>BPJV01000001.1:0-902500 GCA_026004795.1 Pirellulaceae bacterium | reverse complement strand
TTTGATTGCCGTCCGTGAGAAGAAGGGACGCCCCGTTCACCTGAAGCTGGCCGACGAGCTCATTGCAGCCTACCGAAAAGAGGGTGCAGCCATTTCTCGTCGCGAGAATACTCACCGCATGGCTGAAGCGAACAAGGCGTTTGCCCACTTCGCTTGGTAAATCATCTGGTTCGCGAAAACTTTCAGGCCGCACCACCTCGGCAGGTGGTGCGGCTTTTTTTGTCCAAGAAGGGAACTGGCCTGCCGCTGGAACCAACCGCCGATATACTTCTTCAACATGCCTTTCGGCGGCGTCAGCCACAAGGTTCGCTCTGCTTCCCACCTTACGAAATGATGTAGCCATGGCGCGGGACCTAAAATCGTTACGCAACATCGGAATCATCGCCCATATCGACGCCGGTAAGACAACCGTGACCGAGCGCATGCTCTACGTCAGTGGGGCCAAACACAAACCGGGCGGTGTCGATGAGGGCACTACAGAGACCGACGATGATCCAGAAGAGCAAGAGCGGGGCATCACCATCTACTCCGCGTGTGTCACCTTTCGTTGGAATGACGTGGTCATCAACCTGCTGGATACACCAGGACACGTCGATTTCACGGCGGAAGTAGAACGCTGCCTGCGCGTGCTCGATGGCGCTGTAGTCGTGTTTTCGGGTCGTGAGGGAGTCGAAGCTCAGAGTGAGACCGTATGGCACCAGGCCGATAAATACGAGGTTCCACGCATCGTCTTCATCAACAAGCTGGATCGAGAAGGAGCCGACTTCTATCGAGTTTTGGAGGAAATCGGTCCGCGCCTGAACGCCACTCCGGTGGCGATCCAGATTCCCGTGGGGACGGGCCCGGCACACATGCCGGACCCGTTCGTGGGAGTCATCGACCTTATCGAGATGAAAATGATTCGGTTCTCCGAACAGACGGCCGGTAAGGAGGTGATCTATGAACCCATACCGGCTCATCTGCAAGACGACGCCGCCATGTGGCGCGAATCGATGCTCGAGACGTTGTACACCTTGAGCAATGAAATGATGGAATTGGCATTGGAGGAAAAGCCCATTCCTCCCGAGTTGATCCGCAAGGTGCTGCGCGAGGGTACGCTCAGCCGGACCATCCAGCCAGTGCTCTGCGGATCAGCGCTGCACGGCATGGGCATCCAACCGTTGCTCGATGCGGTGGCCGCCTACTTGCCTTGCCCGCTCGATCGCCCTCCTGTTCGCGGAGTCGATCCACGAGACCGCACGAAGACGATCGAACGGAAGCCATCCCCTAGGGAACCTTTTTGTGCCTTGGTTTTCAAAATCATTCCCGCCAAGACGGGCGATCTTTATTGGATACGTGTCTATTCAGGGGTACTCAAAGCCAATTCGCGGGTTCTGTGTCCTAACAAGGACAAGAAAGAGAACATCGCCCAACTATGGCAAATCCATGCCACCAAGAAGGAACGGCAAGGCCAAATCGAGCAGGTAGAATGCGGTGATATCGCCTGTGCCATCGGCCCACGCCATGCAGTCACCGGGGACACGCTGTGCGACCCCAAAGCGCCGATCGAGCTACCAACGATCGAATTCGCTCAGACGGTCATCTCGATGGCGATCGAACCGGAGAATACGGCCGAAAGGAAAAAGCTGGCAGAAGTGCTGGCCATGTTGGAACGTCAGGATCCTACCTTTGATGCCTTAGAGAATCCCGAATCGGGTCAAACATTGATCAGCGGCATGGGTGAGCTGCACCTGGATGTCATCAAGCACCGGTTGGTTCGTGACTTCAACCTGAACGTGAAATTCTACAAGCCGCGAGTGAACTATCGCGAAACGATCCGTCGCGAGGCACGCGTGGTGGGGCAATGCAATCGTCAGGTGGGCGCCAACCAGTTGTTCGCGCGCGTGGAGCTACAATTTGAACCGCTGGACGATCCGTCGGCCGACCCGATTGTTTTGGACAGGTTCTTTGGCGAAAACACCCTTCCCAACGAACTCAAAGATGCGGTGATGGAAGAATTGCGCAGCCGAGTCGCTGGCGGCGGCATGATCGGCAGCTTTCCGCTGTCCGGCCTCCGCGTCAGCTTGGTTGGCGGCGAGATGGCAGAAGTCGGCTCCGATGCGGTGGCATTTCGCATTGCTGCCAACGACGCTTTCGACAAGGGTTTGCAGGCCGGAGAACCCACCTTGTTGGAGCCCATCATGCGACTGGACATTGTCACGCCGGACGAGTACGTGGGAGATATTGTCGGAGACCTGCAACAACGGCGCGCAATCATCGAATCGACCGAGTCCCGGGGCGTGATGACGGGAATTGTTGCCTATGCTCCTTTGAAAGAGTTGTTCGGCTACTCCTCGGCCATTCGCTCTCTCAGTCAAGGCCGCGCCGCCTGCTCCATGACCCCGCATGGATATCAACCAGCGCCAGAAGAGGATGCGGCGAGCTTCGGCATGTGATGGAGAGCCATGGTCCGCAGGGGAGGGCGGCGATAGCAGCATCCCCCATTGCTTCTACGTGACGGCCACTGCACTTTATTGTTTTGCAGTTTTCTGCTGTCGCATCGAATCGCGAGGGGCGGCGGCGCGACGTTGGCGGTCCAACAGCGCCCATCCTACACCGCTGGCCGGGGCCGGTTCCACCAAGACGATTCGAGCTCCAGCGCGATCAGCTTCCCGCAAGAACTCATAGAAGCCGCGCGCGTAGTCCTCGACACTGGCAAAGTGGCGGTAAAGAACCACGTTTCTCGCTGCTTGCTCCGGGAGAGGCGTTAGTCCGCAATAGGCAATAGGTTGCGTCGCATCGCCGGGGATCGCCGTCGTTGCCAGGCAATCCACCAGGACCACCTCCGCCCG
This sequence comes from Pirellulaceae bacterium, assembly GCA_026004795.1. GTDB lineage: Bacteria > Planctomycetota > Planctomycetia > Pirellulales > Pirellulaceae > Aureliella. The sequence continues at coordinate 899,669 of BPJV01000001.1, read as the reverse complement.
CGGTTGATAATGCGGATGTCGTACGCCCGGTGAGCGTCGTGCCAACTCGGGGGACTGGTCCGCTACCCCAACTTCGCCCTGACATGCTTGCCGAAGGGCATCCATGGTGACTCCCCCCGAGCGCAACACTATCGGTATCTGCCCCGTGCAGTCGACCACCGTCGATTCGACACCCACCTGGATCGTATCCGCGCACAGCACGGCATCGATTCGGCCATCGAGATCTTCGCGCACCGACTTCCACGTAGTCGCCGAGGGACGCCCGGAGCGATTGGCACTAGGAGCCGCTACCGGGACTCCCGCTTGCAATAACAGCTCCCGAGCCACGGGATGTGCGGGAATGCGCAACCCTACCGTATCCAATCCCGCCGTCACGCGTGCGGAGATCGCTGGCGCTTTGGGAACGACCACCGTCAACGGCCCTGGAGCGAAGCGATGCAAGAGTTGCGCAGCCGACAAGGGCATCTCGGCCGCTACCATGGGCCAATCCTCGATGCGCGCAAGGTGAACGATCAAGGGATTATCAGGTGGCCGTCCTTTGGCCTGGAACAATTCCTCCGCAGCCCGATCCAGCCGCGCATCGATGCCTAAGCCATATACCGTCTCGGTGGGAAATGCGACGATTCCGCCCGCTTGCAGTACTTCTGCGGCACGCTGAATGCCCATTACGGAGCTATCAAGGTACTCGGTCTTCCTCACAAACCACTCCTTTGGACAAGAAACCACCTCTAGATTGACTGCCAACCGAACATCATTAAGATAGATGCATTCTAGGAAATGCCAGGGCAACGACTTGACACGACCGGTTGGTCACCCAAATACTACCTCGCTATCCCTTGATCTTGAACTAGCGAACGAAAAGACACTTGATTAGCCGTGCAGCGCCTAATTGCTGGTGACTTCACGGCACAGAAAGGACCTACCGCCAATGAATTGTTCCCCTCCCTCTCACCGGTTTGAGCCCCTGCCTTCGCTCGGTCGTACAGGCCAGAGGGCACTCCTGACTGGTTTCCTGGTCTTCGCGGCAACGTTCCTAGGAACTGCTAGGGCTCAGCAACCAGCATCTTCCGAGAAAGCCCCCTCGGGGAATTGGGTCGAGGCTCAGATCAATAGCCCATGGAAATACAGCATGCGTTTTCCGGGACGCGGCTGGTTTGCTCCGGAGTTTGATGATTCCGCTTGGAAAACGGCCCCGGGAGGATTCGGCACCACAGAGACGCCCGGTGCACGTGTGTGGACCACATGGGGAGGAAACCAGATCTGGTTGCGAAAATGGGTGGAACTTCCGCAGGTATACGACGATTTGGCCTTCCTGTTGCATCACGACGAAGATGTTGAGGTTTACCTCAATGGGAAGCTTGCGCTGCAGTTGGAGGGTTGGACGACGCAGTATGAAGTCATTCCCTTGGATGCCCAAGTGCGCCAGCTACTGCATCCCGGTCGAAACCTCCTTGCGGTTCATTGCCGACAGACCACGGGTGGTCAATTCATTGACGTTCATTTGGTTCGGGCCTCGCAGATACCGGAGTTGCCAGCACCTCCGCCACCAACCGCCCCGCATCGTTCTGATTTGATTACTCCATGGGGCGAAGAAGTCGATGCCACGAACGCGTGGACGGAATATCCCCGTCCGCAGATGCGGCGTTCTCAGTGGCGATCGCTGAATGGATGGTGGCAGGCGGCCGTAGCCGAGAAGGGAGCCACCGCACCTCCCACCGAAATGCCGTTGAAGATCCTCGTCCCCTTCTGCTTGGAGTCGCGATTGGGTGGCGTGTGGCGTTTGTTGTCGCCCGAAGAGAGTCTATGGTACCGACGCTCGTTCGAGCTCGACGCCCCTCCCAGCGATCGCTTGCTGTTACATTTCGACGCGGTCGATTATCAGATGCAAGCATGGATCAACGGAAAGCTCGTGGGCGAACACACCGGCGGTTTTGATCCGTTTACCTTCGACATCACGGAGGCGGTACAGCCAGGACAGAATGAGCTGGTAGTACGCGTTTTGGATGCCACCGCCGAGACGCAGTTGCGCGGCAAACAGCACCTGGAACCGCACGGCATTTGGTACACACGGGTATCCGGGATTTGGCAGTCGGTTTGGTTGGAAGAGGTACCGCAACGTTATATCGAAGACGTTACTATTGGCACTTCTATCGCTCCTCCGACGATCACCGTAGCCGTCGATGTCGCCGGCCAGGACTCTTCCGGTACCATTGTCGAGGTCGCTGCAGTTGAAGGGGAGAGCGAATTGGCCTCAGGAAAAGGGCCTGCGGGTGAGCCGATTGCGTTAGAGATTCCCCATGCCACCTTATGGACGCCCGACAATCCGCGGCTTTACGATTTGCGGATCCGCATCAAGGATAAGAACGGCGAGCTTCTCGACGAGGTGGCATCTTACGCCGGTATCCGTGAAGTCGGCCGTATGCGTGACGCAGCAGGGCATTGGCGATTCACGCTGAACGGAGAGCCGATTTTCCATTGGGGACCGTTGGATCAAGGCTGGTGGCCGGATGGTCTGTTGACCCCTCCCTCGGACGAGGCGATGCAATGGGAGATCCAGTGGCTCAAGGACGCCGGATTCAACATGATCCGCAAGCACATCAAAGTGGAGCCTCGCCGTTACTATTACCACTGCGATCGAGTAGGGATGCTGGTTTGGCAGGACCAAGTCAGCGCGAGCAAGAATCCCAAATGGACGCGATTCGATCCGCACCCCGAGGATGCTCCGTGGACGGATGAAGAACACGCCCAATACATGCTGGAATTCGAGCGAATGATCGACAACCTAGAGAATCATCCCTCGATCGTCGTATGGACGCCGTTCAACGAAGCGTGGGGGCAGCACCGAACCATGGAGGTGGGCCGTTGGACCATGCAGCGTGACCCGAGCCGTTTGGTTAACATCGCCAGTGGCGGTAACTTTTGGCCCGTAGGGCATATCGCTGACTGGCACCAGTATCCGCATCCCGATTTCCCCTTCGATCCCCAACGTTTTGCTGACTACATCAAGGTAGTCGGTGAATTCGGTGGACACGGTTGGCCGGTCGAGGGCCATTTATGGGATCCGAATCGTCGCAATTGGGGATACGGAAGCTTGCCACAGTCCATTGAGGAATACCACCAGCGCATCACGGAATCGTTGCGCCGCTTGCAAGAACTGAAACAGCAGGGCATCGCGGCTGGAGTCTACACTCAGACGACCGACGTCGAAGGGGAGATAAATGGTTTGATGACGTACGATCGCAAAGTGATCAAGATTCCCGCGAAACAGCTTCGTTCCCTGAGCCGACCTTTACTGGAGTAAGGGACCCATGGGAGTTTTCTGAGGAGGCGATGAGATGACCACCCGGGCCTCATCATCGAGGCCGGGGTGGCTGGCCTTTCTCGTCGCAGTAGTGTGCTCCAGTCGAGTCCCGCGATAGGGAATGACGGCCCCGGCAACGAAGGCCTTGCAGAACGGGTGCATGGCGACCGTAGTTACTTGTCTGACGGATGAATCCATGATCGGTCCCAAAAGAGAAGTCCCTGTCGTGGGTTTGACGGGAGGAGTCGCGGCAGGCAAGTCGTGGCTGGCCAATGAATTGCAACAGCGTGGGGCGACGGTGATCGATGCCGATGCCATCGGACATCAGGTTTTGCGTCGGCCTTTGGTAATACGCAGTCTTGCCAATTCCCTCGGTCCCCAAATCGTGGACAGTGCGGGACAAATCGACCGCGAGAAACTAGCGTCGCTGGTATTCGGCTCAGACGAAATGTCGACTCTGCGGCGAAGACTGTTGGAGATGACCGTCCATCCGGCGATTCAAGCCGATGTGATACGAGCCATGCGGCGCGCCCTCCGTTCCCCCTCCGTGCCCATGATCGTCATCGACGCACCGCTGCTACTTGAAGCCCGCTGGGGGAGAATGTGCGACCATATCGTCTTCGTCGACGCGCCGCGCAGCGTACGTCAGCACCGGGCGCTCCGTCGCGGCTGGTCGGCGGAACAGTTCGCGGCGCGAGAGTCAGCACAGATGGACGTCGAGCAGAAACGCCGGGCAGCCGATTTCGTTCTCGAGTTCACGGAAGATGATCAACGGATGCGAGAACAGATCGATCAACTATGGCACCGGATCGTCCATGAGGCCGCCAGCCGTTGATCGATCATCGGTATCACGCCCCGGCCCCTCGGCAGAGCGTGAGGGCCTGGGCCGACCCCACTTCGAAGGTCTCCCCGCGCGCCGTCTCGCTCTTTTGCCTGGGTGCGACGTGTCGGTAGTTGGCCACCAAAGTCATCGATTAGACGCGGTTCCCGCTGCCGCGCGTCTTTCCGTCCATGGTTGCAACTCGAAGGTGGGCTGCGGCGGCTGCACGGATGGTGAACGGAACGTTCCCGGTCTGGTACTGGCATCGATCCGGCCCGCAGGTTGGGCCTCCTTTTCGTTAGGGGCCGAAGTGAGGGGAGTGGCCGATAACGCCTCTTGCCCTCCATGAGTTTCAGCACCCGCACGGACATGGGGCGTGGCCCTCGCCGCAGGAGACGACGGTGTAAGCTCCCAACTCGGGCGCTCGTAACCGGGGAGCGAATTTCCAGCAGATTCGGCGGGTGTTAGCGGCGAGGGAAGATTTCCTCGCAGCAGAGAGGAATCGGCAGGGACGGTGATGGTTGTCGTCTGCATTCCCCCTCGTTTTTCCGCCTCCACGTGGGCGTTCGATGGTTCGATATCGTAGGACGGAATCGTGGCATGACGGTAATGTACCTGAGGCGATACAGTTGGCGTTTGTTCATCGCCGTCCCGTGACTTGCCTGGCAAGAAGACGCGTGCCGGCGCCCCTTGAACGATCTTCCCGTCGGCCGCCTTGAACGTGGGGATCAAGGTAATCTCCTCGCGATACCCGCCGACCGCATCCCAGGGAATCCAGATGCTATAGGAGGCGCCGAGTTGGCTGGGGCTGAAATGCGTCGTGAGTTGCTCGCCAGTAAAAACGAAGGTCTTGTCCGCTTCCACGCGCCACGACTCCGCTGACTTCTTCTCGTCCGTCGTACGGTACCCGTGTACGACCAACTCACCATCTACCGGTATCGCTTGGCTCTTGGCATTGTAAAAGTAGATACGTCCGCCAAATCCCCGGGTTGGTGGTTTTCCGGGCACGTTGAGAACCTCGGGTGCCCAGATGACGGCCAACGATTCGGGAGTTTGATACTCCTCGTCGAACCATCGCATCGGATTCCAACTACGCTTCGGTCCTGCCTCGGCGGGCGTTTTCAACGTGCTGCAACCTGAAGTCGCCAAGATGGCCCCTACGACTACCAAGCTGTTCGCTAACTTCATGCACATCTCGCTTCTTCCCTGTGTCGCGTTTCGAGAATCCATCGAAAAGTGGAGATAGCCAAGACGCACCGCACCACTCGGCCAAGTCGCCTCGCGCTGGCTCAGCGATAAGCGCCGACCTGAGGTTGAACGGTCGGCGCGTAACTTGCGGCCGACGCACCGCTAGCGACCGGGGCATTCGCAGCAGGCGCACCTCCCATGCGGGACCGGTTGCTGGTAACTGACCGGCTGGACAAAGGTGTTTGGTTGGCTGGATCGACGCGGCCTGTTCATCCGGTTCCGGTGGTGGTGGCGGGGCCACGCGTGGCAGGAACTCCAGATCAACCCCTCCGGGGACAGGCACTTCGCCTTCCTTGCTGGGCGCGGGCGGAGCAACGGGCTCTCCCGCCCGCGGAACGGCGCGATCGTCCAACACGGTTGGCTGCTCATCCGGATAGATCAACTGGCTTCGTGCTGGCCCCCACAGCCCGTTCCCTCCCGACAACCCCACATCACCGTGGACATTGAGTACGTCCGCCAGACACCAACTCATGCGCGACGACTCGATCTGCTTGAGCATCTCATAGTCTTCGTCGCTCTGGATGATGCGGGGAGTCAGTACGACGAGCAGTTCCCGCCGCTGTTCGGACTCAACATCGTAGCGAAACGCTGGTCCAATCAGTGGCAAACTGCCAAGAACGGGAATCTGATTCCGCGTCGTCGTGCGGCTCTTGCTGATTAGACCGGCAAACACCACCGTCTGCCCCGAGTAAGCTGTCACCGTCGTGATCGCTTCGGTGCTATTGATGATCGGCGAGCGGATGACCTCTCCATTCTGCCCAAAGCCGATGGGAATGCCGGCGTCGGTATCACTGATGCTCGAATTCTGAATCTGCACCTGCATCAGGATCAGACCATCCTGGTTGACGCGCGGCAGCACGGCCAGGCCCAGGCCGACCGGCACATCCGTGGTCTGGATCTGTTGTGGCACTCCCAGTGTGGCCGTCGACAGGCTGGTTACGCGCGGCACTTGTTGGCCGATCAGCGCGGAGGCTTCGCGTGAATCGAGCGTCGTGATGTGCGGACGACTGAGGATTTGAATTCGGTTGGCAGTTTGCAGCGCCCGGAATCAGTACCCCGACGGCTTCACTGGATGCCGAGAGCACCAGTCCTCCCGTCCCACTGGAGTTCGCCCTGCCGACGCCGAAACTCGTCAAGGCTTGTCCAGCCACGTTCTGCGTCAGCCCCAATCCACCTGATGGTCCGGTAATCGGATTGAGCACGTTGAACACGGGCGAAGTGAGGGTCCCCCCGGTCGCCGCCTGGCGATCGAACAGCAGACCGTCTTGGATTCCCCATTCAGCCCCTAACTCGAATTGATCATCCAGTTGCACTTCGGCGATCAACACCTGGATACTGACCAGCGGAGGCCGGCGATCCAGCCGCTGGATCAATTCGATGACTTGATCGAAATAGCGCGGCGATGCGCTGACCAACAGGCTGTTCGTCGTCGTTTCGGGAATGACGAAAATCTGTCGGTTGACCAGCTCCGAAGGACTGAGGATGCCCGTCGTTCCCGTAGTCAAGGTGGAGTAGGCTTGCAGCAGCTGTTGAGCATAATTCTGCACTGCCGTGGCTACTTCTTCGGCGTTGGCATTGCGCAACCAGATCACTTCGTTGCGACGATCCTCCGGAACGTCTTCGTCCAGACGCAACATCAACACTTCGATGACCTTCAGATCCGATTCGCTGCCACTGACGATGACACTATTGGTACGTGCTTCGGCGGCAATCTGCAGCTGCACCAGCGCGCTGTCGCCACCGGTGGTCAAACCGGTGCGCGAGAGGTTATTCAGCAAATTGCCTGTCGCGTTCTGGCCGGCAGTAACTGGCAAGCCGAACAACCCTTGCAACGTCTGCGCCACCAAGGTCGCGTCGGCATTCTTTAGACGAAAGACTTTGATGGTGGCCTCAGCACCAGGAAGTTGATCCAGTTCATTGATCAGTTTGCCAATCAACGCCATGCTGCTTCCGGGAGCACGTACGACCAAGGCGTTGGCGGTGGCATCGGCGGAAATGACCACGCCCGCTAGAATGCCCGACTCGATGCGTTGACCGTCGACGGTCACCATGCTCAGCTTGCCACTAGGCGGTGTGGCCTGCGACGGAGCGTCGGCGCTGACATCGGCCGTGATGATCTCCTGAATGACCGTGGCCAGGTCCTCGGCCAGGGTATTCTTCAGGCGGAATACGCGTACCTCGCTCTCGGCCGGCGCTCCTTCGACATCCAATTGCGCCACCAGCTTCTCGACTTCGGCCATTTCCCGGGGCGCCGCTTGGACGATCAACGAGTTGGTGCGGTAATCCGCTACGATCTTGACGCGCGAGCGCAATCGTTGTGTAGCGATTTCATCATTATCATCAGATAACGACAACGGGCTTTCCACAAAGAATTCTTGAATCCGCTGCGCCACGTCAACGCTCGACGCATGCAACAACTGAATGACCTTCAACTGGTCTCCCTCCGCCAACGGTTGATCGATTTTCTCGATCAACGACTTCACTGAGGCCAGCGTTTCCTTGCGCCCGATCAACAACACGGCGTTCGGTTGCCCCAACGCAGTGATGCTCACCGTTCCCTGTCGGGGTTCGTAGATACTTGAGTACAGTTCGCTGACCAGCGATGCGACGGCGTCGGCATTGGCATGCTTCAGTTGTAGGACCTCGACCTCCGGTTGCGTCTTCCGGGCTTGCTCTTTGATCTTCTCGATCACCTCGAGCGTTCGGCGGACGTCGGACTTGCTCCCCTTGATGATCACCAGGTCGATCTCTTCAATGAATTCGATCTGGACATCACCGAATAAACCGCTATCGGCCCCAAGAGTGTCGATCGTACCGATGGCCGTCGCTTGTTCCTCATCGCTGACATCAACCTGCGCCTGAACATCTCCTTCCGAGCCACCTTGACCTTGCTGGAAAGTGGCGCGAATCAACTGAAACGCTTGTTGAACGCGGCGAGGCTCGGCCGGCGCCAGCGGGACGATATGCGTTGTTTGCCCCTGAGCCGCTTTGCCCGTATCGAGACTGAATACGACTTGGCTCCAGGCAGCTGTCGTCGGAGTGCTCCCCAGGAACGTCACCTGGTTGCGGGCTCGATCGATCTGCAATAGATCGTGTAGCCCCGTATCGTTGGCAATCTGGTAATTTGCGAGCTCACCATGGCGCTCGGTGGTGACCGTAAGTGCCGGTCCTGCCAGACGCCGCAGAGCATCCTCGAGTTCCTGCCAGGTCAGGTTGCGCAACGTATAGATTTGTTGCTTGACTGCGGGCTGGGCCGCAGCCCCCTGCTCGATGACCGCGCTGATTTGCGCAGCGATCTGTTGATGGATCGCGTCGGGCGCCATGACCAGAAGCTGCCCCGTTTTGGGGTCGGTAGTGACCCGCACGCTGGGAGCCTCATGATACTGGGCTTGTAGATGCGCACCAATCGTTCCGATCATTTCCGGGGGTACGGCGTACGTTTTAAGGCTGGCCATGGTCGTCGGCACAGGAGTGGGAGCCGCCGGGGCAGGAGCCACGGGCGGAACCGACGTTGGAACCGGAGATCCGAGTTGAAGTGCCTGCTGGGCGGCGACCGGTGTCGTGGCCAAACCGCACGCCAATCCGCTTACAAGCAACCAACGGCGGGTACGGGAACCGTTTCGAGAATGTGACCAGCTTGGATGCGGCATACTTGATCCCCTCCGTGAACCTCAATTTGGCGGCGCGACAGGCACTGCTTTTGCGTAAAAGCAACTCGACCGAAGTAAGTTATGGACGCCCCATCAACAGTCGTACGATCTTCACCATCGGCAAAAGCCTTAGAATCCCTTGCATCAAACCCATGAGCTGAAGGTCTTGTAACCTGTATGCTCGCGCAACTCTGCGCATCCCCCCCAACCTCACAGAGTACAAAAACGATCCCATACCCCTACCAGTCGGGCCAGCGTCAAACCGGCAGCGACGCTGCAGAGCGAGCGGTGCGAAACGAGGCCAGAACCAACGAACCGCCGACTAACGATGTTTTGGGGAATCGGTCGTTGGAGCAGAGCAGGGCGGCAGGGACGCCTGCACCGCATACCGAGAACACCACTGTCACAGCTGAAAATCAAAGCGCATTTTTACACATTGCCATGCAATCCATTCCATGGCCATCCCCAAGATCGATTTGCTACCCCAGAGACTCTCTCCCTGCCGCCACAGCAGCTCGACACGGCAGTGCCGGGAAACGAGACAAAAAATCTTTGTCATACGTGGGAAATCTTCACGACATCTGGAATATCTAGGTAGAAGCAGGGAAGGTCCCCTAGCGGCAGCCGATGCTCGCGCGGAGGAACGAGCAAGCTGCTGAGTACCGAAGATCGGAGCCGAGTGCATGGTGCAAACCCCAGGTGAGGAGGCGGCCAATCCGGCTGACGACCCAACGTACCAACATTTTGTGAGGCTGATCGTCCACAGCGAGCCGGCCATCCGGCGATTCATTCGTTCCTTGATGCCCTCCGAAGTAGGGGTGGATGATTTGGTTCAGGAGACGGCGCTGGAAAGCTGGCAAAAATTCTCGCATTTCCTTAGCACCCGTACGGAGGAGAAGGAGGAAGAAGAATTCTTGCGTTGGGCCCTGACGATCGCGCGGTTCAAAGTGATGAGTTGGCAGCGGAACCGAAATCGTGATCGTATGGTGTTTCGCGAAGAGGTGATCGAGGCATTGGCGGAGACGGCAGCGGCGTCGGAGCCAGAATGGAAAGAAGAGCTTGCAGCGGTGGAAAGTTGCCTGCAGTCACTCCCCCCCGCGCAACGCCGTCTGTTGTTGGCCGTGCATCGCAGTGGCGATTCGGTATCGCGCATCGCCACTGAGACTGGAACGCCGCAGAGGAAATTGTACGCACAACTGTACGCACTTCGGCGGATCTTACTCGACTGCGTGCAAAGTCGTTTGCGAGGACCGTTGGCACATGAATAAGCAAAACAGGCAATTTGATGATCGGATCTGGCAGGCCATTGACCAACGGCTCAGCGCCGAGCAGTGGGAGCAGTTTCAGGACGAACTCGTTAACAACCTCCAGTTTCGAGACGCGTATTTGAAGGCCCTGCGACTAACTCAGGCCCTAACCGAATTGGCAAATACCATCGGTACCTCCTCAGAGCTGGATAGCACTAAGCTCGCCGATGTTGCTCGCGAAATCCATCGGTCGCCAACACATAACACATCACGACGTTATTCTTGGGTACCAGCATGCTTGGCAGCGGTAGCAGCGATAGTCCTCCTGTGGCTTGCCGGATCGTGGTTGCTGCCGTGGTCTGGGCGGGCTGGTACCGAGCCCGCGCCGTTTGCCTCCACCTCACCGGCTGAGCAGGAAACGATGCTTTCCGGACACGCCGTATTAAATCGCTCCGTGAATGTCCCCTGGTCGGAGGCCGACGCCATCTACTTTCCAGGTGATGTCCTCCCCGGGGGCGAATTTCACCTTCCAGGTGGCGTCATCGAGTTGGACATGTTTTGTGGTGCCCGTGTGACGGTGGAAGGTCCGGCGACGCTGGTGTTTCTTTCGGATTGGGTGCTGGAGGTTCGCCAGGGACGCCTTAAGGCAACCGTTCCGCCCGTTGCCCGTGGATTCACGGTGCAGGCGGCCGACCGGCGGATTGTCGACCTAGGAACGGAGTTCGCCGTGTTGGTCGAGCCGGACGGGGCATCGGTGAGCGTGTTGGATGGCGAAGTCGAATTGCATAGCGTCGGCGATCCTCCTAGGTTGCTCCGCCAAGGCGATCGGTGGAACCTGGCCGGCGCCAACACGGACGACGAACTAGTGCAGTCGATTGAAGAACTGGAAGCGGCATTGGCCGACGGAACGCGGCAGGCCTTGGCACGTGAGGCCGCTTGGGAAGCAGCCAGCCGAACTGTGGAGGAGGATCCACGACTGATCGCCTACTTCCCGATTGCGCGGGTGTATCGCGACGGGCAACATGGGTTTTCCGCCGCAGGTCCCGCAGCCGGCAGTATTGAAGCGTTGCTCGTGGGACCGGTGCGATCCGACTGGAACCGCTTCGGTACGCAGCGTACGGCGCTCGAATTCCAGCGGCTTGGGGCTCGTATACGCACTCATATTCCGGGCGAGTTTTCGGCGCTAACCTTGGCCTGTTGGGCACGCATCGACGGTCTGAACAATCGTTACAACGCTCTCTTCATGGCCGATGGCTATGAGAATGGGGAGCCTCACTGGCAGGTGCGCGACGATGGCCGATTGATGTTTTCGGTCATGGTCGATGATTCGCAGAAAATCGAGTTCTTCAACGAGCGCGACCAACGAGTCGTTCGTGATGCCGGCCTGCACCGCGTCTACTTCACCGAACCGATTTTGGATGTCAGTCTTCAAGGCAAATGGCTACACCTGGCCGCATCGTACGATCCAACCAACCGCATCGTCCGCCAGTTCGTCAACGGAAAAATCGTATCAGAACACACCATTGAGCCCAAATTCTTGGTTCGCCAACTGCGCATCGGTAATGCCGAGATCGGAAATTGGGGACAACCATTCCGCAAGACGTCATGGTTCGCGATTCGCAATCTCCACGGAGCAATCGATGAGCTGGCCATCTACGGCGCCGCGCTGAGTCCCGAGGAGATCGCGGCGATTTTCGAAGCCAGCAAACCTGCGGCATACTGACCGACGTCCATGCCGGTCGTACGGCGAGAGCCGTGTCGGCTAGAACGCCGTGTCGGCCGGAAGAAAGTCACCATCCCATCACCTCCTGAACGAGTGGCAACATGACTGCAATAGCTAATTCAATGAAGCCCACCCAAACCAGGCGACTCCCATGGTACCGTCTACTACTTGCGTGCACTGTTGCGTTTGTTTTGTTCAATGCCTGCCGGGGCGCAGCGGCTGCCGAACGGCCGAACATACTTTTTATCGCCATCGATGACCTGCGGCCAGAGCTAGGTTGTTATGGCTCTACGGTAGCCATCTCCCCGAACATCGATCGCCTTGCGCAAGAAGGCATGTTGTTTCGACGTGCATACTGCCAGCAAGCCATCTGCCGTCCGTCACGGGCCAGCCTACTTACCGGAACGCGCCCCGAAACGACCGGGCTGTTCCACAATTACGTTTCCTTGCGTGAGCTTCAACCCGACATCATCACTCTGCCGCAGCACTTTCGCCAACATGGCTACGAGACGGTTTATCTAGGGAAGATCTTTCATCACGGCGATGAAGATGAAGAGAACTCTTGGAGCCGCCAGCCGGTCAAACGGATCGAAGGAATCGCCAAACCGAATGGGGCGTTTGTCCTCGCCGAAAACATCGAACGCCGGAATCGTGATTTCCAAGCGATGTTGACCAAGTACGGAGAGGCGGCTCGGCGCGGATTGGCCAGCGGCCCAGCGTATGAAGCGGGTGACGTCCCCGACCATGGATACATCGATGGATACAACACGCTGCTGGCGATCGAAACGATGAAAGAGCTTGTCAAGGAGGGCAACAAACCATTCTTCTTGGCCCTCGGGTTCCACAAGCCCCACTTGAACTGGACTTCGCCGAAACACTATTGGGATCTTTATGACCGCGACCATATTCCGCTTGCTCAGTACGACAAGCCGCCGGTTGGCGGAGCAGCGATGGGCCTTCATGCTTCGTTCGAGCTGCGAACGCGAGCGGGTATCCCCAAGTATGGTCCCATCGACGATCAACTAGCTCGTATCCTCAAGCATGCTTACCTCGCATGTGTCAGTTATGTGGACGCCCAAATCGGCAAGGTGGTCGCGGCGTTGAACGACCTGGGCATTCGTGACAACACAATCATCGTGTTGTGGAGTGATCACGGCTGGCACCTGGGCGATATGGGCGTGTGGGGCAAAGCGACGAACTACGAGATCGCCACGCGTGTCCCCTTGATCGTATGGACACCTCAGATGCAAGCTCGCGGAGTAGGCACCGATGCTTTGGTCGAGTTGGTCGACATCTTTCCGACCCTCTGCGAATTGGCAGAACTGCCGCTACCAAACCATCTTGAAGGGCACAGTTTTCTTCCCCTATTGAACGCTCCACATCAACCGTGGAAGAAGGCGGTTTTCAGTCAATATCCCAATCCGGCCCTGCGTGAGTGGGCAGCCAACCCGCTTTCCAAAGAGATGCGAGAAACCTGGTTCGGTCCTCTTATCGCCGATGTGGAATTGCGAATCCAAAAGCAAATGGGCGACCGATGGGATCGCAACCTGTTCGAGAATCATTTGATGGGCTACGCGATGCGCACCGACGCTTATCGCCTGGTGGTTTGGCGCGACCATCGGGATGCCGATGCCGAGCCGCTGTTCATCGAACTGTACGATCATCGAGTCGACCCGCACGAGACTCAAAACGTGGCCGATCAAAACCCCGAGGTTGTCGACGAATTGATGGCAGTGATGCGCGAGGGGTGGCAGGCCGCCCTCTAACGACGACACGCGCCGCTACGGCCTATTCGTCGGCACGGCGTGCGCTGCGTCGGCGTCCCAATAACCACGGATTTCTAGAGAACAACCAACGATCTATCGATTCAACAGGAAACGCGTACGATGATTACCTTGGCCATCCTGGATACAGTTCACTGGGCAAGCGACGTTTGTCGAGCGAGCGGCAGAAAGGCGCGTGGCGTCGTTCCCCTGGCGGTAGCGTGGTTGCTGCCTGCCCTCGGCTGGGCACAACGGGAGATCGATTTCCAGCGTGATATCGCGCCGATTTTTGAAAATCGTTGCACCTATTGCCATGGAGAGGACGCGAGCGAAGCAAACCTCCGTTTGGACCTGCGAGCTTCCATGTTACGGGGAGGCGATTCAGGCGTTCCCGCGGTCGTTCCGGGGCATCCGGAAAAAAGTTTATTGATCGAAGCGATCGAGCATACGAATCCCGATCTGCAAATGCCACCCGACGAAGAGCGGATCCCCGAAGAGGAAATCGAGCTGATTCGGCAGTGGATTCGCCAAGGCGCGTTCTGGCCAGGACAAATGGATACCGTGGAGTTAGAACGGACAGAGCATTGGTCCTTCCGACCTGTCCAACGTCCGCCCGTCCCGGTGATTTCAGTGCCTACCCTCGAAAAGGCTGCCAACCCTATCGATGCGTTTCTCTTACACCGCCTAGAGGAAGCCGAGCTATCCTTCTCACCGTCGGCCGATCCGAGAACGCTCATCCGCAGGGCCAGCATGGTGATTACTGGCCTACCGCCGACTCCAGATGAGGTGGCCGCATTTCTTGCTGAATACGAAGATGATGCAGACGCCGCTTATATACGGCTGGTCGACCGATTATTGGCCTCTCCTGCATTCGGCGAGCGGTGGGCTCAGCATTGGCTCGACGTCATCCGATGGGCCGAAACCAACGGTTCGGAATCGAACCTCTACCGCAAGAACGCTTGGATCTATCGCGATTACGTCGTTCGTTCCTTCAATGAGGATCTGCCATACGATCAATTCGTTCAGCAACAGATTGCCGGGGACACGCTGGGAGTGGGAGAAGCCACCGGATTCCTGGTCGCTGGCCCCCACGTCCCCGCCGCCACGGTAGGGCGCGAACCTGCTGCCATACGCCAAGCCCGCGCCGATCGGATGGACGAGATCATGCAGACGGTGGGTGCGGCCATCATGGGGGTAACGATAGGTTGTGCCCGGTGCCACAATCACAAGTTCGATCCGCTTTCCATCAAGGACTACTACTCGATGACGGCCGTATTTCAGGACATCGAGTTCGGTAGTCGCTTGCCCGAATTGGCTCCAGACCATCCGCGCCGCCTCCGCGGCGAAGAGCTGATGGCGGCGATCGAACACGAACGGGATGCGCTGCGCCGCACCGGAGGCTGGGAAGAGAATTGGGGCGCTTACCGAGAATTGCATTTTCCTCCCATCGAAACCCAGGCGGTGCGCATTCGTTTTAAAACGACCAACGTCTCAATCGATGAACTGGAACTTTTCGGGCCTGATCCGCAAAGCCCCAATCATGCGGCGGCCCGACAGGGTACCCGCGTCTCTGGCTACCCTGAGAAAGGAACCGAGGACCGCAACCCGATCGAGAACACCAACGACGGCAACTTTGGCACGATGGCCTGGCGAGCCAAGGTGGAGAAAGGGGAAGAACTTCCTTGGTTGCGCTACGACTTCTCTACACCGGTCTCGATCGCGCGACTACGCGTCAGCGCAAACCGCGAATACTTCTATGAAACCGATTATCTGCAGCAAAAACCGCATCTACCACGCTACGAGTTCGACTTGGACATCAGGAAGGCCGACGGCACGTGGCAACCTTGGACCGGCACGTGGGTGGTCAACAAGAAGCTCAACGAAGAGTTTCCTGAGCGGAAGAAACATCTGCAAGAAATACAGCGTCTCATTGAGCTCCTCGCCGAACAAGGCCCACAACCGAGCTTCATCGGACGGCTGATTCCGCCGGCGAAGACATTCATCTTGCTGCGTGGCAGCCCCGAAAGCCCGCGTGACGAAGTCGAACCGGATGCGCCAGAAATCCTAAGCGGCGAGCTCGGTCTAACGGCCGATGCCCCAGGTCCCGAGCGCCGCATCGCCTTCGCTCGCTGGCTCACCGCACCTACCAATCCGTTGACGGCCCGAGTCATGGCCAACCGGATTTGGCACCATGTGTTCGGGAAAGGGATTGTGACGACGACGAGCGATTTTGGATCAGCAGGTGCGGCGCCGACTCACCCAGAACTGCTTGATTGGCTTGCCGCTGAGCTGCGGGATCCGCAGACGCGTCTACCTTCAACGACAGAAAGCACCTCCGCGCCTCATGCATGGTCCGTCAAGCATCTGATCCGGCTCATGGTCCTCTCGCATGCCTTCCGTCAAGCCAACGTGCCTCATGATAAGGGAATGCAAGTGGACGACAGCACCCAGTTGCTATGGCGTTATCCTCCGAAACGAGTAGAGGCCGAAGTGATCCGCGACGCTATTCTTCAAGCCTCCGGATGCCTCGACCGAACAGTTGGTGGGCGCAGTTACCGTATCCACAACGTGAAGGACACCTACGCCCAGTGGGAAGTCGTCGACAACTGGGGCCCGCAGACCTGGCGCAGAATGTTGTATCAGGAAAGGATGCGGCGGGTGGACGACCACATGTTTACCTCCTTCGACTTTCCCGATTGCGGGCAGATTCGCGACAAGCGTCCTGTATCCACGACTCCGCTGCAAGCATTCAATCTCTTGAACAGTCCCTTCGTGGTCGATCAAGCCGGCCGTATCGCGCAGCGAGCTCTATCCTTGGCTGGAGGAAACGTGCAGGGAGCTATCGACCACTGCTTCCAGTTGTTGCTCCAAAGATTTCCATCGGAGGAAGAAAAGCGGGTGTGCTTAGAAACAGCCGAAACTCATGGATTATCGATCGTATGCCGGGCCTTGATGAATTCGAACGAGTTCGTGTTTTTGCCCTGACCGGGTGAGCATTCCGCACCAACCCCTGAAATCTCTCCTGACACGTAAAATCCCCTAACAATGAAAACAATGAAGAGGTAAAACGATGTACGAAAGTGAACGGTTAAGCGCATCGGGACGACGTTTTCTGGACCGACGACGATTTCTGGGAATCGCTGGCTTATCCGCCATGGAACTGGGGCTGATCAACCTCTTGGCTCGAGATGGACTGCTAGGGGCCGAGCCTCAGAAGACGGTTAGCGGCAAAACGCCGATTCGACCACAGATCGATCCTGCGCGCCCCTACGCGGCTCGCCCGCCGCACTTCGAGCCCGCAGCGAAACAAGTCTTAGTGATCTACCTCCCTGGCGCGGTGAGCCATGTCGACACCTTCGATTACAAACCAGCGCTGGAGAAACTTCATGGCAAAAAACCTCCCGGAATTCCGGCAGTGACGTTCGAAGGGCCTTCGGGCAACATTGCCCGACCTTTCTGGAAGTTCCGTCCTCGAGGCGAATCGGGAAAAATGGTGTCGGATCTCTTTCCTCACCTGGCACAACAGGTCGACGATTTCTGTTTCTTCCACGCCTTGACCACCGAGACGAGTGCCCATCCGCAAGGTGAAAACTTCATGAATACCGGTTTCACCATGGAAGGCTTCCCATCCTTCGGAGCATGGGTCACCTACGCCTTGGGTACGGAAAACGAGGAGCTACCTGCGTTCGTCTCGATCGCCGATCCGCGGGGGTTGGCGCGCAGCGGCAAGAACAACTTTGGCAACGGTTTTCTTCCCGCAGCCTTCCAAGGAACGGACTTCAACATGCAACGCCCCCCCAACAACCTTTATCGCCCGGAGGAGATAGCTCCGGAGGCCGATCGCGCAACCATCGAGCTGCTCAAACGGCTCAATGCCCGACACCTCGAACGATTTCCCAACGATGCGGATTTGGCGGGGCGGATTGCTAGCTACGAATTGGCCGGTCGCATGCAGTTGTCCATTCCGGAAGTGATGGATATTTCCAATGAAAGCGAGGCCACCTTGCGTGCCTACGGGGTCGAGGGAGGTTCCAAGCTCCGTGGTCAGTATGCCCGCAACTGCATCTTGGCTCGACGTTTGATCGAGCGCGGCGTGCGCGTCGTCCAGCTTTTCAACGGTAGCGACCCCTCCGGTGGCAACGGTATCACCAATTGGGATTCGCACTCGAATATTCGAGAGACGCACGCTATGCAGGCCGAGATCATGGACCAACCGACGGCTGCTCTGATTGCCGACCTGAAACAACGGGGCTTGTTGGAACACACATTGGTTGTGTGGGCAACCGAGTTCGGGAGGATGCCCTTCCTTCAGTCCAATGGCACCGGCCGGGACCACAACCCAGACGCATTTACGTGCTTTTTGACCGGAGCCGGAGTCAAACGGGCTTTCAGTTATGGCGAGAGCGACGAGTTCGGTTTCCGCGCTGCCGTCAACCGCACTTCCGTTTACGATTTCAATGCCACTCTGTTGCACTTGATGGGGCTGGATCACGAGCGATTAACCTATTACCACAATGGTCTCGAACGTCGTTTGACCAACGTCCACGGTCACGTCATCCACGATGTACTCGCTTGAGCGATCCACGCCACTGGAAACAACGGCTGTGCTGCGTACGATATTGATTGCGACCTTTCCGTGTCGGGATCAACCAATCGAAAGCCAACCTCACCAATCCAATATCGGTTTACCCACCCTCCAGACCTCCGCTGCTGTAGTACTCGAACCTACGCCGTGCGCGAAAGGCCCGTCAGCCATCTACGGCTTGGCGTCGAGAGACTACAATGAACCAAGGTTCGTAAGATCAAACCAAATGAAACAGAACTTCGAAGAGGGCCCTTATCCTTGGAAAAGCGATCAGGCGTAGTTTCCCCCGTTTCCGCATCAAGGCCGCGTTCATCCGTGCGTTGGACGGCGGTGTTTTTGTGTGGACTGTTGGGAACTGCTGTCGTGTTGGCTGGTTTTGTCTATTTTAAACCGATGGCCCCACTTCTCCCGGATGAGGGGCTGATCCCCCACGCCGCTGAGGGAATACTCGATAGGTCGGATCCATCGCTCGTGGGCCAGTACACGACGTCGCCAGCCGGGCAACAGGGGCGGGGCATCACCAATCCTACGCCAGATGAAATAATTGCCGACGCGGCGACCGAGTTGAAGTTACCGGTAGACCCCTTTCCGATCGAAACAGAACAATTGCAACGAGAGATGGAACGGCTGGCCGAAGAGCTTGCTCAGCAATTCCGCGACGTACCGGCCGCCCATCACTTCGCAGCCCAGATCTGGGATGGACTCCACCAGACCGAGCGTGCCGAAACCGCCTGGCGCACAGCGATTTCCATGGGCACGACGGCACCAGGTCCCTATGCCGGCTTGGCTAATGTTCTGGTGCAGACCGGGCGAGCGGAAGAAGCGATCGACCTTCTCACTGAAGCCCATTCCCGGGGAATCCAGTCCGCGGAAACTGTAGTGGCGTTCGCCGAAGCATTGGAGCATCGTGGCCAACTAGCTCAGGCTCGCCAGACCATGGAACAAGCTGCCCCTGAGCTATTGCGGGATGAGCAGTGGTGGGATACCTACGCCCGCATCTTGAATCAGCTTGGTGACTACACGGCTGCAGAACAGGCCGTTCGTCAGGCCATCAACGTGGGCGGGGAATCCGAAAGCCGCCTTTTTCTGCTGACTACGACGCTTGCCCGTCAAGGCAAGCGCGAGGAAGCAAGAGAGTTAAGTCGGCAATTACAGATACTTCGTGGAGCGACCAGCGCGGAGTCAAGTACTCCGTTTCAAGCCAACTACCACGCTGCTTTATCGTCGATTGCCCAGCACGCTTGGCTGTCGGCAGCTCTGTTGGCGGCCGAACAAGACCAACCTCAACTAGCCGAGTCCTATTTTCGGCGAGTTCTCGAATTGGCACCAGACAACACCCAGGCGCTCATGGAGTTTAGTACCTACTTCTTGCACCGCCGCGACATCCCCAAAGCACTTGCGGTGCAAATACGTCTGAAGCAAGTGCAGCCAGACAATGTGTTCAATTACACCAACTTGGCAAGTCTGTGGCTACAAGCGATGCGACCAGACCGCGCTGAAGCGATCTTGCTTGAGGCCGTTGAGATCGACCCGACGGGGGTGCTAGCCCAATCAGCTCTAGCTCGATTGAACTTAGCCCAGGGAAATCTCGAGCAAGCACGGCGATGGGCTGCACAAGTCCTGGCACGCAACGAAAGTGTCGAGTCGCACGTGCTGTTGGCGCGTGTGGAAGAAGCAGCAGGTAACGTTGATGTCGCCCAGCAACTTTTTGAACGAGCTCGAAGTCTGAACCCACAACATCCCCTTGTTCAAGTATCCCCTCCCTGACCACATGTCCAATCACGCATTGCTAGCCGTCTTCCTCGGGTTCCTAGCAACGGCGCCGCGGGTCCACGCCACCGATCCGACGGAGAGGCTTTCCAAATGGGCTGAGATTCAACCCTCTTCCGGAATCGATTTTGTGCACACCGATGGCGGAAATGGGAATTACTTTATCGTAGAAAGCATGACCGTTGGCTTGGCGACATTCGATTACGACGATGATGGCTTGGTCGACCTTTATCTACTGAACGGCAGCCCTTTACCGGGAACGCCCGTCCCTTACGCGCCTCCTACGAACCGGCTGTACAAGAACCTCGGAGGCAATCGATTTGCCGACGTGACAGCCGAGGCAGGAGTGGGAGATACGGGCTACAGCTTAGGGGTAGTCGCCGCCGATTATGACAACGATGGCGACACGGATCTTTATGTATCCAATTTCGGCGCCAATCGCTTCTTCTTGAATAATGGCGATGGAACGTTCACGGACGGTACCGCTTGGACAGGGACAGATGCTGGCGATCGGTTCGGCGCCGGCGTGGTATTTGCTGACTTTGACGGCGACGGGAATCTCGACCTGTTTGCGGGCAATTACGTAAAGTTTCGCTGTGAACAGAACATCGTGCGAATCATCAAGGGTTATCGGTTTCATCCTGGCCCCGCTGACTACCCGGCCGATACCGACCTTCTGTTGATCAATGACGGCGAGGGGCATTTTCGGGATGCTACTGAAGAGAGTGGCATAGGCGCGATTGCAGCAGCGACGATGGGGGCGATCGCCACCGATGTCGATAACGACGCAGACCTCGATCTCGTCGTGGCCGTTGACAGTGACGCTAACCTGTTGTGGATCAACGATGGCGGCGTCTTCCACGAAGAAGGGTTGCTTAGTGGTTTGGCTTTCGACGGCTCTGGACGCGCTAATGGCAACATGGGAATCGATGCGGGAGATGTCGATGGTGACGGGTGGATCGACCTCATTACCACGACATTTCAGGACGAAATGCCAGTCCTTTATCGGAATTTGGGCAACGGATTGTTCGAAGATGCAACGAAGCTGTCACGGCTCGATTCGTGGTTGCATCCCCATGTAAGTTGGGGCTGTGTGCTATCGGATTTTGATCTGGATGGAGACCTCGACTTGTTCATCGCTTGCGGCCATTTCATGGACAATATTCAACATATTGACGATCGCACTTCGGTGAAGGTTGCCAACCTGTTGATGGAGAACCGGGGAGGGCGATTTCACACCGTGATTCCCGATGAAGACGGTAACGGCCTGGCAGAAATCCGTAGCAGTCGCGGCGTCGCCTGCGAAGACCTTGACGGCGACGGCGACCCGGACCTGGTAATCAACAACCACAATGATGAACTCTCCTTATTGCGCAACGACCAGACGACGGCACACGCATGGCTGAGAATACGCCTGGTGGGAACAATGTCGAATCGAGGCGGAGTCGG
Organism: Pirellulaceae bacterium; assembly: GCA_026004795.1. Lineage (GTDB taxonomy): Bacteria > Planctomycetota > Planctomycetia > Pirellulales > Pirellulaceae > Aureliella. The sequence goes on along the minus strand of BPJV01000001.1, from coordinate 878,113 downwards.
CGCCCGAGTGGCGGTTGAACACGCTCAACATCGCCAGTGGGCGGAGGTTTATGCAGGAAGAGGCTACCAGAGCCATTATGGGGGAGAAGGGCTGACCTTCGGCCTAGGAAGAGCCCCTCAGTCCCCCCTACAGATTGATGTCCGCTGGCCAAACGGTACGAGTGAATCCTGGCGCATCGACGGAGCAAACCGAGAGGTGGTCTTGATTGAAGGACGAGGAATTCATGGCAGGTAAACATCGGTGGGGGGCCTGGGGCAGGATACTCGGCAGTGGGAGGTTGTTGATCACGCCCGTGTTGGTCGCGTGCATGACCGCCTGTGTCCCTACTCCAGCCGATCGTCCCACAGGGGCAGGCGCCCAACCCAGCAACTCTCCGGCACCTCCGCGCCAGTCGCACCAGCAGCCACCTTCCCCGGCCGATTCCTCGCCCAGTGTCGAACAGCGGCGCGATACGCCGCCCAAGTCGGGCCAGTTGAACCGCTCGACATCCTCTGGAGCCCCAACCTCCGCGGCAGAGCAAACCTCGGCTCACTCCTCAACCGTACGTCTACCACGCGTGCCCGCTCCCGCGACCAAGGACCAACTCGAACAGGAAGCGTACTTTGTCGTGGCCAAGCTTCAGCGTGATCTCCAGGGGCACTACGCCGCGCTGCACGTCGCCGCCCTCCTGAACGCTCAATTGCATAAGACCACGGAAGCGGTGCAGTTGTGGCGCAAGTGCCTCGAGGCTGCTCCCGAAACCGAGGAGTTTTACATCAATCTAGCAGCGTTACAGCTTGACCGGGGCGAAGCCCACGAAGCGGAACAAGTGCTGCGCCAGGCAGTCTCCCGCGGTCTCACCTCACCCGACATCTTTCATCACCTGAGTTTGGCCCTGGTACAGACCGGCAAGATCGACGAGGCGGCTGAACTTGCCAAACAGGTCCTCGCCGACCACCCCAACAGTGGCGGGCATTGGCTGCTGCTCGGTCAAGCCCAGCTAAAGCTCGGCCAGACCAAGGAGGCGGAGGCAAGCCTGCGCAAGGCGATCGAACTAGGTAGTGGTGGAAAATCGGCCTACTTTGCTTTGTTCAACGCTTGTTTAAGAAACGGCAATCGCGATGATGCCATGAAATACCGCGATATCTACCTCAGCTTTGACGACAAATCGAACGCCTCGTCGTCTCAAAATCGCTACCAGGCATTGTCCGAAGCCGAGGCGCGTCGAGTGTGCGTTTCCGTGTTCAGTGAAGCTGCGGCGCTTTATTCGGCAACGAACAAATGGCAGGAAGCAGAACATTTGCTGCTGAGGATCCTTGCTCTAGAACCTGGAAACCTAGCCGCCTGTCAGGAATTGGCGCGGGTCTACGAAAAACTCGACCTGCCAGTGAATGAATTGGTCGTGCGTGAGCGCACCTCGGAGCTGGATCCATTCAACCTGATGAACTATTTGATGATTGCGAAACGGGCGGCGACAATGAACGATCATGCAAAAGCGGAAGCGAACATCAAATTAGCCATCTCCATGGCTCCCCAGTCGATCATTGGTTATTCGGCGATGGCCGATTTTCAGCTCGAGATCGGCGCTCCCCGCAAGGCATTGTGGTACGTCCAGCACGCTTTAGAAATCTCCCCCAGTCCCCAGGGATATCGCCTACTGGCCAAAGTATGGCGGACTCTGGGAGACGCGGCGCAAGCTGAGCAAGCCGAACGGCAAGCTGCGCAGCTGGAAACGTCTACCTCGAACAATTGATCTACCCTTCATTTGCTCTTTACTTTCTTTTTCTGGAGTCAGTGGAATACCGATGGTGCCTCGTTCCATGTTTTTTCGTTTTGTAATCAACTGCATACCATTCCTAGCAGCATCCGGCGTCGCGGTATCGGTTCACGGACAATCAACGCAGTCGGGAATTCTCCTCACCGATGTAACGGAACAAACGGGGATCGACTTCGTGCATACGACGGGATCCGCCGGATTGGGCTACATCGTCGAAGGCATGTCCACCGGTATCGCCACGTTCGACTATGACGGCGACGGAGACCAAGATCTTTATTTCTTGAACGGAGCCCCACTGAAAGGCGCCCCGCCCGATCCTTCTGCCACCAACCGGTTGTATCGCAACGACGGGAATTGGAAGTTTACCGATGTGACGGAAAGTTCAGGACTGGGGGATCCCGGATATGCCCTCGGCGTGGCCACGGCTGACTACGACGGCGACGGCGACGTCGATGTCTACATCAACAATTTCGGGCCCAACCGACTTTATCAGAATCAAGGCAACGGGACGTTTCGTGATGTCACCGAGCAAGCGGGGGTCGCCAATGGCGATAAGGTCGGTGCCGGCGTCGGTTTCTTCGATATGGATGGCGATGGGGACTTGGACCTCTATGTGGCCAACTACGTCGATTTCAATTACGACAACCACGTCCCCATCATCATTGGCGGCAAATACTATCAAGCCGGCCCGCAATACTACCGTCCGGTCACCGATACGCTGTATCGCAACGAAGGCAACGGCAGGTTCACGGATGTCAGTCGAGAATCTGGCATCTCTCAGGTCTCTGGCCCGGGAATGGGCTTGGTATGCTTCGATTTCGACAACGATGGTGACCTCGATATCTACGTGTGCAACGATGGCGAACCGAATTTCTTGTTCGAAAATGATGGTCACGGCCATTTTACCGAGATAGGTATGCTGGCCAGTGTGGCCTACGACTTTGACGGACGCGCTAATTCTTCCATGGGCGTCGACATCGGCGACTACGATCGTGACGGTTGGTTCGATATCATCGTTACCAACTACCAGGGGGAGATGCCGGTTCTTTACCACAACTTGGGCGGCGGACTCTTCGAAGATGCCACCAGTTCCACGCGCATCACTCGCGAACTCTTCCCGCATGTCAACTGGGGGACAAGCTTCTTCGACGTGGACAACGATGCGGACTTGGACTTGTACATCGCCTGCGGTCATTTCGACCGTATAGAACAAATCGATGACCGGACGCAACAAAAAGTACGCAACTATTTGCTGCTACAACATGAAGGGCAATTCGTCGACCTATCCGCTGGCGCCGGGAGTGCCCTGGCCGTGGTGGAAAGCAGCCGCGGTGTGGCATTCGATGACTTGGATAACGATGGCGACATCGATCTAGTCGTCGTCAATAGCAACGCCCCTCCCACTCTGATTCGCAACGATTCGCCAGGCGGCGATTGGCTGCAGATCGAATTGCGAGACCCACGGCAACCGCTCAATCAGCACGCCATCGGCGCCCGTGTTCGCTTGCCCCAATCGCGTCAGATGCAGGAAGTGCTATCCGGTCGAGGCTACCAGAGCGACTACGGTCGCGTGCTACATTTCGGTTTAGGAACCGCTGCCAGCTTGGATGTTGAAGTCGTCGTTCGCTGGCCTGACGGGGAAACCGACACCTTTACGTTGGCGCCCAATCAACGCTGGCGCATCGTGCGGGGAGCTACCGCCAAGCCGGTCTCCGCGGCCCAATGACCGATCAACGAATGGATCCAGGCGGGAATCAGCCAAGTGCCGGTTTGACCTGGCAACTGATCAGGATTAGCCTATTTCGGCACGGTTGTGTCGCGATCGGTACATCATCCATTCATCTTCATCTTTTCGTAAAGGTTTAATACGCCATGCGTTACGTGCTCACGGTGTTGGTCGGCAATTTGATTCTCGCCAGCATTCTCTGGGTAGGGGTGTCCCGTTTTTATCAATACGATGTTTTCGCTTCGAAGGAAGCACGGGAATCGGTGCGAGTAACGGACGAGCAAATGCAAGAACTCCTCGATTCCCGACTTAAGGCCGATATGATCGTTTATGCGGTTATTGGCGCCGTTTTGGTTGCGACCGCAGGATGTTGCAGCGCCAGCCCAGCCCATCAGCCGTCACGAGCCACAGGCCTGATCACGGGGATGCTTCTGGGAGCCGTAGGCGGGGCGGCAAGTGGATACTTGGGTAATCAGCATGACTTGAACGTTAATTTCCCCACCGATCCAATGCTTTATTGGATTGCTCGCTGGGCGATCATCTATACTCCCATCGGATTGGCGGCTGGTGTCGCTGTGGCCAGCTCGCTGCGGTGGAAGAACGTCACCGATTCAGTCGCCGCTGCCCTCGTCGGTGTCGGAGCGTCGGTGGTCATCTACTGCTTACTAAGTGGTACCATCACTCCCAACGAGAGTCATGAACGCGTGTTGCCCGGACAGAACTCCAACCGGTTGCTCATGCTTCTGACTGCCTTCGGTGTTATCCCCACCGTTTTGGCGTGGAACACCGAACGATTCAAGAAGTCCCCAGCGTTGGCGGACCAAGTGTCGGATCAATCCGCAGAAACCACCTCCGAAGCGGATCCCCCCCCTTCGACTACGGAAGCGGAGGGACAAGCCTAAAAACGGTCAAACCGCGAATTGGCACGATTCCGTCCCCTCCAGTCGATCATCCTCAGCCTGCAAGAAGTGCGTTCCCCCCAGCGCCACCAACGAACAAGCCATCCTCCACCTTACAATATCGCAACAAACCCTTAGCTGCAAATAAGCATTGAAGCGTTCGGCTGCCCCATGCCGAAGCAAAAGTTACCCTTATCTTTCCATGAGGGCCTCGCATTTTCCTTTTGGCCGTTTATAATTTGGATATCATGAACGCGGTGGCGGGCCGAGGATGGTCTAGTCAGATCGCACCGCCTCAGAATCAGAGATTGGTTCTTTTTCTGCGTAGATGTGCTACTGCGTACCGGTCGGGATTCGACTGGTCGTTGTTGTTCTTATCGTTTCTCGTTCTTAGGAGGTTCTCTTATGAGATCAGCATCCAGAAAGGGGTTCACCTTAGTAGAACTCCTCGTTGTCATTGCCATTATTGGCATTTTGGTGGGGCTGTTGCTCCCCGCGGTTCAGGCAGCCCGTGAAGCTGCTCGGCGCATGCAGTGCCAAAACAACTTGAAGCAGTTGACGTTGGCAGTGCTCAATTACGAATCTGCCCACAAGCGCTTGCCTTCCCTCGGTTATCTAGGGGTTGACTGGGCACCCTACAACGATCCCGGTATTGGTCGGGGCAACTGGCCTTACAGCTATGTCATGCAAATTCTTCCCTACATTGAGCAGGGGAATCTGTATGACGCGCATCAGGCATTAGCAAAGCCACATGGCCGCGGGCTTCCCTCCCCATGGTCTCGTGACTACGGCTGGGCAGATGCCACCGAAGAGCAATGGGGCCGACAGTACTGGGTAGTCGACATTCCCACGCTGATTTGCCCGTCCGATGCACCTCCGACCAACCGTGCGGAAAGCCCGTCACTAATCAATTATCGCGTTTGCGTCGGTGATGATTACCAACAAAACCACTGGCGACCTCAGCAGGACAACGTGGACAATCGCGGTATTTTCCAACAAAACCGTTGGCTGAAGATTTCTGGGATTACCGATGGCACCTCGAACACCGTGGCATTGGGTGAACGAGTTGCCGGTGGTGGTCCGCGAGACATCCTCGGTGGCGTCGCACTTGAGATGCAGAATTGGGATCCTGCTTCTTGCTATGCTCGCGTCGATCCGAGCAATCCGCAGTTGCTCACCGATCCGGTTCGTGCCGACTTCCGTCCTCCGGGAGGCCGAGCGTGGGACGGTCGTCCGTACTTCGTCGGCTTTACCACCATGATCAAGCCCAATGGCCCTGCCTGCCACTGGGGGAACCCGGACGGCAATGAAGACATGGGTTCCATTTCCAGCCGTCACACGGGCGGTGGACAAGTCTCGATGGCCGATGGTTCGGTCCACTTCATCTCTGAGAATATCGATACTGGGAACTCGCTGTTCGGCGATGTGAAGTACCCATCCGGTCCGTCACCATACGGAGTTTGGGGCGCGCTTGGCAGTCGTTCCGGTGGCGAGTCTGTTCAACTCGAACAGTAGCATGAATCGGCTGCTGTTGCATGCAGCCAACGGGCATACGATCGGAAACGGGACAGCAAGCGGTACGTCTTGCGTGTCCCGTTTTCCTTTCCTAGGGATCGAACCGCTCAATCAGGTCCGCGTACAGAATTATTGTCAATTGGAGGAGACACTCATGTTGAAGCAGTTGTTTTCGGTAGGCGCCATGCTGCTCTCCATCACCTTGATGGGATGCGGTGGCGAAAAACTCTATCCGGTCACCGGAACCGTTACGGTCGATGGCAGTCCGGTGGAGGGATTGCAAGTCGTTTTCGCGCCTGAGAACGGCGAAGGGCTTACGGGAACCGGAACCACCGACGCAGCCGGAAAATACAAGATTGTGACGATGAAGGGTGCCGGATTGCCCCCCGGTAATTACCGAGTAGCCATTTCGAAAATCAAGGCATTGGCCACCAATCGATCATCGGAAGACATCTCGCAGCAGCGATCCGACTCGGCTGCCTATCAGCAGCAATTTGCGCAGCGTGACTATGCCAGCATGTACGAGAAAGCCGAAAAACAAAAGGGTGACCAAATCCCTGAGAAGTACAACTCGAAAACGATCTTGACGGCTACGGTCGCGGCGACCAATGAAAACGTCATCGACTTCAATCTCTCCACCAAAGACTGAGGCGGATTGAACCCCATGCCGTGCCCGTCGCCTAAGTGACAGCCGCTGCTCACGTGCGAGGTACGGCAAGCGTAGGCTCGCGGTGCCTGCTGCCCCCAATCAGCAGCGCCCCTGTTTGTTTCTAGCTGCGTGCTCTCGAACAACCCACCACCGTCAAGCAGCTTTGGCGGCGGTGGGTTTTTATTTAGTGCGTCGATCGATTATGCTAGGGCACTACACAACCTGCGCTTCTTCCCAGCGCATCATCCTTCCCATCCTCTCTCCTTCGGTTACCTTCCTGGAGTGTCGAAAATGACAATACGTACGACGTTGTTCATCGTGGGTGGCGTCCTGTTGGTCCCATCACTTTACCTGGTCAGCGCTGCGCAACAGACCTCCGTGCAACAAGAGCCTTCGCCCAGCGTCGCCCCTGCGGAAACCAGGGGGCGTCAGCAGTATCAACCATTGCGAGCCGCTCGGCAGTTTGTCGCCACGTTATCGCCAGCTGAGCGGCAGCAAGCGATGATGGAGTTCGATGATCAGCGGCGCGTCGGCTGGCACTTCATCCCCATGGACACCCGCAAAGGCCTGCCGCTGATGGAGATGAATGAGCAACAAAAGGATGCTGCGCTTCAATTGCTGCGATCGGCGGTAAGCAAAGCCGGGTTTGATACCAGCACCACGATCATGCGACTCGAGTCGCTTCTGCGGCAGTTGGAAGGCCCGGGAAGCGAAGCACGACGGAATCCAGAGAAGTATTACGTCACTCTATTCGGCCAACCGAAACAAGGCCAGCGATGGGGCCTCAGTTTCGAAGGACACCACCTATCGCTCAACTTCGTATTCGAAGGCAATCGGGTGACCAGCACCACCCCACAGTTCTTCGGTGCCAATCCTGCAGTCCTGAAGGAGAACTACAGCGCTGAATTCAAGAAGGGAATGCGTGTCCTGCGTGCCGAGGAGCAACTGGCATTTCAATTAGTCAAGAGCTTGGACGAAGCGCAGCGACAACGGGCCTTCCTGCCCGGCGAGACTCCTGCCGAGATCCGTGCCGCCGGTGAGGCGCAGCCACCGCAGGAAAAGCTACCAGGATTAGCAGCCAAGGAAATGACGGAATCGCAGCAAGAGCTGCTGCGTAAACTTTTGCAAGCCTATACGGCGAAAATGAAGCCCGGCATGGCGAAAGCTCAGTGGGCTGCGATCGAGGAAGCAGGTTTCGATAATATCCTGTTCTCCTGGTCCGGGGCGACCAAGCCGGGTGTGGGACATTACTACGTCCTACAGGGGCCCACATTTCTGGTCGAATTCATCAATGTGCAGCCCGACGCAGCGGGCAATCCGGCGAACCACATCCATTGTGTTTGGCGCGATTTGCGAGGCGACTTTGGGCTTCCCGCCAAGTGACCTATGGCGGGATTTGCGGGGACACCTCAATCTTCCCCTCCACTGACTGCCACATGTTCAAGAGCAACACGTCGTTGCTTGACGCCGGAAGCGGTCGTTCGTCGCCACCTGGAAGGTGGATGGAAGAGGGAGACGAGAGTCCGCCAGGACGAGTCGTTTTTCGAGCTATTGTCCAATGTTGTGTTTTTCTGGCTCCCCGGCTCGGCTTGGCAATTCACTGGTTTACTGGTTCCCCAGCTCTGCCTGGGAACCCCCATGCTCCTTGCAGGCTTTACTGGTTCCCCGGCTCTGCCTGGGAACCCCATGCTCCTTGCAGGCTCCGCCTGCTCATCGCACCGCAGAACCGCTACTCCCGTAGCGTTCCCAGGTAGCGATAGGAAACGAGGACGATGCCGCAGGTCCGGAACAACAGCAATTAGCGCTCGCCACGTCATGCCCCCGCTCCTCCACGATTTTTTCTGGCTCCCCGGCTCTGCTTGGCAATTCACTGGTTTACTGGTTCCCCGGCTCTGCCTGGGAACCCCCATGCTCCTTGCAGGCTCCGCCTGCTCATCGCACCGCAGAACCGCTACTCCCGTAGCGTTCCCAGGTAGCGATAGGGAACGCGGACGATGCCGCAGGTCCGGAACAACAGCGATTAGCGCTCGCCACGTCATGCCCCCGCTCCTCGACGATTCTTAGGAGCGGTGGCGCGTCACGCAAAGGCCATGGCGTCATTGCGTTGGGGGAATCGCGTGTGCGGAAGTCATTTTTGCTCCGACGATGCCCCCACAAGTACGCGCACAACCAATTGGCGGATCCAAAACACGTCTCGCAAAGCATCTCGAGCCGCCTCAGCTTCCCCTGCCAGTTCATGCCGCTCGGCACGATCGATGGCTTCTGCGGCTGCAGCCAACAACAACCGGGCTTGTCGCACGCGGGACGCAAGCTCAACCGTCGACAGTGCCATCGCCTTGCCGTCTCCGCCTACCGGCGGCGTTCCGACGTAACCATTCCTGGCTAAGGCTCCCGATGCTAACTCTTGCAAATGCGAATTCACGGGCGCCAACTGCGCGTCGAAAAACTTGGCGATGTCCCGGTAGAGCGGATCCTCTGTCATTTCGGCTTCCGCTTCCGGCTCCCCTGCAGCGTTGTCGCTATCGGATCGGTCCCCATCCGAAGTGGGGAGTCGCTCCTGAGCTGGTTCATGGGGAGCAGACGCGGGCGGTGACACTGGGCTCTCTGGCGCATCACCTTGATTCGTCGAAATCTCTTCGCTCGGCGTGGTCGTCTGCGGTGAACTGGCCGGCGGTTCGAATCGCTCGACCGCCGCCGCACGCCAAGCAATCGAACCGAGGACCAAGAAAAGATCGAGACAGAGAAACCATAGCGCGACCGCATACCACCGTTGAATTCTTGGCATCAACACGCCCTCCTTTCAAAATCACGGGTCGACCGAGTTCGTCGATACGGCCCCCTGATTATCGACAGCGTCAGGGATACCTCCCGCCTCATCGGCCGCAGTGGCATGGGTGGGGTCAAGCAGTTCCGCCACTGTCTCTTCCAACGCCTTTCCACGAACATGCATGCGGACGACGTTCCCTTGGGCGTCGAGAATCAACACGAACGGAATCAACTTGATGCCATACTGCTCAGCAAACTGGGACTGCATCCCTTGGCCGTCGGCCGGTCGATAGGTGGGCCAAGGGATCTGCTGCTGGCTAACAAACGCCTGGACGTCGCTGCTGGAGTCGTCCACATTGACACCGATAATGTTCAGCCCCTGGGCATGATACGTATCGTAGAGGCGCCGCAGGTTGGGAAGCTCGCGCAGGCACGGCACGCACCACGTGGCCCACACATCGACGATCGTGACCTTGCCGAGTGCCACTTCACCCACCGGCCTGCCCTCAAGGTCAACCAACAAACCGTCGGTTCGAAAGGGCTGCCCCAAAATTGCTAGGCGACGTCGATGGGCGTCAATCAAACGGCGGACGATAGGCGTCGACACGGATTCGGGCAACTCGTTCAACTGTTGCTCGATCAACTCAGCCAGTTGTCGGCTGAGCGAGAGATAGCCCGAATACTCGATTTGCGAGATGGCTTTGGCAAGATGTTCCAAGGTTGGTCCAACCGCGTAGGCTTCCATCAGCGCACGGGCGGCCGCAGGAAGTCCCGCCCGCGCGGATTCATTCCCCACCATCGCCTGTTGATATAGTTGATTGAAGTGCTGCAGTTCTGGGCTACTCCGCGTGCTCGTCAACCAGGCTTCGCCGCGTAGTTGCGGATCGGGCGATTCGATGTACTGCTCCACGAGCAATCCTCGCGTCTGCTCCGCCGCTTCGGAGTAATCGAGTTGTTCAAAAACGGTCACCATTTGTTGCAGCAACATAAACTCGGGGAATCCGCGATCTTCGTCTCGTTGGAACAAGCCTCGGGCCAGCTCCACCAAAGATTGTGGATCCTCGCGTTGACCGTTCTGCAACGCTTGCAGTTCGAATCCCAGCAACACAACTCGGCTTTGATGAGCCAGTTCCGGATCGTCCGCATCGTGTAATCGAGCCGCTAATTGCTTGAGCTTTCGCGCCGCCTCGACATCGCCCAAGCCGCTTAGGTGCGACAAGGCAATCAACTGGGCGACCACCCCTGCCGTCCGCTGGGCGGAGGTCGCTCGCTCCAGGTTTGCCAAGCGCTCCCCAGCCCTCAGCTTCATCATGCCGAGTTGTCTGCCGGCCGCCAAGAACTGATCTCTTTCCATGAGATTGCGCGAGCCGGCAAGCACCAAATCGCGGAGTTCCTCATCAATCTGCTGCAAATGGCGCATCATCTCCTCAGGATCATCACTGACCACCGGCTCGATATCCACCAACTCACCGACGGCTATCTTCGTCGGCAACTCATCGGCAGAATCGGAGGGAGGAGATGCAGGATCTATTGCCGCGGGAGATGAGGTCCGCCCCGCATCGACCGGCGGGGAACCGATCTCCCCCAGCGAAAGGGGATTCGGCGTCAGGGAAGCCTCGAACGCCTCCGCGCCGGAACGGCCTTCCTCCTGGTTGGTGGTCGCAGGCGCTGCCGTAGTCGTTCCTGCCGTTGGCGATGGTGCACTGGGTATCCCCTCTGCCTTAGGCACGGGAGTCGATCGGTCGCAAGCGGCCAGCAGTCCCAGCACGCCCATCCCCACGACGGTCCACCATCGGTTCATCCCTTCGCTTCCACGCCTCCTCCGCTCCACTCGGCCAGTATCGCCATGCCTCATGATTCCACCTTTTACGGCAAAACGCTTACAGGGTGAGCCTACCAATGTAGCTCGAATGTACTCGGAATCGTACGGCATCGGAACGGCAGTAGCGAAGCAGAAGCCCGTTTTCTCTATGGGCTCCCTCCCGGGTACCACGCCGCAAAAGATCGGAACGGCTCACCGCCAGTAACGCACTCGGTACCATCCGTCGCTGCCGCGTACGATAGCATCGGCGACTAAGGTCATCCCGGAACCAGGGGTACAAGTCGGCGGAGTGGGAGAATGGGAACTCCACCCCACACCGCAGAAGCGGACGCCAGCGATGGGCCCACGAAGATGCCCTTTGAAACGGCGAGTAGCCATTTGACGAGCTTCGTATTCTGCTTCCACTTGATAACGATTCCCCACCGTAGTCGTCGCCGCAAGACCATGGGTTCGGCCACAACGGGGACACACCTCGTAGGTCTCTGCCGAGCGAGTACGGTGACTGTCTGCCGATTGCGTGGTGACCACCGGACGGCCCGCCTCCGATGCCTTCGCGGCATCCCGCGCCTCGGTGTGCGCCATCGATGGAAAGGGGACAACGAAAGCTACCATCAAACCGATGCGGGCGAAAATCTTACGATTGCTTGCCATACTACACTCCCTTCGAGTAGAACCCATCCTTACCTCCAGGCCGAGTCGATCTGGCCTCAACGATCGCCTCCATCGTTAGTCGCCCCCGGCCGCCTGGCAACCGCCACCAATGGGCGGGAAGCGGAAGCCTTCGCCCCTTAGGGCCCCCCAGCCGCCGCAAGCGACGGCGCAATGCCCGATTAACAGCCGCAAAAAGGAGCCAGAAATTGAAGATCGTTTCGTTGTTCCCGGCCGCCACCGAGATCATCTGCGCTGCCGGACTAGGAGATCAATTGATCGGAGTGAGCCATCTGTGCGATTACCCACCGAGGGTACGGGGGCTACCGAAAGTGACCCAAGCTCGATTGCCCGGCGGACTGAGCAGCGCCGAGGTGGATTCCTACGTCCGCGAGCACGCCGCCGAAGGATTGTTTACCCTTGATGTCGAGCGATTGTTGACGCTGGCCCCGGACACGATCATTTCCCAGTCGCTCTGCGACCTGTGTGCTGTCCCGGACCATGTCGTGCGCGAGGCATGTTCCCAACTCACGCCTCGGCCTCGTGTGCTAACTCTCAGTCCGCACCGAATCGACGAGGTATTCGACAGCATCGAGGAAGTGGCCGCCCTCGGACCGCGATCGCTTCAGGCCCATGCGCGGCTCACGGTCCACAGACTTCGCCAACGCGTGGAGGCGATCGCCGAGCGCAATGCGTCACGAAGCGTGGATGATGCTCAACGCAGGCGAGTCTTGTTGCTGGAGTGGTTGGATCCTCCCTTCACGGCAGGGCACTGGAACCCCGAATTGATCGCCATGGCTGGAGGACAACCCGTTCTTTCAGCAGTCGGGGAACGTTCCCGCCAGATATCCTGGCAACGGTTACTCAGCGAGGAGGTAGATCTTATCGTCTTTGCCGCTTGCGGCATCGATCTTACTCACACGGCGAGTGAACTGAACCGCATGATTGCCGCCCACCATCCGATAGCCAGACTGATCCAACAAAGCCGCTACGGAGCGTGGATAGTTGACGGCAATCAGTACTTCAATCGTCCGGGCCCACGTCTGGTTGACGCCACGGAGTGGCTCGCGCAAATCATTGCCAGGCCTGACGGGACCGCTACCGACCAAATCAGTTCTTTTCGTATTCCATCAGGAAGCCTTGGAATTCTCGACGATGCTGCTCTTCGTCGGCCAACAAGGTGATGCACAGGTCTTGGGTAACGTAATCGACGCCGTCGCACAGCTTGATGATCTTCGTATACTGTTCGCAGGCAGCGTTCTCGGCATCGATGACCCCTTTGATGACCGCCACCACATCGGTGGAATCCTCTGGTGGCTGAAGGCTGGCTTGCGTTGCCTTGAATTGTTGGCTGCCCGGCAGCTTGCCGCCGATAGTCTTGATGCGATCCGCCAACTGCTGGGCATGACCGATTTCTTCGGTCACATCAGTCGCCAGGCTCTTTTTGATCTCCTCGGCGCGCACGCCGTCCAGGTGAACGCTGTTGGCGATGTAGTTCATCACCGTTTCCAGCTCCATAAAGTACGCCACCGTCAACTCGTCAATAATCTGTTGCTTCTTCGCATCGACACTCATCGTGACCTTCCTTTCTGAGTCGAAATAGTTAATGTGAATTTGCGTAGGGACGCTGCACCGCTAACGGCACTATCGACGCGCCCCGGGCACCGATTTGGCTCGAAAAGTCGCAAAAACACACTCCGTCAGAGTGTTATTCTAGAATCTTTCGCCTCGACGCAAAGTCTGCATGATGGTCAATACGTTATTCCTTCCTGAACTTCGTGAGATGCTTGCCACTGGCGCCGAGGAGGAATTGCGCGAGTTCTGCACCGCCTTGCATCCGGCGCGAACTGCGGAGTTCATGGAGGGACTGACGCGCGAGGAGCAGTGGAAAGTTCTTCAGTATGCGGAACCTCCGTTGCGGGCAGAGATTTTCAGCTACTTCCCTCATGATCGTCAGATCGAAATGCTGCTGCATGAGAATGAAAAACAAGTCGCTGAATTGATCACGCATATCCCGGCCGACGATGCGGTCGATTTGTTGAGCGAACTCCCTGAAAGGCGAGTGGAACAACTCTTGGCCCTTGTTCCTGCTCCCGATCGCCGCGACATTCGCCGCTTGCAGACGTTCCCTGAAGGAACAGCCGGGTCGATCATGACGACGGAAGCGGCATGCCTGGACGAGCGGCTGACGGTGCGGCAGGCGTTGGAAAAGCTCAGCCGTCAGGCAGAGCGTCTGGAAACGATCTATTACATCTACGTCGTCGACGACACGAACCATCTGCGGGGCGTGCTTAGCACACGCATGCTCGTCTCATCGATCGGCAAGCCGGAGCGCACGATTGCCGAGTTGATGGACACCGATATCGTGACGGTCGACGCTTACGATGATCAGGAAAAGGTAGCGCAAATCGTCGCCAAGTACGACTTGCTGGCCATTCCAGTGGTTGATGAGCAGCGACACATGCTGGGGATCATCACGCATGACGACGTTATGGACGTGGTGCGTGAGGAAGCTACCGAAGACGTTCAACGGATTGCTGCCGTCGACCCGCTGGAAGACAGCTATATTCGAACCTCCATTCTGACGCTGGCTCGCAAACGAGGCATGTGGCTCGGCATCCTTTTCTTCGCCGGACTGATCACTGCGTTCGCGTTGCGCGGCTATGAATCGGAGTTTGAATCCTACGCCTGGCTCGTGTGGTTCATTCCGCTGATCATCGGATCGGGGGGCAATTCCGGTGCCCAGACATCGACGCTTATCATCGCCGCCATGGCTGCCGGGGAAGTGGACAGCAAGCAATGGTGGCGAATCATTGTGCGAGAAATCGCCACCGGTGGCCTACTGGGGCTATTCCTTGCCTCCTTGGCGCTGACTCCTGCCTTACTGTTGGCCCCTTCCGCGTGGGCCGCCACTGTAGTTCCGTTAACGATTCTGTTCGTTGTTCTATGCGGCACGTTTAGCGGTTCCATCCTGCCCCTGCTGTTCCGCCGCCTCGGTTGGGACCCTGCGCTGATGTCGAACCCTTTCGTTGCAGGCATCATGGATATTACCGGGATCGTGGTGTATGTCACGATCGCTCGCGCAATGCTCGGCTAATCGAAGGAATCTACGTTTGCTCCATGGCAATCCGCCTTCAGGGCCAACCACCCACTAGGAGTCACCACCAGTATCGATGGGCGGTTCGGATGTGTAATAAATAAGGGCGCGGTAAGCCCCGCGCGTTGCCGCTGGCCCCATGCTGCCGGACCTCGTCAACCGCGCCTCAGCACTCCAGGCCGTAGTTGCGCAGTGTGTTGCGCAGCTTCTGCTCCTCCTGCGGCGATAGGGGCGTTAGCGGGAGACGCAGCTCTCCTGCATCACGTCCCAGTAGCCGCATGGCAGTCTTGACCGGGATCGGGTTGGTGCTCAGGCCCAGCATGTCGCGGCATAAGGGGAACAGCTTGTGGTGCCACTGTCGGGCGGCAGCGAAGTCGCCGTCCAGTGCCGCTTGGACCATGGCCACCATGTCGCGTGGCACGATGTTCCCGGCCACGGAAATGACCCCTTCGGCCCCGATGCTCATCATGGGGATCGTCAGGCTGTCGTCGCCACTGAGAACCGTCAAGTCGGTCGTGTTCAGGATTTGCGAGCATTGGTCCAAAGAGCCGGTGGCTTCCTTGACCATGGTGATGTTCGGGATTTCTGCCAACCGAGCGATCGTTTCCGGTTCGATGTTCTTGCCCGTGCGGCCCGGGATGTTGTAGACGCAGATCGGTAGGTCGACATCCTCGGCAATCGCCTTGAAGTGCTGATAGAACCCTTCCTGCGTCGGCTTGTTGTAGTACGGTGCGACCTGCAGGCTGGCGTCTGCCCCTTCCTTGGCAGCCCAACGGGTCAACCGCAGCGCCTCGGCGGTGGAATTGCTGCCCGTGCCGGCCATGACTTTGACGCGACCGGCAGCGATCTGCACCACTTCGCTGATCACCCGTTCATGTTCCTCGTGGGACAGCGTGGGGGATTCGCCGGTGGTCCCCACCGGGACGATACATCGCGTTCCGGCAGCAATCTGAAACTCGACTTGCTCGCGCAGTCGCTGCACGTCCAGACGGTCGTCTGTGAGCGGCGTGATGATGGCTACGGACAAACCGGCGTAGTCGGAACCTTTGCGTTGTGTCATGATCGATCTACCTTTTTCCTGGGAACAGTGTGGTTGTATCGAGGACGGGACGGGAGCTTGGGTCGCGACACGACCTCGTAGGTCCTATCCGCGGGTATTCCATTCATGGAGCCAACCGGTACCGGGTCGTTGCCCAAGCCGGAAAAGCGCGCGGCGATGAGAGTTCAGGACATCTCACGCTGGAGCAATGCGGTTTCCATGGCATGTTTCATCTGCGCCACCGCTTCTTGCAAACCAACGAACACGGCACGGGAGACGATACTGTGACCGATATTCAACTCGCGCATCATGGGGATGCGCGCGACGGGCGCCACATTGTCGTAGGTAAGGCCATGGCCAGCATGCAGATGCAAACCAACGTCGCGACACACGGCGGCAGCGGAGAGCAACCGTTTCAACTCGCGTTCCGCCTCCCGTCCTGTTGCCAGCGCGTACGCCCCCGTATGCAGCTCCACTGCCTCAACACCTAATGCTGCGGCTTGTCGCACCTGGGCTTCGTCCGGGTCGATAAACAGGCTCACCGCAATCCCAGCCCCTTGCAACCGATGCACCACTTGCGCAATGCGATCCGGATCGGACACTACATCCAACCCACCCTCGGTGGTCACCTCTTCGCGTCGCTCGGGCACTAAAGTTGCTTGATCAGGGCAAACTTCGATGGCGATGTCGAGGATCTCCTCGGCGCAGGAGAGTTCGAGATTCAGTCCGTAAGGGACGGTTTGCCGCAACAAGCGCAGGTCACGATCCTGAATGTGCCGACGATCTTCGCGCAAATGGACCGTGATGACGTCAGCGCCCCCTAATTTGGCAATTGCGGCCGCGGTTACCGGGTCCGGCTCGTAGGTCCGGCGAGCCTGGCGTAGGGTGGCCACGTGATCAATGTTCACTCCCAGTCGAAGCATTTGGCGGTGTTCACTTCTCGAAATGGAAAACGACGACTTGGCGAGAGCGGGGAAAAGAAACCGATGTTGCCTAACCAGGAAGTCCCCCGCCTCAGCGCCCCAAACGGACGTTGCAGAATGTACCAAGCACACGGCAGGATGCCTATCCGGCAGAAATGTCGCGGTGATCCCCCATCTCACCGAACCGGTGGCACTTCCACCTCATAAATCCGTGGCCAATTTTTTCCTGTGATATACACCCGCCCACTAGCGGAATCGTAAGCGATGCCGTTGAGCACGTGCTCGCGCGAGGGGCGTTGAACGGCAGGATAGATGTGGCCGCAATCGATCCACGTGACCACCTGACCGGTTTGCGGATCGATCCGCGCGATGCGGTCCTCGTACCACACGTTCGCCCAAAGATAGCCGTCGATGAACTCGAGTTCGTTCAACTTATCGACAAATCGCCGACCATCGCGCACACGAATCCGATCCAATACGCGAAAGGTATCCGGGTCCAGCACACGAATCGTCGACGTGCCATCACTTAGATAAAGTCGGTCGGCGGCGGCGGCCAATCCCCAACCTTCGCCCGAATAGCGCAACGTGCCTTGGTACTGCAACGTCTGCTTGTCGTATAGAAAGCAGACTCTGGACTTCCACGTCAACTGATAAACACGATCCCCGAACAGGGCGATCCCCTCACCGAAGTACTGCGGAGCCAGCTTCATCTGCACTTCGATCTTCCCGGTGGACAGATCGTAGCGTCGCAGAAACGAGCGATCGTATTGTCCAGTCCCCTCGTAGACTGTTGCTCCCTCGATGGCCAATCCTTGACAGAACGCGTCGCGATCATGGGGATAGTCCGCCACCACCTTGGCACGCACCACCGGCGCAGCGCCGTTACCCAGCGCTGCTGGCTTGCAGGCAGCTATCATGATCGTCAGCAGGACAACCACCACCGACCGGCCCAGATGCCAAACGGCCCCCACTCGGCCTGCATCACCCTCTTGGATCACGTGTTGCTTCCCGCCATTGGGATTATTCGACCGACTCGCCATGCGACGCACGATGAACTCCATCCTCCTCGTTTTTTCCCACCCTCTAAAAATGTTGCCTGGGAAAAACTTCCCCGAGGATCTTCTTCCCCTCCGGCCGTTCCGATTGCCAGTGTTTGCTGACGACGGTTGAATTATGCCTGAACATCCACGTCGATGTCGAGCCTCACTGGGCGCAGCGCTGCGCTGGTGGCTGCTCCGCATCATGCAGGGGAGGATGTACGACCAGCAGCAGTAGCCGAAGCCGGAAGGGACGATGTCGTTTCTAGCGGCAACGTTCACGGCTCGTGCCGCGCATCCGTCAGCCCTCCATCTATCCGGTTCCCCGGGTCAGGACGGCGCCGTGGGGCGTCCCCATTGGATGGGAGCAGGACGATCCCTAAACTGTTCCATGTCAACCGGTCGGCATTCTGCCAGCGACAGCCAACGACCGGGCGACAACGGTGAGGCATCTTTCCCATTCCGCCGTTGGTGGGATGAGGTTACGATTTCTTCCAGCGGCCTGGGCTGCCAGCCGCGGTGGGCAGTCGGCCGCATGCTCGATCAACCCCTCCTTCAGGTGAGGCATAGGTTCCATGGCCACGGAGCAGCTAGACATCCATGCACTTGCCGCCTACCTGCACTTGACGCCGCAGCAGGTGCAACGCATGGCCGATCGGGGACGCATCCCCGGACGCAAGGTGGGCGGTCAGTGGCGATTCAATGAGGCGGAGATTCACAGCTGGCTGGAGGAACGCATCGGGGCCAGCGACGATCCGGAGCACTTGGACAAGATGCAGGCGGTCGTGGACCGTTGGAGCCACGCGCAAGATTCTCCTCCTCACGTGGCGCGCCTGCTGCATCCCGACGCAGTCGAAGTGCCCTTGCAGGCACGGACCAAAGGGGCGGTAATCCGTCGCATGTGCGAGCTGGCCGAGCGCACCGGCCTGCTGTGGGACGCGCAGCGGATGGCCGAAGCCGTGGCGGCTCGCGAGGAGCTGATGCCCACCGCCTTGGAGGGCGGCGTCGCGTTGCTGCACCCTCGTCGGCCACAGCCATCGATACTCGGTGGCCCATTTCTGGCGTTGGGAGTTTCGCCGCAACCGATTCCCTTTGGCAACATCGATGGTCACTTGACCGATATCTTTTTCTTGATTTGCTCCACCGACGATCGGGTACACCTGCGCGTTCTGACGAGATTGAGCCGCCTGATTTCCGCTACGCCACTTCTGTCTCAATTGCGTGCGGCTACCGAGGCGAAGGAGATCGTGCGTGCGGTCGAAGAAAACGAACAGTTGCTCGACCAAGGACAAACCTGACGTGACGGCCCACCACCACAGGCCGGAGCCTCCCGCCGTGATATGGGTAGGCACGGACCGAGACGAACTCGGCTGGCTGAAGCAGCGGGTGGCCGATCTCCGCCCCATCCATCACCTCGTTCTCCCGCAGGACCAGAAATTCGCGTCGCTGGAGCCTCACGCCGCCGACCAAGTGATACTGCAGAGAATTGTCGGCGTTTTAGAAACGGAAGCAACGCCGACGGATCGTTTGATCTGGACGTGCCATCGCCGCATCGACTTGCCGGGGGAAGCGATCCGATGGCTGCGAGCTTCGTACCCCGAGCTTCCAATGGCATTGGCGACCGGCACGTGGTGGGAGGGAGCCACACGAACCGGGGCGCGAGAGGTTACCGAAGTGCGTGTGCCATGGCATCGTTGGTGGGACTGGTGGTTACCCTGGTTACGGGGAGAACCGCCGCTGCTTGCCCCCCCAGCGGCGACGCTGGCCGAATGCGCATTGATGCCGTCTCCACTACCTACGCCTGTCGGCACCGCGTCACGCGGGGAAGATCATCAATCCCGTGGAAGCGACACGGCAGCCATGTTAGGGCGAGCGGGGGAGGGCGGCCGGCAGCAGGAGGCCGCTGCGCTACGCCGTGGTTTGCTGGTGGCACGCTTCCCTGATCCTGGCGGTGCTTGGCTGGCACTAGCCGAGGCGTATGGCTACCAGGTCGTGTTACACCATCGCCTGCCCGACGCCGAGGCGCCGATTTGGTCTAAGGTGGACTGGGCCCTACTCGATGACTCCGCGTTCGGCTCCTCACCCGCTGCAACGGAGGTAGGCACCGTGTTAGCAGCAGTACATCGCCGCCATCCTCGTTTGAGGCTTGCCGTTGCCGATCACCTACCTCGCTTCGACGTGTGGCAGGGGCTGGAGCGAGCCGGGGTGGATTGCCTACTGGGAAAGCCCACCGCGGGAACCGGCCTGATCTACTGGTTGCGCGAAGCCGCCCGCCGTTCTTGAGCCGCGCTGGCGCGGAGGTAGTTGGGTAACAATTCCAGGGCAGAGGTGGTCTGGCCCGCCAGAAACTTTTCCCAGCCGATAGCAGCCACGTGGGCTGCCCGAGGTTGCCACCACTCGGCCCGTGCCACTTCGACCCGTGCGTGGGGTGAGGGGGGATAGACCTCCACCCCGGGCCCCAAGACAACACACCTGGCCGACTCCCATCGCCCCCACGGCCGCTCCCCAGCGGCGACCTCCGCGCGCGGCTGGAGCGCCTGCAGAGGCTGCTGCTGCCAGTTGGCCGCATCAATGACCTGGGAGGCCGCCAGCTCGTTCCAGGCATCGTTTTCCCGGTGCCAGGCAGCGGCGAATACTTGGCGGCGAAAGGCATTGAGCACGGCAATCACCACCACCGGCTCCCCCTTCGTATGGTCACCGTAGCTTGCCCCCCGTGCGACGGCAGCCAGAGTATCGACGGCCACCAATGGACACTGCCATGCGTAGGCAAGCATTTTGGCCGTAGCCAGGCCGACGCGCAATCCGGTGAAGGAGCCCGGTCCATGGGTTACACTGATGAAGTCAGGCGGTCGGGTTTCCGTCAACTCTGCAATGACCGGAGCCATGGTTTGGACCGACCCACGTGTCGCCTCCAAAGTTCGTGCAGAAACGACATCGGCACCAGCGCACCAGGCAACTTCTCCTCCCATACCGCTGCATTCGATTGCCAGTTGGTAGATCGTCATGGGTAGATCGTTGCCTAGAGCCGAGGATGCCGCACCTTTCACGAAGTCATGGCGCCCCTTAGAATACCGCCTACCCGTAGGCGCGGTAAGGATCCCTATCTGGGAGCCGGCCGATGGAGCGACTCCACGTGGCAACGGACACCTGACGTTTACGAGTGCAACTTGTCATTCAGCCTCAGCGGAGACCACCTGTGCGGCAAGCACTGATCAGCGACATTCACAGCAATCTAGAAGCGCTCACTGCCGTAATGGCTGATATCAAGACACAAGCCATCGAGCGAATCGTGTGCCTGGGGGACATCGTCGGCTACGGTCCGAACCCGGCCGAGTGCATCGACCTGGTCATGAATCACTGCGCTCTAACCATTCTTGGCAACCACGACCAGGCGGCATTGTTCGACCCCGAGGGTTTTAACCCCGTTGCCCTCAAGGCGATCTACTGGACACGTGACCAGTTGGACCGCGGCCCGGGGCCTGCGGCAGCCATCAACGCTCGCTGGGATTTCATCAGCGAATTGCCACGGCAAAAAAAAGAAGGCTCCATCCTCTATGTCCACGGTTCTCCGCGGGATCCCACCAACGAATACGTGTTCCCGGAAACCATCTACGACCAGGCGCGCATGCAGGCCCTGTTCAATCGTGTCGAACAGTATTGCTTCCAAGGCCACACGCACATGCCCGGCATCTTCACTACCGATGGCGAATTCATCACGCCAGAGGATTGTGACTACGTCTTCCCCTTGAGCGGCGAAAAGATCATGGTTAACGTCGGCTCAGTAGGCCAACCGCGCGACGAGGACCCACGCTCCTGCTATGTGATCGTCGATCTGAAAAAAGAGATTCTAGAATTTCGCCGGGTCGAATATGATGTCGACACCACAGCACAGAAGATTTATGAGACGGAGGATCTGGACAACATGTTGGGCGATCGCCTGCGCAGTGGGCGCTGACAGCCCGCGGCGCCCGGCACGTTGCCAGGACCACAGACGGGATTCCCATGCACGCCCCCAGAGAAAAAATCACCCGCCACACTCCAGTTGCCTGATCCCAACCGCGACGCAAACCACTACCTGGCATTACGTTCGCTGCCGACGGACCGAGGAAACCAAGCTCCTACGGCGGCTTGCCCAACTCCATCTCGTGCCGATTCGTTAGCTGAGAAAGTACATCCTGGTGAAACGCGCGATCCTCAGTGACATCCACGGCAACCTCGTCGCTTTGCAGAGTGTCCTCGACGATGCGCGGGCTCAAGGTTGCACGCAATTCGTGTGTTTGGGCGATATCGTGGGCTACGGCCCCCAACCGGCCGAGTGCATCGACGTGGTCCGTTCCATGGACGCGTGCATTTTGGGCAACCACGATTTGGCGGCCCTGTTTGACCCGGAGGGATTCAGCAGTGCCGCCGAACAGGCCATCATGTGGACCCGCCAGCAGATTGAAACCGGCGCGTCACCGGAAGCTTGTTACCAACGGTTGAAGTTCCTCGCCTATCTTCCCCGCACTCGTCGCGAAGGAGACACGTTCTTCGTCCACGGTTCGATTCGCAATCCCGTCAACGAGTATGTGTTTCCCGAGGACGTCTACAATCCACGCAAGATGGAAAAGCTCTTCTCCATGCTTCGTGGCCTGTGCTTCCAAGGCCATACCCATGTGCCGGGAGTGTTCACGGAAGAAGGGGCATTTCTGCGACCTGCGGATATCGATTTCCGCTTCCCCTACACCGGCGGAAAAGCGATGGTCAACGTTGGATCGGTCGGCCAACCACGCGACGGTGATTGGCGTAGCTGCTATGTGATCGTGGAAAACGACGTGGTGACCTTTCGGCGGGTCGAGTACGACGTCGAGGCCACAGTTCGACTTATCCACGACATCCCTCAGCTAGACCCGTATCTTGGCGACCGTTTACGTGAAGGAAGATAACCCCCCGGCGGATGAAGTCCCTGCGCCGAGTTGTTACAATCATTTCAGTGTACCTCTTCTCGAAAACGAGTGGTTGACGTGGAATTCAACGTCTCCAGCACCCCTGGGCGCCCTCCGATCGGTGCCACTTCCTGAAGGTTACCTCCATGCAGACCGTCACCCTGCGAGTGATTGCTGGCGCCGACCGTGGTCGGGTTTACAATGACCTTCGCCCCCCCATCACGATCGGTCGTGAGGAAGGCAATACGATTCAACTGAATGATGAGCGCGTCAGCCGCTACCACGTCAAGATCCAAAACGACGGTGGGCGATTGGTCATTACCGACTTGGACAGTACCAATGGCACGCGAGTCAATGGCCACCCCTGCAATCTTAAAATCTTGCGATACGGCGATACCATCTCCATTGGACGCACCGTGTTGTTAGTCGGCTCCCGTGCGCAGATCGGCGATTGGTACGCGATGGGTAGCTCGGGGAGTCCCGATCCGGAAAAGTCTCCCTACGACGAATCGTACGACTTTGAGCTCAGCACGGACTTGCTTGCCCAGCAGTCGGCATTTCTCACCAATAACAAACTGCAGATTCCGCAAAACCTCAGTCCAGGACAGGCGGCCGAATTCCGTGAAATACTCGATCGCCTTCATCGCGGCATATCCAACGTCGTCGATGCAGCGCAGGTGGACGACCGCAAAGAACTCGTCCGGATCGGCCGCGGCGCATGGCAAAACCTGTTGATGACCCAGAGCGAAATCGCCGAGCTGATTCGAGAGATCGAAGATCCTCATCATTCCCTGACCGATTCCCACGATAAACCTACCGGCGGCAGTTGAGTCCCCGCACCAATCGGATGGCTGCACACCAGGCTGACGGTCGATTGATTTGAGCGCGGTCGGCCTCCCACGGGTTGCCGTCACTCCCGAAGCCGATCGGTTGCTTTCCGTCGCCTGGTGGCTGCCCTGTCAGGCCCCTGATCGTTCCGCGACGTCCTGGAAACGGTCAGCGGCCATCAGACGAGTTGGCGAAGCAACAACACCAAGGCGTACTGGCACACGTAGGCCCGCAAAGGACGCTTCCCTAACCACTCCAACCAGGCTAGACGCCAGGGGAGCCCCCGCCGGGCCCATACCACACAGGCACCGGCTATCGGCGCCGCCACCAGCACATACAGGGACGGCCGTGCAATGAGTGACCAGCCGCCAGCGTCGGCGACCAGCAACCCCAGGGCCGTCATGGCGCTGATCGCCACGGCGAACCTACCGCCGAGCAACCTCCAGATCATTCCTTGGGCCACGCATGGCAACACCAGACTGAGAGGGTAATCCAACCAGGCCCTCCCCCAGGCTCCGGCAGTCGGATCCCAGCGGTACAACAAGAACGCCACACTCCCCCACACCAATCCGTTTCTCAGCACCGCCCACAGCAGCCAAGTGAGGGCCAACGACGCCAGAATCTCCAGCTGGCCGGTGATGGGGAAATAAAACACGTTGACCACCACCGCGGCGCCCACCAATTGCCACCACCGCTGCCAATTGGCTGGCCGCCCACCGGCGGCGGACGCCTCTCCACTTCCCCTCCACCACCATCGCTCGGCAGCGTCCCGATCGGCAAGAAGGTATCCCATGATCCAACAGAACCAGGGCATGGCTAAGCGCGTTACCCCACGAATCGACCATGGTTCGATGGGCTGGCCGAAAACCCACGCCACATGATCGATCACCATCAACACGATGGCCAAACCACGGAACAAATCTAGTTCGGGAATGCGTGTTGGTTCCTCGTCAGGCCGTGTCCCCGACCGTGTGCGACGTTGATGACGAAGTTTTCCAGACCGTTTACTCACCAACACCTCCCTCAAGCTTGTGATCGGTTAGCTGCGAAAACTCATGCCTACCACCGCCGTTATCCGCTACCAGTGATCCGCGTTTCCCTCCCGCGAAGAGTGGCCCAGCGTGTTTCCGCCGTCCACCGGTCGACGACGGCCTGTGGGCTCGAGGCGATCGAAACAAGCAGGCCCTCTCGCATCAGGGAGGTGCGGAGCCGAGGTCGGGGACCGCCTACCCCTGATAACTGCGATGGGAAGCCGATGGGGGATCGTTACAATGATAGCGTGCCCGGATTCTGGCCTCGGCCAGCACCGTTTCGAGAAAGGAATTTCTACAGGAGTCAGCAATGACGCGACCTTTCGTCCACTTGCATTGTCATAGCCACTACAGCCTGCTCGACGGCGCCAGCTCGATCGGAAAGCTCGTGGATCGGGCCAAGAGTCGCGGTATGAATGCCTTGGCCCTGACCGATCACGGCAATTTGCATGGGGCGTTGGAGTTTTATCGCACGGCACAGAAGGCGGGCATCAATCCCATCATCGGCTACGAGGCCTACGTGGCACCGGGAAGCCGCTTTACGCGCGGCGACGCCAGCAGTTCCAAGGAAGCGTCCTATCATCTCACCCTGTTGGCCCAAAACCGCACGGGTTTCCGCAACCTGATCAAACTAGCGTCGAAAGCCTCCTTGGAGGGATATTACTACAAGCCTCGCATCGATCGGGAGCTGTTGGCCGAGCTGAACGAGGGGATTATCTGCTTGAGCGGATGTGTTTCCAGCGAGTTTTCCCGTGCCTTGCTGAACAACAAGGACACCGCCGATGCGGAAAAACAGGCGATCGAGATTGCCCAATGGTTCCACCGCGTGTTCGGCGATCGGTACTTCATAGAAATCATGAACAACGGGCTGGAGATCCAGAAACAGCAGCTCGAGGCCGCTGTCGACATCGCCAATCGTTTGGGATTGCCGCTGGTCGCGACCAGCGACGCGCACTATGCCGACCGCGAAGATGCCGAGATCCAGGACGTTCTGCTATGCATCAATACCGGCAGATTCCGCACCGACACCAACCGGTTGAAAATGGAGAACGATCAATTCTACCTCCGTTCGCCGGAGGAGATGTACGAACATTTCGTTGGTCTGGAGAGCGCTGTAGCGCGCAGTCAAGAGATCGCCGATAGCGTCGACATCGACCTGGAGCTGGGCAAACGCCACTTCCCGGTGTACCCTCTTGAAAAGCAGGTCGATCCTAACCAATTCTTACGCGAGCTCTGCATCCAAGGGCTGAAAGAGCGCTATGCGGGAGACGAGACGATGGCGCCCGGAGGGGAGCTGGCGTCGCACGTCATGGAACGGCTGGATCGCGAATTGGGTGTGATCCAACGACTTGGGTTCGCCAATTACTTCCTCATCGTGTGGGACTTCGTTCGCTACGCCCGCGAGCAAGGGGTTCCCTGTACGGCGCGGGGCAGTGGGGTAGGGGCACTCGTTTGTTACGCGCTATACCTCAGCCATGTCTGCCCGCTGAAGTACGACTTGCTGTTCGAGCGATTCCTGGACGAAAGCCGCCGCGAAGCTCCTGATATCGATATCGATTTTTGCAAGGAGCGACGCGGTGAAATCATCCAGTATGTGCGGGACAAGTATGGCGCGGAAAACGTCGCCCAGATCGGCACCTTTGGGACGCTGCAAGCCCGGGCGGCGATCAAGGATGTGGGACGCGCGCTGGGGATCCCCCTGCATCGGGTCAACCAGATCACCGACATGGTGCCCGATGAACTGAAGATTACGCTCGACAAGGCATTGGAGAAGAGTCCCGACCTGAAAGCCGAGTACGACAATGACCCTGAGATCAAGGAGTTGATCGACATCGCGCGGCAGCTGGAAGGGAACGCTCGCAACGTGGGTACCCATGCCGCTGCCGTGGTGATCGCCGACCGGCCATTGACCGAGTATGTCCCGCTGGGCCGTGTCCCTGGCAAGAACGACGTGATCACCCAATGGTCGATGGGAGACGTCGAGGCTGCTGGCCTGCTGAAGATGGACTTTCTCGGCCTCCGCAACTTGACGATCCTCTCCAAATCGGTCGAGATCATCAAGCAGACTCGAGGAATCGATCTGGATATCCACAGGTTTCCCTTAGACGACCGCGAGACGTTCGCCCTGTTGCAGCGCGGGGAAACCAAGGGGGTCTTCCAATTGGAATCGGGAGGAATTCGCGACCTGTTGCAGCGGATGAAACCCGACAACTTCCGCGACATCATCGCGACCAATGCCCTGTACCGTCCCGGCCCGCTGGAAGGGGGAATGGTCGACGATTACGTGGCCGTCAAGCACGGGCAGAAACAGGCCACCTACCTCCATCCCATCCTCAAAGAAATCTTAGAGGAAACCCATGGGGTGATGGTGTACCAAGAACAGGTGATGCGGATCCTCAATCGACTCGGCGGCATTGAGTTGGCCAGCGCCTATACGTGTATCAAGGCGATCAGCAAGAAAAAAGAGGAGATCATCGCCGCCAACGAGTCCCAGTTCCTCCAGGGCGCCATGGAGAAGGGGCTCTCGGAAAAGGACGCTCGGGAACTGTGGAACATGATTCTGATGTTCGCCGGTTACGGCTTCAACAAAAGCCACTCGACCGCCTATGCCCTGGTCGCCTACCAGACGGCCTATCTGAAAGCCCATTATCCCGTGGAATTCATGGCGGCCTTGCTGTCGGGCGATATCCCGAACCGGAACTTCAAACGCAAGGACTCCCTCGTCGAACACCTGGAAGATTGCGAGCGGATGGGGATCGAGGTCGTTCCTCCCGATGTGAACCACTCCTACGTCGATTTCGCGGTGCGGGACGGAAAGATCCTGTTCGGACTGGCGGCGATCAAAGGGTGTGGCGGATCGGCCGGCGAGTCGATCGTCGCCGCGCGTGAAAAGGGAGGCCCCTTCAAGAATATCTATGATTTTTGCGAACGAGTCGATCCGGCCGAATGCAACCGCTCAACCATCGAAACGCTGATCAAAGCCGGGGCCTTCGATTCGTTCGGTTGTCGTCGCGCCCAATTGATGGCCGTGGTGGAGAAAGCCATGCAGGCGGGCGCAAGCCGGATGGCCGATCGCAAGAGCGGCCAAATGAGCTTTTTCGACGACTTCGAGGAGGAATCGGCTGGCCCGCAGGAGGAAATCCAACTGCCCGACATCCCCGAGTTTCCCGAGAAAACCAAGTTGGCCATGGAAAAGGAGGTGCTGGGCACCTACCTTTCCGCCCACCCGATGGCCGAATACGCCGAGCGCTTGCGACGTCTCTGTTCTCACACCACGACGGCGTTGAAATCTCTCGAAGATCGCAGCGAGGTGATCGTCGGCGGTATGATCTCGTCGATCAAGCTGGCCAACGTCCGCAACCCCAAACCGGGAGCCCCCAGTCGCTATGCGAATTTCGACCTCGAGGACCTGGAAGGAATCGTCCGTTGCATTTGTTGGTCACAACAGTACGAAACGCAAGGACACCTCATCCAATCCGAAGCGGTAGTCGTCATGCGGGCCCGGGTGGAAAAACGCGGCAGCGACGATGTGGTGCTGATCGCCAATGAGATCATTCCCATCGACGAAGCCGATGCCCGCTTCACTGCCGGCCTCCGCCTGAATATCGACCAACGCCACCACGATGAACATGTCTTACCGCGCATCCGCGAAATCCTTCGTGGCTATCCGGGCCCGCTGGACGTGTTTATAAACGTAAGATTAGCCACTGGCGAAACGGTCCAAGTGAAAACCAAGCGTCACCGGGTGCAGATTACCCCGGAACTGCGCGGACGGCTGGACGACCTGCTCGGGGAGGGGGGCCATATGCTGTTGATTGCTCCCCCCAAACCGAAGTTGGCCAACGGACGGAAACGCAGGATGCAACAAAGCTGAGCGAATTGCGGCAATCAATTCCCGTAGATTTGTTGCCTTTCGCTCACGCAGCAATTACTCTCAGATAGGAATATCCTACGATCGTCTACTTGCACTTGCCTCTTGCGCTGGCATGTTGAAGGTAGACAAGGCGATCGTTCCGCGCTTGAACTTCTCTAAAGTGGACCTCTTTTTCCGAGACTAAGGCAATCCAGATGCAGAGCCTCCGTAGTTTTCACCGGATTTCCCGTTGTTGGATCGCTGCCGTTGCCCTGTTGGCCACCGTCGGCTTCGCATCGGTGAGTCGCGCCAACAATAACAACAATAACAATAACAACAACAATAATAACAATAACAACAATACGTTCGGTGCAGCCGGGGTGGAGATCGATGCCACGGGCGTGTTGCGTGTGATGGGTACGGCTGATCCGCGGGTAACCCTGCGGCAGTTGCAATCGGCACGTCAAACGTTGCCTCCCGACCTGGCGCGTCCCAGCAAACTGCGCAAAGTGTCCCTCAACCGGCTCGAGGCAGCCGCCGCCAAACTCCTCGCCGATGGGCGTCCATTGCCGGCGGATATGATGGCGTTGGCCGGCCTCACGCGACTGGAGTACGTGTTTTTCTATCCCGAAAGCGGAGACATCGTCCTGGCGGGACCTGCGGAAGGGTTTGCCCAAGATGCCGTAGGCCGGGTCGTCGGTGTGGAGACAGGCCGTCCCACACTGCTGTTGGAGGACTTGATTGTCGCGCTCCGTGCCTTCGCCCCCGGCTCCGAGCCGACGCGGCTGATCAGCGTCTCCATTGATCCCACCCAGGAAGGTTTGCAGAGGATGCAACAAACGCTGCGCTCCTTGGGAACGACCATCCGCTCTCCCCGCGACATCCCCAACATCGTCAATGCCTTGCGTACCAGCTTGGGGTTGAACGAAGTCACCATTCGGGGCGTCCCGGCCGGCACGCACTTCGCCCACGTGTTGACCGAAGCCGACTACCGCATGAAGTTGATCGGAATTGGCTTGGAAGCGCCCCCGATCCCCATGACCACTTACGTGATGAAATTGACGGCCACGACGGCCTCGAACAATGCGCTGATTCGCTGGTACTTCGTACCCGATTACCAAGCCATTGCCGCCACCGAAGACGGCCTGTCCATGCAACTGGTAGGGCAGGGGGTAAAGCTGGTCGGCGAGGATGAATTGGTCGAAGCCGACGGCACGCGGCGGGCTACGGGGCGGGCAGCCAATCCGGCCAGCAAAGCGTTCACTACCGACTTCACTCGTAAGTTCCCGGCAATTGCCGAGCGGCATCCCGTTTACGGCCAACTTCGGAATTTGGTCGATATGGTCATTGCCGCCGCTTTCATTCAAGACCGGGATCTGTACGGCAAAGCCGGTTGGAATCTAGGCGTGCTCGCCGACGAAGATGCCCTTCCGGTCCAACTGCTCCCGGCGCCGGAGAAAGTGGAAACGGCGATCAATGCGGTGTTCAAAGGCAACCGCCTGATCACTCCCATCGGTGGCGGTGTGGAAATTGAAGCACGACAAGCGTTGGCCCCAGAAAACATGCACATCGATTCCACCGGCAAAGTAGCAAACATGCGCGCCGCCGTGCGATTGGACGATTTGCCTGCCGATCAGTGGTGGTGGGATTAACTGCGGGCGTCGCCCCAAGTTGCCGAACCATCAAGTCGCCGAACAATCTTTGCACCCTCTATTCCTGTGGCCTTCCTCCTACCATGGGAATAGAGGTTTTTTATTTCCAACCACGACGGTGCGACAGTTCCTACCCGGCCGGCCATTCAACCACAACCGGCATTCCTGTCAGGTCGACATCTGACCGAGCGGTCTGTCAGCCGGAAATCAGCCCACTCTTGACGGCCCATACGGCAGCAGCCGTTCGATCCGGCGCGTCGAGCTTTCGTAGGATGTTTTGCACGTGCTCCTTCACTGTTTCGACGCTGATGTTCAGCGAACTACCGATCTCTTTGTTGCTCAACCCCAGCGCCACATGGCGGAGAACTTGCAACTCACGATTGGTCAGCGGAACGTCCTTCGTATCGGAGCGATCTTTTCGCTTGGCCATGGTTTCCTTTACGCGGCGCAGAATACTGGTATCGCTAGGTTGTTGCTTGGCCGCCGCCCGTTGAATCGCTTCGAGCACATCGATGCGAGAGGAATCTTTCAGGAGATAGTCATGAGCGCCA
Organism: Pirellulaceae bacterium; assembly: GCA_026004795.1. Classification (GTDB taxonomy): domain Bacteria; phylum Planctomycetota; class Planctomycetia; order Pirellulales; family Pirellulaceae; genus Aureliella. Next base: position 847,395 of record BPJV01000001.1, on the reverse strand, counting down.
AACGCTATGGCACGGGCTACGTAAGTAGGGTTGTCGTACGCCGATAACATGACCACCGCCACCTCAGGTACCTTAGCCCGGATTCCCTCCAGAGCCAGCAAGCCATCTTCCTCGCCCATGCGGATGTCGATGAGCGCCACCTCAGGACGCATCTGCTCGGTGACGCGAATCGCCTCATCGACCGACGATGCCTCGCCAACGATCTCCACCTCGCTCCCTTCGAGCAACACCGCAATGCCTTTCCGAACAACCTCATGGTCGTCGGCAATGACTAACCTGATCGCCACAGACGTTCCCTTTCTGCATTATTGACTCATGCCACGCTCTCGGATCACCAGGACGTTGGGAAGGCATTGTAAAGCCACCACGGCTTTCTCACAGCCGCCGTGGACTCTACTGCCCGCTTCTCACACCGCCTCCGGACACCGGCCAATGCATCGACTGAGCGCTTGCCCCAAAGCCCATGATGGCCTGCGACCGTTGGCGACTTCCATCCTTAAAACCAACTTGAGTAAGCGGCCTTCCCGCCGAGGCGATCCCTCCAGAATTCTACCACACGAACATCGTAACCGTCCCCCTTCAGGGAGGGGGATTAAACGAACATTGTGAAAAATGCGACTCGAACATGGGGACGATCCCCCCTGAGCCGTCCGAACCATCGACGCGATTTTCCATACGCGCAACTGGCTACTCTGGCCTTACGGTCGCCACGTACCGCATCCTGAAGGGATCCCCACGGGGCATGTCATCCGATCGCAGTTGGCGCCGGAGCGCCTTTCCACAGGGCGAATTTGGGGCGTTTTTGTTGCTTCGTCAGCATACGTAACCTACGGTTTTTCAGTAAGAACACAAGCGGATGCCCGCAAACCTATCATCTATTGCCTAGGTTCTATGTCGAAGTCACGTCTATTGATCGTTGATGATGACCAGTGGCTGCTGGAGTCGATGGCCAGTTGGCTTGCCGAGCAGGGGTTCCACGTTCACACCGCGCCGAACCTGCAGACGGCCCGCCGGATCCTGGCGGAACACCCGGTAGATGTTGGCCTGATCGACATTTGCCTGGACAACGACGACGGCTTTGAACTATTGCAATGGATTCGCCACCATGCCGCTGAGATGCCGGTAGTGATGATGACCGGCTATGGCGGCCCGGACGCGGCCATCGATGCCGTGCGTGCCGGCGCGTTCGACCTGCTTACCAAGCCGATCATCGACGAAGAACTGCTGACCACGCTGCATCGGGCCCTCGAGCAACAACGGATTGCGCAAGAAAATGCACGACTGAAATCCGAATTGGATCGCAAGAGCGGCCTGGAGAATATTCTCAGTCACGATCCGCGCATGCTCCGCATCTTCGACATCATCAACAGCGTAGCCGACACCAAAGCCGCTGTGTTGATCACCGGCGAAAACGGGACGGGCAAATCGATGATCGCGCGGGCCATCCATCGGCGCAGTAGTCGGCGCAACGGACCATTTGTCGAAGTAGCGTGTGGCGCCCTGCCGGACAACTTGTTGGAGAGCGAGCTGTTCGGGCACACTGCCGGAGCCTTTACGGGCGCGACGGCAGCCAAGATGGGCAAATTTCAGCATGCCGATGGCGGTACGATCTTTCTGGATGAAATTGGGACCGCCTCGACGGCCATGCAAATCAAATTGCTGCGAGTTCTCCAAGAATTCGAATTCGAGCCGGTCGGCAGCAACGAAACGATTGCCGTGGACGTACGGCCCGTCCTGGCGACCAATGAAGACCTGGAACAGGCGGTCGCCGATGGGCGTTTTCGCCAAGACCTCTTCTACCGGATCAACGTCATCCACTTGGAGTTGCCCCCCTTGCGCGAGCGCCTCTCCGACCTACCGCTGCTGATCGAGCACTTCTTGCAGAAAACGGCGAAGGAATGCGCGCGGGATGTCGAGGGGTTTACCCCCGAAGCCATGGAGGCGTTGTATCATTACCATTGGCCCGGCAACATCCGTGAACTGGAAAACGTGGTGCAGCGTGCGGTGTTGCTGGCCAAGTCGCCCCAACTAGGGATCGACGCCTTGCCATCGAACATCGTGAAGACGGGGACTGCTCACCGCGGTGCCGCCATACCGATCATCGGACGCGAGCAAACCCTGCGCGAAGCGCTCGCAGGACCAGAACGGCAGATCATTCTAGAAGTTCTCCGTGCCAATCAATTCAGTCGCAGCTTGACGGCCAAACAGCTGGGGATCAACCGCACCACGTTGTACAAGAAAATGAAGCGGCTAGGGATCGACGCTACGGCCTGTAAAGACTGATCAACGACCTGGTTGTTCGCTCCGCCCGGAAAAACCGCTCGGCCGGCCTGCCGATCACTGGTACTCAAAACAGGAACTAGGCGTATAATTCGCGGCTTTACAACGTTTCTCGTTTCATACGTAGGCCGCCCGCCCATGAAAATTCACGAGTACCAAGGGAAACAGCTTTTTCGTGACGCTGGCATCCGGGTCCCCGACAGCATCGTGGCCCGCACCCCCGACGACGCCGCCCAGGCGTTCGGTCAACTCGGCGGCGACATCGCCGTGGTCAAGGCGCAAGTGCATGCCGGAGGCCGTGGAAAAGGGACGTTTGTCGAACATCCCCAGCAGCGAGGTGTCCAACTCGTCCGCTCGGCCGAAGAAGCGGCGGAAGTTGCCGGCCGCATGCTGGGCAACCACTTGGTCACCGTGCAAACCGGTCCTGAAGGTGCCGTGGTGCGGCAAGTTCTCGTCGAGGCCGGGTGTGATATCGACCGCGAATTGTATTTGGGCGTCGTCCTCGACCGAGCTCGCGCCATGCCGGTGCTGATGGTCAGCAGCGAAGGGGGCGTTGAAATCGAGAAGGTGGCCGAGGAAACGCCCGAGAAAATCTACCGCGAACACTTCCATCCCGCCGTCGGCCTCCACTCCTTCCAGATTCGCAAACTGTGCAAGAAACTCGGCGTCACCGGCTCTACCGCGCGCGATGCCGATCAGTTCATGAAGCGACTGTGCCAGCTCTATGCTGACCTGGATTGCTCCTTGGTAGAGATCAACCCATTGGTGATTACCAAATCGGGAGAGATGATCGCCTTGGATGCCAAGATCAATTTCGATGATAACGCACTGTTCCGCCATCCTGATCTGAAGGAATTGCAAGACCTCAGCGAAGAGGAACCGGCCGAGGTTCGGGCTGCCCAAGCGGGGCTTTCCTACGTCAAACTCGACGGCAACATCGGCTGCCTGGTCAACGGTGCTGGATTAGCCATGGCGACCATGGACATCATCAAGTTCTATGGTGGCCAACCAGCCAACTTCCTCGACGTCGGCGGTGGAGCGACCACGGAGCAAGTCGTCGAGGCATTTCATATCATTCTTTCCGACCCCAATGTTAAGGCGATCCTGGTCAATATCTTTGGCGGAATCGCGCGCTGTACCACCATCGCCAAAGCGATCATCGAGGCTTCCCAGCAGGTCGGTATCAAAGTTCCTCTGGTCGTGCGTCTGGAAGGTACCGAAGTCGAGGAAGGCAAAAAGATGCTCGAGGAAAGCGGCCTGCCGATGATCACCGCTAGCGACCTGGCCGATGCCGCACGGAAGGTCGTCGAAGTAGCCCAACAAGCCACCTAACGGTCACGACACAAGACATCTCAACAAAACGAAGGCGTGCAGATGAGTATCCTGGTAAACAAAGAGACGCGAGTTATCACCCAAGGGATCACCGGCAGTGCGGGCACGTTTCACACCAAGGGATGTGCCGAGTATGGGACCAAGATGGTCGGCGGTGTCACCCCGGGCAAGGGTGGTCAAACGTGCTGCGATCTTCCCGTCTTCGACACGGTGGAAGAAGCCGTGCAGCACACCGGGGCCAACGCCTCGATGATCTTCGTCCCGCCTCCCTTCGCCGCCGATGCTATCCTCGAAGCCATCGATGCCGGGATCCAAGTCATCGCGGCCATCACCGAAGGGATCCCCGTCTTGGACATGGTCGAGGTCTATCGGCAGGCACGCGCTAGCGGCTGCACTCTGATCGGCCCCAATTGCCCTGGAATCATCACTCCGGGGGAATGCAAGATCGGCATCATGCCCGGTTACATTCACCAACCGGGCAAGGTCGGCATCATCAGCCGTAGCGGTACGTTGACCTACGAGGCCGTGTGGCAGACCACCAAAGCCGGCTTGGGACAGTCGACCTGCGTCGGTCTCGGCGGTGACCCGATCGTGGGCACCTCCTACATCGATCTGCTGCGGCTGTTCGAAGAGGATCCTCAAACAGAAGTCGTGTTGATGATCGGGGAAATCGGCGGCACAGCAGAGGAAGAGGCCGCCGAGTTTGCCAAGCAGAACTTCTCGAAGCCTTTAGCGGCCTTTATCGCCGGCGCCACGGCGCCTCCTGGCAAACGCATGGGACACGCCGGGGCCATCATTTCCGGTGGTAAAGGGACGGCGGCTGAGAAGAAAGCGGCGCTGCAAGCGGCCGGAGTTGTCATCGCCGAGACTCCTGCCGATATGGGCCAGGCTGTCCAACGCGCTTTGGCCAAAACCGCCTAGCGGCACGATGCGCAATCGCGCCCGTAGCGTCCGCCCCAGTCCTTCCGCGGGGCTGCCGATCGGCGCCGTCCCGATGTCGACTAGGATTCCTTGGCGGACCGATCAGCACTATCCGGCCGGGGACGCTGCAAAACACGGATGGCGATGAGGATGGCGAGCAGGTGCAAGAAGGCGGCGAGCAGAAAGGGCATCCCGGGCAGTTCGATCGGTGAGGAATCGGCGATGCCGGCCGAAAACACCGTGGAGAAGATCGCCGGCCCCAGCATTCCAGCAATGCCGGCAAGCGATGAATTGGCCCCCTGCAACTGCCCTTGCTCTGAAGGCCCCACGCGGCGCGTCATCAGCCCCTGGATGGCCGGGGAAAAGAATCCGACAAAGGCGAACACCGGAATGGCCGCCCAAAACTGCCACCCCGTCTCGGCCAATCCATAGATCACATATCCGGTCGCCCCCAGCGTCAAGGCAATGAATAGCATCTTACGCTCACCCAGCACGGGTGCAAAACGACGCACGACATAGCCTTGCATGAAGACCCCCATGAGCCCCACCACCATCAACGTCATTCCCACCAACTGCGGCCCCCATCCGTAACGATGGCCGGCATAGAGTACGAAGACACTGGGAAAAACTTGATGAGCGAGCTGGTAAAGGCCGAGTACAGCAGCCAATCCCAACAACTCGGGATGGGAACGCAGCAACAGTAGCGAACCGACGGGATTGGCCTTGCGCCAGCGAAACGGCGACCGATGCTCCGGCTTCAACGATTCGGGCAGAATGAAAAACCCGTACAGCGCATTGGCCAACGTCAGTCCCGCAGCGACCCACAGGGGGATGCGCAACCCGTATCCGCCCAGAAATCCTCCCACCGCAGGCCCAATGACGAAACCAATGCCCCAAGCCGCGCCAAACATGCCGTACGCACTGGCTCGCTTCTCCGGTGGTGTTACATCGGCGATGTACGCACCGGCGGTCGCGTAACTGGCCGCCGTAATCCCCGATAACACGCGGCCGACAAACAACCACAACAGATTGGGGGCCAGCGCCATCAACACGTAATCGAGCCCCAACCCGAGGCAGGAAAGCAAGATGACCTTGCGGCGTCCGAATTGATCCGACAGGGCCCCCAAAAACGGCGAGAAAAGAAACTGCATCAATGCCCAAGTGGTATTGAATAGCCCGGTATACAGCGCCGCCCGGGCCGTGTCCCCGCCCAGAAACTCTTCCTCGATCAACGTGGGCAAGACGGGAATGATCACCCCCAACGAGAGCACGTCCAACAGGACCGTCACGAAAATAAACGCCACGGTCGCCCGCCGCATCCCGTTTCCGGAAAGGTCCTCAGAGGCCGAAAACGGTGACCGTCCTCCCCCGAACCCGTCGGTTTCACCAACTCCAGACTGTTGATCGTCGTTTGCTGCTGATGGGGCCATGCCGAATGTTCTCGTTGCCTTTTCTCGTTGCCTTTCGACGCTTACGGTTTCTCCGCCAACGCCTGATCGATCGTCTGGCCAGTCAACAATTCGTACACCTGCTCATACTTGTGTGCCGTTTGGGCAACGACATCGTCGGGAAGAGCAGGGGGAGGGCTCTCTCGATCCCAGGTCGAGTTCATTAACCATTCCCGCACGAATTGCTTGTCGAACGAGGGCTGAGCTCGACCGGCCTGGTAACGATCGGCGGGCCAGAACCTCGAACTATCGGGCGTAAGCACTTCATCCACGAGAATCACTTGGCCATCATGGATTCCCCATTCAAACTTGGTATCAGCGATGATGATCCCTCGCTCGGCCGCCCATTGAGCGGCCCAACGGTAGACCTGCAGACTCAGCTCCCGCAATCGCTCTGCCAAGCTGGTGCCGATGCGCCGCGCCATGAAGTCGAAATCAACGTTCTCATCATGCCCCTCGGTAGCTTTGGTAGCCGGCGTAAACAGCGGCTCGGGCAATCGGTCGCATTGCCGCAACCCCTTGGGCAACGAGATGCCGCACACGCTACCGGTGGCTTGATATTCCTTCCACCCGGAGCCCTCCAGATAACCGCGGACCACGCATTCGAAGGGTACCACCTCCGCCTTCTTGACCAACATGCTGCGGCCCTTCAACCATTCCGCGGCGGAGGGATCGAGCCCGTCGACCGCTGCCACCTCTTGACTCAGGAAATGATGCTCGACAGGCAAGTGCTCGAACCAAAAGCGGCTGAGCTGCGTCAGCACGATCCCTTTACGCGGTATCCCCACCGGGAGCACCCAGTCAAATGCACTGATGCGATCGGTACTGACGATCAACAAACGATCCCCCAAATCGTAGACATCGCGCACCTTCCCGCTTCGCCGGGGAAAGGGCAGGGCAGTGGTCAATACGACGTCGGAAGGTACCATAGTAGCTTTCCTCGAAAAACGGTATCGCACCGAAACACCCGCCAGATTCTCGCAAGTGCTAGGGCGCTGAGTGGATGAGCGCATTTCGATTCTCGGTGCCTGGGCACCTGAACCTCGATTCACGGCTCTGGGAAAGCGCCCATCTTATCGGCATCGAAGGCGTCCCGTGGTGGAGCCGCCGCCGGTTCCAGTCCGGGCAGTTTACCATCCAACGCGAGATTGACGAGTCTGGAAAGCTGAACATTCTGTGGCCCACCCAACAGCAGGGGATGGTCAGCCTGAGCACCTGTAGTCTCCCCTGCGGCCACCCACCGCTCGATCTACCGGTGGAACTGGCCCGCGGGACCGTCCACCGGTTACGCTGGCAACTGGATCAGTGGCACCGCATCGGATTGCGATTGCCGGCCGAGTTCTACGCACCTCACGAGCAGGCAGTGGAACAGTTTCTCCAGTCGCTCACCTTCCACCGCGACCATGACCAGGAACGTTATCAGTCGGCGATGCGTTCCATCGACGCGGCTCTCCAGGCGATCGAACTGATGGGAGCCGCTTATGCCCACCAAGCGCTCGAAGCCCGTTGCGCCACCGAAGGGAGACTCAACACGCTGGTCGGGTTTCATCCACGTTCGGTCACGGCATGGGAATGGACGCGGCAGCAGGCCTCAGCCATCAGTCTTCTCAGCATCGAAGCCCACATGGGGCATCTACAAACCGACCAGGGACGAATTGACTGGGACCGTCTCGACCAGCAGATCGCCTGGGCCCAGGAGCACGATATCAAGGTATGTGTGGGCCCGTTGGTCGATTTCGCCAGCCTGCCTCGATGGATGCTGCTGCTCGAACAATCGGCCGAAGCGGTATGGGAAACCGCGTGCAAATTTGCCCAACAATGCGTCGAACGGTTTGCTGGACGGGTGGATCTGTGGAATTGCGCGGCAGGACTGAATGCGACATCCAACTTGCATTGGGATGAGGAGGATGTGTTGCGTGCTGCGGTGGCCATCCTCGAGACGGTCCGCACTGCCGCCCCCCATACACCGGTTCTGATGACCATCAACGAACCATGGGCCGAATACCTGCGCGATGACGCGTCGGGCATTTCTCCGCTCCATTTCGCCGACGCGCTGATTCGGGCGGACTTGGGGCTCAGCGGCCTGGTCTTGGAGACGGAGGTAGGCCGGTGGCCCGGAGGAACGTTCCCGCGTGATCTGTTGGAATGGCATCGCCTGGTCGAGCGTTGGGCACTGCTCGGACTCCCCTTGATGCTGTCCGTCGCCTATGACCGCATTTCTCCCGATTCCATCATGCTGTGGCCAACGAGTGGAACCTCCCATCAGGAAAGTGGTTCGGAAACCGCCCGGCCAACTGTCGCTTCCCGATGCGATTCCTTGCTGCGAAATCTGGTGGCCAAACCTCCCGTCCACGCCGTGGTGTGGAAGGAACCGCGGGCCTGCGGTAGGGCAGAGGCCCGTACCGCGTGGGCGGCCAGCGAGCCGGAGTTTTCCTTGGCGGTCGACACCTTCGCGAAACTCCGCGACCAATACCTCGAATAAGCCACGATCAATCGAGCGGTTCTTCCACCACGCGCACCGACACCCAAGGCTCTGCACATAGTGCGTCAGCAACGGCCGCCACGTCATCCACGTCCACGGCGGCATACTTGGCCAACAGGGCATCGAGCGACAGAAACTCCTGCCGTTCCAGCCAAGCGCTACCGAGGGCGAACATGCGATGCTGCGGATACTCGTCGGCCAAGATCAAACCACTGGTAATTCGTTGACGAGCCAACTCCAGCTCGCGCGCATCGATCGGTCGGGCACGCACTCCGCTCACCGTGCGTACGAAGATCTCTTCCACCTCCGCCGCATCCTGCGGCGCACAACACAGCATGCCGGTGAGACATCCACAATCACGGAAGAATTGAGGATAAACGAAGGCGGTTTCTGCGCGTCCATTGTCGATCAACTCCCAGAACAAGCGACTGCTCGAACTGTCGGCAATGGCAGCGGCGAGCAACCGCAGCGCAAATCGCCGTTCATCCGACCAAGAGATCCCCGGCCACATCATCACCACGTAGTGCTGGTGGGCAAGTCCTTTTTCTACCGCAGCGCTCTGCCGATGAAACTCGACCGACGGCTGCGGCGATGAGGACGCCTGCGCCGGAAAATCTCGCGAGAGCCTCTCGACCTGGGCAATCAACTCGTCGACGCGCAACCTACCTGCAGCGACGAACAACATGTTGTCCTTCGTGTAGCGACGCTGGTGGTACTCCTGCAACTGTTCCACGCTAAGGTCGGAAACCGATTCGATGGTTCCCAATACCCGCCGGGCCAAAGGATGGTCTCCGAAGAACAATTCGGCAGCGCGCTCGAAGGCGCCATACGGTGGCTGATCGTCGTACATGGCGATCTCCTCCAGGATCACCTGCCGCTCGAGCTCGAACAGATCCTGGTCCAACCGAGGCTGCATCAGATCGGACAATAAGTCGACTGCCTGCCCTTGGCATTCGGGCAACACCGAGGCATAGTAGACAGTACGATCCTCCGAGGTGAACGCATTGGACCGCGCCCCGAGATAGTCCAGCTCACGGTTGATCTGCTCGGCCGATCGGCGGGCCGTCCCCTTAAATACCATGTGCTCGAGAAAATGACTGGCACCGGCAATGTCGGCAGACTCATCGCGTGCCCCCGTGTTCACAAACCAGCCGTATGAGGCGGTGAGCGCCGCAGGATCATGTAAGGCCAGGATCTGAGGACCACCCGGAGGACGGTAATCAATCAATTCCATGCGCAAGCTCCACGGGCTGCGAGCCGACGGAAACCAGCGTGAATCGCCGCGGCCGATGCTCCAGGAAATGCCGGTGCAGCCCTTCTGCCGTCAACTGCTCGATCTGCTCCCACACCTCCTCTCGCGGCGGCACTCGTCCCAACACATACCAGTCGTTGGCAATCTGCCGACATCGGGCCAGGCACGACTCCTGTTCGAAGACCAAGGATGCTTTCACCCGCACCTTCAACCGATGCAACTCGTCTTCGGTCACTCCCTGGGCCAAGGAATCGATCGTTTCCAGAACCACCGCCAGCGTCTCCTCGGCGTGCTCGGCCATCGTGCCGGCATAGCACAATACGCTCCCGGAACGACGAATTGAGAAACAAGTTGCAAACACAGAATAGACCAGTCCGCGCCGCTCCCGCACCTCGGTGAACAACCGTGAACTCATGCCGTCACTGAGGATCCCCACCAGGGCCCTTCCCTGATAGTAATCGGGGGCGCCGTAGGCGGGACAGTCGTAAGCCAGGGCCAAGTGAGTCTGGCTGGAGGCATAATCGAAATGCCGGCTTCCGTAGACCACTTGGACCTCGGGCAACTCGTCGCGCGGCTCTCCCTGCCAATCGCCGAACAACGCTTCGAACTGCTCACGCACCTGTGGCCAGTCGAAATCACCAGCCACGGACACCACCGTCTGATCGGGGCGAAAGTGGGCGCGGTAAAAGTCGCCGACATCGGCATACTGCAAGCCCTCGATCGACTGGCGATTCCCTTGTGCGACGCGTCCATACGGCGATGGAAAGCGGAAGCGCTTCAGCTCCGAGAAACAGCGGTTCGACGGATCGTCCTCCATGGCCCGCAGCTCTTGCCAGCACAATTGCCGCACATCCTCGAACTGCTCGGCAGGCAAATGCGGACGGCGGATGGCTGTCGCCAACAACTCCAGGGCTCGCGCCAAACCGTCCCTGGGCATTACGGCGCTCAAGTCGCAATGCGTGGTCATTACCGAGGTGTGCGTCTCGGCGCCCACCTCGTCCAGCGCTTCCAGAAATTCACGACTGCCCAGCTCGCCACAGCCGCGCTCGACCATCTCGATCGTCGCTCCGGCAAGCCCCTGCTTTCCCTCCGGTTCATGGCAGGTACCGGCCGGGACTAGAATGGAGCAGGCCGCCGTGCGCAACCAGGGCATCGGCTCCCCCAACAATACCATGCCGTTGGGAAGTCGATGCACGTGGAGGTTCTCGGCAATCGACACGCTACTCAACGCGCACCTCTCCGCTCATCCTACGCGTCGCCGGAGGACGTAGGCGACTTCGCCTTCGCTTTGCTCGCCCCGCTAGAACTACCGCCATCGGTCTTTCCCTCACTCGAGGCCTTCTCCGCCGCGGCAGCCTTCTTGTACGATTCGCTTCGATAATCGGTCTGATAGAACCCCGAGCCCTTGAAGACGACCGCGGCGCCGGTCCCGATCAGCCGGCGGAGCTTTCTTTTTCCACACTCTGGGCACTTCTTCTTTACCGGCTCAGTAATTCCCTGGTACAGTTCAAATTCATGCCCGCACGCATCGCATTGATAATCGTAAGTTGGCATAGGCTGGCTACACTCCTGTCAAAAATCGACTAACTGTTTTCCTTGCCCCCGGTTTCCCCCGCATTGTTCGGCCCCGCACTGACGATGACGTTGCTCGGTCGCACCACGCGATCATGCAAGCGGTAACCGGGCGCCACTTCGTGGATGACCTTACCCGCCTCCACCTCGTCGGAAGGCTGATGCCCGATGGCTTCATGCACATTGGGATCGAAATCCCTCCCCACCGCCTCGATGCCCTCGCAGCCGTACTTGGCCAACACTCCCACGAACTGCTGGATGACCATTTCCACGCCGCTGCGCAACGACTCGAGCGTCGCCTGGTCATGCTTGGCCGCTTCGACCGCCCGTTGCAGATTGTCCAACACACCAATCAAATCCCGCATGATGGGAAGATGGGCATACTTGAGCTGCTCCTCCGTTTCTCGGCGCAAGCGTTTGCGAAAATTGTCCAGCTCAGCATGCGCGCGCAGCACCTCCTGCTGGGCATCGGCCAACTGCTGTTGCAACTGATCCACCGAGGCGTTCGCCCCTTGCCCTGCCTCCGAGGTTGCTTGAGCAGCATCCGGTGGCAGCGTTTCGATGGCCTCGTCGCGCGCCCGCTGCTCCGCGGCGTCATCGCGCGGAACTTGACGCCCTTCATCTTGCTCTGCTGTGTTCCCTTGTTCACCACGGCTCATTACTCCACTCCTCCTATTGATGATCGATTCTCGGATTTCCCTGCGCGGTGCTGACCGCTACCGGACGACCGCGTCGGTTCATGATCCGCACGGAAGTAATGCAAAACGCGTTCCAAGAAGGATTCGCGGTGCGGAGTGACATTTTGCTCATCCAGTTCCGCCAATCGGCGCAGCAACTCTTCCTGCTCGGCCGTCACCTTCTTGGGGATTTCCACGAAGGTTTGCACCAACAAGTCGCCACGGGCTCCACTGCGAGGATCCGGCATCCCCAACCCGCGCAGCTGAAACACCTCTCCGCTTTGCGTTCCCGGCGGTACCTGCAATTGCTTCTTGCCATTCAGGGTGGGAATCTCCACTTCCGTCCCCAACACCGCCTGCGAATAACTCAAGGGCACCTGTAAAACCAGGTTATTGCCGTCGCGACGAAAGATCTTGTGAGGTCGCACATGAATGAAGCAGTACGCATCCCCCGGCGGACCACCATCAGGACTCGGCTGCCCCTCACCCGGCATGCGCACGCGCATCCCATCATCTACCCCTGCCGGAATCGAGACATCCAACACCACCTCGCGGGGAATGGCTCCCTGCCCATCGCACTGCTTGCAAGGTTCGGTGATTACCGAGCCTTTTCCTCGGCATTGGGGACAGGAAGTCTGCACCCGAAGAATGCCGTTGGTCTGCACGACCTGCCCACGGCCGTGACATCGCGGACAGCTCTGCGGGGGCGACCCCGGTTCGGCTCCCGTACCACGACACGCCTCGCAGATCTCGTGTCGGTTCAACCGCACTTGCTTGGTGACCCCTTGGGCCGCCTCCTCTAGATCGAGCGTAACGTCACAACGAAGGTCCGCCCCGCGGCGCACGCGCCCCCGACCGCGTCCACCGAAGAAATCCTCGAAGATCGTGCCACCGAAAATATCCCCGAACGCCTCGAAGATGTCGCCGACATCCTGGAATCCCGCTCCCGCCGCTGGGCCCGCATGCCCGTATCGGTCGTAATAGGCCCGCTTCTCATCGTTGCTCAACACTTCATACGCCTCCGCCGCCTCCTTGAACTTGGCGACGGCGTCGGCATCCTCTCGATTGCTATCCGGATGGTACTTCACCGCCAGCTTACGGTAGGCGCGAGCAATCTCCTGCTTGGTCGCCGTTCGGGATACTCCCAATACCTCATAGTAATCTCGCTTCGCGGCAGCCATCCCCTAATTCCCTTTTGACTCATTCCGTCGACAAAGAAGGCCACTCCCTTTCGGATTTAGAGGAGTGGCCTTCGCCTGAACTTCTGCACCGTCGGACATGTCCACCGACCGAGCTACACGACGGCTCCCTCGGCCTGCTGCTTCTTCTTATCCTCTTTCTCGTAATTCGTCACCAGCGCTTCGGTGGTCAACAACAAACCGGAAATACTGGCTGCATTGGCCAGGGCAGTGCGTACCACCTTCACCGGATCGATAATACCGGCTTTGAGCATATCGACGTACTTACCGGTATTGGCGTCGAAACCGGTGTTCAGTGGTTTTTCGCTGACCTCGTCAGCAACCACCGAACCATCGATCCCGGCGTTATCGGCGATCTGACGCAGCGGCGCCGAGAGCGACCGGAGCACGATCCGCGCACCGATCTTTTCGTCACCCTTGCAACTGGCAATCGCCTTTTCCACCGCCTCGCTGCAGCGCACCAGCGCCACGCCGCCGCCGGGCAGGATCCCTTCCTCCATTGCCGCCCGCGTGGCGTGCAACGCATCCTCGACCCGCGCTTTCTTCTGCTTCATCTCAGCTTCGGTCTCGGCACCGACACTAATCACCGCCACACCACCGGCCAACTTCGCCAAACGCTCTTGAAGCTTCTCGCGATCGTACTCGCTGTCGGTTTGCTCGATTTGCCGTTTGATCTGCGCAATCCGTTTGTCGATCTCCGCACGGTCCCCCGCACCCTCGACGATCGTCGTGCTGCTCTTATCCACCACGACCTTCTTCGCCCGCCCGAGATGCTCCAAGGAAACCTTCTCGAGCTGGATCCCCAGGTCCTCGCTGATGAAGGTACCACCGGTCAATACGGCGATATCCCCCATCATCGCTTTACGACGATCGCCAAACCCCGGAGCTTTGACCGCGCACACGTTCAACGTCCCGCGCAGCCGGTTGACCACCAGCAACGTCAACGCTTCCGCATCGACATCCTCGGCGATGATCAACAGGGGCTGACCGCTCTGTGCCACCTTTTCCAAAATCGGCACCAAGTCTTGGATGTTGCTGATCTTCTTCTCGTACAGCAACACCAAAGCATTTTCCATGGTGCAAGTCATCGTCGCCGGATCGTTGATGAAGTAGGGAGAGATGAATCCCTTATCGAACTGCATCCCGTCGACATACTCGACTTTCGTCTCCGACGACTTGCCTTCCTCGACCGTGATCACCCCGTCCTTGCCGACTCGCTCCAGCGCTTCGGCCAACAGTTCACCGATCTCCATGTCGTTATTGGCACTGATCGCCCCCACGTGGGCCACTTGCTTGCGATCGGTAACCGGTTGGCCCAACTCCCGCAGCTTTTCCACGGCGGCGTCGACGGCTTTCTCGATCCCCCGCCGCACGGCCGTCGGATTGCTTCCCGCGACGATGTTGCGCAAGCCTTCCTTGAAGATGGCCCGCGCCAAGACGGTAGCCGTCGTCGTCCCGTCCCCGGCCAGATCGCTGGTCTTTTGCGCCACCTCGGCCACCAGCTTGGCCCCCATATTCTCGAATCGATCTTCCAATTCGATCTCTTTCGCCACAGTGACACCATCTTTTGTCACCGTCGGACCACCAAAACTCTTATCGATGATCACGTTATGCCCAGTCGGCCCCATGGTGACCGCCACGGCGTTGGCCAGCTTTTCAACGCCTTGCATCATGCGAGCCCGGGCGTGATCTTCAAACATCAATTGCTTAGCCACGCTTCCAATTCCTTATACTAAAACCTTGACTTTTCGACCTTAAAACCAATCCCAGCAGCGACTTGAACGACTAGGCCAAGACCTTCGCCAGAACATCGTTCTCCCGCAAGATCTTGTATTCCTGCCCATTCACCTCAACGTCGCTACCGCCATACTTGCCATAGATCACTTGGTCACCGATAGCCAACGACAGAGGGGCCCGCTCCCCGTTGTCCAGCAACCGCCCCGGTCCTACGGCAACCACCGTCCCCCGCTGCGGCTTCTCGCGCGCCGTGTCCGGCAACACGATCCCGCCAGCCGTCGTTTCCTCAGCCTCAACCGGCTGCACTACCACGCGATCATCCAATGGTCGAATCTTGATATTTGCCATACTCAATACTTCCTATTTGTGTTGAAACTTGCTTATTTCACAGGTCCATTACCACCGCGAAAAACGCCCTGCATTCCGCGTCACAGCGACTGGCTTACTACATCATTCCGGGCATACCGCCCATGCCGCCCATACCACCCATGCCATGGTCATGGTGGTCATGCCCGCCGGACTCTTCCTCTTCCACCGGGATATCCGCCACGAGCGATTCGGTAGTCAACAACAAGCTGGCCACCGAGGACGCATTCTGCAGCGCCGTACGTACCACCTTCGCCGGATCAATGATCCCAGCTTCGACGAGATCGCAGTACCGATCGGCCGCCGCGTCATACCCCTCGGTCTTGCCCTTCATTCGCCGCACGCGATTGACAACCACCGCGCCGTCCACGCCGGCATTGTTGGCGATGGTGCGCAAGGGGTAATCGAGCACCTGGGCAATGATATCCGCACCCAACTTCTCATCACCCGACAAATCAAGCTTCTTCAGGGCCGATTCGCAACGGATCAACGCCACGCCGCCTCCGGGAACGATCCCTTCCTCCAACGCCGCCTGGGTGGCCGCTTTGGCATCATCCAACAAAGCCTTGCGCTCTTTCATCTCCGTCTCGGTGGCCGCACCAACGAGAATGCGCGCCACGCCACCGGCCAATTTAGCCAATCGCTCCTGCAGCTTCTCCCGGTCGTAATCACTGTCAGTCTGCTCGATCTCGCGGCGAATCTGCTCGGCTCGCCCCTGAATGGCTTCCTTCGAGCCGGCGCCACCTATGATGATGGTCTCCTCGCTGGTCACCTTGACCTTCTTGGCACGCCCCAAATCGGACAGTTTGACATTCTCCAGATCGATCCCCAAATCCTTGAAGATCGCCTGCCCGCCGGTCAGTACGGCAATATCACCCAACATGGCCTTGCGTCGGTCACCGTAACCGGGAGCCTTCACGGCGCACACACTCAAAATGCCACGCATCTTGTTGACCACCAGCGTGGCCAGCGCTTCTCCCTCCACATCCTCGGCGATGATCAGCAGCGGCTTGCGCGCCTTGCTGATCGCCTCCAGCAGCGGAATCAACTTCTTGTTCGAGCTGATCTTCTCTTCGTAGATCAGGATGTAGCAATCATCCAGCTCACAGGTCACCTCGTCAGGATTGGTGACGAAGTGCGGAGACAAGAAGCCGCGATCGAACTGCATCCCCTCGACGACCTCGACCACCGTCTCGCTACTACGCCCTTCCTCGACCGTGATCACGCCATCCTTGCCGACCTTCAAAAACGCATCGGCCAGCACCTCACCGATCTCCGGATCGTTGTTACCGGCAATCGTCGCCACCTGCTTGATTTCTTTCTTGTTCTTGGCGTCGATCGTGATCGCCATCTTCTGGACAGCCTCGGCCACCGCGTCAACCGCCTTCCCAATACCTCGCGACAGGGCCATGGGATCAGCTCCAGCGGCCACCATCTTCAACCCTTCCCGGAAGATGGCCTCCGCCAACACCGTCGCCGTGGTCGTGCCATCCCCTGCCACGTCGTTGGTCTTGCTGGCCACCTCTTTGACCAACTGAGCCCCCAGATTCTCGAACGGGTCCTCCAGGTCGATATCCTCGGCGACCGTCACCCCGTCCTTGGTCACCTTCGGCGACCCCCATCCCTTATCCAACACAGCGTTGCGTCCGCGCGGACCCAACGTGCTCTTGACAGCGCGAGCCAACTTGGACACCCCAGCCAACAGCGGCTGCCGCGCTTCATCATTAAAAACCATCTGCTTTGCCACGATTTGATTCCTCCCAAATCCCAATGGAAACTCAGCTCACATTCACCTCAGTCGCCTCGCCCAGAAATCCCCGAGGAACCCGAGCGGCAACTGCCTGACTTCTTGATCTTCTCTACTCGATCACCCCATCGCTCGGGCCGACACTTCCGGCAACCCCCGCTGCACCTCTGCCCATCCTCAACACGCCCCGCAACAGGGCCGTTGCCGCCAGCATGGGCGGGCTAGCAAGCTACCACATGAATCTACGCTCTCGCGTTGATCCACGGGGCGCCCCGGACGCTGACCTCCCGACAGAACGGCAGCCAGCAAACCTGTGGCTCGCCATGTGCAAAGACCGTGCCACCATAGAAATCAATGACTCTTTCCGTGGAATCGCGGATCCGTCCAGCCCATTGACCGCCTGCCGGCTCAACTCACTGGGCCAGTCCGAGCCCTCGCCGGTTCCCCATGTCATTTTGACAGCATGCCCCTGAGATCAACGAACATCGCACGGTCAGGCGGCGCCAGGCCGACCTTCCGTGCCGACGGCAACTTCACCGGCGTCCCACCTCCCCTCGGGACGACCGTCCACTCCTCGTTTCCTCAGTCGACGACTCAGGACGGCGATTGCTGAAGCCCCGCTGCCATGGCCGGACCGCCCGCCGAGCACGCCACCTGACCTACCCAACGCAACCTGTCGGTCCACCGCGAGCAGGCGGCACGTTGGCCTAGCCAAGATGGCCATCGATCGGGAGAATAACTTTCCTTGGCATCATTCCAGAGGACAGCACCAGAGGCCGGCGGACATCGCTGCGGTATCCATCGACAACCAGCAATGCCCCGAACCGGTCCGCTGAACTCTTGGCGCCAGGCATGGCTCCGGAGGTCGTACCTTGCCTCCCTGCCGCCTGCCATCCGAACTAGCATCGTTACTGTTTCCCTGAACCCGATTGAGAGAATCCGGTGGATCGTCGATTTCTTGCCTGGCTGTTTCTAACTACCGCACTGTTTTATCTCTACCTGAGCACGAGACCTCAGAACGCTCCCCAGCCGGATGCCAGTGCGCCGGAAGTGCCCTCGGCCGACAGCGACGACCCGCTTCTGCAGCCCGAGGGTTCACTGGCTCGGGAGGCGGACGGTAGCTCCGACGACGATTCGTCCCCCTCCTCCGGGCATCAAGCCTTCGATTACCCCGATCGTCGATTGACCCTCGGGTCGATGGATCCGAACAGCGGCTATCGACTGCTAGTGACGTTGACCAGCCGCGGGGCGGGGGTGGAGCGTGTGGAGTTGGTCGAGCGGACCGGCACGACCCAACGGCGTTTTCGGTTCCGCGCCCTGGAACATGAAGGAGGCTATCTCGGCCATCTCGCCTTGCAGCCTGTGGACGGAGGCCTCCAGATTCGTTCCGTCCCTCCCGGTTCTCCGGCAGCAACCGCCCGTTCGCCCCAGGTGGCTGGCGGCCTGCGCGTAGGAGACATCATCGAAGCGATCAACTCCGCAGCCACGTTAACGCTCGACGATTTCCGCATGGCTCTGGCGGAGACTCGCCCTCAACGTGAAGTGGAAGTGCGAGTGCGACGGCCAGTGGCAGAAGTTACTGATGACGCCGCGAGTGACCAAGGGTCGGCAGCGACTGAGGAAGCTGCAGCACAGTCGCTGACGTTCACCGCCATTGCCGATGAAGCCCCTCTGGACATTCTCCGTATGCATCCGCGCCCCAGCGAACAGGTCGTGGGCAACTACCATACCCCGAGCCTGAGAACGACGCTTGCCGCCATCGGCGCCACGCAGGTTCCCTCCGGACAACTCGCTCTTCCCGCCCTGGCCCCCATGCTCAACGTCGATTGGGAGGCGCGGGAATTGGAGGTTCCCGGTGGATCGGGCGTCGAGTTTCGCCTGCCCCTGCAACCCTTGCTCGACAGCACGGGGCGGCCGGCAAAGCTGGATCTGGTGAAGCGTTACCGCCTCTATCCGCCCGGCAACGGACGCGATGGCTATGAACTCGACGTCGAGACGGAGCTGGTCAACCACAACGAAGAAGAGGTCGTCGTCGCCATGCGGCAAGAAGGCCTCAACGGACTGACCCTCGAAGGCTGGTGGTACTCGGTGAAGATTTCCCCGCACATGTTCAGCGGTGCTGGGCAACGCGACGTCATCTTCCATTCCCAACTGGAAGGACACCAACTGGTCACCACGCGGAATATCGTCGAGCGGGCCAAGGACTTTCCCAGCCAACCGCACACGATCCTGTTCTCGGAAAACGAACCGGTGGAAGCGCGGACGGTGCGCTATGTCGGCTTGGACTCCCCTTACTTTACCGCCGCCATCCTGCCCGAGGATCCGTCGGCACCGTCGATCGACGCCCTGCGGCAAGCTGGCGCCATGGCACTGGCCAACGTGAAACTGCTGAAGAAGGCGCAGAGCCAGGCGGCCAACACGGGATTCTGGTTCGACACCCAGGAAGAGCCGATCCCGGCCGGCGGCTCGCTCACCAAACGTTACCGCGTTTTCATTGGCCCCAAAGACAGCGACGTTTTGGCAGCTCACGGGCTGGAGCGCGCCATCGAGTATGGCTGGTTCCCGTGGATCGCCAAACCCCTCTCCAAGATCCTGCACTTCTTCTATTGGATCGTGGGCAACTACGGTTTGGCCATCATTCTACTCACCGTGTTGGTGCGCGGATGCATGTTCCCGCTGGGACGCAAAGCGGCGATCAACGCGCAGAAGATGCAAGAGTTGCAACCGGAGCTGAAACGCATCAACGAAATGTATAAGGACAACATGGAGAAGCGCGCCAAGGCGATGCAGGAACTCTACGCCAAACACAATTTCAAGCCGCTGGCCGGCTGCCTCCCCATGTTCATCCAACTCCCCATCTTCATCGGCCTGTATCGCTGCCTCAGCGTTGACATCTCGTTGCGCCAGGCTCCCCTCATCCCCGGCTTCGACTGGTGCTCCAATCTGGCTGGCCCCGACATGCTGCTCGACTGGAGCGGCTGGATGCCCGAGTTCATCGCCGGCCGAGGCACCGGTTGGCTCGGCCCCTATTTCAATCTACTTCCCGTGGTGACCGTCGCCCTTTTTCTGGCGCAACAGAAGATGTTGATGCCTAAAGCGACCGACGAACAAACGCGGATGACGCAAAACATGATGCAAGTCATGACGGTGTTTATGGGGGTGCTGTTCTTCAAGGTCCCCAGCGGTTTATGCATCTACTTCATCACTTCCAGCCTGTGGTCGTTGGTCGAACGCCAACTGGTCAAACGTTCCCTGCCATCGGCCGGAGCTACTTCGTCGCCAGCTTCCCCCACACCGGACAAGACACCGCCAGCCGCCCGCAAGAATCCCGGTCGTCGCCGAGGAAAAGCAGGGGAGGGCGACCAGGAGAAAAGCCGCAGCAAACTCGATGAACTCAAAGAGTTGCTCGAAAAGCCGGCGGTTCGCTCCTCCACCCAACGGCGCACCGACCGCCCCCCCCAACCGCCGCAATCGCAAACGTCGTAAATGAACGTCCTCCCTCGGCGCAGCACCTCACAGCCATCACCTGCACTCTCTCGGTCATCTCAGGGTTGGCGGCTAGCGCCGACCTGCACACTCATCATTTGCCCCCCCGCATCACCTGCCCCGCACATCACCGCACAGCACGAGCAGCACAGCACGAGCAGCACAAACCAATTACCCTCCCGCACCGCGGGAGGGGCACGAAAGGTGCGATGCCAATCCCCAAAACACCACGAACGCATACGCCCCACCCTCCCTCCGGGAGGGTCGCGAGTAATGCGAGCGGGGAGGGCCCGAGCGGGGAGACCGGGGAGGGCCCGCGCGACGCGATCCCCACACTCCCCCTGCGACTCAGCCCTCAATAGTTCCGCGGATTCTCTTCGATCTTGCCTTCGGAGGTCAGCTCCAGAAAATCGATGACGTTATGCCCCCGCTTCACCTCCACCTCAAGCTCCGTCTCCGAATTGTAGCGCGTGGGCAGCAGTTCCTTTCGCCCCTGACCGTACCCGCCCCCGTCCGCGAACGTGGTGATTTGAACCTTGTGGCGACCAATCTCCGCCCCGGCTTCATTTCGGTTGTACTGTAGCTCGTAGTGCCCCTCAGCATCGGTACGTCCGTACGACGCCCCTCCGGAGTGCGTCGGATAGAACTCGACCACCGCCCCCTCCAACGGCTTGCCGTCCAAGTAGATCGTCCCCTCCACCGTAGCGATCTTGTCGTTGCCACAACCGGACAAGAGGCAACAAACCGCAGCCACACCGCCCCCGAAAAACCATCGTCGGTCCCCTGCCATCAAGACACCTCGCTTCCACACTAGAGAAAAAAACGGACTCGACCTCTTCACACCTACAAACTTTCTTCCGCGGCCATCTGCTGCAAATAATCGGCCGCCGTATCCAGCCGGGGATCGATGGCCATGGCCCGACGCAATGCCTGGCGAGCCTCATCCCACCGCCGCTGGGAAAACAACAAGATGCCTAAATTCAAGTGCGCATCTCCGTACAAGGGTCGCAGTGCAATGGCCGCACGAAAACGCTGTTCGGCTTCCGCCATATCGCCCGTTCGGAGCGCCAGGACTCCCAGCCCCATGACCGCTTCCGGCAGTACCGGGCCCAGCTCGATCGACCGCTGATAGTAGTACCGCGCCTCCTCCCACGCCTCGACCTCGGTCAGCGCCATGGCCAGTTGCAAATTCGCTTGTGGATGATCGGGATGGTAATCGACAATCGTCCGCAGTACCGTCACCTCCCGATCGACGTCTCCTGCCCGACGGAATGCTTCGACCAACTCGACCATCGGTAGCAGCTCGTCACGACGGTTGGCGGTGTATTCGACCAATTCCCGGACGGCGGCAGCATTACCCAACCTGCTGGCCACAATGGCAAGGTACATCCGCTCTTGTTCGTGCAACAACCGCGGAACGTCCTCCCTGGATTGACGCCACCGGTAGGGCAGCAAGGGGACCGCTGGATCCACCGGGGGAGGTTCCTGCCGGGCGGCCAACCGTTCCTCTTCTTCATCGGCAAGGCGCACAATGCGATGATCGGTCATGATCGCGTGGATGGCATCGTGCGCACGTCGCGTCGGCATATGACACGCGACGCAATCGGCCACCGCTGTCCCCAGATTGCTCGAGTCATGCTCGATCGTGGCCGCCGTTGCGCATTGCGTCACTCGATGGCACTGCAAACATCGCTCGCGGTAATAGCGCACGCGCTGGCTCTCCGGTACCACCCCGTGCGGATCATGACAGGAAAGGCACGACATGCCGGTTCCACTTTGTTGGAAGCATCGGCTCTCGGCCAAACGATAGGCATGATGATTGATTTCGAACCGCTGCTCATCCTCCTCGGATCGGTAATCGACCATCGCCCGATAGTCTTCCAGCGCTTGACCGGGACGAAAGGAAAAATCGCCGCGACCGGCTCGTACCAGCACACTGGAAATCTGCGCGGAAGGTTGCAAATGACACTGATTGCACACGCTGTCCCGCAACTCGGCCGGAAGCCGCTGGGGATTGACGATCGACTGGCGCAATTGCTCATCCGTCGCACCAACCGTTTCCGCCAATTCGAGGTGACGCTCCCCGGGACCATGACACCGTTGACATCCGATCCCCTCGGGCAACTGCTCGGGAAAAACCTCCGGCTGCCAAAACGCATCCGCCCCGGCCGGAAAATCCAGTGGATACGCATTATGGCAAAACATGCATTCTCGATTGATCTGGCGGTGGAACCCCATGTGGTCGGGGCGATCATACCCTGGATTCAATCGCCAGCGCCCCTGATCAGGAAACCATCCCAAGGGCATCTGAAACCATTCGCCTGCCGGTGTACGGTACAGGTACGTACGCGCATGGTTTCCCGAGCCGATCACGGCATCGACACGCACCTTCACCTCGTTGACGCGCCTACCTTGTGCATCTAGTTGATAGCGGATTTGATACCAGTCGTTCCCTTCGCGGACCATTTCGTAATGACGGTCCGAAGGTTCGTGATAGTAGTGGCTGCTACCGAAATCCTCTCCTGCCAACTGCAGCGGACGCAAATCGAAACTACGCCCCATGCCGTGCCCTTGGAAGCGGCGATAAATCTCGTCATGACACGGTTGGCACGCAGAATCCGGCACGTAGCCGGCGGTGGCCGACGGCGATGTCCCGGGGGCATGGGATGGCGACGCCTGCCCCCGACCACTCGGACGATAGCAGCCGGCGCTACCTACGAGCATCGCGAGCACCACCACGCGGCCCAGCAAACGTCGCACGTTCGTCACGCTGATTCCCCAGAATCCGCCATCGCCCACCCGACACTCCACGCCACACAAGGCACCAATCCTCGGCGCTGCCCGCACCGTCGATTGGAACTCGCCAGCGTACAGGGCGAGCCAACCGCAGGCCGGCTCGCCTCGCTGCTTGGTGTGGTGGACCAGCGGCCTCGTCCCTCGTCCCGCTCTGGTCACTCTGGGGTGGCGAAGACGAATCCATCGTTGCGGCGACCAAGCCGCTGGTAGACCCCATAGGTCGGCTCACACGGGGCGATGTCCCATACGCGACAGCCACCGGCCCGATCCTGCCGCCATTCGATGTTCTCGGAGATGAAGTGGATCGAACCATCGACATAAGCAAAATTGGCTCCGCCGGTATGCAAGCTCGAGAACCCCGCCTGCACCGCCCGATTGGCCGAGCTGTTCCAGCCGTACGGCGGGTCGCTCGAATTGAGCGGCGGCCGCACGTTGGCCGTGACGTAGTAGATGCCGCGAGCAAATGCGCCCCGCGGATTCCGCACCCCGATCCAGGTCCCCCCGCGCCCATACTGCGAATCCCGCTCGCCGATCTGAAACGTGTTGCTGGTGCCATCGGTCACCTCGGCGATACGAATGGCCGTGTTCTCCATCATCATCCCATGCGTATCCAACGTGCTTTGGGGTTGGTCCCGCGTGCCGCGATTGGAGATGTAATTGGCCCGCGCCGGCCGCCAATTCCCTAAACCTGCCGCCTGGGTTCCCACGCCACCCCCGAAATGCCGCTGCTGATGAATCAGATCACCGCCAGCCCCCGTGTCGCTGGGACACTGGAACGTCGAAATGGGAGTCTGCAACAACGCCTGAGCCTGCGCCGGCGTCAACGACGGATTCTCCCCGGCAATCGTGGCCCGCAAGGAATAACGGTTTACCTGCAATCGGCTGTGCAGATTTCCTTGCTCCAGGTAGGGTAACAACAAAGCGCCCCACCCCCAAGCCTCAACATTGGCGTTGTTCGCATTGGGAGGATACGGTGTTACCGCCGGCACAAAGGCCATCGGAAATCGCTTCAGCGCACTCTCATAATTCAGACACGCCAACGCCAGTTGCTTCAAGTTGTTCTGACATTGCATGCGCCGTGCCGCCTCGCGAGCCGCTTGAACCGCCGGCAACAGCAATCCCACCAACACCCCGATGATCGCGATCACCACCAATAACTCGACAAGCGTAAAAGCATGTCGGCGACTACGAACCAATCGCATACTTTAGCTCCTATCAATAAAATGATTGCTCCTACGGGCATGCGCAACTAGGTCGCTCAACGCGCGCAGTTGCCCGCTACCATTTAGGAATACGCTTTCCCGAACGAAATCCACATGTTGCCTCCAAAAAAATTTCGCCGCCGGCGAGACATCCACACAGGCGATTCGATAGGGGCATTCCTCCACACTTCGGGGGGCGAAACGAATTCGAGGGCGAAACGAGTGGTCAACTGATAACGCCAATGACGGCACCACGTCCTCTCGTCGCGCTGCCGATGGCCGCGAGGAAGAGGCCGAGCCAACCACCAGGTGCTCTAGGAATCCCTTGGGCACCGCAGCCCAACACACGTGCCCAGAAAGTAGTACCCGCGATGACCACCGCCATGACCAGCGTCTTCGAGTTGTTCAAAATCGGCATCGGCCCCAGCAGTTCCCACACGGTCGGCCCCATGGTCGCCGCGCGGCGTTTCTGCTTGGAGCTGGAAGCCTTGGGGGAACCAGCCGACGTGACTCGCTTGACCGCCGACCTATACGGTTCCCTGGCCCTGACCGGTATCGGCCATCGCACCGACCGAGCGATCGTTGCCGGCTGGCATGGTGAAGAACCGGAGTCGGTAGCCCCCGACGCCCTGGACCGCCTGTACGAACAGGTGCAGCACGATAGAGCGCTGAGCTGGCTCGGCCGCCACCGGATCGCCATGGATCTGGAACGTGACCTCCTCTGGCACCGGGACGAGTTCCTGCCACAACATTCCAACGCGGTGCGGTTTACGGCGTACAGCGGCCCCGCGCCGCGGCTGGTGCGCACCTACTTTTCGATCGGCGGCGGTTTCGTGGCCGAGGAATCGGAACTGGCGACCGGGCAGGACGCGACCGGAGCCATCCAATCGCCCCGTTTTCCGTTTCGGTCGGCGGCGGAATTGCTCGACCTGTGCCACCGACATCAGCTCACCATGGCCCAGATCGTCCGCGCCAATGAACGCACGCTGCGATCGGAGGCACAAATCGACGCTGGCTTGGATCGAATTTGGCACACGATGCGCGAGTGCATTCGTCGCGGTTGCCACACGGTGGGAGTTCTGCCCGGCGGGCTGGGGGTGCAGCGCCGCGCTCCGGAACTCTACCGCCGACTGGGCGACCACCCCTCCGGCCCCGCCCGCTCGGACCCTCTAACCGCCATGGACTGGGTCGACATGTGCGCCTTGGCTGTCAACGAGGAGAATGCCGCCGGCGGACGGGTGGTAACCGCCCCCGACCAACGGCGCCGCTGGCATCATACCGGCCGTACTGAGCTTCTACGAACACTTCGTCCCCACCGCAGCGCCGGCGGGCATCCGAGAGTTTTTACTGACGGCCACCGCCATCGGCACGTTGTACAAGAAAAACGCCTCACTGTCGGCAGCCGAGATGGGTTGTCAGGGTGAAGTAGGCGTGTGGCGTGCTCGATGGCCGCGGCCGGACTAGCGGCCCTGCTGGGGGGATCGCCCGATCAAATCGAGAACGCTGCCGAGATGGGCATGGAACATAATCTGGGGCTCACCTGCGACCCCGTCGCGGGGCTGGTTCAGATTCCGTGCATCGAGCGAAATACGATGGGAGCCCGTCAAAGCCATCAATGCTGCACGTCTGGCCGTCTTCTACGGCGACGGAAAACATCGCGTCCCCCTCGATCGCGTCATCGAGACCATGCGGCAAACCGGCCTCGACATGCAGAACAAGTACAAGGAGACCAGCCTCGGCGGCCTGGCCGTCAACGTCATCAACTGCTAAGCACCAAGCAGTCCAGAGTCCAGAGTCCAGAGTCCAGAGTCCAGAGTCCAGAGTCCAGAGGCCAGAGCCCAGAGGCCAGAGGCCAGAGGCCAGAGGCCAGAGTCGAGAGTCCAGAGTCGAGAGGCCGGAGGTGGGACGCGGGAGTCAAAAGGCCGGAGGCGGGAGCCGGGAGATGGTGGGTTGAGCGGCTCGCGCATGTTCCACCACTCCCACCCTCCCCCCGGGAGGGTCGCGAGTAATGCGAGCGGGGAGGGCCCGAGCGGGGAGGGCCCATAGTACCACGCCAGTCCCTGGCGTCCTCATTCGCCACTGATTCCAACGATTCCCTCAGCACTTCAGTCGCGCAATCAAACGCAGAGTCCGGAGGCCGGAGGGCGGGAGGACGGAGGCGCCCCTGCGAGAGTCATCAACCAAGCCATGCAATGCCAGGAAGCGGGGGGGCCGGAAACCACGCATCGAAACCTGCAGCGTCTTTACAAATTCATTCACAAACTGCCATCGACTCTCCTCTCCTCTTCTCTTCCTCCAACCTCCTGTCTCCCGCCTGCCCCCAATCCCTTCTGAGTCAGGGCGTGGGTGAGGAGTCACCGTCGAGAACACCCGACGCGGCACCCACCGCAGTTTCAATCCCTTCTGAGTCAGGGCGTGGGTGAGGGAGCTGGAGGGCGACGAAGGTCTCTACGAGCGTCAGCGCGGGTTTTCAATCCCTTCTGAGTCAGGGCGTGGGTGAGGAGTCGCGGGCGTGCGATTCTGCTGGGGCGCGTACAGTTTCAATCCCTTCTGAGTCAGGGCGTGGGTGAGGAGTCTGGGACGACAAAGACCCGATAACTCGGGGGTGGGCGTGGTAGTTTCAATCCCTTCTGAGTCAGGGCGTGAGTGAGGAGTCTGGGACGACAAAGACCCCGATAACTCGGGGTGGGCGTGGTAGTTTCAATCCCTTCTGAGTCAGGGCGTGGGTGAGGAGCCAACCGCCGCGGACCCCCGAAGGTCTCGTGACCGAGAGTTTCAATCCCTTCTGAGTCAGGGCGTGGGGTGAGGAGACCACGATCGCGTTTCAGTTCACGCAGGAGCACATGTTTCAATCCCTTCTGAGTCAGGGCGTGGGTGAGGAGACCCAGTTTCGCGACGCGGCGACGTACTGTTGCCGCGTTTCAATCCCTTCTGAGTCAGGGCGTGGGTGAGGAGGCTGACGCACGAGGAACACGCCCACCAGATCACCGAGGTTTCAATCCCTTCTGAGTCAGGGCGTGGGTGAGGAGCCACCACCACCACCACACTGTGAGGCAGTCATGACCAGTTTCAATCCCTTCTGAGTCAGGGGCGTGGGTGAGGAGGGGGTTCACCTAACGTGCGTAGTAGTCAAAGACTACGCGTTTCAATCCCTTCTGAGTCAGGGCGTGGGTGAGGAGGGGGGGATGGGGCAACAATCGCTGTGTGAAGTGCGACGGCAGTTTCAATCCCTTCTGAGTCAGGGCGTGGGTGAGGAGCTGCGGCGGGTTTCACACAAGGCAGCAAATAGAGGGTTTCAATCCCTTCTGAGTCAGGGCGTGGGTGAGGAGAGCTATCGGACGGGGGAACGCTGGGAGATTGCCCTACGTTTCAATCCCTTCTGAGTCAGGGCGTGGGTGAGGAGAGGCGATAGGAATGCTAGTTCTAACTCTTGATCGAAGTTTCAATCCCTTCTGAGTCAGGGCGTGGGTGAGGAGCGACGCGGACAACGAGGCCGCCATCCGCCGATGGCTATACGTTTCAATCCCTTCTGAGTCCAGGGCGTGGGTGAGGAGTGGCGCCCTCGTCGTCAACGAAACCGAAGACGCCTGGGTTTCAATCCCTTCTGAGTCAGGGCGTGGGTGAGGAGCCGGCGTCAAGCACAACGGCCGCTCGTTCCGCGTCTAGTTCAATCCCTTCTGAGTCAGGGCGTGGGTGAGGAGCGGAGCAGGAGACTCAGCGATTCGCGGTCGCGTGCTTGTTTCAATCCCTTCTGAGTCAGGGCGTGGGTGAGGAGGCACTCCGACGAACTGGGCCACACAGATGGCCCTCGCGGTTTCAATCCCTTCTGAGTCAGGGCGTGGGTGAGGAGCTGCACTATTCCTGACTGCCGACGTGACCAAGATTTTTGTCAGGTTTCAATCCCTTCTGAGTCAGGGCGTGGGTGAGGAGACCCGTTATCGCGGCCTGGAGGCCGGTCAGCCCGGATAGGTTTCAATCCCTTCTGAGTCAGGGCGTGGGTGAGGAGGCGGTAGAGATCAAGAACGGGGAGGCGATTAGCGCAAGTTTCAATCCCTTCTGAGTCAGGGCGTGGGGTGAGGAGCCGTTGTCCCTGCCTCTTCGAGCCCGGAGTATCCGGGGTTTCAATCCCTTCTGAGTCAGGGCGTGGGTGAGGAGCTGGGCCACACAGATGGCCCTCGCGAGTACCACGCGGAGTTTCAATCCCTTCTGAGTCAGGGGCGTGGGTGAGGAGATCTCCTCCCGATACGGATCCCGCAAGCCGTGCGGGTTTCAATCCCTTCTGAGTCAGGGCGTGGGTGAGGAGGAAAGGCCAGTTCGGGACCGTCACGGTCCAGGTCGCCGAGTTTCAATCCCTTCTGAGTCAGGGGCGTGGGTGAGGAGAGCATACCATCTAAGTGCTGGATTGGCAAGCATTTGCGAGCCCGTTTCCGCGAACCTCCCCTCTCCATTTTACGCACCCTCCCCAACCGGGGGGCAGAGCATTTGACGCAAGCCCCTACGCCACAAGGACTTACGGAATCCGCGAACCCCCATTTTCGGCCATTTTACGTAACCCCCTACAAACAATGAACTTACGACGTTTTTACAATCATTTGCAGTAAACCAAGAAAGGTTCGCGGAAGTCTCGCCGTCTCTGCCCACAAAAAACCGCTCAAATCACTTCGTCCCCTTCCTCCTCGATGAATTGCCCCGTCCCCACGATCTCCGTCATGGGGATGCAGCGGGCGCACAGGCGATAGATCCGTACGGTGTCCTCCACCAGGTCGATCTCGCCCATCAACATGTGCTTCAACTCCTGCACCTGCCCCTCGCTCACCTCTCCCTCGAAGACGCTCTTCTGGACATGCGGCAGATACTCGCGCAACCGCTTCATGACCCGCGTGCGCCGACGGTCTTGAACGATATCGTAGCAAACGACGATGTGTGGCATGGCCCCTCCCGTGACACGATTACCCCCCACGGCCTCATTTGGGGACGAATGCCTGATACTCCGGCTCCTCGCCCTGGATCACGCGGGCCAGATGATAACACTGCTGGCGGATCACGTCCCGCAACTCCAGCCGCTGTCCGCGCGGCGGATAAAATACCGGCTCGCGCATCCGCCGAAAGAATTCCCCCAGGAACACTTTCCGTCCCGTTTGCCCCAGATATACGGCGGGGCGGTCCGGACGCCACGGTTCCTGGTCCGCCGCCTGCTCCTCGTCCAGGACCGCAGGAATGCCGCGTTCCACATCGTACGGGTCCGCGTCCTCAGGCTCTTCTTGCAGAATCGCTTCGTACGACTCGGCGAATTTCCGTTCGAAATCCGCCGTTCCGACTTGCCGCCGATTGATGATGCGGAGAACGAGCTGATCCATCGTCGGCCGAAACTCCTCCATCAAATCCAGGACCATCGACGGCCGCCCCCGGGCCGGCGCGTGGAAGTAACCAAGGTACGGATCCAATCCGACGCGCAGTACTTCGGCCTCGACGACACCGAGCAAGAGGGCGTAAGCGAACGACAGCATGGCATTGACCGGATCGCGCGGCGGTCTCCGGTTGCGTCCCTGGAATTGGAATTCCCCCTGATTGATCAGTTTGCCAAAGTGACCGAAGTACAGGGCCGCAAGGATGCCTTCGTAGCCGCGGACGGCGTCGACCGATTCGGCCACCTGCATCTGATCGATCAATACCCGCATGCGGGTCAGGGCATCGGCCAGGGCAGGGTCCTGCAGTCCGCGTTGGGCGCGGAGCAGAATCTGCCGCTGGTACGTGGCTTTACCCAACACGATGCGTTTGGCAGCGTCGAGCGTGAACAGGTCATCGCCGGCCCGACGCCATTGGTCGCAGCGGAGGACTACGTTTTTCGAGTCGCGAGTCCACAACCGAGCCCGAAACGATCCTCGCAAGGTGAGAAAAACGGTATCGATCTCGGTCCGCGTCAGCAAGGCGATCGCCCCGGCGGATAGTTCGACGTTGCCGAATAACAGGAGCTGCTCGATGTCGTGGGTGCGCAGCTTCTTGATCGCTCGCCCCTCCGATTCCAATACAAGGAATTTGCCCTCGGCCCTCAACCGAGTTCCCTGTTCGGTGATCGCTACGGTGCGCATCGTCGCCTACTCTCCCGCCGATTCCCACCGCAGCGTTTCGATCCCATCGACCATTTCCAGGTAGAAACGTCCCTTCTCCGTCTCGACGGACCGCTGCGGCAACGCAGCCAAGGCGCGGCACAAGTGGTCGTGGACTTGCTGCAGTTCCCGTTCCAGCTCTTGCTGCTTGTTCACCAAGACGGTGTAGCGGCGGATGGTGGCCTCGAGCGACTGATCGGCCTGGGCCGCCTGAAGCTGGGCCGCCTGCCGAGCCCGTTGGCGATCGGCCTCGGTGAGCGTCTGCAGGTGCAGCACCGGCGTGGGATAGTGGTTGGGTGCGAAGCTGAAGTCGCACGAACAGGGGACGCGGCGGGGTAACGTGCCCGATGCGTTTGCGAATCTTTGGACAGGAAATAGGATTTCCCTGCAAGGGGCTCTTGAGCAGCAGGTCGGGCGAGAATTCGACGCACTTGGTGACCATGTAATTGACCGCCTGCGGCCCACTGGGAAGATGCCCCAGCGTGTGCGCCAACACCACCTGTTCGTCATGCGAAAGCTGCCGATGCTCTTCGGCCACGCGGCGCAACTCGGCCAGCACTGGACATCGCTTCAGCAGATGACGGACTTCTGCATCGGTTTCGAAATCGGCGTCGGTCCAGGGCGGGGGCACATCGGGCGGCCACAGGGGTGGTGTGGCGGCGCCGCCTTCCTCCCCGGCCTGTTCGCTGTCGCCTCCCGCCTCGTCCCGGTTCCGATCGGACGGCGTATCGGCCGTGCCGACCATGCGGTTCAGCCGATCGACCAGCGCGTCGAATGCCGGGCGCCCCAACCGCTGGACATGCTTCAACCGATCCAGCGGATCGGGGCACGGCGTACCGTCGTCGGCCAGCAGCATGCTGCGGTGCCCGGTGCGCTGATGCACTCCCAACGGCAGTTTGATCAAGTTCCCCAATCCTTTACCGCTGCGTTTGCCTTGCTTGGGGAAAAACTCCAACGAGAATTCAGGCGGAATCAAAACCGATTCATCCTGTGGGAGCGCGTATTGGGCGATCGTCGACGGATCGTCACGGGCCAGATCGGACCATCGCGTTTGGTGCAAGTGTTTGACCAGTCGGCGGCCGAGGTGGTGCAGCACGGCGGCATCGTAAGGGCGCTCGAGGAAAACCCAATAATGACGCCCCTTGTATCCAGAGTTCTCGAACAGGGGTTCCAGCCCCAGACGGCGCAGCGCCAACAGAATGCCGATACCGGTGTCCCGCATGAGCCGCCGCAGGTATTGCGCGTGAGCATGGTCCCGCCGGGCCCGATCGAGCTGAGCACGGGTGATATCCAAGTCGATGGCGAACCACAAAGCAGTCTGGTCCAATCGGATCGGATACACGCCCACGGTGACCGCACCGAGGAGATGCTGGCGGATGACGGCCGGAGTCAACGGCTCGTGGACCGGAGTGTACCCGACGGCGTGGTCCTGTGGCCGATGCCATTGCCGGGCATAGACGTCCTCCCGCCCAGCAAACAGCGCTGCGAAGCGTACGCAGTCCGCATCGGAGAGGGCGGCGAAGGGATCGGTGGTCGTCGCCGACGCAGTTTCGGCAGATTCTTGCGCTTCGCCCTGATGGCTCTCCCTTTGCAATTGGCGTCGCCACTGCTCGGCCCGCTCCGGCGGGTATCCGGCCCGCTCGGCTCGCTGCAACAGTTGCTGGATCCCCTGGGTGTTCCCGTCGGCCAACCAGATCCCTATCAACTCGTCGACGGCAACCGCATCGCCGGGAGCGACTTCGAGCAATCGCTGCCAATACTGCGATGCCGCATCCAAATCGCCGTGTTCGTCATGGAGCTGGGCCACCTTTCGCAACAGTTCCACATCGCGCGGATGTTGGCGCAACAACATGTCATACTCGCGGACGGCAGCACTGCTCAATCCGACCATTTCGCACAATTGGCCCCACAAACGATGGTCGCGGGGCTCCTGGCCGACCTGGGCAACCCACTGCTGCACCTCGTCGCGGACAGTCGCATCACCGGCTGCATAGCGGGCCAGCAATGCGCGGGGGTCCCACCGTTTGACTTTCGTCATCGCTCCACCTCGTTGCTACCACCACAAATCTTCGGGTGCATCTGCCGCGGCCCGCCGCATCGTCGGAATGGCCGGCACCGACAACCGTTGGTATGCTTCGCTCAATTCCTGCGATTCCAATGAGCCCAGCAATTCAACGATGCGTTCGAACATCTTTTCTGCCCGGTCACGGGAGATCGGGCGCCATCCATGAGCCAGAATTGAATTATTCCGATCGCCCAGCAACCCTTCCAGCTTCATCCGCCACTGCCCATTCTTGGCTGGCACGAAGACATGGGAGGCCACCGGATGCCCCAGTTCTCGCAGTATGGTCCAACCGTGCACACTGGCAACGTTCTTGGGCATTTGGCCACAGGCTCGCTGGACCGCCGCGCGCACTTCCGGCGCCTTCCCGTCCCACTGCGGATCGCTGGGATCGATTCCAAAGTCAGCGACCAGATGGTATTGGGCCAGGGCTTCAAAAGCACGATACAGGCGGGCCACCGCGTCGTCATAGTGTCCCTGACGGATGCGTCGCTCTGCATTGCGCGTCAAATCGGCCACGGCCAACAATGTCGGACGGGGCGCTTGCGTGACCTGGTCGATGGCGTCGGCCAACAGAGACACCTGCTCAAGAAAGTGATGAAACTCGGAAGGCACATGGCCGCCGCGGGCGAATCGGCGCAAGCTTTCCAAAGCGATGTCGAATTGCTCGCGCAACGAATGCTGGTAGTGCTCGAACAGATCCCAGCGGTGCAAGGCATCGGCCAACTCGGCCAGCCCATGGAAATAATCCGTTTCTTGAGACCGCGAGGGCCGGATGCGCCGAAAAAACCGAGCCGCGGCAGCATAATGGCCGCTGTTGAACATCACGCATCCGCGATCGCTGAGCAAGAACCCCGTCTGGTCAAACGCGTTGCCCAGCCGGATCAACCGCATCGACGAAGGATCCGGGCGTCCTCCGACAAACCGGACGTCGACGTAGAACATGGTCAGCCCCAAATACGAGGCGACCATCGTCGTTCCCGCACTCATCCACTTGCGTCCCGGCGTAGGATCGATGGCGATCTGGTCGGCGGACAATCCAACATGACACCGCATCCAGTGATAGATGTCATAAACGCGATAGGTCAGGTCGCCGATGCACTCGGGACTGTCCTCGACGATTTCAACCCTGGTCTTATGGGGCGGAAATGCGATCTGTCGGAACACTTCGTCCATCGTCCGTTCCGATTGCCGGGTGCCGATCAAACCCAGGTACTCGGGCTGGAGTTCACGAATCGAGAACAGGACCGGATCGGCGGTAACGCCCACCGGCAAGATCACACCGCGTATGTCGTTGGTCCCAGAGCCATTTTCGTTGTCCGTCACCATGCCATGCTCCAAATAGTTTCGTTCTTCTCTTCCGTCTGTCCTGCGCCTCAAGATGGCTTTCGGGGCGTTGCTGGCTTGGCATGCGCGCTTAGGGAAGCCAGGCGACCCTTTTCGCGATGCAGGCCAAACGCCGGACCGGGATGTTGTTTTCCGGCAGGGACTGCCGGGCTACTTTGTACGACGCCAGTCCCTGGCGTCACTCGGGCACGCAGTCTTCCGGTGCTACCCATTGCAAACATCGGGCAGGAGGATCACTCGAGCGGTGCCACGAGGGGTTGGCCCAGCCCCATGACGGTGCTCTTACCGACGTGCAACCATTGCATGGCGGCGATCAAGGGCGCCAACTCCTGCGGTCCGCGCGGCAGTGCCAGTTCACCGGTGACTCCCTGCAGTTCCAGATCAGCCCGTTGTCGAGCCGAGTAGCGGACCAGGTCCAGACGTTCCCCCTGCCACGGCCGTTGCGGAATGTCTTTGGCCAGTGCCACGCACATCGCTCCCACGCTGCGCCATAGATCGTGATACCTGGCAGGCAAGAATCCGGCGACGCGTCGATTGAACGCGGCCACCAGGTCGGCCAGCGTGGGCGCCGAAACCAATCTGTTGTCGCGGCGAATGCGAACTGGCGAGGGGAACACCAACTTGCACGGACGATCGGCGGGCAGGGGCCAGCGAGCGGCCGAGACGGGCCAACTCCCGCCGTGTTCGCTGGTCGATCCATCGGGCAAGAGGAATTCGGCCCGGGAAATCTGAAACGGTAACCGAGAGCGACCGATGCCCGCACGCCCAGCCGCTTCCCAGCACACGTCGAGCTGGTGGGAATGCTCGATGGCCGAACAGAAAAGGAAGTATTCAATCGCTGGAGCCCACTCTGGATCGGGTGGAGCAGGGCGCAGGAGGTACAGCGGAGAGTTGGCGACAGCGCCCCCTTGGGACGGCACATCGAAGACTTGTCGATACAACTGCAGACAGCGATCATGGATCTGCCGCCCCCACACGCCCCGCAACAAGGGCACCGTCATCTCCGGCTCGCTGCATTGCAACTGCATCCGCCGCGGCAGGACCCACACGTGATCCAATATCAAGTTGAGGACGTCGGGCAGAACCGAACGGTCCACGGGGCACTTATCTTGCCCGGATGGAGACGATCTCCATCCTCTATTTAAACTCATCCTCGTCATCGTGCTCCCCCTTGTTACTCGGCGATCGCCTGCTGGTCCTCTCCCGTCCCATCCCCGTGCTCTGGCCACCGGGATGGGTGTCTGGTTTCACGCCCATTGCCCGCCGCGTTCCGCGGCCGGCGCGGTGCAGTTCATTGCGCTTGGTAGCGGTAGCTGATCTGTTGCGCGTTGGCCGATTGGACGGTCAATTCGACCTCGGCGCCGGGCTCCCAATCCGCCGGGCAATCACCGGAATTGACGATCGGTCCTTCCAACCCCGATGCTGGATGCCTAGCTCGCCACCCGCCTTTCTTGGTCCTCTCTTCCAGCAACACGGCCCGCACCTTGTCTCCGGGTTTGGGGATGCCGGGCGGTCGCTGCGGGACGGTGGGCGCCGATCGACCTGGCGAACGACGGTCGCTCGCACCGCGCCCACCACCGCCCCGCTGCCCATGTCCGCCGGGCCGGTCCCGAGCATCGGCCGGTGAAGGCTCCCATCCAGCCAATCCCTCGCGAAACCGTTGGAGGAATTCATGCAGGAAACGGCGACTTTCTTCCAAGTTTGGTAGCGCGGAAGCCGGAAAGGCGATCACGCGCACCACATACCCCTGCCCATCGGCGGCCGGTTCCACATGGACATGCACCGGAGAAGCGTGGCGATCGCCGTGCGGTCCTTGGAGACGCTGCGGGCGTTGCCACTGCTCCCGGGTTTGGTGGCGCATGGGCTCTCGCAAAGGCCCATGGATTTGCCGCGGCAGCCCCAACGCCAGCTTTTCCTTACGGTGTTTATAGGCCTGGGCAGCTTGTTGGTAAGCCATGCCTACCGCATCCATGGCTTGCCACGCATTGGTGGCGGGAGTCGTCACTTCGAATTGTTCTAACCAGTCCGGTCGAGGATCTCCCAGTGCGGGACTGAGTGCCAACTGCGGCATGAAACGGTTGGACAATCCCAGTTTCTCTCGAAACCGGGCGGCGATCGTCCGACAATCGTCAAGGCTGCGCACGGGCGACGCATCGCCGATCCACTGCAACGACCCGAACCCTTTGCGCGATTTGCTGCCAACGCCCCCGAAGTGGGTCAACAACCATAGAGCCGCCGTCGCTTGCTGCCACACGTCCTCGGCGGTCAGCGTGACGTGCTTCAGCGCACTGACATCGGTATCGCGCCGGATCGGGCGTCCCACCAATTCGACAGTCCACCTGCTCCCGGGGGGCCGGAAATATCGGCTGCGCTGCTCCTGTTTGATTCTTTCATCCATACCATAGGCGGCATAGAACAACCCTTGCGTGGTCTTCTTGTTGGGCGGAGGACCGATCTGGTACTGCTGGGCGAATTGTCGCTGCATGTTCCAACCGTCCTTGTAAGAGAATTTTTCTGGTGCAGGCGATTGATCGTGCGGACGCACAATGATTTGCACGCCTGCCGCCGCCTCGGTATCCCCAAACACCACGGATTCCATGGCCCGCAATACGGATGGATCGACAAATCCCGCGTGCATCGTCCGCCACCACCAGCGCAGCAACCCGCGCAGCGTGGCGGGGCGCAAATCGCACCCGTGGGCGGCTTCGGAGACGAACAAATCTGCCCCCGCCAAGAAGGCGGGCGTAGCCAACGCGACCTGGAACTGGCCGACACGTCGCAACCCGGCTTCCACCGCCGACTTCCACGTTCGATCGGCAGCCTGGCAGTTGGCATCGGCGGCGGTAAAGCTGGCCGGATCGAAGTAACCGTATCCGGCGTGCGTCTTGGCACCGGCACCTTGATAGGACAAGGCTCCAATGAGCCACTGTTGGGCTAACCCCAATAGTTGTTCGCCGCGATCCGCAGGATGTCCGGTTCGCCTCAGGGAGAGAGCGAACACAAACGATTGCCCACCGGCTAACGTCAAGAAATAGACGGGATTGGGCGATTCCCAAGCCCCGGGAGGCGGAGTCGGTTTACTGGTGTAATACTCCCGATGATGATTGTTCACGATGTCATTGGTCAGTCTGGGTGGCGCGGTGCCCCAGGCATCGTGGAATACGATCGCGCCCACCGATGCGTCCTCGTTCGGAGGAGCAATCCACTGCGGTTTGTAATCCTTCTTGTTATCGCTTCCCGGCGACCACCCGAACACGGCTTCGATCGCCCGCCATGCCGCCTGGGCTTTTTCTCTCTCCTGCGCATCGACAGGTTCCCCCTGCGCATCGCGATGAAACTGAGTGGGGAACCAAACGGTTTCGGCGAATGCCCGCGCCATGCCCTTCAGTCCGGTGCCGGGCAGCAGAGGAAAGCCGTAGACGCGGTGCAACGCGATCCCCGCGTTTTCCAGACTCGATGCGCGCGACAGATGCAGTGTCAAAGGCCCCACCGTCGTCGCTTCGAAAGAAACGGCGCGGAGCGCATCCCAGGCCTGGCGCTGTCGGGCCAGCAATCGTTGGTACAGTTGCCGAGGATACTCATTGGCCAGCTGGGCCACGCGGTTGACCGTCAACTTCTGCACCCCTTCCTGGAGCTTTTCTGGGGCGGCGAAGTCGCGCGTGACGGTGGTAGCGAATTTGTCCAGCGCTAGACCGGGATGCTGGTTCTTCATCACCAACCGCCGCACCGACTCGGGCAACGGCACATCGTTGAGCGTCATCGGCGGCTCCTCCTGTCGACCACCGGCGGCCGGGCCGCCAGGACGCCCGGGACGGTTTCCCCCTCGGCCGCCGCCCGGCGAGGATGGATTGCGCTCACCTGACGGTTCACGGCGTCTACTCAGAGCCATTGCGGATTCCCTCTGCTTCAGCGAATCGATTCAACCATTCGAGATAGGCCAGCACTTCGTCGGTCGCGCGACGCAAGAAGACCGCGTCTCCAAAACAGACCGCTTGCAGTAACGAATCCGGCTTCTGCGTGGGCAGGTTTCGGCCATGCAGCACCCAGTCGGTCAGGTCGTCCTGGAGTTGGTTCAGCCCTCTTTTCTTTTCCTTCGCCTTGGAGGCGATGAACGCCAGGGCCTGTCCCAAACCGCTGGTCATCACGCGAATCGGCAACTTCTTGGCCTCGCCCGCGTATTCCTCTTGCTCGCCTGGAGCCATTTCGCTGGCCACACGCTGGATCGCGTTCCATGCATGCTGAGCTCGTCGCTGGTCCAACGTTTGCGAAAGATTTGCCGTCATCGATCGGTCCTTATTCATGTCATCCAGTGAAAGCTGAGACTGACTTTCTTCGTCCCCTCGGTTACACGTCGGCAACGTGGACATGGCAAAATCCCTTGCCGGTCGTCTCATCCCCTCCCAACTGCAGCACCACGGGCAATCGGTTCCGCACATAGTTCAACACGTCCGCCGCCGATTTTCCCGAACCATCGCGACTGGGACGAGCAATCAAGAGTGAATACATCACCGTTTCAGCAGGAAGGAATTCTTGGTAGAAGAGCGCGCCGCGACTGACCGTCTTCCGCTCATAATCGAGTTTGATACGAGCCACGACTTCCGTCGCGTGCCGAGCAAAATGCGTGAAATGATCGTCGTCCAGCACCACCAATCGTGGCACGAACTCGGCGGCAAACTCAGGATCGGCACTGATCCAGCCAGCCAACCGCTCAGCCAAGGAGCCCAACTCCGGCCAGTCGGTGACACCAAAATCGAACTCCTCCAACACCATCTCTTCGGATCCCACCAACACCGGCGCCCCCTGGGCAACCAACGCCTGGCCGACCGGAATCGGTGGTGGCACCGGCACCTGGTCGGCTTTGCCCACCAACCCCAGGTCGCGCCGCATCCGCTGCAGGGCGGCGCGGCAGGTTGCGTAGGCGAACACGCCATGCAGCGATCGCACGGGAAACGCCAACAGGCGGGCATCGGTCAAGGAGAGGGCTCCGGCGTGTTTATCCGCATTTTCTGTTTCCGGCCCAAACACGCTCGTCCACGCGGCGGGATCCGCGTCGTCGCGACAAGCGTCCCGAAACACCCCTTTGATCGATGATCCGGGGATCGTCGGCCACTGCGTATGCCGTTCCCTTTGGATCGGCAAATCAACGACACCCACCGCCGTTCCCGCCCCCGGATGCAAAGGCGTCTGGCCGTGAAAGAACACGAGTGAAGAAGCGGTCGTTTCTGCAAGCGTTGCTGTCATACTACCAAACTCCTCGGAGATAGCCGCCCCAACCCTGCTGGCAATGCCATGCATCGTCGGCCAGCAGATCGGGAAGACGGACGGGAAATCGATTCAAATACCACACGGTGCCCGGCATGATCGCCTGGCGACTGGGCTTGGGGCCGCCACGTGCCAAATCCCAACCGCTGACCGGCCGGCTCGATTGCATCGCTACCGCCTGGACACTTCCGGACAATGCCTTGGGAATCGGTGGTTGCTCGAGCAGAACCGGTGTGGTTAGAAGCAATCGGGAACGCTCCCGCTGCTTCGGTTCCAGCGCGGACCAATCCCAAGCCGACGCCAAGGGAGTGATCGCTACATACCGCCCCTCACCTCCCAATGGCAGGGCCGGAACCTGGGCCGGCCATCCGCCGGGCTGCAATTCCTGCGGCAAGTCGACTTCGATGTAAAAACGCGTGCTACGCCGACCGCTCCGGTCCTGGTTCAGAGTCAGAAACGAAGCGGAGTAGATCAGCCCCTCGTTGGCCGTCCCGCGATCCGATTGCACCCCGATTCCCGTCCGGCGATCGATCGCCCACAACTGGCGAGGGTCCACCAGGTCTTCCGGCTGAGGGATCTGGCCCGCCAGGTAGGCGGCAATCCCCCGATGGGTCAACCAATTATCCAATGCAGTCAGCCGCTGGCGGCTGGTATGCCACAACGGGGCCAACCCACTCGCGGCGGCCCGAGTCGATTCCCACCCTGGAATCTCTGGAGGATCGACCGGGCTCAGGGCAACGATCTGCGCGGGATCGTCCTTACTACGTCGCAAATCGGCCGGCGGAGGAAACAACATCTCCAGGTCTTCCGCCGCATCGGAATCTGGATCACTCCGTACCAACCAGGGGCCTCGGGTGCGTACGCCAGCCAACTCTGCAGGCAAACCGACCTGGACCAGGGCATCCGCGAACCCGGTTCCCTCCTGGCGCAATGCCTCCACAAACCGTTCCCATGGGCAACCGAGCGCCTGCAGCAGTGCCGTAGTCACGGCTCCGAATACCGTCTGCGGGAACGGCGCCGTGTGCGACTCGGCCGACGCGGCTTGTCCGAACGGCCGGGCGTGCCGAAACATCAACACATCCAAGGCATCCAGCAGCAGCCCGCAACTGGTCAATCCTTGTCCGGCCACCTCTGGAACCGTTGCATTGCTCATCAATCGCTCCCTCTGGCTATAAACGATGCCGATTGACACAGGATGACAAACTGCTCGATCTGCTGCGGGACCGTCAGTTGGCGGTCGGTCAACCGACAGAATTCGTTCCATCCTTCAACAAAATCAGCCACGACTTCTTCTTTTTGCTCTGGAATGTTGCTCCCGCCCGCACCGCTTCCCCACTCGGCGCGCTCGATCTGCCGTCGCACCAACGCGGTGATGGCTGCCTGGTCCAACCCGGCCATCGTCGGCACGAGACGGCGAAGCTGATAGGCCCAACGGTCCGACAGACCGCCAGCAAACCAATCGACCCAACGATTGATCCGCGATACGAACGACCAGGGGCAGCGTACTTGCGTCCGCTCTCCCGACCGCCGCGCAACCGTCCAGTGCAGGGCATCGCGACCGCCCTCCTTGGCCTGATGCTCGGCATCCCGCGCCAAGTTCAATGCTCGCCGAAGATCGTCCTTGTAATGAACCACCGCCACTCCGGCACTAACGGTAGCCCGTCGCCCCATCAACAACCGAGTCGCCCCCGATTCGTCGCGACGCCACTGGCTGCGATACACCTCCTCCAATTCGGCAGCACACGCCAGCACGGTCGAGGCGGGCAAGAGCGCCAGCACATCGTCTCCTCCAGCGTAAATCAATGTTCCCAGGTGGCGGCGCACGATCGCCGGCACGAAGTACAGCGAAAAATTGGCCAATGCCTGACTCAGCGAGGCATGAAACGCCGGCGTTACCGGTCGCGGCTGGCGCAGCCCCTCGGCCACCATGCCTTGGCGTTTCGCCACCGATTCGAAATAATCGCGCATGGCCGGATGCAGCAACGCCTCGACCGGCGGGGACAACTCTCCCTGCAACCACTGCCCCAGTCGGTCGCCATCCAACGCCAACACGCCGTAGTAGGAGGGCGGGCGGCCCAGAACGTCGCTGCCAGTCAACCGGCGAATGATCGCCGCCAGATCGGGCGGACATTCGGCATCCTCATCCTCCACCGATTCCCGATGCAACCATTGGCCACTCCAGCCATCACCGTTTTGCCAACTGCGGAAATCAAACCCATCGCTGCGCTGGGCCGCGCGCTGCAACCACGGCATGGCTGCCACGGTCGCCGTGTCATCGAAACGCAACTGCCGCGGATCGTCAAAACCGAGCTCTTCGCTAAACCAGACCGGACCACAAAACCGCTTGACCAACGCGACCGGCCCCAGCCGTTCGCCATCGCGCAGTCGTACGCCCCCGATGCGCAAACCAGTCGTCAAACGCCCCCAAAACTCGGCCGCCTGACGCAACACGGCGGGACCGACCTGCTCGGTCTCCCCGGTCAGCGCGCACATCGGCGGAACCGGCGTATCACGCGCAACACTCCCGGCGGGAACATGGCGCAACATTTTGTCTGCTTCGTTGATCCGCCCCAGCAATTCCAACCGATGCTGCCATTGCCCGACGATGGAACCACCCGCCCCCACCCGATCGGCCTCCGGGATCAGCTCTGCCAGTTGACGGACCTTGGCCGTTCGCGGAAACGCCGCAGCAAAATCAGACTGCCCCGTCAACCAACGACTGAGCACCTCGTCGCCAGTGGCACGCCACGGCAACACGGCCGTGCGAAAATCAAACTGGCCCTCGATGGGACGCTGCCAATGCCGATCCCAATCCGGGTCCAGTGAGGCGGCTACCTTCGCGATCTCGTCATGCACCTTGTCGGCGATCTCCTCCCAAGCATCTCGGGCCCGCAGCTCGATCGATCGCGCCACCCTCTCTGCGTCCGTTGCCGGGACCAGTGCAATAAAGCGATTCGGCAAACTGGGAGTCATCCGCTGTACCGGCGAGGGCAACGGCACTCGATCCCCCAACTCCACCGCATCCCGCAACCATACATCCAACAGCGGATTACCACGCAGCGACGGATAAACCAAAGCTGTGGGACCGTACAACTCA
This sequence comes from Pirellulaceae bacterium, assembly GCA_026004795.1. Classification (GTDB taxonomy): domain Bacteria; phylum Planctomycetota; class Planctomycetia; order Pirellulales; family Pirellulaceae; genus Aureliella. Next base: position 805,023 of record BPJV01000001.1, on the reverse strand, counting down.
ACCACCGCCAACGCGGCCGAAAACGTCAACCAACTGAGCAACATGCTCCCTGACCATAGATCGCGCACACTCCGCGCCGAGGCGATGAACGACTGCACCGGCCCCACACTGAACGACACCAACGCTGGTCCTTCACGGTCGCCATAGGCGACATCCATCGCCACCGCCGTGTCCAGATGCTGCCAGATCGTATGATCGGGAATCCGCGAATCGGCCGGCAACAGCAGGGAACCGGGTATCTGCCGTTCCAGCACCTCTGGCAAAAACCGCCATAACAGCCACCATCGCTGTGTGGTATCCGCTACTCCATCGACCAATCCCGCGATGGCACGCTGCACCACCGCCTCGTCGATGGCCAGTCCCCTCAACCGTTCGATCCAAGGTCCATCCAACGATTCGCCGGACAAGGGATGCTTGACCTCCAAGCAGTCTCGCGTGACCAGCGTGGCACGGTTGTCCGCATCCCACCGTGGAGCCGCTAACCGCTCGGTGGCCGACGCGCGCTGATCTCCCAAGTGATGCCGCAATTCATCAGTCGTCACTTCGTCCCCCAACGCTACCGTCAAGTAGCGGGCGGCCCGCGCCTCGTGGCCGCGAATCTCCAGCGCTTTATCGGGGGGATCGTGCAACCAGGCCACGAGACGATCTCGAGCGTTCTCCATGCCGCGTCTCCCGCTTCTTCCCTCACTTCATCCGGGATGTTGTCGACTCCCAGTGGACGATTGTTTCAGCGACCGATTGCATCACCCCTTCCGGTCACTAATTCCTGCCACGGAAGTGCAATCGACCAGAATACACAAGCGACAATCTAGCGAGTTGGATTCTCGCATTCAACGTCGAAAGCGCATTTTCCGACACACATGGAAGCCATCCTCGCAGGGGTGGCATGGCGACCAACACGACCACCTTCGCGCAATACTTTGCAATCTGGTCGATGGTCGATGGTCGATGGTCGATGGTCGATGGTCGAGAGGCGAGAGGCGGGAGGCGTGAGACCGGAGGCCGGAAAACGGAGGCGGGAGGTAATCAGATGGGAAGGTGTGAGGCAGGAGGACGGGAAACGGAGCTGGGAGGACGCGAGGTTGGGGACCTGAGGCGCGTGGTGGGAGGCGGTGGTTGGAGCGTTTCGCGTCTGTCCCACCCTCCTACCGTCTGTTGCCGTTGGCTGGCAACAAAACCCGCCATTGGCGGGAAAAAAAGAAACGGTCTGAGAGCGCCTCCCGTCTGTCCGACCCTTCCACCGCGAGGCTCACGAAACCAGGGATGACAATCCCCCCAAAAAACCACCAAACCATACCGCCACCCCACCCTCCGCCCGTGAGGCTCACGACCACCCACCCTCCCCCCGGGAGGGTCGCGAGTAATGCGAGCGGGGAGGGCCCGAGCGGGGAGGGCCCGAGCGGGGAGGGCACGAGCGGGGAGGGCCCGAGCGGGGAGGGCTTACCTTACCGCGCCCGCGGTAGCGACCAACCATCGTGTCCGAGAAGCCGGTTCTCAACCTGCCTTACGTTGGTGAATACCGACAACGCCACGTTGCTCTCGCACGGAACCGTGGTGCCAGATCCACTGTCCACTGCTCTTGCACAATCCCCAGGCGCGTCACACCTGCCTATCCCCGGACCAGTAGATCGGGTTCCGGCCGGTAGAGCACTCCGGCGACGATCATCGATCCCAGTGAAGCCGTGTGGACCAACCAGCAGGCTTGGAATGTCGTCACGGTGCGGACGGTGAGCGCCGCCACCAGCAACAGGGCGAACACATAAAATGCTTGGCTCACATTTCGCTCCTCCGCCCGTGGCTGCATGTGCAGACAGACGACGGCCCACAGCGCGATGGCCGGCACGAGAAAATCCAACCAACCGGTAGCCTGGTCAATCCATAAGTCCATTTCCACTGCCTCCGCGCATCCTTGCCTCAAGGCCAACAAGTCGTAAACAGAAAAGTAGGTTCCGTTTTTCAACGGGACGAGCTCCATCCAAACACTCGACGAGAACACGACTCTATCAGAATCTTGAATCAATCTTCCAGATCAGTTGAAAAAAATTGACCGCCGGCTAGCCAACTCCCCAAACACGAGGTTGCATGATGCCAATCCTCCGGCAACGGCATTCAACGGGCCTTGGGGACTGTGTGGGCGAGGAGGGATAGCGATTGGCAAACACGGCGAGGCGCTCTCATGGGGACTCGTCGCGCGGCGTGCCAGCTGTGGCGCAGCAATCCCCAGAGCGTGCGGACGAGCGCATCAGCCCGAGGAGGCGCACATCGACGAAGAGCCGGACAGAGCAGCGGGAAGGTCAATGCCCACCGATGACAACGAATTCAGAACGTCAGCCGGAGGCAAGATCCCTCCCCGGAAACTAGCGGACCGCTCACCAGTCCGCCACCGCGATGCAACCGCGGCCCGCTTGCCATGGCATGCCCGGCGCATTGGCCGTGTCGGCGGTCCTCGATGCCGCCACCTCGTTGGGAGATAGCGGCCACACCGACGAGACAACAGCTGGCTGAACAGATCATTGCACCATCTTGCCAATCAAATCATCCAGCTCCGACCAGTGGACCCCCGTTTTCACCACGCGACCTTGCGCATCGACCACGAAGTTGAGGGGCAGGGTGAGAATGCCGTGAGAGACGGCCAATTCGGATTCGAACCCACCTTCATCGTGCAACTGCAGCCACTGGTACCCCTGTTGCTGGACGAATTTCCGGGCCTGATCTGGCGTGTCGTCGAAGTTGATGCCCACGATCCGCAACCGCTGTTTCGCATACTTTTCCTGCAACTGCTTGAGGGCGCGCATTTCCGCCTTGCAACTATCGCACCAGGTGGCCCAGCAGTGGTAGATAACCGGACCGCCGGTATAAGCGGCCGAATTGAACGTGCGTCCATCGAGGGTTTTGGCGGTAATCCTCAGCGGCTTGCCTTCCAGCGCAAGTCGCTGCAACGCGCCGGCCGCTTTACGACCGGGCAGGGTGCTAGGAAAACTCTCCGCGGCCTGACGGTACCACTTGGCCGCTTCATCACGTTGGCCGGCGAATTCGGCCGAGAGGGCCAGTTGAATCATCGCATCGGCCGCCTCGGCACTTTGTGGAAAACGCTTGATGAACGCTTCCAAACTGGTCAAATACGCTTTCTGCAACGGCTCGATCTCGTCCTCCTTCGCTTCCAAGGACTTGATCCGGTAATCGGTTTCGATCGCTCGATAAACGACATAGGCCATGTCGTCATCCTCGACACCGATACCGGCCAGTTTTTTTACGAAATCGCGCAAGCGGTCGGTCCCCTCAGGGAATTCACCCATTTGCGCCGCAGCGCTGACGGTATCGGCGAATTGCCGAATCCATGTCGACCGCTCCTCGCCGGGCTCGGAGGCGGCAACCAGCTTCTCCAGCACATCAGATCGTTGAGCGTGCAGAGGAGCGGGATTGCTGACCTGGCCGCCGAGCAGCTTCTCATCGACCTGCTGCAACTCGGTAATCAATCGCTCGAGCACGGGCGACAGCCCGCCGCTGGCATGGTCGGCAGAGCGAGGCGTGTAGGCGGCGGCGAAAAACATTCCACCATCTTCGATCGTCGTCCCTTCCGAGACCTCCTTCGGCAGATCGATCACTCGCCATGCTTCACCGCACCGCACCAAGGTGCCGATCAGCAGTTGCCGCGGCTTGCCTTGATCTTCGAAAAGTGCCACCGCATTTTCGTAAACGATGATATCCTTCTCGGAACCATCCGTCCCCGCCGGAACCAATCCCGGCTTATCCGCACCAAAATGCGTCCACTGGCTGTGGCGAGTGACCGCCTTCTGGCTGTTGGCCCACGTGGCAAACTCTTTTTTGGCCCGGGAGACGCGATCGAACAATGCCTCGGCCTTCTCCGCCGACAGCCCCAATCCACGTACCTCTTCCTCAGTAGGCAGCAGCCGAACGAAACGGGCAACATCGCGCTGAGCAGCAGCGGCAACGACCTCCGCCGAGACCTCTTCCGCCGAGATCATCAACCACCGGTCGATCTGGCCATCTTCATCGTGGTCGATCCCGTGACGAACGCCCTCCGTATTCAACCACCGAAACTGATCGGCGGTGCCGTTGAAATCGGTATCCAATTCGCGATACACCTCCACGCCGGCATAATAGTAGGACCACCGATCCAAGCGATTGTCTTTGTTGGTATCGGCAAACCACCGCAGCGGTTGGCCAGCCGGCCCGGTCACCCAGAACCCTTTGACGCCATCGCGAGTCGTCTCTTCGAGCGAACACTGCCCCACCTGCTGATCCTCGACCTTTTCGAATCGCACATCCGATTGCAAAGGCGTGTAGGACAGCGCTTTGGCTAACCGTGGATCCTCCTGCGCCGCCGCGGCAGGTACCAAGGCCACCAGGCTTCCCAGCCACCAGGCCGCCACCAGGCCCCGGCCACACGCTCCTTGGCCTAAGCGCGGGACGGCACCGCCCGCCGCAATCGAATCGCTGCTTGCAACCCCTCTCGCGTCCGTCTGTCGACAATCCATCGATGAAATTCTCCTGGCAGCCACTCCAGCTAGCTTTCGAACGAAAGAACGAAATGATACCGGCAAGCGGGACAGTGAAAGCCAGCCGCGCAGTGCGCCGGCCGCGTTCCCGCCAACATCGCTCTGGTTGTAGCAGTTTTTGTTGTCTGATGGAATCGAGAAATTGCCGGCCCGCCGGCCTCTACCGGCCAGCATTCGAGCCGTCGCGGTCGTTGCCGGTCGGGCGATCGACAGCCCGCACACTTCGGACGCCCTACCTGCCTGGCTGCCGTTCCCCTTCTAGGCTGGGCTCGCTCAATTTTTCCTCCAGTTTTTCCATTATTCTCTCGTACAGATCCCGGATTCTCTGCTTCTCGTTGTCAGGAATCGGCTGCTGTTTTAACCCGTGGAGGAAATTCAGCCACTGGGTTCTGTTCGCGATAAGCTCCTGATTCAACAGCTTTTTATTCTCGTCGAGAGAGATCTCAGCCGAGTCCATGCAATCGATCATTGCCTGCAGCCATTCGGCCAGAATCTGCGCGGATGGCTGACCATGCCAACTTGCCGTTAAATCGGCACCAAGAAGGACGCTCCCCGACGGTAGCAAGTGCCTGAGCTGATACCGATCAGGCCCCATGGCCAGCAGAGCGCGGACGAGTTCCGCTTCTTCGGGCGAACGAGGGAACGAGCGGGGCTGACCGATGTAGGCGGTGATATGATCAGCCAGGTCGGGCGTATCGGGCGCGATTCGAGCGAGCAGGATCAGCCGATCGGCTGACGCTTGGGAAAGATCGGTCGCGATCGTTTCGAGCACGTCGGGGCGATCATCCAAGGAGATTTCGGCGTATAAGACGGATTTCGCCAGTACATTCGTCCATACCGGCGACGGCCCACTCGCTTGCTGCACCTGCGAAAGCAGGGCTTCGAGAATCTCGTCACGACGTTGCTGAAGCTGCTGAACCTCCTCTTTCTTGCCTCGGATTCCCATCAACCAGAAGTCAACCCAGGGGTCTCCTTCCCGGTCCTGACTGCGCAGGTAGGTCAACAACAGATCTACTTGACTTTCGGCCGGAAGTTTGACAATGAGACTCGCGAGGTTTGGTCCCAAATCACTGCCAATCGCAATTCGATCGACGTACGACTGGCTCAACACCCCTTTGAGGACTGCGAAAACCTCCTGCTGATACTCATCGGCGTACATGGCATCCAGTGCCCGGAGGATTTCCGCCACGCGTTCCCTATGCCGTTCGACTCGTAACAGCCCCAGGTACTCGCGCAACGGCTTGCCGGCCCACAGCGGCTCGACGCGAGCGGCCGCGGATTCTCCCGAATCGGCAACAGGCCCACCCGTATCCGTGCCGGCGATTGTCGGTGGTGGCAGCAACCGGGCCTGGACGACCTGCTTGCCCCCTCGTTTGACAACCAATCGGTCGGTGGACAACTGCACTTCGCTCTCCGGTGCAATACCCCGCAATACGTACTCGCCCGAGCAGATCTCGAATTGCTGTGTCGTGCGCGTGTCGATCACGCGCACGCGACGCCCCTGTTGGAGAACCTCGATCTGGATGTCGGGGTCCTCGGTCTCGATCTCGACCACACCCTGATCGGTTACGATTCGGATCACTTGCGGGGCGAACCACCATCCGGCGCCGCCCAACGCCAGGCAGACCAGGCAGAGCCCGATCCCGCGTCCGATCCTGCCCCAGGACGACTTGGACGCATGGGCACGCGGCGATCCGTCGTTTCGGTCGACTTGGCGCGCCCCGGGCAGGGCGAACGGCCAGTCGCGAGGAGGGCTATCCAGGGCCGCGATCACTTGTTCGGCGGACTGAGGTCGCTGGTTCGGATCCTTGGCCAACAGGCACTGGATCAACAGCGAAAGTCCGGCGGGCACCTCGGGATTCACTTCGTCGGCCGGAATCGGATGATGCGTCCGCACCAGTTGCAACGTGGCCAGGACGTTTGGTGCCACGAAGGCCATCCGACCGGTTGCCATGCGGTACATCACGCACCCCAGGCTGAACAAGTCGCTGCGCTGGTCGATCGACTCCCCCGCGGCCTGTTGGGGCGACATGTACCCAGGCGTGCCGGCCACCATGCCGGTCTGAGTAAAGTGTTGGTCGTCGTCGGCGATTCGAGCCAGCCCGAAATCGAGCAGCCGCACGCGGCCCGTACTCTCCTCGATCCAGATATTGGCCGGTTTGACATCGCGATGGACCAGGCCATGTCGATGCGCCACGCTCAACCCGGCGGCGATTTGTCGGGAAACCTCCACCACCTCCTGCGGATCCAAGACCCGTTGCCGCTCTACGCGCACCTGCAGCGTTTCGCCCGGCAACCAGGGCATGGTAAAGAACGCCAGCTCCCGCCACTGGCCAACTTCGAGGATGGTCACCACGTTATCGTGCTCGATGGCCGCCGCGGCTCGGGCTTCGTGCAAGAACCGCTCCCGCGCCTGAGTCCCCAGACTCGGCCGGAGCACTTTCAGGACCACGAAGCGATCCAGCGAGGTTTGCCGCGCCCGAAACACGACGCCGGTCGCCCCCGCGCCGAGCACTTCCAAGATCTCGAATCGGTCGATCCTGCCCAGACTGCCCGAGCTGGCCGGTGGGTCGAAAAACGGCTGCAGTTCGGCCAACCGGGTCGCGAGGTCGGCAGCAGACTGCGGAAGCTGCCCCGCTGCCGGGCCGTCCTCGGCAATCCGTCCTAACCGGTCGATGAGTTGCCCAATGGCCACTCGATCGGCCGCATCGAAGCCCGCCTCCTCGTCGGCCCTCAGGCACTGACGCGCCAACGCTTCGATCGAATCGCTCCCGCCGACGTCGAGCAGCCGTTGTTGGCAGACCGCGCAGGCCGACAGGTGAGCCTCCAGTCGCTGCTGCAGCCCAGCCCCCAGGTCGCCCATCATCAGGCCGTCCAGCCACGACGCCGGAGGACAACGCTCGTCGTCAGGCCAATGGTGCAGTTTACGGCTCTCGGGCACGCGTTCGATCATCATGACTGGCTCCTGTTAGGTTCGCGGGACGAATGCACTCGGGGGAGGCGTGGAAACCGTGACCAGGGCACGTTGCCCAGGCACGGGCACGCCCTGAGGCACCACTGCGGGGCTCGGACAAGCCGCGGCGGCCCGGATCGGGCACCCGCGATGCCGACCTTTATCAACGGCCTCTATCAACCTGTATGCGGGCAGCGGTGCTCTTTGGAACAGACTGCCACAGAATTCTCCGTTTTTTTGACCCGCTGGCAGCCTGGCGGACAGCGTTTGCCCCCGCAACCGAGGCTCTCAGTCGAGCATGTCATCCAGTTCGTCGCGGAGCATGCGCACCAGTCGGGACTTGGCTGAGTACAGGGTCCACACGCTGATGCCGTGGCGACGAGCGATTTCGTCGGCCGGGCGATCCTGCTGCAGGTACTCTTGCAGGGCGGCCCAGGTATTCGGCTGGAACCGCTCGCGGCACAACTCGATGGCTCGACGCATCAACGCCGGCCGATAATCGGACTCCCAGAACTCGACGCTCGACTGCGGTTCGGGCAACTCTTCTAACAGCGAAGCATCCAGCGGCGCGGTCGGCGGCCGCTTTTTGCGGACCCGTTGCCGCCAGCAGTTCAGGGTGATCGTCCGCAGCCAACCTCGGAAACTGCGGCGGGCATCGTAGTCGAATTCGGGCAGCGACTTGAGCAACTGAATCAAGACATCCTGCACCAGGTCGCTGGCATCCTCGCGGGCCAATCCAGTGCGGCGGGCCCAATAGAAGAGCAGGGGGGTGTAGAGCGACACGAAGTACTCCCAGGCTTCGCTATCGGCGGCCAAACGCAGCCGCAGGAGCAGGCTTTCGGAAGTACTATTCATGCCCTTGATTGTAACCGGGCCGCCCCGGCTTCGCACGCACTTCGATTGGGCCTCGGTTTATCGTTTGCTATTTAGCGTGTTCCGTCACCCCGGCTGGAGCCTCGATCCGCGGCCCGATTGATCGCAGCCCGCATGATCGCGGCTGGCTGTTCATGCGCACCCGCGTGCAAATTTCGTGCAATTCCTGGGCAAATGGCGCTGAACTGGCTGTTTCCGCGGCACCGACCGAGCCCACCGGGCAGGGAGAGTCGGTTCGGGAGAATGGGCCGGTGGGGGCGGGTTGCCGGCCGGTTGCAGGCGGACCGATTGGATGAAGGCTCAAGTCGCCGGACTGAAGTGCCGATAGGGGCGGGGTGGAAAGTGGTTGACAAGCAACGTTCATGCGATAGTATTCTTGACGTCTCACCCCAGTCGCGAGACGTTTGCGTCGAGAGATCGCGAAGTGGACGCGGCTTGGGGCGGGTCCCTGGAAGGGGGCGCGTAGCTCAGTTGGTTAGAGCGCGTCGCTGATAACGACGAGGTCCCAGGTTCGAATCCTGGCGCGCCCACTCCCTTTTTGGTGCATCACCGCTGGCCCTGCGGCCTGCTGGGAGTACCAAGCGGGGAGCCTGTCCTCAGAAAAGTTTTCAGAAATTCTCAACTAGCACTTTACAGCTGAGGGGAGAACTTCTTAAACTTCAGGGGCGGTTCGAGCGGGGGTGTAGCTCAGTTGGGAGAGCGCCTGCTTTGCACGCAGGAGGTCATCGGTTCAAGTCCGTTCACCTCCACTGATCTTGCCGCGAGCCACGAGCTGAGGCGGCAAGAAAAAAACTTCGAAGTCACTCGAAAATGCAGTTGACGACGAGACGACTTCGACATAGATTACTGAACTCCCTTGAGGGGAGTGGCTTCCTCAGGAAGCCCTGACGATCTTTGACAATTTGGTTGATTGGTAGTTGGCATCTTAAGGCATTTTTGCTGGGAGCGATCTTGGCAAAATGCAACACGACGCTGGAGTCGATAGAGTGCCCGCAAGGGCGATCTATTGCACTGGAAAGCGAGCGCTGATGAGCTGACTGTGAGACGTTGTCTTGCAGTCCGGCGACAGGCTGTGATTTGCTACACAGCCCTGCCGCATTTCAGCTCGGCCTGTGCAAACCACCTGGCAACAGCAAGGTTGGGTTGTACTGCCGAGAGTTCGAAATGTCGGTGGTCAAGTTACTAAGGGCGCATGGGGGATGTCTTGGCATCAGAAGGCGATGAAGGGCGTGGAAGTCTGCGAAAAGCTTGGGGGAGCTGACAAACAAGCGTTGATCCCGAGATTCCCGAATTAGCTCGTGCTGAATCCATAGGCACGAGTGGCAAACCCAGGGAACTGAAACATCTAAGTACCTGGAGGAGTAGAAAGAAAAATCGATTCCGTAAGTAGCGGCGAGCGAAAGCGGAGTAGCCCAAACCACGAGGGTTTCCCGAGTGGGGTTGTAGGGTCCTTCACATGGGAGTTACAAAACTCTGGCTAGCGGAAGTGCTCTGGAACGACACACCATAGAGGGTGACGGTCCCGTACGCGAAAGCTTCGAGTCTCCCGAAGGATACCTGAGTAGGTCGGAGCACGTGAAACTCCGACTGAATCTACGGGGACCATCCCGTAAGGCTAAATACTCTCTGATGACCGATAGTGAACTAAGTAGAGCGATCGAAAGATGAGAAGAACCCCGGCTAGGGGAGGACAGTGAACCTGAAACCATGTGCCTACAAGCGGTCGGAGCACGATTAAACGTGTGACGGCGTGCCTTTAGCAAAATGATCCGGCGAGTTACCGTCTGCGGCTTTGGGTTAAGCCCTTCAGGGGCGGAGCCATAGGGAAACCGAGTCTTAACTGGGCGATTTGTCGCAGGTGGTAGACGCGAAACTGCGTGATCTACCCATGAGCAGGTTGAAGCGCGGGTTAAACCGCGTGGAGGACCGAACCCACTTGGGTTGAAAACCGAGGGGATGACTTGTGGGGAGGAGTGAAAGTCTAATCAAACGCAGAGATAGCTCGTTCTCTCCGAAATATATTTAGGTATAGCCTCGAGCCACTACTCACCGGGGGTAGAGATACTGAATCGGATGGGGGCCCGCCAAGGGTACCCCACCGAACCAAACTCCGAATACCGGTGAGACTATCTCGGGAGTCAGTCTGCGGGGGATAAGCTCCGTGGTCGAGAGGGAAACAACCCAGATCGTCGGCTAAGGTCCCTAAACTATGCTCAGTCACTAAGGAAGTTGAATCTCTGTGACAGCCAGGATGTTGGCTTAGAAGCAGCCACCATTTAAAAAGTGCGTAACAGCTTACTGGTCGAGAGATTCTGCGCCGATAATGAACGGGAGTAAGCATAGTACCGAAGCCACGGGCTTGAGTCGCTCTGCGGAGCGGCCCAAGCGGTAGGAGAGCGCTGTAGAGCAGATACAAGCCGTACCGAAAGGAGCGGTGTCGGGCTCTACAGGTGATTATGCCGGAATGAGTAACGATAAAACAGGTGAGAATCCTGTTCGCCGAAAGCCTAAGGTTTCCTGGGGAAGGTAAATCCGCCCAGGGTTAGCCGGTACCTAAGACGAGGCCGAAAGGCGTAGTCGATGGATAGCAGGTTAATATTCCTGCGCCACACGTGTGGAGCGATGGAGGGACGGCATCCGAAAAACATGCGGACGGCTAGAAATGTCCGTTGCTTCAGGCCGAGAACGGGGGTAGGCAAATCCGCCTCCATAGTTCAAGGCCTGGAGCTAACAGCACCTAAGATCTGGATGATGTTGGCAGGATGTCCAAGAAAAGCTTCTAAGCTTTGAAGCACGTGTGACCGTACTAAAACTGACACAGGTAGGCGAGACGAGTAGTCTAAGGCGCTCGGGAGAACGGTGATTAAGGAACTCTGCAAAATGGCCCCGTAAGTTCGCGATAAGGGGCGCCTACGCAAGTAGGCCACAGAAAATCGGCTCTGACGACTGTTTATCAAAAACACAGGACGCTGCTAACACGCAAGTGGATGTATAGCGTCTGACGCCTGCCCGGTGCCGGTAGGTTAAGGAAGGCGGTTAGCTCTTCGGAGCGAAGCTGGCGACCGAAGCCCCGGTAAACGGCGGCCCTAACTATGAACGTTTCGTAGTTGTAAAATCTGGCTATATGCTGGGACACCTGAGTATCCACCGGTACTCACCCAAGTAAGGATCCGATGAAAGCACATGCGTTTCGCCGGACCAAATGGGCAGTGACAATCCGCGTGGTGCAGGCAATCAGCAGGAAAGGCTGTCTGAGATGCTTAACGTCGATCGCATCGATCCCGCAATCGGTTATTACATCGCGGGATACGTTGACGGTGAAGGAAGCTTCATGCTGAAGTTTCGACCCCGGCCCGATTTCTCCACCGGCTGGAAGGTCTCCCTCACATTCAACGTGTCGCAGAGAGACAGAGTGATTCTCGCTCTGATCAAACGACACTTGAAGTGCGGAACGATCTTCGAAAAAGGTGGCGGAGTCTGGATGTACGAGGTCAATAACCTCACCGCCCTGCGCGATCATGTCGTTCCCTTTTTCCGAAAGTTTCCTTTCCTCTCCGGAAAGAAAAAACGTGACTTCGCTACGTTTCGGAAAATGCTGGAATTGATGCTCGACGGAGCCCACAAGACTCCTGAAGGCATCCATGAGTTGCTTCGCTTGCGACGCAACATGAACGACGGCGGAAAGCGAAAGTTCAGCGAGGAACACATCCTGGCGAACTTGAAATCAGACGGAATCCTCAGAGACTACACGCCAGATCCACCCGCGACCTGACGCGAGTGGAATGATATAGTCCGAGCTGCATGGCGACATGCAGAGGCTGGCAGAAATGTCCGGCCCGCCACGGTCCTGGCTCTCGCAGACCAAACCGATGGTAGTAACAACCCTGGAGGGTCCTAAGGTAGCGAAGTTCCTTGTCGGGTAAGTTCCGACCTGCATGAAAGGCGTAACGATCGGAGCACTGTCTCAATCACCGACCCGGTGAAATTGTAGTCGTGGTGAAGATGCCACGTACCCGCGGTTAGACGGAAAGACCCCGTGAACCTTTACTGTAGGCTGATATTGGGTTGAGGTATGGCCTGTGTAGGATAGCTGGGAGGCTGTGAACTGGGCGCGTCAGCGCTCAGGGAGCCGTCGGTGAAATACCAGCCTGGCCATGCTTTAATTCTAACCCTAAACCCTGAATCGGGTTAGGGGACAGTGTCAGTTGGGCAGTTTGACTGGGGCGGTCTCCTCCTAAAGAGTAACGGAGGAGTGCAAAGGTCCACTCAGCCTGGTCGGCAATCAGGCGTAGAGCGTAAAGGTAGAAGTGGGCTTAACTGCGAGACAAATAAGTCGAGCAGATACGAAAGTAGGCCTTAGTGATCCGGTGATTCCGAATGGAAGGGTCATCGCTCATCAGATAAAAGGTACTCCGGGGATAACAGGCTTATCGCATCCGAGCGTCCACAGCGGCGATGCGGTTTGGCACCTCGATGTCGGCTCATCACATCCTGGGGGTGAAGAAGCTCCCAAGGGTTTGGCTGTTCGCCAATGAAAGTGGTACGTGAGCTGGGTTCAGACCGTCGTGAGACAGGTCGGTCCCTATCTGCCGTGGGCGTACGAAACTTGAGGGGATTCAACCTTAGTACGAGAGGATTTGGTTGGACGTAGCTCTGGTGTACCAGTTGTCACGCTAGTGGCACGGCTGGATAGCTAACTACGGAAAGGATAAACGCTGAAAGCATCTAAGCGTGAAGCCCGCCCCAAGATTAGGTTTCGTAAGCGCGTAAGCGCGAAAGTCCCCTGGAAGACTACCAGGTTGATAGGCCAGATGTGTAAGCACGGTAACGTGTTCAGCTAACTGGTACTAACGGACGAATACTTGACCGCCGATATTTCGCACTCTCAACCTCGCTTCAATAGCGTCGTCGGTGCCAACTACCAATCAACTGGATTAGTCCAGCTCAGGCGAATAGGCTGAGTTGGGCTCTTCCGGCGACCATATCTGGAAGGCCATACCTGTTCCCATCCCGAACACAGAAGTCAAGCTTCCAGAGCCGATGATAGTGCCCACCAGTGCGAAAGTAGGTATCGCCGGATTTTTAAATCTGCAACACCCTCGGGTATCCCCCGAGGGTTTTTTTCTGCGCTATGCCCATGTCCGCCGATGCCGGTCGGTGCTACGCCCCGGCGGGACGATGGTTCATTCCACACCATGCTACGAGTATCGATACGAAGTATCGCCGGCGCACCTTCATTTCTTCACCGGATCAAGCATTCGACGACTGGCCGATCGAACCGGTTTTCGAGTCGTCCAGGAGACACGCTGCGATCTCGACGTGCCAGGCAGCGAGTACATCTGCGTCAGATTCGAAGCAGCCCCATCCGGCGAACCGATGTAAGCGCCCATCAGGGCCATTGGCCGATGGGGCGTTGGTGGGGCCGCCAGACTTGCTCGGTTCGGTAGAAGACCGTGGTGGGGACGATTCTACGGTCAGGGTTCCGGCGGGCGCGAGGTAACGCGCAGCAATCAGCGCAGGCCAGCACATCTTTCGTAAGCGCCCAGCAGGGCCATTGGCCGATGGGGGCGTTGGTGGGGCCGTCTGACTTGCTCGGTTCGATAGAAGAAGGTGAGAGGGACGATTCCGCAGGCAGGGCGGCGGACGCGAGTTAACGCGCAGCAATTAGCACAGGCCGACACATCAGGCCGACACATCAGGCCGACACATCAGGCCGACACATCAGGCCGACACATCAGGCCGACACATCAGGCCGACACATCAGGCCGACACATCAGGCCGACACATCAGGCCGGCACATCAGACCGGCACATCGGATCGACACATCGGATCGGCACAAAGACCGGCACATCGCGCATCGGCACGAAGATCGGCGTAAGCGCCCAGCAGGGCCATTGGCCGATGGGGGCGTTGGTGGGGCCGTCTGACTTGCTCGGTTCGATAGAAGAAGGTGAGAGGGACGATTCCGCAGGCAGGGCGGCGGACGCGAGTTAACGCGCAGCAATTAGCACAGGCCGACACATCAGGCCGACACATCAGGCCGACACATCAGGCCGACACATCAGGCCGACACATCAGGCCGACACATCAGGCCGACACATCAGGCCGACACATCAGGCCGACACATCAGGCCGACACATCAGGCCGACACATCAGGCCGACACATCAGGCCGACACATCAGGCCGGCCCATCAGACCGGCACATCAGACCGCACATCAGACCGGCACATCAGACCGGCACATCGGATCGACACATCGGATCGGCACAAAGACCGGCACATCGCGCATCGGCACGAAGATCGGCGTAAGCGCCCAGCAGGGCCATTGGCCGATGGGGGCGTTGGTGGGGGCGTCTGACTTGCTCGGTTCGATAGAAGAAGGTGAGAGGGACGATTCCGCAGGCAGGGCGGCGGACGCGAGTTAAACGCGCAGCAATTAGCACAGGCTGACACATCAGGCCGACACATAGCCGACACATCAGACCGACACATCAGACCGACACATCAGACCGACACATCAGACCGACACACATCAGAACCGACACATCAGACCGACACATCAGACCGACACATCAGACCGACACATCAGACCGACACATCAGACCGACACATCAGACCGACACATCAGACCGACACATCAGACCGACACATCAGGCCGGCACATCAGACCGACACATCAGACCGACACATCAGACCGACACATCAGGCCGGCACATCAGGCCGGCACATCAGACCGGCACATCAGACCGGCACATCAGACCGGCACATCAGACCGGCACATCGGATCGACACATCGGATCGGCATAAAGACCGGCACATCGGATCGGCACATCGGATCGGCACAAAGACCGGCACATCGCGCATCGGCACGAAGATCGGCACCAAGGAGAATCAGTAACGTGGCTGACTTAAACAGTCCCGCTGAGCCGCCGATCATGTGGAGCCCGATCGGGCGCGTTGCTTCCATGCTCGACGCCGGACACGACGCTCTCGTTTGCGATCCGTCCGCTCCTTGCGCTCCTGAATGCGATGCTCGCGAACAGCTTCCGGATGCTCGTGACGCCAGTGCCATGGCAAGAGCGACTCGTAGTTCGTATTGCCGGCAAGCAGTTGGTCGAGCACATCCTTGATGTAAGACCACACGTCCAGATCGTTCCGCAGGGCACTGCTAACCAGAGTCAGTAAGCCGGCCGTTCGTTCACCCCCCTTCACGCTACCAGCAAACAGCCAGTTCTTCCTGCCGATCGCAACCTGTTTCATCAGTTGCTCGGTATCGTTATTGTCGATCGGCACGTGAGGATCATCCAAATACCGTCGCAACGGACCCCAGTGGTTCTTAATGTATTGGATCGCTTTGCCAAAGTCGGACTTCGGAAGAATCACGTGGCCAGTTCGCTCGTCCGCGTCCTTCAACCACTGCTCCATCGCCTTCCAGATTTCGACCGCCTCGGTCTGACGCAGTTGCAGACGTTCTTCGGGCGACATATCCTTGCCACGGTCCTCGATGTCCCACAACTGTTGATACCACTGCAGCCACTGCCGTCGATCAGACGGATAGGCGTTCGACTCGAATATCTTGCGGCGGGCATGGGCATTGCATGCAGCGCGGACAATGGCCCCTTCCGATGCCACCACAATCGACTCGAATCCAGACCAGCAATCTCCTATTAACGTCCCCTGGTAGTCGCGAAACATCAACTCGGGGCCGTCCCGGTGGCGACTTACCGTAAAGTCGAACAGATTCAGTTTGATCGTCGAGCCGCGGTAGGCCCACATCCGGCCATTGATGCTGCGTTTCCCTTCCCGAATTGCCTCGCTGAACACTTCGTGCATACGACGTTGCTTGGGATCCTCCAAGTCGAAGTCGGGCAGCGCACGAGGCAGCAGGAGCGCCGTTCGCGTTTCATCGGTTCCGATGACCGAGTCTTGCATTAACTGCTGCTTGAAGTACGCGAGTAGAGGCTCGATCACGAAATGGGCTTGGGCGTAGATGTTGCACAGCGTGCTGCGTTGCGGAGTCCAGCCAATACTGCGAAACAGGTCCTGCTGCCGATAGAATGGCAGGTGATAGCCGAGTCTCGCTGTGATGATCTCCGCTGCCACCGAAGTATCGTACTTATTGCCTTCCACCAGGCTGCTCGGCCGCTCGGGGGAAGCGATGCCACAATCAGGCGAGGCGGCACAGGCGTACTTGGGATAGAGTGTCACGAGCACTTTGGCTTTTGGCGGCTGATACACCAGCGTTTCGGTGCGGTCCCACATGGCCTCGGGCAGCAGTTCGCGATCACCGTGTGTCGGGCAGGTTTTCAAATCGTCAGAAACCTCGGCCATCACCTCTTCACGCGGCAGATGCGGCGGGAGACGCTCGTCTCGCCTCTTGCGCGGACGCCGCCGCTTATGTTCGGGAATCGTCTGCTCGAGTTCTTCCACGGCATCGGCCAGGCCTTCGGCCGCATCGGCTGCTTCGTCCGAATCGCCGAAATCGAGCTTCAACTGATTCGGATCGGCGAGATAGCGTTCGCTGCGTTTGCGAAATGTCTGCAGCAAGAGCTCATCGTAGGCCTTCTTCCAACCGGCAACTTCTTCCTGCAGCGACTTGATCTTCAGGTCCTTCTCCTGAAGCTCAACGTCAAGCCTGCGGAGTTGCTCGCGGAAAAGTGCGTTTGCCTGCTCAAGCTGAGCTAGCCGATCGCCGTCGTCAGGATGCGTTGTTGTGTTCATGACGACGAATGTAGCCAGGTGCGCCGATGGCGCAAGACCCTTTTCGAGGTTCTTGCAAGTTTTTTTCAAAACGTTTTCACGCATCCATTACTCGACGCAGGACGTGTTCGATTCGACCAGCATCACCGGTGCACTCGGTGCCTATGCTGCTTGCGTTCTGGATAGAGCAAACCGTTTGCGACGGCGATCGGAGCCAACCAACGACACGCCGGCAAGCAACATCGCAAGCTGTGTCGTGTCCAATTCGATCGCCTCAGCACCGTCGTTGGGCCGTAGCGATTCGAACGTCCCCGCTTCGAGCACGCGGTAGTAAAGCCAAAACCCGCCGCGTTCATAATGAAGAACCTTCATGCGATCTTGCCGGCGGTTGATGAAGACATACAGGCTGCCGTCGAGCGGGTCTGCGTTGAGTTGCTCCCGTACCAGACCGCTAAGTCCGCTAATGCCTCTGCGGAGATCTGCGGGGCGGGTGTAGACGTAGATTCTGACGCCAGCGGCGATCGATAGCATGCGGTCAGCCTCCCAAGCCCGTTTCATACGTCGCCACCATTTTGTCCAGCGCCAGTTCCACTAGCCGAAGATCGGGACCGACGACGATCTCCACGTTGTTAGGGAGGCGAATGGATAGGCCCATTGGGGAAACTTGACCTTCGACCACCCGCACTTTTTGAAATGCCGGCTGGCCAGTGCGCTGGGACGTGCCGCGGTCGCCGAGCTTCTTTTTCCAGTGGTAGAATGACGGTTGCGAAACCTGCTCGGCTTTGCAGAACTCCGTGACGGTTTGACCAGATGCAGCATAGCGAGCCATTCGCTGCGACCACTCTCGAATTTTCGCCGGACGCGGTCCTTGTGCCATGGGAGTCACTCCTCAGGTTGACGTAGCAGCTGGAAACTAATCGCCTACGTCACCAACATACCCCCTTCGTCAACAACCGTTCTGATGGGCGCTTACTCCTAAAAAATGACAGTCCTCGCGGCATCTGGGAAATCAGTGATGCCGGAAGAAGATACTTGATGGAGACGTAAAACGCCCGATAACAAAGCGATGCACCGGAGCGGGCTACGTTTCCGGTTTTTCGCCGTCGTTCGCTTCGATTGAGGGGTGTGGTTTTTTCATGATCACTCGCGTTGGTCCGCCCGCCCGGTGATCGCGGTCGTTGAACTAAGCCGCTTCGCGGAAGTCATTTTCTTCGACCACTCATTCGGGTCGTCCGCGCTGTAGGGAATGTCCGCGCTGGAACAATCGTCCGCGCGATGAGGGTCGTCCGCGCGATGAGAGTCGTCCGCGCTGTAATGTCTCTCTGAGGATGATATCTGGCATTCTTGCCCCGCCCGTCAAGTTTCTACTTGCGCGATGCCTTGTTCTGAAGCATGCTTCCGGTAGTCAGGCCGAATGGCCAATTGCCGATCCAGCAACTCTACCAAGCGAGGCAGCCTTGACGCCCTTTAAGAAACGAATGAATGGTTATATCAAGCGGATGGCCGAGGACATGCAACTACGGAACTTCTCGCCCAGTACCATCGACTCCTACACCTACCACGTCGACAAGTTCTGCCAGCACTTCGGCAAGACCGCAGACCGGCTGGGCCCCGAAGAGATCCGGTTGTATCAGTTGCACCTGGTCAATGAGAAGAAAGTTTCCTGGAGCAGCTTCAACCAAGCCGTTTGTGGCCTAAGGTTTCTGTACACCGTGACGCTCGGCAAGGACTGGGCCATCAAACACATTCCATTCGGCAAACGACCCAAAAAACTGCCGACTGTGCTCTCCAACGAAGAAGCTTGCCGGTTATTCGAATGCCTTCACAACCCCAAACACCATGCCGTCCTGCTGACTTGCTATGCAGCCGGCCTGAGACTCAGCGAGGCGACGCACCTGAGGGTGGCCGACATCGACGGCGACCGTTCGCAACTGACGATCCGCCACGGCAAGGGGCGCAAGGCCCGAGTTGTCCCAGCATCCCCGCGACTGCTCGAGGCACTGCGAACGTATTGGAAGATCGACCGGCCGCGGGACTTTCTGTTTCCCGGCAAGACGCCCGACAGCCCGCTCTCTTCGGCGACGGTCCAGAAAGCATGCAAGCTGGCGGTGGCCAAGGCGGCAATCACCAAGCCGGCCGTCACCCCACACACGTTGCGGCACAGTTGGGCCACCGGAATGCTCGAAGCGGGCGTGGACTTGCTGACCATCAGCAAACTGATGGGACATTCCAGCTTCGTCACCACGATGGTCTACCTGCACGTCCGGCGTCAGCATCTGGACCGGTCGCCCAGCCCGATCGACTGGTTGCCGGTGAGGCAATGTCCGCGATGGGCCGAGCCACGACAGGACGATCCGCCGACCAAGAGCAACGGCCGCGGGTGATCGATTTATTGCGGCAGTTCACTCCGCGGTTCATGATGCGGAATCGTACGCATCCCCAAGTCAAGAGCGTCCTGTCGAAGATTCTGCTCTGCCGCACGGCGGTCCTGAAAGGACACGTCTATGAGTGCAACCGTTGTCGGTCGCGGATCAACGTGTACAACTCGTGCACCGACCGGCACTGTCCGCAGTGTGGGGGAGCCAGGCGGGCGGACTGGATGGACAAGAGCGCCGAAGTCCTGCTGCCCGGCGTGCCGTACTTTCAAGTCGTCTTCACGCTGCCCGACAAACTTTCGTCGTTGATTCTCGGAAATCGGAGCGAGCTTTACAGCTTGTTGTTTCAAAGTGCTTGGCGGGCTCTCGATAGTGAACTTCGCCGCACGGGCAAGTTCCACCCGGCGGCACTGATGATTCTCCACACATGAAACCAACAGTTGGAACACCATCCGCATATTCACGCGGTGGTTCCCGGAGCCGGACCGTCGCTCGACGAGGACCGGTGGGTCGTGGCGAAACATCCAAGGCACCGCCGTCGCAAGAAGCCGTACCTGACCGATCATGTCGAACTTGGCCGGGCCTTTCGCAAGTGCTTCGTTCGCGGTCTGAGACGACTGCTTCGCAAGGGAACGCTCAAGCTCGGCGGAAGCGTGGAGTTTCTGAACGGTCCAGCTCAACGCGACGCCTGGCTCAACGAGCTCGAAGCGACTGACTGGAACGTGTTCATCGAAGGCCCTCCCAGCGGCCACAGCGACCCGGCGAATGTCATCAAGTACTTGGCCCGTTACCTGACCGGCGGTCCGATCGCCGACAGCCGCATCATTCGTGCCAACCAGGACGAAGTCTGGTTCTGGGCCCGGCCCAAACGAGCTTCGGGCAAAAAGCGACGCGGCATGCACAAGCCGCGGCCATTCCGCCTCGCCGCGGATCAGTTTATGACGCGATGGACAACTCACATCTTACCCAAAGGCTTTACCAGGTCCCGTTCCTATGGTGGCTACCATTCCCGCAAGCGAAAAAGTTATCTCAATCGATGTCGTGAACTGCAGTGCCCGAAGCCAGCCGAAGAACCCGTCGACGAGATGACAAATCCAGTCATTGCCAGTTCACAACCCGAACTCCGTTGTCCGCGTTGTGAGGGCGAGGTTGCCTGCATTCAAAGCAGCAAGCGCCCCAGTTGGCGGCAAATCTTCGACCGCGACATCTACCAGGTCGCGGGCTTATACAGTCCGATGTTCCACGTGCTCTCTCGCGCCCCGCCTCGGAGACCGCGTTGACCATGAAACTTATCGCCACCGGGCCGCCTTCCATTCAACTCGTCTCCGGGCGAGCCCGCCGCCGATGCGCTTGGGCCGCCCATACTGCCTTTCTGTTCGGACAACATCATCCATCCGCTGAAGCTGTGGCACTTTCCTTGGGCGCGAAATTGTTTGACCGGCAGTGACGATTTGCTACGATGTTAGGCAAAGGAGGCCGCCGTTGCAGTGCAATCCGCATACCGCGACAGCGGCAAGTTCAACGCCAAATCTATCCATCGACATCCTGTCACTGGATAGATTCCAATACGTTCGTCGACCTGAATGATTGTTTGTTTGGCGGCGTGCTTTGGAATGGAGAGTTTCACGTGAGTTTGCGGTAAGCGTGTGTGAGGATTTTTGGGGGAACGGGTAGGCTGGAGGTGGGTTTGATCCTCTAGCCGAAAGGAGCTCCGTTCCATGGAACAGCTTACTGCATCGAACGATTGTCTCACCGCAACGAACGATTCTACTACAAGCAGCGATTCTCTTACTGCAACTAGCGATCGGCTTTTCGAGGAGGCTGTGGAGGCGTTCAGGCAGTGGAGGGGGGCGAAGTCGGGACGCGGGCGGATTCCAGATGAACTTTGGAAACTGGCGTGTCAGGTCGCGCGCAGGCACGGCGTCGCGAAGACCGCCGGAGCGCTGAAGCTCGATTACTATACCCTGCAACGACGGATGGACGGTCGTGGTGGAGCACGGGGTAAGGCCGTTGACGCTCGGAAAAAGCGTCATCCTGGCGGTGCGGGGGCGTTCGTGGAGTTGGCTCCGGTAACGAATGTCAGTCCGCAGGCGGAATGCGAATTGGAATTCGAAAACGGCCGCGGCACGAAGCTGACCCTGCGTTGGAAGGGAAGCACACCGCCCGACCTGGCCACGCTCAGCCAACTGGTCCGCCAGGAGTAGCGGCCATGCTGCAGATCACCCCGCACATGCGTCTGCTGGTGGCGGTCGAGCCGGCTGATTTTCGCAAGGGCATCGACGGGTTGGTACGGCTGTGCAAGGACGTGCTCGATGAAGATCCTCTGGACGGCGCCGTGTTCGTGTTCCGCAACCGCCGGGCCACGGCCATCAAGGTGCTGATGTACGACGGCCAGGGGTTTTGGCTGTGCCAGAAACGGCTGTCGACCGGACGCTTCCGGCACTGGCCCGACGGCGTCAAGGACGCGGCAGCCGCATCGCTGGCCGCCCATCAACTGTTGGTTCTGTTGGCGGCGGGGAATCCCGAGCGAACCGAAGCTCCGGAGGACTGGCGGCCGGTGCGGCGCGGCGCCTAGCGGCCCGGGGCACTCCAGGCTGGTCATTTTTTCGAAAATTGACGTTCTACCATTTCGCCGAAATGGGATAAAACGATGGCGGCTTCGTCGACTGCTTAATAGTCCGGGCGGCTCGGTCTCCCGGGCGGCGCAGCTGCCGTGCGGCTGAGTACCTCGTGTGTTCCAGTTGCTCGTGTGTCTCAGCAGCGGCAGCACGAAGCGGTCTTCAACGATTCCCGCGCTCTGACTTGCAAATCGGTGGACGTCTCGATGGCTGGCTCGGCAAAACGGAAACGACCATCACGACGATCAGGCTCATCGCGGCCGGAGGTGCAAGTGGTCGACATCACGATCGACGACTTGAACCGGCTGCTGGACCGGATCGAGCAGCGGAAGTTGGAAGAGTCGGACTACGACCTGCTGCTGAAAGTGCTGCGGTCGTACGACTATGTGATGAGCCTGTTGCGTGACGACCACGTCCGGCTAAGTCGGCTCAAGCGAGTGTTGTTCGGCAGCACCGAGACGCTGAAGAACGTGATCGGGCGCGGCAAGTCGGACGATCAGGCAGCGTCCGAGGGGGCTGAGACGGACGGCGCTGCCGCGTCGGAACCAGCGTCGCCGGCCTCGCCCGCTCAGCCCGGACATGGACGCAACGGGGCCGACCAATACCAGGCGGCGCGAGAGGTCCGCGTCGAGCACGATCGATTGCGACCTGACGACATCTGCCCGGAGTGCGGTGACGGCAAGCTCTACGAGATCGGTCCGCGGGTGGTGGTGCGGGTCAGCGGCCAGCCGCCGTTGGCAGCGACGGTCTATCGGCTGCAGCGATTGCGATGCACTCTGTGCGGACAGTTGTTCCACGCCGAGACGCCGCCCGAAGCGCAGGGACAGAAGTACGACGAGACGTCCGCGGCCATGATCGCTCTGTTGAAATACGGGTCGGGGTTGCCTTTCAACCGACTGGCACGGCTGGAGGAGGCGTTGGGCACGCCCCTCCCGCCGTCGACGCAGTGGCAAATCGTTGCCACCTACCTGCCCATCCCCAAGCTGGTTTACCACGCCTTGATCCATGAGACATCGCATTGGGACTTGTATCACAACGACGACACGTCGATCAAGATCCTGAATAAGCTGGGCTTGGAAAAACCGGATAGCGGCTCAGGTCGAACTCGCACCGGCACGTTCACTTCGACGGTGGTTGCCCGCCGAGAAGGGCTCGATGCTGCGCTCTTTTTCAGCGGGCATCGGCATGCGGGCGAGAACCTGGCAGTGGTGCTGCGCGATCGACCGGAAGAACTGGCTGCGCCGATCCAGATGTGCGATGCGTTGTCGCGGAACATGACCGATGAGCTGCGAACGATCGTGGCCCACTGTCTGGCCCACGCGCGGCGGAACTTCGTGGACCGGGTCGACGTGTTCCCCGACGAGGCGGAGTATGTGATCCGGCAGCTCAGTCACGTCTACCGCGTGGATGCCGAGGCGCGGCGCAAGGGATTGTCTCCCAAGAAGCGGCTGGCATTGCACCGTGCCAAGAGCCAACGGGTGATGGACGGGCTGCACAAATGGATGACCCGGCAATTGGACGACCGGCTTGTGGAGCCGAATTCAGGGCTAGGGCAAGCGATCAACTACATGCTCAAGCACTGGGAGCGGCTGACCCAGTTCTTGCGAGTTCCCGGTGCTCCTCTGGATAACAACGTGGCCGAGCGTGCCCTGAAGAAATCCATTCTGCACCGCAAGAACTCGCTCTACTATCGCTCAGCCCGCGGAGCGCAGGCGGGGGACGTCTACATGACGCTGATCCATACGTGCGAATTGAATCGCATCAATCCTTATCAATATCTGGTAGCGTTGCTTCGCCACGCCGACGACGTGGCCTCCCAGCCCCATGCCTGGCTCCCTTGGAACTACGCTCGGCGTCAAACCGAGCTTGCCCAGGCGGGCGTGACCCCCCAAAGCGTCTAAATCCAGCCAACCGCCAGCCCCGGCAACCCGCTAGTTCCGGGCTATCACCCCCTCCCACCACCACAAGCACCACCACCACCATCTAGGTCGCTCAGGCCACCAATCACCCGCCCAATTCCATCCAAGATTTTTCCAGCCCGCACGCTTACCGCAAACTCACCAAAAGGTGCGGGTGGTCGAAGGTCAAGTTTCCCCAATGGGCCTATCCATTCGCCTCCCTAACAACGTGGAGATCGTCGTCGGTCCCGATCTTCGGCTAGTGGAACTGGCGCTGGACAAAATGGTGGCGACGTATGAAACGGGCTTGGGAGGCTGACCGCATGCTATCGATCGCCGCTGGCGTCAGAATCTACGTCTACACCCGCCCCGCAGATCTCCGCAGAGGCATTAGCGGACTTAGCGGTCTGGTACGGGAGCAACTCAACGCAGACCCGCTCGACGGCAGCCTGTATGTCTTCATCAACCGCCGGCAAGATCGCATGAAGGTTCTTCATTATGAACGCGGCGGGTTTTGGCTTTACTACCGCGTGCTCGAAGCGGGGACGTTCGAATCGCTACGGCCCAACGACGGTGCTGAGGCGATCGAATTGGACACGACACAGCTTTCGATGTTGCTTGCCGGCGTGTCGTTGGTCGGCTCCGATCGCCGTCGCAAACGGTTTGCTCTATCCAGAACGCAAGCAGCATAGGCACCGAGTGCACCGGTGATGCTGGTCGGATCGAACACGTCCTGCGTCGAGTAATGGATGCGTGAAAACGTTTTGAAAAAAACTTGCAAGAACCTCGAAAAGGGTCTTGCGCCATCGGCGCACCTGGCTACATTCGTCGTCATGAACACAACAACGCATCCTGACGACGGCGATCGGCTAGCTCAGCTTGAGCAGGCAAACGCACTTTTCCGCGAGCAACTCCGCAGGCTTGACGTTGAGCTTCAGGAGAAGGACCTGAAGATCAAGTCGCTGCAGGAAGAAGTTGCCGGTTGGAAGAAGGCCTACGATGAGCTCTTGCTGCAGACATTTCGCAAACGCAGCGAACGCTATCTCGCCGATCCGAATCAGTTGAAGCTCGATTTCGGCGATTCGGACGAAGCAGCCGATGCGGCCGAAGGCCTGGCCGATGCCGTGGAAGAACTCGAGCAGACGATTCCCGAACATAAGCGGCGGCGTCCGCGCAAGAGGCGAGACGAGCGTCTCCCGCCGCATCTGCCGCGCGAAGAGGTGATGGCCGAGGTTTCTGACGATTTGAAAACCTGCCCGACTCACGGTGATCGCGAACTGCTGCCCGAGGCCATGTGGGACCGCACCGAAACGCTGGTGTATCAGCCGCCAAAAGCCAAAGTGCTCGTGACACTCTATCCCAAGTACGCCTGTGCCGCCTCGCCTGATTGTGGCATCGCCTCCCCCGAGCGGCCGAGCAGCCTGGTGGAAGGCAATAAGTACGATACTTCGGTGGCAGCGGAGATCATCACAGCGAGACTCGGCTATCACCTGCCATTCTATCGGCAGCAGGACCTGTTTCGCAGTATTGGCTGGACTCCGCAACGCAGCACGCTGTGCAACATCTACGCCCAAGCCCATTTCGTGATCGAGCCTCTACTCGCGTACTTCAAGCAGCAGTTAATGCAAGACTCGGTCATCGGAACCGATGAAACGCGAACGGCGCTCCTGCTGCCTCGTGCGCTGCCCGACTTCGACTTGGAGGATCCCAAGCAACGTCGTATGCACGAAGTGTTCAGCGAGGCAATTCGGGAAGGGAAACGCAGCATCAATGGCCGGATGTGGGCCTACCGCGGCTCGACGATCAAACTGAATCTGTTCGACTTTACGGCAAGTCGCCACCGGGACGGCCCCGAGTTGATGTTTCGCGACTACCAGGGGACGTTAATAGGAGATTGCTGGTCTGGATTCGAGTCGATTGTGGTGGCATCGGAAGGGGCCATTGTCCGCGCTGCATGCAATGCCCATGCCCGCCGCAAGATATTCGAGTCGAACGCCTATCCGTCTGATCGACGGCAGTGGCTGCAGTGGTATCAACAGTTGTGGGACATCGAGGACCGTGGCAAGGATATGTCGCCCGAAGAACGTCTGCAACTGCGTCAGACCGAGGCGGTCGAAATCTGGAAGGCGATGGAGCAGTGGTTGAAGGACGCGGACGAGCGAGCTGGCCACGTGATTCTTCCGAAGTCCGACTTTGGCAAAGCGATCCAATACATTAAGAACCACTGGGGTCCGTTGCGACGGTATTTGGATGATCCTCACGTGCCGATCGACAATAACGATACCGAGCAACTGATGAAACAGGTTGCGATCGGCAGGAAGAACTGGCTGTTTGCTGGTAGCGTGAAGGGGGGTGAACGAACGGCCGGCTTACTGACTCTGGTTAGCAGTGCCCTGCGGAACGATCTGGACGTGTGGTCTTACATCAAGGATGTGCTCGACCAACTGCTTGCCGGCAATACGAACTACGAGTCGCTCTTGCCATGGCACTGGCGTCACGAGCATCCGGAAGCTGTTCGCGAGCATCGCATTCAGGAGCGCAAGGAGCGGACGGATCGTAAACGAGAGCGTCGTGTCCGGCGTCGAGCATGGAAGCAACGCGCCCGATCGGGCTCCACATGATCGGCGGCTCAGCGGGACTGTTTAAGTCAGCCACGTTACTGATTCTCCTTGGTGCCGATCTTCGTGCCGATGCGCGATGTGCCGGTCTTTGTGCCGATCCGATGTGTCGGTCTTTGTGCGGATGCGCCGGTATGTACTTTATACCGATGCGATGTGTCGGCCTGATGTGTCGGCCTGATGTGTCGGCCTGATGTGTCGGCCTGACGTGCCGGCCCGATGTGTCGGTCTGATGTGTCGGTCTGATGTGTCGGTCTGATGTGTCGGCCTGATGTGCCGGTCTGATGTGTCGGTCTGATGTGTCGGTCTGATGTGCCGGCCTGTGCTAATTGCTGCGCGTTAACTCGCGTCCGCCGCCCTGCCTGCGGAATCGTCCCTCTCACCTTCTTCTATCGAACCGAGCAAGTCAGACGCCCCCACCAACGCCCCCATCGGCCAATGGCCCTGCTGGGCG
This sequence comes from Pirellulaceae bacterium, assembly GCA_026004795.1. Taxonomy (GTDB): domain Bacteria; phylum Planctomycetota; class Planctomycetia; order Pirellulales; family Pirellulaceae; genus Aureliella. Next base: position 778,015 of record BPJV01000001.1, on the reverse strand, counting down.
CTTACACATCTGATGCCATGCCCGGCGAAACTCGATACCTCAACACTGATCTGGTCCTCGCCTCAAAGAGCCCTCTCACTGAACTTTGCGCCGAGTTCGGTCGGAAATGTTGCGTGCTATACCACGACCAAGGCGACGATGGCAACTGGTACGCTACGATAGAAAGCAACGCAACAGACAATGTGTCCGCTGCAGACGATATTCAAAAAATGCTGTCCGTGATTCCGACGCTTTCCGACACGGCAACGGAACAATGGAACGGTTGCCATCAACGCGACATTAACATCGGATTTGACTGCGGCGAAACATGGGCGTATCCTCATTCGTTGCCGCCTGATGTTGTGCGCGCGGTTGCGGATGTGAGGTGCTCGCTGTCGGTCACGCTGTATCCAATCCGCGAAGATGGTCAATCGACGTCGTGATACGCGGCAGAACAAAGGGAGGCGCCGGAGCGGACTATGTTTTCGGTTTTTCCACGTCGTTCGCTTCGTTTGAGGTTTTTTGGTTTTTCGACGGTCACTCGCGTTGGTCTGCCCGCGCGGTGATTCCGGACGTTATTGGCGAACAAAACATGGAGCTCCAAGACCAGTCGACAGCAGAAGTGCATCCGTCGCGACCTGCAAAGTCGCGTTTGTTTGCGTTCGCCCGTGCCATGGCGGTGGGTCTCGCTGTAAGTGGTATCATTCTCGGCACGCTACCTCTCTGGATTGCCATGCCAGTTCCAATCGCTGCGCGCTGTGAAATACTTGGGGGTGCAATGATTGTCCTGGCCGGCGCTTTGCTGTTACTCGCAATGTTTCTAGCTCGCGGACAGATGAGGGGACCTTCAACTTACAACTGGATTGCCGCTGGTCTCTTCTTGGTACTTGGGAGTATTCTGTTTGCGAAAGGATATGGAACCGAATCTGCAAACACAAGGCGATTCAACGAAGTGAAATCGAATCTGAATCAATTGAAACAAGCTCTTGAGAATTACGAAACCGGCACAACGGAAGATCCACCGAAGGCACCTTGACACGCAAGTAGCAGCCAATAATCGGGTAAGGGTCATCCTTGCGGATGACCCTCCCCACATCACCTGACATGCGGGTCCGCATCAGGCGGTTCCGCGAAGTGGAGCAAGCTGTGCCCGTAAAGTCTTCATGCGGATCAGTCCTTGTTCGGCAAGCCAGGCATTGGTCAGCCCAACGCCGCTGGCGATTGTCCTGGACATGTGCCAGTAGCTATGTCGGCTGCGGACGTGGGTAGCTTGGTCGGCTGCGAGTTTGCGCAGTGGCCTGGCGTCTGCGGAGGCGGAACCGCCGATTGGCCAGTCTACTGGTGACTCCGGCGGCCTGGTGATCGCTGGCATTGCCTCCATGAAGTAATCTCTCACGGAGCCATAGAGACACGGAGATGCATGAACGCGAGATAGAAACCGAGACATGGTGGACCGTGCCGTTCATCCAGCGAACAAGAAGCAACCGCGAGCTTACCTTCGCTTGACGGGCCTGAAACTTGGGAATGGTTCAAATCTCCTAGCGGCGCCGATCAAGGACGGCATCAGCCGCATCATTCATCGCGAGCTTTGATTCCCTCTCCGTGTCTCCGCCCCTCCGTGAGAGCAACACTTGATCGAATCGGGTAATGATCATGCTCGCGGATGAACCTCTCCACACCACCTGACATGCGGGTCCCCATCAACTGGTTTGCGAAGCGGAGCCATCATTTGGTGTACTGAGCTGCTTGATAATCTCAAATTCGTACCGGCAACTTTCACCCCATTCCAGTCACACCGATGCCGGGCGTACACAAACGGATGCTTTGGAGCGAGGATGCGTCATTCGTTCGCTTCGCTCATCAACGTCAATTTCGTGCCCTGTTACCTCGGGCGTTCGCCGTAACGAGACAACTTCATGGCCGTCCCATCCGCCTACTACGTCTGGTGTACCGAGCACCCGGTCAAAGTGGACGAGATCACTTTTGAGGCCACCCGCATACTCCTGATTAAGTGTCAGAAGTGTGGTAAACTAACCAGATCGAGTCTTCATGGCAATACGCACGAATCTGTGATCTTGCCAGTTCGCCCCGACTCGGACGAAGGTTGCCAGGACGGTTGACGACCGCGATTTGATCAGAGGGTAACTTGCAATGAAACATCTAGATCGCATTACGCTCGATCCTGCCGTAATGGGAGGGAAACCATGCATTCGCGGCTTGCGAGTCACGGTTGGAACAGTGATCGGTTTGCTGGCTGCTGGTCGCTCGCGCGACGAAATCCTCAAAGCCTACCCGTACTTGGAGCCAGAGGACATTGACCAGGCGCTGGCCTACGCGGCATGGCGGGTCGAAGAACGCGAGGTCTCGCTACCCGTCAAATGAGCATCAAGCTTTTGATCGATATGAATCTGTCACCTGATTGGGTACCGCTATTGCAAACTGCAGGATGGGCGACCACGCACTGGTCCACCGTGGGCGATCCAAGAGCCATGGATCGAACGATCATGAATTGGGCCGAAGCGAACGGCCATGTGGTGTTCACCCACGACCTCGATTTCGGCACACTCTTGGCCTTGACGCACAAAACAGGCCCCAGTGTCTTGCAGGTACGGGGCGAAGATGTGCTGCCCGATCATATGGGCAACCTTGTGATCGCAGCGATTCGGCAACATGAAACGGAGTTGCAGTCGGGTGCGCTAGTCGTTGTGGAAGAAAGCAAGAACCGCGTACGCGTGCTACCGATCTAAGTCGCTAGCCGCAATACAGCGAATCGGGTAAGGGCCATCCTTGCGGATGACCCTCCCCACACCACCTGACATGCGGGTCCGCATCAGGCGGTTCCGCGAAGTGGAGCAAGCTGTGCCCATAAAGTCTTCATGCGGATCAGTCCTTGTTCGGCAAGCCAGGCATTGGTCAGCCCGACGCCGCTGGCGATTGTCCTTGACATGTGCCAGTAGCTTTGTCGGCTGCGAGCGTGGCGGATGGCCTGACGTCGGGGGACGCCGAGTCGGATGAGCGTCTCACGTCGACGTTTGGGTCGACGCCACTGTTTCCAGTAGCACATCCGGATTCGGCGACGCATCCACTGGTCGAGTCGATCGAACAGTTTCAACTGCGACGCCAGGCCGAAATATCCCATCCAGCCGCGAACATACGATCGCAGTTCGCTCAGGCGACGATCCATCGAGATGCCCCGGCTGCGGCCGGTGATCTGGCGGATACGTTGCTTGAACTTTTGGAGGGACTTGGCCGCTACGTTGATCGTCGCCCGTGACTTCACGAACGCAAAGCCGAGAAACTCGAACTCCTTGCTCGTCACCACGCGGCTCTTCTCCTGGTTCACCACCAGTCGAAGTGTTTCGGTCAGGTAGCGGGACACCGACGCCATGATCCGCTCGGCAGCACGCTGCGATTTCGCAAAGATCGCGAAATCATCGGCATACCTCACGAAGGGCAAACCGCGGCGTTCCAGCTCCTTGTCCAGATCGTCGAGCAGTATGTTGCTTAACAACGGACTGAGCGGACCGCCCTGCGGTGTGCCGACGTCGGTGGGTTGCAGAACTCCTTCGACCATCACGCCCGCTCGCAGGTACCGACCGATCAAGCGCAGCAGCCGTTTGTCGTCGACTCGACGAGCCACCCGCGCCATCAGGACGTCGTGTTGGACTCGGTCGAAGAACTTCGACAAATCAATGTCCGCTGCGAATCGGTGTCCGCATCGAATGATGCGTTGCACCTGCCTGGCTGCTCCGTGAGCAGAACGCTTGGGTCGAAAACCGAAGCTCGACTGGCTGAAGTGCGGGTCGAAGATCGGCGTCAGGACCTGGACGATGGCTTGTTGGATCAAGCGTTCGAGTACGTTTGGGATACCGAGCAAACGCTGACCGCCATCGGGTTTGTCGATGGTCTTGCGTCGTACCGGCCCAGGCTGGTACGTGCCATCGAGAAGCTGTTGCCTGATCGTGGGCCAGCGAGGTCGGAGCCATGCAGGGAATTCCGCAATGGTGATCCCGTCCGGGCCAGGGGCCCCGCGGTTCGCCTTCACGTTCTTCCAGGCTCGTTCCATGTTGGCTTGGTCGACAACGGCCTCCATCAAAGACATCGGAAATAAGCTCAAGGCTGGCTGCTCAGCCCGCGCCGCGGCGGTCGATCCCGGTCGGGACAGTGACCCTGTGGTCTCCGGACCGTCGCCGCCTGAACGATTCAGGCCGACTTGCCCGGAGGTGGTCCCTCGCTGCGAGTTGGCTGATGGCTCCTCCTTGTTCTTCATGGTTCGGTCCTTCCCGTCTCGATTGGTCTTCGAGATTCGGTACTACGACCTCTGCTGACTCCTGCCTCGCCCGCCATGAGTTGCCTCGTGGCGTTCCAACCTTTCGGGCAAGCCCTACTCGTTGGAGCGAACGACGGCTCGCAAGCCGCCTGGCAGGTCTCCCCGGATAAGCGCGTGATGTTTCGCTGCACAGGCTCGCACGACCAACGCTGCGCGTCGGTGCCCGCCTGAGCGGGCGTTTGAGAACGGCTTCGTGATGTTGTGCTCACTCGCCGACCCGAACCGGCCAGACCAACGCTGCGCGTCGGTGCCCTGGCGTTTCTGTTCGTAACCTCGCAGCTTTGACGAGAATGTGACCGGCGGCGAAATCAGGCCGGCACTTACGCACACATTCGCAGGCTTCCTCCCCACGGTCGGTCACCCTTCCGCAGTTGCCCTCGTCTAGTACTTTGTCAATCGGAGCCATCATTTGGTATACTGATCTCCTTGAGACTCTCAAACTGGTACAGGGGACTTGCACCCCATGACAATCACGCCCATGCCGGGCGTACCCACCCTATGCACCCGAGTCGCCGAGTCGGGCGTTTTGACAATGGAAGATCGCTCGCGGCGACCGGGTGATCGACAGACGTTCTGCAATTCAAGAACCAAAACGTTTTCGAGTCACAACAATGGACATAAGCCGACGAGGTGCCGAGCGAGATCGCGGACGCACCGACATCATTTCGGGCCTTACGTTTACTTCTGGAAACGAAAGCTCCTGGAGAGATAACGTCAGATGGAGTCGCCACGACAAGTCGATTTACATAAAGGCGAACTGGATATTGCACACCGACGGAAGGTCTCACCACAACTACACCATAAAACTGACATTGGAAGATGTGGCAGCGCTAATCGAACTCCTCGGCCATGCTGGTGCAAAAACGGATGCCAAGCATCTTCGCGATCAATTGAAGGCAAAGATACCTGCTATCGTTAAATTACTGGCGTGCGCAACTGGCGTACAACCACTTGAACTTCCTGACGATGATGCTGAATCATCCCCAGTTTGGCGCGGCGTTTTGAGTGGCGCGGATGAGGGCGTTGATAATCTGTTGGATGGTCAGGTCGACATGGTGGCGCATCCGCTTTCCGATCGTAAACACACTGCATTCAGACTGACGCGTGTTCGAGCACCAGTTTTGCGGACAGTACAACTGCCGTGCACGCAGGCCAATTCCCAACAGGAGAATGTAGGCCAATACCAGAATCAGCAACAAACGATCAAAACGATCGGCGCGGCGAATCTGGGTGTTTCGCAGAGCGAATCCATTCCGACGGCTCTTGTAGTCACGAAACATCTCTTCGATCGTCATCCGCTTGGCAAACAACTCTGAGATCCGTACCGCATTTCCTTGGAGATTGGTCATCAAGAACCAGCATTCGTCACGCTTCTTGGCCAGTCCCTTTTTCCAGCGGATGACAATGTGGTGATCAACCGGATTTCGCTTGCGGTAGGCCACATTCCGTAGGCATCGACAGATCCCTTTTTTCACTGGGAAGTCCCGGAGATTGCCTTCGTAATCAGTCGCTTGCACCCACACATCGGGCACGATACGGATGACGTACTGAAACCGAAGTTCTTGGCACAGACGGGCCATCTCGGTGCGTCCGAAGCCTCGATCGGCCAGCAAGATTACCCGCACTCCATCAGGAAGCATGGTCCGGAATTGCCGCAAGATGGCTTCCTCCAGTTGGTGTTGACGCTGGTGAAATTCCTCCTCCGGATAACTGGCCCACAGCAGCGGAATGGCTCGCCCATCGATGGCCGCGCACAGAGCGATCGTACGAAACTGTCGCACCTGGACCCAGTCGATGCTTACCACCAATGGCTTCTTTCGCTTGGGGCGGACCAACTGCCGAATCACTCCCTGCATGGCCGAACTTACCTGCACACGATGGTTATTGGTAAACCGCCACGCACGCTTGATCCTATGCTTGGCGGTAGTCCCTGTCAAGCGGCGGCCCAGTTCGGCAAGGCTGACCCTGCCGACGTCCAGAGCACCGGCCACCAAATCGCCGAGCGTTTTCGCTTGACTCAGACGCAAACCGGCACATACAGTAAGGACCCAGCTAAAGGCTTCCATACGATCCATGGCGGTTCCCTCCGTGTTCTTGGGTTGGAATCAGGACTGTTGATACCCAACTTCATACCCAATAACGCGCTGCGTGACACCGCCAATTTTTATGCGCCCACGCACACCTCGCCCGGAAAACTGGGGATGGCTCAGGACGATGATGGCGAAGATTCGACGTCCAGTCCGAAGGTTGCGGTCAAGCAGGCACTAAATGAAGAAAAAGGCAGTTTCGAAAGCCATCAAGAAGAAGGTACTTAAAAAGAATGCAGTCAAGAAACGGAATCGCTTGCCGTAACCCGCACAGAATCAGCGAATCGGTTAAGGGCCATCCTTGCGGATGACCCTCCCCACACCACCTGACATGCGGGTCCACATCTGGCGGTTCCGCGACGTGGAGCAAGCTCGGACCATAGGGTCTTCAGCAATGACAGTCCTTGGGCTAGCTGCCGGGATTGGTCAGGCCGACTACCGTGGCAACGTACTTGGCCATGTGCCCAGAGCCTTTCCGACTCCGCGCGCCGGATCGCGGGCCACCGCAGGGCGTCGGTGCCCCTTCGAGTTATGGCAGTCTCAAGTGGCCGATGACGATGGGGTCCTGGACGGAGTAACGTTCACTTCGCATCCATGGAGTGCACGTCAATATCCCATTAGACTGTAACGTGACTGCACTTCTGGGGCCGTCTGACCCGGTATCCACGCCGACCTCCGCATCGCATCGCCCGCGACAAGTCCCCGTGGCATGGCCCCAATCGAAAAACGCGTCCGCCGAGGCATATAGAATTGTCGGATCCAAATCGAGTTAGCCATTGGATCGAGGAGGCCAAGCGAGGAGACTCGCTGGCCGCCCACAAGATCTGGGAACACTATTTCGACCGCCTCGTCCGATCCGTTCGCCAACGACTGTTGGGGCAAAACCGCGGCGTGTCCGACGAGGAGGATATCGTCCTTAGCGTGTTCGAGAGCTTCTACGAAGCAGCGCGCCAAGGGCGATTTCCCAATCTGTCCAACCGCGACGATCTGTGGCGTCTCCTCCTGCGCATGGCCGCCCGCAAGATCATCGACAAACGACGTCATGACCATCGGGCACGGCGAGGCGGCGATGATGCCCCCATGTCTCTCGATGCCCCGGACAACGTGTTCGAGATCATCGGTCGCGAACCGAATCCAGAAATGGTGCTGATGGTCGAGGAGACACTAAATCGACTTTTCGATGTTTTAGGTGGCGGCAACCTGCGTGATTTGGCGGTTGCTAAGTTGGAGGGTCACTCCAATCGCGAGCTTGCGGCCCGCTTCGACTGTTCCGAGCGGACAATCGAGCGGCGCTTGCACCTGATCCGCGAAAAAATCCAACAGGAATTGTTGCAAGACGATGAGCCACCGCCAGAGTAAGAAACTGCCGATATCGACGTTGGAACGCATCGAAGCGATCTGCACGCAGTTCGAATCCGCGCGGAAAAACGGCCGCCCCGTTTCGATTGAAAGGCTGATCACCGACGACTTCGCTCCGGATGAACACGCAGTGCTGTTGGTCGAGCTGGTTGTCTTGGATGTTGACTACCGTCGCCGTGCCGGCGAGTCCCCATCGGCCGACGAATACGTGCAGCGGTTTCCGGAATTCGCTGAGGCAATCCGGCAAGCGCTCGACGAGGCCCCCTCCCAGGGGCAATTCCATCCCCCAACCGCCGATGAACTCGCGCCGCTGTTTCCGACGCTGGAGATCATCGAGCTGCTCGGCGCCGGAGGGATGGGAGCCGTCTACAAGGCTCGACAAGTCGGCTTGGATCGACTGGTAGCGCTGAAGATCCTGCCGGATGAGTTCGCTCACGACATGCAATTCGCCCTGCGGTTCACTCGAGAGGCGCGGGCCTTAGCCAGGTTGAATCACCCCCACATCGTTTCTCTCTATGAGTTCGGCCAGGCGGGCGACGTGTATTTCTTCTTGATGGAGTACGTTGACGGACCGACCTTGCGCGACGTAATGCGGGCCGGCAAACTGACACCACAACAAGCCTTGCAAATCATCCCGCAACTCTGCGACGCCCTCCAGTACGCGCATGACACGGACATCGTGCATCGCGACATCAAGCCCGAGAATATTCTGCTTTCGTCCACCGGTGCGGTGAAAATCGCCGATTTCGGGTTGTCTCGAATCCTGAAGAGCGATGCGTCTGGCGCCTCGCTCACCCAAACGCACCAGGTGATGGGGACGCCTCGTTACATGGCCCCCGAACAGTTCGAAAGTCGCACCGGGTGGATCACCGGGCTGACATCTACTCGCTGGGAGTTGTGTTCTATGAGATGCTGACCGGCGAATTGCCGCAGGGGCGGTTTCCCGTTGCCTTCACAAAAGGTCGCCGTCGACGTGCGACTGGATGAAGTCGTCCTGCGCACCTTGGAAAAGGAACCAGAACGCCGCTACCAATCAGCCACCGATGTCAAATCGGACGTCCAGTCGATCGCCACCACGCCGGACATGCCACCGGGGCCAACGCAGATTCTGCCTCGATCAGGCATGACGGGAGTTACGACATCGACACCCCATGACCCATCTTCTTCGAGCGTGCACGAGCGGGAATTGGCGGCCCGTTGGATTCTGACTCGCCGGGAACTGATGGAACGAGTGCGCGCCAGTTTGCGGCCTCTGTTTCGCGGGCAACTCATTCAGATCCTGATCGGCATCTTGCTTGTTGTCCTCGGGGCCCAGTGCTGGGCGCGCTACACCGACGTTCCTCATCGACTCATCAGCGGCATCATCGTGCACGTCTACGGCGTGCTGTTGATCGCCGCTGGAGCCGCAGTGTGCACGCGGATCAAGCGGATCGACTATGCGGAATCCTTGGAGTCGATTCGGCGGCAGCTCGATTCCGTCCGCCGCGTTTACCTACTCACCGCACCGCTGGTCGGATTCTCCTGGTGGCTGATGTGGATCCCCACCGCGGTGAGCCTCGGTTTCGACCTGGTGGTTCATCCACATTCATTGATCCCATCCCTGTTGGTCGGCACGATCGGCATGGCGCTGTCCTTGTGGCTGTACTGGCGCGTGCAGCGTTCGGAGTCCCCGTCAACTGCGACCTTGCGCAGAAGTTTGGCTGGTCGCGGCATCGCGGAAGCGGAAACGCTGCTACGGGACATCGAACAAGCCAGAATCGAGTGATCGCCTGCGATGCCAGGCGAGTCTTCGCCGCCCCGAGTACGCTTTGTTACCGGAAACCCCGAAATCCACGGTTTGGAGATCTCCCGTGAGCACCATCGATTCGAAACAACCGACGTCTCAGGCCTCGCCAGTGGTGTTTGAGGCGACGCTTGCGACGGACAAAGTGCCCGCGGCTCCGCCGACCGACCGCCGGCACGATTTGGATGCACTGCGGGCGATCGCCATGCTGCTGGGAATCGTTCTGCATGCTGCGCTGTCGTTTTCCCCGCATACCGTGGACGGTTCAGGATCGTTTTCAGAGCGATACCTACTACGTTCTTTTCGCCGCCATCCACGGATTTCGCATGCCCTTGTTCTTCATGCTCAGCGGTTTTTTCACCGCCATGCTATGGCGCAAACGTGGCTTACGAGCGATGCTTCTCCATCGCGCCCGGCGTATCGGGCTGCCGCTGATCCTTAGCTGCCTGACCATCATCCCTGCCATGTGGATCGTCACGGCGCTGGTCAGCCAACCCGCCCCGCCGTCGGCGGAATCTGCTGCCGCGTGGGAAGCTGTGGTGGCCGGAGATACTGCACGAGTCCGGCATGCGATCGAGCAAGGCGATTTCGATGTCAATGCCGTCAGCCGAGGACGGAGCGTCGGCATTGACCGTTGCCGTCTTCTTGGGACACACCGACATGGTGAAAATGCTGATCGACGAGGGCGCTGATGTGCATCAACGAAACCGAGACTTGGGCACAGCCTTGCACAGCGCCGCGTTTCTGGGCCGGGCTGAGGAAGCTGAGCTCCTGCTGCGCGCGGGAGCCGATCCCGGCGTTTTGGATATCAACGGCCAGACGCCCAAGGACTTGCTGACCATCGATTATCTCACCACCAATTCGATTGCAAAATCGTTTGGGATCTCCGTAGACGAGCGCCGGTTGTGGGAAGGCCGCCAGCGGATCGCTCGGCAAATGGGCATCCCCGAATCGTCGCTGCGGCAATCCGGGCCAACATCGGCTGCACCGCTGGCCGCTCTGCTCGGTTTCTTGTTCTACTTCCCCTTTTTCATGCATTTGTGGTTTCTGTGGTTTCTCTGCTGGCTGGTGGCCGCATTTCCCCTTTATGCATGGATAAGGAACAAACTGCTGCCGACTCGACTCCTGCGATGGTTGACATGCTCCTGGGCTAGCCTACTCTTGTTCGTCCCCCTGACGATGCTTCCCCAGGCTTTCATGACGCAACAAACGTTCGGTCCGGACGCCTCGATAGGACTGCTGCCGCTGCCACACGTGTTGGCCTACTACGCGGTGTTCTTCTATTTCGGAGCGCTCTATTGGGACGCCGATGATGCGGCGGGCAGCCTGGGACGCCACTGGATGATTACGATCATGCTGGCCCTGCTGGTCGTCTTCCCTTTTGGACTCGACCTGGTATCTGGCACCTTCGGCTTGGCTCCATCCCGGGATGAACTTTCTTTCGGAAAGCTCGCCGCCAGTTTCCTCCAAGCCGTATATGCCTGGCTCATGCTGCGCGGCTTAATCGGGCTTTTTCGGCAAACGATGCCCGCGGAGAGCAGAGTATTGCGTTACATTTCAGACTCCTCGTATTGGCTCTATCTGGCCCACCTTCCCTTGGTCTTGCTCGCCCAGTGGCTGGTCCGAGACTGGCCTATACCCCCCGTAGTGAAATTCGTCGGCATCGTCGTGGTCGTAACAGCGCTGTTGCTGGTCAGCTACCACTACTGCGTTCGCTACACCTGGATCGGTCGCCTGCTCAACGGCCCGCGGTCAAGGCCTCATGATCGCTCAGCCGGCGCCGCACATCGAGCAAATCACTGATTACTCGAAGGCGCGCGGTTCACCTCCTGTTCCGACTCGGTATCGATGACCTCTGCCTCGAAGATTTCCGTCGCATCTTTCTGTTCTCCAGCAACGCTTTGGACACCACCACGCGAACCCTTCCAGGCATCGATGGCCCCCAGAATAATCCCGGCGATGCTGGCAAGACGCAGAACGCTCCACACTAATCCAACTTCTCGATAGCCAAACGATGGTAACGATACGCTAACAACATACAAACATGCTGCAACGCCTAACACTGCCCCCTTGGGAGCATACTTGGACACCAGGTAGAATAGGATTAAGGCGGTAACAATAACGCCGACGGCAATTGCGACAAAGCTCTGATCAACCGTTTCCATAACCCTGGCTCGATCGATAGAGATTCTGTGGTTTCGTTAGTTCGAACGACTTATACCAATCTGGCCGTCCGGAAGCAAGGGTTTGCCGAGCAAAAAACCACCCTCTGGGTGTAGTTCGTGGTCCAGTAGGCACGGGGCAAGATGCCGATGGAAATTCGAAGCGACCAGGCCGAAATCCGGTAGCTGAGGCACACCCGACTACCAGTGTTCTCAAGCGGTGGCCAGCCAGATGCCGCGGACCGGTGCCGGGTAGCCTTCAATCGTGCGAGTAAGGTCTTCGGGCGACAGAAAATCGGCCAGCGACTCGAACTGCATCCACTCGGTCCGACGCTGCTCGTCGATCGTGGTGGAGCTGACGTCGATCATGCGGATGTCGCGAAACCCACACCGCTGCAGCCATATCTCCAACATCGGCGGCGAGGGGATGAACCACACGTTGCGCATCTTGGCGTACCGATCCTGCGGCACCAAGACCGTCGGCCTGGTATCCTCGACCACCAGCGTTTCGAGCAACACGGTGCCGCCCGGCCGGCAAGCACCGCGGAGCAGCATCAAGTGCTCGATCGGACTGGGCCGGTGATAGAGAACTCCCATCGACACGACGATATCGAACAGCCTCAAGTCGGGAGCGATTTCGGTATCCTTCAGCGGCAATACCCAATGCCGCTCTTCGCCCCGCCAATACCGCCGGACGGCTTCGAACTGCGCGTTGTACAGCAGCAGCGGGTCGCCACCGATCACGGCGCGGGCGCCGCGGTCGAGCATCCTCCAGCCGTAGTAACCGTTCCCGCAACCGACGTCGAGCACCGTCCGGTCGGTCCAGTCCACCGCCTGGTCGATCCGCGACCATTTCCAATCGCTCCGCCACTCGGTGTCGACATACACCTCGAAGAATCGAAACGGCCCTTTGCGCCAAGGATGAAGTCGCATCAAACTCCGCCGCACCCCTTCCGGGTCGATCGAAATTCGAGACTCGGCGGAGCGGATGACCGATACCGCACCGTCGACCACCGACACGCCGGCGGCCGATTCGGGCGGCGGCAGCGACTCGATCGCTCGGCTCCACTTCGGCCAATCGCCGTGAGCCGCCGGGGAGTACCGTTGCCGGACCAGGTCCTCCACTCGCTCGGCCCAGGCGGCAGCGCCAACGTCGCGCAGCCATCCGATCGCGGCGGATCGATCGAAGAGCTGCTTGCCTGGCGGCGTCGGTTCACATCGTGGATGTTGCATAGTTGGCTGTTGTTTGCCACGAGTCCGCAGGACAGATTCCCCGTGCCCGCGGGTCGTCGCGGGCAACACACCGGAGTCAGGAGCCCCGGCGGTGGGATTCCAGAACGCTAGTTCGCCCTACGCGCACGACGAGGAGCCGTACGACGTCGATCGACGTTACTCCGGTTCTTTGATCGCCAATAAGGATACGAAATTGAAGCACTGGAACCAGACGGGGGCGACGGCGAAGCCGGCGTCGAGCAAACGCTGCTGGTGGGCTGCGATGGTCTCGGGCAACAGGGTGTTTTCCAGAGCCTGACGTTTCTGAGCGATCTCCAGATCGCTGTAGCCTTGCAGGCGTTTGAAATCGTGGTGCAATTCGGTCATCCAGGATTGGACGTCCGGGTCGTCGAAGCGGACTTTTTCCGACAGCAGCAGTCCGCCGCCAGGAAGTAGGCCATCGTGGATGCGCCGGATGATCGCGCTGCGTTCCTCCAGAGGCAGGAACTGCAGCGTCAGGTTCATGATGACCAGGCTGGCGCGGGAGATTTCTGTTTGGCGAATGTCTTCCAGACGCACATCGACGCTGGGCAGTCGCCGCGCCGGCGCCTGCGACTGGTGACCGGCATCGTGTTCGGGGTCGGGGGATGCAGGGGATTCCGCCAGCAGTTCGCGTTCTTGTTGTTCGAGCCGCTGGCGGAATCGTTGGAGCATGGGAGCTGAATTGTCGACGGCGACGATCTCGACCGATGCCGGGAGGTGGGGCCGAATGAGCAACACGGCGGCACCGAGCGAACAGCCGAGGTCGTAGACCCTGGTTTGTGGCCGTGCAAGTCGCCGTGCCAACACCCGCGTCATCGCCAACATGGCACCGTAGCCCGGCACAGAGCGAGCGATCATATCGTCGAAGACTTCAGCCACCGAATCATCGAATTGAAATCCTTCCACCTGATCGCGTTGACGGGCGTAAATACGATCCTTGGCCATCACTGTTCCCGAAATGCCTCCACGATAAATGATGAAGTTCTCGCGAATTCCCGCTCCCGTCGGTTGTAGCGGTGCAGCAATTCTGTTTAGACTGACCTAGCCTCCTCACATGGTTGGGGAAAGGCTAACCGACTCCACGTCATATCACTCATTCAAGTCGGAGGGAAGTAGGATGCGAGCTGGTTGCCTGGTGCTTTGTGCGATGACTTGGGGATGCTGGTCCGCAAGTGTCCATGCGGATCTCATCTTTACGGCCATAAACACTACGGAGACCATCACCTTCACTGGATTTGACGGCAGTGGTTTTTCTCCGACTCCCAGCAGTGGGCAACTCGATTCGAATACCTGGCGGGTCACCGGATTGAGCGAGGGAAATGGATCGTTCGGGGGAACGCACACCACGGGCGACTTTGCGCGCGAGACATCGTCGGGAGGTGTTGGGACAGGGGGAATCTACGCTTTCAATACGGGAAGCACTTCGGGAGTCGGTTTGGGTGTGCAGCCTACCGGAGAGGACTTCACGCCTGGCACGATCACGTTGCGGCTCAAAAATGATACAGGGGTCGTCATCGAGGACCTCGAGATCGCCTATGATGTCTTCATCTACAATGACCAGAACCGGAGCAATTCGTTCAACTTTCAGTACTCTGCCGACGACACAAGTTACACCCCGGTTTCGAGCCTGAACCTGGCATCGCCCGGGGGCGCAGATAGCACGTCCGAGTTGGGTCGCCACGGCGCGTTCTACCACACTGACTGGCGTCAATATCGCGCCGGGATCGCAGTTCTACCTCCAGTGGATTGGAGATGATATATCTGGTTCGGGTGCTCGGGATCAATTTGCACTGGACAACATCGTCTTGACCCCGCGTTCATCGGTCAGCGCCGTGCCTGAACCTTCGGCGGGGCTGATGGTGGGATTGGTCACCGCTGGCCTGTTGTTCCGAAGACGTCGCTGATGCGTCCCGATGGTCTTGTCCGTCCTGACAACGAATGAAGGGTAGGACACTCGGTGGCAATATCGGGCATATCGCCCGGCCATCGACGGGACTGCATCAACCATCAACCCTGCGGCGCGAAATCGAGCGCTGTCCGCGTATCGTGGCGATCAACGTGCGGGGAATGTGGCCGGTGGAATCGGGAATCTCGGTTGAATTCACGGTAAGCCCGATTCATCGAACCACCTGCAAGGATCCGCTGTGGTACGGTAGGACCTGTTACCCTAGAATCGAGTATCGCCACCGATCTTCCTTACGCCCCTTTTCACCAGACAGGAGATGTGCCCATGTCGGAGAGTATTCGCAGTTTGATCGCTACGGGAACGAAACTGTATCTCGATTCGGTGGACCCGGATCTGGTGAAACAGAACATCGAGTGGGGCGCGGTCGGGGCGACGAGCAATCCGATCATCGTGGCAGACATCGTCAGTAGCGGCCGATTCGACGACAAGATCGCGGAGTTGATCGAGGCCGGAAAAAGCGACGAGGAGATCGCTTGGATCTTGACCGACACCTTGGTCTCGGACGCCGAGCGGGCGTTTCATCCAATCTGGCAACAGAGCAAGGGAAACGCGGGCTGGGTCAGTTTCGAACTCGATCCGTTGATCGAAGACCCCGAGGCCGACGTGCCGCACGCCGAGCGGGTGGAACGGTACATCGAGCTGGGACGGCGGTGGAGCGCAGGGCACGATAACCGCATGATCAAGGTCCCGGCGACGCCGGCCGGGCTGGAAAGCCTGACCGAATTGTGCGCCACCGGCGTGACACTCAATGTGACCCTCGTATTCACCATGCGACAATACAAGCTGGCGCGCGATGCCGTGTGGCAAGGGGCTCAACGCCGCGACTCGTTGGACGCATTCAAGAGCGTCTACAGCATCTTCGTCTCGCGCATCGATCAGTATACGAAGAAACACTGCCCGGACCTGCCACCAGAAGCGCAAGGGCAAGTGGGAATCGTGAACGCCAAACGGATTTGGCGCGAGAACCGCGAGTTCTGGCAACAGCACCCGACGCCACTGGAGCAGGAGATCATTTTCGCCAGCACGGGTACCAAGGATCCTAGCGATCCGCCGTGGAAGTACGTCGAGGCGCTGGCCGGCAGCGACATCCAGACCAACCCACCAGCGACCAACGAGGCGGTGGCCGAGAGCGGCTTGACGTTCACGCGCACGGTCGACCAGATGCCGCCGGCGAGTGTGCTCGAAGCGATCGACCGGCATGTCGATTTCGAGCACTTGGAAGCCACGTTGATGGAGGAGGGCATCGCCAAGTTCGTTGCGCCGCAAAAGCAGTTGCTGGAGACCATCGCCGCGCGACGCTCAGCCGTGTCCTCAACCCCGTGACTCCATGCGCCTTCATCCCCGCGACAAAAGGCAGGAATTGACGCATGTCGCCCCTTCGGGGCTTCTCGGCTGGTGCGGCCCCGAATTCCATGGGCTCACGCCCATGGCTACAACATTTCGTCCCTTCGGGACTGGATGCGGAAACGTGAACCGATGTAGGATTTCAGCCGCGAAGTCCGGTGATAAATCACGCCCGGTAGACATGTGCAAATCGGCGCTAGACCTCAGCCGCGAAGCAGAGCGCTGCGAATCTCAGCCGCGAAGTCTGGTGATAAGTCACGCCCGATAGACATGTGCAAATCGGCGCTAGCCCCCAGCCGCGAAGCGGCGGCATGATCTAGCTCCGGGCGTAAGCCCGGAGTTCGATGAGGCAAGATCCCTCGACAGTCCCGAAGGGACGGCATGTGAACCACCGCGAACCATCGATCATCGTGACAGAACAAAAACGGCCGCGTCCATTGGAATTCGCAAGGGGATTCGCGTTACATTGCGTCACGTTGCCGAAACTAGTGGCGCGGATCGACGCATATCGCCCCTTCGGGGCTGCTTTTTTTGTATGTGACGCCCGACCTCCATGGGCTCACGCCCATGGCTAAAACATGCCGTCCCTGCGGGACTAGGTGTCGATCAATGTCGCGATTAATGTGTTTTATTCGATTGTCGTTGGGTTGGTCGTTTCGATTCGTTTTGCCAATTTCATGGCCGTTGAGGTCGATGAGCCGTCGGATCCCAGCCGCGAAGCGGCGGCATGATGTAGCTCCGGGCGTCAGCCCGGAGACTGGCGGCGCGTTTTGTCCCCGGTAGTCCCGAAGGGACGACATGAGAACCAACGCGCCCCATCAATCATCGCGACAGAATAAAAACGACCGTGCCCGAGGGAATTAACCGCGCGAATTCGCGTCGCGTCGCCGAAAATCCCGGACGCGGTTCAACGCATGTCGCCCCGTTCGGGGCTGAGGGATGGTGTGCGCCTTCGGTCCATGGGCTCACGCCCATGGCTACAACATGGCGTCCCTTCGGGACTACGTGCGAGACGCGCACAACATCCGGCAGCCGCGAAGCGGCGGCATGATGTAGCTCCGGGCGTCAGCCCGGAGTTCGATGGCGCACAACACCCGGCAGCCGCGAAGCGGCGGCATGTTGTAGCTCCGGGCGTGAGCCCGGAGTCTGGCGGCGCGTTTTGTCCCCGGTAGTCCCGAAGGGACGACATGAGAACCAACGCGCCCATCAATCGTCGCGACAGAATAAAAACGACCGTGCCCGAGGGAATTAACCGCGCGAATTCGCGTCGCGTCGCCGAAAATCCCGGACGCGGTTCAACGCATGTCGCCCCCTTCGGGGCTGAGGGATGGTGTGCGCCTTCGGTCCATGGGCTCACGCCCATGGCTACAACATGGCGTCCCTTCGGGACTACGTGCGAGACGCGCACAACGCCCGGTAGCCGCGAAGCGGCGGCATGATGTAGCTCCGGGCGTCAGCCCGGAGTCTGGCGGCGCGTTTTGTCCCCGGTAGTCCCGAAGGGACGGCATGTGAACCGCTGCGGACAATCGATGGCCGTGTCACGATCAAACGATCGGGGAACAACGCCATCGGCGCGGCCAACGTAAAACGGCGTGGCGAAATTCGCGACAGGGATTGACTCAGATCCGCGTGATCAGTTCGTCGGCCGAAAAACGCACTTTCGCTGCGTTTGCCTGCGCGTCGTCGGGATGGCGGTATCCGACCGCGCAACCGACCACGGTGGTGTAATCTGTCTCCGCCAGCCCCAGCAAGCGGTCGTACCCGGCCGGGTCGATGCCTTCCATCGGACAGGTGTCGACGCCCAACATGGCCGCACCGACCATCAACTGCCCCAGGGCGATGTAGACCTGGCGGGCGTTCCAATCGAGGTGCGAGTCGATCTTCTCGACCGTCGACACGAGCACGCGCTGGTAACCCTGCATGGCATCCGGCGGCAACTCGCGCGTCTGAACAACCGATTGCATGTACCGCTGGATGTACTCCGCATCCATGGTCTTGCGGGCCGCCAGCACGACCATGTGGGAGCAGTCCTGCGGTTGCTTTTGTCCCCACGACAGGGCCGGCAACTGCGCTTTGACGTCTGGATCGGTGATCACGATGAACCGCCAGGGCTGCAGACCGTAGCTGCTGGGAGTCAGGATCAAGCAACGCTCGAGCGCGGCCCAAGTCGCCTCGTCGATCCGCCGGTCGGGATCGAATCGCTTGACCGCGTACCGCCACTCGAGTTGCTCGATCAGTTGTTCAGGTGCGATTGTCGCCATGAAGTCTATGCCTAGGGTTGCGGTTGTTCGGGTTCAGGACTCAAGCAATTTCACCGCATCATCGCGATCGCCATCGTCTTGCTTGCCTGGATTTCTTGCCTACATGCTGACGCGGCGCCTGCGACGGTTTCGCTTTTCGACGCCATTTGGCAAATCACCCGTCAATCCTACTCAGCCTCCGGCGATGCTGACAAGCCGTACCGATACGCGCGGGACGGAGGACCCCGCGCCCGCATCTCAGGCGACCGGCGACGGCCGCAAGAACGGAACGGAGACCGATGGACAAATCCCGATCGATGGTGATAGGTTGGTGCAGAATCGCCCAGCGACGACGCACGGTTACAACACACAAGTGATGCAGGGAGAAACGGCGGATGGAAGGAGAGCTCGGTTTTCGTCCAGAGCTGGTGGCCGAGGATGCGTGGATCGCTCCTTCAGCAACAGTTATCGGGCATACAGAATTGGGAGCACGCTCCAGCGTGTGGTTCGGCAGCGTGCTGCGGGGCGACAGCGATATCATCCGCGTGGGAGATGAGACGAACATCCAGGATCTGTGCTGTTTGCATGCCGATCCGGGGTATCCGTGCCTGATCGGCCGACGTGTGACCGTCGGTCACGGAGCCATCGTGCACGGGGCGGTGGTGGAAGATGAATGCCTGATCGGGATCCGCAGCGTGATTCTGACCGGCGCGAAAATCGGTCGCCATTCGATCATCGGTGCCGGCGCGGTGGTGGTCGAGGGTCAGGAAATCCCGCCGCGTAGCATCGTCTTGGGCGTGCCGGGACGGGTGATCCGAGAGGTAACCGACGAGGATCTGCGACGAATCGAGCGCGGTTGGTCGCATTACTGCGAAGAGGCGGCGCGGTACGCGGACCGAGTTCGGGTGATCGACATGCCGTCCGTTAATCGCTTTGAAACGGAAACCATGGCGTCGATCTCGGCCCGCGATAGCTCGGCCAGGAACTCTCACCACGCGCCTGCGCGATCTCCTCGGCCAGGCGCTGGCCTTTCTCGGCGGTCGCGGCATGCGGATCGCCCGCGCCGCTGTTGGTCGTCAGCAGAGTGCCACGGGCGGCTGATGCCCACCCAACCGCGCTGCAGCGCTTCGAAGCGGAACGGCCGACGTTTCGCGCCGGCATCGGCCGCCAGCCCTACCATCGGCATCGCGCCGCACCAGGTCCGGGCGGAAGGCCAGAATCAACGACGTCTCCATTTCGCCGGCGTGGTCATCCGGATGGTCGCAGACCTCGGCGGCCAGGTCGCGAATCATCTGGTACCAATTGCACAGGAACAAATGCACGCTGGTGCGCCCGTACAGCTCGCGCAGCACCGGTTTGAAATCATTTCCCCCATGCGAATTGAATAGCACCATCTTGCGAATCCCCGCCGCTTCGACCGATTCGACCAGATCCCGCAGCACCAGCGTGAGCGTCGACGGTTGCAGATTCATCGCCAGCGGAAACTGGCGCAGGTTCGATTCGGTTCCGTACGGCAGGACCGGCAACTGCACCACGCGGCCGCCACGCTGATTGGCGCGGCGGCAACACGCGTCGGCCAGATGCCAGGCCTCCAGCGAGTCGGTTCCGTACGGCAAGTGCAGATTATGCGGTTCGGTTGCGCCGGTCGGCAGCAAGGCTACCTGCCAGCCGCCTTCGCGCACATCGGCCAGGGTCATCTCTTCCAGTCGGTGCCGTTCGTACGAATCGGTGGTCATCGGGGCTCTCCTCCACGGCGCGGCGACGGTTGTCAGGTGCATCGGTTGTGAACGCGACGACCATCGTAGACAATTTGTGCAGGAACGACCACCGGCGCCCCAACCATTCCGAGGAAACGCGAGACCGATGTCCCAAGGCCCCAAGTACGAGTTCTTCAAACGCGGCTGGCGCGCATGATCAATGCCGGGCCAATCGCGGTCGATCATCGTGTCGGGCAACGTGAACGATCTGTTTTTCGATGGCGAGAACTACGTGCCGCTGGTGCCGTTCCTGTTGAGGCGGACGCGAGTCCGGGGGCTGGTCCAAGTCGTGTACGAGCTGAACGGCCCGATCCGCATGTCGGACAGCCGACCGGGACCGGCTTGCGCGACGCCTGGGCCGCCTGGAAGCTGGGCACCGACGTGGGTTCCCTGCCGATCAAGGCGATGGGCGCCGAGTCGGCGCGAATCGACATGCGGCGGCGCGAATTCGACCAGTACGTGTCGCGATTCGATCGGCAACGCGACGCAAGCGCTCGAGTTCCTGCGGCAGTTGACCATCTGTCTCGCGGCAATGCTTGCGCGAGCGGTTGCTGGTCATCGTGGTGGAAGCCGCCGACATGCTGCTGCCGGCCGGCGACGGCAACCTGGCTCGCATGACCGACACGCAATCGCGGCGAGTAGCCATCGTCACCGACTGGTTCAGCGATCCGGAGTTCTTTTCGGGCAAGGACACGGTGTGCTTGATCGCCGAGTCGCGGAGTCTCATTCATCCGCGCATCGGCCGCTTGCCCCAGGTACTCACCGTCGACGTCCCGGCACCCGGACACGGACCGACGCGGGAGCATTACCTGAGCTGGCATCGGCAGCAGCCGGAAGCGGAGTCGATCCCGGTGCCGGAGGACGAAGCCGCGCAACGTCCTCGCCGCGACTGTCCTGAAGCAGCGCGCGGTCCGCACTGGCCCGATCGACCGCCGGCCTGTCGATCCACGCGCTGCGGCAACTGCTGCTGGCCTCGGCCTACCACCGGCGGCCGGTGACGCCGCGAGGACGTGATCCAGCAGGTGGAACAGTACATCCAGTCGCAGCTGGGCGAAGACGTGGTGGAGTTCAAGAAGCCGTCGCACATCGTTGGACGGACGTCGTCGGCTTCACGCGGCTTGAAGGAGCCTTCTCTGCGCGAGTACATGCTGCCGCGGCTGCAGTTGCCCGACGATCGTGCACTGCCCGGCGCGGCCATTGCCGGGCCGATCGGTGGCGGCAAGACGTTCATTTTCGAGGCCTTGGCCGCGGAGCTGGATATGCCCGTGCTGGTGCTCAAGAGCATCCGCAGTCAGTGGTACGGCCAAACCGACGTGATTTTCGAGCGGTTGCGCCGGGTTCTGGAGTCGCTGGAGAAGGTGGCGATTTTCGTCGACGAAGCGGATACGCAGTTCGGCGGAGTAGGGGAGGGGACGCATGAAACCGAACGCCGGTTGACCGGCAAGATCCAGGCCATGATGTCCGATCCTCGGCTGCGCGGTCGCGTGGTGTGGTTGCTGATGACCGCCCGCATCCATTTGTTGTCGCCGGATATCCGTCGTCCTGGCCGGGTGGGGGACTTGATCATCCCCGTGCTCGACCCGACCGGTGAGGATCGTCGCCAGTTCATCCAGTGGATGTTGAAACCGGCCGCACAAGCCGGTCAGGCGGAGGGATTGGCCCAGTGGTTGGACGCCGAAGGGCTGCCGCCGGAGTTTTCCGCAGCCGGGTTTGCCGCGTTGCGCAGCGAGATCAAGGCCATGCCGCCGAAGACGACCGAAGAGCTGAAAGCACTGGTCGGCGACTTTATCCAACCGGCCATCGGTCCCACCCGCCGCTACCAGACCTTGCAAGCGCTGCTCAATTGCACCCGCCGCAGTTTGCTTCCCGATCCCGACGTAACCCCCGAGCAGCGCGCCGCCTGGGAAGCCGAAATCCGCCAGCTCGAACTGCAAGGCATTCGGTAACGGTGGTGGATGATAATTGACCACGAATTGCACGAATAACACGAATAGCAGCAGCAGCAGCAGCAGAAGAAGAAGAAGAAGAAGAAGAAAAGCCGATGCGGAAGATTGTTGACAAGGAACAAAGCCACCAGATCATCGGCGCATGTTTCGAGGCCTACAAGACTTGAAAGCACTCAGCTTCCGGTTAGGCATCCTGGTTAACTTCAGCAGCCATCCCAAACTCGCCTGCGAACGCATCGTCAACTAAATCCCACTCCCGCTTTCCATTCCTACTTTCCATTCGTGCAATTCGTGTCATTCGTGGTTAAACACGACAAGACCATGGCCTCTTAAGACGACGTAGTTCCTTGCAATCCGTTCGACCACGAATTGCACGAATGGTAAGAGAAGGCGATGGAGAAAAGCGGATGACAACAGGGAAAAGGAGTAACGACGATGCGGGAGATTGTTTACAAGGAGGAAAGCTACCAGATCATCGGCGCATGTTTCGAGGTCTACAACGAAATGGGCTGTGGGTTCCTGGAACCGGTTTACCAAGAGTGTCTCGCCATGGAATTCAGGTTTCGGTCGCTTCCCTACATCGCCCAGCATGAACTAATACTGCAGTACAAGGGCGAAACGCTTGCATCAACCTACAGACCAGATTTTATCTGTTATGACCGGATTATCGTCGAGCTGAAAGCGGTCTCCGAATTGACGGACAAACACCGGGCTCAGGTCCACAACTACTTGAAAGCGACCGGATTCCGGTTAGGCATACTGGTCAACTTCGGCAGCCACCCCAAACTCGCCTACGAACGCATCGTCAACTAGCCTTATCCACGCTGTCTCCCTGCCTGCGATCCATTCGTGCAATTCGCGTCATTCGTGGTTACCCCCGACAACGACAAAACCGTGACCACCATAGGCGTTGCAGTGCCTAGCAAGATGATTGACCACGAATTGCGCGAATAACACGAATGGGAGGTGAAGGCGATGGAGAAGAAGGGACGAAAACGGGGAGAAACTGAAACAACGTGGCGGAGATCGTTTATAAGCAGGAAAGCTACCAGTTCATCGGGGCGTGGTTCGTGGTCTACAACTACTCGAAAGCAACCGGTTTCCGGTTAGGCATACTGGTCAACTTCGGCAGCCACCCCAAACTCGCCTACGAACGCATCGTCAACTAGCTCCACCCACCCCCTTTCCTCCCGCCGCCACCTCCAACCGATCGTGACATCCTGTCCTCCCGCCAATCCTACCATCTCTTCTTGTCATCCGATCGTGCCATCCTCCCATCCATCCCCGCCATTCCCGCTATCGAATACCTTTATCCCTCCTATTCATTCGTGCAATTCGTGTCATTCGTGGTTGGCTTTGAACCGCGCGCCTAGCAGGGAGGGCAAAGGAAGCCTATGATGATGGCTGGAATAGGGGGAGTGGGTTCAACCAGACCACAAGTAAGGGATTTGGCGATGTTGCGATGTTGTAGACCGATTCGAGGATTGGTGATTGTTGGACTGCTGTTGGTCGCTGCCGGACCGGCGGTAGCCCAAGAGTCGTTCCGCACGCTGGTAGGTAATGCACCGGTCCGCGCCGTGCAATCCTCGGATGTCATCCAGGTGCCCTACATCACTTGGGGCGGGGATGTAGCAACGTTCTATGCCAACGGCGGTTTGGAAACACAGGCCGACAGCATCTACGGCCAAATGGGTCTGAAGATGAAACTGACGGCCGGTGACGACTTCGTCGGCCAGGTGCGGGATTACCTGGGCGGCAAGACTCCGTTGCTCCGCGGCACGTTCCGCATGCTGGGACAGGCCAGCGAGGTGCTGGGGGCCGATCCGCGGACCAAACCGGTGGTCATCCTGCAGTTGTCCTGGAGCGCGGGCGATCATATCGTTGCGCGAGAAAACGTCAAGACGCTCAACGACCTCAAGGGCAAACGGATCGCTTGCCAACAAGGCGGCCCCCACGTCGGATTGCTGTACGACAGCCTGGCGGCGGCCAAGCTATCCAAGAACGATGTCGAAATCGTCTGGACCAAGGACCTGACCGGGCCGGAGGGGCCCGCCGAATTGTTTCGCAAGGACAGCTCGATCGACGCTTGCTGCGTCATCACCCCGGATATGCTGGGCCTGACGGGAGGATTCGACAGCGTCGGTTCCGGTGCTGAAGGGACGGTAGCCGGAGCGCGCGTAGTCAACAGCACGCAGGCGATGAGTCGCTCGATTGCGGACGTCTATGCCGTCCGCAGCGATTGGTACCGAGCGAATCGCGATTGGGTCGAGAAGTTCGTGGCGGGTTATCTGAAGGGAGCGTCGGAAGTCGCGCGGCTGCGCGACGAATTCGAGAAGACGCATCGCATGACGCCGGAATACCGTCAGGTGCTGGCGATGAGCCAACGGATTTTCGGGGAGGACGTTCTGCCGACGTTGGAAGTCGATGCGCACGGCCTGCTGCTGGATTGCACGTTCGTCAACTTGACCGGTCAGGAACGGTTCTTCAAAGACCGCAGCAACCTCAGCGGCTTTGACGCCAAGCTGTCCGCCGCGCTCGACATGGCCGTCAGTTGGGGATACGCCCGGACCCGCGTCGGATTCGATGCCGCCGATTTCGATTACCAGAAGATCGCTCGGTTGGCCGGTCTGGAATACACGCCGCCGGAAAAAGGCGAGCAGCGATTCGCGGAGGCCGAAAGTACCGATTTCCTGCTCGGCGGGAACCTCGATCCGAACACGATCGTCAGTTTCTCGATCTACTTCGAGAACAATCAAAAGGACTTTCCGGTCGACCGGTACGGCAGCGAATTCCAGCATGCGCTCAAGACGGCGGCCACGTTCGGCAATGCGCGGGTGGTGATTCGCGGCCACGCCGATCCGACCAAGGCGTTGGGCGAGATGATCCGGTCGGGAATCCGCAAGGGGATCATCCGTCAGACCGGTCGTCCAGGCAATTACAAGTACTTTTTCGAGGGTCGCCCGCTGGATTTGAACGACACCAAGCGGATGGTCGAGTTGATCGAATCGGGCGCCTTCAGCGGCGGCAAAGATGACCCGGCCATCACGGTCCAGGCCGCGCTGAACCTGTCCAAAGCTCGAGCCGAAGCGGTCAAGGAAGCGCTGGTCCAGTACGCGCAACAGATGGGTGTCGATATCGACCTGTCGCAGATCGTGCCGGTGGGCGTCGGGATCGCCGAACCAGTGATCCCCAAACCGACGTCGATGGAGGAAGCGCGGGAAAACATGCGGGTCGAATTCCGCATCGTGAAGGTGGATGCCGAATCGGTGGCGCCGTCCGATTTCGACTTCTAGGTCGCCGCCGGTCCTTCGGCGCACTTGACTGAACGCACAACCACGCTGCCGGGCTTGCCGTCCAGGCTTGCCGAACAGGAGTTGACCATGAACGCCCGGATGATTGGCATGTACTCGGCCCTGAGCCTGATCCTGAGTGCGGCTTTAAGTTGGTCGATGCCACCCCCGCTGCGAGCCGAGCAGGTAGTCGTGATCGTGCTCGATGATAGCGGATCGATGGACGAGACGATGCGCACCGAGCGGGGGCGTATCCGCAAGATCGACGCGGCCAAGGAAGCACTCCGCGACGTGGTGGTAAAACTGCCCGAAGATACCCAAGTCGGGGTGTTGGCGCTGAACACCGAAATCGACGGATCGCCCTGGATCGCACCGATCGGCCCGGTCTCGCGGACCGCTTTGCTGCGGCAATTGGACAGGATCGATGCCAGCGGCGGCACGCCGCTGGGGCAGGCGATGAAGGAAGCGGCCGATGCGCTGTTGCAACTGCGTGAAAAACAGGTGTACGGGTTGTACCGGTTGTTGATCGTGACCGATGGCGAAGCCAATGACCAGCACCTGGTCGATGGCTATTTGCCGGACATCCTGGGCCGGGGCATCGTGGTCGACGTGATCGGGGTGGACATGCGCGCCGATCATTCGTTGGCGACTCAGGTGCACAGCTACCGACGGGCCGATGATCGGCAATCCCTGAGCCAGGCCATCTCGGAGGTCTTGGCCGAGACGCCGGACGACGATGCAGCCGCCGAGTCGGATTTCGAATTGCTGCAGGGGTTTCCGGATGAAGTAGCTGCCGCCGCCCTGGCCGCGCTGACCGCCCCGCGCAATAGCCCGATCAACATGGTCGAAATGGAGTATGTGGCAACCGAACCGGACGGGCGACAGGTGGTACGTACGGTCAGCCCAAGGTCGCGTTCCTCCAGCGGGTTTGTCAGCATTCTTACCGGCGGTGCGTTATGCTGTGTGGCAGGTTTTTCGATCCTGGGGGTAGCCCTGCTGGTCATCCTGGCGGGCCGCCGGCGGCATCGTTGATCCAGCGGCGCAACCATGCGGCATTTGGCATGGACCAAATTCGGATTCAGCGGCAGACCGCCGCCGGTGGACAGAACGCGGTTTTCATTGCTTCGTGAGAGGATTTCGGTGGGCAAAGCGAGACTGGTATTGGCATGCCTAGTGTGGTTGGTGCTGCTGACCATCGGTGCGCTGCTATACAAATGGCTGATCGTACCGGCCAAACAAGAGCAGCAAGCGGCGGCCGAACAGGAGTTGGTCGAAGCGACATCCGGCAACTCCACCTATCGGCATCACCTGCGGCTGGGCCTGGACGCATTCTCCGGTTATGCCGTCCTCCGCAGCGACCAGTTTCGGCAACAGCTTCGCGGGCAAGGCATCAAGCTCGACTGCATCGACGACGCGGCCGACTACCGCGGTCGGCTGCAGGCATTGGCCGACGGCAAGTTGCAATTGGCCGCATTTCCCATCGACGCGTTGCTCAAGTCCAGTGCCGCTCAGGGAGGACTGCCGGCCACGATCATCGCCCTGATCGATGAAACGCGCGGCGCCGACGCGGTGGTCGCCTATCGCCAGCGATTCCCCAACATCGACGCGCTCAACGCCCCCGATACGCGTTTCGTCCTGGTAGGCGATTCGCCCAGCGAGACGCTCGTGCGGCTCTTGATGCGCAGCTTTCAATTACCGGCGCTTTCACCACAAGCCATCGTCCGGGTTGAGAGCGAGGACCAAGTGCTCGAGCGCTACCGCCGGGCCGCGCCGGCTGGACCGGAAGTCTTCGTCACCTGGGAACCGGTAGTCAGCCATATGCTGGAGAACGATCAGATGCACGTGCTGTTCGATAGCTCGCAGCAGAGCGGCATCATTGTCGATGCGCTGATCGTCAGCCGCGATTTCCTGGTCAAGAACGAACCGGTGGTGCGGCAGGTGCTGGAGAGCTATTTCCGAGCGCTGTACGCATTGCAGGAGCCGTCGGAGATGAAACGGTTGGTCGCCGAAGATGCGCGAGCGGCTGGAGTCGAGCTGAAACCCGAGCAGGTCGAGCGGTTGGTCGACGGCATTTGGTGGAAGAACACTCAAGAGAACTACGCTCATTTCGGCCTCCGTTCCAGTTCGCTACCGTATATCGAGGACATGATCGATCGCATCCGGCGGCTGTTGGAAGAAACCGGTGGATTGGAGCGGGACCCGACCGGCGGCGTGCCCAGCCGGCTGTTCTTCGAAAAGCCGCTAGCACAAATGCATGCAGCGGGATTTCATCCGGGGCTGCGTCCGGAACAGATCCGCGAAGACGCCCCGCTGCCGGAGCTGAGCGATGCGCAGTGGGAAAAGCTCATTCCCGTGGGCACGGTCGACGTCCCGCCGTTGGTCTACGCTCGCGGCACGGCGCGGTTGACCGAGGCCAGCCGCCAGAAGCTGGACGAACTGGTCGAGACGCTGAAAAGTTTCCCGACGTTCTACTTGATGATCCGGGGTCATGCCAGCGATCGAGGCGACCCGGAGATCAACCGGCGACTGGCCCAGCAGCGTGCCGAGGCCGCCCGCGATTATTTGCTGGAACAAGGCATTCCCGCCGCTCGGATGCGTGCCATGCCAGGCGAGATCACCGGCCAGACCACCGTCACTTTCGTCCTCGGCCAACCGCCATTCTTGAGCCGACGCGGATCATCGCTGCGGCTACATCCGCGATGGTCCCGGCTGCGCCGGCAGGGAAGCAGGATACCGCCAGAAGGTGAATTCACGTAGAATGCTATGGGTTGGCTTGGCGCTGTCGGTAGAGAGGATTTCCGGGGCGCGCTGCAAAGAAATGCTAACCACGATCCAGACTCCTGCCCCGACAAGACTGCGCAATTCGTGGATTCACTCAAACGCAAAGTCATCTCCGAGCTGTTTTTCGCTCCCAGCGTGCTGCTGCCGATCGTCGGTGGCGTGAGCGCGGCGGTGCTGTCGTGGGCCAGCGGTGGCAGTAGCTACCTCAACGGTGCGGCCATCGTCGGCATCCTGGGCGGAATCGGCTGGGGACTCACGCGGATGATCTTTCATGTGGAACGGATCACCGAACGCATCTTGCAGGCCGAGATCGAGCGGCAGAAGGCGGAAGAAAACCGGCGGCTCGACGCACTGGCCGCCAAATTGCGGATGGACCGCGATCCGCGCACACAAGACTATTTGACTCTGTTAAGATCGATGCGCGAGGATCTCGAGCGGGCGGCTAAGCAACCGGGAATCCAGTTTCGCAGCGCCCCGATCCGCGAGCAAGTGGGCCGTATATTCAAAGTGGCGGTCGACCAGCTCAGTTACTCCTACCGCCTGTGGGAGCTGGCGCAGAGCCTGTCCGGCGAGGCGCGCGAAAAAGTGCTGGCCGACCGCGAACAAATACTGGACGACATCGAGCAGGCGATCGATCGGTTGCGAGCGACCGTGCAGCATTTTCAGCGATTGGTGGCGACCAGCGACGAACACGATTTGAAGTCGCTGAACGAGGAACTGGAACAATCGCTCGAAGTGGCCCGTCGCACCGAGCAGCGGATGCGGGAGCTGGAACGGCCGGAAATCGCTTACGAATCCTATTTGCAAGACCTCAACTGACTCTTCTCGAAATCAATCGGAGACTCCCAGAATGTTCAACGCCATCGGCAAGTACTTTCGAGCCATCTGGTACTTGATGACGTTTCGGGTCAACAAGGCCAGCGAGACGCTGCGGATGAACCCCGGCGTCATTTCCGCTAATTACGACCGGATCATCGCGGAGAAAAAAGCCCGGTTGAATCAGTACAAGGATGCGATCAGTGCGATGATTGCTCAGGAAGAGAGCAAGAAAGCCAAGCTCAAGCAGTTGACCGAAGAGATCGAGAAGCTGGAGAAGCTGCGAGCCGGCGCCGCCGCCAAAGCCAAGAAGATTGTCGAGAAGTATCAAGGGAATGCCGAAGCGGTCAAAGCCGACCCGGATTACATCAAGTGCCAGGCCGCATTCAAGGATTTCTCCAGCACTCTGGCCGAGAAACAGCAACGTGCCCAGGAACTGGAAGAGGACTTGAAGCAATTGGTGGCCAACGTCAACGGCCACAAGACGCAAATCCAGTCACTAATGCGCGACTTGGAGAAACTGAAAGAAGAGAAGCACGATGCGGTGGCCGAAGTGCTGTCGGCCAACGAAGAAAAACAGATCGCCGATATCGTCACTGGACTGTCGAACGACCGGACCAGCGAGGAGCTGCGGGAACTGCGCGAGTTGCGTCAGAAAGCCTCGGCGTCCGCGCGAATCTCGCGCGAGTTGGCCGGGTTGGACACCGAGCGGGCCGAGGAGGAATTTATCCAATACGCTACGGCCAGCGAGGCGGACGACGAGTTCGATGCGCTGATCGGATTGACCAAGCAAGAGTCCGAACAGCCGCTACCGCCCGACGACACCCGCATTCCGGAAGCATAAGCGAGTCACTATACGCCCGGTCCCACCGGATCCCCAATTACCCCGTCGCCAAGGAGTCGACTCATGTTCCATCGATTGGCCCTTACCTGCATGCTGTGCGTCGCCGCTGTGTCGCTCGGTTGCAACAAGAATAAGACGGCCGGCACCGGCGGCATCACTTCGTCGGCCGCGCCCGACGATACGCCCGTATTCACGCTGGCCTGGAGCGAGTATCCCAGTTGGTCCGTGTTCGGCGTGGCTGCCGAGGAAGGGTTGATCGACGGAGCCGAAGGGGAGATCGGCGAGTTGGAAGCGAAATGGAAAGTCGACATCGTGCTCAACCTGGCCGACTACGATACGTGCATCGGGCAGTACGGGTCGAGTGAAGCCGACGCGGTGTGCATCACCAACATGGACATCATGGCTCCCAGCCTGTCGCGGCCGGCCGTCGCCATCCTGCCCACATCGACCAGCGACGGCGCGGACGCATGCATCGTGGTTGAATCGATCGCCACGATCGACGATTTGAAAGGCGTTCCGACGTACGGATTGGAAAAATCGGTATCCCAGTATTGTTTCGAGCGCGTGCTGGAACTCAACGGCAAGAATCCTGAGGATTTTCCGTTCCAGCACATGGATCCGGCGGCCGCGGCCACGGCCATGCAGGCCGGGCAAGAAGATATCCAGTCGATCATGGTCTGGAACCCCTTCGTCATGCAGACGCTCCGCGACCGCCAGGACTGCAAAGTGCTGTTCGACTCGACGGCCATCCCCGAAGAGATCATCGACATGGTCGTGGTAGGGAAAGACGTGTTGGACAAACCGGGCGGCAAACGATTCGCCTATGCCATCCTGGACACCTTCTACGCCGTCAACCAGCTCATCGACTCCCCCGACACGCGGGACGAGACGTTGGTGGCTCTGGGCGCCAAGTTCAGCAAGCTCGGTTTGGAAGACATGAAAACGGTGGTGACCCAGACGAAGTTTTACAACACGCCGGAAAAGGGGTTGGCGTTGATGCAGAGCGATAAGTTCCGCCAGACGACCATGCCGGCGGTGGCCGAGTTTCTCGTCACTCACGAGATGGCTGAGGAGAAGCCCACGTTTGGATTCGACGACGACTCGGTGCAGCTCAATTTCACCACGCAATTCCTGCAGGACATTCACGACGGCATCGACCCCGCCGCGGTGGAATGATCCAGGGGCACCCCAATTGCAATGAATTGCGACGACCAACATAGTAGGTCGTGCACCGCGCGTTGTAAAGGAAAGCGACGGACCCCTCGTCCGGGCGAAGCCCGCCGTAACGAAATCCGATGATGACGGTCGATTGGGTGAAGCCCGTTGAAATGGAATCCAACAACGCCACCGTTTGCGCAAAGCCCGTCGTAACGAAATCCGACGATCATCATCGTTTGGGCGAAGCCCGTCGCAATCAAATCCGACGATCGCCGTCGTTTCAGCGCAGCCCGTTGTAATAAAATCCGATGATCCCCATCATTTGGCGAAGCCCCTCGTAACCAAACGCGATGATCAGGGGCGTTTGGGCGAAGCCCTGAATCACCGCAGCCTAGGGCAACGCCCTAGGAACAACGCACACCACACGTCCGGTTTGGCCGAGGACCAAATTCAAAAAAAGACGCCGCGGATGTTTGAAGGCGACGTGTGTTCGGGCCGCGCGATGATGGATGCCCCGACGCCACCGGTTGCACCGGCCGGATGCGGCGGCCGGATGCGGCGGCCGGATGCGGCGGCCGGATGCGGCGGCCGGATGCGGCGGGTGAATTTGGCCTTCGGCCAAAACGGGTTGTGGGGCGATCCGGTTCATAGGGCGTTGCCCCATGCTACGGTGACCGATGGCCTTCGGCCATATTCGGCCGTCCGTGTTTCACGTTCCGTCAAATTCGACCGGTAACCCGCGCGGCATGATTGGTGTTCGCCCATTGCAACGAGATTCGACAATCGTCGATTGGACGCAATCCGCCGTCATGAAATCCCGCGCCCCGATCGTTTGGGCGAAACACGTCGTAATCAAATCCGACCATCGCCGTCGGTTGGGCGAAGCCCGTCATAGCCAACTCTGATGATCCCCATCGTTTGGGCGAAGCCCATTGAAATGCAATCCAATGACGCCACCGTTTGGGCAAAGCCCGTCGTAACGAAATCCGACGATCGCCATCGTTAGGGCGAAGCCCGTCGTAATCAGATCCGATGCCGCCGTCGTTTGGGCGAAGCCCTAATTCACCGCAGCCTAGGGCAACGCCCTAGGAACAACGCACACCACACGTCCGGTTTGGCCGAAGGCCAAATTCAAAAGACGCCGCCGCTGATGTTTGAACGCGACGTGTGTTCGGTCCGCGCGATGATGGATGCCCCAACGCCACGGGTTGCGCCGGCAGGATGCGGGGGTGAGTTTGGCCTTCGGCCAAAACGGGTTGTGGGGCGATCCGGTTCATGGGGCGGTGCCCCATGCTACGGTGACTGGTGGCCTTCGGCCAAATTCGCCCGTCCGTGTTTCACGTTCCGTCAAATTCGGCCGGTACCCCGCGCGGCATGATTGGGGCACGCCCATCGCAACGAGATTCGACATTCGTCGATTGGACGCAATCCGTCGTCATGAAATCCCGCGATCCCCACCGTTTGGGCGAAACGTGTCGTAATCAAATCCGACCATCGCCGTCGGTTGGGCTAAGCCCGTCGCCATGAAATCCAGCGATCCTCGCCGATTGGGCGAAGCCCGTCGTAACGAAATCTGACGATCACCATCGTTTGGGCGAAGCCCGTTGTAATCAAATCGAACGATCACCATCGTTTGGGCGACGCCCTGAATTCACCGCAGCCTAGGGCAACGCCCTAGGAACAACGCACACCACACGTCCGGTTTGGCCACAGGCCAAATTCAAAAAAACGCCGCCACGGATGTTTGGACGTGCGTGTGTTCGGGCCGCGCGATGATGGATGCCCGAACGCCACCGGTTGCGCGGGCCGGACACGCGGGGGTGAATTTGGCCTTCGGCCAAAACGGAATCCGGTTCATGGGGCGGTGCCCCATGCTACGGTGACGGTTGGCCTTCGGCCAGAGGTTTGGCCGAAGGCCCAATTCAAACCTACTCGCCTGATGTTGATGGACCGGCAACGACGCGCGGGACGACGAGATCTGGGTCGGTCATCTTCAATACGTTGGCGACATCGTTCAAGACTGTCGCATCGGGCATCTGGAGTCCCGACTCGGGATTCACGGCCAGCCAGTAGAGTCGGACATCGATGATCCTCTGACCTCGCGTTCGTTGCCCGCTGGCATCACGGGCACCGGAGGCAGTGGTCTCGGCGAAATACCGCACGGGCACGTGTATTCCGTCGACTTCCCCATAGTCGGTGGTCGCCGCATAATAATCATCGAAGTTCCGATTCTTGCTCGCGTCGAAGACTCCGAGCCGCTGTTCAACCATCACGAACCGATGTGGGTCAATGGTCAGCCGCGTTTCGGGAACGAAGAAAGGCTGCGCGTCGGAGGCGGGGAATCGGGCCACAACCATAGCCCCTGCAGGTGACTCGCGCAACGCGACGAGGTGTGCAGCGACACCATGCAAAGCTTCCGCTCGATTGGAAACCCACGGTTGAGGATGCTGGTCCAGGAGATAAACACCGATGCACCGCGGGTCGGGAATACGAGTGGCCAGACAATGCTCAGCAAAGCTCCGTTCAAGGACGCCGGCCTGCTTGGGAAACACTCGTGACAACACTTCGCGACCGTCCGTGGAGATCCAACCTCTAATTCGCCGCTGAAGATGTTCGTGGAGATGCTCATCGAGGGGTGCCGAGTTATCTTGGGGCGTTCGATCAGCGGTCAGGTTGCGGATGCCGGGCTGTCCGACCGGTGGATCGACCTGACGCGTCTCAGAGAACTCCAAGTACACACCATTACCCGTGGCTGCATCGAAGGCGATGCGACGGCGGTACGTCTGCTCGGTAACACCCGCAGCCAGACGGTCGGACAACTCCTCTTGAACGATCAGGACGTCATATGATTGCAACGCGAAACGCCCCGCCTCGACGGCTTCCAGTAGCGACTTGGCTTCGGAAACACGCGCGACGTCTTGTGCTGTCGCGTTAACGGGCGCCAGCTTCGCGCCGACCAACAAGATCCATATGCACGCCAAGGAAACCTTCGAACTCCTCTCGTTCTCATTAAGGCTCCGCCACGCACTCATGCCGGAAGACGTCCTTTTCGAATTGATGCGACTCATCCTTCTTTCTCCCGCTACAATTGACTATCGGACGTTGCACAGATTTACAAAATTGGTGGCGTTTCCGTCAACCAAACGAACAAGCCTACCTCTCAGGGCCATTCTTCTCCGAGTACCGCGCTAGAAAGTTTGCAAAGATTGGGCCAGGCTGCTCGGACATTGCTAGAGTTGCGACATGCTTGCGCGCAATTCGTCAACACGGCTGAATTTTTCTGAACGGGTTTGCAATACGACGCGTGCGACATCGCCGGATTGCGCAAGTTCCCGCAAATCGGATGCCTTGCCCTCCAACCGGATGCGGTAGATGCCTTGAGCTAGCTCTTTGACGGTGCAGCGCAAAGGCCTCCCGACGGGATTGCCTGCGGAATCGACGAAACGCGCCGAAACGGAAATCCCAGACGAGTCTGCCAGACGCTTGTCCGGTCGCTTGTCGGGATTGTTGATCCGCATCATGCAAGTGGCCACGCGCGCATCGCCATCCAAACGAAATACCAGGTAATTCGGCGCGATCACAACATCGGGTTGGTATTGAACGACACACAAGACGCTGTCGCGCTGCCCCGTGACAGGGTCGCGGATTTCAACTTCGCCAGCCACACTAGTACCCGTCATGGCTGCCAACGGCAATTCGCATCGTACGCGCGGTCCGTCGGGGGTTTCCACGACACGACACTCAAGATCCTCAGCCCATTGCCCTAGGCCACGAGCGACGACGCGCTTCAACTTGATCGGCGGCGTAGCGACGATCGGCATCTCCCAGTCAATCCGCTCGTCGCCCGACTTCGATTCCCCGCCGACGGCGATCGAATAAGACCGCTCGACGAAACTCAAGATGCCGCTCAAATGCAACCGCACCAGAATCTGCACGCTGGTCGTCTTATCTTCGCCACGACGCAAACGGATTGGGATAGTGCGAACCAGCTCTCGCGCGTTATGGGGCGCCTCGATACTCAGGTCGCACTCCCACGGAGCGTCGACAGGAATCACGTTGTCGTCGAACTTGATATCAGCGCACTGACACCCCTTCGTCACGCGATCAAACGGGAATTCGACTCCAACTGCATTGTTCACCGTCAGGTGGATGTGGACGCGCGAACCGACTGGGACTTCCTCAACTGGACATTCGACCACAAAGTAGTCCATGTATCGGCGTACCATTTGCGCCTCCACCGCGCGCTGGACGACGGTTTGCCCACCGGGCTCGTTGGTCGCAGAATCGTCGGCCGCGCAAAGTAGAGACAGCGGCAGAACCGCGCTGCCTCCAATTGAAAGGAGCCCCACGACTACCGCCCAGGGAGTTGGGACCGTGAAGAACCCCCATCGACGCAGGATCGAAGGAACAGAACAGCCGCCCCCAATTCCGAGCACCATGATTCGTCCTCCCATTGATTCTGGATCGTCGTCCCATTTTGGGCAGACAGTGCGCTAGCCGAAACCAACGTACACGTTGTATAAAAAAAAACACCCACGTCAAGCATTTTGAGCCAATCGATACGTTTTTTCGATTGCCAACCGTATGGGCGAAGGCCAAATTGAGAAGGTCTATATCCAACGTCGCGAGGCGGTTATCGGTTGCAACGCGCGATGGTCGTGCGACCAACGCCGACGCGATGTGGTGGGGTGGCCTGCAGGTGCGGTACGCGGTGGGTGAGTTTGGCCTTCGGCCAAAACGGGTTGTGGTGCCATCCGGTTCATGGGGCGTTGCCCCATGCTACGGTGACTGGTGGCCTTCGGCCAAATCTGGCCCGTCCGTGTTTTCACGTTCGGGCAGATTCGGCCGGGACCACGCGCGGCATGATTGGGGCACGCCCATTGCAACGAGATTCGACAATCGTCGATTGGACGCAATCCGCCGTCATGAAATCCCGCGCCCCCATCGATTTGGGCAAAGCCCGTTGTAATCAAGTCCGACCATCGCCATCGGTTGCGCGAAGCCCGTTGAAATGCAATCCAATGACGCCGTCGTTTGGGCAAAGCCCGTCGTAACGAAATCCGACGATCACCATCGTTTGGGCGAAGCCCGTTGTAATCAAATCGAACGATCCACCGTCGTTTGGGCGACGCCCTAATTCACCGCAGCCTAGGGCAACGCCCTAGGAACGACACACACCACATGTCCGGTTTGGCCGAAGGCCAAATTAAAAAAAAGACGCGGCCGCAAATGTCTTAACGGATACCATTCATTTACCGTGACTGTCATATCCGTTCGAGATGAAAGACATCGCTGGCGACCAAACCGCGGATGTCAATCCCACAAGTATCGTTCGTCGTAGGGGATACCGTATCGCTTCAGGAACTCCAGATACTCCTCTTGAAATGTCTTCACCCGATGATGCTCCCCCTGGTTTCGCACGTACCGTTCCGCATCTTCCCGATGAGTAGGACTGACCGAAAACATGCCATATCCTCGCTGCCAATAGAACTTCGCGTATCGCACTCCTAGCGTCTTTACAAATTTTGATGATTCCCGTTTCACCTTTTCGACCACATCCGCTGGTGCGTGGCGCCTGCCCATGTCAAAAAGCAAGTGAACATGGTCCGCCACCCCACCCACGACTGCATGGGGAGAACCCAAATCGCGCAACACGGTCGCCAGGTACGCATGAACGCGCGGTCGAATCCGGTCATCCAAGAATGGCTTGCGGTCCTTGGTGCTGAAGATCAAGTGCACATAGAGTTGCGCGAGCGACTGGGGCATGAGTAGGTCGTCCGTAATCGATCGGTTGAGCGACGAAGAACACGGTGTCGTATCGAACCTCGTTCATATTGCCAATCCGTGGCGATGTTGCTTGGTTTGTACGATGGAAATTGTACCCAAGAATCGCAAACCACAGGCCCGGTTTGGCCGAAGGCCAAATTCAAAAAAAGACGCGGCCGCGGATGTTTGGACGCGCGTGTGTTCGGGCCGCGCGATGATGGAAGCCCCGACACCACCGGTTGCGCCGGCCGGGCGCGGGGGTGAATTTGGCCTTCGGCCAAAACGGGCTGCGGTGGGATCAGGTTCATGGGGCGATGCCCCATGCTACGGTGACCGGTGGCCTTCGGCCAAATTCGGCCGTCCGTGTTTGACGTTCGGAGCCGGATGCAGCGGGTGAATTTGGCCTTCGGCCAAAATCATTTCCTCGCGATCCGGTTCATGGGGCGGTGCCCCATGCTACGGTGACTGGTGGCCTTCGGCCATATTCGGCCGTCCGTGTTTCACGTTCCGTCAAATTCGACCGGTAACCCGCGCGGCATGATTGGTGTTCGCCCATCGCAACGAGATTCGACAGACCTCGATTGGACGAAATCCGTCGCCATAAAATCCCGCGTCCCGATCGTTTTGGCGAAGCCCGTCGTAATCAAATCCGACCATCGCCATCGGTTGGGCGAAGCCCGTTGTAATCAAATCGAACGATCGCCGTCGTTTGGGCGAAGCCCTGAATCACCGCAGCCTAGGGCAACGCCCTAGGAACAACGCACACCACACGTCCGGTTTGGCCGAAGGCCAAATTCAAAAAAAGACGCCGCGGATGTTTGAACGCGACGTGTGTTCGGTCCGCGCGATGATGGATGCCCCAACGCCACGGGTTGCGCCGGCAGGATGCGGGGGTGAGTTTGGCCTTCGGCCAAAACGGGTTGTGGGGCGATCCGGTTCATGGGGCGGTGCCCCATGCTGCGGTGACTGGTGGCCTTCGGCCAATTGCGGCCAGGTGAATATGGCCTTCGGCCAAATTTGATCAACCGTGTTGCGCGTTCGTCCGGGCGCGGGGTGAGTTTGGCCTTCGGCCAAATCTGTCCCTCCATGTTTCGCCTTCGGCCAATCTTGGGCATCCGTGTTGCGCGTTCGGCCAGATTTGTTCCTCGGTGTTTGGCCTTTGGCAATGATGGATATCGTGCGTTCGCTCCATTGCGTGGGGGGCAATTTCATGGGGCGATGTGTGGCGTATAATCGTCGGATTGTTGATTGATGCACCGGTGGCGATCGACGCTCGTTGGGGCAACCGATGCGATTCGGCTAGCGAAATGGCGCTCCCGGGAGGGGACATGTGATTCGACATCCAATTCCGAAATGGTTGTTCTACACCCTGGCGGCGGCTGGCGTGGCCGCAGCGGTGGCGGTGTATGCGGGACTGTCCGTGCGGCAGACGTGGATCAATCCCACGCAAAACATCTTGCCGGGCATCAAAGGGTTCGTGGTGGGCTGGGAGGAAATCACGAAACCACGGGGTAACGAGCGGCGGCCGAAACCAAGCTGGCTGTCGACCGACGTGCGAGCGACTTATTGGCGGCTGCTGCTGGGCTTGAGCTGCGGCACGATCGCTTCGGTCCTGATCGGCGTGGCGATGGGGGCCTACGAAGCGGCCGAAGCGTTCTTCAGCCCGGTCATCAATTTCATGGCCAAGATACCGCCGACGGCCATGCTGGCCGTGTACATGGTGGTGTTTGGCACGAAGCTGGAGATGTACATCGCGTTGGTCGGCTTCGGGATCTTCTTCACCATGGTGCAGTCGATTTTTCAGGCGGTCAAGAAGGACGTGGCGGCCGATCACATCGACAAGGCTTACACGTTGGGGGCATCGGAATGCGAGGTGTTGGTCGAGGTGGTGTGGCAACAAATCCTGCCACGCGTCATCGAGACGGTGCGGGTTCATTTGGGTCCGGCCATGGTGTTCTTGATCGCCGCCGAGATGCTGTTCGCCAGCGAGGGATTCGGGTACACGATTCGCCAGCAGTCGCGGTTGATCAATATGAACGTGGTGTACATTTACCTGGCGATTCTGGGGCTTACTGGTTTGTGTTTCGATTGGTTATTGATTCGACTGCGGCGTTGGCTGTGCCCGTGGTTCGGCGATTGATCGGTGATGAAAGCGCTCGGATGCGACAACCGAATCGGGAAACGAGAATAAAGCCCGATGGACCTAGTGGACTGGGAGACGACGAGATGACGGAAGAAGCACCAGCGCTCGAGATTCGCGATGTGTCGCATTGGTTCGGCGATTTCCGCGTGCTCAATCACATCGACCTGCGGATCGAGGCTGGGCAGATCGTGGCGTTGGTCGGACCGAGCGGTTGCGGCAAGAGCACCTTGTTGAAGGCCATCCTGGGCACGCATCCACCGCGCGAAGGCGAGGTTCTGGTGGGCGGGGAGCCGGTTCGCGGGCCGAATCGGAACGTGGGGATCGTGTATCAGAACTACAGCTTGTTCGACTTCTTGACGGCTGAGAAGAACGTTGCCTTTGGCCTGAAGCTTGATCAATCCTCACTGCCGTTTCGTATCTTTCAGTACCCGCGTTGGAGAAAGCTCCGCGCTGAACAGATGCGCATGGCGCGCGAATATCTCCGTCGGGTGCATCTTGCTGAAGCGTGTGGAAAGTATCCCCACGAGCTATCCGGCGGAATGCGGCAGCGGGTAGCGATTGCCCAAGCGTTGATTCTCAAGCCGAAGATCGTCTTGCTCGATGAGCCCTTCGGTGCCCTGGATGAAGCCACACGGGAGAGTTTACAACTCATGTTGCTGCACTTCTACCAGGAAAATCTGCAAGCGATTCAGCGCGGTGAAGTTCCTGAATACACCATATTGATCGTGACTCATGAACTGAATGAAGCGATCTACGTCGCCAATCGCGTGGTCGGCTTATCCCGATATCATGATCAAGCCGAAAAGGGAGCGATGATCGTTTACGATCGCCCCTGTCCCATCTTTTCTCCCGACGACCCGCGAGACGTAGCTCAGTTTATCGAGCAGCGTGAGGAACTGCGCCGTGCGGTCTTCGACCCGAATTACATCAAGCATCACCAGAAGTATGTGACTTTCTGGAAAGAGTTGGCGGACCAGGAGAGCAGCGTGGGCAATCCAGCGATCGACAACGCCAACTAGAGCATCACCTCATTCACTATATACTTTCCACGGCGCCCGATATCGCAATCCCAGACCGAGGATTCGATTGAGCAGATCTTCGTATTCGATACCTCCCACGTGTGCCGACTCCGCGAAGTCCTCGCCGTAGGAGAGATTGGGATTGGCATTGGCCTCGAGGACGAACAACCTGCCGTCCTTGCGCAACCGCAAGTCCATGCGTGCGTAGCCGCTCATATCGAGCGATTGATAAACCTTCTTGCACACGCGGGCGATGCGACGTTGCTCTTCATCGCTAAGTCCTACCGCAGGTCCCGTCTCCACCCCCAGTCTCTCTTGATACTTTCGATCCCACTTGACTCTCCGCGTGGCGATGAGCGGAACATCGCTCTTGGTGAATCGCAATTCCCAGATGGGAAACGTCTGCAGCCTCTCGTTGCCGAGCACCCCCACATAGAATTCACGCCCCTCGATATACTCTTCAGCCAGCGCAGGCGCTTTGGTTTGTTCATGAACGAAGGCAACTCGATTACGAAGCTCCTCATCACTCCATACCACGGAAGCTTGCGAAATCGCCAACGAGGCATCTTCCACTGCGGATTTGACAAAGATGGGGAATTGCAACCGTTTGGGACGCACCACTTTTCTCCCTACGGGAAATACGGCAAAGCGGGGCGAAGAAATCCGATGAAACGCAAGAATCTTCTTGCTCAATGCTTTGTCTTTCGACAACATCATGCCGCGAGGATTGCACCCCGTGTACGGCATGCGAAGCAGCTCCAGATAGCTGACGATGGCATGATCGTAGGTAACGATGCCGTGGAACTCTTCCAGCAAATTGAAGACGACATGGGGCGCGCAGCTGGCGATTGCTTCACGAACCGGGGTCAAGTCGTCGTAGAGGCCCAGCACGTCAACCTGGTGCCCCATTTCACGCAGCGTCGATACGACATCGAATTCCGTTTTCCATTCATCGATCTCCTTATCGGAGAATCCTTCCATGGATTCTGGCGGCACCAGCGTTTCATTGACCAGCGCCAAGACTCGCAATCGCCTCATAGCGCCACTCGGTGGTTTCCTTGGTGCAGATAATTCATCGTTTGCACGGTGACCAAGACCATGACATCGCGCTTAGTCTGTTCCTCGTCGGTGCGCAACCGCAACCGCAACTCCCGACACCGTTCCATCATTTCCCCGAGTACTTGATCGATCGTATATTGGTACTCGCCGGTCCACTGGGCGATGCCTCGCCGCAATTCAGCGCGATGGCGTCTGAGAAAGCCGCACGCCGTCGGGTTGTGAGCATGTTCGGGCAAGTCGGAGAACAGGCGCCGCAAATCGCGATCGTAGAAACTCGGTGAGTCCACGCCATAGTGCTCACGCTTTTGTTGATAATGCTCGCGCAACGTCTTCTTCATCGACTTGAGAGGATCGACATGAACGCGGGAGGTCACCAACGGACGTTGCCCTCGTAACTCCTCCATCAAGTTATCCACGTATTCCAGCTTCTTCAGCGCCGGCCAGCCACGATATTGCGCACGCCATCGCGAATGTGGTCGCAGCCACACGGCGAACGTCTCGGCGAAATCCTCCACCGGATGCGACTGGGCATACCACATGCCCAGATGCAAGACATAGTTGCGGCTGTACGGCTTGGGACGGTAGTAGTCGGGGTAGGGGACGGAGACACGCCCGAAAACTTCGCGATAGCCTTTCCGCCGCCGCAAACGGAACGCGGTATCGATTGCATGCCCTGCTTCATGCCGCAGGATCTTCATGCACCACTGGTGCGTCCCTCCTTCGACCTCCAACACCTGCTTGCGTTCCAAACGGGCCAGTCGCGGATGGGCCAAGTAAAAAGGGATGGCGATGCCGGGTACGCCATCGGGCGAGAACCATTCATCGGAAAGCCAACAATGGGGTCGAAATACGATCCCGCGCGCCGCCAATTCCTCATAAAGCTGCTCGATCCGCTCCTCCAGCACCGTGCCCGCAATGCTGAGCGGAAGATCGCACAGACGCATGTCGAGCAGCTCATCATCGCTGAGGAAGTCGAGTTGAACTCGTCTCCTGGACCTTTTTCGCTCAGTGGTCACGCTTTCCGATATCCTCCTCCACGCAGCGGCCCATCAACCTCGACTCGACCACCTTCGTTGGTCAAATGACCAGCATGCGGTGGCTCGGTTCTGTTCAAGCCCACTCGATCGACAGTGCGGGTTGCGATAGATTCTAGGATTGTTACTTCAGATCGAACGCGTTTCATTTTATAGAGTATCGGTCGATCCATTGGTGGACTGTCCCCAAATTTCCACACCCCTCCAATGACCGTGCTTTGTCGAGAAACCTGCGATCGACGTTCCGTTGGCCAACGACCGCTTGGCGTCGCAGCGTTCGCTGCCGGTGAGCAGCAAACCTTGGCGACGGAAAAGCTCGTGGAGGCGAGGAGACGTGGTGGACAGCCCCGTGGTGGTCGATGCCCATCGAACCAATCGCGCCGATAGGCGTTGCTGGGAAAATCGAGCCCGTTGTTGCACATTTATCGAGGAAGGAAAACCTGTTTCATGAAAGCCATCGCCGTCAAACCTGGTACACCCAACAGTGTTCACCTGCGCGACATTCCGTTGCCCAACTTTCAGGATATCCCCGATGGCAAAGGAGTTCGAATCAAGGTGCTGAAAGTGGGGGTAGATGCGACCGATCGGGAGATCAACGACGCTCTTTACGGCAATCCCCCTCCCGGCGATGACTATCTGGTTCTGGGGCATGAGTGTTTTGGCAAAGTGATCGACGTGGGGCCCAATGTTCGCCGGGTCAAGCCGGGCGACTATGTTACGGCGACGGTACGGCGACCGGGTGGATCGATCTACGATCGGATCGGCACCTACGACATGACCAGCGAAGAGACCTACTACGAGCGAGGCATCAACCTCCTCCACGGCTACTTGACCGAAGAATTCGTCGACCACGAAGACTACATCGTGCGCGTCCCCGAGGGATTGAAGCACCTGCACGTGTTGATGGAACCGATGAGCTGCGCGGCCAAGGCGATCCAGCAGGCGTTCGAATGCCAGCGACGGATGCGTGTTTGGTCGCCCCAACGGGCCTTCGTCTTGGGGGCAGGTCAAATCGGCCTCCTGTCGACCTTGATCCTCAAACTCCGAGGGCTCGACGTCTACACGCTAGCGCGGGCACCGGGGCCACACCTGAAGAGCGAGATCGTCGCGGGTTTCGAGGCCAATTATGTGGCCACTCAGGAAACTTCGCTGACCGACCTGGCGGCGAAGGTTGGCAAAGCAGACTTGATCGTCGACGCCACCGGCAGCAGCCAATTGGCGTTCGAAGCCATGCAGGCCTTGGGACACAACGGCGCCCTGGTGTGGACCAGCATTACCGGCGGCCAACGCAAAATCGAAGTCCCGTCCGATAAGATCAACATCGAATGGGTGCTGGGCAACAAATTGCTGCTCGGTTCGGTCAACGCCAACCGAGAGCATTTCGAACTCGGAATCCGCGACCTGGCCTTGGGAGAGGTGATGTATCCCGGTGTCACCTCGCGCATTCTCACTAGCCCAGTCGAGGGGCTGGACAATTACGAGGAAATGATGCGCCTGTT
Source organism: Pirellulaceae bacterium (assembly GCA_026004795.1). Taxonomy (GTDB): domain Bacteria; phylum Planctomycetota; class Planctomycetia; order Pirellulales; family Pirellulaceae; genus Aureliella. The sequence continues at coordinate 734,399 of BPJV01000001.1, read as the reverse complement.
GGTGGAGGATAAAGACGCGTTGAAGGTCTATGTCAATGTTAGCGAGGAATAGAGAGTTGTCATGCAGCGGGGAACGTATGGTCTTGTCGTTCACGCGCGTCGGCGTCCTCCAAGTGGAACGTCGCTGACGTCGGTGGACCGTATCCTGCGCTCCCCCCTGCGGTCGTGGCCCGCCTGGGGAGCGTTTAGCGGGCTACTACTTTGCGTGGGAATCGGTTGCCACCCATCGTCTCCACCGGATGTGGCTCAGCAGTCCCTCACCGGTCAACCCGCTGATCGCGTATCCCCCGCGGTAGCAGCGGATCTTCGTCACGATTCGCCACCACGCTCAGCCACCGATTCTGCCGCGCCCCCTAATGCCGCTATGCTGCCAGATTCCTCTGGGATTGACGCCATCATCACCGAGTCGATCGCTCAAGTCGTTGCTGGGGAATCGGAGACTATCGCCATCGATAGGACACTCAGTGCACGGCAGGCGGGGCGATTGATCCAGGCGCGGGAAGGATTGCGCACTCTATTGCTCGACGGAGGCATGGAGATGGAAGCCTGGCCAGCATTGTTGGCATTGAACAATCTGGAGCACCTCCGCATTCGTCTCGTTAAGATTAACGATGAGCACTGCCGAGATATCGCCGCCCATTTCCCGCGTTTGCGTATTCTCAACCTTCCTCAAGCGACGGTGTCCGTAGTTGGCATCACGGCTTTGCAACCATTGGAGTCGCTTTCGCAGCTTCGCCTTGGGGGAGAGCGTTTGGACGACCAAGCAGCAGCAGCCTTAGCTCAACTGGCATCGCTGCGGTCCCTGCACTTAATTGGTCCCCGCATCACTGGCGAGGGCCTAAGCGCCTTAAGTGAGGCTCCACGCCTAAGTTCTTTGTACATCGACGATTGCCCGTTGCCGGACCACGCCTGGGAGCAATTGTTCGCACGCCATCCGCACTTACATGTTCACATCGACCAACAACATCACGACCGCGACCCCCATGCTCACGCGGAGTAGGTGGTGGCGAGTGGCGGGACCTCGGCGCCCAGTTTGCGCTCGAGAGTTCTCACCAAGACTCCTACGGCGACAATCGGAGGGCCTTCCACAGCAATCCAATAAACTGGCATGCCCGCCCAGCAGTCGATGAGCAGGAACAGAATTCCCAGAAAAATGTTCAGCCTGGCGACCACGCGTATCAGCGGTCGATACCGATGGACATCTCCGGCCACCGCCAACACCATCACGCCATGAGCGAAATACATTGCCGACAGGGTGCGCGCCATGTACTCGAAAATCACCTTTTGCGGCGCGGTCCCCAACCCAAGCGCCGCGTGGGCGGCTTCAAGCCACGACAGGGGTAGAAATATCGGTACGATGGAAAGACAGATCAGTCCTCCCATCACGCGCAATAATCGAGAAAGCAACATCGCCGCTCGCGGAGGATCAACATCTATTGGCATCGGCTCACCAAAACACTCTGGGAAGACCAGGAAAAACAGACAACTAATAAAACTGGTGTACCGTCTCCCCCTTGGTTTTCTATAATCTGCGGTCTGAAACTCAACCTCTCATGGCCTGTGATTTCAGGAGGATGACTTCGTGGCAAACGCTGCACCTGAGCAGACGAACCAATCGGCCCCCAAGGTAGCAACTACCATCCGGGTATATAACACGCTCACGCGGAAGAAAGAACCGTTCGAGACGGTCGAGCCGGGAAAGGTGGGCATGTACCTGTGCGGTCCGACCGTCTACGCGGAAGCGCATATCGGACACATGGTCGGCCCGGTAATCTTCGATACGATCAAACGCCATCTCGTCTACAGCGGGTATGAGGTCACCTGGGTAGTCAACATTACGGACGTTGATGACAAACTGATTGCGGCCGCTCAAAAACGGGGCGTGCCCATGTCGCAGTTGGCGGTAGAAATGACGATGGACTACTTGGCCAACTTGCAGGCATTGGGGGTCAATCAGATCAATTATCTGCCCCGTGCCACGGACAACATCGATGAAATCATTCGCTTTATCTCCGAACTGGTTGACAAAGGTTACGCTTATGTCAGCGATGGAGATGTGTTCTTCGATGTTACCAAGGACGCGCAGTACGGAGTACTGAGCAATCGCAGTGCGGACAGCCAGGTGGGTGAAGGGGGAGAAGCAGCCACCAAGAAGCGTTCACCGATGGACTTCGCTTTGTGGAAAGCAGCCAAACCGGGAGAGCCCAGTTGGTCCAGCCCGTGGGGGCCAGGGCGGCCAGGGTGGCACATCGAATGCTCCGCGATGGCGCGGCGCTATTTAGGCAAGACGTTCGACATCCACGGTGGTGGACTGGACCTGGTGTTCCCGCACCACGAAAACGAATTGGCGCAAAGCCGTTGTTGCCATGGCACGGCCATGGTCCGCTACTGGATCCACAATGGTCTGATGCAGCGCTTGGGGGCCACCAGCAAACTGGGCGGACGCGGCGATCGCGAGGAGCCGGCGAGCAACAAGATCAGCCGCAGCGCTGGCGACGGCGGCCTGGCTCAACTGATCCAAGAACAAACCGGAGACCGCATCCGATTCTTTCTTTTGCGCACGCACTACCGCTCGACAATCCTCTTTGGCGACGAGCCCCTGGCCGAGGCGGGCCAGGCGCTGAACTCGCTCTACCGTCTGATTCAGCGTTTCGCACGGCTCACATCACAGAACTTTTATGAGACAGTAACGTTTCCGCGCTACCGCTACGAAGGTGATGAGCGGGTCAAGCAATGGAAGCATCCCTTGCTGGTCACTGCAGCCGCGCATCGCCAAGCCTTCCTCGACAAGATGGATGACGACTTCAACACGGCGGGGGCGATCAGCGAACTATTCGAGCTGGCACGGGCAATCAACCGTTTCATCGATGCCGAGGCGCTGGAAGATCCGCAGCAGCGGGACCCTGCCGCTGTGGAGACTCTAGTGGTAGCCATGAGCGTGCTGCGGGAACTGGGAGCGATCCTGGGCCTGTTCCTCCGTCCCCCACGCCAGCAAGCGGCCAGCGGTGATGCCGAATTGGTCGATGGCCTGATGAAGTTGCTCCTTCAATTACGAACCGAAGCTCGGGGGCGGAAGGACTTCGCCACCAGCGATGCTATCCGTGATGGACTTGCTGCTTTGGGCATCACTTTGCAAGACTTGAAAGACGGAACGACGTGGGAACGAAAATCTTAGGAATCGACCCGGCGCTGGGCACGACCGGCTACGGAGTGGTGCTCACCGACGGTTCGACGCCTCAAGTCCTCGATGCTGGGATCATCCGCTGCCGACGCGATTTGCCACTGGAACAGCGATTGCAGGAACTGTACGAGGGCGTTCTCGAATTGGTCTCCGAACATCAGCCTGATTGTTTGGCCGTAGAACAGCTGTACACCCACTATAGCCGCCCGACTACAGCGATCCTGATGGGGCATGCGCGCGGCGTCATCCTGTTGACCGCGGCCCGTAACCGCATTCCCGTTCACTCCTATGCGGCCACGCAAATCAAGAAGATGCTGACGGGCAACGGTAGAGCGTCGAAGTCCCAAATGCAGTTCGCCGTCCAGTACCAACTAGGTCTGCCGCGTCTGCCGGAACCGGCGGATGTGGCCGATGCGCTGGCCATCGCTTTGACCCACTCACACCTCCAACGACTTGCCGAGACGGAGCTGCGACCATGATCACCAAGATAACCGGCCGGCTGGTCGCCCTGTCGGAAGATGCCGCCACAGTGGCCGTTGCTTCCTGGGAGTATGAGGTATTGATTGCCGAATTCACACGGCGACACCTGCAGGGCAGCGTGGGGAAAGAAATCAGCCTGCACACGCTGCACTACTTGGAGGGAAATGTCAGCACGGGTGGTCGCTTGACTCCTCGACTGGTCGGATTCCTCAGCACGCCGGAACGCGATTTCTTCGAGCTTTTTTGTTCCGTCGATGGCGTAGGCGTGAAGAAGGCCCTGCGAGCGATGACCCAACCGGTGCAGGACACAGCGGTGATGATCGAGCAACAAGACGTCAAGGGGCTGTCCAGCCTGCCGGGGATCGGGCCGGCGACGGCGGAGAGGATCGTGGCCAAGCTACGTCGCAAGATGCCCAAGTTCGCCCTGCTCGTTCGTCGCACCGCCCCCGAGAGCACCGCAGCGGCCAAGGATACGGTCGTCGAAGACACCTACCAAGCCTTGCTGGCACTGGGACACAGTGAGTCGGATGCCCGACAACTGATTGAACAGACGCTGGCCTCGGGTGCCAAGTTCAAAGACGTCGAGTCGCTTCTACAAGCTATTTACCGTCGGCAGTTTGAGAATTAGCATCCGCGCTATCGCCGAATTTACGACGAAAAACCCGCTCCGACTCCGGCAGCAACGTATCCTGCAGGTACTTCTGCAGCATGTCGCGAGTCACCTGAAACATACGATCGATTCCTGCCCGCTCCGCGCGCGAAATCGCGCCATCATCGTCGGTAAGAATCTCCCGTTGGATGCGTTCCAGACGGTCCGCCATCTCGGTGTAGTTGGGCAATCGCCGCAGGTGCCGTAAAGCCTCTTCTGCTCGTTGGCGATCGCCCTTCTCGACGTAGAGTTGCACCTGAGCGGCCAACAGACTGCGCAAGCCGACCATGTCCAGTACTTCCCCTTGGAACCCGCGCACGAACGCTTCGGCTCGCAGTCGCCGCTGATCATCGGGCAACTCGGCAACCACCATGGGCTGTATCCCGGGCACCAAGGGAAGTTTGGCTAATACGCGATCACCATTCTTGACGTACACCAGCACCAACGGCTGGTTCAGCGGAATGGCCGAGGCATCCACGAACTGGTCACCGGGCGCCTCTGCCCTAGGCGAGTCCGGGGAGTCGACGTTTTTGTCTCGCTCCTCACCTGGCTCCTCACCTTGGTCCTCGGCATCCTGACCACTGGGTGCTGCGTCTTGCTGAGCGGTTTCCCCTTCGGCATTCGCCGCCTCGCCCTTGTTCTCCTCCCGATCCCTGCGCGGTGCTTCCCCCTCGTCCGGACTGCTCTGGGTGGGTGGGGACTGCTCCGTCTGCTGCTCCCGCCGTTGTTGTTCACGAAGCGCTTGGGCACGGGCCGCGCGAATCTCCTCGGGCAACACATGCACCGTCTGCTGAGGAACGGTGATGGGAAATATCCCGCGCCAGTCGGTACGTCCCTGCAACTGGAACTCTTCGGTCAATAAATCTCGGAAGTAGATGAAGCTGCCGGGGATCGATTCATCGGGCCGCTCCCGAATGACCAGCTTCAACTCGGTCTGCGGAAAGCGGGGCCGAACTCGTAGCAACAATCTTTGAGTCCGGCGATTGCGTCTTCCCTGCAATCCCGGCCCACCGGAATAGGTGTACACGTTGACATCCGCATGGATGCCATCGGATTTCACCACCGCCGCATAGGTCCACTTGAGCGGCTCCAACAAAGTGGGTTGTCCATAACGATCGTTACGCCGCACGATCGGCTGTAGCACATCACCGACTCGGATCTTGGCTGGATTCTCCTCACGTACAATCAGACCGCCGGCGCGCAGACGGATCTTGGCACTGCGTGCCTCGGCATCCTCCACCCGGGCCACGGGAGCGTATGCGTCGACGATCACTGCAGCAGCCACGCGAGGCACCTGCTCCCACCACGGCGTTACCTGTTGGAAGGCAATGCCGAGGTACTGCATTGGGCAATCGAGTTCCCGGGCGCGAACAGACCAGCGATCCCCTGCATCGGAAACGAGCAAGAAAATGATCTTGTCTCGCCGCCGCAACAAATGATCGGTTTGCCACGGCAACAAAGTGATCACCGATCTGGCGAACTCCGCCACCTTGGTCCATTCCGCCCGCGGAACCAGCGCGGCCGCGATGCTACCGTCGGCCAACCCCTGGTAGATGGCCGCAGCCCCCTCAGGATGGACCTTCACCTTTCCCCATAGCTTTTCGGTTATCTCATCGACATCGCCATGCATCTGACGCGAAAACTGCAATCGTTCCCAAGCCACCGAGTCGACTGCCACTTCGGTCAGTGATTCGGCCGCTCCCTCATACGTACGCACACTCTTCGCTTGTTGATGTTCGTGGGAAACCACCAGCACGAACTCACCACGTCGCAAATCATCTAGCGTGAACGTGTCAAAGCGGCGGGTAACGATGGGCACATGATTCAGGCTGATCGGCGAGAGGTGTGTCCTCCAGGCAGCGCGGAACGTATTCTCCAGGTAGTCCTCCACGGTGTCGAGCATTTTCTGTTGCTCAACGGCATCGAGCACGCGGGTGGTCTGGACGGCATAGGCGATCTCCACCTCATACGGTGAGAACTCCCATACTTTGACCTCGCTCTCGGGCTCCTGGCTGTTTACCGGCAGGGCGGAGGGAACGATGAACCACCCCACCAACCAGCCCGCAGCGGCGGCCGCCAACCACCACCTGCCTGGCGCGGACCTCCACGTCGACCGTGTTCGGGCAACGTATCGCCTCAACATCGTCGTCGGTTCTTGCACGTTGGCTCCTCGAAATCTCTTCACCTATCGGCTCGTATACTGCCGACGCCCCGATGGCAACTTCCAGCGCTGAATGTTTTCGTAGAGCGACACCGGTTTGTCTTCGATTCCCGACAGATTCTTGGAAACGGCGAATCGATCGTGCACCTGCCACAGGGGCAAAATGGGCAGGTGATAGGCAATCAATTGATGCATTTCTTGCATGACGGCACGCACTTCTCGCCAATTGCGTGCGCGACGCAGGCGTTCCAGTTCGTGAATCAAGTAAGGGTTATCCGTGCGCGCAATGCCGTTACCGCCGAGCAGTCGTTCGATATCCGTCGCCGGTTCCCACATGGTAGCAATCACATACACCAGGTCGCAGCCGTGAGAGGCATCGATCTGCGTCGGCGGTAGAAGCTTCATCTCAGCATCCACCCCCACATTTTTCCATTGCTGGATCAACGCCTGCACAGCGACGCGGGCGAATTCATAGTTGGGACAGCCAACGACCAAGGGGGTGAACTGTGGCGCCGGCTCGTCGTTCTTCTCCGCCGCGGCCTCCAGCTCCTTCTTGGCCATGACCAACAGCAGGCGTGCCAGATGCGGGCTATAGTCGACCGGAGGAACGTGGGGATTGTGCGCATAAGCCAACGTATCGTGGTCTTGGTTGCCTACGGGAAACGGTCCGCTCAACAGGCGGCCATCGTCATCAAGATCGCTGTCGAGCAATTCACCGCGCAACACATTCTCACGGTCGGTGGCATACAACAACGCGCGACGGAATTTGACATTGGTCAGAAAAGGATGCTCGGATACCGGGATCAAGAAATGGCTCGTCGGCAACGCATAGGAATGGACCTCTACTTGAGGCATCGTGGTCAGCCGTCGTGCATCGGCAGGATAGAGCTGATCCAAGACATCGATTTCTCCGCGCAACAAATCGTTTACTGCCTCTTTCGGATCCTCATAGAAAACTTCCACCACTTCCACCGGCTGCCCGGCGACAGGAGCTTCGCGCAATACGAACGACGTCTCACGCTCATCCCTGTCCCCGATACGATATGGCCCTGGAAAGCTTCCTGGGGCCCCTTCGTCATCGGGCAACTTCCACTGCAACAGCGCATGCGGCAGCACATTCTGCCGGCGAAGATTGACGACCAACCGCTGAGCGCCACCACTGGCCACCGAATCAACGACGGCCGCCCAAGAGGGGTCATAATCGGGAGCAAGCGGATTGGCGCGGTCCACCAACCATTGGGCGAGCAGGTAGGCGGGAAATCGTTTGGCGTGCTGCGAATCGAGAATCAAGATCAATTGGCGCCGGTCGTCGGTCAACCGATAGGATCCCAATGCAAAATCGTATTGCCCCCCCTCGGCTCCCGTTTCCACGAATTGAAACAGCGAGCGATAGATCAATTGCCCCGTCCGCCGCGCGGGCCAGTCGATCAGACTGGACGGATCGGGCGCATCGCTGCGCTGCATTACCCCTACACGCACCATCGGATGGATGCGATTGATTTCCGCGAGCAACTGTTGCGCTTCTTCCAACTCCGGCAAGATGCTCAACATTTCCACCACGGCCTGCCGCGCTTCTCGATAGCGTCCTTTGGCCATCAGCGCACGCGCCTTTTCCTTCCGCTCCATGGCCATATCCAGCAACTTCTGCTGCCATTTCTGCACCACCGGCAGATCATCGCCATACAGATCGCGTATCCGACTCAGCAACTGTTTGGCGTTACCCAGATCTCCGGAGGCTTCGTACTCGGTAACCAGCGCATCGACGACTCGCGAGAGGGCATTGCGGACTGCATCGGGCCGGTAATCGGGCGCTGTTTGCGCCAATTCTTCGAGGGCCGACAGCGTCTGCCGCAGCTCGCCTTTCCGAAAGCGATCTTGGGCGCTTTCCAAGAGAAATTGCCGCCGCAACTCCTCCAGGCCCTCCATCTCGGGGTAGTTTTTCAACAGGTAGCTAAGATTCTGAAAAGCGGTGACGAAATCCTTCTCACGCATCTTATCGACCGCTTCTTGATAGATGCGACGCTCGTAGAGCAAAATATCCTTGATCGCTTTCCAAGTGATCTCATACCTTCGATCGGGAAATTTCAGCAGCACGACTTCCAGCCGATCGGTTGGCTTGCGTTGGTCAGGCGGCGGTAGCTGGCGATCGGGAAACGGAATGGGATACACCTTGACCTGTTCACCTCCCTCTTCCTCGGTCAGAATGATCAAATCGAAGGGTTGTTGGTCGATCAAGGGTGGTTCGATCTGCTCGATCTCTTGCCCCAGCGCAGGTCCTCCCATCCCCACGCTGGCGCAGATCGCCGCCAGGTACAGGCAGCACCGGCTAGTCCTACTCGCAGCACGCGGCCTCATTGCTGCACCTCGAATTCCTCTAAGCGGACTTTCAGGACGGCTCCCTCGCGGCTGCCCACCCACAGCGTGCCCTCACCGTCAAGCAACGGTGGAGCAGCAATTCCTTGCATCAGATCGTAGACACCAACAATCGTTCCGGCATCATCGGCAACCCGCATCAACAGACCATCTCTGGTTGCCACCAACAACTCGCCGCCAGCCAGTTCCACCGGCGCGCCGACCAGCGCCCCCTGGAGCTGAGCCAGCGACCACAGCGGATCTCCCTGGGCATCGAACCGCAGAACGTAGGCGGATGTTTGCACAACGCCACCGACAGAAAGAGGGAAAGGCCCGGCCAGCCGACTGCCGGTCAACGCGGAACGTCCTATCCGTTCCAGACTCGTAGCATCGTAGACCTCAAGTGCATCTCCTTGCCCAGTGGCGGCCACGGCGAAGATGCGTCCGCCACTACCGGCCAGCGGACCGTCGAACGGATCTTCTAAGTCGATTTCATTGAGCGGACGCAACCCACCCGCCGTACTCAAACGGACGAGTTTTTGCAGACTCGAAGCCACTACCAAGGACTGCCCAGCAGCGTCATACACCGGCTGGTTCCACGATACCGTTCGTCCCGGTTTCATGGGCAATTGATAAGGAGGGAACGGCTGAGAACCGTTCGATGGATCGATCAACACGAATTGTCCATTGTCCAAGCCGAAGGCCACGTAGGCGCCCGCAGCCACCGGGGGACAAGCCGGTGCGGCCGTCCCCAAATTGGCCAGTAACAATTGCAATTCCGGATCCCGATTGCGTGGATGCACCGCGATTTGATTCACCCGCGCGGTATTGTGTAACACTACCAGCCCATCAGCCAACTCGACCGGATGGTCGAAATTCAGCTGCGGTTTCCCCTGTCCCGCATCGACCACCGCTTGCGCAACCAAGGGCTCATCGTCCCACCGAAAGAGCATCCCCGCAGCGGCAATGGCATCGACCGAGCCATCCGCCAGGCCGACCCAGGGAATCGGCACCGCCAGATCCGCTTCCCAAAACGCATCACCGGTCTCTGGATCAACCGCCGCGACACGCACCGCCGAGCTTCCTTGCGGCTGACGAACATGCACGATCGCCTCACCAAACTTCACTGGTGGACCGAGGAACAGGTCCCCATCGTTTTTGATCCATGCTCGATCCAACTTGCCAAGCGAAACTTGATAATTGAAGCGGCTGAATCGCGTATTGGCCACCCACAAAACGTTGTTATCGAACACCGACCACGACAACTGGGGATGGATCAGGTTCTTCGGCACCTTGGCGGCGACGACCACTTTATCTTTCTCCTCGGTAGGCTCGACATCCAAGACAAGGATTTGCCCGAGATCCGTATGGACGATCAGTCGCCGTCCGGCTTGCGTCGGCGGGACGGTGACATTCCCGTCGACGGTGATGGGTAGTTGCACATCCTTCGTGCCCATCCCTTCAGCGGTCGTCTGCAAAATGCGGATGGCACCGTTCTCCGCCGAGATGTTTTCGAACAAGAACATCAACCCTAACAGGATTGTCGGGCGTACTGCGATCGAGCCGGCGCGGTGGCCGGTGTATAGAACCTGGACACACTTACCATCTCGTCGAGACAGCACGTAGAGGTTCGAATGCTCTCCCAGGACATACACGTACGGCTTGCCCAGCGCGGCTCCCGGTGCGACCTCCACCGCCTGAGGAAGCTGACGCATCCACCGCATCTGGCCACTGACGACATCGATCGACAGGACTTGCCCCTCGCGTGTCGCCACGAAAACCTCTTCCCCTTCGAGAACTGGCGGCAAGATCGTCGTATCCAAAGCGAGATACCATTCTGCCGCGCCCGTTCGACCATCCAAGCGCACCAGCCTGCCGTCGGCTTCCGTGTACACCAGCGCGTCGGCATCACGACCTTCGCCGATCCGCAGTGGATGCTGTTGCAGTTGGCGTCCCACGAAATGCCGCCACAGAACTCCTCCGGAAACTCCATCGATACCGAATGCAGCCCCCCCGGCACGCACGAAAACAACCTGGTCCTGCAGCTCTTCGGTCCGCTTGCCCCGCCGGTGTGTCAACACGTGCACATCGCGTGGGCCGACTTGGGGAGGACTATCGGCGCGCTGGAGGGCAAGCGTAGCTGGCTCGACCGACTCCTGAAGAATCTCCGTCGCCCGTTCGACCCGTTCGATCACCTGCGGATTGGCCTCCAGGAGGGGATAGGTGTCGATCAACTGCTCCCGCACCCGATAAGCGGCCAACGTCTCCTTGGCATCCAGCAACTTATCCATCTCCGCCAGCGCACGCATCAACTCTTCATCGCGGTTGATCTCGCGTAGGATGCGCTGTCGATCCTCGGCGATACGTTGCAACGTAGGTGCGTATTGCCCCCGCTGGGTGGGGCCGACAAACTGAGGATTGTTGATCAAATCGAGTAGTTTCTCCATTTCGTTCATCAACGTTTTTCGTTTGGCTGTTTCCGGAGTCTTATCGGCGCGTTGATTAAATTTTTCGGCAAGATTGATTAGCACGCCGGCCAGATCCGACTGTTGCTCGGGCAAACCGGGCTCTCCCACCAAACCTGGCACCAACTCCATGACGCGTTCCAGGCCAATCAAGGGATCGGGGGCCAATTCGGTCGCGTCGCGCAAGCTGGCCAACACCGCGCGCACCTTGGCATAGGAAGCCTTTTCGTGCGTGGGCCATTTCTCGGTAAAATCTTCGTAAAGCGTGGCTGCCGTTTCATACGATCGCGACTCATACATTTCGTCAGCCCGCTTGAGATGCTCGTCCGCATTCCCGCGCCAGAAGTAAAAAACAAGCAGTACCAACGCGATCAACAACAACGACAGCATGACGGCGCGGCCAAGGATGCGGTAAGAATCCCATGGATTCTTGTCCTTGACGGTTTTGCGTACCGGACGCGCGGGCCGCTGGACGCCTTCGCCACCGAGGCCATCCGTGGCTGTCGCTTCCGCGGCAGGTTCGACCACCAACGGCTCGACGGCCACCACTGCCTCCACCTCCACCGTCGCCACCGGTTCTTCCCCGTCGCCCTCCACTTTCTCCTCGACCGGCTCATCATCGACAAACACGGCCGCCACCGGTACCTCGTCGACAGGTGAGGAATTCGCAGCAGCAGTCTGCGGCGCCGAGCCCGCATGCTCAGGAGCAAACCCCAACTCCTCGTCCTCGGCAGCATCACCCGCCGTACCTTCAGTGGGCTGGGCCGATGAGCCAGCTTCGTGGGACGCCGCCTCTTTCACCTCGGCAATCAACTTGGTGGCCTGAAACTTGGTCAGATGCCCATTGTCGACCAGCAATTTCGCTAGAAGTTCTGGAGTTAACCGAGTAGCGCTCTCGGCTACTTGCCGCCGCAATTCTTCAATGATTTCGGGCGCAAGCAGCTGACGCTTCTCAAGCAAATCGATGAATTGCTGTGCCATGCTACGCATCAATCAAACTGCTCCACAGTGGTGACTTCGAAACTTTCAAATCCTACTTCGCGCCCCGCATCCAATGCGTCAACCAACGCCGCATGAATGGAATCTTCGTGGGCTTGTACAACCACTCGCGTCGGCTGATTCCCAGATGAATCACCTTGACGAGCCTGATTTAGAAGAACGATAAGATCCTGCTTGCTTCCCGCCGGGCGATCCCAATCGGTGGTGATCACGTTAAACGCATTGAATTCGTCAATCTGCACGGTCACGATATCGGGATTATCTTCTTCCGGTTGCTGGATCGGATTCATGCTCGGATCGTCTCGCGTTTGGGCCGGTGTCTTGAAGGCTTTCTGGACGCTGAACGACGCCGTGATCATGAAAAAGATCAGCAGCAGGAACGTGACGTCCACCATGGGCGTCATATCCATGTCGTTTTCTTCTTTGCGCGCCACTTTCTTGAAGGAGGTCTGAGCGGCCGCCAACGCTCGCTCCTCTGCCTCCCAGCGCTCCTCGGGCGATAGCGCCGCGGTAGCGGGAGAGGACAACACCGTCGGCTGGACTACCACCGTGGTAGGCCCCTGCGCCGCTTGCTTCCGTCGCGCGGCGGCTTGATCCACACGTGCCCGCTCGATCTCCTCCGGTGACGGCAGACGCACCATGTTCTCGCATCCAGGACACTTGATGTGCCGGCCAAGCAATCGTTCATTGACGGCACGAACGAGCTGACACGATGGACACTGAAAACGAATTGCCATGGTACGCCCCTACCCCTGTTCTAACACCGCGTAATGGATCACCTCCCCCTCCTCCAACGCCTCGGAGATTGCCTCACTGACTCGCTGAATTTCACCCCGGCGGACGCTCCCTTCCGCTTTGACCAGAACGTGCTTCTTGCCCGCATCCAACCCCTGCGTGACGTATTCAGCAATCTCCGCATTCTGCTGATCGATATCAGGAGAAAATGGGGTACCGTCGGCACGCTGTACCTCGGCCTGCTCACCGGTTCCACGCTTGACAAGAATGATCACCGATTCCTTCCCGGCCACGACGCCCCCATGCCGCGCTTTCGGCAGCTCGACCGCCTGTTCGGCATTCATCTTCGAAGAGACGAGAAAGAAAATCAGCAGCAGAAAGGTAATGTCGATCATCGGTGTGATGTCGAGTTCATCGTCGGTACCCGCTGGACGAGGCCTTAAGAACGGTTCCTCGACCTCCCAGTCTTCCTCCGTAGGCGGGGGAGCGATTGCATCAGCCATCTTCTTTTCAACCCTCCACGATTGAAGTCATCACCAACTGCTGTCCGTGGCACGACCCAAGCCAGCTTCCACCTGGGAGCTGCTCCGCGCTAACCATCATCGCGAGCTGCTCCGCGCGCCACCGCCGTCCGCGGCACCCCCACACGCATCGGTTGCCTTATCCTGCTCGGCGTCGTTGCTTTTCCAAGCCGATACGGAACGCCTCCAAGAAGCGTGTGATGCCTCCACCGACCAACTCTTCCATGTGACGAATCCGGTTGTTTACGGCATTGAGCGCCATGACCAAGGGAATTGCAATCGCCAATCCGATGGCGGTGGTGTACAGCGCGACGTTAATATCCTTCGCCAACTTGGTCGGATCGACCGACTGGGCGGTGGCCAACGTGGCAAATGCTCCAATCATACCGGTGACCGTTCCGAACAATCCTAACATCGGTGCCGTTTTGATCACCGTGGTGACCCAACTAATGTTGCGTTCCAAGTCCGCCAAAACATCGCGCTGAAAACGCTCGGTGAGCAAGTGCTTTACTTTGGCATATCCCAGAGAGCGGTTGGCCACCCCCAACGCCACCAACATGGGAATGGCTCGATCATCTCCCTCACACGCTTGTTCTACCGCGTCGAAGTTGCCGGAGATCAAATCCGGCTCGATGCTGTCCAGGAAGGCATCCTGCTCCTCCTCCGTCTTAAACCACTTCTGGCCCACTCGCGTCCACACCAGCACGCAACAAAACGCACCAAACAAAGCGACGGACGCCAAGGCGATGTAATCCGCCAAACCGATCCAATCATAAACCGTCTGTGGCATGTCTTTCTCTTCTCTTGCTCAAGCGGAAACTGCAGTAAGGCTTCTCTGAAAAATACCTCTCAATCTTGAAGAGCACGAAGAATAGTCCCCTTTTCCGGCGAGTCCATCGTCCCTGTCCGGACTTCGGTCGGTGGCGGCGACACCGACAGCGATCCACCGGTGCTGTTTACGTTGGGCCGATGGCGGCGTTGGGGTCGTGCTCCGGTAGGCATGCATCCGGGCTGACGCGAGCCACCCGAAGGGGTGCATCCCTCCCCTGCGGGCGACTTCTTCCAGGAAACATGGCAACGTTTGATGAGTCATAAAGGCCTGAAAGAAGTCATTATATTTGGCTGGGGGCAGCCTGCGAGAAGTGAACGCTGCGAAGGGACAAAAAATCACAAGACAGCCCGCAGGACGCCACCTCTTCTTACGCTACCTTCACTTTATATCCAATATCTACCAGTGTCTTACTATTGTCGTCACCTTGCCTGGTTCACCCGCGCGGAGTCCGATACCGTTGTTCTATGACGGTAAACTCGAACCCAGATGCCGTCGGCCGCGACTCGAATACCGTCTTTTCGATCTCTTTGACACTGCTGTGCCCTTTGCTCTTGGCGTACTCGAGCTCGATATTCGCCAAGAGGTTTTCCAGGTCCTTGGGAATAAACTTCAGCATTTGCCTCCCCTGGGTAGGGATTCCCGCCTGCTGCAACAGTTGGCGTTCATAGTCGCGCAAAGGAGTCTCGGTGCGCCACATGAAATACAACCGTCCGAGCTTGTTTTCCTCGGCACTGGTTCCCGAGCGTTTTTGTGGTCCGCGGGTAAAGTTGAAGGCATAATCGACGGTCGACACGCCACCGCCGATACACGCCAATTCGATCTTGTAAAAGTCCAGTTGCTCGGCGTACTGCTTCAACCCTTTGGCTTGAAACTTCAGCTCCCATCTCTCGAATCGCGGGACGATGTCATCTCCTTCCCCGAGGGGACCGGGAGGTCGGCTATCGCCGCGCCCCGTGCCGGTAACGCTGGCCATTGAATTGGAGTCGATGGCATCGACGCTGGCCGCCACCGAGGTCGCCGCTTCGGTCACCGCTTCCAGCGTCTCCGCCAACGAGGGTTCGGCCAACTCCTCGACCTCTTCGGCACCCGGCGGTTCGATATCCCGCTCGAATCCCTCTGCGTGATCGCCGCGTCCAGCGACGTTTTCCTCCAGCACCTTAATATCGCCCGCGCGCCAAGTAAAATTCTCGGTCAACCAGACGATGAACAGCAAGAAGACGACCAGGCCGATGATATACAACAAGCTCAGTAACAAGCTGGCAACGATATCCACCTTCTGCGTCTTCAGCGTCACCACCTCCACCGGCTTGGCGGCTGGGGCCGAGGACTTCGACGTGGGCTCGGGAGTCGTCGCAGTATCACTCATAAGTCTCTTCTTTCCCTTGTCCTAACGAACTCCGTATCCAGTAGTCGGAAAACAATGGCAACGGCTCAAGGCGTCCGATCGATGAACACATAGTCGGGCTGGAGTCCCAAGTACCACCGTTTCCAGAAATCGACGGCATCGGCTCGCTGCTGATAGGTCGGAGGCTCGTCGCCGAAGTGACGCACCAACAGCTTGCGACTGAGCAACCGCAGACTCTCTTCGGCGATTTTGGGAACCATCGGGTCGGGATCGGTTAACGCGAAGATCAGATCGGGGGCGACTGCGATGTCATCGGAGCGTCCCAGCAATTTGGCCGCCACGCGTCGTGCGGCATAATTCCCGCTCACCAACAATCGCGACAACCTGGCGACCTGTGCCTGACGCTCTTGAGGATCATCGCTGAGCTTCAGATGGTCAGGGACCAGCGAGACCTGGATGTTGCTCGCTTCATCCTTCTCCAGCATCTCCAACAGGTTTTGCACCGACGTTTCCGCTTCACTTACAATGCGATTGCCCATCAAACGAACGTTCGAGATGTCGGTCGGCAGTCCATATCCTCCGAAAGCCAACCCTTCATCGATTTTGCCGATCGCCTTTTGCGTCGAACGGATGAGAAACAGGATGGCGAAGGCGGTGTTGATGTTGGCCGGGCTCATCGTTTCGGCGCTCCAACCGCCTTCGTCGTTCTGTCGCTTGGCAAGGTCCTCCACCCCCTCGTTGTACCAGGCGGGGCTCTTCTCCTGCTTGCCATTGACGATTTCCAGGAAACTTTCAAAGCGCTCTTGCGAATAACGCCAGTAATAGTACCAGTAGCCCCCGGCAAATCTCGCATGCTGCTGTTGGTAGCGCAATGCCAGCGACAAGGGCCCTTCGATATCGGCCCGAGTAAGCTCGATTCGCTTCCGCTGTTGCTTGTCCAATAAGTCGACACGAACGAAGGCCTCAGGAATCCCTTCGTCCTCTTCTCCCATGCGTCGTCGTTTGCCAAACAAGCCCAAGATATCAGCACCAATTAATAAAGCGCCGGCCCCGGCTGTAGCCAACGACTTGGTGACCGTGTCCTGTTGCACCAACCGGCCAACGCCAATCTTTCCTTGGTATCCCCACCCGCCGCTGGGATCCATGGTGGCCCGCAGATATCGGATGGTCGCCTCCACCGAATCAAATGGCACCGGCACGCCGACTTGATCCAAGGTCCACATCGCCAACATGACGTATTGCGTTTGCGAAGTATCACCGGTTGGTTTGGCAAGGTACCCAAAACCGCCATGCGGCTTCTGGATACGCTGTAAGAAATCGAGAATCAGCCCCAATTCGGGCTCGTACTTTTTCGCATCCACCGTGGCCAACATCACGGCCGCGATCGATGCTTCGTACACGACCTTGCTCTCGCCCTGTTCGCGCCAATTAGGAAGTGAATTGGCGAGATCTTGAGCGACGCGCAGACCGCGCACTACGAGCGGATCCTCGGCCTCTCCAGTAACCTTGTACACGGTATACCCCACCAAAATGGGCTCCCCGATGGGATAGACATTGGCATTCTGATTGGCCGGATCGCGCAAATACTTGATGCCTTGGTCGACCATCTGCTGCACTCGGGGGTGCTCCGGATGGTACTGCGCAGCGGCATGGTGCCCGACTACGACGACCAACCAGCCGACAACCGTGGCAAAGATGCGGCCAAGCACTGGCGAATTCTCCTTCCGTTACGTGTGCCATAGCGATTTGGAATGACGGCCCAAGATGGCCAGTCCGGCGAGATGAGAATGGAATCGTTCATCATTCTAATCATCCTACCGAATTCCGGTGCCCGGTTGCCGCACATTCTTCCCCAACTTTCTCCGCAAGAACCCTACAACCGGCGCTTTGGCCGGACGATGGTGTCCCTAGACCGTACCGAATGCCCAGGGACGGTTGACACCCACGCTCCGGCCGCCTACGATTTTCGTCCATCGGTGAGCAGCTGATTTGGCCGGTTCCTTCGTCCACCTGTCACGTTGACGGCGTCCGCGTACCCACTGGCCAGTGCCTCAGCCCTGCTCCCGCCGATTCTCTGCTGGCCAGGTAGCTCAGTTGGTAGAGCAACGGACTGAAAATCCGTGTGTCGCCGGTTCGATCCCGGCCCTGGCCACTGCGTTTTTTCTAATCAGGAGCGTTTACCTCCTTCTTTTCTTTGCATGGCACGCACCTTCGCCCTCCTGTCGATCTGGCTGACGATTGCCATCGGAGGGGGAGTTTTCGGTAGCACTGTGGTCTTCCGACATTGGGATCAGCAGCAGCGACTGACCCTGTTGTGGGGAGCAAGGCAACTCGAATCGACCTTGGTTTCGTCGCTAGCGGTCGTCGAGGTTCCCCCCAGCATTGAGAACTTGACCACGATCATTGCTTCCGCATCCGCCACACTCCCATCCTCACTGACGGCGCGGCTGGCGATATCGTCGGCAGCGAATCGTTCTACCCGACCGGTAGCACCTGCAGCGCGGGACACACCGTCGGCGGCCTCCGCTTCTTCGCCATGGCGCATAGAGCGGCAGCCAGCAGCGGCGGGAAGCTATCTCTATCGCCTTTTTGTGCCACTTCCTCACCCTCAACTCCAAGACCATACCGTGGAAGTCGTGTTACGCTCTTCTCCCGGTGAGGCGCTTTGGAAATGGTGGCAACAATGGCTGGGCATCAACCTCCTGTTGCTTTCGCTTACTATCGTGTGGCGTACGGCCGCCTTACGGCGACGCCGAAAACGCTTGGCCTCCCTTAACCAATGGATCCAACAGCTCAATAGGCTGACCTCCCTAGCTTCCCAAGCCGAACCTCACCCCTATCACTCCATTGAATTTCCGACCGACTCCCATCTAGGGGACATGCGCGCGGTACTGGAGCATGTGGGAGAGCTGATGACGGAGCATTTGAATCACTTGCTGCTCGAACGCAGCCGCAGTCGATTAGTGCTCCAAAACTTGCGCGAAGGTGTGATCGCCGTCGACGACCACCTGGAGGTGATGCTCATCAACGCGGCCGCAGCCGAGCTTGTGGGAGAATCTTCATCGCGCCTCGAGCATCGCTCCCTGGTAGAATCGGTGCGTTCTCCGCAACTTTCCAAACTGACCGAACAAACGATCACCACGCGGCAATTTCGCGAGGCGGAACTCAGCCTGGGGACCCCTCCGCGTCTGATCCAAGTAACCGTCGCGCCGCTGCCACTCGCCCATGGACGGTGGGGATGCTTGATCACCCTCCGCGATGTCACCAAAGAGCGGCGTTTGGAGCTGGTTCGTCGCGATTTCATCGCCAACGCATCGCACGAATTGAAAACACCATTGGCTGCGATTCGCGCCTATGCGGAAACCCTTCAATTGAACGAGGACGCCAGTCCTGTGGACCGCCAACGCTTCGTTGCGCAGATCATCGCTCAGGCCGATCGGCTCGACACGCTCGTTCAAGGCATGCTGCAACTAGCACGCGTGGAAGCCGGACGCTCGTTGGAAAAACAACCGATCGACGTAGCTCAAACGCTTCGTCCCTGCGTTACTGCGGCGCAAGCCCTGTGTGCCGCCAAGTCGGTGGAGTGGACCGACAACCTGGCGCAGGTCAACAGCCGTCTTCGCTCCAGCGCCGAAGCATTGCAGACGATCACCAACAACCTATTGACCAATGCCATCCGCTACACCGATTCCGGCGGACGCGTGTCCTTACAAGTCCTTGTCAGCGACCGCCAACTACACCTTATCGTCCAGGATACCGGTCGGGGCATCGCCTCGGAAGATCTCGACCGAATCTTTGAGCGCTTTTATCGCGCACCATCCGACCGCGCCACCCATACCTCGGGTACCGGCCTGGGATTGGCCATCGTCAAACACCTGGTACAAGAACTGGGGGGACGCATCGAGGTGACGAGTCGCTTGGGCAGCGGCTCGACCTTCTCGATCATCCTTCCACGACAAGCCGACAGCGACGAATGATTTTTATAGAATCTTAACTTGCTGTCGATCGCCGGCGATCGGACCATCGTGTTGAATCATCTATTACTCAACAAGGACTCGGCTTCATGACTCGGCATTTCATCCACGACCTGGAAGACGCCTATCGTCGCTTGCTCACCCTGTCGGGCAGCGTCGAACAGATCATCGAACGTGCGATCGGCGCCTTGACGCGCCGCGACGTCGAACTAGCGCGGGAGGTCATCCGGGCGGACGAAGAAATCGACCAAACCGAGGTGCGCATCGAGGAGGAATGCTTGAAGATGCTCGCCTTGCACCAGCCGGTGGCTACCGACCTGCGTCGCTTGACCACGATGATGAAAGTGAACAACGATCTGGAACAAATCGCCGACCTGGCCTGCGGTATCGCCCAGCGGGCCAGCCGGCTGGTCGATTATCCCTCGTTCCCCATCCCCGAGCTTATCGATCAGTTGGCTCAACGTGCCGTGCAGCAAGTGCGGGCCGGCCTGAACGCCTTCGTCAACCATGACGTCCGCCTATCTCAATCGGTGATCGAGAAGGATGACGACGTAGATGAGCTCAACGTCAAGGTGATCGAGTCGTTGGCGCAGCTGATGCAACAAGATGCTGGCTGGATTCCTCCCGCCTTGGAATGTTTTTCGGCCGCGCGCGGTTTGGAGCAGATTGCCGACCATGCGGTCAATGTAGCCGAAGATGTGATCTACATGGTCGATGGAGTGATCGTACGTCATCGACGCAGCGACGGTATCGAACCGGCTTCACTTCCCTAGCAACCACAGATGATGAGTACAGTTTTGCAGCAGCCTGAACAGAAAAAGCGACCGGCGTCCAGACAACGCGTATTGATCGTGGAAGACGATCGTTCATTGGCCGATGTGCTGTGCTACAACTTGCAGCGCGAAGGTTTCAACGTGTTCACCGCCTATGATGGTCGTGAAGGCATCGAGCTGGCACGATTGAAGAAACCGGACCTGATCATCCTGGACCTCATGTTGCCGACGATCGACGGCTTGGACGTTTGTCGCATGCTGCGCAAAATGCCGGAAACCCGGGATACAGGCATCATCATGCTCACCGCTCGAGGGCAGGACGTGGACCAGATCGGCGGCTTCGAAGCCGGCGCCGACGATTATGTGGTCAAGCCGTACAGTGTACGGGTACTCCTGGAACGCATGCGGGCGCTACTGCGTCGTAAGACGGTCGAGCAAGAAGAACCACGTGTCGAGCAGCTCGAGCGCCTTGGTGTACGGGTCGATCTGAGACGTTTTCAAGCCTACGCGGGAGACCGCTCCTTGGAGCTGACGCGAAGCGAATTCCGACTGCTCGCCGCTTTAATGGCCGACCCGGGCAGGGCGTTCGACCGCGCCGAATTGATCGATGCCGCCCTTGGCGAAGATACCATGGTGCTGGAACGGACCATCGACGTCCACATCCGCGCATTGCGAAAGAAACTCGGGGATTACGCGCACATCATCGAAACCGTCCGTGGCGTCGGCTACCGTTGCAAGGAAGCATGAGCGTCGAGCAACTGGTCCCACATGGGACCGATATGACGCCACTGATAACGCGCTGCTATGGCTGCTCCCCGGTCGGCCAGTATGGCCCGCCGTTCCGTATCCCGCACCAAGACTAGCAGCCGATCGGCCAGGGCACCAGCATCCGGCTCGATCACTTCCAGCGCCGTTCCGCCTCCCTCCAGTAGATCTACCGCGTCGGTACACCGGGTCACGACACAAGGTAAACCGTAGGACATCGCTTCCAACAGCGCCACCGGAAAGCCCTCATAGCGACTGGGCAACACGAAGATGCCCCCTTGGCGATAGACCGTGGTGGGATCATCCAACCATCCACGGAACTCGACACGCGGCACCCCCTCTGCTTGCCGCTCCAACGCACCGCGCAAACGCCCATCACCAACGATCGTTAGTTTCCAATCGGTCAATCGATTCGCAATTCTCTTCCAGGCTTCGACCAACCGATCAACTCCTTTTTCCTCACTGAGACGCCCGACAAAGACGATCTGCTGCCGATGCTCCTCCACACCGCATCGAACTCCGGCCGGCACATCGGCAACAGCCGCAGGGATCACGCGAATCCGATCGGTAGGTACCCATTGAGCCATATGCTGAGCGATCGAATCGGTAAGCACGACACAACCAGCGGCACGCGGATACATGCGCCGGCGCCACAACTCCCAACCACCACGGAGCCGTTGGTGGCGCGGATCACTATGTTCGGCAATCCACACCGGACAAAGTCCACCGCGGGCCGCTTGCAGGGTCACGATATTGACTTGATCGGTAAAGCTAAGCACCAGATCGGGCTGCAATTCGAACATCTTGCCGCGCAAAGCGTGCACCCGCTGCCAATTAGCCCACACGCCTTGCCACCAATGCCGGCTGTGGCGCAACAGGTCGAAACCATGTCGTATCACCTGGGAAGGGACGGAATATCGATCCGTCTCTGGAAGCGCCCACGTGAGCAGATGAACCTCGTGATGGCGACACCACCGCGCAGCCAACTGGCTCATCAGCCGCTCTGCCCCACCACCATGCAATGCATGGATCACCAGTGCTATTTTCACTTACGCTTCGGTCCCCAACCTAGGAACTGCTCCCTTTCGGTCATGCTCACCATCATCCGCCGGCTCCTATTCTTGCTCTTCTTGTAGCTCATCTCCCCGAGGATCGCCACTGGTCGTGTTCCGCTCGATGGTCGAAATCTCACCGGTAGACGGCTGTTCGATTCGTGTGCGCGGGTCCACCGCACAACTATTAGTTCGTCACCAGGGAACTCCGCACCACGGCAAGCCCCACACTTGCCACACGATCCACAACAGGAATAGATTATCGACGACTAACCAATCCGTCACCATCGGCTATTCTTCTCTCTGATGAACCTCATCGACGGTGCCAACATTTTCACGACGGCGACTGGTCCTCGGTGGCAATAGTAGCCGTCACCACATGATCACGCGACAACTGTCGCTCCTTCAAGTAAGGCCGGAATGCCATGAACTCGGCCACGTTCTCTTGGTTCAGTAGGCCCACTAGCCGACCCTGCCGGACAACCGGGAGGGTGATGCCACCGGAGCCGGAGCCATTGAGTTTCATCAGCACGTCTTCAAGCAATTCATTGGGCTCGACACTAACGAAGTCGGTGCGCATCACTTCGCGCACCGGCACTTCTGGACCTTGTCGGGCCAACGCCTCGGTTACCTTGCTGCGCGTCAGAATTCCCACCACACGACCATCTTCCACCACCGGAAAATCGTGCTGAAAACCTTGCAAGATGATATCCACCGCAGAGCGGACCGGATCGTGGGGATGAAGTACGTGAAAGTCGGTCATCATCGCTTCCCGTACCGGCACACCACTGAGCCCTGCTTTCATCGCCACCATGCCCGCTTCCTGAGCCGCACCGACCCACACGAACAAAGCGATAAACAGCAAGAAAGGATTGGACATCAATCCCAACAGTCCGAACACCAACGCCATCGCCTGCCCCACGTTGGCAGCAATCTCGGTCGCCCGCACGTAGTTCATGTTCAGGGCCAACAGGGCCCTCAAGACACGCCCGCCATCCATGGGAAACGCCGGCAGAAGGTTGAACACGGCCAGCACGACATTGACCCACATCAGTTTGACCACCATCGAGCCGCCGATGACAGGAACTTGCCAAATCGTCGACAACGTCCCCATGGCGATAACCAACACGAACAGCATTCCGGCCAGGACGACGTTCACCGCCGGCCCAGCCAGGGCCACCCACAACTCCTGACGTGGATCCTCTGGCATCCTTTCCAATCGCGCCAACCCACCAATCGGCAGCAGCGTGATATCCCGCGTACCGATGCCAAAATGCCGCGCCGTCAGCGCGTGTCCCAACTCGTGCAGGACGATGATGCCAAACAGAGCGACGATGAACAGCAGTCCCCATGCGGCATCTTCCCACCTGTAGCGTTGGACGAAATGCGCATAAGCGACCCAAGCCAACAAGATCAGGAACGTGGCATGGATGTACACATCGATGCCCGCAATTCGCCCAATGCGCCACGACCAGGACATTCCGCTTCGTTGTGGAACCGCAGTATCTGCCATGCTTCACCAGACAAATGGGGATAGAAAATCGCCTCAACCAGTAGCACCAGCGAGTTCATCCAGCTTGGCCCGAAATGCCTTCTCCGCCGGTACGCCCACGATTTGATCGACCACGTTTCCTTGGTGGAACAAGATCAGAGTGGGAACGCCGCGAATCTGAAATTGCGACGCCAACTGTGGTTGTTCATCGGTGTTCACTTTAATAAAACGGATCCTGCCCTCGTACTCCTTGGCCAAACGATCCAAGATAGGTGCCAACATCTTGCACGGAGGACACCACGAAGCATAGAAGTCGACTACTACTGGCTCGCTCGAATGCTTTACTAATAGATCAAAATCTTTGGATGTCGCGTGCGGAATGTTACCCATGGATGACAAACCTTCAACATTAGAGAAAAAACTGCGTATCATCTGCACCGCGCTGCTTACCTGAATCGGGACTCCCCATTCTTTTCGACCTCGGTTGCCCCACCAAACCAATGACTCCAGCGCGAATCGGATTACCGAGCGCTACGCAACGGTGCGCAATCGGCGCATGCGTCACGCCCTAGTGCTCATTGTAGCGGAACATACGCGAATCCATCGGATTGCAGATTTACCAAAGCCGTTAACGCTGATACGGCTAATTCCACAACCGGATCCACCTCAGTTGGTTTTCTTCCATACCCGGCCAACGATTGGCCGCATACCAAGAATTTGACTCCCGCCTCTCGCAACTGGCGTATCAAAGGTAGATGGGGATTTGTGGCAACTCCGAATTCCTCCTCGTAAGCGTTATCCCTCAAACTGACCAGTGTCGCATTGCCGTGCAACACCACGACGATCTGTGCTGCCGCCGGTTTGTCGCCAGCACCGGCATAAATGTTGACGAACCTGGCCACCTTCTCGATCGCCGAGTTCAACTGACTCGGCTCTCCTCCCCGCGTCAGATCGACGACGATGCGACTGCCGTCCCTGGGTTGCTGCGCCGCATTCGGCAAACGCACTACGGGGCCATACTCCTGGATCAGGGGGTACGTGTAGGCCATCGCCTCTTGGCTCGACGCATGCTGCCCTCCCCACCACAGCATTCCGGCCATCGCTCCCACCAGGACTGCCCCATGGATCGGTCGACCGGTCGCCCGTCCCCTTGGGGAAACCCGGTTGCAAATTCTCGTTATGACCATCATCAAGCCCCCTCTCGCTCAAGCGCGTCCCTTTAGCATGCCGTACCAGTACAGTCGCGGCAGGATGTATTTCTTCAGCACCCACATGCTCCACCGCTCCTTGGCCTGGTCGAATGGAAATGTTTCCGCCGGCTGGTGCTCATAATCGAACTCCGCCAACACCAACTTACCATAGCGCGTCACCACCGGGCATGATGTATACCCGTTGTACTTGGCCGTTAATGGCTGTCCTCGCATCGCCGCTTGCAAATTCCTCACCAAGACTGGCGCTTGCTTGCGGATGGCCGCTCCCGTTTTGGAGGTCGGAAGATTCGTGCAATCGCCGATGCCGAAAACATTGGGAAACTTCTTGTGCTGTAACGTTTGCGGATCGACATCCACCCAGCCATGGGCGTCGGCCAAAGGGCTTTCGGCGATAAACGGCGGCGGTCCCTGCGGCGGAGTCACGTGGATCATGTCGTAGTGCAAGACCGTATCTTCTTCTGTATCCAAGTTCTTGAACACCGCCTCGTGCTCGTCGGCTCGAATCTCGATCAAGTCGTGCCGAAACAACGTCTCGATACCTCGCTCGTGGATGATTCGTTCCAGCACAACGCGATACTTGTCGACCGCAAAGATGCGCTTACCGGCCGAAGCAAAAATAACGCGTGTCTTGTCGCGCACGCCGTGGCGACGGAAGTAGTCTTCGGCCAGGTAGCAGATCTTCTGCGGCGCACCGCCACACTTGATGGCCCCGGCAGGCTGGGTGAAGATCGCCACTCCACCCTGAAAATTGCGGATGCACTCCCAGGTGTAAGCGGCCGTCTTATAGGAGTAATTGCTGCACACCCAGCGCGTGCCGATCGCTTCGGACAGGCCCTTGATCTTGTCCCAGTGAATGTGGATACCAGCCGCTACGACCAGCCATCGATAGACGACCTTGGTCCCCTCGCGTGTCAGGACGTAATTCTCGTCCGGCACGAACTGAACGACGGCTTCCTTCAACCACTTGGCTTTGCGAGGGATGACCTGCGCTTCGGGGCGACGCGTTTTCTCCAACCGATAGGTTCCGCCGCCAACCAACGTCCAGGCAGGTTGGTAGTAATGATCGTCCGACGGATCGATCACCACCACATCGGGCTTCTTGCCCCATCCTTTGGTCAACCGGGCCGCAACGGTAATTCCTCCGGTACCGCCTCCCACGATCACCACTTCGTGATGCTCGACCCGTTTGGGCGTCCCGGCGGCCTCGTCGACTCCGGCTGCCACGTCGTTCGTTAATCCCGCATTCATGATCATTCCCCTTGAAAATTGAAGGCCCGTGCCCCGCGGGACACAGGTGGCCGCAGCACCATTGCCGCCTCCTCACCCCACTCTTGTGATGTCCAACCGCTTGACTTCGTTGCCTGCCACTCATGCCATACCACGGGCGCTTCTCGGCTCAACACAAATACTCCCATCGCCAACAAGAAACCAGCGAACGCTTTGCGCAGCGTCTGTTGGTCGACCCGCGTCCCGATCCGCTTCCCCACCACAGAACCGGCAATCCCGATGGCCAGAAAGATGCCTACCGCCCTCCAATCGATGGCCTGCCCGGTATGCTGCAGAACGTCGAAGTACTTGATGAATCCTGTCCCGGCGTTGAGGGCGATCACTACCAGGCTCGTCCCCACCGCCACCCGCATCGACAACCCGGCCAGCAGCACCAGGGCGGGGACGATCAAGAACCCGCCGCCGACTCCCACCAAGCCGGTCAATACTCCGACAGCCAGCCCTTGCGGAGCCACCGTCCAGATCGACTTGCGGCCATCGGATGGTGACTGGCTATCGACATGCTCGTCGTCTCCGCTCAGCCCACTGGGCGGGCTAGCCATCATCCAGGCGGCCGCCAGCATGACGACGGCAAACAAACTCAATTGCACCCCGCCACTAACGTACTTCGCGCACCATGCCCCCAGGTAGGTCCCCGCCATGCCAGGCAAGCCGAAAAACAAAACGCTGCGCCAATCGACTAAACCCGATTTGGCGTACAGCATCGCTCCGGAGGCTGCGATACCGCCCACGATGGCCAACGACTCAGCGATTGCCGCCTTGCTGTCATGCCCCAACACATAGGTCAGCACCGGCACGGTCAGAATCGACCCACCGGCTCCCAGCAAACCGAGGCTCAAACCGATCAGGCTGGCTCCAACAATGGTGTACAACACGGGACCTCTCCTCCCTCGGCGCGCACCCCGAGCGTTCAACCGCCTTGCGGCTCTTTAAAGACTTCAGCTCCATCGATGCATCGGGCCGCCAACCCGGGCGGCCTGGTCTTGTCAGGCTACGTTCAGGTGCTGCACTGGCTGCCCTCGGCCCCGCCCGCTGCCGGCGAGGACTTGCCCGACGCGTCACAACCGGACACACGATTCCATGGCATCTTGGCCAGCAGCATTCCCATGGCGCATGTGTCAGTGATGCCGGCAAACATCAGACCTGCCCCCACGAATCCGGAGAGCAGAAAGAATCCAGGATGAACCAGGTAACCCAGCACCACACCGGCCAGCACCAGAAAACCGGCGGCAATCCGCACCTGGCGTTCAAGCGAAATCGCTTTCTTACCGCGCTTCACTGGCAACCCGGCCGCGTCCCATGCCAGGGTTCCGCCGTCGATGTTGATGATGTTCTCCAGCCCGGCCGCCAACAGCTTGTCGCATGCCTTGCTGGATCGGTTGCCGCTCCGGCACACCACATACAGCGGCTTCTCCGCCGTGCCCAACCCCTCAGCCTTCAGAGCTTCGGCATCGAGTTGATCCAGCGGCATATTCCGCGCGCCGACGATGTGGACCTCGCGAAATTCGACCGGGGTCCGCACATCGAGGATGACCACTTCTTCCCCCCGCTGAATCTTCTCGTAAACCTCTTTGGGTTGCATACTCCGAATCGATGGACGATCAGCGACTGCAGACATCTATGCGCTCCTTTTGCTATGTGATCAAAGTCATATCATTGCTTCCAACCTGCCGGCGGGACGACGGCAGTTTGCTGCCGCGCCCCGCCGGGGTAACTGCTTCACCTATTTTGCTGCGGTCTCCGAGTGCTCCTCCACCACGGGCAACTTGGACGCCGCCCATGCCTTGAAACCACCAACCAGGTCCCAAACGTGGCGCTCGGCCCGTTGCAGCAAGCTGGCCGCGATCGACGAGCGATAGCCCCCTTCGCAGTGCACCACGCATTCCTGGTCGGCTGGAATCTCGTCCAACCGCTCTGGCAGATCGTTCAACGGGATGTTCAGACTGCCCGGGATGTGCCCCGCCTGCCACTCCTTCTCCGCCCGAACATCGATGACTTGGACATCGTCGCGTGCGTCGATCCGTTCCGCCAACGCCGGGGCGGTGATTCGCGGCGTCGTCTGCAACAATTCAGGATGTCCATCCAGGGCCCGCGGACCGCCATCGAGGTAACCTCGCACATAATCGAATCCGATGCGCCCCAAGCGCATCACCGCCTCGGCCTCACGCCCCGGATCGGCGATCACCACGATCGGCTGCTCCTTCCTCAGAATCGTGCCGCACCACAAGGCGTACTTGCCGTCCAGGCCGATGTTGATGGCGCCCTTCAGATGCCCGCCAGCGAAGTCGGCCGCATCGCGCGTGTCGAGGATCTGAGCCCCCTGGCGCTGCAGTTCCAACACCTCCTCCAGCGGCAGAGCTTTCAACGACCGCTGCAACGCCTCATCGAGTACAGGGCGATCCTTGCGATTGAGAATCGCATCGTGGACGAAGTAGTCCGGCGCCTCGGGCTGCTCCGCCGTGACGATCTTCTTGAATTCCTCCAAACTCATCGGTTGCAAAGCATAGTTGTACTTCTTCTGCTCTCCGATGGTCGAATAGGGGGCATCGCCCAACTGCTTCCCGCACAACGACCCCGCACCATGTGCCGGGTAGACGCGGGTTTCGTCCGGCAGCTTCATCAACTTGTTGTGCAGCGAATCGTACAGCATCTCAGCCAGCTCATCGGCCGTCACGCCGATCGAGGCCAACAAGTCGGGACGCCCCACATCACCAATGAACAACGTGTCACCGGTCAATACACCAAACGGCACTTCGTCGCTGACTGCCAAATCGTACACCACGATGGAAATCGATTCCGGCGTATGCCCCGGGGTTTCCAAGATCACCAGTCGCACCTTACCAAACTCGATCACATCCCCGTCCCGTACCGGCGTGAAATCGAACTCCGCTTCGGCGCGAGCTCCCAAGTAGATTTTGGCTCCCACCTTGTCTCGCAACTCGATGTGCCCGGCCAAGAAATCGGCGTGGAAGTGGGTCAGAAACACGTACTTGATCTGGAACCCATGCTCGGCGGCATCCTGCAGATATTGATCTACATCCCGTTGTGGATCGACCACCGCCGCGACCTTTGTTTCCTCGTCGGCGATCATGTACGACGCATGGGACAAGCAGTTCAAGTAATACCGTTGGAAAAACATCTTCGCGACTCCCTCTCCGTTCGTGTTCGTCTGTGTTCGATTCGGGTTCGACTTGGCCTTCGGCAATCGTCGCCGTGGTGCCAATCCTTCAATGCAGTTCCCGTACCACGCAGAGCCAGTTCCACGAAAACCACCAAGAAAAGCCCCAGAAAAGCGATTATTTGCCTGGCACCAGCGGGATTTACCTGGCCCATGGGGAAACCCTCAGATGAAACCGTACGAAGAGAGGAGGAACCACCCTTCGGTCCCTCAGTTCGCTGTTGCCTGTTAACCCAGACTGTTAACCGTTAACCTGAACACGGTTAACAGTGTCATCGGTGAACTCGCCAGGCCGATGCTGTAGCATGAACTCGTCCCCAGGCTCTGCCTGGGAACGCACTGCCACCGAGGCTCCGCCTCAATAATCCACCACACAACCAACGTGAACTCGTTGAACTCGTTCCCGGGCTCTGCCTGGGAACGACACACCATGCACTGAGCCATACAACCAGACACCGGAATGCCGAGAATACCAGCGAGACCTTTTCCATCAGCCGCTATATTGCATCAGCCGCTATATTGAACTCGTTTAAACTCGTTCCCAGGCTCCGCCTGGGAACGTACTGCCAACCGAGGCTCCGCCTCGATAATCCACCACGCAACCGACAACGACGCGGCAGCCGGTTGGGCAGGCGGAGCCTGGAAGACATTGGGTTCCCAGGCGGAGCCTGGGAACCAGACATCAGATAAACCAACGTGAACTCGTTCCCAGGCTCCGCCTGGGAACGCCCGGCATTGCGGCTCTGCCGCGAAACGGCCCAGGCATCGCAAAGGAGCTCAAACCGTGTCCCGATCCCGCTACCGCTTCGGTGAGGACTACTATCCCCATTTCATGACCAACACGGTGGTCGCCTGGCTCCCCGTCTTTTCCTATCCTGCATTCGCGGAAGTCGTCCTTGATAGCTGGCGGTTTCTGCAGCGTGAACGACAGATCGAAATCCTGGCGTATGTCATTCTGGAAAACCACCTGCACTGGATTGCCGTCGGGCCACGACTCGCCAGGCGTGTCGGAGAATTCAAGTCGTTCACAGCGACGACGATCATCAAGACGATGCAGCGCTTGGGCTACGAAACCCTTCTTCAGGAGCTTCAGTTTTACAAGCTGAGACACAAGGTCGATCAGACGCATCAAGTGTGGCAGGAGGGGAGCCATCCTCAGTTGATCGAACAGGAAGACGTGATGTGGCAGAAGATCGAGTACATCCACAACAACCCGCTTCGTCGCGGCTATGTAGATGCCCCAGAGCACTGGCGATACTCCAGCGCCAGGAACTACGCCGGTCAGCCTGGCCTGCTCGATGTAAATACCGACTGGAGGTAGCCGGTTGGACACATCGTGCGGAGCTGCCTATTCGGCAAGCGCGATATTTGGCAGGTGTTCGGCAGGTGTTCGGCAGGCAGAGCCTGGCAGACAGTGGGTTCCCAGGCGGAGCCTGGGAACCAGACAACCAGACACAACGTGAACTCGTTCCCAGGCTCTGCCTGGGAACGCGCTGCCGCTGAGGCTCCGCCTCAATAATCCACCACGCAACCGACAACGACGCGGCAGCCGACTGTCGCAGCCTGACCCTGACGCCCCACCGAACCGCAGGCTCCGCCTGGGAGCCAAAACGGCCGTCGAAGCTTCCCCGATCAGCCGGTACACTGTACTCAACTTTTCGCTCGACGATGCGTCCATGGAATGACCGACTCGAAGGAATCACACATGGCAAAGAAGGAACCCAAATCGCCAACCAACGGCGGAGCCAACCTGGGCTTCGAAGACAAACTCTGGGCGGCATGCGACAAACTGCGCGGCAACATGGACGCGGCTGAGTACAAGCACGTCGTCCTCGGGCTGATCTTCCTCAAATACATCTCCGACGCCTTCGTCGAAAAACACGATCGGTTGCTGGAAGAAACGGCCGATCCGGACAGCGAGCTGTACGTCAAAGAAGAATCGCAGCGTTACGTGGTCGCCGAAGATCGGGACGAATACCTGGCCGAAAACATCTTCTGGGTGCCGCCGGAGGCCCGCTGGGATTATCTGCAAAAGAACGCCAAACGGCCGGAGATCGGCAAGCTGGTCGACGATGCCATGGCGGCCATCGAGCGGGACAACAAATCGCTCAAAGGCGTGCTGCCGAAAAACTACGCCCGCCCGTCACTCGACAAACAACGCCTGGGCGAAGTCATCGACCTGATCGCGACGATCGGGCTGGGCAATAAGGAAGCCCGTCAGCAAGATATCCTCGGCCGCGTCTACGAATACTTCCTCGGCCGGTTTGCCGAAAAGGAAGGCAAAGGGGGCGGCGAGTTCTACACGCCGCAGTGCGTGGTGCGGCTGCTGGTCGAGATGATCGAACCGTATCAGGGACGCGTCTTCGATCCCTGCTGCGGTTCGGGCGGCATGTTCGTGCAGGCGCTCAAGTTCGTCGAAGCCCACGCCACCGGCAACGGCAACCTGCCTGCCGGTCAGGCAGGCGGACCCAAAACGCCCGGCATCAACACGCGGCGGCAGGTCTCGATCTACGGACAGGAATCGAACCACACCACCTGGCGGCTGGCGCTGATGAACCTGGCCATTCGCGGCATCGACGGCGACATCCAGTACGGCAACAGCTTTCTGGACGACAAGCACAAGGACCTGAAGGCCGACTTCATCCTGGCCAATCCGCCGTTCAACATGGAGGACTGGGGCTACAGCAAGGTGAAGGACGACGTCCGCTGGCGGCGTTTCGACGGCAGCGGACAGTTTTCCTTGCCGGCCGGCGGCGAGCGGAAACAGAAGGACGGTTCGGTCATCCACGTCGACGGCGGCAACGCCAACTACGCCTGGATTCTCCACTTCCTGCACCACCTGGCCCCGAACGGCACCGCCGGTTTCGTCCTGGCCAACGGTTCGCTCACCAGCAACACCTCGGGCGAAGGCGAGATCCGCAAGGCGATCATCGAAGCCGACTACGTCGATTGCATCATCGCCCTGCCGGGGCAGTTGTTCTACACGACGCCGATCCCCGCCTGCCTGTGGTTTCTGACCAAGAGCAAAAAAGCGGACAGGAAACGCGGCTTCCGCGACCGGCGAGGAGAAACCCTGTTCATCGACGCCCGCAAACGGGGCACACTGCGCGACCGAGTGCACCGCGAGCTGACGGACGAAGACGTCGCCGAAATCGCCGGCACGTACCACGCCTGGCGCGGCCTGCCTGCCGGCAAGGCAGGCGAGAAGGACGCCGGCCTGCCTGCCGGTCAGGCAGGCGAATACCAGGACATCCCCGGCTTTTGCAAGAGCGCCACGCTCAAGGACATCCAGGCCCACGGCCACGTGCTGACACCGGGCCGCTATGTCGGCGCCGAAGAAATCGAAGACGACGGCATCCCATTCGAAGAAAAGATGGCCGAACTCTCCGCGCAGCTCTACGAACAAATGGCCGAAGCCGAACAACTCGACGCCGCCATTCGCAAAAACCTGGAGGTGCTGGGTTATGGGGAGTAGAGAGATGGAAACACGGAGACACAGAGAACACAGAGCAAAAAACCTGCGCTCTCTCTCCGTGACCTCTGTGCCTCTGTGTTTCAAAAACTTCAGCAAGGCAACGGCCGAAGCCGAACAACTCGACGCCGCCATCCGCAAGAACCTGGAGGTGCTGGGTTATGGCGAATGACCTTCAATCGACAGCACTGCCAATTGACTGGGAACGCACGACGCTTGGTGAGATCGTGCGCCGCGCCGGGGGACGAATACAGACCGGACCCTTCGGTAGTCAGCTTCATGCGTCCGATTACGTAGACGTCGGAATCCCGTCAATTATGCCTGTTAACATTGGTGATGGCCGAATCGTAGCAAACGGCATCGCGCGTATTTCAAAAGACGATGCCGAGCGACTATCGCGGCATCGCGTGGCGGCAGGTGATATCGTTTACAGCAGGCGCGGCGATGTCGAGCGGCATGCTTTGATCGAACCTGAACAAGCAGGCTGGCTTTGTGGGACAGGTTGTATCAAGGTTAATCTCGGCCGCGGGGTAGTGGTTCCACGATTTGCCTCATTCGTCTTACGGCACCCCTTCACTCGTGAGTGGATTACGCGTCATGCTGTCGGGGCCACGATGCCGAATCTCAATACGTCAATCGTGTCAGAGATTCCGTTCATTCTCCCTCCGTTAGAAACCCAACGTCGCATCGCGCACATCCTTGGCACGTTGGACGACAAGATTGAGTTGAATCGTCGGATGAACCGGACGCTGGAGGGGATGGCGGCGGCGATTTTCAAGAGCTGGTTCATCGACTTCGACCCGGTCCGCGCCAAAGCCGAAGGCCGCGCCCCCGCCCTCCCCAAACACCTCGCCGACCTCTTCCCCAACACCTTCCAAGACTCCCCCCTCGGCCCAATCCCGGAAGGTTGGGAAGCGGGAACCTTGGGCGACGTTTCAGAGAACCCACGTCGCAGCATCAAGCCGGAGGAGGTTCCGCCCGCGACTCCCTACATTGGCCTGCAGGACATGCCAAGGCGGTGCATCGCGCTGGATACATGGGGACGTGCGGACGAGGTTGGCAGCCAGAAATCGCGATTCAACACCGGAGAAATACTCTTCGGAAAACTGCGGCCATACTTTCACAAGGTCGGGATCGCACCCGTCGACGGCGTCTGTTCAACGGACATTCTTGTCATTGTTCCGAAGTCTGAACACTGGCGCAGTTACGTGCTCTCTCTCGTCTCCAGCAAGGAGTTCGTCGACTATACCGACTCACACTCAGCCGGCACGAAGATGCCGCGTACCAACTGGAAAGACATGAGCCGCTACCCGCTGGCCATTCCGCCGGTTGATGTTGTGCAAGCATTCCAAGAACTCGTTGGCGATTTTCACCGCCGCATTCCACTGAACGTTTGTCAAAACCGCCGCCTCGCCGCCCTTCGCGACACGCTGCTGCCCAAGCTCCTGAGCGGCGAGATCGACGAATCGGTCCTCGAACAGATTGAGGTGCCGTGATGCGAGGATTTGAAAACACAGAGACACAGAGGGCACGGAGAATGCCCATCGCACGAAAACTCTGTGTTCTCTGTGCCTCTGTGTTTCAGAACAACGAAAGCGACCGAATGAAAACGCGCGACGAAGCACAACTCGAAATCGCCGTGTGCAACTGGCTGAAGGCCGAGCCGCTGGGGTGGGAGTACGTTTCCATGCTTCAAACCAACGAATCGGCACTCGAACAAGTGGAGGTGCCGTGATGGGATGATTTCAAAACACAGAGGCACAGAGGACACGGAGATCGCCTGACGCGCGTTCCCTCTGTGCTCTCTGTGTCTCTGTGTTTCAACCCCGGAAATCCAATCCATGAATACCAATGACTTAACACGAGAAATCATTGGCGCCGCGATCGAAGTGCACCGCCGACTCGGTCCGGGATTGCTGGAATCCGCGTATCGAGTGTGCCTGGCATTCGAACTTCGCAAACGTGGTTTTGACGTACGTGAAGAAGTCCCGGTGCCGGTGGTTTACGATGAAGTAAAACTGGATTGCGGGTTCCGCGCGGATCTGATCGTGAACGGGCAGATCGTCGTGGAACTCAAAGCCAAGACCACCATTCATCCCGTGGATAAGGCGCAGACGCTATCGCATCTGCGATTACTCGGCCTGCGATTCGGGTTGTTGATCAATTTCCATGAAGTTCGCTTGGTTGATGGAGTGCACCGCATTGTTAACGGTTATGAAGAATGAAGAAATGAAAACACAGAAACACAGAGGACACGGAGAACACCCATTCCACCAGAACTCTGTGCTCTCTGTGCCTCTGTGTTTCAAAACAAAGATACCGACCGAATGAAAGCTCTCGACGAAGCACAACTGGAAATCGCGGTCTGCGACTGGCTGAAGGCCGAGCCGTTGGGCTGGGAATATGTGCACGGGCCGACGATTGCTCCCGATGGAGAAGCTCCGGAGCGAGCTGATTACGGGCAGGTCGTGCTGGTCGAACGGTTGCGGAATGCGCTGGAACGGATTAACCCGACGATCCCGGCCGAGGCGATCGAAGAAGCGATGCGGCAGGTGCTGCGGCCAGAGAGTCCCTCGCTGATCGAAAACAACCGCCGCTTTCACAAGATGCTGACCGACGGCGTCGATGTGTCTTGGCGAACGGACCTGTCTGCCGACGAGGCAGGCGACGGCGAAAAACACGACAAGGTCTGGCTGGTCGATCGCGACGATCCGGACAACAACGAGTTTCTGGTCGTCAATCAGTTCACGGTCATCGAAGACCTGTCTGCCGGACAGGCAGGCAAACGGAACCGGCGTCCGGACGTGGTGCTGTTTGTCAACGGCCTGCCGCTGGTGGTGATCGAACTGAAGAACCCGGCCGAGGAAAAGACGACGCTGCGGCACGCCTACAACCAACTTCAAACTTACAAGAAAGACATCCCCAGCCTGTTCACCTACAACGCGCTGCTGGTGATTTCCGATGGGTTTTCCGCCCGCGCCGGAACGCTGACCAGCGGTTGGGACCGGTTCATGCCGTGGCGGACGATCGACGGTACGGAAGTCGTTCAGAAAGGCCAAATCGAAACGGAGGTTCTGCTGCGAGGGCTGTTCGACCGGCAGCGGTTTCTGGACTACGTGCTGAACTTCATCACGTTCGAAGACGACGGCAAGACAATCATCAAGAAAGCGGCCGCGTATCACCAGTACTGGGCGGTGAACAAAGCGGTCTCGTGCACGATCGAAGCGACTCGCCCGGAAGGCGACCGGCGGATCGGCGTGGTTTGGCATACGCAGGGCTCGGGCAAGAGCCTCTCGATGGTCTTTTACGCCGGCAAAGTCATTCGTCACCCGGCGATGGAAAACCCGACGGTCGTCGTGATCACTGACCGCAACGACCTGGACGATCAACTCTTCGGCACGTTTGCCGGCAACAGCGATCTGCTGCGGCAGAAACCGGTCCAGGCCTCCAGCCGAGCGCACTTGAAAGAATGCCTGCGCGTCGCTTCCGGCGGAGTGATCTTTACCACCATCCAGAAGTTCGAAGAAGCGGACGACGGCGAACCGCTTAGCGAGCGTCACAACATCGTGGTCATCGCGGACGAAGCACATCGCAGCCAGTACGGGTTCAAGGCGAAAATCGACCGCAAGTCGGGCGACATCAAATACGGGTTTGCTCAGTACTTGCGCGACGCGCTGCCCAATGCGTCGTTCATCGGCTTTACCGGAACGCCGGTCGAACTGGACGACAAGAACACTCCGGCCGTCTTCGGCAACTACATCGACAAGTACGACATTCTGCGGGCCGTGGAAGACGGAGCGACGGTGCCGATTTATTACGAATCGCGGCTGGCCAAGTTGGAGCTGAACGAGGAAGAAACGCCGCACATCGACGAAGAGTTCGAGGAGATCACCGAGGATCAGGAAGAAACGACCAAGGAGAAACTGAAGACAAAATGGGCCGCGCTCGAGGCGATGGTCGGGACGGACAAACGGCTGGGCCTGGTCGCCGAAGACCTGGTGCAGCATTTCGAGCGACGGCTGGAGGCGATGGACGGCAAGGCGATGATCGTTTGCATGAGCCGCCGGATTTGCGTTGCCTTGTATGACGCGATCGTCAAGCTGCGTCCCGATTGGCATGCGGACGACGACGCCAAAGGTGTGATCAAGGTCGTGATGAGCGGCTCGGCCGGCGACGATCCGACTTGGCAAGGCCATATCCGTTCGAAAACTGCCCGCGAGGAGCTGGCCAAGCGATTCAAGGACCCGGCCGACCCGCTGAAATTGGTCATTGTCCGCGACATGTGGCTGACCGGTTTCGACTGCCCCAGCATGCACACGATGTACATCGACAAGCCGATGGGCGGGCACAACCTGATGCAGGCGATCGCGCGGGTGAACCGAGTCTTCAAGGACAAGCCTGGCGGGTTGGTGGTTGATTATTTGGGCATCGCCGACGCCTTGAAACGGGCGCTCAAGACGTACACGGCCAGCGGCGGCAAAGGCGAGGCGACCGTTGATCAGGACCAGGCTGTCGCGGTGATGCTGGAGAAGTACGCGGTCGTGAAGGACATGATGCACGGCTTCGACCTGCCTGCGCCGTTCCCGACGGGGTTTTGTGTTTATGCGATTGAATGTGACAATGGGAGTATCTACATCGGACAGACGGAGGACCTGTCCAAGCGGTGGAAGCAACATGTAGCCGGTACCGCGTCGAGACACACAAAACTTTTCCGACCGATACGAATTGTCTGTTCTGAACAAGTCGCATCACGAGACGAGGCTGTACGAAAAGAGCGTGAGTGGAAGACTGGTGCTGGGCGTCGCCGAATAAAGCAGTTCATGCTAAACAAGCGGGGACGGCAGGCAGGCTACCCCGCGATTTTGCGGATGTCGGCCGGCGAGCGGATGAAGGCCATTGCCGAGGCGATGGAATATGTGCTCGGTCTGGATGATGGCAAACGTCGTTTCCTGCAAGCGGTCAGCGCCTTGTCGAAGGCGTTTGCGTTGGCCGTGCCGCACGAGAAGGCGTTGGCGATTCGCGACGAAGTCGGCCTGTTTCAGGAGATTCGTTCCGGGCTGGTCAAAGCGACGGTTTCCGAAACGGAGCGGTCACCGGCGGAGTTGGATTCCGCCGTTCGCCAATTGGTTTCCAAGGCGGTTGCTCCGACGGAAGTCGTCGATATCTTCGCCGCGGCCGGTTTGGACAAGCCGGACATTTCGATTC
Organism: Pirellulaceae bacterium; assembly: GCA_026004795.1. Lineage (GTDB taxonomy): Bacteria > Planctomycetota > Planctomycetia > Pirellulales > Pirellulaceae > Aureliella. Next base: position 696,270 of record BPJV01000001.1, on the reverse strand, counting down.
TCTCCGACGAGTTTCTCGCCGAAGTGAAGCGGCTGCCGCAACGCAATTTGGCTCTGGAACTGCTGAGAAAACTGATCAACGACGACATCAAGGTGCGGATGCGGCGGAATGTGGTTCAGGCCCGGGCGTTTTCCGAGATGCTGAAGCAGGCGATTCGCAAGTATCAGAACCGGGCGATCGAAGCGGCGGAAGTCATCGAAGAGCTGATCCAGCTCGCCCGGGAAATGCGCGACGCCCAAAAACGCGGCGAGAACCTGGGCCTGACCGACGACGAAATCGCGTTTTATGACGCTCTGGAAGCAAACGACAGCGCCGTGCAAGTTTTGGGCGACGAAAAGCTGAAGTTGATCGCTCAAGAGTTGGTCGACGCGGTCAAACGCAGTGTGACGGTCGACTGGACGAAGCGTGAAAACGCTCGTGCCCAAATCCGCGTGATCGTCAAACGCATCCTTCGCAAACACGGCTACCCGCCCGACAAACAAGCCAAGGCCACGGAACAGGTACTGGAGCAGGCCGCCGCACTGTGTACGAACTGGGCGAACGAGGTATTCTCCTAACCCTTGGCCTCGCGCTTCACAGACTTTCACAAGTACGAACCAACGCGGACATCGGTCCGGTCATGATCGATGGGTGCGGTGACGCTGGAGCGAGTTCCTCCCTGAACTCGTTCCCAGGCTCTGCCTGGGAACCACAGAGGATCTCGTTCCCAGGCTCTGCCTGGGAACGCGCTGCCACTGAGGCTCCGCCTCAATAATCCATCACGCAACCAACAACGACGCGGCAGCCGGTTGGGCAGGCGGAGCCTGGCAGACAGTGGGTTCCCAGGCGGAGCCTGGGAACCAGACAAACCAGATAAGCCAGACAACCAGACACTATGCACGGAGCCTGGGAACCAGACAACCAGACAACCAGACAAACCAGACACAAAGCTTGGGAACCGGAGTGATCTGTACGGCTGATGCAGCATTGGAGAGGTGCCCATCGGCGAGGGGTGGCGCACCGCCAAGGTCATGGTGGTTGGATGGCGTAACGGTTCATCTTCTTCCACAGGGTGACGCGGCTGATGCCCAGCTGACGGGCTGCGCGGGTGCGGTTCCAACCCGACTTCTGCAACGCCGAAACGATGCGCTGCCGCTCGGCCTCCTCGGCTGGTGTGCGCGGCGAAGGTGGAGCCGTTGCTGCGGCCGCCCCCGGCTGGCGGATCTCATCGGGCAAGTCCCACAGGGTGATGCGGTCGCCGGTGGCCACGACGCAAGCTTGTTCCAACGCATTGCGCAACTGCCGTACGTTTCCCGGCCACGAATAGCTTTGCAAAGCTTCCATAGCGTCTCGCGCAACGCCGTCGACCGCTCGTTTTTGCGCCGCGCAGATCTCTTTTACCATCTGTTGCACCAGCAACGGAATATCCTCCACTCGCTGGCGGAGTGGGGGCAAGTGAATCTCGAAGACATGGATGCGATAATAGAAATCCTCCCGCATCTTCTCCTCTGCCACCAGCCGTTTGAGGTCACGATGGGTGGCGGTGATCAGCCGTACGTCGATCCGCCGGGACGTCCGATCGCCGATCCGTCGCGTCTCCCGCTCCTGGAGGACACGGAGCAGCTTTACTTGGATCGCCGGACTGATATCTCCGATTTCATCGAGGAAGAGCGTCCCTCCGTCGGCCATCTCGAACAATCCTGGCTTGTCCTCGTTCGCGCCGGTGAATGCCCCTTTGCGATGTCCAAACAGTTCGCTTTCCAACAGGGCCTCCGGAATCGCGGAACAATTGATAGCCACCAGTGGTTTCGTCGCTCGGTCGCTGTGGGCATGGATGGCCCGGGCCGCCAGCTCCTTCCCCGTCCCAGACTCTCCGGTGAGAAGCACCGTCACATCGCTATCGGCAGCCAAATGCAGGCGACGAAAGACTTCGCGCATGGTCGGACTGGAACCAATCAAATCTCCAAACCGCTGCGGTTGTCCCCCCTTTGCTTGGAGCGCCGCCAGCTTTTCATTCGCATGCACCAACGAGGTGACGTCCATGAAGGAACCGACGGCTCCCACAACACGCCCTACGGCATCTTGCAACACGCGCACGCTGCCATGAATGTAAACCTCGCTACCGTGCTTGGAAAGAATCTTGCACTCCTGGTGACAGATTCCCCCGTCGAGCGAATCGGGCGATCGGAGCAACTCCTCTAGGCGCCCGAAGCCTTTGCAGTTCGGCCCCTCCAGCAGCTGACATGGTTGACCGATCACCTCCTCTGGCAAGTACCCCGTGATGCGCTGGGCAGCAGCATTCCACGCCACGAACCGTCCCTGAGCATCCACGGTAAACACACCAATGGGCATGGCATCGACGATCCGTTGCAGCACTTCGGGATTACGGCGAAAATCCAAGTCCATCGTTGGCCAGCTCACAATTCGAGATTCTCTGATATCGTCCGCACACCGCTGCCGGTCATGTTAGCCTCTCCTGCGAAACCGTATTCGCGTGACCTTCCGCCGACTCTCTGCCAAGGGCTCCTTCACCGCTTCTTAACACTAGCTCAGATTGAGAGTGCCTCCAGAAGCGACTACGCTGTTCTTAACCCTCGTTGTCCATTCCTGTTTGTTTATTGGAGTTTCCGCGTATGATGCGATTTTTCATGCGTGCCCGCGGCCGTCAGCGGCACAATTCTCGTCGTCTCGATTCTGTGCTGGGGCTGCTTGGCTTAATCTTGGCGATGGCCATCTCGCCACCTGCTGTCCGGGGAACTGACCCATGGGCACGTCTTCAGCAGGCCGCCGCCCTGGATGGCGAAGCCGTGTGGGGACATTGGGGGCCAGATGCCAAAAAATACAGTAGTTGGACGACGCACACCAACCGCTTGATTCCCATCTACGTTTTTGGCGGTAACCTACGCAAGTATACCGGTTCGGCGAGCGTCTATCGTTCCGAGCAACGGCTAACAGAACTCTACGGGCAATTGCCAGCAGGCACGCTCAACCCCCAAGCCGATTATTGCGATCAAACCGACGTCTATCGATTGCAGATCGATGCCATCGCGGCGGGAAAGAAGCGCATCATCTTGTTGGTCTTCGATGGGCTCGACTGGCCCACCACCCAAGCCGCAGCGATTGCCAAGACGGGCAAAGTCCCCTACCACGAAGGACGCGGCCACGGTCTGTTTTTCCAAGACTATCAAGGCACGGAAACCGATTTCGGCTTCTGCGTCACCAGTCCCCACAATGATGGCACCAATGTCGACGTCAATAATCAACGGGTCACGAATGCTGGCGGCGATACGCCAGGGGGCTATGACGCCTCGCTGGGCGGCGCCACCCCATGGGAGGCTCCGGCAGACCCGCTGTACCCCATTGCCAAATCGAAGCAGCGACGGCACGCCTACACGGACTCCGCCTCCTCAGCCACAAGCCTGACGTGCGGTATCAAGACCTACAACAACGCAATCAACGTCGATCCCTTGGGGCGCGAAGTGATACCCATCGCCAGGCAGTTGCAAGAAAAAGGCTTCGCCGTGGGAGCTGTTTCCAGTGTCCCCATCAGTCACGCCACCCCTGCCTGTGCTTACGCGAACAACGTGCACCGAAGTGACTATCAAGACCTTTCCCGTGACATGCTCGGCCTTCCCTCGATCTTCCACCCCGGCGGCCTACCAGGAATGGACGTCGTGTTAGGTTGCGGCTGGGGAGAGGAAAAAGACAAAGATGGAGCCCAAGGAGACAACTTCTTTCCCGGCAATCGCTATCTGACGGCGGCCGACCTTCAGCACATCGATGCTCGCCACGGTGGCAAGTACATCGTCGTGCAGCGTTCTGCCGGTCAACTTGGTACGGCCCTTCTTCGCGAAGGGGTGGAACAGGCCAAGGCCACTGGACACCGACTATTTGGCTTCTTTGGCGTCCCCAGCGGTCATTTGCCCTTTCAAACAATCGACGGTGGGTTCGATCCGGTGGCCGATGGAGGAGGAAGCACGCGGGGTAAAGCGGAAACCTATACGGCGGCAGACATCGACGAAAACCCCTCGCTGGCCGACATGACGCTCGCCGCCGTCGAAACATTGCAGGCACGTAAGGACCGATGGTGGCTGATGGTCGAAGCGGGGGATGTCGACTGGGCAAACCACGCCAACAATATCGATAACTCAATCGGCGCCATCCTCAGTGGCGAAGAGGCGTTTCGGGCTTTGGTCGAATGGATCGAGCAGAACGGCGGATGGGAAGATACGATGGTCATCGTCACCGCGGATCATGGCCATTACTTCACCCTTGAAGACCCGTCGCGCTTCCGCGGTGCTCCCGAGCAGTGGGGTGATCAGGTCGGCCAGAGTTCAAATTAGACGCCAAAGGGCCTGCTTGGGGGCTCCTCCAAGCAGACCCTTTTTCCGTGAAAGCGGGCCTTAGGTGGTTAGAACACCTTGCATTGTTGCAGCCATACCGCGGCTGCGCGCCCTAAGATCACGGGCATCCCTGTTGACCAACCGGTCGTGCCTTCCTACGTTCGGGCACCGGTCGGTCACCGTGCATCCATTCTTCGGGTCTTTCGCTCCAGCGAACTCCAGGATAGGGAAAGAGTGGCGAACCTAGCTCCGCAGCGGGCCTCGGTGTTTTGCCACCTCGCTTCGGACCACTGCTTAGAGCAAGAGCCATGCCAAAACTCGTGAGCGATGAACTACCCCGATCTTTTTCCCCCAGAGAAAATGCTGGATAAGAGAAAATGGGAGGAAAGCGGTGGGATAGCCGGCGGATCGGCAGGAACATGGACGCAATCTGCCCTGCTCATCCCCTCCTGCGGTACCATTCGATAGGCCATTTGTAGCTTTCGCCACATTTCGGAAAGCAGTCGTTCCTGCTCCCGTGGGTAGAAACTGCTGTCGATTTTTGTAAGAATTACAAGTCTTGTAAGAAACACACTCCGCACGGCATCGGAACACTGGCTATCTATTCACTGCCATTCCTCCTACCTTGCCTTGCCCTCCAAACTTGAAAAAGATGGGAAGTCGCTCGTCTCAACGTTCGTATCCAAGAGGGATGAATCATGCCATCAACTGCTTCTCGACCGGTACTCAGGATGTCTCGTATCACTGGCTGGCAGCCCCTTGTGGCTGCGATCGCCCTGTTGATCGTTCCTCTGGGAAATCTCGAAATCGGCGCAGCACAAGAGGCTCGAACAGCGGCCCAGGGGCCGACGGCGCAAGACCATGCGATCGTGCAGGCGTTAATGCTGCTACCGGAAGGAACCTTGGAGCGGTTTCCGAACCATCGCCTCGCGGTCCTACGGTATTTGGAAAGTGTCGCTGGGTCGGAGGAATACCTTCGTATTGCCGATCGGCTGAACGTGTTGGAACAGGTCGACATTCTGCGCCGTATGGTTCAAGCCACCCCGGTCACCACGCGCAATGTCGATGCCGCACGGCTGCTGTTGCGGGCAGGTCGAGTCGATGCAATCCGCGAGGCGATGAACTCTGCGGACCAAGAAGCGGCACAAGCGATGTGCCAAGCCCTGGGTCACCTCGGATCGCCCGATGCGGTGGAACTATTGAAGGAAGCGCTCGAAAACTCGTCCTCGCCACGGTGGTTGCGAATTGCAGCGACCAGCGCTCTGGGGCGCAGCAATCGCGGGCAGCAGTACTTGCTCCAATTGGCACGTCAGGGGCAATTGCCTGACGAGGTGCGATTTGCGGCCAGCAATGCGTTACTCAGTTCGAATAACGAGCGTATTCGCACCGAGGCAAGTGCCCTGCTGCATCCACCAGCGACGTCGGAGGCAGAGCCTCTACCGCCGGTCCGGGAATTGGCGCAGCGGCGTGGCAGTGCTTCGCGGGGCCAGACCGTTTTCCGCCAGGACGGGACATGTATCAAGTGCCACCAGGTGCGGGGTGAAGGCAAGTCCATCGGACCGGACCTGTCGGAAATCGGCAGTAAGCTGTCGCGCGAGGATATGTTCGTTGCCATCTTAGATCCCAGTGCAGCGATCAGTCACAACTACGAAACCTACACCGTACTGGACGCCGATGGACGCGTCGTCACCGGGTTGATGATCAATCGTACCGACGAGGTGATCACCATCCGCGATTCCGAAGGCATCGACCATTCCTTCCCTGTCGAGGACATCGAGGATTTGAAACAGCAATCGACGTCGTTGATGCCGGCCGATCTGCAAAAGTCGATGTCGCTGCAGCAGTTGGTGGATCTGGTGGAGTACATGCTGACGTTACGAAAACCAGACGAGGCGCGTGGTCGCGCTGCCGCCGCTGCGCGACCAGCGGTTCCCATCCAGGTTGACCACGAGGATCCTGAGGCAGAAATCAAGACTTTCGAAGTCGCTGCAGGCGTCACGGTTGAGCTATTCGCCGCGGAACCGATGATCCGTAATCCAACGGCCATCGACGTCGATTCGCAGGGCCGGGTATGGGTCTGCGAGGCGGTCAATTACCGGCATTTCCGCAATACCGACGCTCCCGTCCGCACCGAAGGGGATCGCATCGTTGTGCTGCAAGATCGCGATGGAGATGGCAAGGCAGATCATTCGACCGTGTTCTACCAGAGCCGCGAGATTGATTCCCCCCACGGGGTCTGCGTGTCGGGCAATCGCGTGATCGTCTCGGCCGGAGAAAACGTGTTCGTGTTTACCGATGAAGATGGGGACTTGGTGGCAGATAAGAAGGAAACGTTGTTCACCGGCATCAGTGGGGTGCAGCACGATCATGGCATTCATACCTTCAACATCGGTCCCGACGGACGCCTTTATTTCAACTTCGGCAACGAAGGACGCCAATTGAAACAGCGCGACGGATCGCCGGTAGTCGACTTGGCCGGCAACACCGTCAAAGATGATCGCCATCCCTATCAGCAAGGAATGGTTTTCCGCTGCGACATGGACGGCCGCCGCGTGGAAACCCTCGGTTGGAACTTTCGCAACAATTGGGAAGTGTGCCTCGACTCGTTCGGCAATTTGTGGCAAAGCGACAACGATGACGACGGCAACCAAGGTACGCGGATCAACTTCGTCATGGAGTTCGGCAACTATGGTTACCGTGACGAGCTGACCGGAGCCTCTTGGCAGACACCGCGCATCGGCATGCATGAAGAGATTCCGAAACGTCACTGGCATGTGAATGATCCAGGCGTCGTTCCGAACCTGCTTCAAACCGGGGCAGGCAGTCCGACTGGTATTTGCTTTTACGAGGGGGACTTGTTGCCCGCCCCGTTCCGCAATCAACTGCTGCATTGCGATCCGGGCCCAAACGTGGTTCGCGCCTATCCGGTCGAGCCGGATGGGGCAGGGTACCGAGCCGCGATCCGCAATTTGCTCAAGGGAGTTGGCGACTCCTGGTTTCGCCCGGTCGATGTGTGCGCGGCCCCTGATGGCTCCCTGTTGATTGCCGACTGGTACGACCCGGGGGTAGGTGGCCACCGTATGGGAGACCCGACCCACGGACGGCTGTTCCGGTTGGTTCCCACCGGCCATCAAGGATATGCGATACCTCGACATGACTTCGACACGCCGGAGGGTGCGGCCCGCGCCCTGTTGAGTCCCAATCTGGCCACCCAGTTCCTGGCCCAACAAGCGTTGCGTGGGATGGGCGCCCGCGCGGCCGGCGCGCTGCAATCGGTTCGTGATGCCAGCGACAATCCTCGTCATCAAGCGCGTGCGGCCTGGCAACTGGCCATCGTGACGAACGACCCGGCTAGCCAGATTCGGTGGCTGATCACCCAGAGGGATGAGAATCTGCGCATCGTGGGAATACGCATCGCCAAGCAGCATGGACTGGACGTAGTGCCGATCGTGGAGCAGCTGATCGACGACAGCTCCTCTCATGTTCGGCGAGAGTTGTTGATCGCATTGCGTCACGTCGACGATCCACGTGCTGCCGACCTGTGGGCCGCTTTAGCGACCCAACATCACGCCGGAGATCGTTGGTACCTCGAGGCATTGGGGATCGCCGCCGACGGCAAATGGGACACCTACCTTGACGCCTGGTTGAATCGCACTGGCGATACTTGGAACACGCCGGCCGGACACGACATCGTTTGGCGAAGTCGCAGTTCTCAGACGCCGCGACTACTGTTGCAGTTGATCAAGCAATGCTCAACTCCCACGGAGCAGTACCGCTATTTCCGGGCCTTGGATTTTCAGGACCCGCGGCAACGCGAATCGGCTCTTACGGACTTCTTGCACGCCGCCTCGCCGTAGACTCGTCCCGTGCGCGGTATCCGACGAGTAGTTGTCGAGCACAGTTGCTCCTCAAGACCGCCAACCCTCGTTTCTCGGTCAACTTTCTCGGGACGACGCGGCCCCGAAGCTTGGGACGAGGGCTAGGTCATCGCGCGACAGGCGTGCAGGCCGCGCGCCTGCCCGCCCGTTGCCAGCCCCATCGTTGGCGGCGACGCCACCAGCATCCCATTACCGCCGCAGGTTGAGCAACTCATCGAACAATTGCTGCGTAGCGGTGATGATACGGGCATTGCTACGGTACTGGGTCGATGCCAGGACGAGGTCGACCAGGTCGCCACCGATGTCGGTATTGGAAAGCTCGAGAGCCCCCGCCACCACGGTACCGATACCATTTTCCCCAGGGCGTCCTTCAATGGGCAATCCCGCATTGATCCCTTGGGCAAATAGATTCTGCCCCCGTTGTTCCAAGCCGTTGGGGTTGGTAAAGCGGGCTAAGCGTATCTGACCAAGATCGCGGGAGATTCCGTTACTGAAAACGCCGCGAATGGACCCGTCCTCACCGATCACGTAACTGGTGAGCGTACCGGGGGGTGAACCATCTTGCCGGGAGGCAGCAAGAGTAGCTGTATCAGTGGCCAGACCCGACACGGCGGAAAAATCGAGATCGAACTCCAGGGGCGAGGCACTGGGCAAGTTGAACCGATCGATACTCAACGTCGTGTTGGTGGCGGATACGAAATTGCCATTCCCATCGAAGGTTAACAATCCGTTGCCCACAGCAATTTCCGCACCCGATTGCGGGGAGTTGTCGGCCGAATCAGCATACCATCGATAGATGGTAGCCGAATCGGTCCGGCTCTCCAGTACGGCAGTGATGCGTGTCCTCACCGGCATCCCCAGTGAATCATAGGTGATGAAGTCCGCTACCGCCGACTGCCCCTTCGCTTCTTGCAACGAGCCGAACCCTAGATTGGGAAACTCTACCTCGCCGCTTTCGGTAGTGAGTCGGAAGCTCGACAGTTCGATCTCGACGGCATTATCCACTCCATTGTTGGACACGAAACGCAAGGCGCCATCGCGAATATAAGAGCCCGGGAGGAGCGTTCCCGTTTCGCCTGGAATCGTATTCAACGAAGCGGGAATCGGATTGGCGCTGTCCACACTCGATGTTTGGATGCCCATGGCATCTTCCATGAAGGAAAGCAGGTCTTGCACCGTGGTCGAGGCGGTAATCGTGAACTCCTTGTCTTCCAGGTTACGCCCCCCTTTTCTCCCGGAGAAGGTGAGCGTTCCTTCTTTAAAAGGATTGCTGTACTCGAATCCATCGCGGCGAGTGACATTGACCAACAGAGTGTTACTGTTGATCGTCGGCCCATCCAAGTCGACAACCTTGTTCGCCGGATCGGTCAAATCACTGATCTCCGCATCGGTACGACTGTCGGTATAGTCGCTTCCGATGTCGATCGTGTCGACCAGATAGAAGGAGTTTTGGTCAGCCGATGTGTTGCGATAAATGCGGATCTTGTCGTACGCTGGAAACCCTCCTTCCGGCGGTGGAGCTGGTGGCGTAGGAAAATTCGACAAGCGAACTCGCCCGTTGACCACATTGTGAGGTCCCAACAACTCCGAGGGACGCGTCTCCGGATAACCGGCTGCGTAGTAGGTGATCATGTAGGTGTAGTTCCCATTGATCATCGTCGTATCCAACGGATCGCCGGGAGGATTGAGCCCCGTGTCGGTGTAGCTACCACCTGTCGGTACGGTATCGATGGCATAGAAATCGCTGCCGTTGGCATCCGTGCGATAGATGCGCAACTGGGAGTATTGGCCCGGGGCTTGGGGCAGATTGTTCAACGTGATCGTGTTGTCATCCACGCCATTGCCAGCCGGTACCGTCACCGTCAACTCACTCGATGCCATGCTTTCCTGACCGGATTGGTCGACGAAGGCGAAGCGATATCGGTAGACGGCGTTTTCTATCAGTGCTCCGGCACCTTGGTTGTGAGCGACGGTTACTCCGGCGGTAGAAGGAGTCGGAGCGCTCTCCAGCGTGACGCCATCGGCATCAGGCCGGGGGATCGCAGCATCCCCCAACACCACGCTTTGGATCACCTCCGCCGTATCGGCAATGTCTCCATTGGGCGTCAGCGTCCCCTCCATAACGACGTTCTCCGTCGCTTGTGCGACCGCTTCGGTCCCTAAGGGAATGGTGAGGGGGACCAACTCGGTCGTCTGAATAGTGAACCTCGAATCGACGCCGTACCCCAGCAAGCGCTGCCCCGTCGGGGTGACCAACTGATTCTCGCTGTTGAGGGTGAAGATACCATTGCGCGTATACAGTCGCTCACTATCCGCCCCTTCGACGATGAACAATCCGTCTCCTTGTATCGCCAGGTCACTCGGACTGCTGCTGATCTGCAACGTCCCCTGACCGAAATCGGGAGTAATGCCAGCGACCTGGACGCCCAGCCCCGTTTGGCGAGGATCGGTGCCACCGTTGTCGGGCGTCGGAGATGCCCCAAGCGAAAGAGTTTGCAAAAACTGAGTGGAGAAGATCACTCGCGACGACTTGAACCCCACCGTCTGCGAATTGGCGAGATTATTTCCCAGAACGTCGATCTGCGTCTCGGCTGCATTCAGTCCGGTCAGCGCGGTCGACAACGAAGATGCCAATCCCATTGCTACCTACTCCCTTCGTGGCGCGTTCTCTGTCGATCCATGGATGGAACCGCCGGCGCCAACAGCAGAAGTAGAGCGGCGAACAAGCGTAGCTGGTGGCGCGTTAATTCTCGACGATTTCGCGGATATTCGTCATATCGACGATTGAATCGCCAATGTGTACCGATACTTTGCGAATTGAGGGATCTTCCGCATCGGTACGCACCGACACCCGATCGACTATGCCTTGTACGTCTTTGCCAGCATTATCCAAGGCGCTGACCGTCTTGCCGATCAAATTGCTAGCCATCGTTAATTCCTGACCGGTGGCCAGATTGGTCAATGTTTTGGTCAACAGATTGGTCGATCCGATCTCACGAATCTGACTCAACTGAGTCAACATGTCACTGTTGTCCATGGGGTTCAGCGGATCTTGATTTTGCAATTCCGTGATCAACAGCCCCAGAAACTCATCGAGATCGACATCGCTGAGGTCATTGCTGGAAAAGCCCTTGCCACTGCTCGCCGCGGCCGTGCTGGCGCGATTGTTGTTGATACCCGGTATGCTGGTCATCGGTTGGCCTCTCCAGAACAAAGTAGTGTTGTCTGCTTGCCGCGAAATGCAATTGCGTAGCCGATCGAGCCATGACAGACCAATCGACCTTTTTGCCCATACGCTGAGCATCGCTCAGGTGTCAACGGCATCTCACCCTCCACTTCGTGTGGCCCATCACCGTTGACCATTCGCACCACCGGGAATTACACGTTGATATCAATTCCCGACCCAGCGTACAGGACATGGTTGAGAACAGGGGACCTCGGGCCAGAACCATCATCCGGCATCGTCCCCCGGTGGCGAGGGAAGGGCGCGGGATCGGATCGCCAGTTTCGTTCCGGCGTTTGCTCTCGCTGGGCTGAGCCACCGAAGTTTGTTGAGCCATCACCATGGGCCGCATCGGAGCCGTTTTGAGCCACCTCGACCCGCAACTGCGTAATCTCGTATCCTTGTTCTTCCAGTCGTGTTCGCAGGGCCGGCAAGTTTTCTAGGATGGCGTCCCGGGCCGTGGCAGTCTCCGTGGTCAGGCGGGCCTCCAATTCCCGCCCTTCGATGCGCACCCGCACGGCCAACGAACCGAGATGGGGCGGATGAAGTCGAATCTGAATTTGTCCGCCCTGGGGGGTAAGCCGATGGAAACTCCGGGCAATGCGTTGTACCAAACGCACCTGCTCTTGGCGGGTCAACGGATCGGCCGCACGGCCCTCCTGCTTCCCCGCCGCTGCCTCCGGCGCAGCCGACCGCGGTGGGGTTGTGGAGCCATCTCCCGTGGAGGCCGCCACACCGGCCAGCGTTTCCAACGGAGGCCCCGTCGAGATCACCTCCGTAGTCACGGCCGCCGATGCCGATGGAGACACCATGACTGCCGAACTGGTTCCCAACTCGGCTGCCATCGGGTCAACAGGCAGGTCAGGTATCGAAGATGCGTCTTGCCCATCGCTGAAACCGGTAGCCCCTGTTTCCACAGCCAGCGTGGCAGCGTCCATTCCGCTGCTGTGTTCGACAGATGGCCCGGCTGCAGCCGCTCCGGCTTGGTTCGCCGCGCCCTCGATGCCTTCTCCCTGCTGCTGCCACCACTTGCGACGATCCGTGGCGGAGTGGCGATGACGGTGGTCGCCACCTTCCTTCGCCACCGCAGTGGCGGCGTCCCAATGCGTCGACTGTTCGGTCACCCTAGCAGCCTGGTCCAAAGCAATGCCATGCGCCGACTCGGCCTCCCCTCCGGGGCTCACCGTATCGCCCATCATCGCATCGGCATCCGAACTGCCCTCTTCCGGCGTTTGCCGCTTCCTGCCGGATAGCGAGTCCACTGCGGCTCGAGTCGCCAGCTCTCCCGACGCGTCTTTCCCCTCACTGGCACCGGTTCGAGCCGCCGCTTGGCCGGAAGTTACCACCGGTTGCCCAGTGACATCACCTTCGCCTGGGGTAGAACCAATCGATTGCTGTCCCTCGGTCAGGGCTGGATCGCCATGGCCGTCTTGGCTTGCGTCAGTCGACTCTTGCGGAGCCACGGTGGCTGCCGGTTCCAGGGACGGGGGGCCGTGCGCAAGAACCGTTTGTACTGCCTCCTCCTCCTCCTCCGGCTGATGGCCACTGCGTTCGCTGCCTGCCGCCTCACTCGTCTCCCGCGGCGTTCTATCCTCTTCGCCGCGAACCTCAGCATCGGCATCCGCCTCCGACACTTCCTCATCCGAGTCCGCAGAGGTTGCCGTAGAGAACGAGGTCGCGTCGACGGACGACGGTCCGCCGACCGGCAGCCGCAGCAACTGATCGAATAGACTCTCTTCCCCGCGCTCTGGCGACAGATTCCACGTGCGTCGCATGGATGATGACCATGCGGACGATTGCACATCGTTAGCAGGTAGCGATCGTTCCATGGCTGGCTGCCCCCCTATGCCATCGTTTTCCCGGCGCTCCGGGAACGTAGGGGGGAGCGTTTACTTTTGAACAGCGGCTTGAGTTTCCTCGAGCAGCGATGCCGTAGGTTCTCCCTCGAGCATCAACCGCAGAATCTCGTTCAACTGCTCCGATTCCTCCGGACCGACAAACTCCCCCATAATCTTTCTTCGTTTGTCGATCGCCATACCTTTAAACAATGCCACCACATCATGGATTTGCCCCTGCTTAGCTAGCATCATCAACTGTTCTTTGGCCAGATCGGGCGCCAGGGCTTCGATGGTGCGTTGCACCTCTAGCAAGCTCTCATCGATGAGGGTCTGTTTTTGTTGATCCAGCATGGCGTAGAACTCTTCTACCCGCTGGTTGAGCGCCGTCTCCCGTTGCTGCAGCTCCTCGAGCTTGGCATTGACCTCAGCCAGGTTTCGCTCGATCGCCTCTTCGCGCATCTGCAGGTTCACCGCCTGCATGGCGCGCGCTTGCACGATGTCTTCGTATTTCGGGACGGGCGTCGTTCGATACTTCTCCAACATGGCTTGTAATCGCTCTGCCGAAACATCGATGCCGTTGAGCAAAGCCAGCCCCTTGAGCACCGTATCACGGCGCAGATTGCCTTTGGCTGCCAACATGGCAACAATCGCTACCTGAGCGAGAACCGTGCTGATGCAGAACGCCACGAACAGTCGACCGATCAACCGCATGATTCACCCTTGCGCTCGAATTCCTGTTGTGGGGAGGAAGCGTGGGAGGACAACGCTTGCTGCCAATGCCGCAGCGCGGCCCATTGGTCCAGAGTGGCTTGTTGACGCCGCTGCATTTCCGCCGTCCATTGGGAAAGGTAGCGTTCACGCAGGCGTTCCAGGCTCTTTACTCGTTGCTCGCTTTCCACCAGTGCCTTGTGAAGTTTGGCGATTTCGATCCGTTGGTTGACCAGTTGTTGCTGCAACTCTGCCCGTCGCCTTTCCAGATGCAATTGATAGCGTTGACTATCCAGCGCGCGTTGTGGATCGACCGGACCGGTGTTCGTCGTTCGCAACCATTGCTGCGCATCCTCGATTTCTCGTTCCACCTCGTCCACCTGCCCTTGCAACTGCCCAGCAACGTCGGTGGCCTGACTGTAGGCGGCCGCCACCTGGTCACGATGCCGTCGCCGAAGCTGCAACAGCGGATCGAGCCGAAATTGAAAACCTGCCATGGTGAATCCCTGTGCTGCGGTCTGTTGGATAGGAACCAGTGCCTAGGTCGGTGAGACCACCTCCGACTCTCCGGTTTCCTATTTCGCTTTTCCTACGGAAGCCTGTCCGGCCGGTGGCGTGGCCGCTCGCGTTTCTGCCGTGGCCGCAATCTGCAACAGCCGCTGCACCGAATCGTTCCACGCCGCCGGTTGCCGAGCATCCTGAGCAAGAAACTGTTGTATAGTCGGATACATCGTGATGGCCATGTCGATCGTCGGATTGGACCCACGCTGGTAAGCCCCCAGTTGAATGAGGTCTTGATTGTCTTGATATACCGCCAACAGGTTGCGCAGTCGATTTGCTGCCTGCAGGTGTTTTTCATCGACCAGATGGTTTTGCAACCGGCTGAGACTGGCCAACACATCAATGGCCGGATAACGCCCCGACTGAGCGATGGAGCGACTGAGCACTAAGTGGCCGTCCAGCAACCCCCGCAACGTATCGGCGATCGGTTCGTTGGTATCATCTCCTTCCACTAACACGGTGTAGATCCCGGTGATACTCCCGCTTGGACCGGCTCCCGACCGCTCAACCAATCGCGGCAACATGGAGAATACACTGGGAGGATAGCCTCGCGTCGTCGGTGCCTCGCCTGCAGCCAATCCGATCTCTCGCTGCGCCATGGCGAACCGAGTCACCGAGTCCATCAACAGTAGCACGCTCTTGCCGCAATCGCGAAAATACTCCGCCACCGCGGTCGCGGCCAACGCCGCCTGCACCCGCCGGAGGGCCGGTTGATCGCTGGTGGCTACCACCGTGACGCATTTGGGCAGCACCTCGGCGGTCAGCTCGCGCTGCAAGTACTCGAGCACCTCGCGTCCACGTTCCCCCACCAAACCGATGACAATCACATCGGCGGAGGTACCACGAGTGATCATTCCCAACAAGGTGCTCTTTCCCACTCCCGATCCGGCAAAGATGCCAATTCTCTGCCCGCGTCCTAAGGTGATCAGGGTGTCGAGCGTCCGCACCCCGGTCTCCAGCCGCTGGCGAATCGGCGGCCTCGCCATCGCCGGCAATGGATCGGCATCCAACGGTACCCAGGCCTCGACCAGGGGCGACGGTCGACCATCCAAGGGAGTGCCACTGGGATCGATGACCCTTCCCAGCAACCCGCGTCCAACGGGCAGCTGAGCGGTAGGCATGTACAGTTCGACGCGATCTCCCGGAGAGATCCCTTCGTTTCCATCAAACGATGCTAGTAGCGTCCTGTCCCCCTCAAAGCCGATTACTTGTGCTGATAAGGCAGGACGGCCGTGCCGACGAATGCGACACACAGCCCCCATCGGAGCGGGGAAACCGACCGCCGCAATGGCGTGGCTGCCGACCGACCACACAGAACCCCGAATCGCCGAGGGAATCGTCCCCTCGATGGCCCGTACCAAACGATCGACGTCGGGCAAACTGGGAAAGCCAGCCGGGTAGGGGAGGGGAGGTTGTTCAAGGTTCGTGGTCATCGCTCGACTTCTCTCCTTGCCGCTGCGATCGGCCGACTTGTACCAATTGCTCGACCAAACGTTCCATCTGTGTCTCAAGCTGTTGATCGATCAGCCCGTGCTGGCTGCGGACAATGCAGCCTCCTGGTGAGATTTCAGGATCGGGAATCACTTCCACCGCGGTGGCTTGCGGGACCTCTTTCGCCATTTGTTGCAAAAACCTGCCCGCCACAGCAAAATCGTCGGGATGGACCAACACGCGTAGTTGCCGCGCTTCGCGCACGGCCACCAAAGCTTCTTCCAGCCAGCCGCGGAGCAACGCACGATCGTGGTTCAGCGCGACACGGGCGATGCGATCGGCCATCTTGGCAGCGATTTCGACCGTACGATTTCGCCAAGCATCCAACCACTTGACGGTGTGCTCGTTGAGTTCGACCAGCGCTTGCTGGCAAGCCGCTACCGCCGTCTTGCACTGGGCCTCACTGCGTCGCTGCGACTCCTGCTCGATCTGTTGGCGGATGGTCTCGGCGGCCGCTGCCAAGGCCTCCTCCCTGGCCTGGTGGCGAATGCGTTCTGCCTCCTCGCGCGCTTGACGTAGAATCGCCTCTGCCTGGCGCTGGGTTTCCTCCAAATACTGGCGAGCCCGTTGTTGAATATCCTCAACATTGAAGGCCACCGGCTGCACCGCCTTCTTCGCTTCGCTCGACTCGGCTTTCAGTACGCTACCCATTGTTCCCCCGGATGTTACTCGACGTCACGTAGATTGGCCCCAGGAGTATCCTCGCCATAGCACGCAGCCATTCTTCCGTTTTCAGACAACAAGTGCTTACGCCGCCCGGCGCCCCCGCATGCCCCGCGGTTGACCTCCCCGAAAACCGTTCTGCCAACTCCATCAACCGTTGCTGCGCTGCATCGATGTCCTGCAGTCGCAGCGGCCCTAACGCAGCTAATTGTTCATCAAGCCGGCGTGCATCGCGGCGATCCAACATGCGGTGAAAACGTTTCATGAACTCGGGAGATGCACCAGCCAGTGCCAACAAAACGGTTTCCGAGCCCGCCGAGGTCAGCACGCGAGCTAGCACCGATGCGGGTAAGTCCAGCAACCGCTCAAACTCCAGCATCCACAGCGTGCGGTCCACATCTCCAGCCGCCGCACCGGCCGTCTGCTCCTCGCCCCCCGTAATTGGCAACGCAACCGGCTCAGGCTCCACCTCGACCGTCGCCGATTCGTCCCCACCGCGGCGAGGGCTGCCATCACGAATCGGTGCAGACGTAGCGGGCATTGTTGCCGTAGCCCCTCCTTCCATGGCCGGCTCACCAACAGAGCGATGCTCCGCTCCCCGAGCTGCCTCAGAATTCGCCATTCCCAGACCATCGAGTCCAGCAGGCAGCTCGATCGCATCTGCCCACAGACGTTGTAGGTGGGAAGGCGCCGCTTGCAGCAGTCGCCGCAAACGCTCGTTACACCGGTCGGCCGTGCTATGCTCCTTCACCTGCTCCCCGAGCTTTTCGCACAGGTAGCGGTCAATCTCAGATCGAACATCCGGATCGACATCATCCATCCGCGCCAACACTGCGACCACCTGACAACTGGTCTCGGGCGCCAGTCTTTCGAGAATGGCCACACCTTTTTCCAAGGGCAACTGCTGGATGACAACCGCCATGACCGTCGGACGTTCATGCTGCAACAGTTCGCTCAGCGTGGAAACTGGCAGACGCGTCCACTCCGGTCCTTCCTCTTCCGAGGAGGCGTGATTCTCGTCGATGGCATTCGGTTTCGCCGGATCAACCATCACCGCGGATTGTTCACTCTTCCTGCCGCCCCGAAAATCCTGGTGCTGGTCACCGGTTCGTGCGGATTCTGCAGAGAAAGCGAAGGCACCAGCCTCCGTGTTCTTCTTCAACGGGGCCACGTTGTGGTAGAAAATCTCCAACACCCGCCGACGCTCCTCCTCAGAAACGTCCCCCAATGCTCGCGCCATCTGCCGCACCTGTAGCGCGATGTGCGTGGGCAGTCGGAGAGCTAATTGCCTTTGAGCTGCCGGGTCAATACTAGCAAAGAGTATGGCCAGTTGACGGAGCCGCTGTGTTGAAGGATTGGTTCCCGACATCTCCCTCGATCCGTATCCTTACGCGCAATTGCATCCTGCGTCCAATCCGCTCGCCCCACGGGCACGGCTGTTGCCTCTACCGCCATTTCGGATTCAATTCCCTTGCCATGGGCGCCTTCGACCCCGGGCGGGATATCCCATGCCCTGCCAGCAACAGGCCGCGCAAGTCGGCGACACCACCACTGCGTTGTAGCCTTTCTGAGGGCTGAACGTCGAGTGGAAAACGGTGGATTTCTCGCTTCCCTCTTGCCGACGTGACGTTTGCTCCCCCAAGAGGCTCAACAAGGATCACTCGGCAACCGTTGCCCCCCGACGAGCCTTTTCGGTTCACAGCAACGCCTCGGCGGACTCCCCGCGGCGGGCTCCTCAAGCCTCCCGCGGCCATTTTCGCGGTTCAGCCAGCTCGGCGGGGCGCGCGAACCGACCGGTGGCGTTAACCACTCGGAGGCAGAGCAAGCGGTGCATCTCTTTCAAGGTTGAGGGCATCTCACGCCACCGCTACCACCGAGGGCGGTAAATATGCGGCCGAGAGGATCGGCTTGCGAGTTATCTATGGCGGCTACTTGTTCGCCATAGGACGAATCTGCCAGCCACCAAGAGAATGACCGTCCTCCTGCTCGCCGTACCGCACGTACAATTCCGCAGGCCGACGTCGACTCAAGATGCCACGTAAGGTCCCCGGCCGGCGTCCAGCCACTTCCGGCGTCAATACTCCACCGTTCCCGTTCCGGATCTGCCCTTGGCGTTTTTCCAAGAGTAGCGGATCCTTCCCTTTTCTTGCGTTACCTTGATGTCGTAGGTAACCCCGGCATGCGTCGCGCCCGCGCCCGTGTAGTTTCCATCACCGGTGTGGGTCAGCTGCAGTTCTTCGAGCTGCAATCGATCCATAAGCAAATAGCGAATCTGGTATTCCGTCGCCAAACCGGCGGCGACGGCTGCCGCGTCGGCCTGGGACATCTGGGGCGCGGCCCGTTTCTGCTGGTATTCGAGCGTGGAAATGCTTCGTCTTCCTGTTACCGCATCGTCGCTCAACTGAGGTCCCGGAACGCGAATCGGTGTCGAGCGGGAAACGTCGTGCGTGAAACCGCCCCTGGACATGAACATTTTTTCGCCGCCGGTGGCGAACACTCCGCCAGATACCGCTCGAACCGAGTGGTCGGTGCGGACCATCCGACGGCGCGTCGTGATGCGACTCACTGCCCCGATTGGCGTCTCGGTCCGCGGCGGTGGGGCCGGCAATGCTTCCGATACGGATGCCGAACCAATGGTCGATTCGACCACCACTCCGATACGGCAGATTGGCGATGGTAAAAGCTCGATTACGGTCCGGCACTGCCGACGCAATTGTCGGCGTGCCCTCTGGTGCGGCGGCGATTGCGCGGGGACGCGAGCCCGCTCCATTTTCGGGCGGCGTGGCCGTTTGCCGTGGCAGGTTGCCGTGGCCATCGGCGCAGGACCAAGCCGTCGTCCGGTCGTCAGCATCGCGACCGGACGACGGACCTAAACTTTGCGGGAGGCCATTAGCAGCTGCCATCCCTGCGGCGCGGCCATCTCTTCACGCCACCCCGTGCAGCTCGATGCTTCTCGGCGTCGTAGCGTCCCTCGCCGCCTCACTGCCGCTGCCGGGCTTACCTCAGGTACCAAACTCCGGGCGACGGCGGCCTAGTTGCTCCTGCAGGCGAGCGACGATACTGGAGTGCATCTGACTGACGCGGCTTTCGCTCAGCGACAACGTCGCCCCGATCTCTTTCATCGTTAGTTCTTCGTAGTAATAAAGAATGATGATGAGCCGCTCGTTGCGATTCAACCCTTTGGTGACCAGCCGCATGAGGTCACTTTTTTGCACACGCCGCGTCGGATCCTCACCCTTCTTGTCCTCCAGGATGTCGACTTCGCGCACATCCTTGTAACTATCGGTCTCGTACCATTTCTTGTTGAGACTGACCAGGTTGACGGCGTTCGAATCTGCCTCCATCTTATCCAACTCAGCCAGGGAGATGCCCATGTGATTGGCCAACTCGATCTCCGTGGGAGCGCGGCCGTATCGTGCTTCGAGCTGTTTCTTGGCTTCCGCCAATTTGCTCGCCTTGCTGCGTACCAACCGGGGCACCCAGTCCATGGCCCGCAGCTCATCCAGAATCGCGCCGCGAATCCGCGGCACGCAGTACGTTTCGAACTTGACACCTCGCTGGAGATCGAACGCATCGATGGCGTCCATCAACCCAAAGACACCAGCGCTGATTAGGTCATCGCGTTCTACTCCGTCAGGCAAACGCTGCCAGATCTTTTCGGCGTTGTATTTGACCAACGGCATGTAGTGTTCGATTAGCTGGTTCCGCAGCTCTTGGGTGGGGCTCTCCTTGTAAGCTTTCCAGATCTCCTGGATATCTTCCTTCGCCGCGAGTTTTGTCGCCATGCATTCCTCCGTGAGCTGACTGGCCGTGTGGCGTAAACCTATCCCTGGACGTTCCCACGGCGGGAGTATCCCACCCACAGGCGTCCGCATCGACTGGCCCTGCGTGCAAGATTCCTTTCCTGCCGTGGGCCGTTGGTGACCGCAAAGGTCGTCGTTATTCTTCTAGCGTTTTCACGCAACAAATGCCATGCCAACTTTAATCTTGCGCTGCCGAATCCTCGGATTGATCACCAGCGGCTACCGATTGAAGGTGTGCCATTTCCATGCGGAAACGATTTTCCACCGATTCTCGCACAGTTTTTTCAGCCATCCAGCCGATGACAAATCCAAGCAACGAGAACAGAAAGAAAACCACTAATCCGTGCGCAAGAACCTGGTCAGCAGGAGCATTGGCGTAAACACCACGCAACACGATGAAGCTGAAAGCCAAGACGCCGAGCACGCCAGAAAATGCTCGAGCCATCGCTTGCCTCCACCGCGTCACGACTCCTCGGTCAACCAACGTCCCTTTCCACGAACAGAAGTGCTGGCCGGTGTCCCCCGGTACACAACTATCCGCGTCTGTTTCTTATCGTCCATCACCAAGGGGCAGTTTAATTCTTTTTCATGTGCCTGTTAAATTTGCCGCCACCGTACTAGTCGCCCCACTTTCGCTTCGCGAAAAGATTTGATCCAGCGCCAGGCAATGAATACGCGCCGCAATCCGTCGCGCCGCACGCCGATACAGGCTCATGGAAAACGAGGTACGCGGCCATGCCGGCAGGGGCATCGTCCATTCCGCCTGCCAATCTCCCCCGGCCCCGCCTGCCAGCGTGGTGGCCCCAGCTACCGCTGCACCGGCAGCAACCGGCTTGCCCCTCCGTGCCGACAGCCACGGGAATAGCGGTGCGTTGACCGGATAGAGGCAGCTGAGCCGTTGTCCGGACAGACGTTGCGGCAATCGTGCCTGAAGTTGAATCTGCAACTGCTCCCATGCGATCAAGGCAGGGGACCACAAGATGATGATATCGTCTGCCGCCGACCAGCAGGCTTGATCCAAGGCCACGCCTTCGGCCAGCGCCAGCATCGTTACCGACTCGTAACCGTAGGCTCCCCAATGGCTGCGACTGGCCAGATGCCTGACCAGTTGTTCCGTGATGCGCAAATACTGGTCGCTGGTGGGAAGTTCACCATGGACCTGGGCCAGGACATCCAGCGCATTGTGGGGCTTCGGTGTCCATTCACTGAGCACACGGCCGTGGGAGGTGCATTGCCACAAAGGTTGAAACGTAGGCGCCCCTTGCCGTTTGTCGTTCCCCGAGAACGCCAACATGCGGTCCATACGGCTCCCAGCCGGCGTCAAGTCGACCAACAGGGATTTAGCACCGGGCCGTTGCCGCCGTAGGCGACGCGCCAGTTCCTCAGCCAAAAACCAGGCGAGCGGGCCGCCACGTCCTTGGGCAGGAAACTCGGCGACGAGCACGCAGTGGGGCCCGGAATGCACCAAGGGGACCGGAGCCACCGGCTCCTGTCCTCCGGCGATCTCGCGAAGGCGCTGCGCCTGATCGGCCGCTCGGCGGCTGTCGGCGTCAAGCATGCTCGACTCCTCCTGAGGATAGTTGCCCGCGCTCCAACCCCAATAATTCTCGCGACAGGCGACGCGGTGTAGCCACCACGATATCATCGGGCACCCCTTGCCCGGTGGTCAAATAGCTGACCGGCAAACGCCCTTGGCTCAGCAACGGAACCCATTGACCGAACGCCTCCGCCTCATCCAGCTTGGTTACAATTAGATGCGTTGGACCAGTGGTGGCGAATCGTTCCATGCTCTGTTCCGCATGCTGAACGCTGGTACAGGCGCTGAGGACCAGATGGGTCATCGTCGGCTGAGCGGCCTCCAGCATGTGGCGCAGCGCGGTCAACTGCCGCTGGTCACGCGGTGCGCGGCCAGCGGTATCGATCAGCACGACGTCAAACGATCGCAGACGCTGCAAGGCCTCACGCACCTGCGGCGGGTCGATTGCCACTTCCAATGGAGCCGAGATCAACTCGGCGTATTGTCGTAACTGATCGACCGCTCCCATACGAAACGTGTCCAAGGAAAGAAAGGCAACACGCAATCCCAAGTCATAACGGGCCGAGGCAGCGATCTTGGCCAACGTCGTCGTCTTGCCCACGCCGGTGGGCCCCACGACCGCCGCGATTTGCGGACTGCCATCATCGGTCCCTTTTTCGATGGCTCCTCCGGTGTACAGCGTGGCAGCCACCGTTTGATGAATGGCCACCCGCAGCATCCACGGGTCACTCTGCTGGTGAGGAGCGCATCGCGCCAGCGCCCTGGCGAGCAGCTCCCGCGCCTGATCGGCCGGGAGACCATACTCGGTCAGGTCGAGCAACAACTCCAAGGCAGCCGGCGATAGTCGCTGCTCACCATCGGCTGTCTGCAGCAACGCGACACCAGGTGACGAAGAGGCGGAGGGCCGCGGCGGAAGCACCTCACCCGGCGCCTGCCGTTCACCTCTGGCACGGACTGGGGGTCGCCGCCCATCAATGGAATGTGGCTCGGAAGGCGCCGTAGGCATCGTCCGTACGTCGGTCAGGGGGATAGCAGTAGCAGCATCCCCACCAACGGCCTCAGGGAAAGTACGCACCACGTGCTCCCGCCCCGGCGGCGGTTCGGCAACCTCGCCCGCGGCTGCCTGCAACTGCTCAGGGCGGCGGACCGCAACATCACGTGTCGCCTGCACCTCGACCGCCGTGAAGGGCAGAAAGCCCCATTTGCGCACCCGCCGTGAGGCAACGACGGCCGCATCGGTTCCCAATTCCCGACGTACCATCTGCAATGCTTCTTGAAGCGAATTGGCACGAAAAGTGAAAACTTGGGGCTCCATCGACATGGCTTAGCTTCTCGGTGTTTGAGGAGACGGAGGATCCGTGACGATACCAACGGAGATCGTTTGCGTTTGCATGGTGATTTCCGAATGGCTGAGAATGCGCAAATCGGGCAGATGAGTCTGAGTGATCTGACGTAGGGCAGCACGAATCCGGGGACTGACTAACAGAATCGGTTTATGCCCCGATTCGGTCAACCGTTTGACTTGGGCAGCGATCTGCTGACAGGTCAACTCGATCGCTTGGGCCGACATGCGAATCATCAGGCCTCGCTCGGTGATTTCGAATCCGGCGGCAATACGGTCTTCCATGGCAGGATCCATCGTCACCACATGGAGTCGGCCGGCCGAGTCGCTGAACCGTTGGCAGATGGTGCGTGCCAGCCGATTGCGCACGTACTCGGTCAAGAACATGGGATCCTTGATCCGCGGGGCATAGTCCCCCAGCGTTTCGAAGATCAACCCAAGCTGGCGGATGGGGATGTCCTCACGAAGCAGATTCTGCAGCACCGCCTGGACCTCCGACAGCTTCATCAACCCCGGAATCAACTCGTCGACCACCGTGGGACTCATCTCCTTGAGCTGATCGACCAACTGCTTGGTCATGTCTCTGGTGAGCAGTTCATCAGCATGCTTGCGCGCGATCTCTTGTAAGTGGGTGGCCATGACGGCGCTGGGAGATACGATTTGGTAACCGAACATTTCCGCCTGGATCCGCTGGTCGGGGGTAATCCACACCGCCGGGCGATTGCCAGCCGGTTCCCGCGTCGCCACCCCCTCGATTTGACCCGAGCAGTTCCCGATGTCGATGGCCAGCAGTCGATCGGGCAGTACTTCCCCCTTGGCCACGAGGTTGCCCGAAATTTGAATCTCGTAGCTGTTCTGCGGCAAACTAAGTTTGTCCTTCAGCCGTACTTTGGGGAGCAAGATCCCCATCTCGCTGGCGAGAATGGCCCGCACTCCAGTGATTTTCTCCATCAGGTCACCACCGCGCCGCGGGTCGGCTAGGGGCAACAGCCCGGCCCCGATTTCGATCCGCATGGGATCGACGGTCAAGTAATCCTCAGGGCGTTTCTCTGGAGGACGCGCCTTGGCCGCCAACTTCTCCTGCTCGGCCAACTCCGCGGCCTGGGCGGCAGCCACCTGCTGTTTGCGCAGTAGGATCGACAGCCCAATGCAGCTGGCCCCCAAGCTCAACAGCGGAATCGTGGGCAACCTGGTAAAGATCAGCAACCCTAGAAATCCACCGGCCACGGCCAGCGCCTGTGGACGTGACAGTAGCTGGGTCAAAAATTCGATCGGCAAGTTCACCTGCTGCGTACTGCGCGTTACCAACAACGCGGCGGCCAACGAGATCAAGAACGCCGGTACTTGACTAACCAATCCATCACCGATCGTCAGCTTGGTGAAAATCGCCAGTGATTCCTGCAAGGATAAACCGGCGTAGAACATGCCGATGTACAGGCCACCAATGATGTTGATCAAGGTGATCAAGATTCCCGCGATGGCATCGCCGCGGACAAACTTGCTCGCACCATCCATGGCACCATAAAAGTCCGCTTGGCGCTGAATCTCCGCCCGTCGCCGTTGCGCTTCGGCCTCATCAATCGCCCCGGAATTCAAATCAGCATCGATGGCCATCTGGCGTCCGGGCATGCCATCGAGGGCGAACCGTGCGGCCACTTCGCTGACCCGAGTCGCCCCCTTGGTAATCACCAAGAACTGGATCAACACAATGATGACAAAGATGATGATCCCCACCTCCAGACGGTCGCCCGCGACGAACTCACCGAAGGCGGCGATCACTCCACCGGCGGCAGACTCCTGGCTGGAGTCGGCGCGCGTGAGAATCAACCGCGTGGTAGCCACGTTAAGCACCAGCCGCCCCAGTGTTGTCGCCACCAGCAACGACGGGAAAATGTTGAATTCCAGAGGGGTCTTAATATAGATGGTGGTCAACAAGACGATGACCGATACCGTAATATTGGCAGCCAACAACACGTCCATCATCGCCGTGGGCAGGGGAACCAGGATTACCCCTACACATGCTATGATAGAGATCGGCAGAATCAGGTCTCGATATCGCGTCAACAGGGCAGTCAGGTTCATGCCAGATTGCCTTAACACACCACCCAACCGGGGGAACAAGGTATCGTGGAAAGCCGAACGATCTACTCGGCGCTGTGTCGGTTCGATGGAACGACACTAGGAAATGCAGCGTCTGAATGTCCAGGTCGATTGTCCTCGCGGATAGCGCCCAACGGCCTGAACTAGTGGAGACACTTGGGGTGAACGAAGAAACTCGAAATTCAAGCGCAAGAACGCCTATCAACGCGTACCCGGTATGGTCTCCGCGTTTCTGGCATGGAATGCGCGCCGGATGCTGGTGGCGGTTATTGCGAAACAACCGTTGGCAGGTGGACTGGGACCGCGTATCGATCGTTTTGGGAGTCAGCGCCATCACGCCGCTCAATGACGCCCTCGCCTTGGCTCAACGAGCCATCTTCGATCGTCGCATTCGCACCACAGCAATCCAGCACCCTCCGGTGTTCATCATTGGGCATTGGCGGAGCGGTACGACGTTGATGCACGAGCTGCTGGTCGAGGATCCGCAATTTGCCTTCCCCAATACGTTTCAGTGCTTTGCCCCGTCGCACTTCTTGCTCAGCGAGTACTTGATGGTCCGCTTGGGAGGATTCTTGCTGCCCAAACGCCGACCGATGGACAACATGCGTGCCGGCTGGGATCTTCCTCAAGAGGATGAGTTTGCGTTGATGAATCTAGGGGTGCCCAGCCCCTACCTGCGAATCGCCTTTCCGCAAACTCAAGATACCTATCTGCAGTATTTGGACATGCAGGGATTGAACGAGGACGAGTTGGCACGATGGAAGACGACGTTTCATTGGTTCTTGCAGGCGATCACCTACCGCTATGGGGGTAAGCGTCTGATACTGAAGAGCCCCACGCATACCGGTCGCCTGGGGCTGCTGGCGAGCATGTATCCTGGGGCCAAGTTCATCCACATGGTGCGCGACCCAGAAAAACTCTACCATTCCACCAAACGCTTGTGGCGCTCTCTCGAACAAGTGCAGGCCTTGCATGGTTCGGCCGACGAGGAGCGAACATCGGATTATGTGCTCACCTGCCTAAGACGGATGTACGCGCAGTTCGAGAAAGATCGCCACACGATTGATGCCCGCCGCATTATGGACGTCCGCTACGAAGACCTGGCTGCCGACCCTTACAATACGATCCGCCATGTTTACCGATCGCTGGACTTAGGAGACTTTTCTGAGGTGGCGCCGCGTCTGGCACAGCGTTTGGCCTCCCATCGCGCGTATCGTCCCAATCAACATCCTACCGATCCGCTCGACGCCCAACGGATTTTCCATCATTGGCATCACTACGCGGCAAAATACGGGTACGTCCATCGTGGCCTGGAGTCGGTGGAAGTAGCCCAGTGATCGCGCCTGCTACTCTCCTCACGTTCGGCACGATCTCCGCCCGTAGAGGAATGGGATTGTGCAGAAAGGTGAAAAACAGTGCCCACCTCGCGGCCGCTTCACGCGGCCAGAGGGATTGATCGAGGCACAGAAGTTAGGGTGGCCGACGGGTGATGGCGGAGACCAAGATCCGGCAACCATCTCACGCGGCTTCACCGATCCACGTCTTGAGCATATTGACGGCAATGTCAGGATTCTCTCGTATCAAGGAGGAGAGGTCCTCTTTGATGTCGGCTCCAGTAACCTGGGGCATGCGTTTCTTGCGTTCTCCCTCCGATTCCTCGGCCTGGGGCGCATCGGAAAGATCCAGTTCATCCTCCACGGGGATTGGCAGGGTAAGCCCAAACCCTTCTTCGAAATCACGATCAGCCGCCGCGGGCCCTTTCGCCCCTGCCTTGACCCAACTAAACATCATTCCCAGAGCAACCAGGACCACACCGATCAAGGCCAGCGTGGACCAATTCGCGGTAAGCCACGCCATGGTGATCTCGGCGAAGCTCGGCGGTGGCACTTCGGGAACGGGCAGGTCGGTATAGGAATATACCCGAATGAAGGGTTTGCGATCATCACCTTGGCGGACTCCCACGGGAATCCCTTCCACCGCCGCGGTCACCGCTTGCTCGACACTTGCCTTCAGGTTGGCCAATTGAGTGGCATCGGGTGCCGGTGCATCCTGTTCGCTTTTGTCTGGATTTTGCAGCAACCATTGATAGACGAAAACCTTGCGATAATACGACTCGGGAATTCCCACACTCACTTTCACCGATTTCGGAACCAGTCCCGCCATCTTGGTGCGAATGGCATTGGTTCCGTAGCGGCTCTCGGTCATCTCCTCCGCCTCTTTCGTCTTGGAGGTTTGCACCCCGGCATCGGCTATGGTTTGTGGGCTGTTCAACGCATTAGGATTCACCCCAGGACGGCCACCGGAGATCGGTTTGGCCGACTCCACATCCTTCCGACTGGTGGAACTCTGGATGGCCACGCCCGTCGGATCGAACTTCAACGACTCGGTAATCTCCTCGAGTTTCGGGTCGAGTTCCACGTTCACCGCCACCTTGATGGCACCATATTGGTTGAGTACGTCGTGCACTTGCCGTTTGAAATACTCTTCCCATTCGGCTTGGGCCAACAGCACCGGATTCTCTTCGGTTGCCGGATCGGCACTGGGCCGGTAGCTGACGGAAGTCCCCAGATCGAGCACGGAGATGTTTTCTTTGCGGATTCCCGCAAAGTAGGTGGACGCTTGTTCGGCGATACTTTTCAACACCGTACGATCGATCGGCTGATTCGCGTACCCTTGCACTTGAATGCTGCACACCTTGATCGGTTCGCGAGCAAAGCCACCATCCTCTTCGTCGTATTCGACGGCGGCGAAATGGATTTGCGGCATGCGTTCCAGCAGCTTGGCAAACTCTTTCTCGCGGGCAACTTCCTCACGACGGCTGATCAAGGAGGGAGGATCGAAGATCCCCGTCTGCAAGGAAGCCTTGATTTCATCTCCCCATTGGGCGGGAATCGCACCGCCGTCGGCCAGCGCTTTCAGGTACAGGGCTTTCTTCGCCGCGGGCACTTTGATGCGAGTACCATTGACGACCTCATAATCTCCGAGCATGGCCGCCCCAAAAGCCTGTTCAGCGCGATGAATTTCTTCCGGTGTGAGTAGCCCGAGGATGTATACCTTCGCATCCCCTTGTCCCACGGCCACTAACCACCCGAAACTGATCACGGTCACCGCCAGCAACAGGGCAGCCATAATCCGCGAGGCAGGCGTCAGGCTGGTAAACAACTCGGTGACTTGCCTACCCAGTTGAGCGAGTAGATTCATCGGCAGTTATCTCTCCTCGAATGGATTACACACGAATCCCATTGATCTCTTCGTACGCGGCCAACAACTTGTTGCGCACCTGAACCAGCATGCGGAAGGCCATGTCGGCTTTCTGCACCGCCGTGATCACTTCCACTTGCGAGACCTCGCCGCCGGTGAGCAAATCATGGATTTTTGCATCTGCATCTTGTTGCATCGAATTGACGCTCAATACGCCCTCGGTCAGCAACTCGGCGAATTCACCAGCAGCAGGTTGCTCACCGACCGATGGACGCGTTTGCAAGCGTTGCAGCAGCGACAGATCGAGTGTCGGCTGTGGTCCCTGAATCGATGGCATTTTCCCTTCTCTCCCATGCCCGGTGTATTACACCGGTTCGTGCCGCCGTGCAGGAACTTACACCAGGATCGATAACGTTTGTCGGCCTAGGGATTTGGTGACCTCGATGACCCCGATGTTCGCCTCATAGGCACGTGTCGCCTCCAGCGCGTCGACGAATTGCTCATTCAAATTGATGTTCGGATAGGCCACGTACCCCTTCTTCTCGCCCTCTTTGATGGCCAGCGGATGATCGGGCTGGTAGCGATACAAGGGTTCTTTTTCCTCAATTTCGACCGACGCAACCTTTACTCCGGCGGCTCCCCCTTCAACCACTAGCTCGTCATCGGTCTGAAAGACAGCGTAGCGAGGTTGGTAGGGACGCGCGTTCCCTTGCTCATCCTGAATCGACGAGATGTTGGCGATGTTCCCCGAGATCGTGTTCAATCGAATCCGCTGTGCCACCAAGGCACTGGTGCTTACATCCAGAGCACTAAACATCGCTCGATCCTCCATCATCAGACATGGCTTCCTGCTCGAGTCCGGCACCGCCTCATCGTATCTTCGCGCCGTCCCCTCTGCTGGCGACATTAGCGAATCGAGGAGTGCGAGAAAAGAGCAGAATGATGCTAGCAACGGCAGCATTGGAGGACGAGAGCCCCGGAGCGCGCCGGCTTCGTCGATGGCACGGCAGGGCGGCCTGCGGTCATTGGTTGTCGAATCCTGGGGCCGCCCCAGCGGGCGCGCCGCCATTGGGAGGCTGCCCAGGTTGCGGTGGATTCGCGGGCTGGCCAGGGCGCCCTGGCTGCCCTTGCGGCGGTTGCTTCGGCGCCTCGAACATGGCTCGCAGAGATTTTTCCAGCGATTTGCCACTGATTCCTGCCGGTAGCGTGTAGACACTCACCTGACCTTCCGTCTTGGCGGCCTGGTCCAACTCCTCGATCATCGCTACGACCAACTCGAGCAACTTCATCCCCTCGGCCGAAACAAGAATGGAGTTGGTCAGCGCATCAACCCCCAAGGACAACTTGCCCTTGAACGAAAAGCTCATCCCCCCACCGTCCTGCACTCCACCTTCCGCGCGTTTTTCCTCCTCCGTGCCATTGTTGTTGCGACCACGTTGAACCGCTGGGTCGTTGGCACTGAGCAGATCACGGTAAGCATCTTTGATCGTCGCCGCGATGACCTCCGCCTTCGAATAGCGAATCCGTACCAGCCGCGTATAGCGCACGGTCTCTTCATCCACCGGCGGCGGTACATCCCACAATTCGATCAATTCCTTGATCGTCTGGCGGTCGATATCATCAGCCCCTTGCACCACGATCGTACCGGTGTCACTGTCGGCTACGAATCGCAGCGGCTGCTTCCGCCCCAACTGGCTAGGTTCTTCCTTGTCATCACGTTCAAAGTCATCGAAGAAAAACCAGTAAGGATAAGGACGCTCCGGTTCTTCCTCCTTGGTGTCGAAGTACTCCTCTAATTGCAAAACAACCCAGGTTGCCGGCACATGTTGTACTTTGAACACATCATAGCGTCGTTGCGGAGGACGATTGACCTGCATGAGCTGTTCCAGCCGATCGAGGGCTGCCGGATCGGCACTCTGCAGCACCAATCTCCCCGCCTCATCGATCGCGATGACCACCGGAGGCACATCGCGTTGCGGAATCTCCTCGCTCGGTGTCGCCGGTGGACTCTCCGCGGCCGTTTGCCCTTCTGCAGCCGCCGGCTGCTCCGTCGCAGAGACCGACTGCGGCTCGTCGGAAAGCGCCTTGCCCTGCAAGCTGACCAGACGATGGAGCGATACGACCGGTGTCTCTCCCCCGGTGATCATGCCCTCTGTGGCCCACGTCACCTCGCTGGTGCGATCGGTATCTTGCCGATCACGGCGAGAATCTGGGGTGGGCATGGCTCGGGGCGAGCCGCCGGTAGCGTCGGCTTCCTCCGTCTTCTCCTCGCTCACCTCACCCTCAGACTTCGCTTCCTCAGTGGCGGTCCCCGGATCAGCAAACGCGTTGGCGTCGGGCAGAATCAACGGATTGGGTGCAACACGCTCCCACTGCTCTTTCAATCGCAACAAATACCGATAGGTTTCCGGTTTGCGCGACGCATCGATAACCCGGATCGTGGAACGATTACCACCTTCCGGCGGCAGTTCCCCCAGCTTCATCAAGAGGTTGTGAATCTCCTGAAGCTCGACTTCATTGACCCATAACAGCAACTGATTGTCCTGTACGTTGGCACCCACCCGCATCTTGTCTTTCGGTTTGCTCTCCTCGGTGTTGCGGCGAGAATAGAAATCGTAGTAATACGGCCGATAGCGAGATCGATCGTCCTCTTCATCGTCATCCACTCCCATGAGAAACCGGATGCTTCCGGCTACCGCTTCCGCATCGAGCCGCCGCAATTGAATCACGTGGAAGGACCGAGCCGAACCGTCCAACCGCTCGATGACCGATTGAATCAAGAACTGATCGGCCACCGACGCATACGCGATAATCGCGTTGTTCTCAGCATCGACTTGCAAACGCGTTTGCGGTTCGAGCACATCCATGGCCGTCAAGGTGGCCACCAACTCCGAGGGACTGAGAGAGGCCAGCCGAAAGACGCGCATGCGGGCGTTCAACCGCTGAAAGTCAACCGCATTTTCGTTCGGGACATCGACCCGGGCGATGAACGATTCCACGAGCGCCATTTTATCGGGAGGCGCATGCACGATCACGCTATTCGTGCGATCGTTGGCCACCAGGTATACTTTGTCGGAGCGAGTTGGACGGGCTGGACCTCCCCCTCCGCGCCCTTGCGCCGCCTGCTGCATTTGTTGTTGCATCTGCTGCTGCAACTGCTGCATTTGTTGCTGCATCATCCTGGACATGTCCATCACACCGCCCGGGGAACCGCCCCCGCCCGTCGATGAGGAGCTTTGCAGGCCCAGAAATGCCTCCAATTGCATTTTCACCGTCGCGGCCCGAGCATACTTTAGCGGAAACTCGCGCGCGAGATTCTGCAACGCCACGGCGGATTCCTCCTCCTGGATAATCGCATAGATGTCCCGCAGGTTGGCCACCGCATCCATGGCTTCTAACCGGTTGGCCGCAGGAAGAGGCGTGAGCTTGCCGTTCTTCGACAGCATCGCCGAGAACTCTTCATGCACCTCTTCCGCCAACATCCATTGCAAGGAGAAGGAAGTGCGCACAAACTGATGCGGCGGAAGATCGACCAACTGATTCGGTTCCACGCGGGGGACCAGTGCCGGGTTGAGCCCTTCGACTTTGACCACCGTCAGCGTGTCTTCGCCCCGCAACATGGTGAACCCGCGCATCAGCAGCGCACGATTGATCAAGTCGCCCGCCTCATCAAGCGTATAAGGACGCCGCGTCATCAGGTTGATATAGTCGCCGGGAAGCTCTTGCCAGTCGAGCGCCAAATTGCACACCCGCGCGTACCAACGCATTACTTCCAGCCATGGTTGATTCCGAAAATGGAAGGAAACCAGTCCCTGTTCATCGGGAACCACCTGCAACTCGGCGGGGTCAGGAGGTTCGGGTGGCTGGGGACTTCGCTGGATAACCTTCAACCCGCCCTCAGCATCTTGACCACTGTTGCCTCCACCAGGCTTGCCCTGGCCCTCGCCTCCGGCGGCCGCGTCGGTCGGAGCCTTACCTTCGGCGGATGGGCGCTGGGCCGCTGCCTGAGCCTTCATCTTCTCCACCTGCTCCGGAGTAAGCGCTCCTCCAGGAACGGCTTGGACTGCCAAATCTCCTTCTACCTGCTGTCCGCTGGCGATCGGCCCCTCACCAACCACTCCTAGCAACAGATGGCCAAGCGCCATAAAACTGGACAGTACCCAGAGGCGTTTCCGCCGGCGACGCCTCGTACCGCCAGGACAGCCGGGCGGAAGTGAAGGTCGACAATAAGAGCCTACCATTGACCTGCGACCCCTTGAGAAGAGAAGACAAGCATCGCGATTCGCTCCTTCGCCAGCTTTCATTATTGACCGAATGTGCCACTATTTCCATCAGAATGTTAGAAACTACTCCCGAAAAACGCCTCATCCTGGGAATCGATGAGGCCGGTTATGGCCCCAACCTCGGCCCGTTGGTCATCGCGGCGAGCATCTGGAAGGTGCCCGCCCGTTGGGAGGAAGGGGATTGGGATCCCTGTTTGGCAGGCCCCACGCGTGCGGCACCATGGAAACCCGGAGCATCTTACCTACCTTTGGGGGATTCCAAGCGACTCTACCAGCCATCGTCGGGCTTGATGACGCTCGAGTTGGGGGTTTGGGGGCTCTTGAAGCTATGCGGGATCCGCCCCACTACGTTCGCGAACCTTTTCCCCGACTTTGTCCAGTGGTCGGCATCCCTTACCACCGATCCTCGCAGCAAGCCGCCCCTCTGCTCGAGCCGCTCGCCTGTCCAACATGCCGGGGCGTGCTCGACGTTTGCCGCACAACCCTGGCACGAAGCCCTAATCGACAAACGTATTCCCAGTGGCGATCAAGTGGCGACGGAAGTCGACCTGCTGCTCCCGCCGCTGGTTCAGCGATTAAACAACCGCGGAGTTACCTTGATCGGCCTGCGGGCCCTAATCGTCACGGAGCCGCACTTCAATGCGCTAATCAGCCGCTGGGGCTCCAAGGGTATCGTCTTATCGCAGTTGACCCTGCAACTAGCGCGTCACTGCCTGACCAGCTATGCGCACGATGGCATACTTCCCACGGAAGTGTTTTGTGATCGGCACGGCGGGCGCCGCAACTACTCTGGTCTCCTGGTCGATGTGTTCCCAGAGGCGTGGTTCGAGTGCCGTCGCTGCGATCGGCACCGGAGCAGTTACACGGATCCGCAGCGGCATCTCCAGTTCCACTTCTCCGTAGGAGGCGATCGTTTGCCGCCGGTGGCTGCGGCATCGATGTGGGCAAAATATGTACGGGAGCGATCGATGGAATGCTTCAATGCATTCTGGACCGGGCATTTGCCGGGCTTGCGTCCGACGGCCGGTTACCCGGTCGACGCCACCCGCTTTGCGGAAGCCATCGCCCCCACGGCCCGCCGTCTGAACATCACTCGACACGATTACTGGCGGTGCAAGTAGGCTCCCTGACGATAGCATGCCCGTGGTGCACTCTCACCAGGAAAACGCTGCCGCTGCCGCTAGATCTTTCGCCAAAAGGCGGGCAGAAAGAGCACGAGGATGCTGAACATTTCCAAACGTCCGAGCATCATCAGAAAGACGAACAACAATTTGCTCATCGGAGCGAATTGCGCGTAATTGGCGGTGGGACCAACAACCCCGTATCCCGGACCGATATTGTGCAAGGTGGCCGCTACGGCACTGGCGCAGTCGATCAGCTTGTGGTCCAGTTGATCGGCCGCACGCACTCCCGGCGCAGGGGGCGTTTCGGGCGCCAGCCACTGCGTATCCGGTTCGATGG
Organism: Pirellulaceae bacterium; assembly: GCA_026004795.1. Lineage (GTDB taxonomy): Bacteria > Planctomycetota > Planctomycetia > Pirellulales > Pirellulaceae > Aureliella. The sequence continues at coordinate 661,859 of BPJV01000001.1, read as the reverse complement.
TAATCAGAATTAACCAACTGCAAGCGAAGACGGCCGAAACCAGGGCAAAATAGACGAGGATGTGCTTGCGGATATCAGGATCGGAGAGGATTTGATCGCCCAACCGTAGCGGACGACGCACGTTGGGATGGTAGGCCAACTCGAGTTCATGCCGCAGTATTTTCGCCATCAACACGTGGCGAATCACCTTCATCCCCCCTCCGGTGCTCCCTGCACATCCGCCAACAAACATCAGCAACAACAACACGCCGCGGCCGAAGTTATTCCACGCGTCGTAATCGTCGGTGCCGTACCCGGTGGTGGTCATGATCGACACCACTTGGAACAGACTATTACGAAACGCCTCTTCCGGAGCATCGAAGTCACCGTGCCACAGGCCGAATCCGATCACGGCGAGGGTGACGATAGCGATGATGCTGACGTAGACTTGCCATTCTGGATCACTGAGCAGGCGGCGCCCTTGCCCGGCGGCAACCAACAAAAGCAATCCGAAGTTGGTGCCGGCAATGATCATGAACCCCGTGGTGACGTACTCGATCCAAGGACTCTCGAAATGCCCCAAGCTCTTGTTGTAGGTACTGAAACCTCCTGTAGCCATCGTTCCAAACGCATGGCACAGGGCATCGAACAACGACATGCCGCCAATCCAATAGATCATGGTGAGCAGGGCGTTCAACACGATGTAAATCGTGGCGAAAACGACGGCCGTTTTTTGCATCCGACTGAAGGATGATTCCTTAGTCGGCCCGGTGATCTCGGCCCGCATCATCGCTTTTCCTCCTGCTCCTTGGCCGAGAATCGCGACCAACAGGACGACGATCCCCAAGCCGCCGAGGAAATGCGTGCTGCTGCGCCAGAACAAAATACAGTGCGGCACCATGCGGGGATCTTCGAGATTGGTCAGCACGGTGGCCCCCGTGGTGCTGAACCCCGACTGCGACTCGAACATGGCATCGATCAGATTCATCCGCCGCCCCGGCTCCAGCTCGACGCCAGCGAACAGGTAGGGGAGGGCACCTAGCAGGGTAGCCATGATCCATGCCAGTCCCACCGTCGCCATGGCTTCCTTGCGAAAGAGATGATGCCCACGGGCCGAACGGCCGAACCACCACAGAACGCATCCCACGGCGCCGGCCACCAGGCTGCTGAGCAGGAGAGCCGTGAAGCCATGCACCTCAAAACGCGCATCGATGGTGGATTCCAAGTGCCCGTGACGCCCCAAAGCCGGATGAGCCCAAGGGAGCGAGAAGAGCATGGTAGCTGCTAACAACAGAGCGATCATGCCTAACGAACGTGCTAGTAGTCGGTAGTTCATCGGCGCTGCGCATCAGTCGTCTTGTGGACTCTCGAAAACCTGCACGACCTCGTCGACTTGTTCGCTGGAAGCCAGCACCAGCGCCGTGGTCCCCGGACTCAAGGTGTCGTCCGCGCCGGGCACCTTGACGAAATCCCCTTCCAACACGGCTGCTACGAGCACTCCGGGAGGCAAGCCCCACTCCTTGAGCTTCGCCTCCGTGGCGGTTGAGCCCGGCTGGACATCGATCTCCAACACGAAAATATCGCTACCGGGCAACCGTTTGCGACTAACAACCGCCCCCTTCTCCAACATGCTGAGCACTTGCCGAGCCATGACGTCGCGTTCACTGACGGCCAGGTCGATCCCCAATCGACTGACGATGCTGGCATAGTCCGGACGCCCCACCACGGCCATGATCTTCTTGGCCCCTAACTCCTTGGCCTCCAGACATGCCATGATGTTGTTCTCATCCAGTCCGGTACAGGCCACGAAGTAATCGCAATGTCCCACTCGTTCCTCCTCCAGAGTTAACTTCCGGGTGGCATCGGCACAAACGACCGTCGCGCGACTCAGGTAGTTGGCGAGGTAATCACAACGATCGGGGTCGGCTTCCAGCAACAGCACGCGGTGACGCTGCGCCTCCAATGCACGGGCCAGGTGGAACCCCGTTTCACCACCACCAGCGATGACGACAAATCGCGACGGCGGCTGGCCGACAGTGAACAACGGTTTGATCTCCTCCACCACATCGGGCTTGCCGATCAAGCAGATTTGATCACCAAGTTCCACATGATCGGTCGCTTGCGCAATCCATGCCCGATCGCCGCGCCGGATGGCGGCGATGCGGACGGTGCTCGGCAACCGCAAGTCCTTCAACGGCTTGCCCAACCCATCACTGCGACGCGTCACCTCGATCTCGTCGACTTCCAATTGGCCACGGGCGAAATGTTGCAAGGTGATCGTTTCCGGGCTATGAATGGCCCGGGCCAACTCCATCGAGGTCAGGTGTTCCAAACTCAACAACCGATCGATGTTGAAGTGACGCTGGTAATCGAAAGTGCTCGAATCACGAAAGATGGGCGCGTAGACACGAGCGATCGTCCGATCGGCCCCCATGGCCTTGGCCATGCTCGCGGCTACCAGGTTCACTTCATCGATTCCCGTAACCGCCAAACAGATATCGGCATCAAGCACTCCGGCTTGAAACAACACGCTCGATTGCGACGCCGATCCGTGAATGGCTCGAACATCCAGGTCGGCATTGATGCGTTTGACCGTTTCCGAATCGGTATCCACCACCGTCACATCATGCCGATGACGGCACAACAAATCGGCGATCCACGTACCGACCGTTCCGGCGCCTAAGGTTAATACGCGCATGGCGATTCTCTGCGGCCATCGAAGTCTACTGGCATCCCGCCCCTAGGCGGTTGCGATGGAAATCGTTCCATGTTCTCCCGTTTCCTTCTGTCGCTACGCGCAAGGAGCTCCCACTGGTCAGCAATGTCCTTCCGCGACATCTCATCGACCCACGCGCCGCCGATCACACCATCCAGGAAAGGATCTGCAACACGGCGTAGATGACCAGCATGAATGAGGTGATCCACACCGCCGTTCGAACCGCTTGATCGAGAATCAACTCACGTCTCTCATGCCGCGTTGCTCCGATGGTGAACGAGACCGCCGCCAACAATGGGATGTACATCAGCAGGTAAGCCCACGAAGAATTGATCAACATGCCATCTACTCCTTTCCCTCCCCCCCCCTCGACGGCGTCTCCTCTTGGTCCTCCCCTTCGGATCCCTCCTCTTTCTTCTTGTGGTTGGGTGGAGGAAGGGGGCCAGCGTAGGCATCGTAGACGGCGAGAATATTCAACAGACCGGCCACCATCGTATATAACGTCCCCATGTCAAACCCGGAGCCCGTTTCTGCATGCCACCGGTCCAAATCCGCCGTCGATTTAGGGCCGACGAGGAAGTCCTCTCCCAACAGGGGCGGATTTCCATACCTGCCGGTCCGTGCTTGAATGATAGCGGGAACAGCTACGAAGCCGACCCCCGCTTGCAAGGCAAACTGCCATCGCCGCTCGACGGCATTCCATGACGCATAAACACACTTGCCATGAGCAACTAACATCCCTATCAAGAAACTAGTCAGCACGCAGAGGGAAAAAACCGTCCCCTTGAACATCCGTCTCTGGTAAAAATGCCCCGCACCAGGGAACATCCAACCCAGCAGGGCGGCCAAATGCCGGTTCCGCAAATCGAGCGGCTCCCCATCGGCCAGAACGAGATTGAGATTGTAAGACGGCAATTTCCCGGTTTTTGGCATGGATTTGTTCTCAGAACAAGACCGTGAGTAGACACTGCTGGGCGACGTCCAGAGGGAACAAGTTTCCAGGACAACCCCGCTGGAAAACGGATGATTGTACCTTGGGCAACGCCGAAAGCCAGTCGATGTGGAGTCCGCAAGTGAAATGAGTGCAGCAGTCCCTTCCGGTTCGTACGTCGTGCTGCTGCACGGCTACGCCGCCCATCGTCTGATGATGGTCCCTCTCTGCCGACGTTTACAGCGGTGGGGGTGGACCTCCAGCATCTGGGGCTACCCTAGCGTTCGCAGCGACATCCGCGATCTTGGCGAACGCTTCAGTGAACTCCTATGCCGCATGGACGAAGATCCTCGAGTCGCCGCCATCCATGTAGTGGGGCACAGTATGGGCGGCATTGTCATCCGCGCCGCCTTGTCCCGCGGGGAACCGCGGAAGTTGCATCGGATTGTGATGCTGGCTCCCCCCAACCGTGGTTCGCATGCTGCCAGGCGGTTGGCCCGCCTGTTCGCGTCTTGGAGCCCTCCACTTTCTCAACTGAGCGACACTCCTCATAGTTTCGTTCAACAGTTGACATGCGACACGTGCCGAACACACGAAGTGGGAATTATCCGCGCCGCTTGGGACTGGGTGGTCGCCCCCCAGTGCACGGAACTCCCCTGTGCGCGCCAGACGATCATCTTGCCTGGCGCGCACTCCTCCATTTTGTGGCAACCGTCTACCGCGCAGGCGGTCCACCGTTTCTTGCTCACCGGTTCCTTCGCTCAGCCGTCGCCGGCCGCCGACCAGCAGGCCACATGGGGGAGCCGTAAAGGAGAGTGAGCATCGGGCGGCGAGCGGTACCCAGGCACGTTCTTTCCACCCTCGTCTGCCACTCTCGGGGCAACATGATCACGCGGTCGCGTGGTCGGCAGCCCTGCTGTACAATAGCCTCTGGCCGTGTTCTCTGTCGGTAGATTATTCCCGACCGCACTTCGCCAAGTGGGCACGCAAGATCTTAACGACGCTATCGAGTGGCCACCCGGTATCCGGCCCGTGGTCCTTCTTTCCCGCTGACTCCCTAATCACCACCAAGTTCAAGTTGCCGCCCGCTCAGCCGATCCCCATGCCATCACCGTCGTCCTCAAGCCATTCATCATCGCCTTCCAGTGTGGAGGGAGCTAACACCGAAGCGTGTGATGCGCTGCCGCCCCCATGTTACGTCTACCAACTTCGGCAGGTGACTCGAGTCTACCAGATGGGTGAGGTGGCCGTTCATGCCTTGCGAGGCATCGACCTGGAGGTGCGCCACGGTGAATTTCTTGTCCTGTTGGGGCCTAGTGGAAGCGGCAAATCGACGCTGCTTAACATCATTGGAGGATTGGATCGCCCCACCACCGGACAGGTCTTCTTCAAACAGCTCGACCTGGCCGCGGCATCCGACCGGCAACTGACCCTTTATCGCCGCCGCAGTGTGGGGTTTGTGTTCCAATTCTATAACTTGATCCCCAGTCTCACCGCCTTGGAAAACGTGGCCCTGGTCACCGAAGTGGTCGACGATCCCATGCGGCCCGAAGAAGCCCTCGAAATGGTGGGTTTGCTGGATCGCAAAGATCACTTTCCCGCTCAGCTCTCCGGGGGGCAGCAGCAGCGAGTTGCCATCGCCCGCGCCATCGCCAAGCGACCGGAGGTTCTCCTGTGCGACGAACCGACGGGCGCACTGGATGCTGCCACGGGAGTAACGGTCCTCCAGACGATCGATCGCATCAATCGCCAGCTAGGGACTACCACCATGATCATTACGCACAATGCCGCCATTGGTGCGATGGCGGATCGCATCCTCCATATGCGTGACGGACAGATTGCGGCGCTGGAGAACAATGCGTCGCGCAAGCCGCCTGAGGAAATCCAGTGGTAGAGATGATGGCACGGCGCAGACCATCGTGGCTCGACAACATGTGTGGGTCGATGTCCGCCATCCCCCTCGGCGCCCCTTCGGTCCTAGCGAAAATCCGCCACAGGCGAGCTGAATGATGACGCAAGGAAGTGTTCTCACACGCAAGTTGGTTCGCGAACTATGGGCGACGAAGGGTCAGGCGTTGGCCATTGCCGCCGTGGTGGCGGCGGGCGTTGCCGTCTTCGTCATGTCCACGTCGATCCTTCAGTTTCTGCGAGATACGCGCGACACCTACTACGATCGCTACCGATTCGCTCATGTATTTGCGCAGCTGCGACGCGCCCCCCGCACGCTCGAACCGCAAATCGCGGCGATCGATGGCGTGACGATGGTCGATACGCGCGTGGTAGCGGATGTGACGATCGACGTGCCGGGCCTGGAGGAACCGGCCGCCGCGCGACTGATTTCCATCCCCAGCGGTCGGCCACCACGGTTGAACGCCTACCACCTGAGGCGTGGTCGTCAACCCGATCCGGCGCATGGGGATGAAGTACTCGTCTCCGAAGCGTTCTACGAAGCCAATCGGTTGCAGTTGGGCGACTCGATCGCCGCGATTATCAATGGGCGCTACCAGAGGCTGCGCATCGTCGGCGTAGCGTTGTCTCCCGAGTACGTCTTCCAGATTCGTCCCGGAGCATTGCTCCCCGATGACCGCCGCTTCGGCGTCATGTGGATGCCGCGGCAGCACCTCGAAGCAGCATTCAACATGGAAGGCGCCTTCAACGATGTGGCCCTGCGTCTCCAACCAGGTTCCAATTACGAAGAAGTGCTGGACCGACTCGACCTCCTGCTCAAGCGGTACGGCTGCACAGGAGCCTATGGACGGGAAGACCAGATCTCTGCGTCGTTTCTTGACGACGAGATCCAACAACTGCGCGGCATGGCCATCATCGCTCCCATGATTTTTCTCGGCGTGGCCGCGTTTCTGCTCAACGTCATCCTGTCCCGTCGCGTTCAAACCCAGCGGGAGATCATCGCGGCATTGAAAGCGTTCGGGTTCGGCAACTCGACCATCGCCATGCATTACCTCGCAACAGCGGTGTGGATCACCGCCGTCGGAGCCGTGGTGGGAACGTTGGCCGGCTCCCGCTTGGCAGTCGGACTGGCTCAGTTGTACAGCGAGTTTTATCGCTTCCCACATTTCGAATTCCATCCCGACCTACGTTCGATCGCCGCCGCCAGCCTGGTTAGCCTGGCGGCCGCAGTGGGCGGGGCAGGGCGAGCCGTTTGGCAGGCGGTTCGCTTGATGCCGGCCGAGGCCATGCGGCCTCCCACTCCTGCCCGCTACCACCGCTCGGTGGTCGAAGTTCTCGGCTTGAGTTGGCTGTTCCCCCTTCCACTACGCATGATCCTTCGTCATCTCCAACGCCGCCCGCTCAACAGTTTGTTCTCTGTCCTGGGAATTGCGGCAGCAGTGGCCGTCTTGCTGATGGGCAACTTTTCTCCCGATGCCATCCATTACTTGCTCAACTTTCAATTCGAGGTAGCGCAGCGCCATGACGTGCAGGTTGTTTTCGAGCCTTTGGCCTCCCACGCGGCCATCCACGAGCTGAAGTCGCTCCCCGGCGTGCAGTACGTGGAGGGATTTCGCAGTGTGCCAGTGCACATCCGTCGCGGCCATCGAAAGCACCGCACAGCCATCATGGGACTGGGGAGAGAACGCCGTCTTTACCGATTGTTGAACGCTCACGAACGCCCCATTCGTTTGCCACCTGAGGGATTGGTGCTCAGCGATGCCTTGGCCAAGCGCCTACGAGTCAGCGCCGGAGAAAGGGTGGAAGTCGAAATCCTCGATGGACGCCCAGGAACCTACATCCTGCCGGTGGTGGGCGTGGCCCAGGAATACGCCGGAATGAATGCTTATGCGGACATCGATGCCTTGCATCGGTTGTTGCAGGAGGACGCGGCACTCACCGGCGCCTGGCTGCAAGTCGACTCGTTGGCCAATAGGCAATTGTACCAGCATCTGAAACACACCCCCCGCGTGGGCTCGGTCGCGATCAAGAAGGCCACGATGGAACAATTCAAAGCGACGATCGCCGAAAACGTCCTCACGATGCAGGCATTCAATGTCCTATTCGCGGCCATCATCGCCATCGGTGTCATTTACAATACGGCCCGCATTTCGCTCGACGAACGGGCTCGCGAGCTGATGACCCTGCGCGTCATCGGCTTTTCCCGGTGGGAGACGTCTGCCATGCTGCTCGGCGAATTGGCCGTACTCACCTGCATCGCCATTCCGGTTGGCTGGGCGGTGGGCTACAGTTTTTGCTACGCCATGGTCCAGGGTTTTGCCTCGGAGCAGTTTCGTATTCCCCTGGTCATCCACCCTGATTCCTACCTCCAATCGGCGGCCGTAGCGGCCACCGCGGCGATCGTCAGTGGTTGGATCGTGCATCGTCGCTTGGAACAGATCGATCTGGTCGAAGTTCTCAAGATCCGTGAGTAACCCGCAGTCGGAGGTGAAGATTCTTGAAGAAACTGGTACGCATCATCGTATGGTCATTACTAGCAGCCGCCCTGCTCGCCGTCGGCTATGTCCTCCTGCGGCCGCAGCCTCAGCTAGTGGACATGGTAGAATTGACGCGCGGACCGCTGGAAGTCACCGTTGACGAAGATGGCGTGACGCGTATTCGCGATCGCTATATCGTGTCCACACCGTTGGCAGGCATGTTGGAACGCGTCCGTTTGGAAGTGGGCGATGAGGTAGTGGCGGATCAAACGGTGGTCGCCCGCATGCAACCGACCGATCCGAGTCTACTGGATGCACGGGCGGTGGCCCAGGCCAAGGCGCGCGTCGGGGCCGCCAAGCGACGGTTGGATGCGGCACAGATCGAATTGGAACGCGCTTCTGCAGCAGAAGAATATGCGCGCAAACAATTGCAACGCGCCGAACAACTCAGTGGCACCCAGGCAATCGCTCCGTCCGATCTGGACGCCCTGCGCCTGGAAGCCAGATTGCGTGCCGATGACGTGCGGGCCGCCCGCTTCCGCGTCGACATCGCTCGCTACGAGCTGGAACTGGAGCAGGCTGCCCTCCTGTTGACCGATCCCGAACAAGGCCCCGGATCGCCGGGAGAGGGCGAAACTGCAGTGCTCGAGATCAAGGCGCCCATCAGTGGCCGCGTGCTCAGACGGTATCAGGAAAGCGCCGCGGTGCTCGCTGCCGGCCAATCGATCCTGGAGATCGGCGATCCTTTGGACCTGGAGGTGGTGGTCGATGTTTTGTCTGCCGATGCGGTGAAGATCCGTCCGGGCGCTGCCGTCCGCCTGGAGAACTGGGGTGGCACGACTCCGCTGCGAGGAGAAGTTCGCGTGGTGGAACCTTCCGGCTTCACCAAGATCTCCGCCCTCGGGGTGGAGGAGCAGCGGGTCAACACCATCGTCGACCTGCTCGATCCTCCCCCACGCCGCGCCGCGCTCGGCGATGGCTTTCGCGTCGATGCCCACATCACGGTGTGGCAGACAGACGACTGCTTGCGCGTCCCCACCAGCGCCCTGTTCCGGCACGATGGACTATGGCACGTGTTCGTCGTCGACCAAAATGACCGTGCACGTCTGCGCAAAGTCGAAATCGGACAGAACAATGGGCTGCAGGCCGAGGTCATCGCCGGATTGAAGGCCGGCCAACAGGTGATCATCCACCCTGGCGATGCCATCGAGGACGGGGTGTGGGTACGCGCTCGCTAATCCGTCCACCTCGGGAACCTCCAGTCTCTGGGGATCATCATCGTGCGAGGCGGTTTCTTCCTCCCTCGCCCCCCCGGAGGAGCCACTCGGTAGTACCTTGCAGCGACAGCCTGGTGGATTTTCCCTGTTCGCTAACTGCCGAGGCGCTCGTGCACCACTTGGCAGTCGGGTAACGCCTGCAAGAAGAAACGACCGTAGTATTTCGTTTGCACCCGCGGATCCAGGATGACCACGATGCCACGATCGGTCGCCGTGCGAATCAGACGGCCGAATCCCTGGCGCAGCTTGATGATCGCCTCGGGAATCTGATAATCCCGAAAGGGATTACCACCGCTTTCGCGTATCTGCTCCATCCTCGCCTCGATCAAGGGATGATCGGGAACCGCGAAGGGGAGTTTGGTGATGATGACATTGCCCAAGGCGTCTCCCGGTACGTCCACACCTTGCCAAAAACTATCGGTTCCGAACAAGGCACCGCGTGGCTGCGCTTTGAACTGTTCCAGCAATTGGCTGCGCGGCACACCATCGGCCTGGGAATAGAGGGTCAACTGTTGATCGGCAAACCATCGCTGCATGGCTTGGGCCGTGCGGCGCAACAGCGAGTAACTGGTGAACAGGACGAACGCATGCCCGCCGGTGCGCAGCAAGTAACGTTTGAGCACCTCCGGCAATTGGCTCTCGAACGCGTGACGGTCGGCGCTCGGATCCGGCATGTCGTCGACCAATACCAATTGGGCCTGGCGGCGATAGTCGAACGGACTTCCCAGTTGAATCGTCGGGCACCCCATCGCCCCCACACGCGACTGAAAGAACTCGAAGCCTCCCTTTCGGCCCGTGGAGACGGTGGCGCTGAGCATGATGACGCTGGGTACCTTTTGCAACAATTTGGTGCGAATGGCCTCCGACACGTCGACGGGAGCAGCATGCATCTCCATCCGCACATCGCCGCGGCGCGTGTAGGACCGCTCGAGCCAGTAAACCAGATTGTCGTCTTGGTGTCGGAGCCATGCCCCCACACCGCGGGAAAGGGCGTCGAGGCGGGAGGCGATCCCCAACAACTCTTGCCGCCGCGAGGCGTCTTCACTGTGATCGGCCATGCGGTTCACCACATCGCGAATCTGATCGAAAACCGGACTGAGCAGGTTGGGGACGATCTCTTTTTCCCGTACGCGCCGTGTCTGCCATTCCTTTCCCATCCAGGCATCCAGATCGAACACGAGTTGATCCACCAGGTGATGCGCCTGGGCCACCAGTTCACACGCCTGGCGCATGTCGAAAACCACGAACAATCCTTTCTCACGATAGGGATTGTAAAGCCGGTTGAGCGTGTACTGCAGTTGCCCATTGGTCACCTTGATGCCCAAATGAGAACTGGCCACCGCCTCGATCGTATGGCACTCGTCCAACACGGCAGCATCGTAGTCGGGCAGAATGCCGTAGTCGTTTTCCGACCGCAGCGCCAGGTCGGTGAAGAATAACGCATGATTGACCACGAGGATCTGCGCACCATGGACGCGGCGCCGCGCGCGATAATAGAAACACTCATCATAAAACTCGCATTTGCGCCCCAGGCAATTGACGTGATCGCTGACCACTTCATCCCACACCCCGGGCAGCGGACGGAACGGTATGTTGCTGAGCGATCCATCGGTCGTTTCCATGGCCCAACGAGCGATCTGTTGCAATTGCCGTGACTCTTCATCGTCCAGCAATGCCGCAGCGCGAGACTTGGCCAGCTTCAACCGGCGGCGACTGAGGTAATTCCCTCGCCCCTTAACCAATACGGAGGTGAACTCACGAGGAATCACGGCGTTAAGCAGCGGCAGATCTTTATGGATCAATTGCTCCTGCAGACTGATCGTGTGCGTGCTGACCACAATACGGCGACCGACGACCGCATCGTTCTCCGCTCCCACCTCCTGCTGCTCGGTCGCATGAAGGATGGCCGGGACTAGGTAAGCAAAACTCTTACCTACTCCCGTTCCCGCCTCGGCCACCAGATGCGTTCCTTCGCGCAGAGCACGGGCCACGCGATGCGCCAGTTCGAGCTGCTGGGGTCGAGCTTCATAGTGGCTCAAGCGGCGCGCGATGCTTCCCTGTGGTCCGAGAATCGCCTCGACATCCAACGCTTCATCGCTCAAACCGTTCTCCTTGTTTTTCTTCCTCAAACCCGCTGCACCAGTTGGCCGCTGACTCGCCGGACCAATCGTTTCATCTCCAGCACGCTGATCGTGCTCAACACGCGCGGGACCGGCAGACCGCTGTGGACGACGACTCGGTTGATATCGGTCGGCTCGACACCGATCGCCTGCAATACGGCCTGTTCTTGTTCATTTAAATGCAATTCAGCGGGATGTCGAATCTCTTTTTCCGCACTGACCGAAACACTGTCGACCAGTGGCCCCAGCGCATCGAGCACATCCTCTACGGATTCGATCAGGATCGCGCCATCACGAATCAACCGGTGGCACCCCCGCGCACGCGGGTTGGTTACCAACCCTGGCAGGGCAAGAACCTCTCGTCCTTGCTCGCCCGCCAATCGCGCCGTGATCAGGGCCCCGGATCGTTCGCCCGCTTCAATGACGATCGTCGCCAATGCCAACCCGCTGATCAACCGGTTGCGCTGCGGAAACATCCCCTTTTTGGGCTTGGTCCCCGGCGGACACTCACTCAACAAGGCCCCTTGGCGGACGATTCTGGCAGCCAGTTCCTTATGCTGCGGCGGATAGATCTCCTCGACACCATTGGCTAGTACGCCGATGGTGCGTCCCTCCGCATCCAAGGCTCCCTGATGGGCGGCGGCATCGATACCTCGCGCCAAACCACTGACCACCGTCAGACCGGCTCTGGCTAACCCTCTGGCGAGCCGCTCGGCCTGACTTCGCCCATACTGCGTGGCGCCGCGTGTCCCCACGATGGCCACGGCCAACCCATCGGCAGGTACCAGGTTCCCGCGGAGAAACAACACGGCGGGAGGATCCGGAATCTCTTTGAGCAGTCGCGGATACGCTTCGTCGACTGGCAAGACCACCTCGACTCCTTTTGCCTCACAGGACTCGAGGACCTGCGCCGCACGCTCGCGAGCCTCCGCGGCATGAATTCGCGCAGCCAGGGTGCTGGAGATTCCATCGATTTCCGCCAGTTCGCTAGGTGAAGCGGCCAAGGCACTGGCAGCCGTTCCGAACGTCGCCAACAACCGCGCCAGCAACACCGGCCCCACGCCGGTGGCTAAGGCAATCTGCAAATAGGCCAATCTCTCGTGGGATGCCGTCATCACCTGGCGTGCCTTTGGAGCGAACTGCGCTGGTCCAGAAACGTCTGTCCACGGCGCCGAGCAGAGGGAGCTTAATCTTCGAGGCAGATTAGCCTTTCACGGCGCTCACTTCCCACTCGACTCGCGTAACGAAACAACAGTCGATTTCCCGTCACTGCCGGAGAGGCGAAGAGCTCATCCCCCAGACGATTCTCGGCCGTCAATTCAAACCGCTGCGGATTAGGGCGAAAGACGTATACCGTCCCCGCTTCGTTGGCCCAGTAGAGATGCCCCCCTGCGTAGACCGGCGAGCTGCTTACTGGTCCTCGCAACCGTTCCCGCCACATCTCTTCACCGTCTTCCACGCGCCAACAGTAGAGGATGCCGCGATCGGTCAATGCGTAGAGATACCCCTCGACGACGATCATCGACTGTTCATAGCATTTCTGATTGTTTCGCCACAGCACCTCGCCACTACCATCGGCTCGGACTGCAATGGTCTCCGCCTTCGGATAACCACCGCTGGCCATCACCACGTCGTCCCACCACACGACGGTACCACAGGTGGCGGCGGTGGTTCCCGCCACGCTCCATAACAACTTGCCATCCGCCGGATTGTAGGACGCCACACGGTCAGCACCGCTGAGGAACAACTGCTCCCTCCCGGCGACGTGGGCTACGACGGGACTGGAAAACGTGATGCCTGTGGGGCGAGCGGTGCGCCATACTTGCTCGCCGGTCGAACGGCGTACCGCCACAATCCAGCTCGGGCCATCATATTCCGCCGACACGATCACCAAGTCCCTCCACAGAACCGGCGAGGGCGCGTAACCATATTCGTAACGGCGCGGATTGAACGTCCCTAAGTTGCGTTCCCACACCGTGGTTCCATCCAGGTCCAGAGCGGTCAGATGAATCGCCTGGTGATGGAAAAAGGTGACAAAAACGCGCTGGCCATCACAGGCAACCGTGGGACTCGCTTCGGTGTTCTTGGGATGGTTATTCTCTGGGAATCCACCTTGGCTGAGAGGCCGCTGCCACAACGGGGCTCCGTCGGCCAAGCGATACGCTAGCACGGACTGCACCTGCTGCTGCTCATCGGCTGTTGCCAAGAACACACGATCAGCGAAGACGACCGGCGAGCTGTGCCCGCGACCAGGAACCTCCACCTTCCACCGCACCTTCTCGTGTTCCGAAAACCTAACCGGAGGACGACATTGCGGCGCAGCATGGCCGTTCCGATAGGGCCCTCGCCACCAGGGCCAATCTCGCTGGGGCTGCAACAGGGAGAATCCCTCCCAGGTATCCTGTGCCCTCGCACCGCGTGGTATGCCGCAGCACAATAACAACATCAGGACAGCGACCACCCCTTCCCACGATGGGTGTTTCGTTCTGACTGTTTCAACGTTCTGTCGATCAACCGTCATTATTCTTTTGTCCTTGCGATGATGAATTCGAACCAACGTGGCGTGGTGGCACCTCCCCCCACAATGCGTCCTCGTCACCGGATGCGGCAGGCGGGTGGAAGCTACCGTAGAGCGACCGTAACTTGTCCGCCAGGAGAAACACGCCAGCGACCAGGCCTCCCGCGAGATACCCTGTAAACATACCCAGCGGAGCAAAACAAAACGAGGCGATGACCATGCGAATCAAGCGATCGATGGTCATGGGAGCCCCCCACAAGGAAGATACCGACATCATCGCCACCGAGGTGACCAACCACACCAGCGGTCCACCAACAAGGGAAGCCAAGCGAGGTTTTTTCCCTCCAAAGAAGATGGCCTGACATAGAGCGATAGCTAGAAGATACCAGCTGATGACCAGCGCTACCGTCGGTAGCGCCTCATCGAACAACGGTTGCAACAATCGCAGCAAGGCAAACAGCACGGCCCATGCCAGGGTAACGGCCAAGCCGGTGAACAAATCGAAAACACGAGGCGCCCCGTAGGCCTTGGCATGCAACCATTGACGAAGAGGATCGACGTGTTCATACCAAGAGTCCGTCACTGACGACCGCTCATCCAGAGACTTTAATCTCACCTGCAAGGGCTCCGCTACGACCGGCGGCACCTCCGCCTGCTGCCTCTGCCCAGCTTCCGCCCCCTCAACCGGCTGATCATCGCGTTGCTCCTGAAAATGACTCATGATGCCTGCCGATCCCCTTGACGATGAGGTAAGGTTAAGCGGGCGCCGGCGCTGGACGTACTCCATCGGCGGTTTACAATGTCGCAACGAGCCATGTGCACATCCCGCACAGAGGCAGACGACGCGTTCGACCGTCCATTGAGAAGAGCGTCGCCAAGTGTCGGCCCAAGTAATTCTATGAAAGCATAGAAGAGATTGTATCCATTTTGATCGAACGGCAAGTTCCATGACGACCCCGCAACATCCCGAGTCCAGTCCTTCGCCCGATCTGCCTAACGAAGCGCCACCACAGGTGCAAACGTCGGATGGGAACGAACATTCCCCTAGGGTCGACGATTCGCGACCAGCATCCCCGCAGCCGGATCCGCCGGACCGCTCGGCTGCCTATCCGTCGGATGAGCAGAGCCCGGGAGAAGGGGGTAGCGGGCAATCGACCAGCGTGGGACGGGGGCCGCTCAGTCTGGAACGGATTCGCCAACTCCGCAAAGCCCAAGAGGAAGCCGCGCGCCGGGCCAAGGCGCAAGGGGGAAGCCAATCTCACTCGGGTTCCGGCAAACACTCCGCCTCCGCCCCGCAATCAGATGCTGCCGCTACAAGCCCACCAGCAACCGTTGCTAGTCAAGGTCCGCCTGCAGAAGTGCAGGACGAAGCCGCGCCCGCAGCAGCCGCACCAACCCCTTCGGCGCCGGCCGCCAGACAGCCTGGCATCGAATCCGGTGTGATCAAGACACCACCTGCGGGCCCCCGAGCTGCGAAAGTGGCCGTGCCTTCGCGGCGAGCGCCATTGCCTCGCGACCTTGAGCAGGAACTCTCTTCGGTAATCGAAGGGACCGACTTGGATAACCTGCTCATCGGCGATGAACTGCTGCAGCTTGGCCAGGAACTTACCGAAGGTCAGCGTGCCCGTGGGCAGGTCGTGAAACTGGACGACGAATTCGCCTTCATTTCGTTGGGCGGGCCGAACGAAGGAATCGCTCCCCTGTCGCAATTCGATCGGCCACCTCAAATCGGCGAACAATTGGACGTCGTCGTCCGCGGCTACCTCGCCTCCGACGGCCTCTACGAGTTGGCCATCCCGGGCGCCACCGTCGACGTCGACGACTGGTCCGACTTAAAAGAAGGAGCGGTCGTCGAAGCGGTGATCACCAGCGCCAATACGGGAGGCCTGGAATGCACCGTCGGACGTATTCGAGGATTCATCCCGTTGAGCCAGATCGCCGAGTACCGTGTTGAAAACCCGGCTGAGTACGTCGGTGAAAAAGTGTTGTGTGTCGTTACGGAAGCCAATCCGCGGCGCGGCAACCTGGTCCTCTCGCGCCGTGCCATCTTGGAACGAGAACGTCAGGCCAAGCGGGAAGAGCGCCTGGCCAGCCTCCACCCAGGCGATACCGTCGAAGGGGTCGTCCGCAAAATCCTGGACTTCGGCGCCTTTGTCGATCTGGGCGGCGTCGACGGCCTGCTGCACGTCAGCCAACTGTCGTGGGAGCGTGTTTCCCACCCCAGTGAGATCTTGGAAGAAGGCCGCAAGGTCAAGGTGAAAATCGAAAAGATCGATCCGCAAACCGGGAAGATCAGCCTCTCCTATCGCTCGCTTCAAGAACACCCTTGGGAACGCGTTGAGGAGCGTTTCCCAGTCGGATCGATTCATCGCGGCACGGTCACCCGCATTGCGGAATTCGGTGCGTTCGTCAAATTGGCCACCGGCGTGGAAGGCTTGGTGCACATCAGCGAATTGGCTCACCATCGCGTCAGCAATGTAGCCACCATCGTCAAAGAAGGGCAGGAGGTTGACGTCAAAGTCCTCTCCGTCGATGCAGAAAACCAACGCATGGGGTTGTCGATGAAAGCCGTTTCGGCTCCCCCGACAAAGCCCGATGAGGAAGTGTCTGCCGAGCGGGAAGCCGAGCCTCCGCGTCGCTCACCAGCCGTCAAGCATCAAGGCCCCCTCAAAGGCGGCCTGGGCAAATCGTCCGGCGGCGAGAAATTCGGCCTCAAGTGGTAGCCACCGCGAAAGCTTACTCACGCTCTAGCGAGCTGGCTCGTTGGCCCTCCCCGCTCAACTACTCCAGCGCTTAGTGCTGCTCAGACAAGGTCCTGCAAGTCCGTGCCCCAACGGCGCCGAGACTGAAGGTCGGCACCTTAGTGTTCCCCGCAGTCGCCAGCGGATCACGGCCTAGGACTGGCGGTGCACACCATGGTGCCCGATAGTCCCTGGCGGCCGCCTGTATCACCACCCCGGCGAGACTCGCGATCCACTATCCTAAAATGCAACCAGGCTTAAGCGCCCCTTATTCCACGCCATGCGCCCCGTTCTTACTCCTAGAAACCTTCAATCGTTTCTCTGCGCAAAATTTTCCACCTGCCGCGTCCATCGTCTATTGCAAGCCTCCCCTGACTCTCCACCAACAAACCGCGGTTTACTGACGGCGCGTTGTCACCTAACCCACACGCAAACTCTGGAAAAACGGCACTCCCCAATCCGACAAATAGGGCTGATCTAAGCGTCGACGCCCTCCGTTCCGCAGGGAAACTTCCGTTATGATGGTAACTCACCCTTCCAATCTGCAGAGTGAGTCCACTGGGGCCGGCGATGAAGGCAACACCTATCTCCGAGTCGAAAGCGCTGGGTTGCGGGCGGCCGCTGCTGATCGCGTTCGGCTCCCTATTCTTCCTGGCCGGGACCGTCGCGTTCTGGTTCACGTTCATCGTGCCGTTGCGCCAGACATTGGCCGCCCGCTCGTGGGCCGCGGCGCCATGCACCGTCGTCGCCGTCGAAATCGAAACGCATCGATCGGACGATGGCACGACCTACTCTCCTAAGATTACCTACGAGTACACGGTGGCGGGGGAAACGTATCGGTCGGACCGGCGCAGGTTTCTCGAGGTCTCTTCCTCTCGTTCTTGGGCGCAGGAAGTGCTCAAGGAGTTTCCGGTAGGCAGCGAAACCGTTTGTTACTACGACCCCGAGCAACCGTCGGAGGCGGTCCTGCAGCGCGATTTCTCGTGGAGCAATCTGTTCGGTCTATTCACGCTGTTGTTCATCATCGTGGGGGGAGCGATCATGTGGTACGGCCTGTTCCGCTACGGCCAGCAGAACGTACGCCCCGTATCGAGCAGCACGTCCGTTTCCATGGCCGCGGCACACGGCCAGCGTAGCAGGAAAGGGTCGGACGACCGTTTGGGAGAAGGGCCACGCAAGCTGCGACCGGCGTCGACGCGTTGGGGCAGGTTTCTACTCCTGTTGGTCGCAGCACTTTTCTGGAATGGAATCGTATCGGTATTCCTCTGGGTCGGCATGAACGAAGAAGCCTGGTGGCTCTATCTATTCTTGACTCCGTTCGTACTTGTCGGTCTCGGTTTGATCGTTGGCGTCGGGCACCAATTCCTCAGCTTGTGGAATCCAATCGTGGAAATCGGCATCAGCAATGCCGCCGTGCCATTGGGCAGCCAGGTCGACGTGGCCTGGCAAACGGAAGGAAACGTGGCGCGGATTCGACGCCTTGTCGTCTCCATCGTCGGAACGGAAAAAGCTACCTACACGCGCGGCACCAGCACCTACACCGACACGGAAGTTTTTCTCACCATCGAAGTCGCGAACACGGAAGCCCCCGAACAAATGCGATTCGGTACGGCGACTGTCACCATTCCGATCGATACGATGCATTCGTTTCAGGCCAATAACAACGAGATCGTGTGGACCATCCGCGTCAAAGGTGACATCGCCAGATGGCCCGACATTAATGAAGAATTTCCCTTTCGCGTGCGACCGAGGAAACGATGATTTCGATCCAGCTGGAGAACAACCAACAAGTGTTCCAGCCCGGGGATACCATCACCGGCATCGTCCGCTGGAAGAACCTGCACACGCCACTAGATCGTGTGGAACTGCGATTGATCTGGTTCACGCGCGGCAAGGGCAACCTCGACGTAGGCGTTCATGATAGCCGCACATTCGAGCACCCACTGGAGAGCGACCAGCAGGAATTTCACTTCGTTGCTCCGGAAGAACCCTACAGCTTTTCCGGCAAACTGATTTCCCTGATATGGGCCATCGAGGCCATTGCCTTTCCGTCGCAGGAAGCCGCGCAAGTGGAAATCGTCGTTGCCCCAGAGGGCAAAGAGATTCTATTGCACCTTGGCGATGCGCAGAGCACCGCATCATCGTCCTCATTCTAATCGGTTCCGCATTCGATGGCGTCCCATCCCATCCCAGCGCGCTTGAATCCGTTCGCCGTCGATCGCGTTACCGCGCTGCCATTTCGCCTGACCGCTGGCGATTGGCCGGCTCTGATGACGCGGTTGCAGGAACTGAATTACCGCGGCGCGATCGTCGGTCCGCAGGGATCCGGCAAAACGACTGTGCTGGAACAATTGGAGCGGGAAATCCCCACTCACCTAGGCCACCCTGCCTGGTACGTTCGCATGCCCCACCAGCCGTCACAGCGGGCCGCGGTCGTCGACGCCGTGCTGGCTCGTGCCGGCCGAACCATCGTGTTGCTCGACAGCGCTGAGAAGACCCCATGGCGCGGCTGGGTGAAAATCGTACAGAAAACCCGGCCCGGTGGCCTGCTGGTCGCCGTCCACCGTCGCTGCGGCCTACCGGTATGGCTGCGGACGACAACCACGCCTGAACTGCTTGCCAGCTTGGTTCGCGAACTTGGATACACTTCCAACGAACTACCTCAAGATGCCATCGAGGCGATCTTTCGTCAACACCGAGGCAATCTCCGCGACGCCTTGCGTTTCCTCTACGATCAAGTCGCCCGCGGTAACCTGCCCCTACCACGACCAGTCCTCTAGAAACATCGTCGATGCCTTGAAGCTACCGAACGCGCGGCGCACCCCCTGCGCTGTTGATGGCGTCTGCGCAGCGTAACGAATAAAGGATTCCTGGCACTTCCCAGGTGCACCGGTCTGCTCTTGGAAAACCACACCAACAGAATGCCGATCGCGGGTAGCTTACGACAACATCTGGAAAAAAAGATCATCGGCGCTCGGCGGAAATCGGTGGGTAGCACAGATCACCCCAATCGGTGGTCAGACCATGATCGACAACAACCAACACGAACGTGCGCACCAGAGGATCTAGAAGAGCGGTCGATCGAGAAACGGCCTCTCGATTCAACTTGCTACGGTGCGTGGCAGCTCCATGGACAAGTTGGCAGCGAACGAAGTAGATGCGGTCCATCACTGCCCGCAACACGGCCTTCCAGGCTCCATCGGTATACCATTGTCGCACCTGCATCACCCGACTATCCTCGCGTTCATCCAAGCGCTCAACCGCTCGGCTCCACAAGCGATTGTTGAGAAACTTGTCGGCCATCAATCGTTCTACATCGGGACGGCAATGGTTCAGCAGGCGCATGAGGACCTGGTCGCGGTCCAACTTACTCACCTTGTCGAGAAACTGTCGTAGGGCGACTCCATCGGCCAATGGTTCACAACGCTGGGCGTCCCACCGCCCGTACAGTGCGTTGACACTGATCCATAACGAAACCAAACGTTGGTCTAACCGCATCGGCGCCGCATCGTTTTCAGCCGCTTCCAACCAACTGAGCGCGCGGTGGATACGTATGGGCAATGGGTGTTCGACGCCGTTTCGCTGCACGCGAACCAGGCGTTCCTTAGTCGGCTTCCACCTCCGCCGCAAGTCGCGGACCTTCATCTGCCACGGTGGTTCAGAAGCTGAAAACTGCGAGGTTACTGAACTCATGTCTCAATGATGCAAAAGGTTGAAGGAACTCGCACGCAATCTTTCTTTATCGCACGTTCCTGAGAATCTGACGACGCAACTCAAGGCGATGCTTGACGAAGTAAACCGCTGAGCGTCGACGCACTCCCGCTTCCAAACGCAACGCTGATTACCCACCACGCGGATCGACAACCGGATTGCCTTCGATCAAGGTGTCCCGCCGGTGGTGTCCCATGCTAAGTCCGCCGGATACGTGAACGCGTCGCCCCTAGGTAGTACCCCACGCTTCTCGATGCTCGTAGCAGCATACCGCGCAGCGGTGCAGCGGTAGAAGAACAGGAACTTGATACCGATTCACGCCAAAAGAAAAAAGAATATTGAAGCAGCCGCCAACGAAACGTTGAGGAGGGGTAGCACATATCCGCCCATGACTACTATCAATAAAAAAACTGGTGCCAGCAACTGCTCCGACACCGCTTTCATGATGCAGGCGTCTTTTCTATTGGCCGCGGCTCCCTTGCGGACGCGCGCTAGATTCCTCATACAAGGTTCGTCATTTCCGGGGTACCGGCCGAGGCATTCGCCAAGCCATCTGCCCCAGCACAGCCTCCAAACCATGAACACCAAGCGAACCAATTGATGACACTTGCAGGAAATTCTCGACGTGTTCCCTATACCCCTGGCCCGATTATGGCCATTGGAGTAGTCGCCCTCCGACCGCCAAAACACGATGGTACTGCCACCCGATGTTTGGCGGATTAGAACTACTGCTGACGCGGGAATCAGGCTTGTCACCAACCGTCAGTCTCCCGACAGCGCATCGACGCAACAACCACGTCGCTGGCAAGAGCGTCCTGTCGCCACCTCCACTTCAGAGGCGCCGATCCCTGCGAAGGGCACCGAGCAGAAGAAATGGATCACGGCAGCTTTGCCATGTGGCGCGTCGATTCTTCCTCAGGCTCTCCGACGTCACATCCAGGCACCAGAGCGAACCGGGACCGGGGATTGAAGCCCTTGGTAGAAAGGGCCGTACTCGCCAGCTATGGGCACCTTAGGCGGAATGAACATCAACTGGCTCGAGAAGCGGCTCGTGTTGACTCGCCCGCACCGGCAGGGAAGATGGCAGGTCTTCGGCCGCCGTATAAACCTTCCGCGACGGACGACGCACCCCAGCGATGACGAAGCCCAGGGCGGTCAGCACTAACCCCCAGGCCACCCAACCGCTTATCGCCTCGCCGAAGAGCAACCAGCCAGCCAGCGCCGCCAACGCTGCTTGCGAGGCGTTCAACATCTGCACCACCAACACGGGAACCGTCTGCAGTGATTTGGCCAGCAGGAAAAATGCGGTAGCGTTCAGCGTACCTGCTGCGAACATGACAAACCAATCGAAGGCCGTCGTCTGCAGAATACCGCTAGGTCCTATCGTGGCCAACGACCAACCTCCCAGTAGCACTACCCCCACGGCACTGAAGATGAACAACAGTGTGACCAATGGCATTCCCCGCTGCATCGCACGGCGCATCGTGGCACCGAGCATTGCATAAGCGACGCCCGATGCCAGCGCAGCGACGATCCCCAACATCACCCATCGCGAGTCGAATTCCTCTCCCTGTTGATGAATGCCATGCGCTCCATAGCTGACGGCTGTCGTCGCCACGATCAAGATTACCACCGCAACCCACTTCTGCCACGTGACCGGCTCCCCCAACATCAGCTTTCCGATCAATGCCCCGGCCACCAACATGGTCCCCAGCACCAAGGGCACACTGATGGCCAACCCCAACACGGACAGTGCCCATTGAAATCCGACATTGCCGAAAACTTGAACGATCACTGCCAATACCATCACTTCGATCACATCACGGCGGGATCTGCCTGCTCTTAGGCGGTTACGACGACGGGCCATCAACACGGGAGCGACCAGAAGGATGGTAGGAATCGCCTTTACCGTCGAAACCCAGACCGGATCAAGATGGGCCGCTCGGCGCAAGCACACGTTCGTCGCCGTGTAT
Source organism: Pirellulaceae bacterium (assembly GCA_026004795.1). Taxonomy (GTDB): domain Bacteria; phylum Planctomycetota; class Planctomycetia; order Pirellulales; family Pirellulaceae; genus Aureliella. The sequence goes on along the minus strand of BPJV01000001.1, from coordinate 639,508 downwards.
AGGACCGCCGACACGGCACCGCATAAAACGCCAGCAGAGACCATCCAGTTGAACTGCCTATCCGACAAAGTAATGGATCCTTTCGAGGATGCTGGAGTTGATTTTCATCCGTTTCCTCTAACCGGCACGAGCCACGAGGGATTCACGCAGTGGCTTGCTTTCTCTAAGCGATTCATCAGGCGGGCACTTTGCTCTCCACAAGGGACTCACAAACTACTTCGCCGTCCGCAGGATGGCCTCGGCTTCGTTTCGCCGAGCCTGAACCGATCCCCGAACTACTTTTGGTGTGCCAGAATCCCGTCATGATGCTTCTTTAGTTGGTTTATCTGCATTGCCCCGTATTTGCAGTGTGCCCCAACTCCATGATCGAAGAAACATGGCAAGGGGCCTCAAGTGGTCCGGAGTCCCCCAGTATGAAGGGGCCAACACCGTCGCCCCCACCATCTCGATTGCCGCAGACCAGCAACACCGGCCAACGCTACAAAGCCGACTGGGCGCTTCCTTTTCAGTCGCCATAATAAGCGACAATGATGGAGATGGCGATGACATCCCCACGGGGAGGACGGATCGGTGCGGGAGCAGGTTCGTTCCGGTACAGATTTTTCATGTCCATCAACAATTCTAGGGGCCGGTAGCTCAGTCGGTTAGAGCAGGGGACTCATAATCCCTTGGTCGCGGGTTCGAGTCCTGCCCGGCCTACTTTCTTTTCTTGGAAAAACTGAGATTTCCCAACATTGGCTAGGCTTGCGTACACGAAATGTACACGTCTGGTGGGCTGCCTGCCGTTTGATTCCCATGTAGGGCCCCTGATTGATGACGCTAGCCAAGTGGTGTTTTGTCGCCCTGAGCAGGCTGGGCGAGGGTCTACCTAGCTACGTGTTCTCGCTGGCTAATTTTTTTTGGCGGATTTTTTGGAGCGCCCCGGCGGCTGTGGTTAAATGCGGGGGTGGCGCGGCGATCGGCGCTCGCTCCAGAATTACAGTGGTCTAGTTTTAGGGATCAAAAGAATCATGCATGTAGAAGTATGGCAGGACGAGAACTCAGCGGCTTCCGGACAGTGGCAATGGAGACTCGACTCGGGTGGGAATAAGCCGAACTGCGGTTCGCTTAATGGCCCGAAGGGAGACTGCTGGACGGTTTCCGACATCGCGAATGCCCTAGCGACCATCCATGTTCTACCCCCAACGACAGTCCAATGCTTGCTTGAGCATTACAGGAACCGCCAAGGTCCGTGCTCGGTGGATGACTGGGTGGCCAGCTTGAACAGTGCGCTAGCGTGCGTGCCAAAATAGACACAGGCGCAAGATTGCGGCGTGGCTACTTTGGGGGGGTAGCGGCGTGTCTCGTTCAGTGCTGGCCGGTCGGCACTCCACTGGGCATGGATGGCCGCATTGTCCTCTCCGAGCCAGTGGTGGCAGTGAGGACACCATCCGCCGCGCAGTGGCCGATTGGCCGTGTGCATGTATTGTTCGCCGCAGGTCGGGCATGAGGCGATGAGGCCCTTGTGCGCAGGCTGGCGGTAGTCCACATCGGGATGGTAGAGCCACCGGACGCCAGCCGCAGTGCCGTCGGCGTGAATGGCGATCGGCGTGGGGGGTAGCCAGGATTCTGCGCGCGGAGAGCGCGCGGCTTCGTCGCGGCGATTGAACAGCACCCCTCCTGAGTCGCGCGTTCCAAAATATGCGATTATTTGGGCCTCTAGGCCGAGCATTGCTGTATTGTCGCCAGTGCCGAGCACGGCGTATAGCTCTTGCCAGCCGGCGCGCTGAAGTCGGTGCAGTTCTTGGGCTTGCGGTGACAGTAGGCGCGGACGGATGGTCGTTGATCGCAGTTCAGCGGCGTGCTGAAGCATGCGCAGGGCGCGGCCTTTGCCGATGTACAGCGGAACGCCCGTTGGGTAGCAGATCGCGTAGCAGTAGGCGTACTGGCCGCGTGACCAGTGGCACCACTGCAGGGCGGCGCGGTGATCTGAGGTGGTCCCCGATTCTCGGACCACTGGCTAAGGTAGAGTTTGAACGGGCTTGATTTTGGCTATAGTGCGTCGCTCGGTAATCGCGAATCGAAGGAGTGATTCATGGCGAAGCGACGAAAACAGCATAGTCCGCAGATGAAGGCCAAGGTGGCGATCTCGGCGATCCGGGAGATCAAGACCGTCAGCCAGTTGGCTAGTCAGCACGGTGTCCACCCGACGCAGATCCATCAGTGGAAACGACAGTTGATCGAGGGGGCTCCTGAGTTGTTCGAGCGGGGGAGGCAGTCACGCCAAGCCGCCGAGCAGCAGAAGCTCGAGAGCGAGTTGTTCGAGGAGATTGGCCGCTTGAAAATGGAACTCGAGTGGTTGAAAAAAAAATCTGCCAGCCTCGACTAGGCAGCGTGTGGCCATGGTCGAGCCCGACCACGCTGAGCTGAGTGTGCGGCGCCAGTGCGAGCTGCTGGGTATCGCCCGATCAAGCTACTATTACGAGCCGGCGCACGAGTCCGAAGAGAATCTGGCATTGATGCGGATCATCGTGAGTTTGCGGTAAGCGTGCAGGCTGGAAGAATCTTGAATTGAGTTGGTCGAGTGATTGGTGGCGTGAGCGACCTAGGTCGTGTCTCGAAAGTAAATTTTGAAGTAACGCTGTATCATCGCAACTTTCAGCATGGCGAGAAAGTTGACGGCTGTTTTTTCAAATCGTGTCGCAATTCGCCGTGCGTGTTTGAGCCAACCGATACAGCGTTCCACGACGTTGCGGCGGCGATATGCTTCTGAATCGAACTTGGGCGGCCGCCCCCGCTTTCGGCCGTGCGGCTTCCGCTTTTCGGGGATCACGGTTGCAGTATTGTGCTTTTGCAGCCATCGTCGAATGCGCGGAATGTCGTAGCCCTTGTCACCGGCCAACCGAAAGGGGCGGGTTCGCGGACGACCTATCGGCTGACGAACACGAACTGCATCCACCGTCTCTTCAAAAGCGGTTGATTCGTGCGCCTGCCCCGGGGTTACGTGGACCGACACGGGGAGTCCGTCACCGTCAACAACCACGTGGACTTTCGTCCCAAACCCGCCTCTCGAGCGGCCCAATGCGTGATTTGCGGCTTCTTCGGGCCCCCTTTTTTTCGGCTCCTGCAGCCGCCACGTGAGCACGAACGCTGCTGCCGTCGACGCACCACAGGTCCCAGTCGATTCGCCCCTCCACGTCCAAACGCATCTGCAGTCGTTCCAGGATCTCGTCGGAAAACGCCCTCTTTGCGCTATCGATTAAAGCGATTGTACGCCGTCTGCCGCGATCCATACCGATCCGGAAGATCCCTCCACGGCGATCCCGTATTGAGAATCCAGAGTATCGCATTGACCATGACACGAGGATCACGACATGGTCGTCCGGTTTTTCTGCGACAAACCAGTAAATCCTCGATCAGTTCCCATTGTTCATCCGGAACTTCGTAGCGGCGCATCCCAGCAGCCTCCCAGTGCCATCAAAAAACTGAAAGCCGCTGCTAAGATAATCTCTAGGCAATTCAACCGCCAATAGCAGTTTCGAGACACGACCTAGATGGGGGTGCATGTCAGGGTTTGCAGCGTTCGACGAGGTGGGAAAAAGATCAATAGCAGATTTTCGGCTTTTTGTGTTAAGCTGTGGCAGTTGGCATGTACCTGGTAACCCCTTAGGAGGCCTTGGCATGGACGCAAAACGCGAGCAGCTGAAGAAAAAGTTCGAACATTATTTCGAGCAAGCTACACGGTTAGCGGCGGAGATTCAGGCATTAGAGCAAGGCGACCAAGTGCCGCATTTCGACGAGATCGAACTGCCGGCCCACGAGCTGGGGCAACGCTTCAGCAGGGGCATCCAGGAAAAACGGGCTCGCGAAGTGGCGCTGAAAAAACCGGACAAGGCCAGCTGCCCGCACTGTCGACGCAAGTATCCGGTCGAGATTGAGGTGCGGACGGTCCATTCGATGGACGGCCCCATCGAATTGGCCGAGCCGGTCGCTTACTGCCGTCGATGTCGACGGCGTTTTTTTCCCTCAGCGTTTTGCAATGGGGCTCGATAGGCGCCAGTCCACTCCAGGCTTCAAACGCCAGGTCGTCGTCACCTGTGCCGAAGCCCGATCCTTCAAACGAGCCTCGCTATGGATGGAGCGAGCGATCGGCATGAAGGTCTCGCCCAACACGATCGAACGCATCAGTGAAGAAGTCGGTGAAGGCTTGCGCGAGGCAGCCGAACAAGACTGGAACGGGGTGCTTGATGGCGAGCCGATCGTGCCCCGCGTGGCCATCGTTAGCGTCGACGGTGGCAGGATTCGCACGCGTGTCGAAGATGGCCGCCCAGGAGTTCGCAAAGCGGGCACAGGCTGGAACGAGACGAAGAACGCCATCTTTGTCAGTGCGGAAAGCCAAACCTCGACGGATGATCCCCAGCCCGATCCGCCAAAGTGTTTTCTGGATCGCAACCACGTGGCGAAGCTGACCGAGACGGCCAAGTCCAAGGAAAACACGCCCTGCGACGCACCTTTGCCCGCGGCCCCACGGCCGACTGGGAGCCGAAAAAAGAAACGTCGCCGCGCGCCCCACAAGCCGCGTCGGATTCATCGCACGGTGATTGCGAGCATGAGCAGCGCGGCCGATTTCGGCAGGCAGATGAAACGAGAAGCCACGCGTCGCAAGTTCGACCAAGCGCCGCGTCGGGCATTCATTGCCGACGGCTTGGCGTGCAACTGGAAGATCCACGAAGAGCATTTCCGCGACTACGTCGCCATCCTGGACTTCGTGCACGCGGTAAGCTATCTGTTCGCCGCTTCGGTGGTGTGCTTCGGTCGCAGCGATGAAGCATGGGAGCATTACAGGCGATGGATGACGCTCACCTGGCGTGGCCAGGTCGACCAGGTGATCGAGGAGTTGGCTGAGCAGCAGAAGCGACTCGGCGAGCCAACCGGTGACGGTGAGGAAGAGGACCCGCGCGAGCAGCTCCGCAAAATCGTCAACTACTTGCGTAATAACCGAGAGAGGATGCGGTACGACGAATACCGCCGCGCCGGCCTTCCGGTAACCAGCGCGTGGATGGAATCAGCGGTCAAGGAGATCAACTATCGGACGAAGGGGAGCGACATGTTTTGGAATAACCCGCGGGGCGCCGAAGCGATCCTTCACCTACGTGCCGCGTCGTTATGCGACGACGACCGCTTAATCCGTTTCCTACTCCGCCGCCCAGGCTCTCCCACCTTGCGAAGGGAAAAATTCCAACCCGCAACCGCCGCCTAAAATACTACAAACCCTGACATACCCCCCCCTAGATGGTGGTCGTGGTGGTGCTTGTGGTGGCGGGAGGGGGTTGATAGCTCGGAACTAGCGGGTTGCCGGGGCTGGCGGCTGGCTGGATTTAGACGCTTTGGGGGGTCACGCCCCGCCTGGGCAAGCTCGGTTTGGGCGCCGAGCGTAGTTCCAAGGGAGCCAGGCATGGGGCTGGGAGGCCACGTCGTCGGCGTGGCGAAGGAGCGCTACCAGATACTGATAAGGATTGATGCGGTTCAATTCGCACGTATGGATCAGCGTCATGTAGACGTCGCCCGCCTCTGCTCCGTTGGGTGAGCGATAGTAGAGCGAGTTCTTGCGGTGCAAAATCGATTTCTTCAGCGCACGCTCGGCCACGTTGTTATCCAGAGGAGCGCCGGGAACTCGCAAGAACTGGGTCAGCCGCTCCCAGTGCTTGAGCATGTAGTTGATCGCTTGCCCCAGCGCTGAATTCGGCTCCACAAGCCGGTCGTCCAATTGCCGGGTCAGCCATTTGTGCAGGCCGTCCATCACCCGCTGGCTCTTGGCTCGGTGCAACGCCAGCCGCTTCTGGGGAGACAATCCCTTACGCCGCGCCTCGGCATCCACGCGGTAGACGTGACTGAGCTGCCGGATCACAATACTCCGTCTCTTCGGGGAACACGTCGACCAGATCCACTACCAGTAGTGGAATTCGCCAGAATTCCCAACTACTCCTACCCAGTAGTGGAATTCGCCAGAATTCCCAACTACTCCTACCAGTAGTGGAATTCGCCAGAATTCCCAAGTACCACAATTCGCCCCGAAGGGGCAGCGCCATGAAAGCCCAGGGCAGAGCGACAGCGGCGTAGCCGCTGGAAGCGCCGCCCTGGGAACGCGAATGCCCAACCATCCAAGCCCTGAACGGGCGACCCAATTCTCACTGCCTTGTGTCCGTGACGTATATAGAATCCGCAGCCGCCAGAGGACCATCAGGCCGCCGCCACGGCGGCGGCCCTGGTTGTCGTCGCGTAGCGACGCCGTGATAGTAGCCCGGTCATTCATGACCGGGGCGTCGGGGCCCCAATCCCTCCCTACGCGTCGCGTAGCGACGCGGTGAGGCGCTGTCTGGCGATGTGCAGGCAGAGCCTGCAAGGCATTGAGTTCCCAGGCGGAGCCTGGGAACCAGAAAAAAATATCTTCAATTTCATTTAATCGCCTCCTGACATCGCTGCTTTTCTGATTTTGAGGCCTCCAAAGCCGCCTTCCTTTTTTGCTCGCTCAGCTTCAGCTTTCAACTCTCTGTCGATCTTTCTTCGTCCGTCGCTTGCCTTCCTCGATTGCCCCTTTTGGTGGCGTTCTCGATTAGAAAGACTCGCATTAGCAGTATGCTCTTGTTGTCGTAGTTTCTTAAGAAGTGCTTCTAGTCGCGACACGCAGGTCTTCGTTCTCTTCCAATCCACTCGGATCGGTCTGCGTCGACGGGGCCGTTGGCGACGTACCGGTACAGGTTCGCGTCACCGGCGGCGAAGGAGATGGGGTCTTGGCTGAGCCAGCGGCCGAGGGTGGGGGAGTACCAGCGGGCGCGGTTGTATTGCAAGTCCACGTCCTCGTCCCACGACCGGCCAGTATAACCGAAGACCGCGTCGACGGCATCTTGGTGGCTGGACGCAATCGCGTTGCCCGCCGCGTCGAAGTCGGCTTCGTGGACCAGGTTGCCGAAACTGTCGAACACCTGATGCTCGCGCACCGTCGAGTTGCTATCCACCAGGTCCCGGACCGTGCCCAGATGGTCGGTCAGCGGCCAATACACGGGGCCAGCCCCCAGAAACGCGCTGCCGTGGAACGCGTCCGGCGACCAGGTCGGCAGGTATTGTTCGTCGGCCAACAACTGGTCCACCGCCGGCCCCCCACAGGTACCGGTTCATCAACCGCGCCGCATCCGCCCCTTCGGCGTCGAAGTCGACGATCCGCAGCACCTCCTGCCCATCCGCCCACATAAAAATCTCTTTGCGCCCCCCGTGCCGTTTAATAACCTCTTGCTGCAAAGTAAAAATCCATGCGGCGGGTGCCACCAAGGTCCTTGCGTGGATTTGTGCCTCTGAGCCGATCGCCGCGCCAGTGAATTTGGCCTTCGGCCAAAACGGGGTTGTTGCGATTGCAATTCCTGGGGCGTTGCCGCCAGGCTACGGTGCCGACAGGGCTTCGCCCAAGCTCCACACTTGCCTAGACCTACGTCGCGTGCGATTCCCATTCCGACAGCCGGTCGCCCAACTCGGCCAACCGCCCAACAGTCGCGCAGAGACAGCATGCCGTAGCCCCGTGATGCCAACTCATGGTTCTTAACTTTTTATCGTAGAAGCACTTGCGGCAAACTAATGGATGAGTGGCACCAAACTGCAAAACTGATCCCACACGCATCTCATAACCTATTGCTGCAAAAGAGGTTACGCAAATGCATTCGGTGGGTGGCACCAAGTTCCTTCCCAAATCACGTCGACGATGAGTGCGGCGAGCCAGACGAATCCGGCGAAGTTCTCGATTGTTTTTTCGTAGCGGGTCGCGACACGGCGACATTGTTTTATGCGATTGAAGAAGCGTTCGACCTGATTTCGATTTTTGTAACGCTGCTTGTCGTAGCGTTTTCGTTTCTTGCGATTCGTGCTCGGCTTGATGCAGGCCTTTGCATTGAGCTTTTTGATGACATCACGTGTTTCATCTCCGTCATAGGCAGCGTCACCCAGAACATGCTCTATCTCGCCACGTTCAAATTTCTCCAGCAACTCACGACCGTGCGGACCATCGCCGTCCTGGCCGGGACTCACCACCATCTCCCCCAGTCGGCCTTCCGCATCCACAGCCGCGTGAACCTTGGTATTCAGACCTCCCCGAGAGCGCCCCAGACCTCGGCGGCGATCGGCATCACTTTTTTTTCATCGCCTTCACGTCGACCGCCAACGGCAGCCAGATGCACTTTGATCGACGTGGAATCGAGCTGCACTTCCTCGAAATCATATTCACACAATTCTTTGACAATCCTTTCCCAAGCACCGTTTTCACACCATCGATCAAATCGACGCCAAACAGAATTCCAGTTCCCGAACCGTTCGGGCAGATCCCTCCACGGGACACCCGTCTTCAGCACATACAGAACAGCGTCAACAAAGAGCCGATTGTTCTCGCCTGACCGACCCCGATCACCGGGTTTTCCCGGAACCAAGTCCTTGATACGATTCCATTGCTCATCCGTGAGCGCGTGACGCTGAGACATCCGGAGACCGCCTTGATCAAATTAGTGACCCTCGCATCATCGCATTTTCCGCGTTTTACCACAAGAGAAATGTCCACACGCCCTAGGCGGAGACTGGGAACGAGGTGAACGCAAGCAAGTGCAAGGCGTTCCTAAGCGGAGCCTGGGAACGAGAGGAAACGAGAGGAATCTCCCGACCGTCGGCTTACACATCCCGACTTCCTGGGTGTGCCCCGACTTGTCCAAGCTTTCGTTTTCGATTGCCGGAGCTTGAGGTTGAAATCCGCGTTGGTGACGGTCACTGGTCGGCATCATCGCTCGACACTGCTTGCTCGCCAACAGCGTCACTCGCGGGCGGCGAGGGAAAGCGGCGACAAGTCACCGCACTTTGAAAAATGCCGGCCCCCAGCAAGCTCATCTGGCTCCCGAAGCTTACCGATGATCCGCTCCGGTGGGTAACGCTTTCTGCTGTTGAGAGACCTGGCTACTTAGGATCACGCGGCTAGACTCTCATAATCCACGGATCAGTTTCTGGGGAGCACTCCACGGTGGGTGGCACCGAATTTGGCAACGCGTTCCTAGTGCCGCCGCGACTGGAAAGCACATTGACAGAAGTCAACCCTGCACGTGTGCTTTCAGCTTTTCAACCGTTTCGGTGAGAAACGAATCGTACTCGTCAGACCCGGAATACTCTTCGTCAAGCCTAATCGCGTTCACTTCCTCAAGGGCAAAGCGAAGCCTGTCGAATTCAGCTAACCACGCATCATCAAAGCCTTCAAGGTCGTCTTGTAGCACTTTCAGTTCACCGACCAATTGATGCAATGGAATACTGCCCCTCTCGAATAAATTGAGGCACGAAACTACGTCGTTTAATACGTCATTGTTGTTCATCATTCGACCGTGATTACCCGACCTTGAGAATTGATCACAACCTTTACCTTATTGACCGCATCAGTCACGACAGTTGTGCCTGGAGTATTCCCCGGAGTACGCGTGCCCGTACGAAGTGCGTTTTCAATGACGCTTGGCGTAACTCCCCGATTGCGCATTTGATCAAACGCATGACCAGAATAGTCGATCCCGTTAACTGTCCCCGGTCGATTCTGAACCGGCTGATGTGGCGAATTTACGTGTTGAGGACGATGCGGCGACGGATCAGGTTCCGACATGATCTTTGTTCGTCGCCCAACGGGCGTATTCGGAACAACGTTATCTACTGCGCTGTTTGGGTCTACACGGGCTGGCAAATCGGGCTTTGAAAGTTGTGGAACGTCGGGTAGATCTACATCGACATCACAACTGAGCTTTTGCAACCTCTTGAGTTTAGCTGCTTTGGCTGCCTTTGTGGCACCAACGAAAATCGTTGCGACGTCGAAACAAATCTCTCCTTGGCCCGCTGCTGTCTGGGACTTTTCGTAGTACTCCTCCCCAATCGCTGACGCCGCTGCGGCCGGGTCAGCAACCGCCCCTTTGATTCCTTCCCACGTCTCATCGTAATTGTATACCGCTGACGCAGTGCCAGTTACCACATTGACCGGCCCATCCCAAAAGTATCCCTTCCAGAATTGAGCTACTTGTCCAGGATATGCCCGCAACTCCGGCGGTATCCAGTCTTCCAACCCACTCGGATCGGTCTTCGTCGTCGGCCCATTGCCCACGTACCGATACAGATTCACATCGCCGGCGGCGAAGGAGATGGGGTCTTGGCTGAGCCAGCGGCCGAGGGTGGGGGAGTACCAGCGGGCGCGGTTGTATTGCAACTGCACATCCTCGTCCCACGACCGCCAGTATAACCGAATACCGCATCGACGGCATCTTGATGGCTGGACGCAATCGGATTGCCCGCCGCGTCGAAGTCGGCTTCGTGGACCAGGTTGCCGAAACTGTCGAACACCTGATGCTCGCGGACCGCCGAGTTGCTATCCACCAGGTCCCGGACCGTGCCCAGATGATCGGTCAGCGGCCAGTAGACGGGCCCAGCCCCCAGAAACGCGCTGCCGTGGAACGCGTCCGGCGACCACCAGGATAAATACTGTTCGTCGGCCAACAACTGATCCACCGCCGCGCCCCACAGGTACCGGTTCATCAACCGCGCCGCGTCCGACCCCTTCGGCGTCGAAGTCGACGATCCGCAGCACCTCCTGGCCATCGGCCCACACAAAAATCTCTTCGCGATCCCACGTGCCATCGCCATCGGCATCGACCCGCTTGCCCGTCCGCTGGTCGAACGCATCGTAGAAGAACTCGACGCGCTGCGTCATCGGGCCACCGGCCGAGGCGCGATCGGTGACGGCGACCAGGCGATTGCGCAGGTCCCATTGGTACTCGGTCACCGCGCCGCTGGCGATGTCGGTCCGCTGGGTCATGTTCCCTTCGGCGTCGTAGGTGTAATTGTACTGGCCGTCGGTCTGCAGCCGGTTGTGCGTGCCGGGCGCCGATTGGCTGCCGCCGGAGCCGCTCAGCCGGTTGCCGGTCGCGTCGTAGCCGTACGACTCGCTGGGCGGCAGCGGATAGACGGGCGTCATGCCGGAGATCACCTGCGCCGTCGCTCCGGTCAATTGGCTCTTCAGGTCATACTGGTAGTTGACTTGCGAGGCGTCGGCCCAGGAGGAGAGGCTTTCCAGTCGTCCGCCCGCGTCCCAATCGAGGAAGTAGGCGGCCAGCAGATCGCCGGCGGCCAGCGACGGCGGTGGGTTGCTGGTCCCGTCCCACGTTTGCCCGCTGCCGATCACCTGGCGGGCGTGGGTGATGCTGGTCAGCCGTCCGGCCTGGTCGTAGCCCATCCGCGAGTGGACGACCAGCGCGGCCGGATCGTCGGTCGAGGCGGCGTAGCGGAAGATGTTGGTCAGTTGCGACGCCGTGTTGTAGCTGATATCGACATGCTTGTCGGCCACCACATTGCCATTGCTGAGCCCGCCCTGGGTAACCGTCCGCAGCCGATTGAGCGAATCGTAGGTGTAGGTGTTGGAGAAATCCCACACGCCGCCGCTGATCGACCCATCGGCTTGCAGGGTACCGGTGAAGTTGGCCGCCAGTTTGGTCTGGTTGCCTGCTGCATCGTAATCGCGGTCGAGCAACACCCGTGGCGGGGCGCGCCAGGGATGTTCGACCAACGGATGGTACTGGCTTTCCCCTTGCACCTGGCCCAGGGAGTCGTAGGCGAAGGAATAGTCCGGCCCGAGCGCATCGTAGGAGTTGGCGGAGGTCAGCCGATCGGCCGCATCGTAGGTGTACCAGTAGAGCCACTGGTAGGTCGAGCCATCCAGGCCCCACTGGCTGGTAACTCGGTCGCGTTGGTCGTAGCTCCACCACAGCATGCGGCCGTTGCGGTCGGTTCGCTGGCGGAGGTTGCCCACCGCATCGTAGGCCAGCGATCGAGTCCCGATACCGACCTGAGTTTCGTTGACCAGTTGTCCCAGGTGGTTGTAGGTGAAGTTGGTGGTATTGGCCAGCGAGTCGATGACTTGGGTGGTATTGCCGAACACGTCGTAGGCGAAGGAAGTTGGATGGCCCGCCGCATCCCACTGCGTCAACGGGCGGAACCAGCCATCGCGGGCCGCTACCGTCTGGCTCAATCCCAGCCGGTCGGTCGTCTTAACCACGTTGCCCGCCGAGTCGCGGACGTATTCGGTCCATGGAGCAAGCTCAGCCCCGGCCCCCACAGGTTCCGGTTCATCAACCGCGCCGCGTCGACCCCTTCGGCGTCGAAGTCGACGATCCGCAGCACATCCTGGCCATCCGCCCACACAAAAATCCCTTCGCGATTGCACAGGAATTGCGTAACCCAGTGCTGCAAAACAGTTTACGCATACAAGGGGCACTGCGTTTCTTAGATATCCTCACAATCTCATATGCTAAAACCTGTCTTCTCGGGTCGTAAACTCGGATTCAAGCAACACAATGTTTTTTCAATTGAGATCTGAAGTGTCATTATCGAACAGATACATTATTAGCGACGCCACAATTAACAGCACGCTGACTATCACCCCTACGAAAAGAGTACTAAGGCATGCAGCCATATCCTCAAAATATTTTTTTTGGTGTGGGATGCCGCCAATTGTCGAGTACAAACGATACGCATAGATATACCCATGAAGAGTTCCAATGCCACCGCAGAAAACGGGAATCACTGATACAAGAATCCGATATGGACTGGCGGATAGGCTGCGCTTCGAAATACTGTAGATGAGCATCATTACCGACCAATAAGAGCTCTGAATGATCAACGAACAATAAGGCAACCCAGTCGCAGTCATTATCCAAGAGTGAGCAGCCAGTTCAGTAAGGTAAACCGCAACAAGAATTACCTCAATCAAGACCGATCCAATCAATGTCAGACTAATGGACGCGACGAGAGAAGTTGTCTTGCGCTTGACGTTAAGCATTCTCATTAGAGTCCCTTTCGTAAAATCCGTCGTGTATGCTCGAGTATTTTGCGAAAGTGTGCATTGTCAAGCGCGGGGTCTCGAATGCCAAACTCGATACCACCGTTGCTTGTCTTAGCACGCACGACTAAGAAACTGAGCAAGTCGTGTTGTCCGTTGCAATACTGTGCTTCTGCGGCAAAAACGTAAAGCTTATCTCTTGGCATGGGGCCGTCTACCAGCGCGTATGCAGGATTCGCGAGCGCGCCCTCCTTCACGTAATCTCCAGAGTTAATTAGTGGCTCGCGGAGACCACGTAAGGGCGAATCAACACCCCAGTAAATGTCTTCTTCCGTTAGTGGTTCGCGGCGGCCAACAGAAGTTTGCCAAGGTTTACGTATCGGCAAGAAAAGTGAAGTCCCCAGGTACATTCCCCAAGGCACTCCGTCGATGTTGACAACGAGGGATTGAGCGTCGTCCGGATAGACCGGTTCCGACTCGACACGCATTAACCGAACTCTTTTAAGACAATCACGTCTCTTTGCATCATTCGGTTCGAAACGCACTTCGACATACCACCCGATGTACTCTCCCTTCTCTCCTAACCGTTGGAGTCCGGCAGGTGCAGGATCTGCTGGAACTTGCTCTACGACGATATGAATTTGCCATTCGTTCCCATATTCGTCAGTTTTGCTTACCCAATCATCTCGCAAGACCCGAACACGGGGACGCTCTTCCAATCCACTCGGATCTGTCGCATCAACCGGCCCGTTGCCCACGTAGCGATATAGGTTCACATCGCCGGCGGCGAAGGAGATGGGGTCTTGGCTGAGCCAGCGGCCGAGGGTGGGGGAGTACCAGCGGGCGCGGTTGTATTGCAAGTCCACATCCTCGTCCCACGCCCGTCCAGTATAACCGAATACCGCATCGACGGCATCTTGATGGCTGGACGCAATCGGATTGCCCGCCGCGTCAAAGTCGGCTTCGTGCACCAGGTTGCCGAAACTGTCGAACACCTGATGCTCGCGGACGCCCGAGTTGCTATCCACCAGGTCGCGGACTGTGCCCAGGTGATCGGTCAGCGGCCAGTAGACGGGCCCAGCCCCCAGAAACGCGCTGCCGTGGAACGCGTCCGGCGACCACCAGGACAAATACTGTTCGTCGGCCAACAACTGGTCCACCGCCGGCGCCCCACAGGTACCGGTTCATCAACCGCGCCGCGTCCGCCCCTTCGGCGTCGAAGTCAACGATCCGCAGCACCTCCTGGCCATCGGCCCAGACAAAAATCTCTTCGCGATCCCACGTGCCATCGCCATCGGCATCGACGCGCTTGCCCGTCCGCTGGTCGAACGCATCGTAGAAGAACTCGACGCGCTGCGTCATCGGGCCGCCGGCCGAGGCGCGATCGGTGACGGCGACCAGGCGATTGCGCAGGTCCCACTGGTACTCGGTCACCGCGCCGGTGGCGATGTCGGTCCGCTGGGTCATGTTCCCTTCGGCGTCGTAGGTGTAATTGTACTGGCCGTCGGTCTGCAGGCGGTTGTGCGTGCCGGGCGCCGATTGGCTGCCGCCGAAACTGCTCAGCCGGTTGCCGGTCGCGTCGTAGCCGTACGACTCGCTCGGCGGCAGCGGATAGACGGGCGTCATGCCGGAGATCACCTGCGCGGTCGCGGCGGTCAATTGGCCCTTCAGGTCGTACTGGTAGTCGACGCGCGAGGCGTCGGCCCAGGAGGAGAGGCTTTCCAGTCGTCCGCCCGCGTCCCAATCGAGGAAGTAGGCGGCCAGCAGATCGCCGGCGGCCAGCGACGGCGGCGGGTTGCTGGTCCCATCCCACGTTTGCCCGTTGCCGATCACCTGGCGGGCGTGGGTGATGCTGGTCAGCCGTCCGGCCTGGTCGTAGCCCATCCGCGAGTGGACGACCAGCGCGGCCGGATCGTCGGTCGAGGCGGCGTAGCGGAAGATGTTGGTCAGTTGCGACGCCGTGTTGTAGCTGATATCGACATGCTTGTCGGCCACCACATTGCCATTGCTGAGCCCGCCCTGGGTAACCGTCCGCAGCCGATTGAGCGAATCGTAGGTGTAGGTGTTGGAGAAATCCCACACGCCGCCGCTGATCGACCCATCGGCTTGCAGGGTACCGGTGAAGTTGGCCGCCAGTTTGGTCTGGTTGCCTGCTGCATCGTAATCGCGGTCGAGCAACACCCGTGGCGGGGCGCGCCAGGGATGTTCGACCAACGGATGGTACTGGCTTTCCCCTTGCACCTGGCCCAGGGAGTCGTAGGCGAAGGAATAGTCCGGCCCGAGCGCATCGTAGGAGTTGGCGGAGGTCAGCCGATCGGCCGCATCGTAGGTGTACCAGTAGAGCCACTGGTAGGTCGAGCCATCGAAGCCCGACTGTCTGCGTCACCCGGTCGCGTTGGTCGTAGATCCACCAGAGCGTGCGGCCGTTGCGGTCGGTCCGCTGGCGGAGGTTGCCCACCGCATCGTAGGCCATCGCACGGGTGCCGATGCCGACCTGAGTTTCGTTGACCAGTTGCCCCAGGCGGTTGTAGACAAAGTTGGTGGTATTGCCCAGCGAGTCGACGACTTGGGTCGTATTGCCGAATACATCGTAGGCGACGGACGTTGGATGGCCCGCCGCGTCCGACTGCGTCAACGGGCGGAACCAGCCATCGCGGGCCGGTCACGGTGTGGCTCAGCCCCAGCCGGTCGGTCGTCTTGACGACGTTGCCCAGCGAGTCGCGGACGTATTCGGTCCATGGAGCCAAGTTCGGCGCCGGCTCCGTCTGGATCCGGTTCGGTGCGGCGCATCAATCTGCCGGCCGCGTCGTAGTCGAACGTGGTCGTGCGTCCCATGGGATCGGTGATCGCATCGACCAGATCATCGTTGTCCCCCGAGTAGCTGTAGGTGGTTGTCGGCCCGGCCAACCGACGATCTCGGGGGGCTGTTTGATGGCCGTCAAACGACCGCGGTTATCGTATTCGAAATTGGTCATATTGCCATGGGCGTCGGTCACTGCCTGGAGGGCTCCATCGGTCCAATAGGCGTATTGCACAGAATGGGTATCACCGCTGAGGCTGAGCACCCGTCCGAGCGGGTCCAACTGCGTGGCCACCGATTCGCCGGCCGGGTTGGTCACCGTGATCAGCCAGCCATCATTCGCCTCGGTGTAATCGATAAGCGTCTGATAGACTTGCCCGGCGTAGGGACCGGGTTCATCGATGGCGGTGACACGATTGAGGGAATCGTAGGAGTAGGAGGTGACTCGCCCCAGCGGGTCGGTCACGGTGGTGAGATTGTCCAGAAAATCGTAGTCGAACGTGGTGACATAACCACCACCTTCGGTCTGCTGGCCGCTCACGTAAAACGTCCCGGCGCCTGGATCGGGAGTGACCGTCTTGGTGATGCGGCCGAGCCGATCGACCGTGTGCTTCCACTGGCGCGGGTCGTTGCCGGCGTCCGATTCGGTCCTGGTGATCGTATTGAGCGTGTTGAAGTACGCGTATTCGGTCACCAGTCCCTGCCAGTTCGGATCGTTCTCCGGGAGGTTGGCGATGGGCGCATTGGCCGCCGCATAGGCCTCCAGGTCGCCGACGGTGATGGTCGGAGAGGAGGTGGGTGGCGTCGAGGTCTGGCTGGCCATCGCGGAGGTGAAGTACCACTGCAGACCGGGGTCTTGCGTGACTACCTTGGTCAAACGATTGCCCGCGTCGTATTGGTAGCTGGTCTTCAATCCGGTGACGCGAAGGATGCCGGCAGGATCGACCCACGAATTGACCACTTCCGTGGCGATCAGGTTGTCGAACACGTCGTAGTCGAAGCGTTCCAGGGTGGGCAGCAGGGGTCCGCTGCCATCGGGATCGGGGCTCATACGGGCGATCAGGCGATCGCGGTTGTCGTACCACATTTTCGTCACTCGCCCGGCCGGATCTTGGACCGAGGCGACGTTGCCGCGATCATCGTAGTCCAATTCGGTGTAGGCACCATCGGCCGTGGTGATGCGGTAGAGGCGAGCGTGTTTGGCCGGTTGGCTGGGTATGTTGTAATAGGAATAGGTAAGGACCGAATTGTCCGGATTGCCGCCCGATTGGCGACCGGTGGTGATCGTCATGGTGGACACCAGGTCGTTGGGCAACCCTGGATCGTTGACATATTCGTAGGTCACGTTCCCGATCGTTTTCGGCGGCGTCGGTGCCGGTCCTGGTCCGCCGGTATCGAGGGCATACTGAACGATCAAGGCATCGACGCTGGAAACATAATCATCCCCGTTGACATCGTAGTAGGGAGGCGGAGACCCCGGAATGGTCGACACGTGCCCGCCGCCGGTCTGATTCAAGTAGTTGATAATCAGCAAGGCGTCGATTGGCGACAAGTATCCATCGTCATTGACGTCCACCGGCCACACCGGATTTTGCCATTGCGGCCCTTGTCCCTGGTACCAGGTCTGTTGGGTCACGCGGCCCAGCGAGTCGACCTGTTGGGTGAAGCGATTCCCGGTAGCATCGACCGCTTCGGTCAGGACGTCGAACGCGTCATCCCAGGTGAACGTCTCTTGACTTTGGATCGGCCGCTGCTGCGTCACCGGATTGGAGCCGCCGTCGTAGGTCCAAGAGGTCGTTTGCCGCGGACCACCGGCGTACTGTTGCGGCGTAATGTACTGGAGGATCTCGCCGTGATCGTCGCCGGTGACCTGCCCCAGGCCGTTGCGCTGGGTAGGCTCGCGCACGTACTCGTGACTGAGCGCGACATTGGCTTGCAGGGTGGAGAAGTCGTTTTCGTCGATGGGGCCGGTTTCCAGGCCGAGGGCGGCCACTTGTTCGGGGTCCCAGTAGCGAACGACGCGTCCGCGATGATCCAACTGCAAAATCGTCCGTTGCAAGTCGGCGCTGCCGGAGCGCTGATGGGTCGTCACGGCGTAATCGGGAATTGGATTGGGGCCACCGGCCGTGCCGATCCGCAACGCCCTGGGATCGGTGGTCCAGATGACACCTCCATCGAACAAGGCGTCGACCAGGGCGTTGGTTTGCCGGACCAGGTCGAGCGTGGTGCTGGAGCCATCTGGATAAGTGATTTTCGCCAATCGCCGACTGCCCGATTGTGGGATGAGCCAACCACCTTGGTTGACGTACGTCACGTCGTAGTCGATCGTCGTGGTATGCGTGGGCGCACCGACTTCGCCGCTTTCGATCTTCACCAACGCGCCGGCGTTGTTGTAGTGGAAGACGTCTTGGCGCGCTAGCCGCGGTCCCGGACCATCGGGATCCGCGTAATCGACCGTCAACTTGCCGCCTTGAATGTCGATCGGTTTCCAGGTGAGGCTGCGCAGGCGATCGCTGGCCCCGCCGGAATTGACGGTGCGGATATCGACGCGGGGGTGACCCGACGAATCGGTCGTGTAGGTGAAGGTGGTCTGCTGACCACGTTGGTCGGTAATCGAAGCCACGGCGCCCTGATTGGTTCCGCTGGTAACATAACTGTAGCTGACGGCATTGCCCGCGGCGTCCTGATACTCGATCATGTCGCCTTGTTGATTGAATCGCTTTTTGTTTCCGTAGCGATCGATTAAGAAGTCGCCGTTGAGCGTATCGTGGGAGCCCGGAGCCTGGCCGGTACCGTTATCGAACCACGACGTCCCACCGTCGGCGCGCACGAGCATCGTGCCCGTGGCGTACTTCACCTTGCCGCCGGTAGGACTGCCGTCTCCCGGATCGTCCGGCACGATGATCTCGGTATCGCGGATCATGCGATCGACACCCGCCACGGAGGTATTTCCGCCGAACTGCGAACCCAAGGAGCTTGCTCCGTCGGCACGCACCACATGATTGGTCTGCCCCACCCAGCCACTGAACCGATCGGCGGGCGGCACAGTGGCGGCAAACGATGCGTTGACCAACAACTCCAAGGGCACGATCTTGGCCAGCACGCCGTCGCTTCCCTCGGATTGGCCGGACTGGCGCGTCCACGCCTCGACGTGTGCCGAGAGATCCGCCTGGATAGAGAACCACAGAACATCACCGGGCGTGGCCGAGGAGGGCACCTCGAAGGAGACGACCGGAGAAACGATTGCATGTTGATCGACCAACTTGCGACCCAACCCGATCGGCTGGCCACTGCCGTCGACCCATTTATCAATTACCTGCACTTTTGCGGTGATCGTATCCGGGACCGCCTTGCCGCTGGGCAACGGCAAACCCACGTACGTCACCGGATGGACGCCGTCTTGACCGGACGTGGTAATCATCACCATTCCGTCGGCGGTGGTGATGGTCGCCGTCCCTTCTGCCGAGGACAACTCGATCGCCAACCCGTCGGAGCACGTGGTACAGGTGCACGAACAGCCTGCCTGTTCATCCTTTTCGGTCCGGGTGTTGAGGTATTCTTCGGTGATCGTCGCCTCATTGAACGCGGTCCGCGCGTCCGAATCGTCGGTGGGGTCACCGGCAGGGATCAATGCCGGGACGAATACTCGCACCGGGGCTTGCTCATCCCCTTCGAGAATACCGTCATTGATGCCCGTCACGGTCAATTGGAAATCGTCGTCTCCGCCGACGTCGCGCAGGTTGGAGGCGACGACGAACTGGGTGTCCGGCGATCCGAACGACAACCCCGACGACGTATCCTCGTCAGCGAGAGTGTAGTCGGCCCCGAACTCGGCCAACGTCGAGTCGGCAGCCGGATCGGGCAACTGGACCTCCCATTGAATCGAGACTCCCGTCTTGAATGATGTTCCCACCGTCGGGGTCAGATGGTACACGGCTTTCGGGTCACCCAGTTCGGAGGCCTCGCTGGGGTTGACCACCAACGAGATCCCCTCGGCCTGATCGGCGACGGTCATGTTCGCCGAACCGGTCAATTGAGATGTTGGTTGGTACCAATCGACGAGGATGGACTCGGAGGCCCCATCGATGTCACCCTGAGCATCCGGCTTGCCAGGCTCCGCGTTATCCTGCAAGGCGTAGGCATACAAGTAGACCGGCCCACTCCCGTACGGCAGATCAAACGAAATCGTGCTGTTCTGGGGATCCCATTGGACGCTCGAACCGGTTCCCGATTCCACATCGACGAGTAATCAACGCCGTATTTGGCCGCTCCGCTGACGTGCAGGACAACCGAGCCGCCCTGCCAGTTGTCGCGCTCGATCACGAATTCCGCCCAGTTGTTCACCGCATCCGGAGAAGAAATCAGATGTGGTTCGTCAGCGACTGAGTCGCTGCCGTTGCTCAACGTCAACGAAAAGCTACTGCTCGATCCTGAACTACTTCCTGAACTACTTCCTGACCAACTACCCGAGCCGCTTCCAGACCAACTTCCCCCCATGGATCCGCTCGACCCCTCGCCCTCGCCGTCAAGCCAATCGGATGCGTCGCCTGTGGCTTGAAAAGGCTGTCGTATCGGCGGTGCAGCGGGACGGGTTGCCTGCGAATTGGCACTTACAGCGTTATCGACCTGCACCGTTAATGAGTACAACAAGCGGTTGGCTCGAAAAATCCCCACCTCAGCCTTGCCGTGGACTCCTGGAACACCCGAAGGACGAAATTGTATTTCGGTCCCGCTCTCAGCTAACCGGGGCATGGTGGCGAAAACTCGATCTCCGCGAACTTTGACCTTCAAGGGCCCCGCGGCACCGTCCAGCAGCGAAAGGGGAATGGGAACTACTTGCTGAGGGTATTCGAAAAAGACGTCCTGTGTTCCTGGCCCAATCGGTATCACGCGCGCATCGTCGACGGAGAACCGAACGACCGAACGTGCCGTCGCGTCGCTTTCTTTGTTATTGGCGACTGTTGCGGTGATCGGTGTTATGCCATCTTCCCAAACGGTGGCTGCGAGAAGGCGGCGATTCTCTAGCGATTCAATTGTCATTCGACGGCGAGGAAACCAACGGCGTGCGTTCGGGCGTCGTCGCGAATGGGGCATTCCCGGGACTCCATAAAGAAGACGTGAGATGGATCGAAAAGAAAGGACCTGTCACAGTCGCGTTTAGGCATCCAGGTGTTCGTCTCGGGAGCGACAATCAGGAATGTAGCAAATCCGCGCAGGTGATACAATTGTTCAGGCGCGGAATTTCCGAAAATCTTCGGTCCTGCTCTTCAACTGTTCATCGCGGTGTTCGACCATGGCGACAGCACTGACCAGCTCGCTGGATTTGTATGACTTTTTCGATCGGGTGTACGTCATCAATCTGGAGCGCCGTCATGATCGATGGCAGCGATTCCTGCAATCGCTTCCGCCGGACTGGCCGTTTGGGCCACCGTTTCGATTTGCGGGCATCGATGGTCTAGCGGAAACGCCACCGGAGTATTGGCAGGACAATCGTGGCGCTTGGGGCTGCTATCGATCCCACATGGCGGTGCTCGAAGATGCGTTAGCGCGCGGCTACGAACGGGTGTTGGTGCTCGAGGACGATGCGGTTTGCTGTCGCGGATTTGCGGACCGTGTCCGCCAGTTTCTCGGTATGCTGCCCGCCGACTGGCGGCTAGTTTTCTTTGGCGGGCAACACATTCAGTTGCACCTGGGACGTCCTCGGCCGGTCAACTCGGTCGTCTATCGGCCGTTCAATGTGAATCGCATGCACGCCTACGCCTACCGTGGAAAACAAACGATGAAGGAGATTCGCACCTTTTTGACCAACCGCGAAAATTGGCCGGCGATCCATCACGTCGATCACATACTCGGCGAGTATCAAAAGCGAAATCCTGACGGAATCTACGTTCCCGCTAATTGGCTGATTGCGCAAGATGGTGGTGAAAGCGATATCGTCGGTCAAGCCCTGCGGTTTCGGCCGTTCGTCAGTGCTGCCGAGATCGACGAAGCCAAGCTTTGGTTGCCGCTGGTAGCCGTAATCGGCCCGTTCAGCAGTGGCACCAGTGCCCTGTCCGGTGCGCTGCATCACTTGGGCATTTCCATGGGCCGGAATTTCGAAAGGCCCGATCGGACGAATTACACGGGGCATTTCGAAGCGGCCGGATTGGCCAAGCTCTGCCGTCATATGTTCCAGGAGCCGTGGATGATCGAACAGTTGCCCTCCGCAGATCGTCGTGAATTACTGCGCATCTGGGCATCAGGTCACACGCGGACGTTTCAACAACAGTGCGCTCTGGTGGGGGGCAAACACCCTAGTTTCTGCCTGATGGGGGCAGATCTAGAAACGGCGTGGGACCGACCAAGGTTACTCGTCGTCGATCGGGACGAAGAGCACATCATCAACTCGTTGGCCAAACGTGGATGGGGCTGGCCATTGGACACTTGTACCACCGTCATTCGGCAGATGTTGATCGGTCGCGAGGAGTTCCTCCGCTCGACCCGGTGTTCCTTCCTGCGCGTCGAGTTCGATCGGTTGCGTAGGGAGCCACGCCGGGTACTGGCGGAGATCACTGGCTTCCTCGACTTCGTCCCCACGCCAGAGTGTTTTGTTCGCGCTGTGCAGTTTATTCGGTCCAGTTGATCCGGGGGCAGTCGGGGCTGGAGGCAGTCGGGGCGGCGTGCCGGAGCAAGGCGGCTGCCCGACGCAGGGCGCCGCTTCCTCTTCACAAACGTAATTCGGGAGCAGCGTGACCAGCACACGAAGCTAACCAGCACACGAAGCTAGCCAGCACGCGGAGCTAACCGGCACGCGAAGCTAACCTGCACACGAAGCTTCAGCCGCTCGAACACCAGGGGCTCGCTGCGGTCCTAGCCGATCAGCTTCGGTGAGTGTGCGGTAAGCGTGCAGGCGGCAAAAATCTTGGATGGAATCAAGCGGGTGGCTGGTGTGGCTGAGCGGGCTAGAGGGTGGTAGAGGCTCAGGGGGCTGCCGGTGCTGGCGGTTGGCTCGATGCGGATGCTTCAGGGCGCATGCCCGCCACGTTTCAACCAACCCGTGAACGGTTACGCACCAGACAAAGGCCCAATTGAGATTTACTCCTCGGAGGTGATCAAATCCGAAGCTCCGCAACGAGACGGATCGATCAGGTCTTGGAAAGCGGTAGGGTCGGTCAAGTACCGTTGCGAGAATCGCTCTTCGGAAATGGGTTCATTGACGAAAAACCAATGAAACTGGGCGTTTGTTTCGACGACATATTCGATGCCGTCTTCTGACGCAAGCTCCTCAGCGGTCACCGATTTCGGCAGATAAATTCCATCTCGATCCTGCCACTGGTATGTTTCGCGCCGCTCCACTGCCGTCTTGATCACGCCATCGCGTTTCCAGCGGATCGACCGAGTGAATTCGACCGGCATCAGCGTCGTTTTATCGATGCGCCAATCCCAATCATTCCCCAAGACTTCCGGGTGATCGCTGATTGTCCGGCGGAATATCCTGAGCAAGTCGGGCTTTCGCGGAACCTCTTCCACTTTCGCAAGCGTCCCGGGTCGTAAAGACTTAGCCAAGTGGGCGTCGAAACTGAACCCGTGTGCGGGTGCGTACCACGCGAACGGAAACTGTTGCACACCGATCATCCGCCAATCAAAGATGCCGATTGATGACAATTCCCCGTAGAGATCGCTCTTCACGAGTCTGATTTGACCGATGGGATCCGCCCGATACGTCCTGCCGTCAAAATGCAGCATACCCGCTCGTCTGACGGTCTCTCTTGCCGTGCTTTCTTTTAACGTGTACGACGTGCCCTCGGTTAAAGCAAGGAAACGTTTTTTATCCAAGTCGACGATTACTCGTTTGAAAGAGACGGCGCGGCGGACGTTCCGTGGTGCGATGTCGTGGAGTACTTCCCGACGAATAAGAACGTCGAAAGTGCGAACCGCCGCTGCATTTAGCAATATGGGCCGATGAGGTGACTCCAAACGCTGTTGATCGCTGCCCTGCGGCTGGCCTAGCGCGATCGAGTGGCTGTATACGGCAAGAAGAGCGACTACCGGCAATTGCCTGGCCCACGACATGGTTCTCTCAATGCGGGATCGCGCACACATTTTGAATTCCGAAGGTACGAGGATGCTACGAAACCGTCAAGCGCCCAAAGCGGCGCCGTGAGTCTAAAGCGCCGTCCGATGACCAAGAGCTTTTGCCAGTCTGAAAAGAATCGAATAAGATTGCCATCTACCAGTGGCAAGGGTTCGCCGCAGGATCGTACTCTCGAACCGGGTAAGAATCTCCAGCATCGGCCCACGGCACGCTACTGTCATGCGACACACAGGTTAATCGATCCCGTTGCTCGTCTTCATCCCATACCACAATGCAATATTTCTCGCACGACCGCTCCTGATAGCAGTAAGCCGTGTCAACATCGCGCACCTTGTCAAATCCCAGTTCCCACGGGTTTGGTGATTCAATCGCAGAGGGCAAGCCACCAAGCTCGCGCGTTTCAACGAATTGACACTCCTTCTTGGGAGGATTCTCATTGTTGTAAACACACGAACTCTCTGGGGCATCGGTGCACCGCAAAGCAGAAATAAGTGGACAGTCGAACGGCCTCAGCACCATGCAATTGGTGGGGTCTGGGTATTCGTACGGACCGTCCGAATCGCCAGAACTAGAGTCACCAATTTGCTGGGCCAGACAACTGGAATTCACGGAAAACAGAACCAGGGCGGCCAGCCAAACTACCAACGATTTGCCCATTGCCCGATCAATCATCGTTTTGTCCTTTTATAAGAGACGAGGTGAAGTTAGTCCCGAGTGGAATCCGGAACTGATGTTTGCCGAGGTCGACGTTCACGTTGACGGTCGACGGTTTTTTTGGCAGCGTTGCGCCACGTGCTTCCGGGATACGCACTTCGAACGCCAACCGGTAGATTCCCTGTCCGATTCTTCTTGCTCGGCAAGTCACCGACCCGTGCTCAGCGGTACAGCTTATGATCGGTTCAATCTCGACGACCCGCTCTGGATCGAAACGAGCAGACGTCGTCGCGAACTGCTCCGAGATACGCATCAGTCCCGACGCCCGATAGATTCGCTCACCAGAATCGCCGGATGTTTGTTCTTCCGAATCAATGAGGACCAACCGGAGTACTCGCGGCGCGATTTCCACCGGCTGCTCGACCTCCACCACACAGGCGATCGAGTCTATCGCACCAGATGCCGGATTCTCGATTTCCAAATCGAACACGAAAGATTCCTTGAGTCCGGAAGTCGAAGTGACCTTGCATTCAATGGCTACATCGCTCCGGTCGACAATCGGGCTGGCGACAACGTTGAACGATGGCGGCGTACTCTCGCGAAGACGAGTGCTTGCCCGTATTTCACTCCACTTGCCAGGGGGAGACATCAATACTGGAACCGCGAACACAACCTGCGATGCCCCGCGGTCCGACCGGGTGATAAACGTGTCGTGTTTGAAGCAAAGAAGCCCGGCAATATTAAAACGCAGGGCCACGGTCACGCCTTTTTTCCCAACTCCCCACAAGGTAAGGACTTGCACCTGAGTGATATCCTTGGCTCGGCTGGGAACATCAACCTGCAGTGACAACTTCAGCGATTCCCCCGGCGGCAAATCCTGCTTCGGAACGACCACTTCAATGCAGCCGCAAGAAGTTTCGGCCCGGCGAACCTCGATTACCTCGTCGGTGGTGTTGACCAAATCGACAATCGCCGTACAGCGTTTTGCGACAGGCAAGTCGCCAAGCTCGACAGTGGCCCGCAGGGTCTCCGCGTAATAGACGATCGGTGCTTTCACCCGCACCACCGGTTGCTCGTCGTCCTGCGCATCCGGTTCAATCGGAGAAGCAACGGCTGCGGATAAAAGGCTCGCTGCGACCAACCACGCGCCTACGACAGGACCAACCGTGACCCTGGCTCTGTAAGCGCCCGCAGGCAACCCGAATCGAACAGGCCGTTCATCCAAAGAAGATGGCAAGGCACTCTGCATCGACATCGATTCTAGCCCTCACTGACGGATGCTGGTACTTGCTGAGATTACGTTCCCGATCGAATCCGGGTTCGAAGAGGTCGCCACGAATAGACTGAATTCAAGTGGCATTCTACCCCCCCCCCCCCCGTTTTCTGTCAAGCCGTTTTTCAAACGTTGAACACGAGTGAGCGGTACAAATTGGACGTCTGGTGGTTGAGGGCGTTGGGGGCGAGTCGCTACGCGGTGACCGAACTGGATTGGTTTCCATGTTGCTTGCGGTCACATGTGGTAACTCGGGCCGTGGCAAGCGCTGGGTCGAGGCGCGGACCTGCCTCCCAAGTTTTTCGGCGAAAAGTTTCACAAAACGATTGACAAGCGATCTCGAGGCGTTAAAACGAGTGTGGTTTTGGATGTCTCGCTGGGGGCTTTCTCAGCTCAGGCGTCAAGCAAAGAGGCGTGCGTCATGCTAGAATCAGATCGCCAGATCGCCAGACTGTGACCCGAAAGACGCTGACGGGACTCTGGGTGCCACGGGGCATGCGACGGAAGCGGCCGTGATTACCAGCGGCGAATCCGTTCGGCTCAACCTGGCCGGTCGGGCGGCGCTCGATGGCCGAATTGAGCGACCGCACCCCGCCGATTCTTCTCCCGATCTATCGGCGTCCTTGTCCGTCATCGTTCCGTGTTACAACGAGGCGCCAACGGTGGAAGTGCTGTTGCGTCGGGTCCGCCAGGCGTTACCTGCAGCCGAAATCATTGTGGTCGATGACGGATCCACCGACGGCACGGGCGAGATAGTTCGGCACTTGAAAGAAGATCTGCGTTTGCTAGTCGTTGCCTGTGAAGCCAATCGAGGTAAAGGCGCGGCATTCCGAAGTGGCCTCGAACTGGTGAATCGCACGTACACAGTGATTCAAGACGCGGACCTTGAGTACGATCCCCGAGAACTGCGCGTCCTTCTCGAAATCGCACTCGCGGACGATTTGGATGCTGTCTACGGATCGCGTTATCTCCATCGCGGTCGTCGTACGGGAGGGGCGCGACTCAATTACTGGGCGGTCAAGATACTGGGATTGGTGCTGCGGATAAAGCACGGCGTAGTGCTTTCCGATCCGGCGACTTGTTACAAGTTGTTTCGTACCAAGTTAGTCAAGTCGTGGACGCTCGAAAGCGTTGGGTTTGATTTGTGCCAAGAGTTGAACGCGCATCTGCCGCAGGTGGCGTCTTTCCATGAGGCTCCCATTAGTTACAGCCCACGGTCCCGAGCGGAGGGGAGGAAGGTCTGCTGGCGCGATTCCATTTGTACTTTCAATTATCGTTAGTGGCTTGAGGAAGTGGTTATGCAATCGGACAGATCGATTTGGTGGGCGGCCATGATTTTCGGGATTGTGGTGGGGGTGGTGGCGTTCGTTGCACCGTGGTGCTGCACGGTAGTTGCCCAGGATGCAAGCCTGTCGAAAGAAGTGGTATTGGCGGAGCTTGCGCAAGCGCAACCGAAGTTATTAGAATTCCTGGATAAACGGTGCTTCAAATACCTCTTCACCACGGAATCATTTCCCCCGAATAAGCCGGTTGACGTTTTCGAGGGCATTCGGAGTTCGTGTTTCTGCCTGAGCGAGCAGTTGATCAAGGTAGAGAAGCGGATGAAAGACGAGAGGCTGGAGGCTCACACGATCGAGATTCTCAATCCGGAGTACGAAGCCTCGGTGGTAGGGGCGAGAAAAAAGTATCATCTGTCTGACGTGGTAGAACGGGAAAGACCCAACCATTCGCTTGACATCCCGCATGACACGAATCTGTGGCCATTGGGAGCTGGGTTCATCTTCATGGAAGCATGTTCGTTTGAGAACATCGCCCACGGGTCACGCGGTCTGAATGACGCATTTTTTGAAGTCTCCTCGGTTTCAACGGTGACCGAGGGAAATGGAGAGGAGTTTGTTCGTATCGAAGGGTTGTACCAGGTCGGTGGGAATGAGCTTCGACCCGCCTGGATGCTTGTATCGCCCAACGAGGACTGGGTGATTCGCCGGGCATGGTGGGATGTTGATCCGGATTATTATGTAGAGTTTCACGGCGAATACCAATTAATTGACGGCAGGCGTGTCCCCAAGAAATTCGTTGAGACGTGGCGGTATCATGACGGAAAGAAGCTTATCTCTCGATCGACAATTGACGTGCTGGAAGTCACTCCGTGCGATTGCAATCCGGAAGAGTTCTATCTGACGGCCTACGGATTGCCCGAACCGGGACGAGATTGGGGGCGCCTGGTCTTCAATCTCGGATTGCTCGTGTTTGGAATCGTATTGCTTGTCCTCACAGTGCGTAAGCTACGGCGCAGACGATGATCGGTGCTACCATTCAGCGAGCTGATCGGAACCGGGCGCACGGTCAAGGGCGACGGCGGTTAATCGCCCTGGTGCTGTTCCTGATCGTTTCGGGGGGACTCTGTTATTCGGCAGTGTATCAGGCACCGGTGTACGATGAGCTGGGTCATTGGTACGCTGGGCTCCGGTATTGGCAATTCGGCGATGTGTATACCTTTAAAGTGAATCCTCCGGTTCTGCGCGGTCTGGCGGCGTTGCTGTCCCGACCGGCCGGTGAACTGCCTGAAGTCGACTTCGATTTGTCTCCGGTGTCCCAATTGGCCTCGCTGGATGAATTGCTGCAGCTTGCCGAACAGTGCAATCCGGAGCTCCAGGGATTGGTGTGGCAGATCGCTCGCGATCGCCAGAAACAACGATTGGCTTGCCTGCAACGGTACCCCGATTTCCAGGTCGGCATGAACTGGTTGATGGTGACGCAGCAGGACGCCATCAGCCCAGTAGCCAACGGTAACGACAACTTCGCCTTCACCGTCGGCATGACCCTGCCCATATGGCGTGACAAGATCCGCGCCGGCATCTCCGAAGCGGCTCATCAGTCCGCCAGCAGCATCGAAATGCTGGACGCGGAGCGGAACTTGATCGGCGGCAAGATTCGGCACCTGGTCGCCCAGGCCGACGCGCTGGCCGATCAGTATCAGATCTTCGAAGACAAGATCATCCCGCGAACCGAACAGACGTTGGAGATCAACCTGGCGGATTATCGCGGCAAGCGCAGCGAGTTCTTCTCCGTCGTCGAAACGTATCGCGAGTTATTGAGCTTCGAATTGCAACAACTCCGCCTGGCGACGTCATTGTCCGGTACGTTGATCCAGATCCAGCGCCAGGTCGGATGCCCCATCCCCACCGCCGAGCCACAACCGTAACCGAATCCAATATTGCGACCACGCGGCATCCGAGCGCGGTGCAAAGGAGTCGAGTGGCGCCGCGGCAATTCCCATCGTTGCACTGGGAGGCTCTGCAGGCTCGGATCAGCCACCGATCAGGCGACGCAGGCCCGCGATTACCGGACTACTGATCTGTCTGGATCTTGGCGAGGTATTTCTGCGGATCGGCTTCCAGATCTTGCTTGCATCCGTCGCAGCACAACCAAACGTCCTGCCCCTCGACGGTGACTTTGACCGGAGTCCCCATGGTACCCAGCATCTCATCCGATACCGGGCAGAAGTGCTGTTTCATCGCCGATTCGCGATCGGTTTCGGCCAGTCCTGCCAGTCCCTGCATCATCTTTTCCATGTCCGTGGCACCACCACTGTCCGCGCCATGGTCGTGATGTCCATGTTGGCGACCATCCATCGAATCGGCATCGGTGTGATCCACTGTACCTTGGTCGCCACCGGTGTCGGCCGCGGCGGACGCATCCGTTGCTGGCGCGCTCGATGAATCCGAGTTATCATTGCAACCGGCAGCGGCGATGAGGAGAACCAGCAGGCCAACTAGTGGCAGGCGGTGATTCAGGCTCTTCATTTTTGGGACTCCACGAGAAAAAAAACGAAGATCATCTGGAACGCAGGGCCGCGCGTGCGGCCCAAACGACGAACGACCTAAAAAGGTTCGATGCATCAGGGACCAGGTTTCTTCGCGGCCCAGATTGCGAATTTGGACGGATCGCGTCAAGTTACGTTAACTTGGATATTCGGCTCGCACGGCCATTTCTCTCTGCCTCACTGCGATTCCCACCCATGCCACGTGAAGAAACTCAGCCCGATACGCATCAAAACAGCATGAACGAATCGACCGGTCGACCAACCGGCGATGAGGTGCCCTGGGAGCGGTGGGTGCGCGATAGCCTGCTTGGCGATGATCAGGCACAGGCGGCGCTGTATTCCCATTGCCGCCCGATGGTCTACCGATTGGTACGCCGGATGGCGGGAAGTGAATGTGGCAGACGATTTGACTCAACAAGTCTTCCTGCAGGCCTTCCGAAAACTCGACCAGTACCGAGGGCAAGCGAAGTTCCAGACCTGGTTGTATCGACTGGCGGTAAACGAAGTCTTGCAGTGGGTGCGTCGGCGCCGATCGCCGGTCGGCCCCTTGTTGGCGGATCCTCCAGAGCCGAAGGCGGGTGTCGCGGCGCGAGTGGAACAGCGTGACATGTTGGATTGGGCGTTGAAGCAACTCGACCCTGAATTGCGTGCCGTGTTCTTGCTCAAAGAGCAGCACGGTCAGTCCTACCGCGAGATTGCCGAAGCCGTGGGAATACCTGAAGGCACGGTGGGCTCGCGGATGAATCGGGCTCGGCAACAACTGCGCAATCTGCTGACTCTGGCTGGTTGGGAGGGTTGAAATGAAAGACTGTGCACACATCGAACCACGGCTCTCGGCCTATTACGACGGCGAGCTGGATGGGGAATCGCGCGAGCAGGTTGCGCAACATCTGGAGGCCTGTGAATCGTGCCGTGAAATCCTGTCCGGTTACCAGAAGTTGACTCGGTATGTTGCGGCGAACGTACCTGAACCGTCCGAGCAATCAGGGCAAGCAGGGTGGCTGGCGCTGCGAAGTCGGCTGCAGAAGCATCCGCCTTCGCCTGCCTTCGGTTCGCCCGCATCCGGGGTGAGCGGACGGCCAGCGAAGCTGCCTACCTCCGCTGGGCGGCGGGCGGTTGCCCGGTGGCTGCTGGCGGCCGCAGCCGCGGTAGCCATGGTCGCACTGTCGCTCGACTATTTCTGGGATTCGCACGACCGACACGAGTTGATGCGCCGGGAGATTGCGTGGATCGCGACTCACCTTGGCTCCGACTCGCTCGATACGTACATGGCAAGCAAGTACGCCGGCCAGCCGGTGGATCCGGAGGCGTTCGAACGGCAATTCGGCTACCGGCCCGTTGCGTTCCGCGGTCTGCCATCTGGGCTGAGCATGGAACGAGCTTACGCCCTGGACATGCCGTGCTGCCGATGCATCCAGACGATTTGTCGCAGACCGGATGGATCCAAGATCGTCGTTCTCGAACACGTGGATCAAGACCACGGTTGGCTGGCCGGTAGCCGGACGATGGTATGCCGAGGCGTCGAGTGTCGTTGCTCCGAAATCGACGGCAAACTGATCGCCTCGTTCCGCCTGGATGATCGCGCGGTGACGATTATCGGCAGCCTGCGACCGGAAGACATCGACGCCATGGTTGCTGCCTGGACCGAAGCGCAACAAACCCGTTCATGAACCGGGCGGTGGAATCGAGAAACGTGGCTAGCTTGGAGGATCGATCGATGCGGAGGCTGTTCCACCATGCATGATTTTTTCGACGGAGAAGCCTGGTCGGCATGGTTGCATCGTTACCGCTGGCGGATACGCGTGGCTGGATGCGTGGCCATTTTCTTGTCAGGTGCTGTCTTTGCTTGGAGCTTGATGCCGGCGGGGCGATCGACGCCGTCGCCACCGGACGGCGGGCAGGCATCTCCTCAATCGGCGGCAACCGTCTCGGAGGCATCCACCAAACCGGCCGCTCAGTGGTACACGTGCGCGATGCACCCGCAGATCCGCCAGCGAAAGCCGGGCAAGTGCCCGATTTGCCGGATGGACCTGGTACCGGTCGAACCATCGGCGGGTGGTTTGAGGACGTTGGTGATGCGTCCCGAAGTCAAGGAGTTGCTGAAGATTCAGACGGTCCCGGTAGAACGTCGCTACGTCACGGCAAAGGTGCGCATGGTCGGCAAACTCGATTACGACGAAACCCGACTGGCGCATATTACGGCCTGGGTCGCCGGTCGCCTGGACCGCTTGTTCGTCAATTACACGGGCGTGCAGGTTCGCCAAGGCGATCATATGGTATACATGTACAGCGAGGAGCTCTACACGGCGCAGGAAGAACTGATCCAGGCGCTTCGATTCCAGCGCGAGAATCCAAATGCCGGCCGAGTCAATCTGGTCGAATCGGCTCGGGAAAAACTGCGGTTGTTGGGGTTGACCGAACAGCAGATTCGCGAGATCGAGGAACGTGGCCGCGCCGAGGACCACGTCACGATCTATGCCCCCACCTCGGGTATCGTCATCCAGAAGCTCCGGCAGGAAGGTGATCGCGTGAACGTCGGGGACCGCATCTACACGGTTGCCGATCTGTCGCATTTGTGGCTTCGCTTGGATGCCTACGAATCGGATTTGCCATGGATCCGGTATGGGCAGCAAGTCACGTTCACCACCGCCGCTTACCCCGGTGAGATCTTCAAGGGACGCATCTCATTCATCGACCCGGTGCTCAATGCGCAGACGCGGACGGTCAAGGTCCGAGTCAACGTCGACAATGCGTCGGGACGGCTTAAACCGGAAATGTTCGTGCATGCCGTGATCGAATCCAAGGTTGCGGCAGGCGGCCGAGTCCTCGATCCCGAATTGGCTGGCAAGTGGATTAGCCCGATGCATCCAGAAATCGTCAAGGACGGTCCCGGCTTCTGCGACATCTGCGGTATGCCATTGGTGCGCGCCGAAGCGTTGGGATTTGTCGCTGCAGAAACCGATCCCCAGGAAATGCCATTGGTGATTCCAGTTTCGGCAGCCTTGGTCACGGGGACACGCGCGATCGTGTACGTGGAACTTGAAGGCACGGACAAACCCACCTTCGAAGGCCGAGAGGTGCTGTTGGGGCCGAGAGCCGGCGATCACTACATCGTCCGCCACGGACTGTTTGAAGGCGAACGTGTCGTCATCAATGGCAATTTCAAGATCGACAGCGAACTGCAGATCCAGGCGAAACCGACCATGATGACGCCCGATGGCGGCGGGGGAGGCGGACACGATCACGGCGGCGGTCCCCAGCCGAAGTCCGGTGGGACATCGTCGACGATGGTCATGAATCTCCCGGACTCGTTCGTCCAGCAAGTGCGCGAGATGCTTGCAGTCGCCTCGCAAGTGGAACTCGAACTCAAGACGGAAGACATCGAAGCGGTGCGTGCGGCGTTCCAGCACTTTCGCCGCAAACTCGACTTGATCCATGCTGAAAAGTTGGCGGGTCACCCGGCGATGGTTTGGCGCGAATTCCTGATGCGGTTGAGCAACGATGCGATCGAAGGATCGGAAGCTCCGGATATGGACACGGCCCGGCGGGTGGTGCAGTCGCTTCGCCATAACTTGAACCGACTGCAGCAGCAATTGATGCTGGACCACGCATCGCATTCCGCTCACGCTGACCATGCGAGCCAGCCAGCCGTGCGGCCGGCAACGATCGAACTGCCCGACTGGTTCCGCCAACAGTTGGCGACGGTGTACGCGGGCTACTTTGCCATGCGCAAGGCGTTGGCCGCCGATGACCTGGTCGCAGCCCAGGCGGCCGCCAGCCAGTTGTCAGCCACTTTCGCGCAGTTGTCAGGCGACCGATTCGAGCCCGATCAGAGGGCGGCCTGGGAACAGGAAAGTCGGCAATTGGCGGCCATTCTAACCGCCTTGCAGCAAGCGCCGGATATAGCCGCCGTGCGGACGCAATTCTCCCTGCTATCCGATCAGCTCCTGGCCATGGCGCTGCGTTTCCGACCGATGCTGGAACACGACGTGTTCGAGCTGCATTGCCCCATGGCATTCGAGGGCCGCGGCGCCACCTGGCTGCAAGAAAACGACCAGGCAGGCAATCCCTACTACGGAAGCAAGATGCTGTCCTGTGCGGACAAAATCCAGCGCATCGAATTGCTTCAATCGGTCGATCCGTCCGCCACAGATCCTGCGGAGGAGGTGCAGCCTCATGACTGATGCGACCTCACCAGCCGATCGAGTTGAACCACCGAGCGGCCCGTCGCAAGCCAAGGCGGACGCTGAACCCACAACACTGCTCGACCGAGTCATGTATTTCTGCCTGAAGCAGAAGGTCGTGGTGGTGCTGTTGACGCTGGCCATCGTCGCCGCAGGAATCTACACGGCCCCTTTCGACTGGGATGTAGCGGGAATGCTGCGAAGCCCCGTGCCCGTGGATGCAATCCCCGACATCGGCGAAAACCAGCAGATCGTATTCACCGAGTGGATGGGCCGTTCGCCGCAGGATGTCGAGGATCAGATCACCTATCCACTGACCGTGGCGCTGCTGGGCATCCCTGAGGTCAAGACGATTCGCAGCTATTCGTTCTTCGGGTTCTCCTCGATCTACGTCATCTTCAACGAACGGGCCGAGTTCTACTGGTCGCGTTCGCGCGTGTTGGAAAAACTCAATAGCCTGCCCGCCGGAACGCTCCCCGAAGGTGTCCAGCCAGCTCTCGGTCCAGACGCCACGGCTCTCGGACAGATTTTCTGGTACACGTTGGAAGGCCGCGATCCGGATGGCCAACCGATTGGCGGATTCGATCTGCATGAACTGCGATCGATCCAGGACTGGACGGTGCGCTACGCCCTCGCCTCGGCGGAGGGAATCAGCGAAGTCGCGTCGGTTGGCGGTTTCGTGCTGGAATACCAGATCGACGTCGATCCCGACGCCATGCGGGCTCACGGCGTGACGCTCAATCAGATCTACAACGCGGTCCGGATGTCGAACGTCGATGTCGGCGCCCGGACCATCGAAGTCAATCGAGCCGAATACATCGTTCGGGGACTGGGGTTCATCAAGCGACTGGAAGACATCGAAAAGATCGTCTTGAAATCGTCCGACAACGTGCCCATCGCGATCAAGGACGTCGCCCATGTGACGATAGGCCCCGCCTTGCGCCGTGGGGCGCTCGACAAGGGCGGGGCAGAATCGGTCGGCGGCGTGGTAGTCGTGCGTTATGGATACAACCCGCTGCAGGCGATCAAGAACGTCAAAGCGAAGATCGCCGAAATCGAACCCGGCCTGCCAACGCACGTCGTGTTCGACTGGGATCGCGTATCGCGCACGGAAATCGAACAATACGCCACGCGACATGGCTTTGAAGCGTTCGACGAGTCGCTGCCCAATCACGACGCATGGACGCAGCACCTGCGCAGCATCGCCCGCGACCAGTGGCCCGCCTGGGCCAACCTCAGCCAGGTCAAGGTCGTCCCTTTCTACGATCGTACCGGCCTGATCTATGAGACACTCGGCACGCTGAACAAAGCGCTGCTTGAGGAAATTCTGGTAACCATCCTGGTAATCATCATTTCCGTTTGGCACTTGCGCAGCTCCTTGCTCATCAGCAGCTTGCTTCCATTGGCCGTGCTGATGTGCTTCATCGCCATGAAATTGTTTGGCGTGGACGCGAAT
This sequence comes from Pirellulaceae bacterium, assembly GCA_026004795.1. Classification (GTDB taxonomy): domain Bacteria; phylum Planctomycetota; class Planctomycetia; order Pirellulales; family Pirellulaceae; genus Aureliella. Next base: position 604,379 of record BPJV01000001.1, on the reverse strand, counting down.
ATCGTGGCCCTGTCCGGCATTGCCATTGCCATCGGAACGATGGTGGATATGGGCATCGTGCTGTGCGAAAACATTCTGAAACATCTCGATGAGGCGGCCGAAGACGAAAACCGGCTGCATGTCGTCTATCGCGCGTCCAGCGAAGTCGGTAGTGCGGTGTTGACGGCCGTGTCGACCACCGTGGTCGGTTTCCTGCCCGTGTTCACCATGACCGGACCGGAAGGCAAACTGTTTCGACCACTGGCGTTCACCAAGACTTTCGCCCTGATTGCGTCGGTGATCGTGGCGCTGACCATCATTCCGCCCGCGGCCCACTTGTTGTTCACCACCCGCTTGCGTCCGGGGCGGGGCAAGCGGGTGCTGTCCGGCGCCTTGGCCATTCTGGGCGCGGTCGCCGCTGTGGCCATTGGCTGGTACTGGATGGCTGGCCTGGCACTGGGCTGGGCCGCCTACCTGTGGGTGGCCGACTCGCTGTCTCCGCGTTGGCGGCGTCTGGGGCCTGTAGTTGCGAATGCCGCAGCGTTCGCGCTGGTGATCGTTATGCTCAGCGATGAATGGTCCCCGCTGGGGCCGGATAAGGGCGTTTGGAGAAACCTGGTATTCGTGTTCGTGTTGATCGGCGGGCTGCTGGCCTTCTTTCAAGTCTTCCAGTATTTCATCTACGCCCCAGTGTTGCGTTGGGCCTTGCGTCACAAGTTGTTATTCCTTTCCGCTCCGCTTCTGCTGCTGGTCGCTGGCCTCTGCGCGTGGCTCGGTTTCGCCAACGTGTTCTCGTTCGTTCCGGCGGTAGCAACGCGCATCGGAATCGGTGCGGAGAAGGTAACCCAATCCGTCGTGTGGCAGTGGACCAGCCAGAAGTTCCCGGGACTCGGCCGCGAATTCATGCCGCCTCTGGACGAAGGCTCGTTCTTGTACATGCCGACCACCATGCCTCATGCTTCGATCGGCGAAGCGCTCGACGTGCTGCAGTTGCAGAACCAGGCCATTTCCGCCATCCCTGAAGTCGATCTGGTGGTCGGTAAGCTGGGGCGAGTCGAAAGTCCCCTCGACCCCGCTCCCATCTCGATGATCGAAACAGTCATCTCGTACAAACCCGAGTATGCCGTCGACAAAGATGGCCATCGGATCAAGTACCGCTTTGACGTCGATGCGGGACAGTTCGTGCGGGACGAAAGCGGCAACTTGATCGAAGACCCGCATGGCCGCCCGTTTCGGTTGTGGCGCGATCACATCCGTTCCCCCGACGACATTTGGAAAGAAATCACCCGCACCGCTCAGGTGCCCGGCACGACTTCCGCCCCGAAGCTGCAACCGATTGCCGCACGAATCGTCATGCTGCAGAGCGGCATGCGGGCACCCATGGGCATCAAGGTGCGCGGCCCCGATCTGGAAACTATCGAGCGGGTGTCGTTGGAGCTGGAACGATTCTTGAAACAGGTGCCCAGTGTGGAAGCCTCGGCGGTCATCGCCGATCGTATCGTTGGTAAACCCTACATTGAAATCGATATCGATCGCGATGAAATCCAACGCTACGGGCTGCACATTCGCAGCGTCCAAGATGTGATCGAGGTCGCCATAGGCGGCAAACGGATCACCACGACTGTCGAAGGCCGCGAGCGCTATCCCGTCCGTGTCCGGTACATGCGCGAGCTGCGTAACCAAATCGAAACGTTGGGCCGTATCCTCGTGCCCACTCCCGACGGCGTGCAGATTCCGTTGGAGCAGCTAGCCGAGATCCGTTACGTTCGCGGACCACAAGTTCTCAAGAGTGAAGACACTTTCCTGCTCGGCTACGTCCTGTTCGACAAGAAGCCGGAATTCGCTGAGGTCGACGTCGTCGAAGATTGCCAACGGTTTCTCCAGCAAAAGATTGAAAGCGGAGAACTGGTGCTGCCGGCCGGCGTATCGTACCGCTTTGCCGGCAATTATGAAAACCAGATCCGTTCCCAGAAAACGTTGGCGCTGATCCTGCCCATCGCACTATTTGTCATCTTCATGATCCTGTATTTGAATTTTCGATCTGTCATGACCGCGGGGATCGTTTTCAGTGGCATTGGTGTCGCCTGGGCTGGCGGCTTTCTGATGATCTGGCTTTACGCGCAACCTTGGTTCTTGAACTTCAGTGTGTTTGAAACCGATATCCGCGAGCTGTTTCAGATTCATGCTATCAACCTGAGCGTCGCGGTCTGGGTTGGCTTCCTGGCGTTATTCGGCATCGCTTCCGATGACGGCGTGGTGATAGGGACGTATTTGGACCAGAGTTTTCGAAGGCTGAAGATCGAAACGGCCGAGGACGCGAGGCACGCCACCTTGCTGGCGGGCCGCCGTCGCGTGCGCCCGGCACTCATGACCACGGCCACCACAGTTCTCGCGCTGATCCCCGTACTCACCTCGACCGGACGGGGATCGGACATCATGGTGCCCATGGCCATTCCCAGCTTCGGGGGAATGACCGTAGAGGTGCTCACCATGTTCGTAGTCCCGGTCCTGTTTTGCGCGATCCAAGAATGGAAACTGCGACTGGGGATCAAGGACGAACGATTTGCCGAACATGCGGACTGAACTCACACCATGAGTTCCTTCCGATTGGAAAGGCACCGCGTTCACCGAGAAGCCCGCCCGAACAGCGGACCTTCCGATCATTCCGTCCCCGAATTCTTTATCTTCCCCCGCCGCTTGGTGCGACCATCTGTGTCCTCTGCGTTTTGGTTGTACGTATTCCGCGGCGCATCATCGGGCAAGAAAACGCCGTAGATGCGCCACATGCCCTGTGGCGGGAACGGTTTCTCGGAATATGGAAAGTACTCGTCCTGCGTCTCCAAGAATCGCCAATAGTACCAATACCGCTGCTCGGGCCACGGCCCGTCGGTACCGAACAACACGCGATCCTGGTACTTCAACAAGAACTCGCGGGCCGAATAAGGTTGCCGGCCCAGCTCGCTGATCCGCGATGCGAATTCAACCACCACTTTCGCTACGTGCTACCCTCGTTGCCTGCCCTGTACATTACGGCGGGCGTCTGGGCAGCCAGGTGGTGGCGGCAAACGTGGTTCGGCCGATGGGCTGTCGGCGCGATGGTGTTGATGTACGTCCTCTCTTCCGCATCGGTGCTTCCGCGCAGCTACGCGTTCTTCAACTACGCCGTCGGAGGCCCGAGTCAGGGTTGGCGTTGGTTGGACAACAGCAACCTCGACTGGGGCCAAGATATACTGACCGTCATGAAGTGGATCGAGTCCAACCCCGATAAACGCCCAGTCTATTACCTCTACTCCATCCCGAGTATCGACTTCAAGAAGCTAGGCATTGATGCGGATGACGGAATGCATGCGATGACAGTCCATGGCCCGTACCGAGCGGGGTGGTGGGTTGTGTCTGCCCGCAATTTGGTCGCTCAGGATTATCGTTGGTTTCGCGAGCATGAACCGACCGAGCGGCTGTCGGTGACGACTTCGGTGTTTTACATCAGTCCCGAAGTGGCGCGGCGCAACCGCCGTGCCTTTCTGGATCAGAAGTCGCCATGAGCACATCGGTCTTAAACTCATCTTTCGAGCGATTGAACCGTTGCCTTTTTGCTCCGCAAAGATGAGGCGCCCAGGCAGCGTTGCCTATTGCTCCGCAATCGAAGCGCGAACAAAGCGTTGTCCTCTGCTTCGCGTGAGTCGTCCGGAGACGCGCCTGCTTTCGCGTGCAGCCGTTTGTTTTTTCGGAGCAGGCGGGGGGCCAGTGTAGGAAGGCAATTGATCGCGAGAGGAGAGTGGAGGTTGGTTAGCGGCGGTAGTTGCCCGGCAGGATGCTTTGATCGGGACAGTGCATGGAGCGGAGCGATGTTTTGCTAGAGACGCTACTTTCGCAGGGTGAAAAGCGACGATGGTTTAGGGAAAGGAGGTACTTTCGTGCGACACGTTGGGGGTGCGAATGGCAGCGTGGTGACCGAACCGGATTTGTTTTTATGTTGTTCGGCGCCAGATGTGGTAACTCTGTCCGTGACAGACGCTGGGTCGAGGCTCGGACCTGCTTCGCGAGTTTTTCGATAAAAATTTGCACAAAACTGTTGACAAGCGATCCCGAAGCGGTAAAACGAAGGAGGTTTTGGATGTCTCGCTGGGGGCTTTTTCAGCTCAGGCCTCAAGCAATGAGGCGTGCGTCATGCTAGAATTCAGATCGCCAGATCGCCAGATCGCCAGATCGCCAGACTGTGACTCGAAAGACGCTGACGGGACACTGGTTACCACGGTGAGTTCGGCGGAAGCGGCCGTGAGAACCGGCGGCGAATCAGTTCAGCTCAACTTATCCGGTCGGGCGGCGCTCGATGGCGAAATTGAACGACCACACCCCGACGAACCTTCTCACGATATATCGGCGTCCTTGTCCGTCATCGTTCCGTGTTACAACGAGGCACCGACGGTGGTGCCGCTGTTGTGTCGCTCCGCCAAGCGCTACCTGCAGCCGAAATCATTGTGGTCGATGACGGATCCACCGACGGCACGGACGAGTTGGTCGCTGCGGTAGCTCAGGAGATCGGTTTCCACGTGTTGCAGATGGAAGCCAATGCGGGCAAAGGCGCGGCGGTTCGGCACGGGCTTGAGCATGCAACACGTCGGTGGGTGGTTATTCAGGACGCCGATTTGGAGTACGAGCCGGAGGATCTTCGCCGTCTGGCTGAGGAGGCGGAGAGCGGTAGCAGCGTTGCCGTTTACGGCTCTCGCTTCAAACGTCGTGGGTATGTGGATGGTGGGCGATGGCTGAATTATGTCGGCGTCAAAGTTCTAGCACTTCTTCAATGGTTGCTTTACGGCCGCTGGCTGAGCGACCCGCATACCTGTTACAAGATGATTCGTCGCGATGTCTTGCGTGCAATGAATCTTAGAAGTCGTGGCTTCGAATTGTGTGCGGAAATAAACAGCAGGTTGTTGCGGGCGGGATACGAGATCGCAGAAGTGCCGATCCGGTATGAGCCTCGCGGAGTGGCGGAGGGGAAAAAGATTGAAATCCGCGACTTCTTTTCCTCGGCTTGGACTTACGTTCGATATCGATTTTCAGGCTCAGGGTTGACTTGGGATCCCCAGGATGGCCGTTCCTCCCTCTCGGTGCACGATTACGGATACATTGCTTCGCGCGTGGCTATCGGGTGTCTGTTGTTGCTGGCCGGCGCTTCGAAGATCGCGCCGCTCAGCCCGATGGCAATCACGTCATGGTGGATCGTCCCGGCATCGATGGTTCTCACAGGGGCGGTCCTTGAAATTGTGTTGGGATGGGCGTGCTTGACTCTAGTGCCGCATCGCCTGCTGAGGCAGTGTTTGACCGGGGTGTTTCTGTTCTTCTTGTTTGTCTTGGCGATCAAGTGGATCGACGGTGAGCAGCGGTGCGATTGCCTGGGAAGCTTGTCGTTGCCGTTGGGTGTGATGGCGGCCGTCGATGGGATGGCTCTTGTTTCGCTGCTGCTGTTTCGACGTTCTTGGGAGCGGTTGTGGCGTGGGCATGGATTTGTCTTTGATCAGATCCGCAACCTCCACGTCGTTCTGCCGGCTTTGTTGCTCGGTGGCATTGCCTGGTTTGGTTCTCTCGATGCAGCCCGAAGCTATCTTTCGGGCGATCCACTCGTTGTGGATTCATTTACGAAGTTCGCGGGCGAGGTTAAAGAGGGCGAGTTTGTCGATGTGCCTTTCCGGTTGCACAATCCTACGTCGGCCCCGGTCGATGTCTTAGGGGCCAAGGCATCCTGCAGTTGCGTTGCCATTTTGGACTTGCCCACAACGGTCGCGCCGGGAGGTGACAAGTCGATTCGCCTTCGGGTATATGGAGTTCGCGCCAATGCCGTCCAGCGGGAGAGGGCGGAGTTGGTATTCGATGCAGATGCTGCGTTGCGCATGGTGCTCAACGTAACGGTTGTGGTTCGTCCGAGCAGCGACATCTCGGACGACGGTTCTCTTGATGAAGGAGTGCAGTGATGAAAGAACGGTTGTTGAGTATGCTGGCCACGGCAGGACTGGTAATTGCGGTGGTGGTAGTCGTACTGCCTTCGTCTCGGGTCATGGCCATGCCTGGGCATACGTGTTCGCCGTCGGCGACAGCTCCTTGTGTTGTCTCTGGGACAACGTGCGAATCCGGTTCACTTCAGACAGGCAAGTGCGTTCCCAGCGTTACGGGCAAGGCATGCTCGTCCTGCCTTCAACGAGCTTCTGGCGGGTGCAAGTGTGAAGCTATGTAGTGCGTGATGGCCCGAGGTGCGTGAGTAGCATCGGCGATCGCCCCACGCCTCACGCGTGGGGCGCTCGCCTTTTTTGGAGAAGGGCAACGTTATGTGTGTTCGTTGGCGACCTGCTTGTGTGCTCACTATTCGAATCGTATTGCTAACCGTACTCGGGGTATCGGTCAAATACTGTAGATCCCAAGACCTCGATGCGGCTGTCATCCATTCGACGGCGATGGAGTTACACAAGAAATTCTCGGACATTCGTAAGAACGACTACGGGAACGTTCATTTGGTTTATCAATTTATCGAGAAAGGATCAAATGGCTATTACGAGGAAAAAGTGGTCCGGTACTGGGCGCGAGATAATCAGTATTTTCGGGTCGACGAACAGACAATTGCCGACGGAAAACCGAGCGAACATTACAAGCTGATCGTCCGTCCAGGACGGTACGTTCGTTTGAAACGAACGGAACAGGGAGATGCAATAACGGCTTTGGGCTCCTTCGAAGACGGCATCGAAGCGTTATCAGTGTACGAGTTCTATGCGGCATCAACTCGATACGATCGAGTTCTGGACGGTGAAGTTCCTTGGGGCTATCAGGATGACGTGGAATACAGTACTGAAGCAAGTTCGTTAACAGCAAAAGTGTGCCGGCCTCTGAAGATGGAGCGGAAAGGTGGTGAGCTAGCCCTGACTTCTCAGTGGGACTGGGGGACTCTGGGAGACGAGAGCGTAACCGGATCGATGGTAGGTCGGATCACGTATGATTTGAGCTCCGCAGTCGTGCTATCGTACGAGCAATTGGAGTCCACGATGCCGAACGGCTACGCCTTCCATACCGTCACCAAAGAGTATGACGTTCCGCGGTCTCGGCATATCCCTACGAAGATTGTTCGCGACATTAAGACCGCGAAAGAAGACGTCTGGAGTAAGGTCGAGTACACGTTAGAAGAGATCGATTGGTCGCCGGTGCCGGACGGGATCTTTGCAGTGGAGGGAATGGAGCTGAGTCGGGGTGGAACGTGGACGCGCAGGCTGGCGATTTTAGGAATAGCCATTGCGTTGGTTGCCGCTTATGGGATTTATCGTCGGCTAAGCGGCCGTTGAGGGTGCAAGATGCCGGGGATCGGCGATACTCTAAACCGGTCCAAGTCCAGTCGGTTTGGCTACCTATTCATATTATGTAGCGTTCAGGCCATCTGCTTGTTGACGGTGGCTTGGGGTACGGGCCCGGGTTGGGACGAGTGGGGGCACTTGCCTAGCGGCTTGTATCAGTTGCAGTACGGAGATCCTACGCCGTATTGTGTCAATCCGCCGCTGACGCGATTGATCGGTGCTGTGCCGGTGTGGCTGGCCGGAGGGGGCATTGACTTCGAACCGTTACCTCGCTCTCCGGGGTTTCGCCCTGAAGGCCCCTTGGGGTGGTTGTACATCGCGCGACACGGGGAACGAGCATTTTCCTGGATGTCCGTTGCGCGCACGGCCGTCATCCCGATCACACTGTTCGGGACGTATCTGATGTGGATGGTAGGAACACGATTGTTCGACGAGCGTACGGGTAGAATCGCGGCGGCGTTGTGGGCTTTTTCGCCCACGGTGCTGACCTTCGGTGCCTCGATTATGCCGGACGCGACGGCGGCCGTGTTCGGTCTGTTGGCCGCCTGGCGGTTCTACGTTTGGCTCCGCATCGGGGCGGTCAACACCGCGTGGTGGTTGGGAATCGCCACGGGATTGGCCATGCTGAGCAAAGCGACCTGGCTAATCCTGCCGCCGATGATGGCGCTGATGACCATCGGTTACGGGGTGGTCTGTCCGCGACGGTGGCAGTGGAGCCGGCGATGGAAGCAAGGCGCGGCCATTGCCGCCGTGTGCTGGTTGGTGATCCATGCGGCGTACGAATTCCAGGGGACGCTGGTACCGCTAGAAAAGTTCGAATTCGTTAGCGATTCGCTGCGCGGTGATGACTCCAGTGCCTCCCCGAGCAGCAGCGGGAACCGCTTTCGCGGTACCTGGTTGGGCCGACTGCCGGCACCGCTGCCGGCCGCGTATCTTCGAGGCATTGACATTCAAAAGTCCGATTTTGAAGGGAGGATGCAGTCGTATTTCTTTGGCCAGTGGCGAGACGGCGGCTGGTGGCACTATTACCTCGTCGGTCTGTGGCTGAAGGAACCGGTCGCCCTGTGGTTGATGGCGGCGATCGGGCTGATTGCGTGGGGCAAGCAACGATTTCGCTGCGGGAATCGAACCCGCCTGGTCGCTCGTGCGATCGTGTTGACTCCAGGGATTGCACTGTTCGTGTTTGTCAGCAGCCAAACCGGTTTCAATCACCACTTGCGATACGTACTGCCGTTTCTGCCGTGCTTTTATCTGCTCATCGCCGCCGGTGTAGCGTCGCTGCGCGGTAAGTGGCAGTACCCGATTGTTGCGCTAGTGCTGTGGTACACGCTGAGCAGCCTGTCGGTGTTGCCACGCAGCTACGCTTACTTTACCGAGGCCATCGGCGGACCGAGGGAAGGGTGGAAGTACCTTGAGCATAGTAATCTAGACTGGGGCCAAGACATTTTGACCCTGAAAAAGTGGGTGGAAACCAACCCCGATAAACGCCCAGTCTATTACCTTTACGCCATCCCGAGTATCGACTTCAAGAAGCTAGGCATTGATGCGGATGACGGAATGCATGCGATGACAGTCCATGGCCCGTACCGAGCGGGGTGGTGGGTTGTGTCTGCCCGCAATCTGGTCGATCCGGGTTATCGATGGTTTCGCGAGCATGAACCGACGGAACGATTGTCTGTCACGACTAGCGTGTATTATGTCAGTCCGGAAGTGGCCCAGCGCAACCGCGAGGCTGCTTTCGAGGAATCGTCCGAGTGAATCATCCACACGTACACAACAAAGCGGGTCATAACGGTTGCCGGGAAAAAATGATGTCGCGTGGCAGTAGGCAGGGTTGGGAGCTGGTTGATTAGCGAAACGTTACGGGGGTCGAGTGATGATGGGATGCGAGCGTTGGCGAGGTGGGGAGAATCGGAACCGTCATGAATGGTCGGTGGGCCATCCTAGGCAGCGGTCGGCTTTCACCCTGGTGGAGCTGTTGGTGGTGATCGCGATTATCGGGGTGCTGGTCGGGTTGTTGCTGCCGGCCGTGCAGGCGGTCCGCGAGGCGGCGCGAAAAACGCAGTGCTCGAACAATGCCAAGCAGATCGGACTGGCGCTGCAGAATTTTCACGGCAACCACCGGTTGCTCCCCGGCAACGCCGGACCGGTCGATGGAAATACGTTGAAGATCCTCGGCGGACCGGACATCCAACCTTCGACGTTCGCCTACGATGACGGTATCGAACGCAAGTGGGGTGTGGGCGATCCGTCGCGACGGCCGCGACAGCAGCCCGGTCCGTGGTGTTTTTCGATCTTGCCGTTTCTCGAGCAACAGAATGCTTATCAGCAAGGGGCTTGCTACGCGGTGCAGCCGGTGTTCCGCTGCCCGTCGCGGGCTCGCGGCGCTCCGGCCACCACGGTCGATGACAACTACGGCCAGTATCAGTCGGGCGGTCTGGTGTTCGAAAAGACCGATTACGCAGGCAACCTGCGCACCATGCCCAACGTGGGCCGAAATGTGCGGTTCGCCGAGATCGTCGATGGGCTGAGCGAAACGATCCTGGTGGGTGAGAAGGCGTTCGATCCGCACATTCAAGTCGAAACGAGCTGGTTTTGGGATGAACCGATCTGGATCGGCGGATCGCAGGGAACCAGCCGTGAAGGGACGAGGAACGTGCCATCGCGACCCGGCGCGCCTTTCCGACTCAACTGGGGATCGGCCCACAGCGGCGGTTCGCATTTCACCTTTGGCGACGGGCATGTCGAGCTGATCGCGTTCGAGGTGGACCAGGCCGTGTTGACTGCACGTTTAACTCCGGCGGGTCGTGACTGAAGATGGGGCGACGATTACCGATCTGGCACGTGTTCGATCGGGATGTGCTGGCGGCCGTGTTGATCGTGGGCCTGCTGGCCGGCATCGCGGCGTGGAATCGGGTCGAGCGGCTGGAGTGGTTGGGACCGGACCAGATCGATCACTTGGGGGCGGAGTACGATTCGATTGCACAAGCGATTCGCCAGGGGCGCGGGTTCGCCGACCCGTTTCGCACCGAGTCCGGTCCGACGGCCTGGATGCCGCCCGTGTTGCCTGCCATCACGGCGCTGTTGTACTGGTTGACCGGGGACGATCGCCAACAGGTCGTGTGGATCGTTTACGCATTGCAATTGCTGGTCCTCACCTGGACCGCCTGGTTGGTGCTGCGGTTTGCGCGTTACCAACGGATTTGGTGGGTCGGTGTGGTAACCGTGATTGCGTTCTTTGGCGCCGCCTTCCACGATCTGTTTCAGATAACCCACGATACCTGGTTGATTTTGGCGTGCGTCAACGGATTGTGGTTGGGATTGTGTCGCCCGCAGCCGCCTAGGTGCGACTGGCGCGTCATCGCCTGGGGCGTTTTCGGTGGCCTGGTGGCGCTGGTCAGCCCGGTTGTCGGGGCGACTTGGGCGGTACTGACGACCTGGAAACTGTGGCCGATCGAGCGTCGACGGGCGGGGGGCGATCCGGACGATCGATGGTCGCGGCGGACGATCGACCGAAGCCGAGCGACGCAACTCGCCTGTGCGGCGGTGCTGTCGATGATCCTGGTTGCCCCTTGGGCGATCAGAAACCGGCTGGTGTTGGGACGATGGGTGCCGGTCAAGTCCAATGCAATGTACGAGATCTGGCAGTCGCTGTGCTTGGATACCGATGGCGTTTTGGACATGCAAGCTACCCGCAAACATCCGTGGCTTTCCGCCGGGGCGCAACGACGTGCGTATGTGGAAAAAAGGGAAATCGGATTTCTGGACAGTCTGAAACAGCCGGTGTGGGAGAAGGTGACGCGCGACCCATGGTCGGTAATCGAGCGGATCTTGAATCGTTGGTCGGCGGCCTGCCTGTGGTATGAACCGTTTTTCGATGATATCCGTAGGACGCCATGGTTGTTGATCCTCAAACGCATCGTCTTTGTACTGCCGCTGCTTAGCCTGTTGGTCATCGTCCTGTGGGGACCTGATCGGCTGCCTCGGCCGGTCTCGGCGGCCATCGGCATCTATGTCGTCTATCTGATACCGTACATCTTGGTCAGTTACTACGAGCGGTATGGCGCGCCATTGGTCGGGATCAAGTGTTTGTTAGTGCTCGCGGCTGCCGCAGTGTTCCGCAGTCAGTTGTTCGGCAGTCGGTCGTCGTCTCGTTCAAGAGAAAGTACGGGCTCAGCGACCCCTTGAGCTGCGGAGGGCGGAAGTAAATGCGTCACCGACGATCGTGAAGAGGCCAGACTTTTCTCCGAAGTGGTCGCACCAGTGGCGCCGCGAGTCCGTTGCCGACAACGCTTCTGGCCATTGCTTTCGCGTCGCGAATCGCCGCAGCCATCATTCGACGAGGGGCGAGGCGCTGCTGGCCTGGCAATCGATTGACGGCGCCGAGCAACGCTCCGCGGCTCGAATGCTATTGCCTGCCCTGGCCCTGCAAGGCCGTTTGGACGTGGCGAAACGACTGGCGCAAGAGATGTGGGATGATTGCCCGGGAATCCAGGAATTGCTGGAGACGGGGCAAGCCAAAACCGATGTGGCTTTCTCTCGTACCCTCGCACCGTTTCTCGGCTGGGTCGAGCCGGAATTGCCGTTCCGTTTGTTGCCCTTGGTGGCACCAGGTCCGGAAGCGGACCACTGGCAGTCGGGCGCCGCGGTCTGGCTGTCGTTAGCGAATCGCGACGAGGCCGATCGCCTAGCCAAGCAATATGGGGTCGATTGGGAGGACGGAGTTGAGGAGCTGTGCGATTCCAACTTTCCATGGCTGTGCCGCGATCGTTCCTTGACGGATTGGCTCGAGTGGTTGGCGAATCAAACGGAACCTTCCCCATCGAAACTGCGTTTACTGATCGCCATCGCGCGTCATCAGGAAGCAGGTCCGGAGCGGCTGCGCAGTTTCGAACGGATCTGCGATGCATGGCGGAAGATCACGGTTTCCGATGGCCATTACATGCAGGCTCCCAACACACGCGTTCTCGAATCGCTAGTAGGATTTGATGACCTGCGGGTCGGCGAGATCGAGCAACTGGTCTTCACGGCCCTAGAGACGTCGCCGGTGACCTACGACTCTTATCATACGCTGGCGAATCTGGCCTACACGGCCCGACTATTGGCCGTGACATCACCCGAGGTCAGTCTCCAGCTCATCAAGAACGTGCTCGACGACTGGCACTGGATGTACTTCGGCAAGCGCCTTTTTACCGATTCCAATCCGGTCATTGGAGCCGTCGTGTGGGCGGCGCCCTACGCCGCGTTGGAAGTTGTCCATGATTTGGAGCAGCGTATGGCCGACGATATGCCCGTATCGCGATTGCAGTTTCGCACGGCGCTCATCGAGGAGATCAACGAGCTGCTGCCCGCTCGCGCTCAGGTTGACGAATGACTTCGGTCAACGCCTAAGACCCTGCATGGACCGCGATTAGCGACCGCCGCGTCACGGCCGATGGGGTGTGGAAGGCGTGCAGGGCGAAGGGTAGGCCGGACTTGCTTCCGGTATCTGGCTTGATTAGACTCACGATGGACAGCCGGATTCGCGGGACGTCGGGACGTGAGATGATTCACGCGGCGAGCGATACTTGAATTGCGTTCCAGATTCCATCACCGTTCCAGGTTCCATCCCACCGCGGCTGCCGCAGGTCATTTCTTTGCATCGAGCTACGAATTGAGCAACTGATGTTATCGCGTGAGCGGGTGAGGTTCTCGAACGAGCTAGCACATAGCATCGTCACCTTGATGGCGGTGTTTGCGCTGGGGCCGCATCCGGTGGCGCACAGTCATGCGAGCTTGACGGATGATCCCGGCAATGCCGTGTGGCTGGCGCAGCACGTCGACCTGTGTCACCGCGGCGACGCGGATGAAGCCGATGGAGTGCATTTCCATTGGGAATTCCCCACCACATGTCCTATCCCTGGCTCGGCTGGAGTCTGGGTGGTGGGAGCCATGCCCGTTCTGGAAGGGGGCGTGGGCGTGCAGCCTGATCGGCTGGCACCGGAGGGCGTCTTAGTCCTCGATGCCTCATGGTGCACTGTCGGGTCCGGCAGGTTGCCTGAGCATCGATCGCCAACCGTCGCTGGCCCTCTCTTCCCGCACTTGGGCGACGCAACCGGTCGGTTGTTGTGCGTCGCTCTTTGTAGCTTGCAGTGTTGAACTCCTCTGCGCGTCGCGTAACCCTCTGACGGGCGGTCGTCGCCTTCTTCGCGGACCGCTGCAAGTTGTTGTTGGACGTCACGAACTCTTCGTGCGTGCATGCGGATCGAGCGGTTCGTTTTCAGCGAACTCACGATGCCCTCTGCTGGCATGCCAAGCTGCTTCTTGTTAGGAGTTCATCACCCATGAGAGTGTCACCCTCGATAGTTGTCCCCTGGCGGCATCAATCTGGCCGTCTCGGTCGGTTCAGCGGCGTGAAGTTCGCATTGCTCGTCTGCCTGCTGGGACTGGCAGCGACTGGCGGTCACCGGAACCTACTGGCGGCGGAGGACGCTGTAGAGCCGCAGGAGGAAGGTGCTGCCGTCATCCAACTTGATGCGCAGCAGATCGCCTCGGCGGGAATCGACGTGATGGCGTGCCGGGTCCAACCCTTCGGTGAAGCAATCGAGGTGACCGGTCGCGTCGCGATCAATGAGGATCGACTGGCGCACGTCTACCCCATGGTCTCTGGGTTGGTTGATTCGGTCGACGTGCAATTGGGCGACGACGTCGAGTCCGGGCAGCTGTTAGCGCTGATTCACAGCCGCGAAGTGGGGCAAGCGAAACTCGACCTCTATCAAGCGCGCCTGCAGCGCAACCTGGCAAAGCTCAAGTTGGAGCGGTCGGTGGAAATCACGCGCAACACGCTCGAATTGTTGGAGGCGCTCAAGCAAGGGATGTCGCTTGCGGAAGTGGAGCGGCGTTTCAGAGATCGGCGCATGGGCCAGTACCGCGCTCAGTTGCTATCCGCCTACGCGGCCTACCTGAAGTCGGAAGCCGATGTACAGCGTTTGCAAGCGATTCGGGATACCGGAGCGGTAGCGGAAAAAACGATTCTGGCGGCCATCACCAACCGCAATGCCGATCAGGCGGCGTTTCAAGCCGTGTTGGAAGAGACGTCTCATGAATTGGAATTGCAAGAGCTCGAGGCGTCCCAGCGACTGCAGGAAGCAGAGACACGGGTAGCGGTGGCGGAGACCAGCCTGCGTATCCTGGGAGTCGATGAAGCACAGATCTCCGATGTGGATCCGGAGGCCTTAGGGGAAGCCATCTCGGACTACCCCATCCGTGCTCCGTTCGATGGCACGGTGATCACCAAAGATATCGTCCTCCGCGAGCAGGTACGGCCGGACAAGCTGCTCTTCGCCATCGCCGATCTGACGCAGGTGTGGATCATTGCGGATATTTTCGAGGAGCACATCCCACTGCTACACAACTTGGATGGCGCCCAGATCGAAGTGTTCAGCAATGCGTGGTCGGAGAGGACCTTCGTGGGCACGGTTTTTTACACCGGCGACGTGGTCGATGATGCCACGCGCAGCGTAGGTTTGCGTGCCAGGGCCGACAATCACGAGGGATTGCTCAAACCCGGAATGTTCGTCACCGTTCGCTTGCCCGATCTGAAGGCACGGTCGGCGTTGGTGGTCCCCACCAGCGCCATCCAGCGACATGACAACCAGACGTTCGTCTTCGTTCAGCTCGAGCCGGGAAAGTATCAGCGACGCGACGTTCAGGTTGCGGAAAGCACGCGGACGCTCGCGGCCATTGCTGCCGGTCTGAAGGAGGGAGAGCTAGTCGTCACCCGTGGCGCGTTCGTCCTCAAGTCGTTGATGCTCTCCAGTTTGCTTGAGGAGTAACCGATCCCATGCTAGTGCGTCTCATCGATTGGTCACTGGATAACCGGTTTTTGGTGCTGTTGGTCGCCGGGTTGATTCTCGTCGGCGGCGTGATGGCTGCCTCGGGAATCCCCTTGGATGCCGTACCGGATCTGACGAACGTGCAGGTGCAGATCCTCACCAATTCGCCTGCCTTGGGACCGGTGGAGGTGGAGCAGTTCATTACCTTTCCTATCGAAAGCGCCATGAGCGGCCTTCCGCGCGTGGAGGAGATTCGGTCGATCAGCCGTGTGGGGCTGTCCGCCGTCACGGTTGTTTTCACTGAAGGGACCGATATCTATTGGGCTCGCAACCTGGTCAACGAGCGATTGCAGCAAGCGCGAGAAGAGATCCCGCCCGGCATGGGAACTCCCGAGCTGGGGCCGATCGCCACGGGGATGAGTGAGATTTATCAGTTCGAGGTCCGTGCCGAAGAGGGCTACGAGTACTCGTTGAGTGATCTGCGCACGATCCTCGATTGGCAAATCGCATTCCAGTTGCGTAGTGTTCCCGGCGTCATCGAAGTCAACACGTTCGGTGGGGAATGGAAGACGTATGAGGTTCAGGTCGATCCGTTGAAATTGCAAAGTTACGGGATCGCCCTCAACGAAGTATTCCGTGCACTGCAGGAGGATAACGGGAATTCTGGTGGCGGTTACATCGTCCACAATGCCGAGCAGCGACTTATCCGGGGCGAGGGATTGATCACGTCGCTCGACGACATTCGTTCGATCGTCTTGAAAAGCGTGGATGGTACTCCTATTCGCGTGCGGGACGTGGCGAACGTGGACTTTGCACCCATGCTACGGCAGGGGGCGGTGACGCGCGATGGGAACCGCGAGGCGGTCATTGGCATGGTGATGATGCTGATGGGCGAGAACTCGCGCCGTGTCGTTCATGACGTGAAAGAGCGCATGGCGGAGATCCGCAAGACGCTGCCTCCGGGGGTGGTTATCGATACATTCTACGATCGGACGGAGTTGGTCGAGCGCACGATCCACACGGTAGCCGAGAACATCGGCTTGGGGATTGTGCTGGTCATCGTCATGCTCTTCTTGCTGTTGGGAGATGTGCGCGCGGGATTGATCGTCGCGGCCGCCATTCCGCTGTCGGCCATGTGCACGCTCATTGCTATGCGTTCCATGGGAGTTTCCGCCAATTTGATGAGTCTCGGGGCGATCGACTTCGGCGTCATCGTCGATGGGGCGGTGGTCATGGTGGAGAACTGCGTGCGCCGCGCTGGGCAGTATCGTCGGCGGCATGATGCGGCGCGGGTTCCCTTGGCGGTATTTCGCGAGTCGGCGAAGGAGGTGGGCAAGCCCATTTTGTTCGCTGGGACGATCGTCATCATCGTCTTCGTTCCCATCCTCAGCTTGACTGGGGTGGAAGGGAAAATGTTTCGTCCGATGGCGTTTACCTTCATGTCGGCACTGACCGCTGCCTTGTTGATCGCCGTGACCATCATGCCGGTCATGGCCTCTCTGTTCCTGGCCCGCCACGTTCAGGAGCGGGAAACGCGGTTGGTGCAGGCGTTGAAGCGCTGGTACGCTCCGCTGCTGCAGCGGGCCATGCAGTTTCCGGTCGTGCTCTTCGTCAGCGCCATGATCGTTTTCGCAGGCAGCTTGTGGCTGGCATCCGGCATGGGAATCGAGTTTGTCCCTAAGCTCGACGAAGGGGATATCGCCATTCAAGCGACGCGCTTACCAAGTGTTGCACTGGAAACTTCCATCGAAATGACTCAGGCCATCGAGCGCTGCCTACTCGAGTTTCCCGAGGTGGAGTCGGTGGTCTCGAAAACGGGGCGCCCCGAAATCGCCAACGATCCGATGGGCGTCTACCAGACCGACATTATCGTGCGGTTGCGTCCGAAAGGTGGTTGGACGGTGGGCAGCAAAGAAGAGCTGATCGAGCGGATGAAGGACGCTCTCTCGGAAAAAGTGCCCGGCAATGCGTACAGCTTTACCCAGCCGATCGAACTGCGGGTGCAGGAGTTGGTCGCCGGGGTGCGGGCCGATATCGGGATCAGTCTATACGGCGATGACATGGAGGTGCTCAAGGAAAAAGGGGACCAGATCGTTCGCGTACTACAACAGGTGCCCGGTGCGGCCGACGTGCAAGCGGAGAAGGTCGCTGGCCTGCCCTACCTGCGGGTGAGCGTCCGACGCGATGCATTGGCTCGCTATGGTATCCGTACTCGCGACGTGTTGGATACCTTGGCTACGGTGGGAGGAGTCGTGGTGGGGCAGGTCTTCGAAGGGCAGCGACGTTTTCCCCTGCAGGTCCGTCTGGCACCGCACTGGCGGGAAAGTACGGAGCAGATCAAGGACCTCCGCGTGGCCGATCCGCACGGGCGACAGATCCCCTTGTCGCAATTGGCCGACATCCGTTTGGAGGACGGACCGGTGGCCATCAACCGCGATGCCATCCGCCGGCGGTTGATGATCGAATGCAATGTGCGCGGTCGGGATCTGGGGAGTTTCGTGGCTGAGGCGCAGCAGGCCGTCGAGGCTGAGGTCGAATTGCCGCCCGGTTATTTGCTTCGCTGGGGGGGCCAGTTTGAAAACCTTCAGCAAGCGGCGCAGAGGTTGGCAGTTGCTGTGCCGGTAGCCCTACTCCTCATCTTCTCCCTGCTGTATATGACCTTCAACTCGGCGCGACTCGCCTTGTTGATCTACCTCAACGTTCCCATCGCCGCCACCGGAGGCATTCTAGCACTCTGGTCGCGCGGCATGCCCTTATCGATCTCCGCCGGTGTCGGATTTATTGCCCTGTTCGGGATTGCGGTGATGAACGGAGTGGTGCTCATCGAGCACGTTCGGCACCTGCGCCACTCGGGCACGGGGCAGCGAGAGAGTGTCGTCCAAGGAGCCATGGACCGCCTGCGTCCCGTGTTGATGACCGCTTCTTGCGGGGCTTTGGGCTTCCTGCCCATGGCCATCTCGACAAGCTCGGGGGCTGAAGTTCAACGCCCATTGGCTACCGTCGTCATCGGCGGATTGATTACCAGCACGATTCTCACCCTGCTGGTGCTCCCCGCAGTTTACCGTTGGTTCGAACCACGGCAGCGCCAAGGAGAAGTTTCTCTATAATAGACGGCGTCTTTTCTTTTCTGGTTACGGATTGACGGCGCCGTCGCTCGGCAACCGTCGCGGAGTTGAGTAGGCAATGGTTGTCTTGTGGGAGTAAAGGAATATGGTAACGCCCCGAATTCGCCACACGATCTCGGTCTGGACCTCGACCTTGACTTTCCTCGTCAGTACGACATCCCTCGGGTTACTTTCTGCAGCAGGTCAAAGCGGCGGGCCGCCGCGTCCATTGGCGACGAGCCAGGCTGGAGACTATCGCATCGAATTGTTCGTGGCGGAGAAATCCTCCCGCCCGTTAATCGCCACCTCTCCCATGTTCCTGCCCTTCGCCATGGAAGCGGAGAGAACGATGCAGACCCCCCAGGGGATCCCGACGTGGAAAAGTGAATCCCCCCGCGGTTTCAAGGACGAATGGCTGCTTGGTTTCGTCGTACGCGATCTCAACGGACTCCTGCCGAACAAAGCGTTCTATTTCGCGTCCGCGTATCGTCTGTCCACCGAATCAGGTGAACAGTTCAGCGTCTGGCCAACTTTCATGGAGACTCCACTTGCTGAAGTATGTCATCTCGACGATTGGAACTATGATCTGAGGCCACTGGAAATCAGTCTTCCGCGCGACACCACACGCTTGAGCCGCCTGGAAGGATTTCTGGTGGAAGTACCGCAAGAAACCAGCGAGTACCACTTCACGAAGGAAGAAATGATGCGTGGCGAGCTGGCCGGCGACGGCTACGGCGGTTTTTCGGTCACGCAAGTGCAAGTGGAACCGCAGGGGTTGGGCATCGATCTACTGGGCACGACGATTACTCCGGGAGGTTCGAATGGCCAGGGGCGAGAGGCATCAGCCGCTCGCCGAGATGCCACAGATCTCCGGCGCCAGATGCAAGAGGGAGGTATGCAGCATTTCACGGCTGCCGTCGAAACTTCCACTGGTGAGCGCGTGGCCGCCTCCGCCTACGGTGCGCTTTCCGTCTCTCGTACCTTGAAAGCCCAATTCGCCACTAGACTTAGGGTGCTCATGCGGGACCAAGGGCTGGCGACGTCGCGAACCGCGCGCATCAATGCCACTACGGACGTCCAGGCCATCCGGTTGTTCTTTCCCAATGTACGCGACTTTGAAAAACTGACCATTACGGTGCTGACCATCACCGGGCAACCCCGATTGATTCCCTTTGAAATGTCTGACATCGATTTGGCGGGCAGCAATTCTCCCGCATCGATCCAAGCGATGATGGCCGAACTGCGGGAGAAATCCGCGGCGCAGTGGAGTAAGGAGGCTGCCAAGAAGGGAACCAATACCGTTGCCGCGCCGCGTCTATGGCGCGATAGTACCGGCCGATTCAGCGTCACGGCGTCTTTGGTGCGCGTCGATGATGCTTCGGTGGCACTGCGTAAGGAAAATGGCGAACAGATCACCGTACCGATTGTGCGGTTGAGTGCGGCCGACCAGGAATTCGTGCGTTCGCTGGAGCACTGACTGAGATTGCCCCGGCAGTCGTTTCCTGCGAAACTCGGCGGCTGTCTGTTCGTGCTCGCCGGCAAGTTGGATTGCTGCTCGGCGGAACGTCCATTGCCTCTCATGCCGATTGGGGGATCTTCATGGCTGATTCGTTGCCGACGCGCTCCACTGGGGCTACTACCGGTCGCGCTGACTCCGTACTGCAATTCCACACCCTCACCGAGGCACAGCGTCGGGAGCTCGTCGCGGCCGCGGCGCAGTGGGTCACTGCCGCCGTCCTCGGTCGGCCAATGGATCCGCCCGACGGAGTGCTCGGTCCGTTGGCCAAGGAAACGGTGATGGGAGCGTTTGTAACGTTGAAGCGCGGGGACTTGTTGCGCGGGTGCTGCGGCGTCCTGGGCCAGCCCATGCGGCTCGGGGAGGCGGTGGCAGAGGCGGCGCGGAAGACGGTCCGGGAGGATAAACGGATGGCGGCAGTGGCGCTGGGTGAACTGCCATACCTGTCGATCTCCATCACGCTGCTGGGGCCGGCGCGACGCGTTAGAGTGAAAGGCCACCAGCGGATGGAAGCCGTGGAGGTGGGACGGCACGGTTTGATCATTCAGCGCGGAAAGCAAACGGGGTTGCTCCTGCCCAGCGTGGCGGTGGAACGAGGATGGAATGCCGAGCGGTTTCTGGAGGCAGTGTGCGAAAAGGCGGGATTGCCGATTGGTGCGTGGGAGGGGGACGACACGAATTTGTTCGTCTTCGAAGGTTATTCGATCGACGGCGCTGTAGCGAACTACTTGCCCGAAGACTTGCCGTCGCGGAAAAATCCCCCCCTATCCGATGAGCAGCTCGCCGAGTACGCGCGGGTGGCGGGCGAAAACATCGTTGCCCTGGCCACCGGGGGCACGCCGAGCTACGTTGTTCCTCACCTGCCCGACCTGACCGTCCATGCGCTCGTGCTGAGTTTACAATGGATGGCGTCCGAGAATAAGGAGACACAACAAGCCAATGCCGTGCAAGTGTCCATTCGGCCGGGAATTCCCCTCCAGGCCACTCTCTATCAAATGTGCCAACAGACGGCCGTCATGTTTCAGCGACAGGGTTTTGTCGGAGAACTGCGCGTGGGATTGACCATCGGTACCGAGCCCTGCATGCACGGGTTCGGACTGGAGGCGGACCTGGAGGGCGTCGATTCGGGCTATCGGTCAGTGATGATTGCCGATGCGAATCATTGTGGGTTCGCCTTTGATCCGCAGCGTAGTGCCCGTGAGCTGCTCGATGAATTGCACCGACGGCTGCCCATCGGTTCGCGGGATGCGGCCGTTCATACGATGGAAGTGCAATCGACCATGCCGCGAGTGGTCAGCGTCAGTGGCCCTACCCCCGTAGCTCGGCAAGGAACGCGACCGCCCGCGGTAGCCGGTAAGTTCTATCCCGCCCAAGATGCCGCACGTCGTGAGATGGTACAGCGACTTCTCCAGGGGCCGTCGCCCCATCGGCTGCAGCCGTTGGCTGCCATGGTGCCGCATGCCGGGTTGAAGTACAGCGGCAAGATCGCCGCCGACGTGTGGCGACGAATCGATGGATTGGATGGACGAACCCTGGTCATCATCGGGCCCAAACATACGCGTCATGGCATCAATTGGGCCGTGTGTCCGTGTACGCAATGGAGCCTTTCCCAAGCGGTAGCCTTTGACAACGACTTCGAACTAATGCAGACCTTGGCAGCGAAGGTGACACCTTTGCAATTGGATGCGGCAGCGCATGCCCAGGAACATGGTATCGAGGTACAGCTCCCCTTTCTCGAGTTCCTAGGGCCGCAATGCAAGGTGGTGGGGTTGGCACTGGCCGGAGCGAGTTGGCCGGACATCCGCGCGGCGGCCGCCGAGTTGGCCGAGGTGCTGCGGGACCTTCACCCGCGACCGTTGTTGGTCATCTCCAGCGATATGAACCACTATGCACCTGATGCCGAAAATCGACGGCGCGATCGCCTGGCGCTGGACGCCCTGGCTACCGGAGATCCGCAGCACTTGATCGAGGTGTGTCAGCAGCATGAGATCAGCATGTGTGGGGTCGTACCCGCTGCCCTCGTCATGCAGACACTCCATGACTTGGAGGAGTCGTTCCAGGTGGTGGAGATCGGTTATGCCACCAGCGCCGACGTTACCGGACAGCGGGGGCAGGTGGTTGGCTACGCCGGATGCCTCTTCTTGCCAACCGGCTGACGGGCAGCACCGCGGGCGCGGTGGATGGCTGGCCAATGCGCGCCCAGCCGATAGCGCCTCGGAGCGGAACATGTGGCCTGGCCACAGCTTGTCGTCAGCGAACGATGCTGAGTTCCTTCGAAGAGCTTGCGCACCGGCGGCGTCCCCTTCCATTCGCCGCGCCGCCGTGCCGTGTCGTCCGCACAACGGTCTCAAATGCCCGGGGCATGCGTGGTACAATGAAGTGATTTCTGGCGCACCGTGGCATTTGCCATGGACCGCATCACGTGGGAAACCTGGAAAGCTAGTGGAGCATCCAATGGATCGCAGAGCATTGTTCGTAGGCATCGCCGTGCTTACCTTGTTGACCGGCGGTTGTCGATCGGATTCGGAACAAGGCATGGAGGCAGGGGCTGGTGGCGGCGGAAAGGAACAGAAGTTACGCATCGCCGTCATTCCGAAGGGGACCAGCCACGAATTCTGGAAATCGGTCCACTACGGGGCACAGCAGGCGGCGGACGAACTGGGAAACGTCGAGATCATATGGCGGGGACCTGTCGTCGAGAGCGACACGGGCAGTCAGATCGAGGTCGTCAAGAGCATGATCACCTTGGGGGTTGATGGGATTGCGTTGGCACCGAATCAGAAAGGAGGGCTGGTCGATGCCGTATCGGAAGCGATCGATGAAGGGATTCCCGTAGTGATTTTTGATAGTGGCCTGGCCCCCGGCCCGCAGATCGTCAGCTATGTGGCAACGGACAATTACCGGGGGGGACAGTTGGCCGCCGATGCTCTGGCCAAAGCCATTGGAGAGGAAGGGAATGTGATCTTGCTGCGTTATCTGGCCGGCAGCGAGAGCACCGAGCAGCGGGAGCAAGGATTTCTCGACGGCATCAAGAAGTACCCGAATATCAAGGTGGTATCGGCCGATCAGCGCGGTGGCGACAATGCGACGGCATCCAAAGAGAAGGTCACTCAACTGTTGCAATTGTATGGCCAGGATTTGGACGGCATTTTTGCCGTGTGCGAGCCGAACGCCAACGGAACGCTGGAGGCGCTTCGCAATGCGGGGCTTAACGGCAAGGTAGAATTCATTGCCTTCGACCCCAGTGATGCTTTGATCGAAGGGTTAAAAGATGGCTCCTGCGCAGGCATTGTTCTCCAGGATCCAGTTCAGATGGGATACCTGTCCGTGAAGACGTTGGTCGAGGCGATCGGCGGGAAAGAGGCGCCCCCATTTATCTCCACTGGGGAGTATCTGGCTACGCAAGAGAATATGAATGAGCCGCGCATCGCCGAGTTGTTGCGGCCTCCCACGCTGGAGTGAACAAGAGATTGAACAAGAGGGAGGAGCGTCAGCACTCCGCGTTAGAGCCCCATCGTCCAGGCTGTGGCACGCCAGGCCAGTTGCAGCGACCTTCCTTGCGAAGCACTCTGGGGCGTGGGGCAACCGCCGGGGGATGTTGGTTTTACGCGGGAATGGCTGGTAACGCGGCACCCAATTGCCATCGCCCCGAAGGTGCGCAGCGATGAATGCAGAAGAAGTTCCCGAAGTGACCATGCGTCGCGCGAAATTTGCCACCGCGTGCGTGTGGGTAGCTGCGGCGGCGGGAGTCATGGCAGCCTTCTGGGCGTGGCCGCACCATCGCCTTAGTGCGGCGGTTATGGGGATTGCCGCTGTAATGGCTGCGGTGGCCGCTACTGCCTTTCGCTACCGCGTTTCATTCGGAGAGCAATTGATTGCTCAACAGCAGCGGGAGATGCAGCGGCACCGAAGCCGGCTGGCCGAGCAGGAGCGACAGTTCCGCCGGCGGCAGCAGGAATGGGAAGCGACGCGACAAGAGCTGGTTTCCCAATTGCAGGAAGAAGAGCAACGCATTGAAAAGCGTCGACGCCAGTTGGCCGAGCAACTGCTGCTGTTCCACGAAGGGCGGGAGTTTCCTCAACCGATCGACTTGCAGGCCGCATCGATCACCGCCGCGAGTGGCAAGGATGGGCAGGAGGTGGTGGCTTGCGCAGAGGCGAGTGCCGACGCCGGTCGGCTACGCGACTTGGCGGAAAAGGATCGGTTGGTCATGGAGTTGCTCGAGCAAGAGGCCGGCCGGCTGTACGAGTCGATTCGTCGCAATCGATTTACTGTGGACGGGAAGTTCTCGTGGGACAGGTTATGGGGAGAGCTGTCGGAGGTCATTTTGGCGGTGGCGCGTGTCTACCAGCCCCACTCGCAGAATCCCCTGCTGGAGACGAGCCTGGAGCAATTGCTGCGCGCCGGGTCGCGGATCTGCCTCCACCTGCTGGTCCTGATGGAGACGCTTCCCTTTCGCGTGCAACAATACAACATCCAATCGATATACACGTACGTGCGCAAGGTCACCAAGGCCTATGGCACGTATCGGCACGTCCAGCCGTATATGAATTACGGTAGTTACGTGTGGATGGCCGGACGATGGATCGCCGGCGGTAATCCGATCGTGTTGGCCACCTGGTGGTTGGCGACCGAGGCAGGGTCGCGTGGCCTGGCCAAATTGACCAGCAACTACGTTGACCGGCATGCGGTCGAGTTCGTGTTGAACCTTGTGCGCGTGGTGGGTTATGAAATCGCTGGGATCTACGGTGGCGATTTTCGCTACCGTGATGCCAACTGGGTGTATGGCAGCGAACTGGTAGAAATGGTGGCATCCTTTCCATTGTCCCGCGAGGTTTTGCGCCCGGCGTTGCAGGAGTTGACGCATCTGCAGCTGCGCAATGAATACGATCGCATTTATTTGCTGCGCTGCTTGGCACTGCATCAGCGTCCCGCCGGATTGCGCTCGGCATCCTACCTGTTGACGCGTCCAGAGCGACAGCGTATCGCTCAGCGGTTGGAACAATTCTTCCTGGAGCACGTCCACGGACGCGGGCACGACCGCCTCGAGGCCTGGCGGCGCGATGCGGAGCAGCGGTTAGGAGTGCGGTTGCAGTTGAGGGGGGGTGCAGGGCGTCCTTCCCGCTCTGGCCGGGCATCCCCGAGGCAACCGTCGGCGACGGCGTCCGCTCCGGATACCAGCATCCGTCCCTCGGTGTCCCCGACGCTGGCAGAAAAGTGGCAAGTGATAGTGCGTGCGCTGTATGCTTTCTTGATCGTCGCCAAGCAGCGTTCGGATCGCGACGCGTTGGAGCTGATCGCCCACAGCCGGATGACCGCCAGTCTTCCGCCTGCCGATCGGGAGAGAATGCTTGCCGAGCTGGAGGATGACGCGCCAGTGACTTTTGAGCTCCCCGATCTGGCCGCGGAGGATCCGTTGGTCGAAGCGTTCGTCACCACCCTCATCGATTGGGATGTTACCTTGCGTCCTTACACGTTATTGGGTGACGATCTGGTGCAAGAGTCAGCTACCTTCTTTCGCTTGAGCGATGAGAAGTTGCAAACGCTGATGCATTCGTCCCTCAGCCGGTGGTTCGCGGCCACACGATGGGCCGAGGCGCTTGCGGACTATCCTCCGGTGGACGTGTTAAGTGTCCTCCGATTGCATCTGGCCGAGGATGAAGTGCCGGTCTTCGCCTACGCCAACGTGACGCTGCAGGGATCGCTCCTTGATGGCCGGTCGAGCGAGGCGAAGACGACCAAGAAGCGGTGGTTGATTGGCACGAACAAGCGTTTGCTCCTTTTCGCCAGTGCCCCGCCGATCGTCGAGCTGGAGTGGGAGTGCGGTGACGATCAACCTCCGGAGGTCCAGGAGGTGGCCGGATATGTGTGGAGCACCTACCGTCTGGTGGGAGGCAACGTGATGACGTCGAGCGTTCCGGAAACTGCTGTGGTGGAGATACCTGGCAGCATGTGGCACCGCTGCGACGCGTATTTTGCGGCGCTGCAGCGATGGATCGAACAAGCAACCCAGGGATCCGCTCCCGAGGCTTCGGAGGGGAGCCCCACGGGGGCTTAGCCGGTGAATCGGTGCCGCGACGCCTCATGATGACTACAATTCAGCCTATTAATCGGTACGCTGTAGGCAGAGGCACGGCGTGATCGGACGACCAGATTTTCCAACCACCTTGGATCCGTTCCTCAGCGCCCGCTTCTGGATTTGCTTCGACCGGTTCAGGCCAACCATGGATACGCTGCAGATGGTGCACCCTCATCGCTTTCTCTCGCAGACTTGCCCGACAAGGGGCGGCGCTATGGCGTGGGCCGGTGTCGCGACCGGTGGGGAGAGGGGCGTACCTCGGTTTCGTGTTCGCTGCTGGTCCCATGGACTGATCATCGTTGGGGGGTGGATGCTGGCCGTTTGGGTTGGTGGTGCCACAGCAGCTCGTGGGCAGGAAGAACTCGAAGTCGAGGCGGCTTCTCAGCGAACAGGTTACGTAGTAGAGGTCCCCCTGCCGTTGGTGGGAACGCGGGACAGCGTCGTGCGGCGCCACATCGAGCAGATTGCCGACTCGCTGGCCAGTGACGACCGCGGGCCGCGTCCGGTCGTCGTGCTCAAGTTCGTACCGGAACCGCTGGCGACGCTCAGCGGGGCGCCGATGGAAGAGGCCAGCTCCACGCGGGGAACCCAATTCGAACGAGCGCTGGCCTTGGCGCGGTTTTTGACGAGCCCCATCACGGCGCGGGTTCGACCGGTGGCTTTTGTCCCCCAGTCCGTCGAAGGGCATGCGGTTCTGGCAGTCCTGGCATGTGAAGCCATCTATGCCGCCCCGGCAGCGGAGATCGGCCGCGCGGCGATCGATGAACCCGCCGACGGGACGATCGAAGCCGCCTATCGTGATATCGTCCAGCGGCGACGGACCCTGCCGGAGGCGGTGGCGCTGGCCATGTTGGATCCTCGGCAGCAAGTTCACTGGGTCGAACTGGCCGATGGTTCTACGGCGACGGTCCGTGACGAGAAGCTGGAAGCGTTACGCAACGATGGCCTGGTGATTCGGCATGAGGCGGTGTGGACAGGGGGCGCTCTAGCCGCCTTCTCCGGTGCTCAGATGCGCAGCCGGCGATGGATCGATGGGACGGTCGATGATCTGCCACAATTGGCTACCGCGTTGGGCATCGATTCCCCGTGGCGAACGGTTGCAGGCCCTCCCGGCCCATGGCGTGCGGTGGGTGTTACGATCGTTGGGGAGCTTACCACCTCGCGAGTGAACCAGTTGCTACGGGCCATGGAGCAGCATCGAGAACAGAAGGACATCAACCTATTCGTGCTCTGGATCGATCAGGCAACGATCAAGCTTTCCGATGGACGTCGACTGGCCGGTTACTTGGCGGAACTTGACCCGGAAATGGCATATACCTTGGCGGTGGTGCGAGAGCCGTTGACCGGTCCGGTGTGCTTGATACCGGCATCCTGCCGACAATGCATCATGGTCGAGGGGTGCGATTTTTCTGCCGATCCTCAGGATCGTGGGCAGCTGCTGAACGAGTCGTGGCAGCGCAGCCTCGATGAGCTGGCGACCCGCACCGGGCGGCCGCTGCCCTTGTTGTCAGTGCTCGTTGACCCCGATGTGTTGGTGCAAGAGTATGTTCATCAAGATACTGGTCGCCGAGCGATTTTCGCCGATTGGCAGGTACAGCAGCAGCCTGATGCTGGCAAATGGATTCCGCGGCAAACGATAGCGAGCGGCGGGCACATCGATGCGGTGGTGGCCAAACGATACGGGTTGATCGACGGCATTGAAGACCGTCCCGAATTGGCCCTTAGTGCGTTCGGGCTGGAGGCCCCACCGCCGGAGATGAGCATGCCGTGGCTGGATGCCACGATTCAAGCGATCCTATCCCAAGGTTGGTTGCCCAGGTTGCTGTTGACGATCGGTTTTTTCGCACTGATGGCGGAGTTGGGCAATCCGGGATTGGGAGCCGCAGGGTTCCTGGCCGCACTCTGCTTCGTCGGCTTCTTTTGGTTGGAAGCGCTGCAGGGGAACGTGGAGATGCTGGAAGTCCTTCTGTTCCTCGGTGGTCTGATCGCCTTGGCGATCGAGATTTTCGTCGTCCCCGGCTTTGGTATCTTCGGTATCGGCGGGCTCGTCATGGTGTTCGTGTCCATTGTCTTGGCCAGCCAAACCTTCATCTGGCCCACCACGTCGGAGCAATTGCATGAAGTGGCAGTCAATCTGTTTTGGGTGGCCTGCTTGGCGCTCGGGGGCATGGTAGGACTGTTGTTCATGCAAAAACACATGGAGCAATTGCCCTTGTTGCGATGGATGGTCTTGCAGCCTCAGGCGGGGCCTGATGACCCTATGGCCGAGAAACCCGGAGTGCGTGATCATTTGTTGGGGCAGATTGGCCTGACGATTACGCGGTTGAATCCCTCCGGCAAGGCCCAATTCGGCGACGATATCGTTTCCGTGGTCGGTTCGGGGAGGTTGATCAAGGAAGGGACGCCGGTACGCGTGGTCGAGGTGCTGGGGAATCTTGTCATCGTCGAGGAAGCGGACGAGGCCGATCCCCAATGCTCTCCCCCCACCGGGACGAATTGATGTTCACTATGGAAATCTCATCGGCGTGATATGGCGTGAAAGTGGTAGCGCCCTTAGCAAGAAAGGCCTGAATAAGATGCGGGTAGGCACCTTCGGCGGCATACCGGTTTATATCCACTGGAGTTTCTGGTTGTTGATCGCCGTGTACTTTTTCTCCGCGGTCACCAGCAGTGGCTTGGGGGCCGCGCTCTATGCCGTCGCCTTCATTCTGGCGATTTTCGTGTGTGTCGTGCTGCATGAATTCGGCCACGCCGCCGCGGCGGCCATGTTTGGCATTCCGACGGCGGACATCACGTTGTTACCGATCGGAGGAGTGGCTCGCCTGCGCCGTCTGCCGGAGAATCCGTTGCATGAGTTGGTCATCGCCGTGGCAGGTCCCGCAGTGAACGTCGTGATCGCCGGTGTGCTGTTGATCCCCTGGATGCTGGGCGCCGCGGTGGGGCGAGCGGCGCCCGGGTTGGGCGCGGGAACCGATTTCCTCGAACAAGTAATTGCGGCGAACATCGTGTTGGTGGTCTTCAATCTCCTACCTGCCTTCCCGATGGATGGTGGACGCGTGTTGAGAGCTTTCTTGGCCATGCGGATGGGGCAATTGCGCGCCACTCAAATCGCCGCGCGTGTCGGACGGTGGATGGCCCTGATCTTTTTTCTAATGGGTTTGATCTACGGCCATTTCATCTTGCTACTGATCGCTGCATTTGTTTTCTTTGCCGGTACGGCCGAGTTGCTTAACGTCCGTATGCGCGAGATCGCGCGGGCGCAGCAGGCCGCCGCCATGCGTCGTGCACCGATGTGGTATTACCATGTATGGCCCAAACAGGGATCCTACTACGACTGGGACAGCCAGTACGCGGATCCGACCGAGGATCCTGATGTGATCGACGTGGATTATGAAGTGATTGACAGCGGACGCCCCAAGCGATTGTAGGGGTGTTCCCTCCCCTTAGAGCAGCAATTGCCCCAACGCCGGGAGGGCATGGCTGGCGGTAGTTGCAGGATGATTCGACAGGTGGAGGTAACGAGATACGGTGCCTTGTAAACAACCCGGGGACGCATCACAATAGACGTTAACCTCGCCCTGAGGCTTCCCTTGGGGCTTCCCGCCGCTCGCAAACCATGCTCACGCTTGCTGCCGTTCCTTGCCTTCCTCCGATAACCGTTCTCCCGCCGCTTCGGACGTCGCTTGCCTGCTGCCGTGCCCGCTTGTCGAGTACGGCAGGGGGCGCAGGATGGGGTGGGACATCAAATGACCGGTTTGGACAAGCGGCTGAACATTCATTCGCATCGAATCAATAGTGGAGAGAGAAGTTGCCATGCGAACCTGGAGACGAATCGGGTCGTTATTGCTGGTTCTGGCCGTCGGTTCAGGGGCAGTTCAGGGTCAGGAGAAAGTGGTCGAGGTTCCGCCCGGATTGAGACCTTTGCCCGTGCCTGGAGAGAACCCTTTGACCGCCGCGAAGGTAGCGTTGGGCAAGCAGTTGTACTTCGACCCTCGCCTTTCCGTCGACAATTCGATTTCTTGCGCCAGTTGCCACGATCCCAAGCTTGGATGGTCCAACGGCGAGGCGACTGCCGCAGGGGTGGGTGGGCAGCGAGGTGCCCGCAGTGCGCCCTCGATCATCAATGCTGCCTATCACCGCTTCCAGTTCTGGGACGGTCGCGCCAGTTCTCTGGAGGAACAAGCCTTGGGGCCGATTGCCAATCCGATTGAAATGGCCCTGCCGATCGACGAAGCGGTCAAGAAAATCGCGGCCATTGAGGGGTATGCCCGCCAGTTTCAAGAAGTGTTTGGTGAACCGGTCAATGAAGTCAATCTAGCCAAAGCGATCGCTTCGTTTGAACGAACGGTCCTCTCTGGTGATGCACCTTATGATCGTTACAAAGCTGGGGATACCGATGCGCTTTCGGAACGGGCGGTGCGAGGCATGAAGCTCTTTTTTGGCAAGGCCAACTGCTCGGCTTGTCATAGCGGATTCAACTTTACCGACAATGCGTTCCACAATTTGGGAGTGGGGATGGACAAGGAGGATCCGGACGTTGGCCGGGAGGCGATTAGCGGCTTGAAAGGAGACCGCGGGGCGTTCAAAACTCCCAGCCTGCGGGAAATCGCCCGGACGGCTCCCTACATGCATGATGGCTCTTTGCCAACGCTGGAAGACGTAATCGAATACTACAACAAGGGGGGGACCCCCAATCCGTGGCTTGATGAGGAGATTTTCCAACTGAATCTTACCGCGGAGGAAAAGGCCGATTTGGTGATCTTTTTGAAAGAAGGGTTAAGCAGCGAGCAGTACCCTGACATCGAGCCACCAGAGTTGCCACAATAGGAAGGGACGGGTGGCACGCCCAGCCATCTCTTATGGATGCGAATGAACGAGTAAGTTGTGGACCCTACGATAGAAAAGGAGTGTTGCTGTGAAACGTTGGCATCTTGGACTAGCAATGATTTTGACCGTCCTGACGCTCGGTACGAGCAGGGCGCAAGAAGAGCAGAAGGAAGAACCGAAGAACGAGCAGGCGGCCGCGCAGCCTGCTGAGGAGCAGCCCGCACAAGAAGAGGCCAAGCAGCCCCAAGAGGAGGCAAAGCCCTCGGAGGCGGCTCCCGAAAAGAAAGAGGAAGCGGCCAGCGAAGAAGCAGCTGATGCGGCAGAGGATGCCAACGCCAAGCCCGCCCTAGGTCACGACGCGCTACCCGGCGTGACCGCGAAGGTGGTTGTGGAAGATTTGAACAACCCATGTGGCATCGCCATTCAACCCGAGACGGGAATTCTCTTCATCTCCGACTCCGGCAACCATCGCGTGGTGAAAGTGGTCGACGGAAAAGTCGAACCGGTGATCACTGATTTCCCTGGCGATGTGTACGGAAAGGGCCCGATGGTCAATATCGGCCCACTCGGCTTGCTCTTCCTGGACAAGAACACCCTGGTGGTCGGCGGTGGCGGACTGCCCGACGGGGAGGAATTGCTGCGCGTCTATGAGCTGCCCGCTGATGGCAAGCCGATCAAGGCGGAGGCGATGGTGGCGTCGTTTTCACTGGCTGCCACAGATGAAATCAAGGGCGAGGGGAATTTCTATGCCTTGGCAAGCAATGGCGAAGCGATCTTTGTAACATCCAATGGTGATGACACCAAAGGATGGGTAGCACGGGCTACCTTGGATGGAAACAAAGTAACCGGCTACGAACGTTGGTTGGCCACCAAGGAAGCTACCGAGGTCGATGCTCCGGTTGGAGTGACGATCAGCCCTCAAGGTTATCTGGTCGTCGGTCAGATGGGCGAAATCAATATCCCCGGCGACAGTCTAATTACCTTCTACGACGCCCACAGCGGCAACATGTTGTTGAACCTGAAATCGGGGCTGCACGATATCTGTGCGGTTGCCTACAGCAAGCGGGGGCAGATGTATGTCCTGGATTACGCCTGGGCCGATCCCAGCCAGGGGGGGCTGTTCCAGGTTCTGAAGGACACGGAGAGCGAGACGGGGATGCGTACCAAGAAGCTGCTGTCCTTGGACAAGCCGACGGCGATGGTCTTCGACGCCGACGGGGCGCTCTACGTGACCGCCATTGGTGAGCTGGGCGAAGACGGCAACAGCAAAGGAATGTTGATCAAGATCGATCGGGATGCAGGCCTGTAGGCGTTTTTTCGGGGAGTTTTTTCACCGGACGACCGAGATTCGCACACCCCCTGATGGCTGAGCAGGAAAGACCGGCTGAGGTGCATGCCTCAGCCGGTTTTTTGTTTTGCCGGAAGTGGAATCTCCACGCGTCGGGGCTCCTGGAGCATGCACCTGCGATCATGAAGCAGCCTTGCTGCCCATGGTGCGGCCCTGGTCAATCCCCAGCGGTCGGGCTATGATCGAGTCGGCCGCTCGGGACCACCTTGCAAGGGATGGAGACAATAGGGGAAAGGGCGGCGCAGCGAGCAATTCATTCTACGGAAACCAATGATGACCAAGTACATTTTTGTCACCGGAGGCGTGGTCAGCTCTATCGGCAAAGGTTTGACGAGTGCGTCGATCGGCATGCTGCTGGAAGCTCGTGGATTGACGGTGCGGATGCAAAAGCTGGACCCCTACATCAACGTCGACCCGGGAACGATGAGTCCCTACCAGCATGGAGAGGTATACGTTCTCGACGATGGCAGCGAGACGGACCTCGACTTGGGGCACTACGAACGGTTTACCAACGGTCCACTAACGCGTGATTCGAACTACACTACGGGCCAGATTTACTTGCAGGTCATCGAAAAAGAACGCAAGGGAGCGTTTCTGGGCAAGACGGTGCAGGTGATTCCTCATATAACCGACGAGATCAAGAGCGTCATTCGCAAGGTGGCCGATTCGGGAGTCGATGTGGTGATCACCGAGATCGGCGGGACGGTCGGTGACATCGAAAGCCTCCCCTTCCTGGAGGCCATTCGACAGTTCCCGATTTCGGTGGGCCGAGAGAATTGCCTCTACATCCATCTCACGTTGCTTCCATACTTGAAGTCGGCGGGTGAATTGAAAACGAAGCCGACGCAACACTCCGTCGGCCAGTTGCGGCAGATCGGCATCCAGCCGGATATCCTGATCTGCCGTACCGAGCAACCGATGTCTCGAGAAGAGCGGGATAAGATTGCCCTGTTCTGTAATCTACGCCCCGAGGCGGTGATTGAAGAACGGGACAAGGATTTTTCCATATATGAAGTGCCGTTGAGCCTGGTAGCCAATGGGTTGGATGAACAGATTTGCGACCGCCTCCATCTTCCCTCGCAGGCTCCCGACCTGGAGCCGTTGAACGATATACTGCATCGGCTGCGGAATCCACAGCATGAAATCAGCATCGCCGTGGTGGGTAAGTATGCAGAACACAAAGATGCTTACAAATCGATCTATGAAGCGCTCGACCATGCGGGAATCCATCATCGAGCACAGATTCGTATCAGCCGTATTCAAAGTAGTGATATCGAAGCGGAGGGCCCCGAGTGCCTGCTCAGCGGTCATGATGGCATTTTGATTCCCGGAGGGTTTGGGGAACGGGGAATCGAAGGCAAGGTGCAAGCCATTCGTTTCGCGCGCGAGAAAGGCATCCCGTTGTTCGGCATCTGCTTGGGAATGCAATGCGCCGTGATCGAGTTTGCTCGCCACGTCATCGGACTGAAAGACGCTCATTCGACTGAGTTCGACAAGGATACGCCGCATCCGGTGATCTGCCTCTTGGATGAACAACGGGAGATTACTCACCTGGGTGGCACGATGCGCTTGGGTAGCCAACCAGCGCGGTTGCTTCCCGGCTCACGTGCGCATCGCGCTTACGGCACGGAGGCGATTGATGAACGTCATCGCCACCGCTACGAGTTTAACAATGTGTTTCGTCAGCAATTCGAAGCCCACGGAATGGTGTTTTCTGGCACCAGTCCGGATGGTGGTCTGGTGGAGATCGTTGAGCTGCCGGACCATCCATGGTTCGTAGCGGTGCAGTTTCACCCGGAGTTCAAATCGAAACCGACCAAGGCCCAGCCACTGTTTCGGGATTTTGTGGAAGCGGCGATCGAGCGCCGAAAACGCCGTCATGATGCTGCGCAGGCGTCTCGTATCACCACTGGTCAACAGGCGACATGACGCTGGTCTTACCAAGGGGCTGCTGATGCATACGTGGGGGACCATTGGTCACGGCGCAAGCGGTGATGCGGCAAGCGGAGAAGTGGTCGATCGACGGTTTTCCGTAACCGTTGTGGCACGATAGGGTCCCATCATGCCTCAGATGCGCCGTAGACGCCGTCGTCCGAACTGGCCCCTTCGCTGGTGGACATTCCTCGTGACGTTGGGGTTTGGATTCTTTTTCTCCATCCAAACGTATCGCGCGATCCATGGAGTGGGCAGTCGAGTCTATGGAATTGACTGGGGGTTGGCCATGCTGTCGGCTAGCCTGGATTCCGTGGTGGGGTTCTGGTTCTTCGTCGTCGGTGCCACGATTGGAAGTTTCCTGAACGTAGTCGCTTATCGGGTGCCACGTGGGCGGGGCGTGGGTGGGAATTCTCGCTGTCCCTATTGCGCGACCCCCGTCGATTCGCTGGATAACCTGCCCATTTTCGGCTGGCTGAAACTCCGCGGCCGGTGCCGCACCTGCCGCCTGCCGATCTCCCCGCAATATCCTCTGGTGGAAGCGTTTGTTGCTGTTGCCTTTTTTGTGGTCTATGTCAGTGAGGTGTTAAGCGGGGGAGCCAATCTTCCCAGTGGGAGTATCGCTGCGGCGGCAACATTGATGCAGGTGCAGTTGTCGCTGTCACTCGTCCTCCGCGTCATTACCTATTTGGTCTTGCTCAGTGGATTGATCGCCGCCGCGCTGATAGCTGTTCAGAAGCAGCGTGTGCCGTTGAAACTTTATGTCTATTGCACCGCCCCGTGGTTGGTAGCCACCCTGGCATGGCCGCCGTCGGTGATTGTTCCTTGGCGAGCGGCGAAAGTGGGAGCTACTGCCGACGGTCGCATCGATGCGCTGATCACGCAGGTAGCAGGAGCTGCTGCGACGCTGGTCATTGCCCGGCTCCTGGCTCCCGTGCTTTATCCTGGCTTCGATCGCCGGCTGGTGGACGAACGGCCATCGACGTGCGGTGCGCGGCAGTTTTTCGGAGCCATGACCGCGGTGGGTACGCTCATCGGTTGGCAGTCTGCCACCGCGTACGGATGGATCCTAATGGCCATTGCCCTTGCCGGTGCGGTGATGTTACGCGCGTTTGCGGAGAGGTTTCAACTCTTTGATCTAACCGTCTGGGTGGGCGTTGCTCTGCTGATTTTTCGGGCTTTCTGGCGGCCTCTTTTTCATGGGGAGATCCTGCCGACCTCGATTGCGGAAGTAATGCGGCACGTGCTGGCGGCGCTGATGCTCGTTCCCTGCGCATGGCTCCTGAGATGGCTTGCCGATAGCTCACCAGTTCTCCAGCGGGGTTCGAATCAAGCTTAATGCCTGGGGGGCTCGCCGGCGCGGCCGGTTGCGGTGGCTGCTGATGATCGTCGTGCGGATGGAGCATGAGCCATGTAGGTTGGCGAAAGCGCCCCGTGTGGAGGCTAGCACCATGCCACCTCCAGTGCATCTGGAAGTTCCCGGAGGCGGAGAGGCAGTCCGCTGACGGGCGGGCCGGTCCCGCAGCCGTCACGACGTGGACAGGATCTCGATGGCTGTCGCCAGGGGCAGGAATGCTCCCTGGTTCGGCCCCCAGGGAAGGGAGAGATTGCGGCGCAAGTAGAGCGGGCGAAAGGAGACTATAGCCGTCGGATCGCTATGGCCACGTCATTGTCGATCGGAGGCGATGGCAACTCCCGCGGACCACCTGGATGTTGAAGTTTCTCCTCTTGCCGCGTCCTGCCCGTCACGGGATCGATCCATTGGAGGCGATAGTCTCCGGCAGGCAAATCGAGCTTCACCGTTACCTTCCTATTGGCTTGCAGGTGGTCTTCCACCCGCTCTGGTTTGTGGGGCAGCGGTACATGCAGGTAGATTGCATAGGCAACACCCGGTTGGGACAGGGCGTAGGAAGTAAGTTTGGGGGAAGTGGAGTGCACCACGGTGGAATCGGGGCGCATCTTGAGGAAGTCGAACGATTCGAGGAACCGCTTGAGAACCCCCAGTTGCTGACGCAACTCGACGCTACCTCCGCCGGGGGAATCGTACTGGCGCAAGCTTCCGTCCGGATGGGCTGGCGTGAACGAATAGTCCAAATTGTTGAACAGCGCGCCGCCGGCTAGCATGAAATCCCATGCTTCGGTGCGGTACAGGACATCGGCGCGACCACGGAAACCCGTTTCATTCTCACCGATTGGTCGGTTCAAGTCGTAGTTCATGGCCACCACATCGGGAGGGACGCAGTAGTGGAAATTGAAGATCGATACCTCGGGATGAGGAGCTTCGACCTTAGCACGACCGTTGGCGATGTTCATCGAAATCAGATGCCGGACCCCGAGACGTGTTTCTACATCGACGATGGTGTCCACGATGTGGTGCTGCCATTCCACCGTAACACCTCCGAAATAGGGCTCGTTGCAGACCTCGTAATAGAGGTTGTCATAGTCGCGAAGTTCGGTGACCAGTTTTTCCACCAAAGCTGTTTGGACCTCCAGCAGTGAGGGGTGTTTCAGCGTGTACACTTCGGTCCGGGGACAGTCGCCGACACCGTTGACGTTATTGCGGGCATTCATGGGGCACGCTTCCCAAAGCTCCTCTTTGTAAAACGGGCAGAACAGATTCAGCTCGACAACCACGCCTCGCTCTTGTGCCTGGCGGAGGAAGTCGTGCAGGCGGCGGAAGAAGTGGGGATCCCACTTCGTCAGGTCGAACTTGTTGCCACCATCGTAGTAGCCCGGTTCGTCACTGCGCGCCCACGGGCAGGCATACCGCATCGGTTTAGGGGCCAACGGATTGTCCGTGATTCCGAACGAGGATGGAACTTCGCGGTAGGCACCGGAAAACGTCCGCGTGTGATTCAGCCCGTGCCGCTGGAGCTCCTCCAGGTACGTCCCATAATCGAAGTCAAGGTTCAATACCGCGCCATAGTGTTCCCCTGACGTTATCAGCACCGTAGGGACGATCGCGCCATAAGAAGTAGTGAGAGTTCTCTGGATGAAGGGCGATTGGTGGATCGGCCTGCGTCGACAGGGGAAAGCTGCAGAGCAGTCCCAGTACGGAAAGCAGTGCAAAATAGAGGCATCGCATGGCTGGTTCCTTGAGAGTTCTCGTGGGAAAGCTACGATGAGACTACGAAACCATTCCCTCCGGTCGACCCGCCAACGAATACGGGCGCACCGTGCCAACGCGGCTATGGTCATGGTAGCTTCGCCTTGATTGTAGCTCCGTCTTGCCCCCGAGCGGCGCTGCCGACCAGGAATTCTGTGTTCCACCGTTTGCGAAAGATGCATGCACCATGCCCAATCGATTGGCCGATGCCACTAGTCCTTATTTATTGCAGCACCAAGACAACCCCGTCGATTGGTATCCCTGGGGCGAAGAGGCGTTGACCAAGGCACGGGAGGAGGACAAGCCTATCTTCTTGTCCGTAGGTTATTCCTCCTGTCACTGGTGTCACGTGATGGAGCGAGAGAGCTTTGAGAACCCAGAAATTGCGGCGGTGCTCAACGAACATTTCGTGTCGATCAAGGTCGACCGCGAGGAACGCCCCGACATCGACCATATCTACATGCAAGCCGTCCAAATGATGACTGGCAGTGGAGGATGGCCGATGAGCGTTTTTCTTACTCCGGAAGGACGGCCATTTTTTGCCGGTACCTATTGGCCTCCGGAAAGCCGTTGGGGCCGCCCGGGGTTCAAGGAAGTCCTGTTGGCAGTCGCGGATGCCTGGCGCAACAAACGGGCGCAGGTCGAGCAGCAAGGGGTCCAGATGAGCGGCTACTTGCAGGAAGCGGTCCGCAACATGGCTGGCCAACCTGAAGAGCTTTCCGCCGCATGGATCGCCGCTGCCGACCGTTGGCTTTTAGAACATTACGATGCGCGGCACGGAGGATTCGGCGGCGCGCCCAAGTTCCCCCATGCCCTGGATTTGTCGTTGTGGATCGAGTTGGATGCGGAACATCCCGATCCGTCGCGGCGGCAAGCGATCGTGCATACGCTGGAGCACATGGCGCGGGGTGGTATTTTCGACCACCTCGGCGGCGGTTTCGCACGTTACAGTGTCGATGAGCGTTGGCTGGTGCCGCACTTCGAAAAGATGCTCTACGACAATGCTCTGTTGGCGGTGGTGTATGCCGATGCCTACCGTCTGTGGAAGGAGCCGTGGCTGAAGGACATTCTCGACCGCACCATCGAATACGTGCTGCGGGATTTGCGTCATCCCGAGGGTGGTTTCTTCTCTAGCGAGGACGCCGATAGTGAAGGTGTGGAGGGCAAGTTCTATGTTTGGACCCGTGAAGAGATTTTGCAAGTCTTGGGGCGGGAGCTCGGCGGCCTGTTTTGCGAAGCGTATGGAGTAACCGAGGCGGGTAACTTCGAGGGAAAAAGTATTCTGCATCTGCCCCTGCCGCTGGGCGCCCTGGCAGAGCGCCTAGGTGGGGATGTCGAGACCCTCGACGGCCAGCTGCGTGAAGCTCGTCAGCTGTTGTTTCAACAGCGGTCACAGCGGGTCCGCCCCGGGCGCGACGAAAAGGTGCTGACCAGCTGGAATGCGTTGATGATCCGTGGCCTGATGCACGCCTATCGAGCCACGGCGAATCCTGGCTATCGCAGAGCAGCTCACGAGGCGCTCGCCTTCCTGCGTCAAGCCTTGGTCGACGAGCATGGGCAATTGTGGCATGCCTGGCGCGACGGCCAACCTGCGGCTGTCGGTTTTCTCGAGGATTATGCCTACTTGCTCGAGGCCATCATCGAGGTAGTGCAAGTCGATCCCTCCGCCGCGTACCTGGATTGGGCCGTGCAGTTGGCCGACACGATGCTCGACCAGTTCTCAGCGCCCGCGGGAGGATTCTATTTCACCGGAAGCAACAGTGAGCAATTGATCGTGCGCCACATGGACCTGCTCGATAGCAGTGTTCCCAGTTCCAACGCCAGCGCGGCACGAGGCTTGTTAGGGCTGGGGAGGCTCTTAGGTGACACGCGCTATGAGGATGCGGCTCACCGCGCGCTACAGGCCGCAGGTCATGCGATGGCGAATCATCCGCAAGCCACCGCCTACTCGCTGAGCACGCTCAACGTTGCCTTGGCGCCCCCCCGGGAAGTCGTACTGGTCAATCCTCCCGAGGAAAGGGGAGAAAGCCTTGCGACGCAATTACTCGCGGCCATGCTCCCGACGACTCTCTGTTTGGTCGCCACTGCCGAACAAGCTTCCAGCCTGGCCGATCGCCTACCACTGCTCGCCGGACGAGCACTCGACGATGAACCTCGCCTGTACGTATGTTCCCGGTTCACCTGCCAACAGCCTGTATGCGGCGACCAGATTGCGGCTGCGATCCGTTCACTTGCTCCACAACCTATGCGAGAATAGGAAGAAGCTATGACGAGTGCACCTCAATCACCACCGGACGAAACTGCCCCCTCGAAACCACTGCCTAGCCTGCGCGAGCAGTTGTTAGAGAAGCGGGGGACGATCTTCGCCCTCCTGTTCGGAGTTACCGGTTGCCTAGGGTTGCCTTTGCTGTGGATGAGTCCTCGTTTTTCACGAACGGAAAAAATCGTCTGGTCGGTGATCGTGGTCTTGTACACTCTGTTGCTGATCGGGGGTACTGCAGCGGTGCTGTGGTGGAGTTATTCCCAGATCGTTCGGGCTTTGGCGTAGCGCCCGACAACGACCGAGGCGTACCTCGACGGAATTCACAACTGCGTGCAGCGCCGTGGGGGAACGGCTTGGCCGACGCCAACAATAGCCGCGACTTGCGGTGCAAGAGCCAGTGGTCAGGTCATGCCGCCCTGCGGGCCGGTACCTCCCCGTGGTGGGGCGAAGGCAAGGGGATGGAGATGGTTGGTGCTCCCTGCAGGTTCTTCGCTGCCCCATCGATGCGTCGTTCAAAGTCCTCACGCAAAGCATGGGCCGTGCGGCTACCGGCCAGCCAGGCTAGTGCCCCGGTCCATCGTCGGGTACACAAACCGGAGAGCAGCCATCGAGCCGCTTGTGCGAACGTAGGCTGCTGTTGGTGGATGGCGACCACTGCTTGGGAAATGGCGGTGAGGTCTGCCGGTGACTGGCAGGCCAATACATGGCTCGAGGTTCGCCCCACCGGCGCGCAGGCGATGGTATCGAATCCGAGGGCGTCGATCGCGGCTGCCGTCAACAATGAAGCCCCGATTACGCTTGTTTGCGGAAGACCATCGAGCCCTAACAACACCCGACGGCGATAGACGGCGCAGTGCAGCAGCGGTCCAAACGGGGCCGTGGAGTCGAGACTGACCAGGACAGAACTCCACGGAGCAGCGCAGGCATACGGATTGCCGTGCACGCCGATGATCTCGCCACCTCCTTCCAATTCCAGCCCCAAGGCCGCTGCCGCCGCCTCGCTCCCTTCCAATTCCTCCAAGGCTTCTTCCAGCCAATGATCGAACACCTCGATGCCGGGCCACAGCGTATGGAGGAAGGGGGCACAGGAAGCGCGCAGGGCGGCATTGATCAGATCGACTGCCGTGGCACCCGCGTCGGTGTCTACTAAGACGACCTCATCCTCCAACTGATAAGGATTCGTGTAACTGCCATCATGCACCACCAATATTTCGCAATCGGAGGGACGATTCTCGAGCACACTAACCAGCGTTGCTTCCAACCGGGCATCGTCGTGCAAATAAGGAATGATAATCGAAACTCGTGGCACGAAACTTCCTCCTGTTGCTGGCCCCTGCCCAATAGCGCATGGGATAGATAATCCGCTGAAGATTCGGCAGCAGAGATCCCTCAGCGATCAAAGAATGATCAATGATGGGAGAGCTCTCAACGCAATGTTAGTCAGAATCGTCAACCAACCCCCTCGACAATCAGCGATTTCACGGCCCCAACCGATCGTTCCTTTCGCGTTGACTGGGAAGGCCAGGCAAGATGGGAAGCCGCACGCGCTGCCATGCTAGCCAACCGGCGCCTGGAGCCCTTCCCGTCTTACCCAACGGGTTGCGATTGTGGGAGGGCGCGGCTCCGGTTGAGCCGCCCAGGACGAGTGGGCTGCGGAACCGGCTGGGGAGCAGCCTCGCCCTTTCGACCGAGCCATGAACGGTTACAAGAGATTGGATCTCCGGCAGCAGAAGTGATAATCGCTGTCGTTGCCCCAAGGTAGTCTTTTCTATCCCCTGGATTGGTCACCAGTAAACTCCGGCCCATGTTCATCATGATTCCCCCGAAAATCGTTGTAATCGGAAATTTCGGCACACTACTTGCATCTAGGTCTGGGTATGGCAGTGAGGAAGGCTGCCTGGAACACCGGAGAACCGGCCGTTCCTTGTCTAGCGACTGTTTGGCGCGTTGAACCGCCAGCAATCGCGAGCCCATTTTTACACTGGTGATGTAAGGAGTAAGCCGATGAGCCAGGTAGAGATTCTGGAAGGAACGTTGGGGAATGAGCGAGTGGATCAATGGGATGCCCCCATCCTATTGACGGATGAAGAGATCATGGCGCGAGTGGCAGCCATCAAAGCGACGTGGTCGCCCGCTGAGCATCGTCGGCGCCGCAAAATGGGAGCACGGCGACGAGAGCAATTGATGCAGATTCTCGACGCCCCTGTCCCCCCAAAAATAGGGTTGGGCGTTTTTTCCGCCTGAGTCAAGCAGACGCGGCGCGGGCCTTGCCAGGAACGACTGAAGCCAATAGGCGTCAGGCGAGGGGACACTTCGGTTGTAGGCCAGAGAGAAGAGGGGTACGATTGACGCCAAGTCGATGCATCGGCACCTTGATGCGACATCACGGCACGCAACGCGGAGGCGTTCACCTTGGAGCTTTGGCTGTTCGAGCAACCTAGGGACCTGCTCTTGGGGGCGGGGGAAGAAGGTGGTGGCCGTGCTCCCGGTTGGGTCATGCTTATCTTCTTGTTGGGTATGATCCTCACCTACATCGGGGTGGCGGTCGAGCGGTTTCATAAGACGGTCGCTGCGCTTACCGGAGCCGTCCTGCTTACTGCAGCGGCGTTGGCTCTGGGAGTGCTCCCATCGTACGAGGACATCCATGAGATCCTGTCGCACGATCTCAACATTTTCGGGGTCATCATTGGCACCGGTATTTTGGTGGATGTAACCGGTCGCAGCGGTCTGTTCCATTTTCTGAGCATGCAAATCGTGCGGGCTACAGGGGGACGCGCCTCGGCGCTTTATTTCGCCATTTGTGCGTTGACGTTTGCCTTTGTGGCCGTGTTGACGATTGT
The DNA here is from genome assembly GCA_026004795.1 of Pirellulaceae bacterium. Taxonomy (GTDB): domain Bacteria; phylum Planctomycetota; class Planctomycetia; order Pirellulales; family Pirellulaceae; genus Aureliella. Next base: position 562,240 of record BPJV01000001.1, on the reverse strand, counting down.
GCCGGCGATGCTGATCCTCAGCTCATTGATTCTCGTTATTTGTCGCGCGCTCGATTATCCTGCCAAACCATTTTTGCTGTCGGCAGCCGTGTGTGCCAACAGCGGAGCCATCGTCACCTTTGCTAGCGGCTTGCCGAACATCATGATCGGCACCCAGGCAGGGATTCCCTACGCTCATTTCTTGATCGTCTCCGCTCCGTATGCACTGATCAGTCTGATTATTGCCATTGCCCTGTTGCGCTTTTGTTTTCGCCGTTCGCTTCCCTGGCAGCAGGCGGAGGATGCTCGCCAGCTGTTACGCCAGCGGATCGAACAGTTCGATCCGTGGGCAATGGTAGACGATCGTCGCATTTTGATACGCAGTGCGGTCATTTTGGTCCTCACCGTCGTCGGGTTTGCTCTGGCACAACCGTTGGGAGTAGGCATGGACTATGTCGCTTTGGCCGGTGGTACTGCGGCGCTGCTGTTTGCTGGCAAATCGGTCGAGGACTCCATTGCCAAGGTCAACTGGACGGTGATTCTGTTTTTCGTGGGATTGTTTGTGATCATCGGTTGTGTGAAGTCGACGGGCGCGTTGAGCTGGATGGCGGAACAGGTAGTTCATTTTTCAGGCGGGAGTACTCCTGCCTTGGTTGCCTTGCTGACTGCGTTTTCTGGCGTCGCCTCCGCGATTGTGGATAACATTCCAGTGGCGGCCACACTCATTCCCATTGTCAACGAAATCGGGGGAAGTGCCGTTCCTGTGGAACCGATGTGGTGGAGCGTTATTCTGGGATGCAACCTGGGTGGCAACGGCACGCCCATCGGTTCGATTTCCTGTGTCATCGCGTTGTACACCTTGCAGAAGGAAGAGCATCAGACGGTATCATGGGGGGAATTCATACGTCTGGGCGGCACCATCATGGTATTGCAGATTCTCGGTGCCATCGGATTCTTGCTGTTATTTCGTTTTTTGGGCTGGATACCGCCGCTCCCCTGAATCCCACGCAAGTCGAGCAAGTCGAGTACGATCATGACCGATACCACGCAACGAAAAGTGGACCAGGACCTGGCTGCTTCCATCGATCTCTTTCGTCGTGCTGATGTCGGCGTGGTGAATTCTGTACGGCCGTGTCGCGGCCGACGCGCCTTAATCGCTCTCGATGGCTCGAGCCAAGATGCTGCTACTGTGGCCATGGCGCAGCGAGTTGCTGAACAATGGTCTTGCCAATTCTCCGTCTTGAATCTCGGCGATGCTACGAACCATGAGCAACGTGCCGCGTTGCAGCAGCTTGGGGCATCGGTCCTTCAGGAAGCAAAAGGCGATGAGCCATTCGAAAGGATCTTGGCTGCTATTGACGAGGTGGACGCCGATTTCCTCATCGTTCCCTGCCCGTTCGGTAGAGACTTCGAGAGTGTTGGTGAGGACAGTACGGGAACGGTGGTGGATGTGCTGATCTCCCGCTTAAAGATCCCTTTCGTGGCGATTCGGCAGCCGGACGCTAGGACACGAGATCCTTTGGCGCATGTGCGGATCGTGTTGACGGGAGAGAACGAGGCCGCGGAGAAGGCGGCGGCGTATGCCGTGGGATTGGTACGAAACGGTGGGCGCCTGGAGTTGCTGCTCCTTGTCGAACATCAGTTTTATGAGAACTTCCGCACCATCGTTCAAGCCTTGCATCCGGCGGAAGAGATCAGCTACGAGGATGTGGAACGCGCTCTGGCGAAGGCCTATGCGCGTCTGCACGCCGGATTGCAAAAGAGTGCGAAGGAGATGGGGGTTGACTACGACTTGCTGGTGCGTCATGAGGACGATGACGACCAGCCTGTTACGCCGGAGCATCCCCAGACGCACCCCGTGCTCATGATCCTCGCGCTCGAACAGGGGGAGCACGATGCGCAAGCCGAGGTGCACGATTACATCCGTCGCTCTCCACATCCCGTCCTGGTGGTTCCCAAATAGCAGCGGTCGATGCCATCGTGCAGCTCCGTCGGCCTTCCCTGGCGGTGGATGTCGTCAAGGGATCGCCCACCCCCAGTTTGGTCGCGTATCCTATTGTTCCCTGGCGAGGAGGTGCTGCACGGCGTGTTCCACGCGTTGGTAGCGCCTCAGCACGTCGTCGCGGTCATGTTGTTCCCGGAATTCGTCGGCATGGCGCGCTAACATCCGGGCATGTTGTAGCATGGCTTCCGCATCTTCCTGTCGAAACAGGTGGGGACAAATCCGCTCAAAGGCTTCGAGCATGCGGATCGTCACCGCCACGCTATCCCGGCCATACTGACGGATCTGGTTGAACGCAGCATCCAGCACGCCGGCAAAACGCTCCTCCGGCACGATGACGCGCAGCATTCCGTCTTGGTCGTAGCGGTAAGGCGCGGGCAATTGGCGCTGAGCGATACGCCCCACGGCGGCAGCCAGGCGATCGACACAATTCATCGCTGTAAACGGATCATTGATTCCTGGCGACAAGGAACGGACGGCCACCTCCACCAATTCGTCGATGGCACACTCCAGGTCTTGACGCGGGGTGCGACGAATTCCCACGATCACGGCTTCGTTGAGCCGCTCGGAGAAGGACGAGGTGTCCGCCGGTTCGCCATGAAACCACACCTCGGCCAACAGGATCTGGTAAACCAAGAAATCCCCCGGTCGTATGGCCAGACGCAATGTGGCGTTGCTTTCCTCGGCCAGCTCCATCATGCCATGAGCGTCGATCGCTTGAACATAACCTTCCTTCTGGGCGAGCACTTTCAAGTGAGGGGCTGGTGGCAGTACCGAGGATTCCGCACAGGTGGCGGGGGGGGCGGATCCCTCCTTCTCTCCCCCTGCTTCCCCCAGGCGCTCAGGGAAAAGGCGATCAATGGCATCGTCAAGATCCTTCGCCACCGAAGCGACCACGTGGGGCGCCTGAATCATCTGCGAGACATGATGAATAAAGGCGATCAACAACATCATGCTCGTTACCACCATGATGGCCGCCACGAGCATGGAGAAATGTGGTGGCGTCGGGTCGTGCGTGATTTCTACGGTGCGCAGGATCAGCAAACAATAGAAACCGGTTGCCAGGAAGACTCCCAGGGTGATCTGGGTAAGCAGGTCGTACATGAATTGCCGGAGCAAGCGGGGACCAAACTGCTGGCTGGTCAACGACAGGGTAACGATGGTGATGGAAAACACGGTTCCCGACACGCCGATCATCGCCCCGGCTGCTGCCGACAGTGTGGTTTGTGCTGCCTCCGATCGCGTGGCGGCCCAAGCGGGAAGCTCGAATCCAGCGTCAGCAAAGCCTTGATCGACCCAGGGCATCACGATTGACAACACCAAGGCCACTACAGCCAGCAACGCCGGGACGAACCAGTAGCTTCCCCGGACACCGTCCCACAGATTGATCAGGTAGGTCTTCATGCCTATGCACCGTTGACGGTAGGTGATGATGGGTAGAGGTGCCAGCGCGGCGAAGGGAGAGGGTTAGTCTTCCAGCAGGTCTGGCCCCGCCTCCGGCGTGCGAGATTGTTCCGCTTGCCTCTTTATCGTATCCGCATCGCTCTGCAGGTCTCCTTCTGCCGCGCTGGCCACCGGCTCGGCCGGCCCAACGGTGGACGCCAGCAGTTCGGTGGGGGGAGTGGAGGCCACTTCGGCGCGTGCCTCCTCGGGCACCATGCGCACGGGAACTCCTTCGGGAAAAACCACTTCGCGAGCCTCGTCGGGCATGCTGATCCCTGCCTGCTGATAGGCGAGTTTGGTCAATCGTATCACACTTGAACGTACCTTTAAGCCATCGTAGCGGTGAATGTCCACCCAAAAGTAGACGCGCAGGTTCACCGTCGAGGCGCCAAGGTTCTCTACTAAGACGAGCGGCTCGGGGTCATCGAAGACCGCTGGGTGTTCTCGGACGACGGACAAAGCGATCGATTGCGCTTGGTTGATCGGGTCATCGTAGCCAATTCCCACAGCGAAATCGAATCTCGTCTTCGGATTGGCCATATAATTGATGATGGTTTCCTTGTAGATCGTGGCGTTGGGAATCTGAACGTGGTTTCCCTCCAAGGTCATCAGTAGTGTGGAACGCGTATTGACGCGTTGGACGAATCCCTTGTAATCGGCGACGGCGATCAGGTCTCCGCGGGCAAAAGGCTGTTGCATGCTGATCAGCACACTGGCCAGGAAATTTTCGGCAATATCGCGAAAGGCGAAGCCGACGACCAGTCCCAGAACTCCCGTGCCACCGATGACCGTCATCGCCAAACGTGTCAATCCGGAAATGCGAAGCACGAGGTATAACCCAAGCAGAAAGACGACCACCGCGACGGTTCGCGCCAGAACGCTACTGAGCAGCGAGTTGCCCACACGGCGTTGAAAGAAGCCTCGCGTACCCACCGCCGTCCAACGGGTCGCCATCCAGGTGAACGCCAATACCACCATGCCGACGGCCAGCAGCGGCAGGCTACGCACCAAGTCGCGGGTCAACTGCGACAATTCCTTCCACGCGGGCGTGAAATCCCACAGTGGTTGTTGCCCCAGACGCAACCGATTGACAACGGCCACCACATCTTGCGTGTTCGATGCCAGGCGCCCGGCCCACTCGCGGTGGTGCCCTTCTTGAGAAACTCCGTCCAGAAAGACCACTCCCTCATCGACGGTAACTTCTACCTGCTCAAACCAACCCGTGGCCTCGAGGATCCGCGTCAGGCGGTCGGCGATCTGGTCATCACGAGCCGTCGGTTCAACGGCCACCTGCTCAGGCACTTCGGCCACGACCTCATCGCCATCATCGCTTGCAGGCGGAGGATCTTGAGGGAGGGAGGCTTCGTCTTGGCCCAGCATCGCGGCGGGCACTGGAATGGCGATGCCTAGAAGGAGGAACAGGGCCAGGCACGGCAGTGGGCGGACTGATGGGAACAAATCGGTAGCTCCTTCGGCAGTGAAAGCGTTTCGAATCACAACGGCATGCCTAACTGCCGATGTCGTGTGTGGCTGGATCGCCCCATCGGCTGCGGCCCAACGGCCTCGTTACTCGGAAGACGTGGCGCGATCCGCTGGACGGCTGGCGAGCACTGACAAGGCCTCCGGAAACCGCAACGTGCGCTGAGGAAACGGGATTTCGATGTCCGCCTCGTCCAGGGCTCGTTTCACCGCTCGCACCACTTCATCTCGCGACTGACGAATCTCTCGCGGTGTCGGACGAGTCCACCAAGTGATTTCAAAATTGATGCTCGAATCGGCGAATTGTTGCGCAAAGATCTCGATCGGTTGATGGCGGTCAACGGTCGTGCATTGCTCGACCGCCTGTTCGATCACTCGTCGTGCGTTGCTCAAATCGGTGTCGTAGGCCACACCGCAAAGAATGGTGGTGCGGCGAGTAGGACGATTGGTGAGGACATCCACCGGATTCTTGAACAAAAACGCGTTGGGGACGACCGCCAATTGCCCGTCCACTTGGCGAATCATCGTAGTGCGAATGGCGATGCCTTCGATCTTGCCGAGCAGTCCTTCGCATTCGATAAAGTCTCCCTTATCAAAGGGATATTTCCACAGAATTAAAATGCCCGCGAAGAAGTTTTCGAAGATGTCTTTAAAGGCAAAGCCAATAGCTACTGACCCTAGTCCCAGTACGGTGAGTGCTTTGGCGGGAGTCAAGCCAGGGAAGATGATGATCGCCGCCACCAGCAAGCCGACGATCCAGATCCCGACCGACATGAGCTGCCGAACCAGATCCTGCAGGCTGGCCCGCACCCGGCTTCGCTGGGCGATGCGGTTGAAGATGGCTTCGGCGATCCTGGCGACCAGCGCGGTCAGCAGTAATACGACGGTGCCGGCGATAAGCAGCGGACTGTGAGCCAAAAAATCGCGCCATAGCGAGGTCACGCTGCTCATGATGATCGGCAACGTCCGCGACCAATCGATCTTGCGGACGACGGCCATCCGATTGACGACGGCCCGGACGCCGGCTGCCGAGGCGGCCAATTCAGCAGCCGACTCTGTGGACGTTTCATCTTCGGCACGCCCCCTCAAGAAGACCACACCGTTGTGAACTTCCACCTCCACTTCATCAAACCACTCGGTCTTACCGAGTATCTTCTCGACGGCAGCGGAAATTTCAGAATCGCTGGGAGGGGAATCCTGCGGTGGTGTGGCCGTGATGTTGGGTGTGGCTACCACGGTGGGCGGACCATTCTCAACGGATTGAGAATCCGTCGTGGCCGACGAAGTCCCTTGTGCGGTTAGTTGAGGAGCAGCCTGAGCCAGAGCCTCTGGAGAACTCAGCAGCAGGGCACCCACCGCCAGGCAACAGCATGACATGCGGATGTACCGTACTGCCTGACACCATGGACGCAGGGACCGGCGATTGTCTGGGCAGTATCGAGCCATTACCAGGTGACCACCTCGTGTTGAATGCTTTCCGAGGTATCTCCGGTGATGGCTCGGCGAAGCAGCCCCACCAGTTTTCCCATCACCCCCTGTTTGCGGTCCCAATACGCTGCGGTTGCCACTTCGACATGAATCAATACGAGTGAACTGTTTTCGGGCCCGTCAGGGAACCATTCCGCACATTCAGGCGTCCAAAGCAACTCCACGCGTTTGGGATCTTCGACCAGCTTGGCTGTTCCCGACAACGAGGCGTACCTCCCATGGTCGATGTCGGCAATGCTCACATTGACATGCGAATCCGCCCGTATCTCGTTGGCCTTGGGGTCGTCGAATTCGGTGAATAGCCAGAAGTCGCCATCGAACTCCCGGTTGATATTGACCATCGGACGCGAAAAAAGCATTCCCGACGGGTCGACCGTGGTGAGCATGACGACCGGTGCGTTTTCGATGATCTGGCGAAGGTGCCGAACGGATTCTAAGTGATCGGCGTGATTTTTTCGTGTCATGGAACAATTATCTCCGTTGCAATAAAGGATGTGCATGTATGGACAAACAGCACGCTGTGAATCACAGGGTCCCGTGCCCTTTCACGCCCCGCAGTTTGCCCGCCAGTTGAGATTTGCATGGAAGGTTTGCACGAACGCGTAACAGGAAGCGTACCCGGAAAAAGTGTTCTGTGAACGAATGTGAACGAAAAAGTTGTCGGATACAGCCTTTTAACGATCTGCCCCCCTCTCCAGTGCGGTATGATAGTTCCGAGTCCAGCGTTATGAACGCGTCGAGGGGCCACCGTTGGCCGCTGATCGACCAACTTGTCGGTCACCGGAGCATCACCATAACGCTGTAAGTAGGATTTGTCCCGTTGTGTCTCTTTCCGTTGTTAACAAGAATCTGTTTCAGCAAATCATGTGCCGGCGAATTAACGTCTAAAACCATCGATGCTGCGCCTATGGATGCTACCACTTGCGCCAAAAATTGCCCCATGAGAAGGAGTGAGGACACACAGGATGTCGAAAAGTATTGGTGATCGACGATGACCGCACTGTACTAGCGATTGGTCCAGCGGGCGTTGGAAGGGAAGCGCAGTCGGAACTCCTCACCGCTGGCAGCGCCGCGGAAGGCATGGAGTTGATGAAGTCGGAGTCCCCCGATCTCTTGTTATTGGACATCATGCTGCCTGACGGGCGGGGCATCGAACTGGTCAATGAGATCCGCGAATTCGATATCAAGCTGCCGGTCATCTTCATTACCGGAGTCGAGGACAGCGGGCTGGCGATCGAGGCGATGAAACGGGGCGCCTACGAGTTCGTCGTCAAGCCGTTGAGCGTCGAGCAAATTCAGGATCTGGTCGAACGAGGGCTCCACACGCGGCGCCTGATGCTGGCTCCAGTACGCTTGCAGGAAGGGGAAGAACTCCCTGCCGATGGGGATATCCTGGTGGGCCGAAGTCCGCAAATGCTTGAGGTATATAAACAGATTGGCCGAGTAGCGGGACAGGACGTGGCGGTCCTGATTCGAGGGGAAAGTGGAACGGGGAAGGAACTGGTCGCCCGCGCCATCTACCAGCATTCCCATCGCAGTGACAATTGCTTCCTTGCGGTCAACTGCGCCGCGCTATCCGACACGCTGCTCGAGAGCGAATTATTCGGTCATGAAAAAGGAGCCTTTACCGGCGCCGATCGGCAGCATATCGGCAAGTTCGAACAATGCAACGACGGGACTATCTTCCTAGATGAAGTCGGAGATATGTCGCCGCTGACGCAAAGCAAGGTGTTACGAGTGCTGCAGGAGAAGAAGTTCGAACGGGTTGGCGGGCGGGAGACGATCGAGGTCGATGTGCGCATCATCTCCGCTACCAATCGCGATCTGGAGCAGATGATTGCCGATGGAGAATTTCGACTGGATCTCTACCATCGATTGAATACCTTCGAAATCTTCTTGCCTCCATTGCGCGAACGCGGAGACGACCTTCGTCTACTCATCCAGTACTTCCTCCAGCGATTCAACCGCGAACTAGGGAAACAGGTGACGGCCATTGCCGATGAGGCCATGGACTTGTTGCTCTCCTATCGGTGGCCTGGCAACATACGCGAACTTCAGGGAGCCTTGCGCAAGGCGATGCTCATGGCCACCGGTCCGATCCTTTTGCCTGAGTGTCTCCCGGAAAAGATCCGGCAGCCGCACGGTTCCCCGGCCTCCTCAACAGCAGAACACCATCCCAATCCTGAAACGGATATCGCCTCCTTTGTCGATGGGCGCGAGGCGGCCAATTCGAAGGATATTTATGCGGAAACCCTGGAGTGGATGGAACGGTACCTGTTGAGCAGGATATTGCGCAAACATCACGGCAACCAGTCCAAGGCAGCAACTGAACTGGGAATCACTCGTGGCAGTTTGCGGCATAAAATGAAAACTCTCGGCATCGCCGTCGACAATGTCGTTCGTGATGCCGAGGACGAGGAAGACTAAGCGACGGAAGCATGAGTGCCGCCGGAACGGGGTGGTAAGCCTGCAAGGCGAAGCCGCGACAGCCGATACGGCATGGCGTGCAACGAATACGAGTAGGCCACGCGGGCTTCAATCGTTATTGAGCTGCATTCGCAGGGACTGCAACGCCGTAGCCAGACGCGCCACTTCGTGTTCCAAGGCTTCTACCTGTTTGACCGCTACGGTGCTATCGCCGGCCTGGCCTGCCGCCTCGATGCGTGCCGCGATCTCTGCACAGCGAGTGGCTCCGAAATTCTTCGCCATTCCTTTCAAACTGTGCGCTGCTCGTTCGATAGTGGCGGCATCCGCGCTATGGCCCGCCGTTCGTAGTTGGCGAAGCAGTTGAGGAGAGTCCTCGAGGAAATACTGGACGAACTCGCGAAACAGTTCCAAGTCGCCTCCCAATCGCTGCATCGTCCCTTCCATGTCCACGATGTCGGTCGGTTGGTCTGCCGCGCGTGCCGCACCTGCCCCTTCATTGCTGCCCGCCCGGCTGTTGGTCGGAGCCGTGGACATGCTGTGCTCTGCAGCCGGTCCAGGTAATGGGGTTGCGATGTGGGAGGAGCCGGTGTTGGGCTTTGCTCCGCCCACAACCAAGGGGACATGGGTGTGTTGAAGGTCGTGTTCCATCTTGGGGTCCAGAGCGATGGTTTCCACCAATTCAATGAGTTCACCGACGTCCAGCGGTTTGGCAAGGTAGGCATCCATGCCCGCCTGCAGGCACAATTCGCGATCGCCGCGCATGGCATGAGCCGTAAGCGCGACGATTGGTGTTGACCTGGGTTGCGATTCTTCCCACTGTCGAATGGCGGCAGTGGCTTGCATGCCATCCATGATCGGCATTTGGATATCCATCAGGATCAGGTCGAACGCTTCGCGTCGGGCCGATTCGACCGCCTCCTCGCCATTTTGCGCCACATGCACTCGATGCCCTCGCTTTTCCAAAACGGTGCGGACGAGCTTTTGATTGGCCGGCGTGTCTTCAGCAAGCAACACTTTCAATCCGCCCGCCGCGGACGTGGGGAGAAGCCTGCTGCCGCGCTTCAAGTGCGCGGTGGATTCTTCGGGATCAGGAAGGCGAAGATCGAACGCGCGCAGCATCGCATGCATCAAATCCGACTGCGTCACTGGTTTGGGCGTGAACACGATACGACTGGGATAGGACAGGTCCTCAAGTTGCCCCGTCGCAGAATTGCCGGTCACCATGAATATCACTGGAGGGGCGAGATCGCATTCGGAGGCGAGCAACTTCAAGAAGCTGGCTGAATCCAATCCAGGAAAAGAAAAATCACAGAGGATCAGCGAAAAAGGAGTTCCCCCGTGTTGCGCCTGCCGTAGGGCGCGCAACGCCTCCTCGACCGTCCCGCATGCGAAGTGGTTCATCGACCAGCCGTAGAGAATCTCGCCCAGGGCCTGACGCATGCCCGGCGAATCGTCTAGAACCAAGGTCAACTGGCCAGCCACGGGGGCCAGCGGAAAGTGCTTCTTGGACTTGGCCGACTTTCGACGAGGACGGTTGAACGATAGCCGAAACGAAAAACAACTTCCTCGCTCGACCTCACTGTCGACAGTCAACTTTCCTCCCATCAAACGGATCAGCTCGCTGGTGATTGCCAATCCCAGGCCGGTACCTTCGCGGGGTCGATGGGTGTCGCCGTGGATCTGCGTAAACGGCTGGAGAATCAAGCGGCGCTTATCGGGTGGAATGCCGATCCCTGTGTCCCTGACCGAAAACTCCAACCGGGCGCCTCGGGCCCAGGCACGAGCCAAACGGACCTTTACGAAGACCTCACCGCGGTCGGTGAATTTGATGGCGTTCCCGACCAGGTTCATCAGGATCTGCCTCAATCGCGAGGCGTCGCCCATCAATTCTTCCGGAATGTGGTGATCGACCTCGCAGATCAATTCGAGCTGCTTGGCCAGCGCACGCCCCCCCAACGCCTTGATCGTCTCATCCACGACCTCTTGAACACTGAACGGGGCTTCTTCAATGGAAAACTTTCCCGCTTCTATCTTCGAGAAATCCAAAATGTCATTCAGCAACCTGAGTAATGAGTGGGCGGCCGAACGTGCCGTTTCCAAGTAGTCTCGTACTGGTTCAGAAAGCTCTTCTTCCAGGGCTAGATCGGTCATGCCGATAATGGCATTCATGGGGGTACGCAATTCGTGGCTGACGTTGGCCAAGAATTGCGAGCGCACCTGCACGGCGCGTTCAGCAGCCTCCTTGGCACGTTGCAACTCCTCCCGTTCCCGTTTCCGGTCGGTCATGTCACGTTCGATGAACGACCACCCCAACAACCGCTCGTGGTCATCAAGGATGGGCGACACCGTAATCGACACCGGCAGCAACGTGCCATCCTTGCGGCGTCGCACCGTCTCGAACTGCTCGAGTCGGGTCCGATTCGCCAACGCATGACGGATTTCCTCCTCCTCTTCATGCAATCCCGGAGGAAGAATCAGTTTTGCCGTTTTGCCGAGTGCTTCTTCTTCTGTGTACTGAAAAATCCTCTCCGCCCCGGCATTCCAACTGATAATCGTCCCCTGGGAATCCTTGCCGATGATCGCATCGTAGGAGGAGTCGACCAAAGCCGCCATCAGGGTGCGGTAAGCAGCAATTTCATCGCGATCGGTGATGTCGCGGACGAAACCGGTAACGAGCAGTGTATTGTTGATGGTCAATGGGACCATGCTGATCTCGACCAGGATTTCCTCACCACTCTTGCGGCGACTCTTGCACTCTAGGATGTTGGTCCCCTCGGGGGTTTGTTGCAATGCATTGTAAAGATGTTGTATTGGGTGGTCCGAGTCGTCTTCACTGGATCCCAGCACGTCCATGATGCGCTTACCCAATACCTCTGCTTTCGACCACCCGAAGATTTCCGAGGCTTTCTTGTTCCAGTCCAGGATGCGTCCATCGGCGGTCGTGGATACCACCCCCTCCAGGGCGTGCTCGACGATGCGGCTGCGCGATTGATCCCGCGCGACGATCTCTTGGTGCGAGCGGAGAATCTGAACAAACATGTACGCCGTCATCCAGATGGCTGACAGGCCCAGAGTTCGGTTGACTACCAGCCGCCACATATAGAGTTGCGGTGGATTCAAGAACGCGTCGAGCAGCACCATGAGCGATGCGACCGCCGCGGCGGCGTAGATGTCTTTCGGGCGACTGGTGCGGTAGGCGATCCATACGACCGGCAAATAAAGAATGGAGCCGATGACTCCCAGGTTCAATGCAAGCTGAAACCCAAGTGCGAGCAAAGCAGCCGCCACGTAGGATAGGCGGACCAACCAATGCGTGGTGCGGTTGGAGTGTCGAGGGACGGGAACGGCATGCATGCGTGGATCTTCCCTTGGTCCAGGAGATTCGTTTCAGTTCCGACTTAATTACGATACTTGGCCAAAGCTGCAATGGTAAGGAGCCAACTACGATTTCTCCCTGATGGTGAGGGCCTAGTCTTCCCAACGGACCGCGGCGTTGGTGAATCATCGAAGCGGTCTCGGCCTGCGCGTCCAGTGTGCGGTGAGAACCAATCCGCCTTGCGGTGGTAGCGAGCACCAGGTGAGTGATCGTCCAACGATCAGTGTGCTTGCAATTCGACCACGTTCGCTTCCCGGTTCGCTATTGCCCAGCGAATTACCGATCTACGAACGCATGGCACGGCAAGTGCAATGAGTTTTTCCAGGGAGACACCGATGACCGTGCGAGACGATCACATGATTCAGCAACACCAATTCCACGCCGAGGGCCCGGACGACTCGAATACGGCTCGGGTGGTACGTGAATTGGTCCACGTCAATTGGGAGAGCTGGCGCGAGTTGACACGTGTCGGAGGGGAGGTGCATTGGAATCGCTTGGCACGCTATGTGCAATTCGTCGGTCGCATGAGAATGCACCATGCTCTAGAGTTGCAGGCTCTATGTCGAAAGGGCACTGAGCAGTTGCATCTGTGGCCGGGAGAGTCGCATCCGACGGAAGTCATCGATCCATCGCATCGGGCCAGCATGTCACCGCCATCGTCCAGGGATCACGGTGGCATCGCCCCGGTGCGCCATGATGGGATCGGTGTGGCCGTTCGCAATTTATGGCGTCAGGTGCGTGATGATGGTGGCGTACTTCAAGGGATGCGTCGCGATGAAAACTACGTCAAGGCGAAATATGAGGCGGCCCTATCGCAAATGAAGGAATGCCCCGAGAGGCGATCGATCTTTCGGCAGTACCAAGACCTCGATTTGGCGTTACGTCAATTGCACGTGGTCCAATCGCTGTGGCATTCTTTCTCGCAGTCTGAATAGGCACAGCGGACCGTTAACTCGATTCCCTGAATAGGAGAAAAAACGATGGATTTCATTCGGATTCTTTTTGCGATCTTGCTGCCTCCGCTGGGAGTCTTTCTTCAGGTAGGTTTCGGCATGCAGTTCTGGCTGAATATTCTGCTCACGCTATTGGGATACCTTCCCGGCATCATTCATGCCGTGTGGGTGATCGCCACGGTGGGCCCCAAGACGCATCCGTAGCTTCGCCCCGCCCCAAGCGTCAGCCACTGCCGCAGGATTTCTAACTTGAGGAGGAACCAGTGACCATCGGCGAGTTTTTCATGCTGCTGCTCGTAGCCGGCATCTGCGGGGCCTTGGGGCAGGCCCTCAGCGGATTCTCTCGCGGTGGTTGTGTGATCTCCATCGTGCTCGGGTTTATTGGAGCGTTGTTGGGCACTTGGTTAGCTCGGCTGATGGGCCTCCCCGAGGTCTTCGCGTTGCGATTGGGGGATACCACATTCCCCGTGGTGTGGTCCATCATCGGTGCCGCCCTTTTTACCGGGGTCTTGGGGCTGTTGACCCGTCGTCGAGTAAAGACGTGAGCCTCCGGCCGGCGAACAACCAACGGTCACCGCTTTCCTGTCGCTCCCTTGTGATCTTCGTCGCGGTAGCCGCGATGGCCATGGATACAGAGAGGTGGTCACCATGCGCTTGAAAATGGATTGTTGGGGATGCTCTGCCATCGGGCGGAATTGTCCGGTCAATGATGATCAGTTCCTGGTCGCCGACTTGCACAAATCTATGCGTCTACACCAGACAAGTTTGAGCCTGGAATCGCAGACGCGATTGCATGGCAGCTCGATGGGGCAGTTGTTGGTGGTGGCCGATGGTCATGGCGGCGACGGGAGCAAAACGCAGCGAGCTTCTCAGCAAGCTGTCGACGCCCTCGTGTCCAGCGTGCTCAGCGCCAATCGACGCTACTTCTTCCTCACTTCGACCGATGTATCGCTGGAGCGCCAATTGCGCACGGCTGTGGAAGATTCGCAAGAGAGAGTCGAGCAGATTGCGGAGACCGATGCAGATTTCCCACCGTCTTCTCCGGCCAGCATCCTGCTTGCGTACCTTTTCTGGCCGCGCATCTTTTTGGTCGGGGCAGGCACGTGCCGGAGCTACCTGTTTCGCGATGGCGGTTTGTGCCACCTGCTGGCACCTAGGTCAAGTGCGCTTTCACCCTCCACCTTCCCTACCGATCACGTCGAGTCGCCTGGCAAGACGCCCTATCCGATAGGGGCGGAGGAAAAGTCACCAGGCGACCATGAGGCTACTCTTGAAACCACGGAACACCAGCTAGAACCGGGAGACATCCTATTGCTATGTACCGATGGTCTGTACCGACAACTATCGGACGAGGAGATTCGATCGGTTCTCAGACGCGATACGACCGCGCGCCAAATGGGTGAACGACTTGTCGAACGCGCCACAGGGAAGGCAGGGGGCGACAACGTTACGGTGATTGTCAGTCGCTTTCTTACCAGTGCCTCGGAACAGCTTGCTGCCCACGCTGCTGCGGAAGATCGATCCGAGGGGGGAGATTCAAGCGAAGCAGGGGAAACGCGTATTCCAGCTCCCGACCGCACAACGAACAAGCCGGCCATTGCTCGTTGACCTAGTTGCTTTCGCGGCACAGCAGTTGCACGTGTCCCAGTGGCGGAGACAGCTGGCGACGATCGGGCACTGACGGCTCAACGGGTTCGCAAAAAAACATTCGTAGTTTTCCATCTCTGAGAGGAGGTTTTCCGATGAAGCGTAGGACAGAAAAACCGTGGATGAACCAGTTTCGTATGGTAGTCGGCAACGTCATTGCCGCCTCCCTGGTTGGCATGGTGACGTTCAGCCTGGTGGGGTGCGATACACGCCCGGAGACTCCCGAGGAGCGCGCGGAGGACGTGGCTCGGGAAGTACGGGAGGCTGGGGAAGAGATTGCCGATGAAGTAGCGGAAGCTAGACAAGAAATTGCTCGTGAAGCCAAGCCGGACGAGGAGCAGACAACGACTGAGCAAGTTCGCGAAGGGCTGGAAGAGGCTGGTGAATCGATTGAGGACGCCGCTGAGAACGCAAAGGAAACGTTGGGGAACGCACTAGAATCGGCGGGTAAAGCATTGCAAGACGATTCGCCAGGGGGGCAGTGAGGCACGCTGTTGGGGCGTGCGGCCGATCGCCCGGGCGTCGCGCGTCCCATGCATTGGCGGCCAGTCAGCGAGGCGATTGATGCGAAGGATGACGTGTTTGTTAGAGGAGGCAGAGCGTATGAAGACAAGCCGAGGCATGGAGCTATGACTCGTGCACTCATCATTTGGAATCCATGTGCCGGTAAAGCTTCGACCGACGAGGCACAGGAAGTTCGACAGCAGTTGGAGGCGATTCCGACCATCGAGATTGTGGAGGCGGAGTCGAATCGTCAGGCTCGTGTCTTAGCGGAAAGGGCGCGACGTCATGACTTCCAGGTGGTCGTGGCTGCTGGTGGTGATGGGACAGTCAATGCGGTGGCCAATGGTCTCTACCGCGGTGCGCTCCCAGCGAGAAAGTCGCCGATCGTCATGGGCGTTCTTCCGATTGGGACGGCAAACGATTTTGCCCTTACCCTCGGCTTGCCCGACGACCTCCAACAAGCCCATGAGGTCTTGCGAAACGGAACGCCGCGGGATCTTGATTTGATCGAGATTGCCACTTCCGGCGAACCAGCTTGTTATGCCAATGTAGCTGCCGGAGGCAACAGCGACCGAGTTACCGAGGCACTGACCGATGAGATCAAGCAAACCTGGGGGCCATTATGCTATTTGAGGGGTGCTATCGGCGTTCTAGCGGACCTGGAAGCCTACCAAGTGGAAGTGCAGTTCGATGACGAATCGCCCCTGCGTCTTCCTGTTTGGAATGTCATTGTCGCCAATGGACGCACCAACGCCGGCCATCTTCCATTAGCACCGCGTGCCAACCCAGAGGACGGCCTGATGGATGTCATCTTGATCAAGGAGGGAACGGGGTTCGATCTGGCATCCGTGGCCGCCAATTTTATTCTTCAAACGTATCTCGAATGCGACCAGGTCGAGTATCGACAGGTGCACAAGTTACGGATCACCAGTGATCCCCAACTGCGTTTTTCGATCGATGGGGAACCGATCGACGACCAACCGGTAGTCTTCCGTTCACTCCATCAATTCCTGCCCATGTTGGTCGGGCCCGACTATACTCCCTCCCCCCAGACCAATGGAGACGACACAGCGACTGCACGCGGCCCGAACGGGTAGTGAGTGGCCCAGTTTCATAACCTCATGCCGATAGATGATGCTCGAAGAGCCGAGTGGGTAGTTCAGAGGAGCTACCGGACGCCGTCCACCGACGCTTTCGCTGTTCAGAAAGACCTCATTCGGTTTTCGGCGGATGGTAATGGAGGAATAGGCGTTCACCCCCAAAGATGATGCCGAACCCGATCGCAGCCACCCAAAGTACGAGCGGATCGGTCTGTGCTTTGATCCAGATCAACGCGGCCAGGATGATGACATCCAGTACGAGCGCTGTGACGAGAATCCAGCTTTGCGCTTGTATTTCACGGCGAAGGTGTTTGAAAACTCCCCAGTGAATGGCCATGTCCATGACGATATAGAACAATGCCCCCAGCGATGCGATTCGCGACAGGTCGAGCAACACAGTCAAGACAATGGCGATGACGACGGTATACACCAGCGTGTGTTTCTGAATGCTGCCCGGCATTCCAAAATGGCTGTGTGGGACGAGTTCCATCTCAGTCAGCATCGCCAGCATTCGCGAGACGGCGAAGGTACTCGCAATCAATCCGGAGACGGTTGCCACGATCGCCAGAATGACCGTTAGCCAGATTCCGAGCGACCCGAACGCGGGCCGTGCGGCTTCAGCCAACGCGTAGTCCCGCGCTGCTACGATCTCTTCAATAGAGAGATTGCCCGCGACAGCGACGGTAATCAGCATGTACACGCCCGTGCAGATCAGCAGCGACACGATGATCGAACGAGCGATGTTCTTTTTGGGATCCACGATTTCATCGCCGCTATTGGTGATGGTAGTGAACCCCTTATAGGCAAGTAGGGCCAACGCCACTCCGGCGACGAATCCACCAGGTGTGGCGTCCCGCAGCGACGCTACGTTCTGCACCGAGAATCCCGAAGCCCAAATTCCAGCCAAGGCGATCGCCGCGATGCCGATGATTTTCACCATCGCCGTGATCTGCGACATGGCACCGATGTATTTGTTGCCCAGGATGTTGATCACAAAGGCAAATATCAGCAGTCCGACGCCCAAGGAAGGAACGAGAATCGGGTGGTTTTGACTCCCGTCAAAGAGTTGCAACGTATACGTGCCGAAGGTTCGAGCTACGAGGCTCTCGTTAATGGCCATTGAAAAATACATCAACAAGGCCATGCCGGCTGTGATCGTCCCCTTGCCATACGCCTTCATCAGGAACATGGCGATGCCACCCGCCGACGGAAAATGCTCGGCCATTTTTGCATAAGAATAGGCGCTGAACGCCGCAACAACCGCCGCCGCAAAAAATGCCAGGGGAAATAATCCTCCGGCCTGTTCAGCCACTTGGCCGGTCAGCGCAAAGATTCCCGCGCCGATCATCACGCCGGTTCCCATGGCGACCGAATCAAGTAAGGACAGGCTGTTTTTTCGGTAGTTTTCCGTTCGGTCCATGGCGGTAAGTCTAGCAGTCAATTGGACCTGGGCCAAGTTGCCCTTGCGGAAAGGTTATTCGTTGTGCATCGGCATGTGCGGCGCCGGTTCGTAGTGCGCGGGGTTGCCGAAGCGGCGAACGATTTCCGCAAAGATTTCTCCTTTCTCGATCGGTTCGTCGGTCTCCATCACGCGGTGATAGAGGTCCTCGGGTAAGACTCGCAGCACCGTCATCAGTCCTTTGACCGCCATCGCATAGTTGGCCCGCATGCCTTGGACCTCACGTCGGCTCCATATCTTCTCCATGAACTCGGCCGACATGTGCATGCCTTGCATGGTCTGTGGATATCCCGGCGCCGTTAGGTTTTCGGCGCTGGTAAGGTTGGTTTTCGGGCGGTTCTGGAGATTCGTCAGAAACGTATCGACCGACGCCTCGTTGCGCATACGCGGTCCGACATGCTTAACCATATGGTTCATCATGTGATGCACCATATGGCAATGGAAGATCCAGTCACCGGGGTTGTTGGCGATGAACTCGAAGTCGGAAGCTTGGGCGACCGCGATCAGTTCGGTGTTGCGTGGGATCCAGGCCTGTTTCGGTATGCGGGCGCCTTCGTGTCCGGTGACCCAAAACGTATGGCCGTGGAGATGAATCGGATGATGCTGCATCGGTGAGAAATCGAGCAGCCGGATGCGCACCCGCTCACCGTGTTTGACTACCAACGGAGTGGTATAGGGACCGCTTTTGCCGTTGATCACGTGCCAGTTCCAGTCCATGGACCAACTGTCGGAGATCGTCTGTGTCGGCGGGATGAAAAAGTTTTGGAATAGCAAACCGAAATCGCGATCGACCGGCGGATCGAACACTTTCTTCGGGTGAACGATAAACCATCCGACCTGGCCGAATGCTTCCTGCATGGCGACGTGGGAGTGATAAAAGAATGTGCCCGATTCATGGATATCGAATTCGAACACCATTGATTTGCCAGGTAGGATGGGATTCTGAGTCAGCGTTGCCGCCCCGTCGTATTGCACAGGTAGCTCGAACCCATGCCAATGCACGAACGTTTCCTCGGGCAATTCGTTGGTAACGACGATGCGCACCCGGTCTCCTTGGTTGACTTCGATGGTCGGACCGGGACAACTGCCGTTGTAGCCATATAGGTTCATCTTCACCCCGGGCAGAAATTCCTGCTTGACGGGCATCGGTACCAGATGAAATTCTTTGGCTCCGCGGACCATCTTCCAAGGTAGTTTCGGCAGATCCGGGGCGATAAAAGGTGCCGGTCCTTCACTGGCCGATCGGAAGCCGGGGACCAATTTGCCGAGATAGAAATCCGAATCGGGGTCATTCCCTCGACTGGGACGATAGCGGTGAAAGCCATCATATTCGTCGCGAATCGCCGGCTCTCGCCTTTCGGCAGGTGGCTTGTCGGAAGATGATGTCTCCTGGTGCGAGCCTTGGCGCCCATCCTTGGCGGCCTCGTTTTGAGCGTCTTGACTGACGACTTGTTGGGCTGCCAAGAGCGACGATCCGGTGGCGGCGACGGTCGTGGAGGCGGCGAGGAACCGCCGGCGATCGACGATTCGATTCTTCGGGGCGTCTTGGTGGTCCTGCATGGTTACGATCTCATCGTTCAAGTTTATCGTTAGGTTATGTCAAGCAATGCAGGGAAAACGCCATTCCGGCGGCCCACGCGCATGCATCCGAGTAGAAAACTCGTTAGCGAGGTTTCGGTACCGCATCGATGTGACCGGCCGGAGTGGCCCCTTCGGCAGGCATCAGTCCGTCGTGCAACAGGAAGCCTTGGATCATCACCTCGCTGCGGCGTAACTGTTCGTCAAAGTCGGTCGTGGTGGCCCGTGCCTGGACATAGTACCGGTGGGCCTCCAGCACGTCGGGCCACTCGGCGCGGTTGGCTTTGTAGCTTTGCAGCAACTCCCGATACATCGCCTCCGCTTCGGGCACGATCTTTTGATGGTATTCAAGTGAGTGCTCGTAGGCGAGAGCATAGTCGCGGTAGACGCCCGCCAGCATGCGTTCCAGTTGCAGCTCGATGCGCCGTATCTCATTCAATTGTCGCTGGTAATCGGCGCGCGCCTGGGCAATCGTGCCTTGGTTGCGGTCGAACAAGGGGATCTCGAGACTGACACTGGCGTTCGCCACCGTTTCGCCTGCATCGAAGTTGTAACCGGGACCGCCGGCGATAATCAAATCAGGAACCCACTGAACCTCTTCACGGCGAATGGTGGCCCGGTCGGCATCGAGCTTCGCTCGGGCGGCCAACAGCAGCGGGCTGCTGCTGAGCAGATGTTGCCGCGCTTCCTCGAACGTCCACGGCGTGTCGGTTTCCGCCAGTTCGCCTTCCAGGTTCGCCTGGGACACATCGATCCCGATCAAAGCCGATAATTCCCGCATCCGCGCCCGGTAATCATGCTCCGCCCGTTGCCAGGCCAGCCGAGCCTCTTGAAGCTGAACGTTAGCCTTGTGCACATCGAAACGTGCAGCCTGCCCTAAGTTGTAGAGTTCTCGTGCGGTCACCGCCGCATCCTCGGCCGTCTTCAACAATTCGTTGTGCAACTCAACTCGCTGCCGTGCTGCTAATGCACGGTAAAAATGAATGCGCACATCGTTGCAAACGCGGAATTGCTGTGCTGTTGCCAAGTGTTCAGTAACATGTGCACGTCGTAGATATTTCTCACGGCTCAGGCGCAGCTTGTTCGCCGTGACGATCCGCTGTGATACCTCCGCTCCCTGAAACTCGCCGGGCGAGTCGGTATCGCCTGGCACGTCGACAAAAACCTGCTCGCCCAGGTAGGTGAGAACCGGATTGGGATACAGGCCCGCTTGCTGCGCTTTAGCCAACTCCGCCGAGATCTGCAATCGCGCCTGTCTGAGCGTTGGATTGTTCTGGCAGGCTAATGACAACAGAGTGGGCAGATCGAGCGACTGACCAGTTTCCACTGGCGCCTGTTCCACGCGTACCGCTTGCGGAGGCAAAGCGGGTGGTGGCAGGTAACGCTGCCCGATTTCCTCTGTCCTCTGCTGCTGGGCATCCTGTTGGGCCGGATGATGGAGGTCAACGAGAGGGTGCCCGCTGGGGGCCGTGGCGGCCTTGTCGCTCATGTGATGGTGAAGTTGCTGCGCTTCGAGGCTCGTTGCGCGTCCCAGGGAAACAGCGAGTGCTGCTAGCAACATAGCCTTTTTGTGCATTGGCGAAGCGGTGGCCATCTGTGTTCCCTTACAGAATCGTCCTTTTTGCGTTGTTAGCAACTGACCATTCCAGAGTCAATTGCCGGCAGTCCCGCCAATTGTGGCATCGGCTGATGAGCAAGGTGCAATCGAATTAAAGATCGAACAGGACGAAAAAGGTGGAGCGAAAAAAACTGATAATCTGGACCGTCGGCAGTCCTTTCGGGGGGCGAGTCTTCGTGGTGGGTTGGTGAGGGGCATGAGTTTTCCGTCTGAAAAAAGCTCATGTTGGGCGAACAGGCGGGGGGCGGCTTTGGTTATGAGGACGGCCAAAGCGAGCATCAAGCGAACCGATCGATGTCGGGGGAAGTAGAGGAGAAACCTTGGGCATAAATCGATGGCGAGTAAGATGGTGGAGAATCGTCAGTCGACCGATGGATAGAGTGGGGCGTAGCGTCACGAACGCATGAAGGTTCCGTTTTTTAGCTTGCAAACCTGATGACATTGCAGACTGGGACACAAAATCATCTCGAGAACGATCTGGAGTCGGTCGCGTGGTTGATGGAGCAATTGGCCATCGATGCGGGCCGCATGCCAGAGCGGCCGCGCATACGCCGCGTCTTGGACGAAGCGGTTGGGGCGTGGCCTCCTGGCGACGAGGATCGGTGGTGGCGGTGGTTGCTTGAGGCCGGCCGCAGTTTGGGGCTTAACTGCAAGATTATCGATTGCACGTTCGAGCAGATCGTGGCCCTCTCGCGAGAAGGTGCATACATCCTCACTCGCGTTGGTGAGGAGCGGCAATGGCGAGCCATCATTGGGACCAAAGGGCGGCGTTTTCGCCTGCTTTCTCCGTTGTTGGGGCAGCCCTACAGTTGGGTACGCGCGGGAAGGTTGCGTCACCTGCTGGGCCTGGATGGCTCCGACTCGGTGGCCCGCTGTCTGGTCATTGGGCCAACGCTGGGGCATGACGACGATGAGCCTTCGTTGCGCGAGCGGACACCATTGAACCGCCTGTTGGCGCTGATGCGTCCTGAAGCGGGGGACATATGGATCATCGCCATTTTTTCCTTGGTCAGCGGGCTGCTGGGCTTGGCTACTCCGATGGCGGTGGAGACGCTGGTCAACACCGTCGCTTTTGGTCGGTTGTTACAACCGGTCGTCATTCTCGCCCTGATGTTGTTTGCTTTCCTGGCGTTCAACTCGGCATTGCGTGCCTTGCAGACCTATGTTGTGGAGATTATCCAGCGCCGGCTTTTTGCTCGCATTGCGGCGGACCTGGCGTATCGGTTGCCGCGTGTTGATTTGGAGGAATTGGAAGGGCGATCGGGAAGGGAATTGGTGAATCGGTTTTTCGAAGTGGTAACGATTCAAAAAGTTGTTTCTCAATTTTTCTTGGATGGAATCTCGCTTGTCCTCACCACGTTTATCGGGATGGCGGTTCTAGCCTTCTACCATCCTTGGTTGTTGGGGTTCGACGTTGCCTTACTGGTCTTGATTCTGGTCATCATCTTCGTACTCGGACGGGGGGCCGTGCCGACCAGTTTGGAAGAATCGAAGAAGAAGTATCAAATGGCTGAGTGGTTGGAGAGCTTGATCGCCTCACCGCTAGCATTTCGATACGCTGATGCTGCGGAGTTTGCGTTGGAGCGAGCCGACCGATTGATCTACGAATACTTGCGTTGTCGGAAAGCGCATTTTCGTGTTCTCATGCGACAGATTGTCTTCGCACTGACCCTCCAAGCGGTGGCAAGTACGGTCCTGCTTGGATTGGGTGGATGGTTGGTGATTTCCGGGCAACTGACGTTGGGGCAGTTGGTCGCTGCCGAGCTTATCGTAACGGTGATCGTCGGCGGGGTGGCCAAATTCGGCAAGCATATGGAGAGCTTTTACGACGTTTTGGCATCAGCCGATAAGCTTGGCCAACTGTTCGATTTG
The DNA here is from genome assembly GCA_026004795.1 of Pirellulaceae bacterium. GTDB lineage: Bacteria > Planctomycetota > Planctomycetia > Pirellulales > Pirellulaceae > Aureliella. Next base: position 539,315 of record BPJV01000001.1, on the reverse strand, counting down.
CATCTGGAAACCGAGGACGGGTTGCTGACATTCCCGGTCGATCAGCCCGCGCAGGTGAGTATTGGACAACTAAGTTACCAGGACAATGCAGACAACACGGTGTTCGATGGCTTGGACGTGCGCATCGCGTCCGGCGAGCGCGTTATGTTGGTCGGACCGAGTGGTTCCGGAAAGAGTATTCTTTTGGATCTGTTGTTTGGGAGCCGCAAGCCTGCCTCTGGCCATGTGGTTATCAATGGTGTTAATCCGCGCGACTTGAGGCCCGACGCATTGCGGCGCTCCGTAGTCTTGGTACGTGACATTGAGATTTTTCCGGGAACGCTGGCCGAGAACATCCATTTGGAGCGCCCCGAAGTCAGCACGAACGATGTGCGCGAGGCGCTCCGCATGACCGGATTGCTTGAGACCGTCTTGCGGCTTCCCCAAGGTTTGGAGACCCCGTTGGTAGAAACTGGCTATCCCTTGACACCCAATCAAGCACGAAAATTGATGGTGGCCCGCGCTATAGCGGGACGTCCCCGCTTGCTGATGATCGACGGGATTTTGGACAGCCTTCCCGATGAGGAGGCAGAGCGGTTGACGACGATGCTCGTAGGAACTGAGCAGCCATGGACGTTGATTATGGTTACTGGCCGTCATCACCTGGCTCAACTAGGCAGTAGCCTGTTGGAGTTCCAACCACGGCGAAGTGCGTTTAGCGAGGAGCCGAGCCATGTCCGGTAATCGTCTGATCGAGAAACCCGCAGATCGTCCGATCGAAAAACCTGCTGGGGAGCGGAGCACGCCACGCCGTACGATGTTGGTGCCCGTCGCCTATAGCGAATCGGTGATGCCATCGTTACGGTTGGCCCGCTCATCGCGTCTGGTTCGGAAGGTGGCGCGGGTGTTGTTTATCGGCTTGGTGATCACGGCCGTTTTAATGGCCTTCGTTCCCTGGCAGCAGTCGGTACGTGGCACCGGGAATGTTTTGGCTTATGCGCCCAACGAACGTCCACAAGATATTCAAGCACCGATCTACGGCCGCTTGGTGCGGTGGGGTGATGGGATCTATGAGAACGCGTTCGTCACCAAGGGACAATTGATTGCCGAAATTCGCGATTTGGACGAAGCGTATACGTTGCGCTTGCAACAGCAGGTAGCCAACAGCGAGCAGGCGGTCCGCGCGGCTAAGGCGCAATTGGACGCCAATCGTCGCGCCTTGGAGGCAGCCAAGTTGATTGTCGCTTCCTATGAAGACCAAGTGCGTGCGTACGAAACGGTCAAGCAGGAAACGATCGCCGCACAAGATGCCTACGTGGAGATGGCGGAAAAGAAGGTCACGGCCGAGCAACAACAATTGATCGAGTACCAGGCCGCCGTGCCCCAATTGGAAGCAGAATTCCAGCGGGTACAGACGCTGCAGCGAGAAGGAAACATCTCTTTGCAAAAGTATCAGGAGGTGGCTCGCAAGCTCAACGAAGCGCAAGCAAAGGTCAGTCAGGCCGAAGCTTATGTCGCTGCGGCAGTGGCCGAATTGCAGGGTAAGCAGCGCGACCGACTGGCCAAGATTGAAAAGGCCCAGGCCGATGTGGATTACGCGGAAGCCATGTTGCGCAAGGCGCGAGCCGACGTATCGAAGGCGGAAAGCGATGTGGCCAAAGCGGAACAAGAGCTCAACAAGGCGAACAAGGAACTGTTGGAATCGCAAGCCAAGTTGGCTCGCCAGCAGAGCCAATTCATCACGGCCCCGTTCGATGGATACATTGTCAGTATTCGTCCCAATCTGCGGACGGCGATGCTCAAGCAGGGAGATCCTCTATGTACCGTAGTCCCGAAAACGACCGATCGATCGGTCCAACTATGGTTGGACGGCAACGATGCGCCGTTGGTCGAACCGGGGCGGCATGTGCGATTGCAGTTCGAGGGCTGGCCGGCCTTGCAATTCTCTGGGTGGCCAGCAGTTGCGGTGGGAACATTCGGCGGCGAAGTCGTGTCCATCGATGCGGTGGATAACGGGATGGGGCAGTTCCGTGTGCTCGTTCGTCCCGATGAATCGGATCGGCCATGGCCCGATGAACGTTTTCTACGGCAAGGGGTTCGTGCCAATGGCTGGGTGCTGCTGAATCGTGTCCCCTTGTGGTTCGAAGTGTGGCGGCAACTTAACGGTTTCCCACCGGTCATCGATTGGCAGAAGGGAACGGATGGCAGCGACAAGACCAAGGTTCCCAAGTTGCCCAAGGCCAGTTGACGGGGCGCCCCCTCGATCGCTGGCCGATGCGGCACCGATGGGGGGGGGGGGGGAGGAGCGGAGTAAAGTGTCGGGGAAGGCTGGCGGGAACCGTTCGGTTATGACGATAACAGGAACAGTACGGTCCGATGTGGACTTCGTTCCGTAGGCGACGACAGCGTGTTCTCGCCGTCGGTGATTTTTTTGCGTGCACCGATCCCAAGACGCCCGATAAGCGCATGGACTCGTTTCCCGGTACTCCGCTTGCCAACCCCCAGCATGGTCAACAAAGCTTGCACCACTCGAATCCGGCTGTTGCTATTGGGAGCGGTCTTGCTGGACACAGGTTGCGCCGGCTCACAGGCGGCTCGCTCGATGCGCCGCCCTTTCACGACAGGGGCGACCGAATCGACGTCTTCTCTGACCGGCCTGCCAGGCGACGAGTCGCCATCACCGACCGTCGCTGACACGAGTTTGGCGTCGCCAATCGACTTGACAGCCGCAACATCATCGCCGCAGACGCCACGTATCCGCACCGCCACAGTCGCCGTCCCTGACCAGCCGCCCGAGGAAGATCTCCCGGAGGATCCAGCCAACTCGAGTACGCTTGAGGAAATCGCGTCTCCCCAAGCCGGTCGCTCCGCTGGGGTCACTCTTGACGAGGTCATCGACTCGCTGTACGCCAGTTATCCTTTGGTAGCAGCCGCCATGCAGGCGCGCTCCATCGCGTCCGGCGAACAATTGGCTGCGTGGGGGCAATTCGATCTGAAACTGAAGGCTGCCAGCGAAAACAATCCCGTAGGATTTTACGAAAACTTTCGACAGAGCGTGGGAGTGGTGCAACCGTTGTTCTCCGGCAGCGACTTATTCGCCGGATACCGCATCGGTCGCGGGACCTTCCAACCCTGGTATCTCGAGCGGCAAACCAACGGTGGCGGAGAATTCAAAGCCGGTTTGGCGGTTCCTTTGGCTAAGGATCGCGATATCGATCAGCGTCGCGCCGACCTGTGGAAGGCGAATTTGGATCGCCAGATCGTCGAGCCAGATATCCGGGCGCAGTTGATCGCCTTCGTTCAGGAGGCGACCTATGCCTACTGGGATTGGGTGGCTGCAGGTGCCAAATTGGACATTGCGCAGCAAATTCTAGCCTTGGCTGAGGATCGTACCGAACGCATCCAACGCCAAGTGGAGGAGGGATTGTTGGATCCTCCCGAACTGACCGACAATCTGCGGTTGGTAGCGGAGCGACGGGCCAAGGTGGAGGAAGCACGACGAAAATTCCAGCAATCTGCCGTCAAGCTATCGTTGTACTATCGTGATGCCAATGGCGATCCAGTCGTCCCCTCGCTGGATCAAGTCCCCGAGTTTCCGGAGTTGGCGCCGTCGCCGCCCGCGGAGAGCAACCGCGATGTCGACATCGCCTTGCAGCAGCGTCCGGAACTAACGTTGTTGAACCTGGTGTTGCGTCAACTGCGAGTCGACTATGCATTGGCCGCCAATGAAATGCGGCCCACCATCGACGCCGTGGTCACCGCATCGCAAGATGTCGGCGAACCAACCAGCCCCAAGAATGACAAAGGCGACTTCGAGCTGGAAACGGCACTGCTGGTCGATGTTCCCGTTCAGCGGCGCAAGGCACGGGGAAAGATGCGTGCCATTCAAGGGAAGATGGCGCAACTGGATGCAAAGCGGCAATTGGCCGCGGACAAGATTGTTACGGAGGTGCAAGCCGCGCGAGCTGGGGTGGATACTGCGCGGGAACAGGTTTATCAGGCACGCGATGCGGTGCGCCGCGCCGAGGAACTGGCGGCGCGAGAACGACGCAATTTCGAAGAGGGGCTCTCCGATTTACTGAAAGTTACTCTCCGCGAACAGTACGCCGTCGAGGCGGCTGAGAAGCTCGTCGATGCCTTGACCATCTATTACAAAGCCCAGGCCGATTTGCGTGCTGCGCGCGGAGAAGCCGCGCCCGCCGAGGTGCCTTGAGCCAGCACCGGCGACTCCCCGCGGCCCCCATCGATCTTCAGCCACTCCGCCCCCGGTCAGCAAACACCGGGGAGGCTCGTGCCGGCGGCCAGTAGGACGGGTTCCTGTCCCCACGACGAAGCTCTATCCGCTACGTACTGCTCCGGCCGACATCAGCGTTGACCGCCCGGCGATGCCGGTTTGCCCAGCACCGACTCGATCACCTGGCCGAGCGGCCCAAAGGTGGCTCCGAATGCATCGTCGAAGGCCTTTCCTTCGGCCATCAGGCGGAGCAGGCGATCCAGCCGTGGACGATTGCTACGGTCGAGCATCTGGCTGGTGAGCCACATGCCGACCAGTCCGGCAGACTCCTCATCCAACTGATTGTTCAGCAGGAGGTTCGGTGAAGTGACCTTCTGTAAAGCCGCAGGCATCTGTTCCTGCCAGGTCGGTACGCGTGGGTCGTCGCGCCGGTAGTGCAGGAAGACGAGGTTTCTCGCCACTCCTTCGGCAAACCAAAAGGGAACTTTGGGAAACGCGCCGAGATACGCGCCGGCCACGTTCTGCAGGACCAGGGCTTGCCGTTGTTCTTCCTCGCCAACATCTTCCCCGGACAGAACGATGTAGACGTCGAGCGGGTCAGCATACCAGTGACCGGTCCAATGCCGCGGCAACTCTCGACCTTCGGTCATTTTGCCAAACTCACTGTAGTCGTACCGACTGCGCAGCAGAAAGACGACCATACCTCCGCGCAGCAAAGGTTGCCGTCGATCGAGGCGAAAATCACGTTTGACCACCTCGATGGCCTGTTCCACCAACTGCGCTGTCGCTTCCAGTCGTTCCCTCGGGGCGTTGCCCAAGACGAAGACCTCACCGAGTTCATGCGTCTGCGGAGCTTCGTTGGGGACGGCTTTGCTCCACCGCGCCAGCGCACGTTCTTTGCGCCGCTGCATCAGCTCTTCGTGCGTAGCGTTTGCCGCCCAGGCCTGGTTGACCACGATTTCGATGCCTGTTTCGGGAGAGACGCCGTCGAACGTGGCTCCTTCGCGGATCCACGTGGCGATCAATTCAATCTCCTCATCGCTCAGGGGTGGGCGACCGCCGGCCGGCATGCGTGCACCGGGTGCCTGGCCGCGCAATTTCTTGATCAGCAAACTCTCGTTCGCGTTGCTACCGGCGATGAGGGGACCGCTGTCGCCCCCGCGGAGCAGCTGGGTAAATGTATCCATGCGCAAGCCTCCTGAGGCTTGCTGCCCACCGATGTGACAGCCGTTGCAGTTTTCTAACAGGATCGGTGCGACATCGCGAGCGAAGCTTACCGTTTCCTTGCCAGTAGTACGGCGGACCGTTGGTGCGGTCGTGGCCGCCTCGGTCGTGGCAGTCATCCTGCGGGCGTAGCTGCGCAGCGGCGCATCTGGACTGGGGCCATCGAATACCGCGCCGCCATCGATCCACTTTTTCAAGGCAGTCAATTCCGCGGCGGTGACCTTTCCTCCGCCACGCGGCATGTCCCCGGATTCGATCACTTCGACGAGGCGGCTGCCGCGCGCGTCTCCGGGGATGATCACACGGTTGCCTGCTGCTCCCAACGCCAGGTTGCGGAACGTGGCCAGGGAAAACTGCCCGCGGCTGTTATCGATGTGACAGTTGCCGCACTTGGCTACCAACCACGGAGCCACGTCTTGGGAGAAGCGAACCGGTGTCTCCCCGGCGGTCATCTCGGGTTTCGCGGACAATTCCTCCCAACTTGGTAACGGTTCCACCGCTGCTCCTTCCAAGTCGAGCAGGCCATGGGCGCGCGCCAGGCGGTCGTATACGGGTTTGGCCATCTGCAGCAGGCGTTCGTCTTTGTTCTCCAATAGCTGCAACAGCTGGCGACTGATCTCGTTGATCTGTTCGGCACAAGCAGCGAAATCCCCCTGGGTATACAGCTGACCGGCCTCGCGCGTGCGTTCCATCAATCGTCGCAACGCGGCACGTTGTTCATTGTTGACCTGCGCATGGGCACTGCCGATTAGCAACCAGGCGACCAAGCCGGGTGCCCATAATGACCGAACGAGTTTTCCAATCATGAAACTCTCTTTGCGTGGAACAACAAAATTCACCAAGCAAGACCGTTGTTAGCCATACCACCACCTTTGCGGCCCGAGTGACGCCTGGCGAAAACGACCGGTGGAAAGATGTTCCGCCAACCTTCCCGGGGCCTTACCGAATAGCGTACTGCCCCGCGCCATCGTACTCAGGGGGACTCGTTCTTGCCGTGGTGGGCCCGTTCATCCCTGCTTGTCTGACCGGCGGATCAACCAGCCGTGCGATGGCCATTCCCAAGGCGATGGCGATCGCGAACATGAACAATAACCCCAGTATCCAAACGATCTTCGCCGTGCGGGTGGGAGCGACCAATTCGATGACCGACGCACTGGCCGAGCCCGCCACGCTTTCTCCTCCGGCCGCACTGGTCGAGGACCGAGCAGCGCTACGACGAGCGATCTCCGCTTCCAGATCGATCGTGCTTCCGATATCGGAGTGAATGCCCGATTTTACCTTCACCAGCACACCGCTGTTGGAAGCCGAGAGGTGCGATAGACCACTGCCGCTGCGATCGCTCAAAGTATCATGCAAGCGATTGCTAACGGTGTCGGTGAGGTTGGCCGATTTCGGTTCGCGGCCGGCTTCGACCGCCAAGTCGACAGAACTGGCCCCGGCAGCCGCATCCGCCTGGCCTTCACGATACCGCTGCAGCCAATCCTCGAGTACCTCCGCCACCTTGGCGGCCGTGGGATAGCGGAACTTGGGATCCTTCTGCATCATCTTCCAACAGATGCCTTCCAGTTCACCAGGCACATCGGGACGGAATTTGCGGATGGGTTTCGGCATCTCTTTTTGGTGCTTGGCGATTCGCTGCGCAATGGTGCCTTCGGCGAACGGTGGTTTGCCCGTTAACAAGAAATACATGGTGCATCCCAAACCGTAGATGTCGGCGCGATGGTCGATCTTGTGGCTGTTGAGCGCTTGTTCGGGAGCCAAGTAGTCGGCCGTTCCCAATACCTTGTCGTTATGCTCCATCGTCAGCGAGGCTTCCACGTCCTCGGTGAACAAGGCCAGCCCCAAGTCGAGGAGCTTGACCTGGCCACGCGAGTTGACGAGCACATTGGCCGGCTTGATATCACGATGGATCAACCCCATGTCATGGGCATGTTGCAGGCCACGAGCCGCCTGAGCCATGTAATCGGCCACCTTGTCGTAGGGGAGTGGCCCCTCCTTCTTGACGATCGTCTGCAGGTCATCCCCGTCGACGTACTCCATGACGATGTAATGGGTGTCTCCCTGGTTGTCGATATCGTGAGCGCGGACGATATTCGGGTGATTCAGCGCGGCAATCGCTTTGGCTTCCTGTTGGAAGCGCGCCAGGTAGGATGACTTGTTGAGCCGGCTCTTGGGGAGCACCTTGATCGCCCGCAGGTCATGCATCCTCGTATGCTCGGCCAGATAGACGCTGCTCATCCCGCCACTGCCGAGATGGCCAAGGAGCTTGTGTTTGCCGAGGAAGAATCCCTTGTACTTGCCTTGGAGAAGCTTATCGGCTTGCCAGCTCGTGATGACCTTGTGCGCTTGCAATTGTTCGGCGAGCAGTTGAGGATCTTCGGGGAGATCGCCACCGTGAGCCGCCCGAATCGCCTCCAGGGCTCGTTCCAGCGCTGCCGGTTCCGCCAACTGGCTTTTCTCCACGAGCTCAATCAGTTTGCTTGATGATGCAACTGCCGGCATGGTCATGTCGCCCGATTCAGGCGTATTGGTATGCTATCTCTAGAGAACAGTGCCTCCCGCCCATCGCACTGCTCGCCGTGCTTCCCACGCACCGATCGATTTACCGAAGCGATCCCCCCTGAGGATAACGCGCGGTCATGGGCAGGAAAATCATCGTAAGGCACTTTTTGTTCAAAAAGCATCAACTTCGCTCGCTCACGGGGCTCCTCACCGGGGCACACTCCGATCGGCAAGGCGTGGATCAAGCGCCACCACCGGCTGGGGCCACCTTGGTAAAGGCGCGCACCTCCGCTATCGTTTGGATCAGGAGGGTCCATTTTGCCGAGCATTCGTGGTGCTGCTGGACTCTATCGTATTATATCTCGACTTCCTTCTGGTTTCTGCCGCACGCACCGATGATGCATCCGAAAAAGCAGCGTGTTCATGTGATTGGCGGTGGTGTAATCGGTTTGTCGATCGCCTGGGAGTTGGTGCGCCGAGGCATGGAGGTCACGGTTCTGGATGAAGGGGAGATCGGTAAGGGGGCCAGTTGGGCGGGAGCAGGAATCCTGCCCGCAGCGGCTACGCGACCAGTGGCGGATCCTTATGAACGTCTGAAGGCCCGTTCCCATCACCTGCATCCGGTATGGGCCGAACAATTGCGACGCGAGACGGGCATCGATACGGGATACCGCCACTGCGGCGGCATCCATCTGGCGATGACCAAGGCCGAAGCGGCCACGTTGGCCGGCAACCAATACTGGTGGCACGAGTTGGGGATCCGGCATGAAGCACTCGGGGCGCGGGAGCTGGTCGAGGCGGAGCCGGCCTTGGCGGCGGCGGCGGAGCAAATGGTGGGGAAAGCTTGGCTGCACCCAGACGAGTCGCAGTTGCGCAATCCGCGCCATCTCAAGGCGCTGTCCCTTGCCTGCCAACAGCGCGGCGTGCGATTGCTGCCTGGCCGCGCCGTCCACCGTCTCGATGTCCGGGCGGGAAGGGTGCACGCCGTGATTACTCGTGACGGTGAACAGCTGCCAACCGAGGTTGCCTGTGTGTGCGCCGGCGCGTGGGCACGGCAATTCCTGTTGGATTTGGGGTTCGAAAATGGCCTCATGCCCATCCGCGGTCAAATGCTGCTTTATCGCTGTCCCCAGCCATTGTTATCGCGCGTGGTCAATGTGGGGCATCGTTATTTGGTACCGCGTGACGACGGTTATCTATTGGCGGGAAGCATCGAAGAAGAAGTTGGCTACCACTGTGAAACGACGACGGAAGCCATCGCGCAGCTACGGCAATGGGCCGAATCGCTGGTTCCACAATTACGGCATGCCGAGCTGGAACGTTCTTGGGCGGGCCTGCGTCCCGGCTCATTCGATGGCTTTCCTTACATCGGTCCGGTTCCCGGCGCCGACGGCGCCTACGTCGCAGCGGGGCACTTTCGCAGTGGGTTGCACCTGAGTTGTGCCACGGCGGAGTTGCTCGCCGACGCGATCGAGGGGAAACCATGCCGAATCGAGCTGACGCCGTTTCGCGTGGCCCGCGGATAAGGTATACGCGGGGACTGCCCAGGGACCAACGTGGCTACATCGCCGCGAACGCCGCCTCAGAACCGATCCCGGCGCCGTAAGAGGTATTCCATCAGGGCCTTATCGTAAGGCATGCTGGTGTCCAACGCCACATAATCGATGGCCGCTTCCTGAAACGCTTTGTTCAGCCGCTTTCGGTACGCGCGCACGGTCTGTCGGTAGTCTGCGGCCGCATCGGCAGCCGACACGGCTTGGCTCTCCCCCGTCTCCGGATCGCGCAATTGCACGGCCCCTTGAAAAGGAAAGGTGACTTCGGCCTCATCCAGGATGTGGAACACGATGATATCGTGGCCACCATGGCGGAGGCGACGAATCGCCTGCAGCATAGGTTCTTCCTCGGTCAACAAGTCGCTAAAAAGCATGACCAGACTACGATGCTTGAGCATGGCCGCCAACTGAGTCAACGAGCCGGCAAGGTCGGTTTGTCCGGTCGCTTTCATGCGTGTCAGTTGGCTGAGGATGGCCGGCAACTGGCTGCGGCGACTGCGCGGAGGCAGGCTGGCGCCCAGCTTCGTATCGAAGGTCACCAGGCCAACGGGGTCCTGTTGCTGAATCATCAAATAGGCGAGGGCCGCCGCCACACAGATGGCATAATCGAGCTTGGTGAGCTTCTGGCGGTAGGTGTAGCCCATGGAACGGCTCAGGTCGATGGCCAGATAGCCGGTAATGTTGGTTTCCGATTCGAACTTCTTAATGTAGTACCGGCCCGTCTTGGCATAGGCGATCCAATCGATCAACTTGGGATCGTCTCCCGGCGCGTAACGTCGATGTTCACTGAATTCGACGCTGAAACCATGAAAGGGGCTGGTGTGGAGGCCCTGCAGAAAACCGCGCACGATCATCTGCGCGCGCAAGTCCAAGCGCTTGATCTGAGCGGCTAGTTCCGGTTTCAGGTATTGTTCAACGGCTGCCACGAGGGATTCGCTCTGTTAAGAGTTTCGGGGTGGACCGCGCAATTCACCCGCGATGGCGTCGCCTGCTCACCGAGGGCCGTAACCGTCGGCTGATCGGTGCTGCCGCCCCGCGGTTGCTGCGTCGGCTGGGGGCCATGGTCACCGACGATGACGACACGTTGTCTCACGGAGATGTGATGCCTCATCGCTTGGCCGCCCCTTTATCCAGTTTGGGTATTTCCGGCTCGGGGATCTCCTTCACCAGACGACGAATGATCGCCTCGCTGTTCATCCCTTCGGCCTGGGCTTGGAAATTGGTACTGACACGATGTCGGAGGACAGGTACGGCAATCTTGCGGACATCGTCGATGCCGATGCTGAACCGGCCATCCATGGCCGCGATGGCTTTGGCGCCGTTGATCAGAAACTGGCCCGCTCGCGGTCCGGCCCCCCAGTCGACCAGCTCGCGCACGAACTGCGGCGCTCGCGGATCGCCCGGTCGTGTGGCACGGACCAGATGGGCGACGTACTTGACGACGAACGGGCTGACGGCAACGCTGTGCACCAACCGCTGGATGTTGATGATGGCACGCGCCGAGAGAATCTTGGTTACCTCCGGTTTCTCATTGCGGGTTGTCGCCAAGAGAATCTGCTCCTCCTCTTCTTCCGAGGGGTAGCCGACGATGATGTTGAACATGAAGCGGTCCAATTGAGCTTCGGGAAGCGGATAGGTTCCCTCCTGCTCAATTGGATTCTGGGTGGCGATGGTGAAAAACGGGTCGGGAAGCGGGTAGGTGGTTCGGCCCACGGAAACCTCGCGCTCCTGCATGGCCTGCAACAATGCCGCCTGGGTTTTCGGTGGCGTCCGGTTGATCTCATCGGCCAGCAGAATATTAGTGAAAATCGGTCCCTCGACGAAGCGGAATGCACGGCGACCATGCTCGTCCTCGTCGAGCACGTTGGTGCCCGTGATGTCCGAAGGCATCAGATCGGGGGTAAACTGAACGCGATTGAACGAGACGTCCATGATTCGGGCGAGGGTGCTGACCATGAGCGTCTTCGCCAATCCCGGTACTCCTTCCAGCAAGCAATGCCCGCGGGTAAAGATCGCCGCCAGAAGCTGTTCGATGACCTCCTGCTGGCCGATGACTACCTTGGCTAGCTCTTGTTTGAGAAGTTCGGAACTGTGCTGGAATTCTCGCAGCAAGTCACCGACGTTCTTCGGTTTATTCGTCGCAGTGGGCTTGTTCGACACGGAATTCTCTCGAAAAACTGGTATTAGAACACCATCGCCTCGCTACGGTGGGGAAGGCGCCCCATGAGTCAGATGGATCGATTCGGTTATACTACGATAATAGGGAATTGTCTCACAATATTGGCTCTCTGGGGACCGTGCATGCGGTGGGAAGGGAAGGACTCGCGACGCTGGCTCATGCTGGTACCCGCCCTGATGCTGGTCTTTCTCTGGGCTGGGGGGACGAACGCTCGCGGGCAGGCGATCGATGCGGCTCAAGTCGAAAGGGGGATCGAGCAGGCGGTGCGTTTCCTCTTGGGCGGTCAGCAGGCCGACGGTGGATGGCCCGAATACAATCCGCAGTATCCTCGCGGTGTCTCGAGTTTGGTTACCCTGGCGTTGCTGACGGCCGGAATGGATCCCGAGCATGCCAGTATGACGCGAGCCATGCGCTATGTGGATGCCCAGGAGTTGGAACGCACCTACACCGTTTCGCTGCAAACGATGTGTTACTGCGCGGCCAACCCCAATCGCTACGCAGCTCAGATTCGCCGCAACACGCTCTGGTTGATGAAAGCACAGACGCCCACCGGGGCATGGTCGTACGGCCAAGGGTTCGGTGGCGGCGGGGATCCATCCAATTCGCAGTTCGCCCTGCTCGCACTTCACGAGGCACAACGCAGCGGTGTCGTGGACCTGCCCGAGGCGCAGTGGAAACAGGTGTTTCAACGTGCGGCCGATTATTGGATCGGCAAGCAGAATCGCGATGGTAGCTTTTCCTATGACGACGGCAAGCAGCCCAGTGGGAGTATGACCTGTGCCGGAATTGCCTCGCTGGTGATCCTCGGAGAGCACTTGACAGCACTGCAGTCACGGGCGACGGACGTGCTGCAATGCTGTACGGCTGATGACGAGGCTCCCGATCGCGTCGGCCATGGTTTGCAATGGCTGGCCAGGAACTTCGATATTCAGACCAACCCGGGAATGAATTCCTACCATCTCTATTATCTGTATGCGCTGGAACGGGTAGGGAGACTGACCGGCCGACGATTGATCGGCAATCACGACTGGTACCGCGAAGGGGCGCATCATCTCATACGGCTCCAAAACAAGACGGTTGGCAAGATCCTGAGCAACAGTCCGTATCAAGGAAATGATTATTCGGAAACGGCGTTCGCCTTGCTCTTCCTGGCCAAGGGAAAGCGCCAGCCGTTGATCACCCACGGGGAATTTCGTAGCACCGTGGCGGACGATTGGAACCGCCATCCCATGGCCATCCAACATCTGACGGCGCACACCGAGCAAGCTTGGAAGCGAGAACTTTCCTGGCAAACCGTTGATTTGTCCCAGGCGACGGTGTCGCATCTTCTGGAAACCCCCGTTCTGTTCCTCAGTGGTACCCGGCAACCAAGATTTTCTGATCGCGAGAAAAAGCTGCTGAAGGATTACGTCGAACAGGGGGGCTTCTTGTTCATCGAAGCAGGCGACGGCGATGGGTGCCAAGGTAAGGAATTCGAAGACTATATTCGCCGCCTGGTCGTGGAATTGTTCGATGCACCGTTGGAAAAACTCCCCCCCGAGCATCCTATATGGCATGCCGAGGCGCGCATCTTGCCCGCGGACCTTCCTCGCAATGCATGGTTGTATGGAGTTCAGACGTGCTGTCGCTTGGGGGTGGTCTACGCGCCGTTCAGTCTTTCGTGCCGTTGGGAGCAGCACCTTCCCTACGGAAAACCATTGGACCTGGCACCGGAAGTTCAGCGCCAGTTGGAAACGGGAACGAAGATCGGCCTCAACGTACTCGCCTACGCCACCGGCAAGGATCTCAAAGAGCGGCTGGATAGGGTCACGGTCTTGGAGGAAGTGCGAAACCTGGCACCGACCGACCGCAACGTATTCTACTTGCCCGTGGTGCGGCATGGCGCTGGTTTCGACGATGCGCCACGTGCCTCGATCCACTTGATCCAGTGGATGAACCAAGAGAATCCATTTCGGCTAAGCAGCGAGAAGCGCTATGTCAACTTGACCGAAGAAGAACTGCAACAGTATCCGGTAGTTTTCATGCATGGCCGTGGTCGGTTGGAATTGACGGCCGCCCAGCGCAAAGCATTGCGTACCTATTTGGAAAATGGGGGCTTCGTCTTTGCCAATGCCATCTGTGCGGATACGGAGTTCACCACCAGTTTTCGCCAAGAGATGGCGCAGATCCTCCAACGAAAGTTGGAGCCGCTCGACCCGCAGCATCCCATGCTCACTCCCGACTATTACGGCTTCGACGTGCGTCAAGTGCGGATCATCGATCCGGATGACCTGGGAGATGGCGTTGTGGTGGGGCAGCGGCGAGCGCCGCCCCAATTGGAGGTGGGGCAGCTGGCCGGGCGTCTGTGCGTCGTTTTCTCGCCGTTGGACATCAGCTGTGCGTTGGAAAGTCGTCACTCGCTTCAATGCCGCGGCTACGTCCGCGACGACGCGGCGAGGTTGAGCATCAACGTGCTGCTGTACGCATTGCAACAATGATCCATCTCGCGCAATGCGGCAAGGATGTTCCTCATGGGATGCTGGGGTCAGCGAAACACCACGGCTCGTCGCCAGTTCCACCACTGGCGGATCGCCCACCACAAACCCACCAGGCCCAACAGAGCCGCAGGCCACAGGGTAGGAAACAAGATGCTGCTCAGGATGCTCAACTGCATCCACCACAGCCAAGGCGCGCGATTGAGCAGCTGCATGTACGGTTGCCTGATTCGGCGGGCGAGCAGGTAGGCAAGCAGGAACGCACAAGCGGTAAGACTGGCGGCCAGCCATTTGCTACCGGCGGGAGCTGCTAGGGGAGCTGATCGCAGCACGACCTCCGTGGCGGGCGGTGTGAAAAGAACCGAGGAGGCTGGAGCAGGTTCTGCTGCGGCCATCGAGGCCGCATCGGCGCGCTCTCCCAGGTCACTATCCGGAGCCACTTTCCCGATCATCCCTGCCCAGAAATCACCCACCGTGCTTATCGTCTGGTCCGCGTCCTCAAGCCATCCCACGTCGAGTCCCTTCGGTAACGGCGTGGCGCGATCCACCCCGATCGCCTCCGGAGACCACATGCGCAACCAGTCCTCCCGTTCGGCCGACGTATGAGCCGCCAGGCGACTGCTGCTCTCCAGCACGGTGGCCACCCAGTGGTGCAGCACCCAGGGGAGAGGATCGGTAGATGAGCCGCCGCTTGCGGGTACTTGCACTTGAGGATGGTGGTTGGTCACCACATGAATTCCCTGCCATGTCGACGACCCGACACGGAGTTCTGGTGCTGCTAGTTGCAAACTACTTTCGCCACGCGGAGAAAAGAGTGGGGCGATCTCTACGGCGACCTCCAACCGCAGGGGCAGCGTGTTGGGTACCAGCAACACGTCGATCTGCTGGCCCTGCTCACTGGTCCACAGCGGCACTGGACGCTGATCACCGAATCGGGCACCCACCACGCGCATGCCAGGCGGAAAACGAATGGACAGACGGTGCTCATTACCAGGGTCAATCCACCAGCGGAACCTTCCCTGCAACACCTGGTCACCATGTCCCGTGTTCTCGATGTCCAGCCGACTGACGAGAATCGAGGCGTTGGATGGCAAGTCCTCCACTCGACGCCAGGCAACGATACGATCGATGGAATCGATGTGGTAGACATGGGGGTGGGATTGCTCGAAGGCGGCAGTCAGGCCATTGAGTGCCGCCGGCTGTCCCGGCACCTCCCAGCGGATTTCGGATTCACCGAGTTGATGCGGAAAGGCATAGCAGGGAGCCAGCAGCCCGTCGTAGATCAAGCGCACTTCGGGAAGCGTCAATTGCTGCCCGACGGCCGAACTGCGAATGGGAAATCGGACTTCCACACGAACGATGTTCTGTTCATCCGGCTCAGGAGGAAGAATGCACAAGGTCACCCTCCCCTTATTCCCTGAGGGGATGAAACGCCGTGCCAGAGGGCCGACATCGAGACTCTCCCGCAACTCTTCCGGAACATCGAGGAACAGGAAATCCAAGGGGCTCTCATCCGCATCCCATGCGGTGAGCAGTCGACCGGTCCAGCCGCTGGTATCCTTCTGGACCACAATGCAACTCTCTGGTGGCACGTTCCCGGCAGCGCGATCCACGGTTATTTCGATGGGCAGATCTGTTTGTTGGGAGATCGCAGCCGACAGACTCAATGCGGCCGTATCGATCTCCAGCTGACTGAGCAGCTCTGCCGTGTTGCGTACCGGAGCAGTCACCTGTTGAATCTCTTCGCTATCGTACTCCAATTGCACCTGCAGGCCGAAACGCCGCGAGATGCGTAGCTGGCTCGATTGCGGCGTGCTCTCCACGAGCACCGGCTTGGACAGGTGGCCAGGATGCTGGAATCGCACCGGCAAGGTGATTTCCAGGGTCAGCCGCCGAATCGATTGCAGACGTTCGTTGGGCATCAGCACCAGCATTCGCCCGTCATCGGGCGTGTGGACCACACGGTAGGGGGCCGCTGCACCATCGACCGCCAACGTCTCGACACGTCCCTTTTGCGGCAACAGAATCCGCAACGGTTGTGCGGGACGCAGGGGGTCGTTCCACACGGCTTCGAATTGCATCATCATCTGCTGCCGATGAATGCGGACGTGGGTCGACTCGACATGCCCTACCGCGCCCGCGGTCGATTGCGAGCGCAAGATGGGGGTGGAGTCGATGGGGATCAGGTAGGAAGTGCCGGCAGCCGGGAACGCGCGCTGTTGCCACACCGTCGTGGGAGTCGGTACAGCCATCCACTGCGTGCTATCGGGAAGACTCCAACTGGAATCATGGATCGAGAAGGTAACGGTCGCTTGCTTGGGAGATGGCAACTCCTGCAAGGTCGCCAGGGGGAGGGGCAAGCTGGAGCTGCTGACGCGTCCGGTTGGCTGGAGTAACATGAGTATCTCCAACGGGGCGTCGGCCTTTCGTGTCCACTCCTCCCGGGGCCGGAGGACGTACACCCGCCTATTGCCGATGGGCATCACGCCAGTCTCCACCAATTCCACGTCGCCGCATTGGCGGCTGATCGGTTCCCAATTGCTGTCGAGGCTCAGGTGCAACTCCCGAAACGGCGACAGCCTCCCGAAAACGCGGGTAAGATGAGCGGCCAGCACCCCACCGCGATGGGCGTAGGTCCAGACATAGATTTCGCTTCTGGTGTTGGATTCCGCTGGTTCCGCAGCCGGACTAGACCAAGAACAATCCAATTCATCAGTGGGGCCGAGATGAACTACAAGTTCGTTGCCCGTTCGTACTTGACGGCCGATCGCTCGTACGGCGACACGGGTCGTGGAATCGGTAAGTACGCGCAACATGGCATTGGCGACGATCGGTATTTGCGCCGACAGATGGGCCGCCCCATTTTCATCCGTAACCACGGTGGGGGAAAAGAACAGACGCAGCGAAAAAACTCCGGCTACCGGAGATTGCACCACGATGTGGTCCGGCTCGGGGCTCACCGTCAGCCCCGCCTCCTGATCGACCGTGCTGTCGACCTCGTAACGCAACAACCGCAAATCCTGTTGTAAAATGGGGATCCTCAATTCGCCTCGTTGAGGTGGCATGACGATTTCATACTTGGCCACCAACTGCTGGGCAAGCTCCCCGTCGCTGGTCGTCGCCGGATTTGTGCGCAGTTCATATTGTGCTGAGCGGATGCCGGCCGCCAGCCGGCGCCCCCCGGCATCGTCTGGATTGTCTAGCCGTTGACGCAATTCCTGTGGAATGTAGACATACGAACCGGCAATCTCTCCCTGCTCATCGATGGGAATTAACACCCCGTAGACCGGTGGATCGCCGCCACGCTCCATCGCCGATCCACCCACACCATTGCCATTGGTCTGTGCCAAGGCACGATTTTCGGGGACAGGGGGGAGGATCATCGTCAACAAACAACCACCGACGATGGATGAGCCGCGCGCCAGGGAGGTCACGCGCGTCCGCGGTGATGACGTTGCTGAACGACTGGTCATTTTCCCTAGCATCCTGAGAAAGATGGCCAATGCCAGGGACAATACAAAGACTTGCATGATCGCCACCAGCACGATCGGCACAGCGATCAAGACCACGATCGCCAGGCCGAGCAAAAACCAGGCCAAGCGAGCGGACCAGCCAACCACCCACCACAGTAGAGAAGTGCTCACGATAACGAGGCCCAACACCATGATCGCCACGGCTGGCCGGGCGACATAGTAGGATGCCAAGGCCGGAGGCAGCAGCGGCGGAATCGCCGCGTTGGACGATGCCGAGGAAGATGGGGTGGCAGTCGGCAAGTCAGCAGGCCAACGCTCGATCAACAACCAGCTCCACCAGGCGGCCGGCCACAGCCGGTGGTACAGACGATCCCCGGTGGGAGTAAACAGCGTCGCCAGACTCACCCAATCCGGAGGTAGCTCGATCTCGTTGCTGCGATGGCGAATGGCCAGGTTGACCGAGGGGAGCGTCTCGGGTAAGCGATGCAACCACGGAAGCGTATCCTGATGGTGCCTGCGACAGGTCATCGCCACCTGATGCGGTCCCGGTTGCGGAAAGGACAGTCGTACAACCCGCTGGTTAGTCGTCGGTTCCCATATCGGCCGGCCGTCAACAATCAAGTGCGCCAACGTCCAGTCCGCGGGCAACTCGATCAGAAAATCCGCCGGACGTCCGAGCGACAATTCCCAGGAGAGATGGGTATCGATCCTCCCGGACTGATGAACCAATTGCCGGACGACTTGCTGCTCCACCCAACCGGTGAAACGAGGTGGCCGCTCGAGGGGCGTCGCTACGATCGGCAACTTCGGAGCACCCGTGACGTTGACGCATACCAGTTCGCCTAGTGGAACGCTGGCCATTCCTGCCAAACTGCTCAGCACGGATAAATGTTCAGCATTGCAGCTCGTTTCTGGCCGGCTCAGCTCGACAAACTCATTGCCTGCCTGAAGTTCCCAGGCCGCTGGTATCAAAACTTGATACGAGGCACTCGTTGCTTGGGGGACGGCGGGGATGGGCAGGTCGATCGTCGACTTCCCCTCGGCGGTCAGATGGGAGGGGCCGCCGCCCAGAAGCAGAAGGTTGGAACCGGCCAGATGGCGCAGTTGCATACGTGGACGGCGCGCCGCTTCAGGGTCAGAACGTCCTTGGTCAGAAGTCGCGGGTTCGAGTAATCGCACCTGCTCAGGCGAAACGGGTACCGGCAAACCTCCCTCCATGCGATACCAGCTCCACTGCTCATAGGACGCATCCGCGGGCAACAGGATTTCCAGGGGAGGCAAGCTGCCCTCGGCCGCACGCAAGTCGAACAGGTGAAAAACACGGTACCGATCGCCGGCCGCATCATGCTGCACCAGAGAAAGCGAGCGGCAAGAGATGCGCGACTCTCGCGCCTGAAAGCGGATGGGGGGGATGGAACTGCGCACTCCAAAGAATATCCACCGGCCGTGGGCCTCCGGAAGCAACCGTTGTTGCCATGGGGGCAAATCGACCAACTGTTCTTGATAGGCCAGCAGCTCCGACGACGGCTGCAAGCGATAGACGGTTGAAGGCTCGATGGCGTAGTGGTCGTACTGCTCGGCATTCGGCAAGGTGAGTAGACGCTTGGTGGGACGCCCGGCAGCTCCAGCGCTGAATATGTCCAAGATCTCCGTTCCTCCCGGCTGATGCCGATGGGCCACCACCTCCACTTCGACCTGCGCCAGTGGCCGGGACAATTCCCACTGAATGACCACCTTTCCACCAGTGTCACCCACCGTGGGCAACTCATACGACGCCTTGATATCCGCGGCGGCAGAATCAACCAGTTGAACGCTGTCCACGTACCACCCTTGGCCGACGGACATTTGCACCGTGTTGTGGCGTACATCGCTGCATTGCAAGCGGACGCGGCAGCGGGCACTCAACCAGTCCGATTGCAACGACAACCGGGTTAGACTCTCGGCCACCCACTGGCTGCGCGTGCGACCGCTTTCCACCACCAGCGCCGGCGGTTGCTTCACCCAAGCCAGCTCCCACGCCGCCGATCCAGCAGGACGGTCGACGATCAACGGTGGCGATGGGGAGGTGGCGCGGGAAGCGACAGCCACTCCGCGTTCGCTTTGTACCTTGGTGACCACCAGATCTGGATCGGCCACAATGCGCGTCCATCCGCTGAGGACGGTGCAGTTTTCCAAGTGGATTTCCGGCAACGGTCCCATCGGCTGGGCCGGCGCCGTCGCAGTGACCTCGATTACTTTCGGAGGCGTCTCCTGGTCGCTGAGTAGATCGACGACGACGGTAGCATCGGCCGCTGACGAGTCGATCGATCCGGGGCGCACGCGCCACCGCACGGTCGCACCGTCGCTGAGTACGCTGCGCAGCCGCACTCCCGTTTCGACCTGCAACGCCAAGGCACCGGAGGCGCCGAGCGGTGCCAATTCGTAGCGGGACTGGATCAGCGTCTCGGCGACCCCAAGGCGATATTCGATCTGCGCCGCGCGGGCGATGATCGGTGCCCGGCCATCGTCGACGCCTCTCCCCGTGCGGAGGGTCAGCTTGAACCGGTGCGTGCCGGACAGGCGTAGGATCCACCATTGTCGGCCGACTTGCGAGCCCAGAAGCACATTGGCCAACGGCCACCCCGGCGGTAGATGATCGGCCAGAGAATCAAGCCGCTCGATCACCACGTCGGGCGAATCGATCTCCACCAACTGCGGCGTGCTGACCAACATCGTGGCTGCGGCGGCCGGGGGAATCCGCACGTCGAATTGGTTCCCTTCACCAACCACGGAAAAACCGAACCAGCGCTCGGCGACAGGTCCGGACCAATCGACCAACAGGTCGCCCCCCGGATTGACCACCATGTGTTCGAGCAAGCTGTCGTTGGTGGTCGGCAGTCCTCGCGGTGCCGTCAACGCCAAGGAGAGATCCCCTACGTTGAATGGTCCATTGCGCGTGCGACCGGCAAACGTCCAACGCGAAAGATCGGAGACTAACTGATTGCGTTCCAGTCGGGCCACATAAACCGCTTCACGGAGGTAGGGACGTTCGGTGGTGGCCACACGCTTCCGCTGCACTGATTCCCTGAGCGCCGCATCCAATTCGTCCAAACTGATCAGCACATAATCGCTGGAGACGATGCGGCTGATTTGATCTGCCGGCGCGTAGATCTTCATCACCTGCCATTCCGCTGTCCCCTCGCCGCCGGTCTCAGCCACCACCGACTGGGCATGGAGGCAGCCAAGACTGCCCAGCCACAGCCAACCGAGTACGGCGAATTGCCGTATCCAACTCCATCGATCATGCCAAGTTTGCCTCATCATCGAGTTGACTCACCTGGGGCAAGCGAGGAACCACCTGGAACCGGAGCTATGCGCACCGACTGAGCAACGGAAAACTGATCGCTGGCTTCCATACGAGTCGAGGGGCGGGAGACGAAGACGCTACGTCGACGCACGCGGTTGTCGATCGCCGCTTGGGCAATCACGATCAGCGCCGAGAGCATCAACGAGAGTACCGCTGTTTGTCCGAACAAGATGCCGATATCAGGAGCCACTACTGCCAGACTTACCACCGCACTGCCCAATACCAACCCGAACCACGGTCCCCGCAAGTAGGGAACGTTGAGCACCAGTACCGTCAGCACGATCGCCAGCAAGCCGACGGGCAACCACAGGACATGTCGGGCGGCAACCCATACGCGAATGGACGCCTCAGGCAGGGAACCGCTTAGCAAGTATCGATTGACGGAGACGGGAAGTTCATCGACTTCGGCCGCTTGCAACAGGCGCGTCAACTCCGGTTCGTCCAGGACACTGCGGCGGACGAAACAGGTGCCGTTCCATTGCCACCGCCATTCGGGCGTAAGCGTCGGTTGGTGCCACACCAGATGTTGGGTGTTGGGAGTTGCCAACTGCCAATAGAAACGCCCCACGACTTCCGCACCATCGATCTGGGGCACGCCGACGTCTAGCAGCGTGAGGCTTTGCAATCCACTGCGTACTGAATAAAACAGGTCGAGCGTCCGCGGGGGAAGGGGAGCAGATGAACGCTGCCCGGCCGCAGGGGCCACCGCTACCACCAAGGCGTCTGTTCGCGAATCGTAAACCGCATCGGTCGCCATTCCGTCCAGCAGAGCACGCACGCGGTTGTTGCGCACGTCAGCTCGATCCGGCAAGCGAATGCGCAAGTAGTCCACCTCACCGCGAAATCTGACCACAAAGCGATCGCGCCGCTGATCGCCGCTGATCGCCGTCTGCAACCAACTGGCAAGGATCTCCACCCGGCCGGCCTGCGGAGTGGTTCTTGGCAGCACCGCCAATTCGAACTGGTTGGTAGTGACGGTCACATAGCGTTGGGATACGCCGCCGGTTGGCGCATGCGTCAACAATACCTGCCCCTGGCTGTTGCGCAGTTCGGCGAAAGCGTCTCCCTCGATCACGAAGCGGCGGCGAAAGGGCGTCGTGGCAGGCTCGTCCAGTGTTGCCAGGTCGATCGACCACTGTTGTCCCTCCGCTGCCCGGGCAGCAGCCTTCGACACGGCCTCATTGGACACCGTGGCGGAGTTGGCCAGCGGCTGCACAAGCGGATAGGTTGCTTCCACCCGCAGCACGGCGTGCCCGAGCAAGGGACTGGGAAACCGCAAGGCATAGATGACCGGCGGCATGGAGCTGCGATCCTTGGCCGTCTTCCGCGGCTGCTGGCTTTCCTCCCCTCCCTCGATGCTGGGGGCAGATTGTACATCTCCTTGCACCAACGCGCCGTCGAGAAAAAAGCGAACTTGAGTGGCTTGACCGGGAACCGCCAGCCGCAATTCCGACAGCGGATCATTGGCGATCTGGAGCAGGAATTCCTGCTGTAGGAACAACGCATTGTGCAGCACTTCAGCTTCGACTACCTCCTCCATGGCCACCGAGCGGGGCAGAAAACGCACTTGCCCTGCCCATCGGGGCGGTTCAGAGCGGCGGTGGAAGCGATACGCGCGAGGTTCTTTCGATGCCCCCTCGCTGCCGAGATAGACCGTGTAATCGGGCGACAGTGAGTCGACCAGCAATCCCTCGCTGTTCTCTTCGTCCCACTGGAGCACGACGTTGTCATCGGTAGATACGATCAACACGCCGGAAGGAATATGCGGTTGGTCTCCCCACAGAAATGTGGGCAGCGTAAAAGAGAGGGCCCCATCGGCCGCCGACTTTTCACGCGTCAACTCCGCTTCCAACCGCCACAGTTGCTCGACGCGGCGATTCATGGCATAGGTGGTGGAGTCGGGAGCTGTACCGCGTATGATCACCCCTTGACCATCGGGGCGTGCTTGCACCTCGAGTAACTCGCCTTCCTCCTCCAGATTCGTTTCCGTAATTGCATAGGCCTGCGCCTGATTCTCCACCAACTGCCAGGGCCCCTCATGCACTCCTAACTCCATCACCTGGCGAGTGACATCGAAAGAACATCGCAGCCATGCACGTAAACTGACTCGTTGTCGGCCGATGTGCACGTGGTAGATGGGGCGCACGATGGGATCACTCGCTTCAGCCCGAAAGGCGACAAGCAGGTCCGACGGTTGGGAACGGAATTCGTATCGCAATTGGTAGACCGCGAACAGGTCTGGAACCTGGCCCTGTTGAATTACCTGGCTGTTTTCTCCCTCTTCGTAGACCAGCGAATAAGACGCAGGGTATTGCAAATCGACCATGCCACGATGGGTGTCCACGTTCTCCAAGAGCACCGTGGGCACGCGCCACGGTTTCGCAGTTTGCTGATCTTCCTCCTGCGGTGGCGTCCATTCCCACTCGAAGGCGATATCGAGCGAGGGCGACTGGGCAATGTCTTGATTCTCCACCACCAATACCGCAGAGTGTTGCCACGGCACCGGTGGGGAGGTCGAAGGCGTCGCCGAGGGATCCTCCACCTCGCGGGACGAGGTGGATTGCTCACGGTCTGGTGGCTCGTCACCCCCAGGAGCCTCGGTGGTTCGATCCACGGAGATGGTGAATCGATCGAAATCAGGTTGGGGCAAGACGCGCCAGGAGGCTCCCGGCGGTAAACGGATCATAAAACGGTTGTCTGCGTCCTCTCCATGCCACCGCACGGAGAGATTGGTGGTCGCTTTCCACGCCGACTTCGGATCGGACAGTTCGAATAGCGTACGGCTCTGCACCTCGACACTAGCCACCGGACCGATCACGCTGCGCCGTCGCCAGCCTAACGAGAAGTTGCCGCCACGTGACAATACATGCAGCAAGATGCCCTCAGCCGACGGTTGGTACTCCCATACGTCTTCGCTCCGCATCTTGGGATCGACAGCACCCTCGGGCAAGGCGATGCTCAATTCGGTTGGGGCGGTGGGCAGTGGCAACTGAATCGCACTGCGTGTGGCTTCATCGGCAACTCGCGTCTTCCCTCGCAGGCGAACCGTATGCACACGCACTTCGGCTGCATCGCTCGCACGGTCTTGCAATATCCACCGGTACCCTCCCACCTCAGCAACGAATTGATGCAGCGCCCGTGGGCCGGAGAAATCGGGCGTCGCCGAGGCGATCTGCAGTGAACTGAGCCCCAGTGGGATGTCGGCAGCGTGACTGCCCGGTCCTAGGGCAACTTCGACCGTAACATCGACATCCGCTGTTCCGTTTCGCACCTGGATATCACCGCGGATCTTCCGGATCTCGTACTGGCGAAAGGGATTGGGGCCGCTGCCGGATGCCAACTGACGCGCTTGAATGAGCTCCTGCATCGATACGTTGGGTACGAAAATCAGCTCTCCGGTATCGTCGCGAAACCGCAACTCCGCTTCCACCGGCAACGTACCGACCGAGAGAATGTTGGGCTTCCAGTTTCCCTCAGCGCTGCTGTCCGTAGATTGCGCCCACAAGCCAGCAGTCGCTGGGAACAGGAGGACGACGAGCACCATCATCAGGGTCCGCCTGGTAGCGCGACGCCACGGACCGCTAGGGGCTTCCTGCCATGAGCAGGATCGCTCGGATAGCTGATACCATTGCCCAATCACTATCATTCCCCATGTGCCTCGTCGTGGCTGCGTCGTAGGAACCTTCGTGGTTTCTTCTTGCCGCCCCAGCGTGTCCTGCCCGTCGATCGATAAGGTTCCTCCATGCTCGTCCTGCCCGTTAGGAGATGAGAGGTAATGGGCAGGCCGTGTAGCCGATGGCAACCTCGAAAAGCCCTTTCTTCTATCCTACTTTAGATCCTCACTGCGCCATGGACAGGAAATCCGGGGCAGCTACGCTACCTCCTCGCCTGCCCACGCACCAACTTATCTTACCCAGCTTCCGCAACGTTATCATCCAGCGCTGTCGGAGAACTTTGAAGAGGCCTTCTGTGACAGTTCGATTAACCCTATCAGTCGCTACCATCGATACCTGTGCCAGGATCATTTGCCCTAAGAATCGGGTGGGGCGTGCAGGGGCAGCTCTGAGCTACCATCTGGGATGCTGGGTAGACTCGGACGCGCCTACTAGCGCCCTTCGCGGCACCACGAGGGGCTAGCATCGTATCTTCCCACCTAGGTATCATGTACCTACCGACCGCCAACCGCCTACACGGCCGGGCACCTGGCCGTCCTCCGACTCGAGTCCTTTAACGCGAGGAACCACGATGACCAATACCCCGAAATCGCCCGAGTTGCGCGTGATCGATCACGCCACGTGCACCTTTTGCGGTTGCGTTTGCGACGACATCAAACTGCACACCGACGGCAATCGGGTGCATAAGGCTGAACGAGCTTGCGTATTGGGAAAGGCTTGGTTCTTGAACCACACGGCCGAGCGCGCCTACCCCGATGCCATCGTCGATGGGAGGGAAGCATCGTTGGACGAAGCGATCGAGGTTGCTGCCGAGCTGCTTTATCAGGCCGATATGCCGCTGATATACGGGTTGAGCAATACCACCTGCGAAGCGCAGCGGGAATGTGTGGCCTTGGCAGATGCGATCAGTGGTATTGTTGACAGCCACACTTCCTTGTGACACGGCCCCACGGAGATCGCTGCCCAGTTGGGTGGCAAGGTAACTTGTACGTTGGGCGAAGTCAAAAACCGAGCCGATTTCATCGTGTACTGGGGCGGGAACCCAGCCGAATGCCATCCCCGTCACTTCACCAAGTACACGATCATGCAGAAGAGTCGCTTTCTGCCGCGAGGACGGAAAGACCGAACGATGGTCCTGGTCGACATTCGTGAGACGAAAAGTGTTAAAGCGGCTGACATTTTTCTGCAGGTGCGACCGGGTAAGGATTTCGAACTGATCACTGTCCTGCGGGCCATGATCAAGGATCAGCCAGTTGACGATAGTGCCATCGCTGAGATAGGACTGCAGCGCTCGGACCTGGAAGATCTGGTCGCTCGTATGAAGAGGGCTAAGTTCGGGGTGATGTTCTTCGGCATGGGCCTGTCGATGACGCGTGGCAAGCACATGAATTCGGCCGCCCTGTTGACCTTGGCTGCCGAGATGAATGCCTTTACCAAATTTGTGGCCATGCCCATGCGAGGGCACGGAAACGTGACCGGGGCCGATGTGGTCATGCGTTGGCAGACCGGATATCCCTTCGGAGTCTCGTATCACCGTGGGTATCCTCGATACAATCCCGGAGAGTTTTCGACGGTCGACGTTCTCGTACGCGGCGATACCGATTGTGTTTTCGTGTTGGGAGCCGATCCCGGGGCGACGATGCCCCAACCGGCAATTGAACACTTGAAACGCGTACCCACCATCGTCCTTGACCCGCATGTCACCCACACCAGCCGCCTGGCTAACGTGCACATAACCACCGCGCCGGCGGGCATTGCTGCCGCAGGTACGGCCTATCGCATGGATGAGATTGCCCTGCCCCTGCGACCCGCCATCGACTCGCCGTACCCCAGCGACTTCGAGGTGGTGCGACGGATCCACGAGGCGATTCGACAAAAACCCGACTGGCGCGTGCGGTCACCTTGGATCGAAAGGCAACTTGATGCTGCGCATTAAAGGGGGACGCATCTACGATCCCGAACGAAATATCAACGGGCAGGTGGAGGACATCTGTATCCAGGATGGGAAGATCGTGGCATCGGTGGATGAGGACGCACCCACGCTCGATGCCACCGGGCTGATCGTCTTCCCCGGGGGTGTTGATGTCCATACCCACGTAGCCGGGGGAGCGATCAACTTTGCTCGCGCCATGTCGCCGGAGGATCACCGCCGCGCCCAAGCTTTCATCCGTACCCAAACCACTCGCGGCGGTATAGGAGGTTATGCCCCCACCACCTTTGCTACCGGCTACCTGTATGCGGGTATGGGGTGGACGACGGTCAATGAAGCGGCGGTGCCGGTGCTGTCCGCACGCCACACGCACGAAGAGTTGCACGATATTCCCGTCTTGGACAAGAGCCTGTTGGTATTGATGGCCAACAATGAAATTCTCCTCGATCTGCTGGACACCGGGGAGCACGAACGAGCCAAGGACGTTGTGGCCTGGTACCTTTGGGCGGCCAAAGCGTACGGCGTCAAAGCCGTCAATCCTGGCGGTGTCGCCGCCTGGAAATGGGGGCATGACGCCAAGCAGTTGTCGACACCCATCGACGGTTATCAACGCGTTACGCCCGGAGATATCATTACCCACTTGGCGAGGATTGTCGACGAGCTGCACTTGCCCCATCCGATGCACCTGCACTGCAATAACTTGGGGGCCCCTGGCAATGTAGCGACGACGCTGGAGACGATGGAACGACTGGAGGGACACCGCGCTCACCTCGCTCATTTGCAATATCATGCATACGGGGGCGACGACTGGGATTCTATGCGCAGCGCCGCTGCTCAAGTGGCAGAGTACTTCAATGCCAGCCCCCATCTGACAACCGACGCCGGTGTCGTCCTCTTTGGTGATACGGTGACGATCACCGCCGATGGGCCTTGGCAGCACTTGCTCTATAAGCTCACCGGACGTAAGTGGGGCAATCTTGACGTAGAAAATGAAACCGGATGCGGGATCGTCCCTTATACGTACAAGCGAACAAATCTCGTCAACGCCGTGCAATGGGCAGTGGGGCTGGAACTATTGCTTTTGATCGACGACCCGTGGCGCGTCTTTCTCACCACCGACCACCCCAACGGTGCCTGCTTTTGGCGGTATCCCGAAATACTGCATCTACTGATGTGCCGTGACTTCCGCCGAGAATGTTGGAATACGTTTCCTGATCGTATCAAGCAGCGAATCGTCCTGCCCGAGTTGGATCGGGAGTACACCTTGCTGGAGATCGCCACGATTATCTCCGCCGGCCCGGCCAAAGCTTTGGGGCTGAATACCAAAGGTGGCTTGGCTCCCGGCAAGGATGCAGACCTCGTTTTGTACTCGCCGAACCAAGATGTCGCCCAAATGTTCAGCCACCCGCGCTACGTCATCAAGGCGGGGCAAATCGTCGTCGAAGAAGGAGAAATCCGTAGCACGCCGGCAGGTCGCGAGATAATTTTCCAGCCAGGCTTTTCTCCCGATGTGGAAAGCTACCTCCGCGAACGATTTGAAGACTGTTACACGATGTCGTTCGAGAACTACCCAGTGGAAATGGAAAGGGTAGAGAACCCTTTGATCCAATCAGCCGATCCATCGGGCCAATCTTAATCGCTGGCACCCTGCGCATCGCTACCAACCGAAGCCCACCACTTGATTTCCCTAGTCTATTTCGTGCACGCAACTTTCCAGCCACCCTAAATGGTTGTCCGGACATGACGTATGCGACCGAGGTAGCGTTGCCACTCAGTGCCATTCGTGCCATCGGCTGTCTTAGAGATTGTCAAGAGCGAGTGAGGGCTCGCGATAGTTTTGTTTGTTTTTCTCCTTGGCGTTGATGATCAGGAGCAGTTTGCGCATGACGGCGACCAACGCAACCTTCTTGTGCCATTCGTGCCACCCATCTTTTTCTTGGCGTTGGTCAGTAGATTTTCCCGAAAACGGCACCAGGAATGCCAGACGCTAATGTCGGCTCGGAGGAAGCTAGGCCTCCACCGAGCCGCATCATGAATGCCTTCCATCTTGGCGCCCACAGCTGCAAGCCAGCAAAGGGGCTGCGCACGCCAGCGATTGGTGGCAGGCAGGCTATCAGACTAGAATCCCTGCTGCTGCCCTCCGCCTGCTTTGGCAGCCGTTCCGATCGTACGCAGAACGCCCTCGTCGAGCGACAGGCGATAAACGGCTCCGCGATTGATATAGCGTGCGGTGACCGTAATCTTGTCATTGCCTTGAGCTTGAGCAGCGGCTTGTGCTGCCTGCTCGAGAATCGGATTTGGGGAGACCGAGTTGGCAAACTGAAGCAGTGGCTGAATATGAGCGACGAGCTCAAATGGGGTGGCCGGCTGCGGTTGCGCACCATTCAGCCGATCGATGGCGGACTTCAGCAGCGCGTCTCCCGATGGATCCAGAGTTAGGAGGAAGGCTTTGTCTGCCGAAGCGATGCCGATAAGGAGCTGCCCGCCGAAGATCGCTCGCATCCTTTGATCTCCGCTATCCAGAGGGACAGCAATTCGATGCAATTGATAATCGCCGTGAGTTCCATAATTGAACTCGACTTGCACCCCCTTGGCTTCGCTGGCGACCTTGGTCATGACCTTCTCCAAGGAGCGAGCCAACTCGTTGCCGTCGGCGATCATGCCACCGGCTAGAACGCGAAGGGTTCCATCGGTCACGGTCATCGAGGCGACTCCATCCGAGACGCCCTCGTCGATTGTCTTCGCCGTAATTGTTTCTACGCTATCGAGGAAATTCGTGATCACCTCAGCGATATCGGAAGGAATCTCCGCATTGGATTCGACCTGCTTCTTGATTTGAGCAAAAGAGTTGTGCAGGTTGTTCTTCGCCACCTGCTTGTCGTTTTCCGACACAATCTTGGCGGCCGAACGTGCATAAACGGCGGCGTCGGGCAGGATCAGACTGGAGTATCGGGAGCTCAGGTCGCGTGATTGCTCAACCTGGTTGGCCAGCGATGAGCCGGTCACAAATTGGGCCGCGGCATCGATGTACGTTTTTTGCCCCGCCTGGTCGATTCGCCAGCCGATAATCACTTGCTCGGTGTCGTTGATCAACTGCTCAATTTGCTGCAAGGAGGCTTCTCCGATTTGCCGCGCGGACTCGGCTTCCTGAGGATCTTGATTCTGCTGCATCGCTATGCTCTGTTCGAACCCGGCGCGCACTTGCGTCACTACCATCGACTTAAGCTCAGGAGGAAGGGATTGCACATTCAGTCGAACGGCGATGTCGTAGCGCTGTGGCAGATCGCCAAGCAAGCGTTCGGGATCGGCGGGAACCTGACTACTGGCCTCTTCAGTCTGGGTGATGAACAGCCAATTACCGCTATGGCGTGCGTAGAGAATCTGTCGCCCGGTATTGACTTCAAACAGTCCATCGCCGAGGTCATCTGCCTCAATGCCAGCCCCGGCCAAGGCACCAAAGAATTGGTCCACGTTCGCCGCTGGAAGGAAAACTACGGGCTTCGGCGCGCCCTGCTCCAGCGTGACGATGGCCCCCACAGGCCGAGTCGTATCCAGGCCTTGGGAATATTGATTCGCCATGATGGTCACCAATCCGCTCATTTCCGGAATGTTGCAGGCCCGCAACATGTAGCTGGTGTTCTTCAGCACGCCATCCAGTGGGGCAACTGAGATCATCAACAACGGCTGTTGCGATTCCTGAGCGCGGGCGATGGGGTGCAGATGGGGTAGGACACAAGCGGCCAGCAAGGCCAAAGCGGTTATCGTTCGATTTCGCATTCGCATTCAAGGGACTCCTTTAGAACGGTATGGACGGGGTTCGAGAGATTGCACCCAAGCCAGCATTGGATTGTACCGAGCTGGCTCACGAAAAGATATATTGCGGCAGGAAACTATCCACGCTCATCAGCCATGGACGCCCATCGAATGCTTCCTCCCGCAGCAATTTGGACTGCAGTATACAGTCTCCGCGGTCGAGCTGACGCGGCGTTGGTCACCTGGTTACACGATGTTTCACAGTGGGGGACGAGGCCTCCTCCGAGGGCACGAGGCACGATCACGGTTGCTCACCCCCCCTCACCTCCGGCGCAGTTCCCTCGCGTACGACAAACACGCTCTCCCGCGGCTTTACCTCGCCCACTATACGCACGGCGGCTTCCTTCATTCGGCTGAATTTCGTTCCCGCATAGGCGCTCGAAGCCCTCAATTGGTAAGGCCGGCCTCCGGGGAGCGTCCCCCGCAAGTCGTCGGCAAGCCATTGAGAGACCGGAAGAGTGCAGGATACTCGCGGGGACATTCCTTCAGCAGCGGTCTGAAAAACGAACAGGAACGGCGCGCACCGTCACACGGCGCGGTTTCGGCCGCATGCTGAGAAAAACACTCGGGAGACGACAGGCCAATCGGAACAGCTGAAGATTATCGCGGCTGGCCCGCAGGCAGCAAAAGCAAAGGTTCGTTCAGCCTGCCTTAGCGTTCGCGGTAGGTGATTCGGCCCTTGGTTAAGTCGTAGGGGGACAATTCTACGCGTACTTTGTCTCCCGGCACGATTCGGATGAAGTTTTTACGCATTCTTCCCGCCACGTGGGCCAGGACTTCCGTCCCCGTCTCAAGCTGAACCTTGAAACGTGTGTTAGCAAGTGCTTGTGTTACCGTCCCTTCAACTTCAAATGCTTCATCTTTTTTCGCCATACACCCTCCTAAACTCAATTGGAGCTAACTAGACTTACCGATCCTGAAGCTTTCCCGTTTGGAGTCCTTCGACGCCAGAACGGGACGCGAGCCCATACTTTGCACTACATGCGTCAAACATCGCTCGCCGTGTCCCCCGGAGCGTGCCCCGGCGTGGATTGGACAAGCAAAACTGCGAGCCCAATGTGGACTGGGGAATAACTCCGCAAAAATCGGACCAATACGTACCCAGGATATCGCTGGCCTGCAGGAAACAGCCGGTTTGCAGCTGTATCCTAACAGAATCATATCAGATCTCACTCGGTTTTACTTCATGGCTGTCGGGAAAAAAGCTCATCCTGCGCGGGCGAAGATTACGGCTACCACCGAAAGCGTCCCGTCGCCCTTCGTCTTTGTTATCTGCCAGCATGGTGTAGAGCCCACCATCAAGTCCGCCATCATGTCGACCGGGGGGCAGTTGCGACTGGCCTTCTCCAGGCCTGGCCTGTTGACGTTCAAGGTGGCGAATCCTCACACGATGAAGACGGCCGCGATTGAAACGCTGCTTGAGCCAGTACGATGGGCTATTCGCCTGTGGGGATGGAGCATGGGAGGAATCCGTGGGACCGATGTCGCTGTTATGTTGGGCGAGATTGCCAAGCTTCCCACCCTAGAAGGTCTTGGGCCTTGGGGCGCGTGCCATGTTTTTCCGCGAGACCGCAGCCTTCCCGGATTTCGTGGTTTCGAACCTGGGCCCGATCTCTTGTGCCATGCGATCGGTGAACAATTCGCACGCGCGCTTCCTGATCTGCCCCCCTGCAACCATGTGGCTCGTCTGGGAGAGCGTGTGTTGGATGTGGTGCTGGTTGAACCACATCACTGGTTAATTGGCTGGCACCACGCGGATCGCCAAGAGTACACCTGGCCTGGTGGCGTATACCGTCCTGACGAGCCGGCGGAGATCATCAGCCGCGCGTACCGCAAGATGGCCGAAGCGGTTGCCTGGAGCCGCCTTCCTATACGCCCCGGAGACGCGATTGTGGAGATTGGAAGCGCGCCGGGGGGCGCCGCTCAGCGGCTGCTGGAACTCGGACTGCATGTGGTGGGTGTTGATCCGGCCGAGATGGACTCTCGCATTTTGCAGCACCCCCACTTCGAGCATTGGCGCGGCAAGTCTGCAGCCATCAAACGACGCCGATTCGCTCGCTTCCCCTGGCTGGCCGCCGACATGAACGTTGCCCCCAATTACACGTTGGATGCAGTGGAGGACTTAGTCGTCTACCCCACCAGCAACTTTCGTGGTTTACTGCTGACTCTCAAGCTCTCCTCCTACAGTCTTGCCGATCGTTTCGATAGCTACATCCAACGTGTGCAGAGCTGGGGGTTCGACCGAGTTGAACTGCGGCAGCTTGGTCACAATCGGCGCGAAGTCTGCCTGGTGGCCGAAAACAACCAGCCGAATACCGGCTGAGGTGCCGAGCGATCAACGCGGCCTTCTGCCCATGAAATCCCAGTTAGTCTCGCGGATTTCTTCGTTTCCACTTCAGACCGTTGTCACCGCCCTCCCCATGAATGGCGTGGCTTGAGACGCCCCCGGGGCAAGCCGAGATGCCCACCTTCATCCGCCCCCTGATAGGTCGGCGGAGGTTGCTTCACCCACGTCGCCTCGTCGCAACCCTGGACATGCCCCGCGGGGATTTAGGGCCTATTAGCAGTGGAGTGAGTGAGGGCAACGTGGTAGACTTTTGGCAGCAGGATGAAGGGAGAATCGGCGGAACCGCTGGCAACCGCTGTCGTCCCTACAGATACGGTGACTGTTCAGCAATTCCATTCCTTCCCTGCAGGTGCATCCATGAGTTGGTAACCTAGGTCTCAAAGGATCGAAAAAGATAATGACAACGCGCCGTCGTGCCCGTGAGGTGGCTCTGCAACTTCTGTATGCCGATGACTTGAACCCGGACCATGATGAAGAGGTTGCTGAGAAGTTTCTTCGTGGAAGGCTGCACGGAAACCGCAACTTAGTCGCTTTTGCTCATCGATTGTGGCGTGGCGTCGTGGAGAACCGAGAGCGCTTAGACCGCGAAATCGCGGCACACGCTGCCAACTGGTCCATTCGGCGCATGGCCGCGATTGACCGAAACATTATCCGGCTCGCAGCTTACGAGATCCTAGAATCGCAAACTCCGGGGACGGTGGCGATCAGTGAAGCCATCGAGCTGGCCAAACGATACGGAAACCGCCATTCGAGTCAGTTTGTTAATGGGATACTGGATCGTATTTGGAAACACCATCAACAACACGGAGGTGTCCAGGAGGGCCGTAGCGAGTTAGTGGAGGAGACAAATCCCTCACCGTGTGATTCTTCTCAAATTTCCACTTCCTAAACTTTGGACTGAGCCCAGAGGGCTTCCTACGCCGGTTCTTAAGTCTGTCGAAGTGTGACGGAAGGCTTGGAAGGTGTCCATGGAACCAGAACCCGATGACGGTCTCTCGCTGGAAGAGATTAGTCAGCTGTACACGACGGGCAACGAGCGATCGGAGGATCAGCCTGACGATGGCGAGGTCTCCTGCCAAGCGAGTTTGCCTCACACGCAGGACGCTCTGCCCCAACAACCGGAGGACGAGGAACCCGATGCCGTCCTCGGAGACACCGCTGTTTGTCCCGAATCGATCGTGGAAGCAGTGCTCTTTGTTGGTCACCCTGACAACCGAGCGATCTCGGCGCAAGAGCTGGCTGGCTTGATGCGGGGAGTGGAGGCAGACGAGATCGCTGACATTGTCCAGCGACTAAACGCGCAGTATGCCGAACACCAACATGCTTTTCGAATTGTGGAAAGCCCTCGCGGCTATGAGCTCGCTTTGGCACCTGACCTGCATTGCATCAAAGACCGATTCTACGGCAAAGTGCGCGAGATTGTGTTGAATCAGTCAGCCATCGACTGCTTGGCATTAATCGCCTACCAGCCTGGGATCTCGCGCGAGAGAATTGAGCGATTGCGAGGGCAGCCATCAGGCGGCGTGCTGAATCAGCTCGTGCGGCGACAACTTATCGAGTTGCGACGAGAAACGACAGCAAGCGGGAAGGCAATGGCGTGTTATTATCCGACCGCACGATTCCTGGAACTGGCCGGCATGGAGTCGCTTGATGATTTGCCTCAGGTCGAAGACGTCGACATGATGGCCGATGATCGTTAGTAGAGTCGGTGGACGGGATGGTTACCACCTCTGATTGCGTCGTCGGCATCCATCGACGGTGACCGAATGCCAGCGGATGCTCCTGCCGGTGTACGTACGACGGAATCTTCCCCTTAGGACCTGGCCACCGCAGTAGCTCTTTACGGCGTCGCCCCCTTTCAACCCTGCCACGAGGATATCTCGTTTACGGCACGCCCGTGAGCTGCTCACCGACTTGCTTGAGGCCGACAAGCCGCGCGGTCACTGCCGGTCGTTCAGTGGGACCAAGAAGCCGTCCCCTTCACCAGAGCGGCGGGCGTGAACCATCCCTTCCTCGCTTAGAAGAAATCATCCAGACGCTGTCTGAACCCCACAGGTCAAGACCCAACATTGGACAACAGCTCCTGAGCAGAAGGGCATGTTGGTTGATCAATCCGAGGTGTATCCGGGAGATCCCGTGTCCATCTTTCCGCGACAAAGCTGGAAATCTTCCTACCCCCCTTGCCCTCGCCTCTCCCCTGATTGCTTATCCAATTGCCACGCATTCACAACACTTGCTGCCGTCGCCGATTCAGGGCGTGCGTAGAGGAGTTCTTCGGCTTGCTCAACCTACGCCAGGCGCCGCCCATCCCGGAGGAGCCTGAAACAGTAGCACCCTGCAGGTCGCGACCGAACCAAACGGGAAGCATGCGTGGTCGATGTAGCCTATGGCCATGGTTGAGCACTCTGTCCACTCGCCGGTTACTATGGCAGGCGGACGGAGGGTAAGCATCGTCCTTCGAACGAAAGCCGTTTCGCCTAGCACTCGGGACATTGTTCCGACCAGGAGCCGTTGTTCTAGGATGAGCGGAAACTGGATGCGCTGATGAGCCGCAACTGGATAAGTAGCTGACTGAGTACTGACGGTCAGCTTTAATCCACGAAGGCAAGTACCGCACGCGACAAGCGGAACAGCCACCATTGGTCACCGTCGGCAGACCTACCACGTGATCCCCCAGTAGGCGCCAACGCTGCACCCACTGCGCGCAATCTGGTGCAAGCAGAGTCAATTCAGGACAAATGGGCGGAGTTGGCAGAGTTGGGCCAGGATACGAAAAAACCCCGGAATTCCAAGGAAAACCGGGGTTTTGTTGAGTCGGGGCGACTGGATTTGAACCAGCGACCTCTGCGTCCCGAACGCAAAGGGGCCGAATTGCAAGCCGTTAAACCAGAAGGACTTATGGCGAGGGACGATACGGCTTGCACCAATGCTTGCACCAGCGGGGCGGGATTGGGCCAGTTTGCGACGCTTGAGGAACTGGCGGAAACGCTTCGGGGTGTGTTGTCGGCTGAGGATTGCCGACGGCTTGCTGTGCTGCTCCACCAAGCCGAAGGGGATGCGTGATGAGGCTATCGGCGGTGGCCGTTGGCGGGGGCGTGGTGGCAGTAGGGCAACCGAGGGAATCCGCCGGGTGCGATCCATGGCGACGATGCCAAGTGTCCAAGATACCGCCGGGGGAAGGCGTCAAACGGGCGTTTTGTAGGGCAGGTTGCCGCGGAACGTTGACCACCAGGAACACCAGCACACCGACAGGGGCCAGGGGCAGGGGCCGACGTTCTGGCAAGGGACGGCAACGGCAACCTGCCGCCCCTGCTTACGCGGTGTATCGGCAAAGATGCGAATGCGAGAATTCGAGGGGTGGGGCCGGCGCTTCGGGGTTGCTGCGTGACAGCATCGGCCGAGCCTGCGGGTCCTTCCCAGGGGGGTGCCCTGCGGGGCGTAGCCCGTTCATCGTCGCGATTTTTGGTGCGCCCTGCCGCCGAAACGGCGGTAAGTAAGTGTGGCGCGCACGCCGGTTGCCCCATTGCGGAACATGCCAGAACCAAATTCATCGGCAACGTTTTTGGTTGGCACGATTCGCGAACAATGGGACCACAGACGGGACCACGGCGATTGTTTGTGCAAGGAATAACAGGGTTGGCCGAGTCATAGTAAGACTCGGCCACGGGCTTGAACAAATGCATGCGCTTCCGCCGTTGAATTGTTGCGGTGTGGCGTGAACGGCCGGCGCCGTTATCAGTCACCGGTGAAATGTGTTGCGTATGACTTTGATTCCGTTGATGCAGGGGTAGAATCGCAACGTCGGGCATACCACCCGGCGAGGTATGAATGCGGCTGGTAACCGCATCACTTAGGGTAGCGGGCTGATCCCCCGCGAACGATTGGCCGGTAGCCGGTGTTTCACCTTTCCGCCGGCGCCGGCCATCGGCCCATCTTCCAGCATAGAAAGGTGGATTCCACGATGGACGCCAAGGAAAGAGCGCTGCGGTTGTGCGAGCGCATGCGGTACGCCGTACGGGCGGCAGGGCGAGTTGACGGAGTTGCTGACTTGCACCGAGTGTTTTCGCGCAACCATCCGTTACCCATCGAAGAACGCATGAGGTGGTTTGCTGGGGTTCGGACGGAACGGAACAACGATGCGATCGAGGAATACGAGCAACTTCGTGCAAAAATCAATGAGGAACTACAGCTACTGGGAAGTACAGTTGCACCGGCGCTCATCCAACTGCCCAACGTGATATTGGGCGAGAATCGGTATCGGCTGGTTGATGCCGTAACGGCGTGTTTGCAACTGGCAATTGAATGGCACCAGCGAGATTTTGGCTATTGGGCGGCATTGTCAGTGCCACAAACATTCGAGGAAATGCAGCAACTGCTCGAACAAATTAATACATCAGAGCAGGAGTATCCGATTAGCGCAAAGGATGCGCAAGCGCTCTTGGTTGAGATTCAGCATTTCAGCGAGTGCATCGACGCTCTTGTCGGTTCGCAGGAGAAATCAAGACCATCGAAGCCGAAGCCGCCATGGATGAACAAATCCATCGAGGAAATCGAGCGTGAAACGCCCCCGCTGGATACCAAAAGCGTCGAATGGGTGCGCGCCGAACAAAAAAACAAGGAATTTCTTGGGTTGCCCATCAAAACGCTTCGGGATTACCGGCTCAAATCGAAGGGCGGGCGAATTTCACCCAACGAAATGTTTGGTATCGACCGCTACGGGCGAATCTGGCGGCGCGAAGGAACGCCAAATTCTAGGATTTGGTACTACGCTCCGAGTCTGCCCAAAAGCGTCGAATAGGACATCGATTCGACGCTTTCGACGATTTTTCAAACGGTCGCGCCAGAGATAGACTACCCCCGTACGGCTGGCACAGGGCTGGCCGGTATCTGTCACTAGTCCGACGAAGGGGGTAGCAATGGCTACTACGACCGACCGGCCGCGGCAGGACGCGGCCAAGCTGCTGGATGTGCACGATGTGGCGGCGATGCTGGGCTGTTCGGCGCGGCATGTCTATCGGCTGAGCGATGCCGGGCACATGCCGCGGCCGCTGAAACTCGGCGCGCTAACGCGCTGGCGACGCGATGCAATCGAGCGGTGGATCGATGCCGGTTGTCCGGCTGATGGTTCCAGCGACGGAGGGCCGCGGCGATGACCACCACACCATCTACACCATCTAGTGAGGCGCTACAGGCCGCGGGCGAGCACGGCCGCGACGTGGGGATGCTGCGGGCGGCGACGGGCCGGGGCGAGCTGATCCAGCGCGGCCAGGTCGCGATGCTCGATGCGCTTTTCGCGTCGGCCGACGGCACCGCCACTATCGACGATGCAACGGCCGATCTGGCTGTGCCGTATGGCGACGGCGGGCACTGGCGCGGCACGGTGACACGGGCGCTGGCGGCGGCAGGCATCATCGCACCGGCTGGCGTCGCCAGGTCGCTGCGGCCGAGTCGCCACCGCGGGTACATCACACGCTGGCGGCTGATCGATCGGCGGGCCGCTATGGCACTGCGCGACCGGCTGGCCGAGGCCAGCAACACGAAAAACACCCCGGACGGTGGCGGCCGCCGGGGGTGCATCTGATTCCGTTCACATCGTTGTTCAGGAGATTCCATTCATGGGAAAGCTGTCTGACATTTTATCGGGTTCTGGCACCGATGACATCCGCAATCTGTGGGATGCGTCGGATGAGGCCGAAGATTACGGGCCACTGCCGCCGGGCGAGTACGTGGCACATGTGGCATCGGGTGAACTGTTTACGTCGCGCACGAATCACACGCCGGGGTACAAGCTGACGTTTCGCCTCATCGAGGGCGAATATGCCGGGCGTCTGGTGTGGCATGACCTATGGCTTACACCCGCGGCAATCCCGCTGACGAAACGCGATCTAGGGAAACTCGGCGTTACGTCACTAGAGCAACTGGAGCGGCCGATACCGCTGGGGATTCGGTGCCGGGTGAAAGTGGTGCTGCGACGTGATGACGATGGCACCGAATACAACCGAGTGCGTCGTTTCGATGTGCTTGGCATCGACAAACCGGAATCCGACCCGTTCGCTCCGACTGATACTGCCGATGATGCGGCTGATGGCGGCACGGCGAACACTTCGGGGGAGAGCGCAGCGGATGACGGCACCGGCGATGCCGCGGACGTATAGCGGGGTGCCGTCATGGATGCGATGCGATACGGATTCCGCATCGTCGGCGATTGTCGGCAGACGCGGCGGCTGGTGGATGCCGGCGCTGCGTTTGCCGCCTATGCTGATTGCGATGATCGGGCCGAAGTACAGAGCGAAGCGTATTTGTCGGCGTTCTGGTTCGGCGAGTTGTTCCGGCGACACTTGGAACAAACCGCCAGCACAAAGGATTACACCGGCGAGTGCTGGACGCCGTGGCTGTGGTTCGACATCGACAGGGCCGACGACATCCAGGCGGCAACGGCCGAGGCACGCCGGTTGTGTGTGGCACTGGTGGAGCGATACGACATCGACGGCGATGCACTGCTGATCTTCTACAGCGGCAGTAAGGGATATCACGTCGGTTTGTCTACGTCGTTGTGGCGACCGGAGCCGTCAGTACGCTTTAACGCCGTGTTGCGTCGGATGGCCGAATTACTGGCGGCCGATGCATCGATCGAGATTGACAGCGGCGTATACGACAAGGTGCGGGCGTTTCGGGCACCGAACAGTAGGCACCCGAAAACCGGCCGTTACAAGCGACGGTTGGCGTTCGGGGAGTTGCTATCGGTTTCGACGGCAGGTCACATCGAGCGGGCCGCCAAGCCGATGCCGTTCGAACTGCCAGAGCCGCCGGGAAGCGTCGATCAAGCGATCAGAGATTGGCAAACCGCACTGCGAGAGCAAACCGAAGCGGATGCGGCACGGCTGGAGCGACGGAGGGCCGACAAGCCGGCGCGGCTGAATCGGCAGACGCTCGACTTCATCCGCGACGGAGCCGTCAAGGGCGATCGGCACCGGCTGTTGTTCTCTGCGGCGGCGAACTTGGCTGAGTTTGGTTGTCCGTCAGCGCTGGCGCATGCACTGCTGACCGATGCGGCACTGGATAGCGGATTACCACCATCGGAGGTGCGGCGGCAAATAGATTGCGGTTTGGCGGCGGTGCAACAAGCGGCCACACCAGAGCCGCCTAGCTGAGAAAACGCGATACGGGCGAATCTGTGCGACTTGGCAGGGTGTGTTGTCTACACATGACAGGCAGGACAATGAGCAAGGCGAATTACCAAACAGCGGCCGATGCGTTCGGCGACTGGCGCGACGATGTGTTAAGCGGGCAACCGCCGACGCTGTACCGGGTCAGCACGGGGGAGCTGAATCACATCGAGATAGGGCCGAAGCTGGTGACGCTGATCGGCGGCGCGCCAGGAGCGGGAAAAACGGCGTTCACGATGCAGTGCATGGTTGATGCGCTGCGACTTAACGAGTCGTTGCGATGCGTGGTGTGCAACGTGGAAATGCCGCCGTCGGTTCTGCTCGATCGGCAATTGGCGAGATTGTCGGGCGTCGAATTGAATACGATCCGATATCGCAAACTGGACGGAAAACACGCCGACCGCATCGACCAGGCGATGCACACACTGGAGGCCGTGGCGGACCGGCTTTGTTTCGTTCGGCCGCCGTTCGTGTTGGATAACGTGGCAGCAACCGCCGACGCGTTCGGGGCGCATGTGATTGTTCTGGATTACATCCAGCGAATCCGGGCACCAGGTGAACACGGCGACCGCCGGGGTTCGGTTGATGCGACGATGGACTACATCCGCCAGTTTGCTGATGCGGGTGTGGCAATGGTGGTTGTGGCGGCTGTGTCCAGGCAAAAGGACAGCAAGGGGCGATCGACATACGACGGTGACACGTTGTCGCTGGCGTCGTTTCGCGAATCTAGTGAATTGGAATTCGGGGCCGATGATGCGTTCATCTTGGCACCGACCGGCAAGAGCGGGAAAGCCGTTCTGAAACACTTGAAAGCGCGACACACGGAAGCAAAGGACTTAACGCTTCGTTTTGTCGCGAAGTATCAGCGGTTCGAGGTGGTGGCCGACGATGAGCCAACCCGCGACGGGCCGGCGTTGGCCGATCTGGCGGAACTGTGGGGCAGTGTCGATGCCGCAAGCGATGAGGGCGAGAGCGATGACTGAGAAACCGCGAAACGGAAACCCGCGGATACTGCCGAGGGATTCCGTGTTGCCGCCGATGAATCCGGAACCACCGGAGCCGATGGACTCCGGCAGGGCCACCAGAAACCCGAAGGGAACGCGGACAAAGCGGAAGGCCGCCGGACGCTTCGGGGTTCTCAACGAGTTTGTGGATTGCTCGATGGACGGGCTAACACGGGCCGAGATTGCGGTGTGGCTGGTGCTGTATCGGGACGTACGGGACGGCGTGGCGTCAACGTCGCAGAGTGACATTGCACGCCGGGCGGGCATATCGCGGAAATCGGTAGGGAAGGCAATTCGGAAACTGGAGGGGCGCGGATTACTTCAGGTTGTCTATCGCGGAGGATTCCACCGGGGAATCTCCAAGTATCGCGTACGGGGTGGCACTTAACCCCCCCATGCGGCAAGGGAACCAGGGTTCGCATTGCCAGGGGAACTTTTGGGGCATTTCTAGGGGAACTACGGTTCTCATATCCCAGAAGGGATAATTGCGGGTTGCCGCATTTATCCACTTCGTGGATGCGGCACCCGCGGCAGAAAGGTAGTGAGGTATGACCGGCGGCAGCGGCGACATCCAGGAAGCATTGCGGGCGGCATGGCAGCGAATCATGACGGAGGCACCGGCTGAAACACACCCGAAGGGGCCGCCGTCATGTCCGCATCACATGGACCGGGCCGACTGGGTGGACGCACCGGCTGATGATCGGCCGGGGTGGATCCGCACAACATGCCGGCGCTGCGGGCGGTTCATCGGGCACAGGCGCATCGACGGGCGATAAGTTGACTTCCAACATTCCAGGGGGATTATTAGCACATGGGCACGAAATACCACAACTACGAGAGTTTGACCGAAGCACTGAAAGCGGCGATTGCCGAACGTGATGTTTCGCTCAAGGAACTGGAACGCCAAACCGGGCTGACGCGGCAGTCTATCGCACGGTTTGCCGCTGGCACGCAATCGCTTCGGTTGGATCTGGCCGACCGGCTGGCGGCATACTTCGGCATCGAGATTCGACGAAAGGGGCGATGATGGGGACCGTATACCGCAAGACGTTTACCAAGCCGTTGCCACCAGGGGCCATTGTCAAGACGAAACGGCGTAAGCCGACCAAGGCGGAACGGACGGCAAACCCGGACGTTACCGAAATCGTCGAACGGTTTGCGACGTGGCAAACCCGCAAGGGCAAGACGAAAACGGCACCGGTCACCACCGGCCGCGACGGTACGGAACGAATCGTTGTCAAATCGGGAACGTACATCGCCAAGTACCGCGACGGCGAGGGAATCGTTCGCGAAGTGTCCACCGGATGCCGCGACATCACGGCCGCACGGGCCAAGCTGGCGGAATTGAAACGCCGGGCCGAGTTGGTGCGGGGTAACGTCATGACGGCCAGCGAGGACCGCATCAGCCGCCACCAGGACACGCCACTACGACAGCACGCCGACGATTACGTTAAGCACTTGGAAGCGAAATCAGTTCACCCGGCAAGGGTGAAGAACACACAATCGAGACTGCGGCGAGTTGCCGCCGATTGTGGATTCATGCGGTTGCGGGACGTGAACGCTTCACGGTTCGAGCGGTGGTTGCTCGACCGACAAACTGAAGGGATGTCGGCGGGGGCACGCAATGGTTACCGGGAGGCGTGGATCGGGTTTATGAACTGGTGCATGAAAACCGGCCGGTTGCTGGACAATCCACTTGCGACGGTTCCCAAGGCTGACGCGAAAGCCGATTGCCGAAGAAAACGCCGGGCACTTACCGAGGATGAACTGCGGCGATTGCTCGATGCGGCAAGGCGGCGACCGTTGCATGATGCAATGACGATTCGCACCGGACCGAACAAAGGCAAGGCAATTGCCCAAGTGAGCGAGGAACGCCGGGACGAACTGGAACGCGTCGGCCGAGAACGGGCGTTGATCTACAAGACCTATCTACTCACCGGTTTGAGGAAATCCGAACTTGCGTCGCTAACGGTGGGCAATCTGGAACTGGACGGCAAGACACCTTACGCCGTTCTGGACGCGTCGGCGGACAAAAGCCGAAGGGGGGCCGATATTCCACTGCGGAGCGATCTGGCGGCCGAAATTCGCGAATGGCTGGATGAGAAGTTGCACGCACTGCGGAAAGAGGCACTGGCAAACGGCCAACCAGTGCCGGCGCAATTGCCACCAGAAACCCCCGTATTCAGCGTTCCCGATGGATTGCGGCGAATCTTGGACCGCGATCTAGCGTTTGCGGGAATCCCGAAGAAAGACGATCGGGGGCGGACGATCGACATTCACGCACTGCGGCATACGTTCGGCACGCACTTGAGCAAGGCGGGAGTTGCACCGAGAGTTGCCCAAGCGGCGATGCGACATTCCAGCATCGATCTAACGATGAACGTCTACACCGATCCGCGGTTGCTCGATGTGCAATCGGCATTAGAAGCATTGCCGGATATGCCGATCGATGATTCCCCAACATCCGAGCGGGAGAAAGCAACCGGCACCGACGGCCGAAAGCTTGCACCAACGCTTGCACCAAATGATCACAATCTGGTGCAAGCGGAGTCAATTCAGGACAATTGGGCGGAGTTGGCAGAGTCGGGCCAGGATACGAAAAAACCCCGGAATTCCAAGGAAAACCGGGGTTTTGTTGAGTCGGGGCGACTGGATTTGAACCAGCGACCTCTGCGTCCCGAACGCAGCGCTCTACCAGGCTGAGCCACGCCCCGAGTGATACATAACGGCCGTCGAATGTAGAACCGCAGCTAGGTAATACCCCTGCAACCACTGCCCTACCGAACATCGTCCTTCAGAACGTCACCTAATGTACCCCGTAATCCAAACACCGCAAATAGCACTTAAATACTCCCCCTCTCATAATGTGCCATCGGCTGTCTTAGGGATTGTCAAAAGCGAGTGAGGGCTCACGATAATTTTGCTTGTTTTTCTCCATGGGGCAGTTTGGTGCCACCC
The DNA here is from genome assembly GCA_026004795.1 of Pirellulaceae bacterium. GTDB lineage: Bacteria > Planctomycetota > Planctomycetia > Pirellulales > Pirellulaceae > Aureliella. The sequence goes on along the minus strand of BPJV01000001.1, from coordinate 495,459 downwards.
ATCCATTGGGTTACCGCAAGTGTCTCTGCGATAAGAGCTTAGAGTCCTTGGGAGGGCGCTCCGTGACTTCGATCTGCTGTCTTTACAGGACTGTTCGGCAACGAGGTCCTGCCGTCCCTACGGGACTGTTGAGAGAAACACGCCATTCAATCTTCGGGCTCACGCCCGAAGCCAGATCATCACGCCGCTCTGCGGCTGAAAACGAAACTCGAAGGCAACTCAACTCCGGACTCAGGCTTAGAGCTCGATCGTCACGTTGTCTTGCGGCTTGAATCGGTTATCGAAGAGGGGGAGGAGCCTCAACGCGTCGCTTCGCGGCGAAGATGAATAGACGACGAAGAGAAGAACAAAAACGACGAAGACAAAGTACTTCACGAGGCGGAGCCTCTGGTGCAGGTCATTCCCAGGCGGAGCCTGGGAACGAGACGAAGCGGGGTGGTGCATGGGAATTCTGGCGACTGGGCATGGGAATTCTGGCGAATTCCACTACGGGTGGGTGTGAGAATTCTGATGAATGGGATTGGGAATTCTGGCGAATTCCACTACGGGTGGGTGTGGTCTTGCCGTCCCTGCCGGACTTTTGGGAAAAAACGGGCCATCCAACTCCGGGCTCGCGCCCGGAGCTAGATCATGCCGCCGCGGCGCGGCTGATATAACCCGTCGATCCGCGGCTGAAACCGGTCTCGACGAGGGGGCCATCCACGATCTCCCACCACCAGTGGTGCATGGGAATTCTGGCGAATTCCACTACTGGTGAGTGAATAGCCGGGCCATCGCCTTTGGGGGTATGTTTGCGCATCGACCATCGCCCCCCGCCTGTCTGTCCATGTCGAATCGATCGGATTGGCGGCCCAGGCCTCGTCGATCCGTTTTCTCCGCACAGGTTGCATCGATTCGTCTGGCCGTGCAGCCAACGCCCCTAGGGGCAAAACCATCGTCTCCCAGGGCTAGGATGTTGGGTAAGTGTTGCTGGCCTGCGGCCGAGGTCCTGGGGGCATGCTTGGCAAACAAAAACGCCTCGAGGAAGGATGCTCCTCGAGACGTTCAACAGCTTTCGTTCGACCGCCGGCGACCAACTGAGCTGTAGCTGGGGCCTTCCCGCCGTCCTGTTCGGACTCACCGCTAGCTACACTCGGTCATGCCCCGATACGGTTTTCTGGAAGCACACCGAATCAGCGGTCGTAACCTCGGTTACTGCGCTCGTACCGACCGCCACCACGTGGCCGATCGCCCCGCGGTCGCGCTTCGTTGACGGTCACTCCACGACCAACAATCTCTTTGCCATTGGTGGCCTCGATGGCTGCTGCCGCTTCCTCGGAATTGGGCATTTCCACGAACGCAAAACCGCGGGAACGGCCGGTTTCCCGATCCGTGATGATGTTGACCGAAGTCACTTCACCATGTTGTGCGAATTCAGCTCGCAGGTCTTCTTCAGTTGCTCGAAACGACAGATTGCCGACGTAAATATTCGTCACCTTCAAACCCTCTATCAAAACAGAACCAACATCCAACGAGTCGATCGTCCCTCTAGCACTGTCTCGATGGGGGAAGGTCCGTCGCGGCAATGTAGACTGAGGACTACGCGGCTCTACACCAACCGTGATTATCCGTCCCCGCGCTTCACGAGTCAATGTTACGAGCCGACGATTCGCTGCCGCGTTTCAGCAGGCAAGCTACTTCAGCGGACGAATCTCGATCCCACGAAAACGCACGGGATCGCTGTGTCCGGCGAACCCGAAATGCCCTCGCTGGCGATCCTTGCCTGGGTGTGGTCGGTCGCCCATGAACTCCGTCACTTGGCTTAGATCACCATCAAGGATGACCGTCCCATTCAATTCCACGGTCACGCGAGAACCTTGCACAGCGACTCTCTGGTAGTTCCATTGACCTACCGGTCGCAGGAATTCTCGGTGAGCAGCAATCATGCCGTAAGCCGAACCGTGGTATTGTCGCGGATCGAGGTTGGCGTACTTCGGCGCCGTATTGTCGAGCACCTGAAGTTCGCACATCCCGTGGTAGGCAGGATCTCCGGCTCCCGGGTAGCGAATGGCCAAACCGTTGTTGCCTCCAGGCGGAAGTTGGATCTCTAATCGCACCTCGAAGTCGTCGAACTCATCCTGCGTGTACAACACTCCCCCATGGCCTGACTGGCACTGAATGGCACCGTTGACGATCTCGTAGTCCCCCGTAGCTCCTTGCCAACCACTGAAGTCGCGGCCGTTGAACAACGGTTGGAAATCACCTTTGTCATGCTCCCGCAACCATGTGTTCGCCTCTTCGGCATCTAGCTCTCGAATGAAGATATTGCGCCATTGAATCTCACCTCCATGCGTCTGCAATTGGATCACACCGCGGGGGAACAAAGGTAGGTTCCGGTCCCAGTAGTTCTCCATGATGGCATGATCGACAATCAGTTGGTCATTCAGCCACACGCTGGTCCGTGCACCTGCCTGAACAATACGAAATCGATTCCATTGACCAAACGGCTTGTCGGCTAATACGGCGGGATCCTTGCCGGGTGCTCCGGGCGAGTTGTTCCACAGGCCACCACTCCCTTTATTGGCTCCCAGCCGAAACTTGGATTCATCGGTATAGTCCCATATCTGGACCTGAGGCGTTCCTCGCAGGTAGATACCACTGTCGGCCTTGGGAACCGTTTTGTATTCGATCAATAGCTCGATATCTCCGAACTCCTGGTCGGTGGTCAAATAAACCCCTTGGCCATCGTTGACCAACACGCCGTCGACCACTTTCCAGTGTTCGCGCATGTCGCGGTTCCAAGCTTCTTTTTGTTCGTCGGGTACGTCCGGCCATTGGCGAGGGTCAAGATGGGGACGACCGTGCCAACCAGACAAATCCTTGCCGTTGAACAATGCCGTGAATCCGGAGGGCGGTTCGGCGGCTGCAATGAGGGGCATATTCAGCACGATGGGAAGCGAAACGCAAACGAGCATGGTTACGGAACGTACCAACAAGCGCATCAGGGAGGTTCCTTCGCAGGCGGGAAACAATTCGGGATGGTTCAACAACGTAATCTGTTCTAATTCAAAACCGGGTAGGATTTCAATAAGGTGCGAAAAAAGGTTGGTGACCAGCGGGAAGGCGAATAATGCGTTCCCGTTGAACGGTTGGGCCCCGAGCGATGGGAATGGGCAAGGGTACCGATGGGAAATCCCCCGGCATGTGGCCAGTGCAGTCGCCCGTATCGCGCAGCAACCGAGGTGTAGGCGTTTGGCCTTGGTCTGCCTTGCCGCGACCGAGTATAATAAGGCGAGCCGGTGAACTGTTCCGGGGACTAAGGTCGTCACCAACTAGCTCGAATCGGCGTTATGACACGATTCTTCGACATGCCGACACTGAATGTTTGCCCCTACGTTTCGGGAGATTTTCCAGCATGGACACTTCAACCACTCGCCCTAAGGTGGCGCAGTTGACGTTCCGATTGCTGGGAAGGTCTATCCATCCTGAACTGTTTCACACGTTTAAGAGCCACCAGATTCATCGCGATTGCTATTCAGCATCTCTGCGTGTTACTTCCGACGGTCATGTGGTCAGTTTTTGGAGTGCTGCTGGGACGATCACTGAAGTGACCGCATCCACCCACCAATTGCTTCCCTCCAACGGGCGGATTCTTGAACTGCCACTGGTGGCGGCGAACGAAGACGAAATCGTCATTGGGAATAGTTTCCGCTATCGCTATCGCTGTGCCCTGGAGCGCGTGCCGCCAGAGATGTTTTGGATGATTCAAAATCAACTTCGGCATTCGGGGGGCGAGCACGAATTGTTGCAGTTTTTTGATGCTAGCGGGCGAATTCCCATCGGCGGCGTCAGCTTCATCCATGTCGATTCGCGACGGCATACCATGCAAATTCAGGCCATCCACACTTTTCCTGACGATCTGGCCCTGGTCAAGGTGGAGTCAAGTTTTACCGTCCTTTCTGCAACCGGCTGAACGAAGCAATCGTGGTTGGCAAGTCGAGCAACGATGGGCTCGGTCCTTTCTGGCATTGGGTAAGGTCCTCCCATGGCGGAAGCGGTGAGATGTTGGCCCCAGATGCGAGGCAGCCTTCGTTCCATCATTCGAGTTCTCTAGCTAGATGATCAATTAGCTGCTCAAGCTCATCATCCTCATCACCATGTTGCCACCAACCTGGTGCGTCGAATTGTGTTGGAGGGCAGAAGAACTCACTGGCGGTCCCGGCAACATCGGAGGCTGGTTCTCCCTCTCCTGCACTCATCGTCCGGCGATTCAATTCATTGATGATCAACAGGACATCGAGCGGCGTGAGGAAGCCATCGCCATTGACATCCGGGTAGATGCCTGGTGTCTCTCCCTCGGCACCGTCGGGCAATTTGCCGCCAGGGTTGCGGTTCAAGTCGTTGATCAAAATGAGCGCGTCCAGTGGCGTGACGAAGCCGTCGCCGTTGACGTCCGTGGCATGGACTGGATTTTGATGCTGAGGGCGCGGGGCTACGACAACCAAGGCTACGGGTTTCGATATCCTGTCGCCGTAGTCGGCTTGGGCGACCAATTCAAGAGTGATTTCGGTATCCGGTGGCGCGTCGATACTGACGCCATCCCTCAGCTTCAGGACGTCGTCGATGATCTCAAATCGATCGTCCAGTACGGTGATTTCATAATAGTCGTCCCCATCCGGGTCGACGACACTAACCACTCCCACCATGGCCCCGGCAGTGTGGCGAGGCACCTGATACTTGGACAGGACGATATCTTCGGGCGGATCGTTGGAGTCGGTAACGGTGACGGTAATAGTCTCGATCAATTCGACGTAATCTTCTCCTTCTTCGTGCACCCGCACGAGGACGGGGATAACGTACTCGGTATCGGCATCTAGAACGATTCCGCCGGCCACGGCCAATTCACCCTGGTGCACGACGAATCGATCATCCAAACTCGCAATGATCGAGTCGCTGTCTACGCTTCCACCGATGATTTGGACCGAGCCGACAAGGCTTCCTGGAGCGGTCGGTTCGTAGGCGTCCGGATTCAACTCGGCGTCGTGCGGCGTTTCGCGGACGTCTTCAATTGGCAGGGAGGCGATCTGACGCAGCCAAGGGCCGTTCCCCTGAGGGGATTGAACGACCAATTCAATAGCAATCGCCGGTTCTGACTCGTGATCCAGTTCTCCTCCAGCGAAAATAATCTGCCCCGCCTGGATTTCGAATCGAGGATCGAGCGTGGTGATCAGGTAATCTCCCGGCCCATCGACGTCGACGAGGGACGCGTGCCCGACGATAGTCCCCGGACTGGCATTCTCGGCAGTAGGGATGGTGCGCACGATTAAATCAATTGGTGGATCGTCAACCGGTGTGACGTACCAATACAACGTCACGTCACGGGAACTGGAACTGTCGTAGATACGCACCAGGGCGCTGTCGGGGCCAAAGTAATCGGCGGCTGGCCGATAAACCCATCCTCCCTCCTCGTCCCGACTCAGCTGACCATGGTCAGGCGACCAAACCACCTCGGCCCACCACGGGTCACCGTCGACGTCGTGAACCGGTAAGTTGATGCCCGAGTCGATACCATCTTCCACGACGCTACGTTCAATGCGATGAGGAGCCTCAGGTGGGTGGTTTTCCGCGATCAGTTGAATACCGATCTCAAGGGTGGCTGCGGATTCATCATCCTCCAAGAAGGCGGAAAGAGCAGTGGCTTGCGCTAGCTCGATGCGCTCGACGCCGCCATCCCCAGCCACCAGGGCCGTGCGCCGGTCCGAGCTAACAAGAATATCGGTGAGCCGTGAGTGGGGCGCCGCCAAGGAAACGCTCGCCAGGATCGTCCAATGTTGCATTTCCCATACTGTTACTTGCCGTGTTGCCCCCATGGTCGTCGATAGGAGACGGTCGCCGGCAAAAGCCATGGGACCGGTTGCCTGGCCCAATATGGCGGCTAGGTGAAGCGTCGTCCCATCCAACTGATACACCTGGATGCCGCCCTGTTCCAGTGCTACGGCGATGGATCGGCCATCGGGCGCGACTTCCAGTGCTGTAACTTGGCTGGGAAGCTCCCAGTTGCCTACCTCCATGGTCGTGTCCGCCAGGTGGAATAATCGCAGCGTCGTTGGGCCATCGGGGGGCTGGTCGACCGTTGCCACACGGTTCGTCCCCATGGGCGCCAACCAGCGATACGGACCAGCAAAGACGAGATCAACCTCGTTCGTCTCCGACGCAACGGTCAGTTCCATCAGGAGGGCATCGTCACCATTCTGCCCAATGCCGAACAGTTGGCCATCGACGCGCACCAACTTATCCACGGTAATCGGTTTTGCATTCGGCCATGAAACTGCCAGGTGCGAGAATGTTTCCGTATCAACGTCGAAGCGGTATAGGTCACTGCCGTATCCCGACGTTGGCTCGACACTAAGTAAGGCGGTCGTATCGGAAAGCGCGATGGCATCGCGGATTCGTCCCGGCGGCTCTATATCGCCTGCATGGTCGAGCGCCAGAGGCTGGATTCGTCCACTGGTGTCCATCCGCCACGGGTGTTCTAGATTCGCATTTCCAATCAATCCAGTGGTGGAGGCCGGTGTGAGCAGGGTGGTCCCTTGGCTGGGGCTGCTCCCGGTAGTTTGCCTCTGCGTCGTTTCTCCTAGCAGCAATCCGACCGCATACTCTCCGGGGTCAAGGTCTGAGAACCGTGCCCACCCCTCGGCATTGGTCGGTTGAATCGGCTCTCCCTCCTCATAACGTCCACTTCTGTTGAGATCCACGTAGACCAAGCGGTGTGCAGCCGGCACATCGACTCCGGCATCGAAGAGGCCCGAAGCATCGTAATCGACGAACACCGAGACGGTCAGGCTGGCGAGAACTCGCCGCGATTCCAGCGGTTCTAACTGCAACCTCCAGCGTCGGCAACGAGAAGTGCTGCCGCGGTGTTCCACGCGTTTCCGCTGCTGAAGAGACATTTCCGGGCGTTTGGGGCTTGGGCTCATCTTCTTACGTTCGCCTGTCCAAAGCTTGTTTACGGGCAGTTATGGCAGGCAACCCTGGCCCTGCAGGGTCGCCAGTCGGTGCGCCGAATGAAATACCGCCTCTCCCGACATCCTCGCCGTCGTCATGAAAGCCGGTGGGGAAGGTAGACTCGCACGATTCCTACGGTTAAATAGATAGGGACTGCTATCCGGTTGGGTTCGCGGCTGCGAAGCGTCAACCTGTATGGTTCATCATACCGACTTGGCGCGGTATTCGTTACTATCTGACACTTGCCCGCCGCAATTTTTTCACGCCGTGGGTGGTACAGGGCACGTAGGTACATGAAGTCACGGGGTATTTGGGGCAAACGCGAATGACAGCAACTCTAGACCAACAGCATGGACCGATGGTCAGCGAGGCTCCGGTCCTCAATGTGGCCGCGTACAAGTTCGTGCGACTTAAAGATTTGCAGTCCATGCGCGATGCCATCCGACGGCACTGTCTCGCATTGGGAGTCCGGGGGACCGTGCTGTTGGCGCCCGAGGGAATCAACTTGTTTCTGGCTGGCGACGATGATGCTATCGACGGCGCACTCAGTTTCATCCGCCAATTTCCGGGGTTAGACGATTTGCAGGGGAAGTTTAGCCGTAGTGCCCAAGTCCCCTTCCGACGCATGCTAGTACGCCTAAAGAAGGAGATCATCCCGTTCGGCGTGCCCGATATTCGCCCCGATGAGAGGACGAGCCCCAAGCTGCCGCCACGGGAACTGAAGCGATGGCTCGACGAGGGGCGGCGGGTACGATTGCTCGACGTGCGCAATGAGTACGAAGTGCAATTGGGCACCTTCGCAGGGGCGGAGCATTTGCAGTTGCATCATTTTCGGGATTTCTTGCAAGCTGCGGAAAAGTTGCCGCCGGAGGCGCGGGACGAACCGATAGTCATGTTCTGCACCGGTGGGATCCGATGCGAGAAAGCGGGGCCTTTGCTGGAAAAGGCTGGGTTCCGCCATGTGTATCAACTGGAAGGAGGAATCCTCAAGTACTTCGAAGAGTGCGGGGGAGCGCATTATCAGGGCTCTTGTTTCGTTTTCGACGGGCGGGTTGCCCTCGATCCAGCGCTGCGTCCCACCGGCAACCTGCTCTGTTTTGCCTGCCAAGCCGTCCTTACGGCCGAGGATGTGACCAGCGGAAAGTTTCTGTTTGGTCAGTATTGCCCGAAGTGTTATCGTGATCCACAGCAGGTGAAAGAGAGCCAATTTGAGCTACATCGCCGGCTCATCGGCGAAGTTGCCGAGCGTCAACCAGGGTGCACGCCCTACGAGCATGTGCGACCTATCTACGTACCGCGGCGGTTCGCCGGTTTGCCCCTGCTCGATTTTCTCTGTCAACGTTTTCCTGGCGTTTCGCGGAACCAATGGGAGGCGGCCATTGAGCAGGGGAACCTCACCCATAACAAGTTCGGTCCCACCCCTTTCCGCGTGTGCACCGCTGACGAAATCATTCGCGAGGGGCAAGGCTTCTTGCATCGAATGCCCGATACGATCGAGCCGGCCATCAATCCGAAAATCGATTTGATTTACGAGGATGAGTGGCTTCTGGCTGTCGATAAGCCGGCCCCGCTGCCGGTACATCCTTCGGGACGTTATCAGCGAAATACGCTGACCTGGTTGCTGGGGCAAGTTTACGAACATGAGGTACTGCACCTGGTTCACCGCGTGGACGCCAATACCACTGGCGTCGTCTTGCTGACCAGGAGGCATCGAGCGGCCAAGTTGCTGGCGCAACAATTCGCTCGCGGTACGGTGGAGAAGATCTATTACGCGTTGCTGCACGGGCATCCGAAGTGGGATCGTCATGAGGAGTCTTCGTCGATCGCAGCCAGTCCCACGGGAGAGGCGGGGCGACGGACGGACGCTGAGCACGGGCGGCTTGCGGTGACGAAGTTCGAAGTGGTACGGCGGTTGCCCGAAGGCATGACGTTGGTCAAAGTCGAACCCCTTACGGGGCGTACCAATCAGATTCGCGTCCATGCGTGGAAGCTCGGGCATCCGGTCAGTGGTGATCCGCTCTATCTGCCCGCAGGGCGATTGGGTGACCGACAGACGCTTGACGTTGCCGACGCGCCCATGTGCTTACACGCTCACCGGTTGACCATCAATCATCCCATCGATGGCAATCGGCTGACTTTGCGCTCCACACCTCCGACGTGGTTGGCTAGCATCCTGCCGCATGGTGCATGATGTTGGCGCGGTTGGCCACTTGCCAGACCAGGCTACTTGTTGTACTACCGGCAAATTAACGGTCGTTCCGACTACGATCGATTTTACTTTCCTCCCTCGAGAGACCGTCATCATCATGCATCAAGCTGCGGCAACTTCAGCAGAAATCGACCAACAGCGAATTCAAAAGGCAGTCCGCGAAATCTTGGCTGCTGTCGGGGAAGATCCAGACCGGGAAGGGTTGCGCGAGACGCCTGCGCGCGTGGCGAGGATGTACGCCGAGATGTTTGCCGGTTTGCATCGAGACCCGACCATTCACCTGGAAAAGGTTTTTACCGAAGAGTACGACGAAATCGTGCTGGTAAAGGACATTTCCTTTTGCAGTATGTGCGAACACCATCTTCTCCCCTTCTACGGCAAAGCTCACATCGGCTATCTACCCAACGGCAAAGTAGTAGGCCTCAGCAAACTCGCACGCGTGGTGGAAGAGGTGGCACGCCGACCTCAAGTGCAAGAGAGAATGACCGACGATATCGCGAAAATGATCGAAGAGAACCTTAGTGCGCGTGGTGTGGCCGTCGTCATCGAAGCTACCCATACCTGCATGACCATCCGTGGCGTGATGAAGCCCGGTAGTAGTTGCCTTACCTCTTCCATGCGCGGGGTCTTTCGCAACAATCTTTCCTCCCGGGCCGAGATTCTCAGCCTGATATCCGGCAGCGCCAAATAATGAGCGGGTGGGCCATTTGGACCGATGTCGAGCGAGCCGCCTCCGCTACTAGCGTATGGTTAGCGCTGATGCTGTGGATGGCGGTTGGCCTTCTCCCCGGAGTGCTGCCCCGCTGGCTAATGGGGGCCTGCCTGCTGTCTCTCGGCGGAGCAGCCTTTGTCGTGCCATGGTGTGGGGAGACGCACCGTTGCCCGCACGCGATTCAGTTGCCCCTGGCGGCGATGTTGGTGCTGGCCGCCAGCGTCTGTCTTGCTGTGGCACCGGCAACACCGCAGCCATCCACTTCGTCGACCTACCGTGCGGCGCGGTTGGCTCTGTTCACGCTCCTCACCGGGCAAGCGTGGTTGCATGCCCATTGCTTCCTCCTTGCCCAGGGTACCGGCATCGGTTGGAGTCTGGTCTACTTTCTCGCTAGCGTGACGGCCGCTGCCTGTTGTTGGACCATCACGTTGGGATTGGCCCAAGATGGGAACTTGGCATCGTGGACATCTGCCCCCGGCCACAACCTGCGCCTAATAAGTCGGCTCGCGGCAATCGCCAGCGTCGGCTTGTGGGGATTCGCTCTGGCGGTACTCGTCGGCCTGGCGGAGGTGCCTGGTCTCGCCGTGGGGACCGAACCGCTGGAGATGCTTGCCCCCTTGGTGGCCACCACGATTACCACGGCTAGTTGCATTGCCTGGATGATCCCCTATCGCGTTGCTCGATGCGTCGGTGAGGAGGAAGAACTTTCGTCACGTAGTTCGTACTTAGTTGCAGGGTGGCTCGGGGGGATGGTGCTAGCCGTTCTCGCCTCACTGGCATAAAGATCGGGGGCCCCTTCTGCTGTGATGGCCTGTCGGGGCGTGCAAGTCAAGCAGCTTGGTTGGTGCATGGTGTGGCGTGGTGCGTCGCGTGCGATGGCTGCTGTTTGTGTCGATCGTTGCATCCATTAAGATTGACACTCTGTTTCTGTTCGATATTTGGATTTGGCCCGATCGCCTGTCGTCGGAGCCTTGCCACATCGCTGGCGGTTTCTGACGCCCGCGCGGTGCATCGTATTCAAAAGAACCCTCCCTTAGTCGTACGAGTTGACGGCCAGGGGAATTCAACCATTGGTCTTTGCAGTCATCTATCCCCAACAAGGAACCTTAGCCCATGGCAAATGAGGAAGAGCTGAAGCGATCACATGCCGCTGACGAGGAAGACCTGAGAAAGCATCCGGAAGCCGAAGGGGAAGATGAAAAGGAACGTCCGCAGCCGGCCGACGAACCGGCCGATGCTCCCGGTGCAGGCGTCCAACGAGCTGATTTGATCGAGATGATGGAGCGGACGATCCGCCAACTCGAATCCGACGGCACGACGCTCGGTGATTTGAAAATCCTCAGCCGCACATTGCGCGAACTGCGTTACGCCTTCAAGGTCTTTCAGCCGTATCGACGGCGGCGCAAGGTCACCATCTTCGGCTCGGCGCGAACGCCGCCCGATCATCCTAATTACCAACAGGCAATGGAGTTCGCTCGTTGTATGGCATCGCACGGATGGATGATCATCACCGGGGCAGGCGGGGGAATCATGGAGGCCGGACACGTGGGCGCGGGGCGAGAGTTGTCGATGGGGCTGAACATCATGTTGCCATTCGAGCAAGCCCCGAATCCAGTCATCGATGGGGACCCCAAGCTGGTCACCATGAAGTACTTCTTCACCAGGAAGTTGATGTTCGTCAAGGAATGCAGTGCCGTATGTTCCCTGCCGGGCGGCTACGGGACGCTCGACGAAACGGCGGAGGTCCTCACCTTGCTGCAGACGGGTAAGCAGACGATGATTCCCGTCGTTCTTCTCGATGCACCGGGGGGAGACTACTGGAGTCACTTCCACGAGTTCATCGAAGATACGCTACTTCGCGATGGCATGATCAGCCCGGAAGACTTGTCGCTGTATAAAGTCACCGACAGTGTCCACGAGGCGGTCGATGAAACCTTGCGGTTTTATCGGGTGTATCACAGCATGCGCTATGTCGGCGATACACTAGTCCTACGCATGCGGTGTCCACTGACCGCTGAGGAGATCGAGGAACTTAACGATCAGTTCTCCGACATTCTGGTATCCGGCAAGATCGAGCAAGGGGAAGCCCTTCCGCCAGAAGCCAATGAGCCTGAGATCGCCCACTTGCCACGATTGAAACTGCATTTCGATCGCAAGCAGCTTGGTCGATTACGCCAATTGATCGATGCGCTCAACCAGATGTCTCCCGAGTGCGAGGGGGCTACCGCACGAACCTAAGCCGAGAACACCGCTCCCATAATCCCGGAATTGGCATGCGACGGCGATGGCGTTTTTCTTCCGGGGCTGAAGCGCAACTGCTGGTGGTGGCGAAACGACATCGAACCGTGGCGTTGATTCAGAATTGGAGGCTAACGGGCGGCATCAGGTAACGGCCAAGCCTAGTACTCGTGGTTGCCACCGGTCGCCTGTTCAGGAAGTTCCATGATCTCCGCGCGTTTGGCGACCTGGCGAATACGTTTTTCTCGTACTTCTTCTTGAAGTTTGGCGATGGCTTGGTCGACCGGCATGGCGCCCAGATCGCCGTCGATACGGTCCCGTAGGGCGACGGCATCCTGTTCGGCTTCCCGGGGGCCGACGATAGCCATGTAAGGGATCAATTCTAGTTGGGCATCGCGAATCTTGGCTTGAACTTTGGCACCGCGGAGGTCGGTGGTGACGCGGAAGCCGGCTTGTTGGAAACGGCGTTCGAGCTGTTTGGCGTAGTCGTTTGTTTTTTCGCTCAACGGCAAGATACGGATCTGCTCGGGAGCTAGCCACAACGGAAAGGCGCCGGCAAAATGCTCGATCAGCATGCCGACGAACCGTTCCAGCGATCCGAACGGCGCCCGATGGATCATTACGGGACGGTGCATGGCGTTGTCCGGCCCGACGTACTCGAGCTGAAAACGCTCAGGCAGGTTGTAGTCCAATTGAACGGTACCCAATTGCCAACTGCGACCGATACAGTCGCGGACCATGAAGTCGGCTTTGGGGCCATAGAACGCCGCTTCTCCCTCTTCGGCCTGGAATTGCAGGCCGCTCTCCTCCAAGACACGGCGCAGGGCGGCCTCGGCACGATTCCAGTTCTCTTCGCTCCCCACGTACTTGTCACTTTTCGGGTCGCGCAAGGACAATTGAACACGGTAGTCGGTCAGTCCGACGCTTTCCAGTACGAATCGGGTCAGTTCGATCGTGCGCCGGAACTCCTCTTCGACCTGATCCGGGGTGCAGAAGATATGGGCGTCGTCCTGGGTCAATCCCCGCACCCGCAGCATGCCGTTCAATTCACCAGTTTGTTCGTACCGATAAACGGTCCCGAATTCCATGAGCCGCAGGGGCAGTTGTTTGTACGATCTCGGTTGGGATTTGAAAATCTGGGCATGATGCGGACAGTTCATCGGTTTCACCAGGTACCGTTCATGCCGCCGTTGCCACTCTTGAAGGATCCGAATCTTGTCCGCTACCTCCTGTTCCGGTCGATACTCGGGCAATTCGACTCCCAGTACCTCGGCGGCGTCGTTGAGTCGCTTCTCTTCCTCTGGCGTCAGCCCTTGTTCACCTTGCAAACGCTCGATCCAGGCATCGATCAGCGCCCCGGCCTGTTCGACGAACAGCGGGGGGAATTGACTGTCGCGATAGTAGGGAAAATGTCCGCTGGTCTCATACAATTCAACGCGCCCGAGATGAGGGCTGTACACCGGTTCGTAGCCACGATTAAACAGCTCTTGGCGCAAGAAATCCTCCAACAGCACGCGTACCCGCGCCCCCTTGGGAAGCCACAGGACCAGTCCAGGGCCGACGTCGGGTGTAAGGTGAAACAAGCCGAGTTTTTTGCCCAGCACGCGGTGGTCGCGGCGCTTGGCCTCCTCGAGCTGCTCGAGGTAGGCCTGCAAATCCTTGGGGCTGAACCAGGCCGTCCCATAGACACGCTGCAGTTGCTTGCCTTTGGCGTCGCCCTTCCAATAGGCACCAGCCACACTGAGCAGTTTGAAGGCTTTGATCTTACTGGCATCGGGCACGTGCGGGCCACGGCACAGGTCGACGAATTCACCTTGCCGATAGAATCCCAATTCCTGGTGATCGGCCAGGCCCGTTTCGATGTGTTCGACCTTCAGCGACTGATGCAGGTCGCGACACAGGGCCAGCGCTTGTTCCCGCGGCAGAGTGAACTGTTCAAACGGCTCGCCTTCCGCGATGATTTTCGCCATCTCAGCTTCGATGGCTGGAAAGTCTTCCTCGCTGATCTTGTGTTCCAAATCGAAATCATAATAGAAGCCGTTGTTGATCGTGGGTCCGAAGGCCAGCGACACCCCTTCGAACAAACGCATCACGGCGCGGGCCAGCACATGGGCCGCCGAGTGACGCAGTACGTCCAGCGCTTGTGGATCGCGATCGGTGAGCAGCTTGAGGGGAATAGGGCGCTGATCGGTCAGTTCGACCAACGGACGCATGGCGTCGACCACACGGTCGCCGATCTGCGCCGCCACGACCGCTTTGGCCAGCCGCGGTCCGATCTTGGACGCGACGTCCAGGGCGGTAGCGGTATCCGGATGCTCTACAATCGTTCCATCAGGCAGTTGGATCTGCAACATCGCAAGCGGGCCTCGTGAGAATGAATCAACGACGTACTTTGGTACTGAAAAAGGATGGCGGCCAAGTGACAGATTGACAACCCGGGCCAGCATAGATCGGTAAGCGATCTCGGGGATTAGAGCGGCTCCGGCCCGGCAATCCTCGTATCCTTCTGCTGTTCCCATCCGATTGCGCTTAGGCAAAAGCTACTTATGAGTCATCATCGCCACGAGGGAAAACGTCACCGGATGGTTCGGCCGATCGAGCGACCGACAACCAAGAGAGCGGCGCCATGGCATGCCGATCGGGACCGATGGTTGGCCCTGGGAATTGGTGGCTGTTGGTGGTGGGCCGGCATCTGCCTGTCGGCCCGTCGCTATATGATGGTCGGATACGCAACTTTGGGGGCCGAGCCGGCCGCACTGGAACCGCTCCTGGCCTCGACGGCCTCCTGGCTGTTGGGGGGAATCGTGGCCGTTGCCTGGCTGGTGCTCCGCGGTACTGCGCAGCGCCGTCAACCGCGTGCTGCTCGCCGGGCGATGATGGTGCTGGCAATCGCTGCCCTGCCTGCTCTGCTGTACTTGTTGCGGCTGGCGGGACTCCTCTCGTTGCCACCCAGTTATTGGGAAGTGCTGTGGCTGGTCGGTTGGACGGGTATAAGTTTCGCCATGGTGGTGCCCGACGACGTGGAACTGGACGGCTGGCCACGAGAGCGAGCGGTGTTGTTGCCAGCGGGGTGCGCTTTGGCCGCTAGTGGATGGTGGTATTGGCAGTCGACTCGGTACTATGAGCATTTTCTGCTGGGTTACAACGATTTCGGCCACTTCATGCAACGGGTGGCCAGCACGGCGTCCGGAAGAGGATTTCTACGGGAAAGCCCGGTACTTCCCCCATTCTGGGATCATTTCAATCCCGGACTGCTGATGCTAGTTCCGCTGTGGCGTCTGTGGCCGTCGGTGTACCCGATTTTCATGCTGCAGGCGGTGTGTCTTGGTGGTAGCGCTCTGTTGTTGTATTGGTTTGCTGTGCGTCTCCGTTTTCCTGCGTGGTCATCGGCTATCCTGGCGGTCGCTTGGCTAGTGCATCCGGTGGTGGGCCAGATGAACCTCGCATACACCTATGGTTGGCATCCGATTTCCGTGGCTCTTCCCCTGTTGTGGATCGCCCTGGTACTACTTGCTGCACGGCATTGCTGGGGAGCCCTGGGGGCGGCGCTCCTGGCGATGTCGATGCAAGAAGATGTAATCGTCGTTGTCGGCTGTTTCTCTGCCGTGGCGACGTGGCTGGCGTGGCGAGAGTGGAAGCTATCACCTCGGAATGGTAACGATATGCCCAGCTCGTCCGAGCATGGCGCGGCTTCGGCCACTGCCGGCACTTGGATGCACCATGGTCCCTGGACATGGGGCGCGGTATTGGTCGGGTGCGTGTTGGGATTCTTGCTCGTTTATCGCTACAGCGGCTTGGCCCAGTTTCAGACGGGCCGGTTTGTTGCTCTGGGGAATTCGTGGTGGGAGATCATGCTCAGCCCCCTGCGGCGGCCGAGCGCTTTTTGGGGTGAGTTGCTCGAGCCTGCGAAAATCGCTTTCGTACTTAGTCTGATGATTCCTTGCTACCTCGGATCGTTGGCCCGCGGATGGCCAGTGTTGTTGGCGGCCGCCTTGCCACTGGGGGTGTTGGTTGTCTGGGATCATGCACCGGCCGCCAGTATCGCTTTTCAATACTCCACGGCAATTCTGCCGATTCTTTGGATGGCAGCCCTTGTCGGTAGTGGGAGTGGATCGAGCTGGCGAACTGCCCCGGGCTGGCAACGGCAGGCAGATGCCACCGGGAGTGCCCACCATCGCGTCGGCCGTTCCATGGCAGCCGCGTGCGGCGCTCTGGTCAGTGGTTGCCTTCTCAGCCTCTACGTGGGACAGATGCCATGGAGCAACGACACGCTGATCGATGTGCGCGCCCGCACCTATGGAGTAGGCAACGACTGGAGTCGCGGGCCGCAAACGCCGCCCGGACAGTGGCTCAGTCGGGTGACCGCACGCCTGCGAACTTCCCCATCGCCGACCACGGCCTTGGCCACCGGACGCGCCGCTGCTCACCTGGTTGGTCTGGAGGAATTGGAGACCATCGGGCAGTACTGGCAGCGCCGCCGGCAGCTGGCCGAACTACCCGATCGACGTGGGCATCCCCTACGCGCTTACCAGTGGCTGATCATCGACCGTGACGACCATTGGCATCAAACACCGGAGCAGATCGCCCGTTTGGAACAGGAGGCCCTCGCGGAGGGGTTTGCGCTGGTTGAACAGATCGATGCACTGGCTTTGTATGCGCGTGCGGAAGCGACCGGCGGAGAAGAAATCGGCGCGGCGTCTCGCGAGGCTGATGCGGCATCAGGTCCTTAGGCGTGAACCGGTTAGGTGAGTATCTGTTGGGTAATCCGCCGAGCGGTTGAAGTGAAGGGAAGAGAGTGTGCCGATGGTTCCACCCACTTCCACTGTCCGGGCAGGTGAGCAAGGCGAATGCGGTGGCCTTCCGCCACGATGCATTGCAAGCGAATGCGGAAACGAGTAACTGAGTGGGTGAGGCGGCCGACCAAATGGTGTGGGCGGCAGGAGAGCGTATAGGATGCGTGGGCAAGCTCCTGGAGTTTTGCTGCCACGTCGGCAGGCAAGGGCTGGTGCCGTCCCTTGACGGACGGGGAGCTGCGACCAGCAGCGGTGGCCAACTCGGCAGGCAATTCGATGCGCGGGAAGTCCCACAGCCCGGTCCACCACTGGTGGGCATCGTTCTGCCGCATCAGCCAGCGGTTTCCTCGCCGAATCAACAGCGCGGCATGATGCAGTTCGGTCACGCGGGGGCGTCGCGAGAACGTGCCGTATGCGGCAGCGTCGCCGTTACGCTGAGCTGAACACTGGTCGGCGACCGGGCAGCGGGTACAGGCAGGCGAAGTGGGAGAACAAATCAGGCTCCCCAGTTCCATCAGCCCTTGGTTCAACTCCCCTGCTTTTCCCTCGCCAACCGCGTGTAAACGTTCGGCGAATTGCCACAAAATGCGCTGCGCCAGCCCGCGTCGTGGGTCTCCCTCAAGGGCGAGCAGACGAGCATAGACGCGTTGGGTGTTCGCCTCGAGAATCCCCGCGGGAACGTCGAATGCCTGGGAGGCAATGGCCGCGGCGGTGTAGCGCCCGATGCCCGGCAACTGCTGCAGTTGGTCCACCCGTTGTGGGAACCGCCCATTGGTTTGTGCAACAAGTTGTTTTGCGGCGGTGTGCAACTGGCGCGCGCGGCGGTAGTATCCTAATCCAGCCCACACCTGCAAAACGTCTTCCTCCGTCGCCTGAGCCAGAGCGTGGACATCGGGAAAGCGGGCCAGGAAACGTTCGAAGTAGGGGATTACCGTGGCGACTTGCGTCTGCTGAAGCATGATCTCGCTGATCCAAATCGCATACGGATTTCGATCTTTTCGCCAAGGCAAATCGCGTCGGTGGGCACTGAACCAATGGAGAAGGCGACGGCGAAATCGCCGCACGTGGTGGCTCGTCCATTCCTGGAAGTCGATCGTCGTGTCCGCCAATCCCAGGGCTCCTCTCGTCCAAATGCTAGGGCGGGTGTCGGGAGCAGAAAAAAGATGCTACCGCGGCAAATCAGGCTCTTCCTTCAACCGGGCAACGACTTCCATTTCTTGCTGGCCGCGCTTGAAGCGGATGGTCACCTCCTCGCCAGCTACGAACTTTCCCAATTCCTGACGGAGATCCATGAATGTCTTGATCGGTTCTCCTTGAATGTGCGTCAGCTCATCGCCTGGAAGCAGCCCCGCTTCGTCGGCCGCCGAGCCAGGGGTGACACGGTCGACCACCGTGTTGGACAGCAACTCCGTGCCTACGCCGAGAAAGCCGCCGCGCAAACAGGTGATTTCCAATCCATCGAGTTGTTGTCGCAACCGTTCGGCTCCCGCGTCTGAAATGCTGGTACCGTACAGTCGCAACGACTGACTCATGGGCAATTCGAGTAGCACGTCGACATACGAGTCGTCGATGTCGACGTAGTTGATCCCCAAGTGCTCCAAATTGGTTAAATCGCGTAACAGTCGCAGCTCCTCCCGGTCGATCGTCACGTGTTTTAACTTGAGATTGCGCAGTTGTTTCAATTGGGCGACCGCTTCGAAGTGGGTGCGACCGATAGCACTGCCGGCGAGAAAGACCGTCTCAATAGACTTTAAATACTTGATTCGATAAACCACCGATTCGTCGCCGGTAAAGGTCTCGTCGATGGTCAACGCCAGCTCGCCGATGGGGCTGAACTGGCCGTTCATGCCGAAGTTCCGTGGTCCGATCCGTGCGCCATGGAGCACTAGCAAGTCGATGGCCCGCTGCTCCTGAATATCCGCCATCGAAGACAAGGCATTGTTGGCCAGTTGGCCGATCGACGTCAGTTGCTGTGCACTGGATTGCAAAAGCGCCGTCGCCCCATCACTGACGGCCACCGAGTCGCTGAGCGCGAATTCGGTGAGCAGCTCGACCAACCGCGAACCGACTTCGAGCGAAGCACCGGGAAGGGAGGCTTCGATGACGCGCAAGGTCGCAATCGGGTGACGCTGAAGATGCCAGTAAGCCTGTTGACGCTCGCGATAGCTGGGGGATTCCAGTAGGGAGACCTGTGTTTGGAGAAAACTCACAAGCTCCGTCTTGTCGTTGCCGTCAGGCCCCGATGCGGCAACTTGCTGGCTGCTCGGCGGCGGCGGCGGAGATTGACAAGCCGCGGGAGCAGTCAGGATGCCAAAGCAGGGGAGTAGTCCGCACGCGACGACGGCGACTGACGTCGACACGCTCGGCGTGCGGCGCGGATGATGTCGACCATCTTGCTTAAACGTCAATTCGCTGTGCAACGTAACCCGCCTCATTCGTGGATTGCGACCAGTCGCCATTGGCTAACACATCTCCGGACGATATACCTATCAGGCAATGCTGTACCCCTTTCCCCTCGTCTTGTTTCTAGCATCGAACGACATGATGCCCGCGGCAGGCAACGGCACGGTTCGCTGCTGCGGGCCTTCCCCAGCAGGGGTGGACCTTGCCCACATTGGCCAGGGATGGACGCAGCCAAAGACGGTGACGCCACGGCATAGGAAAGCCCTGTATTCATTTATAAACCGATGCGAGGTGGTTGGCTAACTCGATTTTGAGCCCATCGTGCCGGAATGTTGCCCTGCTGCATCTTTGTTGCTGCCACTGAGGACGAAGAACAGTGCGAGGCCGGCAGCGGCAGCTAGCAACGAGAGGACGGTCACCGTACTCTCAGGAACCTGGTACGAAACGCCGAGGGTTCGCGTCAGGACGCGTGAGAAGGTGCCCACCCCGAGTGCGGCAAGGATGGCCAGCCCGACGCTGGTCAGCGCTTCGCCGGCAATGGTGCCGGAGGAGAAGAGGACTCCCCGATGGAGAGCGTTTTCCTGATTGCCAGCCGCCACGCGCCGGCTGTGCCAGTAGGCGATCAGTCCACCGATCAAGATCGGTGGAGCGATTCCGAAGGGCAGGTACATGCCGACGGCAATGGGCATCAGATGGGCGCGAAATGTCGAGCCGGACTTGCGTAGCCCCCAGTCGATCATCAGAATCACCACGCCAGTCGCCGCACCGATGGCGATCTTGTCCCAAGGTAGAGCGCCATCGTGGGCGAACATGCCTTTGACCAACGAGGCGAACAAGCCGGCTTGAGGGGCGGGAAGTTCCTTCCCTCCGATCCCTCCCTCGGTGGTTTCGTGCAGGAGTTCCAGCACCGGGGCCATGACCAGCGCGGCAGCCAGAACGCCGAGTATCTGCATGAATTGCTGGCGGCGGGGAGCAGCACCGACCAGCGAGCCGGTTTTGAGATCATTGCAGACATCGCCGCTGGTGCAGGCGACGCAGCATACGATGGCGGCGACCCCCAGGGTGGCCACCATGGCTTCCATCCCCGAGTAACGGAATAGTGTCATCAAGCCCCCGGAAATGAGGACAGCGGTGATCGTCATCCCCGAAACGGGGCTGTTGGAGTTGCCGACCAGCCCCACAATGTAGCTGGCCACGGCCGTGAAAAAGAAGCCGGCTGCCAGCATCACTACGGTCGACAGAGCGGTGATCCCGCCACCATGAGTGAATTGGTAATTGACTAGGGCCAGCATCGCTACGCAGCAAACGCCGATCACCAGGATAGCAACCGCTGGCAAGTCCCGCTCTCGGTCGGCGACTCCCTCTTGTCCATGTTTCAAGCTGCGATACATCTCCCTCAACGCGGCAGTCAGTCCATGCCGGACTGAAAAGAGGGAGGCGAACCCGCCGACCACCATCGCCCCGACACCGACGAATCGCAGTTGCGTGCTCCACAGGAAATACGCGGCCTCCACGGCCGATTCCGTTTCACCGACCGGTAGTCCATACAGGGGAATCCCGATGAGCCACGTCAGAGCGCCGCCCAGGAAAATGAGCACGGCCACGTGAAGCCGTACGATGAAGCCCACGGCGACGAGCATGGGGGACAAGTCAGCACCAAAAAACAGCAGCCGCGAGCCGATGACGGTTGCCCCCTCGAGCGTGCCGGCGATTACTTGAAAAAACTTCGTCAACAGGGCGAACGCGGCACCGAGGATTCCCCCTTGCACCAGGCTCCATGCCTCCTGACGCGTCTCCTCCTCTCCCTGCGTCGATTCACCGGCTTGCAGCACAGCGGCGCAGGCGACCCCTTCCGGGTATTTCAAGTCCTTGTTATCCACCACAAAGACGCGCCGCATGGGGATCATGAACAGGATGCCCAGCAAGCCGCCGGTCATGGCGATGACCGTCACCGCCCAGTAGTGAAAATCGGTCCAGTAACCGATGAGGATCATCGCCGGCATGGTGAAGATCACTCCGGCTGCCAACGACTCACCGGCCGACGCGCACGTTTGCACCTGGTTGGCCTCCAGGATGCTCGAAGACCGGCTGAGCAGCTTAAAAATGATCATCGCCATCACCGCCGCCGGAATCGATGCGGAGACCGTCATTCCCGCGACCAAGCCCACGTACACGTTGGCCGCTCCCATGATCACCGATAGCATCAGTCCCAGGATGATCACCCGCACGGTAATCTCGGGAGCGGCGGAATGGCTGAGGTGGTCAGGTCCGCTAGCTGAGGGAGCTTGGTCGTGCATCGTTGTCTGACTCCAGCAATCGATCGAGTGGGGAGAGTGTAACCAGGTATCGCCAACCTCTTGGCAATGATCAAATGGTTGTTGGTCAAAACGGTTGATGGGCCGTGCGGCGATTTGCTTTGGCAGGGCGAAAGCGTCATTGGCTGCTCATTGTAGCAGCCGGTCGCGGTCGTGAGCCCCATTGAGTCACCTTGCGGTGGGCACCATAATCACCATCGCGCACCGGCGTGCCGCTGCGAAGACGAACGCACAACTTGACCCTCCCCGTGTACTTGGTAACGACCAGCATGGGAGGCAATCAAGGGGCGTCGCGTAGCGATTGGCAATCCTTTTGTCCGTTGGTGGCTGGAGTCGAGCAACGCCGCCGCATAGCTCCTGGTCGCCATGGCCGCGAGCTTCCCCGATCGATTCGTCGCAATGCACTAGATCGTCGCCATACAGGTTGGCTGGGTCGGACCAGCGAGCAATTCGGTGCAGAGGTATCTGGAGGGCCGGAGATGTCTCCGCGGCGGACCAGTGTGGGGATGCCGAGCCCCGCGCCGACCGGCAGCAGCTCGCCGATGGGGCGCACGTCTTCTAAAGGAATAACACGTCACCATGAGCCGCCTGTTTCTCAGCATCGATGGAGTCGATGGAGCGGGAAAGTCGACACAGATCGAGATGCTGCTAGCATGGTTTGCCAGCCGCGGAGTCGCGACGACCGCGGTGCGCGATCCGGGGGGGACGCAGTTGGGGGAACAGTTGCGCGAACTGCTCTTGCACCGACAGGAGGTCCCTCTTTGCTCGCGAGCTGAGATGCTACTCTACATGGCCAGTCGCGCTCAGTTAGTGGAAGAAGTCATTCGACCGGCTCTGGATAGCAATCGAACTGTGCTCGCCGACCGTTACCTCTTGGCGAATGTGGTATACCAGGGTGTTGCCGGGGAGATCGAGCCGGAGTTGATCTGGCATGTGGGAGAAGTGGCTACCGGCGGTCTCTACCCGGATCTGACCATCGTGTTGGACTTGCCTGTCGATGTTGCCGTGGCCCGTCTGGGGGCCCAATTGGATCGCATGGAGAGCCGCGGTCGGGATTACCTGGAAAGGGTGCGACAGGGGTTTTTGACCCAAGGGACCAAGATTCCCGCCGGCCGCTTCGTCGTCATTGACGCCAACCAATCTGCTGATGCTATCCACACAGCCATTGTCGAGGAGATCGAAGCTCAGTGGGCAGCCCCGCCGGCAGCCAGCTAGTCATTGCCTCCGACTAGTCATTCCACAGCATCGTGGTCGTTGTCCCCCTGGCAAGTCGGCGTCGGACGTGGCACGGGGCAGTTCACTCCCTTCGCCGCTGCAGGGACGCTATTGGGCAATGGGGAATAAAAAAGGCTCGATGCGGTGGGTGCCACAATCGAGCCATCATTTTGCCGGTCAACGTTTCGGGGCTAACAAGACCACCGACTACTTCAAGACCACCGACTACTTGAGGAACGGCGCCAATCGTGAGCCGGGGCGTTGGTCGCGGAGCTTGGCCAAGGCTTTCTTCTCGATTTGCCGAATCCGTTCACGCGTCAGGTTGAAATGACGTGCGCACTCGGACAGGGAGTGAGCCACGCCTTCGCTGAGGCCAAATCGCCAATTCAAGATCTCCCGCTCACGCGGTTCTAAGATCTCCAGCGACTTTTGCAGTTGCTCCTTCAGAGCGTTGAACTCCGTGACTTCCTCGGCGTCTGGTTCGCTGGTCGCTGGCACCAAATCAGCCAATTCCGCTCCTTCGACCTGGTCGGCCGTGACGTTCAAGCTCCCTGCTCCCGTGTCGATGCGAATCAAGTCGCGAATGTAATCGGGAGACAAATCCAGTGCCTCAGCCACCTCTTCGATCGTCGGCTCGGATACCGACTGATGCCGCAACCGCTCCCATGTGTCGTAGACATTGCGGAGAATCGGCCGCGTATGGGCCGGCATACGAATGGTTCGCGATTTCTCGGCCAGTGCCTTGGTGATCGCCTGGCGAATCCACCATGTGGCGTAGGTGCTGAAACGGAACCCACGTTCAGGGCAGAATTTCTCCGCCGCATGGATTAGGCCCGTATTGCCCTCTTGAATCAAGTCACCCAGACTTAGCCCTCGATCGGTGAATCGCTTGGCGATCGAGACCACCAGCCGCAAGTTGCTTTCCACCAACAACGATTTATCCTCCATGAACTGCGATCGAAATCGTTCGAGGCGCTGCAAGCGGCGAACGAATACCTTCGTGGTCATCAGGTGCTGATGGGCCAACTCACGCAGTGCTTCGTTTGAGGCCAAGTCGATCCTCGGTTCGCAATCGCTGGTCACGTGTTGGTCCCAGTCCAAGCCGGCTTCCCTCGCGGCAGCTTTCAACCCGCGGTACTGCATTTCGAACCAGTGGGTCTTGATGGCTGCTTCTTCCACCAAACTGGCCCCCTTGCGACGGGCACGCTCGACACGTTTCCAGCCCTTCCGCCGAAGTATTCGGTCGCTGTTGGCCGAGACCGATCTGCGGAACACTCGCTCGCACCGCTCGACCAACGCGTCCAGGGTTTGCACATTGATTGCTAATAATTTGCGCAAGTTGCGCCGACTTCGGCCGTGGTATTCCGAGATATCAATCCAAGCCTGCATGCGCTGATCGCCCTGTTCGATGGCAGCCATCAAATCGCGGGCTTCGCGCAGCACGCCACCAAACATCAGCAATTCCTTGCGCATCCGACGTCGATGCCGCGCCAAACGAGCCGTCAACTCACGCTCGCCTTTCGGACTGAGCATCGACGTGTAGCTCATCTGCTCGAAATACGGCTCCACATGTTGGCCGCCAGAAACCTTCATGCGTTTTCGACGAGCCTTTTGTCGCATGTCGGGCTCGTCATAGTAATATGTAGTTGTACCGATCATGGTATCGCTCTCCTCTCTCCTATGATGTCCGTATCTGTTGATACGGATTTGAAGACTCGGGCGTTGGCTTCAGGACGCGGAAAGGCGACGATTTGTTCACCTTGTCGCTATTTCGCCACCCGCAGGTGGTCCTCCCTTGCCATCATTCGCTCCCTATATTCGTTGCCAACCACCCCGTCTTTGTTGCACGTTACCTTTTCTGGTACAAAAACTTGATCCGGTGCACCCCTACCGGTGCGCGCTGCTGTTGCTCGCTTGCCACGCAAAATGTCCGCTCTTCGCGAATCCCGCTTCCTCCTTCGTCGCGTCAGCGTCCGCTCCGGCTGATGCTTGCAGTGGGGCGGAGGTTCACGGCGGTGTCCGACCCGCGCAAGGAAGCCGAATCGAAGCAATGCCCGTTGTTCCCAGCCAAACAGTGAACCCATGACGGGCACGTTGATCGCCACTCATGCAGCCCCCCTGGAGCCTGCTTCCAGCTCAACCTGATACACCTCCGCCAGCCTGGCTGCTGGTGCCCCCTGCCGCTCCTAGTCGGCATGTCTACCGAAGTCCAAGCCGATGGTGGCCAAGGGTTTAATGGCCTTGGCTGGGCCTCACGCCATGATGCCTCGGGCACGCTACGATCCCCGGGCGACGCCTCTGTGAGTTTCTGGGCCGTTCCATAACGTTGGTAGGGGCAAATACCATGCCATGATGACAGTTGGATGGCCAAAGCTCTGGTAGTAGTTGTCTTTTGGGGGAAGCATGGGCTCGCTGAGGGGGGCAGGGCAAGGGGCGGGCGTTTGGTAAAAACGGGGCTTAAGCATAGCGGTCACAATAGGTAGGCGGATGGCGTAGAATACGGCTTCGGGCCCCTCTCTATGGCTGGCGCCGGCGCCCGTCAGCTGATTTCCCCGCGTGGTTGCGGGGAGCTGAAATGATTGGGTGGGGGAGCCGAAAATGACGTACCAACGGTTGGCGAGGTGGGCATGATGCTGGTAACGAGGCAACTGCAGGAGTAAACGATGCAACATGCAGGAGTAAGAGGTTAATGGCTGAGGTCCCTCTGTTGGAGGTCGAACATCTGTCCAAGCGATTCGGGGCGACCATCGCGCTGGACGATGTCCGTCTGCGCGTGCAGCGGGGCGAGGTGTTGGCGTTGATTGGGGAGAATGGTGCCGGAAAAAGCACCCTGCTAAAAATCCTCAGCGGTGCCCACTCCCCGGACGCCGGGAAAATGTGGCTGAGAGGGAATCCCTACCGGCCTGCTGGTCCGCATGAGGCACGGCGGTGTGGCGTGGCGATCGTGTATCAAGAGCTGAACCTGGCACCCGATTTGTCGGTTGAAGACAATTTGATGCTGGGGTTGCCGGGTACCGGTGGCGGCCTGTTGTTTCGGGGGCGTCAGCGGCAAAGGGTACGGCAAGTGCTTGCGGAAGTGGGGCTGGACCAGCTTGATCCCCGTCTGCCGGTGGCGACGCAATCGGTGGCGACGCAGCAGTTGATCGAAATCGCTCGTGCTTTGATGCTTGATGCTCAGTTGATTCTCTTTGATGAGCCGACCAGCTCCTTGCCGGCGAAAGACGTCCAGCGGTTATTCGATATCATCGCCCGCCTGCGACACCGCGATCTGGGAATCGTCTATATCAGTCATTTTCTCGAGGAGGTACGTGAAGTGGCCCAGCGATTCGTCGTCCTCCGCGACGGTCGCAATGCGGGTGAAGGCATGTTGGACCAGGTAACTGACGCTCAGATCATCACCATGATGGCGGGTAGAGAGGTTGACGAGCTGTATCCTGCAGTGCCGCACCAGCCCGGTGAGCCAGTGTTGCGGGTCGTAGGTCTGAGGGCACGGCCAACGCCTCGTAGCGTCGATATCGAGGTGAGGAGAGGCGAGGTATTCGGCATCGCCGGCCTGGTGGGTGCTGGTCGGACAGAATTGTTGCGGGCCCTCTTCGGACTCCAGCCTCGCGATGCCGGGAAGGTGCTGGTCGAAGATCGACCGGTAGCCAGCAGCGTGCGGGCGGCCATGGCAGCAGGTATGGGCTTCTTGTCCGAAGATCGTAAAGGGGAGGGACTGGCACAAGACCTACCCATCGTCGAAAACATCACCTTAAGCAACCTCCGCCCCTACCTCCGTTTCGGCCTGCTGCGTCTCCGCCTACGGCGAAAATCGGCAGAGCATTGGATGCGACGGATGCAGGTGAAAGCCCGCAGCGTGCAGCAACCGGTGGCCGAGCTCTCCGGCGGCAATCAGCAAAAGGTAGCCTTGGCGAGAATCCTTCACGAAGGCGCCGAGATCTTACTGCTTGATGAACCCACCAAGGGGATCGACGTGGGAACGAAAGCAGAAATCTATCGCATGATCGGCCAGGCGGCGGCCGAAGGAAAAACGGTAGTGTGGGTCAGTTCCTATTTGCCGGAATTGCTCGCCGTCTGTGATCGCATTGCCGTTATGGCTCGAGGAACGATTCGTGAGGTGCGGTCCGCTTCCCAGTGGACCGAGGATGCCATCATGCAGTGTGCCATCTGCCTTGATGACGCCTGAGTGCCGTCCGGAACATAACCCCTGACTCCCCGCCCGGCCTACAGGAAATTCCGCAAAGAACATTTCAGGTCTGCGAACTGTTCACGAAAGAACGATGGAATCGATGAATCGCCTTGCTCCTGCCTTCAACCTTTTGTTCCGGTCGCAATTGGGGCCGTTGGTAGCGTTGATTTTTATCGTCGTCGCCTTTGCCTTGGCGGATGGTTGGCTGGGGTCGGGCAATTTCCTGACGGCGCGCAATGTCCGCGTGATGACCAGCTCGACAGCCTTGATCGCCGTTCCGGCGTTGGGCATGACGATGATCATCATTGCTGGAGGTATCGACCTGTCAGCGGGCACCGCTCTTACCCTGTGCGGAACCGTGTTGGCAACGTCGCTGAAATTCTCCCCCGTGGCGGCCGGCGAGCCTGGCTTTGCCAGCCAGGTGGCCATGGCGCTGCTGATCACCGCGGCGACGGGTTGTGCTTGCGGTCTGCTCAACGGTCTGTTAATCAGCGGAACGCGGGTGGTCCCCTTTATCGTAACGCTGGGCACCATGACCATCTTCCTGGGGATCGGGCAAATCATTGCTAAAGAGTCGACCGTCTACGCCCCGCCGGAGCACCTACCGGAATGGTTGCAGAATCTGTGTTATACCGGTCCTACCGCCGCGAAATACGGTTTGATTCCCTATGTACCAACCAGCGCCTTGATCGCCGTTGTGTTCGTCGGTCTGGTGGCTGCCCTACTGCGGTACACGGTCTTCGGACGCAATGTATTTGCCATTGGCAGCAGTGAATCGACCGCTCGTTTGTGCGGAATCAATGTGCCGCTGACGGTGCTGGCAGTGTACTCTTTGGCTGGCCTGTTCGTCGCCATGGGGGGACTGCTGTATTTCTCCGATGTAAAAAATGGCAATCCTAGCGATGGGATGGGCAAGGAACTAGAGATCATCGCTGCTGTCGTGCTCGGCGGCGGCAGCCTCAGTGGCGGCCGGGGCAGCGTGATCGGAACGCTGATCGGTGCCTTGATCATCGTCGTCATTCGCACCGGATGCACCTTGCTGCAGATCCCCAATACCTACACCCATATCATCATCGGCGTCATCATCATCGTGGCCGTCATCGTCGACCAGTTGCGGCATGGCTCACCAGAATGGCTATTTCGCATGCTTGCGAAGTCGTCATCCTAGCTGTTTTCTTTGACAAACGGCTCCGTGGTCCGTTCTAATTGAGAAGCGTGGAAGCAGTTGTAGCTGCCGCCACGGCGATTGCCGTGCAAGTTACTGCGGAGCCGATTCGCAGCGCCGCCCCACCGCCCGTCGACCACGCCTGGCCATCCTCCTGCCGAATGAAGCATGGGATAGTCGATTTGCCGCGCCGGGATAGCAGCTCGTGCGACTGCATTACCGTGGTGCGGCCCACCAAGGATGCTGAACTTGTCCCGCCAATCGCCGCACCTGTCGTGCCTGAACATTTTTTCTTTCCGCGGAGATGGAGATACTATCATGACACGCATAGATCGACCTGGTCCCGATGGTCACCAGGCGTTGGCACCGACTTCACGCCGTCATTTCGTTGCCGGTTCTGCGGCGGTGGGTGCGGGAATCGTCCTCGCTTCACGAGCCGGCAGCGCGACCGCAGCACCGGCAGCCGCACGAGGGGATTCCGAGACTCTGGTGCAACAATTGTACGGTACGCTTACCGATCGACAGAAGATGCAATGCTGTTTCTCGTTCGACGATCCGTTGCGGCAGAAAGTCGACAACAACTGGCACATCACCAAGGTGCGCGTCGGCCAGGACTTCAACGCCGATCAACAAGACCTGATTCGCCAAATCTTTCTGGGGCTGCACAGCGAGGAATATGCCGACAAAGTGATGCACCAGGTGGAGCACGACGGCGGATTCAAGAATTGCTCGATCGCCCTGTTCGGACAACCCGGCAGTGGCAAGTTCGAATTCGTACTCACCGGCCGACATGTCACTCGGCGCTGTGACGGCGACAGCGTGGAAGGAGCCGCTTTCGGCGGTCCAATCTTCTACGGCCACGCAGCCCGATCGTTCAACGAATCCCCGTTGCACGAAGACAACGTCTACTGGTTCCAAGCCGTCCGCGCCAATGAACTCTACCAGGCTTTGGACGGCAGGCAGCGCAAGATGGCACTGCTCGGCCGATCGCGAGGCGAGCATGGAACCGAAACGGTGAAACTCAAAGGCACCGATCAGGGACTGGCCGGCATCCCGGTCAGCGAACTGACCGAAGACCAACGGCAACTGGCGCGGCAAGTGATGGCCGACTTGCTGCTGCCGTTCCGCGAGCAAGATCGCCAGGAGTGTATCAAATTGTTGCGCAAGCAGGATGTCGACAAGTTGCACTTCTCGTTCTACAAGGACGAGAACATCGGCGACGACGAGGTGTGGGACGTGTGGCAAGTCGAAGGGCCGACCATGGTGTGGTACTTCCGTGGCAAGCCGCACGTGCACACCTGGGTCCACATCCGCGATTCGGCGTGAAAGCCGGTTCTCTCATCGCTTGAGGCACCTGACTGGTATGCGATCTGTCGGATTACGAGAACTTTTAGGAGAAGCATCGCATGATTGTTCGCTGCACCGGCCGGATGGCACCCGCCATCG
Source organism: Pirellulaceae bacterium (assembly GCA_026004795.1). GTDB lineage: Bacteria > Planctomycetota > Planctomycetia > Pirellulales > Pirellulaceae > Aureliella. Next base: position 465,790 of record BPJV01000001.1, on the reverse strand, counting down.
CCCTGCTCTTCCTGTTGCTTCTGGGCGGGGCGAAATCAAACCCCGCTGCCGAGCTGCCACAGTTTCGCGACCAGGAGCTGCCCACGCGGCTCCAGGTCGGTTACGCCGTGCGACCGGTCGATGTGAACGGTGACGGACGACTCGATATCGCCATCGTCGACAGCCATCGCGTGTTGTGGTTGGAGAATCCCGGATGGCAGGAGCATGTGGTCTACGCTTCACCCGACGCACCGCACGACAACGTGTGCTTCGCACCCCATGATATCGACGGCGATGGAGACGTCGATTTCGCATTGGGCGCCGATTGGCAGTTCAACAACACCGACTCGGGCGGGACCATCGGTTGGCTGGAGCATGTCCCCAGCGGCCCGTGGCGCTATCATCCGATCACCTCGGAGCCGACGACGCACCGCATGAACTGGGCTGACCTGCGCGGCGACGGGACTCTGCGACTCGTCGTCGCTCCGCTGAAAGGTCGTGGTACGCGGCCGCCGACGTTCGATCAGCGCGGCATCCGCTTGCTGGAACTCACCCCACCCGATGATCCAGCAACCGGGGCGTGGACCCAGCAGGTACTGACCGAGCGACTGACCGTGACGCACAATTTCGAGGTGGTCGATTGGGATGAGGATGGCAGAGACGAATTGTTGATCGCCAGCTTCGAAGGCATCCACCACCTGCGAGTTGCTGACGGAGGACGAATCGAACTGCAGCGAATAGGCAGCGGGCAGGAAACGCCTGCCCCGAAGCGCGGTGCCAGCGAGATTCGGCACGGCCGTCTCGGTAGCGGCAGGCTGGTCCTCGGAACCATCGAACCGTGGCACGGGGATAAAGTGGTCGTCTACCTCCAGCCGCCAGGCGACCGCGACCGGTTCGGAATTGTGGCAGCGATTTGTTCTGGACGACCAACTGGCCTGGGGACACGCGGTGGCCTGGGCCGACCTGGATGGCGACCCCGATCAAGAGTTGATCCTCGGTGTTCGCGACGACCAGAGTGCAACGCATCGCCGCGGCTTGCGGATCTACGACCCGGTCGATCCAGCCAACGGTCGCTGGAATCGAACGCTCATCGACCCCGGATCCGTCGCCATCGAAGACTTGACGGTGGCCGATTGGGACCAGGATGGGGACATCGACATCGTCGCCGTCGGACGGCAGACCCACAACGTAAAAATCTACTGGAACCAGCGGAATCCTTAGGTCATGCGCATCGGGCCTCGTGCGACAACCTCCAGCAGCGCCTCGTCTGGACTGCTCGCTGACAACTGGCCCATGTGTTATGAGAGCCTAGCGACGCGGCTCGTGGGTAAGGAGGACTCTCATGAGAATCAAGCGACCCGCGCCGGAGCAGATGATCAAGAAGAGTCGGAACGCGGATGCGATGCTGGCCGTCGGGCTTTTTCGAGTGCGGTGACTTAGGACCGCGTTCCTTTTTCTCGCTTTCTGCCTGGCGACAGCTGAATGCCCGCGAACAAACGCGGAGTTAGAACCAAAGGCTCTGACCAGTCGGAGCACTCCACAGAAGATTGGAAGTGCATGCTGGCGGCTGGCAAGACGATCGGCCAGGTATCCCCAGCGTCGGCTTCACGAGCACCACCACGAGCCACCGCGGAGCAACCTGAGGCACTGGCATTCTGAGGGACAGGCATTCCGGGGCACAGGAATTCTGGGGGATAGGCCCCTGCAGAGTTTGCCTTCGGCCGTACCGCGCCTTCCCCGCCGTCTGGACGTAGTTTCAATACCTCAGAAACAAGCACGATGCGCGCCAGCTACAAGCAGGACGCGCTTCACATACCAGCACGATGCGCGAGCGAGTGAACCAGTACCCGAACGCCGCGCCAGCGAGTGAGCAAATGTTCGACAAAACACGGTCCGATTCACACGTGCTTGCGCAGCGTGCTGGCATTGAAAAAACCACACTTGCTTGCGCAGCGTGCTGGTATTGAAAGCGTGCTGTTATTGAAAATGCTTTCACGCCTCCGCGCTAGGCTTGCACGGTCAAGAAGAAGTACCACTACCCGTTAATCGATCCTCTCGTAACCCCTGGTGCAAAACATGGGGCATCCCATTATCATCTCGCCGCTTGGACGAGAATGTGACCGGCAGCGATCTCAGGCTGGCACCTAGGCAGCCAATCGCCGGCTTCCTCCCCACGATCGGTCACCCTCCCGCCGACCAACGCTGTGCGTCGGTGCCCGCACTCGTCTAGTACTTTGTCAATCGGAGCCATCTTTTGGTAGAATCAGCATCTTGAGATTGTCGAACTCGTACAGGGGACTTGCACCCCATGACAATCACGCCGCTGCCGGGCCTACACAGTCTGGTGCGCCGGAGCCGCCGACGGTGCCGCAATTGATGGCCGAGCTGATGGCGGCGGCTCGGTGACCTCGGTCGTTCGCGACGATATAAGAAAGATAACAATAGAAAGCCGACTCGGGCACAAAGGTGTTTATATGTCGATCAACATCCCACTGGAAAAGATGACGCTCGCTGACAAATTGGAGGCGATGGAGTTGCTTTGGGCAGACATCTCAAAACAACCCGCCGATTTGCCTTCTCCAGAATGGCACAAAGAAGTCTTGGACGAACGACGACGCCTCGCTGCCGAGGGGAAACTGAAGTTCATCGACTGGGATATAGCCATCGCCGACCTGCGGAGGGAACTACGTGGAGATTCGGCTACTTGAATCGGCGAAGGAGGACTTGCGCCAGGGATGGAGGTTCTACGAAAAGATCGCATCTGGACTTGGTGACTACTTTCTCGATTGCATCCAGGCCGATGTTAGATCACTGAAGATATACGCGGGAATTCACGAGAGGTCTGAAGGATTCCATCGAATGCTCGCCAAGCGATTCCCCTTCGCTGTGTATGATGTCATCGAGAACCAGACCATTGACATCTATGCGATCTTGGACTGTCGACGTGACCCGGAATGGATTGTGAAACGCTTAGATTCATCGCGAACCGGGTAAGGACCATCCTCGCGGATAACCCTCCCCACACCACCGGACATGCGGGTCCGCGTCAGGCGGGTCCACGAAGCGGAGCAGCGGAAAACGGAGCCAGCTCGGCCAATAAAGTTCTCATGCGGATCCGTCCTTGTTCGGCAAGCCAGGCCTTGGTCAGCCCGAAGCCGCTGGCGATTGTCCTGGATAGGTGCCAGTAGCGTTGTCGGCGGCGAGCGTGGTCAGCGGGCTGACATCGGGAGACGCCGAGTCGAAGGAGCATCGCACGTCGACGTTGGGGGCGACGCCGCTGTCTCCAGTAGCACCTCCGAAGTCGGTGACGCATCCACGGGCGAGTTGCTCGGACCGCTTGAGCTGCGACGCCAGGCCGAAATACCCGCTCCAGTCGCGAACATACGATCCACCAGTCGCCGCCTGCACGATTCAGGTCGACTTGTCCGTAGGGGGCTGACAGGTCTCCCCGGATAAGCCCGTGATGGGCGTGCGAAGCCCGTGCTGTCCGTTCTCTCGATCTTGAACCGTGGATCACTTCATGCTCTTGGGGACGCGACCCGATCTAGAAACTCGTGTCCGCTAGGGTATGATAAACGTCTCTCAACCCAACTTCCTTCCTCACTTTAGGAGCTCATCCCATGACCAACAACCACACGACTCCATCCTCCGCGCAGCAGGAAGCTGCCAAGCGATCTGGGCTGTCGCGGCGGCATTTCGTAGCGACGTCCGCCGGTGCTGCGCTGGTACCCTACTTTGCTTGGCAAACCAAGGGTATTGCTCAAGAGGTGCGAAGTAAAAATGACCGGTTCAATATCGGCATCATCGGTGCCGGGGGGATGGCCGGCGGCAATATGGGGGCGGCCAAGGATTGGGTCGATATTGTGGCGATCGCCGATGTCGATGCTCAACGGCGGGAGCATTTCAACGAGCGATTGGCCGGGGGCAAGGCCACTTGTTACGAGGATTACCGCGCTATTCTGGAACGTGACGACGTGGATGTCATCCACATTGCCACTCCTGACCACTGGCACACCAAACCGTTGGTGGAGGCCATGTTGGCCGGCAAGGACGTGTACTGTGAAAAACCTTTGACGCTGACCATCGACGAAGGCAAGTTGATCCGGCGCATCCAAAAGGACACGGGGCGCATCGTACAGGTAGGGACGCAGCAGCGCAGCACGTTCAATTTGTTCGTCAAGGCGATGGCATTGGTGGCGGAAGGGCGCCTCGGTCGAATCCATCGTGTTTCTGCGGCCATCGGCGGTGCACCGTCGAGCCCCGAGATTCCCGTAGCGGAGGTGCCTCAGCATCTCAACTGGGATCGCTGGTTGGGACCAACTCCCGCGGTTCCCTATCGCTTCCTGAAGAGTGGCAACAACACCTATACGAATTGTCATTACGAATTCCGCTGGTGGTACGAGTATTCCGGAGGCAAGTTAACCGATTGGGGAGCCCATCATGTGGACATTGCCATGTGGGCCCTGCACTTGAATGGCCAGAGCGAAGGGCCTCGCGGTATCCGTGGAACGGCGACGCATCCGGTAGAGTTCCAGGATGGGGAGCCGGTGCAGAGGGATCGGTACAACACGGCGACCGAGTTCCACTTCACGGTCGACTTCCCCAGTGGCACCGAACTAATCATCCGCCATGACACAGACAACGGGGTGTTGATCGAGGGGGACAAAGGTCGAATCTTTGTCAACCGTGGCAAACTAGTGGGAGCACCGGTCGAAGCGCTGCGAGATGATCCTTTGCCCGAAGATGCGTTGGAGAAGGTTTACAAAGGATTGCCGATGGAGTTCAACGAGCGCAAAGCCCATTGGGCCAACTTCTTCTACTGCGTCAAGAATCGTCGCGAGCCGATTTCCGATGTGCACTCCCACATGGCAATGCTCAACATTTGCCACTTGGCGGGGATTGCCGCTCGCTTGGGCCGCGATCTGAAATGGGACGCCGAGAAGGAAACGATCGTCGGTGACGAGCAAGCCGCTGGGATGATGGCACGGCCTTACCGAGCGGGTTACGAAATCGAAGGCGTGTGAGTGTAGTCGCCAGCGCGTCGATTTTGAGCGAGCGTGTTCAGAGGTTTCCGTGGAGCATGAGGCCGTGTACCGATGCGATTCGATGGCCATTGGGCGTTGATCACGGGCGGCACCCAAGGAGTGGGGGGCCGCCATCGCCCGTCGACTAGCGGCCGGCGGCTGCGATGTGATCCTCCATGGTTTGCGGCGCGACGAGGCGGCGGAGCGGGTGGCAGAGCAGTGTCGCCAGCACGGAGTCGAGGTGCTCCTCGCGGAAGCCGATTTGGCTCGCTCGCCTGATGACGCGACCGCTGCGCTGCTGCAGGCGATCGGACCGGCCGCCGAGCGGGTGACTCTGCTGGTCAACAATGCCGGGACGTTTTGCGATCGACCGTTCCTGGAGATGGACGTGGCGACGTGGGCGCGCACGTGGCAATTGAATGTCAGTGCGGGTTATTTTCTGACCCAGTACTTTGCGCGGCAGTGGATTGGGAAAGCCGTTCGAGGCCGGGTGTTGTTCACCGGTTCGATCAACGGCGTTCTCGCCGAGCCCGACCATACGGCTTACGATACGAGCAAAGGGGCCGTTTTGGCCATGGTCCGAAGTTTGGCCGTCGCGCTTGCCCCTCACGGAATTCGCGTCAACGCGATGTCACCGGGTTTGGTGTGGACACCATTGACGGCTCCTGCCCTTGCCGACCGTCGACTGCAGAGTTGGATGCAATGGCATACGCCGAATCGGCAAGTTCCCGAGCCTGATGTATGTGCGGGGGCGGCCGCATTCCTATTGAGCGATGAGGCTGAGCACATCCATGGCCAGAACCTGCTGGTTGATGGAGGCATGAGCATCTGGCAGCAACCGGATCCACCGGATTGGTGGAACCCCTCCGAGGGCGACGACTGAGGCGCGTGGCTTTACGGAGATCCCTCTGCTGGCTCCTGTTTTCTTCGCACTTGCTTGATCTCAGTAGGCAAGCTGTGGGGTGGCAGGTCACCGGCTAGCGACTTCAAGAACAACTCGATTCGCCGTACTTGCTCTTGGTTCGGTTCGACGCCACAGCGTGTGCGGGCCATCACCTCGATCGCTTCGGAGAGGCTGGCCATGCGGCCATCGTGGAAGTAGGGAGCAGAATTGGCGACCACTCGGAGTGGAGGAACGCGCATCGATGGCGAGGAGGAAGGGCTGTCGATCGGGGACTGGCCCGTCGGCAGTGTTGGGGCCGACTCCACGGACTGGGCGGTCCTTGTGTCGGTGGTGGGCCAGGGCACGAGCATCTGGCCGCCCGCATTGGGACCATGGTGGCAGTTGATGCAACCAAATCGGCAGAACAAGCGGTAGCCGTCCAGTTCCTCAGCGGACAAGGCCATCTCCTCGCCTTGCAACCATCGGTCGAATCGCGAGTTGGTGGTGGTCAAGCTGCGCAGGTACTCGGTTAGGGCAGCAATGATTCGCTCTTTGGTCGGCGGGCCACCGAAGGTCTGTTGAAACCGCGCTCGGTAGGCTTCATCGGTTTCCAGAAAGCGGACCATGCGTTCCCAATTCGAACCCATCATCCGAGGCGAGCAGGCAGCCGTTTCGATGGCTGCGGCGAGCGAATCGAGCTTCCCGTCCCAGTGATAAACCATGTTCAAGGCGACGTTCAAAACGGTGGGGGTATTGCGATCGAGTGGCTTACCATCGGCTCCCATGCTGGATGGTGATAGCTCACTGCCACCGCTGGTGAATTGATGGCAGGACACACACGCGGTGCGACCATGAGCTGACAGCCCGCGTTCGTGAAAGAGCTGAGCGCCGAGTTCGATTTGTCGCCGATTGAGCCCCACCAGGGGCAGGATCGGTTGAATGGGCTCGCCGCGATGCTCTGGCGTGGCAAGTAGTGGGGCAATCGAATCAGCAGACTGGTCGACGACTACCTTCGTCTCGGCATCCGAACCATGCCGCCAGCTTCCCAGCCCCCATCCCGTGGCGAACGTCAACAGCAGTCCCCCTCCACAGACAAGCTCCCTGACGGTGGGGCGGCGAAAACGTGAGCGAATCCGTTGTATCACGGAAACTTCCGCCGCGGCTGCGTCCGGCACAGCCGGTTCGTCGCCAGGTTCGGAATCCGATTCCCCGGGCGTTTCTGGGGGCGAAGCGGAGGTGGCTTCTGCGTCGTCCGAGGTGGCATGGGTGGCGACGTTCGATCGGGCATCAGAGGGCTCCACCGTCTCCGGTGTCTCTTCCTCTTCCGCTCCGGTGAGTCGGATGAGCGTCTCAAGCAGCTCACGGGCTTCCTCATCGCTCGCGAGAAGGGCATCCTGGTCCGCCCGGAAGTTGGGACCGCGATCGTCGCCATCTTTCTCGCCTACCGCTCCCAGCAGGGACTCGATGAAGTCTTGGTCCTTGTCATGCATCGGCAGTAGATCCGTCAGCAATTGATTTCATCTGCATCAGTCCGTGGGGCTCGATGACAGGAAAGGGCTCATCTACCGGACGCATCGAAATGTAGGTCATGCCGCGGATCGGCCAATCAACTTGCTGAAGAAATCCCCCGGTTGCTGACGGAACTCCCTGAGCTTTTCGGAATATCACGATTGTATCGAGGGCCAATTCGCCGCTGTGCAGTTGTCCTTGGTCTGCGCGCATGCCTCTTTATTGACCTCCACAGCGCTCGCCTACCGTGCCAGTTGAGACCATCGGCAGCCATGGCAGTCGTGCGCCAGGCGACTTGATGCTCTGGCGGAGAGCCGTCAGCATCTTAGGGACATCCGAGCCCGGGCCAGGCTGATGCATTGCGGCAGACGGACCGCGTCGTATGATACAGGTATGAATCCCAAACGCGTGGTATTAGCAATGAGCGGGGGAGTAGATAGCTCGGCCGCCGCAGTTCTTTTGACCCGACAAGGCTTTGAGGTCATCGGCGTCTTTATGCGCCACGGCGAAGAATCTGCCCAAGCGTGTCGGGTGGGTGATGCCGCAAGCCCGTTACTGCCTGTCTTGGAAGAACGTACCGATCACAAGCAGGGTTGCTGCAGCGCGGCCGACGCCATGGATGCACGCCGCGTGGCCGACCGCTTGGGGATTCCTTTTTATGCTCTTGATTTGCAGGCCGATTTCGCCCGGATCGTCGATTACTTTGTCGATGAATACACGCACGGGCGCACTCCCAACCCCTGCGTGCAGTGTAACAACTGGATCAAATTTGGACGCCTGTTCGACTATGCGGATACCGTGGAAGCGCAGTATGTCGCCACCGGCCACTACGCTCGGTTGTTGAACGACCAGGGGGGGCCAGGCTTGTACCGCGGCGTCGATCGGCAGAAAGATCAATCCTACGTGTTGGCGGGTATCGACCGCCATTACCTGTCTCGGATGCTCCTGCCGGTGGGCGAATTTGTGAAGCCGCACATTCGACAATTGGCAGCCGAGGCTGGTCTGGAAGTGGCTACCAAGCGGGATTCGCAGGAGATTTGCTTCGTCACCTCTGGGCATCACGGCCAGTTCGTTCGGGCTCGTAGTCGACAGGCTACCGACGGGCCCATCGTCACCATCGACGGTAAGGTGGTGGGCCATCACCAGGGGATCGAATCGTTTACCATCGGCCAGCGAAAGGGACTCGGCGTCGCCTTGGGGAAACCCGTCTTCGTCGTGGATATCGATGCCGCAACGAATCGGGTGGTATTGGGGCCGCGCGAAGCCTTGGCTCGCACGCATTTGCTGGCGGACCGATTGAACTGGCTGACCGAGGTTCCTGCCGGCCCCTTCGATGCGGAAGTCCAGATCCGCTACAACAGTGAGGCGGTTGCTGCCCGAATCGTTCCGCAGAGCGATCAACGAACGGTGGTGGTGGAATTTGCTCAGCCTGCCTACGGCGTGGCGCCGGGACAACTATGCGTCTTTTATCGTCAGCAGCGGGTTCTCGGCGGCGGTTGGATTCAGCGGGCATGGCATGCCGAAGGGGCAGGGAACGTTCCCCAACCTGCGTAGACAGCCGGCGGCATGACGTCGGATAAGTACGGCACCGATTGAGCCTCGTGCTGACGGCGTGTCCGTTAGCGCGCCCCGAAATCGCGCGACAAATTCCCAGCGGCATGCAGTACAGGACACTGGCCGGTGACCACCAAGTCTCCTGCCTCGTGGCCTCGGTCCTGTAGCATGATTGGAATCGGTGGAAAGGTGCGTTAAGATGAGCGTCTCCGGAGGGCCGTCCCGCCACGGAAACCCCGTGGTACGGATCTCCCCGGTTGCTTCGTGCGGACGGCCGTTCACCACTGCGGACCACGGCGCGCCGACCGCAGGGGCTCTCAGACCTGGTGAGCATACCATAAGGATCCGATCTACCATGAGCACTCTAATCGAATCGATCCCCTGGGGGATGATGGTCGGGCAAGTGCCTCTGTTCAATATCCTGGTGTGGATAGGTATTGGCGTCGTAGCCGTACTTGCTCTGGTATTCATCATCGCTTTCTTCGCGTTTGGTTCGCTGTGGATCCAAGCCGTTGCGGCCAGCGCCGACGTGTCGATGATCAGCCTCATCGGGATGTACTTTCGCCAGGTGCGGGCTCCCTTGATCGTGCATGCCAAAATCATGGCCGCCCAAGCCGGTTTGGACATCAGTCGTCCCCATGGGATTACGACACAGCGGTTGGAAGCCCATTATCTGGCCGGTGGCAACGTGATGAATGTGGTTCAAGCGATTATCGCTGCCCACCGCGCCGGGATCGACCTGAATTTCGATCGGGCAGCCGCGATCGATCTGGCCGGGCGTGACGTCTTGGATGCCGTGCGGACAAGCGTCCACCCCAAAGTCATCGACTGCCCCGATCCGCGGCGCAGCGGGAAATCGACCCTGAGCGCGATCGCCAAGGACGGTGTCGAGCTGCGGGTGCGTACCCGTGTGACGGTGCGCACCAACCTCGAACAACTCATCGGCGGGGCGACGGAGGAAACCGTCATTGCCCGCGTTGGCGAAAGCATTATCAGTTCGATTGGTTCAAGCGAAAACCACCAGGCTGTCCTGGAGAATCCCGACATGATTTCGCGAACGGTATTGCGCCGCGGGTTGGACGCCGAGACGGCCTTTCAGATCGTATCCATCGACATTGCGGATATCGATGTGGGGGATAATATCGGAGCCCGGTTGCGGGCCGACCAGGCGGAGGCAGACGTGCGCGTGGCTCGCGCGTTGGCGGAAAAACGGCGCGCCGAAGCGATCGCCTTGGAACAAGAGAATCGCGCCCGGGTGGCAGAAAACCGAGCCAATCTCATCCTTGCCGAAGCTGAAGTACCGCGTGCGGTCGCGTTGGCGTTTCAGCAAGGCAACCTGGGAACCGCGCCGCCAGATACCAATTAGTAGTGGAGTCCTGTTGAGTTTCTCCGCGGTCTGACGGGGTGCCCCATATCGAGTGGCATGGATCGGTCTCATAGCACAATGATTCAGCGGAGATCTCAACGAGTCACCTTTCCGGGAGGAATGGGCTACGAGTTGGCGGGGATTGTCGACTCCCCGAACGAGCCACCCATCGCCACGGCCGTATTCACGCACTGCTTTACCTGCAACAAGGACCTCAAGGCTATCGTCCGCATCAGCCGACACCTTGCCGAGTCAGGTGTGCGGGTATTGCGTTACGACCTGACGGGTTTGGGCGGCAGCCGTGGCGATTTCTCCGCGACGAACTTCACCACCAACCAGGCCGATCTGCAGGCGGCAGTCCGGTTCATGTCCGCAGCGTTCGAACCTCCCACGTTATTGATCGGCCACAGCTTCGGAGGCATCTGCAGCCTATCGATGGTGCAAGCGATCGATGCAGGTTCAGGGAGCCGTGGCGATCGCTGCCCCCAGTGACACGCAACACCTAGCCGAGTTGTTACTGCGACGAAACCCGACCATTGGCACTGCGGGGCAAGGAGACGTCATCATTGGCGGTCGCAAGTACACGATTCCCATGGCCATGCTCGACGACTTTCGCCGTCACGATGTCGCTGCCCAATTGCGATCGGTTACTAAGCCCTGTTTGTTGATGCATAGCCCAGAGGATGAAACACTGGGATATGAGCACGCGTTGCGGTTGTTCGGATTGTTGACGCAGCGGCCGGAGGGTGGTGTACCAGCAGCTGCCACAAGTCTCATCACCTTGCCTGGGGCCGATCACCTGCTGACCAGGCAGCCCGAGGATATTCCCTTCGTGGCTACGACCATTGCCGCATGGGCTCGCCGCTATTGCCCACCTCGTCACGCGCAACCTGAAGGCGTTGACGAAGGATACTCCGCGAAGACCTAATCCCCGACCGTGGTCAGGGATTCCACCCCCGCTACCGCGCGATACTGTGTATCCGCTCGAGCAACCGCGGGATGTATCCTGTGTAACGTTTCGGCACTCCTGGATCCGCCGCGGGGATGTTGCGTAGCCGATCGCCAAGTTCCTCTCGTGTGGGTTCGCAATAGTCCAAGCTATTCAGCGCGGTCAGGGCGACGAACATGTTTTCATGCCGGGGATCGGCCAGTTCGACAAGCTGAGCGATGGCGTGAGGCCGATCCTGCGCCGCTCCGAAGCGGGCCACGATTTCACTCGATACAACGCGTACATAGGGCGATGGATCGTCCATCATCGGGCGAGCTGCCGCCACGGCTTGCTGGCGATCGGAATCGCGAACTGCGCGAATCAGCAGGCCGTTGGCCACCCAGAAGCGAACAACGCTGTCCGGTGCATCCTGGTGTGCAAGGAGATTCGCGATGTCGCCTGGGGTTGAACGGCTTGCCTGGTCGGCAATGGCGTAGTAGCGCTCCACCGGGTAACGTTGGGGATCGTGCCCCATGGTGTAAGGTGCGTCCTTCCCGGCTCTGGCCAGCATTTCACCCTCGGGAAGAAAGCCAAGATCGTAAATGTCCAGCATCCAAGCTCGCAAGGCTCCACGCATGCGTTGCAGCACATCGGCGTACTGCGGGTCGTCGGCCAGGTTGTGGATCTGGTGCGGATCCTGCTCCAGGTCGTACAGCTCTTCCGATGGCTTGGGTTTCCAAAAAAAGCTCTGCGCATCATTTAGTTCACCAGCATCAAACAACTTCTTCCACACCTGGGTTGTCGGTGTTTGGAACATGTAGTCGAGATAAGCGCCTTGAGGGCGATGCGGATAAAAGTTGCGGATGTAAGCAAAACGTTCGTCACGAACCGCTCGTGACATGTCGTACCGTTCATCCATGCGGTCGCGAAACCCGAAGAGATACCGTGGCTCGGCAGTGGCGTGGGGTCCCAAGAAGGCGTTGCCCTGCCATTGCTCCGGTGGCTTCTTCCCTGCCAGGCTCAGCAAGGTGGGGGCCAAGTCGACGAACGATACCAGCCGTCGACTCACGCCGCCGGCTTCATATTGACCTTCCACCAAGTGCTGAAAACGTTCCGGCACGTGCACGATCAACGGCACCCGCAGGCCACTTTCATACAACCATCGCTTGCCACGCGGCATGCCCGATCCGTGGTCACCGTAGTAGAAGACAATGGTGGAGTCCGCCAGGCCGTCTTCGTCCAACTGTTCCAGTATTCTTCCGACCTGGGCATCCATTTCGGTGAGTCGATCGTAGTATTGCGCCCAATCTTGTCGTACCTCGGGCGTATCGGGATGGTACGGCGGGATCGGCACTTCGTCGGGAGAATGCACCCATTGATGGGGACGGGTGCGCAGTTTGCTTTCGTGGCTGATGGTGAAATTAAACACCGCGAAGAAGGGTTGGCCTGGGGCACGATTTCTCCAGTGAGCCTTATTACTACTTTCGTCCCATAAGTCATCAGGAACGTCCAAGTTGTAATCGGTCTTGGAATTGTTCGTGCAGTAGTAACCCAGCGACTTGAGATACTGGGGGTAAAGACGGAGTTCGGGAGGGAGGGGCACTTGGCTGCGCATGTGCTGCGCACCCAAACTGGGCGGATACACTCCTGATATGATGGCAGTGCGAGCCGGGGCACATACCGGTGCGTTGGACCAGCACGTGGCGTACCGCATCCCCTTGGCCGCCAGGGCGTCGAGATGGGGAGTGGTCGCATACTGGTCACCGTAACAACCCAGTTGGGGCCCATTATCCTCGGAGGTAACCCACAGAATGTTGGGCAAATCTGCTCCTTGGCATACGGCAAGCGATATGGTCAGGCTGCCCATCAACCAACTGAGAAAGCAAGCCCAGACCATGGTCGCCATGCCTTGCGGCGACCGCTTGTCGAACCAATACGTGATGGTGGGGTAACGCATGATGAACCTCGCTTACTGGAAAGCACGAGTGGAGGGTGGAAAGGAGTGTCGGTGCGGGTGCTACTATCATAGCTGGTGAACCGGTCCAGTTCACATCCCTGGGCTACAATCGCCACCGCGTGGAGTTCGCGATTTCGGGGGCGAGCGGCCCTTGGCAATCATGGCGCCCACCCCGCCGCCATGTGCAATGGGGTGCGGCCGCTGGAGGCATCGTCATCGCGTCATGTGCCTGACCGGGCCAGTCCGGTCGGCCTGGCATCGTTCGCAGAATCAAGTACCATGTCCAATGGCGGACATGAGTGAAGCCTTCGAGTGCGACAGATTGGACTCGACGTGCCGGCTGGCAACAGTGCTCGTCGAGCAATCCGTTGGGGCGTCACCGAAAGTATAGGTCAGCCAATAGTTGGCGGATAGTAACGACTAGGGTGTTCCTTCCAACCATCCGGAGCAGTGAAACATGGGGAATCGTATGGTACGTCGAACGGTCGTGTTTCTGATCGGCATCCTGGCACTGGGACGAGGGCATGCCGCATTTAGCGAGGAGAATCCCGTGGTGGTAATCAAGACGAATTTGGGAGAGATCAAGGCGGAGTTGTTTGCCAAGGAAGCACCGATCACCACCAAGAACTTCTTGGAATATGCCAAATCGGGCTTCTATGACGGGACCATTTTTCATCGCGTGATCGATGGCTTCATGATCCAAGGTGGCGGATTTGACAAGAACATGCGTCAGAAGCAGACCAAGGATCCGATCAAGAATGAGGCGGGAAACAATCTATCGAACAAGAAATACACATTGGCGATGGCCCGCACCTCGGTTCCCGACAGCGCGACAAGTCAGTTTTTCATCAACGTGGCAGACAATGATTTTCTCGATCGCAAGCATGCCCAAGACGGAGTGGGCTACGCGGTCTTCGGCCGGGTGATCGAGGGGCAAGAGGTGGTGGACAAGATTGCCAAGGTGAAGACTGGTATCCGCGCCGGGATGCGGGACGTACCGCTGGAAACAGTCGTAATCGAAAAAGTGGAAGTGATTGAAAACGGCCAGGAATAAGTGATCCTGGCGGCGAATCCTTTTCGCGGCCGGCACTCCGCGCGGCGTCGGGCTGCTTAAGGATTAAGGATCGGGAATTGGATCCAGGACGGCGGTCGTCCGTCGCAAAGCCCCGTCACGGTAGAAAAGGACGTCCACGCGGCTGCCGACCGGCGTGAGTCCTACCGTTTCCACCAGGTGACCATCGTTTTCGATGGCTGTCCCGTTGAACTCGACGATCACATCGCCCACCTGCAGGCCAGCACGCTGGGCGGGGGATCCGGCAATGATCTTCTTTACCAACGCCCCTCGGGTGCTACTCAGTCCGAGGCGGCGGGCGGTGAAGATATCGAAGGCGTTCTCCAACTGGACGCCGAGGTAGGCACGTTGCAATTTGCCCCGCGTGACAAGCTGCTCGGCCACGCGGCGGGCCATGTTGATGGGGATCGCAAAGCCGATTCCTTCGTTCCCGCCGGAGTTGCTGGCGATCGCCGTATTGATGCCGATCACCTCGCCGTGCAGATTCAACAGTGGTCCGCCGCTGTTGCCCGGATTGATCGCCGCATCGGTTTGGAAGAAGTCCTGGATCTTGATCTCCTTCGATCCCAGCTCGAGATTGCGTCGCCCTTTGGCGCTGATGATGCCGTAGGTCACCGAATGGCTGAGTCCGAACGGTGAGCCGACCGCCAAGACGAAATCACCGATCTCCACTTGATCGCTATCGCCGAGCCGCGCCGTGGCCAATTCTTGGGGTTCGACCGCCATTACAGCGACGTCGGTGGCGGGGTCCGTCCAGATTTCGGTAGGGCGAATCAGCCGGCCGTCGTCGAGTTCGATGCGGATCGATTGCGCCGAAGCGGGGTAGATGACGTGTCGGTTGGTGAGGATGTACGGCTTGCCGAACAGCTCGACGATGACCCCAGCACCAGCCTCTTCGATGCGATTACTGGCGAACCCTTTGCCAGGATCCGCCGCCTTGGTGGCCTCGATATGGACGATCGACGGTTTGGCGTAGCGAACGATGTTACGAACCAGGGAAACCTGGCGTTCGATCAATGTTGCTTCCTGCTGAATCGCCTGATAGATTGCCTCGCGACTCGCGTTCATCGAGGTGAAGTGAGGTTGCGGAGCGGTCGCGGGCTCGGCACTGGGATGCACCACGGGGCGGGACACCCGCCGACTGGAGTCGCTGGGGTCCGACGAGGATGGGTATGAGGGAGGCAACACGGAAGGGGCTTGGGCCCGCGTCGCATCGCCGACGAAGGTCAACGCCACAAGGGCCCACACCCACTGCTGCCACCATCTGTTTTGCCGATACGACGATGCCCTGATGCTCATTGCCAATTCCAACTCCTCGGGGGAACACCACGAACGCGGCATCCGAGCCGCTGGGAAGGGGATTCAATGGTGGAATCGGCATCCCGCCGGTTCGCATGGATGCGAAACGCAACTGAGTTGCAATGATAGCACTTCTACCAGCCAGTTTGCGCACGAAACTCGCGACGTGCGGCGAATCAAGGTTATGCGTCTTGGTCGGGTTAATCGGGACTTGCGTTTCAGACCTTCCGCTCAGCTCTCGGTCCCGGCCAACGAATCGTATCCCCGCTCCGCGTACTCCGACCAATCGACACAGCCGGCCCGTTCGACCATCGTCTGGCATTTGATGCACAATTTGGCGTAGGGAAGCACTTCGAGTCGGGCAAGAGGGATCGGCTTGTCACATCCCTCACAGTTGCCATAAGTTCCTGCCTGCATCCGGGAAAGGGCTTCTTCGACGTTCCGCAACTCGCGGTTCTCCGAATCGGCCAGTTGGCTGATCAGATCCTCATGGGCGGTCTCGACCGCCACATCGGCGATTTCGCCCCGTACGGGCGACAGTTTGGTGAGCGTCTCCAAATCACCGCGCAGGACGGCTCGCAGCTGATCCCGTCGCCGCCGAAGCGCCTTTTCCAGTTTTCCGTATCGATCGATTCGACTCATACGTCCGTCCTCCACGCCAAGTGACCGACGGGCCTCACCGACGAACCCGTCACCTTCGTTCAATCTCGTTATCGAGAGCCCCCAAGACCGTGACTAACCACGCGGAAGTTTGCTACGGGCACCGTGTGTACGCTGCCGATGGAGTTAAAGTTCCTGACCTACGTAAAAATCAATGTTCAAAGTTCGTGCACGGGTGCACTTGATCCTCACCAGCAGGAGCTTCGATAACTGCGGTGGCGGTTCTACCAGGTGCCCCAATGGCGGGGGGCTTTGTCGGCTCACCGGCGGAGTGCTCGTCGTGGCCAGTAGCGGCGGTACGGATAGCACCCCACGGTGGGGTGTCCCTCTCTCGGAGGGCTTGGGATTGCACTTCTTGCCCGACCTGCGATCGCCGGCCGAACAACCGGCTCTGCCACCTGCGAACTCGGCAGCGGCACGCATCGTCGTACAGGACCGTTAGCAGTGCTTGATAGCCGCCGATCATCGCATCGATGCTGAAGCGCTCTTCCACCAATTCACGCCCCTGTTGGCCCAGAGTGTGTGCCCACTGCGGGCGGTCCAGCAGGCGGATGATTGCTTCAGCCGTGTGTTCCGCCGATAGGGGGGGAGTCAGGAGTCCGGTCCTCCCATCGATTACCGATTCATCGACACTTCCCACCGCTGGACTGACCACAGGGACGGCGCATGCCAAAGCTTCCAGGACGGAAACGGGATTGGCTTCATTGCGGCTGGTCAAGCAAAAGACGTCCAGTCCGGCCAGCAGTTGCGGGATATCCGAGCGTGCACCGAGCATATGGACACGTTTTTCCAGCCCAAGTTCGGCGATTTTATTCTCGATGAAGGGACGGCAGGGACCATCGCCTACGATCAAAAAGTGGCAATCGGGGTGGACGCGGAGCACTCGCCGCGCAGCATCGATGAACTGCTCGTGGTTCTTCTCAGGCCGCAGGGCGGCGACGATGCCCACACAGGGTGCTGTTGGCGACAGTGCCAACTGCTCGCGCAACCGATCGCGGCAGGCGGGGTGGGGACGAAAGCGTTCGGTGTCCACGCCATTGGGAACGACATGCACTTTTTGGGGCGGGAATTTCTCGGCGTCGATAAGGAATCGCGCATGTTGGCCAGCGCAAGCGATGAAGGCATCGGTCAGTGGCGTTAACCATCGGTTCAATCTGCCCACGCCATCCGGCCAACCGGTGGAGTGGAGGGCGCTGCACACCACGGGTACCCCGGCCAAGCGGGCACACAGCCGGCCCCAGAACATTTTGTCACCAGCTCCAACAGTTACCACGGCATCTATTCGCTGCCGACGGAAAAAGCTTGTCAAACGATAGGCGATACGAATATCCCACTTGTTGGCCAAGAATCGTTCGTACACGGGGACCGTAGCCTTCATCGGCGCGGCCAATTCGCCGCCGCTTTTCGTGCACACGACGATCGGTGAAAAACGGGCACGATCGATGCGCTGGACCAAGTTGAGCAGTAGCACCTCCGCACCTCCGACAGGAAGGTTGCTCACCAGAAAGGCGACGCGCATCGGTGGCAGGCGTTTGGCGGCGGTTCGGGCACCATTGGGGATGACGACTTGGCTCATGAGGCCACTCCTGCCAGCAAGCGTGACCGATTCCCGCAATCAGGCTCCGCCTGCCACAGCTTTCGCGGGTCGAACGTCAGCCAGTTTTTCAGTCGTTCCAGCCCCGGATCTCCGTGGATGCGACGAAGATGAAACGGATCGGCATCGAGCCAGTTCCAAGCTCCAAAGGCAGAGCAAAAACCGGCATAGCCGGCCGAGCGAATTCGATCGATGGCGGCCTGGGATACATTGGCGGGGCGACCGTACGGGAAGGCGAAATACTGGACGGCACGCCCGATCCACTGTTCGAGGTCTTCCTTGGAGCCAACAATCTCACGATCCAATCGCTTGCCGTCGCCGACTTTCCCCAAGTCACAGTGCGAGCGAGTATGGGCGCCGATGGTGATGCCGCTGTCAGAGAGTTCCCGCAGTTGCTCGATGGTGTTGGGGGGAAGCGGCTGTCCGGCCGCAACGTCATGGGGGAACGGGCGTCCATGAGCTACAAAATCCGTGGCCACGAAGTAGGTGGCAGGGATCTGGCGACGGATGAGTTCCGGAAGCGCAAAGTCACAATTTTCGGCGTAACCGTCATCGAAGGTAATGGCCACCGTCGGGCGTGGGCAGATTCCTCGACGTATCCGTTGTTGTACCTCTTCCAGCGACACGATGTCGAAGTGTGTTTCCAACCAGTCCAGATGGCGAGCGAAATCGGCCGTGGAGATGGTCCACGGATTGGCATGCCGATCGGCGACTCGGTGGTAGAAGAGTATGGCCAGCGGAAATCGCTGGCTGCGCCGCCAGCGCCAGCGCAGCAACTCCCTGCCGGGCAGCGTAACAGTGCGATACAGTGACAGTAGGCCTTCGTTAAGGGGAAAGCTCAAGTCCATGGGTCATCCACCTACGAGTGCAGTTTGGGCAAGGCTTGCGATTCGGTATTCCATCCCTGGCGACTACGAGGTGAGGAATGTGCCGGTCGTAGACGCCGCGCGTGCTGGCGCAGGGACGCTTGGACCTCCTGAATGAAGCTTGTGTTAGAAACTTGCTGCAAGGCGTCGATGGCAGGGTAGGAAATCCCCCATCGAGCGGCGAAAGGGGAGGATCACTCCGGTAGGGAGGATCTTGACGACTAGAGGAAACCTATCCGCGTCCATGGGAATGCCGATGTCGAGGTCCGGTGGAATCGATGAGCTAGGTTTGAGCGATTGGTTTTTCTGGCCAACTCGGAACCGACAGATAAACGCAGATCATGGAATTCCTCATCGGCATCCTCGCGCTCCCGCTCATCCTCTGGGGTATCATTGCGCTGGTAAAAGGAAGCCTGCATGTATCGGTCGCCCTGTTCATCGTCCTGACCAGTTGTTTTCCCGCTGAATTTTTTGCGTTGGACGCGATCGGCCTGACCTGGACGTTGGATCGCTTCTGGTTCCTCGGCTTGGTGGCGCAGTACGTGGTCCACAGTTGCCGAAGCCAGACGGTCTTCAAGCGGATGGAATTCTGCGACATGGCGGCAGGACTTTTCTTGCTTTGGGTCGCGGCCCGCACCTTTACTCAGCCGTTGGGGAGCGTGGTTCCCAAGCAGCCACCAACGTTGATGCATTTCATCAATGGGTATGGCATTCCCGCCGCGTTGTACGTCATCCTGCGCACTGCACCATTGGACCGCAAGCAACTTCGGCAGGCGGCGTGGATCGCCAGTGCGTTCGGCATTTACCTGGCGATTACCGCCCTATTGGAGGTGATGCACGCCTGGCCGTTGGTCTTCCCCCGGTTTATCAGCGATCCGGACCTGGGGATTCATTTTGGGAGAGCCCGAGGTCCCTATCTGCAGTCGGTGCGGCTCGGAATGGCCTTGCTGGCGATATGGATGCTCATCGCCATCGGCACTGTATGGCTTCATCCTCGCCGTCGCATCGCGTGGGGACAATTCGTGTTGGTTACCCCCTTGTTTCTTACGGCGTTGTTCGTCACGTACACCCGCAGTGTGTGGCTAGCCACCGCAGCGAGTCTCGGGGTGCTGACCATGCTGGGGATGCGGGGGGTGCCGCGACGTTTGGTGATTGTATGCGGGCTCAGCGGTGTCCTGTTGGTCCTAGGCATCAAAGGTCCCGACTTGGTCGCCTTCAAACGCGAATACTCGGCAGCAGAGACGCGAGAAAGCACCTACATGCGAGCGGCGTTTGCTTACGTCTCGTGGCAAATGTTTCGGGACCGTCCGTTGACCGGATTCGGATTCAATCAGTTTCAAGTGTACAACCCGCCCTATCTTGCCGACCGATCGACCAGCATCCGCTTGGAATCCATTCGAGGGTACGTGCATCACAACAGTTACCTGAGTCTGTTGGTCGATCTAGGGCTGATCGGCGTGGCCCTATTTGCGCTGGCGGGGTTCACGTTCGCCCGGCAAGCATGGATATTATGGAGTGCTCGTGGAGCACCAGCGTGGGTGCGCGGAATTGCCATGTGGGGCTTCAGCGTGGGTATTACGCATGCGATTCAGATGGCTTTTCATGAAGTCTCCTTCTCTCCTTTCGAGAACTCGCTGTTGCTGGCAAGTCTTGGGTTGGTCGTCGCGGCCAAGCAGCAATTCTTGTTGCGTCCCCCGTATCACGCTCTCGACCAGCGATCGTCCACCACGCATCAGCGCGGGCCGATTGCCAAGAAAGTCTCGGCAGGAAGCCAGGCCGAGGATGCATCCCCATCGACCGTCGCTTGACAATCGCCAGTTAGTGGCATAGATTCGCGCCTTCAACGAGTAGACGGCCCTTCTATTGGCAATGCCATTTTCCTTACACAGCGGATTCTCATGATCGAGCTAGAGGACGTCGCACGGCGTCATCATATGAAGCCTGAACTGTTGCGGGTTGCGGCTGACCTCATCGAACAAGGTTTTACACCGAGCTTCGTGCAACGTTATCGAGCTGACGAAACCGGTGGCGTACCGCTGGATGTGTTGTGGGATCTGAAGCTGTCGGCCATGCGTCGGCAACGCCTCGAGGCGGCCAAACAACGGCATCTTAAGCAATTATCGCCCGAGGCGGTACTGGATGAGGAAGCCCAACAATCGTTGGCGACGGTCAAGTATGAGGCGGAGGTCGAAGCGGCCCTGCGGTGTTTTCGGGCTCGCCGTAATCTGCACAAGGCGGAACAGCGGGCGGGCGATGCCGGACAGTTACTGGAACAGCTAATCGCCTTCGAAGGCCAGGCTCCGGAAAACCTGGCCACGTGGGTTGCGGAGCAAAAGAGCATCGATGCGGCGGCCGCCGAGCGGTTGCTGGGGCAAGTACGCGAGTTGGTCTCTGGCTTGTTGGCCGGCGATACGCAGCGCCAACAGACCTTGCGTCAGATCATTCGGGAAACCGGTAAGTTGAGCCTGGTATGGATCGAACCGGTCGGCGGTAAGGAATCTTCGGCTGCAAGCGATCGGGAGCAAGCCAACAGCGGTGCCAAGGCCGACAACCAGAGCACCGCCGAGGCCACCGACTTCACGGACACGGCCGACCCGGCAAATGAAGACGCTGGTCTACCCAAGACACCCACCGATCAAGGAGAAGACAAGTCGGCAGGACAGCGTGGCGCGCACGAGGGCGCAGCGGTTATGGCAGCCCCGTCGGCATCGACCGACGACTCCGCCAATTCCGCTCTCGCCTCCGCTGGCACGGAGACAGAGGTCGTTGATCCGTCTGCACCGCGACAGCCGGCCGGTGGCGACGACGCCGGCGCGGCTACGCAAGCCGCGACGACCGCTTCCTTAGCCCCGTCCGATGACACGCCAGCATCGGATGGAGAGGTGAATGCGAAGAATGCCGCGTCGGCAGAACCAGCGGCTGCCGGTGAGAATCCTGCTGGCGAGATGGCGAGCCCCGTCGCCGAGGACGGCAAGGGTTCGGGCAAGAAAACGATCAAGGCATTGGAGAAGGCAGCGAAGGCGACGCCCCGCCAGCGGCGACGCAAGTGGTTGCAAAACACGCTGCAAGGCTACGGCAAGAAACCACGCGGTCTGGGCAAGTGGTCGGCCTATCAACATCTGATGATCGCACGCGGGGTTCGCGCCCAATTGATCCGCGCCCAATTGGATGTCGACCTCCGCCGCGTCGTGCGTGCAGCGCGGGATGCGCTGGTATCCAGAAATCATCCGCTGCGAGATTGGTTTGAACAATTGGTTGAATCGATCTTGCAGGAAGGCTTGCTCAAGCGTCTGAAGAATGATGTGTTGCACCAGTGCGAAGAAGAGGCACAAGAGACGCTGCTCCGCTTGACGGCGGAACGCACGCGTCGCCAACTGTGGCAATCGCCAGTGCGCGGTCAGACGATCATGCTGATTGATACCGTCGGTCCCAAGACGGTCGTGGTAGTCGTGGTGAACCCCGCTGGAGAGGTGATCGGTACCGCCGAGGTGGATTGCTCGGCCAAGAAAGAGATCGTCGACCGCAACGTGGTTCAACTGGGCGAGATGATCCACCAACACCGAGTGACGCTTGTGGCGCTCTCCAATGGGCCGGCGCGCCGTTTTATGGTGCATACGGTTCGCGAGTTGATGCAACAGAGTGCCGGTAGCGGACTGCAATGGACGATGGCCGACCGATCACTGGCGGATAGCTATGCTGCGACGGCGGCCAGCCAACGGGAGCTGCCCCACTACAACCGCCGTCAGCGTGCAGCGGTTTGGGCAGCACGTGCATTGCAGGATCCCTTGGCCGAACACATGAAGGTCGATATCCAGCGATGGCGTTTAAGCAATTACCAGCGTGAGCTGCCGAGCGATGAGGTGCGGGAGACGATTCAAGCTGTGTTGCAGGATACCGTTCATCGCACCGGCTTGGATGTTCTATACGCCCATCGCCGAGATTTGGAACTGATCCCCGGGCTCCCGTCATCGGTGGCCTCCCAGATTCTTCATGCCGCAGAATTGCATCGTGTCACTTCGCGCCAGTTGATCACGCAACTGGGTGAGGACTGGGATGTGAAGCAGCAACGGCAGGCGGTCGTGGCCCTACGTGTTTTGGGCGGCGCGGAGCCTCTGGATGCTACGTTGATTCATCCGGACGATTATCCGTTAGCGCACCGGTTGGTAAAACACACCGATCTGCAGATCCCCCCCAACTCGCCGCCGGGCTGGGCGCCACCCGCTGTCGAATCAGCGGGTGATTCGGCCAGTGGGGATCCTGGTGACGCCTCCCCTTCTCACGAAGCAGCCTCCGATGCCACGCCAGCGGAGGACAGCAGTGCCGCCGCGGAGCGGGAGGGGGACGAGGCAGCCGCGGCGACGGCCACCGGCAGGGCCGACAATGCCCCCGTGGGTGCGGAGGCAGTGGAAGCCACCATCGAGAATCAACCCCGCACCACGGATACGGCCGCGGAAGCTACAGACGATGCGGAGGCGGCCGGCAAACCAGTCTCGGCGGCCGAAGATGTGGCGGCGGAAGCCCCATCTAACACTGCCGATCATGTGGATGCTACCGCCAGCGGTGAAGCGGGCAAAGCGCCTGCAGATTCTCCGGTAGAGTCCTCGCAGGCAGCTACTCCCGAAGGCGACGCCTCCCAGCAAACCAATGTGACCGCACCATCCACGGCAGGGCAGGATTCCCAGCGAACGTCGCGTCCGGCCCACCGCCCCTTCGTTGTCGCCGACAGTGACGGCAGCGAAGCGGGGGGGCAAGGTCCCGTGGAAGGGCGACAAACGAGCGATCCCGGCATCGATGTGGAGAAGCTAGCCAAGGAATGGCAAGTCGGGCGCCATCGCCTGCGATGGGTGGCAACATGCCTGCGTCACCCTTTTACTGACTGGCGAGCCGATTTGCCCCCTGTCCCCCGGCTAAACTCGTTTGTGGAATTGAAAGATCTGCAGCCGGGAATGTGTTTGTGGGGGGTGGTGAGCGGGATTGCCGATTTCGGCGCTTTCGTCGAACTGGCCCCCCACTGCAATGGGTTGGTGCACGTCAGTCGACTGTCGACGCAATTCATCGAGGACCCTCATGAAGTGGTGCAGGTTGGTGACCTGCTTGCCGTCTGGGTGCTTTCCGTGGAGGAGGAGAAACAACGCGTGGCATTGACCGCACTTCCGCCGGGATCGCACGCCGAGGAGTCGGCACGACCAGGGCGGGACGAGCGTACTTCCCGGTCCCGTCACGCACGTTCTGGCCAGGCGGGGCGAAGTGGCAGCAGGCCCGACCACCGCTCGAGCGGTGACCGTTCTCCAGAGGAACGACGGGGATCGGCTTCCGCTCGCCCTCCATCCAGACGTGATGATGATCGCCGATCTCGATCGCGGCGCCAGCGCCAGGACGGTAGAGGTTCTCGTGGTGGCACGCCCCGATCCATTGTGGTGGAAAGCAAGAAACCGGTTGCTCCCATAACCGACGCCATGCGGCAAGGGAATGAGCCGTTGCGTTCCTTCGCGGACCTGATGCAATTCTATGAAGCCAAGCGGACCGGTAGTAGTGCAGATGAAGGGGCGCCTCAGGAGCCTGCATCGGAGAATCCGGCTTCCACCCCTTCCGCGTCGTCCCCTGCCGCTGAGGATGCGGCGGCGCAGGATGCCCCCCAGGCAGAGGAACGACCGCTGGACCTGGCTCATGAAACTGGGGGAAAAGCGAATTCAGCTCCCCCATCGGATGCCTCCTCCCACCCAGAGGAAACCAAGAAGGCTGAGGAGCCAGCAGATGCGGGCGCGGGATCCGTGGCAGGGGCTCCGTCGAACTCCGCCGAGGACAAGGATTCCTCCTCCCCCAAGCCATAATCCACTTGCCATAGCCCATCCCTTTTTTTTTGAGAGGAACGGTGATTCGATGATGCATGCGCGAGCCAACCGGTGCATTGGCCGGTAACGGCGTCGGGCGACGGCGCTTCCGATACCCCCAGGGGCGGGCAGTCAATATCACGGTGGTGGTTGCATGGCCGTGCCGCATGGAATCAGGCAAATCAACCGTTGCTGCAAGGGAGCGCGGACGGCCGTTGATCACCAGCAGAACTGGGGGGAAAGCTGGGGGGGCCGGCCAGCTCATTCCTGCGGGGTACTGCGGCCGAATTGACCGTTGATGACCCGCTTCTCAATTTGCGCGATCTTCTCGACCCGAGCTGCATGTCGAGGCTGCGGTGCGTAACGGGCGCGGAGGAACGATTCGACAATCTCCGCTGCTAGGGCCGGTCCGATGACCCTAGCTCCAATGCAAAGAACATTCATGTCATCGTGCTCCACCCCTTGATGTGCTGAATAGGTGTCATGGCACAGGCTGGCACGGATGCCGGGAAACTTGTTGGCTGCCACGCTGACCCCAACGCCACTACCGCAAACGAGGATGCCCCGGTCAGCGGCACCGGCGAGCAATTTTTGGGCAACCTTTTCGGCAACATCCGGAAAATCACACGGTTGCTCGTCAAAGGTACCGCAGTCGCATACTTCGAGCCCCGCTTTGCCCACCAGGTCGACCACCATTTGCTTCATGTGGAATCCAGCGTGATCGCCACCGATCGCTACGCGCCGTAGGGGAGTTTCATTCATTCCTTGCTACTTTCATCAAAGCACTTGCGTACACCCTCTGCGTGGCAAGTTTAATCGTGGACCGTGATTCCGCGTAGCCGTTTTTGGATGCTGCATTTCAAATTGCTCCCCGACCGTAGGGCAACCATTTCGCAGGAAGATGCTCAATCGGGACCACCTACCTCGTTGAATACTTGCCTCTTCACATCAAAATGCTAACCTTGGAGGAGTAGGTAGTGTTTTCTGGTTAGGTTGTTTACGTGCAATTTGAGTAGTGAAAGGGGGAATGACATGAATGCAACGATCAAGCGAATGGTAACGGGAGGAGCTTTGGTGATGCTGTTGGCGGCCGCGCCGACTGCTTTCGCCGGTCACTGCTGCCCGCAGGATTGCTGCAAGCCGGTATGTTGCCCACCGCCGCCGGTGAAGGTTGAGTTGTGCATCGTCGATCCTTGTACTGGTTGTACGTACAAGGAGTGTGTCTGTGTTCCCGCCTGCTGTGCGGATCAAGAACCGTGTGTCGACTGCCGCCCTGGGCTGTTCGGACGCAAGGTATTGACCTACACGTGGCCGTGCTGTGATCACCAGGTCAAGGTGATCATCACCAAGCATGGGCGGGTCATCGTTCGCGACTGATCCTCGACTTGAGTAAAGTCAGCGACGTAGCGCGCCTGGAAAACCGCTAGGTGCCATGGCGGGACCGGAGTCGTCATTCCGGTTCCGCGCCATGCGGAGACGATGAAGGGGGGCGCTTCTTGCATGCGATATGGCGGCTACTACGCCCCGAACAAGGCATCAAGTCAACAGGGAGGCGGCACGTTCGCCCCCCATCTCGTGATTGTGCTAGCTTAGTGGTTTTCCCTATCTCTACGAGGCGGTACTTGCAGACACGAGAGATCGTGGGAGCAATTCTCGGTGGTCCGGGATGCACTGATGAAAAACTCAGTGGATGAGGAGCCCGCGGATGCTTAGCGGTGCTTCTCAATCGCTTCTCAATTACGTCAATTACGGCTGGCCATCGCTGAATTCTGGTGCCTGCCAGTCTGGGTCGGTGGCGAAAAACATCAGGTGTTGCCACGGCAATTCGTCGAATTGCCGGACGAGCCGAAAGCCGTTGGCTCGATACTCTTTGAGAATCTGACGCTTCGACATCTTGTGCAACGGTTTGATGGGAACCGTGGGATCTTCGGCACGGTATTCCAGCAATGCGACGACTCCATCGGGCTTTAAGCTATGCCGAATCGCCCGCAACATCTGTTCCGGATGAGAAAACTCATGGTAGACGTCGACCAACAAGATCAGGTCGAGCGCCTGCGCGGGGAGGTTCGGATCGACGACGGTGCCTAGCACGGGTTCGACGTTCTCGATTCCCGCATCCTTGCAGCGCAATTCCAGCAGGTGGAGCATTTCGGGTTGGATATCGACTGCCAGCACTCGACCACCTGGCTTGACCAATTCAGCCATCTTTAGCGTATAGAAACCGTTTCCGCACCCCAGGTCGCAGACGACCATCCCGGGTTGGAGATGTAACTGGCGAATGACCTCGCTAGGACGCTCTTCAGCTTCACGTGTTTCTCGGATCAGCCAGCTTGCTCCGGCTGCCCCCATCGTCGGTGCGATGGTACGGCCCAGGTAGGTGCGCCGCGGCGGCGGAATGAGCTCCTCGGAGTCGGTCCGCGGTGGTTGGCACCACGCGGTGGTGCAGAGGATGACCTGATAAACTACCAGGAGCCACAGTCGTGGAGGGAGCATGGTGTCAACCCTTTGGGATAGGGACCACGTTGGATGCCGATGGTGCGCGGCAGTTCTATTCAGCAGTGTATTCGCTTTACTCGTTGCTTGAACGCACTAGCTGATGAAAATCTTGCATCAACCGCCTGGTGACCGGCCCTACCGAGCCGGTTCCGATGGTTCGTTGATCGACTTCGACGACAGGGATCACTTCTGCAGCGCTGCCGGTCAAGAAGCATTCGTCGGCGACATACACGTCATGCCGTGTTAGTGTTGTTTCGCGCACCGTCACACCGGCGTTGCGTGCAAGTTCCATGACGGCATTGCGGGTGATCCCCTCGAGGATTCCCGCGTCGATCGGAGGGGTCAACAACTGCCCGCGGCGGACGATGAATATGTTATCACCAGTACACTCCGCGACTTCACCACGAACGTTCAGCATCAGGGCTTCCATGCACCCTGCCTGCCGCCCCTCTAGTTTCGCCATGATGTTGTTCAAGTAGTTCAACGACTTGATGCGCGGACTTAGCGCTGCAGGATGATTGCGGATGGTCGAGGCCGTGATAATCTTCAGCCCCTGCTCGTAGAGCTCGCGCGGGTACAGTTCGATATGGTCGGTAATGATGATGACCTGCGGATTGGAGGTGCGGGCCGGATCCAGTCCCAACGAGCCGGCACCACGCGTAACGATCAGGCGTATGTAGGCATCCTGCAGATTATTCCGCTTCAGCGTATCCTTTACCGCCTCGGCCAATTCCTCACGGGACAGGGGGATCGTCAGCAGGATGGCTGCGGCCGATTCCTCCAAGCGGATCAAGTGTTCTTGCAAGCGGAACACACGGCCGGAGTAAGCACGCATGCCCTCGAAGACACCGTCTCCGTAGAGCAAGCCGTGGTCATAGACACTGATTTTGGCATCTTCCTTGGGATAGTAATGACCGTTGATAAAGACTTCGATTTGGCTCATCTCGTTTTTCTCTTGCGGGAAGGAACGCTTTTTCAGGTTGCCAGTACATGCAGGTTAATGGGACATGGATCACTACTGACGGTTCGGCGATTTCAGATACCCATTTGCGACAGCAGGTCGGCGAGGCGTCCGACGGTATTGGTAAGCATGGGATGCGAGTCACGGAACTTCTTGGTCGATTCGACTAGACGGTGCGCTAGGGAGGCGGAGTCGACGTGCTCGTCGTCCAACGTCGCTTGAATTTCTTCCGCTGCTTGACGTAACATTGCCCGATCCTCTTCGGTCAGGTCCTCCGCCTCGTGCAGCAGCTCATGCAACTGCTGCAGCGTCTGCTCTAGTTTTTCCCGCATTACTCCCAGCTCCTTGTGGCCCAAGTAAAAATCATCTCGTCGCGTCACGGTCTCACCACGCAATAAATGCAGCCGGCATGTGGTAGGACGACGGTATTCTAGCTCAACTTTCCTTGCTGTCCGATAGCCATTGCGATTCCTGCATCCTCATGGCAGACAGGTGATATTGACGAAAGATTCACCCCCGGCTGGTACCATTTGCCGCGGCGAATGTGTATCCTGGATTTTGGGAGCGGCATGAGGTGGAGTTACCCATTAGTTACCTCCTGAGGCCCGTGGTCAAAAGGAAGTCGTTTCCGGCACCAACAAGGAGCGAAACAATGACTCAACCTTCTCAGAAACGGTTCACGGTCAATGCCGCCTTTTTTCAGGAGATTAAGGAAGATCACCAACAGCTTAACGATATCTTGGAGCATCTCCGCAACTTGGTAGCCAACAAACCGGCATTGGGAAATCATCTGGACGAGTTGGTCAAGTGGACGGCCGCCTTGCGGGATCAGCTTGCCTTCCATTTTGCATTGGAAGAAGCATATGGCTACTTTGAGGATGCCATTGGAATGGCGCCTTGGATCCATGATAAGGCTGGGGCCTTGCGAGATCAGCACACGGAATTGTTCACCCAATGCCAAGAATTGGCCGATTTGGCGGAGGATTATTTCCAACGCAACGAAGAGGATGCCAGCGAGGTTGGCGACCGCTTCGAGCAGTTCGACCGAGCCTTTTCCGAGCATGAGTCGGCAGAGATCAACCTGATTCTCACCGCGATGACGCAGGACGTTGGGGCCGCCGACTAGACTTGTCTACGTCGTTCTGGGGAAAGCATCACCGTCACCTACAGTTCAAACTCCTCGTCGGCCGATTTCTCGCTGTACAACGGCATGTGACGGTAGTAGACCTCGAGAATCATCGTGGCCAAAGAGGTCTCATACAATCGCCCTCCCTTTTCCGCATGCGAGCCATTGAAGTACCAGCTGCCGGCGGCGTGTCCATTCTTTTCTTGGCTTTCGATCAACTGATCGCGCATCTCGCGATTCCAACGCTCCCATTGGTCCCCGCCATAGTGGCGCAGTACCTGCGTGGCGTAGTACGAGTAATACAGGTTGTTGGTACGTGGTCCGCGTTTGGCGAGAAACTCAACTCCCTCCTTGATGCCCGGGTGCTCCTTGGGATAACCCAGGTACATGCGGCACAGTAGCCCCACCGCAGTAGTCGCCTCCCGCCCGTCCAATTTGGCAGTCGGCTTGTTGTAACCGTAATAGGCGCCGTTATTGGTGCTAACAAAATCGAGGAATCGGTCGGCTGCTTGGAACGTGAGTGGGGGAACGGCGAGATTTCCCATCTTTCCACTCTTGAGAGCCATCAAGCACCAGCCCACGACGGAGGTGTCTCCTGGCTGCTTCGGTTCATACCGCCATCCACCGTCCCGATCGTTCTGTGCGTACACCAAATAGTTCAATGAAAGTTGCGCTGGTTGAAGCAAGTCGGGATCACGTGTCATCGCATAGGCTTCACACACCGTGATAGCGGCCAACCCGTGTGCGTACATTCGCCCGCCAGGTTCATGCCACGAACCGCGGGGAGGATTGCCCGGCGATACTTTCATCCTGTTGATCAAAAAGTTGAGACCTCGGAACACGGTCCGTTTGTAGTTTCCTTCCAGGTGGGTCTGTCCGGCGCCCAGAAATGGGAGCAGCGCCATGGCAGTGGCCGCATTGCGAGATTCAGCCAATTCACCGAAATCCTTGCACTGATTGCGACAAGCGATGCTGTGAGCAAATGTCCAACCTCCATCAGGAAGTTGATGGTCGGCGATCCATTTCAGCGCCAGGGCTACTGCTTTTTCACTAGCCGCATTGCCGCCATACCTCTCCAGCATCTCCGCCTTGGTGGCGCCGGTGCGACTGTTCAAAGCCGCCGATGCCTGGGCGAGCATTGACGAACTCAGCAGCGATGACGGTATGACTTTTTCGGCAATGTTATCCAGTTGTAGCGCCTCGGCTTCCAGGGCGAAATCAGGCAACTCCGGCGCCGAGATTTCGGGCAGGGCAACCGTGGGATCGACCATCGTGGCTTCTGCCGGCAGCGGGTCCTCGGGCGCTTCCACCGAATCGATCGACGGCCCTTGGATATCGAACTCCTCGATGGGCGTCTCTTGTGGCGCGGTGCTGGCTTCCAACAAACTCACCACTTGTTGCACCGGATCAAGCGTGATGCTGGCAAGAATGAGGATTACCATGACGTGGACGAACAGGCTGATCAGCCAGCTCGGCATGGCGGTCAGCAGCAACTTCCGTCTCGCCGCCCGCTCGTGTACCTCTTCCGGATCAATCTGCGGCACAGGCTCCTCCGGAACCAAGTTGGCCACATCGAATGTCACTCCAGGCGGTTGGTTCATTTCCCTCAGGATCCTTGTGTTCGGACACACCTGCTCATGAGAAGTTTGGCAACATCTTCAATGGCTGGAAAGCGGGGCGATTGGGGGCCGCCGATTCTCTGCGCTATCGATGCAAAAGGATAAGCAATGGGACGAGATAGCGGCGGGTAAACGCCCTATCCCCATTTTAACCTCCCTCAAGTGGGGTGGTTCCCCATGGACGAGGATTTTGCCTCGGTAGAGGAATGTTCTTGAGATTTAGCGCATGAGAATCGATAAAGTACCTTCCATTCCGGTGCCGACGGGGCCCGTTCAGGCCCGTTTCCTCTCAACACTGCGCTGGCTTTTGTACTTCGGCCTATGGACGCAATCCCGTAGTCCGGCATTCGCCTGGCAGGCGATCGATTGTCGTGCATCCTGGCAGGACGGCACCCAAACGCAATCAAATAGAGATCCAAAGGTAGGAATCTCGTCAATTCGTCGTGTTGCCACGCGGCGGCCGGTCACTATAGCCGTGCCAACCCCCGTCGACGAGCTACTGGTGGGCTTGGCACGCCGCTTGCTGCACAACCACGATGGTCCCTCGGAGAAAGCGAGTGTTTGGGACCAATCCACAGGTCCTAAGAGATCGGGTTGTCACGAGGTTCATGCAGGCGAATCTGGTCACGTCAATGACTACGTGATGCCTCCTTTTCTCCCAAACATTGAGGAGGCGAGAAAGATGCAGACGCTACACGAGAAAGTTCAATGGAAAAATGTACGGCCGCCCGCGGTGGCTGGTACCTTTTACCCAGCGAATCCTACTTCGCTGCAGCGGATGGTGGATGCCTTCTTGGAAGAGGCCAGCTGCATCGGGCCGCGTCCCAAGGCGATGATTGCCCCGCATGCGGGCTATGTATTCTCCGGTCCGGTTGCCGCCACCGCGTACGCGCTCCTGCAACAGCGCAAGGGCGAAGTGACGCGGGTGGTTGTGATGGGGCCATCGCACCACGTTCCGTTTTATGGTATGGCGGCTCCTCGATCCGATGCGTTCGCAACGCCGCTGGGGATAGTCCCTGTCGACCAAGAGGCGATCCATGCTATTTTGCATTGGCCGCAGGTCGAATTGCGGGACGATGCCCACCGTCTGGAACATAGTATCGAGGTGCACTTGCCCTTCCTGCAGCGGACCTTGGGCCCGCTCCCCATCGTGCCGTTGGTTATCGGTAATGCCAGCGCCACCGATGTCGCTGAGGTTTTGGAAAGCTTGTGGAAAGATGATCGGACGGTGGTAATCGCCAGCTCCGACTTGAGCCATTACCACGATTATTGGACGGCCAGGGCTATCGACAGCGAGACGACTCGGTTAATCGAGGAAAAGCAGTGGCAATATCTGTCAGGAGAACGGGCCTGTGGGTTCATGGGCATCCGCGGCCTGCTGAAAGTGGCCACGGACCGAGACTTGCAGGTCAAGGCGGTCGATTTGCGCAACAGTGGTGACACGGGTGGTGATAAGCATCGCGTAGTGGGGTATGGCAGCTATGTTCTCTACTAAACCTGATTTCAACGCGTCCCTAGCTTGGGGTTTGACCGAAGAGGATCGCCAAACGTTGCTGGAGACGGCACGAGCGGCCATCCGCTTCGGCCTGGTGAACAAGCATATGTTACCAGTCGACGCACGGGGCTACCCCCGAACATTGCAGCAAGAAGCCGCCACTTTCGTCACTCTATATCGCCATGGTCAACTTCGCGGCTGCATCGGAACCGTGGTGCCGGTACGTCCGTTGATCGAAGATGTGGCGATCAACGCCTACCATGCGGCGTTTGATGACCCGCGCTTCCCGCCGCTGCGTCTTGAGGAATTCGATGCGGTGCGGATTTCCATCTCGGTGTTGAGCCCGCTGATGCCCATGGAGTTTGCTTCTGAGGACGACCTGTTGCGTCAAATACGGCCGGGTACCGAAGGACTGCTGCTGGAATACGGCAGCCATCGGGGCATTCTTCTCCCCATCGTGTGGAAGGCATTGCCCGATCGGGACCTCTTCTGGCGACAGCTAAAGCTGAAGGCTGGGTTGCCACCAGATTTTTGGTCCCCCAATCTTCGCGTTTATCGTTTCACCACGGAACGCATCGTTGAACCGGGAGCAGACGCCGATTAGACTTTCCCGTCCCAATCGGGCACGTCTGCAGATGGACCAACAGATTGATCCGCCGAGGTTGCCCAAGCCGTCCACGGTCATGATCGAAGAGGAGCTCGGGGAAGTAAGATCGTCCGCGACCCGTGGCTGGCACCTGCGGGGCACGCTCATCTCTCGGCGCCGCACCCAGCGACCGCAGCGGCCCTACGCTGCTGCGGCCACCACCGCATGCCAGATCGCTCGACACGATACAAAGGTCGATACAAAGGTTGCCGTGCGCCTTTGGGGCGGACTTCTCCGGCCATTTCAGTTCTTATGTCGACGTAGGACTGCCAGCCAATCGTTTTCGTCCGGCGCTGCGAAGTGGACTTCGCCCAACTCGACCGTCACCTCTCCATCAACCAACTCACCTCCCTCGCGGGGGTTAAACCACTGCAGCCGGTATTGGTCGGAATGGGAAACGGCCAGACCGCACGTACCTCCCTCGGGAAGATAGACCAGGTACAACGCTCCCGGTTTACCAAAGCAGTAGTTCTTCGATGAGGACAATAATTCGTCAAGGCACTTCATGTCCGTGATGGGGATGGCATGATCACGGAAGAATTGCAAAGCGATGCGACAGTAATCCCACGAGCGATCTCGGCTGCGGAAGTCCTCGCAATTCAAATCGTTCTGCGGTAGCTGGTAACCGAAGTAGTACTCCACGCCTCCACCTCCAGCCAGCAGCGTTCCCCACAGGCAATGCTTGCGAATGTCATGAAGGTCATACCGCATATCGTCGGTTTCGGCGATGCCGGAATGGCCAGCATATCCGGGATCGGGTGGAACACCCAACGCGGCCGGATTCTGTTCGTCATTGCAAACCACCCACGGCCGACCGGCTCGGGCGCTGGCCTCGCGCCATTGGCGAGTGCGGGCATGCGCCTCATTCCACGGGTTTTGCAGCGAAGCACCGGCGAGAACCGACTGATCGCCGAGAAGCGGGGTATAGACCTTGTCCTGTTGGCTGGGATAGGTGTGAATGACGATCGGCGAATCGTATGGATCGGTATCGAGAATGTACCTCGCCATCTCACGTTGTTCCTCAGGCGACTGAGTGTTTTCTTCACCCAGATTCCAGTTCAGGGCCAGCGCGTGGCCGAAGCGTGCAATCAGCTCCCGCAGATACAACTTGCGATGGCGCCCGAGCTTGCCACCATCCAGAGACGCCGGAACATCCCCCGTCTTGCTACCCCCACCAATTCGCTGATCATCGTTTTCCGTTTCTTGGAGTTTGAAGTGTAAGAAGAGCCCTCGCTCGGTGGCGTGGTCCAACACGATGCCCCACTGGTCGAGTTTGGAACAGTCGTAATGCTCCTTATCCTCGCGTTCGACGAACGGCCACACGTTGTCTCCATCGCCACCGGCGTTGTAAGGGAGGAACGAGATCGAGTTGCATCCTTTTTCGGCAAGGTAATTGATGGCGCCGATCAAACCTTTCCCTTGGCCACCTTTCCATGTGGGATCTCCATTGCGCCAATCGCGGATATGGGCTTCCCATTGTTTCAGCGGTGCGTTCTTCTTGCGGGCTACCGTGTTATCGAAATCGGCATAGGCAAGTAGCGTTTCGGGGGCGTCGGGCCCCGCCTTCAAGAAGTACTCCCCCGAGCCGGCGAACCGCAGATAATGTTGACCCACGTATTGCAAGCGGCCGCGAGCGCGAAAGTCAGGGGCCTTCTTGTCGGAGGTAGTCACCGCGAACTGCCCCTCGCTCTCGAAAGCCACGAGATGGTCCCCCATCCCGCCGATCGCCACATCTCGCCCTCGACGCATACGCACCTGATAACGCCATGTTCCAGTGCGATCCGGCGTAAAGTGAACGCGCCATTTCGTCCCCGCCTCTGCGCCAGTATCCGCCGCCTGGCCATCGGCGGCAAAATAGCCCGGTACCTCGTAGCGAACTCCCGATCCATGGAGGAAGATCACTTCCAGGGCGTAGTCGGTAAACGGATTCGGATCGCGGTCGCGTTCATGGGCGAATGGCCCATCAAGGGTTAAAGTGATCTTATGCCACTGTCGAAGCTCGCCGCTCACTGCCACCGAACCATCCCCATCCTCTCCTCGTGGTGCGACCAGGCGCGGCGACTGCTCGGCCTCAGGCGGCTGCGCCAGTACGAGGACGGGACCAATCCATAGCAACGTCGCCAGGACACCAACTTGGTATATCCAACGGCGCACCGGCCCGGACCTAAAGAACAATGCGTTGCAACCCATGGGTCATTAACCTTTCTGATGCGATTGGTGGAGCGTTGCAGAAGTCAATACCGTGGCTCAAGGGAGCGAGGTGGATGGCGGCGCAATGCGTCTCCTGCATCCTCGCTTGGTCGCACGCTGCGCTACGCGTTCAGGCGTTCGGCAACCCACCTTCGTAAAAGCGGCTTAAACCTCGCATGCGATGAATCATGGTGATCAAGCACAACCAGATGATCATCATACCGGTGATGAAAATCGCGCTGAAGTCGCGACGGACGAAATCCTGGTCCGCACATTGCCAGTTGAGGAACAGAAACCCAGCGACGCTCAGCGCGGTGGTTACGGTAACGAACCGACGTCGATAGAACAAGCTGCTCGCCACGGTCATCAACGGGTAACCGATCAGCAGCAAGGAACGTGGCGGGGCCGCCAACCAAATCATGCCAGTAAGGATGATCACGTCGATCGCCAACCATGAGATGATGGCCACATCCCGCCAGCGAGCTCGATAGACCCAGACCTGCAACAGGAAGGAGATCACCAACCACGACGCCAAGACACTCATCCGCAACGGAAAACGCGTGGCGGCATACGATTTTACGAAGTAAGCAATGGTGACGATGATCGCGGACAATCCGATGGCCATGACGTGGGCTACGAGGATCGGTGCCCGCTGCCACCAATTGTGCATCCGCTGGACGAACGAGACGTGGGGGCGGTTGATCGGCTGCCCGGTCAACACGTGTTGAAGATCCTCGGCCAACTCTCCCGCGGACTGGTATCGTGCTTCGGGATCCTTCTCCAAAGCTTTTAAGCAGATGTAGTCCAGCGATCGGTTGACGCGACGGTTGATATGCGACGGCGGGGGAGGGGAAACATCGAGCACTTGCAACAGCACGTCGAACGGCGTCGGCCCGGTAAACGGTGCTTGGCCAGCACACAAGCAGTACAAGATGGCGCCCAAGGCATAGACGTCACTGGCCATCCCGCTGGC
This sequence comes from Pirellulaceae bacterium, assembly GCA_026004795.1. Classification (GTDB taxonomy): domain Bacteria; phylum Planctomycetota; class Planctomycetia; order Pirellulales; family Pirellulaceae; genus Aureliella. The sequence goes on along the minus strand of BPJV01000001.1, from coordinate 429,762 downwards.
TTTGCCTCCCCCTGTGGCCGCCTCGGGAGGAATGTAAGCGGGTGTACCTAGGATCTGTCCCGTATGCGTTAAATCGGTATCGCGATGGATCATCTTGGCCAGCCCGAAGTCGATGATGACAGGCTGGCCTTCCTTGTTTACCAAGATATTGGCCGGTTTCAGGTCGCGATGGAAAACACCTTGCTCATGGGCGAACTGCACCGCCAGACACAATTTGTACACGATCCTGGCCGCTTCTATTGGATCCACTGGACCGTGTTCCACCAGTTCGGCCAGGCTGTGCCCTTCGATGAAAGCCATCGTGTAGTAGACCAGGCCGTTGTACATGCCCACGTCGTAGATGGGGACGATACCGGGGTGGTTCAAAGCGGCGGCGGCCTCCGCCTCGCTTTGAAATCGTTCCACCTCCTCGGCCGATGCCATTTCCCCGGAACGGATCAGTTTGAGCGCCACCACCCGCCCCAGGGTCCGATGCTTGGCTTTGTATACAATCCCCATCCCGCCTCGGTTGATCTCTTCCAGGATGTCGTAATCGCCGAGGGAGCGAGGGGGAGAGTTGGTAAGACTGCTGGTGACCTGCTCGTCTCGAAGGTCATCTCGGTTGGAGTCGGGTTTGTCCGGTCGGAATCCGGAGAGCTGTTCGTGCATGGCGAAGAATTCCCGTAATTCGTCGGCGAATTGCGGATAGCGCCGCAACCACGCTTCTACGTCGACGTCTTCGCCTGCGTCCAAGGCCACCATGAGTTCGGCCATCACCGAATCGACGGTGCGACTCAACTCCTCCTGTTCCCTATGCATCTTCATCCCCTTGCCGCATGCGACTTCGCAACCGTCGCATACCGCGGAAAATCAACCCTGCCACCGCCTCCGGGCTTTTGCCCAACTGCTCCGCAATACTCACTAAGGACGCATTGTGCCAATACTTCAGGATAATCGCTTGCCGCTGTTCTTCCGTCAGCTCCAACATCGCTTCAGCCAGTTGAGCGGCCTGTTCCTCGCGGTGCAAGGCGTTGCTGGGCGAGGACACTTCCGAGGCCAGAAGATTTCCTAACAGTAGTGAACTCTGTTCGACCGCTTGTATTGATTGCTCGCGTCCAACATCCCGCCGCTGGCGAGAGTAATCGCGCAACACCGAGAACAGCACGTTGCCCAGGATCCGTCGCAGCCATCCCGCCTTCTCCGCCCTGCTCGTCCCCTGAAACTGATCGCGCGCTCGGTAGGCTTGCAACAGCGTTTGTTGGACGATATCCGAGGCGTCGACCTTGCTCTTAAGCCTGGCTTGCAACTGTGTCTCAGCCAGCACATGCAAGTAGGATCGAAAAGCCTCGAACTCCTCAGACGACTGGTCCGAATCCGGTGGTGGCAGCGGTTTACCAAACGGTGATTGGTTCATCAGCGTATCCCGACGGGAAGGGATCTCCATCATCGTCACCAAGGGACTCCGATGATAACACCAGTCCGTCCACACTCCCATGCGGGGAACCGAGCCCACGGGAGGCGTCTCGTCGTAGGTATAGCACAACTCCGACCAAAGAAAGAGTGAAACAGCCGCTTAGCTCCATTTCCTCCTGCCGTTCGTCTCCTGCCCAATTCCCGCCAACGAGATTGGCTGCCGTAGTCGTCGGCAGGCCAATCGGGCTGCGTTCGCTGCTGGCGGTAAGACGATCAATCCGATTGGGGGTAAGCGCGAGCGTAGGGCCTTGGTGAGGGCCTACTGCGGCGGAACGATCGAGCAGCAGTCACCGATCGGCTTGCGGCGAGGGAGCAAGGACCTCCAACCACACGGGGGGACTGGTCGGATTGCCTTTGCTGCTGCTCCGCAAGTGAAACTGGTAGCGTCCGGGCTGCGTCTTGGCGTCAGCAGTGATGAAGAACTCACGAGCGTTTTGGGTTTCCGTGATCAGCAGTCCGTTCAATCCGATGTTGTCCACATAGGTACCGTGGGGTAGGTTTCGCCCTGAATCGTCTTTGCCGAACTCGATTCTCCCCTCGAAACCGTTGCGGTTCACGGCCACCACGGCACTGGTGGTATGGCCGGGGCGGATCGTCAACACCTGCAACTCTTCGTTGAGCCCTTCGTCGGTGTACAGACGCACCAGTACCTCGGGCTCGTCGGTCACTTCGATCCGCAGTTTTTCCGTCAGCTCGCGTTCCACTTGACGGTTGCCCAAGGCGGCGCGGGCGATGAGAGCTACTTCGACCGGCATGGTGCCTTCCTCGCCGGACAGACCGACCTGCTCGGTGGCGAAGACAGAGCCAAAAGCGCGCTGCTGCCCCGCTTCGATGATCACGGGATTCGTTGCCCGAAATCCGTCAGGCAATCCTACCAAGTCGATCGCCACCGCGCCATCAAACCCGTCAATTCGCTCCGCTTCCACCGACCATTCACGTCCAGACCCCACCGCCATCCGCAGCTTGGCACCGGTGATCTTCAGTTTGAAATCTGGCGCTGGTCGTCGCGCGTCGATGGTGTAGCGGTAATCATCACCACCAAACCCTCGCGCGTCGCGAACACGCAATAGATATCTTCCGTCGCGAGGCGCCACGAAAGTCAAACGCGAGTCTCGCCCGGTTCGCCTGAGAGGATCGTCATCGTTTTCGAAGTACAGTGGAAAAACGGGCAAGCCATTGGGTAGTGGCTCCTCGTCCGCAGCCAATGGGCGGACGATATAGGCCGGTTCCCCTAAAGCGTGGGCGATGGGCGTCGTGTCGAAGAACGTGTGACGCTGGCCATAGCCGGGATAGACTTTGAAACCGGAATCTGGTCCACGGGGGTAATGCCACAAACGAGTGACTTCACCACTGGAGTAGAGATACTCGTCGAGCTCCATTTCCTCCCACTTGTGCAAGCGGAAATCATCGCTGGTGTCGGCGTCCTTGCCTCGAAAGGTGAAGTACGATTCTCTCAGTGCTTGCAAACGCGTGCGCAGTACAGGTTGCCCCGCCTCATCCAGGATGTCGATCAAACTGTCCAGGGACGACCCGTCGACGGCAGCCCGCACGGAGAAGATCCACGGCTGGCCGGCGACGGCATCGAATTGGTAAAGATCGACGTCGACGTCCCCCACTAAAGCCTTGTGGGGTGCCCCTTCGCCGATGATGCCTTGCAGGGTGGCCGGCAATTGGATCGACTGGGCCTCATCCGGGCTGTCGTTCGGTTCCCGCTCGGCAAACACTGTTGCCGGTTCGGCCGTAACATCGAAAGCCTTTTCCGTCGCGGGCAGGCGATTTTCCTGACGCGCAGCTCGTTGCTGAGGGCGTCGCGAGGGCCAGTTGTCCCTTGGCAGCTCATACCGCCTACCGAACAGGTCCACCACGATCACTGCATTGGAACCGCGTTCGGTGGCGATGGCGACCGGAACATCCCGACACTCGGCCAAGACTCCCGCCGGGCCCAATTGGTCGCTCTCCCACAGCTTGATCGTGCGGTCCTCGGAAATACTTACCAGTAAATCGTTGTTTACCAGGGCCAAGCCAACGATCGGGCCCTCGTGAGCAAATCGCGAGCGGACCAGCGGATTGATCGCCGGCTGATCGAGCGAGACCAATCGCCATTGGCGCAGTTGCCGATCATAACCGCCCCCGAACAGGAATCGGCCGTCGGGGGAAAACCGCACGCAGGTCATCTCACCTTCGGCCTGACTGAAGGTGTCGAGTCGTTCACCCCGCCGGATGCTCCACAGCTTGATCGTTTGGTCGGCGCTGGCCGATGCCAGTGCCTTGCCGGTGGGATGGAAGTCCAAGTCGTAGATGGCGCCGTTATGGCCTGTGAAGCGCCAGCGAGGAGTTGCCGACGCGACGTCCCATACGATGATTTGCCGATCGTAGCCGCCGGAAGCGATCATGGAGCCGTCGGCAGAGATGGCTAAGGCATAGACTGCGTCGTGGTGTCCAGAAAAGGTTTGCCGCCGCGTCCCATGGACGGCGTCGATGAGTAGTACCTCAGCCCCCACCCCGGCAACGCTCACCGCAACTGCCACAAGTTTCCCGTCGGCGGTGGGCCGTAGCGCAGTCACTTCGCCAGGCAACTGGCCGAGCCAATCGGTCGAAGTTCCCGTCTGCAGCTCAAGACGCTCCAATCGGCCAAGACGGCCCATCAGCAACGCCCCTTCGACCATGCACGCCGCAGCGACCTGGTGGAATCGCCGATCAGCCGCTCCAGCAGTAGCCAAGGGAACGAACTGTTGCAGCGAAGGCATAGGTGGCTCCAGCTTTGCACCGCTGGCAATCCAATGCCGCAACACGGCGACCTCCTCGGCCGACGGTGCCGATTCGCCCTCGGGCGGCATTCGCGGTTCTGCCTCGCCCGTGATGACCTGCAGCAAACGACTTTGCTCCGGCAGGCCGGGAGAGACCAGCTCCCGAAACATCGTGGCCTCTTTTCCTGCCAGCAGCGACTGCAACGACAGATCGGCTTCCGCCTCCTGATCGTTATGGCAACCGACGCAATACTTGGTCAGAATCGCCATGGCCTGTGCAGGCAGTTCAGACCGCAAGGATTGCGCCGCAAGCGGAACCTGCATGGCCGATAACAAGGACAGCGTGCTAAGCCCAATCAGGGCCAATCGAAACAAGGACAGGTAACCAGTCATGGCAATCTCGGAGGAAGGCGATCGAGGATAGAGGAGATGCGAGGTGGGACATCAATTCTTCTATTGTAGCAAACCGCAACTCGGAACGCGGTCACGATTTGGAGACGATGGCGGCGTAGATAAATCCGGACAACATGAGCAGCCATACGATATCGAGGAAATGCCAATAGAGTGCGCAGAAGCGAATCGGAAAATTGCGTTCATGATCATAGCGTCCCCGCTGGATACCGAACAAAACGAAGGTCAGCCCCGCCATGCCACCGACGACGTGTGCGGCATGGACCACCACTAGGAAAAAGGTCATGCCGTACAAATTGGCCATGGCCCTACCCGGCTGCTGCATCCTCCACATCATTTGCGACAGCCCGATGCCTTGGATCAAGAAAAAGCAGAACCCCAGCACATACGCGATGACGATGTACCGCAGCAGATCTCCTCGCCGTTCACAGCGCACCGCTTGCACGGCCAAGTGCAGAACCGTGCTGATGGCGATCAGGTTGACCGTGGTCACGATGAAAAGTGGCGGGAGGTAGAACGGTTGGATTGCTGCGTTCGGTTGGCCCAGACGCATGCCAACGTAGACCGCATACAAGATCATGCACGCCAGGAAAAAGACGGTCAAGGAAACAAGGAATAACCAGGCGCCTTGCTCCCACCTGCGATCCGACTCAAGCTTACCAACGATCAATGGTTTCGGTTTTGTAGGGCGGTGCACCACCGTACTCTATTCTCCCGTGCGGAACACTGTTGGGCCCCAGGCGCTAGACTGAATGGTGCTGCCGACGCCACAGTCCCAATCCCGGGTCGCTGACAAAAAAGAAGGGATTGCCTTCTCGATCCTCGTGCCATCCGTCACGCAATCCTTCCACCTGGTAGAGGTCCATCAGTTCGCGCCAATCCCCGAAGGAGTAACCAACCGATTCGATCTCTGGCCGCGAAAGTCCGCCGGGCGCGTAAACGATCTCGAATCGCCCCTCGGAGGTCCCATGGATCAAATGGGCTGCCGTCCCCAGGTTTTGTTGTAGGTCTTCATTTTCGGCCACAAACTGCAACACTTGAGGGGTGGGGCGATATCCGTACTTGCGAATCAATCGGTCGACGGTGTCGCTTTCCCCGAAATGGGCTACGCCGGGGGCGATCACCACCAGTCGCCCCCCGTCGCCAATCAACATCCGGGTACGGTAGATGGCTTTATTGGCCACCCACATCCGTTTGTACTTCTTGGGGTTCATGGTGACCACCACCGTCTGCGGTGTCGGTTCGATGTCGAAACAATTGACTTCTTGCGACAACGCTCCGGCGGCGAAAAACACGTCATGGGTATCCCCGACGAACAGGCCGCGTACGATACGACGCCCTTCGGGTGTGGACTCCACCACGGTGAGCACGTACATCAGCGGCATCGACTTGCAAAAGCGGTCCTGCGCCTCATTGAGAATGCGTCGAAGGGGGGTGTCGCACTGGCCCATGATACGCTCCATTCCGTACAGGGCGCTGAGGTAGTGGCTTTCATTGATCCCCCGATTGCCACCGGTGCCGACGAACACGTTCTTGTTGTAGTTGGCCATCCCAATAACTTCGTGCGGCACCACTTGGCCGATCGAGAGAATGAGATCATGGCCTCCTTCGACTAGCAACCGATTGACTTGAGCCGCCCACGGCCGCTGGTAGATCCCCTCGGTTACCTCCGCCACGAAGTCGGCGTCCACCTCGCCCAACGTCACCACGTCATTTTGCCAGTCGTGGACGCGGATCAATTCCTGAGGTAGCGAACCGAACATGTAGGTCAACTCATCGGCCGTCATGGGCGCGTGCGTCCCCAACGCCGGCATGACATCGGTCAGACGATCCCCCAACATCTGGTAGGCCAATTGCGTGATCTCGCCAGCGCGGCTGTCGGCGCGGGTATGATCGGGAGGCAAAGCCAAAACGCGCCGCGGATTGCCGGCCGCGTCGAACGCTGCGGCTAGTGCATCCTGGAAATCGTGCGCCCCCAGGTCGGCGTTCGCGCTCCCTCGCTGAAAATAGATCGCCATTGGTTGATCCCTTACGCCCAAAAGTAAGATTCAAGTACCTTCCACGAATCAATCACCGCGATGGCCTGGACCGCGGGGCACCGGCAAGGCGGATCACACGGCGCCGCTGCCCGTAGGACTGGAGGGAGACGAAATGCCGTCGGGTCTGCAAGCTGCCGCCATGGGGGAGAACGTCGCCCCAGCCTCATGAAATCCCAGCGTCAATGGGCGAGCCGCATTAGGCCAAGGCACCATTTATTCGTCTCGCCCCGCATAGGCCCCCATCATGCGGATGGAGTTCAGCCGTCCTTTGCCCGGTCCTCCTCCCGGCTCGGTGAAACCATTATGTTCCTGATTATCACCGCCGCCGAGTACCCGTGGCGTCGCCGCATGGCGGGAAGGACGCCTTTTGCGGCCACCGGGGTGGTAGAATCATCACCGGCAGGAGCCACGCCGCCCCCCTGCCGGCGACGGCTGCGATTCCCCCGCCAGGGCCATAGAAGTGCCGCGTCTCCTCTTGGCCAGGCCCCTACGGGCGGTTGGGCGCTGCCCCAAGTAGCGTAGCCATAGACGCCAGTCCCGCTTCACCGGCGAAGGCGCCGCGGGCCGCGTCTGCCTCCGGTCGCGGTATCGGATTGATCTGGTATGCTAATCCGCATCTGCGGAAAACGGGGGACAGCCCCCAATTGCGCATCACGGTAAACCGAGTCACGTTAGTCGAATGAGGAGCTATCGCAGCATGAGCGAGAACCAGGGACCTCAGCCGGAAATCGTTGCCAAGTACAACGCGGCAGAAAAACTGAAAGACGAGAAGAAATACGACGAGGCGGTGGCCCTGCTTAAAGAAATCCTGCAGGAGGATCCCAACCATGTCCTGTCCCACTTGACACTCGGCCGCATCTACACGCTGACCGGTCAATATGAGTTGGCCGTGGAACACGGTCGAAAGGCATGCGAACTGGAGCCAGACGAACCCTTCAACTTCACTGCACTCAGCGTCACCTATCAGCGCGTCTTCGCCGGCACGCAAGACCCCAAGTACATCCAGCTAGCCGAGGATGCCATGGCAGAATCGCGCCGCTTGGAGTCGATGCGTTGACCCTGATCACCGCCCTGGCGCCGCGCAGTCGTCGACGCATCGTCGGCGCGGCGTGGTACGGGAACTCGCAAGGAGTTTTACCAAGGATTTGTTCATGCATGTCGTCCACCACGGGGCTATCGAGGGCGTTACGGGCTCCTGCCATCAACTGTTCGTAGACGATCACCGTTCCCTGTTGATCGATTGCGGCATGTTCCAGGGGGCTGAGGCTAGTGAGCGTGACGAAGAGCGAATCGACTTTGCCCTCGATGGCATTCAAGGGTTGGTCGTTACGCACGTGCACTTGGATCATGTAGGCAGGATTCCTTATCTCATTGCCGCCGGCTTCAATGGCCCCATCTACTGCAGTCCGCCGTCGGCAAAGCTGCTGCCCTTGATGCTTGAAGACGCCATGCGAGTAGGCATCACGCGCAACAAGCGGCTGATTGAACGGTTTCTTCACGATTTGCGCAAGCATGTGCGACCGCTAGCCTACTACAAATGGCACCAGTTGGATGGCGGCGTGCGGTTGCGTCTGACGCCGGCCGGTCACATCCTCGGATCGGCCATTGTCGAAATCGAACGCGATGACGAACGTTTCGTCTTCAGCGGTGACCTGGGCAGTCGCATGCAACCTCTGCTGAAAGACCCGGTCAGTCCCGAAAGAGCGGATTTTCTGGTGCTCGAATCGACCTACGGTGATCGCCTGCACGAGGGGCGCGAGCGACGGGTTCAAGCGCTGGAGGAAATCCTGTGTAAAACGTTGGAAAACAAAGGGGTAACCATTATCCCGGCGTTCGCCTTGGGGAGGACGCAGGAGCTGCTGTACGAAATGAACATGATCTTCGATGGCATCGGCCGCAAGTTGGGATGCTCGATGCTGCGCTCGATCGATATTATCATCGATTCGCCATTGGCGCAGCGGTTTACTGCGATTTACAATGACTTGCAGCAGTACTGGGATGGCGAGGCGCACGAGGTGTTGCGGTACGACGATCAGCCGCTGGTATTCGAAAACTTGGTGCAAGTCGAAAATCACGCCGAACACATCGACACGATCGAGTACTTGCGCGAGTCGAAGTTGCCAGCGGTAGTGATTGCCGCCAGCGGCATGTGTGCCGGGGGGCGCGTGGTCAACTATTTGAAAGCGTTCCTTGAAGAGCCAACCACCGATATCGTGTTCGTAGGCTACCAGGCTCAGGGGACACCGGGGCGGTACATCCAAGAGTCCGATTGGGTGAGATTGGATGGAAAACGCTACACGATTCGCGCTGCGCGGCACGTCCTCAGCGGCTATTCGGCTCATGCCGATCAATCCGATTTGCTCCGTTTCGTCGAAGGGTTTCAGACGCCTCCGGCCGCCATTCGGCTCGTGCATGGCGAACCCCCTGCCAAGATGGCCTTGCAGCAGGAGTTGACACAGCGCGGATTCAACGTGGTTTAAGTGATGGACGGCCTCAGACAGCTCGGTAGTACACCGCTGCGCGTTACCCCCATCGGCTTCGGCTGCTGGCCGATCGCGGGGGTGTCCAGCCTGGGAGTAACCGAAGAAGCCAGCGTGGCCACGTTGCATGCTGCCCTGGAATGCGGCATCAATTTCTTCGATACGGCGTACGCCTACGGGTACGACGGAGAAGCCGACCGGTTGTTGGTGCGTGCGGGAATACCGAAACGCGAGGGAGTAGTGATCGCCAGCAAGGTGGGACAGTACTTCGATGCTCGTCGCGTGCGCCACATCGATGGGCGTCCACCAACTTTGCTGCGACACGCCCAACAAGTGCTGCGTCGACTCGGCGTTTCGGCTGTAGATATCATGTATTTGCATCAGCCCGATCCCCACGTTCCCTTGGCCGAATCGGCGGGGGCTATCGCTGAGATCGTGCGTCGCGGGATGGCGCGATACGGTGGAGTCTCCAATGTCGACGCCGAACAATTGCGGCAATTCGTCCGACATTGCCCCCAGACGATCGTGGTGCAACCTCCGTTCAATATGCTGCAGCAGCGGTGCCTGCACGAACTGCAGCCGGTTTGCCAAGAGAAACGCATCAGCGTCGTAGGTTACTGGGTGTTGATGAAAGGGCTGCTAGCCGGGAAACTGCCGCGGGATCATCGTTTCGACCCGCGGGATAAGCGATTGACCTACCCGATCTTTCAGGGAGAAGCCTGGCAGCGAGCGCAAGACTTGCTAGATCGACTGCGGGAGATAGCTGCCGATCTTGGCTGCACCGTCGCTCAGCTAGTGGTCGCGTGGACCATCGCGCATCCCGGCGTGTCGGTGGCCTTGTGTGGTGCGAAGCGACCGGAGCAAATTCGCGAAACGGCGGCCGCCATGCGTCTGCACGTGGCGCCGGAAATCCTGCAAGAGATAACGCTATTGGCCGACCGTTTCCGCAATTATTTCGAATTCTGATCCACATTCGGTCCGCTTTTCAGGTATTCCCCATAGACAGAAACCCGTTTCCCCATGAACGACCAAGCGGTTCGCGACCATGTGCTGTATTTGCTCAACGGCGGTGGCGCGCATGTCGATTTCGAGGGAGCCATCCACGGATGGCCGCCCGAATGGCAGGGAAAAAAGGTACCGGGAAGTCCGCATACGGCGTGGCGATTGCTGGAGCACATGCGGATCTGCCAATGGGATATCCTGGAATTCTCACGCAATCCCCAGCACGTTTCACCCGCATTCCCCGACGGTTATTGGCCACCGGACGACGAGCCCTCCTCGACGGCCGCGTGGAATCAGAGCGTCGAGCAGTTCCGCCGTGATCTGCGAGCGATGAAGCAATTGGTGGCTGATCCGGCCGTCGATCTACTCGCCCCCATCTCGCATGGCGACGGACAAACCATCCTTCGTGAGGCACTGTTGGTGGCCGATCACAACGCCTACCATCTGGGGCAGTTGATGTTTTTGCGCCGTTGTCTGCAGGGAAGCAGCTTCGGACAGCCAGGTGGCGCCCGAGCACCTCAGAGACACTCTGCTCCGATTGATGAGCCCTAGGATAGCCTTGCCTGCCGATGGAAATGCTCCGTGCTAGCATTCCGGTTATCCGCATGATGTCTCCTGCAGCAGATATGCGGTTGCGGCCGATTGCGCGGATTTTGTCAAGTTTGACTGGGTGGATAGACGATGTCTGGGGTGCGTCGAAGATAGATTGGTCAGCAGGCAAAGCGGCGGTATATCGTCACGTAGCCGTGTTGCCAATAATCTTGACGCCCCAGGTTGCGAGGACTAGACTCCAGCGATTAACCTATTGGCTGTAAAAGACTTACGCCAGTTTACATTTCGCCCAGGAGTTCTGCCCGTGGCCAAGAAAGAGATCGTTCGAACGATTTCAGATCAGACGGGGTTGACCCAACAGGAGGTCAAGCGCGTAGTGCAATTAACGCTCGAGAACATCATCGAGACCCTCATATCCGACGGACGGGTGGAGCTGAGGAATTTCGGCGTTTTCGAGATTAAGTACCGGCGACCTCGCAAAGCACGTAACCCTCAAACGGGAATGCAAGTTGATGTGCCGGAACGATTGGTAGTAGCATTCAAGCCCGGTAAGGAGATGGAGGCACGGGTTCGCGATTTGGAAGGCGAGCAAGGCGTGGCCTCGTTTGCACCACAAGGCGAATCCGATGACTAGCTCCGTCGGCGATGGTAGTCGCGGGGCTGAACGTGTGAGTCGAACCGACCACGACGGTCCGGTCGAATCGGTTTGAGGCCAGCGGAGGATTGGCTAGCACGCAACGGTTTAAGGCTTTGGCAGGAATTGTTCACGGAGGAGTGATTCGATGCGTCGTTTGATTTGTGTTGCCCTGTTATTGGGGTCGATATCGGCCGCCACCGGATGCGCGCTGCCCATCTACTCGGCGGATCCGACGCGCCGAGCCGAGCAACTGGTGTACACCTCAGAAAACCTCCGTCTGCTGTTGCAAGAGTGGGAGCGATTCTGGATGGTGGATCAACCGGATCATATGACACCATTTCGCGTGCACGGCGGCGTCATCTGATCAATGGGCCGTGTGTTCCGCTTGAGCGCCCAAGCGCTGCTTGCTTGGTGCGTTAGTCGGTTGTAGTAGCGGCGGCGCTTGCGATCCACGATTGGAGCAAGCGATCGGAGAAGACGTCGCCACGTGTTAAGAACCGATAGTCGCGATCAAGCGCGGCCTGCGCTTCATTCGGTTCAAGGAACGCGGGCCGAGACGGGGCGTTCGCTCCCTCTTGCGACTGGCCATCCAACGGAGGCGGGGGGCTGACTTTGTTCTGAATGCCATCGACCAGCGCCATGGCTACGGCCGCGAAAGCGACGTAGCAATTGAAACGCCCCTGCGGCAACTGAAACTCGATCATCCGCTCACGCGGATCGGGGCTTCCCGCCGGAATGCGACAGACGGCATCCATGCGACACTGTCCCACGCCGAATACGGGGGATGGTGATGCGACGTGGGCATCGGCGACGGGAAAGGTCAATGCTTGAATGGCCGGCAGGTGGCGCATCAAGCCGCCGACAGCGTGCAACCCTGTTTCGCTGAGTCCCGCGTACCCGGCGCCGGCCAGCAATGACCGATCCTGTTTGATGATCGCCAGTTGGATGCGCAGATGGGCCAGGCGAATCCCCCTAGCGGCGGCCTCCGTCTTGTCCGGAGCAATCCCGCTGCTCCATGGCGCGCCGAGCAGACTTTCGAACACGACCATGTGGTCGGCTGCGGTGAGCAGCGGAGCGGGGCGCAACTGGATACGAAATCGGGTGGCAAGGCGACCGTCCCAACTGCAGGCTTGAATGTCCAAACCGCTTTGGTCGCAGAACTGGAGAAACTGCAGCAGTTCATCCGACCAGGTCGACGGCCGCGGCGCTACTCGCTGCTCTCCTCGTCCGCTCGTGGGGGAAAGAGACAGCGCCGCGGACTGACCATCCGATTGCAGGAACGCAGCCGCCGTGGGTGACAACTCCACTTCGATCTCCGGGGCGATGAGCAGTTCGTCGGCAATTCCTGCTTGAGCCATATATTGCCAGGCTCGACGCGCAATGGTTCGTCCATCATCGGCGACCTCTTCACGCGTCACCGGGTCTTGGCGTTCGCACAGCAGTACCGCCGTCATCGAATGCCAATGGGGCGCGATCCAGACCGTTTCCGGTTGCGGAACCAAGAGTAGGTCAGGTAGCTCACCTAACTGAAAATCGAGCGGAAGGGACGGCACGTGACGCACGCCGTTTTCGAATACCTGCTTGGAAAACTGCGACGCAGGCAACCAAACACCGTGGTGGTTTCCTCGTAGATCGAGGAACCGCAATTCGACCATGCTCACGTCGTGCTCGCGGCACAAGACCAGGACGTCCTGAGGAGATCTGGGGCGCGGAAATCGATGCATCATGAAACAATTGCCTTTTGCAACAATACAACAGTTCCTATCAGGCCTGGTCTGCCAACCTTGCAGCCGTCGAGGCGTCGCCGCCGCAACCTGCTTTTTTCACCGAACTGCCCCCGGATGAACGTCGGCTAATCATTCGGGGCCTTAAAACTAATCCGTGAGGAAACGCGTGTCGACGTGCCCCACCCCCGCTGCATGAGCAATAGAAACGATGGTACCAGGATGCTACGAACGATGAACGTGTCCAGCAAGACCCCGCAGGAAAGAGCGAATCCCAACTCCGTGATCCCTCGCAATACCGGCTGTTGGGGATCGAGCCAGTCGTGGGGAAGAAATCCGGCCAGCCCCTGGACCAGTGCTGGACTGGTCATGGCAGCAAACGTCCCGGCCATCACCACCCCGCAGCTAGTGATAATCCCCCCGGTCCGTCGCAGGCCCAGAACCACAGCATCACGCAACGCGTGACGCTTCCGTTCTTCGAAGATGCGTGATACCAGGTAGACATTGTAGTCCTGCCCCACCGCCACCAGAATTACAAACAAAAACAACGGAACCTTCCAGTCCAGACCGTAAAAGTCACCAGCGAACCACTGGCCGAAAACGGCATGCGTGATGCCCAGTGTGGCGAAGTAGCTGAACAACACCGAGAGGATCAAGTAGGTGCAGATGCCGAGGTGACGCAGCATGGCCCACAAGACCAACCATACGCCGCCGGTGACCAGCATCTGGATGCGTCGTTGATCTGCTTGGGTGACCTGACGCAGATCCGCGATTCCCACGGCGGTACCACTAAACGTGGCCGTGCTTCCCCACCAAGGGGAATCCGCATTTTGAAACTCGACCTCCAGTTGTTTTCGCAGCCCGGCGATAGCACGACTCGACTCCATCGAAAACACGTTGGATCGCAGGACGACATCGAAGCGGGCCACTCGTCGGGCGAGCTGGGGTACGGAGCTGAGAAACTGTTCTTGGGCAATATGGCTGGCGCGTAAAGTGCGGCGTCGCCACGCATCTTGTTCGAAAAGACTCATCGTTTTTCCCGGTGGAAAGTCGCCCAGCGGATCGGCCAAACTGCGTACCGACTCCACCCCCTCGACATACAATTGCGTCGCCAACTGCTCGCATGCCTCGAGAAGTTGGCGGTCGTCGTCAAACGGCTGGGGGCGAGTAACCAGGATCGTTACCGGACTGGCGTCGCGCAGAGGAAAGAAGCGTCCGATCAACGCCGCTCCCGTACGGCTGGGAGCGTTACGAGAGAGCTCCTTGGTGAAGTCATAGGTTACGTGGCCGAGATGACCAATACCGTAGGCGGCGGGAATGGCCAGCAGCAACGCGGCCAGAGCCAACGCCCAGCCGGGCCATCGGGCAATCCCCTCGGCCAACCAATCCCAGTAACGTCCCCACCACGGCACGGGACGCCCCGCGGGGCAAGCAGCAGGCGAACCAGGAGGTCCGGCAGCGGCATCAGCCGCCTCGCCACTGGTCGCGCAGGCTCTGTCTCCCGCGCCGGAATGCTTGGACCGCCGCAACAACGGCCAGAAAGCGGTGGTCCCCAGCCCGCTGAGCAAGGCGGGGGTGAAGCTCAAGCAGACCAACAAGGTGACGGCCAACGAAATGGCAATCACCGGGCCACTGTAGCGGAACTTTTCGAATCGCGAAAACCACATCAACCCCAAACCGGCAATGGTCGTCAACGCGCTGGCCACCAGTGCGTTGTGCACACTAAGCCAGCTTTTCTCTACAACGCGATGCATCTGACGTCGCCTGATCACGGCCCGTTGCTGTATTAGTTCGCGATTGCGCGCCAGAAAGAACAAACAGAAATCGGTTCCCGCGCCGAATAAGATCACGACGATGAAGATACGAGTGGTGGAAAAGACCCCCAAACCGGAACTCTCCGGCACCGCTGGATCGCGCGCCAGGTGGGCGATCAGGCTGGTCGCCACGATGAGACTGACGGCGATGCTGGTCACCGGAATGGCGACCAAAAAGGGAGCGCGGTAGACGCCCGTGAGGATCAACAGCACCAGGACCACTGTGACGATCTCGGTAATGCGAATTCCCCCGGCCGCCGCCCGCAGCATGTCGGCTCCTACAGCCGCAGCACCGCTCACACCGTGCTCCAGCTCGGCCGAAGTCCATCGCCGATAGCGCTCAACGGCGCCGGCCATCCACCGCCGCAGGTCGCTCATGATCTGAAGGTTGGCTACGGCCGCGAAATCGGTATCCAACTGCATGTTGATCAGTCGAGCCTGAGGGTTGTCCGCCCCCATCTTGTGCCCCACAATCGCACTGCGCCAGCTCCAGACGTCGTGAACCGCCCGGTGCCAGGAAGGGGTCTCCGGCTGGAAGTCCCACCCCTGTTCGATGATCAACGACGCTGTGGCGCGATCGACGGCGGCTGTCTCCTGATCGCCAGTGGCCTCGTGCAACTCCGCTCGCCACCGGTAGGCGGTTGCAATTCGTTTCATCGGGGCGTCTTCCCCCAACTCGGCCAACGTCTTCGCCATCGCTTGCTCCAACTCGATGATCTCGGTGAGGTTGGCCAGCACCCGTTGGCGGCTAATCGTACGACGCTGAAGCAGACGCGGAGACGCCGTGGCAGCGGCGGCAGTGACCTGTTGGTCGATCTGCCCCAGATCCTTCCACGCCGACGCAGCAGCCAACCAATGCAGGTGGCGAGCCACTTCCATGGCCGCCAATTTGTCGCCAGTCGACAGCTCTCCGCTGGCAACGGCGAAAATGATTGCCAGGCTACTCCGCGCGTGGGCACCGGGGAATGCTTCCTCCAACACGCGGCGGCCGATCGCACTGGGAACGTCGGGAGGTAAGAAAGCCAAATCCCCGTCGGCAGCGATCGTTTCCCACCGTGGGGCCGTCGCCTTGAGCGCTACGGCGAGGACGAGCCACGCCAGCAACACCCAGGACCAATGACGGGTGACGATACGGCTGGCAAACAACTTGTACCGCGTTCCCCCCACCGTCAATGCTCTCCTTTCCCGCCGAACTGTTGCTGCACCCGGTGGCGAAACTCGGCCGCCGCCTGGTTGAGGTGCTGTAGCAACGCATTGCTATCCACACCCACACCACTGCGGGCCGCGGCGATGACCGTCTCGCATTCATTCTTATCCATCTGCGCCGCTGCCTCCAACAATCCCACCTCGTCCCCCGGTGGAATGGCGATGAAGCCATGCTTGTCGGCATGGAGCAACTGACCTGGTATCACCTTCGTCCCGAAGACTTCCACTTCGCATCCCCAGCGGACTGGGATGCTGTGGGCGTGGCCGACGCACAACCGCCTGGCCAGAGCTTTGAAACCGGCGTTGGTCATCTCGTCGACGTCACGGATGGCACCGTCGACGATCGTCCCTACACACCCCAAGGCGCGATGCACGTTGGCGTTGACTTCACCCCAAAACGATCCCAGGACGCGGGGATGGTCCAGATCCTGGACGACAACAATCTTGGGGCCTGGTTGTGCGGCCACATACTGGCGGTAGCCAGACCAGGCGTCGAGATTCTGTCGGTGCGACTTGTTGCTCGGTTCAATCACCAGGGTGATGGCGTAGCCCACCATGGGGCCCATCTGCGGCATGAAGTCGTGGGTTTCCTCCAGGTTGACAACCGGTGCCGCCGCGTCCATCTTGGTGACCTGCTCCCATCCGTTGTAGATCGTCGGCGTATTCCAGCGTTTCAACTGCAACAATTGGCCGTGGGTAAGTGGTTGGGTGGGCACGGGGGATACTGGCATATCTCTGGACATGGGAACAATCACCTAGGTCGATCGCGACTTGGAACGAAGCACCGGATGGTCAGCAGCATGGAAGGGGCGGCCGGATACAGGTCGCTGAGGCTATGCTGAGCCGTCTTATGATACCCGCAACTGCCGGGGAACCGACATGGGATGGACAAGCCAATCAGCCATAGGGAACTGAAGCGATGAACGTTTGGCAATTCGCGCGTGATAGCGTCCAAGCACCGCTGGCCGGTGGACGCCTACTTCTCGATCCGCAACATCCCACCGACGGTATCGCCATTGCCGGGGCCGACGGCCAACGCCGACAGCTTCTGACCATCGACTGCCAGCCGCCTCATCAGTTCCAGCTCGAAGAACTCTTTGCGCGCCAACAGGACTTGGTCGTCCGCTATCGCCAATCATCCACCGATGCCTGCGCTGTGGAATTCGACTGGCGCATGGTCAACGACGAGCAACTCGTACCCCCTTCGGCAGGTGCCATAGAGTGGCGGATCAGTATCCAAACGACCCTCCTCGATAGCTCGCCAGCCATTCTGTGCCCTTTGGCGGCCGATGTTCAGTGGAACAGAATTCGACTCGGCGACCTGCTGCCGGCCCCCGGTGACGGTCTGGAGGCCGGAGTCGTGCCCCTCGACGCGGAGGTCATGTGGTTGGGCCAAGTGGGGCCAGTTGCAGTAGCTATCATGGTGGGCCCGAATGACTTAGCGCAAATCGCTGCAGGGGCCACCGAGGCGGATTTGCGCCCCGTCACGCTGCGTGTGTTCGGTCAATTTCTGGAAAAAGGCGTCATACGGTGGGCCCGCATGCGGCTCTACCTTTACCCGACGCTGCCTTCCCGCGAACAGTTAGGCGCCGCCTACCTCGCGTTGGCCCATAGCCCACTGCCGTTGACCGCCTAAGCTGGACAGCATCGCGTTCACCCGCCCCACCACGGGTACCCTGCCTGCTCTACCTGCAGGGCCCCTCGCAGCTCCCCCGAGGCGGGCCCCTACAGGGGTGGTTCGCAGATCGGCCCAGTTGCGATATGGTGACGAGGATCTAAGCGAGATCCGGTTTCCAGCTCGCACAGGGAGCATCATAGTGAGGTGGTTGGCAGCACTGCCGGTATACAACGAAGAAAAATACATCGATAGCGTGTTAGGTGAAGTTTGCAAATACGCTGATGATGTCTTGGTAGTCAACGATGGCTCGACCGACGCCACGGCCCAGCGGTTGGCGCAGTGGCCACAGGTGAAGACCGTTAGTCACGAGACCAACTTGGGTTATGGTGCTGCTCTGAAGTCGGCATTCCAATACGCCATCGACGGTGGTTATGACTGCCTGGTAACGCTTGACTGCGATGGGCAGCATCAGCCGAGCATGATCCCGCAATTCGTGGAGGCATGCGCCGAGGCCGATGTGGTCTCCGGTAGCCGATACCTGCGCCCCTTTCCTGGTGACAGCCAGCCCCCTGAGGACCGGATGCGGATCAACCGCCAAATTACCGAGTTGTTGAATCGTCTTTTCGGCTTGGGAATAACCGATGCGTTCTGTGGTTTTAAAGCGTATCGCGTCGAAGCACTGCGACAATTGGACATTCACGAGACCGGTTATGCCATGCCATTGGAGGTTTGGGTGCAGGTGGCAGCATTGGGGCTGCGCGTCATCGAGATAGCAGTTCCGCTGCTGTATCTCGACCTGTCTCGTTCGTTTGGTGGCTCGCTTGATGACGCGGAGCGGCGGTGGCAGCACTACAATGAAGTTCTAGGACGCAGTATCGATCGCATGCGGGCCCGCGGGTACCATCTCCCGCCGCTGGCGAGCAGTTCCCCCAATTCGTGAGGAGACCGTATGACCGTGGCGACAGCCGATTCGACATCGACCTATCCACGCTATCGCGCCCCTGCGAAACCGAATACGGCGATGGTAGTACCCGAACTTGGCGACGTGGAGGAACTGGCAACTCGCCGTGTGAGTTTTGACGGTGGGGGGCATCTAGAATTCTGTGGTAAATCGCTCGAGGAAGCGCGCGAGTATGCGCGGGCCGAAGTCGCTCGCCTGGCGTGGGAGTATACGCGAGGATATGCGGATATCAGCGAGCAAACAATCGCTGGTTTGGACCGTCGGTGCATGGTGCTATCAGGACACCAGCCGGAATTGTTCCATCCCGGTGTGTGGTACAAGAATTTTCTGCTTTCGCATCTGGCTGAGGCGACCGGTGCGCTGTCGATCAACTTCCTGGTCGACAACGACGTTTGTCGCAGTACGGCAATCCAAGTTCCTCGGCTTGACGAACACCGGCGCTGGCACCGAACGACCGTGGCCTTTGATGAGCCTCGACCGCCGATCCCGTGGGAAATGCGTCGCATCGAATCGTGGGCTACCTGGGAGAATTTTCCGCACCAGGTGCGGGCGACGATGGTCGATCCGGCCGACGACCTGCTGCTCGACTACCTTTGGGGACCGGCCACCACGGCGCTCCGCCGTAGTTATCATCTCGGCATGGCGTTGGCGGAGGGGCGACATCGACTTGAACGCGAGGAGGGCTTGCATACTCTCGAGGTACCACTTAGCCGCCTGGTCTCGACTCGTTCCTTCGCTCGCTTCAGCATCCACCTGCTAGCCGATCTGCCGCGGTTCCAACTGGTTTACAATTCGCAGCGCGATCGCTATCGCCAGGCACACAAGATTCGCAATGAGGCGCACCCCGTGCCGCCGCTGGAGGAACAAGGCGATTGGCTGGAAGCTCCCTGGTGGGTCTATCGGTCCAGCGATCCGACGCGCAGGCCTTTGTGGGTCCGTATGGCCAACGACAGTTTGATCCTCAGCGATCGAGCCGGATGGCAGGCGGTCATTGAAGGCCGCTTGGATTGTGATGGTGCCGCCAGCCAGTGGCTCGAATTTCTGGCCGATGGTATTTGCCTTCGCCCCCGCGCGCTGCTGACGACCATGTACTTGCGGTTGTTTGTCAGCGATCTGTTCCTCCACGGTATCGGGGGGGGCAAGTACGACCAGCTGACCAACGGGATCATCGAGGAGTTCTTCCAGCTCGTGCCGCCCCCATTGGCCGTAGCGTCCGCCACCATCCCCTTGCCGCAACGTGACCGGTTAGCGATTCGATCGGTCGATGAAATCGAGGAGCAGTTGCGAATGGCCAAACAAGCGGCTTGGGACCTGCAACACAATGCAGACAAGTATCTCGAGCAATTGGTCGATCGCGCTGATCACCAGTTGCCCGAACACGATCGCCGCCAAATCCGTACGCTGGTCCACCGCAAGCAGGAATTACTCCAACACATTCCTCCGCGCGGTGAGAAATCAGAATGGCACCAGCAGATGCGGGGGATCAAAGAGTCTTTGCAAGCCCTGGCCGCGAGATTCGCCGACGCCGCCGAACAACAGGTCGAGCATCTGGAGCAAGCGCTAGAGCAGGCGAGAGTCGCTGGTTCCAGAGAGTTCGCCTTTTGTTTATTCGGGCGAAGTTATCTGGTCCCGTTGCTGAAGCGCCTGGCCAAGAACCCGACGGCCAGTTAGTCGAACCTGACCTACCGACCGGGCGACTTCGCTTTCCCCACACTAGAGACAGTAGGTGATGACCACGTTACCGGATGGGCGACGCTATCGCATCGTCGGCGTCACGGGGCATATCGATCACGGTAAGACTCGTCTTGTGGGCGCGTTGACCGGCGTCGATACGGATCGCCATCCCGAGGAAAAACAACGCGGTATCACGATCGATCTCGGCTTCGCAGCCCTGGAAGAGGACGACCAGGTACTGGCGTTTGTCGATGCTCCTGGCCACCAAAGGTATGTGTCGAATCTCCTGGCCGGAGTCTCCGGAGTTGACATCGGATTGCTGGTCGTGGCGGCCGATCAGGGGATTCAGGCCCAGACCTTGGAGCATACGGCCATTCTTCACTCGCTGGGGGTGCCGCGGTTGGTGGTGGCCATGACGCGCATCGATCTGGCGACGGATGAACAGATAGAGGCGCTTCGAGAAGAACTCGAGGTCTTTTTGGTTGACTGGGGATTCGAACGTTTTCCGGTCATCGCAGTATCGTCTCATACGGGAGCCGGGCTCGACGCGCTCAAACGCACGCTGTGCGACCTAGAGGAGAACACGGCCGCCGATCGCGTCGAGACGCGGCAACGTCCCTTCCGCATGCCTATCGATCGTGTCCTGCATGTGCCGGGACGGGGCTTAGTAGTAGCCGGATGCGTGTGGGAAGGCAAGGTGGCCGTCGGGGATCATGTGGGCATCGCCGGGGAGCGTACACCGCTGCGCGTCCGTTCGATTGAGGTTCATGGGCAGGATCAACCGCAGTCCTTTGCCGGATTGCGGACGGCAATCAACTTGGTCGGTGACGTACCGCGTGAGGTGGTCCGCGGCGATGAACTGATCGCTGCCGAGGGTCATCTGTTGTCCCCTCGCCTTTTGGTAGAGTTGAATGTTTTTCCGGGGCGTCCGGCCATCAAGCCTGGCGTTCGTCTGCTCATGCATACTGGAACCGGCGCGCAGGAGGTGGAGGTGCAAGCCCCACGTACCATTGCCAGCGGCGAGCGAGGACCAGCTCTGATCATCGCCTCACGCCCCCTCGTCGCTACGTGGGGCCAACCACTGTTGCTCCGTTTGCCGCATCCGATTGGCTGTTTCGCCGGAGGACGCGTCTTGGCATCGCTGCCCCCGACACATCGCTGGAAGCGGCGTCAACTGTGGGAGGCAGCGGAACGACTGGCGGGGACGGCCGCACCAGCCGACCGACTCGCCTCCTGGGTAGAGATGGCCGGCTACGTGGCGCTGGACGACGCCTATTTTCTACAATGGGCGCGCAGCGCCGTGGGCGATCCCGCGTCCTGGAAGGCGTTTCAGGCCAGCATGCCGACCATCGTGTGGTTGCCCAACCACCTTGCTTCCCAATCCTGGCTCCAAGGGCTCGCACAACGAGTTTCCCAAGCCCTCGGGCGGCATCGTCAGCGGCAAGCAGATTCCTGGATGCACCTCGATGCTCTGCAGCGGCATCTGGCTGCTGAGGCTCCGGCGGAGATCGTGCAATACGTTGTTCAAATCATGACTGACCAGCAGCGGCTAGCGCGTGTGGAGAACATGATTGCTGAGGTAGTACCGGAGAACGCACTGTCGAAGAAGCAGCGCGCGCAGCTAGAGAAACTCTTGGTAGCATTCCGAGACAATCGCATGCCGCCAACGTTGAACGAACTGGCGCAGCACCTGGCAACCACCGTCGACCAAACCAAGGCGTTAGTTCGTTACGCGATCGATCAAGGCTTTCTCGTCGATGTGGGAAAGGGATTTTTAATTGGTCGCTCCGTCCTCAACGTGCTTTGCTACGAGTTGCAGGAACTACTGAACGAGCGGCAACAGGTTATGGTGGCTGAAGTGCGCGATCGATGGCAACTTACGCGCAAGCATACCATCCCCCTGCTCGAATACTTCGACCGCCAAGGAATCACTCGCCGCGAAGGTGATTTTCGCAAAGCTGGACCGAATATGGCCACAAACGAAGCTTCATCGCCTCCGCAGACTACCTGAGGAGTACTGGTCCGTTTCTCGCCAACGCCTGTGTCGGTCGGCTGTCTGTCGCGGCCATGTGTCCGCACCACCGGGAACCGCGACCCGATTCAGGCTTCGCCATAACGAGCAACATGCAGGCGGGAGAGGGCACGTGCATCGGGAAAAGCATCGGCCACGGGCCGCGTCGCCACGTCAATGGCATCCTGTCACGACTCCAGGTCATCCAGGTCGTGACGCCGCGATTGATCTTCATCCTCCTCGTCGCTCTGCTCCTCCTCGGCCTCCTGGCCAGGGGTGAATGCCACGCTCAATTCGTCGCTGATGTCGTCGGCCAACAGGCCCAGTTGTTGGCAGGTAAAAAAGAACAATAAGGGGACCGTTGCTCCGATGATGCCGAAACCGATCGGTCCAAATCCAAGCAGCATCAACCAGAAAACCGTTATGCTGCCATATCCTGCGAGCACCTTTAAATAATAGGCCCCCCACGCCTCCAGTGCCTTGGGAATACTCCTCAAGACCGTCGGCGATACGACTGAAAACAAGGAGCCTTCTTCGAGCATCGACAATAACACCACGGGGAGCAGCACCATCAGCGTGCTCATGGTGCAGATCAACCGCACATGCCATTGCCCCGGATCCTCCCCCGCGAAGATGCCGCCGATGATGAAGCCCGGTGCCGCAGAAACACCAATGGCCACAGCCAATAGCAACAACTCACCGAAGTTTTCGAACACATTGAACGACGGAATGGCTTCTTGACGAGGCTGCTTGTTGGCCACCGACTCGATCAGGCTCAACCCACCACTGATCATCGGTAGACCGAACAAGAGCAGCACTAGTGGTGCCAAAATAAAACTAACCAACAACAGCCCACGTCCGTAGTACGAATCGGTGTCGGCGAAGCTGATGGAGAACAAGGCAAAGATCAGCGCGTATACGAGTCCATACCCTACGATCTGGGAGACAACGATGAGGTCGGTAAGAAAGCCGAATGTACGGCGGAAAAATCCCGCCGTGTCGAACTCCATGCGATAGAGTTCGTCCTTCTCCTCCTCGCTCAATTCTTGAGCGGCGCGTTTTAGAATCTCTTGTGTTTGCCCGCGCCGCATCAAGTCCGACGTATCTTGATCTGCAGCCGTTTCTTGAATCCGCGGTGTGCCGTCTTCCTCCAGCTGGGGCCGACGCGTCTTCTTCGGCACGAAATCCCTAGGCGGTTGTGGGACGGTGAACTGGGAAAAGCAGTCGGGGCACTTTACTTTCTTGCCTACGGTGACCAACGAAACATACTGTGGTGTACCGCAAGTGGGGCAGGTGATGCGGTAATTCTCCGCCGCGGCGTCTTCATACGGATCGCCATCGACGTCGAACGCCCCAAGCTCCTCGTCCAATGCTTGCTCCATGGACGCGTATGCCGATTCGTCGTCAGCAGAATAGCCCAGCGCCGCAGCGAGTAGTTCCTCCTCGGACTTGCCCTTACTAGACAAGTCCTCAATTTCTTGCAGGGCGGGCAAGTCATCGTCAAAAATGGTGCCGCTCGGCTGCTGATCGGCCTTGGCAGCTGGTTCAACAGCCGTCGCCTCCGAGGAAGCCCCGGCCGATGGCGACGGAGGTTTACCGCGTGCCGATTGTACCGGTTCGACTTTTCCAGGGGGCACATCACGAAACGATCGACGGCGCGAGCGTTCCTGCTGCTGCCTCCGTTTCGCCTCTTTCGCATCCTTGGCCGATTGCACCCGCGCATCGACGTCACCGATCGCCGGAGTCGCCAACTTCAGAACATCTTCTTCTTCCTGAGCCGATGGAGGGGATGGTGGGCCGCCTGCCGATGGGCTCTCCGCGGCAGGCTCCTCGGTCAACAAGTCCGAGATGTCGATGGCTGAGCCCGATTGGCGAGCTGCCCGTTCCGATGTCGGCAAGGGAGTTCCGTTGGCAGATGCAGCATTTTCCGAAGCCGCCGAGGGCCCACTCTCAGCGGGGATCGGAAACCTCGCACCACATCTTGGGCACGAAACGGTCCGCCCCACATGGCGCGCCGCCACTTTCAATCGCTTGTCACATTGCGGACAGCGAAACGATAGGAACACGACGTCTCCATCCCCACTCACCTGAACCCTCCCACGAGCCTGGAGCAGAAGCGGTTAACCTCAGCAGCCGAACGTTCGCCATTATCCTGGGCGACGACCGCGCGTAAACGACAAGTTCTCCTGGCCCTTTGGCCAGTGGGCACGGCGGGCTTCACTCACGGAGATCGGCTAAACCACTAAGTTAGCCGCTTCTGTAGGAAATCGCAAACAGTTTGTGCGATCGCGCCGCCATGCATCGAGAAGAGCAGCGCGATCGTCGACAGGTCCGCCACGACAAGCGTCGGCTCACAACCCCAGCTCCTTCAACGTGGGCTCCAATGCATTGGCCCAGCGCCGGTATCCAGCTTCGGTTAAGTGCAGCAGATCGTGCATGACGCTGCGCGATATCGTACCGTCTGGCTCAAGGAAATGATCGTTGATATCCACGTAATGGATGAACTCATCGTCCGCGTAGCGGCGGATGATCTGGTTGATCGCCACATTGTTGAGACGCATCAGATCCATTTCATGCGGCCCTCGAGGAAAGACGGCGTGAAGCACGATATGCGTGTCGGGTAGCTTCTCGCGGAGGATGTCGAGAATCTTGCGCACTCCCTGAGCCACCTCTTGGGGATCCTGCAAGAGATGCCCCGTGTTGTTGGTTCCGATCATCAGGACGGCGACCTTGGGTTGAATACGTCCCAGATTACCGTGGGTCAACCTCCAGATGACGTGCTCCGTCCGGTCGCCGCCAATCCCTAGATTGATCGCCTGGCGCGGCGCGTAAAACTCTTCCCACACCTTCTTGCCGGCTCCCTCCCAACCCTGAGTGATCGAGTCGCCTATGAAGGCGATCTGTGCGTCGGCCGCTTGTTGGGCCCGTTCGATGAGCAACTGATTGCGTTGGCGCCATCCTGGCTCGTCCCCGCGTGTGGCGGGAATCGTCGCCGTGTTGACTTCGTAGAATTTGCGCAGGTCGCGGTAACGTTTCTGCAGACCCGCCAAAATCTCCGCGTAGGAAGGCTCATCGTGCACGCTATTGAGTTCTTGCGGATCACGTTCCAGATCGAACAGATTCCATTCTCGCGTGCGAGGAAAATACATCAGCTTGTAGCGGTCCGTGCGCACACCATCATGGACCGGCACGTTATGGACCGCCGCGTTTTCATAATAAGCATAGTAAATCGCATCCCGCCAATCCGCTGGCGCTTGCCCATTATTCTTCAGCACCGGAACGAGCGATCGACCTTGAATTTCTTCTGGAATCTCCGCTCCGGCAATTTCCAAAAACGTTGGGGCGTAATCGATGTTCTGGATCAAAGCGTCCGACTCGATCCCTCCGGTCAGCACGCCGGGCCAACGAATCAAGAAAGGCATTTTCAACGATTCTTCAAACATCCACCGTTTGTCATACCAACCATGCTCGCCCAGATAAAACCCTTGGTCCGACGAGTAGATGACGATCGTATTATCCGCCAACCCATTGTCCTCCAACCAGTTCAGTAAGCGGCCGACACTGTCATCGACGGCTTGGACGCATCGCAAATAATCCTTGATGTAACGCTGGTACTTGAATTTCAAAATATCATCGTCGGTGAGCTTTCCTGCCTTCATCGCCTCAATGAATGCTTGGTTTTCCGGCTCGTAGGCGGCGTCCCAAGCAGCCTTCTGCTCGGCTGTCATCCTTCGGTACTCGCCGTTACCCAACGAGGGAAATCGATCTGGAAAAAGATTCGGCTCTTTCAACTTCATGTCATGGCCCCAGGAGAAATGGCGTGCCAGGGACATCTCGTTCTCCTTCAGCAGTTTACTGCGTCCGGAGTAATCGTCGCGTAAGGTCGCCGGCTCGGGAATCTCCTGATCCTGAAATAGCGTCAAATAACGAGGCGGTGGCGCCCAATTGCGGTGGGGAGCCTTGTGCTGGCACATCAGCATGAACGGTTTGTCCGCATCCCTCCCCTCCTGCAACCAATCGATCGCTTTGTCGGTAATCAGGTCTGTGCAGTACCCTTCAAACCGTTTGCGACTTCCATCCATCTGAATAAAGTCCGGGTTATAGTAGCTCCCTTGTCCGGGAAGAATCTCCCAATAATCGAAGCCGACAGGATCACTGCTCAAATGCCACTTGCCGATGATAGCCGTCTGATAGCCCACCTGCTGAAGCAACTTTGGGAAGGTCATTTGCGAACTATCGAAGCGATTGCCGTTGCGCAGAAATCCATTCTTGTGGCTATGCTTGCCCGTGAGAATACATGCCCGCGAGGGGCCGCAAATCGAGTTAGCACAGAAAGAATGGCGAAATACGGCCCCTTCTTTGGCGATGCGATCGATGTTCGGCGTCTTGTTGATCTTTGACCCGTATGCGCCAATGGCCTGACAGGCATGATCGTCAGAAAAAATGAAGAGGATGTTCGGCCGATCGGCCGGCCAAGCGGTGCGATAACTACCAAGCAACATCAAAAATGTGGCGAGTACCAAAAGCTTTTTCATAATAGCTCCTTTCCCAATTCATTAATCGGCAGAATCTAGTGTCGCATGGTTGACAACTGGGGCATTGGACTGGTTTAAGGAATCGCGCAGATAGCAGCGAGGATTCGCACGACCAGTAGGCGACTAAGCTATTCAACCTTTCCAGTTCCCTCATCCACGCGAGTCAACATCAATAGGCGAAAGTCGATAACCTGCTGGCCAGGCATTTTCGTGGCGCGAAGAATCATTCGCCCCTCCCCCTGAGGCAGGTCGATGATTCCCATCGAAAGTGGTTGAAAATCTTTAACGTAGGATTCAGGGCGCGGGACTCGATCGTGCTCCATACCGCGTAATGGTGGATTATGGGCCTCGGTCACCGTAGCACGCACCGCGCTATTCCCGAAGGACAACTCAAGTTCCGCACCTACATCCGCCGCGCGGCAGGTATAGTACACCTCCACCTGAAACCGTCCGGGGGCGAGGACCTCGACGTCCCAGTAGATGAAGTCATCCGGGTCGACCCAGTTGGTATAGAACGAGCAATTCGGAAAACGGTTGCTTCGTTGAATGTTCCCCGTCGCCCCAGCGTCGCGAGCTGGAAGCTGCGTGTATTTGAACTCTGCTGCCCCCACCGGAAACAACCGCGTGTCCTGGTCAATATTGCGAAACTCGCGTTTGAACTGCTGCTGCGCTAATCGCAATTGCTCTAACGCTTGCGGATGTTGAGCAGCGATATTGTGGCGTTGTCCGGGATCACGTTCCAAGTCGAACAAGGCCCCTTGATCGTCCAAACGAAACCTTTGGTTCCGCACGCTGACCCTACCGCGCCAATGGGAAATGATCGTCCGATCGGGCCATTGCTCCGCCTGTTCCGGATCGGTCAACAAGGGAGCGACCGAGATTCCATCCAAAGGCTTTTTTCCTATCAATGCGATGCCTGCGAGGTCAGCCAATGTTGGCAATAGATCGATCGCTCCCGCAATCGGCCGCACGACGGTTCCCGCAGGGATTTTTCCCGGCCAGCGCACGAATAGCGGGGACCGAACTCCGCCTTCGTCGGTCGATCCTTTGCGGCCTTTCATATCGCCATTCCACCGCCAGCCGTTGGGACCATTGTCGCAGAAGTAGACGACGATGGTGTCTTCCGCGATCTGCAACTGCTCGAGTTTTTCCAGAAGTCGCCCAACATTCCAGTCGACATTCTCGCACATCGCCAAGGCAGCACGCGTATGGGCCACATCCTCACGGTCCGCGTCACGATGCGGCATCACCAGCGATTTGTCTTTGAATCGGTTCCAAAAAACATCCGGAACCTGCATGGGCGCGTGAGGGATGTTCAGTGGCAAATAGGCGAAAAACGGCTTTCCCTCCCGCGCCGCCGACTCCATGAACTCCATGCAATGATTCGTAAAGTCGTCGGCGCAGTATCCCTCTCCCTGCACCAACTTCCCGTTGTGCTCCAGCATGGGGTTGAAGTAATCTCCCCAATGTCCACTGCAGAAACCATAGAACTCGTCAAAGCCGCGACCGCAAGGATGGTAAGGATATTGCATCCCGTTATGCCATTTGCCGAATGCTCCTGTCCGATACCCCGCTGCTCTGAACGTCTCAGCAATGGTGGTCTCGTCCAGATTCAGGCGTTCCCCTCCTGCCGACGTTGCATAGACGCCACCGCGAGTATGGTATCTTCCCGTCAGAAACTCCGCTCGCGTCGGTGAGCAGACGGGGCATACATAGAATCGTTCGAACTGGGCGCCGTCCCGCGCGAGGGAGTCGAGATGCGGTGTGCTTAAGTTGCGATTGCCGTGCGCGCTTAAATCACCCCATCCCTGATCGTCGGTGAGAATAACCAACAGGTTGGGTGGCGACGCGCGGACGGCCGGAGCAACTATGGCCACGATGGCAATCACCAGCCAAACACTGCCAATACGGCGTCTCAACTTGCTCAACCATATAAAAGAGAATCGAACAGACCTGAGTTTTCCGGGCATCAACATGTTCATAAAGAGGGACTTTCGGCTGGCGGCTCAGATCATGGCAGCGGGCGCCAAGGCGGATGGTACGCTTGGCTGCACCGCAATCACCGGCAGTGCTGCGGTGCCGTGCCGAGGTAAAAGGTAGGACGATGTGATGTTCCCATTGTAATCGATTCCGCCCGCTCCTTCAGGAGTCTCGCACGACGTGTCTCGACCAACGTCGGGCGATTTAGCGCTCATTGTCGACGGCCATGGTGCCAACTTGCTCCCGTCGCGCGAACAACCGCCTTTGCCATGCCTTCGGAGGCGAATAGCTGCGTGGCCCTCCTACAGCGCCGAGTGTGCCCCTCGCCCTCTTCGTCACCGGCTGCTTACGTTGCTAGATAGTCAGCACTGCCGCCGCCGTTTCCGCAAAAAGCTGCCACCACCTCGGTGGCCACATGCGTCTTCGACGGTGCTGACAAGTCCCGCGCTGTCTTGTGCCCTTGAAGTCTTGTGCCTATGGAGATGCTGAGAATTCGATGTAGTAAGTGCCGCAAAGGGACGTTCGCTGTGATGCTATGCTGCTCGCCCTGCCTTGCTCCCTGTGCACGGCGCGACACTGTCAACCCAAAGCTTGGACAAGCGTCTACTCCATGAGCATTTTGAATCGCCAAGTGACGTGGATCGAATTATACTGCGTGAGTTGGGCATCGAAGGCGTTAGTCATCAATACCTCTCGTCAAGAGCCAACTTTATGCCGTGCAGTCAAGTAAGTCGCCAATTCACATTTTTTGACGAAACGAGAATGATCGAATCAGCGAGTCGGCTAGGGAGCTATCGTAATTGGCGTCGCCTCAAGCCATCTGGCGTGACCATTCGAGGGGGATACGGGCTTGGCTGGACCATTGCTATGGTGGCAGCGATTTTCGCGACTTGGCCGCCAGTGGCGCGCGCCCAGCACGACTGGGGCTTAGCGGAATGGGTGACTCAGGTCAGCGCTGACCTGGAAACGCTGGACCATCGTTATCGAGTTCCTCTCGACGAAGCGGCCCACGAATTACGCGCACAGGTGCTGCGCAATTGGTTGGTACGGTTGAAGCAAGCCGATTTTGCTGCCCTCAGCCGCGCTGCGCAGATCGACTATCTGCTCTTGCGGGCGGAGTTAGAGTATCGTTTGCAGCAACTCGAACTGGAGAGAAAACGCCAGCGCAGTGCCGCCGCGTTGTTGCCTTATCATTCCCCGCTAGTCGACTTGTTAAAGGCGAGAGAGGAAGCGGAACAGCCCCAAGCCGAATCGCTGGCTGGCACGCTAGACGAGATCGCCGCCACCGCCGAACGTCTAGTAAAGCAATTGCACAAAACCAACGGCGACGATCTAGTGAACACGCCGCAACGGCTAGATGGCCTACGAGCAGCCGAGCTGTTGCAGGCTTTCCAACGCCAGCTCACGGACATGGATCGCTTTTACAACGGCTATGACCCTGACTATTCCTGGTGGTGTCGGCAACCAATGGAACGGCTTACGAAAGCACTGGCGGCTCACCGGAAGGCGATCCGCGAGCGCATCGTCGGAGTCGCCGAGGAAGATGACGATACGATCATCGGGCAACCGATCGGTCGCGAGGGATTGGCGATCGAGTTACGCCACGAATGGATCGCTCATCACCCGGAGGAACTGATTGCATTGGCCGAGCGGGAGATGCAATGGTGTGAACAGCAAATGTTGGCCGCGACCCGCCAAATGGGCTTGGGGGAGGACTGGCGATCTGCGCTGCAACAGGTGAAAGAGCATCACGTTCCACCAGGTGAGCAACCGCAATTGATTCGAGAGCTGGCATGGGAAGCCATCCGGTTCCTTGAAGCTCACGATTTGATCACCGTGCCGCCGCTGGCCGCCAACGGATGGCGGGTGAACATGATGAGCCCGGATCGCCAACGGTTGAACCCTTATTTCTTGGGTGGAGACTCGATCATCGTTTCTTATCCCACGGACACGATGACGCACGCGGAGAAATTGATGAGCATGCGCAGCAACAATGTGCACTTTGCCCGCGCAACCGTTCATCATGAACTGATTCCGGGGCACCACCTGCAATATTACGCGCTGCGACGGTATCGCCCTTACCGCGAATTGTTTGGCACGCCATTCTGGATGGAAGGTTGGGCATTGTATTGGGAAATGCTGCTCTGGGATTTGGACTTCGCGCGGGGGCCGGAAGATCGAATGGGCATGCTGTTCTGGCGGAAGCATCGCTGCGCGCGGATCATCTTCTCGCTGAACTACCACCTCGGTAACATGACTCCCGAACAGTGTGTTCAGTTCTTGATCGACCAAGTGGGGCACGAGCCATCGGCAGCCGCCGCTGAAGTCCGACGCTCGATCATGGGTGGCTATGGGCCCTTGTACCAAGCAGCGTACATGCTGGGAGGCCTTCAACTTCGGAAGCTACATGATGAACTAGTCCTGCACGGCCGCATGACCAATCGTCAATTTCACGATGCCGTGCTGCGCGAACACTCCATTCCCATCGAAGTTCTCCGCATGGCGATGACCGGTCAGCCTCTGTCGGCCGATCTGCAACCTAGCTGGCGTTTCGCAGCCCCCGAGGACCACCAGTGAGGGTAGCGCTGGTCGTGCGCCCTACGACGGTTGGCAATCGGCCACCTCGCGTAGTTACCACCCGGCCACAGGGTAGTTCAGTTGCTCCTGTAGCCCTACTGGGACGTCACCCCGGCCGACGCGGAGCGATGGCGGCGGTGGATGCTGGCCCGGCCCCTGGCGGTTTCTACGGTTTCCAAGCACGTCAAGCGAGCCAAGACGATGTTTGCCGAAGCGGTCAAGGATCGGCTATTGACGGAAAGCCCGTTTGCCGAGCTGAAGGGTGGCAAGGAATCGAACCCGGACCGCATGGCCTATATCGACGCCAAGACGGCGCAACGAGTGCTCGATGCCTGCCCTGGTGCTCAGTGGAGGGCAATCTTCGTCCTGTGCAGGTGGGCGGGTTTGCGGTGCCCGTCTGAGGTGCTGGCTATTCGGTGGACTGACGTTGACTGGGACACGGGCAGAATGCGGATTGACTCACCCAAGACGGGGTTGAGATTCTGCCCGCTGTTCCCGATCGTTCGTGATGTGCTTTCTGAGGCATGGGAAGCGGCCCCCGAGGGGGCAACGCATGTCATCGAGCGATACCAAGGGAGCGCCGGCAATCTGCGAACGCAATTCGGCCGGATACTGGAAAGGGCGATGGTGAAGCCCTGGCCGAAGTTGTTCCAGAACTTGCGGTCGAGTTGCCGGACCGACCTGCAAGAGCAATTCCCCTCCCATGCGGTAGATGCGTGGCTGGGGCATTCGACGGCGGTTGCCCGTGAACACTACTTGCAGGTGACGGATGAGCACTGGGAGCGGGCAATCAAACCCGGTCCCCTTGTTGGTCCCCTTGCCGGTCCCCTTGTCCGCGACCTATCTGGCCCCATCAGTGAGCGTCACGAATCGAGAAAACCCAACAAAAATAAGGCTGGGGATGGCCCCAGCCTTTTGCAGAAAGTTGCACTAGTACCCCCGCAGGGACTCGAACCCCGGACCCGCTGATTAAGAGTCCATCGGATGATCGTTCTAAGCTTCATGATAACAAGGACTTGCATGATTCCCCTTCTGGGGCGCGCTGCAGTAGGCGCAGCAGTTGAGCCGGAAATAGGTCGAAAAAGCCCCCGGCTGTCGGAGCTGGTTGAACTATGGGATGCACTGGATAAGGTGGCCCGCCGGGAGTTGCTGGCTAGCGCAAGGATACTGGCGGAGCGGTGCGGGAGCGGCGAGCGGTGATAACCTACTTGTCGCGACGGCGGGAAGGCGTGGCCCATGAGCGGACGGCACGAAAGCGGGCAGAAATAGACCAGGTGTGTACGATGGTGCTGGATGGTGTCAGTTGTGCAGGATGGTGCCAAGCGTGCAGGATTGTGGCAAGTATGCACGGTTCGGCGTGCGGTGCGGACGCGGCGGTGCTGTTTCCCCGGTCCGACTCATACATGCTTGGCATTGGACATTCGGTGAAGCGTAGCGGGTCCTTTTTTTGCAGATGGCTTGGCCCCCTACAGGGAACAACCGGCAGAGATGGCACACTTGCTTGTCAGCGGCATGTGATGATGTTTCGGGAGGCAGCACGATTGCTACTGGGTTGGGCATCCGTCTGCGGGTCCTTCCCAGGGGGGTGCCTGCGGGGCGTAGCCCGGACATGGGCGGCATTTTCTGTGCGCGCACGGGCGAAATCCCCGGTAAGTAAGCGCGAGCGCCGGCGCAACGAGCGCTTGCGGTGGCGGTGAGCGATCGAGTCAGGCGGGGCGGTGGCGATGGGCGGCCGATCGGCGTTTAGTGTTGGTTTTCGTGGGGTTTTCGCAATCGGTGCGGGGGTGCTGTTGCCGGTGCAGGGGGTTGATTGACGCGACGGCGTTTCGTGCAGTGGCTTGTACAGCAGGCGCTCGCGCTTACCGGCGTGGCTGTGCGGGTGTGCATCACGCGCCGAATCGGGAGGCTAACGGGTTGGCGGGCGGCGGGAAATATGGCAGATTGCAGGGGCGCCGGCCTACCAACCGGCGCTGATCGAATGCGGCTGGTAACCGCATCATCCAGGGTAGCGGGGTAGCTCCCCGCGCACGGTTCGGCCGGTGTCGATGTTGTCCTTTGCATCGCGCCGGCTGGATCGGCCCATCTACGCGGTAGCAAAGGACATCTTTCAATGGCTGAGCGTTCATCAGATGGTCCTGCTGGGGGAATCTCACAACAGGTTTCTCCAACTGTCTTCAGGGCACTTGGTTTGCTACTACGCCGATTTGAGGCGCTAAGCACGAACGATAAAGTTTCGCTGCGATTACTAGTATTACCGCAGTATGTGCCTTCAAATAATCACCCCCACTCTTACGCAGGACGGGA
Organism: Pirellulaceae bacterium; assembly: GCA_026004795.1. GTDB lineage: Bacteria > Planctomycetota > Planctomycetia > Pirellulales > Pirellulaceae > Aureliella. The sequence continues at coordinate 396,038 of BPJV01000001.1, read as the reverse complement.
TCCGAGATGGGTCTTTCTTGGAGGAGGATTAGCGTCAATTGAGGTTCTGCTAGAAGTCGTCAAAGTAGGTGGGAAAGCCTGCGTCACAACATACGGAGTCAGTGTGCATATCGGCATCGAGTCCTTGCGTTCGGAGGCGGAATTGCAGGAGATTCTTTCCAATCCGCGGCACACTATAGAGGTCCAAGGTGATAACTATGGGACAAATGCCATCCATGACAATTATTACTGCGGCGAGACGTTTCCAAGTGCAAGTTGGCTGCTTCCAATCGCGGATGAAGCGGTCAAGTTGGGAATACACGCGGGAGATTTATTGAAATCTGTTGAATTAAGCAGTCTAGGAATTGGCCCGACCGATGGGATTTCGGGGCTAGCGCGCTGGTTGAGTTTGATTTATCTCTTGCAAAGTGACGGCGTGATTCCGTTCGTCGGTTCGACGACAACGGTTGATGCTGAGCAAGTGCACGAAAAGTTGCAGGCGTTGCAACCACGTTCATCAGATGATGATGTTCCTCGGCAACTTGGAACGCATGATGCATTCCCGTGCCACCGAGGATTCTCGTACATTGTCGATGATTTCATCCTCGCTTCCGAGCTGGCTCTGACTGCCTTATGCGAAGAGGAAGCGAGATCTGTTGATCCAGGGAAGTACCCGGCAGGCGAAGATGCGTATCGGCGCGATGAACTGATTTACGAACGGGCAATCCAAGGCTGTACCAACGCTGAGATTGTCGAGGAAATCGACAGGCTGGCCCATGAGCGCGGCTGGGAGCCGATTGGCGAGGATTCGATACGGCGGCGCCTAACGGAGTATTGCGGTTTCACAGGTTTACCAAAGCCGGAACGTCGTGGCCGTCCGCGAAAAAACCGAACACCGTAACCGAAAAACCGAACACCCTTTTCCCGCTGGCTGCCATTTCGCCAAGCGAAAACAGAGGTGAGCATCAGAAAAACCGAGCGCAAAAACCGAACACGGTTTTTTTAGCGGAGCGGATACGCAAAATGCGAGTGACTCATTTACGGAGGTACTCGCATGAGCAAATCAATTCTCAAACGCTTGCCCGAATCTCGGCAGGTGGCGGCCGAAATGGCTGAGGTGTCGCGCCGGCTGCGGCAATTGCGGAGCGTATGGCGGTTGCTACGCCGTCTTGAGCAGACCAAACCGTTACCATCCGCACGACGCACAAGCGGACGCCCTGAGGGTAAGGGGGTGGCCGATGAGCGGTGAGGCGATGCGGCTACTTCTGAAGCCACAGGAGGCGGCTGAGGCGCTGGCGATCAGTCCGCGAAAGCTGTGGGAGATGACGGCCAGCGGTCAGATTCCGGCGGTCCGCATAGGGCGCGCGGTGCGGTATGACTTGGCCGACCTGCGGCGGTGGATCGACGATCAAAAACAAAAGGGGGCGCGGCCATGACTGACCGACACCCCGCAAGAGCGTTCAACCAACATCCTACCATACCCGACCTGCTGGCGGCAGCACGCGGCAGGTGGCGGGAGATTCTGACCGATGCAGGCATTCCGGCCGACGTCCTGGAAGGCCGGCGCGGACGGCCCTGCCCCCGGTGCGGTGGTCGCGATCGGTTCAACCCGATGAAGGACCTGGACGACCGTGGGGCGGTGCTATGTCGGCACTGCTTCAACAAATTGACCGATCCCCGGCCCGGTGATGGAATCGCTACGCTGCGATGGTGGTTTCAGTGCGATGCAGCGGAGTCTATCCGGTGGCTGCGGTCCTGGCTGGACGGCTCGGGCGCGATCATCCGTCACGGTGGCCCGGCCGTGGTGACGATCGACGTACCAGCGCCGGCTAGGAACTGGCGGCCGACGGCGGAGGAATACCGCAAGGCGGCTGCGGTGCGGCCCGGAATCGTGGCCGAGACGGCGGACCGGCTGGGCGTCTCGGCGGACGCTCTCACTCGGCTGGGGATGGGGTGCCGACCGGACGGCGTGACGGCGTGGCCGATGCGCGATGCGTCCGGCGACATCATCGGAATCCGTCTGCGAGATGCGACTGGGCGCAAGTGGGCGGAGCGCGGTTCGCGAGCCGGTTTGTTCTTCGATCCGGGAATGCAGAGGCGCCGGCTGGAACGAGTCTACATCGTCGAGGGACCGACTGACACGGCGGCCCTGTTGACGGTGGGGCTGGATGCGATCGGGTTGCCCAGTGCATCGGGTTGTTTCAACGAGCTGGTCAAGCTGTTGCGCCGGCTGCGACCTGGCGAGGTCGCGATTGTGGCCGATGCCGATGAGGCGGGGCGATCGAGTGCCGAGCGTCTGGCACATCTGCTTGTACTGCTGGCACCGGTGCGGGTGATTGTTCCAGCGATCGGCAAAGACGCGCGGGCGTGGGTGAATGCGGGAGCGACGGCAGGCGACATCGAGCGGGCGGCCGACGCAGCAAAGAAACAGCAAATTGCACTGGAGGCGAGGGCGTGAGTGAGAGCAATGGAAAGGTAAGCCTACGGGCAGAATGTGGCGAGGATGGAGCGGCGTTTGTGGTGGCAGAGTACGGCGGGCGTGTTTTGCGTCGTGAGCGGTGCGACCTGGCCAGCACCAGCGACCGGGAGCGAGTCGCGGACCTGCTGATTGCAGAGGTGCCGGCGCTGGAAGCGATCCGCGATGATCTGATTGCCCGTATCGGCAGGTTGCGGTTGCTGAACGGCCAAACGCGACCGGAATCGCGGGCGGTTGTTCGTCCCAAGTTGGTATGCTTGGCAGACATCGAGCCGCGAGCAGTGCGGTGGTTGTGGCGGAACCGGATACCGGCCGGACGTGTGACGCTGCTGGTTGGCATTCCGGGTGCCGGCAAGAGTTTCCTGACCTGCGACATGGCGGCCCGCATATCGACCGGAACGCCCTGGCCGGACGCTTCAGAGTGCGAGCGCGGTAGCGTGCTGCTGATGACGGCCGAAGATGATCCGCATGACACGATTCGCCCCCGACTGGATGCGCACCGAGCCGACGTGTCACGGGTGCATCTGCTGGCCGGTGGTTTGATCGGGGATGATGCGAACGAGCGAACGGTGATGGTGACATTGGGCGACGTGGACGTACTGCGGGAGGCGGTTGAGCGAGTTGGTGACTGCCGGTTGATCGTCATTGATCCGATCGGTTCGTTTCTGGGCGGAAGAACGGACGCGCACCGGGATAACGAGGTGCGTTCGGTGCTGGCCCCAGTGGTCCAGTTGGCCGAAGAAACGGGGGCGGCTGTGCTGGTGGTCGCCCATCGGCGGAAAGGAACGGCCGGAAGTGCGGACGATTCGGCGCTGGGAAGCCGAGCGTTCACGGGATTGGCGCGGGCGGTTTGGCACGTGTCGGCCGATGCCGAAAACGAGCATCGGCGGTTGCTTTTACCGGGCAAGTGCAATGTGGCGGCCCGGCAGTCTGGTTTGGCGTATCGCATCGAGGGAGAGCCGGCGCGGCTGGTATGGGAAAGTGAACCGGTGGAGATGACGGCCGATGAGGCGCTGGCGGCCCAAGCCGAAGCCGGCGCAAACGGTGGAGGCGTGGCCGACGCCGTGGAGTGGCTTGGGCAACGCCTCAGCGACGGCCCAAAGCCTGCAAAAGACATGATCGACGAATGGACCAACGGCGAGGGGGGGAGCAAGCGGACGCTGGACCGAGCACGAAAGCGACTCCGGGTAGACGCCTACCGGCCGGAGATACCCGGTCCGTGGTGGTGGCGGCTGACCGACGAAGCGACACGCAACATTGCCAACAATGTAACTGGCAACCTTGGCAACCTTGCAGAAAACCCAAGGAAAACGCCAACATTGCCAACATTGCCAACTAAAGACTTGGCAACCTTGGAAAGCGACGAATGGGGAGAGGTGTGATGGGTGCTGCGGGGCTACTGACGGAACTGAGGAAACGAGGGGTGAAGTTGGTGCCAGTGGGCGACCGGCTGCGGTTCGCCCCCAAGGATGCCCTGACGCCGGACCTGGTGGAGGCACTGCGAGCGCACAAGGCGGAGATGCTGGCCCTGCTGGCCGGTGGTCAGGCGGCCGACGATCCCCAGGTTCTCACCCCAGCCGACAACGTGGACGCGCCGGCTGGTGAGGCACTGGCCAAAAACCTGGACGCGCCGGCTGATGAGGCGGATTCGGCTGAACTGGCGGACGCGCCGGCCTGCGGCACTGATCCGGCAGACATCGAGCCGATCGAGGGCATCATCTGCCCCTGGTGCCAGCGGGGCGACCGGCTGCGGGCTGAAGCCGATGGCTGGCGGTGCAAGCGGTGCTATCGGTTGGCGTGGGTGCTCGATGGCAACGGCATCGCCAGAGCCGACTACCTGGCGGCCGGTTTGATTGATTGGCCGGACCTGGTGGAGTCACATGGTAGCTGAGCGGTGTAGGTGGGGCAGATTCGATTTAGGTACTACCAAACCGAAACGCTGTTGCATGGGCAGGGGAACCAGCCACGGGAGAGGACAGAGTTTGTTTTGTTGAAGCGGGACAAAATGAGGGACTGTCCCACCTTCGCGAGCATCGCCCCGGATTAGACACCGAGAGGAAAGCGTTTGAGGCAAGATTGCCTCAAACGGTCCCACCTTCGTGAGTATCGTTCAGATTAGACACAGGCGCGAGATGCCGACATCGGCAAAAGTGACGGATTCGCGCTAAGTTTGCCTGCTGGCTGTGGCCGACGGGCAGGACGATCGGATAGAGTGGAACTGCTACGGCTAGGGCGACGGCCCGAAAACCGGCCCCATACCGGGAAGCCGTAGCGTTTTCTTTCCTTATGGGACTTCAACCGATGGAGTTGAGGACATGGCGACAATCTTCAAGCGGGGCGGCAAAAAGGCCAAGGGTTACTACTACGTCCAGTGGTATGACCATCAGGGCAAGCGACGAACCCGATGCACCAAAACCACCGACAAGGCGACGGCGGAGCGAATCGCCAAGCAGTTGGAATCGCAAACTGCCCTGCGACGTGAGGGCGTCATCGATCCGGAAACGGACGTGGTGGCCCGGGAGTCGCGTCGGACGATCGATGAGCATCTGGCGGACTTCGTGGCGAAGATGAAGGCTGCGGGACGCGATCCCAAGCACATTGCGATAACTGCACGTTATATTCGGTCCATTGCTGACTTTGCCGGCTTTCGGCGAATACGAGACATTCAGGCCGAGGGTGTGACTCGCTACGCTTCCTGCTTGCGAGATAAAGGACGATCGGCGCGGACGGTGCAAGCTTACCTGACGGCGATCAAGAGCTTCACCAAATGGCTGGCCGAGTCGCGAAAGCTGCCCCATGATCCGCTAATGGGACTGAAAAAGCCGAGTCCCAAGACAGACCGGCGGATTGAGCGGCGAATGCTGCTGCCCGAGGAATGGCGATGGCTTAAGTGGGCGACTCAACGCGGCCCAGAACGCTACGGGATGACTCCTGCCGAGCGAGTGTTGCTGTACGAGACGGCGATTCAGACTGGTTTACGATCTAAGGAGTTGCGCAGCCTGACGCCGGGGCTGTTGTTTGTCGATGCCGATCCGCCCTACTTGATGTGCAAGGCCGATGCCACGAAGAACCGCAAGGATGCTAAGCAGTACGTACAACCGGAATTAGCGGCGGCACTTCGCGACCACGTGGCCCGCAAGGCCCCCAAGGCGGCCGTGTTCAACCTGCCCCATGAATCGAACCTGGCACGAATGTTACGCGACGATTTGGCTGAAGCGCGAAGATTGTGGGCTGCCGAAGCGATCGAGGATCCCCAGGAGTACGCACGACGGCAGGAAAGCGACTTTCTGGCGGCCGAGAACCACGAAGGGGAATCGATCGACTTTCACGCCCTGCGTCACACCTGCGGGGCATGGTTGGCCATGACAGGGGTGAATCCGAAGGTCGTGCAATCGGTGATGCGGCATTCGAGCATCACGCTGACGATGGACACCTACGGCCACCTGTTCCCAGGGCAAGAGGCGGACGCGGTGGAGCGGATGCGGGGGATGCTGGGTAATTCGGCCGAAAAGCCGGACACCTTGGCGGCAACCGGGACCGATGGAGCCGCTTCACCCCTGGATGGCTACTGCAGCGCGCTGCAGCTGGCGCAGCAGTTGGGACGCGAAACGGTGCGAATGCCTGCAAAGCATTGCGATGAGGCGGATGACCATAAAGCGCAAGAAAAAACGCCTAAGCCCTTGCAAATCCAGGACTTAAGCGTTGAATTGCGGCACAATGCGAGAGCGTGCCAAAGTACCCCCGCAGGGACTCGAACCCCGGACCCGCTGATTAAGAGTCAGCTGCTCTAACCAACTGAGCTACGGAGGCATCTGCTGCTGAAAGAACCAACAGCATGCTTTGATAATACCGCATGCGATCCTGTTGGCAACCCCAGTGAAGACGGCTTAGGAGTCGATTTTGGATGGGGCGACGCTCTCGCCGCAGAGACCACGGTAGACCGAGGGAGGGTGACGTTTGGGACCTACTCCTCCACGGCAGTGGGGCACAGGCTGAAATTGGCGTGCATCGACGGTGAACGGTGCGGACCTAGTGTGATGCACACTCGTGAGCGGTGTGAATTGGACGTCCTCGCTGGCGCTTCGTGCTGGTATTCGTTCACTTACTGGCGCATCGTGCTGGTATTCATGAACGTGCTGGCGGTGGGGAAGAATTGGCGAGACCGATCCAGAGGGGCGATGCACTGTCGCGGAACATGTCCGATGAGCTACGGACGATCGTGGCCCACTGTCTGGCCCACCCGCGGCGGAACTTCGTGGACCTGGTCGAGGTGTTCCCCGAAGAGACGGAGTAGGTGCTGAGGCAGCTCCGTCACGTCTTTCGCGTGGATGCCGAGGCGTGGCCTAGCGGCTGCCCACCAGCGAATAAACCTCCGGCAGCGAGCGACCGCAGGCTTGACCTCTATCCTATTCTCGCTCGCCAATGGTCCAAGAATTGCGAATCACCTCTATTCTTGCGGATGACCCTCCTCACACCGCCTGACATGCGGGGCCGCATCAGGCGGTTCCGCGAAGAGGAGCAAGTCCGGACGATAAAGTCTTCATGCGGATCCGTCCTTGTTCGGCAAGCCACGCGTTGGTCAGCCCGATGCCGCTAGCGACTGTCCTGGATAGATGCCAGTCGCTTTGTCGGATGCGAGCGTGACCAGTGGCCCGACATCGGGGACCACGAGTCGAATGAGCATCGCACGTCGACTTTGGGGGCGACGCCACGGTTTTCAGTAGCACCTCCGGGTTCGGTGACGCATCCACGGGGCGAGTCGATCGGCTGCGCCGCGATTCAGGGAATCTGTTTAATAAAGCGATACGCTTGTTCGATTCGGGCTTCCGCGTCGAATTGTGTTGGCGGATCCTGATGTACACGAAACTCTTAGCCAAGACGCCAAGACAGCTTGGAAAACGTAGGCTTGACGGGTTCTGCTACCGTTCGTGGCGATAGAACCAGGCGAGGGGCAGGGAACGGAAGCGAGTGGATAGCCATCCGGTCTGAGGATCGGATTCCCAATAGGAAAGGAGGACGCGAGCGCCAACAAAGGTGAGGCTGGGATAAGAGAAGGTGCGGGCGGGATCGGATTCCAGTTCACCGACGACGTGCCACGATTGCCCGTCGTCGCTCGATACGGCAGCGACCAGGGGTGTCCGGCGGCCACCATGATCGGCCCCAGGCGTGTAGATGTCGTTCCAGATCAACAGCAGATCACCTGTTGCGGGAATGCGACGGATCGTAGCGGGAGCTTCAGGAGATCGGACGCCCATCGTTTCCATGGGACTCCACGTGTCCCCTCCGTCGGTCGAATAACTCCGGCCGATATACCCGAGTTGGGTGCGGATGATCATCAGCAGCCGGCCGTCGCGAAGTTCGACGACATCCGGTTCCATCGCGCCTCGCCGCGGAGCGTCGACGACGCCGCGGCCCGGCCGCCAACTGCGTCCTCGATCGTCGGAGATATAACAACGGGATACGAAGTGATTTTCCTGCCGCACGTCGCGCGTGGAAGCTGCCGGGACGATCCACCGCCCCGAGGAGAGGATGGTGACGCGATCGTTATTGACGACGTGATATCCTGGATCCGGAGTGACCAGCACGGGCGGCCCGAACGAACGGCCCTGATCCGAGGAGAATCGCAAGAACATTCGGAGGTCGTCGAAGCCGTTTTTTTCGAGGTAGAACATGGCCAGCTCGCTCGTGCCGTCGTCGCGGTCGATCCGCCGCAGGGTGACGCTCATCACGTTCTGCTGCCCCGTGTTCTCTTGCAAGACCTCGGGCTCGCTCCAACTGCGGCCACCATCGGTTCACTCTCCCCCTTGCGGAGTGCGCAACCCGTCGAACACGCGCCAGTCAATTTGAAAGCTCTCCAAATGGACCGACCCATCGGCCCGTACGAAGTGAACACCGGAGTGGGGCGAGCCCCAATTAGCCTTGAACTCGTACCGATCTCCATCCGGTACCAACAAACCACCGTCGCGGGAAGTTCCTTGCGATCCTCCAGTAAATATCGGCTCATCCCAGTACCACGTTGTGGCCGTGTGGATAACGCGGTCGTAAGCTTTCTCTCCAGCCGCAATCGTGTTGGATAATCCATCAGTGATTGCTCCCGGACCTAAAACTTGGGGACGATTTCGAATCATCAGCAAATTGGCGGCGTAATCGGTCTTTGCCCATCCCCAGCCGCCTGATTCGTACCGTCCGTAAGCATCGTCCACGGTCGGCAAGGGAACGGGGCGCGACCGTGTCGGACACAGGAACACAGGTTGGATTACACGAAAATCAAGCTGTTCGTACGCGTGGTGCTGTTCCAAGAACGGGAGAATGGAATAAGCCCAACTTCCTGGTTGATCCTTCGGCCGAATTCCCGGCGCGCCGATACCCCATTTGAACAGTTGCTTCAGCTTGTTGTCATAAGTCGACACGACTACCGGAATACCTTGCTTCGAAACGACTGTGCTCTTGCCATCGTAACCGCCATTCGACGGGAAGACGCCGTGCGTGGAGACATGGTTTTGCAATGCCATCCCGACCTGACGCAGATTGTTCTGACACTGTACCCTCCGGGCCGCTTCCCGCGCCGCTTGAACGCCTGCCAACAGCAGCGAACTTAACACACCCACGATGGCGATCACTACCAACAACTCAATCAGGGTAAAACCGTAGCGAGTCGATCGTCGCCCGCCGTGTGGGCCGGCAATTCCCAACTGAACGATGCCAGTGGGAAGTGCTAGGTGAAATACCGGTTCAGTAAACATCGGAATCTCCAGGCCAATCCAGGTCGATCTCGCATCGTGAAGAACAACTTTTCCCAACTCTACAGTACCACGAACCCTATTGTACCACCAACCGCCTTCCCGGCGTCTCACATGCAGCCTTGCCAGTGAGATTTGATTTCAATGACGGCTCACTGCCTGTCGTTAGTGACATGCCTATCACGGATGCCACCAAAACGGCGACCGCTAGACTCAAAGACTCGGCGCCCACTGACCGCTGTAGCAGCGCCCCGAAACATCCGCAGTCGATTTCGAGCCCACGCCATAGCGCCCAGCTCTGTGCCACCACGAAACCGGTGGACAACAAAGCACTGCAGGCGAACGCCACCGGACGACTCAGTCCAAGCAGCAGCAGTACGGCCAGCCCGAGTTCCAGCCATGGTAGCACGGTGGCGGCAAAGACAGCGACCCAATAGGGGAGCAGGTCGTATCGCAAAATGTGCTCGAACAACCGAACTGGATTGGTGATATGTCCTAATCCGCTTACTGCGAACGTGCCGCCGATGAAGAGCACACAGGCCATAGCCATACCGCTGCCAATTCGCAGTCGAGTCCTAGCCAACGCACGTTTCATCCTTCGTCCTCCCCACCGTTTCCCGACGTCCGATTCTTCGACGGCCCCGATTGAGCAGGCCTACCGAACCAACCGACTACTCCCTCGCGATAAATGCGAATGTCTTTAAATCCGCGCGCGTACAACCTCTGTGCCACAACATCACTGAAGGTACATTCCGATGACTGACAATAGACTACGACTGGAGCATCACGCGAAATGTTCGCCAACGCTTGTTCCTCCTGATTTGGCGCGGCGTCGACCGGCACGCTGATCGCGCGAGGCAGTTGACGATACTCGTAATCTCTTGCCAGTCGAGCGTCAACCAAGACCAATTCGGAGCCATCATTTCCAAAGAGCGCTTGCCGCAACTCTTCGGTACCGATTCTGGGAAACTGTCGTGGCAAGATCATTGTAGCGATGCTTTGAGTCACGTAGCTCTGGCGCCAAATCCGGGGACCAAAAACCCCATCCAAGAACACCGCAGTCACCATCAGCATCGTCAGGCTGCCGACTACGCACGAGGCTGGGACTCGAGATCGATGCGAGCCACTACGCTGAGATTGCCAGAGTGTGGCCATAATCTTGACGTGGCCGCAACACAAGACGGCTACTACTGCGATCACCATTAGACGCCAGAGAATGCCCAATACTCGCCATGCTACGACCTTACCTGAAGAGTCACTAACGGCTAGCCCTGCGCCATCCCAGAGAGCCAATAAGTGTGCATAGTCAATCACCTGCTCCCCATGGGACGGATCCAGAATACGAGCCCTTCCGGCTTTTTCACCCAAATACACCACCCAGTGATCGAAGCGCGGCAGTGAGATGTCCGATCGCACATGAAGGATTACTGGAAACGAAGCCAGACGCAGGTCCCAATACGACAAAGCCCCAATTTTGCATGCGACCAGCCCATGATCTTCTACAGCCTCGGTCAGGGCATTAATACTGCTTCCCTCCCAACCGAGTACATACTCGTTAGACAATAGTGACTCGAACTCTATCGGATGCTCCAAGACGTCCGCGGCAATGTAGACAGAATATACACCGCAGTACGGCTCCGAAGCGCGCGTCGCTCTCATCCCGGAAATGGCCGCCAGTCCCAAGGTAACGATGGCTAGCAAAGCGCACACATCGCCCAGGTGACATCGCCTCATTTGAACTTCCTCCGCCAATACAAGAACGCTGCCACGCACGTGAGCACGAAGAGTCCGAGCACCGGAATCGTCCACCGGGCGTTGCTCAACCGAAACCCCGAGATCGAATCAAGCCGTTTGCGATCAATCCGCCGAACAATCGCACCATCGCGCCACTCGAAGTCGATGCCCTCGTGTGAGGCGATGGTGACGCTCATACCATCGGGCCACGCCACATCAAAGCGATTTAACAGCTCTTCCAGATTATTCGGCCTCGGAATCCGCTCGCTGATTGCAAGGATTGTCGTATCATGGGCCATAAAATATCCTGTAAACCTTCCCTCGGACTTATAGCGAACCAAAGAGAGTGTCTGAACAGAAACCGGAAACACGCCGAGACCCCAGCCCTGAGATCGCGATTCGTCATAGTCGTATCTATATCTATTCTGATATTCGATTCCAAATGGATAGTTGCCAATCGCAGAACCAGCATCCACGCCCCCCGACATCCGCACCTCGCGAAGACGAGGGCCAGCCACACCGACGTCGAACACTATCTGCACATTTCCATCAATCGGATCTTTCAAACTCAGTTCGATACCGCCAGAGGGCGACCGCCGTGACGTTAACGTTGGATTTTGTGCCCAGGATCGAAAAGAATTTCGCGCCCCTTTTCGAAAACCATTCAGCATCCCCACAAACACCCCTGCAGCGCCGTGGATCGCCTTGATACCAAGCGAAGCGAAATTCTTGTCTTCGACAAAACCACTACACTCATTTGCATTGCGAACTGAGCCGCAGCCTACGGTAAACCAAAATGCATTGCGCACTGGGATTCCCGGGAACGGAACCAATGAAGTTATGGTCTCGTCTCTACCGCCCCCTTCCTCCGGGTTCTCATTGACGGCTCCTCGTCTAATATCTCTGACCTCCCAGCTCAATTCCCCATTCCATGTTACGGACGTAATTGCCGACCAAGCATCGCCAGGCGGCGGAGACAGGCGCTCGAGTGATTGCCATCCCGGACGAGAATTGAATTCAGAACTCTTCCGGCGAATCTCGTGCTCTTTCAGGTCAATCACGCGCCCGTCCAGCGCCTCTGACAAACGAATTAATTCTTTCCTACAGGTTTCCTCGTTGACGGTCTGATTCGCGTTAACTCCTGCCGTGGAAAAAAACGCAAGCACAACGATGCAGGCGCCTGGGGTTGACCATGCATGCAATATTCGAGACGACATAATACACTTCAGCAATGAAACACGCACACCTAGCCTATTTGGACGTTACGCATTAGCGCGAACACAGAGGAGGTTCCGGGGAAGAAACAAAGAAATGAAAGCTTTTATTCAAAAACACACAGCAAGCAAAAAAACGCTATATTCCGCAAGAAATAATTAGAGGAAAGCGAGAGGAAAAAGCGATAAGCCCGTAACAATCTTAGTAACGGATCATTCCCAAAGAGGGGTCGAACCGCGTGGATTCCACCCCTCATTTACAAACATCCAACGCACGCACCAAAGCCTGCTTTCCGACCCTGGTAGCCCGCGACTGCGTGCCGGCATTAACTAACTGTTGCGTTCCTAGCTGTAGTTTTCTTCGCAGGCAGTGCTAGAGAGTTCATCATGAAAGAACTCACCGCAATTTGGGTTGCCGTCACTGCAATTGCCGCCGCCCGCATTCTCGTTACACAGCTTCGTTTTAGTTCCGGTAGCGCTGTTGCACTTATTCCTATACCGACTGCAGGCCGTACGACCTGGCGCAACGGGACAGTTCTTGGACAACAACTCGTCCTGCACCGTGCAGGGCTGACCTCCGACCACCTGCCGGTTCACATTCGCTGGTGCGCTAAACATGACCGCTGCTGCGATCACACTCAGCGCCAGGAACGAAGATTCTCGCTGATAAGCTGTAGCGTTCATTCAATTTCCTCCTTCACAGACACGAAAGGAACAGAACCACGCAACACGCAGCGCGGTAAATACTCGGAAGAAGTCGACCCAACACATCGTTTCCTCCCCGCCTGAGCGACGAGGCATCGGAGCACGGCGCAGCCACCCTGCGGTCCGACAACTGCAATCGACGCAGCCTTATACTGACCTGCTGAGCCCATTGCCAACCGCAGCTTGACAAATCATGCAAGTAAGCCATGGCGTCGCGTAACGTTTCTTTGCACGTCGCTGCGCTGAAAAACAGTAACGAGTGACTCAGTTGTAACACTGCACCCATTTTCTGTGTCGCCACGCCTTCGGCCTCACCATTATTCATCAGTGCGGCAAGTTTGCGAAACCGCACCGTCGGGTGAACAGGAGGAACAACTCTTGGTGTTTCCATTGACACAGACGGACGACTTGAGGGCGCCACACCATTCTTATCGGCCGAGATCGTGGCGAGCCAGTTACGATGAACAATGCGAGACGGGGGCGCGATCCCCCCGAGACACCACCGCAAGATTGAGCTAGACGCCGGAACGAACAACAAGAGAGAGAGAGAGAGAGAGAGAGAGCGGAACAGAACCACTGGCTTACGGCACCTGCCAGGAACGCTCTTGTCAAGAGGCCTTGCATTCGCATAGCCTCACCCTCCCGAAAAGACTCACCTGCCGATCCAGGTTACTAGGCGAGAAACACTCTGTTAGCCGAACTAACTTGGTTCCTTACCTTCAGTACCTTCTCTCTCGGAGATTATAACGCACTGCCGAGTCTCGTCAACCCCCTGACGTGAAAAGTAGATAAGACCTCGCCATTTCAGTAGTAGGTAATGGTTTCCTACGTCGAGCACCTACAATGGTGTTCGGGTTGGCGTGAATTGTGTGATCGTGCTTTTTCTGATGTATTACCCCCGACCGGCCTGCGTTGGTATGGTAATCTCGAGGGCCGTCGAGAGTCTTTCGATGCTACCGAGTCTGCGGACTGCCACCAGGACGGACTCGGCGCTGTTATCTTGTGGGAACGACTGGGAAGTGAATTGCGCTCGTAGCCATGGCGCAATATCCAACTTCAATGCCGAGTGAAATCGCCAGGTAAACCAATCGAGTCATGATGGCGCCTCCATTTACAACGCAGTTGCCTGCGGCAACAGTCGATCCTTTATCGGCAACGCGAACAGAATGTAGGTAGACGCGAGAATGAGGTATGTGATTGACGCCGCCTACGTATTGGGCTGGACAATGTTCGGCACGTGGGTAGCCGAACAGGCCGCGCGGAACGACTTCCCGCGCGAAGTCTTGCCGGAGACGATCAACTGGCACTTGGGAGCGGAATACAACGAGATAGCCAAGGCGATCTTTAAAGGGCGTGGTTTTGCTGACCCTTTTCGCGTCGAATCGGGCCCGACGGCGTGGATGCCACCGGCGCTTCCGTACATTCTGGCGGGATTGTATTGGTTGACCGATTACCATCCCCCCAGCGTGATCGAGTTCGTCCTCGCCCTGAAGGCACTCGTGATCGTGCTCACCGGGATAATGGTACTTTCCGAGTCTCGACGCCTTGGTTTGTTATGGATCGGCCGTTTGATGATTCCGGTAGCGATGTTGGCCAATTTTCGCGATTTATTTCAGATCACGCACGATTTATGGCTGAATCTGCTGTGTGTAGATTTAATGTGGCTGGGGCTGAATTACTTTTGGCGGCCGACGAGTCTGTGGCGATCAGTTGCCTGGGGTGTCTTCGGCGGAATGGCCGCGCTTTGCAGTCCTGTGATCGGCTTGAATTGGGCCTTGGCGACGGTAGTTTTTTCTGGCGTTCTGGCGCCAGTCAGGGCGCGCCTCGGACGCTACATGCAATCGAATTCAAGATCGAGCGGCAAGGTCAGTGAAAGATCGGCAACTGGTGACTCGGCCTTGCTCCGAGTCGTGTTGGCTGGCTTGTGTTCGATCCTTGTCGTGACTCCCTGGACCATTCGTAACTACCGGTTGTTCGGTCGCTTGATTCCGATTAAGTCCAATGCGCCGTTCGAACTATGGCAAAGCCAGTGCCTCGATGACGACGGAGTCTTGAATCAATCATTGACAAGGAAACATCCGTTCGTCAGCTCAGGTCGTGAGCAGCGCGAGCTCTATTTGCAACTGGGAGAACCAGAGTTCCTAAGAAGGAAACAGCAAGAAGCCTGGAGATGTGTGCTCCGCGACAAGCTCGGTTATGCTCGTCGTGTCGGGAACCGGTTTTTGGCGGCGTTCCTTTGGTACTATTCCTATTATGACGAGCCACCGTATCGCGAGTGGTGGTTGATGATTAAAAGGTGCGTGTTTCCGTGGACAATCTTATCCGTGGCAATCGTTTTATTGCTCCGCAAGGCGCACGACCGGCAGTTCACTTCTGCAGTTTTCATATATTTCCTGCATCTCTTTCCCTATGTCCTAATCAGCTACGGCGACCGCTACGCCGCACCGCTGATTGGCATCAAGTGCATTCTCATCCTTCACGGGATGGCGGTTTTGAAGAGCGTGAGTGAAGGGTAACAATTGGATGCCTGGTTGAGAGAAGGGGTGGGGCGTGGATGGTCGGCTTTTTGGAGAGGACTCTGGGAGGCTGGCGATGCGAAAGAATCGTGAGTTTGCACTAAACGTGTGTGAGAGTTTCTTGGTGGGACAGGTAAGGTGGAGGTGTGTTTGATCCTCTAGCCGAAAGGAGCTGCGTTCGATGGAACCACTCGCTGAAACTAACGATAGTCTTTTCGAGCAGGCTGGGGAGGCGTTCAGGCAGTGGAGGGCTGCGAAGTCGGGACACCGGCCGGATTCCAGATAAACTGTGGGATTGGGCGGGTCAGGTCGCTCGCAAGCATGGCGTCGCGAAGACCGCCGGGGCGCTAAAGCTCGATTACTATACCCTGCAAAGACGGATGGACAGCCGTGGTGGGGCACCGAGTAAGGCTGCTGACGCTCCGAAGAAATGTCGTCGTGGCGGTGCCGGGGCATTTGTGGAGCTGGCGCCGGTAACGAACATTAGTCCCCAAGCGGAATGCGAATTGGAATTCGAAAACGGCAGCGGCACCAAGCTGACTCTGCGTTGGAAGGGAAGCACACCGCCCGACCTGGCCACGCTCAGTAAACTGGTCCGCCAAGAATAGTTGGTTCACTTACTGGCGCATCGTGCTGGTATTCATGAACGTGCTGGCGGTGGGGAAGAACTGGCGAGACCGATCCAGAGGGGCGATGCACTGTCGCGGAACACGTCCGATGAGCTACGGACGATCGTGGCCCACTGTCTGGCCCACGCGCGGCGGAACTTCGTGGGCCTGGTCGACGTGTTCCCCGAAGAGACGGAGTAGGTGATCCGGCAGCTCAGTCACGTCTACCGCGTGGATGCCGAGGCGTGGCCTAGCGGCTGCCCACCAGCGAATAAACCTCCGGCAGCGAGCGACCGCAGGCTTGACCTCTATCCTATTCTCGCTCGCCAATGGTCCAAGAATTGCGAATCACCTCTATTCTTGCGGATGGCCCTCCTCACACCGCCTGACATGCGGGGCCGCATCAGGCGGTTCCGCGAAGAGGAGCAAGTCCGGACTATAAAGTCTTCATGCGGATCCGTCCTTGTTCGCCAAGCCACGCGTTGGTCAGCCCGATGCCGCTGGCGACTGTCCTGGATAGATGCCAGTCGCTTTGTCGGATGCGAGCGTGACCAGTGGCCCGACGTTGGGGACCACGAGTCGAATGAGCATCGCACGTCGACGTTGGGGACGACGCCACGGTTTTCAGTAGCACCTCCGGGTTCGGCGACGCATCCACGGGGCGAGTCGATCGGCTGCGCCCCGATTCAGGGAATCTGTTTAATAAAGCGATACGCTTGTTCGATTCGGGCTTCCGCGTCGAATTGTGTTGGCGGATCCTGATGTACACGAAACTCTTAGCCAAGTCGCCAAGACAGCTTGGAAACCGTAGGCTTGACCAGTTCTGCTACCGTTCGTGGCGATAGAACCAGGCGAGGGGCAGGGAACGGAAGCGAGTGGATAGCCATCCGGTCTGAGGATCGGATTCCCAATAGGAAAGGAGGACGCGAGCGCCAACAAAGGTGAGGCTGGGATAAGAGAAGGTGCGGGCGGGATCGGATTCCAGTTCACCGACGACGTGCCACGATTGCCCGTCGTCGCTCGATACGGCAGCGACCAGGGGTGTCCGGCGGCCACCATGATCGGCCCCAGGCGTGTAGATGTCGTTCCAGATCAACAGCAGATCACCTGTTGCGGGAATGCGACGGATCGTAGCGGGAGCTTCAGGAGATCGGACGCCCATCGTTTCCATGGGACTCCACGTGTCCCCTCCGTCGGTCGAATAACTCCGGCCGATATACCCGAGTTGGGTGCGGATGATCATCAGCAGCCGGCCGTCGCGAAGTTCGACGACATCCGGTTCCATCGCGCCTCGCCGCGGAGCGTCGACGACGCCGCGGCCCGGCCGCCAACTGCGTCCTCGATCGTCGGAGATATAACAACGGGATACGAAGTGATTTTCCTGCCGCACGTCGCGCGTGGAAGCTGCCGGGACGATCCAACGCCCCGAGGAGAGGATGGTGACGCGATCGTTATTGACGACGTGATATCCTGGATCCGGAGTGACCAGCACGGGCGGCCCGAACGAACGGCCCTGATCCGAGGAGAATCGCAAGAACATTCGGAGGTCGTCGAAGCCGTTTTTTTCGAGGTAGAACATGGCCAGCTCGCTCGTGCCGTCGTCGCGGTCGATCCGCCGCAGGGTGACGCTCATCACGTTCTGCTGCCCCGTGTTCTCTTGCAAAGCCTCGGGCTCGCTCCAACTGCGGCCACCATCGGTCGATCGACGTCCAACGATCCGTGCGCGCGAAAAATCCGTGCCGCCGCCTTCGAATTCGGTGATGGCGAACAAGAGGCTGCCATCCTCCAATTCGACGATCGATCCCTCGGTGTACCGCGGATGTTTCGCATCGGCCGGATAGACCAAAACGGAAATGTCTTCGTCACTGAACGCCGCCCGCGACGCGACGTGCGGTCGGTTCGACTTCCAAGTCGCCACCGCCTGCTCCAACTCGGTCGCACCCTCGGCAACCTCCCGGTTTTTCTCGAATCGAATTACCTGCGGATCGGTAGCGTTGTAGGTAAAGGCGGCGGCAGCGGGACTGAGGCCGAGCACGTTTCGGCGAATGAGATTGGCACCAGCCTTGTGGAACCGGATGGGAGACATGGCGATTCGATGGATCACGTTTTCTTCCACTACGATCCCCGTACTACCTTCATCCATGAACACTCCGTTGCTCTGGGCACGCCCGGCGTTGCGCGGCACATCGTGGATGTGGTTGGCGGCCAGCCGCGTTCCCGGCTGACGCCCGAGCGTATAGATGCCCCCGCCGTCGGAGAGTAGTTGCATCACATGATGTATTTCGTTGCCTATCACGCGATGGCCCCGACAAGGACTGGGGGATGGATTCCACCGCCAGCCAACGGAGATCCCCGTGTAGGGCAAATCCGAGATATCGCACTGCTCGATCGAGCAATCGGCCGCCATTCCGATCCACACTCCCACACTGCCAAAAAACTGTTGACCACACTGGTGCACGCGGCTGTGCACCAAGTGGATTTCCCGTGCCACGTTGTCGGTACTGGGCGAACCGATGTTCACTCCGTTGCCTGAAATGTCGGTGAAATGGCACCGCTCGATGCGGCACCGTTCGGAACCCGCGCCGATCCACAAGCCGCTGCCTCCCAGGTGAGCGAACCGGCACTCATGAAACTCGATCTGTTCCGCGTTTTCCACTCGCACTGCGGCGGGAATGAAGATTCGGCCGGCGCCTGACCTGCCGTCGCGCGGTTCGTACATCGTGGCTTGCCCCGATGCATAGCCAGCAGTTGGGATATCGAAGCGACAATGCTCGAAGCGCAAACCCGCGATGCGAATATCCGTTGGCCGCGTCCGGCCATCTGCTGATGATATCGTCAGCAATTGCGGTAGCGCTGGCACGACGACCGCGATCTTTTCGAGCGACTCGTCCGGCCGTGGCATGTAGACGATCGATCCGTCATCGAAGGCCCATTCGCCGGGCTGATCCAATAGACTGATCGCGCCTTCCAGGGCGAAACGCGGATGTGGTTCGAAATGATCGATCGCATAATGGGGAGCCGCACACCCGATCGGTGAAATGGTGCGCAAGGTTGCATGCTCCCAGTCGATCTTTGCGACAGGAATCCGTGAAATCGACCAGTCATGGAGAAAAACCAGTTCGCATCCCTCACCAGCACCGATCGACATCGGAATGTCATCTGGATTGAACGTGAAACCGCTACGGCGATCGGGCAAACTTGACTGCACGCGCAGCCAACCCTGGTTAGGAAACCTGGCTCGCTGCGCGCGGCGACCATTGACGTACAATTCGCGCGGCGCTTTCGGGACCGGGCAGGCTGCCCGCCAGGTGCCATCCGGTTGAGCAGTCCATCCCTCGACTTGGACGCCGCCGCTGAGCACGGCCGTGCCGTCGGAACAGATGATCGCTAAGCCCGAATCGCGTTCATCGAGGTGTAACGTCGCATCGAGCTGAATCCGTGTTCCGCTGGCGATCTCGATCTGATCAGGCCCCGGCGACTGGCGGGCCAAGGCCACCGCGCGGTTCAAGGAGCGGACCGGTTGGTCCCGAGTCCCAGGATTGCGGTCATCGCCAGAGGATGCCACAAAGAACTCAGCCGCCACAGCTTGCGAGGCAGCGAGCACGATCAGCCCCACCCACAAGAACATCCCCCCGCGACCCGTTTCGCATGCTTGGAATCCCCTCCGCCTCTGTTTGCTTCGCCACGTCGTTATGGTCAGCCATTTTAGCATAAGGCGCTGCAGCAAAAGAAACGCATCAGGAAGAAGCTTCCCCGGCGACGGACTGTGCACCCGTTACAATGTCATACGTTGCCGATGGTAGCTGCGAAGGTGCGCAATAGATTCGAAGAGAGAGGAGGTTGGCATGCCGCTAGGAATACGCCCGATGGTCGACTTTGCGTTCAAGAAGATCTTCGGTACTCCGGCGAACAAGCAGGCCCTGATCAGCCTGATCGATGCGGTCCTGCAACCGCGAACTCCGATCACCGACGTCCAGATCCTCAACCCTTTCAACTACAAAGAGTTCGAAGAGAGCAAGGAAATCGCGCTGGATGTTCGCTGCCAGGATTCGTCCGGCCGGTGGCTCAACGTGGAAATGCAAGTCGGGGCGTACGCGGGAATGCTGCAGCGACTGGTCTACTACGCGGCCAGCATGTACGCCAGCCAGCTCGCCACAGGTGTCCAGTACATCGAACTCTCGCCCGCCATTTCGATCTGCTTCCTGAATCATCTGTTGTTTCGTCAGGGGGACCAGGCACATCATCGATTTCGGCTGACCGATACCGAAAGCGGCCGGGTGCTGGAGGAGACGATCGAAGTACACACGGTCGAGTTGCCCAAGTACAATTTGGAGGAAGAGACGATCAGTCACGCCAGTCGGCTGGAGCAGTGGGTGTTTTTTCTGCGCAATGCGCAGGACTACGATGGAGCTACGCTGCGGCGTTTATTGCCTGGTATCGAGTTTGATCAAGCGATCAAAACGATCGAGATCATCGCGGCCAAGACGGAGGACAGACACATGTATGACGCTCGAGAGAAAGCCATACTCGACTTCAAGTTCGCCATCTCCGGCGCCCGCCGAGAAGGCCTGGAAGAAGGAATGCAGAAAGGGCTGCAGAAAGGGCTGCAGAAAGGGCGTTCGGAAGGCAAACTTGCTGGCACGATTCAAGCTCTGCAGCAAGTCCTGGGGGATCCGGTGACACCGGACGAAGAATTAATGGCGAAGGCCCCAGCCACGTTGGAAGCCATGGCCGCTGAGTTGCAGCAGCGCATTCGAGCTCGCGGTGAATGAAAATACCCGCTCAGAGTTGCGCGCTCCACGGCCAAGACGGAGGACAGGCACATGTATGACGCTCGGGAGAAAGCCATCCTCGACTTCAAGTTCGCCATCTCCGGCGCCCGCCGAGAAGGCCTGGAAGAAGGAATGCAGAAAGGAATGCAGAAAGGAATGCAGAAAGGGCTGCAGAAAGGGCGTTCGGAAGGCAAACTTGCCGGCACGATTCAGGCTCTGCAGCAAGTCCTGGGGGATCCGGTGACACCGGACGAAGAATTAATGACGAAGGACCAAGCCACGTTGGAAGCCATGGCCGCTGAATTGCAGCAGCGTTTGCCTTCACGAAAGGTGCTTTGACTTAAGCAATAGAGGTGGAGCTTAGCCGCCTCAGCGTATTACCTTACCAGTGCGGACAACGAATTTGCGATTCGATGCGACGATTTGGGGTGCCGCGGTGCAGCACCCATGACGGTGTACTGGAGGGGTACGCTCTGCGGGAATGTAAGCGCCGGGCCGTCTGGCAGGCTACTTGCCGAAGTGCTTGGCAACCTGCGCCTTCATGAACTCTAGGCCTTCTTTGGCCAGGGTAAACTCGTCATCAAACATGCGGCGCCAAATGCGCGTGGCGGCGGCCAATTCCGGCAATGCCAGCCCAAACGCTTCGATCATCAACCATCCGTCGTAACCGATCCGCGCCAGGCCAGAGAAGTTTTTTTCCCAGTTTACATTGCCCTTGCCGGGAGTGCTGCGGTCGTTCTCGCTGATGTGGATATGGCGCAGTACGTCTTTGATCTCCTCGAACGTGTTCACGATATCTTTTTCTTCAATGTTGCTGTGGAAGGTGTCGTACATGATGCCACATGCGGGGTGATTGACTTCGCGGGCGAATCGAGCGGCATCGGCGTGCGCATTAAGGAAATAGCACTCGAAACGATTCAGAGGTTCGATGGCCAATTGGACGCCCACCTTCCCGGCATGTTCAGCGACCTGACGCATACTTTCGACGCCCCATTTCCACTCGTCGTCCGTCGGCCCACGACCAGTAAAGTGCCCGAGGGCCGAATGATACGGACCGCACAAGGTCTGCACGCCGGCTTCAGCACAGCGATCGAGGGTTTTCTTGGTTAGTTCCACACCTTTGGCTCGCACAGCAGGGTCAGGGCTGATAGGGTTATCTTCCGCATTGCGCACGGTGACGGCCGTGCGCTGAAGCCCCAGGTCGTCCAGTTGTTTACCGAGTTTGGTGTAGTCAAGATCGAGATTGAACATGGGGAGTTCCACCCCGTCGAACCCGATCTCCTTTAACCTTGCGATCGTCGGCATCATCGTGTCGGTGACTTCTGCGCCCCACAACAGCAGGTTCATCCCGTATTTCATTCTCTAGTCTCCCGAATTCAACAACGGTATCTACGTGGATTGCTTGTGGCGAAATAGAAACGTCTGGGATCGACGGTGGGACCAGTCTATCCGCAAACGAGAGGCTCAACAATCGACCCACCTCCGGCAGGACGGGAGGAAACAGCGGTTGTCTTGTGGGGCGAGTGTCCAAGGGGGCACGCCGATACGACGACTGCGGGCCTTTTTCGGCCGGTTCATGTTCGATGGTCCACTGGGCGAGGGTTGAGAGCGGGGAGGGATCAACGCAGTTTCTACAGGACACGACGTTCGTCTTCCTCATTCTCGTCTTTGGCTTAGAATGTGCCTGCAGGCCGAGGAAGCTTCATTTACTTGGAACAGATCGAGCTGAATCTATGAAAGTGCTGGTTGTTGGAAACGGTGGACGTGAGCATGCGTTGGCGTGGAAGATCGGGCAGAGTCCGCGGGTTGACAAGGTGTTTGTAGCGCCGGGCAATGCCGGCACGGCGATGGACGCTGAAAATGTGGACATTTCCGCCACCGATATCGAGGGGCTCGTTAGATTTGCCAAAGCAGAGAATATCGGCCTGACGGTCGTCGGGCCTGAAGCACCGTTGGCGCTGGGGATCGTGGATGCTTTCGAAGAGGAAAAGCTGCGCGTATTTGGCCCCAGTCGTGCTGCAGCGCAGTTGGAAAGCAGCAAGGTGTTTTGCAAGAATCTGCTGCGGCAGGCCGACGTTCCCACAGCCGACTTTCAAGTCTTTCGTGACCCCGACGATGCCATGCGTTACATCAAGGGGCGCTATGCTGGGGAGCGGGATCGGTGTCCAGTCGTCGTCAAAGCCGACGGATTGGCCGCAGGGAAAGGGGTTATCGTGTGCCGCCGCCGTCAAGATGCCCTTGATGCCATCGACCGCATCGCTCGTCGCCGCGAGTTCGGCGAAGCGGGGGCGCAGTTGATCATCGAGGAGAGATTGAAGGGGCAGGAAGCTAGCGTACTGGCGATTACCGATGGCAAGACGATCCTCCCCCTGCCCCCGTGTCAGGATCACAAACCTGCATTTGATGGCGACACAGGTCCGAACACGGGCGGAATGGGAGCATATTGCCCCACTCCCATGGTCGATGACGCCCAGATGGCATGGATCGAAGAGCATGTGCTCGTGCCCACGATCCACACCATGAAACGCAATCGCCGGCCATTTCGAGGGGTCCTCTACGCTGGGCTCATGCTAACGCCGATGTCGGGTCCCAAAGTACTCGAGTACAACGTCCGCTTTGGTGACCCGGAGTGTCAACCCTTGTTGATGCGCTTGAAGAGCGATCTCATGGATATCTTAGAAGCGGTCGTCGACCGCCGATTGCACGAGATCGATCCACCGGTCTGGGATCCACGGCCAGCCATCTGCGTCGTCATGGCAGCCAAGGGATATCCTGGAGAGTACGAAAAGGGGCAGCCGATCTCTGGAATCAATGCGGCTGACGAGATGGAGGATGTCAAGGTGTTCCACGCCGGGACACGATTGGAGGGAGATACCGTCGTCACCGCTGGGGGGCGAGTGCTGGGGGTTACGGCGCTTGGAGAAACGCTGGCTAAGGCAAAGTTGAACGCGTACACGGCAGTGCAAAAGGTCCGTTGGCCAGGTGCATGGTGTCGTAAAGACATTGGCGACAAGGCGCAGGAATACATGGAGAAACTGGCCGCCGAAGGTTAACGTGGATCCTTAGGCAAAGAAGCGCCCAGGCTATGATGAGCTCCCCCGACCGCGGCGAGACGTTGGTGGAACCGGTCAGCTAGTGTCCTCCACCCGCAGACGCCGAGCAGGTAGACGGCGGGCATTGCCGGACATCGCATGCGCATGTTGCTCCAGAATACGGCATGAACCATCGTGAGGGCGATCACCATTGCCAGGCCGGGAGCCCAGCGCATGGCGGCGGTGTACCAGGAGCGTCGAAGCAGTCCCCCCACGGCAGCAAAGCTCCAACCGGCGTACCAAGCACCGATAATGCATGACACCCAGGGAGCGGCGTCAGTAGGCCACCAGGCCCACAACCATCCCAGCCGATACAGCGCGCTTAAGAAAAACATCTCAACGTTGCGGCGGATCGTGGCTATGGCAGCCCGGTAGGCACGACGGTCGTCTTCTATTTCACTGAACGGTTTCCGGGTAGAACGCGCCGCCGCGTCTCCTTGGCGGCGATGCTCGTTGGTCTCCGCGTGGTTGTTGTCGGGAACTTGCCAATAGGCGACGCCATCCACGGGTAAGCGTGCATCGTGACGTGCTGCCCATGTCTGATGGAAAGGCTGGGCATCCCACTTGCGGGAGGGCCCGTGTTGGCGAAAGTGGTTGTAGATCATTGGGTTGTTAGCCAGCAGAAGCGTGTAGCCGCCATGGGTTGTTCCCCAAATGGGCACACCGAAGTTCTTGTAGTTACGGAGTGTCCATGGTCCCACGCAGAGAGCGAGGCCGAGCAGGACGCCAAACATGCGACCTACCGAGGCCCTCCATGCACGACTGCGCGACCACTCGGCTGCCCCCTGCCAGCCCAGGATGAGCAGACACAGAAATGCCCAAACGGCGTTGGTGGGCCGCGTGAGAACCGCTAGTCCAAACACGAGTCCCATCCCCAAGGACGAACTTGCTGCCCCCCATCGCGATCGACTGTTCAGCATGATCTGCCAAACTGCCCAACCAAGGACAGCCAGGAACGTCGCCAACGTCTCGGTCATGATCAGTTGCGATTGACGTAATAACAGTGGATCGATGCCGATGGCCAGCGCGGGCACCCATGCGGGAAGCACCTGGAGACGAACCGCCAGCCAGTGAACGCCGAGCACCGTTGCGACGCCGAGAACTGCATGCAGCACGATAACGGCCGCCGGCTCTAGCACACCATCGACTACCAACCAACTAAGCAGCCAGGGGTACAACGGCGGGCGATATGCCGTGGGATACACTTTTCCCTGGTCGTCTTCGAATCCGAACACGCCTGACTGTGCCAGATTGATCGCCAGGCGTCGGTAACTGTCCGGGTCGGCGGTCAATGTATCCTGGCTATGTAGGAGAACGGCCAGCCGCATGGCGATCGCTAGCGTGATGGCTACTACGCCGCTCACCGTGAGGTGCTTCATCATCTGCTGCTGCGATCGGTGGGAATGGACCACCTGTAGCCCCCTTTCGCCGCAACCTAGCGTGGCATGCACCAATCGGCATCCATGGCCGCGGTTTCTCGTGGCAAGTGAGGTTGCAAACGCTTGCGCATCGCTTCGACGGCCGCAGATGTCTCCTGTACCTCCAACTGCAATCGGAACTCCCGTGTCTCGCCCGCTTGCATCGCCACCACTCGCCCATGCTGTTGTTCAAAAGACCTGGGATTGGGAAAGCCCGTGCCGGGTTCTAACCCGGTGACATATCCGTCGGCTTGTGCCGCCGTGTGTTTCCATTGGGAGAAGAATGGTAAAGTGCGGGGATCAAAGTGGACACACACGCCAAGTTCCTCGTCCGGAGACGTAAGCATGGCGGTTGCCCAAGGACCGTCGATGGCACGAGGTTGGAAGAAGTACACCTGTTCGGCATAGCCTGCGGTAGGGCCCAGGTAGTGTTCCCAGCTGGCCAGATCCTCCGCCGCTCGCGCGTCGCGAGCCACCACGCGGGGAGCGGAGATGTTCAGACGCGAACCGGCGCCCAGGAAAGGCTCTCCAATATTGATATGATAGAGCAACTGCATGCTTGAATCGACCGCGCGAGCATTGGTCACACGGTCCGTAATGTCGAGAACCGGTTCTCCCCAGGTGAAACGATAAATCACTTCCAATCGCAGGTCGTATTGTAGGAACCGTGTTTCGTGAACGGCACCGCGCAGTTCCAGCAAGGAGTGTTGCTTGTCTACTGAAACCTGAACATTTCTCGCCGGCAGGTTGCCAATGCGGCCATGAAGCGGATAGAGAAGCCGACCTTGGCCATCGAAGTCGGGAGCTCCGAAGCTGCCCAACCCGCAACGGACGAGCAGTTCATCGAAGCCATCAAGCCAGCCCAAGCCGTTAGCGGCATCCAGGGCGACATAGGACGGATGAATGGGGCCTCGAACGGGAGACTCCCACTGCAGCGGGGTGTTGCCGCATCGAGCCTTCCACACGCTCATTCCTCGGGTGGGACAAACTGCCGCACGTAGCTTGCCGGCATCGACGATCAACAGCTCGACTCCGTCGCATGGCCCCTCCTCCAAACGCACTCTGCTCAGTCGAAAGATGCCGTCCGCACACGGGATCTCCAACGCTGAATCGGGCATTCGATCAAGCTTCGGAGGGGAGGTTGCCGGGTGGGCAGAAGGGAGTGGTACTCGCATCGCAGGCAGCTCCAAAGAAAAAAGGTCGTGGAAAGTATCGAGGTGTTGGTATTCTCACGCGATGTCAGAACACGGCTTGTCCGGTAGTCGGTGGCAGATCGCACCCGCGGAGAATCGTGTTCCTTACTTGTAACAAGACTGGGCAGGGAATAAAACAAGCAGCTAACTGTGAGCGAGTGTCATCCGGACCGGCCGCTAGTAGGACGTCAACGGCAGCAGAACTGCCGTTGCTGGCTTCGCTAGTTATTTTATTCCGGTCCATGGTCGTTGATGGCGCGGCGCATGTTGGTGCTGCCCCACCGATGCCGATGTCTTAGGGCCAGGACCATTACTGTGCCCTACGGGGGCTCTACTAGCCACGTCAGTGGGCAGCAGTTGCCGTGGCATTCGCTCAGCAATGACGGGGTATCGTAACGCTACTTCCTCGAAACGGAACCACCACGAAATGGCAATGAGAAAACTCGACGAGGGGCTGATCAAGAGCGACAACGTAGCCAACATCCTGGATGCTGCACTCGACGCAGGGGAAGGCCTGCTGCGATTGACACCGACGTGGGTGCCGCGCAGTTTTCTGCATCCCGGACGCAGGATTAAACTCAATCCCGATCATCTGTACGCGTTCGGGGCCGACCGCGGGGGGATCGACGAACGGTGGTTTGCCAGCACCACGGAAGCGGCCAACGAAGGCCGGGTGTGGCATGAAGGTCTGAGCATGTGTTTGTTCGAGGGGAAGAAGTTTCTTCTGCGGGACGCGGTTGAGGAGGCTGGTAATCGGCTGGTTGGAGAGGCGATATTCTCCCAGTACAAGCGTTGGCCGGTGTATTCGAAGTTTTTCGACAACATGGGACCGATCCCCCACCACATGCATCAGAGCTTCGAAGATGCCGCGCTGGTCGGGCAGGAGGGGAAACCGGAAAGCTATTACTTCCCACCGCAATACAACAATGTGGACAACAATTTCTGCTACACCTTCATGGGGTTGGAGCCCGGGACGACCAAGGAGCAGGTTCGCAGGTGTTTGGAGGACTGGAACAAAGGGGATAACGGGATCCTCGATCTGTCGAAAGCCTACCGGCTAAAAAGGGGCACCGGCTGGTTGATCCCACCTGGTGTGTTGCATGCGCCAGGCAGTCTATGTACCTACGAACCGCAATGGGGCAGTGATGTATTCGGCATGTACCAATCGATGGTCGAGGGGCGGTACGTCCCTTGGTCGTTGTTGGTCAAGGATATGCCACCGGACAAACATCAAGACCTCGATTTCATCGTCGGCCAGCTCGACTGGGAAAAGAACGTCGACACGCACTTCAAAGATCACAATTATCTTGAGCCGATCGTCGATGAGAAACGGAGTGGAGATGGCTACTGTGACAAGTGGATCGTCTATGGAACAGTCGATGGTCGGCAATTGTTCAGCGCCAAGGAGCTGACCATTGCCCCCGGATGCAAATGCGTGCTGAAAGATCCCGGCGCCAGCGGTTGGATTACGGTCCAGGGTTGTGGTCGGATGGGCAAGCTACGGTTGCAGACCCCGGCGATGATCGATTTTGGTGAGAACACCGAGGACGAAGTGTTCATTAGCCACGAGGCGGCCACACGTGGTGTGGAGATCGAGAACACGGGGAGCGAACCGCTGGTAGGGTTGCGCTATTTCGGCCCCGATGTCCACGATGACCTGCCTCCCAACGGGGCGTGGCAAAACTATCGTTGATACTCGTGGATCGCCACGCACCATCGCCCCAGTGAAGAGTACGACAGTTCACGTCCCGATGGCCGGTGGCCACGTTCCATGTTTACAGGGAGATGAGAGATGACGCATGCTTTTCCGAAGTTGCACAATGCCATGTGGCCAGGGTTGGTAGGCAAAGGGAATGAGCCCGGTCAAGAGCCGCCGATCAGCCTCGAACGCATGTTGGATTTGACCGCCGCGGCTGAGGTCGATGGCCAGAAGTTCGAAGGGATCGATTACTTTCTCTTCTTGCCACATACCGATCCCCAGGCAACGGACGACCAGTTGCGACGCATTGCAGATCTGATCGCCAGCAAGGGATTCAAGATCGGTTCGCTGGTCGCGCCAGTGTGGCCGGGAACGGTCGGTGACAGTGCCATGGGGGACGAGCAACAACGCGCTAAATTCCTCGAGGCGGTTAAGGTGGCGTGCCGCATCGCCAAAGTTTTCAACGAGCATGGCGTACGCGAATACGGCGTGATTCGTATCGATTCAGCAGAGTTCGGGATCGACAAGTGGCGCGAGGATCCGGCGGGTAATACCAAAAAGATTATCGAAACGTTCCGCCAGGCTGCGCTGATCGCCAAAGATCACGGGGAGCGGCTGGCGGCCGAAGGCGAAATCTGTTGGGCGGGTATGCATTCCTGGAAGTACATGCTCGATGTGCTCGAAGGTGTGGGGATGCCCGACGCACTGGGTTTCCAAGCCGATTTAGCGCATACCTACCTCTACCTGCTCGGTTACAACGCTCCTGAACACGCACTGTTGAAAGAAGGGTATACGGAAGAGGAGTTCTGGGCCGCCTATAAGCAGATGACCGATAAACTGCGTCCCTGGACGATTGATTTTCATGTAGCTCAAAACGATGGGCAGGTGCACGGTGCCGGGTCGCACGACAAGACGGGTAAGCACTGTCCGGCGGACGATCCGAACGGCAAGCTCGATATCGTCAAGTGCGCAGGTTATTGGCTCCAGGATGCTCCGTCACGGGGTATCAAGCACATCTGTTGGGATGGCTGCATGTTCCCCAATGCCATGCTCGAGGATCCCCAAACTTGGAATACCATCCTGAAGAAGATGATCGAGGTGCGCGAAGCACATGGCTGGGATTGATGCCGTCGTGGCTGCGGTGGGAGGGAACCGCTGCCGTCATCGCCGCGCACGCAAGCGGCCGCGCTGCGTGGCGAAAATGCAGTGGCGCAGCAAACGTGGGCACACCTGCAGCGATGGAACAAGCCACCGAGGCGGGGACATTGATTTTTCTTTGCTGAATTCACTTCCTGCATAAAGGATTGAGAGAGATGAAAGAAGTTCGTATCGGCATGATTGGCTACGGTTTCATGGGACGAACGCACTCCAATGCGTATCACCAAGCGCCTCGCTTCTTTCCCACGGAGCATCGTCCCGTTCTCAAAGCGGTGTGTGCGCGCAATGCGGACAAGGCAAAAGAATTTGCCCAACGTTGGGGCTACGAGTCGGTCGAGACCGATTGGCGTCAACTGATCCAGCGCGACGATATCGATGCCGTCGACATTTGCACACCCAACAACTTGCATAAAGAAATTGCGGTCGAGGCGGCTAAAGCCGGCAAGATGATTCTGTGCGAAAAGCCATTGGCCATGAATGTCGCCGAGGGCGAGGAGATGGTCGAGGCGGTCAAGAAGGCAGGCGTCCCCAACATGGTGTGGTACAACTACCGTCGGGTGCCGGCGGTGACGTTGGCCAAACAGATTATCGACTCGGGAGCTCTTGGACGTATCTTTCACTACCGCGCGAACTTTTTGCAAGACTGGACCATCTCCGAGGAGGTGCCCCAAGGAGGAACGGCTACCTGGCGGCTCGACGTGCAAGCAGCCGGTAGCGGCGTTACCGGCGACTTGTTGGCGCACTGCATTGATACAGCGATCTGGCTCAACGGATCCATTGCCAACGTCACGGCGATGACCGAAACTTTTGTCAAAGAGAGGGTCCATGCCGAGACGGGCGAAAAGAAACCGGTGGGGATCGATGATGCCTGTGCCTTCCTGTGTCGTTTCACCAATGGATCCTTGGGACTGTTTGAATCGACGCGCTATGCGCGTGGGCACAAGGCGTTGTACACCCTAGAAGTCAACGGGCAACATGCGAGCTTGCGTTGGGATCTGCACGACCTCCATCGCTTGGAGTATTTCGACCATCGCGACGAGTCTCGTGTGCGCGGCTGGCGCAGTATTCATGTTTCCGACAGCGATCATCCTTATATGGGTAATTGGTGGGTGCCCGGATTGCAGATTGGATACGAACACACATTCATCCATCAAGTGGCCGATTTCCTTGCTGGACTGGATCGGGGCGAAGTCGTGCATCCCACCTTTGAGGACGCTTTGGAAACGCAACGCGTTTGCGATGCGGTGCTCGATAGTGCCAAACGCGGCAGTTGGGAAACCATTTGATGGTCAATTGAGGACCGACGACGTTGAACTATCTTGCTCATGCCCGTCCCTACCTGGACGATCCGTACCGGGTGGCGGGCACCGCATTGCCTGATTGGATGAATGTCATCGACCGCCGGAATAAGGCTCGTCGCTCTCGCGCCGAAGCGATGCTCGCCGATGGATCGCATGATCCTTCCTTGATGGCTGTGGCGCGCGGATGCGTGCAACATCACCTCGATGACGCCTGGTTCCATCAGCAATCGCAGTTCGCCTCGCTGTGTACGCACTTTGCTGTACAGCTGCGTCGATTTCTCGGTATCGACCAAGGACATCAACGCGGCTTTGTGGGGCACATTGTAATCGAACTGCTGCTGGATGCCGTGTTAGTGGAGCGAGATTCGCAACTGTTGGATCGTTACTATGCGGCACTCCAAGCGATTGATCCGCAACGGATCGTCGCAGCCGCCAATCTTATCTGCATCCGCCCTGCACCAGCATTGCAGGAGTTGATTCCTCGGTTTATCGAGGTGCGTTTTCTGGAAGACTACACCTCGGATACGCGGCTCCTCTACCGGCTCAACGGCGTCATGCGACGCATCGGATTTCCTTCTTTGCCACCTGAGCTTACCGAGTGGCTGAGCCACGCGCGGGGCGTCGTGCGAGATGCGGCGGACGATCTGCTTTCTCCACCTGGGGACGTGCCACGATAGGAGTAATCGGCACGGCGGAACCTTGCCATGTTTGTTTTTCAGATCTGTAGCCGCACTTCAGTCCTGCAACCGGCGTCGGTGCGAGTTAAGGTACCACTTTCTCAGCGGCATAGGGGGAGCCATCTCAGCCATCGTGCCCCGGCGCTGCGGAGTGTCGACTCTGCGAAAGGGGATTGACTTCAGGCCTGCTCCTTGACAATCATGTTGCGAATTGTCCGTGCAATGGGTTGCTAACGATGGTCATCCATCAGTTCGCGCCCTGACGATCACGCGATTTCCCTCGTGCCGTAATACACGGACCGGAGTTCCTTCCTCAACAAAGCTGCCTTCGGTGAGCACGTCGACGATCGCATCACCGAACATAGCTTTTCCCGAGGGGCGAAGGTCACAGTAGGCGATCCCTTCAGTTCCCACGGCGGGAAGGTTCGATGGGCGCTCTGCTGCGTCTTTCCAGGATGAAGTCGTCGGGGGCGGCTGCATCGCAGGTTGTGGCGGACGCAACTGTAGACGTCTGAGGCCCGGCAGCGAGTCCAGAAACATGATTTGCATCAATAGCACCGTGAGAACGCCGACGACACTACCAACGACAACTAGTGCATTGAAGCGCAACTCCCGCCATTGCTCTGGCGTTTCAGGGATGAGGAAATCCTGAGTGGCCATCACCAGCGACACGATGATCAGCAAGATGCCCGTCAGTCCAAACGCTCCGAATCCCGGCAGGAGGAACATTTCGCACAGCAAGCAGACGACACCAAGAAGAAACAGCAGCAGTTCCAACCAACCGCTTGTCCCACCCAGAATGTGGCTCCAAAAAAACAATCCAAAGCAAACCAGCGCAGTCAACCCTGCCACACTGATTCCCGGCGCAGCGAATTCCAGGTACAAGCCGACCAATCCTGCAATCAATAGCAAGGCTGTGAACCATGGGCGGTTCAAAAAGAAAACGAAGGCGTCTATCCATGTCAGTTTCGTACGGCTAATACGGTCAGCTGCCAATCGGCGTTCCAGTTCGGCGCGGTTGGCGACGACGAGGTCAGCCAGTCCCAGTTCCAACGCACGTTCTGCTCCCACGGTCAGAAAACGATCTTGCCCCGTCTCAGGAAGTGGCTGGATACGACGGAAGCGGTTGGGATCCTGGGCCTGATCCAATTCTTGTTGGGTGAGGAACACGCGCCGACCGCTCTCGGTATCGATGGCTTCGTGGACCACGAGCGAACGATCGACCATGGCTTGAACGACTGCTGCGGGACGCCCCTTGGCACGTGCCAGTTCGGCTACCGCGGAGCTTAGGTAGCTGACGATCTTTTCATCGGCGTGCTCGAAGCCGCGCACGCCGAGCTGTATTGGGCCAGCGTCGCCGATAAGGGCTCCTGGCTGCATCACAATCAAATCTGCTCCCAAGGCGAAGATCGCCCCGCCGCTGATCGCTTCATCCGGGATAAATGCCATGGTGGTCGCCCAGTCGATATCGCGAATCTGCCGCGCCAGAGCTAGTGATGTCTCCATCTCGCCACCGGGCGAAGTGATTTCGAATACCAGGACGTCCGCCTGGTTCTTCCGGGCCACTTGTAACCTTTGCTCTACGTACCACTTCATCCGCGCGGCAATCACACCGCGGACCTCGATCCAGAAAACGTGCTGCGGATGCTCAGGAAAGGGAATCGTCGCCGATGGATCGATGGGCTCGTCCGCACCACCCTCGGGAACCTCTTCGCGGTTGCCGACGTCCGGGACCGCGGCCTGATCGATGGGCCAGGGCCGCCAGGCAAGCAGCGAGCGGTGGCCCCACGCGGCCTCCACTCGGAGACTGGCCAGAGGGTGCCGGTCGGCGTTTCCCATGCGCCGAACGGTCATCCGACACGGCAGATCGCCAGCGGCGGCAGCAAGGGTGGGGAGGCACAGGAACACAACGATCCAACACCTCCACACGGTGGTAGCAACCGTGGAGAAAAGCATAGTGGTTTCTGCCCCTTCAGGAACTGTGACGAAGCGCCGGCGATCTACTTGGACCTGGGAACGGTCATTGTAGCCTGTGGAGGCAGCCCGTGGAGTTGGCTCGGATCGGGGATCGTTGGTGGCGTTACGCCTCTTCCCCGTCCGTCGGCGACGCCGATTCGTCGCTCGCATCATTGGGTGGAGGTTCACCTACTTCCGCCGCCGTGTCGCTCGTGGTTTTCTCGTCGGCGTTGGCGATCACGGGCGAGGAAGATCCTGGTTGTTGCTCCGCTTCGGCGCCCTCATCGTCGTTATCCACATCGGGAGGCACCTTGACGATCGCTGTCAGGGTATCCCCCTCGTCCAGCGTCATGATGCGCACGCCCTGGGTGTTTCGTCCCACGATGCTGATGTCCGATGCTGCGATGCGTTGAATTTTTCCGCGCGCGGTCATCATGAGTACTTCGTCTTCGTCGCGGACCGCAGCGATACCGATCACCGGCCCGTTGCGTGAGGTAGTGCGAATATCGATGATCCCACCACCACCTCGATGTTGGGTGCGGTAGGACTGATTCGAGTTGGGCGAATCGTCATCGCCGTCGTCCTCTGCCGCTTTTCCTCCCGGCCCAAAGAAGGTCCGCTTTCCATATCCTTTTTCGCAGGCGGTGAGCAGGGTAGCGCGAGGATCGGGATCGGCCACCACCATCCCGACGACATAGTCGTTGGGGCGGAGGCGGATGCCGCGGACTCCGGACGTATTGCGCCCCATCGGACGGACATCGGATTCGGGAAAGCGAATGGCGCGACCGCGGCCGGTCTCCAGCAACACTTCGTCCCCATCGGCGACGACGACAACATCCACCAGCTCATCGTCATCGCGCAGCTTGATCGCGATGATGCCTCCCCGTTTGGGGCGCGAGTATGCCTCCAGTGCGGTCTTCTTCACCAAGCCAGCTTTCGTGGCCATCATCAGGTAATGATCTGGCAAGTCGAAATCGCGAATCGCCAAGCATTCGGCAATCTGCTCCCCTTCGTCCAGGTTCAGCAAATTGACGACAGCGCGTCCTCGGCTCTCCCGGGACAATTGCGGGATATCGTACACCTTCAACCAGTGCACTTTACCTTTGTTGGTGAAGAACAGTAGATAGGCATGCGTGCTGGCGACGAACAAGTGTTCGATCGGATCTTCATCCTCGACCTTGGCACCCTTGATTCCTTTGCCACCGCGACGCTGGGCACGGTAGGTATCGGCCGGGATGCGTTTGATGTAGCCGCGGTGGCTGATCGTTACCACCATCGTCTCTTCGGTAATCAGATCCTCGAGGTTGTAATTGCCTACCTCTTCGTTGCTGATCTCCGTCCGCCGATCATCGCCGAAGCGATTGGCTATCTCTCGGAGATCATCTTTGATGATGTCGAAGATGCGTTGCTGGTCGCCGAGAATTTCCAAGTAGCCGTCGATCTCCTCCAGCAAGGCACGATGCTCGTCGGCAAGTTTGTCCTGTTCGAGATTAACCAACTGCCCCAACCGCATGGCCAGAATGGCATCGGTTTGCACACTGGTAAGGCTGTAGGTCGCGGCGACACCTCGATCGGCTTGGAAAGACTCGAAGCCTTTATCTCCCAAGGCGCGTTGCATCATGGCCGCGGGGATTTCGATCTCCATCAACCGCCGTTTCGCTTCCGCCTGCGTCGGACTGGTGCGAATAACGCGGATTACCTGATCGATATCGGCTAAAGCAAGCAGCAAACCTTCGACGGTGTGCTTTCGTTTCCGTGCCCGATTCAACAGGAACTGGGTACGGCGACGAATGACCTCCACGCGATGGCGCACGAACTCTTGCAGCATCTGCTTGATGTTGAGCTCACGCGGCTTTCCATCGACCAATGCCAGGAAGATAATCGAGAACGAGTCCTGCAGTGGGGAGAATTGATAGAGTTGATTGAGGACTACATCAGGGTCATGTCCCTGCTTGATGTCGATCACCAAGCGTACTGGTTCCTTCAAGTCACTCTCATCGCGAATTCCAGAGATGCCCTTAATCTTCCCGCTGCTAACCAAGGCCGCGATCCGCTCGATGACCCGGTCACGGAATTGCTGGAAGGGAATCTCTTTGACGATGATGCGCGCGCGGTTCTTTACCGTCTCGATCTCGGTGCGCGCTCGTACGGTGATCGTGCTCCGCCCGGTCTTGTACCCCTGTCGAATCCCCAAGCGACCACAGATGATCCCCCCGGTCGGAAAATCAGGTCCAGGAAGGATTTCCAGGATTTCATCGATCGTGATGTCAGGATTGTCGATCAACTGGATCAGCGCCTCGCACACCTCCCGCACATTGTGCGGTGGAATGCTGGTGGCCATCCCCACCGCGATACCGGTGGCGCCATTGACAAGGAGGTTCGGGAAACGCGATGGCAACACGACCGGTTCAGTGCGTGCCTCGTCGTACGTGGGCACGAAGTCGACGGTGTCCAACTTGATATCGTCAAGCATCATCGCCGCTGCCGCGCTGAGCCGGGCTTCGGTGTACCGCATGGCAGCAGGTGGGAGACCGGCGATGGACCCGAAATTCCCCTGTTTGTCGATCAACACATACCGCATGTTCCACTCTTGGGCCATGCGGACAAGCGTGGGGTAGATTACGGCCTCTCCGTGCGGATGGTAGTTACCGCTGGTATCACCTGAGATCTTCGCACACTTGACTCGCTTGGAGCCGGGCCCCAAATTCAAGTCGTTCATAGCCACCAAGATGCGGCGCTGCGATGGCTTGAGCCCATCCCGCACGTCGGGCAACGCTCGCGAGACGATGACGCTCATCGCGTAGGTCAAGTAACTGTCGCGCAGTTCGTTTTCGATCGGTTGATCGATGAAGTGCGAACCGCCATTTCCGTCGCCGCCGTTTCCGCCGTTCTCGCCCTCGAGTGGCTGCGGTGCGTCATCGTCGATTGGTGGTAGATCGGCCAATGCCTGGTCCTTCCTTCTAAGTCGGTTCAAGCCTCCCTAAAAAGGGTATCGAGAGCCTCAAAATATACCGCGAAACGCCCCGTTCAACAATGGGGAGCGGCTACCGACCAGTTGACGCAACTTTTTAAATTCCAAGGCCTTAAGACGCAAAATACGGAGAGCCGACCAAGGGCATTACGATGGTCAGAGCGCACCGAAAGCTGCCGTCCTCTGACTCAGCGATCAGCGCCTGCCCGCAGTGGCCTCAACGGGAGATTCTCCGCCCTAAAACAGGCAGTCGAGCGCTGCCAAGGTGCAGAATCCTAGGCTGATCCATGCATTTAGATGAAAAAAACGCCTCGCCGACCCGTGCCAAGTCATCGGGGCGCACCAATTGATGCTGGCGAATCACCAACACCGCCACCACGATCCAGGCGACGGCGTACGTCCACCCGAACCCTGCCGATGGTACTACCCATGGCCAACTGAGTAGCACCAGCAGCATCGACCAATGCAGTAGGGCCGATAACCGCAATGCTCCGGCCAAGCCCAGCCGAGCCGGCAGGCTATGCAATCCAGCGCGGCGATCGAAATCCGCATCCTGGCAGGCGTAGATGATGTCGAACCCGCAGACCCACAGCGCGATGGCCAGGGCCAGCCAAGTGGTCGGCCACAGGTCACTGGGCCACTGCTGAACGACCTCCCCCCGAATGGCCAGCCAGGCGCACATGGGAGCGATGGCCAGGGCGACGCCTAACCACAGATGCGCTGCGGAGGTGAAGCGCTTCGCCAGGCTATAGCCGCAAATCCACAGTAGAACGAATGGGGAAAGTACCATGGGCAACCAGTTGGGCAAGAACAGGAGCGTGGCGGCGATAAACAGCACGGCACAGGCGGCGAAAAAGGCGATCACTTGCGAACGTGTAAGTAAGCCTGCTGGCAAGTGGCGCGAAGCGGTGCGTGGATTCAGGGCATCGTAGCGCGCATCAACCAGCCGATTAAAGGCCATGGCTGCCGAACGGGCTGCCACCATGCAGACCAGAACGCCCAACAAACGCTGCCACCATTGCCCTCCAGTTAACTCCCACGGTGTCCCCGTCGGGGTTGGCAGCGTCAGGGCCATTACACAGGCGAGTAGTGCAAAGGGTAGGGCGAAAACCGTATGGCTGAAACGAATCAGCTCCAAATAGCGCCGGACGCGAACTGCGATGGGGAGGGCCCCCGTGGTACTCGGACTGGTGGTTGCCTCGTGCTCCATGGCCTATGCATCCTCTTCCGTTTCCTCCGATCCCCAGCGACGTATCTGGTGGTGGTCGATGTTCAATTGATCCATCACCCGCGCGACGATGAAGTCCACTAGATCGCGCAGGTCTCGCACCCCGTGATACCATCCGGGGGCGGCCGGCAGTAAGACGGCGCCTGCCTGAGACAATCGCAACTGGTTTTCCAACTGCAACGTGCTGACCGGGGTTTCGCGCGGTACCAGGATCAACTTCCGACGCTCCTTTAGGTGAACCTCGGCCGCACGCTGAACCAGATTCGCACTGGCGGCATGGGCGATTCCGGCAAGGGTCGCACCGGAGCAAGGGCAAATCACCATGCCTCGAGTCAAGTAAGAACCGCTCGCGATCGGCGTGAAATAGTCGTCACAACGGTGGCTGTGCACCAGGTCCGCAGGCGGACGGGGCGCTTGTTCCGGCTCGGCCGGAAGTTGCAGTAAACGCCGACCGGCACGGATCATCTCCTGCCAATCAGATGCATCCTCTTGCAGATCAACGCGCAGCTCATGACGTATGACCGCGCGGCCCGATTCGCTGACCACCAAATGCACCTTCACGCCCGCCAGGATCAGGGTTTCCAGCAATCTAGCCGCATAGACGGCGCCGCTGGCTCCCGTGATCGCCAACACCATGGGTAACCGACGTTCCTCGTTCATCGCATCCCTATCCACCGCGGCGACCGAGATAAATCGAAGCGACACCAAAGGTCAGCGGGATAACGCGAACATCGGTGAGACCGTGAGCTTCCAGCCGTCCGGCCAACTCCTTGCCACTGGGGAATTGTTGGACACTGGCGGGCAAGTAGTGATAGGCATCCTTTTCGTTCCGTGCCAGCCACTGCCCTACCTTGGGCAATACCTTGTTGAAGTAGAAACTGTAGACGTGGCGAAACCCGGGCATGGTCGGCTGGGAAAACTCCAGCACGCAAACCTGCCCGCCAGGACGACATACCCTTGCCATCTCTCGTAGCCCCTGGTCGGTGTCCTGAACATTGCGCAAGCCGAACGCCACTGTCACCGCCTGAAAGGTCGCATCATCGAACGGGAGCTCCTGGGCATCGGCAAGTTGAAACTCGACCGGTCGTGACGCGGGCACTTCTTTACACTTCCTTTGGGCAACCTCCAGCATCTGTGGGCAGAAGTCCGTTCCGATCACCGATACGCCCTCGGGCGCTGCAGCAGCCATCATCAGCGCCAAGTCCCCGGTGCCGGTACAGCAATCCAAGACGGGTAAACCTGGTTGCAGGTCCAGCAAACGCACCACGCGCCGACGCCACTGAATGTCGATGCCCAAAGACAAGAGATGGTTGAGCAGGTCGTATCGCGGGGCGATCTGAGCAAACATCTCGCGCACGCGCTCGGCACGCTTGTCGATTCGCGGCGGGGATGATTGGCCGCTGGAAGGCGAAGTGTCTGCGGGCGCCGATGTCATCAAGATCTCCTGAAGGAACGTCAATCGGCAGCGGGGTCAAACGATAAAGACTTGCAACTGCTTGCATCCGTGGGCGCCGACCACCAAGGATTGTTCGATGTCGGCGGTCTTGCTGGGACCGGCCAAGAATAAACCGAAACCGGGGCGAGGCAGCTGGAGCCTGGCATAAGCTTCATGCATATGGTGAACGATTTGATCGCGTGAGACGACGAGAACTAGGAACTGGGTAATGAAGAAGACGACTCGATGACGCAGATCCTGATCGGAAACCCAAACGGCGCCATTCTCCGCTACACCGAATTGGCCACGATAGACTACGAAGTCGAGGTCGTCGAGGGCATGGGGGGCATCGATGGCCGCTAGATCGACGTTGCCGGGTACCTCCGGCACCTGGGAAAACACCTTCGTTGCGTTCCGCCAAATCTCGTGCCCCTCCAAGTGCTTGGCAATCTCCGACGGATGCTGGACCGACACACAGCTTGCCCCCACCGCCTCGACCGCCTGGGTAAACTGCATCACTGGGTCTTCATATCGAATCCATTCTCCGGAGATCACCTCCGGCAGGGGAGGATGCTCGACGACGATCTGCCGTCGTAATTTGTCGAGAATAGCACTCCTGGCCGGCGATACGTCCACGGCACTGCCAGGCGCTACCTTATCAGGCGACTGCATGGTGTTCCCAAATATCGAAGTGGAGAATCAAAACAGTTCGTGGATCTCACGGTAACCAGTATCCACGATGGGAAACGGTCGACCACCGGGGCCCGGAATGTGCGTCTGCAGATCGCACCCCAGGGCATGGAAGATGGTGGCCACCACTTCCGGTGGTTCCGTGGGCCGGTCGTCGGGGACGGCACCGATTGGATCGCTGGCTCCCACCACACGGCCGCCTTGGACGCCACCGCCGGCAAAGTAGACGGTAAAGCACTGCGGCCAGTGATCTCGTCCTCCTGCCGGATTGATTTTGGGAGTACGTCCAAACTCGGCCAGGCTCGCGACCAGGGTGTCGGGCAGCATGCCGCGTTCCGACAGATCGGCAATTAGAGCGGCATAGCCTTGATCGTACATGGGCGCCACGATGTTCTTCATGCCTTCGATCGACGTAAACGGCTTGCTCCCGTGAATGTCCCAAGTGATCTCGTCGAAGAC
The DNA here is from genome assembly GCA_026004795.1 of Pirellulaceae bacterium. Lineage (GTDB taxonomy): Bacteria > Planctomycetota > Planctomycetia > Pirellulales > Pirellulaceae > Aureliella. Next base: position 356,017 of record BPJV01000001.1, on the reverse strand, counting down.
AGTGAGAAACGTATTGATGGTGACGAAACGCACTCCCGCTTCGATCAATCGTCGGGCCAGCAAGCAACATTGTCCGAAGCGATTCATTCCGTAACGTTCACGAACCTTCCGTGGCTCTTTGCTCAGGTCAAAGGCCTCGCGCGCCTGCGGGCTGGTCATCAATCGATAAGCCGTATCGAAATGCTCGTCCATGATGCGTGCACTCTCGCTGGCCTCGAAATCACGCATCGACGCTTCGATCGTTTCTCGCAATCGCCGCCGCCGTTCGATTCGCACCGGTGGCAAGGAACTTGGTGGTATCAAATCGGGCACTTTGAAGTTCTCTTGCGATGGATCGGCCATCAGTGCGAACGGATCGTAGGCTTTGCCGAGAAATCCACCGGCTTGGCCATTAGGCAAGTTTCCTCCTCCCCGTCCCATTGTTTCCGGGAGAACGACATGAGGCGGCAAATCGCTTCGCGATCCCCTCAAGTACCATACCACGGATCCGACATGGGGAGTGTCGACTCCGCCGGTGAACAGACGGCCGGTCTGCATGATTTGCCAGCCAGAATCGTGAACTGCCGCTCCTCGATGGAAGCACGACCGCACGAAACTGATCTTGTCCGCTATCTCGGCATGGCGGGGCAAGATCTCTGACACCTGAATACCGTCGGCCACTGTCGAAATCGGTCGGAAGGGGCCCCGGATTTCGCGGGGCGCATCCGGCTTCATGTCGAACGTGTCGAGGTGGCTGGGCGCTCCCAAATTGAAAATCAGGATGCAGCTCTTGGTGTCATCCTCCGGGCGAACGAGGCCTTTTTCCCGTGCCGCCAGCCATTGCGGGAGGCCGAATCCCAGCGCGCCGAGCGTGCCCACCTGGAGGAATTCACGTCGCGTCGCACCACTGCAGGTTCGTGCTTTACCTCTCCCCACTAAGTCCAGCATGCCAGCGCCCCTTCGGCATATCTAAGCTAAGCCCTCGTCGATCCGGACTCCGTCCCCCTGGTGTACGCAGCTTCCCGGTTGTGCGCAGCCGCACCTTCCCTATTGTAACAGCTCGACCACTCCCTGGAGTGCCTGCTCAACGGTCGACGGGCGCCACCAACCCAGCCGCTCGTTCGATCCAGCCTTGCCCGCGCAGGTGATCGAGGATGGTAGCGAGAATCTCGATGTCGCTGTCTGGTCGAGTGGGACTGCCAGGCCACGTCTGGTTACTCTTGACCCAGCCCCGTAGATGCAAGAATTGAGCCGCGGAGTGCTTGTATGCCGGCACTGGATCACGGAAGGCAAAGAAACCGAGATATTGCAACCAGTCGTTTAAATGAAAGAATTCGGCATCTCCATCGGCCCACATCCGATCTCGAAGTGCAAACAGGTCGGGGGCCATGGTGCTCAGGCCGAGCAAGTAATCGCTACCATACATCACCATGTCGATGGCCAGGTCGTTACCGGTGAAGACGCGAAAGTCAGGCCGATGGGCGTCTCGCAGGGCCAGCCGTTGCCATTCCTGCATGCGGTCCAAGGAACTGTGCTTGGCTCCGATGCAGCTAGTGATCTTCATCAGCTCGCGATAGACGTCGAGCGAGTAAATACGCCCAAACGGCGCAAACATCCTCCCCAATTCAAAACCGATAAAGCGATCGGTAATCTCGCCGATCCTCCGGTAGGCATCGATCAGCGTTGCATCGTCCAAACCAGTCAGCCCGAACGACTGGAAAATCACCGGCACCCCATCCTGGCTGCAGATGCTTTCGATCTGCCGTGCGTAAGCATCGAAGTCGAATGCCGCCCCAGGCTGGTCACCCACGAACGCACCGGCGACGAACATGCGGCCGGCGCAAACGGCGCGCGTCTCCTCCAGAACGCGCATTCGCGTCTGTTCATCGATCAGGTGAGCGTATCCGGTATCCATATTCACCGCCGGAACCAATCCGGCAGCCGCGGTTCGTTGAACATGGCCCTGAAAACTCTCCCAATCCACTTCGCCGTCAATTAACGGGAGAAGAATAGCGGACATGCCCCAAATCTCTCGACGTTTCCATGGTGGCACTGAATCGATACGCATGGGCAGGTTCTCTGACTCGAAAAGACGAACGGTTCCGGCGACGAAGCGAAGAAACTTTGAGGATAACTCTGGTCGAGGGGAGCAGCGGCTGCATGGGCGCTCTCCCCACGACGCGTCTGGTGACGATCCTAACGAGGTGGCAGGGAATCCGGAAGTACCTCCCATCTCCATCTACGACCCCATGTTGAGATGCCGCATGATGGTCGTAGGCGACACCTGGCATGGCTCGGCAGTCACCCGGTTTACCACCGACCAGGCTCGCTACCGCATCTGGTTGATCAACGCACTCATCTCATCCCCCGCCTCCAGACGTCGATGGTTCTTGGCCGCGTCGATGAAGGCGTCACCAGCCCTGATGAGGCTCGAAGCGATGTCGGCCTCCAAATCGGCTACATCGCCTACTTCCCAGCGATCATCTGGCTGCACAAACAGTTGCACTTGCCTGCTATCTCGTCGAACACTCCAGGCGGGTGAGCGAATCCAACCCGGCCCCCCTTGCTTCGCGTCCAACGTCACCGCCAGCCAGTGCGTTGGTGAGTCATCCGCAAGGGGATAGTTTCCCCAGCATGCGGGCCATTCCGCCGCGGCGCCGTGTGCCGCTGGCGTGCTGTGCGGCGGTCGATTCCGATGGGCAGCCAGCATCCATGCGGCCAGCACGCTGTAAAAATCTGGTGACTGCAAGATCGCTTGCCGGAAACGAGCCAGTTGCTGAGCCGCCGGCCGCACGATCGCCAGCATCCGCAGGTGCTCCAGATAGGGTACCGTCAGCGGGCTTCCCAACGCTCCGTGTTCCCCTAGAGGAATCTGTCCCAAGGAATGGATCAGCCAATTCCAGGAATGCTCCTCTCCCCGCGCTTCGAGCGCCGCCCGTAGCAGGCCGATCCCCTGGTCAAGCACCGCAGTCTGGGCAGCAGCGACTTGGTTCCACCCTAAGACTAGGTCGGGGTCGAACTGACTGGAGGCTGCATTGCCCGCCAACCACCTGGGGCGATAGTCGGGCAGTTCCCCCGGCGGATGGATACCTGCGGGCGGTGGCGGATCATCCGGATCGATCATGGCGTGTCGTAGGGCCAACGGTGCATCCCATGGATGGTAAAGGCCTTTCGAGTGCACCCACAGTAAACCGCCATAACCATCGGCAATCATCTCCGCGGCAACTCGAAACAACTCCATGCAAACGCATTGGGCAGCTTCTTCGGCCGCCTGGGTGGGGGGGCTGGCCGTTTGGACGAGGATCGCCATCGAGCAGCCGGCCCGCTCGGCGGCTTCGGCTACCTCCGGTACGTCCGTCACGAGAGTGCCTGACTTTTCTTCTGCGGCCATTTGGTGCCACAGAGTGTCCAACGCCGGCCCGCTGCTCCCCCGGTCCGTTTCCGTCCTTGAACGAGGGTTCCCGGGGTCGGTCGGTGACGACGGCTCATGGGGCGTGCTCCGCAGCGTCTGTTCGGGCAAACCGCCGGCGCAAGCGTGCCTGCCGGTCCACATACCGAGCAATTGTTGCTCGAGGGCAACCGAATCCACGAAGCTATGCAGGCAGATGTCGGAGCTGGCTGCCAACCGGTCCAGGTGGGGCGTTCGTGCTCCGTGGGCTCCGCACGCGCCAACCATCCACGGCCCCACGCCTTCTAGGCCTACCACAAGCGTCGCATCGGTACCCTTGGTTCGTGTCAAATTCCTAACCCTCAAAATCGTTGCCTCCCCACCGATAGACGCAGGCGGTACCGGCTTCCCGCTCTACGAGCCCGTGGGTCAAGTTTAGCCGTGATCTACGTTTAGGTGAACGGTGCACCGCCGTCGGCATCGTGCTCGCCCCTACCAAGGCGGAGAAGTCAACGTCCGATCTCGCGTCATGACGGCACATTCTTGTAAGGATAGAAGGAGTTCGAATGGCCATGTGCAACGACCCGCACCGTTCATCATCCGTGGCATGCTCGTTTCCTGATCTGCAGGTATCCTATGGCGATACTGCTGGCGATACTGCCCACGACGATTCGTCGCAGGATGAGGGATCGCGCCGACCGGCGCGTATTGCTCTTCCACCTCAAGTCCCCGTATGGGGAACGTCGTTCGCGCGGTTGAATATGGAGGAGACACTAAGGCTGGCCGCACAGATCATTCAATTGCGCGAGCCGGAATACTTTATCACGGCCAACCTCAACTACTTGATGCTCACCCGTCGCTATCCGCGGTTGCACGAGATTAATGAACGCGCCGCGGCTGTTCTGGCCGACGGCTTCCCGATCGTGGTGCGCAGCCGCATGACCCCTACTCCGCTGCCGGGGCGGGTCACGGGTGCCGATCTCGTGGTGCGCTTGGCCGCACTGGCCCACCATCACGCCTGGCGAATCTACTTCCTGGGTGGCGCTCCGGGAGTCGCCGATGCGGCTGCCCGCCGCCTCCAACGACAATACCCAGGCATGCAGATTGCCGGTCGTTCCGCTCCCCCGTTCCGGAAGATAAGTTCCGCCGAACACGCCGCCATGTTGGATGAGATTCGGCGCGCGGAACCCGACATCCTCCTCGTCGCTTTCGGGCAACCCAAAGGCGAGTTCTGGATTTACGACCACTTTCGCGAACTAGGAGTCCCGTTAAGCATTCAGATCGGCGCCAGTTTCGATTTCTTGGTGGGGACGGCCAAACGCGCTCCGTTGGCCATGCAACGTTTGAATCTGGAGTGGCTGTACCGCGCGCTGAGCGAACCACGACGATTGGGGCCTCGCTACCTGCGCAATGCCATGCATTTGGGTTTTCTACTGGCCAACGATGCCTTGAACTGCCTGCGAGGACGACGTCAACGATCGGTTACGCGGTGAGCAGGTCCTTCCGCCTTGTCGAGCATCCTGCCATCGTCGGCAGTAACGCTCCTTCCATAGGGGCGGTCGCACGTTAAGCACGAACCGGCGCCGGCATCGGCTCGACTTGATAGGCGCGGGAGCGATAGAGGAAATCGATCAGATTGCCCTCGTGTGGCTGCAACCAATTCAGGCGGTTGGTGGGGATGGGGCCGATATTTAGCCGATCGATCAGCGTCGATTCGGTCAAGGCGTCGATCCACTCTGGATCCTCCGTCAGCGCGGTACCTACCAACGTCGGGCCGATCTTCCGAAGCATGTCCTGCTGAGCGCACCGAACCACGCTCACGAAGGGGAACATGTACTCCTTGCTGGCAACCGCGCGATCGGGGCTATCCGCGTGCACCACCATGGGCCGCAGGTAAGCGCACCGCTCTTTTTCCACCAACCGCTCACCAAACGCAGCCGTGCAATCGGTCACTCCCGCCTCCGCCAGGTCTTGCTGCACCATGGAGTACGTGCCGATCGCCATTTGCTTGTTGGTGAATGCCGCTAGACCGGCCTGCGGATCGTCGGGAGGCAGCACGTCCACCGGTCCCAAACGCTCGGCCAAGGCGCGGGCGATCTCTTCGGTGTGCCGCGACGCCCAAATCCCTGAGCAATTGATGCAGCTCCGACCGCTATTGGAAAAGACGCTCTCGACCATCAGGTCCAAGAACTCTTCCCACCGGTCCACCACATCGTCTCCCAGCAATATCTTGGAAAATCCCGGGCCATGGGGTTGGACGCGAGGATTACCCGCGTACTGCTCGACCGTCTGCGCACTGCCGAAGACCATCGCCCGCGGGCATCGCGCCAACAAGGTGCTCCCCACGTCGTGCCCTCCGGGATACAGGGCGAACGCTTCGGGCGGCACACCGGCTGCGGTAAAGGCGGCAACCATGCGATACGGCGTCCACGGCTCTTGACTGCCCGGTTTCAGCAGTAGCCCAACCTTCAACGGAATGGCCGGCAGCCACAACGTATGCACTCCTGGGGAATTGTTGGGCAAGACGGCTCCCAGAACTGGCGATTGCACCTGGTAACTTACAATTACCCCCCGTCCTTCGTCACCCCAGCCGCGGGAGAGGATTTCCAGATCCAGCCCCCGTGTCAAGGCATCCAAGATCGACCGCATATTGGCCAACACAAACGCATTTTTCTTCATGTTCGCCCGGCACATGTGCTCGGGCAGTCCCGTGCTGGCCGACTGCTGATGGATGAAGTCATCGACCGATTGTTCGCCATCACCCACGGGCAGCGTGGCATTTTCAAAAAGCTCGGCCGCTTTTTCGCACATCGCCAACAGGTCGTCAGAGGGGATTTGACGCAGTATCTGGCGGGCGCGCGCTGCATGCCGCATATCCAACTGGAGCATTCCCCCGTTGACTTGCGAGATTTGCGCAATCGGTTCCCCGGTCAAGAAATGGGCCACCTCTTGCTTCTCCAGCGATTCGTATCGTTTACCCCAGCGAAGTGCAGGCAGGTGCAACACGCGAATGGTCCCTCCTTACGGAAATATCGATTGGCATTCTTTGGCAAAGCTGTGACAGCTTGACGGCGATGCGGAACGCGGCGGCTGCCTTGCCAGCCGCCGCCGGTCAATAAACACCCACGGTCGTTTGCGCGGCGATGCGATGGTAGGGGCGAACGCCGCTTACCCCATCCCACGGGTACTTGGCATACGGACGCTCTCTTTCGCCTTCATCTCGCTCCAGGAAGCCAGGGACGAAGAACTCTTTAGTCATCGTGTACAGCTTCACACGCCCGGTTTGGCCATAGTCCACGACTTGCTCATGATTGTCGAAATCGACCACCTCGACAACCGCGCGCGGTTGAGGAGCGTAGTAAGTGATCTTGTAGTCCTCTTCGGCACGAACCGGCTTGCTGCACGCCAAGCCCATGAGCGTGTTGCCGTAGGTGGGCGTCATGAATACCCCACTCTCCTCGGGCGGCCCTCCCAGCAGCTCCTCCACGCAGAAACGCGTCCATTGTGGAGTGAACTCGGTGCCGCCGGAGAAAATACCGGTGATTCCCACCTCCGGGATGCTCTTCCCCTGCTCAGCCAGTCCGTAGGCCAGCGCCTCCAGGAGCTTGGGGGTGGCGAACATGCACTTGATGTCATGGCCTGCCGAAAGGATGGTTAGCGCCTGATCGATGCAGTGTTTCTTGTATTCCTCCAGATGCTCCATCCATCCCTTCTTGATGAGCTTGATTACCCATCGCGGATCCAAGTCGATGCAGAAGCAGATACCACCGCGATACTGGGCCAGGTGCTCGATCGCCAGCCGCAGTCGCCTAGGCCCCGAGGGACCGAGCATCAACCAATTGGCTCCCTTGGGGAAGTACTCGTCGGGCAGCGTATGGCTGAACATCTCGTAATCAATCCAGTGGTCTTCGACCACCACACGGCTCTTGGGAATTCCGGTCGTTCCCCCCGTCTCGAAGACATAGATAGGCCGATCCGCGTATGCTTTCGGCACCCATCGCCGCACTGGACCTCCCCGCAGCCATTCGTCTTCGAACAAGGGAAACTTCTTCAGGTCATCGAAGCCTTTGACTTCCGTGAGCGGATCGAACTTCAATTCCTTCTTCTTCTCCAGCCAGAAGGGGCAGCCGGTGCTCTCATGAAAATGCCACTGGACAATCTCATAGACGTGTTGGTCCAGTCGGTCCCGTGCCGCCTTCTGTGCGGCCTCCAAATCCGTTGCTGATGCGTCTACTGACATGTTGGCGCTCACCGTCGCTACTGAGGAAGGAAAACAAACGTGGAGAGACGTTCGACCAGAGGCGTCCCGCGATGGAACCGGTGCTGCTTCGCAGCCGAAGGCCACCAACCAGCTCTGCTCATTATGCTAGAACCGACAACCCTTGGAAACAACGGGTACCCCGGTTATTGCCTTTACCGACTCGTCCCTACAATGACATAGGGGGAGAGCAGCTAACACTCTCCGGCTTTCGGGGTAGCACTGATGCTCAGTACGAAGCAGCCCTCATAAGCCGACGAGAGCACAGCGGGGGGCCACTGCGAGGCCGCCGAGGCCCTTCAAGGCAACCTCCGAAGTGGCCCAAGTAAAGTGGCCCAAGTAACAGAGCGACGAACGAAGGAGGACGGATGAGCACTCGCCATCGTTATCCCCGCAAGCCGGCACGTGGTTCGCGCCGTGGATGGACCCCGGCCAAATTGCGCATCGTAGCCGGTGAATTGGGGGGGCGAAAAATCGAATACAACGGGGATCCGGAAACTCGCCCCATGAAGGAACGGACTCGCGAGGCCGTGTTCAGCCTCCTCGGCGGCTACTTGCCGGACATGCTGGCGATCGATCTGTTCAGCGGCACGGGGATCCTCGGTTTCGAAGCGATCAGTCGCGGCGCCTCGGCGGGAATTCTGCTCGAGTTGTCTCGCACTTCCGTGTCCCACATTCTGCAAAATGCCGAAAAGCTGAGGATTCTTGATCGCGTCCAAGTCCACCACGTCGATACGCTGCGATGGGTGCGCGGTGGTGCCGTCGAGCGACTGCCGCAGCACCTGCCGTGGGTGGTATTTCTGTGTCCACCCTACCGCATGTGGCATGAGCAGACCGAGGCGCTGGGCAATCTCCTCGCTGCCATCTTTCACGCAGCGCCTCCGCACAGTCAGTTCATCTGCGAAGCCGATGAGAGGTTTGATCTCGCTACTACCTTTCCGCTGTTTTCGTGGGATATGCGTCACTACCCGCCAGCCCGCGTAGGGGTACTCCGCAAGCGGGAGGTTCACGAAGAGCAAGACGATTCCCTCCGCCTCTCGCCACCCTCAGTTACTGAGTGAAGCCGCCTGCAGGCGCAGGTACCGCCAGGAGGCTGAGTGGTCCTTCGTGCCGTCCGGCGCACCAAGTGCACGTCGTTCGCCGTGGCGACGCGTGAAGAGGCCTCGATGAGCTGGGACGAGAGATGATGACCCATCGCGGGGCCGACGGGGCCTTCAGACGCGGCCGTCGCGGGGCTTCTCATCTCTTTGCTGTTTTTTCATAGTTCATAAATCTTCTCTTCATCAGATTTCTTGTCCCTAGCGATAAAATCCTGGCGTCGTCGCGACGGACAGGAAGGCTCATTTCGTAGATAGCCATGCTTTTAGTGTCTCCCGAACGAGAAGATTTTGAAGAGAAAGGTGCAGCTATTATGCGCAGATGTTTCCCCAGACCAGGGTTTACTCTGGTAGAGCTGTTGGTGGTGATCGCCATCATTGGCATCCTCGTCGGCTTGCTATTGCCTGCAGTCCAGGCAGCACGAGAAGCGGCGCGCAGGATGCAGTGTTCCAACAATCTGAAGCAGATCGGATTGGCAATCCTCAACTTTGAATCGGCTTACAAGCAGATTCCTCCGGGTCCGTATGACGGCGACCCTCGTTTGCCGGGGATGCAGTACAACGAGGCGCCAGGGCAGTACGAGGGGTCGACCTGCTGCAACGCCGCCCATCCCAATGGCTGGAGCCAGTGGTTCAAGATCCTGCCGTTCATGGAGCAGACAAATGTCTACAACTTGGCCAAATTCGATACGGCGCCCGTACACAGCACCGGCGAGCGAGCGGCAATTGACCCCGACTACAACGGAGAAAACGCGGTAGCACGAGCGCTCATACCTTCCTACTACTGCCCATCGCGACGGGGGCCCACCGCCTATGGAAGTGCTCAGTTCGGACGGTGTGATTACGCCGGATGCGCAGGCTTTTATCAGGGCGAGATCATGGAGAACGGCACCCAAAGCGGTTGGGATCCGCCGATCTGGCAGCCTCAGATTCCTGATCCTCCGCTTGGATTGGGGCCGCGTCGCAATGAGCGCACTGTGGAAAACTTTGGCAACGTCGGAGGACGTAAAGGCTATTTCGTCTGGGCTGCCCAAGGGGCGAAACGCAGGCTCGGCGATGTGATCGATGGTACCTCGAACAGCATCATGTGCGCTGAAAAAGCCTTGCCCTCCAATCGCCATGGATCCGACGGTGGCGATAACGAGCGATGGAACAATGCCGGTTGGGATGAGGACGTGCTCCGCTGGCATTTTCCGCCCATGGCCGATAACGACCCGCGCAATCGGCCCTATCGAGATATGGTGAACCAAACGGGCACCGTGTGGAGACGCTACTTCGGGTCGGCGCACCCGGGCGGTCTGAATGCCGTTTTCGGCGATGGCTCCGTCCGCTTCGCCTCGTTCAATGTTGATGCCACCGTGTGGATGTATTCGTGCGTCATCGATGACGGTCAAGTGGTGCAAACGCTCGAATAGCATTCCATTTACGCACCCTTGATACTGCTGCGGTGAGGAGCTTTTTCGGAAAATGCTCCTCGCTGTGCTTTCTTTGCAAGAACCTCCACAGATATAACATTTTTCTATCCACTACTTTTTCATAATAAGCTGCCTAAAATGACCATGCAGAACAATGTAAAAAACACGGCGATGCTGTGGTTTGCCAAGCAATTTGTTTGTTCTCTCGTCCTAATTTCTGTGGGAGGTTGCGGATCCTCGAACGAGGCAATCCTGCCCAGTACAGAACTAACCGCAGAGCAGGTGGAAGCGATGAAGCAGGAAGATGCCGCTGTCGAAGAAGAGGAAAGCGGTAACCGTCGCTAACGGCTTCCCTAATCCTCGGCGCGAGGGCCAGCACGGCTTGGTGTCTTGGCGAAGATGCCCAGCTATTGCCGGCCCGTGCCGGTGGCTGGTCGTATGCCCACACGGAGGCGGACATGCGGTGATGGTAAGGGGGCATTCTGGAAGATTGCTATAGGAACTTGGGTGCGTTAGATGGAGGATCGAATGGCGTTTGAGGTTCGTCCACGACGGCAGCGGTCTGCTCGCCCGTTGTCTGCCGCGGTTTTTAAGTTGTTGTTCGTGATTCTGGCGGTAAGTCTTGGATGCAGCGATCCCACCCAGCCCCCTGCACCAGCCATACTCGGCGAGTTACCGCCAAGTCGACCGTCGGTCATGGTGGACTATCCGGAGTATGTGTGTTGGAGCCGGTTTCCCGTTGGCACGCGCGTGGTGCGGCGACGGGAACATCACAACGAACTTGGATACCTCTACGAGACTACCGAGTTGGAGCTGGTGAAGAAGACGCCGGAATCGATCACCATCACCCAGAGAATCCGTGTCGAGCGTCCCGAGGGAGTCGAGGAGAACGAGCCGCTGGAGCTGGTCTATCCGGCCAAGGTTCGATCGATCGCTGCGGCGCAGGATTCTAGCTCCGCAAGCGACGATGACTTCTTGGCCAAGCCGTCGCCGACGGCCCGCATGGTGGGGCGCGAAACGGTTGACGTACTGGGTCAGAAGGTGGAGGCCACCGTTTTCGAATGGACCGAAGCGCTAGAGAATGGGGCGATGCAGGTGCGGTTGTGGCAGTCCGATGCGGTTCCCGGCCGCATCGTGCGCAAAGAGACCTCTTTGGAGGCTCCGGGTAATGATGCCGTTGAAGTGATTGTCGAGCTGGATATTCCCGGCGTGAGCAATTCTACCGCCGCGGAGGGAGCAACCGACTAAGGTGAGCTGCCCGGTAACGTTTTCTTGAAGAGTCGCTTTGCCACCTCTTACCGGGTGCTTCCCAGGAGATCAGCCACTACGTGCTCACGTGCGGTTCTGGCCGTCACTGTTGGTGGAGGTCGGCTACGGCTTTGCAGTCGGTGAGGTCTTTAAACAAATGCTCACACTGCAATGCGCTGACTGCCGGTCAATCGTGTAGTGATGGGAACTAATGCCCGTTCGCCCCACAGTCAACGGGCATAATCGACGACGGCGCGATGCTTTCCTCGGTAGTCGGCCTGGCGGAAAGCGCGGCCCCTAGAGGGTTTCAACTATCATTCCGCCGACCCTTGCCGGTGGCGGCCAAAGTACCGTCGAGCAAACAGAACGAGAAGAGAATCTCTTGCGGTTAACAAGTCAATGCTGCTCGAATCTCCCGTCGAGGGCTGCACACCGCCGTGGTCTTGCCATCTGCCTTAATAATCATGGGAAGCAACCAGATCAGTGATCAGTCTTCCAGCCACAGGACGGGCCAAGGTGACAGGCGCGCCATGCGCAGCGCTTCCCACTTGCGGTGCACAAATAGATGCACACTGTCCCAGGGAAGCTTTTGTAAATCGACATCGCCACAAACTCGCCACTCTTTCTCCTCGCGCCATTGTCCTTGTTTACCAACAGCTTGGAAAAAGGGGCGGAGCATCTTGGGCAAGCGTTGAAACTCATCCTGGTCGCCATAGATGACGGGGCGGCCACCAAGCCGTTCCAGCTGCTGCCGCGAAATCAACACCCCATACGGCTCCCAATCCCAGCGGCCTAGATGACTACGGAAGCGTCTTCTGGCGATCAGCTCGCGCAAGTCTACGGCAGAGAAGCAAACACATGCTACCGATGTTCGCAGTAAGCTGGCGTTTGCCCGTAGTCGACCTTGTCGACAAATTAGAGCAAGATTTTGTAACGGATCGATCGCCATGGGCATCGTCCCGTTCCACGCCTCGCTTAGGGTCACCAACGACGCCGATTGCTTTGGACCATTGGTTCCGCGGGTGCAGTGAACCAGCCATTGCGGCTGGCCGGCCGATTCCGGACACGCATCCGGTGCTCGAGCAGCTACCTGCTGCGGCCGAACCCGGCGGGCTGAGCCTACCGGCTCGCCGAGCCGACGCGCCACGGTAGTGCAGGCCGCCAATTCGGGGGCCGACCAGGCGGCAGCGGTCTCCTGGCGTCCGAGCCACCATCCGACGGCGCCTCGTTCAAGCCAGGCGTCGATGGGGGCTGCTCCTCGGGGATAACGACTATCCGCAGGCGGAACCCGCATCCACACACTTCCTGGCGGAAAGCGTTGGTCGGCCAAGCGCTGATGCAACGCGTATTCGACGCGGCCTCCACGCCGTACGTGAATCGCTACCACCAGGTCGGCGAGCGTCGTCGCCAACAGGTCGCGTCCACTCAGCGGTGACTGTGCGGGCAGTGCATCACCGACAACAAGCGGGGAGACGAACAACGGATCCATGGGGCTGTCGCGTTCGAAGCGGCTGGTACGTTCCTCCAACATCGCCGTGCAACGTTCCAACCAGCCTGCCAACGATTCCTGCTGCAGAGGCAAGTTCAACCATGTCGTAGGCACGTCAACTAGCAGCGAGGCAGAGTGCAGCTCAGTGTAAAAAGTCGTCCCCTCGACCAGCAGCAGATTCCATCGGCGCTGCTTGGCCTGTTGCAAGATTCCCTCCAGAATGCGTGGCCACTCGGGAAGCTCACGATGCCCCTTTCCCACATTCGAACTGGCAATCGATACGAGTGGAGATCGGGCGACTGCCCAGGACCGAGAGGCAAGGTAGCAGCGGGCTCCGATGAGGGAGCACACCGCGTCATGCCACCGGCGCGGGGGGGTGAAAAACAGGTCGTGCCCCTGCTGGCACACTGCTCGGCAGGTGCGACGTCCGGCGGGAGTTAACTTGTGCCGAAATTGACTGTTCAGGGCATGGAAGACTCCCCCTCCCCTGTCGACTGCCCCAACCGCGGTGACCAGAGCCGCCGGCTCTACGTCTCCCGCCAAGTAACCGCACTCCTCCATCGCTTCCAGCGCTGCAGCACACGTCGTCAGGAGCAGAGCATCGGCCATGATCAGAGGACGGGTAAGGTGGGCCCATGGGGTTTAGCGGCCGCCTGTTGGGCAACTTGCTCGACCAAGGCGAACACGATACGCCGCAGTGCCGCCGCATTCACCGGATCCCGTGCGGCAGCCGCCAATTGCCCCGCATCGGATTGTTCACGTAGTGCGATGTTAATGGGCAACTCCCCCAAAAAAGGCACGCCTAATTCTTCCGCCTTTTCTCGCGCCCCGCCGCGGCCGAAAATATCGTATTGTTTGTTGCACTGCGGGCAGACGAATCCGCTCATGTTCTCCACAATTCCCAACATGGGAATCTTCGTCTTACGGAACATGGATACCGCTTTGATGGCATCCAGCAGGGCAACTTGTTGTGGAGTACACACGACGACCGCACCGGTGAGAGGCAAGAGCTGAGACAAAGTCAGGGCGACATCGCCGGTCCCCGGAGGCATGTCGATGATCAAGTAATCGAGAGCTCCCCAATAGGTGTCGCGGAGAAACTGCGTGATCGAACCATGAAGCATGGGGCCTCGCCAGATGACCGCTTGATCAGGTTCGACGAGAAACCCCATCGACATGACTGGAATCTGCTCGAAATAGATCGGTTGGATCTTGCCGTTGACCACTTCGGGACGCCCGGAGATGCCTAACAGATGCGGTAGGCTAGGGCCATAGACATCAGCATCCATAAGTCCCACGCGTGCGCCGGAATCTGCCAGGGAAATGGCCAGGGCGGCGGCCACCGTGCTTTTGCCCACACCTCCCTTGCCGGACCCGACGGCAATGACGCTCTTGACCGGCAACCCCAATTGTCCCAACGGAACCGGTGGACGTTCCAGCGGTTCGATCACCACCTCTACGTCCGTCAATTCAGGTACCGCCACGCGTGCTGCCTCTTCGACACGCGCTTTTACCGCGTCGCTAATGGGCCTACTATGAGAGGAAAGGCGCACGGTGATTCGTGCTTTGGTGTGATCGACTTCAATGGCCCCTAGCTGGTCGTTCGTCTGCAGCGATCTGCCGGTTTCCGGATCGCGCAGTTGCCCGACCTCGGTGCGTAACCGGTCCCGGATCTGGGTGGTTTCCACGGTTTAACCCTGTCCTTTCTCTTCTCTTCCAAATCGATTGCGTTTGCCGACGGACGGTGGTCCGCGGCTAGCGGGGGTCGCCGGCTACCTGTGCTGAGTACTGCGTTCGCCTGGCACTGGGCGCGCGATGGGGCAGGCCAGAGGCATTCAAGGCAGCAGCCGGTCGACGCCATCGAGTAAATGGGATCGCAAGCGCGGCATCAACGGCGCTAGTGCGATCATGTCGGAAGCTACCTCTGACAATGATGTTAACGCGCTGACGAGGATCTGGGCACCCGCCTCCTGCAGCGGTCCGGCACATGGCCACAATGGTGCATCGAGGTAAACCAATCGCAAGGGCGCCGGCCATCGATGGCGGTAGAAGGCCAAGCATCGAACCACCTGCATGGCTTCGGTCGGGGAACTGATTCTCCACGCCACCAGGCTCCAGCTTTCCTTCTGCCAAGCCGAATCTTCCCAGGGGGGAGGGGAACGGTACAGGCAAGGAATCCGCTGACGCTCGCCATGCTGTCGAAGAAGATCGGCTAGGGCGGCGGTCAGCACTTGTTGCGCGTCGTAACAGGTCCACACCAGTGTCGACTCTGGCGCAAGAGATAGTGGTGAGTCATCATCGCTAGACCTGCTAGGGATAGGTCGCTGCTCGTTCATGGAATTCGGGGAAAGTTGAGTGTTTGGGACAGTTTTCCGTCGTCCATGTTCCAGATCCACACCTTGCCCGTTTGTCCCGCGGCAGCAATTCGTTTTTGGTCGGCAAATAAAGTGGCGGCGAACAGCGCATTTTCGCCACCTGCGAACGTGCGTACCGTTTTGCCATCGTCACTATTGATCAGCCGCACGCTCCCATCGGACATGGCCGCAATCACTTGCGAGGAGGTGCCAACGAGACGCAATGCGGTGATTTCGCCCGGCAGCCCAGCAATCGTCCGCTGCTGTTGTCCGGTCGCGACCTCCCACACCTTGATCGTCTGATCGGCGCTGCCGGTCAACAATCGTTGAGAATCATCGTACCAGGCAAGAGCGAGCACGTGGTGGGTGTGCCCTTCCAAGTTTCGCAGAACGCGCCACTGGGTTGTATCGATGATTCGGCAAAGTTTGTCGGCGCCGGCCGAGGCGAGCAATCGCCCATCGGGTGAGAACTGTAGTGCAAACACCGTATCACTGTGAACTTGGCCCAAGTCATGCACTACGGAAAAATCTTCAGTCGACAAGATTTTGAGATCACCGAAACGGCTCGGCGGACCGCTACCGACCGCCAGCAGTTGACCATCCGGGCTGAATGCCAACGCCGTGACACGGTCGCTCCACACCTGCTGATTGGCCGCACCAATGCTCTGCTCTAAGACAAACGGCGCGGGCCACGTCCACCTGAGAAGCGCGCCGCCATCGGTGATCGCCATCAGGGAGCGATCAGAGCCGGAAAACAAATGAGCGATCGTCTCCGTGGCAGTAAGAAAGCCCCGCGGTTGGCCGTCGACCGAAAAAACGTGTACGTATCGATCTCCGTTGGCGATTGCTAGTTCTCCCGTTTCTAAGGTCGCCATGGAGCGAACTTGGGGCACGATCATTTCTTGTGCTTGAAGTTGCTGCAGGTCGGTTTGGAAGCGCTTTAGAGTGTTCTCCTCTTCAGCGATCCTCTGCTTTCCCTCCTCCACTCTCTGGGCAGCGTACGCGGCGGCATCTACGGCGGCAGCCAACGCTTGCTCACGTTCGGCCAATTCCGTTTGTGCTGCCTTCCGCCTTTCCTCTGCTTGGGTGACTTGCTTTTTTTGCTCTTCCAGTTCCTTGCGTTTCTGTTCGGCAGCTTGTTTTGCCGCCTCGATGGCCGCCTCCGCAGCCGCCAAGGCCTGATCCGCTTTCTCCACAGCCTCTCGGGCTGCCATCAACTCCTGCTCTCGTGCAGCTAACGCTTCGGCCGCCTTGTCGCGCTCTTCTCGAAACCGCATCTCAGCCTCGCGTTCCTTCTGCGCGGCTTCTTCGAATTGCGGCATGCTAGCCGCCAAAGATTGGAGCCACGCCTGTTGACGCGCCACATCTTGCCTTCTACGGGCAATTGGTTGCACCATCCGGTAGTCACGATTGAGGAGAGCCAGCTGTTCATTGTTGTCAATGCTCCAGACGATCGGATGTCCCTCGCCGGGGACGAGGATCGCCACTGCACCGCCCGCATCAATGACTGCGGTGCGCAACTCCGGAATCCCGGTTGGCACCTCGCGCTGCACTTCATCCGAGTGCACGTCGACTTGCACCAACGTGCCGTCCTCGTTGAGGAACCAGGCGATCCGCGTCCCGGCATCGTTGGCACTCGCTGGTTGGCTGGGTGCAGCTCCGGCCGCCGTCACGACGTCCAGGGACAACACTTGAACACAGGACGGTACGGTTTTCAACCACTTCCATTCGATGCGCGGCGCGGAATCGGGTGGGGCAAAGAGTTGTCCCCATGCCACGCGACCACTGGCTTCCCTGGCAAGTAGCTGACCGTGGGCGTCGCCCAAGACTTGTATCGCGGAGACACGTTCATTGGTCGCTATGGGGATAACGCTAAGTTCTGTCGGAGTGATGAAGCGCCAGTCTCCTGTCCTATCGCAGGTGATCCACTGCTGCGTCCCATCTTCCCACGCCACGGCCGTGACCGGCTCGTCCAGACGCCGCAGCAGACGGTGAGCAATCCCACGGGCCACATCGATGAACTCGACACCCCCTGACGCGTCCCACGTCGCCATCCATTTGCCGTCTCCGCTCACAACCATCGTCTCCGCGGGGGGCCTCAACCCTTGAAAGACCGGAACGGCTTCCACTTGGCGTCGCCAAATTTTCAGCGTGCGGTAGCCACCCGTCGCCAACCGCTGGCTGTCAGGGCTGAAGGCGATCGATTGCACCACGTCCAAGTGGGTACTGCGGCGCGGGGCCAGTGCCGGATCGACCAGAGGATTCGACTCTCCCTGGCCACTCGGGTCGGTGATCCATACCGTATCCCCATGGCCGACCGCCAATGCCTGATTATCGGATGAAGCCTCCATGGCGTAGATGGGATTGAAGCCTGGAGGCAATGGTTGGAATTGAGGAGCTGTGGCGGCCATTTCACTTTTCCACCCGGGAGCTCCCGCGGCAATCCATTGCACAATTACGCTTATCTCAGCAGCGGTCAAGCGACGTGCGCCCACAGCGTTGCCATCGGGCGGCATCGGGTCCTCCTCACTCCTCACCCGCTCGAGGAGATAGCTGGCGTCTGGTTGGTCGGCATCGATGGCCGGCCCGCTGTCGCCTCCCTGCAGCCATCCGGCATGTTCATCCAGACGCAATCCGCCTTCCGCCTGCTTGGCGTTGTGACAAGCGACGCACTGTTGCCGCGCGATCTCCATAACCTGTACTGCCAACTCGTTCTGCCGGTCGGCCGCGCCCACCTCTTCTCCCGCCTTGAGGTACGAGTGGGTGGTGAAGGGCAGCAAACAGGCGATCCCCTGGAGGATAAGGTTAGGGGCTCGATGCACGGTCGTTCTTTTCTTCATTGCACGGATCGGAACATTCCCATAGGGTGGCATTGGAGAGTACCTCGAGGTTGGGGAGGCTTGAAAGTGGAGGGAAACCAGCGGGGAAATCGATGCTGTCGCGTCGTTCTTGTTGCGACGTGAGCAATCATGGGATCGCAGGAAGGATGGGAGAGCCTCGTCGGCACGCCAGGTTGGCAGTTACAGCCCTGCAAGGCAGCGGGCATCCAGTGCGGCGGCGTTCCTGCGCCTGCAGGCCACTAAGCTTTCGCTGGTCGCCCGAGCCGGCATTTCGTCAACTCCGCATACCTCCGGATCGCCTATCATTCTAGTCCCTTCGCCCTCTTCGCGGTTCCACGTTCCCAACTGCCGTCAACACCAGTTCGTCGCGACAGGGCCGCGCGTTGATGCCGTACATCCTCAGCGATTTCCTGTGGCTCTTTGCAAACGCGCACCAATCCGGCTCCCACCGGCTGTAGGGATAGTGGAGAAAGCAAAGGCAACGGCGGCCAGGACGAATTGGGAAGAAAGCCCACGCGACCGATACCCCCCATATTTGCTAGGCTTACAACCCCAAAGGGGGTGTTCGCAGCGAGTGGATTGTTTCAGGGATTCGCTCCTAAATCAAAATCGGCCAATGGTGAATGCTAGGGGGCAAGAACCGACGATCTGGGGGTGCGTCGTAGCGTGTAGGAAAAATGGAACAATTTCGTTGACTTTGTTATCGGGGCCGTTCATAATGACGCTCGTGTCAGGTGCAGTGAGCAACCGTTGGCTGCTGCGCCCCTCAGGTTAGCCCTCAAAGATTCGCTCGGAGAAGACTTCATGAAACGGTTAAGCGTGGGAATCGCCGGATTAATTCTGGCAATGTCGGTACAGATCGTAGCGTCCGCTGCGACAGTTTCGTTCATTGGGCAAATAACGGAAAAGACTCTGGGAACTGCAGGTTCCGGCGTTTTTGGTGGAGGGGCCGCCCCCTCAACATTATCGCCCTTCGTAACCATCGCTGGTGCATTCTCCGTCGTTGATGGAGGTACATCGAGCGCAATCACTCCGATTGGTTCTGGGTTGCTCAGCAACAGTGCGGGGGCCACTATCACGATCACGGGCGGCACTCTGAACCTAGTTGGAACGAACACTACGGATTCGTTGAATGTCACGCTCAACCTTGGTGGAGACATGTTGGGGAACTTAGTGTTCTCTATTAATGCCGACGTCGTTGGGCTCGGCGCAACGATCAATCAAGCCAACTTGAATGCTTTTGCCTTCATCCCCTCTTCCTCTGCGGTCTTAACCGACTTGGCGAATGGCGGTGCCCAGTATTCGGGGAGTGTGACGGCAGTCCCAGAGCCAAGTTCGCTGGCCTGTTTGGGATTGCTTACCGGCGTGGTTTGCTGGCGTCGGAGACGCTCGGAAACATAGCGATCAGCTTAAGTTGCCCATCCGGCTAGCCTGAAGATTACACAGAGCGAGTGTCCGATCGGACACTCGCTCTTTTTGATGCAGGTAGCAGAGAAGCATGGATCACTCTGGTTGGTCGCGCCACGTGACCCTCGAGGTGGCTGGAGCAACGGTTGCTCAATTTAGAGCACGTGCCGATTGCCTCATAGGCAACCAACCGATGGCACTTGGGACTGAGAAGTGTCTTCTCGTCGAGTAGCTAAGACCGTGGAACGAGCGGACCGTCGATGGCGTTGGATAGATTCCACGTGCTCATAGGTCGTTCCGCTTCTCCACCTTTTCGTTATTGACGTTAAAGCAGCTACGCAGAGCAATTGATGGCGTAATCCAGGCGGGCCACGGAAGAAGCTAATTGTATCCCAGGTCCTACAACTGTCATTTCCGAAAAGGACATGGTAGCATTGAGCAGGAAAGGGGTACGGTGATGTTGGCGATTTGTGAGTCGCCATGACATGATGGAATGCAGTGGTCGGGATGCCCACCACGCATCAGGGCTCTTCGTCCCAAATGCTCTTGCGCTAAGCTTGTCTTAGATTTTCACCAACCGCATCAAGGAATTCATGGCTATTCCTCGCCTTCTCTTCTGGCCAGTGGTCTGGGTAGTGCAGGCTCCGATGTTTCTCGCGTACCTGCTAAGCCTCTTGGAGAATCCCGCCTATCAATTGGTCGTACCTCTATTGGCGGTGGCCACTCTAGGCCTGCTCGCTTGGCGGTGGAATCGCCACGTGGAGCTGCCGGAGACCCTTGGGAGTCGTGGACTACTCGTTGGCGGTTTGATGATTTCCGCAGGCGCTGTGCTCGCATCTTCACTTTGGCTAGCGGGTGTGGGATTCTTGCTGACTCTCGCCAGTTTTTTCTGCTCCCAAAGGGAGTTTCGTGAAGAGCATAAGTTATCGTATATGGCGGGGATGTTGCTTGCCTTGCTTCGTCCGCCGCTGGTCGTGTTCGAGCAGTTGAACCATTGGACGACTGCCACGATCCGCTCCACGACTGTTGCCGCACTTCGATGGTTGGAAGTTCCACACGTCGCTTTTGATGAAGCCCTATTGCTGACCAGCCACCGTGTTTACTGGGATGACCTCCTGGTCGGTCCTTTGGGGTGGCCTGTTTTTGTTGGTGTGGCGCTGATTCATTCCGCGATCTGGCGGCGCTCTTGGGTAGTCCAATGTGGGAATGTGGCGTTGGGTTGGGGGGTGTGCCTTCTGTTTCATATCGGCACGACTTTGGTAAATAGCAATCCTGCCGGGCAAACGATGGATCCCCGTTTGACGACGCTGCTCAGCATCCCTGTGGTCTACCTTCTTTTCTTGAGTGCGGAACGAGGATTGCGTGGATTGTTGGCTCCCATTCCGGATGGTCCGGGGGATTCGCGCCAGGCCAACTTAATCGTCTACGCCTGGAATTGGTGGTTGCACGGCGTGCGCGGGCATTCCTCGAAAGGGAAACTGAGCGGGGCTGGCGAGCCGGCCAAAGGAGCGCCAAGGTGGTTCATTCCCGGCTGCTTCCTGGTGGCCGTTTTGGTGGGCATTGTTCAGCTGCCGCGTATTTCGTCGGCTGTGGGCGCCTTCCAATCACTTGCTCAGTCTCCGTCCTGGTCACCTGATACGGAACTCCTTGCTGCCGTGTGGGGGACTCGCTCGCAGGCGGTGGACTATCGCCACCTGGTTTCTCCTCTGCAGCGCCGCTGGGGACAAGAAGCCATGGTATGGACAGCGTTCTTTCCCAATCGCGTAACTCAAATCGGGGTGACGCTCAGGCCTGATCGTTGGTTTTCGCTCCCCAGTTTATACGTTGCGCAAGGATGGTCGATTGCTGAGCAAAACAAAATGGTGCAGCAAATCGAGGGTAAACGGGTCGAAGCATCGTTTGTCGTGGCGCGGTTATCTCGGAATAATGAGCATGGCCTCCTTTGCTATACGGGATTCGATCCGCAAGCCGGAACGTTGGTAGCAGAGCCGGTGGAGGGGGCGTGCCACATGATCCAATCGTTTACTCGCTTCAACCGCTCTCCCACGCCCGAGGTAATTGACACGGTCGTAGCGGAGTTTACAGCTGTAATGAAGAGCCTCATCGAACCGGGGCAACCATCCGATGCGTCACCAGGAGAATAACACGTTGGCACCTTCGTCGCACCAACAGGAATCGAATACCCGTCATGACGGGCGGCGGCGTTCGCGTAGAAAGAGAAAAAGCAAGGTATTAACAAGGCTCAGCGATTCCTTGGGCCGACCCTTTAAGCGGTTGCGCGCCTGGTGGGCGCACTGGCGTTTCGGGAAAATACTGAACAAGCAGCTGGCCAAGATAGGCAGCAGCTGTAGGGCCATATTTCGGTTCCGTGGTACCGACTATGCCACTGCTCAGCACGACGGGCAGGTAGTAGTGCGTACGTGGCCATCGGCGGCGACCATTGCCAATCCTGTATGGTGGTTGATCTGGATGGCGACAGCAGCTTGGCGGTGGTTGTTATCCCGGCCTTACTTGCCGATGCTTGCCGCGCTCCCGGCCCTGGTGGCTGTCCTTGGCTTGCTTGCGATCTCATTCTCCGGTGCGCGAGTGTCCGCTGGGACGGAGGCCATTCGTTATCGCCGAATCTTGGCCGATGCGTTAGCCAACGGGCAGATGGATCGTGCAAGACTGGCGGCCGATGCCCTGATGTGGCTGAATCCTGAATCGTCCGAGCATGCGTTCCAGCGAGCGCTGGTGGAGTTCGAAGCGGGGAATTTGGAGGCGGCCAAGCAAATGATGGCGGAGTTGGCCACCGCCGATAGATCCTTGCCTGCCGCCATGTGGTTGGTGCAGCAAGTGGGAGATGGAACGAACGTAGCTTCCTGGACGGATGAGCAGAAAAAGGAAGCTTATCGGTGGCTGACCATCGCCATGAAAAATGCGCCCGATGATCCGCGTCCGCGTCAGCTATTGGGGCGGATCCTGAATCTGGCCGGGGACTATAGGGCCGCCTATGCAACGCTGCAGCCGATTGCGGACATCGACGCGGATACCGCGTATTTGGTGACTTTTCTGGAAAAACAACTGGGCTTGATCGAACAGGCCAAGAAACGGGGACAAAAGTTGGAACGTCTGTTGCGCGAGCGCATTCAGGCCAATCCCCATGACTTTGAGGCGCGTCGTCAGTATGTCGCCATGTTGTTCCTTCTTGAGCGCGAGCCAGATGCGGTCAAGGTCATTAACGACGGCTTGCTAGTCGCTACCGATCCGCAAGAGGTACAGGCACTGAAGAGTTATCTCACCGAAGCGATTGTCCTGCAAGCGCAGCGGAAGATGGCGCGAGACGACTCGCCTCAGGCGTTGATTACTGGGCTGGAGTTGTTGCGTCAAGCGATGGCCATCGATCCGAATAATCCTTTGCTCATCGAGGCGATCAGCACTGCGTGTCTGCGCGCTGCCAATTCAGAGAATGAGGAATTGAAGACGTTGCGCGAAGCCATCGTGCAAGGCGTTGCACCGGACGCAGCCCACTTTATTCTCGGCACCATCGCGTTGAACCAAGGCAGTGTCGATCAAGCACTCCAGCACTTGGAGATCGCCGCCAAGAACAATCCCAATCTGCCGGGCGTATTGAACAATTTAGCGCACGCGATCAGTCACAGTGACATGCCGGATTACGATCGAGCCCTGCGTTTGGCCGAAGCCGCAGTGCGTATGCTCCCCAATCATCCCTATCTGCGTGAGACTAGGGGACAGATCTATTTGCATGTTGGACGATACGCCGATGCCATCGCCGATTTGGAAATCGCCTTGCAAGTCCCAGAATTGCGTGCCGATGTTCGTCCCAGTCTCGCGAAGGCCTACGAAGCGTTAGGAGAGCACGAACTGGCCCGGCGGCAACGCGAGCTGCTGGAATTGGGGCAGTGAGAGGTGGAGGGCCACGAACTTTCTCTACGGCGGTCTCACATCACTGCCGGGGTGATGGTCTGCGTTTGGCATGGTCGCTAAGGTTGCCAAACGCCGGTCGAAGTGATGTGGATGGTTCGGGCTCTGTAACGGCCAGAGGGCATGGCGGAATCTGCCGCAACACGCTCAACGCCAATGCGTCCTCGCTGTTTGTCGAGAATGGGAGGACCACCCGGTATCAACACGGGGCGTCAGTCGACCGCAACGTGACTTCCTGGCCGAACTCCGCCGCCGTCCGCCTGCTGGGCAGTGAGTGGACGGCGGTTTGATTGCCGACCGATGGCGGCGGTCGATGTAGTCCTGCGTCGATCACGCGGAAGCCGCTCTCTCGGTCAGAGACATTGGTTTCAACGGTTTAATTTCCGCGGAATAGTTCGCGAATCCCGTAGGTGAAGAAGGTACCGATGCCAAAGTTCAGAACTTCTTCGCAAGGTTTGTATTGAAGGATCAAGGTGTCTCCGGGTTGAACGATTGGACGGTATCGTGGATCGTTCATCGCTCGCACCAAGTCCACTTCGATGGCGATTTGACCTTTGCAAGGAGTACGACGCAGAAGATAGAGCCGGCCTGGTGGCACGACTTGAGAGGCACCGGCGATACCGGCAAGTCCTGACCCTCCCGTCCTGGCCGGATTGCCCACACCGTAACCCGCCATGGCCATTGCCCCTAAAACATCAAGGTCGTAATCGCGTGGCAAGGGCCACTGACCGCCTGGAAGTAAACCACCCGTGAAGAAGAATTCGGTATCACGACTTTCGATCAAGACGATATCTCCTTCCCGAAGAATGACGTCTTCCGGGTTGATGTTGGGAACGACACCAAGAGGCAGGCGGAGGGGGATTCGAAGCACCGTGGGATCTTCTGGCAGCGGAGGAGGACAGCTGCACGGATCTTGATGATTCCTGACTATCTCCGCATAGTTCTCTAGGAAGCGCAGCCGAGCTTCCTTGTCGGCACGATTGGAGCGAAGGATCTTCACTTCGTTCTTGGCCGTAACACCGGGCAATCCACCGGACTCCATCAATGCATTCAAGATATCATTCTTGTAAGCATCGAGCTTGATGAGCTGACCTTTAGCACTGTAATCGACTCCCAAACGTCCTGTCATTCCGGCCTGGACCCCTTGCAGGTTGACTTGATTCTGCTGCTGGTCTTGGCGGATTACGATGACATTGACTTGGCGCTTTTTGATCAACGTGACCACCGGACTGATTTTCCGCCCTTCGTCCTCTCGAAGAATCCTCGCATCCAAGTAGGCCAGGCGGATCTTGTCGCGGATCTGGTCGAGCGTCAGGCCATTGACGTTGATGGGGCGAAGCAGTGGCAGCGAGATCGTCCCATCCTCCAGAACAGTGATCGGAAATCCTGTCGATGGCGGCAGATCGCTGTTGGCTTCTGGAAAATGCACCGGCGGCAGCTCGGGAATCGTATCGGGCTCCGCATAGGGGAGAATTCGGTCGACCGTGATGCCGAGAATATCGCCAGGCCCAACCAGGTATTGTCGCGGTTCTTCCTGCGCTAGCAGGCTGATGTCGATCGGCACCAAGTTGTTCTTTTCTTCCTCGAAGAATTGCCGGGGTAATCGATGCGCTGGAATTCCGTTGATCGGTTGGGTTAGCGCCGTACACCCGGTCAGGCTGAGCACGCTCAAGGCGACGACAGCCATCGTGTGAAGTCCCGTGAAATTACAACTGCGAGCATTCGATTGAACCATGGTTTGCATCCGTTCGTTCATGGCTACGACGCCTATTCTCAGTTCCAGGGGTTTGTTCGGAGTATGCGGACGTTAAGACGGTTGGGCACACCCTAAGGTTGCGGCGACAGCGGCTGAGCCGGAGCAGGTGTCGCTTGAGGTGGATTAGGTACCAGTTCAGCCCCCTGGAGGCAAAACGCCCGGCGGAATGTAGTCCTCGTCCAGTGGATTGGGCACCATCAGCGCGTTGTTGGCTTCCGGGATCGGGTACAAAGCACCTTGATGCTCGAACACTCCCGTCTGTTGGTATTGGGCCTGCAATTCAGGCGACAATGGCACCTGCACCCAATGGTTAGCGCCATCCTCTTCGGCGGCACGAGCGCCATGGGGGTAGCCGGCCATCCATGCCGATGCCCCTGGCTTGCCCCTCTGCCGACTGATATTGCCAACTCCAATACTCCCGCGGTGGGTGGGCTGGGGTACATCCGTCACTACCGTTGGCAACGTCGATGTAGCCGGCTTCGAAGCCCTTGCGGAAGTCTCGGAGGTAGGCCTCACAGTGGAAGCTATGTTTGCGTCGATGCCAAGCTTTGGCTGCCATCGATCGATGCTTCAGCGCCAATACCGTGTCGTTCCATGCGGTACTCCGCCCCACTAGGTTCCAGCCATTTTGAAACGTCGAACACCCGGTTAGGGTAAGCACCAGAACCGCGACGACAGGGGCAATAGCGCTCACCAGGTTGCGTGACAACGGCGTGCGACGAACATAGGCACGCACGGATGTCCCGGTCGGTAACGCTCGTCTCATGGGCGGACTCCCTTTGACCAATACTGCCGCAAACTCGTTGTGGCGTGAATGCTTGAAGGCGGCAATGTTCCTGCCGTGAAGATGACTTCGTGGCAATGACTCCAAGCAATCTCTTGCCTGCCACCCTCACTACAGCCACCGCTGGGCGAACGGTGAGAGGCGCAGAGCAGAGGAAACTACAGAACGCTTGGACTGTAATCGAGCGTCTGGTAGTGCCGAATTGAGAAAATCTGACGGATAGACCGGTTTCCAGGGTGGAAAGGATGAAAAGGAATAGGAAGTTCCACGATCTATCTCTGGCCATTCAGTGGGGAGCTATCCTTCCCCTCAGAAGTCGGCAACATGGAGCTATAATCGTAAGAACGTCGGTAAGGAGGTGGAAACAGGAGGAGGGAAACACTACTGATAGAGAGCGGATGGACTTTGGCGGCCGAGACACGCGGCTGCTACCGTTTCAGCTGCTCGTTTGGCGCGGAAAGTTCGTATACGTGGACGCAACCACCTTCTTCGTTCCATCCCGTACGGTCTCCACGATGTGGGGAATTGGCGGTACGACACGCGACGCGACTGGAGAGGTAAAACCATGCCGTGCCTTGGGAGGCACTACGGCGCTACCGCTGCATCTTGGTATGGCGCGGGGGGGCGTTCAGCCTTTCCTTGCCACCGAAATTGTTCGGACTCCGCGTACAGTTGAAGAAAACGAGGTTTTTTATGGTGGCGACGCTCCACAGCCGTCTCCGGTATCCTGCTGCCCCATCGGCGATACGATGTGGCGATAGTAGGTTGTCGGCCTACTACCGAATGGGCTGCTCTAGGAGCCTTCCAGCACTGCTTCCTTGCGGCGGTTCCTCCACGCGGTCGTTGTGACGGTGGACTACTTACTGAACGCATCCATGGCCCGCAATGAGGATCCAGAATATTCCAACAATGGTCAAACGCATTTCTACCAAGCATCGCCCCAATCCCCGAACAACCAGTCAAGTTGGCACCCGCGGTGCCTCGTTGCTGGAAAGGATCAATGCTGCCGCCCGGATGCTCTTTCCCGCTACCCTGGAGGGAATCCTGGACCGGATTGGTCAGCTAACACTGCTGGTGGTGGTCGTCGTCCTACCATGGCACTACGGGTCGGTTACTTGGACAGATCAATGCTGGCTGCTGGGCGTTGCCGCAGGCTTGCTCTTGTGCTTGACGTTCAAACTGCTCGTGACCGCCACGCCACCGCCTATTCCCAAGATCGTCTGGGCGTTGGTTGTCCTAGTCACTATAGGTCTGATCCAATTAATCCCGCTTCCCCGGTCATCGTGGGAGTTGGCCACGGTGGGGGGGGCTTACCAAAAGGTGGTTACGGAGCAACGAGACGCGTTGCTAGCCATTCTCGGCCAAGATGGGACGCCTGCCGGGAACGAGTCCATGGCACCATTGCCGCCTCCCACGATCAGCATCGATCCGCTGCAGACCCGAGCGACGCTGGCATCCTTGGCGGCAGCGATCGTCTTTTTCCTGGCCACGAGCGTTTTTTTTCGAAGCCGCGAGGCACATGTCGTGATGTTGATCTCCCTCGCAGTGGCGGGCGTCAGCCATGCGGTGCTAGGGGTTTTGCAAAGCGTTTCGTGGAATGGTTGGACGTTGCTGCCGATGCCGAAAGAGTCTTGCTTCAGCACTTTCGTTTCCCGCAACACGGCGGCCCAGTACTATGCTACTGGTGCGGCAGCGACAATCAGTCTGATGATAGCATGGTTTGCGAGAGTAAAGCGGCAGAGCAGTAGGCGGTATCAGGTGCGTTATCCAGCCATCAACGCGCTGGCACGCATGCGGCGTCGCGCCGAGGACCTGTTGTTGGACCTGGACGCTGGCTCGCTGGTGGCTCTGCTAGTCCTAATCTGCTTCTTGGTGGCTGTCTTCGCAGCAGCCAGTCGCGGTGGCGTGCTCGCCTGGTTTGGTGCCACGGTCATTACGTTGGTGTACGCCTTTACCCGAGACCGCATCGTATCGCGTTACTTGATACTGCTCCTAGTCATCGTTTCGCTGGCAGGCGTACTGTTGGTGACCCTGGAGTTGGACGACACCACCATCGCTCGACTAGGTACGGTGATGGACGAGATGGAAAGCGGGTCCAACGCGCGCTATCGGTTATGGCTCGATGCGATGGATATTCCTCACGTCTGGTGGGCGGGAGCCGGCGCCGGCACGTTTCATTTTGCCATCCTTCCCGTTGTAACCATGTTCAGTAGCTGGTTTTATCACGCCGAGAGTGTGTACGTAGAGGCGTTTGCCGATTTTGGACTGGGCGGGTTGGTAGTCCTGGGATGGGGAATGGCTTGCCTGATCGGGCAGTTGAAGCGGGATACGACATCACGTGGGAAGTATGCCAGGGTGGGCATCGTGTTCGCTATCTCGGCAATTGCTCTACAGAGCTTTGTCGATTTCAGCCTCATCATCCCCGCCGTCTACATTTCGCTGGCTTGTCTAGTTGGCGCATGGTGGGCACAGGACACCGAGCTCGCTGCCACTGAGAAGCTAACAAGTCCAACCCTGCGAGGCGGATGGCGCGGATGGGTGGCGATTGGCGCCTTGATCTGTGGCGCGATCCTCATGGGCTTTCCCTCGTTGATCGACAAAGCACGTGGGGAGCAGTTGGCCCGCATCGCGGACCGCCAACAAGGTTTGATGTCGGTTCCCACGTTGGGAAATGCCGAGGGGCCCGACGCCGCCATTCAACTTGGACGCATGCATCAGAAGAATGCGGAATTGCTAGCGGAGCGTTTGGAATGGCCCGATGAGATTACGGATGTTGGGCGGCTAAGTGACGCGCTGTTGATGGCCACCGCCCTGCGATTACCCCACCAGGAATCGTTGAAGGCATTGCAGGCTTTCCTCAGCCAGGATCCTGCGATCGCGACTCAGTTGCAGGCGAGTGCTGACCGCTTTCACAGGGCCCTAATGGCCAACGCGGTTGATTGGAGGGCGGCTTGGGGGCTCGCGCGAAGCGACATAGGGCAATGGGACCGGCAGGCTCGCGCGGAATACTTAGCTCGGGTGGCTGTTTTCGCTCGGTTTCGTCCCTCCATACTTCAACGCTTGGCCTCTACGGCCTTCCTGAGCGGGGAATATGAATTGGCACGATGGTTATGGACGGGGCTCGTGGAACGCTATCCACAAACCATAGAATCCCTCCCCCCAGAGGTAGCCGAGATCTATACCTCGCGACAGATCGCCTCGATGTTGCACGATGATCCGCTATGGATCCTACGTTTCGCTCGACGTAGTGGCGATTCCCCCCAGCTTATTGAGGAACTTCTCGAACAGGTAAACATCGAACAGGTGATCAACCGCGCCACTGAGGCCAGCCATTGGAGGCTCGTCGTTTGGTACGCGCAGACGATGGAAAACGAGGATTTATTGATAACTGCCATGCGCAAGGTTGCTCAGCTCGCCCCCCAGGATCACGCCATTCGGCATCGACTGGCGCGATCGCTCGAACAACGAGGAGAAATCGAAGAGGCGATTCGTTGGATGCGACAGGCCGAGCGTCGTAGTAGTCGAAATCCGAACTATACTCAGTACCGCACCTACTTGGAGGAGATGGCAGATCAGGCCAATTCGGGGGGGTAGGGGGATTCGTTGTGGCGGGGTATACTGATGCCGCTTTCAGTACGCAGAAACAGCTTCTTGGCGTGGTGGATTGCACGGGTTGTGAGGACTGTCCCATCAGCAGGTGGAATCGCCATGCGTAGTAACAGTGTCAATTGCTACCCGGTTTTGACTGAAGCGCGTATACTTGTTGGAGCTTCAGCGTTCGCTCAACACGATTACCGAGCATGTTCCACTCCTTGGTACGATCTACTAACCGTGTGCTAGCACCTGGCTAGGGCCCGGCGGCTGGTGGAATTTTGCGACACTGTGTCGCAACGCCCAAGGAGTAGGAAGAGTCAATGGTTGCTTTCGATCGGACTGGTCACGTCGAGGTGGAAAGCACATTAAGCTTTGAGTTCTTGTAAACCGCTAATTCTGGCCACAGCCCATGTCACAAGTTTTAGAGACGGTCCCATCCAACGGAGCGACAGCTACACGAGCGATGGAAACGTTTGTTGCCCCCGAGAATCAACAAGGCTTCGACATCGTCAAGGTATTATGGCGTTGGAAGTGGCTCCCCATTATTGGGGCCCTTATCGGCACTGGATTGGGGTATCTGTATTACACAAAGCAGCCGACCGAGTACATTGCGCATGCCTTGGTGCAGGTCGTCGATGCCTTACCTCCGACCCCCATTCAGGCTTATGACCCCAAAGAGGTGGCTAACATCTCACGTGCCGATGAATCGCGAGTGATCCGCAGTCAGACGGTGCTGCGAATGGCGGTCGAACGGGGGAACTTGACGGAACAACCGGCTTTGCGCGGCAAGACGGTGGATCAAATCGTCGGGAATTTAATGTCAACCAAAGATCTGGTGGTTCAGCCAGCGGCGAAAGATTCCAACACGACGTTGATCGAGATCAGCTATGTGTCTCATGATGCCGATTTGGCCGCCGCCGTGGTCAATGCCATTGTCGACGGGTACAGCGACTATCTGACCGAGGAGTACCGCACGGTAGGAAATGAAGTCTATGATTTGCTCAACCGTGCGGAAGCTAACCTGAATGCTAGTTACGAAGAGCTAAAGAAACGGAACGACCAGTTCAAAGAGCAGGCGAAGGACATCCTGTGGATCGGTGATCAGGCCAGTGATCCGTATGCCGCCAGTTACCGTGCAGTGCAGGAACGGTTGACGGCGTTGAAAATGGAGAAGACCCAGCTCCAGAGTTACCTCTCCCAGGCGGATGCCGCCATTCGGGCCGGTCGTCCTGCAGAGCAGATTCTGTTGTTGCTGGCTGCCAAGAGCGAAAGTAATGTCGTCGACAGTCTGTTCACCAATCCGGTGCGTCAAAACGCGGACAAGACGCTGAAGACGGCAGCAGAGACCGAATCGGAACGTTTGGAGCGTCAGCAGTTGTTTCCGTTGATTATTCGGGAGCAGGAACTGCTTGATCAGTTCGGTGAAGCGCATCCGGCGTTGGTCTCGGTGCGGAAACGGATCGAATTGTTGCGCAAGCAGATCGCCATGATACGGGACGCTGAGCAGAAGGAGGCAGCCGCGTTGGCGAAATTGCAGGAAGAGGTGGATGCCGAAAACGCAC
This sequence comes from Pirellulaceae bacterium, assembly GCA_026004795.1. GTDB lineage: Bacteria > Planctomycetota > Planctomycetia > Pirellulales > Pirellulaceae > Aureliella. The sequence continues at coordinate 324,922 of BPJV01000001.1, read as the reverse complement.
AAAATGGCCAGCCCAAATACTCGGTTGATACCTTGCTGCGGATCCGCATCGAATCGTTCAAAGAGCGCTTAGCGGCGTTGGAGATTGAAGAGCAGACGCTGACGGAACAAGCCGCTCAGGATTTGGCCAAGTCCAACGAGCTTCAGCGTGTATTGTCCGAAAAAGCACTGATCGATAATCAGCTTGCCAATGTGAAAACTCTGCTGGAAACTTTTCAAGAGAAGTTGAACGCATTGGAGTTGTTGCCTCAGGCTGGTCAACGAACCTTAAAGGAATTGAATCTGCCGTCGGTGGGGACGTTTTATGGTCCGAAGCTACCACCTTATTTGTTGGGCGGCGCGGCGATCGGATTCATGATTCTTGCCGGTTTAGCGGTGTTGATGGACTTGGCCGACCGCAGTTACCGCAGCCCCGATGAAATCGCCGCCGATTTGGGCATGCCGGTTCTGGGCCACGTTCCAGTAATCGAAACCGATAAGGTGAAGAAAGTAATCGAGTCGATCGATCCGTCGCTGACGACGATCCATCATAGCCGCGGTCGGGTGAGCGAAGCTTTTCGTCAAATTCGCACCGGCCTGTTCTTCAGCAATCGCGGCGCCGATTTGAAGGTGATTCAAGTTACCTCGCCGGTGCCAGGAGATGGCAAGTCGACTCTCTCATCGAACTTGGCCGTTACGATGGCCCAATCGGGACGCCGAGTCCTGCTCATCGATGCCGACTTCCGCCGGCCGCGTATCGCCAAGCTCTTCGGTATTGAAGGAAGTGTGGGGATGGCTCAGGTCGTGGCTGGAAAGGTAGAGATCGAGGACGCGACCTTTACGTCGAATGTCGCCAATTTGGCTATCATGCCCGGTGGAAAACGCCCGAGCAATCCCGCGGAACTTCTCAGCAGCACACGGTTCCGCGATTTACTCGACATGTTGCGTGAGAAGTATGACATCATCATTGTAGACACCCCTCCTTTGCTGGCGGTATCCGATCCAGGGGCCGTCGCTGCCGTGGTGGATGGTGTCGTGATGACCATGCGGTTGCGACGCAACGTCAAGCCTTTGGCGACTCGTGCTGTAAGGTTATTGGAGTCGGTCGATGCGCGGTTGTTGGGAGTGGTGGTCAACGGCGTTTCTGCTGAGGCCGGTTACGGATATTCCTACAGCTACAATGATTATCGCTACGCCTACCGTTACGGTGGAAACTACCGATATGGTTACCGATATGGGTACAAGTACGGTGGCTATTCGTCGTATTCTGCCGGGTACATTGAGGACCATCAGGAGGCATCACTAGACGGGGAGGAGCACCTTGACGGTTCATCAACCAATCGCCATGGTCAATCGTAACTCCACCGCAATGGCCTGTCCGGGAATTTGATTTCACCGGCGTTGCGCAGCGGCGCGATTAGACCTCAGGCGCAGATTGGGGAAACAGCTTCGTGGCGTCGCCAACGATTCGTCTAGGGGGCGCACCGACCGATGGCTCGTCCCGGCCGATTCTTGAATTGCCCAGCATTGATGGAAAGTCCCTTAGCGTATGCCCCTGTTACAACGTGAAGCTGATCTTTATCCGCTGGACCTGCTAGATCGTCCTGACAGTGAGCGAGCCCCTTGGTGGGCGCTGTACACGATGGCCCGGCAGGAAAAGAAGCTGATGCGCTTGCTGCTCAAAGAAGGGTTGCCGTTTTATGCCCCGGTGATTCCCCGGCGTTACCGTTCACCGGGGGGGCGATTGCGCACGAGCTACGAGCCACTGTTCCCCAATTATGTTTTTCTCTGCGGAGACAACGAGATTCGCTATCGAGCGGTATGTACCGGATGCGTCAGCCGCTTCGTGGAAGTAGGACAGCCGGAAGAATTGGTAGGCGACCTGCGGCAAATTCGAGATCTAATTGCCACCGACGCCCCTCTGGCCCCTGAACGCCGACTGGAACCGGGGCAGCGAGTGAGGATCCGCACCGGGGCATTTGCTGGATACGAGGGCGTTATCGTCCGTCGTGAGAAAGAGGTGCGGTTGATTGTCTTCGTGCGATTTATGGCTCAAGGCGTGTCGGTAGCCATCGACGATTGTCAGGCAGATCCCCTATAGCAGTGTCGCCGGTTCCTGCGCCCGCCCAACCGCCGTACCGCTCCTTCGCGCGGTCTTCCAATCGATGGCCATTTGGCTTCGTGATGCAAATTTCGCGTAGTCATACGGTATTTTGTGGTCGTCTGTCCCTCCGATGACTATGATGAAGAGCAGATGGCGAGCACAGTGCTTTCCATCTATCTTGCTCAATCGGAAAAATTCTCCCTGTTGGTCAATGGGGCCAATGGATCGGGGCCGTCTCGCAGGGATATCCCGCCAAACGAGCCGAGACGGCAAAGGCTGAGCTACAAATGACTGGGAGGATGTCCTTCGTTGTTCCTCGACGCAGATCGATTTCATTCGTTGGTCAGTACAAGCATAAAAGGCAAGCGAGTTATGCGGAAGCAGTACCTGCAATGCATCTTCTTGATCACTGGGGTTTGCTTGGGGTGGACGGGAAGGACCCATGCCGCCGACTACCCGCCATTTGATAAAGTCATTGAGGGATACCATAAGGTCGAGCCTCCTTCGGATTCTCCTCAGTCGATGTATACCGTTTATGCGAAGGAGGACGAGGGCCAGTTGCTGTTCGAGCTTCCGAAGAACTTTGCCTCGAAGAAGTACTTCATCGGCCTGACGATTGCCAGTGGCCAGGTGTTTGCCGGGTTGCAAGCCGGTGATTTCTATGTGGAATGGCGTCAATACAACAAGCGTTTGGCGTTAGTGGCACCGAACTTGGACGTGCGTTCCGGCGGGGATACCGAATCGAAGGACTCGGTCAAGCGTCTGTTTACCGGCCGTGTGCTCCTCGACCTTCCCATCCTCACGCTTTCGCCACGGGGTGGACCAGTGATCGATGGCGATGCCATGCTGGTGCAAAATGCCAGTGTCTTTTTCGGTTCCGATGGGCGTTCCCGCAACCCTGCATTGGCCAAGATCGTCAAGAACAAGGTCTTTCCTCAAAACATTGAGCTGGCATTCGAATTGCCGAACGCGTCCGGCAACTTGCAAACGCTCTATTATTCGATCAGTGAAATTCCTACCAACACGGGCTACACACCGCGAGTCGCAGACCAGCGGGTAGGCTATTTTACAACTTCCTACTCCGACTACGGGAAATACAAAGAGGATGAAGTCGAAGTTCACTACATCAATCGCTGGCATCTGCAAAAACGAGATCCGTCGCTGAAGATCTCTCCTCCGGTTGAGCCAATCACCTTTTATTTGGAACACACTACCCCGGTGCGCTATCGGCGCTGGGTCAAACAGGGCGTCGAGTATTGGAACAAGGCATTTGAGCGGGTGGGAATCTCCGACGCGATTGTCGTTCATTATCAAGACAAAGCGACCGGCGCTCACATGGAAAAGGACCCGGAAGATGTGCGCTACAATTTCATTCGTTGGCTGAATAACGATGTCAGTACGGCGATTGGACCTAGCCGGGTGCATCCCGAGACGGGCCAGATCCTCGACGCCGACATCGTATTGACCGATGGCTGGATTCGGTATTTTAACGAGAACTTCGCCGACTACATGCCGCTGCTGGCCATGGAAGGCATGAGCGCCGAGACGATTGCTTGGCTCAATGAACACCCGCATTGGGATCCTCGTATTCGCTTTGCCGATCCCAGTCAGCGGGCACAATTGGCTGCCCGTCTACGTAGGGATTTGTTGCAACCCGAATATGGCCTGGCAGGTCTGCCGCAGACACAGTTGCTCGGCGATGATCCGCTCGACGGACTGGTGGGACGTACCAGTCAAGTTAGTGGCATGTGTCTTGCCGCCGCCGGACGTCAATTGGACACCGCGGTGATGCGCATGGTCTTGGAAATGGGGCCAGAGACACTTTTCGCGCTCATGGATGAGGCAGACGGTGACCAAGAAGGCAACAAGGAAGACCAACCAGCGGAAGATAAAAAAGAAAAGAAGGATGCCGATGAAAGTTTAATTGACGGCATGCCGGAATCCTTCATTGGCCCCTTGTTGGCAGACTTGGTGGCGCACGAGGTTGGGCATACCCTGGGCTTGCGGCATAACTTCAAGGCTAGTGCCATTTATGCCCTGGAGGAGATCAATAGTCCTCAAGTGAAAGGCAAGAAACCATTCGCCGGCTCCGTGATGGATTATCTGCCGATCAACCTGCGGATGAAGGAAGGCGAAATCCAAGGCGACTATGCGATGATCGGAATCGGCCCTTATGATTATTGGGCTATCGAATACGGCTACTCATTCGACAAAGATTTTCACAAGGTCCTCTCCCGAGTATCGGACCCCGAACTATTGTTCGCCACCGACGAAGACACGTCCGGGCCCGATCCCTTGGCGCGACGTTATGACTTCAGCAAGTATCCACTCGAATACGCTCAGGAACAGGCGATACTGATCCAGCGTTTTCGCGAGCGGTTGATGAAGGATTATGTAAAAGACGGCGACAGCTGGACGAAGGCTCGCAAGGGTTACGAATTAACGTTGAGCTTGCAGATGCGCAACATCAGCATGATGGCTAATTGGATCGGTGGAGCGTTCGTCAACCGCGATAAGAAGGGGGATCCGAATGCTCGACCACCACTGCAAGTGGTTCCCGCCAAATTGCAACGAGATGCGCTACGATTTGTGCTGGAGACCACCTTCCGTGACCAGGCCTACGCCCTTTCGCCGGAGCTTTTGTCGCGGCTTACCAAGGATTTCCTAGCAGGATTTAGTTCCGGTGATCCTGCCTGGCCGGTACACGATCGCATTCTGTCTATGCAGGCTTCCGCGCTGACCAATCTGATGAACGCCACCACGCTGCGTCGCGTGTATGACAACGAGTTTCGCGTGCCGGCACACGAAGACGCGTTGACCTTGCCAGAGCTGTTGTCGGCGATCACCGATGAGATTTGGAGCGAGTTGGACAGGATCGGTGATGGCCAATATTCAGCCCGCTCACCGGCTATTTCCAGCTTACGCCGTAATCTCCAGCGCGAACACTTGGAGCGGCTGGTCGATCTCACCATGCCTGGCACGGGAAGCTCAGCTGCCTACAAGGCGATCTCGAATCTGTGCGTACTAGAACTTCGAGACTTGAAGGAAAAAATGGATCGAACACTGCAGGAGGCCGGTGAGCGACTCGATCCCTACTCGCGCGCCCACTTGTACGAAGCTAGCCACCGGATCGAGAAGGCACTGGATGCCGAGTTCGTTTACAATCAGGCGCCTCAAATGACCGGCGGAGGGACAGTTATCTTGCTCGGCGATGATGCTGGCGATGCCAACGTGGCGGAGTAGATAGCGGATTTGATGCATGGATTCTGTCGACCCGAACCAAGGCGTTTTCCGACCTTGGCTAGGCAGGTTGGACACTGGGCATGAGACCGGGGGTGATAGTCGATGGAACAATAGGGTGGAATTCAATCGGCCGTTGCTAGGGGCCCGCGGTGGCCTAGCCGCCTCCTCTTGCATCGAATTCTACCCAATCGTTTGTCCCATCGACCACGGTCTTGGCCCTTCATCGCATCGGTTCGACTGAGCGACGAGTAGTCATCGGCTGACCAGACGTGCCAGCATCTCGTGCACGCAGCGAGTTGACTGCCAGAGGGCCTCGGCGGAGGGTAGCACGTCGACGACCGAGTAACCGTGGCGCACGGAGCTGAAGTCGGCAGGTATGGGTATCAGCGGGCTGGCCCCGCGCGCCTTGGCCAGACGCATCGCGCGGGGTAGGTGCAACGCGCTAGTCAGCAGACCGACGCGTTTTCCCGCCCAGGGGCCTTCCATTTTAGCAGCGATGGCGTCAATTTCTTCTGCCGTGTTACGCCCCGGTAGGGCCTCGATGGCCTCCTTGGGAACCCCCAGCGTCTCCCAGATCTCCACCGTTTGTTCGGCCGGTCCGCGCTGCGCACCACCGAGCTTTTCTCGTGATTGCCCTGTGGTCACCAGCCGTTTGGCAGCGCCGGACAAGAACAACTGTGCCCCCAGCAGGATTCGATCACCGGCGAACCCCGCTTGAGCACGATGGGGGCCCTCACGAGTTCCCCCACCCAGCACGACCAGATAATCCAACGGTTCTTCCAGCTCGGGTTGAAAGGGGGGGTATCGTGATTCAAGCTGCGCCGTTAAACGATCCGCCACCAAACCGTTGCTGCCACCCCACAACAGGCAGGTGAGCGTGCCGGCGGCTACCCCATCCAACCATCGTTTCAATGCCAGTGATCGTAGAAGGAGTGCGGATAAACCTAACCATACAATTCCTACCGGCATGGCCACGCGGGTCAAAGCTTTCTCTGCGCCAATCTTTCCTTCCAGCCCCCATGCCAAACCAACCAATGCAGCGACCATTAAGGTGCTCAGGACCAGTGGTAACCAGTATCCTCGATTCATCGCTAATCCCTTGATCAGTTTCCTCGAATATCGCTGCGCGGACAAAGGCTCTCAGCCTCAAGAATTGATCCACTTGGCTGTCAATGGTCTCCGGAATGTCGTTGGCGGGCAATAGCCGCGAAGGCTTCCGGCCAGAAGTCTCGGTCAGCGCCATTAATGCGGCCAAGACTGTCACGACCGGGATCTCATGAAACAACCAGAGGGAGGTGAGCCATCTCATTGCCGACCACCGCGTTGCACAAAATCAAAATGCCCTAACATCACCGCGGTTTAGCCGCCGGTCCATCGTGTGTTTGCGGTGCGCGTGCAAGCCGGAAAAACCTTGGATGGAACCAGGCGGGAGGCTGGTTTCGATGCGCGGGTTAGATCGAGATTGGGGCTCAGGGGATTGCCGGTGCTGGCGGTTGGCTGGATGCGGCTGCTTAAGGGGACACGCCCGCCTCCTGGGAAAGCTCGGCATGACGCTGAGGGTGGTTCCACGGCAGCCAGGCGTCGGGCTGTGATACTACGACGTCGGCATGGCGAAGCATTGCTACCAGATACTGCTAAGGATTGATGCGATTCAATTCGCCCGTACGGTTCGGAGGGAGTGGCGACGTACACCTGTCGTGCTAATTTGTAGCTGAGTGCTGAGCAAGGGAATTATGGGTTATTTCACGGCGAGGGTTGAATAAGGGAATTCTGGCGAATTCCACTACTGGAGTTTGGGAATAAGGGAATTCTGGCGAATTCCACTACTGGGCGAATTGCAAATCCGGACATAGGAATTCTGGCGAATTCCACTACTGGGCGATTGGCTGGCTGTTGCGCAGGTAGGCCATGAGGTCGCGGATCTGTTGATCGGACAGGGGATCAAGCAATCCGGAAGGCATGAGCGAGACTGCCTGCCGCTTCATGACCTCGATGTCGTCGCGCGACAGCACGATGTCTTGCCCGTCGGCACCACGCAGGATGACCGCGCCGGCGTCCTGGTCGACCACAAAGCCGGTGAGGGTTCTTCCGTCGGCCGTCAGCACCAGATGCGTCTCGAATCCCTCCCGCACTTCGACGCTGGGATTGACGATGTGCAACAGCATGGATTGCCAATCGTTGCGCTGGTAGGCGGTCAAGTCCGGGCCGATTCGTCCGCCTTCTCCAAACAACACGTGGCATCGGCCGCACGACTGCAAGAATAGCTGGCGACCGGCATAAGGACTGCCATCTCCCGATTCCACGGCGCGGGTGGCCCGCTGCAATTGAGCTTGCCAGTCGGCCGATCCGCCCGCGAGTGCATCGGGCCACAATCGGCTCGCCCGTGCACTGATGGATGCATCGTCGAGAGCAACCAGTTGCATGACGACATCGGGCGGAACGGCAGCCGGATGAATGGCTCCCGTTTCCAACGCGTCCAAAAGTCGGCTGGCGAAATTCTCACGCCGCGCCAGCAGACTCAGGGCGACGCGTTGCGTGTCGGGAGTCAGGCTGTCTAGGCGCTGCAGCACCACTTTGGCAATACGTGGATCGCTGAAATTCTGCAATCCGGTCAGTACCGCTTGCAACACCAAGTCCCTGGACTCGGACGTCAGAATCTCCAGAAACGGCTCGACGGCATCCTGGGCATGCACCTCCGCCAGCACGCGAACCAGTTCAGCGCGCTGTTCAGGATCGCTGTCGGCGCGGCGGACCCGCTGGATGGCTCGTTGGATCGCTGCGAGTTGCCCCAAACGGACTTGGAGCGCCAGCGAAGCCTGGCCGGATCGCGCCAATTCGCGCAACAGCGGTTCGGGCAGTTGAGCCAGCGACCGGCCGCGGGCGGCAAGATCAAAGGCGTCCATCAACCTTTGGCGATGCTCCGGCACGGGAGCGGTCTGCAGCAGGCGGGCGCAGGCCAACCAATCCTGGCGTCGCCCCGTGGCTGCCAACCGCCGCATCAGACGCGGCGCGATATGCTCGGCCACCAGCGGGTATTGCCACACCTGAGGATCATCCAGCAGAGCCAACACGCCCTCGCGATCCTGGTCCACGTGCGCCTCGAGTGCCCACCACAGCATCAGGGGAATGCATGCGTCGGTCGCATCCTCGGCTCGATTCCACAGCCGACCGATGATGGGCAGCGCCGCCTGGGAGGGCAACCTGCGAGCGCTGGCGGCCAATTGGGCGCGAACCTCTGCATCCTGTTCTCCCGCCGCCATCGCGATCAAACGCTCGGCGCCGGTGGCGGTTGTTCTGCTATCCTCAGCGATCAACCGCACGGCCCAGCGGCGCAGATGGGGACTGGGATGGGACAACCACTGGGCCAGCTCGTCATCGTTCAACCCGCCCTGGGCGTATAGTGTCCACAGTGCTTCCAACGCAGTCTGATCATCGGCTCCACGCGCCAAGGCCATCACCTGTTGCCGCACCGCTGGATCGCTTTCGCGGGCCAGTCGCTGCCGCGCCGTCTGTCGATACCACTCCTCAGCGTGTTGTAGGTATTCGACGAGCTGTGGTGGCGATTGCTCGGCCAGGTCCGTCACCGGCGGTGGACGCTGCCGATCCGCCGGGATCAACCGGTACACGCGGCCGGTCGATGCATCGATTTGTCCTTGAAAGTGCTGACCGTGGGCGATGAATTCCTCGCAGAAGTCGGCGACGTAGACGGCTCCATCCGGCCCAACTTGGATATCGACGGGGCGAAACGCCAGGTCCGTGGTAGTCAGCACCGGTTCAATGTCGCGGGTGGCAAAGGTCGACCCGGTGGCCGATAGGCTGCTGAGCATGACCTGTTGGTGCAGCGGGTCGATCGACAGCAGGCCGCCGCGATACCGCGGCGGCAGCAGATGCGCCTCGTACTTGACGAACGTATGACTGAACCGCGGAATTTCGTCTTCCGTGGCCATCGCTGGCAGCAACCCGAAAGCGAATGGGTGGGACGGTGCGCCGAACTTTCCGTACACTCCCTTGTCGTAGTATCCGCCCTGCATGTAGTAGTAACCGCGCGTCTGCCCGCCGTTGTGTCCCGAGTAGAGCCGGCCCGCCGCATCGATCTCCATCCCGAATGCGTTGCCGCCCCCTTCGGCGAATATTTCAAATCGATGCGCCCGCGGGTGGTACCGCCAGATGGCTGAGGCTTCGTGGTAGACGCCGGCCTGCTGCTCGTGGGCCGCACCCTGCGCGACCGGTCGCACGGAGCGGCCCAATCGCACGTGCGACGTAACGGTACTTCCCTGTGCGCCGTAGATCCAGCCATCGGGCCCCCACCGCAGGCTGTTGACGACCGAGTGCGTGTCCTCGAGCCCGAACCCTTCCAAATGGACTTCGGGGTCACCGTCGGGAACGTCATCATGATTGCGATCGGGGTAGAACAGCAGGTAAGGCGGATTGAGCACCCACGCGCCGTCGGCATCGCACAACACGCTGGTAGCGATATTCAGTCCGTCCAAGAACACCGTGTGGCGATCGAGCGTTCCATCGCCATCGGAGTCTTCGTGAATGGAAATCCGATCGGCGCCGCGCGGACCGTCGGGAGGCGGTGGAGGCACTGTGTCGTACACCGCGCGGTAGTACTTGTCGCGGCTGACCATCCGCAATCCTGCCGGGTAGGGGTACTGACGGTACTCGACGACCCACAACCTGCCTCGTGGGTCGAAGGACAGGGACACCGGTTGAGCGATGTCCGGTTCGGCCAACAACAGTTCGACGCGCAGATCGCTGGCCGTCTGCATCGCCGCCAACGACTCGGCCGGTGGCAAGTGCCGCCCGGGATACGTGACCGCCGACGGCTGCAAGGGGGTCGTCGATTCGGTAAAGGCATCGAACGCCGCTCGCGACGGACGCTCGGCCAGCGGTCCGAGTTGCGAATCGCGCTGCGCGTCGGCCAGGTCGCCAGCATGCAACTCCCAAAATCCCGCCAGACGGCATTCCAGGTAGTAACCGGCGATCACCGGCGCACGACCTTGAAAACCACCGGGAGCATCCGGCGAGTACATGCGCAGGGCGATGCAATTGTACTTACCCACTTCCAAAATCCCTGGAGGCACCTTCAGCCGCACCACGGGCGCCTCGGCCGGCGCGAACTGCGGAGGCAGCTTGCCGATCGATCCGATACTCGTCCCGTTGACCAGTACCTCGCAAGCTCCCACCACGTGCTCGCAGGTGATCGTCACCGATTCGACCCACAACGGCCGCGGCGACGTGATCCAATGGTCGGGAACTTTGACGTAGCAGCGGTACCAGGCCGATCCATGATAATGTTGCAGCTCCGCACCGGCCCGATCCCACGTCCCCGGCACTTCCACGGCATGCCACGGCGGCGTCGACGAGGGTTCTTGCCCACGGAACCGGCGGCCTTCCGGAAGGATCGCCAAAGTCACCAGCGTGGCCAAGCAAAGGTGTCGTGGCCAATGTTGTAGGTTTATCATCAACAGCTGTCTCCCCCTCTGCGTGAACACTGCCACTCGACGAACATGCCATCACCGACTGCGTCGCGTCGGGCCCTCTATTGTCCGTTTTATGATTCCGCGTCGCTAAAAGCACTACCAACGGCAAAATATCTTCCGCGAGACCTGCGCGTAGGATCGACCGTCCCCAACGACGCTTCCGGACAGGGAACCCTGTGCCGCGAATGCGCAGTCAGTGAGCCAACGACACCGTACGGATCAAGGTGCGAAGTACGCAGGGTCCTCCTGTGCATGGATGTGCAAAAGCGCACGTGACATCAAGTGCAGGGGATGCCATTCAATCGCGCCGCCGGGATCCAGGAAGGTGCTGGCATTATACCCGTTGTTCACGCGTCAACGTGGTCCCCAAAAAGCTCTGGGGTGCTACTGGTATCGAGAATCCTGGCAGCGTGCGAAACGAGCATGCGATTGTTCATCAGGCATCAGCATCTCGTCAGTCATGAACTCCGCGCGGCTCGTGCGTGTGCATCGCACCCGTTGGACGCTTGCCATGCACAGGCACAGCTCCTGCGAGCCACGCGGTAATGAATTCAAAGAGGTTAACGCCGAGGCGGCTTGTCGGTAACCGATCTGCGGCCTAGCATGGTGATATGTGCTCGCTTGGAAGCATACTGCTTAAAATGAGTACAGCAGCGCAGGAGAATACCTCGAGCGTGACCTCCTGAAAGCAACTCGACGGTTAAGGAATCCTGCGTTTATCCTACGAGCGTTCTTTGGAAACGGCTTTTGCACTGGGGCGGCTTGCTTGCCCCTCGGGCAATCCGAGCGCGGTGGTGCTGGTCGTTTACCGAATTGAAGTGGTCTCCAGTGAATCCGTGGCGCGAGGATGACACGCGCAAACGCTATGGCACATGCCAGTAAACTGCGTCGCCAAATCTGCTTTGAGGCGGCGCGGGCGATGTACTTGCGACAAGAATCGGAGTATTACCGCGCGAAGATGAAAGCGGCACGTCGGATTTGTCGCGGCTGGGTCAAGCCAGCAGACCTTCCGAGTAACGCCGAGATTCGCGATGAGATTCAACGGTTGGCGCGACTGCATGAAGGCGAGCGACGAGCCGACAATTTGCGGCACATGCGAATGGTCGCCCTGCGTGTGATGAGACTATTGGCCCGCTTTCGGCCCCGGTTGATCGGTAGTACGCTGACCGGTCACGTGCGTGCCGGATCGGACATCGATATCCACGTGTTTTCTGATTCGTTGGAAGCGATACTGGGAGTGCTGGATGAACAGATGTTGTTTTACGATGTGGAGCGCAAACGTGTTCGCAAGGACGGTAGCGAGCGAATCTACACGCACATCCATCTGCGCGACGAATTCCCGGTGGAGCTGACCGTGTACCCGGCGAGCATGGTCGGCCTTGTATTCAAGAGTTCCATTACGGGCAAGGCCATCGAGCGGGCGTCGATCGCGCAGCTAGAACAGTTGCTCGCAGCGGAGTATCCGGATCTGATCATCGACGAGGAACTGGCGGCCATGGAGGAGCAACCCGACCGCTTTCAGCTGTACACGGCTTTGCTATTGCCCTTGGAAAACGTGAAGCAGCATCCGCGGTATCACCCCGAAGGGGACGTGCTCTACCACAGTCTGCAAGTCTTCGATCTAGCCTGTGATGAGCTGCCGTATGACGAGGAGTTCTTATTGGCCGCGCTGCTGCATGACGTGGGCAAAGGCATCGATCCGTCCGACCATGTCCGCGCCGGCTTGGAGGCCCTGGAAGGCTTCATCACCAATCGTACTGCGTGGCTGATCGAACATCACATGGAGGCTCATCGCATCCTTGATGGTACCATCGGCAGTCGGGCCCATCGACGGTTGCGGGAACACGAAAGTTATCAGGAGCTGTTGCTACTTTCGCAGTGTGATCGAGCGGGGCGGGCCGTGGGAGTGGAGGCGCCGAGCCTCGAAGAGGCGATCGAGTACATTCGGGGATTGGCCTATGAAATGCCCTGAGAGGCCCCCATCACAGGTAGATGTGGAGAAAATCGCTGGGGGGCTGCGCCATCGATTGGTCGACCCGCGACTATTGCCCAGTCGCCAAGCATGGCGTCGACGCTTCAGCCCGAGCCTCTCCTTTGGTCGCCATTTCGGCCCGCCTCAGTCCTCGGTTCGTCCGGCTGCCGTACTGGTGGCCCTGGAACCGACAACCGAAGGCTGGCTTATCCCGCTGACGATGCGCCCTGACCATCTACCCGATCACCCTGGGCAGATCTCCCTGCCGGGGGGGCGATTGGAAGCGGACGAACTAGCCTTGTCGGCGGCGTTGAGGGAGTTTCACGAGGAGGTGGGCCCCCGCATTCCGGCCGAACTGGTGGTGGGTGAACTTCAGCCGGTACATGTCTTCAACAGCAACTATTGGGTCACCCCCTTCGTAGCGGTGCTGACGCAGCCGCTCGATTACGTAACCTGCCCGATCGAGGTGGCTGAGCTGTTGCACCTACCCGTCTCGGTCTTATGCGATCCGCAGCATCATGTCCGGCGTCGGTTCACTCGGGGGCTTCTCTCTTGGGATGCGCTGACGATCGAGTACGACCGCTGGAGCATTTGGGGAGCGACGGCGATCATTCTTGCCGATTTGATCGCCCCGCTACAGGAAGCTGGCCTCGTCTCCGCCCCCTAAGCTAGCCTGCCTGCAACCGTTATAATCTCGCCAGCTTGGTCGGCGTCCCGCCATGACAACGACGCGGACCAATGAAATCGGCAGCAGTACCTTGGGATGCGGATGACGACCCGCGGCAGCGACATATTGCCAGGAGCATTAGGATCATGATACGAGTCGGCGTGATGGGGGGAACGGGCTACACAGCCATCGAGGCCATTCGCATCCTGTTGCGGCACCCGCAGGTGGAACTGGCTGCGGTGACCAGCCGCCAAGCCGAAGGGGTCGCTCTCGGGGATCTCCATCCGCAGTTTGGCGAGCGGACCAATTTGATCGTCGAGGATTTGCCTCCGGAGGAAGTCGCGACACGTTGCGACCTGGTCCTCTGTTGCCTGCCGCACGCCGCTTCTGCTCCGATCGTCATCGAATTGCTGGCTCATGGTACCAAGGTGATCGATCTGAGCGCCGATTATCGACTGAGCACCCAGGAATTGTATGAACATTGGTATGGAGTGCCGCATCCCGATCCGGGGCGACTAGGGGCCGTACCTTACGGCTTGCCGGAGTTGTTCCAGGAGCAGATCAAGTCGGCGAAGTTGGTGGCCAATCCCGGTTGTTATCCCACCAGTGTGATCCTCCCCCTGGCCCCGCTGCTGCAGCACAAGTTGGTCGAACCGGATCAAATCCTGGTCGATTCGAAAAGTGGTGTGAGCGGTGCCGGTCGCACCCCCAAGCTGGCCAGCCTTTTCACCGAAGTGAATGAATCGATCGCGGCCTACGGGGTCGGCGCGCATCGGCATCAGCCCGAGATGATCGATGTTCTTTCGCGAGTCGCCAAGGTGAAGCCTCGAATTGTCTTCACACCTCACCTGACGCCAATGGACCGAGGTATCCTGTCGACCATCTACGTGCGGCCACTCCATGGTGTGTCTGCCAATCAGGTGCGCGAGTGTTTAAGTACCTTTTACGCACCTCACCCGTTTGTGCGTATCGTGCCGCATCTGCCGGCTACCAAGCATGTGGCGCACACCAACTATTGTGACATTTCCGTGCGTGAGAACGACGGTTGGATCATCCTGCTATCCGTGCTGGACAATCTAGTGAAAGGGGCATCGGGAGCTGCTGTGCAGTGCATGAACATCATGCACGGATTTGATCAGACGACCGCATTGATGTGGTAGAGGCGGGAAAGGACGGATTGGCGAAAGGGCATGGACATGGATTTGCAACTTCCTCGAGGCTTTCGTTATGCTGGCGTAGCATGCGGGATCAAGAAGCGGGCCGGAAAACGCGACCTCGCTCTCATCGTGGCTGAGCAGAACGCTACCTGTGCGGGGGTTTACACCCGCAACCAGGTCGTCGCTGCTCCCGTGGTGTTGTGCCGCCAGCGGACACCCGGCGACTCGCTTCGTGCCGTCGTTATCAACAGTGGCAATGCCAATGCTTGCACTGGACGCCGCGGCGACGAGGATGCGGTGGAGATGACGCGGTTGGTGGCCCGCGCGCTTGGCCGCGGCATCGACCCGTCGCAGGTGTTGGTGATGAGCACTGGCGTGATCGGCCACTACCTGCCCATGGAAAAGATTGCTGTCGGCATCGAGCGGGCGGCGCACCAACTGGGCGATCAATTGGCCGATTTTACCGCGGCGGCGGAAGGGATTTTGACCACCGACAAGGGTATCAAGATCGGCTGTCGCACGCTGGCGACGCCCGGTGGTCGCATCACCCTGGCCGGCATGGCCAAGGGGGCGGGCATGATCGGTCCCAACATGGCTACGATGCTCGGGTGCATCCTCACCGATGCTCGGCTCGATCCGGACCAGGCACAGCGCCTGCTCCAGGCGGTGGCGGACGTGTCGTTCAACTGCATCAGTGTCGAGGGGCATACCAGCACCAACGATACTTTGATCTTGATGGCCAGCGGCGCCAGCAGCACATCCCCCCTCCGCGGCGATGCTGAGTACCAGTTCGTCGAAGAGTTGAAGGAATTGTGCATTGAGTTGGCCAAGCAGATTCCTGCCGACGGCGAAGGGGCGGCGCATCTGATCGAGGTGGCCGTTGCCGGAGCGCCTACCGACGAACAAGCGCGTGAGGTGGCGCGGACGGTGGCCTCGAGCAATCTGGTGAAAACCGCCATCTACGGCAATGACCCCAACTGGGGACGCATCGTGTCGGCCGCCGGATATGCTCCCGTGGCGATCGACCCGAGGAAGTTGACTCTGCGGCTGAATGGGGTCGAACTGTTTCGGGGCGGAGAACCGGTACCCTTCGACGCGGCCATGGTGAGCCAATCGATGCGGGAAAATGCCGAAACACGAGTCGAGCTGCAGGTAGGCAACGGGCCGGGCAAGGGGTGGCACTGGTCGAGCGATTTGACTGTCGAGTACGTTCGTTTCAACTCGGAGTACACCACATGAAGCAACCGCCAACCGATTCGCCTCCATCGGCATGTTCCTCCATGCAGGGGACATACGTCCTGGGCATCGGCACGGACATCGTGGCGGTGGAACGAGTCGAAGCGATGCTCAGCAAGCATGAGGAGGCGTTCTGGCAGCGGGTGTTCACCGCGCGGGAACGTGAGTACTGTGAGCAGCATAAGCAGCGCGGCGAGCGGATGGCTGGTCGCTGGGCGGCCAAGGAGGCGATTCTCAAAGCATTGGGGACGGGGTGGGCCTTGGGCATCGGTTGGGCGGACGTCGAAGTGTGCAACCTGCCCGGAGGACAACCGCGAGTGTATTTGCATCGACGTGCCCGAGAGATCGCTGACCAGCGGGGGATCGGTGAAGTGCTGATCAGCATTTCCCATTGCCGCACCTATGCCGTCGCCTTCGCTATGGCGCTTGGTGCCACCAAAGAGATGAAGGACGCGAGGCCATGAAACGTTCCATGGTGCTGCTGACCTGGGGTCACAGCAATCCGCACACCGCGAAAACCGCCACCGGCTTGTTGCGTTATTGCCCTGATGAGTGTGTTGCCGTGTACGATCCGGATAATGCCGGAAAGGACGCTGAGGAGTTGCTGGGCATCGGGCGAGGGGTGCCGGTGGTCGGATCCTTGGCCGAGGTCCCTGCAGCGAATACTTTGACTATCGGAATCGCGCCACCAGGCGGCAAGATTCCCGCGCAGTGGCTGCCGGTGCTTTCCGAAGCCCTGGACCGCGGCATGAACCTGCTCAGCGGTCTTCATGATTTCCTTAGCGATATCCCCGAACTGGCCGAGAAGGCTGCTGAGCTTGGTCGCCAGATCATCGATGTGCGCAAGAACAACTTCCGGCAAATCGCTCGCTTCGCCGCCTTCAATCCGCACTGTTGCCGCATCCACACGGTGGGGCATGACTGCAGCGTTGGGAAAATGGTCGCCAGTTTGGAGTTGGCTCGTGGCTTGAATCGGCGTGGTTGGGATGCCCAATTCGTGGCTACCGGGCAGACAGGAATCATGGTCAGTGGTGGCGGGTTACCCATCGATTGTATGGTAGCCGATTTCGTCAACGGCGCTGCGGAGCAATTGGTGTTGGAGAACCAGCATCATCAGATCCTGCTGATCGAAGGACAGGGCAGCCTTGTCCACCCTGCCTACTCGGCCGTGACGCTGGGGTTGTTGCATGGATGTCGGCCCCATGCCTTGGTGTTTGTCTTCGAAGCCGGGCGGCAGGCCGTGGGCGGAATCGAGCACGTTCCTTTGCCCGATATCGAACGGCAAATCGAGTTGTTTGAAACGATGGGCAGCATCTACCAGACCTGCCGCACGATCGCTATCGCCATGAACGGTCGGCGTCTGGACCCTGTTGCGGCGCGTCAAATCGCGGCGGAAGTCGAGCAGCGAACGGGATTGCCGGTGGTCGACCTGCTGCGAGACGGTCCCGATCGCCTTCTCGACGCCGTCGAGCAATTCTATCGTGCAGGGACTTGGCGCAGTGCGTAGTCTCCGTCCCCCCGGAGGCCCGTAACCTGGTATACTCACCGAAGAGATACTCGCCTGTAGGTCGCTCGCCGAGGTGCTTCCGCTCCCGCCTGGTTGCTTACCATACACCCTGATAGGCTCGGCGAGCGCAATCTTCGTGGTAGGTGAGAGGGGTCATGCGCTGACTCCGTTTACGAGTCGCCAGGAAGAGAACTAGTTTGCTAGAAGTTTCTCAGGATCGTCTAGTGGAGAAAGAGTGCTGTGGTGCATAGATTGTCGTGGCTGATTGCAGTGATATTGTGTCTTGGCATTGGCGGTCTAGTGGCGGCGCAGGAAGCGTCCGGTCCCTCTCGTCCCAACATTTTGATTGCCATCGCCGACGATTGGTCGTACGGCCACGCCTCGGCGTACGGCTGCGCTTGGGTCGATACACCGAACTTTGATCGCGTTGCCCGCGAGGGGTTGCTTTTCCACCGCGCGTTTACCCCAAATGCTAAATGTGCTCCCTCCCGCGCGACGATCTTGACCGGTCGCTATTCCTGGCAATTGGAAGAGGCCGGCAATCACATGGCCCTGTTTCCACCCAAGTTCGGTAGCTTTATGGAGCGTTTGGCCGCCGCTGGTTATTTTGCGGGCTACACCGGCAAGGGCTGGGGACCAGGGATCGCCAATGATGATTCGGGTAAACCGCGAGCCATCACTGGCAAGGCCTACCAAAAGCGCACGGCCAAACCGCCGACCAGCGGTATTTCCAACAGGGATTATGCTGCGAACTTTGAAGACTTCCTCGCGGACGTCCCGGAAGGGCAGCCATGGGTTTTCTGGTTCGGCACTACAGAGCCCCACCGCGGTTACGAGTTCCAAAGCGGCGTCCGCGCCGGAAAACGGCTCACCGACATCGACCACGTGCCGGACTATTGGCCAGACACTGAGGTCGTCCGGCATGACATGCTCGATTATGCCGTTGAGGTTGAACACTACGACCATCATCTGGGCCGCATCTTGGCAGCCATCGAAGACGCTGGGCAACTGGAAAACACGTTGATCGTGTGCACATCGGACCACGGGATGCCGTTTCCCCGGGTGAAAGGGCAAGCTTACATGCATTCGAACCGCGTTCCGTTGGCCATCCGGTGGCCGGCCGGTATTCGGGGCGGCGGTCGGGAAATCCTCGACTTCGTAGACTTTGCCGATCTGGCACCAACCTTCCTGGAGGTCGCTGGCGTGACCGACCCGGGACCCATCATGCAACCGCTGGCGGGGCGCAGTCTGACTCGGTTGTTCGCAGCGGATCAGGGGGGACACGTCGATCCGACGCGCGATCATGTGCTGGTGGGCAAGGAACGACACGATGTTGGGCGACCACACGACTGGGGCTATCCCATTCGCGGCATCTGCACCGAACAGTGGCTCTTGTTGCACAACTTTGAGCCAGATCGGTGGCCAGCGGGAAATCCCGAGACCGGTTACTTGAATTGTGATGGCAGTCCGACGAAGAGTCTGATACTCGATCTGCGACGATCAGCTCAGGACACGCGTTGGTGGAAACTCTGTTTTGGCAAGCGTCCGGAATTCGAGCTGTATAATCTCACCGTCGATCCTGACTGCGTCAACAACGTGGCTTATCAACCGCAGTACTTGCCGGTGCGAGAGGAGTTGGAAAAACAGATGGTTGCGGAGCTGAAATCGCAGGGCGATCCGCGGATGTTCGGCCGGGGGGACGTCTTTGATGGCTATCCGTATTCCAGCCCAGCCACGCGAGGATTCTATGAACGGTTCATGCGTGGGGAAGAAGGACTCCGCGCCGGCTGGGTCAATGGGAGCGATTTTGAACCGGAACCGATCGAGGATTCACCGGAGATCCCCGAATAAGTCCTGCGGCCGAGGAAGCACCGCTCGCTTAGGTCGTTGGTTCACCATGGATCGTGGCCACGAGGCGGCGAACTCCACCGCGGTTGCGATGTTCGCCCAGATAGATCCCCTGCCACGTGCCCAAACGCAGACGCCCTGCGGTGATGGGGATGGTAACCGAGCTTCCCATAAGGCTAGTTTTGACGTGCGCCGGCATATCGTCCGGTCCTTCGATCGTGTGCTCGATGGGAATACCGCGTTCGGGGACGAGATGATTGCAAAACGTCTCCATGTCAGCACGCACATCGGGGTCCGCGTTCTCGTTGATCGTCAACGATGCGGAGGTATGCATAATGAATAGGTGCAGCAATCCTCGCTCGACGGTGGACAGTTCCGGTAGTTGCCCGACAATCTCAGATGTAACTAGGTGAAAGCCACGCGGGCGTGGCCGCAAGCTGATTTCGCGCTGAATCCACATCGTGTTAGGCTATGCTCTGTACGGAATGAAGTGCGAAGACGTGACATCGTGATAAGCACCTATCTTTGCCGGAAGCGATTGGTTGATCAACCAGCAACGCGAAGGACTGGAAATGACGAAAGGGCGTAGATGATCGGCTGGCTTCGCAGGTGGCGTCGTCGGAAGTGGGGAAAAGAACCCGTGCCCGATCATTGGCGACCATGGATCGAAAAATACCGTCCCGATCTGCTCGGCTTTCCTGTCGCTCAGCGGCTACGAATCCTCCGTTGCGCCTACATCGTGTATCGCGAGAAGCATTGGGAAGGGTGCCATGGTTTTCAGTTGACCGAAGAGCATTGTGTGGCCATCGCGTTGCAGATCGGGCGCCTGGCCGCTTGTTTCCCCGACGAGTACTTTGACGAGGTCCTGTCGATTCTGGTATATCCTACTCCCTACATTGCCCCCGACCAGCGTCCGATTGGCAGCGGTCTGGTGCTGCACGAAGAAACGATGCGGAGTGGCGAGGCGTGGTATCGCGGCCCGGTGATACTTTCCTGGTCCGATGTGCAACAACTGGCGTACCATCCCCACTTGCCGCGCAACGTGGTGATCCATGAGTTCGCCCATCACTTGGACATGCGAAACGGACGCGAAGCCGATGGGGTGCCGGTGCTGGAGACGAACGAGGAGGCTCAACGTTGGCTGGCGACCATGACCGCCGCCCATCGACGATTGAAGCGGGCGTGCGAGGACGGGCGGGAGGATATCCTCGATTGCTACGGGGCGAGCCACCCGGCAGAGTTCTTCGCCGTGAGCAGTGAGGCGTATTTTCAAACGCCTGACCAGTTGCGCCAGCGGTGGCCCGACGTTTTCTTCGCATTGGATAGTTTTTACCGAGCGTGGCCTCCGTCATTGAGTGACCACGCCTCGAACTGACCAGCTCTCCGGTTTCTCTGATTCTCATTCCAACAACGGAAGACTGCCATGCATGTTATCGGCGTTCAACTCGACATCGCGTGGGAAGATAAACCGCGCAACCACACTCACTTGCGCGAATTGTTGGCCGCGCACCAGATCCCTGCAGGGAGCTTGGTGGTGGTTCCCGAGATGTTCGACACCGGATTCAGCATGAATTTGGAAGCCACGGCTCAGGCAGACACGCGCGAGAGCGAGGCGGTGTTGCGCGAGTTGGCGATGACCTACCGTTGTGCGGTCATGGGCGGCGTCGCCGCAGAGGTTCACGATGGAAAATCCAAGAACCAGGCAGTGGTCTTTGCGCCAGATGGAAGCGAGCTGGCGAGGTACCAAAAACTCCAGCCCTTCTCCCATTCCGGCGAGCATCGCTACTATCCGCCCGGCCAACGCATCGTAACGTTTTCGTGGCAGGGAGTGACGATCGCGCCGCTGATCTGCTACGACCTGCGCTTTCCGGAGTGGTTCCGCATGGCGACCCAACAGGGGGCGGAGATGTTTATCGTGATCGCCTGTTGGCCCGCGAAAAGGTCAAAACACTGGGTGCGTCTGTTGCAGGCGCGGGCGATCGAGAATCTGGCCTGCGTGATCGGCGTCAATCGGTGCGGCGAGGAGCCTGGCCTGATTTTTGATGGACGCAGCGCCGCCTTTGATCATCTCGGCCGGCCATTATTCGAGGCGGCTGCATCCGAGCAGGTTTTCTGTGTCGACTTCGACATCACGTCGATGCGGAATTGGCGAGCCCATTTCCCGGCCCTGCGAGATATGAGGTGCCAATTCACCATGTTACCGCCTACCCATGACGATTCGCCTGCGATGGTTTCCAGGGGCACCAAGCAGCCGTAAGGATGACTATAATGTGGATGGCTGCCACGGTGATCCCCGTTTTTTGGATCCGGTCCACCCCCGTTCTGCTTGCCCACCGTTTTTCCCCGATAGGCGGCAAATTAAGGCGGCAAATTATCCTGCTTCATGCTATCAAGACCTCCGGCCGAAGATGTTTGTGAAACCACCCCGTCGACCTGCTTGCTGGCTTCAAACTAGCTGCTTCCGCAGTCCATTGTGCTTACTCATTCTGTTGTGGACCATTCAGCCGCTGGGCATCTTCGGGGCTGAACCGGAAGCTCGCATCGATTTCAACCGTCAGGTGCGCCCCATTTTCAACCACCATTGCGTTGCGTGCCATGGAGGAGTGAAGCAAGCCGGAGGGTTGAGCTTTGTAAACCCCGCCGATGCAAGCTACATTGTCGAGCCCGGCGATCCCGACGCCTCCTATGTCATCGAGCGAGTTACCTCCGATGACCCCGAATACCGAATGCCTCCACCAGAACATGGGCCTCCGTTGACTCAGCGGGAGGTGGCCGTGCTGCGGCAATGGATTCTGCAAGGGGGCCAGTGGGGCCAACATTGGTCGTTTGTTGCTCCTCAGCGGCACGCTCCCCCCACGGTAAGCAAACCCCAGTGGTGTCGCTCCCCCATCGATGCTTTCATCCTCAAACGACTCGAGGACGCCGGGCTGGCCCCCAATGAGGAAATGGCTCCCGAGCGCTGGTTGCGCAAGGCCTCCCTGGATATCACCGGCCTACCTCCCACCCCGCAGCAGCGGGCGGCGTTCCTGGCATCGGTTGCCGAATCGGGAGAAGCAGCCTACGCGGCGGCTGTCGATCGCCTGCTCGACTCGCCGGCTTACGGTGAGCGGTGGGCAAGCGTGTGGCTCGACCTGGTCCGCTATGCTGACTCCAAGGGCTTAGGCCAGGATGGTCGACGGACCATTTGGAAGTACCGCGATTGGGTCATCCAGGCACTCAACGACGACTTGCCCTATGATGAGTTCACCATCAAGCAAATCGCCGGTGATCTGCTTCCCGAGGCCACGATGGACGACCTGGTGGCCACGGCGTGCCAGCGATTGACGCAAACCAACGAGGAAGGGGGCACCGACGATGAACAGTTCCGCGTCGAGGCCGTCATCGATCGAGTCAATACGCTATGGCAGGCCTGGCAAGGTCTCTCCTTTGGCTGTGTTCAGTGCCATTCGCATCCTTACGACCCGATCGATCATGAGGAGTATTACCAGTTCATGGCGTTGTTCAACAACACCATGGACTCCGACCTCAATTCCGAGGCCCCCTTGGTCGCTGTCCCCGTGAATCGACGCGATTACGATAAGGCCCGCCGGTTGGATCGTCAGTTGGAGCAATTGCAGACGACGTTGTGGGAGTGTGAAGATGCATTGCTCAGGAGAGAATCGCTGTGGCAACCGATACGGGAAATGACGGCCTCCTCGAGCAACGCTACGCGTGTCGTGGTGGAGACGGTCGACGGTGTGGCCGAGTACCAGACGCGAGGTACCGTCGCCAAAGAGCCCACGATCACCCTGGAATTCCACTTGCCGGAAGGCGTTACGACCCTGGCGGCGGTGCGATTTACCGGCTTGCCGAAAGACGTGGAGCAGGCTGTGCGAGATTCGGAGTGGGGCTTTGTGCTTTCCCATGTAAAATTGGAATTGGTTCCCACGAAAGGCGAGTCCAGGGAACTGCCCATCGCCTGGGTGGTGGCTGACGAACCGCTTCCCCTTCTTGATCCGCAGCAAAGCCTCAATGCCAAGTCGTCCGAGGGCTTTGGGCCTTACAGTAGGATTTACTATCCCAGAAAAGCCGCCTTTGTGTTGGAGCAACAGGCGGAGGTACCTCCCGGCTCGCGTTTGCGGTTGGCGCTGACGCAAAAGCGGGTGGAGCTTGGGGCTTTTCCTCTGGTGGCCCATCGAGGACGCGTCGATGTTTCCTCCGATCCGTTATGGCAGCAGTGGCTTGCATCGAGCGATCGTCGGGAGCTGACCGACAAGATCGCCACACTGCAGAAGGAGCGGAAGGGCATTCGCTCCGTGAATATCCCCGTGATGCGTGAGCGTCCGGCCCATCTGAGCCGTCGTTCGTTTGTGTTCGATCGAGGCAATTTTCTGACGAAGGCCGAACCGGTTGAACCTGGAACGCCTCGATTCCTCCCTCCGCTCCCATCGCGGGGGCCGGTTGCGGACCGTTTGGACTTGGCCCGCTGGCTCGCCAGCCCAGAGAATCCGTTGACGGCACGCGTGGCAGTCAATCGAGTTTGGGCGCAGTTGTTTGCCATCGGTCTGGTGGAGACTGAGGAAGATTTCGGCTCATCGGGCGATCCGCCATCGCATCCGTTGTTGCTGGACGATTTGGCCGCCAGGTTCCAGACAACGATGGGCTGGAGCATGAAAGGTCTCATTCGCGAGATGGTACTTAGCTCAACGTATCGGCAGAACCCGCGAGTGACACCCGAAAAGCTCGCCGCAGATCCGCGCAACCGTTTGTTATCAAGAGGGGTGCGGCATCGGTTGCCGGCGGAGATTATCCGGGATCAGGCGTTGGCCATCGGCGGGATTTTGTCGGACGAGCAGTTTGGTCCGCCGGCGTATCCGCCGTTGCCCGAAGGCGTGTGGCAGCCATTTCAGGGAGGGGACAAATGGGAAACGCCAGGGAAAGACTCGGCGGGGCGTTACCGCCGCACGATCTACACGTACACCAAGCGGACGATCCCCTATCCCGTCATGGCAGCTTTCGATGCCCCCACGCGTGAATTCTGCACTTCGCGCCGTCTTCCCTCGAACACTCCCATCCAAGCACTGATGACGCTCAACGATGCCACTTTTGTCGAGGCGGCCGAAGGCTTGGCGCGGCGCATGCAGCAGCACGCTGCGTCTCTTCGGGACCGCCTGGAGTACGGATTTCTTCTGGCTACCTGCCGCATGGCGACGACGGCTGAGCTCGATCGGTTGGAGCAGTTATACGCTGAAGTCGGCGGAGGGACTACGGAGCTGTCGTCGGAAGAGAGGCTGCGCGCCGACAACGCCATCGGCGAATCGATGGCACGCCCCGATCCGCAACTGGTTATCGTCGCTTCCGTCTTGTTGAACTTAGATGAAGTCTTGACGCGGTAAGGAAAGCGCTTGCCTGGTTCACCATTCAATTCTATTACCCTGGCGTTTGAGTATCGATCATGCGAGTGATGAATGAACTCTACTTCCACCACCTGCAATGGCAAACCCGTCGCCATTTCTTGCAAAAGTGCACCACGGGGCTGGGGGCCCTGTGGTTGGGTCAACAGCTTGCCGGACACAGTGTTGCGGACATCAAGGCCCAGCCAGCGGTGGATCCCACTCGGGCGAAGGTAAGACGAGTAATTTTTTTGCACATGATTGGTGCGCCGAGCCAACTGGAGTTATTCGACTATAAACCAGAATTGGCTCGGTTCGATGGTCGCGACTGCCCCCAATCCTATTTGGAAGGCCAGCGGTTCGCCTTCATCCAAGGTGTGCCTCAGATGCTGGGACCACAGTATCCATTCAAACAATACGGCGCCAGTGGTGCGTGGATCTCGGACCGCCTGCCGCACTTCACGGAAATGGCTGACAAGGTGTGCTTCATCAAAACGATGCAGACCGACCAGTTCAACCACGGTCCTGCGCAGTTGATGGTTCACTGCGGCCAACCTCGGGTTGGTTATCCTTCGATCGGTTCTTGGGTAACGTGGGGATTGGGGACCGAAAACGAAGACCTCCCCGGTTTCATTGTGTTGTTATCCGGAGGGCGACCGCCCCGCGTGGGCAATGCTCTGTGGAGCAGCGGTTTTCTTCCCTCGGTCTACCAAGGCGTGCAATGCCGCTCTAAGGGAGACCCCATCCTCAATGTCTCCAATCCGGCCGGAGTGACACGAGATCAGCGGCGCGCTGCCTTGCGCGCGTTGGACGATTTGAACCGTCGCATCTACGAGGAAATCGGGGACCCGGAAACGCTCACTCGCATATCCCAATATGAAATGGCGTTCCGCATGCAAACGGCCGTCCCCGAAGCGATGGACATATCTCAGGAACCAGCTCACATTCACGAGGAATACGGTACCAAGCCAGGGGCGGTCTCCTTTGCCAACAATTGCCTACTCGCTCGCCGACTGGCCGAGCGGGGCGTCCGTTACATCCAGTTGTTCGACTGGGGTTGGGACACGCACGGCTCGAGTCAAAGTGAGTCGCTCAATGGTGGCTTCGTCGACAAGTGCCGCCAGATTGACCGGCCGATGACCGCGCTGCTGCGCGACCTGGAACGCCGCGGCATGCTGGAAGATACGCTGGTCATTTGGGGCGGTGAGTTTGGACGGACGTCGATGGCAGAGAACCGAGGCGGCGTGAAAAGCAAGTTCATTGGCCGCGACCATAATCCGAACACCTTTACCATTTGGCTCGCTGGCGGAGGGGTCAAACGCGGATTTACCTTTGGTGAAACGGATCCGATGGGGTACTTGCCGGCTGAAAACCCAGTGCAATTGCGTGACTTCCACGCCACCCTACAGCACTTGTTGGGCATCGACCATCAACGTTTGACCTATCCGTTCCAAGGGCTGAATCAGAAACTGACCGGCGTCAAGCCGGCACGCGTCGTGCATGAGATCCTCAGCTAGCCGCTTATTCGGTGGCTGTGTTTCAAAGGAAGTCGCCGATATCACTTGCCGCGTCCGGGCGAACTCCGCTGAGCATTCGCTCCAGGGCGACCAAGCCGATGGCCCACGAAGGGCGGAAATTCGTGAAGGTTTCCCACCAGCTTCGCAAGACGTCAGGCATCTCTGGTTGATGGCGTTGAGGTAAGTCCCAATAGCGCAAGGCGTCGCCGATCGTCTCCGGCCCCCGCTCGCACAGCCCCAACTCTGCCGCGCTTTCTATCACCGGCGGTATCATCGCCAAGGCCCCCAGATCCGGTAGTCGGTCACCCGAGTTAGCTTCGCGAAAAACCGGTCGATCGAGATCCAGTTGTGCCAGTAACCACACCAGACGGACGACTTCAGGAAGCTCGGGATGAGGATTCGTCAATACAGCCTCGAAGTGCACGCGGTTACTCCTCCAGTGCGCGGTCCCGGCACCACCGACAACCGGGGGGACGAGTAGCAATTCCGCACACTCGGCCAACACATCCGCCCCCACTCGATGGACGAGCTGACGAACTAAACCAGGGCCGAAGGTTTCCCACTGCGCCTGGAGAGGAGCGATCCGCATGGGCATCTCTTGATCGAATCGTGGGAAGGTGCGGGCGAAGGCTGCTTCCACTCGCTGGATGCCATCCAGCAGTTGAACCTCCAAGGTCGGCGTCCGGTCTTCGGGGCGCGTTAAACTGGTCAATAGACGGTGGACCAGGTCGTCAGGCGACTTGCTTTGCGAAGCAAGCGATAGGACATGTTGCCACCATCGATCGGCGGTGACACCAAGCGGAACGACCAGCAACTCCAGCCTGGAGAGCAGTTCAGCGACCGCAGGATCCGCCGCCTGCCGGTTGGCCACCCGCCCTCGCGCCACACTGATCGCCCAATGCCATGCACTGGTCGCCCGACATATTCGCCAGCTCAATTCCATGACCAGTGCCTCGTGACGCCACCGGGTGCGGTAAGATTTCAATTGCTTTCGGCACCAGTCAGATGAGCGGCTATCCAACCTTCCAGTTCGTCCCAGTCGACCGGCGGAAGCTTGGACAAGTCCGGTCGCAGAGCCGCCGCTTTGTGGATGTAGACGTGGTGAATTTCCTCCTGCGTCTTGTCCGTGTTCCACAACACCAAGACACGAATACACATTGGCAACGAGCCAGGGACTTCGATTTCGTAGCCGCACAACAACGGCACTTCCAGCCATCCCAGTTGACGAGCCGCTAGCGCCGGGAATTCTGCATCCAAGTCGCGGGTCACGGTAAACATCGCACTAGCCACATCCCGCGGAGAGATGTCGTTGCGACGAATCATCAAAGCCAACATCTGCCGCGTGGCCTTGAGAATCGCCTCCCGCGAATTCTCTTCAACCGTTGTCGCCCCGCGAACCCCTCGGCATACCACGCTCATGTACCCCTCACCAACCTATCGGAAACTCTGTTCAGTATATCGCGCTGCGGCGTCTCGATTCATTGTCCATCAACGTTAAGATAAACACCACCGGCCGACAAGAACCACCGGCCAAACCAGTGTGACCATCCGAGAGGATTCAACCGGATGCCGTTACCGGTATCCCCTGCAGCGCATCAGGAATTAGGAATACGTTGGTTACCGCCTACCGATGGCTAGGGCAGTATGGCAAACGAGATCGCAACGAACGAAAACGACAATCCACTGATCGATCCGACGCAGTACTCCGTATTGGTGGTGGACAATGACCGCGCCCACGCGCGAGCGATGACCGAGAGCTTGGAACGCGTCGGCTACCGCTGTTCGGTCGCCACCAGCGGTGCTGAAGGTATTCAAATGATCGATCGCAACACCTACCACGTCATCATCACCGACCTGGTGATGAACGACAAGGATGGGATGGACGTGTTGCAGCGTGCCAAAAAGGTATTACCCGATTGTGAGGTAGTCTTGGTTACCGGGCATGCCACGGTTCCCAAGGCGGTTGAGGCCATGCAATTGGGCGCCTTCAACTTCCTCGAAAAGCCGATCACGCCGAACCGTCTGCGAGCCGTGACGGCCAAGGCCATCGAGGCGGTTCAGTTGCGGCAAACAAATACCGAATTGCGGCAACGCCTCGATGAGCAATTTGGGTTTGAAGGTATTATTTATGCCAGCCCCAAGATGCGCGAAGTGATCGACCGCATCAAGCGCATTGCTCCCACTGATGCGACCGTACTCATCACTGGCGAAAGCGGCACCGGCAAGGAGCTGATCGCTCAAGCCATCCACCAGAACAGCCCGCGAAAAAACAAACGGATGAAGGCACTGAATGTACGGGCTGTTTCCGAGACATTGGTCGAAAGCGAATTGTTTGGTCACGTCAAAGGAGCATTTACCGATGCGATTGGCGACCGCGTGGGAGCGTTTGAATATGCCGACGGAGGAACACTGTTCCTCGATGAGGTAGGGGACATGCCGATCAACACGCAGATTAAGCTGCTGCGCGTTTTGGAAGAACACCGTATTACTCGCGTCGGAGACAACAAGCCAATCAAGATCAATGTCCGGCTGTTGAGTGCTACCAACCGACCGCTAGAGAAGATGGTCGAGGAAGGGACTTTTCGCAACGACTTGTATTACCGACTGAATATCGTCACCGTGCATCTGCCCCCGTTGCGGGAACGTCGTGAGGACATCGTCCCGTTGATGGACCACTTTCGGAAGTTGTTTGTCAAGCGTCATGGTAAGCTGGCTAGCGGCTTTTCTCCGGCGGTGACGCAACGTTTCTACAATTACGATTGGCCTGGCAATATTCGTCAGTTGCGGAATTTCGTGGAGACCATGGTGGTGCTCGACACCGATGGTCGGCTAGATGTTGACGATCTGCCTCCCGAGTTGAGTCGACCGGACGACGACTCGATGCCGGCCGTGACGACACCTGATGCGACGGAAGCGGCGCGGGGGGCACTTATCGGTAAGAGTATGGAAGATATCGAGCGATGGGCGATTGAGGAAACGCTAAAACTGACCGGAGGCAATCGCGAGGAAGCAGCGCGTATCCTCCAAATCGGTGCCCGCACTCTCTATCGCAAGCTCGACAAGTACCGTCAAGCGGATCAGGAGGCTCAAGAGGCCACTTGAAGTCCCCCTGTCGACCTCTCTTATCGGTCTGATCCAACGCTCTTTATTTGGTGCCACCCACCTTTCTCTTGCCATCTGTCGGCCGATCTGCTCTAATGGTGTCTGCCCGCTTGCCGCCGCTTGGGCGGGGTGCCTTGTGCCCATTGGCCTGGTGGCCCTGCGTCGGTCGAGGTGCCCTGCCGTGGCGGGAAAGCCAGCCAACGGTATTTGCTGCCCTGTTTCGTCTCCTCCCCCAGGAGTTGCCCCCATGGGAAGACCCAAACGTGCCGAACAGTGGACTCCCGGCGAAATCGCCATCGTCCACTGCGTCCAACGCTGTGTCCGCCGTGCCTTTCTCGCTGGGGTCGATCCCCTCTCCGGCCAAGACTACAGCTACCGCCGCGAGTGGATCCGACGCCGCCTCGAGGCCCTCGCCTCGGTCTTCGGCATCGACGTACTCACCTATGCCATCATGTCCAACCACTTGCACGTCATCCTCCGCACCCGCCCCGACGTCGTCGCTCGGTGGAGCGACCGGGAGGTGGCCATCCGGTGGCTACGGCTGTTCCCCGGGCACCGCTTGGAAGAGCATCTGGGAGAGCCGACCGACAGCGACGTGGCGGCCCTGCTGGCCGATCCACAGCGGCTGGACATCGTGCGTCGGCGACTGTCGGACATCTCCTGGCTGATGCGTGCCCTGTGCGAGCCGATCGCCCGCATGGCCAATCGCCAGGACAACGTCACCGGACGATTTTGGGAGGGGCGATTCAAGGCGCAGCGGCTGACCGACGAAGCCGGTCTATTGGCCTGCGCGATGTACGTGGACCTCAACCCTGTGCGTGCTGCCATGGCCAGCCAGCCCTCCCAGGCCCCCTTCACTTCGGCCTACGATCGGATCCAAGCGCAGCAGGGCCAGACGATAGCCTCGGCCGCTTATCCGATCCGATCGATCCCTACCGAGCAGGCGGGGGAGATTCTCCGCACGCACACCTCGGCGCAGATCAAGCAGAGGAAGCAGCGTCAGCGACGCAATCCGACCGGCCAGCGTATTGCCCGCGACGGTTGGTTAGCGCCGTTGTCGGCCGATGCGAGCATTTCGGCGGCCGACCCGCAAGTGCACCGTGGCGGTGTGCGAGCCAGCGACAAGGGGTTTTTGATGCTCTCCTGGGAGGAGTACCGTAAGCTGCTGGAGTGGGTTGCCGCGCAGAAGAGCCCGCTCAGTGGCCATGGCGGCCAGTCGGCCGATTCGACCAAGTCAGCCGAGTCGGCGGTCAACAGCGGGGGAGCGTCTGGCAAGCCGCCTGCTGGTGTGCAGGGGGTGTTGGCGAAGCTGGGGATAGACGCTGGGTTGTGGTGCGACGTGGTGTGGAACTTTGGTCGCTACTTCGGCCGCAGCACGTGTGCCGGTCGCTCCGAGAGCATGAGTCGGCATGCCGAGCGGACTGGTCGCCGCTGGGCTCGAGGCCAGCGGCTGGCCGATCAGTGTTTTTCCTCCCCGCCGACCTGAGCGCAACTGCCCAGTTAATCCCTTCGCCCTTCCCCCAAATCGCGCGGCGAGCCGCCCCGGCTCACCAAGGAGCGAAATGCGGATAGGTTTCTTGGCTTGCTAGATTGTACCGATCTCACTGCGGGCCGCTGGCTCACCAAAGAGGATCTTGCCAGCCAGCCGCGGCATTCCGGCCAGCCTCCCCCCGTCTCCTCCCTTATCGGCCTCCATCCACCCCCACCCCTCACAGCATTCTCCCCCTCCCAGTCTCCCTTCCGCCTCCGCACCCCAAATCCACAGCCAGCTCCCACGGAACCGGCCTGCTGCTGGACAGTCAGGCCGTGACTATTATTGCCCTGGCCTTGAATCCCCCCACCTACAAAGCCCAGCCATCCACGGGGCAGCACCAAATCGAATCCGGACAGTGAGTGGCACTCAAGTTTTGATCCTATAGGTGATGCTGCGGCTCACAGGCACGTGGGATTTAAATGCCTTCGCCGCATCGATAGGTCGCCCCTTCAGGTTGATCAGGGATCGTGTCGATCTTCTGCCACCCAGGGCGTCGGCCGCATGCGAGCGGTACTCGCTTGGCGGCCTTGCCCCGGGCTAGTTTGGTCTGGCCCCTGCGGGGAGGTGCCGCTAGGGCTTCGCCCAAACTCCACAGTCGCCTGGACCTGCCTGGCGAGCGATGCTTACAGCCGTTCGAAAGACTTCGCCAATCGCCCAACAGTCCCGCAGGGACAGCATGCCGACGCGACGACTCACCAACCCGCGGATCCTAACCTCTTATCGCAGAGACATTTGTGGCAACCCAATGAATGGGTGGCACTTAAGGAAGATACTCGCTCTTGACAATCCCTAAGACAGCCGATGGCACCCAATGAAGATAGGGAGAGGGTGGGTGGCACAGAATGTGGGGGGGAGTTGCCAGAAGTTGAAAAAGATGCTTCAGTTTGGGAAGTGGGGAAGTACACTAGAGGTGGATAGGTTTGAATAGGGCCGAGTGTTGGCAGCGGTTGACTTTTCTTAGTTTCAGGACTTGATGATGCACTTTTCGTTTCCTGCCTTCGTTAGGTTCGGGCTTGGGGGAACCAGCGGTTTGTTGGTGTTGTTATGGTGGGGAGTAGCGGCCAGGTCCAGCGCGAACGCGCAGGAGGTGCCAGTTGCTACCAGTTCATCGGGCAGCTCTACGGGGGTGAGGAAGCTAGCACCAGATGTCCTGGAGGTCATCCCGCCTTCGGCGCAGTGGGGAGATACAGCACTGGGGCCGGTCAATCTTCCGTTGGTTGCAGAGCACCCCGAACTACAGTGGACTCCCAACTATTTCCCCGTCTCGGACACCTTGATTCGCAAGGCATCCCAGGTGACTTTCCGAACGGACGTTTATTGCCTGGAGTTCGCGTTCAAGCCAGTTCGCATGATTGAGGTAGAGGTTCCGACGGCTGAAGGTTTAGAGAATAAGACCGTGTGGTATCTTCTTTATCGAGTACGGTATCTTGGAGGCGACTTGCATCCTGTGCCGGAGCCGGATAAATACGAGAACGAAGTTTTTGGAAATCCGCAGGCAGTGTCGTCCGAGTGGGTGCGGTTTCTTCCCACCTTCCACCTGGACACGTTGGGTCTGGGCCTGAAGTACCTCGACCAAGTCATTCCTGTGGCGAAGGCTGCCATTGAGCGTAAGGAGCGAGTAGGATTACCGGTCCACGACACGCTGCAAATCCAGACGGTACGGATCGAACGTTCGACACCTGAAGATGACCATCCGGTTTGGGGGGTGGCGATGTGGACCGACGTCGACCCTCGCGTTGACTTCTTTTCAGTAGTCGTAGGCGGGTTGACGAATGCTCAGCAAATCGAGCAGACCGAGGAGGGAGGACTCCGCTATCCGCAAAAACGATTGGTGCTCAACTTTTGGCGTCCTGGGGACACGATTGACGAAGTTGAAGATAGGATACGGTTTGGCGTTCCAGCGATTTCGGACGCGGCGCGTCAGCGATATGTGTTGGCCAAGTACGGCTTGTCAGAACGGCTTGATTACTATTGGGACTATCGCTAACATGCGTGCACAGGGCGAT
Organism: Pirellulaceae bacterium; assembly: GCA_026004795.1. Classification (GTDB taxonomy): domain Bacteria; phylum Planctomycetota; class Planctomycetia; order Pirellulales; family Pirellulaceae; genus Aureliella. Next base: position 292,193 of record BPJV01000001.1, on the reverse strand, counting down.
ATCTTGGCCCGAAGGGATGACTTCTGAAATGAAATGGGCAGTCAAAAATGGCACATAAAAAAGGACAAGGCTCGACTCGTAACGGTCGTGACAGTAATGCTCAGCGTCGAGGCGTGAAGCTATTCGGCGGGCAAATCGCGAAACCTGGTGGAATCATCGTGCGACAGTGCGGTACCAAGTTCAAACCGGGCAAGAATGTCGGTATGGGGAACGACTACACCCTTTTTGCTCTCACGGCGGGTACAGTGTACTTCGACCAAGAGGGGCGGCGGGTGAATGTCGCGCCGCTGGAAAGCAACTAGGCCGGGAGGTTCCCGACAACCTCCAAAAGTGCTTGGCGGTTATTCATTACTGCCCGCCGCCAGCCTCTGTAGACAATGTTTCTTTGCGCATCTTCTACGATCGTCTTCGGATCACGGATTGGTTGTTAGGCTCTTGCTGCAGGGCCATTGGTCCGTATCTAACTTTTGCGACGAATAGGGCGATATTGCGAGGGGAGGTCCGCCGATCCCCGGTTCGTCATTTTGGGGAGGTTGGGTGCCTAAGTGTTTGTAGATCGGGCAGAGATATTCATTGAAGCGGGCCGGGGAGGGAACGGCTGCGTGGCATTCCGCCGGGAAAAGCACGTTCCCCATGGTGGTCCCAGTGGCGGTGATGGTGGTGACGGCGGGAGTGTGCTCATCCGTGCCCGCGAGGGGGTCAATAGTCTTACCGAGTTCGCTCACACGCGTCATTGGAAAGCGGAGCGAGGTAAGCATGGCGAGGGCTCCAATCGGCATGGCAAGCGGGGACGCGATCTTGTATTGGAAGTTCCTCCGGGAACGGTGATTATCGATGCCGATTCCGGTCTGATGATTCGTGATTTAGTGCAGGACGGCGAAGAGGTCGTTGTCGCACGTGGTGGCAAAGGTGGAAAGGGCAACGCCCACTTCAAGAGTGCCACCAATCAAGCGCCGCGCGAATCCACACCGGGCTCTCCCGGAGAATCGCGACATGTGATTCTTGAGTTGAAGGTCATTGCCGACGTCGGATTGGTGGGAAAGCCGAATGCAGGCAAGAGTACGCTTCTGAGTCGCCTTTCTCGGGCTCGTCCGGAGATTGCAGATTATCCTTTCACGACTAAGCATCCCAATCTCGGGCGAGTCGATGTCGATATCGACCGTAGTTTCGTTATGGCTGACATCCCAGGTTTGATCGAGGGAGCCGCTGAAGGGATCGGCCTAGGACACGACTTTCTCCGGCACATCATGCGAGCAGGCATACTGGTTCATCTTGTCGAACCGATGCCCATGGACGGCTCGGATCCGATCGACAACTACCGCACAATCCGCAAAGAGCTGGAGGCCTATTCTGCGGAGCTGGCCACGCGACCTGAAATCGTCGTTGTTACCAAGTGCGAGCTGCCCGATGCGGCGTCGGTGTGCAATGCCTTGCAGGAATTGGTTGACCAAGAGGTGTTGCCGATCAGTGCCGTAACTGGCGATGGCCTCAACCGTCTCATCTATCGGATTGTCGACACCTTGGATCATGCGGCCACCAGGCAGGGGTAGCCACGGTGGAGCTACCACTGGTAAGGCTCACGTATTGTTTGGGCGCTGGAGGGCCGTGTACGTGAGCAATCAAGTGGTTGTGAGTTCGTCATGGAAGTTCAGGATGGGCCTGCATGCAGAGGATTGTATGTTGAGGATTGTGTGTTGAGGAAGCGAGAGGAGTTACTGCTTGGGCTTGCATGCTTGTCGCCGGCACGAGCAGCCACAGGTGGGTGACGGGACAAGGCACCATGAATCAGCACGTGGGAGTCGACATCGGTAATAGCGGCGTCAAGGCAGGCTTATTGGACTTGGCCAACCGTCAGGTGCGGCAACCGATTCGGCTCAGTTGGAAAAGCCTCGTCTCCGGCAAGTCGCTGGGAGATGAGAAGGACCGTTCGCGAGCTTTCTCGCCACGCGAGCAATACTGGCCAGAGCGACTGGTAAAGGAGTTGGGGTTAGAGGGTGGTTCAACTCAGTGGTGGGTGGGCAGCGTCAATCGCGCGGCGACCGCTCAGCTGTGCGCGTATCTTCAGGACTATGTTAATGCTGGTGCGCGAATCGAGTTGCTGGCCGCTCGTGACATCGACTTAGGGATCGATGTCGAGGTGCCGGAGCGAGTGGGGATCGATCGGTTGTTAGCGACCTATGCCGCCGCTTGCGAATTCCCCGAGCGCCCGATTATTGTGGTAGAAGCAGGAACCGCGGTGACGGTCGACCTGCTGAGGGGCGGCGACCATCGCCGAGGAGTTTTCTGTGGCGGTGCGATTGTTCCCGGAATGCCGCTGATGATGCAGATGCTGGAGCAGGGGACGGATCTGTTGCCGGGGGTGAACGTAGCCAAGCAGTGGCAACCACCCGTGATTCCTGCCAAGCGAACCGAGGATGCCATGTTGGCGGGAGCCTTCGCGGCGTTGGTAGGAGGAGTGGTGCGTCTGGTGGACGAATATCGCCACCGATGTGGGGAAGACACCCGTGTTGTTGCCAGTGGCGGGGATGCCGACCTGTTCGCCCCCTGTTTGCCGGGTCCGCTAACGAAGATCGACCATCTCGTATTGCGTGGCATTGCATGGCACGCAGCGCGCAGGGCGAGTTGAAGTACACTGAGGTAAAAGATCCCCAACGGCATTTGTATCAATCTTGCGCACTTATTCGTTGGAGCCACATGAGACAATCTGATGAGGCGAAGTTGGCGCGGGACCGCTCGTTGATCGAGACGAACCCTTTGGTCGAGTGTGTCTTTCCGCCTGGCCTTGGAGAGGAGAGTTTGGCGACGATACTTGCCCGTCGCCAAGCGGCAGCGAGTTCAGATCTGCATGTCAGTGGGCAGAAGATCAGCGAACGCCTCCGACAGTTGCTCGATGTGTTGGCATCGCTCGATGCCACGGCGCGGTGTCCGTTGGTCGCCGTAGTAGGTGGTTTGAACGCAGGCAAAAGTACTCTGGTGCGCACGTTTCTATCGCCTGCCGGGCAGCGTCGTGTACTTTGCGGAGCGAGCAATGATGCCGGTACGCATCGGTTTGTTATCTGGCTTCCCGCCCGCTGGCGGGAGGACGCCTCGCTTACCGCCGCGCTGACTCAGCAGCTCGAGTCGATAATGGGACAAGGGGTGGAATTGCTGTCGGAGGACCCTCAGGAGGCTCGAGAGCAGTACAACCGACCGACAACCAACATTCCGCTGCTGGCCTTCGATACGCGCCTGGATGCTCTGTCGATCGGTTTGATCGACAGCCCGGACATTCAGACTGGGATCCTACCCGGCGCGGCGACTGGGCCGGTTGACGAAGTGCAAACGACGGCACAACGAGCCGAATTGCTGCAGCAGATGGGGCAGCTTTGTTCGGCCTTTTTGTTGGTTACCACGGCCCGGAGTCTGCATGATCAAGCGTTGGGAAGCGTGTATGGCGAATTGGTGAAGAGTCTCCCCAACTGCCGCCGTTATCTGGTAATCAACAAAGTGCGTCCATGCTATGCCCCCGAACAGATACGGCAAGACGCGATGAAACTACTGGCGCGGTTTCGATTCGATGGCATGTACATGGCGTATCGCGTCGATGCCCAGGACGTGGCGACGCTGTCTGCTGCGGTTCGTCCTGAGGCATCCCTAGCCCATACCGATGACATGCTCCACCCCAGGTTCTTTCAACTGCCTATCGCCCACGACTGGGATCCCAACAAACCAGCCTACTTGGAAGACCTAGGCACGCAACTTGATGCAGGAACCTTGGCGGCCGAACATCACCGTGAGATACGACAACAGGTTGCTCAAACCTTGCACGATGCCCTGCTCTGGTTCGAGGAAAACGACACGCAGGCGTGGGAACGAATTCACCAGGTGTGGATGGTATTGGCGACAGCATGCCATCGTCTGCTGTGCGATGCGGCCCATGGGAACCAAGTGCGTGTGCAAGCTTCGGTTGCAGTGGCTCGGCAATACGCGGACACGTTGCGCGAGACAGCCCCTTTCTATTTGCGGCTATCCGGTGCCATGGAACGTCCGCTGCAAAAAGCCTATGGGGCGATAGGCCATGCCGTGGCTCATGTGGGCCGGGCAGCCGCGTTGCCCGGTTGGCTTCGCAACCTGCATCCGGGATGGTCGAAGAAGGCTCATGAGTCGGCAATCCATGACGAGGATCTAAAGGAACACCTGCGGTTGGCCGATCGTTGGGGGGTGCTGGATAGCCTCGAGGATGAGCAGTTGAAGGACGCCGTGGCCACCGCGCTCCATCGCTTCAATTACCAGGATCCCACGGTGTTACCTCCCGAGCAGGTTCAGGAATGGTGCCACCAGTATTGGCAGCAGATCGGTAGGAGTCGGAAGTTGAGCATCGCTCTCCGGCCGGTCATGATTCTCGCGGCACCGCTGGCAGCGGTGCTGTTCATTCCCCTGGATTTCGGAGGAAGTGCCGTGCTGGCGTTTGCATCGGCCAAAGAGTTGTTGCTGGCCTTAGGTGCTAGTGCGGCGGGGCTGGCAATGTCGTCCGACAAGGTTTTCGACGTGGCGGTTGAAGCGGTAGGGAAGCAACAGTTGAGCAATCAGTTCGCCTTGTTGTGCGACGCCCTGGGCGTCCCTCGGCCGACCACAGATCAACTCGCCGAATTCAATCGTAGGCACCCCCATCGCGCCTTGTTGCCACCGACGATCCCCTCGACCACGATACGCGACAGGCCCACGCTACTCGAGTTGTGGCAGTTGAAGCCGGAAGGGGAGACGGCATTGACAACGTTGATCGCCGAACTAACGGCGAGGGAGATCCCATGAAACATCCGTCGCTCGATTTTGCGCAACGTATAGCATCTACAACACAACGTGTGTTCGGCGATTCAGAGGTCACGGCAGAGGTTCTCACCGCGTGCGCCGATTTCGAACAGGAAGTGCAGAAGATCCACGACGACCGCGGGGTGGAAGGGCTGGTGATTGCCGTGGTGGGAGCCAAGAAACAAGGTAAATCCTGGATCGTTCGGCAATTGATTCGCGACCCAGCCTTGCGCCAGCGGATTCCTAGTGGCGATTTGGCTGCCGAGAGCACTCAACGGCTGTATTGGATAGGTCCACAAGCCCCCCACAATCTCAATGTACTCCATGAGACGCACCTCGTTTGTCCAGCCGATGCGCTGGAAGACCTGGGAGTCCCTTATTCCTTGATCGACACTCCGGGCGTAACCGACGAGAATCCCGAGCTGGCAGAGGTAGCCACACGTTCCTTGTCGCTCGCATCGGTCAAAATACTGGTGGTTGCTCGCGACCAGATCCGTGCGGCCACCAACCTCACCATCCTCCGTTGGATAGCTGGCGCACTGTGCATACCCGTGATCAACTTCGTCCCGCCTCAGGAACTCCGCGACGGTGAACCGACCGCGGAGCTTGCCAATGATCTGCAACAGTTTCGCCAACGGCTCGATGCGATCGTCGACCCACAATCCACCCTTCCATGGGTATTGATCCCCGATTGGGAGGTTGCCGGCAACGAGCAGCAGGCAGGCGAATGGTTGAGACAGCAATTGCGCAAGAATTTGCAATCGGTGGATCTTTCCGCTACAACCATGGCGACGATCCGCTCCCAACGTATCCAAGCGGCGCGGCGAAGATTGCAACAGCGGGTGCGGCGAGCGATCATGGGATCGATGAACGTATTGCGCGAAAATGTGGAACGATTGGAGGTGGAGACGCGGCAACTACCGCAAAAGGTGCTCCTGGCCACGCTCGGCGATCCACGCGTTTTGGAGGCCGGTTTACGGCTTCATCTGCGCAGTCGTTTCGTCGGTGACACGTGGCCAATCTGGTTTCCGTATCGCTCGGCGATGACCGTCCTGTTATGGACCGTGGGGGCATGGGACCGCTTGATGTTAAGCCTCACGGGTAGTCTCCCCAGCCTGTTCGGAACGTTGGTAGCGTGGGCCGCCAACCTGCGTCAAGCCAAGCAATCATATACCGAGTTGCAACAGGGAGTGCGTCGGCGCATTGAATCACAAATGGAGGAGAAGCTGCAACCGCTGACTCGAGACTTCTACCGTTCGCTGCAGCGCATGCGGCAAAAGACGGCGGCGGACCCGGCGGAGCCGCCTCGATTGAAAATCCATCTTACCGGATTGGAGGAATTGCAAAGTCAGTCCCAGGAGATCTATCAACAGGCGATCGACCGATTTGCTACGCGAGGATGGCGAGTTCAATTAGCAGGATTGATTGGAAGCGGGATTTTTTGGCTGTTCTTCAGCGGTCCGATGGCCTTGATTTACTGGGAATACATCCACGCCTCGTGGGCTGTGCTGCAGGGCAATCCGCCCCACCTGCACCAATTTCCTCACCCGACGGCCGGCCTGTTGATGACGAGCGTAATCCTCTCCGCGATACCGATGACCCTCTTCTGCATGGTCGTCATGAGCGTGCTTCATCGTCGCCGCCGGGTGCGCAAAGCGGCTCACGAGATTCTCCGCGAGCACGAGCAGCGCATCCACCGACTGCAACAGCGGGGAGAATTGCGGTTGGTATTCGATGACCCTCTACTACGCGATGCGCAGTTTCTCCTTGCCCTGGGAGAGGACGAGCCGTGAAGGAGGGGTAGGCAACCTGGTGATCAAGGGTTGGCCATACCGTTGAGATCGGGGGGAGGAGTCTGCGCCAGGTCTCCAAGAAGTTCGCGCACGAACTGGACTTGCGGTTCCTGCCTGCCACCGACCGTTTGAGCTGCCAGGTAATCAGCCAGGTAGCGCTCAAGCTTCGGTTTTTCAGGGATTTTGAAACGGTCCCCTTTCTGAAGTATGGGCAGGTAGTCGGGCATGGAACCAAAACTGCGAGTTCCGGCCACCTGGCAAGGGAACCAATATCCGCTGCCGTCCGGGGATTCCAGATAGAATTCCGGGTAGCAGTGATTGGGGACCCAAACCATGCGTGCGGGGATGCGCAGGGCGCGGCAGATCGCGACAAAGATGCTGGTCATCTCCTCGCAATCCCCGGCACGATCGCGCATGGCTTGCCGCACGGTCTTCAATTCCCCCTGTTCGTAGGTGATGTTCTCTCGCACCCAATCGTAAACCAACTCGACCTTGTTCCAATCCGTCAGTGCGTTTTCGGCTTGGATCTCCCGCGCCACATTTCGGATCTCGGTACAATCGGCTTCGATATAAGGGCTGTTGCCGAGGTAGTTCCGCAGCTCACGTTCGATGCGCCGTGGAGCGACCAGAGTCGTAGGATCCTCGGGCCCAGTAACATGCCATTTCTGCACCGACACCTGCAGCAAGGCCTCGAGTTGGGAATATGGTGGGATTTGCAGGGCGGTGAACACTAGTTGCCGATTGCCACCGGGTAATTCACGAATCTCATAGTTCAGTGGTGGAGGGACGTTGGCGGCGACAATCTCCACCCGTTGTTCGGGCCAATTCGTGGGGAAAACCGTCATGGCTTTGGTGCGTACCATCGCCCCATCACCGGCGACGATCCGCACGCCGATGTGCATCGGAAACGTCTTCGGGGAAGTGTACTGGATGAAAGTTGGCGTTTCCTCTCCCGGAGCCACTTCGGCCTGTCCCCGCACCGTGCCGCGAATGACCGCGGCGGCCATCCCTAGACTTAACGTGGTGATACACCTACGGCGGTTCACAGAAGCGATGTTCATGATTCAATCAGCTCAGTAGCCAGCGATGCAGTACTTCTGGTCGATCGTTGGACGTTCCCCCGGCCGATACGGCGTCGTGCGACGATGCGGCAGCGGAAGGAGCGTCATCTCTAGGTATGCATCTATTGTGATTCGACGGATGGGGCGAGTCAAAAACGAGCCGTCAGAGACCTTGCTGGCCGGCCAAGTAGGCGTGTCGCCACCCAATCGCTGATGCCGTCCGTAGTGGACCTCATGGCGGAAAGCTCTCGGGTACGATGGGCGCTCACTGGCGAGGCCGCTCGTTGCGCCGAGGCATGGACGGTCTCCATCGGCCATGCTTGTCGGTGACTATTCCCAGGTCACCGACGCCGTGGCGACAGCCGGACGGCGCCACCAGACGGGGAGGCATGATCGAAATGGAGCGTCCGTTAGTTGTTCGCTGGAGCAGGCAAAGGGGCCAACTCTTGAGTTCCGGGAGCTTCGGTAACGATTCCGCCGTAGTAATCGCCCGGGGGCAACTCGCCCTCGATATACTCTCCCCCCACGACTTCTCCTGGGTAGGATTCGTACCCCACTTGCGCTTCATTGCACGGTGCACAGGATGCCGGTTGCCGCAGCAGGGGATTGGGCAGGAGTCCGCAACCTCGGCAGGGAGCCCCGCGATACAACGGCAGCCATCCACGACCGCAGCCGGTTAACAATGCCAAGCTCAATCCGATAATTACCATCCTCTTCATTGCACACCCCCTGTAGGAAACTCTTCGTCAACGGGAGAAACAGATTCCACCCGCAGAACTCTACAGCGCGTCACACGATGTGCAAACGAAACATGATGAAAAAAGGCAACAACTTCGTGTGCTCCGTCTCGTACATCCGATACACGGGATGACCACCAATCTCTCGACACGGAGTTCGGGTTCGATACGATCCTCACACTGCGTACGATCGACAAACTTCCCATCCCTGGACATTGGCAGAGACACCTCGATGAGCTCGCTTTTGACAACGCCCAACACCAACCAGCGCTGGTCCGGTCGTAAGGCCAGTGGATCGCCCACCAGAGCAGGTGCCCTGCTGGCCATGTTCGGTTCGAGGCACCGCGGGAATTGGTGGGCAAGGGGACTCGGATGGGTGTTGGGGTGGGCCTGTATCTTCTTCGGCGTATTGGTCGCCCAGGCGCAGACCGAGACGAGTCCGCTGGCGGAGGACATTTCGACTGCCACGCTCGTGCACCCCGACGACACCGTGTGGGAATTCAGCACGCGTTGCCATCCAGAGACGTGTCAGGTGATGGAATCTCGCCTGGCGGTTCGCCGCATGATCGGCTGCCGCTGGGAAACCACAACATACGAGGATCTGTTGCAGGATTTGACGAACACTTCCCTCGATAGTTCGGCCGCTGGGGGGCCTCGGACGATCGTTTATGTCCATGGCAACTGGACCGAAGACACAGTCGCTCGATCACGTGGCCTGCTGGTTTATCAACGCATGCGGGAGTTTGATCCGCCGGCGATGCGATTCATCATTTATTCGTGGCCCAGTGCTCGGGACCATGGCGTGATCAAGGATATCTACGCCAAAGCGGCACGCCTGGACTTTGAGGCCTTTGTGCTGGCCACGTTGCTGCGTCAGTTGCCGGCCAGCCAATCGGTGGGGCTGATCGGATTCAGCTTCGGCGGGGCGATCACTGCAGGAGCCCTGCATCTGGATGCGGGCGGTAGTTGGGGCCCCTACCGACTGTCAGGAAAGCCTCCCGAAAGACGTGTCCACGTCACGTGGCTTGCCCCCGCCTTCGACCGCGATGCCTTGCGTCCCAACGGTGAATTCGAACTCGCCTTGCGACAGTGCGATCGAGTGGTCAACTATTACAATTCGTGCGATCCTGTGTTGAAGCGATTCCGGCTGATCGACCCGCAAACTCGCCCTGAAGCGGCGGGCTTCGCGGGCCTCCCATTGGGGCGAACGGTAACCGGTCGCTTTCCCCTGGCATCGAACCGCGACATCGAACAGTTCAACTGCTGCTGCACCATCGGTCGTACCCATTCGGAAGAATCCTACCTGAGATGCCTGTGCCACCACCCCAGGGGACTGATCCACTTGACGCTTCCGTAGGCAGCGTTCCCGGTTGTCGATTCAGGGAACAGCGATGGCTGGGACTCGATATTTCGCCGACTCTACCTCTGCCAACAGCCTTCTAGATCGCGTAGACTGAAAGATCGTAAAAACATATTCTCCAGAAGCGATCGATGATGGAGAATTCATGGTTAGATCGTCATGGTGGGATGGAAAGATGCGTAGTGGGCAACACGGGGCTGGGGTGAGAAAACTCGCCCTTCTGTTTGTCATTTCCGTGGTGAGTGGTCTCCCTTCTGTCGCCTGGCCAGAGGACTTGGCAGTCGCCGTCAAGACGCGCATGCAAGCGGACCTGGGCTACCTGGCTTCCGATTCGCTGCAGGGGCGTGACGTTGGATCCGCTGGAATCGATCTAGCTGCCGAATACCTGGCCGAACAATTCGCGACCGCCGGACTACGCGTCGATGCTTTCGATGGCACTCCCTATCAAACCTTCGACATCCCCGGCCCGTTAGCACCGCTCGATGTCCAGCACAACTATCTCCACATCGACAGTCCCGACGGCACGCAGCGCCCCGTGTTGGGCGAATCTTTTCAACCATTGGCATTGGGAGCCAATGGCACGTTTTCTGGCCCGTTGGTTTTCGCTGGCTTCGGGATCACAGCACCGGACCTTGGTTATGACGACTATGCTGGGATCGATGTCACCGGCAAAGTGGTGATTGTACTGCGCAAGGAACCCCAGCAGGACGACCCTCAAAGTCCCTTCAATGGGACCGAAAACTCGCAGTACGCTTATTTTGCAGCTAAAGAACTAAATGCTGCTCTCCACCATGCGGCAGCGATGATTTTGGTTAACGACCAAGCTACGGCACAGCAGACCGAGGACGCACTTTTACCGACCGATGGGGCGGGAGAAGGGAGGGGGGATCGGATACCCACAGTTTTTTGCACGCGAAGCGTTATCGAGCCGTTGATCCGCAATTGCTTGGGCACGTCACTGTCGGAATTGGAGGCAGCCATCGATACCGATCTGCGTCCCCGAAGCCAGGTGTTGGTGGGGACTAGCGTAGCGGGCGAAGTGGCCTTGGAAGAGACGAAAATTCCCGCCAAGAACGTCATCGGGGAACTGCCGGGCAGCGGTACTTTGGCCGAGGAGTTCGTCGTCGTGGGCGCGCATTACGACCACGTGGGGATGGGAGGTCGTGGTTCGCTAGCGCCCGGCACCATCGCCGTCCACAATGGAGCCGACGATAACGCCTCGGGCACCACGATGTTACTGGAAGTGGCGCGTCGATTGGCAGCGATGTCGGCAGAGAACCGGCGGACGATTCTGTTCATGGCCTTCTCGGCAGAAGAACGCGGACTGTTGGGAAGCAAATATTACGTGCGCCATCCTCGGTGGCCGCTGGAGAAAACGGTCGCCATGGTCAACATGGACATGGTGGGGAGACTGGAGGGTCAATCGCTTACGGTATTCGGTACGGGGACCGCGGTCGGGTTCGACCAGCTTGTCGATCGTCTCAATGCCGGCCGCATACCGCTCGCCAAACAGGCAGCCGGTCGCGGGCCCAGCGATCACTCCAGCTTCTACGAAGTTGGGGTTCCCGTCTTTCATTTTTTCACTGGCTTGCACAACGATTACCATCGCCCCAGCGATGACGTGGAAAAGATCGACTTCGATGGCATGGTCCGCATTGCCGACTTGGTGACCGCGGTGGTGACCGAGCTGGCAACTAGTTCGCAGCGGCCCCAGTATCTGGAGAACAACTCCATTGCCGATGTAGGACGGTCCCGCATGCGTAGGGCTTCCCCGGCGCCGCAGAGGCGAGCCATCCTGGGCATTCAACTCGACGCGGATGCTCGCTTCCCGGTCGTCTCTTCACTGTCAATGCCCGATAGTCCTGCTGCACAGGCAGGGATGCGCGTCGGGGATCGAATCCTCGGGCTCGATGATAAGAAGACCGAATCGATCGAGGAGCTCCTCAGCTTTCTGGCCACCAAGAAGCCAGGCGACACGGTCGAAGTCACGATCGAGCGGGAGGGGCGTTCATTGCAATTGCAAGTAACGTTAGGTGAAGACAATCAGTAAAGCGGCGCGAAACGATTGCCTGCGATCCTTGTTCTTCATGTAACCCGACAGGATCTGCCAGCACTGGCGATAGACGCCGATCATGGAGAATTCGATGACCGATGACCCCTATGTAGTTTGGCACCAACACGCGCTGGACCAGGCCGCGAGAGAGTCGCTCATGGGGCACCGGGGCGCCGTGGTATGGTTCACAGGGCTCAGTGGCTCAGGGAAAAGCACCTTGGCGGGAGCCGTCGATGTGACGCTACACCAGCGCGGGGTCCACACGTTTTTGCTCGACGGAGACAATATTCGGCATGGCCTGTGTGCTGGTCCCAATCTCTTGCTGGAGGAACACGGAGAAGAGTTTGCTCGTCGTTTCGGCCTCGGTTTCGCCCCGATGGATCGCGAAGAGAATATCCGCCGCATCGGGGCGGTGGCTCAGTTGATGGCATCGGCGGGATTGATCGTGTTGACAGCGTTCGTCAGTCCCTATCGCCGCGACCGGCAACGCGTACGACGTTGGGTAGCGCAACATTGTGGAGAAGAGGCGTTTATCGAAGTATTTGTTGATACTCCCTTGGAGGTGTGTGAGCAACGCGATCCCAAAGGGCTGTACAAGCTGGCCCGCGCAGGAAAGCTCAGTCATTTCACGGGAATCGATGACCCTTACGAGCCGCCTGAATCTCCCGAACTGACCGTATCGGGCGCTTCGCTCCCACCGCAGCAACTGGCCGGGCAGGTTGTCGACTACCTGCAACAACGAGGCATCATTCCCGAGACAACATGAGTGGACCAGCGTGGGAAAGTGAACCAAACACCGTGCAGATGCCCACGGCGACCGACACGGCGTTTTAATGAGAGCGTTAGGCCGGCGCAGCGGAACGGCTTGTTCGCCACTCGCAGCGGCAGAACAATAGCGTGAATCGAGTCGCCGCCAGTCGCTCGCTGCTACGAGCCACCCCGCCAGGTGAGGCAGCCACCTTGTCGGCTCCCATACCGCGGCTTCATCCTGGGCCACCGAGCGTCAATCCTCGTGTCCGTCATCATGCGGCTCGTAGGTGAACTCGCTTACTCCGTCCTCGGGACTCACCAATTCCGTGATATCGAAGAACACTTGGGTTCCGTCGGCGCAATGAATGACATCCAAACGTCGTTGGCCATCTGCCACCATCGCTTGGTTCTTGAACTCCAGCCCCAGAAAATCGAGCATGTCGTATTCGTCGGCCGGTCGCATTACCCGATACGGAGACTCCATGGTCCCGTCGCCGGTTGATTCGATACCCGCGCAACACGCTGACGCGATATACCGTTCGGTATCGCGGGCCTCTTCATCATTTTGCTTTTCGGCGAGATAGGCGATCATCAGGTGCATCCGGGGACTGAGGAGAAAATTCGGCATCGCTTCGGCGATGGCCTGGCCTGCTTCCTCGTATCGCTCCTCAAACAGCAAGCGGTCGATCCGATGCAACGCATCATCGGTAGGATCGAACTCCTCGGACTCCAGCAGTTGCTGGCGTACCGCCAAGAAAGTCTCTTGTGAAGGTCGCCGCACAAATTCAATAAAATCGTCATGCATCGTGGAATCCACCAGGAAAAAACAGGTGCGGAAATGGGCGATCGAGGCAGCTCACGCACCGTGCCGGCTTGCCTCGAGGCCGTTCCATGCGAGCGACCATCGTCATTATAGAGGCTGGCGAGGCCGAACGCGATGGCTGGTAAGGCTGTCCGCCCAATGATCGTCCAGTCTTCCGGTCAGTCGGTTTCGACGTGTGACCGGACATCTGTCATGCCTCGCCCGAGGATACGTGGGCAGGCGAGAGTGTTTGCAACCAAGCGGCGATTTGCGGCCGGCGCGGTGTTCCTTTGGCAGTGAGCAACCCATCTTCTTGGCTAAGACGTCGTGGCAATAGCTGGATATGGCGTGGAATCCAGTAATGCGGCCAATGCTCGGCATCGATTTGCATGCGGTTGCGCAATGCTTGGGCCAACCGATGCGCATCGAACATCGTTTCACCGATTGCGCTTCGCTTCCTCCACACGGCGGGCAAGCGTTCCCATGCAGGCCATATCCACGCCGTGATCGAAGGTTGGTTTTCCCCCACAACAACTGCCTGTTCGATCCACGGGTCCTTTAACAATTGTTGCTCAATCGCCGCCGGATCGACGAAAAGCCCGGTCGATAGTTTGAAGCGTTCGCTTCGCCGTCCCATGATTCGGTAATCTCCCGCGGAGTCGACATCGGCCAGGTCACCGGTGCGCAACCAGCCATCGACGATCGTTTCACTGGTCGCCCGCGGGTCGCGCCAATAACCCAGCATGACTTGAGGGCCGCGCACCCACAGTTCGCCATCTTCACTCAAACGAATCTCCGTGTTCAGCACGGGCGGACCGATCACCCCGGGCCGTTGCGAGCCGAAACGATTGGCACAGACACAGGGAGCCGCTTCGGTCAAACCATAGCCTTGAACCGGCGCCAGGCCGTGGGCCTGCAGACGTGCAAATAGCCGTTCGCTGACGGCCGCGCCGCCGACGTTGAGCATTCTTAACCGCCTGCCCAACCGTGTTGGTTCATCGTCCAACACGTCCGCCAGCTGTTCAGCCAAATAGGGAACCAGGTTCAGGATCGTCGGTTGCCACACCGAAGCGTGCGCGAGCAGTTCTTCCCAATTGCAGCAGAGAACGAGTCGCCCAGAAGTCAACAGCCAGGTCGACAGCTCGCACGTGCGGGCAAAGGCATGAGCAAACGGCAACACCGTCAGGCGGACGTCATCGCCGGACTGCGGCGAAGCATCGAGTTTCGCCACCGCGCTGGCCAACAGATTTCGGTGGCTTAACACGACTCCTTTGGGTTCTCCCGAGCTTCCGGAAGTAAACAGCAGGGATGCGGGAGCGTCTGGCGATATCAAACGGCTTAGGCGGGCCATCTCTCGCGCCCGCCAGGGCTGAAGCCGGCCGGCGTGTCTCCAGTCGGCCGTGACCGCGGCCACATCGTCCTCGTTTCCCACAAGGGCCGCGCGGGGTTCCACGCGATCTATCAGGCGCTGGATGGCAGTCGTCGCTAGCCGTGCGTCGAGGGTAACATGAATGGCCCCTAACGTGTGGCAGGCCAAATCTCGCACAACCCAGCCCAGCGAGTTGGGCAGCGCTGTTACGATGCGATCCCCTTGGACGATTCCCTCATCGCGCCATTGCTCGACCAGAGCCGCTACGGCGGCCGCCAGATCGGCCCAGGTCCATGCGGCGGCCTCTTCCCCTTCGTGGGCGGCGACAGCGATGGCGGGACGATGGGGGGCATGCTGTGCGTTGTGCCACAGGGCCTGAACTACGGAATGCCATGCAGGTGTTTTCTGCGCCGACTTTGCACGTTGCATGTCATTGCTCATGCGATCGAAAGCAATCTGGCAATAGCTCCGCCATCGTGTGTCGGTGAACGATACGGCCGGACGCCGTGGCCACGCGGAGCACGATAGCTTGCTGGCCGAATTCAGCCAGCACCTGACGGCAAGCGCCGCACGGACTAGCCCCATCCTCTGTGGCGACAGCGATCGCCAACACCTGGCTGGCTCCGCCACCGATCATGGCGGCCACCGCATTGCGTTCGGCACACACCGTCAAGCCATAGGAAGCATTTTCCACGTTGCAGCCGACAAACAGGGGATAGTTGTCGCCGGCAAACACCGCAGCCCCCACGCGGTAGGCGCTGTAGGGAGCGTAGGCACGCTGACGCATTTCGATGGCGGCGTCAACCAGTCGACGTTCCACTTCTGGTGTAACCATGATCCATCGTCCCCCACAGGTGGCATGCCGGGGCCATCCGCGGCTCATCGAGGCAGCGATCGTTCGCCCTTTCCGGTGGCAACCAGCCACCAAGGCCAACTACTTGTTGGCGGCGGCTTCAAGTCGTTGAAGGGCGTTCTCCAACGACGTTCGCTGCTCGATCAACTGGGCCAGCGACTGCCGCTCCTTTTCCACGACTTCCGCCGGGGCTCGTTGCACGAATTTTTCGTTGCCCAACTTTGCTTCTTTACTGGCGATTTGCTTGGCCACATTCTCTAATGTCTTGCGGTTCCTGGCGATTTCCACCTCGATATCAATGAATTTGCCCAGATCGACCGTAATGACCATGCCGTCAACGACAACTTGCGCGGGAGGCACCTCGGGTTCGGGGAACTCACTGCCGATCCCAGTGCAGTTGGCTTTGGCCAGCGCCTTGAAGAACGGCAGCATCGGCTCGAGCAGTTGCTGCTGATCCTCGCGGCACTCGATGGTGAACTGGATCTCCTCTTTCGGAGCGATATTCTGATTGGCACGAATCTCGCGCAGCGCACTGACGACGCGGGTGAAGGTAAGGAACTGCTGTTCGATCAAGTCATCTTGCCAGCTCAGATCCGCCTCCGGCCATTGCGACAGCATGAGCCACCGCTCGGTTCGCAGCCCGGCTTGCAGGGAGCGATGCGTACCGAAGCGAGCCAGTTCCTGCCAGATCGCTTCGGTGATGAACGGCATCGCCGGATGCAACAATCGCAACAGATGGTCTAAAACGTGCGCTAAGACCTGTTGAGCAACGGGACGGGACTGGGGATCGGCCAAACGTGGTTTCGCCATTTCGACGTAGTAACTGCAATACTCATCCCAAGCGAAATCATACAGATCACGCATGGCATCGGCATAACGGTACTCGCCCAAGGCCCGTTGGACGCGGTCGGTGGTTGTGGCCAGTCGGGAAAGAATCCACCGATCGGCAAGCGCCAAGTCCTGCGGCGCGAGCTGTCGCGGCTCGAATCCTTCCAGATTCAGCATCACGAAGCGGGCGGCGTTCCACAACTTGTTGCAAAAGTTCCGTGCCACCTCGAAACGCTCGCTAACCACCGGCGCCCGTGGATGCTGACGCTGGACTTGCGCATCGGCCCACTGCGTAGAAAACAATTTCTTGCAACTGGGGCATTCGATGGTTGGACGCTGGCGGTTCTGTTTCGTCTGCGGCACCAACGCCTGGCAATGAGGGCATTCGTACTGCACGGGCATGCGGACATCTTGAGTCTCCGTCGCTAGCCACGCCAATCCGAAGCGGAGCGAATCAGGGCCGAACTTTTCGATCACATCGATCGGATCGACGCCGTTGCCCTTCGACTTGGACATTGTCTCCCCATATCCATCGAGTATCTTTGGATGGATGTATACCTGGTGAAACGGCACCTGACCCGTATTGTTCAACCCCATGATCACCATGCGTGCCACCCACAGAGTGATGATATCGCGGCTGGTAATCAGCGAACTGGTGGGATAGAAATACTCCATCTCAGGAGTTTGTTCGGGCCACCCCAGAGTCGAATGAGGCCAGAGAGCAGAGCTGAACCAGGTATCCAGTACATCCTCTTGCTGGGCGTAGCCGCGCTGCTCCAACTCCCGTTCAACGGATGAACCTTCGACGAGTACACAGACATGAACGGTGGTTTCGTCTTCCCGCTGCGCGGCGAGTTGACCTTCTCGAGCGGCCGTCATCTGCCTGATCGCCTCCAACTCGGCTGTTGCTTCTTCCGATGACTCGAATTGGCGCGTCCAAATGGGAATGCGATGTCCCCACCACAATTGCCGCCCCACCGGCCAATCTCGCTTCTCGCTCAACCAGTCAAGATAACTCTTAGCGTAGCGTGGAGGGATGATCTGTACGCGGCCGTCGGTGACCGCATCCATGGCAGCTTGGGCCAACTCCTCCATTCGGATGAACCATTGATCGGCCAGATACGGCTCGATAGGCGTCTTGCTGCGATCCGAGTGCGCCAGATCGATGTCCCGATCCTCGACGGCGACCAGCAGTCCAAGTTTCTCCAGATCGGCGACGACCCGCCGGCGGGCCTGCGGCGATGGACAGTCCCGCGATAGGGGCCGGCGTTTTCGTTGAGCGTCCCGTCGGGATTGAGAGATGTTGATCGCTCCGTAGCTCCGGATGCCGTTGCCAACCGACGTCGTAGTCGTTCGGGATCGTGGGCGGGCGTGATCTTGACCGCAACCGGTGCCCATCTCCGGCTTGGCCCACGTGATCGCAGATCGAGTCGGAATCGGACGGCCGCAGCAGCGGCAGGCAGCAGCTTGGTTCGGCCGTCGCGGGCCATGGCGCGCCAGCTGTTCCAACGCTGCGGCAACACCGAGTCGCGGCGTCGCGGACTGCAATCTCCTCGAGCTGCCGTTGCCAGCTCGGCCCGCTCCTTGGTCGCCGGAGCCGACGGCCAGCTTCGCCCGCGACTCTGCCTCGTACGGCTTCCTGGAGCGCCCGCGGCCGGATCGGGGTGCACGGCGACGGCGGCGTCGCCCAGCAGCGTCTCTGGGTCGCGTCGTGGCGATGGTCGACGAACTCCGGCTCGCCCGGCCGGGGATGGATCACCGGATAGACGAATGTGCCAGAAATGCCCGCGGCACGGTCTCGTGGAACACCTCGTCGTCGCTGACCGCCGTCTGCAAGCAGCGTATCCCAGTTGACCAAGCCGCTTGCCGCGATAGATCCAGCCCTTCGCGGAACAGGTCGAAGAAAGGTCGTGCCGCACGGCGCGGGCGCAGATCGGGTCGAGCGTGAATCGGGTGCGCCGCCAGTCGCACGAGCAGCCCATCTGTACGCAGCTGGCTCGAGAATCCGCGCTCTCGTAGCTTGGTCCTTCCACTGCCAGATGACGCTCGACCAGCTTTTCGCGGCCCAGATCGTGGCGCGTCAGGTTGCCTCGCTCCTCGCGCAATCGACGCTTTTCGACGACCGCCTGCGTGGCGATCCCGGCATGGTCGGTACCGGGTATCCACAGCGTCTCGAATCCCTGCATGCGATGCCAACGCACCTGGATGTCTTGCAGGGTGTTGTTCAGTGCGTGTCCGAGATGTAGAGCGCCCGTGACGTTCGGTGGCGGGATAACGATCGAATAAGGTGGCTTGGCCCGATTCACCTCCGCCTGGAAACAGCCGTCGGTCTCCCACCGCTGATAGATCTCGTGACAGATGGACTGAAAATCGAATCGACTGGGAATCTTTTCGGCCAGGTTACTCATCGACGCTGATCTCTTCGCGAAAATGTGCGGATTGAAAGGGTTGCCCTGCATGACTTCGCGCTAGCGATGGGGGAGCGCAACTGGTAGAGCTCACTGAGCATTCTATCCTCGTACGATCCGCGCCGGCGCGATCCTTCCCGTGGTGGTTCGCCGCCGGTTCCCGCGGCGGGGGCCCCACAACGCGGCACGGCCCCACCGATCGTACCGTCAAGAGCGCTCCGCGAACTGAAGCCCCAAGGCCTGCAACCGCTGCACCGTCTCCTCCATCAACGCATCCTCCGCTGCTTCGTCCGCTGCCTCATAGGTCACGCTGAAGCGCAAGAAAGCCCCTGCATCATCCCATGGCACGGTGACGATCGACTGCTGGGCGATCAGGTATTGGCTTGCCGCCTCGGCATTTTCGAACTGCGTACCGTCGGCTGCCGCAATCGGTGCCGGTGTGTACAGGAAGTAGGTGCCACCGGGCATATCGCACTGGAATCCGCATCGTCGCAGCGCCTCGACCAGTTTGCTCATCCGGCGGCGGTACTTGGCTCGCACCTGCCTAGGTATCGAGTCATCGTCCAGTGCCGTCACCGCCGCCTGTTGAATCGCGGCAAACTGCCCACTATCACAATTGTCTTTGACATCGGCAAAAGCTTGCACCAGTCGCCGGTGACCACATACCCAACCGATCCGCCAGCCAATCATATCAAACCCCTTACTCAAGGAGTGGACTTCGACGCCCACCTCCTTCGCTCCGGGGACGGACAAGAAACTCAACGGCTCCCCGTCAAAGGTGAGCATGATGTGGGCCGCATCCTGAACCACCACGAATCGATGGCGATGGGCCAGCTCGATAACCCGCTGGTAAAACTCCTCGGTTGCCGTACGACCGGTGGGGCTATTGGGGTAATTGAGCACCAACATCTTCACCCGGGGCCAAACGTCGTCCGGTACGGCATTGAAATCGGGATAAAAACCGTTCTCGGCACGCAACGGCAGCGGGTACACTTCGCCACCGTAATAGCGCGTATGCGTGCCGGCAACCGGATACCCGGGAACGGTCATTAGGGTCACGTCACCGGGATTGATGAAACAGGCCGGTAACATGGCCAGCGCGGTCTTGCTGCCGATGCAGTGGTTGACTTCCGACAGCGGATCGAGTTCGACACCAAAATGGCGGTTCATGAAGCGTGCTGCCGCTTCCTTGAAGGCCAGGATGCCGTTGTCTGCGTAGCCGCGATTCTCCGGCTTGTTGATCTCCTCGGCCATGCGCCGGCGAACCGATTCGGCCGCCATACTGTCGTTCTCGCCAATCCCAAAATCGATCAGCCGACGCTCCGGATAGTCGGCCAGTGCTTGCCGCTTCGCGCGCTTTATCCGCTCGAATTTGTAGATTGCCGTCCCTTTGCCATACTGCGATCCGCCAATTCGGTCGGCGAAAAGCTGCTGAAAGTACGGATCCGGCTGAGTGACATCGTTCATGGTACGTGCAAAAAATAGGTGGTTTAGAGAGATTGTCCGATGGCATGCCAAGAAGATTGAGCGACCATTACCGGGAAACCGATCATTACGATTGCTTTGGTTTTGTCAATCCGCTCCCTTGGTAGGACCCCCGACGCGATGAGCACTTGTACGTTGGAACGCGTTCGTGAGGCCGTACGTCAGCAACTCCACCGGCTTGGTGCCGACCCATCTTTTCCCATGCGGGAAACGATGCTCATCCGCAGTGGCCTGTACTGTGGACGGCGTTTTGGATGTGGTTCCTACCAAGCCGTCTGGTTTATCGAAGAAGATGAGGTGAAGTTTTACGGCCCCTGTGGCGACGTATTAATCACCACTTCCGCCACCGCGTGCGTGGAGCAGGCGAACATCGAGGTGGGTGACGGCCACTCGCAGCCTACTCCCCATCGCCGCGCGGCCTGATGCGGCGAAGGCCGCTTTCCCGGTTGCATCCAGAAAACGTCTGGCTGCTTTCCGGGTATCAAAGCGAGCTGGGTTCTCGACGGGGCTGGATCGGCGGTGGATCGGGCTACAGGTTCAGATCGTACTCTTTGAGTTTACGTTGAAGGGTACGCACACTGATGCCCAACAATTGAGCCGCTGCCGTCCGCTTGCCCTGAGTCTGTAGCAACGCTCGGCGAATCGCCTCCTTCTCGATTTCCTCCATGGTCATTCCCGGTCGAATCAGGGGAGGCGGTTCGGCAGAGGACGTCCCTCCACGCTCCGACTCGTCCCGTTCACCGTCGCTGCGTTCTCCATCGACGATCGCGCAAGGGTCGCAGGTTGACTGTACCGCAGGCGACTGGGATGGCCTTTCGGTCGGAGTGGCACCAGCGGGGGTGGGGGCATCTCCCTTCTCTGCCGAGGGGAAGCCATCGTCCTCGCCGGAGCTGTTGCCACTCTTGTTGGTCGCGGGGACTTGGGCAACCGGGACAGTCCCAAGGTCGAACAGCTTCAGCGCCGCCATGGAGCGGAAGGCCATCGGATTGACTCCCAACTTCCTAATGGCCGTCAGTTTGTCTCCCCCGGTGTAGGCCAACACGTGCTCAACCAGCTGCTCTTCGACCACGCTGATCACTTCGTCGTACACCTGTTCCGATCCGCTTCGCAGCTTGGATTCAATTAGCTGCTCTAGCGAATCGGCCGCCGCGTGACCGTCGGTCGACTGCCTGGGATCTTCATTTTCTCGCCGCACCCGCCGGACGATATGATTGGGTAAAAACTCGGGGATGATCACCGGTCCATTGGTTTTCAGCACCGCTTGCCGAATGACGTTTTGCAGTTCGCGTACGTTTCCTGGCCAACGGTACGACCGTAGAATTTCCATTGCCTCTGGACTAAGCCCTTGCACTTGCTTACCGAGGTCCTTGTTCGCTTGGCGGCGAAAGTACTCGATCAGCAGCTCGAGATCTTCCCCGCGTTCGCGTAGCGGCGGCAACGTGATGGTGAAACCGTTGAGTCGGTAGAGCAGGTCCTCCCGGAATTGACCCAACTCTACCATCGACTCCAGATCGCGATGGGTGGCCGCGATCACGCGCACATCGGTTTGAATCGTCTGGTTCCCTCCCACGCGTTGGAAGGTTCCATCCTGGAGGACGCGGAGGATCTTGCCCTGGAGAACTAGCGGCATGTCGCCGATTTCGTCAAGAAATAGTGTCCCTTTGTTACACTGCTCGAACTTGCCGACGCGGCGGCGGTCGGCGCCGGTAAACGCTCCTTTTTCGTGGCCAAACAGTTCGCTTTCCAACAGCGGTTCGGGAATGGCCGCACAGTTGACGGCCAGAAAGGGGGCTTCCGAACGTTTACTAAACTGATAGATTGCCCGAGCGACCAACTCTTTTCCAGTCCCGCTCTCCCCGCGGATCAGCACATTGACATCCTGAGAAGCTACCAAGCCGATCGACTTGTAGACTTCCTGCATCGCCGCAGAGCGACCGATGATCGCGTCCCCCTCCATGACGGCCACCGGTGGTGGATCCAGCCGCACCGGTTCGTTGCTCATGCGGACCACTTCCAGTGCCCGCTCGATTGCCTGGCGCGCCTTGGGAACGTGCACCGGCTTGGTCAGGTAGTCCAGCGCCCCCCGCTGCATGGCCTCAATGGCCACGTTGCTGGAACTGCTAGCGGTAACGAAAACGATCGGCATGCGCGGCCGCAGGCTGCGCATCTGGCTGAAAACCTCGAGGCCATTCTCGTCCGGAAGAAGAATGTCGAGTATCACCACGTCCGGGGCCTGGTCGCGCACGATTTGCAAAGCATCCGACGCGTTGGAAGCTGTCAACACGTCATGCCCCATCTTACGGATGATTCCCTCCAATAGAGCCAAATCGGCCGGCTCGTCGTCCACCACCAAAAATCTGCTCATCAAAATCGATTCCTACCTCACCCTGCGATCACCACTAACTGCGCATGGTCCTTAACCTCATCGTGCACCGGCCCCGCGTCCCGCTCGCAGAGCAAAAGGCATTCCGTCACATCCGGTACCTGATTTATCCCACATCGTACCCTAAGCGCCAAACGCTCATGGACTTCACCTACCAACACTTTTATGCCCATCGCAATCCATTGCCGCAGTAAGTAACCACGGAGAGGAAACAACAATGGAAAACCACGACTGCCCTCGAAGTTCGCCAGGTACCCTGCTTTATGGTTGGAGCTGGCATTGACGCCACTTTGTCGCTATTCTTGGCGACATTTTGACTGCCTGGCGATGTGATAGCCGGGTACGGGCCGGAGGTAGACAAATTGGCTCCGCACGACACGCGACCGAATACCCCAAGCGGCGTGACCGTCGGCTGGTCTGGCAGCGACGATGGTCGCCCCATTTCGGCACGAGCATTGCTGAAGTCTGGGCAGGTCCGAGGTGTCCTGGTCGACGGACAGACGATGTTGAAGCCGATGCGCAAACGCGTAGTTGGCCAGGAAAGAGCGGTATCTTGTCTGGGAGCAACATCCGCATCGCCGTCGAGATGGGGACGGATGATGACTTTCAGGGCTAGTGAGGGCGTCTTGGCCCACGGGGCTGGGCTTCGTGGCGGTTGGCGCTACCTTGAAGAGAAGGGGGAAAGCAACGGTCGGGGTGCGTCCTGTTGAATGACTCCAGGGGAATCGCAATGACGCGGGATGATGCACGATCGGCTCGCAATTGGGATGAACGGCTTGTGGACACAGAGATCACGGCTTACGAGGTGGCTGAGGCGAAGGACGCGCGTGCGCTGGGTGGACGTACCCGCATGTTGGCCACGTTGGTTGCCCTCCCTCCACGACGTCGGCGAGAATTGGAGCAAGCGGTAACCGAGGTTTGCCAGATCCTGTTGAATGAGGGATGGGCCGTAAGAGTTCAATTCGGCCTGAAGGAATACGAAGGTCATCGCTTCCTGGAAATCGCAGTGCGGCTGGCCAACGACAGGGAGCGTCCAACCTCGCAAACGACGACTTCCACCCAAACGCCACCGGCCACGGTTACCGCCGACGATACGGCAGCGGAAGAGTCCACAACGTCGTCGGCCATTCAGGGGCCGGCCCCGGGTGGCTCTGCGCCGGATCAGGTCGTTGATCTCGACTGGGATCAATTTCGGTCGATGGCCGATAGTCTCGACTTGTGTATCATCGAAGGCCACGGTTCTGAAGGGCAAATTCGTTTGGGCCAAGCCCTCTCGCCGGCATTCGAGTCGCCGACGGCTTCCGAGGTGTCCAATTGGTCGGAACTGCTCGCCGCCGCCGATACCGAGGAGGCACTGGCACTGACGGTTCGCCAGTGGCGCAAAGTAGCCACCAAGTTACACATCACCCGCCAGCGGCACCTACTGCGAGACGAATTCGGCGATACCACCGCGCGTGAGAATCTGGCCATGCTCTCGTTGGTCGCCAGCAAATCGCGCAGTCTCATCTGTTTCATGGATGCCGATGGGCGTATCACTTGGGTCAACCAGGCCTTCTGCGAAGCCACCGGGTATTCGCCGATGGAGGCTCACGGCAAGACCTACCCCGAACTGCTTTTTGGTCCTGGAACCGATCCACGTGCCGCGACGGACTACACCAACGCCCTGCGCAACGGGCATGATTTCCAAGGAGACATCCGCATCTTTCGCCGCGACGGCAGTCCGCTGTGGGTGGAATGCAGTCTAATTCCTGTGCGCAATGAAGACGGAGAAATTACGCGATGGATGTCCGTCGATATCGATATCACCGAACGACGGCAGACGGAAGAGAACTTGCGGGCCGCCAAAGAGCATGCCGAGGAAGTGGCGCGGTTGAAGAGTGAATTCCTGGCCAACATGAGCCATGAGATACGCACGCCGATGAACGCCATCATCGGCATGACGGAATTGGCACTGGCCACGGAGTTGACCCCCGAACAGCGAGATTATCTGCAGACGGTGCGCAACTCCGCCGACACGCTGCTGCAATTGCTGAACGACATACTGGATCTGTCGAAGATCGAAGCGGGCAAGCTGACCATCGACGAAGTTCCGTTCAACTTCGCGC
The DNA here is from genome assembly GCA_026004795.1 of Pirellulaceae bacterium. GTDB lineage: Bacteria > Planctomycetota > Planctomycetia > Pirellulales > Pirellulaceae > Aureliella. The sequence goes on along the minus strand of BPJV01000001.1, from coordinate 267,418 downwards.
AGGCCATTCGTGATACGCTCAAGGCGATGGCCGTTCGTGCTCATGAGAAAGGCCTGGAGCTGGCTGCCCATGTCCCCATGGACTTGCCGCAATACGTGGTTGGTGATCCCACTCGGTTGAAGCAGATCTTGTTTAACCTGGTGGGCAATGCCATCAAGTTCACCGAGAAAGGTGAAGTGGTTGTCGAGGTTGCTTCGCTGTGGCGTACCGACGACGAAATCGCTTTGCACTTCAGTGTTCGTGATACGGGTATTGGCATATCGACAGAGAAGTTGCGGCAGATCTTCGAACCGTTTACCCAAGCCGATTCGGCATCCAATCGTCAGTACGGCGGGACGGGATTGGGGCTGGCCATCACCAAGCAGCTCGTGGAGATGATGAACGGACGCATATGGGTGGAAAGCACCTTGGGTAAAGGAAGCACCTTTCACTTCACGTTGCAGCTGAAACTACCGCAAGAACCGCCGCCACAGCCTTTCAACGCGGAAGATGTCAGTGTCCTCGAAGGCAAACATGCATTGATCATCGACGACAATGCCACGAATCGGCGCATCCTTGATGAGATGCTACGTCATTGGGGCATGCACACGACGTTGGCCGACAGTGCCCAGTCCGCGCTGGAGCAAGTTGCCGCTGCCAATCACCGCGAGCAACCTTTTGATATCGTCATTCTGGACGCCATGATGCCGAAGGTCGATGGTTTTCAGCTAGCACGTCAATGCCACGACCGTTCCCTGAAACTGGGCAAAGCCGTCATCATGCTCTCCTCGGCCGACCGCCCCACTTCGCTCGAGGAGTGCCGGCGCATCGGCATCGACCTCTTCTTGGTCAAACCTGTTTCTGCTTCGGCACTCCTGAACGCCATCCTCGACCTGGTGATGCCCAATGCCGAAGCAGGAATGGACGGGGCGACTGCCAAGTCGCCACGAGCGTCGCGCCGGCGGGAGGGGCGGTCGAGTGAGGGGATCGCCGCGGCCACGGCGAATGAAACGCCTCAACGCCGATTACGGATCTTGGTTGTGGACGATCATGAATCCAACCGCCATCTAGCCGCAACCATACTTACCAAACGAGGACACGAGTGTATTGAGGCGGCAAGTGGGCAGGAAGCGCTGAAAGCGGTTCAGAACGGCAAATTCGATGTTATCCTGATGGACATTCAGATGCCTGACATGGATGGCTTTCAGGCGACGCAGGCCATCCGTGACATCCAGAGACAGCGAGGAACCTTTACACCGGTCATCGCCTTGACGGCGCATGCGATGAAAGGGGACAAAGAGAAATGCCTTCAGGCCGGGATGGACGGTTACATTGCTAAGCCATTGCGTCCCCGGGAACTAATCACGCTGGTGGAGTCCGTGGTCGGTTCGGATGAGGCGGTTGCCAAGTCGAAGACGGCTCCCGATGGCCTTCCCGCCGGTGCCCACCGGTCAGGTTGGCGAAACAGATGCGGCTCCCGCCGCCAGTTCCTCAGGCAATCCAACCGCTGCCAACGACTCCAGCGGTCGACAGGCGCTCGAGTATGCGTTGGCAAGCCTCGACGATGATCGAGAGCTACTCGAACAGCAGGTCAGCTTTTTCTTGAAGGAATGTCCCTCGCTGCTGAATGACCTGCGCCGGCATCTGGACGACACTCCCAATTTGCAGGCCGGGCAGTTTGCCGCGCATCGGTTGAAAGGCTTAGTCGCTCGCTACGGAATCGCCCCCATCACCCAGTTGGCACAGAATCTGGAAAATGCTTGTCGCGATGGGAATGAGGAGGAGGCAAAAGGGCTGTTTCAGCAACTCGAACCGCTCGTCCTGAACCTCCACCGTGCACTTCACACAGCCGCGCAGGAGCACCGGGAGTGAGCATGGCATACTGGATGCCAGTGAACCAAAGTGGCGGGCAGCAATGGTTGGGAAATCTTGCTGACAATTTTTATTGGGAGCAGGGGACAAGCGGCGCCGACGGACTCGCCTGCCCCTCGCGCCAGGAAAGTTTCCGTTTGATCCCCCGAATTCGACAGGCGGTCGTCCGATCTTCGATCCCCGTGAGGGTGAAAACTCGTTGGCCCAGCATGCCTATTTCATCAGCCGCGACACGCTGGCATGGCGTTCGAAGCACACCACACCGAGTGGAACCGGCCAGGTCCCCGCAGCGTTTCCGCAGCAGCGTGAGTTTGCGGTAAGCGTGTGTGAGGGATTTTGGGGGAACGGGTAGGCTGGAGGTGGGTTTGATCCTCTAGCCGAAAGGAGCTCCGTTCTATGGAACAATTGACTGCACATGACGAGCGTCTTGCTGCAACTAATGATTCTACTGCAAGTAGCGATTCGCTTACTGCAACGTACGAGCGTCTTACTGCAACGAACGATCGGCTTTTCGAGCAGGCTGTGGAAGCGTTCAGGCAGTGGAGGGGGGCGAAGTCGGGACGCGGGCGGATTCCAGATGAACTGTGGGATTTGGCGTGCCAGGTCGCTCAAAGGCATGGCGTCGCGAAGACCGCCGGGTCGCTGAAGCTCGATTACTATACCCTGCAAAGACGGATGGACGGTCGCGGTGGGGCACGGGGTAAGGCCGCTGACGCTCGGAAAAAGCGTCGTCGTGGCGGTGCTGGGGCATTCGTGGACCTGGCGCCGATAACGAATGTCAGTCCGCAGGCGGAATGCGAATTGGAATTCGAAAACGGCCGCGGGACCAAGCTGACCCTGCGTTGGAAGGGAAACATGCCGCCCGACCTGGCCACGCTCAGCCAACTGGTCCGCCAGGAGTAGCGGCCATGCTGCAGATTACCCCGCACATGCGCATTTTGGTGGCGGTCGAGCCGGCCGATTTTCGCAAGGGCATCGATGGGTTGGCGCGTCTGTGCAAGGACGTGCTCGATGAAGATCCCTGGGAAGGCGCCGTGTTCGTGTTCCGCAACCGCCGGGGCACGGCCATCAAGGTGCTGATGTACGACGGCCAGGGGTTTTGGCTGTGCCAGAAACGACTGTCGGCCGGACGCTTCCGGCACTGGCCCGTCGGCAGCAACGACGCGGCAGCCGCATCGCTGGCCGCCCATCAATTGTTGGTCCTGTTGGCTGCGGGTAATCCCGAGCAAACCGAAGCTCCGGAGGACTGGCGCCCGGTGCGGCGCGGCACCTAGCGGCCAGTGGCAGTCCGCGGCGACGGCAATTTTTTCGAAAATTGACGTTCTACCTTTTGGCCGAAATGGGATAAAACGATGGCGGCTTTGGCGGCTGCCCAGTTTGCTGTGCGGCTCAGTGGCCCGTGCGGCTCCGTAGCTGCAGCAAGAAGCGGTTTTCAACGATTCGCGTGCTCCGACTTGCAAATCGGTGGACGTCCCGATGGCTGGCTCGGCAAAACGGAAACGATCATCGAAGCCTGACGTGCAAGTGGTCGACATCACGATCGACGACTTGAACCGCCTGCTGGACCGGATCGAGCAGCGGAAGTTGGAAGAGACGGACTACGACCTGCTACTGCAGGTGCTCCGGTCGTACGACTACGTAATGGGTCTGTTGCGCGACGACCACATCCGGCTGAATCGACTCAAGCGCCTGCTGTTCGGCGGCACCGAGACGCTGAAGAAAGTGGTCGGGGGCGGCAAGTCGGACGACCAGGCGGCGGCCGAGGGGGCTGAGTCGGACGGCGATGCCCCGTCGGAACCAACGCCGCCGGAGGCGCCCGATCAGGCCGCTCAGGCCGGACATGGACGCAACGGGGCCGACCAATACAAGGCGGCGCGCGAGGTTCTGGTCGAGCACGATCGATTGCGGCCCGACGACATCTGCCCGGAGTGCGGTGGCGGCAAGCTCTACGAGATCGGTCCGCGGGTGATCGTGCGGGTCAGCGGCCAACCGCCGTTGGAAGCGACGGTTTATCGGCTGCAGCGCCTGCGGTGCAAGGTGTGCGGGCAGTTGTTCCACGCCGAGACGCCGCCGGATGCCCAGGGACGCAAGTACGACGAGACGGCCGCAGCGATGATTGCCCTGTTGAAATATGGGTCGGGGATGCCTTTCAACCGACTGGCACGGCTGGAGGAGGCGTTGGGCACGCCCCTCCCGCCGTCGACGCAGTGGCAAATCGTTTCCACCTACCTGCCCATCCCCAAGCTGGTTTACCACGCCTTGATCCATGAGGTATCGCACTGGGATCTGTATCACAACGACGACACGACGATCAAGATCCTGAATAAGCTGGGCTTGGAAAAACCGGATTGCGGCTCAGGTCGAACTCGCACCGGCACGTTCACTTCGACGGTGGTCGCCCGCCGAGATGGGGTCGATGCTGCGCTCTTTTTCAGCGGGCATCGGCATGCGGGCGAGAACCTGGCGGCGGTGCTACGCGATCGACCGGAAGAACTGGCTGCGCCGATCCAGATGTGCGATGCGTTGTCGCGGAACATGACCGATGAGTTGCGAACGATCGTGGCCCACTGTCTGGCCCACGCGCGGCGGAACTTCGTGGACCTGGTCGACGTGTTCCCCGAAGAGACGGAGTATGTGCTGAGGCAGCTCAGTCACGTCTACCGCGTGGATGCCGAGGCGCGGCGCAAGGGACTGTCTCCCCATAAGCGGCTGGCGTTGCACCGTGCCAAGAGCCAGCGGGTGATGGACGGGCTGCACAAATGGCTGATTCGGCAATTGGACGACCGGCGGGTGGAGCCGAATTCAGCGCTTGGGCAAGCGATCAACTACATGCTCAAGCACTGGGAGCGGCTGACCCAGTTCTTGCGAGTTCCCGGCGCACCGCTGGACAACAACGTGGCCGAGCGCGCCCTGAAGAAGTCGATTCTGCACCGCAAGAACTCGCTCTACTATCGCTCAGCCAGCGGAGCGGAGGCGGGGGACGTCTACATGACGCTGATCCATACGTGCGAATTGAACCGCATCAATCCTTATCAGTATCTGGTAGCGCTCCTTCGCCACGCCGACGACGTCGCAACACGGCCTGAAGCCTGGCTCCCTTGGAACTACGCTCGGCGTCAAACCGAGCTTGCCCAGGCGGGTCCATCTTCTGAAGCGTCTGAACCGAGCCCTGAGCAAGCCCCAGCACGGCGCTAGCTCCCTCCATCATCTACCCCACTCAGCCGCCCCCCGCATTCGATCCCAAATTTTTTTCAGCCCGCACGCTTACCGCAAACTCACGCAGCAGCTACGATGGTGGGGTAGCGATCTTCATCATGTTTCGTTGTTCACGTTATTAAAGAAGTCGATCTCATGTTTCCTCTCCAGGTAACCACACGAACGACCGGATTACAGATAGGCACCTGGCTACTGATCGCCATCAACGTGGTGGTATTCCTATTCGAAGCCACGTTGCCGCCCCCGATCCTGGAACAGTTTCTCCGCCTTTTCGGTCTGGTACCGGCGCGCGTAACCTCCTCTCTGTCGATGATCGAATCCGGTCCACCGATCGATCTGTGGTGGCCGTTTATCACCAGCATGTTCCTGCACGGCGGTTGGATGCATCTATTCAGCAATATGTGGACGCTCTATTTGTTTGGTGAAGCGGTAGAGGATCGCATGGGCACCGCTCGCTACTTGATCTTCTACCTCCTCTGCGGACTCGTCGCCGGATTGACCCATTACTTCAGCAATCCCATGTCTTCGGTGCCCACCGTGGGGGCGTCGGGAGCGATCGCGGGGGTATTGGGCGCCTACTACCTCTTTTTTCCTCGCGCTCACGTGGTGATCTTGGTACCGATTTTCTTCTGGCCCTTCTTCTTTGAGTTGCCTGCCGTAACGTATTTGTTCTTCTGGTTCTTCATGCAGTTACTCAATGGAACGATGAGTCTAGCGATGCCGCAGGATGTGGGAGGCATCGCCTGGATGGCTCACGCCGGAGGCTTTGCGGCAGGTGCTCTACTGTGTTATCTATTTGCTAAACCGCGGCGTCAGCAGCCGCAGTGGGATCCCGATGAATTCGGTTACATACAAGCGTGGAAACATCACCTGTAGAACCTACCAGCAGCGGGCGACTTACTTCCCAGCATTGACTTCCCCCAGGCCTGAGCGAAGATTTCTCAACTCGGTAAAGGAGTGAACCATGGAAAGCAGTGGCTTCGGATTCGGCGATCTGTTTTGGCTCTTTTTCATTTTTACGGCACTCCAGCCGGTGATGCAGCGCAAACTGTTGGATCGCGCTCGACAACATGCGATAGCCCGCATCGGTCGGCAACGCAACTCACGGGTCATTCTGTTGGTGCATCGCCAAGAAACTATGAGCCTGTTAGGATTTCCGTTGATGCGTTACATCAACATCAACGATTCGGAGGAAGTGATTCGAGCTATCCATTTGACCGACCCAGACGTGCCGTTGGATCTTGTGTTGCATACCCCCGGCGGACTGGTTCTCGCCTCCTTGCAAATCGCTCGTGCTTTGCAGCGACACCCCGGAAAAGTAACCGTCTTCGTGCCTCACTACGCCATGTCAGGAGGCACGCTTATCTCCCTGGCCGCCGACGAGATCGTCATGTGTGAACATGCTGTACTCGGCCCCGTCGATCCGCAACTGGGCCATTATGCTGCGGCGTCGATCCTCAAGGTGCGCGAACAGAAACCAGTTGAGAAGATCGACGATGAAACGTTGATCCTGGCAGACCAGAGCGAGAAAGCCATCCAACAGGTGCGGGAGGCGGTCATGGATCTGCTGGATGACAAAATGCCGCCCGACCGCGCCGCCGAGTTGGCTCGCCTCCTTTCCGAAGGCACGTGGACGCATGACTACCCGATCACGTACGACAAAGCCAAGGAATTTGGCTTGCCGGTTTCCAATGAGATGCCGCGCGAAGTCATGGAGTTGCTGCAGTTGTATCCCCAACCCGTAAGGCAGCAACCCACCGTCGAGTACATCCCGGAACCGCTGCGTCGCCATACCACTCCCTCGAGCGGGCATTAATGGGGCCATGAGGAAATCCAGGAGCCTCGTAGTTTTTTCGCCAAACTTCCTGGCTTAGGAGCGTACAGACGGTGGGCCAGTGGCAGCAGGTCGCCTAGCACGCGGGCCTGCTCCAGGCGCACGTATTCCAGTAGCGGTTTCCATCGCTCGGCGTCACTCTCGGCGTCACGCGTGGCGGAACACGCACCACTGGCATCGCTCAACCGCGCCTGTAGGATGGCCAAGTCGTGATGGTAACCCAATCGTTCTCCCAGGGCATCCAAAAGTTTTTCCCGCCGGCGAATCTTCTTCGGGGCGACTCGTTTCAATAAGCGGACATGGTACCAATGGTACTTTACGCTCTTGCGGAACTCATGCACGGCATGCACATCGGCGCTCGCATCAAGACGTTTTAGCTGGTGGCGTCCCCGGGAGTAGATACGCCGAAATCCCGTCACGGCATCCTGCGGCTGCAGCCCATCGAGCGGCCAGCTGGCGATCGATTCGATGGCTGACAGCAATTCATCGACGGCTTGTTCCCACTTCACCGTGCCCCGGTGGGAGGCCCTCGCTCGTCGCTGCTCAAGCATCGCCTGTGCCTCAGCGGCGGCCTGGCGAACCCTACGGTCCTGGCTCGGATCGGCCAGCCGCCTCAATAACTCCCAGGCAACGTCGTCATCACGATCGCCAGAAAAACGCTGGGCGAGATCCCGGAAGCGAGCGTTTTCGGTTCGGTACATCGATGGGCTAGCCGTCCGGATCAAACGCAGCAGTCCGCGCATCATTTTGCAATGCTTGCGCAATTCGTGGATCGCGACCACAGGATCAACGTCGCTGTCTAGCAACAAGCGAATGGCTGAAGTCATCAATTCGGTCGCGATACGCCGTGCCCCATATTCAACCGGCTCCTGACGTTTCAGATAGAAAGTAACCACGCTCCTCACTCACTGAATCGTTCTGTGTGGACCAAGCAATGGCGTATCGTGCTACGGATGACGGAAATCCCATCCTTCTCGGTAGCTCTTGGTTACGAACCTTTGGGCATCCGGGTGATCGGCGCGCAGTTCCGCCGCATTCCATCGCACCTTGCGGCCGCTGCGGTACGCCACGTTGCCGAGCAATACCGCTTCGGTAAGCGGACCAGAATAAGAAAAATCGCAACCCGTCGGCGTGCCGTCGCGGCAAGCATTCAACCATTCTTGATGGTGACCAACCGATGATGCAATGGTGGGCGGAGGCGGTTGATAGTTGGCGAACTTGTCTGCGGGGAACAAGCGGTAACTCGTATAATCGGCAAACATCATCCCTTCCGATCCCACGAACATGACCCCATTGGCCTTGACCGGTTGGCCCTCGATGTGGCGCGGAATTCGGTTGCCATCGTACCAGGTCAACTGGACCGGTCCCCGACCTGGGGCGGCCGGAAAGCGATAACGAACGACAATTCCCAGGGGGGCCGTCTCTGGATGCACTTCCGGCCCCTCGGCTTCGATCTCGGTAGGATAGGAAAGCCCCAACGCCCAAAAGGGCAAGTCCATATAATGGCATCCCATATCTCCCAGGGTTCCCTGCCCAAAGTCCCACCATCGCCGCCACTGCGCCGGATGGTAGCGTCCCGATGCAAAGGGGCGCCAAGGAGCTGGTCCCAACCACAAGTCCCAGTTCAAGTGCTCTGGCGGTTCCTCTCCCTGCTCGGGGCGCTCCCCGCCGCCCCAAGCCTTGCCCACCCAGACATGCACGTCCGTAACTTCTCCGATCGCCCCGGATTGTAGAATCTCCACGACACGACGGTAATTATCACCCGAATGAATCTGTGTCCCCAATTGAGTTGCTACTCCAGCGGCCTTAGACGCCTCGGTAACCATGCGGGCCTCTTCGACCGTGTGGGTAAGCGGCTTTTCGCAGTAGACATGCTTTCCCGCTCGGATGGCCAACAGGGTGGCGGGGGCATGGTGATGATCGGGCGTTCCGATTACTACGGCATCGATTCGGTCCGCCTCCTTGTCGAGCAGCTCACGATAATCCCCATAGGGCCGGGCGTCCGGAAACTCCATCCGTTTTCGGTCGAGGTAGTTACGATCGACATCGCACAGGGCCACGATGGCCTCGCCGGCGACCCCTTCAATGTCGCTGGCAGCTCGATTGGCCGTTCCGATACAGGCTACTTGCAGTTTGTCGTTGGCGGCCCGAGGTCGTGCCCGTGCTGTCATCGTGTGAACGCCGATTCCTAGCAGAGCGGTACCACTGGTCTGTAAGAAACCGCGGCGCGAGGAACGACGGTGGAGATAGCGGGGCGTTGTCGCAGGGAGTGTCTTGTCACGGGTAGCCATTGCTCTTTCCAAATAGGTGGGAAAAAGGGGTGGGAAACAGACAGAGAGAGCCCGAAGGTCGCCAGGCCCAGCTTCGAACGCTGGCGTATTATAACTTAATCCGTCGCTGCCCGAGGTGGCGAGGGAAGGCACCGTTTCCCTGACGAAGAGTCCGCCTTGCTCCCACTCCATTGTTTGCCCTGGAGGGTTTGCCGAAGAACCGTACGATGGAGGCACAGGCTAAAATCTGCATGTCGCTGTCGCGCCGCCGTGGGGACTTTCGGTCCGCGCGGGTGCTGGTCGCCTATGAAAAATGAGATGATTGCCACATGGACTCCGAAATCCTGTCGCGTCTGGCCTACCAAACGCTACTTCATCTGCAACGATGCGGGCTACGAAGGGTGCCCCGCGGACCGCTTGATCCGTCACTGGACGATTTGCTGAACAACTCCACGCTGCCAGGTCAGGGAATGGATAAGCCGCCTGCCGCTTCATCGGCAGTCATTTCCCAGGCTGCCACCGGGGGGGTGGTGGACGGTAACAACACGCCGGAGGTAACGACTTCACCTGCTTCGGCGACGGAAACGATGGCACCGGCCGATCATCCGACCATACTGCCGTCGCCAACCGATCAAGACGCGATCCCCGATCATTGGACCCTGCCGGTGTGGGAAGACGAGCAGCGAAGCCAGCGATTGGCTGCCATCGATAAAGAAGTTCGCGCTTGTCGAAAGTGCTCTGACATCGTCGCCTACCGCACAAAAACCGTATTCGGCGAGGGACCATTGCGGCCGACCATCTGTTTCATGGGAGAAGCTCCGGGGGCTGATGAGGATCGCCAGGGGCGTCCTTTTGTGGGCAGAGCCGGTCAATTGCTCACCAAGATTATTGCCGCCATGAAACTGCAGCGCGATGAAGTGTACATCTTGAACGCACTAAAATGCCGCCCCCCGAACAATCGTACCCCTGATGTGCAAGAGATTGAAAACTGCCGCCCGTACGTGGAAGCTCAACTGGAGATTCTCCAACCTCGGTATATCGTTTGTTTGGGAGCCGTGGCGGCGCGTTCGCTTCTGCGAGCCACCACTTCGGTGGGGCGCATGCGGGGACGGTTTCATCAGTACAAAGGAGCCAAGGTCGTCGTTACCTACCATCCTTCCTATTTGCTGCGCAACGAGGATGCCAAGCGACTGGTGTGGGAAGACATGAAGATGTTGATGCGGGAAATGGGGACGCTGGCATGAAGAAGCGTTACCGCAGCGGATGATCGCCACCGAAGCGATGGCAAAAAAATACTCGCAACTTGTGCAACGACAAGTTGCGAGTGGCATGAGCCGGGCGCATGCGATAGCGCCGCGGTCGGCGAGGAGGAGTCGGAGGTTATCAAGCGGGTTGAGCCACTTCCTCGGGTGACGTGACCTTGGTGAAAACGAATCGACCATCCTGCCAATCGATCTTGATGGTGTCGCCTTCTTCGAAGTCACCTTCGAGCAACTCTCTGGCCAGCGGATTTTGCAATCGTTGCTGGATAACCCGCTTCAGCGGTCGAGCACCATACAAGGGATCGTATCCCTCGACGGCCAATTGATTTCGTGCGGCCTCGGTGACGACCAGGTGCAAATCTCGTCCTGCAAGCAATTGTTCCAGCCGCTGGATCTGCAAATCGACGATCTGCCGGATCTGCTCGCGTTGCAACGGATGGAACACGATGATCTCGTCAATCCGGTTCAGGAACTCTGGCAACAACCGCTGCTGCAGCACGGACATCACCGCCTGACGGATCTCATCCTGCGAGCCGCCACGTTGTGTGATCTCCTGAATCTGCTGGCTGCCCATGTTGCTGGTCATGATGATGATGGTGTTCTTGAAATCGACCGTATGGCCGTGATTGTCTGTCAGACGCCCATCGTCGAGGACCTGCAACAAGATGTTGAACACATCGGGGTGGGCCTTTTCGATTTCGTCCAACAGGATCACACAGTAGGGACGACGTCGCACCGCCTCGGTCAACTTGCCCCCTTCCTCGTAACCGACATAACCCGGAGGGGCACCGATCAAACGGCTGACGGCGTGCTTCTCCATGAATTCGCTCATGTCGATGCGCACCATGGCGTCCTCGTCATCGAACATGGCCTCAGCCAGCGCTTTGCACAACTCGGTTTTGCCCACCCCCGTCGGCCCAAGGAAAATGAATGAACCGATGGGGCGATTGGGATCTTGCAAACCCGCTCGGGATCGTCGAACGGCATCGGCCACTGCACGAACCGCCTCGTCTTGTCCCACCACGCGCCGATGAAGGTGTTCTTCCAGGTGCAACAGCTTTTCTCGTTCGGTCTGCAGCATGCGCGAGACGGGGATGCCCGTCCATGCGCTGACGACCTCGGCGATTTCCTGTTCGGTAACCTCGCGGCGCAACAGTCGTTTGCCTGTCTGCTTCTCGGCTTTTTTCTCCTCCGCCTGCTCTTCCTGCTCAATGCGTTGCTTCAGGCGACGGATCTGTTGGTCCAGCTCGTACAGTTGCTGGTATTCCTGCTCGGAGACCAGAATACCGGCAGACTGCTTTTCCTTGATAGCGGCATCGAGCTTGCGGAACTCTAATTCGGCACGGGCCAATTCCTCCCGCACGGACTTGATATCCCCCAGTCCGGCTTTCTCCGCCTCCCATTGTTCGCGCAGGTCTGCCAATTGCTTCTTCGTGGCGGCGATCTCTTCTTCGATCTCGCGCAACCGCGCCTTGGCCGACTCCTCGGTTTCATCCTGCAATTGTCGGGCTGCCAGTTCCAACTGCCGCAGCTTCCGCTGCACTTCATCGATTTCCGTGGGAACGCTCGACAGCTCCATGGCCACACGACTGGCCGCCTCGTCAACCAGGTCGATCGCTTTATCGGGCAGGTAGCGATCGGAGATATAGCGATGGGAGAGCTTGGCCGCGGCAACCAATGCCGAGTCGGTGATCTTCACGCCATGATGGGCCTCGTACCGGGGCTTGAGCCCGCGCAGAATGGCGATCGTATCTTCGACCGAGGGTTCACCTACGTAGACAGGCTGGAAGCGTCGTTCTAACGCCTTATCCTTCTCGATGTGCTTGCGGTATTCATCAAGAGTGGTCGCACCGATGCATCGCAGCTCGCCACGAGCCAACGCCGGCTTGAGCAATTGCGCCGCGTCGGACGCTCCCTCGGCCGCACCGGCTCCGACCACCGTGTGCAGTTCATCGATGAACAGGATGATCTTGCCGTCGGAACTGGTCACTTCCTTGAGCACGGCTTTCAATCGGTCTTCGAATTCACCGCGGTATTTGGCCCCGGCAATCAACGCCCCCATATCCAAGGCGACGATACGCTTGTCTTTTAGACTTTGCGGCACGTCACCCTCCACGATTCGCAACGCTAAGCCTTCGACGATCGCGGTCTTTCCCACCCCGGGCTCGCCGATGAGCACCGGATTGTTCTTCGTTCGCCGGGACAGAACTTGGATGACGCGGCGAATTTCATTGTCACGGCCAATGACCGGGTCGAGCTTGCCCTCCTCGGCCTTTTTCACCAGGTCGATGCCATATTTCTCCAATGCCTGGAACTTGTCCTCAGGATGTTGGTCGGTGACCCGCTGATTGCCGCGGAGTGCTGCCACGGCTTTCAACACGTCCGCATGTCGCAGTCCGTTGAGTTCCAGTAGGTTTTTAGCCTTCGAGTCAACCTTGCAAAGCGCCAACAACAAATGCTCGGTGGAGATGAACTCGTCGTGCATCGCCGTGGCTTCTTGCATCGACTCGTTGAGAACCTTATTCAGTTCTCGGGATACCCTCGGCTCAGCATCTCCACTCACCTTGGGCATGCGCTTCAGCTCGGATTCCACCAGGCTGTTCAATTGGTGATGATCCGCCCCCAGTCGCTCCAGGATCGGGCGAATCAAACCCTCATGATCCTGCAGCAGGGCGGCCAGCAAATGCAACGCGTCGATCTCGGGATGCCCTTGAGCATTGGCCAATTGCTGAGCGCGTTGCACGGCTTCCTGGCTCTTGGCTGTTAATTTGTCAAAGCTGAATACCATCGTCTCACTCCTCCTTTCGCCGCATAGGCGCCTATCGCTTGCCCCTTACCGGCAAGCGTCCATTTGTTGGTTGGTCTCTTTTTTCTCGTGCACAGGCGTGTGTCACGCGGTGATGGGGCGCTTGATGAAGCGAACCTCTGGACAAGCGCGCACAGCCCCGCGGTTACCCCAGCGATGGGACAAACAGAAAGTGACATGCTGAGGACGTCTAGCGGGGCCAGGGCGTTGCCGGCAACTACCGCCGGCAACGCATCGTCTTACGAGCCCCACGCCAAGCGCTCGACGCGATCAGTTCTTGACCTCGAATTCGGCATCGATCGCGTCATCCTCGCCCGAGTTGCCTGCGCCGCTGGCCCCGTCGCCGCCGGACTCTGCGCCCGCGCCACTGGCCTGCGTTTTCTCGTAGAGCATCTTGCTGAGGGCCTGCGCGGCTTGCTCCAGCTCGCTTAGCGCCGACTTGATCGCCGCGGTATCCTCGCCTTTGATCAGTTCGCGCAACTTCTTGATCTGATCTTCCAGCGGTTTGCGATCTTGCTCGGTCAGCTTATCGCTGTTCTCCTTGATCGTCTTCTCCAGTTGATAGCAAGCATGCTCGGCCTGATTACGAGCCTCGGCCAGCTCGCGTTTGCGTTTGTCTTCCTCGGCGTGAGCCTCGGCTTCCTTCTGCATCCGCTTGATTTCTTCCTCGGTCAGCCCGGAGGATTGCTCGATCTTCACCGAAGCCTCCTTCCCGCTGGTCAAATCCTTCGCCGAGACGTTCAAAATGCCGTTGGCGTCGATATCGAATTTGACCTCGATTTGCGGGACACCCCGAGGCGCCGGCGCGATACCCTCCAGATTGAACTGACCGAGCAGCCGGTTGTCGCGCGCCATGGGCCGCTCACCTTGGTACACCGCCACCGTGACAGCGGTCTGGTTGTCCTCGGCCGTACTGAAGATCTGCTTCTTTTCGGTCGGAATCGTCGTATTCCGCTCGACGAGCTTGGTAAAGATACCTCCCTCGGTTTCGATTCCCAGGGAGAGCGGGGTAACGTCCAGCAGCAGGACGTCGCTGCGCTCGCCGGCCAATACCGATCCCTGGATGGCTGCGCCGATAGCCACCACCTCATCAGGGTTGACCCCCTTGTGAGGCTCCTTGCCAAAGTACTCTTTGACAAGCTGTTGCACACGAGGGATCCGCGTAGAACCACCGACCAGAACCACTTCATCGACATCCGAGGGCTTCAAGCCCGCATCGGCCAACGCCTGATCGATCGGCTTCTTGATGCGCGGCATGAACTTGTCGATCAACTCTTCGAACTTCGCCCGCGTGATGGTCATCTGCAGGTGCTTCGGACCACTGGCGTCGGCAGTGATGAACGGCAAGTTGAGCTCGGTCTGCGGTACGCTGGACAGCTCTTTTTTCGCCTTTTCGCAGGCCTCCTGCAATCGCTGCAACGCCATTGGGTCCTTGCGCAGGTCGATGCCTTGCTCCTTCTGGAATTCATCGGCGACGTAATTGATCAACTCTTCGTCGAAATCATCGCCGCCCAAATGCGTATCGCCGCTGGTCGACAGAACCTGGAACACCTTGCTATCGTCTCCCTCGCCGGTGCCACTGACTTCGAGTACCGATACGTCGAACGTGCCACCGCCCAAGTCGAAGACGACGATCTTTTCATCCTTTTTCGAGTCCAAACCGTAGGCCATCGCTGCGGCGGTCGGTTCGTTGATGATACGGGCGACCTCCAGGCCGGCGATCTGTCCAGCATCCTTAGTCGCCTGGCGCTGCGCATCGTTAAAGTATGCCGGGACCGTGATCACAGCCTTGTTGACTTTGTGACCTAAGTAGGACTCGGCCGCCTCTTTCAATTTGCGCAAAATCTTGGCGGATATCTCCTGCGGCGTGTAGAGCTTGCCATCCACTTCGACTTTCACGTAGTCGTCAGGTCCCCCAACGATCTTGTAGGGAACCATCTTCTCCTCGTTGGCGACCTCCTTATGACGACGCCCCATGAAGCGCTTGATGGAATAAATCGTGCGCTGCGGGTTGGTGACCGCTTGCCGCTTGGCCGGCTCGCCGACCAACTCGCCCTTATCGGTAAACGCGACGACACTAGGCGTCAAACGATTGCCTTCTTGGTTCGGGATCACCTTCGGCTCACCCCCTTCCACCACGGCGACTACCGAGTTGGTGGTCCCCAAGTCGATACCGATGATCTTTTCACCTTTCATTTCCGATTCCTCCTCCTCTCATGATTCTTCAATTCTTTGAAAACCGCATGTTGCCGAGTCTGGGCGGTCGCTGGATTCATTTCATCGGACAAAAACACGTTCTTCGCCCCCTTCCACATGTCGGTTGCTACCGAAGGCATCGCAAAATGCGTGCCACAAGCAGAAATCGTTGCGAAAGAACCTGGGGGGATCGCCCCAAGGTACAACAAGCCAACAACTTAGGAACAGTGAGACAACCTGACCGGCCATTTTGCCATGCGTGCCGCAATGGCAGTCCCCAAGGGCAGCGGCGATGCCCGCCAACGGCCGATTCCCAGCTCGCTGCGACGCGGCACCAATCCTGCCGCCGCACTTGGCGGCAGAGCACGACATGCCAACGAAAGCCCCGCACCGGCTCCTTCCCTCCATGCGCCTCCATGAGAGCAGTAGATGTCCCTTGTGCTCGGCCTTCCCAGTTTGTTAAGGCAGTAGCATGAGACGATCATCAAAATCATTGCCTGGCATAGGACATGACGACCAAATTCTCCGCACCACAGGTTAATTGATGGACAATGGCACGGCGGAATTCAGTAGCGATGCGTCGCACACGGGCACTGGACTCAGCGGCGAGGTTACCGGCCTGCTGTCTCAGTTACGCAGTGACGATGAGGAACAGCGGGCCTTGGCGGCCGACGCGTTGCAAGCGTTAGAAATGCTCAGCATCACGGATCTACCGGCAGTCCTTGCCGCATCCCAAGATTCCCATTCCGTGGTTGCCTACTGGGCATGTCGACTCATGACGCGGCTCCTGCCCCATCACCCGCAAGTGCGCGACGGACTGCTGAACGTAATGGCACAGCATTCCGACCGGCGGGTACGAGTGGAGGCGGCACGGTGCCTGGCGCGCCTGCCGCAGCCAGACGCGGAGTTGGTGGCGATCTTGCACGATTTTGCCAAGACGCATCCGGAACCACGCCTGCTACAAATACTCGAGTTCGATTGACCAGCGATGATCCACGAGAGAACGGGCGAGGGAACGCCCAGCGACATTATTGCTGGCTGATATCGGTCGCCGAGGCGGCGCTGGCACCGGTTCGAGGGCGAGGCCGCTAGGCAGCGAGGCAACCGACGGTCGCGAAAATGGCGGCAGGAACAGAGCAAATGGCCCCCAAGCAAGGAGGTATGGGGATGGTGCGAAGGCTGATCTATCCGGTAGCGATTCTCTTTCTGCTCAGCACCGCGTCGTACTTCGGATGCGATGGGGGAAGTCTGTTCACCGAGGTGTCGCCACGCCCGGCTGCACCATCGGATGGCCCGTCACTGCCATCCACCCCCACAGGTGCCCTATCGATTCCCGATCGCACCGCCAACACGCTGTTGATTGGATCGTTCAATGTGCAGCGCCTCGGTCCCACAAAACTGTCCAAGCCCGAGGTAGTGGAACAACTGGCACACATCATCCGCCGATTCGATGTCATCGCGCTGCAGGAAATCACGAGTAAAGATCCGACAACGTTGGATCAGCTGCTCGAGGCAGTCAACGCACCAGGAGCGCAGTACCGTTACACGATTAGTCCGCGCATCGGGCGGGAGATCAGCGGCTACTACGAACAATACGCCTTCGTTTACGATAGTGCGCGCATTGTTAGTGGTCCCGAGTACTGCTATGTCGTCCAAGACGAGGCCGATCTCCTACATCGTGAGCCCTTCGTGGGGCGCTTCATGACCAGGACGACCACCGCTCAACCCTTTCAGTTCACGTTGATCAACGTTCACACCGACCCCGACGAGATCGATACGGAGCTCGACGTGCTTGCGCAAGTGCTTGTTTCGGTAGGGCAGTTTGAGTATCCCGAGGATGATGTGATTCTGGTGGGGGACCTGAACGCAGCGCCAGGTAACCTTCTGGGACTGGAGCGACTCCCGCACTACACGGCCATCGTCCGGGACTTGCCCACCAACACCCGTGGCACGAAGACGCTGGACAACATCGTCTTGGCCCCCGAGGCGACGCGAGAGTTCACCTCGCGATACGGGGTCATCGAATTGGCAAGCTGGTTTCAAATCTCTGCCGACGAGGCGTTGCAGATCAGCGACCATCTTCCCGTGTGGGCGGAGTTTACTACGGTCGA
Organism: Pirellulaceae bacterium; assembly: GCA_026004795.1. Taxonomy (GTDB): domain Bacteria; phylum Planctomycetota; class Planctomycetia; order Pirellulales; family Pirellulaceae; genus Aureliella. The sequence goes on along the minus strand of BPJV01000001.1, from coordinate 249,872 downwards.
ACAGCCTGCTGCTCGTGCTGCCGCACTACCGGCGGCCGGCTTCTCCCGCTAAGCGCTGGCAACGCCCCGCGTCCCCACGATTGACGGGAGATGCCGCCGCACTCGGGAAGGTGATTCGAACGCTCAAATGTCGACAAGTTCACGATGCTGGGCGAACTCCCCACCTGCCGGTGCTGCGGTGGCGGCGTTGACACGTTCATTGACCGTAGATGCGGACATCGTCGAAATTATTCATGTCATCAAACGATCCGATGCCCAACCGACCCTTGGTAAAAGTGGTGTCCACCGCCCGCATGATCGGTTCTTCCATATCATCGAAGTAGACCTCGATCAACCCGCTGGCACCTTCTCGTACGACTTTGATCCAATGCCATTGATCGTCCCACGGAATCTCCTTGGTATTCTCCGTGATCGCTCTTCGCGGAGCATCGTTGACGATCATGATCTGTCCGGAATGAGGATCCGGTTTGGCGCCTAGATGGACGTAGTAAAAGTGCGCCGGGTCTTGGTGGCCAAAGAAGATACAACAATCGCGATGCCCTCCGGTGTCTTTGGTGCTTTTCACCCGCACGAACATTACGAAGTCCGTCAGTTCAAGGTCTTTGATCAACGCCAAGTTGTGCGGACTGCGGTACGGGGGTTGATAATTGCTGACCCGGCGGTTCAGGCCGAAGACGTGATTTCCATCCTCCTCGTAAAGCGTCCATGCGGTATCGTCCGTCGTCTCCCAACGTCGCGTACCACGTTCAAAATCCTCGGAAAAGACCAGCGGCATTCCTTTCGATTGCTTGTCCAGTTCATGCTCTTGTCCGGCAGCCATCGTAGCACTGAGCAAGATCGTCCCCAGGAATATCCAGCTCCGCAAGACACCGATTACTCGTTTCATGGCAACTTTATTCCTCATGCGTCGTAGGGAAAGGCATCGCGTCAGTTGATGGAGGCGCCTGGTCGGTTTGGTGGTCGATCGCCAACCGCAGAAGTGCCAGCATACTGGCGGCAGCGCCGAGCCCTCCCAAGGTGTATAGCGCGCCGTAGCATGGCACCAAAAACCTCCCGCCCACAGTATACAAGGCCATGGCGACCAGCGTACTGAGGGTCGGCATGCCGACCAGCCACCACCGGGCCGCCCTCTCATGACGGAGGACGTACCCCGCGCCTACGAGAACCAACAGCTTCCACACCAGATGTCGCCCATCATAGGGATTCCAGTGAGTTACCAGCCGATGCCACATCATCTGGGGCAGGGCCGACCAGTTCTTCTGAATCCAGCGCCCGGTTCGACGACGGGCCTCCGCGGCCAGCCGTTTTTTCGCGTTCGACCGAGGACGCCTGTTGAAAGCTGGGGTCGGCCGCCAGCTCGGCCCGCAATGCCAGCTCCGCTTCGTACCGCCACTCGCCGCCGGCGCGCAAGGCGGCATCGTTGTAGCCGCCCAACACGGCCACCGGCCCTTGAGTCCCCAGAGGAAGAAACGCCCCGAGCACCACACAGTTGCGAACCCACCAGGGCAAGCAGACGGTAATGGCACCAGCCAACCAACTGAGGCTGGCCACCAACCGCTGCCGCCATGCGCCAGCGGCCGCCAGTCCGACCAGGGCGCAAACGCCGGGCAGCCAGACAGCGAATACCGAGCGCGATAACACCAACAGTCCGAACAGGGCACCGGGAAGCAACCATCGAGCCGCGGTGGAGGTGACCCCTGCTTCCAGCAGGCCGGTGCGTGGTCGTGGTCTCTGGCTGCCGCTGGCGAAGTCATTGCCAGGCCCCCCATCGTTGGCCCCGGAGGAGGTCTGCCCATGATTGGAGGCGGCCCAGATCGCTGACAATATAAATAGTTGCATCAGCATCAAGGCAAGCGGTTCGGTCAGAAAGTCTGTTGCGTAGTCGGATGCAGTACCATGCAAGGCAGCCAATCCGCACGCTACCACCGCGCCGGTGATGCTCGGAAGGCATCTACTCACCCTGCTCAAGTGGGCTCGCAGGCAGCCGGCGCCTCGCTTTCCTTGGTGGCGATTGTTGGTTTCCCCGGCTGCCGCAGCGGCGTGGTGGCGATGTGGGTTAATGCAGCGAAGTGTTATGGCAACGGCAATCGTCTGGGCGATGGCGATCATGACAGCCGCGACGACATGGACGGCCATGAAACCAGCCTCATGGCGGCCGGTGATGGAGTAGATCGCCGCGATCAGCAGTGGCCAGAGTGGCGGTCGGCTGGTCGCCGGCGATTCGAACGCAGGGCGCTGTAATGCCTTCACATAAAGATCGGGATAGGCAAGATACGGAGCCTGCCATTGTGGATCGCTGGTATCGATGCGCAACGACCCCTGTCGCCAGAGGTTGAAGGCGAGCGACTCGTAGAGCATCCCATCGCCAGTGGGTTTGGCTGGCAGAACCAACCATCCGGATGTCCCTACCCGCCAAAGTTGAGTCGCCAAGAGCAATAGGCTGCTCAGGAAAACGAGCCACGCCTTCCCGCAAGTTTCACGACGATTGGACACGAACAGCGTTATCAACAGGGCGACTTCGGAGGGGGCGGAATGATCTTGAATGTGGATTACACGTTGAACAAGAAGTGGCAAACGTCGCCGTCAGCCACGACGTAGGTCTTGCCTTCGGTGCGCATTTTACCAGCTGCCCGGATCGCTTTCTCGCTCCCGTACTCTTCCAGATCGGCCAGGGTATAGACTTCGCAGCGGATAAAACCACGCTGGAAATCGGAGTGAATGACCCCCGCGGCTTCCGGGGCGGTGGCGCCGATGGGAATGGTCCACGCCCGCACTTCTTTTTCTCCGGCAGTGAAGAAACTGTGCAACCCCAAAGTCTTGTAGGTGGCCCGCGCGACGGTCGCCAAGGCAGGCTCCTTCAACCCCAACTCGCTCAGCATTTCGCTCCGTTCTGGCTCGTCCAATTCCGCCAACTCTGCCTCCAGTTTCGCGCACACGGGGACGACAGCAGCGCCGATTCGGGCGGCATAATCCCGCACTGCCTGGGCGAGCGTGCCGGTCCCCTGCAAGTCCTCTTCGTCCACGTTGGCGATATAGAGGACGGGTTTGGCGGTAAGCAGGCCGTAGTTCGCTACCACACGTTTCTCCGTCTCGTTGAATTGTAACGTCCGCAGAGGCTGGCTGGAGTCCAGATGGTTCTGGCACTTCTGAATCACCTCCACGCGCACCTTGGCTTCTTTGTCACCTGATTTGGCGGCTCGCTGCGCTTTCGGCAGCGCGTTTTCCAAGGTCTGCAGGTCGGCCAGCATCAATTCCGTCTCGATAATTTCCATGTCGGCTACAGGATCCACCTTGCCGGCCACATGGATTACGTCATCATCTTCGAAGCAGCGGACGACCTGTAGAATGGCATCGACCTCGCGGATGTGGGACAAGAACTTGTTGCCGAGCCCTTGGCCTTCACTGGCTCCCTGGACGATGCCGGCGATGTCGACGAGCTTCAATCCTGCGGGAATTACCCGTTGCGGTCGAAAGAACTCGGCCAGTCGGTCCAACCGCCGATCAGCAATGCTGACGATCCCCTCGTTGGGCTCGATCGTACAGAACGGGTAATTGGCCGACTGCGCGCCTCGCGAACTGGTCAGCGCATTGAACAAGGTGCTCTTGCCTACATTAGGTAGTCCGACAATTCCGGCTTCCATGAATTCTCCTCGGGTTACGAATGTTCAATGTGTCTCGGCAACTGTCCAGCCACCGCAGAGGCTGATTCCAGTTTCGCCCCATCCTGGCGTGTCTCTCGCGACCGGCGCGCGGTCCGCCAGGATGGCCTCGATTATTCCAGTGGCGTCGTAGGGGCGAAGCCTACCACGGACGCCTTGATTCCCACGCGGCAACGCAAAGATCACGCTAGCATGCGGCAGAGGGAGGCCATGCCGCCAAGCGCACTTGCCTGCCTCTCACTTCGATTCCCCCCTCCGCGATGGCGCGCCACACGCGCGGATACAAGTCTCTTTCCAACTGGAAGACGCGGTGTTGCACATCGATGGGACTGTCGTCGGGAAACACCTCGCATGCCCGCTGCGCCACGATGGGTCCATGATCGTACTCGTTGTCCACCAAGTGCACGGTGCAACCGGTCAGCTTCACTCCGTATTCGACCACCGCCTGGTGGACGCGCAAGCCGTAATAGCCCTTGCCGCAAAAGGCGGGGACGAGCGATGGATGGATGTTCAGCACTCGATTAACGAAATCGTCGGGGATCAGCACATGCTCGATATACCCTCCCATGGCCACCCACTGCGCGCCCGATTGGCGCACGGCGGCAAAAAGCTCATCCCGGTGCTGCTCAGCAGTCTCAAAATCCTTGCGGCGAATCACCGACGTGGGAATCTGCGCGTCGTGGGCCAACTCCAAGCCGCGGACATCGGCGCGACTGCTGATGACCAAACGGAAATCCAGCGGCAGTCCGTGCCGCCGCTGGTGTTCGATCAAGTTCTCCAGCGTCGTGCCCCCTCCAGAGATCAATACGGCGATCGGTAACGGTTTCATGGGGCAGGGCTCACAACGGCAATAGCAAGGCGAACATCGTGATCGGCGATCTGATAGGTGGCCCACGCGCGTGCCGCATTCCCGTCGGCAGGGTTCACTCGAAGCGCCGTGGCCAACGTTTCACCGGAAATGTACTCAGCATTTTCCTCGATGGCGGCGACCAGTTCTGGAGCATCGGTTTCGACGAAGATTTCGATACGATCGGTGAACTGACAGTCCATCTGCTTGCGCATATCTTGGATGAACCGCACCAGGTCGCGTGCATAGCCCTCGCGGATCAAGGCTGGCGTCAAATCGGTGGATAAGACGACAACGCAGCGGCGCCCTTGCGCCGCGGTCCACCCGGGGCGTGCCTTCAAACGGATCTCGACCTCCGAGGCCTCCAGATCGATCGTCTGGCCGTCTGCAAGCGCCAACTGGATGCGATTCTTCTCATGCATTTGTTTGACCAAAGACGCACCATCGGCTTCACCAAGCGCCTGCTTGACGCGCGGTAGCAGCTTGCCCAGTCGCGGCCCTAGGAGCTTGAAATTCGGCACCACTTGGTACTCGATGTAGGGACTATTGCCCGTGTTGTAAGCGATCTCTTTGACGTTCAGCTCATCGCGAACCACTCGATCATGCTCCTGCAACCAGTCGACGTGTCGATCATCCGCCAGGCTAACCTCCACCCGTTGGAGCGGTTGGCGTACTTTCAGCTTTGCCTCCATCCGCGCACTGCGTCCCAACGAGGCGATTTCTCGTAACAAGTCCATCCGTTCGGCCAGCGTGGCATCGTATCGCGTCATGTCGCCTTGCGGATAGTCGCACAGGTGAACGCTCTCCCGGCCGCATCCCAGGGTCAAATGCCCCCACATCGCCTCGGCCACCAACGGCACAAACGGTGCGACCAACTTGGTCACATCGAGCAAGACTTCATACAGTGTCCAATAGGCGTCGGCCTTATCGTCACTTTCGGCGATCGGTGCCGCGCCCCAAAAACGGTCGCGGCAGCGGCGGACATACCAATTGCTCAGCCCATCGACCAGACGAATCAACTCTTGGCAGGCGCCAAAGCTGTCATAGGCGTCCATGCGTCGAATGACCTCAGCTGACGTGTGCGCTACCTCGCCGAGAATCCACCGATCCATCTCATTGCGCTGGGCCACCGGCCGATAGGTACTCGCGCAAGCCAGCTCGTCTGCAGACAATTGATCGACCGTACCGCGGATCTCCCGAGGGCCAGCAAACCCATCGATTTCCGCGTAGATCGTGAAAAAGCTCAACACATTCCATAGACGCAACAGGAATTCGGGAATGCTGTCGCGAATGGCCCTTTCGGAATAAATGATCGAACTCCACGGTGGTTGGTTGGCAAAGAAATACCACCGCAAGGCGTCCGCTCCGTAGGTGTCGAATATCTCCTGTGGACTGCGATAGTTTCGCAGTTGTTTCGACATCTTGCCGGTCTTGCAGACATAGTTGCTTCCCAACGCTTCCCGTGCCTCTTCCTCGGTCAGAAAACGCTGCTTTCCGTCCTTGCTCTCGTACCACTCGGCCAACATCAGGCCGAGCACGATGCAGTTCTTGAACGGATGAGGATAGGGATGGGTGTCCCCGAACAACATCGTGCTGATCGCCAGTTGGCTATAGAACCACCCCCGCGTTTGATCGATTGCTTCGCTAATGAAGTCGGCAGGAAAGTTCTCGCGGAACTGCTCTTGCCCACAGTGAGGGTATCCCCACTGAGCAAACGGCATGGCTCCCGAGTCGTACCAGCAGTCGATCACCTCGGGGACGCGGCGCATGCGGGCCCCGGGAGCGAACGGCGAGTCGTAGGTGATCGCATCGATATAGGGCTTGTGAATCTTCAAGTCGTCGGCCAACTCCGGATTGGCCGCTTTGGCTTGCTCCCACACCTCGGTCCCGCTCACGCCAGGCTTTTGAAGCAACTCTTTGTAACTGCCAACCGCCTCCTGCTTGCCGGTCACCTCGCACTGCCAGATGGGCAACGGCGTGCCCCAGAATCGCTCCCGCGATAAGGCCCAGTCGACGTTGGATTCCAAGAACTTACCGAATCGCCCATCGCGAATGTTTTCCGGGTGCCAACCGATGTGCGCGTTGTTGGCGAGCATTGCGTCTCGAAACTCCGTCGTTCGAATGAACCAACTCTCTCGTGGATACTGGATCAAGGGATCCTGTTCCGCTCGCCAACAGAACGGATACTCGTGCAAGTATTGATCAACCCACAGGATGACGCCCTTCTCCTTGAGGTCCCGAATGATGGTGCGGTCGGCGTCTTTCACCCATGTTCCACGATAGGCTGGGCAGTCATCAGTAAATTTCCCGTCCGGTGCCACCGCACAAAGCAACTCAGGGACTGGCCCGGCGGGATCGAAACGCTGTTGTTCAGTAACCAGCAGGCCATAATCCACTTCGCCGAAAGCAGGAGCGATGTGGACCAATCCGGTACCGCTGTCGAGTGTCACGAAATCCGCAGCAACAACGCGCCAGTAGAGGTGCTCCTGGCCGTCGTCGATGAGCTTTCCCTGGGTGTTCCCATACTTTTGGTAATAGCAATCGAATGGCGGAAGATAGCGCCGGCCGACCAACTCCCCTCCCGTCACCGTTTGCTCGATCTCCCACTGGCGACGCATCTTTTCGGCTAACGAGTCGACCAGGGCCGACGCGATGATCACACGCTCGCCCGTCTCCTTGTCCCGACAAACGGCGTACTCGTAGTCGGGATGCACCGCGGCGTACGTGTTGCTGGGCAACGTCCACGGAGTGGTGGTCCACACGACCAGGGACGTTTGCGGGTCATCGACCAGCGGCAACTTCACGTAGACGCTCGGATCGGCCACTTGGCGGTATCCCTGGCTTACCTCGCCCGAAGACAAAGCAGTCCCACCCTGAGCCCACCACCACACGATTTTGTGGCCGCGGTAAAGCAGGCCACGGTCGAACAACTCCTTCAGCGACCACCACACGCTCTCGATATAACGTTGATGGTACGTCACGTAGGCTTGGCTCAGGTCAATCCAAAACGCAATACGCTCGGTCAGGCGTTCCCACTCTTGCATGTAACGCCACACGCTCTGCTGGCATTTTTGGACAAACGGCTCGACGCCGTAAGCTTCGATCTCCTCTTTGCTATGGATCCCCAGCTCCTTACAAACCTCGACTTCCACTGGCAGTCCATGGGTGTCCCATCCCGCCTTCCGCTCGCAAAAGTAGCCCCGCATGGTCTTGTAGCGGGGAAACAGGTCCTTGATCGCTCGCGTTAAACAATGGCCGGGATGAGGAAGCCCGTTGGCCGTTGGCGGGCCTTCGTAGAAAACGAAACGCGGGGCCCCTCGTCGTTGCTCCAGGCTCTTCGCATAAATCGAACGCTTTTTTCCAAAACTCGAGGATCTGCTCCTCCAATTCCGGAAATCGCACATGGGTGCTGACCGCTTTGAACATGGCTGGCCTTCTGTGACTGACAATCCGACGAATATTGGTGGCTACGGGAAGAGGACATGCCCTCGTTCCCATCATGCCTGCGGAGTCCTAAGTATCTGCGGAAGCCCTACAGGATCAAGGTGCGTTCCCCCATCCTTTGCCAAAGCACGACCACCAAACCACTGCAGAAAGAAACGCCATAGGCGAACTGGAAAGCGCAACCCCAACGATCCACCCTGCACCCGTTGTATTCCTCTCTGTGCCAATCTTAGGGCAGCGTCTTTAGGGGCTGAGCTCCCTGTTGCGTTCGTCGGAGCCAGCCGTCGGTCGCTCGCCCAGTTGGAGCGCAGCGAGTTGGCGACCGACGCTGGCGACAGACAAGGCAACCGTTGCCTTTGTTGGTGAAGCCCGAGGGAGCGTCGCCGCAGCCCATCGGCTGGCCGCGCCAACCTCCCCAGGTCCTCTACAAGGCGGCCATCATCGCCGCGCGCCACAACGAAACCATGAAGGCGTTCTCCCAACGCCTACTGGCCAAAGGAAAGCCCAAGAAGGTTGCCTTGGTCGCCGTCATGCGCAAACTGCTCCTGATCCTCAACGCCACGGAGGTAACCAAGCAAATCTTTCGCGAGCCCTCACTCGCTCTCGACAATCCCTAAGCCAGCCGATGGCACCAAGTTTCCATTAGTCCGGCACTTGTCGTCTCGTTCCCAGGCTCTGCCTGGGAATGAACTGCAGCAGAGGCTCTGCCTCGTGAAGTATTTTGTCATCTTCGTTGTTTGTTTTTTTCTTTGTCGTCTATCCATCTTCATCGCGAAGCGACGCGTTGAGGCTCCTTCCCCTCTTCGATACCGATTCAAACCGTGAAGTGGCGCGATGATCGCCCTCCAGGCGAGAGTCCAGAGTTGCATTCCCCGTCGACTCTCCTTTTTAGCCGCGAAGCGGCGGGCATCGGAATCGAAGAGAGGAGGAGAGTGTTGTGCCAACCAAGTTGGACTTCCTTGCCATGTGCCATGATGGTTGCATCCGACCCCCAAAAGGGCGATACTAGGGGGAAAGCCGTCCGTAGCCTCGGCCTGAGGCTTTTCCAGTGACCATTCCCTTCCCAGCAGCTTGTTCGGCAGCAAGACGTACCTTCTTGTGAGAGACGCTTCCAAGCGCGCCCCCCCCCGTGGCAGCGTGATCCCTGTGGCGGGATGTGGATTATCTTGAGGAGAAAGGCTCGATGTTCATCACCAAGAAAGCCATGCCCCGGCGAACGATGCTGCGCGGAGCCGGAGCAGCGCTGGCCCTGCCGTTGCTCGATGCCATGGTTCCGGCGATGACGGCTACCGCAGCTTCACCGGCGGCTGCTCATCGCCTACGACGACTGGGCTTTGTTTACATGCCGATGGGGTGCGATCAGTCCCGATGGCGAGTGGATGGCGAGACGTTGGACACCCTTTCTCCGATTCTGCGACCTTTAGAGAACGTCAAGCATCAAGTGTGCGTGCTCAGCGGCTTGGAACTGAAGAACGCCTATCCGGGAACACATGCAACTTCCAATGCCGCGTTTCTCAGCGCCGCGAAAGCCAAACGTACGGAATCCAACGACTATTACCTCGGCACGACGGTCGATCAAATTGCTGCGCAAGCAATAGGGCGAGACACTCCGTTGCCTTCCCTGGAATTGGCCATGGATTTGCTTTCCGTGGTGGGGCAGTGCGACAACGGTTACGCCTGCGTCTATCAAAACAACCTCTCGTGGGCTTCTCCAACAACCCCGTTGCCGGCCGAAGCCCATCCACGGATCGTGTTCGAAACGCTTTTCGGTGACGGCGGATCCAAAGAGGAACGGTTGCAGGCGTTGCGGCGACGTGCCAGTTTGCTCGATGCGATCACCGATGAATGGCGCCGATTGAACCGTGACCTGGGGCCGGCCGATCGCCAACGAGTCAACGACTATCTGGACGCGGTGCGCGAAGTGGAGCGTAGGATCTCGCAAGCAGAGCAGGCGGCGACAGAAAACCCAATGCCCGACATGGATCGGCCCGTCGGGGTACCGGCCGATTATGGGGAACATGCCCGGCTGATGTTCGATTTACAAGTGCTTGCTCTACAAGGTGACATTACCCGTGTCATTACATTCCAATTAGCCCGGGAAACCAGCAATCGCACCTATCCTCAGGTGGGCGTTTCCGAACCGCATCACCCTCTCACCCACCACGGAAACGATCCTGAAAAGATCGCCAAGGTAGCCAAGATCAACGAATACCATGTCTCTCTCTTTGCCTACTTTCTGGAACGCTTGCAGGGGACTCCCGAGGGGGAGGGGACGTTGCTTGACCATGCCTTGTTGCTCTATGGAAGTGGGATGGGAAACCCCAACGTCCATGACCATCGCAACCTACCTATATTGGTCGCTGGCGGTGCCGCCGGACAAATCCGTGGCGGACGTCACATTGCATTCGACCAGCCCACTCCGTTGGCCAATCTCCATCTTTCTCTCCTCCACAAGGTCGGAGTGCCGATCGAGCAATTCGGAGACAGTACGGGACAACTGGACGAATTGATTGCTCCCGTATCGATCTGAAACGCTGGTGGAGAAAGGCCCGTACTGGTCGTTGCATTTCCCGGGTGATGCCCCGGACTGGATGAATGCCTGGCTATCCACTGCAGCATCTACTGCAAAAAGAGGTAGAGGCAGGTTGATGGAGTGGAAAGAGGGGGCACTAGATCGAGAGGCTCAAGGCAGCTTCTGCGCGCGGGCGTTTTCCGTACCGATCCCCGGAAATTCCTCAAGGACAGTACTGCACCTCCAGCAATTCCTTCTCAGGTAACCATGGTGTTCTCCCAGCCCCGGTTGCGGCCTACGCTTCTTCCGCACAGGATGCTTTTCCCACGACGGAAGCGACGGGCCAACTCGTGATGATCAGGGCCAGTTTTCTCAACCGGCAGCGAATGCTACATGCCTGCTTGGAGCGCCTCGAGGTGTCGGGAGAAGTGGTCTGCCAACACTTCCTCGTACGTCTCAGGATAGGCATCCAATAGATTGCGGATAGCCGTTCCTAGCCGTGTGTCGGTTAGCGTCGAACCGAACGTGCAGTGAAGTATTTGGCGTCCCGGATTGGTAAAGCCGACGCCTGGCGCCACGTCGCTCCAACACTCCAGGTAGACCTTTTCCAACTCTTCCTTGCTCAAATCCGTCTCGTCGGGCACACCCGATACAGTTGCCGATACATGATACGTTGCTTTATCCGTGTCGTATCGCGATCGCGCAAAACGGATGATTTCGCGAAACAAGGACTCGTCGTGCCGCGCAACTACCCGCAGGGCTTCGAGGTAACTTGTCCCTGCCGTTTTGACGTGAAACAGGCCTTGAGTCGTGCGGGCAAGTGCAGGATACATCGAAAGCTTGTCCGACCCCGAATGCAGGCTCAACTTATACGGCCCCAGGATTTGGGCGATGGCGGCATGGTCACGCAGGGAACTCTCCAGTTCTTCGAGATTCCCTTTGTAATCAACTCCCTTTTCGAAGTCTCCGAGGAACCGTGGCGCCAGGCTCACCAGACGCATACCGGCATCGATGCATTGATCGGCAATGATGTAGTGTTCCGCCAGCGTCGTCGGTTGCTCGGTCTCATCGACCGATAGTTCGATTTCATGGTCCTGCCCCAGGCGTGCGCATGCGCTGGCAATCTTGGCCCCCAAAGCGATGGCTTTCTGGATCGCCGCCCCATATTTTACTGCCGCGCGCATGCATGCTTGTTCATCGAGCTCAACAATGGTGCCCGTGGGGAGTTCGACGGTCTTACCCACATAGCTTCCGTACCACGGCGCTTGGTCTCGGATCTTGGTAAAGCGTTCACGCAACTCGGATTCTGAGTAATCGTCGGCATGTTGATCGACCGCATCGGAGGGATCGATGGTGAAGAATGTGAAGCCGGCCCGGGCAGTCATTTCTACGTCTTCGGGGGTTTTCAAGTGGTCTGCATCGGCGCCGATCGGTCCTTCCCAACCAGCCTGCTTGGCCCCCACCAACGCGTCCCGCATCACCTGGTCGGCGGTCCGCTGCGTGCGTGTCATCTCGCGAATCGATTGTTGCGGAAAGATCGGAGCAATCCCGCTCCCCGACCGCTGCATGGCACGCACATGGCCAGGAGTCGCTAAGCCGATGCGGTCGCCGAATCCGAAACTGGGCGCTAGGCCGAGGGTTACACATTTATTTACACTCGATTCACTCATCGGATGTCCTTGATCTCGTTGGCGGTAGAATTCATCGATGGGACCTGCCCTGGGCAACATGCCTATCCCATGGTGCACTCGCGATGCCAAGGCACACGATTGCAAATGCTGCTGCTTTTGAGAACCTAACGTTCAAAATACTGCTTAAACATATCGATGGTCATCTCTGCAGCCGTCATGGAATCGGGCAGGGGGAACGCTTCGGCCGAAAGGTAACCGTCGTAGTTGATTTCCTTGAGGGCCGCCACGATGGGGGCGTATTCCATATGGCCCAGACCGGTGGCCCGCCGATTGGAATCGACAAAATGGACGTGGCCAATCAGTTCTCCCCCGGCATGAATGGCCTCCGCCAAATCGGCTTCCTCGATATTCATATGGAACAAGTCGGCCAGAATCCGCACATTGTCGGTACTCAAGTTGCTGACGAAATCGGCCGCCGTGGGGATGTCATTGATCAAGTTGGTCTCATAGCGATTGAGGGGTTCGTAGATCAATCGCACCCCTCGTGCTGCTGCATGCTGTCCTAACAGCTCCAAGGCTTCGCCTAGCCAGTTCAACGCCGTCTCACGTGAGACGCTTCCCCCCCATCGCCCTTGCATGGACCCGATAATCGCGGGTGCTTGAAATTGGGCGCCAAAATCGATGATGCGGTCGATGAAATCGATCGCCTGCCGCCGCCGTTGCTCATTCGCGTCCGTCAAGCTCAAGCCATGCTTGACCATTCCCGCCCCGGTTCCCACCGCTGCCACCTGCAGCCCGTGTTGTTCGAGCAATCCAGCGAGCTCTTCCCGGTCCACGGCATCAGGCGAGGGAGCGAAAATCTCAATGGCATCGAATCCCAACATCGATGCTCGCTGACACGCATCCGCCAGGCCGTCCCAGAAGACAAATGGTCCGCCCCGGGCTTCCTCGACCAGACTGACCGTCACTGCACTGCCTATCATTTTATAACAACTCCCCGCGCAAACATGTGTCCATTGCTGTGCACCGCTCCTGATGGACCGGAAGGAGCTCTGTGTCGAACTACGGCTGGTGCGCTACGTCCGCCGCTGAGAATCATTGCACGCGGCCACGCACATCGTTGTTCTGTCCATGTCCGCGACAACAGCTCACCCTAGTCATCTCCGCGTGCCCCTCGCCGATCCAGCCGTCAGCGTCAACCACCAGATATCGATCAGACCTCAACCACTGCCTTGATCACACCCGATTCTGGCCGAGTGAACGACTCGAACGTCTCCAGGAGCTCATCGAAGGTCGTGCGATGGGTGATCCATGGCCGCGTATCGATGGTGCCCTCTTCGATCAAACGGATGATGCGTCGAAAATCATCCGGCATCGCGTTGCGCGACCCCATCAGGGTCATCTCGGGCTTGTGCAATTCCGGATGTTTGAAGGAAATCTCTTGAGTGGTGATGCCGACGAACACGAGGGAGCCGGTGTGCGCTACATACTTCAAGGCGCCCGACATCGACTTGTTATTGCCAGTGGCGTCGACCACCAACACGTAGCGATCGCCTCCCGTAATCTCCAGTGCCTGCTCTATTTCAGAGCCATCTCCGGTAAACTGTATTGTATGGGGGACCCCATAAATGCGACGACAAAAATCGAGCCGCTCGGCTACCATATCCATGACCGTGATCGTGGCACCGGTCAAGCGGACAAACTCAAGCGTGGCCAGGCCGATGGGGCCCGCACCGATGATCAACACATGATCTCCCGGTTGCGGGTTTCCACGATCACAGGCATGGCAGCCAATCGCCAGTGTCTCGACCAAGGCCAGTTGATCGTAGTTCAACCTCTCCGATGCATGGAGCTTGTCAGCACGAATCAAGAACCGTTCGCACAAGCCGCCGTCGACCATCACTCCAATCACTTTGAGATGCTCGCAGCAGTTCCCGCGACCACGCCGGCAGGCGAAGCACTTGCCGCAGTTCATGTACGGTTCGACGCTGCATCGATCGCCGGGGCGAACCTTGGTCACGCCATCACCAACCGATAATACCTCGACCCCCAGCTCATGACCGGGAATCCGGGGGTACGAGAAGAATGGCATTTTGCCGAGATAACCGCTGTAGTCGGTGCCGCAAATTCCCATGCGGTGCGTACGTACCAACGCCTGGCCGGGGCCGGGGGATGTGGGGTCGGGAATATCGACCTTGCTCAATCGTCGTGGCTGCTCGATACAAATCGCCCGCATGGGAGACGCTCCGTGGCAAAGGGGATACCATGCTGTGGAATGGAAATCGTGCGGTCTGGTCGAATCCGAGGCAGCAAGACCCTACGGTCGAATCGCTCGTCCCGATCGGCTCGGCTGCCGAGGCAGGTGCTCCACCCCGGTCGTCTAATCCTATCCTCGACCGCGGGGCCTGCAAGCGGCGAAGTCGTTTTCCCGAACCGCGCCCCGCGACATCTCATTCTCCGCGCTGATGGGCTTGGATGAAGGCAAGAATCTCCAAGATCTCGTCCCGGCTGAAGCGGTCCAACAGCCCCTTGGGCATCATCGAATTGGCGGTCTTTACCTGTTGCTCAATATCTTCCTTAAGAATCCGTACCGGAGTCGCTGCTTCCGGGTTGTCCAGTAAATGCACCGACTGATCATCCTCTCCCACAATCAATCCGGTATGCGTTTTTCCATCGACGTCGAGAATCATGTGCACGGCATACTTCTCGTCGATACGATGCGATGGATCCAAAATCTCTTGCAGTACGGTGCGGGTATCGTTTTGGTATTTGGCGAATACCGTCGCTAAATCAGGGCCGACCTTGCCCACTCCCAAGTCACCCAGCTTATGACATTGCGCACAGGTCGCCTCGACAAATAACCGCTCGCCGATCTCCATCGATCGTCCCCTGAGACTACTTTTCAGATCGGGGAAATCGTCGATCGTCCATGCTTGCACGAACGCGCGATTGCTACCTATCGGATCTTGGGGCGGAATGGGGTTGCGAAGCCATGCGTCGAGATCCTCGACAACCACCATCACTCCGTACATCCGCATCCAGTGACGAGGAAACGTACAAACATACGGGTACTCCCCTGGTTTGTCGGGGGCAACGAAGGTCAGTTTCTCTTCTGCGTGGGCCGGTACCATGTGGGTCGCGAACAGTACTTTTTCTGAGTCGGGCACATACTGCTTGCCGTCTTTTCCATGGTCCGGCCCGACCGCCAGCCCGAGCTCTGCCACTTCTTGCAACGCTCCCGGCACGGTGATCACCAGGTTGTGAGGCATCAAGTCCTCATTGATCAACACCACTTGTACCGGCCGTCCGGCTTCCACGGCGAAGTACGGAGTGTCGTATCGCATCTCCTCCTCGACCGTGCGAATCCGAATTACCCGTACGGTCGTCTTGCGCAATCGCTCTCGATACGACTTTGCCACATCGGCCGGTAGGGCCACCAACAGCTGATCCACCAACTGCATGGCGTCAAGGAATTCTTCCTCTGTTCGTTGCTCGGCTGGCGTCTCCTCGGCATACCTAACCAGCCCATCGACCACTTGCCGGGTAATCCTTGGATCGCGCGCCGAAGGTGGTGTCGACAATAGTGTGGCCACGGCGGCGTCGCGCGTCTGCGGATCGGCCACCGCCTTGGCAGCAATACGGAATCGCTGCTCGTGCTCCCCGGGAATATACTGCAGTGCTCGCAGGGCTGCGGCGCGCATCGTGGCATCACCGCTACCAACCAGTTCGATTACCTGTGGCAACAACGGGACCAGCGAATCACGCGCGTCGATTAGCGCAAAGGAATCGAGCAACCGATCTACCTCGCCGTTCTCCTGAGCGTGGTTCCAGGCCGCCTCCACATGTCCGGAGACGATCAGACCAGCATAACCAGTGCGTCCCACGTCGATCGAATCACTAGCGGCCATCGCCAGCAAACGTTCTTTCGCGTCGCGTAGCGCCGCCGTGGGCTGGGCCAGGAGCATGTGCGCGATAGCGCGGCGCGTCTGCTGGCTGCCCGTATCATCGCCTTCGATTCTTTCCAAGGCTTCTTGCAGAATGGGAATTGGGCCTGCTTTTCTCAGCTGTTGAAGTGCCGCCAACGCCTCTTGACGGTGCGACTTGGCCATCCCTTCCCGTGTTAAAATGGCCATTAGTACCGGATCGAATTTCGGATCGTCCGCACTTGTCTCGATGAGCAGCAACTGGTCATTGGACAGTCGCCGGAGCTGATACTCGACGACTTTCGGGCTCTTGTCCAAGAACACGCGTGGCGGTTTCGGCTTGGGAGCTGATTCCGCTTCCGAGCCTCCATGATGGTGTGCGTGCTGGGCCATCGCCGACGAGGGGTGGAGGAAGCCGAGCATAACGAGCGTGGCCAATGCCGCGGTGAACAGGCAACCCTTAGTCATCATTTTCCTGACAATCACTGAAGTCAATTCAAGGTTGTTTCCAATTGGCGCAAGGTTTCGTCCAACGTGTATTGCAAGTAATCATCGATATCGTGCTCTAGCACTTCCAAGGCGAGTTCCATCGGCTCCTCTCCGCGGAGAAAGCTCAGGGCGCGAACGGCTTCCAATCGCACGCGCGGATGCGGATCATGGATTCGAGCACGAAGCAGCTCCATCGGCTGCTCCACACGGTCCAACCAAAACGATAGCACTCGGACGGCTGCCGCCCGCGCTCGATGGTCGTCGCACGTCAACAACCTTTTGAGCAGATCCTCGTTTACGACATTGTGCGTCTGGTATAACCAAAGACCTTCCAGCACGTGGTGCAGGTATTCTTCGTCCTGAGGATCCAAGTCGTGGAGCCACTTCTCCGTGGCGGCTAGTACCTCTTTGGTAGGACGCTCGGCCAACTCGCGTCGCGCCACGTATCGCGTACGATCCTCATAAGCCTTCAATAGCTCGAGCAGCGCCGGAATCGGTTCTCCTTCAACCTGTGGTGGCTCCAACAAGGGACGCGACGGATAGGTCACGCGCCAAATCCGGCCGTGACTATGGTCTCGGTTGGGATCGCGCAGATTGTGTTGCAAATGACCGATCAAGGCATTGTGCCAGTCGACGATGTACAAGGCGCCATCCGGACCGATCTGCACATCGACGGGACGGAAATTGCCATCGTCGCAATAGACGATCGGGTCGGTTTCCTCGCCGACGAAACCAGAACCCGACTCACGGATCGCATGGCTGAGGACAGCACGGTCGCCGATGACATTAGTTAACAATAAATTGCCTTGGACTTCGGGCGGAAAGTGACGGCTGGAGAGAATCTCGCATCCGGCCGAAGGGCGGGTGCGCTTCGGATAGAGCGTCGGGAACTGGTATTGAGGATCGCCCCCAGTCTGCTGGGCAATGCGACGGTGTTGCGAACCGCCGGGATGCTTGAGCGGATAATCGATTCGTCCGGAGATGGGGGCCGCCCAGTAGGTGAATCCAGGCGAGGCATCGGCGATAAAGTCCTGCCCCCAGCGGTCGAAGACGTGCCCCCACGGATTGGCATAGGCAAAGTTGCTGTAAGCGCCAATTCGTTCGGTGCGCGGATTGTAAACCCAAACCCCCGCCTCATGCATCCGCGTCAATCCGTAAGGACTTTCTACTTGCGAGAATTTGAACGTCCCCTCGTTGAAGTACAGGTTCCCCCCTGGGCCCCAAGTGAATGCCGCGATACCGTGATGGGTATCGGCGGAGTCAAATCCTACCTTGCGGCGGATGCGAACGTCGGCTTGGTCATCCCCATCGGTGTCTTGCAGGAACAGAATGTCCGGCTGCTGGGCGACGAACACACCGCCGTGACCAATTTCGAACCCCGTTGGACAATACAGTCCGCCGGCGAAAACTTTGCACTCGTCAGCACGACCGTCACGGTCGTAATCCTCCAAGATGAGCAGCTTGTCATCGAGGACCGTTTTCGGTTTCCAATGCGGATAGGAGGGCATCGTGGAGATCCATAGTCGCCCCTGGTTGTCAAAATCGATGGCCACCGGATTGGCCAACTCGGGAAACTGTTCTTCCGAGGCCACGAGCTGGATCTCATAGCCAGGTGGCAACTTGAACAGCTTCTGCTGCTCCGCCGCGTTCTTGTACGCCAGCGAACCCAGCTTTCCGGCCTTGGCGTTCTTGTCATCGGGCCCCCCCCACGTTTGTCCGTGGTTCGATGAAGGGTAACGTATTGCTGTCATCGACTTTGTCGGGAATGCTGTCCCCTCGAGCCAAAGCCCAGATGCGCCGGTCGCGATTGGCCGTCATCTGATCCAAGATGGCTCGCTCGCGCTCCATCACATCGCGGTTGTTGTACGTGCCGTCGCTGCCGGCCAAACCGCGGTCACCGTAGATGGAGTAGCCATTGACGGCTCGATACCGATGCCACCAATGAAAATTCTTGTCGTCGATCTCTTGCTTCAGACGCGTCAATCCGGGGTCGTCGACCGAATGCTCGCACTTGCCGAATAGCCCCCGCATCAACACGGGCGCAAGCATACGATAACCGCTCTCGTTCAGGTGAGCCCCATCCAGCGTATAACGCTCGTCGCTCGTAGCGAACAATTCCTTGGTGGGAGTGAATAGGTCGACGAAGATGGCGCCAGTCTTGCCTGCCACGTTCTCCAACGCTGCCGTGTAGCGCTCCAGGTTCGCATTCTGCTCCGCCCCGTCGGGCAGGTTGGGGTCTCCGGTAGCTTCGAAAGCGATGGGCGAAATCAACACCACGCGCGGAGTTCCTTTGCCACTGTAGTCCTTCGCTTGGGTTTCGCGGACCAGTCGCTCCATGTCGGATTCGAATTTGCCGACACCCTCGGGACCGTGAAACGATTCGTTGAAGCCGAAAAAATACAGCACCACGGTTGCCCCCGAGTGACGCAAATGATCGTCGGGCGAACCGAAATTCTTCGAGCGAATACGGGTGAATGGTTCGTCGCCGGGAAAGCACAGATTACGGACCACCAGTTCCTTGTCCGGATGCTCCGCATGCAAAAGCGTTTCCCAGAAATTGTGATGCTGCATCCGTTCGCCCAATTCGTTTCCCACCAGGCAGACATGATCTCCCTTCTCGAGCTCAAGACTCTCCCCCCGGCTGCTTGCCAACGGTCCACAGAGAAAAATCGCCGCTAGAAGGTAGCATTGGGTGATGGCGCGTCTCATTGCAATTCCCTCGCCTAGGAGTTATCTACGGCAGCGCCGTCCGCTGCCAGACGGCGTGATGAACTTGCGATCGGGAGGCCCTCGCGACCGGCAGCGGGTAGTAGCAGAACGTCGCCTGTTGACGAAGCGTCCGCCGCAAAGGGCTCTACTTCAAACTGTAAAAGGGGGATAACGTCGGGATAGGCACCGTCGCTGGAAGGCTCTCCATTATGTAAGGTACCTGAAGCGCTGTCTACTCCATGGCTACGTTTTGTCGCTATTGGCCGGCCCATTCGCTGGTAGGGTGTCGTGTGCGGTACTGCAACGGAGGGAGGACAATTCGTGGCGCTGCCAAGCATCCGACAGTGAGCACTGCCGGTGGAGCAATCCGCACCTGGAAGTTTCCCTTCGCCGCGCCAAGCGGTACCACGATCAGGCGGTGTCCAGAGAGGCTGGGCTACGCGGCGAGATCTGCACGCAGCAAAATGCCTGTCAGTCGACTTTAGCGCGCTCGAAGGCCGTCGCCAATGGCGTGTCCATGTCGACCGTCCAACGCAGGGAGTCGCTCTCGAGTTCGATGAAGTTCTCGCGCAAATTGATGTCAACGACCTTCGCTCGAATGGTGCCCACTTCGAACTCATCGCCAACACGCAGCTTCAGCGTTTTTCCTTCCACGCGTGAGCGGATCCATACCTCCGGTCCGTTTCGACCTCCGAGCATTGCCGACACGTAGGTCTGCCTTGCTGGATCAAACTTGGGCGGCTCGGGCTCCGGTTCGGGTTGCGGCTCAACTTTGGGGTCGACGACCTGCAGCACAAGACGTTGTTCGATCGCCTTGCTCGGCCAAGCTTCATCGGCTGCCCGCACCACTATCTCGTAACGACCATTCTCCTGCGGCTCCCACTCGATCGTTCCCCCGCGTAGACGCAGCCCCGCCGGAATTTCTGTAGAGACCAGCTCGACCCGCACCGGGTCGCCTTCCGGATCGCGGGCTTCAGCCGCCAAGGGGAACTCCCACCGTTTACCTCGCTCGATCGTAAGTTGGCCCGAAACTCGTAACTGGGGAGGATTGTTCTGCGGGAAAAACGGGTTGCGCCCCAGGATCACCTCCACATAACGCTCAATCGGCTGGTCCAATCGACCGGAGGAACCAGTCGGAGCGGCTTGCGTGGGGGAAGCATTGCTCAACGCCAACGCTATACTGTCGATGTTGACCTGCACATGGCGCTTATCGATCCACTGAAAGGACGCATTCGATATTCGATGCAAATAATTGTAATCGTAGAACTTCCCTAAGAGCTCCAGCATGCGGTCCAACCGGCACTGTCCCGAAAGGCTGAATTTGTAGGCATTGTACGCCGGCGTGGTGTGCATAGGGCGGTCGGGAACCGCCACTTCGATGCTGGCCATCTCCACGGATCGTCCTAATGATGTTAACCAATCGCGGTATTGGGAGACCAATCGTTGCTCATCACGCGGCAGCGAACGTTTTGCCAGTTCCTCGAGGGCACGCGCAGCAATCTTCCCATCCGTAATCCGCTTATCCATATCGCTAGAGGTTGAACGAGCGGCATCGACGGCAGTCTGCTTCTCATGCAAACTGACCAGCATACCGTTGATCACGTACTGGGCGAAAAAGATGCCCAGGACTACGGCGACCGCGATTGTTAGAAAACGTTCTCGTTGCGTCATGTGGGCTAACTACTTCGAATGCGAATTGACAGCGGATCCTAGAATCTGTTCAGTACGGTCAGCACGCCCCGCGCTCGCGGGCCTGCAAGCTACCCGGCCGATGCGGCGGCATCAGGAGCAGGCTCTTCTCGGGCCGCTCGTTTGTTCTCGTCAGGAACTGGAGTATCGGTTGGCAATGAACTCGGGGGCGACAGGCCCTCGGATCCCTCGGTTGCCTGTGGCGATGACGCAGGCGACTCTACCGGCGGCGGAGCCTCGGCCGGAGATGGAGCTGCTGGCGAAACCTGGCCCGCGGATGACGATTTCAACGAAGTTTCGTCGGCAGCCTCGACGGGCCGCGACTCTTGGTCGCGCTGCCCCGCCGCGGACTGTTGGGCGATCGCCGGCTGCTCCTGATCCGCGGGCGAGGCAGGTGACCCATCGGCCGGAAGCGAGGATGCTACCTGCTTCACGCCCGTCAACTGATCCACCAGGTCCCATCCCCGGTTCTTGATGGTGATCGTCTCCGCCGCTTGCCATCGATACTCCCCAGCAGGCTCCTCCAGTTCTCCGTAATTGCTGCCGCGCACGTCATGGAACTCGTCACGCAACGCTTGTTCGAAACGAGTGATGGTCGCGGGAGAATCGGCCAGTACCTTCATCGCCATCACGCCCAACCCGTCGCGGGAGGTGCTCATCGTCGGAGCACTGATAATCGCCTGTTGCGGCGGAGGCATTTTCTCGGCGACGTAGGCCAACTCGGCCAGAAAATTGGGGGATCCCTTCAGGAAGCGATCGACCTCTTTCAACAACGCAACCTTTTCTTGGGCAGTCTTTTGCAATGGCTCTTTGGCGGCGATTTCCGCCTCCAAGTCGGCCAGCTCCTGGGCCAGACGACTGGTTTCCTGATACCACCAGCTCAGCCCCCCCATTAAAATCACCAAAAAAGCAACGGCAGCCAGCACGATTCTACGGCGGTTCTGACGCTGCGGCGGGCGCCGTTTGGGATGCAGAAAATCGATCTTCACCTCGGGCGGATCAGCGATCAGGTAGCTTGCTCCAGCCAACGCCGTGAGGCGATGTCCATGGTGCAAAACAAGCTGGTCGGCGGTGGTGCCGGCCACTTTCCCTACCAAAGCTGCCGGGTCTTCCACGTGCAGGGGAATCTCCAGTCGCTGGGCTATAACCGGCTGGGCGCTCGACTGCAGAGCCGCCGGCGCGATCAGCATGGCCTGATGCAACGGGGCACCGTGCAACATCGGAGCAGCCGCAATCAACGTACGATTCAACTCGGACTTCAACGCCGGCCCAAAGCCTTCTCCGTTGGCCGGCAAACGAAACCCCCGCACCATGACCACACGGCCGTCGACCAACAGGACAAACTCGGCCGCCTGGTCCGACAGACTTACGACTACGGACGCCCCCTGCGGCGCGATATGCCCATAGTGCAGTGCATAGCGGGCGATCTCAAGCGGCCTGGGCACGATATGTACCAACTCCAACTGGGCTCTCTCGCAGGCCGCTGCTACCTGTTGGCGGAAACCGGGATTGAGTGCCGCCACCAAGGCTGTCTGCATCTCGTCTTGAGGACGATCGGGCAACAACAAGTAGTCGACCGACCAACTGTCATTCAACTGCGGGAAATGACGCTGGGCCTGGAATCGAATTACATCGGGGAGTTCCTCCGGCTCGATCCGCGGCACTTGGATCGTCCGCATCTCCATCGCCTCGCGCGGTGCGATGACCACTACCGGCGATTTTCCCACCTTCAACGTCTCGACGGCGCCAAGCAAGGCCGAGGAGATCGAAGCGAGGTCCGCCCCCTCGGCTCCCTCACCACCAGGAATTAGCACGACTTCCCCCAGCCGCTCGCGTCCCACGCTGCAGGCCAGTACCAAGGTATCGTTTTGCCAGTCGATCAGAATAGGTTTAGCCACACGTTTCTTCTTCGAATTGATGACAGTCGACGGAAATTCAACCGAGTGCCGAACGAAAACTCTCTATTCTAGTTTAATTACCGACCCGGTCTGCGATGGTGCACCGATCCCCATTATTGCAAGGCAAATCCTCGAACGCGCCTCGCCTCGCCACCTCTCACCAGCCCGCCTCTCACCAGGCGGCGGCTGACGACAGGGAGACGTTCCCCGGCGTCACCGCATCGAAACGTTGCCCCAGCACGGGAATCTCGAAGCCCCTTCCCAAGTGATCCAATCGGCGGAAGAACAAAATCTCAGGAAGCTCCCCAGCACCGCTGATAATGGTTTCGATGCGGGCGAACGCCGATCCGGACTCGGTGTATCCAATGATTTGCGCTTTATAGACATCTCCACCACACGTAATCAGCGGCACCAAGGCTCGCAGTTGATCCATGGTCAGATAACCCTCGATGGCCAGCCAGGTTTCGAATTGCCGCGTTTCCGAGTCCGAACCATCGATGCGGGCCTGCAGAATCTCGTCGACCACTTCATCGCTCAGGCCGGGAAGCCCACGCAGGATCTCTTGCGGGCACTCCATGATGTTGATTCTTCCGGGAATGGACGGCGCATCGACCGTCGTGAGGTAATCCATCAAGATGGGGGTCGAATTGGCCAAGTCCAAGGGCAACGAAGTAAAGGGAGAAGCGTACGTAATGGCCTCGCCCTGACCACCGTTACCTTGGGGCTGTACCGTTACTCGAGCGTCGATCAGGTCCAGGACCTGCGTAAATTGCACCTCTCCTCCTCGGCTCAAGTCGAACTGCTGCAACGCCGCTGCGGACCATACCTGAGGCGGTTCCGAGGTTGCTGACTGCTGCTGATTGCCGGCCCCTGCCAAACTGTTCAGTTGCGCTTCCATCACACCGTCGTTCTGGGAGTCGGCGGCCGCCATGGTGGCCAACGTTACCAGTGGGCTCACCCCTCCATTGCCCGATTGTCCGGCAATGCGGTAGGCAACGATGAAACTCGCCCAGTCTTCGTTTCCCAGCACCGCGACCAGGTCCTCGTAGAGTTGCTCCAGATCTTCGGCGTTGATATTGATCCGCGGCGTACCATCCCGCGCTACATTCTTTTCTTGAGAATGCAATGTGAGGTACTGCGCCCATCCTAGCGGTGGCGGTGGAGTGGCATCGGGATCCAACGCCGCGGAGGAAACGGCCCCAGGCAACTGTCCCGGCTCGATGCCCGCATTCATTTTCGCTTGCTCCTCGGCGTCCAAGAATCCATTGCGGTTCTCGTCGTAACCGAAAAGCATCGCGGGGGTCACGCCGCGCACGAGCAGCAGCTGCTCGATCGACTGCAGCGGTCCGTTGGGCGGCTTGTACGGGGGCTGAAGCTGCGAATAGTAATCGGCATACTCGGCTCCATACGGACGGGGCTCCTCGTCTTCATCGATGAAATCCAGAATCGCATCGGCAATCTCCGGCGTCATTCCCGGCAACCCCATGAGCAGACTGGTGGCCAGCGAAGTCGAGGTTCCATTGGTGGTGGCCGACGCTAGGGATACCACTCCCAGCGTATCGGCTTCAGAAGCGCCTGCCAAACCTGCAGCCGCACCGGCTTGCCCCGCCAGCCCACGCGGCATTGGTGGCGGCGTTCATTTCTGCAGCCAAAGCATCCAATTGCACCAGCGCATTGAGATTCAATTTGGCGGATTCATTTTGCAGCCCATAGCGCAAGCCGCTGAGGTTGCCCATGTCATCGAGACTGGGCGCAAGGACCGTCACATTGACGCGACGTGCCGGATCGGGGTCGGCGACAACATTGACCGCCTGGAACCATGTCGGGTTGTTCCAAGTGCCCCCCATACTCAATCGTTCTGCGGGAGGATAGGCCAGCAACAGCCGGATGGCCTGTGCGTGGGATTCGGCTGCCATCTGCGCTTGCAATCGCGCACGGGAGATGACAGCCACTTCATGGGAAATCAACATCGATCGGGAAAAGTTCAACGCCGCTAACGACGCCAGGGTGATCACCACGGTGACCATCAGCAACAAGAACGCTCGGCGACGCCGAGTACTCCGACGGTGGTAGCCCGAACGGCGCGCTCGACCAGGGTTCGTATCCGATTGGTACCTACGCTTGATCACCATCAAAGCCCCATTGAATCCAATCCCGCTGCCGCATCGACGTCTCCTTGGCTGGCCGCTTTCAATTGGGCACCAGGAATAGCCACCATCAGCTCGTAAACCTCGATGCCGAACGCCTGGCGATCTTCCAACGTCAAACTGCTGATCGGCGTTCCTGGTTGAAAGGTTCCGGCCTCCTCACCACTGGCCATTTGTATGGCGATGATGATCTGCACCAGCCAGGGCAAGGATTGTTGCGACGAATCCCATTGATAAACCCACTGACCCATCTCACCGTCGTAATAGGCGAATTCCAGTCCCACGACCTCAGGAGCGATCAGTTCACCGGTTCGGTCGGCCGCTTGCAGATTCCCGGCTTCCTGAGCGTTGCGCAGCACCCCGCGATCCAGGGCGCGACGCACCAATCCGGCACTGCTCCCGTCTCCTCCCACCAAGACGTTCAGGTCGTCCGTAACGCCTTGAATCGATGGCGCCTGCACGTAATAAGTCACCGTTTTGATGTCTCCCGGAACGTCGGGCAACGTGCCTTCCATGAGCGACGGTTGTTCCACGAAGTATTCGTCCGGTCGCGGCACGCGGCTGACGTCGAGCGTTAGGGAGTATTGGTCTCCGTACAGGCCCGGCGGAAGATCCGCCAGAAGCGACGCATCACTGACGCTGGAGGTGGCGGTGCTGTCGCCGTCGGTCGCGACGCCAAGATCAGAACTGCTGGCGGGGAGCGATTCGACCGTGGTGCCCGTGCTGGACGGCGTCGTCCCACTGGCGTTTCCGTCGCTCGCCCCGCCCAGTTGTTGTTGCAGCACCGTACCGTCGTACTCTTGTTCCAAGACCACTGCGCGAATGTCATTCGCAATCATATGTAAAATGGCATGAGCCAATTGCATCCGTCGCACGTCTTCGCTACGGGTAGTGAAGTTTCGCGCGTAGAGTTGCATAATGGACCCGACCAGCGCTGCGGCAATGACCACCAAGGCCATCGCCAGCATCAACTCGACCAGGGTAAAGCCGCCGCGTTGACGAGAGTCCGTGGTCAGCCGCCGGCTCGTTGCTTTCTGTACGCTGTTCATCATCCACCTCGTCCACCACCGACGCCCGGAGCGAAACCACCACCGGCACCGCCTCGCGTACCCCTACCGCCACCAGCCGGACCACCGCCGAACGGCGCGAAGCCACCTCCCGGACTGCCCGTTGGCCCGCCCCCGCGAGCTCCGCCACCGCCGGGGAAACCACCGCCACCGCCGCCGGGGCCGCCTCCACGACCGCCCCCACCTGCTCCACCAGGCCCGCCAGCACGTCCTCCACCAGGCCCGCCAGCACGTCCTCCACCAGCGCGACCACTGGACAATCCAGAAAACTGAGGAAATCCAGAGCCTCCCGCTGCTGCATTGCCTGCGGTGGAGGTCCCTGCACCTCCAGCGTTCGTCCCCGCGGCGGTACTACCACTTCCCGAACCGTAGCTGCCGCCGCCGTAGCCTTCACCGCCGTAACCATCATCGACCGGTGGCGTGTCC
Source organism: Pirellulaceae bacterium (assembly GCA_026004795.1). Taxonomy (GTDB): domain Bacteria; phylum Planctomycetota; class Planctomycetia; order Pirellulales; family Pirellulaceae; genus Aureliella. The sequence goes on along the minus strand of BPJV01000001.1, from coordinate 223,431 downwards.
AACCCGAGTTGGGGATCGATCATCCAGCGACTGACGGCCAAGTCATAATCGGCTTGGAGCGGAGTAGCACTCGCCGCATCCTTCACGGCAACTTGCACTCCCAGCATGCCTTGCACTTCCGTGGGCAGGATGGTCAGCTGGTAGAGCCACTCCTCGTTTCCGTAGGATGTATAGTAGGGCGTCCAAGTAACCGGTTCGGCGGGAATGATCCCGGCGACTACCTGCGCGATGATACTTTCGGCCACCAATTCCGCGGCAGCGATACGTTGCGACTTGATGGCGTTATTGGCAGCGATTTCCATCGATTGAGCGAGATAGGCGGCTGCCATGGACAGAATCGCCAACGCCAGAACAACTTCCAACAGCGACAGGCCATGACGGTGATGAGCCCTCGCCAGGGTTGGCGAAGCCGAAGTGGCATATCGTGCTGTTGTTGTTGCGCTTTTCATTGACTTGCATTTCGCCTTTCGCCCGGCGAACGATGGATTCTCATCAGGCGGAACCGTCGACTCCTTTCACTCATTTGGCTTCCGCCTCGGCAACACTCTGCAATCGTACAATCTCCGTGTGTCCCGTGAGCCCACGCAGGCGGACTGCCCACACGTCACCCCGCTGATTCTCCAACTGCACTTCGGCAGTAGTGGTTGATCCATCGGGGTAGAAAAGTACTTGCTGCACGCTCGTTCCTGCGGCTACAGCAACCTGAGCCTCTTGGGCCGTCAGGTAACTGCGCATGTCGGTGGCGACACGACATGCCCGGAAAACAATTCCATCCTCCAATTGATCCCATTGATGGCTCAGGGAGTCCGCCGAACCATCGGACGCCGGATTAACGAAACCGCTTGCCTGCGTTTCGACAACCGTACCGGCAGATGACAGCACTTCCGCCCCCTCCCCGGCGTTCGCGTAGTCGGCAGCCCGCAGCAAGGGAGCCACACGGTAACGGCCAGTGCCTACTTCACAAAGAAAAACCTGCACCTGGCCGGTGCGCATGGCCTCCAATCGCGTCTCCTCCCACTCCAGCTTGATTTGGTAAGCGGCCGCACTGAGTTGTTGGCGCTCAAAGAGCGTCGTCATCCGCGGCGCAGCAATCGCAGCCAGCGCCGCCATCATACTCAACACCAACAGCAGTTCGATCAAGGTAAACCCAGTCCACCTTGCCGGAGGTTGGCCACGCTTAATCACCGTCGTGCGAGACGATCGAACCATCAGCAGCGCACTCCTGGAGGCCTGGCGAGGGACCTGTGGAGGCGATCCTCACGCCTCGATGTCGTCTTCCGTACCGCTCTTGCCATCGGGGCCCAAGCTCCGTAATTCGTACTCATTGCCATTGACAGTGTACTCGTAGGGACGCCCCCACGGATCCGGCTTGGGCGGTTCCTTGAGCAGTTGCAGCCAGCGGCTGGGATCGGCCAAATCGGACGGTTGTGTGTGCAAATCTTCCAGCTTGTTGGGATACGTACCCACCTCGAGGCGATATTGTTCGAGCATCGATTTGAGGTTGGCCAGCTCGGTTTTCGCCGTGCGCACGTAAGCCCGCTCTTGCACCCCACCGATATTGACCACCGCGATTCCCGCAATCGCCGCGAGAATCACCAGTACCAACATGACTTCCAACAAGGTAAATGCTGCTCGTGTGGAGCGACCTGCCAAGGTTCGGGACCTACGACGGATGTGAGATCTCATACTCTGTGTCTCCTTTGGTTTGTGGTGAATGGCGATATCGAACAGGTCGCCAAGGATGCGATCGCTAACCGACTTTGCCTCTACCAACAGATTAAACAGCGCCGGAGCTGTTGAGTAGCGGCACCATCAGCGCCAAGACAATAAAAAACACGACGCCAGCCATGATGAGCAACATGGTCGGTTCGAGTAGTCGTACCAACATATCCAATCGGCGAAAGGTCACTTTTTCCAAGTTATCGGCGATCTGGATCATGACCCGGTCGAGGGTATTGGCCTCCTCGGCGACAGATATCATCTCCACCACCTCATGGGGAAAGTGTCCCGACGCGGCTAACGGGGAGGCCAACTTCTCACCTGCCGAAATATTCTCGCTTGCCCGCCGAATCGACGCCGAGAGAATCCGGTTACCGGCGGCATCGCTGCTGATATCCAGTGCCCGTAGGATGGGCACTCCGTTGGTCAACAACGTTCCTAAAACGCGACAAAACCGAGCCACAGCAAGATTCAAAAAAATGCCGCCCAGCATGGGCAGGTTGATCTTGAACCAATCGAGCCAATACCGGCCGCGCTCGGTGCGCAAGAACGAGGCCAGGGAGAGAAAACCGAGCACCAGCACGGCCACCAATACCCACCAATAGGCCTGTAGGAAATCACTGAAATTCAACAACAGGTCGGTAGCGTACGGAAGTTGTCCTCGCTCGCGCAAGGTGGCGAAAAGTGGTTCGAACTTGGGAACGAAAAAGATGATCAGCACGCTGACGACCGCCGTACCCACACAAGCCAGAAAGATCGGGTAGGCGAGTGCTCCCGTGGCGCGGCCTTTCAGATCTTCTTGCTGCTCGGTGAAGGCGGCGACCCGCTCCAAGGCGTCTTCCAGGAAGCCCCCCTCGGCTCCCGCACGCACCATGTTGATCGCCATCTCGCTGAACACGCGGGGAAAGCGAGCCATGGCGACGGCCAGCGGTTCACCATCCTCCACCCGCAATTTGACCTCGGTCAACACCTCTTTCAACGCCGGCTTGCTCGCCTGCTGGCTGATCACCGTCAAAGCCCTCAGCAGGGGTACGCCGCTCCTGAGCAAGGCCGCCAACTGGTTGTACACGTTGGCCATCACCTGGCCCGAAATGCGTTTGGTGCGTACGGACCTGGGATCCTTGGCGACCTTGATCTCCAAAGGCAGCAAGGCCATGCCGTCCAACTGTGCTAGCGCGTCGTACTGACTATTAGCCGTCAGCACTCCCGTTTTCTTTTGTCCGGCTTGATCGCGAGCGACGTAGGCGAATTCTGGCATGATCGTCTGTAGCAGATTGGTCGATTATGAAAAATTGAGCAGCTAAGGAGCTATTGGAGGCGGTCCCCTTTGGTGACCCGCAGCACCTCTTCGACGCTTGTTCTTCCGGCAATGGCTTTGTCCCACGCATCCATGCGCAAGGTGCGCATGCCTGCTTTCAACGCCGCTTGCTTGATGTCCCATGTGCTGACACGGTCGTGCGCCAAAGCTTTGATTTCTTCGTTGGTTACCAGCAACTCGTAAATCCCCATGCGACCGGCATATCCCACGTTGCGGCACACTCGGCACCCACGTGCCCGGTAGAGGGGGTGGTCGCCCAGCTTGTCCCAGGGAAAGTCGTTCGGTAAATCCTCGGCATGAGGCTCGTAGGGTTCCTTGCAGTGGTCGCACAGCTTACGCACCAACCGCTGCGCCATCACGCCTTCCACCGTACTGGCGACCAGAAAAGGTTCGACCCCCATGTCGATGATGCGGGTAAAGGCTCCGGCCGCATCGTTGGTGTGCAGGGTGCTGAAAACCAAGTGCCCCGTCAGCGAAGCTTGGATGGCATTCTCCGCCGTTTCCTGATCGCGAATCTTCTCCCACCAGCACGACGTCTGGGTCATGACGGAGGATGCTTCGCAAGGACGCGGCGAAGGTCAGCCCAATCTTGGCGTGGACCTGAATCTGGTTAATCCCTTCCAGTTGGTATTCGACCGGATCCTCGGTGGTGATGATTTTGATCTCGGGGCTGCGTATCTCAAGCAACGCGCTGTAAAGAGTCGTCGTTTTTCCGGAACCGGTGGGGCCTGTTACGAGGATGATTCCGTGTGGCAGGCGGATCAACTCACTGAATGTCGCATAGGTTTGGGCATCCATCCCCAAGCTGCGAAGATCGAACTTCATCGCTCCCTTATCGAGGATACGCATCACCAGGCTTTCGCCATGAATCATGGGGATTACCGACAAGCGGATATCGATTTCCCGGCCGTGAACTTTCAATTTGATGCGACCATCTTGCGGCAGCCGCTTTTCCGCGATGTTCAGCCGTGCCATGATTTTGAGCCGGCTAATGATGGCGGCCTGGAAGCGATTGATTTCGGGGGGGACTGGTTGGTCGTGGAGGATACCATCGATGCGGTAACGAATGACGATTCCCGATGCTTGAGACTCGATGTGCACGTCGCTGGCTCGTGAATCGATCGCTTCTACGAGGATTTCGTTGACCAAGCGGATTACCGATGCCTCCTGCACCATCTCGCCGACTTCCGCCGCGTCGATGTCGATGTCCTCGAGCAACTGGACATCCTCTTCCTCCTCGCGGGCAGCCAACAACCCTTCGACGGTCTCCGAGCCGACCCCTAGCAGCTTCTTGGTCAACCGGGCAATCTCACTCTGCTCGGCCACTACCGGTACGATGGTCAGGCCGGTCGCCGCGCTCGCTTCGTCCAACGCGTAGACATCCAGCGGATTGCTGGTGGCAACCTTCAGCGACCCGTTCTCGCGAACAATCGGAAGCAGGTTATGTCGATAGATCAGTTTCTGAGGAAACGATTTGACTAAGGATTCATCGACGTCAGCCGTGCGCAGATCGATGAATTCGATTTCCAGCTCGTCCCCCAACGCGCGCAGCGCCGCATCTTCTTCCACCAGTCCGGCGCGCACGGCGGCAGCGATCACGTTCCCGTCGGTGGCTTTTGCCCGTACGGTTCGCAGTTGCTCCTCGTCCAGAAGCCCCCGCCGCAACAGTATTTCACCGACATCTAAGGTCATCATGCGAACGCACCTCGCTACGGATCAATTGAACGTGAATTGGAGCAGAACAGGTCTGCCTGGGGCTTCCTCATTCTATCCCCTCGGCCGTGTAGATGCTCAATGCAAGGAGGGCCATCGCCGGAGGCCTGGCTTGCCTTAATTCCTCCACCGACGGAATTTGGCACCGCGTGATGGTGCACTCCTAGCGACCACCTCCCTGCCGCCCGTCACCACCACGACCACCGAAACCGCCGAAACCGCCGAAACCGCCGCCTCGACCGCGGTCCCCTCCACCCGGTGCACCTCCAGGAGGTCCGCCACCGAAACCACCAAACCCGCCGAAACCACGTTCTCGCATCCGCTGGATAAAGGCCTCACGGGCTGCTTGGCGAGCCGCATCGGATCCGTCATCGCTGGAACCGCGCGAATCACCTCCACCTGATGAGGCAGTCTGTCCATCGCGAGTAGTAACGTTGGCCTGGGCCTGGGGACCGAGCAATCGCGTTACGCTCGTGAGGAACAATTCACCACTGACCACTCCGTCCAAACTGGCATACCCGATCTCCTCGACTTCCTCGCGCCCCGCTTCATCAATGACTTCCACGATCTGCCGAATCTCGGCGATGTGTTGCGGTTGGGCGACCACCAACAGCGAATTGGACTTCGGTTCGGCCGTAATCGCGATCTTCGGCTCCGTCAACTGGCTCGAGGCGCCACCTCCACGTCCTCCACGTCCACCACCACGCAATGCGGCGATGATCTCGGCAGGATTTGGTTGGTCGTTTCGTCCACCACCTCCGCCGCCACCACTGCCGCTGCCTTGAATGCGATCACCATAGAGACTCTTGATAACATTGACCACGTCGGTCGCATTCTGCGTAATGACGGGGATGATCGCGAACTCACCACGTGTCGTGACATTCAACGGACTTTCGGGCTGGTCGATGACCTCCAGCAATTGTTCGATCAAGTACATATCGGGGGGACTCGCTTTGATAATCAATGCGTTGAGCCGCGGATCGGCGGTGATCGAATAGTCGCCTACTGCCAAACCACTGCCACTGGCGATCAGATCGTCACCACTTCCACCCATCATAGCGCCGAACAGACCGCCACCGAAACCGCCGAGTATCTGCCCCGCCATATCGCCGAGCAGCCCACCTCCGCCGCTACCACCACTACTGGCCGTTCCACTCAACACCGCTTCTAACAATTCCTTGGCCGCCGCCGCAGAGATGTTCTTCAAATAGATGACGGTCGGTTCCGCGGTCGCTAGCATCGATTGGTCGGACATCATCCGCAAGAGATTCTCAAATTGGGCCAATGCCTCCTTGTTCTCAGAGGTGATGATGAGCCCGGCAGGGCCTTCCATGATGACAATCTCGCCAGATCGCCTGCCTCGATCCGCAGCAGCTTCCTCCCTGCCTTGCTGACTCTCTGGCGTCGCTGCGTTTTGTTGATCTGGCTCTGGTGCAGCGTTTTGAGTAAGATCGCTCGGCGAGGCCGCTTCCTGCGGGCGTGGAAATTGGACGAACTGCCCTCGGGGCATCGTTTGCTGATGGCGCCCCTGCAAAAAGTCGGCCAGATTTTGTGCTCGTCCGGTTTGCCGACTGGCGGCTTCCTTGTCCGTATCATCGGGAGCAATCACCTTTTGAGGCAGCCCGTTCGTTCCACTTGCAGCCGGGCTTTTCAGTACCCGCAACCGCACGCTCCCGTTGAGCTGATCCCATAATGCCTGGGCCTGTTGCAGCGCATCTTGCGCGGCTCGTCCGGTCAGCGGCACCACGCGTACGTTATCGCCCAGCGGATTCGTGCTGGCCGTATTGGCCTCTAACTGAGTAATGAACTGGCGAATCTGCTCGACTTGCGATTCGGAGCCCTTGACCCATACCTGACGAGCCAGAATATCGCCGTCGATCACCGGCTGACCACTGGCCGCGTCGGCCGTATCGGATAACTGGAAGAATTTCTTGATGGCCGCGATGGCCAACTGCGTATCCAGTTTCTCCAGTTGAATGACCTTGAAATCGCTCGCCTCACCGGCCAGTTCGCGCAGCGTGTCTTCGACCAACTTGTGCTCCGCCTCTCGGGCCTGAAGAACTAGTTGCTTGGCCGTCTCGTCCTTGGCCAACCGCACGTCGGGTAGTCCGGCCAATAGGTTGGCGACCACGGAATAGGCCAGCTCCAAATCGCAACCGACTACCTTGTGCCGCCGAATCTTGGGGGACTCGTAGCGATCCACCATGTTCTCATCCTCCGGGGGAGGCGTGTCCATGGTTTTCACCAAATCGCGCAGGATTTGCACTTTATTCGCATCCCCCATGGCGAAGATCGTCGTGCCGAACGTGTTGGTGGCCAGACTGATTTGATCGCTGCGATTGACTCCTTCCTCCAGCCCCAGCAGTGGACGAGCGACGGTCAAAACTTCCTCGGCAGTCACATGCTTCAACGGCAATACCTGGACGGCAGAGCCCCGCGCGGTGGATGGATCTTCGGCGATGTCAATCACCGCTTTGATGGCGCGGACATTCTTGGCTAAATCACTGACGATCAATTGCCCGGCCGAGGGCACAGCCACCACCGTTCCATTGACGCTCAACAAGCGTTCCACTTCCGTACGAAACTGCTCCACATCCAAACGAGTCAACGAAAACACGTACTTGACCGGCTCGTAATCGCCACGGCGCTGCAACTCTTGCGCATCAACCAAATCGGCCGTTTCATTGATGTACTCACCGACAATGTCTTGCTCTTCGAAATTGATCACCCGCAGCATGCGACCTTGACGCATGAGAATGAAGCCCGTGTGGAGCATGGAGGCGTTCATAATGTCCAGCGCCTCAGCAACGGTGTAGGTGCGCGCACGATCCCGATAGCTGAAGGTTCCCGGAGGCACCGTGTCCATCTGCACGGATAGGTCCGCCTGCTCGGCCAACCACCGAATTGCTTCCGCCCAGGGAACACCATCGAAATTGAGCACTAGCCGAACTTCCTCCACAGGAATCTGGCTGTTGTCGACGTCAACAGCTTGGCCGTCGGCACCGCCACTGGAGGTCGTCATGGTATCGGCCTCCCCAGATGCAGGCCGATCCGATACCGGCGGCGTGTCTGCCGGCGGCGGTTCAACCTGCTCGGGAGGCTGAGGAACCTGCCCAGCCAAGAACTGCCACATGGCGAACTGGCTGTCGGAGATGCTCTGCCGCAACGCCCGCTGCGCCTCCGCTCGCATCCGCTCGGCTTCTGTGCCCCGGCGCTCGCGGCGTACCCGCGCCATCCATTCTTCCACCAAAGCACGTTGATGATCGGTTAGGTTTAACTGCTCGGCTATCTCAGGATCCGCGAGCGCCAGCATCCCCATCCACTCGACTCGGTACTTCGCCACCTGCTCTCGTTGCTCTGGAGTCAGTATCTGATATCCCAATTCTTCGGACTGGCGAGTAAAATCCATCCTCAACTTGGCCTGCAGTTGGGGATCAGGTACCTCGCGCAGTTGCTGAGCCAGCTCCAGCGTGGCACTGACTCGTTGATTGATCAATGACTCGATCTGTTGCCGTTGTTCCTCGCTAAGATTCAAGCGTTCAGCGACTTCCGGCTTCAACAACTCAGGTAGCACGCCTAGGTAATCCTGCGCCGACACCGTCCTCGCATACCCTCCAAGGATCGCCCCCAACAGAAAAAGCGAGAGCACCGCCCGACGAAGAGATGGTAAAGAAGAGACATATTGCATACTTGGCAGTTTCCACAAATTAAGGCTCAATCTTAAGTGACTCCAATGCAATCCCATTAAAACTGGATGACGGTCAATGGCCGCGACAATCATCCATCCGTCCGAGTTGGTGCGGACCGTCTACTTGCCTGTCCCCGTTATCGCGCCCTGGCGATGGGAGTTCGTCCATGAATGACGCCTCTCTACTACTTTAGTTAAGCGCTACTCAGGTACAGCCCTCAGGGTGGTAATTCTCCGGCGTTGCCTCACAGGACATTCCGCAAATTCCTAACCCTGCCTTCAGGCTGATGTTTCGCCCAGCTTTCCCCTTCACCTTAGTTCTGCCGAGAAAATGCTAATTTGTGCCATTGGATTTTCCGTGCGTGCGCTGTGCCAGGCCATTCGTCGCTGCGGTTACCCAGTGACAGCCATCGATCACTTCAACGATTTCGACACTTGTGCAGAAACCTTGGATTCGCTTCGAATTTCTTGGCCTCGATCGAAAGATCTTGGCCCAGCAGCCCCTCGCGGTGAAGAATCGGCCTGGAAGGAGGTGCTCGAACAAATCGATGCCTGCTTCCAAAAGTGGAGGCGACTGCACAACTGGACACCGCCCATCACCGTCGCAGCAGGTGGCATTGAGAACCACCCCGAACTGGTCGACTACCTGCATCAGTCTTCCACCTTTCTGGGACCTACTTCCCCACAGGTAAGCCAACTGCGTTCCCCCTGGACGATTCGAGCACTTGCTCTGGAATGCGGGCTTGGCTTCCCTCCCAGCTACCTTCAGCAACCACGCCCCGTGGAGGACTCCGCCGATCGCTGCGCTCCATTCCTCGATCTCCCCTTACTAGCCACTCCTCCAGAATTCGCTCCCTTGGATGCGAAGGCCACCGTTCACTATCAACCCGCGAATGTTCGTGCGGTTACCGATTCTCGTTCACCGCTCTCCAAGGGACCAGAGCTCTCGTCTCAAATCCCCCCGTGTGGTGCCGGTGGGGCGATTTCGCCGATGGCAAAGGATCTGCATCCGGGTTGGATCATCAAACCGTTGCACAGCGGTGGAGGCCTCGGGATCCGTCGCTTCCCGCACTCCATCCCTCCTCACGCGACCCCCGCATGGTTTCGCACGCACATCCCTTCCCAACACTATCTACAGCAGGTCGTTCCCGGTCGTCCCCTAGGCATCTCCCTTCTCGTCACTCCGCCAACAGTGCCACCCACCACTCCGCAGATGGTGCCACCCACCGATACTGATTCCCCCGCACGGGCCATCGCCCCCCCCGACTACTACCCATTTAACTCCCCGTCAGGTTGCTCCTTGACCGATCTTTCCTGGGTCCCCCAATCTGCCAGTAAGCAGCAAATCCATAAGAAAGGATGGCGACGACTCACCGAAAGGGCTGGTTCAGTAGGTGGGTGGCACCAAATGGAAGCAATGATAGGTGGGTGGCACCAAGTGGAAGCAGCGATGCCATTGGCCAGCTTCCCGGTCTTACCTTTGGCTGCGGGAGAATTCGGCGCGATCCTCGGAGCAACCGAATCTTGGCGTGCGGAGGACTGGCCGGGCCCGTCCGAATTCGTCTACCGTGGATCCTTTGGCCCCGTCTCTCTCGAACCAGCAGCAGTCTGTGGATTGCTAAGAATGTGCGAAATTCTTCATAAAAGATGTGGCTATGTTGGGTGGTTAGGCGTGGATGGGGTGTTGGATGCTTCAGGGCATCTGTGGGTGCTGGAGCTGAATCCGCGGTGGACGGCGGGGATGGAAATTCTCGGCGATTGCGGTCTGAACCCGGTTGCTTGGCACCTCGACGCTTGGGGTGAATCAATTCGTCGAAGCAGCGGTTTCTCCGAGGCAGGCGATGGCGGGGCGATTCACGTCCATTTCGATAGGAGGAACGTCTACCAGATTTCCCAGGTAGCAGCAAAGGCAGTCGTCTACGCGCCTCATGATGTGCGAGTGTGCCGACACCAATGGGAACAGCTGACGCGGGGCAATTCTGGCCGGTTTGCAGACCTTCCGGCATGGAATGGGAGTCATGACGAGGCGCTTGTGTTCCGTGAAGGGGAGCCGATTCTCACGGTAAAAGCCGTGGTGGGAGGCGATCGCCGCGGTGCAAGCGGCGGCATGCTGACCAGAGCATCGATGCGGGGCTCACTGCTATCGCGATTGAAGGATCACTTGGAAGTAGCAGCCAACATCTTGGGGCTGAAGGTTACCTGACGAGGTCACTTCGGGACATGCCAAGTTGTTGCCATGCATCCAGTAGCGCAGCGTGCAGGCGATCTAGGTCTTCGCTCCGGTGTCGGCAGCTCAAGCTGATTCTTAAGCGAGAGGTTCCTGCGGGGACGGTGGGAGGCCGGATTGCGGGGACCACCAGACCGCGCTGACGCATCAACTCCGCCGCTTGAAGTACCCTTTCTTCGGAACCAACGACAACAGGGACAATGGGGCTATCCCCACTAGGGACGTCGATCCCTGATTCTCGCAGACGTTTGCGGAAGGCGAACGATTGCTGACGAAGCTGTGTCCGCTCTCGGTGCATTTGTCGGATGCACTGTATCGATTGAGCTGCCGCCGCCGTGATGCATGGTGGAGGCGCCGTCGAGAAGATGTAGCTACGGCAAAAGTTAACCAAGTACTCGATCGCAGTCTTGCTTCCCACGGCATAACCGCCGACGGTACCGATTGCTTTGCTTAACGTTCCCGTCTTGAGCAACACCTGATCCGCGTTGGGAAGTACTTCCTCCACCAACCCAGCGCCCTGACTGCCGTAGATTCCTACCGCATGCGCCTCGTCAACCAACAGCGCGGCATCATGCCTTCTCGCGACGTCGGCTAGATCAACCAGAGGAGCCAGGTCCCCATCCATACTGAAGACGGATTCGGTGAGGATCAAGGCTCGCTGATAGAGGTGTCGGTTTCGGTGCAAAAAATCGTCCACGTGAGCAACATTTCCATGAGGGTAGACCTCAACTCGCGCACGGCTCAACCGACATCCATCAATCATGCTGGCGTGGTTCAGCTGGTCACTGAGAATGAGATCGCCTTCCCGCGCCAAACAAGCGATAACGCCCAAGTTGCAAGCATAGCCACTGCTGAACACGATCGCCGCTTCCGCGCCACACCATGTGCTCAAGGTCTCCTCAAGCATGCGATGATGCACCGTGTAGCCAGACAGGACCGGGCTGGCCCCACTTCCTACTACCCCTAATCCATCCTTAGCATGCACGACTCGCCGGTCCGATCGCAGGCCCAGATAGTCGTTCGAACTGAAGTCGAGCAGGTTCGACAGTGCATTCCCGGTACGAGCCGATGCCTCGTCGATGGGAGCAGCGAGTGTTCTGCTTTCCTCGGCGGCGGGCACGGTGGCTTCGACTGGCCGTCCCCCCCGATAGCGCAAACGCCTGGCTCGTTTCCAGGTGTCCACGGACTGTTGTAGGAATTCTTGCCAACTCAAGCTAAAGCCTGCCGTTACGTTTCATCACGCGACTAGATGCAAAAAACTTGCGCCTGCCGACCTTCGTTGACGAGCAAGGCAGGACAACAGAGAGAGGAGGGCGGGGGGAATGGTTGCGTTTGGCAGCGATGCTAGGACTCATTCCGCTCTGCCCGGTAGCGGCGCAACCACTGTTTGATCGCTTCATCTCTCCTGGTGAACGCTTTGGCATCTTGCTCCACTGCGATGGAACGCGGATCGATTCCCTGCATTTCGTGAGGCCGATAGTCGACAAAAAGGTCGCGTGGATCCTCGTCGTTGAGCACCATGGCCACCGCGAGAGCCAAGTCACAAATACGCAGGACCTTGAACTTCAGCTCTTGATCCCCCGTCGTTCCTGGTGCTGGTTGTATGGGGAGGCCGGGCGGTACTTCGGGGACTCCCTCATCATCTCCTGCCGTTAGTCCCTCACGGAATTGATACACTTCACAGATGAGGGAATCCTGCATGTTATCCACCAGCAGAGGAATGTCGGCAGGACTTCCAAAACGGACGACGTTCATCATGGCCAGTTGCCGCAAGCGCACATCTAGGGTGGGAGAAAGACATCTTCTGGCGACCTCGATGCCACTGGGCAAGTCATAGCGGAGCGCGATGCTCAGGGCGATTTCCGCTTGCGCCGGTTGCGTGCGCGGTATCCACTCGGCCAACAGCGACTTGAGCACCTCCGCATATCCGCGTCGGTTCAGATAGCTGGTGAAGGGAACCATATTGATACTGGCTTCCATTAGTGCGTTCACTTCTGCGGGCGCAGGTTCCGGAAGCAATGAGGTTCCGAGAAGAAGCGATGCCAACTGACCAATTCCCGGGATGCGCATGCGCATCCGCTCTTCCCAAATCGCTTTCGCCCTTTCACTCAGCCGCTGTTCCAGTCGAGCTATCGCCGTCCTGGCATCCTCGTTGGATTCCATGAGCCGGCTGGCCTCGTCGATGGCCTCCATCAATTCCGGTTCCGTTTTCAGCATCTCGATGAACAATAGCTTGCTCGAACGAGAGTCGCCGGCAAGCCGACAGAAAGCGGGCCATGCTGGCAGTTGGTAGGACCGGTCCGGGTGGGGCGCAAGCAAAAAGCTCTTCGCCAATTTCTCGAATTGCTCCTTCTCGATGCGCTCGATCACACGCTGGGCACGCATCCATCGCTCGAGATCGTGTCGATCGACTTTCCGCAAGGCAGGCAGCGCGGCTGCCCCCGCACGATACAGCGTATTGGTCGCCAATTCCCTATCCGCGAAGCTGCTCGCGCCGAGTCCTTCGATGGCAGCTTCAATGGCGGCCCGCAAGTCCGTCGACTCGTCCTGCGCCGGTGCACCGGTGGCGATCATGAGGGCCAAGACGATGGCGCCCATCGGCAAATCCATGCGGTGGAACATCATTGGAAGCATGAGAAAAACCTCTCCGGCGCGAATTCCGGCAAACCAGCGGGATGGAAAGCTCCGCGAGCCCACGGGGCTGGATGCAGCACGCGCCGCGCAAAGCTCCTGTGGGGCATCGCGCACCGCCCCTGCAACCCAAGCGATCGCCACCCCCATTCTAGCATGCTGCCACGGCCGGGAGCATCCCTGTCTTGATTCCGGACGGCGCAGGTCACCGGATACCACTTGCCTGACTAGCACGCGCTAAGCAGATTCCTCCGCCACTCTCGGGCCAGTCAATCCGTTGCCATTATCTTACCTTGGCGTTGCCGCCGGTTAGCGATTGGTGGTTGCTACCGCCGCGCGTCGAGCCTCCGCTGTTTGCTCTGCTCTCTTGGACAAGAACAGCAAGACCGGCGAGGCGATGAAGATCGAGCTGTAGGTCCCGACCAGCACGCCGACGAGGAGGGCGAAGGAGAAGGCGTGGATCCCCTCGCCTCCAAAAACATAGAGGATGACGATGGTCAACAAGGTAGTGCCCGAGGTGAGCAATGTCCGCGCGAGCGTTTGATTGATGCTGGTATTGATCATATCGGACGTCAAGCGCGGACTGCGCCCGCGCACCTCTCGCACGCGATCGAACACGACGATGGTATCGTTCAGCGAGTAACCGATAATCGTCAAGAAGGCAGCGACTTCCGTCAGTCCGATCTTGAAGTCCTCGATCAAGAGAAACTCCAGCGGTTGGGCCAGCCAATGGCACATGGCCAGCACTCCCAGCGTAATCAATACGTCGTGGACAAGGGCGACAACGGCCGCCAAACCGTAGGAGACACGCTGGAAACGGAACCAGATATAGGCCACGATAAAAACAAGGCTGAGAAGAATGGCTGCGATCGCCCGTTGCTGCATTTCCTCGGCAACTCGAGATCCAATCGTACTGAGCGACAACCAGATGGGTTCTTGCTCCATATTCGCCTCGAACTTGGTCATCAGCTCGCGCGCTTCCGATTCTTCCAATGGCAGAACGACCCGCCATTTTTGATATCCTCCGATGTCCTCCGGCCGCCAATTCTCCGGCTTGGGATCCGGCTCCACCTCGATCAACTGTTCACTGATCTCGATCTGCAATTGCTTGGCAGCGGCTACCAACCCGTTGATCAACGTCTCGGCGTCGACGCGAGCGCCTTTGTCTTCTTCCGGCACCGCCGGGTTGTCATCGGTACTGCCACCGAACTCGATGACGAATTCCGTGCGATGAACCACGGGGCCGTTTTCCCCTCCCGCCCCGTCGTCGAGTGCCTCCTCACTTCCCGTTGCTTGCTCGGGAGCCACCGGACCGGCCGATGATTCTTCAGTTGGCACGCTCTCTTGTGCAGCAGGCGTAGCGTTCAGCTCGGACACCTCGGCCTGAGGTTCTGCACTGGCTGATGCGTTCGGGGAGCTGTCGGCCTGGAAGCCTACCAGCCGGCCCCACAACCCGGCAGGGTTGGTTAACCAACTGATGGGTGTGACCGACAAAACCTTCACCCGGTACGTCTTGAGATTCACGGTGCTGTCGGCAGCAAATCCGTCGACTAGCTTTTTCGCCAAGTGCTCTTCGTTGTCGATCGATGTTACGAGCGAATAGACCGTATCGGCCGGCTCCTTCTCAACTCGCACCAAGGTAAACTGCACTGGCTTTCCTTCATCGTCGGCTGCCAAGATGCGTTTCAATACCTCACGCAACTCGTCCGGTGCGATTGGTTCGGTGAGCTGAAAGGTGACGCTCGTCCCACCGGTGAAGTCGATATTGAGCAGATCACGTCCTCGCAGGTAGGCTGCGCTGATGCCGACCACGATCATGGCTACCGACAGCGAGTAGCAAACGGTTCGCCAACGCATGAAATCGATATCCCGGTCGCCGAACAGCACTCGTTTGAGGAAGCCCACGCCGTCCGCCATCGACAGACTCACCCATCGTAGCTTCTCGGAAATCTCGAACAGAATTC
Source organism: Pirellulaceae bacterium (assembly GCA_026004795.1). Taxonomy (GTDB): domain Bacteria; phylum Planctomycetota; class Planctomycetia; order Pirellulales; family Pirellulaceae; genus Aureliella. The sequence goes on along the minus strand of BPJV01000001.1, from coordinate 208,171 downwards.
GCGAACAGAAGGTCGCCGTGAACATACTGGTCATGATGCCGATGATCAGAGCGACCGCGAAACCTCGGACTTGATCGGTACCGATCCAATAGAGAACCACCGCCGCAATAAGGGTCGTCAAATTGGCATCGACGATCGTGGTGAAGGCTCGGTCGAATCCATTGCGAATCGCCATTCGCGGAGCAGCTCCCTTCGCGCGTTCTTCGCGGATGCGCTCAAAAATCAACACGTTGGCGTCCACCGACATACCAACGGTAAGCACCAGCCCTGCCAAGCCGGGGAGGGTCAAAGGTTGGCCGATGAACACCATGATGCCGAAAATTAGCAAGCCGTTCATCAATAGGGCGAGGGAGGCGATCACGCCGGAGAACCGGTAATAGACGAGGATGGTGGCGAAGGTAAGAATCACTGCCCAGACGGATGCCGTCAGGCCCTTCTCCACCGTGGCGGCTCCCAGGCCCGCCCCCACCCGTATTTCACTGGCCGGTTCATCACTAAGAGTGGCCGGCAGACGTCCGGCCCGCAGAATCGTTACCAGAAATTCGACCTCCTCCTTCGTAAAATTCCCGGTGATGATACCACTGGTACTGATCGGTGAATTCAACTGCGGCGCGGAAAGTACCTTACCATCCATAATGATTGCCATGCGGCGGTGGAAGCTGCCGGTGGGTTGGTTGGCGGCAGTCAGCCGCAGCATTTTCTGGGCACCGGTAGGCGTCAAGCGGAAGGCGACGACATAACCGCTCTTATCGAATTCCATGGTCGCACTGGCCAGGTCATCCCCGGTGACTTCAGGGAATGGTACGCCACCGGCTTCCAAGGCCATCAGGACTTCGATCTCCCGGATGCCTTCCTTCTTCAACCACTTCTCCAAGGCATAGTCTTCATTGAAATCCAGCGGCGGGTTGTCAATAATCCGACCGGTGAATGCATCGCGAATAATATCTCCGTAGACCGGCGTGCGGAATGGAAAGACACCCTGCACCATCTTGTCTTCGCGAGCCACCAGATACCACCGGCCGACGGTCCGCCCAGCCGAGTTGCGCACGTCACGGTCGAGTGACCGCTGCGACTGCTCGCGCGCCAAAGCGATGATATCCTGATGATCGCGTGTGTTGGCCACAATGCGAAACTCCAACTGGCCCGAGGTCTGGAGCATCTCCTTGATTCGCCGCAATTCCAGAGGATCGGTGTTGGGAACGATAATCTCGATCTGGGAACTGCCGCGGGGACGAATGGTGATCTCCTGAGTTCCCGAGGGATTCAAACGATCACTCAATGCGCTGGCCAGCGCTCCTGGATCCGGAAGCTCTCCGTCCTCCGATGGAATGATGTCATAGACGATATTCGTCCCGCCCTTCATGTCGGGACCCAAACGCAGTTTGAAATCGTTCTTCCATGCGAATAGAAAAGCAGCAATCAAGGCCGCGAACATGACGCCCATACGCGTCGAGTGGGAGGGCATGCGAATCGCACGGCAGATCAAATGCGAGAGGACGAACGGCAGGATGAAAATGCCGACTACAAAACCAATAGCCTGCAGATAGGCGGGCCACTGATCGGCGCTCCCCGTAGCTTGACCTGCCCCGACCTGTGCCTGTGCGTTGGACTGCGCGAGAAGGAAAAAGCCAGAGAGACGATGCAACATGACAGTGGCGTCCATATCTTGGTCCGAAATTATGCCTATTTGCTCTGTTTGTCCTCGTGCGACACAATCTGGCTGATCGCGTCACGATTGACGGTCATCCGCGCTCCGGTGTTTTCGTCGATCCGAATCGTAACGGTCGGCTCACCGGCTGCCGCTTGCACGACGACTCCATGGATCCCTCCCGAAGTGACCACGCGGTCATTCTTCTTGAGGCCGGCCAATTTTGCCTGGTGCTCCCGTGCCTGTTTCTGCTGGGGGCGGAGCACTAAGAAAATGAACAGGATGGCACTGAGCAACAGAAGGTTCAAAGGGTTGGCAAGAAACTGGACCCAAAAACCACCCTCTCCTCCTGGAGCCACCTCGGCTGCCCCTCCCGCCGGCGCGGGCTCCCCCTGTCCCAACAGCACGGTCCGTACTGGGGAGATCAGTCGAGCGGTTTCGTAGAACAAAGTGTACCAGCTAGTCAAAGCCTACCTCGGGTCGTTTCCCTCGTTCTCCGCGGCGATACCTGTACGCCGAGCCGTTACTCAATACAACCTACGCCTGGAGACGTCACGAACTTTCGCTGCGGGCTCTCAACGAGAAAGCAGCTCATGGTGACGACAGCGTGCAGGGCAAGTCAAAGCGAAATGATAGGAGCCCCGCTGGGAACCGACAAGGCCTATAGACCTGATGGAAGCGGTCGGCCGGAGGAAGTGGTCGGCCAGCGCCCCGGCTAGACGGTTGCTATTGGTTTGCGTGGCTTGCCTAGCAAGCCTGGCTTGAGGTCAGCATCGCCGGAACCGCGTCTAAGCCGGAGTAACCATCCCGTTCCCCAAAATCGCGTGCTTGGGCCACGTCAAATTTCCGAAGCACCAGCGGACGCCACTCATGGCCCGACCTCCACAACAAGCGACCTTCGCCTCCGGCCGCCAGCGGCAAACTGCCAGTGGACTGGCCGATGACGAGGCATGCCAAGCGGTCGGCGCGGTGACGGTTACCAGACGCGAGGCTCTGCCAAGCGACTACAGTTGCTGAGGGTCGATGACGACATGCTTAATAGTTTGGCGATGCCAAGTGTAGGTAATGTGCACCTTGGCATCGGCCGTCTGGATCACTGCCGGGTAGGAAAACTCTGCTGGTCCCTCTTCTTTTTCCAGCGTCAGGACCGTCTTCCAGCTAAGGCCATCGGTGCTGACCGCGACATTCAAGGTCTGCCGTCCATTGAGGGCGCTCGTCCGTACGGCATGGTTGTAGACCAAAAGGTGACGGCCGTCTTGCAATGTCAAGGCATCGGTTCCTGAATTGGGGTTCGGCAACTCGGTACGTTGCATCGGCCCCCATGACCTGCCGCCGTCCTGCGACCAGCTCGTCCCTACCACCCCCTGTCTGGTGCGACAAAGAATCTGCAATCGACCATCGGCATGGATAAGCACGCTGGGCTGAATCGCATCCAAAGGCTCCCCGTCCTGAAGCGGACCTACAACTTCGACGCCTTTTGCCTGCGCATCGATGCGCTCGAAGTGGATGCGCCAGCCTTCGTTTTCGGTGCTACTGGGGCAAAGGATCGTTCCATCGGAAAGCTGAATGGGCTTGTTCTTCACCGGACCAATCAGATTACGATTGGCGGGAAACAACTTCAAGCTCGTGCCCAATCGACGCGGGGGAGACCAGGTCCAACCACCATCGGTGCTGGTGGTCAGCATGCCCCACCACTGCCGTGGGTTGGGGCCGACTTTATAAAACAGCATTAGCGGACCGCCTGCAGGCTGAAAAAGCACCGGATTCCAACAGGGATAGTCGTGGTCGGCGGACTCGGTTCCGTCGACCAATTGCACGGGTGAAGACCAACCCCTGGCATCGCGCCTCGCTAACCAAATCCCCACGTCGGGATGCCCCTCTTCGGTTCCGCCGAACCACGCGGCCAGCAATCCTGCGGATGTCTCCACGATGGTCGATGCGTGGCACTCGGGAGTCGGTCTAGGATCGAGGGGGAAGATAAACTCCGCCTCGATCAACGCTCCTTCCCCCACCTGTGCTACTGCAGGAAGGTGAGCGTCGGGTTCGTGCCCATGAACGCTCCACGCCGATGACAAGCACCCTAGCGCCACGCCCAGGAGGTGCCATAACCGCCATCGGCCGTGCTGGAACGCAAGCCACCTGGCATCGTCTGCAACCTCCCCTTTTCTGCCATCACCCTGTACCTGCGAGTTGCGACCCAAAGCGCCTTGTTGTCCGTGCATGATGCTCCTCCACCGCTCTGAAGGGAATGGTTGTTAAGGTGAACAATTGCCATCGCCATGAGGTTTATGGGCCATCTTCGACCGATGGAATGCTCAAGGAATGTTTACCTGAGCGACGTAGATGGCCGTAGTGAAAGCGTTGTTTCTCGCCTCGTGCCCCGAATAGTAACTAATCCACAATGTGTTTTCCCGCCATACGCAACCGGCATAACTGGTGTCTCCACCAGAGGGGAGTACGAGTAATTCTTCGATGGTGCCGTGGATCGGATCAACTTCGCAAACCGCGGTGCGGGTGCTGCCATCGTAAAGGCGAACCACGGCGAGCATTTTTCCATGCGGGGAGATGGTCAGGGCTGGCCCTCCGACGCGGACACCAAGGTCGAGCCATGCCCACTGGTCGTACGGAGGATCGGCAACTCCCAGCAACCCGGTGGCCGTCTGTGGAGCCGATCCATCGCGACGCTGCACGGCGTACGCGCGTTGGTTGACGAATTGGATAGACGCTTCGGTGGGGTAGCCGTCATCGAGTAGCCGCGGAACATGGACCCGCCACTGCCGCCCATCGACACTAGAAAACAACCGCGTATGACGGTCTTGAGGACTGTTGGTCGTGTAAGCGATCCCCAACGCGAGGCGATCGCCAAAGGTGACTCGCCACAGCCAATAATCGGGTTGCCCAATCTCCGACTCCGACGTCCAGATGCTCCCGTCCTGGGAGTACCAGGCAAACGTTCGGTGACGGTGAGGCTCGGTGCGATGCATTGCCCCAGCGGCGATCAACATGAGCTTGCCATCGGGGGTGATGGCGAGTTTTGGATCCCGCAAATCGGCATCCTGGCGCTGGAACCTGGCCGCGGATTCCCATCGTAAGCCATCGGTACTGACCAGTACACGAACGGCGCCATCAGGCGAAACATGTCCTCGTCCCTCTCGAAAGACGCAGTACCACTGGTCGGCAAAGCGGATAAGGTCCGTAAAGGCGTTGTGCGGCGCTCGATCCCAAATCCGCTTGACGGACACCACCTCCGGCTGCTTGCGTTGGGTGATCCGCTCATATTCGCGATAGTAGCGTCGGCCCAATTCGCGGGCTGCCGCCGCACTGAAGTGGACTCCATCGCCTTTGTCTTCCAGTCCGAGTGAGCTGACAAAGCCGCTGCGGGATACCTCTCGAGCCACCAACTTGTGTGCTTGATCGATCGCCCGCCGCCCGTCCGTCCAGGGACGCCCGGCGAACTGCCCCAGTTGCCCAATCAGGAAGGGAGCTTGTGGATCCTGTATCAACTCCCGAAAACGGCCTATCAACTCTTTCAGGGCGACCGCGTATTCCTCCCCGCGTCCCGAGCGACTATCGGATTCTCCTTGATGCCACAGAATGGCTTTCACTTCACCGTCGCGCATCGCGCGCTCGATCCGTCGCTGGGTGTCGTCCCACGGATGGGCTCCGGTAACCGTGTCCCGCTGCCCCGGTTGCCACAATCGAATGGACGTCCCACCGACGGCACAGGGGATCAAACCCACGATGGCCTCAGGATGATGGCGAGCGTACTCCAAGGCGAAAGCCCGTCCTGGCCCCACTCCCACAACCTGCGGCTTATCGAAATGGAGTGGATCGACGGCCGGTACCCACTGAGAATGAGCATCGAGCATGTAGATCCGGGGATGGGGAGTCAGGTCATCATTGCTGACCTCCCCTCTACCTGCCATATTCGACTGGCCCGCCAATACGATCAGATGCATCGGCGCTTCCCCGGAAGGGGCCGTAGCGACTTGGGCCGTCAACGGCGAAGTACCGGCGCTAGCAGACAAGACCAGCAATAGCACGGTAGCCACCCGCCGGCATCGCCCGGCAGCTCCACTCCAACCGCTCATGGCAGCAAGGGCTGCACTACGGGCAGACCACGCTGATAGAAAGATCGTGCTACGTCGCATTGCGTCCAGCCCCGGAGGTGAATTCAAGACAGGTGGAAGGTCGTGCTGTCAACTGGCGTGGGAACGAACAATTGCCCCGCGCAGCATTGACTGCCAAGCGCCATCCTCGTAGATGGTTGCCCCGCCGATTTCGCCGTTGCGGTAGATTGTTCAGAAGCCGTTATTGTAGCATCCAACGCCGGACAGCATCTTCGCACCACCCATGCTTGGTGAAAATCGCACCCCATCGTGGCTGTGCTGCTGCTGACGGCACCCGCAGCCGATCTCCCCTACAGGGGATTCGTGGCCTTCCGAGAGAGGTGTTTTCTGAGAAAATCCCTGAGAAAAGCACAAAAAATGCGCCGGATGCCGATAGACATTTAAGTGAATCGGGGGTAACACAAGAGCATGTGATGATTTTTTCATGCAGCTTGGAACGGACGGAATCCTTAGCGCGTCGAAGTAATTGCTTGGACGCGAATCAATATGGGCGGTTCTCACTTTTTCCGGCGCGGGACTCGGGCGTATCCCGTCGACTGGGTGAGACCGCCCTCTTTTTTTACAAACACCGTCAGAGCCAGGTTGGCGAGCGCCATTAGCGGCGCTGGAGTTGCCGATCACCGTCCGCCACTTCAAGCGCACCGGGGACCACACGCGCCATACGGGTGAGAAAGCCGTCCGCGTCGACGTAGCCATCGATGCGCGTCAGGTACTTGAGGTCCGGAGAAAACACCAGGATCGTGGGAAAGGCGCGAACTTGAAGCACCTCCAGGTGCTCACGGTGAGCTTCGCGGGTGAGTTTCAGAGGGATGAAGTTCGTGCGGACCCAGGCGCCGACACGGCGATCTTCCCACACATTTTTTTGCAATAGGTCGCAATAGCCACAGCGCGCCGAACGTACATACACCAGAATCGGTCGCCGGTGCGCCATGGACAGCTCCGCAGCTTTCGCCGCCGAATCCAGCCAAGGAATTCCTTCTTGTAGCGATGCCGTGTGTGGCTCCTCCGCATGCAACCAGAGACCGGTGAGCAGCAACAGGCACGGGACCAGGGCGAAACTGAAAAGAGGTGAGGTGGGGCAAGCTTGTTTCATGGGATCCTTCCTGGAAATGCTACTGCCAAGTAGGTAGCCGGTTGTTTGAAAGCCACCTCCTGCCGCCCGGCATCGCCACTCAATCGTTTGTCCACGGCCCCGCGTTGCATTCGGTCGTCGGTGGCGATGGGGAGCCCTCTATGGGGAACGCGTTGAGGCCGGCTGGACGGTCATACCATGCGGAGGTTGGCTGCCATTGGGGGCTCCCGCTCCAAAGTTCTTTACGATGTATTGCTTCCACGCATCCACGTCTGCCTCGAGTGGCTCCCCGGTAATGGCAGCCAGAGTACGAGTAGTGCTCCTTTGGATCGCCGGCGAGGGATCATCGAGCAACTGCGCAAGGGATCGGACCACATCGGCGCTGCGAAACTGTTGCAATGCCTCGATCGAAGCCTGGCGAACGCTCGAATCGTCATCGGCGACCGCCATCGACAGCAGCATGTTTTCCGCATCCTTGTTTGCCACCCGTTTCCATGCGTCCACCGCTGCCAATCGGACTCTCAGCGATTCATCGGTCGAGGCTCGATTCAGGGATTCGATGATCATGGGGGAAGGTATGCGCGAGATCAGCGCCGTCGCCCGAGCGCGCAAAACGGGGCTGGGGTCCTCCTGGATCAATAACGCCAGTTGTTGGGCCCAGAACTCCTGACGCTCCGGGGGCATCCCTTTCAGGGACTTCTCCAATCGATCCAGTTCTGCCAAACGGTCATCAAAGGTTGGCCCCCAGGCTTGATCCCTCTTCCATTCGGCTCGATAGATGGGGTTGATCTTCTTCAGCGCAAAAAAAGGGCCATCCATACAACCGGTACCCAGCATGCATGCGAGCGAAGCAGCAATTATTCCAATCCTATTCATGCGAACTCCCACTCCGCGTTCGGCTGCTCCCGTCCCAAGCTCCCTAAGGGCCTGCCCGTCATACCACTCTCCATCTGTCCATACCACATCCTTGGTAATGGACTCCATAGCGAAAATCGCTACTTGACGAATTGACCGACAGACGCCAAACTTCGTTGAGCGTTGGCGATTTCCTCACCAACGCCATCAAATCCGGGCGGTTAGCTCAGTTGGTTAGAGCGCAACGTTGACATCGTTGAGGTCACTGGTTCGAATCCAGTATCGCCCACTAGGTAGCATATCACGCCCTAAGTGATTCCCGTCCAAAGCCGCTTCACAGCCATCAAGTACCGTCAGATCAAAAGCTTGCGACGGTTTAGAGTCAATGTGCTCTAGGGCGTGGTTTCTTTTGCTGTAATGCTGGTGCTTGCTGATGTCGGCGCTCAGCGCTCCCGCTGGCGCACTCACTCGAACGGTCGGCTCGCTGTCGGCGCTTGTCGCGTCTTCCCGGATGTGGTTTGGGCTAGTGCGGGGCGGGCATCGGATGCTGCATGTCGCTCAGTTGGCTTCCGTGGCTCTCACGGGGAGATTGGGCGAGCCGGCCCCCAGCGCCTGCCTCTCGTGGAACGCGACGATGGGGCAATGAACCAGATTCAGCCGTGCGGGTTTCCTGCGCCGCCAGCCATGGCACTTGCCGCCTCAGCGAGCTGCGCTAACAAAAGAATTGGCCGTTTCCGACGGCCTCGAAGGCATGGGAATAGTGGCGGATGCGGGGTTCGCGGCCACCAAGTGGCCAAACGACGGAAATGACATCAAAACGGGCGCGGTGGTGCAGCAAGTGATGACGCTTCATGTAGGCCAGCGCCGCGCGGGTTAACCTCGCTTGTTTCTGGCGATCGACGGCGGCAGAGGGATCTGCCACGCGATCACTACGCCAGGTCTTGACTTCGATGAACACAAGTTGATTTCCATCTAGGGCAATGATGTCGATCTCCGACCGCTTTTGCCGATGGCTGTGCACCACAATGCGGTACCCTTGGCGAGCCAAGTAGCGAATTGCTGCCTGCTCGCCGGCCAACCCAAGGTTCGTTTCGGGGTCGGCGGTGATCCTGTACCGCCACGAAAAAAGGCCGCTGGAGCGAATCCAGCGGCCTAACTGCGAAAGGAGGCGATGCATGCTTCTTTTAGTCTGATTTACATTCGGCGTTCTTTCAAGCGAACCGCTTTGCCACTGCGCTCGCGCAGGAAATAGAGCTTGGCGCGGCGGACCACACTTCGCCGCTTAACTTCAATCTTTTCTATCTTCGGGGAGTGGACGGGAAACTTGCGCTCCACACCTTCTCCGGCGACGATACGACGCACGGTAAACATCTCTCGCGTACCGCTGCCACTGCGGGCGATGACAACACCGGAAAAAATCTGAATACGTTCTTTGTTTCCTTCGAGAATCTTCGTGTGAACGTCGACCGTATCCCCAATCTCGAAATGGGGGACGTCAGCCTTCATCGACGCCTTCTCGACCAATTCCATGATTTTCTGGCTCATGGGAAACTCCACATCTCTCTTAAAATGGTTCGATTGTCTATTTCATGGAGGCACGCACCACCGCAGCGCCTCCGATCGGCGCGGGCGAAGCGGACGATTCACGAGGGGAGGCTAGGTGGTGATCTCCGCGATTTCAATTCGCGTATAGGGTTGGCGATGGCCGGTCCGGCGCCGATAGTCCTTGCGCCGACGAAACTTCTGGACATAGATCTTAGGGCCCTTAGCCACTGAAACGACCTTGGCGGTGACCTTCGCCCCCTCGACGGTAGGGGTGCCTACCGTCAGTCCTTCGTCGCCTCCGACAGCGAGCACTTTGGTGAACTCCAGTGTATCCCCCGAATTGGCCGTCTCGCGATAGTCGATGTCCAGTTGTTGCCCTTGCGTGACTTTGTATTGCCGCCCGCCGTCTACGATGATTGCGTACATGGTTGCTGCTCAGTCAGTAAAAATATTTCCAAGGAATCGCTATCTGTATCTCTCGAAACCGCCGTTTTGGCGAATCCATTACTGTAGCTTCTGGGGCCATTGGCGAAAAGAGGTAACTTGGCACGCCCGCTGACGAACCCCGCCAACAATGGCCAGAGGAGTGGCTGCCCTTATCAACCGGCTGCCACGCTCCTGATGCCATTTGTTGTCATTCGGCGCGAGTGCGATTTGAAAAACAATCGTCAATCAACGCGCGGATCCCAAGTGTAAATTACGCTGCGGAGTTCGTCGAGCCCTAAAAAACGTCATCAAGTAACTCGCACGGTGGCAGTGGGAACCTAGCACAGGACCAGTTGCGGGGGCCGAGATGGCGGGTGGGGATAGTGCAAGCTCGAATCTTTGGTCTTACCGTGCGACCTGACGAGAAGCTAAGGGACCTTCCTCTGGCATGATCCTAGGGGATCATCTCCACGCACCGACTGCTCGTCCGCCAGCGGCCTGTTGGCAGGCAAGCCAATAAGGGGCGTTGACGAAGCAGCCCTCGCACCGGCACAATCAAGGGGCAAAATTAGCAGGCGCTAAAAACCTGGATGGATTGGCGGCGACCGGCGAGGAAGTACGTTCCCAAAAAGGAAATGCAATGATGGGCACGAGCCAATTTGAGGCAGGTAGGCGACGTTTTCTGGGGGCAGTGGCGGCAGGGGGGGTGGGGACGCTGCTGGCGTGCCGTCACCGGCCTAGCCATCATCCACAGCCCGACGATGGATCTACCGCCGCGCAGCTCCGCGTGACTGTGACCACCGGGATGATTGGAGATCTGGTACGTCTGCTTGGCGGCCCGCATTTGTCAGTCCACCAGATCATGGGGGCGGGAACGGATCCGCATTTGTACAAGGCTAGCCGGGATGACGCGGCAGCGATCCTGCAAGCCGATCTCGTCTTCTACAATGGCCTGATGCTCGAGGGCAAGATGTCGGAACTGTTGGGCCAGATCAGCGCCAAAAAGCGAGCTATCGCCGTAGCCGAACGATTGCCGGACGAGTTGCTGCTCGACGCGCCCGATGCAGCGGGGCATAAGGATCCGCACGTGTGGATGGACGTTGGTCTGTGGAGCCAGGTGGCCGAGATCATTGCCCAGGAATTGAGTGAGCGAGATCCAGAAAACCGTTCGGACTACCTTAGTAACCTTGCGGCACTTCGCGCGGAGCTTGCTGAGCTCGACGACTACGGCCGTTCCTTAATGCATTGCATTGCGCCCGCACAGCGTGTGTTGGTTACCTCGCACGATGCGTTCCGGTACTTCGGTCGTGCTTACGATGTCGAAGTGGAAGCGGTCCAAGGAATCTCGACCGAAAGCGAGGCTGGGCTGACTCGGATCAACCAATTGGTTGATCTCATCGTTGAACGGCGCATCCAAGCGGTGTTTGTGGAAAGCAGTGTGCCGAGGAAGAGCATCGACGCGGTGATCAGTGGCGTTGCTTCCCGCGGGCATCGGGTGACGATCGGAGGAACCTTGTATTCCGACGCCATGGGACCCGGTGGAACCTACGAGGGGACCTATGTGGGTATGATGGATCATAACTTCACCACCATTGCTGTTCACCTGGGATGCCCCTCGGCTCCTGCGGGTGGTTTCCGGCAATGGAGAAAGCAGGCTGCGCCATCATGAGCACGTCCAGTAGCGAGGCAACTCCAGCTAACTCTTCTCGGCCTGCTGCGCTGTCGGTTCGCGATCTTACGATTGCCTACCACCGCAAGCCAGTGTTGTGGAACGTGTCCCTGGAAGTTCCTCGCGGTGCTTTGGCGGGATTGATCGGTCCCAACGGTGCAGGCAAAAGCACGCTTCTGAAAGCCGTCGTGGATATGGTGCCCCGAATATCGGGGGAAATTCGCATCCTTGGCCGTCCCTATCGTGCCGTGCGCCGTCAGGTCGCGTACGTGCCGCAGCGAGAGTCGGTCGATTGGGACTTCCCCGCCACGGTTCTCGATGTGGTGCTGATGGGGACCTACGGTGAACTTGGCTGGTTCCAGCGAGTCAGGCAAGAGCACCGCCGTCGTGCGTTGGAGGCGCTGCGCAAAATGGAGATCGAGCATCTAGCGCACCGTCAAATCAGCCAGCTCTCCGGCGGCCAGCAGCAGCGGACATTTCTTGCCCGCGCTTTGGTTCAGCAGGCGGATGTCTATCTCATGGACGAACCCTTCGCGGCGGTAGATGCTTCTACGGAAGCGGCCATCGTGCGGCTGTTGATGGAGTTGCGATCACAGGGAAAAACGATCATCGTCGTGCACCATGACTTGCAGACCGCCGCCGAATACTTCGATTTCGTGATTTTGTTGAATTTGCGACTCATCGCTGCCGGTCCTACCAAGGAGGTTTTCACCCGCGAGAACCTGCAAAAGACCTATGGCGGCAAATTGACGTTGCTCGACGAGATCGGTGAGGCCATGCGACGTGGAGAACAAGGAGGTTAGCCGATGGAGAGCGCCCTGGTGCTACCCGAGGGCAATGCGCTGCTGGCCCAATCAAGCTCCCCGCTCTGGACGGCACTGGCCCGGGCTTTGACGCTGCAGGACTACAATACGCGGGTGGTGCTGGCCGGAACGCTCATCTTGGGGCTGGCGTGCGGCCTGCTCGGTGTGTACATGCTGTTGCGGCGGCGAGCTTTGATCGGGGATGCGATTTCCCATGCGGCACTACCTGGAGTGGTCCTCGCTTTTTTGCTCAGTGGCGACCTAGGGGCGGAGAAATCACTCGGGTGGCTGCTGCTGGGGGCCAGTATCAGCGGTGGGATCGGCGGTGCCACCGTGTTGGCGCTCAAGCAGTGGGCTGGAGTACGCGACGATGCCGCGTTGGGAATTGTGCTCAGCGTGTTTTTCGGAGCCGGGGTCGCTTTGCTGAAGATTGCTCAGCATCTTCCTGGTGCCAATCCGGCTGGATTGGAGGGGTTCATCTACGGAAAAGCGTCGCTGATCACGCTTGCTGATGTCCGCTACATTGCCTGGACCACGGTGGTGGTGTTGGTGGTCACGGTGCTGTTCGAAAAGGAGCTGCGGCTGTTGTGCTTCGACGCGCAGTTGGCGCGATGCCAGGGCTGGCCGGTCGGACTGCTTGATGGACTGCTGTTGGCGATGGTGGTGGTAGTGACCATGGTGGGACTTCAGGCCGTCGGGCTGATCCTCATCATCGCTCTGTTGATCGTACCGGCCGCCGCCGCCCGCTTCTGGACGGATCGAATGGGACGCATGCTGTGGATCAGTGCCGGTCTGGGAGGCCTCGCTTGCAGCATCGGTACCCTGCTCAGCGCGTCGGTGGAGAAAGTACCCAGTGGGGCAGCGATCGTCCTCACTGCCTGCACCTTTTTTGGCGTCAGCTTCGCTATGGGGCCTAAACGCGGCGTGGTGTGGAGGTGGTGGCAGCGCGTCAAACAACGGTTGGCGTTCGACGAGCAGCATTTTCTTCGCGCCCTGTTCGAACTGTTGGAAGCCAGCAACACGGTGCCGGCGCACTTACACGACTTGCATCACGTGGCACCGATCGCCTTGCCAGCGGTAGCGGCTCAACGGCATTGGTCCGCCGTGCGGACACGCTGGCTGGCTAGACGGCTGGAACAGCGCGGATTGATCGTCCTCCAACCCGGTGATGAAGTTCGGTTGACACCGCGAGGGATGATTGCTGCCGCCCGCGCCGTCCGCAATCATCGCCTGTTGGAGATCTACTTGTTGGATCGAGCGCAGGCTCCGGTCAGCGACGTAGACCGCGAGGCGGACTTTCTCGAGCATGGATTGCAGCCCGAGCATCTGGCAGAACTATCCGGAGAGATCGCCACCGGTGACCGGCCGGATATTCCTCCCAGTCCCCATGAACTCCCCGCCAGGGACGAAGACAATTAACCGCGGAGGAAGGTACGGCAATCAATGGTGCCGCGCCCCCTTGGCGACCCCTTCATGGTCTCGCCCGGTGCCGCACCACTTACCCTTGAACGGGTGGCATTCCTCGTGCTGCCTCATAAGCCGCAATCTTATCGGCGTGCTCCAGAGTCAAGGCAATATCGTCCAAGCCGTTCAGTAGACAATGCCGCCGGAAGCTATCGACCTCGAAGGGCAACTCCCAACCTTCCTCGTCGCTGATGGTGAGCGTCTCCAGATCGACCGTCAACCGATAGGGGGCCGCTTGATTGGCTTTTTGAAAAAGGCGATCGACTTCTGCCTCGCTCAATTTGATCGGCAGGACACCGTTCTTGAAGCAGTTGTTGAAAAAAATGTCGGCGAAGGACGGGGCAATAACCACCCGGAAGCCATAATCGTCCAAGGCCCATACGGCGTGTTCGCGACTCGACCCGCTGCCAAAATTCCGCCGCGCCACCAGAATGCTCGCCCCCCGAAACTCGGGGCGATTCAGCTCGAACTCAGGGTTTTCACTGCCATCCTCACGGAAACGCCAGTCGAAAAACAGGTATTGGCCGAAGCCGGTACGTTCGATTCTCTTCAGGAACTGCTTGGGGATGATCTGGTCGGTATCCACGTTCGCGCGGTCCAACGTGGCGACTATTCCCGAATGCTGCTTAAACTCACGCATACTCGCTAAACGCCTTTAAGTGTTTCCTAATTGCTTTCCAGGTACTTAATCTTTGAACTTCCACTCGCGGATGTCCGTGAAGTGCCCCTCCACGGCGGCCGCGGCAGCCATCGCCGGAGATACCAGGTGGGTGCGGCCCCCTTTTCCTTGCCGCCCCTCGAAATTGCGATTGCTGGTCGAGGCGCACCGCTCTCCTGGTTCCAATCGGTCGGGATTCATGGCTAGGCACATCGAGCACCCAGCATCCCGCCATTCAAATCCGGCTTCGACAAAGATACGGTCCAAGCCCTCTGCCTCGGCGGCTTTTTTCACCTGTCCACTACCCGGCACTACCATGGCATGGACGCGAGGATGCACTTTGTGGCCTTTGACCACCCTCGCTGCCATGCGCAAATCTTCCATGCGGGCGTTGGTGCAGGATCCGATGAACACGCGATCGATCTCAATGTCCGTCATGCGCATCCCCGGCTTCAACCCCATGTATTCCAAGGCTGCCGCCGTCGATTTCTGCTCCGTCTCGTCACCGAAATCAGCCGGATTGGGAACCACCGAATCAATCGATGTCACCTGGCCTGGGTTGGTACCCCAAGTCACCTGAGGGGCGATGTTCGCTCCGTCGAACTTGCTGGTCTTGTCATAGTGGGCTCCAGGATCACTGGGCAGTTTCCTCCACCGTGCCACGGCAGCTTCGAAGTCTTGGGGCGCAAAAGGACGGCCTCGCAGATACTCGAAGGTCTTTTCATCCGGGGCAATCATGCCGGCCCGAGCCCCGGCCTCGATCGACATGTTGCATACCGTCATCCGCTCTTCCATGGACAACTTCTGGATGACCGGCCCCGTATACTCCAGCACGTACCCGGTCCCGCCATGGGTCGAGATCTGGCCGATCAGATACAAAATCAAATCCTTCGCCGTGACCCCCTCGGCCAACTCTCCGCTGACATACAGCTCGTACGTCTTTGGTTTGTATTGCAACAACGTTTGCGTGGCCAAGACATGTTCCACCTCGCTGGTCCCAATTCCGAAAGCCAGCGCACCGAAGGCACCATGAGTCGCGGTGTGCGAATCACCACATACGATGGTCATGCCGGGTTGGGTGTACCCCAATTCCGGACCAATGATGTGTACGATTCCCTGGCGCAGATCGTCCAGGTCGTAAAGAGTGATCCCGAATTCTTGGCAGTTCTTGCGCAGGGTGTCTACTTGTTGCCGAGAGATGGGATCGGCGATGGGCAATCCTCTCCCGGTAGTGGGGACGTTATGGTCGGGGGTGGCCACAGTCAATTCCGGACGTCGTACGCGGCGACCAGCCAACCGCAATCCCTCGAAAGCTTGCGGGCTGGTTACCTCGTGGACCAGGTGCAGGTCGACATACAGAATCGCTTGCTTCCCCGGCTCAGCATAGACTACGTGCTCGTCCCAGATCTTTTCAAACATGGTGCGTGGCGCACCGCTGTCATTACTCATGGTCTTCGTTCATCTCCCAAACTACCAAACCCCGCTGTTGGGCATGTCAATTGCGAACGATTCAAGATCCTCCCCGAATCCCAAACTGTCAAGCGTCAAATGCCACCCCCTCG
This sequence comes from Pirellulaceae bacterium, assembly GCA_026004795.1. GTDB lineage: Bacteria > Planctomycetota > Planctomycetia > Pirellulales > Pirellulaceae > Aureliella. Next base: position 192,339 of record BPJV01000001.1, on the reverse strand, counting down.
TTTTCGGATTCTCCGAGGTAGCGCCGCCCGCGAACGGTCATCAGCTCTTGCCCCGCCTGGAGGCAGCTTCGCACCTCGACACGACCGTGTCGGCCACCGTCAGAAAACCGAGCCCCGGCTCTTGAGGCAGCTCGCTGGCGGCAGGTCGGACGCCCCGCCGGCGTCCTCATGCAGCGGAAGCCACCGATTTCATCGCCGCCTACGTCCCTGCGGATCGTTGGATTCCGCGTTGTCGAGGTCGCGAAAACTCCCATTCATGTACCGGGACCGAGGGGCTACAGGCACGCAGGCAGACCGTTTGGCGACACCGCACCACGCCACTTAGACGCCTGTACGTCGAGGAGCAACTCGTGCTCGGTGCAGCTAACTGCCATCTGCCTTCAGTTACCACAGAGGGCAGCGCGACGGCGTAGTGCATCGGCCAGCTCACCAACGCTTGCGCACGAGAAAAGCCCTCGAGGCGTTTCCACCTGAGGGCTTTCCCGAACAGCCAGAAAGTCGGGCCGGCGGGATTTGAACCCACGACCTCTACCACCCCAAGGTAGCGCGCTAGCCAGGCTGCGCTACGGCCCGAACCTTTGACTCAGTGTCAAAAACGCAGATTGTATCCAGATTCACGTGTCAAGCAACGGTAGATCGCTGGCCAACAAGCTTCCGCAAGAACTGTAAATTGCGATGGTCCCAGTCTTCTCCGGTTTCCTCGTCCGTCCCTTTGGGGGTTTCCAGGTACATGGGCAATTTCTTGAAAGCCGAATGCTTGAGGAAGCGTCGGAAACCTTCCTCGCCAATGCATCCTAAACCGATATGTTCGTGGCGATCGACCCGCGAACCGCAATCTTTCTTGCTGTCATTCAGATGGATCGCGGCGATTTTCTCCAGCAGGCGATGCTTTTCCAGTTCCTCCACCATTTCCTTCATTCCTTTGGCGGTGCGGAAATCGTAGCCAGCAGCCAAGGCATGGCAGGTGTCCCAGCAGACGCCAACATGGCGGCTACGGATCGATTTCAGCAACCATCCAAGTTCCGCAATTTGCCAACCGAGGGAGGTTCCTTGACCGGCAGTGTTTTCTAATAGAAGCTGCGACTTGCGTGGTTGGACCTTTTCCACTGCCTCCCGCACGGCGCGGGCAATTCGCTCCAGCCCTTCTTGCGGTGTTGAACTGGTGTGGGCGCCCGGATGCACCACCAGTCCTTCGAGCGATAATTGCTCGCACCGATCCCATTCGACGACCAAGGCATCCAAAGACTTCTGCCACAACGCGTCATCGGGCGCAGCCAGGTTGATCAGGTAGGACGCGTGGGCGATGGGGGCGCCGATTTGATAGTGCGTCAGAGCGTCGCGCCACGCAGTCACCTCCTTCTCAGTCAATGGCTTGCAGTTCCATTGATTGTTGTTCTTGGTGAAGATCTGCACGACGTCGCAGCCGACTTCCGCCGCTCGCTCCACCGCTTTGTGCAAGCCCCCCGCAATCGACATGTGGGCTCCGAATCGATATGCCACCGACGACCTCCTCTCATGTGCTTGGCAACAATCCCTCAATCACGGCAACTGCCACCGTTTCCGTAATCCCCATTCGATGGTCATCACCATACAGAACAAGGTCAACAGGAACCAGCCATCGACGGCCGAATCTCCCAGTTTACGCTTCTCGACGACTGACACCTTGGTTTCTGCTTGGCGCGCTTCCAGCCACTGCAAGACCTCGTCCACTTGATCCGGGGTGACCAACCTCCCGCCGGCTCCTTGGTTGGCGGCGGCAAGATTCGCCATGTAGGGCCAGTCGGGGACCACTCGCTCCAGCTCCAGCAAGGTGTCTTCCACCAAGAATGCCGTTTCCGCATGGTATTTCGTGCCGTCCGCGCCTGTCGCTTCCAGTTCCACTTGATACAGTCCTACCGTATTGAGGCCGGTGATCCGACTTTCCAGCTTTCCTTCCCCCACCGAGGTGACACCTAACGTGTGCTGGAGCTTTCCGTCACGGAGCAGGGACAAACGCATTTGCTGAGGCATGGGCTTGTTCTCCGCGCCGCCAAACCATTCGATGGTCAGCCGTGGCGTATCGTCGATCTTCCAGCGCCGCCGGGCAAGGGTCAAACGAAATCCTTCATCCACGGCATCTCGCTGGATCAGCCACAGCATGGCCTGGCGCCAAAACTGTTGGTGTTCCTTCTTGTTGCCCGCCAACCACCATTGCCATGTCGTGTCGGCGGCGAAGGCCAGCACACGCCCTTCCCCGAAAGTGCCGGCGACCAATGCGGGCTCTTCTTTCTCGCTTTCCAGTAGCACCTGCACCCCGGGATTGGGCAGTACGCGGCCGAGGCGATTCATTCCCTGCAGGGGCTTCAAGCTCCGCCAAATCTGAGAATTCCGTGGTTCCGGGGCGAAGGCAGTGATGGGGTGCGGCCGTCGCGGAACAAGTCGTACGGGGCCTGGAAGGTGAAAACTGGGATCGATCGGTTGATCAAAAGGCTGTCGGCGGCGGGACAGCTCGATCGGAAACAACGGAGCCAGCGGCGACAGACCGTATCCACCAGCATCAAAGCTGTGGTAGCCGCCGGTCGCCATCAGTCCGGCACCTCTTCGGACTCGGTCAGCGATCTGCTGCCAACTGGTCGAGTCGATTGCCGAACTGTCCAGATCTCCAATCACGAACGCATCGTATTGTTCAATGGGGACCTGCGCGGCCATGCGGATCGGCCACTTCCCTGCCCGACGATCGCGTTGCGGAAACAATACATAATCGACATCGAAATCCAACGATTCGTTCAACGAACGCTTGAGGAACAACTGTTCCGGCCGCGGCTCTCCTTCGAGGTACAGAATTCTGGCGCCGCCTTCGCGTACGGTGATGAAACAGGTGGCCCTATTGTTGCTCTTGATTTGCTCGACGGCCTCGACACTGGCCACGACATCGAGGAGATACTCGCCTGGTTCCGGCATGAGCACCGAGAACTCCAGCGGCTGTTTCTCCTTGGCGCCGGCCACGAGCACTTCACGGGAGGCAACGACTCGGGGTTCTTGATTCCCGCGGCGCAGTCGCAACTGGATGTCGACGGGTTGGTTCTGCACGCCTTGGGCGGCAAGGATGAATCGCAGGGGTAGTTCTTTCTTGACAAATGCCGTGTAATGCTCGGGTAAGCTTTCTATGGCCACGTCACGTAATTGGCTGGCATCCGCCTGCGGCCCCAATCCCACCAGAATCAACGGCTGATCGAGCTGGGCCATTTGTCGCGCTACGACGGTCGCATCGGCCGTGGGGGAAGTGACGGTTTCCACGCCGTCGGTAACGAGCAGGATCGCCCGCAGGGGAGGATCCGTCTGCCCTTGCAGCACAGCGGACAGCGCGCCTCCCAGATCGGTGGCCCGTCCTCGAGGTGGCCCGGCCAGCGTTTCTGACAACTCGGGCAGGTCATCGTGGGGAACACGTCGCGCCTGACTGTCGAACGTGTATGGAACAATCTGCGACGCACCGATTTGCAAATCGGTCGCTGTCCGAATGGATTCCCAGACCCTTCGCACCTCATCCCATCGCGTTTGATCACTCTGGCCACTAGGCAGTGCCATGCTTTGGGAAGTATCCACCAGCACGGCGACGGCACCTGCGGTCTCTCGCTCACTGGTCCACATGAATCCGGGGCGTAGCCAGGCGAGCCATAGCAACCATACCGCCAGGATGCGCAGGAGAAGCAGTACCGAACGTCCGCGACGACTTATCCCTGGCGCGGTAGCGGTCAACCACAAGCTCAGCAACAGCAGCAGGGCCAGTACGACGGTGGCTGGCCAACCGAACACCGGTTCAAAAATAACGCTATCCCAGATCCCCACGCACTACTCTCCTGCATAGCGCCGGAATCGAATCTGGTAGAACCGGTTCGACATGGCTTGCTCGATTACAAACAACGCCATGACGAACAACATCACCAACGGGTAAAGCTCGACGCCATAGCGAGCCGTTCCGATGCTGCTCTCCAGTTCGCGATGCGTACGCGCCAGACGAAATGTTCCTTCTCCCAGCAGTTCCGCGAGTTCGTCGGTTTCCAGACGCTGCAACATCGTGTCGCGGGACGGCGTGTTGACACTGAAGCCCCGGGCAACGGGTTCTCCTCGTAGGCCGCGCATGCGGTAGATGCCTGGGTTGTCAAATGATCCCAAGTTCATGCTCCCCTCGGTGGTATCCACTCGTCGCGTTTGTCCGTCAGGCAAATACAGTTGCCAGCGGGAAGGGAAACGTCGCGTGTCATTGCGCAACGTGACGATCGCTCCCGTAGGCCAATTCAAAACCTGTTCCTCACCAATGGCCAACGTGCGCATCGCTCCCAAAAGGAGGCCGAAGCCTACCCACGGGTCGTCGGTGGCCCACAACCCGTTCCATAACCTCTCTTTTCCGGTATCAGCCTGCGGAAATAGGGAGCCAATGGTGATTACTCGCCCATGATCAATGGCATGCTCCACGATCAAAGGCATGTTTTGACCGCTTATCTGCATCAGCACTTGGGCATCGCCTGCCATGGGATCAAAACGCCAACAACGCAAAACGGGAAACTGTCCCCAGGGGATATCCGCCACCGTATCGCCGAAAACGTGGTACAAGGGGTGGCGGGTGGTGACAGCATCAAGAAAGGCGGCGGGCACCATGTTGACAATCTCCGCCAATCGGCCGGGCAATAGGTCGTGCAGCCCTCCCCCGTCTGTGCCCACGGACTGCCTGGCTTGTTCTCCCAGAATGACCAGCAATCCTCGCCCCTGGGCAATGTGAGCGCGGATTTTGGACGCGACCGCTGCTTCCAAGTCGGGCGGATCGTACAGGCACACGACCCCGTAGTTCTCGAGCTGGGAGGAGGCGAGCTGCCAATAGTGCACATGGGCCGTCGTCCCCTCTCCGTCGTCTATTCCACGATCGACTCGTGGGTCGACAATCAGTTGCATCATGCGGCCAATTGCATCATCGTCGGCAACGATCAGCACCGGGCGTTGCTCATACGCCTCGATGGTGGCAAAACGCTCATTGTCGATCGCCAGGGGGTCCGGTTGGTCATGGCGAATGATGAAGTGATGCGTGCCGGAGGGAAGATCATGAGCCGTTAATTCCACCTCCGCGACGTCCCTGTCGGTCATATCGATGACCTGGCGATCCACAACGTTCCGCGGCGCAGTCTCGAGTTCTCCATTGCGAACGATGGGTAACCGCGGATCGAAGGCTTCCTGAAGCAATTCGACAGTGACCGTGTTTCCCGCTGCCGGGCGCGGAGGGCGGGAGATCGCCACCTGCATGGAGACGTTGCCTCCCACGGGCACTCCCTGCGCCGAAAGGGACACGTCGCCCAGTCGCCAGTTGGCTTCGGCAGGTCCGCCCACATCAACTATTTGCACAAGCACTTCGTCAGACTTGGTGCGCAGATAATCTGCCAGCTCAGCCGCGGTTCCTTCCCATGCTTGCCGATCCAAATCGGTGATCACGTAAACTTCCTTCCGCTCCAGCTCGTCTTGCGACACCAGTTCCACCGCCAAACGCAAGCGACTTGCCAGATCGACGGTCCGCCCTCTCAAGGATGCTCGTTCCACCAGAGATTCCGCAGCAGCAGGTGTCAGGCCCAACGACCTGACCGGACTTCCACTCAAAATGCCTACATGACTATCACTGGGTAGTTGGCCGAGAATCCACGTCGCCATCTCTTTGGCGCGATCCCATCGCGCTTGGTTCTCGAAGACGTATCCCAGCGAGGGACTGTTGTCGAGCACAATGGCCACCGCCACCGGCGCCGTGGTATTGGTCGCCGGAATTTTGGGACCATTCCGATAGGACTGCACTCCCCACGCACCGGCGATGCCCCACAATACTAGTCCACTGCACAGGCAGGTGAACCACACCGAGCGGGGGCGGTGCGTCGCGTAGGCCACTGCCGCCGCTAGCAGCAGCATGCCCCCCAGGACGGCAGTACCAACACTCCCCAAAACACTCCCGAACAACGCATTGTGTACACGCGGCTGTGCCAAGGCGAGGGCCAGTAGTCCCAACAGCAAAATGCGGAACAACAGCAACAGAACATGGCGCAACTGCCAACTGGTGCTCTGCTCAACTGCGGTTTGACGAACGAATCGCAAGGCTGGAAAATCCACTGCCTGGGGCTGCCGCTGGCCGAACAGGTGCAGCATGATCGGTAGCGTTACCACGGCCAGGCCCGCCAACAGGGACAAGTGAGCAAACGTCATCGTGCTTCGTTGTAAGAGACATCATCGTGTTCGGTGCGCCAACGAACTACACCGCCATAGTTGACGCAGCAATTGTCGAACTTCAGCCGACTCCAAATCAACAAGACTCCTTACTTCGCGGGGCGAGGGTAAGATAAGAATTGCCAGGAAGCTATCGCCGTCGGACAATCGCTCCCTGTCGCGGCATGGCTCATCCCGACGGACTGGTATCTCTATCTTAGCCAATTCTCCCGAAATCGGGGATGTTGCTGCGCCGTCATGCCCTGCAACTCTGCACCCCACACCCTGGATCGCGGTGGCGAGCGATCGGCGATTGGTGCTTCTCGCTTCCGCGCCGCCGGGCCGCCACAGCTCGGAGGGAGCTGAACGCTTAGTAGCCGAAACCTGCACGCAGGGTAAAAGTATCCGGCAATCGCATGTTATCGGCTACCGAAGACTTGTATAGAAGCTCGCGGTCAAAGACGAATCCCCCTTCGAAAAATCCGACTCGCGTTCCCTCACGCATCTGTTGGTTGTTCCCCCACTCCAGGCCGAAGACGAGCCGGATATCGTTCAAGTCGATGGACTCCTGCACTCCGTTGGCCCGCTCTACCGTCCATGAGCCACCACCGTAGTATCCGCCGACGTACCACCAGATGTCGGTGGTGCCCAGCGTGGATAGGTAGTGGGAGAGCTTTGGTTCGGGAAAGAACAGATCGAATCGCGTATCGACGTTGGGTTGCCATAATAGGCCGCCGGCCGGAAGCAACTTGACCCGATTGCGATCCAGATAAATCACCCCTGCCTTCAACGTAGCCCGCGGTGTCAAACGGACTCGCCCGATCCCACGTCCCAACAGACGCAGGCTATCCGAGATGGCGGTGTCGAAATCGGAAAACATGCCGACGCGTAAACCTAGCTCGGCACCGAAAATTCGACTGGGATCAGACTGCCAACTGGTGTCTAAAAACGCGGAGTATGCCGCACCAGGCAAATCGGCGGTTATTCCACCTCCGGTAATGGGCCCCTCCCAGGTATGAAGGGAAAAACTCGGCATAAGATAGAGCGGCTGAGTTGAATACAGGAAATTGGGATAGACGATGGTCACCGAGATGTCACTGTCGTTGATTTCCAAAGCGTCTGGGCCATTATCCCCATAGATGAAGGCATGGCGAACACGCACGCCCTGGATTAAGCGGATGAACGTGGGGGCGCCACCGGTACCACCGTACAGAGTGCCGGAGGGATTCCATCCTGGGCCGCCCCCATAACCAGTAGGCGGTGCGGACCAGTTGGTATTGGGATTGCCACCGAACAACCCTGTCCACAATTCGGAAAACAAACCTGGTTGTGGCGGTGCCGTGCCGTACGGAGCCGGAAATAGTGCGGACGGGGAGCTGTTGGGATACGGATTCGGTCCCGGATAAACACCTCCCGTACTAGGGAAGGTCCCCAAAGTCCCGCTCGCCCCGGCTCCCGGTAGCACCGGTGGTGGCCCCGTGTACCCCGGATACCCTCCCCCCAGCGTCGACGGGGCTTGTCCTCCAACGGCAGCCCCGTTGTTGAGCAGCGGCGGTTGATAAGAGGGGGCGGACGGCGCTGCTGGGCCCCCAACAACGCCAGGATAATTTTGCACGGAGGGTACGGGAACCGAACTGATCGGTGGCGTGGTGGCGTAGGGATCGAACGTTGTGCCACCACTGGGGACGGAAGGATAAACGCCCGCTTGTGTGGCTGGATTGATCGGCACCATCGTTTGTGGAAGCGTATTGACTCCCGACGGAAGGCCCGGTTCGCCCGATTGGGCGATCGGACGCAATGGACCGGTACGAGTAGCGGCGGATGCGGAAGAGGGGGGAAGAACGACGCGCTGTGCGACAACGCGGGCCTGGGAACAACTGATGACCGCGAAGACACACAACCACCCCAACTTCACGGACCGTAAAGTTGCAAGGCTAGCGCGTCCCATCTCGGCTCTCGTTAGCCGGCTGTACACCACGGTTATCCCCTAAACCCGAACGCTTCCTTCGACGGGCAGTCGCAAAAAAAACACTCTCCCTGCCCAGAGAGCATCGCGCTTCGATCCACGGCCCCCATTTCGGGCTTGTCGCGAAGCTACCAGCCGTTGGTGCAGAGGCGCATCTCTTGCTAGTTGGATCAATCCACGCCGCTGCAGAAACAATCGCCCCCACCTCCAGGTACGACCTTCCTGGTTGCTACTACCGCAAGCTCATCCTTCCCGTCAACCCCACCCCCACCGCCCCTCCGTCGAACCGTCGAACTGCCAAGCAACTCGATGGGCGGTAAATCGCCCAACTGGGCGATCGTCGTGGCCTCGGGACTATCGGTTTCTTTCCCGCACCGAGCAACATTTCGGCCCCCCCCGGTAAAGGCGCAGTCGACAAGCCCGTTAGGGATTGGATCTTTTCTTGCGGCCCCCATCAGGTTGCTTAAATCCCACGTCGGTTGCGATTCGGCAACATGTGGGGTGTTCGTTACGGTTTGCACGAAGAGTTGTGTTGGCTGGTAAGTCAATGCCAGCAAACAAGTTGAGGATCCTTCCGCTATTGAAAGCGAGTTTGGCGCGCTGCGTGCAATCCAGTTTCCTTGAACCAGAAGCCGGCGAGAACCGTCCATACAGTGGGCAGCAAAGTGCTGGTGTTGCGGAGAAAAGTTGGGAGTCGTCCAGGGAAGCTTGCCGATTTTTAAGGAGGATAGCCCACGATAACGCGTAGGACTATCGCCGTGGGAAGAGTCATGGCTGGTAACGAGAGGGCGGGGCACGATTCTCCCATCCAGTGCTCAGCGGCTAAGCGCGTGCGTGCCTCAACGAAACTCGAGTTGTGGGTATGAAAAAACGACGCGGGAGTAGGCAGCCACGGAGGACGAAACCAAAACCACTGGCGATTGAGGGGGCACCGCCATGACCAACAAGATTCAACCTCCGGATAATTCGGCATCTCGACCGAGCGCCAATTGGCAATGGCTGCAGAAGCGATTCGACGACCGCTATGAGGCTTGGGAAGCGTATGCGCAGTGGTTGGCTGCCGACCTCGAGGCGCTCGAACACCAGATGGCTGATTTCATCACCGCGCGCAGCCGCCGGCCGTCGATACGAGCAGCGAAGCGCGATCGGGCACCGTGAGCTTCTGCCCACGGCAAACGTTCACCCCCAAGAGCCCCGCCCGCTTCGTTCACCCCCTGTCGCTCGCTTCGGTCGGTTGTTTTTGATTCCGTGAATTGCCCTTGCTTAATTCTTTTTCCTTTTCGGCTGGGAAAAACTCCACAGCGGCGAAGGTGTATGGGCTTCCGCGAAGATTCGCCTGGCTTGCTGGACAACATCGGGATGTTGGTCGGCCACGTCGGTTGTTTCGCCCGGATCGGTTGCTAGATCGTAGACTTCGATTGGGCCATCCATCGACTTGCCAAGGTTCAATTGCACGGCTTTCCAATCGCCAAAACGCGCCGCCCTTTTACCACCTTGTTCGTAGAACTCCCAATACAGGTAGTCGTGAACAGGCGAATCGGCACGACCAGTCAGTTCAGCTACCAGCGAGATTCCGTCGATGTGCTGCGGCACGGTCGCCCCGGCCACTTCGCATACCGTAGGTAGCAAGTCCCAATGCGCACATACCAATTCGCTGAGGCTGCCGGCGCGGATGTGTCCCGGCCAGCGGGCGATCAGGGGAGCACGGATCCCTCCCTCGTACAGGTCTCGTTTGTAACCGCGAAACGGACCGTTACTGTCGAAGAAGTCTGGGTCGTGGCCTCCTTCTCGATGCGGGCCGTTGTCACTGGTGATCAAAAAGAGTGTGTTTTCCCTCAGCCCTAATTCTGTCAGCAGCGCGTCCAATTGTCCTACTTGATGGTCCAGGTAGGTCATCATCCCCGCGAACTGAGCGATGGGATTGCGGGATTCAGTCCCGGCGTAACGACCGATGACATCCTCGAACTGGGAGAATCGCCGGCGAAACGGCGCAACAAACTCCTCTGGTCCCTGCATGGCGGCATGCGGAATGGTCACGGGCAAGTAGAGGAAAAATGGTTGGTCCTGGGTATCGCGGACGAATTGCATGGCCTCTTGAAGGATCAACTCCGCCGAATACGTCTGACCATCCAATGGCACTTTTTCAAAGTTTTTCCACAGGTGCTGCGGGTAGTAGCGATGGGCTTCGCGTTGGCAGTTGTAACCAAAGAAGACATCGAAGTGCCTGGCCGGATCGCTGCTGGAGCCGGGGGCGCCCAATCCCCACTTACCAAACGCCCCCGTGCGGTACCCTACTTTTTTTAGCAATCGCGGGATCGTGACGATATCCGCCGGCATGGGGGCTTGTCCCTCTGGCTTCACCTCACGGTTGCCGCGGACATATGCATGCCCGGTGTGCAATCCGGTCATCAAGCTGCAGCGAGTGGGGGCGCAGACGGTGGAACCCGAATAGTGCTGCGTGAATCGCATCCCTTCACTGGCGATCCGATCGATATGGGGGGTGTGGAAGTGCTGTTGACCGTAGCAGGAAAAATCACCCCACCCGGCATCGTCCAGCAGCAACAGGATGATATTCGGGGGACGATCCTCTGCCACGGCGGAAGTAAAGCTGAACAGGATAGCCACCATCGCCATACCGATCAGGAATCCGCGGTGGGATCCTTGGCCAATTACCCGTCGATTCATCGATGCATTCTCCTCATCCCACTTGGGTGAAACGTTGACGTACTTCACCATGGTGGACCGCCGTTTCTAGTGTAAATTGGTGATTCTCTTCCAGTTGACGAACAAGCCCTGCGGCTGCCGCATGCTCTCGCGTCCCTTGCCTATGGTAATCAATTTGCATTCCGTTCTCATGACTCATTCTAACGATGGTACGACGGGGCGAGGCTTCTCGGTGCCGCCGTTGCCGTCCCCTGCGGCTCGTCCTGACACGTACGGGGGGATGTCTACGGAGGGGGGGATGACTGCTCCCGTCCGACCGCTCCTTGGTCTGCCATCACGGGACGTAAACCATCGCGACACGGATTGTCCCACCGTTCGTGGCAGCCACCTCGGTACTGGTTGACCAAGGGCGACACGACGGGCCAAATATTCTGCGACGTTGACGAACCGGCTGGTTCGATCACCTGTCGGTGAGGGGCCGTCGGCTGCCGATACGAAGTGGGAGTCTTTAGTGCGCGACGAATCCTGCCAACTCCGCCGCCCGCTGGACGCGACCAATTCCCAACATGTAAGCGGCAGTGCGGAGGTCGACCTGACGAGCATGCGCTTCACGCCATACATGTTCGAACGCATTGGATAGTGTGTGTTCTAGCTCTTGCCGCACGCGATCGAGACTCCAGCGATAGTGTTGGCGATTCTGCACCCATTCGAAGTAACTGACCGTCACCCCGCCAGCATTGGCCAGAATATCCGGCAGAATGATCACCCCGTTATTGCGCAGCATGTCATCGGCTTGAGGTAGCGTCGGTGCGTTGGCCGCCTCAACGATCCATTCCGCACGAATCTTGTCTACATTGCCTTCATGAATGACACCGCCCAAAGCGGCGGGGATGAGCAATTTGACGTCTAGCGTTAGCAAATCATCGGCCGGCAGCCGCTCTCCCCCTGTAAAACCCTCCAGCGAGCCGTGCTTCAGGCTGTGCCGTAGGGCGGCGGGGATGTCCAATCCCTGGGGATCATAGTAGCACCCCGATAAGTCGCTGATGGCGTGAATGGGGAAATCGGACTCGTAGAGATACTTGGCCGCGTGCGATCCGACGTTGCCGAATCCTTGAATTGCCACCGGGCATTCACGAGGCTTAGCTCGCAACCGGCCTAGCAACTTGATGCACAGAATACCGACTCCTCGGCCGGTCGCTTCTTCACGGCCTTTGGCGCCGTACTCCTCTACCGGCTTGCCGGTGATGACAGCAGGATTGAACCCGTGGTATTTCTCCCATTGGTTGCGGAACCAGGCCATCACTTCATGGGTGGTGCCCATATCGGGAGCGGGGATGTCTTTGTCCGGGCCGACGATGTCATGGATGCCATCGACAAAGGATCGGGTAAGCCGTTCCAATTCCTTGCGCGAAAGATCGCGCGGGTTGATGGCCACTCCACCTTTGGCGCCGCCGTAAGGAATATCCACTACGGCAGTCTTCCAGGTCATCAAGCTGGCCAGTGCTCGAACTTCATCGATGTCGACTTGCGGGTGATAGCGCAATCCTCCCTTCATCGGTCCGCGAGCGTTGTTGTGCTGCACGCGGTAACCGCGCGCCGTTTCGATGGTACCGTCGTCTAGCTCGAAAGTGACTTGAACCGCTACCTCGCGTTTGGATTCCAACAGCAAGCTGCGCATCCACTCGGGGGTATCCAGTTCGTCGGCAGCGCGATTGAAGTAGAGTTCGAGGGCTTTGCTCGCTTTCACTATGCATTCATCCTGTACGATAAAGGAAGCTGGCAATTTCAGTCCCAACCATCTGGAGACAAGTTCGGTTCCGCGACGCCAGAAGCTCGGACTGCCCGTCAACGGCTGTGTCAGGGAGCCATTCTCCAGCGTAACGTCGCCGCTGCTAGCCGATCTCCTGTGGGTTACGAAAAGGTTCAAGACCAATTATTCTGAGATTCCTCGTGCGATGTAAGAGTAGGACGAACGGTGAGACAGAATCTGTAACCCACGGTGTATTGCCCGGCAAACGCCCGCGCGGCGATTTTCGAGGAAGTGTCGATGAGCTTGACTGCCATAGAGTTGTATAAACGTTTGACGCAACTTGGCCTGGCATCAGAAGCCGAGTGCCGACAATGGGCAGCCCGATGTGCTCAGCGCCTCGATGCGGCTCATGCAGTCGACGGGCAGGCAGTGCTGGAAGCGCTGGTAGACCTCGGGCATATCACGCCATACCAGGCCGCCAAGCTTTCGGCCAATGCGGATGCCGCTGCGTTTCGATGCGGCTCCTACCTGGTTCTCGAACCGGTCGCGTCTTCGGTTGGGGAGCAGTGGTATGTGGTACGGCCGGCCGACGCCGCTGCGCCAGATCAGCTTAAGTGGGCGCGGTTGATCACCGCCGATGAGCTGCGACAATGGCGAGACAGCATGCCCAGCCTCAAGCGCGCCTTGCAACTGGCCCAGGCTCGCCAAACTCACCTCCATCCGGTCGAGATGCCGGAACGGACCGATGCAGGAATCGTCCTGCTCATGCCCCCCGTGGGCGACCGCTTGTTGGCCGACCAGCCGCTTGAAGCATGGTTTCCCGACCGACACCGACGTGCCGAACTGGCCACGCAGATTGTCCGCCAGGTAGGTGAAGGGCTCGCCGAACTGCACCAACGAGAGCTGGTGCACGGGCGTGTCCTTCCCGATCGGGTCACCTGGAATGGCACCACAGCGCGCCTGATTACCGATCCGTTATGCACCTTTACCCTTCCCATCGCCCATCAGACCAGTGGCACACTAGGCACTCTTGTCACGCAGGAAACGCTTTTGCGTTTTTGTGCGCCAGAATTCTTGGCGCCTGGTCAACGACCGACTCCGGCAACGGACGTATTCAGCTTGGGGTATCTTTGGTGGTGGCTGCTCTATGGCACGCCACCTCAGCAAGAAACCGATCCGCAGCGCATCTTGGTGGATCAGACGCAACCGCCGCCCGCGCTGCCCGACCACCCCGCCCTGGCTCCACCACTGCAACGGGTGCTCCTGCACGCTCTGGCTCGGGACCCACGATCGCGATTTCGTGATGCCGCAGAGCTGGTGAAGGCATTGAATTACGCCAGTGAGCTCGCGCGTACCTCATCCGCCGTGCCATCGGGCCGGTCGCGAGCAGTGGACGAGCCTGACGCCACGGCGGCCAACAAAGACCGTGCCCCAGCCAACAGAGAGACATCGGCGGGCCACGAAGCATCGGTACGGCCGACCAACACCGATGAGGTAGCTGGCGACAAGCAGGTTGGCCGAGAGGAACGCCGGGACAAGGCGAAGGCAAAGCGCCGCCAGGAATCTCGCGTCCGTCGCTCTCCTCCCCCCACTTCGCCCCGACAACCTGCGACTACGGCGGACCGATCCCAGCCACCTACCGAAGCTGCGGCCGTGCCTGCCGCACCGCCGAAAGGGAGGCCCGCGTCGGATGCACCGCCCTCCCCTTCGGCCGCTCAGCAGAACGATGACGCCGAGAACGCCAAACAAGGGGGTACCTCAGTGGGCGCTGAGCCACGAGCCGCATCGGCAGCGCACGAGACGGACCCTGACCACCGGCAAGCTTCTTCCCCATCCTCACCGAGGACCGGCGACACCGCGAGCCATCCGGGGCCGCCTGCCCCGTCGGCGATGGCTGCTGGGATAGAAGATACGCGGGCGTCTTTGCCCACCGAATCAGCGAAAGTGCTGAAGACCGACAAGGCCTCCGCCAGTGGGCGCGCCGACCATGCTGCCCCCGGGGGCGTTGCATCCCCTCAGCCCGCCGAGCCTGCAGTGGAAGCCGACACCGCCGCAAGTCCCGCCGCGGGAAGCAAGCCGTTGGTTGTCGGCCAGGCCAGATCCGTGGATCCCGCCCAACCGGTTCCTTCCCCAGTTCGTCGGCGCCGAAAAAGGAAAAAACCTCAGTGGCTGTTACCCGTGGCCGGTGGTTGCGGGTTTCTGATCATTCTGCTGCTGGTGTTGAAGTTCAGTGGAGCGCTCGATTCGGTGGCAGCACGCAAATCCAGCAAGCCTGGGGATGGTGCCGCCAGTAATCCCACGTCGGTTTCCACTCCCCGTGAAACCGTGCGTCCCAATCCGGTGCGTCGGGATCCTCGCGAAGAAATGTATCGTGTTGTCGATGAACATCCGACGGCGCTGTGGCTGCCTCCCTTTGCCCCTGACCCGCTGCCACTAGATCTGCTTCCTCCTGGTGGGCAAGTCTTTGTTCACTGGCACCCGCGACGATTGGTCAGCGACGCAGCGTTCAGCTCTACCCTCCGCCCATGGCAACAAGAGGTGGATGCGTGGCGTTCCCGACTAGAGACGCAATGGGGAGTATCCATAGACCAGGTCGAGTCGTCGTTGTTGGCGATCTATCCTCCCGGACCGACCCACAACGATTATCGCTTGGTGTGGCGCATCGAGCTGATCGAAGCCGCGCCAGTAGAGGAGTTGGCAAACCAGTGGGCCGCTCAATCGGTCGGCGAAGCGTCCGGTACACTCCGCAGCTTTCGGACACAACGTCTTACCTACCTGTGCCAATCCGATGCGGAAGGGCGCTGTCAGGTGTTCAGTCTGGGCCCACCAGACTTGATGGAGGAATCCCTCAGAGCTGGAGGTGGTGCTGGGCCGCTACTGGGCGCGGTGGAAGCGCTCCATCAGCGCACTTCGACCGATTTTGATTGCGTCGTTCTGGGCAGTGCTCCGTTCCTGTTAGCCGAATCCCATTCCCTGCTCAGCGCATTGCCGCCACGCATGCCACCTGTCATCCAACAACTACTTGGCCGGGAAGCTCGCGGCGTATTGCTACAGACCCGTCTGACGCCCGAGTGGTATTGGGAGATCCAAATCGCCGGGGCGGGGAGTGTCGATGCAGGAAAGCTTCTTGGTCGTCTCCAAGATGCCATCACCTCTTGGCCCGCGCAAGTTGAGCAATGGTTGGTGCGGGAATCGCCTCATCCTTTTTGGCGTCCGGTGGCGCTGCGTTTTCCCCAAATGCTGCGCGTTCTGGCTGACTACTGCCGTTTTCAAGTGGAAAACGGTATCGCCATGGTCAACGCCTATCTTCCTTCGGAAGCCGCAGCGAATTTGTTGACTGCCACCTGGATCGCTGCCCATGAAACGGCTACTTACGCCGGTGACATGCGCGTGGCGTCGGCCAGTGATCCGCCTTCCTCAAACTTCACCATCGACGACTACCTCGCCCGCCCCATCCGTGTCGTGTTTGACCAGGAGCCGATCGAAGTGGCGCTGGAGTTGATCCAGGAGGAAGCTAACGATCGCTTGCCACCTGGGGCCACACCCCTTCGATTCCAGCTCGATGGCGACGCGTTCGAATTGGCCGGCATTACCCGCAACCAGCAGATTCGCGGGTTCTCCATCGAAGGGCAACCGGTGCGCGACGCGTTAACGGAGCTAGCTCGCCGCGGCAACCCGGTGACCACCGTCCAAAGCACGAGCGATCCCGAACAACGATTGATCTGGGTGGTCAAAGACGACCCACAGCACCCCGGTCGGCCGATGATCAGCCTCACCACGCGTGAGGCCGCTACCGCGGCGGGAATCGATCTGCCTGCCGAGTTTACCGGAGCAGCCTCGACCGATTAGCGCAGGCAATTGTTCGCCTCGACTCGTGGTCCAGCCAATCGAGGTACCATTATTGTTTCCTCGATTCGTCTTCTATCAGGCATCCCCAGGTGCTGCCGGCCGAACACCGGGAGGACTTCGCACCTTTGGGCAAATTCCCTCCTTAACCGTTCACGGGGCGGTCGAACGGGCGAGGCTACTCCCCAGCCGGTTCCGCCGCCCACTTGTCCTGTGCGGCTCAGCCGGAGTCTCGCCCTGCCACAATCCCAACCCGTTGTGTAAGCCGTCAACGACGACGCGCTGGTATTGAATAACGGGATTACCCTCACCCAAAAATCCTACCTCGGGGCGTGAGCGGTTACTTTCCTCCGCCGCAGGCGATGGGGGGAATGCACTGGTGCGAGTTTTTTTCAACTCGATTCGCTGCGCTGGCCACTGCAGAGCCTCCTCATTGCGTGGCGGATGTTTCCAAATCCCCATTCCGCACCCGCAGACGTTGAGGGCCACCCTCCACGTTGATGCGTTTGTCGAGAAACAGCGTACCATCAGGAAGCGACAGCGACGCCAGTTCGAAGACTTGGGGATCGATGGCGACATTCGCATGAAACTGTTGAAAATCGACCACCAATCGCCGCACATTCGACGCGGCGGCGGCAGTGTCCTGCGCTGCCGAAGTTACCTCGTTGACGAAACGTTGGACATAATGCACCTGGCCGCTGGTCTCCCAACGCATCAAAAAATCGCGAAACGGTTGTGTTTCGCCGGTGCGGATGGAGCTAACGCGGCGCAGATCGTAACCAAACGAATCGAAGAACACGAGCTTGAGACGATACGTCGACTTGGGAACTTCCATCACAAAACTGCCGTCGGACATCGGCATCACTCGTACTTCGGATGGTTGGACATTGTCCAGATTGATTGCTTGCGTCCACAGGTGAATCGGATCCTCAAAAGGAAAGCCCGCCGCCCGCATCACTGCCAAACGTGCGAAGCCAAAATACAATGCTCCAGTCGTCTGGCGGCCACGTACTTCGATGGAAATCAGCTTGTCGCCGTCGAAAACTATCACTTGTTCGGTAATGGGAGAGTCCACCCAACGTGGGGACGGCATCTCGGTATTGGCAACCGAGCGAACGTTCTCTTCCAGCCGCCGATCGTACGCCAAATGCAGCCGATACTTCGGGCGATCGTAAAAAAACTGAATGCCCGCATCGAGGACGACCACAGGTTCCTCATCCACGTTGTGCACCAGGGAGGTCACCCGGCCAGTTCCGAATGCCGTCGTCAATCGCTGGGCATTCTCATCGCGCGTCGATCGCCAGTGCGTCAGCAGGTGCTTGACTTTGTCCGCAGGCAGCCACGCAGGCGATGGGGCAGTATCCATGAGGGGTGCCGACTGTTGAGCATGACTGGTATCGCCACGCCATGCCCACAGGGTGCACAAAAGGATTCCTATGAGCCATGACGCACCGATTCGCCGATGTCGCACGGCCGTTTTCGATAGAATACTCTGAGTAGGCTGTGTATCGGGGCGGATAAGCACTTGTCGTCTCTCTGGTGCGATTGCGGCTGCCCTACCACTTGATCCACTCATAACAGGTGGCCAATCGATGGTGAATCGACGTTCTGTGTCCTGGTATAAAAAGCACATGCGCCGGCTGATGACGTTCTCGTTCCTGATGGCCGCCGTTTTGCTCATGCTCATGCTCATGCTCATGCTCATGCCCACGGCACGCGGCAGGGCGCAAGAGGCGACCGACCCCCCCAAGCCGAATCCTGACTCTAACTTAACTCAAACCGCCTCCGTGGCAACGTCCATGGAGTGGATTGAGGTCTCGCCGGAGGGGGCCTATTTCCAGTATGCCGACTCCGGTCGTCGCTTCACGCCGTGGGGGTTGAATTATGATCATGACCCATCGGGGCGATTGCTCGAAGATTACTGGGACGCCGAATGGGACCGGGTGGTCTCCGACTTCGAGGAGATGAAGTCCTTGGGGGCGAACACCGTCCGTATTCATTTGCAGTACGGCAGATTCATGCAAGCGGCTGATCAAGTTCGTCAAGAGCAGCTGACGCGACTGCGACGTTTGCTTGACCTGGCGGAGCGTCTTGGGCTCTATGTGGATATTACCGGCTTGGGATGTTATCACCGCCGGGACGTCCCAGAGTGGTACGATCGATTGGAGGAATCAGAGCGCTGGGCAAGCCAAGCGGAGTTTTGGCGTCACGTAGCCAGCGTGGCAGCGGATAGTCCGGCCGTCTTCTGCTTCGACTTGATGAACGAACCTGTCGTTCCCGGAGGAGATCGACCGCGTACCGATTGGTTGGGGCCGGCGTTCGGCGACAAACATTTCGTGCAGTTCATCGCACTGGATCGCCGTGGGCGGGAGCGAGGGGACATCGCCCGACAATGGATAGAACAATTGGTGAAGGCGATTCGCCGGCACGATCGACGCCATCTAATCACGGTGGGGTTGGTACCGTGGAGCCTCGATCGTCCGGGACTGACGTCCGGCTTCGATCCCCGTCGAATTGCCGATCGCCTCGACTTCCTGTCCGTCCATGTCTATCCGGAACAGGATAAGATCGACGAGTCGTTGGAGTTGGTACGAGCGTTTGCGGCGGTGGGCAAGCCCTTGCTGATCGAGGAAACGTTTCCGCTCAAGTGCGACATCCAGTCGCTTGAGCAATTCATTGACCATGCGGATCCGTTTGTCGCCGGTTGGTTGGGCTTTTATTGGGGCAAGTCGCCCGATGAGTTGCAACCGCCGCAAACGATCGGCGACGCGATCACCCACCAGTGGTTAACGTTTTTTCAAGCGAAAGCAGCCAGGCGAGAATAGCTGCCACGCAATCGCCCACCCCATCGCGCAGTGGAAGTTTGGCGGGAAGCTCGTGCTCGGTCCCCAGCGGTTGTCGGGCGTGGTCACCGGGAGCTCCGCCGCGGGGGCGCCCGAGCGGGGGATGCGCTTATTGATCCGTCGGCGGCGTCGCATCGCCCGAGGAGCGTGGGCGCAGGGAGCGTGCCGTGCCCAGAGTGATGGTGCCACCCTGAGAGGTTCCCCAGACACCGCGCAGTGTTTGCTGACCGATGCGCAAGACTGCGAACCACAAGATAACGGCTACTGCCAACACCGATGCGATGGCGATGTAGCTTTCCCGCTGCAACCGATTGCCCAACTGGACAACCGGTGCGGCTACGGCGGCCGCACGCTCTTGTACCAGAACCCACAGATCGCTGGCGGTACGCGTGCGTTCCGCTCCAGGGCGGCGTGGCAGTTCGACCTGTTCCATCGCCGCTATCCATGGTCCCGAAAATCTTTCTCCCCCCTCGAAACGTGATGCCGGGTCGACGTAATCGGTAATCGCGCGCGACTGCCGTAGGCGATCCAAGAGGGGGCGCTCGATCTGTGGGACGACCGTGGGACGCTCTCCCTTCTTCTCCAACTCGGCCAGGTAGGGATGCTGCAGGAGCGTGCCTTGGCCGTTGCCCGGCCGTCCATCGACCAACGATGCGAAGTGCTCGGAAGGATCCCCCATCTCCGAGGCCAGCAAGTCGAACTCACCCAGGTTAATCGTCAAGACCAAGACACCTAGGGGCTGGAGATGGTCAACCGGATCGCCCGATGCCCATACCGCTGCATCCTCGTTCGATGGCCAGATCGGTGTACTGATGCCCACTTTCCACTTGCCGGTAGACGTGCTGCGAAAGGACGCCGACAGGTGCGTGGTACGTGTGGGATGGTACGTCGTGGGAGGTCGGTCGCGTGGACCGTCGGCACGCATTCCATTGAAATAGCTGCGATAGGCGAAGTTTCTTCCCACCGAGGTGCCCGAGGTGACTTCCGTCGAGTCGACGAAGTGGGCGCCAATGTTCGTCCCCCGATTGTCATTGACAAACAGGCTGTTGAAGATGGCTTGGCGTGCTGCCGATCCGGAGGACGCTTGGAGAATGCTGGCCATTCGTCGGTGCAAGTATTCGCTAAGTGCCTGTTGCGCCGGGCTGTCGAGCAACCGTTGCCTGGCGGCCGCGTCGGCGCCGGTCTCCGCGATTCGATCCAGGGCCTCCCGTTCTTCGGTTGTGACCCGGCGAATCAATTGACGCAACTGGTCTCGGTTGGATTCCGCTTCCACCAGACGGAACAGCGCTTCCAACTCCGTCTTCATGGTTTGGGCTGCCAATTGAGCAGCAAACAGATTCGACTCGACCGCCCACTGATGCACTCGCTCCAGCGACTCCTGTTTCGCTACCAGGATGCTGCGGGAGAAAAAGAACAGCATCGCCATCAGAAAGAGGATGGGGCCGATGACCCCCATGATGTATAGCGGTCGCCGGGCACGGGCTCGGTTGCGCGCGTCGATCGCCTCGATCACTTGCTGCACGTTTGCAAATCGGTGCGCTGGATCGACGGCCAGGCACCGATCAATGATCTGGCACAGGGCCTTGTCGATGCCGCGGCGACGGTAGTGCAGCCGCGGACGGGGCGCGGACCGTATCGTTTCACGGTACCGCCGCAGGCGTTCCGAGAGCGAATCGGCCGTGTCGAGGGTCTCCACAATATCCGGGCTGCGATGAGGGGGGCTGCCCACCAGCATGCAGTACCCGATCGCCCCCAACGCGTAGACATCCCACGAGGCATCGGGAATCGCTTCCAAGTCCGCTTGCTCCGGTGCCATGAAGAATAGTGTGCCCAACGACGGAGACTGGTCATCCGACATCCGGCTTTGTCCAAAGTCGGCAATCCGCGGTTGCCAATCATGGTCGAGCATCACGTTGGCCGGCTTCAGATCGCAATGAAAGATCCCTTTGCTGTGGGCATAGGACAAGCCGACGGCAATCGAGCGGAGGTACTGCACCGCTTCGGATACATCCAACGCCCCGCGCGCCCGAATCAAGTCCTCCAGAGAGCCGTTCTCCAAGTACTCCATGACGTAATACGGCGGCTCGGCGTCCCAGCCCACCGCCAGGATCTGCACGATGTGTCGCCCCGTCGACATGCTGACCAGGTGGCGTACCTCACGATCGATCACGTCGGTGTCGATGGCACCGGGATGCGTGTAGAACTTGATGGCGACCGGGCGGCCCGTGTTGCGATCGGTTCCATACCATACCTGGCCAAAGGCCCCTTGGCCCAACAGTCGCTCCACCTGGTAGCCGGGGATTTCCGCCGGCGGACTAAGCTGCAAGCTGAGTTCTTCGGCGCGCCGTAGTCCCGTCAAAGATTGTTGTTGCGTAAAATCCGATGCCATGTTTGCGTGTGGTTGTCCCTCTCCTTGAACCTGTGCCCAACGCTACTGAAACCAGCAACTTTCCCCCGCCATCTTGCTCGGCCCTGTCGCACGTGCCGGGTCTTCCTAGATTCTAGCGGGTAACCGGGCGCGCTGCTGCCTCAACTTGCCCCGGCCTCCACTTTCCTCCTCGTGCCCTTGGCTGACCTTGGCCCCCGCATAACAAACCTTGCTGTTGATGGGGATGTTGGTATATGACAACTATTGGTGGCCACAGTAGCATCGCCGGCGGAAGAGGTGGGATCCATGTTTCTGATCGATACCGAGTTGTACAGCGGACCATTGGACCTGCTGCTGCACATCGTGCGCCGAGAAGAACTGTCGCTGGCCGACCTTTCACTGGCCACCATCGTCGATCAATACTTGAGTTATCTCGAAGTCCTCGTGGAATTACAGATCGATGATGTGGCCGAATTCATCGAGATCGCCAGCTTGTTGGTAGAGATGAAGTCGAAGCAGGCGATCCCTTCCCATGCCGAATCGGCCGACGAGGATCAAGCGGTCATTCAGACGATGGAATCCTCCGACGAACTCGTCTACCGCTTGATGCAGTACAAGCGGATTCGTGATGCCGCCTCCATCCTCGAGGACCAAGGAACGCACTGGCAGCTTCGCTATAGCCGTCTGGCCAATAGCCTTCCGCCACGTAAAACAGAATACGCCGACCAACCGATCCAACCGGTGGAGATCTGGGATTTGGTTAGCGCCTTCGGTCGCATCCTTCGACAGCAGCAGCCTCCACCAACGGATAGCATTGCCTACGACACCACTCCAATCCACGTCTATATGCAACGCATCCACCGTCTGGTGTGCGATAGTTCACGTGTCGAGCTTACCAGCCTCTTCGAGCCGGGGATGCACAAAAGTTCGCTGGTCGCCTTGTTTCTCGCCACCCTCGAATTGACTCGCCACTATGGCTTGGCGACCGAGCAAGCCAGCCCACAAGAACCGCTCTACCTGGTTCCCGGCCCGCAGTTCCAACGCGAACTGGAAGTCGTCGAAGTCGAAAACCTGTCCTTCGAACAGGTTGCCCATTCGAATCTACCCACGGCACCTCGCTAGCAATTCGCCCCCTCGTTGGGACTATGCGGCGTTCTCTCCCGGCGAGGTTTGGTGGTGAACCACTTGGGTATCATCGATCGACTCCGGGGGGGTAAGGTGCGGAGGCATCAACTGTCCCCACCGAAGGAAGCGGTAGCGGCGGATCAGGTACAGCGATAGGTAGTAACTGACCACCCCCACCGCGGTGGCGACGATCGCACAGCCCAAACCCAGCGGCCCCATGAATTGCCACAGGCTGTTCCACCAGAATTCAACCCGGTCGGTCCACTGGACCTGCGGATTGGCCAGCAGCGCCTCCCACGAATCGAGAATCTGTCGCCATTCCTCTCCACCGGTAGGGCGCCCCAGCAGCTTGCAGCCGACCCAATAGCAAGGGTAGTAGATGGGAATGAACGTAAAGGGGTTGGAAAGCCAGACCAGGGGAGCTCCCACGAGTTTGTTTGCCCCCAGCAGCCAGGAGAGGAAGATCGCCAAAAACGTCTGGATACCAATAAAGGGGGTAAACGTGACAAACATCCCAATGGCGATCCCCAGCGCCAAACGATGCGGAGGATCATCGGCATGAAGGATTTTGTAGACACAAAAATCTTTCACGCGCTTCAATAGTTGGGTGACTCGTTGGTGAACAAACTTCATGCAGCAACATCCTACGGCCCAGGTGGTTCGCATCTCGCCGTCACTTCAGGCCCTCCCTGGTAGACAGAGCGTTGGTTTTCCGATGCCCTCTGCTGCTCCCCAGAGCGAGATTTCCTCGGTCCGCCCCAAACGACTGCCCCCGTTTCATCGGCCGTCGAGTATAGCCGGTTAACCGCTTCCGACGTACCTGGTATCGGCAACCAAACCAGGTCAATTGCAAAGCGGTTAGAATTTAAATAGTCTTCCCGTATTGGCTAGTCCCGCCCTCTGCCATGGCGAGCGCCTCTTTATCCTACACCGGCCGGTGGTCATTGCGGAAACTCGAACAACAGTTGTTGCTTTTCCGCATCCTGCTTGCCAAATTCCCGGTACATGAGACTGGGTTGGATATCCTGATTGTTTTGATATTTGTTCGAGCGATACTCCTCGATCGTTTCCCCCTCGATGGTGTGGAACATCAACCGGCAGATACGTACGCCGGCGTAGATCCTTATGGGTTGCACGGCGAACATCTCTAGCGTCCAAAAGCCGCGGAAGCCGACATCTCCGAATCCTGCCGTGACATGGACGAACAATCCCAATCTTCCGATCGAGGATCGACCTTCAATCATCGGCACCAGGTTGTGGGTTTCCGTATGCTCGACGGTGCGTGCCAAGTAGATCTGGTTGGGACTCAGCACGTAGCCCTCGTCCGGGATCTCGATGCGGCGGTACCGATTGGGCTCTTTGAGGTCGAGGACGACTTCTTCATAGACCAACAGCTCGTTGTGTAGAGTCAAGTCATACCCGTTCGCGTTGAGATGTGTTTCGTTGAACGGATCGATCTCAATGTCCTTGCTCAGACGACGACGGATTTCAGCACCAGTCAGAATCATCGTACGTAGCTCGCATCCCACGAATACCAAGAAAGATTTCCATCTCCGACAATTATCCGCCGCGGTGGTCCTCAGGACTATCGCGGCGATTGGCGGCCTCCAGGCCGCTTGAAGTCTGCTGCCGAGCAACCAGGTTCTGCTCCCCCGACCTATGTCTCACCACCATGACCGAGACGCTACCCATACCATGAGTCGGATCGCCATCGCCTCGGGCGCAATATAGCAACCGTACCAGGACCAACCGCGGGACCGATGGTCGATGAGGTTGGTAACGGAATCTAGTCTAACCGATTCACTCTGGTTGCAGGAGCAACGGCGCCGACAAATCGTCCCGGCAGCCAAGCGGTCGCCCCGTCGGGATCGGACGGGCGGACTTGGTGTGGGGGCATGATCGGCCATTCAACCCATCCTCTCGGTGGCAACCGTGGTTGGGAAACTTCTTGTTGGCGTTGCGCAGGGGTGAGAAATCGAGTACAGTACTTATGTCCGCGATGGCAAGTCAGTGGAGGAACAGAAGCGGCCGAGAGTTGCAGGGCTGGGGAGCGTGACGATGAGCAATGTTTTCTCCAACACCGATTGGCCGCAACGCTTCAGCGGCCGAGTACGGGTACTGCCTCTGCCGCATACTGTCCTGTTCCCTCACATCACGGTGGCGCTGCATTTGTTCGAACCGCCGGCACGGAGCCTGTTGCAAGAATCGTTGGCCGATGATCGATTGATCGCGCTGGTCAATGCTCCGCTGACGCCATCCGGTCGACAGGAGGAAGCGGGGGGGCTTGCCTCGGTTGCCTGCGTAGGAAAGATTGCTTCGTATGCCGAGGTCGATCCGGGAAGATTCAACGTACTGTTGTACGGGCTGAAACGAGTCCGGCTGATCACGCCCCACAGAAACGATCAGGGGTATTGGACAGCGGACGTCCAGTTGCTCGAGGATCGGTACTCGGCCGAAGGGGAAGCCTCACGGTCGGCACTCCACCGGCGGTTGCAGGAGTTGTTCGAGCTTTACGCGCCGGCTGGTTTCTTGGATCAAGAAATGTTCCAACAGTTCGGTTGGGAGGATGCGTGTCTGGGAACGCTGACCGACATCATCGCCTACACACTGGACATCCCCCTGGCCATCAAGCAGCAGCTGTTGGCCGAATGCGACGTCGACGTGCGCGGGCGTATTGTTCTCCGCTGTTTGCAACAAGCATGCGAACGTCGCTCTGCCGGCGACCGAAGCGCCATCCCAGGGTTCCCTTCTCCTTTTTCCGATAACTAATGAATGCGGTTGGCTCGGTTGGCTGCCGCCGCGTTGCTGACGACTAAACCGGTATCACCTTGCGAGGCAACACGATGAACTGGCTCGACGTTGTATCCCGTATCGTTCATGTGGGCACGGCGATCGTATTGGTTGGCGGTGCCACGTTCCTCCGTTTCGTTCTGCTGCCAGCAGCAGAACGTATCGAGCAGTCCGCCCACGAGGCATTGGCTGATTCCATCCGCGAAAAGTGGAAGCGATTCGTGCACCTGGGCATTGTACTGCTCCTCGCTTCCGGGTTTTACAATTATGTGCGCGCTCTGCCCCTGCACCAAGGGGATAGTTTGTACCACGCCTTGGTAGGCACAAAGATCTTAGCCGCCTTCGTCGTCTTCTTCATCGCTTCGGCGCTGGTCGGGCGCAGCCCCGCTTTGGAGTCGGTCCGTCGTCACAGGAAACGCTGGCTGGCCATCCTGCTGATTCTCGCCGCCATCATCGTGGCCATATCCGGGTTCGTCAAAGTGCGCGGCGCAAGCTCGCCGGATCGGGATATCGAAACGAGCACTCCGCCAGTGGCCGACTTGTCCGAGACCAGGTAATCAATCTGTAACGAATGGTAACAGGTTGGCGTCGATGGCCCGCAGTGCCTCCTGGTGGAGGAGCAGATTGGACTAAGCTAACTGCAGTGGTTATCGTCCGAGCATGGGGCTTGGGCATGCGCCCCATGCGCCTTGCTTCGAATTCCGATGTAATCTATTGACAAGGAGGCACAGATGGCGTTGCGCGATGGCCTGACTTCGGCATTGTCTACCAGGAGCATCGACCGGTGCGCAGCTCGGTCGCGCTCAGGCGACGCGGTTGCCATGAGCAGGAGGGGGCTGCCTGCAGGGAGCCGATACGGTTGCTTTCTGCCATGGGAAAACGGACGATGGGCCCTCGCCGTACTCTTCGCCATGACCTTGTGGACAATGGTGGCTCGTCCCCCAACCGCGTTGGCCGCCGAACCAATCGTGGCCGGCCGCGTGTTGGCCGATTATGTTCATGCGGAGGACCCGACCTACGCCTGGGAGATCCGCGAAGAGCTATCGATGCACGGATGCCAAGCCCTGAGGTTACACCTGCAATCGCAAACGTGGAAAGGGACGCCGTGGAAACATGTGCTCTACCTTATTCGGCCGGACACCGCACCGGTCGACGGGCGTGATGCGGTCCTTGTGATTGCTGGCGGTAGCTGGAACGCCGATTGGCCACCCAATGGGCCGGAGAAAGTCTCCGTCCGCCGTGAGGCACTGCTGATGGCTACCGTGGCCAAGCAGTTCAATTGCCCCATCGCGGTCTTGTCACACGTCCCGTTTCAACCTCTGCTGGGCGGAAAATACGAGGATGAGATCATTGCCGAGACCTTTGCCCGATACGTGGAGACGGAGGATCCGTCGTGGCCGCTCCTGTTGCCGATGGTCAAGGCCGCGGTACGCGGCATGGACGCTACCATCGAGGCGGTGCATCAACAGTGGGGAATGCGGATCGAGTCGTTTACGGTCACTGGTGCTTCCAAACGAGGTTGGACCACTTGGCTAACCGGGGCCATCGATCCGCGGGCTCGCGCCATCGCCCCGATGGTGATCGACATGTTGAATATGGAGGCGCAGATGCGGCATCAGCTCGCCTCTTGGGGCGCCTACTCGGAGCAGATCGCTGATTACACCGAGCTCGACCTGCCCAACTACCTCGGAACGCCGCGTGGCCGTGCCCTGCAAGCGATCGTCGATCCTTTCGCCTACCGCCACCACTTGCAGCAGCCGAAACTTTTGATCTTCGGCACCAACGATCGTTATTGGCCTGTCGATGCGTGCAACCTTTATTGGGATCAACTGGAAGGAGACAAGTACCTGCTGTATGTCCCCAACCAAGGGCATGGATTGGATGATTACGCACGCATCATCGGTACCACGTCGGCGCTTCATCGCAGTCTTCATGGTGGTGAGCCATTGCCCAAATTGGCCTGGAAGTTTACCGAGGATGCCGACCAGAAATCCGCACGATTGCATCTCGAGGTGCAAGCAAAAGTCGATACGGTGCGTGGTTGGGTGGCCAGCTCATCCACGCGTGATTTTCGCGATGCACAATGGCATCAAGTGGTTGCCCAGCGTGGCGACGGTGATGGGCAGTGGCGAATGGAAGTCCATCGTCATCCGGAACATTATGTTGCGTGGTTCGGTGAAGTCGTGGCGATCAGCAATGGCCTGCCGAGCTTTTGGTCGACAACGATTCAAGTTCTGGAGCCTGGCCAGCGGTGAGGGGTGGCGACTCTCCGCCGACCCGAGGTAGCTCGCCAGGCACCGCTGTTCTCAGGCCAGTTGCTGAGCCCACCACCGGCGCGGAATCGCACTTACGGCGCGGCGGCAAGTAATGGAGAAGGCGCTGTTGGATGGGACAGCGAGAAGGCCATCCTCCATCTGCCGCAAGACGTAGCAGCGAGCAGCGAGCTTCGGCCGGCCGGGAGATAGGCCGCCCCTGCCACCGACTACCTAACGTCGAAGGCTCGCGAAGCGTTTCGGCCCGGGCTGCTTTTCAGGTGACGATCAATTCGTCTGCCGCCTGCGGTTGATCGCTAAGCTGGATGGCTTCAAGAAGTCGGTTGCCGACACGCGCGGCCAGGTTGGCGTCGTCGCAAAACACCCTTACCAGTTCTTGTCGGTGCTCGACGCGGTCACCGATTCGACAGGACAATTCGATTCCCACTCGATGGTCGATCCGGTCCTCCATTCGACGCCGTCCGCCGCCCAACTCGATGATCGCGTTGCCCACGGCCTCGCCATCGATGGCCGACACCCAGCCCTGGTGGGGGCTTTCCACCACCGTCGGCCTGGCTACCGCCAAACGTTCGGTGAATTTTCCCCCTTGCAGTTCGATCATTTTGGCGAACCTAGTCAGCGCCTGACCGCTATCGAGCAATTCAGCCAAACGGCGATGGGCCTCGTGCGGATCGATTGCCGGATCGACCATGGTGAGAGCCTGCCCCGCCAAATGCAGCACGAGCCGCCGGACCTCTTGTGGCCCCCCTCCGCGCAGCACCTCTACCGCTTCATTTACCTCGCAAGCGTTCCCCACCATGCGTCCCAGAGGCTGACGCATGCTCGACATGGTGACAGCGGTCGACAAATGCAACTGGGCGGCTGTTGCTTGGAGTGAAGAGGCTAGTTGCCGAGCCTGTTCCAGCTCCTTCATCAAGGCGCCGGAGCCGAACTTCACATCCAGCACCAACGCATCGAGGGTCTCCGCCAGCTTTTTCGACAGAATGCTGGCAGTAATCAACGTGATCGAGGGCACTGTGCCCGTCACGTCGCGCAGGGCGTACAATCGCCGATCGGCCGGTGCGATATCGTCGGTAGTTCCGGTAATGACGCAGCCGACTTCCAACAAGCATCGATTGATTTCCTCGATCGTTAAGTCACATCGCATCCCCGGATAGGACTCCAGCTTGTCCAGAGTGCCGCCGGTGATTCCAAGACCGCGGCCACTAAGCATGGGAACTTCCAGATCGCAGCAGGCGAGCAATGGGGCCAGGATCAAGGACACTTTATCGCCCAGTCCACCGGTTGAATGCTTGTCCACCCGTGGTCGGTCGGAAACTCGGGGCAAGCGATTACCGCTATCCAACATGGCTCGCGTGAGGATGGCCGTCTCTGGCGGCGTCATGCCGCGCCATAGAATAGCCATTGCCCAGGCCGCCATCTGGTAATCGGCCACTTCGCCGGTGAGCATGCCCTCGATCATGAATCGAATCTCGGCTTCGGTAAGCTCTCGGCCGTCGCGTGTCTTGGCAATAATGGCTGCGGGAATCATCGTCTGCATCCGTGAGGTATCTTCGTCGTATCCGCTGCGGCGAATCGTGTCAGTGGTACCGCGGGGAGCGCCCCCCATGACACTGCTCAGGGCGCGACGCGATAACGGGCCTCGCCGTAGTCATCTCTCGCGTCTTGTTTTCGCGTCGTGTCGGTCACCCGAATTGTCCCGCGGACACATTGGGCGCACAACCATGTTCACTCGATTTTCGTCGAGCTGCTCTGCGGGGAGACTGTCGTTGACGAATCGTTTTCGTTTTCCTCCTCTTTCAGGCACCGCAAGGGACCGGTGATCAACCGAGCACTACGATTGAAGGTGAAATAGTTCCACCCCCATTGGATCAGGATCAACAACCGGCTTTCGAACTGGGAGGTATTGTGGAAAGTTATGTTCTGGGAACAAGGGAAAAGATGGCGGATCCTGCTGACTGGTATTAGTTGTTTGGTTCCAACAGTGCCCCGATGAGGGGTAGGAGGATACGCCATGACCAAGAGTACAAGAGTTGTTGCTCGGAATGCAGAGGGCGAGAAATTGGACAGGGAAGTACTCGAGTTTCGAGCCCAGTTCGATGATCGGAGCCCTCTAGACGAAATCGTTCGCCACGGGGCTTGTCGGATCCTGCAGGCTGCCATCGAAGCCGAGGTAGAGGAGTTCCTGGCCACGTACGCGAACCGGCAAGACGACCAGGGACGACGCCTGGTGGTTCGTAATGGTTACAAAACGCGTCGGAAGATTCTCACTGCCGCGGGCCCGTTGGAGATGCGAGAAACGAGCATGTTGCATTTCGACGGCAGGACCTATCGGGCGGATCCCATCGGTCAAGTCAGACTCGTGAAAAGCGATCCTTACGGTGAATTGTCATCGACCGGCAACTTGGATTGGCGGATGATCGGTGTGCAGCAGTTTCCGTTCCCGTGGTACGCACCTACACACGGGTTCAGTTTCGACGCCCACATGGCTAAGTCTTTACGATCCGGGACGCTTGCGAAAGTCGAAGATGTTCCGCGAGAGCCCGATTTGCTCAGGATATTCCGCCGGTCAATCAGCGATCACCCGGAAGTCTTGGGGCATGACTGGGATTGGCACATCGATAAAACGACGCTGATGTCGGTTGAATTTACTCAGTCGATCCGCTGGAAACGCGATGGCGTGATCAAGACGGCAGTGGAGCGGCGCGAAACATAACAGTGGCAGGATCGAGATGGAATCTATCTGCCGAAATCGGTGACCGCTGAGGAGCTGGCGTCAGAAGACGGCATCGATTATGTCATCGAAACAAACGCGCAGTTTCACTGGTTTTCCGTCAACGAACCCATTTCCGAAGAGCGATTCTCGCCACGGTACTTGACTGACCCTACCGCTTACGAAGACCTGGTCGATCCGTCTCGTTGTGGGGCTTCGGAATTGATCACCTCCGAGGAGTAGATCTCAATTGGGCCTTTGTCTCGTGCGTAACCGTTCACGGGTTGGTTGAGCCGTGGCGGGCATGCGCCCTGAAGCATCCGAATCGAGCCAACCGCCAGCACCGGCAGCCCCCTGAGCCTCTACCTCCATTTAGTCCTGGCTGCCACACCAGCCACCTGCCTGATTCCGTCCAAGATTCTTCCCGCCTGCACGCTTGCCGCACACTCACCGAAGCTGATCGGCTAAGACCGCAGCGAGCCCCTGGTGTTCGAGCGGCTGAAGCTCCTCACGCCGGTTAGCTCCGCGTGCTGATCAGCTTCGTGTGCTGATCAGCTTCGTGTGCTGATCAGCTTCGTGTGCTGATCAGCTTCGTGTGCTGATCAGCTTCGTGTGCAGGTCACGCTGCTCCCGAATTGCGTCTGCGAAGAGGAAGTGGCGCCCTACGTCGGGCAGCCGCCTCGCTCCGGCACGCCGCCCCCGACAGCCTCCAGCCCCGACTGCTCCCGGTCCCGACGTACCCCAGCCCCCCGACCAGTGGTCCGGCTGCCCGCATGCCGGCGAATACGCAGAGCTGACAGTCGTCAAATGGCCGCGCAATCCTACTTACAACCATCGCTCGCCGGCGCCGAACGGACAGAAAATACAATCAACGGTCAGACCAACGGTCAGAAGGGTCATTGCGGATCCATCATCGCCAATCGGTTGCTTGCCACTGCCCCCGGATCAACCCGACCGAATAAACTGCACAGCGCGAGCAAAACGCTCTGGCGTGGGGACGAAGTCGAGGAAGCCAGTGATCTCCGCCAGTACCTGGCGTGGCTCCCGTCGCAACCGATCGAACTCGACGCGCAGGAAGGAACACCGGGTCGAGCGGAGGAACTCCTCGCGACCGATCAACATCTGCCGAATGACCGTCGTACACGTGTCCAACGGCCAGCCCCATCCGCGTTTGGCCAACGAGTTGATGATGTGCTCTTCGTCCCGATCGACGATCAGTAACCGTGGTCGGTCCCACGCCGTTTCTAGATCTGCCCCCATCAGGCAATTTCGTGCAACCCAGCAATTCTGTTGACCCAAGTGGCTTTGCGATAGAAAGTTATGCCCCCAGGGTGAGCTTCCTATGGCATCGGCAGACCGTCCCTGGGAGACTGTTCGGCGGTTGGCCGAGTAGTGCGACCAGCTGTCGCAATTGGAATCGCCCGCCCCACAAATCCAGGAGAGTGGGAAGGTTGGGCGAAGCCCTGTCGACACCGCAGCCTGGCGGCAACGCCCCAGGAATCGGAATCGCACCAAGTTCGTTTTTGGCCGAAGGCCAAACTCACCGGCGCTTCAATCGGCTCGACACAAATCCACGGAAGGACCATCGTGCGCCCAACCGCATTGCAAAAAGGACTTTAGTGCCACCCACAAACGGACTTTAAAACGGACTTTGGTGCCACCCACCGGTTGGATTTGCGTAACCTTATTTGTAGCAAAGGCTTATGAGATAAAAATCGGATCGCGAAGAGATTTTTGTGTGGGCTGATGGCCAGGAGGTGCTGCGGATCGTCGATTTCGACGCCGAAGGGGCGGATGCGGCGCGGTTGATGAATCGGTACCTGTGGAGCGCGGCGGTGGACCAGTTGTTGGCCGACGAACAGTATTTGTCTTGGTGGTCGCCGGACGCGTTCCACGGCAGCGCGTTTCTGGGGGCCGGGCCCGTCTACTGGCCGCTGACCGATCACCTGGGGACGGTCCGCGATCTGGTCGATAGCAACTCGACGGTGCGCGAGCATCAGGTGCTCGACAGCTTCGGCAACCTGGTCCACGAAGCCGACTTCGACGCGGCGGGCAACGCGATTGCGTCCAGCCATCAAGATGCCGTCGATGCGGTCTTCGGTTATACTGGCAGGTCGTGGGACAGTGACGTCGAGTTGCAATACAACCGGGCCCGCTGGTACTCCCCCACCCTCGGCCGCTGGCTCAGCCAAGACCCCATCTCCTTCGCCGCCGGTGATGCGAATTTGTATCGGTATGTGGGCAATGCCCCCGTCGACGCAACCGATCCGAGTGGGTTGGCCAAGCGACGGCCGGCTGAGCTGTCGGATTTATCTCCCGAGCATCAAGCGGACGCTTTGCTCGTCTCATGGATGCTTGCGATTATTGAAGAGATGGAGGATGAGGGATGGAAACCCGCCGACCCGAGGGACGATGGCGCTTTCGGTAAGGAATTTGAGCGCCGATTGTTTAATCGTATTGAGAAACAAAACGTTCTTGCTGCGGGACGCTTATACACTGACGTATGCATAGATAATTCCACGCGAAAGGTTTTGTCCATCGGCGCTGGTAGTCGCGGAAAAGGTACAACTCAGCTCGACATTGTTCTATACGACGGAGAGCTGAGAGAGGGTGATCAGCTCGAAAAGAGCCGTGTCGTTCGAGTGTATGATTCCAAAACTGGAGGTTTTAGATCCAAGCAACTCAAACGAATTTACCATGTAGCGAACAGGAAAGTGAGGCTGCTCCAGCCGCCTCGTAAGTTCACGACTGCGAAAGGCTGGCATGACGTTCCTGCAGTAAAAAAGAAACTTCAAGTGTTTGGCGCCGCAGGAACCGTCATCGGGATGTTAGTTCTCGCGCCCGTTGCTGGAAATCCTGAAATGCTGGATCGGATTTGTAACGAGCGCATCAAAGCTGGTAATGATATGACGAAAATCGCCGTCTGGGTCTTTGCCGACCTGCGGCCGTTCCTAGCGGACGTCACGCAAAGTGATGAAGTAGCTCACGTCGTTGCTTTGTACGTGCTGTCTATGGAGCAGAAGCGATTAAGCCGCGGCGATTAGTTAGGAGTGCTCCGTATGTCGGTAACCACTGATGTTCACCTGTATTCAATAGACCCGTCACTGAACTTGGCAGCTGCTGCTGATGCTCTCCAGCGGATATGCGGCTTGGAGGGACGGACGGTTGATAGAGTCCACTTTAGTCGCCCACTCCTGAGAGCAGAGAATGCGATATGGACAGATATTATCAATGCAATTGACGGCAATGAAGAAGACTTAGGATATATCGACGCAGATTTTTTAAAACGCGGCGATCTCGCAAGATTTGCAAGACAATATCCGTGTGTTACAGTTGATGCAGATTTTTGCCCAATTTCCGAGAGATTTGCCTCGATACAGAAAAAATGCGTAGATTCTAAGGTTCGAGGAGACATTATCTTGGACCTCTTCACTTTATCCATTGGCATGCACACGCTAGTCTTCGATCCAGACATCAGTGAAAAACCGCAGTGGGCTAATATCTCCTTAACCTTTTGGAGTTACTCGACGCCGCCCGACGGACGAGAATTTGAGCGGCAATTGCTCAACTGTCCGCAATTTCATGCTCTTAAGACTGAGCTCGAACACGCTGTGGGTACCCTCAATGTGATGGTGTACCAAGGTTGAGTTGCGAGTTGCCAATGCGCGAGGATCCCTCGTTCTCGTTCCCAAGCTCCGCCGGGGAACACGCTACTATTTAAGGCTCCGCCGCTTACGCCCGTAGTGGCCGACTAGTAATTGACAAATTTGGTGGCATTCAACGCATGGATTTGCGTAGCGTGCGCTGCAACAATAGGTTGTGAGATGGGAGTGGGATCCTGAAGAGATCTTCGTGTGGGCTGATGGCCAGGAAGTGCTGCGGATGGTTGACTTCGACGCCGAAGGGGCGGATGCGGCGCGGTTGATGAATCGGTACCTGTGGGGCGCGGCGGTGGACCAGTTGTTGGCCGACGAACAGTACTTGTCTTGGTGGTCGCCGGACGCGTTCCACGGCAGCGCGTTTCTGGGGGCTGGGTCCGTCTACTGGCCGCTGACCGATCATCTTGGCAC
This sequence comes from Pirellulaceae bacterium, assembly GCA_026004795.1. Lineage (GTDB taxonomy): Bacteria > Planctomycetota > Planctomycetia > Pirellulales > Pirellulaceae > Aureliella. The sequence goes on along the minus strand of BPJV01000001.1, from coordinate 157,721 downwards.
AGTCCGCGACCTGGTGGATAGCAACTCGGGCGTCCGCGAGCATCAGGTGTTCGACAGCTTCGGCAATCTGGTCCACGAAGCCGACTTCGACGCGGCGGGCAATCCAATTGCGTCCAGCCATCAAGATGCCGTCGATACGGTCTTCGGTTATACTGGTCGAGCGTGGGACGCTGATGTGGACTTGCAATACAACCGCGCCCGCTGGTACTCCCCCACCCTCGGCCGCTGGCTCAGCCAAGACCCCATCGGATTCAATGCGGGTGACGCGAACCTGTATCGGTATGTTGCTAACCGACCAACCAATGCAATTGATCCCAGTGGCTTAGTCGAAGAATTTCCCGCTCAGAAGCGACCTATTAGTCCGACTGATCTCCGGGAATTGATGAATATCTTGCCAAAGCTTCCAGGCGAGAAGTTGGGAGACTATCTCAATTCACTTGGTTTCGAATTATCGATAAATGTTCCGTCAACCGTTATTGGACCAGTTGGGCAAGTATCAGGAACCGGTGTTTGCACTGGCTTGGGATATCAGAAGGGATCGGTGCTGTTTAATCTGTGGGTTCGTTCCATCCATGGGTTCTTGGTAATTGACGACAAAGGTTATGGTGCGTTTGAAAAGGATTTGAACTCGATTGGCGAAATGAGGATCCGATCTGACGACCTTGAAACGTATCCGACATTACCTCCATCGCCAAGCAAAGTTGTACCGCCGTTCTATTCGGTTCTTGGCGAAATTGTCGTTGATCCGACGGAACACGACGTTGACAAATTCAGAGCTGCAATCGAGGCGTACATTCAAGCTGAGATAGCGGCATCAGGTTCTAAAACTTATGTGGTTGGCGTATACGACTGTTTCTGGTGGACTTCGGCGGGGCTTGAGCAAGCGTTGAAAGCAAGTCGCATTAAACCAGGCGAGGAGACACGGACAGAGAAGGTGATTTTGGGGGATCCGTGGCCGGTTGATCCGCCGCTGGACATCTTGGATTAATGAACTCATGAAGAAGAAACTTGTGGCTTATTCGCTTGCCACGATTCTATTCGTTGCGTTTCTCTTTTCGGCGAGTGCTCTCGTTCTTATTGAGGCTACGAAGCGAGCCAATATCCAGGCGCTGTTGCTGCGACAAGAGAAAGAACTAAATGAGGTCCACGGCAAAGTTGTTCCTTCAGAGGGAACGTTTTCGGTATGGCCACAAGAAATAGATCTTCGTAATGCGGAGGTCGACGAGCGTTGGATTCGAGAAAAACTTGAATATCCAGAATACAACAACGCAGGAAGGATTGTTGTTCGAAGTGACCAACTCACGCCACAAGTGCTTCGCGAATTGGAACTGAGATACGAATATGTGCAGTTCGTGATTGTGGATTAACATGCAAGATGTTACCGGCCGAATTGTAGTCGCACTGTGACAGTGCGTAACACTTCACTTCGACCAGTTGGTAGCAGCGGCGGGCTGGTGATAGTGACGAAGGAGTTGAGTAACCAGCCCGACGCAACGCCGTAAGATTGTCCAGTGCGATGCAGCGGAGAAGAATTGCGGGTGCCTGGTTGTGTTGGAATCGGAACAGGAGAAGAAGGAACGCGAAGCGAGACGGCGAGCACGGATGATCGCCGAGTTGATGGCCGCGGTGGCTGGATGCCATTTTCGCTGGAGTGGTCCGCGATACTTGGTGCCACCCACCGTACGGACTAGCATAACCTGCTCTGCAGCAACAGGTTATGAGATGCACGTGGGATCGCGAAGAGATTTTTGTCTGGGCCGACGGCCAGGAAGTGCTGCGGATTGTTGATTTCGATGCGGAGGGGGCGGACGCGGCACGGTTGATGAATCGCTACCTGTGGGGCGCGGCGGTCGATCAGTTGTTGGCCGACGAACAGTATATGTCGTGGTGGTCCCCCGACGCGTTCCACGGCAGTTCCACATGTCGTCCCTTCGGGACTCCCGGGATACTGCGACACGAACTCCGGGCTCCCGCCCGGAGCTAGATTATCTCGCCGCTCCGCGGCTGGGATGCGACAGCCATGGAGTCCCGGATCGCTGATTTGCAGCGCTTGACAATTCTGGCCGATCTTTGGAGTGCTCCGACTTCGCGGAGATTTCTTTTCCCTCGTTCCCAGGCTCCGCCTGGGAACGCACTGCCAGTTGAGGCTCTGCCTCTTTCCTCCGAAATGGCCAAGGATTCGTCAGCCAGTCTGACACGCGGAGGCCGACGGCCAGAGATTCCCAGTCGGAACTTGGAAATCAGAAAAACCTGGTCCACGAAGCCGACTTCGACGCGGCGGGCAATCCGATTGCGTCCAGCCATCAAGATGCCGTCGATGCGGTCTTCGGTTATACTGGCAGGTCGTGGGACAGTGACGTCGAGTTGCAATACAACCGGGCCCGCTGGTACTCCCCCACCCTCGGCCGCTGGCTCAGCCAAGACCCCATCGGCTTCGCCGCCGGTGATACGAACCTGTATCGGTACGTGGGCAACGGACCGACGACAAAGATCGATCCGAGTGGGTTGGAAGAGAACGAAGACCTGCGTGCGCGACTAGAAGCACTTCTTAAGAAACTACGACAACAAGAGCATACTGCTAATGCGAGTCTTTCTAATCGAGAACGCCACCAAAAGGGGCAAGCGAGGAAGGCAAGCGACGGACGAAGAAAGATCGACAGAGAGTTGAAAGCTGAAGCTGAGCGAGCAAAAAAGAAGGCGGCTTTGGAGGCCTTAAAATCAGAAAAGCAGCGATGTCAGGAGGCGTTAAATGAAATTGAAGATATTTTTTTCTGGTTTTCTGGTTCCCAGGCTCCGCCTGGGAACTAAACGCCGTGCAGGCTCTGCCTGCACATCGCCAGACAGCGCCTCACCGCATCGCTACGCGACGCGTAGGGAGGGATTGGGGACTCGACGCCCCGGCCATGAATGACCGGGCTACTATCACGGCTTCGCTAAGCGACGACAACCAGGGCCGGCGCGGTAGCGGCTGCTTGTTCGTCCTCTGGCGGCGGCTACGGTTTCTATGTACGTCCCGGACGCAAGGCAGAATTGGATCGCCCTTTCAGGGCTTGGATGGTTGGGCATTCGTGTTCCCAGGGCGGCGCTTCCAGCGGCTACGCCGCTGTCGCTCTGCCCTGGGCTTTCATGGCGCTGCCCCTTCGGGGCGAATTGTGGTACTTGGGAATTCTGGCGAATTCCACTACTGGTAGGAGTAGTTGGGAATTCTGGCGAATTCCACTACTGGTAGGAGTAGTTGGGAATTCTGGCGAATTCCACTACTGGTAGTGGATCTGGTCGACGTGTTCCCCGAAGAGACGGAGTATGTGATCCGGCAGCTCAGTCACGTCTACCGCGTGGATGCCGAGGCGCGGCGTAAGGGATTGTCTCCCCAGAAGCGGCTGGCGTTGCACCGAGCCAAGAGAGCAGAATTTGATCGCCCTTTCAGGGCTTGGATGGTTGGGCATTCGTGTTCCCAGGGCGGCGCTTTCAGCGGCTACGCCGCTCTCGCTCTGCCCTGGGCTTTCATGGCGCTGCCCCTTCGGGGCGAATTGTGGTATTTGGGAATTCTGGTGAATTCCACTGCTGGTAGGTGTAAGGGAATTCTGGCGAATTCCACTGCTGGTAGGTGCAAGGGAATTCTGGCGAATTCCACTACTGGTAGGTGCATGAGGGTGTCCGGGAATTAGATTGATGTAAGCGTAAGGGCCTCGATGGGGTATGTTTCTGCTAAGGAAGTAGAAACGGACGCCCCATGGAGGACCCAAGGATGATTATGAGTGCCACGGTGGGCACGACTTTGGCGTCGCTGGTGAAGATGGCCGTGCCGCTTTGCCAGCGGGCCGAACGTGAAGGTCCAGGCACGGGGCCCGGCCGCAAGCCGGAGATTCGCGACTTGGTGCTGGCGGTGTTTATTATGGTCGCGATATTGAAACGAAAAAAAGCAAATCGTCGCAATATTGCTTCCTCGACGAACATCGCTGCGAATTGAAGCGACTGCTGGGAACGTGCAAGTTCCCAGCGCGGAGTACGTATTTTGACCGGTATCGACGGGCCCACCGGTTGTTCAAGTATGCGATCAAGTTCAAGGCGAAAAGGCGATCGACGAAGGCGTGGCCGATGCCAAAGACGTGGCCGTGGGCAAGAGCCTCGTCGCAGCGCGCGGTCCATTGTGGTACCAGAGCGACCGCAAGAGGAAACGTATTCTTAAAGGTCTGCGCGGTGTCGATCGCGACAGCGACTGGGGCTGCTCCAAGCACGACGGGTGGGTGCAGGGCTACAGCTTTGAAGTGGTTGTCACGGCCACGAAGGCCAGCCCCGTCTTTCCGTTGCTCGCTTCGGCCGACCGGGCCAGCGCGAAAGCGACGCGAACCTTCGTGGAGAAAATCGGTGCGCTTCCGGAGTCGACCCAACATGTCACTGCCGACAGCGGCTACGACAGCAATGCTTTGGGCGAGCAGGTTGAATGGACCGAACAAGGCCGTCGTACCGGCCGCCGCTTTCTCCATCCCGAAAACAAGCGCGGCACGAAACAGCCTCCCGAAAAGAACATCCAGCCTCGCGATGAGTCCCATCGCCGCCGTCTGGTGCGCCGCAAGTTTTACCAGAGCCCAAGCGGCAAACCCATTTATCAACGTCGCCGCCAAACGGTCGAACCTTTCAATGAATGGTTCAAATCGCTGTTCGAATGGACCGATCGCGTCTGGCATCGTGGACTACAAAACAATCAACCCCAGTTACTGGCCGCGATCTTCGCCTACCAACTACTGGTGCGTTATAACCACCGTCGCGGTAAGAAAAACGGGCAAGTACGCTGGATACTCGATATGATGCGAATTGCCGGACACCCTCAGGTATCTTCGTCGTATCCGCTGCGGCGAATCGTGTCAGTGGTACCGCGGGGAGCGCCCCCATGACACTGCTCAGGGCGCGACGCGATAACGGGCCTCGCCGTAGTCATCTCTCGCGTCGAGTTTTCGCGTCGTGTCGGTCACCCGAATTGTCCCGCGGACACATTGGGCGCACAACCATGTTCACTCGATTTTCGTCGAGCTGCTCTGCGGGGAGACTGTCGTTGACGAATCGTTTTCGTTTTCCTCCTCTTTCAGGCACCGCAAGGGACCGGTGATCAACCGAGCACTACGATTGAAGGTGAAATAGTTCCACCCCCACTGGATCAGGATCAACAACCGGCTTTCGAACTGGACGATCTGCATGAGGTGCACGACCAGCCAGAGAAGCCACGCGAACCAACCGCTGATCTGCCATTTGCCAATCTCGGCCACCGCCGCCGCGCGACCGATCGTCGCCATAGTTCCACGGTTATGGTAGCGAAAGGGGCGGGGGCATGAACGTCCGCGGACCTGCGCAGAGATTCGCTGCGCCACGTAAGCCCCCTGCTGCATGGCGACCGGCGCCAACCCGGGCAGTGGGTTGCCATCTGCATCCAGGCAAAGCGCCATGTCGCCGATGGCGTAGATGTTATCAAACTCCCCGACCGTTAATTGTGCGGTGACGGGCACGCGCCCGGAACGATCGACAGAGAGCGCGCATTGAGCAGCCAGGGCTTCCGCCAACGGGTTGGCTCGTACCCCGGCGGCCCACACCGTGGTCCGCGTCTGCAGGACGAATTCCTCCTCTCCGCGGCGCACTCGCACCGAGTGGTCATTAACATCAACTACCCGCGTTTGAGTCAACACTTCGATCCCTAGCCGTCTGACTTTCTCCTCGGCCCAGCGACGTAGTTTTTCCGGGTAGTGGGCCAAGAGGTGGGGGGCCGCCTCGATGAGGATGATCCGCGTTTCCCGGGGGTCGATATGGCGAAAATCGTGCTTCAGCGTATGACGAGCGATCTCGGACAGGGCGCCTGCCAGTTCGACGCCGGTCGGCCCTCCGCCGACGACCACAAAAGTCATCAGCGCTTGCCGGGTTGGAAAATCCTCTACCCACTCGGCAGCTTCGAAAGCAAGAAAAATACGGCGGCGTATTTCGAGGGCGTCTTCGATCGATTTCAGCCCTGGGGCGTCGTCCTGCCATGGATCGTGCCCAAAGTAGCTAGTGGTTGCTCCCACGGCAACGACCAGGTCATCGAAGCTCAGCGTTCCCGAATCCAACGTTAGGGATCGGGAATGCACATCGATCGCTGTTACCTCCGCCAACATCACTTCACAGTTTTTTTGCCGCCGCAAGATGTAGCGCAACGTGGAGGCGATATTCGACGGAGATAAGCCGCCGGTGGCCACTTGGTACAACAGCGGTTGGAAGAGATGGTAGTTGTTGCGGTCAATTAGGGTGACCCGTACCTTGGTTGCGCGCAACCGCCGCGCGACTTCCAAGCCACCGAATCCGCCGCCGATGATGACAACATGTCTCATGGTTCTAGCCTGCGTCACTGATTGCTCTGCGAACTACTATCCACGCCATGACGGCACTTCCGCGGGCCTCGCCAGTGGTAGCCCTTGGCCAGGACCTCCCGATGTGTTCGTGGCCGCCATGCGCGAGGCTGCGGACCGGTGCAGGCGAGGCAACGGTCCGGCAGGCAGAGGAGGAGGTCCGGCAGCGAGCAGCGGCGGCCGGTTCCTCCAGAGGGCAAGGGCCACGTAAGGTGGCGCGATCTACTGCGGGCGTACCGGACGCAGAATCCCGATGCGCCACGGAATCTGGCCGTAGGGAAGTCCCTTCTTCTGCGATTCCAGTACTCCTTGGAAAACGAATTGTAAATTCCGTGGATCGACCAACAAGCGATGGTCATTGCTGCTGCGAATCAGCTCACCATGGCTTACGTTGTCGGTCCAGGCGGGGACGCCAGTGGCGGGCTCGATATTCTTCCAGCTCGCGAAGGGGTGATCTGCGGTGGCAGCCAAGGGACGCCAGGGCCCGTCCAGCCGATCGGCCCAGTAGGCTTGGTAGTATCGCTGGCCATTCTCTTCGATCAGTGCCAGGTAACCGTCGGCATGTTCGACACGATAGATGTGGCTGGCCTCAAAAAAATCCCCTTGGAGCGCCAGTTGGCAATCACGAAACCCATGAGGAAACTCCTCGATCGTTGTCCACAACCGCCACATGCGACCATCCAAGGTGGTGTAGAACAAGTAAACGCGCTGATCGTCACCTAGGATCCAATAATCCAGACCGCCATGGTGACGTGGATCTTGGGGACCACCGTCGAGCATGGGGCGGGCGGTTGTCCAGGAATGGGGATCGGCCAACGAGTCGGTTGTTGAGTAGGCCACCCACATCTTCTGCTGCCCGGCAATGCCCACTTGATAGATCAAATACCACCGTTGATGTGGTTCAAAAAAGAAGACTTGGGGAGCACAATAGTAGTCACTATCGCTGATCGGCAGGAGAATACGGTTGGCCGCATCGGCTTGTTCCCAATCGGTGAATGAGCAGTACTCGATGGCGGATCGATGGGGCAGTTTGACCGTCATGAATACGTGCCATGTGCCATCGACGCATACGACCGATGGGTCTTTCTGGGCGTAGCTTGTGTGTTCACCACGGTCGACGGGACTGATCAGTGGGCGGGTGTATGCCCATCGCTCGGGCAACGTCAGTGGCTCGTCGGCGACCAGGCCACCCATGGTGGCAGGCCACAGCGTGCCGCATAGGCCCAGCAGCGTGCCTGCCACGAGCAGGTGGTTACCCATGGTTCGACTTTGCTTGTCAGTGGTATACGGCATGGCGAATTCTCATGATATATTGATGCGGATTTCAATTGTTTGCTATCGGAGTCACCGCGGCGGGCAGAGTCGAATACGCCGGCGTAGTGTGGCGGTGGCTGCTATCCCCTCCGAACCTGCCGTCCTCACCTAGAGTTGGGAAAAACTGTTTCCCTCCCTGAATCGCAAGGTACCTACTTCCACCACGATGGCCACTGATTCTACCACGATCGCTCCCTCACTGTACTTGCCTGGGCCGCAGACGCCACGCTATGTCGTGGATGTATCGCCCAAACGCATGGCGAACTATTTTACCGATGTGTTGATCGTCGGCGGCGGCTTGGCCGGTTTGCGTGCAGCCAACGCTTTGGGGGACGCCGCGGCCATTGTGGTTACCAAAGACGAGTTGCGGGAGAGCAATAGCAATTACGCGCAAGGTGGAATCGCCAGCGTATGGGATCCGGCCGACGATTTCGCTTCCCATGTGTCCGACACGCTCCGCGCCGGGGGAAGCTTATGTCACCGAGAAGTGGTCGAATTGGTCGTGCATGAGGCGCCCTTGCGGGTTCGCGAGCTGATGGCCTGGGGAACTCAATTCGATCAACACGATGGCCAATTGGTCTTGGGGCGCGAAGGGGGGCATACGCACCAACGGATCATCCATGCCTTGGGAGATGCCACCGGCCGAGAGATCATGAGAGCCGTCATCGCCCGCACGCGTCAGTTGCCTAACGTGCAGATCTGGGAACGAGCGTTCACGGTCGATCTGTTGACGGTCGACGGACGCTGTTGCGGGGCCGTGGTGGCGCGCCACGGTCAGCCGCCGGCGCTGATCTGGGCACAACATACCATTCTCTGTACCGGGGGCTGCGGGCAGGTTTACCGGGAGACGACCAATCCGGCGGTGGCTACCGGTGATGGACATGCGTTGGCTTATCGCGCCGGCGCGCGGCTGCGCGACATGGAGTTCATGCAGTTCCACCCCACCGTCCTATACATCGCCGGTAGCTCACGCGTGTTGGTCACCGAGGCGATACGAGGAGCGGGAGCGTATCTGGTCGACTGCCATGGCTACCGCTTCATGCAAGACTACGACGAGCGTTTGGAGCTGGCGCCGCGTGACATCGTCAGTCAGGCGATCGTGCGTCAGATGGCCATCACGCAACACCCGTGCGTTTACCTTTCGTTGCGCCACATGGACCCCGAACTGGTGCGTCGCGAGTTTCCTGGTTTCACTGCCACTTGTCGGAAATTCGGGCTCGACCCTAGTCGTGATCCGATTCCGGTGCGTCCCGGTGCTCATTACATGATCGGCGGGGTGGAAACCGACCTCGATGGCCGCACATCGCTGGAGGGGCTGTGGGCGGCCGGGGAAGTCACCAGCTCCGGATTGCATGGGGCCAATCGCCTGGCTTCCAACAGCCTGCTCGAAGGGTTGGTGTTCGGTGCTCGTTGCGGAGAGCTGGTGGGCGAGCTCGTTCGGCAACAGCCCCATCCCTTGCGCGCCGAGCGGCTCGACTGGAGGATCCGGCCCGGCGAAGAATCGTTCGACGTTGCCGATATCCGCAATTCAGTCAAAAGTTTGATGTGGAGAGCCGCGGGAGTGGAGCGGGGCGGCGATCGGTTGCGCGAGGCCGTGCATACGATCCAGGGCTACTCTCGTTATGTGCTCGACCATGCCTTTTACGATGCCGCTGGATGGGAGCTGCAGAACCTGCTGACCGTGGCCACGATGATGCTGCAAGCCGCTCTGGCTCGAGAAGAATCGCGCGGCGTGCATCATCGCCTCGATTTTCCCAACGTCGATGAGCAGCAATGGCGGCGGCATATCGTGCTCCAGGCCCCTGCGGAGTGAGCATGGTCATGCCAGCCAACCAGCAACAGCCTACCAACGGTAGCCGTAACTGCAGCCCAGTGCGGCAGCCACCGAGCAACCCAGGTGGGCGATGCAGTTTTCAACACCTTAGCAAGGAGAAGGAGCATCCGGAGTGAAGTTGCGAATCGGAACGCGCGCCAGCAAATTGGCACTATGGCAAGCCGAGTGGGTGGCAGAAGCATTGCGCCGCCACGGTCACGATGTAGAGTTGATCCACATCCGTACCGAGGGAGACCGAACATCGCAATCCTTGCGCGCGGTGGGAGGAAGAGGCGTTTTTACCAAAGCGATTCAACAAGCCCTGTTGGCCAACCAGGTCGATGTCGCGGTCCATAGTCTCAAGGACCTGCCCACCGAACCTGTCCCGGGGCTTTGCCTGGCTGCGGTGCCGCCGCGCGAGGATACCTCCGACTGCTTGATTACTCGCCACCAGTGCCCTTTCACCTCGCTTCCCGCGCAGGCACGCATCGGCACCGGCAGCTTGCGTCGAGCTGCTCAACTGCTTCATTGGCGGCATGATGTGGTAATTGCTGACATCCGGGGCAACGTGGATACACGGTTGCAAAAGGTGCACGACGGCGAGCTCGATGCCATCATCCTGGCACGTGCCGGCCTGAACCGCTTGCAATTGACCGAGCACATCGCTGAGGTCTTGCCCACCGAACGCATGCTCCCCGCCGTCGGGCAAGGGGCACTGGGCCTAGAATGCCGTCAGGAGGATGCCGAGACGCATCAGGCGCTGCGCGCACTGGATGATAATGCGACCCATCGCGCGGTGTTGGCCGAACGGCATGTGCTGCGCCATCTCATGGCTGGCTGCCTAGCACCGGTCGCTGCTGTGGCCGTCGTGGGGAAAGACCAGTTGACCTTGCGGGCACGCGTGCTGAGCCCCGATGGACGCCAGTGTGTCGAAGCCCAACAGACAGGACCGGATAGCGATCCGATCGCCGTGGCCGAGGCGGTAACGCGACAGTTGCGCGATGCCGGCGCGGAGGAGTTGATCGCTCTTGCACGCCACTGAACACTCAATCCATACTGATGTCACTCACACCATCCTGTGGTCATTTGCCACGGTTTTCCCAGCGATCCCATGTTGTTGAGTCGGTGCCATGCAGCGGCGACGTCATGGGACCATGAGAAAAGGTTCCACCGCTTCATTTCACCAAGTCGAGTCCTATGTTGCTGCAAGATCCGCCGGTAAGTCCCTATGATTGGCAATTCCAACTACTTGGGTTCCGCGTGCGCGTTACCTGGGGTTTCTGGTTGGTTGCCGCGCTGCTTGGCTGGGAGTGGAGCCGTGGTTTGGATCGTGTAGCGCAAGTGTACGACTTGAGTTCCCCCGGGGCACCGGTTTTATTGGCCGGATGGATTGCCGCCGTTTTCGTTTCGGTTTTGATCCATGAGTTCGGTCATGCCCTGGCGATGCGCGCCTGTGGGATGGAACCGCGCATTGTGCTGTACCATTTCGGCGGGCTGGCAATCTCGGACTTCGGCAGTTGGCGCGCGGCGCGGCAACGCCGTGTGGGGCCGTGGGAACAAGTCGGTATTTCAGCGGCTGGCCCAGCTTTACAATTGGCCTTCGGAGGATTGGTCATCGCGGGGGCCATGGTGGCGCAGGTGCCCGTCGAATTGATGGGATGGGTGGTCTCTCCGGGAGAGATAAGCGATACCATTGTTCCCTACGCGGTGGTCGACGCCCTGGTCTTCCCCAGTGTCTTCTGGGCGCTGCTGAACCTGCTTCCGGTGCTACCGTTGGATGGTGGTCAGATTTGCGAGAATCTGTTGCATGCGTTGCGAGTACCGGCCGCGTATCAGTATGCACAAATCGTTTCACTGGTCACTGCCGCAGCGATCGGCTTATGGTTCTTGCGCGGCGGCAACATGTTTGCCGGGTTCATGTTCTTGATGATGGCGGCCGGCAGTTGGCAAGCCCTCCAGGGTGGTTACCCTCGCTACTGAGACGCTGGTGCAAGTCATTGTTTCTCAAGGTGCGCTGCGACCGTGGTGAGCGAGCCGTGGAAAGGGGCCTTGCACGCAGGTGGAAAAAATGTCGGAAAAGTGTTGACAAGTGGTCGAAAAGCTATTGCATTCTATACTCGCTTTCGTACAAATATATGGATAAGGACGTAGGTGAACCCTCACTATCCATCGCTAACGGTGGCCACCGTGGATGGACGGGGAGGGGGTTTTCGATTCGAGGATCGAGGCCGACGAGAGCATGTGGCTGCTGTCGTCACTCAGGTGCCTCGCTCCAGGTTCCGTATCAATCGGAGGAGTAGACGTGGCCAAGAAAGCAGCTACCAAGAAGGCGGCAACGACCACCAAGAAGGCAGCGACGAAGAAGTCGGCAACCAAGAAGGCTGCGACGAAGAAGACCGCAACTAAGAAGACGGCAGCAAAGAAGGCAGCACCTAAGAAGAAGGCTGCGAAGAAGAAGTAGTTTCGAACCCAAGCCGTTCGAACTGCTAGGAAAAACATGTGGGCCGCGGCGAGGAGCTCTTCGCCGCGGCTCTTTTGCTGCGCACCGCCATGCCGCAGCAGTCCGCGGCCCAGGCTGCCTGGCATCGGTCCAGGCTCAATGCCGGCCTAGAAGCTGGTCAGAGGCCGCGCCAACGATCACCACGGACCAGTTGTGGGGTAACTGCCTATGCACGCGGCCGCTCGGCAGCAACTACTTGCTACAAGACGGGTAGCAGGCAGCACGATGAATGCCACACGAACCGTGACCGCCGGGCGAGGATGCCATGAATCAGCTCGAGCGACGCAGCATGCGGTGAACGGGATGCCGAGTTAACTATCCGCACTACCGATTGCCTTGCGATCGATACCGTATTGGTCGAGTTTCCGATAGAGGGTGGCGCGACTAATGCCTAACAGCTTGGCTGCTTCGTTCACGTTATCGCCCGTGCGGCGGATCGCTTCTACAATAAGCCGCTTTTCCCACTCATCGATGCGCAAACTGTCCAACGTCCCGTTGTGAATGTCGCGCAAGGACAAATCCTCCGGTTGAATGGCATCACCGACGGCCAACACGACCGCGCTGTCGATCACATTGCGCAACTGCCGCACATTGCCCGGCCAATTGTAAGCCAACAAGACGCGTTTCGCCTCGGCGCTCAACTCCAACGAGGGCCGACCGTGCTGCTTACGGAAGTGGTTCAAGAAGTGGACGATCAACCGTTCGATGTCTTCGCCACGCTCGCGCAGAGGGGGAACATACAATTCGAAAACGCTAAGTCGGTAATAAAGGTCCTCGCGAAATCGACGCTCCCGTACCGACTCCCGCAAATCCCGGTTGGTGGCAGCGATGACCCGGACGTCCACTTTGACTTCCTTGGTGGAGCCAACCGGTTGGAAGGGGTGGCCTTCCAGCACGCGCAGCAATTTCGCTTGCGCATCCAGTGTCAGCTCCCCCACTTCGTCCAGAAAGAGCGTCCCAGTATGCGCTTGCTGAAACCACCCCCGATGGTCCTGATCGGCGCCGGTGAAGGCTCCTTTTCGATGCCCAAACAGTTGGCTATCGATCAGGTCGGCGGGGATCGCAGCGCAATTGACCGACAACATGGGACGGTCGGCGCGTGGGCTATTGCGGTGGATTGCCCGGGCTACCAACTCCTTACCCACTCCACTTTCCCCGCGCACCAACACGCACCCTCCGGCACGAGCAACGCGGGTAATGCGATCCTTCAATTTGAGCATCTCTGGGCTGTCCCCGATCAACTCGGGAAAATCTCCCAAGCGCTCCTGCAACCGTTGATGCTCTGCCGAGAGGCGTGCCTGACTGCGACTGCTCTCCAAGGCGACAGCCAACAGGTTGCCCACCGAGATGGCCAGATCGAAGTGCAGTGACTCGAACTGCCCTGTGTCCCGCGTCAAGACGATCGCTCCGGTCGCCGCATGCTCGTTGACCAGTGGCACACAAATCATATCCACGTCGGAGTCCGTTTGCGCACCCGGCGACTGAAGACGCACTGCGTGGTGCTCCTTCAGCACCCGCTCGGACGTATGGCGGCTGAGTACAAACCGCTCGGGAGTGTCTTCGGGGAGCACAACTTGAGGGCGAAGTTGGCCGTGTTCATCCAACCACAGAAAACCGACGGCATTGGCCTGAGTGCGGTGTTGCAAAAGCTCCAGCCCTCGGCGGACCACATCATCAGGTTGTGAGCAGCGCATCAGACCGATGCTCAACTGATATAGATCCAACATGTCCTGACTGCGCTGCCGAGTGGCCAGCAGACTGATCGAGTTGACGCCACTGGCGTCGACCGACATGGGGGCCTCCATCACCAGCGTCTGGCTGACTTCGGCCGCTTCGTCTGCAGCGTCATCGATGGTATCGAAGATCAATTCGGTAGAGCCGATACGGATGTGATCACCGGGCGACAAACGATGGTGGCTGACCTTGCGATTGTTGACCAACGTCCCATTGCGACTTTCTGCGTCAGCGACCACCCACTGGTTATCCTCGCGGAGGACAATTGCATGCGTTCGCGAGGAAAGGGGATCGGCTAGACGGATCTGGCACCCACTCCCACGGCCGATGCGAATGGGAAGCGACGAATCCAACGGGTGTTCCGGCGGCACTGCGGTACCGCGTATGACTCTAAGAACTGCTCTCATGCCGTGTCCTGATCACCCCTATGGCGTGATAGCCAGCCGTTGCCGACACCTGCCCCTCCTGATCCCTTCGCCGAGAACGAGGAGGATTACTTGTTTTCCGTGAACTTCGAAACCTAGTATACCCCCAGGGGTTAGACATGCCGATGCGAGTTGGTAAGACCAATTAGGCCATTCTTGATAGCAGCAAAATACTGAGGTTCTGGAAGCAGCTCACGCCGTAACGTAGACTAACAGTAATGAAACGACGAGGGGGAGGGCTGTGGTTCCTTTGACCAGCATAGGGGCCACGCTGTGGTGGTCGTTGGGGGTACCCGCGCCGGCGGGCTGCCCGGGTGGCTGACGTCCGCCCTGATCCGTCGGGAATACCTCCGGCGAAGGCACAAGAGGAATGAGCTTGGTCGACTACGCAGAACAAGGTGCCAAGGCGGCAGAGAAAGATCCAGACGTACAGCTGATGTTGCGCGTACAGCAGGACGACGCGGTGGCATTCGAACAATTGATCGAAACCTACCAGAAACGCCTACACCGTGTCTTGCGGCACACGGTAGCATCGGAATCCGTGGCAGAAGACCTGGTGCAGGAGGTATTCCTGCGCGTGTGGCGGGCGCGGAAGAAGTACCGTCCGACAGCCAAGTTCTCCACTTGGCTGTTTCACATCGCTCACAACGTGGCCAACAACTCCGTGCGGGATTTCAAACGGCGGCGCGAGTTTCAAGTAGCCGCTGCCGATGCCTCCCGCTCGGATGCGTTCTCCATGGACCAGATGGTGGTGGCGTCGACCGGTGCGATGCCCGTCCGCAGGCTGGACAAAACGGAACGGGCCGAGATGGTCAAAGCGGCCATCGAAGCGCTGAACGAACGGCAGCGAATGGCATTGATGCTTTTTCGCTTCGAAGGATTGAGCTATCAAGAGATTGCCGAGGCGATGGGCTTGTCGGTTCAGGCGGTCAAGTCTCTGCTACGGCGAGCACGGGTGAATCTGAAAACATTGCTCGAACCGTACCTCGATGCGGGGCTCGTTCCCGGCAGTGCTCCGGCGGTGGACAAGGATGCGGATGAGGTCCAATAAGATGTCACGCACCGAACCGAACTTTGACGACGAGACGTTGGTGGCATTCCTCGATGGCGATCTGCCGCCGTCCCAGCGCACGGCGATCGAATCGAAGTTACGTGAAGATCAACAATTGCAGCAGCGACTCCAGCGGTTGCAGTCGACCTGGGACATGCTGCTCGAATTGCCCGAAAGCGAACCGTCCCCCCACCTGACGCAGTCGACCATCGCCTTGGTGACGGTGGATCTCGAAAAAGGGGAACAGTCCTTTCGGTGGTGGCCGTTCCCGCGGCACCTACTCATGCTCATGGTTATCGCCCTGTTGGTCAGTGGCCTGGGCGCCATCACCGGCTACGCCTTGTCTTACGCCCAGCGTCTACGATTGGTCAAACAATTGCCAGCGATCGTAGAGTTTCGCGTCCTGCAGCACATCGATTCCTGGGACTGGTTGGAGATGCTGACGCAGATCGAATACCTTCACGAGGCGGCAGAGTATTTGCAAACAACTGGAGAGGGGAGTGCACCGGTGGTCATCGGTAAGGAACCATTGCCGAGCGAGCCCTCCGGCCGATGGAAGTGGATGCAAAGTCTCGATGCTCAGGCGACCGCCCGACTGCACGCCAATGTAGAAGATTTTCGACGTCTCAGTGTCCACCGCCAAGAACAGTTGTATGACATCGCAGACCGTCTCCTCGCTGACCCACAACGCGAGGAACTGCTTGCTGCCGCCCGTTCCTACGCGGTCTTGCTCGACACCGAAGGCACCAAACGAGAACAGGCCATTAAACAAATGAGCCCCACAGAACGAGTGGCGGAGATCGAACAGATCATCGCCCGTAACCTATTGATCAAATACGCTGACGAAATGTCCCCCGCCGACCGCAACGCCCTGCTGGATTGGATTGAACGCATGCGGCGAAAACCCGATATGCCGTTCGCATTCGACCCCTACCAATTGATTATTGACGAACTGGTTCAAGATCCGCAGGTTTCGTTGATCACCACCGAGGATATTGATCAACTACTCACACAACTTTCTCCATTTCCGGCCGAGTTGTTCCGCAAACTGCCTTCCGAATATGAACAGCGAGCCATCATCATCCGTTGGATTCTCACGCTCACCCAACAAGGTGATCGGCCGAAGTTGCCAGCCACCGAGGTGTTGATGAACAAGTTCCAGCAACTGCCTCGGCAGGATCAAGACCTGCTCGAACTCTTACCGGAGGAGGAAGTTCAGGAATACCTGCAGCAGATGCTGGGCGTGCGCAGCAATCTCAACGGCGATTCGTAGGCGTAAAGCTTTTGCGGCCGTGAACCGTCGGCGTCACTAGAACGGCGGACGACAACTCCTTGCAAGATCGGAGGAGAAGCGGCTGATGAGGCGCATCATCCACGAAACCGCTTGATCTCCCTCTACCAGGTACCGCATGCGACCATAGCTCTCTCATGGCTCTGCGGCCTCTGTCCTTGGAACCTGGTCAAGCGTGGATTGCTGTGGTCACTGACGCCGTCTGACGAATGGCTTAGGCGCGGCTGGTGCAGTCGGCAATCACCGATCCGTCCGGCTAGATCGACGGCAAGAAGGGGTCGATCACCAACATCCGATCGTCCGCAGTTCCCTTGACGAACACCTCTCCTTCATTGCCCTCCAAGATAATCTGATAAATGATCGCTGCCTGCTCTTCGGTGAATAAGCCCAGGTGTTGAAACAGGCGTGTTTCGAAGAGCAAGGTCAGATTCATCTTGGGTTCCTCGTCTTCCGGCAACTGCTCGCGTTGTGCTAACAGTGCCCGGATGCGTCCCTCGGCATGTTCTGGTTTGAACGGGGGAAGTGGCTGCAGAGCGACCTCCTCGTCGAACTTTACAAACAATCGCTCGAGGCTCTTTTCGACGATGTCTTCATCCTTGCCGCGCAATCGATTCCGTTCCACCTCCGTGTTGGTCAGCCGGCTGGTGGCGGCCACGGCATCGCCGCTGGGAAGTACGAATCGCAACCGTGTCTCGTTGGTTACAATGCGGGTGCGGCGATTGGCCGATGCTTCCACGTCGAAGATGAAGAGCCCGTCTAGTCCGAGTTCACGGACTTTCTCCAGCAAATCATTCTGGCTACCGATACCGATGAAGATCAAACCTGGGGCGGCGCGGTTTCCCGGTAGAATGGGACGGGTTGCTTGGCTGTCCTGGTTCGAGCCACCTACTCCTTCTCCGCCATAGTTGCCGCCACCATACGCTCCTGGGCCATAGCCACCGCCATATTCTTCCCCTCCTGCCATGGCTGGCCCACCGTATCCTTCTGGGCCACCAGCGTATCCGGGGGCCCCCGGTGATGAGCCCAGCGTCGTCGACGATGAATTTGTTGTCTTGCTGATGTCAACGTCGGCGAATAATTCACTCAACTGCCCGCCGGTCCAACGCGTTTGGTAGGCCTGCAAGAACTCCTCGCCAAATTCTCCGGTCAGGGCTTGGAGCGAGCGGTTCTCAGGCTCGGACTGCTCGGTTCCCGCTGCACCGTAGCCTCCGCGGCCTCCACCATACTCACTGCCGCCCGCAAAACCGCCACTACCATTGCCGAACTGCGGACTCCCGATGGGCTTGATATCGGTCAACCCGGACGGTGCGTCCAAGTTAACGCCCACCGCAAACCGTAAGGCGATTTCGGGACGTTTGCCAAGAGGAAACCATTTAACCTTGTCGAGCACCTCGCCAGCGGCTTCTCCATCGGCGGTGACCGCATGAGCGCGCGCAAACTCGATGGCTTCGCGTTCTTTACCTTGTTCGAAGGCGATCTTGGCTCGCGTCAACAGGTCAAGATCCTCCAATTTGATGAGCACACCTTCTTCTCGTGCCTTGCGAATGGCGACCAACACGCCTTCTTTGGCGGCCGCGTTGACCTGGCGCGGTGGCGGAGGCATCTTTCCCTCCTCCAGAACCTCTTCGACTTTGGTGACCAGTTCCGCGTGCAACGGCGAAGTGATGTCGGCGACCAGAGCATCCAAACGGACCTCTCCTCGCGCTTGTCGTTGATTGTGGCAACCGAGGCAATTTTGAGCGATAAAGTTGGCGGCGAACTGCAGATCGGGTTCCTTGGCATTCCCACCAGAAGCTCCGACGTTTGCACCGCTGGGCCCATATCCCGGGTTGCCATACCCCGATTGACCGTACTGGGAGCCATAGTTGGCATACTCATCCATGCCGCTTTCCATCTCGGTTCCATACCCCGGGCCCGAAGATCCCGGATAGCCCTCCGCATAACCGCCAGGGCCCGAAGATCCCGGATAGCCCTGCGCATAACCGCCAGGGCCGGCCATTTCGGGGGTCACCCCCGGCTCGCCGTAGCCGCCATCTTCGGTGGGATAGCCTCCCATGTTCGCTGGCTGTCCCCCTTGCATGCGTGGATCATTTCCGGCGCCAGCCATATTCGTAGGGCCCATAGAACGAGGGTCGCCCATCGCCGGACCACCGTAAGCCGCAGGTTCCTCCATGCTGTAGGCTTCTTCCGCGTACTCGTCCTCGCCGTAACTCTCCTCGGTTGCATATTCCGTCGTCGGATCGCCGCCGGAGCCTTGCTCAGAAGCCTTGGCCGCGGGAGCCGCGTCGACTTGTGGTGGCTGAGCCGCTGGTGCCGGAGGCGCCTGAGCGGTCCCACTGGTGGACGAAGAGTCCCCACCGCAACCTCCCAGAAATACGGCTAGTCCAGCGATGATTGCCATGATCGCCAATCGCCTGCCCATGCGACCTGCCTCAGTCCGCGATCGATCCATGGTACACCTCGTTCAACAGGAGAGATTAGGGGAATAGTGAATCAAGCAATCAGCGTTGGTGTCCGGCGAGCAAAAGCCTCTAAGTATCCACCGCGCCACAGGGCGTCGCGGGGCGGCGGATGGCATTTCTCGTACTCGAAATTGTTAACGAGCCGTCGTGCGGGCAACGTGCCTACAGCATCGCCACGCTCCTTGCTGATCAATCGAGGACATCTTCCGGAGGTGCCTCCCGAAAACACCGCCAGGGAAGATCAAGGCGCATTATGGTCGATCTATGGTTGATTGTCGAGTTTGGCGTACGCATAATCGCAGATCCCACACCTTTGGTCGTTCCCTCCTCCAACTGGTCCCGCAACGGAGTCGTCGTCCTCATGCGTTACCTACACCTTTTGAATCGCAGCGCGCTTGTTTCTTTGCCGCTGATCGCTCTGCTCTCACTCAGCTCGCCGCCTGTTGGCTGGGTCATGACCACCGCCGCCCAGCAACCCAGTGGAAAACTATTGATTCCGCGCAAGCAATCCAAGCCGCCCGGCCCACCACTGAGCCCTCAGCAGGCGGTGGAGAAGATGCAGGTGCCGCCGGGCTTCCGAGTTGAATTGGTGGCCGCCGAACCGCAAATCGTCAATCCGGTGGCCATGGCGTTTGACGAACGGGGAAGAATTTGGGTCACCGAGAGTTTCGAATACCCGCGGCGCGAGGCGGGGCCGGGACGTGATCGCATCAAGATCCTCGAGGATACCGATGGTGATGGAACGATCGATTCGGTAAAAATCTTTGCCGACGGGTTGAACATTCCGTCCGGAATCGCCGTGGGATATGGCGGAGTGTGGGTGGCCAATGCCCCCGATATCTTGTTCATGCGCGACACCGATGGCGATGACCGCGCCGATGAGGTCGAAGTGGTGGTGACTGGTTTTGGCCGCATCGATACGCACGAACTGCCCAATAGCCTCACGTGGGGCCCGGACGGCGCCTTGTACGGACTCAACGGCGTGTTCAACCCCAGCCGTGTGGCATCATCCAACGGCAAAACGTATGAATTCACCTGCGCCATGTTCCGGATCGATCCGCGAACTCGGGAATTTCGACTGTTTTGCGAAGGAACAAGCAATCCGTGGGGCATCGCTTTCGATCCCTTCGGCAGCGCCTTCGTCAGCGCCTGTGTGATCGATCACCTGTGGCATCTCACCGAAACCGGCTACTACCACCGCCAAGGCGGCCCCTATCCTAAACACACGTGGAAGATCGGTTCGATCGTCGAGCACACACACCAGATGGCAGCCTACTGCGGCTTGACCTATCTCGACACGGATGCTTACCCCGCCGAATATCGTGATCGATTGGTTATGGGCAACATCCATGGTAACTGTCTGAATGTGGATCGTCTGGAGCGGAACAGCTCGACATACAAAGGAATTGGCGAAGACGATTTTCTGACGGCCAACGATGTATGGTTCATGCCCGTGGTACAAAAGGTGGGGCCCGATGGTTGTTTGTACGTTCTCGACTGGTACGACCGCTACCACTGCTACCAGGATGCCAACGCCGACCCCGAGGGAGTCGATCGAGGCTACGGTCGCCTGTATCGGATCGTGCATCAATCGCAAGGAACGCCGCAGACGATTGACCAGAGCGAGGCATCGCCTGCAGCGCTTGTCGAGCAACTTGGGCATCCGAACATCCACATTCGAGAGACCGCGCAGCGGCTGTTGGCTCAGCAAGACGGCGCGGGGATGCACGCCACAATGCAACGGATCGTCCTCGACGATCGCCGCTCCCACAAGCACCGGATGCATGCCCTGTGGACACTGATTGCCGCCAGGCAGTTTTCTACCGAATTTGCCTTGCAGTTGCTCCAACATGATGACACCACGATTCGCGCGTGGGCCGTGCGCGCAGTTGGCGAACTACATGCTGGCCACGAGGAATTGGCACACGCAATCGCGGGCCTGGCGCGAGATCCGTCGCCCGATGTGCAGTTGCAGGTGGCCATTGCTGCCGGCAAGCTGAAGACCATTGATCCGCTGCCCCTATGGGTCGATGTCTTGGCCAACTGTGGGGCGGATCCGCTCATTCCGCACATCGTGTGGCAGAACCTGCATCCGCATTTGCCTCAACGCGCTGAGGAGCTATTGCAATTGGTCGAACAGGTCGACTTGTCCACAGCTCCGGGACTGGCGGCCATGTTGCCTCACGTCGCCGAAAAGTTGCAATGACTGGGGCCAGGCCGATCGGTCGCACGCCGCAACCGCTAGCGGGCAAATTGCTCGAGTTGCTGTACCAGGGCAGCATCGGGAGTCGGAATGCGGACGACGCGATCCTGCCCATCGGCGCCACGTACAATGCAGATTACCTCAGTAGCCTGGGAGGTGGTCGTCGGTACCGAATGCGGCGCATTGGGGGTGAGTGTCTCGTCTGGCCATGGAAGGGACGATTGTGCCGTGGGGGCCTCTTGTGGCGTCACCGACGCGAACCCCTCAATGCTCGTGGAGGCCGTGGAGGCCGTCGGTGCACCCTGTTGTTGAAGGGGCGCGGTGGCTGAGGCGACTTGGGCCTGCGGCGCGGGCGATGGCGTGGTGGGTTGGCTCGGACGCTCCGGCTGGAACAGATGGTCAAGCTGGATTTCATGCAACTGGGCGTAAACGACTTCGGCTGCAGCATAGATCCCCTGATCGCTTTCCGGGTCCGCGGCATTGCATACCCCGATCAGCCGTCCCTGCAGGTCGAACAGGCCGCCACCACTGCGACCGATGGCCGGTGCCCCTTCGATCTCGACGTTGGCGGCTCCGATGAAGCGGTTGAGCTGTGTAATTCGAGTATCGCGACGCGTCGGGTCCTTGCCATGATCACAGCCAAAGCTGAAAGCCGGTTGCCCTACCTGAATGCGCTCCCCGCGGGGAAGAATCGGCACCGGTTCGATATACACGGGCATGTGGAAAGAGATTAGGCCGATGTCGGTATCGGTGGCCTCGAAGTCGATGAGTTGTGCCGGCACGTTGACTTCCTGCGAAGTACCGGCGAACAGATCGACGGAGATCCGTGCACTAGGCTGCATATCGCGGAAGAGATGGCCGCAGGTTAACACGAGCGCCTCACTTCCGTGCGTGTCGATGACCGTTCCCGTTCCATGGGCGATGGTATGGGCTTCTTCCACACGGATGCGCACCGTCGCTCTGGCAGCTCGAGCAATCGCTTGATCGACAGAGATCGGTGGCGATGCGGGAGTCGTACCCGGTGGCCCGGAGGCAACCATCGGTGGTGGCTCACTCCGCCCCAGGTGCGATGCCCCCGTCGGCACGGGACTCGCCGTCGCTGCCACCAGTGCCGCGGCAGCCGTACCCATCCCCGGTGATTGACCACGCACCACCGGGCCGCCCTGTGGCGTTGCTGCCGATGCCCTGCGTTGGTGTTCCCCGCCACCATAACGCGGCTGGCTTCGCGAGGCCACTCGTTGCAGGCGCTGACGAACGTGATCGTAGGGCATCAAGCCAACGATGCGGTCGACTTCTTTGCCTTGATAGAGGATCACCAAAGTTGGCAGGTTGGTCACCTGATAGGCTTGCACATACTGCTGATGCTGGTCGGCATCGACCGCGCGAATGTCCCAGCCTTCTTTTCGCAATCGCTCCAGCGTGGGTTGCCATTGCTGGCAGGGAGTGCACCAGTTGGCGGTGAAGTGCAGCACGGTGCAGTCGGGTGAAACGCCACCAACGACCGCCATCCACAAGGCGACGAGAGTGCTTGCCATCGGTCATCCTCCCCTTAGGCAGCCATAAGATCCAGAAAAGATAGCGATTTTTTTCGAATCGCCTCAAGTTTTCCTCCACTCGATCCTTCGAGTGCAATGCGGAGTGTGGCGGCTACTCGCACCTATGGCAAGATCAATCCTTCATTTTTGGGCTCCCCTTGCGTCAGTGCTAGCGAACGCAACGTTTTCAGGGGAACCGTCGTGCCTTCAGTTGGCCGCTTCCCAACCACACCGCTCCAGCTCCTGAGGCAGAACTCAGCAGTGTCGATCCACTATCGTGCCATCGGCATGAGCGAGAGAGGGCGATACACGCTGGGCAACAGGTCGCCATGCAGGGTTCGCCGACGAACATCTGTGCTGCCTTGCCCCTTCTCCCAAGGCGAATGCCTTCACCAACATGCTCGCCAGCGGAAGGCTCTGACACAGGCCACGCCGGTTGAGTGTTCGCTCCTGACATGCACTTGCCAAGCTGTGCGTAGCATGCCGCGGCGCCCACCAATGCTGCTCGACGTTCCTCCATCAGCGGCGTTATGCTATGTTAGTCGGCACGCGATACGGTAGCCTGCCACCGTTTGGCATCGACCGCCACCCAGTGTTAACGTCCTGTATTTCCTCGCTTTATCTCTGGCAAAGAATCAACCATGGATAAACGGCCGGCCGAAGGCGACGATCAAGGCTTAACTCAGCAACGATGTACGATCTTGCGAGGTGATTGCCGGACCGTATTGGAGCAACAACCGCCAGATTCGGTGCAGTGCTGCGTGACATCGCCCCCCTATTGGGGATTGCGTGATTATGAATGTGATGGCCAGGTAGGCGTGGAGCAATCGCCATTGGATTACGTGAATCAGCTAGTCCACGTCTTCCGTGCAGTGCGCCGAGTCTTAAGGGGCGATGGAACGCTGTGGCTTAACATCGGAGATGGGTATGCAAGGAATGGAGGTACCGGGAAGTGTGGTCCCAACGCCAAGGTGGGAAATACGAAGCGTCTGATTCAGCGTCGCAACTGTCGCGTGCCAGAATGCTGGGGGTTGAAGGATCGTGACTTGCTTGGCATGCCATGGAGGGTAGCTTTCGCTCTGCAGGAAGATGGTTGGATCCTGCGTTCGCATATTACATGGATCAAGAAGACACCGATGCCCGAAAGTGTTCGCAATCGGCCCTCCAACGCAACAGAATCAGTGTTTCTTTTTGCCAAGTCGCCTCGTTACTATTACGATTCGTCGGCGGTCCGGGAGGAGTCAGGGGCGAATCTGAGAAACTACTGGCTCATTGGATCCGATAGCAACGACGCCAGGCACCCCGCGGTTTTTCCCACCGAGCTAGCGCGGCGATGCATTCTGCTTGGCAGCAAGCCTGGTGACGTGGTGCTGGATCCCTTTGCCGGCTCTGGTACCACCGGGCTTGCCGCACTGGAACTGCATCGCAGTGCCGTGATGATCGAACTTAATGAGGACTACATCGCACTGATGAAACGACGCATTCGACGTGGGGTCCAACAAGCACTAGTGGTGTGATCAACAATGATTTCGTGCGAGCTATTCACACGAGTCATGCCAGGTTGGTTCAACGTCGTTCACCGAGTGCTTCGCAACATGGCAAGCGGACCGTCGATCCCATCTTGGTAAGGAACATAAGGAACAACGGAGGAACCATCGTCCAACAGCGATGGCGCTTTCTTATTCTTCTTCGCTCCCATCCTCGACGGATGCCTCTTGCCAGATTCCTGCTGGAAAGAAACATTCCAAATCGGTATTGGGATTGACCAATAAACCGAAATCTTCCGGCAAGCCATCCAAGAGCATGCTGCCGCTCATGGCGATCACTGGAATCTCATAGTCTTCCGGCAGTTCTTCGCTGATCGAATCCAAGAAATTCTCCACATGATCGGGAGAGGTGAAGCAGATCAAAGCCACTTCGTCGTCCGACTCGGCGATTACCAGGTTAAACTCGCCACCTTCCTCGTCATCAAACTCCACGTCGGCGTCTTCATCGATCTGGTTAAGGACGTAGAGCATACTGCTGCGCAATATCTTTTCGGCAGTCTCGAAATCCTCCTCGCGCGCCGCATCCAAAACTAAACCGCCGAAGTCGACTTGCGAGAACTCTTCTGGGTCTGAACTCATCGATAATAACCACTTCTTCTGGGTGATCAGGCGGGTGGATTTCGCTCACCTGGATTCGCCTTCCCGCCCACGAGCCGACTGGTGGACAGGAACACGGTCCATTTTAGGCCAGCTTTCTGCCAACGGATAGGCGACTGATACAATCGTCGGCAGCAGCTATTCCCTTGATCGTTTGCATCTGTCGCTACTCTCGCCCTGCTGCCCACTTCGCTCCGGGCGACTCACTGAGGTGAAGGCGTTGACGGCGTCGCCCGTCCCGAAGGTCACCGCGCGGCACGTCGTGGAGGGCCTCCACGGGGAACCGGCGCCGGATAGCTGGCGAGGATTTGTGCTAAACGCTGGACAACCTGGGGATGGTCAGCCGCCAGATTGCGTCTCTCCCCAGGATCCAACTCGTAGTCGTACAGTTCGTACTCCGGCGCTCCTGCCGACGGGTTCCAAGGTGTCCACTCGACCAATCGATACCGCTCGGTACGGATGGCGCGTCCCAGCTTTCTCTTGGGATAGGCATGGTAGGCATGGTCACGGACGCGAGCCGACGGATCTCGCAGTACGGGAAGCAGGCTGCGGCCATCGAGCGGTTGTGGAACGTGAGGGGCAGGGGGGGGCAAATCGGCCAGCTCACACAGCGTCGGGAAGATGTCGACGCTCTCGGCTAGTTGACGGGTGGCCGATGCCGGAGCAGTGATGCCTGGGGCGACGAATAGAAGTGGGATCCGGTTGGCTTGTTCATAATTGGTATGCTTCGTCCAGATTCCTAAATCGCCCAAGTGAAACCCGTGGTCTCCCCACAGGATGACGATCGTCTCATCGGCCAATTGCAATCGGTCCAGAGCGGCGATGACTTTGCCGATTTGCGCATCCACATAACTCGCGCTGGCGTAGTAGCCATGAATCAGCTTTCGCTTCAAGGCTTCGTCCTGAATCACGCCGGCATGCTCGGGCACTGGCTTGTAGTTGGTGATTTCCCCTCCTCGCTTGCCCGCCACAGCAGGCGCGCCGACGGGCAGCTCTTCGTAGTCGGGCAATGGCAGGTCGTGCGGATCGATGGCATCCCAATACTTTTTCGGTGCACAGAAAGGCAAATGAGGTCGGGCGAAGCCGACGGCGATGAAAAAGGGCGTGCCGTCGCGTTCACGACGTTGCTTGGCTAACTCCAGCCGTCGAGCGGTTTCCGCCGCCACCCGCCCGTCGGCGTAGGCTTCATCGTCGACATCGGGGGCTTCGAACGCAGCGCCGCGTGGTAGCGAACCGATGCGGTCGAGTTGCTGATTCGAAAAGAAGGCTTCTTCTCGTGTGAGCATTCCACCTTCGGTACTCTCCGGCAGCAAGTATTCGATGACCTTTTCATGAAAGTGCGGCTCCATGAAACTGGGCGGGTCCCCGATATTGCCATGACCGATATGGAACACCTTGCCCAACGACTGCGTGTGATAACCATGGCGGGCAAAATACTGAGGCAGTGTCACGGCATCAGGAAGCGCTTCACGCAACCGATTGCCGAGGCCATACAACCCGGTAGAGGTTGAATGGGCTCCCAGCATCAAGGTAAAGCGTGACGGTGCACATACCGCTTGATTGCAGTAGGCCAGGTCGAATCGCATACCGCGAGCGGCCAACTGGTCGATGTTCGGAGTAACCGCATGCGAGTCTCCATAACACCCCAGCGCGGGCTTCAAGTCGTCTACCAAGATCAGCAACACATTGGGCTTCTCGGCAGCCGCCGCATCTCCTCCGACCACCTGCCAGGCGGCACTGATGATGAAGACGAGCACGCTCGGCCACAGATGTTGGGACTGATGCATCGTGATCCTCCTAAAACTCATGCGCCATAGGGCTCCAGAACGGAGAAATCGGCGAAGATAGCGTAGATCGTCACCACGATGGCGATGAGTATCACGCCAACCAGCCGCGCGTGGCTCCACGGCGTCATGTCGACCGCCCGCACATCTTCTTGTATGAACTCGGTGGAGCGAGGCCGTAGTTCGCCGAGCACCAACATCAGTACCACCAGCCAGGCAAACACCACGCCCAGGAAGGTGTACTCATGCATCGAGGCGACAATGCGATCGAAGGGAGGGATGAAGTAACCGACGGCAATTAAGCTGCATCCGGCAATCAGCCCCACGTTGGCCGCCAACGACGACACGCGACGGGTAAGCATGCCTACGAGCACGACCGCGAAGATAGGGATGAAGTACATCCCATTCATCTTTTGCAAGTAGCTAAAGATGCTCGTGGTATTGGCCAGCAAGGGGGCGATCAGCATGGCGGCGATGGCCACGATCCAACCGAATACTTTCCCCGAGCGGACCACCTGCTGCTCGCTCGCCGCAGGCTTGATGACGCGTTGGTAGAGCCCGAGGCTGAAGAGCGTGCAGGAGCTGTTGAGGGCGGAATTAAAGCTAGAGAGAATGGCTCCTATCATCACCGCTGCAAAGAAACCGGTGAGGTAATCGGGAAGCACCATATTGACGAGCCGTCCGTAAGCTTGGTCGGCCTTGATTTCCTGACCGGAGAAGACCTGATAGGCGATCATCCCCGGCAACACTAAGTACAAAGGCCCGAGCAGTTTCAGTGCCCCGGTGAGCAACACCCCTTTTTGGCCTTCCGCCAAGCTGCTCGCCGCAAACGTGCGCTGAATGATCTGTTGATTCGTCGTCCAATAAAACAGGTTCAGCAAGAAAATCCCCGAGAAGATCGTGCCAAAGGGGACCGAGGACTGAGCACTGCCCACCGAATTGAACCGTTCCCGCTGCGACTGGTACACGATGCGTGCCCCTTCCCAGATTCCCTGGCCATCGCCAATCTGCGCCAGGGCGAAGCCGGTGATGAGAAAACCGCCGATGAACAGCCCCACGCCGTTAAGCGTGTCGCTGACCGCCACCGTTCGTAGGCCACCGAACAACGCGTAAATCGATCCGATGATGCCAACCACCCACACGATAAGCCACAGCGACAATGTTTCCGCATCGAGGCCTAGCGCCTGTGGCAAGGTCCCTAACATTGAGGGGACATCCAAAATCCCCATCAATCCAGTGGCACCGGTATACAGAATGATCGGCAGTAGAATTCCCACGTACGCCAGCAGGAATATTGCATTGGTCAAAATGGGAGTCAGGCCGCCGAAGCGAATCTCCAGGTACTCGGGGACCGTAGCCACGCCACTGCGGAGGAAACGGGGAAGAAAGAACCAGGCCATGAATACCAGAGCCACGACGCAGACGACTTCCCAAACCATCACGCACAGGCCGTCGGTGAAGGCGGCTCCGTTAAGCCCCACCATCTGCTCGGTCGAGAGATTGGTCAGCAACAACGAGCCGGCGATCAACGGAAAGGAGAGCGAACGCCCGGCGAGGAAGTAGCCTTGACGCGTCGCATGATCATCTTTGCGAGTGACCCAATAGGTCAATAAACCGACCAAGCCGGTAAAGCCCAGGAAGGAGACGATAGTGATAAACACATGCACTCCGAGGAAAAGGAAGGAAACGAAGGAGAGAGTAAGTAATAGAAGAAGAGGCGAAGCCATCGTGCCTCTTTTTCACCTCAGCAGCTGAAAGACGCCAAGAATAACCCATTGGCAGATGCCGCTCAATAGCCACCATTCTGCTCGACCTAAGGGCGGCGCAGGCGGTATCCTGAACGGAGTTCGCACATTTTGCCGTACCAACTTGCACCGTCGACCGCCGATAGGCGACTTCACCAATGCCGCTTATATTGAAGAGAACACCGGGGTTCGAATGTTGCTTGAACCATGAAACGTCCCTCAGAACAGCAAGATCATGAAATCTGACGAACTGCGCGAAAAGTACCTGGAATTCTTCGAATCGCACGGTCATGTCCGCCAACCGAGCGACGTGTTGGTCCCCACTTGGGATCCCTCCGTCCTCTTCACTCCGGCCGGCATGAACCAGTTCAAAGACCACTTTCTCGGCAAGGTTAAGCTCGAGTTCACTCGGGCGACGACATGCCAAAAGTGCTTGCGTACCGGCGATATCGACAATGTGGGGCGAACCCCCTATCACCATACGTTCTTCGAGATGCTGGGTAACTTCAGCTTCGGAGACTACTTCAAAGAAGAGGCGATTCGCTGGGCATGGGAATTCTTAACCGATCCCCGCTGGCTGGGTATGGATCCGGAGCGATTGTCGGTCACGGTCTACAAGGACGACGACGAGGCTGCGAAGATCTGGAATGAGATCATCGGTTTGCCCACCTCGCGCATTGCCCGGATGGATGAAGACGAGAACTTCTGGCCCGCCAGCGCTCCCAGCCAAGGGCCGGATGGCGTGTGTGGTCCCTGTAGTGAGATCTACTATCGGCTCGATAGCGGGAAAGACGTCGAGATCTGGAATCTGGTCTTTACGCAGTTCAACCGCGTGGGGCCGCCGCCGAACAATCTCCGGCCGCTGCCCAGCAAGAACATCGACACCGGGATGGGGTTAGAGCGGACGGCCAGCGTATTGCAAGGCAAGGAGTCGAACTTTCACATCGACATCCTCTACCCGATCGTTTTGGCAGCAGCTGACGTGTGCTCGGTACGCTACGATTTTGCTTCAGACCAAGGGCGGCTTCTGCGCCGGATTACCGATCATGTGCGAGCCTGTACGTTTGCCATTCACGAAAACATCGTTCCCGGGCCTAAGAAGGCTCGCTACGTGATCAAGCGTCTGCTGCGTCGCGCGGTGCTCGACGGCCATCAACTGGGCATGCGCGAACCGTTCCTCTACAAAATCGTGCCGGCCGTCGTCGATGCCATGCAACGCCCCTACCCAGAACTGAAACAAACTACCGAACGGGTGATGGATGTCATTCGTCGCGAGGAGTCCGATTTCTTCTCCACGATCGACGAGGGGTTGGCACGCATCGAACGGATTTTTGAATCGATGCGTCGCGAAGGGGGCGTGATGGTCGATGGTGCCGAAGCCGCCAGTCTCTATCAGACTTATGGTGTTCCCCCGGAGTTATTCCAGACGCTGGCCGCCGAACAGAATTTCACCTTCGATTGGGATGGGTACCGCAAGGCGATGAAGCGCCACGAAGACATCAGCGGTGGCGGTCGCGGCGTATTGTTCCAAACCGGCCCCATCGAGACTCTCAAGGAAGCGCTCCGTCACACCGACTTCTTAGGCTATGAAACCACCACGGCCGAGGCCGAGGTCAAGGGAATCATCATCCGAAACGGTGCAGAGCGGTTGGTCAGCGAGGTTGCCGCTGAACAGGTTGCCGCTCAGACGATTCGCGTCGTCCTCGATCGGACGCCATTCTACGGTGAAGGCGGTGGGCAGGTGGGAGACACAGGCCTCATCACGGCCGAAGGCATGCGGTTCGAGGTGACCGACACTCAACGCGCTGGCGAGCTGATTATCCACATCGGGCGTCTGGTCGAGGGCGAGCTCAGCGTGGGGATGCAGGTGAAGGCGGAGGTTGACGCCGAACGACGCGCCGGGATTCGTCGCGCTCACTCGGCTACGCACGTCCTGCATCATGCCCTACAAACCATCGTCGGCACGCATGCCCAGCAACAGGGAAGCAAGGTCGACGAAGATTGGTTGCGATTCGACTTTACCAACCAATCCGCGCTTACCGAGGAGCAGCTCGAGGAGATCGAACAGCTCGTCGTCCAACGTATCCAAGAGGACGCTTCCATCGGCTGGGAGGTTGTGCCGTTGGTCGAGGCGCGGAAAGAAGGCGCCATGATGCTCTTCGGCGAAAAGTATCCCGATCCGGTCCGCATAGTCCGGATGGGGACCTTTTCGAAAGAGTTATGTGGCGGTACCCACTTGGAATCGACTGCGGAAATCGAAGATTTTGAAATCATCGCCGAAGAGAGTGTCTCGGCTGGTACCCGGCGCATCGTTGCTTTAACCGGACCGCGCGCGCGCAGGCATCGCGAGGAGGTGCAGGCGCTGCTTGGCCAAGCGGCTGAACGATTGGGATGCTCGGCTGCCTCAGTGGCCGATGCCGCAGGACAGCTCATGCAATCCATTCGGGACCTGCGCAAACAACTCGCTTCCGGCAAGGCGCAGTTGCCCGATGCGACGAAGACAAGCTCCTCTAACAGTGGGGAAGTGCTCGATTATCGGCGGCAACGCGAACTGCTGCGTTCGACCGCACGCCTGTTGAATGTACCCGCGGAGGAGATCCCCCAACGCATCGCTACGCTCCTGGAAGAAAAACAGCGATTGGAGGACCAGATCCGTAATCTGGCATCCAGCGGCGCAGTGTCGGCTGACCAATTGCTGGACAAGGCGAAAGACATCGATGGCACGGCGGTGGTCATCGAGCAGATTCCGGGGGCTACGCCCAATCTGATGCGTCAATGGATCGACCAGATTCGCCAAAAGAGCCAGCGTCCCGTAGCGGTGTTGTTCGCTACCGTCACCGGCGACGATAAGGTCTTGCTGGTGGCGGGATTGAGCCGTACGCTGGTCGACCGCGGAGTGAGCGCAGGAAAATGGGTCGGTCAAGTGGCGCAGATCGTCGGCGGTGGTGGCGGCGGACGTCCGGATCTGGCGCAAGCCGGTGGAAAAGACCCAGCGAAGATCGACGACGCCTTGCGACAGGCCGAGGAGCTGTTGAGCGAGCAATTGCAGCAGACTCCGGCGTCTTAGCCCCCTCGTTTTCTCTGTCCTCTCCATCAGGCATATGGGCATCCAACACGCGTTTCCCATTCAGAATCACGGCGTGACTTACCAGTAGTGGAATTCGCCAGAATTCCCATATACTCAACCACGGCGTGACTGCAGCCCGGATCCGTCGGTCGAAGATGGCATTAAAAATATTCGCCGCGAAGCGGCGGGATAAGGTAGCTTCGGGCGCGATCCCGGAGTTGGATTTGCGTACCTACCAGTAGTGGAATTCGCCAGAATTCCCATCTGCCTACCAGTAATGGAATTCGCCAGAATTCCCATATGCTCAACATACTCAATAGGTCCACAGGGACGGCATGAGCACACCCATGCCCTGAAAGAGCACCCAATCTTCTCAAGAGGACTGCAGGGACGGCATGCGTACGCCTTCCAGTAGTGGAATTCGCCAGAATTCCCAAATGCCACAATTCGCCCCGAAGGGGCAGCGCCATGAAAGCCCAGATGTGACGATGAATGTCAAGGGGCGTCGGGTGTGATGACAGCGGCGTAGCCGCTGGAAGCGCCGCGCTGGGAACACGAATGCCCAACCATCCAAGCCCTGAAAGGGCGATCCGATTCTCAGGCTGCCTTGTGTCCGTGACGTATATAGAATCCGCAGCCGCCAGAGGACGATCAGGCCGCCGCCACCGCGCCGGCCCTGGTTGTCGTCGCGTTGCGACGCCGTGAGAGTAGCCCGGTCATTCATGGCCGGGGCGTCGGGGCCCCCTATCCTCCGTGCGCGTCGCGTAGCGACGCGGTGAGACGCTGTCTGGAGATGTGCAGGCGGAGCCTGCAAAGTATTGAGTTCCCAGGCAGAGCCTGGGAACCAGAAAACCAGAAAACCTGCCTGGCGAGCGATCCCGAACGCCGTTCGAACGACCTCGCCCGCCGCCCAACAGTCCTGTCGAGACGGCATGATGAAGTCACCACTCACCAGCCTGCAGATCCTAACGTGTTACTACAGAGGCACTTGCGTTAATACAAGTGGTGGGTGGCACCAAACTGCCACCCTCTTCGACACCGATTCAAACCGTGAAGTGACGCGATGATCGCCCTTCAGGCGTGAGTCCAGAGTTGCATTCCCAGTTCGAGTCTCGTTTTCAGCCGCGAAGCGGCGTGATGATCTAGCTTCGGGCGTAAGCCCGGAGTTTGGATGGCGCATTGTTTCCCAACAGTCCCGTAGGGACGGCATGCGTACGCCTTCCTGTAGTGGAATTCGCCAGAATTCCCAAATACCCACCCGCAGTGGAATTCACCAGAATTCCCAAATGCTTCAATTCGCCCCGAAGGGGCAGCGCCATGAAAGCCCGGGGCAGAGCGCCAGCGGCGTAGCCGCTGAAAGCGCCGCCCTGGGAACACGAACGACCAACCATCCAAGCCCTGAAAGGGCGATCCAATTCTACCTCAGGATGGAGGTGCGCATCGAGGTTGTTGGCTGTAAGCCGAATTCACCGCCGCCACAGCCACCGACGCGTCCAAGCTGGGGGCTTGTCATGGATCTGGGGCATTGTCAAGGATTCTTCGACGTGCCTCGGGGCCGAGCCCACCACCGCGCCAGTGAATTTGGCCTTCGGCCAAAATGGGCTTATTCCGACTCCAGTTCCTGGGGCGTTGCCTCCAGGCTACGGTGCCGCCAGGGCTTCGCCCAAACTCCACACTCGCCTCAACCTCCCTGGCGAGCGAGGCCGATTCCGACATCCGCTCGAACACCCCGGCCAGCCGCCGCACCGCCTCACAGGGACGGCCGGACCACGCTGCCGAACAATCCTTTAAAGACAGCATACCGAAGTCACGGAGGGCCAACCCGAAGGCCATAACTTACAGTTGCAGAAGCACTTGCGGCAATACAATTGGTGGGTGGCACCAAAATATTTCACGTGGATGTGTCATCAGCGGCCAGGCTGGCCGACAGCGATGCCGGTGCGGGACGGAGTGGCAGGTCATGCTGCGGCTCACAGCGATAGGTCATGCTGTGGCTCATGGGCGCGAGGGATTCAAATACCTTCGCTGCATCGATAGGTCGCCCCTTCAGGGCGATCAGGGACTGTGGGGATCTTTTGCCACCCAGGGCGACGGCCGCGTGCGAGCGGTGCTCGCTTGACGGCCTTGCCCCGGGCTAGTTTGGTCTGGCCCCTGCGGGGCGATGCTGCCAGGCTACGGTGCTGACAGGGCTTCGCCCAAACTCCACACACGCCTGGACATGCGTGGCGAGCAATTCCGACATCCGCTTGAACAATTCGGCCAACCACCCAACAGTCCCGCAGGGACAGCAGTCCGAATCCACGGCTCACCGACCAACGGATCCTAACTTCTTATCGCATAAACACTTGTGTCAACCAAATGAATGGGTGGCACCAAACTGCCGCATAAACACTTGTGTCAACCAAATGAATGGGTGGCACCAAACTGCCAAACTGCCTTTCCACTACAACCTTCATTGTCCGCCAGCTCGCACGAATCTGATAACTTATTGCTGCGCGAGTAGGTTATGAAAATCAGATGGGATGGTGGCACTAAAGTTTCATCCAACCATGCTGTCATGCTCTACGCGGCACCCCCACGTGCCTATTCCACAAGCGGGATCGGGTTGAACAGCAGACCTTTCAAGCCATGTTGCACAACAGCTTGCCGAAAGGCATCGTCCACCAGCAGCTCGTCACCGCTTTCGAGGGGCAGCTTGAAGATGTGCTTGCCGCTCAGCGAGGCAGGTCGGAGCGCATAGCGATAAACGGCGGACACCCGTCCGGTTACACGGTTGCGTGACAGCTCCGAACGTTCTTCATCCAGCGCGTCGATTGTCTCCATAACGTGGATGATATAGTACGGCTTGCCGCTGGGATGAATGATCGGCAACGCCTCACAGCAGTAGCCGATCAGCGGTCGCAGCGCGTCCCACGCCCGCAGGCTCATCACGGGAATCATGTTGTAGTTCACCAAACTCGGAAAGTCGCCATGTGTCGATGGATTGTCCTCGATGTCAAGCACTTCAACTGGAACCCACTCGTCGGCAATCGGAGACGTCACGTGGCGGATCTTGATGACGTCACGATCCTCTGGTCTTAGCATTATCCCCGCGTAGTTATTGGCGTCGGGATGATAACGATAGTAGTACATCGATCAAGTTCTCATTTCGGTGGAAAACGATCATTCAGAATATCGTCCCCGATTCGTTGCAGCTCTTCGATCAAAGCTTCGCG
This sequence comes from Pirellulaceae bacterium, assembly GCA_026004795.1. Classification (GTDB taxonomy): domain Bacteria; phylum Planctomycetota; class Planctomycetia; order Pirellulales; family Pirellulaceae; genus Aureliella. The sequence continues at coordinate 123,067 of BPJV01000001.1, read as the reverse complement.
CGCTGTCGCCCAGTCATCGATACCTTCAATCGCCCGCTCCAAGCGGCGCGTCACCGCATCAATGGCATCGTAACTATGCAAACCTGATTGGTAGTGCTCGGCAAACGTAAGTGGCACACCATTCACTGCGTCGTTGATGTCGATTTGATACCGCGTCAATAGACTCCTTGCAAGCTCCGCCCGGTGATGCCCTCCCGGAACAATGTGGTGCGCATACAATCCCGATCCATCTGCAATGCCGAGGTTTCCGCGCAAGGTACGACGGCTTGCGGCACTCTGCTGCCACCCGGCCATCGGGCCGCTTAAGCGAACGAAGCTGCCCGCGGAGGCTAGGTATTCGTAATTGCCTCGGGCGAGCGTTTCAATCAGTTGGGACGTCCCTTCATTCACACTGAAGCGTCCCCCTGCCGTTAGTTGGCCCTTTCCCACGAATTCGGTATTGGAGAGACGTTTTTTATTGGCGGCGAAATCGATCTTTAGCGAGTTTCCCCAGTGGCCGAACAGCTTCCTGCCTATCCAGACAAACGGCTTGTTGTACCAAGGGATTTCATTCGAATCCGACGAATCAGACGTGTGTTCGTTACCACCGCTTTCCTTCCAGTTAGCCAATGGCGTATTCCGTCCATCTCCCACACCCGATGCCGTATCACCACCTCCATCGGAAGAGTCGAGGTAGTCGAGCGGGAAAAGTTCTTCAAGAGCTTCGTAAGCGCCCAGCAGGGCCATTGGCCGATGGGGGCGTTGGTGGGGGCGTCTGACTTGCTCGGTTCGATAGAAGAAGGTGAGAGGGACGATTCCGCAGGCAGGGCGGCGGACGCGAGTTAACGCGCAGCAATTAGCACAGGCCGGCACATCAGACCGACACATCAGACCGACACATCAGACCGACACATCAGACCGACACATCAGGCCGGCACATCAGGCCGGCACATCAGACCGGCACATCAGACCGGCACATCAGACCGGCACATCAGACCGGCACATCGGATCGACACATCGGATCGGCATAAAGACCGGCACATCGGATCGGCACATCGGATCGGCACAAAGACCGGCACATCGCGCATCGGCACGAAGATCGGCACCAAGGAGAATCAGTAACGTGGCTGACTTAAACAGTCCCGCTGAGCCGCCGATCATGTGGAGCCCGATCGGGCGCGTTGCTTCCATGCTCGACGCCGGACACGACGCTCTCGTTTGCGATCCGTCCGCTCCTTGCGCTCCTGAATGCGATGCTCGCGAACAGCTTCCGGATGCTCGTGACGCCAGTGCCATGGCAAGAGCGACTCGTAGTTCGTATTGCCGGCAAGCAGTTGGTCGAGCACATCCTTGATGTAAGACCACACGTCCAGATCGTTCCGCAGGGCACTGCTAACCAGAGTCAGTAAGCCGGCCGTTCGTTCACCCCCCTTCACGCTACCAGCAAACAGCCAGTTCTTCCTGCCGATCGCAACCTGTTTCATCAGTTGCTCGGTATCGTTATTGTCGATCGGCACGTGAGGATCATCCAAATACCGTCGCAACGGACCCCAGTGGTTCTTAATGTATTGGATCGCTTTGCCAAAGTCGGACTTCGGAAGAATCACGTGGCCAGTTCGCTCGTCCGCGTCCTTCAACCACTGCTCCATCGCCTTCCAGATTTCGACCGCCTCGGTCTGACGCAGTTGCAGACGTTCTTCGGGCGACATATCCTTGCCACGGTCCTCGATGTCCCACAACTGTTGATACCACTGCAGCCACTGCCGTCGATCAGACGGATAGGCGTTCGACTCGAATATCTTGCGGCGGGCATGGGCATTGCATGCAGCGCGGACAATGGCCCCTTCCGATGCCACCACAATCGACTCGAATCCAGACCAGCAATCTCCTATTAACGTCCCCTGGTAGTCGCGAAACATCAACTCGGGGCCGTCCCGGTGGCGACTTACCGTAAAGTCGAACAGATTCAGTTTGATCGTCGAGCCGCGGTAGGCCCACATCCGGCCATTGATGCTGCGTTTCCCTTCCCGAATTGCCTCGCTGAACACTTCGTGCATACGACGTTGCTTGGGATCCTCCAAGTCGAAGTCGGGCAGCGCACGAGGCAGCAGGAGCGCCGTTCGCGTTTCATCGGTTCCGATGACCGAGTCTTGCATTAACTGCTGCTTGAAGTACGCGAGTAGAGGCTCGATCACGAAATGGGCTTGGGCGTAGATGTTGCACAGCGTGCTGCGTTGCGGAGTCCAGCCAATACTGCGAAACAGGTCCTGCTGCCGATAGAATGGCAGGTGATAGCCGAGTCTCGCTGTGATGATCTCCGCTGCCACCGAAGTATCGTACTTATTGCCTTCCACCAGGCTGCTCGGCCGCTCGGGGGAGGCGATGCCACAATCAGGCGAGGCGGCACAGGCGTACTTGGGATAGAGTGTCACGAGCACTTTGGCTTTTGGCGGCTGATACACCAGCGTTTCGGTGCGGTCCCACATGGCCTCGGGCAGCAGTTGGCGATCACCGTGTGTCGGGCAGGTTTTCAAATCGTCAGAAACCTCGGCCATCACCTCTTCACGCGGCAGATGCGGCGGGAGACGCTCGTCTCGCCTCTTGCGCGGACGCCGCCGCTTATGTTCGGGAATCGTCTGCTCGAGTTCTTCCACGGCATCGGCCAGGCCTTCGGCCGCATCGGCTGCTTCGTCCGAATCGCCGAAATCGAGCTTCAACTGATTCGGGTCGGCGAGATAGCGTTCGCTGCGTTTGCGAAATGTCTGCAGCAAGAGCTCATCGTAGGCCTTCTTCCAACCGGCAACTTCTTCCTGCAGCGACTTGATCTTCAGGTCCTTCTCCTGAAGCTCAACGTCAAGCCTGCGGAGTTGCTCGCGGAAAAGTGCGTTTGCCTGCTCAAGCTGAGCTAGCCGATCGCCGTCGTCAGGATGCGTTGTTGTGTTCATGACGACGAATGTAGCCAGGTGCGCCGATGGCGCAAGACCCTTTTCGAGGTTCTTGCAAGTTTTTTTCAAAACGTTTTCACGCATCCATTACTCGACGCAGGACGTGTTCGATTCGACCAGCATCACCGGTGCACTCGGTGCCTATGCTGCTTGCGTTCTGGATAGAGCAAACCGTTTGCGACGGCGATCGGAGCCAACCAACGACACGCCGGCAAGCAACATCGCAAGCTGTGTCGTGTCCAATTCGATCGCCTCAGCACCGTCGTTGGGCCGTAGCGATTCGAACGTCCCCGCTTCGAGCACGCGGTAGTAAAGCCAAAACCCGCCGCGTTCATAATGAAGAACCTTCATGCGATCTTGCCGGCGGTTGATGAAGACATACAGGCTGCCGTCGAGCGGGTCTGCGTTGAGTTGCTCCCGTACCAGACCGCTAAGTCCGCTAATGCCTCTGCGGAGATCTGCGGGGCGGGTGTAGACGTAGATTCTGACGCCAGCGGCGATCGATAGCATGCGGTCAGCCTCCCAAGCCCGTTTCATACGTCGCCACCATTTTGTCCAGCGCCAGTTCCACTAGCCGAAGATCGGGACCGACGACGATCTCCACGTTGTTAGGGAGGCGAATGGATAGGCCCATTGGGGAAACTTGACCTTCGACCACCCGCACTTTTTGAAATGCCGGCTGGCCAGTGCGCTGGGACGTGCCGCGGTCGCCGAGCTTCTTTTTCCAGTGGTAGAATGACGGTTGCGAAACCTGCTCGGCTTTGCAGAACTCCGTGACGGTTTGACCAGATGCAGCATAGCGAGCCATTCGCTGCGACCACTCTCGAATTTTCGCCGGACGCGGTCCTTGTGCCATGGGAGTCACTCCTCAGGTTGACGTAGAAGCTGGAAACTAATCGCCTACGTCACCAACATACCCCCTTCGTCAACAACCGTTCTGATGGGCGCTTACAGAGCTTCTTCCAGCGGGGTTTTCCAGAGGTTGGTGTTGGTCGGATGGTACTCGTAACCGCTCAAGTGGACTTCATCGTCGCCGGCGACGGAGTAGCTCGTATCGAACTGGCCAGTGGACGGATCGAAGAGGGCGTTCCAGTTGGCCGAGCGCTGGAACCAAGCATCGCGCAGCGATTGGTAATCCCAACCCATCTCGCCCAGCAACATAATGGCTTGGTCGACCGAATCGTAATGCTGTTGGTAATCGACCGACGAGGTGGCCGACGAGGATGCCGAACCGTTCCACGTGGATGTGTCATCAGCGGCCAGGCTGGCCGACAGCGAGCCGGTACGGGACGGAGTAGCAGGTCATGCTGCGGCTCACAGCGATAGGTCATGCTGTGGCTCATGGGCGCGAGGGATTCAAATACCTTCGCTGCATCGATAGGTCGCCCCTTCAGGGCGATCAGGGACTGTGGGGATCTTTTGCCACCCAGGGCGACGGCCGCGTGCGAGCGGTGCTCGCTTGACGGCCTTGCCCCGGGCTAGTTTGGTCTGGCCCCAGCGGGGCGTTGCCGCCAGGCTGTGGTGCCGACAGGGCTTCGCCCAAACTCCACACTCGCCTGGACCTGCGTGGCGAGCAATTCCAACATCCGCTCGCACGACTCGAACAACCGACGAACCGTCCCGCAGGGACGGCATGCTGATGCCACGTCTCAATAGCACGCGGGTCCTAACCTATTATGGCAGAAGCACTTGTGTCAACCCAAGTGATGGATGGCACCAAACTGGCGGTCAACCCGCTGCAGATCCGCAACTTCGCCCGAGGCTGCGGATTGCTGGAAAAGACCGATAAGATCGACGCCTCGATCATCGCTCGGTTCGGCCAGGTAGTCCCGGTTCAGCTAAAGCAACCGCCCAGCGAAAACCAGAAGCATCTCCTGATGCTCAATCGTCGCCGCAGTCAGATTCTCGAGCACCTCGGGGCCGAGCGCAATCGCCTCAAGCAGACTCAGGACCCCGAGGTCCAACAACTGATCGGCCAAGCCATCGAGTTTTATACCACGCAGTTGAAAGAGGTGGATCAGCGCATCAAAAAACTGCTCCACAGCCCCGAGTTTCAGCAGCAGGCCGAACGCCTACAAAGCGCTACGGGCATCGGCCCGGCCACCACGGCCACTCTCATCGCGGAACTGCCGGAGTTGGGCCAGATCAACAGACGGCAGATTGCCAAGCTGGTGGGGGTGGCTCCTCTGGCTCGCGACGGCGGCACGGTGCAGCGTCGCCGCAGCACATCGGCTGGCCGAGCCAACATCCGCAAGGTCCTCTACACGGCGGCCATCGTCGCCGTACGTCACAACGAAACCATGAAAGCGTTCTACCAACGCCTACTGGCCAAAGGAAAGCCCAAGAAGGTTGCCTTGGTCGCCGTCATGCGCAAATTGCTCCTGATCCTCAACGCCATGGAGAAAAACAAGCAAAACTACCGCGAGCCTTCACTCGCTCTTGACAATCCCTAAGACAGCCGATGGCACCAAACGGCACAAGTGGTGGGTGGCAGCAAACTGCCATGTGGAGCGATTCCGCGGCGCACGGATCGGCGTCGATTGCATTCCATGGGGTCGTGACGATCACCCGATCCATGCGGTCTGCCACTCCCCGACGCAAGCCCGCCTACCCAAATTTCTGCCCACTTCCCTACGCACATCGCTCGCCGCATCGCCCCTTTCAGCCGCATCGCCCCTTTCAATAGCATTGGACCTGCAGATTGGCGGCCACCGGTCCCAACCCGATAGGCGATGGTGGGAGAGCGATGGAGGGAGATTGGCCCACTCCCTTGGTCTAAAGCTATCACCCCAGGGAGGGGGCGCTGCATTTTTGGGATTGCGAGCGACCGGAAAAAGGGTAATATTCCCGATTCGGCTTCGGTAAACTTGGGGGCTGTCGGCCTCGCCCCCTCTGGCCCTTGTGGCACGGTCACTGCGTCAGGCGGCTTTGGCCTGGGCTCTATCACCATGTTTTATGCTATCAGGAGCCGGTGGAAGGGCGTTTTTAAGAATGGGATCCGCAAACGTGTCCTGAGAACGGCCGCGTTGAAATATCGAAATCAGCAGCATAATTAGGATCGGAATCATGAAGGTAGTATCTTCGATTGGTGCTTTGAAGTTTCGACATCCGGATTGCCAGGTCGTGCGGCGCCGAGGCCGAATCTACGTGATTTGCAAGAGCAATCCGCGGTACAAAGTCCGCCAAGGTGGTGCCAAGAATCGCAAACGCAAGCGGTAGTCCGTGTGCCATTCTCCGTGGTAGCGTTTTCAGGAGGGATGGTGGTGTGACCTGGGGCTCCCGTCGTTGCCCGGGATCCCAGGGTGGTCCATGTGTCATTGCCTAGGTACTCGAACGCAAGGCAACCGCTGAGGGGTGGCCGGAGTGCTCAAGGATCATTTCGTCATCTTGCTCCTTGTGCCAGTTGGCAGTGCTCCAGTGCATGTTTGGCCATGGGTGTGGCGAATGGTTAGCCCACCCCCACGGAACAAGCTCTCCGGCGGGGTTAAGGCACCGGCGTTCGCCTAAAAACGGCGACGCAGCAGCACCAAGGACCGATCGCCATAGTGGTATGGTTGGCTATTGACGACGGGCATCATCCTTGCCAGGTGTTCGGCGATGCGATCGGTCGGCTCTTCGTACATCTCGCGAATGGCATCCAGCACCGTAGGCTCTCCCGGTCGTTTTCCATAGCCCCCCAGATCGAAAACGGAAGCCGTTGCCATCAATAGCAGTTCGCCTCCTGCCAAGGTGAACCTTTCTTCCAGGAACTGAGTATCCGGTTGGCTGGCTAACCGAGTGGGAATTGATCGCAGGGGGCGATAGCCTTGAGGACCGATTAGAAATGCGCGGATGGTACCTGCAAGGCTCAGCTTCACGGTTCCAGAAGTTGGCTCGAGGTGAAAATAGCCCAACGAGCACTGGGCCTCTCCTTCGTACGCTTGCCACAGCACGTCGTTGGCACGGCGCATGATTTGGCTGGGGTGATGGACCGACTGGCAACACGCCTCGATGATCGACTGGACGCTGCTGACAATCATCGCCCCCAGGGCACCTCCCTGTTTGGCATCACCGATGGCGCCAACGATTGCCTGCTCCTTGTTCATGTCCCAGGTGTGGAAACTGCCGCACAAGCCGCCTGCTGGGTAGGTCCACCCGGCGACATCGTAATCCTCGTGCACCGGTTGGGAGGAGGGAAGGCGTGTCGCTTGGAGCAAGCTGGCCCGTTCGGCATCGCGACTCAGACTGCGCGACTTGAGAACCTCGTCGGCCAACACGCTGCGTTCGATCTCGACGAGCACTTTTTCGGCAGCCAGTTTGCCGATCTCGATATCCATCGTACTGAAATCGCGCACATGATTGCTCCACAGCCAGAGGGTGCCATGCGGCATGGTGGGCGATCCGATCGGCAGGCAGATTGCGGCGGCGAAATCCTCAGGGCAGTTCCATTCGGGGGCGAGGGCGGTGTTTTCGATCAATACTGCGTGTCCGAGTAGGGCCTCGAGGTCCGCCATGGCTCCGCGGAGTGGACGAGCCGGTGCGGCCAGTCGACTGACCGGTAGTCCTGAAACGCACCGCATCTTCAGTTCGCTGGTCGTATCATCGAGCAAATAGATGGCCCCCGCGTCGCTGCCCGTCTGAAGGATGGCTTGCTGCAGGGTATGCTTCAACCGCTCCGTCAGTCGGTCGGTTTCGTCGGCGGAGATGCTGACCCCGATATTGGTGGCTAGTTGTGCCTCCTGCTTCTCGAGCGCCTGTTCGGCTTGAGCAAGCTGCTGCACGAGGGCATCGATTTGTTCCAGCAGCGTCCAGGCATCGTCCTCGGCCACAACGGGGGCGGTGGCCGTACCGTCGAGGCAACCATCGAGCGGATCGGCGCCTACCAGCTTGATTCGAGAGCGCAGTGGTGGGACGGCGGTCGCCGACATGCTTTCCGTACTCGCTGCCAGGTGAGGCCTGGTCGCCGAACGCGGTACTGGCAGCCACCCCGTCGCTTGGGCGAACGAATGCAACAGGGCGTCCAGGTCGAACCCCGGCACGTTGGGGTTATCGGTCCGATCCTGCTCGACATCCACAGCATGCAGGCGGAGATAGGAGGTCGTATTCTTGCTCACGGATTGATTCCTTTGCAAAGCGATGTACGCTCTCGTCCATGGCGCAGTGCCAGGCGAAGCCATTTATTACGTCGCGTCAACGTGGGGAGAATCACCTCCGTGTGGGGCTGATCCGATTGCGATACCAATTGTGCCGCCACTGAGCAATTCCATGCCCGTGAGGTTGAGACGACAGCAAGATTGGCAGGGAGAGGCCGGATCAGTATCGTTCCGTCGATGCTTGTGTCATCGGCCAGGTAGAGGTTGGCGATGGAGTAAAGACGGCCTGTCAGTAAAAGTTTGTCGATAGGGAAACGGCGCACGTTGAGCGAACGTTCCATTCGTTACGACCAGCGCTTTCCGGTCGCCGCCGGCGGAGCATCCGCCACGTCGCGTTTGGCCAACAGATCCAGCGGTGAGGAGTTGCCTGCGGCGTCGAGCGGGGGAGCGTTGTCATGGGGCACGGCAAAGAAATTCGCTTCACGCAGCCCCAAGGGCATGCCTCGCGAATCGAAGGCGAGGGGCGGAATCGCCGCGAGCACGCTTTCGGCAATCTGCGCATGGAAACGTTTGGTACCCAAGCGCGGGTCCACCATCGGACGTAGGACGCGTTCCAGCCAGAGATGACGCCAATTGGCAGCGAACCTTTGCCAGGCGGGGTGGTGCATCTTCTGCTCGGCACGCCAGCCGACCGTCGCCTTGCGTTTCGCACCGAACCGGTAAATGTCCACTCCGTGAGGTTCGACCATGAGGTCGAGAAGCGCATCGCAGAATCTTTCCAGATGCTGCCGCAGGGCATTGAGCTGCGAGGTCATGTCGCTGGGAATGCCAGCGCCGAACACCAGCAAGTGTAGGCAGCGGTGCCGCGCCTCGACGTGCGCGTTTAAGAGACTGTGCATCAGCGGTGAGAACTCGCGATCAATACCACGCTCTTCGGCCACGCGAAAATGGTATGCCAGACAACGCGTCAATGGCTCGCTCAGAAGAACCTCCTGGATGATGGGCAGGATGGAGTGCCAGCGGCGGAGTCGAGCTGTCGAGCCCGGGCGGGTAATCGCCGATCGATGCTCGGCCAAGCGGCTACTCCATTCCTCATGCCGAAAGCGGCAGGCGAGCCACAACTGATGGGCCGCTTCCGCATTGGGAATGTAGCCGAGTCTAAGTTGGGATGCTGACAGATGAGCGAACGTGTTGGCCAAATGTACCAGTTCAAATGCGTGCATATCCAAGCCCGATTCGCTGGGAACTCTCGTGGCAGAAGGCAGGGTGCCGACCACGTGCGATCCACTACGCAATACCGAGGCCAGCAGGCCGATGCCGGATGCGCTTGGCAGATCCGTGGAGTCGCTAAGTCATTGCGAGAGAATGGATTAGGGGAACTGGCCGCGGTGCATCCTCCTGCTATGCTCACCAGCCGCCTGTTGCCAAAGGACAACACGCCTACGGTTGACGATGCTTTGAGGCAACATCGTTACGAGTATTCGCATTTTTCGGGAATGCGATGAGGAGGTATTGCGTCTAAGCTGTTCAGGATCAGACAACTGCACGATGGCGAATCGCTGGGGTCGAGTTGCAAGAGAAAGGTGACGGATGACTTGGATGGGACGTTTTCAGGGAGTTTCCTGGTGGGGGCTGATCAGCGGCGTAGTTTTGGCCTTGGCGATAGGAGGCCCGCAGATGGCTAGTACGCCTGGCGCCCCCGAAGAGACGATCACCCGTGCCGAGCGAGACCTGCAGGAGGGCAATTTCCGGGACGCGTTTTCCGCCTTACAACGGCTGGTGCTCGATCCATCGACGTCACCGGAGACGATTGCCAGGGCATTCCCACTGCTGAGAACCAGTCTGCACCGCTTGGGCGAGCACTGGCGCGTCGACGACCTGCTGCGGCAACTGGTCGACCGGCATCCGCAACAACCTCTAGTCCTGCAGATCGCTGCAGAAACCATTTTGCAAGCACCGCACCACGGCATGGTTTTCAACCAGCAATTCCGGCGCGGCACCGGGGGCCGCGGTGGAGTGCACGGCATTTTTATCAACACCGTCGAGCAGGATCGACTGCTGGCGCTCAAATGGTTGGACGCGGCTCGCCAAGCGGTTGAGGCTGCGGCGGAAAGCGCGAGCTCCGATCCGGTTCAGGCCAAGATTCTCGCCACGTTCGTCGACGCCTTGCTGATGGGGCGCGAGGATCAGCATTCGTGGCGTTTGCAAACGCGGACCGATCTGTCGGCAGAGCCGAACTACCTGGATCTGGCGCTGCAGCAAAGTTATCCCACCAGCCGTGCACCGGTCGACGAGCAGGGCCATCCGGTCTTGTATGCCGCGCCAGAGAGCTGGGACGCTGCGCAATCGGATGGAGAGCGGTTGAGGTGGTCGATTCAGCGTGCTGTTGAGCAGCCGACGGTGGCTGCGGACGTGCTCATGAAGTGGGGCACGTTCGTGCACGGTCAGTTCGGCGTGCAGACACTGGCAGAACAGTGGTGGCGTCCGTTGACCATCAGCCAGGATGAGGAGCTCAATACTGGCATCTTGGCTGTTCATACGCTTGCCGACGAGGAGACGATCGCCCGTTTGGCCGATGGAGTACGGCGATTCACGCTCCCGGAGGACTATCATCATTTGCCACTCTTTCGTCGTGTGGCCGCCTTGGGCGACCCGCAGTTGGCCGAGTCGGCTCACTGGCAAGTCGTCCAAGTCTATCTCAATCGACGGCAGTACCCGCAGGCGGCCGAGGAGCTGAAGGCATTGTTGGCACGATTCCCTGACGGTAATTTACACTTTAGTGCCCAATCGCTGCTGAATGACATCCAGCAGCCGCGAGGCATCTTGGAGCCCACTCCACCCGCTGTCGCCGCGCAGCCGACAACGATGAGTCTGCTATTCCGTAATGCGACACGAGCGAAGTTCACTGCACGGCCTGTCGATTTTCGGCTGTTGTTGCGCGATTTCAAACAGCACGTACGTGAGTTTGTTCCCGGGCAAACCCGCGGATTCGTCGGCCGGCCGGACATCAGCCCGCCCGAACTGAGCAATCCCGTCAGCGTTTTTCAGGATCTGGCGCCCAACCGTTATCTTTCATCGCCGCCGATCACCTGGACTACGGACCTGGAGCCGCGGCCAAACCATTGGGACAAGCGCGTCGACATCGAGCATACGTTTGAGCAAGGCGGATTGTACGTGGTCGACGCGCAGCTGAACAACGAAGCGGAGGATGCAAGCCACACAATCCGGCAATTGGTGTGGTCGCAGGAGGTTGTACTGGTCGCCACTCCGCAAGCCTCGGGGACGTTGTTCGTGGTGCTCGATGCGGCCGCTGGAACTCCGGTGGCTGGGGCGACGGTCGAGCTTTTCGGCTGGCGGTACACCGGTGACCGTTCTCGCAGGACGGAGACGCGTGAACTGGCCAGGCACACCGACGCCCAAGGCAAAGTGCACCTCGCCCTCGATCGCGAGTACCAGTGGTTGGCAGTCGCCTGGTCGGCCGAGGGAGCTCCAGCCGTGCTGAGCGGCTGGGGCGGGCAGTGGCGCGGAGTCGACCGCGGGAGAGAGGTTGAACGACAGGTAAAGTCCTTCGGAGTAAGTGATCGGCCGCTTTACCGCCCTGGTGAGACGGTGCATGCACAATTCTGGTTGGCGCACGCAACCTATGGGGACGAACCGTCAGGCCTTTTAAAGGACCAGCCTGTGCGTGTCACCGTTTATGATCCGCGCAACGAGCCGATTTTTCAAACAGAAACGCGGACCGACAACTGGGCCGCCGTGCAGTTGGAAGTGCCGTTGGCGACTACGAGCACGCTGGGACGTTACCGTGTCGAGGTGCAAGGTTGGTTGCCGTCGGCGGCTTCTTCGCGTGCGCCACGTCAACTGGGGCGGCGACGATCGGGGCTGCGATCGCAGCAGTGGCGCTCGGTACCCTGCAATTTAAGTTTCCGGGTCGAGGAATATCGGAAGCCCGAGTTCGAGGTGTTCCTCCACGCGCCGGAAAAACCAGTGGCCCTTGGCGAGACGATCAAGGCCCGTATCGAAGCGAAGTACTATTTCGGCAGTCCGGTAGCCGGTGGAACGGCCCACGTTCGGGTGACGCGGGCTGAGCATCAAGCGAACTGGTATCCACCTCGCCCATTCGATTGGCTGTACGGCCCGGGATATTGGTGGATTTGGTCCGACTCGGTTTGGCATCCGACATGGAACCGCTGGCACGGTTGCGTAGCTCCTCCTCCGCCGTGGATTCCCGAGCGATGGGGAGGGCCGCCGGAGGTGGTAATGGAGAAAATCGTGTCCTTGAATGCGGAAGGGCAAGCCACCATCGAAATCGATTCAGCACAAGCCAAAGCTTTGTTCGGTGAGCAGTACGACCATCGCTATACCGTCCATGTCGATGTCCGTGATCTTTCCCGACGGACGGTCAGCGGGCAGACGGAGATCATCGCCGCTCGCCAACCCTTCCGCATCTATGCCTGGACCGACCGCGGACATTATCGCGTGGGGCAACGCGCGGAGATCGAGGCGTGGGTCCGGACGCCCGATGGGCATCCGGTCACAGCGACAGGGAAACTCGATCTGCTGCAAATCACTTACGACGCGCAACGCCATCTGGTCGAACGGCCGGTCGACAGTTGGGAGGTGGCCACCGACGAGGAGGGACGCATCGAGCACGGGCTGTTTTTGCCCCAGGCAGGACAATTCCGCGCGCGGTTGCGATTGATTGATTCCCAGGGCCGTGAAGTGGAAGGGGGACACATCTTCGTCGTTCGCGGCGAACAGAACACGGACGAAGACTGGCGATTCGACGCGCTGGAATTGATCCCCGACAAACCGGAATACCGAGTTGGGGATACCGCCGAACTGCTCATCGCCACAGAACACAACGATGCTACCGTAGTACTCTTCGTGCGTCCTCGCGATGGAATCTATCCCGATCCGATCGTCATGCGATTACAGGGCAAGACAGCGTCCGTGTCCATCGATATCACCAGCGCGGACCAGCCGAACTTCTTTGTCGAAGCGTATACCGTCGCCGATGGCCAAGTGCATGTGCGTACGCGAAACATTCCTGTGCCCCCGGCCGAACGGGCATTGCAAATGGAGATCGAAACGGATAAGGCCTCGTATGCCCCCGGTGAGACGGCCCAGGTCAAGTTGCGGTTGCGCGATGAAGAGGGGCGCCCCGTGCAAGGAAGCGTGGTCTTGGCCGCCTACGATCGATCATTGGAATCGATCGGAAAGGATGTCATGCCACCCGATATTCGCGCCTATTTTTGGAAATGGAAGCGTGATCATCATCCACGACAGATGCACTCGGCCGACAACTGGAATTCCTCCGTTCGATTGCGGTCGGAACCGGCCTGGCAGACGTTAGGAGTTTTTGGGGATCGCTTGGCCGACGACATGGACCTATTGGAAGGCCGACCGGTGCGGAAACGAGCCGCTGATAACGCCGCCATGCGCGGTCGCGGCATGGTATTCGCCCAGGCGAGGTTGGGCGGCGGTGTGATGATGGAGGCGGCCCGGGGATTCGCGGCCGATGACAAGATGGCCGTTGCCGCGCCGATGGCCGCGGATGCCGTGGCAAGCAGTACGGAAGTAGCCGTGCGCCGTCAGTTCGCCGATACCGCCTACTGGGCAGCAGGAGTGAACACCGATGCTGATGGCAACGCCGATTTTCAATTCCAATGGCCGGAGAATCTAACCGGCTGGACGTTGCGAAGCTGGGCGGTCTCCTCGGGGGTGCGCGTCGCCACCGCACAGGCCCACGCGGTGACGCGCAAAGAGCTCATGGTACGCCTGATCACGCCGCGATTCCTGGTGGAGAGAGACGAAGTGGTCGTTTCGGCGATCGTGCATAACGAGACATCTCGCCCCCAGCATGTCGAGGTACAGTTGGAGATCGATGGTGCACCCTACCTTGAATTGCTGAACGATGCAGCGGCCCGGCAGGTGATCGATATCGATGGCGGTGGTATGGGGCGCATCGATTGGAAATGCCGAGCATTGGCGGCAGGAAAGGTGACGTTGCGGGTGATCGCCCGCAGTGATTCGCTGGCCGACGCGACCGAATCGACCTTGCCGATCTCCGTCCACGGGGCTGAGGTGATGCATAGCTGGGCCGGGACGCTTCGCCCTCGGCAGGAAACCAGCCAGTTCCAGTTCACGGTCCCGGTAGACCGGCATGAGGAGACGACCCAGTTGATCGTACGGCTCAGCCCCTCGTTGGCGCTGGCCGCCGTCGATAGTCTTCCCAGTCTGCTGACGATCGATGCGGAGAATAACGAGCAGATCCTCAATCGCTTCCTCCCTGCGCTGCTAATGCACCGTACGTTTCGCCAGTTGGGCATTGAGGCGCCGCATCGCGCCGACGGGACGCCCCTACCGAACTTCAATGCCCAGCAACTACCGGGTGCACCGCGTAACACCCCAGCAATACCGACGGAAACGGTCGCCGATATCGTGTTCAGTGAGGCAGCGATCGAGCAATTGGTCCACTTTGGTGTCGATCGGCTTACTGACGCCCAACAGGCAGATGGTGGTTGGGCATGGTTCCCCGGAACTTACGGAACGTCGTCGGCGCACATGACGGCGATGGTTGTCCGAGGTTTATTGCTCGCCCGCGCGCATGGTGCACCGGTGGTTCCGGATGCCATCGACCGGGGGCTCGATTGGCTGAATACCTTCCAGCAGGAACGGTTGCGGCGATTGAGAGAACCGGAGGCTCCGCAAAAGAAGGCCACGTCCGTTCCGGCACCCATCGACGCATTGGTATTCCACGTACTGGCTCTTGGTGATCGGTGGAATGATGAGATGTTTGAACTGTTGTACAGGAATCGCCAGCATCTAGGAGCGTTGGGCATGACCCTACTGGCGTTATCCGCTCATGATCGAGACCTGGTCGAACAGCGCGACATGCTGCGCAGGAATGTCGAGCAGTTCTTGGTCAGCGACGTGGAAAATGAAACGGCCTATCTGCGCCTTCCCAGCTCGGCATGGTGGGTCTGGTTCAACAACGATATCGAAGCGATGGCCGTGTACCTGAAGCTTCTGGCAATCGTCGATCCACAAAATGAGAATGCCTCCCGTCTGGTCAAATACTTGCTCAACAATCGCCAACACGCCTCCTATTGGCGCAGTACGCGTGATACGGCGATGGTGCTTGAAGCGCTGAACGAGTACTTGCGCCAAAGCAACGAAGTGCAAGCGTCGGGCGTCGTGGAGGTGATGCTCGACGGCAAGCGGTTGCAGACGATCGAGTTTTCCCCTCAGGATCTGTGGGCGCTCGACAATACGGTTGAAGTGACCGGCCGGGCGATCGGCAGTGGCGATCACGTACTCGAGCTTCGTCGGCGGTCCGGGAGTGGGAGTTGGTATTGGAATGGCTACCTGTCCCTGTTCACGCTGGAGGAAGAGATCGAGCCAGCAGGATTGGAGGTGACGGTGCACCGCCACGTCTATGCACTCCACCCCACGGAAGACCCGATCGAACTGGTGGGTGTACGGGGCCGGCCGATCCGCGGAAGTTCAGCGGAATTTCGCCGCCAACGGATCGACGAGCAGACGCCGATCGCCGCTGGGCAATTGCTCGAGGTGGAATTGCTGGTCAGCGGCAAGAACGATTACGAGTACTTGATGATCGACGCTCCCCACGCGGCCGGTTTGGAGTTGGTCGACACCGTCAGCGGCTATCGATGGGAGGGCAGCCTGTTCACCTACCGACAGTTGCGTGACGATCGAAGCCAATTCTTCGTGGAATCCCTGCCTCACGGTCAGCACGTGATCCGGTACCGGCTCCGCGCCGAGACTCCCGGGACCTTCACGGCTTTGCCGGCGAAAATCGAGGGCGTCTACGCTCCCGAGCTTCGTGGTAATTCGGCGGATTTCGACTGCCAAGTCACCGAGTCCCGTGACTAAAGGCATCCTGGCTGCCGCGGATGTCGGCTTGGCATATCCCCCTCCATGGTGCTGTGTCGGACATCCATCCTTCCCGTGCCGAAGAAGAGGCTACCGTGGTACGTCCAACTGTTGGGAACCATTCTTCGGTCACCCCGTTGGTCGCTTGCGGGGTAGGGGACGCGATAGGGACACCGGCGAACATTTGCTCCGCCAAGCGATCCGACGGCCGGACCCGCGTTCCAATTTCGTCGTCGAGCCGGCGGCGGTCGCGCCTCGATGACTGTCTATTTTCCAGCGAAGGGAGGCATTTCGTAGCGGACCGGATCCTCGACGACGCGAGGGTCTGCGGTCTCCTGCAGGACATGCATCAAACGCTCACGCAACTCCTCTTGGATGGCGGCAAACTCCGGAGCGTTGGCCAGGTTGCGCATGCAGTCGGGATCGGCCACGATGTCGTAGAGCTCCTCGCCAGGACGCAAGCCCAGGGTTAGCTGTACCAACCAGCGAACGTTCTCTTGGTGAACATTCGTAAGCATCCATGCCTTGGTGGGACTGGCGTCCAGATCGGCGAAAGCGCACATCGTGTTGTCGCGCAACAGTTCGAAACTGGGCATCGGGCCGTCGGGCAACCCGAAACCAGGAGCTTCTCCCATCGGATAGCGTTCCGGATGGAAATTGCGAATGTAGAGGAACCTGGCCGTGCGAATCGCACGCTGCGGATAAGGTAGGTTTCCTGACCGGGCGGCGGCCACATGCCGTTCGCGTCCCACGATCACTGCATCGCGAGTTGGATCGACCGTGCCCGATCGTCGCGCTTTCAATACCGGTAGCAAGCTGCGGCCGGTCATCACCTGCGGTGGTGTCAGACCGGCGGCTTCGAGGAACGTGGGCGCCAAATCAGGAAGGCAGACAAAATCGTCGACGACCAGGCCCGAACCGGCGACACCTGGCCAGCGCACCACAAGCGGCACGCGGGTGCCGAGATCGTACAGGTTGCACTTCCCGCGAGGAACACCGGGAATCCCATGGTCACCACTGACTACCACCATCGTGTTGTTCGACAATCCCCGTCGATCGAGTTCGTCGAGGAGGACTCCCAGCGCGGCATCGAAGGCTTGGACTTCTCCCAAATAGTCGCAGAAGTCTTCGCGAACCATGGGAACATCGGGCAAGAAGGCGGGAAGCTTTCCCTGCAAGTCATCCGGATCCAATCCCCAGTGCCGCTTGCCCGACCCTTGCACCCATTTGCGGTGGCAGTTGGTGGGGCCGAACCAGTAGCAAAACGGCTGGCTCGCATCACCGTCCTCGAGAAAGCGGATGAAGTTCTGGCGTACCTCGTCCAGCAGTTCGGCCTTCGCTGCTTCTCGATCATCCGCTCGTTCGACAAACTGGGAAAACCCATTGAACTTGCGTCCCGCTTGATTGAATGCGGTCCGCTTGCCGCCGTGCGGCGCATCGGCCGGCGTCCCGGGACTCCACACTTTGTAGGTGTGGCCGATGCGATAGCCGGCTTTTTCCAGCAGTAAGGGGTAGGTAGGAATGGTCTCATCCCATACCGCACCTTGCAGGATGGCCCCCAACCCCGTCCGCCAGAAATACTGACCGGACAACAGCGAACTGCGGCAGGGAGTGCAGGACGGAGCGTTGACGTACGCCTGCGTGAACAACACACCTTCGCGGGCCAGCCGGTCGAAGTTCGGCGTGTGGACGAGGTCCGATGGACCTCCTGGTTCCAGTTTCCCATACACGCTGGCATATCGGCCCCAATCGTCGGCAAACACCATGACGATGTTGGGGCGAGAATCGGCCCGAACCCCCACGGCTCCACCAAAAATCACCAGGCAGACGATGGCCGCCATTGCGAACCGCCGAGCACAGCGAGCAGGGATGAACGTTGGCCGCCACGTGATCTGTACCATTGTTCCACTCCGTCGCGATCAAGATGTTCTGGCGATCGATGACAGGCAATCTAGGCCTCCTTCCAGCGACTCTTCCCCTCCCCCACGACTGCGTGACCGATGGACCAACATTGTAGTCCACATGCCTGGACCATGTCGGCAATGGATCGCGCGTAGTAGGGGCTGACGATCAATGCCAGACCAATTCCCATGTTGAACACCCGATACATCTCCGCCGTATCGATGTCCGCCACGCGCTGCAACCATTGAAAGGGGGCAGGAACCTCCCACGCTTGCGCATCGAAAACGAGATCGACCTTCTCGGGCAAGATGCGCTGGGTATTCTCCAAGAGACCGCCGCCGGTGATGTGGGCGATGCCGTGCACGACCGACTTGACCTTGTAATGATTCAGCACGCGGCGCACGACATCAACATAGATTTGGGTCGGTGTGAGCAACAGATCGCCGACGGTGGTTTGCAATTCTTCGATCGGTGTCTCGATGGATAGTCCCGCATGGGAAAACACTGCTTTGCGCAGAAGACTGTAACCGTTGGAGTGAAAGCCGGAGGATGCGATACCGATGACGATATCGTCGGGAGCGATCTGCGCTCCGGTAATCAACTGCTTCTTCTCCACCACGCCGACGCAGAAGCCGGCCAGGTCGTAATCGTCGGGTTGGTACAGGTCGGGCATAATCGCCGTTTCGCCGCCTAACAAAGCACAATCGGCTTGCAGGCAACCATCGCTGATGCCTTTGACGATCTGTTCGAGCAAGACCGGTTGGTCCCGTCCCATGGCGACGTAATCGAGGAAGAACAGGGGTTCGGCACCGCAACAGAGGATGTCGTTGACACACATGGCCACCAGGTCGATGCCCACGGTATCATGCCGCTCGGCCATTTGAGCCACCTTCAGTTTCGTTCCCACGCCGTCGGTGCCCGAGACGAGGATCGGTTCTTGGTAGTTGCGGGCGAAAAGGGGATTGTCGAAGTCGAGGCGAAACAGTCCGGCGAATCCACCGTCGAGGCGCATCACCCGAGGGCTGTGCGTACGGTGCATCCAGTGAGGCAGGCGCTGCATCGCTTGTTCATAGACTTCCAGATCAACCCCGCTGTCCTTATAAGTTAAACGGCTCATTCGCACTCAGTCGTCAACGATGTTGAAATACGGATACTAAACGAATAGGGAGAGCGGCGTGGGAAGCCGCCAGGTCTCGGGGCAGCAACAACTGTCAGGCCATCGCGCCGTCAAGCCACCAATGGTGGGACGCCCTGTGCCTTGTCGCTCGGCAGCGATTACGTGGGTCGGCCATCCCCTCGAGCTCATTGCCATCGACGAGGCTATCCGGGTTCTTCCCCCGCCCGGCATCACGCGTCACGGGCCGCCAGTTGGATCGGGGGCGTGCCAGACGTGGGTCCGGCGGGAAGTCATTGTACAGCGGGCGTCCCAATCCGCATCGCCCGCCCTTATTATTCCCGGAGGCGATATTCATGCCACTCCGATTCCCGTCTCGATGTGGTAAGTTGCCAAAAGAGCGTGGCAGGCCACGGCCAAACCGAGTTCGGGGGATCCGAAAGGGACAGCGCAAGATTCTTTTCCAGTTGTGGTTGGTTTTGTCATGACGCCATCCCCTGACATGGTTCGTCCACGGGCGGCATACATTCATGTGCCGTTCTGTGCTCACAAATGCGGATACTGCAACTTTACCGTTATCGCGGGCCGGGACGATCTGGAAAGCGTCTACCTGGCCGCATTGGCGCGCGAGCTGTCCGCAACGTTGCGGGCACCATGCCAGGTCGACACGCTGTTTCTCGGTGGCGGTACCCCCACTCAGCTTTCCGTCGAAGCGACTTGCCGGTTGTTGGACATGCTCCACCATTGGCTGCCGCTGCGTGACGACGCGGAAGTCACCTGTGAGGCCAACCCGAATGACTGCACCGAGGAGAAGTTGCGGCTGCTGCGGCAATACGGTGTGAATCGTCTGAGCATTGGTGGACAATCGTTCTCGCGCGGGAAGCTGGAGGTGCTTGAACGCCGTCATACGCCTGAACAGTTACGCGATGCCCTAGAAACCGCGACCGCCATTTTCCCCGAGGTGGCGCTGGACCTGATCTTCGCCGCCCCTGGAGAGACCCTAAAAGATTGGCACGCGGATTTGGATGCGGCGATCGACAGTGGCGTGGTGCACCTTTCGACCTATGGGTTAACCATCGAACGCGGTTCGGCATTCTACGGTCGCATGCTCCGCGGGGCGTTGGTCGAGGTCGATGAGGAGCGGCAGTTGGAGATGTACTTGGCGGCCATCGACCGGCTGGGGCAGGTCGGGTGGGACCATTATGAGGTTTCCAACTTCTGTCTTCCGGGAAACCGCTGCCGCCATAACCAAACGTACTGGACAGGAGAGTTCTGGTGGGGGTTCGGGGCCGGAGCGGCGGCGTTCCTGCCCGCGGCTGAATTGCCCGCCTGGCGCCGGTCGGCGGAACCGATCGTCGGCTGGCGGCGAGTGAACCATCGTAGCACGGTGGCCTACCTGCGACGGATCGATCAAGAACGCCCCTGGTGGGAAGAATGCGCGCCGATAACGCGAGAACAATGGATTCGCGAGCAACTGGTTTTTGGGCTGCGTCAGTTGGACGGTGTGGATCTGAGGCGACTTGATGAGCGATGGGGAGAGGGGGTCGAGCCGCTGTTCGAACCACACCTGTCACGATTTCTCGAACAGGGGCTGCTGATGCGGGAGGACCAACACCTGCGACTGACCCGCCGCGGCTTAGTGATTAGCGACTCTCTGTGGCCACCTTTGCTGGAGCCCGGCACCTAGGCGATCCCTACGAAGTGGACGCTAGGCCACGCGCCCCGAGCCGGCCAACCCGGGCGACAAGTCCGGAGCAACCTGCCCCACCCGTGGGGCCCTCCCGCAGGCTGCGGGAGGCGCTGTGGCCACCCTCGCCACAGCCGTGGTGGGGCAAACTGGCAGCTTGGCGACGGGCCAACAGCGGTTGGAATACTTGGTTCTTACGGCGATACTAAATGCCTTCGGGCAGGCTCGGCACCTCGCCGGTTCCTCACGCCACACGGATGCAACCTTTCCCATGGCCAGTGCACTGCATTGTTTTGAAATCCTGTTGGAAAAAAAAGTCGTCGGCCAGCGGCCGCGAGTGGCCATGCTCTACGGCGATCCCTTCCTAGCGGGGGCGACCACGGACCAACTACTCGGGGCCTGGGGAATCGACGCGGCGGAAGTACACAAGATCGATGGCGACGAAGCAGCATGGGTCGATATCCACGATGAATTAGCTACCCCGTCGCTGTTCTCCGATTCGGTGCGGTGTATTGTTGTTTCTCGTGCGGCGACGTTGATCAAGCAGTATCGTGCGCAGTTGGAGCAGTGGGCCGATTCAGCCGTGGCCGACTCATTGCTGCTGCTCCACACCGATACGGCTCCGGGCAATACAACGCTCGGCAAACGGATTGCCAAGCATGGCCTGCTGGTTGATTGCCGTCTGCCGACGACCAGCAGCAGGAGCAAGACGATTGATCAACGCCAGTTGCGACAATGGCTGATCCACTGGGGCAAGGGCCAACACGGACTGAAGCTGACGCAGACGCAGGCAACGACGGTGCTGGATGCCGTCGGGACGGAGTGTGGGCTGTTGGATCAGGAATTGGCCAAACTTGCCTTGTATGCCGATGCCAAAGGGACGATCAGCGATGAGCAGTTGAAACGCAATGTGGGCAATTGGAGGACGCGGACGGCCTTTGAGATCGCTGATGCCATCGCGGCGGGACGCGTCACCGATGCTCTACGGCATCTGGGCCATTTGCTCGCCGCCGGGGAATCTCCTTTGGCCGTCTTTCCACAGGTAGCGTGGAGCCTGCGCCGCTACAGCATCGCCGCGCACTTGCTGCTCCAGGCCAAACGTACGGGAGGGCGTCTCAGCGCGCGGGAAGCGCTCCAAGCGGCAGGGTTCTATCCCTATCAAATCGACACGGCACTGGCCCAATTAAAGCGCATGGGACTGCACCGCGCGTCCTTGCTCAGTCGTTGGTTGCTGGAGCTCGATCTGAAGCTCAAGGGGAGCCATTCGCATGATCGCCGCGCCGCCTTTGCGCTGGAAGAATTGTGCTTGAGGCTGGCGTAGACGATGGCGGTCGTCGGTAGGGTGGGGGGCCGCCAGGCATCGATCCTGTCAGGGTTCCAGTACTGGTCGAAAACCCTTGATCCTTCCCTTGGGAGCCAATCTTGCCAACTCCACCGGCACTTCCAAACGACTGCCTCCCACGTTGCCCGCCTTGTCCGCGGCTTCGATGCGCAGAAAGATAGCCGTGGGGGCATCGGCAGGTACTTTCCAAGCGTATTGACCGTGGGAGGGGAGGCCCGTGGCCAGTGGCTGCCAGGGACCTTCGCGCAATTCGCTGAACAGAAGGGTTACCGGTTGCGCGGCCAGAAACTCGTCGTCGCTGGAATACTCAATGATCAGTTTATCGGCGTCGGCGCCGTGCCCGTAAACGGCCCGGTGGATGCGCGCCGTGGGTGGTTGCGTATCGACAACGATCCACATGTCCGCATCATCGCCCGGATGCGGCCGATTGCTGACCAGGCCGTTGGTGCTGACCACCACCATGCGAAACCCAAACAGGCCGTCATTGCCGACCTGAACATCGAACGGACTGCGGCGATCGGCATCTTCTCCCCATTTCTGCCAAGTTTGTCCTCCATCTTCGGTCCCCCACAACTCGACCGAGGCCAAGGAACTGCCGCGCAGGTCCGCCACATCGTAATCGAGGCTGAAGATCAACGAGCGGCTGTGGAAGGCGGCGTCGTGGGGGCTGGAGGTACGTGGCGACGGCGAATTGCCCAGTGGTGCCAGTGCGGCGCCCTCGCTAGTTGCCAGGGGATCCGTG
Organism: Pirellulaceae bacterium; assembly: GCA_026004795.1. Lineage (GTDB taxonomy): Bacteria > Planctomycetota > Planctomycetia > Pirellulales > Pirellulaceae > Aureliella. The sequence continues at coordinate 100,385 of BPJV01000001.1, read as the reverse complement.
GGGGACAACTCCCGCTCCCCGTCTGCGCGCGGCTGCGGTGACCATTCGACCTTGGCACGGGCCGGCCGTGAAGTCACTACGGCCGAATCGATGCGCGAGGTGGGATAGGCGCCCGACGCTGTCGTATCCGCTGCTGGCGCGCCCGGCGCGAGTTGATCGAACAGCAGCAGAGGATCGAGTGAGGAATCGTCTGCTGTCGGGCGGAAACGACCGCCGACCGCCTGCGGCGATGGTGATGAAGGCGTGTCCTCGAGCGCCGGAGGAGGTGGCAACTCCTCGATCATGGCTCCCGTTTCCTTCGGGCTTGGTAGCCGGTTGGCGGGGGCCAGCGGGGAAGGAGTCGTCCCCAAGGCGTGCGCAAAGGGAGTTGCCGGGACGGTCTCCACGTCGACGGGACGGCGAGGCGGATCCAGCGACAGCTCACTGCCGGATGCCAAGCGTCCGATTCCCGGAGTCCCAGTGTTGGCGACGTAGCGATCGGTCGCGGAGGATGCTCCCCCTTCCTGGGCACCATCCAGTCCCGATTGCCGATCTCTACGGGCTAGCTCCGTCGGGTTGGAACCTACCGGTCGCCATGCAATCGCCCCTGGCAGGGAAGGGATGCGACTGGAGCTTGGGGAGCTACCGGCGTCGTTGGCTTCCAGCCGATTGCCGTGCACCAACTCTGGTGCGCCCCCTGAATCGGCCGTGTGCGGTACGGCAACCTGCAGCGTGGTAAAACCCTCGTGTCCGGCACGATCCTTGATGACAAAGGCCATTGCCAGGGCGTCCCCAGGGGGTGCCGGCACCACGGTGCGCGCGCGGTATTCACCACGGCCGACCGGGCGTAGATCGATCAGGACATCATGCCATCGCTGCTCTCCGCTCCCACGCAGCTTCAGTCGCGCCGAGCCCAGATCGATAAACTGGTCCACGACCCGAATGTCGATTTGCACCTGGCCATCGGCCAAGACCTCGGCAGCCAGGTTCACCGTGGGGTTGGTTTGATCCACCCCAATGACCAACGGCGGGTTGGCACTGGGATAGGCCCTGCCGCGAGCGTCGACGGTTCGTACGGAAAAGTGGTAGATGCCGTCGGACGGAGCGGTGAATGAGAACCGCTCTTCGTTCGGGTGGCGACTCTCGTGCAATCGCCAGCTGTTCCCGTGATCGTTGGAGACCCACAACTGCACCTCGGCAATGTCTTGCTGGGCGCCGCGCACGCTGAACGGAATCTGGAACGTGCCATAGGCAACGACGGTTTGCACGTTCGCAGTGGCAAGATAGGAGCGCCCCGTGGAGCCATCACCAACGTCGCCTAGAGAAATCCCACCGACGGGCACTCCGCTGAAGGCTAGCAAAGTTGCCAGCGCCAGTCGGCGAAGCCTCGTAGACCGCTCTCCTTCGCGAGGCTGCGTAGTTCGCACCTTTTCCCCGGTCGCAGTGCTTCCCATTCCCATGGTTCCTTGGCGATATGGCACGTTCGTCCTCGTAGCGGACCCCTAATCGGGTCGACACCCCTGCTCATTCGGCTACATTCGGTCGTGTGGAATCGGCACCACTAGTAAAATGTGCATGGCCCGCACGGCTTAACAAATTCCCCGGGATAGATTGAAGATTTGAGGAGCCGCTGGGCCGACGCCGGGGAGAAGTGGACCGCTGGACGTGGTGCGGTTTTTTGTCAAAGCAGTCCGGCGCCTACCGCTAACCGCTAAGAATTTACCTGGAACTTCTATGACAGCTCGGACGATCGTATCCCACCAAAACCAACCTCCGGTTCAATACGATTTCGATGTCGTTGTCGTCGGTGCTGGGCATGCAGGGACCGAGGCGGCGGCTGCCGCGGCCCGGGTCGGGGCGAAGGTGGCACTGCTGACCGGCAACCTCGATACGGTGGGGCAAATGAGCTGCAACCCGGCGATCGGCGGCGTAGCCAAAGGGCAGATCGTCCGCGAAGTCGATGCGCTCGGAGGGCTGATGGGGCAAGCGATCGATGCTACCGGAATCCAATTCCGGATGCTCAACGTGCGGAAAGGTCCGGCCATGCACAGCCCACGGGCTCAAGCCGACAAACGCGCTTACCAACAGTACATCAAGTATGCCATCGAAGGATATCCGGGCGTCAGTCTGATCCAGGAACTAGCGGAAGACTTGATCGTCGAGGAGCAGGCGGGAACGCGACGCATTGCTGGCGTGGCGGTGCGGGGAGGGGCCTGGTACCGCGCCGGCGCGGTCGTCCTCACCACGGGAACTTTTCTGCAAGCGATCATGCATACCGGGGAAGCCAAGACGCCTGGTGGCAGAGCCGGAGAGGGGACGACGGCGGGTATCAGTGGCGCGCTCGAGCGACTGGGCATTCGGCTGGCCAGGTTCAAGACCGGCACGCCTCCCCGGTTGGATGCCCGCACCATCGACTATGCGGCGACTCAATTGCAGCCTGGCGATGAACAGCCTCAACCATTCTCATACCTTACCGAGGCCATTACCCAACCGCAGCTCCCCTGTCACATCACGTTCACCAACGAGCAAGTGCACGATCTCATCCGAGCCAATTTACATCGCGCGCCGATGTATTCCGGTCAGATCAATTCGACGGGGCCCCGCTACTGTCCCTCCATCGAGGATAAAGTGGTGCGGTTTGCCGACAAGACGCGACACCAATTGTTCCTCGAACCGGAAGGGCGGATGACGCACGAGGTGTACGTCAACGGGATTTCGACCAGTCTCCCACGGGACGTGCAGGATGCGATGTTGAAGATGATTCCCGGTTTGGAAAACGCTCGTATCATGCGGTATGGCTACGCGGTGGAATACGATTTTTCGCCCCCCGATCAACTGTTTTCCACGCTGGAGTCGAAGAACGTAGAGGGGCTGTATCTGGCAGGACAAATCAATGGCACGACCGGCTACGAAGAGGCGGCATGCCAAGGGTTGGTCGCCGGGGCCAACGCCGCCCTGAAGCTTGCCGGCCGCGCGCCGTTGGCCATCGACCGGTCGAACAGCTACGTCGGCGTACTCATCGATGACCTGGTTACCCGCGGTGTGGATGAACCCTACAGGATGTTCACCAGCCGTGCCGAACATCGACTGCTGTTGCGGCAAGACAACGCCGATCGCCGTCTGACGCGGATGGGCCATCTAGCCGGTTTAGTGGGACACGAACGGCTGCAGCATTTGGAACAAAAGGAAGAGGGCATTCGTCGCGCTGAAGCGATTCTGCGCTCGCACTCCATCGGTGACGTCCCTGCCCAAAAGTATTTGCGGCGGAGCGAGGTGACCTGGGAGGAGATGTGTTCCCATTTGCCCCAACTGCAAGAATTCCCTGCAGAGGTAGCCGCTCAAGTCTTGTGGGATACGAAATACGAGGGCTATATCAACCGGCAACAGATCCAAATTGAACGGCAACGTCGATTGTCCCAGAAATCGATTCCGCCCGGTTTCGATTATCAGAAGATCACCGGATTGCGGATCGAAGCCAAGCAAAAGCTGTCGACCGTGCGGCCGGCCAATCTGGATCAGGCCAGCCGAATCAGTGGTATCACGCCGGCAGACCTAGCGCTCGTGCTTGCCCATTTGACGGCCTCCGAGCGACGTTGAGGGGGCGGTCGTTCGCGTCGCCACCAAATCTCTTTCCGGCCACCAAAGCATCATCATGCTTCTGGCGATCGGTCGCCAACCACTGCTGCTGGCCGCCCTTAACAGACGGTCGCCGGACAGTCCGCAGACCGGCGGGATCTCGCCATGAGAGTTTGTTGCCTCTCCGACCACACCCCAGGAAATCAAGGATTATCGTCCCGCAGTGTCGACTCGAGTTGCTTGATCTCCGCTTCAATCTCTTGCAATTCGAGGAGCTTATCGGTACGCATCTGCTTCAACGTGGCCAGGCGTTTTTCGGGTGAGATGCGCAGCACCCGCGTCGTCAGATCCAACAACATCATGGCACGCACGGCGCGCATGACCACGCCGCGCATCCGATAGGCGCTGGCCGCTTTGCTGATTTGTCCCAATTGCGCGGCGGGAACGAATCGCATTGCTTGCAGTACGCGAATCGACCGCAGAAACGAGACCATGGGAAGCACAATGATGGCCAGGTCGAGCCAGTGTTCTTTGCAGTAGCGCCATTTGCTCTTCGCCACCGAGACCATGACGATGAACTCCATGGCAAAGGCGAACCAAATCACTCCGGTGCCGATGTGCAGAACGGCGCGCAGTAGCGGGTAGTCGGCAATACGATGCTTGAAGTAAAACTGCAGTCCCAACACCGGTAGGATCATCAACGAGATCCAGAACATGGGAATACTGAACAATCGTTCCAAGCGACGGCAAAGGTCTCGGTCGACGACCTGCCAGTGCCACCGCGGTAGCCATATCCACTCCTGCTCTCCATGCCGATGTGCCCCCAATCGCAGGGGAGGAAACATCAGGTAGGCCCATCCGTAAGGAGATCTTCCGGCGTAATTGGCATCCCGTCGCAGGCGGATCCAGCGGTAGAACTGCTCCACGACGAAAACCAACCACAAGGTGGCCAGTCCACACGCCACGTAGGCTCCCCACTGGAAGGCGCGCTTTTCCAACGCCAGTTCCTCATCGGTCAAGTAGCGAGCGATTCCACCCTCGGTCTGCACCCCTGAGTCGGTGGGATTCAAGGCTTCGGCAATTTCCACGACCCGCGGAATGTCCACCCATAGAACCATGATCGCCGCAATCATGGCTAGGAAGAGCACCGACGCATAGAACATCAGGGGAGCCAGCCAGCGGTCGATGGTATCAATCGATGCGGTCTTTCCTGATGCCGTTTCGGGGCGTACCTCCGCCATCGGGTATCTCCCTTGCCGCGACTGCGTCCTCCCGCCTCGCCAGCACGTCGCCATGCTACCGACGCTCCCAACAACGGACGAGGCTGCCTGCTGTTAGGCGGCTCTTCCCTCCGTCGGCAGCATCCGATCGATATCGTATGCCCCCGCGAAAACGTTGGTGACCGTCGACCTGCTCGCTTGGCGCTCCGCCTTGACAGCTTGGTAGGTTACCATCACGACGCCGATGCCAACCGCCATTCCTAGCATGCCGGCAAGTATCACGGGTAGCATCGTCCGCAACCGGAACACGTCCCGTGTTTGCTCGCGGAAAATGGCAATCACGAAACCAAAAGCAATCAGCAACGGAATCAGCGCCGAGTAGAATCGAATCTGGTCAAAACCCTCAGTCAGGGTAAATGCCAAGGTGGCTCCACGGTCGACGAACAGATAGGAGACGCTGGCGGCCAGGAGAAACCAACCCCACTTGTGAACCAAAAAACCGCCGATGGCAGCGGCGATCATCAACAATCCCCAGGCAATCGAGAATGCCGCGATCAAGTTGGTATTCGCCTTGACCATCGGTAGGTAGGACGCGATGGTATTCAGTTGATCCGGAGCACTCCATAAGGTCGCCGCCAATCCGCAAAAACCGATACCGCCCAAGATGTGCAGCACGCTGATGAATTTGATCAACATCTTCGTCTTGGTTGCTTCCTGCTTTCGGCGCTCCTTTTCTTCCGCCGCGTACATTTTCAAGCGCTCGGATTCCCCATCACCTTTGGGGGCCGCGAAGAGCTTGTCCACTGGCGCCTGTTGTTGAAAATCTTCTTCGTCCAGCGCATCGAACGCCGACGGATTGATCCCACCTGCGACCGCGCCTCGGGGCGCTTTCGCTTTCTGCGCAGCAGGGATGTTCAACACGTTGCCGCACTTGCATTTCCCTTTTTTTCCTGCCATCGTATCCGGGACGGCGAGGACTTTTCCACACTGAGAACATTTGATTTTGATCGGCATGGTCGTTTGAATGGCTCGTGTCGCACATGGGATACGGAGTACAGTCGCCATGGTCCGTGTTGGCCAGGCGACTGCGAAGAAGCTTCAGGTTAATTCATGGTGAACGACTTCACCAGCCGTAGCGTGATTCGTCCCGGTCATGGTCATCCCATTGCACTGGCTGAAGACTACCTTGTCCTCCGCTAGGCCATCTTCCCGTCTCACCCGCCTCTCCTGCCGCGGCGGGTACCGACGGCTCGCAGGCAACATCCCTGGCGTGTTCGCAGCATAGAACCGCCGGCAGGGCTCACATCGTCGCGTCCTGCCCCCAGATCCGAGCCACCGCGTCGGGGTCGTTGAGCACCATTTTGTCCGGGTGCGGGAAGCCAAGGCGCTTGTCGACTTCATTCCACAGCGGTTGGCCATTGAGGAAGCGACGTACGTTGTCTGCAGCAAAACGTGTCGTGTCACTGACGCGACGATGCGACTGGGCACCAACATGCGGGGTGATAAGCACGTTCTCCGCATTCCACAACGGACTGTCTTTCGGCAGCGGTTCGGTATAGGTGACATCCAGTCCGGCTCCCTTCAAACGCCCGTCAGCTAAGGCAGCGATCAGGGCAGGCTCATCGACCACTTGGCCGCGAGCCACGTTGATCAGGTAGCTGCCGCCCGGCATGGCGTCCAGCACCCGAGCGTTGATCAGTCGGTGCGTCGAAGCGTTCAACGGAAGACACAGCACGAGAATGTCACTCCCAGCGGCTAGCTCTTCCAGTCGGTCTGCTTCCCCTAACCACTCGACATACTCCGGCCGGCGAACGGGAAAATGATCAGTTGCCCGTATGGTCACACGATAGGGCATTAGCACCTCTGCCAATCGACGTCCGTTCCCTCCGAAACCGACGATGCCCACGCGCTTGCCGTGCAAATCGTCGGTCGGTTGGCGAATGAAGCGGCGCTGCTGTTGTTGCCGAAAGAACGTTGGCAGGTCGCGCAGCAAGCCCAAGGTGAGAACCATCGCCTGCTCCGCCACTTGGTTGGCAAACAGTCCCGACGCACTGCACACCACGATGTCCGAATCGATTACCGCGGGGACCAAGCAATGATCCAAACCGGCCGCCGAGGACTGAATGAATCGCAACCTGCCCCGCCGCACTACGGCCTCCCAGTCGACCGGCACTTTGGCATGGCCGATAAAGATGTCTGCCTGAAGAATCTCTTCGGCAATCCGCTCCTGCCCCGCATCGACTAACTCCACTTCAGGCAGTCGACGTTGCAGGTACTCGACGTGACACGGTTCGACTGGATAGCACAATACGACGCGCTGTCGCCTCACGAGAACTCCTCCGACTGTTTGAGACACCTTTTCGAGTTCCGAACTATAGCCGACACTGGGGCCAACATCGATTGGGGATCCTGCTAACTTGACCGCCGGGGAGGTGTACCCGGCCCTTTCCCATCAATCAATTGCAGAGAACCACGATGCCAGGCATCCTCCGGCCCGGCAACCTTGCGGGGCTGAGGGCGCGTGCGTCGCTAGGGCGAGTTTCTTGGAATTCTGTTGAGGGACGGCATTACGATGGCAGTGACGATTCTGGACGGAAAAGCGACAGCGAAGGCGATCCGCGAAGAGCTGCAGCTTGAGGTGCAGCAGTGGGTGAACGACGGAGGGCCAGTCCCCACGTTGGCGGCCGTCCTGGTGGGAGATGATCCGGCCAGCCGTGTTTATGTGCGGAACAAAGAACGCGCCTGCCAGCAAGCCGGTATGTTCAGTCGCTTGACTCACCTACCGACCGATACCAGTACCGCCGCATTGCTCAAGCTGCTGGACCAGCTCAACGCCGACCCGGCCATTCATGGGATCCTCGTCCAATTGCCGCTACCCAGCCAGATCGACTCCCAAACGGTCTTGGACCACGTCTGCCCGCAAAAAGACGTCGACGCGTTTGCTCCAGAGAACGTCGGCTTGCTCGTTCAAGGTCGCCCCCGCTTCCTCCCCTGCACCCCCCACGGCGTTCTGCAACTGCTGCATCGATACTCGATCCCTACCCGCGGAAAGCATGTTGTCGTGGTGGGACGCAGCGACATCGTCGGCAAACCGATGGCCAATATGCTGGTCCAGCGCGATTGTGGCTTGGGCCCCGAATACGCCAACGCTACGGTCACCATCGGCCACTCCCTGACAGCGAATCTGGCGGATATCACGCGACAGGCCGACATTCTCATCGCCGCCGTCGGTCGCCCCCGGCTCATTACCGCCGACATGGTACGCCCCGGAGCCGTCGTCATCGATGTGGGAATCAATCGCGTGGAAGACGGCCTCGTCGGTGACGTGCATTACGAGGAGGTCGCGAAAGTCGCTGCTGCCATCACCCCCGTACCCGGGGGGGTCGGTCCTTTGACCATTGCCATGCTTCTTCGCAACACGATGCTCGCTTGCCGTCTCCAGCAGGCCTGAAGCCAGCAGCAGCGGCCGCCGGAGGCTTCTCGAGGATCGCCTCCGCTCCACAAGCGTCGTGGCGATCGTGCCAATGACACGGCAAGAGACGTTCAAGGAACCGATGCCATGCGGTCGATAGGAAAAATCATACGAACCGTATGTTGACTAAAATGGTCAACTTAGTAGTATATGGTTCCAGTTCCACCCTGCGGCAGTCCCGTCGCCGCCGTCGTGCAGTCGTGCCGGAAGTTTTCCCGACGTCATCTTGCCAAGAATGTTCCAGTGGGATGGTCGACCGGGTGGCGGCGGGAGGAGGAGTGTGCGGGTGGAACTGCCACGGAGCGGCGAGCGTACCGGCGGCGGCTCCTCTACGAGTAGTTCGTTGGCATGCCAGGCCTGCGAACGGCCTCTTCGCCTCAGCGTTGTGGTCTGAAAGGAAGGAGAAACCGGTGAGTGCGGCATTGCGAAAACATCAACCACGGGAAATGGAAATGCAGCGGCAGGCGGTAACGGAGTTGCGAGTGATCCATCCGGACAGCGGAAACGGTGCTCAGGTCGGCAACCTGCAGGTCTCCCCTGAGCAGCGGCAGCCGACTGCTGAATTATTGGAGGAGCTGCAACGCGAGAGTTTGCGTTTGGAGACGGCCGAGCCGAAGGAGATCTTGCGGTGGGCCGTCCAGCGGTTTGCCCCCCGGTTCGCCATGGCGACAGCTTTTGGGCCGGAAGGCATGACTCTGATCCACATGTTAGCGGAGATCGCGCCGGAGACGCCGATTTTCAATTTGGATACTGGATACCAGTTCGCTGAGACGTTGGAGCTGCGCGAGGAAGTGAAGCGGCGATATGGAATCGAGGTAGAACTGAAGAAGCCGGAGTTGACGGTCGAGCAGTATGAAGCGATGCATGGTGGTCCGGTTTACAAGACGGATCCCAATCGCTGCTGCCGCGACCGGAAAATCGCGGTGCTGCAGCGCGCGGCTGCCGATTACGACGCATGGGCCAGCGCCATCCGACGCGATCAAAGCCCTGATCGCGCCAAAGCCCCGATCGTCGGTTGGGACAAGAAGTTCGGGTTGGTGAAGGTCAGTCCGTTGGCCAACTGGACGAAGAAGCAGGTATGGTCGCTGATCTTGAAAGAGAACATCCCGTACAATCCATTGCACGATCGCGGATACCCGAGCGTAGGGTGCTGGCCGTGCACGCGCAGTGTTTTGCCCGGCGAGGATGAGCGGGCGGGGCGTTGGGCCGGTTTCAATAAAACCGAGTGCGGTTTGCACACCAGCGATTGACGATCGCTGACTCTTCCCGCCCACGATCGGTGTGCCTCGATCACCACAGAGTGGTCCAGGGGTTACCGAGCATAGCGGCAAGCTTGTGGAATAAGCGATGCCGCCGGTCAGATGGATTTTTCCCCTCGAGCGAGTCCCTTGATGCAGTTGCCGATAAAAGCCCACTATGCTGCCTTAGCCATGTTGTGCCTGGCCGACGTGCACGCTCGCGGCGGTCGTTTGGGCACGAAGCAGATCGCTCAACAGCATGAAATTCCTGTTCAATTCCTTGCGCAAATCCTCCAGCAACTCCGCGCCGCCGGTTTGATCCACAGCGTCCGTGGCGCTCAGGGTGGATTCATGTTAGCGCGCCCGCCGCAGCAAATCACTTTGGCCGAGATCGTGGACGCCATTTGTGCGACGCCCAACGAGACGGCGCGGCGAGGCCCCGCCGAAGGCTTATCGGTCGCCCTGCATGACGTGTGGCAGCAGTTGGAGGACGCGCAACGCCAAGTGCTCGAATCCTACACGCTCGCTCGTCTCTTGGAACAAGCAACGTCTAGTCCCACGATGTTTTACATCTAGTCTGCAGGTGAGGAAGGCAAGGCTGCTCATCGCGTCGTGGCACGCCCCTCGGTGCTGTCGACGCCCGGTGGCGAGAGCCGCGCCAGCATGTGGTCCCCGGGGCGACGTCGCGCCGTGAACGTGTTCTTCTATTCACTCCATTCATCTCGACCTGCAAGGGGTAGATGGTGCGGCAATCCGGAGCTTCTGGCATCGGCCGGGCGCACGTTCGTCGTTTCGGGGGCTGGCGGTTGAGGCGACAACGCATGATCCGATTGTCCCAACGTGGCAACCGGTCTGCCGTGCAGCAAATCACCATCTGCTCGCCGCTCACCGCCGCTGGGCAGCGCGTGCCAGCGCAGCGGCTTCCGCTTGGGCGTCGTACTTCGGGTTCGGCTCTCGGGGGATCGGCGCCCGCACGGCCCGCTGCCATGCATGCAATTCCTTCAGCAACTCCGCGGTTTTTTGCGGATACGCGGCGGATAGATCGTGTCGTTCACCCGGATCGTCTCGCAAGTTGAACAGTAGAAGAGCCTCATCTTCGAAATACTGGTGCAGTTTCCAATCGCCGTGACGGATGATACTGCATGGGCGCGAGCGGAACAGCGGGTCACGCTGTTGATCAACCCGTTGGTAGGATTGAAGATAGGCGGGGAAATGCCAATAAATGGCTCGGTCCGGCAAGGAATCACGCCCGGTCAGCAAAGGGGTCAGATCGACACCGTCAAGCGGTTGATTGTCCGGCGTCTTGGCACCGCTCATCGCGCAGAGTGTGGGGTAGAGATCGACGTTGATCACCGGCACGTCGCAGCGGCTGGCGGGGGGCACTTTTCCCGGCCACACGATGAACAGCGGCACTCGAATCCCCCCCTCGAAATAGGTTCCTTTGTAGCCGGACAATGGTGCCATGTCGGTCGCCGGTCCGTACCCGCCATTGTCCGAGGTGAAGATGATGATCGTGTTTTCTCGTAACCCCAGCTCCTCCAATCGAGAGAGGATTCGTCCCACTCCCTCATCGATACTTTCGATCATCGCCGCCATGACGGCATGATCATGCATTTTCCCTGGGGGCTTGCGTTCATACTTGCTCACCAACTCTTTCTTGGCTTGCAAAGGGGTGTGCACGGCGAAATGCGAAAGAAAGAGCATCCAAGGGCGGTGGCGATTGGCGTCGATGAACTGAAGCGCTTCCTCATGCAGGCGGTCGGTCAGGTACTCACCGGCGGGGGCCTCCTCCAATCCCGGAGCACCGGGGTGCGGCGGGAAATAGCCCTCGGGTGGGCTGCCAGCATGGGAACCACCGACATTCACCTCGAACCCATAGGGACGCGGATCATCGCTTAAATGCCACTTCCCCATGATGGCAGTAACATATCCAGTGTCCTGCAGGCAATGTGCCCAAGTACGGATAGTCGGCGAAAGGGTGTCGGTTCCGGGAACGTGTTTCAGACGACTGAACTTCGGATTCCCCCGCAGACCGGTTCCCACATTGAAAATCTGGTGGCGAGGTGTGTATTGACCGGAGAGGAGAGAAGCGCGGGAGGGAGCACAATTGGCCGCCGCGGCATAGGCGTTGGAAAAGACCATCCCCTGCTGGGCCAAGTGGTCCAGATGGGGCGTCTCGTAAAAATCGCTTCCCATGAATCCAGTGTCGCGCCACCCTAGATCATCGATGAAGACGAACAGGATGTTGGGCCTTGACGGTTCGGCAGCAGCCGCGGATACCCAGCTACCAAAGAGCCACAATAGGAGCCACCGTGCCCACCCCTGCCGCACCGCACCGATGATCCGACCAGCGGCGTCGTACCTGCCAGGTTCGACCTGGTCGGGCGTGCGACTGCCCCCTGCTCGTTCTTGTCCCGGTCGTTTCGACGGGCGGCACCAAACGAATCTACGACGAATCGTGATGTAATACCACGGGTGCATAGGGGGCCTCCGGGGATAATAACTCGGGAAACTCATGGATCCGCAGCAGGGCGATACCGTTGGCACAGAGCGCATGCGATCTCGCGCAACGCCTCCCGACAGCTGGCCGGCTCGAGCACCTCGGCTTCCGCCCCCAATCGCAACACACGTTGTACGATTTCCGTGTCCTGATAGGCTGGAACCCGAAGGATGACCGAGCCATCTTCTTGGCTTTGTAGCTGTTGTTCGGCGTGCCACGGCTCTTCCGCTACCCACATCGCCGCTTGCGGCGAAAGCCGAATGCGGTACTCTCGCGGCTGATTCCCCGAGAAGATCCCCACCGACTGCCCCAGATGTTCTTGCAGGTCGATGGCTTCGTTCGGTTTGAACCACTTATCCATCGCCTTGGCGGATTTGAAGCGGTCGAGTTTCCAATGCCTCAACCGCGTCGTATCCTCGCCGTCGCTTTCCGGATCGGTCGCCACCACATAGATGCTCGACTGAAACAAGACCAAGCCGTAGGGATGCAAATGACGTGTGGAAGCGGCCTTTCCAGGCGTCTGATAAACGACTTCCAGTACACGATGCTCTTGGATGGCGCGATTGATTGTTTTGAGGATTCCTTGATGGTTTTCGTAGGACTTGGTGGGAATCCCCAACACGTACAAGGTGCGGCGATAGCGCTCATACAGCTCAAAAACACTATAGGGCAACTGCTCCTGCACCTTGTTCCAGAACGACTCGATACCGATCCAGAACTGCGTACCGACCAGCGGCAGCATGAGATCGCGGCCCATGGAAAGCGCGATCAGCTCACTGGCAGTGATGGGAATCTTGTGCAACCCCTTGTCATCGCGGGTCAGTTTCCACACGCGGCCGCGAGGCGTCATTTCGTCGACAATTGGCAATCCGGCGGCAACCAATGCATCGAGATCCCGGCGGATGCTTTTCTCGTGCAGTGAAGTCAATCCCAGCTCCTCGACCACGGTATCGCGGAGATCACGCAGGGTGATGCCGAAGCGACGTCGCTCGAGGATCTGCAAGATCTTGTGCTGCCGAATCAATTGTTCGTTGCGCGCCATCAGCTCGCTACTTCCTGGAGAACGCTTTCGGCGACGTAAATGGGCTTGGCGGGGCGGTAGGTTACGGCTACAGCGATGGCATCACTGGGGCGGGCATCGATTTCGACCATCTCCCCGTCGGCCTTGCGCAACTGCAGCCGCGCGTAGTAGGTACTATCCTGCAGTTCGTTGATCACCACGGCCTCGACCGTCGCTCCCAGCCCCTCGACCACCGAGACGATCAGATCGTGGGTCAGCGGTCGGGCCGGAGCATAATCTGCCTTGACGCGTCGATCAATGCTCGTCGCCTCACAGATACCGATCAAAATGGGGAACTCACGTTCTCCGTCGACTTCGCGCAAATAGATCACTTGGCTTTCGCTGATCTCACTGATAATGATTCGGGAAAGCTGCATTTGGACGAGCATATTTCGCGTTCCGTGTGCCCAGGGATGATAGTAGTACTTGTCGTGCTGCGCCGTTGGATACAACAAAGATTAATGCAGCCGATCGTCGGTCGGCAACCGGTGCTGGCGCAACCAGGCGTAATCCTGCTGCGCCTCTTCGATTCGCCCCAACGCCTCCAGGATTCGAGCTCGGTGGTATTTTAGAACTGCCAGCGACCACAGTTGAGGGTCTACTTGCCCTTCGAGCAATGGCACGTAGTTCGTTTCTTCCTCTTCCTGCAGCGGTGGGGCAGTGGCTTCCTCCGTGGCTGCGGTTGCTGCCGAGGCGGTACCTGGTGGAGATTCACCTGCCGGTGCAGGTGCCGCGGTCTCATCGGCCTGCGGGGCAGACGTCCCCTGCCCGCGGAGCAACTCGGACACCCGTTGCCACAGATCGGTGACCGGACGGAGGCGTGCCTCCATCGTCTCCACCGCGAATTGTGCGTCGGCGAGCGCTTCCAGGGGCCTGCCCATCTGGAAAAGCACCCACGCGCGAGTATCACGCAACGCAGGATCGTCGGGGAGCACCTTCAATGCTCGTTCAATGTCTTGCAATGCCTGGTCCAGATCGGCCCCTGCCAGCGCCCGCCAGTAAGCCATGGCGTTGAGTGTCTCGGGGGAGACCTGGTCGCGATCCGTAATGGTCGCCTCCAAGGCGCGCGCCGCGTATAAGAATTGTTCGGCTCGCGCCAAACGCAGCGCCATGTACTCGCCCAGCCAACGGAATCGTTGGTCCACCGCGGTAGCCGCAGCGATCAACTCCACCATGCGATCGTAATCGCGGCGCTGGTAGGCCTCCAGAATGAGCACGTACCAGTAGTCTTGCTCGGATTCCAGATCGGGGTTCAATTCCCGCGCGTCGTTGATCCACCGTGGTACTTCGTCGAGGCGATCTTGTTCGAGCGCATTGGCCGCAGCGGCCAGCTTCCATCGGGCCAGCTCGGCGCGCCATACTGATGGCTCGATGACGATACCGAGGGCCACTGCTGCTGCCACGAGCACGAGGACCGAGATCCAGCTTCGTCGCATCGCCAATGTCTTCCCATCTCCCGTTCGTACCATGAATTCTCCCGAGCATGCCAAAATGGACAACGGCACGCCTCCGCTTAATGTACTGCAGGAGCGGCCGGTTGTCAGTCGTTGGGATGCCCCCTGGTCGCTGAAACTTCACCAATCGTCATGCCCCCGCGTCCACCAGAGAAAAAGCGCTCCTACAATCGATCCTCCTTGAGCAACTTGCCAAATCCATCCGCCGATTGTGCTACAATCATCAGTGTCACGGAATCCGGGGGTCGGCGGTCTGACGTGTGGGCTCAACAAGCAATTCTGTGCAGCGACACCACCGCATACCCCCTGATTCCGAACTTCTCTCAGTTTGTGGCGATGTAGGGCTGACGCATTGCAGGCGTACATCGGTTGGCCGCCTGCCTGGTCCGGCACCTGAACATCGCCGCAATATGGACGAATCAATGGACTCCTTGGAGCGAGGGTGGACTCATGCCACTGTTCGAAATCGAAACCAACGCCCACATCATTATCACTTGGGCCGAAGATGAAAATGCTGCCCGGCAGGTAGTCGCGGAAGCTTATCCTGCAGACGAAGTCATCCGCCTTACCAAGCGCCCACGTGATACTTGGGTCATTTCCAAAGGCTCTCTCGGCTTGACCAAGCCGATTGACATCTGCAGCATCGCCCGAGACTGCTTGGCCAAGTCGGCCGGGGATAAAGTCCATGCCATCCGGTTGTACATGCACGAAACGGGCGTCGATCTGGAGAAAGCCCGTAAAGTAATCGAGAGCAACATGGTTATCGGCTGGTGATAGCGATTCGGTCACGTCAAGCGACAGCGGTGGATCGCCAGCATCATCAGTCGTGATCCATCGACGGAAACATCAACCTGTCAGGCCTCCGCTACGTCCCCACGGACTGGCATCTCGGTGCCGGTGTTCCGGGGGGACGTAGATTTTTCTGGGTAAAGGTCGTCGACCAACGGTAAACGAGACGTCGCGCGGCCTGATCGATTCTAATTGTCCCTGTCCCCAAAACGATTTTGCTGCTCATCCCACGGCTGACGCTGCCCTAGACAACGTTCCCCTTCCGAACCGACTAGAGCGACAATCGTGTTGGCCGCTGCAGCGTTATCGGCTCCAGGCCCAGACGCCTACTCGACCGCCGGGGAAGATGCCGGCCATCTACCCCCCGCCGTGTCGACCAGCCGCCTGACGGATGCCGACCAGAAAGACGGATCGAAGACCATGGCAGAAAACGTTCGGCGCAGCGCGGGGGCTCCGCTGCACGCGTTGTCGCGGTGTATTGCCGTCGACGTTCGCTCTATAATAAGTCGGCCGATCGTGCGGCAAGGTGCATCATACATTTCTGTAACGCTGCGGGGAGCGGCTGGTGAACCGCTTTTCCATATCTTTTGAACATCCCTGGCTTCTCCTCCTTCTCCTGGTGGTTCCCCTGCTGTGGTGGGTCAGTTGGCGACCGTTGGCCAGTTTGGGAGAGGGGCGGCGGTTCGCCGCGCTCTGCTTTCGTTCGATTCTCATCACGTTGATCGTCCTCGCCATCGCTGGCGTTCAATGGGTGTGGATCAGCGAACGAACGACCGTGATCTACTTGCTCGATCAGAGTGACAGCATTCCGCGAGCCAAACGCGAGGTCATGCTGCGCTTGGCCATCGAGTCGGTAGCCAGGCATCGTCGTGAGGCGCGGGGGGATCGTGCGGGGCTGATTGTTTTTGGACGCGAAGCCACGATCGAGTTTCCCCCCTACGATGAAAACCTGCCTTTCGTGCAGGATGTGGAAAGCTATTTGGGGCGCACCGACGCCACCAATCTCGAAGCGGCTTTGAAACTGGCGGCAGCATCCTTTCCTGAGGACTCGGCCAAGCGGATTGTGATCATCTCCGACGGGAATGAAACGCTCGGCTCGGCGGCCCTGACGGCTCGCTCGCTGGTCGACAGTGGGGTGGGCATCGACGTGGTGCCCGTCGCGCAAGAGGCGACCAGCGAAATACTGGTCGAAAAGATCGACATCCCGTCGTCCATACGACAGGGACAACCGTTCGAAACGCGGATCGTCATCAGTCGCTATACCACCGGCAATGACGGACAACCAATCCGCGGTCGATTGCGAGTTACCCGCCGCGTCGGCCCCGAAGAGCAGACGATTCTTGATCAACCCGTGACGCTCGAACGTGATGTCAATGTGTTTCCCATTCAAGATACGATCCAGCAGGCTGCCGGTTACATGTACCGCGCCGAGTTCGTGCCTGACGATCCGGCCGACGATGCGCTCCAGCAAAACAACCGTGCTGACGCATTCACGTTCGTGCGCGGCAAAGGTCGAGTTCTGTTGATCGAGGATTGGGCCACGCCGGGCGAGTATGCAGCATTGATCGAGTCGCTGCGACGTAGTGAGATCGAGGTCGAGGTGCGGGGAAGCAATCGACTGTTCACCTCGCTGGCCGAACTTCAAGCCTACGACGCCATCATCCTGGCCGGCGTACCACGAAGCAGCGGCGATGATGCCGCCTCCATCGCCAGCTTTAGTGATGAACAGATCGACATGCTGGTCACCAACACGGAACAATTCGGCTGTGGCCTGCTGATGATCGGCGGCCCTCTCGCGTTCGGAGCGGGAGGATGGGCGAATACCGCACTGGAGAAAGCGATGCCTGTCGATTTCCAGATCAAGAACAAGCGGGTGGAAGCCGTCGGTGCCTTGGCCATGATCTTGCATGCTTCAGAAATCGCTCAGGGGAACTATTGGCAGAAGCGCATCGGGCAAGCCGCGTTGGAAGTGCTCGGTCCCATGGACTACTGCGGGGTACTCCAATATTCGATGACGGGCGATTCCTGGTTGTGGAATAACCCGGTGGGACTTTCGCGCGTCGGCCCCAATCGCCAGGCGATGATCAATCGCCTGCGTCGGATGACTCCTGGCGATATGCCGGCGTTTCAACCGTCGATGCAAATGGCGCTGCGTTCGCTCATCCAAGTCCCCGCCTCGGTCAAGCACATGATCATCATCAGCGATGGGGACCCCACGCCGCCATCACCGGGGATTCTGGTCCAGTTTCGCACGAACAACATCAAGATCTCCACCGTGGCCGTCGGCGCGCACGGTCCCGCGGGACACGCTACCTTGCAAGGAATCGCTACCGCCACCGGCGGAAATTATTACAAAGCCTCCAACCCGACCGCCCTGCCAAAGATCTTTCAACGCGAGGCAATGCGCGTCTCACGCCCACTGGTTTATGAGCCGGAAGACGGCGTGTCGCCGCAGGTTGCCTATCCGCACGAAGTGTTACAAGGACTTCCACGAGATCTCCCGCCGCTGAAAGGATTCGTGCTCACCACGGTCAAGGATAGTCCCTTGGTCCAGGTGGGTATCCGCGCCGACAAGCCCGCGGAGCCGGAGAATCAAACCATCTTGGCCACATGGGCTTATGGGCTCGGGCGCACCGCCGTGTTCACATCGGACACCGGATTCCGCTGGGCCGATCAGTGGACCAACTGGTCGGGCTACGACCAATTCTTCTCGCAACTCGTCCGCTGGATCATGCGTCCCACCGAATCGGATGCCAAGTTCACCGTGGCCACCAACACGCGTGATGGTCGTGTGGAAGTGGTGGTCAACGCTTTGGACCATGACGACCAATTCCTCAATTTCCTCGATATGCAGGCGGTAGCCGTCGGACCGGACCTTCAACCGATCCCTCTGGTAATGCGTCAAACCGCTCCTGGGCGGTACGTGGGACAGTTCGAGGCCGATACTGCCGGGGCTTACCTCGTCAACATCATCCCCGGCCCCGGCATGGCGCCGCTCACTACCGGTGCTAGCGTCCCCTTCTCCGACGAATACCGTCTCCGCCAGGCGAACCTCCCATTGCTCGAGGATCTGGCCAGCCTGGCTCCGACGGGAGGCGAGACCGGCCTGTTGGCGGCCCCGTTGGACAACGCAACCTTTCAACAACTGCTCAGCAACGACGTGTATCGTGGGGGATTGCCGAAGGCCATGAGCCTGAAAGACGTTTGGCCCTACTGCCTGCTGGTGGCCGCATTCTGTCTTTTCGCCGATGTCCTCGTGCGTCGAGTCTCCATCGACTATGCCTACCCGGCCAAATGGTTGTACCGCAAGCTCCGTCCAGGCGAATCGGAAGATGACGCCCAACGTCGCGAGACGCTTCAACGTCTGCGGTCAAGAAAGACGCAGGTTACCGATCAGTACGAACCTTCGGTGGCAAGCATGCGGTTCGAATTCGAAGAACCGGTGACGTCCGAGCCCCTGGCGGGCGCTCCACGGAAAGCCGATACGCCAGCCTCTCCTGCCTCGGGTACGCAACCCAGCATGGCGACCGACTCCGCCGCCGAGGATAGCTACACCGCTCGACTACTAGCCGCCAAACGTGCCGCCAAGAAACGTTCCTCGTCGGAATAGGCGGAATCCCACTGCATCGGCGACAGTCGGCCGACCGTGGTGTGACGGGGCGCGAGCACCACTGCTCCTCACCTAATCCCCACCGCTGCCCCCGCCAAGCGCAGCCGCTCGGCCAACAGGCGGCCAAGCAACGACACTATTGACGAACCAACCGCTGGTTTCTCCAGACCTTGCCCGGAACGGCCCCGATCGTCAACCAGTCGCCGCGTCCGTACACAGCTGCCGGTCCCCCTAGGGAGCAGGATCGAACAAGTGTTCGTACAAGAAGGTAAAGGCTAGGGCGAGCATGTAAGCCCGCTGACGGTTGTCTGCGGCGCCCCCATGACCACCCTCGATGTTCTCGTAATACAGAACGTCGTGCCCCTGCGATTCCATCAGCGCCATCATCTTGCGGGCGTGCCCCGGATGCACACGATCATCCCGCGTGGAGGTAAGGAAGAGAACGGCTGGATATTTCGCGTCGGGACGCACCTGGTGATAGGGGGAATAGGTGCGGATGAATTCCCATTCTTCAGGTACATCCGGGTTGCCATACTCGGCCATCCAACTGGCACCAGCCAGCAGCAAGTGATACCGCCGCATATCCAATAGAGGAACTTGGCACACGGCAGCGGCAAACAAATGAGGATACTTCGTCACCATGTTGCCGACTAACAAGCCGCCGTTGCTCCCCCCTTGGATACCGAGCCGTCGGGGGCTGGTCACGCCCCGGCGAATCAAATCTTCCGCTACGGCAGCGAAATCTTCGTAAGCCCGCAGACGATTGCGCTTGAGCGCCGCCTGATGCCATCGTGGCCCATATTCTCCCCCTCCACGGATATTGGCCACCACATACACGCCTCCCTTCTCCAACCACGCCCTGCCCACCGTGGCGCTGTAAGTTGGTGTAAGTGCGATTTCGAAACCACCATATCCATAAAGCAGCGTGGGATTCTCTCCGTCCAACTTCAAGTCCTTAGGGCCCACCAGGAAATAGGGTACTTGGGTTCCATCGGCGCTGGTGGCGAAGTGCTGGGAGACCTGCAGTCCCGCGCTGTTGAACATGTGCGGCAATTGCTTCAACGGTTCGGGTTGGCCTCCCACTTCTCCCAAGTACAGCGTCGTCGGTGTGAGGAAGTCGGTCACCGTCATCCAATAGGCATCGGACTCGTCCGCATCCACCGCGCTGACCGAAACCGTGCCGATCCCCGGTGCCCCGTCCAACCGTGTTAACTCCCAACCACTTTCCTCTCGTGACGCTACATAAATGCGATTCTTGACGTCCTCCATCGCGTTGATGAGCACATAGTTGCGCGTGGGAGAAAAGCTGGCAAGTGAAGTGCGCTCCGTCGGTTCGAACAATACCGCAAACTCGCGTTGCCCCTTCATGAACTCGTGGAAACCAATGACCAGCAGCGAGCCGGCAGTATACACTCGACCGGCAATTTCCCAAGGCTCACGCAACTCTACAAATAGGTGCTCGCGTACCACGCGCTTGCTCGCGCTGTTGGGAACATCGATCTTCGTCAGCTCTCCGTCCCGGTCGAGCAGATAGAGTTCATCATTGTAAAAGGCGATGGCCCGGCGCACGAAATCGCGTTCATAACCGGGCGAGTCGTCGTGGTAGGCGGAAATGTACATATCATCTACTTGCCCTTCGTAGATGACTTCTGCCTCTTCCAACGGCGTGCCGCGTCGCCACCGTTTGACGATCCGCGGGTATCCGGAACTGGTCAGGGTTCCCTCACCGAAGTCGGTGTAGATAAACACCGTATCGCGATCGATCCAATCCATTCCCCCTTTGGCTTCCGGGCGGTAGAACCCATCCTCAACAAAAGTCCGCTGGTTCAGATCGAACTCCCGCGTGACGTTCGCATCGGCGCCTCCGCGCGACAGCTCCACCAGAGCACGATCGTAGGAGGGACGCAAGATCGATGCCCCATCCCATACCCAACTCTCGTTCTCCTGCTGGGACAACGCATCCACGTCCAGCAGTACGTCCCAGCGAGGATTCTCCTGCCGATACGACTCGAGAGTCGTGCGTCGCCAAATGCCGCGGATATGCTGACGATCGCGCCAGAAGTTGTAGTAGAACTCCCCACGTTTGCTCACCATGGGGATGCGATCATCGGATTCGAGCACCTCGAGCAATGCAGTGCGCAACCGATCGAATTCAGGATGCGACTCCAAACGCTCTTGCGTCACTCGATTATGGGCTCGCACCCAGGCGAGCGATCGTTCCCCGCCGACATCTTCCAGCCACAGGTAGGGATCCTCTCCCGCCGTCACCTCCGAGCTGCTTTTCTCCACCTGCTTTGCTTCCTGTCCGTACGTGAGGTGCCCCACCAGGCACATACCGATCATGACGCACAACCGGACAGCGCGAGTGCCTACCATTTCGTGTCCCCCGTATCCCAGGTGTCATCACGTCCGAGTCATCGCTGGGGCGATTCATCTGCTATGCCGATGTCCCCCATTCTACGACCGACTTCGTCCCCGGAACACTCCCCGAATTCGCCTTGAGACGATCTTCCCCGGACAGGCGGCATCGCGCCATTGATGCCGAAAGGTCGATCAATAAACGTCGCGCTGGTAGCGGTTTTCTTGCGTCATGGTGCGGACGTAGGCTTCGGCCTGCTCCGTACTCATGCCCCCTCGGCGGGCAACGATCCCCTTGAGGGCTCGATCGACATCGCGAGCCATTCGAGCGGCGTCACCACAGACGTAGAAATGGGCGCCGCGCTGCAGCCAACTCCACAGCTCCGCCGCGTTTTCTTCCATACGATGCTGCACATAGATCCGCTCAGCCTGATCGCGGCTGAACGCGGTGTCCAGACGAGTCAGCAACCCTGTATCCTGCCAGGTCAATAACCGATCTCGGTACAAGAAGTCCGTGCGTTCATGAGGCGCCCCGAAAAACAACCAATTGCGCCCCGAGCAACGCGCCGCTTCCCGTTCTTCCAAGAACCCGATGAACGGAGCGATCCCGGTGCCCGGACCAACCATGATGCAGTCGGTACTGCTGTCGACGGGCAGCCGAAAACCGTGCGATTTCTTGACGAACACACGCAGCGGCCGATTTCCTTCGGCACGCTCGGCCAAGAAGGTCGACGCTACCCCTTTTCGCCACCGATCTCCGCACTGCCAGGCGACTTTGCCTACCGTCAGGTGTACTTCCCGAGGATGCTTTTTGGGCGAACTGGCGATCGAGTACAACCGAGGTTGCAGCTTATCCAGGCGATCGACGACCTGCTGGGCGGAGAGCGACCCTGGAGCAGCGCAGCGCAGAACGTCGAGCACATCGGGAGCCGGCCCCTCCTCGCTGCCATCCAACAGCTTTTGCAACCACTGCCGCTGTTCCGCCGAGGCAGCATGCGGCAACACCAGCTCCACCAATTCATCGCTTGGTTCCTTGAGGCATAAGTCCTCGAGCAGCGCTTGCCGCAGCGTGGTAGCTTTCCCGTCGACCATGACCTCCGCATCGGGGTTCCCTGCCAAAGCGTTGAGTACCTCGTCGACCAATTCCGGACAATTGGTCGGGAAGATACCGAGCGCGTCACCCGCCTCGTATTCCACCGGTGCCCCGTTGAGTTCGATCACCACATGGCGGATATCCTTCTCCGATTCGGGAGCGGTAAGCCGCTGAGCGGCGACGAACATCCCGTGAACCGGGGAAGCGGCATCATAGCCTGGCGTTAGACTATCGGCGGATGAGTTCACCACGGCGGCCGCTTTTCCGCCATCCGCGCTGCCCGCCTCGGTATCCGCTGGAGACTCGGATGGCGTATCGGCGAGAATTCGCTTCAACGCTTTGGTCGTCGTCTTACCTCCTGGCACGCACAGATTCAGTCGTTTCTCGGTCCCTGCGGCGATTGCTTGGGAATAGCGGCGGCAGTCGTAGCCACACGCCCCACAGTCCAACTGAGCCATCGCGGCCATCAATCGATTGGCGACCGACTGTCCCTCCGCCAGCTTCAACCGCTCGTCCAGTTCCAGAGCCGGATCGTGCCAGGGCAATTCCTCGCTTTGATCGGCCCCCTCGGCCCCGTCCGCCGGGGCGTCACTCTGCCGGGGAGTAACACCGCCATCGGCCAAACGTAATGCCTCCTGGGGCGATATCGACAAGTTCATCAACCCGGCGAAGAAACCGTTCAACCAGGCTCGTTGTTCCGTGGAAAAAGGGGCCGACGGCGGAATCAATGCTACATCACTCATGGCTCTACACCTCTCACTATCGTTCTCTTGGGTCTACCACGCCCTAACGGGTCACGCCAACGCCAGGGGTTGCTGCGCCGGTTGGCTGACCCAACCACGCAACTGTTCGTCGGAACAACGCTTGGCAAAATCGACAAACAATTCATGCGGTCCTTGGCGGTGCTCCAGGTATGCGGACAACAATCGGCAGACGAATTCCGGTACCTCTTGAGCAGGCACACTCTCCAGCAACACGCGGCCGATTCCTTGCCGGTCACCCCAGCCTCCTCCGACATGCAGGTGGTAGCCTTCCACCACATCGTCTCCCACTTCTACCCCAGTGGCGATCAACCCGATGTCTCCGATGTAATGCTGTGCACAACTGTGATGGCATCCGGTGACGTGAATATTGATCGGCGTATCCAGATCGAGGCGTTGCTCCAGGTAGTCGGCGATCTGCAGGGCATGAAGTTTCGTGTTCGCCCCCGCGTACTTGCACCCAGCGTTCCCGGTACAAGCGACCAGGCCGGCACGCGGGTGCGTGGCGCGATGATGCAAACCGCACGCTTCGACTTCCGCCTGCACGGCAGCGAGGTGTGCGGTATCGATGCCGGTAATCAGCAGGTTTTGCCAGACCGTCAACCGCAGCTTTCCGTCACCGTAGCGGCGAGCGATACTAGCCACCTGACGCGCCTGTTCCGAGGTGATTCGGCCGACGGGCAGCACCAGGCCCACGTACCATTTCTCCGGCTGCGCTTGTCGGTGCGCTCCGACGTGGGCAGTGCGGTCTTCGGTCCCACGGCGAGGGGGCAGCGGCTGTTTCAATCGCCGCAACGGCCGTCCCCATTCCTGCTCTACTTCTTCCAAGAAGCGATCAAAGCCCCATGCATCGAGCAGGTACTTCAACCGTGCCTTCTTCCGATCAGTACGATCTCCATGCCGAATAAAGACGCGGAGGATTGCTCCCGCCAGTTCCACGGCCTCATCGGGAGAGACGACCACCCCCGTGTCCCGCGCGAAATCGCGATGGCCAGTGATTCCGCCCAAAGTCAGCCGGAAATAGATCCCTGCGGGCAACGTGTCGTCGGCCGCAGCATCTGGTACCCGCACTGCCTGAAAACCGATATCGTTGGTGTCCTCCAAGGAGGCAATGCGTCCTCCGCCGTCGAAGGCGATATTGAACTTTCTGGGCAGCCCGTACAGCTCTCGGTGATTCAATAGGTAATGATGCATGCGGCGAGCATAGGGGAGCGTTTCCAACAGCTCGTCCGGATCGATGCCGCTCAGCGGGCTGCAGGTGACATTGCGGACGTTGTCGCCGCCGGCCCCCAAGTTGATAATCCCCAATTCGCGAAGCCCATAGAGCACTTGCATCGCCTGTTCGGCCGCAATCTCGCGGATTTGCAGGTTGGCTCGCGTGGTCACGTCCAGGTACCCGCCGCCGCAGCGGTCCGCCAGATCCGCCAACCCGGCCAACTGCTCGGCCGTCAATTCTCCGCCTGGAATCCGCAGGCGGCACATGTAGGCGTTCTGCGCCGGCGCCACGTAGAACAATCCGTGGAACTTGGTGAGAAAAACGTCCGTACCTTTGGGAAACTCTCCCCGGGCAGCCCGCTCTGCCATCTCATCCCACATGTCCAATGGATTCTTGTCTCGCTTGGCGCGTTCCTCCGCCGATAGCTTCCCCCCGCTATCGAGAACTCGCTGCTGAGCCTCCCAATGGATGCGTTCCGGACCCGCGGGAAGCGATGGAGCTGCCTCGGCAGCGGGCCCAAGCTGGATCTGCGTCCCGGTTGCTGGCGCACAACTGCCGCTGAGAATCGGCAATCCGCGCAGGGCACGAGCCAGCTCCGCACCGTACGTGAATCCGGCCAGGTATTCTTTCTGTTCCTCGCTAAAACCACCTTCGGGCTTCATCGGTTCAACTCCTGCAGGTGTTTGTCCAAGGGTCGACGGCAACCGCGCAATCCTTGTAACTGGGCTGGCGGCTGATGGGATCAAAATGACTGAGTGTCAATTGGTTCGTTTCGGCATAGTGCATGGGCATGAAAAGCTGGCCAGGGGCGACCGCTGAAGTGACCAGCAATCGCACTCGGACTTGGCCACGTCGCGAACGCACGGCAACCGGCATGCCACTGGTCAATTTCAGTCGCCGCGCGTCTTGGGGATGCATCTCGATGTAAGCCTCCTGAGGATACAACCGTTGCAGAATGGGGCTGCATCGAGTTCGCGTCTGGGTATGCCACTGAGCGACGGTCCCGCGGCCAGTCAACAACATGAAAGGAAACTCGTCATCCGGCGTTTCGGGCATTTCCTGTGGTACGAATGCCTCCAATCGTGCTCGCCCGTCGGGAGTGAAGAACGTGCCATCGGTGAACAGACGCCGCCCACAAGTTGGCGGATCGCCCCCAGCAGCATCCTCTGCGGTCCATGGCCACTGAATTCCTCCACAACTGGCGATGTGGTCGTAGTCTCGGATTCCGGTGATGTCATGTGGTGTTGATCGTGAAATCTTTTGCAAGAGAGCAAACACCGATGCCGGGGAAGACCACTCGGAGAACAGGCCGGCGACACCCCATCGTCGGGCCAACGCTTGAAAGATGCGGAAATCCGACAGCGCTTGACCGGGGGCCCGACGCACCTGCCGCACCACGCCGTACCGCCGTTCGCTGTTGATCAACGTCCCCTCTTTTTCGCCCCACCCGGCGGCAGGGAGAATCAGGTCGGCGATGCGTGCCGTCTCGGTGTCGCAGTACATGTCTTGGACGACGAGAAAATCGAGCCGCTTCAGCAGGTCGATGGCTCCCCCTTGCTCGATCCAGCTATGCGCCGGATTGGTCCCCACGACCCACAACCCGCGGATGCGACCACGACGAATCCCTTCCATGATCTCGTCGTAGGCCCAACCGGCCGATGTGGGGATGCGGTCGCTGGGAATGTGGAGCACCTCAGCGATCTTTCGCCTTGCTTCCTGGTCCTCGAAAGGAAACTGGCCTAGTAGACTGGTCGTGTTGCTCCACAACCGCGATCCCATGGCATTGCATTGCCCCGTGATGCTGTTGGCACCGGTTCCTGGCCTCCCGATATTGCCGGTGATCAGTGCCAGATTGATGATCGCTTGGGCAGTCGCGGTTCCTTGATAGCTTTGGTTCACCCCCATCGTCCACCAGAAGGAGGCAGCATCGGCAGCAGCGATGCGTTGCGCCGCATCGACGATCCACTCCTCCGCCACGCCCGTCTCTGCCGCGGCACGGGAGATCGGAAAATCGCGCACCGCCGCCCGCAACTGATCAAACCCGCTGGTGTGCTGGTCAATAAAGGCTTGATCGATCGCCCCGTGCTCGATCATCCACTTCGTCCAGGCGTACAGCAAGCACAAGTCCGATTTCGGCCGGATGGGAAGGTGGATGCTGGCCGCCGCGGCGGTTTCCGTCCGTCGCGGATCGACGACGATCAAGTTGGGGCGACGACGGTTGAGCAAGAACCGTTCCCATAGAATGGGATGCCCGATGCACGGATTTGCTCCAATCATCACCAGGCAATCGCTTTGTTCAAGATCGTCGTAGCAGAAGGGAGGAGCGTCGAAGCCGAAAGCGCGTTTGTAGGCGGACACGGCCGTGGCCATGCACTGCCGCGTGTTGCCGTCGGCATGTCGCCAACCGAATCCGAATTTGGTCAGCGAGCCAAGGAACGCCAGTTCCTCACAGGTAATCTGTCCCGTTCCCAGAACGGCAACGGCATCTGGGCCCCCCGATTCCAACAGCTCCTTGAACGTGCCACAGAACCGATCCAGTGCCTGGTCCCAGGTCACCGGCAGCAACTGGCCACCACTGTCTCGGCTCAACGGTACCGTGGCACGACTCTCCGATTCCAACACGCGCAAGGCCTCCCAACCCTTGGGACAGGCGGCACCGAGATTCACCGGATACTGAGCGTTGGGCGTCACCCCCACGGCCTGGTCGTGGCGCAGATGATACGTCAAACCGCATCCGGTCGAGCAGAAACCGCAGACACCGGTCGTGGTGGCCTGGGGCAAGAGACCGTCGGGCAGCATGCCCAGCCCCTGAGGCCCTGGCCGCAGTCTCAACTGCTCGGTCATCGCTCCGGTTCGTTTGATGATGGGCAGCAGCTCGATCATGTGGCACTCCTAGCGATTGCTCTGAGGCATCGTGGGATGAACCGTGGTGGCGAAGTAATCAGCACGCACCACCCACTCAAAAACGACCATCACCAACAGCGACAAGCTGGCTATCAACATCGCCACGTCGACGGTGTGCTGTCTGGAGTCCCCCAGGGCGATGCCTTCGACAGCGACGAGGCCGACGGCCGAGAGCATCCACGCGATGCCCAGCCCTCTTCGATGCGACCGACCAACGCGCTGTGCTAAACGCATGCTCCGTAGCACAAACAATCGCTCCTGACGATTCTTGCTCATCGAGGCGTTGACACGCAGATGGAGGTAGGGGAAGGCGACACGCAAGAAAACCAGACTGAGGGCCGCCCAGGCGGCCCCCAGTCCGACGGGGGAACCGACCAATGCCACTGCGGTCCCTGCACTGGCCAGCATCGCCGACGCGATCGCAAAACACGTCGCCGTGCCGAGGCACTTCCATGCCGGTCGATGTGTCGCCGCGTAGATTGCTACGCTGCAAGCGACTGCCATGAGCCCCACGACCATGGCTCCCCCAACCACAGCGCCAAACCATCCGTGACCATCCAACCAACCACCATGGAGCATCCACTCTCCATGGAAGATTCCATCGATATCGAACAGGGCTAGTCCCACCGCCAAGGTCAGCAGGTGAAGATAAGCAGCAAAGGCGATGGCCTCGCGGCTCAACCAACTGGTGCGCCACCCCAGGAACACTTTCCACGCTCGTAGCGGGCGGCCTAGGTGCAACGCGCCGACGAGCATCGCCGTGACCATGATGAACCATGCTACCAGCAGGCACTTTGCCGCCGAATTCCAGCCCACAGCCGACGCGCTACCAGCCAGCGTCGTTTCCACCCTGCCCCACCAGGCGAGCCCCGCAGCGACTGCCGTCATGCCGACGCTCCACTGCGATAGGGCCAACATCCCGGCCAACGGCCAATGGGCATGCTGCCGAGTGGCATCTGTTGCCGATTTGGAAGAGGAAAACGCCGGAGCCCCTCCCCCGGAGGTGTACGTGGTGGTGGGGCACGTGATGGAGGACGGAGGAGCCCCGGCAACCAGATGTTTTTCTTCCTCCGCGTTACGCGCTGCACCGACGACGGACTCTTGTTCGACCAATCGAATCTTGATCGCTCCGTTGGGACAGGCCGCGACGCACGCTGGTGCCTCACCGCCTTCGATCCGCTGCCGACACATATCGCATTTCCGTACGATTCCCAGTCGCCGATTGTATTGGGGGACTTCGTAGGGGACAGGTCATCGTGCAATACTGACACCCGATGCACTGATCGTCCAAATGGTGCACGATTCCCGTACGGGGATCTTTTTCATAAGCCAACACTGGGCAGCCATTAAGGCACCCGGGATCGACGCAGTGGTGGCACGAAGCAGTGACGTAGTGAGCGTCAGCCGTTGACCGGTCGCGCGTCCACCCCACCCGGCGCCAACTTTCGTCGTCATCCAGGCCGTTGAGTGTATGGCAAGCCACCACGCAGGCCTTGCACCCACTGCACGCGTCCAGGTCGACCTCGAAGGCGTATTGCCATCCCGCAGGGGGATCGCTGAT
This sequence comes from Pirellulaceae bacterium, assembly GCA_026004795.1. GTDB lineage: Bacteria > Planctomycetota > Planctomycetia > Pirellulales > Pirellulaceae > Aureliella. The sequence goes on along the minus strand of BPJV01000001.1, from coordinate 71,594 downwards.
CGGCATCAGGTCACGATACTTGGCGCGTCCCCCCCGATCCCTGCCCCTTCAGGTGGCTCTGTGCCTCGGTGTGCTCCGCCGCGAACCGCTCCACGGCCGTCATCTGCTGTTCGGCAAGCAACTGCAGCAGAAAACCATGCTCCCCGGAGGCCGAACCATCGGCGCGGTCCCCATCCGCCAGTACCGGCAGAGGCTCCGCCATCGCCACCGACGGGCCGGCAGCCTGGGATGCCATGGTTGTCTCTGTTTGGGTGGTGTCGGTCACGAATAGGTTTCCTCAACACATCGACGCCCCACGCGCTCAGGCGGCGTGGGGAAAGATCGATTCATCCACCTTGGGCAGCGCCAGCCACCTCGGCCTCACGATCGGCCGCCTCCAAGAACTCCATCAACTGTTCCCGCATCGGGTAGTAGTCGGGATGCTGCAACACCGCCGCTCGCTCTCGGGGGCGAGGAAACGGTAAGCGATAATCCGCGCCGATCCTGGCACGCGGACCGTTGGTCATCATCAACACCCGGTCCGCCATCAACAGCGCTTCATCCACATCATGGGTCACCATCAGAGCCGCGATGTTCTCCCGGGCAAGGACATGCAGCATCACGTCCTGCAACTCCATGCGTGTCAGAGAATCGAGCATCCCGAACGGTTCGTCCAACAACAGCAGTTTGGGTTGGAGGGCGACCGCACGAGCGATGCTGACCCGCTGTTGCATCCCCTGGCTCAGCTCACTGGCCATCGTATGACAATGGGGCAGCAAGCCGACAAGATCGAGATAGTAGCGTGCCACCTCGGTCCGAGTCTTCTTGGGCACATGCCGGTATACCTGATTGACACCCAGCATCACGTTTTGCAATGCAGTCAACCAAGGTAGAAGGTTCGGGGCCTGAAAAACCATGGCTCGATCCGGCCCCGGACCGTCCACCTCGCGATTGTCCACCGCCACTCCGCCGCTATCTGCTTCCACCAGACCGGCCACGATGGATAACACCGTGCTCTTCCCGCAGCCACTGTGACCGAGCAGACAAGCGAACTCGCCTGCGGCCATGGAAAAACTGATCTCCTCGACGATCGTCAGGGGACCGTCGGGCGTATCGTAGCTCTTGCGCAGGTTGAAAACTTCGACGTATCTTTTGTTCATCGTTAACTCCCCTGGGATCCGGGCCACCGCGAACCGAAAATCGCGTAGCTGGGGGGATGCAGACTTTGCGGGCGACAATCGGGACGTGGAAGCTTGGCCGTCGGTTGCGATTGTTGCGACCGCTGCCGTTGCTGCAGCAGATATGCCACGATTTCGTTGCGCAACTCCTTGTACTGCGGGTTGCGGTTCAATTCGCGAGCGGTGCGCGGTCGTTCGATGTCCACCGTGAACGCTGGTCCCAAAGTCGCCGCCGGCCCGATCGTCAACGGAACGATGCGATCGGCCATCAGAATGGCTTCGTCGATGTCATTGGTAATCAACACGCAAGCCTGTCGAAATTCCGACCAGATCCGCAGAATCTCCTGCTGCAGCACTCCCCGCGTCAAGGCATCGAGTGCGGACAGCGGCTCGTCGAGAATCAACACCCTCGGCAACGTCGATAGCGTGCGTGCCAACGAGGTGCGTTGTCGCATGCCGCCCGACAGTTCACTCGGCAACCGTTTGTAGGCGTGCCCCAGTCCGACCATCTCGATGTATTGCAACGCATGCTCGCGCCGTCGCGATTTGGGCCACTGCGGGAATGCCTGATCGACGGCCAGTTGCACATTGCCCAGCACGGTCATCCAAGGCAATAGCGAGTAGTTCTGGAACATGTAACCGCGCGTCAGGTCGGCTCCGCGCACCGGCTGGCCATCCATCAATACCTGGCCGGCGGTGGGGCTTTCCAATCCGGCCAACAGTTTGGCGAGCGTGGTTTTCCCCGTGCCGCTGTACCCCAACACGGCCACCATTTCACCCGGTGCGATCTGCAGATCGATATCCCGCAGCACCTCCACCTGCTGACTGCCGGACCGGTAGCGCTTAGCCACCCGCCGGCACTCCAGGGCGGGCGAACATGCCTCATTCGATTGCCCCCGTTGCGCGTCGCGTACGCGCTCGGGAACCAACGCACAAACTTCCGTTACCACACTCATGAGCATTTCATTGAAGAGAGGGGAGAAGTACTATCGCATCCATCGCCGAGTCGGGTTGAGCAACCAGCGCCCGAGACACCGTCAGGTGGCCAACTGCGCGCGACCGGCGGCCAGGTTCTGCAAGCAGACCATCAGCCGATCGAGCAATAGGCCGATCACGCCAATCGTCAGCACGCTGAACGTGATCCGGGCGTAGGTCAAACTGCTGCCATTTTGGAACTCATCCCACACGAACTTGCCCAGACCGGGGTTCTGAGCCAGCATGTCCGCGGCGATGAGCACCATCCAGCCGACCCCCAGACTGATCCGCAATCCGGTAAACATCAGTGGCAGACTGGCCGGCAGCAGGATCTTTACTAATCGTTGCCATGGTGAAAGCTTGAGTACTCGCCCCACGTTCAGAAAATCTTTGGGGACACTAGCCACCCCTAATGTCGTATTGACCAGCGTGGGCCACAGGCTGCATAGAGCTACGGTCGACGCGGAAATCAGAAACGACTTCTGAAACATGGCTTGATGGGGCGCGGTGTCTCCATAGGCCCAGATGACCACCACCGCCGCCAGAGGCAACCATGCCAGTGGACTGACCGGCTTGAACAACTGGATGAACGGTGTCAAGGCAGCGCTGATCCACGGATTCATCCCGCACAGGATGCCCACCGGCACGGCGATAGCTGTAGCCAACAGGAAACCGAAGAACACCGTCTGCAGACTGATCACGATCTGATCGATGAACGTCGGCGCGCGAACGATAGGCGCGTTGGCAATCTGCAAGGCCCGTTGTTCCAGTTGATCGGCCAATTGTTCACACTTTTCAGGCGCGGTGATCCCTTCCGGCCGTTGGGCACACAACTGCCGCAGGCCCTGCGCCTTGGCCACCAACACCAACGCCTCGCGCATTCTCTGCTGCACAGCCTGCCGATCGGCCTGCCGTTGTTGGAAGTGCAAGGCGAACAGGTCGCGTCCAGCCTTCCACGTGGCAGCCGGTCCAGGCAATTGCACGCTGTCGGTCACCACCACTCGTGCCGCCCAGCTCCACAACACCAGAAACACTGCCAAAGCTACCGCTGGGACGGCCACGTACTGCATCAACTTGACCAACTGGGCACGCGGATCCTCGCGAAACACCAGGCGTACTACCGGTTCCAGAATCGGCAGCCCCGCGATCTCGCAAAACCTCAACATACCGTTGCGCAATCTCATGACATCTCTCTTGAAATACTGTAGTGACTCCTCGGCGGACCAAACGCGCGAGTGACGCACCGTGCTCCACGTCCGGCAACCCATGGCCGGCCGAGGCGCTTCCATGCGGCACTTTGCGCACTCACTGTTGTTGCTGCACGGCGACAGGCTCTCCAGCCAACTCTTCCTTGATCCCGATGGTAAAACTGTTGAGGTAACCAACCGGATCACGCCCGTCGTAGGTCATGCCATCGATGAACTCGTTGCTGGGGGGGCGGTAGCCGTCGTAGTCCTCAGGGGGCAACTCGCTGGGCGACAAATGCCCTTCGGCGATCAACATGGCAGCCGCTTGTCGATAGATGTCGGGACGATAAACCCGCTTGGCCACCTCGGCGTACCAGCTCGGGGGCTTGGGCTCGTCGATCTGCCCCCAACGTCGCATTTGCGTCAAGAACCAGATGCAATCGCTGTAGTGGGGATAGCTGGCGAAATCACGGAAGAAGACGTTGAAGTCCTTGGCCGGTTGCACGTCGGTGGGTTGGAAGACGAAGGAACCTGTCATACTTCGGGCAATCACCTCCTCGTCGGCTCCCACATACTGAGGCTGACTGAGAATCTTCACCGCTTCCTGGCGATTGACGTATTCCCCTTGGCCGTCCTGTTCGTCCAACCATTTCCCGGCGCGGATCAACGCTTTGATGATTGCCACATGCGTTTGCGGATGCTGCTCATGCCACCTCGCCGTAACTCCGAACACCTTCTCGGGATTGTTCTTCCAGATCTCGCTGTTGGTCACCACGGGAACGCCGATACCCTTGGCAACGGCCACTTGATTCCAAGGCTCGCCGACACAGTAACCGAGAATCGTCCCTGCTTCCAACGTCGACGGCATCTGTGGCGGCGGGGTGACCGAGAGAACGACCTCCGCATCGATCGTTCCGGCAACATTCTGCGAATCATAAAACCCGGGATGAATGCCGGCGGCTGCCAACCAATAGCGCAATTCGTAGTTATGCGTGGAGACGGGGAAGACCATCCCCATATTGAACTCACGCCCCGATTGCCGGTACTGCTGTACCACCGGCTTCAACGCATCGGCGCGGATCGGATGCGGAGGACGCTCGGCCTGCAAGCCAGGGTCCTGCTCCTGCATCGCCTCCCAGATCGCGTTGCTCACCGTAATCGCATTGCCGTTGTAATCGAGGCTGTAGGCAGTGATCATGTCGGCCTGAGTCCCGTAGCCGATCGTGGCGGCGATCGGCTGCGGGGCCAACATGTGCGCTCCGTCAAGCTGGCCATCGATGACCCGATCCAGCAACACCTTCCAATTCGACTGGGCTTCTAGCTCAACATTGAGCCCCTCAGCGGCGAAGAACCCTTTCTCCTTGGCGATGACCAACGGCGCGCAGTCGGTCAGCTTGATAAACCCCAGCTTGATCGTGCTCTTTTCTAACGCCGGACGCCCACCGTCCCGATTCAACGCATCGATCGAAGCTTCCAGGTCGGCCGAGTCCACTTGGATCGTCGACGCTGCTTCTCGCAATTCGTCGAGCGTAACTCGATCGCTGTTACATCCGCCTAGCAGCACGAAGGTCGCTGCGAAAAGCTTCCAATCGCCAAGGAGAAAATGAAGCGCACCATCCAACCATACTGGCAGCTGTTTCATCCAAAACCTTCCCGTTGACCTTAGTCTTGCCCTTCACACCTACCCTGAAAACTTCTAGCGACATGCCAATGGGTGAAGGTTCTTCTCGGCTCGATTGGAAAAATCCAGGCGAGCCCATCGATAACATGGTGCCACCGGAGCCACCCGCCCGATCAACCGACTTCAGGGGCTTAGTAACTCCGCCGCGACACCAGTGCTCGGTGATTCGGCCAACCACTATTTCAAACGGCGCGCCAGAGGACCGTTGCGTCCCCCCAGTCGGCGTGGCGAAATCTTGGCTTAGGAAAAAGATTCTTCCCTTCGCCAGCCTCGCTTGGCAGAGAACGCATCTTCGAGTACCGGAAATTTCTTATCGAAATATGAGCTTTGGCGAGGCGATCGCCACCCACGACTGCTCAGACCTTACGCAGGACTGCTTAGGAGCGCGGCACCTGCCGCGGGGACTCCCGGCTTTCGAGACACGACGCTGGCGGTACAGGAGAACCAGGTAGTAGCAGCCGTCGATTCGTCCCAGGCAGCAAAACCATTGCATCCGGCCGCTGGGCCCAAGTGCGTGAGGGCAGCCGTAATAACTTGGTGTTAATTGCAATACTGAGAAAGCCGATAGCGACAAAGTGAGGCGGGCTGCTGTGGATTTCATTCAGGGGGAACGATTTTGCGGACGGTAGGGCGACTTATAACCGCAGTTCCCAGAACGTAATGACTAGTGCAAAGGATTGCCACTAGATGAAGCGATTACACATTTTTCCTCGAGTGTTGTTGTTGGTCATTTGCCTTTGGCATACGGGCAAGCAAGCCGCCGCGCAACAAGCAACGGATTTGCAAGCCGCGATGAAGAACGCCTACAAGGGCGTTTTCTACGCCAACGATTTTCGTTACCTAAACGATCCTCGTTATGCGGGGCCCTATTTCCTGGGCGATTCGCTCAAAGGCCTGTGGGGCAATCGCGTCGACGTGGGGGGCGAGTTTCGGAGTCGATATCATCACGAGAATAACCACCGAGGGCTGGGGCTTACCGGCAGGGATGATCAATTCTGGCTGACCCGTCTGCGTTTGTTTACGAACTACCGCGTGAACGATTGGTTGCGGGTGTACGGCGAATATTTGTATGCCGACTCGGCGGGGGAAGACTTTGCTCCGCGCCCCATCGAAGAGAATCGGGGCGAGGCGCAAAACCTATTCGTCGATGTCAAGCTGCTCGACGGCCTTACGGTTCGCGGCGGGCGGCAAGAATTATTGCTCGGCGCCCAACGGCTGGTCTCGCCCCTAGACTGGGCAAACACGCGTCGCACCTTCGATGGTTACCGCTTGATGCTCTCGCAGGACCAACGGAGCCTGGACGCCTTCTACACCAATCCGGTAGCCCGCGTGGCTGCTACCGGGGGCACAAACGAGTGGGACAGTGCGGATACCGATCAACATTTCTACGGAATCTATGCCAGTGACCAATCAACCTCATGGGGAACACTGGAAGCCTATTATCTTGGCTACAACCACGATCGACTCGATTTCTCGTACCACACACTCGGCTCCCGCCTAGTGGGCAAGAACGACTTGTTCCTTTATGAGTTAGAGGGGGGCGTTCAGTTCGGCGAGAATTCTGACGGCTCGGAACACGGTGCCGGATTCGCCACGATCGGGATTGGCAAACAACTGTGTTGGTATGGCTGGAAGCCAACGGTGTGGGGATGGTACGACTGGGCCTCAGGAGGGGACAGCGGACCGGTAAGCCGTGGCGACGACAGCTTCGACCACCTGTTCCCGCTAGCACACAAATACAACGGCTTTTTAGACCTATTCGGTCGCCGCAATTTAAATGACGTGAACATGCAGTTCATTGCCCCGGTCGGCAATCGCGTCTCCCTGCTGTTGTGGTACCACTACTTTTTCTTGGACCAGCCCACGACGCCGTATGGCGTGACGATGCAGCCGTACAATGCGGGGAATGCGGCCGGCTCGCGGGATCTAGGCCACGAGATCGACCTCCTGTGTACGGTGACAGTCAATCCGCGCCACCAAGTGCTGGTTGGCTACTCTTGGTTTGGCGCAGGACGCTATTACGACACAACTCCGGGGGTGCTGTCCAGCGCCGACGCCGACTTCTTCTACATGCAGTATCAAACCCGCTTTTGATGGCCGCGGCCTAACCACGGCAGCGGAGAACGTCGGGGAGAGACACACCGAGAGGCCCCGACATCAGCAGAATACGGCGCTGCGGGAATGGGGATGACCCACTTCCCAGCGGCTTTGCCCGAACCCTCGATGAGGACCGGGACCAACATCACCGGTTGAAAGAGCCTGAGTACACCCTGCAGGATTCGAACCTGCAACCTTCGGTTCCGTAGACCGATGCTCTATCCAGTTGAGCTAAGGGTGCAGCCTATCGCGTTCAGTTACACGCATGATCGTCGGTCAGCAGGCAATTGTTGCCCCACCAACGATGACCGGATTCTACTGACGGAAGCGACCATTGTCTAGGCGACCTGCGGAGAACTTCTGCACTGCCCTGCGCTGTCGCAGCGCCTGGTGGGCGGCAGGAACCTGGTCGGGCGGCGGACGCAACCTTTAGTCACTACTCGCTCCATCCCCTGCCCAGCTCCGTCATCGGCGCCGGCGCACTATTTGCCCCCTCTTGCGCATCTTCTCCGGTCCAAAGGGTTGCTGTTTCCTGCGCCGGAAAAGCGATAAAAATTTCTGGGCCTTTGCGCCTCGTTGCTACAACGTAACGGGGCGATGAAGGAAATTCCCAAGCGAATGGGGCGAAAGAACTTGGGTCGCGCAATCCGCGTGCGGGCGTCAATTCGGAAACGGTGTGGCGATTTCCGAAGTCATTGGCGGACGCAAGTTTAGTGGACAGAATTTGACATCATCGAATGAGACTCTAAACTGCTGCCATGATCTATATATTGTGGTCCACAGCGCGGCTGTATACTACTGGTAGTGGATGACCACTCGCTGAGCGGGCCACGCTACCCCCTCGCCAAGGGGGGGTGAAACTTTTCTACAGAGTGCGGACGCGGGTGCTCGATGGCATTGCTTTCCTCGGGCCGCGGCACATGGAACTGAATTGGAATTGCTTGTTTTCGTTTCGGGGTGAAGAAGGAAAAAGGAGTTGGATTTATGGCCACGGTGGAAGTAGGCGCTGGGATGCAGGTAGCAGAGCAGCAGGGGCAAAGGCGTGCGGGCCGAGGAGCTGGTCTGAAGATTGCCAGTCAATTTTGCCCTGCCGACGTCGATCCCTTTGATACCGTGCAGTGGGAGCTGCGCACCGCGAAGATTGAGGGTGACGGTGGCAAGGTTCTTTTCTCTCAGGAAGACTGCGAGATCCCGGCGACGTGGAGCCAGTTGGCGACCAATGTCGTCGTTAGCAAGTACTTTTATGGAGAACCGGGTACCGAGCAGCGGGAGCGGAGCGTTCGCCAGTTGATCCATCGCGTAACCCGAACCATCGCCGATTGGGGTATGGCGGACGGTTACTTCGATTCGGCCGAGGATGGGGAGCAGTTTTACAGGGAACTGTCCTGGCTTTGCTTGCATCAGCACGGTGCATTCAATTCGCCGGTATGGTTCAACGTCGGGTTGTACCACCAGTACGGCGTTCGTGGTGATCGTTGCACATGGCACTACAACGCGGAAACGCGTCAGGTCGAGCAACCGGAGAATCCCTACGAATTTCCTCAGGCATCGGCGTGTTTCATTCAAAGCGTCGATGACAACATGGAAGACATCATGCGGTTGGCTACCAGCGAGGCCATGCTCTTCAAGTTCGGCAGTGGAACCGGCACCGACTTGTCGACCATCCGCAGCTCCCGAGAAAAACTTTCCGGTGGCGGCACACCGTCGGGTCCGTTGTCGTTCATGCGGGTGTACGATTCGATCGCCGGGGTGATCAAGAGTGGGGGCAAGACTCGGCGCGCAGCAAAGATGCAATCGCTGAAAGTAACGCACCCGGACATCATGGAGTTCATCCAGTGCAAATGGAAGGAAGAGCAGAAGGCCCATGCGCTGATTCGCGAGGGTTATGAGTCGAATTTCAACGGCGAAGCGTACTCCTCCGTCTTCTTCCAAAACGCCAACTTGTCGGTCCGCGTCACCGACGAGTTCATGGAAGCGGTTCGCGATGGCAAGTCGTGGAAGACCCAATGGGTGAGCAACAAGGCGACCGGCGAGCCGCCCGAGTACGACGCCCGTGAGCTGTTGAACAAGATGGCCGAATGCGCCTGGCACTGCGGCGACCCGGGAGTGCAGTACGACACCACCATCAATCGGTGGCACACTTGCCCCAATTCCGGGCGTATCAACGCCAGCAATCCCTGCTCGGAGTACATGTTCCTTGACAATACGGCGTGCAATTTGGCGAGCATCAATTTGATGAAGTTCCGCCAGCCGGACGGGACCTTCGATGTGCAACGGTTCATTGCCGCATGCCGGATCTTCTTCGTTGCCCAAGAGATCTTGGTCGATCACGCCAGTTACCCGACCGACCGCATCGCGATGAACAGCCATCTATTCCGTCCCCTGGGGTTGGGCTATTCGAACTTGGGAAGTCTGATCATGACCGCCGGCTTGCCGTATGACTCGGATGCGGCGCGGAGCATGTGTGGTTCGATCACCGCCTTGTTGCACGGGGCGGCCAACCTCACCAGCGCCGAGATGGCGGCCGTGGTCGGCCCGTTCGAGGCCTACGAGGAAAATGCTGAACCCATGCAGCGGGTGATGCGGATGCACCGCGAGGCGGTCGACCAGATCGATGACAGTGGGCCGGCCTACTTGAAAGAAGCGGCGCGAGAGTTGTGGGACAAGGTGATCGAGTTGGGGGAAAAGTATGGTTACCGCAATGCCCAAGCAACGGTGCTCGCCCCCACCGGCACGATCAGCTTCATGATGGATTGCGATACTACCGGGATCGAACCGGACATCGCGCTGGTCAAGTACAAGCATCTGGCCGGGGGAGGCAGTCTGAAGATTGTCAATCGATCGGTATCGCTCGGGTTACGAACACTGGGCTACACCCCTGATCAGATTGATGCCATTGTCAAGTTCATTGACGAAAACGATACGATCGAAGGGGCTCCCTTCTTGAAGGAAGAGCATTTGCCGGTCTTCGATTGCGCTTTCAAGGCGGCCAAGGGGACGCGCAGTATCGGTTGGCGAGCGCATGTGCGGATGATGGCCGCTGCTCAGCCCTTCCTGTCCGGAGCGATCAGTAAGACGGTGAATATGCCCAGCGATACGACGCCACAAGATATCGCCGATGCTTATTACTGGGGCTGGGAATTAGGGTTGAAGGCCATCGCCATCTACCGCGACGGTTCCAAGCAAAGCCAACCGCTCAACACGAAGCAAGGCAGCAGCGAGACAAGCAGCGAGCCGAAGGTAATCTACAAGCCGCGACGCGAACGATTGCCCGACACGCGACAGTCGATTACCCACAAGTTCAATATTGCAGGTCACGAAGGCTACTTGAACGTGGGACTATACCCCGACGGACGGCCTGGCGAGTTGTTCATCACCATGGCCAAGGAGGGATCGACGGTGGGAGGTCTGATGGACGCCTTTGGAACGGCCGTTTCCATGTCGCTGCAGTATGGAGTGCCCCTCGAAGTACTGGTGCACAAGTTCAGCCACACGCGCTTTGAACCAATGGGCGGCACCACGAACCCCGAGATTCGAGAAGCCAAGAGTATCGTCGATTACATCTTTCGGTGGCTCGGGCTCACGTTCCTCAATGATCAGGTCAGCAGTGATCAGGAGCAAGTGGCCAAGGCCCTTGTGTCGTCGGTTGCCACTCGCGCCGATGGCAACGGTGCGTCCAGCGAACCGGTTCGCGCGCTCGGCGTCCCGGCGGGAGAGAATACCGCACGTTCGTCAACGGCCGTTCAACCAGGTGATCGCAACGCGCAGTTCGCGATGTTTCAAACCGACGCCCCCATCTGTGGCAATTGTGGTGCCATCACCGTCCGCAATGGGAACTGCTACCTGTGCCATCAATGCGGCAGTTCCGAAGGTTGCGGCTAATCGGCATCCGTGAAACTCAAGGTTCCGCCATGTCTCCCGCAGGCGTCGCCGGCCATTGGTGCTGGTGACGCCTGTGCTTGTTGTTGGCCTGGGGCGGCTGAGGCAACGGTGGGCCGTGGCGTCGCTTTTCCTGTCGTCGTAAGGACACCCGTTGGGGCTCAGCCCGTCCGGTCGCGACGACGCTGGCCAACTGCGGTGCCTCGCCGAGGACATGGACGAGCACCAGAGAACGCTAGGGGTCCTTCTTCGCTTCATGGTGGTACGACTGCATCGACCATCGCTACGCACGGCGATTGGCTCTTGGTGGTCACCGCCGGTCCGATGGACGTTGCGGCAGTTGCCTGACACGAATCCATCGGTCCGTCGATGACCTTTTCGCGTACGGTCGCTCTTCACCCGCTTCGCGGTTTGCTGCACCAGCGTCGGCGAATTCGGTCCTTGCGGCGCACGCGCTGCTGCTTCAAGAAACCGATGGAAATCGTCATGCGACGACGATTACGGCAAGCGATAACGACGACGCAACAACCATTCTGCGGTAATGGCGAGAACGAATATCGACACGACCAAAGGGTGATTCCACAGGGGGCGAGGCGGCAAGTTGCCGATGCGGGCGGGACGCCCCGTCGGCAGCTCCTGCCACAGCCTGCGGGCATCCTCGAGGGAGTAAAAGCGTCCCCGGGTCTGTTCGGCCAACTGACGCATGGCAGCGGCATCAGGTACCAGTTGGGCGGTTTCCCCAGGAGGTGCGGTCACCTCCAGCGATTGCGTCAACGTGTCCATCGACAGCGGCTGGGTAACGGTCAGCCGATACGTTCCGGGGACCAAATCCTCGACCACGGTGGCATAGGTACGACGATGCCCCGGTTGGCGATCCAACCCGACCGTTCGCTGCTCCGGTCCCTCGATGGTGACGGTCACCTGCTGCGGTAGTGCCTCCTCGTCAACTTCGTTACCGATGTGCAATTCGACGCGTACTGGCTGGTGAAACGACGCCACTTTCGGCTCGATGAGCAGGCGAGAAACCTGGTAGGATGGAACCAGTTTCCCCCGGCCCAACCAGCGCAACATCTGTCCCCAATAGCGCTGGTAATACAAATCGTTTCCTCGAAAGGTAGCCCATCGATAGGTCTCATCGGTAGCCTGCAAGGCGATACGACCGGCACCGCCGAATTGCGCCACGAGCAGCGGACGCTGGTCTACGTCCGCGGTGGCGAGTACCTGTGCCGCGGGGCGTAGAGGACCGAGCGAACTGCGCGCGTACAAGGGAGGCAATTGCTGCCAGACGGTCATCGAGTCTTCATCGGAGGTCTCCAACTGCATGGGCATCGTGGACAGACCGATGGGGGTGGGAACGACGCGATAGGGAAGGTAGGGAGCGGCCAGTGGCAGGTTATCCACGGGGCCGACAGGGAGCAGCTCTCCCAAGGGCCATCCCTGCAATTGTCCCCAGAACTTGGGATCGGAGCTGACAAAGATACATCCGGCTCCATCCTCGATCACCGCGTCGCGAATCAATTCTTGCGCCCGGCGGCTGATCAGGGTGGGGTCGCAATCCATGAAGATGAATACATCCACCTGGTCGATCGAGGCGGCATCGCTGGGCACCAAGCGTCTGGCGACAGGATCTTGGGCCACATACTGAGCGTCGGCGCGCTGGAGAATGGTTTGGGGACGAAAAACGTTCAAGGCGTCGGGGCCCGTCCCCTGAACCCGTTCCAACAGGTTCTTCAAGAATCGGTATTCGTAGCTCGGGTTCTCGGCGACCAGCAGGACACGAATCGTACGATCTTGCACCCGAATGACCGTCTCCTGCACATTGTTCTCGGTGGCGAATTCCTCAGGTGCCGCAGCCACTTGGACGCGCAGCGAGATCTCTCCCGGTTGCTCGGGAACAAACACCAACCGGACACGCTCCTGCGTCTGCCCGGGTGCCCAACGCACTACCTGGCGATCGACCACGTGCCCGTCGCTATGGTGCAGGGACACCTCCACATCGTCCGCTGCCACGTGGTTTCCCGTTACCAGGACCTCTACGATCACTCGATCGCCCAGGAACACGTGAGGGTCATGCAGCACGTCGGCTATCGCCAGGTCGGGAACGGCGAGGGCACGACCAGTCAGCACGGCATGTACTGGTATTGCCGCGCGCCGGGCCACACGCCCAGCATCGACGAGCCCTCTCCCCTGCGTGTTGATCCCATCACTGAAAAACACGATCGCAGCGGTTCCCCTTCCCGCCTGCTGCCCCACGACTTGAATCAAGCCCTCGCCCAGACGGCTTTGGCCGCCATCGGCCACCAAACGCTGTAGCTTCGGTGGAGCGATTCCCTCTCCCAGCGGCTCGACGGTCTCGGCCAGCGAGTAAACGCGTACGCGATGGCGTTCAGCCAACCGGCGGCGCTGCTGCGCCGATAGTTCCGTCACCTGCTCCACGGCCCACTGCAATCTCGTGCGCAGACGCTCGGCCGACTCGCCATCAACGGCCACATCGGCGGTGGCCATACTTCCTGATCGATCGAACAGGAGCACCAATTCAGGAGGCTGGGTCCGGTATTGCTGCTGCATCCAACCGAACAGCATCCACAAGACGATGCCGAGCACGGTGGTGCGCAATGCGACCAAGGCCACCAGGCTTGCTCGACCGAGACGATGGTAATTCCGTCGATACACCGCGATGGCCAGCAAAGCGGCCGCCACAAGGTACAACACACACACCCACAACGGCAGCGACCAGCTCGCTTGGATGGCTTGCTCGATCATCAACGGAGAAGAGGGGGGCGACTGATTCATTGCAGGCGCCTCCCCACCGTGGCTCCGAGAAGGCTTTCAGCCACCAGCAGTCCCGCCAGCACGAACAACAGCCAGCGGGCCAATGCAGGTTGCACACCGACTTGCCCGGCAGCCATCGTTTCGTGTTCCCTGGCATCGTCGGCCGCCGCTGACTGAGGAAGCTCCTCCGGTGCCACGCGCCGCTGGCGGCTCTGGTCCACATGAAGGTTGACACTGTAGGGAATCGTCGTACCGTCGGGGTAATGGGCGCGGTAAATGCCATGCCAGTCTGTTTCCTCGAAACGCCAATGCCCTTCTCCGCTGGGCGAGGAAGCCATGGTCAAGAGATGCTCGCCACCGGCGGGAGTGATCAGCCGCACCGTGGGTGCCGAACTGTCGACCGCCCCCCCTTCCAAAGGCTCTCCTACCGTGCCATTCAACGACGCCACTCCCAGGTCCATTAGCGCTTGGACAGACTGTTGCAGCAGCGGGACAAAGCTTGGCCAAGCAGCGATGGCATTCCATACTTCGCCCCTGTCGTCGGCTCCCGCTTGAGGCGCCGATAGCCAACTCAGGATTGCTCCCCGGCCTAAACGACGATGTACCACGAGAGGGGCGTCATAATTCGTCCCCACATCGACGACCACGTCCGGCCGGCGATCGATGCGCCACAGTCGAAACAAGGGCGTCGTAATCAGGCCGGCCAGAGGATAACCGGCGAAGGGAGACACGACCGGGCTGCGATAATCCAAAGGATCGATCTGCCAATCCCTTTCCTCTCCCGGGCCAAGCAGTTGGAAGCCGAGAAGCGATCGCTGCTGCTCCAGGCGATTCCAGGATTCAGGGTCCGTGTGGGGGCCGAACATGGCTACGAGACTTCCTCCGCGCCGCACGAATTCGTAAAGCCGTTGGTGAAGCGCTTCATTGAGGAGCACGCCATCGTCGAGCACGACGACGTCCCAGTTGCTCCATTGCTCGGTTTGCACCTCGACCACCGTCTGGCGTTGAATCCTCCATCGACTTTCAGGTTCCGGCTGCGGATCGAGCCCCAATTGAAGCAACCTTCCACTAGCGGATTGCCTTTCCACGATCAGTACGCGGCGCACCGATTCCACCTCGATCGACACGTAACGATCATTGTCGGCGGGCAAGCTATCGTCGCCGACGATGGCAGAGACGACCAGGTGTCCGGGCGATTTCATGGGCAGTTCGAAATGCACGTTGGCCCGCCCTAACGGGGACAGGTCGATTCGGCGCGAGGCCACGGAACGCTCATCGACTTGCAATTGCACCGGCAGCCCCTGTTTAGGAAGAGCGCTGAAATTCTCGACAACTACATCGACATCGAGTGACTGTCCCACGGTGGGGCGCAGCGTGGAGAGCCGGAGGTCAGCAACCCCATAATTGGGGCGGTCATCGGGGACGATGGGAACGACCGATACCTGGGCCTCCTGCGTCAGCCGCCGCCAAGCGGTATTGCCGGCCCCTCCCACCACGGGCTGCCATGTATCCTCTCCCATGTCGGAATAGATCATGATGCGTACCTGGCGCGGCAGGTAACTGCGCTGCTCCGCTTCCTCGATGACACGTTGCATGATGGCCATCGCGCTGGCCATGTCGGCGCCATGATCCAAGGGGCGCAATTGTTCGACTTGAGCCAGTACGCTGGTACGATCGAAGGTCGGCTCTCCCACCACGGCTCGACTCGGCTGGGAAAGCATCAACACGGTAAACGCATCCCCCTCGGGCGCTCGGTTGATCAGATCCTCCACGGCCGCTAAGGCCGCGGTGAATACGGTGCCTCCCTGCGATACGCTTTGTTGCATCGAATAGGAGCCATCGATGGCCAAGATCCACAGCACGGGAGGACGAGAGGTACCGAAAGTACGGCCATCGGCCGCCAGCCAACTAGGGCGTGCGACAGCCACCGCCAGCACCGCCAGTATGGCCATCCGCAACAACAGCATCAACCATTGCTCCAGACGGATGCGTCGCGATTCTTTCTCCAGGACGCGCATCAACAGATGCATGGCCGCCCAACGCACCGTATGCTGGCGGCGGCGATGGAGGAGGTGGAGAATCAAAGGAATGGTGGCCGCCACGCCCCAGGCGAGCATCCATGCGCTTCCGAAACTTAGCCCGGCCAATACCTCCACCTCCATCACCTCCGTTTGCCACGTACCAGCCGTGTGGCCAGTAGGTTAGGCAGGAACACGGCCAACGACTGGTTCGTCGTTGCTCGAAAATAGTCTGCCCCCGCTTGAGAACAGGCCCGTTCCAAGCGCTGCAGTTCCTCGGCCATCGCTCGTCGGTAAGCGGCGGCGATGAGCGCCGGATCGGTCTCCACCGTGGGCGTTCCCTCCAAGCCCACGAACCGCGTCCGCATGTCGAACGGAAACGTGATTTCGTCCTGATCCAGCACTTGGATCACGATCAAGTCATGTCCGGCAAGGCGTACCATTTTCAACGCCTCGATCCATTGCTCATCACCGCTCAACCCATCGGTGACCAGCACCAACAGCGACGAACGGCGCAGCCCCTGCAATACTTCCAGCAGAGAATTGTTCAAATCGGTCGGTCCCTCCGCCACCGTCGTTTCGAACACGCGTACCAGGTCATCCATGATGTCGGTACCGCTGGATGGTGGTAACCAGGTTCTGACTCGATGGTCGAAGGTGATTAAACCGCTGCTGTCCTGCTGGCTGGTCACCACGAAGGCGATCGCACAGGCGATCAGTTGCGCATACTCTAGTTTGGTCAGCGGGGCATTGTCGCCCCGAAAGTCCATGCTCTCGCTGATATCCACCAGGGGAAAGCAGATGAGGTTCGTCTCGTCTTCGTACTGCTTGACGTAGAAACGATCGCTCTTGGCAAAGACCTTCCAGTCGACTTGGCGGAGATCATCCCCGGCAACGTACTCCCGGTGCTGGGCGAACTCGATCGATTGTCCGCGCAGTGAACTGTGATGCAAACCGGCCATCACCCCTTCGACCAGCATGCGGGCACGCAAGGCCAACGGCTGGATGCGAGCCAAGGTCTCAGGATCGTAATACTTTGGCAAGTTGCTCACTGGTAGGCCCGGATTCCAAAGAACGGTCCACGTTTTCAATGATTTGCTGGATGACCTGTTCCACGGTGACACCCGCCGCCTCGGCCTGGAAATTCAATCGCATGCGATGGCGAAGAACGGGAGGAGCGACGGCCTCGATGTCTTCGCGACGCACGACCGGGCTGCCATGCATGGCCGCGCGTGCTTTGGCTCCGAGCACGATGTACTGGCTAGCCCGCGGCCCCGCTCCCCACCGGACGTAATCGCGGACCATGCCGTCGGCCGCCGCATCGGTCGGACGCGTCAAACGTGCCAATTGGGTTGCCGTCAGGGCCAAGGCGGGAGTGATGGCGATACGCCGCACGACGCCGGCAAGCTGCAACAGTTCCGCTCCCGAAACGGTGGGCTGCGGCTGATGCTGTTGGTCGCTGGTGGTGCGCAACACGATCTCGACCTCCTCGTGCTGCTGAGGATAATCCACCAGGACATTGAACATGAAGCGGTCCAGTTGCGCCTCGGGCAAGGGATAGGTCCCTTCCTGCTCGATCGGATTCTGGGTCGCCAATACAAAAAAGGGGCTCGGCAATTCATGCCGCCGTCCGGCAGCCGTGACCTGGCGCTCCTGCATGGCTTCCAACAAGGCCGCTTGGGTTTTGGGCGGGGTCCGATTGATCTCGTCGGCTAACACCACATTGGCAAACACCGGTCCGGGAATGAAGCGAAATTCTCTGGCCCCGGTCGCCCGATCCTCTTGCAACACCTCCGTTCCCGTGATGTCGGCAGGCATGAGATCCGGGGTGAACTGGATGCGATGAAAACTCAGGTCCAGCGATCGGGCCAGGCTGGAGACCAGCAACGTCTTGGCCAAGCCCGGAGCGCCTACCAAGAGCACATGCCCCCCGGCCAACAACGCAATCAACAATTGCTCGATCACTTCCTCCTGGCCCACGATCGTTTTGGACAACTCATGGGCAATGCCCTCGACTTGCTGACTAAGCTGCTCCAGAGCCCGCGTGTCGTCCAATGGCTGTCGATGTTCAATAGGATTCGCTTCCACAGGTACTCCCTGGCGATCGGATCGATGTTATGCTCGCCACATGCGGTCAATCGGTACATTATAAGATGATTTCCCCTGCTGCCACCGGAGGAAACGACGGTCGGCAGGAGCACGAGGCCCTCTCTCCGGGACTGCCTGGCCGCGGTCGAGGTCCATGGTGTATCATCCCTTGCGGGTCAATACGGACACCAACGAATCCCTCCTATCCTTGTCGAAGGGTCAACCGTGGCGGAATCGACTTCCAGAGCGCAGGATCATCCACAGCGCTCCCCCTGTTCATTGGCGGAACCGAAAATCCAGGTGCCAACCGGAGTCATCGATACGCACGCTCATTTGACTTCCGATCCGTTGCCCGAGCGGTTGGAGGACGTGCTCGACGCGGCACGCCGGGCCGGAGTGCGGGGCATCCTCAGTGTGGGGATCGACGCCACCACCTCTCTCCACTGTGTGCAACTCGCCCAGCGATACGCCATGGTTCGTGCGGCGGTCGGGATTCACCCCAATGACTGCTGTCGGGCGACCGACAGTGACTGGGATACCATTGAGCGTCTGACTGGCTCGGCCGGTGTGGTAGCGGTGGGGGAGACTGGGCTGGATCGCTACTGGGATGACTGCCCGTGGGACATTCAGGTAGAGTCGTTCCGACGGCATATCGATTTAAGTTCCCGCACCGGCCTGCCTCTGGTGATCCACACGCGGGATTGCGCCGAAGAGACGTTGGAGGTGCTGGCCAGCGCGGCGGCGGGTGATCGCTTGTATGGCGTCATGCATTCCTACACGGGACCGTGGGAAGTGGCCGCCGGTTGCCTCGAGTTGGGGTTGTACATCGGCTTCGCCGGCATGCTGACGTTCAAAAACGCCGCGACATTGCGTGAGGTGGCTCGACAGGTACCATTGGATCGCGTGTTGGTGGAAACGGATGCCCCCTACCTCACCCCCCACCCGCTGCGTGGCCAACGCCCCAACCATCCAGCGCTGGTCGTGCACACGCTCGCCTGTTTGGCCGACATCCACGGGCTGTCGATCGAGGAGATGGCAGCACGGACAACCCACAATGCTGAAGCTCTATTCGGCTCGTGGCCGCCCAGTTAGCGGAGTTGCGGGCACGCGCCGGATTTTGAATCGCCGCATTCAAGTCGCCGTCCAACTGCGCAACAGGCCCTTCGAGTAGCTCCACAGCGCGGCGGTAGAATGGGCCAGCAGACCGGGGACGGTTGCCGGCCGCCACTGACAACGGACCGCGGGTCGTTCTTGGCAGGCCCAGTGATACTTGTATTCTTCCGTGCCCCGCATCAAGTCGAGGCGGTGAAATCCACGACAAATCAAATCCTCGATCATTACCACTTGAGACAACGAACCGGCGTAGATTTCCACCCCCGCATGGGACAGACCGGATTGGTACGCGTATGCGGTGGTCGGTCCCAGCAACAGGAACTCGGCCGCCAAGTACTGCCCATCTAGACGCAAGGCCCGGATTTCGGCACGCTCGATCGCGACCAAGGCGAGAAACGCCTGGCGCAGGAAGGCTTCGAAGCACTGATTGTGGAACAGGCTGCGATCAACGTTGTCGCGGCGTTCGGTATGCAGTGCGACAAAGACCTCGAACGCTACCTCCGGATGCCACCCGGTGGATGTCGACAGCACATCGACGTGCCCGTTGTCGACATAGCGTTTTTTCCCGCGGCGACAATGCTTTCGATGGTTCTTGGAAAGCATCTTCAAATACGCGTCCCATGAGTCGGGAAGCTCAATGTAGCAAGACGCCACCGCCGGCTCGATGAAACAATGCCCGGCCGCCACCTCGTCCAGCGCGGCGATGGCATGTGCTGTTGGACCATCGGCATCGACATAATCGAAATCCAATCTCGACCACCTCCCGGCGTGACACTGCTCCGCCAGCCAACGTGCGGTTGCCTGCACGAGGGACTCATCAACCTGCCCGACGACCAATTCACTATGGTCGGTGCACACCTCGCCATCCCCCAACAGTCGGACAGCGCCCCCGCGGCTGTACAGCGGTGCGATGCCCAGAACCTCACCATCACCGCCGGTCAGCAACACCAGCTGCAGTTCGTCTCTTGAGCGGGCCATGTGTTGCCACCATGCAAGCAGCCATCCTGGATGCTGATGGGGCTCGACCGCCAGCTGACACCATCGACGATACAAAGGCGAATCGATCGGGCAATCGTCAACTACCTGAAAGGTGTAGATCGGGCCATTATCTCGGGACACGTTGCAACTCCTCCGGGATTACCGGTTTGGCATCGGCGATGAAGACGATGCCATTGGGGGCGTTCAAGTCGATACGAAACGTCTTGGCGTACACGAATTGCTCCTTGGGCTTGCCCCGCAGCAGGCGTCGTGCTATTCGCACGCTCCGCATCAAAGCTTGCTTGGCATGTGCCTTCCAGCCATCGACGTCGGTGGACTTGCAGAACCTGCCGAAGTGCTTGCGCAACCAATGGTTCGCCTCGTGGACATTGATCCGTCGCTTGGCGCGTGGATTTTTGTGCTCGGTCGACAAGGAGACGCACAACCCCTCCAGATTCTGCACTCGATGGGGTGTCAATTGAGGCCAGGTCAACAACTGCCCTGGTTCAACATCGAACACCAGCGCGTACCGGTCGAATGCCGGGTCAAAGGGCACGTCTTCCGATAACTCGCCAGCACACACTTTCTCCAGTACAACTTGGGAAACGAAGCGGAAATCGAAATGCGGATAGACCCATACACGTTTGCGCCCGCGTAGATGCCACAGCATATTCACAGGCATGTCCACGTGATAAGGCACCATGGCTCGGTTGGAGGAAATCAATAAGTTGGCCGACCGATCCTCTGCCTTGAATCCTGGGCAGCGAGCTTCCATCTCGTCGTACATGGCATCGACGACCTCACGCAGTTCAGGGTGGAAATCCAACACGCGACGCACGTTGAGCCACAGCTTGCCTTGCTGCACCAGACGCAACAGGTCGCTGCCACCAACACCACCGCGCTCCCCCTCATACCACTCAAACTTCGTGGCATCATCTCCCATCGTCGACAACGTCAACTCCGAATCGGGATGGTTGTCCAAAATGCGAATCAGATGGTCATCGGTGAACAGACCAGTTTCCAGAAGGCCGTGATGAGCCGAGATGACTCCACGTTCCAGCATCAGGAAGTCATCGTTGGTCCAATCTTGCAGTAATGAATGATGCATGGGCGCTTCTTCTCACTAGTTTTTCCCCGGGCGTATCAAGGCATCACGAGGTAGCCCTGTCCTTGGGAAACTTAAGATGCGATTGGCGCGGTGGTGGGGAGAAATCCCCATTCCGCACCGACGAACCGCCCACCGGTTCTTGTCGAATCGATTCTTCCCAAGAATCCAAGAATACGGTTCATTCGGAAGACGCCCTGCTCCTCCTCGCCGCCATAAAGGAGCCCCCAAGCGAGGTCGGTGCGCGGCGCTGCCGTAGCTGATCACTGTGACAAGTCGGTGGTAAGAACCTGTCGGCAGGTTGGGGCTGGATGGCACTCGCCTGGCCGTGCTGGCATTCCGGTGAATCTTGTTAACATCCCCGCGCGAGAGTGGCTGCCAGTGTAGAATGGCCGGCGCGTAGGAAGCGTTCATCATCGTTGGTCCGGGTGAATTCACCCGGTATCGATAATCGAAAGGACTATTGGAGGCAGTGCGCACCATGTCAAAACCGACTGGCCCGGGTGAACTGCAAGATCGACCATTCACGCTGAAGGCACCTTCCCCTTCCATCGAGGCGACGCAACACAACGCCTGGCACTCCGTGCTGGTAAACACCACGCTAATTCTGGCTTTGGTGCTCGCCGTGGGCGTTGTCGCCTATTGGGCCAGCCTGCGGGCGCTGTATTATGGCCTCGCCAATCACAATCTGGCAGTTGCTAGATCCTTAGAGTCGATGGTGATTACCGAAAAGGAAAATTCCCATCAACCACCAGAGGTGGTGCGATCGCGGATAATGGAATACTGGCAGCGGATGGTCAAGGTCCGCCCCGAAATGTACCTCTGCCTCATCGATCGATCGGGAACGATCGTGAACCATTCGAAGAACCCCCACCGGATCGGTGCTGCGGTTGGCGACATTGACGTCGGGCCTCATACGATCGGGCAGTTGCTAGCCGACCAACAAGACTGGTGTGGCTTCAATCGCAACGTGGAGGGGGAGCGCCAGGTGATCGGCTACCATTACTCACCGCTCTTCGATGGCCTTATCGCCATTCATATACCTGCTCGGGTCATCGATGTTTACTTCTGGAATGCAACCTATCCTTGGATTTTAGGAATGGCGGTGATTGGGCTGGGGATCAGTCCTTTGGTATTAGGCAGGATCCATCGGCGGGAAGCCAAACGCCGTGAACAATTAGCCGCCCTTCTCCACGCTTATCAAGCGTCCGAATCGCGACTCCGGACCATCCTGTCGTCCAGTCCGGAGTGCATCAAGCTTATTTCTCCGTCAGGGGAGATTGTGGATATGAACCAGGCCGGGTTGCGGATGACGGGTACCGATTCCTCGGAAGACGTCGTCGGAAAGTCCGTCTTCGATCTTTTGGCACCGGAATATCACCGGCCGTTCCAGGAACTGCATCAACGCGTGCTGCGGGGCGAAAGCGGGATGATGCGGTATGAGATTGACAATCTGCGTGGCGAACATTTGTGCTTGGAAACGCACGCTGCGCCCGTCTTCGATGACCACGGACGTGTGGTCGGTCACTTGGCGGTGACGCGAGATGTCACGCAACAAGCGGCTTCCGAGCGTGCGTTGCGGGAAAGTGAACAGAAGTTTCGGATGCTCACCGAAAACGCTCCCGCCTACATCGGTATCGTGCAGGAGGGAAAACGGGTATATGCCAACCGTGGGTTGCGCGAACTGGCCGGTCAGCCCGAGGAACAACTCTATCGACTGCCACCATTTCATATGGCAAGCGAGGATGATCGCCAGAAGTTGATGGAATGTGTGGAGCGTTGCCTGGCCGAAGGATCCACGCAGCGTATGGAATTCCCTATTCGCCATCCCGACAGAGACCAACGATGGTGCGACGTGTCCATGTGCCGAATCGATTTCCAAGGTCGACCGGCGGTGTTGGTTTGTGGCGTCGATGCCACCGTCCGCCACGAAGCGATCGAGGCGTTGCGCAAGAGTCAGCAACAGCTTCACGATATGAACCTTCATCTGGAGCACGTCATCGCCGCACGCACTCGCGAACTGCGAGAGAGCAATGCCGAACTGGAAGCATTCGCCCATACGGTGTCACACGACCTGAGAGCGCCGTTGCGCGCCATGGAGGGGTTCGCCATCGCCCTTCAAGAGGACTACGGCCCGCAACTCGATGAGCATGGGCACGAATACATCGAACACATCGTCGCGTCCGCCCGACGGATGGATGAGCTGATTCGCGACTTATTGGCATACAGTCGATTGAGCAGGACCGATTTGCGGCTTACCCACGTCGATTTGCAGGACGTCGTTCATGATGCGCTCAGAAACTTGGAAGGTGAGATCAAAGAGCGCCGCGCCCAAGTGGTGATCCCTGACAGTTTGCCCACCGTGTACAGCCACCGACGGATGCTGACACAAGTCCTTACCAATCTTCTTTCCAATGCGATAAAATTCGTTGATCCCAGCAAGCGTCCTCATGTAGTATTAGAGGTCCAAGAAGACGATACCAAGATCCGCGTAGCAGTGCGCGACAATGGTATCGGGATCCCTCAGGATTACCAACAAGTAATCTTCCGCATCTTCGAGCGGTTGCACGGTATTGAAAGCTACCCGGGCACAGGAATCGGACTTGCCATCGTAGCGCGCGTCTGCCAACGATTGGGCATTGCCTACGGACTGGAGTCGACTCCCGGAGAGGGTAGCCTTTTTTGGATTCAGCTAGAGAAAGCAGAAACCCATGCAGAACGCCCGACAATGTCTGCTGCTAGTGGTGGAGGATGATCCCTACGATGCAAAGCTGATCGAACGAGCTTTTCGCAAAGCCCGTATTGTCAATCCGCTACGATTCGTTCAGGATGGAGAGTCGGCCATCGATTATTTTGCCGGTAACCCTCCTTATGAAGACCGCAGCGCGCATCCAGTTCCCGAATTATTGTTATTGGACCTCAAACTACCGCGCAAAGATGGCTTTGAGGTTCTCCGTTGGTTGCGTGCTCACGAAGTCTACCGCCGCCTGCCCGTTGTGGTACTGACATCGTCAAGCGAAACGAACGATATCAACCGAGCCTACGATTTGGGAGCGAACTCCTATCTTGTAAAACCCGTGGGGAATGACCAATTGGTCGAGATGCTGCGAAGCCTGGAGCTGTACTGGCTCTGTTTCAACACCTCCCCCGTGATGGAATAGTCGTACATCGTTGCATGCTGCGATGACACAGAGAACGGCAGGAAGCGCTCGCTGAAGCATTTCTCCGGGAATGTCTTCGCATCTATAGGCTAGGGAAGGTGCTGCATGGTGCTGCATTTGGTTCGGTGACGCCCTCGTGAAAGCCATATCATGTCCACGTCCGATTCGATTACGATTCTGCTCGTCGATGACAATCCTCATGATCGCGGGTTGGTTAAACGCGAGTTGGAGAGAGCCTTCTCGAATTTGACCCTGTTGGAGGCGGTCGAACAGCGCGACTTCGATCATTACTTGAGCCAAGGGTGCTTTGATCTGGTCGTCACGGACTATCACTTGAAATGGAGTGATGGCATCAAAGTACTTCAAGCCGTAAAGCGACTGATGCCCCATGTACCGGTGATCATGTTCACCGGCACCGGGAGCGAGGAGATTGCCGTGGAGGCGATGAAACACGGACTGGATGACTACATCATCAAGAATGTTCGTCATCTGGTGCGATTGCAAGCCGCCGTTAAGGCCTCGCTGGAACATGCAGGAGTTCGCCGACGTGCCGAACGACTCGCTTCGCAACTGCAATCGATCCTATCGAGCATCCGTGTCGGAGTCTTCTCCCTCGCCGCCAATGGCATGCTGATCGACGCTAATCGCGTCATGCTCGAACTGCTCGGCAGCGACCACCCTTCCCACGTGCCGCCCCACCGCATCGCCGAACTGTTGCCTTCCGCTAGCATGTGGCACGAATTCTTGGCCCGAGTTCAGCAGTCGCACGGCACCGAGGAACTCGAGTTTCCTCATGAGGATCGTCTAGGTCACCAGCGTTGGTATCGCTTGGCTCTGCGGCGGGTAGTTTCCGAAGATGGCAGTACGCGACTCGATGGCCTGGTGGAAGACATCACCCGCAGGCGTCAAGAACGCGAGGCCGCGGAGATACGGGCAGTCGCCAAGGCTCAAATCGATATGCTCTCTCCCCGAGAACACGACGTGCTCAAGGGGATTCTTGACGGTCTTCCCAACAAGACGATAGCCCGCCGACTTGATATCAGTGAAAAAACCGTGGAGAAACATCGTTCCAGTCTAATGAGGAAGCTTCGTGTTCGGAGCGTGGCAGAACTAGTGCGCTTGGCTGTTACCGCGGGAGCTCACGACGCAGATAGGGAAATCCCGCGTTCGGATTCTCCCGCACTTGGGGAGTATGATTCTTGAATTCCATCCTCGATGGACAATAAATGAACAAGCTTTGTTGCACAGTTGCATGGCCGATGCGGTATCCTGACAATACGGCCCATGGATTTCAGACCACTGCCTCCTGATTTGTTTGGCAGTGCACCCCTTTGGCGCGCCTACCATGGTGCGTTTCTACCAGTGGATCCAGTAAGTCCGGTACGGCAGGGTGATGCATCGGAAAGCCTGGAGAGCACGAACCGCAAGGGGGCGGTGCCGCTTGGCGAACCCTCTCCTCAGCCCCTGGCTGACGTGACGGACCTGGAAACATGTGGATCAAAGGTTTTTCAACATTGGATTTCGTTACGGCTGCTATTCTTTAGCTTCCGAGCAAGGGGATCGTTCGCACGGATCGGGCGTCGTGCGGCGATCCTAACGGCGGTCTACACTTCGCAATCCACGAGGGTGGGGCAACCTCGTGGGCAATACATTGCGAGTGTAGGCCGCTTTTTTTTGATCATAAATGGGAATCTAGCCGTTCAATGGCCACGCCTCGCCATAGGCACTTCCTCTTCGGCGTCCCTAGCGTTAACGGACATATCTGGCGGCAACATGCTACCCCTTCCCGAGCTTCTTACGGAGCACTTCACGTAGACGCTGCACATCGTCGGGATACTCCGCTGCCACATTACGTGTTTCTCCCGCTGCCGACTGATGATCGTACAACTCAATGTAGCCATCATCGTGTTCGATAAGGCGGAACCTCGCATCTCGCACACTCCGGGCCTTGCGGAAATAGCTGATCGCCTGATCGTCAGGGACCGAGAGGTCGTGGAAGATCGGTACCAGCGACGCACCATCCACTTCCGCAGGGATTGGCAAGCCTGCCAGTTCACAAAGGGTGGGAAAGATATCCACCGACTCGACGACTTCGGCCACCGTCCGTCCTTGGCTTCGGAGTCCGGGAGAGCAGACGATAAGCGGAGAGCGGAGGGATTCTTCAAACAGCGTATGTTTGCCCCACACCGCATGTTCGCCGAGATGCCAGCCGTGATCCCCCCACAAAACAACGATGGTGTTTTCCCATTGTCCAAGCTCACGGAGACGCGAGATGAGTTTCCCGACTTGGGCATCTGCGTACGACACACAGGCAGCGTAATGGCGACGCACTTCGTCAGCGAATTGGTCATCGGCATTCGGATCTCTTCCCCACCGGTTGTACTTCATGAACTCACCGGAACCATGCCATGTCGTTCTCCAGGTTGGGCGCTCAGGATGAGCAATGGGAGGGAGATCGATCTCGCGATATGGCTCGATATATCGCGCCGGAGCGCCGAATGGGAGATGGGGGCGGAGAATTCCCACAGCCAGAAAGAAGGGACGGGAATGGCCACTAAGCATTTCTATCTGCCGCAACGCTTCTTCGATACTGATGCCATCGGGATAGATGGTGTCCGGACCGTCGACGGCCTGAAAAACGTCCATGAGGCGCGCATCGCCACGAATCTCTCCATTGGCCAAGCCGTGCATCCAACCGCGTGGATGCTGCCAAGGTCCGGCCGGAAGCAGCTGCCGGTCCCAGCTATCGGGCATTTCCGGTTGGCTCAAATCGTTCCAATCCGGTCCTCCCCAGCCCCCAGGATGATGCGAGACCTTTCCCACCGATACGGTTGTATAACCATGAAAGCGAAACCAAGAAGGCATGCTTGGAGGCACCGGTTGTCCATCGCGAAGTCTCCGCGCACGGTCAAACAAGGCCATGTTGTCAGCACCTCCGTAACAACCTGTCAGTAGCGCGTAACGTGATGCTCCGCAGGTCGGTGCTTGAACGTAGTGATGCTCAAATCGCAGGCCTTCAGCAGCCAGATTATCGATGTGAGGCGACCGCAGGTATTCGACTCCGTAGCACCCCAGCTCTGGCCGCAGGTCATCCACACAAATGAGGAGGATGTTGGCCTGTTTGGCAACACATGGGGGCAGCGTGAGCATCCCTGCCAGTACTCCGCACAAGTACGACAACCCTTTCCATCGTTTTCGAGTCGTTTGCATAATGTGCAGTCTCTATATTGTTCTTGCCGCCACCGTATTGCTGCTGCCACGGTGGTAGCGAGGTTTCCCAATCCCATCCCGCGGTGGCCCACCGTGGTTGCTTCAGAACCAACAGATGGTCCGCACGCAAGAGGGCTCCATGGTGACGAACCTACCTGACATCCCTCCCATTGTACGCGAGGAACTGCTCCAGTGGCTTGGGGCCGAGCCCCTTGAGCTGGCCAGGTCAGGGCTGTCCGGTGCGATCGTGATCCGCTGCCGGGCGGCGTGCGGTGACTTTTGCTTGCGCGGCTGGCCCGTTGGCACTTCGGAAGAGAAACTACGTCAAGTGTACTCGGCCATTTCCACGGCCAGAGTGGCAGGTGTCGATGTGGTTCCAGCTTACATGGTGCGTCGCGCCGATTCCACGCCTTGGGTGGCCGCCGCTGGACGGTTTTGGGAGTTGACCGAGTGGATGCCGGGCCGCGCAGATTACTTGGAACACCCCGATGTAGACCGCCTGCAGGACGTGTGCCTGCGGCTGGGAACCCTCCACCGACTGTGGCGTCGCCAAACCCATCGTATTCCGCTGCCCAGTCCCGGTGTTCAACGCCGCCTGCAATTGCTCGCCAGGAAGCTGGAAGAGTTGTCCGCTGACTGTCACGATCCTTGGTACTTGGTTCCTGAATACGCACCTGCCTCCTCTACGATTCGACAGTTGTGGCGGCAGACAATGGAGCACACACGCCGTTGCGGACCAGAACTGCTGCAGGAATTGAATCGAATCGCCACGGTACCCGTTGAGCAGCATTTCGTGATCCGTGACCTCCATTCTGAACACGTTCTTTTCATCGACAAACGCGTGACCGGCATCATCGACTTCGGCGCCAGTGGAATCGATGAGCCGCTGATGGACCTCGTACGGCTACTGAGCACCATGGAACCCTTCGGCAACCACTGGGAGGTGGCTCTCGCTGTTTACGAATCGACAGCAGAACTGCAAATTGATCGTCGCCGGTTGCAGGCCATCGATGCGGTCAGTTGTCTGTTGTCGGCTTGGCAGTGGTGCCAGTGGCTGGTAGTGGAAGGACGGCAGTTTTCCCAGCCCTTGCCCACGCTCCTCGAGCGATGGAGACGACAGTTGGCACGCTTGCCAATCCTGCCGTCAGTGGCCTAGCAACCTTGCCAGGGGCTTGTAGGGGAGCGAAAGATCGGGGACAACATCAACGCTTTTCGACGCGATATCGCTGCTTGGCATGCTCATCACCAGATCCGCAGCGACACCTTGGGTTAGGGAGGAAAGGAAAGGTGATCTTCGTAACCGGTGCGACTGGCTTCCTCGGCAACTGTGTTGTGCGCGAGCTATGCCGACGCGGTGAAGCAGTGCGCGTCCTTTGCCGTCCTGAAGCGTCGCGCGAGTGCTTCACCGGACTTCCTGTCGAGATCGTCGAAGGCGATCTTAGTAACACTCATGGATTAATACGTGCACTCGAGGGGTGTCGCGCTGCGGTTCATTGCGCAGCCTTAATTCATATCGGCTGGCACCAATTGGAGCGGTCGCGTGAAGTCAACGTGGGGGGGACCCGCCGGTTAGCCGAAGCTTGCCTGGCCCACCAAGTGCGAATGGTCCATGTTTCCACCGTCGATACACTTCCGGCGGCAACGACCGGTGGTCGGCCGATCGATGAGACAGGCAGCGGCGGCGTCGAGAAAGTCCCGTGTTCTTATGTCATTTCCAAACAAGAGGCTGAGTTCGTAGTGCGGGAGTTCATCGCAGCGCGGAATCTCGATGCCGTCATCGTTCACCCCGGCTTCATGCTCGGCCCCTACGATTGGAAACCCTCCAGCGGTCGGATGCTACTGGAAGTAAGCCGATTACCCGTGGTTGCAGCCCCTCGCGGCGGATGCAGCGTTTGCGATGCCCGTGACGTTGCTCATGCTGTGGCGAACGCCATCGATCATGGACAATCCGGGGAGAACTTTATTCTGGCAGGAGAAAACTTAACCTACCAAGAACTGTGGAAGCGGATGTTGCACGTAGCAGGCCGCCGTGCTCCCGTGTTCCGTCTCGGACCAGCAGTTTCAGCCATCGGAAAAATCATCGATCTCACCAATCGCCTGCTTCCCATTCAAGAAGGCGACGTCAATGGTGCCATGATCGCCATGGGAAATCTAAAGCACTTCTACAGCTCACAGAAGGCCCACCAACACCTCCAATACCGTAACCGTGACCTTAACGAAACCCTGCAAGATGCATGGGACTGGCTGCAGCGTCGCCGCCACTGTACCGGACATTAACCTCCCCCATCCGCCCCACTCGCAGCATATTTCGGCGTATTTCGGTGCCACCCACCTTTCTCTTGCCATCCATTTCGGTGCCACCCATCTTTCTCTTGCGATAACGGCTCATTTCGGTGCCACCCACGAATGGCACAGTCGTAGTTACAACTATTTGGTTTCAAAGGAGTTGTCGCCTCGGGCGAGCTTGGATTTGAGCATGTGGCTAGGTTGCATCATCAAGTTGTAATTGCTGGCCCGTTTCTTGCGGACGCGTGGCTCGAAACGGCCCGGACGGTTTCCCACCAAACACTGGGCAATCTGCTTCAGTTGAGCCATGCAATAGGCTTGCAATGCCGCTGGAGGTAAGGAGCCGCTAGCGATCACATCCCAAGCGGCCAGCACGTATTGGCAAGTGGTAACAAAACTGATCTGTCGTGGGCAAACACCGGCAAGTTCGGCACTGCGAGCGGCCGTTATGCGGATCGCATTGTAGGCGATGATGGTCGTCCAGAATTCGCGATGCACCATCGCTGGGCTCTTGCACCGAAGATGGTGCAGATTCAGATGCGTCTTGATCGATCGCAAGTCCAATTCGGCGTTCCAGCGAAAACTGAATAGCTCGGCGAGATCCTCCACACCGAATTCTTGTTCGCCTTCGTCGGTGATCAGCGTCGTCACGATCACAAACGGTTGCTGCTTTCTTCCGGCGGCGACCACCATGTAGCGAATCTCACGAAGAGTGATCGCTTCGGGCATGCTCTCATACAATCGCTGGTCCATCCACGGGGGACGCGACGGACGACGCCACGTGACCAGATGGTCGTTCTTGCCCAGTCGCCGGCCAACGCGAAAGTCGGTGTGCCGTTTTTGATGCTTTCGGAAGCAGACATCAGCTCCACACCGGATCAGCAACGCGATCATCCAATAGTTGCCATAGAATCGGTCTGCCACGGCAATATCACCCGGTGAAAAGCAATGCAGCAACTGCCTCAGCAATGCGGTCTCTCCGGTCTGCTTGCCCTTGTACTTCGTCATGGCCGCATCGATGACGCAAGCGGTGGCCAACGAAATGACGGTGACGAATCGGGCGATGGGAAAACCAATTCCCGGTTGCTGCGCCGGATTTTGGGGATACGCGGCCTGGTTGGCGGCCGTGTCGGCCATCATGAACGTGGCACCATCGACCAGCTTGGCGTGTCGGCCCCGGAACAGATGCTTCGGATCGACTTGCTGCTGGCACTGCGAGGCAATCGTACCGGCCAGTTCGCGGAGTGCTACGGAACTGAGTTTCGCTCGTGCGCGGCAATAATCCCGTGTGTCCGGATTGATCTTGCCCTGACCGGTCCATTGCAAATAGCTGGCAATTCGGCTGACGGCCGATTGGCAAGCCGCCTCCTTGCCGTCACGAAGTACCTGACTCATAAAGGCCCAGAGCACGATCGAGGTGGTGTAGACCCGTCCGAACATTCCTCCGTGTTTACGGAAGATGCTCTCAATCAGCTCGGCGGTGAGGATCTTCGAAAACGGCAATCCCGGCTGAGCGAAAAAGGCACCCAGTGTCTTCCCAAAATCGAAGCTGCGTTTAGGCGGACAAAATGGTATAGAGGCCATGAGAAAGACCCTCCCCGGTCTCAACTGCGAGGCAGACACCAGGAAGGGTCTCAACATCATGAAACCAGGAAGGATTTCATGACAATACCAGTTTTTTCGCATGTGCAGCCCAAAGTTTTAACAAAAAAGTCCGGGCTGCCAACAGTCAGATTCTGCGCTGACAGCAGCAAACAAACAACGACTGTGCCATTCGTGCCACCCACAAAACCACAAACGGCACAAACGGTGCCACCCACCTTTCTATAACCACAAACAACAAACGGTGCCACCCATTTTTTTCTTGCCATCGGTCGGCCGATCTGCTCTAATGGTGTCTGCCTGCTTGCCGCCGCTTGGGCGGTGTGCCTTGTGCCCATTGGCCTGGTGGCCCTGCGTCGGTCGAGGTGCCCTGCCGTGGCAGGGAATCCTCCCAACGGTATTTGCTGCCCTGTTTCGTCTCCTCCCCCAGGAGTTGCCCCATGGGAAGACCCAAACGTGCCGAACAGTGGACTCCCGGCGAAATCGCCATCGTCCACTGTGTCCAACGCTGTGTCCGCCGTGCCTTTCTCGCTGGGGTCGATCCCCTCTCCGGCCAAGACTACAGCTACCGCCGCGAGTGGATCCGACGCCGCCTCGAGGCCCTCGCCTCGGTCTTCGGCATCGACGTACTCACCTATGCCATCATGTCCAACCACTTGCACGTCATCCTCCGCACCCGCCCCGACGTCGTCGCTCAGTGGAGCGACCGGGAGGTGGCCATCCGGTGGCTACGGCTATTCCCCGGGCACCGCTTGGAAGAGCATCTGGGAGAGCCGACCGACAGCGACGTGGCGGCCCTGCTGGCCGATCCACAGCGGCTGGACACCGTGCGTCGGCGACTGTCGGACATCTCCTGGCTGATGCGTGCCCTGTGCGAGCCGATCGCCCGCATGGCCAATCGCCAGGACAACGTCACCGGACGATTTTGGGAGGGGCGATTCAAGGCGCAGCGGCTGACCGACGAAGCCGGTCTATTGGCCTGCGCGATGTACGTGGACCTCAACCCTGTGCGTGCTGCCATGGCCAGCCAGCCCTCCCAGGCCCCCTTCACTTCGGCCTACGATCGGATCCAAGCGCAGCAGGGCCAGACGATAGCCTCGGCCGCTTATCCGATCCGATCGATCCCTACCGAGCAGGCGGGGGAGATTCTCCGCACGCACACCTCGGCGCAGATCAAGCAGAGGAAGCAGCGTCAGCGACGCAATCCGACCGGCCAGCGTATTGCCCGCGACGGTTGGTTAGCGCCGTTGTCGGCCGATGCGAGCATTTCGGCGGCTGACCCGCAAGTGCACCGTGGCGGTGTGCGAGCCAGCGACAAGGGGTTTTTGATGCTCTCCTGGGAGGAGTACCGTAAGCTGTTGGAGTGGGTTGCCGCGCAGAAGAGCCCGCTCAGTGGCCATGGCCGCCAGTCGGCCGATTCGACCAAGTCAGCCGAGTCGGCGGTCAACAGCGGGGAAGCGTCTGGCAAGCCGCCTGCTGGTGTGCAGGGGGTGTTGGCGAAGCTGGGGATAGACGCTGGGTTGTGGTGCGACGTGGTGTGGAACTTTGGTCGCTACTTCGGCCGCAGCACGTGTGCCGGTCGCTCCGAGAGCATGAGTCGGCATGCCGAGCGGACTGGTCGCCGCTGGGCTCGAGGCCAGCGGCTGGCCGATCAGTGTTTTTCCTCCCCGCCGACCTGAGCGCAACTGCCCAGTTAATCCCTTCGCCCTTCCCCCAAATCGCGCGGCGAGCCGCCCCGGCTCACCAAGGAGCGAAATGCGGATAGGTTTCTTTGCTTGCTAGATTGTACCGATCTCACTGCAGGCCGCTGGCTCACCAACCAGCCTGCTGCTGGACGGAAAGGCCGTGAGCTGTTGTTGCCCTGGCCTTGAATCACCCCCATCTACAAAGCCCAGCCATCCACGGGGCAGCACAAAGCTGGAATTCATTGGTTGGGGCTCTGAATGGCACAGTCAAATTATGGATGGCACTCAATATTTAATAGTTGGAGGATGGGTGGCACCAAATATTTGGGGGGGCAGCGGCATGGGGAGGGTGGCACGCTGGCCGAAACCGATTTCCTCTTGGTCGAATGGGCGGACGTGAGTCCTTGTTCAGTCGGATGGTGGAAAGTAAGATGCTCTCTTCGTGTTTTGCATGGGGGTGGAGGGCCCGACAAATGGTTACGACTAGTAATTAGAAGGCAATTTTAGGGAACAGCGTAATGCGGCATGTCTTGTCTGCTCTGGTTCAGAACGTTCCTGGCGTGCTTTCGCACATCGCCGGGATGCTCGCTTCGCGTGGTTACAACATCGATTCGTTGGCGGTAGGGGAAACGGAAAATCCTGAATTGTCCCGCATGACGTTCGTGGTAATGGGCGACGACAAGATCTTGGACCAGGTGCGAAAGCAACTCGAGAAGCTCGTTACCGTCGTGGAGGTAGAGGACATCAGTTCGCAGGATTACGTTGAGCGCGACCTGATGCTGGTGCGAGTGCGTGCTGAAGCGGGATCGCAACGCAGCGAGATCAAGGAGTTGGTCGACATCTTTCGAGGGAAGATCGTCGACGTGGGGGAAACCGAGCTGATGATCGAGATTTCCGGCCAAGAGAATAAGATTGAAGCATTTATCGACCGAGTACGTCCCTACGGCATTACTCAATTGGTGCGGACAGGGCGAATTGCACTAGTGCGCAGCGGTAATGGCTCCAGCAAGGCACCGCCGGCTGAGGCGCCGGAAACCCAATCCGCCTCTGCTTGATGGCGAGCTGCTACCCATTGACGGGTGGGGGACCACGGATTGGACGGGCGGATTCTCGGGTTTCTGAATCACGGGGTAATATCGGACATCCTCAGCTGGTGTTCAAGGCGAATGGCCTCACGACGGTACTCAACGAGCGATGCCGTGCGCTGCGGCTGAAGCGTGCTCGACGTGTAGACAACTACTGACAGAAGTTGTTCCTGAAGACACTGGGGCGATGGGGCCCAATGGATTTCCAACGGATACGGTACTCCTCAATTTACCAATGACGAAAAGGAACTGGAAAAACAATGGCTGCAAAAATCTACTACGACAACGACGCCGATCTGTCGTGCCTTAAAGACAAGACGATTGCCATTCTAGGTTACGGTTCACAGGGGCATGCTCAGGCGCAGAATCTTCGCGATAGCGGCTGCAACGTGATCATCGGTCAACGCGAGGGAAGTGCGAATTATGATCTGGCAGTCAGCCATAATTTCGAACCGAAGTCGATCGAAGAGGCGGTCAAGGCGGCTGATATCGTGAACATTTTGTTGCCCGACGAAGTGCAAGCAGATGTTTACCGCGCTCAGGTTAGGCCTCATTTGCGTCCGGGAAACATCTTGATGTGCTCCCATGGATTCAACATTCACTTTGGGCTGGTTGAGCCGCCGAAGGGGGTGGATACCTTGTTGGTAGCTCCCAAGGGACCCGGGCACTTGGTGCGCAGCGAATACGTGAAAGGGGGAGGTGTCCCTTGTTTGATCGCGTTGGGTGAGGGAGCAGCGGAAAGTACCCGTCAAGTCGGACTTGCCTATGCCAAGGCGATTGGGGGAACGCGTGGGGGAGTGATCGAGACGACCTTTGCCGAGGAAACCGAGACGGATCTATTTGGTGAGCAAGTCGTACTTTGCGGCGGAGTCAGCGAATTGGTGAAGGCTGCCTTTGAGACGTTGGTCGATGCCGGTTACCAACCGGAAATGGCTTATTTCGAGTGCATGCACGAATTGAAGTTGATTGTCGATCTGTTCTACGAAGGTGGACTGAGCTACATGCGGTATAGCGTCAGCAACACGGCCGAATACGGCGACTATACGCGCGGCCCTCGAGTGATCACCGAGCAAACGCGGCAGGAGATGCGGCGAATACTTAAGGAAATCCAGGACGGTCAGTTTGCTCGCGAATGGATTCTTGAAAACAAGGCGGGAGCACCAGCTTTCAAGGCGCGTCGACGCCGTGATCGTAGCCATCAGATCGAAGTAGTCGGCCGGCGCCTGCGCAAGTTGATGAGCTGGATCGACGCCAAGGAAGTTTAAGCTGGGAGACGGGCAATGTCCCACGGTATGGTTCGACTGCCTCCGCAGCGATGGCCTTTCCGCGCTGGAGCAAAGGAATCTTGAATGCGGCGAAACGAGGTGGGGGAGGGGGGCAGCTGGTCGTCTCTCCCACCGCGGGATGCATCCGTGCCCGTGGCGTGCGGGTCCATAACCTCAAGGGCGTCGACGTCGATATTCCCCGCGGGGCGCTAGTCGCCATTTGCGGCGTCAGTGGCTCGGGCAAGACATCGTTGGCTCTCGATACCCTCTATGCCGAAGGGCAACGACGCTATATCGAGAGTTTCTCGGCCTACACGCGGCAGTTTCTCGAACGCATTACCAAACCAGATTTCGATGGGATAGAGGGCTTGCCTCCTTCATTGGCGGTAACGCGAGTAAGATCGGTGCGCGGCAATCGCAGTACC
This sequence comes from Pirellulaceae bacterium, assembly GCA_026004795.1. GTDB lineage: Bacteria > Planctomycetota > Planctomycetia > Pirellulales > Pirellulaceae > Aureliella. The sequence continues at coordinate 35,825 of BPJV01000001.1, read as the reverse complement.
GTGGGGACGGCCAGCGACGTGCTCGATTACCTGCGCGTGTTAATGTCCCACGCGTCGTATCTGATCTGCCATCAATGCCAACGCCCCGTCCATCGTTGGACGACCGAAGAGGTGGCGAAGTGGATTGGCAGTGGTTCACCCAGTTGGCGTATGATGCTCGCGTTTCCCATTCATTGGGAAGATGCCGGGGAACGGGCAAGCGTGCTTTCCGATTTGCAATCCGATGGATTTGTGCGTTTCGTTGCCGGCGAGCATACCGTTCAATTGTCCGACGATCGTGATCGGCTCGTTCGATGTTTTCCGGAAGCAGGTATGGCGTGGTGCGTCGTCGATCGCTTGCGGGGAGGAGCGGACTCCAGTCGGTTGATGGACAGCATCGAAACTGCGTTCGAACGCGCGGATGAAATCGCCGTATTCGTCGATCAACCTGCGGACGTGGTAGCGCGTTCCCCACGCGGGGACGCGGATAGCGCCGCGGACTCGTCGGAGGCTTCTCGTCAGGAAGCAGGCCCTTGGGTGGAAGCAATGTCGATCGACGAAATGCCATGGTCCATCTGTCGCTTCTCCACGGTTCAGCGGTGTTTGCCCTGTGGCATCGACTATCCGGATCCTCATCCTCCTCTATTCAGTTTCAATCATGCTCTCGGCGCATGCCCGCAATGCGAAGGATTTGGCGACACGGTCGAGTGGGACCTGGACTTGATCGTTCCGGACAAGCAACGGTCGCTGGCCGCAGGAGCGATCGCCTGTTGGAATTCCCCCGCTTACGAACCTTGGCTGCTGGAATTACTCGACGTCGCCGATGAGCTGGGAATTCGTGTGGACGTCCCCTTTGAACAACTAACCGATCGAGAGAAAGCGATTCTGTTTCATGGAGATGCGGGCACAGGTTTTTCTGGCTTGGACGGGTTTTTCCGCTACCTGGAAAGCAAGAAATACAAAATGCATGTCCGCGTGTTCCTGTCACGATGGCGGAGCTACCGGCAGTGTTCCGCTTGTCAAGGAGCGAGACTGAACCCCATCGCTTTGTCGTTCCGCTTGGGAGGATATAGCCTTGCGCAATTGTGTGATCAAAAGATCGAGCGGCTGATCGAGATCATTGAACAATTGCAACTTACCCCGCGCCAGTTAGCAGCCACGCATACGGCGGTGGAGCAGTTGTTGAGCCGACTGCGATACTTGCAACGAGTAGGGTTGGGGTACCTGCAGTTGTCTCGTCCATTGCGCACACTCAGTGGGGGAGAAGCCCAAAGAACGGCGTTGACCGCAGCGCTTGGTTCGAATCTCTGCCATCTCCTCTATGTACTGGACGAGCCGTCGGTGGGGCTGCACCCGGCGGATGTTCAGCAGCTGGTGGAATGCGTCAAGGAGCTGGCCCGACGAGGTAATACGGTGTTGGTGGTGGAGCACGAGGAGGATATGGTGCGATCGGCCGACACGGTCATCGAGGTAGGCCCCAGTGCTGGTCGCGCCGGAGGAGAAATCGTCTTTGCCGGGTCGCAATCGCAGTTTCTGAAGTCATCGTGTTTGACGGCGCAATTCCTCACTGGCCGTCGTGCGGTTCCTATCCCCGCTCAGCGACGTTCCCCTGAGGGATATTTGGAGATCAGTGGTTGCCGGGGGCACAACCTGCAGCATCTCACCGTCCAAATTCCCCTCGGCGTGTTGTGTGTCGTCACGGGAGTTAGTGGTAGTGGCAAGAGCACGCTGGTGCAGGATACGTTATATCCGGCACTGGCCAATCGACTGAGCGATGCCCAAGAGAGACCACTTCCGTTCGATAAATTGACCGGTGTGGGGCTGATCAAGGAGTGTATTCTAGTCGATCAAAGCCCGGTGAGTCGGTCGCCGCGGAGCAATCCTGTTTCCTACGTGAAGGCCTTCGATCCCATTCGACAAGTCTTCGCCTCGACCTGGGAAGCCAAATCGAGAAACTGGACTGCCGGTCATTTCAGTTTCAACAGCGAACTGGGCCGATGCGATCACTGCCGGGGAGACGGCGTGCTCCAGATCGACATGCAGTTTTTGGCCGATATCGTCATGACGTGTCCCACTTGTGGTGGCACGCGTTATCGAAGTGATGTTTTGCAGGTCAAGTATCGCGGACAGACTATCGCCGACGTTCTGGAAATGAGCGCGGAAGAGGCCAAAGACTTTTTCCGCGGCGAGTCGAAGGTGCAGCAGCGGCTACAGGTGCTGATCGACGTGGGGCTCGGTTACCTTCCGCTGGGCCAGTCGGCGACAACGCTCAGCGCGGGTGAGGCTCAACGGCTGAAACTGGCGGGCTTCCTCGCCACAGCATCTTCTAAAAAGACTCTGTTCCTCTTGGATGAACCGACGACCGGCCTGCATCCGCACGACATTGTGCGTCTACTGAGTTGCTTCGATAGTCTGCTGCAGCGAGGGCATTCCCTGTTAGTCGTGGAGCACAATGTTCACCTCATGGCCGCTGCCGATCACCTCATCGACCTCGGCCCCGGCGCCGCGGAAGAGGGCGGGCGAATCGTTGCCGCTGGTACTCCTGAATACCTGGCAACCGTCCCTCAATCCCGCACTGCTCCCTACCTTCGCTCCGTCCTTTCTCAACTATCCTCGGCATGAGCGGTCCGTGCGATTCGTGGTTAAAAGTGTGGTACTCTTGCCAATGCCGGTGCGGCTGGTCTTTGCTGTAGTGATTTCTTTAGGTGCGGTGGCGAACCGTTGCATCCGCTGCCGCCCCGGTACCACCACGCCTTCCCGCCTGTCCTATAGTCCCTGTAGGCGTTTGAGGCCCAGGGGAGCTCCATGTTGCCAGCTTTCGGAACCAATGCTGTCACTAACCTGACGTGGAAGAACAGCCTAGGCGGCCCTGCGTGGGGTAAATCGTAGCAGCTGCCGCTTTAGGAACATGCGGGTGTGATGAGGCATCTTGCGGCGAACCCAACGCTCAATTCTCTTGCCAACGGGCACCTTGGGCGGCGGTTGATGAATCACCGATTGCAGATGTACTGATGTTTGCCAAGAAGCCAGAAGATCGTTCACCGCCTCAGAAAAACTTCGCTGAGGAAAGTTCTCTTGGGCACGCAAGAACTCGATACATTTCGGCAGGCAACTCCGTTCTAAATCGCAGATGTCTTGGAATAGCGTCTGCAATCTCGATGTCCACTCCGCAACAGGCTGTTGTTCGAGAAGAACTCGCTCCATGAGTCGAGCCAGCTCCTTGGGGCTATTTCGGTCATGCAATAACAGGGGATAGTCCTGCGGGATAAACTCCGCGACACCGGCATCACGGCTGACGATAGTCGGCAAGCCTGCTCGCAGCGACTCGATGACGACATACGCGAATGGTTCGTCAGGGCGCAATGGGAAGACCGCCGCGTGCATAGAATTCAACCGTTCAGGTAGTTCTGTCGGTGATACAAATCCATGCTGGTACACAGCGGATTCAAGATGCTGGCGCCGAATCGCACGATTCAACTCTTCACGAAAACCTTCCGAACCGGATCCGATCAGATGCAATTCGACCCGCTGGGGCAGCTGACGTTCCCGCAGCATGGCAAAGGCGTCGACCAACTGCAGCAAGCCCTTATGATTTTCAATCTGCCCGAAATATACAAATCGGAGCGGCTCCCCGGAAGAAACGGAAACCGGTGGTGCAACCCGGTCGAACGTAACGCCATTGGGAATTATTATCGACCGGCCGAAATTACCGTGGATCTGATTTTTTTCCAGTGTTTTCCGCGAACATGCAATCGCCCCCATTTTTTCTTTGGCGCGAATCCACCGCGCAAGGACGTTGAATCCGGTTTGGTGGTCTGCCACCGAATTGTCGAAATGATCCATCAGGTGGGCCACGGTCGGAATACCGCTCGCCACGGCGGTTTCGTAAATGCCGACGGGCCCCAACGCCATGGGATTGAAGATCCAAATGGCATCTGGGCGGAAGACTTCCAGCTCGTGCTGCAACGCGATGACATTCGACGGGAGAATACCACCCATCGCAGCGGGGGGACAATCGGCATTCACTCCGCTGAGAATGCTTTCGTAGGCATAGACAGGGGCGAAGATGCCTTTAACGTCTAGATCTGTGGCTGGCTCACGTTTCTGCAATCGCCCGATAGCCCGTGAGGTCAATACACGTATTTGATGGCCCGCTGAAGATGCCGCGCGGGCGAGATGCAAACATCCCAACTCGTATCCCCCAATTACATGGGGAGAAAAGATATTGCTGATGATGGCAATCTTCATCCGAATTCATTCCCTACGAGTAACAAGAAACATCATGCACGGATGCTCGACGAGAGCTTAGGCGACCAACCTGAGTTTCACAGAGGGAGCAGCATGGGCGAAAATTCGTGACCAATAGTCGTCCCACAGATAATGCTCACGAAGCCGTTGCTGGGCGTTTGTCAACCGCTCGGACCGTTCTCCGGACGGCATGCGTTCCATCCATTCCAGCAGTTGACGTAATTGTTGTGCGTTCCGTTCTTCATAGAGGAAGTCGCTGAGCTCCAGGGTGGTCATCACCTCGCGAAAGGATGGTATGTCGGATGCTACCACCAGGGTTCCCGATGCCACCGCTTCCAACAGCACTAATCCGAAAAGCTCTGCCTGCTCAATTCTTTTGTCGTTGTACAGTCGATGGCAGGACGATGCGATCAATACGTCGGCGGCGGCTACCAGGTTTTGACGGGTTTCCTCTGGCTGAAATCCGTGCACAGTAACATTGTTTTTGTTTCTTAGTAAATCATTCAAGTAATGTTCGTAAACCGAATCTCCCGAGGGGGGGGCCAACAATGTCTAGACGCCAATGATCGGGCAGGGCGTTGATGGTGACCTCGAATCCTTTATGAGGCAACAGTCTGCCGACCGAGACCGCGCGGTACGGCCGGGAAGCGGGCCTGTGGTCAATCTCCTCACCATCTCGGATGTCGGATTGGTAGATCCCAGCTGCTACGCCTCTTGCAGCGAAGCCGCGAAGTTCGGAGCGCTGCCGCGCGAATTCTGAAATCTCGGCGATCAAAATGTTCTGAGCTGGTTCGAAGACGCGGCGGAAAACTGGTTCGAATTCTTCGTGCCCAAGGGTGGTCAGCACGACTTTCTGGTCTGGTGCTGCGGCGGCGATCCAATCAATGGTCGTGGCACAGCTTAGGTACTGATGGATGATTACGTTGTCGAAAGTCGCCACACGAGAAAGGAGCTGTACCAGCGAGCAACATTCTTTGCTCTTGGGGGCTAGCCCGTCGATTTCAGCCCTCACGTACTTTTGGGTCAACCGATGAGCATGTGGCGCGAGTGATGGTTGCGGGCCGGCGGCGTACCAGAGTTCGGAACGAGGCTGAGTTTTAATTAGCTGTTTAAAGCTGCGTATGGTATACAACTCCCCTCCACCAACTACGTTCAGCGGAAGTTGGCTAATAACGATGGAACGTTCGTTGGCAGCGTGCACAGATGTTTCTCCTAAAGGCGTTCAAATTGCATTTTGATTATTGAACGTTTGAGGCTTATACATGGCAGCAGAGATGTCTGTCAACCGAAGAATGCTATGTTCGGCGGACGTCCAGTGGACTGACAAATCGGGGAATAAAAAGACTCTCCAGGACGTGTCAGGGCAGCACATGGAAAACCATGGCATCAGCGTCGAAGGGGCGTTCTCCTGCCGCCGATCTCGTGTGTTCGGGGAGCGACACTGGCGTGACCGCAACTTAGGGACGTTTGTTCCTAGGGCGAGATGCGTGCAGCTTCGCGCGATTGGCCATGCCTAGTTGCGTCTGTGCTTGAAGAAGGCAGTGTTTTGTGGAGCGGTTTTTTGTGTGACCGGGTGCCGCTAGGCAGCTCGGCGCATCCGTTGCCATTGCAAATCGTGCTCGACCATGCGGATCACCATCGCGTCAAAAGAGAGCGATGGGGTCCAGTGCAGCACCTGCTGGGCCCGGGTGGGGCGACCAACGAGCAACGTCGGCTCCGCCTTGCGAGCGAACCGAGGGTCAAAAACGACGTAGTTCCTCCAGTCCAGGTCAAGATGGTTAAAAGCGATGTCTAGCCAGTCTTGCACGCGGTGCAGTTGGCCGGTGGCGAAGATGCAATCCATCGGTTCGTGATGTTGGAGCAGGCGATGAAAGCCGCTTACGAAATCCGGGGCGTACCCCCAGTCGCGTTGAGCGTCCAGATCGCCGAGAGCCAGTTCGGACTCCAAGCCCAGTTTGATTCTGGCCGCAGCCTGAGTGATCTTTCGCGTCACGAACGAGGTGCCTCGGCGCGGCGATTCATGGTTGAAGCAGATGGCATTGCATGCGAATAGCCCGTAGGATTCCCGGTAGATGCGTACCAAATTGGTGGCCAGCGATTTGGCGGCTCCATAGGGCGAGACCGGATGGTGCGGTGTCGTTTCATCTTGCGGCACCTGCGCGGGGATGCCGAAAATCTCACTGCTACTGGCGTGAAGAAACCGCGGGGGGGGACTGCAGGAACGAACGATTTCCAAGAGCCGCAAGGTTCCCATGCCCGTAAAATCGCACGTCGATTCGGGGATATCGAAACTTAACCCTACGTGGCTTTGGCCTGCCAGGTGATAAACCTCGTGGGGACAGACCTGCGATAGCAAACGTTGCAATGCCGTCGTGTCGTGAAGGGTAATCTGATGCAAGAATAATCGTTGACCTGCAAGTTTGGCCTGACGTACTAGGTTGTCGAACCATGGGCGTGACGGATAGTGCTGTTTCCTGACGATCCCATGGACTTCATAGTCATGCGACAATAGAAGTTCCGCGAGGTAGCTGCCATCCTGCCCGCTAACTCCGGTGATGATTGCTCGCTTCATTTAACTACACATCCTTGTGGGGATCCGATGTTGCGGTCCGTGCGCTTGCCGGGCGGATCATCGCGTTGAGGAGAGTCCTCCCAGGTACCGGGGGCAGGACCTCAGGCAGGTCAACACTCCCAGCAGTTCCTATCGAGGGCATCGAGGACGATACCAGCCGCTATCCAGCCTTGGATTAACACAAAAACCGTTGCCTCATGTCTAGACCGATTTTTCTTGAAGCATGCCAATAATCTGAGGCCTTGCTCAGAGGCTGGGGGCAGCCCATGGAAGGAATGGAAATCTGCGGTGTTGGCTGGTGGAATCGGTCCCCGGAGCGCGTAGGTCGGGCTGCACAGCGATGGCGTTCGATCCCGCTGGGCTGCTGCCTTCTGTTGAGCACAATCGGCATAACAATGCTAGCTATGCACAGCTAGCACCAGCCATGCAATAGGAAAACGGACAGAAGGGTTGGTGTAAGTTTGATGAGGGGTCGATAGTCTCATGCGTCGGCGGTGATGCTGCGTGCATCCGCACTTGATAAGGGCGTGCGGTATTGTGCCGGATTGTCTACCTGCTGGCTCCCCCCGCTAACTGAAGGATTGGAAAACTGGATCGAGACTGCTATTTAGGCCCGTAGAAGGAGCGAAGTCAATGTTGGTGCTGTCGCGACATCGAGACGAGAGCATCATGATCGGAGACGATGTGGTCATCACCGTCGTCGACATCCGTGGCGACAAAGTACGGCTTGGAATTGAGGCTCCACAGAGTATTCCCGTACATCGCCAAGAGGTGTACGAAGCGATCAAGCGGGAGAATCAAAAAGCGAGCCATGTTCAGCCCAGCGACACGCGCTCGCTGAACAACCGTTCTTGACTCTCCGGTCATGAAGTACTCCCTGAGACGAAAGCATCCGCGCATGGACACGCCGTCAGGCTGTCGATGACGCGGATGTGTGTCATTTCAGCTGGCAGCGCAGGCGAAGAGCTTTCTGTCGCCAATGACGAAGGCGATCAGCCGTGCACCTGCCTCTCTTCATCGCCATCCCCCAGGCATCTGCAGCAAGGCGATCGCGTCCATCTAGGGGAGATGTAATGGTTTTGTCGGGAGTGCCGACTTGGTGAGGGGGGGGGACAACAAAATTCTCGGGAAACCCGGCTGAGAATCAACAGCGGGACTCATTTTTTCGATCTACGTTTACACGAGCATGTTTCAGAAGACCGAGCTTCGCATGCTCTTGCCCAGTGCGATTCCGATGCGATCCACCGCATAACTGGTTGGATTTTGAATCGGGTCGCGAAGCCGCCAAGGCCCAGAAGCAGACAAGCCAGCGCATTCGGTCACCGGGGCTCGATGTGGTTCGCCCTGGTTAACGAAGTGCCGAGAGTGCGACCGTGGCCTTGTAATGCGTTTCACGTTCACGACCCGATCCTTGGGAGTAAATTGACATGACACGGATCAACACCAACGTTAGCTCGCTTGTAGCACAGAGCCGTCTGCGACGGAACAATCTTGATTTGGAAACCTCACTGACGCGTCTAAGTACCGGGTTGCGAATCAACACCGGCAAGGACGATCCGGCGGGCTTGATCGCCAGCGAAGCCTTGCGCAGCGACATCATCGGAATCAACAAGGCCATTTCGAACACGGAACGAGCTAATCAGATCATCGCCACGGCCGACAGCGCGTTGGGGCAGGTAAGCAACCTGTTGAACGACATCCGTGGACTGGTAGTGGAAGCGGCCAACAATGGCGCGCTGAGTGAGGATGAGATCGCGGCTAACCAACTGCAGATCGACAGCTCGTTGGAGGCAATCAATCGTATCGCTCAGACGACGACGTTCCAAGGGCGTAAAATCCTGGACGGTTCACTGGACTTCGTCAGCACGATCAGTTCCGTATCCTCCGTTCGCGATGCCCAAATCCAGCAAGCCAACCTGGGCGCCACGGGGAGCGTGACCGTCGATGTCAATATTACCGCGGCCGCCGAGAAAGCTTCGTTGACTGTCGATAGCGCTGCCTTCACCAGCGCGGCACAGGCGCAAGCCGTTCATAGCGTGGATACGTTTTCGTTGAGTGTAGGAGGTCAAACGATCAACGTCACGGCGCCTACCGCGCTGACCGACGTGGTCATCACCGACGATGCTAGTGCGGGGGGAGGTGAAGCCTCGTACGATGAAACTTCTGGGGTACTTACGATTCGAGCCGACCTGACGAACAGTAACGAGAACGCCTTGACCATTCAGTCGGCCATCGATGCCATCGATGGATTCGTGGCTACCGGTGCTGCCGGTGCCGGTACGGCAACTGGTTCGATCGCCGACCCTACGATCAACAGCGGGGTTGCCGGTCTGACCATTACCGCGGCCAATGCCGGAGCGGACTACAATAACGTCACCGTGCGTTTCGTGTCGGGAGCGGCGAATGCGGCTGACTTCGACACGACGACCAAAGTGCTCACGGTAACGATCAACTCGGCTGCCACACAGACCTCTACGGCGATCGCGACAGCGATTAGCAGTCACACGATCGATGGGCAAACGGGAACGGCACTGTTTTCCGCCACTGGTGGTGCCAACGTCTCCTACGACGCGGGTGACCTGCCAAGTGACCTGAGTACGGGCACCTCGGGCGGACAAACGCTGCGGGACTCTCTGGTGTTCCAATTGAGTGGTAATAACGGGTCGGATACCTTTACGTTCGAAGCGGGGGCATCAATCAATCAGATTCGCGATGCGATCAATTTGGTATCCGATGCCACCAACGTCTCGGCGACGGTAAGCAGTGGCGACCTGGTATTCAATAGTTCCGACTATGGATCGAAGGCCTTAGTCAACATTGACATCATCTCCGAAGGAAATTCCGGTACATTTGAATCGAATTTGAGTGGAACGCGCAGTACGGGCAGCGACATCGTGGCCAGCGTCAACGGAGTGACGGCCAACGGAGATGCCAATACACTGAGCATCAATACCTCGACCCTTGATCTATCGATCACGGTGGAAGATGGTTCGTCGACCAACTTCAGTTTCAATATCACCGGAGGTGGCGCGCTGTTTCAATTGGGTGGCGACGTGGTGAGCAACCAGCAAGCCCGTCTAGGTATTGGAGCTCTGACGACTGGTAAACTGGGAGGCAAATCCGGCCGCCTGTACGAACTCGGCAGTGGGCAAAGCGCGGCATTGGACCGCGATATCACCAAAGCGGGCAGGATCATCGAGGAGGTGATCAATAAGGTTTCCAGCCTGCGAGGTCGCTTGGGGGCGTTTCAGTCGACCACGCTGGAAAGCAACCTCGTGTCGTTGAATGATACTGTGGTCAATCTGACCGAGGCGGAGAGCTCGATTCGCGACGCTGATTTCGCGGCCGAATCGGCTCGGTTGACCCGCGCTCAGATTCTCGTGCAATCCGGTACCTCGGTCTTGGCGATTGCGAATCAGAATCCACAGAACGTGCTATCACTGTTGCGATAAACACCGCCAGACGACTGAGCCTCTTCGGACGAGCAGTTTCGTGACGAGCCGCGTCGGGACACTTCCCTCCGCGGCTCGTTGGTTTTTGCAAGCTATACTTCCATTGCGTGCCTTCGTAGGACATGCCCAGGTCGAGCTGCGGTTCCAATTCTCGGTCACGTGGCATGGACCGCGTGCGAGGGAAATGCCGAAATAGTTCCTAGTGGATGCTGCCACAGCGGCGTCCAGCGGCGGATCGAGAGGAACTGGTCAGTGGCCGTGGCCTCCTTGGGCATCGAATCCACCTGGTCGGAAGTATCTGCGGTGGTTCAAGAATGGGTGAACGACGACTATGGGACGAATTCAGTCGAACGTCGGGCTGATCACCGGTATCAACATCGAAGATACCGTCAATCAGTTGATGGAGTTGAATTCCATCCCCAAGAAGCGTCTGGAGAGCCGCAATGAACTGCTGGATAAGGAACGGGTTGCAGTTACCGAACTGATGACGCTCGTCGTCGGGGTACAGTTGACCACCGACCAATTGGGGGCCAAGTCGCTGTTCGATTCGGTACAGGTCGCCAGCAGCAATCCGTCGCTGATTAGCGCCACGCGGAACGGAAGTCCGGTACCGGGGACGTACAACTTCACGCCCGTGCGGATGGCGCAGACGCAGCAGTTGGCCAGCTCTACCTTCGCGTCCGCGCAACAAAAGCTTACTTCCGGAGAGATCAAAATCCATACGGGAGGCTTTTTGGATCGCTCCGTGGACCTGGAGCAACTCAATGGAGGCGCAGGAGTTTCCCGAGGTCTTATTCGCATCCAGGATCGTAGTGGCGCCAGCCAAGCCATCGACCTGCGTTTCGCGCAGAACGTCCAAGACGTCGTCGATGCGATCAACGCGGCCGATCAAGTGCGCGTGACGGCGGAGATCGACGGTACGCGCATCCGCCTGGTCGACACCAGCGGCGCGACCTCCAGCAATCTGCAGGTGACGGAGGTTGGAGGGGGGACGACGGCTGCCGACTTGGGGCTGGCGGGCATCTCGGTGGCGGCCGACTCCGCCGCAGGGGCCAATATTTACCAACTCAGTACCGCTACGGCCCTGCGGCAAATTCGCGACGGGCGCGGCTTGGACATTCCCCCAACCGGCGATGCGTTGGCGTTCCAACTTCGCGATGGAACGAACTTCAACGTGTCACTCGATTTCACCTCGAACGATGCTTCCTTGGGGCAGGTACTCGAGGCGATCGAAGAGGCCAGCAATGGTAAGGTCTCCGCCCGGATTGCTGCCGATGGCCTGCGGATAGAGATCGAGGATCTGACAACGGGCGGCTCGTCCTTTGCCATCACCAGTCCCACGGGCGACTTGGCCAACCAGTTGGGGCTCGATAACGCAGCGGCCGGCGGAATAATTCGTGGAGATCGGCTGTTGGCGGGCATGAACGATGTTCTGCTGTCGGGCCTGGATGGGGGATTGGGGATCGAGTCTTTGGGAACGATAACCATCACCGATCGCAGTGGTGCTTCCGACACCGTCGATTTATCTACGGCCGAGACGATTGGGCAGGTGATCGACCAGATCAACGCGGCATCGGTTCGCGTCCAGGCGCGGCTCAATCGCATCCGCACCGGGATCGAGCTGGTAGATACGACCGGCGATTCTGCTTCCAACCTGATCGTGGCTGATGCCGACGGCAGCAATACGGCGACTCGCCTGCAAATCGCTGCCTCAACGGCCAACGATGCCATCGACAGTGGAAGTTTGAACCTCCAGTTCGTGACACGCAACACGCTGCTGAGCGACTACAACCAGGGGCGAGGAGTCACGCTGGGGACGATCAAGATAACTGCCTCCAATGGTGTGGCCGCTTCGGTCAATCTGTCGGCCAAAGCCCCCCAGACGATCGGCGACGTCGTCGATATCCTCAATGGATTGGGTTTGGGGATCGAAGCCAAAATCAATGACACGGGAGATGGGATCCTGATCGTGGACACCGCGGGGGGGGCCGGTGCCCTGCGCATTGAGGATGTCCAAGGTGGTGTCGCGGCTGCAGAATTGGGGATCGCCGGGACGGCCACTGCGGTGACCGATGGAGGAAATTCTGCTTCAGGGATCGACGGTTCCCGCACGATTCGCATCAGCACGTCTTCGACGACGACGCTGGAAGATCTGGTCGATGAACTCAACGGGCTCACCAACTCACCAGTCCAAGCCAATCTGCTGCAGGCCGGATCTGGCGTACGCGTGCTGATCAACAGTGCTGCAGGGGGGCAAGCCGGGCGTCTGGCCATCGACGGAGGGCCGATCATCGGTTTCTCCGAGACGGCCGCCGGTCGTGATGCTCTCCTGGCGTTCGGGGCGACGGCGGAAACCGGAGGGGTGTTGGTCACTTCCTCTTCCAATCAGTTTACCAATGTTGTGTCCGGTCTGGATGTCAGCGTGAGCGGTACCAGCACCACCCCGGTCGCCATCACCGTCTCCAAATCCGATGCAACGATCGTCGATCGCATTGACAAGTTCGTCGAACAATACAACAAGCTGCGCGACAAATACGAAGACTTGACGATTTACGATGCCACCACCAACCAGGTGGGCATCCTGTTCGGAAAAGGGAGTGCCTTGCGCGTGGACAGCGTCTTCTCCCGTCTGATCACCGGAACATTCCCCGGCGCCGGGCCCATACGGTCCCTGGTTCAACTGGGAATTCGGCTGAATGATCAAGGGCGATTGGAGTTCGACGAGGACAAGTTCACGGCGCAGTACAATGCCGATCCCGATGCTGTCAAGGAGTTCTTCACGGCGGAGGACTTCGGCTTCAGCGCCCGAGCACGGGCCGTCGCCGATTCGTTGGCCGGAGTTGAAGGGGGGAGCTTGCTCCAGCGGTCCAATACTCTCAGCGCCCAGATCGATGCCAATTCTGCACGCATCGAAACCTTGCAAACTCGCTTAGACAAGCAGCGTGAGAGGTTGCTCCTCGAATTCTACAACATGGAAACCACCATCGCCAGGATTCAGCAAAACCTCTCGGCGCTTGATCAGTTGCAAATCATTCCCCCGTTGACCGCATGATGGGCTGCAGGGCCCTTGCTGCGCATTGGCAGCTGGTAAGCGAGGCGCTCTGCCGCCGTGGCGATAGCAGTACCGGTCGGTGCACATCAGGGAACACAAACATGGTACGCAAGGTTGGTGATCCATAGCGTCAACCGGCTGAACCCCGCTGGCGAAATGCACCATAAACACCCGGCGGCCTCGCCCTTCTACCATCGCGGACACGCCACCTCGAGGAGCTTAGGGCGAGCGTGCGATCCGCTGCGTCAGGGTCTCGAGACGTCGTGCGTCGATCCGATGTTTGCCTTCGTACCAGAATAACCCAGGCACCGTATGATGGCGAAACCAACGGACCGCAAAGGCATGCTCCTCCTCACGTCGATTGAGATATTGAGCATATTCGCTGCTCGACCATCCACTGCGCACCAACCATTCCCGCACACGGGAATCTGCGGCAACCTCTTGTTGCGCCGTGAACGGACGGTGCAGGATCTCTAGCCAGGCGGTGCGTGGCAAGCAGTGGTAATCCACGCCGTGATGGACCAACGCGCGGGGGATGTTCAATAAGTCACCGGCCTCCAAGTGTGCCAGTTCGTGGGCCAACACTCCGGCCAGAGCGTTTTGACTTGCCGAGGCATCGATCAGTCCGAAACTTACAAGCAATACGCCATTTGGAAAAGCGCACACCAACGGTTCAGCGATATCGATGCCTCGCAAGCGAATGAACTGATAATACGGGGAGGAGGTGAGCAGCGTGGCTAACCGAGAAACGATCATGCGCAGGTAGGTCATCCGTTCCCCACGATAGATGAGATTCGACTCGGTGAGGTGGTGGAACTCCAGTAGGCACTCCACCAGTCGCCGACTGATGGCTTCCACCTCCTCCTCGGCAACCTCAATCTTCGCCAGAATCTCGGCGGGGGTAGCCAACCATTGTTCAAGCTGTGAGGCGTCTTCGGGATCAGGCTGCGCCCGGCCGAGGTGTGGACACGCCGCCATGCCCGCGATGCTGCTCAAACCTGTGGCGAACCATCGTCGAGATCCGGTCCCCATGGTTCCTCTCCCCCGATATACTCGGATGCTCCTGGTCTGCGGCGATTTGCCGCAATCACTAATATAACGGGTACTTAAGCCTGCTGTTCAAGGGAGATTGCGCATGGCCAAAAATGTTTTAGGGACCGACCTGGAGGTCTGTAGTACCGATCCTCTCACAGGTTTTTATCGAGATGGATGCTGCAACACAGGTGCAGACGACTTGGGATTGCATACGGTGTGCGCCGAGGTTACTGAGGACTTCCTACGGTTTTCCAAGAGCCGCGGCAATGACTTGTCCACTCCCATTCCCGAATATGGTTTTCCGGGATTGAAGGAAGGAGACCGCTGGTGCCTGTGCGTCCTGCGGTGGAAAGAAGCCTACGAGGCGGGCGTTGCTCCTCTAGTCAACCTGCGGGCAACTCATATCTCCGTTTTGGAATTCGTGGACCTGGAGATCCTCAAGGAGTATGCGACGGGAGATTCGCTCGACGATTGACCGTTACCGCCCGGCAGGTTAATCGTTGTCCGCAGCAATTGAAGACGTTTGAGCCGCGCGCACGATCAACAATACATTGCTCAGGTCATCACCGCGAACTAAAGCTTGCATCTGGGAGCTGGAAAAACCAGTAGAGCGGCGTGCCGAGGAGACATAACGCGCTGGTTTGGGGAGCCGCAAGGAGGACTGTCCGCTATCTTCGGGAACGGTAAGGGGAGCAGCGAAACGCTCTGTGACTGCAAATCGGTCGCCGGTCTGGCGGGCAATCGTGCGTAACAGATTCGTGCTGGGACTATCGATGGCTAGATCAAATGACACTTGCGGAAAGTGTTGACGATCGAAGTAGATTCGGTCCAGCACCGGACCAATCTGTCCAAGATCGGCGCGAATAAAATAGATTTCCGCAGCGGAATCGTCGGCAGAGTGACTTGCTGCCGCAGCAGGCGAAGGCGGCGCGACGATCATCCGCGTTTCCGCTAAGGCAGCCAGAACCGACGGCGTCGACCGAATTGATTCCTTGACTTCGATCCCAGCCTGCTGCAACAGTTGTTGCAACAGGTTGTTTTGCAGCGCATCTTCAGATACCTCGACGTCGACCACGAAAACAAAACTCTGGCTGAAATCGAGCTCGCTCACATAACGTGCTGCGCTATCGCCGTTCGGGGTCGACGGCCGCAGCGTAGGGAGCGGCGTGGCTGGCGTCGCCTCTTCCGTCACGGTTGGCGACGATTCTTCGGCGCTCACCTCCGCCAGCGCGATCGAGGCGTCAGGCGAGGGTGATGTCTCGCGCGGCAGGGGGCGATTCTGCGTGGCCAGCTCCGGTGCGGGGCGATCGATCGTGGCGGAGCTCCCCCGTCCAGCTAACGGAGCAACTGTTTCGTGGGATTCGAGCAGGCCGCGCAGCGTCAGCCCTAAGGCGACGAGAATGATGGCAGCGATTCCTACGGCCGCCATCGCCAGACGCCACTCGTTCCATCCATCGGAACGAATTCGGCTGGTCGCCCCCACCTTCTGCTCCCGGTCCCCAACATGGCATGGTGGTGATCCCGCCGTGGACGCCTCCAAATCAACTGGAGATGCATGCCGCCTGGCGATTTCCGCCAGAATACGCTCCGTGAAGGCGCCACTGGCAACCTGCCGATCTCGTTGGCGGTCCTCGAGGGCCTGTTGAAACGCGCGCTGCAACAACTGCCTTTGTTGCTTGAGCCTGTCGATTCGTTCCCCTACTAGGGGATCGTTGGCCACCAGAGCTTCCAACTCCCGCTCACCATCTTCAGACAATTGACCGTCGATGTGGGCGGAAATGAGCTCCTGAAGATGCTGTTCTTCGTATCTCATAGCATTTCATCGCGCGCCGAAAACCAACCTCCTGCGGCCCAGCAAGTCCCCACCGCTGGATGCCTCACCTTAAACGACTCACTTTCCAATATTCAACCCGAAGTCGAATAACCCGTCTCAGATTATCGAGATTTCGTAGGATGGATCGCTGGATTTGAGATGATTGCCAAGAAGGATTAGTTCCACCGCTTTACCAAGGTTCGGGTACGGAACGGCATTTTTTTTGGGGGCTATAGGCAACGAACACGGTGAATAAGGAACGGCAGTGTGATCCTGCCACCCCAATTGGACCTCGCAGGTTGCTTGTAAAGCAAAGAAATTCCCCTTTCGGACGTCAAGTAGGGGCATCGAACAACCGTTGCAGATGGCCGAAGCCGCGCGGTTGCCACTGCCGCAGGACACCGTGCCTCTCCCCGGCAATGCGCGGTGGCAGGAGCATCAGGTCCGCGGCGGGCGGCAAACAGAGCACCTCGGCAGCAATCGCAAGTCGTTGGGACTAGGGCGCTTCGACGGCATACCTACCAATTCGGGTAGGGGGCCGCCTAGTAGCGGTTATCGTTCGTCCACCTTCCATGGCCGACCCTTGAGTGATTCAAGGGCATGGCCTGGAAGCAAAAACTACCGTGCCATACGTTCCCAGATCGTTGCGACAGCCGGGCTGCTGGTAAGGTCGCCGGTGACGAGGCTCCGGCAACTTTCCTGGATGGCCAGCACTTATCCCGAAGGACTACGGATCAACCGGAAAACCCCGGTCGAGAGGGCCGTGAAAGAAGGCGATTGGCTTGATCGTCGCCGACGAATCGCTCTTGTTTCGGATCCCATCGCAGTTCTCTGCCGGTCATCAACGCGATATTGCATAGATGGCAGGCCGTCATGGTCCGATGGTGGGTGTAGACATCGGAAATCGGCAAACTTCCATCCTCGCGGCACTCGAAGAAGTTCCCCATATGGTTGCCGGGTTTCTTGCCTCGGAAAAGCTCGACGATGATGGCCTCCAGTTCCTTCTCGTCTTTCTCGGTCAATGCTTCGACCGGACGTCCTTCGAGCTTACCGCGATTGACGAAGATCCTACCGGCATCCCCTTCGAATAGAATTCCGTTGCCGAAATTCACGTTGTCCGATTCTCGCTGGTAGTGGTTGTGCACGCTGATGATCGAACCATCCTCGTATTGCAAGTCGATGCTGAATTGAGTGGCCGTGTTGAACGCCGAGGGGAGGGTGGCCTGGCCAGCAAAGTATGCCACCCAATCGAAATCGCTGGGAACGGTATCGGGAAACTTCCCAGAGCCCTTCACCCGGACAGGGCCCGAATGATCGTGGCCCAACGCCCACTGGGCGATGTCGATATGGTGGGCCCCCCAGTCGGTCATTTTCCCTCCTGAATAATCGAAGAACCACCGGAATTCCTTGCGCCGACGCTCTGAGTAGTCGGCCTCGGGCGCCGGTCCCAACCACATGTTCCAATCGAGATCCTCCGGTACTGGCTCCGGTGGGATTGGGTCGCATGTTGGTGCTCCACCAATCGCCACGTAGGCGTTGACGTTCTTGCCTAGACGCCCGCTCTTGACCATGGCGATCGCCTTCAGGAACAAACGATTGTTTTCACTACGTTGTTGGGTCCCCACTTGAAAGACGCGGCCGGTCTCCTTGACCGCGCGACAGATCTCTTTTCCTTCATCGATGGTCAAGGTCAGCGGTTTTTCGCAATAAACGTCGCATCCCGCTTGCAGTGCGGCGATGGCGATCGGCACGTGCCAGTGATCGGGAGTGCCGATGGTGACGACATCCGGTTTCGTTTCCGCAAGCAAATCACGGTAGTCGCGATAGGTCTTCAACTTTCCCCCGAACGCTTCGTTGAACTCCGCCGTGTGGCGATCATCGACATCGCATACGGCGATCATGTCGGCAAATTTGGCGGCATTGCGGGCAATGGCACCACCGCGGTTGTAGCGCCCGCGGCTTCCCCCCACGCCAATTGCGGCTACGGTGGGGCGTGCCGTGGTTTCCTGAGCCGCAGCCATCTTGCGAGTCCAGTGTGCGGTGGTGGCTGCCACACCGATGGCGGTGGAGGTCCAGAGAAAATCGCGACGCAACGGCTTGTTCATTGGGTTGGCTCCTCAATGGAAAGGGTAGGAATCAGGAAGGACACAACGAAGAAAGGGGGCCAGCCTTTCCCTGGGGTGCCCAAAGTCTCAGGCCAGCAAGTCCTGGCGAAGACCGCGGGCAACCGGCGGGCCTCCGACGATGGTTGGTTCTGCTGCCGGGCGATCGCCATCGGCAACCTACCCATCATGGTCTATCGAGCGCCCCATTGCAACTCAATGCCCCCTTAAGAACAAGATTAACGCCGCCAATTGCTCCGCAGAAATCTGCTGTTCCAACCCGACTGGCATTAAGGAGATGCCGCTGCTGTGGAGCCGAACAATCGAGGCACGGTCAAGCGTATGTTGCGTTCCTCCGGCCTCGACCAATACGATTTGATGGCTGGAGGCTTCACGAATGATTCCCGTCAGCACGCGCTCGTCTTCCGTCAGCACCGTGTAGCTGATAAACCGCGGGTCCACTTCTCGGTTGGGATCGAGAATGGCGTCCACCAGTTGTGCCGGCGTTTTATCGCTTAATTGCGTCAACCTGGCACCGACGTCGTGTCCCAGGTCGCCAAGACGGTGACAGGCGGCGCAGTTCTGGAGAAACACGCGACGTCCGACCGTTTTCAGTGTCTCCTCATCGCCGGTTTGGAGGATGGCATCGACCACCCGAACGTAACTCTCTGCCACCCTCTGTCGATCCTCGTCGGTACTACCGAATACCTTATCGACGCGCTGTTGCCACGAGGCGTCTCCTTGAGCTCGCAATCGTTCCCGAATGGCCGCGGGAACAATTGCCATGGCCAGCTGGTGTTTCTCGACGGCGTCGATGAGCAATCGGCTCCAAGCCGCACGGTCGGTCAGTGTTTGCAGGGCCAGACGCTGCAGCTCGGGGGGCAACTGCGGCAACCGCGAAATCAACAGCCGCGCGATCTCTTGGTCGTCGAAACTCCTTAGCGTTTGGAGATAGGCGGCCTGTACTTCCGTTGGCTGATCAATGCGCAGGATGCGATCGCCGAAGCGCACGGCGTCCGCCGCCGGCAAAAGGCGAGCCAGTCCAATGTGCTGCGCAGCGGTGGTCGGTGAGTTCGTAGCGAGGGTCGCCTCCAATTCCTCCACCACCATGCGTCGTAGTTGCTCTTGCTGAGCCGCTGACATCCAGCCTATGAGACGTTGCCGCCGCGCGGGGTCGAGTTGACTGGCCGCCGCCAGCCAGATCCGCCGGCTCGGCGAAGGGGCAGTGCCGGCAAGTCGTTGGCAGAGCTTGGTTCGCCATGCCTCCTCACCCGATGCCCCATCGACTAAAGCCGGCATGGCGCGAACCAATACCGCCTGGGTCTGGGCGAGCGGTAGACGCTCCGTCACGGCGTCGACGAGCTCCATCAAGTGCGGGCCTGCAGCCACGAGAGCGATCGCCCGGACCAGGTCGGACGACGTGTGGGCCAGGATGGCGGCCAGGGTCTCCGTAGCCAGTGGTGCCGGAAGGTCGGCAGCAGCCATGGCACATTGCAACTGCACGCGTAGCGAGTCCGAACGGCTAAGCTTCCGCCACAGCCCAGGATCGTCGAATCGCCAGCCTGCAGATCGTGCGACACGCAAACCATGTTCGATCACGCGGGGGTGTGCTGCATGGGAGAGAAGTTGTTGTACATCACCAGCATCAAGAAGGTGCAGACGCGTGCCGATGTATAGAGCCAATACCTGGGCAGCAGGGTGGTGCTGGTCGTAGACCACAGCCAGGATGGCCTGGCCAATCGATGCGGGCACCGCTACTGGCCCATGCTCAGAAGCATGACGCTCAATCAGTAGTTGACTGGCCATGCGGCGACGCCAAGGGTTGAGGCTAGTCAATTCCTGCACCAGTTCCATGCTACTGAGGTGGTCAATCCCGGATCGGTCCGAGGTCGGTGCGGCAGTCGCCCGCTTCAACCGCCATAGACGCCCCCGATCTCGTCCCGAGGTGAGGTCCAAATGTTTCTTGATCACCGGGGGTAAACTCTGCGGGTGTTCGATCACTTCTCGGTACATGTCGGCAATGTAGATGGCTCCATCGGGGCCATCCCCCAATTGCACCGGGCGGAACCAGATATCATTCGAACGCAGCAGTTCCGTTTCCGCGTCGATGCGCTCGCCCCGAAACCACAGGCCCTCGTCCACCAATCGCTTTCGATGCACCAGATTGCTCCCCACATCGCAGACCAACGCCGTGTCGCCGTCGGGGGCACCAAAGCCCCATTCTTGGTCGACGATCCAGGTGCCGGTAGCTCCGGTGAAGTAACCGGCCGGGGTTCCACCGCCTTCGACGGGACCAGGAACAACTCCTTGCACCCGCATCTGGGTACGCACCACACGCCATGGTTCCACCGGACTAGCACGGTAGACGGTTGCCTGTGGACCATCGACGGCAATGCTCCGCCGTAACGCAGGCAGGGGCACGGAACTGGGGTGGAGCTGCAGCCATGGTTCGATATCCAAGACCTGTTGCAGGTGATCACTGTTGCTGGTAACGAATTTGTCTCCCCAGCGATTGAAGCTCAAACCATGCTGACCGCCACCTCCCACCGGCTCCATTCGCTGAAGCACCGGATCGATAGCGAAGTCGACACGAGCAAGGTGTAGTACGGACGCAGCATCCGCACCGTCTGCCCCGGCGACAAGGGCTTCCACGTCGGCACCGGAACTGCTGGTGGCTCCATGGATCCGACAGTCGATTCCCCAGCGAAAACTGTTGACCAGGCCTTGGACGTTGCTTCGATGGAATCCCCGGAACCACTCCTGCTGCCAGTCGCTGACCCCATCTCCGTCGGTGTCTCGATACCAGCGGATCGATGGCGGCTCCGCCACGATCACGCCATCTTTCCAAGGCCAAATCGCCGTCGGCCACGATAGGTTGGTGACGAAGTCACGACGATGATCCATCACTCCATCGCCGTCACGATCGGTGAGCAAAGCGATGCGTCCGAGACGTTCTTCTGGCTGCTCGCTGTATCCACGCATCTCCACGACGAATAGACGCCCTTGGGCGTCGAAAGCGAAAGCGACCGGATCGGCGACCAAAGGTTCCGCGGCCACCAGTTCGAGCGTAAAGCCCGGTAGCACTTCGAACGTCGCCAGCGCCTGGTCAGGTTCAACTGCCGCAATCCGTGGCAACCGCTCTCGTAAATCCTCCTCGGGCACCTCCTGCCCCAGGGCGTTCCATGACATCCATACCGCCCAGGCAACTCCCAGCCACCACCTGGTATCCCGCATGCTTGCTCGATGCTCCATGGCTACCGCTTACCTCAACCTGTGCATTCTCAACCCGTTACCGATTCCGTAGACTCCCTATAGATGCCCCGATAATTGGCTGGTACGGTCCTGTCGATCGTACTCGATGAAGCCGTTAGAATCCACCTACGCCGGAGCTTCCTGAACCTGCTGCCTGAACCGTTCCCGTCGCGGTACGGTGGGTGCCGTGGTTCCAACCAGAGTGGGGGAGTTGGCGGGGGGATCGACAACGACGGATGCCGGCGGCGCATAACAAGGATTTGAGGAAGGAGAGCGGACGCGCGTTCATGAAAGATCACTGGGATTTTCCACAACAAGATATTTCCGAAACGCTGCTCGATGACCTTGCGCAACTGATTCACCTGGCAGTGCGTGAGGACCTGGATCGCGGGCTCGATGTCACCACCGTAGCATTGATCCCTCCGGATGCGACAGCCGCGGCAACCATCGTCGCTCGCCAGCCCGGCGTGGCGGCTGGCATCGAATTGGTGGCCTCGGTGGTGGAGGTCATGGGAGCCAACGTCGCCACGGAGCCCTTGTTCCGAGACGGAGACCTGTTCGAGATAGGTAGCGAGCTGGTGCGTTTGTCCGGGGCGGCGCGAGATTTGCTCACCTGCGAACGGATCCTGTTGAATCTCCTGTCACGGCTGTGCAGCGTCGCAAGTACGACGCGACGGTTTGTGGAGAGGGTGAGCGACTTGCCGGTGCGCATTTACGATACGCGGAAAACGACGCCGGGATGGCGTCGTCTGGAGAAATATGCGGTGCGCTGCGGAGGGGGAAGAAACCACCGGGCTGGTTTGTACGATGCCGTCCTGATCAAGGACAATCACCTGGCATGTTGTATGGCAGGTCAGCAACGCATCGTTTCTCCAGCGGAATGCGTTGTCAAGGCGAGGGAGTTCTTGCGCCGGCGACCACCGGAGTCTGGCAAGATTCCGATCGAAATCGAAGTGGATACCTTGGACCAGTTGCGTTCCGTGTTGCCCACGAGACCCGACATCGTGCTCTTGGACAATATGTCGATAGCAATGATGCGCGAGGCCGTCCAGGTGCGAAACGAAATCGCTCCCGAGGTAGAGTTGGAAGCGTCCGGCGGCATCCATTTGGATACCGTACGCGATGTCGCCAGCACCGGCGTGGATCGAATCAGCATCGGAGCGTTGACCCATTCGGCCGGCAGCATCGATTTGGGGCTTGATTGGAATTGGTCCGGCGGCAAAAGTGCTCAGCAATAGGCTGCTCCCCCGAATAAATCGAAGCCAGCCATGGGGAGGTGGGCGGGGACGAAATCCAATATCGACGAACCACGGCAGGAGAAGACATCGTTGGACAAGCGGAAAACGTGGCAACGAAACTGCCGATGGGGAGCCCCCGAGGCGCGTCGGCGTGGCGCCAGCATGGGAAGCATGCTCGGCCTATGCTTGTTTCTACTCGGAGCGTTACTCCTGGCAATTACGCTCTTGAAGATGGCTCCTGTACGGTCAGAACGAAGGGGCGCGAGGCAGTATGTTTTCCGGACCGATCCGGTCGCCGTCGACCTGGCGACTGCCGAGGGCGAGGTGGGCCAGTCGGTCGCCAGCCCTGCGGCGACTACGACACTCACCATCCGAGAGTGGCATTATGTGCCCGAACTGAGCAGCGAGCTGGCGCGGTTCGAAACGGTGTTCTGGGAACCGGATGATACCGCGTCGCTGCGGCAGTGGATCGTCGCAGACCAACCATTCCATGACGCCGCCGTGCTGGAGATTGGAACTGGCACGGGCCTGCTCGCAGCAATCGCCGCTCGCGTCGGAGCGCGGAAGGTGGTGGCCACGGACATCAATCCCGTCGCCGTGGCCAACGCACGTTACAACATGGAACATCTGGGGTTGTCCGATCTCGTGGAAATACGGCCGGTTTCTCCAGAAAACCCCGCTCCGTTCGCGGTGATTGGCCCGGACGAACGATTCGATTTCATCTTTTCCAATCCTCCCTGGGAAGACGGCGTGGTTGGTGAACCGGCTGCCTACGCGCTGTATGACCCTGGTTTTCAGTTGCTCGATGCCTTGCTCCAAGAAGCACCCGCCTATCTGACTCCACAGGGAGAATTGATCCTGGTGTATGGTGCCACGACGCCCATTCGTCGCATTTTGCAAGAGGGACCGAAACGAGGATGGGAGGTGATCCTCGACGACCCTCGCTCGGTGGAGGAGCTGCCGGACGTCTTTCTGCCCGGCATGATGCTGCGACTACGCCCGCAGGCCAGTGAAGAGCAAACCTGATGGGGGCCATGCTTGTTCGCCATGTGGTTGCCACCTAAACGACAAATGGCTCCGTGCTTGCACACGGAGCCATGTCGTTGTTCATGCGTCAAAGGTGGCTCGGAGCATGCTGCCCTCGGCCGTCGTCTGTGCTAACTAGTTGCAGCCGCAGCTGGGAGCAGCAACTTCGCAACCGCAGCTGGGAGCAGCGACTTCGCAACCGCAGCTCGGTGCTACTGCACAAGGATCGCAGCAGTGGCGAGCCTTCAGCCGAGCGTGCAACCGAGCCAACAAGCCGGGACGCTTGCCGCAAGGATCGCAGCAAGGATCGACTACTTCGCAACCGCAGCTCGGAGCGGCAACTTCGCAACCGCAGCTAGGAGCAGCGACTTCGCAACCGCAGCTCGGGGCTGCTGCACAAGGATCGCAGCAGTGGCGAGCCTTCAGCCGAGCGTGCAACCGAGCCAACAAGCCCGGGCGCTTGCCGCAAGGATCGCAGCAAGGATCGACTACTTCGCAACCGCAGCTCGGAGCGGCAACTTCACAGCCACAGCTGGGAGCAGCGACTTCGCAACCGCAGCTCGGAGCTGCTGCACAGTCATCGCAGTGACGATGTCCGAACAAATGACCAAAAGCATTTGCCTCCGCCGGAACGAAGGTCATACATGCAGCAACTGCCATCAACGCAAAGATTCGTACTGACATTTCTTGTCTCCACTTTCTTGGACACGTGCCTAGGATTGGGGACGGGCTGCGATAGCGAATTCAGGAGGCCGTTAGATTTCCGTCTGGAGCTATCGGATCGGTTCCCGGATTGATTGCCGATCGCAGAGTTCCCACTCATGCTTCCGCCACCAATCTTCGGCTATGCTAAACGGCAATCCTCAGCGAATCGCAGAAATGCTACCAAAGAGTTGCCTACCGCCCGTCCAGATATACCTGCTGGAGCGATAAACGCGGATAGGATGCTCCTCCGCCTCACCTCGAGGGAGCTATCCACCATTTCTTGGGGCAGTGGTCAGCGATTCTGGTAACGATTTACCTCGTCTCCATCAACCGAACGTTGTGTATTCGATCTGCTACGTTCTCACTAATCGTTCCGTTTTGCGCCGTCGCTCTTCTCCAAATCTCTCATCGGCGGTAATTGTGAGCAAACCGTGGCGCATGGACGGTAAACGCCGCACGAACGGCACCGTCCCACCATCGCCCGCGTCGTGGTGTCGGATGGCGCGCGGGGGCAAGCGGACGGTCCTGCCTGATGCTGGCCGCAGGTGGGGAAAATCTTTTTTCTACCGGCCATCCCTTGAGATCGAAAAGCTGCCGCGGGCACCTCGCCAACCGGCGCTGCCAGGTCCTTCCTGGCCACGGCCGCTACGCATGACACCATCATTGATGACGCCGAGATGCCGCCAGCCATTGATGCCCTCGCCAAGTGTTCCCGGCGGCGAGGCGGATGCGGGCGTGCGTCCAGCCGAAATGGATGTCGATGCTGAGCGACACCACACCACGATTCTTCTCACAGACGGTTAGCTTCCTAATCCCAGATACAACAACGCGGCGACCACGGCGCCCACCATCGGGCCAGCTACCGGGACCCAGGCATAGCTCCAATCGCTGTCACGCTTGCGAGGAATCGGGAGTAGCGCGTGAGCCAGGCGTGGCCCCAGATCACGGGCCGGATTGATCGCATAACCGGTAGTCCCACCCAGGGACAATCCGATTCCAAAGACGACCAGCGCCACCGGTAAAGCGCCAATCGAGCCGGCCTGAATCTTCATCAGTTGTCCCGAAGGGGCTTCCCAAGCAGGCTGCACCATCATCAACACGGCGAAAATCAAGACGAAGGTGGCCACGACTTCGCAAAAAAATGCGTGGGGGATACGGCGAAGTGCGGGAGCGGTACAAAATACAGCCAGCTTGTCATCCGCATCGTCCGTCTGTTCAAAAAATGGTTGATGAAAGCCGTAGACGATTAATGCCCCGACCAATGCGCCTGCCATCTGCGCCACGAGGTATCCCGGAACTTGAGCCCAAGGAAATGAGCCGGCGACCGCCAATCCCAAGGTAACGGCCGGATTGATGTGGCCGCCACTAATGTCGCCCACGCAGGCGACTGCAATAAACACGGCCACCGCCCAGCCCGCCGTAATTACCATCCACCCGCTGCCGTTTCCTTTGGTGCCTTTCAGCAACACATTGGCACACACCCCGTCACCGAGCAAAACCAGGATTGCAGTCCCTAAAAACTCTGCCAAATAGGTACTCATCGAAGATCTCCTGGGGAGCGGGTGGTCCGTCGGTGCCTCGGTGTTCATCATCAACAGGGCTGATGGAAGGGTGAGAATAGACGATTTCTGCTGACCATTCCACTGGCAACACGATCTGCTTGTAGAGAACTTCAGGTTAGAATCGTGTGGCTCGACACGTACCTTGTCAGGCTGGTCCAACAAAACTCGCCACCAGGTGCGGGGCGACGATGATGGGGACGCACCCGCACCTGTTTTTCACGGGATTGCATGATGGAATCGAAGCCCATTCTCATCCTCGGTGGGGGGATTAACGGCGCGGCGATCGCACGTGAGTTGATTCTTAATGGGCACTCTGTTGCTTTGGTGGAGCGACAGGATTTCGCCGGTGGCACAACGGCCTATTCCAGTCGTTTGATTCACGGTGGGTTGCGGTATCTGGAGTATGGCGAGCTGGATCTGGTGCAGGAGTCTTTGGAGGAGCGTGGTCGCTTGCTTCGATTGGCCCGACCGCTGGTACAACCGCTGCGGCTGGTGATTCCGACGTCCAATCGTGGTGGCGGGGTGGTATCAGCCGCCGTTCGCTTTTTGGGGTGGGAACGTTATTGGAGCCCCCCGCCCACTCCCCGTGGATTGTGGCTGATTCGCGCCGGTCTATGGCTGTACGATCACTACGCAGGAATCAAGACCCTGGAAGCACAGGGACTGGCCAAACATTCCATCCATCGGGCCGGAGAAGCGGGGATGCCGCCAGTCGATCCCCGGCGCTACCATTGGTTGGCTGCCTACTCCGATGCCCAGGTGCGGTTTGCCGAGCGTTTGGTGATCAGCATGTTGAAGGATGCCCAAGAACATGCGTCTTTAGGTGGGAGCGATTTCCGGCTGTGGAACTATGCCGAGGCGACGCTGGATGGTAAGCATGTCACCGTGTGGGACCGGAGAAGAAATACAACGTGCCTGGCTGAATTCGAGCCGGCAGCGATTATCAACGCCACTGGGGCATGGGTCGACCAGACGTTGCAGAGGTTGGAGATCCAGTCCTCTCGGTTGATCGGTGGCACCAAGGGGAGCCACCTCATGCTCGATCATCCAGAGCTTCGTCAGGCGTTAGGCCCCTACGGCGTCTACGCGGAAGCGCCCGATGGAAGGCCCCTGTTCCTGTTACCCTTCGGACCGTTGGTGTTGGTAGGGACAACCGATTTGCCCTACGACGAGCTGCCTGAATCGGCAGTTGCCAGCGAAGAAGAGATCACCTACTTGCTCGACGCCACTCAGAAGGTTTTTCCTCACTTGGCTGTCGACCATCACCACATCCTGCTCCATTACGCCGGGATTCGACCGCTTCCCAGAGCAGATGGGTCGACCCCCGGAGCCATCACGCGGCGTCATTTTATTCACTGTCACCGGCAGGCCGTAGTTCCCACGTATTCCATCATTGGAGGCAAGTTGACCACCTGCCGATCGTTGGCGGAAGAGACCGCACGGCGCGTCTTGCATGACTTGAACTGGCCAGTGGCCAACGTGTCGCGGGATCGCCCTCTACCGGTGGCGCGGGGGTGTCCCACCGATCCCGTCGAGCTGGATAGGGAATTGTCAGCGCTTACCCAGCGCCACGGGGTGACTGCCAGCGCGATTCACCAGGCCTGGCAACTCTGGGGAATGGAAGTGGGACACATCCTTGATTCGACGGCCAAGGACGAGTCCTGGGGCACCGAGGTTCCAGGCACTGGACTTCCGTCGGCAGTGATCCTGCATGCCATCGGCAGGGAATGGGTGCAAAGATTGGAAGATCTCGTTGAACGACGATTGATGGTGCTCTACAACAGGGACTTGTCGCGCGCGACGCTTCGGCAGCTTGCTGAGTTCATGGTGGCTGCCGGCTCTCTGGACGCCGGTGCCGTCGATGCTGAAGTAGACGCCTGTGTACGACGTCTGTCCACACGTTACGGTCGCACGGTAGTGGATGACCACTCCGCCGCAGTCGACCAAGCTTAAAGCCGGTGGCGACCTACCAATAGCCAACGCTGAGGCCGGGAGTAAGTTTGATGCAACGATATGTTCTAGCTTTGGACCAAGGGACGACCTCGAGTCGAGCGATCGTGTTCGGCCACGACGGAAGCATGGTGGCAAGTGCCCAACAGGAATTCGAGCAACTGCTGCCCTTGCCGGGACACGTGGAGCACGATCCAGAAGCCATCTGGAGTAGTCAGCTAGCCGTTGCTCGCCAGGCGCTCAGAAATGCACAGATCGCTCCGCGGCAAGTGGCGGCGATAGGCATAGCGAATCAGCGAGAAACAACGATCCTATGGGAGCGTGACTCGGGGCGGCCGGTTGGCAACGCCATCGTATGGCAAAGTCGTATCACCGCACCGATCTGCGAGCAGTTGAGGACCCAAGGCGTTAACGACGTGGTGCGTGCCAAGACAGGTTTGTTGATCGATCCCTACTTCTCCGGAACCAAGATCAAATACCTGCTCGATCAAAACGATGGCTTGCGCAAGCGCGCACGACAGGGAGAAGTCCTCTTTGGGACCGTGGAGAGTTTTCTCATCTGGCGGCTTACCGGCGGTCGACGGCACATCACCGACGTGAGCAACGCCAGCCGCACGTTGCTCTTCAATATTCACACGCTCCAGTGGGACGAGGAGTTGTTGCAGATGCTGGATATCCCCGCCGCCATGCTCCCCGAGGTTGTATCGTCCAGTGAAATCTACGGCGAGACGGAAGCCGAGTGGTTCGGGCATCGGATTCCCATTGCCGGGGCAGCCGGAGATCAACAGGCCGCCACGTTCGGCCAAGCCTGTTTCACGCCAGGCAGTGCCAAGAACACTTATGGGACCGGTT
Source organism: Pirellulaceae bacterium (assembly GCA_026004795.1). GTDB lineage: Bacteria > Planctomycetota > Planctomycetia > Pirellulales > Pirellulaceae > Aureliella. Next base: position 6,987 of record BPJV01000001.1, on the reverse strand, counting down.
GCTTTCTTCTGCTCAACACAGGAGACAAACCGGTCGTTTCCCATAACAACTTGCTTACCACTGTTGGATGGCAACTGCGGGGGGAGACGACCTATTGCTTGGAAGGAGCGGTTTTCGTCGCCGGAGCCGTCGTCCAATGGCTGCGCGATGGATTGAAAATCATTGAGAAATCAGAGGATGTCGAGGCCTTGGCGGCGGAGGTTCCTCACAACGAGGGCGTCTACTTGGTACCGGCGTTCGTCGGACTCGGAGCTCCCCATTGGGATCCCTATGCGCGGGGGGCAATCTTTGGGTTGACGCGCGGCACCACCCGCGGTCACATCGCTCGGGCCGCCCTGGAATCGATGGCTTTTCAAACTCGCGATTTGATCGAAGCCATGCAGCGGGATTCGGCGGTCCCGGTTCAAGAATTGAAGGTCGACGGCGGAGCCAGCAACAACGACGCGCTCATGCAGTTCCAAGCGGATATCCTCGATGTTCCCGTGCTGCGGCCGGTGGTTTCCGAGACCACCGCGCTGGGGGCCGCCTATCTTGCCGGCCTGGCGGTGGGCTACTGGACCAACACGGAGGAGGTGACGCGAAATTGGGTATTGGACAAGCAGTTCCGACCGGTGTTGGAGGCGGCGTCGCGAGAGTCGATGTATCGTCAGTGGCAACAGGCGGTAGAGCGCACCAAGGGTTGGCATGCCCCGCCGCCATGACGCCTGGTACCATGCCTTTCTCCGCTGTGCCTTCAAGAACGGGGAAGTATCAGGAAAACTCCTCGCATCCAGTGCCGACGGGCAGTGCTCCACGGCCGCTTCGTTAAGAACTAGGAACTGCACCACATGACGTGAGCGGAATCCCCTTTCACTTTGGCCGCGTGGAAGCGCCGCCATTACAACTCGCTTACCGCCGCTACGATCTCACCGCCGTGCTGTTGAACAAGAAGGCGAAACCAGGGGGTGAAGCGAGCGGGCCTGTCAGCGATCTCCCGGCGAACCTCCTCCCAGGAACTCCACCGGAATGCATCGATCTCCCGCGGATCGGGACGCACGGCACCCGCGTAGCGACCGACAAACACATGGTCCATTTCGCGTTCGGTAAGTCCGCTGGCCGGATCATGAGCCTGATACTCCATCACGCAGACCCATGTCAGAGCAGTTGTAAAGCCGAACTCTTCGAGCAGCCGCCGCTCCGCGCAAACTTTGGTGGGAAGATCGCCCGTGGGATGTCCACAGCAAGTGTTGCTCCACAAGCCGCCGAAATGGTACTTGCTCGACGCCCGCCGTTGCAACAACAGCCGATCCAGCGCGTCAAAAATGAAAACCGAAAACGCGCGGTGCAACCGACCACCGTTGCGGTGCGCGGCGACTTTGTCGGCACGACCGATAGGATTGTCGTGCGCATCGACCAGTATCAACTCTCCCTGGTCCGGTGTGGAGTCATTCACGTGGTTATCTTTCCTTCCCCAGAATTGACCAGTCGTTTACGAAGCTTGGGTAGTACTCCGCTCAGTCTTGATGGCTCTGCCGCGCCAGTAAATCGAGAACGGCTGCAGTCATCGTTTTCATACCGGTGCGCAAGGCGGGTTCCGCATCGGGATAGAATTGCGGAGAATGCAAGGATGGCGGTTGTAGTCCCCGTTGACGATATCCCTGCAAACGATCAGGGGCCACGACCCCGAGTCGGTACATCACGATGGGAACGCCTGCCAACCCATATCGACTGAAATCCTCTCCCCCCATCACCGGGGGCATCGGTAATACGGCGTCCTTGCCCAGGACCTGACTAAAGACCTTGGTCAAGCGTGCCGTCAATTCGGGGTCGTTGCGCAGCGCGGGCGTCCCTTCCGATACGAGAATCTCGGGGGCGGGCGCACGATGGCTTTGGGCAACCGCCAGCGCCTTGCGACGGATTGCCGACAGTAGTTGCTGACGGACTTCTTCACTGTAGCTGCGCACGGTCAATTGAAGATGGCAAGCGTCGCCGATGACGTTGTGCTTGGTTCCCCCATGAATGGCTCCCACCGTGATCACCGCCGGCTCTTGAGGCTTGATCTCTCGCGATACGATCGTCTGCAAGTCGAGAATCAGATCGGCTGCCTGCACGATCGGATCGACGGTCGTTTCCGGACGGCTACCATGCCCCCCTCTACCGCGCACGATAATGTCGACCGAATCGACGTTGGCAAGGGAAAACCCCGGGCTCAGCGCCACCTTCCCGGTTTCGGTCTCCGATTCGCAGTGCAGGGCGATGGCGAAATCTGGTCTACCGAACCGATCGAACAGGCCGTCTTGAAGCATGGCTCGCGCCCCGGCCCCGCGTTCCTCGGCAGGCTGGCCAACCAGCATCAACCGTCCTTGCCATCGATCCCGATGCTCCGCCAATATCTTCGCCACTCCCAGCAGATTGGCCATGTGAACGTCATGCCCACAGGCATGCATCACTCCTACTGTTGCCCCATCTTCACCGGTGAAGACCTTCTCGGATGCGAACGGCAACCCCGTTGCCTCCTTTACCGGCAACGCATCCATGTCGGCGCGCAACATGACCGTCGGCCCGTCACCATTTTCCATGATGCCGACCACTCCCCAACCACCTACTTGCTCCGTAACGTCATAACCATACGTTCGCCAGCGTTTGGCCAGAAACTGGGCGGTTTCTCGTTCGTGAAACGAGAGTTCCGGGTGCTGATGGAGATGGACATAGTCTGCCAAGACGTCGCCGATGACCGTCTCGATCCAACTGTCCACCTCCAACTCCCCGACTGCTAAGTCAGCGGTGTCCAGGGGCTGTTCGGCCGGGACAGGTCGACATGCCACCACGAGCGTGAGCCATACGGCCCAGCCGATCGGCAGCACGACCCCGCATCTCGCCCACCCGACCAGCGAACCTCGCGCGGTTTCGATTACCATTTGCAACTCGTTGATACCTGCGATCATTCTCAAACCTCTTGCTAGCTGGACGGCGGTCGAACTCGCCCCCCACATATGCCAACCCCAAGCTCATTATCTTATAATTCTACTTCTACAGACTTCCCTGTGCTCGCGCGTCGGCGGACCGGCCAGTGACTACATGACCACGAGGCCAAGGGGGCGGTTGTTGACGATGGGAACACCGAGAAAGTAGGCTAGAGATGGTTCAGGGCTCGACCGAGTCCCGGGTTGCCTATCCCGACGGCATGTCATGGGCCGACACGTGCTGCGTCGCCAGCCGTTCCCACCCGAGCCGACCTGGGGGTAGCAGGCGGAAGCTCCCATTTCGGTGCTCTGATCTCGCTTGTTGGTCCTGACTTGTAGGAAAAATACCTCCCCAGGGGGCGTATGCATGATCGGGTTCGCAAGCCTGTAGGCAGCCGCCGATGCCCACACCTGACCTCCGTTGTGTTCCCTTAAATGCTGGTGGGCCAGATGGAAGACCAATTGTCTGTCGGGCGAAAGGACTCGCTCCCTTCACTCCGTCGACGGGAAGTTCGTCCGCAACGATTTTTACCGTTGCTGATCCTGGTCGTCATCGCGATCGTGTTCGGGTTTCTGGGCAATCGCCTAGGCAAGTGGCTCGAAGACCAGGGGCGGTTACCGTTTCTGACCGCTGGAGACGAAACGGACGCAGCGCAGCGGCGCAGCGAGCGGATCGCCCGCCTCAGTCGCATCACCGTGCCACCAGGCGCCTCCTCGGAATACGTCGCCATGCTTGAATTGGGCCAGCGCTATGTTCGTGATCTGTTAGCTGTTTTTCCCACTGCCCCCCAAGCTTTGGCGGCCGCAGCCAGGCTACAGGATCTAGCCCATGATACAGTGGCGGAAATCGAGGCGTGGAAAATGTGCCTGGAGCTCCAGCCCGATTATGAGGCGGCCTACGCTCGCCTGTGCAGCCTGGCCAAGCAGGAAGGCGATTTCGTGAAAGTCATCGACTGGGCTCAAGCGGCACGGTCCCACGGCGTCGTCAGTGCCGAGGTGCGGATGATGCTCGCCGAAGCCCTAGTGAACTTAGGACGCAAGGATGAGGCGAAGCAGGAGCTCACTGCTCTAGTACAGGACCATCCAGATAATGTTCAGGCGCGATTTCTCCTGGGACACGTCTATCTTGATGAGGGACAGCCAGCCCAAGCCGCTGACCTGTTCGAGTCCGTCGTCCGCGCCGCGCCGTCGCACGCTGCCGCCTTTCACGGATTGTCCATGGCCTACGTACGCCTGGAGCGGCTCGAAGATGCACAAAAAGCCAGCGAACGATTAACGGAACTCAAGAAAGCAGAGTCGGAAGCGCAGCGATTGCACTTGGCTGATTTCAACGATGCGCGCCTCGCCCCACAAGTGGTTTCACAAATTGCAACCGAGACGGGACGGTTGCTGATGAAGATCCACGCCACGGATCAAGCCCAAGCGACGTTGCATCATGCTATCGAACTCGATCCAACGAACTTGCAAGCTATCCAACTGCTTTCCGATCTCTACTATCAACAGCAGCATTATCCTCAAGCGCTGAAATACGTGTGGCTTTTACGCTCGCTGGAACCAGACAATCCGGCTCATCATCAGAATTACGGCCGAATTCTGGCGCGTTGGGGTAAGCTGAAAGATGCGGAAACCGCATTTCGAAATCTGGCGATGGCGTTTCCACGAAGTTCACTTGGTTATAGCGCGCTGGCAGAACTTTATATCGCCACGCAGAACGATGCCCAAGAGGCGGTTCAATTAGCAGAAAAAGCCGTCTATTGCTCACGAGCCGCCAAGGATTATGCCATCCTCGCGTTGGCGCATCAGCAGGCAGGAAACGTCCAGCAAGCTCAGGTCGCCATTAAAGAAGCGATCCGTCTGGAGCCGAGCAATCCGCATTACACTCGGATTCAACAATCCTTGGCGCAGCAGGCCCCATGAAATCTCGAAGAGGTGATACGTGAGCAGGATGTCCATTTGGGGGGTGAGCCTCATTATCGTGGTGGCAGCTTTCTTGCTCACCTGGAATTCCAGTAGTGGCTGGTTGAGTAAGCGTTTACCGCTGTTTCCTACATCGCCGCCCACACCCCCGGCGCAATTACCATCCTCTCCCAGCCCAACGAACGGCAATCCGGATCAGCACGAAGGTGCGCGTGCGCCCGACAGCGACTTTTGGTTCGTGGATGCTACGCGTGAGGCGGGCATCGATTTTGTCCATACGCACGGGGGCTCCGGGAAACGCTATCTCGTGGAAACCATTTGTGCAGGACTGGCCTTGTTCGACTACGACGGGGACGGACTGATCGATATCTACTTCCTCAACGGCGCGCCCCTTGACCAGCAGGAGATTGCTCCTCCTCCGCGCAACGCTCTGTACCGAAACATGGGTGGCTTTCGTTTTATTGATGTGACGGAGGAAGCAGGTGTTGGAGACTCCGGTTACGGATTAGGGGTGGCCACAGCGGATTACGATAACGACGGCGATCAAGATATCTACGTCAACAATTTCGGCCCGAACGTCTTCTATCGGAACAACGGAGATGGCACCTTCGAGGAGATTGCAGGCAGCGTGGAGCTGCGAGATGGGAACGAGGTCGGCGCCGGAACAGCCTTTTTCGACGCCGATCGAGACGGCGACTTGGACCTCTATGTGGGGCACTACGTAGTATTTCGCTACGAGGATCATCGCGTGGCGTTTGTGGGAGGGTATCCGCGGTATCCCAGCCCCAGAGATTATCAACCAGCCCCTGATGCCTTGTACTTGAACAACGGCGATGGCTCTTTCCGAGCGTGGAGTCACGAGTCGGGAATTGCAGCTGTAGCCGGTACGTCGATGGGATTGATCGTTAGTGATATCGATGACGATGGCGATGATGATGTATTCGTGTGCAACGATGTGTTGGCGAACTTCCTATTTCAAAATCGCGGGAACGCTCAATTCACCGAGATAGCACTGATCGCCGGTACGGCGTACAACCGATTCGGATCGGAGAACGCCAGCATGGGAGTGGACGTCGGCGACTACAACCGTGATGGCAGACTCGACTTTTTCATGACGTCCTATCAAGGAGAGTTACCGGTTCTGTACGAAAATCGCGGGCATGGACAGTTCGAGGACGTTACGATTCAGACGGGAGCAGGCGACGGCTGCCTGCCCCATGTGAACTGGGGCACGGGATTCGCTGACTTTGAGAACGATGGGGACTTGGACCTCTTCATCGCCTGCGGCCACGTGGATGACATGATCGAGCTCATCGATTCCTCAACGTCGTACAATACGCCAAATGTGCTTCTCAGAAATGATGGTGGGCAGCAATTCACCAATGTATCAAGTAACAGTGGCCCTGGACTGGCCATCGCCTTGCCAAGTCGCGGTAGCGGCTTGGATGATCTGGATAATGACGGTGACATCGACGTGGCGATTCTCAATCTGAACACCCATGCCACACTTCTGCGCAACGAATCACCCCACCTCGGCAATTGGATTCGCATCCGGCTGATTGGCTCGACGAGCAATCGTGACGCCGTGGGAGCCCGCGTTACAGTACAAGTCGGGCAGGAAAAGTATGTGGATGAAGTTCACAGCGGCCGGGGATATCAGAGCGACCATGGCCGATGGATTCACTTCGGCCTGGGAGCAGCGAAACGCGTTGATGCGATCCATGTGCGCTGGCCATCAGGACGGACCGATATCCTATCAGGTGCCCCCATCAATCGCTCGCTGACCATCATCGAGGGAACTTCGTCAGTCGCTACGGTGGATTGATTTTACTTCGACGTGGTCATTTGATTTAAGAGCTCCATGTAATGTGGCTTCGATGGATCGAGTTCGATGGCCGCTTGTAATTGGTTGATGGCTTCTATTCGATTGCCGTTCCATTCTTCAGTTAAAGCCAACAGAAAGTGATTGGTCGCTTCTTCCGGATGCCGACTCACGAGTTCACGGGCTAATTGCAGCGCCTTGCCGGGATTGCGCCTTCCTTGCAGGTACAGTTGAACCAAAACCTGCTGAATGCCCACGTGCTCTGGAAAACGCTCGCGGGCGGCAACGAGTATCCTCTCCGCGTAA